>NZ_VBSB01000035.1:0-558639 GCF_013337765.1 Mycolicibacterium sphagni
GTCGTTTGCCATGAGCTTGGGACCAGTCTGACCTGATTTTGCCAGGGTGATGGGACCACCTGGATTGCCAGTTATGGGACCACCGGCGCGTTGCGTCGGTGGTCTCTTCGTTTGCCCGTTCGATCGCCGTGATGGCTCAAGTCACGGAGGCGGTGGGCATGGCTTTTCGGGAGGTCAGTGTGAACGAGATCAGGGAAGTGCTGCGGGTGTGGTTGGGGGTGGCGGGGCGACCGGCGCCGGGGTACCGCACGATCGCTGCGCATTGCGGCCTGGACCGCAAGACGGTGCGGCGCTACGTGGAGGCCGCCCAGGCAGCTGGGCTGCGCCGAGAGGACGATGCCGACGTCATCGATGACGGGTTGATCGGGATGGTCGCCGAGGCGGTGCGTCCGGTGCGCCCGGATGGTCACGGTGCGGCCTGGGAGCAGCTGCTGGGGTTCGAGGAGCAGATCAGCGCGTGGGTGGCCGGCGATGGTGAGCAGCGGCCGCTGACGATCACCAAGATCGAGACGTTGCTGGCCCGCCAAGGCTGCGTGGTTCCGTATCGGACGTTGAACCGATTCGCCAGTGAGCGTTGCGGTTTCGGTCGCAAGGACACCACGGTGCGGGTCGCTGATGGTGACCCAGGGGTGGAATGTCAGATCGATTTCGGCTACCTGGGAATGCTCACCGATGCCGGCGATGGGCGGCGCCGCAAGGTGCATGCGTTGATCTTCACCGCCGTCTACTCCCGGCACGTGTTCGTCTGGCTGTCCTATTCGCAGACCCTGACGGCGGTGATCGCCGGATGTGAGGCGGCGTGGGAGTTCTTCGAGGGCGTATTCGCGGTGCTGATACCCGACAATCTGAAGCCGGTGATCGCCGCCGCGGATGCGGTCAACCCCCGGTTCACCCAGGGCTGGCTCGACTACGCCGGCCATGTCGGATTCCTCACCGACCCGGCCCGGGTGCGCTCACCGAAAGACAAGCCGCGGGTGGAACGGGCGGTGCAGTATGTGCGCCGAAACTTTTGGGACGGTGAAACATTCAGCAGTCTCGAGCAGGCGCAGCAAGCCGCGACCAACTGGTGTTCCCATACTGCCGGGACCCGTATCCACGGCACCACCTGCGCACGCCCCCTGGAAGTGTTCACCGCCGAAGAACAACCGATGCTGCTCGCGGTGCCGGGGGTCTATGACGTGCCGGTGTTCAAAGCGGTCAAAGTGCACCGCGACTTCCACGCCGAAGTCGCCAAAGCGCTGTATTCGCTGCCCGGGCAGTGGATCGGCACCACGCTGGACGTCCGCGCCGACAGTGAGCTGGTCAAGTTCTATCGCCGCGGCACGCTGGTGAAAGTCCATCCCCGCCAACCACCTGGTGGCCGCAGCACCGACCGTGAGGATCTGCCCGAACACAAGGCCGGTTACGCGTTGCGGGACCTGGCGGCATTGATCGCCACCTGTGCTGCACACGGCCCCAACATCGGGATCTACGCCGAACGCATCCTCGATGACCCGCTGCCCTGGACCCGGATGCGCACCGTCTACCGGCTCCAAGGGCTGGTGCGCCGCTACGGCGCTGAGCGCGTCGAACAAGCCTGTTCACTATCGCTGGACCTCGACGTCGTCTCGGTCAACAAGATCGCCTCCATGCTGGAACGCGCCACCGAGAACACCACCCCGGCACTACCACAGGCAGTCGGCCAAACCGCCACCCGCTTCTCTCGTGATCCATCCGAATTCACCACCACCCCAACATTATTGACCGTAGTGCCCGATACCGACTCCAAGGAGACCTGCTGACATGAGCACCCACCGCGCACCCGCCGACCCGGTCGGCGCTGACCTGACCCGACTGCTCAAAGCGCTCAAACTCGGCGCCCTGGCCGACACCCTGCCCGAACGCGCCGCCCTGGCCCGTCAACACAAACTCAGCCACATCGGATTCCTCGAAACGCTACTCGCCGACGAGGTGTCACGACGCGAGTCCCGTTCAGCCGCACTACGAGCGACCAAAGCCGGACTCGACCCGAGCATGCGCTTCGACACCTGGACCGCACAAGACGACCTGCGCTACGACCGCACCCTGCTCGGCGACCTGACCTCCCTGCGATTCCTCGACGCCGGCCAGTCCGCGATCGTGCTTGGGCCCGTCGGCGTCGGCAAGACGCACCTAGCAACAGCATTGGGGCACATGGCTATTCGCCGCAGACACACCGTCCTGTTCGGCCGTGCCGACAAGCTATTCACCAGGCTGCGCGCCGCCCGCCTGGACAACACCGTCGACGCCGAAATCCGTCGACTGGCCGCCATCGACGTCCTCATCATCGACGACTTTGCGCTCAGACCCCTCGATGCGACAGAGACCAGCGACTTCTACGAAATCATCGTCGAACGCCACCGCACCAAGACCACCATCGTGACCTCCAACAGGGAACCCGCTGAATGGCTGACCATGACCGCCGACACGCTGCTGGCCCAATCAGCGATCGACCGGCTGACCGCCACCGCCCACACCCTCGTCATCGAAGGACCGTCCTACCGCCAACGCACTCGCGGCCGGCCGGCTTGACCCAGACCACCCCGACGAGCATCCTCAATAACGCGCCACGGTGGTCCCATCCCCCTGGCAATCAGGTGGTCCCATCACCCTGGCAAGCGACATCGGTCGCCAGACATGCCACCGACTCCGACTACCTGAGCGAACTCAACGCCTGGAGCGGCCGGTACGGGTCGGTTGCCGGGGTGCCTGCCCGCAACACGCCGGTTTTCGATCCACACGCTGCGGTTCCGGCGCGGGTGTTCGCCGGCCCGGCGCTGGCGCAGCCCGCGCAGACCCCGCCCGCCGAAGACAACGCCGTCCTGATCGCGCTGGGCACCGAGACCGACGACGACATCGCCCGGCTACGTGCCGGGGAGGCGACGAGTTTGGTGCTGCTGTCGGCCACAGCGATGGGGTTGGCGACATGTCCGGTGACCGAGCCGCTGGAGATCGCCGAAACGCGCGAAGCGGTGCGCGCCGACGTCTTCGGCACCAGCGGTTATCCCCAGATGATCCTGCGAGTGGGCTGGGCCCCGGTGAACGCGGACCCGCTGCCCGCAACGCCCCGGCGCCCACTGTCCGAGGCTGCCGACTGGCTGAGCGACGACGCCCGGTCACTCCGGTGACGCAGGCCGGCTAGCTGCTCAGGAAAACCGCAGCGACGATCCGGGTGTGAGTCGCTGGACCTGTCCACGGCATTCGATCTCGATCGGGGGGTTGTCGGTGGGGTCGACACTGATCTCGGCACTGCGTCCGCGGATGGTCAGGTGCACGCGGTATCCCCGATAGTAGATCGGCAGTCGAAGGGCGCCAAGGCTTTCCGGCCACATGGGCGAGAGGATCAGCCGGTCGGCTCGGGTCTCCAGACCGGTGAAGCAGCGTTGTAACAGATCGATGCTGCCGGCCATCGCGGCGATATGGATGCCCTCAGCGGTGGTTCCGCCCTGGATGTCGGCGACGTCCGAGAGCAACACCTGCTGAAAGTAGCGCATCGCCCGTTCGCGGTCACCGCGAGCCAGCACCCAGGCGTGCACCACACTGCTGAGCGTCGACCCGTGCGACGTTCGGTGCACGTAGTAGTCGACGGTCTTCGGAATCTGTTGCGGGGTAAAGCGATATCCCAATCTCGCGAACAACTCCCGCAGTTCGTCGGAGGACAGCAGATAGAACAGCATCAGCACGTCGGCCTGCTTGGAGGCCTGGTAACGCGTGACGCTGTCGTTCTCGGCTTCCAGGATCCGGTCCAGCCGCTGGATGTTGCCGTGGCGCTGTCGGTAGCCGTGCCAATCGAGTTCGGTCAGGTCGCCGTACCCTTCGAACTGGCTGATCACCACTCCACCGGATCCTGACTCGGTAGTTGAGGCGGAGTGGAATGGGACGTACATCCGGCGACTGACGTGGTCCCAGGTCTCGAGCTCGCGTTTGCGAATTCCCAACCGCTCCATCAGGTCCAGCCGGTCGCGCAGCGGCAGCGCGTCGAGCGCGTCGAGCGCCCGCACGATCACCCACACCGCCATCACGTTGGTGTAGGCGTTGTTGTCGACGCCGTCGTAGGGTGCATCGGGGTAACCCGAATGGAATTCGTCGGGACCGATCACGCCGCGGATCACGTATCGGCCGAGCTTCTCGTCGAATTCGGTGCGGCTGACCCAGAACCGGGCGATCTCGGCGAGCATCTCCGCGCCGTTCTCGACCAGATACTCCAGATCGCCGGTCACCTGGTAGTACTGCCACACGTTGTAGGCGATGGCACTTCCGATGTGCTGGGCACGCGCGCTGGCATCCGGGTTCCACCGGCCCGAGTTGGGATTGAGATGCAGCTTCTGGCTTTCCTCGCGCCCGTCGCTGCCGGACTGCCACGGGAACATGGCGCCCGCATAGCCGGCCTCCCGGGCAGCGCGGCGTGCCTCGGGTAGCCGCCGGTAGCGGTAACGCAGCAGCGAGCGGGTGCTTTCCGGCGCCCGCAGATTGAGCACCGGGAAGACGAACAACTCGTCCCAGAAGATGTGGCCGCGGTAGGCCTCGCCGTGCAAACCTCGCGCGGGCACCCCGGCGTCGAGGTCCACCGCGCGGTTCGGGACGGTTTGCAGCAGCTGCAGCATGTGCAGCCGCACGACGCGCAGGGCGTCGGGGTTGTCGTCGAACGCGATATCGAAGCGCTCCCACAGGTGGGCCCATTCGCGGACATGCCCGGCGTGCAGATCGGAGTAGCGGTCGAGTTGGTCCAGCAGCCGTCCGGCCGCATCACCGGGATCGGAGATCGCGAGGTCGCGTCCGGTGAAGATGGTGGCCATCTTCTCGACGGTGACCGAGTCGCCCGCGGCGACGGCAACCACGTAACTGTGTCCGGTGCGGCGGTTTTCGTCGACGAACATCCCGTCGCCCGCCAACCGGTTCTGGTCGCGCCAGATCGTGGTGCGGGCGGCGACCGCGATCGGAATCCGGGACTGCGTGGTCTGGCAGACCAGCAGCGCGGTGTTCGGTGACAACTCCGAGGTGGTGGTGCCGACGAGATGATCGCTGGCGAGATCCCCGTAACGATCGACGCCGCTGTTTCGCACGTCGCCGTCGATGGTGGAGAGGAATTCGATTGTCCCCGACCAGTCCTCGGCCCAGATCGTGGTCTGCAGCGCGCAGGCGTGCGGGAGGTGCATCGCTGCGATGCGGTGCTGGACGACCCTGCTCGTGCGACCTGCAGGATCACGGAACCGGAATTCGCGGGTGAGTTGGGCCTGGCGCAGATCCAGGCACTGGCGGTAGGACAGGATGTCGGCGGTGTCGACGTCGAACCAGTCCCCGCCGTCGACCCGGAACTTCAGCGACAGCCAGTTTGGCAGATTCACCAAGCTCTCGTTCTCGACCGTGACACTCTTTATCTCGTCGGTGAGACGGTTGTAGAGCCCCGCCGCGTAGGTCCCTGGATAGTGGCACTGTGCCGCATCGGCCTCTGGGGCGCAGCCGCGGGTGGCGCGATAACCGTTGCCGACCGTGCACAACGCCTCGCGTAGCCGTTCCTGTTCGGGCAGGTAGCCGCCGAAGGTGAACGACCAAGGGCTGGACAGGGTTTGGCGGTCGATATCGCACTGATCGATGAGCCGCTCGATGAATTCCGCGACGTGGGCCGGATCGGGTAGCGAGAACCGCGCGGCGGTCGAGCGGTCGCCGTCCTCGTCGTGGCGTACCACGATGCCGATGCCGTCGTGAAGCACGGCGTCGAAGGCGTCCTCGTCGGTGAGATCGTCACCGATGTAGATCGGCAGCAAGGGCTCCTGGTCGGCGATTCGGTCGGCGATCCACTCCAGCGTCTTTCCCTTGTCCCAGTCCAGGTTCGGGCGTAGTTCGACGAGCATGCGGCCGGTCGTGACCTTGAGTCCGTGACGGCTGCCGGCCCGGTGCACGGCGGCGGCGACGGCAGTAGCGGCTTCCGATGCGGCATTGCGATAGTGCACGGCGACGGCGAATCGCTTGTGCTCCACCACAACTCCCGTGACGTCCGCGAACTCGGCGGCCAGCTCGCCGGCCGCATCGGCCAGGACGGGCACGGCCGACGCGGCGACCTCGTTCTCGTGGTGCGAACCATCCGGGGCGACCACCTCAAACCCGTGGCTGCCGGCGTACCACAGGCCGGGGATGTCGATGCGGGAACGGACATCGGCCAAGTCGCGGCCGGACAGTACGGCGACCGGGCACAGTGTGGCCAGTGACCGCAGCGCCTTGTCCGCGCCGGGCACCAGGGTCGCGGCCGCCGGATCTCCGACGATCTCCGACACGGTGCCGTCGAAGTCGAAGAACAGCGCCGGCCGGCGTGCCGAGACGACTCCGGCCACCTGGCCGAAGGACTTCAGGGCGTCGGGCAGCGCCGACATCGGCCGGTCGATTGCGCGCACCGTGACATCGGCGAGATCGCCGATCACCACATCGGCGCCGCATCGCACCAAATTCGCGGCGGCGTCGCCGGATCTGTCCACGCCGATCACCAGCCCGAATCCGCCGGCGCGCCCGGCCGCCGCGCCGGCCTCGGCGTCGTCAACGACAACACACCGGCCCGGTCGAACACCGAGCCGGCTCGCGGCCTCCAGCAGCGTCGCGGGGTCGGGTTTGCCCGGCAGGCCTAGCTCTTCGGCCAGCACACCGTCGACCCGCACCGAAAAATAGCTGCCGATGCCGGCTGATTCCAGGACCCTGTCGCAGTTGCGGCTGGCCGAATACACCGCTGTGCCCACTCCGAGTTCACCGAGCCGGCGGACCAGCGCGACGGTCGACTCGAAAATCGGCACTCCGTGGGCGATCTTGTCCAGGTATATCTCCTGCTTGCGGTTTCCAAGCCCGCAAACGGTATCGCCGCCCACGTCGGACGGCGTGCCCCACGGCAGCTCGATCCCGCGGGACGCGAGAAAGTCGCGCACGCCGGCATAGCGCGGCTTTCCGTCGATGAAGTGCCGGTAGTCGACACTGGTAAAGGCGTGTTCCGCGAACAGCTCCGCCCAGGCCGTCTCGTGCAACGACGCGGTGTCGGTGACCACCCCGTCGAGGTCGAACAACACTGCGTCGTGGTAACGCGGATCGATGGCGACCGGTAGGGCAATGTCCAGGGCCTCGCCGTCGACGACTCGGGCAGCGCCGCCGAACGTGCTTTCGCTCGCCATGGCACCGACATTGCCACAACGGCGCGTTCGCGATCAGGGCCTTGTGGCCATGCCGGAGGGGACCAACGCCCCATGACTACGGCGAACGGCAGACCTAGCGTGATAGGTGGCGATTTCGGCTTGCAGCACCGCAGGAGCTGGGTCGCGTGAAGAGTCGGAAGGAGCAACAAACACATGTCAACTCCTGCAATCAAGAATGCCGTTGTTGTCGGCGTCGACGGGTCACCCGAGTCGAAGGTGGCCGTCGACTGGGCGGCGCGAAACGCGGCACTACATGGTCTTTCGGTGCGATTGGTGCACGTTCTCAGTTCGCCGGTTGTGATGACTTTTCCCGAAGTTCCCGTCCCGTCGGGCTATCTGCAATGGCAGGAGGATTCGGGTCGCGAAATCCTCGACAATGCGTGCAAGACCGTCGCCGAGGCGACGAAAGGCGACACGGTCGAGGTGACCACCGAATTGGCCAGCGGACCCGCGGTGCCCACGCTGGTGGACCTGTCGAAGGATGCACACCTGGTCGTGGTCGGCTGCCGCGGTCGCGGCGCACTGGCTCGCGGCTTGCTGGGATCCGTCAGCACGGGGCTGGTTCATCACGCGCACTGCCCGGTGGCCATCGTCCACGACGAGGACCCGTTGACGTCGCGCCCATCGAAGGCCTCGGTGGTCGTCGGAATCGACGGCTCGCCGGCGTCGGAGCGAGCTGTGGAGATCGCGTTCGAGGAAGCATCCCTGCGGGGGGTTGATCTGGTAGCGGTGCACGCCTGGAGTGACACCGGTGTATTCGAGTTCCCCGGCGTGGACTGGTCGGTGATGCAGACCCTCGGAGAAGAGACGCTCGCCGAGCGATTGGCCGGCTGGCAGGAACGCTATCCCGATGTGCCGATTCGCCGAGTGGTCGTTGCCGACCGCCCGGCTCGCCAGCTGATCGAACAATCTGAGTCGGCGCAGCTGGTGGTGGTGGGCAGCCACGGGCGCGGCGGCTTCGCCGGGATGCTGCTGGGCTCGGTCAGCACGGCGGTGGTGCACGGTGCGCGGATGCCGGTGATCGTCGCCCGGTGACGATGCGCGACGAAGGAGCGCGGAGGAGGCGGGCAATCGGGTTCCGCCCGGTAAGTCGGTAAGTCAGGGCAGCGGTGCAGTCCACCGCAGGCCGGTGCCCCCGTCCGGTGCATCGCTCACGGTGAAGTCCCCGCCGACCTCGTAGGCGCGGCGGCGCAGGTTGATCAACCCGCTCGGGGTGACATTGGCCGGCATGCCGCAGCCGTCGTCGACCACCTCGATCGCCAGCTCGTCCTCGACCCGCACAGTGACCGTGACGGTTTCGGCGTTCGCGTGGCGCACCGCGTTGCTGATCCCCTCGCGCACCACCGCCTCGGCGTGATCGGACAGCGGGGCCTCGATCACTGACAGCGGCCCGACGTACTGCACCGTGATGCGCACGTCCGAACCGGCGAACGCACCCACGGCATCATCGAGGCGCTGGCGCAGCCGGGTGGTGCCGGCCGACCCGCCGTGGAGGTCGAAGATCGCGGTCCGGATCTCTTGGATGACCCCCTGCAACTCGTCGACCGTGGCGACCAGCCGCTGCTGGACTTCGGGCACCTTGGCACGGGGGATCGTGCCCTGCAGCGTCAGCCCGATCGCGAACAACCGCTGGATCACGTGGTCGTGCAGGTCGCGCGCGATGCGATCGCGGTCGGAGAGCACGTCGAGTTCGCGCAGATGGCGCTGCGTCGTGGCCAGCTGCCAAGCGAGAGTGGCCTGATCGGCGAAACCTGCCATCATGTCCAGCTTTTCGTCGCTGTACGTCTGCCGACCGCGGCGACGCAGGATCACCACCACTCCCGCGACGGTATCGGTGGTGCGCAGCGGCAGCACCATCGCAGGCCCCGCCCCGGGCATTGCAGACAGCTCGTCGCCGATATTGTCGAACCGTCTTGGCGTCTGAGTGGCGAACGCCTCGCCAATGACGCTGCCCGCCACCCTGATTGGCTCCATCGACTGCGCGTGACCGATCACTCCGGCCGTCTCGACCACGAGGAGCTCGCCGACCTGATCGGTGGGGAGTTCGGTGTCGGTGGGCACCGCGACGAGCACCGCGTCGGCGGCGGTGAGTTGGAGAGCCTCGTCGGCGATGAGCCGGAACACCTGCGCCGGATCGGCACCGCCCAGCAGTTCGGTGCCGATGTCTCGGGTGGCCTCGATCCACGACTGCCGGGTGCGGGACTGTTCATAGAGCCGCGCGTTGTCGATGGCGATGCCGGCCGCGGCGGCCAGCGCTTCGACCAGAACCTCGTCGTCCTCACTGAACGGCTGTCCGTCGGCCTTCTCGGTGAGGTAGAGGTTGCCGTACACCTCGTCGCGGATGCGCACCGGAACGCCCAGGAAGGTCCGCATCGGGGGATGATTCGGCGGGAACCCGACCGAGGCGGGATGCTGCAGGATGTTGTCCAGCCGGATCGGCTTCGGTTCGTCGACCAGGTGGCCGAGCACGCCCCGGCCCGAGGGCAGCGGCCCGATTTGCTTGCGGGTTTCTTCGTTGATGCCCTCGTAGATGAACTCGACAAGCTCGTTTTCGTCGCCGCGCACGCCAAGCGCGCCGTAACGGGCGTCCACCAGCTCGATGGCGGTATCAACGATCGTTTTCAGCGTGACATCCAACTCAAGACCTGAGGTCACCACGAGCATCGCCTCGACGAGCCCGTCGAGCCGATCCCGGCCTTTGACGATCTGCTCGACCCGGTCCTGGACCTCGACCAGTAGCTCACGGAGGCGTAGCTGTCCCAGCGTGTCGCGCAGCGGCGACGCCGCCTTGTGGTTCCCCCCCGACCGGACTTCGTCATCGGTCACAACAGGTCATGCTGCCACCAGATTGGCAGCGGCGCTTCAGTCTTCGGCGTGGTGGTTCTGATCGAGCTTGGAGATGAACACCGCGGCTTGCGTGCGCCGCTCCATACCAAGCTTTGCCAGTAATCGCGATACGTAGTTTTTTACCGTCTTCTCGGCCAGGAACATCCGCGCGGCGATTTGCTTGTTTGTCAGGCCCTCGCCAAGTAGGCCCAGTAGTACCCGTTCCTGTTCGGTGAGACCCGACAAGGGATCGGAGCGCTCGGCGGCGCCACGCAGCTTGGCCATCAGCGCCGCCGCCGCCCGGTTGTCCAGCAGCGAACGGCCCGCGCCGACGTCCTTGATGGCCTGAGCCAGCTCCATGCCTTTGATGTCCTTGACGACATAGCCGCTGGCGCCGGCCAGGATGGCGTCGAGCATCGCCTCATCGGAGGTGAACGACGTCAGCATCAGGCAGCGCAGGTCGGGCATCTTGGAGAGCAGGTCACGGCACAATTCGATGCCATTGCCGTCCGGCAGGCGGACGTCGAGCACCGCGACATCGGGCTGCAGCGCCGGAATCTGCGCCAGCGCATGAGCGACAGAGCCGGCCTCGCCGATCACTTCGAGCTCGGGATCGGTGGACAGCAAATCGATCAGTCCGCGACGAACGACCTCGTGGTCGTCGACCAGGAAGACCTTGACCATGGCCCAACACTAACGGGCAACAGCAGCAAAGGGTCACAACAAGCGCTGACGATCTACCACCAAAACCGAGCAATCGGTGTTGTGCAGGGTCGCCGACCCCGTCGGGCCGAGCAATGCCTCGATGCCTTCGGCGTTGCGTGCACCCACCACGACCAGCTGGATCTCCTCGCTGTGCTTGGCGAGATAGTTGAGAACGCTGCCGTGGATGGCCACCGGACGCGCATCGAGATCGGGGTATTGGTGTCGCCAGTGCGACAGCCGGCGATCGAGCTGCGCGCGCACCATCCGGTTGCCGTCGGACACGGCATGCGAGTCGTGCACGTCGGTATAGCGCGACTGCCACGAGCTGAGCACCCGCAGCGGTGCCTGCCGCAATCGGGCTTCAGTCACCCCGAATTGCAGCACCGCTGCGCTGTCGGGGGATTCGTCGAGTTCGACGACAACCCAGCCCGGGCCCGGCCCGACGGTGCGCTCCGAGCCGCGCACGATCGCGACAGGGCAGTGCGCGGTGGTGACCAGCGCGGTGGCCGTCGAACCGATGCGGTCGTGGTCGAAGTGCTTGAGCCCGACTTCGCCGACGCAGATCATGGCCGCCGCGCGGGACGCGTCGACCAACGTGGCGATCGGCCGGCCCGGCAGGATCTCGATCTCGACCTTGACCGGTCGCTCGGCGGCCTCGACCGCGTTGGCCGCGTGCCGCACCGCCAATTCAGCGCTGGCGAGTTGACGCGCCTCGTCCTGCGAGTCGGCCTCGTCCGTGCTGGACGTTTCGATCGCGTACACCAGCCGGAGCGGGATATCGCGGCTGACGGCTTCGTCGATACCCCACAGTGCGGCCCGCACGGCGCCCCTGGACCCGTCGATGCCGACAACGATCGACGGCGGTGTGAACGGTTCGGGCATGGGTAGCTCCCCAGGGACGGCAGCTTCTTATTGTGACGACGTTAGCGCCGCCGCAGTTCGACTTCTGAGGGGAGAAAGTCCCTAAGTGGTACGACTCAGGTAGTGAGAACTGCGGCTACCCGGTCACCAACTCCACGTCGCCGGGGTTGTCGGCCAGCTCGAATAGTCGTTCGGCGTCGTAGCGGGTGCACGGGGCCGTGCCCGGGGTCAACAGCATCGCGGCACCGGCGGCGATTCCCAGTCGCACTGCTTTGGTCAGCGGCCAGCCGCGCGTCAGGCCGACGGCGACGCCGGCCACCATCGCGTCGCCGGCTCCGACGCCGCTGCCCGCAGGCACGTGCACCGGAGGGAATCGGTGCCCGCCCTGCCGGGTGGCCAGCAGCGCGCCCTGCGCACCGAGGGAGACCAGCACGTGGTCGGCGCAGCCGCGGTTGATCAGTTCGTGGGCGGCCGCCAACTGCTCGGTCTCGGTGGCCAGTTCGCGGCCGACGCATTCGCGTAGCTCGCGCAGGCTGGGCTTGAGCAGGAACACCCCGGAGTTGACGTGCCGGAGCCCGACGCCGGACGTGTCGAGCAGGAACATCGCGCCGATATCGGCGCAGACATCGGCCACCTGCTGGTAGAAGTCCGGAGGCACCCCCGGGGGCAGGCTGCCGCTGGCCACGACGATGGCTGCCGACGCCGCAGCCGTGCGCAGCTGAAGCAGGCACTCGGTCTGCTCGGCGAGGGTGAGTTCAGGCCCCGGCAACACGAAGCGGTACTGCTTGCCGGTGGAGCGTTCGTCGACGGCGAAGCTCTCCCGCGTCGAACCGCCGATCCTGATTCGGCGGACTGCCAACCCCTCCGCGACAAGCAGGTTGTGCACCATGTCGCCGGCCGGCCCGCCGGCCGGGAACACCGCGGTTGCGGAGGCCCCCAATACCTCGGCCACGTGTGCGACGTTGATGCCGCCACCACCGGGGTCGTAACGCGCCGCCGCGCAACGCAATTTATCCGTCGAATGCACCAACTCGGTGCTCGTGGTGATGTCCAGGGCGGGATTCATCGTGAGGGTGACGATCCGGTGCCCCGCGACGGCGAACTCGTTCATCGGCTACAGACCGCTCGGGTAGGTCTCGGGGGTCTCCCCGGCGATCCAGACGCTGGTCGGCTCCAGTGGCTCCAGGGCACGCGTCTGGTCGATGTGGATCATCGCGTCGAACTGGTCGGAGGGACGCACGTGGAAGTAGTGGCTCTGACGTTCGGTCCGCGGCAGGTAGATCACTCCGATCGCGCGGCCCAGGCGAACCACCTCGAGTGCCTTGGTGGCCAACGCGCCGTCGTGCATGGGCACGAGGAACGCCGGGTTGCCGGTCTCGTGCAGAAGTTCCTCGATGCTGCCCGGCAGGGCCGGACGTACCACCTTGCGTTCGGCGATCCCACCCCAGTCACTGGCGGCGGTGACGGTGCCGCGGAAGGTCGAGAAGCCGATCAGCCGCGCCTGGTCTCCGTATTGCTCGCGAACCAGCTGCCCGATGGTCAGCTGGCCGTCGGCCGAGACCTCGGTGGCACGAGCATCGCCGACGTGAGAATTGTGTGCCCACAACACGATTCGTGCCGGCTCGGGGTCGCGGTGCCGGTCTAGGTGGGCTAGCAGCGCGTCGAGGGTTTCGGCCATGTGCTTGTCGCGCATGTTCCACGATGTGACCCGCCCGCTGAACATGCCGCGGTAGTACGCCTCGGCATTGCGCACGGTGACCGCGTTCTGCTGGGCGTAGAACAATTCGTCTTCGGCGAGCCGACCGTCCTTGGCGAGATAGTCCGCAGCATGGCGTTGCATCTCCACCAGCTGCTCGACGGCCTGGCGTTCGCAGGACTCGCCCGCGCCGAACGCGGCCGCGTACCCGTACGCCTGGCCGTCGTCGCCTGCGGAGTGGTCGAAACACGAGTAGCGGGCCCTGGCGCGCACCGCGGCGTTCGGATCGATCGTGTCGAGGTAGGCGACGACCTCCTGCATGGAGCGGTGCAGGCTGTAGAGGTCAAGCCCGTAGAACCCGGTCTGCCTGCGGCCATCTGTTGCGCATCGTCCGTTGTGCCAACGCAACCAGCCGACGAAGTCGCGCACAACGGTATTGCGCCACATCCAGGCCGGGAACCGCTCGAAACCGCCCAGTGCCTCCTCGGGGCTGGAGTCGTTACCCAGTCCCTGGACGTAGCGGTTGACCCGATAGGCATCGGGCCAATCAGCTTCGGCAGCAACGGCATTGAAGCCCTTCTCCTCGATCAGCCACTTGGTGATCTCGGCGCGGGCCTGGTAGAACTCGTGGGTGCCGTGCGAACTCTCGCCGATCAGCACGACCCGGGCATCTCCGATCAGGTCGTCGAGCACCTCGTGCGGAGGCACTCCACCAGGGGCATCGATCGCGGCGTGCGCGACCACGTCGGCGGCGCGCTGCTCGGCCATCGGCACCGGCCTGCCCGCCGTCGGCCGCGCCAGCAGCTCGCGCACCTCGTCGTCGGTGACCTGGGTGAAATCCCAGAACGATTCACCCACCGCCAGGAACGGCGTCGGCATCGACGCACAGATGACATCGTCGACCAGACCGGCGAACTCGCGGCAGGTGGATTCCGGTGCGGCAGGCACCGCGATAACGATCTCGGCGGGTTCTGATTCGCGCAGGGCCTGCACGGCCGCGAGCATGCTCGACCCGGTGGCCAGCCCGTCGTCGACGAGGATCACCGTCTTGCCGGTGACTTGCAGCGGCGGCCGGCCTTCCCGGTAGGCCGCCTCCCGCCGGACGAGCTCGCGTCCCTCACGCTCGGCCACCTCCCGAAGCTGCTGCGGGGTGACTCGTAGGCCGCGCAGCACGTCGTCGTTGACCACCACCCGTCCGCCGCTCGCCAGTGCGCCGACCGCGAATTCCTCGTGTCCCGGTGCGCCGAGTTTGCGGACGATGAAGGCGTCCAGCGGCGCACCCAGCGAGCTGGCCACCTCATAGGCGACCGGAATTCCACCGCGGGCCAGGCCCAGCACGACCACGTCGGGCCGGCCCCGGTAGGCCTGCAGCAGACCGGCGAGTACCTGTCCGGCTTCCCGCCGGTCCTTGAACACCCGCCGCGGCTGGTGCCGACGAACTCCGGTGGATCGAGTCACCGTCTACCTCCGTTGAAATGCGAATGGGGGTCGCCAGACGGCCGCTGCGTCGATCTCCGACGCCGACGTTGCGAAGAGCTGGCTGGCGAGATTGGACAGCGCCCGCGCGACCGCCACCTCAGCGCGGAGTTCCACCGCATGCGCGTCGCCGGCGTCCATCCGGGCGACGCCCATCCCCACCAGAGCCGTGCTCCGCCAGGACAGGTGGGCGGTGGCCCGGGTGCGGTCGGCATCCTCGTCGAGCGCGATCAACACCGCTGAATGCTTGGTTTCGTCGTGTTCCATTTCAGTCCCCCTCATTCACTTCGATCCGACCACCCGGCCGAAGGGGTCGATAGAGACCGAAGTCCTATCGCGGTGGGCAGAAGGCCCTACGGCGCCGCGTTCCTTCGCCAGACTGGTTGGGCTCGGCGTCTCTATCGCAACTCGGGCACCACCAACGCGGAGTGCGAGACACCGCTTCCCGGTGACGAACTCGTTGCTCGCCGGGTGCCGCTGATGACCCGCGGAATGCTGCCGGGTATCAACGCCGTGCGGAGGCGGCCCGGTAGGTCAGCCGCGGAATTCCAGCACGTCCGAAAGCGGCCGGCGCGGGGTGGCCGGCGGGAGCTGCGCGATCGAGGGCACCAGCCCGATCCGGACGAGCACCTGCGGATCGTCTGTGCCGCGGGTCAGGGACCGGACGATGTCGCGGCTCGCTTCCAGTTCGGTCATATGTGTCAGCGTGCAGCTGGCCAGCCCGGCCAGCGTGGCCTCCAGGAGCAGCGCCGAGAGCATCTCGCCGCAGCCCAGCGCATCGCGGCGGGAGTCGCTGTAGGTCGAGAGCACCACGATCGTGGATCGGTCGTGGTCGACCTCGGGGCGCCGGTCGGGGTGCTCGCCGGCCGGGAACGCGCGGGCAACGTCGACCCGGTCACGTTCGGCCACCGAGACCAAAGTGCTGTACGGCACCCCGTCGGATACCTCGTACGGTGCTGTCCACCAGTGCAGTTCGGCTTGATAGGACGCGTCGTACCGGCGTAACGCCTCGGTCAGCCGGGACGCCTCGGCCAGCTGTGGGCGGACGGCGTCGGGCAGCACGTGCAGCACTGCCCGCTCAGTGTCGATCGTGCTGCGCAGCACCGGCTCGAAGGCGGCCCAGTTGGGTGGCGGCGCGAACGGCAGCCGGTCGGTGCGGCGGGTCAGGATCGCGTCGGCGCGGGCACGGTCGGCATCGGTGACGAACGCCAGCGGGTTGAAGTCGACGGTTGCCAGATGCTCGGGATCGTTGGGGTTGGGAAAACGCGAGACGTCGGCCTGCCAGCCGGCGGCCGCGACGGCGACCCGGAGATGGTCGAGCACGGCGCCGCAGCTGATGATCGCCTCCCTGCCGGTCAGGTCGGTGGCGTGCGGAACCCGATGGGCTTCGAGAAAGAGTTTCAGTGAGGATCCGTCGGCCAGCCAGTGCCACGGCTGGCTGTTGTGCACCGACGGCGCGCGGCAGGCCAATTCCACCGCGCTCGCAATCACCTGGGGATCAGGCGCCGACTTGGCCATGGGTCACCACCGCCTTCTGTTTCTTGGATAAAGCCTAGGAGCGCAGGGCCAGGACGTCAGGGGTCGGAAGTCACTTCAGTTGTGGCCGTAGGACCGCTGTCGCCGCACTGTCTGCGGGGCAAGGATCGTGCCTATGGGATCCCATCCACAGATCGCTGAAACCCACACCGGGATGGTGTTTCTGGTCGGCGACCGGGCGTACAAGATCAAGAAACCCGTGGTCACCGATTTCCTCGACTTCTCCACCCGCGAGCGCCGCGAGCACGCCTGCGCCCACGAGCTTGCGCTCAACAACAGGCTGGCGCCCGGCAGCTATCTCGGCATCGCCCACTTCACCGCGCCCGGTGGCGACTCCGAGCCGGTCATCGTCATGGTCCGCCATCCCGACGAGCGCCGGTTGGCGACGATGGTGCGAAGCGGTGAGCCGGTCGCCGACCAACTGACCGCGGTGGCGCTGGTGCTGTCGCGTTTCCACGCGGCGGCCTCCCGCGGCCGTGAGGTGGACGCCCAGGGCAGGGTGGACGCGATCAGCGCCCGCTGGCAGGAGAACCTCGCCGAGCTCCAGCGTTACGCGGACGGCATCATCCCGGGTTTGGATCCAGGACTGGTGGCCGAAATCAGCCAGCTGGCAAACGATTTCATCGCCGGTCGGGCGGTGCTGTTCGCCAGGCGCATCGGCGAGCACAAGATCGTCGACGGCCATGCCGACCTGCTGGCCGACGACATCTTCTGTCTCGACGACGGTCCGGCGATGCTGGATTGCCTCGAGTTCGACGACCATCTCCGCTACGTCGACGTCATCGACGATGCCGCCTTCTTGGCCATGGATCTGGAGTTCCTCGGTCACCCCGATCTGGCCGGATTGTTCCTGCGCTCCTACGTCGAGCTGGCCGATGACGATGCGCCGGTCGCACTGCGCGACTTCTACATCGCCTATCGCGCGGTAGTGCGCGCCAAGGTCGACTGCGTGCGTCATACCCAGGGCTGCGACGCTGCCGCCTCGGATGCGCGGCGTCATCTCGAGATCGCCCGCGATCACCTGCGGGCCGGTGCGGTCCGCCTGATCCTCGTCGGTGGCGGTCCCGGCACAGGCAAGACGACACTGGCCCGGTCGCTGGCCGAAGAGATCGGGGCACAGGTGATCTCGACTGATGACGTGCGTGCCGAGATGGTCCGGGTCGGTGAGATCGCCGGCGCCCCAGGAGTGCTGGACGAAGGTCTGTACACGCCGGAGAACGTCGACGCGGTGTACGGCGGCGTGTTGCGCCGGGCCCACCTGAGATTGTGCGAAGGTCGCAGCGTCGTCCTCGACGGCACGTGGCAGGATCCCCGCCACCGTGAGCTGGCTCGGCAACTGGCCGCCGACACCGCGGCGGTGCAGATCGAGTTCGTCTGCACCGCACCGCTGGATGCGGCCGTCGCTCGGGTTCGCAGCCGCACCGAAACCTCCTCCCAGGTGACCCCCGAAGTCACCACAGCCCTGGCCGACCGCGACGAGGGTGGGTGGGCGGGCGCGCATCGCATCGACACCACCCGGCCGCAATCCGACTCGGTGGCCGAAGCCCGGGAAGTCTGCACCCTGGCCGTCTGATCCATCAACGTTCGAGGAGACCTGACATGCCGAGCCACTACGTCGAAGACATCGCGGACCTGAGAATGAGCGACGCGGAGGAAGCCGGCGGCAAGGGCGCCAACATGGGCGAGATGGTATCCGCGGGACTGCCCGTACCACCCGGCTTCGTGTTGCTTCGCGACTGCTACCTGGCGTCGACGAAGACCGCGGGGGTGGCCGACGAGCTCAACGCTGCGCACCGCGATGCCATGACGTTCGTCGGCGACACCGACAAGCTGACCGAGGCGTGCCGGCAGATGCAGACCATGGTGCTCAAGGCGGGGATGGCCGAGGATGTGCGCGAACGGGTATTGGCCGCCTATCGGCGGCTGGGCTCGGACACCATTGTCGCGGTGCGGTCCTCGGCCACCGGGGAGGACGGCGCCGACGCATCGTTCGCGGGTATGAATGAGACCTTCACCAACATCAGCGGCGAGGACGAGTTGCTTGACGCCGTCCAGCGCTGCTGGGCGTCCCTGTTCGCTCCCCGGGTGGTGGCCTATCGAGCCAGCCGGGGATTCTCCGCAGACCCGGCCATGGCGGTCGTGGTGCAGGTGATGATCGCCTCGGAGCGCTCCGGCGTGGCGTTCACCGCTGACCCGACCACCGACGCCGAGGACCGGGTCGTCGTCGAGGCGGCGTTCGGCCAAGGTGAAGTCGTGGTGTCCGGCTCGGTGGAACCCGACACCTACGTGGTCTCCAAAGAGACCGGT
Source organism: Mycolicibacterium sphagni (assembly GCF_013337765.1). GTDB lineage: Bacteria > Actinomycetota > Actinomycetes > Mycobacteriales > Mycobacteriaceae > Mycobacterium. The sequence goes on from NZ_VBSB01000035.1 coordinate 18,595, forward strand.
GAAATCCTTTCCCGCCGAATCGGATACAAGTCGTTCAAGATCATCCGCGGCGCCGACGGCAGCGACCAGAACGTCGAACTGCCCGAGGCGGAGCGGCAGGCGCAGGTGCTCTCCGATGACGAGGCGCGCGCGATCGCCGAGATTGCCGTCAGGAGTGAGCGCCACAGTGGCTGCCCGCAGGACACCGAGTGGGCGATCGCCGGCGGCAAGACATGGATCGTGCAGACACGTCCGATCACCACGCTGCACCGGGCTGGAAAACCCGCACCGGAGACCCATGAGGTCGTCGCCCAGGGACTGCCCGCCGTACCCGGCGAGGCATCCGGAGTCGTGCGCGTGCTGACCGATGTCGCCGATGGTTCGCGCCTTCAGGACGGCGAGGTGCTGGTGGCGCAGATGACCAACCCGGACTGGCTGCCGACCATGCGACGAGCCTGCGCGCTGGTGACCGACACCGGCGGGATGACGTGCCATGCGGCCATCGTCGCCCGCGAGTTGGGGGTGCCCTGCATCGTTGGTGCGCGCACCGCGACCACCGATCTGAAAGACGGCATGGTCGTCACCGTCGACGGCACACACGGCCGGGTGCTCACCGGCCGCGCGACCGGCGGAGCCCAGAGCACACCCGTTGCGGCGCCCGCGGTGGTCGCCGTCACCCAATCTTCAGTGGTGACAGCCACCAAGATCTACGTCAACCTCGCGATGCCCGACAGCGCCGAACGTGTTGCCGCCCAGGATGTCGACGGAGTGGGGCTGTTGCGGGCGGAGTTCATCCTCACCGACGCACTGCACAACCGGCATCCGCGCGATCTGATCGCCAGGGGCGAGCAGGAGACCCTGGTCGATGCGCTGGCCGCCGCGGTCGGGCGGATCGCCGCGGCGTTCACGCCCCGGCCGGTGGTCTACCGGGCAACCGACTTCCGCACCAACGAGTTCCGCGGCCTGCAGGGCGGGGAAACCTACGAGCCCGTCGAGCACAATCCGATGATCGGCTACCGCGGCTGCTACCGCTATGTCAAGGAACCCGATGTGTTCGCGCTGGAGCTGCGCGCGCTGGCCCGGGTGCGTGAGCAGAACCCCAACCTGCACTTGATGATTCCGTTCGTGCGGACGAAGTGGGAGCTCGAGGAGTGCCTGTCGCTGGTGGATGCCAGCCCGTTGGGCCGCCAGCGCGGTCTGCATCGTTGGGTGATGGCCGAGGTGCCCTCGGTGGTGCACTGGCTGCCCGAGTACGTGGGCATGGGCATCGACGGGGTGTCGATCGGCAGCAACGACCTGACCCAACTGATGCTGGGCGTCGACCGCGACTCCGATCTGTGTGCCGAGCTGTTCGACGAGTCCGACGCCGCGGTGCTGGACGCGATCGGCCGCATCGTTTCCACCGCGCGCCGGTTGGGCATAACATCCTCGCTGTGTGGTCAGGCGCCATCAACCAAACCAGCCTTCGCCGAACATCTTGTGCGGATGGGCATCACGTCGATCTCGGTCAACCCCGACGCGGCCGACCGCGCCCGGCGCACGGTAGCGGCCGCCGAGCGGCGCCTGCTCCTGGAATCGGCGCTGGCCGGTGACGGCAACCGTTCCCGATGAACGTTCGCCGGCGCTGACGGCCGCGGCCGTCGCGGCCGCACCGCTGACCGATGTGCTGGACTGGCTGGACACCTCCGCCGACGGGCTGTCTGGTTCCGAGGCGGCCGCCCGACTGGTCCGATATGGCCCGAATTCCCTTCGAACCCACCGGGTCAGCGCCTGGGCGGTATTGCGCAGGCAGCTCAACAATGCGGTGCTGGCGCTGCTCGCGGTCACCGCGGTGCTGTCGTTCTTCCTCGGCGACCCCACCCAGGCCGTCATCATCGGCATCATCCTGGTGGTCAGCATCGGGCTGGGCTTCCTCAACGAATACCGTGCCGAGCGTGCGAGCGCCGCGCTGCATTCGAGCGTCCGGCACAACGCGGTCGTCCGTCGTGACGGCAGCTACGTGAAGCTCGACGTCAACGAGTTGGTGCCGGGAGACGTGATCGAACTCGCGCTCGGTGAATTGGTTCCGGCCGACGTGCGGCTGCTGTCCGTCAACGGCTTGGAGTGCAACGAGAGTATCCTCACCGGGGAATCGACAGCGGCCGAGAAGTCCAGCTCACCCGCGCCGCCGGACACGGCCCTGGCCGACGCGGCAGATCTGGCGTTCATGGGCACCGTCGTCAGCGCGGGCGGCGCGACCGCCGTGGTGTACGCGACCGGACTGGACGCGCAGTTCGGCCGGATCGCGGCGGGACTGGGGGAGCGCCAGCCCGAGACCGACTTCCAGGCCGGGCTGCGGCGATTCTCCTACCTGCTGCTGCAGGTTGCGATCGTCCTGACCGTGCTGATCCTGGTGACCAACCTGCTGCTGCGCCGCCCGGTGATCGACTCGGTGCTCTTCGCGCTGGCGATTGCGGTGGGCATCACCCCGCAACTGCTGCCGGCGGTGGTCAGCACCAGTCTGGCTACCGGATCGCGCCGGCTGGCCAGGCTCAAGGTGCTGGTCAAGAGGCTGGTGTGTATCGAGGATCTCGGTGATATCGACATCCTGATCACCGACAAGACCGGAACTCTCACCGAGGGCCGGATCATGCTCATCGAAGCCGTCGACGCCTCCGGGGCCGCCTCGGACGCGGTGCTGCGCAACGGATTATTGGCCACCGACGTCGATCCGGAATGCGGCGGAACCAGCGCCAACGAGTTGGACGCCGCGCTGTGGGAGTCCGATGCCGGACGGCAGGTGGTCACCCGCGGTGCGCGCCGAATCGCGGAGTTGCCGTTCGACCACCTCCGGCGCGCGACGTCGGCGCTGGTCGACGACGGCGGCGCCCGGTCGCTGATCGTCAAGGGCGCTCCCGAACAGGTGCTCGAACATTGCACCGAGGTGCCCCCGACGGCGCACGATCTGATGGGCGCCCTGTTCGCGCAGGGTCGGCGGGTGGTCGCGGTGGCCAGCAGGCCGGCGCCCGAACTGTCCGCGATCACTGCCGCGGACGAAGTTGGTCTGAGGCTCGACGGCTTCCTGGTTTTCGCCGACCAACCCAAACTTGCCGCCCGCGCTTCGCTGCAGCGATTGGCCGACTTGGGTATCGAACTGAAGATCGCGACTGGCGATAACCCCAAGGTGGCCGAAAAGGTCTGCAACGAACTGGGTTTGGTGTCCAAGGGCACGGTCACCGGTGCTCAGCTGGAGGACCTCGACGACGCCGCATTCGAGTCGGCGGCGCAGACGGCCACGATCTTCGCGCGGATCTCGCCCGAGCAGAAGGCCAAGCTCATCAGCGTGATGCGGCACCATGGCCGGTCGGTCGGGTTCCTCGGCGACGGTGTCAACGATGCGCTGGCCCTGCACGCGGCCGATGTCGGGATCTCGGTCGACACCGCCACCGATGTGGCCAAGGACGCCGCCGATGTGGTGCTGTTGGAAAAGGATCTGGGCGTGCTGGCCAGCGGCGTGGCCGAGGGCCGTCGCATTTTCGCCAACACCATCAAGTACGTGCTGATGGGGACGTCGAGCAACTTCGGCAACATGTTCTCGGCGGCCGCAGCCTCCGCGGTGTTGAGCTTTCTGCCGATGCTGCCGAGCCAGATCCTGCTGAACAACCTGCTCTACGACAGCTCGCAGTTGGCCATTCCCACCGATCGGGTCGACGACGAGCAGCTGCAGGCGCCATCACATTGGAACATCGCCTTCATTCGGCGGTTCATGCTGACTTTTGGTCCGATCAGTTCGCTTTTCGATTTCTTGACGTTCGGGTTGATGCTCGGTGTGCTGCACGCCGGACCGGTCGAATTCCGGACCGGTTGGTTCGTCGAATCGCTGGCCACCCAGACATTGATAATCTTCGCGATCCGCACCCGGCGGATTCCGTTCCTGCGGAGCAGGCCGGGCGGCTGGCTGACGCTGACCACCTTGTCGGTCATTGCGATCGGTATCGCGTTGACGCTGTCTCCGTTCGCGCGAGCGCTCGGTTTCACGACGCTACCGTGGCAGTTCTTCGGCGCGCTGGCCCTGTTCACTCTTGCCTACCTGGTTCTGGTTGAGATCACCAAGAAGGCGTTCTACGCCGAGCCGACGCGGGCGGCCGATGCGCCGCTGCGCGCCCGCGGCCTCGAGCACCGCATCCACCGGCGGGCGGCGCGGTTCAGCCACAGCGGACGGCTTCCGCAACGCGGAGCCTGAATCAGCCGTTGGACGACAGCGGCAGACCGCCCGTGCGGCGCGACCGGCCCTTGGTCGTGATCAGCCGGTGCAGACGACGCACTCCGCGCTCGATACCGGCGGCGAGCTCGTCGACATCGGGGGCGGCGTCGAAGTCGACCAGCAGCCCGAAGGCCAGCTCGTCGGCGTAGCTGAAGATCGCGATGCCGGTGCGAAAACCCACGGCGATCGGTGGGATCGGCAACAATCGAACAACCTTGTGCCCCATCACCGTCAGCGGTTGGCGTGGTCCCGGCACGTTGGTCACCACGGTGACCACCGATCGCTGCGGCAGTCGCGACAGCAGCCGCACGGTCCACGCCGTCACGGGAAACGGGATCAGGTTCGTGGCCCACACGAGGATGCTGCCGGCCTGACGCTGGCCGCTGGACTTGGCCACCGTGAGCCGCTCGTGCACGGCCCGCAGCCGTTGGAGCGGGTCGGCGACGTCGACCGGCAGCAGCGGCAACATCAGCGACACCCGGTTGCTCGCGACGTCCAGTGCCTCGGTCCCGCGCACGGACACCGGGACCAGGGTGCGCAGCGAGTCCGGGCGTGGTTCGAGGCCGCGACGCAGCAGTGCGGCCCGGTAGCTGTCGGCCACCGCGGCCAGCGCGACATCGTTGATGGTGGTGCCGAAGGCGTGGGCGATCTCATCGACGTCGCTCAGCTTGACCACCGCCGAGCTGTAACGGCGCAGATCACCCACCGGCCCGTTCAGCGAGGACGGTGCGGCCGGGCGAAGCAGGCTGGCGGTGAGATCGACGGCGCCGCCGGCGGCCCGCAACGCGATTTTGCCCGCCGTGGCCGAGAACCGCACCGAATCAGCAAGCCAATTCAGTGGATTCAGGCTGGGCAGCGCGAGTCCGGGCCGGGATCGGGTTCGCTTAGCGGCTCCGATAGAGCTGGCGAAGCTGGTGGTGTTGGCATCATCGCTGAGCCCGATCAGCAGGTTGGTGGCCGCGATGCCGTCGGCCAGCGCATGGTGCACTTTGATCAGCAGCGCCCAGCGGTACTCGGCCAGCTCCTCGATCACCCAGCATTCCCACAGCGGCCGGTCGCGGTCCAGTCGGCGTTCCATGATCGAGGCGATCTCGGCGGACAACGCGGCGTCGTCACCGGGGTGCGGAAGCGCGGTGCGGCGCACGTGATGAGTCAGGTCGAAGGCCGGGTCGTCGACCCATTCCGGTGCGGTGAGATCCAGGGGGTGGGTGCGCAGCACCTGGGTGGCCCGTGGATCGGCCATGCATCGGGCGCCGATCGTGTCCAGCAGCGCATCGAATTCCGGTGGGGGACCGGCCAACACCGCGACTGCGCCGATGGCGAGACTGACGTGATGGTCGGTGTCTTCGAGTTCCAGGAATCCGGCATCCAGAGTCGTGAGGTGGGTGATTTTCCCAGCCATCTCACGCCCCTTTCACTGACCCCGCGAGCCAGTGTGCGCGGCCTGTAGGGGCGGTGGGAGGGCCGGAAGTCACTGGATGGTGGGCCTCGTCGCCGCGGCGGCGCGAGGATACCTCCGGTACCGAATGATCAAACGTCGTGCTGACAGGGCCGAGAAAAGTTGGAGCCCGGGCTGCCGTGGAGTCGGGTTTTGCACGGCAGCTCGGGGCTGACTGGGATATCGGCGCCCCGCTCGCGAGTGTTACCGAGCCCGGCGCGCTGCCGGCGCCAGCTCGGCGTCGGTGAAAAACTCCAGCAGATAGCGGCTCTCCTCGATATCCCCGATCGTGCGTCGAGCCTTCTTGCGGGTGATCAGGATGCCGATCGCGGCCAGCACCCACACCGCGTACTGCACACACCACGCCAGCCTGAATGAGGAGAACGAGTAGCCACCCGTCGCCCCGATGATCATGCCCATCGCCTGCATGACCAGCAGTGAGGCCAGGAAGCCGCCCATGTTGACCGCGCCCTGGGCGGTGCCCAGCGTCGACCTCGGGTTGAACGTGCGGGCGAAGTCGAAGCCGACCATGGATCCTGGACCACCCACCGAGATCACCACGATCAGCACGACCAGCAGCCAGTGCGGTGCGGCGTGTGGCAGCGCGAGCACGACCGTCCACACCAGAGCGTTGCTGATCACGATGCCCAACACCACCCACGAGCGCCGGTGCGGGTGCCGGCCGGTGACCATGCCGATCACCACCCCGAAGACGATCGCGGCGACCACCGAGATCGTCAGCAGCGTGCCCGCCTGACTCCGCGAAAGATTCTGCGCCACCGTCAGATACGGGACACCCCACATCAACGCGAACACCGTGACCGAGAACTGGGTGCCCATATGGGTGAAGAATCCCAACCGGGTGCCCGGGCGCATCCAGACCGTCTTCACGCTGGCCAGCGTCTCGCGCAGGCTGATCGCTGGGTCGTCGACGACGACACCGGGCGGCGTGTTCTTCACCAGCAGCAGAGTCAGCACCAGCGACAGGACGCCGAATGCCGCGACGGCCGTGTAGGCCCTGGTCCACCCCGAGCCGATCAGCAGAGACAGGAACGGCACCGCCGAGAGCACCTGGCCGAGTTGCCCTGAGATGCCGGTCAATTGAGTCACCAGCGGGATCTGGCGCGGTTTGAACCAGTGCGGAACCAGCCTCAGCACCGAGATGAAGGTGAATGCGTCACCCAGGCCCACCACCGCACGCGCGGCGATAGCCGTGGGCAGTGAGACGGTGAACGCGAGCGCGAGCTGCCCGGCCACCATCAGCGTTGCGCCGGACAGGATCATCACCTTGGAGCCGAAGCGATCCAGCAGCAGGCCGGCGGGGATCTGCGCGGCCGCATAGACGATGACCTGCAGCACGACGAAGGTGGACAACACCCCCGGGCTGGCCGAGAACCGGTTGGCGGCATCCAGCCCGGAGACCCCGAGCGTGGTCCGGTCCAGGACGGCGACGATGTAGGCCAACACTCCCGTCGACCACACAATCCAGGCCCGCACTGATCATCACCCTTTCAAACGCCTGAACCAATCATCTCTCGGCGGCGCAACTTGATTCCCGGGCTCAGACCCGGGTAGCGGCCGGATCGCCGCCGAAGCGCTGCGCCAGCCACACCGGGATGATCGCGAGCAGGGTCAGCGCGGCAGCGACGACATTGATCACCGGGGCCTGGTTGGGCCGGAATAGGTTGCCGAATATCCAGATCGGCAGCGTCTGCACTGTCGGGCCCGCGGTGAACGTGGTGACCACGATCTCGTCGAAGCTCAGCGCAAACGCCAGGATCGCGCCGGCCAGCAGCGCACCGCGCATCAGCGGGAAGGTCACGTACCGAAACGTCTGCCAGCCCGACGCACCCAGGTCGGCCGATGCGTCCTCCAGTCCGGTCCCCAGCCGCCGCAACCGGGCCTGGGTGTTGTTGAACACGATCACGATGCAGAACGTCGCATGCCCGACGATGACCGTCGCCAACCCGAGCGTCACGCCCAGCGCCGAGGTGAACGTGGCATTCAGTGCGATACCGGTCACGATCCCGGGCAGCGTGATCGGCAGCACCACCAGAAAGCTGATGGTCTGCCTGCCGAAGAAGCGGTAGCGCTGCACGGCGAAGGCCGCCATGGTGCCGAGCACCAGTGCCAGCGCGGTCGCGCAGGCCCCGACCACCACCGAGTTGCCCAGCGAATGCCACATGCCTTCGCTGTTCCAGGCGCTGGCCCACCACTGCAAGGTGAACCCCGTGGGCGGAAACGCGAACGTCTTCGACGAGTTGAACGCGTTGACGACGACCAGAAGCAAAGGCGCGTAGAGGAAAACCAACACCAGCACGGTCCAGCCCCGGACCACGCGGCGCATACCGTTCGACAGCATCAGACGTTCTCCAATGCCCCGGTGCGCCGCATCGCCAACAGGTACAGCACGATCGCGGCCAACGGGATCAGCGACAGCGCGGCCGCCAGCGGCTGGTTGTTGGCGGTCACCAGCTGCCCGTAGATGATGTTGCCCAGCATCTGGGTCTTGCCGCCGACGATCGTCACCGCGATGTAGTCACCCATCGACAGCGAGAACGTGAAGATCGAACCCGCCGCGATCCCCGGAAAAACCAACGGCGCCACGATCGTTCGCAGCGTGGTGAGATCCGAGGCACCCAGATCGGCACTGGCGTCGATCAGTGGGTTGGGCACGCGTTCGAAGGCGGCGAACACCGGGATCACCATGTAGGGCAGCCATAGGTAGGACAGGGTGAGCACCGTGGCGATCAGGCCGTAGCCCGGCGTGTAACCCGCCACCCAGCTCAATGGGCCCTCGGGCGAGAGGAGCATCCGCCACGCGTAGGCCTTCACCAGATAGCTGGCCCACAGCGGTGTCGTCACCGCGACAACCAGGGCCAGCCGCACCCGGGGCGAGGCGACCTTGGCCATGTAGAGCCCCAGTGGAACCGCCAGCACGATGCAGATCACGGTGACACTCAACGCAATTCCGATTGTGCGCAGCGTGGCCGTGCGGAACACCGCGTCGGTGAGAACCCGCACGAAGTTGTCACTGGTGTAGGAGCGCACCACCGCGCCGGTGAAGGTATCGGTGCTCCAGAAGGCTGAAAGCAGCAGTACACCAAGCGATCCCAGGTAAGCCACCACCAGCCAGGCCAGTGGCGGAACGAGGAGAAAAGCGAGGCGGATCCGCCGGCTCACCGCTGGTGTCAGCCCTTGATCTGCTGCCATTTGTCGACCCACTCGCTGTAGGCCGTGCAGTTGTCACCGCTGCCGTCCACGCACTGCTTCTGCGGCGTCGTCCAGTAACTGATCTTCTCGGCGTAGGCGGAGTCGGTCGCGTGGTAGGTCTCGCAGAACGTCTTGTCGCTGGTGAAGTCGCAGGCCTTGGTCTGTGCCGGTGCCTCGCCGAAGTACTCGGCGACCTGAGCGTTGACCTCCGGTGAGGTGATCCAGTCCATCCACTGGTACATGCAGTTCGGGTTCTTGGCCTTCGATGACACCATCCAGGTGTCCGACCATCCGGTCGACCCCTCCTTGGGCAGTACGGTGGCGATCTTGACCTTGGCGTCGGTCGTCAGCATGTTGGCGATCACCTGCCAAGTGGTGCCGATCACCGAGGTGCCGGACTCGAAGGCCTGGACCGACTTGGTGTAATCCGACCAGTACTCACCGATATTGGCGTGCTGGGCCTTGAGTAGATCGACCGCGGCGTTGAGTTGGTCCTCGGTCAACGAGTACGGATTCTTGATCCCCAGTTCGGGTTTCGTCTTCGACAGGTACAGCGCGGCGTCGGCGATGTAGATGGGGGAGTCGTAGGCGGTGACCTTGCCCTTGTACTCAGGCGCTCCCGGGAACACCGCACCCCAGCTGTCGGGGGCGCCCTTGACCACGTCGGTGTTGTACATGAGCAAGTTGGCGCCCCAACCGTGCGGGATGCCGTACATCTGGCCGTTGACCGCGTTCCACGGCTTGTCCTTGAGGAACGCCGAGATGGTCTCGTAGTTGGGCACCAACTTGGTGTTGACCGGCGCCACATCGCCTGCGTAGATGAGCCGCAGCGTGGCATCGCCGGATGCCGAGACGCCGTCGTACTGCCCGGTGCGCATCAGCTGCAGCATCTCGTCGGAGGTGTTGCCGATCTTGACGTTCACCTTGCAGCCGGTCTTCTGCTCGAACGGGTGCACCCAGTCGACCTTCGGGTCGTTGGAACCGTCCTCGGCGTAGCCGGGCCAGGCAATCAGGTTGAGCTGGCCTTCGCCCTTGCCGAGTGCCGAGAGCGGTTCCATTTTGGGTGGCGCCGTGGAACTTCCGCCTCCAGAGTTGGTGGAGCTCGAACAGGCGGCAACCAGTGCGGCGCACGCGACCAGCGCAACGCCGAGGCGACGGGTGGTGGTTCTCATGGCGAGCTCCTTCTTCGTTATTCGGACAGGGATCGAACGGCAGTTGGTGGCCACGCGAGCACGACGGTTGCGCCGTGGGCGATGTCGGTGGAGGCCTCGGCCGACAGCAGCGTCGCGGTCAACCGAACCCCGGATGCGTCGGCCGCGACCCGGGTGATCGGGCCCGCATACACCACCTCGGCGACTTTGGCTGTGACACTGCGCATTCCGGCCGGAACAGGCGCGTCTGGCGCCAGCAGCAGGATCCGCTCGGGCCGGATCGCGAATGCTCCGGCCTGGCCGAGGAGCGCTTCGGCCGTCGCGCCGTCGACCACGTTGGAGGTCCCGACGAAATCCGCGACGAACCGGTTGGCCGGGTTTTCGTAGACCTCACGGGCGGCGCCGATCTGCTCGATGCGGCCGTTGTTGAACACCGCGAGCCGGTCGCACAGGGTCAGCGCCTCGTCCTGGTCGTGCGTCACGATCACGAACGTGATGCCCACTTCGCGCTGAATTGCCTTGAGTTCCACCTGCATCTGCTCGCGCAGCTTGAGATCCAGTGCGCCAAGCGGCTCGTCGAGCAGCAGCACCTTGGGCCGGCCCACCAGTGCGCGGGCCAGGGCGACGCGCTGCTGCTGACCACCAGACAACTGCGCGGGCTTGCGGGCGGCATGCCCGGACAGCCGCACCATATCCAGGGCGGCCGTGGTGCGGTCCCGGCGCTCGGAGCGGCCCACTCCTTTGACCTTGAGCCCGTATTCGACGTTCTGCGCCACCGTCATGTGCGGGAACAGTGCGTAGTCCTGGAAGACGGTGTTGGTGTCCCGCTTGGCAGGCGGCAACGCGGTGACGTCAGCGCCGCCGAGGTGAACGGTGCCTGCGGTCGGCTGCTCGAAGCCCGCGATCATCCGCAACACCGTGGTCTTGCCCGATCCCGACGGACCGAGGATCGCGAACAGTTCTCCGTCGGCGACGGTCAGGTCCGCGCTCTCGACGGCGGTCACGTCGCCGAACACCTTCCGCACCCCGCGCAACTCGATCTGTGGTGACCGAGAAGGACCGGGCGGCATGGGTGGATCCTACGGATTACGTTGTCGAATCGCAGGCCCATGATGGACTTCGCCGGTCGCGGGAGGTTCACACCACCGGATTCGCGATCAAGCGCCCGCCGCCGAAAGGTGATGCAGATGTGACCAGTGGCGTTGATGAGATTGGTGAGGTAGTTGTCGTATTCTGAGGCGCGTGTCCGTGTCGCGCCGCGACGTGCTGAAATTGGCCGCCGCAACCCCGGCCGCACTGGGTCTGGGGTCTCTGTTGTCAGCGCTTGCCCCGCCGGCCGCGATCGCCGCCCCTGCCACCGCGACGACCACCCCGCTGGGCGTGCTGCTGGACTACGCCGCCGGCGTCATCAGCGCCAGCGACCTCAAGGCTTCCGGAGCGCTCGGCGCCATCCGGTACGTCTCTGATCGACGTCCCGGCGGAGATTGGATGCTGGGCAAGCCGATTCAACTGACCGAGGCCCGCGATCTCTACCAGGCCGGGCTGAAGATCGTGTCCAACTACCAGTTCGGCAAGGCCGACAGCGCCGACTGGCTGGGCGGGCAACAGGCCGGCCTGACGCACGCCAAGCGGGGCTGGGCGCTGCATACGGCCGCCGGTGGCCCGGTGGCCGCCCCGATCTATGTGTCCATCGACGACGATCCCAGCCCCGACCAGTACAAAACCCAGGTCGCGCCCTACCTGCGCGCCTGGGAATCGGTGATCGGGCACCAGCGAGTGGGCGTGTACGGAAACTCCAAGGTCATCGACTGGGCGTTGCAGGACGGCATCGGATCCTGGTTCTGGCAGCACAACTGGGGCTCGCCGAAGGGCTACACGCATCCGGCCGCGCACCTGCACCAGGTCGAGATCGACAAGCGCAAGGTCGCCGGCGTCGGGGTGGACCTGAACAACATCTTGAAGCCCCAATTCGGGCAGTGGGACTGACTCAAAGCGCAATACTACCCGTCAGTAAGAATTTGCCAGCAAACTTTTTGACGCCATTCTGGTGAACAATTGTGGACTGAAAAACCGAGCAAGTGCTTGGCCGGACGTCGCCGCGCAGGTCGGGCGGCGGGAAAATCGTAAGTAACGATTCGATAACAATCGTGCCTTGATCTGCACTATTGCGCCTACTCAACCGTAACCACCTACATGCAGGACGTTTGTCCCGGATGGTCTAGGTGCCCGTTCGACGGTGTGTTACCCGTTGTGCTGTTACCCGTGCGTAGAACTCGCCAGTAACCAATATGGGGCGGAAAATGGTGCTGGTTCTTATGCCACTCTTAGTACAGCCGGGATGTTCGCGGGCCCCTAGGCAGGGGGATGGCGCGGACGCCGAGATTCGACGGGGAATCGCCGACACCACCTCCGCAGGGCAGCGCAGGTCTGACACGCCACACATACGAAACGAAGACGCAAAGACGCGACGATGAGCACGACAGGGAGATACACAAGGTGACGATCCACGAGCACGACAGGTTGTCCACGGGCGACGGATCACGACGCGGCAGCGCCAAGCAGACCAGTTCTCACGCTCTCGTCGACCGGCTCAACGCCGGCGAGCCCTACGCAGTGGCTTTTGGCGGACAGGGCAGCGCCTGGCTGGAGACCCTCGAAGAGTTGGTCACCTCGGCCGGCATCGAATCCGAGCTCGCAACCCTGGCCGGCGAGGCTGAGCTGCTGCTCGAGCCCGTCGCCAACGAACTGATAGTGGTCCGTCCGATCGGCTTCGAGCCGCTGCGCTGGGTGCGCGCGCTGGCCGCTGACGAACCCCTGCCCTCGGCCAAGCAGCTGATCTCGGCGGCGGTGTCGGTTCCCGGCGTCCTGCTGACCCAGATCGCCGCCATCCGCGCGTTGGGCCGCCAGGGCTTGGATCTGGCCACCGCGCCGCCGGTGGCCCTCGCTGGCCACTCCCAGGGCGTGCTGGCCGTGGAGGCGCTGCGCGCCGCCGGCGCCAAGGACGTCCAGCTGCTGGCGCTGGCCCAGCTGATCGGCGCCGCGGGCACCCTGGTGGCCCGCCGCCGCGGTATCTCGGTCCTCGGTGACCGTCCGCCGATGGTCTCGGTGACCAATGCCGATCCCGAGCGCATCTTCGAACTCCTCGAAGAGTTTGCTCAGGACGTCCGTACCGTGCTGCCTCCGGTGCTGTCCATCCGCAACGGCCGGCGCTCGGTCGTCATCACCGGCACCCCCGAACAGCTGTCCCGATTCGAGCTGTACTGCGAGCAGATCGCCGAGGCCGAAGCTGCTGACCGGAAGAACAAGGTGCGCGGCGGCGCGGTGTTCAAGCCGATGTTCGATCCGGTCCAGGTCGAGGTGGGCTTCCACACCCCACGGCTGGCCGACGGCATCGACATCGTCGCCCGCTGGGCGGCCGCGGTCGGCCTCGACGTCGAGCTCGCCCGCAGCCTGGCCGACGCGATCCTGGTCGGACAGGTGGACTGGGTCGAAGAGGTCACCGCGCTGAGCGAAGCCGGCGCCCGGTGGATCCTTGACCTCGGCCCCGGCGACATCCTCACCCGGCTCACCGCGCCGGTGATCCGTGGGCTGGGCATCGGCATCGTGCCCGCCGCCACCCGCGGCGGCCAGCGCAACCTGTTCACCGTCGGCGCGGTGCCCGATGTGGCCAAGCCGTGGTCGAGCTACGCGCCCTCGGTGATCCGCCTGCCCGACGGCTCGGTGAAGCTGTCGACGAAGTTCACCCGGCTCACCGGCCGCTCGCCGATCCTGCTGGCCGGGATGACGCCGACAACCGTCGACGCCAAGATCGTCGCCGCGGCGGCCAACGCCGGGCACTGGGCCGAACTGGCCGGTGGCGGCCAGGTCACCGAGCCGATCTTCGACAAGCGCGTAGAAGAATTGGCCGAACTCTTGGAGCCGGGCCGCACGATCCAGTTCAACTCGCTGTTCCTCGACCCCTATCTGTGGAAGCTGCAGCTGGGCGGCAAGCGCCTTGTGCAGAAGGCACGCCAGTCCGGGGCACCGATCGACGGTGTCGTGGTCAGCGCGGGCATCCCCGATCTGGAAGAGGCCGTCGAGCTGATCGACGAGCTGAATACGGTCGGCATCGCCCACGTCGTGTTCAAGCCCGGCACCGTCGAGCAGATCCGTTCGGTCATCCGGATCGCCGCCGAGGTGCCCACGAAGCCGGTCATCGTCCACATCGAGGGCGGTCGCGCCGGCGGTCACCACTCCTGGGAAGACCTCGACGATCTGCTGCTGACCACCTACTCGGAACTGCGCGGCCGCGCTAACATCACCGTCTGCGTCGGCGGTGGCATCGGCACGCCGGAGCGCTCGGCGGAGTACCTGTCCGGCCGGTGGTCGGCGGCGTACGGCTACCCGCTGATGCCCGTCGACGGCATCCTCGTCGGCACCGCAGCTATGGCCTGCCTGGAGGCCACCACCTCACCGGCGGTCAAGCAGCTGCTGGTCGACACCGCGGGCACCGACACCTGGGTCGGGGCCGGAAAAGCCTTGAACGGCATGGCTTCCGGGCGCAGCCAGCTCGGTGCCGATATCCACGAAATCGACAATGCGGCCTCCCGCTGCGGCCGCCTGCTCGACGATGTCGCCGGTGACGCCGAGGCGGTCGCCGCGCGTCGCGAGGAGATCATCGCGGCGATGGCGGTCACCGCCAAGCCGTACTTCGGCGACGTCACCGAGATGAGCTACCTGCAGTGGCTGCAGCGCTATGTCGAGCTGGCGATCGGCGACGGTGACTCCACCGCCGACACCAAGACCCCCGACTCGCCGTGGCTCGACAGCACGTGGCGGGAGCGCTTCGCCGAGATGCTGCAGCGCGCCGAGGCCCGGCTCAACGCCGCCGACACCGGCCCGATCGAGACGCTGTTCGACGCGTCCTCGGCCGATGGCGAATGGCTGCTGGAGAATCCGGACGAGGCCCTTGCGGCCCTGCTGTCCCGGTATCCCGACGCCGCGTCGGTGCTGCTGCATCCGGCGGACGTGCCGTTCTTCGTCCAGCTGTGCAAGACGCTGGGCAAGCCGGTCAACTTCGTCCCGGTCATCGACAAGGATGTGCGGCGTTGGTGGCGCAGCGATTCCCTGTGGCAGGCCCACGATGCCCGCTACACCGCCGACCAGGTCTGCATCATTCCTGGCACCCAGGCCGTCGTCGGCATCGACCGGGTCGACGAGCCGGTTGGCGAGTTGCTCGACCGCTTCGAGCAGGCCGCCGTCGACGAGGTGCTGGCCTCGGGCGCTACGCCGGAACCGGCCGCCGCACGGCTGCGGGTCCGCACCGACGTGACCGGTCCGCTGGCCATCGTTTTGGATTCACCCGACGTGCTGTGGGCGGGCCGCACCGCCACCAACCCGGTGCACCGCATCGCGGCGCCGACCGAGTGGCTGGTGCACGACGATCGTTCCGCGACAAACCATTCCACCGGAGCCCGGCTCGAGGTCGTGGCCGCTGACCGTGTCGTCCTGAGCGTCCCGCTGTCGGGCACCTGGATCGATATCGCCTACACGCTGCCGGCCACGGTGATCGACGGCGGCACCCCGGTGGTGCGCACCGAAGACGCTGCTGCCGCGATGCGTTCCGTGCTGGCGATCGCCGCCGGGGTCGACGGCCCCGGCGCGCTGCCGCCGGTGGTGAACGGCTCCACCACGGTCACCTTCGAGTGGGATCCCGAGCGGGTTGCCGACCACACCGGTGTGACGGCGACGTTCGGTACGCCGCTGGCGCCGACGCTGACGATCGTTCCCGACGCGCTGGTCGGCCGCTGCTGGCCGGCCGTGTTCGCCGCGATCGGTGGCGCGGCCACCGAATCCGGCTTCCCGGTCGTCGAGGGCCTGCTGAGCCTGGTGCACCTGGACCATGCGGCCCAGCTGCTCAAGCCGCTGCCCAAGGAACCGACCCAATTGACCGTCACTGCAACGGCTTCGGTGGCCACCGATACCGAGGTCGGCCGCGTCGTGCCGGTGACGGTCAACGTGACCGACGCGAAGGGAATGATCCTGGCGGTCCTCGAGGAGCGCTTCGCGATCCGTGGCCGCACCGGTGCCAAGGAGCTCACTGACCCGGTTCGGGCCGGGGGAGCGGTGTCGTTGAACGCCACCGACACTCCGCGCCGCCGTCGCCGTGACGTCGTCATCGGTGCCCCGGTCGACATGCGGCCGTTCGCCGTTGTCTCCGGTGACCACAACCCGATCCACACCGATCAGGCCGCCGCGCTGCTGGCCGGTCTGGATTCGCCCATCGTGCACGGCATGTGGCTGTCGGCCGCCGCCCAGCACGTGGTGACCGCCACCGACGGCAAGCCGGTTCCGCCGGCCAAGCTGATCGGCTGGACCGCCCGCTTCCTGGGCATGGTCAAGCCGGGCGACGAGATCGACTTCCGCGTCGACCGGGTCGGAATCGACTTGGGCGCCGAGGTTTTGGAGGTCACCGCCAAAGTCGGAACCGACCTCGTGATGAGCGCCACAGCCCGGCTGGCGGCACCGAAGACGGTGTACGCCTTCCCCGGCCAGGGCATTCAGCACAAGGGCATGGGCATGGAGGTGCGCGCGCGCTCCAAGGCTGCCCGCAAGGTGTGGGACACCGCCGACAAGTTCACCCGCGACACGCTGGGCTTCTCGGTGCTGCATGTGGTGCGGGACAACCCGACCAGCCTGATCGCCTCCGGTGTGCACTACCAGCACCCCGAAGGTGTGCTCTACCTGACGCAGTTCACCCAGGTCGCCATGGCCACGGTCGCGGCCGCTCAGGTCGCGGAGATGCGGGAGCAGGGTGCGTTCGTCGAGGGCGCGATCGCCTGCGGCCACTCCGTCGGTGAGTACACCGCGCTGGCGTGCGTCTCGAACGTCTACAAGCTGGAAGCCCTGCTCGAGGTGGTGTTCCACCGCGGCAGCAAGATGCACGACATCGTCCCGCGTGACGAGATGGGCCGGTCCAACTACCGGCTGGCGGCGATCCGCCCGTCGCAGATCGACCTGGCAGACGCCGACGTCAAGGACTTCGTCGCCGAGATCGCCGAGCGCACAAGCGAATTCCTGCAGATCGTCAACTTCAACCTGCGCGGCTCGCAGTATGCGATCGCCGGCACGGTTCGCGGCCTTGAGGCGCTGGAGGAAGAGGTCGAGCGGCGCCGCGAGATCAGCGGCGGCAAGCGGTCATTCATCCTCGTCCCCGGCATCGACGTGCCGTTCCACTCCGACGTGCTGCGCGTCGGCGTCGACGACTTCCGTCGTGCGCTGGAACGTGTCATGCCCGAAGATCCCGACCCGGCACTGATCGTCGGACGCTACATCCCGAACCTGGTGCCGCGGCCGTTCACCCTGGACCGCGACTTCGTCCAGGAGATCCGCGACCTGGTGCCCGCCGAGCCACTCGACGAGGTCCTGGCCGACTACGACACGTGGCGTAACGAGAAGCCGGGCTTGCTGTGCCGCAAGATCGTCGTCGAGTTGCTGGCCTGGCAGTTCGCCAGCCCGGTGCGCTGGATCGAGACGCAGGACCTGCTGTTCATCGAGGAGGCCGCAGGCGGTCTTGGTGTCGAGCGCTTCGTCGAGATCGGCGTGAAGTCCGCGCCGACGGTGGCCGGCTTGGCCGGCAACACCCTGAAGTTGCCCGAATATGCCCACAGCACAGTGGAAGTGCTCAACTCCGAGCGTGACGCCGCCGTGCTGTTCGCCAACGACACCGATCCCGAGCCGGACATCGAAGAAGCCCCCGAGGCCGAGGCCCCGGCCGAAGCCGCCGCGGTCGAGGCCGCGCCGGCGCCGGTAGCGGCCGCCGCACCGTCCGGCGGGCCGCGTCCCGACGACATCGGATTCGATGCGGGCGACGCCACTTTGGCGCTGATCGCGTTGAGCGCCAAGATGCGCATCGACCAGATCGAGCTGCTTGATTCGATCGAGTCGATAACCGACGGTGCGTCCTCACGGCGTAACCAGCTGCTGGTCGATCTCGGTTCGGAACTGAACCTTGGTGCCATCGACGGTGCGGCCGAGGCGGACCTGGGGTCGCTGAAGAGCCAGGTCTCCAAGTTGGCGCGCACCTACAAGCCCTTCGGCCCGGTGCTCTCGGATTCGATCAACGATCAGCTGCGCACGGTGCTCGGCCCGTCGGGCAAGCGTCCGGCCGCGATCGCCGAACGCGTCAAGAAGACGTGGGAACTCGGCGACGGGTGGGTCAAGCACGTCACCGCGGAACTGGCGCTGGGCACCCGCGAGGGCAGCAGCGTGCGTGGTGGTGCGCTCGGCGGCCTGCACGAAGGTGCGCTCGCCGACGCCGGATCCGTGGATAAGGTCATCGACGCCGCGGTCCTGTCAGTGGCTGCCCGCAAGGGCATTGCGGTCTCGCTGCCGTCGGCCGGCGGTGCCGCCGGTGGCGTGGTCGACTCGGCCGCGCTGACCGAATTCGCCGAGCAGGTCACCGGCCCCGATGGCGTGCTGGCTTCGGCCGCCCGCCTGGTGCTGGGGCAGCTGGGTCTGGACGCCCCTGTGTCCGCCGCACCGTCGGCCACCGATGCTGAACTCATCGACCTGGTGACCGCCGAGCTGGGCTCGGACTGGCCGCGCTTGGTGGCGCCGGCGTTCGACGCCAAGAAGGCGGTGCTGCTCGACGACCGCTGGGCCAGTGCGCGTGAGGATCTGGTCAAGCTGTGGCTGGCTGACGAAGGTGATATCGACGCCGACTGGATGCACCTCGGAGCGCGTTTCGAGGGTGCCGGCAATGTCGTTGCCACCCAGGCCAACTGGTGGCAGGGCAGGGCCCTGGCCGCTGGCCGCAACATCCATGCCTCGCTGTTCGGCCGGATCGCCGCGGGTGCTGAGAATCCGGGAATCGGTCAATATTCCGACGAGATCGCCGTGGTCACCGGTGCATCCAAGGGCTCGATCGCCGCGTCGGTGGTGGCCGGCCTGCTCGACGGCGGCGCCACCGTGGTCGTGACGACCTCAAAGCTGGACGACGATCGGCTGGCGTTCTACAAGGCGCTCTACCGCGATCACGCTCGCTACGGTGCTGCGCTGTGGGTGGTTCCGGCCAACATGGCCTCCTACGCCGATATCGATGCGCTGGCTTCGTGGGTCGGCAGTGAGCAGACCGAAAGCCTTGGGCCGCAAGCAATTCATCTCAAGGATGCGCTGACCCCGACGCTGCTGTTCCCGTTCGCCGCGCCGCGGGTGGCGGGTGACCTGTCGGAGGCCGGCTCTCGTTCCGAGATGGAGATGAAGGTCCTGCTGTGGGCCGTCGAGCGACTGATCGGCGGGCTGTCGTCCATCGGTGCCGAGCGCGACATCGCCTCACGCCTGCACGTGGTGCTGCCCGGTTCACCCAACCGCGGCATGTTCGGCGGTGACGGCGCCTACGGCGAGTCCAAGTCCGCGCTGGATGCGGTGGTCAACCGCTGGAGCGCGGAAACGTCGTGGGCACAGCGAGTCAGCTTCGCGCACGCGCTGATCGGCTGGACCAAGGGCACCGGACTGATGGGTCACAACGACGCCATCGTCGGTGCGGTCGAGGAGGCCGGCGTCACCACGTACAGCACAGAAGAGATGGCAGCGATGCTGCTCGATCTGTGCACGATCGAGGCCAAGGTCGCCTCGGCGCACGCTGCGCTGAAGGTCGACCTGACCGGTGGACTCGGTGACGTTCAGCTCGACATGGCCGAGCTGGCCGCCAAGGCCCGCGAGGAGATGACTTCCGAGGCAACGGAATCCGACGACGAGCCGGCGGCAGGCACCATCGCCGCTCTGCCGTCGCCGCCGCGAGGCTACGTTGCGAACACGCCGCCGGCGTGGGCAGACATCGACGTCGACCCGGCAGACCTGGTGGTCATCGTCGGCGGCGCCGAACTCGGCCCGTACGGCTCGTCGCGCACCCGCTTCGAGATGGAGGTCGACGCCGAGCTGTCGGCGGCCGGTGTTCTCGAATTGGCCTGGACCACCGGGCTGATCAAGTGGGAGGACGACCCTAAGCCGGGCTGGTACGACAGCGCGACCGGTGAGCTGGTCGACGAGGCCGATCTGGTCGAGCGCTACCACGACGCCGTTGTGGAGCGTTGCGGCATTCGCGAATTCGTCGGCGACGGAGCCCTCGAACCCGACCACTCCTCGCCGCTGATGGTCAGTGTGTTCCTGGACAAGGACTTCCGGTTCGTGGTGTCGTCGGAGGCCGACGCCCGCTCGTTCGTCGAGTACGACCCCGAGCACACCATCATCCGACCCGTGCCGGACTCGTCGGACTGGGAAGTGATCCGCAAGGCGGGCACCGAGATTCGGGTTCCGCGCAAGACCAAGCTGTCGCGGACGGTGGGAGCGCAGATCCCGACCGGTTTCGACCCGACGGTCTGGGGCATCAGCCCCGACATGGCCAGCTCGATCGACCGGGTGGCGCTGTGGAACATCGTCGCCACGGTCGACGCGTTCCTGTCCTCCGGGTTCACCCCGACCGAGCTGATGCGCTGGGTGCACCCGAGCCTGGTGGCCTCCACGCAGGGCACCGGCATGGGCGGTATGACGTCGATGCAGACGATGTACCACGGCAACCTGATGGGCAAGGCCAAGCCGAACGACATCCTGCAGGAAGTTCTACCGAACGTCGTTGCCGCGCACGTGATCCAGTCCTACGTCGGCAGCTACGGCTCGATGATCCACCCGGTCGGCGCGTGCGCCACCGCGGCGGTGTCGGTCGAAGAAGGCATGGACAAGATCCGCCTCGGTAAGGCCGAACTGGTGGTCACCGGTGGCTTCGACGACATGACGCTGGAGGCCGTCATCGGCTTCGGTGATATGGCGGCGACCGCCGAGACCGCGACGATGCGGGCCAAGGGCATCAGTGACTCGAAGTTCTCCCGCGCCAACGACCGTCGACGGCTGGGCTTCCTGGAGGCGCAGGGCGGTGGCACCATCTTGCTGGCGCGCGGTGACCTGGCGCTGAAGATGGGTCTGCCGGTGCTGGCCGTGGTGGGCTACGCGCAGAGCTTCGGCGACGGCGTGCACACCTCGATCCCGGCTCCGGGACTCGGTGCACTGGGCGCCGGGCGCGGCGGCAAGAATTCGCAGCTGGCCCGTTCGCTGGCCAAGCTGGGAGTCGGTGCCGACGACATCGCGGTGATCTCCAAGCACGACACTTCGACGCTGGCCAACGATCCCAACGAGACCGAGCTGCACGAGCGGCTGGCCGACTCGATGGGTCGCGCCGCCGGTGCCCCGTTGTTCATCGTCAGCCAGAAGAGCCTGACCGGCCACGCCAAGGGCGGTGCGGCGGTGTTCCAGATGATGGGGCTCTGCCAGATCCTGCGCGACGGCGTCATCCCGCCGAACCGCAGCCTGGACTGCGTCGACGACGAGCTGGCCAGCTCCGGGCACTTCGTGTGGCCGCGGGAGACCCTGCGCCTTGGCGACAAGTTCCCGCTCAAGGCGGGTCTGGTCACCAGCCTCGGCTTTGGTCACGTGTCGGGTCTGATCGCGCTGGTGCACCCGCAGGCGTTCCTGGCCTCGCTGAGCGAGCAGGAGCGGGCGGACTACACCAAGCGGGCCAACGATCGGGTGCTGGCGGGGCAGCGGCGACTGGCCGCGGCGATCGCCGGTGGACGGCCGTTGTACGAGAAGCCCGCCGATCGCCGGTTCGACCACGACGCACCCGAGAAGCGTCAGGAAGCGGCGATGCTGCTCGACCCGGCATCACGGCTGGGCGAGGACGACACCTACGTGCGATGAGTACGGGTGTATCCGTTAGGGTGCTGGCGTGGCGATAGTCGGTGTGGGGATCGATGTGGTCTCCATTCCCGACTTCGCCGAGCAGGTCGACCAGCCGGGAACGGTGTTCGCCGAGACGTTCACCCCAGGTGAGCGCCGCGACGCCGCCGACAAGAGCTCGGTGGCGGCGCGGCACTTGGCCGCGCGGTGGGCCGCCAAGGAAGCCGTCATCAAGGCCTGGTCGGGCTCGCGTTTCGCGCAGCGTCCGGTCCTGCCGGAAGGCATCCACCGCGACATCGAGGTGATCACCGATATGTGGGGCCGGCCCAAGGTGCGGCTGACCGGTGAGATCGCCAAGCATCTGGCCGAGGTCACCATTCACGTGTCGCTGACCCACGAGGGTGACACCGCCGCCGCGGTCGCCATCCTGGAGACTCTCTAACCGCGAGCAGACGCAAAAGCCCCCGACAGCACGGCGTGTCGGGGGCTTTTGCGTCTGCTCGCGCAGTGGGCTCAGCCGGTCTGCTGAGCGATCTGAATCAGGTTGCCGCAGGTGTCGTCGAGCACGGCGGTGATCACCGGCCCCATGTCGACGGGCTCCTGGGTGAAGTGCACACCGAGTGCGCTCAGTCGCGCGAACTCCGCCTGGACGTCATCGACGGCGAATGAGGTGAACGGGATTCCGTCGGCGGACAGTGCCTCTTTGAACGGTTTGGCCGCGGGGTGGCCGTCCGGTTCGAGGACGAGTTCGGTGCCGTCGGGATTCTCCGGGGATACCACGGTGATCCATCGATGCTCACCCATCGGGATGTCGTGCTTGGTCGTGAAACCCAGGACGTCGGTGTAGAACCGGAGCGCGGCGTCCTGATCGTTGACGAGCACGCTAGTCAGGTTGATGCGCACGTCAGTCCTCAGCTTTCTGCAGCCACCGCTGGATGATCGGCTCAAGCGGTGCGGTGTTGATGTAGTGGAATTTGTATCGGCCCTCGCGCCGGGTCTCGACCAAGCCCGCGGCCACGAGAAGGTCGAGGTGTTGCGAGATGGCTTGTCGCGATGAGCCAAGTCCATGTTTCGTCGCCAGGCGGGCACAGATTTCGAAGAGCGTCTGACCATTCCGGTCGGTCAGCTCATCGAGGATCGTCCGGCGAGTGGGGTCTGCCAAGGCCTTGAAGACATCACCCACTTCTGCACAATAGGCAAGTAAATGCTTGCATGTCAACGCTGGCGGCCTGCTCGGTAGGGTCGTCGGCATGAGCGATCTCGTCGCACGCGTGCAGGCTGTGCTTCCCTCGGTGCGTGCTGATCTCGAGGACTTGATCCGTATCCAATCGGTGTGGGCCGACCCGGCCCGTCGCGATGAAGTCCACCGAAGTGCGCGTGCGGTCGCGGACCTGCTGAGCCGCGCCGGCTTCCGCCAGGTTGAGATCGTGGCCGAGGGCGGCGCACCCGCGGTGATCGCACATCACCCCGCCCCGCCCGGCGCGCCGACGGTGCTGCTGTACGCCCACCACGACGTCCAGCCGGAAGGCGATCCGGCGCAATGGAATTCGGATCCCTTCGAACCCACTGAGCGCGACGGACGGCTCTACGGCCGCGGCAGTGCTGACGACAAGGCGGGTATCGCCACCCACCTTGCGGCGTTCCGTGCGCACGACGGCAACCCGCCGGTCGGGGTGACGGTGTTCGTCGAGGGCGAGGAGGAGTCCGGTTCGCCCTCGCTGGGCCGGCTGCTGGCCGCCCATAAGGACAAGCTGGCCGCCGATGTCATCGTGATCGCCGATTCGGACAACTGGACCTCCGAGATCCCGGCGCTGACCGTGTCGCTGCGCGGCCTGGTCGACTGCGTCGTCGAGGTCGCGACGTTGGACCACGGCCTGCATTCGGGGTTGTGGGGCGGCGTGGTGCCCGATGCGCTCAAGGTCCTGGTGCGGCTGCTGGCCAGCCTGCACGACGACGACGGCAACGTCGCGGTGCACGGCCTGTACGAGACGACGGCAGCTGAGGTGGATCGCGGAGCGCACTGGGTGCGGGCCGAGTCGGGACTGCTCGACGGGGTTCACGAAATCGGCTCCGGCCCGGTGGCGCAACGGATGTGGGCCAAACCCTCGATCACCGTCATCGGCATTGACACGACGCCGATTGCCAAGGCGTCCAACACTCTCATCCCGCGCGCCAGCGCCAAGGTCAGCATGCGAGTGGCTCCCGGTGGTGACGCCGCGGCGCATCTGCACGCGTTGCGCCGGCACCTCGAGCGGCACGCGCCGTGGGGTGCCCACGTCAAGGTCATCCCTGGCGATATCGGTCAGCCCTATGCGATCGACGCCTGCGGACCGGTGTACGACGCGGCCCGCGCCGCGTTCCGGCAGGCCTGGGGTACCGACGTCGTCGACATGGGGATGGGCGGCTCGATCCCGTTCATCGCCGAGTTCGCCGCCGCCTTCCCCGAGGCCACGATCCTGGTGACCGGGGTGGAGGATCCGGGCACCCAGGCGCACAGCATCAACGAGAGTCTTCATCTCGGTGTGCTGGAGCGTGCCGCCACCACCGAGGCGCTGCTGCTCGGAAAGCTGGGCGAGCTTTAGGTGCGGCGGGCAGGAGCAAAGCGACCCGGGGGAGTTAAACCGAGATATCCCGGCGCAGCTTGGCGACGTGACCGGTGGCCTTGACGTTGTACTGCGCGACCTCGATCGTGCCCTTCTCGTCGACCACGAACGTCGAGCGGATGACGCCCTGCACGGTCTTGCCGTAGAGCTTCTTCTCGCCGTAGGCGCCCCACTCGGTGAGCACCTTCTTGTCGGGGTCGGATAGCAGCGGGAACGTCAGCTGGTCGCGGTCGGTGAACTTGGCCAGCTTCTCCGGCTTGTCAGGGGAGATACCGACGACGTCGATGCCGGCACCGTTCAGTTCGGCCAGGCTGTCCCGAAAGTCGCAGGCCTGCTTGGTGCAGCCGGGGGTCATCGCGGCCGGATAGAAGTAGACGATCACCTTGCGGCCCTTGAAGTCGGACAGCTTCACGGTCTTACCCTCGGCGTCCGGCAGGCTGAATGCCGGTGCTTTGTCGCCGACTTCGAGGCGTGCTGTGTCCGTCACCTAATCGTCCCTTCATCCACCGGTGCATCGGGGTTGGCCCGGGTTGCTCTAGGGTAGTTCGGCAGGGCGGCAGTTTGGAGGACGGAAGTGGCGGACCGGGATCCCGAGGTCATCAAGGCCGAGATCGATCAGGCTCGTGACCGGTTGGCGGTGACGGTGGACTCGCTGGCTGAGCGGACCAATCCGCAGCGCATCGCCGACGACGTCAAGACCGCGTTGCTGAACTTCGTGAAGAGACCGCCGGTGGCCGCGGCGCTGGCTGGTGTCAGCGTGGTGACGGTGGTGCTGGTGATCCGCCGCATCCGCAACGGATAGCGATCAGCGGCGACGGAACCAGTCGCCGAGCGAAAGCCGAAAACCGGGGGGATTGGCGGTCAGGCCGATCCGGCTGCAGCTGTGAACATGCATCGGGGTGACGGGCGCGGAGGCCTGCGGAGCTACTTCGCCCAGCGGGCTTGGTACCAGCTTCTCCGGAGCCATGCGGCTAAGTCCTTACATCGTCACTGGACATCGTGTCCGTGGGCTGCTGATGGTCAATTCAGCTAACGGCGACTATAACATCGTTCGCGACATTACTGCAGCACAATGCGGTGTCTTTCGATTCAGAACCGCTTGCCGGTTATCTATTGACACGCATACGCGCAGGTCAGTCAGGTGTCTTAACGGGTTGCTCAGGATATTCTCAGTTACGCATCTCACACGGCTCCGCGCGGTGCGCGCCCGTGACCTCGGGCAACGTCACATGCGGATCAGGGAAGCACGATCGGCAGCCGTTCCCAGCCCCGCACCGTCGACGTCGGGGCGAGCTGGGCTCCTGTGTAGTCGATGTCCCATTCCGGGAAGCGGTTGAGCAGTTCATCCAGGGCGACGCGCCCTTCGAGCCGGGCCAGGTTGGCGCCCAGGCAGTAGTGCACGCCCTTGCCGAAGGTGAGATGGCTGAACGAGTCGCGGTGGATGTCGAAGGAGTCGGGGTTGTCGTAGCGGCGCGGATCGCGGTTGGCGGCGCCGAACAGCAGCAGCATCGCGCTGCCGGCGGGCACTGTCGTGCCGTAGCACTCGAAGTCCTTGAGCATGACGCGACCGACGTGCGGCCCGGTCGGTTCGAAGCGCAGCGTCTCGTCGATCGTGCGGTTCAGCAGCGAGCGGTCCTCACGGATTTCGCGGCGCTGGTCCGGGTGCTCGGCCAGCACTTTGGCCAGCCAGCCGATCAGCCGGCCCGTCGTCTCGTTGCCCGCGCCGGCCACCACCTGGGTGTAGTGCAGCACTTCGGAGCGGGTGAGCTTGCGGGTCACGCCCTCGTCGTCGGTGAACTCGACGTTGAGCAGCGCGGTCATCAGATCGTCGGACGGATTGTGGGACCGCCATTCGACGTAATCGGCGTAGATGCGGCCGTCGGCGATGCGGTCGGGGTCGGCGACCTTCATCGGCGTGCCGGGCTTGGTGCGCAGGTTGGCGTCGTTGGCGTCGCGCACCGAAATCTGTTCGGACTCCGGGATTCCCAGCAGCATGCCGATGACGCGCATCGGCATCATCGAGGCCAGCTCGGCGATGATGTCGAAACCGTCCGACCCGACCCACGGATCAAGGCAGCCGATGCAATACCGGCGGATCTGGTCTTCGATCTCGGCCATCCGGCGCGGGGTGAACACCCGTGACATCAGCCCACGCAGCTGGGTGTGGGCCGGCGGATCCTGGAACATCATCACGCCGCCAGGCATGTCGAAGTCGGACTTGATCAGCTCCAGAATGTCGCTGCGGCTGTTGGAGAACGTCTCCCAATTCGACAGCGCTGCCTCGACGTCCGAGTGCCGGGCCAGCGTCCAGAAGTCGTAGCGCTCGTTGTGATAAATCGGCGCCTCGTCGCGCAGGCGGGCATACACCGGATACGGGTTGGCGACGATGTCGACGTCGTAGGGGTCGTAGTAGACGGTGTCGTTGGCAGTCGTCATGGTCCATCCCCACATCGGCCCCGCTGCGTGCTGAGCGATCGCTCAAACTTCCGGGTGGTGCCATGTTTAGCAGCCCCGGCGAGGGCCGGTCAAGGGTCGCGATTAGACGAATACTGCGCCGGGGTTGAGGATGCCCGCCGGGTCGAAGCTCTCTTTGATCCGCCGCATCAACGCCAGCTTCGCCGGGTCCTCCAGCTCGCAGAAATAGTCGGCCTTGGCCCGCCCGACGCCATGCTCGCCGGAGATCGCCCCACCCAGCGACATCCCCATCGCGAAGACCTCGGTCAGTATCTTCTTGCGGATGTGCGGGTCCTTGCAGAACAGCACGCCGTGCACGTTGCCGTCGCCGGCATGCCCGCATCCGCTCATGCCGACACCCTCGGCGAGCGCGATGTCACGGGCCCGGCGCAGGAACTCCGGCATCGACGCTCGGGGGACCACCACGTCGATGATGTCGTCGGCGCCGATCGCTTTCGCGGTCCAGAACACGTTCTCCCGTGCAACGATCAGCCTGCGTGCCGAATTGCCCTGTAGCACATAAGCATCCAAGGCACCCCACTCGGTGAGCAGTTCACCCAGGGTCGCGGCGTCCTCGTCGAGGCGATCGGCGTGGTTGTTCTCCAGCGCGACGACGAGGTAGGCGTCGCACGCGTCCCGGATCTTCTCGGGGATCCCCAGTTCCAGGTTCTCGGCGTTGACGATCGCGGCCATCACGACGTTGTCGATGTATTCGACGATGGTCGGGTTCAGCCCGCTCGAGATGAGTTTCGGAACGGCAGCCATCACCTGGTCGAAGTCGCCGAACGGGGCCAGCACGGTGGCGCTGTGGGCCAGGCGCGGGACCAGTTTGACGGTCACCTCGGTCACCAGCGCCAGCGTGCCCTCCGAGCCGATGATCAGCTGGGTGAGGTCGTAGCCGGTGGAGATCTTGGACATCTTGCCGCCGGTGCGGATGATCTCGCCGGTAGCTAGCACCGCCTGCAGGCCGAGCACGTTGTGCCGGGTGACGCCATACTTCACCGCGCGCATGCCACCGGCGTTGGTGCCGACGTTGCCGCCGACGCTGGACGACAACTCACCGGGATACACCGTGTAACTCAGTCCCGCCCTGGCGGTCTGGGCGTCCAGTTCGGTGAGGGTCACACCGGGCTGGACCACCGCGACGTGATTCTCGGCGTCGATCTCCAGCACGGCGTTCATCCGCTCGAACGAGATCAGCAGGCCGTCGGCGACGGGCTGGGCCGCGCCGGACAGGCCGCAGCCCGATCCGCGCGCGGTCACCGGCACTCGGTGTTCGGTGGCGACTGTCAGCAGTGCGGCGACCTCGTCGGCGGTGGCCGGCTTGGCCACGTAGGCGGGGCGCTGCGGCGGGATGGTCAGCGCCTCGTCGTGGCCGTAGTCCTCGGAGATGGCGTCGCCGGTCAGCAGGTGGGTGGGGCCGACGATGTCGGCGAAGCGCGCTGCCAGATCAGCCATGAAGTTAGACCGTATCGGTCAGCCCGAGCTCGCGATAGATGTCCTTACGCACCACCATCGCCTGGGAATTGATCGGCACCCCGAGGGCCCAATCGTGAATCTGCCCGCGACCGATCACCAACGACATCGTGCCGCCCGCATCGACCACTTGCTTCTGGTAGAGCAGATTGTCGGGCAGCGAGAATTCTGTGGACCCCACATAGACGGTGGTCGGCGGAAGTGCCTTCAGCACTTCGTCTTCGAAGTTCATCACGCTGATCAGTGGGTCGGTGATCAACAGGCCGTCGCTCCAGTGGCTGTTGTCGGTGTAGAAGGTGAAGTCGTTGGTGTTGAAGACCGGATCGTTGGTGTTCTTGATGTCCGGGTTGGACAGGTCGCTGGCGGGTGCAAACGAGAGCAGCACCATGCTGGCCGGAATGGGCTTACCGGCCTTGAGCAACAGCCGCACCGCGCTCAGCGCCATGATGGGACCCGCTGAATCGGCGTAGATGCTGACGTTGTCGGCGCCGTAGGTGTCGATCTGCGCGGAGATGAAATCCGCCATCGCCGGGATGGTATGGACGGCGGCTCCGGCCTCGGTGGTGGCCAGCGGGTACATCGGGACGATGACGGTGGCGCCGGTGTCGCGGGCCATGTTGGTGTAGTCGATCCAGTGCAACAGGATCGGCTGCAGGATGAACCCGCCGCCGTGGATGGCCACCACTGCCTTGCCGCTGGGGTCGGGTGGGGTGAATTCCCAGACCTTCCACTCGGCTCCTTCGGCCGTCGTGTACGTGGTCTTGGTGGCTGTCAATCCACCGAGCAGGAACGACGGCGGGTTGGCACTGGCCATCGCCTTCCCGATCTGGCCGTAGAGGTCGATTCCGATGACATTGGAGACGACGCGCAAGAAGCGCAGCGACGCCAGCGTGATCTGGTCGCCCAACGTCGGTGGTGCGGTGTAGGTCACCGAGTTGGTGGCTGTCGGGACTGGTTCTGCAGCAACGGTTTCAGATGAGGTCGGCTGGGCGATGCTTGGGGTCACGCGGCGGGCGGTCCCCGCAGCAGTGGACACCTGCGACAGCGCGATCGGTGCGGCGGGGGAGGCCGGGTCGGGGACCTTGACCCGCGCGGGCCGCTTACTGGCGACCGCGGACGTCAGGGATCCGCGTGCCGACGCGGCCGTCCCCTTGGCCTTCGCGGTCTGATGACTGTTCGCGCTTCCCGCGGACGATGCGCCCGAGTCGGCCGCGGCTGTCCCGGCCCCCAGCCCCGTCCACACCGCCGCGCCGATGCCCAGCGCGACAGCCAACCCGCCGACCCTGCCGATATGCCCCCCAGCGCTCATAGCCTCGGTATAACAGCTGGGCTACTCAGCAGGGGTCAAAACGGACAGCTCACCGGGGAAGATCGTCAACTGATAGATGGACCCGTTGGAGCCCTCCGCTAACTTCACGGTGCTGCCGGCTGTGCCGTCGAACGTCACCACACCCAACACCGTCGAGTAGGTGGAGTTGAAGCTCACGACCTTGATCCAACCCCGGATGTAGTCCGCGATGAACACCGTGTTGTGGTAGCCAGGACCGAACGCGTCGCCGGTGTAGTACAGGACGGACGTGATGGCCGCGCTGCCTGTGGAGTGGTCGTAGGTGTAGATCGGCTTGATGGATGTGCAGCTGGCGCACACGCCCTCGGCGCCGGGCCAGCCGTAGTTGCCGCCCTTGGTGATGAGGTCCAGTTCCTCGACGGCGTTGTTGCCCACATCGCCGGCCAGCAGGCGGCCGTCGGCATCGAAGGCCAATCGGAACGGATTGCGCAGGCCGTACGCCCAGATCCGCGCCTCGGCGTTCGGGGTGTTGACGAACGGATTGTCTTGCGGTGCAGACCCATCCGTTGGGTTCAGGCGCAGGATCTTGCCGTGGATATTCGTCAGGTCCTGGGCGTTGGCACCGTCGGTGTTGTCGCCGATGCCCCAGTAGAGCTTGCCGTCAGGGCCGAATTGGAGGTCGCCGCCCTGATGGTTGGTGGCTTCGAGATCGGGCGAGAGGAACAAGGAGAACTCAGAGGCCGGGTCGATGCCCTCATCGGTGACGGTGAGGCGGGACAGTTGGTAGTGGGCGTCGGTCGTGGTGTAGGCGACGTAGACGTAGCCGTTGTCGGTGAAGTGGGGGTCCACCTCGATGCCGAGCAATCCGCGTTCGCCTTCGGTGCGTGTCGGCAGGACCAGAATCGGGTCGGGGTTCAGCGCGCCGTTCTCGTAGATCCTGATCGCGCCGGCCTTCTGCGTGATGAGAATCCGGCCGTCGGGCAGGACGACGAAATCGGTGGGACTGCTCAGACCCGTCGCGATCGGGGTGCGGTCGAATGGGGGCGGCTGGCTCGGCGGGCCGGTCCCGCACGTCACGATCGCGTCGTAGGCCTGTTCAGCGACTCGTGAGATCGCCTGCCTCACTTGCCTCACCACGGGCAGGGCGGCGATCTGTTCGACGGCGTCGTCGGCTTGTTTGCGCACCCAGGCCAGCACCATCCACGCCCCGAACGGGTCGGGTGCCGGCTGCGGGAGCGTCGGAGGGCGGAGCTCCTGGGCGAAGAGGGCGGCGTAGGTGGCCACCGTTCTGACGAGGTTGCACGCGCAGGCGGTCACCGTGGACACGATCGAGTTGAGTGTCGGCGCGGCGCTTGCCGTCGTCGATCTGGTCGAGGGGAGTGGCCTCGCCGGGCCGGCTTGCGCTCGGGCGCTACGGACGGCTGTTGCGGGGGCGGCCTTGTGCGCGGTGGCCGGTTTCGCCGCGGCCTTGCCGGTGCGGGGTGCGTGCGATCCCGTCGCCCCGGAATTCGGGGTGGTGTCGGCGACTGCTATCCCGGGTGAACTCAGCAGTGCCCACCCGAAGATCAGCGCGGTGGTGATGATGCCAATGCGCGCAACGTATTTGGCGTGCACCATGGGTGCCCCCCGGGGGTGATCGGCTACCTGACGCCTTTGCAGATTCTGTCACGCCGGCAACACGGGGGCGGGTTTTCTGTGAAGTTCCTCAAAGTCCTAGTTGGCCGACGGACGTGGCGCAGGCCCGCCGGTGCTACGGGCCTTGAGCGTGCCGGACGTCGAGCCCGAGACGCCCGCTTTGGCCGTCTTGGTCTTCTGGGATGTGGTCGCGGCGACAGGGGGCGCGGAGCCGGTGGTTGCGCGTGGCGCCGACAGTTTCGGCCTCGGTGCGGCATGGGCGAGGGTCGTGCGGTCCTCCTGTGCGGCAACAGCTTTCACTCTCGACGAGGTAGCGCCGGACGTGGTGCCAGAGGGCTTCTCCGAGGCGGCGGCTGCCGCAGCCGCCGGCCGAATGATCCCCAGCGCCGAGCCGATGGCCTGCGCGATCGCCGTGACCGCGGAGTTCGCGAGCTGGAAGATCGCTCTGGGCACGATCGCCACCAAGTTGATGAACTGCCGGATGATGATCACCGCCGCACCGAACACGTCGACCTGGTTGGCATACGGGGTGACGTCGAACGGTTGCAGCGTCCCGCTTGCTAGCTGCTGAAGCAACTCTTCGACGGTCGCGACCGCTTCCTTCGGCGTCCAGTTGGTCTTGAACAGCCCGAAGTTCTGCTCGTCGTCGAAGCCGCCGGTGTAGGAGTCCCGGGTGGTGTAGATGAACATCGGCCCTGCGCCGTCGACGTTCTGCCACGCGACGACAAAGTCGTGGATGAAGGCGGCCTGCTGTGTTTGCGTGATCGGGTAGTTGGTCGGCAGACCGTATTCGGTGGCCCAGATCTTGAGGTCGGCGTCGCCGTTGGCATCCATCAGCGCCCGCATGGCCTTCACCTGCTCCAAGGGGGAGTTGGCCACACCCGTGCCCAGCGAGAACGGCAGCGTGTAGTGGTACGGGTGGTAGGACAGGGCGTCGAAGTAACCCTCCGCCCCCGCCTCGTACATCTGCTTGAGGAAGCTCTGCGGTGCCACCGACAGCCCGGAGATCGTCTTGACCGCCCCCAGCACGCCCGCGATCACCGCGGCGTTGGGGTTGTTCGCCTTGATAGCCGGATAGGCGGCCCGCAGCATCTTGGTGTACGCCGCAGCGCTCACCGGGTTGTAGAACAGCGCCCCGTTGGGCTCATTCCAGATCTCGTAGTCGTCGATCGCGCCGATGGTGCTGCTGTCGTTGTAGCGGGCGGCCACCGCGGCGGCGAACCGTGCGTAGTCGGCCGGATCGGAATGCCCGTTGAGCGGGAAGCCGGCCCAGGTCGGCGTGCCACTGATGACCCCGACGATGTTGATGCCGCGCTCGCTGGCCGCATGTACGACGTAATCCATCTTGGACCAGTCATAGTTTTCGTTGTCCTGCGGTTGCACGTACACCCACGGCACCGCGATGCGAATGTCGTTGACGCCCATATCTTTCAGGTGGTCGAGGGTGACGTCGATGTCGGGTTGGGACAGGGTGTAGAGCGTCGAGTCCGCGACGCCGAGTGTCGTGGACGCCTCGTCGATCGAGCCGGTGAGCACCACGGGGATGGAGGCGGCGTGGCCGCGCGGGGTGGCCGGCGGTGCGACAGAGTAGCCGGTGGCGGTGCACACCAGTGCCGCAGTCAAAGCCGCAGCTAAAGTCCGACGCTTCATCAAGCCCCCCGGCCGCCCGACGTGGATGGATGAGAGGCACCCTATCGTGCCGACTGTTAGCTAGCCTGACGAATCGCCAACTTGCGCCCCATTTCTCGGGTAGTGGGGATTCGCTGATCGGATGATCAGGGGTCCAGAAGCGGCCCGGGAACGGCAAAGAGCCCCGGAATTCTCCGGGGCTCTTGTGCTGTGCGCCGTCAGGGTTTCGAACCCCGGACCCGCTGATTAAGAGTCAGCTGCTCTACCAACTGAGCTAACGGCGCGTGAACCGCGTCAGCGACAATAACAAACACCGCGGCCGAACATGAAATTGCGCTGGTGGGTGCCATCGAGCCGCTGACCTGTGCAGTCGCCAGCATCGCCGACATTCCCTTAGGATATTGCCAATCATCCCCAGCGTTCGCACAGCTAGCGAGATAGAGAGCGATATGAGGCAGGCCGGCTCGGCACACCGCCCGCGGTCGCGGCGTCGGCTGGCTGCGTTCGCGATCGTCCCGGCCCTGCTGATCGGGCTGGGCGCGTGCAGCAGCGAACCGCCCGCGCCACCGCCGGTCAAAGTCATCGCCGACAAGGGGACGCCCTACGGTGACCTGCTGGTTCCCCAGCTGACAGTGTCGGTCAAGGACGGTGCGGTCGACGTGCCGCTGGACCGGCCGGTGACGGTCAGTGCGACCAGCGGGGTGCTCGGCTCGGTGACGATGGTCAACGAGGCCGGCAATCAGGTGGAGGGCAAACTCAGCCCCGACGGCGTCACGTGGGCGACCACCGAACCGCTTGGCTACAACAAGAGCTACACGCTCACCGCCCAGTCGCTGGGTCTCGGGGGAGTGACGGCCGAGAAGATCGCCTTCGAAACCCAGTCACCCGAGAACCTGACGATGCCGTACCTGCTGCCCGGCGACGGCGAGACCGTCGGCGTCGGGCAACCCATCGCGGTGCGCTTCGACGAGAACATCCCCAACCGGCTGGCCGCCGAGCGCGCGATCAAAGTGACCACCAACCCGCCCGTCGAGGGTGCCTTCTACTGGCTCAACAACCGTGAGGTGCGCTGGCGCCCGCAGAACTACTGGAAGCCGGGCACCACAGTCGACGTCGCGGTCAACACCTATGGTGTCGATCTCGGCGACGGCCTGTTCGGTCAGCAGAATCTGACGTCGCACTTCACCATCGGCGACGAGGTGATCGCGATCGCCGACGACGACACCAAGACGCTGACCGTCCGGCGCAACGGTGTGGTCGAGAGGACCATCCCGGTCTCGATGGGCAAGAACAGCACGCCGACCAACAACGGCGTCTACATCGTCGGCGACCGCTTCTCCCACATGATCATGGATTCGTCGACATACGGCGTTCCGTCCAACTCGCCCAACGGATATCGCACCGAGGTGGATTGGGCCACCCAGATGTCCTACAGCGGCATCTACGTCCACTCCGCGCCGTGGTCGGTTGGCGCGCAGGGCTACTCCAACACCAGCCACGGTTGCCTGAACGCCAGCCCGAGCAACGCGCAGTGGTTCTACAACAACACCAAGCGCGGCGACATCGTCGAGGTCCACAACACTGTGGGATCGACGCTTTCGGGAACGGAAGGCCTCGGCGACTGGAACATTCCGTGGCCGCAGTGGAAAGCCGGCAACGCCAACGCCTAGAGTCGCGACGTGTTGATCGCCCTCGAAGAGCACTACGCATGGAACCCGGTCAGCGCTGACAATGTCGTCGGCAGCTGGCTCGAAACCCACAACGTCACCGCGTACCAACGGCTCTACGACCGCGGCCCGCTGCGGCTCGAGCAGATGGACGCCGCCGGAATCGATTTCCAGATCCTGTCGCTGTTCGACCCCGGCGTCCAGGACGATGACGACACCGCCCGCGCGGTCGACAACGCGCGGCGAGCCAACGACGACCTCGCCGAGACCGTGCGGGAAACCCCCGACCGGTTCGGTGGCTTCGCCACACTGGCTCCTCAGGATCCCGACGCCTCAGCCGCCGAACTGGAGCGGGCGGTGCGCGATCTCGGTCTGGTCGGCGGCCTGATCAACGGCCACACCCACGGCCGGTATCTCGACGATCCCGCGTACCTCGGACTGTTCGACTGCGCGCATTGCCTCGGCGTGCCGATCTATCTGCACCCGACCACACCGCACCCGGCCGTCATGGCGGCCTGGTTCGCCCCGTACGTGAAAGATGGCCTGCACCTTGCCTCGTGGGGCTTCGCCGCGGAAACCGGTACGCACGCGCTGCGCCTGATCTACTCCGGGCTGTTCGACACGTTCCCCCGGTTGCAGATGATCCTGGGCCACCTGGGCGAGATGCTGCCGTACGCGGCCTACCGCATCGACCGCTACTACGGACTGGGCGGTGACGGCGGTGGTGGCTTGGCGCGACCGCCGTCGGAGTACCTGCGCGACAACTTCCACATCACCACGAGCGGCAACTTCAATCCGACGGCGTTCGCCTGCGCGTTGGACGTGATGGGTCCCGAGCGGCTGATGTTCTCGGTGGACTACCCGATGGACGACAGCGTGACCGGCGCGCAATTCTTGTGGGACCTTGAGGTGGACGACGACGTCCGGCGCAAGGTCGCCGGCGAGAACGCGCTGCAACTGTTCGGGGACAAGATCCCCCGACGGTGAAGGCTAGGCCGATCGCTTGGTGGCGACATGCAGACCGGTCGCCGCGGCGGCGCTGCGTGCCCTGACCTCAGCGGCGGACGGCAAGCCTTCGCGCCGCCAGCGCTCGCACTCGGCGCGTACTGCACCGAGTTCTTCGGACAGCGAAGCGTGCACGGCCGTGAGCGTCAGCGGATCGCCGCCGTCCGCTGTGCTGCGGTACGTCGACGCCATCACGCTGGCCAGCGCCTGCTGCACTCCCAGGACGATCAGCATGGCGGGGTGGGATTCCGGCGGGAGATCCGACACGGCGGCGCACTCCCAGATTTCCCAGGCCTGCTCGCAGAAGTTCAACGGTTTGTCGGCGTCGACGGCATCGATGGCGGAAATGAACGCATCCAGTCGATCGCCCCAGACTCCGGGGAGAGATTCGTCTGCCACTACTCGAACACTCATGTGCTTACGTCCCTCCGCGAGTGCGTCCCCCCGGACGCCGAACCGTAGCGCTGCGGGTTTCCGCTGCATACGTCTCTGTACCCAGCACCCTATGTTTTGAACCACAAATGCGTTTGCTGAGCAAACAGTGAGGTGCGTTACAGCACTCGAATGGCTTATTCGAAAGTTCGCACGAAGGACAGTACGCGCGGCGACAGGTGGGGCGGCATCCACGGCTTGTCCGTGGAGCCGGGTGCGGAGTGCAAGGCGTCCAGGCCATTCTGGCCCCCGAACCGGGCGATCAGCTCCTTGACGGCCGCAACATCGTCGGCCACGTTCGGGTAGAGGATCGCGTCGAGCTGCCCTTGAAGTGAATTCACCTTGGGCGCAATGGCTTTGATCATATCCAGCACACTGGGGTCGCTGCCCATCATCACCAGTTCGTCCGGTGCGAGCCGCTTGTTCTTGGACTTGGCGAACTGGGCCATGTAGGCGCGGTCCATGTGGACGTCCACGTCCGGTTCGCCGTGCCGTCGCGCGGTGAACTGGTAGGTCACGGCGGCATTGTCACCGCGTTGCAGGGGCTCGTGCAGCTCGTCCAGCCAGCGGTACTCGAACGAGGACCGCTTGGCATCGTCGAACAGTCTTTCCACCGCCTTGGCTTCGGCGCTGGCGTAGCCAAAGGCCTTCGCCGCGGCCTTGACCGACTGTTCGTGGTGGGTGTGCAGGGCACCCGTGACGGCAATCAAGGCTGAGCGGATCTTGCTTTTGCGCTCGGCCATGACGTTCTCGTCGAACGTCGAACCCCGACTGGCCTGCAGATCCAGGACGATCCCCAGGACGACATCCGAGAGGGTGTCGCTCTCATCGGTGATGTGCTGCAACGACTCCCGGTTCAGCATGCTGCGCAGCCGGTCATAGGCTTCCCGATACCGCCGGTTCTCGGTATCGGTGAGCGCGCACACTTTGTCGAACACGATTCCAGAGTCCGATATCGGTGAGGCGCCGGGAGCGTTGGTCGCTTGCAGGCTCGCGACCAAAGTTGCACTCCGTGCCGTTATCTCATCGGCGGTCGGCAGACTCTCCAGCAACCACCGGGCCGACTCCCGTTGGAGGGTGCCCAGACACGCCTTGAGCGACGCGTGCACGGTCGTCAGTGTCTTGCGGTCCCGGGCGTTGGGTGTGCGGTAGTAGTCGAGCGTCGACGCCGTCATCGCGCGGGCCACGGCCTGAAGGCCGCCAAGGGCGACGAGCACCGCGGCGCTGGTTTCGGGCGGGGGATCTGCGGCGACAGCGCTCTGCCAGATCTCCCAAGCCTCCGCACAGAAGTCGAAAGGATCGTCAGCATCGATGGCATCGAGCGCAAGCAGGTAGGCGTCGACCCTGTCGACCCAGACGCTGAGACGTTCTTCTTCCGGGGCGGTCCCTCGGGGTCCGTCGTTGTTCTGATCGTCGTCCACGATTCAGCCCTCCCCAGCTAAGCCATGAAATCTATTACTGGACGGTAACCTATGGCCAAATAATTGTCCCGCTTAAGTGGCGGAATCAGACAGAATCTTTACCATTTTGGTGCTTCGTCGGCTGGAATCGGAGCCCGAAGGCGGAAAAAGCGGAGGTTACCGAAGGCTTCCTCGCAGCTAGAAGGTGGCTCGCGGGGGCTCGAACTCCCGCATCGGGCGCAGATCCGACGTCACCGCGCTGACGGCAGAAGTGTGCGCCGGCGTGCAAGATCAGTTATTGTGCTGGCGACCTAAATCTGAAGACTTAGCTCTATGAAGCGTGGCTATTGCGCTATCGAGCAAATATTGCAGGGTGCACGGTCAACCATCACACGCCGACGGATTGCACGGCATTGGGGGTGGTTCCGTGAAATTATTGACGAATGCGTAACAGAACTGGGAATTGACTGCATGGACCTGATAGCCCTCGGCCGCGCCCGGCAGTCAGTGTTGCGCATGGGCGTCGTCTTGATCATGG
This sequence comes from Mycolicibacterium sphagni, assembly GCF_013337765.1. Taxonomy (GTDB): domain Bacteria; phylum Actinomycetota; class Actinomycetes; order Mycobacteriales; family Mycobacteriaceae; genus Mycobacterium. Next base: position 56,455 of record NZ_VBSB01000035.1, read on the forward strand.
TCGGCGCGATGATCGTCGGCACGGCGCCGGGTGATTGGCTCGAGCAGTGCATATGGATCGGGATCTACGCCTTGGTCACCATCGGCGCGGCGCTTGTCGCTGTCTCGCCGGTCGGCCGGCTGATCTCCGGGCCGCGTTGGCGGCTCGCCACCGCGATCACCGACATCATCGCGCTGTCGGGCTTCCACCTGCTGACCACAGGTGGCTACGTGCCCCTGCTTCTCGTTGGATTACTCCCGCTGATGGTGATCGTCGAATTGTCTTGGCGGCGTGCCGGAGTCGTCCTCGCGCTCAGCGTGGTCGCATTCATCGGCACACTGCTGGCTGACACGTCGATCCACGCCGAAATCGGTTGGCCCGCAGCGTGGTTCTTGGTTGCGCTGTACGCGTACCTGTGTTGCGCGGCGTTTCTGGCGACCTATGTCCAGGCGCGACAGATCGACGAAGTCACCAGGCAGCGCACGGTAAGTGAGCACTTCGCACATCTAGCCACCCACGACGCCCTGACGGGGCTGCCCAATCGTGCGTACGTCCTGGCCCGTGTCTCCGATGCGCTCACCCGCCAGGACGACGTTGCGTTGTCTGCCGTCCTGTTCATCGACCTGGACAAATTCAAAGACATCAACGATTCACTAGGTCACGAAGCCGGTGACACGGTGCTGCGGACAGCGGCTCAACGACTTGAAGATGCGGTGCGGCCCAACGATGTGGTCGCCCGTCTTGGCGGCGACGAATTTGTCGCGCTGCTGTTCGGGCCGACGACGAGCGACGCACTGGACCACATCAGCGAGCGGCTTCACGCCACGCTGGCCGCACCGACTCGCATCGATGGCGCCACGGTGAATGTGAGCGCCAGCATTGGTATCGCCACGGTCGGTGAGCGCGAGGAGCGCGATGCCGTCGCCATCCTGAGCGACGCGGATCTCGCGATGTATGCGGCGAAGGCTGACGGGCCGGGCAGGACTGAGTACGCGGCCGGGCTCTGCGAGATCACCGAAGATCTGCTCGACGCGAATTGACGGGTTCCCGAGAAATGAGTCAGGGGCCCTTTCGGGCCCCTGACCTGCTGGGTGGCTGACGGGACTCGAACCCGCGACAGCCAGGATCACAACCTGGTGCTCTACCAACTGAACTACAGCCACCATCGCTGGACACCGTCCTGAGGACGGCAGCAGCGTCGTCGATACTAGCCGTTGTCCGCCTCAACAGCCGAATCGGTTTCGGCGGGTCCGTCGATCTCGGCGGCTGCGGTGGCAATCTCGCTGGTAGACGGTCCCGGCAGAGGGACGAAGGCGGTGCGCCGGTAGTACTTCAGCTCACGGATCGACTCCTGGATGTCGGCCAGGGCCCGGTGCGCGAGCCCCTTCTCCGGCTGGCCGTAGTAGATCCGGGGATACCAGCGCCGGCAGAGCTCCTTGATGGAGCTGACGTCGATCATGCGGTAGTGCAGGTAGGTGTCCAGCGTCGGCATATCTCTGGCGATGAAGCCGCGGTCGGTGGCGATCGAATTGCCTGCCAGCGGTGCGGTCTTGGCCTGCTTCACGTGTCCGCGGATGTAGTCCAGGACGAGCTTCTCGGCGGTCGCCACGTCGATCGTCGACGCGCGGACCTCCTCGGTCAGTCCGGATCGGTGGTGCATCTGGGCGACCACTTCGACCATGCCGTCCAGCGCCTCGTTGTCCGCGTGAATGACGACGTCGATGCCGTCGCCGAGGACGTTGAGCTCGGCGTCGGTCACCAGGGCGGCGATCTCGATGAGTTTGTCGGTCCGCAGGTCGAGCCCGGTCATCTCGCAGTCGATCCACACCAATTCTTCACGCACAGCGCTCAACCCTAAGCCCAGGCGGGCAAGTAGTGTCGTAGCGGCTATCACCTGAGCGACGACGGAGGTCGGCCGATGACGAGCGAATCCACAGTGACTCCTGCCCAGCAGATCGCCGCCGGCTACGCGACGACGGGCGAGGCACTCGATCTCGGCTCGGTCGTCGTCGACGGTGTGGTCGATCCCGCGGCGCAGGTCAGGATCCCGCTGGCCATGATGAATCGCCACGGCCTGGTCGCCGGCGCAACCGGTACCGGCAAGACCAAGACGTTGCAGGTGATCGCCGAGCAGCTGTCCACCGCCGGGGTGCCGGTGATGATGGCCGACGTCAAAGGCGACCTGTCCGGCCTGTCGCGGGCGGGGGAGTCCAGCGACCGCACCCTGCAACGAGCCAAGGACACCTGCGACGACGCCTGGACCGGGGCGCCGTTCCCGGTGGAGTTCCTGTCGCTGGGCACCGATGGCATCGGCGTCCCGGTGCGCGCCACGATCTCGGCATTCGGACCGATCCTGCTGTCAAAAGTGTTGGGGCTCAATCCGACTCAGGAGTCGACTCTCGGGCTGATCTTCCATTGGGCCGACCAGCAGGGCCTTCCGCTGCTGGACCTCAAGGATCTGCGTTCGGTGATCACCTACCTGACCAGTGATGAGGGCAAGGAAGTTCTGAAGACCATCGGCGGGGTGTCTCCGCAGACCGCAGGCGTCATCTTGCGGGCGCTGGTCAATCTCGAGGCCGAGGGTGGTGCCACGTTCTTCGGCGAGCCGGAACTCGACCCGGCCGACCTGCTGCGCGTCGATGCGCAGGGGCGCGGGGTGATCACGCTGCTCGAGCTGGGCGACCAGGCCGCCCGGCCGGTGATGTTCTCGACATTCCTGATGTGGGTGCTGGCCGACCTGTTCACCTACCTGCCCGAGGTCGGCGACATCGACAAGCCCAAGCTGGTCTTCTTCTTCGACGAGGCGCACCTGCTGTTCGCCGACGCGTCCAAGGCGTTCCTGCAGCAGGTCGAGCAGACGGTCAAGCTGATCCGGTCCAAGGGCGTCGGTGTCTTCTTCTGCACCCAGCTGCCGACCGACGTGCCCAATAACGTTCTGTCCCAGTTGGGTGCGCGCGTTCAGCACGCGTTGCGGGCGTTCACCCCCGACGATCAGAAGGCGCTGTCCAAGACGGTGCGCACATATCCCAAGACCGAGTTCTACGACCTGGAAACGGATTTGACGTCGCTGGGCATCGGCGAGGCGATCGTCACGGTGCTCTCCGAACGTGGCGCGCCCACTCCGGTGGCGTGGACGCGGATGCGCCCGCCGCAGTCGCTGATGGACACCATCGGACCCGACGCGATCAAGGCTGCCGCGCAATCCAGTCCGTTGTTCGCCAAGTACGGGCAGACCGTCGACCGCGAGTCCGCCTACGAGAAGCTGGCGACAAAGTTGGCCCCGCCGCCGGAGGAGTCCGTCGATCTACCGCCGCTGCTGCCGACCGGAATTGACCTGCCGCCGATGCCCAAGCCCGAGAAGGCTGAGCCCGGTGTGCTCGATCAGGTGATGAACAGCCCGGCGTTCAAGAGCGCGATGCGCTCGGCGGGCACGGTCATCGGCCGCGAGATCACCCGCAGCATCTTCGGCACGGGCCGCCGGAGGCGCTAGCTGGCTCGTGCGCCGAGATTGACGAAATGTTGGTGTCCACTCGCACTTCTGCTGCCAAATGTCGGTTTGGGCGAGGGGTTAGTCGCCGCCCAGCTTCTTGTAGACCGCGCCGACGATCGGCGTGACGATCCCGCGCGGGGCGTACCCCGACGCCACCGACATCGCCTTGGACGTCAGCCCCGGCACGATCCGCATCTTGTTGCGCGCCAAGCCATCCAGTGAGATCCGCGCCGTGTACTCGGTGTTGATCCACAGGAAGTCGGGGATCAAGCGCTCTACCAGTGACTGCTCTGACTCGTCGGGGAGCTCGGTGCGTACCGGGCCCGGCGCCAGCACGGTCACGTTGACGCCCGAGCCCTTCAGCTCGCCGCGCAGCGACTCGCTGAACGTATTGGCGAACGCCTTGCTCGCCGCATAGGTGGCGTTGTTCGGGATCGGCGAGTTTCCGGCGGCCGATCCCGAAATCAGGATCCCGCCGGCCTTGCGGGCCAGCATTCCCGGAAGCACGGCCAGCACCAGATCGTGCACACCGAGCACGTTGAGCTGAACCTGCGCCTGCTCGGTGGCCGGATCCAGCTTGGCCACCGGCCCGAACGTGGCGGTGCCCGCGTTGGCGCACAGGATCGAGATCTCGCGGTCGGCCAGTTCGTCGGCCAACGCCGTCCGCGCCGCGGGGTCGGCGAGGTCCACCGGGCGCACCTCGACGATCACGCCGTAGCGCTCGGTGAGTTTCGCGGCCAGCGTGTGCAGCACGTCGGCACGGCGCGCGGTGATGATCAGGTGGTGGCCTCGGGCGGCGAGTTCGGTGGCCAGCGCTTCACCGATGCCCTGAGAGGCACCGGTGACGACGGCTCGGCTGTCCGGGGTAGGTGCGGGTACAGGCATGCGGCCAGCATATTGTGGCCCGCATGACCAGCCCCCCGCCGGTTGCCCAGACCGCCGGCCGGTCGAAAGTCATTTCCTGGGCGTTGTGGGACTGCGGTTCCACCGGCATGAACGCCATCGTCACCACCTTCGTCTTCTCGGTGTACCTGACCAGCACGGTCGGCCAAGACCTTGGCGGCGACACCTCACCGGCCAGCTGGCTGGGCCGGGCGCTGGCGATCGCCGGCCTGACCGTCGCGCTTCTGGCTCCGTTGACCGGTGTGCTGGTCCAGGCGCCGCACCGGCGCCGCGCCGCGCTGACCACCCTGACCGGCCTTGCGGTGCTCGCCACCGCGGGGATGAGCCTGATCCGGGCCGAACCGGCCTACTTCGCGATGGGTCTGGTGCTGCTGGCCTTCACGGCGGCGTGCGGAGACCTGGCCAGCGTGCCCTACAACGCCATGCTGCGGCAGCTCACCACCCCGCAGAATTCCGGCCGCATCTCGGGAATCGGCGCGGCCGCCGGCTACTTCGGCAGCGTCGCGCTCCTGATCGTCATCTATGTCACGTTCATCGCCGGCGACGGCCCGAACCGCGGCCTGCTCGGGGTCCCCGTCACTGACGGTCAGAACGTGCGTGCGGCGATGATCATGGCGGCGGTGTGGTTCGTCGTGCTCGCCCTGCCGCTGCTGATCACCGCGCACAGCTTCTCCCCGGCAGTCGACCCCGATGCCCAAACCGTCGGCCTGCTCGGCGGCTATCGACGGCTGTGGAACGACCTGCGGGGCGAGTGGCGGCGCGATCGCAACCTGGTCTACTACCTGGTCGTCAGCGCGATCTTCCGGGACGGTATCGCCGGGGTGTTCGCCTTCGGCGCGGTGCTCGGCGTCAGCGTCTACGGCATCTCGCAGGCCAACGTGCTGATCTTCGGCGTGATCGCCAGCACGATGGCGGCCCTCGGCGCGGTCCTCGCGGGTCCCGTCGACGACCGGATCGGCGGCAAACCGGTGATCGTTGCCTCGCTCACGTTGATGATCGCCGTCGGCCTGACCCTGCTGTCGCTGTCCGGACCGGTCGTGTTCTGGATCTGCGGGCTGCTGCTGGCGCTCTGCGTCGGGCCCATCACGACGTCGGCACGCACGGTGCTGCTGCGCATGGTCAGCGAGGGCAAAGAGGCCGTCGCCTTCGGGCTCTACACGACCACCGGACGGGCGGCGTCGTTCCTCGCGCCGTGGCTGTTCTTCGTGTTCGTGGACGCCTTCCACGCCGACCGCGCCGGCCTTGGTGGGCTGTGTCTCGTGCTGGCCGTGGGGCTGCTGGGCATGCTTCTGGTCAAGGTGCCCAACGACGGTCGCTCACGTCGTTAACCGGCTCCGGTGCAGATCGTCAGGCCGCGGCCGGTGCGTTCCCGCACCTGAGCGCCGTTTACCGAAACATTGCAGGTCACGTCGCGTCCGACGTTGACAACGGCGACGCTGGCCGACGCCCGCGCCGGCGCGGGCAGGCTGACTTCCTTGCTCCAGGGCAGCATCACGTTGAACTCGGTCTGCATGATCCCGCCGGTGTCGACATAGGTGATGTTGATCGCCCGGCCGTCACCGGTGACGTTGTAGACGACGGTGTCGGTTCCGGTCGGGCTGGTGGTGCCGCCGGGGATCGTCGGCGTGCCAGGTGAGCCAGTGGTCGTCGGCAGCGCGGGCAGCGTCGTCGTCGGGATCGACGTGCTGGCCCGCGGCGGTGTGGACGATGTCTCAGACAGCGGCGGCAAGGGCGCCACCACCGTCGTCTCCCGAGCCGAGCTGGACACGATCACCAAAGCGATCACCAAACCGACCACGAGGAGCACCGCGACGCCCGCGGCAATCCACAACCACTTCGGTGATTTGGGAGGGCCTGGTGGCGGCTGGGGCGGCTCGCCGGGCGGATAACCGCCACCCGGGTGCCAGTACGACGGCAGCTGCTCGGTGGGCTGGGCCGGCTGCGTGCCGTAACCCTGTCCGTAATACTGACCGGCGTAAGCGGGGTCTGTATGCGGCGGATAAGCGCCTCCGGCCTGCGTCGGATCAGACCACCCCGGTTGACGCGGATCGTTCATACCCACCTCATGGTTGCCCAGGCTACCTGCGCGCGGCAGCCCCCGTCCGGTCCCTGTTAGCTCTGGATGTGTTTACCACCGGGGAGCGCCGTGGAACGTATTACCGAGGTAACTCTTAGTCAGAACAAAGGGTGGTGGAGTGGAACAGGACGTCCGCGCGACCTACGGCGCGTCGCTGTCGCCTGACGCGACGGCCTTCGCCCACATCGTCGACGATGGCGGATATCCGCGTGCCGTCCAACGGTTCCTGCGAGGCTGGCGGGCCAGTTCGTCACGTGATGTCGAACTGCCGGTGCAGGGGCCGGTGACCAGGGTCATCCACTCCGCCGACGGCCACTGGCTGGCCTGCCAGGTCGCCCCCGACGGCAGCACAAGAAGCCAGATCTGGGTGGTCACCACCGACCCCGACGACCGGATGGCCCGCCGTATCGACGGGATGGGCGAGGATGGGATGGCCGGCACCGCCGAGCTGATCGCCTGGGACGGCACCAGGGTCTGCGCGATCCTCACCGGTGAGGATGGCGTCGGCCAGTCCTGTCTGATCGACCCGGCCGACGGCACCGTCACCGTATTGGATCGCCGCTCCGGCGGCAGGCTCGTCGACGCCTGGGCCGGCTCGGCTCTGATCCGGGTCGGCCCCCGCGGGTATCGCGAGCTGATCATGCAGACGGGTCTGACCGAAATCGCCTTGCTGCCTTCAGATCCCGGCTCCAACACCGATATGGGCGTGATCCTCGACGACCACCATCCTCGGCGACTGCGGTCGGGGCCGGACGGCGAGGACACCACGCTGTATCACCCGGCGTACACCTACGGCCCGGACTTCGCCGACGGTTATGTGCGCGCGCTGATCCGCAGCGATAACGGTGCGACACATAGCCGTTTGCTCGAAGTGACCGTCACCCCCGACGGGGTCGCCTATCACGTGGCTGCCGAGCGTCCCGGCTACGACCTCGACGAGTTCGTGGTCAGCGACGACCTGTCGACCGTCGCGCTGTTGTGGAACATCAACGGCTGCAGTGAGTTACAGATACTCGAGTATGCCGACAACACACTCACCGAACCCATCACGCTGCCCAACCTGGTCGCCGGTGAACTGTCCATCAGCGCAGGGGGATCGATGGTCGCCCTGACCGTGCAGGGCGCCGACCTGCCCCGCACCGTCGAACTCGTCGACCCTCGATCCCGGGAGTGGGAACGCATCGACCGCAAACCCAGTGTCGGTCCGGTCTCGGCGCGCCCCAGATTGCACACGGTGACTGCGCGCGATGGCCGTTCGCTGTTCGGCTGGCTTTATTGCCCGCCACCAGGCGTCAAGCAGGCCGGCACGATGATCTACCTGCACGGGGGCCCGGAGGGCCAGGCTCGTCCCTCGCACAGTGAGATTTTCCCGGGGTTGCTCGACGAGGGGATCGCGGTGTTCACCCCGAACGTGCGCGGGTCGGGCGGTCAGGGCCGCGAATTCGTGCACGCCGACGACAAGGACAAGCGGTTCGCCGCCATCGACGACGTGGCCGACTGCGCCCGCTATCTCGCCGCCCGCGGTCTGGCTGATCCGGCCCGGATCGCCTGTGCGGGTTGGTCTTACGGTGGCTACCTGACGATGGCGGCGTTGACGTTCCACCCCGACCTGTTCGTGGCGGGCGTCAGCATCTGCGGGATGAGCGATCTTGTCACGTTCTACCGCAACACCGAGCCGTGGATCGCGGCGGCTTCCTATCCCGAATACGGCCATCCGATCGCCGATCGTGAGCTTCTGGAAGCACTATCACCACTGCAGCGGGTGGACGCGCTGGTGGCGCCGCTGTTGGTGGTGCACGGCGGTACCGACACCAACGTTCCGGTCAGCGAATCCGAGCAAATCGTCGAGGCATTGCGTTCGCGCGGCCGCAATGTGCGCTATCTGCTCTTCGATGACGACGGGCACGAAATCGTCAAGCGCGAGAACCACGCCGCACTGGCCCGTGCGGTGGCTGATTGGCTGGCTGCGGCCTTTGACAGGCGCGATGTTTAGGAAACTGTCGGCCGGGTAAAACCTTGTGCGCCAACTGCTACGGACGTTCAAGGAGGGCACCATGCGCGGGCGAGGAATCCTAGGCGCGATTGTGATCATATGGCTGCTGATTGGAGTCTTCGCTACCTGGCAGCGCGGTTACTTCTCCAACAGCGAAGCCAACTGTGCTAACGCGGGGTCTATCGCCCTGACGGTGGTGGCGGGGCCGCTCAACTACGCGGGAGTCAATCCCACCGTTGCGAGCTGCAACCTGCCGAAGCCCAGCCAGTAGTAGTGAAAAGTGTTCAGTAAGTGACTATCTGGAGGAAGCAATGATCGTTCTCGGAGCAATCCTGCTCATCCTTGGGTTCGTTCTGAATATTCAGATTCTGTGGACCATCGGCGTCATCTTGCTCGTCGTCGGAGCGGTCCTGTGGCTGCTCGGCAGCGTCGGACGACCGGTGGGCGGCAGACGAAACTGGTATTAACCGACGCCATCGCGGGCATGATGGTCGGCCGACGACAACGCCGCCATCGTCATAGCCCGTAAGACATCGCGTGAACGCCCCTGGTCGGCCTTGGTCGCCAGGGGCTTCATGCTGTGTGGGGTCGAGTTGAGCAGACCGAACACCGCGTGCGCCATCAGTCGGGCGTCGGCCTCATCGAGGTCGGGATGCACTTCGCGCTGTACCCCCACCCAGATCTCGACGTAGCTGCGCTGTGCGCGCCGGACCTGACGTTGTGCCGAGACCGGCAGGTGTGCGAGATCGCGGTCCTGGATGCGGATGAGATCCGACTCGCCAAGGGCGAAGTCGAGGTGAAACTCGATCAGGCCCGTCAGCGCCGCGGCAGGCTCATCGGCCTCGGCGACGACCGCGCGGGCGCCGGCCAGCAATCGGGTACTGATGCCGACCAGGAGTTCGACAAGGAGCGCTTCCTTGTTGGGGAAGTGCCGATAGATCGCCGGGCCGCTGACCCCGGCTGCGGCGCCGATGTCCTCGAGCCGGACCGTCTGGAAGCCCTTATCGGCCATCAGCCGCTCCGCGGCCGCCAGCAGGGCAGATCGGCGATCCGACTTCTGCCTGCTTCGGCGAGTGGGAGTGTCGATGGGGCCCTCCAGCATGACCTCTGGACGTTTCGGTTAATCTTCACTAACCTTACACGAGTTAGTCGTCATTAACTCAATTCGACGGGATCGACGATGACATCAGCGGCCGCCAACCGTGAGGCGCATCTGCAGCTTGTCGAGCAGCTGCGCGGCAAGCTGGCCGCGGCAGCGCTCGGCGGGCCCGAACGTGCGCGTGAGCGACACGTCGCACGCGGCAAGCTGCTGCCGCGCGACCGGGTGGACGGGCTGTTGGACCCCGGCAGTGCGCTGCTGGAGGTTGCCCCGCTGGCCGCCGACGGCATGTACGACGACGAATGTCCAGCCGCCGGGATCATCACCGGGATCGGCAGGGTCTCCGGGCGGGAGTGCATGATCGTCGCCAACGACGCGACGGTCAAAGGTGGCACCTACTACCCGGTGACGGTGAAAAAGCATCTGCGCGCCCAGGAGATTGCGCTGCAGAACCGACTGCCATGCCTCTACCTCGTCGACTCCGGCGGTGCGTTCCTGCCGCGCCAGGACGAGGTGTTCCCCGACCGCGACCACTTCGGCCGCATCTTCTACAACCAGGCCACCATGAGTGCGGCCGGCATCCCTCAGATCGCCGCCGTGCTGGGTTCCTGCACCGCGGGTGGCGCCTACGTTCCGGCGATGAGCGACGAGGCGATCATCGTGCGCAATCAGGGCACCATCTTCCTGGGCGGCCCGCCGTTGGTGAAGGCCGCCACCGGTGAGGTGGTGACCGCCGAGGAGCTCGGCGGTGGCGACCTGCATTCCAAGACCTCCGGTGTGACCGACCATCTGGCCCACGACGACCGCGACGCGCTGCGCATCGTCCGCCGCATCGTCGCCACGCTCGGCCCGCGCGAACCGAGGCCGTGGGACGTCCGGCCCGACGGCGAGGCGATCGCCGATCAGCACGAGCTGTACGACGTCGTCCCGGTCGATGCCCGGGTGCCCTATGACGTGCACGAGGTGATCACCCGCATCGTCGACGGTGGCGAATTCAGTGAATTCAAAGCCGAATACGGCACCACCCTGGTGACTGGATTCGCCCACATCCACGGTCACCCGGTCGGCATCGTCGCCAACAACGGCGTGCTGTTCGGCGAATCCGCGCTCAAGGGAGCGCATTTCATCGAACTGTGCGACAAGCGAATGGTGCCTCTGCTGTTCCTGCAGAACATCACCGGCTTCATGGTCGGCCGCGACTACGAGGCCGGCGGCATCGCCAAGCACGGCGCCAAGATGGTGACTGCGGTGGCCTGCGCCCGCGTGCCCAAGCTGACGGTCGTGATCGGCGGCTCGTACGGCGCGGGTAACTACTCGATGTGCGGGCGGGCCTATTCGCCACGGTTCCTGTGGATGTGGCCCAACGCCAGGATCTCGGTGATGGGCGGCGAGCAGGCGGCCTCGGTGCTGGCCACCGTGCGCGGGGATATGACACCTGAGGAAGAGGAGGCCTTCAAGGCGCCGATCCGCGCCCAGTACGAAGGTCAGGGCAATCCGTACTACTCGACCGCACGGCTGTGGGACGACGGCGTCATCGATCCTGCCGACACCAGAACTGTTCTGGGGCTGGCACTCTCGGTGACCGCTAACGCGCCCGTCGAGTCCGTGTCCTACGGCGTCTTCAGGATGTGACGATGTTTACCAGTGTCTTGGTCGCCAACCGCGGCGAGATCGCGGTCCGGGTCATCCGCACGCTGAAGGCGATGGGCATCCGCTCGGTTGCCGTGTACAGCGACGCCGACGCCGGGGCACGCCATGTCACCGAGGCCGACGTCGCGGTGCGCATCGGGCCTCCGCCGGCCCGGCAGAGCTACCTCGATATCGACGCCGTCGTGAATGCGGCGCTGCGCACCGGCGCACACGCCGTCCATCCCGGCTACGGATTCCTTTCGGAGAATTCCGATTTCGCCGCCGCGCTGGAACGCGCGGGACTGGCGTTCATCGGCCCGCCGTCGGGTGCGATCCGCACGATGGGTGACAAGATCGCCGCCAAGGCCGCGGTGTCAGCGTTCGGGGTTCCGGTGGTGCCGGGTATCGCCCGCCCCGGCCTGACCGACGCCGACCTCATCGAGGCCGCCGGCGATATCGGCTTCCCGATCCTGGTCAAACCGTCGGCGGGCGGCGGCGGTAAGGGTATGCGTCGTGTCGACGATGCCGCCGAACTGCCCGCCGCGCTGGCCGCGGCGCGGCGCGAATCCGGTGCGGCCTTCGGCGACGACACCCTGTTCCTCGAGCGATTCGTCTTGCGGCCCAGGCACATCGAAGTCCAGGTGCTCGCCGATACTTTCGGGACGGTCCTGCATTTCGGTGAGCGGGAGTGCAGTCTGCAGCGCCGCCACCAGAAGGTCATCGAGGAAGCGCCGTCCCCGCTGCTGGATCCCGCCACCCGCGCGCGAATCGGTGCGGCCGCCTGCGACACCGCCCGCAGCGTCGACTACGTCGGTGCGGGCACCGTCGAGTTCATCGTCTCCGCCGACCAGCCCGACGAGTTCTTCTTCATGGAGATGAACACCCGCCTGCAGGTTGAGCACCCGGTCACCGAGATGGTCACCGGGCACGACCTCGTCGAGTGGCAGGTGCGTGTCGCGGCGGGGGAGAAGCTGCCCATCACCCAGGACGACATCACGATGGACGGTCACGCGATCGAAGCCCGGGTGTACGCCGAGGATCCCGCGGCCGGCTTCCTGCCGACCGGTGGTCCGGTGCTGGGGCTGTTGGAGCCGTCCGGTGACGGTATCCGGGTGGATTCCGGCCTGTCGCAAGGCATGACGGTCGGCAGCGACTACGACCCGATGCTCTCGAAGGTGATCGCCTACGGCCAGGACCGCGCCGCCGCATTGCGCACGCTCGATCGTGCACTCTCGCAGACCGCAGTGCTGGGCGTGGGCACCAATATCGAGTTCCTACGCTTCCTGCTGGCCGACGAGGACGTGGTCGCGGGCCGTCTCGACACCGGCCTGATCGATCGCACCGTCTTCACGGGCGAGCCGGCAGGCGATGAGGCGTTCATCGCCGCGGCGGCCTACCGCTGGCTGCAGCGCTGGCCGGCCGGTTCGGCGGATCTGTGGGATGTGCCGTCGGGCTGGCGAATCGGCGCGCCCGCGCCGACGACCATCCGGTTGCGTAGCGGTGGGCGCACCGACCACGTCCACATCACCGGAACACCGCTCGATGCGGCTGTCCGTATCGAGGACGGTGAAAATCGTTCGCTGTCAGCCCAGTTCACCGGCGATGCGCTGGCCGTCGCCGTCGACGGCATCCGCACCACCTATACGGTGGCTGCCGACGGTCACCAGATCTGGCTGGCCGGGGCCGGCCGATCAGTCGTGCTGGACGAGGTCCGCGAAGCCCCCGTGCGCCCAGACGACGAGGTGAGCGGCGACGCCGAACTCGTCAGCCCGATGCCTGGATCGGTTGTGGCGGTTGGTGTTTCCAACGGTGACGGGGTCACTGCAGGCACTGTGGTGGTCGCCGTCGAGGCGATGAAGATGGAGCATTCGCTGACGGCGCCGGTCGACGGGGTGGTCGAACTGCACGTTGCCGTAGGCGACCAGGTCAAAGTAGGACAGCTGTTGGCCAAGGTCACAGCCACCCAGAAAAGTGAGAAGTAGAGAAAGTGCGACGATGACCGACTTCCTGTCCACGGGAACACTTCCCGACGAATACGATCAGCTTGCCAAGACGGTCCGCGACTTCGCCCGCGCCGTCGTCGCCCCGGTGGCCGCCGAACACGATGCGCAGCACACGTTTCCCTACGAGGTCGTCGCCGGGATGGCGGAGATGGGCCTGTTCGGTCTGCCGTTCCCGGAGGAATACGGTGGCATGGGCGGCGATTACTTCGCCCTGTGCTTGGCGCTGGAGGAACTCGGCAAGATCGACCAGAGCGTGGCGATCACGCTGGAGGCCGGGGTGTCGCTGGGTGCGATGCCGGTCTACCGGTTCGGCAACGAGGCGCAGAAGCAGGAATGGCTGCCGCAGCTGACCAGCGGACAGGCCCTCGGTGCGTTCGGTCTCACCGAGGCCGGCGGCGGCACCGATGCGGGGGCCACCAAGACCACCGCGCGCCTGGACGACGGGCACTGGGTGATCAACGGCTCCAAGCAATTCATCACCAACTCGGGCACCGATATCACCCGGCTGGTCACCGTGACGGCGGTGACCGGCGGCTCGGGCGACAACCGGGAGATCTCCTCGATCCTGGTGCCGGTGCCGACCCCCGGCTTCACCGCCGAGCCGGCCTACGACAAGGTCGGCTGGAACGCCTCGGACACCCACCCGCTGACCTTCGAGGACGTGCGGGTGCCGCAGGAGAACCTCCTCGGCGAGCGCGGCCGCGGCTACGCCAACTTCCTGCGGATCCTCGATGAGGGCCGGATTGCGATCGCCGCACTCTCGGTGGGTGCGGCGCAGGGCTGTGTCGACGAGAGCGTGAAGTACGCCGCCGAGCGCGCTGCGTTCGGTCAGCCGATCGGGAAGTACCAGGCGATCGAGTTCAAGATCGCCCGCATGGAGGCCCGCGCCCACGTGGCGCGCACCGCCTACTACGACGCCGCGGCGCTGATGCTGGCCGGTAAGCCGTTCAAGAAGGAAGCGGCGATCGCCAAGATGATCGCCAGTGAAGCCGCCATGGACAACGCCCGTGACGCCACCCAAATCCACGGCGGCTACGGTTTCATGAACGAATACCCGGTTGCCCGGCACTACCGGGACAGCAAGATCCTCGAGATCGGGGAAGGGACAACCGAAGTGCAGTTGATGATCATCGCCCGGCAGATGGGACTGTAGGTGAGCGAGCCCTCCGAGGAGAAGGTCGTCGTCCAGCGCGGCTTGTGGTTCGAGGAATTCGAGATCGGGGTGCGCTACGTGCACGCACCCGGCCGCACGATCACCGAGGCCGACAACGTCTTGTTCACCACGTTGACGATGAACACCCAGGCGCTGCACCTCGATGCGGCGTTCTCCGACGCACTGCCGCCGTTCAACCAGCGGCTGGTGAACTCGATGTTCACCCTGTCGACTCTGGTGGGCCTGTCCGTGACGCAACTGACGCAGGGCACGATCGTCGGCAATCTCGGCTTTTCCGATATCGCCTTCCCCAAGCCGCTTTTCCACGGCGACACGATGTACGCCGAGACCGTCGTCACCGACAAGCGCGAGTCCAAGAGCCGGCCCGGTGAAGGTATTGTCACGTTCGCGCACACCGCCCGCAACCAGCACGGTGACATTGTCGCGACCGCCAGCCGTAAGACCATGGTGCGAAAGAAGCCCGCCTGATGGCACTCGATAACCCAGGACCTGCCTGGCTGTTCTGCCCCGCCGATCGCCCCGAGCGATTCGAGAAGGCCGCTGCGACAGCCGATGTCGTGATCCTCGACCTCGAGGACGGGGTGGCGGCCAAGGATCGCGACGCCGCCCGCGAAGCGCTGGTGACAACCCAGCTCGATCCCGGCCGCACGGTCGTGCGGGTCAATCCGTCGACCACGCCCGATCATCCGCTCGACCTCGAAGCGCTGGCCCGCACCCCGTACACCACGGTGATGCTGGCCAAGACCGAGTCCCGCGAGCAGGTCGCTGCACTGGCGCCGCTGGATGTCGTGGTGTTGATCGAAACCCCGTTGGGCGCGCTCAATGTCGTCGACTCGACCCGAGCCGACAATGCACTGGCGGTCATGTGGGGTGCTGAGGATCTGTTCGCCGTTCTGGGCGGCACCGCGAATCGCTATCCCGACGGCTCCTACCGCGAAGTAGCACGGCACGTGCGGTCGCAGAGCTTGCTGGCCGCGAAGGCGTACGGCCGGCTCGCGTTGGATTCGGTGTACCTCGACATCAAGAATCTGGACGGCCTGCGGGCCGAAGTCGACGACGCGGTAGCTGTCGGTTTCGATGCCAAAGTGGCGATCCATCCTAGCCAGATCGCGGTGATTAGGGAGGGCTACCTTCCTAGCGCTGAACAGGTAGGTTGGGCGCGACACGTGCTTGAGGCAGCCCTTGATGAACGCGGCGTCTTTCAATTCGAGGGCATAATGGTGGATGCCCCGGTGCTTCGGCGAGCAGAGCGCATAGTCCAGCTAGCGCCCGACCCCGGCCGCTAGCTGGAGCCTGCCACAACAGGTTTGCTCCGACCGCCTCTGCACCGGCAGAGGAGGCGGTTATGGATCAGCCGGTTCAACTCATCGGGCCCGACGGAACTGCGACGGCCGAAAGCCGATATCGTCGCGACCTCCCGCCGGAAACCCTCGTCTGGCTCTACGAGAATCTCGTTGTCACTCGCGATCTCGACGCCGAATTCGTCAATCTGCAACGCCAGGGTGAACTGGCGCTCTACGCCTCGTGCCGCGGCCAAGAGGCTGCGCAGATCGGCGCGGCGGCGTGCCTGCGCAAGACCGACTGGCTGTTCCCGCAATTCCGCGAACTCGGCGTCCTCATGGTCCGCGGTATCGCACCCGCGCAACTTGCCGCTCTGTGGCGTGGTTCCTGGCACGGTGGGCTCGACTTCACCAGCAAG
The DNA here is from genome assembly GCF_013337765.1 of Mycolicibacterium sphagni. Taxonomy (GTDB): domain Bacteria; phylum Actinomycetota; class Actinomycetes; order Mycobacteriales; family Mycobacteriaceae; genus Mycobacterium. Next base: position 72,501 of record NZ_VBSB01000035.1, read on the forward strand.
TGCTGTGCGCCCGTCGCGATCCCGATCGCCACCAACGCGCTACACGCCGTCGGCGCGGCGATGGCCGCCCAACGGCTGGGCGAGGATTCACTCACGGTGGCCTTTATCGGTGACGGTGCCACCAGCGAGGGCGATTCGCACGAGGCGATGAACATGGCCTCCGTCGAGAAGGCGCCCTGCGTGTTCTACATCCAGAACAACCAGTGGGCGATCTCGGTGCCGGCCAGCCGCCAGTACGCCGCACCCACCATCGCCCACCGGGCGATCGGCTACGGAATGCCCGGTATCCGGGTGGACGGCAACGACATCCTGGCCTGCTATGCGGTGATGGCCGAAGCGGCCGAACGGGCCAGGGCCGGCGACGGACCTACCCTCATCGAAGCGGTCACGTATCGGATGGAACCGCACACCACCTCCGATGACGCCACCCGGTACCGCACCGCCGCCGAACTCGCTGAATGGTCGGCGCGCGACCCGATCACCCGGTATCGCCGGTATTTACGGGACATTGGTGTCCTCACCGAACGAGTGGAGCACCGGGTGGAAGCCCGATCGGTGCGGCTGCGTGCCGAGCTTCGCGATTCGGTGGTCGGTGCCCCCGACCCGGATGTGGACGAGCTGTTCGACCACGTCTACGCCGAGATCACCCCCGAATTGTCGGCCCAGCGTGCGCAACTGCGCGCCGAATTGGCATAGGAGGCATGAGATGACACAGATCATCGACCGGCCACCGTTGCGCGGCGACGGCACACCGGAACCGGACGGGCCGATCCTGACCGAATTGCCCAGCGTCACCACCCTCACCATGGCGCAGGCGATCAACCGCGCCCTGCACGATGCGATGGCCGGTGACGACCGGGTACTGGTGTTCGGCGAAGACGTCGCCGCCCTGGGTGGGGTATTCCGGATCACCGAGGGACTGGCCGAAACCTTCGGCGAGCAACGGTGTTTCGACACCCCGCTGGCCGAGTCGGCGATCATCGGTGTTGCGGTGGGCCTGGCCATCCGCGGCTTCGTGCCGGTTCCGGAAATTCAATTCGACGGCTTCTCCTACCCGGCATTCGATCAGGTGGTCAGCCACCTCGCCAAGTATCGAAACCGCACCCGCGGCCAGGTCGACATGCCCGTCACGGTCAGGATCCCGTCATTCGGCGGTATCGGCGCGGTGGAGCACCACTCGGAATCCACCGAAACCTATTGGGTGCACACCGCGGGGCTCAAAGTTGTTGTGCCATCGACACCCTCGGATGCCTACTGGCTGCTGCGGCATGCGATCGCCGCCCGCGATCCGGTGATCTACCTGGAACCCAAGCGTCGCTATTGGGGCCGCGAAGCTGTCGACCTCGCCGTACCCGGACCGCCGATCGGCAAGGCTGCCGTCCGGCGCAGCGGCGATGACGTCACGGTGATCACCTACGGCGGGCTGGTCGGTGCCGCACTGAATGCGGCCGAAATCGCCGACTGCAGCCTGGAAGTCATCGATCTGCGCTCGCTGAGTCCGCTGGACTTCGACACTGTCGCAGAGTCGGTCCGCAAGACCGGCCGGGCGGTGGTCATGCACGAAGGTCCGCGAACGCTTGGCTTCGGCGCCGAACTGGCGGCTCGGATCTCCGAGGAGTTGTTCTACGACCTCGAATCGCCGGTGTTGCGCGCCACCGGATTCGACACGCCCTACCCGCCGGCCCGGCTGGAGAAGCTCTGGTTGCCGGGAGTGGACCGGCTGCTCGACTGCGTCGAGAAAGCGATGCGACGGCCATGAGCGACTTCCTGGTCCCGGACCTCGGCGAAGGCCTGGAGGACGCCACGATCACCAGCTGGGCCGTCGCCGTCGGCGATGTCGTCGAGCTCAACCAGACACTGTGCACGGTCGAGACCAACAAGGCCGAGATCGAGATCCCCAGCCCGTACGCCGGGCAGGTCGCCGCACTTGGCGGTGCCGAGGGCGAAACCCTGGCGGTGGGAACACTGTTGGTGCGCATCGAAACCGACGAGCGCACACCGGTGCTGGTCGGCTACGGCATCGACAACGGGATGGATCGCAGCAGGCGAGCCCGGGCCGCCCCCAAGACGCGCAAGCTCGCGGCCGACCTCGCCGTGGATCTCCAAGGACTGCAACCCGGCTCGGGTACCGACGGAGTGATCACCCGCGACGATGTCCTGCACGCGGCCGGTCCCGCCCCGTCGTCGCAAACCGTGCCGGTGCGCGGCGTCCACGCCCGGATGGCCACGCACATGGCGTTGTCACGCAGCCAGATCCCCGATGCGCACGCCAGCGTTCAGGTCGATTGTTCTGCGCTGCTGCGCCTTCGGGACACACTGGATGTGACGCCGTTCGTCCTGACGTTGCGGCTGCTGGTCATCGCCCTGGGCCGCCACCCGATGCTCAATGCGACCTGGGTGGAATCCGAAGCGGGGCCGCAGATTCGGCTGCATCCCGACGTGCGGCTCGGCGTCGCGGTGGCCACCGAGCGGGGTCTGGTGGTTCCTGTCATCGACACCCGGGTCTGCTCAACGCGCAAACTGGCCGCTGCGGTCGACGACGTGGTGGCGCGAGCCAGGGCCGGCACGCTGGCCCCCACTCAGTTGAGTGGGTCGACGTTCACGGTGTCGAACTTCGGCGCACTGGGACTGGACGAGGGTGTGCCGGTGATCAACTACCCGGAGGCTGCGATCCTCGGCATGGGCTCGCTGAAGCCGAGGGCTGTGGTGGTCGAAGACGCGGTCGTGGCCCGGCCGACGATGACGTTGACCTGTGCGTTCGACCATCGCATTGCCGACGGCGCGCAGGCCGCGGCGTTCCTGACCGACCTGCGCGGGCTGATCGAGGCGCCGGAGACGGCGCTGCTCGACCTCTAGGCCTGCGGGTAGGGCGTGTAGCGCTTGTTGTAGCCCAGTTGCCGTGTGGCGATTTGAGCCGCCCGCTGCTCGGGAGTGACGAATACGGTGCCGTCCGGCAGCACCCCGTCGAGTTCGTTGAGCTTGACCACCTGTGAGCTCACTGTCGGGTCGACCGTGGAGTTCGGGTCGAAGTCCTGGAACCGGATGGAGATCGTGCCCTGATTCAGCCCGCCGGTCGACACCCAGTTGGCCACACCTGGATCGGTGGGGGAGACCACGATCGTGTACGTCTCGTCGTCGTTGTTCTGGTCCGACTGGTTGAGGTTGAGGCTGGTCTGCTGGTCCCAGTAGTTGTCGGTGATCGTCCAGTCGTTGGTGACCGGAACGCTGAAATACCGTGCCTTGCCGGGGTTGATCGTGAGGACCAGTGCCTCGTCGTCGGCGAGCTGGAAGTACCCGACGCTCTGCAACTGGGTCGCGAGGAACGACGCGTTATGGTCGGGATCGGAGAACTCATTCGGTGCCTTGGTCTGGCCCGTGGTGGCGTCCTTCGTGGCGACCGACATGTACGTGTTCTCGCCGCTGATGCCGAGCAGCAGCATGATCACCGCGGCCTCGACGGACTGCAGCAGCCGCGGTGCGGGCAACGGCGGGATCAACGACACCAACGACGTCAGTAGCGGATTGCCGGACACCAATGGGCCGATGCCCGGAATTGCGAACCCGCCGACTTGACTGAACAAGCTGTTCGGTGGGCCGCTGACCCGCAGGATCGAGAGGCTCATCGGCTCTTCGGCGTTCCAGTCCGACAACGTGTTTCGTGTCGTGATCAGGCTGGTGCCCGGCGGCAGATACAGATGATTCGTCTGCCCGAGCAGGGTCGGCGTGCCATCCACCGTAATCGTGAAGCTTCCGTCGGAGTTGAGGACGAGGTCCTTGCCGTTGATGTTGTCGGCGGTGGTTCCGCTCAGGCCGGTCAGCACGCTGAAGTTGGTGTCGGCGGGTAGCGTGCCGTCGAACTTTCCGGTGATCACATATGACGATGCGTTGTTCACGCCGACGAACCGGTAGATGGTGTCGGGGTTGTCGTACCAGATCCGAGAGCCGGCGAAGCTCTGCAGATACCAGCTGTGGGTGGGCGCGACCTGCTGAATGAATTTGGGGGCGTTCGAGTTCAGCAGCAGTACTTCCATTGCGGCCTGGTTCGCATACTCGGTGACCGCCTGATCGAGCTGGGCCATGTTCTCTTGGTCCGGCCCGCCGATCATGCTGAAGTTCTTTTGCGCGGCCAGCCACCAGCCGACCTTGAGGATCTCCTTGGCCAGCCGGACGAACGGTGAATTGGCGATCTGGGTGGCGATCTGCTCGGCGTTGAGCTGATCGGTCGTGGACAGCACCGACGTCGGCTCGGCGTTCCCCGGATTCTCCAGAACGGTGACCTTCGCTGTCGCGGTGGAGCCGCCGTTGGGCGCGAAAAGCGTTGCCAGACCGTGCCAATGCATCTGGTTGCCGGGCTGGTCGTCGGCCATGACGCCGAACGTATCGGTACCACCGATCGTGGTGAACTGTGCGTCGGGGGTGTAGGTGAAGGTGCCGTCTTCGTTGATGTCGACGCTGCCGTGCTGCGGCGCCTGGGTCAGGGTGTAGGTCAGCGCGTAGCCGTTGGCCTGTTTGGCGTTGAGCGTGCCGGTGATGACACCGTCTTCGGCCTGGACGTTCTGGGCGGCGTTGTAGGCCAGTGTGGGTGTGCGGGCGAAGAGGATGTTGCCGATCGTGGCGGGCGGCTGTTGGGTGGTCTGTTCGGCTTCGCGGCGGGCGTAGCCAAGGACGTCGGTCACACTGACCGCAGTGCGGGGGAGCACGGGGCTGGTGCGCGCCGGGGATGCGACAGGCTTCGGCGCGGCGCGCTTGGTTGACACCGCCTTGACGGATTGCCGCGCTGAGTGGGCAGTCGAATTCGACGATGTTCCGCTATCGGCCAGCGCGACCCCGGGGTTGTTGGCGACCGCCACCCCGACGCCGAGCGCGAACGCCAGCGCCCCGACCCGGCCGACGTAGCGGGCATACCGACTCGATGTGGTGTGAGTCACATATGGACTTTAGGTGCAGCCGAGCGCCGAGCGTGCGAGTTCTCGTTGAAACGGTGGCTGTTCAACACCGATAACTCGCACGCTCGGCATCAGAGTCGACAGCCGGCGGCCTCGTCCACACCAACACTCTCGACGAACCGGCCATCACACGAATTCGTTCATCCCCAGCGACGCCGAGCGTGTGGGCTGGCGTTGAGACTCCGGCGATTCATCACCGAAAACCCCCACGCTCGGCGGGTTTGGTTATCGCTAGCCGCGCCTGGCCATCTGTGCGGCGCGGTCCTCGGCGTGGAACTCCCACGGCGCCGTTGGCAGCACGTCACCGGTTTCCAGGAGCGTCTTGAGGTTGGCGAACACGGTCGGCCAACCCTGCCCGATCGAATCGCGGTCGGCCGGCGAGGCCAAATTCGTATGCGTCACAGTCAGTTTGACGATGTCGTGGAAGGGCTCGATGTCGAACGTGACGACGCTCTCCTCAGCGGTCGGATCGTCGAGCGTTTCGCCGAATCCGAAGCCGAAGACCAACCGGCGCGGGGGATCGACCACCATCACCGTGCCCGCGGCGTCGGCGATGCCCGATCCGTCGGCACGGACATGCTCGACGCGGCTGCCGACGCTCCACTCCGAGACTTGCGCATGCCCCCAGAACTTCGCGGTGAGGTCAGCGTCGGTGAGTGCATGCCACACCTGCTCGGCGGTGGCGTGAATGTAGGTCGTGTAGACGTAGTCGGGAATGGAGCTTTCAGGCATTGCGCTTTCCTCCGCGTGCTGCTTGATCATCGCGAGGGCCGCCAGACGCGGCTCCTCGAATTTCCAAATCCAGCGGGTCTGGATCTGGTGAAGCGGAACTGCATTCAGGTAATGGAGCTTGCGGCGGCCGTCGCGCACCGAGGTCACCAGGTTGGCGGCTTCGAGCATCTCGATGTGCTGGCTCACCGATTGCCGGCGCATGTCGAGCCCCTCGCAGAGCTCGCCCAGCGTCAATCCGGCGCGCTCATGGAGCATGTCGAGCAACCGCCGCCGGCCAGGATCGGCCAGCGCCTTGAAGACCGCGTCTGCTTCCACGGGCACATAATGCAGGCATTTGCCTGCCTATTGCAAGGTTCGCAGGTCAGCGCCTTTGCGCGGCAGCCAGCCGGGCCTTGAATTCCGGCGACTCGATCGAGGTGGCCTGCGGGTCGAGCTCGATGTTCTTGGCCGCCTCGTGATGGTCGGTGTCCAGGAAGCCGGGGATGGCGGTAGCGCGCATCGACGCCTTGGTGGCCAGCACAACCTCGCGCGGTGCGGCCGCGGGACCGGCGGCCAGTTCCAGCGCGGCGGCGACGGGATCGTCGGCGACAGTCAGGGCGAGGCCGTGCCGCACGGCGGCGTCGGCGTCGAAGCGCATGCCGAACAGCAGCGCGGCGCGGGCCACCTGCGGGCCGACGGCGCGCTGCAGCATCCAGGTGGCACCGCCGCCAGGATGGATGCCGAGCTTCTGGAACCGCGGATCGAAGAGCGCATGCGGGCCTGCGATGCGGACGTCGGCGGCCAGGGCCAGGTTCAATCCCGCCCCCACGGCGGCGCCGTTGACCGCGGCGACGGTCGGCAGCGTGCAACGGCCGACGGCCATGAAGCCGGCGTAGATGCGTTCGAGTCCTTCCTTGGCGGCGGCGCCGAGGGCGGACAGGTCCGCGCCCGCGCAGAACGCCTTGCCCGCGCCGGTGATCACGACGGCGTTGGCCTCGGCTTCGGCGGCTTCGACCGCCGAGCGCAGCTGCTGCGACATCGCGTCGGTGACGGCGTTGCGCCGGTCGGGATCGTTGACGGTGATCAGCGCGACGCGATCAATGACTTCGTAGAGCACCAAATCTGCCACGGGCTCGATCGTGCCACCTCAGATCGTTTACGCGGACGAAATCTTGGCGCGCGCGCCCATTCGTGACTTGCGCTTCAATGGATCAGTCATTCGGCGTGTCAGAAGGGACCACAGATGGCCACGATCAAGGCGGAGCCCTTCCCGTTGGACTTCGACGTCGCAAGCACGGCGCTGGTGATCATCGATATGCAGCGCGACTTCGTGTTGCCCGGCGGATTCGGCGAGGCCCTCGGCAATGACACCTCGCTGCTGCTCGCCGCGGTGGAACCGATCGGGCGGGTGCTGGCCAAGGCCCGCGAGATCGGCATGCTGGTCATCCACACCCGCGAGGGTCACCGCCCCGACCTGTCCGACTGTCCGCCCGCGAAGCTGCACCGCGGCGGCAAGACGTTCATCGGCGAGGCCGGCCCGATGGGCCGCATCCTGGTGCGCGGCGAGAAGGGCCACGACATCATCGACCAGCTGTATCCCATCGATGGCGAGCCCGTGATCGACAAGCCCGGCAAGGGCAGCTTCCATGCGACTGACCTGGCCCAGATCTTGTCCGACCGTGGGATCAAGACGCTGGTGGTCTGCGGAGTGACGACCGAAGTCTGTGTCCACACCACGGTGCGCGAAGCCAACGACCGCGGGTATGAATGTCTGGTGCTCAGTGACTGTGTGGCGTCGTACTTCCCGGAATTCCAGCGGGTGGCACTGGAGATGATCAAGGCACAGGGTGGGATCTTCGGCTGGGTTTCCGACGCCGACGAGTTCATCGCCGCGACGTCCTGACGCATGGGAATCAGTTCGCGTTTCTATCCCAACCTCTACAAGGACTCGGTGTCCTTGATGACGGTGTCAGCGCGGGTGACGTCGATACCGGGCATCGAGACCGCATCGGTCGTGATGGCCTCGGCCACCAACGTCGACAACCTGGCCCAGGCCGGCCTCGGCACCTTCGACGTCCGGCCCAACGACCTCGTCGTCGCCGTGTCGGGCACCGACGAAGCGTGCGACGAAGCGCTGGCGATCGCCGACAAGCTGCTTTCGGCAGCTGCCGGCGACAGCGGTGAACCGGCCGCTGCCGCGCCCACCACCAGCATCCAGATGGCGGTCGCCAAAGATCCCGCGCTCAACCTCGCACTGATCTCGGTGCCCGGCGACTACGCCGCTGCCGAGGCGATGAAGGCACTGCGGCTGGGCCTGGACGTCATGGTGTTCAGCGACAACGTCAGCCCGGAAGCCGAACTGGCCCTTAAGCAATATGCCCGCGAGGCCGACCTGATGGTGATGGGCCCGGACTGCGGGACCTCGATCGTCAACGGCATCCCGCTGGGGTTCGCCAACGTCGTGCGGCGTGGGCCCATCGGGGTGGTCGGGGCCTCCGGCACCGGCACCCAGGAGGTCACCGTCCGGATCCACCAGAACGGATCGGGGGTGTCACAGGCACTGGGTACCGGCGGGCACGACCTCGCCGACGCCATCGGTGGCATCTCGATGCTGCACGGCCTGGCTGCCCTCGACAGCGATCCGGCTACCACGGTGATCGTCCTGGTATCCAAGCCGCCGTCGGCCGCGGTGGCCGCGAAAGTCCTTGCCGCGGCGGGGGCTAGCGCGAAACCCGTTGTCGTCATCTTCCTCGGCGCCGACCCGGCGTCGATCACCGGCGACGGTGTGTACGGCGCTTCGTATCTTGCGCAGGCCGCCGACATGGCCGTGGAGTTGGCCCGCGGCGAGCAGCCCAGCTCTGGTGAGATCGTCATCGCACCCGACATGCGGCGCACGCTGACCGATCTCGCGGAGGCGATGGCACCGGACCAGCAGTATGTGCGGGGCATCTTCTCCGGCGGCACGTTCTGCTTCGAAGCGCAGCTGGTGCACGGCGCCCATGGCATTACCGCGCACTCGAACACCCCGGTGGCAGGAAACACCGCGCTGACCGATATCCGAACCGGCCTGCAGCACACGATCATCGATATGGGTGACGACGAATTCACGCAGGGCAGACCGCATCCGATGATCGACCCGTCGGGCAAGGACGCCCGTATCCGCGACGAGATCGCCGACCCGACGACGGCCGTCGTCCTGTTCGATGTCGTGCTCGGCTACGGCTCGGCCGATGATCCGACCGCAGAACTGATTTCGATCATCGAATCGGCACGGGCCGATGGGACGACGGTGGCGTTCATCGGATACGTGTGCGGCACCGACCTCGACCCGCAGGATCGGGCCAAGGCCGTCGCCGGCCTGCAGTCCGCCGGGGTACTGGTCGCCGCGAGCAATGCCGAGGCGGCGCTGTGGTCGGCAACCCTGATCGCCGCGCGGGGAGGACAGCGGTGAAGAAGCTCTTCGAACAGGACCTCAAGGTCGTCAACGTCGGCCTGCAGGGCTTCGCCGCCAACATCACCGCCGCTGGTGGTCAGGTCACCAACGTCACCTGGGCGCCACCCGCGGGCGCCGATCCTGCGCTGGGCTGGACGCTGGCCACCCTGGTCGGAGACCCGCGCATCGAGGCCGCCAACCAGATCGCCTTCGACCGCTATCTGGCCGCGCAGCCTCGCCTGATCGACCTGGTTCGGGCCGGCGACGTGATCGCAGGGCTCGGTCCCGGCGAGCGCCGCATCCTGCATTCCGGTCCACCGATCGACTGGCCGGACATGTGCGGACCGCAGCGCGGCGCCATCGCCGGCGCGATCCTCTACGAGGGCTGGGCCGACGGTCTCGACGCCGCTGAAAAGCTCGCCGAGAGTGGGGAAGTGGCGCTGGAGCCGTGCCACGAGCACGGTGCGGTCGGACCGATGGCGGGCATCATCAGCCCGTCGATGCCGGTGTGGGTGGTGGAAAACACCGCCGCGGGAAACCGGGCTTACTGCAACCTCAACGAGGGGCTGGGCAAGGTGCTGCGGTTCGGCGCTAACTCGCCCGACGTGCTCGACCGGTTGCGCTGGCTGGGCAGTGACTTCTTCGCCACCATGCAGGTCGCGGTGCGTGGACTGGCCGATCCCGACCTCAAACCGCTGATGGCCCAGGCGCTGCACATGGGCGACGAGCTGCACAACCGCAACGCCGCCGCATCCGGGTTGCTGTTCAAGCGACTGACGTTGTCGCTGTTGGGTTCTGACCTACCGTCGGACGCGGTGCGCCGGGCGTTGGAGTTCGTCGCCGGCAATGACCACTTCTTCCTCAACATCTCGATGGCCGCATCCAAGTCGATGTCGGATGCCGCGGCCGGTGTGCCGGGCAGCAGCATGGTCACGGTGATGGCCCGCAACGGGGTGAACTTCGGTATCAAGCTGTCCGGCACCGGTGATCAGTGGTTCCAGGCGCCCGCCAATCCTGTTGATGGGCTGTACTTCCCGGGCTACTCCGTCGACGATGCGGCCGCCGACCTCGGCGACTCAGCAATCACCGAGACCAACGGGCTCGGCGGATTCGCGATGGCCGCCTCGCCCGCGATCGTCCAATTCGTGGGCGGCACCCCGGCCGATGCGACGGCGAACAGCCGCCGCATGCTGTCCATCACCTTGGGCGCCAACCCCGCATTCACATTGCCACCGTTGAACTTCGGTGGCACCCCGGCCGGAATCGACGCGCGGCTGGTGATCGATTCCGGTGTGCTGCCGATCATCAACACTGGCATCGCGCACCGGCAAGCCGGCGTCGGGCAGATCGGTGCGGGCATCACCACCGCGCCGATGGAATGCTTCAACGACGCACTGGCCGTGCTGGCGTCGGGACTCGGAGCAGCGGAATGAGCACTGCCATCGTCGCGTTCGGCGGCAACGCACTTGTCACCGACGCCGAGCACGACTCGATACCGCAGCAGTACGACACGGTGGCCCGCACCGTCTCGCCGCTCATCGACATGGTGGAACAGGGCTGGAAACTCGTTGTCTCCCATGGCAATGGGCCACAGGTCGGATTCATCCTGCGCCGCTCAGAGCTGGCCCAAGCCGAGGTGGATCCGGTCCCGGTCGACTATGCCGTCGCCGATACCCAGGGTGCGATCGGCTACATGTTCGTCAAAGCACTGCGCAATGAGCTCGCCCGGCGGGGCCTGTCCCGGCCCGTACTCGCGGTGGTGACTCACTCGGTGGTCAGCCTCGACGATCCGGCGTTCGGCAATCCGACCAAGCCGGTCGGGTCCTTCCTCGATGAAGCCAGGGCCAGGGAGTTGGCCGCCAGCCAGGGCTGGACCATCGCCGAGGACGCCGGGCGCGGCTGGCGGCGGACGGTGGCCTCGCCGAAGCCCACGACCATCCTCGAGACCGAGGTGATCCGCCGGCTGCTCGACGACGGCGTGATCGTCGTGGCGGTGGGTGGCGGCGGCATTCCGGTGGCGCTCGAATCGGACGGCACTGTCGTCGGCGTGGAGGCTGTCGTCGACAAGGACATCGCCTCCGGCCTGTTGGCCCATGAATTGGGCGCAGATCTGCTGATGATTCCCACCGGCGTGCCGCGGGTCGCGGTCGGGTTCGGGACCCCGGCCGAGACGTGGCTGGACACGATCACCGTCGAGCAGGCGCGCGAGTACATCGCCTCCGGGCAGTTCGGCAAGGGGTCGATGGAGCCCAAGGTGGAGGCCGTCGCGGACTTCGTGGCCGCGACGCCCGGGGCCGTCGGCGTCATCGGCGCGGCTGAGGAGATCCCGGCGATCCTGGCAGGCACATCCGGAACCCGGATCGTCGGCGCTACAGTGGCAGCTGTGCAAGAAGACGAAACCGACAGTGGGGCAGTGCTATTAGCGGTCAACGGCACGTTGATGCGCGGGCTGAAACTCTCGCCGAACATGGCTGCCGCCGGCGCCACGTTCATCAGGGAGGCGGCCACCGAGCCGGTGTACCGGCTATGGACGATCAACGACGACCATCCGGCGATGATCCGGGTCACCGACGGCTCAGGGGTCTCGGTGGCGGTCGAGGTGTGGGCGGTGCCCGCCGCGGGCCTGGCGGGAATTCTGCTCGCCGAGCCGCCAGGGCTATCGATCGGGAAGGTCAACCTCGACGACGGGTCGACGGTGCTGGGCGTGATCGGTGAACCCGCACTGGTGGAGGGGCAGCAGGAGATCACCCGGTTCGGCGGTTGGCGGGCCTACACGGCCGCCGATGGGACCGCACTGTAGCCATCGCCGATGGTGCCCGATACCATCCGTCACACAAACCACCACACTTTCCGAGGGCTGACGCATGGGTGAGCGCGAGTTCGCCATCTCTACTGCGGTGCTGCGGGCCACCGGGTATCTGAACCGCATCCGCATCCTGATCGGAGTGGTGTGCATTGGCAAGGGCCTGGTCAGTGCCTCCGAGCAGTTCCCCGCGCTGCAGCCACTCGGTCCGCATGGGGTGGCGGCCCGGGCGATTCATTTAACGGTGCTGGTATCGGCCATCCTGATCGGAATCTGGTGGCTGGTGCGGCCGTGGCCGAGTCACCGGGCCGCGGTCGCGTTTGCGGTCTGGGGTGATGTCGCGGTTGCTGTTATAGCTGTCACATTCGCTGTGCCTGAGGTGCGGCTGTCGGCGACCGTCTACATGTGCCTGATCGGTGTTTTTGTCGCCGTGCTGTTGGGGTATCGGGTGTTGCTTCTGCATTGCGGCTTCGCCACCGCGACGATCGCGGTGTTCACCTGGCTAGGTGTGCACTACGACGGCAGATCTCTGTCGGAGCTGTCGCTGTACTTCGTCCCAGCGCTGGCAACGGTCGTCGTCTTGCCGGCCGTCGCGGCGATGGCGATCGAGGGTACCCGCCGCGGCCTGAGCGCCACCGCCTACGCGGCCAATCGTGATCCGCTGACGGGGCTACTGAACCGGCGTGGGCTGTACACGGAGGCGGGCGTGACGTTCGCGCGGAGCCCGCGCGGCGCCGTCCTGGCCGTCGTCGTCATCGACCTCGATGGATTCAAACAGCTCAACGACCACCACGGGCACGGCAGGGGAGATGCCACGCTGCGGGCGGTCGCTGAACAGCTGACCAAGACCATCCGGACCCGCGATCTCGCCGCGCGGGTCGGAGGCGATGAGTTCGTGCTTGTGGCTGCTCTTTTGGATGACCACGATCTCGACAGCTTCGTTCGCCGGGTCCAGAGCCTGATGCTGCGCGACCATGTGGGCCAGGCCCTGCGGTCCAGCGTGGGCGTTACGTGGGAGCCCGTCGAGGCTGGGGAACTCGATCTGGACACGATCCTGTACCGCGCCGATGAGGCGATGTACCGCGCCAAGCGTGTCGGTGGCGGGATGGCAGTGGTGGTGGAACCGCCGACTGGCGAGGAAGAGCAAGCCGCGGTCTGAGGGCGTTACTTTTCCTGACTCACCGCGGTTTCGCCCGGCCGACGCCCTTCGATGGCGATCGCTTTGGGGTAGTTTGCCGCAGCGATGCGGAGTCGCTCTTGGGATGGCGGTTGAGGCGTGGAATTGGCGCTGCTGCAGGGGAATTCACGGCAACGGGTACTGCGCGAGCGGTCCGACCGGTCGACCCGCGGCCGCTGCCGGCGGCCGGCGCGCTGGCCTCTGGTTGTGCAGCTTGGGCCGTGGCGTTCGCGGGTTGCTTGGCGGCCAGAGGGAGTGGCGGCAACGGAGGCAGCGGCGGCAAGAAGAAGTTCCATTCGTCGATTCCCAACTGGACCAGCGCATTCCAGCTGTCTCTGGCGACGTTTCGCAGGCCCTCGAGGAACGGCACCGGGCCGAACAACCAGTCAGCGACGTTGAACGTGATGCTTCGGACGATAGCGGGACGGGATGAGGCGCGACCCGGATCAGGAATCATCCCTCGCTAACTGAAGTCAACCCATTTCTTTAACTTCACTTAGTCCCATGAATGAAGTCAAACTTTCAGAAGCGAACTGCACGGGTCACCGGAACCACTGCGATAGTGCGGTGGCCAGGCCGTCGTCGGCGCCCGCGGGGCAGATCTGGTCAGCTGCAGCGAGCACCGAGCCGGGTGAGTGGCCCATGGCAACGCCGTGGGCCGCCCATGCCAGCATCTCGAGGTCGTTGATGCCGTCGCCGATGGCCAGGGTCTCGGTAGTAGGCACTCCCAGATCGATGCGCAGCCTCTCCAACATCGCGGCCTTGTTCACCCCTACGGCGGTCAGGTCGGCCAGCGGTTCGTCTGGGTAGCAACAGCTTTGGATACCTGGAAGGCCGATCTCGGTCAGCGCGTCAGCCAGCGCCTTGCCGGTGTGTCCGGGCCAGTGCACGGCCAATCTGGTAGTTGCCCCGGTAGCGAGTTCGTTGATGTCGAGCAATTCGACCACGCCGTGGTGCATGTCTGAGTTGTCCACTCGATCGGTGGCGCGCACCCCCACGCCGGGGCTCTCGGCAACGAAGATGGCACCGGGCAGCCGCTCACGCAATACCGCGAGCGGATCGTGCAGATCGAAGGCGACTTGCTCCACGACTACGCCGGTCGCAGCGTCAATCAGCACCGCACCGTTCGAACAGATCGCAAACCCAGTCGAGATGTCGAGTTCACGCAGAAACGGTGTGGTCGCTGGCGACAGTCTGCCGGTGCACAACACCACATGAGATCCTGAATCGACGACGCCGCGCACGGCCGCCCGAACTGCGGTGCTGATTGTCTTGTGCGCGTGGGCATCAGTGTCGGGTGCGGTGTGCAAGGTGCCATCGACGTCCAGAGCCACCATCTTCGGGCGGTTCGCCTCGAAGGTCGTCACATCAGCAATCACCACGGGTTAATCATGAACCAACCTGCACGGCGGCGGATGACGATCGAGGTCCGCTTGCCGCCCTCTTTCACTATCTTGATCTCATGCGGAGAGGGCCGTTGGAGGACTGGCTGGTGGACTCTGATCCCGCGTTGCGCTGGCAAGTTGAACGCGATGTGCTGGGCGCGTCACCCGACGTGTGGGAGGCGACGCGGGCACGGATCGCGACCGAAGGTTTCGGCGCACGCCTGCTGGCTCTCCAAGATGGTGACGGTCAATGGGCCGGCGGCTCGTTCTTCCCGGCGGACTACGACTTCGACGACGATCAGGTGTCCGAAGATGGTCAGCCGTGGACGGCGACGACATGGACGCTAAACACGCTGCGAGAGTGGGGCCTTGATGCGGGGGTTCTGCGGGAGCGGCGAACTGCCGAGTTGCTCGACGAGCACAGCCGTTGGGATTACGACGGGTCGCCCTACTGGTCGGGTGAGGTGGATTGTTGTATCAACGCCTGGACGGTGGCCAACGGTGTGTGGCTGGGTGCAAATATCTCTGCCATCGTCGACTGGTTCCTGGAGCACCAGTTGCCCGATGGCGGCTGGAATTGCGAGTGGGTCAACGGGTCTCGCCGGTCGTCGTTTCATTCGACCCTGAATTCCCTCAAAGGTCTGCTGTTCTACGAAGTGGCCACCGGGGGTAGCGCGGACACCCGCGCGGCGCGGCGCCGCGGCGAGGAGTACCTGCTCGAACGCCGGCTCATCCGTCGGCTGTCGACGAATCAACAAGTGGGGGAATGGTTGAACGACTTCGCCTTTCCCATTCGCTGGTCCTACAGTGCACTCAACGCGTGTGAATACTTCCGGATGGCAGCGCTGCACGATGGAACTGCTGCCGATCCGCGGATGGCCGAAGTAATCGGCATCGTTCGTGCTGCCAGACAGCCCGACGGCACCTGGCTGCAGACCGGTCGGCAACCAGGACGAGTGTGGTTCGAAGTCGACGTTCCTGCCGGAGAGCCTTCCAAGTGGCTCACCCTGTACGGGACACGAGTGCTCGCTTGGTGGGACGCTGCGATGCAACCGTAGCGATATCGCGTCTCGCCTAGCGAGGTTCCGGCTGGAGCGCTATCTCGACCAACAGGTCGACAACGTCAGATAGCTCGCAGTTGGTGTCGACCACGTGAGTCGCCGCCTGCCGCAGTTGTGGTTCCACGGCGGCGATGTCAGAGAGGATCTGCTGGCGCTCGTCCGGTTGCTTGCCAAACGGATTATTGGTGCGCCGTTGAAGACGGTCGAGCAAGACATCGAGGGGCGCGGTGAGAAGTACGACCGCGTCGAACCGGTGGTAAAACCGGCCCTGGTTGGCGACCGTGCCTTGAACGAACAGAGCTGTCTCGCGAGGCCGTTTCAGCAGCTCGTCGATCATGGGCTCTCGCCACAGTGGCTCGCCATCGACGGTCTGGATCCACGAACCGTTGTCGGTGTCCACTGTGGTGTAGCCGCGGTGCGCAAGTTCGTCCAACGCCGTTGATTTACCCACGCCCGACATGCCTGTGACCAGGACCGCGGCGGGACTTGCCCCACCCAGAGCTGCCAACTCATCAGCGTAGACAGGCGGGTCCGTCATCTGCGTGTCAAGGATCAGCCGAGGCCACAACAGGTTTGCGCCCCCGGCAGGAGTCGAACCTGCGACCTAGGGATTTGGGATCTGGGGCTCCGGTGAGTTCTCGACGAGTGCTTGTTTGCGCTGGTAGATGGTGTTTTTTGGTTCCGGGTGATTCGGCCTAGGACTGGCTGAATCCGGGCGATTCTTGGTCATAATCGCCGAATAAACGGCAACGCGATTCGAGGTATCTGCCGCCGGTCGATCGTCACTGCTTGCGGTAGGCGTCGGCGCGGCTAAAGACACCCACAACCGTGATGCGTCGGCGCTCGTCATCAACGCGGTAGATCACGCGGTACGTGCCCCGGCGGGCACTGTGACGATCTTCCAGCGGCGGCCGCAATCGCTTCCCGACTCGGTGTGGGTTGTCCAGCAGCGGTCCGGTGATGAACTCATAGGCCGCGAATGCCACCGCCTCCGGCAGGGTCTCGGTCAACTGCCGTCGCACGGTCGGGGCGACGACCAGCTCGTAGCGCTGGTCGGTCACTTCCCAGCTCGACGGGCCTGCATCGCCGCGGCGAGATCGCCCTCACTCACGCCTTCGCCTCGGGCCAGTTCAGCATCAGCCTCACTCAGTGCGCGCAGCGCGGCAGAGTCCGACAGAACCGCAATCGTTTCCTCGAGTGACTCCAGATCGTCGACTGCGATGAGGACCGCGGCAGGACGCCCATGGACCGTGACCGTCACCCGTTCGTGTTGCTCTCCGACCCGCGCCACCAACTCAGACAGGTGGGCTTTCGTCTCAGCCAGTGAACTGATTTCCGTCATGGTCATAAGTATGACCAAAAATATCCCGCGCGTCCACGTGGGATTGGGATGCAAGCAACTGGAGATACCTGAGCTTCGATGACTTCAGTTGGATAAATGCTTCAGTTAGATACATAACTGGAGTTAATGCGACCCGCTGACTTCACTTCGGGCGGTCCGGAACACCTGTGTTCGTAGAGTCGTTCCCATTCCTTACGGGGCCTGATCGAGACGTCGACGTCGGTCGCCTTGGCGCGCAGCGCGCCTGAGGTCGCCTGGTCTTTGGGGGTGCGCTTGAACGGATCCCAGCTGAAGAACCGGGAGGAGTTCTCCCAGGTGATCTTGTTGATATCGGAATCCGAGGCGCCCGCGCCGTTCAACTCGGCCAGTACCTTCTCGGGGGCGTCGGGCCAGAAGCAGTCCGAGTGCGGGTAGTCGCACTCCCAGGCGATGATGTCGATGCCGATCTCATGCCGCAGTTTCAGCGACGTCTTGTCGGTGACGTAGCAGGCCAGCGAATGCTCGCGGAAGACGTCGCTGGGCAGCTTGTCGCCGAAGTCGCGGCGCAGCCATTTCTGGTTGGTGTAGTGCCGGTCGGAGCGATCCAGGTAGAACGGGATCCAGCCGATGCCGCCCTCGGAGAAGGCGAACTTCAGGTCCGGGTAGTTGCGCATCGCCGGGCCCCACAACAGGTCCTGTGCGCACATCGCCGAAACCTGGGTGGCCAGGATGATCAGGTTGTCGATCGGCGCATTGGGGGCCATGCTGATCGCGCCGAATCCGGTGCCGATGTGCAGACACATCACCACGTTCTCCTCGGACAGTGTCCGGAACACCGGACCCCAGTACTCGTCGTCGTGGTAGCTCGGCAGGCCCTCCAGGTGCGGGAGCTCAGGCATGGTGACTGCCCGGCAGCCCTTGGCCGCGACCCGGCGGATCTCGTTGCACATCCCCTCCGGCGTCCACGTCGGCAGGATCGCGATCGGGATGAAGCGGTCCGGGTAGGAACCCGCCCATTCGTCGATGTGCCAGTCGTTGTAGGCCGAGACCATCACCAGGGTGACGTCCTCGCGGGTCATGTTGAGGTGTCGCGCGGAGAAGCCGGTGAACGTCGGGAAGCACATCGAGGCCAGGATGCCGTTGCGGTTCATATCGCGGACCCGCTCGTGCACGTCGTAGACACCGGGGCGCATCTCAGCGAAACGGGCGGGGTCGCGGCCCCACTCCTCGGGCGGCCAGGACACCACGGCGTTGAGGCCGCTCACACCTTGCGGGCGGCCCTGATACATCCACTGGTCGACGCCGTGAGCGTCGGTGACGACGATCGGGGCCTCGGGCTTGTACTTGGCTGGGACGTGGTTGAGGAACATGTCAGGGGGCTCGACCACGTGGTCATCGATGCTCACCAGGATCAGGTCGTCGACGTTCATCAATAGTCTCCTCGTATGGGGTAGTGCATAGCGGGGTTGCGGTTATTGCGGAGCCTCGATGGCGGACATCACCAGCTGCAGATAGGGGCGGTAGATATCCTGGCCGTCGATATGGCTGTCGAGAGTGATGCCATCGTTGACGGCCAGGATCACACGGGCCAGTGTTTCGGCATCGATCGTCAGGGCGCCTCCGATTCGCGCGACGTTCTTACTGATGAATTCGCCCAGGGCGCGGATGGTTTCGAGCCGTTGGGCGGCTACTCGGTCGCGCGCGTCGGGGTTGCGTAGCAAGAACAACTTCAGCTCGTATCCCAGTGCCGCATGGTCTGTCCCGCTGCTCAGGTCGCGCCATCGTTGTGCAAGTTCGTCGAGGTCGACGTCACTGCGGCGATGAAAGGCTGACATCACCTCGGCGAAGCCGTCTAAGAACCGCTGACGTTGGCGGTCGACGACCGCCAGAAACAGCTTCTCCTTCGCGCCGAACTGGGAGTAAATGATGCCGCGGCTGAATCCCGCGGCGTCGGCAATCTCTTCGAGCGCCGCGCCAGTGAGGCCCTTTCGGGCGAAGACTTCCTCAGCGGCGTCGAGCAGGATTTGGCGGGTGTGTTCGATCCGACGTTCTTTGGTCCATCGTTCAGCCATGGGGGGATCCTCCCACCACTTTTGCTGGGGACGCACGAGTGTGCGCGGCAACGGCGTTCCACGATTCGGCGTCTTCCAACCTCTGCTCTGCGAGTCGGAGATGCCCGAACGGGGGCTCGTCGAGGATGTTGCTCGCCCAGAACTCCTCCCAGGGCTCGACGGGGCCGTCGAGGTCGGCGCAGCGGAGCGCTTCTTCCTTGAATCTCCTTGCTGCCGAGCTAATTCCGTACCGCACAGGGTGTAGGAGGCTCGTCAGCTCACTGTCCACGTGCCGTCCCCAGAGGAGAAGTTCGGCTGGAGGCTCGGCGTTCATGCTCCCCGCCAGCAGGGATCGGGGATCGCCAGTGAACTGATCGACCGGTAGGAGCAGGGTGCGAACCACTCGATCCGGCCAGAGCTGCGCGTCCCCGAGATGTACCGGCGGCTCAGCGCGGGCGCCCAGGATGCGCAGCGCTCGACTATGGGCCGTGTCATCGGTGACGACTCTGACCTTCCACCCCGCCAGGCCTCGGTCGAACATCAGTCCGCCGGCGCGACGAACCGCCTCCGCAACCCCGGCGGTGACCACGTCGAGTTGATAAGCCACGGTGGGCCCTCTCTAGTTACTGATGTGTGACGCTGCACACTTTTATACACCCTTGCATCAGAAATACAGTCATGTATATCGTGAGTCCGATCACATGCCGCCCCGAGACGGGAAATGCGCCATTCGGCTGGGCTCGACCGGGCGGCACTCGTCGGGACGCACGCCTTCGACTCCGTGACCACCGTCAACTGAGGAGAACTCCATTGATGCCAACATCAACCCGACCCGGAGAATGGGTCGACCCGGCTTCGGGTCTCGGCCTGGGATTGGATGACGTCCAGTCCGGGACGTTCAACATGACGATCCCCACCGACCGCTACACCTGCCCGGCGTACGCCACACGCGAGCGGGAAGCGATCTGGAAGCGGACGTGGCAGATCGTGGGCCGCGTCGAGGACCTACCCAAACCCGGCGACTGGAAGAAGTACGAGATCCTCGACCAGTCCTTCGTCATCGTTCGCGGAAACGATGACGTCCTGCGGGGTTTCGTCAACGCCTGCCGCCATCGCGGCAACGCGCTGTGCACGACCGAGACCGGCAACGCGAAGCGCGGATTCCTCTGCCAGTACCACCTGTGGTCCTACGACCTCGACGGCAGATTGAAGGGAATGCTGCGCGAGAACCTCGCCGGCCCGATCGACAAGACCGAGAACTCGCTCATCCAGGCGTCGGTCGACACCTTCGCGGGTTTCATCTTCCTCAACCCGGACCCTGAGGCCTCGGCTCTGCAGGACTACTTCGGCGAGGAGGTCGTCAGCCTTCTCGAGCCCTACAACATCGAGATGTTCACCACCGTCATGGATGTCACCGAGGCCATTGAGTGCAACTGGAAAGTCGTCATGGACGCCTTCGAAGAGGGCTACCACATCAACGGCATCCATCCGCAGTTGCTGCAGGTACTGCACATCAACCCGCAGACCGCCCGATACCGTTTCTTCGAAAAGCACAGCGCCGCAATGGCTCCGTTCGAGGTGGTGGGTGCCGGCGTGCAGGATCAGGTCGCGGGGATCCTGGCGCTGCCCGAGACCTTCCCCGGGACAGTTGCGGTCATTCCGCGTTTCCAGGAACTGATCGCGCCCTATCAGGACGCGGACGGGAACGTGACGTTCCCGGACGGCGTCACCGCCCGAACCCTGCTGCAACAAGCGACCCGCGAGGTGCTGACCGGCATGGGACTCGATGTCAGCGGCCTGACCGACAGTCAGATGGTCGACAACCAGGGCTGGGTGCTTTTCCCCAACTACTTCATGACCGTGCGTGCAGGCGAATGCCACGTCATCATGGCGAGGCCGCATCCCGACGGTGACCCGAACCGCTGTATCTGGCATGTGGCCAGCTACATGTATCTGCCGCAGGAGTTTCGCGACGCGGTGCGGGCAGAGGCGATCGTGGTCGATACACCGGGGAGCCACAAGTATTTCGAGGCACTCCAGCAGGACTATGAGCAGATGCCTCGCCAGCAGAAGGGCCTGCGCAACGACGGGCTCAACCACATGACGCTGGTCAAGGAGGAAGTCGTCATCGCGCACTTCCACTCGGTCGTCGACCGATTCATGTCCGACGCCGCTCACCGCTGAACTCCCACCGTCCCCTTGTCGGCACTGGAAGAAGGACCGAATGAATCTCGAACAACGCCTTGCCCATCACGTCCGGATGGCCGAGGCGTATCGCGACGCCTATCTGCGCCAAGGCGTGCAGGACGGCGAAGCCTTCGCTGACGCATGGAAATTCGCCGACGACGGCGTCTACCTGTCGCCCTACTTCACGGGAGACCAGGTGTTTCCGTTCAGCGAGTTTCCCACCGACACCGCCAAGGCCTCCACCATGGAGGCCAAGGCGTACTCACTGAAGTTCCCGGACTGGAAACCGGCCGGGTTCGACTACTGGCCGGCGTCGAACGGCCTGGTCATGAAGACACGGTGGGAGGGGCAGACCGAAGAGGGGGTGAGAATGGGCTTCTACTCGTACAGCTGCGTGCAGACGAACGACGAGGGTGAGCTCACGCGGTGGGAGACCCACGTCAATGACGAGTACAACGCCTTCCTCGATGTCGCGATCGGTGTGCACGGCCCGTTCCACGGCACCGGCGAGTACGTCGAGGCCCTGGAGCGGACACTTGCCGCCGCGGGGGTGACGGTGTGACGACGACCGACAAGGTCATCGGCGAGGCCAGCGGAAGGTCGCGGGCGGTGCTGGAGTACAGCCAGATCACCAAGCGGCTGGTCGAGTCTGCCAAACAGCCGGGGTTCACTGTCGAAAGCTGGTCACCGTTGGCCGAACTGATCGCCATCGACGAGTTCGTTCGAGTCGGCCCGTTCAAAGAGGTGATGAACTGGGCTGAGTACGCGGCATTCCTGACGAACTGGGCGGTGTCAGCGGACTGGGACTGCTCGTTCCAACGGATCACCGAGACAGCGGATTTGGTGTTCCTCGAGCTGGAGGAACGGAGTCGCATAGGCGATTTCAACAGCGTGGTCAACACCGTGTCGGTCTACGAATTCAACGCCGACGACAAACTTCGGCGAATCGCCGTCTATCTGCAGATGGAATTGCCCAACACGGGCAGCGTGCCGAACTTCGAAAGCGCCGGGGCCGCAGAGTGACCCAGCCGCACACAACCCCCCCAGCGGTACGGACCTGGACGGCCTGCCGGCAGTGCACCGCTATCCGAGCCGACCTTGAACCCCACCACCAACAGGAGTGAGCCACAGTGACAAGCGTGCAGGACGACACCGGCGTACTGGCCGGTGATGAGCGGATGCTCATCGATGGTGAGCTGCAATTGACCGGTAGCGGAGCGACATTCGATGTGATCCATCCGGCCAGCGAGCAGGTTGCCGGGCAGGCGACTGACGGCACGGTCGACGATATGGCGCGTGCGGTCGGGGCGGCGCGGCGGGCTTTCGATGAGACCGACTGGTCGCGCGATCTGGAGTTTCGCTATCACTGCATGATCCAGCTTCACGAAGCGCTGGAGCGTAACAAGGAGCATCTGCGCCGGGTGTTGATCACCGAGGTCGGCTGTCCGGTGTCGGTCAGCGGCAGCCAGATCGAGAGCCCGATCGACGAGGTCAAGCACTGGGCCGAGCACGGCAAGAACTTCCAGTACCTGGCCGACAACGGGGTGCACGAGACGCCGCTGGGGCCCGCGCGGCGCAAGATCCACTACGAGCCGGTCGGCGTGGTCGGTGCGATCACGCCGTGGAACGTGCCCTTCTATCTGAATATCGCCGAGACGGTGCCGGCCTTGATGGCGGGTAACACCGTGGTCCTCAAGCCGGCGCAGTTGACGCCGTGGTCGGGCAGTGAGTACGGCCGGATCGTGGCCGAGGAGACCGACATCCCGGCCGGGGTGTTCAACGTCGTGGTGTCCAACGCCAACGAGGTGGGCGCGGCGTTGTCGGCGGATCCGCGGGTGGACATGATCACGTTCACCGGCTCGACCGCGACCGGGCGGGCGATCCTGGCCGCCGGCGCGTCGACGGTGAAGAAGACTCTGTTGGAGCTGGGTGGCAAGAGCGCCCATATCGTCCTCGACGACGCCGATTTCAACTCCGCATTGCCGATGGCGGCGATGATGGCGTGTGTGATGAGCGGCCAATCCTGCATCATGCCCAGCCGGATTCTGTTGCCGCGCAGCCGCTATGACGAAGGCATCGAGATCCTGAAGAACATGATGGCCGGCTTCCCGGTCGGTGACCCGTGGACGCCGGGCAACATGCAGGGCCCCCAGATCAGCAAAGGACAGCGCGACAAGGTGCTGGGGTTGATCAAGTCCGGCATCGACTCCGGCGCCCGGCTGATCACCGGTGGTGGGGTCCCCGAGAACTTGCCGGTGGGGTACTACACGCAGCCGACGCTGCTCGCCGATGTCGATCCGAATTCTCAGATCGCGCAGGAGGAGATCTTCGGACCGGTGCTGACCGTGACCCCCTACGACACCGACGACGAGGCCATCGCGATCGCGAACAACAGCATCTACGGGCTCTCCGGCGAGGTCAGTGGCGGCGACCTCGATCGGGCGTTTGCGGTCGCGACCTGCATGCGCACCGGCAACGTGACCATCAACGGCAAAAGCCACTTCGGCATCGGCAGCCCGTTCGGCGGCACCAAGCAGAGCGGGCTCGGATACCGCAACGGCGAAGAGGGCTACAAGGAGTACCTGGGCGCCAAGACCATCGGCATGCCCGATACGGCGGCGTCATGAATCCACCGGCAGTAATGGATGCGCAGCGCCTCAGCGATCAACTCGAAATCAGCGCACTGCTCCACAGGTACGCACGTGCGGTCGACACCAAAGACTGGGACCTGTACCGCTCAGTGTTCACCGACGATGCGGTCCTCGACTACTCCTCGGCGGGAATCCCGGTCGGCTCGCGCGACCAGATCGCCGAGATGTTCAATCAGGCGTTCACCGCAATCCCGCGGACCATGCACTACATCACCAACATCGAAATCGAGTTCGACGACGGGCCGGGCGACACTGCGCGGGCGCGGGCGATGTTCTACAACCCGATGCTGTTGCCGGGCATGGTTGAGCAGAGTTCCTGCGGCGGCTATTACCTACACGATCTGGTTCGCACGGATGTGGGTTGGTGTAGCAGACATCTGCGCGAGGACAACGTGTGGTTCATCAACCGCCCCGACCTCAATCCGCCAACGTCAGGACGTTGATGCAAATCTGGACCGGGACCGCGTTCATGCACACCGCCGAAGCCGTACCCGTAGCACGCATGCTCGATGAGGCCGGCTTCGATGGGATCGTCGTTTCCGACCACATGATCTACCCACGGAACCTGTCCTCGCCGTATCCGTCGCCAACCGGAAAGCCGATGTGGACACCCGAGACAGCCTGGCCCGACTCCTGGGTCCTCATCGGTGCAATGGCCGCGGTGACCACTTCGATCAAGTTCACCAATGCTGTCTACATCGCTCCGGCCCGACCCCTACTGGAGGTTGCCAAGCAGGTAGCGACCGCAGCGGTCATCTCCGGCGACCGAGTCACCCTCACCGTCGGTGCCGGATGGATGCGCGAAGAGTTCGAGCTGATGGGCCAAGACTTCGCCACCCGTGGTAAACGACTCGACGAGATGATCGTGGCGCTACCCCACCTGTGGCGCGGAGGCTGGGTGGCGTGGAGCGGAAAGCATTACCAGATACCGGAATTGATGTTGGAGCCCCATCCGGCGAAGGCGGTACCGATAATGTGCGGTGGCGAATCCGAAGCGGCGCTGCGTCGCGCAGCGCGGTTGTGCGACGGCTGGGTCGGCAACGCCTACACCTGGGAGGACGCTGAAGAAAAGGTCACCACCCTCAACACACTTCGGCGCTCCTACGGGCGCACCGACGCGCCGTTCGAGATCATGCTCGCGATACGCGACGTGCCGTCGGCGGACATGTTCCGACGGGCCGAGGATATCGGCGTGACCGCGGTGATGTGTAGCCCGTGGGCCATGGCCGACGATGTCGCGTCCGGTTCTCACGACGGGTTCAAGTTGACCGCCGACCGCTATCGCGCACCCATCGAACGGTTCGCCGACACCATCCTCGCCAAGATGTCGCGATGACCGAATCCGCTGCCAGGAAACAAGACCCGCGGCCCCCGGAGGGGGATTGGCTGGGCACGAAGTTCTTGCGATTCGAGCGAGAGGGCCCCTTCGGGGTGTGCACACTCGACCGGCCCGAGGCGCGCAATGCGATGACGCCGGCGATGTACTTCGGCATCAAGTACGCGGTCAACCACGTGGCGTCCGATCCGGACCTCGCGGGCCTGATCATCACCGGCACCGCCGACGTTTTCGCGCCCGGAGGCGACATGGGAGGTGGCGGCGAAGACAACTGGTTGACGTTCGGTTCCGCACTGGGCATGGATGCACTCCCGTTCGACACGTTGCGCCAGTCGGCCAAACCCGTTGTGGCCGCGGTCAACGGCCTCTGTCAGGGCGGCGGCATGCAGATCGCCCTGTGCGCCGATATGGCCGTGGTCAGCGACCGAGCGAGGTTCCGGGTGCCCGAGCTGTACCGCGGGATCGCTGACACCTACTACAGCCACATGCTGGCCAGGCTCATCGGACCGGTCCGGACCAGAGACCTGATGTTCACCGGCCGGACCCTGTCGGCCCAGGAGGCCCTGGACTGGGGCCTGATTGCCCGTGTCGTCCCGCACGACGACCTGCCCGACGCGGCGCGGGAGGTGCTGGCCCAGTGCTGTCGGACCGCGCCGCACGCCCGCGGGACCATCAAATCGAGCCTGGACAACTACATCGGACTGTACGACCGCATCGGCATGCAGGCCAGCCTCGGCGCACCTGAGTCGATCGAAGGCTTCTCGGCCTTCAAGGAGCGGCGCTCGCCGAGCTGGGTCCACCCAGCCTTGCGGCTCGACGAGCGCCTCTGATGTCAGCCCACCGACTCCTGTCGTCAGAAACGGAAGCAGCATCAATGCCAGAAGGCCTCGACGACCTGTTCGGCCTCTCGGGGAGGATCGCGATCGTCACTGGGGCGGCCGCCGGCATCGGCCTGGGGATTGCGCGTGTGCTCGCGTCAGCCGGCGCGACGGTAGTTCTCGCCGACCGTGACCAAACCGAGGCCGGGCGCCAAGCCGCCGCCATCGTCGCCGCAGGACATCGCGCCGTCGCAGTCGCTGTGGATCTCGCTGACGAGACGTCAATCGTTGAGGCGTGCGCGCATATCCACCAAGCCTATGGACCGCCATGGTTATTGGTGAACAACGCGGCGCTGCAGGACCGTGAACCCCTCTTGGAGGCATCCGCCTCAGAATGGGATCGCATCCATGACGTCAACGCGCGCGGCGCTTTCCTGATGACACGCGAAACGGCGCGGGTGATGGTGGCGGCCGGATTGGGCGGCAGGATCGTGAACATCGCCTCAAACGCGCTGCGTGGTGGCCTGATCAAAGGCCTCACTTCCTACGCATCGTCCAAGGGAGCGCTGGTCGCGCTGAGCCTCGCCTCCGCGTTCGAACTGGCCGAGCACGCAATCACGGTCAACACGATCCTTCCCGGTGCGGTCATCACCCCAGGCGCAATCAACGCCAAAGGCCCGGCTAGCGACGGCCCTGCCACGCGCAAGACACCCTTCGGCTTCCAATCCCCAGGCGAAATTGGCGCTGCCGTATTGTTTTTCGCTTCACCTGCGGCGCGTCCCATCACGAACCAGGTGCTCGCAGTAGACGGCGGATTCTCCATCAGCACTGACGTTATTCAGTAGGGCTAAATACACCCTCTGACCAGCGCCCCCGGCAGGAATCGAACCTGCGACCTAGGGATTAGAAGGCCCTTGCTCTATCCGACTGAGCTACGGAGGCAGCGCGTGGATAGTTTAGCGGGGCTGGTTTGCCAGAAGAGGCACGTGTGGCTTTCTGTGAATTGGAATCTTGATGAGCTCAGATCCACGCGAGCGTTCAATCAGTGCCGAAGCGGGCCTGCACCGCCTTCTGCAGCCGCTGCACTTCCTTCAACTTTTCCCGCAGCCGCAGCACCGGCTCGGGCGTCCGCTCGGCACCCCAGCCGGCGTCGAGCCGGCTTGACCAGCGGCGCTCAGCAACGAGGATCAGGTCCTCAAGGTCCTCGATCTCGGCCTGCATCAACTCGCTGAACAGCCTCGCCTGAGCTGCATCGTTGGGATGAAATCCATGCTCCGTCGACTTACGCGGAAACCGCCGGCTCAGGGGCGCGGACGCGTGCGTGATGTACGTCGGCTCGGCGCGGGCGGTCAGGGCACCGGCGGCGGCGGGGTACGGCTCTTCGAGAAGCATCGTCAAATCATCGCTGGGAATCGCTTCGCGTTTCCTGGGAGTCAAGTTGGACAGACAATCCGACGCCACCGGATGTTCACTTTGCCAGCGCTTTGACCGGCGCGGCTGAGCTATCTAGCTTCGCTCGCCAGTTATCTTGAGCGCTGGCCTGCGGGAATGGCCCCTGCGCCAAAATAGAACCTGAGAATTCCTCAGGTTCGACCAAAGTTGAGTTATGGTGTGACGACTGGCACACGCCGGGAAGTAGCAAAGGCGTTAGGCAGGCTAAGGACAAGGGAGTCTTCAGCTATGAGCAGCCCGATCGAGCAGGTCACCGCGCGCTGCGCGCAGGCGTTCCACACTGGTTCGCTGCTGCTCCGCGGGTCGCCAGCGGCCGCGGGCTGGGTGCTCGGCTGGCTCTCGGCCGAATTCGCCCCGCACGTTCTCACCGGTCACGGGCTCTCTGTCGTTCCGTCACCGCTGGAGAAGATCGCCTGTGCGCTGGCTGTCCAGAAAGCCGACACCGTCCTCGATGCAGCTCTTGAAGGCACCTTCGGCAAGAACTACACCGACGCCGTGCGTCATCCGCTCGAGGAGTACGCCGCCCGTCGGCCGAACCTGGCCGGCGTCGTCGCCGCCATGCGGCACCGGGGCCGCTACGCGAAGAAGACCACGAACATCTCGTACGGACCCGGCGGACGCAACCACCTGCTCGACATCTGGCGCCGCCCCGACCTGCCCGAGGGGTATCGCGCGCCGGTCCTGATTCATGTGCCTGGCGGTGCGTGGTCGGTCAATGACAAACGGGGCCAGGGCTATCCGCTGATGACTCGGATGTCCGAGCTGGGTTGGATCTGCGTCTCGATCAACTACAGTCGCAGCCCGCGCAACGCCTTCCCACGCCACATCATCGACGTCAAACGCGCCATCGCCTGGGTCAGGGAGAACATCGCCGAATACGGCGGAGATCCCGAGTTCATCGCCATCACCGGCGGCTCGGCCGGCGGGCACCTGTCTTCACTGGCGGCGCTCACCGCGGGTGACCCCACGTTCCAGCCGGGCTTCGAAGGCGCCGACACCAGTGTGCAGGCCGCCGCGCCCTATTACGGCGTCTACGACCTCACCAGCTCCGACAACATGCACCCGCTGATGATGCCGCTGCTCGAGCACGTCGTCATGCAGCGCCGCCTGGCTGACGAGCCGGAGTTGTACCGGAACGCCTCGCCCATGCATCGCATCCACCGCAACGCGCCGCCGTTTTTCGTGCTGCACGGTGAGAACGACGCCGTCATCCCGAGTGCGCAGGCGCGGGCGTTCACTGCCGCGCTGCGAAAGTCCGGCCCCCGCACTGTTTCTTACGCGGAACTGCCCAACGCGCACCACGCGTTCGACCACATCGCGACTCTGCGCTGCCAGCTGGCGGCCGAGGCCGTAGCGAGCTTCCTCGGCATCGTCTATGGCCGGCACGTCGCAGCAGGAAAGCGCACCAGAAGGGTCGCGGTCAGCTCAGCGAGCTGACGGTCAGGCCACCGTCATCAGATAGTCCGCGCCACCCAGATAGACGATGGTCGACGGGCTCGGGGTAACCGCGGCGTTGACGATCGCAGTCGCGAATTCTTCGACCGGGACGATGATGGTCTCGTCGCCGGACACCACCGTCACGTGGATTCCCGCGTGGTCGAGCTCCGAACGCATTGTGTAGAGCGCGGTTTCGCCTGCCCGCTTGCTTGCGGCGACTCCCGAATATCCCTTCGGCACAGCCTTGTTCGGGTAGAAGTGCGCCTGGTGGCTGGTGACGTAGACGATCCGGGCACCGGCTCGCATCAGCGGCATGGCCAGTGACGCGAGTTGGCGCTGGGCATCGCGATTGCGCCGCATCTCGAGGCCACCTGACGCGTTGAGGATCAACGCGTCCAGCTTGCCGAAATGGGTCGTGATGTATTGCATCATCGCCGCGACCTCAACATCGTCGGAGATGTCGGCCGCCAGGGCCGTCGCATTGCCGCCGGCACTGCGGATCGCCTCGACGACCGCGTTCGCCCGGTTCACCTTCTCGCGGTAGTTCACGATGACGTGGGTATCGGGGGAGGCGAGCTGGTGTGCGACCTCGGCTCCGATGCCTCTGGATGCGCCCGTGATCAAGACGACGCGTGCAGGTTGCTGCATGGCGGGTTCCTTCCGTTGCTGCGGCGAAGCCCACGCTACACGAACTCTAAGAAAAATAAGGTAAATATAAGATAACGCTAAGCGGTGGCAGGCCCCTCAGATGGGCGAGCTGACGTCCTGCGGTCTAAGCAGCGGCAGCACCAGTGCGATGATGACCAGCCAGCCCAGCGCCGCCACGGGAATCGCCCATATCCGCCGCGCTGCCAGCGCGTGCTGGCAGCGATCGGCCGCGCCGGCGAATGTCGCCTGCGCCAGGTCCGCGCTAAAACCGCTGCCGCACTTGACTTGTACGCCCCACGGGTCGAATTCGGGTAAGTACACCGGCCAACGCAGCGCGAGCAGGCCGACCGTCAGCAGCACCACCGCGACGGCGCCCGCGACGATGCGCCGGGTCATCACGTCATGCAGACATTCGCGAACAGCAGCACGGGCCACGATGCGATGGACCCGAGGAACGACACGACCAGGTCGACACCGTGCAGCTGCTGCAGGTGCTCGGTGTGGGTCGACGACCACACTAGGCCGACCGCGAGATAGGGGATGCCGAGCAGCAACCCGATCCCGATCAGTTCGGCGATGGTCAGCTTGAAATTGAGTATCTGTCGAAGCTTCGTCAGCATCATTGAGGTCCCCTCCCGCCCCAGGTGAGCCCAATCGTAATCAGTACGGCCACCAACGAAAGCAATTTGTGAGAACCTGGGTTTTCAGACTCGGGGAGGGGCCTGATGGACGATTTGATGACGAGAGTGCGCCGAGTGCTGAACTACAAAGTCAGCATCGAAGCACTGATCGAGGTGGCGATGTGGCTGGCGGTGCCGCATCTGATCATCGGGCTGACGTGGGCCTTCTTCCACCCTGACGCGGTGCTGCAACTGGAGGTCCAGCTCGACCGGATCCTGCCCGCCGGTGCGGACGTCGGCGCCTACGTGATCGCCGCCTTGCTGTGGCCGGCGCTCTTGGTGCTGCCGCCGCTGTGCATGGCCTAGTCGGACTCCAGTGAGCCCTCGCTGCCGGCCGTCACCAGCGTGCGATGCCCGTTCGACTCGGGCACCGCGGTACCGCCCGCGATCTCCATCGCCTTCTCGGTGTAGACCCGATACCCGTAGTCGGGCCGGTAGCCGTGCACCTCGGGTGTGTCCAGGTCGCGGATGAAAGCCAGGATCTGCGGGCTGAACAACTGCCCGGGCACCAGCACCGGGAACCCGGGTGGATACGGCGTGACGAAGGTCGCCGAGACTACCTGCCGGCCGGCCGCCAGCCGCTGGTCGATCTCGGCATCGCTGAGGTACTCGCAGTTTGCGTCGTTGTAGGACAGGTAGAACGCGGGCCGGACATCGCCTTCGGGTGTGGTGTCGCCGTCGCGGAACGCGGCGTGGAATCCGCTGAAGTCCGGCAGCGGAATCGATTGCCGCGTCAGACGATGCACCCGCCGCTCGAAGCGGCCGCGCTCGCCCAGGCTCATCTCGGACACGTGCTCCTCGAGCTCGCGAGCGATCTTCACCAACACCTCGACCAGGAACGCCACCGAACTGCGAGTGGTGCCGATGTTGGTCATGAACAGCACGGTGTTGCGTGAGGTCTTGTTGATTTGCACACCGTGCCGATCCATCAGCTGCTGACGCTTGAACTGATCGCCGTCGTAGCCAGTGTTGCCGATTGACAACGTGATTCGCGACGGGTCGAGGACGAATTCGTCGGCCTCCCATGCCGCCATCATGTTGCGCAGACCCGACCGCAACGGCTGGGCGATGCGCGACGGCCGGTACACCTCGGGGATCAGATCCGAGGTGCGCAGGCACGACACGTACTTGCGTAGCAACGGATGATTGTCGATCGCATCGCGCAGCTGCATCGCGTTCTCGAGCTGACGCTGGACGAGCTCGACCCCTTCGAGTGCCACCTGACGGCGGCCTAGATCCAGCGATGCGAGGATCTGATAGTTCGGCGACGTCGACGTGTGCGCCATGTACGCCTCGTGAAACGCCTCGGCGACCTTCTGTTCGAAGTCCTGGTCGAAGACGTGGATCATCGAGCCCTGCCGAAGCGCGGTCAGCGTTTTGTGGGTCGATTGGGTGGCGTACACCCGAACCCGTGCCCTGGCCGGGTCGGGGATCAGCCGGTTGTTCAGTAGTTCTTCGTCCGACATCGTGGCCCGCTCGGCCAGCATGGATTCGTAATGCGCGATGTAAGACGGGTCCTGCAGCTTCTGGCGCAGGGCCTTGGCCGAGGCCATCGCGGTGCGGGTGCGGTAGACCGGATGGAATCGCGCGAACGCGAACCATGCTTCGTCCCACAGGAACACAAGGTCGGGCTTGATGGCCAGGCATTCCTCCATGACCCGTGTGACGTCGTAGACAATCCCGTCGAACGTGCAGTTGGTCAGCGAGATCATCTTGACCCGGTCGAGCTTGCCCGCCGCTTTGAGCGCCACCAGCTTAGATTTGATTTCGTGAAGCGGCACCGCGCCGTACATCGAATACTGCTCCAGCGGATACGCCTCGAGATAGACGACGTGCGCGCCGGCCAGCATCATCCCGTAGTGGTGGGACTGATGGCAGTTGCGGTCGAGCAGCACGATGTCGCCCGGCGCGACGAGCGCCTGTGTGACGACCTTGTTCGCCGTCGATGTGCCGTTGGTGACAAAGTAGCTGCGGCGCGAGCCATAGATTTCCGACGCCAGTTCCTGTGACTCGCGCAGCGGACCGGTCGGATCGAGCAGCGAGTCCAGCCCGCCGCACGTCGCCGACGTCTCGGCCATGAACACATCGAGGCCATAGAAGCCGACCATGTCCTTGATCCAGTGCGACGTGACGATCGACTTGCCCTGCGAGATCGGCAGCGCGTGGAACACACCGGTCGGCCGGTGGCTGTACTGCTTGAGGGCACTGAAGAACGGGGTGCGGTAACGGGCGGCCACCCCGTGGAGGATCGACAGGTGCAACTCGAGCATGCCTTCGCGGGCGTGGAACACCCGGCGAAAGTGCTGGCCGAGCCGCCCGGCGATGTCCTCGACCTCGATCTCGGTCATCAAGTAGAGGTCCAGCTCGGGGCGCAGTTCGGCCAGCGAGGTGGCCAGGATCTCGGCCCGGTCGTCGGGGGACTGGTGATCGGCGAGCTCGTCGGTGAGTTCGGTGTCGATGAACTCCGCCAGCGTGGACAGATCGCGAGTCGACTGATGAGAGAACCGCCGCCGGATCACGACGGCCTGCAGGTTGACGTTGAGCCGTGCCGCGATCAAGGCTTCGTCGCCGCTACCCACCACCACCAGTTCGTAGACGAACTCGTCATCCGGACGTCGCCAGCTGCGCACCTCTTTGCGCAGTGCGCGCTCCTGCGCGTCGGTCATCGTCTCCACGACCAGGACCTCGAAGTAAGGCTGATCGCGATGCGTCGTGGGCGCGCCTTCCAGCTGCCGCGGGTCGGTGGGGAACAGGTCCTGGTCCTCGGCCCAGGCGTGCTCGGCATGCCCGGCCCGGTACGACTCGGTGGTCAGCGCGCGGTTGATGCGGGTGACGACGCTGGCGAACTTGTCGTAGCTGCCGCCGGCGAATAGCCGCTGCACCCTGGCGAATTGCGGCGAGCCGGGAAACGCCCAGTATGGCTCCAGCGGCGTCAGGTCGGTCAGCAGATCCCGGCAGATACCGACGTATTTCTCTTTCAGCGCACCGGTCGTGGTCGTCCTGGTGAGCCGGTCGGCAGCCTCTTCGAGTCGACACCAGGCGTCCGCCCGCAGTTGCCCGACACTGTTGTACGCGCGCGAAATATCCGCCATGGTAGGCCCTTTCACGATTCTTGATGACAAGGGTCGCAGAGCCGCAATGTCATGCGGGCCAACCGCAGACCAACCGTTCCCGTCGATCGCCTGACGCCAGGGTTTCGTCGGCTGCCAAGCCGTCTCACAATCGAGACCCGCCACCGTTGCCTGCCGACTAGCGTGGTCGGGGTGAGCGGACCCGTTGACGAACTCGGCGCCCTGGACATGCTGCTGCATCGCGGGGAGGCCAATCCGCGGACCCGGTCGGGCATC
Source organism: Mycolicibacterium sphagni (assembly GCF_013337765.1). Lineage (GTDB taxonomy): Bacteria > Actinomycetota > Actinomycetes > Mycobacteriales > Mycobacteriaceae > Mycobacterium. Next base: position 105,945 of record NZ_VBSB01000035.1, read on the forward strand.
ATGGCCCTGGAGATTCTCGATCGCACACCGGACTGGAATCGGTTCCGGACGGGTTTCGAGAACGCGTCGCGCAAGGTGCTCCGGTTGCGTCAACGGGTCGTCGTGCCGACCCTGCCGACGGCGGCGCCCCGCTGGGTGGTGGACCCCGACTTCAACCTTGACTTCCACGTCCGTCGCGTGCGCGTCCCCGAGCCGGGCACCCTGCGCGAGGTCCTCGATCTGGCTGAAGTGAGCCTGCAGTCGCCGCTGGACATCTCGCGACCGCTGTGGACGGCCACCCTCGTGGAAGGTCTGGAAGGCGGTAAGGCCGCCACCCTGCTGCACCTGAGTCACGCGGTCACCGACGGCGTCGGCGCGACCGCGATGTTCGCCGAGATCTACGACCTGGAACGCGAACCAGCGCCCCGGCCCGCGCCGCCGATGCCGGTGCCGCAGGACCTCACGCCCAACGACCTGATGCGCGAAGGGTTCAACCAGCTGCCCGGCGCCATCGTCAGCGGATTGTTCGGCGCCGTCTCGGGCGGAATCTCGGTGATCGGGCGCGTGGTGCGCAACCCGGGAACGGCCGTGTGGGACGCCGTCGACTACGCCCGCTCCGGACGCCGCGTCGTTGGCCGTGCCGCCGACCCGTCCCCGCTGCTGCGGCGCCGCAGCCTGTCCTCGCGAAGTGAAGCCATCGAGATGAAGCTGACCGACTTACGGTCGGCCGCGCACGCCGCCGGCGGCTCGATCAACGACGCCTACCTGGCCGGGTTGTGCGGGGCGCTGCGGCGCTACCACGAGGCGCTCGGCGTGCCGATCAACAGCCTGCCGATGGCGGTGCCGGTGAGCCTGCGCGCCGAAGCCGACCCGGCCGGCGGCAACCGGTTCGCCGGGGTCAACCTCGCCGCGCCGATCGCTGTCGCGGACCCCGCGGTGCGTATCCAGAAGATCCGCAAGCAGATGACGTCACGGCGCGAGGAGGCGGCCATCGATCTGATGGGCGCCATCGCGCCGGTGGTCGGGCTGTTGCCCGATGCCATCCTCGAGGCGATGACCGGCTCGGTCATCGCTTCGGATGTGCAGGCCAGCAATGTGCCCGTCTACGCCGGCGATACTTACATCGCCGGGGCGAAAGTGTTGCGGCAGTTCGGAATCGGCCCGCTTCCCGGCGTGGCGATGATGGTGGTGCTGGTGTCTCGCGGCGGCTTTGCGACGGTGACCGCCCGCTACGACCGCGCATCGATCACCGACGAGGACCTGTTCGCGCAGTGCCTGCGTGAGGGTTTCGACGAGGTGCTGGCGCTGGCCGGTGATCCGCCGCCGCGCGTGGTGCCCTCGTCGTTCCCCGACCAGGTCGACAACTCCGCCCAACCCTCCACGAACGGATCGGTGTCCTTCTGATGAGCGACAAGGAGATGCGGCTGCCCGGGTCGGTCGCCGAGGTGATGGCCAGCCCGGAGGGGCCGCAGATCGGAGCGTTCTTCGATCTGGACGGCACGCTGGTGGCCGGGTTCACCGCAGTCATCCTCACCCAGGAACGCTTCCGCAGCCGCGATATGGGCATCGGTGAGCTGATCACGATGATCGCGGCCGGCCTCAACCATCAGCTCGGCCGGCTGGAGTTCGAGGAGCTGATCACCAAGGCGTCACAGGCTTTGCGTGGAAGGGCGATGAGCGATCTGCACGAGATCGGCGAGCGGATGTTCGTGCAGAAGATCGAGAACCGGATCTATCCGGAGATGCGCGAGCTGGTGCATGCGCACATGGAGCGCGGGCACACCGTGGTGCTCAGCTCGTCGGCGCTGACCATTCAGGTCGAACCGGTGGCCCAGTTCCTGGGGATCAAGAACACCTTGACCAACCGGTTCGAGGTCGATGACAACGACGTGCTGACCGGCGACGTGGTCCGGCCCATCCTGTGGGGTCCGGGCAAGGCCAATGCCGTGCAGAAGTTCGCCGCCGACAACGACATTGATCTCAAAGGCTCCTATTTCTACGCCGACGGCGACGAGGACGTCGCACTGATGTATCTGGTCGGCAATCCGCGGCCCACCAACCCCGAGGGCAAGATGGCCGCGGTGGCGCGCCGGCGAGGCTGGCCGATCCTGCAATTCCACAGCCGCGGCGGCGGCGGTGTGATGGGTCAGGTCCGCACCCTGCTCGGTGTCGGCGCGTTGGTGCCGGCCGCGACCGGCGCGATCTGGTGGGGAGCGTTGACCCGGAGCCGTCGGCGCGGGCTGAACTTCTTCACCACCGCATTCCCGAATCTGCTGCTGGCCGTAAACGGCGTGCGGGTCAACGTGATTGGCCGCGAGAACCTCACAAAACAACGCCCCGCGGTGTTCATCTTCAACCACCGCAACAACGCCGACCCCGTCATCACGGCGTCCCTACTCCGGGACAACTGGACCGGTGTCGGCAAGAAGGAACTGCAGAGCGACCCCGTCGTCGGCACGTTGGGCAAGCTCGTCGACACCGTGTTCATCGACCGTGACGACCCCAAGGCCGCCGTCGAAACCATGCATCAGGTCGAGGAGATGGTGGCCAAGGGCCTGTCGATCATGATCGCGCCCGAAGGCACCCGGCTGGACACCAGGACCGTCGGCCCGTTCAAGAAGGGGCCGTTCCGGTTGGCGATGGCAGCCGGTGTTCCGCTGGTGCCGATCGTGATTCGCAACGCCGAGGTGATCGCCTCCCGCGATTCCTCGACGATGAACCCCGGCGAGGTGGATGTCGTTGTCTATCCGCCGCTTTCGGTCGCGGACTGGACCCTCGACGATCTCTCGGAACGCATCGAGGAGGTTCGCCAGCTGTATCTTGACACCCTCAAGGACTGGCCGGAAGACAAGGTGCCGGTGCATCCGATCTACAAGAAGGCGCCAGCGAAGAAGGCCGCCAAGAAGGCGCCCACCAAGAAGGCGGCGGCCAAGACCACAGCGGCCAAGAAAGCTCCCGCTACAAAGTCGCCGAATGCCAAGGGCCGCAAATGACCCGTTCTGACCACCTGGCCGACTTCAGCACCACCGACGATGCGCTGGTGCTGGCGTCGGTGTCGTCCAAGGCCGAATTCGAACTGCTCAACGACTGGTTGCACGCCCAGCGCCGGGCGCACCCCGACACCAGGGTCGAGGTGCTGCGCCTGCCCGTCGGTGATCCGCCGCCCGGCGTGGTGGCTTCGCTCGTCGAGGAGCTCTCGGGCGGCGAGGACCGCCTGGTGGTCCCGGTGCGGGTGTTCTGGGTTCCCGGCGGCTTGCCCACCCGCGTCAAGATCGTCGGCCTGCTGTCCGGGCGCGACACGTACCGGCCGCCGCAAGTGTTGCAGCGCAACATCCTTCGTAAGGATCCGTCCCGAGCCCGCATCGTCGCCGGCGAACCGGCGAAGGTGTCAGAACTGCGCCAGCTGTGGCAGGAGCACACCGTCGGCGACAGCCCGCGCGACTTCGCCCGCTTCGTGCTGCGCCGCGCGGCGCTGGCGGTCGAGCGGATGGAATTACGCCTGCTTGGACCGGAATACAAGTCGCCGCAACTGATCACCGACGAGCTGATGTCGTCCACCCGTTTCATGGAGGGCCTGGAGCAGATCCCCGGGGCCACGCCGGCCAAGGCCGAGGAGATGCTCAACGAGCTGGCCACCGGGTGGAGCCGGTTCTCCGTCGACCTGATCCCCAACCTCGGGCGTGCCATCTTCAGCCGGGGTTTCGATCCCCGAATCGACTACGACACCATGGAAATCGAGTCCATGCGCCGCGGCCTTGAAGACCACCCGGCGGTCCTGCTGTGGTCGCACCGGTCCTACCTCGACGGCGTCATCGTCCCGGTGGCCATGCAGGAGAACAAGTTGCCGCCTGCGCACACGTTCGCCGGGATCAACCTGTCCTTCGGGTTCATGGGACCGCTGATGCGGCGCTCGGGTGTCATCTTCCTGCGCCGCAAGCTCGACGATCCGCTGTACAAGTACGTGCTTCGGCAGTTCGTCGGGTTCATCGTGCAGAAGCGCTTCAACCTCAGCTGGTCGATCGAGGGCACCCGGTCGCGAACCGGAAAGATGCTGCCGCCCAAGCTCGGCCTGCTCGCCTACGTCGCCGACGCCTATCTGGACGGCCGCAGCGAGGACATTCTGCTGCAGCCGGTGTCGATCAGTTTCGACCAGCTACACGAAACCACCGAGTACGCCAACTACGCCCGCGGCGGGGAGAAAACGCCGGAGAGCGCGGAGTGGCTGTTCAATTTCATCAAGGCGCAGGGTGAGCGCAACTACGGCAAGATCTACGTCCGCTTCCCCGAGGCGGTCTCGATGCGCCAATACCTCGGCGAGCCGGGTGGCGATGTCGCGACCGATGAGGCCGCCAAACGTCTGGCCATGCAGAAGATGGCATTCGAGGTCGCTTGGCGGATCCTGCGGGTGACACCGATCAACGCCACCGGGCTGGTGTCGGCGCTGCTACTCGCCACTCGGGGCCGTGCGTTGACGCTGAGCCAGCTGCACCACACGTTGCAGGATTCGCTGGATTACCTTGAGCGCAAGCAAAATCCGATCACCAACAGCGCACTGCGGCTGCGCACCCCCGAAGGGGTGCGGGCCGCGGTCGACGCCATGTCCAACGGCCACCCGGTCACCCGAGTGGACGGCGGCCATGAGCCGGTGTGGCGGATCGCCCCAGAGCACGAACACGAGGCGGCCTTCTATCGCAACACGCTCATCCACGCGTTCCTGGAAACCGCCATCGCCGAACTGGCACTGGCACATGCCGGCCGCGCACCCGACGGTGATCGGGTGGCGGTGTTCTGGGATCAGGCGATGCGCCTGCGCGATCTGCTGAAGTTCGATTTCTACTTCGCCGATTCCGCGGCCTTCCGCGAGCACCTAGCCGAAGAGCTGTCGTGGCAAGACGATTGGGAGATCCACGTCGCCGCCGGTGGTGACGCGGTGGACAACCTGTTGCGCCGCAAGCAGCCGCTGATGGCGCACGCCATGCTGCGGCCCTTCGTCGAGGCCTACGAGATCGTCGCCGACGTGCTCTGTGACGCGCCGACCGACATCGAGGAGAAGGAACTGACCAAGCGAGCCCTGGGCGTGGGTGCCCAGTACGCCGCGCAGGGCCGGGTCCGCAGCAACGAGGCGGTGTCGGCATTGCTGTTCGCGACCGCCCGGCAGGTGGCCGCCGACCAGCACCTGCTGGAAGCCGGCCCAGATCTGCAGCAGCGCCGGCGGGCGTTCCTGCACGAGCTGCGCGGCATCCTGGCTGATATGGACCGCATCGGTGCGCTGTCCACCGATCAGTTCTATGCCCGCGAGCTGAAATTACGTGAGCAGGGCGCCTGAACTTACGCTGAAGCCATGACCGCGCCCACCGACCGCAGCATCGCGGTATGGCCGGTGCTGTGGATGGTGGCGTTGCTCGCCGGGATCACCGCCGCTGGCCTGGGCGCCCTGTCGCTGGCCGACGCGCTGACCGCAACCGGCCTGCCCGACCCCGGCCCGGTCACCACGTTGGGCCTGCCGTTCGTGCGGGCGGCCGGTGAGATCGCTGCCGTGCTGGCCGTCGGCTCATTCACGTTCGCGACGTTCTTCGTGCCACCCCAGGACAGCGGAGTGCTCGACGTCGCCGGGTACCGCGCGCTGAAGATGGGCGTCGCCGCCTCGGGGGCCTGGGCGGTGTGCGCCGTCCTGCTGATCCCGCTGACCGTGTCCGACGTGTCCGGTCAACCGCTGGGCGACCACCTCAACCCGGTCCAGCTGTGGTCGGTGGCCAGCCTGGTCGACACCGCCGGAGCCTGGCGGTGGACGGCGTTTCTGGCGCTGGTGGCGGCGGTCGCCGGCCGTGCGGTGCTGCGCTGGTCGTGGACGCCGTTTCTGCTGGCCGGCTCGCTGATCACGCTCATCCCGCTGGGCCTGACGGGGCACTCGTCGGCGGGCGGCGCGCACGACATCGCCACCAACAGCCTGTTGATCCACCTGCTGGCCGGCGCGCTGTGGGCGGGCGGGCTGCTGGCCCTGCTGGCCCATGCCCTCCGCGGCGGCGAGCATGCCGGCCTGGCCGCGCGGCGCTTCTCGGCCGTCGCGTTCTGGTGCTTCATCGCGATGGCGCTCTCCGGCGTCATCAACGCCTTTGTCCGGATGCGGATCTCGGACCTGTTCGCCAGCGAGTACGGCTGGCTGGTGGTGGCCAAGATCGTCGCGCTGTGTTCGCTGGGCGTCATCGGGTGGCGGCAACGTCGTGGGCCGGTGGCCGCGCTGCAGGCCGACCCGCAGGCGCGCGGCGTGCTAATCCGGCTGGCGTTCGTCGAGGCGCTGGTGTTCGGCCTGACGTTCGGCATCGCCGTCGGCTTGGGCCGCACCCCGCCGCCCGCGCCGCTGAACGCCAACCCGTCGCCCGCCGAAGTGGCGATCGGCTACGACTTCGCCGGCCCGCCGACCGTCGCGCGGATCCTGCTGGACTGGCGCTTCGACCTGGCGTTCGGCACTGCGGCCATCGTGTTCGCCGCGGTTTATCTGGCCGGGGTGATCCGGTTGCGTCGCCGCGGCGACGCCTGGCCGGTAGGCCGGACCGTCGCCTGGGTGCTGGGCTGCGTGGTGCTGCTGTTCACCACGTCGTCGGGTCTGGGCCGCTACATGCCGGCGATGTTCAGCATGCACATGGCCGCGCACATGCTGCTGTCGATGCTGGTGCCGGTTCTGCTGGTGCTGGGTGCGCCGGTCACCCTGGCGCTGCGGGCGCTGCCGACGGCGGGCAAGGGCAATCCGCCCGGGCCGCGGGAGTGGCTGCTGGACGCTCTGCACAGCATGTGGTCGCGGTTCTTCACCCATCCGGTCGTGGCGACCATCGTGTTCGTCGCCGGGTTCTACGGTCTGTACTTCGGCGGCATCTTCGACGCCGCGGTGAGCAATCACGGCGCGCACGTGCTGATGAACCTGCACTTCCTGATGAGCGGCTACCTGTTCTACTGGGTCGTCATCGGAGTCGACCCAACGCCGCGGCCGTTGCCGCCGGTGGCCAAGATCGGCATGGTGTTCGCCTCGCTGCCGCTGCACGCGTTCTTCGGTGTGGTGATGATGGGCCAGCAGCGGGTGCTGGGGGAGAGCTTCTACCGGTCGCTACAGCTGAGCTGGCATACCGACCTGCTCGATGATCAGCATCTCGGTGGTGGAATCGCCTGGGCGGCAGGCGAAATCCCGCTCGTGCTGGTGATGATCGCGCTGCTGGTCCAGTGGAGCCGCAGCGATCGGCGCACGGCCAAGCGCCTCGATCGCGCCGCCGACCGCGACGACGACGCCGACCTGGCCGCCTACAACGCGATGCTGGCCGAGATGGCCCGGCGTGATGCCAGCGGCAATAGCCGCTGAGGCCGTCGGCCGACTTTCGTCGATTGATCATTCGATCAAGATGCTAGTGTGCGCTATGCCTACCAAGGCGCGAAAGCTGCGGCCAGGCGGCGAAACTCCTCGCCGCACGACCGTCCACGGCAAACTCGATGACGGTGGAACCCGCCAACGCCTTGTCGACGCCACGGCGCAGATCATGCATGACGAAGGATATGCCGCGGCAACATCGCGACGAGTCGCGGCGAAGGCTGGCGTGAAGCAGGCGCTGGTCTATTACTACTTCCCGACCATGGACGATCTCTTCCTTGCGGTGTTGCGTTCCGGTGCGGAGACCGCGCTGGAACAACTACGCAAGGCGCTGACCGAGGACGATCCCTTGCGTGCGCTGTGGCGACTCAACTGTGATCCCCGGCAGACAGTCATGAGCACTGAGCTCATGGCACTCGCGAACCACCGCAAAGCAATTGGCGCTGAGCTGCGAAACTTTGCGGAGCGGGTACGGGACATTGAGACCGCGGCGGTGACTATGTCGTTGCGATCGTATGGGGTTGATCTCGAAGCCTATCCGCCGGTCGTGATTGCGATGCTGGTAGCGCAACTCGCCCGGAGTGTCAGCAACGAGAGTGCTGTTGGCCTGACCCGTGGGCACGAAGAGCTGCGACAGTTTGTCGAGGCTCAGTTCGCGATGCTGTCCCGATAGCGGGACGGGCTCGCATCGGCGTTGAAGACCGATTTGATCGGTTGACTGGTGTCCCTTCGCCGCCGGTTCGTGGTTGAGAACCGTGCTGCATCGTTGGAACGGGCCTGCGACGGCCCTCGTTCGCACGTGCTGTCAGTTGGTTTGGCCTGCGGATCACCGTATGGGCGCGTCGTGTTTGGCCGGTGGATAGTTCACCTAATCTGTTCTGCCACAACAATTAGTCCGGATCCGAGCTGTGAAGTGACTGTGGGTCGACAGGCGTTCTGACCCCCTCCTGGCATCTCGTCGGGGATTCCTAGCGATTCTCTTGACAGGTCTCGACCCGTCCTGTTATGAAGTTCATCACATTCCAGTTTGATCGATCGATCAACAGATTTTCGTCTCGGAGGCACACCATGTCGGACGCAGGTCAACCCGTCAACCCGCTGTTCGTCCCGGCCGCGCCGAGCCCCTCGCGCGCGCCGACTCGCTCCCGGGAGAGCGCGCGAACGGCCGTGAAGTTCGGTGGGTACGGGGGCATGGCGCTCGCGATTTGGCTGTTCAGCGCCCTGGCTGCGGGGCATGGAGTCGCGTCCGCCGACACCGGGCACGCATCGTCCGGCGCGGGTTCCTCATCCGCGTCGTCGGACGATGCGGGCTCCGGCACCGAGTCGGCATCGGCGCACACCGGACGACGGTCTGCCGGTTTGGCCAGGCCTCGTACGCCAGGCGCTGTGACGACCTCACGTGCGGCGTCGTCTTCCGGCCAGGTCACGAGTAGTGGCGGATCGAAATCCACGGCCACGGCCACGGCCGCGGCCACATCGACCGCAACGGGCACCACGGTGAATCAGGCCGCCGTCTCGCCGACAGTCGCGGGTAAGGCGCACTCCGCGTTGGTCAGCCAGCCAAGCGCGGCAGCGGCCTCAGCGGTGACGACACCAGCCGAAGCACCGGCATCAGACCCGATCGGGTTCCTCAACCACGTCGTCACCACTCTGCTCAACCCGTTCCTCAACCCCCCGCCAAACACCCCCGGACCCGTCGTTCCGATGGTGTGGAGTCTGCTGGGCTGGGTGCGGCGCGACGTGTTCAATCAAGCGCCGACGATCGGTGACCCCACCACCACGGTGCAGACCGGACAGACCGTCACCGGCAACATCGGCGCCACCGATATCGAAGGCGATGCCCTGAAATACACCGTCGCCCAGGGGCCCAAATACGGCACTCTGACGATCGACCAGGCGACCGGGAACTACACCTACACGCCGAACGACATCGATTACGATGCCGCCCAGACCGATTCGTTCACCGTCTCGGTATCCGACGGCAAGTTCAATCTGCTGACACCGTTGAGCACGCACAGCGCTCAAGCCACCGAGGGGTTGACGGTGCTCAATCCCACTGTGCAGCGGGCGATCTTGAATATGCCCGCTGGCGTCACGAAGCCGGTCAATCCGCGCTACTCCGAAGACGGTCAGTCGATCTACTTCGCGGCCATCCCAGCCGCCGGCGGTCGTCAGGAGATCTATCAGATCGGCATCGACGGTACGAACGCCAAATGTCTGACCTGCGGCCTCGCCCCGAGTGTGACCGCAAATCTGGGCAAGCCGGTTCCCTTCACCGACGGCACCGGGCGCGTGATCGTGCTTGTCGACAGCGGTGCGCAATCGGGGCCGACGTATTCCGTTCTGCAACAGGATGTCAACGGAACGCGGTTGATCCCCATCGTCACACCGCCGGGTGCTCCCGGCGTCATCTCGATCAATGCGCAACGTGAGTTGAGGATCTCGCCGGACGGGCAACACGTGTTGTTCAGCCGCGTCATGCTTAACGGTGCCACCGGGGTGCTCCAGATCGCTCCGGTAGTGGGCGACCTGACCTACAACGCCACCACCAACGAGTACGACGTCACCAATGCGCGGGTGGTGTTCGCCACCGGCGAGGGCAAGCAGTGGACACCCGACGGCAAGGGTGTGGTCATCCTCGGTGGCTCCTACGAACAGGGCAACGCCGACGACATCGAAATCGATTTGGCCACCGGCAATGTCACCCGGGTGACTGCCAGCCTCGACTACGACGAAGACATGGACTACTCGCCCAACGAACAGTGGATCGCGATCGGCAGCACGCGCGGGCTCGACGCTCTGACGCCGATGACGAGGATCGTGCGGCAGAGCCTGCTGCCGGTCTACGTGGCGGCACCGGTATACGGCTACTACGCGTCACCGGTCAATGTGTCGAACCAGGAGTGGGCGGTCGCCGTCGGCGACGAACTCAACCGCGAGAACGGTATGCCGCTATTCGACACCGGCGATGGCTGGGCGGCCCGAAGCATGCCGAGCTGGAACCCCAACGGCGACGCGGTCACTTTCTGGGAGTCCAGCGTCTCCGACCCGACGCAGTCCCGGCTCGTCATCGCAAACCTGAAGTACACCACCAGCGTTGGCCCGGTGGCAGCAGACCGGACCACCCCCGACCCGTCGTCGTGGGCACCGGATCTGACCACCTACCATCCGACCACGACCCCGCTGGATCCGGTCGGAACGTACAACGGCGTCGGCGGCGGCACCGCGGCGGTCACCGAAGCTCCCGACCCGATCAACGCCGGCCGGACGATCCGCACCGTCACCTACACCAATTACGTCAACGAGGACGGGATGATCCTGAACGGCACCGAGTCGGCCGACTATCTGCCGAACCAGTCGAGCGTTCACTACCTGGCGGACGTCACGGTGACGGGCACCCACACCGGCTACCTGAAGGCCGATGCCACGATCAACGCCTTCCAGCAGACGCTGACCGGTTTCATCACCTCCGACGTCGATGGCGACGTCCAAAGCCTGCCGGATCAGGCCAAGGCGACCGACGCGCAGCAGAACGCGTAGCGAAACTGCCCGCGTGTGCGGGGCGCGCCGAGGCGTGCCCCGCACATACGCGCGAGGGCATCTCAGATCGGATTTCCATACCGGCGGGGTTCCGTTGTCGGCGAAGGCTCTGATGCCGCCGCTACGGTCGGCACCGCGGGGGGTGCCTGTCGGTACGACTCCGGAAGATCGCCAACGCGTTCAATGAGGTCTTCGTGAGGCCACCCCGACCACCGGATGACCTCGGGATCGTCGCCGGGCTGGAGCGATGAGTTGCCTGGCCAGCCTTCCTCAAGATCGAGCAAGTAGTAGTACAGGGCGGGATCGTCGGTGTCGTTCCACGGGCCTGGGTCGATGAGCGATCTTGTCGTGTCGCGGACCAAACCCCATGTGATGTCTGACGGCGGAGTTCTGTAGACCAGGTACATCATGGGCCCCGCAGTCCACGCGTGCGAGACCTCGAAAAGATAGTGACCGGGACGAACCTGACCGGTGTTCTTCGAATTCTGAATTGCGATGTGCTGCAGCAGATCGCGTAGCACATTTGCGGCGAAAGAGCCCTCGCCGGCATTGGGGTCAGTTGATGGGCACATTGTTATTCACCCACGGCGGTGTCCAGGTCCAGTTCGGTCCGAGTTCCACTACGCCACTTCCTCCTGCAAGGGGATACATGGTGATCAAACCCTTCTGCCCGCCTCCGGGTACAGTCGGGCTCCCGTTGATGTTGGCGACGATCCTCATCGTCAGGCTTTCGCCAGTGTCGATGCAACTGGGTATTCCGAGGGGGCCCGATGTGCAGTGCACCCGATTGATTGGGACCTCGTAGACGAGTGTTCCGTTTGTGTTGCTGATTGGCCGACTGTGAGAGATGAGATCTTTGAACACATTCGGGTTGATGACGCCGTGTCGCCAGTAGGCCTTGTCAAAGCCGAAACCTTGTTGGGTTTGTGCGTCGTAGTAGCCGCGACGCATGACTACGTGATTGCGATCGAGGTCGGTTGCCTCGGCGACCACGTCGTTGATCGGATACGGAGAGGATGGCGGCGGGGCTTCATTGAAGTCGACCGCCTGAACGCCGCCGTTCTCAAGAGGCTCGATAAATCGGTGATTGGACAATTCCGCAGTGGTCGCGGTGATCCTGGAAGCAAGCTCGTTGTCCGCAGTGCTCAGAGCGATTGCGCGAGCGGCGATGACTGCGGCGTGCGAGCGGGCTGCCGCAATGCGCCCGCCCCGACTGGAGTCTGTTACCGAAAGACCCTCGCTCACACTGAATCCCGCTTCACGCGCTTGATTGATGGCGTTGATGGCGTCGCGTTTGAGGTAATCGAGTTGATCGGCACCGCGACGGGCGATCTCGGAGGCTTCGTGCAGGGTGTCGGCGAGTCCACCGACCTGTACGAGATCCGCCATGGCCCGTTGCTGGGCAGCTTCGGCCGCTTGACCCTCCCACGGGGTGCCACCGGGCGAAAGCGTGTCGCGATGCGCGCTGGTGAACGACTGCTCCCAATGCTCGGCGGTGTTCACCCAGTCGGTCGCCGCCTGATGCAGGTGCGCGGTGTCCCACCCGAGAATCTGCGACAAACTCGGCGCGCCGACTGGACCAGCGGGGGACATTTACACCGGGACCGATCTATCCAGCGCAGCCAGTCGATGGGCCGAACCCGCCTCGGTCGTCTGATACCCGATCGCCGACGTGGCGATCTTGCTACCGGTTGCCTGTACTCGACCCGCCAATACAGCTGCCGTTGATTGCAAGACGGCGTAAGCAGCGCTTACTGCGTCCGAAGTCGCCTGCTTTGGCGGTCCCGCGACTGCGGTCGGGACCTCGTTGGCTAACCGCGCTGATGTGGCCGCATGCTGCCCAGCCAGGGTCTTCAAGGCGTCGTCGCAAACCTCAAGCGTTCCCATTCGGCCAAGCCTAGAATCGGCCATCTGAGGTGACCAGTCACCCGCTCGGGTGCCTGGCTATCCCCAGTCCGCGCTTCATGCACAACCTCCAATCAACGGAGCGGCCCCGTCACAGGGCTGTCGGTGAGCTGCGGCCCACTCAGTGGGCAAGACATCACTCACCGAAAGGACCCCAGCCATGTTCGAGACCCATCTGACAGTCATCGGCCGCGTCGTGACCGACCTTCGCCGCCGTGTGGTCGGCGACCAGGAGTTGATCAGCTTCCGGGTGGCCAGCAATTCCCGTCGTCGCACCGGTGACGGCACCTGGGAGCCCGGCAACTCGCTGTACATCACCGTGAACTGCTGGGGAAAGCTGGTCACCGGCGTCGGTGCAGGCCTCTACAAGGGCGCCCCGGTCATCGTCGTCGGCGACGTCTTCACCAGCGAATACGACGACAAAGAGGGCGTGCGGCGTTCGTCGCTGGAGATGCGGGCCACTGCGGTCGGCCCCGACCTGTCCCGCGCGATCGTCCGCTTCGAGCAGCCCCAGCCCAGGCCGGCCGAACCCACCGCCGACGAGTCCGAGGCCGCGGATCCCCAGGACGCGGACGCCGACACCGACGGCGCCGAGGAGAGCACGGGTCTACCGCTGTCGGCGTGAGGAGCCGCCGTGGCCGCGCTGGCCTGGCCAGCGCGGCCACAAGGCGCTCGGCGCGCGCGCCTAGGATGGTCGACGAGCAATTCACGACCAGACGGAAGGCAACACCGCGGCAATGGCGGAATACATCTACACCATGCGGAAGGTCCGCAAAGCGCACGGCGACAAGGTCATCCTCGACGACGTCACGCTGGCCTTCCTGCCCGGAGCCAAGATCGGCGTCGTCGGCCCCAACGGTGCCGGTAAGTCGAGCGTCCTGCGGATCATGGCCGGCCTGGACCAGGCCAACAACGGCGACGCGCTGCTGGCGCCCGGCGCCACGGTCGGCATCCTCATGCAGGAGCCGCAGCTGGAGGAAGACAAGACGGTCCGGGAGAACGTCGAGGCCGGCGTCGCGATCAAGGGCAAGCTCAATCGGTACAACGAGGTCGCCGAGCTGATGGCCACCGACTACACCGATGAGCTCATGGACGAAATGGGCAAGCTCCAGGAAGAACTGGACGCGGCCGACGCCTGGGATATCGATTCCCAGCTCGAACAGGCGATGGACGCGTTGCGCTGCCCGCCGCCCGACGAGCCGGTGACCCACCTGTCCGGTGGTGAGCGTCGCCGGGTGGCGCTGTGCAGGCTGCTGCTCTCCAAGCCCGACCTGCTGCTGCTCGACGAGCCGACCAACCACCTCGACGCCGAGAGCGTGCTCTGGCTCGAACAGCACCTCGCCGCCTACAAGGGCGCCATCCTGGCGGTCACCCACGACCGGTACTTCCTGGACAACGTCGCCGAGTGGATCCTGGAGCTCGATCGCGGCCGCGCCTACCCCTACGAGGGCAACTACTCGACCTACCTGGAGAAGAAGGCCGACCGCCTCGAGGTGCAGGGCAAGAAGGACCAGAAGCTGCAGCGACGGCTGCGCGAGGAGCTCGCATGGGTCCGCTCCGGCGCCAAAGCCAGGCAGGCCAAGAACAAGGCCCGCCTGGGTCGCTACGAAGAGATGGTCGCCGAAGCCGAGAAGACCCAGAAGCTCGACTTCGAGGAGATCCAGATCCCGGCGCCGCCGCGACTGGGCAACGTCGTTGTCGAGGTCGAACACCTCGACAAGGGTTTCGATGGTCGCATCCTGATCAAGGACCTGTCGTTCACGTTGCCGCGCAACGGCATCGTCGGCGTCATCGGTCCCAACGGTGTCGGTAAGACGACCCTGTTCAAGACGATCGTCGGGCTGGAGGAGGCCGATAGCGGCAATGTGCGGGTCGGTGACACCGTGAAGCTCAGCTACGTCGACCAGAACCGTGCCGGCATCGACCCGAAAAAGAATGTGTGGCAGGTGGTTTCGGACGGGCTCGACTTCATCGAGGTCGGCCACAACGAGATCCCGTCGCGGGCCTACGTGTCGGCGTTCGGGTTCAAGGGACCCGACCAGCAGAAGCCGGCCGGCGTGCTCTCCGGCGGTGAGCGCAACCGGCTCAACCTGGCGCTCACCCTCAAGGAGGGCGGCAACCTGATCCTGCTCGACGAGCCCACCAATGACCTCGACGTCGAGACGTTGTCCTCGTTGGAGAACGCGCTGGAGAACTTCCCCGGCTGCGCGGTGGTGATCAGCCACGATCGCTGGTTCCTCGACCGCACCTGCACGCACATCCTGGCGTGGGAGGGCGACGACGACAACGAGGCCAAGTGGTTCTGGTTTGAAGGAAACTTCGGGGCTTACGAGGAGAACAAACTCGAGCGTTTGGGAGCCGACGCGGCCCGTCCGCACAGGGTCACCCACCGCAGGCTCACACGCGACTAATGTGGCGCTGCGGACCAGCGCCGGTCCGCATGCTGATCAGGAGCGGCAGGTATGACGGTTGACCCCAGAACTACCGAGTCGATAGGCGAGGCCTACCTCGCCACCTATCGCGGCCCACACGGCGGGGCTCCCGACCCGGACGCCACCGACACCGGTCCGCTCGTGACAGCGGCCGCCGCACGGGCTGTTCCGCCGGGCCTGATCGCCGCGCAGGAGCGGCTGGCCCGCAGCCGGGTGGTCGGGCAGACCCTCGTCGCGATCTATCCCAGCGACGATCCCGGCGGCTTCGGACCCGCGCTGCAGATCGTCACCGACCAGGCCACCATGCTGCTGGACTCCGTCACGGTGCTGCTGCACCGGCTCGGCGTCGCCTACATCGCGTTGATGAATCCGGTCTTCCGGGTGCGGCGCAGCGCAAGCGGCGAACTGCTCGATGTGCGGCCGTTGACCGACGACGAGGACGGCTTCGAAGAGTCCTGGATTCACGTGCAGTTGTCGCCGTCGGTCGACCGCAAGGCGCTGGCCGAGGCCGAACAGATGCTGCCGATGGTGGTGGCCGACGCCCGGCAGGTGGCGCTGGATTCGGTCGCGCTGAGCGCCGCGCTGCACAACCTGGCCCGCGACCTCGATGAGGACTCGGGAACCCGGTTCGCCGGTCCTGACCGCGAGGACGTTGCCGACCTCCTGCGCTGGCTCTCGGTGGGCAACTTCGTGCTGTTGGGCTGCCAGGACTGCATCGTCGGCGACGGGACGGCCACCGTCGTGGAGTCCAGCCGTCTCGGGGTGGCGCGGTTGCGCACCGAGGTGCTGCCGGAGCTCACCCACCCGGGCGACCTGTTGGTGCTCGCTCAGGCCACGATGCCCAGCTTCCTGCGCTACGGCGCGTACCCGTACATCGTGGTGATCCGCGAGCATCGTTCGGACGGCTCCGATATCGAGCACCGGTTCGTCGGGCTGTTCACGGCGACGGCGATGAGCGCCAATGTGCTTGACATCCCGCTGATCTCGCGTCGGGTCCGCGACGTGCTGACGCTGTCGCAGAACGACCCCAGCCACCCAGGTCAGCTGATGCTCGACATCGTTCAGACCATCCCGCGCTCCGAACTGTTCTCGTTGAGCGCCGAACAGCTGCTGGATATGGCGACCACCGTCGTCGACCTCGGCTCGCGCCGCCGCGCGCTGCTGTTCCTGCGTGCCGCCCAGCTCGGTCACTTCGTGTCCTGTCTGGTCTATCTGCCCCGCGACCGGTACACCACCGTGGTCCGGCTGGGCATGCAGGACATCCTGGTGCGCGAATTCGGCGGCCTGAGCATCGACTACACCGCACGGGTCAGTGAATCACCGTGGGCGGTCGTGCATTTCACGGTCCGTCTGCCGGACGGCTCCACTCGTGAGTCGATCGACGACAGCGAGGCCAACCGCACCCGCGTCCAGAGTCTGCTGACAGAGGCGCTGCGCACCTGGGGCGACCGCCTGATCGGCTCCGCGCGCGAGGGCAAGATCGACCTGGCGATTGCCGAACACTATGCGGATGCATTACCCGAGGAGTTCAAGCAGGCCGTCACCTCGACCGAGGCGATCACCGATATCGGCATCGTCGAAGAGCTGCAGGCGGATTCGGTCAAACTGCAATTCGAGCAGGGTGACGAACCCAACGAAGCCTTCCTGACGTGGTATCTGGGCGGATCGACGGCCTCGCTGAGTCACCTACTCCCGATGTTGCAGTGCATGGGTGTGCTGGTGCTCGAAGAGCGGCCCTTCACCGTCGTGCGCCCAGACGGGCTGACGGTGTGGATCTACCAGTTCAAGATCCGGCCCGATGCGTCCATGCCCGTCGCCAGCACGCAGGAGGAGCTGGACGCCAACGGGCAGCGGTTCGCCGACGCGGTCACCGCCATCTGGCAGGGCCGCGCTGAGATCGACCGGTTCAACGAACTGGTGTTGCGGGCCGGGCTGACCTGGCAGCAGGTGGCGGTGCTACGCGCCTACGCAAAGTACCTGCGGCAGGCAGCTTTTCCCTACAGCCAATCGCATATCGAGTCGGTGCTCAACGGAAACCCCAGAACCGCACGCTCACTGGTCAGCCTCTTCGAGGCGATGTTCGATCCGGACTCGGCCGGCAAGGGTCTCGACGCGCTGGCTGCCGCGGACGCCGTCGCCGCCGACATCGATGCACTGATCAGCCTGGACACCGACCGGGTGCTGCGGGCGTTCGCCGCGATGATCCAGGCCACGCTGCGCACCAACTACTTCGTCACCAGCGAGGACTCGGCACACGCCCAGAACGTCTTGTCGCTCAAGTTGAATCCCCAGCTCATCGACGAGTTGCCGCTGCCGAGACCAAAATTCGAGATCTTCGTGTACTCGCCGCGGGTCGAAGGCGTGCACCTGCGATTCGGTCACGTCGCACGCGGAGGGCTGCGCTGGTCGGATCGCCGCGAGGATTTCCGCACCGAGATCCTGGGCCTGGTCAAGGCGCAGGCCGTCAAGAACGCCGTCATCGTGCCCGTCGGCGCCAAGGGCGGTTTCGTCGTCAAGAAGCCGCCGGCGCCGCTCGGGGACGCCGCTGCCGACCGGGATGCGTTCCGCCTCGAAGGAATTGCGTGCTACCGGCTGTTCATCGCCGGCCTGCTCGATGTCACCGACAACGTCGACCGGGCCACCGGCGAGGTCGTCACCCCGCCCAGGGTGGTCCGTCGTGACGGTGACGACGCCTACCTCGTCGTCGCGGCCGACAAGGGCACCGCCACCTTCTCCGACATCGCCAACGACGTCGCCCACTCCTACGGTTTCTGGCTCGGCGACGCATTCGCCTCCGGCGGCTCGGTGGGCTACGACCACAAGGCCATGGGCATCACCGCCAAGGGCGCCTGGGAGTCCGTCAAGCGGCACTTCCGGGAAATGGGGGTCGACACCCAGAGCGAGGACTTCACCGTCGCCGGCGTCGGCGACATGAGTGGCGACGTCTTCGGCAACGGCATGCTGCTGTCGCACCACATCCGGCTGATCGCGGCCTTCGACCACCGGCACATCTTCATCGACCCCAACCCGGTTGCGGAGCGGTCCTGGGCGGAACGCCGCCGGTTGTTCGACCTGCCGCGCTCGAGCTGGGAGGACTACGACCCCGCGCTGATCAGCGAGGGCGGCGGCGTGTTCAGTCGCCAGCAGAAGGCGATCCCGGTCAGCCCGCAGATGCGTGCGGCGCTCGGTCTGCAGGACGACGCCGACGAGATGACACCGCCCGCCCTGATGAAGGCGATCATGCAGGCCCCGGTGGACCTCTGGTTCAACGGCGGCATCGGCACCTACATCAAGGCCGAGTCGGAATCCGATGCTGAAGTCGGCGACCGCGCCAATGACACCGTGCGGGTGAACGGAAATCAGGTGCGGGCCAAGGTGATCGGCGAAGGCGGCAACCTCGGCGTGACATCGCTGGGCCGCATCGAGTTCGATCTATGCGGCGGGCGGATCAACACCGACGCCATGGACAACTCCGCCGGTGTCGACTGCTCCGATCACGAGGTCAACATCAAGATCCTGGTCGACTCGCTGGTCACCGCGGGCAAGGTCAGCGCTGGCGAGCGGACCGAGCTGCTGGCTTCGATGACCGACGAGGTCTCGGCGCTGGTGCTGACCGATAACGTCGACCAGAACGATCTGATGGGTACCAGCCGGGCCAACGCGGCCGCGCTGCTCAACGTGCATGCTCGCCAGATCGCCGAGCTCGAGGAGCGGCGTGGGCTCAACCGTGAGCTCGAGGCGTTGCCGTCGAACAAGGAGATCCGCCGGCGTCAGGAAGTCGGAATCGGGCTGAGCTCACCGGAATTGGCGACCTTGATGGCGCATGTGAAGCTCGCGCTGAAGGACGAGGTGCTGGCCAGCGACCTGCCGGATCAGGAAGTGTTCGCCGCCCGGCTGCCGCGGTACTTCCCGAGCCAGCTGCGCGACCACTTCACCACTGAGATCCGCTCCCATCAGCTGCGTCGCGAGATCATCACCACGATGCTGGTCAACAATGTCGTCGACATCGGCGGTATCTCGTTCGCCTACCGCGTCACCGAAGACACCGGCGTGGGTTACGTCGACGCGGTGCGCACGTTCGTGGCCGCCGACGCGATCTTCGGAATCGGCCAGGTGTGGCAAGGCATCCTCGACGCGTCTCGCAACAATGAGGTGCCGGTCAATGTTTCCGACCGGATGACGCTGGACCTGCGCCGCCTGCTGGACCGGGCGGCGCGGTGGCTGCTGAACTACCGACCGCAGCCGCTGGCGGTCGGCGCCGAAATCAACCGGTTCGCAGCGAAAGTCACCGAGCTGACGCCGCGGATGCCGGACTGGTTGCGTGGCGACGATAAGGCCATCGTCACCAAGGAGGCCGGCGAGTTCGCCGCACACGGTGCTCGCGCGGATCTGGCGTACGCGGTGGCCAGCGGGCTGTACCAGTACAGCCTGCTGGACGTGATCGACATCGCCGACATCGTCGACCGCGATCCCGCGGAGGTTGCCGATACCCACTTCGCCCTGATGGACCACCTGAGCACCGACGGGCTGCTGACAGCGGTGTCGGGACTTCCGCGCGACGACCGCTGGCATTCGCTGGCCCGCTTGGCGATTCGCGACGACATCTACGGGTCGATTCGGGCGTTGTGTTTCGACGTGCTGGCAATCGGCGAGCCGGAGGAGACGGGGGAGGAGAAGATCGCCGAGTGGGAGCACACCAATGGCTCACGGGTCGAACGGGCGCGCCGCACTCTGGCTGAGATCTACGCCGACGACGAACGTGATCTGGCCACGTTGTCGGTGGCGGCACGCCAGATCCGCAGCATGACGAGGACGAGTGGAACAGGATCAAGTGGGTAAGGGATTCACCACCGGCGTGCATGTGCGCTGGTCGGATATCGACATGTACCAGCACATCAACCACGCCACCATGGTGACGATCTTGGAAGAGGCGCGGGTGGACTTCCTGCGCGAGCCGTTCGCCGAGGACATCGCCACCATCGGGCTGCTCATCCACGAGGTGCAGGTGCTCTACAAAGGCCAGCTGCGCCTTGCTGATTCACCGTTGCAGGTGACGATGTGGACCAAGCGGCTGCGTGCGGTCGACTTCACCCTCGGCTACGAGGTGCGCTCGCTGACCGCCGAACCCGATTCACGTCCGGCGGTGATGGCCGAGACGCAGTTGGCCGCGGTGCACATCGAAGAGCAACGGCTGGTGCGTCTTTCGCCCAAGCACCGGGAGTACCTGCAGCGCTGGCAGCGATGACACGGGAGCGGGGCCTGACCATTCCCGACGCCGCCGGGCGCAACGATCTGGTGGCGTTCGTCGAGCATGCACTGCGCCTGGACGAGGCCACGGTGGTCCGGCTGCGGGCCCGCTCTGACGGTCTGGTGGCGGCCTGGGTGGCCACCGGCTTGGATGTGCTGGCGGTACGGGTCGTCGCCGGGCAGCTCAACCCGGGTGACTTGTCCTGCGGGGCAGATGCATTGGCCCGCGGACTGCGCGGCGCCGACGACTCGGGCTACATCGACCCTGGCTATCCGATGGACTCGGCGTGGCGTGGTGCGCTACCGCCCGACACCGGTTTCGCCCACGTCGACGACGTGCCCGCGGCCGTGCTCACCGATCTGGCGGGGCGCGGTGCCGGCCTGGCCAAAGAACACAGCAGCGCGCACGGGCCGCCCGCCTCGCTGCTGGACCAGGATGTGCTCCAGGTGAGTTCGGGCGACGTCGCGGTCGGCGTGCCGATGCGCTGTGTCTTCGCGCTGACCGCCATGGGATTCGTGCCCGAATCGCCGGGTGCCGAAGAGATTGTGCGGGTCCGGCTCTCGCCGACGTGGTTGCGCATCGACGCGCGGTTCGGATCGGTGTATCGACGACGCGGGGACCCCGCGCTGGTATTGCGTTAGGAGCCCGCATGGCTGAGACCGCGCACGGCAAGCTGCCATTCTGGAAGGGCCCGGCGGCCCGCGTCACGGTCGGTGTTGTGGTCGGGGCGGTCGTGACGGCGGTGCTGTGGAGCCATAACGGCATGCTGTCCTTGCTCGGCGGGTGGACCGCCCTCGCTCTGATCTTCACCGGCTGGACGTGGCTCGCGCTGTGGAGCTTCAACCCCGAGGACACCGAAGATCACGCTAGCCAGGAGCAACCCCGACTCGGGGTCGTGGTGGCCTTGGTGTTGGGCGGCGCGTTGGCGAGCCTGGTCGGCGTGTGGGTGCTACTCGGACGTAGTCAGGAGGCGTCCCAGGGTGTTCCGCACGATTCCGGGGCAGGCTGGATGGCGGTCGGCAGCGTTGTGCTGTCCTGGCTGACCATCCACACCTTGTACGCCATGATCTACGCCAAGCACTATTTCGATCCCGCACGGCCCGGCGGCATCGACTTCAACAACGACGGCGAAACCCCATGTTACAAGGACTTTTTCTATGTCGGTTTCGCGGTCGGGATGAGCTTTGCGATCTCCGACACCAACCTCAAATCGACCCGGATGCGCGCCACCGCACTGGGCCATGGACTGTTGTCGTTCGTCTTCGGCGCGGTCATCGTGGCGTCGGTGGTGAACCTGCTCGCCGCTGGGGTTTAGCCCGTCGCGATCCACGCCGCCGCATCCGGCGCCAGCTCGCCGCCGACCAACGGCGCACTGGTAGTGAGCAGTTCACCATCCGGAAGCGGCAGCGGGGTGCTGCCGGTGTTCAGCACACACAACACGCCGCCGGAGACGAAGGCCAGGGCATCGTCTCGCAGCTGCAGCCATTCGACATCGTATTCGGTGAAGTGAAAACGCCCGCGCCGCAACTGCAGAATCGTGCGGAAGAATGCCAGCGTCGAATCCGGATCGGCCAGTTGGCGTTCGACGGTCAGCGACGCCCACTCCGAAGGCATCGGTAGCCAGGTGTCGGGGTTCGACGAGAAGCCGAACGGGGGAGTGTCGCCCGACCACGGCACCGGCACCCGGCAGCCGTCGCGGCCGCGTTCGGTGTGCCCGGAGCGCTCCCAGACGGGGTCCTGCAGCACCTCGTCGGGCAGGTCGACGTTCGGCAGGCCGAGCTCTTCGCCGTTGTACAGGAACATCGCACCCGGCAGTGCCAGCATCACCATCGCGATCGCGCGGGCGCGGGCCAGCCCCGTGACGCCGTCGCCATAGCGGGAGACTTCCCGTTCGACGTCGTGGTTGGACAACGTCCAGGTCGGGCTGGCGTCGGCGAGCGCCGCCGCCGCCAGCGCGTTCTCGATCGCTTCGTGGATGTCGGCCGCGTCGAATTCGGCTCGTACCAAACGGAAGTTGAATCCCATGTGCAGTTCGTCGGGGCGTAGGTACTTGGCGAAATCCTCGTTCTCGAACACCCAGATCTCGCCGATGGTCACCGCGTGCGGGTAGTCGTCGAGCACCGAGCGGATGCCGCGGTGGATCTCGTGCACACCGTCATGGTTGAACCGGGGATCATCGTCGTCGAGGGTGAGCATTTCGACGTCGGGGTTGGCCATGTCCGGCAGTCCGGGTGGTTTGGCCATACCGTGCGCGACATCGATGCGGAAGCCGTCCACACCGCGGTCGAGCCAGAACCGCAGCGTCTTCTCCAGGTCCTCGAACGCTTCGGGATTGTCCCAGTTGATGTCTGGCTGCTCGGCGTCGAACAGGTGCATGTACCACTGGCCGGGGGTACCGTCCGGCTCGGTGATCCGGGTCCAGGCCGGCCCGCCGAACACCGATACCCAGTTGTTGGGCGGGATTTCGCCGTCCACGCCCCGCCCATCCCGGAAGATATAGCGTTCTCGCTCAACGCTTCCCGGGGCGGCGGCCAGCGCCGCCTGAAACCAGGCGTGCGCCGAGCTGGTGTGGTTGGGCACCAGGTCCATCGTGATCCGGATACCCCGCGCATGTGCCTCGGTGATCAGCCGCTCGAGTGCGGCCAGACCGCCGAACAGGGGATCGACATCGCGCGGGTCGGCCACGTCGTAGCCGTGATCGGCCATCGGCGAGACCATCACCGGGTTCAGCCAGATCGCGTCGATGCCGAGCCAGCTCAGGTGGTCGAGGTGGGCGGTCACGCCGTCGAGGTCGCCGACGCCGTCACCGTTGGAGTCGGCGAACGAGCGGGGGTAGACCTGGTAGAAAATCGCGTTCGCCCACCACGGGGCGCCAGCAGGTTGGGTCACAGGCGTCCTCAGAAGGCGGAGTTGACCATCGATTGCGCGGCCATTTCGAGATAGGCCAGGAGTTCGCGGCGATGCTCGTCGTCGAGCGTCGCCGAATCGATCGAGGCGACGGCGGTGTGCATGCAGCGCAACCAGGCGTCCCGTTCCAGGAAGCCGATCCGGAACGGGGCGTGGCGCATCCGGAGCCGGGGGTGGCCCCGCTGCTCGCCGTAGGTCCGCGGGCCGCCCCAGTACTGCTCGAGGAACATGCGCAGCCGGTCCTCGGCGTCGTCGAGCTCGTCTGGCGGGTAGAGCGGGAGCAGCACTTCGTCCTCTCGAACCAGCTCGTAGAAGCGGGACACGATCTTGCGGAACGTCTCAGCGCCGCCTACCGCGTCGTAAAACGTCTGCCCATCCCCGTCGGCCTGAGTCTCCGTCACCCCACCATTGTGTACGGCCGCCCCGGGCGCGACCCACGTCACCCGATGTTCACGGATTTGACCTGGGAACACCGAACAAATAACCGTGCGATTGCCACGGATCCATGGTGGACTGGTCTCCGGAGGACGAATGGTGCAGCGTAAACGGAACCGTGGTCACCGCGCCACGGCGGGCCCGATTGGGTCCCTACCGAGCTCAAGCCTGCACGCCGACCCTCACATACCCAGCCCGGCCGACGGATCAGTATGGGGACGTCGCCGGGTGCTGTTACTGAATTCGACCTACGAACCGTTGACGGCGCTCCCCATGCGCCGGGCGGTGATCATGCTCCTGTGCGGCAAGGCCGACGTGGTCCACGACGATCCCGCCGGGCCGGTGATCCATTCGGCTACCCGCGTGATCGTCGTCCCGTCCGTGATCCGGCTGCGCAGCTTCGTCCGGGTGCCCTACCGGGCGCGCATCCCAATGACCCGCGCCGCGTTGATGCACCGCGATCGGTTCCGGTGCGCGTACTGCGGCTCCAAGGCCGACACCGTCGACCATGTGGTGCCGCGCAGCCGCGGCGGTGAGCATTCGTGGGAGAACTGCGTGGCCGCGTGCGCGGGCTGCAATCACCGCAAGGCCGACAAGCTCCTGAGCGAGCTGGGCTGGACGCTGCGGCTGGTGCCGACCCCGCCGAAGGGCCAGCACTGGCGGTTGTTGTGCACCATCAAGGAACTCGACCCGGCCTGGGTGCGCTACCTGGGTGAGGGCGCGGCGTGAGACTGCTACGGTTTGCCTCGTGAATGCTGCTGTCATCCACGGCCTGTTCGTGGGCATCCCCTTTGGGCTCGCGGCCGTCCTGGCCCTGCTGATCTTTCCCGGCAAGGGCAAGCGCGCCGCGACGTACAAGTTGTCCGAGCCTTGGACGCACGCGCCGATCCTCTGGGCGGCCGTCGACGAGGTGGTTCCGGACGGTGGCCATCACGGTCACGGTGCGGCCGAGGTGACCGTGGGAGGTGGAGCAAGTGGGAAGTGGTGAGCACGGGACGGTAGCGACCGTCGATCCGGCCAACCTGCCGTACGGCTTTGCAGTGACCACCAGCGGACGGGTTTCGGGCGTCACCGAGCCCGGCGAGCTGTCGGTGCATTACCCGTTCCCGGTCAGCCAGCTGGTCGAGCTCGACGATGCGCTGAAGTACGGCAGCCGGCAGTCCAAGGCCCGCTTCGCGGTCTACATCGGCGACCTGGGCAGCGACACCGCGGCCCGGGCCCGCGAGATCCTCGCCGACGTTCCCACCCCGAACAACGCGGTGCTGCTGGCCGTGTCGCCCGATCAGAAGGCGATCGAGGTGGTCTACGGCGAGGACGTGCGTGGCCGTGGCGTGGAGTCGGCAGCCCCGCTCGGGGTGTCGGCGGCCGCGTCGGCGTTCAAGGAGGGCAACCTCATCGACGGGCTGGTCAGCGCCATCCGGGTGATGTCGGCGGCTATCTCCAGGCCGTAGTTCTGGCTTTTGATCGCGACGTAACGCTCTAGGAAGGCGCGTTCGTCGAGGCGTTTGCGCCGCATCCAACCGGTGACTTCGTCATTGCACTTGCTGGCATTGCAGGCCGCGCAGGCCGGCACGACGTTGTCGATCGTGTACCGGCCGCCGCGGGAGATCGCCATGACGCAGTCGCGCTGCAGCGGCTTGCCCCTGACGCCGCAATACGCGCAGCCGTTCCAGGCTTCCTTGAGTGCCGTCCACTGCTCCTCGGTGAGGTCGTTGACGACGGCCTTGACCCGCCTCGTGCGCCTGCGCGCCGCGCGGGCTCGCCTGGTGTTTCTGGCCGCCACGGGAGTGATCATGGCAGCGCGACGTCAGCCGGCGTCGAAGGCGCGCGCTTTCAGTGAGCGTTCGACGCCGGCTCGACCCTCGAGCACCAGCCGGCGCAGCGCCGACGGAAGCTCGCCGCCGAGGAACGTGTCGGCGGCCGCCAAGGCCTCCTCGCTGATATCCCACGACGGGTACAGGCCGATCACCACCGTCTGCGCCACCTCACTGGACCGGCGCTCCCATACTCCGGGGATCGCCTCGAAGTAGCGCTCGGTAAACGGCTGCAGCAGCGCGGCCTGCCCGGCCGGTGCGAACCCGCCGATGATCGACCGGGCGGTGATGTTGGCCAGGGTGTCGTCCTCGATCACGCGCTGCCAGGCGGCGTCCTTGACCGCGAGCTGCGGGCGGGCCGCCGCAGCAGCGGCCGCGTGGCGACGGCCCGCGGCGGTCGGATCGCGCTGCGCCTCGGCGTCGATGAACGGGCTCTCGGGCCCGTCGCCGTCGAGGTCGCCGGAGGCGGCCAGTGCGGTGACGATGCGCCAGCGCAGATCGGTGTCGATCACCAGGCCGGCCAGGTTCACTTCGGCGGGCTCGTTGTCCAGCAGCGTCGCCAGCACCGCGATGTGGTGCAGCTGCAGCACCGACGTGCACAGCGCGTTGACGAACGCCAGCTGGTGATCCGAACCCGGTGCCGACTCACGCGCCAGATCCAGCAGCCGGTCGGCGAAGGCCGGCCAGCCGTTGGCGCACGCCCACGCCGGGTCGGCGTAGGAGTTCAGCGCGGTCTGCGCCTGCAGCAGCAGCCGCTGCGCAACGCCGACTTCGGTCTCGGCCTGGATGCCACTGATCACCAGCGCCACGAAGTCACGGGCCTTCAGTTCGGCGTCGCGGGTCATCTCCCAGGCCGCCGACCACACCAGCGTGCGGGGCAGCGGCTCCTCGATGTCGGCGATGCGGCTCAGCGCGGTCTGCAGTGAATCCGGATCAAGCCGCAGCGAGCAGTAGGTCAGGTCGTCGTCGTTGACCAGGATCAGCTTGCCGCGCGAAACTCCCTGCAGCGCAGGCACATCCGTCAAAGACCCGGACACGTCGAGTTCCTCGCGGTGCACCCGCACGAGCTTTCCCGTCGTCGGGTCGTCGTCGTAGATGCCGACCGCGAGCCGGTGCACGCGGGTCTCGCCGGCCCCGGGCGCCGCACCCCCCTGGGCGATCGCGAACCGGGTGAAACGGCCGTCGGCGTCGACGTCGAAGTCAGCGCGCAGCGTGTTCAGTCCGGTGGTCTTGAGCCACTGCCGGCCCCAGTCGGACAGGTCGCGGCCGGAGGCCTTCTCCAACGCACCCAACAGGTCGTCGAACGTCGCGTTGTCGAAGGCGTGCGCGGCGAAGTAATCGCGCAGCCCGGCCAGGAAGTGCTCCAGCCCGACGTAGGCGACGAGCTGCTTGAGCACGCTCGCGCCCTTGGCGTAGGTGATGCCGTCGAAGTTGACCTCGACGGCGTGCAGATCGGGGATATCAGCGGCGACCGGGTGGGTCGACGGCAGCTGGTCCTGGCGATAGGCCCACGACTTCTCCACGTTGGCGAACGTCGTCCACGCCTGGTCGTACTCGGTGGCCTCGGCCTGGCACAGCACCGAGGCGAACGTCGCGAACGACTCGTTGAGCCACAGGTCGTCCCACCAGGTCATCGTCACCAGGTCGCCGAACCACATGTGCGCCATCTCGTGCAGCACCGTCTCGGCCCGGCGCTCATAGCTGTACCGGGTGACCTTCGACCGGAAGACGTAGTCCTCCAGGAACGTCACCGCGCCGGCGTTTTCCATTGCGCCGGCATTGAATTCGGGCACGAACAACTGGTCGTACTTGCCGAACGCATACGGCACCCCGAAGTTGCGGTGATAGAACCCGAACCCCTGCTTGGTCTCGGTGAACAACCGCTCGGCGTCCATGAACTCCGCCAGCGACGACCGGCAAAACAAGCCGAGCGGGATGTCCCCGTGCTCGTCGGTGTACACGTCGTCCCAGCGCGCGTACGGCCCGGTGATCAGTGCCACCAGGTAGGTACTCATCCGCGGGGTGGTGGCGAAAGTGTGGAGGCTGGTCTTGCCGTCTTCCTCGACCGAGGTGGTCGCCCCGTTGGAGATCACCTGCCAGTGCGACGGCACGGTGACCGTCACGTCGAACGTCGCCTTCAGGTCGGGCTGGTCGAAGCACGCGAACATCCGCTTGGCATCGGCGGTTTCGAACTGCGAGTACAGGTAGACCTCGCTGTCGACGGGGTCGACGAAGCGGTGCAGACCCTCGCCGGTGTTGGAGTAGCGGCAGTCGGCGTCGACCACGAGGGTGTTGGTCTTGGCCAGGCCCTGCAGCGGGATGCCGGTGGATTCGTCATACCCGGACACGTCGATCTCGGTACCGTTGAGCACGGCGCTGCGCACGGTGTCGGCGGCCAGGTCGATGACGGTGTCGGCGCCGGGCACCGCTTCGAACTCGACGGTGGTGGTGGATCGGAATGTCTTCTCCCCAGCACTCAGGTCGAGGACGATCCGGTAGTTGCCGACGGTGACCAGAGCAGCGCGCTCGATGGCCTCGTCACGGGTGAGGTTGGGAAGTGCCACGCTTCTAACCTAGCGGCAGCGGGAACAGTGTTCTATCGGCACGAGTTGTGATGAAAGTCTGCGTCCATCGCTGGGAGGAGCCCGTATGTCCGAGAAGTCTGTCGCCGGTTTTTGGTTCGACCCGCTGTGCCCGTGGTGTTGGATCACCTCGCGCTGGATTGTCGAGGTCGAGAAGGTGCGCGATATCGACGTCGACTTCCGGGTGATGAGCCTGGCCGTCCTCAACGAGGGTCGTGATCTGCCCGAGGAGTACCGCGAGGGCCTGAAGCAGGCATGGGGCCCGGTCCGGGTTGCGATCGCCGCCGAGCAGGAACACGGCCGCGAGGTGCTCGCGCCGCTCTACACCGCCATGGGCACCCGCATCCACAACGAAGGCAACAAGGATTTCGGCGTCGTCATCAAGGAATCGCTGGCGGAGGTGGGCCTGCCCGCCGAACTCGCCGAAGCCGCCACCACCGACAAGTACGACGACGCCCTGCGCAAGAGCCATCACGAGGGCATGGACGCCGTCGGCGAGGACGTCGGCACGCCGACCATCCACATCAACGGGGTGGCGTTCTTCGGCCCGGTGCTGTCCCGCATTCCGCGCGGTGAGGAAGCCGGAAAGCTCTGGGACGCCTCGGTGACCTTTGCGGCCTACCCGCACTTCTGGGAGCTCAAGCGGACGCGGACCGAAGCCCCGCAGTTCGACTGACTTTCGCCTTCCGGTTGCGCGTCGGCTCGTCAGGTACAACCTTTAGTCCATGACAGTGGCTGACCCGACTGAGCCGAGCGTGCAGACCGACGGCACCTACCGCGACAAGCTGGTGGCCGTCGAACCCGGTGGCAACGAGTTCATCGCCCACGAAGACCGGCACGGCAAGCCGAGTCAGCTGTTCTGGACGTGGACCTCGCCAAACCTCGAGTTCGCGACGATCTTCGTCGGCGTGCTCGCGGTGGCCGTCTACGGGATGACGTTCTGGCAGGCCGCCGCCGGCATCGTGATCGGCACCGGGTTGGGCGCGATCGCGCACTACTTCCTGTCCGCCCGTGGCCCGCTGCACGGCGTGCCGCAGATGGTGCTGGGCCGCATGGCGTTCGGGTTCAAGGGCAATGCAGTGCCGTCGGTGCTGATGTCGGTGACCGCAGGCGTCGGCTGGTTCGCCACCAACAGCGTCAGCGGTGCGTTCGCCCTGTCCACGCTGTTTCACATCGGTCCGCTGCCCGCGCTCGTGATCATCGTGCTGATCCAGACCGCGTTCGCGTTCTTCGGACACAACCTGGTCCAGGCCTTCGAACGCTGGTCGTTCCCGGTGCTCGCGGTGATCTTCGCCGTCGCCTCGGTGGTGATCCTGACCAAGTCGCACTTCGGCGCGCCCGCGGTGGACGGCGGCGTCGGCGGCCTTGGCGGCTTCCTGCTGACCGTCGGCACCGCGTTCGGCTACGCCGCGGGCTGGACGCCGTACGCCGCCGACTACACCCGGTATCTGCCTGCCACGGTGTCGACCGCTCGCACTGGACTGTTCGCCTCGATGGGCCTGTTCCTGTCGTGCGTGATCCTCGAAATAGTGGGCGCCGCGTCGGTGACCATCGGCCCGGCATTGTCCGACAACCCCACCGAGGCGTTCACCAGCGAGCTGGCCTCACCGCTGGCCAAGGCCACCCTGCTCGCCATCGCTGTCGGTGCTATCGCGGCCAACGCGATCAACATCTATTCCGGGGCAATGGCTTTCGTCACCATCGGCGTCAAGCTACCGCACCACATCGCGCGCGCCCTCGTGACGGTGTTCTTCGGTGTCGCGGGCTTCGCGATCGCGTGGTGGGCGCTGGCCGATGCGGCGGCCAGTTATGAGGCCTTCCTGCTGATCATCGCCTATTGGATCGGGCCGTGGCTGGGCGTGGTGTTCGCCGACCAGTATTTGCGCCAGGGCCAGTCGTTCGCTGGGTTCCTCTACGACCGCAGTTACACCAACTGGCCCGGCTTGGCATCCTTCGCCCTCGGCCTGGTGGTGTCGGTGCTGCTGTTCTCCAACCAGGAGAAGTTCGTCGGCTACATCGCCAGGGCGCTGCCGCAGCTCGGCGATATCACGTTCTTCGTGGGCTTCCTGATCGCCGGTGCGAGTTATCTTGTGCTATGCCGATCGAAGATAGCCGCCGAACGCACAGCGGTATGACGCCTCATGACATGCTCGAGGTCGCCTACGCCGAGGCTCGAAAGGGCTTGGCAGCAGGTGGAATTCCGATCGGCGCCGCGCTGTTCAGTGCCGACGGTGTGCTGCTGGGCAGCGGGCACAACCGCCGCGTACAGCACGACGACCCGTCGGTGCATGCCGAAACCGACGCCTTCCGCAACGCGGGGCGCCAGCGCGACTACCGCAAGACGATCATGGTCACCACACTCTCGCCGTGCTGGTATTGCAGCGGTCTGGTGCGCCAGTTCAATATCGGTGCGGTGCTGATCGGCGAGAGCCAGACCTTCATAGGCGGTCACGACTGGCTGGCCGAGCACGGTGTCGACGTGACGGTGCTGGACGACGAGCGCTGCGTGACGATGATGACGGAGTTCATCGCCGCGAATCCCGAACTGTGGAACGAGGACATCGGAGTCGCCGAGTGATCGCGACCGTCGACATCTCCCGCTGGTACGCCGGGGGAGCGCAGGCCGACACTGTCGCCGCCGAACTCGACGAGGGGCTGCAGCAGGCCGGCTTCATCCTGGTCACCGGCCACGGCATCGACCCGGAGCTGGCTGCCGGGGTGCGCGCGGCGTCACGAAAATTCTTCAGCCTGCCCGACGAGGTCAAGCGGCGGTACTCGGTACCGGTTGCCGGCCACGGCTGGATCGCGCCTGGCGCCGAGGCCAACGCCTACGCCGAGGGCACCGAGACGCCACCCGACCTCAAGGAGAGCTACAGCCTTGGGGCCGAGACCGCCGTCGGCGACCCCGAGGTCGACCGGATCTGGTTCGCGCCCAACGTCTGGCCGGACGAGGTGGCCGAGCTGCAGGGGGTGGTCACCCAGTACACCGACGCCATGCGCCGGTTGTCCGACGATCTGCTCGCCCTGATGGCCCATGCGCTCGGACTGCCCGAAAACCCCTTCGCCACGCTGGCCGATCGGCCCACCTGGACGATGAACATCAACCACTACCCGCCGGTCAGCGTGGTCGGGGAACCCGAGCCCGGCCAGTTCCGGATCGGGCCGCACACCGACTTCGGCACCGTCACCGTCCTGGATCGAGAGCCCGGAGCCGGTGGCCTGCAAGTCTTTTCCGAGGCCGGCGGCTGGGAGAACGCCCCCTACGATCCGGCGGCATTGACCATTAACATCGGCGACCTGCTCGAATATTGGAGCGGACGACGCTGGCCGTCGGGCCGGCATCGGGTGCTGCCCCCGCAGCCCCACGCCCCCGAGGAAGATCTGATCTCGCTGGTCTACTTCTACGAGGCCAACCACGATGCGCTGGTCACTCCGCTGGCACCGCCGATCGGGCGTGTGGCCGGCCTGGAGCCGGTGACGTGTTCAGCCTTTATCAAGGAACGCCTCGACGCCATCACCGTGGGGTAGGTCCCCGCCCGGAACGGCATCGAGGTCGGCGATCTGATCGGCACTCAGGCGCAGCTCTCCGGCGCGCAGGTTCTCCTGCAGGTGCGTGATCGACGAAGTGCCTGCGATCAGCAGTGTGTTGGGCGTATGGGCGAGCAGCCAGGCCAGCCCGACCTGAGCGGACGTGGCATTGACCTCGGCCGCAATGCGTTGCGCGACAGGGTTTTCGGCCACTTTGGGAAACCCCGGGAACGCCGATCCGAGCGGAAAATACGGCACCCAGGCGATGTCCTGCTCGACACAAAGTTCCAGCAGGTCTTCGTGTTTGCGGTCGAGCAGGCTATACGCGTTCTGGACGCAGACGATCCCCGCGGGCAACGCCCGGCGCAGCGTTGGCAGGTCGATATTGCTGATGCCGATCGCCCCGATCTTGCCCTCGTCGCGGAGCGCGATCATCTCGGCCAGCTGGTCATCGAGGTCGACGATCTGGTCCCCCTCGGCCACCAGCCCAGGACCGATATCTGCGCGTCGGAGGTTCACCACCGGGATGCAGTCGAGGCCCGATCCGGCCAGGTCGAGTTCGACGGCCCCGCGTAGTTCAGCGGGTTTCTGCGCCAAGGTCAGAGGGATGTCGCCGGTGACGCTGCGCGCGCCGACCTTGCTTACGAGGACGAGGTCGTCAGGGTACGGGGCGAGCGCTTGCCGGATTCGGCGGTTCACCTCGCCGTCGGTGTAGAACGACGCGGTGTCGATGTGATTGACCCCGAGTTCGGCGGCGCGGTGCAACAGGGCGACGGAGTCGTCGATGGAGCCCGCGGCCAGGCTCATGGCGCCGTAGCCGATCCGAGCGACCGACAGTTCGCCGATGTGGCCGACGCCGCCGGGGTGTTGGGTGGGTGTCATAGTGCTCCTCGGTGCATACTCGACAAAGGCGGAGGAACCTCCGGTTATTCGAAATTAGCAGAAACGGAGGTGCCTCCGCTATGGCTGAGCGGATCAGGGCTGATGCGCACCGAAACCGGGAGCGTCTCGTCACGGCGGCGACCGCCGCGTTCACCGCCAGCAACGGCACCACCGTCTCGCTGGAGGCGATCGCCCGGGACGCCGGCGTCGGGATCGGCACGCTCTACCGACACTTCCCGAACCGCGAGGCGCTGGTGGAAGCCGTCTTCTGCACTGAACTCGCCGAGGTCGCGGCCTCGGCCGGCGAACTGCTGGACCGCCATCCGCCCATCACGGCGCTGCGCCGCTGGATGGATCGCTACGCAGGCTTCGTCGCGGCGAAACGAGGCATGGCCGAGTCGCTACATGCCCTGTTCGCCTCCGGTGCTGTGCAGCCCAGCCAGACCAGGGAGAGCGTGCTGAGCGCAGTGGCCACCCTGCTGGCCGCCGGTGCCGCGGACGGCAGTTTGCGGGCCGACGTCGGTGCCGACGACGTGGTGTCCAGCCTCATCGGCATCTTCCTGGCCAGCCACTCGTCCGAGCAGGCCGGCCGGATGCTTGACCTGCTGGTCGACGCTCTGGTGGCGACCCGATGAGCGCCGGCGACCAGAAGTATGGTTAGCGCCATGCGTGTCTACCTCGGCTCAGACCATGCCGGATACGAACTCAAGCAAGCCATCATCGAGCACCTCAAAAAGGGTGGTCACGAGCCGATCGACTGCGGCGCGTTCACCTACGACGCCGAGGACGACTACCCGGCGTTCTGCATCTCGGCGGCGACCAGGACGCTGGCCGATCCGGACAGCCTCGGGATCGTGATCGGCGGCTCCGGCAACGGCGAGCAGATCGCGGCCAACAAGGTGCCCGGCATCCGCTGCGCGCTGGCGTGGAGCGTGGAGACCGCGTCGCTGGCCCGCGAGCACAACAACGCTCAGGTGGTCAGTATTGGCGGCCGCATGCACCCGGTCGAGGAAGCGCTGTCCTTCGTCGACGCCTTCCTGTCCACGCCGTGGTCGAAAGCCGAACGCCACCAACGGCGTATCGACATCCTCGACGAGTACGAGCGCACCCATATGCCGCCGCCGGTGCCCGGCGCCCCGGCCTGACCCGTGCCGGAAGGCCATACCCTTCACCGGCTGGCCCGGCTGCATCAGCGCCGTTTCGCCGGTGCCCCGGTGTCCGTGTCGAGTCCGCAGGGCCGGTTCACCGACGCGGCGATCCTCAACGGGCGGCTGTTCACCCGTGCATCGGTCTGGGGTAAACACCTGTTCCATCACTACGACGGCGGCCCGATCGTGCACGTCCATTTGGGGTTGTACGGCACCTTCACCGAGGCGCCGGTGCCGATGCCACTGCCCGTCGGCCAGGTGCGCATGCGGGTGGTGGGCGCCGAGTACGGCACCGATCTGCGCGGCCCGACGGCCTGTGACGTGCTGGACGAAGCGCAGGTGTCGGCCATCGTGGCCCGGCTCGGACCGGACCCATTGCGCAAGGACGCTGATCCGGCGCTGCCATGGGAGCGAATTTCCCAATCCCGCAAGACTATCGGGGCCCTTCTGATGGATCAAAGCGTGATCGCCGGGGTGGGCAACGTCTACCGCAGCGAATTGCTGTTCCGCCATCACATCGACCCTTACCGGCTGGGCCGCGACGTCAGCGAGGCGGAGTTCGCCGATGCCTGGACCGACCTGGTCGCGTTGATGAAGGTCGGTGTGCGGCGCGGCAAGATCGTGGTGGTGGAGCCCGAGTATGACCACGGTGCACCGTCGTACGCGCCGAACCGGCCACGCACGTACGTCTACCGACGCGCCGGCGAGCCGTGCCGGGTGTGCAGCACCCCGATTTTCACCGCGGTGCTGGAGGGCCGCAACGTCTTCTGGTGTCCCACCTGCCAGGTCTGAACCCCCAACGCTGAGCGCAGCCGGGCGCCACCCGCGAGAATGCTTGTATGGAACTGATTCTCGTTGTCGTCGGCGCC
Organism: Mycolicibacterium sphagni; assembly: GCF_013337765.1. Lineage (GTDB taxonomy): Bacteria > Actinomycetota > Actinomycetes > Mycobacteriales > Mycobacteriaceae > Mycobacterium. The sequence goes on from NZ_VBSB01000035.1 coordinate 140,568, forward strand.
ATCGCTGTGGCGGCGATCGCAAAGCAGCGTGGCCTGGAGCCCGCTCTGATGATCGTCGTCGTCGGTATCGCCGCATCGTTCCTGCCGGGATTCACCGCACCTGAACTGGATTCGCACGTCCTGCTCACCGTGGTGTTGCCGCCGCTGCTGTACTCCGCGGCGCTGGACTTCTCGTTCCCGGCGTTCATACGCAACATCAAGCCGATCCTCGGCCTCGGGGTGGCGCTGGTGGTGGTTACCGCCTTCACCGTCGCCGCGGTTTCCGCGTGGCTGGTCGTGGTGCCGCTGACCTTCGCGACCGCGCTGGTCCTGGGCGCCATCGTCGCACCGCCCGACGCGGTCACCGCCGTCGCGGTGGGCCGCAAACTGGGCCTGCCCAAGCGCGTCATGACGATCCTGACCGGCGAAAGCCTGATCAACGACGCCGCCGCGCTGGCGTTGTTCTCGATCGCAGTCGCCCAGGTCGCCGGCACGCACATCTTCATCGACAACCCGCTTCTGTTGTTCGGCTACAGCGCGGTGCTCGGCCCGGTGGTCGGCGTTGCGCTCGGCTACGTCACCTTGTGGATCCGCGAACGGCTCAACAGCGCGAGCCTGGAGACGATCCAGGGCCTGGTGGTGCCGTTCGCCGCCTACATCACCGCCGAGCGGTTTCACGCTTCGGGCGTGCTGGCCGTGGTGGCCGCCGGGTTCGTTGTCGGCAGCGGCACGCTGAGCGCGGGCTACCAGACCCGGCTGCAGGAGCGCTACGTCTGGCACTCGGTCGACGTGCTGCTGGAGGCGTTCGTGTTCGCCTACATCGGGCTGCATCTGCGGTTCGTCCTTGAAGACCTCCGCGATGCTCACGAATCATTGGTGGAGGTCGGCGTCGCCGCGGCGGTGGTGCTGGCGATCGTGCTGGTGATCCGTCCGCTGTCGGTGTTCGTGATGTTCGGTCGCGGTGTGTTGTCTCGTCATGTGGATCGCAAGCTGAGCGTGCCGATCCCCGAAGGCGGCCGGGGAGCGCTCGGCGGCCGAAAACGAACGCGGCCAAAAGGCAAGTGGCGCTCCATGATCGACCACACCTCGTTGACGTGGCAGGAGAACGTGGTGGTGTCCTGGACCGGGATGCGCGGCGTGGTGACGCTGGCCGCCGCGGCCGGTATCCCGCCGACCATCGCCAGCGGTGAACCGTTTCCCGAGCGCGCGACCATCCAGGCGATCGCTTTCGTCGTGGCTGTCGGCACGCTGCTGCTGCAAGGCGCGACGCTGCCGCCATTGATCCGCCGGCTGAAGCTGTCGTCACAAGAGGACGACCGGGCCTATGACCGGGAGGAGACCCTCAAGGCCGAGAGCACCGTCCACACCGCAGCCGACGAGGTGCTTGCCTGGTTCGAGGCGAATCCGCCTGACGGTCTCGATCCGCACGTGCTGACCGACATCCGCAATTGGATCGCCCGGCACTCCAAGGACGCCGACGAGATGCCGGATCCCGAGGAGCACGATCTGCGCGCCGAAGTGTTCTCGACCCTGTATCGCGAGGTACTGGCCGCCCAGCGCGCCGCACTGATCAGGGAGCGTGACTCCGGTGAGATCGACGACGAAGCCGTGCGCGCCATGCTCGGTCGCCTGGATCTGCAGGAGGCCAGCGTGACCGCCCGGATGGAGAGCAGACTCTAATCCCCGGGTCGCTTCGCTCCGGCCCGCCGGATCTCTAGAAGTCGCCGAACCCGCCGCCGAAATCGCCGCCGCCGAAATCGCCGCCGCCCCAGCCGCCGCTGTCGCCGAGGCCGCCACCGTCACTGCCCCAGCCACCGCCGTCGCCAGACCAACCGCCGCCGTCACCGCCGTCACCGCCGCCCCAGCCGGCGTCTTGGCCGGCGCCCGAGTCCAGACCCTGGTCGTAACCCTGGTCGAAGCCTTGATCGAAGCCCGAGCCGTAGCCGTTCTCGAAGCCTGACGCGTCGTAGCCGACGCCGCCCATACCGGAGAACAACGCGTCGAACAGCAGGACGGAACCGACACCCCAGGCGCCGGCGACCAGCGCCGTCTTCCACCACGGCTCGGAGTACCAGCCGGCCGGCACCGGACGGCCGGCGACCCGGCCACCGGGGTAGTAGTTCGGCGTGCGCTGGCTCGGCACGGGGGAGGCCTCGATCTCGCGGCCCTCGAACGCAACCTTGCGGTCCTCGGTGACGGCACCCGCCGACTTCTGGCCGGCCATCGTCTCCAGCTCCGGGCCCGGATCCATGCCCATCGCGATGCGCGCGGCGCGCACGTAGTACAGGCCCTCGATCGCGCTTTCCTTGGCCAGCATCGCCTGCTTGGCGGTGGTGGCCTGATCGATCTGCGAGGACGCGGCGGTAAATCGCTCCGAGGCGTCGGCCAGCGCCTGGGTGGAGGCGTCGTTGTTTCCGGACAGGTTGAGCACCTGGCCGCCGAGTCGTTCGATCAGGCGCCGCGCGTCAGCCTTGGCGTCGGCCAACGAGGCGGCGTTGCGATTGCCCGAGGCGCGCGACGAACTCACCACCGCCAGCACGATCGCAGCGACGACGACCAGGATGAGCACCACCAGCACACCGTTCATGGCGTCCACAGTACCGATCCTGTGAAAGTGCTCCGGAGAACGAGAATTTGCTTGTCAGAGCACGCCGAGAGCGCGGTAGACCGCGTCACTCAACGCGGTGCTGCGCGGGTCCGCATTGCATTTGGTGGCGTCGAAGTAATTCATCACGTACGCGTAGCCGATGCGGTGCTCGAGGTCGACGAAACCGTACGAGCCGCCCGAGCCGCCGTGGCCGAAGCTGCGCAGGTTCGGCCCGGCGACCCCACGCTGGTTGAGCATGTATCCCAGGCCCCAGCCGTGATCGGCGACCCGGGCACCGAGCACGACGTCGGCGTCGAAGCCGCCCTGCGAAACCCGCACGGATTCCAGGTGGTCGCGGCTGAGCAACTTCTCCTGCGCCAGCCCGTTGTAGAACGTGGCCAGCCCCAGCGCCGAGACGTGACCGTTGGTGCCGGGGAACTCGCTGCAGCGCCACTGGGTGAGCTCGTTGGAGCCGAGCTCGTCGTCGGGGACGAAGCCCATGGCGATCGACAGCCCGGCCATCGGATGCTCGTTGAGAGAGGTCGGATGTCCCGGCGCCTGGCCCTGGGCCAGCACGTCGCGGATGTGCGGTTTGTTGACCATCTCGGCGCAGCGTTTGTGTTCGGCGATCGGCAAACCGATGTGCACGTCGATGCCCATCGGCTGGGCGATCTCGGTGCGCAGGTACTGGCCGATGGTGCGTCCGGTGACGCGGCGGACCACCTCGCCGAGGATGAAGCCGAAGGTCACCATGTGGTAGCCCTGCGCGGTTCCCGGCGGCCACCACGGCTCGGCGGCGGCCAGGTCGGCGCACACCCGATCCCAGTCGGTGGTGTCGCGCCAGTGCAGGCGGCTGCGCGGGCCGATCACCCCGGAACGGTGTCCCAGCACCGAGGCGACCGTGATGTCCTGCTTGCCGTTCTGGGCGAACTCCGGCCAGTACTGCGCAACCGGGGCATACAGATCGATCTCGCCGCGGTCGGCCAGCAGGTGCACGCAGGTGCTCGTCAGGCCCTTGGTCCCGGAGAAGATGCTGGCCAGTGTGTTCTGTCGCCACTGCCGCCGGCGGCGGGCATCGGCGTAACCGCCCCACAGGTTGACCACCAGGTCGCCGTCGACCCACACCGCCACGGCCGCGCCGACTTCGTCACCGTCAGCGAAATTCTTCTCGAAGGCGTCCCGGACGGCGCCGAAACCCGCGGTGCACGCACCGTCGATGGGTATCTGGTCGCTCAACGCGCCTCCTAGCCGACGATCCCAACCTGGGCAGCCGCCGGGAATTACAGCCGAATTTACGGAGATCACGGTAGCCAGCAAAGCTTGGAGGACGATTGGAGCGGAATTGCAACCCTGTCGTAATTTTTGCGTCCGCTCATAAGTTTGTTCATGTGGAATTTCCTGCCGATTCCACGTTCTCGCAGGTACGTGCGTCACGATCCAAGGGTGGAGTTTCCCGACACCGGCATTCCGCAGGAGCTGGCCGGACGCATGACGATGGCCGAGCAACACGAGTGGCATCAAACGTATCTGCGCCGCCACCGGGTGTCCCGGCGCAACTTCCTGCGCGGGTCGGCGGCCGCGGCGGCCGTCGCCGCGCTGGGTACCAGTCCGTTCGGGCACCGGGCCTACGCCCAGGACGCACCTCTGGGCGTGGCCGGCCGCCGGGTCGGATACGGCTCGGACGCGTCGAGTCAGCTGCGACTGGCCGCGCAGCTCTCCCGCAACCCCGGCTCAACCAAGGTCTTCGTCGATCACGGACCGACCCCGGGGCTGGGCGCGACGATCGAGGCTGAAGTCCGCAACCTGGTCACCCAGATTCCGGACAGCAGCGGCGGAGTTCTGTCAGCTGAGCAGTTCTACGTCCACGCACCGGTGGACGGGCTGCCCGGACGCACACCGCATTTCTACCGCTGGCGCACCGAGGACGGTTTCTCCTCCGATGTGCGCTCGGCAGCCACCGCGATGCCCAGCGCGCGAAATGCCGTGGGCTGGTTCCGGTTCACGATGATGGGGGACCAGGGCACCAACGCAACACCCTCGCTTCCACCAGGGCTCGCCCCCGGCGACTACGACGACAACTCCTACAAACCCGACAACGATCCGTCGGTCGCACATGCTGACAACGTGCTGAACCAGATCATCGCCTCGCGCCCGGACTTTCACGTGTTGGCCGGTGATATCGCCTACGCCGACCCCAGCGGTGAAGGAAAGCCCGCGACGTTCGTACGAAAAGGCGATCCCCCCAAGGGTTTCGACAAGTTCAACCCCTACGTGTGGGACGTGTATCTGGGTTCCATCGAGGCCAGCGCATCGACTACGCCATGGATGTTCGCCACCGGCAACCACGACATGGAGGCCGCCTACCCGGTGCACGGCTACGGCGGGCATCTGGCGCGGCTGGACTTCCCTGGCAATGGCCCGATGGGCTGTCCGTCGGTCTATTCGTTCACCTACGGCAATGTCGCGGTGCTCTCGCTGGACGCCAACGATGTCAGCGACGAGATCACAGCCAACACCGGCTATTCGCACGGAGCCCAAAACAGTTGGGTGGAGGCCACATTGGCGGCACACCGGGCCAATCCGGACATCGACTTCATCGTCGCCTTCTTCCACCACTGCGCGTACTCAACGGTCTCCGACCACGCCAGCGACGGGGGTGTGCGGGCGGCCTGGGGTGCGCTGTTCGACCGCTACCAGGTCGATTTGGTGCTCCAAGGGCATAACCACGCCTTCGAACGGACCGATCCGATCCGGGGTGGCACGCCCACCAGGGCCGCCGAGGACAACGCGGTCGTCTACCCGGAAACGGACGGGACCGTGTATTACACCGTGGGTTCCGGCGGGCGGCGTCGCTACAACTTCCAACCGGGGGAGCAGGAGAGCTACCGCGGCCACGAGCTTCCCGACACGTTCGTGCCTAATAGCTATGTCTGGACGTCCGACGGCCACAAGAAGGCCGAAGCGGTCGGCTGGTCGCGTGTGCGGTTCCGCAACTACGCGTTCATTCGTGTCGACGTGCGGCCGGGAAACCTGATGAGCGAGATGGACGTGACGGCCGTCGATGAATACGGCCAGGAGTTCGACAAGCTGACCTACCGCCGTCAGGTTCGCGCCTAGCGTCTTCGGCCCAGGTCCGTGCGAACCGCACGTCGGTGCATTATGGTTCGGTTCACCCATGACTCGTACGGTGCTAGCCCTGCTATCGGTGGGCGTGCTCACGCTTGCCGGATGCGGTGCGCGGTCCCACACCGATTCGCTTTCGGCACAGGCGATTACCGGGCCGTATGCACTGCTGCTGGCGGCCTCGGCCAACCTCGGTGACTCTCGCGCTGAGGCCGTGCAGCTCACTGCCGAACTCCGAGGAACCCAGTCCCCGGACCGATTGCAGCGCTGGGCGGCGGCCAACGGTCTGTCGGTGCGGTGGCAACCAGGTGCCGGGTGGGCGGTGCTGCAAGGCCCACCGGCCAGTGTCGCTGCCGCGTTGGGTGTGCCAGTGCGCGACTACCGCACACCGCTCGGCGAGCAGTTCTACGCCTCGCCCGAACAACCCTCAGTGCCTGCGGCGCTGAGTGATTCGGTATCGGGACTGGGCCGCATCCTCAGCTATACGCCGTATCACTCGAGCAGCCCGTCGATTCGGCCCCTCGATGTGCCCGACCACAGCCTGCCGCCCGACGCGCTGCGCACCATCTACACCGTGCGGCCGCTGGCCGACGCCGGCTACACCGGCAAGGGCACCACCATCGTGGTGTTCGCGTTCGACGGGTTCGACCAGGCCGACCTCGACATGTATGCGCAGACCTACCAGCTGCCGAAGTTCACCCCCGAAGTTGTCGGCGGCATGCCCGAGCAGCGCAACAACGAGGCCTCGATGGATCTTCAGGTGGCCCATGCGTTGGCACCGGATGCGCGCAAGGTGCTGGTCAACGCGCGTCCCACGGTCGGCGGCGGGGGCACCTACGTCAAGATCGCCGAGATGATGCAGGACGCGGCCCGGCGGTTCCCTGGTGCGGTGTGGAGTCTGTCGATCGGGTGGGGCTGCGACCGGATGATCACCGCTGCCGACTTGACTCCGGTCCGCGAAGCGGTGGCCGCCGCGGTGGCCCGCGGCACCACGGTGTTCAACGCCAGCGGCGATCTCGCAGGCTTGGAATGCAAACGCGGGCACGACTGGTCGGCCCCACCCGGCCCGTCCGACGTCGGGCTGGACGCGGTCGCCTCACTGCCAGAGGTGACATCCGTCGGCGGCACGTCCCTGTCGACGGATGAGCACTATCAGTGGCTTGCCGAGCACGGGTGGAGCGACGGGCCGCTGACTCAGGGCAGCGGTGGGGGAATCTCGGCCTTGTTCGAGCGTCCGCCGTGGCAGACCGCCGCCCCCGACACCGCGTTGCGCCGCCTGACCCCGGATATCTCGGCTGTCGCCGACACCAGCACCGGCGCCGTCATCGTCCTTCACCAGCAGCTGGTCGTGGGCGGTGGCACATCGCAGGCTGCGCCGCTGTGGGCCGGCGTCGCTGCGGTGATGAACCAGTTCCTGCTCGACAACGGGGGGCGTGCACTCGGTGAGTTGAACCCGACGCTGTACCGCATCGCGGGCGGGGCGACCCGGCCTGCCTTCCATGACGTCGTCCTGGGCACCAACGCGGTCGCCGTCGCGGGCCCGGGCTACGACATGGTGACCGGTCTGGGTACACCCAACGTCGACAATCTGGCCCGAGACATCCTCGACGTTCAGCGGGGGCTGGCGTGACCGGGCAACCCGAGACCATGCCGTGCCGGCTGTGCGGGCACGACGTGCCGGCGGGCAGGTTCTGTGGCCGGTGCGGTGCCCGGCTGGTGCGTGAACAGGGTAGCGGCCCAGATTGGCTGCGGGTCAATGCCTTTGTCGCAGCCCCTGGTGAGAACGTGCTGCAGCCTTCCCTGGTCAGCTCGTTGTTTCCGCACCTGCCGCGCCGCTCGCACGGCACGTTCAGGGTTGGACTGGCGCTGGTGGCAACGCTTTTGATCGTGTTCTGCGTGCTGCACTGGTATGTGCCGATGGTGGCGGTGGCCACGTTCGCCCCGCTGCTGCTGTTCGTGATCTACCTGACCGAGACCGGGGTGATCGCCGACTTGTCCTGGCGGGTCTGGGCTTTGACCGTTGTGTTCGGTATCGCGGTCGGGGTGGGTTGGACGCTGCTGACCGCCTCTATCGTCGCCGAGTCGTACAGCCTCGGGCTGGGCACCGAAGTACCGACGGCGCGTTTGGTGCGCGATGCTCTGGTGATCCCGTTCGGCGGGTTGCTCGTGATGCAGCTGCCGACCGTGCTGGTTCGACTGACGCGTCCGCCGATTCGAGAGTCGTTGTACGGCTTTGTCATCGGCGTGCTCGGGTCGAGCGTGTTCGCGGTGACCGCGACGATGGTCCGGCTGGTCCAGGAGATCGACGCCGGAATCACGCTCAGCGATCAGTCCGTCACAGACCTGTTGATCGAGGCGGGTGTCCGAGGTCTCACGATGCCACTGACGGCGGCCACGGTGAGCGGCCTGTTCGGGATCTGGCTGTGGTACACCCGGCGAGCGGGCGCGTCCCGTGTTCGCCATCTGGCGAGTGGCGTGCTGGTCCTGGTGGTGGCTGCCGCGGCCTACGCCAACGTCGGACTGGTCGAGGTGCTGCAGATCGCTTCGGAACTCCAGTTCTTGGTGCATGTGGCGCTGGCGCTTGCGGCGGTGGTGGCACTGCGAGTGGGCATACAAGTGGCCGTACTGAACGAACCGCAGGACCCGCTTCATCTCGAGCTGCCGATCCTGTGCCCGGGCTGCGGGCACGTCGTTCCCGATGCGTCGTTCTGTCCGGCGTGCGGTGTCGCTGCGCACGCTGCGTCGCGGTACTCGCGGGAGGCCCGCAGGCGGGACCGGCCGGTACCGGGCACCGAGTTGGTGCAGCGATGAGCGCGCCATCGATGCCCCGGGAACTGGTGCCCGGCTACTCCGTGCTGTCGGGGTCGTATGTGGCGCGGCCACTGCGCTACACGTCGCTGCGGCGGTTGCTGTTCCTGTTGATGGCGGGGCTGGTGGTCGTCGTCGGCTCGATGACCGCGGCCTCGCTACTGACCGCCGCGCCGCCGGTTCGCTACGCCTGCCCGCCGGACTGCGGGAAACCGCCGACCGGCATTCCGGTACAAGCCAATCCGCGTTTCTCGCCGGCCGACGGGTCGTGGTCGGTGGCCTACCCGGGGGAAGGGTCGGCCTACACGATCACGAAGGAAGCTGACGGAGTCAACGCGGTCTTCACCGGCGGTGACGGCGGCGCAATGGAGCTGTTCGGAGTTCCCGCCAACGGCCGCTCGGCCGAACAAGTGGTCGACGATCTGTTGCACGAGAAGCAGCCTGATGCGACGGTGGCCTACGTTCTGCCGAACGCGACGGTGGGCTATCACCTCGGCTACGGCGCTGTCCTGGATGTCTACCCGCAGGGCACGAGCGGCGTCGCCAAGCGCACCCGCATCGTCGTGATGGCCGCGGTCAAGAACGACCTGACGCTCATCGGCGCCGCGATCGGCCCGTATCACCCGTTCCGGCCCGGTGATGGTCCGAGCTTGCCGTCAGGGGCCAACCTGCAACTCGCTCAGGATCTGGGCAAGTACATCAACAGTTTTCAGTGGAAGGGCGACCCTCCCCGATAGCTGTCAACCCCGTGCGCTGCGCGCGGTTCCTTTGCCTGAAGCAGACTTTCGTGGCTTGACGGTGCCGCTGGCCTTGCTTGTGGATGACGCCCGGTTGCTGTGCTTGGCCGCCGGGTTGATTGTCGCGGCAGTCGGGATGGCCGCGCCGTTGATATTGATGCCGAATGGTGCCTGCGTGACAGTGGCTCCGGTTTGGCCGATGGAGCCGGCGACGGCGAGGAAGCCGGGCCCGGCAGTCACGCTATTGCCCGAACCGAAAGCGTTGAACGCCCAGCTCAGAGCTCCACCGTTGGTCCGGACGATGGCACTCCCGAACAGGTTGGTGGCGTTGTTGAGGAAACCCGTGATATCGACTATCACGACGTCGCCTCCCACGTTGACGCTGAGGTTACCCAACCCGGTTGCGGAAATTTCGTTCGATACCGGATTGGTGTGGTTGCCGAAATTGAGAGCGACGTTGGCGAACTGAGGTGTGCTACCGCCTCCGAAGCCAACGTCACTGCGGCCCCGATTACCCGCGGTGATTGCGGCCGACAGAATGCCCTTGACGAAGGCGGCCGCGCCGGTGCCCATCGCTGAGGCGACCGTGAAGGCACTCTCGGTCGTGGTCTCGGTGCGACTCAGATCGCCCACCGAGAGCGCAACGCCGAACAATCCGTCCGCGCGGGCGATGGCATTGGCGCCGATCGCGATCGCGATGCTGCCGAAACCGCTGCTGCAGTTCGCAGTGTTGCCGAGGCCGAAAAGCGATGCGCACGTGGCATTTGCGGCAGGTGCCGTCCCCATTGCGGTGGTGCTCACGCCTGTTGCGATGGCCATGGCTAGCAGAGCACCACCAAGCTGCTTCTTGGAATCTATTGTCGTACTGATCATTTCGGGACCCTGCTCGTTTCAGGCGACCGTTGCCGGTTCGAGCTGCACGACTTCTTTGGCCGCGCGCTCGCCGGAGCGGACGGCACCGTCGACCCAGCCGTGCATGACCCCCGAAGTTTCCGTGCCCGCCCAGTGGATACGTCCGCAGGGTTCGGTGATCGCGGGCCCGAACTCGGTGAGCACACCGGGTGGGGTGTGGCTGAGCATGCCGCCGCCGGAGTACCGCTCGACGGACCAGTCTTGATCGAGATAGGCAATTGGCGTGGCGGCTTTCTCGCCGAATCGCTCGACCAGAGCTGCCAAGACTTCTCTCCTCCGCTCGTCGTGGTCCATCTTGGAATACACGCGCGCCTCGGGGCCTTCGGTGATCACGCACATCACCCCGGGGCGGGGTGCGTCGGTGGACGCGTCGATGGTCAGGTTCGCCAGCGAGCCGGGCGCGAACGTCTGGCCCGTCAGTCCGTCCTTACGCCAGAACGGCTCGTCGTAGACGATGTTGATCTTGACGGCGGCGCCGCTGGGCATGCGCTGATGCAGGAACGACCGATCCACCGGCAGCATCGGCTCGTACAGGATCTGGCTGGCGATCGCGATCGGCACGGCCACGATGACGCGGTTGGCCCGCACCGTCGTGCCGTCGGCCTCCACGGTGACCCCGTCGTCGTCCTGGATGATGCGGCGCACCGGCGTGTTCAGCTGGATCGCATCCCCAAGCTCGGCGGCCATCTTGCTGGAGACCGCACCCATGCCGCCGATGATGCGGGAGTCCTGGGATCCATCCTTGATACCGAGCACGAACGACGGGCCGCCGCCGGAGGCCAGCTGACGGAGTACGAACAGCATCGACACTTCAGACGCCGCCGAGGTGTACAGGCCCGAAATGGCAGACTTCAGCAACGTGTGCGCCGGCTTGGACAACGTGTGGTTGTCCAGCCACTCGGCATAGCTGATGCGGTCCAGCTTCTCGGCGTTCTTGGCTTCCCATGGCGCCTCGAGCGGAATCGTCTTGCACAGCCGGGTCAGATCGAGGAAGACCGCGCCCATGTTGAGCGCCGCCCAGGGGCTCATCGTCAGTGGAATGGTGCCCTCGTAGCGGTAGTGCTTGCCCTCGACGACCATCATGGCTTCGCCGTCGATGAACTGTTTGTAGCTGCCGACGCCGAACTCCTTCATCAGCCCGCAGATGGCATCCTGACCGGGCCCGATCCAGGCGCCGCCGCGGTCGATCCAAATGCCCTCTGGGCCTTCGACGGTGAACGTGCGCCCACCGACTCGGTCGCGGGCTTCCAGAAGGGCCACCGACCGGCCCGCTTGTTTGAGTCGCAGTGCTGCGGTCAGCCCGGCAAAGCCTGCGCCAACTACGCAAAAGTCCACATCGGCCATGGCTTATGGTGCGCCGGGCTGTGCGCATCCTGTGGGCGTTTTGGCAAAGTGTTAACCTGCGGGCCGCACGGGTCCCAGGAGGACGATTGAGCACTGACAACGCCGTACGCACCGCCGTGGTTTTCGTGCATGGTCTGCTCGAACGCCGACCGATGGACAACATCGACGATTTCGCCAAGACGGTGTTGCCCCCACAGGAGCGCGGGTGGGAGTACTACCCCCGCCCCGTCGAGATCACCGACTCCTACGAGGCGCGCCGCTACGTCGCCCCGTCGACGGGGGTCGAACTCTACGAGTACGACTGGTCGTTTCTGATGACGAGCACGCGTTATGCGGGATTCATGCCTGCGCTGGCGCGGCTGTTCCTGCGTCGGCCTGGCCACGTGCCCGACCAGGTGTTCGGCATCTGGCGCGCGGTCTGGTTGGTGCTGCTCGTGCCGCTGGCGGTGCTGCTGGTGCTGTTGGTGGTGGGCGGCTTCGTCCTGCACACGGGGATTGCCGGGTGGATCATCGGTCTGGTCACCAGTGTGGTGGTTCTGAGTGTGGGGCTCGCGGTGTTCCGAATGGCGCCACGGGCATTGACCCGCAGCTTTCTGACGACCGGATTCGTCAACGTGGCCCGTTATTTGGACCCGATGGCGCCGGAGTCTCATGCGGCCCGGCGCGCGATCCGCGGCGGGCTGGTCGACCTGCTGTACACCCTGCATCAGGGCCGCTACGCACGGATTGTCGTGGTGGGCCATGGCATCGGCGGCTACATCGCCTACGACGCGCTGACGACGTTGTGGGAGGAGATGCACGAACTGCGTGCGGCACCGGCCGAGAGCCCCGATGGCCTTCGGTCGCTGGGTGGCCTCGAGGCGGCCGCCGACAGGCTGGTGGCCGAGCCCGACTCAACAGGTGCGCTCGACGAGTTCCAGGCTGCGCAGTTCGAGCTGTGGCAGGATTATCGGGCTCAGGGAAACCCGTGGCGGATAACAGATTTCGTGACAATAGGGACGCCGATGGCGTTGGCTGACCTGTTCATCGGCCGCCCGCCGATCTTCGGCGGCCTCACCCGCACGGACAACCGGCGGCACGAGCTGTTCGACCGGCTGGTCCGCAGGGGCGTGGTGGTCCGGTGCCCACCTCGGTCGGAGGCCGCGCCGGTTGACGCGATTGAGCCGGAGCCGGCGAGCTACGGCTCTGGGGCTTCCGGCGTTCTGGGCGCGCAGTCGCCGTTCGCGGTGACCCGATGGAGCAACATCTGGTTTCCGGTGCGGCGCGGCAGCATTCGCGGTGACTGGTTCGGCGGGGTGCTTCGCTCGCTGTTCGGGCCGGGCATTCGCGAGATCGCGGTCAGCGGCAACCTGCCGCAGCGCCTGCGGCCAGGGGCGGCGCAGACCTCGTACTTCCGGGAACCGGAGCGCGACGCCGAGGGTGATGTGGCATTCCTCCTTCGCGAAATTCTTGCCCTGGAGGATCATTCGGGACTCGATTCCTCGATGAGCGCACCCGAGCCCGATCCCGCGACCGTCGGCCGCGTGGTGTATCGCTCGTGGCAACGGAGTATGTGATGGGCCGCCGTGAGTCGCGAACCTCTGGAGGGCTATCGCCCGCCGTGACGCGAGCGGCGTGTGCGCTGTGTGCAGTCGCGGCGCTACTGCTGGCTGTCATCGCAGGATCAGATCTTTACCTCACCGGCTTCCCGGACTCCCACTTCACCGACTACGACATGGCGGCCGCGACCCCCAAACGGGTCCTGACGTGGCTCGAAATCGGATTCGCGCTTCTCTTCCTGTTTCTCGCCGTCGCGCCGATGAGTGCTCGGGTGCGCACTTTCGGGCTCTTCGCCGGCATGGTCGCATTGGTACTCGTCGTGCTGGCCCAATGGGTCGGAATCCCTTGGTATTTCATCAACCACCTCGGTCTGGACAACGGAATCGGTGACTGACCGAAGTGTGACGTAGATCACTTCTATGCTGTGAACCGTTTGGGGTGTCCTCGTCGTGAACCGAGGTGAGTCCGTCAACGTAGACGACCGCCACGAAGGGACGGGGCAATGACGCTTGCCACGGCGAGAGTGATCACTGTTACGGCGATGAACGTACTCGCCACGGCAGCAATGCATTTCCCCAGTGATCCGCCGTCTTCGGCTCCGCTGCCGCAGTCCCGACCGGTCGTCCTGGCGGCGTCACCCGGCCACCAAGGCGCGCCGCCAACGCCGAACGGTCTGATCGCCGCCAGGTCCGAATTGCCAAGTGGTGGTTCCTTATTGGTTCCGGATGTGCTCGCGCCGCCCACCGAGGTGACGGTATTCAGGGGTGTGCGCACACCCCACGTCATTGACGCCGTTCCGGCGTTTTCGGCCACCGTGCACCACCTGAACGCGGTCGTCACCACCAGGCATCGGCAAGCTGCGGCCGTGCCGGCTCTCCCAACCCCGAGGCGGTCGCCGACCAGATCCGAGCGGCGGTCGCCGTCTACATCAGCAACGGGACTGCGGCACATCCGGACGCCGGGCTGTTGATCGGCAACGGCTTCGACGGCGGCCCAGGCCAGGACGGTGGCCGGGGCGGGATGTTGTTCGGCAACGGCGGCCGCGGGGGCGACGGGGTCGCGAACATCAACAATGGAGCGGCCGGCGACGGCGGTAGTGCCGGATTGTTCGGCAATGGCGGCGACGGTGGCCGCGGTGGCGACCAAACTCAGACAACGAACGTGGCTGCCTTTGGCCGCGAGGGTGGGCGAGGTGGCAACGGCGGCCTGATCATCGGTAATGGCGGCAAGGGCGGCAACGGCGGCACCGGTCAGAACCTCGATACCGGCGGCACCGTCGGCGGCCTCGGCGGACAGGGCGGCAACGCCGGAATGCTCGGCAGCGGCGGCGACGGTGGCCAAGGCGGGAGCGCCAACGCTGGTACGGGCACCGCGCGGGCGGGTACTGGCGGCAACGGTGGCAAGGCCGGAATTGTGGGCAACGGCGGGGCCGGTGGCACCGGGGGCAGTGGCTCCAGCAAGGGCAACGCCTTCGGCGGTGACGGCGGCGCCGGTGCGAACGGCGGGCTGATCGCCGGGCAGGGCGGCAAGGGCGGAACCGGTGGTGCCGCTGGGAGCAACGTCGTCACGAGCACCGCGACCGGCGGTAAGGGTGGAAACGGTGGCAACAGCCACGGCCTTTTCCGGCCGGGCGGGGCGGGCGGCAATGGTGGTGGCGCCCAATCCATTCCGGGCACTGGTATCGGCGGAGATGGCGGCAATGCCGGCCGGGGTGGACCCGGCGGCAGCCAGGGCATGGCCGGCCTCGGTGGCATCGGAACCGGCAGCACGCCGGGCAGTCACAACGGCAAAGCCGGCAGCGGCGCCGTCTAGCCGTTATTCACCCCCGCCGGACGAGGCGATGTGTTAACCAGACACGATGATGCGAATCAGCCTTGTCGGCGCGGCCGCCCTAAGCGCGCTGGCGATGGTGTCGCCAGTCGCGAACGCGGATCGGCCTGAACCACCGCCGCTGTACGGGTCCTACACCCTGTTCATCGACTTCGCGAAGCAGACGTTCAACGGCGTGCCGACCCCGATGGATTCGAAAGCCTTCCCTGTTCCCTTCACCACGCACTGTGACGCGAACGGGTGCGTCGCCACGATGGACAACTCCGACGATCATGCCCGCAACCCGGCCGCGCCGATGTCCTATGACTACCGGTGGACTGGCGACCGTTGGGAAACCAGCGGTCAATACCCCTACTTCTGCGATCGCAATGACCCCAAGAGCGCCGTGCCCGCCACCCGGTCGGACTACTGGATCCCGAACCCCGACGGCAGCTTCATCGGAGAGCGGACCCTCGTCGTGGGCGGAGCCGGCTGCCCGGGTGAGGGCCCGGGCACCCACTGGCTACCGATCTCGCTGACCCCGATCGATCCGCCGCCGGCCGGGAGTTAGCTCTGCCAGTCGCTGGAGCCGTCGCGCCTGGTGTAGGTGCCGGTGGAGTTGATCACGATGATGGGATCACCAGCGCCGAAGTTGTCGTAGAACCACTTTGCGTTGGTGGGGCTGATGTTGATACAGCCGTGGCTGACGTCGCGTTTGCCCTGGTCACCCACTGACCAGGGAGCGCTGTGGACGAAGTTGCCGCTGTCGTCGAACCGGACGGCGAGCTCGACGGTTGTCTTGTACCCGTAAGTCGAGTTGACCGGGACCCCGTAGGTCGAGGAGTCCATCACCACCGAGGGCATCTTTTCTTGAACGTAGTAGGTGCCGTTTGCGGTTTGGTGGCCCCCAGCTGCCATGCCCATCGACATCGGGATGGTCTTCTCCACAGTCCCGTTACGGGTGACGGTCAGTTGGTGCGTCGCGTCGTCGGCCGTGGCGACCAGCGTGTCGCCCGTGCGGAAATTGGAGACCGTGCCGCCCGCATCGACGGTCACCGTGGTGTGGGCGGGCCAGAAGCTCAGGGGACGCCAACGCAGCTGCGTGGGCGTCATCCAGTAGAACTTGCCGGGAACCGGCGGGACTGACGTGACGTGGATGGCGTTTTCGGTTGCGCCGGCGTCGTCGACCCGCGCAGGGAAGTCGATGATGATCGGCTGGGCCACGCCGACCGTCGACCCGTTGGCGGGAGCCAACCGCGGCGGTCCGAATGGCACCGCGCCGGTGAACGGTGCCGGGTCCTGCCCCGCGACAACACCTGGATCGCCAGGACCCGGATCCGGATCCGCCTGCGCGGGGGCGGCACTCAACACGAGGCTCAATATCGACGCCACTCCGGCTGTCTTCAGTGCGATGGAACGGCTTGTCATGGAAACAGTCTCGCATAGCGCCCAGGCCGGATTGCGATTGTCGAGACTTAGTGGGCGGCAGTATTCCTGGCGCGCTTGCTGTTGCCCATACCGGTTTCAGGCGTGGCCGAAGAGGTCGACTTCTTGGCGCCCCGGACCTTCGCCGGTGTGGATTTGTTGCCGTCGTTGGTGGCGGCGACGCGCTGTGATGTCGCCACCCCACGGCCGGCGGGCTTGACGGGACTGCTGGCGGGCGCGGCCACGCGTGCCTGCGCCGCGGCGGAGCTGCTGCAGCTCTGCCCGGCGAAACAGACGGGGAACTTCGGCACCCGCGGGACGCGCAGGAACCTCAGACCCGGATTGACGGTGTCGGCGAACGTATTCCAGACGTATGCGGTGGCGGCGAACGCCACGACAAAGCCGCTGAGACCGATGGCCGCAAGACCGGGGCCGGCCCCGAGACCAAGACTGTCCAGGTACGCCAGGATTTCGGCCGCGAACGCGAGGAAGTCGGGCGGTGTCGTCGACGTGGTGTCGTCGGCGGTCTGGCTTGCCGCTGCCGGCCGGATCGCCGATGCGGGCGCCGCCGGTGCGGTGACGGCCGCGAGCTGTACCGCGTGAACTTCCGTCTGGGGGAGGGCGGCACTGGTCACCGGCGGTGCCGTCACCGATCCGAGGGTGAGGATGCCGGCGCCGGCGAGGGCGGTAAACGGACGAACGACTGTGTTCTGGAATCGCGTCATGGCGCATCGATCATGACATCCAGCCATGCCAGCGGAGTTGATTTTCAAACATCACCCGCTGATGGGAAGCCAGCGGAATCGGGGGTGACGTCCTCTCGGAACCGTCACCACCGACCCACTAGATGTCGCCGCGGGAGAAATCGGCCAGCAGCGTCGGCACCGCCGAGTCGAACCCGGAGATGTCGAGCTGCTTCGGGTCGGCCGGATCGGCGATCGAGGTGCCGCTGGCGGTCATCGCGACGACCACCAGCCGCGCGTCGATCCCCATCCGCTGGCGGTACTCCGCCAGCGCCTGGTGCGGATGGATGTTGCCGAACCACGTCTCGCTATCGGTGTAGATGTGAAACGTGTCGACCTTGACCCGGTTCTTGCGCGCCCAGACCATCGGCAGCGCGCAATCCGTGCCACCCATCGGCAGCTCCGCGGTGTACCGGCACACGTCGTCGAGACGACGGCGCGGGCCGATGTCCAGGTCCCGGATCGCCGCGTTGGGGTAACCGCCGACACCCGCGGTGAACCCGACGATCCGGTGCCACGGCTCGGTGGCCGCCGTCACCAGCGCAAGGGCCGCCGCGGCTTCCCGGCACGTGACCGGCAGACCCGACACCCGACACCCCATCGAACCCGAGATGTCCAGTGCCAGCAGCGTGCGCTTGTTCGCCGGACTCACCGCACCGTATGCCGCGTAGAACGCCGCATCCAGCGCATCGGAGATCCGCGCGACCGGCACCCACGTGCCGGTGCCGCGCACACCCTTGCCGGAGGCGTAGGTACGCTGTGCCACAAGCACATTCACCGGGTGCACGCGGGCGCGTGCCAGCCGGTAGGCGTCGGCCAGCTGGGCGGCCACCGTCTCACCGACCGAACCGGTCAGCAGTCCGAGTCGGGTCAGCCGCGGAAGCTGACGCATCAGCGCCGTCTGCGGCATGCCGCGGGCGATCAGCGCCTCCCACACCGCCGGCTCAGCCAGCGCTGCGTCGGGCAGCATCTCCCAGGACAAGCCATTGCCGCGGTCGATGATCTCGACCCACCGTGCCGCCGTCGAAGCCGCCTGGGCGTCCTCGAAGTCGGCGATGATCGCCAGCTCGTCGGGTACGACCGGGCACGCGATCACCGGCTGAGCGGCCGTGCCGTGCACAACCGTGTCGCCCAGGCCCTTGCCCACCGCCCAGTTGAAGGCGATACGGCGGGCCGGGTCGACGACACCGGCCGGGCTGGACAGGCGCAGCAGATCGCGGTGAGTCCAGCCCTCACGCTGCCGGTACTTGACCAGCTGACGGGCCAGCCGATCCGCGGGCTGCTCGGTGTACCACCGGCCAACGGCCCGGCGCAGCGTCGGACCCCACCCACGGAACTGCTCGACGTAGCCGGCGAACAGGAACAGGTGGGTAGCGGTGCGTGCGACGCGCGGCAGGGCTGCCAACGCGGCGCGACGACCGTCGACGCTGTCGACCGATGCCGCGATCGCCAGGGCGAACAGGGCCGGGTTCTGCTTCGGGGCCCGGCCCGCCTCGGAGACCTGGACGATCAGGTTCACCAGTCGCACAGGATCATTGGCGGCGGCGCGCAGCACTACGTCGGCGTTGTCGCGGGTCAGCGCGCGGTCCGTCGCGTAGAAGGTACCGCCGTCGGTACCCAGCGTCAGGAAGCGCTGGACCCGACCCCAGTCGTCGAGCGAAAAGGTGTAGCCGCCAGCGGCATTGGGGATCTGTTCAGGCTTTGCGGCATACCATTGCGGCGTCCGTCGCAGGCCGATCGTCTTCAAAATGTCCATGGGGCTACTCCTTTCGTTGTCAATGCGGGTCCGTTGAAAGCTGCGAGCGTGTGTGTGAACCGACCGGAGTGTGGATTCGAACCACGGGAGCCGGGTAACCGACCGGCGTCCGGCGCGCAGCAATCAACTTGTGGGCCAGGCGATGTGAGCGTGATTGGTGTCGACCGAAGTGTTGCTCTACCCGACTGAGCTACCGTCACGCCGAAGCGTGACGGACGGGGCTCGAACCCGCGACCTCTCCATTCAAAGTGGTAACCGATCAACGTCCGGCTCACATCACCGGGCCGGACGAACTTTACGGCAGCGTCTCCCGTTGAGCGACTGATTATTTGCGCTGTTTGAGTGCAGCCGGAATCGGACATCATGGAACGGTGAAACTGTTACCCACGCCCGAGGTACACCTGGCCGACTCCGACGTCGAAGACGCACTCGGGCGGGCTGTCGCGGTCATCAACCCAATGCTCGACGTGCTGTGGGGGACAGACCCGTTCGGACTCAAGCGCCGAACCCCACCGAATGCCGCCTCCTGGGTGCTCAACGCCGCCGACGTCCCGGGCACGTTCGCGTGGGACGACCTGAGCACCGACGACAGGATCAACTGGTGGGTGTGGCGGGTCGGCGCGCTCAACACCGTCGCGGTGGCGTTCCCCGGCGTGCTGGGCGTCGTCGGCCGACGCCTGCCGATCCAGGATCTCCTCGGATTCGCCAGCCAGGCGATCGTGCTGTGCGCGGTCGCGCGCGAGCTGGGCGTCACCGACCAACGGCACCAGGTCCGGATGCTCGCCTCGGTGCTGTGCGGGCGGGATCTGTCGGTCGTGGTCCACGAGGGGCACCAGCCGGTGAGCGTCGCGTTTACCCCGGCGGGCATCGCCAAGGCGCTGTGGCAACTGATCGGTGTCCTCGACGCCGTCGGCGACGAACTCGCGAAGCGGCCGCACCCGCGGGCCCCGTTCCGGTACATCGCGATGCTGCCCGCGGTCGGGGCGGTGGCCTCGTACCTCGGTGAATGCGGTGCATTATCCCGTGCGGCCAAAGCCGGACGGCGCTGGATCGCACAGCTGGGTGGAGCGCTCTAGACGGCCCTCCTACGGTGGCAAAACGAACGTTGGATGACATCTCGACGATTTGCTAGCAAAGTTTTGTGCGGTGCGCTATAAATTTGCTCGCCGATGATTTCTACCCGAGCGATTCCGCTCTCTTCTCGAAATCGACATGTGTGAGTCGGGATGACGCATGTCCTTCCAAGGAGGATGTATGTACACAATTTGGGTCCCTAGACTCGCGGCCGCCGCGTTCACACTGGGCGTCGGCGCCGCGGTACTGAGCGGTGCCAGCGAGGCCGCTGCCGCGCCGGATTCGGGCGGAAATTCGGCCACTTCGTCGACCGCACACGCTTCCCCCGCTAAACGCCCGGGGAAAGCGGCAGGCACGAAAACCAGTGCCGGACAAGGATCGTCGCGCGACAAGCCGAACTCGAGCCCGGTCAGTGCCGCCGCGGCCGCGTCGGTGCCGAAGTCGGCGGTGTCGGCCCGCCAGGACACTGGGTTCGCTGCGCAAAAGCAGCGCAACCCGTCGCTGGCTTCGCAGCAATTGGCGATGTTGTTCAAGTACCCGGCCGACACGATTCTGGCCGGCGTCGCCGTCGCGCTTGGCTATGCACCCGATGATCTCTACGGCTCCGACGGGGTGACACCCCTGCGGACGTTGGTAGAGCAAGCCTTAGCTGGCGCGCGCCACCAGATGAACGGGGCAGCGCCCAACCAGGCGCCGACGGCACGTCCGGTTCAGCTCCGCGAATTCGGTACCAGCGAGATCATCGGCGATCTGCTGCCCTCGGATGCCAACGGCGACAAACTGACGTACACGGTGGTCTCCGCGCCGACGGAAGGCACGTTCGTCGTCAACAAGAACGGCACCTACTACTACACGCCGAACGCCACGTTGGCCCAGACAGGTGGGGTCGACGTGGTCAGGGTCGCCATCAGCGACGGCACCACGAGCACCACCGTCGACGTGCCGGTCAAGGTGTCGCCCAGGACCATCACGTTGTACAAGGGCTTCGATATCAACAACGTCACATCAGGGCATGTGCAGTTGACCGGCTATACCGACGGCGCCACCGACGACATGTTCGAGCCGCCGGCCACACCGACCACGTACGGCTCGATCGACTCGGTTCACCTTTCGGTGGCCCAGTACATGTTCAAATCCGTGGTGGTGGGCGTTGGTTTCAAGGGAGACCAAGGCGAGCTCTGGACGGTGTATCTGCGGACGCCGCCAGCCGCCATCCTCGACGACAAGGCCTCGACCTGGTGCGCCAGCTCCGGCGGCTCCTGCAGTGCGCCGGCGAAGAACCAATGGATCGACTTGTTGGACAGCGCCGGCACCGTGATCACCGTCGGCTCCGACGATCCGATCCGGCAGGCGGAGTTGTTGTACAGGCTCTGCCCCGACGGCGGCCGGTTCAGCTGCAACTTCGTCACCGGTCTCAAGGATGAGGAGACTGTCTTTCTCAATCGGCATCTGATCGGCGTGATGAACAACGCCGGCAGCGGCACTCTGTCGTGGGAGAGCAGCAAGACCGAGACGCTGTCGGAGACGACGAGCGTGACGGCGGGCTTCGAGTTGTCGGGCGTCCTTGCCAAGCTCATCAACCTCAAGATCAGCGGCAGCTACCGGCACGACTGGACGAGCACCATCGCGATCACCACCAAATGGTCATACGCGGTCCAGCCGTATACCCGACTCAAGGTGTACGTGTCAGACCCCTACTACCGCGTGTGGGGGAACTTCACCATCCGTGCGGGGAACACCACCTACCAGATCGAAGACGTCTCTTTCGACACGCCGATTTCAGGATTGGCAGCCGAACTCGACGCCGTAACCGAGCCCATCGCGCACTAGTCCGGAACCGTGAAAGAGCCCGCCGAACGGCTGTTCGGCGGGCTCTGCGCTTGTCCTGGTCGGAGCGGGCGACGGGAATCGAACCCGCGTAGCTAGTTTGGAAGACTAGGGCTCTACCATTGAGCTACGCCCGCGTGCTTACGCGGACCCAAATGTACCGGCGCCGACCTGATCAAATCCAATCGACCCACCTGAAAGCGCATCGTCGAGGTCGATTGCCGCTGAGCAGGCTCCTGCCCGTAGGATTCGGGCGCGAGAAATACAGCACCGGGGTGTAGCGCAGCTTGGTAGCGCATCCGCTTTGGGAGCGGAAGGCCGCAGGTTCAAATCCTGTCACCCCGACACGCCCAACGAACGTCCCATACGACCGAAGATTTCGACCCGAGGAGTACAGCAGTGAAGAGCACCGTCGAGAAGTTGAGCCCGACCCGGGTTCGCATCAACGTGGAGGTGCCCTTCACGGAATTGAAGCCTGACTTCGATCGCGCCTACAAGGAGCTGGCCAAGCAGGTCCGGCTCCCCGGGTTCCGCCCCGGCAAAGCCCCGGCCAAGCTGCTCGAGGCCCGCATCGGCCGCGGCGCCGTCCTGGAGCAGGTCGTCAACGACGCGCTGCCCAGCCGCTACAGCGAGGCCGTCACCGCCACCGCGGTGACCCCGCTGGGCCAGCCCGAGATCGAGGTCACCAAGATCGAGGACGGCGAGGAACTGGTCTTCACCGCCGAGGTCGACGTGCGGCCCGAGATCGAGCTGCCCGACCTGAGCGCGCTGAAGATCTCGGTCGATCCCATCGAGATCAACGACGACGAGGTCGAGGCCGAGCTGGAGTCACTGCGCGCCCGCTTCGGCACCCTCAAGGGCGTCGAGCGTCCCGCCCAGACCGGTGACTTCGTCTCCATCGATCTGTCCGCCACCGTCGACGGCGAAGATCTTCCCGACGCCGCCACCGAAGGCCTCTCACACGAGGTCGGCTCCGGTCAGCTCATCGACGGCCTCGATGACGCCATCGTCGGACTCGGCGAGGGTGAGTCGAAGGTGTTCACCACCAAGCTGGCCGCGGGCGAGCACGCCGGCCAGGACGCTGAGGTGACCGTCACAGTCAAGTCGATCAAGGAGCGCGAGCTTCCCGACGCCGATGACGAATTCGCGCAATTGGCAAGCGAATTCGACACCATCGAGGAACTCCGCGAGAACCTCGTCGACCAGGTGAAGCGGGTCAAGCGCATCCACCAGGCCGAGAAGATCCGCGACAACGCACTCGAGCTCCTGCTGGAGACCACCGAGGTGCCGCTGCCCGAGGCGATCGTGCAGGCCCAGGTCGACCAGACCGTGCACAACGCGATCCACGGCCTCGACCACGACGAGGACAAGTTCGCCGAGGCCCTCGAGGCCGAGGGCAGCTCACGGGAGAAGTTCGACACCGAGACCCGCGAAGCCGCCGAGAAGGCCGTCAAGACGCAGCTCCTGATGGACGCCATCGCCGATGATCTCGACATCCAGGTCGGCCAGAACGACCTGACCGAGCGCCTGGTCCTGATGTCGCGCCAGTACGGCATCGAGCCGCAGCAGCTGCTCCAGATCCTGCAGCAGAACAACCAGCTGCCTGCGATGTTCGCCGACGTGCGCCGCGGGCTGACCGTGGCCGCGGTCGTCGAGGCAGCCACCGTCACCGACACCGACGGCAACGTCGTCGACACCGCCGAGTTCTTCGGCCCGCCGGCCGACGCCGAGGCCGAAGAACTCATCGGCGACATCATCGAAGACGCTGCAGCCGCCGAAGCCGCCGAAGACGTGGAAGCCGACACGGACGACACGGGTGATGAGGCCGATGAGGCCTCTGAGCAGCAGGCCGACAAGGCCGAGTAAAGCCGACAGCGAAAGCGCACTCTCCAGGGAGTGCGCTGCACGCTGCGTTGGTTAGGGTCGGGTAGAACGAAGTCCGTAGAAAGCAGGTATCAAGTCGTGACTGAAATGCGTTCGAGCATGCCAGGGCTGAACCTTTCCGACTCGGTGTATGAGCGGTTGCTCGCCGAGCGCATCATCTTCCTGGGCTCCCAGGTCGATGACGACATCGCCAACCGGCTGTGCGCGCAGATTCTGCTGCTCGCGGCCGAGGACCCGACCAAAGACATCTCGCTGTACATCAACTCGCCCGGCGGCTCGATCAGCGCCGGTATGGCGATCTTCGACACCATGGTGCTCGTGCCGTGCGATGTCGCCACCTACGCCATGGGCATGGCCGCTTCGATGGGCGAGTTCCTGCTCGCCGCCGGCGCGAAGGGCAAGCGCTACGCGCTACCGCACGCCCGCATCCTGATGCACCAGCCGTTGGGCGGCATCACCGGTGGCGCGGCCGACATCGCCATCCAGGCCGAGCAGTTCGCGCTCATCAAGAAGGAAATGTTCCGGCTCAACGCCGAATTCACCGGCCAGCCGCTCGAGCGCATCGAAGCCGACTCCGACCGCGACCGTTGGTTCACGGCGCAGGAAGCGCTGGAGTACGGCTTCGTCGATCACATCATCACCCGCGCCCACTTCAACGGAGTGTCCAATGCCTGACCACACAGATCCGCGGCTCGCACCTCAGGCGCGCTACATCCTGCCGTCGTTCGTCGAGCACTCCAGCTGGGGCGTGAAGGAATCCAACCCCTACAACAAGCTGTTCGAGGAACGCATCATCTTCCTCGGCGTGCAGGTGGACGACGCCTCGGCCAACGACATCATGGCCCAGCTGCTGGTGCTGGAGTCGCTGGATCCTGACCGCGACATCACGATGTACATCAACTCACCGGGTGGCTCATTCACCTCGCTGATGGCGATCTACGACACCATGCAGTACGTGCGTGCCGACATCCAGACGGTGTGCCTCGGTCAGGCCGCCTCAGCGGCCGCGGTGCTGCTCGCCGCCGGCACGCCGGGCAAGCGCCTGGCCCTGCCGAACGCGCGCATCCTCATCCATCAGCCGTCGTTGGGTGGCGTCATCCAGGGTCAATTCTCCGATCTGGAGATCCAGGCCGCGGAGATCGAGCGGATGCGGACCCTCATGGAGGAGACGCTGGCCCGTCACACGGGCAAGGATGCGGCCGTCATCCGCAAGGACACCGACCGGGACAAGATCCTGACCGCCGCGGCGGCCAAGGAGTACGGGATCATCGATACCGTTCTGGAGTACCGGAAGCTCTCGGCCCAGAACGCTTGATCTCGGCGATGTCTGCCGGGCTGACCCGGCAGCATCCGCCAATGATGTTCGCGCCCGCCGCGGCCCACTGGGTCGCGGCGTTCGCGTTGAAGCGGCTAGTTCCGGCCCAGGTTCGGCGTGAGGGTTCCCACTCTTCGCCGCTGTTCGGGTAGACGATCACCGGCTTTCCGGTGACCTCACGCGCCACCTCGACAGCACCCAGCACGTCGGCGGGTGCGCTGCAGTTGACCCCGACGGCGACGATCTCAGGGACATCGGCGGCCACCGCGAACGCCTGCTCAAGGGGTTGGCCGGCCCGGGTGTGCCCGTCGGCGATGGTGTAACTGAGCCACGCCGGGACGCCGAACTCGCGCACCAGGCCGGCCAGGGCCTCGGCCTCGTCGATATCGGGCACCGTCTCCAGGGCCAGCACGTCGGGCTGCGCGGATATCAGCACTTCCAGCCGCGGGCGATGCCAATCGGCCAGCTGGGCGACGCTCAGGCCGTAGCGACCCACGTATTCCTCGCCGTTCGCCAGGGCCGCACCATAGGGCCCAACCGAGGCGGCCACCCAGCCGCCGCCGCCGACGTTATCGCGGGCCGCCTTGGCCAATTCGACGCTGCGAACCAGCAGCCGGGCGGCTTCGCCCCTGGCGAATCCGCGCTCCGCGAAACCGTCGAAGGACGCCTGGTAGCTAGCAGTCGTGGCAATGTCGGCGCCGGCCCGGTAAAACGCCTCGTGAACGGCGACGATCTCCTGCGGGGAGTCCACCAGCAATCGGGCCGACCACAGGTCGTCAGACAGGTCGTGGCCACGGGCTTCCAGCTCAGTGGCCAAACCGCCGTCGAGAATAAGGACGGTAGTGTGGGGAACGGCGAACGCCACGACGCAACCTCACTTTCGGTGCAGCTCAACGCCTCGGTTAGGTTACGGCGGCGACACGCCAAAAACACAGCTAAGCGTTCCGGGGCGACGGAAGCCGCGTCAGGCGATATGTTCACCATCACGCACGAATACCACTGACGCGATTCGGCTTTATCTGTCGCACCGTGGCAGAGCAAGCGGGTAGCGTCGGGACAGACACCGGCACTGACTGACTGGCAACGATCGAAGACCCGGCGAAGGAAAGTAGGACCCCACCACCATGGCGCGTATCGGAGACGGCGGTGACCTGCTCAAGTGCTCGTTCTGCGGTAAGAGTCAGAAGCAGGTCAAGAAGCTCATAGCGGGTCCGGGCGTCTACATCTGCGACGAGTGCATCGATCTGTGCAACGAGATCATCGAAGAGGAGTTGGCCGACGCCGACGACGTCAAACTCGATGAGCTGCCCAAGCCGGCCGAGATCCGGGAGTTCCTGGAGGCCTACGTCATCGGGCAGGACACCGCCAAGCGCACGCTCGCCGTGGCCGTCTACAACCACTACAAGCGCATCCAGGCGCAGGAGAAGCACCGCGACTCCCGCTCGGAGCCGGTGGAGCTCGCCAAATCCAACATCCTGATGCTCGGCCCGACCGGCTGCGGCAAGACCTACCTGGCGCAGACGCTGGCCAAGATGCTCAACGTGCCGTTCGCCATCGCCGACGCCACGGCGCTGACCGAAGCCGGGTATGTCGGCGAGGATGTCGAGAACATTCTGCTCAAGCTGATCCAGGCCGCCGACTACGACGTGAAGCGTGCCGAGACCGGCATCATCTACATCGACGAGGTCGACAAGATCGCCCGCAAGAGCGAGAACCCGTCGATCACGCGCGACGTCTCCGGTGAGGGTGTGCAGCAGGCCCTGCTGAAGATCCTCGAAGGCACTCAGGCCTCGGTCCCGCCGCAGGGCGGCCGCAAGCATCCGCACCAGGAATTCATCCAGATCGATACCACCAACGTGCTGTTCATCGTTGCGGGTGCGTTCGCCGGGCTGGAGAAGATCGTCTCCGACCGTGTCGGCAAGCGCGGCCTGGGCTTCGGTGCCGAGGTGAAGTCGAAGGCCGAGATCGACACCCAGGATCACTTCGCCGAAGTGATGCCCGAGGATCTGATCAAGTTCGGTCTGATCCCGGAGTTCATCGGCCGTCTGCCGGTGGTAGCTTCGGTGACCAACCTGGACAAGGAATCGCTGGTGCAGATCCTGTCCAAGCCGAAGAACGCTCTGGTGAAGCAGTACACCCGGCTGTTCGAGATGGACGGCGTCGAGCTGGAGTTCGACGACGACGCACTGGACGCCATCGCCGATCAGGCCATCCACCGCGGCACCGGTGCCCGCGGCCTGCGCGCGATCATGGAAGAAGTCCTGCTGCCGGTGATGTATGACATCCCCAGCCGCGACGACGTCGCCAAGGTCGTGGTGACCAAGGAGACCGTCCAGGACAACGTCCTGCCGACGATCGTCCCGCGCAAGCCCGCGCGCCCCGAGCGTCGCGACAAGTCCGCCTAGTTTCGCTGCGCGAGCAGACGCAAAAGCCTCCTATGACACGGCGTGTCGGGGGCTTTTGCGTCCGCTCGAGCGCTCCTCGATCATCTCGTCGAGGTACGAGCCGCATTGAGGAGTCAGGCAATCAACTCCGCTTGAACTCCGTCGGCACCGCGGCCACCAAGACCAGCGACTCGGCGAAGAAGTAGATGGTCTTGAAGAACTCAAGCAGCTCACCATGCTCGACTGTCAGCCGCCGGTACAAGATCGTCCGCAACGCGTCGTATCCCTCGCACAAGGCCTTCCAGGCTGCGTAATCACCGGTAATCACGTAGCTGGCTTCGACTGGTTCGGCCGAGGCCAGGACGCGGCACTCGCGGACGAAATATCCCGACCACGCGATGTACAGGTAGCGGTCTCCGCCGGGCAGATTGCGTACACCGAGAGCCCACGACGACGTGTACTGGGCACGAACCACATCGTAGGAATCCCAGTATTGCGGGAGTTTAGCGGCAAGCGCTGCATCGTCGGGCCCCGTGTCGAGCGCCGCGCGCACTTCCTGAGCCCACGAATCGCTGAAGAACACTGAAGCCACGATCAGCCACCTACGTCTTTCTGCTGTATCGGAACGAGCAGATTCTCGAGGTCTGCGGGCAAGGCGATTCCGAGCACGTCGCATCTGCGCCGCAGATGGCTGCACACCAGTAGTCGCATTTCGTCCTCGCTCCAGCCCAGCGGCTCATGGAAGGACCTGCGGCTCGAGACCCCGCTGACCGTCAGGATCGTGTGCAGGGTGTCGTGGATCTCGCTCACGACAGCCGGATCTCGACGCAGCGCGTCCTGCAGGAAGAGCAGCCCACCCCGGACCTGTCGTGAGTGGTCAAGATAGGTGGCCCGAGCCCCGACCAGGAAGGTGGGCAGCAGGCCGCGCCCAGCTGCGAAGCCCATCAGCACGCTTAAGAATGATTTTGCCAGCACGCCTTCGATCCAGAGGAAACACGTTGTGCCGTAACGCACTTGGGCCAGCTGGTCATCCGGTTTGCGCCCCAGTTCCTCGGCCTGGTGGGCCAGCAGCCCGAACGGACCGATGAATGTTTCTTGCACCCACGGGAACGTCTGGTCCAACAACTCCATGGCATTGGTGCACTGCACGCCGACCGCTTCGCACAAGAATCTGCCGAAGAATGTGGTGTGACGGGCCTGGGTCTCGATCTGGGCGGCGAGATGAAGCCGATGCTCCTCGGCTGCACCGATCATGAAGACCGGCAGGTCAATCTCAAGTTGCCGGCTACCGTGGTGGAAACTCACGGCGATGCCCAGGAACGACTCGCGCTCGTCAGCAGTCATCGCGGTGGTCCAGTCCTCGTGATCCTGGCTGAAGGCGAGTTCGAAGACGTCCCAACGGTATCGGAGGTATTCGCGGTAAAGCAGGACGAAGGTGGACGGCGTGGAGAGGTCGTCGCTGACGGCCTCTCCTCTTGCGCCCCTGAGATCGGCGCGTGTGATGGCAATGCTGTCTGGTCGTAACAGCCATCGCGTCGTCTCGTAATCGACCGACCCCGGAGCTTCGAGTTCTCTCACCGCGTCCTCTCGGCGTGTGTGACGTGATGAGTCAGATTCTCTCAACCCAGGAAGCGTTCCGCACGGCGGCCCGCACTGGGATGCTGGCCATCTCCGCCTTCTCAGTCAGCTCGAAGGGCGCGCGGCCGCCTGGGCCTAGACCCTCATCGCGCGCTCGGCGATCACCTCGTCGAGCACCAGGGCTATCTCCGCGACCCCGTCCCGCCGGGCGAATGCTGTCTGTAGGTTGCGCGCGCAGTTGCGGTAGTGCGGGTTGTGCAGCACCGCACCGATCGCATTGCGCAGCGCTCGCCGCGTCGGCGAGCCGGTCCGCAGATTGATCCCCGCACCCGACCACCCCACCCGCGCGGCCACTTCCGGCTTGTCCTCGGTGTCGCCGGCCACCACCAAGGGCACACCGGCGCACAGCGCCCGCTGAACGGCACCGTAGCCACCGTTGCTGACCATGACGTCTACCTTCGGCAGCAGAACATCGTGCGGAATGAATTCGGCGACATAGGTATTCGGCGGGACCGGAATCTTGAGGTCGGAGACGTCGCGACCCCCGGTGGTGGCGACGACGATGACGTCCTCACCGGCGAGCGCTTCGATCGTCGGCTCGAGCAGCCGCCCCAGGTCGGCGTTGTCGACGGTGCCCTGGGTGACGTGGACGACGGGCCGCTCACCGGCCAGCTCGTTCCACCACGACGGCCGCCGGAACGTCCGTGCCGGAGCCGGATGCACCGGGCCGACATAGCGCACGTTCGCGGGCAGATCGCTGCGCGGATAGTCGAACGCGGGCACGGTGGGCACGATGAGGCGGTCGGCCAGCAGCCCTGCGTCCAATACGAACACCGGTAGCCGCGGTGCGTTCATCGCGTCCAGGCGGCGATTGGCCGCGCGGTGCGACGGGCCCAGCAGCACGTTGTGCGACAGCGCCGTCAGGGCGCGATTGCGCAGCCGCCCCAGGGGCGTGGTCGAGGGCAGCATGCCCAGACCGGCGGGACCGGTGTCGCGGCTGGCGATCATCAACGGCATCGGGGTGAACATCAACACCGGCGGCACCGAGGCTCGCGAACCCAGCAGGAACGGCAGGATCCCGAAGAAGGTGGTGTCGACGATCACCGCGTCGAATCGGTTCTCGGCGAACAACTGAGTGAGGATCTCCGCCTGGCGGGGCATCGGCCCGATGAACAACTCGGTGATGTCGAAGTTGAGCTTCCGCAGCCCGCTCAGCTCGGCCCGCTCCGGGATCTCATCGACCTGGCCGTCCGCCAGGTCAGCCTCGGGCGGCAGGCGGTGAAGCCGGGCGCCGCAGGCGCTGACCTTCGCTGCGTGCCGCGGCGAGGTCAGCACGGTGACCCGGTCACCGCGGTGGGCCAGACCACCCGCAACCGCGAGCAGCGGGGTGATGTGCCCGGCCGCAGACAATCCCGCAATCAGAATTTCCGCCATTGTGCTCCCAATCGTTCGGTGAGTGATCGGGATTGATATTCGCTGCCAGGGGAGGTGGCGGACTTGGAGGTTTTATGGAGATTGCGTGGAGATTGGCGGCATCCCTCGCGCTGCGCCAACATTGCTCGCGGTCCGTATCATCGGGCCATGGAGAGACTTCGCCAGCGGTCCGCAGTGGCTGCCCTGGTTCTGACCGTAGGCATGATCGGTATGACGGCGTGTAGCAAGGACGAGAAACCAGCACCGACGACATCGACGACCACCACCACCACCACCACGACCACACCGGCCAGCAGTGTGGCACCGCCACCGTCGCCGACCGAGAAGGGCTCGGACGGCGGTGGTCCCAACAGCTTTTCGCCGACGGTGAAGGCTCCGCCGCCACCGACCGCGGTACCGGGCGATCACTGACAGCTGGGCGCTCACCGCGTGATGCGGTCGGCCCTGCTGTAGACGTTCATCGAGTCGCCGCGCAGGAACGCGACCAGCGTGAGACCCGACTGGGTGGCCAGGTCCACGGCAAGTGACGACGGCGCGGACACGGCGGCCAGCACGGGGATACCGGCCATCACGGCTTTCTGAGTCAGTTCGAACGACGCGCGGCCACTGACCAACAGGACGGTCCCGCTGAGCGGCACGCGGTTGGCTTCCAGCGCCCAACCGATCACCTTGTCGACGGCGTTGTGCCTGCCGACATCCTCGCGCACCGCCAGCATCGTGCCGTCGACACCGAACAACGCGGCGCCATGCAGTCCGCCTGTGCTGGCGAAAACCTTTTGTGCCGAGCGTAATTGGGCGGGCATCGCGGTCAGTGCCGCCGAGGTGACGACCGACGGGTCGTCGCCGGGGGAGTGCCTGCTGGTCAGCCGGACCGCGTCGATGGAGGCCTTGCCGCATACTCCGCACGACGACGTGGTGTAGAAGTTGCGGGTAACGTCGACCTCGGGCAGCGGCACACCGAGGCGCAGCGTGACGTCGAGGACGTTGTAGGTGTTGGTGCCGTCTTCCCCGTCCGCGCCGCGGCAATAGCGGACGGTGAGCACGTCGTCGCGGTGGGTGATGACGCCTTCGGTCAGCAGAAAGCCCTGTGCCAGTTCGACATCAGAGCCCGGTGTGCGCATCGTGACGCTCAGCGGTGTCCCGTTGACGCGGATCTCCAGCGGCTCCTCGACGACCAGGGTCTCCGGACGGTCGGTGGCCACACCGTCGATCACGTGGCTGACCCGCCGCCGCGAGGTCACCCGCCCCATGCTGCATCGCCTTCCTGCCCGCCGTGTTCCAGCCGGATCACGATGGCCTTCGACACGGGCGTATTCGACTTGGCGGCAACGTGATCCAGCGGCACCAGGGGATTGGTCTCCGGGTAGTAGGCGGCCGCATTACCGACCGGGGTGGAGTACGGCACCACCAGGAAGTCCTTGGCGCGGCGCTCCTCTAAGGCGCCCGTGCTGTCGGTGAACTCCGAGATCAGGTCGACCCGGTCGCCGTCGGCCAGCGCGAGCGACGCGATGTCGGCGGGGTTGACGAATACGACGCGACGGCCGCCCTTGACCCCGCGATAGCGGTCGTCGAGACCGTAGATGGTGGTGTTGTACTGGTCATGGCTGCGCAACGTCTGTAGCACCAGCCGCCCCGGCGGCACCGGTACCCAGTTCAGCTCGTTGACCACGAAGTTCGCCTTGCCGGTGATGGTGGGGAACTCGCGGGAATCCCGTGGCGGATGGGGTAATTGGAAGCCGTCGGGCTGGCGCACCCGGGTGTTGTAGTCGGTGCAGCCCGGCACCACAGCGGCGATCGCGTCGCGGATGGTGTCGTAGTCGCCGGCGAAGGTCTCCCAGGGCACCGGGTGGTCGGGGCCGAGTACCGTGCGGGCCAGCTGGCAGACGATGGCGACTTCGCTGCGCACCTCGTCGCTCGGCGGGGTCAGGCTGCCGCGCGACAGGTGCACCATCGACATCGAATCCTCGACGGAGACAACCTGTTTGCGGCCGTCCACCAGATCACGGTCGGTGCGGCCCAGGGTGGGCAGGATCAACGCGGTGCGGCCGTGCATCAGGTGGCTTCGGTTGAGTTTGGTGGAGACCTGAACGGTCAGCGCACACGTGCTCAACGCCGCTTCCGTCACCGCGGTGTCGGGGGTGGCCGAGGCGAAGTTGCCGCCCATGGCCAGGAATACCGACGCCCGCCCGTCGCGCATCGCGCGGATGGCGTTGACCGTGTCATAGCCGTGCTTGCGGGGGCTGATGATGCCGAAGCGGTTGTCCAGCGCGGTCAGGAAGGTCTCGGGGACCTTCTCCCAGATCCCCATTGTGCGGTCGCCCTGGACGTTGGAATGCCCCCGCACCGGGCACACTCCGGCACCGGGCTTGCCGATCATGCCGCGCAACAACAACAGGTTGGTCATCTCGCCGATCGTCGCGACCGCATGCGTGTGCTGGGTGATACCCATGGCCCAGCACACGATGGTGCGCTGCGAGGCGGCCAGCATGCCTGCCACTCGCTCCAATTGCGGCCGGGCGATGCCGGTGGCCTCGGTGACCGTGTCCAGGTCGACGGTGCGGGCATCGGCCAGGTACTCGTCGAATCCGTGGCAGTGCGCGTCGACGAATTCGCGGTCGATCACGCTGCCCGGTGCGCGGTCCTCGGCCTCCACCAACAGCCGGCCCAGCCCTTTGAACAACGCCAGATCGCCGCCGAGGCGGATCTGCACGAACTCGTCGGCGATCGGGACCCCATGGCCGACAACGCCATTCACCTTCTGCGGATCCTTGAACCGGATCAGGCCGGCCTCGGGGAGCGGGTTGACGGCGATGATCTTCGCCCCGTTGGCTTTCGCCTTCTCCAGCACCGACAGCATCCGCGGATGGTTGGTGCCCGGATTCTGTCCGGCGATGACGATGACGTCGGCGTGCTCGACGTCATCGACGGTCACCGAGCCCTTGCCGATGCCGATGGAATCGATCAGCGCGGTTCCCGACGACTCGTGGCACATGTTGGAACAGTCCGGCAGGTTGTTGGTGCCGAAGCTGCGGACCAGCAATTGGTAGAGGAACGCCGCCTCGTTGCTCGTGCGTCCCGAGGTGTAGAACACCGCTTCGTGCGGCGAGCCGAGGTCACGCAGGTGCTCGGCGATCAGCCGGTAGGCGTCGTCCCAGTCGATCGGCCGGTAGTGCTGCTCGCCGGGCCGCAGGATCATCGGGTGGGTGAGGCGGCCCTGCTGAGACAACCAGTACTCGGGCTTGGCGGCCAGCTCGGCCACCGTGTGGCGAGCGAAGAACTCGGGGGTGACCCGCCGCTTGGTAGCCTCCTCGGCCACCGCCTTGGCGCCGTTCTCGCAGAACTCCGCCAGCTTGCGGCCGCCATGCTCCTCGGGCCACGCGCAGCCCGGGCAGTCGAATCCGTGGCGCTGATTGAGCCGCGACAACGTCGCCAGCGTGCGGACCGGTCCCATCTCGGCCAGGCCGCGCTGCATGCTGACCATCACGGCCTTCACCCCGGCCGCCTCGTGTTTGGGATCGCTGACCTCGACGTCCCGTTCGTCATAGTCCGCATTGACGTCTTTGGCACTGGCCATGCGTCCAATTTAGCCCTCGTTATCGGCGACCCACACCAGATACAAGGGGTTCGTAATCGGTATTTGACATGCGGTGATAGCTCAGGGCTATCGTCAGCTCGATGGCGAACGACGTCTTGATGCAGCACCTGGACTACCTGCTGGCGCTCGCCGCGGAGCGCCACTTCGGCCGCGCGGCCGCACGCTGCCACATCAGCCAGCCGACGCTGTCGGTCGCGATCCGCAGGCTGGAGCGCGATCTGGGCATCGTCATCGTGCAACGCGGCCGTCGTTTCGAGGGCTTCACCGAGGAGGGGCAACGGGTCGTGGCATGGGCCCAGCGCATCACCGCCGAACGCGATGAGATGCTCGCCGACCTCGAGCGGATGCAGGGGCGGCTGACGGTCACCGCCCGGCTGGGCGCGATCCCGACGGCGGTACCGGCCAGCCCGTTCGTCACCACGGAGTTCCTGTCCCGCAATCCTGCGGCGTCGGTGCGTATCGAGGTGCTGTCGTCACGCGAAATCGCCAGGCGTTTGGCCGACTTCGAGATCGACGCCGGGTTGACCTATCTCGATGACGAAGCATTGCCGGGCACCCGGTCGGTCGAGCTGTACCGGGAGCACTACGTTCTGGTGGCATCCGCCGACGATGCGTTGATGGGAAAGCCTGAGGCGACGTGGGCGGATGCGGCCGGACTCGAGCTGTGCGTGCTGACGACCACGATGCGCAACCGCCGCATTCTGGACGCCAACATGGCTGCCGAGGGCATTCACTATCGCCCTGCGGTGGAGGCGGATTCGGTCGACGCGCTCTACGCGCACCTGACGCATTCGCGGCGGGCCACCATTGCCAGCACGGCCTGGTTGCCTCAACTCGGCGTGCCGCAGGGGTTTTCAGCGCGACCGATGGTCAAACACGGGCCGAGTCCGGCGATCGGGCTGGTGGTGCTCGACCGTGCTCCGGCCTCTATCGTGGCGGGCGCGCTCGTCGCAGTGGCCACCGACATTGATCTCGCCGCCCGCATCGACCACTTCTGGAATGAATTCCGCAGCAGCTGAATTCAGCTTGCTGACTTGGCCGCTGTCTTGCCGCTGGATGCGTGGGCCGAGCGCTTGCTGGATGCCCGGCCCGAGCTTGCGGAGCGATCGGAACCACTGTGCTTTTTGGCGGACGGTGTTGCCGAGCTCGAGCGTCCCGGTCGCGGAGCGGCGATGCCGGTTGCGCGCGTCGTACGTGTTTCCGTCGTGGCCGTGTTGTCGGAGGCCTGGACGCCGACCCGAGCGCGGACGACCTCGGCGGTGGCCGGGGCCGCGATACGCGAGGCAGTTCCTCCGGTCACGACTCCGGCGATGTCTCGCAGTACTCCCTGGACGACGTTGACCATCGTGGCTATTCCCTTGGCCACGGCGTTCATCACGTTGTAGAGACCGGTCTCGACGGCAGCCTCGAATCCATCTGAACCCGCTGCGGCGGCGGCGTTGAAGACAGCTACCACGACCGCCCCAACCACGGGTATCACCGCCTCGGGAATGGCCGCGAGGACCGTCATGCCGCCGGCGATCACCTTGGGTGCGAACGCAAACATCGGGCCCACCATGTTCAGAAACGGCGCGAGCGGTGAACCCGGACCGTCGCCGACCGGTGGGGCCAGCAGCAGGCTGACGTTGACCATCGCCTCGCCTAACGACTTTCCCTCGGCCAGTTGCTTCAGCAATTCCGTATTGATGAATTGCATCGTTGCGGCAGAGTCTGGATTGAATGCGGCCAGCGCGGTCATGATTGCCAGAACCTGCGGCAGGCCGAACGGCAACGAACCGCCGGAGGCGGCAGCTGCCGACCCCAGTGGGGACTTAGGCCAGTCGGGACTGGCCATACTTGTGAGCTGGAACGTACTGTTCCGAGTGCCGGCCGAAGCGAAAACCGGCGAAACCTCCAGGTTGAGCGTGGGTGCCCCCGCCGCAATGACGGCACATACGGCGACTGGTGCGATGACAGATGAACCGAACATGAATGCCCCCAAAAAGTTGAAGCCAAAACCTCCCTAACTCCACTTATACGACTCATGGGAACTTGCTGGCTAGAAACAACACATTAAATTTTTTTTGCATTTACATGCATTAACATGCAGAGTTCCGGTTATCAGATCAGATTTGTTTGCCCAATTTGAGTTTGCGTGAACTTGTTCCCGATCAACGCCGCATTCTGACGTTGACGCAGACGTAACGAGTTTGGTACCTGAGCGACCTAACGTGGGCCGGTCACTTGCCTGCACCTCAGACGTGGGCATCTTGGGTTGGAAGAGGAAAATCAGTTGAGCGGAAACGCAGCCCGTCTCCAGGCGATCACCAATGTCGAGGCCTACGAGCCTCCCCCCATCAGCTTCGACCCAGGCGAGGCACCGGGCGAGATCTTCGGATCGAACGTCTTCACGCTGGCAGAGATGCGGTTGCGGTTGCCGAAGTCGGTCTACAAGTCGGTCGTCGCGACCATAGAAAAGGGTGCGAAGCTCGATCCGGCCGTCGCCGACGCCGTCGCGTCAGTGATGAAGGACTGGGCGCTCTCCAAGGGTGCGACTCACTACGCCCACGTCTTCTACCCGATGACCGGGCTGACCGCGGAAAAGCACGACAGCTTCCTCGATCCGGTCGGCGACGGGACCACGCTCGCCGAGTTCGCGGGCAAGACCCTGATCCAGGGCGAGCCCGACGCGTCGAGCTTCCCGTCCGGCGGGCTGCGGAGCACCTTCGAGGCGCGCGGCTACACCGGCTGGGACGTAACGAGCCCGGCCTACATCCTGGAGAACCCGAACGGCAACACGCTATGCATCCCGACTGTGTTCGTCTCGATGACCGGTGAGGCGCTGGACTACAAGACCCCGCTGCTGCGCAGCCAGCAGGCAATGGGCGCCCAGGCCGAGCGCATCCTGAAGCTGTTCGGCCACAAGGATTTCGACCACATCGTGTCGTTCTGCGGGCCGGAGCAGGAGTACTTCCTGGTCGACCGCCACTTCTTCCTGGCTCGCCCCGACCTGATCAACTCCGGCCGCACACTTTTCGGTGCCAAGCCGCCCAAGGGCCAGGAGTTCGACGACCACTACTTCGGCGCCATCCCGGACCGGGTGCTGGCGTTCATGATGGACACCGAGCGTGAACTGTTCAAGCTCGGCATCCCGGCCAAGACCCGGCACAACGAGGTTGCGCCCGGCCAGTTCGAGATCGCGCCGATGTTCGAGCGGGCCAATATCGCCGCCGACCATCAGCAGCTGTTGATGACGACGTTCCGCAACATCGCCAAGAAGCACGGCATGGAGTGCCTGTTCCACGAGAAGCCGTTCGCCGGCGTCAACGGGTCGGGCAAGCACGTGAACTTCTCGATGGGCAATGCGCAGTTCGGCAGCCTGCTGGTGCCGGGTGACACCCCCCACGAGAACGCCCAGTTCCTGGTGTTCTGCGCGGCGGTCATCAGGGCCGTGCACAAATACGGTGGCCTGCTGCGGGTCTCGGTGGCCTCGGCCACCAACGACCACCGGCTCGGTGCCAATGAGGCGCCCCCGGCCATCATCTCGATCTTCCTGGGCGATCAGCTGGCCGACGTGTTCGACCAGATCGCCAAGGGCGCGGCCACGTCGTCAAAGGGCAAGGGCACCATGATCATCGGTGTCGACACGCTGCCCGAGTTGCCGACCGATCCGGGCGACCGCAACCGCACCAGCCCCTTCGCGTTCACCGGCAACCGCTTCGAGTTCCGCGCGCCGGGCTCGGGGCAGACGATCAACGTGCCGATGATCATCCTCAACACGATCATGGCCGACTCGCTCGACTACATGGCCAACGTGCTGGAGAAGGCCGTCGCCGATGGTGCGGACTTCGACCAGGCCGTGCAGAAGCTGCTCACCGAGATCATCACCGAGCACGGCGCCGTCGTGTTCAACGGTGACGGCTACTCGGAGAACTGGCAGATCGAGGCGGCCGAGCGTGGCCTGCCGAACCTCAAGACGACACTCGATTCGATCCCGCAACTGGTGACGCCGGAGGCGATCGAGGTTTTCGAGAAGTACGGCGTCTTCAACGCGCGTGAGCTGCACAGCCGCGAAGAGGTCCGCTACGAGACGTACGCACTGACCGTCAACGTCGAGGCCAAGCTGACGCTGGAGATCGGGTCGACGGTGATCCTGCCGGCGGCCATTCGCTACCAGACCGAGCTGGCGCAGAACGTCGCGGCGCTGAAGGCTGCCGGGGTGGATGCTGATACGACGCTGCTCTCGACGGTGTCCGCGCCGATTGCGGAGCTGACCGGGGCGCTGGCAGCGCTCAAGACTGGGCTGGGTGCGCACGGCGGCGACACCGCTAAGGAAGAGGCTGAGCACGCCGCGAGCCTGCTGCCCTTGATGGACGCGGTGCGTTCGGCCGCCGACGCCCTGGAAGGCGTTGTCGCTGACGACCTCTGGCCACTACCGACCTACCAGGAGATGCTCTACATCCTCTGAGTGTCGTTGTCTTGCCGATGCCGGCGTCCCGGATATCCGGGGCGTCGGCATCGTCTTTGGTCCCGACGATGTCATTCCATGTGGGCCACACCAGGGCCGAAAGTCTCTGCTGCTTGGCATTTTCGCGGCATATGTTTGGGCCATGACAGATCACGATCACCACTCCGACGTGCTCGCCGAGCTGAACCCGCAGCATCGAGCCCTGCGCCAGATGATTCCCGAGGTATACGAGGGGTTCGGTGCGCTGAGTCGGGCCGCGATGGGCACCGGTGCGGTCGAGGCCAAGACCAAGGAACTGATCGCGATGGTGATCGGAGTCGTCCAGGGCTGCGACGGATGCATTGCCTCCCACGCGCGCGGCGCAGTCCGCGCGGGTGCCACCAAGCAGGAAGCGGCCGAGGTTATCGGTGTCAGCATCATGATGCACGGTGGCCCGGCAACAATCTACGGCGCGCGTGCCTACACAGCGTTCTGCGAGTTCGCCGACGGCGCTGGAGGTCAACCGGCGTGACAGGAAATGGCAAAGTCAGCACCGTCGAGGTCTTCGCTGACATCCTGTGTCCGTTCACCCACGTCGGGCTGCGGACGCTGATTGACCGACGCAGCGAGCGTGGCCTCACCGAACCGCGCCTGCGCATCCGGGCGTGGCCACTCGAGCTGATCAACGGCAGCCCGCTTGACCGCCACCACGTCGGCGCCGAGATTTCGGCGCTTCGCGCGTCGGTGCGTCCGGACCTGTTCGGGGGCTTCTCCGTCGATTCCTTTCCGAAAACTTCGATGACCGCATACGCACTGGCCGCTGCTGCCGACCGCGCGGGCGACCCCGTGCTGGTCGAAGAGGTCGGCTTGGCGCTGCGCAATGCGCTTTTCGAAGAGGGGCTTGATATCGGCCGGCCTGACGTCATCGAGCCCATCGCTGGTCGCTTCGGCCTCGAACCCCTCGATGAAGAGACTACATCCGTTGCGGTCCAGGCTGATTGGGACGAAGGTCGCGCCCGTGGCGTGGTCGGCTCACCGCACTTCTTCACCGAGGACGGCGGGGACTGGTTTTGCCCCAGTCTGGCTATCAGCCGCGATGACGTCGGCAACTTCGTCGTTGCCTGGAAACAGGGCACGGAGGCATTCGTCGAACGCGTCTTCGGCTGAGCCTGAACGGCTTACGGTAATTTTGCGCCCGGAAGTAGCTCGATCAGATGACGGTGCCGGGCGCGCCGTCATCGCGAACCACCGGCTGCCCGCTGCGCTGCCAGGCGCCCATGCCCCCGACCAGGTTGTAGACAGTCAGCCCGGCCGCTGCGAGTCGGGTTGCCGCCGAGCTCGATCGGCCTCCCGACCGGCACACCGCCACGATCGGCGCAGTGGTCTCAAAGGTGCGCGCGTCAAGATCGCCGAGTCGTATATGAACGGCGCCGGGGGCATGTCCAGCGGCCCACTCGTCGTCCTCGCGGACGTCGAGCAGGATGGCGCCGGACTTGTCGACAAGCGCCATCGCACCCGTCGAGTCGACTTCCAATACATCCATCACGCATCACCTTTCACTGAATTGCCGAATCGATCTGCTCGGCCGGGATGTCTTTTGGTGCAGCATCAGCCGGCTCCGGCAGAAACAGCATCACTTTCCAATGGCGGCGGAGCTTCCGTGCTGTGCGGACTCCACGCCTGATATGCGGGCCGTGAGCGCACCTTCAGCGGCCACCAGAACCATGGACCGAGAAGTGCCGCAATGGACGGGGTCATCAACGATCGCACGATCAAAGTGTCGACGAGCAGCCCGATCCCGATGGTGGCGCCACCCTGGCCGACGTTGAGCAGGTCGCCGGAGATCATGGATCCCATGGTGAAGGCGAACACGAGGCCGGCGGCGGTCACCACGCTGCCGGTGCTCCCCATCGAGCGGATGATCCCGGTGTTGATGCCGGCACCGATCTCCTCCTTGAAGCGGGAGACGAGGAGCAGGTTGTAGTCGCTGCCGACGGCCATCAGGATGATCACCGCGAAGGCGAGCACGATCCAGTTGAGTTCGATGCCTGCGATTCGTTCGAAGACGAGCACCGAGATACCGAACGCGGCCCCCAGCGACAACACGATGGTGCCGACGATCACCAGGGACGCGACGAAGGCCCGGGTGATCACGAGCATGACCAGGAAGATCAGGGTGAGGGCGGCGAACGCCGCGATCATGGTGTCGTACTTCGCGCCCGACTGGATGTCCCGGTACGTTGCCGCAGTGCCGGTCAGGTACACCTTCGCGGTGGCCAGGGATGTCCCCTTGACCGCCTCGTGTGCCGCAATGACCTCCTCGTCGACGGTCGAGATGCCTTCCTCGGTCGCCGGATCGACATCGTGGGTGATAATGAGGCGCGCCGCCTTGCCGTCGGGTGACAGGAACAGTTTCAACCCTTTTTGGAAGTCGGGATTGGCGAAGACTTCCGGCGGCAGGTAGAAGTAGTCGTCGCTCTTGGACGCGTCGAACGCCTCGCCCATTGCCGTCGCGGTGTCGGTCATCTGCTGCATCTGGTTGATGAGGCCGCTGAAACTGCTGTGGATGGTCTGCAGGGTCTGCTGCATCGTGGTGGCCGTTTGAATAATGGGGCCGAACTGTGCGACCAGCTGCGGGGCCAGCGTGTCCATCTCGTCCATGCCGTTGACCACCCCGTCCATGCCCCGCACCATCGCGTCCATGTCACCGACCACCGTGGCCATGTTTCCGCTGAGGGCGTCGACGCCGTCGACGGCGTCGAATGCCGACCGGATTCCCCAGCAGGCCGTGATGTTGAAACAGTGCTGTTCCCAGTAGAAGTAGTTGCGGAAGGGTCGCACCGCGTCGTCGAAATCGGCCAGGTGATCGCGCATCTGGTCCACCGACGCCTTCATGGTGTTCAGGTCGTCGACAGTGCGGTGGGCGGTGTCGACGGTTCCGTGAGCGTTGTCAACCGTGCGGTGCATGGCATCGGAGAATCGGCTCATCAGGTTCTGCATCTCGGTCATGGACGCGATCATTCCGCCGAGATCGTCCGACATCGTGCTGATGTCGCCCACCCGCTCTTTCAGGAACTGCAGATTCTGGGTGATCGGTACCGACTGCATGCTGACCTGATAGGGGATCGAACTGTGCGCGATCGGCGAGCCCAATGGGCGGGTGATGCTTTGCACCATGGCAAGCCCCCGGATCCGGAACAGCGCCTTGGCGATCCTGTCCAGCACGATCATGTCGGTGGGGTTGCGCATGTCGTGATCGGATTCGATCATCATGATATCCGGGTTCAGTCGTGCTGGGCTGAAATGCTTTTCGGCGGCGGTGTAACCGACGTTCGCCGGAACCTCGGCAGGTACGTAGAAACGATCGTTATAGCTCGTCTTATAGCCGATCATGGCAAGGATGCCGAGCAGGATGACGGCGGTCGACGCCGCCAAGATCGGCCTGGGCCAGCGGACCGCTGCGGTGCCGATCCGCCGCCATCCCTTGGTCTTCATCGCACGCTTCGGCTCGAACAGGCCGAATCGAGTGGCCACCACCATGATTGCGGGTACCGCGGTGAGCGCTGCGGCGACGACGACAATCAAACCGATGGCCGACGGATACGCCAGCGATTTGAAGTAGGCCAGCCGCGTCAACCGCAGGCACAGCACGGCTCCGGCGATGGTCAATCCCGAACCAAGGATCACGTGACCGACGCCGTGGAATGCGGTGTAGTACGCCGATTCCCGGTCCTCGCCGTTCTGCCGCGCCTCCTGGTAGCGGCCGATGAGGAAGATCGCGTAATCGGTGCCCGCGGCGATCGCCAGTGCTGTCAGCAACGGCACGGAGAAC
The DNA here is from genome assembly GCF_013337765.1 of Mycolicibacterium sphagni. GTDB lineage: Bacteria > Actinomycetota > Actinomycetes > Mycobacteriales > Mycobacteriaceae > Mycobacterium. The sequence continues at coordinate 182,679 of NZ_VBSB01000035.1, forward strand.
GTCGAGAAATCGATCAGCCGGAAGTGCCCGAGGAGGGCCACCGCACCGCGCGCGGATCCCATCTCGATGCCGACGACGGCCAGGATCAGCAGGACGGTGCTGATCGAGCGATAGACCAGCAGCAGCATGATCGTGATGACGATCATGGTGACCACTGTCATCTTGATCATGCTCTTGTCGCCGCTGTCGAGGGTGTCCGTCGTCAGCGGTGCGGGCCCGGTGACGTAGACGTGCAGGCCGGGTGGCGGCGGCGTGTCATGAACGATGTCGCGGACTGCCTCCACCGATTCGTTGCCCTGGGTGCTGCCCTGGTCGCCGGCGAGATTGAGTTGGACGTAGGCGGCCTTGCCGTCGCTGCTCTGGACACCGGCAGCGGTGATCAGATCACCCCAGAAGTTCTGGACGTGCTGGACGTGTTTGGTGTCTCGTTCGAACTCCCCGATCAGGTTGTCGTAGTACTGATGCGCCGACTCGCCCAGTTTCTCGTCGCCAACCAGCACGACCATCGCAATGCTGTCCGAGGTGGATTCTTGGAACTTCGCGCCCATTTTCTTGGCGGCGATGACCGAAGGTGCGTCCTGGGGTGACATCGATACGGCGTTGTGTTTGCCGACCGTTTCGACCTGCGGCAGCAACAGATTGAGCGCGGCGGTGATGGCCACCCAGAGCAGGATGATCGGTATCGCGGCCGCCCGAATCGTGCGGGGGATGAACGGACGCGTGTCGGGGGAGCTCATGCGGCTTTGTCCAGACAGAAGGCCTGGGCATCGCGGCCCTCGGCGTGGCTTTCGTCGACGACCTTGTCGTTGACCAGGATTCGACAGCCGAGCCCGTCAGTGTCGCCCTGGGCCACCACGTTGGCCAGCATCCCGGGATCGGTCGTGGTGACCGTGATCGACCACGGCAGGCTGGTGAAGCCCGCCTCCAGGGTTCTGCCGTTGACATCCAGATAGCTGACCCGGCCGGTCGCCGTCGTCGGTCCGACGATTTCATAGGTCACCGTCTTGGTGTTGAACGGGACGATGGCGTCAGCATGCCCGGCACTGGGCGCAAGGGGCTGATCGGTGTCGAAGAAAGTGCGCAGTCGGCCCACGACGGCCCCGGCGACCATGAGCGCGACGACGACCACCGCGATCACCCAGAACCGTTTCAACCAACCGAATATCGGCGGCTTCGTCATCATTCGTTCCCAATCTCAAAAGTGTTGACCGACTGTTCGCAGACTCGGTGGCCATGGGAACTATACCCCATAGGGTATATCGCCACGATCGCTATCCCGCTGACATCGCCCGGAAAATACCATAGGGGGTATGGTATTGTGACCGCAAGTGAGTACATGGGCCGAGGAGGACACCGCGAATATGAGTGACCAACAATCACGGTGTGACGCCGACCTGGCGGCCACCCTTAACCGACTCCGCCGCGTTCAGGGCCAACTCGGTGGCGTGATCGCCATGATTGAGCAGGGTCGTAGTTGCAAAGACGTCGTCACTCAACTTGCTGCAGTGTCAAAAGCTTTGGACCGCGCCGGCTTCACCATCATCGCCTCCGGGCTGCGTAACTGCCTCGATGCCGCCGATGGGAAGGACGGTCGGGGCGAGGCGTTGACCATCGAAGAGCTGGAAAAGCTCTTCTTGAGCCTCGCCTAGAAACCGGATTCACGCCGAAAGGGAGTTCCCATGTGTCGTGCCGTCAATTGCCGTGTTTGCGGCAAGACCACCTGGTCGGGTTGTGGGATGCACGTCGACGCCGTCAGGCGCAGCGTGCCCGCCGGTCAGTGGTGCGCCGGTCACCCGAGCGGCGAGGCCACTTCTCCCGCCCGTAGGAGATGGTTCAGGCGGTCCAAAGGCGCGTAGGGCGCTTCGCACGCCCTCGCCGGGGGCCTTAGGGGCCTTCGGGCGTGATCGGCGGTGCCGAAAGCCTCTAGTGGTATATACCACCAGGGGTATATTGATCATGCCCAACCGGCCGCCAGCGCCCCGGGAATAAGATACCCCCCAGGGTACTTGACATACCCATAGGGGTATATGCCAGGATGGCATTGCCAAGGTGTCAAGAGAAAGAAGACGACGATGATCCTTCAGCAGTACTACCTGGACTGCCTGTCCCACGCTTCGTACTTGATCGGCGACGAAACCACCGGCCGCGCAGTCGTTGTCGACCCGCAGCGCGATGTGGCCGAGTACGTGGCCGACGCGAAGGAGCAGGGCCTCACCATCGAATTGGTCATCGAGACGCACTTCCACGCCGACTTCCTGTCGGGTCACCTGGAACTGGCGAAGGCCACCGGCGCGAAGATCGTCTACTCCTCGGTCGCACAGACCGAGTTCGAGTCGATGGGTGTCGCCGACGGCGAGCGCTACTCGCTGGGCGATGTGACACTGGAGTTCCGCCACACCCCCGGGCACACCCCCGAGTCGTTGAGCATCGTGATCTACGAGCACGCCGAGGACACCGTTCCCTACGGCGTGATGACCGGCGACACGCTGTTCATCGGCGACGTGGGCCGGCCCGACCTGCTGGCCTCCATCGGGTTCACCCGCGAAGAGCTCGCCGACAAGCTCTACGACTCGTTGCACGACAAGCTGATGACGCTGCCCGACGCGACCCGGGTCTATCCCGCGCACGGCGCCGGATCGGCGTGCGGCAAGAACCTGTCGACCGACCTGTGGTCGACCATGGGTGATCAGAAGGCGACCAACTACGCGCTGCGGGCGCCCGACAAGGCGACGTTCATGAACCTGGTCACCGAGGGCCAGCCGCCGGCACCCGGTTACTTCGTCTACAACGCGATCCTCAACCGCAAGGACCGCGAACTACTCGACGAGACCAAGATGCCGACGGCGATGAGCTACGACGAGGTCCGGGCCGCGACCGCACGCGGCGCCGTGCTGGTCGACGGACGCACTCCCGAGGAGTTCGCGCTCGGCCATCTGCGCGGCGCGGTCAACATCGGGCTTGAAGGCCGATACGCTGAGTTCGCGGGCTCCGTGCTGCCCTCCGACGTCGACATCGTGCTGTTCACCGACCCCGGTCAGGAACTGGAAGGCAAGAACCGGCTCGCCCGCATCGGTTTCGACCGGGTGATCGGCTATCTCGACAAGCCTTTCGAGGTGATGTTCGAAAACCGCGGCGACGTTGCTGTTGCCTCCCGGTTGACCGCCCAGGCATTCGATCAGCGCGCCTCCGAGCTGGCTGGTCTGCAAATCGTCGACGTGCGCAACCCCGGTGAGGTCGCGGCCGGCACCATCCCGAATGCCATCGCGATCCCGGTCGGCCAGTTGCCGGCCCGGCTGGGTGAACTGGATCCCAGCAAGCCGACCGTCGTGTACTGCGCAGGCGGCTACCGGTCGTCGGTCGCGGCAAGTCTGTTGCGCCAGAAAGGTTTCACCGATGTCAGCGACATCCTGGGCGGTTACGGCGCCTGGGACGAAGCTCACCAGAACGCCTGATTGTCCGAGGAGGACTGCCACCATGACCATCACGGCCAAACACCAGATCCTGATCGTCGGCGGCGGAACCGCCGGCATCACCGTCGCGTCGCGGATGCTCCGCAAGGGCTACACCGACGTCGCGGTCATCGAGCCGTCGAGCAAGCACTACTACCAACCGCTGTGGACACTCGTCGGCGGCGGACAGGCGAAGGCCTCGACCACCGAGCGCGAAGAGTCCTCGGTCATGCCCAAGGGTTCGACCTGGATCAAGAAGGCCGCCAGCGCCTTTGATCCCGACTCCAACACGGTGACCTGCGCCGACGGGGCGACCTACGAGTACGACGTGCTCGTCGTGAGCCCGGGCATCCAGCTCGACTGGAACCGGACCGAGGGCCTGGAAGATGCCTTGGGTCGCGACGGGGTGTCGTCGAACTACCGGTTTGACCTCGCGCCGCGCACCTGGGACTTCATTCGTAACTTGCGTTCGGGGACTGCGGTTTTCACAGTTCCCTCCGGCGCGATCAAGTGCGCCGGCGCCCCGCAGAAGATCGCCTATCTGGCGTCCGACTACTGGCGCAGACAGGGTGTGCTCAAAGACATCGACGTCCACCTCGTCATGCCGGGGGCGCGGCCGTTCGGGATTCCGGCGATCGCGGACAGCCTCGACAAGGTCATCGCCGACTACGGCATCACCTTGCACACCAACTCCGAGGTGACGTCCGTCGATGCGGCGTCGCACAAGGTGGGGATCAGCAGCGTCGCTGCCGGCGGCACCGACACGATGCTGCCCTACGACGTGTTGCACGCCGTGCCGCGGCAGTCGGCGCCGGACTGGATCAAGTCCAGCCCGCTGTCGACGGGTGACGCGACGGGCTATGTGGACATCGACAAGCACACGATGCAGCACGTGCGGTACCCGAACGTGTTCAGCCTGGGTGACGCCGGTTCGTCGCCGAACTCCAAGACCGGTGCCGCGATCCGCAAGCAGGCCCCTGTGGTCGCCGACAATATCGACGCGTTCCTCAAGAACCAGCCGCTGCGCGCGTCCTATGACGGGTACTCCTCGTGCCCGATCATCACCTCGTCGCACGCGATGCTGCTCGCCGAGTTCGACTACGACCTGAATCTCGAACCGACATTCCCCCTGTTGAATCCGACGACTCCGCACCGGGCGTACTGGTACCTGAAGAAATACGGGCTTCCGTTCATGTATTGGAATCTGATGCTCAAGGGCCTGGCCTAGTAATCCGATTGCGGCACAACCAAAGGACAGTGCAATGACCATCACCAACGTGACCGCCGCCAACTTCGAGACGACGATCACTGAGAACTCCATCGTGCTCATCGACTTCTGGGCGTCGTGGTGCGGTCCGTGCCGCGCCTTCGCCCCGATCTTCGACCGCTCGTCGGAGTCGCATCCCGACGTGGTGGACGCCAAGGTCGACACTCAAGCGCAGCAAGAACTCGCTGCTGCGCTGGAGATTCAGGCGATCCCGACGATCATGGCGTTCCGCGACGGCATCCTCGTCTACCGCCAGCCGGGTGCAATGCCTGCCGCGGGCCTCGAGGATCTCGTCAAAAGGGTCAAGGCTCTCGACATGGCCGAGGTACGCGCCAAGATCGCCGCGAGCTCCTGACTGAAATCGTCACCAACCTAGGAGAATTCATGTGCTACCCGGAAAAATGTCCCAAGTGTGGCAAGACCGGCTGGGCCGGCTGCGGCCAGCACGTCGATGACGTGATGCGTTCGGTGCCCGTGAGTCAGCGGTGTACCTGCGCGCGGAACTCCGCGGCTGAACTCGCGGCACGCGGGTGAGCGGCAGTCGATGACCATCGGAACCGCCCTCGCCCTCGGCGCCGTCATCGGAGTCTTGCTGGGGCTGCTCGGCGGAGGCGGGTCCATCCTCGCGGTTCCCGCGCTGGTCTATGTGCTCGGGCTGGGAATCGAGCAGGCCATCCCGATGTCGCTCATCGTGGTCGGCACCGCCTCGGCGGTGGGCGCACTGCCCAAGATTCGCGCCGGACAGGTGCAGTGGCGACTGGCCGCGATCTTCGCGGCCGCCGGCATCCCCGCCACCTTCGTCGGTACCGCCATCGGTCGGCACCTACCCCAATCGGTCCTGTTGATCGGCTTCGCCGTGGTGATGGTGGTCGCGGGGATCCGCTTGCTGCAGGACAACGGCGACACCGGCACTGCATGCAAGGTCGGTGATTCCGGCATCAACTGGCGTCGCTGCGCCCCACGATCCATCCCCGCCGGGTTCCTCGTCGGTCTGCTCACCGGGCTCTTCGGTGTCGGCGGGGGCTTCTTGATCATTCCGGCCCTGGTACTGATGCTCGGGGTGGAGATGCCGATCGCCATTGGCACCTCGCTCTTGATCATCGTCGTCAACTCGGCGGCGGGGGTTGTCTCACATGTCAGCGTCGGCGGCATCGACTGGGCGATCACCGGTGCGTTCGTCGGCACGGCCATCATCGGTTCGTTGGTCGCCGGCCATGTCGGCATCAAACTCGACACCCGTCGACTCCAGCACTGGTTCGCCTACCTGGTCTTTGCCGTGGCTGCTTACGTGCTCGTCGACACCATCTTCATCCGCTAGACATCGCGATGAGTTTTGGTGTGATCCCCGGTCTGTATCTGCATGACCGCTACGTACACCTTTGACGTCTTCTCCAGCCTCGACGGTTTCGGCGGGGTCAACGGCGGCGACTGGGGCGGCTACTGGGGCAAGCAAGGCCCAGAGCTGCTCGAGCACCGCCTCGCCCAGTACGACGAGAAGCAGCGAATGGTATTCGGCGCCAACACGTATCGGGCGTTCACTCAGCTGCTGGACCTAGGCGAAGAAGCGTCGGTGAACGACCTCTGGGTCACCCGGATGCGGCACCTGCCTGCGACGGTGGTCTCGACCACCCTGCACGCGCCTCTGGACTGGCCGGACGCCACCGTCGTGAGCGGCGATGCCGTCGACGTTGTGGCCCGGCTCAAGGAGGAGTCCGACGTCCCGCTGCGTTCACACGGCAGCCTGTCGATGAACCGAGCCCTGATGGCCGCCGGCCTGGTCGACCGCGTCCAGGTGACGATCTTTCCCGTCATCACCGGTCAGACCGGGGATGATCCGATCCTCGCGGGTGCCGCCGATTTCGACCTCGAGCTGATTGAGAGCCGGACGCTCGACGGCAACATCCAGGAACTCAGCTACCGGCCGACGCTGCACCCGTGAGATGGTCACCAAAGAATGCCAGGATGCGCTGCCAGGCGTCCTCGGCCTCGGGTTCTGAGTAGGACAGCCCCGCCACGCGCTCGATGAACTTCAACGGTCCCGGGGTGGGGAATTGGTTCATGAAGGAGTGCCCGACTGCCGGATACTCCTTGATGTCGCGTGGCACGTCATTTTCGCCGAGGATGCTTTCCAGCTTGGCCGCTGCACCCTGGAGCATCCGGTCCTGGGCGCCGTAGCTGGCGACGGTCGGGCACGAGTTCGCGATGTTCGAAATGTCTTTCGGCCATTCACCGTAATTCGGGGCTGAGGCGTCGAAAGCGCCACTCGGCCCGAGCACCAGGCAGAAACCGCCGCCCATACAGAACCCGACGATGCCGACCTTCCCGGTGCACTGGGGGTCGGCAGCCAGGTGATCGCGAGCCGCGATCAGATCGTCGACCGCCGTCCCTTCACCGTTGCGGAACGCCTGCAACGTGCGTACGACGCAGAGCACCCGATTGCCGCGGTGGTACAGCGCCGGCGCCAGTGCGAGGTAGCCGTTGTCGGCGAAGCGGTCGGTGATGCGCTTGGCATCGCGCGTCATCCCCATGGCGTCATGCACGATGACGACGCCGGGCCACGGTCCTGTCCCGGACGGCCTGGCCTGATACGCCGGGAGCGGGCCTGCGGGGGCGGGGAACCTGGTCTCCATGGAGGCATCTTGGCACCCGTAGCCCCGGCTAGACAGACTGGGGCTTTTCCCACCCGCCGGTGCGCACCGAGGTGCTGATCGCCTCGATCACCTGGGCCGTCGCCACGGCATCCGAGATCGTCGCGCCGACAGGAGAATTCGTCTCGATGGACTGGACAAAGCGGTGTGCCTCGATGACCTTCAGTTCGTCATAGCCCATCGCCATCGCCGAGGCGGGCTGAAAGGCCGCGTATTCGCCATCACCGGGACCGGCATAACGGGTGGTTGTCGCCTGATCCTGGAACGCAGAGCCGGCCGCGACGCGCAGCTCGCCGATCCGGCGGAAATCCCAGGCCACCATCCCGGTCGTGCCGTGGATCTCGAACCCGTAGGCGTTCTGCTCGCCGACCGACACCCGGCTGGCCTCCACGGTGCACCGGGCGCCGGATGCCAGCCGCAGCTGCGCGAACACATAGTCCTCGTTCTCTACTGGTTCGCGCTGGCCACCGCTGGCCAGCTGGTGCCCGCTGGTCGCCCCGCTCGGCACCGACCGCTCGGGGACGAAGATTGCGGTGTCGGCGACCACGGAATCGACATCGCCCAGCAGGTAGCGCACCAGGTCGACACCATGCGACGCGAGATCACCGAGCACACCGTTGCCGCCGCGGGCGCGCTGGAATCGCCAGCTCAACGCGCCATCGGGATGCGCGGCGTAGTCACTCAGGAAGTAGAACCTGGCATGCGTGATCGTGCCCAGCCGCCCGGTCTCGATGAGGTCACGCGCGGCGGCCACCGCGGGCGCGTTGCGGTAGTTGAACCCGACCGCGACCGATACGCCTTGGCGCTGCGCCGCACGCGCGATCGCGACCGCGTCGGAGACGTTGAGCCCCACGGGTTTCTCGATCCAGAGATGCTTTCCGGCGTTGACGACGGCGGTGCCGATTTCGCGGTGCAGGAAGTTGGGGGCGGTGACGCTCACCGCACGGATCTTGGGATCGTGGACGATCGCACGCCATCCGGTGACTGCGGCCCGCGCGCCGAATTGCCGCGCCGCGTCGACGGCGCGTTCGGGGATGTCGTCGGCGATCGCGACCAGTTCCGGCCGCGCGGAGTCCGGAAAGTGGTGGGGGAGCCTGGCGTAGGCCTGCGCGTGCACACGGCCCATCCAGCCGAATCCGATGATGCCGACCGGCAGGGTTTCTTGGGCAGTCACAGTTGGCTCCGGATCTCGTCGGCCACCTCGAGCGTGGCGACGGCATATCGCAGTGGGTGGATCTCTGATTCGATGCGGCCGTTCGCGATCAGCCGGGCGGCTTCGGCGGCGGCGTAATGCAATCCGTCGGTCTGCGTGCCCGGTTTCTCGTCGTAGTGCAGAACCGGACTCCCACCATGGCGGGTGAGGGTGAACGGGCCCGGCATGAAGAACGGCCCGCCGATGTGCAGCGTGGCGTCGCGTCCGCTGATCACCGCTGAGGTTGGCGTGTCCGACAGGATCGTCGTGTGCAGCACGGCCTGATTCCCCGCCGCGTCGGACAGCAGCGCCGAGATCTGACCGGTCAGCTCCGGTGCGGCCGGCTGGCCATGCGCGATCACCGACGTGAACGAGCCGAACACCATGTGTGCCAACGCGATCGGATAGGTACCCAGATCCAGCAGCGGCCCGCCCGCCAGCTCGGGGTCATAGATCCGGTGGTCGGGGGTGAAGAACTCGCCGTGGTCGGCGAGCACGGTACGGATCTCGCCGAGTGCGCCGCCGTCGAGTAATTGGCGGATGACGTCGAACTTGGGCAGGAACTTGGTCCACATCGCTTCGCCGACGAACCGATCGGCGCGGGCGGCGGCCGTGACGATTTCGCGGGCGCCGGCCGCGTCCAGGGCGAGTGGCTTTTCCACGAGTACGTGCTTGCCTGCGCTCAGAGCGTCGATGGCGTTGTCGCGATGACTGGGATGCGTGGTGGCGATGTAGACGATGTCGACCTGCGGATCATCCAGGAGTGCCTCGTAGCTGCCGTGTGCGGTGGGAACCGCCCACTGGGCGGCGAACGCCCCCGCGCGACTGTGGTCTCGCGAGCCGACGGCCACCACCTGCTGGCGGGTATTGGCGTGCAGCGCTTCGACGAAGCGCGCCGCGATCCAGCCGGGCCCCAGGATGCCCCAGCGCAGTGCGGGCGCCTCAACCGGATCCGGAGTCCGCGCGATCGGCAGGGCACCGAGCGTGGTGTCAGTCATCGCTTGAGCGTAGCCGCGAGGGGGCTATTTGTTAAGACATTAATATGTAATAGTCAATTTATGGTTGTGCACGTTGGAGTCATCGGGGTTGGCGTCATGGGCGCCGACCATGCGCGCAAGCTCGCGCGCGTTGTGTCAGGTGCTGAACTGGTCGCCGTGAGCGACTTCGCTGTCGACACTGCCGAGGCGGTCGCTGCGGAACTGGGTGCGCGGGTTCACGTTGACGGCCACCAACTCATCATTGATCCGGCAGTCGATGCGGTGGTGATCGCGACCCGCGACGACACGCACGCCGACCTGGTCCTGGCGGCGATGCGTGCGGGCAAGCCCGTCATGTGCGAAAAGCCGCTGGCGCCAACGGCAGCCGAGTGCCGGGAGCTGATCGCGACGCAGACGGCGCTGGGCCTGCCCACCGAGTTGGTCGCCGTGGGGTTCATGCGTCGCTTCGACCCGTCGTATCTCGCGCTGCGGGACCGGGTCCGCGACGCTCAGCTGGGTGCACCCTTGGTGGTGCACTGTGTGAGCCGCACTGTGCACACCTATCCCGGCGGCGATTCGGCATCCACGATCACGAACTCGGCCATCCACGAACTGGATATCGTGCCGTGGCTGCTGGATTCGCCGATCGTCGAGGTGAGCTGGCAGCACGGCCGGTCGTCGGCGCACTCCGGAACCCGCCAAGACCCGCAGTTCTATCTGTTGCGCACGGCATCGGACGTGTTGGTGACCGTGGAGCTGTTCCTCAACGCCCGCTACGGCTACGACACCCGCTGTGAGGTCGTGATGGAAACCGGCACGGCTGCATTGGCTTTGCCCGCCGCGCTCACCGTCGACGCCGAACGCCGCCGTGGGGTCGACTATCCCGCCGACTGGATTCCGCGCTACAGCGACGCCTATCGGATCGAACTGCAGGAGTGGATCGATGCGATCGCCGGCGGCCGGCCGTCGAGCCTGGCCAGTGCGCAGGACGGGCTACGGGCCTCGGTGGTGGCCGACGCACTCGTCGAGTCGATGAACTCCGGTGGCGCCTGGGTGAAGGTGGCGTCAGGGTAGGGCGCGGGTAGCGTCAGCGGCCAGCGTGAGGCCTTCGCGCACCGGCAGTTTGCGGTAGGTCTTCGATAGTATTTCGATACCCCACGGCCCGTTGAATCCCTTGTCTCGCAGCACCGCAATCAGGCCCGCCAGGTCGAAACAGCTCTCGCCGCAGAACAACCGGCGTTGTAACGTGTCCTCGAACGGCTCGCCGATCACCTCGGACGCGGCGTCATTGAGCTCGACGCCGAAGATCATCTCCGGGGTGAGTGCCTCGGCGAGCTCCTCGATCGAGGTGCCGGCCCGGAAGACATGTCAGGCGTCGATCAGCAATCCGACGCCGGGATGTGCGGCCGCCGTGACCAGTTCGGCGCCCATCGGCACGGTGGTGATGATGGAGAACGGCATCGTCTCGATGGCGATCGTGGTGCCGTGGTCAGCAGCCTGGTCGGCGAGCAGCTGCCGAAGGCCATCGAATCCGATGGTGTCGCGGATGGCCACCAGGTCATCGGCCACCAACCCCATCCCGCGGTAGCCGGCCTCGGCTACCGCGGCGACTCGCTCGTCGATCGGGACGGCGCTGGTCCACGCCGTCGCGACCAAAGGCGTCACGTCAGTTGGTCGGGAAGCCGAGGTTGATGCCGCCGTGGCTGGGGTCGAGCCAGCGGCTGGTGATGGCCTTCTGCCGGGTGAAGAACTGCACACCGTCCATCCCGTGGGCGTGGCTGTCGCCGAACAGCGAGGCCTTCCACCCGCCGAAGCTGTAGTAGGCCATCGGAACTGGAATCGGCACGTTGATGCCGACCATGCCCACCTGCACCTCGTTCTGGAACCGTCGTGCCGCGCCGCCGTCGTTGGTGAAGATCGCGGTGCCATTGCCGTAGGGATTGCTGTTGATCAGCGCAAGAGCGTCGTCGTAGGTTTCGACGCGCACGATCGCCAGCACCGGGCCGAAGATCTCGTCGGTGTAGACACTCATCTCTGGAGTCACGTTGTCCAGCAGGGTCGGGCCGAGCCAGAAGCCCTCCGAGAGACCGGAGCCTTCGCCGTCGATCTGAACCTGCCTGCCGTCGACGACGACCTTGGCGCCGTCGGCCTCGCCGGCGTCGATGTAGGACGCCACCTTGTCACGGTGCGCCTTGGTGACCAGCGGGCCCATATCCGAATCCTTGGTCCCGTCGCCGATTTTCAGCGGTGTGGTGCGTTCGGCGATCTTGGCGACGAGGTCGTCGGCGATCGGGCCGACCGCCACCGCGGCGCTGATCGCCATGCAACGTTCACCGGCCGAGCCGAAGCCCGCGTTGACCATCGCGTCGGCGGCCAGGTCCAGGTCGGCGTCGGGCAGGATCACGGCGTGGTTCTTGGCGCCGCCGAGGGCCTGCACGCGCTTGTCGTGTGCGGTGCCGGTGGCGTAGACGTACTTGGCGATCGGGGTGGAACCGACGAAGCTGACCGAGGCCACCTTCGGGTTGGTCAGCAGTTCGTCGACCGCGGTCTTGTCACCCTGCAGCACGTTGAAGACGCCGGCGGGCAGGCCGGCTTCCTTCCACAGTGCCGCCAGCCACAACGCAGCGGTCGGGTCCTTCTCCGAGGGCTTGAGCACCACGGTGTTTCCGGTGGCGATGGCGATGGGGAAGAACCACATCGGCACCATGGCCGGGAAGTTGAACGGGCTGATGATGCCCACCACACCGAGCGGCTGGCGGATCGAGTAGACGTCGACCTTGGTCGAGGCGTTCTCGGTGTAGCCACCCTTGAGCAGATGCGGAATTCCGCAGGCGAATTCGACGACCTCCTGGCCGCGGCTGACCTCACCGAGTGCGTCGGAGACAACCTTGCCGTGCTCGCTGGTGATGATCTCGGCCAGCTCGCCCTTGCGCTCGTTGAGCAGCTCACGAAACTTGAAGAGCACGGCGGTGCGCTTGGCCAGTGAAGTGTCGCGCCACTGCGGGAACGCCGCGGCGGCGGCGTCGATGACCTTCTGCGCGTCGGCGACGTTGGCCAGGGCGACCTGGCCGGTGACCGCGCCGGTGGCCGGGTTGGTGACGGGTGCGGTCGCGCCGCTGGTACCCGCGAACGCTTCGTTGTTGAGCCAGTGGGTGATCGTGGTGGTCATGGGTTCTCTCACTTCGTGTATTTCTTGACGTAGTCGGTCATCGTCGCCAGCTGGTAGCGCGAAACCTCGTGGGCGTTCTCGTCTTCGGCGAATACCGAGGAGACCATTACGGTGTCGGACCGGTCGTAGAAGCCGATTTCGGCGAGGCCGCCGAAGAACTCGTCCCAGTTGACGTCGCCGTCGCCGATCTTGAGGTGCTGATGCACGCGGACCGGATTGCCGGGCGGGTTGGTGATATACCGCAGGCCGTGGCTGCGGTGGTGATCCATGGTGTCGGCGACATGCACGAGCCGCAGCTTGTTGCCGGCCGCGCGGATGATGTCGAGCATGTTGCCACCCATATGGAAGGTGTGACATGCCACGTAAACCATGCCGATGTTGGGTGAGTTGACCCCGCGGATGATGCGGAGCGCCTCCATCCCGTCCTCGACGAAGTCGTCGGGATGCGGGTCGATCCGGACGTCGAGCCCCTCACGCTCGATGATCGGCAGCAGTTCCTCCATGGACCGGAAGAACGACCGCTCGGATTCCTCGGCCCTTTCGGGACGCCCGGAGAACTCGGTGTTGATCACGTTCACCCCGAGGTCGACGGTGATTTGGATGACGCGCTTCCAGTTGCGCACCGCTGCCTCGCGGGCATCCTCGTCGGGGGCCGACCAGCGCAGCACCGGCAGCACCGAGGCGATCCCGACGCCCGCGTCACCGCAGGCCTTTCGGAACTTGGCGACCAGCTCGTCATCGGCACGCGGGTGGTTGAAGAACGGGATGAAGTCCCGGTGCGGGGTCAGCTGCAGGTACTCGTACCCCAGATCGGCCACCAGTCGCGGGAATTCGAGCAACTGGTAGTCGTGATGGAACGGCGTGGGATCCAGGGCGGTCTTCATGTCAGGCCCCCGTGATGGATGCGCGCGACACCATGGCGACCTCGGCCGGCAGACCGCTGTTCAGCGACTGCACCCCGGCCTCGCACACCGCCGCGGCGGCATACCCGTCCCACGCCGAGGGGCCGTCGACATTGACACCGGAACGCACTGCGTCGACCCAGCGCTGGAATTCGGTGTCGTAGGCCTGCCCGAACCGCTCGCGAAAGCCAGGCGTGATCTGTCCACCCCGCGTGCCGTCGCTCCGCGTGCGGACCAGGCCGACGTCCAGACCGATCATGGCGCTGCCCTTTTCGGCGACGACCTCGGTGCGCACCTCGTAGGCGACACCCGTGGTGACGAACAGCTCTACATCGACATGTTTGCCCGTGCTTGTCCTCATGATCGCGATCTGCGGGTCGGCGAGGCCGTCGGGCGCGGCGGGGTTCGCCGACGGTTTGATGATCTGGATCGAGACGATCTCCTCGTCGAACAGGAAGCGGGCCACGTCCACCTCGTGCACCAGCGAATCCCGCACCACCATCGCCGAACCGAAGCTCGGCGGCACCGCGGGATTGCGGTGTGCGCAGTGCAGCACCAGCGGGCGGCCCAGCTCGCCGGCGTCCAGCATGGCTTTCAACCGCGCGTACTCGTGGTCGAAGCGGCGCATGAAACCGACCTGGATGAGCCGCTTTCCGAGCTCGGCCTCGCGGCGGACGACCTCGAGCGAGGTCTCCACATCCGTGGTAAGCGGCTTTTCGCACAGCACCGGTTTTCCGTGCTCCAGGCACGCCAGCAGTTGCTTCTCGTGGGCGGGACCCGGCGTGGCCAGCACGACGGCGTCGACATCGGGATCGGCGATCGCGTCGAGCGGATCGGAGATCACCCGGCAGCCCGGGATACCCGCGGCGATCTGCTCGGCCTTCTCGATGAGGTAGTCGTTGACGACGGTTACCCGGGCACCGGAGATCCTCGACGTCAGGCGGGCGACGTGGTCGGCGCCCATGATACCCACGCCGAGAACGGCGACACGAAGGTCAGACATGGCTCTCAATCTCCTGATCTAGAAGCGGATTGCGGGGATACCGCAGGATCCGAGGTAGTTGCGGGTGCGTTTGGCGATCGGCAGCGGAGCGTCGACCTCACACGGGTACATGTCCTGCTCGACGATCGCGAACACGTCGATACCGAGCTTCTCGATCTCGGCGAGAAGCGGTGGCATGTCAGGGATTCCGCGCGGCGGCTCGGTCATCGCGCCGAGTTTGACGGCCTCGCCGAACGGGAGGTCCTCGGCCTCGACCTTGGCTCGCACTTCCGGGTCGACCTGCTTGAGGTGCAGGTAGCCGATGCGCTCGGGTGCGCGGCGGATGATGGCGATGTTGTCGCCACCGCAGTAGGAGATGTGGCCGGTGTCCAGGCAGAGGTTGACGAACTCGCCGTCGGTGCCGTCGAGGAAGCGGTAGACGTTCTCCTCGGTGTCGACGTGACTGTCGGCATGCGGGTGATACTGCGCACGCACCCCGTACTGCTCGAACATCGCCTTACCCAGTTCGTTCATGCCCTGGGTCTTCTTGTGCCACTGCTCAGATGTCAGCGTCCGGTCTTCCAGCACCGCACCCGAAGACGGGTCGCGCCACATCTCCGGGATGACCACAACATGCTTACCGCCAACGGCGGCAGTCAGTTTCGCGACGTCCTCGATCTGCTTCCACACTGCTTCCCACGAATCGTCCTGGTGCAGGTGCTCGAACACCGTCCCGGCCGACAGCTTGAGGTTGCGGGCCGCGAGCTCGTCGGAGAGCTGTTGGGGATCGGTCGGCAGGTACCCGAACGGTCCCAGCTCGATCCACTGGTATCCCGAGGCGGCGACCTCGTCGAGGAACCGGGTGTAGGGCGTCTGCTGCGGATCATTGGGGAACCACACGCCCCAGGAGTCGGGGGCGGATCCGACGAGAATTGTGCTCACGATGGACGTCCTTAACGGTCTGACGGGTTGATAAGGGGGCGTTGGACTTTCTTCCAGTCCGCATACCGTTGGTAGGCGGACTGAGTGGACTCCAGGGTGGAGACCTCACTGACTGGCACATCCCACCAGGACTGACTGTCCGGCGCGAAGATCAAGGGATCGGTCTCTACATGAATAACCGTGCTGCGGTCGGCAGCCTTGGCGGCCTTGACCGCGTCGGCGAACTCGGCGGCCGTGGTCACCTTGATGACGTCGGCGCCGAGGCTGGCGGCGTTGGCCGCCAGGTCGACGGGCAGCTTGTCGCCGTCGAGCCTGCCGTCGTCGCTGCGGTAGCGGTAGGACGTGCCGAAGCGCTGCGAACCCAGCGACTCGGAAAGGCCACCGATGGAGGCGAATCCGTGATTCTGCACCAGAACCGGGATGACCTTGATGCCCTCCTGGACGGCGGTCACCAGTTCGGTGGCCATCATCAGATAGGAGCCGTCGCCGACCATGATGAACACGTCGCGGTCGGGGCCGGCCATCCGCACGCCGAGACCGCCGGCGATCTCGTAACCCATGCACGAGTAGCCGTACTCGACGTGGTAGCCCTTGCGATCGCGGGTGCGCCACAACTTGTGCAGATCCCCTGGCATCGACCCTGCGGCGCACACCACGACGTCACGCGGCTCCGAAAGCGTATTGACTAATCCGATGACCTGGTTCTGGTTGAGCTGAGCCCCGTCTTCGGTCGCGTACACCGCGGACACGGTGTCTTCCCACTCCTGGGCGAGTTCGGTTACCCGAGAGCGGTATTCGTCGCTCACTGTGTAGCTGTCCAGCGCGGGGATCAGTGCCTCGATGGCTTCCCTGGCATCGGCGACGACACTGACGCCACCCTGTTTGACCGAGTCCAGCGAGGCCACGTTGATGTTGACGAACCGCACGTGCGGGTTGTTGAACGCGGTCCGCGACGCCGAGGTGAAATCGCTGTAGCGGGTGCCGATCCCGATGACCACATCGGCGTCGGCGGCCAGCGCGTTGGCGGCGGTGGTGCCGGTGGATCCGACAGCGCCGACGCTCTGCGGATGGTCGAAGCGCAGCGAGCCCTTGCCCGCCTGGCTTTCGGCGACCGGGATACCGGTCTGCACGCAGAACGCGGCCAACGCGTCTTCGGCCTCGGAGTAGTGCACACCGCCACCGGCAACGATCAGGGGTTGCCGCGCAGCGGCGATGATCTCGGCTGCACGGGCGATCACGGAACGTTCCGGCAGCGGCCGGGCGACGTGCCACGTGCGTTCGGCGAACAGCGATTCCGGCCAGTCGTGGGCCTCGGCCTGGACGTCCTGGGGGATCGACACCGTGGCCGCACCGGTTTCGACGGGGTCGGTCAGTACCCGCATGGCACCGAGCAGTGCGGCCGGCAGCTGCTCGGGCCGCCACACCCGGTCGAAGTACCGGGACAACGGTTTGAACGCGTCGTTGACGGTCACATCGCCGGACGACGGCAGCTCGAGCTCTTGCAGCACGGGGGAGCTGACCCGGGTGGCGAACGTGTCGGCGGGCAGGAGCAGCACCGGCACGCGGTTGATGGTCGCCAGCGCGGCGCCGGTCAGCATGTTGGTGGAGCCTGGCCCGACGCTGGCGGTGACGGCCCACGTCTGCAGCCGGTCCTTCTGCCGGGCATAGGCGACCGCGGTGTGCACCATGGCCTGCTCGTTGCGGCCGAGCACGTACTTGAGGCCGGGTTCGCGGCCTGCGTCCAAGGCTTCGACTTCGTCCTGCAGCAGTGCCTGGCCGAGCCCGGCCACGTTGCCGTGCCCGAAGATACCGAAGCATCCGGCGAAGAACTTGCTGCGCAACCCGTCGCGTTCGACGTACTGGTTGGCCAGGAACCGAATGGTGGCCTGGGCGACGGTGAGTCGCACGGTGGCTTCGGTGTCAGGAAGCTTCTCGCCTCCCTTGGGCGCGGTCGATACCACGGTCAGGCTCCTTGGCGGGACGGGCTGCCCATCGGCAGCCGGGGGTCGATCTCCTGGTGCTCCCAGCTGCCGCGCAGCCAAGTGTGGTTCGGGTCGTCACAGATCAGCCAGGCCCGGTTCGGGCCGGAGCCGGCCATCACGTTGAGGTAGTACATGTGGTGGCCGGGTGCCGCGATCGATGGGCCGTGATAGCCGTGCGGCACCAGCACCACATCGCCGGAGCGGACCTCTTCGAGCACCTCGATCGGGCGCGCCGGGGTGCCGTACACCCGGTGATAGCCGAACCCCGGCGTGCCGGCGGGGCTGTCGTCGATCTCGAAGTAGTAGATCTCCTCGAGCTGGGTTTCGACGTCGGTGTTCTCCTCGTGCTTGTGTGCGGGGTAGCTCGACCAATTGCCGCCGGGGGTGATCACCTCGCAGGCGATCAGCGAGTCGGCGTCGAATGTGGTTGCGGTGCCGAAGTTGTGTACCTGGCGGCTGCAGTTGCCAGCGCCGCGTAGCTCCACGGACACATCGGCGGCGGCCACCCGGCGGTTCGGGAACGACCGCGACGCGCGGGCGCCGCAGATCGCAAAGCGACCCTCCCCGGCGATGACGTACTCCTGGCCGATACCCAGGTACACCATGTCGGCCGGTCCGTCGAAGACCGATTCCCGCCGCGACAGGTCGAAGGTCTCGCCGCCGCACGACACGGTGCCCCCGCCGGCCAGCGGCAGGATCATCACTTCGGTGCTTCCGGTATGCAGCTCGGCCGTCTGCGAGTCGTCCAATTCCAATACCTGCAGCGAGCATTCGGCCCAACCGGCCGACTCCGGGGTGACGTCGACGGTGAATGGCAGCTGCGCGCTGCGCGCCGGAATGTAGTACTTGCTGTTCATTGCACCTCACCTCACCATCGACACGGCGGTCGCGACAGCAGAACTCACGTCCTCGTCGGCCGGGTACAGCAGGGTGCGGCCCACGATCAGACCGCGCACCGACGGCAGCGACAGCGCCTTTTCCCAACTGGCGAAGGCCTCGTCGGGATCGGTGGGGTCGCCACCTAGGAGGAGGGTGGGCAGAGTGGTGGACTCCATCACCCGATCCATCTCCTCGACGACCGGCAGCTTCATCCAGGTGTAGGCCGATGTCGATCCCAGCCCCTGGCTGATGTGGATGGACTTGATCACCGCATCGGGGCTCAGGTCGTTGCGGACCTTGCCGTCGACGCGGGCAGACATGAACGGCTCGACCATGGCGATCAGACCGTGTGCGGCCAGCTCGTCGACGGCCTGCGCGCATGCGGCCATCGTCGCCACCGTGCCGGGATCGTCGAGCGCGATGCGGCACAACATCTTTCCGCCGTTCATCTTCGCCGCGGCGGTCGACGCCGCGGTGGCGCCCGTCATCCGGTCGTCGAACTCGAATTCCGCACCGGCCAGGCCGCCGCGGTTGAAGCTCGAGAACACCACCTTGTCCTCGAGCGCGCCGAGCAGCAGCAGGTCGTCGAGGATGTCGGAGGTGGCCAGCACGCCGTCGACCCCGGGATCGGCCAGCGCGGTGCGCAGTCGGTCGAGCAGGTCGGTGCGGCTGTTCATCGCGGTGGGTCGCGAGCCGACGGCCAGCGCACCCCGGGCGGGGTGGTCGGCCGCGACGATCATCAAGCGGCCGTTGCCGCGCATGACGGGCCGGGTGGTGCGGTTCTGCCACGCCCGCGCGATCGCGGCCGGGTCGGCCGCCCGCAACTCGGTGATGTCGGCGTAGTCCTTGCAGGGGCTAGACATTGACGGCCTCTACCGCGGTCTGCTCGGCGAGTGCGGCGACCTCGTCGGCTGTCGGCATCGCCGTCGAGCACTCCAGCCGCGAGGCGACGATCGCGCCGGCGGCGTTCGCGTAGCGCAACGTCTTCTCCAGCGGCCATCCGTGCAACAGGCCGTGGCATAGGCTGCCGCCGAAACTGTCGCCGGCGCCGAGTCCGTTGATGACGTCGACGTCGACCGGCGGCACCGTCACCGAGGCGCTCCGGGTCTTGCCGAGTACTCCGCGCGGGCCTTGTTTGACGATCGCCAGCTGCACACCCAGATCGAGCAGTGCGTCGGCGGCCTTGTGCGGGTTGGTCTCTCCGACGGCGATCTCACACTCTTCCCGGTTGCCGACTGCCACGGTGACGTAGGACAGCGCGCGCTGAACCTGTTCAGATGCCGCCGCGGGGGAGTCCCAGAACATCGGTCGGTAATCGAGATCCAGCACCGTCAGCGGTTGTCTGGCGCGAGCCTCCCACGCGGCGAAATGTGCACCGCGGCTTGGCTCTTCGGACAGTCCGGTGACCGTCGACCAGTACAGCCGGGCGTCGCGGATTGCGGTGAGGTCGAGCTCGCCGGCCGTGATCTGCAGGTCGGGCGCGCTGGGCTTGCGGTAGAAGTACAGCGGGAAGTCGTCGGGCGGGAACATCTCGCAGAACGTCACCGGCGTCGGGTATTCCGCGTGGATGTTCACGTAGCGGTTGTCGACGTCCAGGCGATCCAGTTCCGCGCGCACGTACCGGCCGAACGGGTCGGCTCCGACGCCGGAGATCAGTGCGGTGCGGTTACCGAGGCGGGCGGCCGCCACGGCGACGTTCGCTGCGCTGCCGCCGAGGAACTTGCCGAAGGACTCCACGTGTTCCAGGCCGACACCGACCTGAAGCGGGTAGATGTCGACGCCACTGCGCCCGATGGCGAGTACGTCGAACTGTGGGGTAGTAGTCACGTCAGCTCTCTTCAGGGCTCGATGGGGACTTGCTACGACTGTGCCCCTCGCCCCAGCGGTCTGTCAATACTTTGTCCTGACATTCTATCTTTTATACAGTCGGTGCTAGACTTCAGCTACTGTTGGGGTTTCGAGTTCGAGATCGGAGTCGATGTGCCGTTGACGGTCGAACTGGACAGGTCAAGCCCTGTTCCCCTCTACTATCAGCTCTCCCAGGCGATCGAGGCTGCCATTCGTAGTGGCGAACTCGCGCCCGGCGATCGATTCGAGAATGAGCTGGCATTGGCCAAGCGACTCACACTTTCCCGGCCCACCACGCGGCGGGCGATCCAAGAGCTAGTCGACAAGGGATTGCTGGTTCGCAAGCGCGGCGTGGGGACCCAGGTCGTCCAGAACCCCGTGCATCGTCGGGTCGAGCTGACCAGTTTGTTCGACGACCTGGCCCGGGCCGGCCAGGTGCCGAGCACCCAGCTGCTGGAGTACCACGTCGGCCCGCCGAGCGAGGATGTCGCCCGCGAACTCAGTCTGGCCGAAGACCGCGAGGTCGCGTGCATCAAACGCCTGCGGCGCGCCAACGGCGAACCGCTGGCCCTGATGACCAACTACCTTCCGGTCGAGATCGCACCCGACGCTGAAGAACTCGAGCGGAACGGTCTCTATCAGGCGCTGCGCGCTCGTGGGGTGCACATCCGACTGGCCAGTCAACGAATCGGCGCCAAGGCCGCCAGCCGAGGGGAGGCCCGGCTGCTCGACGAGAAGCCCGGCGCTCCGCTGCTGACCATGGACCGCACCGCGTTCGACGATTCCGGGCGTGCGGTCGAGTTCGGCACGCACTGCTATCGGGCGTCGCGGTACTACTTCGACACCACGCTCGTCGACCGCTGACAACACTGCACGTGTACGTGCGATGTGGGCGAACGGATTGTGGTTGGCCACAAGTGCGCCATCGGGGCTGAAACAGCTGACCGCGCCGCTCATAACCGTTGCCGGTGTACGAGCTCGTGCGTTGTCGGCAAACAAACCATTAGCGAATCGCGAAATATTATGGCTGCCATAAGATTTCGCGATACTTAGTTTCGATCGCTATTTATCGCAGTGCGTGTGACAATCTCCTTTCCGGCTGGTCGGCAAAGTACGGCGGGGGGATTAGTGGCGCAAACTCACCCGTTTCGGGCTCTGTGGGCCATGATGATCGGCCTGTTTCTCATCGTGGTCGATTCGACCGTGGTCGCGGTGGCCAACCCAGTCCTGAAGGACCACTTCGACGTGGACTACGACTCGGTCATCTGGGTGACGAGTGGCTACCTGCTGGCCTTCGCGGCGCTGCTGTTGGTCGGCGGATGGCTCGGAGATCGGTTCGGGCCTAAGTACATCTACGTATTCGGGCTGGCGGTTTTCACCGTGTCGTCGCAGTGGTGCGGGCTGTCCGCATCCCTGGAAATGCTGACACTCGCACGCATCGTCCAAGGCGTCGGCGCCGCACTGCTGGCGCCCCAGATTTTCGCCATGATCACCAGAACCTTCCCACTCGACCGCCGCGGTATGGCGATGAGCGTCTGGGGTGCCACCACAGGTGTCGGCCTGTTCGCAGGCCCGATAGCGGGCGGCGTCCTACTGGATGAGCTGGGCTGGCAGTGGATCTTTTTCGCCACCGTGCCACTCGGTGCGGTCGGGCTCGCGCTCGCCGTGTGGTTGGTTCCGAGGCTGCCGGGGCGGCACCGGCATTTGGATGTCCCGGGCGTGCTGCTGTCCGGTGCCGGTATCTGCCTTATCGTTTTCGGCCTGCAGGAGGGCGAGAACGACAATTGGTCGGCGTGGATCTGGGTCGTGATCGTCACCGGACTGGCGTTGATCACCGTGTTCTTCCGTTGGCAGGCCGTTCATCCGAATGAGCCACTGATTCCGCTTCCCCTGATCCGCCACCGGAATTTCGTTCTGTCCAATGCCGGAATTGCGCTTGCCAGCTTCGCATTCGTCGCATTCATGATCCCGCTGATGATCTATCTCGAAGTTGGCTGCGGGCTGTCGCCGATGCGGGCGGCGCTGCTGACCGCACCGATGGCCTTCACGACCGTTGTGCTCGCACCGATTGTGGGCAGGATCGTCGACCGGATAGATCCACGTCCGGTTGTCATAGTCGGCTTCGTACTGCTCGCGATCGCGCTGTGTTGGCTCGCCACGGAAATGGCACCTGCCACAGCGATTTGGCGACTGGTATTGCCGCTGACGCTGGTGGGAGCCGCAGGCGCGCTCACGTGGGAACCATTGGCGGTCATCGTATCCCGCGCACTGCCGGCCGACCTGGCCGGTGCAGGATCGGCGGTGTGCAACACCGCCCGCCATCTCGGGGCGGCGCTGTCGAGCGCTGGCATCGCTGCGCTGATCGGCACGCTGCTTGGCGACGAACCGTCGAAAGCGTCGTCCGTGAACGCCATGTCGCAGTCGTTGCTGTTGCCGGCGTTCGCCGCGGTGGTGGGCGTCATCGTAGCCCTGCTTTTGGCGCCCCGAGAACCACCGCCATCCCTAGCCCGTGGCCCGCACTCACGACCGCACCGAGAGGTGGGTGTGGCCTGATGACCACCCTTGCCGGTCCGTCGCCATCGACAGTGCACGAGGCCGAGGCGCTGACCGACGACGCGTTGCGTGACCTGTTCGCATACCCCGACATTGGCCGGCCACTGCTCCGCGCCAACTTCATCGCCAGCATCGACGGGGCGGTGACACTCGAGGGGTCTGGGCGCAGATTGGGCACGCCGACCGATCGCCGGGTGTTCGGCCGAATGCGCGAAGTCGCCGATGTGGTGCTCGTCGGCGCGACGACGGCGGCCTCCAAGCCCTACGCCGATATCCAGATGAGCGCGGATGCGCAGGCCTGGCGGCTGTCGAGGGGCCTTGCCGCTGTTCTGCCCGTCGCCGTGGTATCCAGCCGCGGTGTGGTCCCGCCCGCTGTGCTGAGCAATGACACTGTGCCCCCGGTGGTTTTCGTCGCCGCGGGTGCCGACGCTGAGGCGCGCCGGGTGCTCGATCAATCCGGCGCGCGGGTGACCGAGCTTGCGGGCGATCGGATCAGCTCCGCGGCGATTTGCGCTGCCCTTGGCGAATTGGGGCTGCACCGGGTTCTCGTCGAAGGCGGTCCGACGTTGTTCTCACAGCTCGTCTCCGACGACGTGATCGACGAGGTGTGCCTGACCACGAGCCCCAAGCTGGTTGCTGGGCCGGCTCGTCGCATCGCCGCTGCCGATCACCACGTCGAGATCAACATGCAGCGCAGAGGCATCCTGACCGGTGACGACGGAACTGTCATCGTCCGGTGGGCGCGCTATTGACTCAGGAAAAGGCGGCCCGAAACGCTTCGAGCGCGACTTCGCTGTCTCCGGAGGCCCACGCCTCCAGGCCGATCGGCCCGGTATAGCCCATCTCATGCAATGCCTTGGCGATCGCGGGGTAGTGGATCTCGCCGGTGCCGGGTTCGCAGCGGCCGGGCACGTCGGCCACCTGGATCTCACCGATCGCCGGACCGCACCGGCGGACCAAATCGACCAGGTTCCCCTCGCCGATCTGGGCGTGGTAGAGGTCGAGCATCATCTTGACGTTCGGGTGGTCCACGCCCTCGACGAGCGCGAGGGTGTCCTTGGCCCGGGCCAGCGGGACGCCGGGGTGGTCGACAATCGTGTTCAGGTTTTCCACGCAGAACGTCACGCCGGCCGCCGCTCCGAGCTCACCGATTTTCTCTAGCGCACGCTGCGCGCTCAGCCACATCTGGCCGGTGGCTCGCTGCCGCGGGCGGGCGGCCTGACCGTCGACGAGTTCGGCGGTGTGCAGGTTCAGCCGCGGAACACCCAGTGTCTCAGCGGCTTTGATGCTCAACTCGGCGGTTCGGACCACCTCGTCGGCGCTCAACGGGTCGATCAGGTCACCCTGCAGGTAGCCCGTCATGGACGAGAATCGGGCACCGGTGCCGGCAAGGGCAGTCAGATCTTTCTCGTGCCAGCTCCAGATCTCCACCGCGAAACCCAGCTCGTCGATCCGTCGCACCCGCTCGAGAATCGGCAGCTCACGGAACACCATCTCGGCGCAGATCGCCAGCTCGAAGTCGCTCATCGCAGCACCTTAACATTTGACCTGCAGTCCTAATGTCCGAACAAAGTCTTGACTTTCGGCTGTGAGCCGTATTACATCGAGTCAACAGCGTGTCGTACGCAATGTGGACAAGGAGTCGCCATGAGGTTCATTCGGCTAGCGGCGGTGGCAGGGGCGAGCGCGCTCGTCCTCGGACTCGCTGCCTGTTCCGCCACCGGGGGTCGGCCCCGCGACGCCGGCAGCGGGTCCGGTGGCGGCACGGTCGACACACCGCGGATGACCGTCGCGATGATCACCCACGAGGTGCCCGGCGATTCGTTCTGGGACCTGATCCGCAAAGGTGCGGAGACCGCGGCGAAGAAGGACAACATCGAGCTTCGCTACTCCAACGATCCCGAGGCGCCCAACCAGGCCAACCTCGTCCAGAGCGCGATCGACAGCGGAGTCAAGGGCATCGCCGTCACATTGGCCAAGCCCGACGCCATGGCCCCCGCGGTCAAGGCCGCCGAGGCCAAGGGCATCCCGGTGGTGGCCTTCAACTCCGGCTACGACAACTGGAAATCCATGGGCGTCCTGGAGTACTTCGGCCAGGACGAGAAGCTGGCCGGCATCGCCGCCGGTGAGCGTCTGACGGCCGACGGTGCCAAGAAGATCCTCTGCGTCATCCAGGAGCAGGGCCAGGTCGCCTTGGAATCCCGCTGTGCGGGTGTGACCCAGGGCTTCAAAGGCCAGACCGAGCTGCTGAACGTCAACAGCAAGGACATGCCCTCGGTCGATGCGACCATCACAGCCAAGCTGCAGCAGGACCCGTCGATCGACACCGTCGTCGCGCTGGGCGCACCGATCGCGCTGACCGCGGTTCAGTCGAAGGCGAACGCCAACAGCAAGGCCAACATCGTCACCTTCGACACCAACGCCGCACTGGTCGACGCGATCCAGAAGGGTGATGTGCAGTGGGCCGTCGATCAGCAGCCCTTCCTGCAGGGCTACCTGGCGATCGACTCGCTCTGGCTGTACCTGAACAACAAGAACCTGATCGGCGGTGGGCAGGCGACCCTGACCGGTCCGTCCTTCATCGACAAGTCCAACATCGACGCCGTGGCCGAATTGGCCAAGGGCGGGACCCGATAGCGAGCCAGGGGAAAGACATGACTACGCAAGCAGATCTCGAGGTCGCCGACCACAAAGTCGTTCGCGACGAGCGTGTCAAGGAACGAAACCGGCTGCAACGGCTGCTGATTCGACCTGAGATGGGTGCAGGTATCGGCGCTATCGGGATCTTCGTCTTCTTCCTGGTCGTGGCCGTTCCCTTCCGGGAGGCCTCGTCGCTGGCGACCGTGCTCTACGCCAGCTCGACCATCGGGATCATGGCGTGCGGCGTGGCGGTGTTGATGATCGGCGGCGAGTTCGACCTATCGACCGGCGTCGCAGTGACCTTCAGCTCGCTGGCCGCCTCGATGCTGGCCTACAACTTGCACCTCAATCTGTGGGCGGGCGCCGGCCTTGCGCTCATCCTGGCGCTGACGGTGGGATTCTTCAACGGCTATCTGGTGATGAAGACCAAGATCCCATCGTTCCTCATCACGCTGAGTACGTTCTTCATGCTCGCCGGCATCAATCTGGCTGTGACCAAGCTCGTTTCGGGTGCCGTCGCGACCCAGAGCGTGAACGACATGCAGGGCTGGGACTCGGCGCAGAAGGTATTCGCCTCGTCGTTCACCCTCTTCGGTGTGAGCATCCGCATCACCGTTGTGTGGTGGCTGGTGTTCACCGTGGTGGCCACCTGGGTGCTGTTCAAGACCAAGATCGGCAACTGGATCTTCGCCGTCGGCGGCGACGCTGACAGCGCCCGCGCGGTCGGCGTTCCGGTGACGAAGGTCAAGATCGGGCTGTTCATGTTCGTCGGGTTCTGCGCCTGGTTCGTGGGCATGCATCTGCTGTTCTCGTTCAACACCGTTCAGTCCGGCCAGGGCATCGGCAACGAGTTCTTCTACATCATCGCCGCGGTCATCGGCGGCTGCCTTCTCACCGGCGGTTACGGCACCGCTGTCGGGGCCGCCATCGGCGCCTTTATCTTCGGCATGACGAACCAGGGCATCGTTTACGCGGGCTGGAATCCCGACTGGTTCAAGTTCTTCCTCGGCGCCATGCTGCTGTTCGCGGTGATCGCCAACAACGCCTTCCGCAACTACGCCGCCAAGAGGTGAAAGAGAAGTGACCGCAACCATGGACCGTCCCACAGAAGAAGCCCCGTCCGGCGGCAAGGTGCCTCTCGTCGAGCTGAAGGACGTCGGCAAGAGCTACGGCAACATCACTGCGCTCAAAGGCATCTCGCTGCGGGTGCACGCCGGTGAGGTCACCGGCATTCTCGGTGACAACGGTGCCGGCAAGTCGACGCTGATCAAGATCATCGCCGGACTGCATCAGCAGACTGAAGGTGAACTCCTAGTCGACGGCGAGCCCACGAAGTTCGCCTCGCCCGCCGAGGCCTTGGGTAAGGGTATCGCCACGGTGTACCAGAACCTCGCCGTCGTTCCCCTGATGCCGGTATGGCGAAACTTCTTCCTGGGGCAGGAGATTCGCAAGAAGGGCTTCCCGTGGGCGCTGGACGCCAACGCAATGCGGGCGACCACGCTCACCGAGCTGTCGAAGATGGGTATCGACCTGCCCGACGTCGATGTGGCGATCGGTTCCCTGTCGGGCGGCCAGCGCCAGTGTGTGGCAATCGCCCGCGCGGTGTTCTTCGGTGCCCGGGTACTGATCCTGGACGAGCCGACGGCCGCGCTCGGCGTCAAGCAGTCCGGCGTGGTGCTCAAATACATCACCGCGGCCAAAGAGGCCGGCTTCGGCGTCGTCTTCATCACCCACAATCCGCACCACGCTCATATGGTCGGCGACCACTTCGTGATCCTGAAGCGCGGAAAGCAGAAGCTGGACTGCACGTATGACGACATCACCCTGGAGCACCTGACCCAGGAGATGGCCGGCGGCGACGAGCTCGAGGCGCTCTCCCACGAGCTGGGCCGCAAGTCCTAGCGCGGCGTCAGCGCGAACAGCCGGAGTTCCCGGGTGGTCCGCGTGCGATACGACTGATACATCGGGTAGGCCAGGAAGCGCTGCAGTCCCGCTTCGGCCTCCGGCCCGCTCAGCAGCGTGGCCGTCGCCGGGATATCGATACCGTTGATCGTCACGACGGCCTGCGGGTCGGCGATCAGGTTCAGGCTCCAGGCCGGGTGGTGCTGCTCGCCAAAATTACTGCCGAGGACCAGCAGCCGGTCGCCGTCGCGCAGATAACTCAGTGCCGACACCCGCTGCTGGCCGGACTTGCGGCCCGTCGTGGTCAACAGTAGTTCGGGCATCGAGGTCGGGCCGAACAGTGTGTACTTACCGTTGGTCGCTTTCAGCACGCGGCGATCGAGCGGGACGAGCGCCTTGATGACGCGCGAACCGAGCGCCGTTGAGGCGAATGCATAGACGGGCTTGAACAGGGGCGAGATGTCCTCGCGTCCCCAGTGGCCCTCGGGGAAGCTTTGTGGCATGCCTGTCATCGTGCCCGATGTGGGCCCGATGCAGAGCCGGTTCAGCGCGGTGACATCCCCGCTGCGAGGTAGGCGGCATCCACGTAATGCATGTTCTGCACGGCGTCGTCGATGTCGATCGGCAACGGCGCACCGTCGAGCAGGTGCGCTGCGAATGCCTCGAGTTGATAGGTGTACGAGGCCCGCGTCCCCAGATGCTCGACGCGTGTACCGGCCGGGGTGCGGACGGTGATCCGGTCATCGATATGGGGCCTGATGAAGTCGTGGACGAGCGCGTCACCGCCGGTGCCGACCACCTTGATGGTGAACGAAAAGTGTTCTGCGGTCATACTATTGGCGGTCAGGCCGGTGGCACCGGACGGGAAGGCCAGCTCGACGTCGCACCACTCGTCGACGCCGGGGTCGCGCTGGGAGGCGTGCGCGGCGGTGATCGCCGGCCTGCCCAGCCCGCGCGCGCCGAGTTGTCGCATGATGTGCAGGCCGTAACAGCCGAGATCCATCAGCGCCCCACCGGCCAGCTCCAGTGACCAGCGCGGGTCACCGCCGGCGGGCGCAGGCATCGCCATCCGCACCTCGACGTGGTGGATGTCGCCGAGTACGCCGCTGGTGGCCAGCTCGAAGATCCGCTGGGTCACCGGATGAAACAGATAGTGGAAGCCCTCCAGCATGCGCACTCCGGCGCTGCGGGCGGCGTCGGCGACGGTGATTGCCTCGGTGTGGTTCCGCGCGAACGGCTTTTCGGTCAGTACCGGTTTGCCGGCCTTGATCGCCGCGAGATTCCACGGTGCGTGCAGCGCATTGGCCAACGGGTTGTAGACGACGTCGACTTCGGGGTCGTCGATCACGTCGGCGTAGGCGGTGGCGACCCGCTCGACACCGTAAGAGTCGGCGAACTCCTTGGCCCGCTGCGGATCCCGGGCGGCCACCACGACCAGTCGATGGCCCAGCTCGTGGGCCGGCTCGACGATCGCGTGCTCGGCGATCCGGGATGCGCCGAGCACACCGATCCGCAGGCTCATGCCGGTACGCTGCCCGCGATGCGCTGAAGGTAGGCGACGCTGGCGAGCACGTCACGCAGCGGCCCCTGGCCCTGCGGTTCGCCGTCGAGGATGGTGTCCTGCTCGAGCACGAACCAGCCGTCGAAACCATTGTCCTGCAAGGCTTTGACGATGCCTGCGATGTCGACATCGCCGGTACCCAGCGGGGTGTACATGCCCTCGGCCACCGCCTCGGTGTAGGTGAGCTTGCCGGACTGTACGCATTCCGCCAGCTCTGCGTCGACATCCTTGAGGTGGGCATGAGCGATCCGGTCGGGCATTGCGCGCGCCAGCTGCAGCGGGTCGGTGCCGCCGATCAGCAGATGTCCGGTGTCGAGGCATAACGAGATCGACGACCCGGCCAATACCCGGGCCACCTCGTCACCCTTCTCGACCATCGTGCCCACGTGCGGGTGCAATACCGCGGTGATGCCGCGATCGGCGGCGACAACGGCGAGCCGATCCAGGTTGGCCAGCAGGGTCGCCCACTGCTCGTCGTCGAGATCGGGTCGCGAGTCATACCCGTCGGTGCCGGTGGCCGCCGCCAGCACAAGCATCGAAGCACGCACCGCCACAAGGGATTCCAGCACACCGGCTACGTCGGGTACCGGATCGTGGTCGGCGTCGTGCAGCACCACCGGTGCGAAGCTGCCGACACAGCTCAGGCCGTGGCGGCCGAGCAGCGTGGTCAGTTCGGCCGGTTCGGCTGGCAGGAAGCCTTCCGGGCCCAGCTCGGTGGCCGTCAGCCCCGCGCTGCCCATTTCCGAGAGCACCCGCTCGGGATCGAGCTGATAGCCCCAGCCGGGCACCTCGCACACGCCCCAGGAAATGGGAGCTCCGGCAATTTTGATGGCACTCATCGGTTCTTGACCTCCTCGATGCGAACGGGCACGCGCCGGTGCAGTGACTCGGTAGCAGCCTCGGCGATCCAGGCGACATCGACCGCGTCGGCCACGGTAGCTCCCACGACGGCATTGCCCTTGGTCACCTCGACGAAGGCGGCCAACTCGGTGCGGAACGCCTCGGTGAAGCGGTCCATGAAGAAGTGATGCGCCGGGCCGGTCGGAAAGTCGAAGCGAGAATCGGTGTTTCGCAACGGAACGCCCTGATCCCAGCCTGCCGCGACACTGTCGTCGAAGCCGTGCACCTCGAGGCGGCAGTCGTAACCGCGGGCGTTGTAGCGGGCGTTGGAAACCACGCCGAGAGCGCCACCGTCGAACCGGACCACCACGGCCGCGGTGTCGACGTCGTCGTATTCGCTGAACAGCGGATCGCCCTGGACGGTGCCGGTGGCGTACACCTCGACGGCGCGCTGCCCGGTGATCCAGTTGATGATGTCGAAGTCGTGCACGGCGCAGTCGCGGAAGATGCCGCCCGAGCCCTTGATGTAGTCCATCGGCGGGGGAGCGGGATCCATGGTGGTGCTGCGCACGGTGTGCAGGATGCCCAGCGAGCCGTCGTCCACGGCGCGCTTGGCGGCGGCGAACGCGGCGTCGAAGCGACGCTGGTAGCCCACCTGTACGGGAACCCCGGAGGTGAGAATGGCCTCGGCCACCCGGGCGCTTTCGGCGGCGGTGGATGCGATCGGCTTCTCGCAGAACGTGGGCAGCCCCTTGGCGACGGCGGCCAGGGTGAGCTCGGCGTGCGCCGGGGTGGCGGCCGCGACCACCACGCCGTCGATCCCCGAATTCAGCAGCTGCTCAAACGAATCCACCGGTTTGGCGCCGAATTTTGTCGCGACCGCGGCGACGACATCGGGGCGTTCGTCGGTGATGACGAGACCGTCGACGCCGTCGAGGTTGCTCAGCGTTTCGATGTGGAAAGCACCGATTCGGCCAAGGCCGATGACACCGAGTGTGGTCATGGGATTCTCCGTTCGTTCTGGTCGCGCAGCGCGACATCGAGGTCATCGAGGGAAAGATCGTCGGCCACCGCCGCGACCACCACGTCGACCTGGCTGGCCGGGGCCAGGCTGCCGATCGGCTGGTCTTGGTCGAGGTTGGTGGGGAAGGGGTAGCCCTCGGCGGTGGCCACCACCGCGTTGAGCAGTTCCGCGGCCGGACGGCCCGCGGCCTTCATGGCCCGCAGGGCCGGGTACACCGCGCGCACCATCGCGGTGCGGTCGAGGGCCTCCATCGCGCGGCCGAACGGCGAGGAGACCTGCAGTAGGTTGGCCATCCGCCGCACATCGGCTGACGTATTGGCGCCTGCGCCGTGATAGAGCGCCGGGTTGAAGAACACCGCGTCGCCCTTGCTCAGCGGGATCTGCACCTGATGGCCGGCGAAGTAGTCGATGAACTCCGGCCGGTTGAACGCCACATACCCGCCCTCGAAGAGCTGCGAGTAGGGCAGCAGCATCGTCGGCCCGCTCTCCAACGGCATGTCGGTATGCGCGACCGCACCTTGCAGGGTCAGCGCCGGCGACAACCGGTGCACGTGCGCCGGGTAGTCGGTGAGTTGCCCGGGCGCGACGAAACCGAGGTGGTAGTCGCGGTGCGGAACCTGAGGCGCCCCACCGGGATTGACGACGTTCACCTGAGAGGTGACCTGATACCGCGGTCCCAGCCAGGCCTGGCAGACCAGGGCCAGCAGGTCGTTGGTGTAGTAGTCGGCGTAGACCGCGGGGGAGTGCAGCGCGAGTTTCTGGGCGGCGTTCCACACCCGGTCGTTGGCGCCCGCGGCACCGAAGTGGTCACCGGCCGCACCGCCGGACTGCCGCTGCGCGACGATCAGTGCGCCGAACGCAGCGCTGGCCGCATCGACGACCGCGGTGGGGAACGCGCCGGTGAACACCACGACTCCCGGACCGTCGGCCAGCGCGGTGATCAGCTCGGACTGCAACGCCCGCCGGTCGGCCCGCAGCATCTCGGCGGCGGAGTAGACCAGGACGTTGCCGCGGACGTCGGCGGCGTGCGGGTACGCACCGAGGTTGGTGTCCCGCTCGGTCAATGCTCGCAGCTCGTCAAGCTGGAATGCCGACTCGTCCAACCACGGCTGCACCCGCGCGCTCACTTCGACCATGCGGCAAGTCTTGCTGTGATCCAGCCCGCAATCAACAGCAGAAATCCATCAAAAACCCATCAGACCGATACAGTGCACGCCATGGCGCACCGATTCAAGGTCCGCGAGATCGCCCAGCAATCCGGGTTATCCGAGGCGACCGTCGACCGAGTGCTCAACGACCGCCCCGGCGTGCGGGAAACCACCCGTGCCGAGGTCGCCCAGGCGATCGAGGACCTGGAAAAGCAGCGCGCCCAATTGCGGCTCAACGGCCGGCGCTACCTGTTCGACGTGGTGATGCAGACGCCGCAGCGGTTCTCCGATGCCTTCCGCGCCGCGGTCGAAGCGGAGCTACCTGCGTTCGCGCCGGCCATGCTGCGGGCGCGCTTCCACCTGTGGGAGTCCGGATCGACCGAGCAGACGGTGGAGAGCCTCGCACGGATCAAAGGCAGTCACGGCGTGGTGCTCAAGGGCCAGGACGAACCCGAGGTGGCCGAGGCCGTCGAGCGGCTGGTCGCATCCGGTGTGCCGGTGGTGACCTATGCGACGGACATTCCGGCCAGCTCGCGCTGCGCGTATGTCGGCATCGACAACCATGGCGCCGGCGTCACCGCGGCCTACCTGATGGACCAATGGCTGGGTGAAGCGCCCGCCGATGTGCTGATCACGCTGAGCCGCACAGTGTTTCGCGGAGAAGCCGAGCGTGAGGTCGGTTTCCGCACGGCGTTGCGCAAGTCCGGCCGCGGCATCGTCGAGGTCAGCGACAGCGACGGTATCGACGCCAACAACCAGCGCCTGGTTCTCGACGCCCTCGAACGGCATCCCGAGGTGGAGGCCGTCTATTCCGTGGGTGGCGGCAACACCGCCACGGTCGCGGCGTTCGACGCAATAGGGCGCCGCTGCCGGGTGTTTGTCGCCCACGACCTGGACGCCGACAACCGGCGACTGCTGCGCGAGGGCCGCATCTCGGTGGTGCTGCACAACGACCTGCGCGCCGACGCCCGGCTCGCGATGCGGCTGATCCTGCAGCAGCACGGGGCGCTGCCCGATGAGCCCGCGCGCCCGGTCCCCATCCAGGTGATCACTCCGTACAACCTGCCCGGCTGAACTCGCAGAGTCGTTGATTCGGAGAAATCCCGACTAGCATCTCGCGCCGACGGCGACGATGAATGCGCCTGCGTGCCCGACACCAAAACTCAGAGGAGACATTCCGTGCCAGAACAGCGCGCCGAGCTCGTCGCCGGCGTGACCGTGCTGGGCAATCTTGCCATCGACGTGATCAACGGCGGGCCGAAGACGCCCGGTGGGTGCGCGTCGTTCTCCGGCGTGGCCATGGAGGCCGCCGGCGCGACGGGCGGCATCGTCGCGCTCGCCGCCGCGGCCGACCGTCCGTTGTTCGACCCACTGCTGGCGCGATTCGGGTCGATGATCCGGATCCTGACCGCGGACCGCACCAGCGCGTTCCGGCTGGACTACGAGGATCTCGACCACCGCCGGATGTCGGTGGAGGCCATCGGCCCGGTATGGGGCCCTGCGGAGGTCGAAGCCGCGGCCCCCGACACGACCTGGGTGCATCTGGCGCCACTGCTGCGCACCGACTTTCCCGCCCAGACGTTGGCGCTGCTGGCGCAGCGCGGCCATCGGGTCGCCTATGACGGCCAGGGCCTGGTGCGCGCCGACCAGGTCGGCCCGCTGGTCGTGGATCGTCACTATCCGCCGGAGTTACTGGCCCACCTCAGCATCCTGAAGCTGGCCGAGGACGAGGCCGTCATCGTCGCCGACGGACCCTTCGACCAGTCGACCGCGGCGCGCCTGGGTGTGCCCGAAATCCTGGTGACGTACGGATCCGAGGGCTGTGACATCTATACGGGCGACAGCTGCGTGCGGGTGCCGGCCGCCTGGCGGGTCGAGGGCGTGCAGACCACCGGGGCCGGCGACATGTTCACCACCTGTTATGTGGCAAATCGTGCGGCAGGCGCCGATCCCCGCGCCGCCGCGAAAGAGGCTAGTGAACTGGTCGCCGGTGAACTGGAGAAACGCCTGCAGGCGCGCCGGTAACTGAGAGCTACTCGTGAGTAGTTCTTCTCTTAGAGAATGCCATTCTCGATAAGTGACGAACGACACACTTTTGTCTCATCTGGCCGCGACTCATGTCCGTGAGCTGTGGCTTCGGCGCAGGCCCGGCGGCGTGTCACCAGCCGCGCGTGGTCTGGCTTGCCTAAGAAAGTGCAATAATCGGTACTGCGAGTGACAGCAACTCCTGGGCTGTCGATTCCGTCGGCGCGTCCATCCTGACAGCGACGCGGAATCCACACCCGGCGGGACATGACGAAAGGCGGGGACGTGGGTCCCAACGGCAACGGTGCTTCGGGCAACCGGCAAAAGCTGGAAAAGGTCGTCATCCGATTCGCCGGTGACTCCGGCGACGGCATGCAGCTGACCGGTGACCGGTTCACCTCGGAGGCCGCGCTGTGGGGCAATGACCTTGCCACTCAACCGAATTACCCCGCCGAGATCCGCGCGCCACAGGGCACCCTGCCCGGTGTCTCGTCATTCCAGATCCAGATCGCCGACTACGACATCCTCACCGCGGGTGACCGTCCCGACGTGTTGGTCGCCATGAACCCGGCGGCGCTGAAGGCCAACATCCGCGACCTGCCGCGCGGTGGACTGGTGATCGCCAACTCCGACGAATTCACCAAGCGCAACCTCGCGAAAGTTGGCTACGAAAACAACCCGCTGGACAGCGGCGAGCTGTCCGACTACGTCGTGCAGGCCGTCGCGATGACCACGCTGACCCTCGGCGCCGTCGAAGAGATCGGTGCCTCCAAGAAGGACGGCCAGCGCGCCAAGAACATGTTCGCGCTCGGTCTGCTGTCGTGGATGTACGGCCGGCCGATCGAGACCAGCGAGACGTTCATCCGCGAGAAGTTCGCCCGCAAGCCCGATGTCGCCGAGGCGAACGTCCTCGCACTCAAGGCCGGCTGGAACTACGGCGAGACCACCGAGGCGTTCGGCACCACCTACGAGATCGCCCCGGCCAAGCTGGCTCCCGGTGAGTACCGCCAGATCTCGGGCAACACCGCGCTGGCCTACGGCGTGATCGCCGCCGGTCAGCTCGCCGACATCCAGGTGGTGCTCGGCACCTACCCGATCACGCCGGCGTCGGACATCCTGCACGAGCTGTCCAAGCACAAGAACTTCAACGTCCTGACCTTCCAGGCCGAAGACGAGATCGCCGGCGTCGGCGCCGCGATCGGTGCGTCCTACGGCGGCGCCCTCGGCGTCACCAGCACCTCAGGCCCCGGTATCTCGCTGAAGTCCGAAGCGATCGGCCTGGCCATGATGGCCGAGCTGCCGCTGCTGGTGATCGACGTGCAGCGCGGCGGCCCGTCCACCGGCCTGCCCACCAAGACCGAGCAAGCCGACCTGCTGCAGGTGATGTTCGGGCGCAACGGCGAGTCACCCGTGGCGGTGCTGGCCGCCAGCACCCCATCGGACTGCTTCGAGGTGGCCATTGAGGCCGCGCGCATCGCCCTGACCTATCGGACGCCGGTCATTCTGCTGTCCGACGGTGCGATCGCCAACGGCTCGGAGCCGTGGCGGATCCCGGACATCAACTCCTTCGAGCCGATCGAGCCCAACTTCGCCAAGGCCGGCGAGGATTTCCAGCCCTACGCCCGTGACCCGGAGACGCTGGCCCGGCAGTTCGCGGTTCCCGGCACCCCCGGTCTGGAGCACCGCATCGGCGGCCTGGAATCGGCCAACGGTTCCGGTGCCATCTCCTACGAGCCGGCCAACCACGACCTCATGGTCCGGTTGCGGCAGGCCAAGATCGCCGGGATCACGGTGCCCGACATCACGGTCGACGACCCGACCGGCGACGCCGAGCTGCTGATCCTGGGCTGGGGAAGTTCGTTCGGCCCGATCGGTGAAGCGTGCCGCCGGGCCCGCCGCCGCGGGATCAAGGTTGCCCAGGCTCACCTGCGCCACCTCAATCCCATGCCGGCCAACCTCGGCGAGGTACTGCGCAAGTACCCGAACGTGGTGGTGCCGGAGATGAACCTCGGTCAGTTGGCGTTGCTGTTGCGCGGCACGTACCTGGTCGACGTCCACTCGGTGACCAAGGTGGAGGGCATGGCGTTCCTGGCCGACGAGCTGGAGGGCATCATCGATGCCGCGCTGGACGGGACGCTGGCCGAAAAGGAAAGCGACAAAGCGAAATTTGCCAGACTTGCGGCAGCTACCGTGAGTACCGGCACAGTTGGCGCAGGAGTGAACGGATGACTGACCTGATCGGCTCGGATCTGCTGGCACCTGGTGTGTCCAAGACGGCGTGGGTGCCGACCACCGACGAGCCGCAGAAAGCCAAGGACTTCACCAGCGACCAGGAGGTGCGCTGGTGCCCGGGCTGCGGTGACTACGTCATCCTCAACACGATCCGCAACTTCCTGCCGGATCTGGGCCTGCGCCGCGAGAACATCGCGTTCGTCAGTGGCATCGGCTGCTCCAGCCGTTTCCCGTACTACCTGGAGACCTACGGCTTCCACTCGATCCACGGCCGTGCGCCGACCATCGCCACCGGTCTGGCGCTGGCCCGCCCGGACCTGTCGGTCTGGGTGGTCACCGGTGACGGCGACGCCCTGTCGATCGGTGGTAACCACCTGATCCACGCGCTGCGCCGCAACGTCAACATCACGATCCTGCTGTTCAACAACCGGATCTACGGTCTCACCAAGGGTCAGTACTCGCCGACCTCCGAGGTCGGCAAGGTCACCAAGTCCACCCCGATGGGCTCGCTGGACTATCCGTTCAACCCCGTGTCGCTGGCACTGGGCGCCGAGGCGACGTTCGTCGGCCGGGCGTTGGACTCCGACCGCAAGGGTCTGTCGGAGGTGCTCAAGGCGGCCGCCTCTCATCGTGGTGCCGCACTGGTCGAGATCATGCAGGACTGCCCGATCTTCAACGACGGCTCCTTCGACCTGCTCCGCAAGGAAGGCGCCGAGGAGCGGATCATCAACGTTCGCCAGGGTGAGCCGGTGACCTTCGGCGCCAACGGCGAGTACTGCGTGGTCAAGACCGGGTTCGGGCTGGACGTCGCCAAGACCGCCGACGTCGCGGCCAGCGACATCGTGGTGCACGACGCGACCATCGAGGATTCCGCCTATGCCTTCGCGTTGTCGCGGCTGAGTGAGCAGAACCTCGAGCACACCGTGATGGGTGTCTTCCGCCAGGTCAGCCGGCCGTCGTACGACGACGCGGCCCGTGACCAGGTCCGGATGGCGCGCGAGGCCACGCCGCATGACCGGCACGCGCTGCAATCGCTGCTGCGCGGTCGCGACACCTGGACCGTTGACTAGCCGAGCCCAGACTCCATTCGTGAGCACGCTCGCCCCGCTGGCCGCCGTTGTGTTGGCTGGTGGGGCGTCGCGTCGTATGGGCAGGGACAAGGCCACGCTGGCGCATCCCGACGGCGGCACCACGATGGTCGAGTACACCGTCGGCGTCCTGGGATCCCGCTGCGCGCCGGTATTCGTGATCGCCGCCCCTGGCCAGGCGCTGCCTGCGCTGGAAGCCGAGGTGCTGCGGGACGAGGTTCGCGGGGTAGGGCCGCTGCTGGCCACCGGCCGCGGGCTTCGCGCCGCCGCGGCGGCCGGCCTGGAGCGGGCATTCGTCAGCGCGGTTGACATGCCGTTCCTGACCACCGATGTCATCGACGAGCTGGCCGGGTACCGGGGTGTCGACATCGTGTTGCCCTGGGACGGCCGGGACCACTACCTGGCCGGCATCTACCGCACCGACCTCGCCGACCACGTCGACGCCCTGGTCGCCGCGGGCGAACGCAGCATGCGGGCGCTGGCCGAGACGGTCGTCACCCAGCGGGTCGTGATACCGGCCGGTACGGCGCTGGCCAACGTCAATTCGCCTGCCGACCTGGAGCAGCAAATAGCACTATAAATCGGTAATTTCGCCCAATTTGGGCATTAAGTTGGAAATACGGTTTATAGATTCGACATATTGCGTTCATTCCGGGTTTTTGAGATCCAAGATCCACTGAGCCAGAACGTATTTCACCCGCCCGCGGTCCTGAAATGCCGCGATATCCAGCCATTTCGCCCCGGTTCCGAGGCCTGGCGAGGCGGGGGCGCGGCGATCGGGCGGGCGCGCGGCGCGTGGGTGCTGACCCGAGGATTCGGGTCGGGTTCCGGCCGTCTGCAACACGCTTGGCGCGCAAGGCATTCTGGACCCGCGGCGCCGGGGCTGGACTGTCACTCTGACGTCTGTCCATGCAGCGACAGTTCATCTCTGAGGCCGAAAATTGTTTTCTAGCAATGGGTTTGACTCTCGGATCGACGAGAGTCAAGGGGGCTGTCCAGCTAATGAAATCGGCCTCCGAGGGGCCCTCGTGGCGGGGAGAGTGGATGGAAGGCGCCTCGTGGCAATGGGATTGGTGTGCTGCGTTATCAATACCTGTGGCCCAGCCCACAAATAGTGCGTGATTTAAATCACAAAATTGACGGGCGTGTCAATGTAATGCCTGGTCGCGAAACGCTGGGCTGACCTGCATAGACAACTCATAGGTTGCGGTCGTGATCATCCTGTTATCGAACCGATATAAGCGTGTCGTTGATGTGACTTCACTCGGTCGGCTCCGTACGGTCCTATCCGATCCCTTCGGGAGCAAACATCTCCACCTATAACTCCACAAATTCGAACCCTGCGTATGAGCGGGGCCGGGAGGTCCGATGGGCCTTTCGTGGATCACCGGGTGTGCAAGCCCCGAGGTGATGCCCACCGGCCGCGCTGTCGTGCCCGACCGAGACGGCGCGACCCGAATCCAGCAGACCCGTTACGGGCTGTACCCCGTCTGGCGGGATGGCAATCGGCGTGTGCACGGCGAAAGGAAAACTGTTGAAGAACGTCCGCAAGACACTCGCACGCTCCCTCGGGATGGCCGCGATCGGCGGTGCCGCCGTGGTGGCTCCGATGTTCGTGGGTACCGGTACTGCCTCGGCTGACGGCATGAACTGGGACGCGGTCGCACAGTGCGAGTCCGGCGGCAACTGGGCAATCAACACCGGCAACGGCTACTACGGCGGCCTGCAGTTCACCATGGGGACCTGGCGTTCCAATGGTGGCAGCGGCTCCCCGCACATGGCGTCGCGCGATGAGCAGATCCGGGTTGCGGAGAACGTCCTGCGTAGCCAGGGTCGAGGAGCATGGCCGGTCTGCGGCCGTCGCGGCTGATATAGCGCTCTCAAGAGTGGCGCCGGGTCTACGGACTCGGCGCCACTCTTGTCTCTAGGGAAACTCTCTTATCAAAAATCTCAGAAAAAACAACCGACACGCCTGTAACGGCTGCATCACAAGGTGCGATTCACCTCACAGCGGCACATCAGTGCCCCCTTTGTCGGGAAGGGAAATACCAATGAGCACTTTGCGCAGGATCGTCACCCTCGCAGTCATCTCCGGAGCGCTGGCCTTGGCCGGATTCGTTCTGAGCATCGGAAATGCGAGCGCCGACAGCGGCGTGAACTGGGACGCGGTCGCGCAGTGCGAGTCCGGCGGCAACTGGGCCGCCAACACCGGTAACGGCTTCTCCGGCGGCCTCCAATTCAAGCAGGCGACCTGGACCGCCAACGGCGGCACCGGCACCCCGCATCAGGCCTCGCGTGAGGAGCAGATCCGCGTCGCCGAGAACGTCGCCCGCAAGCAGGGCATGGGCGCGTGGCCGTCCTGCGGCCAGGCCGCCGGCACCCCCGCCTTCGCCACCCCGGTCTCCGGTGGCGCTGCTCCGGCCCCGGCCCAGGGCGCCTGCTCGAACGTCCTGAGCGGCCCGTTCAAGTCGATCGACTTCAACAAGATGTGCCAGGCCTTCCACGATCCGGGCCGCGCCATCGCCAACGCCCTCGGCCTGCACTAACGAATACCGGGCAGCCGAAACGCCGAGCCGGCCGCGATCGACGCCAGGTGGCGGGTCACCACGGACTCCGGCAGCATCACGGTCGCCCTGCTGGCCAGCGCGCTCAGTGCCGCCGGGCGCAGGTTGACGATCCGGCCGATCAGCCGCGATTCGGCGACGATGGCGCTCACCCGCGGCCTGCGGAACGCCTCGAACGCGGTGAACGCGCGCGGCAGGTCCGCGGCCAGGTCGAGACACGCGCCCAGCACGGCGGCGTCCTCGAGTGCCTGACAGCCGCCCTGGCCCAGGTGCGGCCGCATGGGGTGGGCGGCGTCGCCGACCAGCACCACCGGCCCCGCCGCCCAGCGCTGGGCGGTCTTGCGGTCGTAGAGATCGTTGCGCAGCACCTCGGCGGGCTCGGTGGCCGCCAGCATCGCCGGAATGGGCGCGGCCCACGGCGCCAGCTTGGTGCGCAGATAGGCGAGCTCGCCCTGGGGTGAGGTGGCGCCCTCGGCCGCGCGCTCGGTGGCGAACCAATACGTCCGGTCCGGCCCCATCGGCACGTGGCCGACCTCCGCCCCGGCCCCCATCGTCTCGCCCGCCAGATCGGCGTCGATAGCCAGCGAGGACACTCCGCGCCACGCTGTGTATCCGGCGTAGCGATGGGGAAGCGGGCCGTTGAGGTGGCGGGCCACTACGGATCCGGTGCCGTCGGCGCCCACCACCGCGTCAGCGTCACGCGTCGAGGAGTCGGTCAGGTGTAGCCGAACCCCGGCAGGTGTGGTGCCCACGTCGCGCACCGCGACCCCGTCGACGATGGTGCCCGGCGCGAGCGCCCCGGCCAGGATGTCGCGCAGCGCGACCCGCTGCAACACGACCAAGGGTTCGCCCAGTGCGGTCACGATCCGCTCGCCCGACGGGCGGCGCAGCCAGGTGCCGTCCTTCCAGCGCATCGCACCCGCGGTGATCCGGCCTCCGGCCGCCCGCACCTGGTCGCCGAGGCCGAGTTGGTCGAGAGCGGCGAGAGCGTTGGGCCAGATACTGATGCCGGCGCCGGAGGTGGTGTCGGCCCGCTCTTCGATCACTGTGACGGAATGGCCGCGCAGTTGCAGTGCCACAGCGGCGGCGAGTCCGGCGATCCCCGCTCCGACGACAGCGATCTCGGCCATGCGTAAAACGTAACGTGTGCTGATGAGCACCGGCCCATTCGACGACCTTGACGACTACCTCGCCCTACCGCGCGTCTCCGGACTCGCGGTGTCGGCGGACGGATCGCGCGTCGTCGCATGCGTCGCCGAACTCAACACCGCCAAGACCGAATACATCACCGCGGTATGGGAGCTGGATCCAGCCGGGGTGTTGCCGGCCCGCAGGCTGAGCCGCGGGGCCAAGGGTGAGGCCGCGCCGGCCTTCACCGCTGACGGGGATCTGCTCTTCATCGCGGTGCGGGCAGGAGAGGACGACGACAAACCGCCTGCCGCGCTGTGGCAGCTACCGGCCGCGGGTGGGGAGGCCGCCCAACTGGCCGAGCTGCCCGCCGGGATCAC
The DNA here is from genome assembly GCF_013337765.1 of Mycolicibacterium sphagni. Taxonomy (GTDB): domain Bacteria; phylum Actinomycetota; class Actinomycetes; order Mycobacteriales; family Mycobacteriaceae; genus Mycobacterium. The sequence goes on from NZ_VBSB01000035.1 coordinate 224,001, forward strand.
CGCCGTGCGGACCGCGCGCGCCGCAGCCACCGTCGTGATCGGTGCACCGCTGCTGCCCTCGGCCGACACCGTCGACGACGAACGCAGGCTGCGAAAACTGCGCAAGGACAACAAGATCAGCGCGATCCTACACACCGGCTATCCCGTGCGGCACTGGGACAAGGACCTGGGGCCCGGCCAAACCCACCTGTTCGGGGTCGCCGCCGACGGCGGCCTCACCGACCTCACCCGTCAGCCGGGGGCCGCGCTCGGCGACGCCGATTTCGTGGTGAGCCCCGACGGCACGTTCGCCGTCGCGAGCTGGCGGGTAGCCGCTCCGCGCGCGGCGCTGCGGTCGGTGCTGATGCGTATCGACCTGCAGACCGGTGAGCGCTCCGTGATCGCCGAGGACATCGCCGCGGACCTGGAGCACCCGGCCATCTCGCCGGACGGCACGAGCGTGGTGTTCACCCGCGAATCCGTGTCCACCCCGCATGAGGCGCCACGAATCACGTTGTGTCACTTGAGTTTGGCCTCGGGGGAGTGGGCACAGCTGGCGACCGGATGGGACCGCTGGCCGGCCTCGGTGACGTGGGCTCGGGACGGCGCTGCGCTGCTGGTGACCGCCGACGACAACGGCCGCTGCCCGATCTTCGAGATCAGTCTCGACGGCGACGTCCGGCAGATCACCGCCGACGACTACAGCTACAGCGACGTCATCAGCGCACCCGGCGGCATCATCTACGCGCTGCGGAGCTCCTATGCCGCGCCACCACATCCGGTGCGCATCGATCCGTCCGGTGGGCTCACCGCGTTGCCGTGCGTGGAACTGCCCGAGCTACCGGGCGAACTCACCGAAATCGTCGCTACTGCCGACGACGGCACACCGGTGCGGTCCTGGCTGGTGCTGCCTGTCGCGACGAACCGACCTGCGCCGCTGCTGCTCTGGATTCACGGTGGACCGCTGGGTAGCTGGAACGTGTGGTCGTGGCGGTGGAATCCGTGGCTGATGGCCGCGCGGGGGTACGCGGTCCTGCTGCCCGATCCCGCGCTGTCCACCGGTTATGGACAGCAGTTCATCCAGCGTGGGTGGGGTGCCTGGGGTGGGTCGCCGTACGAAGACCTGATGGCCGCCGTCGACGCCGCGGTCGCCGACCCCCGCATCGACGCCGATCGCATTGCCGCGATGGGCGGCTCATTCGGCGGTTACATGGCCAACTGGGTGGCCGGGCACACCGACCGCTTCGCGGCGATCGTCACCCACGCCAGCCTGTGGGCGCTCGACCAGTTCGGCCCGACCACCGACGGAGCTTACTACTGGGCCCGCGAGATGACACCGGCTATGGCACAAGCGAATTCGCCGCACCGTTTCGTCGGGAACATCTCCACCCCGATGCTGGTGATCCACGGCGACAAGGACTATCGAGTGCCGATCGGCGAGGCCCTGCGACTGTGGTACGAGCTGCTGACCGAATCCCGGTCGCCCGCCGTCGACGACGGCACCTCCGTGCACCGGTTCCTGTACTTCCCATCCGAGAACCACTGGGTGCTGTCCCCGCAGCACGCGAAGATCTGGTACCAGGTGGTCACGACGTTCCTGGCCGAGCGTGTGCTGGGGGAGGCGGCGTCGTTGCCCGAAACGCTGGGCTGAATTCGCCCGGTATGTTGGCGCTCATGACGGCAGCGCAGCGGGAGTTCGACATCGTCGTATACGGGGCCACCGGATTCGTCGGCAAGCTCACCGCCGAATACCTGGCCCGGGCCGGCGGTGAAGCGCGAATCGCCCTGGCCGGCCGGTCGCCCGACAAGCTGCTCGCAGTGCGAGAGACGCTCGGCGAATCTGCGCAATCCTGGCCGATTCTGACCGCCGACGCCGGGTCGCCGTCGTCGCTGAACGATATGGCGGCACGCACCCGCGTCGTCATCACCACGGTCGGCCCCTACACCCGCTACGGCCTGCCGCTGGTGGCGGCCTGCGCGGCGGCCGGTACCGATTACGCCGACCTCACCGGCGAGGCCATGTTCGTGCGACAGAGCATCGACGACTATCACAAGCAGGCCGTCGACACCGGCGCGCGCATCGTGCACGCGTGCGGATTCGATTCCATCCCTTCGGATATGAGTGTCTTCGCCCTCTACCGTCGGGCACAGCGTGACGGTACCGGCGAGCTCGGTGACACCGACTTCGTGCTTCGCGGATTCTCCGGCGGAGTGTCGGGCGGCACGGTCGCGTCGATGATCGAGGTATTCCGTGCCTCGTCCAACGACCCGAACACCCGGCGCATGCTGGAGGACCCGTACACGCTGACCGACGACCGGGCCGTGGAACCCGAACTCGGTCCCCAGCCCGACCTGCCGTGGCGGCGGGGCGTTAATATCGCGCCCGAGCTGGCCCGGGTGTGGACAACGGGCTTCGCGATGGCGATGTACAACACGCGAATCGTGCGGCGCAGCAACGCACTTCTGCACTACGCCTACGGCCGCCGGTTCCGCTACGCGGAGAACATGAGCGTCGGTTCCTCGGTGGCCGCGCCGGTGGCATCGGCAGTGGCGAGTGCGGCCAACAACGGTGTCGTCGCGCTGGGCAGCCGGTTCTTCCGCTTCCTGCCACGCCGACTGGTGGAGCGCATCGCGCCGAAACCCGGAACCGGGCCCAGCGAGGAGACCCGCGACCGCGGCTACTACCGCGCCGAGACGTACACGACCACCACGACCGGCGCGCGCTACCGGGCCACCATTTCCCAGCAGGGCGACCCGGGTTACAAGGCCACCGCGGTGATGCTCGGCGAATGCGGTCTCGCGCTGGCACTCGACCGCGACAAGCTCTCGGATTTGCGCGGTGTTCTGACTCCCGCCGCCGCGATGGGAGACGCCCTGCTCGACCGGTTTCCGGCCGCCGAGATTTCCCTGGAGACGGTCCGCCTCGAGGACTAGTGTCGGCTTGCAGAGCCGCACAATCCAGCAACGAAGGTGGACACCATGGCCGGTCTCGACGATCTTATGAGTCAAATTCCCGTGGCGGATATCGCCAGCCGGCTTGGTGCCCCCGAGGGGGAAGTGAACCAGGCGATCCAGACCTTGGTGCCCACCCTCGTCGGCAGCATCCAGCACAACGTCGTCTCCGACGACATCGACTCCAGTGAGCTCGAATCGGCGATCGCCACCGGCGTCGACAGCGGTGCCGGTGACCAGTTCGTCGCACGGATCTTCGGCGGCAACGACACCGACACCGTGGCCTCGGCGCTGTCCGGATCGGGGGCAGGCGGCGGCGACCTGATCAAGAAGCTGTTGCCGATCCTCATCCCGATCGTGCTGGCGTATCTGAGTAAGCAGTCCGGCGGCGGTGCGGCCGCGGGCGGGACATCCGGCGGCGGGCTCGGCGACGTGCTGGGCAGCATCCTCGGCGGCGCGAGCGGCGGATCTGGCGGCGGGGACAACCCGCTCGGCAGCATTCTGGGCAATGTGCTCGGCGGCAAACAGGGCGGCGCCATCGGGGACATCCTGGGCGGGCTGCTGGGCGGCAAGAAGTAGCGCAGGTCACGACCGCACAGGTCGCCCGCCGGGCCGGTGTCCCGCGTTCTTAGACTTGTCGGGTGACCACCACTGACGACTCCCGCGCCGACGCCCTGCCCAAGTCCTGGGATCCGGGTGCGGTAGAGGCGGAGCTCTATCAGGGCTGGGTCGATGCCGGCTACTTCACGGCCGACGCCACGAGCGATAAGCCCGCCTATTCGATCGTGCTGCCACCACCGAACGTCACCGGCAGCCTGCACATGGGGCACGCGCTCGACCACACGCTGATGGACGCGCTGACCCGGCGCAAGCGCATGCAGGGCTACGAGGTGCTGTGGCTGCCGGGGATGGATCACGCCGGTATCGCCACCCAGAGCGTGGTCGAAAAGCAGCTTGCCGTGGACGGGAAGACCAAAGAGGACTTCGGCCGCGAGCTGTTCGTCGACAAGGTCTGGGATTGGAAGCGCGAATCGGGCGGCACCATCGGTGGTCAGATGCGTGCGATCGGGGACGGCGTCGACTGGAGCCGGGACCGGTTCACCATGGACGACGGTCTGTCCCGGGCGGTGCGCACGATCTTCAAGCGGCTCTACGACGCCGGCCTGATCTACCAGGCCGAGCGGCTGGTGAACTGGTCGCCGGTGCTGGAGACCGCGATCAGCGACCTCGAGGTCAAATACGAGGACGTCGAGGGCGAGTTGGTGTCGTTCCGGTACGGGTCGATGAACGACTCCGAACCGCACATCGTGGTGGCCACCACCCGGCTCGAGACGATGCTGGGTGACACCGCGATCGCGGTGCATCCCGACGACGAGCGCTACCGGGACCTGGTCGGCAAGACGCTGCCGCATCCGTTCCTGGATCGTGACATCGTCATCGTGGCCGACGCGCACGTCGACCCCGAGTTCGGAACCGGCGCAGTCAAAGTCACCCCCGCGCACGACCCGAACGACTTCGAGATCGGGTTGCGACACAACCTGGCGATGCCGACGATGCTGGACACCAAGGGCCGGATCGCCAACACCGGAACACGATTCGACGGTATGGACCGATTCGAGGCGCGTGTCGCCGTGCGTGAGGCGCTGGCCGCCGAGGGTCGCATTGTCGCCGAGAAGCGACCGTACCTGCACAGCGTCGGGCACTCCGAGCGCAGCGGCGAGCCGATCGAACCGCGCCTGAGCCTGCAGTGGTGGGTGAAGGTCGAATCGCTGGCCAAGGCGGCCGGGGATGCGGTGCGCAACGGCGACATCGTCATTCACCCGAAGAGCCTCGAGCCCCGCTGGTTCGGCTGGGTCGACGATATGCACGACTGGACCATCTCGCGGCAACTGTGGTGGGGCCACCGCATTCCGATCTGGCACGGCCCCAACGGCGAGCAGGTGTGCGTCGGGCCCGATGAGACCCCGCCGGAGGGCTGGGAGCAGGACCCCGACGTGCTGGACACGTGGTTCTCGTCGGCGCTGTGGCCGTTCTCCACCATGGGCTGGCCCGACCGTACCCCCGAACTGGAAAAGTTCTATCCGACAAGCGTTTTGGTGACCGGATACGACATCCTGTTCTTCTGGGTGGCGCGCATGGTGATGTTCGGAACGTTCGTGTCGGCTGACGAGACGATCACGCTTGACGGCGCGCGCGGGCCGCAGGTGCCGTTCGAGAGCGTCTTCCTGCACGGGCTGATCCGCGACGAGCACGGCCGCAAGATGAGCAAGTCGAAGGGTAACGGTATCGATCCGCTGGATTGGGTCGAACAGTTCGGTGCCGACGCGCTCCGATTCACCCTGGCCCGCGGCGCCAGCCCCGGTGGTGACCTGTCCATCGGTGACGACGCAGCGCGCGCGTCGCGCAACTTCGCCACCAAGCTGTTCAACGCCACCCGGTTTGCGCTGATGAACGGTGCCGCACCGGCACCGCTGCCGGAGATCGCCGACCTCACGGACGCCGATCGCTGGATCCTGGGTCGCCTCGAAGAGGTTCGGGCTGAAGTGGATTCGGCTCTCGACGGCTACGAATTCAGCCGGGCCTGCGAATCGTTATACCACTTCGCCTGGGACGAGTTCTGTGACTGGTACCTGGAGCTGGCGAAAGTGCAGCTGGCGGAAGAGGAGGACACCGCTCACACGACAGCGGTGCTTGCCGCGGTGCTGGACACACTGCTGAAGCTGCTGCACCCGGTGATGCCGTTCGTCACCGAGACGCTGTGGAAGGCATTGAACAAGGATGTGCCCGGTGCCGATTCTTTGGTGATCGCGCAGTGGCCGACCGCCTCCGGGATCGCGCTGGATCCGGTTGCCGCGGGGCGGATCGCCGATGTTCAGAAGCTGGTGACCGAGATCCGGCGGTTCCGCAGCGACCAGGGCCTGGCCGACCGGCAGAAGGTGCCTGCCCGGCTGTCGGGTGTGGACGCCGCTGGCCTGGACGGTCAGGTCGCCCCGGTGACTGCGCTGGCCTGGCTGACCAAATCCGGTGACGACTTCAACGCAAGCGCACACATCGAGGTCCGGCTCTCCGCAGGCACCGTCAACGTCGAGGTCGACACCTCGGGCACCGTTGACGTGGCCGCCGAACGTCGCCGCCTTGACAAGGATCTGGCCGCCGCGCAGAAGGAACTGGCAGGCACCGCAGCCAAACTCGGCAACGAGGCGTTCCTGGCAAAGGCGCCCGATGATGTCGTCGCCAAGATCCGTGCCCGCCAGCAGCTGGCCAGCGAGGAAGTCGAGCGGATCACCGCTCGGCTGGCTGCGCTGGCATGAGTATCGAGTCGCCGGCACCCGACGAGATCGCCGCCCTGCTGCAGGTGGAGCATCTGCTCGATCAGCGCTGGCCGGAAACCAAACTGGAGCCCAGCACCACGCGCATCGAGGCGCTGATGGAGATGCTCGGCTCACCACAGCTGAGCTACCCGTGCATCCACATCGCCGGGACCAACGGCAAGACGTCGGTGGCCCGCATCGTCGATGCGCTGCTGACGGCGTTCAGCCGCCGGACCGGACGCACCACCAGCCCGCACCTGCAGTCCGCCGTCGAGCGCATCGCGATCGACAACGAGCCGATCAGCCCGGCGCGCTACGTCGAGGTCTACCGCGAGATCGAACCGTTCGTGCACATCGTCGACGCGCAATCACAAGCGGACGACGGCCCGGCGATGAGTAAGTTCGAAGTGCTCACCGCGATGGCGTTCGCCGCCTTCGCCGACGCACCCGTCGACGTCGCCGTCGTCGAGGTCGGGATGGGCGGGCGCTGGGACGCCACCAACGTCGTCGACGCGCCGGTCGCGGTGATCACCCCGATCGGAATCGATCACGCCGAGTACCTCGGTGACACCGTCGCCGAGATCGCTGCTGAGAAGGCCGGCATCATCGGTGCGCCCCGCGGTGATCTGGTCCCGGTCGACACCGTCGCGATCATCGGCCGCCAAGCGCCCGAAGCGATGGAAGTGCTTATGGCCCAGGCGGTTCAGTCCGACGCCGCGGTCGCTCGCGAGGATTCCGAGTTCGCCGTACTGGGCCGCCAGGTCGCCATCGGCGGCCAGGTGTTGCAGCTGCAGGGACTCGGCGGGGTGTACTCCGACATCTTCCTGCCCCTGCACGGCGAGCATCAGGCCCACAACGCCGTCGTGGCGCTGGCCGCGGTCGAGGCGTTCTTCGGGGCCGGCTCCGACCGGCAGCTCGACATCGACACGGTGCGAGCCGGATTCGCTGCGGCGGCCAGCCCCGGCCGGCTCGAGCGGATGCGCAGCGCTCCGACGGTGTTCATCGACGCCGCCCACAATCCTGCCGGCGCGACCGCGCTCGTCGATGCGCTCGGCACCGAGTTCGACTTCCGGTTCCTCGTCGGGGTGCTGTCGGTGATGGGGGACAAGGACGTCACCGGCATCCTCGCCGCGCTGGAGCCGGCGTTCGACCAGATCGTCGTCACGCACAACGGCTCGCCCCGCGCACTCGAGGTTGACGCGCTGGCGATGCGCGCGGAGGAGATCTTCGGACCGGACCGGGTGGTGCGTGCCGAGACGCTGCCCGACGCCATCGAGATCGGCACCGCGCTGGTCGAGGACTCCGTAGCCGACTCCGACGGATTCTCCGGGGCCGGGATCGTCATCACCGGTTCCGTGGTGACCGCCGGCGCGGCTCGCACCCTGTTCGGGAAGGATCCGCAATGAGCGACACGCCCGAGGCCGCCCCCGAAGCTCCCGATCCCTGGAAGTCCTTCCGCGGCGTCATGGCCGGCACCCTCATCCTCGAAGCGATCGTGGTCCTGTTGGCGCTGCCCGTGGTCAACATGGTCGGCGGCGGACTCACCGCGTGGTCGACGGCCTACCTCGTCGGCTTCGCGGTGTTCCTCGTGCTGCTGGCCGGCGTGCAGGGCCGGTCGTGGGCGGTGTGGCTGAATCTGGGTGTCCAGCTGATCCTGGTCGCCGGGTTCTTCGTGTACCCCGCGGTCGGGATGGTCGGGGTGGTGTTCGTGGTCGTCTGGGGCATCATCGCCTACCTGCGCGTCGAGGTCCTGCGCAGACAGCGGCAAGGGCGGCTGCCCGGTCAGCAGCCGCCCCAGTGAGCCGAACGAATCAGGGGTGATAGCTCCCGGTGTTGACCCCGTTATGGGACTGGCGCCGAGAACCGGCAGCGATGCTGAGCTTGACCGAACCGCCGTTGGCACTGGCCGCGTTTCCGTTTCCGACGGCGACCCCGGTGCTGAAGCCTGGGCCGTTGAGCGGGTTCTTGTTGCCGCTGTTCACGATGACGGTATTGGCGTTGCCTAGGGCGTAGGCCGAGTTCAGCGAACCGGTCGCCCTGGCGTAGGTGTAGTCGTTCGGCCCGTAGTGGACGTTGTTGCCTCGATTGCCGATGGCCACCGCGGTGTTCAACGTCCCGTCGGCGCGAGCGCCGGCAGCCGTTCCTCCTGCAATGGCGACGTTGAGGCGACCGGTGCTGGACGCGAAAGCGCCGTTACCGAACGCGATCGCCGTGTTGAACCCGCCGCTGGCGGTGACGTTGCTGACATTGCCTATTCCGAGCGCAAAGTCACCGAAATCAGTTGTGTGGCAACCCGAGCCAATGTCCAAGCCGCTGAGTGACGCGCAGCTGGCGTTGGCGGCCCCGGCTGAATTCAGGGATAGCGTTGCCAGCGCGCCGGCAGCCAGTGCGCCGAGCATCATTCCGCCCGACACCCGGTGGATCCGGCGTCGGAAATCGTTGTCGTTTCTCATGTTTCCCCCCGTTGTGAAAAGTGGTTGTTACCCCCAAAACGAACGCTAGGTTCCGTCGTCGGCCATGCCTAGAGGCTGGAGCGCAGTCGAGTACGAATCGCCGATAGTGGGGTAACCGGACACTCGACGCGCCCGCTGCGACGGGTACGCTGTGCGCCGTGACTGAGCGGACCCTGGTGTTGATCAAGCCCGACGGCGTCGAGCGCGGGGTGGTCGGCGAGATCATCAGCCGAATCGAACGCAAAGGCCTGACGATCGCTGCCCTGGAGCTCAAGCAGGTCAGTGACGAGTTGGCCCGTGCGCACTACGCCGAGCACGACGGCAAGCCGTTCTTCGGCTCGCTGCTGGAGTTCATCACCTCAGCCCCGGTGGTGGCGGCGATCTTGGAAGGCCCCCGTGCGATCGCGGCGTTTCGCCAGCTCGCCGGCGGAACCGACCCGGTGGAGAAAGCCGCACCGGGCACGATCCGCGGTGATTTCGGCCTGGAAACGCAGTTCAATCTGGTGCACGGCTCGGACTCCCCGGAGTCGGCCGAGCGCGAGATCGCGCTCTGGTTTCCCGGCGTCTGAGCGCACTTCCCGCGCCACTGTCGTCCGAACAGGGTGCGTGGTGTGGGATACTGATCCCGGATGTGCCCACAAGGCGTATCCGGATGAAGACTTACGACGTGCGCGACCACCCGCACCATTGGTGAGGCGCCGACCGTCACAGCCGTCATTCAGCCAGGCACCGATCGCGTTCCCCATGAACAGTTCGGAGCGAGACCATAAACAAGTCCGGGCGATCTAACCCGGGCAAATAGCGGAAGCCCTCGCGTGGCCGCGTCGAAGTGACGCGCCCGGGGGCTTGAGGAGAATACGTGGCCGACGATGACCTCTTTCAGGAACTACCCGAAAACGAACCCCAGACGGAGTGGGGACCCCCGGCAGTTGCCGCGGGTCACGACCTGCCTGAGCGCCTGAGGGTGCATTCGCTGGCACGGGTGCTCGGCACCACCAGCCGGCGCGTGCTCGACGCCTTGAGCGAGCTCGACGGCCGGTCACGCAGCCCGCACTCCAGCGTGGATCGCACCGACGCGGTGCGGGTCCGCGACGTCCTGGCGGCCAGCCCCGAGGACGGCACCGGCGATCCCGCAGCGCAGGAGGCCCCGGCGCCCGTGGTCAACGAGGTGCTCGAGGTCGACACCGAGACCGCTGAAACCCCTGAGGCCGCCGAAGCGTCCGAGGAGCCCGAGTCGCGGTTGATCCTTGAGACCGCCCCCGCCGAGCAGGCGGCCTACATGCCGTTGTTCGTCGCCCCGCAACCCGTCGAAGCCGAACGTCGCGTTGTCCGCGCTGCCCGTGACGACGAGGACGACGACGAGGACGACGAAGACGAGGACGACGAGTCCAGCGCCGACACCGATGGCGACCAGTCAGAACGCCCCGCCAATCGGCGCCGCCGCCGTGGCCGCCGTGGCCGTGGTCGTGGCCGCGGTGAGCAGGGCGGTCCGGACGGCGAAGACGAGAGGCCAGATGGCTCCGACGAGACCGCCGAGGCCGGCGAGGAGTCCGAAGGCGACGACGACGACAGCGACGACGAGTTGGGCAGCGGTGAGGCCGCGACCCGGCGGCGCCGCCGGCGGCGCCGCCGCAAGTCCGGCGGCGGGGGTGGCGAGGACGCCGACGGGTCGTCCGACGACCCGCCGAACACCGTGGTCCACGAACGTGCCCCGCGCGCCAAGGCCGAGCGTGACCCGGACGCCATCCAGGGCATCAGCGGCTCCACCCGGCTCGAGGCCAAGCGTCAGCGCCGCCGCGACGGCCGCGACGCCGGCCGCCGGCGCCCGCCGATCCTCTCCGAGGCCGAATTCCTGGCCCGCCGCGAAGCCGTCGAACGCGTCATGGTCGTGCGCGACAAGATCCGCACCGAACCCCCGCACGAGGGCGCCCGCTACACCCAGATCGCCGTCATGGAGGACGGGGTCGTCGTCGAGCACTTCGTCACCTCGGCCGCTTCGGCGTCGCTGGTCGGCAACATCTATCTCGGCATCGTGCAGAACGTGCTGCCCTCCATGGAGGCCGCATTCGTCGACATCGGCCGCGGCCGCAACGGGGTGCTCTACGCCGGTGAGGTGAACTGGGAAGCCGCCGGCCTCGGTGGCGCTCAGCGCAAAATCGAACAGGCTCTCAAGCCCGGCGACTACGTCGTCGTCCAGGTCAGCAAGGACCCCGTCGGCCACAAGGGTGCGCGCCTGACCACCCAAGTGTCGCTGGCCGGGCGCTACCTCGTGTACGTGCCGGGTGCGTCGTCGACCGGGATCAGCCGCAAGCTGCCCGACACCGAACGTCAGCGGCTCAAGGAAATCCTGCGCGACGTGGTGCCCGACGACGCCGGTGTGATCATCCGGACCGCCTCTGAAGGCGTGAAGGAAGAGGACATCCGCGGCGACGTCACCCGGCTGCAGGAACGCTGGACCACGATCGCCGAGGAAGCCGAGCGGGTCAAGGGCAACAAAGCCGGCGCCGCCGTCGCGCTCTACGAAGAGCCTGACGTGCTGGTCAAGGTGATCCGCGACTTGTTCAACGAGGACTTCTCCGGATTGATCGTCTCGGGCGACGACGCCTGGGAGACCATCAATGGCTACGTGAGTTCCGTTGCACCCGACCTTGTTTCGAAGCTGACCAAGTACGATCCGCCCGGTGGCGACGGGCCCGACGTGTTCGCGGTGCATCGCATCGACGAGCAGCTGGCCAAGGCGCTGGATCGCAAGGTGTGGCTGCCCTCGGGCGGCACCCTGGTGATCGACCGCACCGAGGCGATGACGGTCGTCGACGTCAACACCGGAAAGTTCACCGGCGCGGGCGGCAACCTCGAGCAGACCGTCACCAAGAACAATCTCGAGGCAGCCGAGGAGGTCGTCCGTCAGCTGCGGCTGCGCGATATCGGCGGCATCGTCGTCATCGACTTCATCGACATGGTGCTGGAGTCCAACCGCGATTTGGTGCTGCGGCGGCTGACCGAGGCGCTGGGCCGCGACCGCACCCGTCATCAGGTGTCGGAGGTGACCTCGCTCGGCCTGGTCCAGCTGACCCGTAAGAAGCTGGGCACCGGGCTGATCGAGGCGTTCTCGACCACATGCACGCACTGCAGTGGCCGGGGCATCGTGCTGCACGCCGATCCGATCGACACCGCACAGGCCGCCGGGCGGAGGCCCGAGCCAGGTGCTGGCACCGGCGGTGGACGGCGCGGCAAGCGGGGCAAGCGTGGCCGCGCCGAAGAGGCGCCGGTCGCGAAGGTGCCGCAGCACTCCAGTGAGCATCCGATGTTCAAGGCGATGGCGGCGGCCAACGGTAAGCACGAGGACGACGAGGCCGAGGAAGAGCTGGCCGACGAGATCGAGCGTGAGGCGATCTCGGACGAGGATGCCGATACCGCCGAGCAGGTCACCGACGAAGTCGCTGCCGAAGATCTGGACGATGACGACGATGAGGACGAGGACGAGTCCCCCGATGACCTCGACGAGGACGACGAGGACCTGGACGAGGACGAATCCGACGACGACGAAGACGAGATCGACGTCGACCTGGACGAGGACGACGAGGACCTCGACGAGGACAACCTCGACGTCGACGACGATGACGAGGACGAGGACGACGAGGATGACGAGGACGAGGACGAGGACGAGGATGACGAGTCCGAATCCGACGAATATGACGTCGACCAGGCCGTCGTAGCCCCGGAACCGGCGGCGTCGGCCGGCAGGCACCGGCGCCGGGCGGCAGCACGGCCGGCTGGACCGCCAGCTTCCTAGAGTGGCGGTTTGACCCTCCCGGTGCTGGTCACGTAACCTTGAGCAGTTGTCTCCAGGCGTCCGACGCCGGTGGCAGCGGGCCCAAGATCCCGCAACCCCAGACCCGCGCACGCAGCTTCGGTTAGCGCGCGCCCGCAGAGCAAGGCAGAGGAAACGATGGCGACGTACGCAATCGTCAAGACCGGCGGCAAGCAGTACAAGGTCGCCGTTGGAGACATAGTCAAGGTCGAGAAGCTCGAGGTCGAGGCCGGCGGCTCCGTTTCTCTGCCCGTCGCCCTGGTGGTCGACGGCGCGAAGGTCACCTCCGACGCCAAGGCGCTGGAGAAGGTTGCCGTCACCGGTGAGGTGCTCGAGCACACCAAGGGCCCGAAGATCCGCATCCACAAGTTCAAGAACAAGACCGGCTACCACAAGCGGCAGGGCCACCGTCAGCCGCTGACGGTGCTCAAGGTCACCGGAATCAAGTAGTCAACGGAGCGAACTGACATGGCACATAAGAAGGGCGCTTCCAGCTCACGCAACGGTCGCGATTCCAACGCCCAGCGCCTCGGCGTCAAGCGGTTCGGCGGCCAGATCGTCAAGGCCGGCGAGATCCTCGTCCGCCAGCGCGGCACGCACTTCCACCCCGGCGTGAATGTCGGTCGTGGCGGCGACGACACCCTGTTCGCCACCGCACCCGGCGCCGTCGAGTTCGGTGAGAAGCGCGGGCGCAGGACGGTCAACATCGTTCGCGTCGCGCGACCGGAGTAGGTCTCACTCGCGAGTGTGAAACCACTGCGAGGTTGAGGCCGATATCTCGCATCACGTTCACACTCAGCGGTTGAAAGGACTCTCCGATGCCCCGTTTCGTCGACCGCGTCGTCATTCATGCCCGCGCGGGCAATGGTGGGAACGGTTGTGCCTCGGTCCACCGGGAGAAGTTCAAGCCACTCGGCGGCCCTGACGGCGGTAACGGCGGCAGCGGCGGCAGCGTCGTCCTGATCGTCGATCCGCAGGTGCACACCCTGCTGGACTTTCACTTCCATCCGCATGTCGCGGCGCCGTCCGGTACGCAGGGGATGGGCAACAACCGCGAAGGGGCCAACGGCTCCGATCTCGAGGTCAAGGTGCCCGACGGCACCGTCGTGGTCGACGCCAATGGCCGGCTCCTGGCCGATCTGGTCGGTGCGGGCACCCGGTTCGTGGCAGCCGAGGGCGGCCGTGGTGGGCTGGGCAACGCCGCGCTGGCCTCACGGGCCCGCAAGGCCCCGGGTTTCGCGCTTCTCGGTGAGAAGGGCGAGGAGCGCGAGCTCACCCTGGAGCTCAAGACCGTCGCCGACGTCGGGCTGATCGGCTTTCCGTCCGCCGGTAAATCCTCACTGGTGTCGACGATCTCGGCGGCCAAGCCCAAGATCGCCGACTACCCGTTCACCACGCTGGTGCCCAATCTCGGTGTCGTGTCGGCGGGGGATCACACCTTCACCGTCGCCGATGTCCCCGGATTGATCCCGGGCGCCTCGCAGGGCCGTGGGTTGGGCCTGGACTTCCTGCGCCACATCGAACGCTGTGCGCTGCTGGTCCATGTGGTCGACTGCGCCACCCTGGAACCGGGCCGCGACCCGATCTCCGATATCGATGCGCTGGAGGCCGAGCTGGCCGCGTATCGGCCTACGCTGCAAGGCGATTCGACACTCGGTGACCTGGCCGACCGCCCGCGGGCGGTGGTGCTCAACAAGATCGACGTCCCCGAGGCCAGGGAGCTGGCTGATTTCGTGCGCGCCGATGTCGAAGCGCGTGGCTGGCCGGTGTTCGAGGTGTCCACCGTGACTCGGGAAGGCTTGCGGGAGCTGACGTTTGCGCTGTGGGACATGGTGGCCGCCTACCAGGCCGCACAGCCGGAGGTGGTACAGCGACGCCCCGTGATCAAGCCGGTCCCGGTCGACCGGACCGGTTTCACTGTCGAGCCCGACCATGCCAATCCCGGCGGCTTCATCGTGCGCGGGGTGCGGCCGGAACGCTGGATCGTCCAGACCAACTTCGACAATGACGAAGCCGTCGGCTACCTCGGCGACCGGCTGGCCCGGCTCGGGGTCGAGGACGAATTGCGGAAACTGGGCGCCAAGCCCGGCTGCGCGGTCACCATCGGCGACATGACCTTCGACTGGGAGCCGCAGACCCCTGCCGGTGTCGACGTCATCCAGACCGGTCGTGGTACCGATATCCGGCTGGAGCAAACCGACCGAATCGGTGCCGACGAGCGCAAGGAGGCCCGCCGCCAGCGTCGCGAGCACGAGGACGGCGCGTGAGCGAGTACCGTGACGCGGTGCGCGCCGCGCGCAGCGTCGTCGTCAAGATCGGCACCACCGCCCTGACCACCAAGTCCGGGTTGTTCGACGCCGGCAGGCTGGCCCAGCTCGTCGACGCGATCGAGGCGCGGATGCAGGCGGGCTCCGACGTCGTCATCGTGTCCTCGGGTGCGATCGCGGCCGGTATCGAGCCGCTGGGCCTGAACCGGCGCCCGACTGATCTGGCAACCAAACAGGCCGCGGCCAGTGTCGGGCAGGTCGCGCTGGTCAACGCATGGAGTGCGGCCTTCGCCCGCTACGACCGCACGGTCGGCCAGGTGCTGCTGACCGCGCACGACATTTCGATGCGGGTGCAGCACACCAACGCCCAGCGCACGCTGGACCGGCTGCGGTCCCTGCACGCGGTGGCGATCGTCAACGAGAACGACACCGTGGCCACCAACGAGATTCGCTTCGGTGACAACGACCGGCTCTCGTCGCTGGTAGCCCACCTGGTCGGCGCGGACGCGCTGATCCTGCTTTCCGATATCGACGGGCTCTACGATGCGGATCCGCGTAAGGGTGACGCGCGGTTCATCCCTGAGGTGAGCGGGCCGGACGACCTCGACGGCGTGGTGGCCGGTCAGGGCAGCCGGCTGGGTACCGGTGGGATGCGGTCCAAGCTGTCCTCGGCTCTGCTGGCCGCCGACGCCGGGGTTCCGGTGTTGCTGGCCGCGGCGGGCGAAGCCGCCGCCGCGCTGACCGACGCCTCGGTGGGTACGGTGTTCGCCCCCCGACCCGACCGGATGTCGGCGCGGCGGTTCTGGGTTCGCTACGCCGCGGAGGCCGCCGGCGCCCTGACACTGGATGCCGGCGCGGTGCGTGCGGTGGTCAAGCAGCGGCGCTCCCTGCTGGCCGCCGGAATCACCGAGGTGAGTGGTCGGTTCTTCGGCGGTGACGTCGTCGAGCTGCGCGATCTGGACGGGGAGATGGTTGCCCGCGGGGTGGTGGCCTACGACGCCGGCGAGCTGACCACGATGATCGGCCGGTCGACCTCAGACCTGCCTGCCGACATGCGCCGTCCCGCCGTGCACGCCGACGATCTGGTGGCCGTCTAGCTTCGGCGTTGCCAAGGTTGCCCGCTTAATCCGGCGAGCAGACGCAAACTCGCGTGAATTGGGCTGTATTTGTGCGATTCTGCGTCTGTTCGCGGGTCAGGCGGACATCAGCCCGGACAGTTCGTCGGCCAGCAGCGCCAGCATCGGCGAACAGCCGCTGTCCACCGTGACCGTGGCGAGGTGGTCGCCGCGGGTGGTGCCACGGTTCACGATCGCGACCGGTATGCCCAGCGCGGCGGCCTGCCGCACGAACCGGTACCCGGAGAACACCGTCAGCGAGGATCCGGCGACCAGCAATGCATCCGATTCTTCGACGAGCGAATATGCCTGCGCGACAATCTCTTTGCGCACACTCTCGCCGAAGTAGACGATGTCGGGTTTGAGCATCCCGCCGCAGGACGGGCAGTCGATGAAGTGGAACGACTCGGTATCGGTGACCATGGCGTCCGCATCGGGCGCAACGGCGATGCCGCCCAATCGTTCAGCGCGCTCGGCGAACCCCGGATTGGCCGCCTCGAGTTCGTCGGCCAGCGCCGCGCGCGACATGGTGTGCCCGCAGTCCAGGCACACCACCTGCGCATAGGTGCCGTGCAGGTTGATGACGTTGTGGCTGCCGGCCTTGGTGTGCAGCAGGTCCACGTTCTGGGTGATGACGCCGCTGACCACGCCGACTCGCTCCAGGTGTGCCAGCGCCCGATGTCCGGCGTTGGGCAGGGTCTGAGCCATGTGCCGCCAGCCCAGGTGATTGCGGGCCCAGTACCGCTGCCGGAACGCGCGGCTCGAGGTGAACTGGCGGATCGTCATCGGGTTCGCCGGCGGCGAGTCGGGGCCGCGATAGTCGGGAATGCCCGAGTCGGTGGAGATCCCGGCCCCGGTGAGCACCGCGACACGACGGCCCGCCAACACGGCGACGAGTTCGGGGCTTTCCACGTCCTCCAGGGTAGGTGCTCAGCCGAAATTGGTGAGCGGGCTGAGTACGTCGTGAGCGAACTGGGTGATGTTCAGCGTCGGATTCCCATCCGGGTAGCTCACGGTGGCCAGCAGGTTGGCCCCGGCGTCGACGAAATCGCCGTCGGCGCGGCCCTGATGCGTCGACGAGGTCACCAGGATGATGCCCGACGTGCCGGCCTGGTTGGCCAGGGGCACTGAGAACCGCGCGTTCTGCACCGTGCTGTTGGCCTTGTCCTCCACGATGATCCGGCTGCCGGGGAAGCCGAGCATCAACAGCATGCGGCGCATCTGCGCGGCTTCCGTCACGCCGTTCTGCGGGTTGCCGCCGGTGACGATGATCGGTGAGTGCGGGTACATCTGAGCAACCGCGAGCCCGGTCAACACGCGGCGGCGCAGGATCATCCGCATCGAACCGTCCGGTAACAGGCCATATCCCAGCACCACGATCGCCGGATTCGAGAAGTCCTTGGCGACCGGCGCGGGCACGGGTGCCGGGTCGGCCAGTGCCGCAGCGGGGACGAGTTCCCCGAGCATGGCGGCGGCAACCAGGATCAGGGCGCCGCAGGCGGCCTTCCATCGACGTCGCACGCTTCCTCCGACCCGTTTGGAATTACTTCCTCAGTAATCGCACGGGTGTGCGCTGCTGTTACTTCCGTCGCAGGCGTCAAAGGCGTTCCATGGCGCGCGCCATCGCGGCATGCTCCAGGAATTCGTAGTGGGCGGTATACGACCGCCGGCTGGGCCGGGCATCGCGGGCCGCCCGGTGGGCTGCGATCCACCGCGAGAACAGGCCCTGCCTGGCCGGCGCCGCGACGGCGGCTGCCGTCAACAGCTTCACTTCCTGCTCGGTGATAAGGACGGTCGG
This sequence comes from Mycolicibacterium sphagni, assembly GCF_013337765.1. Taxonomy (GTDB): domain Bacteria; phylum Actinomycetota; class Actinomycetes; order Mycobacteriales; family Mycobacteriaceae; genus Mycobacterium. The sequence goes on from NZ_VBSB01000035.1 coordinate 241,687, forward strand.
CCGGGTGTCGACGACGCGAGAAGCCTCGGTCGACGGCGGCTGCTGGACAGGAGCGTGTACTGACAACATTTCGATCCCCCGATCTGCTCGGCCGGCGAATTTCGGCCTCATGGCAGAAAAACTACGACCGCGACCACGGATGCGAACGCGTAGAGCCATACTCGAAACTCGCGCGCCACCCACGCAAAAGCCTTGCGCCACAACGATCGTGGTAACCCGAGCCACTTAGCTCGATTTATGTGACCCGGGTCACGCCACGGGGTGGATGGCCCATCGGATGCCTGAAGCGCGGGTTCCCTCGTCCGCTCGGGGGGTGACGGGCGACAATAGGGCATGGATTTCTACTCCGCCTACCAGCACGGCTTCGTGCGGCTGGCCGCCTGCACCCACCGCACGGTGCTCGCGGACCCCGCCGCCAACGCCGAGTCGGTGCTGCGGATTGCCAGGGCCTGCCACGACGAGAGCGTTGCGGTGGCAGTGTTTCCCGAGCTCACCCTGTCGGGTTACTCCATCGAGGACATCCTGCTGCAGGACTCCCTGCTCGATGCCGTCGAGGCCGCTCTGGCAGACGTCGTCGCGGCATCGGCCGACCTGTTTCCGGTGCTGGTGGTGGGTGCGCCACTGCGCTACCTGCACCGCATCTACAACACCGCCGTGGTGATCCATCGCGGTGCGGTGCTGGGGGTGGCCCCCAAGTCCTACTTGCCGACATATCGGGAGTTCTACGAGCGCCGCCAGGTTGCGGCCGGCGACGATGCGACGGGCACGATCCGTATCGGTGGGGCCGACGTGCCGTTCGGCCCGGACCTGCTGTTCGAGGCCGACGACGTGTCAGGGCTGGTGTTGCACGTCGAAATCTGCGAGGACATGTTCGTCCCGATACCGCCCAGCGCGGAGGCCGCGCTGGCGGGGGCGACGGTGCTGGCCAACCTCTCCGGCAGCCCGATCACCATCGGCCGGGCCGAGGATCGCAAGCTGCTGGCCCGCTCGGCATCGTCGCGCTGCTTGGCGGCCTATGTCTACGCCGCGGCCGGCGAAGGTGAATCCAGCACCGACCTGGCCTGGGACGGCCAGACGATGATCTACGAAAACGGCCGTCTGCTAGCCGAATCAGAACGGTTCCCGAAAGGGGAGCGCCGCTCGGTCGCCGATGTCGATCTGGATCTGCTGCGCTCCGAGCGGCTGCGGATGGGCACGTTCGACGATAATCGTCGTCACCACCAAGACCGGTTGAAGTCGTTCCGGCGCATCGGTTTCCGGCTCGAACCGCCCAGCGGCGACATCGGCCTGTTGCGGTCGGTCGAGCGTTTTCCGTTCGTGCCAAGCGATCCGTTCCGGCTGGAGCAGGACTGCTACGAGGGGTACAACATTCAGGTTGCCGGGCTCGTGCAGCGGCTGCGCGCACTGGACTACCCCAAGGTTGTGATCGGAGTGTCCGGCGGGCTGGACTCGACGCACGCGTTGATCGTGGCCGCGCACGCGATGGACCGAGAAGGCCGGCCCCGCAGCGACATTCTGGCCTTCACGCTGCCCGGGTTCGCGACCGGCGAGCGCACCAAGAACAACGCGATCAGGCTTTCTCGCGCGCTGGGTGTCACCTTCGCCGAACTCGACATCCGGGACACCGCCACACTCATGCTGACCGAGATGGACCACCCGTTCTCGAGGGGAGAAGCGGTCTACGACGTCACCTTCGAGAACGTGCAGGCCGGCCTGCGCACCGACTACCTGTTCCGGCTCGCGAATCAGCGCGGCGGGATCGTTCTGGGCACTGGTGACCTGTCCGAGCTCGGCTTGGGCTGGTCGACGTACGGCGTCGGTGATCAGATGTCGCACTACAACGTCAACGGCGGAGTGCCGAAAACCCTTATCCAGCACCTGATTCGGTGGGTGATCTCCTCAGGGCAGTTCGAGGATGAAGTCGACGAGATCCTGCAGTCGGTGCTCGACACCGAAATCACCCCTGAGTTGGTGCCCACCGGCGAGGACGAAGAGATCCAGAGCAGCGAAGCCAAGGTGGGTCCGTACTCGCTGCAGGACTTCTCGCTGTTTCAGGTGCTGCGGTACGGCTTCCGGCCGTCCAAGATCGCATTCCTGGCCTGGCATGCCTGGAGCGATCCCGACAGCGGTAACTGGCCGCCGGGATTCCCCGAGGGTAAGCGACCGGCGTACTCGATCAAGGAGATCCGGCACTGGCTGCAGGTCTTCGCTTCCCGGTACTACTCGTTCAGCCAGTTCAAGCGGTCGGCTCTACCGAACGGGCCCAAGGTGTCTCACGGTGGCTCGTTGTCACCACGCGGCGACTGGCGGGCGCCGTCAGACATGTCGGCACGGATCTGGCTGGCCGAGATCGAGCAGCAGATACCCGAAGACTGAGCAGCGGCTACAGCCTGCCGTCGATGCGTAGGTCCGGGTGCACCCAGTCCGGGGAGCGGCGTTCCTTGAAGGCCATGAAGCCCTCGATGGACTCCGGCGAGCCGAGGCTGCGCTGCATGCCGATCCGGTCGTACAGGCCCAGGTAGTTGTCGAGGCTGGACTTCACCACCGACCGGGCGCCGGGTGCGGTGCGACAGCATTGAGCCAGGATCTCCCGGGCGGCCCCGGGCAGCTCTTCGTGCGGAACCACCCGCGCGACCATGCCCCAATCCAGAGCTTCCTCGGCGTTCAGCGTGCGACCGGTGAACATCAGGTCGCGGGTGCGAACCGGGCCGATCAGCCGCGCCAGCATCTGGCTGTAGTAGGTGTCGGCGATCCCGCGGTAGAGCTCGGGGACGCGGAAGGTCGCGCGGTCGCTGACCACCGCCATATCGGCGCATAGTGCGATCTGCAGCCCGCCGCCCTGGCACAGCCCGTTGACCGCGGCGACCACTGGCTTGGCGGATTGCCGCAGGGTGTCGAACGGCAGGGCGTCCATGCCCAGTGCCGCTCCGAAGGTCAGCCAGTTGTCGGCGCCGCCGCCACCCATATCGCCGCCGGGCGCGAAGACGTCCCCGGTGCCGGTGATCAGCAGACCGGCCAGATCGGGATCCGCCCCGACATGATTGACCGCGTACTTGATGCCGAAGTACATCGCCGGGGTCATCGCGTTGCGCGCTTCGGGCCGGTCCAGGGTGCACACCCCGAATCCGCCCTCGCGGGTGAACTTCAGGAACGGGGTGCCCAGCCAGTCACCCTCGGGTGGCCGCGGAGCGTCGCTATGCGTCATCGCCGCAGACTATCGCCACAACCGTAGGGCGTTCAGTACTGGGTCAGGACATCGTCGATGGCCTCGGTAGACGGTGCGCAATCCCCGGCGCCGGATACCAGTGTCGCCAGCGCGCCCGCCGCGCACGCTCGGCGTAGCGCACGGTCGTGGCCGGCCGACCAGTCCGCGGCGAGCACACCGGCAAAGACATCGCCGGCACCGGTGGTATCGATCGCCTCGACCTCGGGACTGGGTACCTCGACGTCCCCGTCGGCTCCCCGGTAGATCGCCCCGCGCGCACCCCGGGTGATGAGCAGATGTCTTGTGGGCCAGACCCAATGCGGCTCTTCGGCTTCGTTGACGATCACGACGTCGGTGACGTCGGCCAGGTCTCGCAGGCCGGGGTCGGTGCTGACAGGGGAGGCGTTGACGATCACGGTGGCTCCGACGGAGCGGGCTTCGCGCGCCGCGCCCACGGCGGTCGCAATCGGCACCTCGAGCTGGATGAGCAGCACCTCGCAGTCGGCGATGACTGCACGGGCAGGCGCTGAGGCCAGCGTCAGATGGCCGTTGGCCCCGGGTGCGACCACGATCATGTTCTCGCCGTCGTCATCGACCAGGATCACCGCGCTGCCGCTGGCGACGGGCAGCTCTTCCAGGCCGTCGAGCCCGACACCGTTGGCACTCAGGTGTGCTCGCAACTCCGCACCCGCCGGGTCGGTGCCCACGGCCCCCACGAACTGGACGTGGGCACCGGCGCGAGCAGCCGCCACCGCTTGATTACCGCCCTTACCGCCCGGTTCGGTGGTCACCGCCGACCCCAGAACCGTCTCCCCGGCTTGCGGCAGAGCGGTGACCCGGAAGAAGTGGTCGACGTTCACGCTGCCCACTACGCACACCCGTGCCACGTGGCTCAGATTAGCCCCCACCTGCCGGTTGGTGGGGAGACCGATACCCTGGGGGAATGAGTGTTCAGGCGGAGTCGCTTGATCTGAAGAACGAGGTTCTCGATGCCGCCCGCCGGGCGCGCATCGCCTCGCGAACCCTGGGCTCGCTGACCACCACCGTCAAAGACCGCGCGCTTCATGCTGCGGCTGACGCGGTCCTGGCCCACGCCGCCCAGATTCTGGCCGCCAACGCCGCAGATCTCGACGCCGCGCGGGCCGCAGGTACTGCCGAGGCGATGCTGGACCGGCTGGCGCTCAATCCCCAGCGCATCGACGGCATCGCGGCAGGCCTGCGCCAGGTCGCGGGCCTGCCGGACCCGATCGGCGAAGTCTTGCGCGGCCGCACGCTGCCGAACGGGCTGCAACTGCGTCAGCAGCGCGTTCCCCTCGGCGTGATCGGAATCGTCTACGAGGGTCGGCCCAACGTGACGGTCGACGCGTTCGGCCTCACCCTGAAATCCGGGAACGCCGTCCTGCTGCGCGGCAGCTCTTCGGCCGCACACTCCAACGCCGCGCTCGTCGCCGCACTGCGCGGCGCACTGGCCGCCGAGGGCCTGCCCGAAGACGCCGTCCAGCTGCTGCCCAGCACTGACCGCTCCAGCGTCACCCACCTCATCCAGGCCCGCGGTCTGGTCGACGTGGTGATCCCGCGCGGCGGTGCCGGACTGATCGACGCCGTCGTGCGCGACGCCACGGTGCCCACCATCGAAACCGGTGTGGGCAACTGTCACGTGTACGTCCACTCTGCCGCCGATCTCGACGTCGCCGAGCGGATCATTCTCAATGCCAAGACCCGCAGACCCAGCGTCTGCAACGCGGCCGAGACACTGCTGGTGGATAGCGCCGTCGCCAGCACGGCCCTGCCGCGGCTGGTGGCCGCGCTGCAACAGGCCGGGGTCACCGTCCACGACAACCCGACCGACGACGAGCTGCGCGCGGAGTTCTTGTCGATGGACATCGCGGTGGCCACCGTCGACGGCATCGAGGCCGCCATCGAGCACATCAACACCTACGGCACCGGCCACACCGAGGCCATTGTCACCACCAATCTTGCTGCGGCACAACTCTTTACCGAGCGTGTCGACGCAGCCGCGGTGATGGTCAACGCCTCGACGGCGTTCACCGACGGTGAGCAGTTCGGCTTCGGAGCCGAAATCGGCATCTCCACCCAGAAGCTGCATGCACGCGGCCCGATGGGTCTGCCCGAATTGACGTCAACCAAATGGATCGTCTGGGGAGACGGCCAGACCCGCCCTGCCTGAGGCGACGACAGGAGAACCATGACTGAAACCCCGGCACGCCCGGCGCCGCTGTTCACCGACATTGACGATGTCGCCAAGCGGCTGGCCGAGACCGGCTATCTGCCCGATACCGCCACCGCCACCGCGGTGTTCCTCGCCGACCGGCTGGGCAAGCCGCTACTGGTCGAGGGACCGGCCGGTGTGGGCAAGACCGAGCTGGCCCGCGCGGTCGCCCAGACCACCGGATCTGGGCTGGTGCGCCTGCAGTGCTATGAGGGTGTCGACGAGGCCCGCGCGCTCTACGAATGGAACCACGCCAAGCAGATCCTGCGGATGCAGTCCGGCTCGAATGAGTGGGACTCGGCCAAGTCCGACATCTTCAGCGAGGAATTCCTGCTGTCCCGGCCCCTGCTGACCGCGATCCGGCGCACCGAGCCCACCGTGCTGCTGATCGACGAGACGGACAAGGCCGACATCGAGATCGAAGGCCTGCTGCTCGAGGTGCTGAGCGACTTCGCGGTCACCGTCCCGGAACTGGGGACGATCACCGCGTCGCGCACCCCGTTCGTGGTGCTGACCTCCAACGCCACCCGGGAGTTGTCCGAGGCGCTCAAGCGTCGCTGCCTGTTCCTGCACATCGACTTCCCCGACGCGGATCTCGAGCGGCGCATTCTGCTGTCCCGGGTGCCCGAGCTGCCCGAGTCGCTGGCCGCCGAATTGGTCCGCATCATCGGCGTGCTGCGCGGTATGCAGCTCAAGAAGCTGCCCTCGGTCGCCGAGACCATCGACTGGGGCCGCACCATCCTGGCGCTGGGCCTCGACACCATCGACGACGCCACCATCGCCGCCACGCTCGGTGTGGTGCTCAAGCACCAGTCCGACCAGCAGCGCGCCGCCGGCGAACTGCGGCTGAACTAAGCCGATGGCCGTCCGCAGGGTGCGCCCCCCACAACCGCTGGCCCCGCATGGCCTGCCCGGCCATCTGGTGGGCTTCGTCGAAGCGTTACGCGCCCAGGGGATTTCGGTAGGCCCCTCGGAGACGGTCGACGCCGGCCGGGTGCTGACGGTTCTGGGCCTCGGTGATCGTGAGGCACTTCGCCACGGACTGGCCTGCGCGGTGCTGCGCCGCGCCGACCATCGGCAGACCTACGATGCGCTGTTCGACCTGTGGTGGCCGGCGGCCCTCGGTGGCCGCACAGTCGTGGTCGACGAGGACGCCGACGAGGACGCCCAGGAAGGGTTGCCGCCCGAGGACATCGAGGCGATGCGGCAGATGCTGTTGGACCTGCTGGCCGACAACCCCGACATCGGCGATATGGACGAGCGGCTGGTCGCCATGATCGCCCAGATCGTCGAGGCCTACGGCCGCTACTCGTCCAGCCGCGGCCCGTCGTACTCGTCGTATCAGGCGCTCAAGGCGATGGGACTGGACGAGCTGGAAGGCCGGCTGCTGGCCGGTCTGCTGGCACCGCATGACGACGACCCGACGCCCACCCAGGAGCAGATCGCCAAAGCGGTTGCCGCGCAGAAGATCGCGCAGTTGCGCCGGATGGTGGAGAGCGAGACCAAACGGCGCACCGCCGAACAGCTCGGCCGCGACCACGTCCAGATGTACGGCATCCCGCAGCTGGCCGAGAACGTCGAATTCCTGCGGGCCTCCGGCGATCAGCTGCGCCAGATGCGCAAGGTTGTCGGCCCGCTGGCCCGGATGCTGGCCACCCGGTTGGCGGCTCGGCGGCGTCGCGCCCGTTCCGGTGCCATCGACCTGCGGAAGACCCTGCGCAAGTCGATGTCGACCGGGGGAGTGCCGATCGACGTCGTGCTGCGCAAGCCGCGACCGGCTCGACCGGAACTGGTTGTGCTGTGCGATGTCTCGGGATCTGTGGCCGGATTCAGCCACTTCACTCTGCTGCTCGTGCACGCCCTGCGCCAGCAGTTCTCCCGAGTCCGGGTCTTCGCCTTCATCGACACCACCGACGAGGTGACTCACCTGTTCGGGCCGGACGCCGACCTCGCGGTCGCCATCCAGCGCATCACCCGGGAAGCGGGGGTCTACACCCGCGACGGGCACTCCGACTACGGCAACGCGTTCGTCTCGTTCACCGAGAACTTCCACAACGTGCTGTCCCCGCGCAGTTCGCTACTGGTGCTCGGCGACGCCCGCACCAACTACCGCAACCCCGCCGTCGACATCCTGGCCCACATGGTCAGCGCCAGCCGGCATGCGCACTGGCTCAATCCGGAGCCGCGGCACCTGTGGGGCAGCGGTGACTCGGCGACGGCGCGCTACGAGGACGTCATCACCATGCATGAATGTCGTTCGGCCAAGCAGCTTGCCGCAGTGATCGACCAGCTCCTGCCCGTCTGATCTCCTTACGCCCAAACCGACGTTTGGCAGCGCAAGTGCGAGTAAATCGCTGCAATTCGTCGATCTCGGCGTCAGTCGGTCAGCCGCACGGTGACAGTGACCCGGCCCTTGTGGTCTTGCACAGCAACCGCGTGCCCGGTGTGCTCGCCCCCGTCGAACTGCAGCGTCACCGGACCGCCATCGCCGAGGAAGTTGCGCCACCAGGTTTTCGTCTGCGGCAGATTGGCGTTGATCGTGATCGCCTCACCGGTGTGGCGGTATGCCACGGGAATGCTGAAGATGCGTCCGGAACGCCGCCCGGTGTAGCCGAGTATCGCGATATTGCGATTTACCAGTCCGCCGAAGCGTGGTGAGGTCGCGAGTGCGGCCACCGGAGCGTTGAGCAGGGGTGCGGCGCGCATTGCCAGTCGGCCAAGGGTTTTCGGTTGCTTTGTCACGGTTTCTGTCCTTTCAGAGGATCAATGTCAGACACAGGGCGGCGAGTGCGAGGCCCTGCAGGATGGCGCGTGCGGTGATGATTCGATCCCAATCTGCCTGCAGCACACGCACATCAGGTAGTAGCTGACCGTTCTCTGCGGCGGCGGTGAGTCGCCGGTTGATCGGCGCACTCACCCGGATGTAGAGCAGCAACCAGACGAGCAGCAGCGCTACGGCAACGCCGGCCGTGATGGCCTGCGCCCAATGGCCGGCCAGCGCAGCCAAGACGAAACTCGCTGCGGCCGCCACCAGACCGACCGCCCCCGGTATGGGCATTCGCCGGTCGCCGTAACGGTGCACGAACCCGGCCACGGCTCCAAGGGCTCGATCGTCGAGGTGGGCGAATGCGGGGCGCAACACCAGAGCGCAGAACACGTCGGTGCCATAGACCACCGCGGTACCCATGATGGCGATCAGCGCTGCGAGCTGCGCGAACTGAACGGTTGTCACGTCGAAGCTCCCTTGAGGTGTCATCGCTAGATGTCCTAGCAACGCTAGCAACAGTCACGAACCGCTGTCAATACCAGTGCTAGGAGTTCTAGCGGTGCTATAGTCGCGCGCATGCCCACCGAGGACCGGCGGACGCGCGAACGCGCAGCGCGGCGCCAGCTGATCATCACGACGGCACGCGGCCTGGCCGAGTCCGAAGGCTGGGATGCCGTCACCACGCGTCGGCTGTCCACCGAGATCGAGTACAGCCAACCCGTCCTCTACGCGCACTTCGCGAATATGGAGCAGCTCGCGCAGGCTGTCGCCATCGACGGATTCGGCGAGCTCGCCGAGGTTCTCCACACCGCACGCGCTGGTGCCGCGACGCCCACCGACGCGCTACGTCAGCTCGCACACGCCTACATCGGCTTCGCCGCGGACAACCCGGCCCTCTACGACGTGATGTTCACCCGGCCCACCACATTGCACTTCGCCGCCGAAGACACGCCGCCCGAATTGGAGGCGGGGTTCACCGAGTTACGCACTGTCGTCGCCGAACTCGGCGATCTGCGCGACGCGGACACGTTCACCGAGGTGATCTGGTCGGCACTGCACGGACTGGTCAGCCTCACCCGCAACGGCCGGCTGCGTCCGAGCCACGCCGCCGAGCGGGTCGACCTTTTGATCGCCCAGTTTTCCTAGGGCAGTGCGTCGCCGGCGGTACGCCGAGACCAGATGTACAACGCCCACATGATGATCGGGAGCAGGAAGTCCGTCCACAGCGGGAATCCGATGTTGTAGGGCATGGTGTTGTTCTCGGCCAGCCAGTAGTAGATGTGGCCGGCGCCGTCGCCGATGTACTGGATCGTCAGCACGATGATGGCGCACAGCCAGAAGTGGCCGCGGAACCAGTACGCCAAGACGCCGACGACGCCGATTGCCGTGTCCCCCATGGCATTCTCCCACTGGAAGCCACCGTTGCCGCGGGTGTAGCCGATCAGTTCGGCGGTGTGCGGGCCGTCGAAGATGTGGGCGGCGGCGCCCATCAGCGACGCGACCCCGACAACCGCGACCATCCACCACACCAGGTGGATATCGGCAGGGTTGCGGTCCTTATGGCGGCGGCTCTGGACCAGGGCGCCGATCACCGCGATCAGCGCTGCAATGACTGTCGGCATAGCCGTAGATCATGGCACCTGAATCGACTAGTCGGTGGACTTCTTCGACGGTCTGGCGCTGCCACCGGTGCTCTTCTTCGGCCCGTCGCTGTGCGACGCTGCAGCCGGCTTGGCCGAGGTGGCCTTATCGGCGCTGCCGACCTTCTTCGGCGTGCTGGCCTTCGGCGTTGCGGCACTGGTAGCGGTCGCGCTCGGCGTGCTGGTCGTGGCGGCGGCCTTCACTTCGGTGGCGGTGGTCGCTGCGCTCGGCAGGCTGGGCAGACTCGGCAAGCTGGGCAACAAGCCGATCCCGGGGAGCAGCTGTGCCTTGGTCGGCGCGCTGTAATCGCTTCGGTCGTAACCCATCTCGATGAAGGTGCGCAACACCGGGTCGATGGCACCCAGAATCGGGTCGGGCACGATGCCCTTGAGTGGCATCAGCAGCGGTACCAACGGCGTGCGGATGAGGTAATACGTTGTGTCCCCGTGCACTTGGTAGTACGCGTTGCCACCGGCCTTGGCGGCTTCGATATCCGCGGCGGTGAGTTCGGTCTGCGTCTGCCCGTGGACAAGGATCATGCCCGCGATGGCGTTGGCCGTCGCCAGCAAGTTCAGCGGGTAGGTGGGGAAGTCCGCCCAGCCGTCGTACTGGCGTGCCACATCGACGGTGGTGTCGCCGTTGTCGGGAGTGGCGCCGCTGAAGGTGATGTTGAGGATCGGAATGTTCAGCCCGGCAAACCGTTCCATCACTCCGCCGTTGGGCCGGCTCGGGTTCTCGACGAGGACGAAGGTGTTACCGGTTCCCTCGGGATGCGCGGCCTTGTAGCGAGACAGCACGACGGCACCCTGGGACAACCCGAAGACGACATCGCCCTGCGGATCCTTGGTCTCCAGATGCTGCACGCCCTGCGCGACGGAGTCGTTCCACGTCAAGTCGAAGATGTAGTTGTTCGAGACGGGCCAGAGCCCGGCGTTGTAATTCACGAAGCCGCTCGACAGCGGCGGGTCGGCGGCGGTGTCGGTGCCGTCGAGTACCCGCGAGATGAAGTCGCGGTATTCCTGGTCGGTCGGCGTCCAGCCGATGTTCGTCCCGCGCACGTAATCGACAGTCGCCGCGGTGAGCACCGGGGCGGTGGAAACCGCCGGGGTCAATCCGACTGCCAGTGCAGCCGCCGCAGCAGCCACACCCGTCACAGGCAGCGTCAGACGTCGACTACCGAACTTCATCATCATTGACCCCTTGATCGGCATAACTCGACTCAGGGCAAAATGCTACCTGAATTGCGACGATCTCCTGTGGAGATCTTTGCCAGCGCACAGTCAGGCCGGCGGGTCGTGAGCGTCGCGAACCGTCGCGCGGCCTCCCGTAAGCTGGTCAATCGTGGTTTCCTCGGCTCGGCGCAGGCTCGGCGTGATGGGTGGGACGTTCGATCCCATCCACAACGGCCACCTGGTCGCCGCGAGCGAAGTAGCCGCCCTCTTCGATCTCGACGAGGTGGTGTTCGTGCCCACCGGTCAGCCGTGGCAGAAATCCCGGGAGGTGACCCCGCCCGAGGACCGCTACCTGATGACGGTCATCGCGACCGCCTCCAACCCCCGCTTCTCGGTCAGCCGCGTCGACATCGACCGCGGCGGGCCCACCTACACCAATGACACGCTGCGCGATCTGCGTGCGCTCAACCCCGATGCCGACCTGTTCTTCATCACCGGAGCCGATGCGCTGGCGTCGATCCTGTCCTGGCAGAACTGGGAGGAGCTGTTCGCGCTCGCCAAGTTCGTCGGCGTCAGCAGGCCCGGCTACGAACTCAACGCCAAGCACATCGTCGCGGCCTTCGACCAGCTGCCCGAAGAGGCGCTGAGCCTGGTCGAAGTGCCCGCTCTGGCGATCTCGTCCACCGACTGTCGCGTCCGCGCCGCCGGGAACCGGCCGATCTGGTACTTGGTGCCCGACGGCGTCGTGCAGTACGTATCCAAGCGCGGCCTGTACAGCGGAGTCGGTCATCTGAGCCGGCCCGCCGTTACGACATTCGAGGAGACCCCACAGTGACCGCGTCCGACGAAGCCGTCCAGATGGCCACCGTGGCGGCCAGAGCCGCCGCAGCCAAGCTCGCGCAGGACATCGTCGTCATCGACGTGTCCGGCCAGCTGGTGATCACCGACTGCTTCGTGATCGCGTCGGCGAGCAACGAGCGGCAGGTCAATGCGATCGTCGACGAGGTCGAAGAGAAGATGCGGCAGGCCGGGTACAAGCCCGCGCGCCGCGAGGGCACCCGGGAAGGCCGGTGGGTGCTGCTCGACTACGTCGACATCGTGGTGCACATCCAGCATCAGGAGGAGCGCAACTTCTACGCCCTGGACCGGCTGTGGCGGGACTGCCCGTTCCTGGCGGTGGACCTCGACGACGTGGAGGAAGTGCCGTGACGGTGCGCAGGCTGGTCATGCTCCGGCACGGCCAGACCGAGTACAACGCCGGTAGTCGCATGCAGGGTCAGCTCGACACCGAACTGACGGATCTGGGCCGGGCGCAGGCCGTTGCGGCCGCCGAGGTGCTGGCCAAGCGTCAGCCGCTGTTGATCGTGTCCTCGGACCTGCGACGCGCGTATGACACCGCGACGGCGCTGGGGGAGCGCACCGGGCTACGGGTGCAGGTCGACACCCGGCTTCGCGAGACCCACCTCGGCGACTGGCAGGGACTCACCCATCATCAGGTAGACGACACCGCACCCGGAGCGCGGCAGGCCTGGCGCGACGATGCCACTTGGGCGCCCCACGGCGGTGAAAGCCGTATCGACGTCGCCGAGCGTAGCGTGCCGCTGGTGGCCGAATTGGTTGCCGCGGAATCTGATTGGGGTCGCGATGATCCCGACCGGCCGTTGGTGCTGGTGGCCCATGGTGGGCTGATCGCAGCACTGTGCGCGGCACTGCTTGGGCTGCCCGTCGAGAGCTGGCCCGTGCTGGGCGGGATGGGCAACGCGAGCTGGGCGCAGCTGTCCGGACACAGCGCCGACGATGCCCCGTTCGAATCCATCCGCTGGCGCCTCGATGTCTGGAACGCCTCGGCTCAGGTGGCCAACGATGTCCTCTGACGCACTGGATCAATCCCCGGGTCGCTCCGCTCCTGCCCGCCGGGCTACCCTGCTGATCTTCTGCGATTCGCTGTCCTACTACGGGCCGCAGGGTGGCCTGCCCTCCGACGATCCGCGAATCTGGCCTAATATCGTTGCTCGCCAACTGGATTGGGATATCGAACTGATCGGCCGGATCGGCTGGACGAGCCGCGACGTGTGGTGGGCGGCCACCCAGGATCCGCGTGCGTGGGCCGCACTGCCGCGGGCGGGCGCGGTGATCTTCGCGACCAGCGGCATGGATTCGCTGCCCTCGCCGTTGCCGACCGCGTTGCGCGAACTCATCCGCTACGTGCGGCCGTCGTGGCTGCGCCGCTGGGTTCGGGACGGGTACGGCTGGGCGCAGCCGAAGTTCTCACCGATCGCACGTCCGGCGCTGCCGCCTCATCTGACGGTGGAATACCTCGAAATGACCCGTGGTGCCTTGGATTTCAACCGGCCCGGCATCCCGATGGTCGCCTCGATTCCCTCGGTGCATATCGCCCCCACCTATGGCATGTCCCATCGCGGCAGGCCCGGCACGGTCGCTGCGATCAACGAATGGGCCGCCGAGCACGACATTCCGGTGGTCGACCTGAAGGCAGCGGTGGGCGAAGAGGTGATGGCCGGCCGCGGTAACCCCGACGGCATCCACTGGAATTTCGAGGCACATCAGGGCGTCGCCGACCTGATGCTGAAAGCGTTGGCCGAAGCCGGCGTTCCGCTCGACAACACGCGCGACTGACCAATGGCCGTCGTCGTCGTCACCGACTCGTCGGCGCGGCTGCGGGCCGATGAGGTCCGCGCCTGCGATATCCGCGTTGTGCCGCTGCACATTCTGGTCGACGGCCGCGACCTGCGCGACGGTGTCGACGATGTGCCCGCCGATCTGTACCAGCGCGGGCACGTGACGACCGCGGGCGCCACCCCGAGTGAACTCGCCACGGCCTACCGGGATGCGTTGCGCGACAGTGGCGGTGACGGCGTAGTGGCCGTGCACATCTCCGGCGAGCTGTCGAGCACATTGGGTGCCGCCGAATATGCGGCACGTGAGTTCGACGGGGCCGTGCGGGTGGTCGACTCGAAGTCGACGGCGATGGGCACCGGGTTCGTCGCGCTGGCTGCCGCCCGCGCTGCGTTCGCCGGAGCAAGCCTGGAAACGGTTGTTGCCGAAGCGGAATCAGCGGCTTCCCGGGTGCGGGCCTACATCGTCGTACAGCGCCTGGACAACCTGCGGCGCAGTGGCCGGATCGGCACTGCGGCGTCGTGGCTTGGCACCGCGCTGGCGCTCAAACCGCTACTGCGCATCGACGAGCAGGGCCGGCTGGTGCTGGCCCAGCGGGTGCGCACCGCGTCCAAAGCGCAAGCGGCGATGGTCGAGCAGGTGCTCGACGTGGTCGGGGAGCAGCGAGCCTCGCTCGCTGTCCATCACATCGACAACCCCGGCGTCGCAACCGAATTGGCTGCCACGCTGGCGGCCGCCCTGCCCGGCTGCGGGGACGCCGTCGTCACCGACCTGGGCCCGGTGCTGGGTGTGCACGTCGGCGCCGGCGCGGTGGGAATCGTCGTCGCCGTCGATCCCACCCCGCCCGCACCGCTTACGCCTGCTTGAGCGCCTCGATCTCGAGGGTGATGGTGACCTTGTCGCCGACCACCGCGCCACCGGTCTCCAGCGGCATGTCGATGTCGATGCCGAAGTCCTTGCGGTTCAACACGACCGACGCTTCGAAGCCTGCAACCGCGCCGTGCCCCATGCCGGGATTCACACCGTTGAACGTTAACGCCAGGCTCACCGGCCGGGTCACGCCTTTGAGGGTCAAGTCACCCTCAAGCCGGTAGTCGTCACCGTCCGGCGTGACCGACGTCGACACGAACGTGGCGGTGGGGTACTTCTCGACGTCGAAGAAGTCGGCCGCCTTCAGGTGGGCGTCGCGCTGTTCGTTGCCGGAGTGCACCGAGGCGACGTCGATCTCGGCGGTCACCGACGGGGTGCCGTCCTCCGCTACGGTCACGGCGCCGCTGAACGCGCCGAAGGTCCCGCGGACCTTGCTGACGACGAGGTGGCGTACCGAGAAGCTGATCGTCGAGTGGACGGGGTCGAGCGCCCAGGTTCCTGCGCTGAGATCGGTGGTCTGAGCCGGTGCGGTCATCGGGGGTGTCTCCTTGATCCGGGCGTGCGGAGCCTGATGCCCAGCACTTCAGACCAAGTAACCGGACTGCGGTCCGGATTAATTCCCGCCCGGAGGGATCAACCCGAAAAGCGTCCGGTCACCGGGGGTAGGTCGGCCAGCGTCACGATGCCCGGCGCCGCGGCGACCACCGCGGGTACGGCGTTGGTCACCGGCATCGCGGTGTAGATCATGCCCAGGCCCATGAAGCCCTCCTCCGGCCAGTTCTTGGGCGGCAGGCAGTGCAGCACCGTGCGCATGTTGGGCACCCCGAACACCTGGATGACGTGACCGTGCTCGAGCGGCTTGGGTGATACGACGTGGCTGCCCATGATCCAGTTGAAGCCGACGCTGACGACGTTGCGGTCGCCGACCCAGCCGCGGTGATAGCCGTACACCCCGCCGACGGTGCCCTCCGGGATCGTCATGAAGCCGAGGTCGCTGTCGCCGGTGGCGGTGGTGAACGTGACGTCGAACGTCATCCGGTCCAGCTTGGCGCCGATCGCGTCGGCCATCATCGCCGCCGACTCGGCGAACACCTCGCTCTCCCGGCGCACGCTCTCGTCCAGGCCAGGAGTGTCGGGGGCGCAGCCGAAGCCCATCGCGGACTGGGTGCCCGCCGACTCGTACGTCGAGCAATCCACCGACTCGGTGATGCGGATCTCGTCGACCCGTTCACAGGAACCCGACAGCACCATGCCGACCATGTTCGTCATCCCCGGGTGCGCACCACTGCCGAAGATCGTGGAATTGCCTTGTTCACAGGCCTTTCGGATCCGGGCCAAGTCCTCGGGTGTCTGCTTGCCGCCGGTGATCCAGGCCGCCGACGAGCACACGTTGACCCCGGCCTCCAGCAGCCGCACCAACTCGTCGACACTGGGCCACAACGGGTTGTAGCAGCACGCGTCCGGCTTGGTCGCCAGCAGCGCATCGATATCGTTGGTCGCGGTGACACCGGTGGGCTCGGGCCAGCCCGACAGTTCGGCGGCATCAACACCCAGCTTGTCGGCGCCGTGGGCGTACACCCCGACCAGCTCCAGATCCGGCCTGCTGATGATCGCGTGCAGCGACCGCCGGCCGATATTGCCGGTGGTCCACTGGATCACCCGAATCGGGCGGTCGGCGGTGGCGGTCATGGACGTCCTCCTCGGCTGGCGAACACTTGTGACGGGTCTACCACCACCGACCGCGCTCCCGGTAGGTGATGTCCCACCGGGCGGCGTGCGCTGTCCCCACACCGGAGTTCATCCACAGGGTCGGCGGGGGCGCGCCCGGATGAGCCGTCGGTGTCCGGCCGGGGACCTACCGTCGCGGCATGCGAACAGAGCAGCCATTGGCACGCCTGCGCACGGGCGAACCAGACGCCGCCGACGATGAGGATGCCGACGAGATCCCGGTGCCCAGTTGGATCCCCGACGGGCACGCCCAACGTGGCTGGCTGACCGCGATCCGGGCTGACCCGGGCCGTGCCGGCGGTATCGCCCTGGCGGTGATCGCCGTTGTGGCCGTGCTCATCACGGTGTTCACCCTGATGCGCGACGATCCACCGCCCGTGGTGTCGGCCAAGCTCCCGCCGGTGGAAATGGTGTCATCGGCGTCCGCGCGGCCGAGCCCGGATGCGAATCAGCCGGTGGTGGTCAGCGTCGTCGGGCTGGTCACCAAACCGGGCCTGGTCACGCTGGCGCCCGGAGCCCGCATCGCCGACGCGGTCTCGGCCGCCGGCGGCACGATCGACGGCGCCGACACCCTCGGACTGAACCTGGCCCGCCATCTCACCGACGGTGAGCAGATCGTGGTCGGTATCGGCACCCCGGCGGGTCAGCCGACCGCGCTGGGCAGCTCGGTCAGCGGGGGACCGCCCGCCGCATCGGATCCACCGGCAGCGCCGGGCAAGGGGGCACCGGCCGAACCGCTGGACCTGAACACCGCCACCGTCGAACAACTCGATGCACTGCCCGGTATCGGACCCGTGATGGCCGCCGCCATCGTCGCCTGGCGTGACGCCAACGGAAAGTTCAGCAGCGTCGACCAACTTGGCGATGTCGACGGCATCGGCCCGGCACGGCTGGACAAGCTGCGAGCGCTGGTCCGGGTGTGACCGATACGGCCGCGCGGCTGGACCTGCGACTGGTGCCTGCGGCCCTGACGGCCTGGGCGGTCACCGCGGCGGGTATCACCTGGGCGGTCGGACCGCTGCTGGTCGCGGTCTGCACGGCCGTCGGGCTCGGCTGGGCGGCGCTGACCCGATGGTGCGGCGAGGCCCGGCCGGCGCTGCGTACGGCGGCTGTCGCGGTGATCGGTGCGGCGATCGTCGGTGCGGGTTTCGCGCTGGCGGCGACGATGCGAAGCGCGGCCGTCAGCGGCCACCCGATTGCACAACGGTTCGGCACCGTGGCCACCGTGACCGTGACGCCGGGGGAGGACCCCCGGCCGCTGGGCAGTGGCCGGCTGATGTTCCGCGGCACGCTAGCGGAGCTGAACGGCACCGAAATGCCCGGCAGTGTTGTCGTTTTCGCGTCGATGGCTGGCTTCGGCGAACTGATGGCAGGTCAGCCGGCCGGGTTCAGGGCGCGGATCGCCCGGCCGGCCCGCCACGATCTGACGGTCGCCGTGCTCAACGCCACCGGCGAGCCGACGCTGGGCCGGGCGTCGCCGCTGCAGCGCGCGGCACGGGCGATACGCGCGCAGTTCGCCGACGTGTCTCGTGATGTGTTGCCCGCCGATCAGGCCGCCATCCTTCCTGGCCTCGTGCTGGGCGACACCTCGACCGTAAGTGTCACCACCACAGCGCAATTCCGCACCGCCGGGCTTACCCATCTGATGGCCGTGTCGGGCGCCAACGTCACGATCGTGTGCGGCACGGTGCTGTTGTCGGCGGGTCTGGTCGGCCCACGTGCGGCGGTCGGCCTGGCCGCGGTGGCGCTGCTGGCATTCGTCATCGTCGTACAGCCGACAGCCAGCGTGCTGCGCGCCGCGGTGATGGGCGCCATCGCGCTGGTGGCCATCGTGAGCGCCCGCAAACGCCAAGCCATTCCGGTCCTGGCGACCACCGTGCTCGGATTGCTCATCGTGGCACCGCAATTGGCGGTCGACGCCGGCTTCGCGCTGTCAGTGTCGGCGACCGCTGCACTCGTCGTGCTGGCGCCGGGCTGGGCGGCGCGGCTGATTGCGCGCGGCTGGCCGAAACCACTGGCCCAGGCGGTCTGTGTCGCGCTGGCCGCCCAACTGGTTACCGCCCCGCTGGTGGCAGCGATCTCCGGACGCCTCAGTGTCGTCGGGGTGCTCGCCAATCTGGCTGTCGCTGCGGTCATTCCACCGATCACCGTGCTGGGCACCGCCGCCGCGGCGCTGTGCTGGCTCATGCCGCAGGCCGCCGGGTTGCTGATCCGCTTCACCGGCCCCGAGTTGTGGTGGCTGCTGCGCGTCGCGTCCACCGCCGCGGAGGTTCCCGGCGCGGCAGTGCCGGTACCGTCCGGGCTCGCCGGGGTGCTCACGGTCGCCACGGCGACGCTGGCCACCGTGGTGTTGTGGCGGGGTGTCAAGGTCGGTGTCGGCCGGTGTCGGCCGGTCGTGAAACGATCGTCTGGTGAGCGAGACGGCAGGCCTGCATCTGATCCTGGGTGACGAGGAGCTTCTCGTCGACCGCGCCATCTCCGAGGTGCTGCGGGCCGCCCGCGCCACGGCGGGCAACGCCGACGTCCCAGTGGATCGGTTGCGCGCCGGTGAGGTGTCGGTCAACGAGCTCGCCGAACTGCTCAGCCCGTCGCTGTTCGCCGACGAGCGGGTGGTGGTGCTCGAATCAGCCGCCGAAGCCGGCAAGGATGCCGTCGAGCTGATCGGCACAGCGGCCGCCGACCTGCCGCCCGGCACCGTGCTGGCGGTCGTGCACACCGGTGGCGGGCGGGCCAAGGCGCTGGCCGATCAGCTGAAGAAACTCGGCGCCCAGGTGCATCCGTGCGCCAAGATCGCCAAGCCTGCCGAGCGGGCTGATTTCGTGCGTGCCGAGTTCCGCGCGCTGAAGGTCAAGGTCGACGACGACGTGGTCACCGCATTGCTCGACGCGGTCGGCTCCGATATCCGGGAACTCGCCGCGGCCTGTTCGCAGCTGGTCGCCGACACCGACGGCCAGATCGACGCGGTTGCGGTGCGGCGCTATCACAGCGGCAAGGCAGAGGTCACCGGGTTCGAGATCGCCGACAAGGCCGTGGTGGGCGATATCGCCGGGTCGGCGGAGGCGCTGCGATGGGCGATGATGGCCGGCGTACCGCACGTCGTCCTGGCCGACGCCCTGGCCGAGGCATTGCACACGATCGCCCGGGTGGGCCCGCTGACGGGAGACCCCTACCGCCTGGCCGGCGAGCTGGGCATGCCGCCCTGGCGCATCCAGAAGGCGCAGAAACAGTCGCGGCGCTGGTCCCGCGACAAGGTGGCGACGGCGATCCGGCTGGTGGCGGCGCTGAATGCAGATGTCAAAGGCGTAGCGGCTGATGCCGACTACGCCCTTGAGGATGCGGTGCGCAAAGTCGCGCACCTGGCCGCCGGTAGCGGCCGGGATTGATCAGATCTTGTTGAAGGCCTGAGCCAGCGCGGACTTCTTGTTGGCCGCCTGGTTCTTGTGGATTACGCCCTTGCTGGCAGCCTTGTCCAGCTTGCGGCTGGTCGCGGCCAGCAACTCAGCGGCCTTGTCCTTATCGCCCTCGGCAGCTGCCTCACGGAACCCGCGGACCGCAGTGTGGAGCGAGCTCTTCACCGACTTGTTGCGCACACGGCGCCGCTCGTTGGTGCGGATGCGCTTTTCCTGCGACTTGATGTTGGCCACGCGTTAGTTCCTCGTCTTCAAGCTTTGGGGGTCTCTGTCTTGCAGGGGCCACCGGGCCCTCGTGCAGCGACTGTTCAGGGTACCAGTCTGGGGTGCAATCTCCCAAAGTGGAGCTCACTGGCCTGCCGAAACGACGAGATTGGGGCAGCATGTGACGGGTGAGCCTTCGTACCCTGCCTTCGGAAGCCAGCCGGACGTCACGTAACGGTTCGCGACAACCGCGCCGACATGACCATATCTTCGGTGGCTACAACGACATGGGCTCCTATGCCAAGGCATTCGACGAGATGTTCGACAGCCAGGGCAACGTCCGGGGGCCGTACAAAGGCATCTTCGCCGAGCTCGCCCCGTCCGACGCCGAGGAGCTCGAGGCCAGGGCAGAGGCGCTGGGCCGCGCGTTCATCGACCAGGGCATCACGTTCTCGCTGTCCGGCCAGGAGCGGCCCTTCCCGCTCGACCTGGTGCCGCGCGTCATCTCCGCCGCCGAGTGGTCCCGGCTGGAACGCGGCATCACCCAGCGGGTCAAAGCGCTGGAGATGTACCTCGACGACATCTACGGCGACCAGGAGATCCTGCGCGACGGGGTCATCCCACGCCGGCTGGTCACCTCCTGCGAGCACTTCCACCGGCAGGCCGCCGGGATCAACCCACCCAACGGGGTGCGCATCCACGTCGCCGGTATCGACCTGGTTCGCGACGCGCAGGGCATCTTCCGGGTGCTCGAGGACAATCTGCGGTCCCCGTCGGGGGTCTCCTACGTCATGGAGAACCGGCGCACGATGGCCCGGGTCTTCCCGAACCTGTTCGCCACCCACCGGGTGCGCGCGGTCGGCGACTACTCGTCGCATCTCCTGCGGGCGCTGCGCAATGCCGCGGCCACCAACGAGGCCGACCCCACCGTCGTCGTCCTCACGCCGGGCCCGTTCAACTCCGCCTACTTCGAGCACTCCCTGCTGGCCCGGCAGATGGGTGTGGAACTCGTCGAGGGCCGCGACCTGTTCTGTCGCGACAACGTCGTCTATATGCGCACCACCGAGGGCGAGCGTCAGGTCGACGTCATCTACCGCCGCATCGACGACGACTACCTCGACCCCATGCAATTCCGCCCCGACTCCGTGCTGGGGGTGGCGGGTGTGCTCAACGCGGCCCGCGCCGGCAACGTGGTGATCTCGAGTGCGGTCGGCAACGGCGTCGGTGACGACAAGCTCGTCTACACCTACGTGCCGACGATCATCGAGTACTACCTCGGCGAGAAGCCGTTGCTGGCCAACGTCGACACGTTGCGGTGCTGGCTCGACACCGAACGTGAAGAGGTGCTCGACCGCCTCGACGAACTGGTGATCAAACCGGTGGAGGGCTCGGGCGGCTACGGCATCGTGTTCGGCCCGGACGCCTCCGAGAAGGAACTGGCCACCATCCGCAAGAAGGTCATCGGCGATCCCCGCGGCTGGATCGCCCAGCCGGTGGTGCAACTGTCGACGGTGCCGACCAAGGTCGGGGATGCCCTGGCGCCCCGGCACGTCGACCTGCGCCCGTTCGCCGTCAACGACGGAGAGGAGGTGTGGGTGCTGCCCGGCGGGCTGACCCGCACCGCGTTGATCGAGGGGTCGCTGGTGGTGAACTCCAGCCAGGGCGGCGGATCCAAGGACACCTGGGTGCTGGCCTCGAAGACCTCGGTGGCCGCCCGCGAACTCGGCGCGGCCGAGGTTGTCCGCAAGATCCCCAAGGCGGCCAAGGCACCGGTCGCAGAGAAGGGCGCCGAGCAGAATCAGCAGCAGCAGGGCCAACAACAGCAGAACCAGCAGCAGCAACAGCAGCAGGTGATGCGCTGATGCTGGCCCGTAACGCCGAGGCGCTCTACTGGATCGGGCGCTATGTCGAGCGGGCCGACGACACCGCCCGCATTCTCGACATCACCGTCCACCAACTGCTCGAGGATTCCAGCGTCGACCCCGACCACACGTCCCGGGTGCTGTTGCAGGTGCTGGGTATCGAGCCGCCCAAACACCAGCTCGACCTGTGGTCGCTGACCGACCTGGTGGCGTTCAGTCGCGACTTGGAGGGCGGCTGCTCGATCGTCGACGCGATCTCGGCGGCGCGCGAAAATGCCCGATCTGCACGGGAAGTCACGTCCACCGACATGTGGGAGTGCCTGAACACCACCTATAACGCGCTGGCCGAACGCGAGCGCGCAGCCCGCCGGCTGGGCCCCCACGAGTTCTTCAGCTTCATCGAGGGCCGGGCAGCGATGTTCGCGGGGCTGACCGACTCGACACTGTCGCGAGACGACGGCTACCGCTTCCTGGTGCTCGGCCGCGCCATCGAACGGGTCGATATGACGGTGCGGCTGTTGCTATCCCGGGTCGGGGACAGTGCATCCTCGCCGGCGTGGGTCACGGTGCTGCGCTCGGCCGGCGCCCACGACACCTATCTGCGGACCTACCGCGGTGTGCTCGATGCCAGCCGGGTCGTCGAATTCATGTTGCTGGACCGGCTTTTCCCGCGATCGATCTACTACTCGCTCAAATTGGCCGAGCACAGTCTCGACGAATTGATGCACCGCGCGCACAACCGCATCGGGTCCACCGCCGAGGCGCAGCGTCTGCTCGGGCGGGCCCGCAGCGAGCTGGAGTTCATCCGACCTGGCGTGCTGCTCGAGTCGCTGGAAGAACGGCTCGCCAGCTTGCAGGAGACCTGCCGCGACGTCGGAGAAGCGGTGGCGCTGCAGTACTTCCACTCGGCGCCGTGGGTGGCGTGGTCGGATGCCGGCCAGCACGCCGAACTTGTCATCGAGGAAGGTGAGATCTAAATGTGGCGCATGCGGGTTGTGCACGCGACGGGGTACGCCTACAAGTCACCGGTCACCGCCTCCTACAACGAGGCCCGGCTCACGCCGCGCTCGGATTCCCGGCAGAACGTCATCCTCAACCGTGTCGAAACCATTCCCGCGACCCGGTCCTACCGCTACGTCGACTATTGGGGCACGGCGGTAACGGCTTTCGACCTTCACGCGCCGCACACCGAATTGGAGGTGACGGCGTCCTCGGTGGTCGAGACCGAGGAGCCGGAGGCCCCGACGGGCGAAGTGTCGTGGAAGGAACTGGCTTCCGAGGGGGTGCGCGACCGCTTCGACGAGGTGCTCACCCCCACGCACTACACCCCGGCGAGCCGGCGCATCGAACGGGTAGGCAAGCGCATCATCAAAGAGAACGATCCGCAGGCCGCGGTGATCGCCGCCGCCCAATGGGCGCACAGCGAACTGCAATACGTGCCCGGTACCACGGGTGTGCACTCGTCGGGCATCGACGCGCTGCGTGAAGGCAAGGGCGTCTGCCAGGATTTCGCGCATCTGACGCTGATTCTGTTGCGCGGCATGGGTATTCCCTCGCGCTACGTCTCGGGATATCTGCATCCCAAGCGCGACGCGGTGGTCGGTGACACCGTCGACGGGCAGAGCCACGCCTGGATTCAGGCGTGGACGGGCAGCTGGTGGAACTACGACCCGACCAACGATTCCGAGATCAACGAGCAGTACATCAGCGTCGGGGTCGGCAGGGACTACGCCGACGTGACCCCGCTCAAGGGCATCTACTCCGGCGAGGGCTCAACCGATTTGGATGTGGTGGTGGAGGTTACCCGGCTGGCGTGATCACGCCTTGCCGCGATGATCGCCTCGGCGACGAGCACCACGATCAGGGATAGTCCGAACGCGGGGAACAGCACACCGAGTGCGATGGCCACGACGGCCACCGTGACCATCGCCCGCTTAGGGGTGTTGGCGCGAGTCGCCGGGCTGGCCGGGCCGGGTAGACCGCTACGGCCGGACGGGCGCCGCTTCCACCACATCAGCAGGCCGGTCAGTGCGCTCAGAAGCACACCGAGACAGGCGACGGTAGCCGAAATGCGGGTCAGCCAACCGAATTGGTTGCCCATGTGCATGGCGATCCCGAAACTCGTCAACCGCGACAGCGCCCCGTCCTGGGCGGCGGTCGCGTTCGCGATCGTCGCGCCGGTGAACTGGTTCAGGTACAGCGTCCGCTGCTCGGACACCCGCTGCGGCCACCGATTGACCACGGTGTAGCTGCCGTACACTTCGGCGCCGTCGACGGTCGAATCCGATGGCGGGAAGATCGAATAGCCGGGCACCATGTGCTCGTCCTTGGCAATGCGGTCGATATCGGCGTACGGCAGCCGGGCCGCGGTGCCGTCCGGCGCGGACGCGTAGATCGGGTCGTCGGTGGCGGCCCAGGCGATGCGACGCCCCAAGCGGTCGTAGTCACCAAGCTTGGCCGGCGTTGAGGGAGCATCGATTCCGGTTGACGGCGTGACGGTCGCGGTGACCGCCCGCCAGTTCTCGCCCCAGTACCGCGTCCACGTCATGCCCGAGAGGATGTAGGCAGCCAGGATGACGGCGATGACCACGCCGGTCAGCGCATGCACGTCACGCCACCGGACCCGGCCGCCGCTACGCCACCGGACTCTCAGCAGCGGCTTGGCGGCTTCGATCGCTCTGGGCCACCACAGATAGACCCCGCTGGCCAGCAGCACCAGAATCCATGTCGCGGTCAGCTCCATCCAGAGGTTGCCGATCCCGACCGGGATCGTGGACTCGGGATACGCCGACGGGTCGATCAGGTGCGCAGGAGACGGCAGCTGCACGTGCGGTCCGTCGTTGCCGAACATCCGGTGCAGCTGATTGGCCCAGCCCACCAACCCCGAGAGCTGGTCGCGCTGACCCAGATACGCGCCGGTGTACGGATCGATGAACACCTGGATGACGTTGGCTTCGGCCTGCGGGTAGCCCTGCGCGGTCTCAGCCAGGAAATCGACGCGTGTCGAGGAGCCCGGATTGTCGGGCGGCGTGACCGCTTCGAGAGTGTCAGTGGCGCTGACGTGTTGTTTGGCGGTGGCAACCTGTGCATCCAGCGACACGGTCTGCGGCCCCGGTTCGACCACCAGCAGATGGCCGTTCAGTAGGGCGTCCAGTGGCTGGCTGTACAGGATCACCAACCCCGAGCAGGCCAGGACCACCAGCACCGGCGCCGCGAACAATCCCACCCAGAAGTGCAGTCGCCAGATTCGGCGCAGCACCGCGGAGTCAGCGCGGCGCGTCGAGGGTTCCACCGTCGTTGTCATCGCACATGAGTCGTGCGCGGCGGTGGATTAGTTCCCGACGGACACCCGGTGCAGATCGTTGCCGATTTCGATCGGTCCGCTGAACTCCGCTGCCGCCAAGGCCCGCCACTGATCCTCCTGCCCGGGCACCAGCGCCGGCACGTAGTGGGTGAGCACCAGCGTGCCGACCCCGGCGCGGGCCGCGGTGGCGGCGGCCTGTTCCACCGACGAGTGATAGTCGAGGATGTCCCGCAGTCGCTGAACGGGTATCTGGGCCACCAGATCGGCGCGGATCACCGTGTGCACCAACGCGTCTGCGCCCGCAGCGAGGGCGTCCAGGCTGGCGCACGGCACAGTGTCACCGGCCAGCACCACCGTCGCGCCGTCGTATTCGACGCGGAACCCCAGCGTCGGTTCGACCGGTCGGTGGTCGGTGGGCGCCGCGGTGATCCGCACACCGCCGTCGTCCCACACCTGGCCCTCGGTGTACTCGTACACCTGAATCGACGGCGGCTCGGTGATGTCGGGATGGTGGTGGATGCGGTAGGAGATGTCGGGTGCCAGTGCGGCCAATGTCGCCTCGACGACGGCCTTGGTGCCGGGCGGGCCGATGATCGGCAGCGGGGTGGGCACGAACGTCGTCACCCAGCGGGTGGTGATGACGTCGGACAGGTCGGTGATGTGGTCGCTGTGCAGATGAGTCAGCAGCAGCGCGGTGATATTGGCCGCACCGACGCCGGCCGCGGCGAGCCGCATCAGCACGCCGCGCCCGCAGTCCACCAGGAACGCCGAGTCACCGGCTTTCACCAGGGTCGACGGTCCGGCGCGGTTCGGGTCGATCATCGGGCTTCCGGTGCCAAGCAGGGTGATGTCGATCATGGGCTCATTACTACCGTGCCGGGGCGTGGCCGGGCGGTAATTGGAGGCCTGCGCGGCAACGGTGTCGCGTCGCGGCGCCTCGGATCGGACGCCCACGCACTCTGAGGCGCCTATTTCAATAGCCTATTGATAGAGCAGAGTCGAGATCGTCCACCATTTGGCGTGTTCATCTTGCGGGTGGCGTAAAGAGTTTCAATAGGTCATTCACTGGTTGGAAACAACACAGTTACAGACCAGGGCTACCGTCGAACCCGTCACGACGCCTGTGGCCGCCCATTCCCTGGCAACCCGAGGACTGCCAATGCCTTTCGACTACTCCCGGCTCGCCGCCACCTGCGCGGTGGATTCGCCTGAAAACGCCATCACCCTGCCGCCCCAGGCGTACGGCAGCGACGACCTCTACGCCGACGAAGTGGATCAGATCTTCAAACGCGGCTGGATTCCCCTGTGCCGGCTGGAGCAACTCGGCGTGCCCGGCAGCTACTACAGCATCGACATCCTCGGCATGCCGCTGGTGGTCACCCGCGACCGCAACGGCGAGGTCCGCGTGCTGTCGCGCAACTGCACGCATCGCTGGATGGAGGTGTGCAGCGGCGCCGGCACTGCCGGGGTGCTGCAGTGCCCGTACCACCTGTGGTCGTTCGGCCTGGACGGCCACCTGGCCGGTGCACCGGAAATGAAGCAGTCAGCCGGGTTTGAGCGGAAAGACTATGCGCTCAAGCAGTTTCGCCACGAGGTGTGGAAGGGCTTCGTGTTCGTCAACATCGACGGCCACGCCACGTCCGTCGCCGAGCAGTACGCGGCCCTCGAGCCGATCGTCGACCCCTACGATTTCGAGAACTACCAGACCGTCGAGCAGACCGAATGGGGCATCTGCGACTGGGACTGGAAGATCATGGTGGACAACTTCATGGAGTGCTACCACCACATGGGCCCCCATCGTGGGTCGCTCGAAGAACAGTTCCCCGCGGCGCTGAGCTACACCGGTGAGGTCGGCGAGTACTTCACGACGATGTGGTCGCAGCAGGCTGACGGCTATCCCGCCGACCCGCCGTTCCTATCCCCGGGCGCACCGACTCTGAGCCCGGAGCACTCCCACAAATCGCTGATCTTCATTGCTTACCCGCTGCTGCAGATCGCCATGGGGCCCGGATACTTCTACTGGCTCAAGGTTCTTCCGATGGGCGCCGGGAAGATCGACCTGTATCTGGACATCTGCATGTCCCCGGCGGCGCTGGCCGCGCCGGGGCTCGACGCCCGGCGCAGTGAGCTGATCAAGATGATCTGCGACATCCATCGCGAGGACCTCGACGTCTGCGCCGCGGTGCAACGCGCGATCAAGTCGGGCGTGACCGCGACCGGCCGGCTGTCGCACCTGGAACGCCCGCTCTGGGAGTTCTATCGCTATCTCGGGCGTCAGCTCGGAATCCTGGGCAACACCGCCGATCTCGCTTCGGCCGGCTGAAAGGGAACAGATGACCGCCACGCTCAACGGCAAGACCCAGCACGCGCAGGTCGACGAGGTCGCCGAGAAGCTCGCCTCGGCCGGGGTCCGTTACGCGGCAATCAGCTTCGTCGACATGCACGGCAAGCCGAAGGCAAAGATGGTTCCGCTGAGCCACCTGCATCAGGCGTCCCTTGGGTCGGAGATGTTCACCGGCGCCGCCCTCGACGGCGTGCCCCAGGACGTCAACGACGACGAGGTCGCGCCACACCCGGATCTGAGCGCGGCGATCGTCATGCCCTTCAACCGTGAGATCGCCTGGTTCCCAGGAGATCTGTGGATCGGGAGCACACCGTTCGACGCGTGCAGCAGGCAGATCCTCAAGCGGGTGACGGCCGACGCCGCGTCGCTGGGTTACACCTTCAACCTCGGTATCGAAACCGAGTTCTTCCTGCTGTCCAACAGTTCGGGCGTGCCGGAGCCGGCCAGCCCGGACGACAACCTCGACAAGCCGTGCTACGACCTGAGGGGCATGCTGCACAACTTCAGCGTGGTCGACGAGATCGTGTCGTCGATGAACGAATTAGGCTGGGATGTCTACTCGTTCGACCACGAGGACGGGAACGGGCAGTTCGAGACGGATTTCACCTATACCGATGTGGTCTCGATGGCCGACCGGTTCGTGTTCTTCCGGATGATGGTGGGCGAGATCGCGCGCAAGCATGGGCTGTTCGCGTCGTGGATGCCCAAGCCGTTTGCCGACCGGACTGGCAGCGGAGCCCACTACAACATGTCGCTGGCCGGTGCCGACGGGGTGAACCTGTTCGAGGCCCCTGACGATCCGCGCGGCTGCGGGCTCTCCGAACTCGGTTACCAGTTCATCGCGGGCGTGCTGCGCCACGCTCCGGCGATCTGCGCGGTGATCGCACCCACGGTCAACAGCTACAAGCGACTCGTGAAGCAGGGCAGCATGTCCGGGTTGACCTGGGCGCCCGTGTTTGCCTGCTACGGCGACAACAATCGCACCAACATGCTCCGAATCCCCAAGGGGGGCGGTCGCGTCGAATGCCGTGCGGCCGACAGTGCCAACAACCCGTATCTCGGTGGTGCGTTGATGCTGGCGGCCGGGCTCGAGGGAATCCGCGAGGGGCTCGACCCCGGCGACCCCAATCGCGACAACCTCTACCGGCTCTCCGAGGCCGACCTGATCGACCGGGGGATCACCTGGCTGCCCCGCTCACTCGGCGAGGCGATCGACGCGATGGAAGCAGACCCGCTGGTGCGCAACGTGTTCGGACCGACGATGTTCGACTCGTTCGTCTCCGAGAAGAAGCTTGAATGGGATTCCTTCAACGCCCACGTGTCGTCGTGGGAGTCCGACCGCTATTTGAGGTTCTTCTGACGGTGAGTCACCGGTGGGAGGACCTCAACTCGGTCCAGATCGCGCAGCGGCTGACCGCCGATCCGGATACCGTGGCACTGATCCCGGTCGGCGCAACCGAACAACACGGGCCACACCTGCCGGTGGGAACCGACACCATCATGGCGGTCGCGGTCGCGGAGGCCGCCGCCGGTGAACTGGCCTTGGTGCTGCCGCCGCTGGCGTTCGGCGCCAGCTACTTCCACGGCGCGGAACTCGCTGGCACCGTGGCCTTCTCGGGAGAAGAGACCGCCGCGGCGGCGGTGCGCGTCGCCGAGGCCTGCGTGAATTCCGGGGTGCGGCGCATCATGTTCGTCAACGGCCACGTCGGCAACAGCGCACCGCTGTGGTTGGCGTGTGACCGATTTCGCCGGGTGCACCCCGATCGGCGCATAGGCGTCATGCAGTGGTGGGACCTCACGGCCGACATCGCCGCGCGCGCCACCGAGGACGCGGTCGACTGGCACGCCAACGCGGCGGAAACGTCCCTGATGCTGGTGGTACGCCCCGAACTGGTCGACACCGAGGCCATGCGTCATGCCGACGATCCAGACCGGACCGCGGGCACGGTCTTTCGTTATCCCGTCCAGCAGGTCTCGACCAACGGGGTCACCGGGTTCCCGTCACGCGCCACCAAGTCGTTCGGCCTCGAACTGTGGGGAGATGTGGTCGCCGCCGCGCGCGACGTCGTCGAGCGTGCGCATTCCGAGGTGCCACCGTTGGGATGACGCCCGACCCGACAGGACCGGAGCTCACGGTGATCGGCCAGGGTCACCGTACAATTCGCGGCGTGCCGAGATCCATCGGGCGACCCCGCAACGACGCCGAGTCGGCGGCGGCGTCGCCGCGCACCGGGATCGTCAACGCCGCCACCCGCCTGTTCTCCGAAAAGGGTTATGCGCAAACCACGATGAGCGACATAGCGCGCGCCGCTGGGCTTCAGCAGTCGTCGCTGTACTACTGGTTCCGCAACAAGGAGCAGCTGCTGGGTGAGACGTTGCTGGTGAACCGGGCGCCGCTGAAGTTCATCGCCGAAGTGGGTGCCGGCTCGGGATCACCGGCGGTCAAGCTGTACCGGCTGCTGCGCTTCGACACCATGCAGCTGGCGTTGTCGCCGATCGACTTCAACGAGATCCAGCGCATTGCCCACGACCAGCGCACCGAGTTCCACCAATTCTGGACCGACTACGAGCGGCTGAAAGACTGGGTGGCCGACCTGATCGGCGCGGCGATCGCGGAGG
The DNA here is from genome assembly GCF_013337765.1 of Mycolicibacterium sphagni. GTDB lineage: Bacteria > Actinomycetota > Actinomycetes > Mycobacteriales > Mycobacteriaceae > Mycobacterium. The sequence goes on from NZ_VBSB01000035.1 coordinate 271,680, forward strand.
GAAAGTTCATCGACTGTGACCGGGAGGAAACTGCCGGGCTGCTGCTGAACTTCGATGAGGGAGCGCAGAAACGCACGCGGTTGCACACCGACGAAGGGGACCGGGTCGCCGAGGCGATCCGGGTCGCCGAACAGGTCGCGATCATCTCGGTTCGAGGTCTGCTCAAACGCCCCAGCGAAATCGGCCGAATCAGCAGTCAGGCCGCCCAGTTCGACGATGCCGCGGTGGCCCAGCGGGCGAGCCAGACCCCAGCGGAGGCCTGAGCCGGGCTCACTCGCGCCCGGACGACACCCAACCCGGGTCGATCGACCGGTGGCCGGACACTGTTGCGCCGGCGGTCTCGAGCGCCGACACCTGCACGGGGTTCAGGTGCACAGACAGCGAGCCCGCGTTCTCGTCGACCCGAGCCGCGCGTCGCGTCCCCGGGATCGGCACCGAGGCAACGCCCAGCGCCTCGGCGCGCTGCCGCAGCCACGCCAGCGCCACCTGCGCCGGTGTCGCGCCGACCTCCTCGGCGACCGACAAAACCACCTGCACCACAGCCAGATTCGCGTCCAGTGCCTCGCCGGCGAACCGCGGCATGAGGTTGCGCAGGTCCCCGCCGGCCGACAAATCAGCGGCCGAACGGACCGCGCCGGCCAGGAAACCGCGACCCAGCGGCGAATACGGCACAAAGCCGACACCGAGCTCGGCGGCGGCGGGCACGACGTTGCGTTCGACGTCGCGGCTCCAGATCGACCACTCACTCTGCACCGCCGCGATGGGGTGCACTGCCGCCGCGGCACGCAGCTCGTCGGCGGTCACCTCGGAGAGCCCCAGATGACGCACCTTTCCGGCGGCGACCAGCTCGGCCATCGCCCCGACGGTCTCCTCGATCGGCACCGACACGTCGCGGCGATGCATGTAGTACAGGTCGACGGTGTCGGTGCCCAGCCGTTCCAGGCTCTCGTCGATGCACTGCCGCACGTACGCGGCGTCGCCGCGGGCTTTGAGCTTGCCGGTGGTCGGGTCGCCGTCGATGCCAAACTTCGTCGCCAGCTGGACCTCGTCGCGGCGATCGGCCAGCAGCTGGGCGATCAACCGCTCGTTGGCGCCGACGCCGTAGATGTTGGCGGTGTCGATGAAGGTCATGCCCACATCGAGGCAGTGATGCAGGGTCGCCAGCGATTCGGCATCGTCGACCGCGCCGTAGACCGGGGTCAGCGCCATCCCACCGAAACCGATCGCACTGACCGTCAGTCCGTCACCCAAGTCCGTTTTCGGCAGTGTGCCCATCAGAAGACCTCCTCGGTTCGCCCGTTCTGTCTTAACGCAACCGTTGCGGTTTGCTTCCCCGGGGCTGCGATAAGCCTTAGCCTGATGTGACATCCATCACAAGGAGTCGCGATGCGCATCGCAGACATTTTGCGCACCAAGGGCGCTTCGGTCGCCACGGTCACCGAGACGACCACGGTGACCGGTTTGCTCGCCGAACTGGTCATCCACAACATCGGCGCGATGGTCGTCGTCGGACCCGATGGTGTGGTGGGCATCGTCTCGGAGCGTGACGTGGTGCGCAAGCTCCACGATCATGGCCCTGAGCTGCTCCGTAGCTCGGTTTCCGACATCATGAGCAAGATCCTGGTGACCTGCACACCCGAGGACCAAATCGACGATCTGAGCGCGTTGATGACCAACAACCGGGTGCGCCACGTGCCGGTGATGCAGGGTGACCGGCTGGTCGGCATCGTCAGCATCGGCGACGTCGTGAAGAACCGGATGGAGCAGCTGCAGGCCGAGCAGGAGCAGCTGCAGGCCTACATCACCCAAGGCGGCTAGCTCCAGGAGTACTCAGCGCGCAATCGGGCGGCGACCAACTCGAACGTCACCTTCTCCAGGATCGCGCCTTCGCGGCGGATGCTCTCCTCGGGGACGTCGAGAACCCGATCCAGCCGCACCCAGCTGGGCCTGCCGTCGTAATCCCAGCCGCCCGACCCGATGCCGATCCAGTTCCCGTCCTCGGCGTGCTGGGCCTGGCTGGACAGCATCAGGCCCAGCAGGGTCTGACGGTCGCGGCCCACCACCAGCACCGGCCGGTCCTTTCCCCGGGTCGGGTCGTCCTCGTAGACCACCCAGGTCCAGACGACCTCGCCAGGATCGGCCCGGCCGTCGAGATCCGGTGCGTAGACCACGCGACGGGCGCGGTGCGCGGTCGGCACGCTGCTACTGGTGATCGGCCGACCTGCGGTGATCGCCGCGGGCTGCTCGGTGGCCAGTGAGCCGGCCACCAGCGCCTCGATGCCCAATCGCAGGCCCTGCTGGATCGTTCGCGGGACCGCCTGGGGAATCGGCAATTGCCGGATGAACTTGGGCGCCTCGTTGAACACGAGGTGCTCCGCCATCTTCTGGAACGTCCTCCACTGCGACGCCATTCTCGACAGCATAGGCGGAATGAGATGAGCCTGCGGCGCACGATTGTGTTCTGCGGGGCGCCACGATTGTGTTCAGGAGGGACCCAGTCGATACCCTGGAGAGGCCCGAAGGCCCCCTCGAAGCACGACCCGACCAGGAGATTCCCATCAGCAGCTTCGCCGACAAGACTTTCACTGCGCCGGCGCAGATTCGGAACTTCTGCATCATCGCTCATATCGATCATGGGAAGTCGACGCTCGCCGACCGGATGCTCGGCATCACCGGCGTGGTCGCCGACCGCGATATGCGGGCCCAGTACCTCGACCGGATGGACATCGAGCGGGAACGCGGCATCACGATCAAGGCGCAGAACGTGCGCCTGCCCTGGAAAGTCGGGGACACCGATTACGTCCTGCACCTGATCGACACCCCCGGCCACGTCGACTTCACCTACGAGGTGTCACGCGCGCTGGAGGCCTGTGAGGGCGCGGTGCTGCTGGTGGACGCCGCCCAGGGCATCGAGGCGCAGACGCTGGCCAACCTGTACCTGGCGCTGGACCGGGACCTGACGATCATCCCGGTGCTCAACAAGATCGACCTGCCTGCCGCCGACCCTGACCGGTACGCCGGCGAGATCGCCCACATCATCGGCTGCGAACCCGGCGATGTACTTCGGGTCTCCGGCAAGACCGGTGAGGGTGTGCCGGAGCTACTGAACGAAGTGGTCCGGCTGATCCCAGCGCCGGTCGGGGACGCCGACGCTCCGGCGCGGGCGATGATCTTCGACTCGGTCTACGACATCTACCGCGGCGTCGTGACATACGTACGGGTGGTGGACGGCAAGCTCAATCCGCGCGAGCGGATCAAGATGATGTCCACCGGCGCCACCCATGAACTTCTCGAGGTCGGCATCGTCTCGCCCGACCCCAAACCCAGTGACGGCCTGGGCGTCGGCGAGGTCGGCTACCTCATCACCGGCGTGAAAGACGTCCGCCAGTCCAAGGTCGGTGACACCGTCACCAGCGCCCGCAAGGGCGCCACCGAGGCGCTCACCGGCTACCGCGAACCCAAGCCGATGGTCTATTCGGGGCTCTACCCGGTCGACGGGTCCGACTACCCGAACCTGCGTGAGGCGCTGGACAAGCTGCAGCTCAACGATGCCGCCCTGACCTACGAGCCGGAAACCTCGGTGGCGCTGGGATTCGGCTTCCGGTGCGGCTTCCTCGGCCTGCTGCACATGGAGATCACCCGGGAACGTCTCGAGCGGGAGTTCGACCTCGACCTGATCTCCACCTCGCCCAACGTCGTGTACCGGGTGATCAAAGACGACGGCACCGAAATGATCGTGACCAACCCGTCGGACTGGCCCGAGGGCAAGGTCCGCGAGGTCTACGAGCCGGTGGTGAAGACCACGATCATCTCGCCGAGCGAGTTCATCGGCACCATCATGGAGCTGTGCCAGTCGCGGCGCGGCGAACTCGGCGGCATGGACTACCTGTCGCCCGAACGTGTCGAACTGCGCTACACGATGCCGCTGGGCGAGATCATCTTCGACTTCTTCGACTCCCTGAAGTCGCGCACCCGCGGCTACGCCAGCTTGGACTACGAGGAGTCCGGCGAGCAGGAGGCCGCGCTGGTCAAGGTGGACATCCTGCTGCAGGGTGAGGCCGTCGACGCGTTCAGTGCGATCGTGCACAAGGATTCGGCGCAGGCTTACGGCAACAAGATGACCACCAAGCTCAAGGAGCTGATTCCGCGCCAGCAGTTCGAGGTGCCGGTGCAGGCGGCCATCGGTTCGAAAATCATTGCCCGCGACAACATCCGGGCGATCCGCAAAGACGTCCTCGCGAAGTGCTACGGCGGTGACATCACCCGTAAGCGCAAACTGCTGGAGAAGCAGAAAGAGGGCAAGAAGCGTATGAAGACGATCGGGCGGGTAGAGGTACCCCAGGAAGCGTTCGTCGCAGCGCTATCCACCGACGGCGGCGACAAGGCCGGCGACAAAGCAAAGAAGTAGGGGATTACATCACACGCGACCTTCACGTCGTTCGGGGGAGATCGATAGTTGGTGCCGTGGTGGGCATCGCCATGCTGGCGGGTTGTACCAGCACGGTCGACGGCACCGCCGCGCGCAAGGACCCTGTCAGCGCGGTGCGCGATCTCGCCGCGGTGCTGCCCACTGCAGCGGATGCCAGTCAGGCGGCGGGAAACCCGCTGGCTGACAACGGTTTGCCGGCAATCGGCGGGATTGACATGCTGCCCAACGGGATTCGCGACAACAATGACGCCAATCCCATCGAATGCCTGGGCCCGGCCACTCCGTTCATGCGGGTGGTGTACGAGGGTGGCGACGTGCGCCGCGCCGGCTGGCAGGAGTTCACAAACTTCGGCGGCGGCCAGACGGTGTCCAGTGTCGACGCCGGAGTCATCGAGTTCGCCACCGAGGCCGAGGCGCAACGGATGTTCGATGGTTTCGTCACCCAGTGGAAGGCCTGTGAGGGCAAGACGGTGCGCAGCGTGCTGCGTAGCCCGGCCAACACCGAGCTGTACCAGAAGATCACCGACGTCAAGGTGGACGGATCGATGCTGTCGGCAACGGTGATCAACTCCGACAACCAGGGTGACACGGCGTTTCCCACCGAACGGGCCATCGGCGTGGCGGCCGATTGCGTGGTCGATGTGGACGTCGCAGTCACCGGCGGCGCGCAGGCTCAGCGGCGGCCCGCCGGTCGGGCGGTCAGCCTGGCCGCGACGATGCAGCATGCGGTGAATCAGGGACGCTAATCGGCGGTTGGGGCACGCAGAAACTGCCAGCTGAGGGACAATATCGTCCGTGAACCGCTGCGCGCCTGTGTTCTGCACCGCCGTCGTGGTCGGCGCGCTGCTGTCCGGATGTGTGTCCACGGTGAGCGGCACGGCGCTGCGGGGCCAAGGCGCAGGCCCGACCCCCACCGACGTGCCCAAGCTCGAGGAGTCCGACCTCGACCGGGTTCTGCTCAGCGCCGGCGAGGTCAACGGTGTCATGGGTGCCACCGGGATCCGGGTCACCGCGTCATCGCAGAGCATGAGCGACAACTCCGACGGGGTGTCCGACGTCGACTGCCTTGGCGCGATCTACGGCGCCGAGGAACTGGTCTATAACGCCAGCGACTGGTCGGCCGTCCGCGACGAGGTGCTGCAGGAGCCGACGACCGACAATGCGCACTGGGTCGAACAGATCGCGGTGCTCTTTCCGTCGGCGGAGAAGGCCAGGGCGTTCGTCGAGGGTTCCCGGACAACGTGGGAGAAGTGCGGCGGCACGTCGATCGACATCGACAACTCCGATGTGCACTCCACCTGGAAGATCGACACGGCCAACGTAACTGGCGACATCCTGACCCAGCAGTCCAGCCAACGCAATGCCGGTGGATGGGGCTGCCAGCACGCTCTGTCGTCGGCGTCCAATCTGGTTGTCGAGGCGTGGGCGTGCAGTAACTCGATCAACGACGAGGCCAAGAGCATCGCCTCGGAGATGCTCAAGAACGCTGCGCACACGTAGCCTGCCGCGGACGCTTCCCGGTGGGCGGCAGTTCAATTCGGCGCGGATTTAACCGGTGTGGGCCGAGGTGTGCCGGATCTAGTCTCTCCAGATGGTTCGAGAAGTGCGTCCATTCCTGTTGTCGGCGTTCACGATGTCGACGGTGTCGCACGGCAACTTCGGCATGTGGCGTCATCCGAAGGACACGACCGCGCAATACACCAGTCTGAATTACTGGGTGGATCTGGCGCGCCTGCTCGACGACGGCGGGTTCGACCTGTTGTTCATCGCCGACGCGGTCGGCCAGCTCGACGTGTTCGGTGGCAGTGCGGACGCCGCGCTCAGCCACGCCGTCCAGACCCCGGTCACCGACCCGTTGCTCGCGGTGTCGGCGATGGCCGCGGCGACCCAGCGACTCGGTTTCGGCATCACCGTGTCGACCACCTATGAGAGCCCGTACCTGCTGGCCCGCAAGTTCAGCACGCTGGACCACCTCACCGGCGGCCGGATCGGCTGGAACATCGTGACGTCGCTGCTGGACAGCGCCGCCCGCAACATCATCGGGCGCGAGCGCCAGATTCCCCACGATGAGCGCTACGCCATCGCACAGGAGTTCCTCGACGTTACCTACAAGCTGTGGGAAGGCTCCTGGGAAGACGGGGCCATGGTGCGCGACAGCGCAGGCGGGGTGTTCACCGACGCGACCAAGGTGCATCCGATCGGTCATGAGGGACAGTACTTCAGCGTGCCGGGAGCGCATCTGGTGGAGCCGTCCCCGCAACGCACTCCGGTGCTGTTCCAGGCCGGATCATCCACTGCAGGGCGAGAATTCGCGGCACGCAATGCCGAGATCGTCTTCTTGTCCGATCCGCGGCCAGCTGTGGTGCGGTCGCGGGTGGACGACGTGCGGCGCAGGGCGGTGAGCCACGGGCGCAGCCCGGACTCGGTGCGGTTCCTCAGCTCGGTCGAAATCGTCGTCGACAGCACTGGGCGCGCGGCGCAGGCCAAGGCCGACGAACTGTCCCGCTACACCGACCTCGAAGGCGGTCTGGTCCTGCTGTCGGCGCTCAGCGGTGTGGACTGGTCGACCTATGGCGTCGACCGGCCGATCGAGCAGTTCGACACCGACGCCAGCCAATCGATCCTGGCCACGGTGGACGATTCCGACGGTCGTCGGCAGCGGATCACGTTGCGCGACTATGTCGGTGGGCTCGGTGGTTTCGGCGGACCGTTGTTCGTTGGCGACGCCTCGACAGTCGCGGACGGGCTGGCTGACTTCGCCGCGCAGACCGGGGTCGACGGGTTCAACATCGCCTACCACGTCACCCCCGGCAGCTTCGCTGACGTGGCCGAGTACCTCATTCCCGAGCTGCGCCGGCGTGGGCTGGCGAGCACGGACCGCGCGGACACGTTGCGCCAAAGGGTGTTTCCGGGCGGTTCGGCGCTACTGCCCGTCGAGCACCCCGGCGCCGCATCGCGGAAAAGAATCTCGGCGATCCGATAACTGACGCCGGGCGCAAGTTTCCGGCACCGTGTCAGATACGTCAACAATACGTTAAATCCCTGCATGCCAAGCGAATGCGTGGCGGCGATGACGCACGCGGGGGCAGGAAGGCGGCACTGTGTCCACACCACAACTCGGGTCCACACCACAACTCGGCATCGGCGGGCGTTCACTGACCGCCGCCGATTCGACCGGACTCGAACGAGAAGCGTTGGGGCCGTGGGGTGTCTTCGCCCAGGGCCTGGCAGCGGCGGCACCGAGCGTCGCTGTCGCCGTGGTGCCCTACTCGTTGTTCGTCGCCGCAGGCAAGGGCGCCTCCTGGGCGGTGCTCGTCGGCCTGGCGCTGACCATCCTCATCGCGACGACGATCAGCTTCCAGGCCAAGCGCACCGTCTCGTCGGGGTCGTTGGGTACCTACACGGGTAACGGTCTCGGCCCCGGATTCGCGTATGCGGCCGGCTTCAGCCTGTTGCTCGGTTACGTCGGATTCGCCATCACCGGAACCCTCGGCGGGGTGCTGTATCTCGACTCGTTCCTGGAGTCGATCGGATTAGGTTCGCAGGCAACATGGTTCCGCCTGCTGCTGGTGATCGTCGTGGTGGCCGCGGCGACCTATCTGCCGTTCCGCGGGGTGGCTATCGCTGCCAAGTACGAGCTGGCCTTCGAAGTGGTGGCCATCGCCTCGATCCTGGTGATCATCGTGGCCTCGTACGTCAGCTACGGCTTCCACATCGACACCGAGCAGTTCAGCCCCTCACACCTGGGGTCGAGCGCGACGTTCATCGCAGCCGTCACCGCCGTCGGCTCGTACGCGGGCTTCGAGAGTGTGGCCTCGCTCGGCGCCGAAGCCAAGAACGCCCACCAGAACATCGCCCGCTCGCTGCTGCGCGTCGTGCTGCTGATCGGCGTGCTCTACATCTTCGCCACCTACCCGCAGATCCTGCACTTCGGTGACATCAACGGCGACAAGGCGGTGCTGCCGCAGTTGGCGGACGTGACCGGGGTGTCGTGGGTCAACTACATCGTGAGTGCGGCGGTGGCCATCGCGTTCATCGTGTTCGTCACCGCGGTCACCACCGCGGCGGCTCGTTCGCTGTTCACGCTCGCCCACGAGGGGGCGCTGCCGAGCGCGCTGACGAAGGTGCACGCCAAGTACCGCACACCATGGGTGGGTATCGCGTTGGTCGGCGGTTTGGCGTTCGTGTTCTCGGTGACGGCCACCTTCAGCTCGGTCGGGCGGCTGGTGTTCGACGTCTACGGCGGCTATGTCGCCAACTGGGGATTCCTGGTCAGCTACCTGCTGGTCGTCATTGCCACCCCGATCTGGCTGCGAAAGATCAAGGCACTCACCACTACTCGACTGGTCGTCTCGGTGGCCGCCGCGCTCGGCATCGGTTACGTGATCTTCTCCAACTTCTTCCCGGTGCCCGAATTCCCCTTCAACATCCTGCCGTTCGTCTTCTTCGGGCTGCTGTTCCTCGGCTTGCTCTGGTACTGGTACCTGCGGGCGACCCGCCCTGAGGTGGCGGCCCGGCTCGGCAGCATCCAGACCTTGTCGGAGGCCGAACAGCAGCGGCTCATCGACGAGGGGATCCTCGACGTGCTGGGCCACGACGACGACCCCCAGACCGACCGCGACAAGGACAAGGAGGTGGTGGCGCCATGAGCCGGGTACGGCATCTCGCCTCCGTGCTGCGTGCGGGGTGGCTCCGAGCGAACGCGCCTGTCCAAACCGATACCGGCTTGACATGGCTCAACGAGGCGACGCTGGTGGGGATTTCGGTGCCTGCTCCGAGGAGCATCCGATGACACTGCTCGACGTCACGGTCACCGGGAACTGGTCGGTGACACCGATCGGCACCGCCGACTATCCGCTGATCGCCGACTTCCTGGCCACCACCCATGGGCTGAGCGGGCGCAAGTTCGCCGCCGACTCCCGCGATGTCGCCGAGCAGCTGGCGTCGGTATTCGAGGCGGCGGTGCTGCGCGACGCGTCAGGACGAGTCCGCGGCTACACCGCAGTGCATCGCCCGCACGGTGCGGAGCCGGAGATCAGCGGCGACTTCGTCATCGATCCCGATGTCCCTTCCGACATCATCGACGATGTCGTGCGCACTGCGGTGAACCGGTTCGAACGGGAGGCCGCGGCGATCCCGGGGGCGTATCTGCGGGTGATCATCGGCGCCAATCAGCCCGTGGTCATCGATGCGCTGAAGCGGCGTGGCGCCGTACGCGAAGCCGAGTTCATTCGCACTCGCAAGCGGTTGCACGGGGAGAACCGTGCTGCGCTGGAAAGCGCCGGCGCAGCGGGGATCACGGTGATCAGCTGGCCCGAGGTCATCAGTAGAGGCTTGGGCGAGCAGGTCCGCCGGCTACAGCACAGCACCTTCCTGGAGCATTTCGGGAACATGTCGAAGAGCCCGGAGGACTGGCAGCACCACATCGCCAGCCGGGCCTTCACACCCGACTTCAGCATCGCCGCGCTCGACGAGTCGGGGGACGTCGTCGGCTATGTGCTGGGCTCGACCTTCAGCTCCGGGGTGGCCGGAGCACAAGAACTCAGCGCGCACACCGATTACATCGGGGTGCGGCCGGACTTGCGACGGCACGGTATCGGCGAGTTGCTGCTGCAGAAGATCTGGCTGGCCGCGCTGCGGCGCGGGCTGACCGTCGCCTCATTGGGCACCGACATCAACAACCGCAGCAAGGCACACCTGCTGTACCGCCGCCTCGGATACATCGCCGTCGAGGAGCAGTATTCCTATCGCATCGACGACGCCGGAGCCCGATGATGAGCGCAACGTATCTGGCGGCCCCGACCGCCTCCGACGATGGCCTGTTCTCGGTATTCCGGCCGGTGTTCGACAAGATCGCCCAAGGCAACCTCGAGCGGGAACGGGATCGGGTATTCCCGCATGAGCAGGTCCGCTGGCTGGCCGACGTCGACTTCGGCACGGTGCGAATTCCGGCTGTCCACGGCGGTTTTGGCGCCTCCTTGGAGCAGACCTTCGCGCTGCTGGCTGAGCTGGCCGAGGCGGACCCCAATGTCGCACACATCTGGCGCAACCATCTCGCGTTCGTCGAGGATCGGCTCAACGCGCCGCAATCGGACACCAACGACACGTGGATCAAGCGGTTCCTCGCGGGTGAATTCGTCGGCGGCGGCTGGACCGAGGCCAACAATGTGACCCTGGCCAATCTGACGTCGACCATCACTGCCGAAGACGACCACTGGGTGGTCAGCGGCGCGAAATACTATGCCACCGGCAGCCTTTACGCCGATTGGCTCGATGTGCTCGGGCGTGGGGACGACGGCGAGCTGGTGACGGCGCTGGTGCGCCGCGACGACCCGGGAGTGATCCTCGTCGACGACTGGGACGGGTTCGGCCAGCGCACCACCGCGAGCGGCACCGCCCGCTATGACCGGGCGCGCGCCGAGCACGGGAACGTCTTCCCGGCCACCGAACGGTTCGGCTACCAGGCGCACTTCTATCAGACAGCCATGCACTCGGTGCTGACCGGCATCACCAAAGCCGCACTGCGCGATGGATCGATCGCCCTGGCCGAACGCGTCCGCAACTACCCCCAGGGATTGACTGCGGTTCCCTCGTTCGACCCACAACTGCTGCAGGTGATCGGTGAGGTGTCGGCCGATGTGTTCGCCGCCGAGGCGGCGCTGGCGCGTAGCACCGCAACGCTGGACCGTATTGTGGCCGGCCGGCTGGCCGGTGACGAGGCGGGTGCGCGCCGGCGGTTGGTCGACGCGGAGGTCGCCGTCGACCAGGCCCAACTGGTGATCATCGCGGCGGCGTTGTCGGCCACGACGAAGATCTTCGACGCGCTCGGCGCATCCGGTGTGTCCGAACGCCGTGGCCTGGACCGGCATTGGAAGAACGCGAGGACGCTGGCCTCGCACAATCCGCGGGTCTACAAGGCGCGGATCCTCGGCGACTGGCTGATCAACCGCATCGACCCGGTCGCCGACCTGGCGTCACTCGGCCGTGGGGGACAGGGCAACTAGTCGCAAGCCGGCCGCGAGTGTGGGCCTCATGCACCGAATTGATGAATTTGCGTGCATAGCACCCACAGTCGGCGGGCGGTCAAGGGGCATTCTCGACCAGCGCCGGCCCCTCCCGTTGTCAGATCATGTATTCCAGCTGCAGCTGGCTCTCTTCTTCGGCGCGCGCGCCGCCAAGCACCGTCTCGGCCACGCGCCGGGCTTGCACGCGCAACTCCGGCACGGCGATGGTTTCCCAGTAGGTACCCCGTAATAGGGGTCCTAACGCAAGAAGCCACGGTGAGCGTTCGCCAGAACTCGTCAGCACGGTGTGATCGGTGTCGACGTGGACGCCCAGGTCGGTCGTGTCTGGCGCGATCGTGCCCCGCCGCAGGAGATTCTGTAGCAACACCGAACGGGTCGCCGTGAATTTCGTCGACGGGCCGGTCGCGTTGATCACCAGATCACCACGCACTGACTGGCCATCGGCCAGCTCGACATGAATGCGGTCCGCTGACGGTTCGAGTCTGGCGATGGAACCGGCATGAACCCGAAGCTGGCCGGTGAGTTGGGAACTGGTGATCTGCGCGTGGATTTCGGGAGCGATGCGGTGCCGGAAGACATTCCAGCGGGCGGCATGTTCGTGGGCGAACGTCAGGCGGTCCTCGATGCTGAACCCCGACCAGATTCGCTGCGTGTAGCCCCGCAGCTTGTCGACGATGATCGCGGGATTGGCGTTGCGCGCGTGCAGGATTGCGCAGTGCCTTTCGATCAGTGCCAGCAGTCGTTCGAGTCCCAGCGCGGCCAGGTCGATATCGGCAGGCGGAAACTCCGGGTACTCGATCCCGCGGAAATGTGCGTTCGGGAACCAGCCATGACGCGAGATCGCATCAACGGTGCCCAGCCAGCCCAACGCGCGCAGGGTGATGATGGCGTCGACCGTCGTCAGGCCGGTGCCGAGAAGCACCACCGACCCGTCATGATGCGGCAGGCGGTGCTCCCACGCCTGCCACGGGTTGGCCACCCAGGCCGGATGATCCTCGAGCGCCTCCGCACCGGGCAACGGCGCCGGTGGTTCGTTTCCGGTGGCCAGCACAACGCGGTCGGCCTCGATGGCCGTTCCGTCCGCCAACCGCACGCGGCAACTGTGTTCCCCCGACTCGATGTCGACGACCTCACCCTTGATCAACTCCGAAGTAGCCAGGGCGCCTTCGCCGGGGCTCTGCAAGTGATGTTGTGCGATGGAACGTAAATAGTCGCCGTAGATCTGGCGGGCGACGAAGCGCTCACGCAACTCGATCTCAGGAGTAAGTTCGAACTCCGAGCGGGTACAAAGCCAATCCAGAAAGTGGTCGGGCTCATGGGGAAACGCCGACATGTTCCGCGCGGCCACGTTGAGCAGATACTCCGGTCGCCGCAGTCCGTAGGCAACTCCGCGGCCGACCGGGCCGCGGTCGTTGACCACGGTTATCTTCAGCGGGTGTTCGGTAAGCCGAGCGATGTTGACTGCCGTCATCGTGCCGCTGAAGCCGCCTCCGACAACGACAATGTGGGCAGGCCTAGACCGACCCATCACTCGTTCCTCCTAGTTTTGCGCGCTGTACACGCATACCTTGATGCGCCCGCGAGGAAACGGGTTTTGCTCAGCGCGGATTTATCGCGTGTGAGCTGTGAAACCGCTGAACAAAGAATCGCACCGATTCCATAGCTCCCGCACTCGTTGCCGTCGCGGGAGGGTGATATCTCATGACCGATATCAGCCTGGCCCCGGTGCTTATCCCGGCGGACCCAGTGCCTGCCGCGGCCGTCAGGACGCAACGTCGCGAGGTCTTCCTGCCCACCGACACCCGGCGCGCGACCGGTTTCGGCGCCCTCCGGCGCCGGTTCAGTTGGCCGCTGGGCATTTACACGACGCCACTGCTGATCCTGGTGCTGTGGGAGATCCTGGGCCGGACGGGAGTTCTACCGCCGACGTATGCGCCCCCGCCGAGCGAAATCGCCAGTACCGCTATAGAACTGTGGCAGGACGGCAGCCTGGAGTCGGATCTTGCGATCTCGTTGCAGCGGGCCGGCATCGGTCTGGTGCTCGGGTTGAGCGTCGGCATCGTGACCGGTGTGCTCGGCGGTTTCCTGCGCCGCGGCGAATACTTGTTCAACGGCGTGGCCCAAATCCTGAACACCATCCCGCTTCTGGCAGTCCTGCCGCTGATGATCGTCTGGTTCGGCATTGATGAACTGACAAAGGTGCTGCTGATCGCATTCGGCGCCGGTGTGCCGATGTACCTGAACCTGTTCGCGGCGATCCGCGGTGTGGATCAACGCCTTATCGAGATGGCCCGCACGACTGGTGCCGGTACCGTCCGGATCGTCAGCCGCGTCCTGGTGCCCGGAGCCCTTCCCGGATTTCTTGTGGGCCTGCGGTTCTCGCTGGCATACAGCGTGCTGGGTCTGGTGGCAGCCGAGACGGTCAACGCCAATCACGGGCTGGGCTTCCTGGTCACCCGGGCTCAGACCTATATGCAGACCAATCAGGTGTTCGTGGGCTTGGTGATCTATTCGATTCTCGGGTTGTTCGCCGATCAGATCGTGCGGGTTCTCGAACGGGTGTTGCTGCGCTGGCGGCCAAGTTTCGAGGCGATGTGACCACCCCGGCGGCGACGCCGCGCCTGCAGACCGGGGTGCTGGCAGAGGGGGTGGTGCGCCGATTCGGGGACCGCACGATCCTGGATCATCTCGATCTGCGGATCGACGACGAAGAGCTCGTCGTCCTGCTCGGGCCATCCGGCTGCGGCAAGAGCACATTGCTTCGCCTTTTGGCCGGATTGGACCGGCCCGACGGCGGACGCATCGAGGTTCCCACGAAGCGGGCGGTGGTCTTCCAGGGTGACCGGCTGCTGCCATGGCAACGTGTCCTGCGCAACGTCACGCTGGGGCTGCGGGGACCGGACGCCGATCAACGGGCCCGCAAGGCGCTCGCCGATGTTCATCTCGCGGGCCGCGAAAAGGCGTGGCCCAAGCAACTTTCGGGTGGGGAAGCGCAGCGCGTCGCGCTGGCTCGGGCACTGGTCGCCGAACCGGAGCTGGTCCTGCTCGACGAGCCGTTCGCCGCACTGGATGCCATCACCCGATTGCGGATGCACGACCTGGTGCGCGAGCTGCGCCGCAAACACCATGCCGCCATGCTCCTCGTGACCCACGACGTGGACGAGGCGATCGCGCTGGCCGACCGCATCGTCGTGATGAGCAACGGCCGCATCGGCGACACCCATCGAGTCGACCTGTCGGCCGCCGACCGCGAGGCGAGCGTTGCCCGCGAGCAGCTTCGCGCGGCGCTGCTCGTCGACCTCGGCCTTGCCGGCCAGCACTGAACTTCCAGACCTACCGATAATCCGAGGAGATCCCATGTCCCACAAGACCGTCCGTACTCTTGGCGCCGCCGTGCTGCTTGTCGCCGCGACCGCTCTGGCGGGCTGCGGCGGCGCCGAAAAGTCGGCTGGTGGACCGCTGAGCAAGTCGACGGACTCGACCGCGGCCAACCATCCCGAATGGAGCCAGTACACCTTCACCATCGGCGACAACGGCGGTGACGGCAGCGAGGAGCTGGCCAAGATCACCGGCGCGTTCGACGATGCGCCCTACAAGGTCAAGTTCGCCCGGTTCGACTACGGCCCACCGCTCGTGCAGGCCACCGCCACCGGTGATATCGACCTCGGCTACGTGGGCACCGTTCCGCCGATCACCGGGGCGGCCAAGCAGTATGGCTTCAAGATCGTGGCCACCCAGCATGGCGCCGACCCCACCAAGGCGGCCGAGAACATCATCGTGCCCAAGGATTCGCCGATCCAGACGATTGCCGACCTCAAAGGCAAGAAGATCGGTATCCCGCAGGGCAGCTCCGCCCACGGGCTGGCGCTGCTGGCGCTCAAGAGCGTCGGATTGACGCCCAAGGACGTCGAATTCGTCTACCTCAGCCCGGCGGCCGGCGCCACCGCCTTCAACACCGGAAAGGTCGACGCCTGGTCGATCTGGAACCCGCCGTCGGCGATCGCCGTCGGCGACGGCGCCCGCATCATCGCCAAGGGGATTCCGCCCATCGACCAGGTCAACAACTACTACGTGGCGACCGACAAGTCGCTCAACGATCCGACCCGGCGAGCGGCTCTGGCCGATGTGCTGACCAGGGTGGCCCGAATCTTCAACTGGGCCCAGAAGAATCCCGACCAGTACGCCAAAGCCATCGCCACCGAGACGGGCATCTCCATCAAGGACGCGCGCGAGACCGTCGATGCGTACCCGTTCAAGATTTCGCAGGTCCTTCCCGAGGACATCAAAGCCGAACAGCAGCTCAGCGATGCGTTCTTCGAGGCCGGTGAGATCACCAAGCAGGTCGATGTCGCGACCATCACCGACAATCTGCTGCCTGCCGGCTTTGACAGCTCGACGCTGTCCTGACGTCATGGCTGCGACACAACGTCAACTGCACCTCAACGCCTTCCTCATGGAGGCGGGTCACCACGAGGCGGCATGGCGCCTACCGGAGAGCAATCCCAGGGCCGATTTCGATCTGCAGCACTGGATCGAGCTGGCACAACTGGCCGAGGACGCGAAGTTCGACTCGCTGTTCCTGGCTGACGGGCCCGCGCTGACCGGCAGCGGGGAGTACCGGCCGCCGGGCCAGCTCGAACCCCTGACGCTGTTGACCGCCCTGTCGCAGCACACCAGCCGGATCGGGCTGATCGCCACGGTGTCCTCGACCTATAACGATCCGTACAACCTGGCTCGCCGGCTGGCGTCGGTGGATCACGTCAGCGGTGGGCGGGCCGGCTGGAACATCGTCACCTCCGCCGGCGCCGACGAAGCCGCCAATTTCGGGCTGCTAGAGCGGCCCGACCATGCCCTGCGCTATGAACGGGCCGATGAATTCCTCACCGTCGCGAAGGCGCTCTGGGACAGCTGGGAGACCGAGGCCGTCCTCGGCGACAAGGATTCTGGCCGCTACGCCGATCCGATGCGGCTCCACCCCATCGATCATGACGGTGGGCACTTCCGGGTCGCGGGTCCGCTCAACGTCGAACGCCCACCGCAGGGGCATCCGCTGCTGGTGCAGGCCGGCTCATCGGAGGACGGGAAGAAGTTCGCCGCCCGGCATGCCGAGGCGATCTTCACCGCACACCAAACCTACGAGCGGGCAGCCGATTTCTATCGCGACGTGAAGTCACGCGCGCTGGCGGCCGGCCGGGACCCCGACAGCGTGCTGATCTTGCCGGGGATCGTGCCCTTCATCGGATCGACACAGCGCGAAGCGATCGAATTAGCGCAGCGATTCGACGACCTGCGCATCCCCGAGTTCGGCCTTGCGCAACTGGCCTGGAACTTCGAAACCGACCCTTCGGTGTTCGAGCTCGACAGCCCGCTGCCCGACTTCATCCTGGCCCGACCGAGACTCCAAGGCTCCCAGAGCCGTTCGGATCTCATCATCGAACTAGCGGTACGCGAACAGCTCACCGTCCGGGAGATCCTGTCCCGCCTCGGCGGGGGGCGCGGGCACTTCACGTTCGTCGGCACACCCGATCAGGTGGCCGACACCATCGTCTCGTGGTTCGAGGGCGGCGCCGCCGACGGCTTCAACATCATGGCGCCTGCGCTGCCGTCCGGGCTGGCGGCGTTTATCGAGCACGTACTGCCAATCCTGCGCAGCAAGGGGCTGTTTCGGGATGAGTACCAGGGCAAAACCCTGCGGGAGCATTATGGCCTGGCCGCCCCACCCAACCAATTCCACGAAAGCGATGCACACTTCGCAAGTGACATCTCCTGAATCGACTCCGCCGGCCCTGTCGATCAAAGGCCTGAGCAAGGTCTACCGCGGTGGTTTCACCGCGGTGTCCGACCTCGACCTCGAACTGCGGCCGGGCGCGTTCTTCGGTCTCCTGGGGCCCAACGGGGCCGGCAAGACCACCCTGATCGGCTCGGTGTGCAACATCGTCAGCCCCACTGCCGGGGAGCTGACAGTCTTCGGCCACGACCACCGGACCCGGGCGGCCCGGCACCTCATCGGTCTGGCCGAACAAGAGATCAATGTCGACCGCTTCCTGTCAATCCGCCAGCTGCTGATCTATCACGCCGGCTATCACGGAATCGGGCGCAAGACCGCGAAACTCCGCGCCGACGAACTGCTGCAGCTGTTTCACTTGGAGCACAAGGCGACGGCACGGGCGTACGAACTCTCCGGCGGCATGCAGCGCAGGCTGGTGCTGGCCCGCGCGTTGATCCACCGGCCACGGCTGCTGATCCTCGACGAACCGACAGCCGGGGTGGACGTCGCGCTGCGCACCGAAATCTGGCGATTGGCAAAAGAACTCAATGCCGCGGGGACAACCATCCTGTTGACCACCCACTACCTTCAGGAAGCCGAGACGCTCTGCGACGAGTTCGCCCTCATCGTCGGTGGCCGCATCGTGGACCGCGGCTCGGCGGCATCGCTGCGCAGCCGGCATCAGGCCCGCGACATCTCCGAGGTCTACGACCGGGTCGTCACCGCCGAGGGGGCTCGATGAGTGAAACCCGCGAGGCCCCCTTCACCGTCGAGCGCGCACCGTTCCTCTGGCTCGCCGAACGAGAAATCCTGCGATTCGTCAACATCTGGCAGTACACGATCCTCGGACCGGTGCTGGCCACGATCCTGTTCGTCATCGTGTTCGGTTCGGTGCTGGGCCGCCACGTCGACACCATCGACGGAATTCCTTACGGGCAGTTCATCGTCCCCGGCCTGTTCGCCCAGGCGATCGTCAACGTGGGCTTCTTCAACGGCACCACCAGTCTGTTCGAGGCCCGTCGCGACAAGTACATCAACGACGTCTTCGCCAGCCCGTTGCGCTGGTGGGAGATCAACGCCGCACTCGTCGTCGGCGGTATCGCCCGCGGGCTGATCGTCGGGCTCGTTGTTCTGGCGATTGCGCTGCCACTGACTCATACGGGCGGCTTTGCCCGGCCGCTGGTGTTCGTATTCGGCACACTCGGGGTGCTCGTGGTGGCGGCCCAGACCGGCGTCATCGCAGGGAGTTTGGCCAAGTCACTGGACCACGTCTACTCGATGGAGTCGATCATCCTGCTGCCGTTGGGATTTCTTGGCGGGATCTTCTATTCGGTGAGCCAGCTGCCACCCGTCTGGGACCTGCTCAGCCGCATCAATCCGGTCTTCTGGCTGGTCCAGGTGGAACGGATCGGCATCCTGGGCCATGCCGACGTCAGCACCGCCGCCGCCCTGGGCGTGGTGTGGGCACTGGCGATCGGGCTGTCGGCGTGGTCGGCGTACATCTTCGGCTCGAATCGGCTCAAAGACTGAATCGCACCAACAGCAACCAATGGAGGCACGGCCATGACCTATGACGACCCGCAAGCGACACTGTCGACCGACGTGTTGGTGGTCGGCGGGGGACCGGCCGGCACCTGGGCGGCAATCAAGGCCGCGCAGGCGGGCGCGAATGTCATCCTCGCCGACAAAGGGCACACCGGTTCCAGTGGCTCGACCGCGTCGGTGGGAACCGGTGTCTGGTATGTCGACGACGTCCCCGAATTGCGGGAGGCGGCGATGGCCAGCCGCGACGCACTCGGCGGCCATCTAGCCGAGCGGGATTGGATGACAAGGGTTCTCGACGAGACGCACGATCGGATGGACGAGCTGGCGACCGTGCAGCGCTACCCGTTTCCGGTCGACGCCAACGGCCGACCGATCCGCAATGATCTGCAGGGCCCCGAATACATGCGCAGGCAACGCACCCGGGTGCAACGGCTCGGTGTTCGCATCCTCGACCACACTCCCGCGCTGGAGCTTCTGCTCGACGCAGACGGCGTGGTTTCCGGGGCGGTGGCATTCGACCGTGTGTTGGCCCGCACGATCCGGATCGAGGCCAAGGCCGTGGTGCTGGCGACCGGCGGCTGTGCGTTTCAGTCGAAGTCGCTGGGGTGTGACGTCAACACCGGCGACGGGGCGTTGATGGCCGTCGAGGCGGGGGCGGTGCTGTCCGGTATGGAGTTCTCCAACGCCTACGCGATCGGGGTCAAGGGGACCTCGCTGACCAAGACGGCCTACTACTCGTGGGCGACGTTCTACCGTGCTGACGGGACCGTCATCGAGGGAGCGGGCAGTGCCAGGGGCCGCACCCTCATTGCCACCACCCTGCGCGAAGAGCCGGTGTTCGCTCGTATCGACCGAGCCACCGAAGCCGAGCAGATCGGCATGCGCAAAGGCCAGCCCAACTTCTTCCTGGTCTTCGACCGGCTCGGGATCGATCCGTTCACCGACCTTTTCGAGATCACTCTGGTGGCCGAAGGAACCGTTCGCGGCACGGGCGGTGTGCGCGTGGTGGACTACGACTGCTCCACCGACGTGCCGGGCCTCTACGCCGCCGGTGACACCGCGACCCGTGAGCTGATCTGCGGCGGCTTCACCGGGGGCGGCAGCCACAACGCTGCATGGGCGGCCTCGTCGGGGAGTTGGTCGGGCCGCAGCGCAGCAGCGTTCGCGGCCGCCCGCACCCGCCCGGCCGGCGTACTGCGCTGCATTGGCGGCGTCGGTTTGGCGCCCGACGGCAGGCCGAGTGTCGACTACCGGGAGGTGGTCGCCGACGTACAGCGCCACATGCTGCCCCACGAGCACAACTTCCTACGGCACGCAGACCACCTTGCTCCGGCTCTCCAGTCGTTGCACGACACGTGGTCGGCGGCACGGGATGGGCTGCGCGGCAACGGTGATGGCGGCTTCCGCGCTCGTGAGGCGGCCGCGATGCTGGCGCACAGCCGCTGGATGTATCACGCCGCACTGCACCGCGACGAGACCCGCGGCATGCACAAGCGCCTCGACCGGCCCGGGGTGGATCCGGCTCAGCGTCGCCGGCTGCTGACCGGCGGGCTGGACGAACTGTGGACCCGACCGGAGGCGGCATGATCGAGGTCGTTGACCCGCACCGGTGCATCGGCTGCGATCGCTGCATCGAGGTGTGTCCCACCCGCGTCTTCGACCGTGGGGCGGAGGGGATCCCGGTGATCACCCGGCAGGACGACTGCCAGACATGCTTCCAATGTGAGGCCTACTGCCCCGTTGACGCCCTGTTCGTCGCGCCGCTGGCCACACCCGCGCCGGCGGATTCCCGATTCCGCGATGTCGCCTGGCTGGCCGACGATGGACTGCTGGGCGGGTACCGACGCGAACTCGGGTGGGGCAGGGGACGACGGCTGGGTGCGCGGACCGCGGTGGGCCCTGACTATCCCGACTGAGAGAGACGTCGAGAGTGGGGGATATCGTCGAAAATGCCCTTCGAAAACCACCGAGATCCCACACGCTCGGCGTTAGTGGACGGCGACCGCCCGTGCCGCGAGCAGGTCCGCCCACGCATCGAACGCCTCGGCCTGATACGGCACCGAGTCACCCGAGGACCCGGCGATGGCCACCAGTGCCCGCGCAATGCTGCCAAGACCGATGCCGGTGTGCTGCACCACGGCCACGAGTTCGGCGAACGCCTCGCGCTCCGAGCACCCGCGCAGGCCCACCAGAATGCCGGTGGCCAAATCGATCACCCGGCGTGACGTGTCGACAGTGCGATAGCTCATCGGAACCATGGTTGGCGCCGCCCCGACGTCGGACAAGAAATCAAAGCACCGTGATTGCTTCACACCCGTTCAGTTCTCGTGAATGCCCGTCGCGGGCACACAGCGCGCTGCCGCACAATGGTTCTCGTGTTGCCCGTACTCGACCTGACCGAAGCCGACCGCGACGCGGACGCATTCCGATCGCGGCTGCGCGAAGCGGCCCACGACATCGGGTTCTTCTACCTGGTCGGTCACGGGGTGCCGGATGCTCAGATCGACGAAGTGCTGGGACTGGCGCGGACGTTCTTCGCGCTACCGCTCGACGCCAAGAACGAGATCAGCCAGCTGAAAAGCCCACAGTTTCGGGGTTACTCCCGCCTCGGCGGTGAACTCACCAACGGCAAGGTGGACTGGCGCGAGCAGATCGACATCGGGCCGCAGCGCCCGACGATCGACAATGCCACCGGGTACTGGCGGCTACAAGGCCCCAACCTGTGGCCGACCATCCCGGCCGGCTTCCGCACGGCGTTCGAACGCTGGGATGCCAACCTGTCCGCAGTGGGGGTGCGGCTGCTGCGGCATTGGGCGGTATCCCTCGGCGCCGCCGAGGACACGTTCGATCCTGCGTTCGCCGACAGACCCGCCACTCTGATCAAGGTTGTCCGCTACCCCGGCCGCGACGACTACGTGCAAGGCGTTGGCGCCCACAAGGATTCCGGCGTGCTGACCCTGTTGCTGCTCGAACCCGGTTCGACCGGACTGCAGGTCGAACTGGCCGACGGCCAATGGCTCGACGTACCGCCGCTGGCCGGGTCGTTCGTCGTCAACATCGGTGAACTGCTCGAAGTGGCCACCGGGGGTTATCTGCGCGCCACCCAGCACCGGGTGCTGGCACCGCGGCCCGGCGTCGACCGAGTGTCGATTCCGTACTTCGTCAATCCGGCGCTGGACGCCACGATCCCGATCATCGATCTCCCGCCGGAGCTGGCCGCCCGCTCGCGAGGTGTGGAAGCCGATCCCAACAACCCGATCTTCAACACCTACGGCGAGAACGCGTGGAAGTCTCGGACGCGTGCGCATCCCGACGTCGCCGAGCGGCACCACGGCATCAAACCGGCCGGCGCCGCATCGGCTTATTGATTACGTCGCCCTGATCACAACCATGGGCAGCTCAGACGGCTGCGGCTAGTTTGACCAGGGTGTTCGATGTGCGACGGCTGCGGGTACTGCAGGAGGTCGCGCGCTGCGGATCGCTCAGTGGCGCCGCCGTCACGCTGAACTACACGACCTCGGCTGTCTCCCAACAGATCTCCGCGCTCGAGCGCGACATCGGCACCGCGCTGCTGGTCCGCGGACCATCCGGGACCCGTCCAACGCCCGCCGGGACACGGCTGCTGGAGCACGCCGAACGGATCCTCGACGCGATAGCGAAGGCCGAGCAGGATCTCCAAAGCCTGGCTACCGCAGGCCCGGACCTCATCCGGGTGGCGTCGTTCACCAGCGCTGCGGCGGCGATCCTGCCGCGAGCACTGGCCAGATTCCGGACCCGGCACCCGCGCACCGAGGTGCAACTCGTCGATGCCGACCCTGACGACGGGGTGGCACTGCTGGCCAACGGTGGTGCTGACGCGGCGATCATCACCGAGGTTCCCGGTGAGCCCAGCCAGTACTCCGGTGTCGTGGCCGTGCCCGTCTACGACGACGAGTTCTTCGTCGTCCTGCCATCCAGCCACCGGTTGGCTGCGGCGGTCGAGGTGGCACTGCCCGCACTGGCAACCGAGCAGTGGGTGGTGAGCTCGGCAACGGGCACCTGCCCGGACACGCGGGTCTTCCACAATGCCTGCCGCCATGCGGGTTTCGCGCCGTCGGTCACCTTCCGCGCCGAGGACTACTCGACGGTGCAGGGCCTGGTCGCGGCGAATCTCGGAGTGTCGCTGGTGCCCTCGCTCGCCGCCTCCGGTGCTCGCTCAGATGTGGCCGTGCGCCGGGTGGCAGGCCGACGCCCGGCGCGACGCATAGCGGTCGCGACCGCGGCGCCCCCGGAACGTGGGTCGGCGTTGGCGACTCTTGTCGCCCTCGTGCAGGGGGTCGGCGCCCGGCTGGCCGCCGACGCCGTTTACAGCGTTCCTGCACGCCCATCCAGCGTTGCTTGACGCCTGCTCTCCAACGCCACAGCGTCCCCTAGCGTTCCAGTACACCTTCCCCAAGGAGTGAATTGCATGACGACCATCGAAGCGAAAACCCCGGTGCTGCAGTCGGTTGACGAAGCCCTGTCGGTTGCCGCTGAGGTTGCCGCCGAGATCGCCGCCGGCGCTGTCCAGCGCGAGCTCGACGGCACCCTGCCGACCGAACAGCTGCGTGCGGTGGCGGCGTCAGGTCTGCTCGGCATCATCGTGCCCGTCGAACACGGCGGTCCCGACCTGCCGCGGGCCACCGCGGTCGAGGTGTTGCGCATCCTGTCGCGAGCCGACTCGGCCGTCGGGCAGCTGTTACTCGCGCACTTCGTGCTCAGCGCCGCGATTCGCGGACTGGGCCAGAACGAGCCGGCACCGCGGATCTACGCCGACATCCTGGCCGGTGCTCAGCTGGGCAACGCCACCGTCGAGCGCGGTACCCGCCTCTCGGTGGACCGGCTGACCACCGTGCAGCGCAGGCCCGAAGGCGGCTGGGTGCTCAACGGCACGAAGTATTACGCCACCGGCACCCTCGGTTCGACGTGGATCGGTGTCGCCGCACGCATCCCGGGCACCGAACCCGCCCATGGTGCAACGGTATTCGTCCGCACCGACGAACCAGGCATCACATTGAATCTAGAGAAGTGGTCGGCGTTCGGTCAGCGCGGCACCGCCAGCGGCGAGGTGGTGTTCGACAACGTCGTGGTCGACGACGCTCACGTCATCGACGAGGGGCCCGACCTTGATCCGGTGACAGCCGACCCGTCGGTCCTGGGCGCATTCGACCAGGCGCTGCACGCGGCAGTCGATATCGGCATCGCCAGGGCCGCGCTGGAAGACGGTGCGCAGTTCGTCGGCACCAGGAGCAGGCCCTGGTTCGAAGCCGAGGTCGACTCCGCGGCCGAGGAGCCGCACGTGGTCCGGCGCTTCGGCGAGCTCACCGCGCGATTGTTCGCGCTGGAGGCCTTGCTGGCGCACGGGGCGCAGCTGGTCGACACGGCGCTGGCCGAACCGGAGCTGACCCGCGAGTCCGCAGCAACGGCATCGCTTCAGGTCGCGGCGGCCAAGGCGCTGGCCCAGGAGTTCGCGGTCGAGATTGCCAGTGGTGTCTTCGAACTCGCCGGTTCATCCGCAACCGACGGGGGATTCGCCCTTGATCGGCACTGGCGCAACGTTCGGGTGCATTCCCTTCACGACCCGGCACGGTGGAAATACGTCCACCTCGGCAATTACACGCTGCGCGGCACCTTCCCGCCGCGCCTCGGTGTCCTCTTGTAAACCCCTGCAAGCATTGGAGTTTCGATGACTACCTTCTACGTGACTGGAAGCATCAACGTCCCGACCGTCGATGACGCCTTCCGTCTCGTCGGTTCTCGTCTGCAGCCGGGCGTCCGCCGGGTTCCCGACGGTGAACCGGGCGATCGGGCCAACTGGGTGTTCACCCAGGCTGACCACTTCAAGAAGAACCCGACCCTGGAAGTCGTCGGCGACCTCGTCAAGACCCGGCCCGGGGTGTCCGTCGAATTCGGGCCGGTGGACTATCACAGCATCGCCACCGAGTCGTACGCGAAATTCCGTCAGGCCCGCGACGAGGGTGTGCTTGCGGCGGATTCGCGGTTCCTGGTGTCGATTCCGACCCCGTTCAACGCGGTGAACTCGTTCGTCGAATTCGCCGACCGTGTGCAGGTGGCGTATGCCTACGAAAGAGCGCTGCGGCACAGTGTCGATGCGATCCAGGACGCCATTCCGCCCGCAGACCTGGCCATCCAGTGGGATCTGCCGACCGAGCTGGCCACCGTCGAGGGTTGGTTCGACAATCCCTACGGAAGCCTGGAACCCATCTTCGCCGCGGCCGGCCGGGTGGGGGATTGGGTCCGTCCCGAGGCCGAGCTGACCTTCCATTTGTGCTACGGCGACTCGAAGTTCGGTGCCTCGCCGTTCATGGGTGAACCGCCGAGCGAGGAGGCCGCGTCCCGCGGCGGGCGGCACATCCTGCCCCGCAACGCGTCGGCGATCGTCGCGTTGGCCAACGGACTGTCCCGCCACGTGACTCGGCGCATCGACGCGATCCAGGCGGCGACAGTTGCCGCCTGGACCAAGCGTGCCCATTGGCAGCCGCTGGCCGATCTGGCGTTGGAACCCAGCACCGAGTTCTACCTCGGCCTGCTGCATGCCGAGGACGGTGCGCAGGGGGCGAAGACCCGGGCCGATTTGGCCGCGGAGTTCCTGCCCGAATTCGGGATATCCACCGAGTGCGGCCTGGGCCGGCACTCACCCGAACAACTGGAGGCGGTTCTGGTTGCGTGGCAGGAGTATTCGGCCGCCCGCGAGCCTGCGTTGGTCAGCTAGCCCGTCTGCCGGTCAGGTAGGCCGTCAGCGCCAGCGCGGACATCGTCACCATGACAATGGCCAGCGGCAGGGCGGTGTGCTCGCCGCCGAGGCTGACCAAGGGAGAGACGGCGGCGCCCAGCCCGAACTGGAGGGCGCCCAGGCCGGCCGAGCCGGAGCCGGCCGCACGCGGAACGGCGGACAACGCCAGGGCGGTGGCATTGCCGAGGATCAGGCCCTGGCAGGCGACAGCCACGAAAATCGGGATCATCATCAGCCATGCCGGCGCACCGGTCAGGACCACAGCGAGCAGAACCACCGTCGCGGCCATGGTCAGTGCCAGCCCGAGACCGAGAAGTCTGGCGCTGGAGATGGTCTGGCTCAACCGGGACGACACCGCGCTGACGGTGATCATGCCCAGCGCGTTGACGCCGAAGGCGATCCCGTACTGCATCGGAGTGAGGCCAATCATCACCTGGTAGACGAATGGTGATGCCGAGATGTAAGCCATCATCACCGAGAAGCCGAACGCGAAGGCCAGTGTGTTGGCGAGGTAGGTCCGGGAGCGCAACGCGGTCCACGGTGAGATGCCCTGAGCGGCATCGGCTTTGAGTTCAGCTCGGCGTCCTTCGGGATGAGACTCACGGACCACGACCACGATGGCGATCAGCATCGCGACCGCGATGGCACAGACCACCCAGAGGATGCCGCGCCAGCCGAGCGAGTCGACCAGCAGGCCGCCGGCGAACGGTGCCACCACCGGTGCGACTCCGCCGACGATCATCATCAGGCTGAACGCCCGGCCCGCGGTCTTACCGCCGGTGAGATCGGAGATCACCGCGCGCCCGATCACCATGCCTGCGGCGCCGCCGAAGCCCTGGGCGAACCGGGCCACGATGAGGATGCCGACGGTCGGTGCCGTGGCCGCGACCACGCTGGCGGCCACGCACAGCAGGGCGCCGACGATCAGCGGGCGGCGCCGACCGAGCCGGTCGGAGAGCGGGCCGAACATCAACTGTCCGAAGGTCAGCCCGAGCAGGAACGCCGTCAGGGTCAGCTGCACGGCGGTCGCGCTGGCCTGCAGCTGCGCGGTCATCTCCGGGAAGGCCGGCAAGTAGAGGTCGGTGGCCACCGGCGCAACCGCGCTCAGCAGGGCGAGCACCACGAGCAGCCACGGTGAGATGGCCGCCTCGCGCTCAGCTGCGGAGGCGGGTTGGGTGACGGTGGTCATGAAAGTCCTCGATCAAGTAGTTATGAAATAATAACTATTGAATCATAACTAGTGAGGTAGGATTTGTCCATGGATAGTGAGCTGGCCGATCTCGCCGAGGCGATCCTGGGCGTCGGGCGAGAGCTCCGGATGCGCACAGATGCCGACGTCGAGCACTTGACGGCTCAGGAAGCCCACGTCATGCGGCATATCGATCACCATCCGGGCGTCACACCGAGCGATGTCGCGCGGGCGACCGGCCTGCAGCGCAGCAATCTGTCCACCGCGCTGCGGGCGCTGGAACGCCGCGGCTTTGTGGAGCGGCGCGCCGATCCGCACGACGCCAGGGGCATCAATCTGTTTCCGACCGACCGGGCCGCCGACAACCTCACACGGTTGCGGCGGCAGTGGGCCAACCAGATGGCGAGCGCGCTGGGCGGGGACCTGCAGGATGCAGCGGCAGCGAAGGCGCTACTGCAGCGCGTCGAAGCGGGGCTGGTCGCCGACCGCCTGGGCTGACTACATCGGCGCGTTCGCCGGCTGGAACACGCCTGTGCTGTCGGCTTCCTCTTCGGCCCGGATCACGTGCACGACGGCATTGATCAGGGCCAGATGGGTGAACGCCTGCGGGAAGTTGCCCAGATGCCGGCCGGTGCGAGGCTCGATCTCCTCGGCGTAGAGGTGCAGCGGGCTGGCGAAGGACAGTAGCCGCTCGCACAGATGCCGGGCCCGGCTGACCTCGCCGATCTCCACCAGCGCCGACACCAGCCAGAACGAGCAGATCGTGAAGCTGCCCTCCTCGCCGGACAAGCCGTCGTCGGTCTCGCCGACGCGGTAGCGGAGCACCAGCCCGTCCTCGGTGAGCTCGTCGGCGATCGCCAGGACCGTGGCCCGAACCCGCGGGTCGTCCGACGGAAGGAACCGCACCAGGGGGACCAGCAGCAGCGACGCGTCCAGCGCGTCGTCGCCGTAGCGCTGGGTGAGCACCCCGCGCTTGTCCACGCCGTGCGCCAGGATGTCGGCCTTGATCTCCTCGGCGATCGCCCGCCACTGCTGCGCGTAGCTCTTCTCGCCGACCAGCTCGGCCAGTTTGGACCCGCGATCCAATGCCACCCAGCACATGACCTTCGAGGAGGTGAAGTGCTGCGGCTCGCCGCGGACCTCCCAGATTCCGCGGTCGGGTTCCTTCCAGTGTTTGATCGCCTCTTCGACCTGCTCCTTGAGTACCGGCCACAACTGATCGGAGATCTGCTCGCGGGACTTGGCGTGCAAGTACACCGAATCGAGCATGGTGCCCCAAATGTCGTGCTGCATCTGGTTATAGGCGCCGTTACCGATGCGGACCGGGCGGGCATTGTCGTACCCGGACAGGTGGTTGAGCTCTTCCTCGACCAGCTCGCGTTCCCCGCCGACGGCGTACATCACCTGAAGCGGGTGTCGCTCACCGTTGTTGGCCCCGGACACGTCGGCGATAAAGGAGAAGAAGTCGTCGGCCTCGCGGTCCAGGCCCAGCGTGTACAGACCCCACAACGCGAACGTCGAGTCACGCACCCACGCATAGCGGTAGTCCCAGTTGCGTTCACCCTGCGGCGTCTCGGGCAACGAGGTGGTGCTGGCAGCCAGCAGGGCGCCGGTCGGCGAATACGTCAGGCCCTTGAGCGTGAGCGCGCTGCGCTGCAGATAGGAACGCCACGGATGGTCGGGGAAGTCGCCGATGTTGATCCACTGCCGCCAGGCCTCGCTGGTCTGCCACATCTTGTCGGCGGCCTCTTCGTAGGTCTGCGGCGACGGGTGCTTCGACCACGACAACGCGACGAAGACGTTGTCACCCTCTTTGAGCCGGGTGCGGGCTCGTGCTTCCCGGCCTTCGAGCCCGATCCGCAGATTGGTCGTCAGCCGCAGCGTGGGATGGGCATCCGGGTCTTTCCTGGCCCGTGCGATCGCTTCGCCGTAGGCGTTGGCCGAGTACTCCCAGGCGGCGTTGACCCGGGCGTAATCGAAGGACGGCTCGCAGTTCATCACCAGCTCGACCGTCCCGCTGACGCACCGCACGGTGCGCAGCAGGATGTGCTCGGCGTCCCAGTCCATCGGGGTGCGCCGGTGTGTCCTGGACCGGGTATCGATGTCGTGCCACGGTCCCATCACCAGGGCATCCCGCACGATCAGCCAACCGGTGTGGGTCTGCCATGTGGTCTCGAGAATGAGGCTGCCGGGAAGGTAGCGGCGGGCGGCCGGCACCGACACGCCGTAGGGCCCGAGCCGGAAATGGCCGGCGCCGCGGTCCAGGATCGCCCCGAAAACGCTGGGGGAGTCCGGCCGCGGAACGCACAGCCATTCCAGTGCGCCGGCCGACGAGATCAGGCAGGTGTTCTCGCAGTCGGACAGGAAGGCGTAGTCGGCGATCGGCGGGAACGGGTTGCGCAACGAAGCGGGCGAGGCGTACGGCACCGGGGCGGTTGCGGACAGCGGCGGCGGGGCTGAGTCGATGGCCACGTCTCTAGTGTCCTCGCCGGTTGGCTGGGCTTGCAGAACCATTGAGACATCATCGACCGCCGGGCCACCTGGCGTCTACTTATACAACGATCCGTGCCTTTGCTGTTACCGCCGCTGCCTTGGCGGTGACGGGCGCGGCATACGCTGGTGTTGTGCATGGGCTGTTGAGTTGGTGGGATGGCGTCGAACTGTGGTTGTCCGGCCTCGGTTTCGTACTCCAGACAATCATCGTGATGCCCGTGGTTCTATTGCTCGCCTACGTCATCGCATTGGTCATCGATGCGTTCCTGGGCAACGGCATCCGGCTGTTGCGCCGTGTTCGCGGCGCTGACCGGCGGCTCCGATGAGCGGAATGCCGCGATCTCGGGTAACGCTGGCCCTGGTAGCGCTGCTGATCTTGGTCATCGTGGTGTGGCTGATCAACCGCTGATACCCCGGCTCGTTGTCGAAAAAATCTCTGTTAAGCTTCCCGCCATGCATTCGGCGACCGGTTACGGCGAGGGTCATATCTTGGCCCTTATCGCCGTCGGCACTTTGGCCGTTGCTGATGTTGCTTGTTGTCGCTGACACCCCTACCCGTCCGCGGTTTGGTGTCGGTGATGGTCGTTGGCATTCGTTTGTCGAACATCGCCATTCCGTTGCGACGGGGCTCGATTCGCCCGTAACCCCCGCAATGAGAAAGGCCAGCAATGCCCAAGATTCACATCTCCGCTCGCCGGTGGAGCGCTGCAGTCGCGCTCGCGACGACCGCAACGGTGCTCGCCGCTTGTGGTGGTGGCGGCTCGAGCGACGTCGCAGGCGGCGGCAACCAGCCGAAGGCTGACACCACTTTGACCCTGGTCGCCTACGCGGTGCCGGAACCAGGCTGGAGCAAGATCATCCCCGCCTTCGCTGCCACCCCGGAAGGCAAGGGCGTCGGGGTGACGACCTCCTACGGCGCGTCCGGCGATCAGTCGCGCGGTGTGGTCGACGGCAAGCCCGCCGACATCGTCAACTTCTCGGTCGAGCCGGATGTCACCCGCCTGGTGAAGGCGAACAAGGTCTCCGCCGACTGGAACAAGTCCACCACCAAGGGGATCCCGTTCGGCTCGGTGGTATCTCTGGTCGTCCGCAAGGGCAACCCGAAGAACATCAAGGACTGGGACGATCTGCTGCAGCCGGGTATCGAGGTTGTCACCCCAAGCCCGCTGAGCTCGGGATCGGCCAAGTGGAACCTGCTCGCGCCGTACGCCGCCAAGAGCAACGGTGGCCAGGACGCCGCGGCCGGCCTGGACTACGTCACCAAGCTGGTCACCGAGCACGTCAAGACCCGCCCGGGTTCGGGCCGGGAGGCCACCGACGTGTTTCTGCAGGGCACCGGCGACGTTCTGATCAGCTACGAGAACGAGGCCATCAACACCGAGCGGCAGGGCAAGCCGGTCGAGCACATCAACCCGCCGCAGACGTTCAAGATCGAGAACCCGGTGGCGGTGGTGACCACCGGCGCCCACGTGGACAAGGCGACGGCGCTGAACAACTACCTGTTCACTCCGGAGGGCCAGAAGATCTGGGCGCAGGCCGGGTTCCGTCCGGTCGATCCCGCGGTGGCCGCCGATTTCGCCACCGACTTCCCGACCCCGCAGAAGCTCTGGACTATCGCCGACCTCGGCGGATGGAGCACAGTGGATCCGGCGTTGTTCGACAAGGACAATGGTTCGATCACGAAGATCTACAAGCAGGCAACTGGATGACAGCAGCTACCACGCCAAATCCGCAGGCGGTCCGGCCCGAGCTCACCGGTGGTGACTCGGGCGGGCCGTCCGGCTTTCGGGCTCGCCGCCACGGCACCACCTCGCTTCGGGTTGGTGCAGCGTCGATCTGGTTGAGCGTCATCGTCCTGCTACCGCTGGCCGCGATCGTGTGGCAGTCGGCCAAGGGTGGGTGGCATGCGTTCTGGTTGACGGTCACCTCAAACGCCGCACTTGAGTCGTTCCGGGTGACCCTGACGATCTCGATCGGCGTCGCCCTGGTGAACGCGGTATTCGGACTGCTCGTGGCGTGGGTGCTGACCCGCGACAACTTCGTGGGCAAGCGGTTGGTCGACGCGGTGATCGACCTGCCGTTCGCGTTGCCGACCATCGTGGCGAGCCTGGTGATGCTGGCGCTCTACGGACCCAACAGCCCGATCGACCTGCACCTACAGCACACCAAATGGGGTGTGGGCGTGGCGCTTCTGTTCGTCACCCTGCCGTTTGTGGTTCGCTCCGTGCAACCGGTGCTGCTCGAACTCGACCGTGAGGTCGAGGAGGCTGCGGCCTCGCTGGGGGCGACTAACTTCGTCATCTTCACCAAAGTGGTATTGCCCGCATTGCTGCCCTCACTATTGTCCGGTGCGGGCCTGGCGTTCTCCCGAGCGATCGGTGAGTTCGGTTCGGTGGTGCTGATCGGCGGTGCGGTGCCGGGGGAGACCGAGGTGTCCTCCCAGTGGATCCGGACGTTGATCGAGAATGACGACCGGACCGGCGCCGCGGCGATTTCCATTGTGCTTCTGGTGATCTCGTTCCTCGTGCTGCTGGTGTTGCGCGCGGTCGGTTCGCGCGCGGCCAAACGAGAGGAGCTGGAGAAGTGATCCTGTCTCCTCTGGTCCGTTACCTCACCCGCTACCTCGCACTGGCGTATGTGGCGGTGTTGGTGATCGTGCCCGTCGGCCTGATCCTGTGGCGAACCTTTGCCCCCGGATTCGGCGCGTTCGTCGATTCGATCACCACACCGGCCGCGATATCGGCGTTGCAACTGTCGTTGCTCGTCGTGGCGATCGTGGTGCCGCTCAACGTTCTGTTCGGCATACCGACGGCGCTGGTGCTGGCCCGCAACAGGTTCCGTGGCAAGTCCGCGCTGCAGGCAGTCATCGACCTGCCGTTCGCGGTGTCACCGGTGGTCGTCGGTGTGGCACTGATCCTCTTGTGGGGCAGCGCCGGACTGTTCGGGTTCGTCGAGAACAGCCTCGGTTTCAAAATCATCTTCGGGTTGCCCGGCATCGTACTGGCGAGCATCTTCGTCACCGTCCCGTTCGTGATCCGCGAGGTCGAGCCGGTTCTGCATGAGCTCGGCACCGACCAGGAGCAGGCGGCCGCCACACTGGGATCCAGTTGGTGGCAGACATTCTGGCGGATCACCCTGCCGTCGATCCGATGGGGACTCACCTACGGCATCGTGCTCACGATCGCTCGCACCCTCGGTGAGTACGGCGCAGTGATCATGGTGTCGTCCAATCTTCCTGGCACATCACAGACGCTGACCTTGCTGGTCTCCGATCGCTATAGCCGCGGCGCTGAATACGGCGCGTACGCCGTGTCGACGCTGTTGATGGTCGTCGCGGTGCTGGTGTTGGTCGTCCAGGTGATCCTGGACGCCCGGCGCGCCAAGGCCAGCGAGTAATCCAACGAGGAGAACGACTTTCATGACCAATGCCATAACCGTCACGGGCGCCAACAAGCGCTACGGCGACTTCGCCGCTTTGGACAACGTCGATTTCGTGGTTCCCGCCGGGTCGTTGACCGCTCTGCTCGGGCCCAGCGGCTCGGGCAAGTCGACGTTGCTGCGCGCCATCGCCGGACTTGACCAGCCCGACACCGGCACCATCACGATCAACGGGCGCGATGTCACCAACGTCCCGCCGCAGCGGCGCGGCATCGGCTTTGTTTTTCAGCACTATGCCGCGTTCAAGCATCTGACCGTGCGAGACAACGTCGCGTTCGGGCTCAAGATCCGCAAGAAGCCGAAGTCCGAGATCAAGGACAAGGTCGACGACCTGCTCGAGGTCGTCGGGCTGGCCGGCTTCCAAACCCGTTATCCCAACCAACTTTCCGGTGGCCAGCGCCAGCGGATGGCGTTAGCCAGGGCATTGGCCGTCGACCCCGAGGTGCTGCTGCTCGACGAGCCGTTCGGTGCGCTGGACGCCAAGGTCCGCGAGGATCTTAGGACCTGGTTGCGCCGGCTGCATGACGAGGTGCACGTCACGACGGTGCTCGTCACCCACGACCAGGCCGAGGCGTTGGACGTCGCCGACCGGATCGCGGTGCTCAACAAGGGCCGGATCGAGCAGGTCGGCTCGCCGACCGATGTCTACGACAGCCCGGCCAACGCATTCGTGATGTCGTTCCTTGGCACCGTGTCGGCACTCAACGGAATCCTGGTGCGCCCGCACGATATTCGCGTCGGGCGCAACCCCGAGATGGCGATCGCTGCCGGTGATGGCACCGCGGAGTCGACCGGGGTCACCCGTGCCACCATCGATCGCGTGGTGTACCTGGGTTTCGAGGTGCGCGTCGAATTGACCAGCGCCACCAACGGGGCGCCGTTCACCGCGCAGATCACTCGCGGCGACGCCGAAGCACTGGGACTCAAAGAGGGTGACACCGTGTACGTTCGGGCCACCCGGGTGCCGCCGATCGCCGGCGAAGTGCAGGTCGCGGCGAGCTAGGCGGCCGCAGCCCTGGCCGCAACCGCGTGGTCGAAGCGGTCGAGCACCGTCGCGGCCACCAGCGGGTGCGCGCCCAGCGGTGCAACCATCGACATGGCCTCGGCATCAGCGATGGCGGCCACCCGGTCGGTGATGCGCCCCGGTGCGATGAACCACGGCGCCACGACGATTCGCCGTGCGCCGGTGCGGCGCAGGATCTCGGCTCCGTCCAGCACTGACGGGTGCGGTCCGGTGGCGTAGGCCACCTGCACCCCGGACCACCGGGTGCCGCGCGCCAATGTGTCGGCGAGCGCAGCGGTGCGGGCGTTGGCGGCGGGATGTGAGGAGCCGACCGCCACCACCAGTACCCCCAGTCCGCGCTCGAATTGATGAATCTGATGCTGTGCCAGGCGCTCTCGCATGACCGCGAGCAGGCGCGGATCTTCGCCCATGGTGTCGGCCTGGATCACGTCGACACCCGCGTCGGCGATCATCGCGGGGATATCGGTGCGGGCGTGGTAGGCACTGGCCAGTAGCAGCGGCGTGACGACCGCAGGGCCGTCGAGCGCGTACAGGACATCGTGGAGATTTGGCGAATTCTGTTCGCAGAACGCTACTCGTACGTCCAACTCGGGCCGCAGTGCGCGGATATGCTCGGCCACCGCATGTGTGGTCGCCGAGGAGCGGGGATCGGCACTGCCGTGCGCGGTGAGGATGAGCCTCACGAAACGTGAAGGCCGCATTCGGTTTTCGACAGACCCTGCCAGCGTCCGCTGCGCGGGTCAGCGCCCTCGACCGGCTTGGCCGTGCACGGCGCGCAGCCGATCGACGGATAGCCCTCTTCGACAAGGGGATTCACCAACACGCCGTAGGCCTGGATGTAGGCGTCCATCTCTGCATCGGTCCATGCGGCCAGCGGATTGATCTTCACCAGTTTGAATGCTTCGTCGAAGCTGATGAGCGGCGCGTTGGCGCGGGTGGGTGCCTCGACACGGCGGATGCCGGTGACCCAGGCCGAATATCCCTGCAGCGCCTTGCTCAACGGTGTCACCTTGCGCAGCCGGCAGCACTCGGTCGGATTGCTGGCAAACAGATCCTTGCCCAGCAGCTGGTCCTGTTCGGCCACGCTGTGTTCGGGTGTGACGTTGACAACGTGGACGTCGTAAACCGCCTCGACCGCGTCACGGGTACCGATCGTCTCGGCGAAGTGATAGCCAGTATCGAGGAACAGCACGTCCACGCCGGGGCGCACCTTGGCGGCCATATCGACCAACACCGCGTCCTGCATGTTGGAGGCCACGACGTATTCGCCGCCGAAATGCTTGTCGGTCCAGGCCAGCAGCTCGACAGCGCTCGCACCGTCCAGTTCGGCGGCGCCCTGCTCGGCAAGCTGCCGCAAGTCAGCCTCCGTCAATTCATGCACCCCAATACTCATCGCAAATCATCTTCTTCCGCTCGTACAGCCCACTGGGCGAAACGTTCTCCCTCGTGTCTTTGTTTCACGAAGTTGCGAACGACCCGCTCGATGTAGTCGCCGACCTCCGTAGAGAGCACCTTGTGCTGACGCAGCTTGCGGCCGAAACCGCTGTCCAGGCCGAGGCTGCCGCCCAGGTGAACCTGGAACCCTTCCTCCGGACCGTTGCCGTCGTCGACCATCTGGCCTTTGAATCCGATATCGGCGATCTGGATGCGAGCGCACGAGTTCGGGCAGCCGTTGATGTTGACGGTGACCGGCACATCGAGTTCGGAGTTGATGTCCTCGAGCCGCTTCTCCAGGTCGGGCACCAGGCTCTGAGCGCGCACCCGGGTCTCGGCGAAGCTGAGCTTGCAGAACTCGATTCCGGTGCAGGCCATCAGGTTTCGCCGCCAGTGCGACGGCGTCGACGGCAATCCGATGGCATCGAGCCCAGTGCGAAGCTCGTCCAACTTGTCGTCGGGCACGTCCAGGATGATCAGCTTCTGGTACGGGGTGAACCGCACCCGGCCGGAGCCTGCCGCCTCAGCCAGCTCGGCGACCTTCGTCAGGATCGTGCCGGACACCCGACCCGCGATCGGTGCGACGCCGACAGCGTTCAGCCCGTTCTTGAGCCGCTGCACACCGACGTGGTCGATGGGACGGGTGACCGGCTCGGGCGCCGGTCCGTCGATCAGCGGCCGCTTGAGGTATTCCGTCTCGAGAACGTCGCGGAACTTTTGAACGCCCCAATCCTTGACCAGGAACTTCAGCCGAGCCTTGGCGCGCAGCCTGCGATAGCCGTAGTCACGGAACACGCTGACCACGCCTTCCCAGACGTCGGGCACCTCGTCGAGCGGCACCCAGGCGCCGACCCGCTGACCCAGCATCGGGTTGGTGGACAGACCGCCGCCGACCCACAGGTCGAAACCGGGGCCGTGCTCGGGGTGGTTGACCCCGATGAAGGCGACGTCGTTGACCTCGTGCACCACGTCTTGAAGACCGCTGATGGCGGTCTTGAACTTGCGCGGCAGGTTGGAGTACTCCTTCTTGCCGATGTAGCGCTTGACGATCTCGTCGATCGCAGGTGTGCCGTCGATCACCTCGTCGAGCGATTCGCCGGCCAGCGGGGATCCCAGCACGACGCGGGGGCAGTCGCCGCACGCTTCCGTGGTCTGCAGGCCGACCTCGTCGAGGCGGCGCCAGATCTCCGGCATGTCCTCGACCTGGATCCAGTGATACTGGACGTTCTCGCGGTCGCTGATGTCGGCGGTGTCGCGGGCGAATTCGGTCGAGATGCCGCCGAGCGTGCGCAGTGCCGCGGTAGTCAGGGCACCGCCATCGCTGCGGACCCGCAGCATGAAGAACTCGTCCTCGAGCATGTCGGTGTTCTCATCACCGGTCCAGGTTCCGTCGTAGCCGGGCTTGCGCTGGGTGTAGAGGCCCCACCAGCGCATCCGGCCTCGCAGGTCGGTTTTGTCGATGCTGTCGAAGCCCTGCTTGGCGTAGATGTTCTCGATACGGGCGCGGACGTTGAGCGCGTCGTCGTCCTTCTTGAACTGTTCGTTGGGGTTGAGCGGCTCGCGGTCGCCCAGAGCCCACTGGCCCTCATCCTTGGGGCGCTTTGGCGCGGCCTTTGTCGGCTGACTCATGAAATGTGCTCCTCATATGTCAAGGAGCTGGCGTTCGAATCGCGCGGCCCACCGGTGAGCTGTACCGGCGGCGCAGATCCGGCGGCCAGCTGAAGTGCAGGTGGGCGGGTCTACGGCGTCAAGCCAGACAACAACAGGTACAGACGCGCTTGAAATCGACATGCCGCCGAACCACCAGCGCGACACCGCGCAGATTCTGGGGGGCAGGCATGCGCGCCATTCTGCCACGAATCCCGTCGATAGCTCTAACCGGGCCAAATTTCGGCTCGCCGTGAGTAAAAGTCAGCTCTGCGACACTGAACGGATGTCAGTCCGTCCCGCTCCAGCCGCCCTGCCGGAACTGGCTCTGACGCCCGGCACGGCGTTCGGCATCTATATCCATGTGCCGTTTTGTGCCACCCGTTGCGGGTATTGCGACTTCAACACCTATACCGCCGCCGAGCTCGGTGGCGCCTCCCCGCAGGGCTGGCTGACCGCGTTGCGCACCGAGCTCGAATTGGCTGCTGACCGGCTCGGCGCCGTGCCCGTCGACACGGTGTTCGTTGGTGGCGGCACACCGTCGCTGCTCGGCGGTGCCGGGCTGGCCGAGGTACTCGACGCCGTGCGGGGCAATTTCGCCCTGGCCGCCGACGCGGAGGTGACCACCGAGGCCAACCCGGAGTCGACGTCACGGGAGTTCTTCGAGCAGATCCGCGCCGCGGGCTACACGCGGGTGTCGCTGGGCATGCAGTCGGTGGCCCCGAGGGTGCTGGCGGTTCTGGACCGGACCCATTCCCCGGGCCGTGCGCTGAACGCCGCTGCCGAGGCCACGGCCGCCGGTTTCGAGCGCCTCAACATCGACCTCATCTACGGCACGCCGGGGGAGTCCGACGACGATCTGCTGCGTTCGGTCGATGCGGCGCTGACCGCCGGCGTCGACCACGTGTCGGCCTACGCGCTGGTCGTCGAGGACGGCACCGCGCTGGCGCGGCGGGTGCGCCGCGGTGAGATCGCCGCACCCGACGACGATGTGCTCGCCCACCGCTACGAATTGCTCGACCAGCAGCTGTCGGCGGCCGGGCTGAGCTGGTACGAGGTGTCGAATTGGAGTCGTCCCGGCGGGGAGTGCCTCCACAATGTCGGTTACTGGAACGGCGGCCAGTGGTGGGGGGCGGGTCCTGGCGCCCACGGGTTCGTCGGGGACACCCGGTGGTG
Source organism: Mycolicibacterium sphagni (assembly GCF_013337765.1). Lineage (GTDB taxonomy): Bacteria > Actinomycetota > Actinomycetes > Mycobacteriales > Mycobacteriaceae > Mycobacterium. The sequence goes on from NZ_VBSB01000035.1 coordinate 309,619, forward strand.
GAATGTCAAGCACCCCAGCGCGTATGCCGACGCACTCGCCAGTGGTCGGGTGCCGGTCGCGGAGTTCGAGCGCCTGGACGCCCACGCGCGCCACATCGAGAACGTTCTCCTGCAGATCCGGTTGCGCACCGGACTGCCGCTGGGGGCGCTGACGGATTCCGAACAGCTGCGGGCCGACGGTGCGGTCACGGGGGGTCTGCTGATCCGCGCCGGTGACCGGTTGGTGCTCACCGACCGTGGTCGGCTGCTGGCCGATGCCGTGGTGCGCGACGTGCTCGACGACTGACGGCCTGTCAGCTCCCCGAGAATTGGCCCTCTGCGCTGGGGTCCATGTCGTAGACCCTGGCGTGCAGCACGGTGCGATTACGCAGTGCGGCCCGCACCGCGCGGTGCAGTCCGTCCTCGAGGTAGACGACGCCCTTCCACCTGACCGCATGCGGAAAGAGGTCGCCGTAGAAGGTGGAATCCTCGGACAGCAGACGATCCAGCGCGAGCACTGTGGTCGTGGTGACCAACTCGTCGAGGCGGATCTGTCGTGGGGGGATATGCGACCAGTCGCGGTAGGTCAGGCCATGCTCGGGATACGGCTTGCCCTCCCGAACGCCCTTGAAGATCATCGGGCCGTCGCCCCGCGCGCAGCCCCCCGACTCCGCATCCACATTGGAGCAAGGCTAGTCGCTGGCGGCCGGAATGCCACCGGAGGGCGGGCTTGCGTCGACGGCGCGTGATGGCACTCGCAGTGCGTGGGTGCTAATTGAGCTGATACTGACCGTAAAATAGGGGCAACTTGGAGGTGTACTCAGATGGGAAGTGCCGACGACCGTCGCTTTGAGGTGCTTCGCGCGATCGTTGCCGACTTCGTCGCGACCAAGGAGCCGATCGGTTCCAAGGCCCTCGTCGACCGCCACAACCTCGGCGTATCCAGCGCGACCGTGCGCAACGACATGGCGGTGCTGGAGGCCGAGGGGTACATCACCCAGCCCCACACGAGCTCGGGGCGGGTGCCCACCGAGAAGGGCTACCGGGAGTTCGTCAACCGCATCGACGACGTCAAGCCGCTGTCATCGCCGGAACGCCGCGCGATCCTTCAATTCCTGGAGTCCGGCGTCGACCTCGACGATGTGCTGCGCCGCGCGGTGAAACTGCTGGCCCAGCTCACCCGCCAGGTGGCGATCGTCCAGTACCCGACACTGTCCACCTCGACGGTGCGTCACCTCGAGATCGTCTCGATCACGCCCGCGCGGCTGCTGATGGTCGTCATCACCGACTCCGGCCGCGTCGACCAGCGCATCGTCGAACTGGGCGACACCATCGACGATCACCAGCTGTCCCAGCTGCGCGAGCTGCTCGGCCAGGCGCTCGAGGGTAAGCGGCTGGCGGCGGCCTCGGCCGCGGTGGCCGACCTGGCCGCCCGGCTCGACGGGTCCGGCGGGCTGGGCGACGCCGTCGGCCGCTCGGCGACCGTCCTGCTGGAGTCGCTGGTCGAGCACAACGAGGAACGCCTGCTGATGGGCGGGACCGCCAACCTGACCCGCAACACTGCTGACTTCGGCGGCTCGCTGCGCTCGATTCTCGAAGCCCTCGAGGAGCAGGTGGTGGTCCTTCGGCTGCTGGCCGCCCAGCAGGAAGCAGGTAAGGTCACGGTGCGGATCGGCCATGAAACCGAGGCCGAGCAGATGGTCGGCACATCGGTGGTGACCACGACCTACGGCAGCTCGGGCACCGTCTACGGCGGCATGGGTGTCTTGGGGCCGACCAGAATGGACTATCCGGGAACTATTGCCAATGTCGCCGCGGTTGCGATGTACATCGGCGATGTCCTAGGACACCGGGCCGGATAATCGGCGGAATTTCGAAAGGTCAAGTGTGGCACGGGACTACTACGGCTTGCTCGGGGTGAGCCAGGGCGCCAGCGATCAGGAGATCAAGCGCGCCTATCGAAAGCTGGCCCGCGAACTGCATCCCGACGTCAACCCCGACGAGGCCGCCCAGCACCGGTTCAAGGAGATCAGCGCCGCCTACGAGGTGCTGTCCGATCCGGAGAAGCGCCGCATCGTCGACCTCGGCGGCGACCCGCTGGAAAGCGCGGCCGCGGCCGGCAACGGATTCAGCGGGTTCGGCGGTTTGGGTGACGTGTTCGAAGCCTTCTTCGGCGGCGGTGGCGCGACGCGCGGCCCGATCGGCCGGGTGCGCCCCGGCTCGGATTCACTGCTGCGGATGCGCCTGGACCTGTCCGAGTGCGCGACCGGCGTGACCAAGCAGGTCACCGTCGACACCGCCGTGCTGTGCGACATCTGCCAGGGCAAGGGAACCCACGGCGACTCCACCCCGGTCGCCTGCGACACCTGCGGCGGACGCGGCGAGGTGCAGACCGTGCAGCGTTCCTTGCTCGGTCAGGTGATGACCTCACGCCCCTGCCCGACCTGTCGCGGTGTCGGAGAGGTCATCCCCGATCCGTGCCACCGGTGCGGCGGCGACGGGCGGACCCGCGCCCGCCGCGATATCAGCGTCAAGATCCCCGCCGGAGTCGGCGACGGCATGCGAGTCCGGCTGGCCGCTCAGGGTGAGGTCGGTCCGGGCGGTGGCCCCGCGGGCGACCTCTACGTCGAAGTCCACGAACAGCAGCACGACATCTTCATCCGCGACGGCGACGACCTGCACTTCACCGTCTCGGTGCCGATGGTCGACGCCGCACTCGGCACCACGGTCACCGTCGACGCGATTCTCGACGGGCTGACCGAGATCACGATCGCGCCCGGCACCCAGCCGGGCTCGGTGACGACGCTGCGCGGACACGGTATGCCGCACCTACGTTCGGGTGTTCGCGGGAACCTGCACGCGCACATCGAGGTGACGGTCCCCGGCAAGCTCGATGCGCGGGCCAAGGAACTGCTCAGCGAGTTCAAGACACGCAGCCATGCCGAGCCCGAGGTCAAGTCCACGCATGCCGGCGCCGCGAATTCCGGCGGCCTGTTCAACCGGCTGCGCGAGACGTTCAGCGGCCGCTGAGGCGTTGGCCGACACCCTGTTCTACGCCGACGCCATCCCGGCGGTCGGGCACCTGGCCGTCGTCGAGGGCGACGAGGGCTTCCACGCCGCGACAGTGCGGCGCATCCGCCCGGGTGAGGCGCTGGTGCTGTCGGACGGCGCAGGCGCCCTGGCCCGCTGCGAGGTCGAGACCACCAGCAAGCGCGGGTTCTCGGCCCGGGTGCTGGAGTACTGGACGGCAGCCCGTCCCACCCCGACGGTGACTGTCGCGCAAGGCATTCCGAAATCGGAACGCTCAGAGCTGGCGATCGAACTGGCCACCGAAGCGGGCGCGGACGACTTCATCGCCTGGCAGGCGGACCGGTGTGTCGCGCGCTGGGACGGCGAGCGTGCGGAAAAGGGGCTGCGCCGCTGGCGTGCGGTGGCACGCTCGGCCGCCCGGCAGTCGCGGCGCGCCTACATCCCGGACATCAGTGGGCCGGTGGCGAAGGCCGCTCTGGTCGCGCAGGTCGCCGAGCGGGTGGGCGCCGGTGGGCTGGTTCTGGCGTTGCACGAATCCGCCGACCGGCCATTGGCTGAACTGCCTGTGGCGCAAGCACATTCGATCATGCTGATCGTGGGACCCGAAGGCGGGATCAGCGACAGCGAGCTCGACGCGCTGATCGCGGCCGGTGCTACGGCGGTCCGGTTGGGTCCCACGGTGTTGCGCACGACGAGCGCGGCTGCCGTCGCGTTGGGTGCGCTGGGAGTGCTGACCGGACGCTGGTCGATCAGCTAACCGGCCGGATCGGGCCGGGCCGCCAACCGCGCGTAGATGGACGCGGCCTCGGCGCGATTGCTGGCGTGCAGCTTCCGAAGCACCCGTTTCACATGGGATTTCACCGTGCCGGGGGTGATCACGAGTTCGTCGGCGATCTGCTGGTTGGTCCGGCCGTCGGCCATCAGCCGCAGCACCTCGGCTTCCCGGCGGGTCAACATGTCGTGCACCCGTGACTCGACCTCGGCCAGCCGGCGGCTGGCCGGGCTGCGCTCGGCCGGCTCGACTTTCCTCAGCTCCAAGTCCGCGTCCTGCAATGCCTGCGCAGCCTGCTCGGCGGTGGCCAGCGCGCTGCGCACCTCGGCGTGCTGGCGGCGCATTCGTTCCATCAGCACGGTGCGTTCGAAGGCGTATCCGAACCCCTCGGCGAACGCCCACACCGTGTCGCGGTCGATCTCGTCGACGGTCCGCCCGGAGTACAGCCGGTCGGCGTGCAAGAAGCCGATCACCTTTCCGGTCGGCATGACCGGGGCGGCGACATAGGAGTGGGTCAGCGAGAAGTCGATGATCGGGCGGTTGACGCGCGGATCGTTTTGGGCGTCGCGCACGATTTCCGGTGCGTGCCTTCGGATCATCTGCGTCTCGAGCAGCATGTGGTCCAGCGGCGGGGCGACTGACTGGGCGAAGGCGACCATCTTCTCGGCGCCCTCGACATCGTCGCCAAAGTAGGCCGCCTCCATCACCATTCGGCCTTCGTGGACCCGGAACAGGACGGCCCGATCGAAGCCGCACGACTCGACGAGCTCACGCGGGGCGCGGTCGACGATCTTGGCGACCTCGTCGATCGCACGCAGTTTGGACAGGCCTTCCTGCACACGTAGCAACGCCAGCGTCCTGCGTCGGGCCGCGTCCTCGATCAGCTGGCGCTCCAGCAGCGAGAGATCGAGCACCGCCTCCAACGCGGCCAGTGCCTTCTCGTCGCCGAGGGCCTCCAGCGCCTCGCGCACCAGGGTGGCATGGGCGTCGACGGTGTCGGCGACGGCCCGGATCGGGTCGTCCGCGCGCTCGACGATGCCCAACCGGCAGGCCTCGTCGTAGCGGCGCGTCACCGCGCTGGTCGGCGGTTGTTTGGACGCCCAGCCGGGATGATTGCCGTCGACGAGGGCGGTCACAGGCAGCGAGTCAAGAGAGTCAGTGGTGGCGGTCACAGTGAGCCGATCGTCTCACCAGTAATGGGGCAGTAGTGGCAAAACCGCCCGGTCGGGAGCGCAACTGACCCCCATCGGGATATCGACCGGCCTCCTACCAGCATTGAGGCTATTTGCATGACCTCGACCACCGCTTCTGCACTTCAACTGCTGACGACCCCCGAGGGGATCGCAAACCCCTACCCGCTCTTCGAGCAACTGCGGGATTCCTCACCGGTGGCGGGCTACCAGGATTGGCCGCCGGGGACCGTGCCCGGCGCCGACGAGCCGGTCACCGCGTGGGCGTTGTTCCGCCACGACCAGGTGCTCGCGGCCGCCCGCGACGGCGAGACGTTCTCCTCCCGTGACCCCATCCAGGAGGCGTCGTCGGCCCCGAGTCTGATGCTGGTCAACACCGACCCGCCCGCGCACACCGGCGAACGCAAACTGGTCAGCCAGGCATTCTCGCCACGACGCATCCGCAGGCTCGAGAACTGGCTCGCCGAACTGGTGCCGGTCCTGCTCGCCGACTTCGACGCCCGCACCCGCGACGGTGATCCCGACGTCATGGAGTTCGCCGACGAGGTGCCCACCCGCGCGATGGTCCGGCTGCTGGGCCTGCCCGACGGCGACCACGTCCGGTTCAAGAACTGGGCCAACGCCTTCATGCTGTCGTCGACGATGACGCCCGAGGAGCGGATGGCCAGCAACGCCGACATGGTGACCGCGTTCACCGAACGGGTCATCGAACACAGTGCCCGCCTTGATGATTCGCAGGATGTCGAGGACGCCGAGGATTTGATCTCGGCGCTGTTGCGGGCCGAACTCGACGGAGGGCGCCTCACCCCGGAGCAGATCGTGCGGCTCTGCGTGACGCTGGTGGTGGCAGGCAGCGAGACGACGACCTACCTGATCGGCAGTGTCCTGCACGCCATGGCGCGTGAGCCTGCGGTGACGGCCCGGCTGCGGGCCGACCGCTCGTTGGTGAGCACCTTCATCGAGGAGGTCGCACGGCTCACCGGGCCACAACGGTTGTTCCGCATCGCGACCCGCGACGTCGAGATCGACGGCGCCCAGATCAAGAAGGGGGAGTGGGTGGCGTTGTTCTTCGGATCGGCCAACCACGATCCGGCCGTCTTCGAAGATCCCGAACGCCTGGACCTGGACCGGCCGAACATCCGCCAGCACCTGGCCTTCGGTCACGGCCTGCACTTCTGCCTGGGCGCGCCGTTGGCCCGGCTGGAGGTGGTCTCGGTCGTCAACGCGGTGCTGGACCGCTATTCGGTGATCGGCCTGTCCGAGGAGCCGGGTGTGCGGCAGACCGCCAGCCTGCTCACCAACGGATTCGTCCGCCTGCCGCTGCAGCTGGCCCGATGACCACCGTCGAGAGCGGCAACATCGCCGCCACCAAAGCGATCTATGCGGCGGTTCCGGCCGGTGATCTGGAAACCGCACTGAGCCATATGGATCCGGAAGTCCGGATCACTTACTACGGCAGCGACGCGATCCCGTATGCCGGGGACTACCACGGCATCGAGGCGGCAATAGAGTTCTTCACCGTTGTCGGCAGCCACATCCAGATCACGGCGATGGAACCGTGGCTGTTCATCGAAGACGGTGACAACCTGGCGGTCTGGGGTCACCAGACGTTCCTGCGGACTGCCACCGGGCACACCTGGGAGTCGGAGTTCGCTCACATCATCGCGCTGCGCGAGGGCAAGTGGCTGCACTTCCGGGATTTCATGAACTCCGCGCTGACCCACGACGCGTTCACCCGCGACTAGTGCGTCAGAGGCGGGCGCCCAGCGTGGCCACCCCGTCGCCGTCGAGGTGGGCCAGCGCCTGGGGCCGGCCGGCCAGTACCGACGCCAGATGGGCGGCCGACCCGGTGACGCGAGGCCCGGCGCCGTGACGCCATCCGACGTCGTCGGCGTGCAGGGTCAGTCCGCTGGCCCGGGATCGGGCCGGGATGAACGGATTAGGCAGGCGCACTTGGGTTTCGAGGACCGCGGTCAGGGCCTCGGCCGGCACACCCGGCTCGCGGCCGATCGCCAGCGCGATATCGAGTTCGTGGATCACGTGGTCGCCGAGTAGCAGTTGTGGCGGGAACACCCGTCCGATGCCACGGGGTGCGTCGATCAGGGCGGTGAGGTCGCCGATCAACTCGGCCGGTGTCCGGCGCCTCGCATGCTGGCGTGCCAGCGCGCAGTTCGCGCGATCGAACGACCCGCTGCGCCTGACCATCTCGGTCACCATGGGCACCGGTGGGGCCTGGTAGCCGTAGACGATATGGGCGAGCACCTCATGGTTGGTCCAGCCCGTGCACAGGCTAGGCCGCTGCCAGTCCGCTGACGAGAGCGACCTCGCGAACTCGATGAGCCTGAGATCGTTGCGCCGCAACAGCTCACGCCGGGTCGACATGGAGGTGCTTCCGCAAGAAGGTGGTCTGGTCGGCGAGAAGCTGTGCCAGCAGGGGCAGGTGATAGACGTCGAAGTGGTCGGCGTCGTAATGGCGGGTCTCACCACGCGGGGCCCGGCGTGCGATGTCTTCTGCGCATTGGGGATCCATCAGCGTCTCGCGGTCGCTCACGCAGATCAGGGCCGGTGCGGTGATGCGAGACGCCGTGCGAACCGCGGTCGTGATCGCGATCTCCGCGACGTCGGAAGCCCCCACCCGGTTGTCGAAGTAGCCGCCGGGGGAGACGGTGGAATTCCATCCCTCGAGCGCGCCCGGCGCCGTCACCGCAGCAGCGCTGCCCGCCGGACCGACGACGGGGATGTAGTGCGGTGTGCGGCCCAGCACCCGCCGTGCGAGATCGGTGAGGATCGCCGGCGTCAGGTGCAGCATGGCGCCGAGTCCCAGCCGGCGCACCACCGCGGGCCCGTCGACGATCGGGCACTGCACCACCACGGCCGCCACGTCGTCGCGGGCGGCCGCCACCTGTAGGGCGTGCATCGCGCCGAGGCTGGTGCCCCACAGGCCGACCCGGCCGGCGTCGATGTCGGGCAGGCCGGCGAGGAACCGGAATGCGGCGTCGACGTCCTGTCGGTGTTTGCGGAGGCTCAATCGCTGGCGCGGGAAGCCGCCCGATGCGCCGAGGCCGCGGTAGTCGAACGCCAGCGTGGCGATTCCCGCCTGGCTGAAGTGCTGTTCGTACTGTTCGAGCGACATCGTGTGGTTGGCGCCGAATCCGTGGACGAGCACCAGGCCGGGGTGTGGCCCGGGACCGGACGGCAGGGTGAGCCAGGCGGCGCAGGTCGCGCCATTCGAGTCGAAGGTCAGCGTGGTGTGGGTATCGGGTGGCATCGGATCTCCTAATACGTACGGTGTACGTGAACCATAACGCGTACGATGTACGTGTCAAGAGGAAGGAGATTTTGCCGATGCGGCCACGCTTCACGATCGACGAGATCCAGACCGCGGCGCTGCAGATCGTGGACCGCGACGGGCTGGCCGGGCTGAGCATGCGAACGCTCGCCGCCGCACTGGGCACCGGCGCGATGACCCTGTACAACTACGTCCGCGACCGAGATCAGTTGGAGGAGTTGGTCGCCGAGGCGGTCATCGCCAGCATCGAACTCCCCGGTATCGGCGGCGACTGGCTCGGCGATGTGCGGGCCATCGCCACGGCGATGTGGCAGGGCGTGCGGGCGCACCCGAACGCCATTCCGCTGGTGCTGACCCGGCGCACCGTGTCGCCGTCGAGCTATGCCGCGGCCGAGGGCCTCGTCGATGCGCTGAGCCGAGGGAATCTCGACGACACCGCCCTACTGGGTGCGTTTCGGGCCGTGCTCAGCCTCGTGATGGGGAGTGCGCAGGTCGAGCTGGCAGGCCCGCTGGCCGGCGCCGGACGGGACGAGCAGCAGCGCCACGTGGCCGCGCAGATCGGGGCGCTGGCGTCGGATCGGCACCGTCGCCTCGCCGCCCTGGCCGTGGTCAGCCAGCGATCCTCGGCGACGGCGGACTTCGCCCGCGCGCTCGACCTCCTGCTGGTGGGCATACAGGCCAGCGCCCAGGCGTTAACGACTTCACCGGGTCACGGCCCGGCGGTAAGATGAACCAACCGGCAAACTCGCCCAACCTCCAGGAAGCAGGCATCGAAGACCACGTGACGCCCCGCGAGACGACCGCTGCCTCGCAAGTGCGCAGCAGCATGACTGTTCCGCCCGACCTCGTCGTGGGCCTGCTGGGTTCCGCCGACGAAAACTTGCGCGCACTCGAACGCAGCCTGTCAGCAGACCTGCACGTCCGAGGAAACACCGTCACCCTGTCCGGTGATGCGGCCGATGTCGCGATGGCCGAGCGGGTGATCTCCGAACTCATCGCGATCGTGGCCGGCGGTCAGACACTGTCGCCCGAAACGGTGCGGCACAGCATCGGGATGGTCGTGGGCGCCGATAACGAGTCGCCGGCCGAGGTGCTGACCCTGGACATTCTGTCCAGGCGCGGCAAGACAATTCGGCCCAAGACGCTGAACCAGAAGCGCTACGTCGATGCCATCGACGCACACACCATCGTGTTCGGTATCGGCCCTGCGGGTACCGGCAAGACATATCTGGCCATGGCCAAGGCGGTCAATGCGCTGCAGACCAAACAGGTAACCCGGATCATCCTGACCCGCCCCGCGGTGGAAGCCGGTGAGCGCCTTGGCTTTCTGCCCGGCACGCTCACCGAGAAGATCGATCCCTATCTGCGGCCGTTGTATGACGCGCTGCACGACATGATGGATCCCACCGCCATCCCGAACCTGCTGAGTGCCGGTGTGATCGAGGTTGCGCCGCTGGCGTTCATGCGCGGCCGCTCGCTCAATGACGCCTTCATCATTCTCGACGAGGCTCAGAACACCACCGCCGAGCAGATGAAGATGTTCCTCACCCGTCTGGGCTTCGGATCCAAGATCGTGGTCACCGGCGACATCACCCAGGTCGATCTGCCCGGCGGCGCCAAGTCGGGTCTGCGCGCGGCGATGGACGTGCTCGACGGTATCGACGACATTCACTTCGCCGAACTCACCAGTGCCGACGTCGTGCGCCACCGGCTGGTGTCGGAGATCGTCGACGCCTACGCCAAGGCCGAGGAGCAGCCGGGTCTGATGAACCGCTCGCAACGTCGTTCGACACGGCGGTAGGGGCGAAGAGACATGACTATCGAGGTATCCAACGAATCCGGCCTCGACGTTTCCGAAGAGGAACTGATCAGCGTCGCCCGCTTCGTGATCCGCCGAATGGACGTCAACCCGGCCGCCGAATTGTCGATGGTGCTGCTGGATACCAATGCGATGGCCGATCTGCACATGCGCTGGATGGACCTGCCCGGTCCCACCGACGTGATGAGCTTCCCGATGGATGAGCTCGAGCCCGGCGGCCGCCCCGATGCACCCGAGCCGGGGCCGTCGATGCTCGGCGACATCGTGCTGTGCCCGCAGTTCGCCGCCGACCAGGCGACCGCCGCGGGGCACAGCCTCGGCCAGGAGCTGGCCCTGCTGACGGTGCATGGTGTGCTGCACCTGCTCGGCTACGACCACGCCGAACCTGACGAGGAAAAAGAAATGTTCGACCTGCAGCGCAAGCTGCTCGAGGAGTGGGTCGCCGAGCAAGTGCAGGCCTATCACCAGGATCGACAGATCGAGAAAGATCGTCGACTGCTCGACAAGTCACAGTTCTTCGACGAACCGTGACGGGCTGGAGTGCGCTTCTCGGCGCGATCGCCCTGATAGCGCTGGGTGGTTTGTTCGCCGCGATCGACGCCGCCATCAGTACGGTGTCGATCGCGCGGGTCGAAGAACTGGTGCGCGACGAGCGACCCGGCGCCCTGCGGCTGGCGCGGATCATGGCCGAGCGGCCGCGCTACATCAATCTTGTTGTGCTGCTGCGCATTGCGTGCGAGGCGGCCGCGACGGTGCTGCTGGTTGCGTTTCTGTGGGATGACCTCGGCCTGAAATGGGGCCTGGTGGCGGCGGCCGCGATCATGACCGTCGCAAGCTTCGTCGCCATGGGGGTGGGGCCGCGCACCATCGGCAGGCAGAACGCCTACACGATCGCTCTCACGTCGGCGGTTCCGCTGCAGGCGATTTCGATTCTGCTGACCCCGATCAGCCGGTTGCTCATCGTGCTCGGCAATGCGCTGACCCCGGGCCGCGGTTTCCGCAACGGGCCGTTCGCCTCCGAGATCGAGCTGCGCGAAGTGGTCGACCTGGCGCAGCAGCGCGGAGTGGTGGCCGACGACGAACGACGAATGATCCAGTCGGTGTTCGAACTCGGTGACACCGCGGCGCGTGAGGTGATGGTCCCGCGCACCGAGATGGTGTGGATCGAAAGTGACAAGACCGCAAGCCAAGCGACGTCACTGGCGGTGCGCAGCGGCTATTCCCGCATCCCGGTGATAGGGGAGAACGTCGACGACGTCGTCGGCGTCGTCTATCTCAAAGACCTTGTCCAGCGCACCTACTACTCGTCGGACAGCGGCCGCGGGACGAAGGTGTCCGAGATCATGCGCCCGGCCGTCTTCGTTCCCGACTCCAAACCGCTGGACGATCTGTTGCGAGAGATGCAGCGCGACCGCAACCACATGGCCCTTCTGGTCGATGAATACGGCGCCATCGCCGGTCTGGTGACCATCGAGGACGTGCTCGAAGAGATCGTCGGCGAGATCGCCGACGAGTACGACCACGACGAGGTCGCTCCGGTGGAGAAGCTGGGCGACAACAAGTTCCGGGTCTCGGCGCGGCTACCGATCGAGGACGTCGGCGAACTCTACGACGTCGAGTTCGAAGAAGACCTGGACGTCGACACCGTGGGCGGGTTGCTGGCTCTCGAGCTCGGCAGGATCCCGCTGCCCGGCGCCGAGGTGGTCTCGCATGGACTGCGGCTGCAAGCCGAAGGCGGCCGCGATCATCGTGGCCGGCTGCGTATCGGCACCGTATTGGTCAGCCGAACCGACCTGGAGGAAGGCGACAACGATGACTGAGGCGCTGGAGGCGGAAGACGCGAAGCTGGTGGTCCTCGCGCGCGGCGCGATGGCCCGCGCCGAAACAGGCGAAGGGGCGGCGGTGCGCGACCTCGACGGGCGCACCTACGCCGGCGCACCCGTCACCCTGTCGGCGCTGCGGCTGACCGGCCTGCAGGCGGCGGTCGCCGCAGCGGTGTCCAGTGGCGCAACGGGTTTGGAGTCCGCGGTGCTCGTCGGCGGTTCGGCCGACGATGACGGTGTCGCCGCCGTCCGGGAACTCTCACCGACCGCGGCGATCATCGTGACCGACCGCTCCGGAGCGCCGCAGTGAGCGAGTTCCGTTCGGGCTTCGTGTGTTTGGTGGGTCGCCCCAACACCGGCAAGTCGACATTGACCAACGCACTGGTCGGTGCAAAGGTGGCGATCACCGCCAATCAGCCGCAGACCACGCGGCACACCATCCGCGGCATCGTGCATCGGCCGGACTTCCAGATCGTGCTCGTCGACACCCCCGGCCTGCACCGGCCGCGCACCCTGCTGGGCAAGCGGCTCAACGAACTGGTACGCGATACGTACTCCCAAGTCGACGTCATCGGGCTGTGCATCCCCGCCGACGAGGCGATCGGGCCCGGCGATCGGTGGATCTACGAACAGATTCGTGAGGTGGCCCCCAGGACCACGCTCGTCGTCATCGTCACCAAGATCGACAAGGTGGCCAAGGAGCGGGTGGCCGAACAGCTGATGGCCGTTCACGCACTCGTCGGTGACACCGCCGCCGAGATCGTGCCGGTCTCGGCGACCCGAGGCGACCAGGTCGACGTCCTCACCGACGTGCTGGCCGGCCAATTGCCGCCTGGGCCGGCCTTCTATCCCGACGGTGAGCTCACCGACGAGCCCGAAGAGACGCTCATGGCCGAGCTGATCCGGGAGGCCGCGCTGGAAGGCGTGCGCGATGAGCTGCCGCACTCGCTGGCGGTGGTGATCGAGGAGATTGAGTCGCGTCCCGATCGCGACGATTTGATCGACGTCCGCGCCATCCTCTACGTGGAGCGGGACAGCCAGAAGGGCATCGTCATCGGTAAGGGCGGGGCCCGCCTCAAAGAGGTTGGGACCGTGGCCCGTACGCAGATCGAGAAGCTGCTGGGCACGAAGGTGTACCTCGACCTGCGGGTCAAGATTGCCAAGAACTGGCAGCGCGACCCCAAACAGCTTGGAAAGCTTGGGTTCTAGCCGCTCAGAGCTTGAACCCGCTCTGCTGTTCGAAGTCGGCGAGATCGAAGTAGTCGCTGAACCGGACGATCTTGCCGTTGCGTACCTCGAAGACGCCGTTGACGGGTAGGACGACCTTGCGGCCGTCGGTCATCGTGAAGTAGTCGATGCGCTCGGCGAGTACCAGGCCGGGTTCGGCGGCCAGCGTGACGATATCGAGCTTGGCCTCGGCGAAGGCGTTCAGGAACGCCTCGAAGATCGCCCGGATGCCCGCGATGCCCTCGATCGGGGCGACGGGCACGTTGTGATAGACCGCGTCGTCGGCGAAGGCCGAGCAGATGACCTCGAGATCGCGACCCTCCCAGGCCCCGAGAAAATCGCGGACGAGCTTCTCACTATCGTGCTTGGTATCGGTCATGGGACAGTCCTACCAAGGCATTTCAGCGGAAACAATTACCCGTAAGAGCTATTCGGAGTCGACAGGCATCGGGGTGTTCCACCAGATCTCGGGCTGCTTGTTGGCCCAGCCGTTGATGGCCTCCAGCTCCGCGGCCAGGGAGATCAGCAGCGGCTCGCTGTTGGCCGGGCCCATCAACTGAACGCCGATGGGCAGCCCGGCCGAGGTGAAGCCGGCCGGGATGTTGATCGACGGCCAGCCCAGCACGTTCCACGGGAACGTGACCGGGCAGTCCGCGATCATCGCGCGATCGGTGGCGCCTGCGCCGAGGTCGTCGAACTTGCGCGCCGGTGGTGGCGGCTGCGCGGTCGTCGGTGCCAGCACGACGTCGACGGAACGGAAGATCGCCCCGACGCGGCGGTGCAGGATCGGCTCGGTGGCCTTGGCCCGGCGCAGCATGGTCCCGGACAGCAGCCGGCCCATCCGCATGTTGGCCTCGGTCCTGGGATCGAGAGTGACGTCGTCGCCGAGCCGGTCGGCCCACTCCAGCAGCCCGGCGGTCGAGCGGGGCAGAAACGACAGCGGCAGCCGCAGCCCGTAATTGGGATTGCCTTCCATCACGGTGTGGCCCAGGTTGTCGAGCTGTTCGGCGACCGTGTTCAGGGCGGCGCGGATCTCGGGGTGCAGTTTGGCGGGGAAGAACGTGAACGGAAACCGCGTCGAGAGTGCGATCTTCAGCGGTCCCGGCGCGGCGCCGACGGAATCGGACATCCGCACCGGTGGCGGCTTGTTCAGGTCGTCGTCGTGGTTGCCGGACGCGGCGTCGAGGACCAACGCGGCGTCGGCGACGGTGCGCGCCAGCACTCCGTTGACCGTGATGCCGTTGAACGGGTCGCGGATCGGCCAGGTCGAGATGCGCCCTCGTTGCGGTTTGATGCCGACGAGGTGGGTCCAGGCGGCGGGCACCCGGACACTGCCCGCGCCGTCGGATCCGATGGCCGCTGCCACCAGGCCGGCGGCGACCGCCGCCGCGCTGCCGCCCGACGATCCACCCGGAGTGTGCTTGCGCGACCAAGGATTTCGGGTGTGGCCGAAGGCCGGTCCACTGGTGAACGGCCACTGGCCGAGTTCACAGCAGTTGGTCTTACCGACGATCACCGCGCCGGCTTCCCGCAGCCGGCGCACCACCTCGGAGTCCTCGGTGGCCGGCCGGATCGGCCCGGCGGTACCGAAGGAGGTCGGCACCCCGGCGATGTCGACGTCGTCCTTGACCGCGATGGGGATGCCCAGCAGCGGTGCCTGCTCGCCGGCGGCGCGACGCCGGTCGGCGTCGGCGGCGTCGGCCAGCGCCGATTCGGTGAGCACCACCCGGAAGGCGTTGAGGGTGGACTGGCTGGCCGTGATCGCACGCAGCGACCGACGGACCAGCTCGGTGGAGGTCACCGTGCCGCTGGCCAGCTGATAGAGCTGCTCGCCGATGGTGGGAAACCGCGGCGGCCGGCTCAAACTCGCATGAGCTGTCATGGCGACGTCGACACTAACGGCGCGCGTCCGCGCTTATGTCGCATTGCGGTGGGAAACTTCTCAGATGCGGTTGTATCGGGATCGGGCTGTCGTGCTGCGCCAGCACAAGCTCGGTGAAGCCGACCGCATCGTCACCCTGCTGACCCGTGACCACGGTCTTGTCCGCGCGGTCGCCAAGGGAGTGCGCCGTACTCGCAGCAAGTTCGGCTCCCGGCTTGAGCCGTTTGCGCACATCGACGTCCAGCTGCATCCCGGCCGCAATCTGGACATCGTCACCCAGGTGGTGTCCATCGACGCCTTCGCCACCGACATCGTCAGCGACTACGGCCGCTACACCAGCGCCTGTGCGGTTCTGGAAACCGCCGAGCGGCTGGCCGGCGAGGAGCGTGCCCCAGCGCCGGCGCTGCACCGGCTCACGGTCGGTGCACTGCGGGCGGTGGCAGACGGGGCACGGTCCCGTGAGCTGGTCTTGGACGCCTACCTGCTGCGGGCCATGGGTATCGCGGGCTGGGCGCCCTCGCTGATCGAGTGTGCCCGGTGCGCGGCACCGGGCCCGCACCGCGCGTTCCACATCGCCGCTGGTGGCAGTGTCTGCATGCATTGCCGCCCGTCCGGTTCGACCACCCCACCGCAGGCAGTGCTCGATCTGATGTCGGCGCTGCACGACGGCGACTGGGAGACTGCCGAGGCGTCATCGGCGTCGCACCGCAGCCACGCCAGCGGTCTGGTGGCTGCACATCTGCAGTGGCACCTGGAACGCCAGCTACGCACCTTGCCGCTGGTGGAACGTGTCTACCGGCAGCCCGCTGACCAAGTTAGGGAGATGTTCAGGCAGGATGAGGCCCATGGCGATGAACCGGGTAACCAGCTCGTGGCGGGGGGCTGAGCGCAAGCGGAAAGACCAATTTCCGCAGCTCGCCCCCGCGCCCGACGACTACCCGGTATTCCCCGACACCTCGGTGTGGCCGGTGGTGTTCCCCGAGCTTCCGCCGGCACCCGGCGGTGGACCGCGCCGCCCACCCCAGCACACGTCGAAGGCCGTACCGCCGGCCATCCCGGCCGACCAGATGCCCAAGCACGTCGCCGTCGTGATGGACGGCAACGGACGCTGGGCCACCCAGCGCGGGTTGGGGCGCACCGAGGGCCACAAGATGGGCGAGGCGGTGCTGATCGACATCACCTGCGGAGCCATCGAGATCGGCATTCAGCACCTGTCGGTGTATGCGTTCTCCACCGAGAACTGGCGGCGCAGCACCGAAGAGGTGCGGTTCCTGATGGGCTTCAACCGTGAGGTGGTGCGCCGGCGCCGCGAGAACCTCGACGCCATGGGCGTCAACATGCGCTGGGTGGGGTCGCGGGCGCGGATGTGGCGCAGCGTCATCAAGGAATTCGACATCGCCGAGAACATGACCGTCGGCAATGACGTGATCACGGTCAACTACTGCGTCAACTACGGCGGTCGGGCCGAAATCGCCGAGGCGGCAAAGCAAATCGCGCGCGACGCCGTGGCCGGGCGGGTCGATCCGGAACGGGTGAACGAAGCCACGCTCGCCGAGCATCTGCACCGGCCTGACATTCCCGACGTCGACTTGTTCATTCGCACGTCGGGGGAGCAGCGGGCGAGCAACTTCATGCTCTGGCAGGCCGCGTACGCCGAATACGTGTTCCAGGACAAACTTTGGCCCGATTACGACCGGCGGGATCTGTGGGCGGCGTGCGAAGAGTACGCCGAGCGAAACCGGCGCTTCGGCCGGGCCTGATCGTGGAGCTGGGGGCCAGGCTGGCCGAGGCGCTGACCGCGGTGATACCCGTCGAGGTGGAATCCGATGGTGCGTTGACGCTGCGCTACGAGGGCACGTTCGCCTCGCTGCGGACGGTCACGATCGCCGACGATATCGAGATCATTTCGGTGACGCAGGTGCTGGCATGGGATCTGCCCGTGAACGCCGATCTGCGTAAACGGGTTGCGGCACAGGCGCAGTCGACGATGCTGGGGACCGTGACGTTCGCCGAGCAGTCCGGTAAGCGCGGAGATGTGATGCTGCGCTACAACTTTCCCGGCGAGGGGCTGCCCGACAAGGCGCTGCAGACGCTCGTGCTGATGGTGCTGGCCGGCGGGGCCGATGCCCGCCGCGCGATCGTCGACTGATCGCATTCGGCGAAACCGATATTTCGCAGCCGAAGTTCGAGTGCGGAGCCTACAAACGTCGATCTGGGCGCGCTCTCAGCACTACTCTGCCGGGGCGAGTCGTTCTGTGCCCGCCCCTTAGCGACAATCTGCACGCGAACCAGGCCGGAAATTCACGAGATTGAAACTACGCAGACAAAGTGCGAGTGCCCCTCTGCGTGAGTTCAATCTCGCGGCCGCGCCCCGGGCCGTGCACGGTTGTCGCTCGAAGGCGGGCAGCAACTCTATGGTGCGCGTGGGCCCCTTGCTCAGGCTCGGCACTGACTGCAGGTGCCGAACAGTTCGATCGTGTGGCTCACTTCCGAAAACCCGTGCTCTTCAGCCACTTCGGCCGCCCAGGCCTCGACTTCGCGACCGCTCACCTCCACGGTCGCACCGCAGCTGCGGCACACCAGATGATGGTGATGATCGTCGCCGTCGCAGCGCCGGTACATCGACTCCCCGGTGTCGGTGCGCACCATGTCGACCAGATCGGCCGCCGACATTGACTGCAGTGTCCGGTACACCGTGGTGAGCCCGATGTTCTCGCCGCGGCGGCGCAGCTCATCGTGCAGCTCCTGAGCCGAGCGGAATTCGTCGACGGTGTCGAGCAGCGCGATGATGGCCGCCCGCTGACGGGTGGCGCGTACCCCGGTCGCGGCGGCGCGGGGACGGATGTCGGCTCCGGTCACGGATGGTCCTCGCCGGCGTGGCTGATCGCGGCGACGACGATCTCGGCCAGGTGATCGTCCACCAGCCGGTACATCACTTCGCGCCCGGAGCGTTCGCCTGCCACGACCCCCGCCGCCTTCAGGATTCGCAGGTGCTGGCTGACCAGAGGTTGCGGAACGTCGAGCGCGTCGACGAGTTCATGCACGCAGCGCTGGGATTCCCGCAACTGCAGCACGATCGCGATGCGCACCGGTGCCGCCAGCGCGCGAAGCAGTTCACCAGCGTGTTCGAGGATGTCGGCGCGCGGCGATGACAGGTCGTCGACCCGGCCGTGGGTGGGTGCGGTCACATCGTCACCTCCGCGTTATTGGAAACGATTTCCACTTAACCGACCACTTTTCCATGCACGATCACGCATGTCAAAAATTGGTTTGGCGGGTCGTTAGGCTGTATGGCTATTGCCCGTCCGCAGAGTCTCCAGACAAGGAGTGACACCCATCGTGGCGTCCGTCATCGATTCCGTCGTCAATCTGGCCAAGCGTCGTGGTTTGGTCTACCCAGCCGGCGAGATCTACGGCGGCACCAAGTCGGCGTGGGACTACGGCCCGCTGGGCGTTGAGCTCAAGGAGAACATCAAGCGCCAGTGGTGGCGCTCGGTGGTGACCGGCCGCGACGACGTCGTCGGCCTGGACAGCTCGATCATCCTGCCGCGCGAGGTGTGGGTCGCCTCCGGTCACGTCGAGGTGTTCAACGATCCGCTGATCGAGTGCCTCAACTGCCACAAGCGTCATCGCCAGGACCACCTTCAAGAGGCCTACGCCCTGAAGAAGGGTGGTGAGCCGGACGACGTGCCGATGTCGGAGATCGTCTGCCCGGACTGCGGCACCAAGGGCCAGTGGACCGAGCCGCGCGAATTCAACATGATGCTCAAGACCTACCTCGGGCCGATCGAATCCGAGGAGGGCCTGCACTACCTGCGCCCGGAGACCGCCCAGGGCATCTTCGTGAACTTCGCCAACGTGGTGACGACCTCACGCAAGAAGCCGCCGTTCGGCATCGGCCAGATCGGCAAGAGCTTCCGCAACGAGATCACCCCTGGCAACTTCATCTTCCGCACCCGCGAGTTCGAGCAGATGGAGATGGAGTTCTTCGTCGAGCCCGACACCGCGCCGGAATGGCACAAGTACTGGATCGACACCCGGCTGAAGTGGTACGTCGACCTCGGCATCAACGCCGACAACCTCAGGCTCTACGAGCATCCCAAGGAAAAGCTGTCGCACTACTCGGCAGGCACCACCGACATCGAGTACAAGTTCGGCTTCGGCGGCAACCCGTGGGGCGAGCTCGAAGGTATCGCCAACCGAACCGACTTCGACCTTAAGACGCACTCGGAGCATTCCGGCACCGACCTGTCGTTCTACGACCAGGCCGCCGACACCCGCTACATCCCCTACGTCATCGAACCCGCAGCGGGACTTACCCGTTCGTTCATGGCGTTCCTCGTCGACGCCTACGCCGAGGACGAGGCCCCCAACGCCAAGGGTGGGGTGGACAAGCGCACGGTGTTGCGCCTGGATCCGCGGCTGGCGCCGGTCAAGGCCGCGGTGCTGCCGCTGTCGCGGCACGCCGACCTCAGCCCCAAGGCCAAGGATCTGGCAGCGGAGCTGCGCAAGTACTGGAACATCGAGTTCGACGACGCCGGTGCGATCGGCCGGCGTTATCGCCGCCAGGACGAGATCGGCACGCCGTACTGCGTGACAGTCGATTTCGACACGCTCGAGGACCACGCGGTCACCGTGCGTGAGCGCGACGAGATGACGCAGGAGCGCATCGGCATCGATTCGGTCGTCGATTACCTGGCCACCCGGCTCAAGGGCTAGAACCGGCCGCCACCGCCGAGCATGCCGCCTCCGCCGCCGGAGGAGCCGCCGTAGGTGCTCGACGTCCATCCGCCGCCACCACCGCCGAATCCGCCGCGCATACCGCCGGACAGGATGTTGCCGAGGATGATCCCGCCGATCACCGCACCCATGTTCGACGAACCGCCAACTCCGCCATAGTGATTCATGTACGTGCGCTGGGCTGACTGAACGTCGGTGTTGGCCAGCTGCTGAGCCTGAGCGGCCAGCATCGACGCGCCGTTGGCGTGGGCGATCGCCTCGGCGATGGCGGTTTTCTGCTTGGCCTGCGCGGCCTCGAGTTGGCGCACGGCTTCGTTGAGCCGGGTCCGCGCCTCGGGTCCGACACTGCCGCGGCGGGTGTCGATGTAGTCCGACACCGAGCGCACCCGCGATTGCGCGGTGAACAGCGCCTGGTCGAAGGATCGGCCCAGCCGCTCAGCGGTTTCGCGCTCCTCGGCGACGCCGGCCAGTAGCCGATCGAGGTCTGCGTCAGCCTGGGTCAGCTGGGTGAACGCCCCCAGCGGGTCGGCGGCCCCGTCGGTCTGCGCAGCCGTCACGGCCTTGACTGCGTCGTCGCGTGCCACGGTCAGCTCGTCGGTGTTGGACAGTCCGCCCTGGGTCAGCTGAGCCACGGCCTGGTTGATGCCCTGCTGGGTGTCGGCGATCGCCGAGGGCAGGGTGGCCACCGCACGCCGGATATCGCTGGCGGCGCTGTCCACCGCGTCGAGCATCGAACTCGCTTGCTGCAGTGCAGATTCCCCCGCCCGCACGCAGTCGACCAGCTCGGTCTGCTCGCCGGCGACCGGCTTGGCCACCAACTCGCGGGCGCGGCTGATCGAATGGTCGGCGAACTCCAGCCTCTCCTTAGCGGCGGCGACGTTGCGTGCCACCGAAGCCAGTGCGGTATCGGCGAACTCGCTGTGCAGCTGCGTCAGCGTCGACTGGGCGGGATCGATGCGGGCGCTGACATCCACCAACTTCTGGGTCAGTACGTCAAGCCGGTCGGGGGCGTTGATGACCAGGTCGCGGAGTTCGTGGAACGCTTCGGTCTGGGCGTCCAGGTCGCGGTTGGCCCGCGCGGCGGCGACCACGACCCGGGTGAGCAGATCGCGGCGCTGGGCCGGTGTCTCGGGAATCGCGTCGTCGAGCTGCTGGCGCACAGTGAACGCCTGCTGCAGGGTGGCCTTCGCGTTCTCGACGGCCCTGTTGAACCGATCCGCCTGCTGTTGGCCGAATTCCTCAGCGGCCATGGCTAATTCGTTGGTGCTGGTTCGCACCGCGTTGTCGACATCGACGACGATCGACCGAGACAGCTCGTCGAGCGCGTCCAGGGGGACCGCGGCCAGCGCGTTGGGGTCGGTCGGGTTCACCCGCTTGGCGGCCGCCACCTCCGCTTCGTGCCGCTTGTGCCTGCGCCTGCGGCTCCACAACAGCAGCACCGCGATCGCCACCAGAATGATCGCCACGATGATCAGCAGCGGAACCAACGAGAATCCGCCGGAGCTACTGTGGCTGGCGCTCAACCCGGCAAGCCCGTTGGCGGCTTCGATCGCCGCGCCCGCCCAGTCGCCGTTGTGCAGCGCCGGCTCGACCTTGTTGAGGCGGATGTCGTCCACCTCGGCCGAAGTGGCACCGCTGGCCGCCGCCGACGGCACCTGGAAGTAATACGAGCGCTGCCCGGTCGCGACCGCCAGGATCGCGTCCTGACTGCCTAGATCACTGAGGCTGCGGGTGCCGTCGGTCCACGTCGTCGCGTTCTTGGGGGCGAACGAGTCGACGAAGACCACCCAGAGCCGCACGTGGCGGTCGCGGTAGAGCGTGTCGACCGCCTGCTGCACATTGGCGAGTTGCCCGTCGCTCAGGGCGCCGGCGTTGTCGGTGACGTAGTCCGGTAGCCGGAAGGGTGGCTCGGCCACGGCGGCGGGCGCGACCAAGGTGGCGGCCGTCATGACGGCCGCAAGCAGGCTGAGCAGACGAGCGAGGCGCATGAGCGTCAAATGTAGTAGGGCGGGGCTGGCAGACTATGCCTCGGTGACGACGAATCAGCACGGCCACTACGACGAGGCCGACCGTGAGCGGGTGGTGCACGAACCGCCGAAGACTGCCGGGCTGCCCGGTACGTCGACCGAGCACCGCACTGATTTCGCTCGCGACCGCGCGCGCGTCCTGCACTGTGCTGCCCTTCGCAGGCTGGCCGACAAGACTCAGGTCGTCGGTCCGAGGGAGAGTGAGAACCCCCGCACCCGGCTGACCCACTCGCTCGAAGTCGCCCAGATCGGGCGGGGGATGGCGGTGCCGCTGGGCTGCGATCCCGACCTGGTGGACATGGCCGGGCTGGCCCACGACATCGGCCACCCGCCTTACGGCCACAACGGCGAACGCGCCCTCGACGAGTTCGCAGCTGCCTGCGGCGGCTTCGAAGGCAACGCCCAGAACTTCCGGATCCTCACCCGTATCGAGCCGAAAGTGCTTGACGGGCAGGGTCGTAGCGTCGGGCTGAACCTGACTCGTGCGGCGCTGGACGCGGTCACGAAATACCCGTGGTTCCGCGGTGAGCGCGGGCGCAAGTTCGGTTTCTACTCTGACGACCGGGCGCTCGCCGACTGGGTGCGGGGTAGCGCGCCGTCGCAACGGCCCTGCCTGGAGTCCCAGGTGATGGACTGGGCGGACGACGTCGCCTACTCGGTGCACGACGTCGAGGACGGTGTGGTGTCCGGCCGGATCGACCTGCGGGTGCTGGCCGACGACGACGCCGCGGCGGCGTTGGGCCGGCTGGGGCAGTCGAGCGGTGTGAGCGCCGATGATCTGGAGGCCGCGGCGCGGCGGCTGTCGCAGCTGCCGGTGGTGGCCGGCGCCGGCAAGTACGACGGGACGCTGGGGGCCTCCGTCGCCCTCAAACGGCTGACCAGTGAACTGGTGGGCCGGTTCGCCTCGGCGGCGGTTCGTCTCACCCATGAGCAGGCCGGGCCGCAGCCGCTGGTGCGCTACGAGGCTGATCTGCAGGTGCCCGCGACGGTCCGGGCTGAGGTCGCGCTGCTCAAGACACTGGCGCTGCAATTCATCATGTCCGACCCGCGGCACCTCGACCTGCAGGCTCGGCAGCGCGAACGCATCCACCGGGTCGCGCACTGGCTGCTCGACGGGGCACCCGCGACACTGGATCCGATCTTCGCGCCCGAGTTCAATGCTGCTGCCGACGACGCGGCGCGCATGCGGATCGTCGTCGATCAGATCGCGTCGTTCACCGAGGGCCGGGTGGAGCGCATCGACGCGCACAACGCCGGCGTGCGCGAGCTCTAGACTGTGCCGATGGCGGGAGCGGTGAGCGGGAGCAGCGACCGAAAGGGTCGCATCTCCGACCGCGATATCGCCGCCATCCGGGAACAGGTCCGCATCGAAGATGTCGTCGGCGACTACGTCCAGCTGCGCCGAGCCGGCGCCGATTCGATGAAGGGCCTGTGCCCGTTCCACGACGAGAAGTCGCCGTCGTTCCACGTGCGTCCCAACCACGGCCACTTCCACTGCTTCGGTTGTGGGGAAGGTGGCGACGTCTACGCCTTCATCCTGAAGATCGAACACGTCAGCTTCGTCGAAGCGGTGGAGATGCTGGCCGATCGCATCAGCTACACCGTGACCTACAGCGGCGGCGGCACCAGCGTGCAGCGCGACCGCGGCAGCCGCAGCCGGCTGACCGCCGCCAACGCCGCCGCGCAGGAGTTCTATGCTGCCGCACTGGAATCCGAGGAGGCCGCGCCGGCCAGGAAGTACCTCACCGAGCGCAACTTCGATTCCGCCGCGGCCCGCCAGTTCGGCTGCGGCTTCGCGCCGTCGGGCTGGGATTCGCTGACCAAGCATCTGATCCGAAAAGGCTTCGAGTTCAAAGAACTCGAAGCCGCCGGGTTGTCCCGGGAGGGCCGCCGCGGACCGATGGACCGCTTCCACCGCAGGCTGCTGTGGCCGATCCGCAGCGCCAGCGGCGAGGTCGTCGGCTTCGGCGCACGCCGGATTTTCGACGACGACCAGATGGAAGCCAAGTACGTCAACACCCCAGAAACCGTGCTGTACAAGAAGTCCAACGTCTTGTTCGGCATCGACTTGGCCAAGCGGGATATCGCCAAGGGGCATCAGGCTGTTGTCGTCGAGGGCTACACCGACGTGATGGCCATGCACCTGGCCGGGGTGACCACTGCGGTCGCCTCCTGCGGAACGGCGTTTGGCGACGAGCACCTGTCGATGCTGCGGCGACTGATGATGGACGACAAGTTCTTTCGCGGCGAGCTGATCTACGTGTTCGACGGCGATGCGGCCGGCCGCGCGGCTGCCCTCAAGGCCTTCGCGGGCGAACAGAACCTGGCGGGCCAGAGTTTCGTGGCCGTCGCGGCCGACGGCATGGACCCGTGCGATCTGCGGCTGGCGCAGGGGGACACCGCACTGCGCGATCTGGTGGCCCGGCGCACGCCGCTGTTCGAGTTCGCCATCCGGACCGCGCTGGCCGAGCACGACCTGGACCAGGCCGAGGGCCGGGTGGCGGCGTTGCGCCGCTGTGTACCGATGGTCGCCCAGATCAAGGACCCGACGTTGCGCGACGAGTACGCCCGACAGCTGGCTGGCTGGGTCGGCTGGGACGACGTCGCGCAGGTGATCGCACGGGTTCGCGAGGAGGCCGGCCACAAGCCAGGGGCGCGCGGCGACAACCGGCGCACGGCCGGGCGGCCCGCACCGGCCGTCGATGGCGCGGCCCGCCGCCCCGACCCCCGCGACCCGACGCTGTGGCCGCAGCGTGAAGCGCTCAAGGCCGCGCTGCAGTACCCGGCGCTGGCCGGACCGGTCTTCGACTCGCTGACCGTCGAGAGCTTCACCCACCCCGGCTATGCCGCGGTGCGGATCGCGATCGAGACCGCCGGCGGGACGTCGTCGGGCATCACCGGTGGTCAGTGGATCGACACGGTGCGCGAACAGAGCGGCGCGGCGGCGACTGAAGGCCTGATCATGGAGCTCGGCGTCGAGTCGATCCGGGTCGAGGACGAGGAGAAACTGCCCCGCTACATCGGCAGCGTGCTGGCCCGGCTGCAGGAGGTCTGGGTGGGCAGGCAGGTCGCCGAGGTCAAGTCCAAGCTGCAGCGGATGTCGCCGGTAGAGCAGGGAGACGAGTATCACGCGCTGTTCGGTGACCTGGTGGCGCTGGAAGCGTATCGGCGCAGCCTGCTGGAACAGGCGAGCGGCGACGACCTCACTGCGTGAGACGAGTCGGCAGGTTATGGTTAACGGACTGCCTGCCTGGAGCGAAAGGTCAGATATGACTACCGCGAACACTCGTGCTCGGCGTATCGCCGCTGTTGGCGCGCTCGCCGTGGCCGCGGCTGCGGTCCCGGCCCTGGCCGAACTGACGGTTTCGACCTCGACGACCACCACCGCGACCGGCACGTGCCTGGCGTGGTTCGGCTCCCGCGGCGACGGCCAGTGCCTGAGCTACTCGAACAACAACATCAGCGTGGGCACCCCGCAGCTGGGCGTTTACGGTCCTGACGCCGGGTCCATGCCTGGTGGCGGCATCGGTGTGAGCACCGGCCCGCTGCTGCCGGGTCAGACCATCAGCATTCCGCTGGGCTAGTTCGTTTCCCTACGCCCTCGAGATCGACCTGAGGGCTGCGTTCTTGCGCGATCTACGACCGTGAGGTCGATTTCGGCGTGCCTATTGCGTCTCTGACCGCTGTGGTTCCACCACGGTGGTGTTGGCGTCGATTTCTGTCAGGGTGACCATCTTCGGATCTGGATCCGGTGATACCCGGTCGGCAATCTTGCGGCGCCCGGCGTCGATCACGGTTTTGGTGGCGGGATTACCGGTCAGCGCCTTGTAGGTGCCGACAATCTGCTCATAGCGCTTTCGGCCGGCCTTGGTCCCCAACACATAGCCCACCCCAAGTGCGGCTAGAAACCGGATCACTGCGCTCCCTCCATCGAAAACCCCGCCCCTCCATCCTGCCTGACGTTCTCGCGTTGGCGCCCGCCCACCCGTTTTGGCGTCGAGGGTGCCCGATAAGCTAGAGTCACTCTCCGGCCCGCCTCAGCGCAAGCGCGCTTCCGCGGGAAGAAGATAGTCCCCTGTAGCTCAACTGGCAGAGCTTCCGACTGTTAATCGGACGGTTGATGGTTCGAGTCCATCCGGGGGAGCCAGGACTCCCAAGGCGATCGCGTCACAGCCACAAATACAGGCCCGACAGCAGCGCCCACCACGCCACGCAGTACACCTCGAACGCCGCCCGCAGCGGAATCGGGGCGTGCCGCAATTCCATGAAGTCCAGGCCCACCAGCCGCACCTTGAAGGCGGCTATCGCGAGGACGCCCACCGCGATCAGGGACCCCGTGCCGTGATCGGCGCCCAGCGCGAACGACGCCAGCGTCAAGGCCACCAGGATCAGCCAGCTCACGCCGGCGCGGTTACGCATGTAGTGCAACATCAGCTCACCAGATACAGCAGGGGGAACAGGACGATCCACAACAGGTCGACCAGATGCCAGAAGCAGCCGCCGCCCTCGATCACCGCGAGCCGGGTGGCCGACAGTTCGGTCCGCCGAGTCTGGGTGAACATCAACGCCAGCACCAGGATCCCGATGAGCACGTGCAGCAAGTGCAGCCCGGTGAGGATGAAGTAGTACAGGTAGAAGTGGTTGGCGCCCGGCCCATGCCCGGCAGTGCCCAGCAAGACGTACTCGGTCACCTTCAGCGCCACGAACACCACGCCGCAGCCGGCCGCGATCAGCAGCGCGCGGGCGGCAATCGACCGTGCGCCGGCGCGGATGGCGCCCATCGCGGCCACCACGAACAGCGAGCTGGTCAGCAGCACCAGCGTATTGACCAGGCCGATGTTGACGTGCAGCGTCTTGCGCGCCACGTCGAAAACCTCTGGAGCCTTGGATCTTTCGACCATGAACGTCGCGAAGAACACCGCGAACACCAGCATGTCGCCGAAGAGGAATACCCAGGTGCCCTGTTCGCCGGGAATGCGTCGCGCGCTAGCTGGTGGTTGTCCCACCGCCGTCATTGTGCTTCGGCGAGCTGCTGGGCCTTGATGCCGCGATTCAGCACATAGGACGTCGAGAACATCCAGATCGTCAGCGCCGCACCCGGAATGTAGAACGCGAACACCCCGTGCCAGGCCAGCGGTCCGTCATTGAACACCACGACCACGCACCCCGGCAGCGACAGCAGCGCCACCCACAGGTTGAGGTAGCCGTACCAGCGCGGGAACGTCTGCGGATCGGTCTTGTCGATGAACGACGCGATCGCCAAGGTGATGTTCTGCACGATGATCGTCCCGACGATGCCGATGAACATCAGCCAGAAGACGTCGTTGAGTGCCTGGGTGATGTCCGGTGGCCGGGACTCGGGACGGAATGCGGCGGCAGCCATGATCAAAAACGGAAACAGCAGGGCCGGAACGAAAATCGTGGCGGCGAACAGCTGCGTGATCGACAGCATGCCCCACTGGCCTTCGATCCGACGGATGCGCAGCACGATGGTGGCCAGGAACGGCAGTGCGATCACCGACGTCAGCAGGCACCCGGCGACGCCGATGCGGATCCAGATCTTGTGATCGACGTAGAACTCGGCGATCTCCTCGGGAGACGCGACGGGCGACAGCGGCGGAAACATCCGCGCTATCCCCGAAAGACTCGTCCCGTACAGCACGATCATGATCGTCCCGCACCACGCGCCGATGCGTTGCAGCGTCAATTCCACGGCGGCGACGTTACTGGGTCAACTCCGTTGTTTTGTCAAAATTGTCAAAACAACCGGCTACTGGTCCAGATTCTCGGGGTGCAGCATCGCCGCGTACCGCAGCTGCTCGGGCACGCCGAAGCCGTCGACCAGCAGTTCGGCATGCGGGCGCAGCGCCCGGCAGCGCTCGTTGATGCCGCGGGTGACGGCCTTGGCCCGCTCGGTGGACAGGAAGCGGTGTTCGACGAACCAGGCCTTGTCGTCTTCGATCACCGACAGCGCGTACAGGTCGCACACCAGCCCCAGAATGTCGCGGGCCTCCTCGTCCTGGCAGGCGTCGATGCCGGCGACGAACGCCTCGAGCACGATCCGGTCGATGTGCGCCTTTGCGGTGTGCAGCACGTGATCCTGCACGGCGTTGAACGCCTCGAACGCCGACATCTCCTTGGACTTGCCCTGCATGCGTCGGGCCACGGTGGAGAGTAGATACTGCTCGCGGTCCTCGAACATCTTCACCTGGGTGCCGCGGTTGAAGAGGCTGCCTTCCTCCTCGTTGTCCTGGCGCGAGTCGACGATCGTTTGCATGATCGTCTCGGCCGCAGTCCTTTTCAGCACCCGGTCGCCGGCGAAGTTCGCGGCGAAGCGCACCCACTCCACCGGGCTCATACCCTTGATGTCGTCGGCGTAGGCGGTCAGCAGGTCCTTGGCGACCAGCTGCGTCAGCACGTGGTTGTCACCCTCGAACGTGGTGAACACGTCGGTGTCGGCCCGCAGCGCGATCAGCCGGTTCTCGGCGAGATAGCCTGCGCCGCCACAGGCTTCGCGGGCTTCCTGGATGGCGGCGCTGGCATGCCAGGTGTTGGCCGCCTTCAGGCCGGCGGCGCGCGATTCCAGCTCGCGCTGCTCCTCGGCGTCGGTGGTGTCGGAGGTCTGCACCTCGTGCAGCTTGGCGACCAACTCGTTCTGGGCGAACTGCAGCGCATACGAGCGGGCGATCAGCGGGAAGAGGCGGCGTTGATGCACCAGGTAGTCCATGATCAGCACTTCGCCGTCGTCGTCGGGTGCGCTGAACTGCTTGCGCTGCAAGGCATATCGCGTGGCGATGTCCAGGGCCACCCGCGCTGCGGCGGCCGCACTGCCGCCGACGGTGACCCGGCCGCGGATCAAAGTTCCCAGCATCGTGAAGAAGCGCCGGTTCGGGTTCTCGATCGGTGAGGAGTAGGTGCCGTCGGGAGCGACGTCGGCGTACTTGTTCAGCAGGTTCTCCCGCGGAACGCGCACGTTGTCGAACACGATGCGGCCGTTGTCGACACCGGGCAACCCGCCCTTGTACAGGCAGTCCGACGTGGTTACGCCCGGCAGGTCGTTACCGTCCTCGTCGCGGATCGGCACCACGAAGCAGTGCACGCCGTGCGTTTCGCCGCCGGTGACTAGTTGGGCGAAAACCGCTGACACCCGGGCGGTTTCGGCCGCACCGCCGATGTAGTCCTTGCGCGACGTCGGGGTGGGGGAGTTGATCACGAATTCTTCAGTGGCCGGGTCGTAGGTGGCCGTCGTCTCCAGCGACTGCACGTCGCTGCCGTGACCGGTCTCGGTCATCCCGAAGCAGCCCAACAGATCAAGATCGATGATGCGCTGCACGTAGGCCTTGTGGTGCCGCTCGGTGCCCAGGTTCTCGATAGCACCACCGAACAATCCCCACTGCACGCCGGCCTTGACCATCAGCGACAGGTCGGACATCGCGAGCATCTCGATGCGGACGACCGCCGCGCCGACATCACCGTTGCCGCCGTGTTCTTTTCGGAATCCATCTTCGGCCGCGCCGGCCGCGGCCATGATCTTCATCTGCTCGGCCACCTTGGCGCGGGCGATGGCGGTGTTGGGCGTGTAATGCGGCCGGAAAACCTCAGTCGCCAATTCGGCGCGGACTTCGTTCTTCACGTCTCGCCAGCGGCCGTCGAGTGCGTTCCGCAGATGCTCCGCAGTGGTGGTCATCCCCCGAAAGTATCCCCGCGGCCCCTTCCATAAACGCGGATGTGGCAAACACAGGCCAACCTCAACGGTTGTGAGGCGTCCGCCTGCCGTTCAATGGCCACGTGGCGCTGCGGTCGCCGGCGCCGCCGCCGAGGCCAGGTGCTGGGCGAAGATGCGTTCATCGTGACGGCCGTGATGCATCTGCGCTTCCTGCGGGCGGCCAGGTAATACGCTGACGCGGTGATTCGTAGCGTCGGCAAGCTCGGCCCTCTCAAGGTTTCCGGGCTGGTGTGGTGGCGGATGCGGTGGGATCTGCTGGCGATCGTGGTGGTGGCCGCCATCCTGATCCCGATTCCCGACCCCACCCAGATCGACTACGCCTCGGCCGTGCTGTCCGTGCTCGGTATCGGTGCCTCGGTGTTCATCGGCTTCCGCAACACCACCGCGTACAACCGGTGGTGGGAGGCCCGCACGCTGTGGGGCAATGTCATCATCAACTCCCGCGCGACCCATAACACTCTGTGTTCGGTGGATTCCGGTACGCCCGAGATGGCCACGATCCTCGATCGGATGCGCCGACGCCAGGCTCGCTACGCCTGGCAGCTCGCCGCCGATCTACGCGGGGTCGCCGCGCTCCCCGGGGTCACGGATCTGACGCCGGAGGACCCCGACGAGGCGACGGCCGTCGACCTGCTGACCTATCAGGCCGTCGACGTCCAGGCCCTGTCCGCCGACGGCCGCATCGACCACCAGGCCCGCGTGATGCTGATGAGCGTCAACACCGCGCTGGTGAGCGCGCAGAGCGGTCTGGAACGTATCCGCAACGAGCCGATCCCGATTCAGTACGAGATCTTCATTCGGTCGTTGGCGTGGTTTTTCTCGATCATGGCCTTCAGCAGGCTCGACGGGTCCTCACACCCGTACGCCGGAGTGGTTATCGGTCTGCTGCTGATGACGGTGTTCATCGGTGCCGAACGGCTCGGGCACTTCATCGAGCAGCCGATGAGCAATAGCATTTTCGACATCTCGATGTACCGGTTTTGTGCCGTCATCACCGGCAACCTATTGGGCGCCGGTCACCCGCTGGCTCAGCCCAGGGAAGGCCCGAAAGCCACCGTCTGGATGTGAGTGCTCAACGGCATTCGGCGACAACGGTTTCGGCGAACCGTTCGATCGGTCCGCGGTAGCGCTCGATGTCACCGCCGGCGGCGACGGCAGGATCGGTCATCCAGGGGGCACACATCACCGCGGTGATCCCGATGTCTTGGGCCCGCTTGTACAGATCCGGTGACGGCGGATCGATGAGCGCCACCATGATCTCGAAAGGTTCGGCGGTGCGGCCGAATTCGCGGCGCAGCGCGTCCAGCTTCCCGACGTAGGCCGCGGCGTCGTCGAGGGTGTAGGCCGTGCCGATCCACCCGTCGCACAGCCCGGCCGCGCGGCGCAGCGCGGCGTCGGACTCGCCGCCGCACAGGATCGGCACCGGCTGCGGTGGATGCGGCTCGATCATCATCTCCGGCACCTGGTAGTGCTCACCGCTCCACGACACCCAGCCGCCCTGCCACAGTGCCCGCAGCGCCGGGATCATCTCGTCGAGGCGTTTGCCGCGGTTGCCGAACTCCTGACCAAGCTGTTCGTATTCCTCACGCATCCAACCGATTCCGACGCCGAGTGACACCCTGCCTTCAGACAGTGACGCCGCCGTCGCCACCACCTTGGCGACTTCGAGCAGGGGGCGGGCCGGCGCGATATAGACCGCGTTGGAGAACCGCAGCCGCGTCGTCACCGCGGCCATCGCCCCGATCAGCACCCAGGTGTCCGGCCACGCGGTCTCCGGCGGCCAACCCGGCTTCCCACTCGGCGACGGGTACGGCGAGCGCAGGTCCCGCGGGTAGATCAGATGATCGGCGCAGATCATGCCGTCATAGCCGGCCTCGTCGACCATGCGGGCCACCGCGACAGCTTCCGTCGCCTTCATGAATGGGGTGCCACACCAGAACTGCATCGTTCTCCTCGGGGTCGGCCCCCGCATCGCTCAGCTGTCGCTGCCGATGGTCACCGCGGTGGCCTGCTCGGTGATCTCCTCCAGCTCATCTTCCCCCTTGTTCCCCGAGTCGCTTCGCTCCTGCCCGCCGGAAGTATCAATCCCACCCAGGTGCCGGGCCGTCAGCGCCAACACACCGGCGCCGGCCAGTACCGCACCCGCGCCCACCCAGAACGGCAGGTGCACGCTGACCCGCTCGCCCAGCACCCCGGCCAGCCAGGGTGCCACGGCGGCACCGCCGAACCGCATGAAGCTGTAGGCCGCCGAGGCGACCCCACGTTCGACAGGCGCGGCCTTCATCACCGTCTCGGTGATCAGCGTGTTGTTGATGCCGATGAACAGACCGGCCACCACCACACAGGCGGCCAGGACCGCCTTGTCGTCGGTGAAGACCGCCATCACTGCCAGCAGCGCCGAGAAGCACAGCAGGTTGATCAGTAGCACTCGCACGGTGCCGAATCGATGCTGCAGGCGCGGGGCGACGACCACCGAGGTGAAGGCCAGGCACAGCCCCCAGCCGAAGAAGATCAGACCGATCTCATGGGCGGTCATGTCGAGCGGGAACGGTGTGAACGCCAGCAGCGTGAAGAACCCAAAGTTGTACAGCAGCGCGGTGATTGCGACGCCGAGCAGGCCACGATGTCGGAGCGCGCGGAACGGATCGGCCAGTGTGGTGACCCGTTGCGGGCGAGGCGTTTCGGGCAGCAGCAGCGTCGTGACGACCAGGGCGAGCGCCATCAGCGCCGACACCCCGAAGAACGGCCCGCGCCACGAGATCGAACCGAGCACACCGCCGACGAGCGGGCCGACTGCGATGCCCAGCCCCAGCGCCGCCTCGTAGAGGATGATCGCCTGGGCCACCGAGCCACGCGCGGAGTTCACGATGGTGGCCAGCGCGGTCGCGATGAACAGGGCATTGCCCAGGCCCCACAGCGCACGCCAGCCGACGATGCCCATCACGGTGTCGCTCATCCCGGCCAATCCGGCGCCGGCGATGATGATGACCAGGCCCAGCAGCAGTGTGCGTTTCGGGCCGATGCGGCTGGACACCACACCGGTGATCAGCATCGCCAGACCCATGACGGCCATGTAGCTGGTGAACAGCAGGGACACCTGCGACGGGGTGGCGTTGAGGTTGTCGGCGATGGGTTTCAGGATCGGGTCGACGAGCCCGATGCCCATGAAGGCGACTACGGATGCGAACGCGACGGCCCATACCGCCTTGGGTTGACGCCACATGAGTGGCTCACTCCTCACTACTTCGGTGACGTGTCGAGGTCGTCGAGCAGGCGATGCAATGCTCCGACGGCGGTCGACAGAATTTCGCGGTCCTCGGCGGACAGCCGCGCGATGCGCGGGTCGATCACCGCGGCGCGGTCGGCGCGGACCTCGGCCAGGATCGTCTGGCCCTTGGGGGTGATGCGGATGCGGACGGCACGCGCATCGTCGGGATCGGGGGTGCGGGCCACCAGGCCGGCGTCTTCCAGGCGGCGGACCTGCGTGGTCATCGTCGGCTGAGAGCAATGGTCGAGCTCGGCCAGATCGGAAATCCGGGCTTCGCCCTGGTCATCGATGGTGCCGAGCAGCCGGGCCTGAGCCCAGGGCAGGGGCAGCCGGATGCGCTGGGTGGCCAGCCGGTTGAGCCGTGCGATGACGCCGAGAAGCTCGGATCCCAGACCCGATGCGGCGCCGGCGCGTTCCTGGGTGGGCGTCGGACTCATGCGTTCCATATTTACATAGAAATACTATGTTGTCGCCCTCCATTGGGTGGCCTTGCTCACAGCATGTCCACAGGTGGCCCGGCCGCCGCACGTCGGACCGACTGCCCGGTCGCGGCGACTGGCAGAATCGGGTGATGACCGCGACGAGACCGGAGGCCCCTGCGGCGCAGTCCTCCGGACCGTCGGTGGATCGCCGCCGAGTCGGCTCGCTGTCACCGGTCGAGATGGCTCAGGCCTCCGTGATGGCCGCACTCGCGGCCTCACTGTCGATCATTTCCGTCGTCGTTCCGTTTGCCGGAGGACTGTCGCTGCTGACCACGGTCCCGATGGGACTGCTGGGCTACCGCTACCGGCTCCGCGTGCTGGTGGCCTCGACGTTCGCGGCGAGCGTCGTCGCGTTCCTGATCGCCGGCGTCAGCGGGTTGATGGTGGTGGTCAACTGCGCCTACGTCGGTGGGTTGGCCGGCATCATGAAACGCCGTGGTCGCGGCACCCCGACCGTCATCGCCGTGGGTTTGGTCGCCGGGTTCGTCTTCGGGCTCTTCATCATCGCCGCACTGACCGTCCTGGTGCGGCTGCGCACCCTGACCTTCTCGGCGATGACCGCCAACTTCGACGGCGTCGTCTCGGTGGTGTCGCACTTCGAGCCCTTCCGGCCCGCGGCCGAAGAGGCCAGGCATCTGTTCGGCCTCGCGCTGCATTACTGGCCGCTGCTGTTGATGGCCTACGCGATGTTCTCGATCATGGTCGTCACCCTGGTCGGGTGGTGGGCGCTGTCGCGGGTGCTGGACCGGCTCAGCGGCATCCCCGATGTGCACAAGCTCGAGACGCCCGACGAAACCGGGCCTGTCGCACCGGTTCCGGTCCGGTTGGTCGACGCCCGGTTCCGGTATCCCAACGCCGCGCACGACGCGCTGCGGCCGCTGAGCCTGACCGTCGACGCGGGGGAGGACGTGGCGATCACCGGTGCCAACGGCTCCGGGAAGACCACGCTGATGCTGCTGCTGTCGGGGCGCGAACCCACCTCCGGCTCGATCGAGCGCCCCGGCGCCGTCGGCCTGGGACAACTGGGTGGGACGGCAGTCATCATGCAGCATCCCGAAAGTCAGGTCCTGGGAACGCGAGTCGCCGACGACGTCGTCTGGGGTCTGCCACCGGGAACGCAGACCGACGTTGCGGGACTGCTCAGCGAAGTCGGACTCACCGGTATGGAGGAACGCGACACCGGCGGACTGTCCGGTGGCGAGCTGCAGCGCCTGGCGGTGGCGGCCGCCCTGGCGCGCCAGCCGTCGATGCTGATCGCCGACGAGGTCACCAGCATGGTGGACCAGCGCGGGCGGGAGGCGCTGCTGAGCGTGCTGTCCGGACTCACCGAACGCCACCGGATGGCGCTGGTGCAGATCACCCACTACAACAACGAGGCCGACACGGCCGACCGGATCGTGAAACTCAGCGAATCCGTGGACAACGCCCACATGGTCGAAAGCGCCGCTGCGCCCGCGCCGACGGTGAATGTCGCACCGCGCGCTGCTGAGCCGGTGCTGCAGCTCGAACACGTCGGCCACGAATATGCCAGCGGCACACCGTGGGCCAAACCCGCGCTGCAGGACGTCAACTTCACCATCCACGAGGGTGAGGGCGTCCTGATCCACGGTGGCAACGGTTCCGGAAAGTCCACGCTGGCCTGGATCATGGCCGGACTGACCACTCCGACCACGGGCTCCTGCCTGGTGCGCGGACGCCCCGCGTCGGAATGCGTCGGCGAGGTGGCGATCGCGTTCCAGGCGGCCCGGCTGCAGCTGATGCGCAGCCGCGTCGATCTGGAAGTTGCTTCTGCGGCCGGATTTTCGTACCGCGATCGCGCCCGGGTGACAGCTGCGCTGGCGAAGGTCGGGTTGGACGCGTCGCTGGTGGGGCGCCGTATCGACCAGCTCTCTGGTGGGCAGATGCGCCGGGTGGTGATGGCCGGGCTGCTGGCCCGCTCGCCGCAGGCACTGATCCTCGACGAGCCGTTGGCCGGCCTGGATGCGGCCAGTCAGCGCGGCCTGCTGCGGCTGCTGATCGATCTCCGTCGCAACAGCGGCCTGACCGTCGTGGTGATCTCGCACGATTTCGTCGGTCTGGAAGAACTGTGTCCGCGCACTCTGCATCTGAGCGACGGCGTGCTGACCGAGGGGCCGTCATGACGAGCGCACGTCAAGCCCGCCCGGTGGTCCTGCTGCGCCCGGTACCCGGTACCTCGCCGATCCATCAGCTGTGGGCGGGCACCAAAATAATTGTCGTCCTCGGCTTTTCGGCCCTGCTGGCGTTCTACCCGGATTGGGTGCCGCTGGCGCTGGTCACGATCCTCATTGGCATCGCGATTCGGATGGCACGCATCCCGCGCGGCGTCGTGCCGTCGGTGCCGACATGGCTGTGGATTCTGCTGTTACTGGGCGCGGTCACCGCGACCATCGGCGGCGGAAGCCCGGAACTGCACCTGGGGTCCTACGACATCGCGCTCGGCGGCCTGCTGAAGTTCGTGCGGATCACCGTGGTCTCGTTCGTGTTGTTGGCGCTGGGCATGTTGGTGTCGTGGACGACGAACGTCGCCGATGTCGCACCCGCCGTGGCACGACTGGGCCGGCCGCTGAAGGTGTTCCGCGTCCCGGTTGACGACTGGGCGGTCGCACTTGCCTTGTCGCTGCGGGCCTTTCCGATGCTGCTCGACGAGTTTCGGTTGCTGTATGCCGCGCGTCGGCTGCGTCCGCGGCCGGTGCTGACCAGCCGCCGGGCCCGCCGCAGGCGCTGGGCCATCGAGATGGTGGACTTGCTGGCAGCAGGCATCACTGTGGCGCTGCGCCGCGCCGACGAGATGGGTGATGCGATCACCACACGCGGTGGGACCGGAATGATCTCGGCGGCGCCGTCCGGCCCGCGCGGGGCCGACTGGATGGTGCTGACGATCTCGGCGTTGGTGTGTCTGGTCTCGGTGGTCCTGCAGGCGACGGTGCTGGCGGGTATGGGGATCTAGCGCGCGGCGGCAGCGTTGGCCGCCTGCTGGGCAGCTGCCAGCGCCTCGGTGACCGGCGTTCGGCCCAGGAACATCTCGTCGAAGTACGGCTTGATCGCCTGATACCCGGCGGCGAAACCGGCGCCACCCGGCGCGGCGATGCGCGGGCCGTCGAGCACGCTGAAGAACGGCCGCACGTCCACTCCCTTGGCCGACCAATAGTCGAAATACACCGCCTGGGCCGGCAGGACCGCGGGGATGGCCGCACCCTGTCGGCCGATGTACTCGTTGCCGCGGGTGCTACCCAGCCAGGCCAGCACCTGGCGCACCGCATCGGGATGGCGGCTGGCCGGATTGCCCGCAGCGACAATGCCGTTGGTGACGCTGACGCGCCCTGCGGGCCCGGTTGGCAGCAGCGCCACCCCCCAGCGGAACGTCGCTCGCTCGGCCACCTGAG
Source organism: Mycolicibacterium sphagni (assembly GCF_013337765.1). Lineage (GTDB taxonomy): Bacteria > Actinomycetota > Actinomycetes > Mycobacteriales > Mycobacteriaceae > Mycobacterium. The sequence goes on from NZ_VBSB01000035.1 coordinate 346,277, forward strand.
CCAGGTTGTAGGTGCCCGACTGGAACAGCGCCATCCGCCCGGACAGGAACTGATTGCGGGAGAAGTCGCCGTTGTCGTTGGTGTCCGACGCGGGCGGCGCGACCTGATCGGTGTTGATCAGACCGACGACGTAGCGGAATGCGGTGGCGGCCTGCGGGTTGTCGAAGGCGAACCGGTCACCGTCGGAGAACACGCCGCCCGCCGAGCCGATGTAGTTCAGGTAGATCGCCTGTAAGTCGTTGGCGGCGTTGTAGCCCCACTGCCTCCCGTGGGTGAGGCGTTTGAGCATGGGCCGCAGCGTGTCGACGCTCGCGTCGGGATCCCAGCGCAGCGTATCCAGGTCGGCCGGTTCGACACCCTCGGCGGCCAGCAGATCGGCGTTGTAGTACAGGGCGATTCCGGCATCGGTCAGCTGCGGGACACCCCATAGCTTGCCGCCGCGGGTGAACTGGGCGACCACCGACGGATCCCAGTCCGCGCTGGGCTCGATGACCATCAGCCGGTCGTTGTCGGCGTATTCGGCGACATTGGCGTTATTGATCCAGAAGATGTCGTCGGCGCCGCCGCCGGCCACATCGGTGCGCAGGGTGGTGAAGTAACTGGCGTAGGGAACAACATTGGTGCGCAGTTCGATGTCGGGGTGGGTGCGGGTGAACTCTGTGAATGAGTCTGCATAGGCGGCGGCGACCGCGGGGTCCCACAGTCGCACCGTGACAATGGTTTTCCCGGACGGCCCGTCGGTGCGGCCCAGCACCAGCGCGCCGGCGACGAGCAGCAGCGCGACCGTGATCAGCCCAGCCAGTACTCTCGTGGAGGACCGTGGCGGCCAGCTCATTTCAGCCCCGTGACGACGATCGAGCGCACGATCTGGCGCTGGAACACCAGAAACAGCGCGATCAGCGGGACGATCGCCACAGTTGTTGCCGCCATCACCAACGTCCACTGCGCGTTGTACTGGGTCTGCAGCCCGGCCGTCGCGACCGTCAGCACCCGCCAGGTGCCACCGCTGGTGATGACCAGCGGCCACATGAACGAATTCCATTGTGAAACAACGGTGATCAACGTCAGTGTCACCAAGATCGGCTTGCTGGCCGGCAACACCACGTGCACGATCACATCCAGGGTGTTGGCGCCGTCCAGGCGGGCGGCGTTGATCAGGTCGGCGGGGATGCCGCGAAAGTACTCGCGCAGCAGGAAGATCGCGTACGGCGAACCGAACAGGAACGGCAACACCAACGCCCAGACCGTGTTCCGCAACCCCAGCTCGGCCATCATCAGATATAGCGGAACGACGGTGACGGTGCCCGGCACCATCAGCGTCGCGATGTACACCCAGAACAACGTGTCACGGCCAGTGAACTCCAGGCGCGCGAACGCATAGCCCGCCAGCACCGAGAACGTCAGCTGCGCCAGCGTGATCATCGCCGTCATCAGCGCGGTGACCGCCAGTGCCCGGCCGAATCCGGCGTCACCGAGCCCGGCGTAGTTGGCCAGCGTCGGCGGGTTGGGCAGCGACAGCGTTGTGCCGGTGGCGAACTGCTGCGCGGTGGTGAACGACGTCAGCAGGCCCAACCCGAACGGGGCCAGGGTGATCAACGCACCGGCCAGCAGCCCTAGGTAGATCAGCGCGTTACGTGAGGTCATAGCTGATCCGCTTGCGGAAGTAGAGGTGCTGGACGATCGTCGCGCCGACCAGGATGACGAACAACACCAGCGCCATCACCGCGGCCCGTCCGATCGCCGCGGCTCCGAACGCCTCGGCGTAGATGCGGTGCGCCACCAGATCGGTGTGCCCGGCGGGCCCGCCACCGGTCAGTGCGTACACGGTGTCGAACACCTGCGCCGCGCTGACGATGCCGGTGACCGAGACGAAGAACAGCGTCGGGCGCAGCATCGGCAGGGTGATATGCCAGAACCGCTGCCAGCTCGTCGCGCCGTCGAGCCGTGCGGCGGCGTGGATCTGCGGCGGGATCGCCAGGATGCCGGCCAGGAAGAACAGCGTCACGTACCCGACGTTGGTCCACACCGTCACCGCCGAGACCACCGGCAGTGCCAGCCCCGGATCGGTCAGCCATTCGATGCGGTGGTCCAGCAGAGTGCTCACCGCGCCGTCGGTCGGCGCCAGGATCCAATGCCACAGCACCCCGACCGCCAGCGGCGAACACACCCACGGCACCACGTACAGGGCCCGGAACACGCCGCTTCCCGGCAGCTCGCGGGCCAGCAGTGCGGCGGCGGCTAAACCGAGGACGATCTGGGTAGGAACGACAATCGCGATGAAGATCAGCGTCACCAACAGCGAATTGCCGAAACTGGCGTCGGTGAGCACCGAACGCCAATTGTCCAGCCCCACATAGCGGATCGGGCCCAGCAGATCCCAGCGATGCAGGCTCAGCCAGACCACCACCAGCATGGGCAGCAGCAGGAAGCACACGACCCCGAACAGGCTCGGCGCCAGCAGCGCATACCCCAGCAGGGTGGAGCGCACACGCCGAGTGGTCACCTTGGCCATCCGGCGCGCGGGGACCGGCGGCTTTTAGCCGTCGGCGGGTTCCGGCCAGGCAAACAACGTGGCATCGGGTGGGTGTCGGTGTCGCTGCATATGGTGCATGGTATGTCGCAGCGCCGGTTTTGCCGTACCCCGGGAGGGGTGTCGTCGCTGAGGTCGCATCTGGTGTGGTGTCCGAAGTGTCGGCACCGGATTCTGGGTGGCCGAGTAGCGGCCCGCTCTGGGGAGTTGTGGGAGCAGATCGCCGATGAGCACGGCTGGCAGGTCGTGGCCAAGGAAGCGATGCCCGATCACGTGCACCCGTTGGTCAGGGTCGGCTCGAGCGCCGCGCCAGCGGTGGTGGTGTGTGCGTTCAAGGGCGGCACCTCCCGAGTGCTGCGTCAAGAATTCCCGTACCTACGGGCCCGCGCAAAGGCGTTGTGGTCGCCGTCGTATGTCGCGGCCTCGGTCGGGTATGTGTCGGGGTCGACGGTGCGCCGCTATATCGAGCGTCAGTGGGATGCGGTGGCATCGTGAGACGTTCCTATGTGTTTCGGCTGTGCCCGACCGCACGTCAGCACGTCGCGCTGGCGCACTGTGTGGATTCCCACCGCGAGTTGTACAACGCGGCGCTGCAGGAGCGCCGCGACGCCTGGTCGCACAGCAAGACTCGCATCAACTACGCGGATCAGTCGGCGCAGCTGAGCGAGATTCGTGCTATGCGCCCGGATCAGTCGGTGTGGTCGTTTTCCTCGCAACAGGCCACGTTGCGGCGGTTGAACAAGGCGTTCGGTGGGTTCTTTCGCCGGGTGAAGACGGCGAAACCTGGCGTGAAGGCGGGGTATCCGCGGTTTAAGGGCAAGGCCCGGTTCGATTCGGTGGAGTGGCCCAAAGATGGAGACGGTGCCCGTTGGCTGCCCGAGGCCAAGCGGGTGTATCTGCAGGGCATCGGACAGGTGAAAGTCGCGCTGCACCGCCGGGTGCAAGGTCGGGTGAAGACAATCCAGGTCAAACGGCAGGGGCGGCGCTGGATGCTGGTGCTGTCCTGCGACGAGGTGCCGACGAATCCGCTGCCGGTCACCGGCCGCCAGGCTGGGGTCGACGTAGGGATCGCCAGTTTCGCCACCACCAGTGACGGTATGCACATCGACAATCCGCGCTGGGGTCGGGCCGCCGAGGAGAAAGTAACCGCGGCGCAGCAACGATTGCAGCGCGCTGAGCGTGGTTCTGGGAACCGTCAACGCCGTCGAGAGACTGTGGCGGCGCGGCATCGTAAAATTGCTAATCAGCGCAAGGACTTTCACCACAAGCAGGCACGGGCTCTCGTCGAGTCTTACGACCTGCTGGTGGTGGAGGATCTGAAGATCGTCAATATGGTGCGGCGGGCCAAACCCGTGCCCGACCCCGATGACCCCGGCCAGTTCCTCAAGAATGGTGCCCGGTCGAAGTCCGGGCTGAATAGGAATATCAGCGACGCGGGCTGGGGAGGTTTCGTCTCAAAACTGCGCGCCAAAGCGGAAGAGGCTGGGCGTGTCTGGATTGAGGTCGACCCCCGGCACACCTCCGACGGCTGCGAGGAATGTGGGTACGCAGCCCGCGAGAACCGCGTCACCCAAGCGGAATTCGTATGCCAGCGATGCTCGCATCGCGCTCAAGCAGACGAACACGCTGCACGCAACGTCTTACGGGCTGGACTGGCCCTTCACGCTCAGGCGGCGTGAGAAGAAGCTGACGGCTTCAGCCGTCAGAGAAGTCACTAAAGCGGGTTCATCGACGTGGCAGTTACGGTGTAGCACGTGAGTCCACGTGATGTTGACGCCGACTTCTTGGCCGTTCCGCGCCATGCGCTGGCCGACGCCGCCCTGTCGGCGGCCCGCGCAGCCGGTGCCAGCTACGCCGACCTGCGCATCCACGCCATCACCACCGAGGTGGTGCAGCTGCGCGACGGTGAGCTGCAAAGCGCCGTCACCGACCGCGAGATCGGGTTGGCGGTGCGGGTGATCGTCGACGGCACCTGGGGGTTCGCCTCCCACGCCGAGCTAGCTCCCGAGGTTGCCGCCGACACCGCGCGGCGGGCGGTCGAGGTGGCCACCTCGCTGGCCGCGCTGAACGCCGAGCGCATCGAGCTGGCGCCCGAACCCGTCTACGCCGACGTGACCTGGGTGTCGAACTACGCTATCGACCCGTTCGCGGTGTCGACCGCCGACAAGATCGCGGTGCTGGGCGAGTACTCCGGCCGGCTACTGGCCTCCGACGGGGTCGACCACGTCTCGGCGATGGTCAACACCGTCAAGGAACAGGTGTTCTACGCCGATACCTTCGGCTCGTCCATCACCCAGCAGCGGGTGCGGGTGATGCCGGCGCTGGACGCTGTGGCCGTCGACGCCGCCGCGGGCAGCTTCGAGTCGATGCGGACGCTGGCCCCGCCGATGGCTCGCGGCTGGGAGGCACTGGCCGGTGACGAGGTGTGGGACTGGAGCACCGAGCTGGCCGAGCTGCCCATCCTGCTGGCCGATAAGACGAAGGCGCCCACCGTCGTCGCAGGCCCCACCGACCTGGTGATCGATCCGACCAACTTGTGGCTGACCATTCACGAATCCATCGGGCACGCCACCGAATACGACCGTGCGATCGGCTATGAGGCCGCGTATGCGGGCAGCTCGTTCGCCACCCCGGACAAGCTGAACACGATGCGCTACGGCTCGCCGGTGATGAATGTGACCGCCGACCGCACCGTCGAATACGGCTTGGCCACAATCGGATACGACGACGAAGGGGTGGCCGCACAGAGCTGGGACCTGGTGCGCGACGGGATTTTTGTCGGCTACCAGCTCGATCGGGTGTTCGCGCCACGGCTCGGGCAGGCCCGTTCCAACGGCTGCTCGTATGCCGACTCCGCGCACCACGTTCCGATCCAGCGGATGGCCAACGTCTCCTTGCAGCCGGGCGCCGACGACCTGAGCACCGACGACCTGATCGCCCGGGTCGATGACGGCATCTACATCGTCGGGGACAAGTCCTGGTCAATTGATATGCAGCGCTACAACTTCCAGTTCACCGGGCAGCGGTTCTACCGCATCAAGCACGGACGTCTGGACGGCCAGCTGCGCGACGTGGCCTACCAGGCCACCACCACCGACTTCTGGAATTCGATGGAAGCCGTTGGCGGACCGTCGACCTGGCTCCTCGGTGGGGCGTTCAACTGCGGCAAGGCCCAACCCGGCCAGGTCGCCGCGGTGAGCCACGGCTGCCCGTCGGCACTCTTCCGTGGCGTCAATGTGCTCAATACCCGGGAGGAGTCCGGCCGATGATCCCCGCACAGCAGGTCGTCGAGCTGGCGCTGCAGGCCGCCACCGTCGACGAGGCCATCGTCATCGTGACCGACCGCGCCGAGGCATCCTTGCGGTGGGCCGGGAACTCGATGACCACCAACGGCGTCTCGACCACCCGATCGACCACCGTGATTTCCATTGTGCGCAAAGGCGATACGTCACACACCGGGGCGATCCGCACCAGCGACGTCAACCCGGCGGCGATCGGTGCGCTGGTGGCCGCCGCCGAGGAAGCCGCGCAGGCGGCTCCCGAGGCCAGGGACAGCGCACCGCTGCTGACGGGCAGCGGCACTCCTGACGACTGGAACGCGGCGGTGCCGGAGACCGGTGCCGCGGTGTTCGCCGACGTCGCCGAATCATTGGCGCGGGGCTTTGGCCGCACTGACCGGCTCTACGGCTACGCCCATCACGTCGTCGAGACGACGTTCCTGGCCACCTCGACCGGGATCCGGCGGCGCTTCACCCAGCCGACCGGCACGGTGGAGGTCAACGCCAAACGCGATGGTGCCAGCGCGTGGGCAGGGGTCAGCACGCCGTGGTTCGAAGACGTCTCGACCGATGCGCTGCTCGACGATCTGGCGCTGCGGCTCGGCTGGGCGGCCCGGACCGTCGAGCTGCCCGCGGGTCGCTACGAGACGCTGATGCCGCCGTCGACGGTGGCCGACATGATGATCTACCTCGGTTGGTCGATGGATGGGCGCGGCGCCGAGGAGGGCCGTAGCGCGTTGTCGGCGCCCGGCGGCGGAACGCGGGTGGGGGAGAAGCTCACCGAGCTGCCGCTGACGATGTACTCCGACCCGTTCGCGGCGGGCTTGCAGTGCGCGCCGTTCGTCGCGGCCGCCAGCGGCTCGGAGACGATCTCGGTGTTCGACAACGGCATGGACATCGGCCGGGTGGACTGGATCCGCGACGGTGTCATCAACGTGCTGGCCTACCCGCGGGCGGCGGCCGCCGAATTCGGCACCACGCCGGCGATCCCGGCCGACAACCTGCTGATGACCGGCGGCAGCGCCGATCTGGCTGGCATGGTGGCGGCGACCGAGCGCGGTCTGCTGCTGACCACGCTGTGGTACATCCGCACCGTTGATCCGACCACCCTGCTGCTGACCGGGCTGACCCGCGACGGCGTCTACCTGATCGAAGACGGTGAAGTCACCGCGGCGGTCAACAACTTCCGCTTCAACGAAAGCCCGCTGGATCTGCTGCGCCGGGCCACCGAGGCAGGCGTGGCCGAGCCGACGCTGCCCCGGGAATGGGGCGACTGGGCCACCCGCGCGGTGATGCCGACGCTGCGAATCCCCGACTTCCACATGTCCTCGGTCAGCCAAGCGCAATAATCCAAAGATGGCTGACGATCTTGATGCAGTACTGACCAAGCTGGTGGTGCAGTCCCCGGCCGACCAGCAGCGGTTGGTGGGACTGATCCGCGCGACTTGTGGTGACACGCTGTCGCTGACGCCGCTGCCCGCGCAGACGCCGGTGCGCGCGCCGGAGACCGACGCCGAGAAGGTGGTGGCCGAGTTCGCCGAGCAGTTCAGCGTCGACGTGTCGGCGATCTCCGATCGCCAGCGGGAGTCGCTGACCACGGCGCTGGGGGCCGGTGCGTTCGGGGCCGTCGCGCAGATGTTCTTCGCCGACTTCCTGCCGCGGGTGCGCAACGGGCTCGAAGTGCTCGGCTTGCCGGTGCACTGGGTGCCCGAGCAGCCCGCGTGGGACCCGGGTATCGACGCCGCCGACGTGCTGTTCAACCAGCTGTTGCCGGGGGTGGCACGGCTCAAGTCGGTGGACCCGGTGACCACCGAGGTGGTGCGGCTGCGCGGGGCGGTCGCGCACGACTGCCGACTGTGCAAGTCGCTGCGTGAGGGCACAGCACTGGAGGCCGGTGGCAGCGAGTCGCTGTACGACGATATCGAGCGGTTCGAGTCCTCCGAGCTGCTGACCGACGCGCACAAGGCGGCGCTGCGCTATGCCGACGCGCTGATCTGGTCGCCGGCGCGGATCAGCCCCGCAGTGGCTTCCGGTGTGCGGGAGCACTTCTCGCTTGAGCAGGCCCGCGAGCTGACGTTGGATGTGATGCGCAACGCGAGCAACAAGATCGCGGTGTCGTTGAAGGCCGATCAGGCTCGCGTCGCGGAAGGCACCGATCGCTACGTCATCGATGCCGACGGCCAGACAGTGTTCGCCGAGCTTTAGTCCGGCTTCTGGTCGTATTCTGCGACGCGCCACACGCCGTCGACTCGGGTGAGCTTGTTCCAGCACGCGGTGCGTTGCGGGGCGTCGGTCAGGGTGGGGTCGAGCTGGCCGAGTAGGGCGCGGTTGAACGCGTCGTGGCTGACGAGAACCAAAGGGCCGCCGTCGTGTTCGTCGACCAGGGCGGTGAATGCGGCAATGGCGCGCTGCCGGACCGCCTCCAGTGGCTCGACACCGGGGGCGTTGTCGATGCTGCCGTATTTGGCGATGACCTCGGCGCGCTTGGCTCCGGTGTGCGGGCCGTAGTCGCGGTCGTTGAGCCGGATGTCGATGGTGGTGGGCACCCCGGCCGCGTCGGCAATCGATTGCGCGGTGGCGACGGCCCGCTGCAGCGGACTGCTGATCACGGTGGCCGGCTGCTTGTCGGCTAGGGCTTTCGCCAGTTTCTCGGCCTCGGCGATGCCGACCTCGTCAAGTGGTGGGTCGCTCAACCCGCGCATGCGATCCTCGGCGTTGAATGCGGTACGGCCGTGGCGGGCCAGATACACCGTGGTGACTGACATCCCGTCGCTCCTTTAGATGATGCGATCCTGGGCTTCCGACAGTGCGCGCAGGGCTGCGTCGACGTCGTCGTCGGTGGTCGCCCACGAACAAACGAACCTTACCGCCGGCTTGTGCGGGTCGGGTGCGTGGACGGCGAAGTGCTGCCGGACCGCGGAGAGCGCCTCGGCCGGGAGGTCGACGAACACCTCGTTGGCTTCGGTGGGGGAGCTCAGGTGCAGGCCGAGATTGGTAATGCCGGTGCTGAGCTTCTTGGCGATGGCGTTGGCGTGCGCCGCTGCCTCAAGCCAGGTGCCGTCGGCCAGCATGGCGTCGAATTGCGCTGAGACGTAACGGTGTTTGCTTGCCAGATGGCCGATCTGCTTCTGGACGAATTCGATGCCGGTGAAGTGTTCGGGGCGACGGACCAGGATCGCGTCGCCGAACAGCATGCCGTTCTTGGTGCCGCCGATGGTGACGATGTCGGCGTCACCGACGGCTTGGGCAGGCGGGACATCAAGGGCGGCAATCGCGTTGGCAACTCGGGAGCCGTCGACGTGGACCAGCAGGTCGAGGTCGTGGGCGTGGTCGATGAATTCGGCGATGGCATCGGGCTGCCAGAGCCGTCCGTTCTCGGTGGACTGGGTGATGGTGACGATGCGGGGCTGGGAGTGGTGGACGTCGCCGCGGCGGGTGATGCGGCGGTCCAGCAGGGCCGGGTCGATGATGCCGTCGTCGCTGGGCAGCGCGAGCAGGCTGGCGCCGGCCACCAGGGTGGGGCCGCCGGCCTCGTCGAGCAGGGAATGCGCGATGTCGCTGCAGAGGATCTCGTGCCAGGGCCGGACCGCGGAGGCCAGGGCGATGATGTTGGCGCCGGTGCCGGTGAAGGCAAAGAGCACGTCGGCGTTGGGGGAGTCGAAGATTTGTTTGACTCGCGCGGCGGCGAGCTGGGTGAGCGGGTCGCCGCCGTAGGACGTGGTGGTGCCGTCGTTGGCGGCGGCGATGGCTTCGAGGGCCTTTGGGTGTGCGGGGGCGGCATTGTCGGAGGCGAAAGCGCTGGACACGGCGGGCACCCTGTCCATGATGTCACTTGCGCAGCATGGGATCATGGTGGCCGCGATATGCGCGACAAGGGGCGGTAGCTCAGTCGGTTAGAGCCGCGGACTCATAATCCGTAGGTCGCGGGTTCGAGCCCCGCCCGCCCTACTTCACAGCCTGTTTTTCAAGATCAGCTTTTCGGACTCATCGTTTATTCATCGTTTATGCGAGCCGCTGACCTGGGCCCACGCGTCCCGCACGGCGCGCAGCGAATCCTCCGGCGAGACCGTGAGACGAGTCTGACCGGAAAGCTGACTCTGCCATTCGGCCTCCGATGGCGCCCACGCGAAGTCGCGCGGCGCTGGCGGCTGGTTGGTGGGGCCGTAGCGCCGGTACAGGTCTTCGGCGGCGGCATCGATCGCGCCCAGGCGATTGAGCGCCCAGAGATCCCATAGATCGCGGGAGGCGTGGCGGTCGACCCACGTCGCGGTCTTGGATGCCGCGAAGGCGGGCAGGGTGGGCACCAATAGCTCGGCGGCGGGAGTATCGGCATAACGCTGGACCAAGGATCGTCGCTCTGTCGGCCACACTATTCGGTCCCGGGAGGACAGCAGTTGTAGCCGGACCGTCAGGCCACCGGAGGTCCGGATGATTGCAGGGTCGATGTCGGGAATGCTGCTAAGTGCGGGGGCCAGGGTAAGTCGCCCGTGACTGCGGGCGAGGGCACGGGGCAAGACAGCGTCCATATCGGTCGCGATCGGCTTGCGATCGCCGATTGCGACTAGGTCGATGTCCTCACTCAGTCGTCCGTTCGGGAGGTGAGTGCGCGCGAGCGCTGTCCCACCGATGAAGTGGATTCGGTCGCCGAACTCTCGGCTCAGGACTGCGAGGAGGTGGGAGATGAGGTGATCGCGTTCGACTTGTTCGGTCGCGACACCGAATTGCTCAGCAACGGCTGTTCTTTCGTCAAAGTTCACTGTCGCGCGCCCAGGTTTTCGCCCGTTTCAATGATGCGGTACGTCGTTGTTCGGTTGCCAGGTTTTGTAGCCGATCTTTCTCGCTGCGCTCATACAGTGCGGCGACGGCGGTCGGAACATCGATCTCGGCGTCACCAAGTTTGGGACGGTGAGCAAGGTCCAGAGTCGTCTGCTCGGGTGTCGTCACCAGCGTCGAGCCGAGCTCGGTGTCGTAACGTTCGGCGTCCAAGCCCTTGGTGTTGCGTTTGACGAACCGGACGACCGCAGGGCGGTCAGACAATGTGATGGGGCGATGTTGCTCGGGGACGGCGATGGTCGCAGTGGCGAGCGCGCGCGGGATGGCTCCGTGCAGCCGTGCGGCGCTGACTCCCATGACGATGATGTTGTCCGGGCCGTAGATTGCCGAAGCGATGCCCGCCGCAGCGGTTTCCAAGCCCGGCATCCAGCCTTGCCCCACCATGGCCGGTGGCACGACGACGTAATAACCATCGGCAAGGCGGTGCAGCAGACCGCGTTCGTGAAGGCGCGCCACCTCAGCAGCGGGGTGCGCATAAGTGTGTTTCGCCTGCGCCGGGCGGAATGTGCCGAGGGGATACGCGGCCAGGCTAGCGGGGACCGCCGTACTGTGCTTCTGTGCCATGATCACTCCTTGGGTATGCAAATCATAGGCTAATAGCCTACGAAATGCATACTCGTGGTCAGGTGAGGTCGCTGCCGCCGACCGATGCTTTACACCCACTTCGGTTGGTTCCGCCGGCCACGCTTGTCCTTCGCCGCGCGTGAAACTACTACCTGAACGCATCATTCAACGACCATTGAAATATCTCCACAGGTTCATTACGCTGGACACATGATTTCAACAGATGTTGAAAAAACTGCTGATGAACGTCGCGGCAGTCAGATCGCCGCCTGGGTCGGGGCGGGTGCGATCACCGTCGGCGTCTGTGCGGCCCTGACGAGCGGAACCGGACTAGCGCATGCTGACACCGCGCACGCCGCAGGCGCCAACACCTCAGGCAGCAACGCGGGTCCTGCCAGGGCCGACGGGAACAGCAATGCCGCTTCGGCAACGTCCTCGGTCGGCCAAGCGCGGCCAATGGCCCACAGACCGGTCCGCATCGGCGCCGCGGATGCTTCGGAAACGGCACTGAAAGAGACTGTGGTACAGGAAGATTCGACATCCATCGACCTCGCGCCGAGCGGATCCGCGAAGGCGGCGGCAACCTGGGCGGCATCGCCGCGACCAGCACCGGCAGATATACCGCGTCCGTTGATGGTCGCGAATGCGTTGTCGGGCTGGGTCTCCCGCGAACTGCGCTACACCCTGTTCAATCGGCCGCCCCGCATTACCGCGGTTCAACACTCCCAGGACCCCCGCACCGGCGTCGTCACCGGCGAACTCCGAGACGGTCCTGGTCACGCCGGGGGGTCGATGTACACGGTCAGCCAGCCCGACAATGCGCTCGTACAGGTAAACCCCGATGGAAGTTTCACCGTCACTCCGGACTCGAATGTCGCTCACCACGGCGGAACGGTCAGCTTCACCGTGGCGGCTGACAATGGCGTCAACTACCGGCTGTCGGGTTCGATCGGCCGGTTTCAGTCCATAATCCATTCCATTGCAGTCAATCTCGGCCTCAGCGGTCCTGACACGAGTACCACGGTAGTGGTGGTCAACGTTGTGGCCACCAATCAACCGCCGGTAATCAATGGCTACACGGCCAGCACGTCTGCAGGCACCGGCACCGTCGCCGGCCAGATACGAGCCGTCGACCCCAACAATGACAACCTCGGCTTCAGTGGATCGACGACCAGTGCGCTCGGGGCGGCAGTGACCGTCAACCCCGACGGCTCGTTCACGTACGTGCCCACCGCCGACATTCGCCACGCCGCCGCTGCCCTAAACGCACCCGATGCCGTGAAAGCCGATAGCTTCGGCGTCACCGTTACCGACGGCTACGGTGGCACCGCCAGCGCGAGAGTGGACGTTACCGTGAACCCGGCGAACGCCAATCCCGCCGGCGGAGCGATAACCGACCTGCAAGTCGACGACATCTTCGGTGTGATCACCGGATCGATCTCGGGTGTCACCGATCCCGATTCGGACGCGTTGATCTACAGCGCGAACCCGACCAGCGCGGGTGGCGGCTGGGTTGATGTATTCGGTGACGGCTCCTTCACCTACAACCCGACGGCCGAACAACGCCACCTTGCTGCCGCCTTGGGTGCGCCGTTCACCGCCACACACGACAGTTTCGCCATCTTTGTCGCGGACGGCCACGGAGGCGGTACCGCACTCACCGTCATCGTCCCGATCCCACCGGAAGCCGATGAGCCCCCGGTGGGCGAAGAGGTGTAACACGCGATCGCAACATACCGCTCATCCACGGCCAAACGGTGAAGCTGATCGGATATTCAACGCCAGCCGCGGAATGCATCAAGAAGTCGATTGCGATACACCGGGTCAAGCTGTTCGTCGCTAACGCTGCCGAGGGTCTTGATGGTGCTCCGAAATTGCTCGAGGTAGTTTTCGCAGCCGTCGCACTCTAGGAGGTGCGTGTCGAAGCGCGCTCGGGTGTCGAGGTCTAGGGCGCCGTCAAGGTAGGCCGTGACGAGTTCGACGAGTTCGTTGCAGTCCATCTCTTCGGTACTCATTACTCGTCTGCCAAGTAGTCTTCGAGGGCCTGGCGCACCGCTGCGCGACCGCGGTGCAACAGCACGCGCTGGTTGGCCACGCTGATATCGAGCAGTGCACACACCTCACCTGAGTCGAATCCGAGCATATCGCGCAGGGTCACGACGACACGTTGCCGTTCGGGCAGTTTATCTAGTTCGGCGCGAGCGATCGCGATGAACTCCCCGCCGAGCACGGACCCTTCCGGCGTGTCGGAGAAGGCCGAGGGCGCCGCTCCGTCCTTCCAGTGCCCGCGCCACTGGTCGCCGGCCTCTCGGAAGCGGGACGGGTCAACGGTGCTCCCTGTGTACGTTGTGATCGCCGCATCTGCGTCGCGGCGTTCCCGGATTCCTCGGTTCTTGGCGATATTGATCATCACCGTGAAAAGCCATGTGCGCAGCGAGGACCGGCCCTCGAACTTGGCGATGCCCCTGACGAGTGCGATCCAGGTTTCCTGGACCACTTCCTCGGCGATCTCGCGGCTGGGCACATATCCGCGGGCCACACGCAGCAGCGACGGGGTGTGCTCGTCGACGAGCCGGGCAAATGCGACTTCGTCCCCCTCGCGCAGCGCAGCGATCAGCGCCGTCTCGTCCGGGGTCTCGGTCATCGGAACCCGATATTAGCCGCGCGGCGGTACGCCGAATTGGCGAAATCGCAGCGCGCACTGCAACCCGTAACGCCCGGCCGCCGTGTTGACACCAACCAACGACAGAAGCAATACCACCTCATGCCGTCGCCACGACGGCCGGACGACATAGATGGAAGTGAACCCGATGAGTCTCAACGCGATCCGCACGCTTGTCCTGACTGCCGGCGCGATCCTCGCTGTGTGCACGCTCAGCTCGTGTTCGAGCGGCACTCCCGAGACAATCGCCACGAGTACGACCACCAGTGTGGCCGCGGCAATGCCGCCTAAGGCAACCTTCATCGCCGACATGCCCGCAGCGCCGGGTGCTCCGATGATGACGATGGCCATCACTGTCGAGGGCGAGAAGGTCGTCGCATACGCGACCAACGGCACCAACGACGAGGCCTACTTCATCGGTACACAGAAGGATGGCCGCATGGATCTCGATTCGATGTACGCCGATCACCTGGAGGCGTCCTTCGACGGTCAGAAAGTCAGCGGCGTGATCGTGATGAACGAGAAGGGCGCCGCCCCTGAGAAGTTCGCAGCGGCACCGGTGGCCGCTCCGGCCGGCGTCTACACCGCTACCCACGGTACCTCCCGTGCGTCGTGGGTGGTCCGCCCCGACCACACGATGATCGGGGTCATGGACAACAGTGCTCCTGGTGACCACAAGGTGACCGATGCGATCGCCGCCCAGGATCAGCAATTCAAGGACAGCGTCCGCCAGATGAGGCTGGAGCGGCAGATGCAACCCGCCCCGGCGATGACCTATGGGACGTGGTCGATGGATATGCACGGCAAGACGGTGACCGCAGTCCCCGTCACCGGCAGCATGACGTTCTGATTCACCTGATCTGAATGAAACAGGCTGCGGCACTGCGGCCCCGGAGACAGTTGCCGGGACCGCAGCTCGTTGCGGTACCTGTCACGATGCGGCGTAACGGTATGGGGGTTTCTGACCACTGAGCCTTGACACCGACAACGGAGGTCACATGGGCAGTACTGATAGTCAAGGGCGGTGGAGTCGGGGCGCGAGAGCATTCCGGCGACGCATTCGTGCGTTAATGCCATGGCCAACCGGCACGCGGACGCTCCGATGCCAGGAAATGGTCGAACTGGTCACCTTGTATCTGGACGGTGCGCTGGACGCCGCCACGCAAACCCGATTCGAGCAGCACCTCCAGCAATGCGACGGTTGCGCAGGCTATCTCGAGCAATTTCGGACGACCGTTCATACCATCGGCGCGATCCGCGAGGAGCAGATCCACCCCATCTTCCGTGCACGCCTTCTCGAGGCTTTCGCCGATACGGCCGGCTCGTGGTAGCCGGGCGCGTCGATGAGTCGGCGCTGATCGTGGCACTACGTGCGGGCGACCAAATCGCATTCGCCGCACTGGTCGACGAGCACACGCCGACGATGTTGCGGGTGGCCCGCGGCTACGTAGCAGACCACGCGACTGTCGAGGAAGTCGTCCAAGAGACATGGATAGCGTTGTTCAAGGGAATCTCGAAGTTCGAAGCCCGATCGTCCTTGCGGACATGGCTTTTCGCAGTGATGATCAACATTGCCAAGGCCCGCGGGATCCGTGAGCGCCGCGACAGGGATGCGGCCACAAGCTTCATGGGCGCAACCGTCGATCCGGCACGGTTTCACGCCGGGGGAGACGTGCATGCCGGCTCGTGGAGGGAGCCGCCAACGCCGTTTCCCGACAGCCCCGAAGGTTCAGTGCTCGGTAAGGAACTGCGGAGCATCGCCGAACGGGAGCTCGACAGATTGCCTGAGCGGCAACGCACCGTGGTCACACTTCGCGACATGCTGGGGTTTGATTCCGCGGAAGTATGTGAACTGCTCGGCATCACAGCAGGTAATCAGCGAATCCTCCTGCATCGGGGAAGAGCCGCCATACGCCAGGTCCTCGAAGACTATGTAAGGGAGGACTCATCCGCACCGAGTGACCCGTAACCGTCGGGTCTTAGCGTGGGGATGAGGTCGGGCCGGTCGGACACGGTCAGCAGGGGTGCCAGCTCGGTGCAAACAGTCCGGACGTGCTTGATGACCATGTCCTCGGGCATGCCGGCGAGCGAGGCGAAGATCAACACGGTATCCACCGGCGCACCCGCCGCGTAGTCGCAGATCTTGGTGGCCACCGGCTCAGGCCGATCACACCAGAAGTAGCCGAGAAGCGAGTCAGGACTTCCACTTCGAATCCGATCCGGGTCAATCGGCGGCGGCGCGGGCTGTCCCGTTCCTTCGACGCCGTGCATCGCATAGGTGTCGAATTGATGGGCCATGTGCATTCGTACGGTTGGCCAGTCCTCCTCCGGATCGTCGCTGACCCAGGCATTGACCCAGCCGGCCATTCGCCCGCGGCTGATGTCGTGCCCGCCGGCGCGCAGCCCGTCGCGATAGGGCGCCCAATTCCTGGCGTCAGCGGAGAGCAGAAATTCACCCAGCAGCCCCGCCCGTCGCGCCCCTTGCGGACCCTGATAACCCATCCAGATCGGGAGGTGAACCTGTACCGGTTGGGGCAGTACGCCTCCTGGCGACAACAGGTGCCGGATCTGTTGCGCTCTCGCGTCAGTCTGTGCATAGCGACTCCGCGGTTCAGCGCCGAACAATTCGTATTCCGGGATGCGATAACCGCTGCCCAACCCCAGGTCCAGACGCCCCCCGGAGATGAGGTCGACCATCGCCGCCTGCTCCGCGATATCGACGGCGTGGTGCAGTGGCGCGAGCACGACCGCGGTCCCGAGCCGGATCCGCGACGTCCGTGCGGCGGCCGCGGCGAGGAACGTCAACGGCGCGGCGACATAGTCGTCGCAAAACATGTGGTGTTCGGACAACCAGATCGAGTCGGCGCCGAGATGCTCGGCCTCCTCGATCACCTCAAGTGTGAAGGCGTGCAGCCGCGCGGGATCCTGTCGCCAGGCACGTGGGTTTCGCAGGTCGAAATACAGCCCTACCTTCATCGCGGGTCCGATTTGTCATTGCTGCCGGGACGGGCCAGGAGGAGCGACAGGCACCGAGGTCGCCGGAATCCCGGTCAGACGAGGCCTCGGGGCAAAGGGGTCGCCCTGTGCTTGGGCCGGTCGCCGCACCGGAGCCGCCGGCGATTCGCGCGGGGCTGGAGAAGCGGGCGCTGGCGCGGTTTGTGTTGGCCGGGTGGTTGTCACGGGATGCCAAACGGTGCGCCAAATCTGCTGCACGACAACAGTGTGGACGGTTGTGGGGTTCACGGACCCGGTGGCGCCGAGGTGGGCGGTGCGCGCAAGCGCCGGGGGCGCGACGGTCAAGGCGAACGCCACGCCTAGGCCGGCGAGAAGCTGAGCCGCCGCTAGTCGGTGTGTCATCAATGTGTCCTTACGGTTGTCGGTGGCAGCTGACTTGCCTCACTGCACTCATGAAGCGAGGTGTTCTCGGGTTGGTGATGCGTTACGGCCCGGTTTCGATGGCATTGCTGATGGCGGTTGTGATTCCCGCAGCGCGGTGTAACGCCAGGCCCGTCCCGGATCACTACGACAAGTCGAACATTGTCTGTCGAGTCTGAAGGGCACAGATCGGATTTCGGATGGTCTTGTTGCTTCGCGAACTCGTGCCCGATTGGCGAGGCTGCTCGTCACCATCGGTGAGATCGTGAGTCGGTACGGCCTCGTCGTTGTACTGGCGTGGATCGGTTTCGGAAAGTACGCCAAAATGGAGGCCCGGGTGCTCATCGAGCACAGCCCGCTGATGTCGTGGCTCTATGACTTCCTCAGTGTCGGCGCGTTGGCGAGGGCACTTGGCACGGTCGAGATCGTCGCCGCATTTCTCATCGCGCTCCGACCTGTGTGGCCCACGGTGTCGGCGGTCGGCAGTGCGATGGCGGTGTTCCTATTTCTCGGGACCTTGAGCTTCCTTTTCACGACTCCCGGACTTGTGGCTGCGCATTACGACGGTGTTCCTGTGCTTGGGGCCCTACCGGGCCAGTTTCTGTTGAAGGATCTGGTGCTCATCGGTGTGGCGCTCTGGACGCTAGGAGATGCGCTAGGCGCGCACTCACGCGACGACGCGAGGACCGCTCGGTTGAGCGCGTCATGACACTGTTGCTCTTGGCAAGGAAGTGCCTGGCACAGTGGGCAACGCAATGGATGTAAAGACGTGGTGTCACGAGACCACTGATCGCGGGTTCACGCTCTGCCTCTCATTCGGGAAGTTTCGTCCGCCGTCATGAGTTCGTATGGTCTGTGGGTCCGTCGCAACCAGGAACGAGGCACCAACCATGGCCGCAGATCTGCCTGAAAACGCCCTCGAACTGCGGTCGTTGGTGACCTCAGCTGGCACCCTGGAACTCTCGCTGCACGAAGTCGAGGTTCCGAAGCCGGGCGACAACGAAGTGCTGGTGCGGGTCGAAGCCTCGCCGATCAACCCGTCGGACCTGGGTCTGCTGGTGGCGGGCGCCGACATGACGAAGGCGACGGTGACAGGAACGCCGGAGCGCCCTATCGTCACGGCGCCTATTGCACACGAAAAAGCCTTCGCCGCCCGCCTCGATCAATCCCTCCCGGTCGGCAACGAGGGAGCAGGCACGGTCGTCGCGGCGGGATCATCGGAAGCGGCCAACGCGCTGATCGGTAAGACGGTGGGCATCGCCGGCGGCGCGATGTATTCGCAATGCCGAGTCGTCGACGCGCGGGCCTGTCTCGTCCTGCCCGACGGCGCAACCGCGAAAGACGGTGCATCGTCCTTCGTCAACCCGCTAACCGCGCTCGGGATGACGGAAACCATGCGCCGCGAAGGGCATTCGGCCTTGGTGCACACCGCCGCCGCATCGAATCTCGGGCAGATGCTGGTCAAGCTCTGTCAGAAGGATGGCATCCCGCTGGTCAACATCGTTCGCAAGCCCGAGCAAGAAACAATACTGAAGAAGCTCGGCGCAGAACATGTCCTCAACTCGACATCGCCATCGTTCGAGACCGATCTCGTCGAGGCTCTGAAAGAGACCAAAGCGACGCTCGCGTTCGACGCCACCGGCGGTGGAACGCTGGCAAGCCAGATCCTCAACGGCATGGAAGAGGCGGCCAGCGCCACCGCAGCGGAGTACTCCCGCTACGGGTCGAACGTCCACAAGCAGGTGTACATCTACGGCGGGCTCGACACCTCATCGACCGTCCTCACGAGGAACTTCGGCATGGCGTGGGGTATCGGCGGCTGGCTGCTGACCCCATTCCTGGCCAGCGCCGGCGCCGAGACCATCGGCAGGCTTCGTGCCCGGGTCGCTGCGGAGCTCACCACAACATTCGCCAGTAACTACACCCGGGAGGTGTCGCTGACCGGCATGCTTCAACCTGACGCGTTCGGTGAATACGTCAGGCGCGCAACGGGAGAGAAGTTTCTGGTAACACCGCAGGCCGCTCCCTGAGCCAAGCCGATGCGGGCGATGGATGAATTCGGAGCCCGCCGTCCGTTTTGGATCTCATGACGGTCATTAGCCAGTTCAGGCTGGACGCATTGCCGTCACTAACATCAACAAGCGTGAACCTGCGTGGTCGCGACCGCGAATGCCGCACCCTCGACGCGCTGATAACCGGCGTGACGTCGGGCTCGCAGGTGCTCGTGCTGCGGGGCGAGGCCGGCGTCGGCAAGTCCGCGCTGCTTGACTATGCCGCCGCGCAGGCAAACGGCTTCAAAATCCTGCGCGTGATCGGCGTCGAATCCGATATGGAGCTGGCGTTCGCAGGCCTGCAGCAGTTGTGCGCACCGCTACTCGACCATCTCGACGACCTGCCCGAGCCCCAAAAAGCGGCCCTCAACGTGGCCTTCGGGCGAGGCATCGGCGAAGTCCCCGATCGCTTCCTGGTCGGCCTGGCGGTGCTGAGCCTGCTTGCCGCGGCCGCCGCAGTCCAACCACTGCTCTGTGTGATAGACGACGCACAGTGGCTGGACCAGGTTTCGGTGCAGACCCTCGGCTTCGTCGCGCGGCGCCTGCTTGTCGAACCGGTCGCGGTCGTCTTCGCCGTCCGGGACCGGCCCGATGTCCTGGCCGGCCTTCCTGAACTCCCGGTCGAGGGACTGTCCGATGCCGACGCCAGGGACCTGCTCGACGGGGTAATGCTGGCCGGCATCGATTCGCGCGTGCGCGACCGCATCGTTGCCGAGACCCGCGGGATTCCACTGGCCATCTTGGAAGTGCCGCGCAACGTCTCAGCAACCGAACTCGCCGGCGGATTCTGGATATCCGGAAAGCGATCGTCGACCGCCGCCATCGAAGAGGACTTCGTGCGCCGGATCCGAGCGCTGCCCCCCGAGACGCAGCGACTGCTCGTCGTCGCGTCCGCCGACCCGACGGGCGACGCCGCACTGTTCCTGCGGACGGCCGCAGCGCTGAGTATCGCCGTCGACGCGCTCGGCCCCGCCGAAGCCGCAGGCATCATCGAATTCGGCCCACGGATGCACTTCTGCCACCCGCTCATGCGGTCGGCCGCCTACCGCGCCGCGGACCTGACCGATCGCCGCGTGGTCCATCGGGCCCTCGCCGACGCCACCGACCCGCAAGCCGACCCTGATCGCCGGGCGTGGCATTGCGCCAACGCGGCTCTCGGGCCGGACGACTCGGTGGCGGCCGAGCTGGAAGCGTCGGCCGGCCGCGCCGCGAGCAGGGGCGGGGTGGCTGCCGCGGCCGCGTTCCTCGAGCGGGCGACAACTCTGACCGCCGATCCTGAGTTGCGTGGCACCCGCGCCATCGCGGCCGCCCGTGCCAAGCGGGAAGCGGCCGCACCCGAGGCCGCCCGAGATCTGCTCGCCGTCGCGGAGCTCGCACCACTGTCCGACCTGCAGAGGGCGCAGGTTGCCCGGCTGCAGGCGCAACTGCAGTTCATGGGCAGCCGGGCGGGCGACGCGGGTGCACCCCAAACCGGTGAGGCCGCAGCGTTGTTACTCATGGCCGCTCGCGGGCTCGACGGTCTCGACGATGAGCTGGCCCGCGAGACGTACCTGGAGGCGCTGACCGCCGCCATGTATGCCGGTCGGTTGGGGGAGCCCGGCCTTCTCGGCGAGGTCGCCCAGGCGGGCCGCGATGCCATTGCGCGCATCGCGGCGCCTCAGCGCCCGATCGACCTGCTTCTCAGCGGTATGACCACCCGGATCCTCGACGGCCCAGGTGCTGGCTCGACCCATCTCAGTGCCGCGCTGGAATCGTGGAATACGAACGCGCAGAACGAAACCGGCCCCGTGCAGAATTGGCCGTTCCCCATCGCGCAGGAGTCTGCCGCGCACGAGCTGTGGGACGACGCAGTGCTGCAGCAGATCGCCACCGACATGGTTCGCCGCGCCCGCGACGGCGGTGCGCTGGCCATGTTGCCCGCGGCGCTGGTGTATCGCGCTGGCGTGCACGTCTACACCGGCGAATTCAGCAAGGCCGCAGCCCTTCTGGAGGAGGCCGACGCGATCACGGCCGCGACCGGCCATACGCCGATGAAGTACCACTCCCTGACATTGGCCGCGTGGCGCGGGATACCCGCCGAAGCGGTCGAACTGATCGAGGCGGCAGCCGCCGATGGTTTGGCCAAAGGGGAGGGCCGGCTGATCGGTGTCAGCGCGTTCACGTCGGCTGTGCTGTACAACGGCCTGAGTCGCTACGAGGAGGCGCTGAAAGCCGCCCAGAGATGTTGTGAATACGAGGATCTCGGTTTTCACGGCTGGTGCCTGTACGAACTCATCGAAGCCGCCGTGCATGTCGGCGACCGCGAATCCGCAGAAGCTGCCCTGCCACGACTCGAGCAACGCCCCGGAACCAGCGGAACCGAATGGGGGTTGGGCGTGGTGGCCGCCGCCCGCGCGCTGCTGGCGTCCGACGACGACGCCGAGCGGCTCTTCGTCGAAGCACTCGAGCTCCTCGAAGCGGCGCGTATCGGACCTCACGCCACGCGGGCCCGGCTGGCGTACGGCGAGTGGTTGCGACGCATGAACCGTCGCACCGACGCGCGCACCCAGCTGGGCAAGGCGTATGCGGATTTCACTGAGATGGGTGCCCAGGCATTCGCCGAGCGCGCCCGTCGTGAGTTGGCGGTCACCGGAGAGAAGGTGCGCAAACAGCCAGACGCTTCGGGGACTGAGCTCACCACGCAGGAAGCGCAGATCGCGCGGCTGGCTGCCGAAGGGCACACCAATTCCGAAATCGGCGCCCAGTTGTTCGTCAGCGCGCACACTGTCGAATGGCATCTGCGCAAGGTTTTCGTCAAACTCGGCATCACGTCACGCAGGCAGTTGCGCCACGCTGCGCTGCCTGGGTGGTGATCTGAGCGCCGAATCTGTGAAACAAAGCGAGCTGGCCACCTCGTCGTTTAGGCTGCACCTGGCCCTCCAGAGGGGGGTGGCCAGATGGGAGCGCGCCGTTATGGGTCCTGTACGCACGCGAGGAATCGTCCGAGTCACGGCGGCCGCCGTCGCCCTGGGACTGGTCGTAGCCGGCTGCGGTAAGGATGAGCAAAAGTCGTCGACAACGTCGACGAGCACCTCGACCTCGACCTCAACGTCGACCTCGACATCGACCACCACCAGCGCTGTGGCAGCGCCCGCGGGGGAGCACAACTACGAGACG
Organism: Mycolicibacterium sphagni; assembly: GCF_013337765.1. Lineage (GTDB taxonomy): Bacteria > Actinomycetota > Actinomycetes > Mycobacteriales > Mycobacteriaceae > Mycobacterium. The sequence goes on from NZ_VBSB01000035.1 coordinate 368,726, forward strand.
CTGCTGATCAAGGCCGCGGACATCCCGGCCATCGGGGCACCGTGGACCGGTGATACGCCCAAGACCACTCTCGATCCGGCGCCGCCGGACGTCACCCAGACCTTCACGTCCGGGACGAACGCCATCAACGTGTCGATCATCATCGCCGACGACGCCGCACAGGCCGCCACGGCACTGACCGGGGCCGCCAACAGCGTGCCGTCACAGGTGACCGGTACCCCGGTGCCGCTGCCCGCGGTCACCCCCGATGCGACCGTCACTATCGGTACGTCGCCGGACGGCAAGTCCGCGATGGCGGCTCTGCTGTTCACGGTGGACCGCACCGTCGTGGTGATCGTGTTCGGTAGCGGACCCGGCGACCTCAGCCCGGTCCCGCAGGACTACACCGAGACCGTCGGCAAGGCACAGGTCGCCGCGATCCAGGCAGCCCTGCCCAACCTGAAGTAATCGCTTTGCGTGAAGGCCGGGGGCGTTGAGCCCCCGGCCTTTTCGCGTCTACAGTCCCGATTTGGACGGCCCGCGGAACTTGCGGAATCGCGCATTCAGGCTGAGCGGCAACGCCTGATTGAACGGGGGATGAGGCGTCACCGGGATCGGCATCGTCCGATCGCTCGCCCGGATAACGACCGGCACGTCCAGCATCTTGCCCAGCACGCGGATCTCCCGCTTCGCCTGCTCGCGGGCGATGAACAACAAGTCGAGTGGGTACCACAGGCCGACCCACGCCACGACGAGGAACACCCCGTTGCCGAGCAGGCCCTCCACCACCTCGCCCATGATCGGCCGGGTGAACGCGTACGACAGGGAGACACCGATGATGAACAGCAGCGAGCCGCTGAACAGCGACCGCTTGCCCTGACGCCAGATCAGGTTGTGTTCTCGGATGGCTCGGCGCATGCGCAGCTGCAGGTAGCGGCGGACCGCCAGCGTCACGGTTGCGGCCACCTCGTCGGAGCATTCGTTGGCGATGTTCAGCACAATGCGCTGCTCAGCAGTGATGGTCTTCTGCGCCAGGAACCGCTCCACCAGTTCGTCCATGCCGCTGTCGATGCGATGCGCGCCAGACAGCAGATCACGCGGATCCACGGAGAAGAGCTCGTCCACATTGTCGAGCTCGATCACCACATCCGTTGGCGGAAGCCGCTTGACCGGCATCCGCGAATATTACGTACGAAGGAGCCGCTGCCGCGGTAGAAGTCGAAAGGCGACGTGTTGCACCCAGCCACCTGACTCAGACGGTCGCGGGCACTCGTTCCCGCGCCGCCGCGCTGCGCATCTCGGCCCGCAGGGTGGTGAAGTCCGAGATGGTCTTGGACGCCACGGTGGCCACCGGGCGTGCGCTGCGACTGGTGGCTTCGGTCTTCGACACCATGATCACGCTGTCGATGTAGGGCTGAATCGTGGTGGCGTTCTGCACGGTGGCCACGATGACCAGCTGGAAGCCGAACTTCCGGAACGCCTGCAGCGCCTGCTGCGCGAACTGCGGATCGGACTTGGAGAACGCCTCGTCGAGCATCAACTGGGCGAAAACCGGCTTGTTATCCGAACTCTCGGGGCTGGCCAGGTTGAAGCTCAAGGCGCCCGCGAGGCAGAACGCCATCAGCTTCTCCTGCTCTCCACCGGAGTTGTCGCCGGCGTTGCTGTGTGTGCGGATCAGCTCCTCGGTGTGGATGTCCCATTCGGCGCAGTCAAAGGTGAAGCGGTTGCGCACATCCAGTGCGTCGCGCGTCCACGCCTTGTCCTCCGGCGCGGTCGACGCCAGCCGGTTGCGCAACCGGAGGATGTCGGCGTACTGATCCAGGATCGCCTGCTTGTCGCCAAGGCCGACCTCGGCGATGCGCCGGGAGATGGCCCGGACGATCTCGGTCAGTTCGGCGACCGCGGTCAGGCTGCGGGGAGTGGCACGCAGTGTCAACCGGGTGCCATTGTTGAACTCGACCGCACCCAGCCCGGTGTTGACCCGATCGATCTGCTCGCTGATCCGTCGCGTCTCCTGCTCGGCCACCCGGTGCAGCGTCAGGATGGCGTCGGGCGCCTGCTCGGTGACCAGGCGCATCATCCGCTCGTAGGCCTCGGGCAGCTCGCGCTCGTCGATGTGCCGGCACAGCGCCACGTAGTCGTGCACCCGCTCGTCGAACACATCGCTGTCGTTGGGGATCGCGTCGGGGAACGCGGTATCGAACGTGTTGAGGATGCGGGCCAGTTCATCGTATGAGCGCCTGCGGCTTTCGCGCAGCTGCTCACGTTCCTTGCGGATGGTGTTGAACACCGCTTCGCGGTGCGGCTCGGGATTGAGCACCTCCAACGAGACCGGCACGTCAGCGGCATAGCGATTCAGCAGCTCCGTCAGCGGCTCCGACACGAACGCGGGGGCGAGCCGGTCCTGGAGGTCCAGCAGCTGGGTGCGTCGCGCGTCCAGGTCGTCACGGCGGGTCTGGATGGCGCCGCGGCGCGTCATCAGCGTCTGGATTTCCTCCCACACCTCGTCGGCGCGGGCGTTGAGCGCCTCGATGTCGGGGTTGTCGGCGAGCAGCAGTTCGTACTGCTCGCGCAGCCGGTCGGCATGCCCGTCGGCGGTGTCGATGTCGACCTGATTCCACTGCGGGAACTGATCGCAGATCGCCTTGCATGCCGCCGACCGGTCCCGCCACTGCTGCCGTTGCGCCGCAATGTCGTCGGCGGCACGCCGCGCCTGCTGGTAGGCATCTTCGGCATTGGCGAGGTCGACGGTCAGCGCGTCGATCTTGGCGGCGACCTCACCCTGATAGATGTAGTCGGACTGTTTGAGCGGACGCCGGTCGTCCTTGATGGCCAGCCGGTCGGAATCCTTGTACAGGCCGGCATCGGTGACTGCGCGCCGGAAGCGGGAGAACACATCCGGGGTGTCCACGCAGATGTGGTCGCCGGCGGCGGCGATGACGTCGGCGGCTTCGGCGGCGCACGGATGGGTCGCGTCGACGAGGAACAGCTTGCCTGCCAACGTATTCGGCTCGGCTTCTTTCACGTCGGCGCCGACGAGGCTGGCGCGGACGTGGTGCAGCTGCAACCGTCCACCCATGTTGGTCTCGTTGACGAACCGCAGTACCGCGGAGTACTGCTCATCGGGCACCAGCAGCCGCAAGCCGACGCCGCGCAACACCTTCTCCACCGCCACCCGCCAGCGGCCCTGGTCGGGCCGCAGGTCCATCAGCTCCGCGATATAGGGGAGTTCGCTGGGGTCGACACCGACTGCGGCACAGATGTGTTCGCGCATCGTGATCGCGAATTCGGGTAGCGCCGAGCCGACGTGCTCGACGCGCTTGAGTTCTTTGGCAGCCTCGTCGCGGGCGATCCGCGCTGCCTTCTGCGCGTATTCGGCGTCGGTGGACGCCTCGCGGCCCCGGTCCAGCTTGGCCAGCAGCTCGGTGACTGCGGTGGTGAGTTCCTCACGCATGTTCCAGAAGTCGTCGGCGCTATTGGGGATGTCGATGGCCTGCGCGTTGAGCATCGCTTCGAAGGCGGCGCGCCGGCGCGACACTTGCTCGGCTTGCGCCTCGGCGCCTGCCACCTGCGACTGCAGTGGCCCCAGGTTGGCGCTGGACCCGCTGATCTGCGCGTTGAGTGAATCGCCTTCAGCCTTGGCGAGATTGAGCTGACGGGTGACGTCCTCGTACTCGTTGCCAAGCTGGTCGATGGTGGCGTCCAGCGAGGTGATCTGCGGCGCGCACTGCGCCAGGCGGACGTGGTCGGTGTAGGCGCGGACCATCGGCGGGTCGACAAGGTCGATGATGCCCAGGTCGGAGGACTCCGAGGCGTAGCGCTGCTGGATCTTCTCGATATCGCCGAGGATCTTGCGCTTGCGCTGCGCGACGGCCAGCAGCTCGCGGGCCTCCACCAGCGGGTCGATCTGCTTGAGCGCCTCGGGCAGCCGAGTGAGGCTGCTCGGCTCGTCGAGCATGAACTCTCGGACGAATTGTTCCAGGCCACCAACACTCTTCAGTGACTTGGCCTTGCCGAGCAGCTGCTGTGCGGCGTCGGAGGCACGAATGCCGATGGTGGCGTACAGCTGGGCGAGGTACTGCGATTCGACCTTGGTGGAGAACCGCCACTCGTCGTCCTTGAACACCCCGGAGTCGAAACGTCCAGCCGCCCAGCGGTTGCAGACATCCTCGATATCGCGGTCGCCGTCGGCGAGCACGAACCGGCTCGACGAATCCGAGCGCGATTCGCCGGTCAGCCATTTCAGCACCAGGCCGGTGACCGTCCGTCCGGTGTTGCTGGTGTAGCTGACGGCGATGGCCGACCAGGCGGTGCCTTCCCCGCGCAGGTACATCACCTTGCTGGTGCCGCCGTCGCTGCGCTGACCCCACGCCCCGCGCACGTATTTGTCGACGGTGCGCCGGCCCGCGCTGGACCCGGCGGCGGTGTTGTCACCCGAGGCGTTGAAGTTACGCCGGTTGAACGGCAGGAAGCCGAGCGAAATCGCATCGAGCAGTGAGGATTTGCCGCTACCGGAGGCGCCGGCGATCAGTGCGCCACCGTCGCTGAACGGGATGTCGTGGTACCCGTCGAACACACCCCAGTTGATGACCTGCAGCCGCGACAAGTGGAACTGTTCAGCCATCGTGGCCGGCCTCCTGATCGTCGCGCTCTGGTGCGGCGCCGCCGCTCAGCAGCAATTCGAACTGCTGCTGCAACTCGGCGATCACCGAAGCGGTCATCACGGCGTCGATCACCGGGCTGACGGTGTAGCTGTCTTCGTCGTCGCGCGTCTTGCGCAAGATCTCCAACCCGGCCAGACGCGCGATCGCCGCGTCGATACGGGCGGTGAAGGTGACGGTGTCGCGATCGACATCGTTGAGCACCCCGGAGAACAGCCCGTGTACCTCTTCACGGCTGATCAGCACGGCCTGCCCGCCTGCGGCGCGTGACATCTGCGCCAGGTGCAGGGCCAGGATGGAGTCGTAGGTTCCCAGCGGCTCACGGCGCAAAAGCTTGACGCCCCTGGCCGATTCGTAGCGGGCCTGCTCGATGAACGCGACGTCGGTGCCGTCGACGATGCGCAGCATCAGGTCGAGTTCGGAGAGCCGAACCGACAGCTGCGCGCGGTATTCGAGCACCCAGCTGTACAGATCCTGGTCGGCCTCGGCGCTGATGTAGCGGCGGGTCAGCAGCTGTTGCAATGCCCAGCAGGCACGGTCGGGCAACTCGCTGACATCGCCGTCGAAGCGCGGGCGGCGCTGATGTGGCGTGCGCGCGGTCTGGTCGACCTGGGGGAGTGACGAGAAGTCGATATCGGAGTCGGTTGTCATGCGCTGGCTCCCAACAGGCTGGAGATCGGTTCGGTGAACACCAGGTGTGGAACCTCCATCTCGCGGTCGCGCCCGTCCAGCGACTGAAACCGTACGGTGACCGACTTGGCGCCCGGTGCGGCGTCGGGTTGTTTGAGCGCCCAGGACCACAACACGATGACATGCCCTAGATAAGCCGAATCGAGCATCTCCACAGCCTGCGGAAGGGACAGCCGCCCGCCGGCGTCGATCGCGGTGTTGATCATCTCCGACATCGCGGGCGCGTCGACCTGGGTGGTCAGCGCCGAGAAGCTGGACAGGTCGAGCTCACCCTCAGCGGCCTGGGCGGGCTTCGGGTTGGACAGGTCGCCGATCCGGAAGCTCAGCGCGCCAACCGAACTGATGGCGTGCCGGGCCAGGGGGAGTTCGATGTCGAGACGCGAGTCGGTCAGTGAACTCTTCAGCAGGGCGCGGGCGGAGCCGATCGCGTCGTTGAGCTGACGAGCCACCCCACGGCTCTGTTCCAGGGTCCCGAACGCGGTGAATCGCTTGACTCGCTGGGCGCAGCGCTGCTGGATGCGTTCGACCTCGTCGATCTGCTGGCCGACGAGCTCGAAGAAGCCGGCCATCACCTTGCGCAGTGCCGGGTCCAGGGCGGGCAGCGCATGGGCCACGGCGGCGACATCGGCCTCGAACTCGGCTCGCTGGTCGGGGTCGTTGATCATCCGCATGAATGCGCGGTGGCTGTCGCGGCCCTGGGAGTCCCATGCGGTCTGGTAGTCGGCATACATCTGACGCTGCCGGTCGCGGTATTCCAGGTTGCTGTCGATCGGCTCGTCCAGGGCGGCGGTGGCCCGTTCGATCATGGTGCCGTACTGCCCGATGTCGGTGATCAGCCGTTCCATCTGCAGGGCGATGGCGTGGGCTTCGTCGTACATGTCGGTCATGTCGACGTCGGCGGAGCGGTCGACGAGGTCCTCGCCTCGTTCCAGCGCGTCGAGTTCGGTCTGTAGCGCGGCGATCTCGGCCTGGATGCCGGCGCGGATCCGGACCGGGTCGTTGCCTACCCGCAGGGCGATCTGTTTGAGGCGGGCGGCGATGCCGTTGATCGACCCGCCGGTGGCGATGGTGTCCTGGCGGCGCAGTCCACGCAGGAAGTCCAGGGCGCGACGAGCGTCCTGCGTGAGATAGCAGAGGTTGCGTTCGACGCCTGTGCGCTGGTCGGCCACCCGGTGCAGCCAGCCCTGGCTGGCCCAGCTCTTGATCAGGCCCAGCCCCGATTGTTCGCCGCCGGGCCGGCCGAGCTCGTCGAGGTCGCGTTCGAGGCGCACCACGAGGTCGGTTTCGGGGATCACTCCGTCATTGAGGTGACGTTCCATCAAGGTGGCGTAGCCGCCCAGGTTGAGCGTGGCCAGCAGGCGGATTGTGGGGGAGCCCTGGATGTCGCGATTGATTTCGAGGAGGTCAGCGGCCGACAAGGTGATGTCGTCGTCCACGCCGTTCTCCCTCGATGTAGTTGGTCGGACGCTCCAAGATAGGCCACCGTGCCGACATCGGACGACGCCCGTGAGCGGGTGTCGCAAGCGTGTTGCAAAAGGTCCGTCACAGGTGTCTCAGAGGCCACGCCGGCCACACGAGGGCCGCGACGTGCGTCAGTCCACGAAGTCGATGCGGACGCTGATCGGGTCGGATTGCAGCGCCTTGAAAGTGGCGGTCACCAGGGGTGACACCAGTGGCGACGTCGCAAAGGTCCGCACTCGCGCCACTGGGTCATCGTCGGGGACGAAATGCGCGATACCGCTTCGCCATCGATCCTTCTGCCAGATCCGGACATTCGGGTCGTCGGCGACATTGAGCGCCCACCCGGACCGATGGCCGTGCTGGGAGATCAACCACGCGCCGGTCGCGTCGAAACCCGCGGAAACGGGCACCGAGCGCCAGCCGCCCGACTTGCGGCCCATCGTCTGCAGCTCCGTGGCGAACGTGGTGCGGACACCGAGGCGCCGCAGCAATGCCACCGCCGGATTGGCGACGTACCGGCCGATGATGCGTTCCCGGCGGAATTTCCGTAGTGCCCGATTGGCCGTACCCATCACGGCCCCCTTTCTTGTCGTAGTAGACCGATCGATCTACCGTGCTTCCGACGATAGTAGACTGATCGGTATAGTGCAATGAATGGAGGCCGCGATGTCTGCTCGGCAACGCTTGATCGACACCACGATCGCGCTCGTGCGTCGGCGTGGTGTGGGCAGCGCGAGCGTCTCGCAGATCCTCGAGCACAGTGGCTTGGCGCGTCGCACGCTGTACCTGAACTTTCCGAATGGGAAGCCCGAATTGGTCGCCGCGGCAACCGAATTCGCTGCCGCCGGGTTCGCGTCGACGCTCGAGGGAATCGTCATCGAAGGCGATCCGATCGCGTCCGTAGCGGCGTTCGTCGGTGCGTGGGAGGCGGCGCTGGCCGACAGCGACTACGGTGCCGGCTGTCCGATCGTGGCCGCTACGTTGGGCAGTTCGGAGGCGCCGGCCGCGGCTCAGGCTGCGGCGAATGCCTTCGCGCAGTGGGTGCGACTCATTGCACGGCCCGTCGAGGAAGCCGGGCTTGACCCCAGCTCTGCGGAGGACCTTGCGACCACCGTGGTCGCGACAATCGAAGGGGCCGTGATTATGTCGATGGCGGCTCGCTCGTCAGCCCCGCTGCGGCGGGTTAAGCGTGATCTGGCGGTGCTGATCAGGGCGAAACTGGCGACTACCTGAGCAATTTGCCGTGCGGCCGGGTGGACAGCGGCTTGGGCCGCACGATCTGCGGCCACCAGAACCACGGCCCCATCAGCGCGGCGATCGCCGGCGTCATGAACGCGCGCACCACCAGAGTGTCGAACAACAGACCGAGCCCTATCGTCGTCCCGACTTGGGCGACCACCACCATGGCGCTGACCGACATCGAGATCATGGTGAACGCAAATACCATGCCCGCCGCGGTCACCACCGAACCACTGCCCCCCATCGCGCGGATGATGCCGGTATTGATGCCGGCCGGTATCTCTTCTTTCATCCGGGCGACCAGTAGCAGGTTGTAGTCGGCGCCCACCGCCAACAGGATGATGACCGCCATCGCCATCACCATGAACTGCAGTTCGATGCCCAAGATGTGTTGCCAGAGCAGTACCGACAGCCCGAACGACGCCCCGAGTGACAGCACAACGGTGCCGACGATCACGGCGGCGGCGATGATGGCGCGGGTGATGATCAGCATGATGATGAAGATCAGCGACAACGCGGCCACGCCTGCGATGAGCAGATCGTACTTGTTACCTTCCTGCATGTCCTTGAAGGCCGAGGCGGTGCCGCCCAGGTAGACCTTCGAGCCCTCCAGTGGTGTGCCCTTGATGGCTTCGAAGACGGCGGCCTTGATCGCGTCGATGCGATTGATGCCGTCGGCCGACAGCGGGTCTTCCTCGTGGGAGATGATGAAGCGGATCGCGTGGCCGTTAGGGGAGATGAAATTCTTTATGCCGCGCTTGAATTCGTCGTTGTCGAAGATCTCCGGTGGCAAGTAGAACGTGTCGTCGTTGAGTGAATCGTTGAACGCCGTGCCCATTGCGGCCTGGTTCTGGCTGAGCGCAGCCTGCTGATCCTGCTGGCCGGCCTGGGTGGCCTGCTGGGTCAGCATCATGATCCGCATCCGCTTCATCGACTCGATGGTCGGGCGCATCAGCGAAACCATTTGCGGCATCATGGCATCCAGGCGATGCATGTCCGGTAGCAGTTCCTGGATGTCGTCGACCATGGTGTCGACCCCATCCAGCGTGTCGAACACCGACCGGGTTGACCAGCACAGCGGAATGTCGTAGCAGTGCGGTTCCCAGTACAGGTAGTTGCGAATCGGTCGGAAGAAGTCGTCGAAATCAGAGATGTGGTTGCGCAGATCGGCGATGTCCACATACATCTCGTCCATCTTGGTCACCATGCCGTGCATGGTGCCGCTCATTCTCTCCATCAAGTCGATCATCTGCGTCATCGTGTTGATGGTGTCTTGCATCTGCTCACCCTGGACCAGCATGTCGGCCATGCGGTCCTCCAGGTAGGAGCGGTTCATCGTCTGTCCGGTGCCGCCCATGCTGATCTGGGCCGGAATTGAGCTGTACTTCAACGGTTTTCCGGCCGGGCGGGTGATCGACTGCACCCGTCCGATGCCGGGCACCTTGGAGATGGCCTTGCTGATCCGCTCGATCACCAGGAAGTCCGCCGAATTGCGCACGTCCTGATCGGTCTCGACCAACAGCATCTCGGGGTTCATCCGGGCGATGGGGAAGTGTCGCTCGGCCGCCGCGAAGCCCTCGTTGGCCGGCAGGTCGGCCGGCAGGTACTTGCGGTCGTTGTAGTTCGCTTGATAGCCCGGCAGCGTGATCAGGCCGACCAAGGCGACCAGAATCGTCGCGAGCAGAATGCCGGCGGGCCAGCGCACCACAAGCGCGCCGAGCTTGCGCCAGAACCGAATCCGCATCGCGCGCTTGGGTTCCAGCAGCCCGAAGCGGCTGGCCACCGTGACGATGGCGGCGCCGAGCGTTAGCGCGGAGATCACCGCGACCACCATGCCGACGGCGAGCGGGACGCCCAGCGACTTGAAATACGGCAACCGGGTGAACGACAGGCAGAACGTCGCCCCGGCGATCGTCATACCCGAGGCCAGCACCACATGCGCGGTGCCGTGATACATCGTGTAGTAGGCCTGCTCTTTGTCTTCCCCGATCGATCTGGCTTCTTGATATCGCCCGATCAGGAAGATCGCATAGTCCGTCGTCGCCGCTATCGCCAATGTCACGAGCAACTGGGTCGCGAATGGTGAAAGCCCGATCAGGTTGTGATAACCCAGGAACGCCACCGCGCCGCGAGTGACCGATAGCCCGAGGATCAGCATCACCAAGACGAGCACCACCGTCATCACCGACCGGTAGAAGAACAGCAGCATGATGAGAATGACGGCGATGGTGGTGAGCTCGATGATTCGGATGCTCTTGTCGCCGGCAAGCTGCTGGTCGGCCTGCAGTGCGGGACCACCGGTCACGAAGACCTTGACGCCCGGCGGCGGTGAGAGGCCTCTGACGATCTTTTGGACCGCTTCCACCGAATCGTTGCCGAGCGTCTCGCCCATGTTCCCGGCCAACGCCACCTGCACGTAGACGGCTTTGGCGTCGGCGCTCAGCGCACCGGCTTCGGTGAGCGGATCACCCCAGAAATCCTGGATGTGCTGCACATGCGTGGTGTCGGCACGCAGCTTGGCGACCATCTCGTTGTAGAAGTTGTGCGCGGCGTCGCCCAGGGGCTGGTCGCCCTCCAAGACGATCATGGCCGAACTGTCCGAGTCGGATTCCTCGAAGACCTTGCCGGACCGCATCATCGCGATCACCGACGGCGCGTCCTTGGGGGACATCGAGACCGCGCGCAACCTGCCGACTTCGTCCAACTGCGGGACGACGGTGTTCAAGACGATGATCAGGCCGACCCAGCCGAGAATGATCGGCACGGCCAGTCGGCGGATCCACTTGGCCAAACCCGGCCGATGCGGCTGTTCAGCGGAGACCACGCGCTCTTCGGTCGGGGCGCTCACCAGGCCTAAGTCCTCCCCGTCACGGCAATTTACTTAGACAGTTTTACCAGACGGCTGGGGGTGCGTGTGAGGTAGGTAACCGGGTTCTCCTTTAACCGCTGTTCGCGCCGCCTTCGGCGATCCGGCGCACCGCGTCCAGGAAGACATCGATCTCGTCGAAGGTGTTGTAGAACGCGAACGACGGGCGAACCGTGGTCTCCACGCCCATCCGCCGCAGGATGGGCTGAGCGCAGTGATGCCCGGCGCGCACCGCGATTCCCTCGGCGTTGAGCGCCTTGCCGACCTCGAGCGGCTCGTGACCGGCCAGCACGAACGACAGCACGCTGGCCTTCTCGTCGGCGGTGCCGATCAGCCGCACCCCATCGATGGCCGCCAGCCGCGGCGTGGCGTACTCCAGCAACGCGTGCTCGTAGGCGGCGATCCGGTCGATGCCGACCCGCTCGACATAGCGGATGGCCTCACCGAGGCCGACGGCGTCGGCGATATTGCCGGTGCCTGCCTCGAACTTGTTGGGCGGACCCTGATACAGCGAGCGTTCGACGGTGACGTCGGCGATCATGTTGCCGCCGCCCTGCCACGGTGGCGTCTCGGCCAGCGCCTCCTCGGTGCCGTACAGCACCCCGATGCCCGTGGGGCCGAAGATCTTGTGCCCGGAGAACACGAAGAAATCCGCACCGGTCCTGCTGACATCGATCGGGATGTGCGGGATGGACTGGGCGCCGTCGATGAGAACCCGCGCGCCGTAGCGATGGCCGAGCTCGACGATCTTCTCCACCGGCGTGACCGTGCCCAGGGCGTTAGAAACCTGGGTTGCGGCAACCAGTTTGGTCCGCGGGCCAAGCAGGTCCTCGAATTCGCTGAGCAACAGATTGCCAGCGTCGTCCACCGGTGCCACCTTGAGGACGGCGCCGGTCTTCTGTGAAATGATCTGCCACGGAACGATATTGGCGTGGTGCTCCAGGTGGGTGATGACGATTTCGTCGCCGGGGCCCAGATGCTTGCCACCCCACGAGTAGGCCACCAGGTTGATCGCCTCGGTGGTACCGCGGACGAAGATGATCTCTTCGGTCTTGGCCGCGCCGATGAACCGCCGAACCGCTTCACGGGCCTCTTCGTAGGCGTCGGTGGCCCGAGCCGCCAATTCGTGTGCGGCACGGTGGATGTTGGAATTCTCGTGCGCGTAGAAGTACGCCAGCCGATCGATCACGGCCTGCGGCTTCTGAGTGGTGGCGGCGTTGTCGAACCAGATCAGCGGTTTGCCGTTGACGGTCTCGCGCAGGATCGGGAAATCCGCGCGGATCGCGTTGACGTCGAAGATCTCGTGACGATCCGGGATGTGCGGTACCGGCTCGGGCAGCGCTGGCGCACCGGAGACGAAGTAGTAGTTCGCCTCGTCGCCGCTCGGCGGGAGAACGCTACGCGGAATGTCCGGAATGACAGGAACTTCCGTCGGCCATCCCGGGACGGAACCGCGCGGTGCCACTGGTGCGCTCGGTGCCGAACCGGCCAAAACGCCGGGGACCGTCGGGACGATCCCGTTGGGAACGGCGAATTCCTCGAAGTGCGGCGCGGTGGTCAGGTCCGGTGCGTTGCCACGCGGGGCCACCGGCACCGCAAGTGGTGGAATCGGTTCTGGCCCAGGTGAACTCGGCGGCGGCAGCGTCACCCCGGGAGCTTCGGTGAGCACCGCTGGCGGTACCACCGGCGAACCTCCCGCTGCAGCCGTGCCGTAGGACGCGGCAGCCGTCGTATCGGGGACGTTGCCACGTGGAGCCGGCGGAGCCGTCTGCGGCGGACTGTCATTACCGGGCCGGAAGCTGGCGGCGAACAGCTGGTTGGCCAGCGCCGCCAGTTCGGCCTCGCTGATCGGAAGCTCGCCCTCGGCGTCTACCGACCGGTACTCACTTGTACTCATGGAACTGGTCCACCGCAGCACCATCGAGCACGGCCAGCGCATCATCGGTCAGCACGGCCAGTGACGAGTACTGGGTCACCAGGTAGGAGGCGATTCCGGAGCGGTCGATACCGGTGAACCGCACGGACAGCCCGGGGGCCTGTTCGCCGACCAGGCCGGGCTGGAACAAGCCCACCACGCCTTGGCGCTCCTCACCGGTACGCACCAGGATGAACTTGGTCTTGCCGTCCTCGACCGGCACCTTGTCACTCGGCACGATCGGGATGCCGCGCCACGTGATGAACTGGGCGCCGAACAGGTTCACCACCACCGGCGGAACACCGCGGTAGGTCGCCTCCCGGCCGAAGGCGGCCACCCCGAGCGGGTGGGTCAGGAAGAACGCCGGGGTCTTCCACACCTTGGTGATCAACGCGTCCAGGTCGTCCGGGGTAGGGGCGCCACCCAGGGTCTCGATGGTCTGCTCCGGCGTCACCTGGGACAGCAAGCCGTACTCGGCATTGTTGATCAGCTCGGATTCCTGGCGCTCCTTGATCGTCTCGATCGTCAGCCGCAGCTGCTGGGCGATTTGGTCATGCGGGCTGGAGTACAGATCCGACACCCGGGTGTGCACGTCGAGCAGCGTCGAGATGGCGCGCAGCGTGAGCTCACGCGGGCTGGTCTGGTAGTCGACGTAGGTCTGGGGCAGCGGGTCTTCGACGTTCTCGCCGCCGACCTCGGCGTGGATGGCCACGCGCTCGGGGTTGACCACCCGGTTGACCCGGTAGATGCCGGCTTCGACCGGTACCCAGCTCAGCAGGTGCAGCAGAAACCGGGGGGTGATGGTCTCCAGCTGCGGGACGGTTTTGGTGGCATTCGCGAGCTGCCGTGCAGCGGCCGCGCCAAGTGCCTGCGATTCGTTCTGAGCCGACGTCATCGAGTCCTCCACTTCTCGGGTGGGGCCAATCATCGTTCCCTTTTCGGTGGCGTGCACAGGTTTGGAAGTCAGCGTGATGCGAATTCGGTTACGAGTTTGTCGCCGGCGTGCCGTATGGTATGGGCATGCAACAGCCCGCATCGCCGCGCTTCGGTTACACGCGCTGCTTCGATGTGCGCTTCTGTTGTTGTTGATCCTTCTGACGCCGTAATTCCCTGCGCTCAGTTCCGTCGCCTTCTTGGCGCGATGACCTGCGCTCTTCGTCGTACTCAGAGAGATCAACCCGATGCCAACCGTGTCTTTGTTCACTTCCGCACCCGCGCGCGTTGCCGCCCGGCGGCGAACGCAACCGGCTCCGGCCACCAACCTCTCGCGGATGACCCGCTATCGCGGTGGCACCTACTCGCACACCGTCGACACCATCGTGTTCTCCGACGGCACGTCCGCGCGTACCGACTTGATCCGGCTCAACCCGAATATCGAGGCGTACTCCCTGGACTTCGGCGGGGTCGCGCCCACCAGACCGTCGCGCTACCGCGCCGACACCTGGGCGGCAGTACCGCATCTGCAGGCCCGTGCCTACGAGGCCGAAGTCGCCTGGATTCTGCGCAACTCCTACCCGGCGCTGTCGACCACCCAGCTCAGCGCTGACCTGCGGGCGGCCGGGTACGCGCTGGGGTCCCGCAATATCAGCGAGCATGAGGCGATCGCCGGCACCCAGGCAGCGATCTGGTATCTGACCAACGGGCTGGAGCTGGACAACCGGCCGCTCAACGTCCCGACCCGCACCACCGAGCGCGCCGGCGAGGTGCGCGTCGAGTTCGACGGTGAGCGTCAGCTCGCCGGGTACGCGGCGGATGTCGTCAGTGCTGAAGGTGCGGTGCTCACCCTGCAGAAGTCCCGCGATGGCGACGTGTGGGATGACGTCGCGGCCTCCCGGGTGACGCTGCCTGCCGGCGGTGGCCGGATCGGCAAGTCGTTGGGCGTCGGTGCGACGGTCGCCCACCACCGCTATGGACGTCCTGGCGGGGGTTACCGGCACTATCGGCTGGTCGTCGATGGCGATGCCACGCTGACGGACTTGACCTTCCGGCTTGCGGGCTCGGGCCTGTACCGCAACGCCGCGCCGGTCGTCCATCTTTACGATTACCTGCTCGCCGGTGCCCGTGCGGCGCGGCGGGCAGCCGTCGTCCCGTCGTTGATCGCCTCTGATGCGGTCGCCGAGGCGGGACTGGTCGGTCCGTTCGAGTTGGTCACCGCCGATGCCGCCGCGGTCACCGTCGGCGACGGGCACAGCGTGGTCGACGCTGACGGCGCCATGATCACCAAACCGGTTGCACCGCATCAGCAGTTCTTCCTGCGGGTGGCATCCGATGCCGGTGCCACCACACTGACCATCGAGATCCCCGGGGATCCGCGGGGTTTCGGTGGGCGAGTGATCACCGGGGTGGCCCGCGACGAGGTCGCGGGCACCTTCACCCCACTGGCTCTCGCGGTTCCCGTTCAGCAGGTCGTCGAGTTCGAGATCGAGTGGGTTGGCTCAGATCGCTGAGTGCAGCGGTGGCTATGCCGCGGCGGCCTTGACGGCCCGGCTGACCTCCTGGCGCAGTCGTACGTATTCCGAGCTGCGCCGCAGTTCGTCGGGGTCGACGCCGCTGCGGGGCAGGTCGACCGAAAGGTCAAGGGCGACCTGGCCGGGACGATGAGTCAGCACGACGATGCGTGACCCCAGAAACGCTGCTTCGTCGGCGCTGTGGGTAACGAACACGGTGGTGCGTCCCGACTCCGCACTGACCTCGCGGATGTCCTCCTGCAGGCGTTCCCTGGTCAGAGCGTCCAACGCGGCGAACGGCTCGTCGAGCAGCAGCAGCGAGGTTTCGGGCCGCTCGGAGGCCAGCGCCCGCGCGATCGCGACGCGCTGTTGCTGACCACCGCTGATCTCCCAAATCTTGCGGTGCGCAATATCTTCCAACCCGACCCGGTGCAGAAGTTCATCGCGTCGCGATGCCCGGCGGTCCCGCGGGGTGCCGGCGTACTTCAGCGCCAGTTCCACATTGCCGCCGACACTGCGCCACGGGAACAGCCGGGGCTGCTGGAACACCACTCCCGCGGTCTGCCCCGGAACCGGGCGCCGGCCGGACACCGTGATCTCGCCGTCGCTCGGCGACTCGAATCCCGCGATCAGGCGCAGCAGTGTGCTCTTGCCGCACCCCGATGCGCCGACCAGGACCAGGAACGAACCGGGTTCCACATCGAGATTCACCGGGCCCAGCGCCGTCGTCGTGCCGTAGCGGTGCTCGACATCACGGATCTGGATACCGCCATCCTTGTGCGCCGCGGATACTGTGGCCGCCGGGTCCGTCTCCGCCTTACTGGGTGATGACATCGGGTAAGCCCTGGGTATAGATGGCGTCCTGGAATGTCTTGAGCGGTGCGGCCGTTGGGATCTGCTTCTGGTCGGCGAGGAACTGCGACGCGCTCTGCAGGTTGACGGCGATGTTGCCGGGGTTGCCCGCACTCCCCAGCCACTGCGGCGAGGCCACCTCTTGCGGCGTCAGGTACACACCCTGCTTGAGCTGTCCCTCGACATCGGCTGGCGACAAACCGATTTCGGCGGCGATCGCCTTGGCCGCCGCGGCGGGATCGCTGTGGATGACGGTCAGTGCCCTGGCCTGCTGCTTGCGCCAGACGTCGACGACCTCGGGGTGATCCTTGGCGAACGAGTTCGCGACCGCGGCCAGATCCAGGGTCGGTTTGCCGTCCTTGGCCAGCTGCCGGCTGGTGATCAGATCCTTACCGGTCTTGCGCAGCTGATCCAGCGTCGGCAGCCAGGTGTAGGCCGCCTCGATGTCGCCGCGTTCCCAGGCCGCCAGGATCGCCTGGGGCTGCAGATCGATCAGCTGAACATCGCTGGGCGACAACCCGTTCTGGTTCAGCGCGGCGAGCAGGCTGTAGTGCGCGGTCGAGGCGAACGGGGTGGCCACCCGCTTGCCCTTCAGATCGGCGATCGAGTTGATGCCGCTGCCGTTGCGGGCGACCAGCGCCTCGTTGTCACCGGCGACGTCAAGGACGAACGCGACGCTGTACGGAATGTTCAGTGGGGCCGACAGTCCACGGGCGACCGGGCTGGAGCCCAGGCTGCCGAAGTCGAGTTCCTTGGCGATGAACGCGGTGTTGACGTCGGCACCGGAGTCGAACTTGACCCACTTGATGTTGTAGTCCGGCAACGCGTCTTCCAGCCACCGGTTGTTCTTGACGATCAGGTCGCCGCTGGGGAAGGTCTGGTACCCGATGCGCAGCGTCGGCTTGCCCGCCTGCGAGTTCGAGTGATCGACCGAGCAGCCGGCCATCCCAATCATGGTGATGGCGGCGGCGGCCACGGCGACGAGCTTCCTCAGGTTCATACCTTTCCTCTCCAAGGGACGGCGCGACGCTCGACAGCGCGCAGTAGACCGTCGATCACGAGCCCCGAGATGCCGATCGCGAAGATGCCGACGAGCACGACGGGGGTGTTGTTGTAATTGCTGGCGTCCTTGACCAGGCCGCCGATACCGGGGATGCCGTTGAACAACTCGGCGGCGACCACCGACGAGTAGGCCATGCCGACAGCCAGCCGGATACCGGTGAACGTCTCTGGCAGGGCCGAGGGAATGACGATGTCGCGCACCACATCACGTCGCGAGGCGCCCAGCGCCCTGGCCGCCTCGACCAGGCTGACCGGTACGGCGACGACGGCCGCGGTGGTGGCCACTGCGGCGGGCGGTAGCGCCGCCAGTGCCAGCAGGGTGACCTTGGGTGCCTCGTCGATGCCGAGCCAGATGACCAGCAGGAAGAAGTACGCCAGCGGAGGCAGCGCCCGCAGGAACGTCAGCCACGGCTCCAGCACGCTGCGGACCCAGGGGATCGAACCCATCAACAAGCCGAGCAGGAGGCCGCCGGCCACACCGATGACAACACCGGCGAAGACCCGGCGCAACGTCATGTACAGGTGCTCCCACAGCAGGTAGCCGGCGTATCCGCGGACGCCGTCATGCGTGGTCGACACGTCGATGAAGGCCCGCCACACCGTGCTCGGGTAGGGGACGAAGGTCTGGTTCCAGATCCCGCTGGCAGCCGCCACCTGCCAGACGATGAAGAACACCAGCAGGGACAGGAGGGGGAGTGCGACGCGGGACAACCACCCCGGGAACCTGCTACCGCCGCGCGGGCGGGTGGCGTCGGGAGACGCGACGTCGACGAATACGGACACCGCAATACCTTTGCCCGCTGTTAACCCGCTGTGAATGTCTATGCTCAGCGCGAA
This sequence comes from Mycolicibacterium sphagni, assembly GCF_013337765.1. GTDB lineage: Bacteria > Actinomycetota > Actinomycetes > Mycobacteriales > Mycobacteriaceae > Mycobacterium. The sequence continues at coordinate 386,735 of NZ_VBSB01000035.1, forward strand.
TCAAACTCTGCCCAGGTAGTTGTGCTCACGCCGACGCTAAACCTTTTTCTCTCGATTGCCGGCGGGAGAGAGTGATGGCCACCCGTCTTGATTTCTCTCTTCCGAGGAGGCCCCCACCGTGACGCAGGTGCATGATGCTGAGTCCGAGTTGCTCGGGCGCCTGCATGACGGCTCGCTGACCGAGATCGAGGTGGCTTGGAGCGACCCCTTCGGCCACGCCGCCGGAAAGCGGATCCCGGCAAAGCAATTCATCGACCGCGCCAAGCACGGATTCGCGTTCTGCGAGGCGGCCCTCGGATGGAACACCGACGGTACCGTGATCGACGGGCTGCGGCTGACCAACTGGGACGACGGGTATCCCGACGTGCACGCCATCCCGGACTTCTCGACATACAAACCACTGCCGTGGCGTGCCGGTGTGGGCCACGTGATTTCGGACATTGTCCGCCCGGACGGCACGCCATCGCTGCTCGACCCGCGCGGGGTGCTGCGCCGGGTGATCGCGCGGCTGGGTTCGCTCGGCTACACCGCAAAGATCGGCGTCGAGTTCGAGTTCTATCTGCTGCAACCCGACGGCTCTCCGATCCAGAACGAGATCCAGGCCTACTCATTGCAGAATGCCAACGGCCTGGACCCGCTGCTCTCCGATCTGCATGAGACCCTCGGTGAGTTCACCCGATTGGAGGGCGTGCAGACCGAGTACGGGCCAGGCCAGGTGGAGACCAACCTGGTGTACACCGACGCGTTGGCCGCCGCCGATGATGGCGCCCGACTGAAGTACGCCACCAAGGAAGTCGCCCGCAAGCACGGCAAGGTGGCCAGCTTCATGCCCAAGCCGTTCTCCGAGCACTCGGGAAGCTCGGCGCACCTGCACATCTCACTGTGGCGCGGCGACGAACCCGCGTTCGCCCCTGTCGAGGGCCATGAGGGTGAGCTGACGCTGCTCGCCATCGCCGGCCTGCTCGAGCACCTTCCTGCGATCACCTTGTTCGGGGCGCATTCGGTCAACGCCTACCGGCGCTACACCCCGGACTCGTTCGCCCCCGACACCGTGAACTGGAGCCGGGACAACCGCAGCGCGGCCATCCGGTCACTGGTGGAGGAGTCGCCGGGTGCGTCGCGCATCGAATTACGTTCGGGGGCTTCGGATGCCAACCCCTACTGGCTGATCGCCTCGGCGTTGGCCGCCGTGGTGGCTGGTCTGGAAGCCGGCCGCCCGCCGACGCGCGCCGGCACCGGCAACCTGTACGGCAAGGGCTCGCCCCTGCCGGACTCGCTGGGCACCGCGCTGGCGCTGACCGAGCAGGACGACACGATCCTGGAGATCCTCGGGCGCGACTCGGTGCTCGACTTCGTCTCACTCGCCCGCAGCGAATGGCAGGCCTACACCAGTCACGTCAGTGACTGGGAGCGGCACCGCTACCTGACCACGTCATGAGCGGCCCACGGTTCGGGGTGTGGGCGCCGGTGTACGGCAACCACGGTGCCCGCCTGCACCCCGAAGATCTGCCGGACGCCAGTTACCGGCGCACCCGCGATCTGCTTGTCCATGCCGAAAATCGTGGCTATGACGCAACATTGGTGGCCCAGCACGTCATCCATCCCAGCGACACCGAGAACGACGTCCTGGAAACCTGGTCCACCCTCGCGGGGTTGGCCGAGGCGACGGAGCGAATCGAGCTGATCGGGGCGATCAAGCCGCTGTTGTTCAACCCGCTGGTCTTCGCCAAGATCGCCGCCAACATCGCCGACATCTCCGGGGGCCGGTTGTCGATCAACGTGGTCAGCGGCTGGTTCCTGCCCGAACTCGAGGCGCTGGGTATCGATCCGCTGGCCCACGACGACCGCTACGCCTACACCCAGGAGTGGTTGCAGACGGTCCTGGACCTATGGAGCGGCAAACATGTCGATATCACGGGACAGTCAGGGGGACAGCAGGCCGGCCAGCAGGCATTGGTGCGACCGGTGCCCAAGCCTGTCCCTCCGGTCTACGTCGGCGGCGAATCGGAGCCGGGACGGGCGCTGGGTGCCTCGCACGGTGACGTGTACTTCATCAACGGCAGGCCCCTCGCCGACACGACCGCTCTCATCGAGGACCTCCGGGCCCGGCCCCGCGACCGCGGACCGTTGCGATTCGGGTTGTCGGCCTTCGTGATTGCCCGCCCCACCGAGGCTGAGGCCAAGGCCGAGGAGGCGCATCTGCAGGCTCTGATCGATGCCGAATCGCGTCCGGAGATCTCCAGCGGCACCGACCCGAACACCGCGATGTACAAGGTACTCGCCGGAACTTCGCGCATCGGTTCCAACGGCGGCACGCTGGCCGGCCTGGTCGGCAGCTATGAGCAGGTGATCGAGCGGATCGACGCCTTCCACGCCGCAGGGATCGAATTGTTCATGCTGCAGTTCCAGCCGATCGAGTCTGAGCTGGACCGCTTCGCCGACCACATCATCAGCCATTACCGCTGAAAGGCTGCCAAACGCCCATGACCGCAGAGACTTCTGAAGCGTCCCGCCCGGTGGCGCCGCGCCCGAGGTTCACCAGTGAACCGCTGGAAGGAACGCCGGCCGAACGACTGGGCCGGCTCACCGCGGTGGTCGAGGACCTGCGTGCGACCGATGCCGCCGCCGAGCGCGACCGGGTACTGCAGTACGACGCTGTCGAGGCAATCCGCCGCACCGGTGTGCTGACCCTTCGAGTGCCCGCGCGTTACGGGGGACCGGGTGGCTCGGTGCGGGACGTGCTGACCGCGGTCATCCGGATCGCGCGCGGCAGTTCCAATGTCGCTCAAGCACTTCGGCCGCACTTCGGTTTCGCCGAACGGCTGCTGAGCAACCGCGCCACCGAAGGCGAACGTGAGGAGTGGTTCCCGCGGGTCAACGCCGGAGTGATCGTCGGCAACGCGATCACCGACGCGAAAGGTAAGACGCCCGCGGGGGCCGACACCACGCTGCTGGCCGACGGTGACGGTGTGTTGCGGCTCAACGGCTACAAGTTCTATTCCACCGGAACACTTTTCGCCGACCTGATCGCGGTGTCGGCGAGCGATGCCGAAGGCCGGGACCTGCAGGCAATCGTGCCTGTTGACCGCGCCGGAGTCGAATTGTTCGACGACTGGGAGGGTTTCGGCCAGCGCACCACCGCGAGCGGTGGCACCCGGTTCACCAATGTCGAGGTCCGCCCGCACGAGGTGACCACCGTGTCCGACGGTAAGCATCTGGGCCACAGCACCGCGTTCCTGCAGCTGTATCTGGCTGCGGTGGCAGCCGGTATCGCGGCAGCCGCGCGCGACGACGCCGTCTGGTACGTGCAGAACAAGGCGCGTCCGGCATCGCATTCACTGGCCGACACCGCCGCAGGCGATCCGTTCACCCTGCAGGCGGTCGGCGAGATCGCCGCGAATGCGTCTGCCGCCGAGGCGCTCGTGCTGGGCGCCGCCGACGCACTCGACGCGGTGGTGGATTCCGGCCGTATCGGCGACGCCGACGAACTGGCCCGGGTGGCGATCGTCGTCGCCGAGGCACAGCTGGTCGCCGAACGGCTCACCCTGGTCGCGGCCGAGCGGCTCTTCGACACCGGCGGGGCGTCAGCCACTGCACGCGCACTCAACCTCGACCGGCACTGGCGCAACGTCCGCACAGTCGCCACCCACAATCCGCTGGCCTACAAGGCCCACGCGGCAGGCAACTACGTCGTCAACGGAGTGTGGCCGCCGGCCAACGGCTACTTCTGATCACAGGCTGCCGATATCGTCGGGCACATCGACGGCGTACTCCTGCAACGTCTCCAGCGGGACCACCTCCAGGGTCCGCTCGTGGGTGCAGGCCAGCACCACCGGCGCCGCATGACCGTCGGTATGGGCGCGCAGCCAATTGAGCGCCGTCACACACCACCGGTCGCCGGGCGTCAGGCCCGGGAACCGATACTGCGGCATCGGGGTCGCCAGGTCGTTGCCGATCGAGCGCTGATGCTCGAGGAACTCGGCGGTCACCACCGCGCAGATGGTGTGCCGGCCGGCATCCTCCGGGCCCGTCGAACAGCAGCCGTCGCGATAGAAACCCGTCATCGGGTCGGTTCCGCACGGTTCAAGGGGACCGCCCAGCACATTGCGATCAGCCATCGTGTCAGTATCCCGTGCTGCGGGAAGCGATGGGGCTCGTCCGCCGTTTTTGGCCGCGAGGAGTCCCTCCTCACTCGGTGGGGAGGGACCTTTCTTCGTTCCGGCCACGCCGACGCCACCCGCGATACCCACGGTGGGCCGCGAACGCTCCGATGATCGCGGTGATACACCAGATCACGACCGCGACGTAGGCCAGCGGTGAGGACAGATCCGAGATCGACGCCCCCAGTGCGGTGTACACGAAGGCCCGCGGCGCGGATCCGATGAAGGCTCCGATCGCCATCTGCCACAACGGCATTCCGAACGCGCCGAATGCGTAGGACGCCATTGCGTCGGAGATACCCGGCACGAACCGCTGACCAACGACCGCCCACAATCCGCGGCGCCGGATCTGCGCGTCGATGCGTGCGGACCAGTCGGCCCCGAGCAAGACCCGGGCGCTGTCCCGGCCGGCTCGCCGGCCGAGCAGCGCGGCGATGATCGCCGTCGTGACCGTCGAACCCAGGGTGACGAACGTGCCGAGCAGGGGCCCGAACAACACACCGCTGCCGGCGGCCAGCAGCGGGCCCGGCACGAATACCGCGGCCAGTACCGCCGAAACCGCCAGATAGACCAGGGGAGCCAGCGGTCCGGTTGCGGCCACCGCATCGCGAACCTGCCCGACGTCGATCACCCGGGACACTGCCACCAGATAGAACAGCCCCAGCAGGAAGCCGACGAACAGTCCGAGCCGCAGGATATGAGGCCACCGGCGGGCTAGCGGCGGATCGGTGTTATCGGCCATTCAGTCTTTGTAGTAGACGATCTGATGACTGGTCGCCAGCAGGGTCGCGTCGCGGCCCCAAATCTGCGCGGTCTGGTCGAAGTAACCGCGGGCGAAGCGCTGGGCATGCGCACTGGCCAGGACGTAGTCGGTGCCCTGTCGGGCCAGCTCGGTGCCGTCGACGTGGAAGTAGGTCGTCAGCGAGATCGTGCCCGCCGGCAGCATGCGCCCGCGGCGCAGAAACACCCTCGGGTAGAACACATCACTGAGCGCGCTCAGCGCGGCGAAGTCGAGTGCGCGGGCGGGGCGTTGGCGCACCCACAATGTCGTCGTGGACGACGAGCTTTCGGCAGGCTCGGTCGGCACCGCGCCGTCGACGTAGTGCATGTCGTAATTGCGCATCCACGGAACAGGCCCGGGAAGCGTTGTGTGCGTGGGGCTCTCGGGATCCGGCACCGTCGGCATCGTGACTTCGGTGTCGGACCAGGCATCGCGACGGACGCCGAAGACAGCGGTGGCGGTGGTGGTCAGCCCGTGGTCCTGGGCCACTTCGGCGGTCCAGTGCTGGTTGGTTCGGTTGGTGCGGGCGGCGCGCACGGTGATATCGAAACTGCCATCGGTGACCGGCGCCAGATAGTTGACGGTCAACGCGACGGGTTCACCGATTCGATCCGGGTGGCGTTCGATCGCGCGGATGATCGCCGCCGCCGTCACGCCGCCGAACGGCCCGACCATATTCGCGTACTCCGGATTGGTCTGCCCGGTGTATTGCCCGATCCCGTTGTTCGCCAGGTCGATTGCAGTGTCGAACGAATGAAGGGTGGTGGTCATCGGATCGTCTTTCCGGTCGTGGCGGATCGTGCGCCCGGGCCGGGCCGCGGCTCGGTGTCGTACGCGGTCAGGGGAGCCTGGTCGCCGCTGCATCGCAACGTCAGTTCGACGGCATGTCCGCAGTCTCGGTGGACTACCTCGACGGGAGGCCCGGCCGGATCGGCCTCCCACTTGTCGCCCCACTGCATCAGTGCGATCACCGCGGGCAGCAGATCGCGGCCCTTGTCGGTCAGCCGGTATTCGTGGCGTTCGCGTTGGCCCGGCTCCTGATACGGCTCTCGCCGCAGCACGCCGGCGGCGACCAGGGTGCTCAGCCGGTCGGTCAGGACCTGGCGGGGACAGCCGATGCGGGCTTGGAATCGCTCGAAACGCCGTGCGCCGTAGAACGCCTCACGCAGGACCAGAAGCGTCCACTTTTCGCCGACGACGTCCAGTGCTCGCTTGACCGAACAGTTTTCGGCGCTGATCTGGTCGCGGACGGCGGACATGGTCGCCAGCCTAGCAGAGTCTGAATTCTGGACTCAGATACGCCGCGAACGCCACTCAAGGACGTTCGGGGTGGACTAGACCAGCGTGGACTTCAGCGAGGACAGGTCGGTCTTCATCAGGACGACGTTGTAGTTGCCCCACAGCGACATGTTCCAGTACAGGGTGCTGTCGTCGGGATTGCCGTTGCTGTCGACCAGCTTTCCGGTGCCCGACCACGGGTGAATCATCGGCGCGTACAGCCCCGGGTACGTCGCCGAGGTCGCCACTGTGATCGGCGCCGACCACTGGCCATTGGGTTCGTCGGCATAGCGGAGCTTGACGTTGTTGTTGCCGTCGCCGTACATCATCACGTACTTGCCCAGATAGTCGTTGTACTGAACCGACATCTCGCTGACGTTCCCACCGGTCTTGGCGCCGAAGAGGCCGCCGAGCATTCCGCCCAACACCTTGGGGTTGTTGGCCCAGTCGATGATGGGCCCGAAAAGGCCTGCGGAATGGGTGGAATCGCCGATGATCGGAGTGGCGGCGACGGGCTTGCCGGTCACCCAGTCTTTTCCGTTCCAGTACTGGTACTTGGCGAGGTTGTTGACATCGTCGACCGCGACTCGGGACAGGTACGCCGAGCCTGCGCGTCCCGACGGCGTGCCGAACGCGTAGAGGTACTGGGTATCTCCCTCGGCGACCTGGTCGGCCGGCTCCAGGACGTACGCCGCCTGCTGGAAATTCTGGTTGCCGGGGACGTACGCGTGCGACGAGCCGAACCAGCTGGCCGAGCGGATGGTCGAGGGCACCAGCACCCACTTGTCGGTGTCCGGGTTGTACATCGAGATCGCCGAGTAGTTGGTGGTCCACCGGCCCGGGGTGTCCCAGGACTTGACCGACATGTAGTTGACGTACTGCTCGTTGTTCACCGAGATGGCCGAGGTCGGGATGATCGTCACCTCGGAGTTGAAGAACGGGAACAGCGCAGACGAAGAGCTCGGGATGAACTGGTAGGCGTAGCCGGTCTGCAGCACGGTCAGGCCGTTGGTGAGGTTCTTGTCCTGGCTGAGCAGCAGAACGTTCGAGCGCCAGTCGCCGGTCATGTTCGGCCCGCTGAAGGTGTCACCGAACGCCAGCTGAATGTTGCCGGTCAGTCCGTTCTCCCACATGATCCCGAGGTCGGTGCCCCAGATCCCGAAGCCCTTGGTGTTGTTGGTCTGCGGCCAGCCGATACCCGGATAGGCGGTGTTGGACTGGCCCGTCACCCAGCCGACCGGATACGACGGGATGGTGGTCGGTGCCGCGGTCGTCACGGCGGCGGTCGAGATCGTCGCGGCCCCGGAAACCGACGCGGCCGCGGGTGTCACGCGCTGGCGTCGCCCGGAGGACGCCAGTCCCGACGGGGCGGCGACGACGGGGGAGTCGCTCGCGATCGTCACTTTCGCCGCGGGTTTCGTGGCGGCCTCGGGCGTCGCCGCGGCGGCGGCCGCAGGGGCCTTGGCCGAGCGCGCGGTGGCCTTGTTCGTGGTGCGGGCCGAAGAGGCCGCGGGCTTAGTCGCTTTGGGGGAGGACCCGGTGCTCGATGAACTGTGCGTCGAGGAGTCCGAACCGCCGGAATCGGAGGTCTCTGCCCACGCCGCACCGGCACCGGCGAGGATCGCTACGCCTACTCCCAGACCCACCGCCAGCCCGCCGATGCGGCCCACATACGCCGAGGCATTCTTCGTCGAACTCATCGCTTCTCCCCTTGGTATTGAGCTGACGGTACCGCATCTGGCAAACCTCATGGCTCACTCTCGTCACGAGTGGCGCAAACAAATTCCCCGGTCAAGCGATCGCGAGATGCCAGCGCGCCTATGCGATCACGGCTCGGGGGCCCAGACGTCGGCGAATCGTAATGTGACCGTGACTCCGCCGCGAGGAAACTCTTCGTATTGCCATGGATGTCAATTTCTGGCAAGATCTCGTTCTCGAACAGGCATTCAGGCCTATCTAAGGCCCCCGGCGAGGGCGAGTTCGCCACTTCTGAAAAGGAATCTCATGAATTCGCCCTATATCCCTGCCCGTGTTGCCGCCGTTATCGGTGGCGCCGCACTCGTCACCATGGCTTCGTTCGTCGCGTCGTGCAGCAAGACCGAGAACCAGGCTCCATCCACCTCCACGGTCGCTCCGACGACGACGAGCAGTCCGTCGGCGACGCCCACCGAGAAGGTGCTCAGCCCCACCGATGGCAACAAGTTCAGCCCGACGGTGATGGCACCTCCGGCGCCGACCGAGTCGGGCGGCAACCACCATCACGGTCTCAACGGGACGTCGTAAGCTCCCGCGCGATCGCGGCGTGATAGCGGTCGATGTTGGCGGGGTTGACGATTCGGAAGAAACCGTCAGGCATCGGCGCATCCTTCGGCGCCTCGATGGTCATCGTCCGCGTGAACAATGTGACGCCCTCACCGGGCGTCGTGAAGTGGTACTGGACGGTGATCCGGCCGTCCATGCCGCCGTTGCCCTCGCGATCGTGGCCGAGCCGGCCCACCGAGTTGAACACCCACAGCTTGGGCCGCACGGCGATGGCCAGATGCCAGGTGAAGATGCGGTCCCCGTCGGGGCCGCCCTCTTCCCAGGTATCGCCGACCGACAGTGGCAGCGCGTCGAGTTTGCCGACGTAATTGCTTCCCGGATACGTCTTGGTCCAGTTGGCGGGATTGGTGACGAAGTCGTAGAGCGTTTCCGGTGACTGGCTGAACGCCGTCTCCGAGCTCGTGGTCACGATGCCCAATTGCGTTGCCTTTCCTGTCTGCTGTGTGGGCAGTTTACACTTTCGCGCGAATTTGTAACTGCGCGGCGGGTGCTGGCGGTATGGTCCAACGGTGCGTTCGCCTTCGCGCTTCGGCGCCCATGTTGGCCGCGGTGTGCGGCGCCTTGCCCTTGACAGTGCACTCGGTAGCAGGAGGTCGTTCCCGCGCCGGATCGGCGACCTCACGCCGGCGGCGCTATCGGCGATCCTTGGTCGGCGCGTCGGGTCGGTGGCCTATCTCGACGGCGCGGTAGGCACGTCGAGCCGGGCCCGGCTCGGGCTGACCGGCGACGGGTTGCCGGCATCGGTTTTCGTGAAGATGTCCGCCGCCGGGGCGGGGATCAGGATGCTGGGCGAGCTCGCCGGTCTGGGTGAGACAGAGGCGCGCTTCTACCGCGAGCTGGCGCCGGAACTCGGTGCCGGCGTTCCGCGCTCGTATGGCTCGGCGTTCGACAGCCTGACCGGTCGCTTCGTCGTCGTTCTCGAGGACATGACCACCTCGCCGTGCCAGTTCCCGGACACCTTGAACCCGCTGTCTACCGATCAGATGGCGCAACTGGTCGAGGTGCTGGCGGGTCTGCATGCGACGTTCTGGGGGAGACTGCCGCAAAAGCCTGGTGGCGGTGGCCAATTCGGCTGGCTACTGGCGCCCTCGAATGATCCGGCCAACCTCATGACGCCGTCGGTGATGCGGATGTCGGCGCGCCGGCTGGCCGGCGTGACATCGATACCGGTGGACGCCGGTCGCTACATCTGGGAGAACTTTCCCGCCGCTGTCGCCGCGATCGACAGTGGGCCGCACACCGTCTTGCACGGCGACTCTCACCCGGGCAACACCTACTTCCGCGACGGCCGGGCCGGGCTGCTGGACTGGCAGGTCGTCCGCCGCGGCCATCCCTCGCGCGACCTCGCGTACGCGATCGTGCTCGGCACGCCGGTCAGCGACCGGGCGCGCGTCGAGCGGGACCTGCTCGACACCTATCGCGGCGCACTGGCCGCCAACGGCGGGCCGCAACTGGACCGCGAGGAGTTGTGGACGCGCTACCGGCAAGCCGTTGTGCACCCGTATGTTTCGGGCCTGGCAACGGCAGGCCTCGGCGGGATGCAGGACGACGGTGTCGCCCTTGAGGGCTTACGGAGAGCGGTGACGGCGCTACAGGAAGTCGACACCGTCGCCGCCCTGCAACAAGCGCGCTGAGGCTACTTGGAGCAGTTGATGGTGACGTAGGCGATGCCCTGGCTGCCCGCGGTCCCCTGTGTGTTGATATCGGTCACGGTGCAGGCCGACAGCCCCCCGTTGGGGACGCCGTTCTCGTACTGCAGCGAGACATCGTAGCCCGCGGCGTCGAGGTCACGGATGGTGGCGGCAGCCGACTCCGAGCCGGGCTCGGGAATGCTGGGCGGATCAGCAACGGCCAACGGGGCCAGCACAATCGACGCGCCGACACTAATCAGCAGCGGTGCGACGTAGCGCATTGGGAGCGACATCAGGGTCCTTCCTGGACGGCCGGCCTACGGGGCTGTCGTCAAGGATGACAGCAAAGTCATGGCCGGACTTGCCACTGTGCGAACGAGAGTTGAACAGGTTCCGAACAGCCGACGACTCAGCAGGTCAGCCTGGCCGTGTCGGTCACGGCGAATTGCCGGGCGCGCTGGCGTCCACCGACGGCCGATCCGCCGATTCCGCTGGCGAGGGCCACGGTTGCGGTAGCGGGCGCTGACGCACCCGCTGGGGCCACCAGAACCACTTACCGAGGAGTGCGGCGATGGACGGCGTCATGAACGAGCGGACCACCAGCGTGTCGAACAGCAGACCAAGGGCGATCGTCGTTCCCACCTGACCGCCGACCCGTAGCGGGCTGACCGACATCGAGGCCATGGTGAAGGCGAACACCAAGCCCGCCGAGGTCACCACCGACCCACTGCCGGCCATTGCCCGGATGATCCCGGTGTTCAGCCCGGCATGGATCTCTTCCTTGAACCGGGCCACCAGCAGCAGGTTGTAGTCCGATCCCACCGCCAACAGGATGATCACCGCCATCGCGATGACCAGCCAGTGCAGCGGCTGGCCGAGTATGTGCTGCCAGAGCAGCACCGAGAGCCCGAACGAGGCGCCAAGCGATAGCACCACCGTGCCCACGATCACCCCCGCCGCCACCACGCTTCGGGTGATCACCAGCATGATGATGAAGATCAGGCACAGTGCCGCGATGCCGGCGATCATCAGGTCGTAGTTGGCGCCTTGCTGCATGTCCTTGTAGACCGACGCGGTGCCGCCCAGATAGACCTTCGAGCCCTCCAGCGGGGTGCCCTTGATCGCCTCGAATGCGGCGTTCTTGATCTTGTCGATGTGCGAGATGCCTTCCGGCGTCGCGGGGTCTCCCTCATGGGAAATGATGAACCGCACCGCTTTTCCGTCCGGCGACACGAACATCTTCAGACCGCGCTTGAACTCCGGGTTGTCGAACACCTCGGGTGGCAGATAGAACGAATCGTCGTTCTTCGACGCGTCGTAGGCCTGCCCCAGCGCGGTCGCGTTCTGCTGCATGGCGTCCATCTGATTCTGGAGGCCACCCATCGTCGACTGCATCGTCAGCATCGTCGACTTCATGGTCTTCATGGTCGCGATCATCGGCGGCATGATCTCGACCATCTTCGGCATCAGGACGTCGAGCCTGTCCATGTCGACGACCAGTCTCCCGAGATCGTCACTGAGAGTGTCGATTCCGTCGAGCGCGTCGAAGATCGACCGGATCGAGTAGCAGAGTGGGATGTCGTAGCAGTGCGGTTCCCAGTACAGGTAGTTGCGGATCGGCCGGAAGAAATCGTCGAAATTGGCGATCTGGTCCCGGATTTGGTTGGTGTCGAGGACCATCTGCTTGGTCTTGCCGACCATGCTGTGGGTGATGCCGACCATCTCTTTGGTCAGCACCAGCATGCGCTCCATCGTGTCGATGGTGACCTGCAGCTCGTCGCCCATCTTCAGCATGTCCTTCATGCGGTCCTGCAGATAGGACATGTTCATCGTCTGGTTGGTGCCCTGCATGCTGATGATGAACGGGATCGAGGTGTGCTCGATCGGGGTGCCCAGCGGCCGGGTGATGGTCTGTACCCGGCCGATGCCAGGAATGTGGAAGACGGACTTGGCGATCCGGTCGACGACGAGCATGTCGGCCGGGTTGCGCACATCGTGGTCGGTTTCGATCAGCAGCAGCTCGGGATTCATCCGGGCTTGCGGAAAGTGCCGGTCGGCCGCGGCGTAGCCCTGGTTGGCCGGGATGTCGCCGGGCAGGTAGTAGCGGTCGTTGTAATTGGTCTTGTACGTCGGCAGCGCCAGCAGCCCGATCAGGGACAGTGCGATCGAGGCGACCAGAATCGGTCCTGGCCAGCGGACCACCGCGGCTCCGACCCGCCGCCACGTGTGGGTGTTCATCTTCCGCTTGGGCTCGAACAGGCCGAACCGCCCGCCGATCGAGATGACGGCGGCGCCCAGAGTCAGCGCCGCGATCACCACGACCAACATGCCGATGGCCAGCGGGAAGCCCAGCGACTGGAAATAGGGCAGCCGGGTGAAGTGCAGGCAGAAGGTCGCGCCCGCGATCGTCAGACCCGAGCCCAGAATGACGTGCGAGGTGCCGTGGTACATCGAGTAGAAGGCGGTTTCACGGTCTTCGCCGGCCAGCCTCGCTTCGTGATAGCGGCCTATGAGGAAGATCGCGTAGTCGGTAGCCGCCGCGATCGCCAGGGTCGCCAGCAGGTTCACCGCGAATGTCGACAGGCCGATGATTTCGTAGTTCCCGAGGAAGGCGATGACGCCACGGGCCGCGGTGAGCTCGGTGAACACCATGACCAGCACGAGGATCACGGTCGTGATGGAGCGGTAGACCAACAGCAGCATCACGAAGATGACGGCGATGGTGAGCGCCTCGATCATCTTGACGGCCGAGTCGCCGGCGTTGTGCTGGTCGTGGCTCAATGCCGTTGGGCCCGTGACGAAGACCTTGATTCCGGCCGGTGGCGGATTGGCGTTGACGATCTTGGTGACCGCGTCGATCGACTCGTTGGCCAGAGCTTCGCCCTGGTTGCCCGCCAGGTAAATCTGGACGTAGGCGGCCTTGCCGTCGGCGCTCTGGGAGCCGGCAGCCGTCAGCGGATCGCCCCAGAAGTCCTGGATGTGCTCGACGTGCTTGGTATCGGCGCGCAGCGCCTTGACCAGGTTGTCGTAATAGTGGTGCGCCTCGGGGCCCAGCTGCTGGTCGCCTTCCAGCAGGACCATTGCGCTGCTGTTCGAGTCGAATTCCTGGAAGGTCTTGCCGACCTGCTTCATCGCCTTCATCGACGGCGCGTCTTCGGGCGCCAGCGACACGGTGTGCTCTTGGCTCACCTGTTCCAGCGAGGGCACGGCGACGCTGAGGACGACCACGAGACCCAGCCAGAGCAGCACGATCGGCACCGAGAAGGCCCGCACGAACCGGGGGATCAGCGGGTTCTTCTTGGGTGGGGACTGGAGGTCGGTCATGCGGACTTCACCAGGCAGAAGGTCTGGGCGTTGACACCGGTTGACGTCTTCTCATCCTTGAGCACGCCGTCGACCAATATGCGACAGCCGATGGTGTCGGTGTCGCCTTGGGCCACGATATTGGCGCTGGCGGCCGGGGCGGTTGTGGTGAGGGTGAGCGACCAGGGCAGCGTGATGTCACGCGCGATCTGCGGCTGCGCGTCTAGGTCGAGGTAGTTGATGGTCGCCACCGCGCCCTCGGGGCCGAAGATCTGATACGTCACCTCTTTGGGGTTGAACGGTTTGGTGTCGTTGGCCAGGCCACTGCCGGGCCGAGTGAGTTCGGTCTTGCCGAAGACGCCGTGCAGCCGGACCACGCCGAATGCGGCAAGGGCCACCACGATCACGATGACCAGCGGAATCCACGCCCGCCTCAATGCCTTGACCATAGGATTTCCCGACGAGATTACGACGCCGACACGGACAGCGCGATGACTCCTTCAGCGCTATTCGTGAGCGCGGCCGTCCGTCTCATCTCAACCCCGTTTTCTTCGTGTCTGGTCGCGACAGCTTAGCTGATTTAACTGAGAGATTAGCTCACTTAACTGATCGGACGATACCCCCCGGTAGCTTCGCCAATCGATCTCCCTCGGCCAATCGTGGGTGAGGTCACATCATCCCCGAAGTGAGATTCAGGCGTCACCGGGGCAATTGTGCGGTATGGCTCTTGCGGCGGTGTTTAGCTGTCCTACAATCTTGCCCATGAACGTTACGAGGCTTGCCATGGCCGCCATTGCGGCCGTCGCGGCGCCGATTGTCCTGGCCGCGCCGTCGCACGCCGATCCCGACACGGACTTCGCCAACCAGCTGCACACCTTCGGGATCTACGGGCCTCGTGACTACAACGCGTGGATCGGCAAGATCACCTGCAAGCGACTGGCCACCGGTCTGGACAATGACACCTACGCGTCTGCCAAGTTCATCCTGACCAACCTGCCGTTGAACAGCACCCAGGGCCAGGCGATCCAGTTCCTCGGCGCCGCGATCGCCACGTACTGCCCGGATCAGGTCGGCGTACTGCAGCGGGCGGCCGTTCAGTAGCTCGCGATGGCCGGCCCTGTCGACCGCGTCCTCATCCAGGACGTGCCCGGCGCCCCCGACGACGTTCGGGCTCACTACGTCGATCTGAACAACATCAGGGACGTTCACCCATTGGTGGTGTCGGTCGAGAGCTTGTCGCGCATCGATACCGGTGATGGTTACGTACAGGTCTACCGCGTCCGCGACCGCATCCCGTTGCGCATCATGACGCTGCCGATCACCTACACAGCCACCCTTGAAGTACCAGCGGCCGGCCCGGTGTTCAGCCAGGCTCGCCAGTTCCCGGCGGTTCACCTGGATTCGGTGATTTCTTTCGACCCGATATCGGCCGGGACCCGGCTGACCGAACGAATCCGGTTCACCGCGCCGTGGCCGCTGCTGGCCGTCACCGTCCGCCAGGCGGTCGAGGCCCACAAGGAGATGCTGGCCGGCATCCGCCGGCATTTCGAGACTGGCGATTAGCCGGCGGTCTTGCCGTTGTCGACGTTGTAGACCGCGCCGTGGATGGTGACGGCGTCGTCGCTGGCAAGGAACGCGATCACCTTCGCCACATCGACGGGCGCCATCATTCCGCGGGGCGCCGCGATCCGCATGATCAGGTTCCAGTCCGCGTCGTCGGGGGTCTTGAACTCGGTCACCTGCGGGGTGAGCATCCCGCCCGGGCAGATCACGTTCACCCGCAACTGCTCCTTGGTGTATTCGATCGCCAGGGCCTTGGTCATACCGACCAGCCCGTGTTTGGCAGCGCAGTACGCCGCGGAGTAGACCTCGCCCTCGATGCCGGCGATGGAGGCGACGTTGACGATATTGCCGCCGACCTCCAGCAGGTGCGGTAGCGCTGCACGGATCAGGTAGAACGGGCCGTTGAGGTTCACCGCGAGGTCGTAGTCCCAGTCCTCGTCGGTCACCGACGTGGTGTTCCGCATCTGGTGAAAACCCGCCGCGTTCACCAGCACATCGACCCTGCCGAAGCGTTCGACGCACTGGGCGACGGCGTCGCGGCAAGCCTGCGCGCTGGTGATGTCGACCGAGGCGTAGGCACCGCCGGGAACCGATTCGAAGACCGTCGCCATCCGTTCGGAATCGCGCGCGATGCCGAACACTGTGGCTCCGCGCTCGGCGAACAATTGCGCGGTCGCGGCCCCGAGACCCGACGAGGCGCCCGTCACCAGCGCGACTTTCCCGTTCAGCTGTGTCATTGCCCGACCCTTTCTGGGGCTAGGCGTGTACGTCCCGGAGCCCCACTGCGTTGCGCAGTCCCGAGCAGTTGTAGCACCCGACACAACCCACGCAGTCGGTGCATCGGGCGCAGCCGATGCAACCCGTGCAGCGGCGGCATGCGAAACAGGCCAGGCACGCCATGCACTCACGCAACCGAACCGACAGCACGGTGAGCACGCTGCCTGCGACGACGGCGCTGCCCGCGGTGGCGACCGATCCGGCGACGACGGCGCTGCCTGCGGTCGCGACGGATCCGGCGACGACGGCGCTGCCCGCGGTCGCGACCGCACCGGTGACGAAGGCGCTGCCGACCGTGGCGATCGCAGCGGTGACCGCCGCGCTGTCGAAGGTGGCGATCGATCCGGTGACCGCCGCGCTGCGCACGGTGTTGATCGATCCGGTAACCGCGGCACTGTCGGCCGTCGCGAGAGAACCGACCACCGCATGCGGCTCAGGCCGCTTCATGACTGCGAGTGACTTCACGTGACGAGCATGTCAGCCGAAGCGCGGTCCGGCCGTCCGAACCGTTGATCGGTCGGCGCCGATGCTGCGATAATCGGCGCGAGTCAGGGACCGGAGGGGGCATGGTTACCGCAATTCGCTCGCTGGCCGCGGTTGTTCTGTTCATCGGCGCCGCGGCGGGACTGGCTGTCCCCGCAACCGCTGACCGCCCGATGGAAGGCAGTTACAGCTCTTCCGAAGTAGGCCTGCCGTCCGCGACGTGGACCGCGCTCCAATGCAACCAGTTCGGGGTGTGCCGCTAGCGCGTCCGCACCTCTTCTGATTGCAAAGGCCTCCTGCGGGGTATGGGCACGACGTGCCCGGCCTGGGCGAGCCAAGCCCTCGGCGGGGAGAGGAGCGATTGATGCGTACCGTTCCGGGCGCCACTGACCACGTCGTGGTGGTCGGCGCGGGCCTGTCCGGGCTGTCGGCAGCCCTGCACCTGGCCGGCCGCGGACGCTCGGTCACCGTGGTCGAGCGTCACCCATTCCCTGGCGGCCGCATGGGCCAAGCCGATATCGGGGGCTACCGGATCGACACCGGCCCGACCGTCCTGACCATGCCCGACATCATCGCCGACGCGTTCGCCGCGGTCGGTGCGTCGATGGCCGAGCATCTCGAGCTCATGCCCGTCGAGCCGGCCTACCGGGCCACCTTCGCCGATGGCAGCGCGCTGGACGTGCACTCTGACGCCACCGCGATGGCCACCGCGATCGAAGCCTTCGCCGGCCCCGAGCAGGCCGCGGGTTATCTGCGGCTGCGCGACTGGCTCACCGAACTCTACCGATTGGAGTTCGACGGGTTCATCGCCGCCAACTTCAACTCTCCGCTGTCTCTGCTGACCCCGCAGCTGGCCCGGCTCGCCGCGATCGGCGGTTTCCGGGGGTGGGAGCGGATGGTCAGCCGCTTCATCAGCGATGAACGCGTGCAGCGGATCTTCACCTTCCAGGCGCTCTACGCCGGTGTGCCGCCGCAGCGGGCGCTGGCTGCGTACGCGGTGATCGCCTACATGGACACCGTTGCCGGCGTGTACTTTCCGCGCGGCGGTATGCGTTCGGTGCCCGAAGCGATGGCCGCCGCCGCCGCAGTGGCGGGGGTGGGGTTCCGCTACGACGCATGCGTGACGGCGCTGGAGCGCACCGGCTCGCGGGTGACTGCGGTGCACGCGGGCGACGACCGAATTGCCTGTGACGCCGTGGTTCTCACGACCGAACTGCCGCTGACCTATCAGTTGCTGGGGCGCACGCCGCGGCGCCTGGTGAAGGTGCGCCCGGCCCCGTCGGCGGTGGTCGCCCACGTCGGCGTGCCTGCGGTCGGTGAACACCTGGCGCATCACAACATCAGCTTCGGGGCCAAGTGGGCCGACACGTTCGGCGAGATCACCCGGGACGGAGTGCTGATGAGCGATCCTTCGCTACTGGTGACCAGGCCGACCGCGGGGGACCCGAGCCTCGCCCCGTCCGGGCGCGACCTGCTCTACGTTCTGGCGCCCGCACCGAATCTCGAAGTGGGCGTGGTGGATTGGGATTCGGTCGGTCAGGCATACGCCAGTGACGTGGTGGCCACCGCGATCGCACGGCTGATGCCCGGGCTCGACGCAGAGGTTCTCGATGTCGTCACGCCAGCGGACTGGGCTCGCCAGGGCATGGCCGCGGGCAGCCCGTTCGCGTTGGCGCACACGTTCGCTCAGACCGGTCCGTTCCGGCCCGCCAACATGGTTCGCGGTATCGAGAACGCAGTGCTGGCAGGCGGGTCGACCGTGCCCGGCGTTGGCATGCCCACCGCGCTGATCTCCGGCCGACTGGCCGCCGACCGGGTCACCGGCGTGCCCGATCTCTCCCGCACCCGCACCATCGTCAGCTCCGGAAGAAGTAGGTAGCGATGATCCACACCGAGTTGCATGCCGCAGGGATAGACGATGCCCGACTGCGCGAGTCCTACCGCTACTGCCGGCGGCTCAACGCCGAGCACGGCCGGACCTACTTCCTGGCGACCCGGCTGCTCGCACCATCGCAGCGGCCAGCGGTGCATGCGTTGTACGGGTTCGCCCGCTACGCCGACGACATCCTCGACGATATGGATGCCGGCGCCAGCACCGACGAGCGCGCGCAGCGCCTGGATCGGTTGTCGGCCAAGTTCTTCAGTGGCACGGCCGACGACACGGAGCCGGTGCTGGCCGCCGTACTGCACACCGCCCGCACGTACCGCATCCCGCTGGACCTGTTCGACGACTTCCTCACGTCGATGCGGATGGACCTCACCGTCACCGACTATCCAGACCGTGCAGCGCTCAACCAGTACATGCGCGGCTCGGCAGCCGTCATCGGGCTGGAGATGCTGCCGATCCTCGGAACCGTCGGGCCCGCAGGCGAAGCCGCGCCGTACGCCGAGGCGCTGGGCCGGGCATTCCAGCTGACCAACTTTCTACGCGACGTCGACGAGGACCTCGAACGGGACCGGGTCTATCTGCCCGCCGACGAAATCGCCGCGTTCGACGTGGACCGCGACCTGCTGATGTGGTGTCACCAACACCGCCACACCGACCCCAAGGTGCGCCGCGCGCTGTCGGCCCAGCACGACATCGCCCGTACGGTCTACCGGGAGGCCCGCAAGGGCATCGCGCTGCTCGCGCCGCGGTCGAGACCCTGTGTGGCAACAGCATTCACGTTGTATTCGGAGATCCTGGACCGCATCGAGGCCATCGACTTCGAGGTGTTCAGCCAGCGTGCCTCGGTGAGAGTTGGCCGGCGGCTACAAGTCTTTGCGTCCGGACTGATTCGGGCTCGCCGTGCCCGCGGATACGGTGCGGCCTGATGGATCGTTGGCAGTACCTGATCGTGCTCGGCGCCTGCCTGCTGATCACCGCGCCGCTGGAGATCTTCGGGTCCGAGGTCTACCGCCAACCGGTGCGGCTGCTGATCTCGGTCGGCCCGGTGGCGCTGGTGTTCGTCGTCTGGGATGCGATCGCGATCGCCGGACACGTGTGGAGCTACAACCCGCGCTACATCAGTGGGTTCGAGGTCGGGTTCTCGATTCCCTTGGAGGAGTTGTTGTTTTTCATCGTGATTCCGGTGTGCGGCGTGCTGACCTATTCGGCGGTCAGCGCGATCCTCGCCACCGTGCGAGGACGCCGATGAGCGGGCTCGGTTACACACTGCCCGCCGTCGTCGCGGTGGTGGCGGTCATCGCGCTGGAACTGGCGGTGCTGCGTACCGGGCTGTTCGGGAAGATCGAGTACTGGATCTCTTTTGCCATCGTGGTGGGATTCCAGGTGATCGTCGACGGCTGGCTGACCAAGCTGTCGGCGCCGATCGTCATTTACAACGAGCAGCACAGCACCGGGGTGCGGTTCCCTTGGGACATCCCGGTGGAGGACTTCCTGTTCGGCTGGGCGATGGTCACCGCCGTGCTGCTGCTGTGGGAGAAGCAGCGTCCCCGCCCCAACGACGACGATCGGGATCAGCAATGGCCATAGACGTTCCCGGTGCCTTCGACGTGGGCGCCCACGCCTACGACAAGCTGGTCGGTGCGAATCCCGGCTATCACGACCATCTGCGAATATCGGCGCAGCGGATGCGAATTCCGCACGGCGGCCACGGGCTTCGGCTGCTCGACGCCGGCTGTGGGACGGGAGCGTCGACGGCCGCGCTGCTGGAGGCGGCACCGCACGCCGAGATCATCGCCGTCGACGCCTCGGCGGGCATGCTGGCAGAGGCGGCCGCGAAGTCCTGGCCCGAGGCGGTCCGGTTCGTGCACAGCCCGATCGAAACGATCGCCGAGGCCGGGGTGCATGGTCCGTTCGACGGGATCTTCGCTGCCTATCTCTTGCGCAACCTCGCCGACCCCGATGCTCAACTGCGGGCTTTCCGCCAGCTCTTACGGCCGGGCGGGACACTGGCCGTGCACGAATATTCGGTGCGCGATTCACGTGTCGCCAAGGCGATCTGGAATGCGGTCTGCTGGGGAATCATCATTCCGTCCGGCTGGCTACAGACCCGGGACAGCGCGCTGTACCGGCACCTGTGGCGCAGTGTGAACGCGTTCGACGGGACCTCTGCCTTCCAACGACGGCTGGCCGCAGCAGGTTTCACCGGTGTGCACAGCGAGACGATGAGCGGTTGGCAGCGCGATATCGTGCACACCTTTCTGGGGGAGGTGCCGCGATGATCGACGGCCGCCGCGTCACCCACCCAGGCCCCAGTGGGGCGCCGCACGCCAACAAGCTGGCCCGCAAACCACACGTCGTTGTCGTGGGGGCCGGCATCGCGGGGCTGGCGGCAGCGACCGGGCTGGCCGAACGCGGTGTCTCGGTGGAGCTTCTGGAGCGACAGGAGTATCTCGGCGGGCGGGTCGGTGGCTGGACCGACCAGTTGGGTGACGGCTCGTTGGTGGCGAACAATCGCGGCTTCCACGCGTTCTTCCGCCAGTACTACAACCTGCGGATGCTTTTGCGCCGTGCCGATCCCGAACTCGAGCGGCTGCGGGCGGTCGAGGACTACCCATTGATCGACGGCCACGGTCGTCGGGACACCTTTCGTGGGTTACCCAAGACCCCGCCGTGGAACGCACTGGCCTTCGCGTTGCGCAGTCCCACGTTCAGGATGCGCGATCTGGTGCGGCTCAACGCCGTTGCGGCCGCTCCACTGGCCGCTGTGTCCGTGCCCGGGATCTATCAGCAACTCGACGCTCTCGACGCCGAAACCTTCTTGACCGACATCAACTTTCCGCCGGCCGCGCGCCATCTCGCCTTCGAGGTGTTCGCGCGGAGCTTCTTCGCTAGACCCGAGCGGCTCTCGGCGGCCGAGCTGGCGACCATGTTCCACATCTATTTCCTGGGTTCCAGCGAGGGTCTGGTCTTCGATGTCGCCGAGTCGAACTTCGACACCGCACTATGGGAACCGTTGGGCCAGTATCTGATCAGTCAGCGGGTGCGGGTGCGTACCGAAGTGTCCGCGGACTCGGTCAGCGTCGGCGGAAGCAGGGCGTTGCAAGTACACGACTCGACCGGGCGGACGATCGACGCCGACGGCGTGGTGCTGGCCACCGACATCGCCGCGCTGCAACAGATCGTCGCCGCCTCATCGGAGTTGGGCGACGACACATGGCGCAGGCAGGTGTGGCGGTTGCGAAACGCGCCGCCCTTCGCCGTGCAGCGGCTCTGGCTGGACCGGCCGGTGGACGCCGACCGCCCGGCGTTCCTGGGGACGGGTGGCCTCGAGCCCATCGACAACATCAGCGTGGTCAGCAACTATGAATTCCAGGCCGCGGAATGGGCTCGCGCACACCACGGTTCGGTGGTCGAGGTGCACTCCTACTCGGTGGGGGAGCCACCCGAGGTCGACGACCTGCGTCAGCGTATGCTGACCCGCCTGCACCAGCTGTACCCGGAGACCGCGACCGCGAGGATCGTGGGGGAGACGTTGTTGGTCCGCGACGACTGTCCGCTGTTCAGCCCCGGCGCGTTCGCCGACCGGCCGACGGTGGACACTCCGGTTTCTGGTTTGATGTTGGCCGGCGATGGCATTCGCATCGACCTGCCGGTGGCGTTGATGGAGCGTGCCGCCACCACCGGGTGGTCGGCCGCCAACCGGTTGCTGGCCGGCTGGGGGCTCGACGGGCATACCCTGCATACCGTTCCGGTGCGTGGGCGCTCACCGGTGCTGCGCTGGCTGGCCAGTCGGGATAGGCACGCGTCATGAGTCTGCGATCACGGATGAAAGCCATTCCGCTGCAGGTTATTCCGAAGGAGAACTGGGCGGCTCAGCGGCCCACCTACAAGGATGCCGAACCCGCGCTGATCAACGCGGCGCTCAAGCGTGCTGAAGTCCGGCCCAGCGGCAACTGGTATGTCTTCGCCGCCAGCACCGATATCCGCACCGACCGGCCGTTCGGCACCCGGGTCGGGGGCATTGACGTCGTGGCGTGGCGCGATCAGCAGCGTCAGTTGCACGTTGGGCCTGCGACCTGCCCCCATCTCGGTGCCGACCTGGCCACCGGGAAGGTGAACTGCGGCAGCCTGATCTGCCCATGGCACGGCCTGCGCCTGGACGGCGGCCGTGAGTTCGGCTGGAAGCCGTTGCCCGCCTTCGACGACGGCGTGCTGGCGTGGGTCCGGCTCGATGATGTCGGGGGTGAACCCGCACTGGACGCCCCGGTGATCCCGGCCCGGCCCACCGGCGCACGGCTGGCGGCGGTGGCCCGGCTGGAGGGTGTGTGCGAACCGTCCGACATCATCGCCAATCGGCTGGACCCGTGGCATGGCGCGTGGTTCCATCCTTACTCGTTCACTGCGCTGGAGGTGCTCAGCGCGCCGGCGGTCGACGCCGACGAGGACGCCGACCGATTTCTGGTTGCGGTCACCTTCCGGATGGGACGCCTCGGCGTGCCGGTGATCGCCGAATTCACCGCACCGGAACCCCGAACCATCGTCATGCGGATCGTCGACGGCGAAGGCACCGGCAGCGTCGTCGAGACCCACGCCACCCCAATGGGACCGGGACCCGACGGGCGTCCGCGGACCGCGGTGATCGAGGCCGTCGTCGCGCAATCCGACCGCACCGGATTCCAGCACTCCCTGCGCGTCGCGCCACTGATCGCCCCATTGATGCGCTTGGCGGCCGCGCGGCTGTGGCGCGACGATCTGGCCTACGCCGAGCGCCGATTCGCAGTGCGTGATCGAGGGCCCACGCACTGAGACAACCGCGCTACCTCGGGCGACGCCGCGCCTAGGCTGCAGCCATGGCGAAGCGAATCGTGATCTGGGGTACTGGTTTTGTCGGCCGGATGGTCATTCCCGAAGTCGTGGCGCACCCTGAGTTCGAGC
This sequence comes from Mycolicibacterium sphagni, assembly GCF_013337765.1. Classification (GTDB taxonomy): domain Bacteria; phylum Actinomycetota; class Actinomycetes; order Mycobacteriales; family Mycobacteriaceae; genus Mycobacterium. Next base: position 409,856 of record NZ_VBSB01000035.1, read on the forward strand.
TGGTCGGCGTCGGTGTCAGCAATCCCGCCAAGGTCGGTGTCGACGTGGGGACGATCTGCGATATCCCCGAGATCGGCCTTGCGGCCACCGATGACGTCGACGCGCTGATCGCACTGAAGCCCGATGCGCTGGTGCATTACGGGCCGACCGCAGCGCACGCCGACACGAACATCGACCTGATTTCACGGTTCCTGCGGGCCGGTATCGACGTGTGCTCGACGGCGATGACGCCGTGGGTGTGGCCGAAGATGCACCTGAATCCGCCGAACTGGATCGACCCGATCACCCAGGCCTGCGAGGCCGGTCAGTCGTCGTGCTTCACGACCGGTATCGATCCCGGCTTCGCCAACGACCTGTTCCCGATGACGCTGATGGGCCTGACCTCGCAGGTGCGTCTGGTCCGCGCCTCGGAACTGCTGGACTACACGAATTACGAGGGCGACTACGAGTTCGAGATGGGTATCGGCCGCGAACCCGAGTTCAAGCCGCTGCTGGAGAACTCCGACATCCTGGTGTTCGCCTGGGGGGCGACGGTGCCGATGATCGCCTACGCCGCCGGCATCGAGCTCGACGAGATCACCACCACCTGGGAGAAGTGGGTGACCCCCACCGAACGCAAGACCGTGAAGGGCGTCATCCCGGCCGGCAACGTCGCGGCGGTCCGGTTCACCATCAACGGCATCTACCAGGGCGAAACCCGGATCCAGCTGGAACATGTCAACCGCATCGGTCAGGATGCCGCGCCGGACTGGCCGTCGGGCACCCAGGATGACGTCTACCGAGTGGATATCCAGGGCACCCCCAGCATCTTCCAAGAGACGGCGTTTAGGTTCACAGACGGTTCCGGGCGTGACGCCGCGACGGCGGGCTGCCTGTCGACCGGACTGCGCGCACTCAATGCCGTTCCGGCCGTCAACGACCTGCCCCCGGGCTGGGTCACACCGCTGGAACTGCCCCTGATCCCGGGGCGCGGCACGATTCGCTGAGTAACGCCGGGGGTACCCAGACCGACATCTTTGGTGAATCCGAAGAACGGCGCTGGGGCTACCCGCATGCCTACTTTTCAGGCTGGGCAGCCCGGATTGGACGACATGACAGACCCAACGAGGCCAGCGGTCGGCCTGTCGGTCGGGGCAACCACATTGGCCGCGGTCACACCGGATAATTCGGTCACTCGTGCCCCTGTGGTCACGCTCCCCGGCGGCATGGTCATCGGTGATTTCGTCGACCGCGTCGGTGACCCGGTCGGCATCGTGGCGTCCGACGGCTCGGTCCACGATGCGGCGACTTTGCTGGCCGACTCGCTGCGGTCGCTCGCCTATGCCGCCACGTCGGGCCGGCAACTGCCGCCGGCTGCCGCGATCACCTACCCCGCGCACTGGCGGCCCCAGGCCGTCGAGGCGCTGCGCGCGGCGATCCGGCACATCCCCGAATGGGCGGCCGAAGAGCCACTGCTGATCCCGGACACCACCGCCGCGCTCACCGCGCTGGCCGCCAACCCCGGGCTGCCGACCCGCGGTGTGGTCGCCCTGTGCGATTTCGGCGGCAGCGGGACGTCGATCACGCTGGTGGACGGTTCGTCCGGTGGCCCGATCGGGCCGACGCTGCGCCACAACGACTTCTCCGGTGACCTGATCGATCAGGGCCTGCTGGCCCACGTGGTCGGGGAGCTATCAGCAGGCGGAAGCCTCGACGTCACGGGCACCTCGGCGATCGGGTCACTGACCCGGCTGCGGGCTCAGTGCCGGGCGGCCAAGGAACGGCTGTCGACCGTCACGGTCACCGCCTTGCCCGCCGAGCTGCCCAACTTCCAGGGCGACGTCCGGCTGACTCGCGCCGAGCTCGACGACGCGATGGGCCGGGCGCTTTCCGAGTTCGTCGCCGTCCTGCAGGACACCATGGAACGCGCCGGCGTGCGGCCCGCCGATTTGGCCGCGGTGGCCTCGATCGGTGGCGGCGCCGCCATCCCGGTGATCACCACGACGTTGTCCGAGCATCTGCGGGTTCCGGTGATCACCACCCCGCGCCCGGCCCTCACCGGTGCGATCGGCGGGGCGCTGCGCGCCGCGCGGGGACCGGCCGACGAGAGCGCCACCGCAATGGCGCCGGCCCCGGTCGTGCTCGCGGCTCCGGTTGCGCCGTTCGAACAAGCCCCCGCGACCGGCCTCGCCCTGGCCTGGTCCGAAGCGCCCGACGTGCCGGACCTGGCCCCGCTGGCCGAACCGGTACCGGAGCGCATGGCACCCGTCGCCCGACCCATGCTGGACTTCGAGCCGGCCGCGGTCGATCCCGCGAGTCCCAAGGAGGCCGAGCCGGCCTGGTACCGGCGGCCGATGCCGGTGGTGGCCGCCGCCCTTGGGGTGATCGTCCTGGCCGGAGCCGGAACAGCGGTGGCGCTCACCACCGACAGCAGCGTCGCTCCCGTCACGCCCACGCCGAGCATCGTCTCCACCCCGCAGGCCGCCCCGGCGCAGGCGCCCGCCCCGGCGAGCGGCGACCCGTCGTCGGCTCCCGTGCAGAACCAGGCCGTTCAACAGGCGCCCGAGGCGCCGGCCCCGCAGACGGTGGTGCAGCAGGCGCCCGCCCCGGTGACGGTGGTGCAGCAGGCGCCGCCGGTGACCGCCGAGGCGCCGCCGCCACCGCCCGTCACCGAGACTCAGACGACGACCGTCGTCACCACCGAGGTGTCCACGCCACCGCCGGTGACTGAGACGCAGACCGTCGCTCCGACGTACTCGCAGCCGCCCCAGCAGCCGCGGTTCATCCCGACGATTCCACCGATCCCGACGATTCCCGGTCTGCCCCAGATCTTCGTGCAGCCGCCCTCAGGCTGAGCGGCGCCGCTTGGTCAGGACCACGATGGCCAGCGGGATGGACATTCGTGCGGGAGCTGCGGCCAGCTTGGCCGCGACCGAGGCTTCTAATTGTTCGACGAAATCTCGGCGCCGCTTGCTGCGACGATCGCGACCCCGGTTGGCGTCGCCCTCGATATCCACCTCGGTGGCCAGGATCGGGAACATCGAAGCACGAAGGAACCCAGCCCAATTCGCGCCGAAGGCCCGTTCGTCTTTGTCGCTCTGGAACTGCGACCAGAACCGGTCTTCGCCGGTCACCATCTCCAGATGATCGATCTCGAGGCCCTCGAATCGGCCCGACGGGGCGAAGGGCGCGCGAAAGTCCTTCTCGTCACGGCCGATCGACGGGATCGACATACGGCGCACCTCATCGGCGGTGATCAGGCCGTCGTCGACGAACTGGGCCAGTGCCGACATGATCGCATCGAATGCCGTTGTGAATCCCGAACTTCCATCGGGCTCCAGGCCGACGGTCAGCACCACCAGCCGGCCCCCGGGCGCCAACTCGCGACCGCGGAACGCGATGAAGTCATGCCAGTCCTCGGCGGCCTGGCGGGCATATGCGCGGCGGGCTTGTTCGTCGGAGCTGAAGGAGATTTCGATGTGGTCGGGGATGGGCATCGGCACTTTGCGCAGCCAGTGGATGGCCCATGAACTCCACCCAAGGGCAATGCTGTCCGACGGCAGGATCTGGGTGTAGAACGAACGGCCGATCACCGACGCGTAAGTGGTGGAGTCCTTCTTGAGATAGCTGTCTTTGTCGTCGGCCAGGGTGGAGAACAGGGCGGAGAAATCGTTGCCGGGCACATCGGTGTGGGCGACCAGGATGGCGTGATCGGAGCGAGTGCGCTTGCGGATGACGGCGATTGCCGCGCTGATCGGCACCAGCGAGTTGTAGCCGTTCGCCGCACCGTAATCGGCGATCGCGATGGGTTGCGGTGCCCTCGGGATGGCGATGTTGCGCGCGGCTTCCTCGAAACGGTCTGTGGCAGGACGTAATCCAGCTGCCTGCAAACGCGAGGATTCGGTGTAGATATGGCTGTCCATCGGTACCGGACGAACCACGATGCTGGACTCGCGCATGTCAGTTCTTGCGGCGGCGGTGCAGCAACAGCCCCACGATGACTCCGACAACGAGCATCGCGGTCAGCAACAGCCACATCGGGTATTCGACGCTGATCCACAGGATGTGCACCCGCTGGCGTGCGCGGTTCTGGGCGATGAATATCGCTGCCAGCACGACCAGGGTGATAGCGACCCAGTAGCGCAGGGCGAACCGTCGCACCGCACCGCCGGTGGGCTTGGCGACTTCCTCTCCGGACATGACAACCTCCCGTTGTGTCAGGAGATTGACGCTAGTCGTTGTCGGCTAATTCGTCGGATAACTCACGCCGGTGAGCTGTTCGGACAATTGCCAGAGTCGGCGGCAGTCCTCGGTATTGGCAGCACGGTCGGTGATCTTCGCTTCGGTGACCCCGCCACCGGCCAGCTCCTGGAAGCCGCGGGGTCCGTAGAACTCGGCGCCGTGGGCCTTCGGGTCGACGGCCGCATACAGCACCGGCAGGATGCCGTCGTCGACCTCCTGCCACATGAATGGCATGTAGCGCCAGCTGAACTGGTAGAAGCGAGTCATTGCGGTCGGCTTCTCGTGACCGTGCGACGGCCCACTGAGCTGCAGGTTGGTTTTACACAAGCCGGGATGGGCGGCGTTGGACATCAACCCCCAGCCGAGTCGGCGGCTGAGCCGGTCGAGTTCGAGGGCGAACATCAGGGTCGCGATCTTGGACTGGCCGTAGGACAGGTTGGCCGAGTAGGTGCGCTCGAAGTTGGGATCGTCGAAGTTGATCCGGCCGAACCGGGCCGCCAGGCTGCTCAGTGACACCACACGGGGGTTGTCGGCGGCGCGCAGCAGCGGCAGCAGGTGGGCGGTCAACGCGAAGTGGCCGAGGTGGTTGCTGCCGAATTGCAGCTCGAAACCGTCGGCGGTGGTGTCGCGCTGGGGTGGCTGCATGACGCCGGCGTTGTTGACCAGGATGTCGATGGGCCGGCCTTCGGAATTGAGCTCCTCGCCGAGCGCGGCGACGCTGGCCAGCGACGACAGGTCGAGGTTCTTGATGGTCAGCTTCGCATCGGGGACCTGCGCGCGGATTTCGGCGATCGCCGCCTCGCCTTTGGCGCGGTTGCGGATCGCCATGACGACGTCGGCGCCCGCGGTGGACAGGCGCCTGGTGACGCCGAGTCCCAGCCCGCTGTTGGAGCCGGTGACGACGGCGAATTTCCCGGAGAGGTCGGGTATGGAGAGGGCAAGATCAGTCATGCCCGCGACGCTAACAGAACAACGGTCTGATAACAAGAGAACGATGGTCTGCTAAATTGTCTGCTGTGACCTCGACGTTCCAGCGCGCCCGGCGCCCCGAACAGTTGGCCGCCCGGCGCTCGGCGATCCTCGCGGCGGCCCGCGCCGCGCTGGCCGACAAGGGTGTCGACGAGGTCACGCTGCGCGATATCAGCGAGCGGGTGGGCCTGGCCAAGTCCAATGTGCTGCGTTATTTCGACACCCGGGAAGCGATCCTGCTCGAAGTGCTCGACGAGGAGTGCCAGGACTGGCTGGCCGACCTGGAGAACCAGCTCGGGCCGCCGCGACCGCGAAAGCCTGGGTTCGCCAACGAGATTCGGCTGGCCGGCGTCCTCACTGACACCCTGGTGGAGCGGCGGCTGTTGTGTGAGCTGCTCGGTGCGATGGCCGGCGTGCTGGAACGCAACATTGCGGGGGAGTTCGCGCGCGATTTCAAGGTTCGCGCGATGGGGAAGATCGCCGCGGTCTCCGAGCTGACCGGCAGGCAGCTGCCCTGGCTACCAGACGAATTCCTGGCATTCTTCGGCGAGGGCGCGCTGAGCCTGGTTGCCGGGATGTATCCGTTCTCGGTGCCCACCGAGGCGGTGCGGCAGGTGATCGGTGAGCTCGGCTTTCCGGATCCGCACGGCCGGTTCGTCGACGCTCTGCGCACCGGGTTGTCGACCTGGCTGATAGGAGCCGCGGCGCAAAGCCCGGCGTGACACACTTTCGGCCATGGCCGGCGCCAGAACTGTCTCCCGCATCCTGACCGTCTCCGGGATTCTCATGATGGTGGTCGGCGGTGTCGGCTTCATCCTCGTGATGATCCTCAACGCCTTCGTACTCGACGAGTTCGACGCGTACGGCGAGGTGCCCATCCCGGGCTCGGGTCACGTGCAGCTGCCCGCCGGACAGGCCCAGATCAGCTTTCACACCTCGGTGACGGGTTCCCCGTCGAGCGGGTTTCCGATGCCGCCCCTCAAGCTGAGCATCATTCCGCCCGAGGGTGTCGCCGATCCGGTACTGACCGAAAACCACGGCACGCTAACGACTATCAACAGTGACACCCATATCCGGATCTGGACCGCGGAGATCCCCGCGGCAGGCACCTACCAGATCCGCACCGACGGCCAGGTGGGTGGCTACATCAACCCGCAGCTGGCCTTCGGCAAGGAAAGCAGCTACGGCTATCTGCACTGGGTCTTCTTGGGGTTGCTCGGTCTCGGCCTGCTGGATCTGATCGTGGCACTGTTCCTGCGTAAGGCGGGCGGCGGCCGCCGGACGGTGGGGCTGGTGTCGAATCCTTCGCTCGATCCGTACACGCCTCCGTCGTATACGCAGACCTCCCACACGCCTCCGTCCTACACCCCGACCGACCAGGGTGTGCGCCTCGAGCAGCTGAAAACCATTGCTGCTCTGCGTGATTCCGGAGCCCTGACGCAGGACGAGTTCGAGGCGGAAAAGCGCAGGATTCTCGGCGAGTAGGCTGGGCCGACGCGAAGGCTGTCAGCTGCGTGCACGGGACCCTATCGGTGATCGACTTGCCCGAGCCGGAGCCCGCCGAGGGCCAGTTAGTGCTCAATGTCGCCAGTTGCGGGATCTGCGGATCGGACCTGCACGCCAAGGACCATGCCGACGAACTGAGCAGAACCACGGCGGAGATGGGCTACCGCGACATGATGCGCAGCGACACTCCCGTGGTGATGGGCCACGAGTTCTTCGTGCCCATGGCGGCGTCCACCTCACCGGGCTTTCCCCGCTTGCGCCGGGCGGGTATGCCGAGCAGGTTCTGGTCCAGGCGGCCATGACGTTCGCCGTGCCCAACGGACTGTCGCTGGACGTTGCGGCACTGACCGAGCCGATGGCGGTCGGGCTGCACGCGGTGCGCGTCAGTGAGATCAAGAAGCGGGATACCGCGATCTACGGTTCGTGTTTGCCTACACCCCACTGGAATTCCGCGACACCCTGTACATGCTGGCCGACGGCAAGCTCGACGCCTCGGCGTTGGTCACCGGCAAGGTCGGGCTCGACGGGGTGGCAGCGGCGTTCGAGGCGCTGGGTCATCCCGAGGTGCACGCGAAGATCCTCGTCGACCCCCGCAGTGCGGTAACCGCGCCCTAGCGGTCGGGTCGACCACCTCCCGGCGAACGGCTCAACGGCTGTCCGCCGGGAGCGCTGATCACGACGCGACGGGTTGGCCCGCGGCGGCCGCCTTGACATCGGCGGTGTGCAGGGGGGTGCCGCCGACGCCCCAGTCGCCACTGGCGACCTCCTCGACCACCACCCAGGTGACCGGTCGCATGTTCTCGCCCTCGATTGCAACCATGGCATCGGTCACCTTCCGGACGATCTCCTGTTTCTGCGTCGCCGAGAACACTCCCTCGATGACCTTCACGTTGACGAATGGCATTGTCTTCTCCTTTTCCATCTTCCTGCCGACCAGCGGAATTGCCGGCCGGAATTACTGCTCACGGCATGCCACCGCGGCCATGAATGTCCTTGAAGCGTGGTGTGTTCGGTTCGAGCGGTAGTCGAAGACCGTTGGCGAGGTAACTGATCATGCGGTAGTAGCCGGCAAGCATGAGCAATTCGATGATCGCTTCCTCCGAGTGGTATCTGATGAGGCTCTCCCACAGGCCGTCGTCGACACTGCAGGAGGCGTGCAAGCTGTCGCAGAGTCGGATGAGGACCCGGTCCTCGTCGCGCCAGTGTTCTTCGCTCGCATCGCTTTCCAGGAGTGATGCGATCTGCCCTGCGTCCAGTCCGGCCTTGGTGGCATACGCCGCTACGTGCACGCCCCACTCGTATTCGGCGCCGCACTGAGCGGTTACGCGGTCGATGACGATCTCGCGCTGCAGGATGGTCAGGTGCCCCCGATCGAGCAGCCCCGAGTTGAACAATTTGAAAAACAGCCGACGATCGCGGGCCAGCGTCGTGAAGAGAACCAGCGGATCATTGCCTCGCATGATTGCGTCTATGGAGTCTTGGATATCCGCCGGAAGCGGAGAGGGGGCCGGGGCAACCCGAGCGCTATGATTCTTATAGCGTGTCATGGTTGCGACGATACCCACGCATGCTACAAAATGTAAAGCGTGAATGTTCCCAAGCCTGGCCGGCCGGCACGTGGTTCGTCGACCGGGCGCCCGATCATGGTCGTTCTCGATGTGCTCGGTCGGCGTGGCGCACTTCGTGTGTTGTGGGAACTGCGCGACGGACCATTGACTTTCCGCGCGCTTCAGGAGGCGTGCGAAACCAATCCCGGCTCGCTCAACGCGCGCCTCAAGGATTTACGCGAGCTTGGAACCGTCGCTCACGAGGACGGTGGTTATCGCCTCAGCGACAGTGGCCGCAGCCTCATGAAGACTCTCAATAGTCTCCAGACCTGGTCGGAGCATTGGGCCTCAGGCGCTACGCCGAAGAGTTAACTACCCTTGGCCACCCAGTCGTCGTAGTTGACCAGCTCGTCGCCGATACGGGTGGTGTCGCCGTGCCCGGTGTAGACGACGGTGTCGGCGGGCAGCTTGCCGAGCTTGTCCTTGATCGACCCGAGGATGGTCGGGAAGTCGGAGAACGAACGCCCGGTCGCGCCGGGGCCGCCCTGGAACAAGGTGTCGCCGGAGAAGACCGCGCCCAGTGCCGGGGCGTACAGGCAGGTTGAGCCGGGGGAGTGCCCTGGGGTGGCGATGGCGTGCAGCTCGATGCCGTCGGCCTTCAGTACCTGGCCGTCTTCGATGGTGCGGAACGGCGTGTCGCCGTGCGTCATTCGCCACAACATGTCGTCGGCCGGGTTCAGCAGAACCGGCGCGTCGAGATCAGCGGAGAGCTGCGGCGCGACGGTGATGTGGTCGTTGTGCCCGTGGGTGCACACCACCGCGACGACGTGCCGGTTGCCGACGGCGTCCTCGATGGCCTTGGCGTTATGGGCGGCGTCGATGACGATCACCTCGGATTCGTCACCGACGATCCAGATGTTGTTGTCGACTTCCCAACTGCCGCCGTCGAGTTCGAAGGTGCCGCTGGTGACGACCCGCTCGATGCCGGCCATCAGAGCACGACCACCGAGCGCAGCACCTCACCGGCGTGCATCTTGTGGAAGGCGTCTTCGATGGCGTCCAGACCGATGCGCTCGGAGACGAACTTCTCGAGCGGCAAGCGGCCCTGGCGGTACAGGCTGACCAGGGTGGGGAAGTCACGCTCGGGCAGGCAGTCGCCGTACCAAGAAGACTTCAGCGATCCGCCGCGCGAGAAGAAGTCCACCAGCGGCATCTCCAGGCGCATGTCCGGGGTCGGAACACCCACCAGCACAACGGTTCCGGCCAGATCGCGGGCGTAGAACGCTTGCTTCCAGGTCTCCGGGCGGCCGACCGCGTCGATCACCACGTCGGCGCCGAAGCCGTCGGTCAGGTCCTGGATTGTTTCGACGGCGTCGAGTTCCTTGGCGTTGATGGTGTGGGTGGCGCCGAACTCGCGGGCCCACTCGAGCTTCTTGTTGTCGGTGTCGACGGCGATGATCTTGCGCGCACCGACCAGGGCGGCCCCGGCGATCGCGGCGTCGCCGACGCCGCCACATCCGATCACCGCGACGGTGTCGTCACGGCCGATGGCGCCGGTGTTGACCGCCGCACCCAGACCGGCCATCACGCCGCAGCCGAGCAGCCCGGCCACCGCGGGGTCGGCCTCGGGATCGACCTTGGTGCACTGCCCTTCGTGGACCAGGGTCTTGTCGGCGAATGCGCCGATGCCCAAAGCGGGCGTCAGTTCGGTGCCGTCGGTCAGCGTCATCTTCTGGGTGGCGTTGTGGGTGTCGAAGCAGTACCACGGGCGGCCACGCTTGCAGGCGCGGCACTGACCGCAGACCGCGCGCCAGTTCAGGATCACGAAGTCACCCGGCTCGACGTTGGTGACACCGGCGCCGATCGACTCCACGGTGCCGGCGGCCTCGTGGCCGAGCAGGAAGGGGTACTCGTCGTTGATACCGCCTTCGCGGTAGGTCAGGTCGGTGTGGCAGACGCCGCACGCGATCACCTTGACCACCACCTCGCCGGGCCCGGGGTCGGGGATGACGATGTCGACCAATTCGACGGGCTGTTTCTTCGACCGGGAAATCACACCGCGCACTGTCTGGCTCATGGGCCAAACATTAGCGTGAGGGATGCGGAATGTGCCGTGGCGGTCTCGGTCGGAAGATACGGTGAGGACTTGCTTACCGTAAGAGTTGAAACCCAGACCGACCTGCTGGTCACGGCCCGTGCCGCCCATCGCGGCGGCGACTTTGAAACCAGCTACGCAGCGTTCTCCCGAGCCGGTGCCGTGGGTCCGCTGGCCGTCGACGACCTCGACGCGATGGCGGTCGCCGCGGCGGCACTCGGTCATGGCCGGGAAGCCATGCGAGTCGGCGAACTCGTCTACGTCCGGCTCACCCGCACCGACCCCAATGCGGCGGCGGGGAAGGCGGTCGAGCTCGGCTCCGCGTGGTTGGCGCGGGGTGAGTGGGCCATCGGCCAGAGCTGGATCCGCCGGGCGCGCGGGCTGCTTGCCGGTGCACCCGAGGGTCCGTCATTGGTGAAACTGACCTACCTGGAAACCGTGGTGGCGGTGTTCACCGACGACGTCGATCTGGCGGCCGAACGGTCGGCGGTATTGCGGCAGATGTCGCTGGAGAGTGCGCAGACCGCGGTGGCCGGTGAGGCGTATTACCAACTCGGCGAGGTGCGGCGGCGCCGCGGTGACGTCGACGGCGCGTTCGCGGCCTACGCCAGGGCCCATCAACTGGGTGTCGTGCCGCAGCCGGGCGAGGCGCTATTGCGCTGCGCGCTGGGTGATGTGGACACCGCCCGCGCCGAAGTGCGAGCGGCGATCGCGGTGGCCGATGCCGGGGACCTACCGCGGCTGCTACGAGGTGCGGTCCAGATCGCTTTGGCGGGAAGCGATCTCGACGAAGCAGACCATTACCTGCGGCAGCTCGAGTCCGTCGGTGTCGTCGACAACCTGCTGCGCGGGGCAGTGTTGGTGCGTTGTGGCCGCTACCGCGAGGCGCTGGCGGTGTTGCAAGCCGCGCTGCGCGAGTCGGGATACGAGGAAGCCGAGGCCTACGAGTGGATCGCGCAGGCGCGCCGCGGTATCTCCGGCCGGTAGCCTGCTCTGGATGTCCACGCCACTCGACCTGATCGCCGATTGGCCCGTCCCGACCGCAGCCGCGGCCGTGGTGGGCAACGCCGGGGTCATCGCCGAGTACGGCGACACCGCCCGTCAGTTCCGGCTGGCGTCGGTGACCAAACCCCTCGCGGCGCGGGCAGCCCAGGTGGCCATCGAAGAGGGTGTGGTGGAGCTGGACACCCCGGCCGGTCCGCCGGGCAGCACGGTCCGGCATCTGCTGGCGCACGCCTCGGGGCTGGCCATGCACTCCGCCGAGGTGATGGCCGAACCCGGCAAGCGCCGGGTCTACTCGAATTACGGCTTCCAGGTGCTTGCCGAGGCGATCGAAGCGGGCGCGGGCATCGAATTCGGCCGATATCTGGCCGAGGCGGTCTTCGAGCCGCTGGGCATGGCCGCCTCCCGGTTGGACGATGGCGCGGCGGCGGCCGGCTACGGCGCGGTGTCCACAGTGGCTGACCTGGCGGTTTTCGCCCAGGACCTGTTGGTCCCTCGGACGGTGTCGGCACAGCTGCACGAATGCGCGATCACGGTGCAGTTCCCCGGTCTGAGCGGGGTCTTGCCGGGATTCGGGGTCCAGCGGCCCAATGACTGGGGTCTGGGCTTCGAGATCCGCGACGGGAAGTCGCCGCACTGGACCGGGTTTGCTAACTCAGCGCGGACCTTCGGTCATTTCGGTCAGACCGGCACGTTCCTGTGGGTGGACCCCGAACGCGCATTGTCGCTGGTAGTGCTCACGGACCGGGATTTTGACGAGTGGGCCAAGCCCCTCTGGCCGGCGATCTCTGATGAAGTTCTGAGAGTGTACGGAGCGAACTAGCGCAACACGTGTCCCACAAGGCACAATAGACACGCACAGCACACCTGCATCTTCGGAAACACCAGGTCGTTGGGGAAGACGTCCCTCGTGGAACCGAAGGAGAAGGTTATGCGTGCGTCGAACCAGTTCGCCGAAGCGACGACTGGCGTGGTGTACATCCATGCCTCTCCCGCTGCGGTGTGCCCACATGTCGAGTGGGCGCTTTCGTCGACCCTGAATGCCAGGGCGAACCTGAAGTGGACCCCACAGCCGGCCATGCCTGGGCAGCTGCGGGCGGTGACCAATTGGACGGGTCCCGTCGGCACTGGTGCCCGGCTGGCCAATGCGCTGCGTTCGTGGTCGGTCCTGCGGTTCGAGGTCACCGAAGATCCCAGTGCCGGCGTGGACGGTGAGCGGTTCTGCCATACCCCCCAGCTGGGTCTGTGGGCCGGGGCGATGAGCGCCAACGGCGACATCATGGTCGGCGAGATGCGGTTGCGCCACATGATGGCCGCGGGTGCGGACAGTCTGGCGGCCGAGCTCGACTCGGTGCTGGGCACCGCCTGGGACGAGGCGCTCGAGCCCTACCGCGACGGCGGCGACGGCGGCGAGGTCAGCTGGCTGAGCCGGGGAGTCGGCTAGAAAGTCTCTCCGCGAGCAGACACAAACTCGTACAAAACCAGCACAAATTGTGCGATTTTGTGTCTGCTCGCGGGTTGGATGAATGTCATGGTCCACCTCCACGTCGAGAAGACGATCTACGCACCGCCCGACAAGGTCTTCGCCTGGCTGGCGGATCCGGTGAACCTGAAGGCTGCCCCGTTGATCGTCACGGCCCATTGGGCGGAGGACTCACCCGCACCCGCCGGACTGGGCGCCATCCGGACCGGCTTCGCGATCGGCCTCTGGTTTCGCGAGGAGATCACCGCCTACGACCCGCCGCACAGCTACACCTATTTGATCGTCAAATCGGTGCCTGCTTTCGAACACGAGGGCGGCACGCTGACGTTCACCCCGGTCGGCGAGGGCACCCACGTCGAGTGGGTCAGCAGCTACACCCACCCGGCGAAGGGCGGTGGCAAGCCGATGGAGGCGCTCACCGCGCGGCTGCTGCCGTGGAACTTCAGGGCCATCCTCGACGGCTGCGCGAAGGCGCTGGAGCGCTAGACTTTCTCCGGGACAATAATTTTCAACGCACCCGGGACCGCGGATATCTCGGCGGGAAGCGGGCAGACGTAGTCGCCGTCGGCGTAGGCATTGATGCCGGGGGAGTCGACCGTGATCGTGCGGGCCCGGTCGGTAGTCACCTGAGGCAGATTCACGTGCGTGCCCTTGAACACCGTCGGGAACAACCGGATCAGCTCCGTGCGCGACGACGCACCCACCATCGTGATATCGAGCATGCCGTCGCTGTGATTGGCCCCCGGCGTGATCAGCATGCCGCCGCCGTAGCTGCGTGTGTTGCCAAACGCCGCCAGCGTCAGGTCGGTGACGATCTCCCGTTCGCCATCGAGCACGAGCCGAAATGGCAACGGCCGCAACTGGGAGATTTCCGCCACCAGCGCGACGTTGTAGCGCATCCGGCCGTGCGGCCAGCTCATCCGGTTGACCCGATCGCTGACGAGAGAGTCGAATCCTGTTGCGGCCACCGTCCCGAACCAGGTACTCGATCCGTCGGCGCCTTTGATGAGCCCGAGGTCCACGGTCTCGATATGCCTAGCGGCGATCACGTCCACCGCCGCTACCGGGTCGGCCTGCGGCAGCCCGTACTCGCGGGCATGGTCGTTGCCGGTGCCCGCCGGCACGATCCCCAGCGGAATGTTGGTGCGCGCCAACGCCTGTAGTGCTAGGCGGATCACCCCGTCGCCGCCCACCACGACCAGTGCATCGGTCTCGCGGGTCAGCGCCTCGTCGACCAGTTCGCGGGCATGGGCGGCGTCGCGGCCGACGATGCCGGTCACGTTGATCCCGAGTTCCTGGAAGCGGGCCACTGCTCGCTCGCCGGCGTGCGGCGCGTTGCCGTGACCCGACTTCGGGTTCGTCAGGACCGTGACGTGGGAAATCATGGAATCAGCTTGCCGGGGTTCAGAATCCCGGCTGGATCGACCGCCTGCTTGACGGCGCGCAGTACCTTCACGCCGAGCTCGCCGATCTCCGCAAGCATCCACGGCCGGTGGTCGGCTCCGACCGCATGATGGTGGGTGATGGTGCCGCCGGTGCGTGAAATGGCATCGGAGGCGGCAACTTTAGCGGCCAGCCATTGTTCGGTGACATCGCCGCGCTGCCCGGCCACGACGGTGAAGTACAGCGATGCCCCGGTCGGATACACATGCGAAATGTGGCACATCACCAACGCGGGCGTGCCGCTTTCGGCTGAGTCCAACCCCGAGTCGCTACGCTCCTGCCCGCCGAGCGACTTCGTCAATGCCTCGGTGACCGCTGCTTTCAGTGTGGACAGATTGGCCCACGTCGTCGCCGTCTCCAGCGTCTCGCACAACGCGCCGGCCGCCAGCAGGGAATCACGCAGATACGGTGCGTCGAAACGGCCGTGCTCCCACGCCCGTGCCGGGGCCTCGCCCAGCGAGGTGCCGCCCTGGGCTTCCAGTACCGCACGCGTCTCGGCGTGCCGGCTCTCGGTATGCGCGGCACTTCCCTCGAACAAGCTGAGCGCCAGGCAACCGCCGGTGATGCTCTGCTCGCCGATGTTGCCGGTCGTCGCCAGGTTCACGCCGGTCTCCGCCTCGTCGGACAACCGCAGCACGGTTGCCCCGGTGCCGATTTGGACGACAGCGCGCAGCGCGGCCGCGCCGGTGGCGAAGTCCGGGAACGACCACGCCTCGTAGCGCACCGTTTCCGGGACCGGGTGCACCCGCAGGCGAACCCGGGTGATGACGCCGAAAACGCCCTCCGATCCCGAGAACAGCTCGCGGAGGTCGGGGCCCGCCGCGGTCTCCGGCGCCCGCCCCAGGTCGAGGACGCCGACCGGGGTGACCACCGTCAGCCCGCGAATCATGTCGTTGAACCGGCCGTACCCGGCGGAGGCCTGCCCCGACGAGCGGGTGGCCGCGTACCCGCCGATGGTGGCGAACCGGAAGCTCTGCGGGAAATGCCCCAGCGAGAAGCCATGTTCACCCAGCAGCCGCTCGGCGCCGGGCCCGGTGACGCCAGCACCCAGTTCGGCCTGCATTGATGTCTCGTCCAGCGAGTGCAGCGCGTCGAGTCGGCGCAGGTCCAGTGAGATGACAGCGGCGAAATCGCCGCGGATCGGGTCCAGCCCGCCGACCACGCTGGTGCCGCCGCCGAAGGGCACCACGGCGATGCCGTGCTGCGAGCAGTAGCGCAGCACGGTCGCGATCTCATCCTCGTTGCCCGGAAGCAATACCGCATCGGGCGCATCTTGGTGGGTTTGCTTGCGGCGCAACAGATCCAGGGTGGACTTGCCACCGGCATACCGCAGCCGGCCCTGGTCGTCGGTGCGAATGTAGTCGGCGCCCACGAATTCCACGAGTGCGTCGCGGTGCTCGTCGGCCAATGCTGATGGCCGAACCTGCACCTCGTCGATCGACGGTGCGGGGATCTCACTGACGGTCACGCCAAGGGCTTGCTCGAGCAGTGCCCGAATGCCGTCGGAGAGGGGCTTGGCGCCTTCGGGATCACCCCAGGAGTTCCAGGCCATCGGGGGAACGAGGGTGCGGGCATCGTTGCTCATGCGTTACAGTATTACAGATGCTGTCAATCAGTAACGATGAATCGGTGGATATCGGCGACCGGATCATGGCCGCCGCCGCGAGCTGTGTCCGCGACTTCGGGGTCGAGCGGGTCACCCTGGCCGAGATCGCCCGCCGGGCGGGGGTGAGCCGTCCGACGGTGTATCGCCGCTGGCCAGACACCAACACGATCGTGGCCTCGCTGCTCACCGACCGGATCACCGGCACCTGGCGCGCGGTTCCCGCGACCAGTCCCGGCCGCATCGGCCTGGTCGAGCGGATCGTCGAGGTGGCCCGCCGCCTGCGTGACGACGCACTCATCACCTCGGTGCTGAGGTCCGCCCCCGACCTGGCGATGGTCTACATCGCCGGACGCCTGGGAACCAGCCAGCAGATCCTGATCGACCTGCTCGTCGACGCACTGCGCGCCGCCCAGGCCGACGGCAGCGTCCGGGCCGGTGACGTCCGCCAGATGTCCGCGATGGTGCTGCTCATCGGGCAGTCCACGATCCAGTCCGCTCAGATCGTCGAACCCATCCTCGACGGCAACGCCCTGAGTGGCGAGCTGTCCCGTGCCCTGAATGGATACCTCGCCCCATGAGTGATCTCACCGCCCTCAGCGCCGCCCGGCGCACCACCGAGTTGACCGAGCTCGGTGACGACGGCCGCGCCGACGTCGTCGTCATCGGCGGCGGCATCACCGGAGCCGGCATCGCACTTGACGCCGCCAGCCGCGGGCTGTCGGTGCTGCTGGTGGAGAAGCACGACCTGGCCTTCGGCACCAGCCGGTGGAGCTCCAAGCTGGTCCACGGCGGCCTGCGCTATCTGGCCACCGGCAATGTCGGCATCGCGCGGCGCAGCGCGGTCGAACGCGGCATCCTGATGACCCGCAATGCCCCGCACCTGGTGAACGCCATGCCCCAGATGGTTCCACTGCTGCCGTCGATGGGACGCACCCAACGTGCTTTGATACGAACAGGTTTCGTGGCCGGCGACGCCCTGCGGATTCTAGCAGGCACCAAGTCGTCGACCCTGCCGCGGTCCCGCCGCATCGGTGTATCGCAGGCCACGGCGATGGTGCCGACCGTGCGCCGCGACGGCCTCGACGGTGGCCTGCTGGCCTATGACGGTCAGCTGATCGACGACGCCAGACTGGTTGTCGCGGTGACCCGTACCGCCGCTCAACACGGTGCGCGGATCCTGACCCGGGTGTCGGCGGCGAGCGCCACCGGCACGTCCGTGCGGCTGCGCGACGAGCTGACCGGTGAGTCGCTGGAGGTCACTGCGCGCGCGGTCATCAACGCGACGGGCGTGTGGGCCGGCGAGGTCGATTCCGCGATCAAGCTGCGCCCGAGCCGCGGAACGCACCTGGTGTTCGACGCCGAGTCGTTCGGCAATCCGACTGCCGCGCTGACCATTCCGATCCCCGGTGAGATCAACCGGTTCGTGTTCGCGATGCCCGAACAGCTCGGGCGGGTCTATCTGGGGCTGACCGACGAGGACGCCCCCGGCCCGATTCCCGATGTGCCCGAACCGACTCCCGCCGAGATCGGCTTCCTACTCGACACCGTCAACACCGCGCTGGGAACCCCGTTGACCACCGCAGACGTCAAGGGCGCATACGCGGGGTTGCGGCCATTGATCGACACGGGGGAGGGCCGTACGTCGGATCTGTCGCGCGAGCACGCCGTCATCGAGTCGTCCAACGGCGTGTTCAGCATCGTCGGCGGCAAGCTCACCGAGTACCGGTACATGGCCGAGGATGCCCTCGACCGTGCGCTGGCGGCCCGGTCCATCACCGCCCAGCCGTGCCGCACCCGTAACCTGCCGCTGGTCGGTGCCCCCGCCAATCCCGTTGCCACACTGCGCACGACGAGCCACCTGCCCAGTTCTCTGGTCGCCCGCTACGGCGCCGAGTCGCCGAACGTCATCGCCTCGGCGCGATGCGACCGGCCGACCGACCCGGTCGCCGACGGAATCGACGTCACCCGTGCGGAATTCGAGTTCGCCGTGACCCACGAAGGCGCATTGAGCGTCGACGACATCGTCGACCGGCGTACCCGCATCGGGCTGGTCGAGGCCGACCGGGACCAGGCGATCGCCGTTGCCGAGGACCTGCTGACCCGCGCCTGACTCAATACCGGACCGCACTGGCCAGCAGTGGGGGATAGACCGTCGACGGCTCGCCGTCCACGGTGGTGCCCGCGAACTGCAGCATCGAGCGGGTCGTCCCGTTGACGTCGGCCGGGTAGTTCAGCGTCGGCGCCGACACCACGTCGAGCCGGTGCAGCTGCTCGGGAGTCAGCGTGACGTCGACCGCCGCCAGGTTGTCCTCGAGGTGAGCCATCCGTCGCGCCCCCAGAATCGGCACGACCGTGCCCTGCCGCGCGCGCAGCCAGGCCAGCGCCGCCGCGGCCGGCGTGGTCCCGATCTCGTCGGCGACCGCGGTCACCGCGTCGATGACCACGAACTCGTCCTCGCTGGGACCGCCGACATAGCTCGCGCGCACCGAATCGTCGACGGTGGCCCCGCGCCGGTACTTGCCGGACAGGAATCCATTCTTCAGCGGGCTCCACGGCACCAAGGCCATGCCCTGGTCGAGCGCCAGCGGGGCCAGCTCGCCCTCGACGGTGCGGGCCAGCAGCGAGTACTCGACCTGCAGCGCGATCAATGGTGTCCAGCCACGCAGGACCGCCGTGGTCTGGGCCTGGGCGGTCACCCAGCCGGGGGTGTTGGAGAACCCGATGTAGCGAATCGTGCCTGCGCGGACGAGATCGTCGAGGGTGCGCAGGGTCTCCTCGATGGGCGTGTTGCGGTCCCAGTTGTGCAGCCAGTACAGGTCCAGATAGTCGGTGTTCAAGCGGCGCAAGGTTTCTCGCAACTGGGCGAGGATCGCAGTGCGGCCGGCGCCGCCATCGTTGGGGTCGCCCGGGTGCAGGTTGGCGAAGAACTTCGAGGCGAGCACGACCCGGTCGCGCCGGCCCGGCCGGGCGCCGAACCAGTCGCCGAGGATCTTTTCCGAGTGGCCGTTGGTGTAGAAGTTGGCGGTGTCGATGAAATTGCCACCGCGGTCCAGGTAGGCGCCGAGGATCTTCTCGGATTCCTCGACGCTGGACCCGGCGCCCCCGGCGTCTTCGCCGAACGTCATCGCGCCGAGGGCGAACGGGCTGACTCGCAGGCCGGACCGACCCAGGGTGACGTAGTGATCGAGTGGCATGAATCGCTCCTTACTAGGTGTATCTGACATATCCATCAAAGTGGAATAGCCAGCTCATAAGTAGACCAATGCGATCCAACTCTTGCACGATCCGATCAATTCTGATGAGATCTGGACATGGACGCCCGTGCGAGTCAGTTGGCCGAGATGCGGACGTTGATCGCGGCCCACGCGCGGCCGGATATGCAGACCTCGATCGACGGGCTGCTGCTGTCCGAGGAGGCGGCATCGGCCACCCCGGATTATTCGTTGACCGAACCGCTGGTCGTGGTGATGGCCCAGGGTGGTAAGCGCCTACTGCTCGGCGACGACGTCTACGAATACCGTGCGGGGCAGTGCCTGGTGGTGACGGCGGACCTCCCGGTCACCGGACATTTCATCGGTGACGAGCCGTCGCTTGGGATGGCGCTGGTGCTGCGGCCCGCCGTGGTCGCCGGGTTGGTGTTGCAGGCCCCGGCCGTGCGCTGGGCCCGCGGCGCGGCCGCACAGCCGGCGATGTCGACCGTCGATGCCGACACCGACCTGCTCGATGCGGTGATTCGGCTGCTGCGACTGCTCGAAAAGCCTTCTGATGCACCGATTCTGGCACCCCTGATCGAGCGCGAGATCATCTGGAGGCTGCTGACCGGGCCGCAGGGGGAGACCGTGCGGCAAATCGGCTTGGCTGACAGCAACCTGTCCTACGTCAGCCGGGCCATTGGCTGGATCCGGGACAACTACGCCGAGCCGATGCGCATCGAGGAGCTGGCTCAGGTGGCCGGGATGAGCCCGTCCACGTTCCACCGGCACTTCCGCGCGGTTACCGCCATGAGCCCCTTGCAGTTTCAGAAGCGCATTCGGCTGCAGGAGGCGCGCTCGATGCTCGTCACCGCGCCCGGTGACATCGCGGGAATCGGGCACCGCGTCGGCTATGACAGCCCGTCGCAATTCACCCGCGAGTATCGCAGGCTGTTCGGCGCTCCGCCGGGGCAGGACGCTATGCGTATCCGCGCCTGATTACAGCGGGATGTTCTTGTGCCGTCCGCGCCGGGCGGGAGCCTCGGCGAGCGCCTGGGTCAGCTTGCTGCGCGTGTGCGCCGGGTCGATCTTCTCGTCGACCACGCCGATCTCGACCGCGCTGTCCACGCCGCCGGCGATCCGCTCGTGCTCGTCGGCCAGCTCCGTGTGCAGGGCGTCGCGCTCATGCTCCGGCGCGGCAGCCAGCTTCTTCTTGTGCAGAATGCCGACGGCGGCCTTGGCGCCCATCACGGCGACCTCGGCGTCCGGCCAGGCGAACACCTTGGTGGCGCCCAGCGACCGCGAGTTCATCGCAATGTAGGCCCCGCCGTAGATCTTTCGCGTCACCAGCGTGACCCGCGGAACACTCGCCTCACCGAAGGCGTGCAGCAGCTTGGCGCCACGGCGCACAACCCCGCCCCACTCCTGGTCCACGCCGGGCAGATAACCGGGCACGTCGACGACGACCACCAGCGGGATGCCGAAGGCGTCGCACAGGCGTACGAAACGCGCTGACTTCTCCGCACTTTCGGAGTTCAAGCAGCCGCCAAGGCGCAGCGGGTTGTTGGCGATGACGCCGACGGTGCGACCGGACAGCCGGCCCAGGCCGACGACGATCGACGGCGCCCACTTGCCCTGGAATTCCTCGAACGGCGTGTCCGCATCCAGCAGTGCCTCCACCAGCGGGTGCACGTCATAGGCGCGACGGGGCGACTCGGGCAGCAGTGCGTGCAGGTCGGAGTCGCCGGCCTCGGCCTTGCTCTTGTCGAAATGGCCCTGCTGGGAGAACAATCCGATCAACCGGCGACCGCGCGCGTAGGCGTCGAGCTCATCGGTGGCGACGATGTGGCACACACCGGACTTCTTGTGGTGGGTGTCGGGGCCGCCGAGGGAGGCCATGTCGACGTCCTCGCCGGTCACGCTGCGCACGACGTCGGGGCCGGTGACGAACACCCGGCCCTCCGACGCCATGATGACGACGTCGGTCAGCGCGGGACCATAGGCCGCGCCGCCGGCTGCGAAGCCGACCACGACCGAGATCTGCGGGATGTAGCCCGAGGCGCGGATCATGGCCTCGAAGACCAGACCGACCGCGTGCAGCGCCTTCACACCCTCGGCCAGCCGGGCGCCTCCGGAATGCCAGATGCCCACGATTGGGGCCTGCTCCTCGATAGCGGTGTCGTAGGCGTTGACGATGTGCTGGCAACCCTCGACTCCCATGGCGCCGCCCATGACGGTGCCGTCGGTGCAGAAGGCGATGGTGCGCACGCCGTTGACGGTGCCGGCCGCGGACAGCACACCGGACCGGTCACGCTCGTGCAGCAGCTCCACGCTGCCGTCGTCGAAGAACGTGGACAGCCGCAGCAGCGGGTCGCGCGGGTCGAGCGATTCGCCGACAGTCTCAGGGGCGATAGTCGTCATCTGAACCTCCTATGTGCGCACGGGATATCAGTCGGCACTGTCAACACTGCGTGTGTTGTCAGTACTTCCCGAAGGCGATCGCCACGTTGTGACCACCGAATCCGAACGAGTTGTTGATCGCATACTGGTAGTTGCCTGGCCGGGGTTCACCGGCCACCACGTCCAGATCGATCTCCGGATCGAGGTTGCGCAGGTTGAGCGTGGGCGGCACGACGCCGTCACGCAGTGAGAGCACGGTGAGGATCGACTCCACCGCACCGACGGCACCCACCGAGTGACCCAGCGCCGATTTGGGCGCGTAGATCGCGGGCCGATGGTTGCCGACCGCATTGTTGATCGCTTTCGCCTCCGCGACATCGCCCACTTGGGTGCCCGTCGCATGGGCATTGATGTGATCGATGTCGGTGGGCTGCAAGCCGGCGAGCTGGATTGCCCGCGTCATTGCGTGACCCGCCTGTTCGCCGTTGGGGTCGGGCGCCACGATGTGGTACCCGTCCGAGGTGATGCCTGCACCCATGATGCGCGCGAGGATGTTGGCCCCGCGCGCCTTGGCGTGCTCCTCGGTCTCGATGATCATCATCGCGCCGCCCTCACCGAAGACGAACCCGTTGCGATCTTTGTCGAACGGCCGGCAGGCGCCGGCCGGGTCGTCGTTGGTGGTGGACAAGACAATTCGCATCTGTGCGAATCCCGCGATCGGCACGGCCTCGATCTTGGTCTCGACGCCACCGCAGATTGCGATGTCGGCTTCGCCGAGAACGATCTGTCGCCATGCCTGCGCGATGGCCTCCGAGCCTGAGGCGCAAGCCGAGACCGGAGTGATGACCCCGGCCCTCGCCTTGAGCTCCAACCCGACTGCCGCCGCTGCGGCGTTGGGCATGTACATCTGGACTGCCAGCGGTGACACCGCCCGAAGTCCTTTGGCGCGCATCGCCTCATAGGCGTAGAGCAGTTCCTCGGACGAGCCGATGCCGGTGCCGAGCGCCACCATCAGTCGCTTGGAGTCGACCTCCGGTGAGCCGGCGTTCTGCCAGGCCCGCCGGCTGATGACGGTGGCCATCTTTTGCAGATATGACATCCTGCGCAGTTCGACCCTCGTCAGCTCACCGTCGAAGTCCTCGAGCAGGTGCCCCCCGATGCGGACCGGCAGGTCGTACAACTCGACGAAGTCGTCGTCGAGAAGCCGAATACCGCTTTGACCGTCCAGCAACCGTTTCCAGGTGCCTTCGGCGTCGGATGCCAGGGCGGTCGTCATCGCAACTCCGGTGACGACCACGTTGGGGAAGCCATTCCCCGTTGACAATTGTGTCAACCCTGTCATTGCTTCCTGCTAGTCCTTTCCCCCCGGAACCGTGTCAGTAGCGCCCGAATGCCAGCGCTACGTTGTGTCCTCCAAACCCGAACGAGTTGTTGATCGCGTACTGGTAATCGCCATAACGCGGTTCGCCCGCGACAACATCCAGATCGATCTCGGGATCGGGAGTCTCGTAATTGAGGGTGGGCGGGATGACGCCGTCACGCAGAGCCAGCACCGTGAGGATCGACTCCAAGGCGCCGACCGCACCGATCGAGTGGCCCAGAGCAGACTTCGGTGCGTACACCGCTGCATGCTCCACACCAGCCACGCGGATGGCGTTGGCCTCGGCGACATCGCCGATCGACGTCGACGTCGCATGGGCGTTGACGTGGTTGATGTCCGCAGGCGACAACCCCGCCGTCTCCATCGCACGCTTCATCGCGTGACCGGCCCGCAGACCGTCGGGCGCGGGCGCCACCATGTGGTAGGCGTCCGACGAGATACCCGCACCGAGCAGACGGGCAAGTGGCTTGGCGCCACGTGCCTTGGCGTGCTCCTCGGTCTCGATGACCATGAGCGCACCCGCCTCGCCGAAGACGAATCCATCGCGGTCCTTGTCGAACGGACGCGATGCGGCCTCGGGATCGTCGTTGCGGGTGGACATCGCGCGCATCATCGAGAACGCCGCGATCGGCAGCGCCTCGATCGTGCCCTCGACACCACCGCACACGGCGATGTCGGCGTCACCCATGACGATCTGTCGCCATGCGTGCGCGATGCCCTCCGAACCCGACGAGCAGGCCGACACCGGCGTGATGACCCCGGCGCGCGCGCCCAACTCGAGTCCGACGACCGCGGCGGCACCGTTCGGCATGACCATCTGAACGGCGAGCGGGGAAACCTTGCGGGGTCCGCCCTCGTTCATCGCGTCATACATCTCGACGATCTTCTCGCCACCACCCAGCCCGGTCCCGATGACAACCGAGAACCGGTCGGGATCAACCTCGGGCGAGCCCGCGGCCTCCCAGAGCTGGTTGCCTAGGAACTTCGACATCCGCTGGACATACGACATGCGCCGCATGTCCAGTCGGCCCATCTGTGGGTCGAGCGGCTCCTTGAGGTGCCCACCGATCTTGACCTGGAGGTCCCACTTGGTGACGAAGTCGTCTTCGAGGACGCGGATGCCACTTTCGCCCGCCAGCAGGCCCTTCCACGTGCTCTCGATGTCGCCCGCAAGCGACGTGGTCGCCGTGACGGCGGTCACGACTACGTTGGGGAAACCGCCGTTAGCAGTGGAAGGCCTGGTCATTCGCCGGCGAACTTCTCGCGCAGGGCGGCAGCGGCCTCGGGGTTCTCTTCCTCGAGCTTCTGGATGTAGGAGACGACGTCACCGACGGTGCGCAGACCGGCGAGGTCCTCGTCGGGGATCTTCACGCCGTACTTGTCCTCGGTCTGCACAGCGATCTCCACCATCGACAGCGAGTCGATGTCCAGATCGTCGACGAACGACTTCTCCGGGGTGACCTCGGAGGGCTCGATACCGGTGACTTCTTCGATGATCTCGGCGAGACCGGCGATGATTTCATCCTGAGAGGCGGGCACAGTGGCTCCTTCGTAATTTGTTGTGTTACTTGGTACTTGACTTGTTTTGTTACTTCGTAACGTGCTTGATATGTGGTTGTCCCAGATGGGCTCTCAGAGTTCGGAGAGCCCGTCCAGATCTGCGGGAGTCTTGATCGCACGGTTGGCGACCCCCCGAAGTTCTCGTTTAGCGATCCCGGCCAGAGTTCCCGCTGGGGGAAATTCCACGATCGCTGAGCCCTCTGTGTTCTCAAAGAGCGTCCGCATGGTTTCGGTGCACAGATCCCAGCGCACCGGGCGGGTCAATTGCGCGACGAGCTTCTCCATCGCGTCCTGTGCCGAAGCTACCGGCTGGCCGTCGGCGTTGCTCAGCAGCGTGGTGGTGGGCTCAGCGGTGACAACCTCGGCGGCCGCGGCGGCGTAGCCGTCGAGCGCGGAGGCCATGTAGTGCGTGTGGAAGGCGCCGGCGGTGGCGAGCTGGCGCACCCGGGACTTGGCCGGCGGATCCTCGGCCAGCTTCTCCAGGGCCGCGATCGCTCCGGCGGCCACGATCTGGCCTGCGGCGTTGCGGTTGGCGGGAACCAGGTCGAGGGCCTCCAGGCGGGCCAGCACCTCGGCCTCGTCGCCGCCCAGGATGGCCGACATGCCCGTCGGCTCGATGGCGCAGGCCTTGGCCATCTCGGCGCCGCGGACGGCGGCCAGCTTCACCGCGTCGTCAGCGGAGATGACGCCGGCGATCGCGTAGGCCGCGATTTCGCCGACGGAGTGGCCTGCGACGACGGTCTTCTTGCCGGCGAGCAGGCCGCGCTTGACCAGTTCGCCGTTGGCGAGGAGCGTCGCGGCGACGACCAGGGGCTGGGTGACTGCGGTGTCGGTGATCTCGTCAGCGGTCGCGGTGGTGCCCAATCGGGCCAGGTCGAGGCCGGCAATGTCAGACCACGTCTTGATCTGATCAGCGGCTCCGGGCAGCTCGAGCCAGTCGGCGAGCATGCCAGGAGTCTGAGATCCCTGGCCTGGAGCAAGCACAGCGATCACGGGTTGAGGAGCCACTCATTAAGAAAACATTGTGAAAGCGCTTTTGCGCGGTGTAAGAGATTATGAACCTTGTCTTATGTTTTTGTGGGGTCTCCACAAAAGTGCATGTGATGCGACTCCGTCGATACCTTGCTGCGATCTACCTGCGGTCTTAATTAACCCCGGCGGTACCGACCAACGGCGGTGTGAGCTGTGCAACAGAACTGTTTGCCGTGGTGTGAGTGGGCGCTGGGTAACCGAGTCGAGCCACGGTCGACGCCACTCGCAGGACATAGGCATCGCGCGGCACGGTGGGATCACGGCCGGTGAAGTCGGTGATCCGCCGCAGGCGGTAGCGGACCGTATTTGGATGAACGAACAGTTTTCGGGCGCAAGCTTCGATCGCGCCGCCGCTGTCGAGGTAGGCGTCCAACGTCTCGGTGAGTGCCGGTCCGGCATCGGCCAGCGGTCGCATGATCTCGGTGTGCAACGCGGTGACGGCCGAGGGATCGCCCAGAAGTGCGCGCTCGGGCAACAGTTCTCGGGCCAGGACCGGTCGGGGCGCGCCAGTCCAGCCGGCGACGGCGTTCATTCCCGATATCGCCTCACTGGCGCTGTGGTGGGCCGCGCTGAGCATCGGTGCGGTCGGTCCGATCACCACCGGGCTGTCGGCGAAGGCGTTGATCAGATCGTTGAAAAACCGGTCGGTCGGCCCCAGCGGGCCGGAGATGATGCCGATGAGCCAGGTGCCGTGTACGTCGGCCAGCGCCGCTCGGCCGTGCCGCGCGGCGATCTCGCGGACGTCTTCGCTGGCCAGCTCCTCCCGTCCGGCCGGCGGGGTGCCGACCACCACGGTCGCCGGGGCGGTGGTGTCCCAGTTCAGTGCGGCGGCCCGGGACAGCAGTTCCTGTCCGGTGTCGCCACGGACGACGGCGTCGACGACGCTCGCCTCCATCCGGCTGTCCCAGGCGCCCCGGGCCTCGGCGGCGTCGGCGTAGGAGGACGCCGCCGCGAAGGCCAGGTCGCGGCTGTAGCGGAGGATGCCGACGGACAGGGCGACGCGCTGCTCCTCGTTGCGGCCCAGTGAGGGCAGGGCCGCCTCGAAGTACTCCATACTCACGCGCACCATGTCGACGGTCTGGGCCAGTGCGATGCGGCGGGTCAGCTCCTGGGGGACCAGCGCGAACGCCTCGGCGGTATAGCCGACGTTGCTCAGCGGGTTACGCACCCACTCCGCGAAGTTAACCACCGCGGTCTGCAGCACGAGTTGCACGCTGGCGCGCTGGGAGGCCTCCAGTTCGCCGAAAAACGGCAGGTGTTCGGTCATCGCCGCGACCGCCTCGCTGGCCAGCCGGCCGGAGTGCTGTTTGAGCCGGCGCAGCGTCGACTCCGGCACGGTCTCGAGTAACTCCAGGGGAGAGCGTGGCGGCTCAAGCGGCGTGTTGTCGAGCACCCCTAAAAGCTACGCCGGATTTCTGGATGTTCCCACCAAACGCGCGGGTGCGATCGGCGGCTTAGGCGCTGCCGGTGTCGACGAAGGAGACCTCGGCGGCCAACACGTCGTCGATCCGGTACTCCTTGGCCGCGGCGATCGCCACTGACGGATCGATCTCCCCGTCGCGGGCCAGCGCCTCCAGCACCGCCACCACCACCGACTCGGCGTCGGTGTTGAAGTAGCGCCGCGCCGCGGGCCGGGTGTCGGAGAAGCCGAACCCGTCGGTGCCCAGCGTGACGTAGGTGTTGGGCACCCACGCCCGGATCTGCTCGGGAACCGCGCGCATCCAGTCCGACACCGCGACGGCCGGGCCTGCGGTATCGGCCAGCGCCTGCGTCACGTACGGCACCCGAGCCGGGCGGTCGGGGTGGCGCAGCAGTTCCTTCTCGACGGCGACACCGTCGCGGTTGAGCTCGCCCCAGCTGGTCACCGACCAGACGTCGGCGGCCACGTCCCAGCGCTCGGCCAGCAGGTCGGCGGCGCGCAGCGCCTCGGGCATCGACACTCCGGATGCCAGGATCTGCGCGACATTCGAACGTTTCTGAGTTGCGCTTCGATACCGGTAGATGCCCCGCAGCAGCCCTTCGGGATCGAAGCCCTCCGGCTCGGGGGGCTGGGCGTAGGGCTCGTTGTAGATCGTGACGTAGAAGAAGATGTTCTCCGGGTTCTCGCCGTACATCCGCGCCAGGCCGCTTTCGACGATGTAGGCGATCTCGTAGGCGAACGCCGGGTCGTAGGCCACCACGGCCGGGTTGGTCGACGCCAGCAGCAGCGAGTGGCCGTCGGCGTGCTGCAGGCCCTCGCCGGTCAGCGTGGTGCGCCCGGCTGTCGCGCCAAGCACGAAGCCGCGGGCCATCTGGTCCCCGGCCGCCCACAACCCGTCGCCGGTGCGCTGGAACCCGAACATCGAATAGAAGATGTAGATCGGGATCATCGGCTCGTTGTGCGTCGAATACGAGGTGCCGACCGCGGTGAACGACGCCGTCGACCCGGCCTCGTTGATGCCCTCGTGCAGGATCTGGCCGATTTCACTTTCCTTGTAAGCCAGCATCAACTCGGCATCGACGGCGGTGTAGAGCTGGCCGTTGCGGTTGTAGATCTTCAGGCTCGGGAACCACGAGTCCATGCCGAACGTGCGTGCCTCGTCGGGGATGATCGGCACGATACGGTGCCCGATCTCCTTGTCCCGCAACAGTTCTTTGAAGGTACGCACCGTCGCCATGGTGGTTGCGACATGTTGTTGGCCGGACCCCTTCTTCAGCGCCTTGTACACGTCGCGCGGCGGCAGGGTCAGCACCTTGGCCTTGGTGCGACGCTCGGGCAGGAAGCCGCCGAGCGCGCGCCGCCGGTCGATCAGGTAGCGGATCTCGGGTGCCTCCGGGCCGGGGTGGTAGTACGGCGGCAGGTACGGGTTTTCTTCGAGCTGGGCGTCGCTGACCGGGATCCGGATGGCGTCGCGGAAGTCCCGAAGATCTTGCAGCGCAAGTTTTTTCATCTGGTGAGTGGCGTTGCGGCCCTGGAAGTGGGCGCCCAGCGAGTAGCCCTTGATGGTCTTGGCCAGGATCACCGTGGGCTGGCCCTTGTGCTCCATCGCCGCGCGGTAAGCGGCATAGACCTTGCGGTAGTCGTGGCCGCCGCGCTTGAGGTTCCAGATCTCGCTGTCGGTCATCGGCTCGACGAGCGCCTTGGTGCGCGGGTCGCGGCCGAAGAAGTGGTCGCGCACGTAGGCGCCGTCGTTGGCCTTGTAGGTCTGGTAGTCGCCGTCGGGGGTGGTGTTCATCAGGTTCACCAGCGCGCCGTCCTTGTCGGCGTGCAGCAGGGCGTCCCACTCGCGGCCCCAGACCACCTTGATGACGTTCCAGCCGGCGCCCCGGAAGAAGGACTCCAGCTCCTGGATGATCTTGCCGTTGCCGCGCACCGGTCCGTCCAGGCGCTGCAGGTTGCAGTTGACCACGAAGGTCAGGTTGTCCAGGCCCTCGTTGGCGGCCACCTGGATCAGGCCGCGGCTTTCCGGCTCGTCCATCTCGCCGTCGCCGAGGAACGCCCACACGTGCTGATCGGCGGTGTCCTTGATGCCGCGGTCGTGGAGGTAGTGGTTGAACCGCGCCTGATAGATCGCGTTCATTGGGCCCAGGCCCATCGACACCGTCGGGAACTCCCAGAAATCGGGCATCAGCCGCGGGTGCGGGTAGGACGGCAGGCCGCCGCCGGGATGGCTGTGCTCCTGGCGGAAGCCATCGAGTTGATCCGCGGTGAGCCGGCCCTCGAGGAAGGCGCGGGCGTAAATCCCCGGAGACGCGTGGCCCTGGATGAAGATCTGGTCGCCGCCGCCCGGGTGGGCCTTGCCGCGGAAGAAGTGGTTGAAGCCGACCTCGTAGAGCGCGGCCGAGGATGCATACGTCGAGATGTGTCCGCCCACGCCGACGCCGGGGCGCTGCGCGCGGTGCACCATGATCGCGGCGTTCCACCTGATCCAGGCGCGGTAGCGGCGCTCGACGTCCTCGTCGCCGGGGAACCAGGGCTCCAGCTCGGTGGGAATGGTGTTGACGTAGTCGGTGGAGGTCAGCGCGGGGATCGCGACGCGCTGTTCACCGGCGCGCTCCAGCAGGCGCAGCATCAGATAGCGCGCCCGGGCCGGACCCGAACGGGCCAGAAGATCGTCGAACGACTCCAGCCACTCCGCGGTTTCCTCACCGTCGATGTCGGGCAGATACGACGCCACACCCTCGCGGATCACCCGGACTCGATCGGAATCGCTTTGACTGCTTGAGTTTTGAGCCAGATCGTGGCGCGCGAACTCGGTGGTCAACTTCAGCTCCTTAGTAGCTGGCGCAGGTTTTGCACCCTCTGCCCCCTATCGTGCCGCACTTGGGGCCGTACCGACGAGTAGTGAAAGTCGGGCGATCGGTGAATTCCTCGCAGCGCGCCGAGCAGGGCGCTCACCCGGTAACCTCCGGGCTGTGCTGATCAGAACTGCCCGCGGGCTGCGGATCGGCGGTCTGCTGGTCGGCTGTGCCGCGGCGGTGACCGCCGGCGTCGTTGGCTGCACTTCCGTCACCGGGGGCCACGCGGGGGTGAACGCCGGGGACGCACCGGCCTATCGAACGTCGATGTCGGTCTCGATCTCGCAGTCGGCGGCCTCCTCCAGCGCCCGCGAATCCGAGCGCCAAGCGTCGCTGACCACGCAGGCCATGCACGACACCTGCGAGACGTTGTCCACCTCGAGCGCCGACGCGATCGACGCGGTGAATGCCTACGTCAGCGCCTTCAACTCGGGCGCCACCGACACCGCGGGCACCGAGGGGCCGGCGGTGGATTCGCTCAACAAGAGCGCCGACGCCGTCGCCGCCAGCGTCACCGACGCGATCCCGGACGAGCTGAAAGCCGCGTTCAAGGACTGGGTCGACGGGGCACGCGCGACCGCCAAGGCGATCCTGGCGCATGCAGGGCCCGGAGAGTTCAACCAGACCATCCAAGCGCTCAACGACACCAGGTCGAATGCGCTGAGCTTGTGCGACGCGACGTACTGATTCCTACCGCACGGCGAGTATTGCTCACTGTCGTGCGACGATAGGCCTAGACAGCCGACCCTGAATTGAAGGAGGTTCCGACGGTGGTCGCGGAGGGTGGCCCCCCGAGCTACGCCCAGAAACTGGGTGTGCAAAAAGATCAGGTCGTGCAGGAGCTGGGCTGGGACGAGGACACCGATGACGACATTCGGGCCGACGTCGAGGACGCCAGCGGCGGGGAACTGCTCGACGAGGATG
This sequence comes from Mycolicibacterium sphagni, assembly GCF_013337765.1. GTDB lineage: Bacteria > Actinomycetota > Actinomycetes > Mycobacteriales > Mycobacteriaceae > Mycobacterium. The sequence continues at coordinate 440,494 of NZ_VBSB01000035.1, forward strand.
CTGACGAGGTCGTCGACGTGGTGCTGCTGTGGTGGCGTGACGGTGACGGTGACCTGGTAGATCGGCTGATGGACGCGATTGCGCCGCTGGCCGACGATGGCATCATCTGGGTGCTGACACCCAAGACCGGTAAACCCGGACATGTGCTTCCCGCCGAGATCGCCGAATCGGCGCCTACCGCGGGGTTGATGCAGACCTCCTCGGCCAATCTGGGGGACTGGAGCGCAAGCCGGTTGGTGCAGCCGAAATCGAAGGCGGCCGGGAGGCATTCGTGACGGTTGGGGTCGGATCATTCGCCCCTGACTTCACGCTGAAGGACCAGAACGGTCAGCCCGTCACGCTGCGTGACTTCCGCGGCGCCAAGAACGTGCTGCTGGTGTTCTTCCCGCTGGCGTTCACGGGCATCTGCCAGGGCGAGCTGGATTACGTTCGCGATCATCTTTCGGTCTTTGACAACGACGACACGGCCACGTTGGCGATCTCGGTCGGGCCGCCGCCGACGCACAAGGTGTGGGCGACGCAGAGCGGATTTCAGTTCCCGGTGCTCTCCGATTTCTGGCCGCATGGCGCGGTCGCGCAGGCGTACGGGGTGTTCAACGCCGACGCCGGCATCGCCAACCGCGGCACGTTCGTGATCGACCGCGCCGGGATCGTGCGGTTCGCCGAGTGCAAGCAACCTGGTGAGGCGCGCGATCAGGCGGTCTGGGTCGATGCGCTGGCCGCGCTGACGGCCTGACCAGGATTTCCCTGCACCGGCGCCCGCCGTGTAACCTGCCCGGGCACGGGCGCGTAGCTCAGTGGTAGAGCTCTGGTTTTACACACCAGCGGTCGGCGGTTCGATACCGTCCGCGCCCACCAAGATTCGACCATGTAGTCCTGTGGACCAAGGATTCCGACGTGGCGATGGACTTCTACACGCGCGTCATCGGGCTCGCTCCCGTGCGGTTCGACGAGTTCGCATCCGGTGAGGCGCCGTTCCCCACCGCGCGACTGAGCCCCACCTTTGGCGCCCGCGGTTGGGGGCCCGAGGGGATGTACTTCCCGGACCCTGACGGCAACGTCCTCGAGGCCCGGTACTACAACGACTAGCTAGTGACCCATGCCCGGCATGTTCGCCGGCATCGGCTGGCCCAGTGTCGGCACCACCGTGTTGGCCACATTCGCCGGGTCGACCACACCACGGAAGCAGCCCACCGAGTACGGATACTCGCTGTTGAGCACGTAGTGGTAGATGTTCTGCACCTTGCCGTCCCACATCACCGGTGACGTGGTCCCGTGGCACTCGTCCAGCTGGGCGTTGGTGATCTCCTTGCCGTCGGCGCCGCGCGGCCCGTAGATGCCGAACCCATCCAGCGCGTAACCCAGCAAGGGGGACGGTCCGCTGGTCCCGTTCGGCAGGCACTTCCACGAGAACGCGTGCAGGTGATACTGCTGGCTGTAGGGGTGCCCGAAGCATGAGTCCAGCGGCAAGATCGAAATCGGGTTGTACCAAGCTGTGCCGGACGCATTCGCGATTTCGGCATGCCAGACCGTACCGGTGAGCGTGACACCGGTGATCAAGTACTGAATTGCCTGTGGCGTGGCGAGGTACTTCGGGGCTATCGGCACCTTGATGTCAAGGTTGTACGGCGAAATACCAATGGCGGCCGCATTCGGATACGGCTGCCCAAATCCGGGTGTACCCGGCGTGGTGTTAGTACCGCCCGGCGCACCCGCGTAATACGGATAGGCGGGAGTGCCGGACTGAACCGGTCCGAATTTCCCCATCGGAGTGGTGGGCAGGCCATTGCCTTTGAAGTACCGATAGTTCTTGTCCGACGTCACCTTGAAAATGCTGCCGCGGGGATCGATATCCTTGGCCGTCACATTGCCCGCCACCGTCGGAAGCTTTGCAATCGCGATCGTATTGTCCGATCCGTTCACCCACGGCAGGGTGCTGGTCTGCAAAGTCGTGCCCGGCGGGATCACCACCGAGAACAGTTGGCCCCCAACGTATATCCCGCCCTTCTGCGGCGTGAAGATACTCAGATTGGGCTTCGAATTCCCCAACGTGTTCGGCGCCACGGCAGAGGCCGGCGCGGCCGCCGATGTGGCTGCCACCAGCATTCCGGCGAACAGCGCAGCGATCGCGCTCTTACTGCGAATCATCATGTGTTCCTTTCGAGTTATGCGCTGATCACCGACACCACCCCACCCAGGGTGGTGATGTAGACGTCGCCGGCGTTGGCGCCGGTCGGGCTGATTGCCACCCCGTAGGCGAAGGCACTGATGTCGATGTTGTTGATGACCACACCCGCGGGGTTGATCACCGACACCGTGCCCGTACCACCATTGGTGACGTATGCGTAGCCGGCGGAATTGACCGCTACCGCTTGGGGATTGGGGCCGACGTCGATGGTCTTGACGATGTTGCCCGCAGAGTTGATCACCGACACCGTGCCTGCCCCGCTGTTGGCGACGTAGATGTTGCCGGCCGAATCGACTGCCACCCCTTGCGGATTGGCGCCGACTGTGATCGTGTCGACGACCGAACCCGCGGCGTTGATCACCGATTCGGTTCCGCTGTTGAAATTGGTGACGTAGACAAAGCCGGTCGAGCTGACCGCCACCCCGCTCGGGCTGTCGCCGACGGTGATGGTGTTGACGACGTTGCCTGCGGGGTTGATCACCGACACCGTGCCGTCGATGTTATTGGCAACGTAGACAAAGCCGGTCGAGCTGACCGCCACCGCACCGGGGCTGTTGCCGACCGTGATGGTGTTGATCAGGGTGCCGGTGGAGTCGAGCCACGTCACGGTGTTGTCACCGCTGTTGGTGACGTAGATGTCGCCGTTGCCGCTCACCGCAACCCCATTCGGGCTGTTGCCCACCGTGATACCGGTGACGACTGTGCCGGTGGGTGTGATGTACGGCAGCATGCCGGCGAAATCAGCCAGGTAGATATTGCCGGCATTGCCGCCACCGGCACCGGCCGCGCCCACGCCGCCCAGGAAGCCACCGACGTCGATCGTCGACACCGTGAACGTGGAACCCGCACTGCCGTCAGCGCCGTCGCTCCCGCCGAAACCGCCTGCGCCGCCGGCCCCGCCCGCACCGACAACCCGGGCGACTTCAGCACCGCCGGATCCGGCTGCGCCAGCGCTACCGCCGTTGCCACCGTCGCCACCGTTACCGAACAGTGCACCGGCGCCACCGGCCCCGCCGCTGCCGCCGGTGCTCACCGAGGTGGTGGCGTTGTCGGCGGTGTAGACGCTGCTGTTGCCGCCGTAGCCACCGGTCCCGCCGGTGGCGAACGTGCCGCCGTCGCCACCCTGACCGCCCGCACCGGCGGTGGCGTTTCCGCCGTCGCCTCCGGTTGCCGAGCCGGTGGCGGCGTTGCCGCCGAAGCCGCCCGCGCCACCGCTGGCCAACAACGCCCCGGCGCCGCCCTGCCCGCCGGCCCCGCCGATCGCCGCGCCGCCGCCATCGGCCTTCGCGTTCCCGCCCATGCCCCCCGCGCCACCGACACGGCCGAAGGCGCCAGCCGACCCGCCGGCGCCGCCGTTACCGCCAGTGGCGGTTGCGGTGTCGCTCACCAAGGACGCTGCGAAGCCGCCCGCACCACCGGCGCCGCCGGCCGCGCCGATCGCCCCACGGCCGCCGTCGCCGCCGTTGCCGCCCGTTGCCGATTGATTGGCGGTGGCCGTGCCGCCGGCCCCGCCGGCCCCGCCGGCCCCGCCGGCCCCGCCGGTACCGCCGGCGAGCAAGGCGCCGAGGATGCCACTGTCGCCGCCGTCGCCACCGTTACCGGCGATCGCGACCCCGTCGCCCAGGTTGATCGCCCCGTTTCCGGCGAACGGCAGGTCCGCATTGCCGCCAGCCCCGCCCGCCCCGGCCAACAGCACCGAACCGCCGCGGCCACCCGAACCACCGGTGGCAGTACCCGATCCCGATGTGCCCAGGCCGGTGTCGCCGATGTTGGCCGACGCCCCGCCACCACCGGTCCCACCGGCACCGCAGTTGCCCCAGGTCGCGTCGCCGCCAGCCCCGCCGTTGCCCGCAGTCGCGCCACCATAGGTGCTGAAAACAACGCCCTCCCAAGCGCTTCCGCCGACGCCGCCGCTGCCCGCCAGCAGACCACCCCGGCCGCCATTGCCGCCGTATCCGCCCGTCGCGGTGCCCGCCGCCCCGTCGGCGTCAACGCCGTCCCAGTTCTGGGTGGCGGCGCCGCCACCACCGCCGGCACCGCCGTTGCCGAACAAGCCGGTGCGGCCCGCGTTGCCGCCATTGCCGCCGGTGGCATAGCCATTCACCCCGAAGGACACATAGCCGCCCACACCGCCACTGCCGCTATTGCCTGAGAGCAGGCCGCCGTTGCCGCCGTCGCCTCCGTTACCGGCCTTGGCCCCAAACCAATTCACGCTTCCGTTATCGGCACCGCCGTACCCGCCGTTGCCGCCGTCGCCGGCCAGTAGCCCGCCGTTGCCGCCGCGTCCGCCATTGGTGGCCGCCGATGTCAACAACCCGGTCGTGCTGTCGTAGACCGCGTCCGTGCCGTTGCCGCCGGCGCCACCGGGGCCGAACAGCATCGCGTTGCCGCCGTGGCCGGCATTGCACGCCGGACCCATGCACCCCGCAGCACCACCCGCGCCATTGCCGGGTTTGAACACGGTGCCGAAGAACAATCCGGCGTTCCCGCCGTTACCGCCGTTGTACCCGTTACCGCCGGAGCCGAGCAGCAGACCGCTATTACCGCCGTTGCACTTCACGATCCCGGTGCACTGCACATCCGAGGAGCTATAGCTGTAGCCATTCCCGACCAACAGCCCGGCGTTCGGATGATCGGCGGTGCCGTTGGACACGAAGATCGAATAGATGGCGTTCGCGATCAGGCCCGGCTGCCACGCCGGCAGTGCCGATGCGGAGGGGAGTTTCAAAGCCGTTGGTGCGCTGATCTTTTCAGTGACGATGGTGGCCGGCCTGTCCGCCGCCTTGCCGACCGCGGGCTTCTTGGCGGTGTGACTTGTCGAGACCGGTTTTTTGCCAGCGGTTTTGGGCTTGGGCGACGCTGTTGAGCGAGCCGGCCCGGCTGTTGTGTGATTGCTGTCGGCATGTGTACCGGTCCCTGCGTCCGCGCCGGCAATACCCGCCCCACCGGTCAATGCCGCGCCGGCCAATGCAGCCCCCACACCCAGGCCGAGGGCGCTGGCCCCGAGCCAGGAATACGGTGTAATCCTGCGAGATTTGGATCGACGGGTCACGGTAATGCGGGATTGATCCATCTGTGGAGCCTTTCCGGCAACAGCAATTCGCATCTCTTGCACAGATTTTAGAAATTTGCGCACACGAAAGGCGGAAGCGACGCGCCGTCATTTTGTTCCGCAATGCGGATTCAATCGAAAATGGTCCGCAATGCGGATTTAGCTGATGCTGGAATTCATTTGAATTTAAACCGGGTGTGGAATGCCTTGGTCCGGAAGTTCGCCGATCAGCTCGTCGAGGAAGTTGCCTGCCTCGTGACCGGCCCGGTCGGCGTCTTGTTCGGCGATTGCATCGACCAGCTCAGAATGGCCGACATGTTGCGAGGCGTCCATCGTGCTGGTGATGGCGACGCTATCGGTCACCGTCTCGGTCAATCCGCGGTACAGCTCGATGAGGAGAGTGTTGTGCGATGCACGCACCACCGCGAAATGCAGATCGGCATCGGCTCGGGAGAATTCGGCACGGTCAGTCCCGCCGTCCAGGGCATCGCGGCGCGCGAGCAGTTCCCGCAGTTCAGCCAGATCGTCCTCGGTGCGGGCCGCCGCCGCCAAGCGCGCGCCCTCGACCTCCAGGCACCGCCGAACTTGCAGCACTTCGCGCAGTTTCGATCCGCACATCCGGCTGAGTGCGCCCGAGATCTCGCTGGTGGCGCGCACGTAAGTGCCGTCGCCGCGGCGGACTTCGAGGATCCCGCTGTGCGCTAGCGCGCGGACGGCCTCCCGCACGGTATTGCGGCCAACGCCCAGGGCGGTCGCAAGGCCCGGCTCGGTCGGGATGCGCGTCCCAACTGGCCATTCGCCGGAGGCGATGGACTGCCGCAGCTGATCTATGGCGTGGTCGACCAGCCCGGTGGGGCGTGCGGCAGCGAGCGGCATCCCTGAACCCCTTTCATCCGATCATGGGATGTATGACAGGATAGCGCGGTGAGCCGCTACGAGCACGACCTGACGCTCGAACTGGACGGCGCCGTCGAAGTGCCACCCGCTGGGCGGGTCGCCGCCGGTGCCGTCCTGATCGTCGCGGTGGTGCTCGTAGCTCTGAACCTGCGCCCCGCGGTCACCAGCGTTGGGCCCGTCCTCGGCGATATGCAGCGAGCCCTTGGCGCGTCAGCCATCTGGGCCGGTGTCCTGACGACACTGCCCGGATTGTGCTTTGCGGGTGCGGGTTTGGCGGCCGCGAAACTGTCCCGCCGGTTCGGACTGGGTCGTTCGATCGGGATGGCGCTGGTCATTCTGATCGTTGGGCTCCTCGTTCGTGTGCTCGACGGCCCCTACGTCGTCATCGGTGGAACGTTGGTGGCGACAGCGGGAATCGCGGTCATCAACGTCCTCATCCCTGTGGTGATCAAGCAGTCGTTCCCCGCTCAGCTCGGGTTGATGACCGGTATCTACACGGCCGCGCTGCAGGGCGGCGGAGCGCTGGGTTCGGCGGTCACGCCGCCGCTCGAAGATGTCTTCGGTGGGTGGCGGCCGGCATTGAGCAGCTGGGCTGTGCTGGCCGTGATTGCGCTGCTGGCCTGGCTCGTCGCCGCGCGCCGCGTCGACGGTGCCACCGACGATTCTGCTGGTTCGGGCCAGCATCGCTCGCTGTTGAAGAATCGGCTGGCGTGGACCGTGACGCTGTTCTTCGGGACGCAGTCGATGCTGGCCTACATCATGATGGGCTGGCTGCCGGAAGTGTTCATCGACAACGGTGTGAGCAAGACGTCCGCGGGGCTGCTCGTCGGGCTGCTCTCGGTGATCGCGGTGCCGATCAGCCTGATCCTTGCCCCCATGTCGGCTCGCTCGACCCACCAGAGTGGGTGGATCGCCGCGCTGGGTGTGTGTGGTGTCGCCGGGGCGGTCGGCCTTCTGGTCGCTCCGGACTTCAGTCCGCTGCTGTGGAGTGTGCTGGTCGGCATTGGCATGAGCGTGTTTTCGTTGGCGCTGACCGTCATCGCGTTGCGGTCGCGCACTCCCGAAGACACCGTGCAGTTGTCGGCGATGGCGCAGGGCTACGGCTATCTGCTGGCCGGCCTCGGTCCGTTCCTGTTCGGGACGCTGCATGATGTGACCGGCGGGTGGACGGTGCCGTTCATCATGGTGCTGGCCGTCTACGCGGTCCAGATCACTCTGGGCGTGCTCGCCGGTCGTAACCGCTACGTCTGAGTGTTGGAAACAACGGCCGGATCGACGGGGATGCACCGTACGCTACAGCGATGCACGGAGTGCGTTCCTACGTCCGGTGGGCGGCGAGAGCCAAGCCAGGTGACTACGTGATCGCACTGAGCGCCGCGGCAGCGTCGGTGCCGATCATCGGACGTCATCTCGAGGTAGTTGCTGGGTTTACCGCTCTCGGCGTGGGTGGTCGGCGCTACCTATCGAGCATCGGCGCCGGGATGACGCGGGCACGGTTGCGCCCCGGCAGCGCCGAGGAGCGAAATGCCCAGCGCGCCTTGACACCCAGCCTGTTGACCGAGGCGTTGGGCGGTGTCGTCACCGCTGAGGAGCTCGCCCAGCCTTGGCCGGCACACCGGGATCACGCGCCGTTTCTGAAGGCGCCCGGCCAGCGGCGATACGTGTACCGCTCGTCGGTGCGTTATGGCGACAGCTCAGGTCAGCTGCTCGACGTCTGGAGGAGTCCGGAGTCGATCCAGAGTCCGGCTCCAGTGCTCGTCTTCGTGCCCGGCGGTGCATGGGTGTTCGGCCGCCGGGAGTTGCAGGGCCACGCGTTGATGGCGCACCTGGCGCGTCGAGGGTGGGTGTGCCTGTCCATTCAGTACGGGTCGAGCCCGCGGCACCGCTGGCCGCGCCAGATCACCGATGTCAAAGCTGCGATCGCGTGGGCACGGGCCAATGTCCAGGACTTCGGTGGTGATCCGAATTTCGTTGCCGTCGCCGGGTGTTCAGCAGGGGGTCATTTGGCGACCCTGGCCGGGCTGACGGACAGCGACCCGCAATGGCAGACGGAACTTCCCGCGGACGCCGATACCTCCGTCGACGCGGTGGTCAGCGTGTACGGCCTGTACGACTGGCACGACCGCAGCACGCCCGAGCGCGACCGGTTCTTGGAGTTCCTCGAGCGTGTGGTGGTGCAGCGCACGCAGGAGCGTCGGCCTGAGGTCTTTCGTGCGGCATCGCCGATGCAACGTGTGCACTCATCGGCGCCACCATTCTTGGCGATCCACGGGAGCAACGACGGTTTGATCCCCGTTGATGAGGCCCGTGGATTCGTCGAACGGCTGCGGTCGGTATCCGAGTCACCCGTGTGCTATATCGAATTGCCCGGCGTTGGACACGGTTTCGACCTCATCGACGGCACGCGCACGGCGCCGGTGGTCGCCGCCATCGGCCGATTCCTCCACTACGCCCACCAGGATCAACGCCACGGCAGGACCACGTCGGCAATCTGAAACGGAGTGTGTCGTGGGTGCGGTGACGACGGACTGGTCGCGCTCCATCGGAATCGACGTGCCGATCGTCAACGCCCCGATGGGCGGCGTCGCCGGAGGCGCATTGGCCGCGGCGGTGTCCCGCGCCGGTGGCCTCGGCATGGTCGGGATGGGAAGCTCGGCCACCGCCGAGCGCCTGGTTGTGGAGCTTCAGCACGTGTCAAAGCTGGATCGCCCCTTCGGAATTGGCCTGGTGGACTGGGTGGCGGCCAGCCGGCCGGACCTGCTCACGACGGCACTTGCCGCAGCCCCGGCGCTGTTGTGCGTCAGCTTCGGTGAGACCTGGGAGTGGGTCTCGCATGCGCACGATGCGGGCGTGATTACCGCAACTCAGGTCAGTGATGTGGCCAGCGCCGAGCGCGCGGTCGAGGCCGGTGTCGACGTGCTGATCGCCCGCGGTGCGGAAGGCGGCGGTCACGGCCAACCGCTGGTCGGAACCTTGCCGCTGCTGACCGCGCTGCTCGACCGCGTGCCGGTACCGGTGTTGGCGGGCGGAGGAATTGGTTCTGGGCGAGGGGTGGCCGCCGTTCTCGCCGCCGGTGCCTCGGCGGCGTGGGTCGGCACTGCGTTCTGCGTATGCCCCGAATCGCTGCTGTGCGATAAGGCGCGTGCAGCGATGCTGGCAGCAGGGGAGACCGATACGGTCACCACTCGGGTTTTCGATATCGCGCTGGGATATCCGTGGCCAGCGCAGCTGCCAGAACGGGTGTTACGCAATAGCTTTAGTGATCAATGGGATGGTGACGAGGCCGCGCTGAGCGTCGATGGCGGTGCCGCCGCCGAGCTGGCGAAGGCGATCGAAGCCGAGGATTTCTCTGTGGCGCCGATCAATGCCGGGCAGGGTGTCGGTGAGCTGGTAGAGGTCCGGTCGGTCGCCGACGTGATCGCAAAGCTGACTACGCGGGATTGAACGCCTGCTTGGGAATGGTCAGCGGCAGCTCCACCGAACTCACCAGGCCCGGTTCGGCCGCCACCACATAGGGCACCGCGTTCACGACACGCATTGCGGTGGCCACCATTGCGCCCGCGCCCGACGTCATCGATTCGATGCCGGCCTTCTTGCGGTCGCGCAGTGCGCCGTACCATTGCACCTCCGCCCAGCTGACCAGATGTTTGGTAAACGGTAGCAGAACGCTGGTCAGGCGCATGCCGCTCTATCGTTGACGACGAGTGAGGGACTGGGTAGGGTCCGAACAAAAATTAGGTTTGTTATTCGATGGGCAGAGATAATGGCTGACACGCGCTTTGAGCCGAAGATGATGATCGACGGCAAGCTCGTCGACGGTGAGGCCGGCACCTTCACCAACATCAACCCGGCGACCGAAGAGGTCCTCGGGGAGGTGGCCGACGCGTCGAAGGCGGATATGCACCGCGCTATCGACGCGGCGCGGCGGGCCTTCGATGACACCGATTGGGCCACCAACCACGCCTTCCGGCAGAAGTGCCTGCTGCAGTTGCAGGACGCGCTGGAAGGCGAACGGGAAGAGCTGCGTGAGGAACTCATCCGCGAGGTCGGCTGCCCGCGTGCCATCACCCACGGACCGCAGCTCGATGCGCCGCTCGCGGACGCGCTGCGCTACCCGGCCCAGCTGATCGACGAATACGCTTGGGAGACCTCGCTGGGTGACACCGTCGTGTCGGTCACCGGCGTCAACACCACCCGCAAGGTCTGGCGTGAACCGGTCGGCGTCGTCGGCGCGATCGTCCCGTGGAACTTCCCCTTCGAAGTCACCATCCAGAAGATCGGTCAGGCGCTCGGCACCGGCAACACGATCATCCTCAAGCCGGCGCCCAACACGCCGTTCAACGCGACCCGGCTGGGCCGGCTGATCGCCGAGAACACCGATATCCCGCCGGGCGTGGTCAACGTCGTCACCGCGTCGGACCATTTTGTCGGGGAGGAACTCACGCTCTCGCCCAAGGTCGACATGATCTCGTTCACCGGCTCGACCGTGGTCGGCCAGCGGATCATGGAAAAGGGCGCCGCGACCATGAAGCGGCTGTTCCTCGAACTCGGCGGCAAATCCGCGACTATCGTTCTGGAGGACGCCGACTTCGCGCTCGGATGCATGATGGGCATCGCCCCCTGTATGCACGCCGGCCAGGGCTGCGCCAACCCCACCCGGTTGCTTCTGCCCCGGTCGCGCTACGAGGAGGGCGTCGAGATTCTTCGCGGCATCTACGAGGGTGTCGCGGCCGGTGATCCGCAAGACCCGGGCACCCTGTGCGGCCCGGTGATCTCCGACCCGCAACGCAGCCGCATCCGCGGCTACATCCAGAAGGGTGTCGAGGAGGGGGCCACCCTGCTCGTCGGTGGCGCCGAGGCACCCGAGGGGCTCGATAAGGGATATTTCGTCAAGCCAACGCTTTTCGTCAACGTCGACAACTCCATGACGATCGCGCAGGAAGAGATCTTCGGGCCAGTACTCTCGGTGATCCCGTTCGACGACGAGGACGACGCCGTACGCATCGCCAACGACAGCCCCTACGGTCTGGCCGGAAACGTCATGGCGGGCACGCTGGATCGGGCGCTGTCGGTGGCCCGCCGCCTTCGGGCGGGGTTCATCGGCTTGAACGGCACCGCCGGATACGGCGCGGATACGCCGTTCGGCGGATACAAGGCCAGCGGCGTGGGCCGGCAGAACGGCACCGCCGGATTCGACCAGTACACCGAGATCAAATCGGTTGCCTACCCAGCGATTTGAGGAGTTTCTGTCTTGACCGATTTCGACGTCGTTGACTTCTTCACCGACGAGACGCTGGTACCCGACCCGTATCCGTACTTTGACCACCTGCGGTCGAAATGCCCCGTGACGCCGGCCACCGCCTTCAACGTGCTGGCCGTCACCGGCTACGAGGCGGCGCTGAGCGTGTACAAGAACCCTGCGTTCTCGTCGTGCGTCTCGGTCGCGGGGCCGTTCTCGGGCATGCCGATCACCCCGGGTGAGACCGATGACGTCTCGGACCTCATCGAGCAACACAGCGCCAATGTTCCGATGGCCGAACACATCACGTCGCAGGACCCGCCGCTGCACACCCGCACTCGCAGTCTGATGAACACCCTGCTCACGCCGAAGCGCCTCAAAGAGAATGAGGACTTCATGTGGCGGCTGGCCGGTCAGCAGCTGGACACGTTCCTCGCCAAGGGACAGTGCGAATTCCTGGCCGACTATGCAAAGCCCTTCTCGCTGTTGGTCATTGCCGACCTGCTGGGTGTGCCCGCCGAGGACCATGAGGACTTCAAGGCGGTGTTCGCCAACGAGACGGTCGGCGAGATCGGTTCCGAGGCGCCCACGTCGCACAACCCGCTGGAGTGGCTGAACGACAGGTTCTACCGCTACCTCGACGAGCGTCGGCGTGCGCCGCGCGAGGATGTGCTCACCGGGCTGGCGCTGGCGAAGTATGAGGACGGGTCGACACCCGATCTGGCCGATGTGGTCAATCTGTCGACATTCCTCTTCGCGGCCGGAAGTGAGACCACGACCAAGCTGGTGAGTTCGGCGGTGCGGTTCATCGCCGACAACCCGGGCTCCGAACAAGCGCTGCGCGACGACCGCAGCAAGATCCCGGCGTTCCTCGAAGAAACCCTGCGGATGGAGAGCCCGGTCAAGGCGCACTTCCGGATGGCGCGCACGACAACGACGATCGGCGACGTGACGGTCCCGGCCGGGACGACCGTGATGCTGCTGCCGGGCGCCTGCAATCGGGATCCCGACAAATTCGAGCAGCCTTACGACTTCCGCGCCGACCGGTCGAACGTGCGCGAGCACATCGCGTTCATCCGCGGTGTGCACTCCTGCCCTGGCGCACCGCTGGCCAGGGCCGAGGGACGAATTTCGCTGAACCGGATCCTGGATCGCATGACGGATATCAGAATTTCGGAATCCGACCATGGTCCTGCCGAGAACCGGCACTACCAATACGAGCCGACGTTCATCATGCGGGGGCTCAGCGAACTGCACATCACGTTCAAGGAGATCACATGACCGGAAAGCTGGAAGGCAAGGTCGCTTTCATCACCGGCGCGGCGCGCGGGCAGGGCCGGGCGCATGCGATCGCGATGGCCAGGGAAGGTGCCGACATCATCGCCGTCGACATCTGCCGCGACATCCCGTCCAACCCTTACCCGTTGGCCACCCCCGATGACCTGGCCGAGACCGAGCGCTCGATCAAGGAGATCGGCCGCCAGGTCCTGGCCAAGGTGGGCGACGCCCGCGAACGCCATGAACTGCGCGATGCCGTCGAGGCGGGCGTGGCGCAGTTCGGCAAGATCGACATCGTCGTCGCCAACGCCGGAATTCTGCCGATGGCCATGGGGCGTGCGCATGACGCGATGTCCTTCGTCGACGCCAGCGATGTGGACCTGCTCGGTGTGATGAACACCGTCGCCGTGACCGTGCCGCACCTGCCGAACGGGGCGTCGGTGATCATCACCGGTTCGACGGCGGGGATGATCCGCGGGACCACCGACAATCCGAACATGGGTCCCGGCGGGCGCGGGTACGGCTGGAGCAAGCGCGTCATCATCGAGTACGTCGAAGAGATGTCACTGGCGCTGGCCGACAGGATGATCCGGGTCAACGCGATCCACCCGACCAACTGCAACACCCATCTGTTGCAGAACGACGGGATGTACAGCATGTTCCGGCCCGACCTGACGCAAGCGGGCAAGCAGGCCACCCGTGAGGACGCCGAACCGTTGTTCACGCTGTTTCAGGCGATGCCGATCCCGTATATCGAGCCCGAGGACATGGCCAATCTCGGCGTGTTCCTCGCCAGCGATGACAGCCGCTACATCACCGGACAGCAGATCCGGGTGGACGGCGGCTCACTACTCAAGTGGCCCAACGGCCCCGGGGGATAGGGATATTCAGCCGGGCCGGTGCAGGAAGCCGTGCAGGGTCGCCTGCACCAGCTCGTCGATGATCGCCTCCCGCGACGGTGGCGTGTTCCCGAAGAAGGTCGTGCGCAGTGCGACCATGCCGACGATCATGGCCACGGTCGAATGTGCAGGCAGATCAGGCTGATTCGACCGCAACCCGCGCAGGCTCATCCCTTCGGCGCTGATCTGGCCGAGCACGGACAGTGCGCGCCGGATGTCGCCGATGCCGGACGCCTCGATATCGTCCTCGCTGAGTCCGTCGGCCGCGACGAAGGTCAGGACCAGTCCCTGATGCTCGACGAGAACGTCGTACAGCGGACCGATGAACTGGCGCGACAGCTCCACTTCGTCGGTGTCCTCGGGGACTATCGCCTGCCAGGTCTCCCGGAATTCGTCGAGGAAATTCGTGAACGGCACGACGAGGGCTTCCCGGAACAGGCCGGCCTTGGAGCCGAAATGGCGGAACAGCAGATATTCGCTGACACCGGCGGCCTCGGCGATCTCCCGGGTGGTGGTCGCGCGATAATCCTTGCGCGCGAACAGATCACGTGCGGCGTCGAGCAGCAGTCGGCGTGCTTCACCGCGCGCGCGTCGGCCGGCCTGGGCCTCGGCGGCGCTCTGTTTCTTGACGGCTTTTTGTTGGGGCACCGGAATTCAGGATAGTCGGGCCTTGACCGCTCCCGATGTAATAGTGTCCATTATTACTGATTGCGGAAGGGGCCACCGTGGGCGCAGTAATCATGCTCGGCACGCTGTTGGGTCTGATCGTCTTGATCTTCGGAGTGGTCATCTACTTCGATCCGGAGGCACGGGACCGATGAACACCGGTCTGACGCCGGTGATGATCGCCGGCCTGTCGTTCGCCTACATCGGTGGCGTGATCCTGCTGGCCGTCGGTGTGTACTTGAGCATCCGTCGCGGCCGGATTCACCCGCTCTTGCTGGTCTCGATCTCGGCGATCTCGTTCTCGTGGATCGAAGCGCCCTACGACTGGGCGATGTACGCACAGTTCCCGCCAGCATTGCCGCGGATGCCGTCGTGGTGGCCGATGAACGTGACCTGGGGTGGCGGCTTGCCGTCCTCGGTGCCGATCGGCTACATCTCGTACTTCGTGTTTCCGGCGCTGATCGGCGCGGCCATCGGCCGGTCGCTGGTCAAGAGGTTCGGGTGGCGACGACCGCAGACGCTGCTCATCACCGGCTTCGGGGTGGGATTCTGCTGGGCGCTGTTCTTCAACGCGGTCGTCGGCGCCCAGCTCGGCGTCTTCTATTACGGCTACGTGATTCCCGGTCTGGCGATCTTCGAAGGCACCAAACATCAGTACCCGATCTACGACTCCATCGCGATGGGCATCCAGATGATGGTGTTCGCCTACCTGCTCGGACGCACGGATGAGCAGGGGCGCAATGTGATCGAAGTGTGGGCCGACAAGCGCTCGTCGAGCAAGGTCGGCGCCGGAGTGCTGTCGGTCGTCGCTGTGGTGATCGTGGGACACCTCTTGTACGGCGCGGTCTTCGCGCCACACCTCGCGACGAAGCTGGGTGGCTATGTGACCGTCGGCCCGACCGAGCAACTCTTCCCGGGCGTGCCGAACCAACCCAGATAGGCCTGCATCATGAGCGGCGACGTGACCATCGAGTTGTACTACGACCCTTACGATTACGCGATCGACGACAACCCGTACCCGGTGTGGCGGCGGATGCGTGAGGAAGCGCCGCTGTACTTCAACGAGAAGTACGGCTTCTATGCGCTGAGTCGCTACGACGACGTATCGCGTGGCCTGATGGACTGGGAGACCTACCGGTCGGGAAGAGGTACCACCCTGGACATCTTGTCCAGCGGCATCGAGGTACCGCCGGGAATCCTGCTGTTCGAGGACCCGCCGCTGCATGATCTGCACCGGCGTCTGTTGTCACGGGTCTTCACCCCACGCCGGATGCTGGCCGTCGAAGATCTGGTGCGGAGCTTTTGTGCACGGGCCCTCGAACCACTAAGGGATAGTGACGGTTTCGACTTCGTCGCCGATCTCGGCGCGTTCATGCCGATGCGGACGATCGGCTATCTGCTCGGCATACCCGAGGAAGCCCAGCAGACCATTCGTGACCGCAACGACCAGAGCATCACCGTTGGCTCCGATGTGGCGGACCTCAGCCCGACGATCTTCCAGGACTCGATCGCTCAGTTCGCCGAGTACATCGAGTGGCGCTCGGCCCATCCCTCGGATGACCTGATGACCGAGCTCCTCAACGCCGAGGTGGAGGAACCCGACGGAACACGCCGGCTGCTGGATCGCACTGAAGTGCTCGCCTACACCGCGATGATCGCCGGCGCGGGCAACGAAACGACGGCCCGGCTCATCGGAGCCATGGGCCAGCTGCTCGGCGAACACCCCGACCAGCGCCACGAACTCGCAGCCGATCCCTCGCTGATTACGTCGGCGGTGGAGGAGGCGCTGCGCTATGAGCCGCCGTCGCCGGTGCAGGCGCGCTACGTGGCGCGTGATGTCGAGGTGTACGGGCAGACCGTGACCGAGGGGTCCCACATGCTGTTGCTCAACGCGTCGGCGAACCGGGACGACTCCCGATTCACCGACCCGGACCGTTTCGACATCCACCGCACCGGCGGGCATCTGAGCTTCGGGCAGGGCTTGCACTTCTGCCTCGGGTCGGCGCTCGCGCGGCTCGAGGCGCGGGTGGCGATCGAGGAGGTCCTCAAGAGGTGGACCGACTGGGACGTCGACTACGAGAATGCCGGCAGGGGAAGGACATCCAGCGTGCGGGGCTGGGCGCGGCTGCCGGTCAGGACACGATAGCCGGCTGGCGATCCAGCCACCGTCGCACCGTGAAGAACGGTATCGTCCAGCCGAGCCAGGCGCCGAGACCTGCGGCGGTGTTCTGCGAGGGCTGCAGTGAGATGAAGATGATCGGTGTCCAGATTCGGTTGCCGATGATGGACAGCGCGAGCGTGGCACTGAGGATCATCTGACGGCGATGCTTGCGGAATCTGTGCTGCCGTGCGGCCAGGTATCCGGTCGTGGTGAACCACAGCCACAGGCTGGCCAGCACCACGTTGCTCACCGCGAGAAACGGCCCGAATGGGGTGGCCGCACCGATGACCAGACCGCAGAGGGCTGCCGGGACGGCGGCGGCCACGTAGACGCGACCGCACCGGCGGTGCAGCGCTGGCCGCCGGGCGCGGAGCCCGGGCGAGAGCTGCACGACGGCCATCACCATCGCGACCGCGGCGAACATCACGTGCCCGACCAGCAGCGGGTAGTGCAGCGCGAACGTCGCAGGCACCCGGGTGTGGCCGGTGAGATAGGGCGGCAGGGAGAAGGCAAGGAATGCCACGACAACCACCGACAGAGCTTTTGCGTATGCCATACGCAAAAGCGTACGCTATACGCAATCGAGATGTGCGTCGATTAGGCTGACCGCGATGGCCGACCGAAAAGTCCCCCTGAGTCGCGAGCGCATCGTCGCCGCCGCGATCGACGTGGCCGATGCCGACGGTCTCGGTGCGTTGTCGATGGCCAGGCTTGCCGAGCGACTCGGCAGCGGCACGATGTCGCTCTATCGGCATATCGCCAACAAAGACGAGCTGGTTGTCTTCATGCTCTCGACCGCATCCGGGCCACCGCCAACCCCGGTAGCGGGCACGGATTGGCGTGCCGCCCTTAACGATTGGGCCTGCGGGCTATGGGATGTCTACCACCGGCATTCCTGGATCCTGGCGGCGTCGGCCGGCGGGCCGCCCGCCGACCCCGGCCAGTTGGCGTGGCTGGACGCCGGCCTGGCCACGCTGAGCGGAACGGGCATGGGCGAGCGCGACAAGTTGGCCGCGGTCCTGGCGGTGCTGCATTTCGTCCGCGGCGCCGCGGCGCTGGCGATCGAGGCACCCGTCGAAGGCCCGGACTACCCGGGCCTGTTGCGCAGCGTGATCGACCCGACTCGGTTTCCCGCACTGGCGTCTGCGCTGGATGCCGGAGCCTTCGACGACGGCGACGAAAGCCACGTCGGGGAGTTTCGGTCGGGGCTGGACCAACTCCTCGACGGCATCTCGCTGAAGGCCTGATCAGCCTGCCGGCTGGTAGATCGACTTCAGCTCCAGATAGGCGGCCAGCCCCTCGGGCCCGAGTTCGCGTCCCAGCCCGCTGGCCTTCACACCGCCAAACGGGGCGGTCGGATCGGGCAGGTAGTGGTTGATCCCCACGGTGCCCGACCGCACACGCTTGGCGACCGCCAGCCCACGCTGCGGATCGGTGGTCCACACCGAGCCGCCAAGGCCGTAGTCGTTGGCGTTGGCGATGCGGACCGCGTCGTCGTCATCGTCGTAGCCGATGACGGTCAGCACCGGACCGAAGATCTCCTCCCTGGCGATCGGGCTGTCGTTGGAGACGTCGGCGAAAACCGTTGGTACGACGAACCATCCGGCCTCCAGCTCGGCCGGTCGGCCGCCACCGGTGGTGAGCCGGGCGCCGCTGGCGTTGGCGGCGGCGATGGCGGATTCGACACGATCGCGCTGGCGGGCACTGACCAGCGGTCCGATCTGAGTGGTCGGATCCAGTGAATTGCCGATCGTCAGCGAGGCCGCCAATGCGGACACCATGTCGACGACCTCGGAGTAGCGGGATCGCGGCGCAAGGATCCTCGTCCCGACGAAGCAGGTCTGGCCGTTGTTGAGCAGCGTTGCGGCGAACAGCTTCTCGCCGATCACGCCCAGATCCAGGTCGGCGTCGTCGAGGATGATCGCCGCGGACTTACCGCCGAGTTCCAGTGTCACCGGCCGCAGCAACCCGCCGCACACGCCTGCGATCTCACGACCGACCTGGGTGGAACCGGTGAACGCGACCTTGTCGATTCCGGGGTGCGCCACCAGATAGGCGCCCGTCTCGCGCCCGCCCGGCACGATGTTGATCACCCCGGGCGGGATGTCGGACTCGGCGACCGCCTCGGCGAACAGGACAGCGTCGAATACCGTCTCGGGCGCGGGTTTGATGACGAACGTGCAGCCAGCGGCCAGCCCTGGGGCGTACTTGAACGCGCTGAGCACCTGCGGGAAATTCCACGGCACGATCGCGCCCACCACACCGACCGGGGTCCGGGTGATGGTGGTCTGCCCGCCGAGGAGGCCGGGCCGTACGGTGGTGAACTCTTCGGCGCACGCCAGTTGCGCGTAATAGCGCAGCAGCACCTGGGGGAAGACCGCCTCGAGTTGACCCGCGATCGCGACCGGCATGCCGTTTTGGGTGCTGACGGCCTGCGCGATCTGCTCACTGCGCCGATCGAGCGCATCGGCAAGGGTTTCCATTGCCGCGGCGCGCTTGTCCGCCGGCCAGTTCGGCCAGCCGTCGGGGGCGTCGAAGGCGGCCCGGGCGGCGGCGACCGCCGCATCGATATCGGCGTGAACACCCGCGGCAACGCTGCCCAGCCGTTGCTCGTCGTTGGGGGAGACCACAACGACCTCTTCGCTCGAGCTCGGTGTGGTCCACCGGCCGCCGATCAGGAACTTGTCGTAGTGGGTGCTCATGAGGCCACAACGTAGGCACCCCGGTGCCGCAGCGGTATCACCTTGCCCCGCAATACGCCCGAACGAGCGCTCGAAATATCCCTTCCGGGAGGCCCCCATGCATGAGCCCGCCCGGGCCGTGTGGCCCGGGCGGGAAGGTGTGGGCGTTGTGGGTTCTTACGGGACGTAGCAGCGCTCGTCGCCGTTGACGTTGATCCAGCAGTTGGGGCTGATGAAGTGGGCGTTGGGGCCGGGTGCGTTCAGAACGCAGTTGGGGCCCTCGAGGTGGTAGCCGATTCCGCAGCCGTCGGCAGCGCTTGCGGTGGGGGCGAAGCTCAGGCCCAAGGCCAGCGCGCCGGCGGCGGCAACACTGGCGACAAGTCCTGCGGCACGCTTGGTGATCTGTGCAGTCATTGTGTCCTCCGAGATTATGGGCCTGCCCTGGCTGGGCGAGGCACGAAAGGAATAGTGCGCTCGGCCAAAACGGCCGTCTGTCCGCCAAGTGGAGGTTGTAGGGGAGGAATTACCGGTCCACCGATCGGGGGACGGCATAAACTGACAGGCGGGCGAGCAACGGGGGTGGCCATGGGTACAGCGGCTTATGTCGGCGGAATCTCTGGCTTCGCGGTGGCTCTGGGCATCGGCGCCGCGCTGACCTCTGGCTGTGGTGTGGCCTCGGCCGATGCGGCCGATTCCGGTTCGTCGGCCAGGAATACCTCGTCGAGTGCCCACTCGGCCGTCGGGCATTCGCCGCGATCGAAGCCGAAGGCGAAGACCGTTAAGCCATTATCTGACAACAAGACTCGTGTTCCCGTAACGAGTGCCACGACACCCGCGGTGACGACCGCTGCCGTCGCCACCTCGCCCGTCACCACCAGAGAAGGGTGGGTCACCGGACCGAACACCTTGACGCCGAGTCGATTCGGCATCTACGGCACCGACGTCGGCATCATGTGGGACAACGGTATGACTGGCGCCAACCATCAGGTGCTGATGATCTTCGGGGACACCTTCAGCGGCCCGAGCATGACCGGTGCGTGGCGCTCCAACGTGCTGCTGCGCACTGCCGATCCGATCACCGGCGTGTTCGCCCCCGGTTCGACGACCAATCCGTTCGCCGGGTCGCCGCTGAGTTCGGCAGGGATGTCCAAGCAGGTGATCGCAGGCAGTGCACGGTATCTCGGGCCCTTCGGCTCCGAAGTGACGATCATCCCCACCGCTGCCATCTCGGTGCCCTACGACAATCAGTACGGCGCGCGGCAGTACGTCAACTTCATGTCGGTGCGGTCCTGGGACTTCGGCGGCGCCTGGACCACCAACTACTCCGCGATCGCCTACTCCGACGACAACGGCCAGAACTGGACGGTGGCGCAGGAGACCATCCGCGCCGCCAGCTGGCTGCGGTCGAGCACGCCATTCGTTTACGGAAACCAGAACTTTCAGCAGGGTGCCTTCGTCAAGCCGCCCGAAGACTCCACCGACGCCGGCTACGTCTTCTCCTACGGGACCCCGTCGGGCCGGCTGGGTTCGGGCTACGTCTCCCGCGTCAAAGAGGCCGACATCCTGGATCTGGCGAAGTACGAATACTGGGACGGTGAGACGTGGGTGGCCGGTAAGCCCGGTGCCGCGGTCCCGATCCTGCCCGCGACCCGCAGCAACCAGTACGCCGGCGGGATCCTCGGCCAACTGGGCCTGTTCTTCGGTAGCTGGGTGGCCGGAGTGTTCGGCGTCGGTGGTCCCAGCGGGCATGTCAGTGAGATGTCGGTGCAGTACAACACCTATCTGAACAAGTACGTGGCGATGTACTCGAGCAGCGTCGGCAGCGTGATCATCCGCACCGCCGACACCCCGCAGGGCACCTGGTCGGCGCCCACCACATTGGTGACGTCGGTGCAGTATCCGGGCCTCTACGCCCCGATGATGGACCCGTTGACCACCGGCCAGGACATCTACTGGAACCTGTCGATCTGGGGCAGCTACAACGTCCAGTTGATGAAGACCACGCTGGCCTAAGCCGGCGCGAAGAACTCCAGCGTGATGCCGTCGGGGTCGCGGAAGCTCAGCCCCGACCCGTAGTGCGCCTCCACGATGCCACCGTGCGCGACGCCCAGCTCGTCGAGCCTGGCCTGCCACCGTTCGAGCTCCGCGCGATCCGCGCAGCCGAACCCGATGTGGTCCAGGCCGATGTTGTGCTCACTGAACGGCTGATCCGACGGCGGAGTGGTGTGCTGGTGCAGCCCCAGCAGAGTGCCGTTGTCGAGCAGGAACACCGAGTGGTGGAACCCGGCGTCGGTGTCCTCGTCGAGGACCGGGTCCGAGCCGATGAGCGCCTGATACCAGGGCACGCTGACCGACAGGTCACGCACCGTGACCGCGACGTGGGCAAGAGTGGGAAAGGCCATGGGACATCCTTGTCTTCAGTTCTTCTCCAGTGCTGACGAATCAGCACGGCAGCCGGTTCAAAGTTGAGTAGTCGACTACTGACAGCGCGAGAATCCGGTGCTCCTAACTCTCCGATTATGTCCGACACCAATCCGTCGGGGGACGCATATCAGGAGGGTTGGAATGGCCAAACGCGCGGGACAAATCGCACTGGCAGTCGTGGCGCTCGGCTTCGGTCTGGTCGTGGGAACCGGAACGGCGGTCGCCGACGGGCACACGGTGGTGAACCCGGACGGGACCTTCGGGTCGCAGGATGTGAACAACAGCTACGGAACTGACTGGGTGCCCGCGGTCCAGTCGTACAAGACCTCGTCGTATCCGGCCGATTCAGGGTCCGGCGGACGCAACGCGCCGCAGGTCTTGTATCCCGTCGGCCATTCCTACCCCGCCAGCCCGTCGTGGCCGGACAACTCCTGGGGCGCAACGGACGATTAGCGTTTGGCGTCAACAGCACGTGTGCCGGGGTTGCTCGGCCAGTTGCTGATGCTGGTTGGGATCGGTGCCGCCGACCGCGCCGACGAACGCGGCCAGATCGATGCGCTCGCCGCTGAGCCAGGTGCCACTCACGTGGGCCTTGTCCGCCAGTTGGGTGGGATCGACCGTGTAGGGGTCGGCGGTGAGTTCGGTGAAATCGGCGAGCTTACCGACCTCGAGTGATCCGATCAGCTTGTCCCGGTGCAGGGTTCGGGCGGCGTTGAGGGTGTGTGCCCGCAGTGCCTGGTCGAGGGTGATGCACTGCTCGGCGCCGTGGACGTTGCCGGCCCGGGTCCGCCGCGTCACCGCGGTCTGGATGTTGAGTATCGGTGTGGGCGGTGACACCGACCCATCGTTGTGCAGCGAGACCACCGCGCCGGAGGCCACCGCGTCGGCGAATGCGCCCCACTGGCTGCCGTGTTCGTGGTCGAAGATCTGGCCGTCCAGCAGCTCGCCCCAGTAGTAGTACTGGAACGGCGCCATCGAGACGTGCACGCCCAGCCGTGCGGCGCGGTCGAACAGCGGGCGGGTGCCTGCCCCGAGATGCTCCAGCCGCCAGCGGTGGTCGGTGCCGATCAGGTTGTGCCGCACCAGCGCATCCTCGTAGGCGTCCAGGGCCAGCTCGATGGCCAGGTCACCGTTGGCGTGGAAGGCCATCTGCCAGCCGGTGGGCGCCGCGACGTCGAGGATCGCGTCGAGCTGCTCGCGGCTGTAGTTCATCGACTGCACCCCGCCGGCCACACTGGGGTCGATGCCCGCGGTCTGCGTCGCCTCGGTGCTCAGATAGGGGAACGAGATGGCGATGTTGCCGATCCACGGCGAACCATCGGTCCAGAGTTTGACGCCCTGCTTGACCAGGAAAGCCTCTGCGGCGCTGAAGGTTTCCGCGCTGTTGTAGGTGGCACTGGTAGACATCTCCCACATGCTGACCCGCAGCGGGCAGGACGGCGCGGCTGCCAGCGCCTCGTAGGCGCCCTTGAGGTTCGGGTCGTAGGTCATGTCCGAGGTCGAGGTGTATCCGCCGCGGGCCATCCACGCGTAGTACTCGGCGGCGCTGACCAATGGGTTACCGAGCTCGGCCAGGATCGGTCCGGCGACGGCGATCAGAACCGGCGTCTCGAATCCCTGACCGTCGAGGCTGCCGTCGGGGTTGCGGCTGAAGTGACCGCCGACCGGCTCGGCCGGGGGAGTGACGTCCCAGCCGTAGCGCTTCATCACCGCGGTGTTGAAATACACGCCGTGCCCGGAGTTGTCGGTCACCACCGCGACCCGGTCGCCGAAGATGCGGTCGAGTTCGGGAGCCTTCGGCGACGGGCGCTTGTGCAGCAGCGCGTCGAATCCGGCGAACAGCAGCGGTGTTTTCGGGTCGGTGTGGGCGATCGCGTCGGCGAAGATGGCTTCGACGTCCGACCAGACCGGCGCATCCCACGGCGCGATTGAGCGGGCCGGTGGTTGGGTGGCCACCCCGCTCATCACCGGATGGCTGTGCGGTTCAACAAGTCCCGGCAGCAGGGCGGCCACACCGATGTCGATCAGCTCCGCGTCAGGGTAGTCCTCCCGGCATTCGGCGAGCGAGCCCACCGCGGCGATCCGGCCGTCCGACACAGCGACCGCCTCCGCGCGAGGGCGCGCCGGATCCATTGTGATGACGGTTCCGGCCGTGAGAATTTTCGTCGACATCAGACGATCCGCTGTCCCCGGCGGGCTCTGGCCCGCATATCCCACAGATACAGCTGATAACCGAAGATCCACGCCTGATGCGGAATCAGCTTGTCGGCCAACCGCAGCGCGGCGAGCAGCCATTCGAACCGGCGCTGCTGGTCGGCGCCCCACGGCAGGCGCATCATCGAGCGGAACTCGGGCGGCAGGAATCCGGTGGTCGCGAACAAGTTGAACCGGCCCAGCGTCGCCCGCACCGGCCATGGCATAAAAGCCATGGCCGCAACGCCTTTGAGATGCTCGCGCACCGGCGCGTCGATGGCCAGGTCGTCCAGGGATCGTCTCCAATACTCGTCGAAGGCCGCACGGTCGGCCGGCCACATGCTCTCCCGCACCTGAAGCGTGGTGCCAAGACGGCTGGCATCGGCGTACACCGCATCAGCCGCGGCGTCGTCGAGCGGGCCGTACAGGAACTCGTGCTGGTCGACGTAGTAGCGATACAGGCAGGCGGCCACCCACAGTTGCAGCTGCGGATCGAAGGCGTGGTAGGACACCGGGCTGGCCTGCGTCGAGCGGACCTGCGCATGGGCGGTGTCCACCGCGGAGCGGATCAGGGCACGATCGGCGTCGGTGCCGATCGTGGCCGCGGCCAGATACGTACCGGTGGTGCGTGCCCGCTTGATCGGATGCTTGTAGACGTTGCCGCTGTCCACCGGGCTCTCCACGACGCCGTAACCGACACCGGGGTGAGCCAGCTGCATGATCACATTGGCCGCCGGCGCCAGCGCCGCGGCCGGATTGAGCAGGTCGGAGACCCGCGTCGGATGTCGCATCATTGCGGCCTCATTGGGGCAGTACACCACGTGTGAGAGAGTGCCGGGGTGTTTGCGCGCAGACGGTGGCGGGGTGTCGGTATCCTCGCGGCCCAGCTGGCCGATGTGGCTCTCGGCGATCCGGTGCGCGGTCATCCCGTCGCGGGGTTCGGTTGGTGTGCAGCCGCACTCGAAAAGCTGACCTACCGCGACAGCCGGGCCGCGGGCGCGCTGCATACCGCAGTGCTGCTCGGCGGGCTTGCTGTTGCCGGTGCGCTGACGCAGCGCGGCGCGCGGGGCCCGGGACTGGCGGCGGCGACGGCCTCGGCCACCTGGGCGGCGCTGGGCGGAACGACGCTGGGCCGCACCGGCGACCGGTTGGCCGACCTGCTCGCCGCAGGCGATATCGATGGCGCCAGGGCGCTGTTGCCATCGCTGTGCGGCCGCGATCCGTCGGCCCTCGACGTCGACGGACTGGCCCGGGCGGCCCTGGAATCGATGGCCGAGAACACCTCCGACGCGCATGTCGCACCGCTGCTGTGGGCGGCGGTCGGGGGAGTCCCGGGCGTCATGGTGTACCGCGGCGTCAACACCTTGGACGCGATGATCGGGCACCGCTCCCCGCGCTACAACCGGTTCGGTTGGGCGGCAGCACGTTTGGATGACGCGGCCAACTATGTGGCGGCCCGGGTGGGCGGTGTGCTGGTGGTGGTGTGCGCACCTCTGGTGGGCGGTTCGCCGGCCGGCGCACTGCGCGCCTGGCACCGCGACGCGGCGCGGCACCCGAGCCCCAACGCCGGGGTGGTGGAGGCGACCTTCGCCGGGGCGCTCGGGGTGCGCCTCGGCGGCCCGACCCAATATCACCATCAGCTGGAGATCCGCCCGACCCTCGGGGATGGCCACATCCCCGGGATCGACGACCTGCGCCGCGCGGTGCGGCTGTCGCGGGCCGTTCAGGCCGCCGCGGCGGTGGTGGCGGTCGGCCTTACTGTCGTCGGCCGTAGCGGTCGGCGAGCTTGTCCTCGACGGTGACCGGGGCCGAGGGCGGTTTCTCCGCGGCGGCCGCGGCCTCGCGGCGGCGGGCCTTGATCTCCGAGTACGCGAAGTAGCCCAGCCCGATCGGGGCCACGATCCCGAAGGCGATCCACTGAATGCCGTACGACAGGAACGGCCCAGGGTCCAGATGCGGCAGTTCGGTGACACCGAGACCGCCCGGCTGGTTTTCGACCAGCTGCAGGTAGGAGCCCGCCAGCGGCACCCCGGTGGCCGCCGTCACCTCTTTGGTGTCGATGGCATAGACCTGGGTGAAGCCGTTCTCGCGGAACGGCGGCTTGTCGACAGGCGCGGTCTCCGAATCACGCAGTCGCGCGGTGATCGTCACCGTATCGGTCGGCGCCGGCGCGATCTCGGGCACCTTGTTCCCCTGGATCGGGAGCACATACCCCCGGTCGACGAGCACCGTCGGTCCGCCGTCGACGGTGAACGGAACCAGTACGTTGTAGGCGGGTGAGCCGCCGACCACCCGCAGCCGGGCCAACACCTGAGCGGCAGGCTCGTAGTGTCCGGTGGCCGTCACCCGGCGCCACTGCGCATCGGGCGCCGACGAATCCTGATGCGGCAGAAGCGTTGTCACTGCAACCGGATCAGCCTTCAGCGAGTTCTCGATCTGCGAATTCTCCCGGTTGGTCTTGGTGTTCTTGCCCAGCTGCCACGGCGCCAGCACGGTGAAACACAGGTAGGCGAACGCCACCACCACCAACGCCAGGGCGATCCAGCCCGGGCGCAGCAGGAACGTCAGCCGTTTCATCAGCCGGTCAGTCCCTCACCGGCCAGCCGCTCGTCGACCCAGGCGTGCAGCCCGGGCAGGGCCGCCGCGATCACGGTGAACGTCTCCTCGAAGTCGGCATGGCTGCCGTAGTACGGGTCCTCGACGTCGTCGGCGTGCTTCCCCGACCGCGGATCGAACGAACGCAGCAGCCGCACTCGTTCGGGTTCGACCCCGAGGTGGGTGAGCATCCGCACATGGTTGCGGCCCAGCGCGATCACCAGGTCGGCGCCGAGATGATCGTCGTCGACCTGGGCCGCGGAATGCTCGGTCGGATACCCGTGCTGGCGCAGCACGACGTTGGCGCGCTCGTCGGCGCCGTCGCCGACATGCCAGTTGCCGGTGCCCGCACTGCTCACCCGGACCAGGTGGGCCAGCCCGCGCTGGTCGATCTGGTGGGCGAACATCTTCTCCGCCATCGGCGAGCGGCAGATGTTGCCCGAGCACACGAACGTCACGTGGATCAGCTCTGTCTGACTAGACACCGAGCACCTCGCGCAGCGCCGACACCGTCGGGACATGGGCGGTCGCGGCCTCGGCGGCGTGCGGCTCGAGGAAATCGCTCGCGCCGTAACCCCAGCCCACGACGACCGTGTCGATGCCGTGCTCGGCGGCGCCTTCCACATCGTGGGCGCGATCGCCGACCATCAGCACCCGCTCGGGCAGCGGATGGAGCTGACCCAGCGCGTGGGCCACCACGTCGGCCTTACTGGACCGCGACCCGTCGACACTGGCGCCGGCGATCACGTCGAAGTGCTCGGCCAGCTCGAAGTGTTCGAGAATGCGGCGGGCGGTCGGCTCGGCCTTGGAGGTGGCCACCGCCAGCCGCACGCCGGCTGCCCGCAGGTCGTCGAGCAGCTGCGGAATGCCGTCGAACAGGCTGTTCATCGCCCAGCCGCGGCTGGTGTAGTCGGCGCGGTAGGCCGCGATCGCCTCGTCGGCGCGCTCGCCAAGACCCAGGCCGGTCAGGGTCACATGCATGGGTGGGCCGACGATCCGGCCGACCAGGTCACCGGGGGGCACGTCGGCGCCGATCGCGGTCAACGCGTGCCGGAAGCTGGCCACGATGCCCTCGGCCGAGTCGGTGAGGGTGCCGTCGAGATCGAAGATCACCAACTGGGGGCGAGTGTCGGAGGCCGTGCTGGTCACCGCTCCATTGTTGCCGATCGCCGCGCACTACTGTTCTTGGCGTGGTTGGAGGCAGCGCGATGGGCGTGAAACTGGCGGAGATCGTCGCCGTGCTCGACGCCGCCTACCCGCCCGGGCTGGCGCACAGTTGGGACTCGGTCGGGCTGGTGTGCGGGGACCCGGACGACGTCGTCGACTCCGTGACGGTGACCGTCGACGCCACCGCCGAGGTCGCGGCCACGGTCGGACGCAACGGGCTGCTGCTGGCCCACCACCCGCTGCTGTTGCGCGGGGTGGACACGGTGGCGGCCAGCACCCCGAAGGGCGCGCTGATCCATCACCTGATCCGCGACGGCGCTGCGTTGTTCACCGCCCACACCAACGCCGACTCGGCCAACCCCGGCGTGTCTGATGCGCTGGCCGAGGTGCTCGGGCTGACTGTCGAGGCTGTGCTGGACCCGGCGGCCGGCCAGGACATCGACAAATGGGTGGTCTTCGTGCCCGGCGCCGACGCCGAGGCGGTCCGGACGGCCGTGTTCGCCGCCGGCGCGGGCCACATCGGGAACTACTCACACTGCAGCTGGAGCGTCGCGGGCACGGGCCAGTTCCTGCCGCTCGACGGCGCATCACCGGCCATCGGCACGGTCGGATCGGTGGAGCAGGTCAGCGAGGACCGCGTCGAGGTGGTGGCGCCGGCCCGGCTGCGGGCCCAGGTGCTGGCCGCGATCCGCGCGTCGCACCCGTACGAGGAGCCGGCGCTCGATGTGGTGCCGCTGGCCGCGCTGCCGTCCGGTGTGGGGATCGGACGGATCGGAACCCTGGCGCAACCGCTGCGGTTCGCCGACTTCGTCGCCCGGGTGGGCGCGGTGCTTCCACCGACCACCTGGGGGGTGCGGGCGGCGGGTGACCCGGATGCCCCGGTGACCCGCGTGGCGGTGTGCGGTGGCGCGGGCGACTCGCTGCTCGGCGCGGCCGCTGCGGCGGGCGTGGACGCCTATGTGACAGCCGACCTGCGACACCATCCCGCCGACGAGCACCGGCGGGCCAGTGGCGTCGCCCTTGTCGACGTCGCACACTGGGCCAGCGAGTATCCGTGGTGCGGACAAGCCGCCGCGCTGCTCCGGAGCCATTTCGGTGCGGCGCTGAAGGTCGGTGTCTGCGACCTGCGCACCGACCCGTGGAATATCGATGTTTCGAAAGGCACGCCGTGAAAGCTGAATTGGCACAGCAACGTTCGCTCCTGGAGCTGGCCGAGCTGGACGCCGAGCTGGCTCGGCTATCCCATCGGGCGGCCAACCTGCCCGAGCAACAGGCCTACGAGACCGTGCAGGCCGAGCACCGCGAAGCAGGGGACCGGCTGGCCGCACTGGCCATCGCGCTAGAGGATATCGACGCTCAGGTGACGCGGTTCGAATCCGAGATCGACGGCGTGCGCCAGCGCGAGGACCGGGACCGCAAACTGCTCGATTCCGGCACCACCAATCCCAAACAGCTCGAGGAGCTCCAGCACGAACTGGAGACCCTGGAGCGCAGGCAGTCCAGCCTGGAGGATTCGCTGCTCGAGGTCATGGAGCGTCTCGAACAGCTGGCCGGAGACCAGTCGGCCGAGCGAGCGAAAGCCGAAGCGTTACAGGCGGATCTGGCCACCGCTGGACACAATCGCGATGCGGCGCTCGAAGAGATCGAGCGGGTGCGCGGCGAGCGCGCGACCCGTCGGAATGAGATTGTGGCCGGGCTGGATCCGGGTCTGGTCCAGCTCTATGAACGGCAGCGAACAGCATCGGGCGCCGGTGCCGCGCGACTGCTGGGCCGGCGGTGCGGGGCGTGCCGGATCGAGCTCGATCGCGGTGAGCTGGCCAGGATCTCGGCAGCGCCGGAGGATGAGGTGATCCGCTGCCCGGAGTGCCAGGCGATCCTGTTACGGCTCGGCGGGGTGTAGCGGTGAAGGTGCTCGTCGAGGCTGACGGCGGGTCGCGGGGTAACCCGGGCCCGGCCGGCTACGGCTGTGTCGTCTGGTCGGCCGATCACCAGAGCGTGCTGGCCGAGCACGGCGCGGCGATCGGCGTCACCACCAACAATGTCGCCGAGTACCGCGGACTGATCGCCGGACTCGAGGAAGCCCGCCGCCTCGGCGCCAATGAGGTTGCGGTGTCGATGGATTCGAAGCTCGTCGTGGAGCAGATGACCGGACGCTGGAAGGTGAAGCACGCCGCGATGGCCGAGCTGCACCAGCAGGCCCGTGCGCTGGCGTCGACCTTCGATTCGGTGACCTATGAGTGGATTCCGCGGGAGCGGAACTCCTACGCCGACCGGCTGGCCAACGAAGCCATGGACGCTGAAAAAGTCGCCGTGCCGCCCGCGGTCTGGACGGGAAATCAGGGCGCGCCGACCCGCATGCTGCTGTTGCGGCACGGGCAGACCGAATTCTCCCGCGAGCGCCGCTATTCCGGCCGCGGCAACCCCGAGCTGACCGAGACCGGTCGCGGCCAGGCCGCCGCCGCGGCGCGGTACCTGGCCGAGCGGGGCGGTATCGACGCGGTGATGACCTCACCGCTGCGGCGTGCCTATGACACCGCGACGGCCGCGGCCTCCGCGCTCGGCCTGGACGTCACGGTCGACGACGATCTGATCGAAACGGATTTCGGTGCCTGGGAAGGGCTGACGTTCGGCGAGGCCCGCGAACGTGACCCGGACCTGCACGGGCACTGGCTGCGTGACACCAGCCTGCGTCCACCGGACGGGGAGAGTTTCGACGATGTGCAGCAACGGATTCAGCGGTTGCAGGCCAGGATCCTCGCCGACCATCCGGGCAAGACGGTGTTGCTGGTCTCGCACGTCACGCCGATCAAGACGCTGCTGCGGCTGGCGCTCGATGCCGGCACCAGCATCCTGCACCGGCTGCACCTGGACCTGGCGTCGCTGAGCATCGCCGAGTTCTACCCCGACGGCAATGCCTCGGTGCGGCTGGTCAACCAGACCTCGTATCTGGGCTGAGTCCTACTGCCGCAGGTGAACTCGTTCGCCGTGCGCGCCGAACAGGATGATGGCCTCCACCGGGCCGTCGACGGTGCCGAACCAGTGCGGCGTCCACGTGCTGAACTCGACCGCCTCGCCGGGTTCGATGACGAAATGTTGCTCGCCCAGAATCAACTGGAGGCGACCGGACAGCACGTAGAGCCACTCCTGGCCCTCGTGGGTGGGCAGTTCGGCCGGCGGTGTGCGCCGCCGCGCACTGATCCGGATCTTGAACGCCTGGGGGCCGGTCCCGGTGTGACGGGTCAGCGGCCAGTAGGTGACCAGGTGGCGCGTGTGCGATGCGGAGCGCACCCGGGGGTCGACGGTCTCCGGCGCGCTGAGCAACTCGTCGGTACTGACCGACAATGCCGCGGCCAGCCTGGGCAGGTGGTCGAGGGCCAGCCTGCGCTTGCCCGACTCCAGCCGGCTCAGCGTCGACACGTCGATACCGGCCCGGGATGCGACATCCTCGAGGGTCAGGCCGAGCCTGCCGCGCAGTTCGCGCAGTCGCCTGCGCACCCTGGAATCGACATCGTCGTTTGCCTGCATGGCAAAGGACCTTGCCAGTTCTGCCCGGCGTCGGCAAGCTCGGGACATGGACACCGATCACCACACATACTGGGAGACCCGCTACGCCGAGAAGCCGCGGATCTGGAGCGGACGCCCCAACGCCGACCTCGCAGAGATCGTCGGCGGGCTGAGCGGTTCGCGCGCATTGGATTTGGGCTGCGGCGAGGGCGGTGACGCGATGTGGCTGGCCGAGCACGGCTGGCAGGTCGTGGCCGTCGACGTCTCCACCACCGCGCTGGCCCGCGCCGCTGAAGACGCCGAAGCCCGGGGAGTGCTGGGGCACATCGACTTCCAGCAACACGACCTGACCAAGACGCTGCCCGACGGGCCGTTCGATCTCGTGTCGGCGCACTTCTTCCACACCACCCTGGAGATGGACCGGCTCGCGATTCTGCGCCGCGCCGCCGCGACCGTGAACCCAGGAGGCACACTGCTGATCGTCGACCACGGCGGCGCCCCGCCGTGGGCATCCGACGAGGTGCACCACCACGAATTCCCGCCCGCCGAGGAGGTACTGGCCGGCCTTGCGCTCGACGAGGGGCAATGGGAGACGGTGCGGCTCGGACCCGCCGAGCGTGACGCGGTCGGACCCGACGGTCAGCAGGGCCACCTGGTCGACAATGTGATCCAGCTACGGCGGAAATGAGCTAGTTTGTTCAGGCGAACGAGTTGGCCGGGCGGCCGCGGCTATAAGTCGAGGAAAGTCCGGACTTCACAGAGCAGGGTGATTGCTAACGGCAATCCGAGGTGACTCGCGGGACAGTGCCACAGAAAACAGACCGCCACTCACGCCTGATATTTGGGCCGCGGTGGTAAGGGTGAAACGGTGCGGTAAGAGCGCACCAGCATTCCGGGTGACCGGGATGGCTTGGTAAACCCCACCCGAAGCAAGGCCAAGAGGCCGCACCTGGTGCGGCTGCGCAGGCGTTCGAGGGCTGCTCGCCCGAGCCTGCGGGTAGGCCGCTCGAGGCACCCGGCGACGGTGTGCCCAGATGGATGGTCGCCGCCGCCCTGCCACGGTTACCCGGGGCGGGGCGGGACAGAATCCGGCTTACAGGCCAACTCGTTCGCCCCGGCCTGTCAGTGCGCCTTCTTGAACGCCTTCCGCAGTGCGCTCAACGCGTCCTCGAGCTGTTCGCGGCAGCGGTTCGCCAGATCGTCCTCCAGCTGATAGAGCAGGCCGTAGGTGAACGTGTCCTCGCCGGCCGCGTGTGCCAACAAGGACTGCTGAACGAGGTGAGCGCGGCTGACCGTACTGTCCTGGTGATCGCCCAGCAGGGTCTGGATGGTCTTGGCCCGATCCGACACCTTGGGTTCGCCGGTGGCCGCGGCGACGTAGCGAAGTCGCTTGGCGCCCTTGCGGATCCGGTGCAGTGCCTCGTCGCGGTGCTCGGTGGCCTCCGCGGCGTTCTTGGCCGCCTTCTGCACCTTCTTGTACGCCGAGTCGATGGTCACCGGTTTCGGCTCTTCACCCGGTGCGGCCTCCGGCGGCTGGGTGGCCACCAGCTCCTCCAGCGCGTCGAGCAACCGGAAGTAACGCGTCGAGCGCATCGCCGTCAGCGAACGTCGCAGTCCTGCTTGGTAGCTGCGCTGCGCCCCGTCGACGAGGCGTTCGTACACCGGACCGCGGATCAGCTCGTCCGGCAGGTCCTTCAGGGTGGTCTCATAGCGTTCGGCGAGCACCTCGGCGTCGCGGGCGATACCCAGCACGCCGGCCAGCTGGCGCAGCTCGTCCAGGATCCACGCGTCATCGGTCAGCCCGAACGAGTCCTCGGAGGCCTGCAACAGGCTGCGAATCTTGCGCGTGGTCACCCGCATCTGATGGACCGAGTCATACGTGTCGGCCCGCACGGCACGGTCCCACACCAGCAGCTCGTCCACCTGCTCGGCCACCGCCTGATGCACCGGATCAGAGAAAACGTCCTCGGACTCCTCGGGGGGCTCGGGCAGCGAACCACCGGTGTCGAGCACCTTCGCGAGCTTCGACCCGTGCCCGGCGGGCACCGCGCCGGCGTCGAGCAGCCGGTTGCCGAGCCGCTGCAGCAGACCCCTGCCACCGTCGATCTCGCTGTCGATCAGTTCCAGCTCCCACTCGTGCCAGCGCTGTTCCTCCCCGGCCTCACCGTCGGCCGATCCCAGCGCCCACGCGCTGACCTCGTCGTCGCAGAACTCGGCCAGCGCCGATCCGTCACCGCCGTAGAGCATCACCACATTGCGGGTCGTGGAGATCCGCGCGACCGGCGCCAGCGGGCGGTCCCGCACGATCGCCAGCACGATGTCGAGCAGGTCGGTGGGCACCGCCGAGTCGTCTGCCTCCGGGGAGGTGTCCAGCGGCGCGTGGACCTCGGTGCGGGCGTCGGGTCCGGCGGGCAGCTTCAGATGCCAGCCGGCATCGGGCCCGCCCGTGCGGCGGCGCAGCGTGATCCGGTGGGCGGAGAGGTCGCGGCCGGGTGTGTCGAAGTACACAGCATCCAGCGACTGTGCCGGTTGCGGCTCCACCCGGGCCACCGCGGCGAGCCCGTCGAAGGACGGGAAGACCGTGCCCGCGGGGACGTCGAACTTCTTCTCCACCTCGACATGGCGGTTTCCAGAACCCATTTTCACCTTCGCTCGCGACGACCATCAGCGTTGTGCAGTGCCGCACAGGGTGTCATATCCAAGTGAACACGACGCTGCACCGCCGTGACGCGGTCTCGGACCCGGCGAGGTTCCGCGAGATCGCGGCACGCCGACACCGGGGGACGGTGCACGGCGGAAGAAAAGTCTTAAAATCTCCTTATGAATCGCGGAACGCTCACCACTACTGGTCAGAGGACGCGCTTGAAACTCGAGGATCACCTCGATGCTGACGGCAATATCGCGCTGCCTTCGGACGTGACGATCACGTCGTTTCTCGACCACAACATCGCCCTGTTCGGCACCGACGCCGCCTACCGTTACCTCGACTACGACCATGATCTCGCCGGCGCGGCGATCGAGCTGACCTGGGAGGAACTCGGAGTTCGGCTGCGTGCCGTCGGCGCCCGCCTACAGCAGGTCACCCAGCCCGGTGACCGGGTGGCGATCTTGGCCCCGCAAGGTGTCGAGTACGTCGTCGGTTTCTTCGCGGCGATCCAATCCGGTGCGATCGCCGTGCCGTTGTTCGCCCCCGAACTGCCCGGTCACGCCGAACGGCTGGAGGCGGTACTGGCCGACGCGTTGCCGTCAGTGGTGCTGACGACGTCGCCGGCGGCCGCGGACGTGCAGGCGTTCCTCCGCAAGCTGCCGCGGTCACGACGGCCGCGGGTGATCGCGATCGACGCGATACCCGACTCGGTCGGCGCGACTTTCGTTCCCGCTCGGCTCGACGGCGGGGGTATCGCTTACCTGCAGTACACGTCGGGGTCGACCCGATCTCCGGCAGGCGTGGAGATCACCCATCGCGCGGTGTGCACCAACGTCGTGCAGATGATCATCTCGGTCGGCCTCGACTTCGACATCGCGAGCGTCAGCTGGCTGCCCCTGTTTCACGACATGGGCTTGCTGATGATCATGTTCCCGGCCTTGTTCGGCGGGCAACTGACACTGATGTCGCCGACGGCATTTGTGCGGCGGCCGCATCGATGGATCAAAGAACTCGCCGCGGAGGCGAAGCGGGGCCGGACATTCGCCGCCGCACCGAACTTCGCCTTCGAGCTGGCCGCTCAGCGCGGTCTGCCGCCGGAGGGCGACGACCTCGACCTCAGCAACGTAGCCGGGCTGATCAACGGCTCCGAACCGGTGAACATCAACTCCATCAACATGTTCAACGAGGCATTCGGGCGCTACGGGCTCGCGCCGACCGCCGTCAAGCCGTCCTACGGAATGGCCGAGGCGACGTTGTTCGTGTCCACCACCGGAGCCCAAGACCAGCCCAGCGCAACGTATCTCGATCGCGGGCAACTGGGGCTCGGCCATGCCGTTCGGGTCGCGCCAGACGCACCCAACGCCGTCCCGCAGGTGTCGTGCGGTCGTGTCGCGCGCAGCCAGTGGGCGGCGATCGTGGATCCCGTCACCGAGGTGGAACTACGCGACGGCGAGGTGGGCGAGATCTGGCTGCACGGGGCGAACATCGGCCGCGGCTACTGGGGTCGCGCGCGCGAGACCGAGCGCTGGTTCCGCAACAAGCTGCAGGTCCGGCTGGAGGACGGGAGTCATGCCGAGGGGGCGCCCGGCAACGCCACGTGGTTCCGTACCGGCGACATGGGTGTCTATCTGGACGGTGAGCTCTACATCACCGGCCGGATCAAGGATCTGGTGATCGTCGACGGCCGCAATCATTACCCCCAGGACATCGAGGCGACCGTGGCCACCGCATCGTCGGCCGTGCGTGCCGGCTTTGTTGCCGCATTCTCCGTGCCCGCCGAGAACCAGACACGCGAACAGCTGGTGATCGTCGCCGAGCGTGCGGCGGGTGCCGGCAAGGCTGATCCGGCGCCGGTCGTCGAGGCGATCCGCGCTGCGGTATCCCGGCGCCATAGCCTGGCGGTGGCCGACGTCCGGCTGGTCGCCGCCGGTGCCATCCCGCGCACCACGAGCGGCAAACTGGCCCGGCGAGCGTGCCGCGCGGAGTATCAGGCGGGCAAGCTCTGATCGGGCGTCGTCAGCTGGCCAGCTGACCGGCGAACTCGCCGGCCTGGTCCCAGGCATGCCGTTCGGCGGTGAACGCCTCGGCCTGCTGGGCCCGGAATTCGGCGATGCCGTCGGCATTGTGGGTCAGGAACTGCTGGTAGCCCGCCATCGAGAAGGTGCCGTCGGTGATCTCGACGTCGCCGCGGCCTGCAGCCATGTCGGCCCGCAGATCCAGTAGTTCCTCGGCGCTGACCGGATAGAAGCCGATCCTGTCGAAGTAGCGCAACAGCCACGGGGTTCCGGGTTCGAAGGATCGGGAGTCCTGCGGATGCCGGTGATTCCACACCTGAGTGGTGCGTCCGACGAACTGGTAACCGCCCGGGCCCTCCATGCCGTAGATGCACAGATACGCACCGCCGATGCCGACGGCGTTCTCCGGTGTCCAGGTGCGTGCCGGGTTGTACTTGGTGGTCACCAGCCGGTGGCGCGGATCCAGGGGTGTGGCGACCGGCGCCCCGAGGTAGACGTCGCCGAGCCCGAGCACCAGGTACCGCGCGTCGAAGACGATGTCATGTACCTGCTCGACGTCGGCCAAACCATTGATCCGCCGGATGAATTCGATGTTCCACGGGCACCACGGGGCGTCCGCACGCACTCCGTGGATGTAGCGCTGGATGGCTTCGTGGGTGGCGGGATCGTCCCAGGACAGCGGCAGACGTACGGTGCGGCTGGGGACGACGAGCTGATCGGTCGCGGGCAGCGATTCCTCGGTGCGGGCCAGCAGGTCGACCAACTCCGGGGTGCTGACGACGGCGGGATCGAACTGCACCTGCAGTGAGCGCACCCCCGGTGTCAGCTCGGTGATGCCGGGAACCGCACTGGCCAAGAGGGATTCGTAGAGCACATGCACCCGTGCGCGCATGGCCAGGTCGAGCACCATCGGCCCGAACTCGACGAGCACGCCGCCGTCACCGTCGCGGCGTACGGTCACATCGGTGCCCTCGGTGCCGACGAATCGGGTCAGCACGCCGTCGTCGGCGTCGCTGGAGGTGGAGATCACCAACGGCATCGACGCCCGCCGGTTGGCGTCGATACTGCCCAGCGACGGAGCCCGGTCGGCACGCACCGGTACGAACCGCACGGTGTCGCCGGGGGCCATCTGTCCGAGCTTCCAGCGATCGCCCCGTACCACGGTGACCGGGCAGACGAATCCGCCCAGACTCGGTCCGTCGGGACCCAGCAGGATCGGGGTGTCGCCGGTGAAGTCCAAAGTGCCGACGCAGTAAGCATTGTCGTGGATGTTCGACGGATGCAGTCCGGCCTCGCCGCCGTCGGTACGGGCCCACTGCGGCTTGGGGCCCATCAGCCGCACACCGGTGCGGTCGGAGTTGAAGTGCACGGTGTAGTCCGTGCCGACGATCGTCGCCATATCGGCGCGGGTGAAGAATTCGGGTGCGCCGTGCGGGCCTTCGGTGACGGCGACCTGCCAGCGGTGGCCGATCGCAGGCTGCTCGTCGATGGCGGCGCGCGCCGGCCTGCTCGAGGCCGGGCCGGCATCCTCGCCTGCGGCCAGCAGGTCGCCCTCGCGCAACGGGCGGCCGTCGTGACCGCCGAAGCAGCCCAGGGTGAATGTCGCTGAGCTGCCTAGGTATTCGAGCTCGCATAAGCCACCGGCGACCAGCACATAGCAGCGCATCCCCGGACCGGGAACCATGCCGACGTCCAGCACGCCACCGGCGGGAATCGTGATCGACTGCCACATCGGAACCGGTGTGCCGTCGAGCGTCACCGGAGCAGCGGCGCCGGCTACGCAGACCCGGCCACCATCGGGAAACCGCAGTGCCGGACCGGCTTTCGTGCACTCCAGGCCGGCCGCTCCCTCCGGGTTGCCGAGCACCCGATTGCCGACCCGGAACGACAGGTCGTCCATCGGGCCCGACGGCGGCACACCGATATGCCAGTAGCCGACGCGGCCGGGCCAATCCTGAACGGTGGTCAGCATTCCCGGCCGCACCACCTCGATGGTTGTCACGGAGCGTCCGGACCCGCGACATTGGGCGGGGGCGCGGTTATCACCATCCGCACCGGAGTGGGGTCGAATCCGTTGCACGGGTTGTTGATCTGCGGGCAGTTCGATACCAGCACCAGGGTGTCGGTGTCGGCCCGGACCGTCAGCGACTTGCCCGGCGCGGACAGGCCGTCGACGATGCCGAGTGTGCCGTCGGCCTCGACGGGCACGTTCATGAAGAAGTTGATGTTGGAGACGATGTCGCGCTTGCCCATTCCCCATTTGGCGGCCTCGGCGAGGAAGTTCTCCGCGCAGGCGTGCTGGTGCACGGTGTGGTGGCCGTAGCGCAGCGTGTTGGACTCCTTGGAGCAGGCGCCTGCGATGGTGTCGTGGTTGCCGACCTCGTCGGCGACGATCGTCACCAGCGCCCGGCCGTCGGCGGCGCGCAACACCGAGCCGGTGGTCAGGAAGATGTTGCGCTGCGCGGCGATCGTGGCCTGGGCGCTGTAGCGCCCGGTCGGGTCCACCCGGTCACCATCGACGGCGTAGAACAGGGTGTCCACCGCCTGGTTGCCCTGCAGATCGATGATCTGCAGGGACTGGCCGGCACGCAGGATGGCGGACCACGGCGCGCGTGCCTCGACGATCTCGTCGGAAATCATTGTGCTGCCGCCCAAGTGGATTCGGTGTTGAACAAGGCCCGGAAGTACTCCGGATCGGTGTTGACCGGAATGCTGAGTTCGTCGTCGGCCCGCCAGGCGACGATGTCCAGCCCGGTGGTCTGGGGTTGCGGATCCAGCGGATGGGCGGTGTTGACCACCGCGACCACGACGGGCAGGTGGATCAACAGATCGACGACCGCCCCCGGTCCCGCCGACCCGGTGAACGTCAGCGCACCGGAATCCTCGACCCGCACCCCCTTGAACAAGCTCGCCGACGGCGCGATATCGCGAATGTCCATGCCGTGCTTGCCAACTGCCAGCAGCATTTTCTGCTGACCGGCCGGCGGCAGACCGCACAGCAGGTCGTGGTGGCCGGAACTGTCGGCGACGATCGTCGCCAGCAGGCGGCCCTGATCGGACAGCAGCGGGTGACCCACACCGAGATAGGCCTGCCAGGGCACCTTCATCGTGTCGGCGACATTGAGCCGCTCCCAGGACGCGTCGGCGCGGAACAGCAGCAGGTGCGCGCAGGCGCCACCGTCGGGGTCGGACAGCCGCAGACGGGTGCCCCGCCCGAGCACCCGGGAGACATAGGACTCGGCCGGCACGGCCTCGGCCCAGACCAGTCGGGCGCTGCCCACGCCGTCGGGCAGGGCGGGCACCCGCATACTGGCGGCACTCGCCTGGGAACGCGCGTGCGAGCGTGCCCCGTCGGTCGACGCGGTGGTCATCTCGTCACTCCTGTCCGGGCGGCGCCCGATTAACTGTCAAGTGAAAGTTTTCCCACGCGCCGTTCCCGGTGGGTGTCGCCGGTGTAACGACTGGGTTGACTGTATTTCTATCAAATGACAGGTAATGGATCGGTGCTTCAATGGCCTATGCGCAGCGCGGGCCACGAGGGGCGGGGCCGTCCCCGGCTCGAACAATCCCGTCGGCCGGGAAACACCGCCCGTGAGGAGATCCTGGACGCCGCCGCCGAACTGTTCACCACGATCGGCTACGCCGGCACCTCGACCCGCCGGATCGCCGACGCCGTCGGCATGCGGCAGGCCTCGCTGTACCACCACTTCGCCACCAAGGACGACATCCTGGATGCGCTGTTGGCCGGCACTGTCGACGAGGCTCTGCAGTTGGCCGGCGAGCTGCTCGCGCAAGGCGGCTCGGCCGGTGAGCGGTTGCACGCCCTGGTAGTCGCGGACTGCTCGCAGCTGTGCGGTAGTCGCTGGAACCTGGGTGCGCTCTACCTGCTGCCGGAGCTACGCGTTGACCGGTTCGCACAGTTTCGGGCCAACCGCGAGGAGTTGCGCCGCCGGTACCGACAGCTGGCCGCCCAGGTGATCGCGGAGTGCGACGGGATCTCCGACGCCGACGACCTTCCGTTCCGCCTGGTGGAGTCGGTGATCAACCGGCGCTCCGACAACGAGGAGTGCACTCCCGAGACGCCAACAGTAATAGCCGATGCCGCCCTCCGGATCCTGGGCTGGCATTGCTAACGTTCCGGCCGTGAGCGACTACCAGACTCTGTCCTTCGAGCAGGCCGGCCCGATCGTGCGAATTGTGCTCGACCGGCCCGACGCCGCCAACGGCATGAACGACGTCATGACCGCCGAGCTCGCCCAGGTCGCGGCGCGCTGCGACGTGGCGGAGGTCAAGGCCGTCGTGCTCACCGGCGCCGGCCGATTCTTCTGCGCCGGGGGAGACCTCAAGGCGATGGCGGCCTCGCCGCTGGGGCCGGGCCGGTTCGTCAAGGGCATCGCCGACGATCTGCACCGGGCCATCTCGACGCTGGCCCGGATGGATGCCGTGCTGATCACCGCGGTCAACGGCGTCGCTGCCGGCGCCGGTTTCAGCCTCGCCATCGCAGGAGATCTGGTGCTGGCCGCTGACACCGCGTCGTTCACGATGGCTTACACCAAGGCCGGGCTGAGCCCGGACGGCAGCTCGTCGTACTACCTGCCGCGGATCATCGGTGTGCGCCGCACCC
Organism: Mycolicibacterium sphagni; assembly: GCF_013337765.1. GTDB lineage: Bacteria > Actinomycetota > Actinomycetes > Mycobacteriales > Mycobacteriaceae > Mycobacterium. The sequence goes on from NZ_VBSB01000035.1 coordinate 480,724, forward strand.
AGGAACTGATGCTGACCAACCGCACGCTGAGGGCCGCCGAGGCCGCCGACTGGGGATTGGTCAACGAGGTGGTGCCCGCCGCCGAGCTGGAGGCTCGCGCGCAGTCGCTGGCCGAGCAGATTGCTTCTGCGGCAAAGGGTTCCAGCAGCGCGGTGAAGAAGCTCATGCTGGCCACGTTCGGCAGCGGGCTCGAGGAGCAGATGGAACTCGAGGGCCGGCTGATCGCGGAGTGTGCCAACAGCGCCGACGGCCGCGAGGGCATCGACGCGTTCCTGAACAAGCGCGCGCCGGAGTTCAGCTAGAAGCTGTGCTCCTCGGCCGGGAACGCGCCGGTCGCCACTTCTTCGGCGTATTGCGTTGCCGCACGGCGCAATTCGCCGCCGACATCACCGAAGCGCTTGACGAACTTGGCGGTCTTGCCGCTGGTGAGTCCGGCCATGTCCTGCCAGACCAGCACCTGCGCATCGCAATTGGGCCCGGCACCGATACCGACGGTCGGAATCGTGAGCTTGCCGGTGATCTGAGTGGCCAGCTCGGCGGGCACCATCTCCATCACGACCGCGATGGCGCCGGCCTCCTGGACCGCGATCGCGTCGTGGATGGTCTGCTCGGCGGTATCGCCACGGCCCTGGACGCGGAAACCGCCAAGGCTGTTGACGCTCTGCGGGGTGAAGCCGATGTGGGCCACCACGGGGATGCCTGCGGCGCTCAGTGTGGCGATCTGCTCGGCGACGCGCTCGCCGCCTTCGAGCTTGACCGCGTGCGCGCCGGTTTCCTTCATGAACCGGGTCGCCGTTCGGAGGGCTTGCACAGGCCCTTCTTCGTAGCTGCCGAACGGGAGATCGGCGACGACCAGCGCGTGCTCGGCGCCGCGGACCACACCGCGAACCAGGGGGATCAGTTCGTCGACTGAGATCGGCACGGTGGTGTCGTAGCCGTAGACGACGTTGGCGGCGGAATCGCCGACCAGAAGAACGGGAATCCCGGCCTCGTCGAAGGCCCGGGCGGTGGAGTAGTCGTAGACCGTGAGCATGGCCCACTTGTGGCCTTCGGACTTCCACTTCAGCAGGTGGTGGGTACGAACCTTGGTACGCGAAACAGTTGGCGTAGTACAGCCACCATAGACAGTCTGTTCAGACATCTTTGTCCCTAGAGTTTGTCTCTTTCGATCCTCGAGGCCCATCCGGGTCCCCGGGTTCGTCTGACGTGTTCAAGTGTGCCACCGCGGGTGGCAAAGGTGAACGGACAGTGAAGTGGACTTTCTCACACCTGTCACGGGTGCGCCGACATAACATCGGCGGCATGGTGCAACACCTGCAGAGACTCAGCGGTCTCGACGCCAGCTTCCTCTACCTCGAAACTCCTTCGCAGCCACTGCATGTGTGCTCGATCCTGGAGCTCGACGCATCCACGATCCCGGGTGGCTACACCTTCGAACGGCTGCGTGACGAATTGGCCTTGCGGGTCAAGGCGATACCGAGCTTCCGCGAGCGACTCGCCAACAGCTTCCTCAACCTCGACCATCCGGTGTGGGTGGAAGACGAGCATTTCGACATCGATCGCCACCTGCACCGCATCGGGTTGCCCGCCCCGGGCGGGCGTGCGGAGCTCGGCGAGATCTGCGGTCATCTGGCGTCCCTGCCGCTTGATCGCCGCCACCCGCTGTGGGAGACCTGGGTCATCGAGGGCGTCGGGGGCACCGACGCCCGCAACGGTGGACGGCTGGCCGTGCTCACCAAGGTGCACCACGCCGCCGTCGACGGGGTGACCGGCGCCAACCTGATGTCACAGCTGTGCAGCACCGAGCCCGACGCGCCGCCACCGGACCCGGTCGAGGACGAATTCGGCGCCACCAACCAACTGCGGATCGCGCTGGGCGGGCTGGGCAACTTCGTCACCCGGCCCCTGCACCTGGCCACCAAGGTCATTCCCTCGACGGTCAGCACGGTTGTCGACACTGTTCAGCGCGCGGTCGGCGGGCGGGCGATGGCCGCCCCGTTCGCGGCGCCGCAGACCAAGTTCAACGCGAGCATCACCGCGCACCGCAATGTCGCGTTCGCCGAGCTGGACCTCGAGGACATCAAGACCGTCAAGAACCACTTCGGGGTCAAGGTCAACGACGTGGTGATGGCCTTGGTCGCGGGCGTGCTGCGGCAGTACCTGCTCGACCGCGACGAGCTGCCGGAGGCGTCGTTGGTGGCCATGGTTCCGGTCTCGGTGCACGACCGCTCCGACCGCCCCGGCCGCAACCAGGTATCCGGCATGTTCTCCAAGCTGGAGACCCAGATCGAGGATCCCGCCGAACGGATCAAGGCCATCGCCGAGGCAAACACCACCGCCAAGGAGCACAGCGCGGCGATCGGGGCGACCCTGCTGCAGGACTGGAGTCAGTTCGCCGGCCCGGCCATCTTCGGCGTCGCCATGCGGGTCTACGCCCGGACCAAGCTGACCGAAGCTCGCCCGGTACACAACCTGGTGATCTCCAATGTGCCCGGCCCGCAGATCCCGCTCTACTTCCTGGGTGCCGAAGTGACCGCGATGTACCCGCTCGGGCCGATCTTCCACGGCTCGGGTCTCAACATCACGGTGATGTCACTGAACGGCAAACTCGACGTGGGTTTGATCGCCTGCCCGGAACTCTTGCCGGACCTGTGGGATCTGGCCGACGACTTTGCCGTGGGGATGAAGGAACTGGTCGACGCCACCAAATAATCCGCCCCGGCGGGTCGGCGTACGGGACACCACAGCCGCACATGGCAGCATGTTTGCCATGAGGCTCTACCACCGACCACGCGCCGTCCGCACCGCTCTGGTGCTCCCCGCCGTGGCCGCACTCGTCGCGAGCGCCGGCTGCAGCACCATCGTGGGGGGATCGGCCGTGATCGCCGGGCCGCAGATCGGGCAACCGGTGCAATGGGGTCCGTGCCGGGTGGCCGGCGGCGGGGGTGGCAATGCGTTGCCGATTCCGGCCGGCGCACAGTGCGGCAAGATCGCCGTCCCGGTCGACTACGCCAAGCCGGACGGTGCGGTCGCCGTTCTCGCGCTGATTCGCTTCCCGGCCACCGGTCAGAAGATCGGCTCGATGATCATCAACCCCGGCGGCCCTGGCGAGTCGGGCATCGAAGCCGCCGCCAGCATCGTGGAGAACCTGCCCGCCTCGGTGCGGCAGGGCTTCGACATGGTGGGCTTCGACCCGCGCGGAGTGGGCTCGTCCACCCCGGCACTGTGGTGCAACTCGGATGCCGACAACGATCGGCTGCGAGCCGACCCGCAGGTGGACTACAGCCCCGAGGGCGTCGCGCACATCGAGGGTGAGACCAAGTCCTTCGTTCAGCGCTGCGTCGACAAGATGGGCAAGGACTTCCTGGCCAATGTCGGCACCGCCAGCGTCGCCAAGGATTTGGACGCACTGCGCGCAGCGGTCGGTGACGACAAGCTGACCTACCTCGGCTACTCGTACGGCACCCGGATCGGTTCGGCCTACGCCGAGGCGTACCCGGACAAGGTGCGGGCGATGATCCTCGACGGCGCCGTCGACCCCAACGCCGACCCGATCCAGGCCGACATCGACCAGGCCGCGGCCTTCCAACAAGCCTTCAACGATTACGCCGCCGACTGCGCCAAGGATCCCAGCTGCCCGCTGGGCGCCGACCCCGCCAAGGCCGTCGATGTCTACCGCGACCTGGTCGACCCGTTGGTCGACAAGCCGCTGCCGACCTCCGACCCGCGCGGCCTCGGCTACAGCGACTCGATCATCGGCACGATCATGGCGCTGTACTCACCGAACCTGTGGCGGCACCTGACACAGGGCCTGACCGAGATGACCAACGGTCGGGGCGACACCATGCTGGCGCTGGCCGATATGTACATGCGCCGCGACGCGCAGGGCCACTACACCAACGCCACCGATGCGCGCATCGCGGTCAACTGCGTCGACCAGCCGCCGATCACCGACCGTGACAAGGTGATCGCGGAAGACAAGAAGATGCGTGAGGTAGCGCCGTTCATGAGCTACGGCGACTTCACCGGGCACGCCCCGCTCAGCACGTGCGCGTTCTGGCCGGTGCCGGCGACCAGCACGCCGCATTCGGTCCAGGCGCAGGGCCTGCCGCCGGTGCTGGTGGTGTCCACGACCAACGACCCGGCGACGCCGTACCAGGCGGGTGTGGACCTGGCCAAGCAGCTCGGCGGAGCGCTGCTGACGTTCAATGGAACTCAGCACACTGTCGTCTTCCAGGGCAACACCTGTGTGGACAATTACGCCGCTGCCTACCTCGTCGATCTGAAGCTGCCGCCGGCCGGCGCCACCTGCTGACGCGAAACCCTCAGCACCACAACGGTTCTACGCCTGCGTCAAGAATCGTTACCCAGGCGGCGCGCATCTGAGATCGGAGTGTGACCGCCTCGCTGCCGCACCGATTGCGCGGCCGTGCGACGATGGCTGCCATGGGACGCACGAGTCGAATCGGCTCGGTGCTCTTCTCCTGCATCGCGCTTGCCGTCGGTGTCACGGCCCCGCCGGCTGCTGCCACGCCGAACGCCGGGCCCGGTCAGGTGTCGGCGCCGCAGGTCACGTGGGGGAGCTGTCAGCGCTTCCTCGGTGACGCTGCCCGTGACATCCCCACCGCGCAGTGCACAACGGTGCCGGTACCGATCAGCGAGACGGATCCCACTGGGCCGCAAGCACAGTTGGCCGTCGTCAAGATCCCGGCCACCGGGCAGCGCATCGGCGCGCTGTTCGTCAATCCCGGCGGGCCCGGCGCCTCGGCGGTCGACTCCGCCGCCGGCATGAGCTACGCGCTGGCGGGCAGCCCGATGGCCGAACACTTCGACATCGTCGGGTTCGACCCGCGCGGAGTCGGCTACTCGACGCCCGCGGTCCGGTGCCGCACCGATGCCGAGTTCGACGCCTGGCGGCGCAACCCGATGGTGGACTACAGCCCCGCCGGGGTGGCCGCGATCGAGCAGATCAACCGCGGCTACGCCAAGGAATGCGCGGACAAGATGGGCGCGGCGTTCCTCGCCGGAGTCGGAACCGATTCGGCCGCAAAGGATATGGACACGGTCCGCCGGGTACTCGGCGACGACCAGATCAACTACCTCGGCTTCAGCTACGGCACCGAGCTGGGCACCGCGTATCTGGAGAAGTTCCCCGACCGGGTGCGCGCGATGGTGCTCGACGGGGCGATCGATCCGGCGCAGGACACCGTCGCGTCGATCCTTCAGCAGATGACCGGCTTCCAGGTGGTCTTCAACGACTACGCCGCCGACTGCGCGAAATCGGCCGGCTGCCCGCTGGGCACCGACCCGGCGCACTGGGTGGACCGCTACCACCAGTTGGTCGATCCGCTGGTGACCAAGCCCGGCCCGACGTCCGATCCGCGCGGGCTGGGCTATCAGGACGCGCTCACCGGCACCTTCAACGCCCTCTACACACCGCAGTACTGGAAGTTCCTCACCAGCGGCCTGCTGGGGTTGGCGCGCCAGACCGATGCCGGTGACCTGTTGATGCTCGCCGACGAGTACGACGGCCGTAATCCCTACGGCCATTACAGCAACGGGCAGGACGCGTTCAACGCGGTCCGCTGCGTCGACGGCCCGACGCCCACCGACCCGGCGGTGTGGGCCGATATCGACAAGCGCACCCGCGAGCTGGCCCCGTTCCAGGCTTACGGTCAGTTCACCGGATTCGCGCCGCGCGATCTGTGTGCGTTCTGGCCGGTGCCGCCCACGTCGGCGCCGCACCCGGCACTACCGGCTCCGCCGGGCAGCGTCGTCGTCGTCTCCACGACACACGACCCGGCCACGCCGTACGAGGCGGGCGTCAACCTCGCCCGCGAGCTGGCCGCACCGCTGATCACCTTCGACGGTACCCAGCACACCGCGGTGTTCAACGGCAACGAGTGCATCGACTCGGCGATCGTGAACTACTTCGTCGACCTGACGGTGCCGGGGAACCTGACCTGCTGAGTCAGCGGCCGCCCTGCGGAACCACATACGTGGGCTGGTAAGGGTTCTGGCCCGCGTCGATGGCCTTGGACTTCAGGAAGTCATCGACCGACGGATAGCCGGCGATCTCGGCTTGTTTCTGCAAGGCCTGCTGACGGGCCAGTTCGGTCTGGGCCTTCGAGGCGACCACGTCTGCGTCGGCCTTCGCCCTGGCGGCGTCGGCGTCGGCAACACCTTTGGCCCGGGCCGCATTCGCCTGGGCGATGGCCTGCTGCTCGGCGACGATGGCCTCCTTGAGTCCGGGGTCCACCGGGTCGGGCTTCATCACCGTCACCGCGAAGTTGGAAAAGTACTCCTGGCCGTTGGTACGGGCCCGGGTGGCTTGGGGCAGGGTTTCACGCAGGGCGTTCTGAAACTCCACCCGGACGGCCTCGTCGTTCCAGATCTGCCGCCAGGTGTACTTCTGGGCGACGGACACCAGGGTGTTCTCCAGGGGCTGGCCCACCACATAGCTCAGCAGATTTTTCCAGCCCGCACTGACCGTTCCGTCGCTGTTGAGCCAGCCGGCGTACTTGGTGCCGAATTCGCGGTGGAACTCCTTGAGCTTGTCGCAGTCGTTGGTCAAGTCGAAGGTGACCGAGACGGGAACCTTCAACTCGGCCGGGGCTGAGGCGTTGGAGACCACCAGCGTCGCGGGGGCTTCCGCGTCGGGCCGGTCGAGGGCATCCCAGGAGATCTGGCGCGACGGATAGAGATAGACTTTGAACCCGCCCGGCGGGTTGAACTCGGAGGTCTCGGGGCTGATGCAGCCCTCCACTTTCGGGTCGGTGGGAATCAGGAAGTAGTCGTCGACCTTGACGGCCGTGGTGCCTGCGCCCACCTGGGTGCTGCAGCCGCTCAAGACGATCCCGCCGACGATGAGCGCCGCCGCCACACCGCCGATGACGATTATTCGACCCTTCACGTGTCTTCCGTTCGTCGGTTGAAGATGATGTCGTTCAGTTTTGCCTGGTGTTCGGCTTCGTAGCGTTCTCTATCACGGTCCAGCAACTCACGGGCGTACGCGCGGCGATCTTTGGCCGAAAGGAACACCAGAGGATCCTTGACGCTGCGGAGTTCTTTCCGGAGTTGGCGAATGTAGATCCCCATCGCGACGATGACGATGACCGCGATGAGAAGAATTCCGATGACCGCCTTCATCGACCCAGTATCTGGAGAATGTCGGCAATTGGCCTGCTGATGCGGGTCTTACCGCCTGCGTAACACGGAATTAACACCCGCTGCATACGCTCGCGTCATGGACCGCCAGAAGGAATTCGTGCTGCGCACGCTGGAGGAACGGGATATTCGATTCGTCCGGTTGTGGTTCACCGATGTGCTCGGTTACCTGAAGTCGGTCGCGATCGCTCCCGCCGAACTCGAGGGCGCCTTCGAAGAGGGGATCGGCTTCGACGGGTCCTCGATCGAGGGCTTCGCGCGCGTCTTCGAATCCGACACCGTCGCCCGCCCGGATCCGTCGACGTTCCAGGTGCTGCCGTGGACCACCAGTGGCGGCCAGCATCACTCGGCCCGGATGTTCTGCGACATCACGATGCCGGACGGCTCGCCGTCCTGGGCCGACAGCCGTCACGTGCTGCGCCGCCAGCTCGCCAAGGCCAGTGATCTCGGGTTCTCCTGCTACGTGCACCCCGAGATCGAGTTCTTCCTGCTCGAGCCAGGCCCCTACGACGGCTCGGTGCCGGTGCCCGCCGACAACGGCGGCTATTTCGATCAGGCCGTGCACGATTCGGCGCCCAACTTCCGCAGGCACGCCATCGATGCCCTGGAACAGATGGGCATCTCGGTCGAATTCAGCCACCACGAGGGTGCGCCGGGCCAGCAGGAGATCGACCTGCGCTACGCCGACGCCCTGTCGATGGCCGACAACGTGATGACGTTCCGCTACGTCGTCAAGGAAGTCGCGCTCGCTGAAGGGGTGCGGGCGTCGTTCATGCCCAAGCCGTTCGCCGAATATCCCGGCTCGGCCATGCACACCCACATGAGCCTGTTCGAGGGCGAGAACAACGCGTTCCACAGCCCCGACGATCCGCTGCAGCTCTCGGATGTCGCGAAGTCGTTCATCGCCGGCATCCTGGAGCACGCCAGCGAGATCAGCGCGATCACCAATCAGTGGGTGAACTCCTACAAGCGGCTGGTGCACGGCGGCGAGGCGCCGACGGCGGCATCGTGGGGCGCGTCCAACCGCTCGGCGCTGGTGCGGGTGCCGATGTACACGCCGCGCAAGGCGTCTTCGCGGCGCATCGAGGTCCGCAGCCCCGACTCGGCCTGCAATCCGTACCTGACTTTCGCCGTGTTGCTGGCGGCCGGGTTGCGCGGAGTCGAGAAGAACTATGTGCTGGGCCCGCAGGCCGAAGACAACGTGTGGACGCTGACTCCCGAGGAGCGCCGGGCGATGGGCTACCGGGAACTGCCGTCCAGCCTGGGCATCGCGCTCTCGGAGATGGAGAGCTCCGAGCTGGTCGCCGAGGCCTTGGGCGAGCACGTCTTCGACTACTTCCTGCGCAACAAGCGCACGGAGTGGGAGGAATACCGCAGCAACGTGACGCCGTACGAGCTGAAGGCCTACCTGTCTCTTTAATAGGCGTGCGCTACCGTCGTGCACGTGGCGAAACCAGCGACGCAGCGCCCACGCGTTCCCAGCGTGGGTCGACTCGGCCTGGTCGAACGCACCGCCGCCGCTGACCTGACGAGGCTCGGCTGGAACACCGACCCCTACGTGGAACTGCTGTGGTCACTGTCGCGGGCACCGGACGCCGACGTGGCCCTGCAGACGATGAGCCGGTTGGCCGACGCGCTCGGAGGTGACTGGCCGCAGCTGAATTCCGCTCTGGTCAAGGACCGTGGCTTGCGCGGCCGCCTGTTCGCGGTGATCGGTTCGTCGCTGGCCCTGGGCGACCATCTGGCGGCCAACCCGCAGTCATGGCATCTGCTCGAGGGTGCGGTGACACTGCCCGAGCCTGCCGCTCTGCGCAGGCAATTCGACGACTGCATCGCCGAATTCGGCACCGTCCCAGCCACGATCATGCCGCGGCTGCGCACGCTGTACCGCGACCAGCTGTTGGTCCTGGCCGGACTCGATCTGGCATCGACGGTGGAGAACGAACCCGTGCCGGCGTTCTCCACGATCGGCGAACACCTGTCGGACATCGCCGACGCGGCGCTGGACGCCGCGCTGAAGGTAGCGATCGCGACGGTGTGCAAGGAGGGTGCCCCAGCCCCCCGACTCGCGGTCATCGCCATGGGCAAATGCGGTGCGCGGGAACTGAACTACGTCAGCGACGTCGACGTCATCTTCGTCGGTGAGGACGCCGACTCGGTGACCACCCGGGTGGCCGGAGAGATGATGCGGCTGGCGTCGGACACGTTCTTCGAAGTGGACGCCGCGCTGCGCCCCGAAGGCAAGCAGGGCGCCCTGGTGCGCACCTTGGACTCGCACATCGCCTACTACCAGCGGTGGGCCAAGACGTGGGAATTCCAGGCGCTGCTGAAGGCCAGGCCTGCGGTCGGTGACGCCGAACTCGGGGAGCAGTACGTCGCCGCGCTGATGCCGATGGTGTGGACCGCCTGCGAGCGTGAGGATTTCGTGCCCGAGGTGCAGGCCATGCGCCGACGGGTGGAAGCGTTGGTGCCTGCCGATGTGCGGGACCGCGAGATCAAGCTCGGGACCGGCGGCTTGCGCGACGTCGAATTCGCGGTCCAACTCCTGCAATTGGTGCACGGTCGCACCGACGAGTCGCTGCACGTGGCGTCGACGGTCGACGCGCTGGCCGCGTTGGCGTCCGGTGGCTACGTGGGACGTGACGACGCCGCGAACCTGACCGCGTCCTACGAGTTCTTGCGGCTGCTCGAGCATCGGCTGCAATTGCAGCGGCTCAAGCGAACCCACATGCTGCCTCCCGCGGAGGACGAGGAGGGGCTGCGCTGGCTGGCCCGGGCGGCGCACATGCGGCCCGACGGCACGCACGACTCACTGGGCGTGCTGCGCGAGGAAGTCAAACGGCAGAACCTTCGGGTATCGCGGTTGCACGCCAAGCTTTTCTACCAACCGCTGCTGGAGTCGGTCGGTCCGTCGGTCGGGCTAACACCCGGCCTGACGCCGGCCGCCGCCGAACGTCAGCTCGCCGCACTGGGTTACGAAGGCCCGCAGAGCGCGCTGACTCACCTGAGCGCGCTGGTCAATCAGAGCGGGCGTCGCGGCCGGGTCCAGTCGGTGCTGTTGCCCCGGTTGCTGGACTGGCTGTCGGATGCCCCCGACCCTGACAGCGGACTGCTGGCCTACCGGCGAGTCAGTGAGGCACTGTCCGAACAGCGTTGGTATCTGAGCACTTTGCGCGACGAGAGCGCAGTCGCCAAGCGGCTGATGCAGGTGCTGGGCACCTCGGCGTACGTGCCCGAACTATTGATGCGGGCGCCAGAGGTTGTCCAGCAGTATGCCGACGGTCCGGCTGGGCCCAAGCTGCTCGACGTCGACCCCGAGGCGGTATCCCGCGCGCTGATCGCGTCGACCGCACGGCATGCCGACCCGGTGCGCGCGATCGCGGCCGCTCGGACCCTGCGCCGCCGGGAGCTGGCCCGGGTGGCCTCCGCGGATCTCCTTGGGATGCTGGAGGTTCGCGAGGTCTGCAGCGCGCTCACATCGGTCTGGGTGGCGGTACTGCAGTCGGCGCTGGAGGCGGTGATCCGTGCCAACACGCCCGACGACGGCGCGGTGCCCGCCAAGATCGCGGTGATCGGGATGGGCCGCCTCGGCGGTGGGGAGCTGGGGTACGGCTCGGACGCCGACGTGATGTTCGTCTGCGAGGCGAACCCCGGAGTCGAGGAGTCGCGCGCCGTCAAGTGGTCGGTGACGGTCGCCGAGCAGGTGCGGACGCTGCTCGGAACACCCAGTGCGGACCCGCCTTTGGAGGTCGACGCGAATCTGCGCCCGGAGGGCCGGCAGGGTCCGCTGGTGCGCACCTTGGCGTCGTATGAGGCTTACTACGCGCAGTGGGCGCAGCCGTGGGAGATCCAGGCGTTGCTGCGTGCCCATGGGGTGGCCGGCGATCTGGATCTCGGGCACCGGTTCCTGTTGATGGTGGACAAGATTCGGTACCCGGCCGGCGGGGTGTCGGCCGAAGCGGTGCAGGAGATCCGGCGGATCAAGGCCCGGGTGGATGCCGAGCGACTGCCTCGCGGCGCCGATCCGAACACCCATACCAAGCTCGGCCGTGGTGGTTTGGCCGATATCGAATGGACGGTGCAGCTGCTGCAGCTGCGGCATGCGCATCAGGTGCCCTCATTGCACAACACCTCGACGCTGGAGACGCTGGACGCCATCGGTGCGGCCGAACTGCTCGCTGAGGACGACGTCGACCTGCTGCGCCAGGCCTGGCTGACGGCGACCAGTGCGCGCAACGCGCTGGTGCTGGTGCGCGGTAAGCCGACCGACCAGCTTCCCGGTCCGGGGCGTCAGCTCAACGCGGTCGGGGTGGCGGCTGGCTGGCACAACGACGACGGCGGGGAGTTCCTGGACAACTACCTGCGGGTGACGCGGCGCGCGAAAGCCGTTGTGCTCAAGGTATTCGGAGGTTAGGCCGTGATGGATTTCGAGTTCGGCGTCATCAGCGCCGACGAACACGATCGCATCGGTGCGCTGCACGAGCCGCTGGCCGAGGCGGTGCGCCGGCTCATCGAGGCCAGCATCCACAGCGGTGCGGATGCGGAGACGATCATGGCCGCCCGGCAGACCATCGATGAAGTCACCGAGATGCTGGAGCGCACCCCGACCGACCGGCCGCGGGTGCTGCGGCACGAGGAGACCGGCCTGCCGGTGGTGTGGCGCAATCCCGCTGTGGGACGGCACAATCCGCTGGCGCCGCCGATGAACACCCATCACGAAGAGGGCCGGGTGTGGACCGAATTCACCTTGGGGCCCGTCTACGAGGGGCCGCCAGGCCTGGTGCACGGCGGGATCTGTGCGCTGCTGCTCGACCAGCTTCTCGGCGAGGTCGCGACCCGACAGCTCAGCAAGCCCAAATTCACCGGCACGATCACGCTGAAGTATCTGCGTGGCACACCGCTTGGGCCGTTGCGGGGCGAAGCGTGGGTCGAGGGTCACGAGGGTTTCAAGACGTATGCGCGCGGATTTCTCAGCGACACGCAGGGAGCGACCGTAGAAGCAGAGGGAGTGTTCATCATGCCGGCCTGGGCGAGGGACGTAACCGAGTGAAGTTCTATGTCAGCGTTGCGTTTCTGGAGACCAGTGAGATCGTCGAGATCGCCAAGGCCGCCGACGAGTTGGGCTACGAGGGGCTCGGCATTCCCGACCACGTGGTGAACCTGGAAACCCTGGCCACCCCGTACCCGTACACCAAGAACGGCGAGCGACGCTGGCAGCCGTTCACCGACTGGCCCGACCCGTGGGTGCTGGTCGGCGCGCTGGCGCAGGCCACACGTGAGATCAAGTTCGTCACGACGGTGTACATCCCGGGGATGCGCGATCCGTACTCGGCGGCCAAATCGATTGGCACCGCGGCATATCTGGCCAATGGCCGGGTGGAGCTCGGCATCGGCGTTGGCTGGTGTGAAGAAGAGTTCACGCTGATGGGCCAGCAGTTCGCCAAGCGTGGCAAGCGCACCGACGAGATGATCGAACTGATGCGGGCCCTCTGGCAGCCGGGCTGGACGGAGTTCGACGGCGAGTTCTATCAGACTCCGAGGCTGGAGATGATGCCGACGCCACCGCATATCCCGATCTACAGCGGGGGGCTGTCCGATATCGCGCTGCGGCGCGCGGCGCGCCTGGACGGCTGGATCGGCGACTTGATCAGCCTGGATCAGGCCATCCTGCGGGTCGACAAGCTGCGTGAGCTGCGTGCCGAAAACGGTTTGACGATGGACGGTTTCGAGATCCTGACACCGTTGACCGACGCGTTCACCATCGCGCACTACGAGAAGGCCGCCGCGGCGGGCATCACCGGGATCGTGACGATGCCGTGGATGTTCTACTCCGGACCCGACGCATCACTTGCCGACAAGATCGACGGCATGCGCCGGTTCCGCAAGGATCTGGCGCTGGACGCCTAGCGTTTGCCGCGGGCGGCGTCCAGTGCGTAGGCGCCGCCGCCGGTGAAGACCAGCAGCAGGAAGCCGAAGCACAGTGCGACGGCGAGCTCGCCGCCGTTCACGACGGGCCAGAAGCTCTTCTCGATGTGCTGGGTGAAGTAGGCGACGGCCATCTGCCCGCAGGCGATGAAGGCGGCGATCCGGGTGAATAGTCCGATCGTGATCAGGGTTCCCAGAACCAATTCCAGGATGCCCGCATACCAGATCGGCCATGAGCCGGTCTCCACGCCGTAGGGCTGGGGCCAGTCGAACACTTTCGAAAGTCCCTCGAAGAGGAACAGCAGTCCGAAGAAGATCCGGAACACGCTGAGGGCGGCAGGTGCGTTGCTGTCGAGGCGAGCGTCGAGTCTCTGCGTCATGCGATCAACCCTACTGATCTGGCTGTCTGCGCAACAGCCGACAGGTGCCTGTGAAGATGCTTGTGGCTCGGATCCTTGACGCCGGTGCGCCCAAACCCGTTGCCGCGCCACCCACGTCGGCTCATCCGCCGACCATCACAAAGCCGCGAGTCCACCCGTTCGGCGGACGGTGCCGCGCGAACGGATGGACTCAATCGGACTGCTACGCCGATTTAGACGTCGTAGTACAGCGAGAACTCGTACGGGTGAGGCCGGATCTGCACGGGCAGGATCTCGTTCTCACGCTTGTAGGAGATGTAGGTCTCGATGAGGTCCTCGGTGAACACGCCACCCTCGGTGAGGTATTCGTGGTCCTCTTCGAGCTTGTCGATGACGGCCGACAGCGAGGTGGGCGCCTGCGGGATCGCGGCGGCCTCGTCCGGTGGCAGCTCGTAGAGGTCCTTGTCGACCGGGGTCAACGGCTCGATCTTCTTCTTGATGCCGTCGATACCGGCCATCAGCATGGCCGCGAATGCCAGGTACGGGTTGCCCGAGCTGTCCGGGCAACGGAACTCGAGGCGCTTGGCCTTCGGGTTGTTGCCGGTGATCGGGATACGGACACAGGCCGACCGGTTGCGCTGGCTGTACACCAGGTTGATCGGGGCTTCGTAACCCGGCACCAGACGCTTGTAGGAGTTCACCGTCGCGTTGGTGAACGCCAGCAGCGACGGCGCGTGGTGCAGGATGCCGCCGATGTAGTGGCGGGCGATGTCGGACAGACCCGCGTAGCCGGCCTCGTCGTGGAACAGTGGCTTGCCGTCCTTCCACAGCGACTGGTGGGCGTGCATACCGGAGCCGTTGTCGCCGAAGAGTGGCTTCGGCATGAAGGTGACGGTCTTGCCGTTCGCCCACGCGGTGTTCTTGATGATGTATTTGAACAGCAGCACATCGTCGGCCGCGTGCAGCAGCGTGTTGAACTTGTAGTTGATCTCGGCCTGACCGGCGGTACCCACCTCGTGGTGACCGCGCTCCAGCGTGAAGCCGGCGTTCTGCAGGTTGGTGGCCATCTCGTCGCGCAGGTCCACGTAGTGGTCGTACGGCGCGACCGGGAAGTAGCCGCCCTTGGGGCGGACCTTGTAACCGCGGTTGGCCGAGCCGTCGGCCTCGAAGGGCTCACCGGTGTTCCACCAGCCCGACTCGGAGTCGACCTCGTAGAAGGTGCCGTTGATCTTCGAGTCGAACGACACCGAGTCGAAGATGTAGAACTCGGCCTCGGCGCCGAAGTAGGCGGTGTCGGCGATGCCGGTGCTGGCCAGGTAGTTTTCGGCCTTGCGGGCGACGTTGCGCGGGTCGCGCGAGTAGGCCTCCCGGGTGAACGGGTCATGCACAAAGAAGTTGAGGTTCAGCGTCTTGGCGGCGCGGAACGGGTCGATACGCGCGGTCTCGGGGTCCGGCAACAGCATCATGTCGGACTCGTGGATCGACTGGAAGCCGCGCACCGACGAACCGTCGAACGCGAGGCCGTCCTCGAACACGCTCTCGTCGAATGCGGAGGCGGGGATGGAGAAGTGCTGGACCACGCCGGGCAGATCGCAGAATCGGATGTCGACGTACTCGACCTTCTCGTCTTTGATCAGCTTGAACAGGTCGTCAGCGTTCTTTTCTGCCACTTACTAATCTCCTTCGGTGCAGCCGGTTCTTGCGCAGGTCTCGGCAATGGGTTTGTTAACCCGCGGTTGACGCTATGAAGTTGATGTTGCACCCCCGTCAAGCTCATGTTGCGTGGACGTTACGCATCCTAGGTGGCGGGGCCCGGTCGCGTGCCCGCTTATCCTGGGGCCATGGCGCGCGAGATTGGATCCTGGCTGTCCGGACCGGAGCCGGTTACGCCCGGTGACGAGGCTGCCTGGCCCGGCCAGGCGCTGGGCCTGCCCGAATCCGGCCCGCGTTCGCTCGCGCGGATGGGCCGCCGTTTTCTGGGGCTGCTGATCGATTGGCTGATTGCCAACGGGCTGGCTCAGCTGGGCATAACGCTGGGCGTCGTTGATGGCTCGACGCGCCCCTTGGCTGTGCTGGCGATCTGGTTCGTGCTGGGGGTGGTGTCGGTCCGGTTGTTCGGGTTCACGCCTGGGCAGTACACGCTCGGGTTGATGGTGGTCTCGGTCGACAATCGCCAGCACGTCGGGATCGGGCGGGCGATCGTGCGCGGGCTGCTGCTTTCGCTGGTGATTCCCGGCCTGTTCACCGACGCCGACGGCCGTGGCCTCCAGGACAAGTTCACTGCGACCGCCGTCGTTCGCCGCTGAACTGTTTTTGTCAGCGGGTTGCAGTAACATCGAACACATGTTCGAAGCATTGTGGGAGATCGACCCTACCGCCGGGGAGTCGGCGCTGGTCGAGCGTATTGCGGCGTTGGAGCGGCTGAAATCCGCTGCTGCGGCGGGGCAGGCGAGGTTGGCTGCCGCGTTGGATGCATCGCGGCGCGCTGCGGAGGCGGCGGCGGGGGTGCCTGCCGCCAAGCGTGGGCGGGGCATGGCGGCCGAGGTGGCGTTGGCTCGCCGCGATTCCCCGGCGCGGGGTGGCCGGCATCTGGGGTTGGCCAAGGCGTTGGTGTACGAGATGCCGCATACGTTGGCCGCGCTGGACAGTGGCGTGCTGTCGGAGTGGCGGGCCACGATCGTGGTGCGGGAGTCGGCCTGTCTGGATGTGGAGGATCGGCGTCGGCTGGATGCGGAGTTGTGTTCGGACACCGCCGCGTTGGAGGGTCTCGGGGATGGTGCGCTGACAGCTGAAGCGAAGGCGATCGCGTATCGGCTGGATCCGCACGCGGTCGTGGACCGGGCGGCCAGGGCGGTGGAGGAGCGCACGGTGACCATCCGTCCGGCGCCGGACACCATGACGTACGTGACCGCGCTGCTGCCGATGGCTCAGGGTGTCTCGGTGTACGCCGCCCTCAAGCGAGAAGCTGATGTCTGCTGTGACGGACGGTCGCGCGGTCAGGTCATGGCTGACACCCTCGTGGAGCGGGTGACAGGCCGGCCGGCCGATGCGGCCGTCCCGGTGGCCGTCAACGTGGTGATCTCGGATCAGGCGCTGCTCGGGGCGAAGCAGGGTGCGGCTGTGATCGCCGGTTACGGTTCAGTCCCGTCGGCGGTCGCGCAAAAGATGGTGCTCGACGCGGTTAGCGATCCTCGGTCCCGGGCCACGTTGCGGCGGCTGTATGCCACCCCGGCCAGTGGCGCGCTGGTGGCGTTGGAGTCGCGGTCGCGGTTGTTCGCGAAAGGGCTGGCCGACTTCATCGAGTTGCGCGATCAGCGCTGCCGAACGCCGTACTGCGATGCCCCGGTTCGCCACCGCGACCACGCCACACCGCATCGGCGCGGCGGTGCCACCAGCGGGGTCAACGGGCTCGGCTTGTGCGAAGCGTGCAACTACGCCAAAGAGGCGCCGGGCTGGTCGGTGACCACAGGTACAGACGAGAACGGCAGACACGCAGCGGAATTCACGACCCCCAACGGCACCCACTACCATTCGGCTGCACCGCCGATGCCCGGCACACCCAAAATGCCGATGACCCAAGCCGAGATGTACCTCAACGGCCAGCTGCTACAGGTGATCGCCGCCTGAGTGATCGCTCTAAACCTGATGGCGGACTTGACCGTTCATCATGGTCATCGTGATGGTCGCACGGTGGATGTCGTGCGGGTCGACCTCGAAGATGTTGGTATCCAACACAATGAGATCGGCCCGCTTGCCCACCTCGACCGAGCCGACCTTATCGTCCAGCCGGATCTGGTAGGCCGCGCCCATCGTGTTGGCGTGCACGGCCTCCTCGACGCTGAGCCGCTGATCGGCCGGCGCCAGCACGGGTGCGTTCGGCTCGCCGATCAGCTGGCGCGTCACCCCGATCTGGATGGAGTCCAGCGGCTTGTAGGTGGAGAAGTACCCGGCGGCGGGCCAGTCGGTGCCCAGTGAAATCCGGCCACCCGAACGCAGAACATCCTGCGTCCGATAGAACAGACCCTGCCGGGGCCGGCCATAGCGCGCAGCCATGTTCTGCACGGTGTCGGGATCGGCCGACATCCAGTTCGCCGAAAACTGCGCGATCACACCGAGTTTCCCGAACCGCTGACTGTCGGGATCCTCGACATACACCAGATGGGCGACGGTGTGCCTGCGGTCCCGCGGCGGATTGGCCGCGATCGCCGCCTCAATGGAATCCAGTCCCGTGCGCGCGGTGTGCTCACCGCACGCGTGGATGTGGACATCGAAGCCGGCGGCATCGACCTCGCGGACCAACTGGTGCCACTGCTCTTCGGTGAACGGCGAACCGCCGATCGAATCGGGCTTGTCGGCGTACGGCTCGATGAGCCAGGCCGTGTATCCACCCTGCGTACCGTCGCCGATGATCTTCACGACGCCGACGGTGACCAGCTCGCTCGAAATCCGGTTGCGGATATCGGTCAGCTTCGCCACCGCGTCGTCCACCGGCGGGCCCTTCACGGCATAGGAGCCGACCACCCGGAACGGCAGCTTCCCGCGCTGCTCCAAGTCGGTGTACAGGGCGATCAGCGCACCTTGGTCATCGCCGATCGGCGGCACCCCGGCATCGAACACCGAGGTGATCCCCGCCGCCGACGCCTTGGGCAGCCAGGTCTCCAGCAGCGTTTGCATCGAGTGCGGCGAAATCGGGTCGACGGCGTTGACCAGGCTGAGCACCGCGTCGACCTCGAGCACGTAGCCGGTGGGATCGCCGTGCGTGTCACGGGCGTAGTAACTGAACCCGGGAATCGGATCCGGGGTGTGGCGGCCGACACCAGCCTTCTCCAGAGCCTTGCTGTTGGCCCACATGCTGTGACCGTCGATCGCGAAGAAGAACCCGGGCCGGTCGGGCAGCACCCGGTCCAGCTCTTGACGTGTCGGCCCTTCCGGCCCGAACATGTCCACCCGCCAACCGAATCCGCGCACCGGCCCATCGGGATGTTCCTTGGCGTACGCGGCGATCGCGGCCAGCGCGTCCTCGCCGGTGGGCACCTGAAGGTCGACGCCGCTACTGAGGAACGAGCCGAGGAACGGGTGGATGTGGCCTTCGACGAACCCCGGCAACAGCAGATTGCCCTTGAGGTCGACGACGTGTGTGTCGGGTCCCTCGAGCGCCTTCGCGCCGGCGTCGTCGCCGACATAGGTGATCGTGTTGCCGGTGACGGCCACCGCCTGCGCCCACGGCTGTGCGGGGGAGACGGTGTAGATCCGGCCATTGCGGAACACGAAGTCAGCCGTCGTCGTGCCGACCGCCGCGGGTGGCTTCGCACACGCCGCACCCGTCACCGCCACCGCCCGCAACGCCGAGCGCCGAGTCAGGACACCGGTTCCCAGGGCGCTGAAATGCGGCGCCCACTCACACGCAGTACACAAACGGATCGGCCCCCCAAGCCTGTCAGCGCCTCCGCACCGTGCGTTGGATGCCCTTCATCTTTGCCTGCGCGGGCAGCGGTCCCTTCGGCATCGCCGCCGGACCCACCCGGGTGCCCAGCGCGGTGAGCTTGGACTCCAGCGAGTCCATCTGCTTGACGGTGATATTGGCCGGGAGCTTGGTCAGGTGCCGCTCCAGCTTGGACAGCGGCACCTCGCCCTCGCCGTTGCCGACGATCACGTCGTAGATCGGGATGTCGCCGACCAGCCGGGCGGTGCGCTTCTTCTCCTGCGCCAGTAGCGGCCGCACCCGGTTCGGGGAACCCTCGGCGACGAAGATCACACCGGGCCGTCCAATCACCCGGTGCACCGCATCGAAGTGACCGGTGGCCGCCACCCCCGGGGTCACCCGCCACTTGCCGCGCAGGTTGTCCAGGGCCCAGGCCGCCGCACCGGTCTGGCCCTCGGCCTTGGTGAACACCGACTTCTGGGCGCGCCGACCGAAGATGATGAACGCCACCAGCGCGCCGAGCACCACGCCCAGCGGGATCAGCATGTACATGGTGAACCCGCCGACCAAAACGCCGGCAGCGACCGCAGCTCCTGTGATCAGCACGAATGCACCGATCATGTAGGGGAGCAGCCGCTTGTCTTCCTTGCGCTGCATCTGGAACGCCTGCCATAGCTGGCTGCGGCGCTGCTTGGCAGCGACCTTGCTGGCAGCCTTCGCCTCGGCCTTGGCCGCCTTGTCCTGGGCAGCGTTGCGGGATTTCGCCATAACTACCAAGAATACGGGCCCGCGATCAGCGTGACGCCGAGGTCACCGCGCGAGCTTGTGCGCGGCCGCTGCCTGCTGATACAGCCGGCCGGCACGGTAGGAGGAGCGCACCAGCGGTCCGGACAGCACTCCGGCGAATCCCAGCCCCTCGGCGTAGGCGGCCAGGTCGACGAACTCCTCGGGCTTGACCCACCGCTCGACCGGGTGATGGCGCACCGACGGGCGCAGGTATTGGGTGATGGTGACGATGTCGCACCCGGCACCGTGCAGATCGGCCAGCGCGGTGTGCACCTCGTCGATGGTCTCGCCCATGCCCAGGATCAGGTTGCTCTTGGTGACCAGCCGGGCCTCGCGGGCGGCGGTGAGCACGTCGAGGCTGCGCTGGTAGCGAAACGCCGGGCGGATTCGCTTGAAGATCCGGGGCACCGTTTCGACGTTGTGCGCGAACACTTCCGGACGCGAGTCGAACACCTCGCCCAGCAGGTGCGGTTCGCCGTTGAAGTCCGGAGCCAACAGCTCGACGCCGGTGGCCGGGTTGAGTTCCTTGATGGCGCGCACCGTTTCGGCGTACAGCCAGGCCCCGCCGTCGGGCAGATCATCGCGGGCCACCCCGGTCACGGTCGCGTAGCGCAGTCCCATCGCGGCCACGCTCTCGGCCACCCGCCGCGGCTCGTCGCGGTCCAGTTCGGTGGGCTTACCGGTGTCGATCTGGCAGAAGTCACAGCGCCGGGTGCACTGCTCGCCACCGATGAGGAACGTCGCCTCCCGGTCTTCCCAGCACTCGAAGATGTTGGGACAGCCCGCTTCCTCGCACACGGTATGCAGACCCTCGCGCTTGACCAGGCTCTTCAGATTCGTGTACTCGGGGCCCATGCGCGCCCGGGTCTTGATCCACGGCGGCTTGCGCTCGATCGGCGTCTCGGCGTTGCGGACCTCCAGGCGCAGCAGTTTGCGGCCTTCTGGAGTGACAGTCACGTGCTCAAGCTTACGGGCAGGCGGCCGTCGAGGGCGTCACACACCGTCTCGGCGACGCGGGCGCGGACGTCCTCGACACCGACGTGGCGCCCCAGTTCTGCCGACAGCGAAGTGACCCCGGCGTCGGCGATGCCGCACGGCACGATCGTCGAATACGCGCCCAGGTCGCAGTCACAGTTCAGGGCGAACCCGTGCAACGTCGTCCCGCGGGCCACCCGAATGCCGATCGCGGCGATCTTGCGGGCCGGACGGGCGCCATCGCCGGGCAGCCACACCCCGGAACGGCCGTCCACCCGGCCGGCGTCCACCCCGAAGTCGGCGCACACCCGGATCAGCGATTCCTCAAGGCGCCGAACAAAATTCACCACATCGAGCGGTTCGGCCAGGCCGATCACCGGATAGCCCACGAGTTGTCCGGGGCCGTGCCAGGTGATCTTGCCGCCGCGATCGGTGTCGATGACGGGGGTGCCGTCCATCGGCCGTTCGTGGGCTTCGGTGCGCTTGCCCGCGGTGTAGACGGCGGGATGCTCCAGCAGCAGCAGCGTGTCCGGGCCGCCGGCCACCCGGGCGTCGGCCACCTCGCGCTGTAACTCCCAGGCGGCCAGGTAGTCGATGGTGCCCAGCTGGCGCACCTGCATGCCCGCTGAGCTGGATCGGATGGACTGCCGCACCCAGTCGACGGTACTACGCAGAGGTGGACGCGGTGGCGTACGCCAGCGCCTCGCCGATGGTGTTGTGGTGGAAGACAAACCCGGCCCGCTCCAGCGCGGCGGGGATGGCCCGCTGCCCGTCGAGCAACCCCTCGTCGGCGAACTCGCCGAGCAGGGTCCGCAATGCGAACCCGGGCACCAACAACGGGGTGGGCCGGTTCAGCGCCCGGCCCAGCGCCGCGGTGAACTCCGAATTGGTCACCGGCGCCGGTCCGGTGAAGTTGACCGGGCCGGCGAGATCGTCGTTGTTGATCGCGAACAGCAGCCCGCGGATCTCGTCCTCGAGGCTGATCCACGGCATGTACTGGCGCCCGCTGCCCAGCCGCGCACCAAGGCCGAGGCCGAACAGGGGCCGCAGCCGGGCCAGCACGCCGCCGCCGGGGGAGAGCACCAACCCGGAGCGGGCCAGCACCACGCGAGCCCCGGCGTCCTCGGCGGCCAGCGCCGCCGACTCCCAGTCGATGCAGAGCCGGGATAGGAAACCCCCTCCGGCAGGGGCGGTTTCGTCGACGACCCGGCCGCGGGTGTCGCCGTAATAGCCGACCGCGCTGGCGTTGATGAGTACCGGGACGCCGGCGTCGGCGACGGCGGCCGAGATGACCTCGGTGGGACCGATGCGGCTGTCGCGCAGGCTCTGCTTGAACGCGCCCGACCACCGCTTCTCGCCGACGTTCACCCCGCACAGGTTGACCACCGCGTCGACGCCCTCCAGGCCGGCGGGGTCGAACTCGCCGCTGTCGGGATTCCAGTGCAGTTCGTCGCTGTTGGCCGGCGCCCGGCGCACGATGCGCAGCACGCGGTGGTCGGCGGCGCGCAGCGCTGACACCAACGCCGAACCAATGAGGCCGGATGAACCGGCTATCGCAACGACGAGCCCCTCTACTGGCTGGCCCATAACGTCACAGGCCCAGGTCGGCCTCGAATGCCCCTTCTTCGAGCCGCCGCTTGACGGTGGTCAGGAATCGGCCGGCATCCGCACCGTCGATCAGCCGGTGATCGTAGGTGAGCGGCAGGTAGCAGATGGATCGCACGCCGATCGACTCGTTGCCGAAATCGTCGATGATCACCCGGGGACGTTTCACGATCGCGCCGGTGCCCAGCATCGCGGCCTGCGGCGGCACCAGGATCGGGGTGTCGAACAACGCACCCTGGCTGCCGATGTTGGTGATGGTGAACGTGCCGCCGGACAGCTCATCGGGTTTGAGGTTGCCGCTGCGGGCCCGGTCGGCGATGTCGTGGATGGCGCGCGCCAGCCCGGCCAGCGACAGGTCACCGGCGTTGTGCACCACCGGAGACAGCAGACCCTGCTCGGTGTCCACCGCGAAGCCGAGGTTCTCGGCGTCGTAGTAGGTGATCTCCTTGGTGTCCTCGTTGTAGCTGGCGTTGATGTTCGGATGCGCCTTCAGCGCATCGATCACGGCGCGCGCGATGAACGGCAGATACGTCAGGTTGACGCCTTCGCGCTCGGCGAAACTGTTCTTCGCCTTGGCCCGCAGCGCCACGATCTTGGTCATGTCGACCTCGTGGGTCTGCGTCAATTGCGCGGTGGTCTGCAGCGATTCGCGGGTCTTCTTGGCGGTGATCTGCCGGATGCGGTTGGCCTTCTGCGTGGTGCCGCGCAGGTGGGCCAGCGGCGAGGGTGCCGCCGCAGCAGCCGGGGCGGTGGCGGCCGGTGCCGCGGCCGCAGGAGCAGCGGGTGCGGCGGGGGCCTTTTTGGCTTCGGCGGCAGCCAGCACATCCTGCTTGCGGATTCGGCCACCGACGCCGGTGCCCTTGACGGTCGTGAGGTCAATCCCGTTCTCGACAGCCAACTTTCGCACCAGCGGGGTGACGTAGGGGCTGCCATCGGCAGGGGTGGCACTCTCGTCGGCGGCCGCGGGTGCGGGGGCCTGCTTGGGCGCGGGTTCGGGCTTGGGTTCCGGCGCGGGCTCGGCCTTCGGCTCCGGCTTGGGCTCGGGCTTCGGCTCCGGTTTGGGTTCCGGCTTCGGTTCGGGCTTGGGCGCGGGGGCGGCCTGCGGCGCGGCACCGGCATCGCCGATCTTGGCGAGCTCGCCACCGACGGGGACGGTGACGTCCTCCTCGGCGGTGATCGCGACCAGAGTCCCGGCCACCGGCGACGGGATCTCGGTGTCGACCTTGTCGGTGGACACCTCGACCAGCGGTTCGTCGACCGCGACGGAATCGCCGACCTTCTTCAGCCACCGGGTCACGGTGCCTTCGGTGACGGACTCGCCGAGCTCGGGCATCACCACGGACGTCGAGGATCCCGACGACTGCGCGGCGGGCTCAGGTTCGGGTTCGGGTTCGGGCTCAGGTTCCGGCTCGGGTTCGGGCTCGGGTTCGGGCTCTTCGGCGGCCGGCTCCGGCTCTTCGGCGGCCGGGGCGGGCGCGGACTCAGCCGCCTCGCCGGCTTCCCCGATCACCGCGAGTTCGCCACCGACCTCGACGGTGTCGTCCTCCTGGGCAACGATCTTGGTCAGTACGCCCGACGCCGGCGAGGGGATCTCCGTGTCGACCTTGTCGGTCGACACCTCGAGCAGAGGCTCGTCGACCTCGACGGTATCGCCCTCTTGCTTGAGCCACCGGGTGACGGTCCCCTCGGTGACGCTCTCACCGAGTGCCGGCATCTGGACGGAGACGGCCATTGTGTTGACTCCCTCGAACGGTCAGTCGTGCGGGTGGGACTTCTGGCATACCACAGCGTCGTGTACCCATCCTGTCATTGCCGGACCACTCACATGCACTCAGGGCGACGTGTGTTTTCTCTGGCACCATCGATGGAAAGAACCACCGAGAGGAGTGCGTCGGAGTTGGGGCTGTTCGACAGGTTCCGGCCCGGTCGTCGAGGCGAATCAGATGTTGCCGCCGACCAGAACCATCTGCGGGATTGGGCCGCGCAGCGCACCGGGGTCGAGGCATTCGTCGAGCCCAAAACCAGCGTCACGCCGATGACGATTGTGTTGGTGGCCGCCGACGGTGAGTGGACCCGTCGGCCGTCAGGCGGGCCCGCCGGTGCTCGCCGGCTCGGCGAGCAACTCGCCATACCCGTATACGACGTGCAGAAAGTCGGGTATCCACAGCGGATGCGCGATTACGACGCCCGGCGGCGGATCGAACGCCGCCGCCAACGAGATCGAGACCTGGAGTCCTGATGACCATGCGCTACGTCGACGGGAACGACGGAACCCGCCTCGCGGTGTACGAGGAAGGCAACCCCGACGGTCCGACTGTCGTGCTGGTCCACGGCTGGCCCGACTCGCACGCGCTGTGGGACGGCGTGGTGCCGCTGCTGGCCGACAAGTTCCGCGTCATCCGCTACGACAACCGGGCTGCCGGCGCCTCATCGGGCCCCAAGTCGTACTCGTACTACACGATGGCCCACCTCGCCGACGACTTCGCCGCCGTCA
Source organism: Mycolicibacterium sphagni (assembly GCF_013337765.1). Lineage (GTDB taxonomy): Bacteria > Actinomycetota > Actinomycetes > Mycobacteriales > Mycobacteriaceae > Mycobacterium. The sequence continues at coordinate 505,457 of NZ_VBSB01000035.1, forward strand.
TCGCGGAGCTCAGCCCGGGCCAGCCGGTGCACGTGCTGGCCCACGACTGGGGATCGTCCACCATGTGGGAGTACGTGACCCGGCCCGAAGCCGTCGATCGGGTGGCGTCCTTCACCTCGGTGTCCGGCCCCCACACCGACCATTTCAGCCGGTATGTCCGTGACGGCCTGAAGCGGCCGTACCGGCCGAAGTTGTTCTCCCGCGCACTGTCTCAGGGTGCGCATCTGAGTTATATGGCGGGATTCTCGATTCCGGTGGTGGCTCCGGCGCTGATGCGTGCCGCGGCCGCACCGCTCAAGCAGCTGCTGAACCGGGGTATCCCCGTCGACAAGCGGCACTATGGGCAGACCTACACCGCCGATGCCGTCAACGGCCTGAAGATCTACCGCGCCAACTTCTTTCACTCGTTGCTTCGCGTCCGCAACGATCGCTACGTCGAGGTCCCGGTGCAGCTGATCGTCAATCTCGACGACCCCTACGTGCGCCCGTATGTCTATGACGACACCGCGCGGTGGGCGCCGCGGTTGTGGCGCCGCGATATCCGCGCCAAGCACTGGTCGCCGTTCTCACATCCGCAGGTGCTGGCCGCAGCGGTCACCGAACTCGCCGAGCACCTCGACGGCAAGCCGGCCTGCCGCGCGCTGTTGTGCGCCAAGGTCAACCGGCCGCGAGACAGCACTACGCGGCACGCCCCCGTTGCGCTGCGTCGCGCGCCACAAGCTCCTCTAGGCTGACGTAGTGCTGCGCCCGGGTGATGTGCTCGCCGGTTACATCGTCGATCGAGTCCTCGGCCAGGGTGGTAGCTCAGCGGTTTATCTCGCTCACGTGGAGTCCGACCCCCACAACGCTTTTGCGCTCAAAGTCCTTCATGAAGACCACGCCGGAGCTGAAGCTCTCGAGCGTCTGCAACATGAGTTCAGCGTTGCCGACGGTTTACGTCATGAGCATATTGTGCGGGTCTGCGGCCACGGGCCCTCGTGGCTGGCAATGGAGTACGTAGACGGCGGCAATTCGATTGCTCTTGAGTCGCTGGCCGACCGGCTCGTGGCGCTCGCCCAGGTGGCCGACGCGCTGGATTACGCGCACGGCCAGGGGATCTCGCATTGCGACGTCAAGCCGACGAACATCCTGGTGTTCAAAGATTTTGTACGGCGCGGTGCGGTACTGATTGATTTCGGTATTGCTAGCGGTATCGACGGACGGTCCGCGGTCGCGTCATGCCAGCCCGCCTACTTTCAGGGTTCGCTGCCCTTTGTCGCGCCGGAGTTGCTGATCGGTAGGGCGCCCTCGGCTCAGACCGATGAGTACGAGCTGGCGTGTACGGCGGTCAGCCTGATCACCGGTGCTCCGCCCTTTCCTGCCACCACCGCAGTCCAGTTGATGGATGCGCACCTCCGTCGCCCACCGCCGCGGATTTCCCGTAGGATGTCTTGGATTCCCGGTGCTTTCGACTCGATCTTGAGCAAGGCGATGGCGAAGCGACCCGAAGACCGATACCAGACCTGCTCCGAATTCGTCCATCTCATCACGCGCGTGTTGAGTTGACCTGAGCGGACACTCCGTAGGCGCTGCATGCGCCGCGTCAGTTCTGCTCACGGTTGTCGCGTTCGAGAAACTCCTCCATCAGCGGGGTGTCTGCGACGACGGGGTACGTGCCGGTGTAACCGACCCGGGTCTCGGCGAGCGTCATCACCTTGGTCCGCACCGCGTACCAGCCCAGGGCCAGACCAGGCACGAGAACGATGATCGCGATCAGGTTCCAGTAATTCTCATAGCACATCAAGACGGTAACCGCGGCCAGGAATACCAGTGTGGCGTAACTGGTGTAGGGCGTACCCCATAGCCGGAATGCCGGCCGACCCACGATGCCCTTCTGGTTCCAGCGGTGGAGCTGGATCTGGCACAGCATGATCATGCCCCAGGTGGAGATGATACCCAGCGCCGAAAGGTCCAGGGCGATGTTGAATGCTTCGGCGGGTACGACGAGGTTGAGCACGACGCCGGCCAGGGTGATCACCCCGGTCAATGCGATGCCACCGAACGGGACGCCGTTGCGGTTCATCTTTCCGGTGAACGCGGGGGCGCTGCCGTTGAGCGCCAGCGACCGCAGAATCCGACCAGTGGAGTACAGCCCGGCATTCAAGCTGGACAGCGCGGCGGTGAACACGACCAGGTTCATGAATCCGCCGGCCGCCGGCACGCCGATCCTGGAAAAGAATGTGACGAACGGACTTTCGCCGGCCTTGTAGGTCGTATAGGGCAGCAGCAAGGCCAGCAGCACCAGCGATCCGACGTAGAACAGGGCGATCCGCGCGACCACTGAGTTGATGGCGCGCGGCATCACCTTGGCGGGGTTTTCGGTCTCGCCGGCCGCGGTACCCACGAGTTCGACCGCCGCGTAGGCGAAGATGACACCGGAGGTGACAACCACTAGCGCGAACATGCCCTTGGGGAACATTCCGCCGTTGTCGGCGATGACTCCGAGACCTGTCGAGGCACCCTCGATGTGGAAGCGACCGGCAAGGAAGACCGTGCCGACGACGAGGAAGGTCACCAAGGCGATCACCTTGATGATCGCGGCCCAGAACTCCATCTCGCCGAAGAGCTTGACCGAGATCATATTGAGTGCCAACACGAATGCCAGCGCTACCAAAGCGATCAACCACTGCGGGACGGCTTTGAACATCCCCCAGTAGTGGGTGTACAACGCGATCGCGGTGACGTCCACGATCGCGGTCATGGCCCAGTTGAAGAAGTACAGCCATCCAGTCACGAAAGCCGTTTTCTCGCCGAAGAATTCGCGTGCATAGGAGACGAACGAGCCTGACGACGGCCGGTGTAGGACAAGTTCGCCCAGTGCGCGAAGGATGAAGAAGACGAATACCCCGCAGACGGCGTAGACCAGGAACAGGCCCGGTCCGGCGTTGTGCAGGCGGCTGCCGGCGCCCATGAACAGTCCGGTGCCGATCGCGCCGCCGATGGCGATCATCTGGATCTGCCGGGGTTTGAGCCCCTTGTGGTAGCCGGCTTCTTCGTGCGCGAGTGCGGAGTTGTCGTACCCGTTGGCTGACTGTGGCGCGGTGCCCATGGTGTTCCTTGCGTATGTCGGTACAGACCACGTCCGCGTGGTCAAAATTTTGATTAAGCAGATGTTTGGTACCGTAGCTCGGTGCCAATATGAGCGAAAGCGGACGGGTGTTAAATGTGCGTAACGCGCTGCGCGAACTGGAGCGCCCGGTGACCGGCTTCTACGTAGGGGGGGTCATCCGTAGTCTGCGCAGGGCCAAGGGGCTGACCTTGGTTCAGCTCAGTGAGCACAGTGGGTTGTCCGTGGCGTTCATCTCACAGCTGGAGAACAATCGGGCCAAGCCATCGGCGCGGTCGCTGGCTGCGATCGCAGAGTCGTTGGGCGCAAACGTTGCTGATATCACCAGCGCGGCGCGGGCAGGCAGTGTTGCCGACGTGGAACGCGTCGCTCCGACGGGTCTGCGGGAGATCGACCGGGCACTTGCCGTGTTCGATGACCGGGTGCGGGTGGTCGAGATCGTGCGGCCTGTCGGTGGCGGCGACGGCTGGCATAGTCACCATGGCGGCGCAGTGTTGTACGTCGTGCGTGGTGAGGTGTCGGTGTTCCTGCGAGTAGACGGCGGCCAGCGGTGCGAAAGACTCAGCGCTGGCGGCCGTGTGCTGTGTGGCGCCGGTGTCCCGTATCGCTGGCAGGCGGAAAGCGGTCCGGACGATCAGGCCGTCGTGCTTGCAGTGTGCCTCGACGACCCTGCCGTGCGGCGGCGTGTTAGCCGGTAGAATCGCTCGCGCTAGACGTCCAGCGGTCCGCGCCGCTATCCGGACAGTAGCTGAGTCAGTGAGTCGTCGACGATCCGCAGGTGTTCTGCCATCGCTGCGGCGGCCTGTTCCGCCGAGCCGGCTTCGATAGCGTCGACGATGGCGCGGTGTTCGACGCCGGAGGCTTCCCGGCGTTGCGGCAATGTGTTCAGCGCGTGTGACTGCTCGGCAAGAGCGTCCCGGATTTCGTCGAGCACGGCGGCGAATACCGGGTTGCCACTGGCCTGCCCGATGCACAGGTGAAATTCGCCGTCGAGCCTGACCCATTCGGTGGGATCGGTGACCATGTCCATCGCGGTGACAAGGGCGCGTAGCCGGGTCAGCTGATCGTCGGTGCGCCGGACAGCGGCCAGCCCGGTTGCGGGTACCTCGATGTGCGGGCGTGCCTCACGCAGCGCTTGCACCGTATAACGGCCGAAGGCCGGCTCCGCAGCCCGGGGATGGTCGGCGATCACAAACGTGCCCCGCCCGGTGCTGGTCTCGGTGATTCCGAGCGCGTTCGTCGAGCGCAGTGCCTCGCGGACCACGGATCGGCTGACGCCGTAGTGCCTGGCGAGCTCCGCCTCGGAGGGCAACTTGGTGCCGACCGCTAGTTCCTTCTGCTCTATTGCGGATTGGAGGTCAGCTAACACAGCCTCAGCGGCGCCGACCCGTCGGACACGGGGCTGTCGATCCGTCCACCTGTCAGACATGTCCATCCTGTGAGGCTAGCCGCGCGCCGTCTGTCGTGCCAGTTGGCTAGGGAACATGGATTTCGCGTCGGGTTGCGGGGTCCTTCGACATGTTTCACACTAAGCGGATGAACCTGTCCGACAACTTGGCAGCAATACATCCGGAGGCCTGGCGGCCAGATGTGCTCAGCGTATGGTCTCTTGTCGCGGTGCAGTCGGTGGCCGACGCCGCCGACCAGGCGCTACCCGAGCACGCGCGGTCACTACGGATTCTGATCGACCATCTCGTCGCCGACACCGACTCAGAGTCGTGGCGCTCGCTCGTCCATTCGATCCACACAGCTCTGGCCGAGGCGACCGCCAATCCCGTCTACATCCATCTGCACGACGAGCTCTGGCAGGTGCTGACCGGGGAGCAGTACCACCGTGATCTCATGTCGGTCATGTGGACTCAGCGCCACCGGGTAGAGGTGTCGCTTGGGGCGGTCGTCGCCGCGATCGCCAAGGCTCGGCCGGCTCGGGCCCGAAGATCAATGGAGCGCCACATCGGTGTGCTGGCCGGACTGCTCACCGACTACTGCTAATTGTCACCGGCCGGTCTAACCGTTGGCGGCGATGTCCTCCAGGACCGCGAACATCGTCCGCGTCGGCACCCCGGTGGCGCCCTTGCCGGTGTAACCCCACGGGCCCGAGGTGTTGTACGCAGGCCCGGCGATGTCGACATGCACCCACTGCACGCCGTCGGCGACGAATTCGCGCAGGTAGACTCCGGCGACCAGCATGCCGGCGAACCGCTGCGCGCTGACATTGGCCAGGTCGGCCACCGAGGATTTCAGATCATCTTTTAATTCGTCGGGCAGCGGCATCGCCCAGCCGTTCTCGCCCTCCTCTTGGGAGATCCGGGCCACCCGGTCGCGGAACTCGTCGCTGCCCATGACGCCGGGGATGCGGGCGCCCAGCGCGACGGTCTGCGCGCCGGTCAGCGTCGAGGTCTCGATCAGGTAGTCCGGGTCGTCTTCGCAGGCCCGCACGATGGCGTCGGCCAGGATCAGCCGGCCCTCGGCGTCGGTATTGAGCACCTCGACGGTGATCCCGCCGTACTGGGTCAGCACATCACCGGGGCGCTGCGCGGTTGACGACGGCATGTTCTCGGCCATCGGCACGGTGGCGATCACGTCGATCGGCAGGCCCTGTTTGGCGGCCAACACGACCGTGGCGATCACCGCCGCGGCACCGCCCATGTCCGAGGTCATGTGGTGCATCGAGGCGGCCGGCTTGATCGAGATGCCGCCGGTGTCGAACGTGATGCCCTTGCCGACCAGGGCGACGGTTTTCGCCTTCTTGCCCTTGCCCCCGCGATACGCCAGCCGGACCAGCCGCGGCGGGCGCGACGAGCCCTTGCCCACCCCGACGATGCCGCCGTAGCCGGCCTTGGCCAGTGCCTTGTCGTCGAGGACTTCGACCTCCAGGCCGGCCGCCTCGCCCAAAGCCTTGGCGCGCTTGGCGAATTCGCCGGGGTACAGATGGCTGGGCGGGGTGTTGACGAAATCGCGGGCAGTGGCCACCGCGGTCGCGATGGCGGTGGCCCTTGCCGCGTCCTTCTTGGCGCCGGCCGCGGTGCTCAGCGCGACGATCTTGCGCAGCGCCGCTTCCTTCGGCGCGGTCTTGGCGCTGCGGAACTCGGTGAACCGGTAACTGCCCAGGATCAGCCCCTCGACCGCGGCCTCCAGGTGCAGTTCGCTCAGCGTGGTGATCACGGTCTCCACCCCGGACAGCGACCGGGCCGCCACCCCGGCGGCGCGGCGGATCACGTCGGCCGGCCACTCGTCGCGGTCGGCGCCGAGCCCGACGGTCAGGACGCTGCCGACCGCGAGCGACGGCACGTGCAGGCGGGTGACCTGCTCGGGGCCGCCCTTGGCGCCCAGCGCACGCAGGCTCACCTGGATCTCGCCGATCGTCTCGGCGTCGAGGAACGGGCCGCCGACGACCGTGGCGGTGCCGTCGCCGTCGGGTCCGGTCACGACCGGGACGATCAACACCGCCCCCAGTGCTCGCTTGGGCAGCGAGGTCGCGACGGTGACGGTGGGGGCGGGATAGCCGACTTCAGTGCTCACGAGGATTCACACTAATCGCGGGGGATTAGTGTTGTTGGCCGTGACCGACACATCCGATCTGTTGCACGGGCCGCTCGACAGTCAGCACCGCGAGCTGGGCGCCACCTTCGCCTCATTCGGCGGCTGGCTGATGCCGGTCTCCTACGCCGGGACGGTCGGCGAGCACACCGCCACCCGCGAGGCCGTCGGCCTGTTCGACGTCAGCCACTTGGGCAAGGCGCTGGTGCTCGGGCCGGGTGCCGCGGAGTTCGTGAACTCCGCGTTCACCAATGACCTGCGCCGGGTCGGTCCCGGCAAGGCCCAGTACACGTTGTGCTGCACGCCCGACGGCGGGGTGATCGACGACCTCATCGCCTACTACGTGAGCGATGACGAGATCTTCTTGGTGCCCAACGCCGCGAACACCGCTGCCGTGGTCGACGCACTGCAAGCTGCTGCGCCACAGGGAATTTCGATCACCAACGAGCACCGCTCGTATGCGGTGCTCGCCGTCCAGGGGCCCCGCTCCGGTGATGTGCTGGCCGCGCTGGGCCTGCCCACCGATATGGACTACATGGGCTTTGGGGACGGGGAGGTCGACGGCATTACGGTGCGGGTCTGCCGCACCGGGTACACCGGCGAGCACGGGTACGAGCTCCTGCCGCCGTGGGACTCCGCGCCGGTGGTATTTGACGCGCTGGTGGCCGAGGTGCAGGGCGCCGGTGGACAACTCGCCGGGCTGGGCGCCCGTGACACCCTGCGTACCGAGATGGGCTACCCGCTGCACGGCCACGAGCTGTCGCTGGACATTTCGCCGTTGCAGGCCCGCTGCGGCTGGGCGATCGGCTGGAAGAAGGACGCGTTCTGGGGCCGCGACGCCCTGCTGGCCGAGAAGGAGGCCGGCCCCCGCCGTCTGCTGCGCGGCCTGCGCGCGACCGGCAAGGGCGTGCTGCGCCCGGATCTGACCGTGCTGAACGGTGACCAGCCGGTGGGCGTCACGACGTCCGGCACGTTCTCACCGACGCTGAAAGTCGGTATCGCCCTTGCCCTCATCGACACCGATGCCGGAATCGAGGACGGCGCGCTGGTCAACGTCGACGTTCGCGGCCGCGCACTGGAGTGCGAGGTGGTCAAGCCGCCGTTCGTCGAGGTCAAAACTCGGTAGCGGCGGGCAGGCGCGAAGCGACCCGGGGAATTGAGTAGCGACCCGGTCTACAATTTGCGTATGACAGACGGCCCCCTCGAGTTCACGGTTGAGCGCAACGCGAATCCGGCGAGCGACGAGGTACGGGCGCAGATTCTGGCCGATCCCGGCTTCGGCCGGTTCCACACCGACCACATGGTGTCGGTGCTCTACACCGACGAACTGGGTTGGCACGACGCCCGCGTCGTCCCGTACGGCCCGATCGAGCTGGATCCGTCGGCCATCGTCCTGCACTACGCGCAGGAGATTTTCGAGGGCCTCAAGGCCTACCGCTGGGCGGACGGGGCGATCGTGTCGTTCCGCCCGGAGGCCAACGCCGGGCGGCTGCGCGCGTCGGCCCGCCGGCTGGCCATCCCGGAGCTGCCGGAGGAACTGTTCGTCGAATCGTTGCGCCAGCTGATCGCGGTCGACGGCCAGTGGGTGCCGCCCGCCGGCGGCGAGGCGTCGCTGTACCTGCGGCCGTTCGTGATCGCCACCGAGCCCGGCCTGGGGGTACGGCCGGCCACGGAGTACCGCTACCTGGTCATCGCCTCACCGGCCGGCGCCTACTTCAAGGGCGGGATCAAACCTGTCAGTGTGTGGCTGTCCACCGAATACGTGCGGGCCAGCCCGGGCGGCACCGGCGCGGCGAAGTTCGGCGGTAACTACGCGGCCTCGCTGCTGGCGCAGGCCGAGGCGGCCGACCACGGCTGCGATCAGGTGGTGTGGCTCGACGCGATCGAACGCCGCTACATCGAGGAGATGGGCGGGATGAACCTGTTCTTCGTCTTCGGCAGCGGTGGCTCGGCCCGGCTGGTCACCCCGGAACTGTCCGGCTCGTTGCTGCCCGGCATCACCCGCGATTCGCTGCTGCAACTGGCCAGCGATGCCGGCTTCGCCGTCGAGGAACGCAAGATCGACGTCGAGGAATGGCGCAAGGGTGCGGCCGCCGGCGAGATCACCGAGGTGTTCGCCTGCGGCACCGCCGCCGTCATCACCCCGGTCTCGCACGTCAAGTACGGTGACGGTGAGTTCACCATCGCCGACGGGCAGCCCGGTGAGGTGACGATGGCGTTGCGCGACACACTCACCGGCATCCAGCGCGGCACTTTCGCCGATACGCACGGCTGGATGGCCCGGCTCAGCTAGCCAGGCCCGCCCGCACCGTGTTCCGCCCCGACCCCTTGGCCTCGTAGAGCGCCTCGTCGGCGCGCGCCACCCACGATGTCAGGTCGTCGTGGCCGGCGGCCTCGGCCACCCCGATGCTCACCGTCACGACACCGGCGTCGATGAACGGGGTGTCGGCGATGGTGGCGCGAATGTTCTCGGCGATCTGCACACCAGCTGGTAACGCGCAGTCGCGCAACAGGATAACGAATTCCTCACCGCCCCACCGGGCCACCATGTCGGTGTCGCGACAGACGGCCACCAGGCGCCTGCCGATCTCGACGAGGACCCGGTCGCCGGACTGATGGCCCCGAGTGTCGTTGATGGCCTTGAAATTATCGACATCGAGCATCAACAGCGACAGCAACTGACCGTCGGCGTGGGCGGCGCTCAGGTCGGCGGCCAGCAAGTCCTCGCCGTGGCGCCGGTTCCACACGCCCGTCACCGGGTCGGTGACGGCCAACCGCCTCAGCTCGGCCTCGAACACCTTCCGCTCGGTGATGTCCCGGGTGACGCCGAGGATCTCGATGACGTGCCCGTTCTCGTCGAGATGGGGGATGACCTGCATCTCGGCGGCCACCTTCGAGCCGTTCTTGTGAAAGAACTCGTGCTCCAAGCGAAACGGCGGCAACTCGGTGCCGTTCTTGGCGGCGGCGAGCGCTCTGCGGAAGTACGTCCGAATGCTGTCGGCCGAGTCCGGGGGATAGAACTGTTCGAGTGACTGGGTCATCGTCTCCTCGACAGTCACTCCGCGCAGCCGCTCGATGGCGGGGCTGACGTAGATCAGACTGCAGTCGACCGCGGTCGTCCACACCACATCCCAGGCGTTCTCGACCAGCAGGCGGTAGCGCTGCTCGGATTGGTGGAGTTCGGCCTCCACCTGATGCAATTGGGTGACGTCGCGGGTGGCGCCTTCCAAGACCACCGACCCGTCTTCGCGCTGCCGAGAGCGGATGAACGTCCGGCCGTACACCGGGTTTCCGTTGCGGTGCTGCCAGATCAATTCGACGGTCGCCTCGGTGCCCGGCGGCAGCTCCAGCGCCGCCGCGAGCCGGGCAGCGTGGCGCGCGTCGACAACGCCCAACACCGCCCCGGCGTCGGCCATCGCCTCGGCGGGCGTCCACCCGATCAACTTCTCTACGGCGTCGTTGACGTATTCGAACGCGACGTCCGGCCTCACCCGCAAGATGTAGAACAACGTCTCGTTGCTGTTGGCCAACTCTTCGAACCAGTGTGAATCGGGCGTCCCCTTCGACATGCCCACCCCTGCTCTTGCCCGAATCTAATTCGCCGCGCGGCTTCGCGCCGCGATACGAGCGGATCCACGCCTCAGGTACGGGCTACCAAACCGATAATCACCGATGTCGTCGTCAGCTCGATCACCGCCCCCAACACATCACCGGTGATCCCGCCGAAGCGGCGCACACAGTGGTTGGTAAGAATCACGGCCACTACCAGCGCGATCAGTACCACGACCGGCCCTTGCCACAGTCGCGGCGTCGCCACCGTGGCGAGCGCGGCGGCGAGCCCGACCCAGACCAGCACGACCACCACTGGCTGACTGCTGGCAACCTGCTCGCCCAGCACGCTGCCGCTCGCGGCGGGCACCCCGCGCCGGCATGCCAGCACCGCGGCCACCCGGCCGGTGGCCAGCGCGGTCACCAGGGCGAGCGCGCCGGTCCACCCTGACGGCGCGGTGGCAAAGGCTAGTGCTTGGGCGGCCACGACGACGACGACGGCCGCGACACCGAACGGGCCGGCCGTGCCGTCCCGCATCACCTGCAGCGCGCGCTCCGGTGGCCCGTAACAGCCCAGACCGTCAACCGTGTCGGACAACCCGTCGATGTGCAGACCGCGGGTGGCGAGCAGCAGCGTGGCCACGGCCAGCACCCCGGCCAGTGGGTTGTGCGCGCCGAAGGCCCACTCGCCGGCCCACAGCACCGCGGCCGCCAGCGCGCCGAGTGCCGCGCCGACGATCGGCAGTGCCGTCATCGTCGAGCGACCGACCACCGCACCCCGCAGCGGGACGGGCAACACCGTCCCGAATGCGAAAGCGGTTGCCAGCGAACGAAACACAGTCAGTCCGAAGCGCGTTCGGAGACGCCCGCGCCCTCGAAGGTGGCCATCGACGCCAGCGTCGCGACGGCCGCCCGCAGCACCGGCAGTGCCACCGCGGCGCCGGTGCCCTCACCCAGGCGCAGGCCCAGATCCACGATCGGCACCAACTCCAGGTGTGCCAGGGCCAGCGTGTGCGCCGGCTCGGTCGACCGGTGCCCGGCCTGCCACCACGCCCGCGCCCCGGGGGCCATGCGGTCGGCGACCAGCGCGGCCGCCGTCACCACCACGCCATCGAGCAGCAGGGGAGTGCGCCGCACCGCGGCCTGCGCGCAGAAGCCCGCCATCGCGGCCAGGTCCGCGCCGCCGCAGGTGCGCAACAGCCCGACCGGATCCGGGCGAAACTGCCTGGCCCGGAACATCGCATCGCGTACCGCCGCCGTCTTGCGCGACCATGCCGCGTCGTCGATACCCGTACCACGGCCCACCACCGCCACCGGCTCGGTGTCGGTCAGCGTCGCGATCAGCGCCGTCGCCGCCGTGGTGTTCCCGATGCCCATGTCGCCGGCGATCAGCAGATCGGCTCCGGCGTCGACCTCGTCGTCGGCGAGCTGGCGGCCCCCTTCCAGCGCGGCGAGAACCTCCTCGGTGCTCATGGCGTCCTCGAGTGCGATGTTGCCGCTGCATCGGCGGACCTTGTGCGCACCGATCGCCTCGGTCAGCGGCTGCTCGCAGTCCACCGCGATGTCGACGACGCGTACCGACGCGCCCGCGATACCGGCCAGCACGTTGATCGCCGCGCCGCCGGCGTCGATGTTGGCCACCATCTGCGCGGTGACCTCCGGCGGATAGGCGGACACACCGGTGCGGGCCACCCCGTGGTCGCCGGCGAATACCACCACCCTGGCGTGCTCGAATTGCTTTGGCGGACAAAGTCCTTGGCAGGCAGACACCCACACCGAGAGGTCCTCGAGTCGGCCGAGGGCACCGGCCGGTTTGGTGAGAATGTCTTGGCGGCGCTTGGCAGCGGCGGCGGCATGTGGGTCTGGCGGTGTGACCGCGGGGAAATCCATCAGTTCAACGCCTTCGTCGGTTTGACCCAGACCGGCAGTCCCGCAACCACCAGGACCACCTGCTCACAGCACTGGGCGAGTCGTTGGTTGAGTGTGCCGAGCTCGTCTGTGAAGCGCCTGGCAGACGCGGTCGCCGCGACCACGGTCAGGCCCACCTCCGGGCTGACCAACGCCAGCGGGGCGGTGAACCCGTCGACGGCGTCCACCAGCTCGTCGACGTCGGCGGCCACCGAACCGTCTTCCCAGCCCCGGCGGTCCAGGGCGGCGGTCAGCCAGCCGCCGAGATCGTCGACGAGGGTCGCGGTGGGCGGGCGCACGCGCAAAAGGGCGGCCACGTCAGTCGTCTCGACCGTGCTCCACGATGCCGGTCGGCGATCGCGATGCTCGGCGACCCGGTGTGCCCAGGCCGGATCGGCGTCGGCGGCCGCGCCGGTGGCGACGTAGCACAAAGAGGGCTCGCCGGCCACCATTTCTTCAGCCCATCGTGACTTGCCCGACCGGATTCCGCCGAGCACCAGCGTGCGCACTGCGTCTGGTCGGCTCAGGCGACCTTGGCGCCGCGGTCGACCTGCGGTCGCGGCGCGCGCATGCGGCGGATCTGCGAAGCCCGGCCCGCGGCGTACATCCCGAGCTTGAACGACCCTTCGGTGTTATCCGGGAACTTCGCGTCGACCGCCTTGTTGACCTTGCGGCCCAACAGGATTCCGTCGATGCCCATGAGCAACATCAACACCAGCATCGCCGGAGAGATGAACAGCTGCACCTGCGGCACGGCAAGCATCACGAAGATCAGCCCCAGCGCGGCGGGCATGAACAGCCCGAGAATATTGCGTCGCGAGTCGACGATGTCGCGCGCGTAGCGTTTCACCGGACCCTGGTCGCGAGGCAGGAGGTACGCCTCTTCGCCGGCCATCATCCGCTCGCGTCGCTCGTTCATCGCGGTGCGGCGCTGTGTCTTCTCGGCCTGACGCTCTTCCTTGGTCAGGGTGGAGCGCATCTCCTTGCGGCGCTTGCGGGCCTCGGCCGATGTCATCGGCGCCGGGGCGACCGGCCCGCGGCGCTTGGCGGTCTCACTGCGCTTCGGGGTGGGCTTGCCCTTGGGTGCGGTGGTGCGCGCCGAGGCGGCGGGTTCGTCGACCTCGACCGGCTCGGCGTTAGCGTCGCCCTCGTCTTTCTTGCGGCCCAGCAGCTTCACGCCTGCCAGGTTACCCTGCAGGAATGCGGGTGCTGATCGCGCCGGACTGTTACGGCGACAGCCTGACCGCCGTCGAAGCCGCCGAGTCCATCGCCGCCGGTTGGCGCCAAGCCCGGCCGTCCGACGAACTCACTCTCGCGCCGCAGTCCGACGGCGGTCCCGGCTTCGTCGGCGTGCTGGGCAGCCGGCTCGGCGAGGTCCGTCACACAACGGTGGCCGGTCCGCTGACCGACGTCGTCGACGCCGAATGGGTGTACGACCGCGTAACCTCGACGGCGTACATCGAGTGCGCGCAGGCCTGCGGGCTGGCGCTGCTGGGCGGCCCGCCGACCCTGGACACCGCGGTCGCCGCGCACAGCCGCGGGGTGGGCCAGCTGGTCGACACCGCGCTGGATGCCGGCGCGACCCGGATCGTCGTCGGGCTGGGTGGCAGTTCGTGTACCGACGGCGGGTACGGGCTCGTCGAGGCGCTCGGTGGACTCGCCCGGGCGAAGGAGAAGCTGACCGGCGTCGAACTGATCGCTGCGACCGACGTCGAACACCCGCTCCTGGGCTCGATGGGCGCGGCGCGGATCTTCGGCCCTCAGAAGGGCGCCGATCCGGCGACCGTGGAGATGCTCGAGCAGCGGATGACGGCGTGGGCGGCCGAACTCGACGCGCTGGCAGGTGTCCCGGTCAGCCCGCTGCCCGGCGCGGGAGCGGCCGGGGGACTGGGTGCCGCACTGCTGGCCCTGGGCGGGCGGCGCGAGTCCGGGGCGGCCGTCATCGCCGAATTCACCGGGCTGGCCGGCGATATCGCGGCGGCCGACGTGATCGTCACCGGCGAGGGCCGGTTCGACGACCAGTCACTGCACGGCAAGGTGGTCAGCGCGCTGGCCGGCGGCGCGGTGGCCCGCGGTATCCCGGTACTGGTGCTGGCCGGGCAGGTCACCCTGGCGCCGGCGGTTCTGGGTGAGGCGGGGATCACCGCGGCCCACGCGATCGCCGACTACGCCGGGTCGGTGCAGGTCGCCATCGACGACGCCGCCAACCAGCTGACCGGATTGGCCCGTAAGACCGCGGCCGACCTGGGCGGCTGACTCACATCAACTCGGGAATAGCGCCCGGACAAGGTACCGTTGACGAGGTGGGATGAATCCCCACCGACATCTGCTTTTAAGGGAGACGCAATGACTGTTTCCGATCAGTCGACCGAGACCACCACCGAGACCCACGGCGCGGTCCTGACCGACGCCGCGGCCGCGAAGGCCAAGGCGCTGTTGGACCAGGAGGGCCGCGACGACCTGGCGCTTCGGATCGCCGTCCAGCCGGGTGGCTGCGCCGGCCTGCGCTACAACCTGTTCTTCGATGACCGCACCCTCGACGGTGACCTGATCAGCGAGTTCGGCGGCGTCAATCTGACCGTCGACCGGATGAGCGCCCCCTACATCCAGGGCGCCACGATCGACTTCGTCGACACCATCGAGAAGCAGGGCTTCACGATCGACAACCCGAACGCCACCGGCTCCTGCGCCTGCGGCGATTCGTTCAACTGAGAACGAAGCCTTACCGCTCGACCTGTTAACGGCCGTCCAGTCAGTACTGGGCGGCCGTTCGCAATAGATACGAGCAGACCAGCAGCTGATTGCCCTGACGCAACAACTGCGCCACGCCCTGCTCCTCGCCGCGGTTGCCGCGGTTTCCTGACGACGCAACCTTCATGGTGAACAACACCTGGGCCTGGTAGTTCGACCACGGCACGATCGAATCGATCGAGGTCACCTCGGCCCCGGAGAACTGCCTGCGGAACGCGTCGCTGGCCAGCCGCGCCAGCGCCAGATCGGACTTGCGGTCCTTCACTCCGTCGTACATGCCGCACAGGTTGTTGCGTGCGATGGCTTCGGTATCGCCCTTGGACAGCGCGGTCAGGTAGTTCGTGATCGCGCCCTTGGCCGAGGCCTCGGTGAATCCGCCGGTCGCCGTCGAGCTGGGTTGTCCGGTGCGGATGGTCAGGACCCCCGCAACGATGACGCCCACCAGCACCAGTGCGGCCAGGCCCAGCCACAGGCCCAGGCGCCTGCGCGGCTTCGGGTAGGCCACCGGCGGCGGCAACGCCCCCGGATACACGCCGGGATAGGGCCCGTACGGCCCCTCGGGGTAGGGCTCGGAATACGGGGGTGGCCCCGGAATCGGTTGACCCTCGGCCCCGACCTGCTGATGCGGCGGAATCGGGCCAGCCATCGATAAGTCTCCCTGGGATCTTCGCGTAGGCCGAAACTTCAAGCACCCGCCGCAACGGGGCCGACGCCGGGCCATATAGTCGGCTCTTGTACGCAGGCTAGCGCACGACAGCGGGGCTAGTCCCATTAGCAAATGAAGGGCGGACACAACGTGGCGATCGCGGTGACCGGATCCATTGCCACCGACCACCTGATGCGGTTTCCCGGGCGGTTCTCCGAACAGCTCCTGGCCGAGCACCTGCAAAAGGTGTCGCTGAGCTTCCTTGTCGACGATCTGGTGGTGCACCGCGGCGGCGTCGCGGGCAACATGGCCTATGCGATGGGCCTGCTCGGCGGCAACCCCACGTTGGTCGGCGCCGTCGGATCGGATTTCGACGAGTACCGGCAGTGGCTGGAAGCGCACGGCGTGGACACCTCGCACGTCCTGGTGTCCAAGACCGCCTACACCGCGCGGTTCGTCTGCACCACCGATGAGGACATGGCGCAGATCGCGTCGTTCTACCCGGGCGCGATGTCGGAAGCTCGCGATATCAAGCTCGCCGATCTGGTAGAGCGAAGCGGCGCACCGGAATTGGTGATCATCGGCGCCAATGACCCGGAGGCGATGTTCCTGCACACCGAGGAGTGCCGCAAGCTCGGTCTGGCGTTCGCCGCCGATCCCAGCCAGCAGCTGGCCCGCCTGTCCGGTGACGAGATCCGCAAGCTCATCGACGGCGCCTCGTATCTGTTCACCAACGACTACGAGTGGGATCTGCTGCTGCAGAAGTCCGGCTGGTCGGAAGCCGAAGTGATGAGCCAGATTCAGCTGCGCATCACCACGCTGGGCCCCAATGGTGTCGACCTCGTCGGCCGCGACGGCACCTTCATCCACGTCGACGTCGTGCCCGAGACGCAGAAGGACGACCCGACCGGTATCGGCGACGCCTTCCGCGCCGGGTTCCTCACCGGCCGCGGCGCCGGCCTGAGCCTGGAACGCGCCGCGCAGTTCGCGTCTCTGGTCGCCACCCTGGTGCTGGAGGCGCCGGGTCCGCAGGAGTGGACCTGGGACCGCGGCGCCGGAATCGCGCGCATCAAGGACGCGTACGGACCCGAAGCGGCCGAAGAGATTTCGGCGGCGTTGGCTTAGCCCCGACTGAACCGGCCTAGAGCTGGACGGGGTAGTGCGGCTCGCTGATCGTCGGCACGACGCTCTGCTCGACGAAGATCGCGTGCCACAGCATGAAGATCAGCACCGTCCACAGCCGGCGGCTGTGATCGCCGTCCCCGGAGCGGTGCGCATCGAGCATGGTGCGCACCGCGGCGATATCGACGAGATGACCGGCCTGCGAGGCGTCGATCATCCCGTAGGACCAGTCCATCAGCTCACCGGCACGTAGCCAGTGCCGGATCGGCACCGGGAAACCCAGCTTCGCGCGGTTCAGCACGTGCGCAGGCACGATCGGCTCCAGCGCGCGGCGTAGCGCGTACTTGGTGGTGGTGCGGGTGATCTTCTGGTCGTACGGCAGCCGGGAGGCCACCGCGAACACCTCGGGATCCAGGAACGGCACCCGCAGTTCCAGCGAGTTGGCCATCGTCATCTTGTCGGCCTTGACCAGGATGTCACCGCGCAGCCAGGTGAACAGATCGATGTGCTGCATCCGGGCGACCGGATCCCAGCCGGCTGACTCGGCGTAGATCGGGGCGGTGACGTCGGTGTGCGTCCAGCCCGGATCGAAACCCGGCAGCACGGCGCGCAGCTGCTCGTCGGAGAAGCTGCGGGCGTTGCCGTAGTAGCGCTCCTCGAGCGTCAGCGAGCCGCGGTGCAGCAGGCTCTTGCCGCGCATACCTTCCGGCAACGGCCGCGACGCCTTGCCAAGCGACTTGCGGACCGGCCGGGGCAGATAGTCGAAAGGCTTGAGCGACAACGGTTCCCGATAGATCGTGTACCCGCCGAACAGCTCGTCGGCACCCTCGCCGCTCAACACCACCTTGACGTGTTTGCGGGCCTCGCGGGCGATGAAGAACAACGGCACCAGTGCCGGGTCGGCCACGGGTTCGTCGAGATACCAGACGATTTCGGGCAGCGCGGCCACGAACTCGGACTGGCTGACCACCTTGGCCACGTGCCGCGCGCCGATCGCCTCGGCCGACGCGACGGCCACGTCGACCTCGGAGAAGCCTTCCCGCTCGAAGCCGGTGGTGAAGGTGATCAGTCGCGGGTTGTGCCGGATGGCCAGCGCGGCGATCGCGGTCGAGTCGATACCGCCGGACAGAAACGCCCCGACCGTCACGTCGGCGCGCATGTGCTTGGCCACCGAGTCCTCGAGGACCGCGGTGATCTCGTCGTAGCGGGCCTGCTCACCGCCGGAGGCCGCACGGGTGAGGAACGGCACGGCGGTGAAGCGGGGGACGAAGTAGCGGTGCACCTTCGGCTGCTCGCCGGGGCGGATCACCGCGTAGCAGCCCGATTCCAGCCTGCGGATCCCGCGGTGCAGCGTCTCGGGCTCGGGCACGTACTGCAGCACCGTGTAGTGCTGCACCGCGCGGGTGTCGATGGCCAGATTGACGCCGACTTCGGCGGCCAGGTGCAGCAGGCACTTCTTCTCACTGCCGACGGCGGTGCCGCCAGGCCCCGTGGCCATGAACAGCGGCTTGATGCCGAACGGGTCGCGGGCGCAGAACAATTCCTGGTTCTTGGTGTCCCACAGCGCGAACGCGAACATGCCGCGCAGCCGGCTCAGCGCCTCGGTGCCCCAGTGGTGATAGGCGGCCACGATCGCCTCGCCGTCGCCGTCGGTCGCGAAGGCGGCGCCGAATTCGGACCGCAACTCGGCCCGTAGTTCGACGTAGTTGTAGATCTCGCCGTTGAACACCAGGACGTAGCGGTCGGGTTCCTCCGGTGGACCCCAGCGCAACGGTTGGTGGGAGTGGGCGATATCGATGATCGAAAGCCGGTTGAAGCCCAGCACAACCCGATCGTCCGACCAGGTTCCCGGCTCGTCGGGACCCCGGTGGCGCATCAGATGCGACGCGCCCGCCACCGCGTCGACCACGCCTTCAGTTACGGCGACTGCGGGGTCTGTAACCAGGGCCAGCAGTCCGCACACCGGGCCTAGTATGCCGCAACAGAGCGATCAACCGGGCTGGGTGTTCGGGTGTGGTCTACGCTGCGTAGTATTCGATTCGCGAAAAGTTCCCGCGAGCAGGAGGCGCCTACGTGAAGACCCGCGGTTCCCGATTTCGGGTACTGGCGTTAGCCGTCACCTTCGGTGCGCTGGCGCTCGCTCTCAGCGGGTGCAGCTACCAGGAAGTGTTCGGCCTGGGCTGGCCCAAGGGCATCACCCACGAGGCGCAGACCAACCGCGACTTGTGGGTCTGGTCGGTCATCGCCGCGTTCGCGGTCGGCGTCATCGTGTGGGGTCTGACCTTCTGGGCGATCGCCTTCCACCGCAAGAAGAAGGGCACCCCGGCCGACGCGGAGCTGCCCCGCCAGTTCGGCTACAACATGCCGCTCGAGCTGGTGCTGACGGTCATTCCGTTCCTGATCATCTCCGTGCTCTTCTACTTCACCGTCGTCGTGCAGGAGAAGATGATGCACCGGGATCCCAATCCCGAGGTCGTCATCGACGTCACGGCGTTCCAGTGGAACTGGAAGTTCGGCTACCAGAAGGTCGACTTCAAGGACGGCACGCTCAACTACGACGGTGCCGACGCGGCGCGCAAGGCCGCGATGGTGTCCAAGCCCGAAGGTGTCGACGCCCACGGCGAGGAGAAGGTCGGCGCGGTGCGCGGCCTGAACCCGCAGGACCGCACCTACCTGAACTTCGACAAGGTCGAGACGCTGGGCACCAGCAACGAGATCCCGGTGCTGGTGTTGCCCGCCGGCAAGCGCATCGAGTTCCAGGTCGCCTCCGCCGACGTCATCCACTCGTTCTGGGTGCCGGAGTTCCTGTTCAAGCGTGACGTCTTCCCGAACCCGGAAGCCAACCACACCGAGAACAAGTTCCAGGTCGCCGAGATCACCGAGACCGGCGCGTTCGTCGGGCGCTGCGCCGAGATGTGCGGCACCTACCACTCGATGATGAACTTCGAGGTCCGGGTGGTTTCGCCGAATGATTTCAAGGCCTACCTGGACCAGCGCATCGCCGGCAAGACCAATGCCGAGGCGCTGCAGTCGATCAACCAGTCACCGGTGGCCACCACCACCCACCCGTTCGACACCCGTCGGGGCGAGCAAGTGATCCCGCAGGCGAGCAAGTAGGGGATGAGCAGATGCATATTGAAGCCCGGCTCTTCGAAATCCTGACCGCCTTCTTCGTCCTCGCCGCGGTCGTCTACGGCGCGCTGACCGCCGTGTTCCAGTACGGCGGCATCGAGTGGGCAGGCACCACCGCGCTGGTGCTCACCGCAGGCCTGTCGTTGATCACCGGCACCTTCTTCCGGTTCGTGGCCCGTCGCCTCGACACCCGGCCCGAGGACTACGAGGACGCTGAAATCAGCGACGGCGCAGGGGAGTTGGGCTTCTACGCGCCGCACAGCTGGTGGCCGATCCTGATCGCGCTGTCGTTTTCGACCGCCGCTGTCGGCGCCGCGCTGTGGCTGCCCTGGCTGATCGCGGCCGGCGTGGTCTTCGTGATCGCGGCGGTGTGCGGTCTGGTGTTCGAGTACTACATCGGACCCGAGAAGCACTGAACGCCGCTGAACGCCACTGAAGGCCTCAGCGAAGGTCACAATCGAGACATCACTTCGCGCCAACGGTGTGCTGCGCTCTACCCGGCCGGGCCGGTTGGGTAGGGTCTTGCCAGGGCAACGGGAGCCGTCGGCATGCTGCGTGCCAATCCTTGGCCCGCGTGCCGCGGTGATGTAGTCGAAAGAGGACAGGCGAGCATGAGCGGGCCGAATCCGCCGGATGAGGAGTCGGGCGAGGTGGGTGAGACACCCACCGGTACAGGCTTTGAGGCCTATTCCGCGCCGGAAGCCGAGCAGTACACCGCAGGCCCCTTTGTGGCGCCCGACCCCGCGCTCTACGACTACGACACGTATGACGCGGGTACCGAATACATCGACGAGGCCCAGCCGCCCCGGTGGCCCTGGGTGGTCGGGGTCACCGCGATCGTGGCCGCCATTGCGCTGGTGGTTTCGGTGTCGCTGCTGGTGACCAGCACCGACACCAATAAGCTGGCCACCCCGGCGACGACCACGACCGTCAAACCCCCGCCGGTGCAGGACGAGATCATCACCACCACTCCACCACCGCCGCCACCACCCCCGCCGGTGACGACCGAGGAGCCGCCACCGCCGCCCCCCGAGACGGTGACGGTGACAACTGAACCCCCACCGCCGCCACCACCCCCGCCAGCGACGACGGAGGCACCACCACCTGTGACCACGACGACGGCCCCGCCGCCCCCGACCACCACCACGACGACGCCGGCCGGCCCGCGTCAGGTGACCTATTCGATCACCGGGACCAAGGCTCCCGGTGACATCATCTCGGTGACCTACGTCGACGCCTCAGGTCGCCAACGCACCCAGCGCAACGTCTACATCCCGTGGTCGCTGACCGTCACACCGATCTCGCAGTCCGATGTCGGCTCGGTGCAGGCGTCCAGCCTGTTCCTGGTCAGCAGGCTGAACTGTTCGATCACGACCAGCGATGGAGTGGTGTTGTCGTCCAATCAGAACAATGCCGCGCAGACTAGTTGCTGATGGCACGCGAAACAGAGCTCCCGCTGGCCGGGACAACGGAAGAAGACCGGCGATCCCCGGAGACGGTGGACCGCATTCTCGTCGGTGTGTGCGGGGCGATTTGGCTGGTGCTGCTGGCCGTCACGGTCATCGCGATCGTCGCCCTGGTCGACATGAGCCGCGGCCACATCGCGGGCAACGACGCCTCGCGCACCCCGTGGCTGCTTTACAGCATCATCGCGGTGTCGGCGCTGATCATCGTCGGCGCGATCCCGCTGCTGATCCGGGCCAGGCGCACTGCGCTTGCCGACTCGCGGCTGACACCCTTCGACGCTCCCAAGGCGCCGGCCTCGCCGCGCCCCAGCACGGCGTCAGCGACCCCTGCGCGCGGCACAGAGGCGCCGACGGAGAAGCTGAAGGTGTTCGGCTCGACGGTGGACCCGTTCGAGCGCTATCAGCCCGATTTCGCCCAGTCGTCGGCGTCCCGGCGGGCCGATCCGCTGATCCCGGCCACCGAGCTGGACCGGCTCTGGCTGCGCTGCACGGCCATGCTCGGCGGTGCGATCGGTCTGGCGCTGGTCGGGGTGTCGACCGCGACCTATCTGCTGGCGGTGGACAACGACACCGCGGCCTGGGTGGCGCTGGGGCTGGCCGCCGTCATCACGGTCGCCATGCCGGCGATCCCGGTGACCTACCTGCGCCAGCTGCACGGCGCGGTGGAGGAGTCGGAGTAACTCTCCCGCGACTGGACCGCCCCACAACGAAAGAACCCCCGAGCCTGGCGGCCCGGGGGTTCTTTCGTTGTGTTCCTAGTGGTGCTGGCCGTTGCCGCTTCCGTTGCCGTTGGACTCGGCATCCTGCCAGTCCTTCAGGGCGGTGAGCGCCCGGTGCTCGGAGGCGTGTGCGGCCTCGTTGAGTGCGGCATCCTCGGATGCGGGGTCCGCGGTGAGGAAGCTGCCGTGGCCGGTCTTGCCGCCGGACCCGAGCTTGTTCATCCGCTTGGGCAACGCCGCGCCGGCGTATTCCAGCGGGATCGGATGGCCGTGGTCGTCGACCGGGCCCAGCGGCTGATGCAGCTCGATGTAGGCACCGTGCGGCAGCCGCTTGATGATGCCGGTCTCGATGCCGTGCTCGAGCACGTCGCGGTCGCTGCGCTGCAGGCCGACCGCCCATCGGTAGGCGATGAAGAAAATCAGCGGCGGCAACACCAGCGAGCCGATACGGCCGATCCACGTCGTCGCATTCAGCGAGATGTGGAACTTCAGCGCGATGACGTCGTTCATGGCGGCCAGCGTCCAGACCATGTACAGCGAGATCGCCATCGCGCCGATCGCGGTGCGCGTCGGAGCGTCACGCGGGCGCTGCAGCAGGTTGTGGTGCGCGTTGTCCCCGGTGAACTTCTTCTCCAGGAACGGATACGCGATCAGCAGCCCGAACACGATGCCCATGGACATCGCGACCCAGAACGCCGCGGGGATGGTGTGGTGCCAGAAGTACAGCTCCCACGGCGGGAAGATACGGGCCAGGCCTTCCGTCCACATCATGTAGAAGTCGGGCTGGCTGCCTGCCGACACCTGGGACGGCTTGTAGGGGCCGAGCTGCCAGATCGGGTTGATCTGCAGCAGGCCGCCCATCAGGCCCAGGATGCCGGTGGTCAACGCGAAGAACGCGCCCGACTTCACCGCGAACACCGGCATGACGCGCACGCCGACGACGTTCTTCTCGGTGCGGCCGGGGCCGGGGAACTGCGTGTGCTTCTGGAACCACACCAGCGCCATGTGAGCGCCGATGAGCGCCAGGATGATTCCCGGGATCAGCAGGATGTGCAGGGCGTACATGCGGGGGAGCATGGTGCCCACCACGCTGCACTGGTAGCCGACTCCACCGCAGGGGAAGTCGCCACCGAAAAGTGCCCAGTGCAACCAGGTTCCGACGATCGGCACGCTCATCGTGATCGACGACAGCGCCGCGCGCAGGCCGATACCGGAGAGCAGGTCGTCGGGCAGCGAGTAGCCGAAGTAGCCCTCGAACATGGCCAGGATCAGCAGCAGCGAACCGATCACCCAGTTGGCTTCGCGGGGCCTGCGGAAGGCGCCGGTGAAGAAGATGCGGGCCAGGTGAACCATGATCGCCGCGGCGAACAACAGCGCGGCCCAGTGGTGGACCTGCCGGACGAACAGCCCGCCGCGGACCTCGAAGCTGATGTCGAGGGCGGACGCGAAGGCCTTGGACATCTCGACGCCCCGAAGGGGTTGGTAGACACCCTGATACGTGACGTCGGCCATTGACGGGTCGAAGAACAGCGAGAGGTACACACCGGTGAGTAGCAGCACGATGAAGCTGTACAACGCGATCTCGCCCAGCAGGAACGACCAGTGCGTTGGGAAGACCTTGTTCAGGATGCCGCGGCGTACCGCCGCCGACGGGTGGTAGCGCGAATCGATCGCGTCACCTTGCGCGGCCATGACATCGGCGAGTTTCGGGCTCATGATGTGCGCTCCCAGAATGCGGGTCCGACGGGTTCGGCGAAGTCGCCATTGGCGACCAAGTACCCGTCCTGGTTAATCGTGATCGGCAACTGCGCCAATGCGCGCGCAGCCGGACCGAAGATCGGCCGTGCGAAATGCAGTGCGTCGAACTGCGATTGGTGGCACGGGCAGAGGATCCGGTAGGTCTGCTGCTCGTACAGCGAGGCCGGGCAGCCCAGGTGCGAGCAGACCTTCGTGTAGGCGAACAGGTCGCCGAAGTTGAAGCTCTCCTGGCCGGCACGCTTGACCACCTTGGCCATGTCGACCGGCTTGATGCGGATCAACATCACCGGGTTGCGCACGCCCATCGCGATTTCCGACAGCCGCTCGTGGCTTTCGATGGTCGTGCCGTCGCCGTCGCTCTCACGCCACGGGAACACCGTCTCCATGCCGCCGGCGTCGATGTCCTCGGGCCGCAGCTTGACGAACGGCGACTGGCCGGGAAGGCCGGTTGCCCGGGCGAGGAAGATGGTCTCGCCGGTGAACCGCGGGGTCCAGCCCGACGTCCACAGGACTGCCTTCTTGCCTTCGGCGGTGGGAACCACCGGCTTCCACGGGTTCTTGATCAGGCCGCCGATGAAGGCGACCAGCGTGCCTGCGCCGAATGCGCCGAGTCCGATCCCGAGCGACAGTCCAACCAGCTTGCGCCGCTTGATCGTCGAGCCCTCGAGTGCATCGGTGAGGTTGGCCACCACGGTCTTGCGTTCGATCTCCGGGGAGCGCCCGTCATGGCGGTCCTGGACGGTGATCTCCTCGGGGATGAACTTCTTCTGGTAGAGCACCGCGCCGATGCCGATCGCCAGGATCGACATTCCGAAGGTGAGCCCGTACAGCGGGGTGGCGTAGTCAGCCAGCGAGCTCTCGTTCGAGCCGTCCCACTGCCACGGCCAGAAGATGAACACCACCAGCAGGGCCAGACCGAAGAAGCCGCCCAGCAGCAGCCAGCCCGCCACCAGTCGCTCGGCGCGCTTCTCGGCTTTGGTGCCCTCGACGGGCCAGCGCGGCTCCTTGAGGATGATGTCGACGCCGTCGAGCTTGCCGCCGAGCTCGAGGAGCTCCTCGCGTGACATCGCTGCGAGCTGTTCGTCGCTCGGCCGATTCACGTCACTCATGATGATCTCGCTCCGATCCACAGCGCCGCCGCGATGGCGGCGACCATGCCGATAATCCAGATCGCCATACCTTCCGACGACGGTCCGAAGCCACCGAGGCCGTAGCCGCCGGGATCCGGCGCGCGGGTCGCCATCCGGACGTAGGCGACGATGTCGCGCTTCTCCTCGGGCGAGAGCTGGCGGTCACCGAACTTGGGCATGTTCTGCGGACCGGTCAGCATCGCGGTGTAGATCTGCGCGGGGGTGGCGGGCTCGAGTTCGGGCGCGTACTTGCCCGACGACAGTGCGCCGCCCTTGCCGGTGAAGTTGTGGCACGAGGCGCAGTTGAGCCGGAACAGGTCACCGCCGCGGGCGACATCGTTGCCGAGCAGCGAGTGGTCGGCGACCTGGCCGTTGGCGTCCCGCGGGACGAGCGGGCCGCCGCCGTTGGCCTGGACGTAGGCGCCGAGCGCGTCGATCTGGGCCTCGTCGAAGATCGGGTCCTTGCGCGGGGCCTGGGCTTCGCCGCGCATCGCGGGCATCCGGCCGGTGGAGACCTGGAAGTACACCGCGGCCTCGCCGACGCCGATCAGGCTGGGGCCGCGGCCCTGTACGCCCTGGAGATTGGTGCCGTGGCAGCTGATGCACGAGGTGTCGAACAGCTGCTTGCCGGTGCGCAGCAGGGCCGACTGCGATTCGTCGGCGACCGCGACCTGCGGTGTGGGCGTCAGCGTGGCGGCCAGGCCGCCTGCGACACCGAGGCCGACCAGCAGCAGCACCGCGCCGGTCAGGCGGCGACGAAGCCGACGGCGCGACTTGTCGCTCAGAGTCCCTCGCTCTTCGCGCAAGCGGCTCATCGCCGGTGCCTTCACCCGCGCCGATCTCTTGAGCATCGAACCCCTTCTCATCGGATGAAGTAGATCGTCGCGAACAGGGCGATCCACACGATGTCGACGAAGTGCCAGTAGTAGGACACGACGATGGCGGCGGTCGCCTGAGCGGGCGTGAACTTGCTCATCGTCGTGCGCAACAGAAGAAGAATGAAGGCGACCAGACCGCCGATGACGTGCAGCCCGTGGAAGCCGGTCGCGAGGTAGAAGACGCTGCCGTAGGAGCTGCCCGGGATCGTCGTGCCGTGGGTGACCAGGTGGTAGTACTCGTAGGCCTGGCCGCCGACGAAGAAGGCGCCCATCAGGAAGGTGATCACGTACCACCGGCGCAGCCCGTAGACGTCACCGCGCTCGGCCGCGAACACACCCATCTGGCAGGTGAACGACGACGCGATCAGCACCAGCGTCACCGGAACCGCCTGATACAGGTTCAGCTCTGTCGGCGGCGGCGGCCACACCCCACCGGACTGAGCACGTGCAGTGAAGTACATCGCGAACAGCCCAGCAAAGAACATCAGCTCACTGGAAAGCCACACGATGGTGCCAACACTGACCATGTTCGGCCGGTTCAGCGAATGTACGCGCGATGTGATCGCAGTTCCCGAGGTGCCAACAGCGCTCGTCACATCAAGAAGTATGACGCTTTGTAGTTGTTGAGGTACAGCCAGGGGCCGAATTCGTCAGAACTGTCGGCTGACCGGGCTGTGGAGTGCCCGCGCGGCGTGGGAATATCGGCGCGTGACTCACCCCGCTTCCCAGCCCGGCGCCGACGCGCCGAATTCGTCATGGCCGCAGGTCCTGGACCGGTTGACGGCCAGCCTGGAACTCGAACCGGGGCAGGCGACCTGGGCGATGGACCAGATCATGACCGGCGTCGCGACGCCGGCTCAGATCGCCGCCTTCGGCGTGTCGATGAAGATGAAGCGCCCGACGCCGGCCGAGGTGCGTGAGTTGGCCGACACGATGCTGCGTTACGCGCGCATGGTGCCCACCGATGTCATCGGCACCGACACCGTCGACATCGTCGGCACCGGCGGTGATCGCGCCAACACCGTGAACCTCTCGACGATGGCGGCGATCGTGGTCGCCGCCGCCGGGGTTCCGGTGGTCAAGCACGGCAACCGCGCCGCATCCTCCAAGAGCGGCGGGGCCGACATGCTCGAAGCGCTCGGCGTGCGCATCGATCTGGGGCCCGACGAGGTGGCCCGCAGCGTGCACGAGGTGGGCATCGGGTTCTGCTTCGCGCCGGTGTTCCACCCGTCCTACAAGTTCGCCGGGCCGCCCCGCCGCGAGATCGGCGTGCCGACGGTCTTCAATCTGCTTGGGCCGCTGACCAATCCGGCCAGCCCGCGGGCGGGCCTGATCGGGTGCGCGTTCGGTGATCTTGCCGAGGTGATGGCCGGGGTGTTCGCCGCGCGACGCAGCAGTGTGCTCGTGGTGCACGGCGACGACGGTCTCGACGAGCTGACCACCACGACCACCAGCACCATCTGGCGGGTGCAGGCAGGCACCATCGACAAGCTCACCTTTGATCCGCTGGGCTTCGGCTTCGCGCGGGCCCGCATCGAGGAACTGGTCGGCGGAGAGGCCGAGGAGAACGCTGCGGAGGCGCGCAGTGTGCTCGGCGGCGCGCAGGGCCCGGTGCGCGACGCGGTGATCCTCAATGCGGCCGGCGCGATGGTGGCCCACAGCGGGTTATCCAGCCACGCCGAATGGCTGCCGAGCTGGGAGGAGGGGCTGGCCCGCGCCGCGGAGGCGATCGACTGCGGTGCGGCCGAGCAGCTCCTCGCGCGTTGGGTGCGGTTCACCCAACAGCTCTGAGTCGAGTCTTTCGGCTTGTTCGGCGGCCAGCCGCGCGGAGCGCGCGGTGGCCGCCCACTGTGCCCACGGGCCGGCAGAGGCCAGTGGTGACGCCAAACCTGTTGTCGCGCTGACGATTCGGATGCCCCGCGCGTTGAGCCAGCGGGCGATCAGCGCGGTTTCTTCGACCAGCGCCCCGCCCAGTGGCGCCGGCCGGGGCAGGATCGTTTGCGCGCAGGCCTGCAGGGCTTCGATGACGGGCATGGGTGGGACGCGACGTGGAGCGACTCCGGCCGCGGCGAGTTGCCCGTGTCTGACGACCGCGAGCTGCCAGCCGCCCGCGCCGTCCGGCGCGGCGGCGACGAGTTCGTCGACCGCGGCCAGCGCCCGCAGGCGCTGGCCGCGCCAGAGCACGTCGACGGCGGCGGCGATGTGATCGCGCAGTCGCGCGGCGCTTTCGTAGCGGGCCCGCCCGGCCAGCTCGTCGACCTGGTCGATGGCCGCGCACAGCGCACTGTTGTCCACGCCGCCGATCAGCGCGGCCGCCCGCAGCGGGGCGGCCGCGTAGTCGGCGGCGGCGATGCCGCGCGGTGCGGGACAGGGGGAGACCTCGCGCTCAGGGCATTTCGGCCCGTGCTCGCCCGTGCGCCCGATGCGCGCCGTGCAGGTGCGCACCCCGGTGAACCGGGCCACCAGTTCGGCGGTGTCGGCGGCGTCGGCCCGCGACCGGAACGGGCCGATGGCGTGGTCGTGGCGCGGCTCGCGGACGACCGAGAGCCGGGGGAACACCTCGTCGGTCAGCACCACCCACCACCAGCGGTGCGGGAAGCGGGACCGGCGGTTGTAGGGCGGGGCGTGTGCGGCCAGCAACCGCAGCTCGCGCACCCCGGCCTCCAGCGGGTGGGCGCATTCGACGTGGTCGACTGTGGTGGCCAGACCCACCATCTCTTTCATCCGCCCGCGCGGGTCGGCGCCGGTGAAGTACTGATTCACCCGGCGGCGCAGATCGGTGGCGGTGCCGACGTAGAGCACCTCGCCGGTGGGCCCGCGAAACAGGTACACCCCGGGCCGGCGTGGCAGGTTGCGGGCCAGAACCCGTTTGCCCCGTTGGGCATTCGAGATATTGGGCAGGTACCCGCGCAGATCGGTATAGGTGTGGACGCCCTGATTGCCGACCCGTTCGATCAGCGCGTGCAGCACGTCGACGGTGACGCGGGCGTCGTCGAGGGCACGGTGGTTGGGCTGGGTGGCCGAGCCGACGAGGGCGGCCAGCGTGGCCAGCCGGACGCTGGGTGCCTCCTCGCGGGTGAGGACCCGGCGGGCCAGCCGCACCGTGCACAGCACCGGCGGGCGCGGCCAGGTGATGCCGCACTGTTCGGCGGCCGAGCGCAGGAAGCCGATGTCGAAGCCCGCGTTGTGCGCGACGAGCACGGCGCCGCGGGCGAACTCCAGGAACGTCGGCAATACCGCCGCGATGGTGGGCGCATCGTGCACCATCGCGGTCGTGATCCCGGTCAGCTGCACGATCTGCGGTGGGATCGACCGCTGCGGGTCCACCAGGGTGGCGAACTCGCCGAGCACCTCGCCGCCGCGGACCTTGACCGCGCCGATCTCGGTGATGGCGTCGCGGGATCCGTCGGCCGAGGCGGTGGCGCGTCCGCCGGTGGTCTCCAGGTCGACGACCACGAACGTGGTGTCCCGCAACGACAGATCGGCGGCCGGATCGACGTCGGCGAAGCTCAGCTGCGCATCACCCCGGTGCGTAGCACCACCAACCGAATCCAGGTACCCCGCCACAGCAGTTGACGGTAGGCAGCCCCACCGACAGGACGTCGGTGCCGCGCCGTCCAGACCCGGACTTGGCTCGACTTGGCCCCGAACTTGTCAGAGGCCGCGGTTAGCGTGCGGCCAACAACGATGAGAGAGGAGACCCGAGATGGAAACAGACCCAACCGAACCGGTTGTCATCGACTGCGACGACTGCGCAGTGCGTGGGCCAGGCTGCCGCGACTGTGTGGTGAGCGTGTTGCTCGGTGTACCGGAGACTTTGCTGGAAGACGAACGGGCAGCACTGGAGGTGCTGGCCGAGGCCGGTCTGGCCCCGCGATTGAAGCTGGTGCCGATCCACCGCCACGGGGGTTCAGGGCTCGCGAGCTAGGGGCCTGATAGGTTGGATGGCAGGTTGTGGCTGGTGTTACCAGTGAGGCTGAGAGTCTCTTGAGAAGTGTGTCCCTGGTTGGACAACGCTGATGCCATTTCGTAACCTATTCGAGACCTAAGGCACTCGATGCAAAAACGTCGACGGCACTTAAAGGAAGCGCAATCTTGAGCTTTGACCGCAGGTACCTGACTAAACGCGTTTTCAGACGCCCTCTAGTAGGTGGGATTGCGGGGCTCACACTCTTTGCGTCTGTTATCTCCGGATCGGTCCATGCCGACCCCGCCGAAGACGGTGTGGCAAAGCTGAACGAGCTGTCACGACAGGCAGAACAACTCACCGAGTCGATGCATTCCGCTCAGCTTGATCTTGACAAGAAGCTGCAAGCAGAGGGTGCCGCCGAAAAGAAGCACATCGACGACCTCGCCGCCGCCGACGCGGCCAAAGCCCAGTTGGCTACCTATCAGGTCTCCGTCGACAAATTTGCTGTCGCGGTTTACATGGGTGGCAGCACCGACGGCCTGAGCGCCATCCTGACCGCTGAGTCGCCGCAGGGCCTGATCGACAAACTGACCGTGCAGCGCGCGATGGCCACCGAGATGTCCGCCCAGATGGAGAACTATCGGCGGGCCAACGACCAACTCCGCGAGGCCGAGGCCGCCTCGGCCAAATCGGCCGCCGACGCCAAGACGGCTGCCGAACAGGCCGCCGCCGTGCGCGCTGACCTGCAGCGCAAGCAGTCCCAGCTGCAGGTACAGATCTCGGCGGTGAAGTCGCGCTACCAGACGTTGACCCCCGATCAGCGGACGGCGCTGGCCGCCCCCGGACCGCCGCCGCCGGCCGACATCCTGGCGCTGGGGGCCCCCGCCGGACTGCCGCCGCTGGCCGATGCACCGCCGCCGCCGGACGCACTGCCGGCTCTGCCCCCGCCACCCGACGCCCCGCCGCCACCGGACGCCGCCCAGGTCATTCCGATGGCCGCTGTGCCCGTGCCCGGCCCGGGTAGTGACCAGGGCGCGGTCGCCGTGCAGGCCGCTCTCACCCGGATCGGCGACCCGTATGTCTGGGGTGGCTCCGGTCCCACCCAGTTCGACTGCTCCGGCCTGGTGATGTGGGCCTTCCAGCAGGCCGGGATCTTCCTGCCGCACTCCAGCCAGGCCCTGGCCAATGGCGGACAGCCGGTCTCCATGGATCAGATGCAGCCCGGTGACGTCGTGAACTACTACTCCGACGCCTCGCATTCGGCGATCTACATCGGTGACGGGATGATGGTCCACGCCTCGACGTTCGGCCGGCCGGTGATGATCTCCCCGGTGAACAACGCCCCGATCTACAACGTCCGCCGCTACTGACCGATCGCGGCGGCGGCTCACCGCCGTCGTCTTGGTCGCCGAACTGCTCGCCGCATCGGTCCTGATCGCCGCGCCGTCCGCGCGACCACCGTCACTGCACACCGCCGTTCCGGCACCGGCCCCCCTGGTCGTGGGGGATGACCGCACCGTGCGGCTGATCAGCCTGGGTGGTGCCCACACTGACGGCCTGCTCACCCGGATCGCCGGGGACATCGGCGAGGCCGTCGGAGCGGTCGAGAAGTTCTGGGGCACCGACTGGGACCACGAGATCGTCGTGATCGCCACCGACTCGCAGGAACAGTTCGTCGCGCAAGCCGGATTGGCCCCGGACGGGAACTGGGCGGACATCGCCGCGGTATCGGTGGCCGACCACGTCGACTTCGCGCACCGTCACGCCAGCGGGCAGCGCATGGTGTTCGCGCCCGGCGCCGCCAACATGAGCGCCGGTTCACTGCGAATTGTGTTGACCCACGAGCTGTTTCATCTCGCCGCCCGCGCCGACACCGCGCTGGACGCCCCGCGCTGGCTGCTCGAAGGGGTGGCCGATTTCGTCGCACGGCCACCGGAGCCGCTACCGCGGGACGCCGCGGCGGACACCGCGCTGCCCACCGACTCCGACCTGGATGTGGCCGGGCCGCAGCGCGAGCGGGGCTACGACCGCGCGTGGTGGTTCGCCCGATTCGTCGCCGAGAGCTATGGCGTCGACGCGCTGCGTCGGCTCTACGTCGAGGCGTGCGGGCCTGGTCACGGCGACTTCGACACCGCAGTGCGCCGCGCGCTCGGCACCGACACCGGCGAGCTACGCGCCCGCTGGGCGCAGTGGCTGACCCGCTAGCGTAGGTGGCGATGACGCGGGTCCTGCTGGTCACCAATGACTTTCCGCCTCGCCGTGGCGGCATCCAGTCCTATCTCGAGCATTTCGTCGGCCGGCTGGCCGACAGCGGCGAACATGAGCTGACCGTCTACGCCCCGAAGTGGAAGGGCGCGCAGGACTACGACAAGGCGGCCGGCTACCGCATCGTGCGCCACCCCGGCACGCTGATGCTGCCCGAGCCGGGCGTGGACCGCCGGATGCGCGCCCTGATCGCCGAGCGCGGCATCGAAACGGTGTGGTTCGGCGCGGCGGCGCCGCTGGCGCTGCTGGCCAAGCGGGCCCGCAGCGCGGGGGCGCACCGGGTGCTGGCCAGCACCCATGGCCACGAGGTGGGCTGGTCGATGCTGCCCGTCGCTCGCTCGGCGTTGCGGCGCATCGGTGAGGACACCGACGTCGTGACGTTCATCAGTCACTACACCCGCGGCCGGTTCGCCTCCGCGTTCGGCCGCGATGCCGCCCTGGAACACCTGCCGCCCGGCGTCGACTCCGACCGGTTCCGGCCCAACCCAACGGCCAGGGCCGAACTTCGCAGTCGCTACGGCCTGGGCCAACGGCCGACGGTGGTCTGCCTGTCCCGGCTCGTACCGCGCAAAGGCCAGGACATGCTCATCAAGGCGCTGCCCGACATCCGCCGCCAGGTAGACGATGCCGTCCTGGTGATCGTCGGCGGCGGACCCTACGCCGAGGACCTGCACAAGCTGGCCGACAACGTCGGCGTGAGCGATCACGTCATCTTCACCGGGGCGGTGCCCAGCGCCGCACTGCCGGGCCACTACGCGATGGCCGATGTCTTTGCGATGCCTTGCCGCACAAGGGGTTCCGGGCTGGACGTGGAAGGACTGGGCATCGTGTTCCTGGAGGCGTCGGCCACCGGGGTGCCGGTGGTCGCCGGTGATTCGGGCGGCGCACCCGAAGCCGTCAAGCAGGGGGAGACCGGCCAGGTGGTCGACGGGCGCTCGGTCGAGCAGATCGCCGACGCCGTCGCGGGCATCCTCGCCGATCCCGCGCTGGCTGCGCGGATGGGGGAGGCCGGCCGGCGGTGGGTCGAGACGGACTGGAACTGGGCCGCCCACACCGCGCGGCTTTCCGAACTCCTGCGTGGGGACCCCCACACCGTGTGACGATGTGCCGATGAGCACGACCCGGGTCGCTGCACTCGGCGCTGTCCTGACCGCGCTGGGAGCACTGCTTGCCCCGATCGGGGTCGCACGGGCCGACGACTGCCCCGACGTCGAGGTGATCTTCGCCCGCGGTACCGGCGAGCCGCCCGGTATCGGACGGGTGGGCCAGGCCTTCGCCGGCGCGCTCGCACCGCGGCTGGGTGGGCGGACCATGGATACCTACGCGGTGAACTACCCGGCCAGCCTGAACTTCCTCGCCGCAGCGTCCGGCGCCGACGACGCCGCCGCCCGCATCGCGGATATGGGTGCCCGGTGCCCGCAGACCGCGCTGGTGCTCGGCGGGTTCTCCCAGGGTGCGGCCGCGGTGTCGATGCTGGCCGGGGTGCCACCGGTCGGGCAGCGGATCGGCACTATCGGGTCGGCGCCGCCGCTGCCGCCGGCCAGCGCCGGTCAGGTCGCCGCGGTCGCGGTGTTCGGCAATCCCGGGACCCGGTTCGGCTCGCCGCTGTCGAGCACGGGCCAGTTCGCCGGCCGCGCGATCGATCTGTGCAGCGGTGGTGACCCGATCTGCTCGGACGGACGTGACCGCGGCGCGCACAGTTCCTACGAGCTGCCGCCATACCCCGACCAGGCAGCGGGGTTCGTGGCCGGCCTGATCTGAGGCGTACCCTCGCGCGGGTGCTCGCCAGCCCTGAACTCGACCTCCGCACCGGTGTATCCCGGTCGGTGGATGGGCGGCTGGACGCGCTGACCGGGCTGCGGGCGCTGGCGGCCCTGCTGGTGGTCGGCACCCACGCCGCCTTCGCGACCGGCAAGCTCACCCACGGTTTCGTCGGCCTGGTGTGGGCGCGGCTCGAGGTCGGCGTGTCGATCTTCTTCGCGTTGTCCGGTTTCCTGCTGTTCCGCCCGTGGGTCGTGGCCGCGGCCGACGCGACAGCGGCACCGTCGGCGCGGGTCTACGCCCGGCGCCGGCTGCGCCGGATCATGCCCGCCTACGTGGTGACCGTCCTGCTGGCCTACGGCGTCTACTCGTTCTATTCGACCGGCCCCAACCCCGGCCAGAGCCTCGCGGGCCTGATCCGCCACCTCACGCTGACCCAGATCTACACCGACAACTATCTGCTGACCTACCTGCATCGAGGCTTGTCGCAGACCTGGAGCCTGGCCGTGGAGGTGGCGTTCTACGCGGTGCTGCCGCTGCTGGCGCACCTGCTGCTGGTGGTGCTGTGCGGTGACCGATGGCGCCCGACCCGGCTGCTGGGCGGGCTGGCCGCAATGGCCGCGATCGGTCCGCTGTGGCTGCTCGTGCTCAACGCAAGCGACTGGCTGCCGAACTCGGCAGGGATGTGGCTGCCTGCGCAGCTGGCCCCGTTCGCGGGCGGGATGGCGGTGGCCGTGCTGAACGTCATGGGGGTGCGCTGGCGGGTCGGGCTCCTGGTGCCGGCGGCGGTGGTGCTCTACCTGGTGGTGTCCACCCCGCTGGCCGGTGCGGTCACCATGGGTCCGGTGCCACTGTGGGAGCCGCTGGCCAAGGCGCTGCTCTATGCCGCGATCGCGACGCTGGTCGTGGCGGCGCCGACGCTGGGCGGGCGCGGGCTGTTCGACCGGGTGTTGAGCAGCAAGCCCATGGTGTGGCTCGGAGGGATCTCCTACGAGATCTTCCTGCTGCACGTGCTGGTGATGGCCGTCGTGCTGGGTGCGGTGCTGGGGTGGCCGTTGTTCACCGGCTCACTGCTGGGCCTGTACCTGCTGACGCTGGGCGTCACGATTCCGTTGGCCTGGCTGCTGCACCGGCTCACTTCGTATAGATCGCCGCGATCTCGTCGGCGAACTTCTCCGCAACCACGTTGCGCTTGACCTTCAGCGTCGGCGTCAGCTCGCCGGTCGCTTCGGTGAAGTCGGACGGCAGAATCCGGAACTTGCGGATCGACTCCGCATGCGACACATGCTGATTGGCATCCTTGATGGCCAATTCGATCTCGGCGACCAGGTCGGGATCCTCCCGCAGATCACCGACCGAGGCACCGGCCGGCTTGCCGTGGTGGGACTTCCACACGCCGAACGACTCGGGGTCGATCGCGATCAGCACGCCGATGAACGGCTGGTTGTCGCCGACGGCCATCGCCTGGCTGATCAGCGGATGGGCGCGCAGCGCATCCTCGAGCACGGCCGGGGCGACGTTCTTGCCACCCGCGGTCACGATGATCTCCTTCTTACGGCCGGTGATCGACAGGAACCCGTCAGCGTCCACGCTGGCCAGGTCGCCGGTGTGGAACCAGCCGTCGACGATCGCCTCGGTGGTGGCCTTCTCGTTGCGCCAGTAGCCGTCGAACACCACGCCGCCCTTGACCAGCAGCTCGCCGTCCTCAGCGACTGCCATGCTGTTGCCCGGTACCAGCTTTCCGACAGTGCCCACCTTGAGCTCGCCGATCCGGTTCACCGTGATCGCCGCGCTGGTCTCGGTGAGCCCATAGCCCTCGTAGATCGACAGCCCGACGCCGCGGTAGAAGTGGCCCAGCCGTTTACCAAGCGGAGCGCCACCGGAGATCGCGGCGTGGCAGTTGCCACCGAGAGCGGCGCGCAGCTTGCCGTAGACCAGCCGGTCGAAGACGGCGTGACCGGCCCTCAGCAACAGGTTCGGTGACCCCGTTGCCAGCGCCTCGCTGTAGGCGATCGCGGTCTTGGCGGCCAGCTCGAAGATCCGGCCCTTGCCGCTGTCGCGGGCGTTCAACTCCGCTGTGTTGTAGACCTTTTCGAACACCCGGGGCACCGACACGACGATCGTCGGCTTGAACACCTGCAGCATCGGCACCAGGTTCTTGATGTCGCTGGTGTAGCCGACGGTCACCTTGTTGGCGATCGCCGTCATCGACAGGCCGCGCGCCAGCACGTGCGCCAGCGGCAGGAAAACCAGCAGGCGTTCGTTCTGGCGCAGCAGTGTCGGGAAACAGGTTGTGGCGCCGCGGATTTCGGAAAGTAGATTGGCGTGGGTCAGCTGGACGCCCTTGGGGCGGCCGGTGGTGCCCGAGGTGTAGATCAGGGTCGCCGGGTCGGTGGACCGCAGCTCGCCCAGCCGGCGGTCCAGCTCGGCGGATTCGGTGCCGGCCCCCGCCGCGGCCAGCTCGTCGAGCGCTTCGATGCGCAGAGCCTTGCCCAGCGCGGGCAGCACGCCGCGCAGCTCGGCGACCATCTGGGCGTGTGCCTCGGTCTCGGTGAACGCCAGTACCGCGCCGGAGTCCTCCAGCACCCACTGGACCTGCTCCGCTGAGGACGTCTCATAGATGGGGACGGTGACCCCGCCGATCGACAGGATCGCGTAGTCGAGGATGACCCACTCGTAACGGGTCGCCGACAGGATCGCCACCCGGTCACCGGCCTGAACCCCGTGGGCGATCAATCCCAGGGCCGCCGAGCGGATCTGGGCGGCCAACTCGGCACAGGTGACGTCCGTCCAGGCTCCGTCGACGAGGCGCTGAGCGATCACGTAATCCGGATCGGTGCGCTCGTGGGAGTAGACAGAGCTGGCGACGTTGTCGTGTTCACCGATGGTGAACGACGCGGGAACGCTGTATTCACGCATGCCAACCAGCGTAGTCAACGGGCGGGCGGTGGCCGCGGGGGTCCGGTATGTGAAGCTAATGGCCATGAACAGCATCCAGGTCGCCGACGAGACGTTCGTCGCAGCGGATCCGGTGGCGGTGGGGCGTGCGGTCAACGATCGCGCGAACTGGCGGCGGTGGTGGCCGGATCTGCGGCTGGAGGTCGTCGAGGACCGCGCCGACAAGGGCGTGCGCTGGACGGTCACCGGTCCGCTGACCGGCACCATGGAGATCTGGCTCGAGCCGGTGCTGGACGGCGTGCTGCTGCACTACTTTCTGCACGCCGAGCCGTCCGGTGTTGCGGCCTGGCAACTGGCCAAGATGAAGCTGCCCAAGCTGAACCACGCACGCCGGGTCGCGGGGAAACGGATGGCGTTCGAGGTGAAAACCACGCTGGAGGCGGCACGCCCGGTGGGCGTCGCACCCCGGCACTGATATCGGGTCACACCCTGGGCCGGGAGGGTACCGTTTGTGGCCGAGGGAGCGCGATCGTCTCGGGTCGCGCAGCGCAAAGCGACGGGAATTGGCAACAGTGGCTGACAAGACGGCGCAGACCATCTACATCGACGCGGATCCCCGCACTGTGATGGACGTCATCGCCGATATCGGTGCGTACCCGCAGTGGGTCTCGGAATACAAGGAGACCGAGGTTCTCGAATCCGACGAACAGGGTTACCCGCTGACCGCCCGGCTGCTGTTGGACGCCGCGGTGCTCAAGGACACCATGGTGCTGTCCTACGAGTGGCCCGCCGACCGCAAGTCGGTGCGCTGGTCGCTGGTGTCGAGCTCGCTGCTGAGGGCGCTTGACGGCGCATATACGTTGGTCCCCAAGGGTTCTGGGACCGATGTCACCTACGAACTGTCGGTGGACCTGGTCATCCCGATGATCGGGCTACTCAAGCGCAAGGCTGAGCGGCGGCTGACCGACACCGCACTCAAGGACCTGAAGAAATGGGTCGAGGGCTGAGTGACCCCCGGTGACGCCCCCGCCGATGCGGGCCTGACTGACCAGGCCCGGATCAGCTTCTTCGTCGGCAAGGGCGGGGTGGGCAAGTCGACGCTGGCCTCGGCGACGGCGGTGCGCGCGGCACTGGCCGGCGAACGGGTGCTGGCGGTGTCCACCGACCAGGCCCACTCATTGGGCGATGTCCTCGGTGTCGCGGTGCCGCCGACCGGTGGGCGCGAGCCGGTTCGGATTCTCACCGAGGAGGGCACCGACGCCGTCGGCGGCGGGCACCTCGATGCACTCGCCCTGGACACCCTGGCGCTGCTGGAGGGCAGATGGCGGGCCATCGCACCGGTGCTGGCCGCCAGGTTCCCGGACTCTGATCTCAAAGACGTTGCCCCGGAGGAGCTTTCCGCACTGCCAGGGATTCAGGAGGTGCTC
This sequence comes from Mycolicibacterium sphagni, assembly GCF_013337765.1. Lineage (GTDB taxonomy): Bacteria > Actinomycetota > Actinomycetes > Mycobacteriales > Mycobacteriaceae > Mycobacterium. The sequence goes on from NZ_VBSB01000035.1 coordinate 543,423, forward strand.
GGCCTTGCCGAGGTGGCCGCGCTGGCCGACTCGGGCCGGTGGGACTACGTCGTCGTCGACTGTGCCTCGACCGCCGACGCAATGCGGATGCTGACACTGCCCGCGGCGTTCGCCATGTACATCGAGCGGGCCTGGCCGCGGCATCGCCGGCTGAGCGCAGCCCTCGACAGCGCGCACAGCGCCGTCACCGTGGCGGTGATCGAGGGGATCAGCGGCGGTGTCGAGGGATTGTCCGCGCTGCTGACCGACAGCCAGCGGGTCAGCGCCCATCTGGTGCTCACCGCCGAACGGGTGGTGGCCGCCGAGGCCGTGCGCACCCTGGGCTCGCTGGTGCTGATGGGCGTGCGGGTGGCTGAGCTTTTCGTCAATCAGATTCTGGTCCAAGATGATTCGTACGAGTATCGCAACCTGCCCGAGCATCCGGCGTTCGACTGGTACTCCGAGCGGATCGTCGAGCAACAAGCGGTGCTCGACGAGCTCACCGGCGCGATCGGCGACGTCCAGCTGGTACTGGCTCCGCACCTGGCCGGCGAGCCGATCGGGGCCAAGGCGCTCGGCCAGCTGCTCGACAGCGCGCGCAGGCGAGACGGCTCACCGCCACCGGGGCCGCTGAAGCCTGTGGTGGATCGCGAATCGGGTTCGGGAGTCGATGCGATCTACCGCATGCGGCTAGAGTTGCCGCAAATCGATCCGGGAACGCTCTCACTGGGCCGGGTCGGCGACGACTTGATCATCGGCGCCGCAGGGATGCGGCGCCGCGTGCGACTGGCGTCGGTTCTGCGGCGGTGCATCGTGGTGGATGCGGCACTGCGCGGTACCGAACTGACCGTGCGCTTTCGACCCAACCCGGAGGTGTGGCCCGCGTGAACGGCCCGCATCCCGACCTGGGGCCCGAACTGCGCGCGCTGGCCCAGGCGATCCTGGACCGGCTCGACCCCGCCGTCCGCGCCGGTGCCGCGATGACCGCGGGGAGCCCGCAGGGCAAATGCCAACAGGTGTGGTGCCCGGTATGCGCGCTGGCCGCGCTGGCCAACGGTGAACAGCACCCGCTGCTGACGGTCGTCGCCGAGCACAGCGTGGCTCTGGTGACGATGATCCGGGCGATGGTCGCCGAGGAGGGTGGCGACGAGCCCGGACCTGACGGTGCACCGCCCGACGAGCCCGGTCCCGATTCACCAGGCCCCGGGCCGAGCCGCTATCAACACATCCCGGTCAGCGTCGAGGAATGACGCGACCTGTGGTCGGTGTCCGCACGCCTGGGTAGAGTTAGCCCAAAGCGCGTGACCGATCGGGAGGCCCCATGTGGTACTGGCTGTTTAAGTACATCTTCATGGGACCCTTGCTGGCGTTGCTCGGTAGGCCGAAAATTGAAGGGCTGGAATATGTTCCGGCTTCCGGGCCGGTGATCCTGGCCAGCAATCACCTGGCGGTGGCGGACAGTTTCTACCTGCCGCTGGTGGTGAGCCGGCGGATCACGTTCCTGGCCAAGTCCGAATATTTCACCGGCACCGGCGTCAAGGGCTGGTTCACCCGGTGGTTCTACACGGCCGCCGGCCAGGTGCCGATCGACCGCACCGACGCCGATGCCGCCCAGGCCGCGCTGAACACCGCCGAGCGACTGCTGAAGCAGGGCAAGCTGCTCGGCATGTATCCCGAGGGCACCCGCTCACCGGACGGCCGGCTCTACAAGGGCAAGACCGGGCTGGCTCGGTTGGCGCTGGAAACTCAGGTGCCGGTGATTCCGGTCGCGATGATCGGAACTGACGTCGTGAACCCGCCGGGATCGAAGATGTGGCGCTTCGGCCGGGTGACGGTGCGCTTCGGCAAGCCGATGGATTTCTCCCGGTTCGACGGACTGGCCGGCAACCGGTTCATCGAGCGCGCCGTCATCGACGAGGTCATGTACGAGCTGATGGAGCTGTCAGGTCAGGAATACGTCGACATCTACGCCGCGACGCTCAAGAACACGGACCCTAAGCCGGGTGAACCAGGTCAGCCACCGGCGCGGTTCCCGGAGACCGCCGCGGGCTAGCGCCCGCCGTGACCACCGTCAGCCCCGCGACGACGATCATCGCGAGCGCCCACCACACGTAGGACATGCCCACCAGCTGGCGCCACCAGGACGCCGTCTCCTCGTGGTGCTTGGGCAGCAACTCCAGCGGAACCCACATCATCACCGCCACGCCGAGTGCGGTGACGAGCCCCAGTGCGACATTGCGGCGCCGGTAGGCGATCACCACGCCGGTGATGACCGTGGGTAGCGCCCACACCCAGTGGTGCGACCACGACACCGGCGAGACCACCAGCCCGAACAGGGCCACGCACATCAGCGCCAGTACCGGTTCTTGAGCCACCAGGACCCGCCGGACCGCCCAGATCGTCAGCCCCAGGACAGCGAAGCAGGCCAGCGTCCACAGGATGAAGTGGGTGCCCTTGTCCAGGCCGAGGCGGGCCAGCGCGCCGGCGATGTTCTGGTTGGTGTTCAGCGCTGCGCTGCCGATACGGTCGGTGTGCAGCACCGTGGTGGTCCAGTACTCCGCCGAGTCACGCCACGCGAGTGCACAGCCCAGCAGGCTGGCGGCGACGAACGAGGCGACCGCGGTCAGGGCGGCGCGGCCGTCGCGGCGCAGAACGAAGTACAGCAGGAACACCGCAGGCGTCAGCTTCAGCGCGATCGCGATGCCCAGCAGCATCCCGCGCGGCCACGGCGTGCGCCGTGGCAGGCAGTCGGCGATGACCAGCGTCATCAGCACCACGTTGATCTGGCCGAAGTCGAAGTTGGCATCGATCGGCTCGAGGTACATCACCGCCAGCGCGACGAGACCTGCCGTCAGCCACGCGCGGCGCAGCCACGCCGGTTCCCGGGTGATCGTCGAGGCCGGCCACACCGCAAGGCGGGTCAGCACGATCCAGGTGGACAGCAGCACCAGGATCAGCGTGATGACCGTGATCGTCACGCTCGCCACCGGCAACGACATCCAGGCGAACGGGCTGAACACGATGGCGGCCAGCGGGGGATAGGTGAACGGCAGGTCCAGCCCGGACAGCGTGTGGAACATCGCGTCGCCGGCATACAGCGGCCTGCCGTCCAGCCAGGCCTGCCCGCCCATCCGGTAGACCTCGATGTCGATGCGATACGGGATCTTCCCGAACAACAGCCAACCGGCATTCAGCAGCAGCGCAACGATCGCGACCTGCGCCACCCGCCACGCCGCGGGTAGCCAGGGCCCCGCCACACTGCCCAGATCGGGCAACCGCCGCATACTCATGTCGCCACCAGACTATCGGTGTGGTGCGACGCGCCGGGACTTATCCCGGCCGTGCCGGCCCACGTCGGGCGCTATCGGGCGTATCTTCTGACCCCGTGCCCTTCCACCTGCACTTCGACGTCGTCGCCCCCGGGCGCGTGCCGCTGATGTGGTGTCTGATCGCATTCATTCTCACGTTCTTCGTGACCAGGACGATCGTGCGCTACATCCGCCACAACGCCGGCAACGATGCGCCCCGCAAGTGGTGGCAGCCGCGCAACATCTCCGGCAAGGGTGGGCTGCACATCCACCACGTCGTCATCGGCATCGTCTTGGTGATGATCTCCGGCATCACCATGGTGACGTTGGCGGTCAACGGCGGAGTCGGCGAATTTACCACGGCGGCAATCATTTTCGGGATCGGTGCGGCCCTGGTTCTGGACGAGTTCGCGCTCATCCTGCATCTGGAGGACGTGTACTGGGCCGAGGACGGCCGCGCCTCGGTCGACGCGGTGTTCGCCGCGGTCGCCGTCGCCGGCCTGTTGATCATGGGCTTCAACCCGTTGTCCTTCTTCGACATCGGGATCTGGCGCGCGGACGACTCTCTTCCGGCCCGCACCGTCGTCGTCGTCCTCGCGGCACTGACCCTCGCGCTCGCGGTCGTCGTGTTGCTCAAGGGCAAGGTCTGGACCGGCCTGATCGGCATGTTCATCACGCCACTGCTGTTCGTCGGCGCGATCCGGTTGTCCCGGCCGCACGCGCCGTGGGCGCGCTGGCATTACCAGGACAAACCCCGCAAGATGCACCGCGCCCTGGAGCGTGAACGCTATATGCGCAGGCCCGTGGTGCAGGCCAAGCTGTGGTTGCAGCACATCATCGCCGGCGAACCGAGCTTCCCGGCCGACGCCGAGGTGGACGCCGAGCTCGACCGCGAGATCCACGCGGCGCCACCGCCGCTGCCCGCCGCGGACGCCGAGCCGCAGGTCTCGACGGGATAGGGTGCGGCAAGTGCGGTTCTTCTACGACACCGAGTTCATCGACAACGGCCGGATCATCGACCTGATCTCGATCGGGGTGGTGGCCGAGGACGGGCGCGAGTTCTACGCGATCTCCACCGAATTCGATCCCGAGTCGGCAGGCAAGTGGGTGCGCACCAACGTGCTGCCGAAACTGCCGAGCCCGTCGTCGCAGCTGTGGCAGTCCCGGCGCCAGATCCGGGAGAGCCTGGAGGAATTCTTCGGTATCGACGGCGACGAGCCGATCGAGCTCTGGGCCTGGGTGGCCGCCTACGACCACGTCGCGCTGTGCCAGCTGTGGGGACCGATGACCAGCCTGCCGCCGCAGATCCCGCGGTTCACCCGTGAACTGCGCCAGTTCTGGGAAGAGCGGGGTTGCCCGCGGATGCCGCCGCGGCCGCACGACACCCACGATGCGCTCGTCGACGCCCGCCACAACATGCGCCGGTATGTGTTGATGACCACCGGCGTCGACCTCGGCGCCGCCGCCGCGCAGCAGTAACCCGCCTGTCGCGCAGCGGTACCCCCCCGTCGCGGAGCGGTAAAGGGGGGTGCGCGGCCCCGTTACCATGGACGGGTGAACTGGACCGTTGATGTACCCATCGAACAGCTGCCGTCGCTGCCGCCGCTGCCCGCTGAGCTGCGTGGACGCCTCGATGCCGCGCTGAGCAAGCCGGCCGCTCAGCAGCCCAGCTGGGATGCCGGCCAGGCACAGGCGATGCGGACGGTTCTGGAGAGCGTGCCGCCGGTCACCGTGCCCTCCGAGATCGAGAAGCTGTCCGCCCAACTGGCCGCGGTGGCCCGCGGTGAGGCCTTCCTGCTGCAGGGTGGCGACTGCGCCGAGACGTTCGTCGACAACACCGAGCCGCACATCCGGGCCAACATCCGCACGCTGCTGCAGATGGCGGTCGTGCTGACCTACGGTGCCAGCCTGCCGGTGGTCAAGGTGGCCCGCATCGCCGGGCAGTACGCCAAGCCGCGCTCGTCGGACACCGACGCGCTGGGCCTGAAGTCCTACCGCGGCGACATGGTGAACGGGTTTGCCCCGGATGCCGCTGTGCGCGAACATGATCCGTCCCGGCTGGTGCGGGCCTACGCCAACGCCAGTGCGGCGATGAACCTGGTGCGCGCGCTGACTTCGTCGGGGCTGGCCTCACTGCACCTGGTGCACGACTGGAACCGGGAGTTCGTTCGCACCTCGCCGGCGGGAGCCCGCTACGAGACGTTGGCCGGCGAGATCGACCGCGGCCTGAAGTTCATGAGCGCGTGCGGGGTGAATGACCGCAACCTCGACACCGCCGAGATCTACGCCAGCCATGAGGCGCTGGTGCTGGACTACGAGCGCGCGATGCTGCGGCTCTCGGAGGAGTTCCCGCTCTCCGCACCCGAGCCGCGGCTCTACGACCTCTCGGCGCACTACGTCTGGATTGGTGATCGCACCCGCCAGCTCGACGGTGCACACATCGCGTTCGCCGAGGTGATCGCCAACCCGATCGGCGTGAAGATCGGGCCCACCATGACCCCTGAACTGGCCGTGGAGTACGTCGAACGGCTCGACCCGCACAACAAGGCGGGACGGTTGACGCTGGTCAGCCGGATGGGCAACCACAAGGTCCGCGACCTGCTGCCGCCGATCATCGAGAAGGTGCAGGCCACCGGCCATCAGGTCATCTGGCAGTGCGATCCGATGCACGGCAACACCCACGAGTCCTCGACGGGCTACAAGACCCGCCACTTCGACCGCATCGTCGACGAGGTGCAGGGCTTCTTCGAGGTGCACCGCGCACTGGGCACCCATCCCGGCGGCATGCACGTCGAGATCACCGGCGAGAACGTCACCGAATGTCTCGGCGGCGCACAGGACATCTCCGATTCGGACCTGGGCGGTCGCTACGAGACGGCCTGCGACCCGCGGCTCAACACCCAGCAGTCACTGGAGTTGGCGTTCCTGGTCGCGGAGATGCTGCGCGACTAGCTCCACCGGACGGCCGCGGTAACCGATGTACTTGTCGGGCCTGACGACGAATGCGCCGGGTGTGGTCATTCCGTACTGATGGTGCGCCGACCGTGTCGGATCGCCAAGTGCGGCTGGGTGATCAGCGAAGCGCTCGGCCGTGATCACCCGGGCTTTGACCATCCCGGGATGGGCGTGTTCGAGTTGTTCGGCCAGTCGGCACAGTTCGACGGCAGGCCGGGCCTCGTCGTCGAGCCCGGTGAACAGCAGCACCGTGTGATGCGTGCCGCGGAACACGTCGTAGAGGCGTCCCGGTTGGCCGTCGATCAGGACGTCGGCCTCACGGGCCCGGTCGCCCGGCGCGGGGGCGTCGTGCCAGCCCGAGCCGTCCTCGGCATTCAGTGGGCTATCCGGATAACGAAGGCGCAGTTGGGCTAACAGGCCGATGAAACGCCTGCGAACCCAGTCTCGAGTCAGCACTCGGCTGGCCAGCACGGGTGCCACCCGGCCACGGGCCAACCGCGCCAACGGGTTCTGGCCGCCGAAAGCCGAGAACAACCGGTCGGTGGTCTTGAGAAGTTGAACGCCGATCGGGTGCCGCTCGGCGTTGTAGCTGTCCACCAGTGACTCGTCGGCAAGCCCGCGCACCACGGACGCGAGCTTCCATCCGAGGTTGTAGGCGTCCTGGATGCCGGTGTTCATGCCTTGTGCGCCCGCAGGGCTGTGCACATGGGCGGCGTCGCCGACGAGGAGTACCCGTCCATCGCGGTAGCGCGGCACTGTGCGGCTGTGCACGCGGTAGCGGGTGACCCAGAACTCCTTGACGACGGTGGCGGGGAAGGGGACTCGCTCGTCGACCATGGCCTGGAACTCGTCGTGGGTGGGCTCGCTGTACTCGGCGTCTGCGCCGTCCGGGCCGGGCGGGAAGTTCCCGAAGATGCGATAGCGGTTGGTGCCCGTCATCGAGAAGGCCGCGAAAATGCCTGCCGGACTGGGGAATCCGTAGAGTCCGCCGTGCGGTAGCTTCCAGTCGAGTTCGGCATCCGCCATGATGAACTCGTCGCGATAGGTGTCGCCGGAGAACGGGATGCCACTGGCTTTGCGCACCGCGCTGTGCGCGCCGTCGCACCCGACGAGCCACGCGCACCGTACCGATTCGGTCGACCCGTCGCCGTGGCGCAAGGACGCGGTGACCGTGTCGCCGCCCTGGGTGAGGTCCGTCAGCGCGACACCGCGCTCGATCTCGACACCGTGTTCGGACAACAGCTCGGTGAGAATGCGTTCGGTGTCGTGCTGCGAGAGCGTGCGCGGCTCGGGATAGGCGGTGTAGTTCTGCGGCCCGCTGAGCTGACCGGCGAAGTCGACGTCGACGGTCTTGTCCGCGAAGGTGATCGTCAGCTCCGACGCCGCGGTACCCGCCGCGACGGCCTGCTCGGCTACGCCGATGTCGTCGAAAATCTCCAGGGTCCTGGGCTGCACGACGAGAGCACGGGACGTGGTCGCCGGCTCTGGTGCCCGATCGACGATCCGTGGCGTGACGCCGTGTCGTGCCAGTTCGTTGGCGAGCAGCAATCCGGACGGACCCGCGCCCACGATCAGGACGTCGAGATCGGGTGTGGTCATGTCCATACCTCCATAATTCATCATCAGATGAATTCGAGTATCACTACGAATGTAGTGCTTGTCAAGGGTAGGTTTGGGCGCCTCGTGACCAAGATCGGGTCGGGTCTAGATCAGCGCGCCGAGATTGCTGCCCAGCATCCAGCCGGCTGCGGCCACACCGCCGGTGAGCAGCAGCACGATCAGCACCCAGAACACCAGCGAACGCCGGGCGCGCTGACGCTCCCAGGCGAACTCACCGATATCGATGCCGGCGAATTGGCTTGGTGCTTCCACGTTTTCGTCTTCGATGGGTGTGGGCTGCCAGTCCTGCGGGTCGCGGATGAGCTGCCGGGTGGGATTCTTGACCCCCGGTGCCGGCGGCGGTACCGGCGGTGGCGCCGGTGCGGGCGGGGCGGCCCGATAGTCGTCGGTGGGCCTGCTGTGAAAGGCCGTCGCCGCGGCGTGCTGGGCGGAGTTCTTCGGCGCCGGCACACGGAATTTCGGTAGCGCCAGCTCGTTGCTGATCGCGTCGAGATCCTCGGCCATCTCCTCGGCGTCGACGAACCGCTCGTCGGCATTGCGGGCGGTGGCGTGCGCGATGAACTCGTCGAATTGCCGCGGCACCCCGCCGATCACCGTGCTGGGCAACGGCACATCGTTGTCCATCCGCTGATAGGCGACGGTCAGCGGATTGTCACCGCTGAACGGCGTTGTGCCGGTGATCAATTCGTAGGCCAGGACCCCGACGGCATAGACGTCGCTGCGGGCGTCGGCCGCGCCGCTGCTGACCTGTTCGGGGGACAGGTAGGCCGCCGTGCCCAGGATGACGCTGGTCGACGTGATACCGGCTTCGGCCACCGCGCGCACCAGGCCGAAGTCGACGAGCTTGACCTCGCCGGCGTCGGAGATCAGGACGTTCTCCGGCTTGACGTCACGGTGCACCAGCCCGGCGCGATGCGCGGTGGCCAGACCGCCGAGCAGCGGGCGCAAAACCGCCGCCGCGGCGTGCGGCGGCATCGGGCCGCGCTCGCGCAACAGCTCGCGTAGCGTGCCGCCCTCGACCAGCTCCATAACGAGGAACGGGTGACTGCCGTCCAGGCCCTGGTCGTACACCGCGACCAGGCCGGGATCCTTCAGCTTGGCCACCGCGCGGGCCTCGCGCTGGAAGCGGGTCAGGAATTGGCTGTCGTTGGCGTAACGCGCGTCCATCACCTTCAGCGCCACCGGCCGGTCCAGGCGGACGTCCAGGCCGCGGTACACGGTGGACATTCCGCCGGTGGCGATCTTGGCGTCGACGCGGTACCGGTCTTCCAGCAACACGCCGATCAGTGGGTCCGACGTCACCGCCACATGGTATCCGCGGCCCCCCTCGTCCTAGACTGGGGCGGGTGAGCAGCATTCCGGCCGGCGAGGACGTCCTGGACCCCGACGAGCCCGTGTACAACCTTCCCGAAGTCGCCGAGTTGTTGCGCATACCGGTGACGAAGGTGCACCAGCATTTACGCGAGGGCCACCTCGTGGCGGTGCGGCGCGGCGGCGTCCCGATGATTCCGAAGGCGTTCCTCAACCAGCACGGCGAGGTGGTCAAGAGCCTGCCCGGGTTGCTGGCGGTCCTGCGTGACGGCGGGTTTCACGACACCGAGATCCTGCGCTGGCTGTTCACCGCCGATCCGTCGTTGACGGTCACCCGCGACGGGTCACGCGAGGCGATCAGCAATGCCCGTCCGGTGGATGCGCTACATGCGCACCAGGCGCGCGAGGTGGTCCGGCGCGCTCAGGCCATGGCTTACTGAGCGAATACCAGGCGGCCAGTGCGCAGGCGGTGGCCAGCAGCACGTGGATCCACGAGTACATGCCGTGTGAGCCGTCCGGTTTGAAGATCACCATGATCCACGTCGAGAACCCGGCGATCAGCGCGATCGCCCCGCGGGACTGGGCCAGGGCCGACATCACCGCCAGCGGCCAGGTGTAGTACCACGGGAGTGCGGCGGGGACGAACAGCACCACCATCAGCATCGCCCACGCGATGCCCATCAGCGCCTCGCGGTCGTCGTGGCGAAAACGCCACCACAGCAACGGAAGTGAGACCGCGATGATGATGATCCCGGCGATGCGGGTGACTTCGAGGACGGCATAGAAGTTCACCGGCATGAACAAGCTGCCGACGGCGTTGGTGAGGTTGGCGATCGCGGTCGGGATGGTCAGCCAGTTGATGATCTTCACCGAACCGGCCAGTGCTGTCAGCCAGCCCAGGCCCACCCCGGCCACCCAGGACAGCACCGCGAACACCGCGATGAAGATCGCCACCGATGCCGCCGACGCCGTCGCGAAAGCCTTTATGGCGCCGAAGTTTCGTGTCTGACGTAGGTGTCGCATCCACACCCACACCATGAACGGCAGGGCCAACACCGCGGTGGCTTTCACCGCGACGGCAACAGCGATCAGCGTCGCGCCTGCGGCGTGATGACGGGCGAAGGTGAGCGCGATGCCGGCCATCATCAGCCCGACCATCAGCATCTCGTTGTGAACGCCACCCATCAGGTGGATGATCACCAGCGGGTTGAGCACGCAAATCCACAGGGCCACCGCACCATTCGCGCCGATATGGCGGGCCACCCGCGGTGCCGCCCAGATCAGCATCGCCAGCCCGGGCAGCATGCACAGCCGCAGCAGCATGGTGCCTGCCACCACGTGGTCGCCGACCAGGGTGGTGACGAAGCGGGCCACCAGGATGAACGCCGGTCCGTACGGCGCGGTGGTGGTCGTCCAGATCGGGGAGACGTTGTCCAGCAACGAGTTCTGGTTCTCCACCGGCCCGACGGCATAGGGATCGAGGCCGTCGCGCAGCAGTGCGCCCTGCGCCAGATACGAGTAGGTGTCGCGGCTGAACAGCGGAACGCTCAACAGCAGCGGCGCCAGCCAGAACCCCGTCGTCGCGATCATCGAGTAATCGCTGACGTCGGCCCCCGGCTGCACCACGCGCCGCCCCACCCACAGCCACGCCACCAGCATCACCACGACGCCGCCCCACAGCAGCACCGACGACACCACCAGCCCGTGGCCGAACCGCAGCCACGACAGGTGGATCGACTCGAGCAGCGGGTCGTGCTGACGGGTGCTTCCGGCGCCTAGGCCGCCGAGCGTGATCAGTACCGCGCCGAGAAAGCCGAGCCGCGCCGGCCGGCCCTCGTCGCCCGCGGTGAATGCCGCCAGGCGCGCGAGACCGGCCTGGGGTTTCGGTGGAGTGGGTGCGAGAGCGGACATGGGCCTACGCCGACCGGTTCGCGGCCAATCTGGCGAGCTCGGTCAGCCCGGCCTTCGCCGGCGCGTTGATCGGTGCGCTCTCCAGCTGGCCCAGCGCACGGTTGGTGAGTATCTCGATGCGCTCTTCCACGGCGGCCAGTGCGCCCACCGATTCGATGACATCGCACAGCTGGCGCACCGCGGCGTCGGTGAGCTCGGTGCCGATACCGGACCGCAGCCGCTCGGCGGCGGCCGGGTCGGAGGCGGTGGCCCGCTCGACGGCCTCGGCCAGCAGCACGGTGCGCTTGCCGGAGCGCAGGTCGTCGCCGGAGGGCTTGCCCGTCACGGCCGGATCGCCGAACACCCCAAGGACGTCGTCGCGCAGCTGGAACGCAACCCCCAGGTCGGTGCCCAGCTCGTAGAAGATTCCCTGGACGTCGGGCCGGTCGCCGGCCGCCGCGGCGCCCAGCTGCAACGGACGCGAGATCGTGTACGACGCGGTCTTGAAGGTGTTGACGTTCATCGCCGACTCGATCGACTCGGCGCCGCTGGATTCGGCGACGATATCGAGGTACTGACCGCCGAGGACCTCGGTGCGGATATCGGACCAGACCCGCTGGACGCGGCGTTGGCCGTCGTGGGGGAGATCCACCCCGGCGACGATGTCGTCGGCCCACACCAGCGACAGGTCGCCCAGCAGGATGGCCGCCGAGCGGCCGAACTGTTCGGAAGAGCCCCGCCAGCCGCGGCTGCGGTGCAGTTCGGTGAAGTGGACGTGGGCCGTCGGCCAGCCGCGCCGGGTCGCCGAATCGTCGATGACGTCGTCGTGGACCAGCGCGCAGGCGTGCAACAGCTCCAGGGCCGAGAACAGCAGCAGGACCCCGTCATCCACGCCCGCGTCGGGTTCGGTGGTCACCGCGCGATAACCCCAATACGCGAATGCTGGCCGGACTCGTTTGCCACCGCGCAGGACGAAGTCCTCGAGCGCGGCGATGAGCCCGTCGTAGTCGGTGCCGATGTAGGCGGCGTCGGCGCGGCGCCCTGCCAGGTATCCCCGCAGTTGGTCAGTGACGGCGCCGGCCAGTTGGACGGCCGACGGAGCTGCTGCTTCGACGCTCAGCGCGGCGCCCCTTTCTGTGTACGAGGGTGGGTGCAACCAGAGTAGAGCGTCGCGACTGCCCGGACCCTATGAAGCCCGATCGAGTCGCTTAGCTCTCGCTTTGATCGGCGCTGGCGAACCGGGGCGAGCGGTCGCGGCTGACCCAGGCCAGGCCGCCGATCACGCCGCAGACCACCAGTGCGCCGAGCGCGAGCCACAGCGCTGCGCCGGTGAACGAGCGGGTGCTGGGGTCGGTGTAGCGGGCCTGGGCGCTCATGCTCGACACGACGCCCGGCTTGAGTTTCCACTCGACGACGTCGGTGTCGATCCGGTCGCCGTTGGTCGAGGTCACCTCGCCGGGGAACGACACCGTCAACTCCACGTCGGCGTCGGGGTCGCTGACGCTGGTCAGGTCGACCCGGCCTTCGAGGATCACCAGATTGCCTGCCCGGCGCAGCGAGATGTCCACCCCGGCCGCGTCCCGGTTGAGGTTGGCCAGCTGCGGCACCTCGGAGAAAGTCAGGTTTGAGAACACCGCCTGGGAGCCGACGTAGTCGTCGGTGTCGTACTTCGACACCGAAATCTTTTGGCTGAAGGGAACATTCAGATCGAACTGCGGTCCCTGGTCGTTCGAATCGCGCGGTTTTGCCGCCGCCAGGATTTGCCCGGAGACCTGGTCGTCGGGCGACACCGTGATCGAGGCGTGCACGCGTACACAGCCGACCGCCAGGGGTGCCACGAGGAGCAGCAGCAGCGCCACGGCGCGTAAGCGCAGGCGGCGGGATCGGTCGCGCACGTGGGTATCGTGCCAGATTCGGGCTAAAGCGGGAGGCTACGGCCCAGAATGGCGAACGCCCGCGGGTCTCCGGCGAAGTGGTAGCCGCGGATCACGTCGGTGAAGCCCAGCCGCCGATACAGCCGCCAGGCGCGATTGGCCTCACCGATGATCTCGGGGGTGGACAGCAGCACATGGGCCTCACCGCGGCCGGTCAGCAGCCGCCGGGCCAATGCCTCACCCAGTCCGCGACCCTGGGCGCTCGGGTGGATGTGCAGCTCGGTCAGCTCGAAGTAGTTGCTCATCAGCGCACCGACCTCGTCGGCAGGCATCCCGATCCGGTGCAGCCCCGCCACCACCTGCTGTTGCCACCACTGGTCCGGCGCTCCGCAGTAGCCGTAGGCGATGCCGAGCAGGGGAGCGGCAGACACCGCCTCGGGGCCGGGTTGCTCGCCAGTTGCGCCGTCCACCTCGACGGCCGCGACGGCCTTCCAGCCCTGCCTGCGGGTGTGCTCGAGCCACATCGCCGCCCGCTGGCCCTCGGTGCCGCGGGGGTAGCGCATGGCGTCGACATACACGGTCAACGCGTCGTGAAGGCGCTGCGCCATATCGCCGGGCGACAGATCGATGAGGAAAGTCGCCAACGCCTCGGTGCCCTTCTTCGTCTGCGGATCAGTCATGCGTTCAAGGCCATTATCGGGGCAGTCCCGGCCCGACCTTCACCGGTGAGGTGATGACGTGCCTCTTACGTCGTGATGGCGGGAACAGAACAACCCCTGGACACAGCTACAATCGGGTGGACCAACTAGGTGGTACGGCGCACCTTCAGCTCGTATCATTTGGTTAGTTGCCCGGGTAATCGCTGGGCAGTCAAGTTTTATCGGAATCGTGACCGGCCGCGTCGGCAAGGAGGGACGAATGCCACTCTCCGATCATGAGCAGCGCATGCTCGATCAGATCGAGAGCGCTCTCTATGCCGAGGACCCCAAGTTCGCCTCGAGCGTACGGGGTGGAACCTTGAGGGCTCCCTCCACGCGCAGACGGCTTCAGGGCGCCGGCCTGTTCGTGATCGGCCTGGCGATGTTGGTCGCCGGGGTCGCGTTCAAGGCAACCATGATCGGCAGCTTCCCGATCCTGTCGGTGGTGGGCTTCGTGGTGATGTTCGGTGGTGTCGTGTTCGCGATCACCGGCCCGCGCGTCGCCGGCGGACGGGACAAGTCCGGGCCGTCCTCGTCGTCCGGCCAGCGTCAGCGCAAGGCCAAGGGTGGCGGCGGTTCGTTCACCAGCCGCATGGAGGATCGCTTCCGGCGTCGTTTCGACGAGTGACCGCAGCGTCCTCCGACACGGGGTAGCCATTCGGCTGCCCCGTTTTTGTTTGTCCCAGTAGTCCCGGCTTCGCTGGCGAGATCCGCGAGATCGACACGACGGTCGTGGATCCGCGCTGCGGGCAGCCCTGGTGACGATCTCGTGCACAGCCGAATCCCCCCACCACTCCCCACTGGCCGCTGACCTGGTCTTTTGTCGACGCCGGTGGGGCTTTGTGGGGTCCGGGACTCCTTGTGGTGGCGGAAAGTGGTGGAGACTGGCCGAAACAGGATCGTTATGTGGAGCAAAGTGGGGGATTGTGGGGTATTGTGGCGGCTAACGGAGCGACGGCTCCGAGGGGCTAGGGCTCCGGTGGGTGTGAAGGGATGTGCACAGCATGTTTCTCGGCACTCACACGCCCAAGCTCGACGACAAAGGGCGGCTGACACTGCCCGCCAAGTTCCGCGACGCGCTGGCAGGAGGGTTGATGGTTACCAAAAGCCAAGATCACAGCCTCGCCGTCTACCCGCGTGCGGAGTTCGAACAGCTGGCCCGACGGGCGACGCAGACCTCGCGCAGCAATCCGGAGGCGCGTGCCTTCCTGCGTAACCTGGCGGCTGGCACCGATGAACAGCACCCCGACTCCCAGGGCCGGATCACGCTGTCCGCGGACCATCGGCGCTACGCCAATCTGTCCAAGGACTGCGTGGTGATCGGTGCCGTCGACTTCCTCGAGATCTGGGACGCCCAGGCCTGGCAGGAATACCAAGAGACCCACGAAGAGAACTTCTCCGCGGCCAGCGATGAAGCACTCAGCGACATCATCTGAGCTGGCCGCCCAGCCGGAGGTAGCCCGTGCATCGTGGCCTCTGCCCGAACCGACCCTGACGTACTTCCCCAACGCCAGGTTCGCGATCTCGGACAGGGACCCGGATGCAAGGGCGCACCGTGCCCCATCTGGTGCGACGACGCACC
>NZ_VBSB01000035.1:558741-735456 GCF_013337765.1 Mycolicibacterium sphagni
CATCTGGTGCGACGACGCACCGCGACCTACCCGGAGGTCCCGTCGTGGTTGACGAATCCGACCACGGGCACGTCCCCGTCCTGCTGGAGCGCTGCGTCGAGATCCTGGCTCCCGCGCTGGCCCGGCCGGGCGCCGTCCTCGTCGACGGCACCCTGGGCGCAGGCGGGCACGCCGAACGCTTTCTGACCCAGTTCCCCGAACTGCGACTGATCGGCCTCGACCGCGACCCGGGCGCGCTTGCGATCGCCGGGGCGCGGCTGGCCCCGTTCGCCGATCGACTCACCCTGGTCCACACCCGGTACGACGGCATCGCGGATGCACTGGCCGAAGCGGGTTACCCGACAACAGATTCGATCGACGGCGTGCTGCTGGACCTCGGAGTGTCCTCGATGCAGCTCGATCAGGTCGAGCGCGGGTTCGCCTATTCCAAGGACGCACCGCTGGACATGCGGATGGACACCGACGCCCCGCTGACGGCCGCGGAGATCCTCAACACCTACGACCGCGGCGCGCTGACCGACATCCTGCGCCGCTTCGGTGAGGAGAAGTTCGCCCACCGGATTGCGGGGCTGATCGTCGAGCAGCGCCAGAAGGCACCGTTGTCCACCACCGGCGAGCTCGTCGAGATCATCTATCGCGGCATTCCGGCACCGGCCCGGCGCACCGGCGGTCATCCCGCCAAGCGGACGTTCCAGGCCCTGCGGATCGCGGTCAATGCCGAGCTGGATTCGCTGTCCGAGGCCCTGCCGGCCGCGCTGGACGCACTGCGGCCCGGCGGGCGCATCGTGGTGATGGCCTATCAGTCGCTGGAGGACCGGATCGTCAAGACCACGTTCGCCGCGGCGACCGCCTCGCGGTCACCGGAGGGGCTCCCGATCGAACTGCCCGGCTACGAGCCGGAATTCAGCGCGATCACCCGAGGTGCCGAACGTGCCGACGCCGAGGAAATCGAACGTAATCCGCGCAGTGCGCCGGTTCGGCTGCGGGCACTGCAACGTATGACGCCGGGCAACGCGCGACGGGGAGGGAAGAGCTGATGAAGGTCGGGCGCAAGCCAGCGGGTCCGGGGGATCGCGGAGCGGCGAAGGCAGAAGTCAAGAAGGACAAGAAGGCTGGGGCCCCGAAGAAGGCGTCCAAGGCGAAGGCCGGCACGTCCACGGTACACCGCCGCAGTGCCGAGACTCCGGCGCGCAGCGGACGCGCCACAGCACGGCGGCCCCACGAGCCGCGCGGGCTGCGGCAGGGCCCGCAGACCGCACCCGTCGCACGGCCTGCCGAACGCCCGGCACGGGCCAAGAACGTCAGCCAGGCCAAGGCCCGCGCAAAGGCCCGTAAAGCCAAGGCCCCCAGGATTGTTCGGCCGCCATTACGCGAGCGGCTGATTGCCCGCCTGGCCACCGTCGATCTGCGTCCGCAGACGCTGATGGCGAAGGTCCCGTTCGTGGTCCTGGTCATCGGATCGCTCGGCGTCGGGCTGGCTGTCACGCTGTGGCTGTCAACCGATGCCGCGCAGCGCTCCTATCAGTTGGGCTCCGCGCGCTCCACCAACGAGGCGCTGTCCCAGCAGAAGGAAGCCCTCGAACGCGATGTGCTGGAGGCCGAATCCGCGCCAGCGCTAGCCGAATCCGCGCGCAACCTGGGCATGATCCCGTCCAAGGACACCGCGCATCTGGTGCAGGACCCGTCGGGCAACTGGACCGTGGTCGGCAAGCCCAAGCCCGCCGAAGGCGCACCGCCGCCACCGCTGAACAACAAGCTGCCTGACGCCGTGCCGCAGCCCCCGGCCGCGCCGATTCCGGCAGCCGTCACGCCGAAGCCGGGCAGTTCGCCGGAGGTTCCCGTGCGTGTCGTACCCACACCGCTTCCTGCGCTGCCGTTCAATGGTGCAGTGACCCTGCCACCTGGCGCCCTGACCCTCCCGCCCGGCACGGTTCTGCCCCCGGGCTCGGTTCTGCCGCCCAGTGCGCAGGCTTTGCCCGGCGTGGCGCCATTGCCCGGCATCCTGGCGACGGCCCCGATCGCGCCGCCACCGGCAGGCGTGCTGGCAGTGCCCGCCCAGGCCCCCGCCGTCGCTCCCGCGCCTGCCGATGCCGCCCCGCCGGTGTTGACGCCTGATGTCGCACCCGGCGCGCCGATCGCACCTGTTGCGCCCGGCGGGATCATCGGGCAGTGAGCCGACGGGACAAGTCCGACAAGGCAACCGGACCAGCCAAGGCCACGCGGGCGCGCACCCGGGTGGTCAAGACCCAGCCCGAGGCCGGGCAGGGCCGGTCGGCCAAGGCGCGTCGTACCCGCGAGCTGGTCGAAAGTGGCAGCCGGACAGCGTCATTCATGTTCCGCCACCGGGCAGGCAATATCGTCATCTTCCTCGCACTCGGGGTCGCCGCGGTCCAGCTGTTCAACCTCCAGGTTCCGCAGGCGGCCGGCCTTCGCGCCGAGGCCGCCGGCCAGCTCAAGGTGACCGATGTCGAAAAGGCCGTCCGCGGCAGCATCGTCGACCGCAACTTCGACAAGCTCGCGTTCACCATCGAGGCCAGGGCGCTGACCTTCCAGCCTGCCAAGATCCGCAAGCAGCTGGCCGAGGCCAAGGAGAAGTCGCCCGCCGCACCGGATCCCGACAAGCGGCTCACCCAGATCGCCACCGAGGTGGCGGCCAAGCTCAACAACAAGCCCGACGCGGCCACGCTGCTGAAGAAACTGCGCAGCAACGAGACCTTCGTCTACCTCGCCCGCGCCGTCGATCCGGCGATCGCGTCCGCCATCACCAAGAAGTTCCCCGAGATCGGCGCCGAACGCCAGGACCTTCGCCAATACCCCGGAGGCGCGTTGGCGGCCAACCTCGTCGGCGGTATCGACTGGGACGGCCACGGCCTGCTCGGCCTCGAGGACTCGATGGACGGCAAGCTGTCGGGCACTGACGGCTCCATCACCTACGACCGCGGTTCCGACGGCGTCGTCATACCCGGCAGCTACCGCAACAAGCACGACGCCGTCAACGGCTCGACCATCCAGCTCACCATCGACGACGACATCCAGTACTACGTCCAGCAGCAGGTCCAGCAGGCTAAGGACATGTCTGGCGCCAAGGACGTCTCGGCTGTGGTGCTGGACGCGAAAACCGGTGAGGTGCTTGCGATGTCGAACGACAACACCTTCGACCCCAGCCAGGACATCGGGCGCCAGCAGGACAAGCAGATGGGCAACCTGGCGGTCACGTCGCCCTATGAGCCGGGATCGGTCAACAAGATCGTCACCGCCTCATCGGTGATCGAGTATGGGCTGTCGAACCCGGATGAGGTGCTTCAGGTACCCGGCTCGATCAACATGGGCGGCGTCACCGTCGGCGACGCGTGGAACCACGGCGTGATGCCGTACACCACCACCGGCGTGTTCGGGAAGTCCTCCAACGTCGGCACCCTGATGTTGGCTCAGCGCATCGGGCCGGAGCGTTACTACGACATGCTCGGCAAGTTCGGGCTCGGCCAGCGCACAGGAGTCGGCCTGCCCGGCGAGAGCGCGGGCCTGGTGCCGCCGATCGACCAGTGGTCGGGCAGCACGTTCTCCAACCTGCCCATCGGACAGGGTCTTTCGATGACCCTGCTGCAGATGACCGGGATGTACCAGACCATCGCCAATGACGGGGTGCGTATCCCGCCGCGAATCGTCAAGGCCACCATCGCTGCCGACGGCACTCGCACGGAAGAGCCGCAGCCAGCCGGTATCCGGGTGGTCGCCCCCGAGACGGCGCGTACGGTGCGGAACATGTTCCGCGCCATCGTGCAGCGCGACCCGATGGGATATCAGCAGGGCACGGGGGCGCCCGCGGCTGTCGACGGCTACCAGATCGCCGGCAAGACCGGCACCGCACAGCAGATCAACCCGGCCTGCGGCTGCTACTACAGCGATGTCTACTGGATCACCTTCGCCGGTATGGCGCCCGCCGACGATCCCCGCTACGTCATCGGCATCATGATGAACAACCCGCAGCGCAACCCGGACGGCACACCAGGCCACTCGGCCGCACCGCTGTTCCACAACATCGCCGCCTGGCTGCTGCAGCGCCAGAACATACCGCTGTCGGCCGACCCGGGCCCGCCGCTGATCCTGCAGGCCACATAGCAGTCCGAGCCCGGTTGCTCGGTAGGGTGACAACCCGATGACCAATGCCCTGCGGCCAAGCTCCACTCCGGCGCTGACCCTGCCGACGCTGGCCGCCCGGGTCGGCGCGGTGCCCGCCGCCGGTGGTGTCGCTCCCGAGGTGCGGATCACCGGCGTGACCCTGCGCGGCCAGGACGCACTGGCAGGCGACCTGTTCGCCGCGCTACCCGGCTCGTCCTCGCACGGCGCCGAATACACCGGAACCGCCATCGAGGGCGGTGCCGTCGCGGTCCTCACCGACGCCGAAGGGCTGGCCGTCATCCACCGCAGGCTCGGCGCGCCGACGCCGATCCCGGTTCTGGTGCATCCGGCCCCCCGTTCGGTGCTCGGTGAACTCGCGGCGGCGGTCTACGGCCACCCGTCGGACCGGGTGGTCGTCATCGGTGTCACCGGCACGTCCGGCAAGACGACCACGACCCACCTGGTCGAGGCCGGTCTGCAATCGGCCGACCGCACACCCGGCCTGATCGGCACCGTCGGCGTCCGGATCGCCGGCGCCGACGTCCCCAGCGCGCTGACCACCCCGGAGGCCCCGGCCCTGCAGGCACTGCTGGCGGTGATGGCCGAGCGCGGCGTCGACACCGCCGTCATGGAGGTCTCCAGCCACGCGCTCGAGCTGGGCCGCACCGACGGCATCCGATTCGCGGCAGGCGGGTTCACCAACCTGTCCCGCGACCACCTCGACTTCCATCCCACGATGGCGGCCTATTTCGAAGCCAAGGCCCGGCTGTTCGACCCGGCCTCGTCCGCGCACGCCGCGGTCTCGGTGATCTGTGTCGACGACGACGCGGGCCGGGAGATGGCCCGCCGCGCCGACCGGGCGGTGACGGTGTCCGCCGAAGGCCATCCGGCGAACTGGCGGGCCGAAGACCTCGTCGTGCTCGACGGCGGTGCGCAGGAATTCACCGCGGTGGACCCCGCCGGTGTGCACCACCGGCTGCGGATCCGCCTGCCAGGCCGCTACAACGTCGCCAACGCGCTGCTGGCGCTGGCGCTGCTGGACGCCGTCGGGGTGTCGCCGGAACAGGCCGCCCCCGGGCTGCGCGACGCCGCGGTACCCGGCCGGCTGGAACCCATCGAGCGCGGGCAGGACTTCCTGGCGGTCGTCGACTACGCGCACAAGCCCGGTGCACTGCAGGCGGTGCTGGAGACCCTCAAGCCGTCGCAAGGCCGGCTGGCCGTGGTGTTCGGCGCCGGCGGCGACCGCGATCCCGGTAAGCGAGAACCCATGGGCCGCATCGCTGCTGAGCTCGCCGACCTGGTGATCGTCACCGACGACAACCCCCGCGACGAGGATCCCGCGAGCATTCGGGCGGCGATCCTGGCCGGCGCCGGGCAGGGCGAGCCCGCCGAAGTCGTCGAGATCGGGGACCGCCGCGCTGCGATCCGGCACGCCGTGGCCTGGGCCCGCGGCGGCGACGTCGTGGTGATCGCGGGCAAGGGGCACGAGAAGGGACAGACGGCGGCGGGCCAGACCCGGCCGTTCGACGATCGTGCGGAGCTCGCCGCCGCCCTCGACGAGCGGGGTGCGGGCCGATGATCGCGCTGACCGTCGCGCAGATCGCCGAGATCGTCGGGGGCGAACTGGCCGACATCAGCCCCGAGGAGGCCGCCCGGCGGACGGTCACCGGAACCGTCGAGTTCGATTCGCGCAAGGTCAGTCAGGGCGGACTTTTTCTGGCGCTGCCCGGTGCGCGTACCGACGGCCACGACTTCGCCAGGGGCGCCGTCGACGCCGGTGCCGTGGCGGTGCTCGCCGCGCGCGCGGTCGGGGTGCCCGCGATCGTCGTGCCGCCGGCAGCAGCCACCGACGCCGACGCCGGGGTGCTCGAGCACGACGTCGACGGCTCGGGTGCGGCCGTGCTGGCCGCGCTGGCCAAACTGGCCGCGGCGGTCGCCGCCGAACTGGTCGCCGGCGGGCTGACGATCGTCGGGGTCACCGGATCGTCGGGCAAGACGTCGACGAAGGATCTGATCGCCGCGGTGCTGCGCCCGCTGGGCGAGGTGGTGGCACCACCGGGCTCGTTCAACAACGAGCTTGGGCATCCCTGGACTGTCCTGCGCGCGACGGAGGACACCGACTATCTGGTTCTGGAGATGTCCGCGCGGCACCCCGGCAATATCGCGGCACTGGCGGCGATCGCCCCGCCGTCGATCGCGGTGGTGCTCAACGTCGGTACCGCCCACCTCGGCGAGTTCGGCTCGCGGGAGATCATCGCGGCCACGAAAGGCGAACTGGTAGAGGCAGTTCCGGCTTCGGGGGTGGCGATCCTCAACGCCGACGACGCGATGGTGGCCGCGATGGCGCAGCGAACCGCGGCCCGGGTGGTCCGGGTCGGGCAGTCCGAGAGCGCCGACATCCGGGCGGTGGACGTCGAACTCGACGACCTGGCCCGGCCCCGTTTCCTGTTGGTGAGCGCGGCCGGCACCGCGGATGTGCGCCTGGCCGTGCACGGCGAGCATCAGGTCGGCAATGCGCTGAGCGCGGCCGCCGTGGCACTCGAATGCGGGGCGACACCCGAGCAGGTCGCCACCGCGCTGGCCACCGCGGGCCCGGCGTCGCGGCATCGCATGGAGGTGCACGTCCGGGCGGACGGGGTGACCGTCGTCAACGACGCCTACAACGCCAACCCCGACTCGATGAAGGCCGGCCTGCAGGCGCTGGCGGTGATGGCACGACGTCAGAACAAGCGCAGTTGGGCCGTGCTCGGTGAGATGGCGGAACTGGGGGACTCCTCGATTACCGAGCATGATCGTGTCGGTCGACTCGCCGTGCGCTTAGATATCAGTCGACTCGTCGTCGTCGGAACCGGGAGGGCCATGAACGCCATGCACCATGGGGCGGTCATGGAGGGATCCTGGGGTTCGGAGTCCGCCATGGTCGACGATGCCGACGCTGCCCTGGAATTGCTGCGCGCCGAACTGCAGCCCGGTGACGTCGTCCTGGTCAAGGCGTCGAACTCCGCGGGCCTGGGGGCGCTGGCCGAAGCGCTGCTGGACGGCGCCTCATGAGACTGATCCTGATCGCCGTCGGCATCTCGCTGGCGGTGTCGATCCTGCTGACCCCCGCGCTCATCAGGCTGTTCACCCGCCAGGGCCTGGGCCACGAGATCCGTGAGGACGGCCCGCCGAGTCACAAGACCAAGCGCGGCACACCGTCGATGGGCGGCGTCGCGATCCTGGCGGGCATCTGGGCCGGCTACTTCGGCACCCACCTGGTCGGCCTCGCCCTCGACGGGGACGGCCCGTCGGCCTCCGGGCTGCTGGTGCTCGGCCTGGCCACCGCCCTTGGTGCGGTCGGCTTCGTCGACGACCTGATCAAGATCCGGCGCTCCCGCAACCTCGGCCTGAACAAGACAGCCAAGACCGTCGGGCAGCTCAGCGCCGCAGTGCTGTTCGGCATCCTCGTGCTGCAGTTCCGCAACGCCGACGGGCTGACCCCGGGTAGCCCTGAGCTGTCCTATGTGCGGGAGATCGCCACCGTCACCCTGAGCTCGGCGGTGTTCGTGCTGTTCTGTGTGGTCATCGTCAGTGCCTGGTCCAACGCGGTGAATTTCACCGACGGCCTCGACGGGCTGGCCGGCGGAAGCATGGCGATGGTCAGCGCCGCCTACGTGCTGATCACGTTCTGGCAGTACCGCAACGCCTGCGCCACCGCCCCCGGGCTGGGCTGCTACAACGTGCGCGATCCGCTGGACCTGGCGCTGCTGGCCGCCGCGACGGCCGGGGCGTGCATCGGATTCCTGTGGTGGAATGCCGCACCCGCCAAGATCTTCATGGGCGACACCGGATCGCTGGCGCTGGGCGGCATGATCGCCGGGCTGTCGGTCACCAGCCGCACCGAGGTGCTGGCGGTTGTGCTCGGCGCGCTGTTCGTCGCCGAGGTGACCTCGGTGGTGGTGCAGATCCTGGCCTTCCGAACTACCGGGCGCCGGGTGTTCCGAATGGCGCCGTTCCACCACCATTTCGAGCTGGTCGGCTGGGCCGAGACGACGGTGATCATCCGGTTCTGGCTGCTCACCGCCATCGCCTGCGGGCTCGGGGTGGCCTTGTTCTACGGCGAGTGGCTGTCGGCCATCGGGGCCTGACATGCAGCCCGGCCTGGAGGAACTCACCTCGGGGGCGCAGGTACTGGTCACCGGCGCCGGCATCACCGGTCGTGCGATCGTGGCGGCGTTGGCGTCGTGGGACGTCGAGATTCAGGTCTGCGACGACAACGCCGAGTCATTGAAAGCGTTGGCAGCCAACGGTATTCGAACCATTGCGCCGGCTGAGGCAGTCGTTGCGATCGACGGTTTCACCCTGGTGGTCACCAGCCCCGGCTTCCCACCGACTGCGCCGGTGCTGGCCGCGGCCGCCGCGGCCGGCATCCCGATCTGGGGTGACGTCGAGCTGGCCTGGCGCCTGGACGCGGCGGGCCACTACGGGCCACCACGGCGCTGGCTTGTCGTCACCGGCACCAACGGCAAGACCACCACCACCTCGATGCTGCACTCCATGCTGGTCGCTGACGGCCGCCGCGCGGTGTTGTGCGGCAACATCGGCGACCCGGTGCTCGATGTGCTTGGCGAGCCGGCCGACCTGCTGGCCGTGGAACTGTCCAGCTTCCAATTGTTCTGGGCACCGTCCCTGCGCCCGGAGGCGGGCGTCGTGCTCAATATCGCCGAAGATCACCTCGACTGGCACGGCTCGATGGATGCGTACGCCCTTGCCAAGGCGCGCGCGCTCGATGGCCGCGTCGCGGTCGTCGGGCTCGATGACCCGGTGGCGGGCAGCCTCCTTCCGCGTGCCGCCGCGCCGGTCAAGGTCGGTTTCCGGCTCGGCGAGCCGGCGGCGGGCGAACTGGGCGTCCATGAGGGGATGCTCGTCGACCGGGCGTTCGCCCGCGACGTCCAGCTGGCTCCGGTCGCGTCGATCCGGGTTGCCGGCCCGGTCGGTGTGCTCGACGCGCTGGGTGCGGCCGCGCTGGCCAGGGCTGTCGGCGTGGCACCCGCGTCGATCGCGGACGCGCTGGCCGGCTTCCGGGTCGGCAGGCACCGCGCCGAACGGGTGGCCGTCGTCGACGGCGTCACCTACGTCGACGACTCCAAGGCCACCAACCCGCACGCCGCCCAGGCGTCGGTGTTGGCCTACCCGCGAGTGGTGTGGGTAGCCGGCGGCCTGCTCAAGGGCGCTTCCGTTGACGAGATGGTCGTCCACGTCGCGGATCGGCTGGTCGGAGCGGTGCTGATCGGCCGCGATCGTGCGGTGGTTGCCGAGGCGTTATCGCGACACGCGCCCGATGTCCCTGTCATCGAGGTTGTGACACGAGAGGATGCAGTGGTGCATGAGACCACTGTTACTCATGAGACTCGAGTGGTCGACGCCTCCGGGCCCGGCCTGGGTGCCCGGGTGATGACCGAGGTCATCGCTGCTGCGGACAGCCTGGCTCGAACCGGTGACACGGTGCTGCTGGCTCCCGCCGGGGCGTCGTTCGACCAGTTCGCCGGCTACGCCGACCGTGGCGATACGTTCGCCGCCGCCGTGCGCGCCGCGGCCCGGTAGTCGCCGTGGCCAAGATCTTGTCCCGGCTGCGCCGTCGCGGCTCGGCCGAACCCGCAGAAGCCACTGAGGCCGACGCCGTCGTGGCGGACGGCGCAGAGGTCGCAGCGGATACCGAGGCCACCACCGAGCCCGTCGCGACCGCCGAGGCGCCTGCCAAATCCAGGTTCCAAGTGCCGCTGAAGTTCGGCGCCTGGCTGGGCCGGCCGATGACGTCGTTCCATCTGATCATCTCGGTGTCGGCGCTGCTGGTGACGCTCGGTCTGACCATGGTGTTGTCTGCCTCCGGCGTGCACTCCTACGACGAGGACGGCTCACCGTGGGCGATCTTCGGCCGCCAGGTCCTGTGGACCGTGGTGGGTCTGATCGGATTCTGGATCGCGCTGCGGGTGCCGGTCAGTTTCCTGCGTAACACCGCCTTCGCCGCGTTCGCCGTCACGATCGTGATGCTCGTGCTGGTGCTGATCCCGGGTATTGGCCACGAATCCAACGGTTCTCGTGGCTGGTTCGTCGTCGCAGGCCTGTCGATGCAGCCGTCCGAGCTGACCAAGATCGCGTTCGCGATCTGGGGTGCGCACCTGCTGGCGACCCGGCGCCTGGAGCGCGCGTCGCTGCGGGAAATGCTGATCCCGCTGATTCCCGCGGCCGTGGTCGCCCTGGTGCTGATCGTCGCCCAGCCCGACCTCGGGCAGACCGTGTCGCTGGGCATCATCCTGCTGGCGCTGCTCTGGTACGCGGGCCTGCCGCTGAAGGTGTTCGTGAGCTCGCTGGCGGCCGCCGTCGGTGCGGCCGCGGTGCTGGCGGTCTCGGAGGGCTACCGCTCCGACCGGGTGCGGTCCTGGCTGGACCCGGGCGCCGACGCTCAGGGCTCGGGCTATCAGGCTCGTCAGGCCAAGTTCGCGCTGGCCAACGGCGGTGTCTTCGGTGACGGGCTGGGGCAGGGCACCGCGAAATGGAACTATCTGCCCAACGCGCACAACGACTTCATCTTCGCGATCATCGGCGAGGAGCTGGGCTACGTCGGTGCGTTCGGGCTGCTGGCCCTGTTCGGGCTGTTCGCCTACACCGGCATGCGGATCTCCAAGCGCTCGGCCGACCCGTTCTTGCGGTTGTTGACCGCCGCGGCCACGATGTGGGTGATCGGCCAGGTCTTCATCAACGTGGGATACGTCATCGGCCTGCTGCCTGTCACCGGTATTCAGCTTCCGCTCATCTCGGCGGGTGGAACATCAACGGCGACAACACTATTCATGATCGGACTGATGGCAAACGCCGCCCGTCACGAACCCGATGCGGTGGCCGCTCTGCGGGCTGGCCGCGAGGACCGGGTGAACCGGCTGCTGCGACTGCCACTGCCCGAGGCCTACGTGCCGTCGCGGGTGGAGGCGCTGCGCGACCGGCTGCGCACCAAGCCGGGGGACAAGTCCGCCAAGGCGGTTAAACCGGCCAAGCCGGCCCGGCAGGCCGCCAAGGCCGCCAAGCCGGCCAAGAAGTCGGCCCGCAAATCCCAGCCGGCTCGCGAACGTGCCCCTTTAGCTGCAAAAACCCGGACGGCCCAGCGACCCACCCGGCGCTCAGGGCATCATGGTGACGCTCCGCGTAACAGCGCGCAGCAGCCGAATGAGGGAAGCAGCCGGGCACGGCGGTCCCGCACATTGGAAGGTCAGCGTTACGGGTGAGTGTCTCGGTGTCGGTCGTCCTTGCCGGTGGAGGTACCGCGGGACATGTCGAACCTGCCATGGCGGTTGCCGACGCACTGAGAACGCTCGACGCAGACATTCGCATCACCGCGCTGGGCACTTCGCGCGGACTGGAGACCCGGCTGGTGCCTGAGCGCGGCTACGACCTGGAACTCATCACGCCCGTGCCACTGCCGCGCAAACTCAACGGCGATCTCGTGCGCCTGCCGATGCGGGTGCGCCGGGCGGTGCGGGAAACCCGGGCCGTGCTCGACGGCGTCGACGCCGACGTGGTGATCGGCTTCGGTGGCTACGTGGCTGTTCCTGCCTATCTGGCGGCGCGTCACCGCGTTCCGGTCGTCGTGCACGAAGCCAACGCGCGCGCCGGTATCGCCAACAAACTCGGCGCCCGCAGCGCCCGCAGAGTGCTTGCCGCCGTGCCCGACTCGGGACTGCGGCACGCCGAGGTGGTCGGCATGCCGGTGCGGGCATCGATCACCTCCCTGGATCGTGCGGCACTGCGAGCCACCGCCCGCGAGTACTTCGGCTTCGCCGACGACGCCACGGTGCTGCTGGTGTTCGGCGGCTCGCAGGGCGCGGCCTCGATCAACCGCGCGGTGTCGGCCGCCGCGGCCGATCTGGCTGCCGCGGGCGTCTCGGTGCTGCACGCCCACGGCCCCAAGAACACCCTCGACCTGCGGTCCCCGCAGCCCGGCGAGCCGCCGTATCGCGCGGTGCCTTACCTGGACCGGATGGATTTGGCCTACGCCGCCGCCGACCTGGCGATCTGCCGGTCCGGGGCGATGACGGTGGCCGAGGTGTCCGCGGTCGGGCTGCCCGCGGTCTATGTGCCACTGCCGATCGGCAACGGTGAACAGCGGCTCAATGCGCTGCCGGTGGTGAATCCCGGTGGCGGCCTGCTGGTCGAGGACGCCCAGCTGACCCCGGCCTTCATCGCCCGCGAGGTGGCCGGGCTGCTCACCGATACGCCACGGCTGCAGGCCATGACCGCGGCCGCCGCGCTGGTCGGTCACCGCGACGCCGCCCAGCGGGTCGCCGAAGTGGCCCTGGACGTGGCCCGCACGGGGAAGGGCCGACGATGACCGCGCAGAAGGCGCTGCCACCCGAGTTGCAGCGGGTGCACATGGTCGGCATCGGCGGTGCCGGGATGTCCGGGATCGCCCGGATTCTGCTGGACCGCGGCGGCATGGTGTCGGGGTCCGACGCCAAGGAGTCCCGCGGGGTGGTGGCGTTGCGGGCGCGGGGTGCGGCGATCAGCATCGGCCACGACGCGGCCAATCTCGACCTGCTGCCCGGCGGCGCCACCGCGGTGATCACCACGCACGCCGCGATCCCGAAGACCAACCCCGAGCTGGTCGAGGCCCGCAGGCGCGGGATCCCGGTGATCCTGCGGCCGGTGGTGCTGGCCAAGCTCATGGCCGGCTACCGCACGCTGATGGTCACCGGTACGGCAGGCAAGACCACGACGACCTCGATGCTCATCGTCGCGTTGCAGCACACCGGTTTTGACCCCTCGTTCGCGGTCGGCGGCGACCTGGGGGAGGCCGGCACCAACGCCCACCACGGCAGCGGCACGTGTTTCGTGGCCGAGGCCGACGAGAGTGACGGTTCGCTGCTCGAATACACCCCGGACGTCGCGGTGGTCACCAATATCGAGCCCGATCACCTGGACTTCTTTGGGACCGCCGAGGCTTACACCGCGGTATTCGACGCCTTCGTCGAGCGACTGGCGCCGGGCGGGGTGTTGATCGCGTGCGCCGACGACGTCGGTGCCGCCGCACTGGCCGATCGTTCTGCGGAGCAAGGCATCCGAGTGCTGCGCTATGGCAGCTCGCCGGATGGTGCCGCGGTGGCTGGCCTGGCGGCGACACTTCTCAGTTGGGAACAACAGGGCACTAATGCGTTGGCGCACATTGCACTTGCGGGCGAGCCGTATCCGCGGGCCATGCGCCTGGCGGTGCCGGGCAGGCATATGGCGTTGAACGCACTGGCCGCGTTGTTGGCGGCGATCGAGGCGGGCGCTTCGGTGGACGGCATCCTCGATGGGCTTGCCGGATTCGAGGGTGTGCGCAGGCGATTCGAGTTGGTGGGCACAAGCGACGGCGTGCGGGTCTTCGACGACTACGCCCATCATCCTACGAAGGTCCGCGCCGCGCTGGCGGCGTTGCGCACGCTGGCCCGCCAGGGTGAGACGACCCATGCGGGGGCGGGTCGTGCCATCGTCGTCTTCCAACCTCACTTATACTCGCGGACAAAGATTTTCGCGCGTGAGTTTGGTGAGGCCCTCAGTGATGCAGACCGGGTCTTCGTCCTGGATGTCTACGGTGCCCGTGAACAACCGATTGCGGGCGTCAGCGGTGCGACGATCGCCGACCACGTCAGTGTCGAGGTCACCTACATTCCTGACTTCTCGGCCGTCGCTGAACAGGTGGCCGCTGTAGCCCGGCCGGGTGATGTGGTGGTCACCATGGGTGCCGGCGACGTGACGATGCTCGGCCAGGAGATCCTGACGGCGTTGCACGCCAAGGGGAATCGATGAGCGGGGATGAGGACGAGGCCGCACCCGAGGCGCCCGCCGAGGACGCCCCCATCCTGGCCAAACCGACAAACGGCAGCGAAAGTGCGGGTGAAGACGTGCAGAACGTCGATCTCGACGAGCCGGATCTCGACGAGGCGGAGGCCGCAGAACCCGAGGCCGACAAACCAGAACCAGAGGATCTCGAAGGTCCTCGCATGCGGGAACGCCGCGAGCGTGCCGAACGGCGCGCCGCGCAAGCCCGCGCAACCGCGATCGAAGATGCCCGCCGCGAGGCCAAGCGGAAGGTTCGCGGCCAGACCGTCGAAGCCCCGAAAGCCTTGGGCAAGAGGGCCGTTCGCGGCCTGAAGCTGCTCACCTGGCTGATCGTGCTGACCATCGTCAGCGTCGCGCTGGGTCTGATCCTTTATTTCACCCCGGTCATGTCGGCCCGCTCGCTGGTGATCACCGGGATCGGGGCGGTCACCCGCGAGGAGGTCGTCGACGCCGCGAAGGTCGCACTCGGCACCCCGCTGCTGCAGATCAACACCGACCAGGTGGCCGACCGGGTCGCCGGTATCCGACGGGTGGCCAGCGCGCGCGTGCAGCGGGAGTACCCGTCGACGGTGCGGATCACCATCGTCGAGCGCATCCCGATCGTGGTGAAGGATTATCCCGACGGGCCGCACCTGTTCGACCGCGACGGCGTCGATTTCGCAACCGCGCCGCCCCCGCCAGGGCTGCCCTATATCGACGTCGACCACCCGGGTCCGACCGATCAGCCGACCAGGGCCGCACTCGAAGTGATGACGGCGCTGCGACCCGAAGTGGTGGCTCAGGTCAGCCGGGTGGCCGCGCCGTCGGTGGCGTCGGTGACGCTGACGCTGACCGACGGCCGCACCGTGGTGTGGGGGACCACCGACCGCACCGACGAGAAGGCCGAGAAGCTGGCCGCCCTGCTGACTCAGCCGGGCAAGGTCTACGACGTCTCCAGCCCGGACCTGCCCACCGTCAAGTGAGCCGGTGGCATCGGCGCGGGCGACAAATTCGCCGCGACACGTCGGCGCGCCTCCCCAAATCAGCACCCACCGGCCATACCGTTCTGTTTGCGCGGCACTACTTGACATAACTCTAAGCCTCTGGTTGAGGTTGAGGGTTTGCCCAAGGAGAGTCGCAGGACCCGATCCCCACTTGGGAGGAAGACAGACGATGACCCCCCCGCATAACTACCTCGCCGTCATCAAGGTCGTTGGCATCGGCGGCGGCGGTGTCAACGCCGTCAACCGAATGATCGAGCAGGGACTCAAGGGCGTGGAGTTCATCGCGATCAACACCGACGCTCAGGCGCTGTTGATGAGCGACGCCGACGTCAAGCTCGACGTCGGCCGTGAATCCACCCGTGGCCTGGGCGCGGGCGCCGACCCCGAAGTCGGCCGTAAGGCAGCCGAAGACGCCAAGGACGAGATCGAGGAGCTGCTGCGCGGCGCCGACATGGTGTTCGTCACCGCAGGTGAGGGCGGCGGCACCGGCACCGGCGGTGCACCCGTGGTGGCCACCATCGCCCGCAAGCTCGGCGCGCTGACCGTCGGCGTCGTCACCCGGCCGTTCTCCTTCGAGGGCAAGCGTCGCTCGAACCAGGCCGAGAACGGCATCCAGTCGCTGCGCGAAAGCTGCGACACCCTGATCGTCATCCCGAACGACCGGCTGCTGCAGATGGGCGATGCCCAGGTCTCGTTGATGGACGCGTTCCGCAGCGCCGACGAGGTGCTGCTCAACGGTGTGCAGGGCATCACCGACCTGATCACCACCCCGGGCCTGATCAACGTCGACTTCGCCGACGTCAAGGGCGTCATGAGCGGCGCGGGCACCGCCCTGATGGGCATCGGCTCGGCCCGCGGTGACGGCCGTGCTCTCAAGGCTGCCGAAATCGCGATCAACTCGCCGCTGCTGGAAGCATCGATGGAAGGCGCCCAGGGCGTGCTGCTGTCGGTGGCCGGCGGCAGCGACCTCGGTCTGTTCGAGATCAACGAGGCCGCCTCGCTGGTACAGGAGGCCGCGCACGCCGAGGCCAACATCATCTTCGGAACGGTGATCGACGACTCGCTCGGCGACGAGGTCCGGGTCACGGTCATCGCCGCCGGCTTCGAGTCGGCCAGCCCCGGCCGCAAGCCCATCGTCGGGGGAGCGACCACCGGCGCCCAGCCCATCGCACCCGGTGCGGCGGGCAAGCTCAGCTCCTCGCTCTTCGATCCGAGCGATGCCGCCAGCGTGCCGGTGCACACCAACGGCGCGACGGTGCGAATTGGTGGCGGCGACGACGGCATCTCCGACGACGACGTCGATGTGCCGCCGTTCATGCGGCACTGACCCGTCGTCACGCCCGGATACTGGGTTTTGTGACTGTTCGCATCCGTCGTGTGACCACCACCCGTGCCGGTGGCGTCTCGGTGCCGCCGTTCGACACCTTCAATCTCGGTGACCACGTCGGTGACGACCCCAACGCTGTCGCGGCCAACCGCAAACGGCTGGCCGCAGCGATCAAGCTCCCCGACGATCACGTGATCTGGATGAACCAGACGCACAGCTCGCATGTCGTCGTCGTCGACGAACCCCGCACCGACGCCGTCGACGACACCGATGCCCTGGTGACCACCACACCGGGACTGGCCCTGGCCGTGGTGACCGCCGATTGTGTTCCGGTGCTGATGGCCGACTCCCGCGCGGGCGTGGTGGCCGCGGTTCACGCCGGTCGGGTCGGTGCCGCCGATGGCGTGGTGCTGCGTGCTTTGGAATCCATGCTGGCCAAGGGCGCGCGCGCCGAGGACATCTCGGTGCTGCTGGGCCCGTCGGTCAGCGGCGCCAACTATGAGGTGCCCGCGACGATGGCCGCCGACGTCGAAGCCCGGCTGCCCGGGAGCCGGACCAGGACCTCGCGTGGCACACCGGGACTGGACCTGCGGGCCGGAATTGTGCGGCAACTAGTAGGTGCGGGGGTGCAGGCCATCGACGCCGACCCGCGCTGCACGGTCGCCGACAAGAATTTGTTCAGCCACCGGCGAGGTGCCCCGACCGGCCGGCTGGCCTGTCTGGTGTGGATGGAATGACGGGCGCGGCGACCCGGGAAGCCGATCTCGCGACCGCCCTGGCCGCGCTACAGGACCGGCTCGCGGATGCGGCGAAGGCCGCCGGCCGTGACCTCAACGACATCGAGCTGCTGCCGATCACCAAGTTCTTCCCGGCCACCGACGTCGCGATCCTGTGGCGGCTGGGCTGCCGGGCCTTCGGCGAATCCCGCGAACAGGAAGCCTCGGCCAAGATCGCCGAGTTCGGCGAACTCACCGGCGCGCCGGACGTGCGGTGGGACATGGTCGGTCAGATCCAGAGCAACAAGGCCAAAGCCGTTGCCGCATGGGCGGATACCGTGCACTCGCTGAGTACCGCCAAGGTGGCGGCTGCGCTGGATCGCGGCGCCGCGCACGCCATCGACGAAGGTATAAGGACGGCACCGGTGCGGGTGTTCGTCCAGATCAGCCTCGATGGGGACACCTCGCGCGGTGGGGTGGACGTCGGCGATCCCGACGCCGTCGACGCACTGTGCGCCGCGGTCGACGACGCCGGGGCGCTGCAGTTGGTGGGGCTGATGGCCATCCCGCCGCTGGGGGTCGACGCCGACACCGCATTCGCGGCGCTGGCCGCCGAGCATCGCCGCGTTGTGCACAACCACCCCGACGCGACAGAGCTGTCGGCGGGGATGTCCGGTGACCTGGAAGCTGCAGTGCGACACGGTTCGACGTGTGTGCGTGTCGGTACCGCGCTTATGGGACAACGTCCTCTAACGTCTCCCTGAGTAGTCACTCCAGTCACATCTTCATCACAGACACCGAACTTCACGCTTTCAGAAGGGTCCAGCGATGAGCACTCTCCACAAGGTCAAGGCCTACTTCGGCATGGCGCCTTCGGACGATTACGACGACGAGTACTACGACGATGACGACCGTGGCGCTCACCGCGGCTACGCCCGCCGTGACCGCTTCGCCGACGACGAATACGAGCGCCCGGGCCGCTACGAGGACCGCGATCCGCGGCTGGCTCGCGAGTACGACGACCCGCGCGACGCGGACTACGCGCCGACCGGTGGCTTCCGCGCCCAGTACGGCGACGAGCCGCGGTTCCGCCCGTGCGACTTCGAGCACCCGCACGACATGCCGCGCGCGTCCCGGTTCGGTGCACTGCGCGGCTCGACGCGAGGCGCCCTGGCGATGGACCCCCGCCGGATGGCCGAACTGTTCGAAGCCGGCAGCCCGCTGTCGAAGATCACCACGCTGCGGCCCAAGGATTACAGCGAGGCCCGCACCATCGGCGAGCGCTTCCGCGACGGCCAGCCGGTGATCATGGACCTGGTCTCGATGGACAATGCCGACGCCAAGCGGCTGGTCGACTTCGCTGCCGGGCTGGCCTTCGCCCTGCGCGGGTCTTTCGACAAGGTGGCCACCAAGGTGTTCCTGCTGTCGCCGGCCGACGTCGACGTCAGCGCCGAGGAGCGCCGCCGGATCGCCGAAGCGGGTTTCTACAGCTACCAGTAAGCGGGCTGACGGCTCGGTGTGCGGAGCACACTGAATGGCTTAGGTAGGCTGACGACGTCGCTCCGGGTCAATCCAGCGATATTGCCAATGTCACATCCGCTGTTGATTAAGGACCGGCTCTAGTTGTCGCTGTTCTTCGAAATTCTGGGCTTCGCGCTGTTCGTCTTCTGGCTGCTGCTGATCGCCCGGGTAGTCGTCGAGTTCATCCGCTCGTTCAGCCGAGACTGGCACCCGCGTGGGTTCACCGTCGTGATCCTCGAGCTGATCATGACGATCACCGACCCACCGGTGAAGCTGTTACGTCGACTTATCCCACAGTTGACGATCGGCGCCGTCCGGTTCGACCTGTCGATCATGGTTCTGCTGCTGGTGGCCTTCATCGGTATGCAGCTGGCTTTCGGCGCGGCCGCATAGGTGCGGCAAGCTACCTCAAACGGCTGTCGATCGCGATTAGCCACGCCGGGAACGTGGTATCGAAAGATTGAAATTAGCTCTTAATTATCGGACTGACGGTTCTGGTGTGACAGGATGGACGCCAGTTACAGTACGGAACGAACGTTAGACGCGTTCTACACTTTGCAGACGCTTAACCGCCCAGACCCGAGGGGGCAGATGATGCCGCTTACACCGGCAGACGTGCACAATGTGGCATTCAGCAAGCCGCCCATCGGCAAGCGAGGCTACAACGAGGACGAGGTCGACGCCTTCCTCGACTTGGTGGAGAACGAGCTGACTCGTCTCATCGAGGAGAACTCGGATCTGCGCCAGCGGGTCGCCGAACTCGATCAGGAGCTGGGTTCCGCACGCGCCGGAGGCGCGGTACCGCAACCGACGCAGGCGATTCCGCTGTACCAGCCGGAGCCGCAGCCGGAACCGGAGCCCACGCCGGCTCCCGTGCCGCAGGTTGCCCCGCAGCCGGCGCCGAGCTCGGCCGCCAGCGAGGAGCAGGCCATCAAGGCTGCTCGGGTGCTGGCCCTGGCTCAGGACACTGCCGACCGGTTGACCGGCACTGCCAAGGCGGAGGCCGACAAGCTGCTGGCCGACGCGCGTGCCAACGCCGACCAGATCGTCTCGGAGGCCCGCCACACCGCGGAGACCACGGTTGCCGACGCCAAGCAGCGCGCCGAAGCGCAGCTCGCCGACGCTCAGACCCGTTCGGAGACCCAGCTGCGGCAGGCGCAGGAGAAGGCCGACGCACTGCAGGCCGACGCCGAGCGCAAGCACACCGAGATCATGGGCACCATCAACCAGCAGCGCACCGTCCTCGAGGGACGGCTGGAGCAGTTGCGGACGTTCGAGCGCGAATACCGCACCCGGCTCAAGACCTACCTGGAGTCCCAGCTCGAAGAACTCGGGCAGCGTGGGTCGGCCGCACCGGTCGATTCGGGTGCCAACAGCGACGGCGGCGGGTTCAACCAGTTCAACCGGGGCAATAACTAATCGCTTGTCGACCGGAGGTTGATCGATGCTGATCGTTGCCCTGGTACTGGCGGTGATCGGCCTCGCTGCCCTGGTCACCGCGGTCGTCACCAGCAATGAGCTGGTCGCTTGGGTGTGTATCGCGGCCAGCGTGATCGGTGTGATCCTGCTGATCGTCGATGCGATCCGGGAGCGGCAGAACCGTCGTGGCGCTGAGGCCGATTCGGCGGCGGTGGTCGCCGACGCCACGGAGTCGTCGGCGACTGCCGAGACCACTGCCTATTCGGAAACCGACGAGACGGTCGACTCCACGTATTCGACGTTCGACGCGGACTATCCCGACGACCCGACCTCTGAGGTGCCGGTCGACGAGGAGCCGGCACCCGCAGCGGCCGACGAAGCCGACGAGCCCGAGAACGAGTCTGAGGAAAAGCCGTCCGACGAGTCCGGCTCACGCTGATCTTTTCCTACCCGGTTGGGTATAGAAGAGGATGAGCATCCAATACGCCAGCGTTGTCGACCATCCCATCGATGAGGTGTTCGCCTGGCACACCCGTCCGGGCGCGATGCGGCGGCTCATTCCGCCATGGCAACCGATGCACGTTGTCGCCGAGACCGAGTCGCTGGCCGACGGGCGGGCGGTCCTCGGCCTTCCCGGCAGGTTGCGCTGGGTCGCCCGGCACGATCCGGACGGCTTCGACCCGCCGTACCAGTTCGTGGACGTGCTGTCCTCGGACGGATTGATGACGCTGCCGCCACGGATCATCGGCTGGTGGCGCCACACCCACCGGTTCAGCGATGCCGGTGCCGGCAGCACAGCGGTGCACGACGAGGTCGACACCACGGTGCCGGGTGCGGCGCTGCGCCCGACGTTCGGCTACCGGCATCGCCAGCTGGCCGACGATCTCGCCGCCCACCGGGATGCCGCGCGGGCGGGCGGGAGCGGGCTGGCGGTCGCGATCACCGGCTCGTCGGGCCTGGTGGGGACCGCGCTGACCGCCTTGCTGACGACCGGTGGGCATCGGGTGATCCGGCTGGTGCGCCACGAGCCCGTCCGGCCCGATGAACGACGTTGGGAGCCAAGTGATCCCGCTGCCGACCTGTTCGATGGAATCGACACCGTCATCCATCTGGCGGGTGCCTCGATCGCCGGGCGGTTCACCGAGGCCCACCGCCGTGCGATCCGTGACTCGCGGATCGAACCAACCCGGCGGCTGGCCGAAGTGGCCGGCGCGTCGCGCGGGCTGCGTGCGTTCATCAGCGCCTCGGCGATCGGGATCTACGGCTACAACCGCGGTGACGCGGTGCTGTGCGAGGACAGTGCCCGCGGTGACGGCTTCCTGGCTGACCTGGTCTCCGACTGGGAGGCGGCCACCGAACCGGCCACCCGCGCTGGGATCCGCACGGTCTGCGTGCGCACCGGCATTGTGCAGTCCGCCCGCGGTGGCACCCTTCGGCTGATGCGGCCGTTGTTCACTGCCGGCCTGGGCGGTCGGCTTGGCAGCGGCCAGCAGTGGCTGTCCTGGATCGGTCTCGACGACCTGCTCGACATCTACTACCGCGCCGCCTACGACGACAGGCTGACCGGTCCCGTCAACGCTGTTGCGCCAAATCCGTTGCGCAACAATGCATACACCAAGGCGCTGGCCGCGACGCTGCATCGCCCGGCGGTGCTGCCTGTGCCATCGATCGGTCCGCGCATGCTGCTGGGCACCCAGGGCGCGCGCGAACTGGCCGAGGCCGATCAACGCGTCCTGCCCACCAAGCTGCAGACGCTGGGGCACCGATTCCGGCAGCCGACGATCGAGGATGCACTGGCCCACCAGCTGGGCCACGATGACTAGTGCGCGTCGGCCCGCCATGAGTGCAGACTGCGCAGCAGCGGGCTCTTCTTGTACTCGTGGCCGGCCATCCGGCCGAGGATGTCGTCGAGGGTGACGACAGCGTCGGCGATGTAGGGACCCTTGTTGAGCATCACGCACTCGGCGCGTTCGGACATTGCCGCATCGCTGATCTCGGCGCGCGTCGGCAGCCCGGTGGCGGCCAGCTGCTCGAGCACTTGGGTCGCCCAGATCACCGGCAGATGTGCAGCCTCGCACAGCCACAGCGTCTCCTCCTGCAGCTCGGCCATCCGTTCGTAGCCGGTCTCCACAGCCAGATCCCCGCGCGCGATCATGACCCCGACCCGGCGTCGGCGCATCGCCGTCAACAGCAGCTGCGGAAGGTGCTCGAAGGCCTGGCGGGTTTCGATCTTGAGAACCACGCCGAGGTCGCGGTCGCCGAGCCGGTCCAGCTCGTCGAAGAGTCGGATCACGTCGGCGGGTTCGCGCACGAACGAGAACTGCACGAAGTCGGCGAGCTCGATCACGGCGGTCAGATCGGCCAGGTCCTTGTCGGTCAGCGCCGAGATCGGCAGGTTGGTGTCCGGCACATTGATTCCCTTGGCGGCGTGCAACTTTGCCGTGCCGTGGGGGGGATGGTCGATGCGGACATCGATGCTGTCGGCGGTGATGGCGATGACCTCGCCACCGAGCTTGCCGTCGTCGAAGAACACTCGCTCGCCGACTTCGGCGTTGTCGAACACCTCCGGCAGGGTGCACCCGATCCGGGGCGGCTGGTCGTCGTCGACGGGTGCCGGTGTGCAATCGCGGGTCACTCGCACGATGTCACCGGCGGCCAGCCGGATGCTCTGCTCGACGGCGGGCAGCTCGCCGAGCTTGGTGGAGTCTTTTTTGCCTGCCCTCAACCGGGTTCCGGTGCCCAGGTAGGTGGTTTTCTCGGTGGTGACGACGAATCCGCCCGGGGTAGCCGCGGCGAGCAGCAGCCGCCGCTTGGATCCGCGGGTGTCGCGCAGGAGCAGTTCGTCGCCCTCGGAGCGGTGCGCCAGCCACTTGCCGTCGACCGGCAGTGTGACCAGGCCCGGCTCGGGCGGGCGGGCCGGCCGTTTCGCCGAAGTCAGCCAGCCGCGGCCGGCCCCCACGACCTGCCCGTGCGCGTTGCGGGTCGGCCGCAGCCGAGCCACCTGTGGCCCCGGTTCCAGGGGTCCGGTGCGCAGTTTCGGGCCGCCAAGGTCCATCGCGATCAGGCAGGGTCGCCCGGCTGCCGCGGCCGCAGAGCGGACGTTGGCGGCCATCGCCTTCCACGCGGTCACGTCATCGTGGGCGCAGTTGATCCGGGCGATCCGCATTCCGGCGTCCAGGAGTGTGCGCACCAGCGTGATATCCCCGGCAGCCTCCGACGGCAGGGTGACCATGATCCGTGCCGCACGGTCTTCGGCGGCAGGTCCGAGCAGTTCGACGGCGTTGCGCTCGAGCAGCTGTCCGCCCTGGTCGACCCCGACGCATGCCTGGTCGTCCGGATTCCACCCGTGGCCACGCATCGCCGCGATCGCGGCCGACACCAACTGCAGTGTCGCCTGGACGTGGGCCTCGCTGCGGCCCAGCGAGGACAGCCCGAATTCGGTCAGCCGTTTCTGCATATCGCGAAGGTCGGCCTGCCGAAGGGCCCAGTAGTGCGCCAAATTGATTGCACTACAATGATTTTCGGCAGTAACAGAAGCGATCAACGGTTGCCATCGGGATTCGGCATCGGTCAGCCGCTCCAGCAGCGCGTCGACCTCACTCTGAAGGCGATCCAGCTCTTGCTCGGCTGCGGGCATGGCGGGCACGCTAGTCATCTCAAGTTGCGAGTGGGTGAACGGTTGGGGTCACACGCCGGGTCAGCGGCGATTGTCACGTTGCTGTGGCGGGTTGTTCTGGGGGCAGAACACACGGGCTTATTTCGCCGGAGGTTGCGGCGGCGCGTCGTCGGGGGCCAGTTCCGCGCCGATCTTGCGGAACACCGTGTCGGCCGCGTTGGTGTAGTCGCCCTGCGCATCGAAGGCGCCCACGTCGAAGGTGACGGCCACCGCGATCGCGATCCGCCGGCTCGGCAGGTATCCCTCCACGGCGGCGTAGCCGGCGAACATCGGGTTCTGCAGCAGCCAGTTCCCGGAGATGACAACGCCCAATCCGTAAGTGTAGATATCATTTTGGACCGCGCAGGTGGTGCAGCCCGGCAGCGCGGTGGTCTTGCCGCGCAGCTGCGGGGAGATCATCTTCTGGTAGGACTCGGGCGACAACAGCCGACCTGAGCCGATCCCCTCAGCGGTGGCGGCCAGGTCATGGATGTCGGTGGTCTGGATCGCGCCGTGGGTGATGGTCCAGGACGGATTCCAGAAGGTGGTCTCCTCGTAGAACGGTGTGCCGGGCGGGATGTGCAGGGCCTGGCGACGTTCCGAGGAGTACGCGTGCAGTACCGGCGCGGGGATGTCGGGGGTGAACGAGTTCGCGGTATTGGTCAGGCCGAGGGGGCCGAGCACGTTCTGCTGTAACAACGTCGGCATGTCCTGGCCGGTTGCCTTCTCCAACGCCAAACCCAGTAGCACGTAGTTGGTGTGGGCGTAGTTCCAGTTCGTGCCCGGCTCGTAGAGCAGGGGTTTGTGGATGGCGAACGCCAGCAGCTGGTCGGTCGTCCACTGCCGGAACGGATCCCGGTAGAGCTCGGCGTTCATCGGCTCGTTGCCGATGACGTAGTCGACGTAGCCCGACGTCATCTGCGCGAGCTGGCCCAGCGTCACCCGGTCGGAGTTGGGCACCCCGGGTAGCCAGGTGGAGAGCTTGTCTTCGAGCCTGACCTTGTTCTCGTCGACGAGTCGCAGCAACAGGGTGGCCACATAGGAGATCGCCACCGCGCCGTTGCGGAAATGCATCGCGGTGGTGGCGGGCACTCCGGTCATCGACTCGCCCTCGGCGCGGGTCAGCACCTCCCTGCCGTCGACGGTGACCCGCACCAGCACCGACTTGAGATGTGCCTGCGCCATCACGTCGCGCACGATCGCGGCGATCGCGTCGGCCTCTGGAGAACCGGTCGGCGCGGGAGTGTTCGTCGACGATGCGCAGCCGGTCAGCACCATCAGAGCGGTCAGCGCTGTGGCGACGACGGACCGGATTCGGGCCATGAACGCTAGCGCGCGACCTTATCGAGGAAGCCCCGCACCAGCAGCCGCAGCCGGCGGGCGGCGTCGTCGACATGGGTGGTGGTATCCGCCCGCAGATCGTCGGCGTTGAGCCCGAGCCGGACGATATCGCCGCCGTCGCGGTTGCGGTCGTCGTCGATCCACAGCTCGAGCAGCTTGTGGTCGAGCTCGGGGTGGAACTGTAATCCCATCGCTCGGCCGAGGACGAAAGCCTGTGATGCGCGGTCGTTTTCGGCCACCACGGTGGCACCCGCCGGGGGAGTGAACCGATCGAAGTGCCACTGGAACCACGGCCCGTCGTCGGGCACCAGATCGGGGTCGGTGCTGCGTACCCGGTGCCAGCCGATCTCGGGGTCGGTCGAGCGAGCCACAGTGCCGCCGAGCGCGGTGGCCACCAGCTGGCCACCGAAGCACACCCCGAGCACACCGAGGCCGGCGTCGACGGCGCTGCGCACGGTATCGATCTCGGCGGCCACCCACGGCAGGCTTTCGTCGTAGACCGCCCACCGCGAACCCAGCGGCACGATCACGTCGTAGCGGGTCGGGTCGGGGAAGGTGACGTCGAGTGCCGGGTCGCCGGCTCGCGCTGCCGGAACCACCTCGAACGTGTCCACGTCGAAACCGAGTTCGGTGAACGTCTCGCCGAGCAATGCCTCGGGCGCAATCGGATCGTTGTAGATGAAAAGGACCTGACGGGGCACCCGATTACGGTACGGCAGGAACCCCGCTACACGCAGTCCGAGGCGCCGTCGACGACCAGCACCGCGCCGTTGATGTAGCTGCTCTGCGCCGTGCACAGGAACGCGATCGCGGGGGCGACCTCGCCGACGGTGCCCATTCGCCCGGCGGGGATGTGGGCGATCTCGGTCGCCACGATCTCCGGTACGGCATGCATCGGCGCGGTCATCGCGGTCTCGATGGTGCCCGGCGCCACGGCGTTGATCCGGATTCCGTGCTTGGCCCACTTGACGGCCAGGTTGCGGGTGACGTTGATGACACCGGACTTGGCGGCCCCGTAACCGGGGACCATGGTGACCGCACGCAGCGCGGACATCGACGCCAGGTTGACCACGCTCGCCCCGCCGGCCCCGGTGGAAGCCTTCAGCGCACGGCGAAGGGCGACGGTGAGCCGGTACGGCCCGGTGAGGTTCAGCGCGACGGAGGCGGCGAATCCGTCGGGGGTGGACTCGTCGAGGCCACCGGGGAAGTTGGCGCCGGCGTTGTTGACCAGGACGTCGAGCGCGGAGATGCTGTGCGCCAGGCTGTCAATGGATGCATTGTCGGTGAGCACAAGTTGGCGGTAGGTCATCCCGGACAGGTCGGTGTCATAGTCGGCGGCGGCGGGTTTGGTGCCGGTGACGGTGACGTCGCCCCCGGCATCGCGAAACAACACGGCAACGGCATGCCCGATGCCACTGGTCGCGCCGGTGACCAGAGCCTGGGTGCCGGTGAAGTCGAAGCTGAGCTGGGCGGTCATGTGTACCTTTCGATC
Source organism: Mycolicibacterium sphagni (assembly GCF_013337765.1). Classification (GTDB taxonomy): domain Bacteria; phylum Actinomycetota; class Actinomycetes; order Mycobacteriales; family Mycobacteriaceae; genus Mycobacterium. The sequence continues at coordinate 585,167 of NZ_VBSB01000035.1, forward strand.
TGCTTGGTCAGCCAGGCCGTCTCCCAGAAGTTGACGCTGTCCGCCAGCAGCTGTTCGTGCGCTTCCTTGAGTACCGCTCGCGCGTCGGTGTGTTCGGGATCGGCCTGGGTGACGAGTTCGGCGAGGTGGATGGCCTCCAGTGGTCGACCGTCCGACAGATGGGCACGGGCCCGTTCGGTCAGCGCGTCGGCGCCGGCCAGTTCCACGAGGTCAGCGCTGACGGCGTCGGGCCCGACCGCGTACAGCTCGGTGGTCGAGCGGTGGTGAAACCAGCCGGAGTAGTTCTCCCAGATCGCGCGGACGTCCCAGGCGAGCTTGCCGTAGCCCTGCCCGACCTCGAGATGTTCGGGCAGCGTGATCTCGGCCATCAGAGTCCGAACGTCCTTGCCCGCGTTCATCCCTGCGATGGTCTGGTCGTGCAGGTACTGGACGGCGTCGCGCAGCCTGGTCAGTTCGGCGTCGATCAGGGCTGCCCCGCGAATGGGGTCGAAGTGTCCGGTGAGCAGCACCTCGGGCTGCAGCGCGCGGACGCGTTCGATGGTGTCGATGACTGTCAGCGCATCCCGATAGCGGTCGCCGCGAATGGTGACCAGGTTCGGGATGTGACCGAAGACTGGTCCGAATGTGTTGCTGCACAGGCAGACTCGTTCTTCGGGTAGCCAGATCACCATCGAGTCGGTGGTTTCCCCGCCCGGCGTCGCGATCAGCTCGAAGTGCCGGTCGCCGACCGTCAGTGACAGCCGGTCGTCGACGACGATGTCGGCGCATCCGGTGCTCTGTGGCGGGAGTTTCTTGCCGAAGCGCTGCTGGATCTTGGCGATGCCGCCGGAGAGCTTGCCGGAGAAGGCGAACGCGCTGCGGTTGGCGCGATAGGGCAGTAGCCGCTCGTTGTCGTCACGCCAGTGTTCCCAATTGGCCTGCGCCACAACCTTGGTGTCCGGGTCGCGCAGAGTGTCCAGGCCGCCGACGTGGTCGTAGTGACCCTGGGTGATCAGGATGTAGCGCACCGGCGACGCGTCGACGGCGTCGAACACGGCTCGGTGCACCGGGCCCTCGAATCCCATGCCGGTGTTGACGACGACGCGGCCGTCCGATGTGGTCAGCAGGTAGGAGTTGGTCAGTCCCGGTGAGCACCAGATCCCCGGTGCGACTTCCTGCGCCTGTTCGGCCGAGGCCGGCAGCATCGCATCGGCGCCGGGGCGGCTGCGGTAGATGGGTTCCACAATGACCTCTAGATCTCGGGGCGGACGTCGAAACGGTCGAAGTAGAAGGCGAACCGGGAGCGCAACTCCTGCGGTTCGACGCCGAAGTGACGTTTGAGGTCATACGGGATGCGGCCCTTGGCTCCCCGGCGGTTGGCGTCGATGTAGGCCTGGAATCGCTTGGCCACCTTGGGGGGAATGTCGACGCCTGCGCGCTGATAGAAGTCGGCCAGCACCGGCATCTCGTTGCCGTTGAGGTGATGAAATCCGATGTCGACACTGCGCTCCGCCGGTACCAGCTCCCGGTCGCGCACGCAGGCGCTCAGCAGGCGGTGAATCCGGTCACTCCAGTAGTCCACCAGCCAGTCTGGGTCGATGCTGTTGCGGCGCAACCGATCCGAATACGCCATCATCGTGATTGCCGACTGGATCACCGCCACGGGGTCCCGGTGGGTGAAGGCGACCGTGGCGTCGGGGAAGGTGGTCATCAGCGGTCCGAGTTGTTCGGCGTGCTGGGGCGATTTCAGCACCCACGTCCGCGGTCCGCGCAGAAACGTCAACGCCTGCAGGACCTTTTTCAGGTAGGCGTAGTGAAGGGTGTGGTCCAGGCCGAGATAGAAGTCACGCCAGCTGGGAACACGCGCGTGCCACTCGAGTACGTAACCGGCCATGTCGAGGTCGAGCAGCTCGACCTCCTCCTCGATGGCCTCGGGGAACCGGTCGTGCATCGCGGCCACATACGGGGTGCTGGCCATCAACGCCTCATGCTCGGCCTTGACTCGGGCGTAGCGAGGATCGACGCCGAACACGCCGGGTCCCTGCCCGAGAGCCGGAATCGGATCCTCGCTCTCCCAGTAGGGCAGTGCGCGCCGCCGCGGATCTTCGGCGATCAGGTTCACCAGGTGGGTTGTCCCCGAGCGGGGCATGCCGACCACGATCAGCGGCCGCTCGATCGGGATGTCTGCGATCTCGGGATAGCGTTTGAGCAGATCGACCAGCGACAGCCGGTTGCGCACCTTGCGAACCACCCTGGCGCGCAGGCTGCTTCGGATGAGCTGACGCAGGCCGGTGTCGGATTCGATGGCGGCGACATGTGCGGCCAGCCGGTCGGCGAACCCGTCGTCGGCCAGGTCGTCGGCCCCGGCTGCGGCCACTGCCTCGGCGAGCATCGCGTCGAGGTCGAAGGTCACCTCGCGCGACTCGGTGTAGTCGAGGATCTGCCGCTGGGTGTCGGTGAGCACCGGGTTGGTCAGGTCGTCGAGGTTCAGCGTCTCCGTTGATGACCGCGTCGCCATGTCTTGTTCCTGTCGAATATTCGACGTACTGTTCGGAAATATGACGCTCAACGTAGACCCTGCCAAGATTGCGGGTCAAGCGTCCTCACCGCCCACCGGGCGGGTGATCGCGGTGATGGAAATGCTCGGCGCGGACCCCGGCTGTCAGTTCTCGCTGGCCGAAATCTGCCGCAGCCTGGACATCAGCCGCGCCACCGGCCACGCCATCCTGGCGACCCTCGTCGCGCACGAGTGGGTGACCCGAGATCCGCGGTCGGCGAAGTACGCCTGGGGGCCGGCAATCGCCGGCCTGGCCAAACCCGCCGACCTGTTCCGCGGTGAACTCGAGGAACTGGCGTCCGACACCGGCATGCAGGTCTATCTGGCCCGCCGCGAGGCCAACAGCCTGGTGATCATCGACCTCGCAGGAGAGAGCCTGGCCGCCCCTCGGATCGGGCGCAGAACCAGGACACCGTTCGTCGCGCCGTTCGGCCGCGACTATGTGGCATGGTCGAATCCTGAGGCGCAGGAGGCCTGGCTCGAGGCGATCGGCCGGCCCAGCGACGCCCTGCGCAAGCGAATCTCGGCTGTGCTCAACGAAACTCGTGATCGCGGCTTCGTGGTAGAGCGGCTCACCCGGGAATACCTGCGGGTGTACTCGGCGCTGGAGGCCCTCAGCCGCGACGGCGAGGTGGACGCGATCACCGCGCAGCTGGCCCGGGCGTTCGCCGACCTCAGCGTGATCGACGTCCTGCCAGGCGAATTGAGTAAGGGCGCCACCCACAGCATCGCCACCGTCTCCGCACCGATCAGCAATGCCGACGGCGTGGTGACCATGTCGGTCACCGCCGCGCCGTTCGCTTCACTGGATTCGCGGGCGATCACAGGCCTCGGCGAGCGGGTTCGGCTGGCCGCGACGGCGATCGGCGCGCGGCTCAATCGCTACGGCGATCAGGCCTGACGGTCAGGCCCAGCCGTCGGCACGCCAGCACACCCAGTCGATTTCGACGAGCGCACCCACGGCCAGCCCATTGGTGCCGACGCAGGTCCGGCTCGGTAGCCGGTCGGGAAACCACGGCGCGTACGCCGCATTGAACGCGGCATAGTCGGTCCAGTCGGTCAGGAATGCGCGGACCGACACCACGTCGGCCAGCCCGCCCCCGCACAGCTCGGTGACCCGCAGCAGATTGGCCAGCACCTGATCGGTCTGGGTGGCCACGTCGTCACCGACCACCGAACCGGTGGTGTCGGTCGGCATCTGCCCGGTGACGTAGAGGGTCTGGCCGGCCGCGGTGGCGTGTGAGAACGGCGCCACCGCGGGCGGAACGCCGTCAGCGACGGTGAAGGTGAAGGCGCGGATACCCGTCATACCGCTGGATTGTGCCAGCGCGGGAAGCAGCGTTTGTCGATTCGGCCGTGTACGCCCTGACGCTGGTCGACCACCTGGGTGACGGTGAAGTCCACCGCCACCGACATGAACGAGTACGCGTCGGCACGGGACAATCCGAAGTGGTTCTGCAGCAGCTGCAGTGTGCGCAGGGTGGCGCATTTCATCGCTGCGTCAAGGCTGTCGCCGAATCCGTGCACCAGCAGTTCGGTTGCGGTCTCCAGCACCGGCACCGTGAACGGTAGGTCACGGCGAATCGTCAAGCGCAACGACCCGTTCAGCGACGATTCCAGCGCCGTACCGCTGACCTCGCCGTCGCCCTGCGAGACGTGCGGATCGCCGACCGACAGCAGTGCGCCGGGCACTTGAACGGGGTAGTACATCCGCCCGCCGGCACCGATGCGCCAGTTGTCGACATTGCCACCGTGATCACCCGGCGGCACCGACGAGACCCGCACCGGCTCGGCCGGCGCCACGCCCATCGTGCCGAAGTGTGGCCGCAGCGGCACCACGACGCCGGGCAGCGCCGGTTCCCGTCGTTCAGGGTCGGGTGTGACGATCGTGCCAGGCTCGTTGGCCAGCGGGGTCGCGGTCCAGTCATAGCCGAACAGCGCGCGCCCCAGCAACGCCTCGACGTCCAGCTCGTAGACGGTGACCCGCTCGACGGGGATCTCGTTGTACAGGAAGCCCCAATGCCCGGCGAGGTTCGAGCCGTAGGGCAGGCGCGGGGTGGCCTCCAGGATGTCGACCTGCAACACGTCACCCGGTCGCGCCCCGGTGACCGCGATCGGCCCGGTGAGGATATGCGGACCCGGCCCACGCTCGTCCACCTCGGCGAACACGCGCTCGATGTCCTCGTCCATCAGCAGATCGGGGGCGTCACCGGCGTGGTGCGTCAGTGTCTCGATCGCCACCAGGTCACCGGAATCGACGGTCAGTGCGGGTGCCTGTCGCGGGTCGAAGAACCCCCAATGCACCGTCTGGGCCGTCGCCGGAAGGTGGTGCACTGCCATAAGCGACAGATCATGCCAGCAGCCCGGCCCGGGCGCGCGCTGAAGAATTACGACGCGTGGTAGCGGCGCTCGGGGCGCCCCGCTCCGTACTGCAGTCGCAACCCGAGGGCGCCGGTACTCAAGAAGTACTCGAGATAGCGTCGGGCGCTGACCCGGGAGATCCCCACCAGGTCAGCGCATTCGGCCGCCGAGACTTCGCCCGCCCCGCGCACCGCGGCGAGCACCAGCTGACCTGTCTCGGCTCCGAGCCCCTTGGGCATCGGCGGCGGATCACCGGGGGCCGATGACCGCCCGAACAGGGTGTCGACGAAGCTCTGGTCGATGCCGTGGTCGGCGCCCAGCGCGTCGGCGCGGGCGGCGAATGAGGCCAGTTTCGTTCGCAGTTGCTCGAACTCGAACGGCTTGATCAGATAATCGGCGGCGCCGCCGTCGAGGGCTCCGCCGACGGTGTCCAATTCCCGTGCCGCGGTGATCATGATGACGCCCACCGGGTCGCCTTCGGCGCGCAACGTCTGGAGCACCTGCAGGCCCGTCATATCCGGAAGGTAGACGTCGAGCAGGATGAGGTCGGGGCGAAGCGTGTGCGCGGCTTCGAGTGCGGCCCCGCCCGTATGGGCCACGTCGACGGTGTGGAATCCGTCGATGCGATCGACGAAGCGGCGGTGGATGTCGGCGACCATGAAGTCGTCGTCGACCACGAGCACCTCACGCATGCGTCACCGACTCGACTCGCGGCAATCGCGCGACGAACACGGCACCGCCATCGTCGCCGTCGCCGACCTCGGCCGTGCCGCCGTGCTGGGCGGTGATCAGCCGGACCAACGCGAGGCCGATCCCGCGGCCACCCGGAACCTCCGGTTTGGACGTCACGCCGCGGGAGAAGATCTGGCCGCGCTGGTCCTGCGGCACGCCGGGTCCGGAGTCGGCGACCGTGATCACGAGACCGTCGGCGTCCTCGATGCCCACCGTCACGCGAGCAGTCGCCGTTCCTTCCGAGGCGTCGACGGCGTTGTCGATCAAATTGCCCAGCACCGTGATGACATCGGTGGCCAGTGCGGGATTCAGTGCCGCCAAATGCGATTCGTCGGCCAGCTGCAGCGACACGCCGCTCTCGGCGGCCAGCGTCGTCTTGGCGATCAGAAGGGCGGCCACCGCGGGATCTGAAATACGCTGTGTCACAGCATCACTGATCTCTGCCCGGCGCCGGGTCAGTGCACCCACCAAATCGCGGACCGAATCATACTCGCCCAGTTGCACCAGCCCGGAGATGGTGTGCAGCTGGTTGGCGAACTCGTGGGTCTGGGCCCGCAGCGTGTCGGTCACGCTCTTGTGCGAGGACAACTGGCCCTGCATGGACGCCAGTTCGGTGCTGTCCCGCATCGTGGTGACGGTGCCGATCCGCTGACCCTGGCTGGTCGCCGCCCGCCGGTTGAGCGCCAGTACCCGATACGGCGTGGCGATGACGACGTCGTGCCCGTCCTCACCGGAGAGCAGGAAGTCGGCCACCGCGGGGTCGATGCCCGCCTCGCGCACCCTGCGGTTGACGGCGTCGGCGCCGATCCCGAGCAGCTCTTGGGCGCTGTCATTGACCACCGTGATCACCCCGTCGGTGTTCACCCCGATCACGCCCTCACGAATGCTGTGCAACAAGGCTTCTCGATGCTCGGCCAGCCCGGCGATCTCGGCGACCTCGAGTCCGCGGGTGTGACGTTTGATCCGCCGTGACAGCAGCCACGAGGCGACCAGACCCAGCGCCGCGCCCAGGCCGAGGTAGGCGAGTAATCGCTCACCGGCCCCGCTGAGAAGTTGCCACACTGAGGGATACGGTTCGCTGACTGACACCACCGACTGCACCGTGCCGTCGGTGGACAGAATCGGGACCTGACCGACGAGCGCGTGACGGCCGTCGACGTCGAGATCGCCGAACCACGCCCGGCCCTCGATGACCCGGCTGGGCCCGAAATCCACCTGCCGCCCGACCCGCGAGGGATCCGACGAGACCCGCACCACGCCGGCCGGGTCGATCAACTCGGCCATGCCTGCTCCGGATAGCGCGACCGCACGGTCGACGTCGGGTGCCAGAAGCCGCGCGGCGAAAGGGTCGGCGAAGCGATCCCGCACAAGCGGGGTCGACGCGACGTTCTCGGCGACCGCGATCATCCGCTGCCCCCGAACGTCGCGGAACTCCTTGGCCGACTGGGCGATCGAGACCGCCGCCACCGCGATCAGCACGACCGCGACTACCAGAAGCTGGAAGGCGAGGAATTGGCCCGCAAGGCTCCGGCCGCTACGTACCAGCGATGACCACAACGACCACAACTTCCTTTACGTCCCAAAGAGTGACCTGCATCACCTCTGTCTACCAGTATTGCTGAACATCACAGGCCGACGAACTCTTCCAACGATGAAATGGGGCGGACGAATGGTGCGAGGACGCGCGAAGCGGTTCGCGGTGATCGCCACCGTGCTGGCCGTGACGCTGCTGCTCGCCGGCTGCGGCGTGACGCGAGGCGACGATCCGTCCGGTCTGCACCGGCTGCGGATGATGGTGCCGAACAGCCCTGGCGGCGGCTACGACCTGACCGCGCGGACGGCGGTGAAGATCATGGAGGACCAGGACATCACCGGCCGCGTCGAGGTGTTCAACGTGCTCGGTGCCGGCGGCACCGTCGCGATGGCCCGGCTCATGAACGAGCGGGGCAACGACGACCTGATGATGACGATGGGTCTTGGTGTCGTCGGCGCCACCTACACCAACGGGTCCAAGATCAAGGCCTCCGATGCGACGGCCATCGCCAAGTTGATCGAAGACCCCGGGGCGATTTTCGTTCCCGCCGATTCACCGTTCAAGACGGTGGGTGACTTCGTCGCGGCGTGGAAGGCCGATCCGAGCAAGATCACGATCGGCGGGGGTTCCTCACCGGGCGGCCCCGATCACCTGTTCCCGATGGAAGTCGCGAAGAAGGTGGGTGTCGACCCGAAACAGGTCAACTTCATCACCTATGACGGCGGCGGCGACCTACTCACCGCGTTGCTCGGCAAGAAGATCACCGTGGGAACCTCCAGCCCTGGCGAGCTCATCGACCAGATCGAGGCGGGCCAGCTTCGGGTGCTCGCGGTGTCCAGCGAGAAGCGTGTCGAGGGCATCGATGCGCCGACGCTCAAGGAAGCCGGTATCGATCTCACCTTCGCGAACTGGCGTGGTGTTCTTGCGCCACCGGGTATTTCGGATACCGCCAAGCGGGAGATGGTGAAGTCGCTCGAAGAGATGCACGGCACCCAGCAGTGGAAGGACGCGTTGGTCAAGAACGGCTGGACGGACGCCTTCGTCACCGGCGCGGACTTCGAACAATTCCTCAAAGACCAGGACAACCGGGTCTCGTCGACCCTGACCGAATTGGGACTGCTGTGAGCGTTGACGACAAACAGGCGGCGACTCGCACCGTCGACTATGCGCAGTACATTGTGGTCGCCGTGCTGGCGCTCGTCGGCGGATTCCTGGTCTACAACGGGCTGACGCTGGATGAGGGATTCGCCAAGGTGGATCCCGTTGGGCCCAAGTTCTTTCCGTTGATCATCGGTGGTGCAGCACTGGTGCTCGCGGTGATCCTGGCCGTCGCGATCCCGCGTGGCAGCAAGGGCGAGGCCGACGCCGGTGAGGACATCGATCCCGAGGCGCCGGGGGACTGGCGCACCGTCGGCCTGCTGGTCGCGCTGTTCGTCGCGATGATCCTGCTGGTCAATCCGGTGGGCTGGGTGATCGTGAGCGCACTGTTCTTCGCCGGTGCGGCAACGATTCTGGGCAGCAGGCACTACGTGCGCAACCTCGTCATCGGCGTTGTCCTCGCCTTGGCCAGCTTCTACGCGTTCTACTCCGGGCTCGGAATCCCGCTGCCCGCAGGCATCTTGGACGGGATCCTCTAGATGGACAACTTCAACTGGCTGTTACAAGGTTTCGCCGAGGCGGCGACCCCGATGAACCTGCTGTACGCCGTGATCGGGGTGCTGCTGGGCACCGCGGTCGGTGTGCTGCCCGGCATCGGACCGGCCATGACGGTGGCTCTGCTGCTTCCCATCACCTACAACGTCAGCCCCAGTGCGGCCTTCATCATGTTCGCCGGCATCTTCTACGGCGGCATGTACGGCGGATCCACCACGTCGATCCTGCTGAACACACCGGGGGAGTCGTCGTCGGTGATCACCGCCATCGAGGGCAACAAGATGGCGAAGGCAGGCCGAGCCGCACAGGCGTTGGCCACGGCGGCCATCGGCTCGTTCGTCGCGGGCACCATCGGCACCGTACTGCTGGCCGCCTTCGCGCCAGCGATCTCGCGGTTCGCCGTCACCCTTGGCGCACCGTCTTACCTGGCGATCATGCTCTTCGCGCTGGTGGCGGTGACCGCGGTGCTGGGCTCGTCGAAACTGCGCGGCGCCATCTCGTTGGTGCTGGGCCTGGCGATCGGCATCGTCGGCATCGACTTCCTGACCGGCCAGCCACGCGCCACGTTCGGTATCCCGCAGCTCTCTGACGGCATCGACATCGTGGTGATCGCGGTGGCGATCTTCGCTGTGGGAGAGGCACTCTGGGTGGCCGCACACCTGCGCCGGCGCCCGGCCGATGTGATCCCGGTCGGCCGGCCGTGGATGGGCCGCGATGACTGGCGACGGTCCTGGAAACCGTGGTTGCGCGGCACCGCGTTCGGGTTCCCGTTCGGTGCGTTACCCGCAGGCGGCGCTGAGTTGCCCACGTTCCTGAGCTACATCACCGAGAAGAAGCTGTCCAAGCATCCGGAGGAGTTCGGGCGGGGCGCGATCGAAGGGGTGGCCGGGCCCGAGGCGGCCAACAACGCCTCCGCCGCAGGCACCCTGGTGCCGATGCTGTCGCTGGGCCTGCCGACCAACGCGACCGCCGCGGTCATGCTCACCGCCTTCGTGTCCTATGGAATCCAGCCCGGCCCAACGCTTTTCAGCAAGGAGCCGCTGCTGATCTGGACGCTGATCGCCAGCCTGTTCATCGGCAACTTCCTGCTGTTGGTGCTCAACCTGCCGCTGGCGCCGCTGTGGGCCAAGCTGCTGCGCACGCCACGGCCGTATCTGTACGCCGGCATCCTGTTCTTCGCCACGCTCGGGGCGTTCGCGGTGAACGTTCAGCCGCTGGATCTGGCGCTGCTGCTGCTGTTCGGCCTGCTCGGTCTGATGATGCGCCGGTTCGGCCTTCCGGTACTGCCGCTGATCATCGGCGTCATCCTGGGCCCGCGTATCGAACGCCAACTGCGCCAGAGCCTGCAGCTCGGCGGGGGCGAGTGGTCAAGCCTGTTCACCGAGCCGGTGGCCATCGTGACGTACGTATGCATGGCGGTGCTGCTCGCGATCCCGCTGGTGCTGCGACTCCTGCACCGTGACGAGGAGACACTGCTGGTCGTCGAGGACGACAAGGATCAGCGAGAGAAGGCGCAGGCATCATGATCGTCGTCGGATACACCAACGACCAGTTCGGCAGGGCGGCGCTGGACGCCGGTATCGCCGAGGCCACTCTGCGGGACACCGATCTGCTGGTGGTCAACTCGACACCGGGGGACTCCTATATCGACGCCGCGTTCGCCCAGCCGGGGCAGGTGGCCGACATCGAGGAACACCTGAAGAACTCCGGGGTGCGCTTCGAGCTGTCTCAACCCGTCGGGGTCTATGCCGCCGATGCGCTGCTGGAGGCGATGGAGCGGCCCGAAGCCGAGCTGTTGGTGATCGGCCTCAAACACCGCAATCCCGTCGGCAAACTGCTCCTCGGCAGCGTCGCGCAGCAACTGCTGATGGAATGCCCGAAACCTGTGCTCGCGGTCAAGCCTGGCTAATGCCGAATAATGGAGGGCATGAGCGTCTCGTTGCTGGTGTGGGTGGTCACGTGCGCGGTGATTCTCGGGTTGTTCGTCTTCGACTTCTACGCGCACGTCCGGGTGCCGCACGAGCCGACGTTCCGCGAATCGGCCATCTGGTCGTCGGTGTACATCGGCCTGGCGGTGGTGTTCGGGTTCGTCGTGTGGTGGCTGTGGGGTGGCCAGTTCGCCGGTGAGTACTTCGCCGGGTACGTCACCGAGAAGGCGCTGAGCGTCGACAACCTGTTCGTGTTCACGGTCATCATGGGGACGTTCGCGGTGCCGCGGGAGTTCCAGCAGAAGCTGCTGCTGATCGGCATCGTGCTGGCCCTGGTGATGCGCGCGGGGTTCATCGCGGTCGGTGCGGCGGCCATCAGCTCGTTCAGCTGGGTGTTCTATCTCTTCGGAATCTTCTTGGTACTCACCGCCGTCAAGCTGGCGAAGGAGGCCGGGCACGAGAAGGAGGTCGAGGAGGAACGCGACAGCCGGATCATCGCGCTGGTGCGCCGGTTCGTCGCGACCACCGACACCTACGACGGCGACAAGTTCCTCACCAAGCTCGACGGCAAGCGGACGGTCACGCCGATGTTGTTGGCGCTCATCGCCATCGGGTTCACCGACGTGCTGTTCGCGCTGGACTCGATCCCGGCGATCTACGGCCTGACCGAACAGCCCTATATCGTGTTCACCGCCAATGCGTTCGCGTTGATGGGGTTGCGCCAGTTGTACTTCCTCATCGGCGGTCTGCTGGACCGGCTCATCTATCTGTCCTACGGGCTGTCGCTGATCCTGGCGTTCATCGGTGTCAAGCTCGTGCTGCACGCGCTGCACGAGAACAGCCTGCCGTTCATCAACGGCGGTCAGCACGTTGCGGTGCCGGAGATCTCGACGGGTATGTCGATCGGCGTGATCGGGGTGGTGCTGCTGGTGACGACTGTGGCGAGCCTGGCCAAGACGCGGGGCCGGGTGACGTAGAGCTAGTTGTTGCTGTTCGGGCAGGACAGGTCGACGTAGACGACGCCATTGTTGGCCGGGCTCATCTGCATCATCAACGAGCCGTCGGGCATCATCATGACCGTCAGCCCGTGCACGCCGTTGACCGTGCAGCGCGACAGTGCCATGGTCGAAGGCTGGTTGAATTGCACACTGTAACCCTGGTCTTGCAACGCCTTCACGACGTCGGCGGCCGAACCGTTGGTGGGAATGGCGCCGGCGAGGCCAGGCGTCACTAATGCGGCACCCGCGGCAATACAGATCGCGGCGGCGGTCAGGGTGATCTTCACGTCGGACTCCTGTCTTTGATGTTCCGACGCGTAGTGATTGGTAGGCCCGGGGGCGTTACACACTCAGTTGGAATTACTTCCAGTCGCGGAATGCGTTGAGCAGCTTGGTCCGGAACTGGGGATCAACCTGTTCGTCACTGATTCGTCCGACCGTATCGATGGTGACCCGCAATTGCTGCAGATAGTTTTCACATCCGTCGCAGTCGAGCAGGTGCAGATCGAATCGCGCCCTGGTCTGCAGGTCCAGCGATCCGTCGAGGTAGGCCGTGACGAGTTCGACCAGCTCGTTGCAGTCCATCGGTTCGGTACTCACGGCGCCTCCCTCAGGTAGTCCTCGAGCGCTTGTCGGATCGCGGCACGCCCACGGTGCAGCAGCACACGCTGATTCGCGACGGACAGACTCAGGAGTTCGCACACCTCAGCGGAGTCGAATCCCAACATGTCGCGCAGGGTCACGACGCTGCGCTGGCGTTCGGGGAGCTTGTCCATTTCGCGGCGAGCGACCGCGATGAACTCGGCACCGAGTACCGACCCCTCCGGGGTGTCGGGAAACGGGGCGGGCGCGCGATCGCCTTTCCAATGTCCGGGCCAGTCCGGGTCAGTCGCAGGCCGGAATCGGGCCGGGTCGACGGTCCCCCCACCGAACGCCGAGGTCTCGGCATCGGCGACGCGCCGGTCCCGGATTCCCCGCGTCTTGGCGATATTGATCATCACGGTGAAAAGCCAAGTGCGCAGCGAGGATCGGCCCTCGAACTTGTCGATGCCCTTGATCAACGCAATCCAGGTCTCCTGGACCACTTCCTCGGCAGCCTCGTTGCTTCGCACGTAGCCGCGCGCAACCCGCAGTAGCGCGGGGGTGTGGCGGTCCACCAGGTCGGCGAAGGCCAGCTCGTCGCCGGCCCGTAAGGACGCGACCATCGCCGCCTCGTCGTCTTCCGTCCCGATCATCGAGACGGAATACTAGCCGCTTAACGGTATTCCGGGTTGGCAAAATCATAGCGACAGCCCGCGTCCCAGCCGGACCGAAGGTTGCCGTATGCCGGTATGCCTCCGGCATTCCGCAGCATCTGAGCCAGGTGCAGGAGATTCCACGTCATGAATGTTGTGTTGCGGTTGGTGAAGTCGTTGTCCGGCCCGCCCGAGCCCGGGTCGAGGTAGGACGGACCAGGTCCCGCTTCGCCGATCCAGCCGGCGTCAGCCTGCGGGGGAATCGTGTACCCGATGTGCTGCAGCGTATACAGCACGTTCTGTGCGCAGTGCTTGACTCCGTCTTCGTTGCCGGTGATCAGGCAGCCCCCGACGCGGCCGTAATACAGGTACTGACCCGCATCGTTGAGCAGGTGCGAGCCGCCATAGAGCCGTTCGTGCACCTGCTTCATCACCGAGCTGTTGTCGCCCAGCCAGATCGGCCCGGCCAGCACCAAAATGTCTGCGGCGAGTACCTTTTCGAAGATGGCCGGCCAGTCGTCGGTCGCCCAGCCGTGCTCGCGCATGTCGGGCCAAACACCGGTGGCTATGTCGTGGTCGACGGCTCGCACGACCTCGACCGCGACGCCGTGCGCCGCCATGATTGAGGTGCTGATGTCGATGAGGCCTTGAGTGTTACTCGGCTCGGGTGAACGCTTCAGCGTGCAGTTGATGAACAACGCGTGCAGACCGGTGAAGTCATAGTCGGGAGAGTTCATCCAGCTTCCTTTCGCTCTCGTTGCGAGTGCAGTGGGGAATCCGGTCGACATCGTTACACCGTGTCTGGCTCGACCGCCATGAATTCAGTGGACTCACAGCGCCTCCCGTACACATTGGCGCAGCCAGCGATGGCTGTCCGGCTTTGAGCCGGGCTAGGGCAGATCGCCGTCAGTGAGGGAGTCGTCCGCTTTCGTCAGGTGCTGCAGGATTCGTTCATTCAGGGCCGCAAGCATGTCGAGCTCAGCCGGGCTGAGCAGGTCGATGAAATTCCGGCGCACATCCGCCACGTGCTTGGGCGCCGCCATCTCGATGGCGGCGCGGCCGGCCGGCAGCAGGCGGACCACGGTGCTGCGGGCGTCGTCGGGGTTTGGTTCGCGGCTGACGAGGCCGTCCTTCTGCATGCGTCGTACCTGGTGGGAGACGCGGCTCTTTTCCCACCCCAGCGTTTTGCACAGCTCGTGGGCCGGCATGCGATCGCGGTCGTGACCTGAGAGGACCGCGAGGATCTCGTAATCCGCGCCGGTCAGACCAGACTCCTGCAAGCCGCGGTTCAGGTGCAGCACCAGCTGATGGTGCGCGTGCATGAAGGCCCGCCAGGCGCGGTCTTCAGCCTCGTTGAGCCAGTTCGGGTCCATGGCTCTCCACCTCCTCGTTGGTAGATGCGTCAACAAATCCGGGAATAAGGTGGATGCGTCAACCTTTCTATCGTATGTCGAGAAAGGACACTCATGAGCAATATCAGCATCATCGGAACCGGAAACATGGCCCGCGCGATCGGCGCGCTCGCGGTAGCGGGCGGAAACGTCGTCGAGATCATCGGGCGCGATCGGCACAAGGCGACCGAATTGGCCAAGACCCTGGGCGACAACGTCACGGTGGGAGAGTTCGGCGCGGTCCCGGCCGGCGACATCGTCATCGTCGCCTTGTTGTACGCAGGCGTCGTCCCGGTCGTCGAACAATACGGAGATGCCCTGGCGGACAGGGTCATCGTCGACATCAGTAATCCCTTCAGTCCTGAGGCCGACGGTCTGGTGCTCCCTCACGACTCCTCGGTGGCGCAGGAGGTCGCCAAAGTGGCGCCGGCCGGCGCCAGCGTCGTCAAGGCGTTCAACACGATCTTTGGTGTCGTTCTGGAACAGGGCAGGCCGCTGGACGTCTTCATCGCCGGTGACGACGAGCGCGCCAAGGTCGGCGTGGCCCAGTTCGTCGAGAGCCTCGGGTTACGCCCCCTGGATGTCGGCGGCCTGAAGATGGCGCACTGGCTGGAAGGCGCTGGTCTGATCGTCATGGGTCTCGCCCGCCACGGGGTGGGTGGATTCGACTTTGCCCTCGGTGCAACGGTTTTCGGCTGAGCAGCCCACTAAAGACAGATTGTTGATCTATCATCAAAATGGAAGAATAGGGGACTTTTGTGATGAAGCTTGGTTTCGCACTTCCCATCGTCGGACCGGCTATCACCAGTGCCGCAGGTCTGAGCGGGTTTTGCCGAGGACTCGAGGACCTTGGCTACGACACACTGTGGGTCGGCGACCGGCTGGTAACTCCGGTTGACATGCACAGCACCTATCCGGGCCAAGAGCAGCCGTACCCGCCGCAGATGACCCGCTACTTGGATCCGGTGCTGCTGTGGACCGTGGCGGCGACGGCGACCAGTCGGGTGAGGTTGAATGCGAGCACGCTCAGCACCTTCTATTACGAACCGGTGCACCTGGCCCGGCTACTGACCACCCTCGACGTGCTCAGCGAAGGGCGCCTCGACGTCGGTGTGGGAATCGGGTGGATGAAGGACGAGCACGATATCGCCCGCAGCGCGGACTGGAGCCGGCGCGGACGGATGCTCGACGACCTGTTGGCGTTCCTGCAGGAGTGGTGGACAACCACCCCGGTGTCCTGGGAGAGCGAGTTCTTCTCCCTGCCGCCGGTTCATGCCGACCTGCGCCCGGTCCAGGCCGGCGGTCCACCCATCTGGATCGGCGGTGCCAGCGAGGCCGCGATGCGCCGGGTCGGCCGAAGCGGCACCGGTTGGCTCGGGGTCGAGGGACTGCAGGACGAGGTCACCGACCGCCTGTGGTCGATCGCGCGGCGCGCGGCACAAGACGCCGGCCGTGATCCCGACGAGCTGAAAAAGGCCATGCGAATCAACCTCGAACCGGGCACGTCCGTTGGCGCGGTCCTCGAAAGGCTTGAGCGCCTTTCGGAATCCGGTGCCGATGAGGCGATCGTGGATGCCTTCGCGATGTTTCCGAGCCTTGAGGAGATGCTGGACTTCGCCGGCCAGATAATCGCCGGTAAATGAGTGTCCGAGGGGGGACTTGAACCCACACGCCCGTTAATAGGGCACTAGCACCTCAAGCTAGCGCGCCTGTCATTCCGCCACTCAGGGGTCGCGCGCCATCCGTGGGCTCTGAACGCACTCACGTGGTCGCGTGTCGGTTTACAGTTAACGATGTGTCGGTGAGTGGGTTTGCAGGGCTTCGACCGCCACGTGATGAGGTGTTACTTCTCGGATTGGTCGACTGGGTGCCGCTCGAACGTGTACATCAAGCGGTGGTCGACGCACACCCTGATTCTTCGTTGCCGATGATCCGGCAATCGACGATGGACTTGATCGATGAACTCACTCAGGAAGGCCTCTTCACCATCGGCGACCTGACCGGTGAGAATGCACGCTTCGTGCCGTGGTCAACGCCCAGGAAGGATTCCCTCCAGCGCATCCGGAAGGCCTATATCGAGGACTTCGATAATCCGGATTATTGGTCGTGGTTCTGCTGGCTGGACCTCACGCCGCAAGGTGCGCTGATTGCGCAGCCGATAGAGGATCGCCTCCGCCGATCGGCCGAATCGTCAGGCTGATCTCGCGGTGAATGCCGTATACAGCGCGCGGCAAAGCAGCTCGATATCCGCCGACAAAGCCGCATCCACGTGAGCGTCGATGAAGATCGACTGGTGGATCAATAACCCTTCCGCCGCAAGGTAATTGTGCAATGCCTTGATCCACACCCCGCCAGCTGCAAGGTGACCGACAGAACGGACGGCGGTACTCGTGTCGTCCGACAGGAAAACAGTTTTTTCAATATCGACTGCTTCGAGATCGCGTAAGGCGACGTCGGCGTTCATGTGCAGCGCCTGTGCGGGTATTACGCCCTCAAACTTGTATACCGATATGGTTTCGCAACCATCCCAACCGCTGCCGTCGCGGTGCCCTGTAACAGCGATGCGCCATGGTGCATTGTGGAGACCTTCGAACCTGCCTATATGCCATCCGGCGGGCACGCTGAGGCGTGAAAGCCATTGCGGAGCATCATCTCCTGATGCTAGCCGCAGCCCCGTGACGTGGGGGGCCGCCAACACCACGGGCGACCGGACTGCAGAAACCCGCTGCCATTCCTGATCGGCGCCGGTCACGGACTCAGAACCCATTTACCGAATGAGCCGATGCCGGCCAGGATCGCAATCCCTATCCCGCCGAGTGTCCCCAGGACTCCGACGTCCTCTGGCGCCACCGCGGGTGCGCCGAAGGTAGGGGCTGGCAGTTCGACTGACGGGCTCATGTATGGAGCCGGTTCCGGCGCTGGCACCGCGACTGGCGCGGGCGCAGGGGCGGGGACCGGCACGGGAGATGGTGGTGGCTTTGGCAATTCCTCGACGTGGATCTTGGTCGTGGATTTGTCGGGATAGACGATATCGATCGTCGCTCCGCCGGATTTGCTGTCGGGTCGGTAGCTGATCCGGGTGCCATCGTCGAGGAGGCGCGTATCACCCGGATAGCTACTTGGAGGCGCCGTGGTCGAGTTCGTTGTCAGCGTTCCGAACAGCCCTTTCAGAGCTTCGGGCGTTGGCACCACCTTGACGTGGGGTTGCCTGCCGGGCGGTAACGGATCGACGATCTTGTGGACATCTTCTGCATCGTGAACTGAAAGTCCATTGACATCAGGGTCTTTCGGTGATGGGACCGAAGGAGGCGTTTCGGGGAAGTCGAGCGCAGTGACGTGACTGGCAACCGCTGTCAACTGTCCTGCGATACGCTGGTCAACGGCTGCCAGTTGCATTGCACCGCTGCGGAGTTTCGTTGCCAATGCGAGCGCTTGCGCTCGTTTGGCCGCAGCCGCCGACAGACCGTCGTCGAAGTACTCGACGGAGAGGTCTTCGTTAACCGTGAATCCGTATGCTCGAGCCTCGGCGACAACGGATATCACGCGTCGCTTCGCCACCTCGAGCTCGTTGGCTCCTGCGTCAGCAAGATTCGACGCTGCGTGCAGTTCGTCGGCGACACCAATGATCTTCATCCGATCCGCGTGAGCGCGTTGTTGGGCGGCTTCGGCCATCCGGCCCTGCCAAACCCGGCCACCGGGGCTAGCCATCTGCTGGTATATCTCAGTGGCCGCGCCCTCCCAGCTCGTTGCATTGGTCCTCCAGTGCAGCGCTGCGGACGTCAGCTGGCTGGTGTCCCAGGACTGAATCTGCGACAGCGATGGAAGATCTGCAGCGACGCCGGCTGGCATCTCAGGTTTCCCGCGGGGCGACCATCGTCAGATCGGCTGCGGCAGTGTGTTCATGACCCAGGAACGCCGCTCCACCGGTGGTCAGCTTCTCGGCAGTCGACACCAACCGTGCTGCCACAGCCTGACCAGCAGTGTCCACGCCGGCATGGAGAGTCTGCACCGCCGCGGCAGTCGCTTGGCCCGGTGCTATAGCGCCCGCCTGGTGGCGGCTCACTGAAGTTACCTCGGCGGCCAGTGCCGAACACCGGACCGCCAACATCTCGAGGCTTTCGGGGTCCACATCCAGCACGGACATGAATCAAACTCTAGCGTCGCAGGACGGAAGGGCCAGTCACTTCGATTGGGCGCGGATCAGGCCCACCGATCCGACCATGTCTTGTGAAGCTAAGGGGATTCGAACCCCTGGCCCCCACCGCGCCGCGGCTGTGAAAAAAGTGTCCGAGGGGGGACTTGAACCCCCACGCCCGTTAATAGGGCACTAGCACCTCAAGCTAGCGCGTCTGCCATTCCGCCACTCGGACCTCGCCCCTTGGACAGCCAGGGGCAGCTAAGGCTAACGGATCGAGGTCCGCAGCCCAAAACGAGCCCCGACGGCTCGAACCCTTCGCCGAGCGTAACGCCAGGGAGACGTTCGGCGCCGAATCGCGCCCTGGCGTTACGTTTGGCGCGCGGGGCACCAAAACTAGGCCGTGGGCAGCCGTCCGGCGATCTGGCCGGCGATCGCACTGGCCGCGGCGGTCGGGCCGTCCAGGCTGCACGCCTCGACGTCCACCGCGATATTGCTGTGCACGGTCAACGCCCGCTGGCATGCCCAGCGCTGCGGGCTCTGCTGCACCCGCGACACTGCCAGCACGTCGTTGTCGGTGCTGGTCTGGCCCACCGACCACACCTGGGGAGGCCCGATCGGCTGCGCGTAGTTCAGCTCCCGGCTGGAGCACGCCGCCCAGCCCCGCTGCGACGCGGTGAAGAAATCCGCCGCGGCCTGCGCACTGGGGAACGCTACGACCGCCTGCACGGCGTAGTGCGACCACTCCGGCGCGGTCGGCGGATCCCGCAGCACCTGACCGTGCACGGCCGTCGACCCGCTGGTCGCATACACGCCCTGCTGGGCCGCACCGGCGATGGCCAGGCAATTCACGTCGGCGAAGTGGGCGCTGTCGTTCCAGGCCTTGTTGACGTCGGTGGTGACGACAACGTCGTCGCTGGACAGTGCCGCACCCACGTCGGGCGCCGACAACAGCAGGGTCGGCAGGGCATCCGGGCTGGTCAGCGGTACTTTACCGGCGGGCATCGCGGTCCCCGTGGTGATCGCCGAACAGCCGCTGACCAACAGGCACAGCGCCGCGGCGAGCACGGGGAGGCGGGGGGTCACCCGGTAAATCAAACCCTATATCGGCGTGTTGCGCGAGTGGTTGAAGGGAAACTTGTGATAATGCCCGACCTCTGCGCCCACGGGCTCGCCGCGCCAGTGGTAGGAAAGGGGACTGTGACTCAACCCGTGGACGAGGTCGTCGATCTCGTCAGCGCCCTGATCCGGTTCGACACCTCCAACACCGGTGAGCTGGCCACCACCAAGGGTGAGGCGGAGTGTGCCCTCTGGGTCGCCGAGCAGCTGTCCGCGGTCGGGTACGCCACCGAATATGTCGAGTCCGGTGCACCGGGCCGCGGCAACGTCTTCGCCCGGCTTCCCGGCGCCGACCGCAGCCGTGCCGCGCTGCTGATCCACGGCCACCTCGACGTCGTCCCCGCCGAGCCTGCGGACTGGAGCGTGCATCCCTTCTCCGGCGCCGTCGCCGACGGCTATGTCTGGGGTCGCGGCGCGGTCGACATGAAGGACATGTGCGGCATGATGATCGCCGTTGCCAGGCACTTCAAGCGGGCCGGCATTGTCCCGCCGCGTGATCTGGTGTTCGCCTTCGTCGCCGACGAGGAGCACGGCGGTACCTACGGCGCGCAGTGGTTGGTGGACAACCGTCCCGACCTGTTCGAGGGCATCACCGAGGCCATCGGCGAAGTGGGGGGCTTCTCGCTCACGGTGCCGCACAAGGACGGCGGGGAGCGCAGGCTCTACCTCATCGAGACCGCCGAAAAAGGGCTGTCGTGGATGCGGCTGACCGCCCGCGGCCGCGCCGGTCACGGCTCGATGGTGCACGACGACAACGCCGTCACCGCGGTCGCCGAGGCCGTTGCCCGCCTGGGCCGTCACCA
Organism: Mycolicibacterium sphagni; assembly: GCF_013337765.1. GTDB lineage: Bacteria > Actinomycetota > Actinomycetes > Mycobacteriales > Mycobacteriaceae > Mycobacterium. The sequence goes on from NZ_VBSB01000035.1 coordinate 605,592, forward strand.
ATTCCCTTTGGTGCTCACCGATTCCGTGGAACAGTTCCTCACCGCGGTCGCTGAAGAGACCGGCTACAGCTTCGACCCGAGCTCGCCGGATCTCGACGGCACGATCGCCAAGCTCGGCGGCATCGCCCGCATCGTCGGCGCGACATTGCGCGACACCGCCAACCCCACCATGCTCAAGGCGGGCTACAAGGCCAACGTCATCCCGCAGACCGCCGAGGCCGTCATCGACTGCCGGGTGCTGCCCGGGCGCAAGGAAGCCTTCGAGCGCGAGATCGACGAACTCATCGGTCCGGACGTCACCCGCTCCTGGGAGCGTGACCTGCCCTCGTACGAGACGACATTCGACGGCGACCTCGTCGACGCGATGAATGACGCACTGCTGGCGGTCGATCCGGAAGCCCGGACGGTGCCGTACATGCTGTCCGGTGGAACGGATGCGAAAGCCTTTGCCCGCCTTGGTATCCGCTGTTTCGGATTCATCCCGCTGCGGCTGCCGCCCGAGTTGGACTTCGCGGCGCTGTTCCACGGCATCGACGAGCGGGTACCCGTGGACGCACTGCATTTCGGCGTCCGCGTGCTCGAGCATTTCCTGAAGAACTGCTGACCCACCACGAAAGGAAGCCCCTCACATGGCATTTCCCTACAACCCGTATGAGTTTCTGCCTGCGCTGCCTGGTTTCACGCTGACCAGCAACGACATCACCGACGGACAGCCGCTGAAGAACGCTCAGGTCAGCGGGATCATGGGCGCCGGCGGCGAGGATGTCTCGCCGCAGCTGAGCTGGTCGGGCTTCCCGGAGGAGACCCGCAGCTTCGCCGTCACCGTGTACGACCCCGACGCCCCTACCGCATCCGGCTTCTGGCACTGGGCGGTGGCCAACCTGCCGGCCACCGTCACCGAACTGCCGACCGGTATCGGTGACGGTTCGCTGCTGCCCGGCGACGCCGTGACGCTCGTCAACGACGCCGGTATCCGCCGCTTCCTCGGTGCCGCCCCGCCGGCCGGACACGGCTACCACCGTTACTACGTCGCCGTGCACGCGGTGAAGGTGGAGAAGCTAGAGCTCTCCGAGGACGCCAGCCCCGCCTATCTCGGGTTCAACCTGTTCATGAATTCGATTGCCCGCGCTGTCATTCACGGCACCTACGAACAAAATTAGGGTCCGTGCCGCGCTGGCGGCCATCGCGTTCGTGGCTGGCTGCAGCACGGCGGTCGAGGGGAAGCCTCAGGCAACGACACCGGCGCTGGGTCCACCGGCGCCGGTGGCGTGGTCGCCGTGCCACGACCTCGATGGCGCTGACGACGCTCCGACCGGTGCCGAATGCGGCGAGGTCGTGGTGCCCGTCGACTACTCCACATCGAATGGCGTCGTCGCCCATCTGGCGCTCATCCGGTTTCCTGCGACCGGCCCGAAGATCGGCTCACTTGTCGTCAATCCGGGAGGGCCGGGCGGGTCAGGTGTCGACGCGGCCATCAAGCTGGTGAAATCGCTGCCGCCGGAACTTCGTCAGCGGTTCGATTTCGTCGGATTCGACCCTCGCGGAGTGGGCGCGTCGACTCCGGCGTTGTGGTGCAACTCCGATGCGGACAACGACGCCAATCGTGCCGACGCTCAGGTCGACTACAGCCCCGCGGGTGTCGCCCACATCGAGAACATCGAGAAGCAGTTCGCGGGGCGGTGTTTGGACAAGATGGGCACCGACTTCCTGGCCAATATCGGGACAGTCAACGTCGCCAGGGACCTCGATCGGATCCGGATCGCGCTCGGCGACGAGAAGCTGAACTACCTGGGTTACTCGTATGGCACTGACATCGGCTCGACCTATGCCGAGGCCTATCCCGACAAGGTGCGGGCGATGGTCCTCGACGGTGCCGTCGACCCCAATGCCGATCCGATCCAGGCCAGCATCGACCAGGCGGCTGCCTTCCAAAAGGCATTCAATGACTACGTCGCCGATTGCGTGAACGACGCCGGTTGCCCGCTCGGCACCGACCCGGCCAAGGCCGTCGACGTCTTCCACCACTTGGTGGATCCGTTGGTGGCCAGGCCCGCTGACACCATCGATCCCCGGGGGCTGGGCTACAGCGACGCGATCACCGGAACGCTGATGGCGCTGTACTCGCCGACGATGTGGTCGACTCTCAACTACGGGCTGGCCGAGTTGACCGACGGGCGTGGCGACGTGCTCCTGCGGCTGGCCGACGCATACTTCACCCGCGACAAGCACGGCCACTACACGAATGCCCATGACGTTCAGAACGCCGTCAATTGCGTCGACGAACCCCGAACACCGACCGGGCCAAGGCCATCGACAAAGACCGGCAGCTGCGACAGGTGGCACCCTTCGCCACCTATGGGCAATTCACCGGTAACGCGCCCCTGGACGTGTGTGCGTTCTGGCCGGTGCCGCCGTCCAGCGGCCCGCACGCGGTGTCCGTGCCGGGCCTTCCGCCGGTGCTGGTGGTTTCCACCACCCACGATCCGGCGACGCCGTACCACGCGGGTGTCGAGTTGGCCGGAGAGTTCGGGGGCCGGTTACTGACCTACGACGGCACCCAACACACTGTGGTGTTTCACCGCCAAGCCTGTGTCGACAACTACGTGGCGGCCTACCTGATCGACCTCACCCTGCCGCCCCCGGACTCGCGTTGCTGACAATCATGAAGAAGTTGCTTCCCGCGCTGGCCGCTATCGCCTTGGTGGCCGGATGTGGCTCTGGCACAACCACACCGGCGGCCGGCACGTACAGCTCGTTCACCCAGGGCTACACGGTGCCGTGGGTGGGATCGCCGGACTTCGCGAATCTGCGCCGCACGCTGAAAGTCGACGTGTCGGTCAACGGCGGCACGGTATCGCCGTTCACCGTCGACACCGGGTCGGTGGGCGTGGTCGTGCCGGCGGCCGAAGTGCCGAACATTCCGGCCGGCGCTCCCGCCGGTGAGCTGACCTACAGTTCCAGCGGTCTGCAGCTGAGCGGGGTGTGGGTGACGATGCCGGTGCGGTTCCCGCGCGCCGTCGACGCCGCAGGCGCCAGCGCGCCCGCGGAGGCGACCGTGCCGGTGCTTGCCGTGACGAGCTCGAAATGTCTTGGTGATGGCGTCAATTCGCACGGCTGCACGGGTGGGATCCCGCACATGCTCGGCGTCGGGTTCGGCCGTGGACCGAACCGGTCGCCGATGTACAACCCGTTGCTGAACCTGACGGCGATGGCGAACGGCACGATGCGGCGCGGCTACATCATCGGCCGCGGCGGTCTGTCGCTGGGACTCACGCGCGCCAATGTCACGGGTGCGTGGATCATGCAGCAACTGACGAGTGCCGGCGCCCCGGCCGAGGGCACTCACAACGATTGGCTGACGCCGACGGGCGGGTTCCAATTAGGTTCCGGCCCCACTCATTCCGGCAAGGTGCTGATCGACACCGGCCTGCTGGACATGATCGTCGAGGCCGACGGACTACCGTCGAGCGGGATCGTGCCTGCCGGCACCGCGCTGACGATCAACGTGGGCGACCTCCACTACAGCTTCGCGGTGGGGGATGGCGGTGCGCAGACGCCGATCGGCGTGCATCACGCGCGGGCGGCGAACGGCACGTTCGTCAACACCGGGCTGCGGGCGCTGGGCCGCTACGACCTGCTCTACGACGCCGACGGGGGATTCTTGGGACTGCGTGCCGAATGAGCCGACCCGACCGCATCGGCCAGTGAACTGAAGCCGCCTGCGTGTAGCCGCTCGGCGATACCGTCGTGAATCTGCTTGGCCCACAACCCACCGCCGTAGATGAATCCGGTGTAGCCCTGCAGTAGTGACGCCCCCGCAGTGATGCGCTCCCAGGCGTCGTCGGCGGTTTCGATACCGCCCACACTGATCAGCACCAGGTCGCTGCCGACCCGGCCGTACAGCCGGCGCAGGACCTCCAGCGCCCGCCGCGCCACCGGCGCACCCGAGATCCCGCCGGCTCCGAGGTCGTCGACACCGGGTGTGCGCAGACCGACCCGGGAGATCGTGGTGTTGGTCGCCACGATGCCGGCCAGTCCCAGTTCGACGGCCAGGTCCGCGACGGCGTCGACGTCCTCGTCGGACAGGTCGGGGGCGATCTTCACCAGCACCGGGGTCGTGGTTTCCTCCAGCACGGCCGACAGGATCGGCCGCAGCGACTCGACCGCCTGCAGGTCACGCAGCCCGGGGGTGTTCGGGGAGCTGACGTTCACCACCACGTAGTCGGCCAGTGGGCCGAGAAGCCGTGCGCTGGCCCGGTAATCGTCGGCGGCCAGCTCCGGTGGGGTGACCTTGGACTTGCCGATGTTCACCCCGATCGGTGCCTCGGGGTGGTGGCGAGCCAGCTGCAGCGCCAGCTGCCCGGCGCCGTGGTTGTTGAATCCCATCCTGTTGAGCAGCGCCCGGTCCTCGGGCAGGCGGAACAGCCGCGGCTGCGGGTTGCCCGGCTGGGCTTGGGCGGTCACGGTGCCGACCTCGGCGTAGCCGAATCCCAACGCCTCCCAGGTGTTCAGGCCCAGGCCATCCTTGTCGAAGCCGGCGGCCAGCCCGAGCGGGCCGGGGAATCGCACTCCGAACACCGTGCTGGCCAGCACCGAATCCTGCGGGGCGAGCCGGCGGCGCAGCGGCTTGCGGGTCAGTTCGGAGGCGGTGGCGGCGCGCAACGAGCCGAATACCAGCGTGTGGATACGTTCGGCAGGAACCAGGAAGAAGGCCCGCCGCAGCGCTGCGTAGATCACAGCGCGGGTTGGTCGGTGGTCTGGCCGTTGAGGCGAGATTTCTTGCGCCGCAGAAGAACTCGTCGACTTCCGTCAGTATAGAGTCGCACCCTGGTCAGTTCCCAGCCGCGGTATTCGGCCTCGATGGACAATCGCGTCGACGCCGTGACACGGGTGACGTCCGGTGGCAGCCGCAGGGGAATCCACTCGTAGTCGTCGGACAGCTCGACTTCCCAGCTCGCCGGCATCCGGCCCCGGTGTGCCGCACTCACCGGGCACCGGCCGCGTTGCGGATCACCTGCACGCCGGCACCCGTTGCCGACACGACATACAACGTGTCGGACGAGTCATCGAAAGCCAGCGAGTTCGGTTGCTGCACGGTCGGGTAACGCACCTTTTCCACAGGGATACCAGTCGTTAAATCGTAACCAACAACCATATTCGCCGCGGTCTGAGAAACCCACGCCAAATTTCGCGATCCGGCCAGACCGTACGGCGCCTGCGGGACCGGGTAGGCCTGCCGCTCGATCAGCGGGTCGACACCGAACACCAGCAACTGGCCACCGCGGGTGTCGGTCACCAGCACCCGGCCCATCGGGTCGGCCGCCAGTGTGGTGGCCCCTTCGCCGGCGCGCAGCGACTGCTGGGTGCGGCCGTCGCTGTTCAGCGACGTCACCGACGTCTGGCCGCGGTCGAGGACGACGGCGTTGTTCCCCTCGGTGACGATGGCGTCGACGCGCGCGAAGATCTTCACCTTCTCGGCCACCGCGGATTCCGAGCCCAGGGTGTAGGCGGTGCCATCGGCGCTGCCGAGGACCAGTCGGCCGTCGGCACGCCGGGCGATCGCGGTGAAGTCGGTGTCGGTTTCGTCGTTGATCGACATCGGCGTCGCAGAGCCTGCCGCCAAATCGACGGTGAAGTACCCACCCCGGGTCGACAGATACGCCGAGCCCCGGTCGTCGCCGGTGAGTGCGGTTGCCGGGCCGGGCAGCGTGAGCTCGCGGGTGCCGCCCGAGACGGCGAACAGCGTCAGTGTCGACGGTGACTGCGGATCGACACCGGGGGCCAGGACCGCCAGCGAGCCGGTGCGTTCGTCGAAGATCGCGGCTGTCGGGCGCCCGCCGAGGGGTAGCAGCTCACCGGCCGGGTGGGTCAAAGGGGGTGGCGACACCGCGGGGGCGGCCGGCTCGATGGTCGGCGGCGGCGCGGTCAGCGGATTCGACGAGCAGCCGGCCGTGATCGCGGCGAACGCCAGAAACGCCACGGTTGACCTGCGCAAACAGGCGCTGTTTACGAGCATTGTCAACGGGTAGCCCTTGGACGTGTGCACGGTCGAGCAATCGAGTCGCCCTCTGTCGATCAGGAAGTCTAGGCGTGCGCGGTGGAGACAAATCGCCGTCTTTGTCTTCTCTCACCCCGTAACTCGCGTTATGGTGTCCTGATGACGTTGGCCGTGACTCCCGAGTCCGACAGGCGCGAGTTTGCTATCGAGGACATTTCCACTGGTGTATTCGCCAGCGGATTTGGCCATCTCGGTGATGGCCGGAGCTTTTCCTTCCAGGTCCACCGCGGTCAGCTCCTCGTCGAGGTCTACCACCCCCGCCTCGCCGGCCCGGTGCCGCACGAGGAGGACGTGGTGGCGACCGCAGCCCGCAGCCTCACCGACTTCGACGTCGACGACGAGCGCAGCCTGACCGCTGCCGTGCGTGATGCCGTAGCGGCCGCCCAGCCGGTGGCCCGCGCCGCGCGCTGATCTTTCAGCTCTATCCAGTACGGTCGGCCCGTGGAGCCGATGTCGTGGTTGCAAGTCGTCGTTCTGTCGATCGTTCAGGGTCTGACGGAGTTTCTGCCGATCTCTTCGTCGAGCCACCTGGCGATCGTGTCCCGCGTCTTCTTCTCGGCTGACGCAGGGGCGTCGTTCACCGCGGTGTCCCAATTGGGCACCGAGCTCGCCGTGGTCATTTACTTCGCCCGCGATATCTGGCGGATTCTCAAGGCCTGGTTCAATGGCCTGTTCGTCAAGGCGCATCGAGACAACATCGACTACCGCATGGGCTGGTACGTCATCATCGGCACGGTGCCCATCGTCGTGATCGGCGTGGTCTTCAAAGAGGCCATCCGCGGCGAGGTTCGGAACCTGTGGGTGATCGCCACCGCGATGCTGGTGTTCTCCGCGGTGATCGCGGCCGCCGAGTACTTCGGCAGGCAGACCCGACACCTGGAGCAAGTGACGTGGAAGGACGGTCTGCTCGTCGGTCTGGCGCAATGCCTGGCTCTGGTGCCCGGAGTATCCCGGTCGGGGTCAACGATCAGCGCCGGGTTGTTCCTGGGGCTGGATCGTCCGCTGTCGGCGAGATTCGGCTTCCTCCTTGGCATTCCGGCCGTATTGGCGTCGGGATTGTTCTCGCTGCCGGACGCCTTCCATCCGGTGACCGAGGGGATGAGCGCCACCGGGCCCCAACTTCTGGTGTCGGTGGTCATCACGTTCGTCGTCGGCTATGCGGCGATCGCCTGGCTGTTGCGCTTCGTCGCCAACCATGCGATGTACTGGTTTGTCGGCTACCGAGTGGTGCTATCGCTGGTCTTGATGGGTCTGTTGGCTACTGGGGTGGTGGCTGCCGCATGACGGTGATCCTGCTGCGGCACGGCCGCTCGACCTCCAACACCGCGCACACTCTGGCCGGCCGCGCCGAGGGCGTCGAGCTCGACGAGAAGGGCCAGGACCAGGCGCAGGCGCTGGTGAGGAGGGTCAAGGGCCTGCCGATCAAGGCCGTGGTGCGGTCCCCGCTGCTGCGCTGCCGGCTCACGGTGGAGCCGCTGGCCGCCGAGCTCGGTCTGGAGCCGGTGATCGACGAGCGGCTCGCTGAGGTGGACTACGGGCAGTGGACGGGTCTCGCGCTCAAGGATCTGATGAAGGAGCCGCTGTGGTCGGTGGTGCAGCATCAGCCGAGCGCGGCCGTCTTCCCCGGTGGCGAGGGTCTGGCGCAGGTGCAGGCGCGCGCGGTGGCCGCGGTCCGCGAACATGACCGCCGGCTGGCCGACGAGCACGGTCACGACGTGCTGTGGATTGCCTGTACACACGGTGATGTGATCAAGTCCGTCGTCGCCGACGCGCTCGGTACCCACCTGGACAGCTTCCAGCGGATCACCGCCGACCCGGCCTCGATGAGCGTGATCCGCTACACGTCGATTCGCCCATTTGTGGTGCACGTCAACCACACCGGAGCCGAACTCGCCTCGACACTGTCCGCACCGCCACCTGCTCCCGACGACAAGTCCGCTGCCGATGCCGTCGTGGGCGGCTCGACGGACTGACGCTCCGAATTACGGCTCAGCTCCTTCTGCCGGTATTTTGGACATAACATGCCCCGCGCAATTCACGTCTTCCGCACACCCGACCGATTCGTCGCCGGGACTGTCGGGCAGCCCGGAAACCGGACCTTCTACCTTCAGGCGGTGCACGACAGCAGGGTGATTTCGGTCATCCTGGAAAAACAGCAGGTCGCGGTGCTGGCCGAGCGGATCGGAGCGCTGCTCGTCGAGATCAACCGTCGGTTCGGCACGCCACTGCCGCCGGAGACCGACATCGAAGACCTCAGCCCGCTGGTCACTCCGGTCGACGCGGAGTTCCGGGTCGGCACGATGGGGCTGGGCTGGGATTCCGAGGCGCAGACCGTCGTCGTCGAACTGCTGGCGGTCTCCGAAACCGAATTCGACGCGTCTGTGGTGCTCGATGACGCCGAGGAAGGCCCGGACGCGGTGCGGGTGTTCCTCACGCCCGAGTCGGCCCGGCAGTTCGCCTCCCGCTCGACTCGGGTCATCTCGGCCGGCCGCCCACCCTGCCCGCTCTGCGACGAGCCGCTCGACCCCGAGGGGCACATCTGCGTGCGTACCAACGGTTATCGGCGTGGCGCACTGGGCGGGGCCGAAGACGATCTGGACTCGTGACCGGCACCGACGAGGCGTCGGCCCACGAGGCGGTGCGCTGCGGTGACCTGACGCTGATCGGGCGTATCCGCTCGGCGAGCAACGCCACGTTCCTCTGTGAAGCCACGGCGTCGGACCAGACCGTGCACTGCGTGTACAAACCGGTCGCCGGTGAGCAGCCGCTGTGGGATTTCCCTGATGGCACGCTTGCCGGCCGTGAGTTCGGCTCCTATCTGGTGTCGACGGCGTTGGGCTGGAACATCGTGCCGTACACCATCATTCGCGACGGCCCGGCCGGCCCCGGCATGGTGCAGCTGTGGGTCGACCAGCCCGGTGACAGCGACGAAACCCGACCGGCCGGCCCTGATCTGGTCGACCTGTGCCCGCCGGATTCGATTCCGCCGGGCTATCTTTCGGTGCTGCACGCCTACGACTATGCAGGCAATGACGTCACGCTGGTGCACGCCGACGATCTGAGGTTGCGGCGGATGGCGATCTTCGACGTGATCGTCAACAACGCCGACCGCAAGGGCGGCCACATTCTCACCGGCGTCGACAACCGGGTCTACGGCGTCGATCACGGGGTGTCACTGCACGTCCAGGACAAGCTGCGCACGGTGCTGTGGGGCTGGGCCGGGAAACCGATCGACGACGAGACGCTGCAGTCGGTCGCCGCCCTCGGTGAGCAATTGACCGGCCCGCTGGCCGACGAGCTGCGCGAACACATCACCCCCGCCGAGGTCGCCGCGTTGCGCAAACGCGTCCGCATGCTGCTGAGTGAGCCGGTGATGCCCAGCGCCGATCGGCACCGGCCGATTCCCTGGCCGGCCTTCTGATTGTTTGGCGTTGACTGAGCGCTCACGTCGCATATTTCCCACGAACTTGCGACGCTGACGCTCACTCGATGCAGGCCGACCGACGGGACTGATCATGATTCGGCGATACTGGCTTGGTGAACATGACCGACGCGGCGCTGGCCGCCGACCTCGCAGAGGAGGCCGGCCGGCTGCTGCTTTCGGTGCGTGAGGAAGTCGGTTTCGACTTCCCGCCCGCGCTGGGCGACGCCGGTGACGTGCGGGCCAACGCGCTGATCCTGCGCCGCCTGCGCGCCGAGCGGCCCAATGACGCGGTGCTCTCCGAAGAGGCCTACGACGACCTGAAGCGGCTCAACGCCGACCGGGTCTGGATCATCGACCCGCTCGACGGGACGCGCGAGTTCTCGATGCCGCGCCGGCCGGACTGGGCCGTGCACATCGCGCTGTGGCAGCGGACCGGCGGTCCGGACGGCCGCATCACCGACGCCGCCGTGGCGCTTCCGGCGATGGGCGAGGTCTACCGTTCCGACACCGTGACGGCCCCGCCACCGCCTAGACCCGGGCCCATTCGGATCACGGCCAGCTCCAACCGGCCGCCCGCGGTGCTGTGGCGGCTGCGGGATCGCCTCGACATCGACTTCATCCGGATCGGCTCGGCCGGTGCGAAGGCGATGGCGGTCGTGCGTGGCGACGCCGACGCCTATATCCACGCCGGTGGCCAGTGGGAGTGGGACTCGGCCGCACCGGCCGGGGTGCTGCAGGCCGCTGGTCTGCACGCCACCCGCATCGACGGTGCTCCGCTGCGCTACAACCAGCCCGATCCATACCTGCCGGATCTGCTGATGTGCCGGTCCGAGGTCGCCGATCTGCTGCTCGATGCCATGTGGCTGGCCAGTTGACGGGAATCAAACCAGTCTCCGCGTTGTCTGTGTGGTGCGAAGGCCGGTCCCCTCACCACTGGAGAGTGCAGTGAACTGCGAACCCCTTAGAGTCGAGGCCATGCAGTCGTGGCCGGCCGTCGATATCCCGCAGCTGCCCGGCCGTGGGCCGACCCTGCGCCTCTACGACACCGCCGACCGTCAGGTGCGTCCGACCGCGCCGGGGGAGACCGCGACTATGTACGTCTGCGGGATCACCCCCTACGACGCGACCCACCTGGGCCACGCGGCGACCTACCTGGCCTTCGACCTCGTGCACCGGATCTGGCTGGACGCCGGGCACGGCGTGCATTACGTGCAGAACATCACCGACGTCGACGACCCGCTGTTCGAGCGGGCCAATCGGGACGGCATCGACTGGCGCGAACTCGGCGCCAGGGAAACCCAGCTGTTCCGCGAGGACATGACTGCGCTGCGGGTGTTGCCGCCGCACGACTATGTCGCGGCCACCGACACCACCGGCGAGGTCGTCGAACTGGTCGAGAAGATGCTGGCCTCTGGGGCGGCCTACGTCGTCGACGACGCCGAGTACCCCGACATTTACTACCGCGCCGATGCCACCACACAGTTTGGCTATGAGTCGGGCTACGACCACGACACGATGATGCGGCTGTTCGCCGAGCGCGGCGGTGACCCGGACCGCAGGGGCAAGGCGGATCCCCTCGACGCGCTGCTGTGGCGGACGGCCCGTCCCGACGAGCCGAGCTGGCCGGCCCCCTTTGGTGCGGGCAGGCCGGGCTGGCACGTCGAATGTGCGGCGATTGCGTTGAACCGCATCGGTTTCGGTTTCGACGTCCAGGGCGGCGGTAGCGATCTGGTGTTCCCGCACCATGAGTTCTCCGCCGCGCACGCCGAATGTGTGACGGGCGAACGCAGATTCGCGCGCCATTATGTGCACGCGGGGATGATCGGCTGGGACGGGCACAAGATGTCCAAGAGCCGTGGGAACCTGGTGCTGGTATCCGGCTTACGGGCGCAGGGCGTGGACCCGGCCGCCATCCGGCTGGGCCTGCTGGCCGGGCACTACCGCAGCGACCGATCCTGGAGCGATGTGGTGCTCGACGAGGCCAACGCGCGCCTGCACCGCTGGCGCACCGCCGCCGCACTGCCCGCGGGCCCGGACGCCACCGACGTCATCGGTCGGCTGCGCCAATATCTGGCCGACGATCTGGACACCCCCAAAGCGCTTGCCGCCCTAGATGGTTGGGTCACCGATGCGCTGGAGTACGGCGGGCACGACGACACCGCGCCCGCCGCGGTCACGGCCGCGGTCGACGCGCTGTTGGGTGTGCCGCTGTAGCGTTTACAGCTGGACGACGCCGTAGGCGCCGACCTGCTTGCTGAGGAAACGCAGCTGATCGGTGGCCGAGCCCAGAGTCTGGTCGATGGCCGTCAGCCGCGCGGCGTAGTGAGCCACCGGGTATTCCGCGGTGACGCCGATACCGCCGTGCATCTGGATGGACTCCTGGGAGATGTGACGCCCCGAGCGGCCGATCTGCATCTTGGAGCGGGCGGCGACCACCGGATCCAGCCGGCCGTCGCTGATGCACATCGCCGCGTAGTAGTTCATGCTGCGGGCCAGTTCCAGCGAGACGTACATGTCAGCTGCCCGCTGAGTGAGCGTCTGAAATGTCTTGAGCGGCACGCCGAATTGCTTGCGGGCGTTGAGGTACTCCGTGGTGAGCCGGATTGATTCGTCCATCGCGCCGACGGCTTCGGCGCACAGTGCCGCGGAGTAGCGGATCAGCGTTGCGTGGATGTGCTCGCTGACGTCGCCGTCGCCGAGCGGCTGCGCGGGGGAGTCGGCGAAATCGATCTCGGCGCCGCGGAGCCCGTCGAACGTCCGATACGGACGACCGGTGGTTGCCGCGGCGTCGACCAGGAAGGCGCCCACTCCGCCGTCGGGAAGGCTGGCGGTGACGACGAGGACGTCGGCGCTGTCGCCGGCCAGCACCGGATTCTTGCGGCCGGTGATGGTCCAGGCGTCGCCGGACTTTGTTGCGCGGGTGGATAATTCGTCCAGGCCACGCAGCCCCTTCTCGGCGTGGGCCAGCGCGAGCAGCTTGTCGCCCGCAGCGACCTCGTCGAGCAGCGCGCGCTGGTCGTCGGAGCCGAGTTCGGCGATCAGGCCGCCCGGTATCAGTGCCGCGGTCGCGACCGGCTCGGGCGCCAGCCGGCGGCCGATCTCGGTCATCACCACCATGATCTCGATCTGGCCGGACTCCTCGGGATCGAATCCGAGGCCAAGGATGCCGATGTCGGCCAGCTGCCGCCAGACCTCGCGGCTCCAGCCGAGTTCGGAGTCGACCGTCTTGTTGCGGGTCTCCGTGTCATACGCACGGGAGAACACCTCGCGAGCGGTATCGCGCAGGAGTTCCTGTTCGTCGGTCAGGTCAAAGTTCATGGCCGGCCCTCTCCGGAATAAATGTCACAGTCCCAAGATCGTCGAGGAGATGATGGTGCGCTGGACCTCGTTGCTTCCGCCGTAGATCGAGGTCTTGCGGTAGTTCAGGTACTTCGGCGCGGCGTGCTGTGCCCACAGCGGCGATTCGATGTCCGCGCCGCCGTCGAACGGGAGCGCATCCGGGCCGGCTACTTCGACCGCCAATTCGGTGATGGCTTGCTGCAGCTGGCTGCCGCGCAGCTTCAGGATCGACGAGGCCGGGTTCGGCTTGCCGGTGGCTTCGTCGCCGCTGACCCGCAGCTGCGTGAGTTCCAGCGCCAGCAGCTCATTTTCGATCTCCGCGACCTTGGCGGCAAACAACGGATCTTCGAGCAGGGTCTCGGCGCCGACCTTGGTCTGCGACGCGTGCTCCTTCACGTCGGCGAGCCACAGTTTGGTAGTGCCGATCCGGGCGATGCCGGTGCGCTCGTTGGACAACAGGAACTTGGCATAGCTCCAGCCCTGGTTTTCCTCGCCGACGAGCTGGTTGACGGGCACCCGGACGTCCTCGAAGAACACCTCGTTGACCTCGTAGCTGCCGTCGATCAGCTTGATCGGCCGGATGGTGATGCCCGGGGTGTTCATCTCCACGAGGATGAACGAGATCCCGGCCTGCTTCTTCGGGGCGTCCGGGTTGGTGCGGGCCAGCACGAAAATCCAGTCGGCGTACTGGCCCAGCGTGGTCCAGGTCTTCTGCCCGTTGATGACGTACTCGTCGCCGTCGCGGATCGCGACGGTCCTCAGCGATGCGAGATCCGAACCGGCTTCCGGCTCGGAAAAGCCTTGGCACCACCAGATGTCGAGGTTCGCGGTCGGCGGCAGGAAGCGTTCCTTGACCTCTTGCGAGCCGAAGTGCGCGATCACCGGCCCGACCATGCTGGCGTTGAACGCCAGCGGCTCGGGCACACACGCCATGCGCATCTCGTCGGCCCAGATCTGCCGCTGCAGCGGGGTCCAGTCCTTGCCACCCCATTCGACGGGCCAGTTCGGCACACCCAGGCCGGCCTTGTTCAGGATCCGCTGCGTCGCGATCGCGTCGTCCGGGAAGTTCAGGCTGTCGGTTCGCGCCCGTTCGCGGATATCGGCGGGGACCTGGGTGGTGAAGAACTCCCGCAAGTCGTCGCGGAACTTCGCGTCCTCGTCGCTCAGTGCCAGTTTCACGAGCGCAACCTCAATTCGTTGTTACTCGGCGGTATCCAGTGCACGTTATCGCAGCCCTACCAACCAGTCGGCAGGACCACCCTGTGACGGCGTTTTCTGTCGGTCGGTGGGCATAGTATTCGAACATGAGTTCGATAGATTTGGCGGGTGGGGAGCTCACCGGTGCGGTCGACTCTCTGGCGGCTGTGGATTTCGACGCACTCGACCCGCCTGAACGCTTCGCGGTATTGGAGTTGATCGAGTCCCAGCAGCGTCGCCTGACGGCGATTTCGCACGCGGGGATTGCCAAGTTGGAGCGGTTCGAGGGCTGCCCGCCAGTGGGGATTGCGTTGGCCGATGTGTTGCGGATCAGCCCGCGAGAGGCCAGGCGGCGGATCCGGGACGCCGCCCAGCTGGCGCCGCGGACGACGTTGACGGGCGAACCCTTGCCGCCGGTGCTGCCTGCAACAGCTGAAGCGTGGAATGACGGGAAGCTCGATGGCGACCATCTGCGCGTGATTCAGCGGTTCTTTCGCGATCTGCCCGACCATGTCCCACCGACCGAGGTGGAGAAGGCCGAGAAGTCCTTGGCTGGGCACGCGACAAATCTGCGTCCGGATCAGTTGGAGAAGGTTGCGTTCCGGCTGGCGTTGCATCTGAATCCGGATGGCACGTTCTCCGACGACGATCGGGCCCGTAAGCGTGGGTTCGTGTGGTGCGGGGGCCAGCAGGTGGACGGGATGAGTGTGGGCCGGTTGATCGCCGACCCGGAGCTGCGGTCGGAGCTGGATGCGTGGTTCGCGAAATTCGCCGCGCCCGGTGTGTGCAACCCGGATAGTCCGACGATCACGCCCTCGGATGAGGCCCAGGAGCGGGATCTGCGCAGTTATGGTCAGCGCCAGCATGACGCGCTCAGAGCCTTGGTGCGCGGTCAGTTGGGGGATCCGAAGTTCGGTCAGCACAACGGCTTACCGGTGACGGTGATCGCGACCGCCACGGTCCAAGACCTCCAAACCAAGACTGGGCACGCGGTGACCGCCGGGGGAACACTGTTGCCGATTCCGGATCTCATTCGGATGGCCACCCATGCCTACCACTATCTCGGGTTGTTCGACGGGGTCAACGGGCGGGCGTCGTGGCTGGGCCGTACCAAGCGCATCGCCTCAGCCGATCAGCGAATCATCCTGCACGCCAAGGATCGTGGGTGTACCCGACCGGGCTGTGACGCGCCCGGCTATCACAGCGGTGTCCACCACGCCGCCCAAGATTGGAAGAACGGTGGCAACACCGATATCGACGATCTCGGCCTGGCGTGCGACCCCGACAACCAGCTCGTCGAAACCGGTGGCTGGGGAACCCGAAAACTTGCCAACGGCGACACCGACTGGATCCCGCCACCTGGCCTGCCGATGCTGCGCGGTGGCGTCAACGACTACCACCACCCCGAGCGACTTCTGGGGAATGACGACCCCTGAAAAGTCAGCCCCGGAAGCCGGGCCCGCGCCTGCGTAGATAGCGCTCGAACTCGGCGGCCAGCGCGTCGCCGTCCACCTTCGACAACGCCTCGTTCATGTCGACGTCGGCGTCACCGCGCTGTTCGAGGGAGGCCACGTACTCGGCGATCTCCTCGTCCTCGGTGGTCATCTCGGTGACCGCCTGCTCCCACTCCTCGGCCTGGATGGGCAGGTCAGCCAGCGGCACCTCGATATCGAGCACGTCTTCGACGCGGCGCAGCAGCGCGACGGTGGCCTTCGGATTGGGCGGCTGTGACACGTAATGCGGAACCGCGGCCCAGAACGTCACCGCCGGGATGCCGGCCGCCACACAGGCGTCCTGGAACACACCGGCGATACCCGTCGGACCCTCGTAGCGGGTCTCCTCGAGGCCGAAGAACTTCGCCGACTCGGGGGAGTAGGCCGCGCCCGATACCGGGACCGGCCGGGTGTGCGGCGTGTCGGCCAGCAGGGCTCCGAGGATCACCACGGTGTCCACGTTCAGCTTGTCGGCGATCGCCAGCAGCTCGGCGCAGAACGTGCGCCACCGCATATTGGGTTCCACCCCGTGCATCAGCACAATGTCGCGGTCCGAGCCGGGCGGGCGGCAGTGCGAGATCCGCATCGACGGCCACACCAGTTCCCGCGTCACACCGTCGACCTGCCGGATGACCGGGCGATTCACCTGGTAGTCGTAGTAGGCCTCGTCGTCGATCTCGATGAGCGTGTCGGCTTCCCAGATGGCATCCAGGTGCTCTAGCGCGTCACTGGCCGCGTCACCGGCGTCATTCCACCCCTCGAAGGCCGCGACAATGATCGTGTTCTGCAATTCGGGCAGGTCCGGGCCTTTCGCGCCGCTGAAGTTCGACGGGGTCACGAGTTCAGCGTAAGGGTTGATCGGCTGCGATGAGCCGTGTCGGACCGACTGCGCCGGTGTGGCGACTGGGGCAAACGATCCTGACGAGGTCGGCGCAACGAAATACGTTCGGCGGCAATCTCGTTAACTCTGCTGATTACGACATGCCGACAGAATCCGCCAGCTGGCGCACGCGGCGGCGGGTCGGGCGTCCAAACGTCGATCGGGGGACGACGTAGACTTTTCTGGTCGAGAGGCGTTGCAACGGTTATTCGGGGGCTGGGGCTCCTGGTATCCGCCACGCTCGGCAGAGTTAAGGACGCCTTCCGCTGAGGAAGGAGCGCACGTGAACGCCGTCGAAAAGACCACAGACACGACTTTCGTGCCGAATATCCGCCCGGACTGCACCGACGCGCTGACGGCCGCTCTTCGCAAGCGAATCATGGTGATCGACGGCGCGATGGGCACGGCGATCCAGCGGGACCGGCCGGACGAGGCCGGCTACCGCGGCGAGCGGTTCATCGAGTGGCCGACCGCTCTTCAGGGCAACAACGACCTGCTCACCCTGACGCAGCCGCAGATCATCGAGGGAATCCACCGCGAATACCTCGAGGCGGGCGCCGACATCCTGGAGACCAACACGTTCAACGCGAACGCGGTCTCACTGTCCGATTACGACATGCACGAGCTCGCCTACGAGCTCAACTACGCCGGTGCGGCCCTGGCACGTAAGGCCGCCGACGAGTTCAGCACCCCGGAGAAGCCCCGCTACGTCGCCGGCGCCATCGGCCCGACGACGCGGACCGCGTCGATCTCGCCGGACGTCAATGACCCCGGCGCCCGTAACGTCTCCTACGACCAGCTGGTCGCCGCCTACCTCGAAGCTGCCAACGGCCTGGTCGACGGGGGTTCCGACCTGTTGATCATCGAGACGATCTTCGACTCGCTGAACGCGAAGGCGGCGGTGTTCGCCGTCGAGACGCTGTTCGAGGAGCGCGGCCGCCGCTGGCCGCTGATCATCTCGGGCACCATCACCGACGCGTCGGGGCGGACGCTGTCCGGGCAGGTCACCGAAGCGTTCTGGAACGCGATCAGGCACGCCAAGCCGCTCGCGGTCGGACTCAACTGCGCCCTCGGCGCGCCGGAGATGAGGCCCTACATCGCCGAGGTGTCGCGGATCGCCGACACCTTCGTCTCCTGCTACCCGAACGCCGGTCTGCCCAACGCCTTCGGCGAGTACGACGAGTCGCCGGAGGCTCAGGCCGGCTACATCGCCGAATTCGCCGAGGCCGGCCTGGTGAACCTGGTCGGTGGGTGCTGCGGAACCGCGCCGCCGCACATCGCCGAGATCGCCAAGGTCGTCGAGGGCAAACCGCCGCGCGCGCTGCCGGAGATCGAGGTGGCCACCCGGCTCTCGGGCCTGGAGCCGCTCAACATCACCGACGGCTCGCTGTTCGTGAACATCGGTGAGCGCACCAACATCACCGGTTCCGCCCGATTTCGCAACCTGATCAAGGCCGAGGACTACGACACCGCGCTATCGGTGGCCCTGCAGCAGGTCGAGGTCGGTGCGCAGGTCATCGACATCAACATGGACGAAGGCATGATCGACGGCGTCGCCGCGATGGACCGGTTCACCAAGCTGATCGCGGCCGAACCGGACATCAGCCGCGTCCCGGTGATGATCGACTCCTCCAAGTGGGAGGTCATTGAGGCGGGCCTGAAGAACGTGCAGGGCAAGCCGATCGTCAACTCGATCTCCATGAAGGAGGGCGAGGAGAAGTTCATCCGCGAGGCACGGCTGTGCCGCAAGTACGGCGCCGCCGTCGTCGTGATGGCCTTCGACGAGCAGGGGCAGGCAGACAACCTGGAGCGCCGCAAGGAGATCTGCGGGCGGGCCTACCGGATCCTGACCGAAGAGGTCGGCTTCCCGGCTGAGGACATCATCTTCGATCCGAACTGCTTCGCGCTGGCCACCGGTATCGAGGAGCACGCGACGTACGGGATCGACTTCATCGAGGCCTGCGCCTGGATCAAGGAGAACCTTCCCGGGGTGCACATCTCCGGCGGTATCTCGAACGTGTCGTTCTCGTTCCGCGGCAATAACCCTGTGCGCGAAGCGATTCACGCTGTGTTCCTGTTCCACGCCATCAAGGCCGGCCTGGACATGGGCATCGTCAACGCCGGTGCGTTGGTGCCCTACGACTCGATCGACCCGGAGCTGCGGGACCGCATCGAGGACGTCGTCCTGAACCGTCGCGAAGACGCGGCCGAACGGCTCCTGGAGATCGCCGAGCGCTACAACAGTTCCGAGAAGGCCGACGATCCGGTAGCCGCCGAGTGGCGCAGCCTGCCGGTCCGCGAGCGGATCACGCACGCCCTCGTCAAGGGCATCGACGCCAACGTCGACGCCGATACCGAGGAATTGCGTGCCGAGATCGCCGCCGCGGGCGGGCGCCCGATCGAGGTGATCGAGGGCCCGCTGATGGACGGTATGAACGTCGTCGGTGACCTCTTCGGCTCGGGCAAGATGTTCCTGCCCCAGGTCGTGAAGTCGGCGCGGGTGATGAAGAAAGCCGTTGCCTACCTGCTGCCGTACATCGAGGCGGAGAAACAGCCCGGCGACGCGGCGACAACCAACGGCACGATCATCATGGCGACCGTGAAGGGCGACGTCCACGACATCGGCAAGAACATCGTCGGGGTCGTCCTGCAGTGCAACAACTACACCGTGATCGACCTCGGTGTGATGGTGCCCGCCCAGAAGATCCTGGACGCGGCCAAGGAGCACAACGCCGACATCATCGGGCTGTCCGGCCTGATCACCCCGTCGCTGGACGAGATGGTCAACTTCGCCGTCGAAATGGAGCGCCAGGGGCTGGAGATCCCACTGCTGATCGGCGGCGCGACCACCTCGCGCGCCCACACGGCGGTCAAGGTGTCGCCGCGTCGTACTGGCCCCGTGGTCTGGGTCAAGGACGCTTCCCGCTCGGTGCCGGTCGCTGCTGCGCTGCTCGACGACAGGCAGCGTCCCGCCCTGCTGGAGGCCACCGAGAAGGATTACGCCTCGCTTCGCGAACGGCACGCCCAGAAGAACGAGCGACCGATGCTGACGCTGGAGAAGGCCCGCGCGAACCGGACGCCGGTCGAGTGGGACGGCTATACGCCGCCCGTACCCGCGCAAGGTCTCGGAGTTCGAGAATTTCTCGACTATGACCTCGCCGAACTGCGCGAGTACATCGACTGGCAGCCGTTCTTCAACGCCTGGGAGATGAAGGGTCGCTTCCCCGACATCCTCAACAACCCGGTCTCGGGCGAGACCGCCCGCAAGCTGTACGACGACGCGCAGGAGATGCTCGACACCCTGATCAAGGAGAAGTGGCTGACCGCCAACGGGGTGATCGGCTTCTTCCCGGCGAACGTGGTCGGCGACGATATCGAGGTCTACACCGACGAGACTCGTACCGAGGTGCTGACGACGTTGCGCAATCTGCGTCAGCAGGGCGAGCACCGCGACGGCATTCCGAACCGGAGTCTCGGCGACTACATCGCGCCGAAGTCCACCGGTTTGGCCGATTACGTCGGCGCGTTCGCCGTCACGGCGGGGCTCGGCAGCGCAGCCTTGATCACGGAGTTCAAGGCGGCCAACGACGACTACAGCGCAATCCTGCTGGAGTCGCTCGCCGACCGACTGGCCGAGGCGTTCGCCGAGCGGATGCATCAGCGAGTTCGCAAGGAGTTCTGGGGATATCAGCCCGACGAGCAGTTGGACAACAATGCGCTCATCGACGAGAAGTACGTGGGCATCCGGCCTGCCCCGGGCTACCCGGCCTGCCCGGAGCACACCGAGAAGGCGACGCTCTGGGAGCTGATGAACGTGAGTGCGCGGACGGGCATCGAGCTGACCGAGTCGATGGCGATGTGGCCCGGTGCCGCCGTCAGTGGCTGGTATTTCTCGCACCCGCAGTCGCAGTACTTCGTGGTGGGCCGGATGGCGCAGGACCAGGTCGCCGACTACGCGAGGCGCAAGGGCTGGACTTTGCAGGAGGCCGAGCGCTGGCTCGCCCCCAATCTCGGCTACAACCCCGAGGACTAGCGCGCGGCCCGGAAGTACAGCTTTCCGCGGAACTGCAAGAGCAGGGCGACGGTCGCCGTCCAGCCGGTCTGGTGACTGGCGCCCAGACCCCTTCCGGTGTCGCCGTCGAAGTACTCGTGGAACGGGACCAGGTCACGCCAGTGCGGGTCGGTTTGGAAATACTCGTTGTCGCCGAACACCGCTCGCCGGCCGGTCTCGTCGCGGACCAGCAGGCCGGTGAGCTGCCGGGCCAATCGATCGGCCACTACCTGCAGCGACACCAGATCGGTCGACCCTGCCGGGTCGGGAACGTGATAGGTGTCGCCGAGGAACCGGGCGTAGGAGTTGAGTGCTTGCACCAGAAGGAAATTGGTCGGCAACCAGACCGGCCCACGCCAGTTGGAGTTTCCGCCGAACATCCGGCTGCGTGATTCGGCAGGCTGATAGTCGACGACGTAGTCCGCGCCGTCGGCGTGGTAGGTGTACGGGTGGTCGCGATGGTATCGCGACAGAGAGCGGATTCCGTTGGGGGAGAGGAACTGTTCGGGGTCCAGGAGTCGCCGCAGGATCGCGGTGAGCCGGTCCTGGTGCACGACGCCGATCATGAGATGTGAACCGTCACCGCCGGCCATCACCAGCCGGACGTCGTCGGCGGTGTGCTCGTAGGTCTGTGCCAACGCTTCCAGGCAGCCCTCGATAGTCGTCGTCACCTCGGTCTCGCTGGCGGGAATGGCGATCGCCGCGAACAGCGGAACGATCGCCTGAATGGAGAACACTTCCAGCGATCTGCTTGTGCCGTCGGGCATCTCGATGACGTCGTGATAGAAGTTCGTATCGTCGTTCCAGAAACTGACCCGATAGGTGCCCTTCTCCAGAGCGTTGGCGACCAGCCAGGCATCCCACACCCAACGGCTGAACATGTCTTTGTAGCTCGGATCCTGTTGGGAGAGTTCGATCGCCATCTCCAGCAGATGGAAGATCAGTGCGGCCATCCACGCGGTGCCGTCGACCTGCGCGAGTTCACCGCCGGTGGGTAGCGGCTCGTCGCGGTCGAACACGCCGATGTTGTCCATACCGAGGAATCCGCCCCCGAACACGCCGCGGTTGGTGTCGTCTTTCTGATTGAGCCACCACATGGCGTTGAGGGTTGCCGATCGGTAGGCGGTTGCCAGGAAATCCCAGTCGCCGACGCCGGTGCGAAGTTGGTCGAGTTGATAGATCTGCCAGGCCGCCCAGGCGTGGACGGGTGGGTTGGTATCGCCGAATTTCCATTCGTACGCCGGGATTTGGCCGTGCGGGTGTTGGGCGGTGGAATCGTGCAGCACCAGCACCTGCGCCTTGGCGAACTCGGGATCGATGAGCGCAACCGCGAGGCAGTGGAACGCCAGGTCCCAGGCGGCGAACCAGGGGTACTCCCACGCGTCGGGCATCAGCATGACGTCGCTGACAGCGAAGTGTTGCCAGCCGTTGTTGCGGCCCGCCCAGCGTTCGCGTGGCGGTCGCGGCTGTTCCGGATCGCCTTTGAGCCAGCGCCGCACTGCGTAGTTGTAGAACTGCTTACACCACAGCAGTCCGGCGAATGCCTGACGCTGGACGAGCCGTTCGTCGTCGCTCAGCTCTGGCGCCGCGACAGCGCGGTAGAACTCGTCGGCTTCGCGTTTGCGTTCCGCCAGCACGACATCGGCGCGACCGGGCTCAGTCTTGTCTGTTGTAGCGAAATGCACGGTGACGGTAAAGGTTTCGCCGGGCTGCAGGGTCGTCGAAACCTGGGCGGCAACCTTGCTGCCCTCGGCCGTGTCGACGGCATCGGAGATCCCGTTGACGACGTAATCGTTGATGCCGTCCGTGGTGGTGGCCGATGCGTTGGCCGAGGAGAACAGCAGGCGATTGTTGGTCTCGTTCTCGCAGAACAACAATCGCGGAGCGTCCCCGCCCGACGTGGTGACCGTGAACCACCGCGGCCCGAGCTTCGGGTGCCAGGTGTGTGCGGCACCGTCACCACAGGCGGTGATCCGCGGTCGCTGTTGGTCGGGGTCCCATGACCAGGTGTTGCGATACCAGAGCTGGGGAAGCACATGGATCGGTGCGGTGTCGGGCCCTCGGTTGGTCACCGTGATCCGGCAGTGGACGTCCTCGGGGCCGTCCTTGGCGTACGCGATATCGACGTCGAAATAGCGTTGTTCCAGCCATTGTTGGCGCAACGCGTCGAACAACTCGTACTCGTCATCGTCAGGCCCGCGTTGCTGATTGGTGTGCAGCAGATCCGCATAAGGAAAGGCGGCCTGCGGGTACTTGTAGACCATCGACGCGTAGGCATGGGTGGGCAGGTTGTCGGTGTAGAACCAGTAGTCCTTGACGTCCTCGCCGTGGTTGCCCTCCTCGTTGGCCACCCCGTAGGGCCGCTCCTTGAGGACGGGGTCACGCCCGTTCCACAGCGCGATGCCAAGACAGATGGTCTGCTCGTCGTCACACCAGCCCGCCAGGCCGTCCTCACTCCACCGGTACGCCCGGCTGTGGGCGTGGTCGAACGGGAAGTACGCCCAGGCATCGCCATCGGCGCTGTAGTCCTCCCGGACGGTGCCCCAGGCGCGCTCGCTCAGATAGGTTCCCCAGCGGCGCCACGGCGACGTTCCGGTGTTGGCCTCGTCGAGGCGTTTCTGCTCGGCTGTGCTCACTTCGTCGCGGGCAGCCAGGGCTGATGCCAGGCCGGGTAGCCGGCGACCAGTTTGTCGGCGCCCGCGGGTCCCCACGAGCCCGGCTGGTAGATCTCGACCGGCGGCGGAGATTCCAGGAGCGGCTCGACGACCCGCCAGGTCTCCTCGACGCCGTCCTCCCTGATGAACTGGCTGGAGTCGCCACGCATGGCATCCCCGAGAAGACGCTCATAGGGTTCGGGTGCGTCGGCCATCTCGTCGCTGAACACCAGCGACAGGTTGACGGCCCGGGGAGCGTCGGCACCGCTTTCCTTGGCCTGCAACACCAGATCGACGCCGGCCGCGGGGTCGATCCGGAAGATCAGCTGGTTTTGCTCTTTGACCGGCTCGAGAAACGGCAGCGGCGGCGGCCGCTTGAAGATCACCCGAATCTCGGTGGCCCGCACCGGAAGAGATTTGCCTGCTCGGATGAAGAAGGGCACACCGCACCAGCGCCAGTTGTCGATGTACAGCTTCAGCGCTGCGAAGGTCTCGGTTTGGGAACCGGGTGCCACACCGTCGACGTCCAGGTAACCGGCGTACTGGCCGCGCACGTAGTGGCTGGGGTCGGCGGGCCGGATGCACTTGAACAGGTCGACCCGCTTGTCCCGGAACCCATCTGGTCCGCCGCTGGACGGTTCGCTGGCGATCAGTCCGATCAGCTGCAGCAGGTGATTTTGCACGACATCGCGCAACGCCCCGACCGGGTCGTAGAAGTGACCGCGATCCTCGACGCCGAAATTCTCGGCCATCGTGATCTGCACGGCCTCGATCCGATCGCGATTCCACAGCGGCTCGATGATCGAGTTGGAGAACCGGATGTAGCGGATGTCCATCGCCGGTTCTTTGCCGAGGAAGTGGTCGATGCGGTAGATCTGCCACTCCTGCAGGTGGGCGCTCAGCTGATCGTTGAGTTCCTTGGCCGACGAAAGATCATGCCCGAACGGCTTTTCCACCACGACCCTGGCGTTTTCGGTCAGGCCGGCCGTGGCGAGGCCGTCCACCACGCGCCCGAACAGGAACGGCGGAATCTCCAGATAGAAAACCGGATTCACCCGTCCGCTGATCGCCGCGGCCACCTTGTCGTAGGTCGCCGGGTCGGCGAAATCACCGGACACCATCGACAGCCGGGCCGCGAACCGGGCGAAGACGTCGTCGTCCACCGGTTCGCCGGTGGCCTCGATGGCAGCCCTGGCGTGCTCCCGCAATGTGTCGACGGACCACTCGTCGAGTGCCACACCGACGATCGGGCAGTCGAGCAGTTTGCGCCGCTCGAGGCGGTACAGCGACCGGAAGGTCATCTTCTTGGCCAGGTCTCCGGTGATGCCGAAGACCACCAGAACATCAGCGGGCGCGGGATTTTGAGGCTGCACCGGCATCACTTCTTCTCCGCGTGTCCGCCGAATTCGCTGCGCATCGCCGAACATATCTGGTCGGTGAACTCGCCGAGCTGCCGGGACTGGAAGCGCTCGTAGAGCGATGTGGTGATTACCGGAGCAGGAACACCTTCATCCACGGCGGCGAGCACCGTCCACCGTCCTTCGCCGGAATCGGACACCCGCCCGGAGAACTGGTCGAGATTGGGCGACGCGGCGAACGCGTCCGCGATGAGGTCCACCAGCCACGATCCCACCACCGATCCGCGACGCCAGACCTCGGCGACCTCGCCGACGTTGATGTCGTATTGGTAGGCCCACGGATCGCGCAGCGGGGTGGTCTCGGCGTCGACCACTCGGTCCACCTTGCCCGCATCGGCATGCTTGATGATGCTCAGCCCTTCGGCGATGGCCGCCATCATCCCGTACTCGACACCGTTGTGGACCATCTTCACGAAGTGGCCGGCACCGTTGGGGCCGCAGTGCAGGTAACCCTCGGGCGCGGTGCCGACGGCATCCGCCGGCCGGCTCGGGGTGGGTTCGGCGGTACCGATGCCCGGTGCGATGGTCTTGAAGATCGGGTCGAGGCGGGTCACCACATCGGTCTCCCCGCCGATCATCAGACAGTAGCCGCGGTCCAGGCCCCAGACGCCGCCACTGGTGCCGCAATCGACGTAGTGCAGACCGACCTCGGCGAGCTTCTGCGCCCGGGTGATGTCGTCGCGGTAGTACGAGTTGCCGCCATCGATCACGGTGTCTCCGGGCGCCAGCAGCGGGACGAGCGCATCGAGCGTCGAGTCGACGATCGCGGCGGGCAACATCAGCCAGATGGCACGGGGGGTGTCGAGCTTGCCGACGAACTCCTCGAGGGTGGCGGCGCCGGTGGCACCCTCGGCTTCCAATTCGCTGACGGCGGCGGCGTTCACGTCGTAGACGACGCAACGGTGTCCGTCCCGCATCAGCCGTCGAACCAGGTTCGCCCCCATCCTTCCCAGGCCGACCATGCCGAGCTGCGTTGGTGTTGCACTGACCACGTTGTGCCCCCTTATGTGATGTGGTCGCCACCCTAGTCCAGCAAACTGGCTCTGATTCGAGGTCAACCCATGTTGCGTGGCACAATCGTGGGCGTGCGAGCGGTCTTGTGGGACATGGACGGCACCCTCGTCGACTCCGAAAAGCTCTGGGATGTGGCGATCAACGAGCTGTATGCCCAGTACGGCCGGGTGCTGTCGCCCGAGGTCCGCGATGCCACGGTGGGTGGTTCGGCCGACGGCGTGATCCGCATCGTGTTCGACGATCTGGGCCTGCCGCCCGACCCGGAACGGATGGCTGAGACCGCCGACTGGATGCACGACTACGTCGGTGAATTGTTCGGGACGGGGCTGCCGTGGTGTGCCGGCGCTCGCGAACTGCTCGACGCGCTGTTGGCCGCCGACATCCCGATGGCGCTGGTGACGAACACCCGCCGGAAACTGACCGAGAATGCGCTGAATAGCATTGGCAGAGAATATTTCTCGGTCACCGTCTGCGCCGACGAGGTACCCGAGGGAAAGCCCGCACCCGACGTCTACCTGCGCGCCGCCGAATTGCTCGGCGTCAGCGCGGCTGATTGTCTGGCCGTCGAGGACTCGGTCACCGGGGCCGCGGCGGCCGAGGAGGCCGGATGCCCGGTGTTGGTGGTGCCCAACGAGGTCACGGTGCCTGTCACCCGCCGCCGTCACCACGTGTCGTCGCTGTCGGAAGTGAGCATCCCCGCGTTGCGACAGATCTACGCGGACCTGCAGCTCGGACTCGGTGAGCGCTCGGCGTAAACCGCTGCCCGATATCGCCGTGCCGCGGCCCTGACTGTGCAATCGTGGTTGCTACCAGGTTTCACAGTGCTGTGTGAAAGGACGCGTCATGGCCGGCCAGGGCCCCATCGACCAAACACCATCCGCGATCACCGATGAAGACTTCTCCTCGGGCGGTACGGCCATCCGAATCGCCTCGGTAGCCGCGCTCGGCGGTCTGCTCTTCGGCTATGACAGCGCGGTCATCAACGGGGCCGTCGCCTCCATCCGGAGCCACTTCGGCATCAACGACGCCTCACTCGGTTTCGCTGTCGCGTCGGCGTTGCTGGGTGCTGCTGTCGGCGCGATGACAGCCGGCCGGATAGCCGACCGGCTGGGCCGTATCGCCGTCATGAAGATCGCGGCAGTGCTGTTCCTCGTCAGTGCCATCGGCACTGGCCTGGCCACCAGCGTGTGGATGATCGTGCTGTTCCGCATCGTCGGCGGTCTCGGTGTCGGCGTGGCATCGGTGATCGCGCCCGCCTACATCGCTGAGACATCCCCGCCCCGGATTCGCGGCCGGCTGGGCTCGCTGCAGCAGCTGGCCATCGTGTCCGGCATCTTCCTGTCGCTGGCCATCGACTACGGGCTGGCGCAGCTCGCCGGCGGTGCCACCAAGGAATTGTGGCTGGGCATGGAGGCCTGGCGGTGGATGTTCCTGATGATGGCCCTGCCCGCGATCCTCTACGGCGTTCTGGCCTTCACCATTCCCGAGTCGCCGCGGTATCTGGTTGCCACACACAAGATTCCCGAAGCCCGCAAGGTGCTGTCGATGCTGCTGGGTGAGAAGAACCTCGAGATCACCATCAGCCGGATCCAGCAGACGCTGGAGCGCGAGGACAAACCCTCGTGGCGGGATCTGAAAAAGCCGACCGGCGGGCTGTACGGCATCGTCTGGGTCGGCCTAGGGCTGTCGATCTTCCAGCAGTTCGTGGGTATCAACGTGATCTTCTACTACTCGAATGTGCTGTGGGAGGCAGTCGGTTTCGGCGAAAGCGCGTCATTCATCATCACGGTGATCACGTCCGTCGTGAACATCCTGACCACGCTGATCGCCATTGCGTTGATCGACAAGATCGGGCGCAAGCCGCTTCTGCTGATCGGTTCGACCGGCATGGCGGTCACCCTGGCCACCATGGCAATCATTTTCGGCACCGCCACCCAGGTGAACGGCGCACCGCAATTGGGTGATGTGACCGGGCCGATCGCGTTGATCGCCGCCAACCTGTTCGTCGTGGCGTTCGGCATGTCCTGGGGCCCGGTGGTGTGGGTGCTGCTCGGTGAGATGTTCCCCAACCGCATCCGCGCGGCCGCGCTCGGCCTGGCCGCGGCCGGACAATGGACGGCCAACTGGCTGATCACCGTCTCCTTCCCGACCCTGAGCCACAGCCTCGGCCTGGCATACGGCTTCTACGCGGTGTGCGCCATCCTGTCGGGACTGTTCGTGTGGAAGTGGGTCATGGAGACCAAGGGCGTCTCGCTCGAGGACATGCACACCGAGCTGTTGCACGAGGACAAGTCCAAGGCCTGATTACGGAACGTCGGTGTACTGCCAGCTCACCCTGGTGTTCGAGAACGTGAAGCCCTTGCCGGTCTGCTCGCTCACGCACGAGATGCCGATCTCCTGCTGAGTGTTGCAGCGGAATCCGGCGGCCGCGAGAATCTTGTTGAACGGCAACGTCTTCGGCGTTCCCGACGGCTGTTTCACCTGATCGACCGGCACCGCGGCGAATTGCGGATCACCCTGCGTGTGGACCACGATCGAGTTGGGGGCGACGTTCTGCCCGGTTTCGTCGGTGATGGTCTGCGGCGCGCCCGTCACGCCGATGCGCCCGGTGCCGGTGCTCGACTGGCAGCCGGCCCAGGTACGCGGCACGATCACGCACCGCCAGCTGCCGCTCGGGCTGGTGAAGTAGTAGCCGGAACGGATGTCGTCGGTCCTGGTGTAGTAGTCGAACGCATTGACCAGTTTGTCGTTGCTGGGCCGTGTCGAAGTCGTCCCAGGTCCGGGTGGAGCAGTTTGCTGGGTGGTATCGCTGGTGGTGACGATCGGGTTCGAGCAGGCGGTGAGCGCGAGGGCGGCGACACCCACGACCATCGTTGCCCGGCATCCTCGCACGAGACGCCAGAGTAGTCCCCGACCGGAAACCGCCGTGACGGCGTGTCGGCCCGCATGGAACAATCGCAGGCCGTGAAGACCTTCGAGGAGTTGTTCGCTGAACTGGGGGAGCGTGCCCGCACCCGCCCCGCGGGCAGCGCCACTGTCGCCGCACTGGATGCCGGCGTGCACACCCTCGGCAAGAAGATCATCGAAGAGGCCGGTGAAGTGTGGCTGGCCGCCGAGCACGAACCCGACGAGGCCCTGGCCGAGGAGATCAGCCAGCTGCTGTATTGGACCCAAGTGCTGATGGTCGCTCGCGGCCTGACTCTCGACGACATCTACCGGAAGCTTTAGGTGACTGCCATGTTGCGCGTTGCCGTCCCCAACAAGGGGGCGCTGTCCGAATCGGCCGCCGAGATCCTCTCGGAGGCCGGCTACCGGCGGCGCACCGACCCCAAGGATCTCACCGTCATCGACCCGGCCAACGGTGTCGAGTTCTTCTTCCTGCGGCCCAAGGACATCGCGATCTACGTCGGCTCCGGTCAGCTCGACTTCGGCATCACCGGCCGGGACCTGGCCGCCGAAGCCGACGCTCCGGTGGACGAACGGCTGGCCCTTGGGTTCGGATCGTCCACGTTCCGCTACGCGGCACCGGCAGGCCGGGATTGGACCATCGCGGATCTGGCGGGCAAGCGAATCGCCACCGCCTACCCGAATCTGGTCCGGAAAGACTTGGCCGCCAGGGGAATCGAGGCGACGGTCATCCGGCTGGACGGTGCCGTCGAGATCTCGATACAGCTGGGCGTGGCCGACGCGATCGCCGACGTGGTGGGGTCAGGGCGGACGCTGAGGCTGCACGACCTGGTGGCTTTCGGTGAGTCGCTGTGTGATTCGGAAGCGGTGCTGATCGAACGGGCCGGCAACGGCGACGATCCCAACCGCGCCGCGCGCGACCAATTGGCGGCGCGCGTACAGGGTGTGGTGTTTGGCCAGCAATATCTGATGCTCGACTACGACTGCCCGCGTTCGGTACTCGATCGCGCCACCGAGATCACCCCCGGCCTGGAGTCGCCGACCATTGCGCCGCTGGCCGATCCGGACTGGGTGGCGGTGCGCGCACTGGTGCCCCGGCGCGCGGTCAACGCGATCATGGATGAGCTCGCGGCAATCGGCGCCAAGGCGATTCTGGCTTCCGACATCAGGTTCTGCCGCTTCTGAAGTTGGCCCGGCCCGCGGCGCGACTGCGTGTTAGCGTCCCTCTAGTTGCCGCCGGCCCGGAGGACCGCCATGACGCACGTTCTCGTTTTGTTGTTGGCCCTGTTGATCGGTGTGATCGCCGGTCTACGCGCCCTGACCGCCCCCGCCGTGGTGGCCTGGGGAGCGTTTCTCGGTTGGATCGACGTCAGCAACAAATGGTCGGAGTGGGTGGCCCACCCGATCACCGTGACGGTGCTGACCGTGCTGTTGTTCGTGGAGCTTGTCACCGACCAGCTGCCGAAGACGCCCAGCCGCAAGAGCACGCCACAGTTCTCGGCCCGCCTCCTGACCGGGGCGTTCGCCGGAGCGGTCATCGGCAGCGCCTTCTTTCACACCTTCAGCTCGATCGGAGCCGGGATCATCGGTGCCGTGCTGGGCACGATGGGCGGTTACGAGGCACGCTCGCGGCTGACGGCGGCCAACGGCGGTCGTGACCTGCCGGTGGCCCTGGCCGAGGACGTCATCGCGGTGGGCGGCGGTTTCCTGGTCGTTTATCTGACCAGCCTTATATGACAGCCCACTACGACGCGATCGTCATCGGCGCTGGGCAGGCAGGCCCGCCGCTGGCGGGCAGGCTGACCGCCGCAGGCCAGACCGTCGCGGTGATCGAACGTAAACTCGTCGGCGGAACATGCGTCAACTCCGGCTGTATCCCCACCAAGACCCTGGTGGCCAGCGCGCACACCGCGCACACCGCGCGCCGCGGCGCCGACTACGGCGTGTCCACCGGCGATGTGTCCGTCGACATGGCAAAGGTCAAGGCGCGCAAGGACGGGATCGTGCTCGGCGACCGCAGCGGCGTCGAGTCGTGGATCGAAGGGATGCCCGGAGCCGTCCTGATCCGCGGCCACGCCCGCTTCGAGGATCCGCACACCATTCGCGTCGGCGACGAGGTGCTGCAGGCCGATCGGATCTTCCTCAATGTCGGCGGCCGGGCGGTGGTTCCTGACCTGCCGGGCCTGTCCGATATCGACTACCTGACCAATGTCGGCATCCTCGAACTCGACGAGCTGCCTGAGCATTTGGTCGTCATCGGCGGCAGCTACATCGGGCTGGAATTCGCCCAGATGTATCGCCGGTTCGGTGCTCGGGTCACCGTGCTCGAGCGGGGCCCGCGCCTGACGCCCCGCGAAGACGAGGACGTCTCGGCCGCGATCGAGGACATCCTGACGGCCGAAGGCATCACCGTCGTCACGGGGGCCGATGGACTGCGATTCGCCAAGCGGGACAAGGGCTTCGAGGTCATCGCCACCGAAGGCGCAGTGCCTATCGCGGGCTCACACCTGCTGGTGGCGGTCGGTCGCCGACCCAACACCGACGACCTCGGCTTGGAACTGGCCGGTGTCGAGGTCGACGGCCGTGGCTACGTCGTCGTCGACGATCAGTTGCGCACCAGTGTCGAGCACATCTGGGCGATGGGGGACTGCAACGGCAAGGGCGCCTTCACCCACACCTCGTGGAACGACTACGAGATCGTGGCGGCCAACCTGTTCGACAACGACCCGCGACGGGTCAGTGACCGGGTGCCCACCTATGCCCTTTACATCGATCCTCCGCTGGGTCGGGCCGGAATGACGGTCGGTCAGGTCCGTGCCTCGGGGCGGCGGGCGCTGGTCGGTAAGCGGCCGATGACCAGGGTCGGCCGAGCGGTGGAAAAGGGTGAGACACAAGGCTTTATGCAGATCGTCGTCGACGCCGACACCGAGGAGATTCTCGGCGCGGCCATCCTCGGCGTCGGTGGTGACGAGGTCATCCATTCGATCCTCGACATCATGTCGGCCAAGAAGCCGTACACCGCGATCTCGCGGACCATGCACATCCACCCGACGGTCAGCGAACTGGTGCCGACGATGTTGCAGGAGATGACGCCGCTTACCTAAGCGGTCCTCGCCGCTGCCAGTCCGGCCAGGAGCTGTCCGGTCACCGTGGCGACGCGCTCGCCGAGATGTTCGCAGGTACGGAGGTCGGCGTCGTGCACGGCTTCGGGGTCGGCGTCGACATCGGTCGAGGCCCCGGCGCCCAGCCAGAAGCCGAGGCGGTTGAGCTCGAATTCGCTTGCACCGCTGGTATTCCACCCGGCTGTGAGGCCGAGGTTGACCCAGTGCATGTGGTGTTGGGCGGCGAACACCGCCAGCGCACTGAGGGTCTGCAGCTTGTCGCCGGCCTTGGAGCCGGAGTTGGTGAAACCGGCGCCGACCTTGTCTCGCCAGGTGCCCTCCATGCAGCGCCGGCCGGTGCGCTCGGCGAAGGTCTGGAAGCCCGCCGACACGTTGCCCATGTACGTCGGGCAGCCGAAGATGATGGCGTCGGCGGAATCGAGCACGGCCCAGTCCTCGTCGCCGACGGTGTCGACGGCGATCAGATGCACTGTCGCCCCAGTCGATTCGGCGCCGCGCCCGACGGCTTGCGCCAGGGTCGAGGTATGGCCGAAGCCGGAGTGGTAGGCGACCACAACCCGCGGTGTCACCATGTCTGTCCTCCGTACGCGCTCTCGGCCACCTCGCGGTAGCGCTGCTGCCAGTCGGGTATCCCGTTCCCGGCCAGGTGGGCCTCCAGGCGGTCCAGGTAGGCATGAGTTCCTGGTCGAAAACCGTTGGCATTGCGCACCCCGAGGCCGCGGTGGCTGAACCGCAGCAGGGTGCCTGGGGGATCGGAGCCGTCGGGCTGCAGTTCGTAACGCACGACACCGGGTTCGACGATCCGCTGGTTCCACTCGTGCTCGAAGACATGCGGCGGGTCCCAGACCAGGATGCGCCCGCTCATCCGTTTCTGGTCGGCGGATATCGGCGGCGCGGCGGGCACCATCTCGATCGCCCCGCCTTCGCGGCCATCGATCGTGGTGTCGCCCATCCAGTGGCCGCGTTCGGCCGGATCGGTGATGGCGGCCCACACCCGCTCGATCGGGTGTGGCAATCGGCGTTCGAAAGTCAGTACCGCACGGTCGTTTTCGATACTGATCCAGCCCTCGCGGGTCGTCATGAGTCCTCCTGGGCGGTGTCGTTCAGGTGTCGCTCGAGGGCATCGAGGTGGTTGGTCCAGAACTGGCGATAGCGCTCGATCCAGCCGTCGATCGCGACCAACCCGTCCGCGCGCAGCGCATAGATCCGGCGCTGGGCGTCGGGTCGTACCTCGACAAGCCCGACCTCACGCAGGATGCGCAGGTGCCGCGACACCGAGGGTTGGGTCAAATCCGGCAGTGCCGCAACGAGTTCACCGGCGGTGCGGTCGCCGGTTGCCAATGTGTCCAGCAGCACCCGGCGACTCGGCTCGGCGATCGCCTCAAAGACGTCCACTCGGCCAGTATTACACTTGGCGTATATAGATGCAAGTAAATATTAGCGCCGTTGCACCAGGAGGGTCTGTGCCGAGGTGCCGATGAACCCGTCGCGGTCGAAGAGTTCGGCGGTGGTCACTCCGATGCCATCCGGCCCGATCGACCCGCGTGCGCGGACCGCGAAATCATTGCCCGCGGGCTGCCGGTGCACGTGCACGGCGGTGTCGGTGTTCATGTAGATGAACTTCTGCGGATCGATTGCTGCGCCAATGCCATTGGCGGAATCGACCACCATCGCCAGGCGTTGCAGCGCGGTCGTCGGCTCATCATCGACCAGGTTCGCGCCGGCCCTCATCCAATACACCGTGGCCCCTGCGGACTTGTTGTATTGGGGTCGCCACTGCACCGAATCGATGTAGCCCCCGGCGTCCTTCCAGTGCAGTTCCAGCGGTGCGGTGGGCCCCTCGACCAGCGGCGGGTAACGGTTGGTGGCCGCGTCGGCGGTGTCCGAGGTGGCCAGCGCCCATGCGCTGACTCTGGCCACGGCCCGCGGCGGTCCGTCCGGGCGTTCGGCGGACATCT
The DNA here is from genome assembly GCF_013337765.1 of Mycolicibacterium sphagni. GTDB lineage: Bacteria > Actinomycetota > Actinomycetes > Mycobacteriales > Mycobacteriaceae > Mycobacterium. The sequence goes on from NZ_VBSB01000035.1 coordinate 639,107, forward strand.
CGGCCGACAGCATCGCGATGCGGCTGCCCGGCCGGTCGACCCGGGCCCGCACCCGCACCTCGGTGACCGGGATGGCGCCCAGAATGTCCAAAGTCAGGCGTCCGATCCGCATGCCGTCGCTCAAGATCTCTTCGATGGCCTTGGTCAACAACGCCAACGGCGGTGAGCCGTGCTGGATTTCGGGCGTCCAGTTGCTGCGGGTGTGATCAGTGGACGCGAAGAGCTGGGCATCGCCGTCGGTGCCCAGCCGGTGGTAGTAGAAGCTCACGCGGCCGGCTCGCCCAGCTGTTCCGGCCAGCCCGGATATGGCGGCGGTGTGCCGCCGTAGGCCGGGCACAGCGCCTGATGGCTGCACCAGTTGCACAACCTCGACGGGTTGGGCCGGAAATCTCCTGTGGCGCCGGCGGATTGGATCGCCCGCCAGATCGCCATCAAGGTCTTCTCGAAGCGCAGCAGCTCGTCGAGCTCGGGGGTGTAGTCCAACAGCTGGCCATCGGCTAAATAGATCAAGCGCAATCGGGCCGCCAGCACATCGCGCGAGCGCAACAGGGCGACCGCGTAGAACTTCATCTGGAACAGCGCCTTGAACTCCGCCAGCGCCCGGGCGGCAGGCGGCGCCTTGCCGGTCTTATAGTCGACGACCCGCAGCTCACCCGTGCCGGCGACGTCGATCCGGTCGACATAGCCGCGTAGCAGCGTGCCGTCGGCGAGTTCGACCTCGATGCGCTGCTCGCAGCTCTGCGGGTCGAACCGGGTCGGGTCTTCGAGCCGGTAGTAGCCGGTCAGCAAGGCCCGTGCCTCGGTTAGCAGCGCGCTGCGCTGCTCGTCGGTGAAGCCGTCGGCGAGATCGGGGTGCTCGGCCAGTATCCGGTCCCAGGCGGGATCGACCAGCGACAACGCCGTCTGCGGCCCGCGGTCCGCGGCCGGCATGCCGTAGAGCTGCTCGAGGGCCGCGTGCACCACCGAACCACGCAGCTGTGCGGTCGACGGCGGCTCCGGCAGCCTGTCGACAGCGCGGAAGCGATACAGCAGCGGACACTGCTTGAAATCGGCGGCCCGTGACGGTGACAGCGCGGGCCGCGGGCGTTCCGCGGTCACGGCATCCGCCTTTCCCGTCGCTTCGCTCGCCCCGGGTGACATAAGCCGAAGCCTAGGACGGTAGGCCGACAACCCGACGGCACATCGCACGGCGAGTCCGCTATGGCAGGCTGAACGGCTGTGACCGACGACCCCGCTCTCCCGCGAAGGACCGGTCCCTTCGTCATCGGGGACCGTGTGCAGCTCACCGACCCCAAGGGCCGGCATTACACGATGCTGTTGAACCCGGGCGGCGAGTTCCACACCCACCGCGGGGCCATCGAGCACGATGCGGTGATCGGCCTGCCGGAGGGCAGTGTGGTCAAGTCGACCAACGGCGACGCGTTCCTGGTGCTGCGGCCGCTGCTCATCGACTACGTACTCTCGATGCCGCGTGGCGCCCAGGTCATCTACCCCAAGGATGCCGCCCAGATCGTCCACGAGGGCGATATCTTCCCCGGCGCCCGGGTCCTGGAGGCCGGCGCCGGTTCCGGGGCGCTGACGTGCTCCCTGCTGCGGGCGGTCGGTCCCGGCGGCCAGGTGATCTCGTATGAGGTGCGCGATGACCACGCCGTGCACGCCAAGCGCAACGTGGAGACGTTTTTCGGGCAGGACCCGGACAACTGGCGGTTGATCATCGGCGACATCGTCGACTCCGACCTTTCCGAGGCCTCCGTCGATCGGGTCGTGCTGGACATGCTGGCGCCCTGGGATGTGCTCGACACCGTCGCCCGGCTGTTGATCCCCGGCGGCGTTCTGATGGTCTACGTGGCGACGGTGACCCAGCTGTCCAAGACGGTTGAGGCATTGCGCGAGCAGCAGTGCTGGACCGAACCACGGGCCTGGGAGTCGCTGCAGCGCGGCTGGAACGTCGTCGGCCTGGCGGTCCGTCCGCAGCACAACATGCGCGGCCACACGGCGTTCCTGATCTCGGCTCGCCGGCTTGCGCCCGGCACGGTCACGCCGACCCCGTTGCGCCGCAAACGGCAGACCCCGGCCTGATCGCCTAGTCGTCGCTGCGATGTAGTCCGCGCCGTGCCGACAGCAACTCGATCTCGGGACGCGCGGCCACCAGGCGTTCGGCGGCGTCGAGTACCTCGACGACATGTGCGCGATCGCCTGCCACCAGGGAAACGCCGATGCCGGCCCGTCGGTGCAGGTCGGGGGAGCCGGTCTCGGCGGCGGAGACCATGAATCGCCGCCGGAGTTCGGCGACGATCGGGCGCACCACGGCCCGCTTCTCCTTCAACGAGTGGACGTCACCGAGCAGGACGTCGCATTCCAGCCAGCCGATCCACATTCAGGGGGTCGGGGTCGGACTTGCGGGACCTGCCGGGCTGGCAGTAGTACCGGGGCTGGTGGGGCTCGCGGGACTGGCGCCGCCGCCTCTGGCATTGCCGAATGCCAGCAGCATGTTCGCGGTTTCCCGGGACAGCTGCCAGGCTCCCTTGTCCTGATGGAACTGCATCGGGAAGGTGAAATTGCCTTGGGTGCCCGGGTCCGGCGTGGTGATGTTGATCGACGCCAGTGCGTCGCCCGGCTGGCGATCCGACCACCGAATCTCGCTGGCGGTCAACGTCAGCGGGGTGAAGCCGCCGTCGCGCAGGGCGGCCGCGAATTTGTCGATGGCCGCGGCATCGTCAGGCGTGGTGGACTCCACCAGCTGAAGCTTGTCGATGCCCTTGACCGAGGGATCGGCCATCCGATACAGGACATCGGTCAGCGCGTCGGGGCTCGGCAAGGCGGTCGCAGTGGGCTCCGGCGGAGCAAGCGCCGTCGACGACTGCTCGAACGGGCTCTGAGCCGATTTCGGCTCGGCGTGCTCAGAACTCCGAACAGGGGATGGGGCATCCAGTGGCGACTTAGCCGGCACCTTGCATCAGCGCCAGCGCTGACTGCTTGGTCAGCTGCCATCCGGTGGGACTGGGCCCCTGGATGAACTGGATGCTCTGGGTGGCGGTCTGACCGTTGGGCGCCGTCGCGGTGACGTTGGCCGTCGCGGTCGGGCCTTCCTCGTCGATGTCACTGACGTTGAAGTTCAGCGGGAACAGGCCCTTGGCCGAGGCGTTGTTGAACGCCCGATCGGCGGCGATGCCCTCGAACCGGCCCAGTCCGAACTGGATGTAGGAGGCCTTGTTGCCGGAGAACGATCCACCGCCCTGAAGGCCGTTGAGGGTGTCGACCAGCTGGCCTTGGAGCTCAGGGGCCGGCGCCTGCGGCAATGGTGCGCCGAAGACGACCGGCTGCACCGCCGGCGCCACTGGCGAGCTAAATGCAACCGACGTCACACCGGCGGCGGCGCCGCCGACGATCGCAGCGGCGGCAACGCCCGTGGCTAGCAGTTTTAAGGTCACGGCTGTCCTCTCGTTCGGCCCGACTCATTAGAAAGATTAACAGTGTTGCCAGTGTGTCGAAATTCCCCGAACGCACATGATCGAGGATGGGCCGGTAGCGTTGAGGTATCCGCCGCACCAACTCTCGGTGTGGGAGAGGAGCGCAACATGAGCGAGGCACAAGACCCCCAACTGTCTAGCGAGGATGCTGCCGAGCTGGAGGAGCTGCGCCGGGAGGCGTCGGTTCTTCGCGAGCAGCTGGAGAACGCCGTAGGACAGGGCAGCGCCCGCAGTGCTCGTGATGTACATCAGCTCGAGGCCCGGATCGACTCGCTGGCTGCGCGTAACGCCAAGCTGATGGACACCCTCAAGGAGGCTCGTCAACAGCTGCTCGCGCTCCGTGAGGAGGTCGACCGGCTGGGTCAGCCGCCGAGCGGATACGGCGTGCTGTTGACCTCCCACGAGGACGACACCGTCGACGTGTTCACCTCCGGCCGCAAGATGCGGCTCACCTGCTCTCCCAACATCGACGTCAAGTCGCTGAAGCAAGGTCAGACGGTCCGTCTCAACGAGGCGCTGACCGTCGTCGAGGCCGGCAACTACGAGTCCGTCGGCGAGATCAGCACATTGCGCGAAATCCTCGCCGATGGCCACCGCGCGCTTGTGGTCGGGCACGCCGACGAGGAACGCATCGTGTGGCTGGCTGAGCCCCTGGTCACCCAGGAAGATCTGCCGCCGGAACTCGCTGCCGGCCTGTCCGAGGCGGAGCTGAACCAGCGGCCTCGCCGGCTGCGCCCGGGCGACTCCCTGCTGGTCGACACCAAGGCCGGATATGCCTTCGAGCGCATCCCGAAGGCCGAGGTCGAGGACCTGGTGCTGGAAGAGGTGCCCGACGTTGCCTACAGCGACATCGGCGGCCTGACCCGGCAGATCGAGCAGATCCGCGACGCCGTCGAACTGCCATTCCTGCACAAGGAGCTGTACCGCGAGTACGCGCTGCGGCCGCCGAAGGGTGTGCTGCTCTACGGTCCGCCCGGTTGCGGTAAGACGTTGATCGCCAAGGCCGTTGCCAATTCACTCGCCAAGAAGATGGCCGAGGTGCGTGGCGACGACGCTCGCGAGGCGAAGTCGTACTTCCTCAACATCAAGGGCCCGGAGCTGCTGAACAAGTTCGTCGGTGAGACCGAACGGCACATCCGGCTGATCTTCCAGCGAGCCCGCGAAAAGGCTTCTGAGGGAACGCCCGTCATCGTGTTCTTCGACGAGATGGACTCGATCTTCCGCACCCGCGGCACCGGCGTGAGCTCGGACGTGGAGACGACGGTCGTGCCCCAGCTGCTCTCCGAGATCGACGGTGTGGAGGGCTTGGAGAACGTCATCGTGATCGGCGCATCCAACCGCGAGGACATGATCGACCCGGCGATCCTGCGGCCTGGCCGCCTGGACGTCAAGATCAAGATCGAGCGGCCGGATGCCGAAGCGGCACTGGACATCTTCAGCAAGTACCTCACTGAATCCCTGCCGGTGAATGCCGACGATCTGGCCGAATTCGGTGGCGATCGAGGGCTGTGCATCAGGGCGATGATCGAGAAGGTCGTCGACCGGATGTACGCCGAGATCGACGACAACCGGTTCCTGGAAGTCACCTACGCCAACGGTGACAAGGAAGTCATGTACTTCAAGGACTTCAACTCGGGCGCGATGATTCAGAACGTCGTCGACCGGGCCAAGAAGTACGCGATCAAGTCGGTCCTGGAAACCGGGCAGAAGGGTCTGCGGATCCAGCACCTGCTCGACTCGATCGTCGACGAGTTCGCCGAGAACGAGGACCTGCCCAACACCACCAATCCGGATGACTGGGCACGGATCTCGGGCAAGAAGGGCGAGCGGATCGTCTACATCCGCACGTTGGTCACCGGCAAGAGCAGCAGTGCCAGCCGGGCCATCGACACCGAGAGCAACCTGGGCCAGTACCTCTAGCCGTACTGGCTCCAGGTCGCCTCGAGGTCAGTGCCCGCAGAGCTGCGTGGCGGCCGCGTTGTAGAAGAACGCCGCGTCCTTCGGCTCCACACCGTCAGTGGTGTTGTCCGAAATGGTCTGCATCGTGGTGGCCTGGGGCACGCCGGCGGCGATATCGCTGCAGATGTGCTGTCCCACCGCCACCGCGGCGGAGACCGGTCCGGTCCAGCCGTCGTTGGCCAGGGTCGTGATGAACGAGTCCTGATCGGCGCTTGCCGGTGCGGCGAGCGCCATACCAAGTCCGGCTGCGGCGATCGCGGTGATGACGAATTTCTTCATGTTGGCTTCCTTTGCCCCGAGATGCGCGCCTCTGCCGTTGCTGGCGGCGCCATATGGCCGCAGCTTAGGGGAAGAAACGCCTTACGGGAGCCATATCGTCGTGGCCGTCAATACGTTACGGACTTCGCACAACTAATTCTCAGCCAGCTCAAAACTCCAGCGAATAACTGTTCGCCAAGTTGTCCTGGGTGACGTGCGCATCGCGGGTGGTGGTGTCCACACTCAATCGCTCCGCCAGCAAGCGCGTTTCATAACGCCAGCCGTCGGGCAGGCTCAGACGCCCGGCGAGGTCCGGCAGGGTCGCCAGGCTGAGACTGGGGTCGACGCCTTGGCTGTATGTCTGCATGACCCACCGCTGCCCCTGCGGGTCGACGAGCTCGAAAACCGGTCGCCCGGCGTCGAAGTTGAACACCGTCTTGCGATCCACCTTGTTGACGCTGTACGGAGCGGGGCTCATCGACGACAGCTTGACCGTGGCCTGCCGCATCATGTCGATACCGCCGAACGTCTTGGTGTCGGGCTGGTCCTGCGCGTCTTTCTCGATGCTGCTCATCAGCCAGTGCCGCGGGCCGTTCAGCAGTGCCGCGACCGCGCCGTGTTCCTTGGCGATCGCCTCGGCGTCGAGCTTGTCCCACAGTTCGGCGGGGCAGTCGTTGAGCGGGAAGCTGCAGTAGACGCATGCTTCGGGGCCGTCCTCGGTGGCGGTCACCAATAGCACTTCTCCGTATCGCCGATCGAACACGTCATTGCGCTCGGTCATCGCGTGTCTCCATCTCCAGGTATGCATCGCGGCCTGCCAGGCTCACCGCGACGTCGGCGATCAAGGGGTCGAAGAACCGCTGCCGGTACAGCGGGTCGACGCTGGTGCTGACGGTGAAGTACAGCCCCGACAACACTGCCACGAACAGTGACGTGTGCACCACGGTTTGGGGTATCGGCACGTGGATGCCGAACCATGTTCCGGCACATGGTGGTTGACCGACCGGGCAGGACGCCTCCGCGGACCACAGCACAGTCACATCGTCGGGGACTGCGATCGTTCCCAACGCCAGGAAGAACGCGAACAGCCCGGTGGTGAAGAACACCACCTGGATCGCCTGCGCGACGACCATCACTGCGACGACGTTCACCTGCTCGGCCACCGACAGCGGCGTGCGGGCCGGGTCGGATTCTCCTGCGAGCGGGGTGTCGGCGAGCAGCGTGGCGGTATCGCGCTGGCCGGACCGGTCGTCGCGCAGCGCCTTCACCTCGTCGCGAATGGTGACCACCATGAAGACGATTGCCACCAGCGCGAGGAAACCGATTGTCTGCCAGAGTCGTTCGCGGGTCATTCGGGCCGACAGCTGCCACAGCTCGCCGGTGAAATACACCACCACGGTCAGCATCAGCAGCGGTAACGCGCGGCTCATCAACGTTCCCAGCGCACCGAACTGAACCCAGGCAAACCGGAACGCCCACAACACAATCGACCCGATGCCCAGGTACGTCAGCCACACCGCAAGCAGTGCGACCAGGCCGAAGCCGGCTACCTCGGCTGCCGTCAGGCCCGTCCAGCCGCGGTCGGCCAGGGGGAAGCCGATCACGAACAGCGCCATCACGACCAACGCTGCGCTGCGCCGCCCGGCCTCGCTGCGCGTCGTTCCGGCCTGGTGCAGCAGATACAAGACGAAAGGTGCGGCGGTCAGCACGACCGCCATGATCGCCAGCCGCAGCACGGTGCCGACTTCGGCACTGCCGTCGCTGAAATCGGCGATCAAGGCGGTCACCGCGATCAGGGCGCCGATACCGCTGACCACCGGTGCCGAGCGCACGATCAGCGCCCGGGAGCGCACCCGGCGGGTCAGCACGAGCGGCAGCCCCCGGCCCAGAAACCACTCCTGGACTTCTCTGGTATCGGCGGCGCTCATGTCATCGGCTCCGGCGTGAGGAGCGGTACCGGTCCCGCGCGACCAATGTGAGACGCACGTTGTCCAGCAGCGGGTCGAGGAACTGGGAGCGGTATTCCTTGTCGGTCACCGCCTTTGCCGCCAAGTACATGAAGGTGATGGCCGTCAGCATCATGGTCGTTTGAATCAGCGGGTCGGGAACGGGCAGCGTCATGCCGAGGATGTGGCCGTCAGTGCTGCCGGCGCCGCGCGTCCAGGATTCCAGCAGCGGCGGGCTCAGCACGATCAGACCGAGCACCAGGAAGATCGCGCCGGTGGCCAGCGCGACGGTCAGCACCTGACCCACTTGTGACGCGGCGACGACGAACACCACGTTGGCGCGTTCGGGCCGGGATAACGGATCGGCGCCGGGTTCGTCGGCAATGGCCTCAAACGGCGTGCCGGCCAGGCGTTCCTGATCCTCGAGCGCGGGGTCGGGCGCCTCGAGGATCGGGCGCACCCGCTCCATGGTGCTCGAGATCAGAAACGCCGAAGCGATCAGGAACAGGAAACCGATCGCCAGCCACAGTCGCTCGCGGCTCACGATTGCCGCCATCAACCAGACATATGTGTTGAAGAACACCAGGAAGGTGAGTAGCACGACCGGCAGCGCGCGGACGAACATGCCGCTGGCCAGCGCGAGGTTCGACATCGTGTCGCGCGCCGCCCAGCCCAGAATCGAGCCGACGCCCGAGGCGGTGGCCACCAGGATGATGCCGACGGCGATCGCCGACACGACCAAATTCACGAACTCCCGTGGGCTGGGACCGCCGAAAATGCATCCGAGGACGATCACCACCAGGCATACGTTGGCGGCCAGAACACGTTTCAGGGGGCTGTCGATCCGCGAGACCAGCCAGCCGGCCAGGCCGGCCACCGGCAGCACCAGCACCACGATGGCAAGCAGGAATCCCTCGGTCACCGTCGGATGGCCGTCGATATCGATGGTGTGCTTACCCGACAACGCCACCACCAGAATGGAGTTCGCGGCCACTACCGCCAGACCGGCCAGCGCGGGGGCCGAGCGACCCCACACCCGCCGGATCAGGGCGCCGCGGCGTACTACGGCGGGAAGCCCTCGAACCAGAAACCACCGCTCTTCGGCATAGCGGTCGGGTGATGTCATCGTTGCGCGGCTCCGATGTGGAGACTCTTTCTACGGACGCGGTGGGTGAGGTCACCCTAGCGGGAAGTGGCCCCGTCCACGCGCGAGGCGCGCGACACCGCTTGTCGCAGGCCCCGTAGGCTGGCGGCCATGCAACGGATCATTGGGACCGAGGTCGAATACGGCATCTCTTCGCCGTCCGATCCGACCGCCAATCCGATCCTGACCTCGACGCAGGCGGTGCTGGCCTACGCTGCGGCCGCGGGCATTCAGCGAGCCAAGCGCACCCGGTGGGACTACGAGGTGGAGTCGCCACTGCGCGACGCCAGGGGATTCGACCTCAGCCGGTCGTCGGGACCGCCGCCGGTGGTCGACGCCGACGAGGTCGGCGCCGCCAACATGATCCTGACCAACGGCGCCCGGCTTTACGTCGACCACGCCCACCCGGAGTATTCGGCTCCCGAGGTCACGGATCCGATGGACGCGGTGATCTGGGACAAGGCCGGCGAGCGCGTGATGGAGGCCGCGGCCCGGCACGTCGCGAGCGTCCCCGGCGCGGCCAAGCTGCAGCTGTACAAGAACAACGTCGACGGCAAGGGCGCGTCCTACGGGTCGCACGAGAACTACCTGATGAGCCGGCAGACACCGTTCTCGGCGGTGATTTCCGGTCTGACGCCGTTCATGGTGTCGCGGCAGGTGGTGACCGGTTCCGGCCGGGTCGGCATCGGTCCTTCCGGAGACGAGCCCGGCTTTCAGCTGTCCCAGCGCGCCGACTACATCGAGGTCGAGGTCGGCCTGGAGACCACCCTCAAGCGGGGCATCATCAACACCCGCGACGAGCCGCACGCCGACGCCGACAAGTACCGCCGCCTGCACGTGATCATCGGCGACGCGAACCTGGCCGAGACCTCGACGTATCTCAAAGTGGGCACCACCTCGCTGGTCCTCGATCTGATCGAGGAAGGGCACCAATACGGCCTCGATCTGTCGGATCTGGCGCTGGCCCGGCCGGTGCACGCCGTGCATGTGATCAGCCGCGACCCGTCGCTGCGGGCCACGGTGGCGCTCGCCGACGGCCGCGAGCTGACCGCGCTCGCCATGCAGCGCATCTACCTGGACCGAGTGGCCAAGCTGGTGGACGCCCGCGATCCCGATCCGAGTGCCTCACTGGTCGTCGAAACCTGGGCGCACATCCTTGACCTGCTGGAACGCGATCCGATGGAGTGTGCCGAGCTGCTGGACTGGCCGGCCAAGCTGCGGCTCTTGGAAGGCTTCCGGCAGCGGGAGAACCTCGGCTGGTCAGCACCGCGACTGCATCTGGTCGACCTCCAGTACTCCGATGTGCGGCTCGACAAGGGCCTCTACAACCGCCTCGTGGCGCGCGGATCGATGAAACGGCTCGTCACCGAGCAACAGGTGATCGACGCCGTCGACAACCCGCCGACCGACACCAGGGCCTACTTCCGTGGCGAATGCCTGCGCCGGTTCGGCGCGGATATCGCCGCGGCGAGCTGGGACTCGGTGATCTTCGATCTGGGCGGCGATTCGCTGGTGCGGATTCCGACCCTCGAGCCGCTGCGGGGCAGCAAAGCCCACGTCGGTGCCTTGCTCGATTCGGTCGACAGCGCAGCGCAACTCGTGGAACAACTCACGACCTGACATTCGTTAGAGGGAGCAATACCGGTCTCGACCGGTAGTGTGAAGGAACCGGCGGCCCGTCCGAATGGCACGACACAGTCGCCGATAACGAGCAGGAGGCAGCGATGGCTCAAGAGCAGACCAAGCGCGGTGGCGGTGGCGGCGAGGACGACGACCTCTCTGGCAACGGTGCCGGCGGCCAGGAGCGTCGCGACAAGCTCGCCGAGGAAACCGACGATCTGCTGGACGAGATCGATGACGTCCTCGAGGAGAACGCTGAGGACTTCGTGCGCGCATATGTCCAAAAGGGCGGACAGTGACCTGGCCTTTTTCCGATCGCCTGGCCACTAGTTCACCCCTCACGGATCTCTCCTCGTTTTCCGATTTTCTGCGGCGGGAAGCTCCGCAACTGCTGCCGACCAGCACTGGCGCCACCGGCGTACTGCCCGGTGATGCGCTGCCGCACGGCACCACGATCGTTGCGCTGAAGTATCCGGGCGGGGTCCTGATCGCTGGTGATCGCCGCTCGACGCAGGGCAACATGATCGCCGGCCGCGACGTGCAGAAGGTGTACATCACCGACGACTACACGGCGACCGGCATCGCAGGTACCGCGGCCATCGCCGTCGAATTCGCCCGGCTGTACGCGGTCGAGCTGGAGCATTACGAGAAGGTCGAAGGCGTCCCGCTGACGTTCCCCGGCAAGGTGAACCGGCTCTCGACGATGGTGCGCGGCAATCTCGGTGCGGCACTGCAGGGATTCGTGGCACTGCCGCTGCTGGTGGGTTATGACCTCGACGATTCGAACCCGGTAGGGGCGGGACGGATCGTCTCGTTCGACGCCGCGGGCGGCTGGAACATCGAAGAAGAGGGCTACCAGTCGGTCGGCTCGGGTTCGATCTTCGCCAAGTCGTCGATCAAGAAGCTCTATTCCAGTGTCACCGACGCTGATTCGGCACTGCGGGCGGCCGTCGAGGCCCTCTATGACGCCGCCGACGACGACTCCGCGACCGGCGGCCCGGATCTGGTGCGCGGCATCTTCCCGACCGCTGTCACCATCGAGGCCGAAGGTGCGGCCGACGTGCCCGAGCAGCGGATCTCGGCGCTGGCCCGTGAGGTGATCGAAAAGCGTTCCAGGGCAAATTCATTCGGGCCCGGCAGCGGCCCCAGCAACGAAGCACCGCGGGTGGACTAAGTGAGTTTCCCATATTTCATCTCGCCTGAGCAGGCGATGCGTGAGCGTTCCGAGCTGGCGCGCAAGGGTATTGCCCGCGGCCGCAGTGTCGTCGTGCTGGCCTATGACTCCGGCGTGCTGTTCGTCGCGGAGAACCCGTCGCGGTCGCTGCAGAAGGTCAGCGAGCTCTACGACCGGGTTGGCTTCGCCGCGGTCGGCCGGTTCAACGAGTTCGACAATCTGCGCCGAGGCGGTATCCAGTTCGCCGACACCCGCGGCTACGCCTACGACCGTCGCGACGTGACGGGCCGTCAGCTCGCCAACGTCTACGCGCAGACCCTCGGCACGATCTTCACCGAACAGGCCAAACCGTACGAGGTGGAACTGTGTGTGGCCGAGGTGGCCCACTACGGCGAAACCAAAGCCCCTGAGCTGTACCGCATCACCTATGACGGCTCGATCGCCGACGAACCGCATTTCGTGGTGATGGGCGGCACCACCGAACCGATCATCACCGCGCTCAAGGAGTCCTACTCCGAGAACGCCGCACTCGGTGACGCGGTCCGGATCGCCCTCGAAGCCTTGCAGGCGGGCATCAACAGCACTGGCAGTACCAGCAGCAGCAGTAGCAGCAGCACACCGCCTGCCGAACCGCGCGTGCTCGGCCCGGCCACGCTCGAGGTCGCCATCCTGGACGCCAAGCGGCCGCGGCGGGCATTCCGGCGGATCACCGGCTCGGCGCTGGAAGCGCTTCTGCCCAAGGCGGACATCGCCCCAGCCGATGAGTCCGCCACGGGAGAAGGCTCCTGACCCAACTCGTCATCGGGGCCAGCGGCTTCCTCGGCTCGCATGTGACGCGCCAGCTGGTCGCCAGTGGCGCGGATGTGAGAGTAATGGTCCGCGAGACCAGTTCGACGAAGGGCATCGACGACCTCGACGTCGAACGGCACTACGGCGACATCTTCGACGACGAGGCCCTGCGCGCCGCGATGAGCGGCTGCGACGTCGTCTACTACTGCGTGGTCGACGCCCGGATGTGGTTGCGCGACCCTGCCCCGCTGTTCCGGACGAACGTCGACGGCCTGCGTCACGTACTGGACGCCGCTGTCGAGTCCGGGCTGAAAAAGTTCGTCTTCACCAGCACCACAGGCACATTGGCGGTCGGCGACGGTACGCCGGTCACCGAGGACGACCCGCACAATTGGACCGGCGGCGGGCCCTACATCGAGGCCAGGGTGCAGGCCGAGGATCTGGTGCTGGGGTACGCCCGCGACAAGGGGTTGCCGGGAGTCGCGATGTGCATCTCGACCACCTACGGGCCTGGCGATTGGCAGCCGACGCCGCACGGTTCGATGATCGCGCAGGTCGCCGCCGGCCGATTTCCGTTCTACCTGGACTTCTCCTCGGAGGTGGTCGGGATCGAAGACGCCGCGCGCGCAATGCTTCTCGCAGCCGAACGGGGCCGGGCAGGGGAGCGCTACATCATCTCGGACAAGTACCTGAGCACTCGCGAGGTGCACGAGATCGCCGCCGACGCCGTCGGGGCCACCCGGCCGCGCATCAAGATTCCGCTGCCGTTGCTCTACGCGGGCGCCCACGCCAACGATCTCGCGGCCAAGCTGCTGCGTCGCGACCTGCCCTTCGCTGTGGTCGGAATACGGATGGCGCAACTGATGTCGCCGCTGGACCACAGTAAGGCCGAACGCGAATTGGGCTGGGAGCCGCAGCCAGTCGAGGAGTCGATCCGCAAGGCCGCCCGATTCTTCGTGGATCTGCCCCGCTGACACGTCATTTCACGCGTATGTGTTCGCGGTCGCCGGTGATGACCGCCAGCAGGTTGTGCCAGGCATCGGACGGCTCGTTGATGACGTCGCTGTGCGCCGACGGCCCCGCCATCGGCGCGCCCGTGAGGCGGCGTCCGGTGTCGAGCCGGATGACGCCGGGCATCTCGTCCGGGTCGGCGCCGTGCGGCCCTGATCGGATGCCCTGCACCAGCTCGATCGGATCGCCCGGTGCAGTCATCGAGAAGCGCAACACCGCGGGGTTGCGGTCGTGCCAATCCGACGGATCATGAACGCCCACACCGGCTCCCGCCGCCTCGACGTAGACCACCCGATCCGCGGTCAGGCCGAACTCGTCGGCAGTGCCCAGGATCGCCCCGCCGTAGGAGTGACCCAGGTAGGTCACCGGAATCGCCCCGGCCCGCCGTTCGACATCCTCGCTGAACGCCACCAGCCGCGGCGCCATCTGTAGGGCATAGTGGGGATCGGCCGCGTCTTTCACGCCGCCGAGCAGCTCACCGGTCGGGAAATGGCCGCCGAGATAGCTGATCACGGCCACCTCACCGCCGGATCCGGCGACGAATCGCCGTGCGGTCGCGACGTCGTCGGCCGATCCGTCAAACGTAGTGTTGAGTCCGGGCACCACTACCGCCAGCGCGTGTGCCCGGTCGAGGTCGCCGGATAGCTCGATGAGGGATTCCCGCTCGGGATCGAACCCCAGGATCTGTCGCGGCACCCGGCGGTCGCGGTCCACCGCATCGGGGACATCGGCCAGGAGGCTCTCGTAATACTCGATGCGGTCGCGGGCGTTGCGGTCGTGGGCGGCGATCGTTGCGGCGCGTAGCTCCGGATCGACGTGCAGTGTCGCCCAGAGTCGTTCGGCGTCGGCCGGGTCCCGCACGGCCACGACGGCCGCCCGCAACGTGACCTCCTCGGGGATGTCGAGGCTGCGGTGTTCATCGAGTATCGCGTTGGCGATGTTGATCCGGTTGGCCGCCATGCGCATGTCCCACGGCACACCATCGGTGTTGCCCACCTCGTGGGGCTTCTGTTCGATCAGCCGCTGTCGCTCGGCATCTGACATCGCTGCGATCCGGCCGGCGATGCTGTCCTGGCTCATCTGCGGCCAGTCGGCGACCGGATCGCCTGCGGCCGCGGCCGGCCGGACCGCTGCGGGGTCAGCAGATGCCGCGTCGAACGCCGCGTCGATCGCCTGTGCGGCTTCGGCGTCGGCCGCGCCGAGCGCGCTCAGCGCGCCCTTCAGCACGCGTGTCAGTTCGGTCGCGCGTTCATCGAGCATCGCCCGGGCCGCCGAGTCGGACCCGCCGCTGCACGCCACCAGCAGCGCCGAGGGTTCGGACGGCGGCCCCACCGTCCCGTCGTCGGCGACCGGACAGCCTTCGGCGCGGGCGTCGGCGAGCACGGCCAGCACCCGGTCCCGGCCGCGACCGATGACGTCGGCGGCGTCCCGCGCCTCGGCGCCGGCCAGGACCAGCGCCCGGCACATGCGGTGCAATCCCGTGGCGGTAGGGCCGATCGCGTGTCGGGCTGCGCCCGCGCCCGCCCCGGTGAAGACACCCGAGGTGCCGGCCATCGTGTCGTCGACCGTGTCGGCCTGGGCCTGCAGCCGGGCCGCGGCGCTGTCCCACTCGTCGGCCAGTTCGGTCAGTGCCTCCGGTCGCCAGGTGAGCACCTGCGCGACGTCCGGGAGGGTCACGGCGGGAGGAGTCGCTCGGCGCCGGTGTTGTCGGCGGTGGTCAGTTCGCCGACCGCGCGGCGGGTCGAGCAAACCCAATCCTGTACGGCCGTAGCGAGTCGGCGCACTTCAGCGGCGACACGCTGGGGTGTGGCCAAACTGCCCAGCGCAGAACCGGGCAACGCCTCGAGACCGGGAATCGGGATGGCCGCAAGTTCGTCAGCCGCGCGGGTCAGACGCTCCACGAGCGGCCACAGTGTGGCGGTATCGACGGCGACAGGCTCGGGCACGGCTCATGCTGGCATGTCGGGTGGGTTGGCTTTCTCGGCGATCCACAGGCATTTCAAACGCGTTTCGCGCACCGCTTGGCCACCACTGGCGCAAACCAACCAGTAGGCTCGGTGTCGTGCAGCGGAGAATCATGGGCATCGAAACCGAATTCGGTGTCACCTGCACGTTCCACGGCCATCGCCGGCTGAGTCCGGACGAGGTGGCCCGGTATCTGTTCCGCCGGGTGGTGTCGTGGGGCCGCAGCTCGAACGTGTTCCTGCGCAACGGTGCGCGGTTGTACCTCGACGTGGGTAGCCACCCGGAGTACGCCACCGCCGAGTGCGACAACCTGGTGCAGCTGGTCACTCACGACCGCGCTGGTGAACGGGTGCTGGAAGACCTGCTCATCGACGCCGAGCAGCGCCTGGCCGACGAAGGCATCGGCGGCGACATCTACCTGTTCAAGAACAACACCGATTCGGCCGGTAACTCCTACGGCTGCCACGAGAACTACCTGATCGTGCGCGCGGGGGAGTTCTCCCGGATTTCCGATGTGCTGCTGCCGTTCCTGGTCACCCGCCAGCTGATCTGCGGCGCCGGCAAGGTGTTGCAGACACCCAAGGCCGCCACGTTCTGCCTGTCGCAGCGTGCCGAACACATCTGGGAAGGGGTGTCCAGCGCGACCACCCGCTCCCGGCCCATCATCAACACCCGCGACGAGCCGCACGCCGATGCCGAGAAGTACCGCCGGCTGCACGTGATCGTCGGCGACTCCAACATGTGCGAGTCCAGCACCATGCTGAAGGTCGGCACCGCTTCGCTGGTGCTGGAGATGATCGAGGCCGGTGTGGCGTTCCGCGATTTCTCGCTGGACAACCCGATTCGCGCCATCCGCGAGGTCAGCCACGACCTGACCGGCCGCCGGCCGGTCCGGCTGGCAGGCGGGCGGCAGGCCAGCGCCCTGGACATCCAGCGCGAGTACTTCGCGCGCGCGGTGGAATACCTGCAGACCCGCGAGCCCAACACCCAGATCGACCAGGTCGTCGACCTGTGGGGCCGTCAGCTCGACGCCGTCGAGAGCCAGGACTTCGCGAAGGTCGACACCGAGATCGACTGGGTGATCAAGCGCAAACTGTTCCAGCGCTACCAGGATCGCTACAGCATGGAGCTGTCCGACCCCAAGATCAGCCAACTCGACCTGGCATACCACGACATCAAGCGCGGTCGCGGCGTGTTCGATCTGCTGCAGCGCAAGGGCCTGGCGACTCGGATCACCACCGACGAGGAGATCGAGGCGGCCGTCGACACGCCGCCGCAGACCACCCGGGCCAAGCTGCGCGGCGAGTTCATCAGCGCCGCCCAGGAAGCCGGGCGCGATTTCACCGTGGACTGGGTGCATCTCAAGCTCAACGACCAGGCGCAGCGCACGGTGTTGTGCAAGGACCCATTCCGTTCGGTGGACGAGCGGGTCAAGCGGCTCATCGCCAGCATGTGACGAGCGCGCCGCGCGAGCGGCGCGTCCATCCCGGCTAAGGTTTTCCGAGTGGCGACATCCAAGGTCGAGCGGTTGATGAATCTCGTCATCGCGCTGCTGTCCACCCACGGCTACATCACCGCAGAACGCATCCGTGCGAGCGTGGCCGGCTACGCCGACAGCCCCAGCGACGAAGCGTTCTCCCGGATGTTCGAACGCGACAAGAACGAGTTGCGTGATCTGGGCATCCCGCTGGAGACCGGACGGGTCTCGGCGTTCGACCCCACCGAGGGCTACCGCATCAACCGGGATGCCTACGCGCTGCCCGATATCGAGCTGACCGACGAAGAGGCGGGAGCCGTCGCGATCGCCACCCAGCTGTGGGAGTCCCCCGAGCTGATCACCGCGACTCAGGGTGCGCTGCTGAAATTACGGGCCGCGGGCGTCGACGTCGACGCTGACGCCGCCGTCGCGATCACCACCGCCGCGGGCCCGCCCGGGCTGCGCGGTTCGGAGGACGTGCTCGGAAACCTGTTGTCGGCCATCAATTCCGGTCAGGCGGTGCAGTTCCGGCACCGGTCCCTGCCGACTGATCCCTACACCGTTCGCACTGTGGAGCCGTGGGGCGTGGTCACCGACAAAGGTCGTTGGTATCTGGTGGGCCATGACCGGGATCGCGACGCCACCAGGACGTTTCGGCTGTCCCGTATCGGCGCCGACATCAAAACCGTTGGGGCGCCTGGATCGGTGACCCGGCCGGACGGCGTCGACCTGCGGGCCATCGTCGACCAGGTCATCGGCGAGACACCCAGCGGCGTGCAAGCCTCGGTGTGGGTGGCCGACGGCCGGGCAATGTCGTTACGCCGCAACGGAAGAGCAGCAGGCGCACGCACCGTCGGTGGTCGCGCCGGAGACGTCATCGAACTCGACATCGGCACCCGTGACCGGCTTGCCCGCGAGGTCGCGGGTTACGGGGCCGACGCCCTGGTGCTGGAACCGGCCGCATTGCGCGACGATGTCCTGGCGCGGCTGCGGGCGCAGGCGGGTGAGGGCGCATGACACCGGTATCCACGCGGCTGGTGCGGCTGCTGAACATGGTGCCGTACCTCAAGGCCAACCCCAGCATCACCTACGCCGAGGCCGCAGCCGATCTCGGCGTGAGCCGTAAGCAACTCCAGCAGGACCTCGACCAGCTCTGGATGTGCGGGCTGCCGGGCTACGGACCGGGTGACCTGATCGACTTCGAGTTCTCCGGGGACACCATCAAGGTGACGTTCTCGGCAGGGATGGACGAGCCGCTGCGGCTGACCTCGCCGGAGGCCACCGGCCTGCTGGTCGCGCTGCGCGCGCTGATCGACATCCCCGGCGTGGTGGACCCGCAGGCCGCGCTGTCCGCGATCGCCAAGATCGAGTCGGCGGCGGGCACCGTCAGCCATGACCACACGCACACCGTCGCTGCGGTGGAGGAACGGGCGCCGATCGAAAGCGACACCGCTGCGGCGGTGCGCGCGGCGGTCCGCGACGGTCGCGCGCTGTCCATCGAGTACTACTCGGCCTCCCGGGATCAGTTGTCGAGCCGCATCGTCGACCCGATCCGGGTGGTGCTCGTCGGCGACCACAGCTACTTGAACGCCTGGTCACGCGATGCGGACGGGGTACGCCTGTTCCGGTTCGACCGGATCGTCGAGGCGACCGTGCTCGACCAGGCCGCCGTCCCACCCGAACCGGCCGTGCAGGCCCCGCCGGACACCTCGCTGTTCGACGCCGACCCGGCACTGCCCGCCGCGACCCTGCTGCTGGCGCCTGCGGCGTCCTGGATGTTCGAGTACTACCCGATGCGGATCCTCGAAGAGCTTCCCGACGGCTATCACAAGGCCGTGATGACCTATGCCTCCGAGGAGTGGATGAGCCGGGTGCTGCTGGGCTTCGGCGCCGATGTCCGGGTGCTGGGGCCCGAATCGCTGGTGACCCGGGTGCGCGAGGGCGCGGCGGCGGCGCTGGCCGCGTACGCGGACCTCACCGGCTGACCTGCATCCCGGCTCGTCAGGGGGCCGGTGGGGTAGCATCGAACCAACGTCTGGAGGTGACCAAATTGGGTGCTCTACAACCGTGGCACTGGCTGATTCTCATCGCCGTGGTCGTGCTGCTCTTTGGGTCGAAGAGGTTGCCTGACGCGGCCCGTTCGTTGGGCAAGTCGATGCGCATCTTCAAGTCAGAGGTCAAAGAGCTGCAGAGCGAGAGCAAGACGGACACTCCCGTCACGCCCGCGCAGCCGCCGACCCAGGTTCAGTCCGAGCGCGTCGAGGCCCCGGTGACACCGCCGGCCCAGAGCCACACCGACGCCAAACCGGCCTGAACCCGACAACGACCAGGCGCTCGTGCGCCGTAGTTAGACGCTGCTGTGCGCACCCCTAAATTCCTGTCGCGGCTCGACCCTCGACAACGCCGCAGCCGCAAAAACCCCGACGGGACGATGTCCCTCGTCGACCACATCCGGGAGCTGCGGACCCGGCTGCTCATCTCGGTGGGTGCCGTCGCGCTCACCACGATCATCGGCTTCCTCTGGTACAGCCACGGCTTCTTCGGCGTGGAGAGCCTGGGTGAATGGCTGCGCGAGCCGTACTGTTCGCTGCCGCAGTCGGCCCGCGCCGATATCAGCGCCGACGGTGGCTGCCGGCTGCTGGCGACCGCGCCGTTCGACCAGTTCATGCTGCGGCTCAAGGTCGGCCTGACCGCGGGCATCGTGCTGGCCTGCCCGGTGTGGCTGCATCAGTTGTGGGCGTTCATCACTCCCGGCCTGTACCGCAACGAGCGCCGCTTCGCGTCGGTGTTCGTCTTCTTCGCCGCACTGCTGTTCGTGTCCGGCACCGTGCTGGCCTACTTCGTCCTGTCCAAGGCACTGCACTTCCTGCTGACGGTCGGCAGCGATGTTCAGGTCACCGCGCTGTCCGGCGACCAGTACTTCGGGTTCTTGATCAACCTGCTGCTGATCTTCGGCGTCAGTTTCGAATTCCCGCTGCTGATCATCATGCTCAACCTGATCGGCATGCTGCCGTACGCCAAGCTCAAGTCGTGGCGCCGCGGCCTGATCTTCGGGGTGTTCGTCTTCGCCGCGTTCGCCACGCCCGGCTCGGATCCGTTCTCGATGCTGGCCCTCGGCCTGGCGCTCACGGTGCTGCTGGAGTTCGCGATCCAGATCGCCCGCCTGAACGACCGGCGAAAAGCCAAGCGGGAAGCCCAAGCCGAGATTCCCGACGACCAGGCCGCACCCATCGAGGCGCCCACTCCGGTAGCCGCCCCGACGACGTTCGCGGCACAGCATGACGACATCACCTAGCTCCGGCGGCGGGCTGGCGCAGTTCACCGAGCTGCTGACCTTTCGGCTCGATCCGTTCCAGGTGCAGGCGTGTGAGGCACTCGAACGCGGCCATGGCGTTCTAGTGTGCGCGCCGACCGGCGCCGGCAAGACCGTCGTCGGCGAGTTCGCGGTGCACCTCGCATTGGCGGCGGGCCGAAAGTGCTTCTACACCACGCCGATCAAGGCACTGAGCAACCAGAAGCACAACGATCTGGTGCGCCGCTACGGTGCGGAGAACATCGGCCTGCTGACCGGCGACCAGTCGATCAACGGTGACGCGCCGGTCGTGGTCATGACCACCGAGGTGCTGCGCAACATGTTGTACGCCGGGTCTGAAACATTGCATGGGCTTTCGCATGTGGTGATGGACGAGGTGCACTTCCTCGCCGACCGGATGCGCGGCGCGGTGTGGGAAGAGGTGATCCTGCACCTGCCCGAGGATGTCCGCCTGGTCAGCCTGTCGGCGACGGTGAGCAATGCCGAGGAGTTCGGTGGCTGGATCCAGACCGTGCGCGGCGACACCACCGTCGTCGTCGACGAGCACCGGCCGGTGCCGCTGTGGCAGCACGTACTGGTCGGCAAGCGGCTGTTCGACCTGTTCGACTACTCCGAAAAAAACACTGTGGGTAGCCTCGTCGACCCGGACCTGATCCGGCATATCGCGCATCGCCGCGAGGCCGAACGCCTGACCGATTGGGAGCCGCGCCGTCGCGGGCCTGGGCGCCAAGGGGGCCGACCTGGCCTGTACCGCCCGCCGGCACGCCCCGATGTGATCGCCTCGCTGGACCGTGAGGGGCTGCTGCCTGCCATCACGTTCATCTTCTCCCGCGCCGGCTGCGATGCCGCCGTCAAGCAGTGTCTGCGCAGTCCGCTGCGGCTGACCGACGACGAGGACCGCAAGCGGATCGCCGAGGTGATCGACCGCCGCTGTGGCGATCTCGCCGATTCCGACCTGGCGGTGCTCGACTACTACGAATGGCGCGAGGGGCTGCTGCGCGGCCTGGCGGCCCACCACGCCGGCATGCTGCCGGTCTTCCGGCACACCGTCGAGGAACTGTTCACCGCAGGCCTGGTCAAAGCGGTTTTCGCGACCGAGACGCTGGCGCTGGGCATCAATATGCCGGCCCGCACCGTCGTGCTGGAGAAGCTGGTCAAATTCAACGGCGAACAGCACATGCCACTGACGCCGGGGGAGTACACCCAACTCACCGGGCGCGCCGGGCGGCGTGGGATCGACGTCGAGGGCCACGCCGTCGTGCTGTGGCACCCGGATGTGGAGCCCGCCGAGGTCGCCGGGCTGGCGTCGACGCGAACGTTCCCGCTGAAGAGCTCGTTCGCGCCGTCGTACAACATGACGATCAACCTGGTGAACCAGATGGGACCCGAGCAGGCCCACCAGCTGTTGGAGCGGTCGTTCGCGCAGTACCAGGCCGACCGGTCGGTGGTGGGGCTGGTCCGCGGCGTCGAACGCGGCGAGAAGATGCTCGGCGAGATCGCCGCCGAGCTGGGCTGGGACCGCCGGGCCAACCCCGACCGTGAGCCGGCGATCCTCGACTACGTGCGACTGCGCGCCAAGATCAGCGAGCGGGAGCGGGCGCAGTCACGGGCCTCGCGGCTGCAGCGCAGGCAGGTGACCGCCGACGCGCTGGCGGCGCTGCGCAAAGGCGACATCATCAACATCAACCAGGGGCGTCGGGGCGGATTGGCCGTCGTGCTGGAAGCGGCCAACGACCCGTCCGACCCGCGCCCGCTGGTGCTGACTGAAAACCGTTGGGCTGGAAGGGTTTCCTCGGCCGATTTTGCCGGGCTGACGGCACCGCTGGGGTCGATGTCGCTGCCCAAGCGGATCGAGCATCGCCAACCGAGAGTGCGTCGCGACCTGGCGTCAGCGTTGCTGTCGGCGTCAGCCGGGCTGATGGTGCCCTCGGCCCGTCGACGGCGTGGCGAGAGCGACGAGCCGGCCGATATCGACCCGGAGCTGGCGTCGCTGCGTGAGGCGATGCGCAAGCATTCGGTGCATGGGCTGGCCGACCGGGAAGCCAAGGTGCGTATCGGTGAGCGCTATCTGCGGGTGGAACGCGACAACGAACAGATCCGCAACAAGGTCAGTGCCGCGACGAATTCACTGGCCCGTACTTTCGACCGGATCGTGGGGCTGCTGACGGAGCGCGGTTTCATTGAGGACAAGGGTGACGGCGACCCGCGGGTGACCGCCGATGGCCGGTTGCTCGCCCGGATCTACAGCGAGAGCGATCTCCTGGTCGCAGAATGCCTGCGCACGGGCATCTGGAAGGGGTTGGCACCGGCCGAACTGGCCGCGGTCCTCTCGGCGATGGTGTTCGAAACCCGGGGCAGCGACAGCCCGACCCCGGCACACGCCATCGAGATGCCCACCCCGAAGGTGCGGCGCGCCCTCGTCGAGACGCGGCGGCTGTCCGGTCAGCTGCGCGCCGACGAGAATCGCCACCGGATCGCCCCGACCCGCGAGCCCGACGAGGGTTTCGTCGCCGCCGTCTACCGCTGGGCCACGACCGGCGACCTGGCCGCCGCCCTGGCGGCTTCCGATGTCGCCGGTGGCGGTACGCCCTTGCCCGCGGGTGATTTTGTGCGGTGGTGCCGCCAGGTGCTCGACCTGCTCGACCAGGTGCGCAACGCCGGGCCGGAAGCGGGCCTGCGGAGCACCGCGAAACGTGCCATTGACGACATTCGGCGCGGCGTCGTCGCTGTTGATGGCGGGTAGGCTCGTGCAAACGCTACGGTGGGAGCGGCGAATCGCTACCAGATCAAGGAGAGACGATGAGCGGACCGCAGGGTTCTGACCCCAACCCCTGGCAGGGCCAGCCCGCCCAGGGTCAGGATCAGCCCGCCGCCGGCTCCGAGCAGCCCGCGGCGCCGGCCTGGCAGCAGCCGGAAGGTGAGACCCCGGCCTGGCAGCAGCCGACCAGCGAGCCGCCGGCCTGGCAGCCGCCCGCCTACACCCAGCCGCAGTACCCGCAGTACGGCCAGCAGCCGACGCAGGCGTACCCGCAGCAGCCCTACCAGGCTCCGACCGAATACAACCCCGGCGCCTACGGTCAGCCGCAGTACGTTCAGCCCGCCCAGCCGGGCCAGTACGGTCAGCCGCAGTACGGCCAGTACCCGCAGCAACCGGGCTATCCGCAGCAGCCGGGCCAGTACCCGCAGCAGCCGGGCGATCCCAACCAGCCCGGGCAGTACGCGCCCTACCCGCCGGGCGGCGAAGACGGGGCCAAGAAGTCCTCGGCCGTGATTTTCGCCGTCATCGGTGTGCTGGCCGCGGTCGTCATCGCGGTGGTGCTGGTGCTGGGCTTCTGGAAGCCCGGCTTCTTCGTCACCACCAAGCTGGACATCGGCAAGGCCCAGGTGGGCGTGCAGCAGATCCTCACCGACGAGACCAACGGCTACGGCGCCAAGAACGTCAAGGACGTCAAGTGCAACAACGGTGCGAACCCGACGGTCAAGAAGGGTGACACCTTCACCTGCGAGGTGAGCATCGACGGCACCAAGCGCCAGGTGACGGTCACGTTCCAGGACGACAAGGGCACCTACGAGGTCGGTCGGCCGAAGTAGCCGCTCGGCGGCGTCATCTGCCGAAGTAGTCAGTCGGGCAGGGCGTCCAGCGCTTTTTGCAGGCGCCCGATCGACGAGCTGACGCCGTACGCGTGCGCCAGGTCGGCGACGCGGGCGGGCTCGGCCGCGGACAGCGGTAACCGGTCGTCGGCTTTCGAGAATTCCACGGGCGCATCGCGCGCCACCGCCACCACCGGCCCGGCCACGTCGATGTAGTCGGTGGCGGCCAGCAGCTTGGCGCGAAAAGCCTTGGACAGCTTGGATTTCGGATCGTGTGCGGCCGCCAGGATGTCCTCGAGCGACCCGTATTGGGCCAGCAGCGTGGCCGCGGTCTTCTCTCCGACACCCGGCACGCCGGGTAGCCCGTCGGACGGATCACCGCGCAGCAGAGCCAGTTCGGCATACGCGGGTCCGGCCCGGTGGACCGGCACCCCGTATTTGTCGGCGACCTCGGCCGGCCCGAACATCGTCGCGTTCGACAGTCCCCGGCCCAGATACAGCACCCGCACCGCCACCGGGTCGTCCCCAACCAGTTGCAGCAGATCGCGGTCGCCGCTGACAACCACGACGGGATCACGCTTTTCGGCGGTGGCCAGCGTGCCCAGCACGTCGTCGGCCTCGTAGCCCTCCGCGCCCGCGGTGGCGATCCCGAACGCGTCGAGCAGCTCCATGATCATGTCGACCTGATGGCTCAGCTCGTCGGGAGTTTCCTCGACATCCGTTTCCCCGCTGGGCATTTCGGGGTCTTTTGGGCTGGCGACCCGGTGCGCCTTGTACGACGGGATCGCATCGACCCGGAACTGCGGGCGCCAGTCCAGATCCAGGCAGACCGCCAGCCGGCTCGGGCGTTCCCGGGCAATCAGCGTCGCCACACTGTCCAGGAAGCCGCGCACGGCGTTGACCGGCCTGCCGTCGGGCGCGGTGATCGACGAGGGCACGCCGAAGAACGAACGAAACCACATGCTGGCGCCGTCGAGCAGCAACACCGGTGCAGACATGCCAGCCATCCTGCCAGTACCGTCGGAGTATGTCGTTCGCCATCGAGCGGATCGACCATGTGGTGCTCAACTGCCGTGACGTCGACGCGGTCGCCGACTGGTATGTCCGCGTCCTCGGCATGCGCCTCGAGGTGTTCTCCGGCGACAGGCTGGCCCTGCGATTCGGCGATCAGAAGCTCAACCTGCGGCCCACCGGTGCGCCGGACTGGCACACCGCGGCGGCGGACGCCCCCGGATCGGTGGATCTCTGTTTCATCACCGCGGCCTCACCCGACGACGTCGCGGCCGGTCTGCGGGCTGCCGGGGTGGCGATCACCGAGGGGCCCGTGCCCAAGAACGGCGCGCTAGGTCCGATGACGTCGTACTACTGCCGCGATCCCGAGGGGAATCTGGTCGAGATCGCTAGTTACCCTGCGCCGTAACGGAATACATACGATCCGGCGGTGATCGCTTTGTTGCCAGCGCCTTCGTCGAACATCGTGGCGCGCACGGCGATCGTGCCGTCGGCGCCGCGGATCGGTTCGGCATCGACGCGGAACGGCCCGAACTTACCGCGCGCCAGGAACATCACGTGCGAGCTGACGCCCTGCAGCTGATCGGTGCCCACCGCCGCGGCCGCGGCGTCCAGCGCGGCGGTCTCGAGCACCACGAACTGCGGTCCGATATGCAGCGCGGCGTCCGGGGAGGCCACCTCGACCGACAGTTCCGGCAGCGCCCACCTCCCGTTGGGCCTGCGGGCGGCACCGAACACCTGCCACAACGGCGGCAGGTCGGGGGAGTCGACGACCTCGATCGGGTTGAGCGCCATCTTCTGCAGCCCCTCGGGCGGGACGCCGATGCTGACACCCTGGCCTTCGTTGAGTGCCAGCACGCGAGAGGGGTTGTCGGCGTCCACGATCCGTGACCGGCTGTAGGACATCTGCCTGCCGCGCTTGAGGTCCTCGGACTGGATCTCGATACGACGGACGTCGCGGCCCGGATCGAGCACCTGGATGGAGATCACCACCGGGTTGGGCACCGCCTCGCGATCAGAGACGAGCCCGCTGTCGGGCGAGACGATGCCCAGCACCGCCAGGAACAGCCCGCCGGTCGGATTGCGCATATCGTGGCGGATCGTCACGGTGTCCTGCGCGCCCACGTCCATCGACGAGTAGCTGCGGCCCAGGTAGCGGTAGCTGAGCAGCCCACCCCACCGGCGGTTGAGTTCGGCGGCGTAGGCCGCGGGGTCGTCGGTGAGCTCACGGATGTCGCGCAGCATCGCGTCATGGTATGCCTGCAGCTAGCCTGGCTGGCATGAACGCTGACCGATTCAGCAGCGATGTGTATGCCCGCCGGCTCGCCGCCGCGGCCGCTCTGGCCGCCGATGCCGGGCTGGCCGGTCTGGTCATCACCCCCGGCTACGACCTGCGTTATCTGGTCGGCTCGGCGGCCCAGACCTTCGAGCGGCTGACGGCACTGGTTGTGCCCGCTACCGGTCAGCCGATCATGGTCGTGCCGCGCCTGGAGCTGGCCTCGCTGAAGGACTCTGCTGTCGTCGACCTGGGACTGCTCGTGCAGGACTGGGTGGACGGTGAAAACCCCTACGACATCGTCGCCGTCGCCCTCGGCGGGCACGCCCGCGTCGCGGTGACCGACTCGATGCCCGCGCTGCACCTGCTGCCCTTGGCCGAACGATTCGGCTCGACGCCCGTGCTGGCCACCGACGTGTTGCGCTCACTGCGGATGGTCAAGGATCCGGCCGAGATCGACGCGCTGCGCAAGGCCGGTGCTGCGATCGACCGGGTGCACGCCCGGGTGCCCGAATTCCTCGTGCCCGGTCGCACCGAAGCCGACGTCGCCGACGATATCGCCAAAGCAATTGTGGCCGAAGGGCATTCATCGGTGGCCTTCATCATCGTCGGCTCCGGACCGCACGGCGCCGACCCGCACCACGAATGCTCCGACCGGGTGCTGCAGGCCGGCGACATCGTCGTCGTCGACATCGGCGGCCCCTACGACCCCGGCTACAACTCCGACTGCACCCGTACCTACAGCCTCGGCGAGCCCAGCGCCGAAATCGCCGAACAGTACGCGGTGTTGCAGCGTGCGCAGGCCGCTGCCGTCGCGGCGGTGCGTCCCGGCGTGACCGCCGAGCAGGTCGACGCCGCCGCCCGCGACGTTCTGGCCGACGCCGGGCTGGCCGAGTACTTCGTGCACCGCACCGGACATGGGATCGGTCTCTCGGTCCACGAGGAGCCCTACATCGTCGCGGGCAACGATCTGCCGCTGACCGAGGGGATGGCGTTCTCCGTGGAGCCGGGCGTCTACTTCCCAGGCAAGTGGGGCGCCCGCATCGAGGACATCGTGATCGTGACCGCCGACGGTGCGCTGGCCGTCAACACCGGCCCGCACGAGCTGACAGTGGTGCCTGTCTAACTCTTCGAGTGATCGAGCAGCCCCGAGGAGCCCAGGACCCGGGTGACGTGCACCTCGATGACGACACGCTTCGGGTTGACGCGCGGGGTGCGGTAGCGCTGGGCGTAGCGCAGCTCGGCGTCACGGACTGCGGCCGGATCGCGGTTCACGCTGGCTGCGCCCTCGAGCGAGAGCCACCGGGCACCGTCGACCTGCGACAGCACGCCGACGCCGGATCGCTCGGCATTGATCGACTTCTGCGAGCCGTCGCTGGTGATGACCCGTGCGATGTGGGTCTTGGGATCGATGGTGAAACCGACAGCCACCACGTGTGGTGAATTATCCGCGCGCAGAGTTGTCAGCATCGCCAGGTGGCGTTCGGTGAGGAAGGCCAGCGCGTCGCTGGTGAGCCGGGTCGTTGAGTTGCCCATCAACCTCCACGCTAGCGCAGTGAATAATCACAGCCGTGAATGACACGGGGGCCGGTCCGGTCGTGATCTTCGGCGGCCGCAGCGAGATCGGCGTCGAGGTCGCGCAGCGGTTGGCGTCCGGCGCCACCGTGGTGCTGGCCGCGCGGCGCGCCGATCAGCTCGACGAGCAGGTCAGCGCGGTGCGCAACGCCGGGGCGACGGCCGTGCACACCGTCGAGTTCGATGCGGACGACCTGGCCGCGCACGGGCCACTCGTCGACAAGCTGGTGGCTGAGCACGGCCCGATCGGCACCGCGGTGCTCGCGTTCGGGATCCTGGGCGATCAAGCTCGCGCCGAAGCCGACGCCGCCCACGCCGTCGCGGTGGTGCAGACCGACTACGTAGCCCAGGTTGGCCTACTGACGCACCTTTCCGCCGCGATGCGTGCGGCCGACCGGGGTGCGTTGGTGGTGTTCTCCTCGATCGCGGGCGTGCGCGGGCGCCGCGCCAACTACGTCTACGGCTCGGCCAAGGCCGGGCTGGACGCGTTCGCCAACGGGCTGGCCGACGCCCTGCACGGCAGCGGGGTGCGGCTGCTGATCGTGCGCCCCGGCTTCGTCATCGGGCGGATGACGCAGGGCATGGACCCCGCGCCACTGTCCAGCACGCCCGCTCAGGTGGCCGACGCGACAGTGCGCGCGCTGCGCAGGGGCCGCCGCAGCGTCTGGGTGCCCGCGCCGCTGGCGGTGCTGGCTTTCGCGTTTCGGCTGACGCCGCAGTTCGTGTGGCGGAGGATGCCGAGATGATTTTCGTGGTCGGCATCGGTGCCGACGGCATGGCCGGGCTAGCGCCGGCGTCCAGGGCTGAATTGCGCCGGGCGACAGTTGTTTACGGCTCGAAGCGTCAACTCGATCTGCTCGACGATTCGGTCACCGCAGAGCGGCGGGAATGGGGGAAACCGTTCCTGGACGGGCTGTATGCGGTCCGCGACTTCGCTGGGGACGTGCACGTGGTGGCCAGCGGAGACCCGATGCTGCACGGTGTCGGCGCGTCGCTGATCTCGCTGTGCGGCGCCGACCGGGTAACGGTGCTGCCGCACGTGTCGAGCGTGACGCTGGCATGCGCGCGGCTCGGTTGGTCGGTGCAGGACACCGAGGTGATCAGCCTGATGACCGCACGAGCGCGCGCGGCGGTGCGTCGCGGCGGGCAGGCGGTCGTGCTGTGCCGCGACGGTTCCGAGCCTGCCGAGCTGGCCACTGTGCTCGCCGGCGCGGGCCTCGGCGACTCCCGGATGACGGTGCTCGAACAGCTCGGCGGTCCGGCTGAACGCCGGCGCGACGGCACCGCGCAGGACTGGTCTGTTGCGCCGCCTGCCGGCGTCGACAATCTGAACGTGGTGGCCGTGCACTACCTGCCTGACGAGCGGCTGCTGTCCGTGCTGCCTGATGATGCGTTCGCCCACGACGGGCAACTCACCAAACAGTCGATGCGCGCGGTCACGTTGGCGGCATTGGCGCCCCGCCCCGGCGAGCTGCTGTGGGATGTCGGCGCCGGTTCGGGAAGCATCGCCATCGAGTGGTGCCGAAGCGGATCAGGTTGCACGGCAGTCGCATTTGAACGCGATGAGCAGCGGCGTAGCCGGATCGCGACGAATGCCGCACGGTTCGGGGCCGACGTCGAGGTGCGCGGCGCGGCGCCGGAGGCTTTCGCTGACGCCGAACTGACCGAAGGCGGCGTCACCGGTGTACAGACGCCGTCCGCGATCTTCATCGGTGGCGGCCTCACGACGCCCGGGTTGCTGGATGCCTGCCTGCAGCGGCTGCCCAGCGGCGGCAGTCTGGTTGCCAACACCGTCACGGCGGAATCTGAAGCTCTTCTCCTGCAATATTATTCGAAGCTCGGCGGCCAGTTGCGTCGCTTCCAGCACTATCGCGGCGAGGCGGTGGGCGGCTTTACTGGCTGGCGGCCCGCGATGCCCGTTACGCAGTGGGCGGTACGCAAACCATGACGATCTACTTCATCGGCGCCGGGCCGGGTGCGGCCGACCTGATCACGGTGCGCGGGCAGCGGCTGCTGCGACGCTGCCCGGTGTGCCTGTACGCCGGCTCGATCATGCCCGAGGATCTGCTCGCGCTGTGCCCCGCGGATGCCAAGGTCGTCGACACCGGTCCGCTGACTCTGGAACAGATCATCGCCGAACTGGCCGACGCCGACGCCGCGGGCCACGACGTGGCGCGGCTGCACTCCGGTGACCCATCGATCTACAGTGCGCTGGCCGAGCAGTGCCGTCGCCTTGACGCACTCGGTATCTCCTACGAAATCGTGCCTGGCGTACCGGCATTCGCGGCCGCTGCCGCTGCCCTCGGGCGGGAACTCACCGTGCCAGGTGTGGCGCAGACGGTGACGCTGAGTCGGGTCGCGACATTGTCGACCGCGATGCCCGAGGGTGAGGACCTGATCACGCTGAGCCGGCCGGGAGCGACGCTGGTGCTGCACCTGGCCGCACACCGGATCGACGCCATCGTGCCGCAACTGCTCGAAGGTGGCTACCGGTCGGACACCCCGGTTGCCGTCGTCGCTTTCGCCAGCTGGCCACAGGAGGTCGTGTTGCGCGGCACGCTGGCCGATATTGCCGGGCAGATGCACGACGCGCAGATCACCAAAACGGCGGTGATCGTCGTCGGCGATGTCCTTGCCGCAGAAGGGTTCACCGATAGCTACCTGTATTCCTCGGGCCGCACCCGGGGAAGCCAGCACTGATGCGCATCCTGCTGCTGGGCGGCACCGGGGAGGCGCGGGCACTGGCGGCCCGGCTGCACCCGGACTACGACATCATCAGCTCGCTGGCGGGCCGGGTGCCCGACCCGGCGCTCCCGGCCGGGCCGGTTCGCATCGGCGGCTTCGGTGGTGTTGCCGGTCTGCGACAGTGGTTGGGCGACAACGAGATCAGCGCTGTCGTAGACGCCACCCATCCGTTCGCGGCGACGATGACCTCGCACGCCGCGCAGGTATGCGCCGAACTGGGTATGCCGCATCTGGTGCTGGCCCGCCCGCCGTGGGATGCGGCAGGTGCGGTGCGGGTGGGCTCCGATGTCGAGGCCGCGCACGTCGTTGCCGACCAACACTATTCGCGGGTGTTCCTCACCACCGGACGCTCCGGGGTGGCGCCGTTCACCTCGAGCCGTGCGTGGTTCCTGATCAGGGTGGTCACGCCACCCGATGCCGTGGTGCTTCCCTGCAACCACGAGGTGTTGTTATCCCGCGGACCGTATGACTACGCCGACGAGTGTGCGCTGTTGCGGGACAACAGGATCGACGTGCTGGTGACCAAGAACAGCGGGGGAGAGCTCACCGAGGCCAAGCTACGGGCAGCGGCTGACCTCGGTATTGCTGTTGTGATGATCGATCGCCCAGCGCTACCGGCCGGAGTGCACGCGGTCGGCACCGTCGATGAGGCTATCGACTGGGTGGCGCGCCTCGCGGCATAGCAGTTCCTCGGGGTGATGGTAATAGTTCACCCGGGTTTGTCCGCGGTCGAGGTGCGGTGGCGGAATCCATTCGGTCTTGTTGTCTCGTCTGCGTTTTCGGGTTTTCCAGCCGGCGGGGCCGTCGTTGACCATGCGGTTGTCACATCCACAGGCCAAGGTGAGTTCGTTGATGTCCGTGTTGCCGCCGCGGGCGAAGTCGCGGGCGGCATGGTGGACTTGGGATTGGTACGGGGGTGCGGTACAGCCGGGTTTGGTGCAGCCTTTGTCGAGGGCGAAGAGAACGAGGCGTTGTCCGGGAGAGGCGCTACGTCGGGAACGCCCGTGGTAGAGCTTGATCTCTTTCGGTGATTCGAACACCGTGAGGTAGGGGTGCGCGCGGGCGGCCATTCGGATAACCGTTGGCATGGGCAGGTAGGTGCCGCCGCCGGTGTGGGCAAGCCCGGCGGCGGACGTGAGCTGATCGAGGGTGGTGGTGACGACGATGGTGACGGGCAGCCCATTGTGCTGACCGAGCTTTCCAGAAGAGAGCATGGCCATGCACACGGTCTTGAGGGCGTCGTGGGTGCGTTGTCCGGTCGTTCGTATGTCATTGGTGATCTGTGATTCGCTGGGTGTCCCGTCCACGCAGGGTGTCTCGTCGTCGGGGTTGCAATACCCGGGGCCGGCGAGTTTTGCGAAGGTGGCGTCCAGGGCCGCCCGCAGTTCCGGATCAACCCAGCCGGACAGTCTGCTCATGCCGTCGACTTGTTGTGGCCCAACCGTCAGACCGCGTTTGCGGGCCTGGTCGCGTTCGGCGTCGAGGTCGCCATCCTGATTGATCATGGCCATCAGCTGGTGAGCGAGTTTGCGTAGGCCTTCGGGAGTGAGTCCGCCGGCCAGCCCGCCGAGTTGGGCTTCGGCGTGCTCGCGGGTTGCGACGTCGACCGACGCGGGCAAGTGGTCCATGAATGATCGGATCACGGCCACGTGGTCGGCGCCGATCTCGCCGCGGGATTGGGCGGCGGCAGTCGTCGGCAGTGTCGGTGGAAGTGCTTGTCCGGTCAGGGAATGCCGTGGTCCGAGCTCGGCTGCGTCGCTGATCCGCCGGGTGGCGTCGACGCCGCTGATGGCGAGACGGTTGGTGAGTACGGCTCGCCAAGATTTGGCGCCCATGGTGATGGGAGTGGTCTGCGACTGCAGCTGAGTCAGGACGGTGTGTTCGACCGCGGGAAGCATCCGGCGCAGCCGCTCCACATGTTCGAGCACCGACAGAAGTTCGGGTGCCGGCATGTCAGCGGCCGGCGCCGCTGCCACCTTGTCCCAGGCGGTCAGCACATCGTCCAGCATCTCCAACACAATTCGAACATTAGTTCGACACCCTGACGGATCTGGCCAGATTGTGACCCCTGTGGCTAATGAGCCCAAAGAAATTTGTCAGGCCGGATAACGCCGCGGCGTGAACACCGTATCGCCGTACCACTGCGTCTGTGACGAGCCCACGATCAGCAGGCACCGCATGTCGACGTCGGCCGGATCGAGGTCACCCAGCCGCACGATCTTCACCGACTCGCGCGGCCCGGCGATATCGCGCCCGATCACGACCGGGGTGCCCGGCTCGCGGTGCTCCAGCAGCAGGTCGCGCATCGCGGCGACCTGCCAGGTGCGGCTCTTCGACGCCGGGTTGTAGATCGCCAGCACCAGGTCCGCCTCGGCTGCCGCCGACAGTCGGCCGGCGATGACGTCCCACGGCTTGAGCCGGTCGGACAGCGAGATCACCGCATAGTCGTGACCCAGCGGAGCACCGACCCGGCTGGCGACCGCCTGCGCGGCCGTCATCGCCGGGATCACCCGCACCGCGACATCCGGCCACTGCTTGGCCTCCTCGAGCACCGCGGTGGCCATTGCGAACACCCCCGGATCACCCGAGGAGATCACCGCGACCGCGCGGCCCTGCTCGGCCAGCTCACACGCCAGCCGTGCCCGCTCCGGCTCGTCGGTGTTATCGCTGGGATGACGACGCTGCCCGGGCTGCGTAGGCACCCGATCCAGGTACGGTCCGTAGCCGATCAGGTCGGTGGCCGCGGCCAGCTCCTGGCGGCTCTGCGGCGTCATCCAATCCACATCGCCCGGACCAAGACCCACCACCGCGACGCCGCCGGTCGCCGGCTTGACCCGGCCGCTTCTGCCTGATGTCGCCGACCCTCCGGCTCCGCCCGGAAGGATCGCCAGTGAAAAGTACGGCACCCCGTCCGCGTCGACCTCGCCGGCCGGCAGCACTCGTTGTGCGTCGGTGCTCGCGCGTTCGACGTAGAACGCCTCGTCGAGCCGACCGGCCATCGAAAGCGCTTCTCGTACTTGGGGATACGAACGCCCGAGCTTGAGGACCACCGCGGCGTCGGCATCGGCGAGACGGCGGGCCAGCTCGCGCACCGGCATGGTTCCCGGCAGCACCGAGAGCACCTCGTCACCGGTCACCAGGGGAGTGGCGATCGCCGCCGACGCCGCGCTCACCGACGTCACGCCGGGAATGATCACCGCGCTGAACCGCGCGGTCAGCCGGGTGTGCATGTGCATGTAGGAGCTGTAGAACAGCGGATCACCCTCGGCCAGCAGCGCGACATCGCGCCCGGCGTCGAGGTGGACGGCGATACGTTCGGCCGACTCCCGGTAGAAGTCCTCCATCGCGACCGCGTAGCCGCCTGGGTGTTCGGTCGTCTCGGTGGTCACCGGGTAGACCAGGTGTTCCTCGATCTGGCCGGTCCGCAGGTAGGGCTCGGCGATGCGCCGCGCGATGCTGCGGCCGTGCCGCGCACTGTGATAGGCCACCACGTCGGCCGTACCGATGATGCGGGCGGCCTTGACCGTCACCAGCTCCGGATCACCCGGGCCGAGGCCGACGCCGTAGAGGGTGCCCGTCATTCCCGCTCGCTCGCGATCGCGTTCACCGCGGCGGCGGCCATGGCGCTGCCACCCCGACGCCCCTGCACCACCAGGTACTCGATCCCGCGCGGCCGGTCGATCAGCTCCTGCTTGGACTGGGCGGAGCCGACGAACCCGACGGGTCCGCCGAGCACCGACACCGGGCCGGGTACTCCGTTGTCGACCAGCTCGAGCAGCCGGAACAGCGCGGTCGGTGCGTTGCCGATAGCCACGACCGCCCCGGCCAGCCGGTCCGCCCACAGCTCGACCCCGGCCGCTGAGCGCGTGTTCCCGCTGCGCTGGGCCAGCTCGGGCGCCCGCGGATCGGCCACCAGCGAGACCACTTCATTGCCTGCGGGCAGGCGGGCGGCGGTGATCCCCGCCGCGACCATCGACGAGTCACACAGAATCGGCGCGCCGGCCAACAGGGCGGCGTGCGTCGCGGCGACCACGCCGGGCGTGAACGCCACATGCTCGGTGACGTCCACCTGGCCGCAGGTGTGGATCAGCCGGACGACGACACGTGCCACGTCCTCGGGAAACGGCGTGAGATCGGCTTCGGCACGAATCGTCGCGAACGACTGCCGATAGATCTCGGCGGCGTCGCGGATGTAGTCGAGCACGCGATCACCCTACGACCTACCGCGACGCTGGTCGGAACCCCTCTGCCGTGGCCACCAACACCTGCCCGGTCGGGGGGCTGCCGCACGCCCGCTCGCAGCCCACGTAATGCACGTGCCCGTCGACCCCCTCCTCGAGGGCCACCCGGGTCGCCTCGGCCCGCACGTCGGCCTGCGATTTCTCACACCCGGGGCTGCCCACGCAGGCGCTGATATCCAGCCACGGCGAGTTGTCGTCGAACACCAGCCCCATCGGAGCGAGTACCCGCAACGACGTATCGGCCACTCCGTCGGGCAGATCGCATACCAGCAATGCGCGCCACGGGGTGATGACCACGGGCGCATCGATGGCCGCGACGAACTCGGCCTGACGCGCTGCCAGCACGCCCAGCGGGATGGCCGCACCCAGTGTCACCCTTCCGTCGTCCTGAGCGATCCAGCCGACCGGCGGGCGCAGCACCGGCGGGAACGTCGTCCCGGCCGGTGCGGTCGCGGCGAAATCCGACACCAGGGCCGATGGATCAGCCAATTCCGCTATCCGCCAAGCTTTTCCACGGACTTCGGCGAACCGCCGGGCCACCGCGATCAGCGCGGCGACCACGCCGTCAGGCGGGAGCCGAACTCCGGTGTCGCGGCCGGCCAGCAGCAGCGCCACCCCGTCGGGCAATACGTGTGCGCCGACGTCGGCGCCCAGGCCGGAGATATCGCCGCGGCCGTCGTCGATGCCGAACAGGAACCGGCCGGGGAGGCGCGTCAGGTCCGGGTCGGCCTGGATGGCGGCGTCCAGT
Source organism: Mycolicibacterium sphagni (assembly GCF_013337765.1). Taxonomy (GTDB): domain Bacteria; phylum Actinomycetota; class Actinomycetes; order Mycobacteriales; family Mycobacteriaceae; genus Mycobacterium. The sequence goes on from NZ_VBSB01000035.1 coordinate 674,420, forward strand.
TCGGTCACCCACGGCCGCACATCGGCGAGCCCGCCGACCCGGCCGGACAGCGGGGACGCCGCGATATTGCGCACTCGTTCATGGGTGGGTGACGGCAGCAACCCGGCCACGGCCGCCGCCTCGGCAACGGCCGATGCATCCCGCACGCCGCGCAGCTGCAGATTGCCCCGCACGGTCAGCTCCAACGTGCCGTTACCGAACTCGGTCGCGGTGTGCGCCAGCGCTTCCAGCTGCGCGGCGGTGATCATCCCGCCCGGCAGTCGCAACCGGGCCAGCGCGCCGTCGGCGGCCTGGTGCACCTGCAGGGCACCGGGGCACGCGTCGTCGTCACGCATTCGCTCCACCCGTCCACCGTACGGGCGTATGTTCGGGCAATGGCGACGGCTGCCATCTACTTCGAGGTTCGTAGGCTCTAAGTGTCAGAGACCAAGGCGGGGAGAGTGCGGGTAGCCGCACTGGTCGCCTTGGTGCTGCTGCTCGGAGTGGCGCTTCGTGGGCAGCTGCCCGGGGCGCAACCGGCCGCCCGCGCACAACCGGAAGATCACACCGCGGGCCTGCTGGGAATGCTGGCCCTGGTGATCGCCTGCATCCTGGTGATCATCGTGTCGATCGTGATGTCGCTTCGCGATCCGCGGCGTGCCAAACAGGCTGCCCGCTACGAGGTTCCGGGCGGTGGAAGCGGTGGCGGGCGACGCAGTTGGCGCTTCGTGCTCGTCATCCTCGCCGCGATCCTGGGCTGGCTGCTCGTCGCCGTGCTGCTTGCCCAACTGCGCTTGCCGCCGCTTCAGGGCCGCGCGCCATCGACGCCGGTCACCACTCCACCGCCCGGCACCGCATCGCCAGGTCGCGGCGCCGTCCCGCCTCCGCCGTCGCCGGAGCCGGGGGGCCCCAACCCGGTGTTCTGGTACCTCATGTTCGCCATGGCTGCCTTGCTGGTGGTCGTGATCGTCGGCATGGTGGTGCTCCGGATTCGCAATCGCGGCGACGCGGCCGCTACCCCGCCGATGGCGGATGTCGCTGAACGGGAACCGGCACCAACGGGTCAGGGATCGCTTGCGCTGGCGGCCGAACGGGGTCTGGCCGAGGTCGGCGACCTCAGCCGTGAACCGCGAGAGGCCATTATCGCGTGCTACGCGGCGATGGAACATGCGCTGGCCAACGCTCCCGGTGCGGCACCGCAGGAATCGGACACTCCTTCGGAGGTATTGGCCCGCGCCGTCGAGCACGAAGCGATCCATGCCGGCAGCGCAACCGAACTCGTCACCCTGTTCGCCGAGGCCAGGTTCAGCATGCACGTGATGAACGAGGCGCATCGCGAAGCCGCCGAGCGGGCGCTTCGTCTCGTTCTCGACGAGCTGAGGAGCCCGGTGTGATCAGGCTGGTGGCCGGTGGGGTGTTCCTGGTCGCGGGGGCTGAGGTGCTGGCGTTGGTTCTGGGCGCCCGGCAATGGGTTCTGCCGATCGCGGGGCTGGCGGTCGCGGTGTTCCTACTGGCTGCCCGGCTGAGTTTCGATGCGGCACAACATCGTCCGGCGGGTGAGGGGGCCGGTGACGATCCCGCGGAAACCTTGCGGCGCTGGAAGTCTCGTACCGAATCGACGATTCAGTGGGCGGATTCGACCCGAGGCGACTGGGATCGGCACCTGCGGCCCCGGCTGGCGCGTGAGTTCGTGCTCGCCACCCGTCAGCGGGATCCGGTGGGATTACAGGCGACCGGGCGCATCGTGTTCGGCGACGACCTCTGGGATTGGGTGGATCCCAACAACGTCACGCGCGAGCGCGGCCGCGAACCCGGCCCCGGGTACGCGACCCTCGAGGAGATCCTGCGGCGGATGGAAGACCTATGACGATGCCGGCCCCGGCGATGACGGCCTACTGCGAAGCGGTTCTCGACGAGATCGAACGTGTGGTGGTCGGCAAACGTGCCGCGCTCACCCTGATCCTCACCACCGTGCTCGCCGGTGGGCACGTGTTGATCGAAGACCTGCCCGGGATGGGCAAGACGCTGATCGCGCGGTCGTTCGCCGCGGCGCTCGGGCTGCGTTTCACCCGGGTGCAGTTCACCCCCGACCTGCTGCCCGCCGACCTGCTCGGCTCGACCATCTATGACATGCAGTCCGGCCGTTTCGAATTCCGGCCCGGCCCGATCTTCACCAATCTGCTGATGGCCGACGAGATCAACCGAACCCCGCCCAAGACGCAGGCCGCGCTGCTGGAGGCGATGGCCGAGCGCCAGGTCAGCATCGACGGTGAAACCCACCCGCTGCCTTCCCCGTTCATCGTCCTGGCCACCGACAACCCGATCGAGTACGAGGGCACCTACCCGCTGCCGGAGGCTCAGCTCGACCGCTTTGCGGTCAAGGTCGCCTTGAACTACCTCTCCGAAGCCGAAGAGGCGTCGATGTTGCGTCGCCGCATCGAGCGTGGCTCAGCGGAGGCGACGATCAACCAGGTGGTGGATGCCAAAGACCTTCTGGCCATGCGGGAGTCCGTGGAGCGAGTGTCGGTGCACGACGACGTTCTGCACTACGTCGTCTCCGTGGCGACGGCCACCCGCAGCCATCCGCAGGTCGCTGTCGGTGCCAGCCCGCGCGCCGAACTCGATCTGGTCCAACTGGCCCGTGCCCGCGCGCTGGTGTCGGGGCGGGACTACGTGATCCCCGAGGACGTCAAAGCATTGGCCGTGCCGGCGATCGCCCACCGGATCAGCCTGCGGCCGGAGATGTGGGTGCGCAGCGTGCACGGCTCCGACGTGGTCGAGCAGCTGCTGAGGCGCCTGCCGGTACCGCGGGCACGCCGTCAGGGACAGTGATGGAGGCCACCCGCCAGACCGAGGCCGTATTGCGCTGGAGCGCATCGCCATTGACCCGGGCGATCGCCACGTGCGCAGGCGTCGCGCTTGCGGTGGCGGTGATCGGGGTGCGCTGGCAGCTGATCGCGTTCGTGGCGCCCATGCTCGGCGTGCTGGCCTCGACCGGTTGGCAGCGCAAACCGACGACCGCATCGGTGCTGGGCCGCCCCGCGATCACGCGGTGTTTCGAGAACGAGTGCGTGCAGTTGCACGCCGAGCTCGCCGGGGCGTCCGCTGATGCGGTGGCGACTCTGAAAGTCAGTGCAGTACAGGGTCTGCAGATCGAGGTGATCGACGGCGATGACACGGGCGCGACCGTGTCCGCCGAGGCGCCGCGCTGGGGCCGCTACCCGCTGCGCACCCAGGTCGAGGTCGTCGCGGCCGGCGGACTCCTCACCGGCACCGCGATGATCGACGCCGCCGACCTCTTCGTCTTCCCGGTTGCGCCCCCACAGCCGACCGGCATTCCGCGAACCGAACTGCCGGACCGTCTCGGCACCCATCTCACCCGACATATCGGTCCCGGGGTCGAATTCGCCGATATCCGCCCCTACCTGCCCGGCGACCAACTCCGCGCGGTGAATTGGGCGGTCAGCGCCCGCCGCGGCAGTCTTCACGTCACCGAACGGCTGACCGACCGCGCCGCCGACGTGGTGGTGCTCGTCGATATGAGCGCGCAACCGGCCGGACCGGCGACGGCGGCCACCGAGCGGGCGCTGCGCGGCGCCACCCAGGTGGTGCAGACCGCGCTGCGCAACGGTGACCGGGCCGGCCTCGCCGGGCTCGGTGGCCGCCGGCCCCGCTGGCTCGGTGCCGACATCGGCCGGCGGCAGTTCTACCGGATCCTCGACGCCGCGCTCGGTGTGGGCAGCGAATATCAGGACACCGCAGGAACATTGGCGCCGCGGGCTGCCGTACCACCCGGTGCGGTCGTGGTCGGCTTCTCGACCATGCTCGACACCGAGTTCGCCTTGGCGCTGATCGACCTGTGCAAGCGGGGGCACACCGTCGTGGCGGTCGATGTGCTGGAGGGCTGGCCGTTCACCGACGGCGACGACGCGATCCTCGAACGGATGTGGGCGCTGCAGCGTTCGGCGATGTACCGCGACATGAAGGTGATCGGTGTCGACGTGGTGCCCTGGCCCGCGGACGTCACGCTCGATCAGGCGATGAGCCTGGTGCCCGACCGAGCCCGGCGCCCGTCATGACGCCGCGGCGGCTGGTGGCGGCGGGCTTCGGCATCGTGATGGCCGGTGCGGCCGCGGTGGGCGCCGACAGCCGAGCGCTGATCGCAGTCACGGTGGCCCTGATCGCCGTGCTGGCCGAGCTTTACCTGCGGGTCGCGGCCACCGCGGCCGTACTCGCGGTGATCTGCGCCATCGCCCTCACCGGGCCGCAACCGATGCTGGCCGCGGTGTCGGGCGTGTGCGCTGCGGCGTACCTGGTGCTGGTCCATGCCACGGTGACGCGGCCGACGGCAGTGGGGATCGCCGGCTTCGCCGCGGTCGGGATTCTGGCCACCACGTTGCCATCCGGGCTGTCGTGGCTACCGCTGATTGCTCCGGTGGCCGTCGTCGCCGTGATGGGCGTGGCGCTGAGCCCGTTCGTCGGCACTGACGACCGGGAACGGTCTGCCGAATCCACCGCGGAGCGGCCCCGAATGCAAACTGGACTTGACAGTACAGTTTCTTCCCAGTAAGCCTGGAGCAACGGTGCTCTGATCGGGAACGCCGGGAGTCAACGGGAGCAACGATGCGGGTCAAGCCCGGAGATACCGTCGAAGCCGACGAACTGCAGACCATCAAAGGTGCTGCGGTCATCCTGCCCGATCCGGAAAAGGTTGTGCACCTTCAATTTCGGCGGTTCGCGGGCTGTCCCATCTGCAACGTCCACCTGCAATCGGTGGTCAAGCGCTACGACGAGATCACGGCATCCGGCATCCGCGAGGTGGTGATGTTCCACTCCACGCGCGAAGAGCTCGAAACCTACGTCGATGACCTGCCGTTCGACCTCGTCGCCGATCCGGACCGCACGCTCTACCGGCGGTTCGGCGTGGAGAACTCGGTCCGCGCTCTGGTGGATCCGCGCTCGGTGGCGCCGGTGTTCAAGGGCCTGCTGGACCCTTCATTGGCAGGGAAGTTGCGGCTCAAGGCCGGTATGCATCGAGCCAATGGAGGCCATCTCGGCCTGCCGGCCGATATCTTGATCGACACCAACGGCACGGTCATCGACGCGAAGTACGGCCAACACGCCGGGGATCAGTGGTCCGTCGACGAACTGCTCCGACGCGCCGAGGCCCGACGCTGAGCGGCGGGACGGCCAAGTCGGCGCCGTCGACCGAACGGGGCCGGCGGGCGCGCGCCGCCATTGTGGATGCCGCCGCGGTGCTGATCTACCAACGTGGCACCCGCGCAACGAGTCTCGAAGACGTGCTCGCGGTAGCGGGTTGCGGAAAGTCCCAGCTCTACCACTACTTCGACGACAAGGCCGAGCTCGTCGGAGCCGTCATCGACCGGCAGTTGGAGATCGTGCTCGCCGCCCAGCCCGGGCTGACGCACATCGACTCGTGGGCAACCTTGGACGCCTGGCTGGCCGGCATTGTGCGGATGCACTCGGCACCCGGCGGCCCGTTCGCCTGTCCGTTGGGCAAGTTGGCCGCCGAGTTGATGGACGACGAAGACTTCCGGCCACTCGTCGACGCGGCGTTCGGCCGATGGGTCGCACTGCTTGCCGAGGGGCTGGGCACGATGCGGGAGCGGGGCGAGCTACGCGCCGCGGTCGAACCGGATCGGTTGGCCGCCAGTGTTATTGCGTCGCTGCAGGGCGGCATGTTGGTCGGCCGGGTGCGTGCCGACATCACCCCGATGCGCGACGCCGTCGACGTCGCGCGGGCACAGCTTCGGCGGTGGTGTCCAGCCGCCGCCGACAAACCATCACCAACCCCATAGTGCAGAGGAGCACCACCGTGGATGTATTGCGCACTCCCGACGAACGATTCGCCGCCTTGCCCGACTTTCCTTTCGCTCCGCGCTACGTGGAGGTCGACTCCGGCGACGGCGGCAAGTTGCGTATGCACTACCTCGACGAGGGGCCGTCCGACGGCGAGGTGGTGCTGTTACTCCACGGGGAGCCGTCATGGAGCTACCTGTACCGGCGGATGATTCCAGTGTTCGTCGACGCCGGGCTGCGTGCGGTGGCGATCGACCTGGTCGGTTTCGGGCGTAGCGACAAGCCCACCAGTCGAGACGACTACACCTATCAGGCGCACGTGGATTGGACGTGGGCGGCGATCGAGGAGATCGGTCTTGCCGACATCACGCTGGTGTGTCAGGACTGGGGCGGACTGATCGGGCTACGCCTCGTCGGCGAACACCCGGAGCGGTTCGCCCGGGTCGTGGCAGCCAACACCATGCTGCCGACGGGTGATCACCATCCCGGCGAGGCCTTCCTGGCGTGGCAGAAGTTCAGCCAGGAAGTGCCCCTGTTCCCCGCCGGGCAGATCGTCAACGGCGGATCCCTGTCCGCACTGTCGTCGGAGGTGATTGCGGCCTACGACGCCCCCTTCCCGGACGCCAGCTACCAGGCCGGGGCCAGGCAGTTCCCGATGCTCGTCCCGACCAGCCCAGATGACCCGGCCGCACCGGCCAATCGCGAGGCGTGGGCGGCGCTGGGACGCTTCGAGAAGCCCTTCTTGTCAGCGTTTTCGGACACGGACCCGATTACCGGTGCGGCCGAGCCGGTGTTGCGTGCACAGGTCCCGGGCGCACGTGGGCAATCGCACGTGACGATCGTCGGCGGCGGCCACTTCCTGCAGGAAGACAAGGGCCGTGAACTGGCCGAGGCGGTCGTGACGTTCATTGGCGCCAACCCGTGTTGAGACGATCCGACTAGCCGACCGGAACTGCCGCTGCGGCAACCACATCGGGGGACACCACGTCGGAGTAGTGCGACGCATCTCCGGCGACGACCCTGCTGGGCTGGCCGTGCACGTCGACCGGGACGTCACCGGCCAGGGTCACCCGGCTCAGGAAGCGGAACTGGTCGTCATAGTCCGCCACGCCGTAGTGCTGGGTGGCGCGGTTGTCCCAGATCGCGATGTCGCCGAGCCGCCAGTTCCACCGCACGGTGTTCTCGAGCCGAATGATCCGGTTCTGCAGCACGGTGAACAGGCTGGCCGACTCGCTGCTGCCCAAACCGACGAATCGCTTGACGAAGTGGCCCAGCAGCAGGACCCGTCTGCCGGTCTCCGGGTGCACGCGCACCACCGGGTGCTCGGTCTCGTAGTAGGACGACTCGAATTCGGCCCGGTAGTTGCGGGTTTCGTCACTGACCGTCTTTTCGGCCTGCCCGCCCGCATAGTCGTAGAGGTTGGTGTGGGTGGCCCTCAGGTTCTCGGCGAGCGCGCGCAGCGCCTGCGGTAGCTGGTCGTAAGCGGCTTCGGTGTTGGCGAACACCGTGCTGCCGCCGTAGGTGGGCAGGGTGACTGCGCGCAGCAGCGAGGCCTTGGGCACCCGGTCGACGAACGTGACGTCGGAGTGCCAGGAGTTGGCCTGATCGAAGCGCGAATCGATCGGCAGGACGGTCTCGCCGCGCGACGTGACGGTCGGGTGCGCGATCGTCGGCACGCCCAAGAGGCGGGCGAAGGCCACCTGGCCGTCGTCATCGAGGTGATGCTGGTCGCGGAAGAAGATGACCTTGTGTTCCAGTAGTGCCGCGCGGATCGCGTCGACAGTGTCGGGGTGCAGATCGCTGCCGAGGCGCACACCGGAGACCGCTGCGCCGATAGTGGCGCCGAGCTTCGAAACGTCGAGGGAGTTGGACATGACCTCGATGGTCTCGGGGCACCGCCCCGCCGTACACCCTTGCGCTAGCGACGATCCGAATAGGGCGCGACGCTGGTCATACGGTACGAATGGTGGGTGCCTCCCACCGTTTTGCTGCTGTCGACGTCGGATACCGACCTGATCACCGCCCGCGCCAGCGGCGCGGACTACCGGTGGGCCAACCCGGCGCGACTGATCGACGGTGAACTCGCCGAGCTGCTCGACGGCGCCGACCTGGTGGTGGTGCGCATCCTGGGCGGGTATCGGGCCTGGGAAGACGGCATCGACGCGGTGGTGGCCAGCGGACGCCCGACCGTCGTCGTCAGCGGCGAGCAGGCCCCCGACGCCGACCTGATGGAGCGCTCCACCGTGCCTGCCGGAATCGCCGTGCAGACCCACATTTATCTGGCGCAGGGCGGGACGGAAAATATGCGGAACCTCCATTCCTTCCTGTCCGACACCGTGCTGATGACCGGATTCGGCTTCAACAAGCCGGCGCTCACCCCGGCCTGGGGCGTGCTGGAGCGAGCGACTGCGACTGCCGACGGACCGACGATCGCTGTGCTCTACTACCGCGCCCAGCAGCTGGCCGGAAACACCACCTACATCGAAGCCCTGTCCGCTGCGATCGAACAGGCCGGTGGGCGCGCACTGCCGGTGTACTGCACCTCACTACGCACGCCCGAACCCGAACTGCTGGAACTGCTCGGCACCGCCGACGCCATGGTGGTCACCGTCCTGGCCGCAGGCGGAGCCCGCCCGGCGACCGCGGGGGCAGGCTACGACGACGACACCTGGAACGTCAAACACCTTGCTGCCCTTGATGTTCCCATCCTGCAAGGGTTGTGCCTGACCAGCTCGCGGGAGACCTGGACGGGTAACGACGATGGTCTGAGCCCGCTGGATGTGGCCACCCAGATCGCGGTGCCCGAGTTCGACGGGCGCATCATCACGGTCCCGTTCTCGTTCAAGGAGATCGACTCCGACGGCCTCATCTCGTATGTGCCCGACCCGGAGCGGTGCGCGCGGGTGGCCGGCCTGGCCGTCAAACACGCGACCCTGCGCCGTGTCGCACCGGCGGATAAGAAACTGGCCCTGGTGTTCTCGGCCTACCCGACCAAACACTCGCGAATCGGCAACGCGGTCGGACTGGACACCCCGGCCAGTGCCGTGGCACTGCTGCACGCGCTGCGCGAGGCAGGGTATCGCATCGGCGACATCCCCGGCGTCGATGCCTCCGACGGTGACGCCCTGATGCACGCGCTCATCGAGCGGGGCGGCCAGGACCCCGAGTGGCTCACCGACGGCCAGCTGGCCGGTAACCCGATCCGGATTCCCGCTGCGCAGTACCGCGACTGGTTCGCGACGCTGCCCGCCGAACTGACCGACGCGATGGTCGCCCACTGGGGTCCGCCGCCGGGGGAGTTGTTCGTCGACCGCAGCCGCGACCCCGACGGTGAGATCGTCGTCGCCGCAATCCAATCCGACAACATCGTTATCCTGGTCCAGCCGCCGCGCGGGTTCGGGGAGAACCCGGTGGCCATCTATCACGACCCCGATCTGCCCCCGAGCCACCACTACCTGGCGACCTATTTCTGGGTGCGGCACTCCTTCGGTGCGCATGCCGCCGTGCATCTGGGCAAGCACGGCAACCTGGAATGGTTGCCCGGCAAGACGGTCGGCATGTCGGCGGCCTGCGGCACCGACGCCGCGCTCGGTGATCTGCCGCTGATCTACCCGTTCCTGGTCAACGACCCGGGGGAGGGCACTCAGGCAAAGCGTCGCGCGCACGCCACCCTGGTCGACCACCTGATCCCGCCGATGGCACGGGCCGAGAGCTACGGCGACATCGCGAGGCTCGAACAGCTGCTCGACGAGCACGCCAACATCGCCGCGCTGGATCCGGGCAAGCTGCCCGCGATCCGCCAGCAGATCTGGACTCTGATGCGCGCGGCCAAGATGGACCACGATCTGGGCCTGGCCGAACGCCCCGAGGATGACTCCTTCGACGACATGCTGCTACACGTCGACGGCTGGCTCTGCGAGATCAAGGACGTCCAGATTCGCGACGGCCTGCACATCCTGGGTGTCGCTCCGGCCGGTGAGGCCCAACTCGACCTGGTGCTGGCCATCCTCCGGGCCCGTCAGCTCTTCGCCGGTGAACAGCATCTGCCCGGCCTGCGCCAGGCCCTCGGGCTGGCCGAGGACGGGACCGACGACCGGGTCACCGTCGACGAAGCCGAGCAACAGGCCCGCGCCCTGCTGGCGGGGCTGCAGGCCAGCGGCTGGGACGCCGGCCGCGTCGGTGAACTGACCGATGACGAGGGCGTCGCGGCGATCCTGCGCTTCGCGGCCATCGAGGTGGTGCCGCGCCTGGCCGGGACGTCCGCGGAGATCGACCAGGTGCTGCGCGCGCTGGACGGCCGGTTCATTCCCGCCGGTCCGTCGGGTTCCCCGCTGCGTGGCCTGATCAACGTGCTGCCCACCGGACGCAACTTCTACTCCGTCGACCCCAAGGCGGTCCCATCCCGGCTGGCCTGGGAAACCGGGATGGCCATGGCGGATTCGCTGCTGGCGCGCTACCGCACCGACCACGGCGACTGGCCGCGATCGGTCGGGCTGTCGGTGTGGGGCACCTCGGCGATGCGCACGTCGGGCGACGATATCGCCGAAGTCCTTGCACTGCTGGGAGTCCGGCCGGTGTGGGATGACGCGTCCCGTCGCGTCGTCGACCTGGAGGCCATCTCGCTGGCCGAGCTGGACCGGCCCCGCATCGACGTCACCGTCCGGATCTCCGGGTTCTTCCGCGACGCCTTCCCGCACGTCGTGACGATGCTCGACGACGCGGTGCGCCTGGTCGCCGGGCTCGACGAGCCCGTCGAGCAGAACTTCGTGCGCGCCCACGCCCAGGTCGACCTGGCCGAACACGGTGACGAAAGACGTGCCACCACACGCATTTTCGGCTCCAAACCGGGAACCTACGGTGCCGGTCTGTTGCAGCTGATCGACAGCCGCAACTGGCGCGACGACGCCGACCTCGCCGAGGTCTACACCGCGTGGGGCGGCTTCGCCTACGGACGCGAACTCGACGGCAAACCGGCCGCCGACGACATGTCGATGCAGTACCGCCGAATCGTGGTGGCCGCCAAGAACACCGACTCCCGCGAACACGACATCGCCGACTCCGACGACTATTTCCAGTACCACGGCGGCATGGTGGCGACCGTGCGGGCGCTGACCGGCCAGGCGCCGGAGGCCTACATCGGCGACAACACCCGCCCCGACGCCGTGCGCACCCGCACCCTCTCCGAGGAGACCACCCGCGTCTTCCGGGCCCGTGTGGTCAATCCCCGGTGGATGGCCGCGATGCGCAGGCACGGCTACAAGGGCGCCTTCGAGATGGCCGCGACGGTGGACTACCTGTTCGGCTACGACGCCACCGCGGGTGTGATGGCCGACTGGATGTACGAACAGCTGACCGAGAAGTACGTGCTGGACCCGGAGAACCGCAAGTTCATGGACGAGTCCAATCCCTGGGCGCTGCACGGGATGTCGGAGCGCCTGCTCGAGGCAGTCGGGCGCGGCCTGTGGGAGAACCCGGAACCGGCCACATTGGATGGCTTGCGGCAGGTTCTTCTGGAAACTGAGGGGGATCTCGAGGCACGCTAGGTCGGCTCGGCGGGCAGGAGCGAAGCGACCGGGGATATGTTGATGTCATGGCACTCACCTTCGCGGACGTCGTCCAGGCGAAATACATCACGCTGACCACGTTCACCAAGGATGGCCGGCCCAAGCCCACCGCGGTCTGGGTGGTCCCCGAGGGCAACACCGCTCTGGTGATCAGTGAAAAGAACGCGTGGAAGGTCAAGCGCATCCGCAACACTCCGCGGGTGACGGTGGCGATCTGCGATATGCGCGGCAACGTGAAGAGCGAAGCCGTGGAGGGCGTCGCAAGTGTCCTCGACGAATCCCAGACCGAGCGCGTCTACCAGGCGATCGGCAAGCGCTACGGGATCGTCGGCCACGTCTTCAATTTCTTCAGCAAGCTGCGCGGTGGCACCAAGCGCACGATCGGCCTGGAACTGCGAGCCGCCTGAACTCGATGCTTCAAACGGACGGCTAATGGGAACAGTCACGCATGGCTAACACGGTGCTGCCCCCGACATTCGGCGACGTTGCTCAAGCGAAGTACCTACTGCTCACCACGTTCACCAAGGACGGCACCCCCAAGCCGACGGCCATTTGGGGTGTGCCCGACGGCGACCGCCTGCTGGTGATCACCGACCGGGTGTCCTGGAAGGTCAAGCGGATCCGCAACACCCCGCGGGTCACCATCGCCGAATCCCATGCGCTGGGAAAGCCGAAGGGCGAGGCGGTCGAGGCGACGGCCCGGGTGCTCCCGGACTCGGAGACGCGCGGCGTCTACAACAAGGTGCTGCGCCGCTACTGGCAGCACTCGGTGTGGTTCTACGTGCACAGCCTGGTCCGCGGCGGTATCGACAAGGTGCACGTCGCTCTCGAGATCACCCCGCACTAGAACTCACAGGCCCTTATCAGGCTCACCGGAACCGGGGGCCGAGCCGGCTCGTTGCCAATGCATGGTGATGCGGACGTTCTTTCTCTACGTCTTGGTCGAGCTCGCGGTTCTGGTCGCGCTGACCTGGTCTCTCGGCATCGGGTGGACGTTGCTCATCCTGCTGGCCACCTCGGTGGTCGGCGTTGCGCTGGCCGGCTCCCAGGTCAAGCGGCAGATTCTGCGCCTGCAACGCACCCGCACTGACCCACAGGGTGCTGTGGCCGACAGCATGCTCGTCGCGCTCGGCACCGTCGGAGTGTTCATCCCCGGCCTGGTCAGCACCGCGCTCGGTGCATTGATGCTGCTGCCGCCGACCCGCAGCGTGGTGCGTCCCATTGCCGGAATGCTGCTGACCCGCGGCATCGCCCGCCGGGTCACGATCGTGAACCTGACCGCACCGGGCTCTCCCGGGCACGGCGACTATATCGACGGTGAGGTAGTTGAGCAGGGCGGGCATGTTTCTGGCCCCATCCACGATGCCAACATCGTTCCGCGCTCGACGGCCTACCGCGAGTTCTGACCCCGTGCTCTGGCTCCGCCAGACCGGGGCAGACTGATCCACCGTGACCACACTGCTGCTGGGCGGGCGCATCCACAGCCCGTCGCATCCGGATGCCACCGCGATGGCGGTCCGCGACGGTGTCGTCGCCTGGCTCGGCAGTGATGACGTTGGCCGTTCCCAGTTCGGTGATGCGCAGGTCGTGGATCTGCAGGGCGCCTTCGTGTCGCCCGCGTTCGTCGACAGCCACATCCACCTGACGTCGACCGGCCTGCTGCTCACCGGGCTGGACCTGACCTCGGCGCGAACCAAACAGCAGTGCCTGACGCTGGTCGCCGAGCATGCGGCCGCGCACCCGGGCCAGCCGATCTGGGCGCACGGCTGGGATGACGCCGGCTGGGCCCGCGACGAGGCCCCGAGCACCGCGGAACTCGACGCGGTCGCCGGCACGGCGCCCGCCTACCTGGCCCGCATCGACGTGCACTCGGCCGTCGCCTCGGCGGCGCTGCGTGATCTGGTCCCCGGGTTGCCCGCGGTCGCCGGATACGACCCCCAGCGGCCGCTGTCCGCCGACGCCCACCACCTGGTCCGCAGCGAAGCCCGCCGGCTACTCACCGCCCGGCAGCGTGCCGACGCCCGGCAGGCCGCGCTGGATGCAGTGGCCGCCGCGGGCATCGTCGCCGTCCACGAGTGCGCCGGACCGGATATCGGCGGCGCCGACGACTGGCAGGAGCTGCGCGCCACCTCCCACGGCGTCGAGGTCATCGGCTACTGGGGTGAAGCGGTCTCCAGCGCTGCCCAAGCCAGGGCGCTCATCGAGGCGACCGGCGCGCGCGGACTGGCCGGCGACCTGTTCGTCGACGGCGCGCTCGGCTCGCACACCGCGTGGCTGTGCGAGCCGTACACCGATGCGCCGGACAGCACCGGAAACTGCTACCTGGAACCCGACGGCATCGCCGAACACCTGATCGCCTGCACCGAGGCCGGCGTGACGGCCGGATTTCATGTGATCGGCGACGCGGCGGTGCGCGCGGTGGTCGATGCCGTCGCCCGTCTGGTCGAGCGGTTCGGCGCGCCTGCCGTCGCCCGCTGCGGGCACCGGCTGGAACACCTGGAGATGATCACCGCCGAACAGGCGGCCACGCTCGGCCAGTGCGGGATCATCGCCAGCATGCAGCCCAATTTCGATGCGCTGTGGGGTGGCAGCACGGGCATGTACGCCCACCGTCTCGGTTCCAGCAGAGCCGCCCTGCTCAACCCGTTCTCGCTGTTAGCATCGGCAGGCGTGCCCATGGCGTTCGGTTCAGATGCCCCGGTGACCAGCATCAATCCCTGGGCAACCGTCCGTGCGGCGAGCCATCATCAGACTCCGGGAAGCGCGATCTCCGCGCGCGCGGCCTTTGCCGCCGCAACCAGAGGCGCCTGGCGGGCCGGCGGCGAGCGCGACGGGATCACCGGCACGCTGGTGCCGGGCGCTCCGGCGTCGTACGCGGTCTGGGACACCGGAGAGGTAGATGTGACTGCTCCTTCCGGCGGGCAGGAGCGAAGCGACTCGGGGAGACGTTTCGACAGCGTGCAGCGCTGGTCCACCGACCCGCGCTCCCGAGTACCTGCGCTGCCGCGGCTGGACCCCGGTGATCCACTGCCGCAGTGCCGCCAGACCGTGCATCGAGGCGTCGTGCTCCATGGCTAGCCGGCTGCTGAAATGGTTCAGCACCGCACTGCCGCCGCGGATGATGCGGCTGCTGGTCGCGGTGACCGCTGGGCTGCTGCTATGCATCAGCTTCCCGCCGATCGGCTGGTGGTGGTCAGCGGTGGTGAGCTTCGCCATGCTCACCTGGGTTCTGGTGCACCCCAAGACCACGCCGGCGGGCGGGCTGGGTTACGGCTACCTGTTCGGGCTGGCGTTCTACATCCCGCTGATCCCGTGGATCAGCGGATTCGTCGGCCCAGTGCCGTGGCTGGCGCTGTCCGCCATGGAGGCCTGTTTCCCGGCGTTCTTCGGCCTGCTGGCCGTCATGGTCCGGCGACTGCCGGGCTGGCCGCTGTGGTTCGCACTCGTGTGGGCTCTGCAGGAGTGGCTGAAGGCGACCGTGCCGTTCGGTGGATTCCCTTGGGGCATAGTCGGTTTCGGGCAGACCAACGGACCCTTCCTGTCGCTGGTTCAGCTCGGCGGGGTGCCGCTACTGTCGTTCGGGATCGTCCTGCTCGGCACGTCGCTGGCCGCGCTGACGCTCGAGATCGTGCGCTGGTGGCAGCGCAGCGGCGCGGCCGAGAAGGCCGAGCACGTCTCGCTGCCCGGCGTGTTGCTGCCCGGCCTGTGCATCACCGCGGTCTTGCTGACCACCGCGGTGGCCGCACCCCAGGTTCGCCGTGCGGCCGGCGGCGCAGGCAACGAGCCGACGGTCACCATCGCCGCGATCCAGGGCAACGTGCCGCGATTGGGCCTGGACTTCAATGCTCAGCGTCGCGCCGTCCTGGACAACCACGTCCGCCAGACCGTGCAACTGGCCGAGGATGTGCACGCGGGCAGGGCGCCCCAGCCGCAGTTCGTGATCTGGCCGGAGAACTCCTCGGATATCGACCCGTTCACCAACGCCGACGCCGCCCAGCAGATCAGTGTGGCCGCGCAGGCGATCGGGGCACCGATCCTGGTCGGCACGGTCATCGCCCGCCCGGACTGGACGCCGGAGAGCCCGGCGGCGTCGAACACCGCCGTCGTCTGGGATCCGGTCGCCGGGCCGGGGGAGCGCCACGACAAGCAGATCATCCAGCCGTTCGGCGAATACCTGCCGTGGCGGGGCTTCTTCCGGCACCTGTCGTCGTTCGCCGACCGCGCCGGGTACTTCGTGCCGGGTACCGGTTCGGGCGTCGTGCACGCCGCTGGAGTGCCCGTCGGGGTGGCGACCTGCTGGGAAGTCATCTTCAACCGGGCGCTGCGCGAGTCGGTCACCAACGGCGCGCAGGTGCTGGCGGTTCCCACCAACAACGCGACGTTCGACCAGAACATGAGCGAACAACTCCTGGCGTTCGCCCGCGCCCGCGCCGTCGAGCACGACCGCTACGTGGTGGTGGCCGGCACCACCGGAATCAGCGCCGTGATCGCGCCGGACGGCCATGAGGTGGCCAGGACCCAGTTCTTCACGCCGGCCTACCTCGACGTCACGGTCCGGCTCAAGACCAGCGAAACCCCGGCCACCCGATGGGGCCCGTTGGTGCAATGGGTGCTGGTCGGAGCTTCCGTTGCCGTCTTGATGGCCGCCATACTGCACAATGGTTGGTTCATGCGTCCGATTCGCCGCAGAAAGCGGGAACGGGACGCAAGCAGCATGTCCGGGGGCGGAGACGATGGCGATAACCCGCCGGAGCAGGGCGAATCATCGTCAGCCCTGGCCGGACAGCAGGACAAAGGAGAGTCATGACCGACCGGGGCAAAACGGGCGCTGAGCTTCCCAGCCAGCGCACCCTGGTGATCATCCCCACATTCAACGAGCTGGAGAACCTGCCGCTGATCGTGGGCCGCCTACACACGGCTCGCCCTGACGTCCACGTGCTGATCGTCGACGACGGCAGCCCTGACGGCACCGGCGAACTGGCCGACGAGCTATCGCTGGCCGACCCCGACCGGGTCCATGTGATGCACCGCACCGCCAAGGACGGCTTGGGCGCGGCGTACCTCGAAGGGTTCGCCTGGGGGCTGGGCCGGCAGTACAACGTGCTGGTGGAGATGGACGCCGACGGTAGCCATGCTCCCGAACAGCTCTATCGCCTGCTCGACGCCATCGACAATGGCGCCGACCTGGCGATCGGCTCGCGATATGTGCAGGGCGGGACGGTCCGCAACTGGCCCGCCCGGCGGCTGGTGTTGTCCAAGACCGCCAACACCTATTCGCGGGTCCTACTCGGTGTCGACATCCACGACATCACCGCCGGCTACCGCGCCTACCGGCGCGAGGTGCTGGAGAAGATCGACCTGTCCGCGGTCGACTCCAAGGGCTACTGCTTCCAGATCGACCTCACCTGGCGGACGATCAACAGTGGTTTCACCGTCACCGAAGTGCCGATCACGTTCCGCGAACGCGAACTCGGGGTCTCGAAAATGAGCGGCTCGAACATTCGCGAAGCGATGGTCAAGGTCGCCCAGTGGGGCATCGGCGGGCGCATGGACCGCGCCCGCGGCGTCGTCCGCTAAGTCAGCTTCCGCGGCGCTTGGACTTGATCAGGTCCAGACGCTCTTTGAGCAGCTCCTCGAGCTCTTCGACCGAACGGCGCTCCAGCAGCATGTCCCAGTGGGTGCGGGGCGGCTTGACCTTCTTGGGCTCCGGCAGATCACCGTCGATCAGCGTGCCCTCCAGGCCGTTCTTGCAGGGCCAGGTGCCGGGGATCTCGGCGTCGTCGGCGAACGGAACCTCGAATTCCTCGCCGTTCTCGGTGCGGTACCGCGCGATCTGACGCGGCGCCAGGTCGTGGTTGCGGTCGGTCTCGTAGCTCACGGCTCCGAGCCGGCTGCCTCTCAGGACACGATCAGCCATCGTCAACTCTCCTCAGTGTCTATCAAGGGCCGGGGCCCCCTATGAAGTCCGGGTAGTCAACGCAAGACCAGCCACTGCGGTTCCCGACTCGACCCCCCATGATACCGGGATCACCGCGCCAACCCGTCTACAGTCACAAGGCGTGACGCGTCGGACCCGTTCCCAGCCGTGCCGATGGTGCGGTCGCGAGGTGGCCGATGCCGGGATGGGCAGGCGCAGGCAGTACTGCCGCCAGTCGTGCCGGCAGCGTGCCTATGAGCAGCGTGCCCTGGTCAAGGGCAGTGCGATTCCCGAGGATGCGGTGGTGCTCTCCGCCGACGAGGCCGCCGAACTGTCCGATCGGGTCTATCAGGTGCGCTGCGCCGCCGAGGACGTCGCCACCGCGGTCGACGAGGGCGCGGCCACCCACGAGCTGCGGGACCTGTGCGACGCGCTGGTTCAGGCCGCCAAAGCCGCCGACGGATGGCGCTGACGATCTAGCGAGGAATCACCGATGTTGGCATCGATCGTGACCGGCCCCGGCACTGCCGAAGTCGTCGAGACCCCACGCCCGCACACCGGCCCGGCCGACGTGCTGATCAGGATGCGGGCCTGCGGCGTCTGCGGATCCGACGGCTTCTATATCGACATCGGCGGTCTTCCGCCTCGGCAAGGACACACCCCGCTGGGCCACGAGCCGGCCGGCGAGATCGTCGAAATCGGTGCCGATGTCACCGGATTGCGGGTCGGCGATCATGTCGTGATCAACCCAATGGCCCAGCCGTCCAACATCATTGGCAACGGCGGTGACAGCGGCGCGCTCGCCGACTACCTGCTCATCGAGAACGCGGTGCGGGGCGTGAGCCTGGAGGTGATTCCGGACCACATCCCGTGGGAGGTGGCTGCGCTCAACGAACCGATGGCGGTCGCCCGGCACGCCGTCAACCGCTGCCACCCCAAGCCGACAGACAAGGTTGTGATCTTCGGCGCCGGCCCGATCGGCCTGGGTTCGGTGCTGGGCTTCAAGTCTCTCGGGGTGAGCCACATCGTCGTCGTCGACCTCATCCCCGCGCGGTTGCACAAGGCGCTGCAGATCGGTGCCGACGCCGTCATCAACTCGGCTGAGGACGACGTGATCGCCAGACTCATCGACCTGCATGGCCCCGGTGAAGCCATGTTCCCGGGAAAAGCGGGCACCGACATCTATCTCGACGCGGCCGGGGCGCCCGCCGTGATCGACACCGCGCTGGCCGCCGCCAAGAAAGGCGCCACCCTCGCCGTCGTCGCGGTGCACAAGAAGCCGGTGCCCATCGAATTCGTCAACGTCATGAGCAATGAGATCACCATCCTCGGCTCGATCGGCTACCCCGACGAAATATTCGACGTGACAAGCGATCTCGTCGAGAATTGGGAGATCTACCAGCTGATCGTCAGCCACATGATCCCGTTCAGCAATGTCGCTGAGGCGCTGAGCCTGGCGTCCACCCCCGGCGCGGCCGACAAGGTCGTCGTCACCTTCGGCGATGACGCCTGAGGCGCACAGGCTTTTCGCAGCTACGATTGGGACGTGCTCCCGGAGTCACCTCCATCGGTGCCCGCCGAATCGGGCGTTTGGCGCTTTGACGACTTCGTGCTGGACACCCCCAATTACGAACTGCGTTCCGGCGATACGGTCGTCAGGGTCGAACCGCAGGTTTTCGACGTCATGGCACAACTGGTCGCCAACCACGAGCGGGTGGTCACCAAAGAGGAACTGTTCGATTCGGTATGGGGCGGCAAGTTCGTCGGTGAGGCCGCGCTGACCAGCCGGATCAAGGCTGCCCGCCGCGCACTCGGTGACGACGGGGAGTCACAGCGCTACATCCGGACTGTGCGAGGTCGTGGCTACCGCTTCGTCGGGACCGTGATGACTGCGGAGCCGGCCGCGCCCGTGATCGCTGCTGCGCCACCCCAGCACATCTCGTTCTGCCGGGCGGGCGACGGGGTGCGCCTGGCCTACGCGACCGCAGGCGAGGGGCCGCCGCTGGTGCGGGCCGCCAACTGGATGACGCATCTGGCCTACGACATCGAAAGTCCGGTCTGGCGGCACTGGGTCAGTGACTTGTCGGCGGATCACACGTTCATCCGTTACGACGAACGCGGCTGCGGACTTTCGGACTGGGAGGTGGGGGAGTTCACCTTCGAAGACTGGGTGGCCGACCTCGAGTCCGTAGTCGATGCCATTGGGCTGCAAAGTTTTCCGCTTCTCGGAGTGTCGCAGGGTGGCGCGGTGGCGATCGAGTACGCCGCCCGGCATCCGGAAAAAGTCAGCCACCTGGTGCTGTGTAGCGCGTACGCGCGCGGACGCGGAGTGCGCGCGGTCAGCCCCGAGGAGCAGCGCGCCGCGGAACTTGATCTGGATCTGGCGCGGGTCGGCTGGGGCCGCGACGATCCCGCGTTCCGCCAGGTCTTCGCCGCGCAGTTCCTGCCCGACGGCAGCCGCTCGGACTGGGCGGACTTCGACCAGCTTCAGCGGCGCACCACGTCGCCGGACAACGCGGTGCGGTTCCTGACACAGTTCGCGGGCATCGACGTGCGGGAGGCCGCACAGCAGGTGCGCTGCCCGACGCTGATCATGCATTCCCGCAACGACCACCGGGTGCCGATGCGCTTCGGTGAGGAGCTCGCCGAGCTGATTCCCGGGTCCCGGCTGGTGGCGCTGGCCAGCAACAATCACCTGCTGACCGCGGCCGAACCGGCCTGGCAGGTGTTCTGCGAGGAAGTGCGCCGATTCCTGGCATCGTGACGCAGCCGGACGATCTCCACCCAATCTCCATACATTCTCCAAGTACCGGTGCGGTCGTTCCTCGATGCTGGTGACATGAGAAAACACCTACGCACCCTGTTGGCCTGCGTGATCGCGACGGCCGCCCTCGGCACCGTCACCGCCTGCTCCGGCGGGTCCAGCACCACCGCGAACTCCACGACGCCCTCGCCGAGTACCGCGATCGTGAAGGACTTCCCGAAGTCGGCGCACTACATCGCCGATATGCCCATGGCCGACGGCAAGACGATGACCATCGGTGTGGCGGTGGAGGGCGACAAGATCGCCGCCTATGCCTGTGACGGCAGCAAGGACGAGGCGTGGTTCTTCGGCACTCAGAAGGACGGCGCACTCGACATCACCTCCAGATACCAAGACACGCTAAAAGCGTCGTTCGACGGGTCCGCCGTTGTGGGGCAGCTGACCATGAACGACGTGAACTACACGTTCACCGCGGCTTCGGTGCCGTCACCGGCGGGCATGTACACCGCCGCGGCCAACGGTGTGCGGGCGTCCTGGGTGGTTCGGGCGGATAACACCATCACCGGTGTGCAGTTCAAGACGTCGAACGATTCCGACACCTCAGATCTGGTGCAGGCCAATGAGCAGAAGTTCCGCGACCAGGTGCGTCAGCGGCGGCAGGCCCGTCTGCTGCAGCCGGCTCCGCCGCTGGAGTTCGGCACGTGGCGCTCGACCGTCAACGGTGTGCCGGTGACGGCGATCCTGGTCAACGGGGACACCCGTTTGGGCTGACGCCGACGCCGGCTGACTGGCCCGCCCGGGACCTGGTCCCGGGCGGGCTTCTTTATGGTCACCGCGAATCAAACCCTTAACCGTCCGCGTGGCGCTTCCTAGGGTCGAGGGACGCCGCGCCGTTGCGGTGCCGCATGCCCATCGCCAGCCGCCCACCCACATGTCACCCAGGGGACTCCACATCGTGACCACGCCCGCCACGCCGGTCCTACTGGTAGGCACTCGCGCGCCTGCACAGCGCAGGCAGCGGAAGTGGACGATCGTGCGGTGGGCCTCGCCGGTGGTCTTGCTGGTGCTGTGGCAGGTGGGCAGTGCGCTGGGGCTGATCTCGCAGGACGTCCTGCCCGCCCCTTCGCTGATCGCCGAGGCGGGGCTGGAGCTCATCCGCGACGGTCAGCTTGCCGACGCTCTCCAGGTGTCGGGATGGCGGGTGGTGCAGGGGCTGCTGCTCGGCGGGGTGATCGGGATCGGACTGGGCACGGCGGTGGGCTTGTCGCGATGGACCGAAGCGACCGTCGACCCACCCATGCAGATGTTGCGAGCGTTGCCGCACCTGGGTCTGATCCCGCTGTTCATCCTGTGGTTCGGTATCGGCGAGCTGCCCAAGGTGCTGTTGGTGGCCCTCGGGGTCAGCTTCCCGCTCTACCTCAATACGTTCTCGGCGATCCGGCAGGTTGACCCGAAGTTGTTCGAAACCGCTGATGTGCTTGGCTTTTCGTTCCGGCAACGGATCACCCACATCATCCTGCCGAGCGCGGCCCCGCAGGTGCTGGTCGGCCTGCGGCAGTCGTTGGCGATCGCCTGGCTGACGTTGATCGTCGCCGAGCAGATCAACGCCGACAAGGGCATCGGCTATCTGATCAACAACGCCCGCGACTTCCTGCGGATCGACATCATCATCTTCGGCCTGATCGTCTATGCGTTGCTTGGCATCACGACCGATGCCATCGTGCGCGCCCTGGAACGTCGAGCACTGAGGTATCGGTCATGACTGTGACGTCCGAACGCACAACCGGGGTGGCTGCCGAGCTTCGGCACATCGACAAGTGGTACGGCGAGCACCAGGTCCTGCGGGATGTGTCGCTGACCGTCGGCGCCGGCGAGATCGTGGCGCTGGTGGGGCGCAGCGGCTCAGGGAAATCCACCGTGCTGCGCGTGCTCGCCGGCTTGTCGAACGACCACACCGGTGAGCGCCAGGTGGCCGGTGCGCCCGCGCTGGCGTTCCAGGAGCCACGGTTGTTCCCCTGGCGCACAGTGCGAACCAATGTCGGGTACGGGCTGACGCGGTCCCGGCTGCCGCGCGCGGAGGTGGCGACGCGGGCCGACAAAGCCCTGGCCGACGTCGGCCTTGCCGATCGTGCCGGTTCGTGGCCACTGACGCTGTCAGGTGGTCAAGCGCAACGGGTTTCGCTGGCACGAGCCCTGGTCGGTGAGCCGCAGCTGCTTCTGCTCGACGAACCGTTCGGCGCGTTGGATGCGCTCACCCGCCTGTCCATGCACACGTTGTTGCTCGAGCTGTGGCGGCGCCACCATTTCGGGGTCCTGCTGGTCACCCATGACGTCAGCGAAGCTGTCGGACTTGCGGATCGGGTGCTGGTCCTGGAGTCCGGCGAAGTGTCCTACCAGACGACAATCACCGATCCACGGCGGCCGCCGGGCAGCTCGTCCACGGCGACCGACAACCACCGGACCGAGTTGCTCCAGCAACTCGGCGTCCACTTCTGACAGGAGCAAGCTTGTATCCCAGGGTATTTCGCCGTGTGATTGTCGTGCTGGCCGTATTGGGCCTGCTGCTGACAGGTTGCGTGTCGCGCGAGCAGAACACCGGGGCGTCGCAAGCGCCGACGACCGTCCCGTTGAGCGAGCTGTCCGGACTCGTGTTGCAGGTCGGCGATCAGAAGGGTGGTACGGAGTCGCTGCTGCGAGCCGCCGGTGCGCTGGACAATCTCCCCTACCAGATTGCGTTCTCCACGTTCACATCCGGGCCGCCGCAGATCGAGGCGGCGACCGCAGGCAAGATCGACTTCGCCATCACCGGCAACACACCCCCGATCTTCGGCGCGGCGTCGAACGCGAAAGTGAAGGTGGTGTCCGCCTACAACGGCGGCGGCGTCGGTGACCAGATCATCGTTCCCGCGGACTCACCGATCCAGTCGGTCAGCGATCTACGGGGCAAGAGCATCCTGGTGGGCAAGGGCAGCTCGGCTCACGGCAACGTGCTGGGTCAGCTCGACAAGGCGGGCCTCACGCCTGCGGACGTGAAACTGGTTTTCCTGCAGCCTGCCGACGCGTTTTCGGCATTCCAGGCCGGCCAGGGCGACGCGTGGGCGATCTGGGATCCGTTCACCGCGCAGGCTGAGCAGCAACTGAAGGTCCGCGCCATCGCCCAGGCCAAGGGCGTGACCAACGGGTACTGGTTCGGGGTGGCCTCGGATGCGGCGCTGGCCGATCCCAAGCGAAACAGCGCGTTGGCCGATCTGCTCGTGAGGTTCGCCAAGGCCGCCAAGTGGGCTCAGGATCATCCGCAGGAGTGGGCTGAAAAGTACGCTGCTGCAGTCGGATTGGACCCTAAGGCTGCCGAGGTTTCACAGGGCAGGAGCCTGCGGCTGCCGACAGCCCTGAGCGACGAAGTGGTAGCTTCGGAACAGAAGATTGCGGATCTGTTCGCGAAGTCGGGTCAGATCCAGTCCGCGCCTGATTTCTCAAAATGGGTGGACCGTCGCTATGCCGGCGTGCTCGAGCCCGTTCTCGTCAGCGCCAACTAAGGAGGGCGACGTGCCTGCGAAGTTCTTTTGGTTCCTGCCCACCAATGGTGACAGCCGCTCGATCGTGGGGGCGTCGCATGCGTCGGCGCACCACACGATTCCGGACGGGTACCGGGCACCGACCCGCCGCTACCTGGCCGAGGTGGCCAGGGCTGCTGACCGGCTCGGCTTCGAAGGGGTACTGACCCCGACCGGAACATGGTGCGAGGACGCCTGGTTGACGGCTGCGTCGCTGTTGGCCGAGACGGAGCGGCTGAAGTTCCTGGTGGCGTTCAGGCCCGGGCTGGTGCCGCCGACCCTGGCCGCGCAACAGGCGGCGACGCTGCAGCGGTTCTCCGACGGCCGGCTGCTGCTCAATGTGGTCAGCGGCGGCGACGACGTCGAGCAGCGGCGATTCGGCGACTGGCTCAGTCACGACGAGCGGTATGCGCGGACCGGCGAGTTCCTGGAGATCGTCAAATCGGTGTGGGCTCAGGAGTCGTTCGACTTCGACGGCGAGCACTACAAGGTTCGCGACGGCCGGGTGTCGGAGCCGCCGAAGCCCTTGCCGGAGTTCTACTTTGGCGGCTCGTCTCCCGCGGCCCTGCCGATCGCGGCCGAGCACGTGGATGTGTATCTGACCTGGGGTGAGCCGCCGCAGGCCGCGGCGGCCAAGATCAACGAGGTGCGCAAGCTGGCCGAGGTGCGCGGTCGCAACCTGCGCTTCGGAATTCGGCTGCACACGATCACCCGCGACACCTCGGAAGCGGCGTGGGCGGTGGCCCAGGAGCTGGTGAACGAGCTGTCCCCGGAGCAGATCGAACAAGCCACGAAGTTGCATTCCAGCTCGGAATCCGAGGGTCAGCGGCGGATGACCGCATTGCACGGCGGGCGCATCGACAAGCTGGAGATCTATCCGAACCTGTGGGCCGGCGTCGGTCTGGTTCGCGGAGGAGCCGGTACCGCATTGGTCGGCAGTCACGAAGAAGTCGCCAACCTGATCTACGAATACCACTCGGTCGGGTTCGACGAGTTCATCCTGTCCGGCTATCCGCATCTGGAAGAGGCCTACTGGTTCGCCGAGGGTGTCTTCCCGATCCTGCGCGCCAAGGGCGTGCTCTCCGCCTAAATTGCCTCGAGCGTGGGGGTTATGCACGCAATCTCACCGATTTGCGTGCATACGCCCCACACTCGATCGCTCAGCCGACCCGTACGGGGGTGGCTGCAAACAACTCTGCATAACGTTCGCCGGCCTCGGCAAGCTCGGCGTCGCTCAGGTCTCGAACACCATGGAGCACAAACGGTTCCGCGAACTCCATACCGAGCCTGCGGGCGGTCGCCCGCAACGGCGTCAGCAATTCGGCGTACTCGAACCCGTGCAGCTGACCGGTTCGGTAACCCTCCGTAGCTCCGCCGGTCGTGGTGGCGATCCGCAGGGTCTTCCCGGCTAGCACGCCGGGAGTACCCGGCCCGTAGGCCCAACCGGGAGTCATCACCTGGTCGAGCCAGTTCTTCATCGCCCCCGGCATCGAATACCAGTAGGTCGGGTACTGCAGCACGACATGATCGGCCCATTCCAGCGCCTCCTGCTCGGCAACCACGTCGATGGTGCCGGCAGGGTAGAGGACGGTGAGATCGCGGATCTCGGTGCCGGGCCGAGCCGCGACGGCACGTAGCAGTGCTGCGTTCGCACGCGACGCAGGCCCGCGCGGATTGGCGTAGATCACCACGGTGTGTTCGCTCACCACAGCCGAAACTGGTCGGCTCGTGAATTTGTTCCACGCATCCGCTACTATCTGCGTATGAATGCAGATAAGCAGCTGGCTGACGATCACGCCCTGCTGGTCGTGGAGGTGTTCCGGATGCTGGCCGACGCCACCCGGGTACAGCTGCTGTGGGCGCTGATCGACGGTGAACTCAGCGTCAACGATCTGGCTGAATGCGTGGGCAAGCCGTCGCCGTCGGTGTCGCAGCATCTGGCCAAGCTGCGGATGGCCCGTCTCGTACGCACCCGCCGCGAGGGCACTCAGGTGTTCTACCGGCTGGAGAACGACCACGTCCGTCAGCTCGTGGCCGACGCGGTCTACAACGCCGAGCATGCCGCCGGCGGCACTCCCGCCCATCACCGCGGTGTCCAAGAACTGCCGTCACGGGGGACCGCCTGATGGGTCACACGCACGATCACAACGGTGAAAAATACACCGCTGCAATCACCTTCGGTGAGCGTCATCTCCACGACCACGGTCATCCGCATCATGACCATCCCACCGGCTTGCGCGGGGCGATCAGGGAGATCTTCGCCCCGCATTCGCATGACGCGGCCGACAGCCTCGACAACGCGCTCGAGTCCAGCGCCGCGGGCATCCGCGCGGTCAAGATCAGCCTGGTGGTGCTGGGCATCACCGCGATTGCGCAGATCGTGATCGTCGTCGCGTCCGGATCGATCGCCTTGGCCGCCGACACCATCCACAACTTCTCCGATGCGCTGACCGCGGTACCGCTGTGGATCGCGTTTGCGTTGAGCACCAAGGCCGCCACCCGCCGCTACACCTACGGCTTCGGGCGCGTCGAAGACCTCGCCGGCATGTTTGTCGTCGCGATGATTGCGCTTTCGGCGATCGTGGCGGGCTATGAGGCCATCGGACGTCTCATTCACCCCCGACACATCGAACACCTGGGCTGGGTGGCACTAGCCGGTCTGCTCGGATTCATCGGAAACGAATGGGTCGCGCTCTACCGAATTCGCGTCGGACGCCGAATCGGCTCCGCCGCCTTGGTGGCCGACGGGCTGCATGCCCGCACCGACGGCTTCACGTCCTTGGCGGTGGTCATCGGCGCCGCCGGCGTCTGGCTGGGTTTCCCATTGGCGGACCCGATCATCGGGTTGGTCATCACCGTGGCCATCCTGGCGCTACTCCGCACCGCGGTCCGGGATGTGTTTCGCCGCTTGATGGATGGCGTAGACCCCGCATACATCGATACCGCCGAGATCACGCTGGCGGCACGCCCCGGGGTGCGGTCGGTGCGCAGCGTGCGGATGCGGTGGATCGGTCACCGGTTGTACGCCGATGCCGAACTCGACATCGACCCGAACCTCACGCTGGCGGAAGCGCACCAAATCGCCCACGGTGCCGAACACGATCTCTCTCACGCGATCCCGAAACTGGACACCGCCGTCGTGCACGCCTATCCGGCGCACGCGCACAGTTGATCCGGCTAGAGTCCGTCCGTGACCGGAACGGGGACCTCGCGCGTGCGGATCGGAATCCTAGGCGCGGCCCGCATCGCACCGATGGCGCTCGTCAATCCCGCCAAGCGCAATGCCGAGGTCGTTGTGACCGCGGTGGCGGCACGTGATGCGACGCGGGCACGGGCCTTCGCCCACAAGCATGGCATCGCGACGGCGCACGACAGTTATGACCTCCTCGTGGCTGACCCCGACATCGATGCCGTCTACAACCCGCTGCCCAACGGTCTGCACGGCCGCTGGACGCGTGCAGCATTGGCTGCCGGTAAGCACGTGCTGTGTGAGAAGCCGTTTGCGGCCAACGCCATCGAAGCTCGCGAAATAGCTGAGCTGGCAGGCGAATCGGGACGTGTCGTGATGGAGGCGTTCCATTACCGCTACCACCCGCTGACTCTGCGGATCGAGGACATCATCGCCTCTGGTGGATTGGGGAAGCTGACGAGAGTGGAAGCGACCCTGTGCTATCCACTTCCGATGTTCTCCGACATCCGCTACGACTACGCACTGGCCGGCGGCGCGACGATGGATGCTGGCTGCTATACCGTCGACATGGTCCGGAGCTTTGGCGGCGAGACGCCGGAAGTTGTTTCGGCACAGGCGAAACTGCACGACCCGCGGGTCGATCGGGCGATGACGGCGGAGCTTCGCTTCCCGAGCGGGCACACCGGCCGGTTGCGTTGCTCGATGTGGTCGACGGATGTGCTGCGCATGAGCGCGCGGGTGACCGGCGAGCGCGGACAGCTGCACGCGATCAATCCGCAGATGCCACAACTGGGACACTGGCTCTCGGTCCGATCCGAGAGCGGCAGGCGCACCGAACGATTCGGCCGCCGCACGTCCTACGCGTACCAGCTTGACGCCTTCGCGGCTGCAGTGCTGCGCAACGAACCGGTCAAAACCGGGCCGAGGGACGCCATCGAGAACATGACCGTGGTCGACGCCGTTTACCGCGCGGCGGGCCTCCCGCTGCGTCGGCCGCACTAGCAGACGTACTGCTCGCCGATTCCCGGCGGCGGCGTCACTTGACGCGCACAGGCGTAGGTGTCGGCGCCGTCGGCGGATAGCCGCACCGCTGACTGCTTGGCGTAGTTCACGCACAACAACGCGTTGGCATCGGTGCGGCAGCGATAGTCACCGAACGATAGCGAAGTGTCATAAGGCAATTCGGTGCCTTGCCCGTTCGCGAAGCGGCCTGGGTCGCCGTGTGCCGAACCGACTTGTACGCTGCCGCCGTCGAAGTCGACCCAGCCGCCCTTCCACTGGCCGTAGATATCCTGTGGCCGCGGTGGGGGATTGGTGAACTCCACCAGGCAGGCCAGCCCCGGAGAACCGTGCTTGGCATCGGTCATGCACGTCGTGCCGGCCGGCGTCGTGAAGGCGATGTCGTCGCCGAGATCGGTCGTGACGGATCCACGCAACGCAATGTGGTACTGGGCGGCGTCGATCGGCGGCCCTGCTTCGATCCACGTGATCGCCTCCGCGATCGGCACCCCGCCCGGGGGCGCCGGTGTCGCCGAGGTGGCCGAGGTCGCCGACGTCGTCGCTGACGACGACGTGGCCGCGCGCGATGGCGTGATCGGGGTCAGTTGGGTCTGCTTCGCCTGGCCGCCGGTGGCACCGGAGCATCCCGCGACCAGCAGCGACGCGGTGAGCAATACGGCAATCCGCATCACGACAGGCTAGCGGCCGTGAGCCGTCGGGGTTGTCAGGCACGTCGGAGGAGCGAGATGTTCGCTACCGTCATGTGATGCACGAACACACCGTCCGCGCCACCACCGGTAGCGGCGTCGTCGAGGGGTTCACCCGCAACGGGGTGAACAGGTGGCGTTCGATTCCCTACGCCCGCCCGCCGGTCGGGGCATTGCGGTTCCGCGCGCCGCAGCCTCCGCAGCCGTGGCGTGGTGTCCGGTACTGCCACGGTTTCGCCAACTGTGCCCCTCAGCAGCGGCGCTACACGATGTTGGGGGTGGGCAGGTACCAGCCGATGGGTGAGGACTGCCTGACACTCAATGTCGTCACCCCGCAATGGCCGGGTGCGCAGCCGAATCATGAGCCGCTGCCGGTGATGTTCTTCATCCACGGCGGCGGCTACCTGATGGGCAGCTCGGCCACCCCGATCTACGATGGCGCGGCACTGGCCCGTCGTGGCTGCATCTACGTGTCGGTGAACTACCGGCTTGGGGCGCTGGGCTGCGTGGATCTCTCGTCGCTCTCGACGCCCGACACCCCGATCGACAGCAATCTGTTCCTCCGCGACCTCGTCATGGCCCTGCGCTGGGTGCGCGACAACATCGGCGCCTTCGGCGGTGATCCCGGTAACGTGACGATTTTCGGCGAGAGCGCCGGCGCGCATGCGGTCGCGACTCTGTTGGCCGTTCCGGACGCCGAAGGGCTGTTCGCCCAAGCCATTTCTGAGAGTCCCGCCTCCGGGTTGGTGAGTGGCCCCGAGACTGCCGCCAAGATTGCCGGCAAATTCGCCACCCTGCTCGGGGCCGGTTCGGACGACGGCGCCGAAACGGTGATGCGAGCCAGGCCACGGGATCTGGTCGACGCGCTGGATACCCTGCTGGTCCGCAGCCTGGACGAGATGGATGGCGCGTTTTCGCTTGGCCCGACCTTCGGTGACGACCTCCTGCCGGACGACCCGATCGTGGCGATGCGCCGAGGTGCCGCGCAAAAGGTCCCGCTGATCGTCGGCACCAATGCCGACGAGGGCAAGCTGTTCACCCGGTTCATGAAGCTGCTGCCGACCACCGAGCCCGCGATCGAACGGCTGCTGTCGTCTGCTGAACCCGAAGCGCGACAACGGATCACCGACGCCTACCCGGGCTATCCACACCCGGAGGCTTGTGTGGCGCTCGGTGGTGACTTCGCCTTTGGGACGGCCGCCTGGCAGATCGCCGAGGCGCACAACGCCCACGCGCCGACGTTTATGTACCGCTACGACTACGCCCCGCGGACCCTGCACTGGTCAGGTCTCGGCGCCACGCACGCGACCGAGCTGCTGGCCGTCTTCGACATCTATCGGACCCGGTTCGGGTCAGCGCTGACGGCCGCCATGGACCGGCACTCGGCACGCAACGTCAGCCGCGACCTGCAGGCCCGATGGCGCAGTTTCAGCCGCGCCGGCGTACCCGGCGATGACTGGCCGCGCTACGCCCATCCGGAGCGCGCTGTGCTGGTGTTCGACCGGCATACCCGGGTCGAATATGATCCGCACGCCCATCGCCGGACTGCGTGGGAAGGCTTTTCGCTCGCCAGCCGCTAGCCTGACCAGGCTTGAATTGACACCCGTCAAGAAATGGCCGGAAAACCCTTCGTTCGGCCGCTGATCTGGCTTAGGTTGGTCGCGTGCAGACCAACGGCATCGTCATCGAACGCCCGAGTGACCTGACGGCCGAATGGCTGGCCGCTGCCATCGGGGCCCCGGTGGCCGGATTCACCGTCGACCGCATCGGGACCGGCCAGATGAGCGAGTGCTATCGGATCGGACTGACCTACGATGACGGCGCCGGCGGGCCCGCTTCGGTGGTGCTCAAAGTCGCCGCTACCGATCCGACGAGCAGGCAGACCGGGCTCGCGCTGGGGCTTTACGAGCGCGAAGTCAAGTTCTACTCCGACGTGGCGCCGCGCCTCGGCGGCCCGGTCGCCGAGTGCTATCACACCTCCTATGACCCCGAGACGGGCATCTTCGCGCTACTGCTCGACGATGCCTCCCCTGCCGAGGTGGGCAACGAAATCCTCGGCGCCACAATCGATGACGCTGTGCTCGCGCTGACCGAGCTGGGCCGCCTGCACGCCCCGGTGATCGGCAGCGAGAGCCTGGCCCATGCGGAGTGGCTCACCCGGGCGGCCCCGCTGAACCAGGCCCTGGTCGGGCAGCTGTGGGCCGGGTTCGCCGACCGCTACCGCGATTCGATCACCCCGGATCAACGGCTGGTGTGCGAACGCCTGGTGGAGAGCTTCGACGCCTACCTCGCCGACGAGTCCGTGTCCGACCGGGTCAAGGGCCTGGTGCACGGCGACTACCGGCTGGACAACATGCTGTTCGGGCGCCCCGGGTCCCGCCGCGATCTCACCGTGGTGGACTGGCAGACAGTCACGTGGGGTCCGGCCATGACCGATGTCGCCTACTTCATCGGTTGCGCGGTGACCGTCGAGGACCGTCGCTCTCACTACGACGAGCTGTTGCGCGCGTATCACCAAGGGCTGGGCCCTGATTCGTCGCTGACCCTCGATGACGTACGCGACGGCGTACGACGCCAAAGCTTCGCGGGGGTGATGATGGCGGTGGTGTCGTCGATGCTGGTCGAGCGCACCGATCGCGGCGACGAGATGTTCTTGACGATGCTCGACCGGCACACCAGTCATGTGCTCGACACCGGAGCCCTCGACGTCCTGCCGGCGCCCGAGGCCCCGCAGGCGCTGACACCCGAGCCGGCCGACGAGGGCGCGCACGAGCCAGGCGACGAGCCGCTGTGGAACGAAAGCTGGTATTGGGATTTCGCGGACCCGGCGCAAGGCGTCGGCGGCTGGATCCGGCTCGGGCTGGTGCCCAATCAGAACGTCGCGTGGATCAACGCCCTGGTGTGCGGCCCGGATATGCCGACCGTCGCATTGGTGAACTTCGAGGCTCCGTTGCCCGCCGATCCCGCCGTGGCCCAGGCCGACGGTGCCGTGCTGCGCCACGGCGCGATCACACCGCT
Organism: Mycolicibacterium sphagni; assembly: GCF_013337765.1. Taxonomy (GTDB): domain Bacteria; phylum Actinomycetota; class Actinomycetes; order Mycobacteriales; family Mycobacteriaceae; genus Mycobacterium. Next base: position 705,932 of record NZ_VBSB01000035.1, read on the forward strand.
GCAGACCTACCGCGTCGAAGTCCGCGGCACCGCACAGGCATACGACGATCCATCGGCGCTTCTGCGTGACGAGCCGGGTCGGCCGGTTGAGCTGGCGATGGACCTCACGTGGACGTCGGTCGGGACGCCGTACGCCTATCGGATCACCACACGCTACGAGATCCCTTGCACGATCACCGGAACCGTCACCATCGACGGGCGTGCCTATCAATTCGAGGCGGTCCCCGGCCAGCGCGACCACTCCCATGGTGTGCGCGACTGGTGGAGCATGGATTGGGTCTGGAGTGCGCTGCACCTGCAGGACGGGACGCATGTGCACGGCGTCGACATCCGCATCCCCGGCATATCACCGGTAAGCGTCGGCTACGTCCAACGCTCCGGCGAGCCCGTTACCGAGACGACTACCGTCACCGCCGAAGCGACGTTCGCCGACAACGGATTACCGCTGACCACCAGCATCGTTTACGAGCCGGGCTCGGTGCAGGCAGAGGTCGGCATCCGGGGTCATGCCCCCGTCCGGCTGGTCGGACCGGAGGGTCAGATCAGCCAATTCCCGCGGTCCTGGGTGACCGTCGAGACCGCTGACGGCAGAAGCGGTGTCGGCTGGGTGGAATGGAACCGCAACCTCTGAGGCGCCGGCTACAACCCCGCGGAGTTGTCGTCGAGCTCGTCGCGGCGTAGCGCCATCGGGGTGGCCGCCGGGAGATCGCCGCCGGCGATGACCTGCCGGGCGATCGGTGTGAGAGCCTGGAACAACCGCTCCACCGAGGAGTCGTCCAGCACGCGCAGCGCGCTCAGCGCTAGAGTGTCGGTCCGCAATTCGATGTGATCCTTCAGCGCCCGCCCGGCGTCGGTAAGAGTGCATGCGGGCGTGAGTAATCCACGTTCAACCAGAGAGTTCACGCATGCGTCCCACTCCTCGTCGGAGTAGTCGCGGCTGCGCTTGATGAAGTCGGCAGGCACGGCGCCCGCGGCGACGTGGAACACGTTGGACTCACGGCCGTTGATGCCCTCGCTGACCAGAACCGCCACGTGACCGTCCCCGCGATGCTCGCGCAGCAGCGTCGACGCGTGCCACAGGCTCGCCAGCGCCGTGTCGGGCCAGGGGAGTGCCAGGTTCGCCGCGAACAACGACCGGCCGTCCAGCGGGGCGCCGCGCGCCGCCAGGCCCGCCAATTCGGCGGCCTCGGACACACCCGGTGTCTCATCGCTCAGCCCATAGCGACGCAACGCTGCCACCGCGGTCTCCAGCCGCACCCGAACCATCTCGGCGGGCGAGGCGATGTCCCAGATCGCGGGCACCGCCTTGTGCACTCGCTCGGCGGAGAAGTTGTAGAACACCGCGGTCACGACGTCGGCCGGCACCTGCCCCAGTGGCGCGGCGCGGCCGGCGAAGTACCCGCGCCAGAACCCGATGAACCCCATGGCGTCCAACACGGTTCGAACGCCTGGTGCGAAATAGGTGATGCCGTGAACCGGTTCGTAGCGGTCGAAGAAGCGACGCGCCAACTCAGGTGTTCTACTCACCTCTGTAGTGAACCACCACCGATGAACCCCTTGTTGCAACGGTTGCTTGGTATCTTGCACGCGGACGTGCGGGACCCCGCACCGCTGCCACATTCTCCGGAGGTCATGATGCTTTCGACAATGGTGCTCCCGCGGGTCGGTGCCGCGCTGGCGGCGGCCGGCCTTGCCGGAGCGGTGCTGGCCGGTTGCTCGTTCAACGTCAGCACCGGTGTCTCGGTGTCGAAAACCGACCTCGAGAAAGACATCTCGGAACGGCTGGGGAAAGCCGGCCAGAAGCCGCAGACGGTGACCTGCAAGGACGATCTGAAGGGCGAGGTCGGCAAGACGACCCGCTGCGAGGTGGTGCTCAGTAGCGATAACAGCTTCGAACCCGTCATCACCGTCACCAAGGTCGAGGGCACCACGGTCAGCTACGACATGACGCCGGCGCTGTCGAAGGCGCAATTGGAGAAGGGCGTGTCCGGTCTGCTGGCCAAAACCTCCAACGTCACGGTCGACTCGGTCACGTGTGACAGCGGCCTGGAGGGCAAGGAGGGCACCGAGACCCATTGTGATGTCACGGTCGCTGGTGTGACCGCCAAGCGCACCGTCGTCGTGACCAAGGTCGAGGGTCTGATGCTCTACTTCAATGTGCTGCCGGTGCTGGAGAAGGCGCAGGTCGAAAGCTCGCTGTTGGATCAGCTTGCGACGCAACTGGGCAGCCGGCCGGATTCGGCAACGTGCACCGGCGATTTGGAGGGCAAGGTCGGCAATTCCATCACCTGCACGGTGGTGGCCGGCCCCGAGACCCAGGACTTCGCGTTGACGGTCACCGATGTCAACGGTGACCGGATCGACTTCAACTACAAGCCTGCCGCCTGACGTCAGGTTGGCCGGGGGGATAGGTCCTCGGCCAGGGCCGCGGCCGATTCGTCGATGATCGCGCGCATGGCGCGTTCGGCGGCGGCCTCGTCGCGAAGCCGGATCGCCCGTGCCACTTCGTCGTGCAGTTCGATTGCCGTCGGGTTGGGCCGGGTGGGCATCATGCCGTGATGGGTCCGCCCGGCGAGCACCTCGGCCACCACGTCGTTGAGGGCCCGGAACATCTCGTTTCCGCTGGCCTCCAGCAGTGTTCGGTGAAAGACTTTGTCCGCCAGAAGATATGACTCTAGATCGCCGGATCGGCCATGGACCACCATGTCCGACACCGCGGCCGCCATAATGCGGCACTGGTGCGGATCGGCACGGCGCGCGGCCAATGCGGCAGCCGCCGGCTCGAAGCCACGGCGCAACTCCGACAACGACATCAGTTGCGCGGCACGGTCACCGGCATCCAGCCGCCAGCGAATCACTCTGGGGTCGAACACATTCCATTTGGCAGTTGGCTGGATCGTGATGCCAACCCGTCTGCGGGGAGCGACCATCCGCATGGATTCCAACACCCGGATGGCCTCGCGGGCCACCGAACGGGACACGCCATGGTCGGCACTGACGCTGTCGAGGGTCAGCACCTGGCCGGGTTGGTAACGCCCGGAGACGATGGCCTCGCCGAGCGCAGTGAGCACACTGCTGTGCAGCTCGCTGACCATTGGCTCTGATGTCACGGATACATCCTGTCATAGAGAGGCCAGGGCCAGATAAAAACAGATTCAACACGCCGAAGTCTTGCAAAAGTATGATCATTGATGAATGCTGTGTGGCATGGCCCACAGCAGGGTAGACGCAGGCATGGCCTCACCAATCGTCGTCATGGGGGTGTCTGGGTCGGGTAAATCCACCGTCGGCGCGGCGCTGGCGCAGCGGTTACGGGTGCCCTTCGCCGACGCCGACGACTTCCACCCGCCGGCCAACATCGCCAAGATGAGTGCCGGGCACGCCTTGAATGACGACGACCGCTACCCGTGGTTGGAAGCCATCGGTGACTGGCTCGCGCAACACCGCGACGGTGGTGTGATGAGCTGTTCGGCGCTCAAACGTATCTACCGCGACCAATTGCGACGGCACTGCGCCCACATCAGGTTCCTTCACCTCAGTGGAACCGAGGACGTCATCGCGCGCCGGCAGGCAAGCAGGCCCGGACATTTCATGCCCCCGGCATTGCTCACCTCGCAGTTCGAAACCCTTGAACCCCTCGATGCCGACGAGCACGGAATCAGCATCGACGTCGACCAGAGCATCGATGCGATTGTCGACACCTACGTAACCCGCGTTGAAGGAGCATGACGCCGATGAATCTGCCTGCCACCATCTTGGCCGAAGCGCCCAAGTTAGCCACACCGGTGGCGTCCGGGTGGCAGCTGATCCTGGCCTTCATCGCGGGTATCGCGGTGATCGTTGTCCTGATCACGCTGGCGCACCTACATCCGTTCCTGGCGTTGATCTTTGGTGCGCTGACCGTCGGTATCGTCGCGGGTGAGAACCTGGAGAAGGTGCTGAAATCGTTCTCCGACGGCTTCGGCTCCACCGCTGCCGGGGTCGGTATCCTGATCGCCCTTGGGGCGATGTTCGCCAAACTCCTTGCCGATTCGGGTGGCGCCGACGAAATCGTCGACACCATCGTCGGGCATGCCTCGCCCCGCGCTCTGCCATGGGCGATGGCACTGGTGGGCGCCATCATCGGCCTGCCGATGTTCTTCGAGATCGGCCTTGTTCTGTTGATGCCGGTGATCTATCTGGTCTCGCGACGCTCGCAGCTCTCGCTGATCACTGTCGGAATCCCGGCACTGGCCGGGCTTTCCGCGATGCACGGCTTCGTACCACCGCACCCGGGGCCGCTGACCGCGATCAGCCTGTTGCATGCCGACCTGGGCCTGACACTGGCTCTCGGTGTGGCGGTTGCGATTCCGACGATCGTCGTCGCAGGGCCGTTGTTCGGGAAGCTCGCCGGGCGATGGGTCGTCGTGGAGGCGCCCGATACCTTCGAGTCCGGCTCGGGCGCGCTTGGTCCTGAGGGCGAAGTGCTTCCCGATCAGAATCGCGGTGCTCGCCGGCCGTCGTTCGGTGTGACGTTGTTCAGTGTATTGCTGCCTGTCGTGCTGATGCTCGGCAAAGCGCTCGTCGACATCTTCATCGACGACGAGAACCAATGGTTCCGCATCACTTTCGACGTCCTCGGTACACCGCTGGTGGCTCTGCTGATCGCGGTCATCGTCGGTATCTTCACCCTGGGCGGCGGCTCTGGGATGTCGCGCACCCAGGTGATGAAATGCGTGGAGTCGGGCCTGCCCCCGGTGGCAGGCATCATCCTGATTGTGGCCGCGGGCGGCGGCTTCAAACAGGTGCTCGTCGACAGCGGTATCGGCACCCTGCTGGCCGATTGGGCCAAGAGCGCCAACATCTCGGTGATCCTGCTGGCCTGGGTGCTGGCCGTGCTGATCCGGCTGGCGACCGGCTCCGCGACGGTGGCCACCATCACCGCCTCGGCACTGGTGCTGCAGTTGGTGGAGGGCCTCAGCAGCGGCCAGGTATCGCTGGTCGTGCTTGCCGTCGGGGCCGGCTCGCTGTTCTTCTCCCATGTCAACGACGCCGGATTCTGGTTGGTCAACCAGTATTTCCGGATCAGCGTGGGTCAGACGATCAAGACCTGGTCACTGATGGAGACCATCCTGTCGGTGACCGGCCTTGCCGTCGTTCTGTTGCTCAGTCTGGCGATCTGAGCGCAGTGCTCAGCCTTGGACGACCTGGGTGCCGCCGGCGAGCTCGTCGTGCTTGCCCTGCCCGGTCGGGCTCTTGTTGATCGTCACGCCGATGATGACGTCGGCGATCAAGTGCAGCAACCAGCCCACCCACGGGATGATCGACAGCAGCATGAAGGAGTTGCGGATGGCCGACTGCTGGGCGGTCGGCTTGGCCGCGCCGCCGGGACCGTGGACTCGTAGCCCGAGGATCTTCTTGCCCAGGGTCCAGCCCTGGGAGACTTCGAAGCCGACGAAGTAGGCGAAGGGCACCAGGCCCGAAATCACGCCCGCGACAATGCCGTAACTGTCGCTGGCATAGAACGACAGCGAGATCAGGAATATCACGATGCCGGTGATGATCCAGTCGATCACGCGAGCGCCCAGGCGAATCCACACCCCGCCCGGCTGGCCGGCACCGCCCGGCGCCGGTGGCGGGTAGGCGCCGTACCCCGGCTGGCCGGGCGGCTGCGGCGGGGGATACCCGGGCGCACCCGGAGGCGGCGGGGGGTATCCGCCGGCCGGACCCGGCGGCGGCGGAGGTGGCGGGTAGCCGCCCGGCGGTGGCGGCGGATAGCCGGGAGGTCCCGGCGGCGGAGGGGGGTTGCCTCCGGGCGGACCGTACGCGTTTGGGTCGTAGTCACCCGTGGTCATTGATCGCTCCTCCCGCTGACGTCAGTCCGGCCAATCTACCTTGGCGGCCAGACTTGCCAGCGGCTTCACCGCGGTGCGATCCGAAAGGTCAGTGCTTGGCTAACTTCTTGGCCTGTTTCTTGGCCCGCTTGTTGGCCTTCTTGGCCCGGGCGCGCGTGAGTTCGGCGAACTCGCCACCTTGATCCCTGGCCACGTCGGCGAATTCGGCGCCTCGCTCGCGGGCCACCTCGGCCAACTCGGCCCCGCGTTCGCGGGCGATCTCGGCGAATTCGGCTCCACGCTTGCGGGCGGTCTCCAGTAGCGGGGCAGTGCGCTCACCGGCGGCCACCGCGAGTTCGCGACTGCGTTCCGCACCGACCTGCAGACCGTGGCCGACCTTGGGGCCCACCCTGTCCAGCAGGTCGTTGTCGAGCAGGCCGTGGCTCGATCCCGGCAATCCGGCAGAGACGGCCTCGCTGACCTTGCGCGCTGCGCGGCGCCCTCGCCAGCCCAACGACGGTTTGCCCGCGGTGTCGGCCGAGGCGATGATCAGCCCGCCGAGCAAGCTCAGATCGGTCAGGAATGCGCGGCGTTTCTCCGCCTTGAGGTTTTGGTCGGGCTCGTCCCAGAACATGTGCGCGCCGAGGTTGGCCGGAATCACCGTGGCCGCCAACGCCGCCGAGGCCAGCCGAGGCAGGCGCCCGGACGCCAACAGCAATCCGCCGCCGATCTGGATGGCCGCGGTGATTCTCGCGAGCGTCTCGGGGTCGCTGGGGACACCGGAGCCGACTGGGTCGGGAAGTTTCTGCAAACCTTCGAGAGCGGGCCGGGCGGCTTCGGCGGCCGGCTTAGGGCTCTTCAGCGCCTCGAATCCTTGGCCGATGAACACCGCCGCCAACATGGGCCGGGCAACTCTGCGAATCAACATGAGGCGGTAGTTCCCTACTGACCAGCCTGTCAAACCCGTCGCGTCATCCGTGGAGGTGGCGCATCCACAACGGATAGGCCACCCAGGTGGCCAGCATCGTCGCGGCGGCCACGGCACCGGCGAGCACTCCGGCGTTCTCACCGACCACGGTCCCGAACACCACGACAGCAACGCCCGTCAGTGCGGCGCCAAGCAACAGGAGCCCGCAGAATGCGAACCGATGCGCCGCCGACACCAACGGTCGAAGCTTGTGTCTGCGGAACAGCAGCCGGTGCATCCCGACCGGCGCGACCAACAACACCGTCGCCGTCAGCGAGCAGGCCACCGTGGCGAGATAAGCGACGTGCAGTCCGGGGCTGAGTGCGGCGAACCGATCCTGGAAGGGCAGCGTCAGCAGGAATCCGGTGAGCAGCTGGACACCGGTCTGAGTGACTCGAAGCTCTTGAAGCAGGCTGGACCAATTGCGATCCAGTCGCTGCGCTTCGGTCTCGGACCGGGCCGCGGCATTCCATTGCTGATCCAGCTCAGGATGGTCGACATCCACCTGGTGGGCATGCCCGCACAAGTGCCGACTGAAACGTCAGGTCAGCAGCAGGCGGGCCGAGGCCTCGAGCCGGGTGGCGATCTCGGTGTAGGAGGCGTATCCCATGCCGGCCCGCACCAGCGCACCGGCGTAGAGCTGTTCCAGCGACTCGACGACGTTCGAATCACATTGTGTGCCAAGGGCGGACGTCAACCGCTGATGGATTTCGCGGCCGATTCGGAAGCGAAGGTGCTCGACATCAGGGTCCTTGCCCAACAGGGCCGTCGTCACGGCGCCCGCAAGTTCCGGCTCATCGGCGACCAATAGCGCGATATGCCGGAGCACAGCTACGACGCGCTCGATCGGGTCGGGGGAATCGTCGGGTGGTACCGGTGTCGAGGCCAGCCGACGCCAGAACACCTCGGCGACCAGGTGCTCCTTGGACGAGAAATAGGTGTAGGCGGTTGCCGCCCCAACACCCGCCTCGGCAGCCACCATCCGGATCGTCAGGCCGGAGAATCCTTCTCGACTCAGGACGTCGACCGCGGCGCGACCCAACCGGTCGACCGTAGCGGCCTGTTTCGCTGTCAACCGGCGTCGCGTCGATTCCCGAGCTACCGGATCAGACACATGTCCGGACGCTACTACAACCTACCTGCGGCGACAAGGTGCGCGCTGGCCATGGACCATGCGTAAGGGTTAGGTTCGGAACATGAGCCGCACCGACACCACCTTCGCAGCGCAAACTTCCCGTCTTTTCGAATTGGCCGAGCAGGTCGTGGGCTTCATGCCCGCCGACGAGGGGCGCGCGCTTTACGACGCGGCCATCCGTCACCTGGACGGCGGGGTGGCGCTCGAAATCGGTACGTACTGCGGCAAGTCCACCGTGATGCTGGGCGCAGCCGCGGCGGCGACCGGCAGTGTGCTCTACACCGTCGACCACCATCACGGATCCGAAGAGCACCAGGCGGGCTGGGAATTCCACGACACCACGATGGTCGATCCGGTCAGCGGCCGGTTCGACACGCTGCCCACCTTCCGGCGGACGCTGGACGCCGCCGGGCTGGACGACACGATCGTCGCCGTGGTGGGTAAGTCGCCGGTTGTGGCCCGCGGTTGGCAGAGCCCGCTGCAGCTGCTGTTCATCGACGGTGGGCACAGCGAGACGGCCGCGCAGCAGGACCTCGAGGGCTGGGCCAAATGGGTTGCGGCCGGCGGCGCGCTGGTCATCCACGACGTGTTCCCCGACCCGCGCGACGGCGGCCGGCCGCCCTACAACATCTATTGCCGCGCTTTGGAATCCGGTCATTTCACCGAGGTCGCCAGCTTGGGCTCGCTGCGCGTGCTGGAGCGCACCGCCGGAGCGGCTGGCGAGGATCCGCTCAGCGCCTGACGCATTCACAGTCGTAGTCGCCTTCGAGGCCGCGCGGCAGGTCGGCGGCACGGAAGATCCCGCTACCCCCGGTAGTCACCGACAGCGCGTCGGCGGCAAGGATCACCGCCGCCGCGGTCCACGTAGTCCGCTCCACCGGCCAGCGCTTGCCGTCGGCGAACACCAAGCCGGTCCAGTACGAGCCGTCCTGCTCCCGGAGGTGCTGCATCGCGGCGAACTGGGTGACCGCCCGGTGCCGATCGCCCATTGCGTCCAGTGCCATGACCAGTTCGCACGTCTCGGCCCCGGTGACCCATGGCCGGTCGTCGACGCAACGGATGCCGAGCCCGTCAACCACGAAATCGTTCCAGCGCTGGGCGATTCGGGCGGTGGCTTCGGAGCCGCGCAAGGCGCCGCCGAGAATCGGGTAGTACCAGTCCATCGAGTGGTGGGGCTTCTCGGTGAAGGCGTCGGGATGCTCGGCGATGGCGTGGCCGAGCCGGCCCAGCGCCACTTCCCATTCCGGCTGCGGGTCGTCGAGCCGCTCGGCCAGCGCCACCGCACAGCGGATGCTGTGATACACACTGGCGCAACCGGTCAGCAGCGCCTCCGGAAGAACACCGGACGGGCCTTGCGCCCAATAGATTTCACCGGTGCCGGCCTGCAGTCCAAGGACGAAGTCGATGCCGGCGCGAACCGTGGGCCACATGTGCTCGGCGAACTGCAGATCGCTGGTCACCAGGAAGTGATGCCACACCCCGGCAGCGATGTATGCGCAGAAGTTGCTGTCGCTGTTGGCATCTTCGATCACTCCGCGGCGGTACTGGATGGGCCAGGAGCCATCCGCCCGCTGCTCGCGGCGGCACCACTCGTAGGCCGCGCGCGCGGGTTCATGCAGACCGGCGACGGTCAGGGCCATGGCGCATTCGACGTGGTCCCACACGTCGGTGTGCCCGGTCTCCGACCATGGGATCTCGCCTGACGACTCCTGCACGGCCGCAATGGATTCTGCCGTCTGGCGGCATTGCTGCGGCGTGAGGATGCCGGCGACGCCGGGCACACCATCGAGATCAGGCTGGCGGGTCATTCGTGATCGGCTTCTCGAAGTAGAGGGCGACACTCTTGCCGACCAGCGGATTGAGCGCGGCTTCGGCCACCCTGGTCAGAGCGGGTCGGGACATCATGTCCCACACCAGCAGCTGGTGATACGCCTTGACTGCCGGATGATCCGGCTTCTCCACGCCGACAGCGCATTTAAGCCACCAGAAAGGCGAGTGCAGCGCGTGGGCGTGATGGGAGTGGGTGAAGGTGAGCCCGCCGCGAACCAGTTTGGCCTGCAACTGGTCAGCCTTGTAGATGCGGATGTGGCCGCCCTCGTTGGCGTGGTATTCGTCGGACAGCAGCCAGCAGATCTTCTCGGGCAGCCAACGCGGCACGGTCACCGCGAGTTTGCCGCCCGGCTTGAGCACCCGGATCAGTTCGGCGATCGCGGCATCGTCTTCGGGGACGTGCTCGAGGATCTCCGAGGCGATCACGCAGTCAAACTCTTCGTCCGGATAGGGCAGCGCCAGCGCGTCGCCGACCACGACCTGTGCCTTGGCCGATGCAGGTGCCTCGCCGGCCTCGCCCATCGCCTGCAGCAGGGTGTCGACTTCGGCCAGTCCGGCGGCATCCATATCGAAGGCGATGACGTCGGCGCCACGCCGGTAGGCCTCGAAGCTGTGCCTGCCGGCGCCTGCGCCGACGTCGATGACCTTGGTTCCCGGTCCGACGGTGAGCCGGTCGTAGTCAACGGTCAGCATGGCTCGTCCACCGCCTCGACGGCGTCGGTGATGCACCCGGTCCGCGCGATGGCCTGCTCGTAGACGCGCACCGTCTGCGCGGCCACCGATTCCCAGCTGAACACGTCGAGCGCACGCCGCCGGCCCGCGGTGCCGAGCCACTGTCGGCGCTCGGGTGAGTCCAGCTGCCTGCCCAGCGCTGCGATCAGCTCGTTGACGTCGCCGGGTGCCACCAGATCGGCGCACTCGCCGTCGGCGCCCAGCACCTCGGGCAGCGCACCGGCCCGGCTGGCCACGATCGGCGTTCCGCTGGCCATGGCCTCTACCGCCGGCAGTGAGAAACCTTCGTAAAGCGAGGGGATGCAAGCGATCTCGGCCGAGGCGAACAACCCGGCCAGATCCTCGTCGGACAAGCCACTGGTGGTGTGCACGATGTCACTGATACCCAATTCGGCGATCAGCTTCTCGGTCGGTCCGTTCGGCTCCAGCTTGGCCACCAATTGCAGCTCCAGATCGTGCTCGGCGCGCAACTTGGCCACGGCATGCAGCAGGTGTCCAATTCCCTTGAGCGGGCGGTCGGCGCTGGAAATCGCGATGATGCGGCCAGGGACGCGCGGCTTGTCGGACGGCTTGAACAGGTCGGTGTCCACCCCGAGCGGAACCACCCGAAGCTGCTGCGGGCTGACCCCGAAGTCGTCTGCGATGTCGGTGGCTGACGAGGACGACACCGTCAACAGGTCCGGAATGTTCCTGGCGACTCGCTTCTGCATCTGCGCAAAGCCATACCACCTGTGCACCAACGGCTTTCGCCACCACTTGGCAGCGGCGAGATCGAGCACACGGTCCCGGGTGATCGGGTGATGCACGGTGGCCACCACAGGGAGGCCCATGTCGGCGATCCGCAGCAGGCCGGTGCCCAGGCATTGGTTGTCGTGCACGACGTCGAATTCGTCGAGGCGGGCGGCCAGCAGCCGGGCGGCCCGCAGGCTGAAGGTGCGGGGTTCGGGGAATCCCGACGTCCACATGGTGGCCAGCTCGAGCGCGTCGATGCGGTCGCGGATCTCACTGGGCCGCGGCACCCGGAATGGGTCGGGCTCGCGATAGAGGTCGAGGCTGGGAACCTCGGTCAGCCGAACCCGTGGATCGAGGATCTCGGGGTAGGGCTGGCCGGAGAAAACCTCGACGTCATGGCCCAGTTCCACCAGCCCGCGACTCAAGTGCCGAACGTAGACGCCCTGCCCGCCACAGTGGGTTTTGCTGCGGTAGGACAGCAACGCAATCCGCATCTTCACACTCCTGCAACGTCCATGACCGATACGGCCGAGTCGCTCACCGGGCTCGCATATGTCATCGTGAAACTCGCATATGTCATCGTCAAAAAGGCCGGACACGGTTAGCGAGCTGTCTGGACATGTGTCTGGACTATAATTCGCTTAGCTACATACTGCAACGTAAGTGCCCGCCACCCACCCTATGTCAGGACTAGTTTGTCCTGTTATGCACTATCACTGGGAAGCGCTTTCGTCTCGCGTATTCCGCTGCCGATTGCCGTTCCTCGACGTTACCGTCGGGCTGGTTTGGGGCGACGCCAAGACTTTGCTGATTGATTGCGGCACAACACTTTCCGAGGCTGCGCGGATCGCCGACGATGTGGGGGAGCTCACCGGTGGTGTGGTGACCGATCTGGTCATGACCCACCACCATTTCGACCACATCCTCGGCTCGTCCGGCTTCGGTACGGCCGTCCTATATTGCCCTGAGGCGGTGGCCGAGGCGCTGACCACCCGAATCGGCGAGGTTCGAGCCCACGCGCTGCGGTACGGGGCCGATCCGGGGCGGGTGGACCGGGCGATCGCGGGGCTGCGCGCACCCGACCACGTGGTGACGGTCGCGGACCTGGATCTGGGCGGGCGCAGCGTCCACTTCGAGCTGCCGGGACCTGGTCATACCAGCCATGACCTGGTGGTTGTCGTCCCAGCGGACGCGCAGGACCAGCCCACGGTGGTGTTCTGCGGCGACCTGGTCGAGGAATCCGCCGACCCGGCGATCGACGCCGGGTCGGACCTTCCCGCCTGGCCGCACGCGCTGGACCGGATCGTGGCGCTGGGCGGGCCCGACGCGATCTACGTGCCCGGCCATGGCGCGGTGGTGGACGAGCAGTTTGTGCGTGGTCAGCGCGACTGGTTGGCGGCTCGATCGATCCCAGCGACCTGACTCACCAGCCGGTGGACAGCACCCGATCGAGCATGTCGACGAAGAAGTCGGCCGATTCCCGGGTGATGCACATCGGGGGTTTGACCTTCAGTACGTTCTGCCGGTCGCCGGTCGGCTGGACGATGACGCCGAGCTCGCGCAGCCGTTCGCAGATCGCCGCCGTCTCCTCGACGGCGGGTTCCAGCGTCGCCCGGTCACGCACCAGTTCGACGCCCATGTACAAGCCGCTGCCGTGCACGGTGCCGATCAGCTCGTGGCGGGTCGCCAGCTCCTCGATGCGATTCTTGAGGTGGTCGCCGACGGTCAGGGCGTTGCGCTGCAGCCCCTCCTTCTCGAGCATCTCGAGCACGGTCAGGCCGACCACGCAGGAGACCGGGCTGCCGCCGGCGGAGGAGAAGAAGTAGCCCTGGGTGCGGTACTTCTCGGCGACCTCGCGAGTGGTGATGACCGCGCCGAGCGGCTGGCCGTTGCCCATCGCTTTCGCGACCGTGACGATATCGGGCACTACATCCTGCTGCTGGAAGCTCCAGAACGATCGGCCGGTACGGCCGTAGCCGACCTGCACCTCGTCGGCGATGGCCAGCCCGCCGGCGGCGCGCACCGCCGCGTAGACCGCCCCGAGATAGCCGTCGGGCAGTGCCATCCCGCCGGCGTTGCCGTAGAACGGTTCGCAGATGAATGCCGCGGGTGGCTTTCCTTGTGCGGCAAGGCCTTCGATGATCGCAACGGCCTCGGGTGCGTAGCGCGCCGCGTCGGGTCCCCGGTGCTCGCCGCGGTAGGCGTTGGGCGAGGGCACGGTGTGCACCCACTCCGGCCGGGTGGCCAGTGCGTTGGGGTTGTCCGCCACCGATGTGGAGATGGCGTCGGTGGCGTAGGTCCAGCCGTGGTAGGCCTCGGCGACGGCGACCACATCCTGGCGCCCGGTCGTGGCCATCGCCAGGCGCAGTGCCAGATCGACGGCTTCCGATCCGGAGTTCACCAGGAACACGGTGTCCAGTGGCTCGGGCAGCGTGGCGGCCAGCCGCTCGGACAGCTCGACCACGGCACCGTAGTTGAACCGGGAATTGGTGTTCAGCCGGCGCCACTGACGGGCGACGGCGTCGGCGAGCACCGGATGGCCGTGGCCGAGAACCGCGACGTTGTTGACCATGTCGAGGTAGCTGCGGGCGTCGTTGGCGAGCATGTGCTCGCGCCAGCCGCGCTCGATGCGGGGCGGGTTGAGGTAGTAGTGCTCCTGGACGCTGGCGAACGAGTCCGCCCGGCGGCGCCACAGTGCCTCGCTGTCGTCGGTGGCCAGGTTCGCCGGGGCCAGGCCGAGCAGCACGCTGGGGTCGTCGACCAGGCTCAGCCAGCCCGCGGCGTATTCGGCCCGGACGAAATCGGGGACGGCCGGAGCCGCCGGGCCGGCGACATCGGCCTGAGCGTCGGGCTGCCTGCGGCATTGGATCCACACGTGGCCCTCGACGGTGCCCAGCCCGGTGCCTGCGGGCACGCTCAGGCCCGCCCGCAGCTGGTCGCTGACGCGCAGTGCACCCCGCACTACCAGCGATCCTGCGGTGCCGGTCAGAGTGACCGAGTCGGCGGTGACGGCATCCACGACACCGCTCCACGGCGCGGTGACCGGCAGCGGCGCGCCTGGCCACAGGTCCACGCCGGTGCCGACGGTGGCTGCCGACGTCGGGCTCAACAACTCCGACCGGGTCAGGCGCGGCTGGCCGAAGGCGCTGACGACCGCCGCGGCGCCCTGAATGAGTGCCTGGACGGCCAGGTCGTCCTCCCGGCCGGCGGTCAGCCACCGGCCGTAATCCATCGCATCGGATTCCGCGGACAGGTCCAGCCGGGCGACGGAATCGGCGGCCAGCCCACCGATCAGCGGAGCTTCCACCGGCAGCGGGTCAGCTGCAGGCGCGGCACCCAGCGCAGCACGGATCTGGGCGGTCATGACCTCGCTGGGCACCTCGATGGCGCGTTCGAAGATCCGCCACTCCCACTCGAGGGCGCTGGTGGCGTAGTCGTTGTCGGCATCGATCGAGGCCTGGTGGATACCGCTGACCACGAGCACCGCGGCGCGCAACACGACCAGGGGCCACAGTGCCTCGATCTCGGCGGGTCCCAGCGGGCGCACGGCGTGGAACGCGGCGATCGCGGGCAGGGTGGCGGCGGGTTCACCGCCCTCGTGGCGCAGTAGCGATGACACCGCGATCGCCAGCTCGCCCACGGTCCAGGACTGGGTCAGGTCACCCAGGTCGATGACGCCGTCGGGGATCCGGCCGGTGCCCGGTGCGCCGCACACCACGTTGTCGTCGGTGATATCGCCGTGGATCACCTGGACCGGCAGGTCGTCGCTGACCTCGGCTACCACCTGCCAGGCCGCGGCGGCCGCGGCTTCGACGTTCTCCCGGCGTGGTCCGTCGCTGACGTGCGCGGCGAGCACCTCGACGGTGCGCTGGGCGTGGCGCAGATCCCACTGCAGGACGCGGTCGACGCCGGCGTGTTCGAAGCCGGCCAGCGCGCGGACGGTCCGGCCGGCCAGGGCACCCAGCGCGGCTGCCCGGGCGGGAGTCACGTACTGGTCACCGCTCATGGTGCCGCCGGCCAGGTGCGCGATGATCCGTGCGTAGAGCACGGTCCCGTCGTCGGTGCGTAGCTCGGCGATCGGCGCGACACCGGAAAGTTCGATATTGGTCGCCGTGCGGACATCCGGTTCGGCCTGCCGGATGTAGGCCGCAGCGGCGTCCTGGGCCTCCAGCTCGATGCGGGAGAACGCCGGGTTGGCGATCTTGAGCACCCCGATCGGGTCGCCGTCGGAGTTGCTCAGCAGGAAATTGGCGTCCTGCTGGCTGCCCAGTGGGGTTACCTGGGCGTCGACCCCGAACTGGGTCTTGGCGATGTCGCGGGCCTGCGCCGGGGTGACGGCCGGGACCGGAAGCTCCTCGGCTTGGAAGAAGTCGAACAGTGTCATGGCGGTCTCACTGTACTGCCGGGCTGACCCGGTAGTACGCGGTCGGATCTGCCGATACGGTGGGCAGATGCGGGCGCTGATCATCGTCGACGTACAGAACGATTTCTGCGAAGGGGGATCGCTGGCCGTGACCGGGGCCGGCGCCGTGGTGCGCGCGATCAACGCGCTGCTGGCCGGGGACCATGGCTATGACCATGTGGTGGCGACGAAGGACTACCACGTGAACCCCGGGGCCCATTTCGCCGACCAGCCCGACTTCGTCGACACCTGGCCGCGGCATTGTGTGGCCGGAACCACCGGCGCCGAGTTCCATCCGGAACTGAACACCGCGCCCGTTGAGGCGGTGTTCCACAAGGGCGCCTACACCGCCGCCTACAGCGGCTTCGAGGGCGCCGTCGACCACACCTCACTGACCGATTGGTTGCGTGCGCGTGGTGTCGACGAAGTCGATATCGCCGGCATCGCCACCGACTACTGCGTGCGCCAGACCGCAGCCGACGCCACCAGGGCAGGATTCAAAACCCGTGTCCTGGTGGATCTTACGGCCGGAGTAGCCCCTGGAACGACCGCCGAGGCGCTGGACGAGATGCGCGATCGCGGCGTCGAATTGGTTCGCAGCGCGTGATGCCAGAACCACGCTCGGCCCTGCTCGACGCCGTCGACCGCTCGCCGCTGATGGCGGCCGAACACGACCGTGCCGGCTGGGTGGGCTTGTTCACCGCCGACGGCCAGGTGGAGGATCCGGTGGGCTCGCGACCGCATGTCGGGCCAGAGCAGATCGGGCGCTTCTACGACACGTTCATCGCGCCGCGCCAGATCGTCTTCCGGCATGAGGCCGATATCGTCTCGGAGACAACGGTTATCCGCGATGTCGTCCTCGAAGTCGGGATGGGGCCGTCGGTGACGATGCGGATCCCCGCGGTGCTGCGCTACGACCTGCGCGACGTGGCGACGCAGTGGCGGATCGAGCGTTTGCGCGCTTATTGGGAATTGCCAACGATGGTCGTGCAATTCGCCGGCAACGGGTTGGCCGCGGGTCCGCAGGCACTGGAACTGAGCCGTGCCCTGGTTCGTAATCAGGGGCTGCGTGGATCACTGGGATTCGCCGCGGGTTTTCGCGGTGCGCGGTTCCGGGGCAAGCGGACGGTGCGGGCGTTTCTGACCGCGGTCGCCGCCGGTGACCAACTGCGGGCGTGGCGGTCGCTGGCGCCGGGTGCGCTGATCACCCGCGGCGAGCGAAGCCCGGTGAAATTCAGCGCGTTCAGTGACGAGCTGACGGGAACGTCGTGGACCAAGGTGATCGCGGCCGGCTCGTCGGTGACGGTCTCGCTGCGCGGCGCGCGACGGGGTGTGCTGATCGCCGAACTCGGTTCTGGCGGAGGCGTGATCACCCGGCTGCAGTACTTCGCTGAGTAGCGGGCTACATCCGCGCGAAGCGGGCGAGGACGAAGCAATACGCGCCGTACGCGGTGAAGCCCATGGCCGCCGCGACAAGCAGTGTCTTGCCGAAGGGTGCCTGGCCTAAGCTCTTGACCGCGGCGTCCAATCCGGCGCCTTTGGCGGGATCGGCGGTTGCCGTGGCGACGACCAGCAGAATCCCGGCGCCGCCCAATACGACTCCCTTTGCGGTGTAACCGGCGATGCCAAGTGGGGTGATCAACGGGCCGCCTCCGGCGACCGTGAGGTCCTCCTCGAACTTTGTCGACAGCCCCTTGTACACGTGGTAGCCGCCGACGCCGATGATTGCCGCCGCGGCGATCAGCAGAACGCACTTTCCCCAACCGGTTTGGAGCAGCTGTGCGGTGAGACCGGTGTTCTGCTCGCCGTTGGATTGTCCACTGCCATTGGCAAATCGCACCGCGGCGATGGCGATGCCGACGTAGACGACGGCGAGCGCAGCCGACTTGATCCGGTCGAACACGTCGTAGGCGCCATGGTGTTCCTGCCCCGGCTCGCTGGGGTGTGAGCCGAGAACCGCTTCAGCGATTCGCCACAACGCCAGCGCGACCAGGCCCGCAGCGGTGAGCCAGAGCGCGACCGCGCCAGCGGGCTGGGCCGACAACGTCGCCAGCGCACCGGACTGGTCGGCGTTGCCGGCCGATCCGAACGCCAGCCCCACGATGATGTAGGCGATCAGCAGATGCAGCACGCCGCTGATGCTGTATCCGGCTCGCGCGGCGACTTTCAATGGCCTGCTGTCTGTGGCCGCCTGCGCGGCAGTTTGTACCGCATTGTCAGCCATGACGACTGGGCTACCCCGGTGGAGCGGCGGAAAAACCCTTAGGAGTAGCACCAGCCATTGGGCACCCTCGCCGCGGACGCAAGCCGGGCACGAACGCAGGCACCGTGGTGCGGTAGTCCCGGTAGCTGTCGCCCAATTCCGCGACCAAATCGCGTTCTTCGATCTGCACGGCGATCAGGATGTAGCCCGTCGTGCCGATCGCGAACAGCAGATGGCCTGCGGTCATGACCGGCGTCGCCCAGAAGGCGATCAGGAAGCCCAGCATCAGCGGGTGGCGCACCAGGCGGTACAGCCAGGTCGCCTGGAATCCGATTTCTCTGTTCGGCGAGCCCCGCCAGGCCGCGAAAACCTGACGCAGCCCGAACAGTTCGAAATGGTTGATCATGAAGGTGGCTGCCAGAACCGTGACCCAGCCGGCGGCGAAGAGTGTCCACAGCAGCACTCGCGCCGCCGGCTGATCTACCTGCCAGACGACAGCGGGCATCGTTCGCCATTGCCAATACATCAGTAGCAGAACAAGACTGGCCAACAACACGTAGGTGCTGCGTTCGATGACCGGTGGCACGAATCGGGTCCACCACCGTTTGAAGGCAGGTCTGGCCATCACGCTGTGCTGGATGGCGAACAACCCCAGGAGTGCCGAGTTGATCAGAAGGGCCACCGTGAACGGGGCGCCGTCAACGCCGTGATCGACGCTGCGCGGCACCACGATTCCGCCGACGAAGCCGATGGCATAGAGGAAGGCGATCAGGAAGACGAGGTAGCTCAGGACGCCGTAGCCCACGACCAGGACGCGGCGTGTCCGCTTTCGCGCGGACGAAGGAATGGTTGTCATGCTGTCGATACTCGCTGCGGATGCCCACTGCGATCATGGGGCATCCGCCTCAACTACAGCGGTTCGGTCAAACCGTGGCGCAGTGCGTACATGCTCGCGCCGATGCGGTTGGAGACACCGATCTTGGCGTAGGTCCGTTCGACGTGGTTGCGCGCGGTTTTCTCGCTGATGACCAAGGAGGTGGCGATCTCCTTGTTGGAGGCGCCGCGCGCGACCAGGCACAGCACTTCGATCTCGCGAGGCGTCAGCCCGTCGGGTCGTGTCCCGGGCCGGCGGGTCCGGTGGCCGGCGGCATGCAGGACGGCTTCGGCGGCAATATCGTCCAGCTCGCCGTCGCGCGCTCGGTCCCGAACCCGCCGCGCGGCGGCGGCCGGCTCCAGCGCAGCACGGTAAGGCCTTGGCTCCAAAGCTGATTGGTAGGCGACGGCGGCGGCCAGCACCCGGTCGGGCATGCCGAGTGCGGCACCGGGCAGGCCGCGAGGATAGCCCGTGCCGTTGACACACTCGTGGTGGTTGCCGGCGATCTGGGCGACCTGCTCGAGTCCGTTGATCCGGCTCAGGATGCGGGTGGTCAGATATGGGTGCAGGCGCATCCGCTCGAACTCCGCTGCCGACAACGTCGACGGTTTGGACCAGACCTGATTGGAGACGCCGATGCGGCCCAGGTCGTGCACGTGACCGGCCCGGCGAACCTGGGTGACCGTTTCGGCGCCCAAGCCGGCCATCTCGGCGGCGTCGCCGGCCAATTGCGCGACCGCGCGTGAATGACCAAGTGTGAATGGACATTTCAGATCGACGAAGTCACCGAGTGCCACCAGCAGCTCGTCGAGTGACTGCTGCTGCAGCGGCTGGTGACGATCCGGGGCGCACGCCAGCGCCGCCTCCCACACCTCGCCCGCCTGCGGGCCTGCCAGAATCTCCTCGGCGTCGGCGATGAAGACGTCGACCACCTTCGGGTCGAAATGGTGACCGCTGCGTTCGGTGACCATGTCCACCGCGGCGCTCACACCGCCGGTGCGGTGATGCACCTCGGCCATATCGGCGAGCTGGGCCACCCGCATTTCAATCGGGATATCGCCGCCGCGCACACCGCCGGGCAGTCCGCGCCCGTCGTAGCGCTCGAAGCTGAATCCGAGTGCGTCCTGAACGCCGGACCCCAGGCCCATGCGGTCGGCCAGCAGGGCTGCCGAGGTGCAGTGTGAATGGATCAGCTGCGCCATGTTGCCGCGGGCGTTGACGAACAGGGTCGCAATGGAGGTGATTCGCTGGGTGAGGGGTTCACCCGGCCGATGTTCGCGGCCAGGAAGCGGAAGTAGGGCAGCCCGGCCCAATCGACGTGATAGGAATCGCGGCGCACCGAGATGTCGTCGCCGAACCACTGCGCGAACTCGTGGGAATCGGCATGACAGCCGATCCACATGACCAACGTCGCGTAGTACACGCAGTCGCGTTGGTCGGGGTCGAGCCCCAACCGGTCGGCGATCCGCGTTCCGATCAGCGCAGCGCGCAGCATGTGCTCGGCGGGCTGCCCGAGGCCGAGGTCGATCGCCACCGAGAGCGCGGCCAACAGCTCGGCGCGGCTGGGCGCCCGCGGTGGAGGACCGGTTCTCGGCGCTGCCACGCGATCGATTGTGCCTCCTAACACGCGGCGCGGGGTTCTGTTGGCGCGGTGTGCCGGGCCGAGACGTGCCGCTGCGGATCGAAGCTGTCGAACCGGGCGGTACCGATCACGCACAGACCACGCTGGGGGAGACGGAAATCGGCTAGCCGGCTCTGGGTGGCCAGTCGGGCGACGGTGCCGAGGCTCGATCCGTCGAGCACGGCTCGTGAGCGGCGCACCGCCCAGATCTGGCGCGGGGCGACACGGAAGCCCTGACCGTTCGGGGCGTCGCCCGTCAGCCGCATCCCGCCGGTTCCCAACAGCGGACCGGCGACCCGGCCAAGGCCGGCCAGGACGGTCGGGCTGGCCCAGGCCCATTCGGGCAGGGCCTGCCCGATCCGGCTGACCGCCCGGGTGGTCGCTGTGCTGCCCATACCCACCGCCCACCGGAGCAACCCCGGGATGCTGATGGTCAGCGACCACGGATCACTCCACGCCGCGGTGATATCGCACTGCACTGCGGGAACCGTTGTCGCCGAGCTGAAGTAGCGGGAACAGCTCTGTTCGGCGGGTGTGGTGGCGTAGAACGTCCACCGGCCGTCAGGGTCGCGGTGCCACACCGAGCGGTAGGCCGGGGAGAACGAGGATGCCGGGAAGTCTCGGTAGGCCAGATAGTGACCGGTGTCGAAGGGCAGGCCCATGATGCCGAAACCCTTCACCCGGTCGTCGGTACCGGCGGGCAGGATCGGATGGGCGGTGATGTCGCGCACTGCATTTTGGGGTGTGGTGATCGTTGTCATGCCCCAATGCTGGCGTCAGGCACCGGGTCTGGTCATGGGGCAGCTGCCCCACTTCTACGCGTGCGGCTTGCGCACCGTTTCCCAGTCGTGCTCGGCCTCGAGCTGGGCGATCAGGCTACGGGTGCGTTCTTTGAGCAGCAGTGTCATTCCGACACCGATCAGGATCGCGACGACCAGGGCGATCCAGGAGAACCGCGACAACCACTTCTCCGCGGCTATCCCGAGGTAGTAGACCACCGCGGTGGTGCCGCCGGCCCAGCACACTGCGCCGGCTGCGTTGGCAGCCAGAAACTTCGGGTAGCGCATGTGCAGTGCACCGGCCAACGGCCCGGCCAGAATCCGCAGCAGTGCGATGAAGCGTCCGAAGAAGACCGCCCAGACACCCCAGCGGGCGAACAGCTGCTTGGCCAGCGCCACGTGCCCGGGGCCGAAGTGTTTCGGGAAGCGGTTACCGAGCCGCTCGAACAAGCCCATCCCGAACTTTCGGCCGATCGTGTAGCCGATCGTGTCGCCGATGATCGCGCCGATGGTGGCCGACGCACCCACCCAGACCGGGTCGATGTCGAGGGTGTGCCTCGAGGCCAGCAGAGCCGCACTCACCAGCGCGATCTCGCCCGGCAGCGGGATGCCCAGGCTCTCGATGCCGATTATCAGCCCGACGACCAGGTAGACCGCCAGCGGCGGGATGGATTCCAGTATCGAGTCGACCGTCACCCGCCAAGGATGCCGTATGGACCGCTGTTACCGGTGCGAACCAGCAGGTTCGCGTGTCGGACTCAGGTGTCGCGCTTGCGCCGGTACAGCGTTCCGAGGGCCAGCAGGATCAGGCTGGCTATCAGGATCGCGGTGGCCAGTACGTTGATCTGAGGTGGCACAGCGGCTTTCACCGCCGCGTTCACGTACAGCGGGTAGGTCACCGTCGAGCCGCTGACGAAATAGGTGATGATGAAGTCGTCCAGGGACAGCGCGAACGACAACATCGCGGCAGCGACGATGCCCGGCACGATCAGTGGCAGGGTCACCTTGAAGAACGTCCGGGTAGGCCCGGAGCCCAGATCCAGTGAGGCATCCTCGAGCGTCCAGTCGAAGCCACGGATCCGCGCGCGCACGGTCATGGCGATGAAGCTGATCTCGAAAGCCACGTGCGCGATCAGGATCGTGGCGTAGCCGGTTGCCCAGCCCAGGTCGAGAAACAGGGTGAGCAGTGAGGCGCCCATCACGACCTCGGGTGACGTCAGCGGCAGCACCAGGAACGTGTCGACCGCCTTGCTGCCGCGAAACCGTTGGCGGACAAGGGCAACCGCTACCAGGGTGCCGAGCACGACGGCGATCAGCGTCGAGACGGCGGCGACGTTCAGGCTCAACTTCAGCGCCTCGGTCAGGGCCGGGTACTTGAACGGGTCGGCCCAGTTGTCCAGCGTGAAGCCCTGCCAGGTGTAGTTGAACTTGCCTGCCGGCTTGTTGAACGAGAAGACGATGATCACCAGGATCGGCAGGAACAGGTAGAGCAGCACCAGCCCGGCGATGACGCGCAGGGCGATATCGCCGAGCTTGAACGTGCCCCGAATATTGCGGCCCCGCTTGGCCAGGCCACCGTGGTCGATGGTCTGCGCGATGGCGGCCCCGGCCTCGGTCGTCATACGAGATCCTCTGTCCCGAGAGCCTTCGTGTACAGCAGGACACCGACCAGGATCAGTGCCATCAGCACGAAGCTGAGCGCTGCGGCCGCCGGGTAGTCCTTGACCACCAGGAACTGCTTCTGAATGACGTTGCCGATCATCCTGGTCTGGGTGCTACCCAGGTAGTCGGCGTTGATGAAGTCACCGACCGACGGGATGAAGACCAGCATGCTGCCGGCCAGCACACCGGGCATCGCCAACGGCATGATCACCTTGCCGAACATCCTGCGGTTCGTGGCGTACAGATCGCGGGAAGCCTCCAGCAGGCGGGCGTCGATCTTCTCCAGGCTGACGTACAGCGGCAGGATCATGAAGATGATCCAGTTGTAGGTCAGGCCGCCGATGACCGCCCAGCCGGTCGACAGCAGGCGCCCTTCGGACGGCAGCAACCCGATCGTGCCCAAGGCGTGCACCACCCAGCCGTCGTCGGCCAGGATCGTCTTCCACGCCAGCGTGCGAATCAGGAACGTGACGAAGAACGGCAGGATCACCAGTCCGAGCAGCAGGTTCTTGTAGCGGCCCGCTTTGAACGCGATCACATACGCCAGCGGGAAAGCCAGCAACGCGCACAACACGGTGGCGCTCAACGCATAGCCGAACGAGCGCAGGATCTGCTCGCGGTATTCGCTCAGCGCCTCACCGTAATTGGCGAAATCCCAAGCAAACGTGAGCTTGGGCAGATAGATGGAACCACCCATTTCCGACAGCGATGTCCGGAACAGCGATACGAACGGGATCACGTAGAAGACCCCGAGGTACGCGAGTGCGGGCAGGATCATCAGGTAGGGAGCGAGTTTGCTCCGCTGCCGATTGCTACTGGCTACTCCCGCCATCGCGCTATTCGCCCGTGACTGCGGCGTATGCCTTGTTGAACTCGTCAGTCTGCTCGTCGGTGAGCGCCGCCCAGGTCTTCAGCTTGTCCAGGGTTTCCTTCGGCGGGTTGATCAACGGGTTGGAGGCCAGGCCGGGGTCGATCTTGTTGAGCTCGTCGGTCATGTCCGACAGCACCGGCACGTACTGGGTGTGCGCGATCAGCTTGGCGTAGTTCGCCCGGTCATACACGTAGTTGATCCACGTCTCGGCGGCCTTCTGGTTCTGCGTGGTGTACGGAATCACCATGGTGTCGACAAAGGTGGTCCCACCGGTCTCGGGCACTACGAACTTGAGATCGGGGTTGTCCTTCTGCAGCTGGACCACGTCACCCGAATATGCCTGGGCGATAACGACATTGCCCGAAGCCAGGTCGTCGGCGTAGTCGTTGCCGGTGAACCGGCGGATCTGGCCGGCATCCTTCTGCTTCTTGATCAGCTCGACAGCCTTGTTGACCCCTTCGCTCGTCGGGTTCTCCACCGAGCTGCCTTGGGACATCATGATCATGCCGAGACCGTCCTGGGTGTCGGCGAGCAGGCTGATCTTGCCCTTGAACGCCGGATCCCACAGGTCGTCGATCTTGGTGATGTCGCGACCCGTCGCCGCGCGGTTGTAGGCCAGCGCCGTCATGCCGGACATGTACGGGGCGCTGAACTTGCGGCCCGGGTCGGCCTTGGCGTTCAACAGGTCCTGGCGCATGTTCTTCTTGTTGGTCCAACGGCTTTCGCTGATCCCGTTGAGCCAGCCCAAGCCGTTGAGGCGGGCGGCCATGAACTGAGTGGGTACCACCAGGTCGGCGCCGATGTCCTGCTTGCGCGACAACGGCTCTTTGTTCTTGGCGAACCACTCCTCGTTGTCGTTGTAGTCCTCTTTGTAGTCCACCGTCAGGCCGGTCGCGGTCTGGAATGCCGCGACGAAACCGTCGGCCATATACAGCGGCCAGTTCGAGATCCGCAGTTTTCCGGTGGCGGGGGAGCCGTCATCCGACGGCGTGGCGGGTCCGCTGGAGCTGCTCTTGTTGTCGGACTTGCCACACGCGGCGAGGAAGGACGGTCCCAGGACCAGCGCGGCCGCGGCGGCGGCACCGCCACCGATGAAGCGGCGTCGGGAGGACAGCGAAGCGATGAACCGAGGGTCGATCTCTGTGGCCATTTGCCGTAGTGCCTTTCGGTGGGGGGAAGGTTCGGTTGACGAAGCGGAGCAGGACTACGCGAATGGGCTAGGAGTCGTCGAGCATCTCCTCGAGGTCCTCGGTTGTCGGGATGTCGGCGGCCGGCAGGACCAGTGAGGCTTCGGGAGCCCAGCACACGAAGACGTCGTCACCGGGGCGCAGCAGGGGCAGGTTCTGCTCGGGCCCGATGTGAGCCAGGATCGGGGAGTCGTCGGCAGCGGCCAACGACAGCCGCAGCACCGGTCCTTGGAAGGTCAGGTCGACCACCTTGGCGGCGACGGCCGCGACATCTCCGGTGGGTTGTTCCATCGAAACCCGGACCCGCTCGGGGCGGACCATCAGAGTGGCCTCACCGCCGGGCTCGATCGTGGTGTCACCAGGTCGGGCCTTGAGCGTGGTGCCGAGGACTTCCACCTCGACGTAGTCGCGGTTGGAGCGACCGGTTTGGCGGCCGTGCCAGAGGTTGGCCTGGCCGATGAAGCCGGCCACGAACACCGTTGCGGGCCGGTCGTAGATCTCGGTCGGCGTGCCGATCTGCTCGACATTGCCCTGGTTCATGACCGCGATGCGGTCGCTCATCGTGAGCGCTTCCTCTTGGTCGTGGGTCACGTAGACGAACGTGATGCCGACCTCGCGCTGGATGCGCTTGAGCTCGAACTGCATGACGTGCCGCAACTTGAGGTCCAGCGCGCCGAGCGGTTCGTCGAGCAGCAGGGCGCTGGGGTAGTTGACCAGTGCCCGGGCCAGGGCGACACGCTGCTGCTGGCCGCCGGAGAGTTGGGCGGGCTTGCGCTGGGCGAAGTCGGTGAGCCGAACGATCTCGAGCATCTCGTCGACGCTCTTCTTGACTGTGGCCTTGTCCTTCTTCTGGCTGCGTGGCCCGTAGGCGACGTTGTCCCATACCGTCATGTGGGGGAACAGCGCGTAGTGCTGAAAGACGGTGTTGACGTTGCGTTTGTGCGGAGGAACCCGCGACACGTCAACGCCTTCAAGCCGTATCGCGCCCTCGGTGGGCTGTTCGAAGCCCGCGATCATGCGCAGCGTGGTGGTCTTCCCGCAGCCGGACGGGCCGAGCATGGAGAAGAACTCGCCGGCGCCGATGGAGAAGTCGGCGTCGGCGACGGCGACGTAGTCCTCGAAGCGCTTGACGACGTGGTCGATCTCGATGACTGGCGCGCCGGTGGTGCGCTTGGATCCGGTTTTTCCGGTGGTCTGCTGGGTGGCGGTGGCGCCGGTCTCGGTCAGGGCCCGTCTCCTTAAGTCCCGCGGGCCGACGAGCAGTGCGACCTGTCGGCCCCGCCCCTAAACGATTGCGGATTTGCGTGCTCTTCGCAACCGATTCCGCAACGAAATATGAATTTCTCGATGGAATCGCTCGTCACGACCGGGGTTGGGGCACGGCTTTCGATTGGACGGCGGCACGTGACGGGGCGCCTCAGAGCCGTCGCTGGGACGGATCGTATCCCCGTTTCAGGCCGTCGTGAGCCCTCGTGCGATAACCAGTCGCTGGATTTGGTTCGTTCCTTCGAAGATCTGGGTGATCTTGGCTTCGCGCATGTAGCGCTCGACGCGATAGTCGCGGGTGTAGCCGACACCGCCGAGCACCTGGACGGCATCGGTGGTCACCTTCATCGCAGCGTCGGCGGCCACCAGCTTGGCGACGCTGGCCTGCTGCGAGTAGGGCCGGCCGGCATCGCGACGCCGCGCGGCATCCAGATAGGTGGCGCGCGCGCTGGCCACCGCGGCGGCCATGTCGGCGAGCAGGAATCCCAGCCCCTGATGGTCGATGATCTTGCGGCCGAAGGTTGTTCGGTCGTTGGCGTAGGTGCAGGCCTCGTCGAGGGCGGCCTGCGCGATCCCGACGGCCACGGCTGCGATGCCGAGCCGGCCCGAGTCCAGTGCGCTGAACGCGATCTGCAGACCCTGCCCTTCGGCCCCGATCCGGCGCCCGGTGTCGATCACGGCGTTGTCGTAGAAGGCCGACGTCGTCGGTACCGCCGCCAGGCCCATCTTTTCTTCGGGCTTGCCGAAGCTCAGTCCCGGTTGGTCGCCCGGCACGAGGAAGCAGGTAATCCCGCGAGAACCCTCACCGGTGCGGGCGAACAACGTGTAGAAATCCGCCCGCCCGCCATGGGTGATCCATGCTTTGGAGCCGGCGATGACGTACCCGGTGTCGGTGGGGGTGGCCGAGCAGCGCAATGCCGCGGCATCCGAACCGGCCTGCGGCTCGGAGAGGCTGTAGGCGCCGATCTGCTTACCCGAGAGCATCCCCGGCAGCCAGCGCTCACGCTGTTCGTCGGTGCCGAATGCCAGCAGCGGATGACACGACAGGCTGTGCACACTGACCGCCACCGCCACCGCCGCCCAGCGTGCGGCGATCTCCTCCAGCACTTGCAGATAGACCTCGAACGGCTGGCCGCCGCCACCCCAGTCCTCCGGTTGCGGCAGGCTCAGCAACCCGGCTGCCCCGAGTTGGGCGAACACGCCTTCGGGGTAGGTCTCGCTGCGCTCGTGCTCGTCGACGATCGGGCTGAGCACCTTGTCCCCGATATCGCGGGTCAGCGCGATGAGATCCGCGGCGTCCTGGTCGGGAAGGAGTCGGTCGACGGGCATGAGCGGCCTCTCGAAGCGATGGCAATGAATACTCAAAATAGTACTGAATTACATCTACCAGTACTATTCGGTGAATGGCCACCCGCACCTCCCCGGAGTTCGGAACCCGGCGCCGCGGCGAGTTGTTCGACGCGCTGCTGGCACTCTTTCTCGCCGAGGGCTTCGCGCATCAGACTCTCGACGACATTGCTGCCCGGCTGCGCTGTTCGAAGGGAACGCTGTACACCCTGGCGGGCAGCAAGGAGCAGCTGGTGCACGCCGTCACCGTCCACTTCTTCCGGCGTGCGACTGACGATGTGGAGCGCCGCGTCGCGCAGGTGAACGGCGCCCGTGAGCGGATCACTGCCTACCTCACCGCCGTGGGCAGCGCGCTCGAAGTCGCCTCGGATCGGTTCATGGCCGACCTGGACGCGTTCGCGCCGGCTCGAACGGTCTACGAGCAAAACACCGCGATCGCAGCCCGCCGGGTCAGCGAGCTGATCGCCGAAGGTGTTGTCGCACAGGAATTCCGGGACGTCCACGCAGCGTTCGCCGCGGACCTGGCCGCGGCCATCATGGTACGTATCCAACAGGGGACGGTGCGGTCCACCACGGGCCTGGACGACGCGGCGGCTTACCGCGAGCTGGCCGCCATCCTGACTGCAGGCATCAACGCCTGACTCACATGTGGGCGCCGCCGTCGATGCGGACCTCGGTGCCCGAGACGAAGTACGCATCCGGGCTGCCTAGCATCGCTACGACATTGGCGACCGCATCCGGCTTCGCGAAGATCTCACCCTTGGGCAGCGGGAGCAGTGGCGCGACCCGGCCGAACAGGCTGTAGTCGACGTCGTCCGGCAGGCCGGGCCCGACACTCTGCTTCGACTCGCCGGTTCCGTCGGTCATTCCCGACGAGATCGACCCGGGCTGCACCGAGTTGAAGCGGATACCGTCCTTGGCGAACTCGGCCGCCAGCGCATGCGTCATCGCCTGGACGCCGCCCTTCGACGCGGCGTAGGCCGACATATAGGGATGGGCGAAGGCAGCCGATGTTGAACTGAAGTTGACCACCGCCGGCGCAATTCCGGCACGCAGGGCCGGAATTGACTCTCGCGTCACCAGAAATGTGCCGACGAGGTTGACGCGCAGTACCTGCTCGAACGCGGCGAGTGTGGTGTCGAGAAAATGGTCCGACCGCAGGATGCCCGCGACATTCACCAGCGTGTCGAGGCCGCCGAGGGTGGAGATCGCTTCACCGACACCGGTTTTCACCGACTCTTCGCTGCCCACATCGATGACGACGGTGCTCAGCCGGTCGCTGGCGTCACCGGCCTTGGCTGTGGTGTCCTTCAGGCCGGACTCGCTGATGTCGGCGGCCACCACCCGGCCGCCCTCGCTGAGAATGCGCAGTACACAGGCCTGCCCGATGCCGGAGCCGCCGCCGGTGATCAGCACGCGACGATCGGTGTAACGCTGCAAGGTCGCCATGGCGGTTCAGCTCCTTCGGATCGGGATTGCGGCCTCGATCATTGTGGGCCGCAGTCGAGTGCACGTCAGGGTGATCCCGCTGACCGGGAATCGGTGGCGATGACGCTGCGGGGGTGCGGTCCACTCATCCCTCATGAACGGCGCGCTCGGAATCCTGACTGGCCCAATCGAGTCGACGACCGGGCAGGGAAAAACGAGACACTTGAGCCCAAGTCGTCTCGAAGAGAAGTGGCGAAACACCGACACCACCAGTCACATGTCTCGATTGCCGAGATTCGCTACCGTGCGGGCGCTAAGTGCACTAATCTGCGTTGGCGTCGTTGTAACACGTTCCAGTTTTGGACTGGTTGGTGCCATGACGCTGGGTCTATGACCACGACGACGTTGGAGGTTCTGAAGACACCCATGGCAAATCGCGCAGCAGATCGTTGGTCGACGGGCATTTCGTTGAAGAGTGCAACGCACCCGACGCACTCTTCAACGAAATGCCCGTCGACCAACGATCCGATGCGCGACTTACAATGGGTGTCTTCAGAACCTACAACGTCGTCGTGGTCATAGACCCAGCGTCATGGCACCAACCAGCCCATAACACGCACGTCTCACATCCACGCCACATCACTTTCATATCTGCACGACCTCCTCTCAACAGCAC
>NZ_VBSB01000036.1 GCF_013337765.1 Mycolicibacterium sphagni
CCACCACGCCGATCGAACGGGCAAACGAAGAGACCACCGACGCAACGCGCCGGTGGTCCCATAACTGGCAATCCAGGTGGTCCCATCACCCTGGCAAAATCAGGTCAGACTGGTCCCAAGCTCATGGCAAACGACAACCGATTGCGCGATGATCTCGGTCAGATGCGGCAGCAGGTCGATTTGGCGCAGCATCACCCCCGCGCGGGCCGCGCGCGCACCCATCAACGCGATATCACCACCGGGCACCGGCCACGCGCTGTAATTGCGGCGGTCCGTGCGGCGCCGGGAGATCGCGGCCGCCAGCGTGATGTCGAGCTCCCCCGCCGGCTGCCGATGTACCTCGATCGAGGCCAGATGATCACCGTCGGCGGGGTTGGGGAAGCGACGGATCTTGGCCTGCCAGCCCATCGCGGCGAGCGCGACCACGCAGTGATGCAGTGCAGCACCACAGCTCACCAACAGGTCACGCCGGTCGGGGTCGGTCTTGGGCAGATGCCGGCTCGGGTCGGCATAGAGGTGCACGCTGTGCGGCCCGACCCGCCAGTGCCACGGCTGCGAGTTGTGCACTGAGGGTGCCCGCGTCGCCAACGTCAAGACGGCCCGAACCGTGTCGGCATCGGGAAACTGCGCACTCATGACTCCACTGTCGCGCGCACCGCGACACTCTGACAGAGACGTAAGTCCCTTGCTCAGGGGACTTGTGAAGCCGGATCACAGGTCGCTCAGCTGCCTCCAGCCGGCGATAGCTGAGGCACGATCGTGGCGACCCATCGCCGCACCTGCTCCGCATCGCGCCAGTCACCCGACTTCGTCTTGGCCATCGCACTGGCGGGAAAGCCTTTGGCATCAGCGGCCAATGCACCACCGAACGTGATGTGGCCACGGGCACCCGCCCGCTCGACCAGCTTGGCCACCTGTTTGGTCGGCGGAATGTCCCCCAGGGACGCCGAGTCGTCCAACGGGCCGCTGCTGACCAGCCATACCGGCAGGCCGCGCAGCCTCGTAGCGTGCCGCCGAACGAAGCGGCGGGCATCACGGTGCCACCGGTTGGCATACAGCGCCCCCGCCACGATCACGGCATCGACACCGACCAGCTCTCTGACATCGCGGGCCGGCATCACCACCGAGGGGTAACCCGCCTCGGCCAAGGCATCCCCGATCATGGTGGCCAGTCCCGCGGTGCCGCGGCGTTTGGAGCCATACGCGACCAGCACCCGTGTCACGCCGAGCCCTCCGCATCGGCCCTGATCTGGCGCAGGGTGGCGCGCAGGATGTGGCCCACGAACGGCCGCACCAGCCACCAATACCGCGCGAAGCGCCGACGAGACCGTGGATCGGTTGTCGCAGTGCGACATTCGTAGGTGAGGAGGGTCTTGTCCGCACCGTACGGCAGGACGGAGAAGTTCGCCGCGATCTTGCCCCAGCCGGGTTCGGCGAACCCGCGGAAGTCGGCCGCGTCGACGCTGCGCCACTCAATGACGGGCTGCCAGAATCGGCCCACGGCACCGAACGCGATCTCCGCGCCGTCGCGTTCGCCCAATACCAGCCACCCGGGGATTCCCACCCCATCGCCGATGACCAGTCGCGCGGGGCGGGGCGCTGGGCGGCCGGTTAGTCGCGACGGCACCTGCCGCACCCACATTGCCGCGTCGAGCAGCCAACTGTGCACCGTCAGCAGATCCAGCCCGCGGGCCGCACGATAGGTGGTGGCCGGATCTGTGCAGACCAGGATGTGTTCGGCGATCACCACGTCGTACGACGGCATCGCCGAATCGATGACCATGCCCTCGACGCCGGTCGTCATGGTTCGATACTGCGCAAGTCCGGATGGCCGCGGTAGGGCCCGACGTCCCAAGCGTAGGGGCCCACCGACCCGGATCTCATGGGTGTCTGCTGGTCACTCCCCCGTCCGACGACCAGGTGCGATCCGGTGACGAACGACGCCTTCGGTGACATCAGGAACGCCACCGCGGCAGCGACTTCCTCGGGATTGCCCAGCCGGCCGATCGGCGCGGCGGCTTCAAAACTCTGGCGCACCTCGTCGACGTCCAGCGCGATCTGAAGCATCGGGGTGCGGATGAACCCGGGGCACACCGCGTTGACCCGAATGCCCTCCGGCCCAAGCTGCGCGGCCATCGAGCGGGTCAGTCCCAGCAGGCCGGCCTTGGAGGCGCAGTAGGCGGGAATGAACGGGTTGGCGGTCAGTCCCTCGATGCTGGAGATCCCGACGATGGCCGGTCCGGCGCCGGCCCGCGCGGCCTCCAGCAGATGCGGCAGGATCAGCTGCGCCAGGATCGCCTGAGCCTTCAGGTTGACGTCGAGTACGGCGTCCCAGGACTCCGCGGTGTAGGCCCCCACCGGCTCCGGAATGACCCGCCCGGCCGCATGCACCAGTCCGTCGATCCCATCCAGCGCCGCCGCGGCCGCGTCGACAGCCGCGCTCATCGCGGCGCCGTCGCAGACGTCGATCACCGCGTGGGGCATACCGAGACCGTCGGCGACATCGGCCACCGCGGGCGCGATGTCCCAGAGCGCGACGCGGCGCCCGTCGGCGATCAATGCTTCGGCAGAAGCCCGGCCGATTCCCGATGCTGCTCCGGTGACGATGACGCCGCTCATGTCTGGTCCGCCTTCTCCTGCAACTCCGCCCGCCGCTGCGCACTCGGCGGATTGTCGAACCAGAGGTTCTCCTCGCGCAGCTGCTCGCTGCGCCATCCGGTTTCGGTGCGGACCATAACGTGGTGGTAGTAGCCACCGCATGCGCTTGTCTCAGTCGCGCCGGGCATCAGCATCGGGTTGTAGAACATCGCCCGGACTGTCGCGGTGTCGCCGTCGATATCGGCTTCGATGTTGGTGACGAAGTGCTGGGTCATCGGCATCAGCGTCAACGAGCGCTCCAACCAGCCGCAGACCTCATCGCGGCCCCCGGCCGGACCTCCGACGGAGCTGTAGTCGAGCTCGGCGTCGTCGGTGAACAAGGACCGCAACAGCTCCCAGTCCTTGCCGTCGACCGCGCGGGCGTAGCGGTTGAGCACCGCGGCAATCTCGAGTTCGTCGCTGATCCGCTGGATATCCATCGCTCACTTCCGTTCCGCTTCGATGATGGCCCGCACCGTGCGCCGGCAGCGGCCACATTCCGCCCCCGCACCGCAGACACTGGCAACCTGCTTGGTGGTGGTCGCTCCCGCCTCGACGGCGTCGATCACCACTTGGCTCGTCACACCGTTGCACAAACAGACGAACATCGCTGGGACTCAGGCGCTCTCGTCCATGCGCATGATGTGCTGCAACTGGCCGACGAAGACCGGTGGGTAGGCCCCGAGTCCGGTGCGGCCCATCCATTCCGCCGCGACATCGGGGTGGTCCACCCAGGCGATCGCGTCGGCTTCGTCGTCGAGTTCCTGCAAGATCATCAGCTCGTGTTCGTCGTCGAACGCCTGGAAGATCCGGACGGCTCTCACCCCGGCCGCGGCGAATCGGGGCAGGCCGGCATGGACCCCGTCGATCAAGGCCGGCACATCCTCGATCGCGGCGATCGCCCCGACGATCACCCCTGGCGGGGTCCCCTCAGGCGGCTCGGCCAGGGTGACCTTGTCCACCGTCTCCCCCGCGAAAATGGCAGGGATGTCATCGAGCCCGACGGCATCGAACCAGTTGAGGAAGACTCGCGAGCGCAGCAGCTCGAGGATGGGCTCCTTGCTGCGCAATGAGATCGTCACCATCACCCGGCCCGGATCCCGGGTAGAGGTGTAGACGAGGACGTAGTGCGCACCGAGGTCGACGAGCGCGGGCCTGCTGCGCTTCAGGACGGGCCACACCCGGCTCGGGTCCGGCACCCGGTAGTCCATGGCGAGGACGAGCGTGTGGGTCTGGCCCTGCGCCGTGCCGTCCACGCCGACGCCGTCTAGTCGCTGGCCGGCAGCGGTTTGGCGGTCTTCTGCTCCAGCGGGGTGGTGCCCACACTCAGGCTGCCCGCCCCGGCCTTGGTGACCAGGAGTTCGGCGCCGCTGGCGTCGACGTAGCGCTTGCCCATCACGGTGCCGTCGGAGAACCCGGGATCCAGTTGGGCCCCTTCGGTTTTCTCGGCGTCCAGCGGGATCATCGCGACACCGCCGGCGCGCAGGTCGTCGAGGCTGTCCGACGAGCGCACGACGATCACCTGGGTGTCACAGACCTGGCTCTGCAGGCGTGTGCCGGTCTTGATCATGGTTGTCCTCCTGGGATCACTGGGTTGGCGTCGGCGACTTGAGCTCGTCAGCCAGTTGGCGGCGCAGCACCTTGCCGGTCGGCGTGGTGGGCAGTTCGTGGCGGAACACCACCCGGTCGGGCGTGCGCGAACCGCGCAGCTGGGTGCGCACGTGCGCGCGCAGGTCCTCCGGGTCCGGGGTGATGTGTGCGACGGGAACGACGACAGCGACCATGATCTGGCCCCATTCGTCGTCCTCGACACCGACGACGGCGACATCGCGCACGTGCGGGTGTTCGACGAGCACGTCCTCGACCTCCGCCGGGGCGATGTTCTCCCCGCCGCGGATGATCGTGTCGTCCGAACGCCCACCGATGAAGAGGTATCCGTCGGCATCCAGGTAGGCGACATCCTTGGTCGGGAACCAGCCTTCGGCGTCCAGGACCGAGCCGATTTCGGCGTAGCGGCCCGAAACCTGATCACCGCGGACGTACAGCTCACCGACCTCCTCGGGCCCGAGGACCGTCCCGTCGTCGGCGCGGATCTGGACCTCGATGCCCGGAACGGGCTGTCCGACGGAGCCGAGCCGCCTGCGGGCGGACTCGTCGGCGGCCTGGTGTGCCTCGCGGTGGTCGTCCGGGGTGAGAACCGCGATGGTGGAACTGGTTTCGGTCAGGCCGTAGGCGTTGACGAAGCCCACGTCGGGCAGCAGTCCGAGCGCCTTACGCACGAGGGGCAAAGCAACTTTGGAGCCGCCGTAGGCCAGGGTCCGCAGCGCGGGCAGGGAGGTCGGATTTGTCTCGAGCTCGGTGATGATGCGATCGAGCATGGTGGGCACCACCGTCGCGCTGGTGACCGATTCGGCGGAGGCAAGCCGGATCCATGCCTGCGGATCAAACTTGCGCAGGTACACCATTTTCCGGCCGGCGTACAGATTCGACAGTGCCGCACCGACACCGGCGATGTGATAGGGCGGCACGCAGATCAATGCGGCATCCCCCGGCTCGGCGGAGGCGAACTCCACGGTGCCGGTCACATAGCTGGTGAGGTTGTTGTGGGTCAGCTCAACGGCTTTGGGCCGTGACGTGGTACCCGAGGTGAACAGCACCACCGCCACGTCGTCGGGGTCGGGGAATTCAGCGGCCGGCTCGGCCGACCCGGCGGCGGCCAGGAATTCCTGCGATTCCAGACGTGCCGTGCCCAAACCCGCTACCACGTCGGCGTATTCGGCATCGAAGACGATGAGCGGGTCGGGCAGCCGTTCGATCAGTTCGGCCAGCGCCTCACCGGAGAGCCGGTAGTTGAGCGGCGTGAACGCCCGCGCGGCGCGGGCGGAGGCGAAGATCAGCAACGGCAGCATGGCACCGCCGAGGCCGACATACACGACACTGCCGGCGCCGGAGTCGGCGATGACCCCCGCTCCACCGTCGGCCAGGGTGTTGAGCTCGCCCACCGTCAGCCGCTGGTCGTCGGTGACCACCCCGACCCGTTCGGAGTCGGAGGCCGCCATCTCCAACAACAGTGCCACGCTCATCGATTGACCTCTCCTGCGCCGCCGCGCGCCTAAACCGGGTTGAATTCCGAGATCAGCCAATGACCGTCGGTGTTGGTCAGCTTGACCACCACGCTGCTGGTCGCCAGTGCCGGATCAGGCCGGTCCTTGCTGGTCGTCACCTGATTGACGAACACCAGCACAACCGCACTGTCGGCGTGCAGTTCCGAGACCGCCGCGCGCGCCACGGTCGCCTCGGTCTTGACGCCCTTCTGCCGGGCCGCCGGAGCCACGATCTGGTCGGTGAATTGGCTGTAGTACTTGAGGAATTCACCGGTCAGGTGAGACTTCGCGTTGGCCAGATCCTTGTCGAGCGTTTCCGGGGCGTAGGACAGCAGCGCTACCGTGCCATCACGCGCCGCGCCAGCGACCTGCTTCTGCCGCTCCTGGATCTGCTGGTCGACGGAAGCGGTGGTAAAGAGGTTGAGGCCGAGGGCCTTCTGATCCGGGCGGAACATCCACCAGTAGACCGACGCTGCGCCGGCGGCCGATCCCACCAGCAGCACCGCGAGCACAGCGATGGCGACCAATCGGCCGACGCTGCGCCGCCCCTGGAAGGCTTCGCCCGGGATTTCGACCTCGTCGACCTCTTGTGCGTCAGCGGACTCGTCAATCTCCCCGGTCTTTTCGGCGTTGACCTCGTCGGCGACGTCGAGTTCCGTCACGCCGCTCTCGGTGATGTCGACCTCGGTTGCGTCGGCGTCTTTGTCTTCACTGCTCATGGCACGAACTCCACATTCGACATCTTGAACTTGTCCCCGTCGCGCGCCACTGTGACGCTCATCCGCCAGGCGCGCGGATCCTGGTGTGCCCCATTAGCATTGGTCACTGTCGAGGACGCCGCCAGCAACACCACCCCGGTGTCGCCGCCATCCTTGTCCAGCGCGGCCGACTTGATCGTCCCGACCGTCACCGCCTTCGACTGCTGAGCGGTTTGCACGAAGTCGTCGGCACCCCTGGAGAAATCGTCCTTAAAGGTGCCGGTTGACAAGTCGATCACGTGCTGGACGTCTTGTTTGGCGCGGTTGTAGTCGATCGACAACAGTGCGGTCACGCCGGTGCGCGCAGCGTCGATGAGCTGGTCCTGGTGCGCTCGTTGGGCAGCGACCTTCTGATGCGCAACCAGCATCAAGCCGGTGATCACCAGCGATCCGATGGCCACGACCACGACTGCGGCCACCGCCACCGTCACCAGACCTATCCGCGACCACCAGCCACGCGGGTCCAGCTCGTCGTCATCGTCGTCATCCGCGAGCTCGGTGTCCTCCGCGAGCTCGACTTCGTCGCTGGGCTCGACCACCTCGGTAGCCGGCGCCGAACCACGCAGCCGGGCCGCGGTGGCCTTGGCGCGGGCGGCTTCGGCCTCGGCTTCGGCCTCAGCCGCCTCAGCTTCGGCGAGCTCGGCCAATACCTCTGCGTCTACGTCAGCAGCCATGGCACTCACACATGTCGTTCGCGTTCGGCACACGGCGCGCAACAACGTCTAGGCGTCGCATGTCGAACTCCTCTCTGGTCCAAACATCCCGCCAGCGTACGGGCGAGGGCTGAGTCGTCCGTCACATGCACGGCCGAGGCGCGATATCTGGTGAGAATGAGATTATCACCAGGCGATAAGTCACTCGGTCGCACTGGCGCTTAACCCGCCTGAATTCCGCCATCATGGTGCGGAAATGATATTTCCACCAATTCAGCGCAACTGGTCCTTCATCACCTTGCCGGTCGCATTGAGCGGCAGCGCGTCGACGAACACCACAACCCTGGGCACCTTGAATCCGGCCATCCGGTCCTTGCTCCAACTGATCAGGTCCGCTTCCGCCACCGACTCAGACTCCTTGAGCACCACGAAGGCCTTACCCACCTGACCGAGCCGCTCGTCGGGCACGCCGATGACGGCCGCCTGCGCGACGGCGGGATGCTCCATCAGGAAGCCTTCGATCTCGGCGGGGTAGGCGTTGAACCCCCCGACGATGAACATGTCCTTCTTGCGGCCGACAATCTTCAGCCGCCCGGACTCGGTGAAGCTGCCCAGGTCACCGGTGTGCAGCCAGCCGTCGGCGTCGATCGCCTCGGCCGTACCGCCCGGATCGTCGAAGTAGCCCTGCATCACGCTGTAACCGCGCACCAACACTTCGGCATCGTCGGCGATGCGCACCTCGACCCCATCGCAGGGCAAGCCGGCCGTCGTGGCGATGTCTTCGAACGAATCACCAGGCCGCGACAGCGTCGCTGTGCCCGCCTCGGTCAGGCCGTAGCCGGTGGCCAGCGTCTCGAACGGCAGCTCTTCGTGCACCCGCCGGATGAGTTCGACCGGGATGTCGGCAGCACCGGTCACCCCGGCGCGCAGCGTTGCCAGCTTGCTCTTGTCCGGCACCGCCAGCAGTGAGTGATACAGCGTCGGCGGGCCCGGCAGCATGGTGATCCGCTCGGCGGCGATGAGGTCGACGACGCGGTCGACGTCGAACACCCGGACCGGCAGCATGGTCGCACCGCGGATGAACGACGCGAGACAGCCGGCCTTGTAGCCGAAGGTATGGAAGAACGGATTCACGATCAGGTAGCGGTCACCGCGGCGCAGGTCCGCGAGGTCGCACCACTCGGCATACATCCGCAGGTTCTGCAGATGGCTCATCATCACGCCCTTGGGCCGGCCGGTGGTGCCTGAGGTGTAGATGATGTCGGCGATATCGGTTCCGCTCACGGCGCGCTCGAACGGACGGCCCGCCTCCAGGAAACCGGACTTCAGATCGATCGCGGGCACACCGGGCGGAGTCACGAAATCCTGCCCCAAGAACCCCTTCTCGATCAGCACTGCCTTGGCACCGCTGCGGGTGATGATGTCGGCGGCCTCGGCCTGCTTGTAGCGCGTGCTGACCGGGACCACGATCCCACCGGCGGTGAGCACACCGAAGGCGGCGAAGATCCAATACGCGGAGTTGGGCGCCCAGATCGCGACGCGGTCGCCCTTGCCGACGCCCAGGTCAGCGAAAGCGCCTGCCGCACAACGCACTCGCTCGGCGACCTCGGTGTAACTGAGACGCAGCGGACCGTCGACGACTGCTTCAGAGTCGCCGAACCGGTCCGCCGCGCTCAAGACCATCTCGGGGATGGTCTGCCAGGTTTGTGCTTGGGTCACACCGTGACGAGGCGAGACAGATTGCCGCCCATGATCTTTGCCTGATCATCGACAGACAGGTGCTCCAGCGCCGTCACATAGTGGGTCGGCTCAGCCAGCCCCTCCGGGTGCGGCCAGTCCGAGCCGTACAGCACCTGGTCGACGCCGATCAGGTTGACCAGCTGGTCGATGCCCTCCTCGTAGAACGGGCTGACATAGATGCGGTTCTTGATCTCCTCGATCGGGTTGCCCAGGAAGGCTTCCGGCGCCTTCTTCCAGACCTCGGCCATGGAGTCCAGCAGCGGGAACATCCACTTCGAGCCGGCCTCGACGATGCCGACCTTCAGCTTGGGGTGACGGAACAGCGCACCGTGAATCACCCACGAGGCCACCGCATCCTGGATCGGGCGCCACTCGTTGAGGATGCCCATCGCGTTGGTCTGGAACGGCAGCATCTCCGTCACCGAGCCGTCCCATTCGGACGTGTAGCGCGAGTAGCCGGAGTCCGACGAGTGCATACCGACGAAGACGTCGTGGTGCACGACCCGCTCCCAGAACGGATCGAACTCGGGCAGCGCGAACGAACGCGGACCGCGGAAGCCGGGCACCGGAGCGGGGCGGATCAGGATCGCGCGGGCACCGCGCTTGACACACCACTCGAGCTCTTCGATCGCCTTCTCGACGATCGGCAGCGTGATCACCGGTGTGGTGAAGATGCGGTTCTGGTAGTTGAAGCCCCACACCTCGTCGAGCCACTGGTTGAGCGCGTGGATGACGACGTGAATCGCAACCGGATCGTCGGCGAGACGCTCCTCGATGAGGCTGGCCAGCGTCGGGAACATCAGCGAGCGGTCGATGCCCAGCTCGTTCATCATCTCCAGGCGCGGGCCGGGCTCGAAGAACGCCGGGATGGCGCGCATCGGCTCACCGAACAGTTCGCGCTTGCTCTTGCCGTCGGGGTTACCGAACTTGAAGTATTCCTCCCACGCGCCAGGCTTGGCGACGACCGAGAAGGTCGGGTTGGGGATGTAGTTGCTGATCTGGCCCCTCAGCGCAATCTTGGTGCGGCCGTTGACCTCGACGTATTGGACGAGGTCCTTGTACTCCTTGGGGAGGTACTTGGTCATCGCCTCCGGCGGTTCATAGAGATGATTATCCGCGTCGAAGATCGGAAACGGGACGTCCACCCGGTGGGACAACTGGCCCATGAAATCCTCCTTATGCATTTAGCGAGAATCATATTCTCATCCCCCCGCCAAGGCAATACGCCCCCCGCTGCACCCTTGCCCACGTCCTTACAAACCAGTAAGTTGGGCACATGACCGTTATCAGCACGTCCGCGATTACCGATCCGAAAGCCGTAAAAGAGTTCTGTCTGCGTTGGAGCACCGCGTGGAACGATCACGACGGCGACGCGGTCGCCGCGTTGTGCGCCGAGGACCTCGTTTACGACGAGCCCGCACTGGGCCAGACGGTGTACGGGCGCGAGCCGATCAAGAACTTCGTGACCGAGATGGCACGGGCGTTCCCCGACAACACCTTTGCGCTCGAGGGACTCTTCGCTGACGTCCGTCGGCGTGCCGTGCTGGTGGCCTGGAAGTTCACCGGGACCTTCGCCCGCTCCGGCCGGATGGTTGAGTTTCATGGCGATGATCGGCTGGAATTCGGCGAGGACGGACTGATCACCACCTACCGGTGCCTCTACGACAACGACCTCGTCAACCGCCAGATCCGCGACGCGAATCGGTGACGGAGCTACCGCCGAAGCTTCGGGTGCACAAGCCCGCGGCGGTCCGTCGTCAGGAGATCATTGACGCTGCCGCCGTTGAATTCGCCGAGAATGGCCTTGCCGGAACACGTTTGGAAGCTGTTGCCGCTCGCGCCGGAGTTTCCCATCCCCGCATCGTGCAGATTTTCGGTTCCAAACGGCAGCTGTTCCTGGACGTCGTCACCTGGGTGTTCGACCGGGTGACGGAGGCGTTCATCGACTCCCCCGGGGTCCAGCAGGAGCAATCCGAACCAGGGCTCGTCGCGCTGGGTGACGCCTACCGTCGCTTGCTACAACGTGACCGCACCATCGCGCTGGTGATGCTGCACGCCTATGCCGCGGCAGGCGACGTAGTCGTGCGCCAGCAGGTCGCGGCGCGGTACCTGGCGTTGCAGCACAAGGTCACCGATCTCACCGGCGCGGACGAGATGGGTGTCCGGACCTTCTTCGCCACTGGTCTGTTGGTGACCGTCTCGACAGCGCTGGCGCTGCCCGACAGACGGACCGACGCGCAGTGGGGTAGCTGGCTGCTGGAATTGGTCACACCGGCCAGTGCCGGACGGTCCTAGACTCAGCCCAATGCCGGCACAGTGCCGATGACTCCGGCGGCCTCCAGCGACGCGATGTCGTCGGCCGAAAGACCGAGTTCGGCCAGGAGCTCACGGTTGTGCTGGCCCAGCAGCGGCGCCGGCGAGCGGTGCACGGGCCGCGGGCCGCGGGACAGACGGAAGGGCATCGTGGTAAACCGGGCCGAGGGATTGACCGGGTGGCCGAGGACTTCGAAGAACTCGCGGGCAGTGAGCTGTTCGAGCTCGGGCTGCCGGTGCGGTTGCATCACCTTGGCCACCGGGACGCCCGCGTGCCACAGTGTGCCGACGATCTCGTCGCTGCTGCGCTCGCGACACCAGGCGCTGAGGTGTTCGTCTATGACATCCGCGCGGGCGCGCCGGCCAGTCTCGGTGGCAAGTTCAGGATCGGCCGCCCAGGCCGGATTTCCGAGTGCGTCGCACAGTGCTTGCCATTGCGCGTCGCTGGCCACCGCGATCGCGACCCAGGAGTCGTCGCGGCCGAACTCGTCGATCTCTGCTGTGCGGTAAAGATTCTGCGGCGATGCGATCGGTCCTCGATTGCCAGCCCGTTCCAGAACCGCTCCGTACGCACTGTATTCGATGACCTGCTCGGCCGCGATACTGAGCGCGGCGTCCACCATCGCGGCCTCGACCAACGCACCCTGACCGGTACGACGGCGGTGCTCGAGTGCCAGCAGCACGGCATTGAGCGCATGCAGTCCGGCGTTGGGATCACCAAGGGAGTACGGCTCGTACGGATTACGGTCCGGGTAGCCGGTGAGCCAGCTGATGCCGGCGGCCGCTTCGATGACATATGCGAAGGCCGGATTATCCCGCCACGGGCCATCGAGCCCGAAGCCCGGCATGCGGAGCATGACGACATCGGGCCGGATCTGTTGCACCGCTGAGTAATCCAGGCCGAGGTGATCCAGCACCCGGGGGGTGAAGTTCTCGGCAACGACGTCGGCGGTGGCGATCAACCGGTGAAGGAGTTCTCGGCCCCGTTCGGTACCCAGGTCGAGGGTGACGTCCTTCTTCGTGGTGTTCAGCGCCGCGAAGATTGGCTGCTTCTCCCACCATTGGCCTTCAGTCACCGGCACGCCGGCGATCATCCTGGTGCCATCGAAGCGGCGCGTCGACTCGACGTGTATCACCTCCGCACCCAGCAGGGCCATCAGGTGAGTGCAGGACGGTCCGGCCCAGAACGTGGTGAGATCGACGACCCGAATTCCGCTCAGCGGCAACCGATCCGCTGCGGTCCCGGCATGCCGCGGACTGCGGGGGGCGTTCCGGTACCGATCGGTGTGCTCGCCGAGCCGGGGCGCCAGTGACGGCGGGCGCAACTCGACCCCGGCGATTCGGTAGGGCGCGGCTGGCTGACGGAAGCCGGCCGGGTGGGTGACGAATGATCCACGGGCCGCGAAATGTTCGAGCGATTCGACGGTATCCGGGCTGGCCACCGGGGCGTTGGGGATCCGGAACGCGGTCGCGAGATCGCGCACCTCGTCACCGGTGCGCTCGGCCATCCAGGCGTACAACTCCCCCGATTTCTCGTTGGCCTGTTCGGTGATCGTCAGCGGTGCGCCCTCGTCGATCCAGTCCTCATGCCCGGTCATGGCGCACAGATCGAACCACTGCTGCGCGGTGCCGCAGCCGACGTCGACCAGGCCGTCCTTGACCCTGGCGATGCCCGGCACGGTCAGCTTGCGGGCGTCGCGCCACGGGCGGCCCAGCATCTCGAAGTAGGTCACCGGGTAATAGGTCAACCCCATGACGTGGCTTTCCAGCATCGAGAGGTCGATGAGCTCACCCCCAGCGCCACCGAGCACCCGCATCCGCGACGCCAGGATCGCCGCGCTGGCATAGGACCCCGACAGGTAGTCCCCGACCTGCCCGCCGACGTACACCGGCGCGCGGTCCGGCGCGCCACGGCCGAGCCCGACAATCCCGCCCGACCAGGCCTGCAGGGTGAATTCCGTTGCAGGACGCCCACTCCAGGGCCCGTCCAAGCCGAACGCGGTGATCGCGGCGACGATCAAGTGTGGGTGAGCGGCGTGCAGCGCGGCCGGCAGCAGCGTCGGGTCGTCGGCAAGCGGTGAACCGGGTGACCACACCACGGCATCGGCCGAGGCCAGCAGATCGTTCACCAACGCCACGTCGCCGGCCTCGGCCGGGTCGGCCACCACACTGCGCTTGCCGCCGGCCAGGAAGCTGAACAGCGCGCCGTCCTCCCCCGGGGCGATCGACGCCCCCGAGGCTGACCATCGCCGCACCGGATCCCCTTCGGGAGTTTCGACTTTGATCACCTCGGCGCCACCGTCGGACAGCAGCTTGGTGCAGTAGCCGCCTGCGATGCCGGTCGACAGGTCGACCACGACAAAGCCGGCCAGTGGTGAGTCGGCCATCGCTATTTCTTCTTCTTGGTCTTGGTTTTGGCCTTCTTGCGACCGGACTTCGACAACCGCCACTCGGGTGGGAACTTGCTGTCGTTGTCCTTGACCGCGCCGGAGAGTCCGCCGTCGAGGGCCTCGTGCATGTCGAAATCGTCCTCATCGTGGGCAGCGGCGCCGCCGAGCGACTCGAAGGTGCTGCCGAGCAGGCTGCCCAGGTACTCGCCCTGGAACTGCTTGAACACCTCGAAGAACATCTTCTGCTGAAACACGGTGTCGGTGGGCCGGTTTCGCGCGCATGCCAGCGCGTACCGGTCGACCTCGTCCTCGAGCTCGTCGCGTGACACCACGCTGTTGAGAAAGTTGCATTCGTACATCTCGTCGGCGGTGAACGGCCGCCCGGTGTAGACCATCTCCTGGAACTTACGGATACCCATCATCTGGGTCCACCACCACATCCGCGGTCCCCAGCCGTAGTAGCGGAACGACGGATGGCCGAATAGTGCGTCGTCGGAGGAGATCACCAGGTCGGCGTCGGCAGCCTGGTAGAAATGCCAGCCGTAGCAGTACCCCTTGACCTCGAGGATCGAGATCTTCTTGAAATCCTGCAGGGTGCGGATCCCCGACTGCGGGCTGGCGTACCAGGCGCCGACGGTGGCGCCACGCCGAAATGACCCCTTCGGCGGGTATGTCACGGCGTCCGGCGCGATCCGGAACTCCGAGAGCCGCCGCTTCTGATCCTCGTCGTTCTGCACTTCCATGAATTCGGGCAGGTCGGCACCGCTGCCGAGATCCTCACCGGCACCACGGATCACCAGAACCTTCACCTGGTCGTCCACGCCCGCCTGATACAGCAGATCCGAATATCGCAGGCGCGCTGCGATAGTCGGTGCGTTGAGATACTCTGGCCGGTTGAAGGTGATCGTGGCGATCTTGGTCTTCGGGTTCTTCTCGTAGAGGATGATCTCCTCGGCCGACCGGCGCTCTGCCTTAGCCATTGTTCGGGCCGACGCTCGCCGCGGCGCTCCACGCCGGACTAGACGTCAGTACCTCGCACCCGTCGGCGGTGATCGAAACAGCGTCCCGCGTGATCACCGACCCGACCGACTCCTCCCAGACATCGGCGGTGACGGCGAGCACCATCCCTTCCTCCAGCAGCTCGGCGTCGGCAGTGGCCCGCAGCTGCG
The DNA here is from genome assembly GCF_013337765.1 of Mycolicibacterium sphagni. Lineage (GTDB taxonomy): Bacteria > Actinomycetota > Actinomycetes > Mycobacteriales > Mycobacteriaceae > Mycobacterium. Next base: position 14,765 of record NZ_VBSB01000036.1, read on the forward strand.
GCGAGACGACCGGAGGGTCGAAGCCCAGACCGAGGCCGTGCGCCACCGGCATGACCGGCAGTTTCTCACCGGCGTGGGCGTAGGCATCCAACAACGCGCTCGTCGCCATGCCGGGTCGGCAAGCCGCGACCAGACTGTCCCACAGGGCATCTCGGCGCCGGTAGAGCTCGCGCACGGCATCGGTCGGCTCGCCAACGTAGAGCGTGCGAGTCACCTCGGCGACATATCCGTCGGCCAGCACCCCGGCCGACAACACCACCAGGTCACCCTCGCGCACCACATCACCGCCCTCGGCGCGGCGCCACGGATGCTCCTTCGACGTCACCCAGGCAGCCTCCTGGGTTGCCGGGGTGCTCACCCCACCGGCGGCCTCCGCCTCCAACACAGCAGCGGTGATGGCCTTCGTGGTGGTACCCGGACCAAGCGCTGCCACACCCGTGGCCAGGCCCTCCTCGGCGATCGCCAGCGCATGGCGCAACGCCCGCACCTCCTCCGGAGTCTTGACCCGGCGGGCAGCCTGCATGGCCTGCTCGGCGTCCACCAACTCCGCGTTCGGAAACGCCATCGGCAACAGTTTGGCGAAAGTCGGTGTCAGGGCATCGGTTCCGACTCGACGTGCGGTATCGGCGCCCTTGATACCCTTCAGTATCTCGACCAATGTCATCGGGTTCCATGCGAACCCATACAGATTCTCGTGCGGGATCTCCTCGGGAATGCCCTCATCCCACGTGCTGTTGAGATGGATCTCGCCGGTGGCGCGCACGATCTCGCAGATGGGCCCGAATGGGCGGGTGCCTACTACCCACAGTTGCGGGGCACCGGAAATGTAGCGGACGTTGGCCTGACGGCCGAGCACCAGTATGTCAAGGTCGTGGGCTTCCATCTGGGCCAAGGCTCGCTCACGACGGCTGAACCGCAGAGCCCGGGCATCGGCCTCGATCTCAATTCCCATTGGACACCTCATACGGATCGTATGGATAGGCGGTCAGCGGCATCCAGCCGCCCTCGGTGACCACCACGATCTCCTCCCCGCGATAGCCGCCGGTGCCGTCCTCCCACACCACTGGCTCGAATACCAACAACATGCCGGACGGAAAGACGAAGTTGTCGTCCCAGTCCTGGCCGAGATCGGTTCCGATCATCGGCATTTCGGCCGCACTCGTTCCGATCCCATGGCCCAGGTAGAAGTGCGGAAGCCACGGCTTCTCCCCACCGGCGGCGGCGATCGCCGCCCGTCCGAGGTCACCACAGGTGGCGCCGGCTTTGGTCACCGACAGCACCCCGTCGACAATCCTGCTCCATTTCTCAAACTGGTGCTGCTGCGCCTGTGTCGGTTCCTGACCCACGACCCAGGTGCGCCCGTGGTCGGAGCAGTAGCCGTGGTAGGAGATGGACACGTCGGTCCACAACACATCGCCGGTGCGCAATTCACGCTCAGTGGTCAATAGCGGCAGGGCAAGATCGCCCGTGGTGGTCCAGGTTCCCTGGGCCGCCTTCGACCTAGGCATGACCTGCCAGATCGAGTCGAACATGTTCGTGGTCGCGCCGAGTTCGAAAGTGCGACGGACGAATTCAGCAGAGAGGTCGATCTGACGAGCACCGGGCGCCAGTGACTTCTGAATCTCGGCGATAGCCAGCTCTGTGATCTGGCAGGCTCGCCGGATGCAGGCAATCTGGTCGATGGTCTTGACCAGTTTCGCAGCACCGATTGTTGGTGCGGCGTCCACCGGCGGGCTGGGGAACAGCGAACTACCGGCTCGGCGCATCGCTCCGGTCAACTCATCGGTCGCCACCGTCGCGCCCGGCGGGACAAGTCCGGCCAGGATCTTCGCGAATTCCGCTACGCCTTCGTCGAATTCGAGGTAGACCGGCCCGTGCAGGTGGTCATCGGGCAGGGCGGACTCCATCGCCGCGCCCTCGCGGAACGGCAGGAACAGGTGCGGGTGCTCGTCGTCGGCCGAGATCACCGCCACTGGCCGCTCGACGTGCGATAGCCCGGCGTCGGCCAGCGGCCAGCTGATACCGGTGGCGTACATGACGTTGCTGTTGCCCAGGAGCACCAGTGCGTCCACGCCCTGGTCGGCCATCGCGGCATGCAGACGCGCGCCGACTTCGCTGCGCATCCGAGCGAAGTCAGGCTCCTGCGGGATGTCCAGCCACGTATACCCGGTCCGGGCGATCTGGGTGACGCCGGAATGGGTAGACGTCGTCACTGGACACCCAGGAAGTTCTTGATGTTGGAGCTGCAGATCTTCGCGGCATTCTCCGGGCCGACCGCCTCGACCACGGTGGCCAGCGACTTCTCGGAGTAACCAAAAGTCGACTCGTTGTGCGGGTAGTCGGACGACCACATCACGTTGTTCACGCCGATCTTGTCGATGAGCTCCAGGCCCAGCGGGTCCACCATGAATGATGCGCACATGTGGTTGTCCCAGTAGTAGCGCGGATCGTGGGCCAGTTCGTGGTTGAACATGTGCCGGTAAGACGCCAAGAGATGCTGGGCGTCCTGCAATGCCGTTGGCACCCAGGCAATTCCGCCCTCAAACCAGCCGACACGTAGTTTCGGGTGCCGGTCGAGGATTCCGGAGAAGACGTACTTGGCGAACTGTTCGCGGAACGAATCGACATTGACCATCATCCCGACGACGACGCTGTTGTTCTCGCACGGCGTCTTCGGCGGTGTCTCACCGATGTGGTGGGTGACGGGCACGCCGGAGTCTTCGATCTCATCCCAGACCGCATCCATGGACGCGGCGCCGTAGTCGTAGATATTGCCCTCGTCGTCCTTGCCGGGGTTGAGCGGCAGCAGGAACGTCTTGAGCCCGAGCGCCTTCAGCTCTTCGAGATTCTGGCGGGTGCCCTTGGCGTCCCACCAGTTGATCAGGCCGACACCGTAGAAGTGGCCGTTAGACCGCTCCTGCAGTTCGGCCATCACCTCGTTGTAGATCCGGAACACCCGCTCCCGCAACGCCTTGTCCGGGTAGTGGAACAGCGCGAGCACAGCGTTGGGAAATGCCAGCTCCTTGTCGATACCGTCCTCGGCCAGCTCGCGGACACGGGCCTGCATGTCGTTGGTCGACGCCCCGGCCAGATCGTCGTACTGCATGAGCACGCGGCCGAAGTCACCGCCCGTCCACGACTTGCCCTTCATACCGACCATGTAGGCACCGTCCTCGTACCAGATGCGTGGCGCCTGGCCCTTGAGGTCCTCGGGGAACTTCTCGTAGAAGATGTCCTGGGCCACCGAGATGTGGTTGTCGGCGGAGAAAACCTCAGTGCCGACCGGCAATCCGAAGTCACCGGTGGCGTGACCCTGGCGGTTCTTGGGCGCGCCGAAACCTTCCGGCGGGTAGAGCGTGGCAGTCAATTTCGACATCGTTGACACTCCAATCGATTAGGGCTGTGGGCTTTTCACCAAGTGACGGGAAGCTCGTAGACGCCGTACGCGAGGCGGTCTTCCGCGAACGGCACCTCGTCGAACGGGATCGCCAGCTTCATATCGGGGATCCGGCGCAGCACGGTGGGGAACACGATCTGCATCTCGGCACGGGCCAGCTGTTGTCCGACGCATTGGTGTCGGCCGTAGCCGAATCCCAACTGCTGGCTGGCATCCCGGGTCAGGTCGAGCTTGCCAGGGTCGGGGTAGGTGGCAGGGTCCCAGTTGGCCGGTGCCAGATCAAGGATGACGCCCTCGTTGGCCTTGATGGTCTCGCCACCGATCTCGACGTCCTCGAGGGCCACCCGGCGCTGACCGGTCTGAATGATCGACAGGAAGCGCATCAACTCTTCGACCGCGTTTGCGATGAACTTCGGGTCATCGGAATCACGCAGCAGCGCAGCCTGTTCAGGGTTCTCCAGCAGGGCACACAGACCGAGCCCGATCATGTTGGCGGTGGTCTCGTGACCCGCGATCAGCAGGCCGGTACCCAGCTGGGCGGCCTCCTTGACGCTGATCTCACCGGCGGTGACGCGTTCGGCGAGATCGGAAATGGCGTCCTCGGCGGGCTCTTTCTGCTTCTTCTCGACCAGGTTGATCAGGTACTGGTGCAGGCTCATCGCGCCCTTCTGCATGGCGTCGGCGGCCGCGTTGCGGGCCATCCCCGCGTTGGCGTGTTCCTGGAAGAACTCGTGATCCTCGTAGGGGACCCCGAGCATGTCGCTGATCACCCGGGTCGGCACCGGCAAGGCGAGCTTTTTGATCATGTCGACGGGCTTGGGCCCGGCCAGGATCTCGTCGATGCACTCGTCGGTGACTTGTTGGATCACACCGCGAAGCGTCTCCACCCGGCGGAAGGTGAACGGCTTGGACAACATCCGCCGGAAGCGAGTGTGTTCCTCGGCGTCGGAGGTGAATACCGAACGAGGCCGCTTGTTCACGGTGGCGAGCATGTGCGCGTTCCAGTGCGGGAAGCCATCGATCCGGTCGTCGACGCTGATGCGTGGGTCCGCGAACAGTGCGCGGGCCGCCTCATAGCCGGTGACCAGCCACGGGGTGCTCCCGTCCCAGATCCGTACCCGCGAAAGGGGTTTGGTCTCGTTCATCGCGAGCATCGGGGGCGGCGGCGCGAACGGGCAGGCCGCCGCGCGCTCCATCGGGTAGTTCGGGACTGCGCCCGCGGCCTCGGTCGGCTCAGAAGTCAATGTGTCCGACATGCGTCACTCCTCCACGTAGATGGCCTGTGCGGGACAGGCCGCGGCGGCCCGGCGTGCGTTGTCTTCCTGATCGGCAGGGGGGCTGTCGGCGAGGAGGACGACGACGCCGTCCTCGTCGCGCTGGTCGAACACCTCGGATGCGTTGAGCACGCACTGGCCCGAGGACACGCACTTGTCCTGGTCGACGGTGACCTTCATCGCGTTCAGTCCTGTCGCGTCACTGGAGCCAGCCACAGCCCGACGAGCGCGTCGACAAGGCCGGAAGCGGCTGTACGCCAACTGGTTAGGGGTAAGGAGGCACCCTCGGCGAGGGCCCGCTCGTATTCCGCGCAGGTGTGCATCAGCAGATTGCGCGCCATGATGTTGCGTTCGACGCGGACCGGGCCAGGCAGGTCGGGCAGGCAGCGGTTGATGCTCTCCACCACGGTCACCAGCGTGGGCAAGGTCAGCGCGTCACGGGTGACGGTCTTCTGGTAGGCGGGGTCGGCCATCACCTGTGCGGCGAACCGGGCATACCAGGTGGGGTTGCCCATCGCGGTCAGGTGATCGGTCAGGGGCAGCACCAGGCACTCGACCCAGTCGCGTAGTTCGGCGGCGGGTCCCACATCGGCGCGGAGTTCAAGCGCGACGACCCGCTCCTCGCGCAGCTTCTCCACCGGGATCGCGTGCTTGTGCTCGATCGCGCGAACGAGATCGGTCTTGGTGCCGAAGTGGTAACCGACGGCCGCGTTGTTGCCCTGCCCGGCGGCCTCGCTGACCTGGCGATTCGATACCGCGAAGACGCCGTGCTCGGCGAACAGCCGCTCGGCTGCGGTCAGGATCGCCTCACGGGTCAAGCTGGCCCGATCCGTGCGGGTGCCTTTGGTCGCGGTGGTCATCGCTGGTCAGTCAACTCTAGTGCCGTGATTAAGTCAAGCGATTGATTTAAGAATCCTGCGGCTTCTTTTTCTTCGGCACCGGCTTGCCCGCCGCGGTGCCGCCGTCGACCGGAAGAACCGTGCCGGTGACATAGGGCGAGCGGTCGCCGGCGAAGAAGAGAATCGCCTCGGCGACATCGGCGGCGGTGCCCTCCCGCTCCAACGGCCGGTCGGCCCGCATGGTCGCGCGGATGCCCGCCTCGAACTTGGCGACCTGCTCGGCATCCATGCCGTGCGCGGACTTCGACACGATGGCCGTGCGGATATGGCCGGGCGCAAGGCAGTTCACCCGGACCTCGTAGTTCGCCAGTTCGATTGCCGCGCACTTGGTGAAGTGAATGACCGCGGCCTTGGACGCCCGGTAGGTCATCACACCGCCGCCGGCCTGGATCCCACCGATGGACGTCAGGTTGACGATCGAGCCTCCGCCGGAGGCCTTCATGTGCCGGGCGGCGTCGCGCGTGCCTGCCATGACGGCCTTCAGATTGACGGCCATGATGGTCTCGAAGTCGTCGAGACCGTCCTCGAGGAAACTTCGGTGCATCTTGCCCGAGACCCCGGCATTGTTGACCATCACATCGATTCGGCCGAATTTCTCCACCGCGGTGTCGATCAGCCGGGTGATCTGCTCGGTGACCGCGACATCGGTGGTCAGGAACAACGCCTGCGGGTGGCTGTCGGCCAGCGTCTGACCCTGTTCGGCGTCGATGTCACCGAACACCACCGTCGCGCCCTCTGCGAGAAACCGCTCGACGATGCCGGCGCCAAGACCCGATGCGCCTCCGGTGACGACCGCGACCTTGCCTGCCAATTCGTTGCCCATGACGGCCCAATCCCTCTCGTCCGCACGCCGATCCGGCGGCGTACGCAGTCAACTCGCTGCATCCGACCGAAGTCAAGCGGTTGATTTAAATCGGCCCATCGCGCCGGAATGGACGCACACTGGAAGCCCGCAGCCACCGTCGAGTGAGGAGGACATCACGAACGCCGACGTCACCTTGCGCCAGCTGCGGTACTTCGCGGTCCTCGGCACGGAGCTGAACTATCGGCGCGCCGCCGACAAGTTGTTCATCACCCAGCCGGCATTGTCGACTGCGATCAAACAGCTCGAGCACCAGTTCGGTGTCGTGTTGTTCACCCGCAACACCCGCGAAGTCGCGCTGACGGACCTGGGTGCGGCATGGCTCCCCCAGGTGCAGCAGGCGCTCGCCGGCGTCGATGCCGTCGTCGCCAACCTCGTGACGATGTCGGGGACCCAACAGGGGGTACTGCGGCTCGGCTATCTGATCGGCACCGGCGCCGATCTATTGTTCCGGATCGTCCGGCATTTCGAGGCGGCCCATCCCGGCGTGGTCGTGGAACCCAGGGAATATGACTTCGCCGACCCCACCGCAGGTCTCGGCGACGGCAGCATGGAAGTTGCGCTGATCCGGCCGCCGGTCGATCTGCCCGAACATCGGATGCTAGAGCTCGATGCCGAAAGCTGGGTGGCCTGCCTTCCGCGGGATCACCGGCTGGCCACCCGCACCGAGGTCGACATCACCGAACTGCTCGACGAGCCGATCGTGTGCGCTCCCATGACCGCCGGCGGCTGGCGCGACTACTGGCTGGCGATGGATGTACGCGGCAACCGCCCGCCGTCTATTGCCGGGATCGCCGCCACCTACGAAGCCGAGACCACGATGGTCGCCCGCGGCCTCGGCATCAGCTTCACAACGTCGTCGGTGGCACATTTCTACGATCGCCCCGGCATTGTTTACGTGCCGATCACAGGCCGACCGCCCAGCTACACGGCGCTGGCATGGCATCCGGGGCGCCTGTCTCCGCAGGCACAGGCCCTGGTTTTGCACGTTCAGGAGCATTGGAACTTCGGCGATGAACTCCGCTGATAAACCACGGTTATCAGTCGATTGAAATGTGCAACTTCCGAAAGCGCCAGCTGCGGGCTTTCCTGGCTTCAGTTGTTTGATGAGCCGTTCTGACCTGGAGTGACCATGACCGACGCGTTGACACCTCCCACTCATTCACCATTGCCGCCCGCGTCCCGTCCGGGAGAAAGCGAGGACGCCCGGCTTGCCGAGTTCGGCTACCAACAGCGGCTCGACCGGTCGGTGGGCTCGCTCGCGTCGTTCGCGATCGGATTCGCAACGATCAGCGCCACCACCGCGGTGTTCACCGGGTTCGGGGCCGGCTACTTCACCGCCGGCGGCCCATTCGTGTGGACCCTGCTGCTGGCCGCCGGGGTGTTCGCGCTGTGGGCTTTCATCGCCGCCGACCTCACGGCCAAGATCCCGCTCGCCGGCTACGCCTATCAGTGGACCAGCCGGATCAACGGCCCCAGCCTGGGCTGGTTCACCGGGTTCGTCGCCCTGCTCGGCTGGATCAGCGGTATGACCGGCGTCGGCTTCATCCTGTCGGGCTATCTCGGTGGCTTGTTCGGCTGGAACATGAGCCAGACCGAGCAGATCCTGCTCGCCATCGGCGTGGTGTTCCTGTGCGTGCTGATCAACATCTACGGCGTGCGCTTCGCCACCATGGTCAACAACATCGGTGTGAGCCTCGAGTTGATCATCACCGTCGGCGCGACGCTGCTGGTGGCCGCCATCGCGTTCTCGGCTCCCGACCACCATCAACCGATCTCGGTGCTGTTCACCGGCGGACAATCCGGCGACAAAGACTCCTATGCGGTGGCGTGGCTGGCCGCGGCGCTGGGCCCGTTCTTCGGTCTGATCGGCGTGGAGTCCGGCGCCGACGTCGCCGAGGAGACCAAGAACGCCCGCTACGTGGTGCCACGCACCATGTTCTACGCCTTGGTCACCTCGGTTGTCATCGAGCTGCTGATGTACATCGTTTACGTCCTGGCGATCCGCGATGAGGCAGCCGTGCAGGCCAACTCGGCGGCGCCGATCGAGGAGATCATCAACCAGCAGGCCGGTCCGGTCGTCACCAAAATCGTTGTTGCCGTTGCCTTGACGAACATTCTCGCCTGCTTGCTGTCCAACATTCTGGTGGCCACCCGGCTGACCTACTCGATGGCTCGCGACAACATGCTGCCGGCCTCGCACCTCTGGCGGCATGTCTCCCCGAAGAGCAAGACCCCCACCTCCGCCGTGGTCGGCCTCGGCTGCCTCTCGACAGTGCTGCTGCTGTCGGCACTGGTCAACGAGAAGGCGTTCAATTACATCCTCGGCATCGCATCCCTGCTGTTCTTCTCGGTATACATCCTGCAGACCATCGGGCTGCTGATCGGAGTCCGCAAAGGCACCATCCCGCAGGGCGAACCGGGCACCTTCGATCTGGGCCGCTTCCGCGTCCCGGTCTACGTCACCGCGTTGGTCGTGTTCCTCGCCGTCGCGGTCGCGCTGATCTTCCTGCCCCAATTCGCCGGCAACGGATGGGTATTCCTCGGCATCGTCGTGGTCGGGGCGCTGTGGTGGGGCACCGGATTGCGCAACCGGCTCAACCGCGGCGAGGCGGGATCGGACTTCGCCCGCACACACCTCGTCAACGACCAACACTGAAAAGGACTCAACCCCATGGCAATCCACACTGACTTCGCCTCCAGTAACCTGGTCAGCGTCGAACCCGGCTCGATCCGGGAGGACACCCCAGCCGGGTCGGTCATCCAGTACAGCGACTACGAACTCGACTACTCCAGCGAGTTCGCGGGCGGAGCCGCTTGGATCGAAGGTGAGTATGTGCCCGCCTCGGAGGCGCGGATCTCCATCTTCGACACCGGATTCGGGCACTCCGACCTCACCTACACCGTCGCGCACGTCTGGCACGGCAACATCTTCCGGCTCGACGATCACCTGGACCGGTTGCTCGACGGCGCCCGCAAGCTGCGGCTGGACGCGGGAATGACCAAAGATGAGCTCGCCGAGATCACCAAACGCTGTGTCGCCCTGTCGCAGCTACGCGAGTCGTTCGTCAACCTGACCGTCACGCGGGGCTATGGAAAACGTAAGGGCGAGAAGGACTTATCCAAGCTGAACCATCAGATCTATATCTACGCGATCCCCTATCTGTGGGCATTCCCGCCCGAAGAGCAGATCTTCGGCACCACCGCGATCGTGCCGCGCCATGTTCGGCGCGCCGGCCGGAACACCGTCGACCCGACCATCAAGAACTATCAATGGGGCGATCTGACCGCAGCCAGCTTCGAGGCCAAGGACCGTGGCGCACGCACCGCCATCCTGCTCGACGCTGACAACTGCGTGGCCGAAGGGCCGGGCTTCAATGTCGTGATCGTCAAGGGTGGCAAGCTGTTCTCGCCGTCGCGCAACGCGCTGCCGGGCATCACTCGCAAGACAGTGTTCGAGATCGCCGACGCCATGGGCATCGAAGCCACGCTGTGCGACGTCACCAGTCGTGAGCTCTACGACGCCGACGAACTCATGGCCGTGACGACCGCGGGTGGGGTGACGCCGATGATCTCGCTGGACGGCGAAAAGCTCGGCGACGGCAGGCCCGGGCCGGTGACCGTGGCAATCCGGGATCGCTTCTGGGCGTTGATGGACGAGCCGTCGTCGCTCATCGAAGCCATCGACTACTGAGATGGCGGCCGTCGAGGCCCTCGTCGACCTCGGCGCGATCGCGCACAACGTGGGGGTGGTGGCGCGGCGCGCCCGGGCAGGCGTGATGGCCGTGGTGAAAGCCGACGGCTACGGGCATGGTGCCACCCCGGTCGCGCACGCCGCGCTGCGCGCCGGGGCCGCCGAGATCGGGGTGGCCACCGTCGATGAGGCGCTGGCACTGCGCCGCGATGGCGTCACAGCTCCTGTCGTGGCGTGGTTGCACACCCCGACCACCGATTTCGCGGGTGCGGTCGCTGCCGGCGTCGAAGTGGTGGTGTCGTCGACCCGGCAGTTATCCGACGTGGCCGCCGCCGCGGACGGTCTCGGCGTCACCGCGACGGTCGGGGTCAAGATCGACACCGGGCTCGGGCGCGGCGGTGCCACGCTGCCGGACTGGCCGGATCTGTGTGACGCACTGGCCAAGTACTCGGCGTCCGGGGCGGTCGTACTGCGAACGGCGATGACCCATCTGGCCAGGGGCGACGAACCGGACCACCCGCTCAACGACCGGCAAGTGGCGTGGCTGGATGCCAGAGTGATGGAGCTGCGCCGAGCCGGCGTGCCCGCGCAGGTCGTCCATGCCTCGAATTCGGCCGCCGCGCTGACGCGGCCGGATCTATCTCGTGACCTGGTGCGCGCCGGTATCGCCGTCTACGGGCGGACCCCCGTGCCGCAGATCGGCGATTTCGGGTTGATACCGGCGATGACGTTGACCGCCGAGGTCGCGCTGGTCAAGAGAATCCCAGCCGGACAAGGGGTCTCCTACAGTCACCTCTGGGTCGCATCGCATGACACCACGATCGCTGTGCTTGCCTGCGGATACGCCGACGGGGTGCCCCGCGTGCTGTCGGATTCATTGACCGTGACGATCGGCGATCGGCCGTTCCGCACCGTCGGCCGGATCTGTATGGATCAGTTGGTGGTCGATCTCGGCCCCAGCGGTGGCGGTGTCGCCGAGGGTGACCGGGCGGTGTTGTTCGGCACGGGTGCGTCCGGCGGTCCGACAGCAGCCGACTGGGCACGCGCCACCGGCACCATCGACTACGAGATCCTGACGGGCGTTCGCGGACGGACCGCGCGGCGCTACGTGTCCTGACCCAACGTCAATCGCCGGGCCTCGTGGTAGCGCTCCAGCACCGAGGGGATCGGCTCGGCTTCGTAGCGCCTGGCCCGGCCCGTCGACCAGACAGGTGGCTCGTCTTGCCCGGACAGTGTCCAGGCGGCCTGACGCGCGGCGCCCAGGGCGACGTACTCCCCCGGCTCGGGCACCACGACGGGGCGTCCGAGCATGGCCGGCGCGACCCGGCGGACAGCCTCGGATCGCGCACCACCGCCGACCATCACCACCGTGTCAGGGTCGATGCCCTGCTCGGCGATCTTGTCCAGGCAGTAACTCATCGACGCCAGCAGACCTTCGACCGCGGCCCGAGCCACGTTGGCCGGCAGCAGGTTACGACCGTTCACGCCGTGCAGCGCACCGCTGGCCTCGGGCAGGTTCGGCGAACGCTCACCATCGAAATAAGGAACCCAGACCAGGCCCCCGGCACCGGCGGGCGCACTGAGCGCCAGGCGGGAGAACTCATCGAGGCTCACCCCGAGCATCGTGGCGACGGCGGCCAGTACCGGAGCGCCGTTGAGCGTGCACACCAGCGGCAGATACCGTCCGGTCGCGTCGGCGAACCCAGCCACCAGACCGTCGCGATCGTGGGGTGCCGCATCGCCGACCGCGCTGACCACCCCGGACGTACCCAGTGAGACCACGCAGTCGCCCACACCCGCACCCAGCCCCAGCGCGGCGGCGGCGTTGTCGCCGGCGCCCGGCCCCAGGAGCACGCCCGCGGGAGTCTGGCCGGCCGGTTCGTTCGGCTCGAGCACGCGGGGCAGCACCGGACGACGCCCGCGCATCGCCGCGGTCAGGACACCGTCGCGGTACGCACCAGTGGCTGCCGAGAAATAGCCGGTTCCGCTCGCGTCGCTGCGGTCGGTGCACAACGTGGCAATATCGGTGCCGCCGCGCAGCCGCCAGGTCAGCCAATCGTGGGGCAGGCACACCGCGGCGGTCGCATCGGCGTTGCGGGGCTCGTGATCGGCGAGCCAGCGAATCTTGGTCACGGTAATCGACGCGACTGGGACGACCCCGATCTCGGTGGCCCACCAGGCCGCACCGCCGAGTTCGGTCACCAGTTCGGCTGCGGCGGCACCAGAACGGGTGTCGTTCCACAACAGCGCGGGCCGGACCACCGCGCCCTGCTGATCGACGCAGACCATGCCGTGCTGCTGTCCACCGACCGATATGGCAGCCACATCATCGATGCCGCCGGCCTGCACGACGCTGTGCTGCAGCGCTTTCCACCACTGCTCGGGGGCGACCTCGGTGCCGGGCGGGTGCGGTGTGGCCGCCGAGCGTACGACAGCGCCCGTGGCGGCGTCACAGATCACGACCTTGCACGATTGAGTCGACGAGTCGATGCCGGCAACTAGAGTCATGATCCGGCCTTCACCAAGGATTCCGCGTCGTCGCCACCCCCCCATTCAACCCGTATACGGCCTGGTGGATCAAACCCGCTAGTGCGCCTAACCGAGCGATAGGAGAACGATGTTCTCTCACTTGGCCAGCAAACCTCACACAAACCGTATACGGCATTGACACGTTTTGAACGAAGCTGCAACAGTTGCTCACACCGCAGCCCATGGGAGGAACATCCGGTGACAGTCAGTGCCGATAGGGATCTTCACTACGACCCCTATGACGTCGACCAGAACATCAATCCGTTTCCGATGTTCGCCCGGCTGCGCGAGGAAGCGCCGCTGTACTACAACCCCGATCTCGATTTCTACGCGCTGAGCCGGTTCGACGATGTCAACAAGGCCGTCATCGACCACGAGACATTCATCTCCGGCCGCGGTGCTCTGTTGGAAATCATCAAATCCGGGATGGAAATTCCCACCGGGACATTGATTTTCGAGGATCCGCCGATCCATAACATCCACCGCAATCTGTTGTCGCGAGTGTTTACCCCGCGCAAAGTCGCCGCGCTGGAGCCGCAGATCCGCGAATTCACCACCCGCTGCCTGGATCCGTTGGTCGGCTCCGGTCGGTTCGACTTCGTCAACGACCTCGGCGAGCAGATGCCGATGCGGGTGATCGGCATGCTCCTTGGCATTCCGGAGGACCGGCAGCGCGCCATCACCGATCACGGCGAGGCCACCCTCCAGAAAAAGGAGGTCGATCTACTGGCCACCGGCGAGGTGTTCGCCGAGTTCATCGACTACCGCCGCGACCACCCGTCCGACGACATCATGACCGACCTGCTCAACGCCGAGTTCACCGACGAGACCGGCACCGTGCGGCGTCTGGCCCGCGAAGAACTGTTGCTCTATTTGACGGTGATCGCGACCGCCGGGTCGGAGACCACCACGCGGCTGATCGGTTGGGCCGGAAAGACACTGGCCGAATATCCGGATCAGCGTCGCGAACTGGCCGAGAATCCGGCCCTGATCCCGCAGGCGATCGAAGAGCTCCTGCGCTGGGAACCGCCGGCGCTGCAGATCGCCCGCTACGTCGCCCGCGACACCGAGTACTACGGGCAAACGGTGCCGGAGGGTTCGGCGATGCTGATGCTCGTCGGCTCGGCCAACCGCGACCACCGCCGCTTCGCTCCCGATGGCGACGTGTTCGACATTCACCGTGAATTGAAGTCGCACATGACCTTTGGCGCGGGCACCCATTTCTGCATGGGTAATGCGCTGGCGCGGATGGAGGGGCGCATCGCGCTCGAAGAAATTCTCAAGCGCTTCCCCACCTGGGACGTCGATTGGCCGAATGCGGTGAAGTCCCAAACCACTGCGGTCCGCGGCTGGGATGCCATGCCGACGATCGTTCCCTGACATCCACCCACTACAAGAACAAGAGGATTGAAGACCATGGCAGGACGCGTAGAAGGCAAAGTCGCATTCGTCACCGGTGCGGCACGCGGACAGGGTCGCGCGCACGCGGTCCGGCTGGCGTCGGAGGGCGCCGACATCATCGCCGTCGATATCTGTAAGAAGCTCGACACGGTCGACTTGATCGCCGCGTCCACCCCGGAGGATCTGGCGGAGACCGCCGATCTGGTCAAGAACGCCGGCGGTCGCATCTTCACCGCTCAGGTCGACGTCCGCGACTATGACGCGCTCAAGGGAGCCGTCGACGCCGGCGTCGAGGAGTTCGGCCGCCTCGACGTCATCGTCGCGAACGCGGGCATCGGCAACGGTGGGCAGACGCTGGACCAGACCAGTGAAACCGACTGGACCGCAATGATCGACATCAACCTGGGTGGCGTGTGGAAGACGGTGAAAGCCGGTGTGCCGCACATCCTCGCGGGTGAGCGCGGCGGCTCGATCATCCTGACCAGCTCGGTCGGCGGCATCAAAGCGTACCCCCACTGCGGTCACTACGTCGCTGCCAAGCACGGCGTCGTCGGACTGATGAAGACGTTCGCGGTCGAGCTGGGCGCCAAGAACATCCGGGTCAACTCGGTGCACCCGACGAACGTCAACACCCCGCTGTTCATGAACGAGGGCACGATGAAGCTGTTCCGCCCCGACCTGGAGAACCCGGGCCCAGACGACATCAAGGTCGTCGGCGAGTTCATGCACACGCTTCCCATCGGTTGGGTCGAACCCGAGGACATCGCCAACGCAGTGCTGTTCCTGGCCTCCGACGAGGCTCGGTACATCACCGGCGTGCAGTTGCCCGTCGACGGCGGCAGTTGCCTGAAGTAGCTCCCACTCCGCAGCAGACCGTTCACACGTTCTGCCGCTACTGCCTTGCCTCGTGCGGTGTCGACGTGACCGTCGAGGCGGGGCGGGTGGTGAAAATCTCTGCGGACAAAGAGAATCCGCACAGTTGGGCAGACTTCTGCGCCAAAGGTCGCACTGCCGGCCAGCTCGTCGACCATCCGCGCCGCATCACCCGACCGCTGCGACGGGTGGGTGACACCTACGTCGAGGCAACGTGGGACGAGGCGATCACCGATATCGCCGCACGGATGTCGGCGATCATCTCCGCCGGCGGCCCAGACGCCATCGCCAGCTACACCGGCAACCCTGCCGGGTTCTCGTCGTCGAACCTGCTGTTCATGACGGGGTGGCTCGACGCGATCGGCAGCCACAACCGTTACTACGTCGGGTCGGTGGATCAGAACAACTTGCACGTGGTGGCCGAGGCGATGTACGGGTCGCAGTTGTTCGTCCCGGTCTCGGACGTCGACAACTGCGATTTCTTCCTGCTGGTGGGCGCCAATCCCGCTGTCAGCGCCTGGAATTGGGTGGAATCGGTACCCGGCGGCTGGAAACGGGCGCTGGCGCGGCAGCGGCAAGGCGCCAAGATCGTCGTCGTCGACCCGATCCGGACCGAGAGTGCCGAGAAGGCCGATACGCATCTGCCGATCCGCCCCGGCCAGGATTGGGCACTGCTGCTCGGCATGGTCAAGGTGATCTTCGACGAAGGCCTCGAGCATCGAGGGGACTGCACCGACCTGGCGCTGGGTGTATCGGAATTGCGCAGCCTGGTCACGGGTGCCGACCTCGATGACCTGGCCGCCCGCTGCGATCTCCCCCGCGCTGATATCGAGACGCTGGCAAGGGATTTCGCGGCAGCACCGGGAGCGATGGTGATCACCCGGACTGGGGTGTCACTGCACCTGGCCGGAACCATCGGCGAGTGGCTGGGCCATGTGCTCAACGTCGTCACCGGCCGGATGGATCGGCCCGGTGGGCGCCGCTTCGAACGCGGCTACGTCGACGCACAGAAACTGGCTGCGCTGGCGAAATCACCCGACCACCGCAGCCGGTTGCAGGGCCGACCGACGGTGGCCGGCCACCACGGCCTCGACGAATTGCCCGCCGAGATCACGACTCCCGGGCGCGGGCAGATCCGTGCCATGGTGATCAACGCGGGCAACCCCGTCGTCTCCGGGCCTGACGGTGCGCGCCTCGATGCCGCGCTGGCGCAACTCGATCTGCTGGTGGCGATCGATTTGCTGCAGCGCGAAAGCCACCGCCACGCGCACTGGTTACTGCCTGCCGCGCACTGGCTGGAACGCGACGACCTGCTGGCGCTCACCAGCGGCCTGCACGACGAGCCGTACATCCAGTACGGCCGACGCGCCGTCGATCCGCCCGGTGATGCCCGCGAAGAGTGGCGATTCTTCCTGGACCTCACGCTGGCGATGAAGCGACCCTTCCTCGGCATCCGGGGTGTCAACGGGTTCGTCAAGGCAACGCGTCACCTGGCTCGGCTCACGCACCGGCCGTCGATTGCGTTCGGGCCGCACTGGATCGACCGGATGCTGGTGGCGGCAAGCCGCGGTATCAGCTGGCGAGCCATCATGGATCACCCGCACGGCTGGGTATTCGGCAAACGCGAGTTCGGTCAGCTGCGAAAGGCGTTGCGCACCGACGACAAGAAGATTCACGTCGCGCCCGAGGAGTTCGTGGCACGGACCCACGAACTGCTGGCCGAGCCGCATCCGCAGGCTCCGGCGGGATTGCCCTTCCAGCTGGCGAACAGCCGGCGCAGGCATTCGATGAACTCCTGGCTCAACGATATTCCGGGCCTTCATCCGTCGGGCAAGGACAACCATGCGGTGATCAATTCGGCCGATGCGGCGGCGCTGGGCATCGCCGACGGCGATCGCGTTCGGGTGTTCTCGCCCGCCGGTGAGGTCGAACTCGCCGCTCAGGTGAGCGACCGACCCCGACCCGGGGTCGTCATCGTCGACCATGGATGGGGGTCGCGGGTGTTCGACCCCCGCGGTGGAGCGGCGCCAATATCGTTCGGCGTCAACCGAAATCTGCTGATCGACGGGTCCCCGGTGGATCCCCTGTCGCAAACGCCCGCGTTGAGCTCGACGTACGTCGGTGTGCAGCGGGTAGGGCCTTAGCCTCCCCCTGTACGCCCAAACCGACATTTCGCCGTGAAACGCCGAAATCGACGTTTTGCAGAGCCCTACTCGAACTTCTTCTGCGTAATGTCGGTTTGGGCGCGGAGGTCAGGTCAACTCGGCGAAGAACTTCAGCAGCAGGTCGGCCAGCGCGTCGGGCTGTTCAATCTGCGGACAGTGGCCCGCATCGTCGACGACGGCCGAGCGGCCACCGGCGATCTGCCCGGCGATCTCGGCCGCCCACCCGGGCGGTAGCAGCTTGTCCCCCGCACCCTCGACCACCAGGACCGGAACGCCGATCCGCTCGTACGCCCGCTTGCTCGACGGAGTGGGCGGGGCATCCAGGCCCGGGCGGCGAAACCTCGCTGCCGCCAATGACTCCCAGGCCCCCGGTGCGATGCTGGATTCGTAGCGCCGCCGCACATAGGCCTCGTCCGCAGGATACGACGGGTCGAAGAACAGCGCTTCCACGATGGCCCGCATCGCCTCGAACGAGGCGTCGTAGTCGTACAGCGCGGTGGTGTGCCGGTTCTTCTGGATCTCACCGCCGCCGCAGATCGTGACCGCACTGCGCACCGGCAGCACGGGTGCGTCCGAGGTGAGGTCCACCAACAGGTTGATGGCGCCCATCGAGTTGCCGACGAAATGCGCCGAATCGATACCCAGCACCGAGCAGAACCGCGCGATGTGCCGGATTCGCATGCCGCGCCCGTCGGTGAAGTCGACCACCTTGGCCGACTCCCCAAACCCCAGCATGTCGGGAGCCAACACTCGATAGCTCTGCGCGAGTATGGGAATGATGCGTTCCCAGCCGATTTCGGCACTCACGCCGAACTCGCCGCCGTGCAGCAGCACGACGGGGTCGCCCGCGCCGGCCTCGAGGAAATGCGTGGCCAGTCCGTCGACGGCGATGGTCCGGTGCTGAGCGCTCACTTGATCGCGATCGGGTTGACCGGCGACCCGACGGCCCCGGTGACGGACAGCGGCGGTGCGACGAGCTGGAACTCGTAGCGTCCGTCGGCCGCGCAGTCGGCGGCCAGTTCGGTGAGATTCCAGTACTCGCCCAACATCAGACCCATGTCACGCAAGCACAGCATGTGCATCGGCAGGATGGCGCCGTCGACCCCCGACGCCGGGTTCTCCACCATCAGGTTGTCGGCCGCCACCGCGGCGACCTGATGATCGGCCAGCCACGATGCGCAGGTCCAGTCCAGGCCCGCTCCCGGTTCGGTGCCATCGCCCGTCTCCAAAAAGCGCGCCCACCAACCCGTTCGGACCAGCACGATATCGCCGGGTTCGATGCTGACCCCCTGCGTCCTGGCCGCCTCATCGAGTTCGGCAGGCGTGATCGGGTCGCCGAGCTCACAGAACGTCGGCACCCCGCGCAGCTTGACGATGTCGAGCAGTACACCCCTGGACGTAATGCCCTTGCTATCGACCTTGTCGATGCCCAGATAGTAGGCGCCAAGGCTGGTCACCGAGTCCGCGGGAAAGCCGTTGTAGAGCTTGTCCTCGTAGTAGACATGCGACAACGCGTCCCATTGGGTGGCGGCCTGCAGCGGCATGATGATCATATCGTCGTTGAACCGCATCGGGCCGGCCGTGCTGTACCCGCTCAATTGCACGGCCGACGGGTTGCGCAGCCATTTCGGCCCGTACTCCATCAGCGTGTTGGCGTCGCCGCCGTCGATCGTCATCACGTGGGTGGGATTCTGCCGGTACTGGAACGCGCCCTGCGGCCCCGACGAGCCGAAGTCGACGCCGAGCGGAAACACCTTGCCGTGCTTGACCGTTGCCGCGGCCTGAGCGACCTTCTCGGGCGTGATGAAGTTCAGCGTGCCGAGCTCGTCGGCGTGGCCCCACCGTCCCCAGTTGCGGACGTCGTCGGCGACCCGACGGAAATCGCTCATATCGGCCACGCTGGTCATCCCTTCTCGTAGTCGGCGGCTTGGCGCGCCGCAATGTTGCCGCCGTCGGCCCAGACGACCTGTCCGGTGATGTAACCGGCGGCCCCGCTGCCCAGGAACACCAGCACCGCGGCCTGCTCGGCCGGGTTCGACACCCGTCCGAGCGGTTTGGGGATGTCATCGAGCAGGCCCTGCCCGTAAGCCGACCGCAGCTGGTCGAGAATCGGCGTCTCGGTCACGCCCGGTCCGGTGCAGTTGATCCGAATACCTTTGGCGCCCAGCGGTACTGCGCTGCTCACCGTGTAGCCGATGATCGCCTCCTTGGACAGCCGGTAGCCGCCGTCGGCCAGTGCGTCGGGATGGGCGTGACACCAACCGATGCCGTCGGCCATCGAGCCCGTCGCCAGCAGGCCGGCCGCCTGTGGCAGGTTCTCACGGTAGTTCGCCGCGGCCAGCGAGGAGACGCAAACGACCGACGAACCCGGCCCCAGCTTGGGCAGCATCGCTTCGGTGAGATGCCGGGTGCCCAGGAAGTTGATCGTGACGACCAACAACGGGTTTCCGATGCCCGAGGACACCCCGGCCACGTTGAACAGCGCGTCGATCGGGCCGCCCACCGCGGCCGCGGCCCGATCGATCGAATCCGGATCGGCCAGATCGACCTCGACGAACTCGCTCAGCTCGACCGTGTCAGTCGCCGGGCGTCGCACGTCAAGGCCGACCACCTCGGCACCCAGATCGGTGAGCTGCCCGCACAGCTGCGCGCCGATTCCCGACGCGCAGCCGGTGACTACAACACGGCGGCCGTCATACCGCAGCAGATCGTCGATGGTGGACACGGGCTACTTGGCTTCCCGCTTCTCCTTCGCCAACTGCGCGGCCTTCACGCGGCCCTCGTTGATCTCGGCCATCGCCTCGGGAATCTCGCCGGCGGTGAACTTATTGCGGCCGGTCGGCAATCCGCCGAAGGAGTAGGTTTCATCGAACATCGGTGCCTCCGAAGGCCGTCGGCGCGCCTCGACCTTCTCGATCACCGGCTCCAGGCGCTTGGCCTTGACGGCCACGGCCCTGGCGTCCCGTTCGATGAACTCGGGCAGGATCTCCTTGCCCATGATCTCGATGGACTCCATCGTGCCCTCGTGGCTGCGCGGGTTGAGCAGCAGGATGATCTCGTCGACACCGCTGGCCTCGTAGCCCCGCAGGAACTCGCGCACGGTCTCCGGCGATCCGATCGCACCACGGCCCGGGCCGTAGGCCAGGGTCGGGTCCTCCTTGACGGCCTCCTCGTAGCGCTCCCAGACCTTGGTCCGGCCAGGGGTGTGCATGCCGGTCAGGTAGTAGTGCATGATGCCGAACGAGAAGAAGCCGCCACCGATGCCGAGCCGCTTGAGCGCCTCCTCGTCAGACTTGGCCACCATCATCGACAAGTCGCCGCCGATGGCCAGGATGTTGGGGTTGATCGCCGGGGTGATCGGCGCGCCCTGCTCCGCGAAGTCACGGTAGTAGCCGTCGACCCGCTCCTTGAGCGCCTCCGGGCCGGTGTAGGCGAAGCTCAGTGCGCCGATGGCTTTCTGAGCGGCCATCTCGACCGACGACGGGCGGGTGCAGGCCACCCACACCGGCGGGTGCGGCTTCTGCAGCGGCTTGGGAACCACGTTGCGGGCCGGCATCTCGACATGCTCGCCCTTGAACCCGGTGAACGGCTCCTCGGTCATGCACCGGATCGACACTTCGAGCGCTTCTTCCCACTGGGCGCGCTTGTCGGCAGGGTCGACGTTGAAGCCGCCGAGCTCGGCCACCGAGGAACCCTCGCCGGTGCCGTATTCCACTCTGCCGTTGGACAAGTGGTCGAGGGTGGCGATGCGTTCGGCGATGCGGGCCGGGGGGTTGATGTTGGGCAGCAGGTGCATCACGCCGAAGCCGAGCCGGATGTCCTTGGTGCGCTGGCTGGCCGCGGCCAGGAACATCTCCGGCGCGGTGGAGTGGCAGTACTCCTCCAGGAAGTGGTGCTCGGTGAGCCACACGCTGGAGAACCCGGCCTTGTCGGCGGCCTCCACCTCGTCGAGGCCATGCTGGAACAGCTGGTGCTCGTCGTCCTCCGACCACGGCCGCGGCAGCGGGAATTCGTAGAACAGCGAGATTTTCATGCGGTTACCTCTCGATCGGAATTGTGGGAGATGTGTTCTGCTGCGACGTATCCGAACGTCATCGCGGGTCCGATGGTGGCGCCGGCGCCGGCGTAGCTGCGGCCCATCACCGCGGCCGAGGCATTCCCGGTGGCGTAGAGCCCACCGATGACGGTGCCGTCCTGGCGCAGCACCCTGGCGTGCTCGTCGGTGAGCAATCCACCCGACGTGCCCAGGTCGCCGAGGATGATCTGAAAGGCCAGATACGGTGCCTTGCCCAGCGGAGCCAGGTTGGGGTTGGGCAGCGTCGGGTCGCCGTAGTAGTTGTCGTAGGCGCTGTCGCCCCGGCTGAAGTCGTCGTCGTGCCCCTTGCGCGCCAATTCGTTGAAGCGTGTTGCCGTGCACTGCAATTCGTCTGCAGGGACACCGATCTTGGCCGCGAGCTCGGAGAAGGTGTCGGCGGCTTTGACGATCCCGGAGTCCAACCAGGCCTGCGGGATCTTGCGGCCGGTCGGCACCGGGGCGAACGGCACCTTCGGGATCGGCAGATGCCCGCCCACCACATACCGGTGGAACGATGCGATGTCGGTGACCAGCCAGCACGGGATGTGATCCGTGCCCGCCTGCTGGCCCACGATCATGGCGTGCGCGAAATCCATATAGGGCGCAGCCTCATTGATGAACCGCTTGCCTGCGCCGTTGACGACGAACTGGGCGGGCATCATTCGCTCGTTGAGCATGAACTGCAGGCGCCCATCCGGCCAGCACATCGCGGGGAACCACCACGCCTCGTCGAGCAGATCGGTGGCGGCGCCCACCTTCTCCCCCGCCCGGATACCGTCGCCGGTGGCCGCAGGATTGCCGAAGCTCCAGTCCTTCTCCAGCACGGGCAGGTGTTCGCGACGCCACGCCATATCGTGGTCGAACCCACCGGAGGCCACCACCACACCGCGCCGGGCGCCGATCCGCAGCGGTGTGCCGTCCCGTTCCACCACGGCGCCGACGACGGTGCCGTCCACGTCGGTGATCAGTTCGGTCATCGGCGCCGACAGCCACAGCGGGATGTCCTTCTCCTTGAGCGCCAGCCGCATCCGGGCCATCAACGACTGCCCGATCGCGGCCATCCGGTCGCCGAACACCCGGGCCCGGAACATCCGCCAGATCAGCTTGAGCAGCACGGCCTTACCCCGCCAGTTCTGCCTGATCTGGTAAAACAGCCGAAGGTCCTTGGGGGCGAACCAGATTCCCTTCGGCGCCAGCGCCAGTGGCGCCAGCAGATTCTGCTCCTCGTCGCCCAGCTTGCGCAGATCGATCTCGGGCACGTTGATGGTGCTGCCACGCTCGGACCCGCCGGGTAGCTCCGGGTAGTAGTCGGCGTAGCCGGGCTTCCAGACGAATTCGAACCAGCTGCTGCACTTCTCCAGGAACTCCATCATCTCCGGGGCGGTGTCGACGTAGGCGCGTAGCCGCTCGTCGCTGACCAGACCGCCGGTGATGGTCTTGAGGTACTCGAACACCCCGTCAGGGTCGGGTGAGTAACCGGCCTTGCGTTGCGACGGCGCACCGGGCACCCAGATACCGCCGCCGGACAGTGCCGATGAGCCACCGAATTTGGGTGACTTCTCCACGATCAGGGTGTCCAGCCCGGCTGCGTCGGCGCGCAGCGCGGCGGTCATCCCGCCGGCTCCGGAGCCGATGACCAGGACATCGACGGTGTGATCAAACTCGGTCATCGTGTGGGTACCGCCGTCCGGATCGCGAAGCCCGCGATCAGCTCTGGAGCAGCGCGATAATAGCGCTGCCGGGTCTGGTAATTCCCCTGGGCCGCCAGTGCGGCGAAAGCCGCGACCCAGGTTCGGATCTCGTGCGCCGAATTGCCCGCCTCACGGGCGATCCAGTCGTTGGTCCAGCCGTCCACCTCGGCCAGCCGATTGGTGTCGATCAGGTCCAGCAGGGCATGGTCCCACTCCGGGTTCAGCGGTTGCAGCGGGCTCTGCCCGTGGGCGAAGTCGTGCGCCGCGGCGATCACGGCCTCCTGCCGGGCAGCCCGCCCTTCAGCAGACATCGGTGCCCCACCGACGATGCGTTCCAGAGCGGCAGGTGGTGCGGTTGCCAACGTCGGCACCGGCGGATCATGGGACAGCCCACCGGATCCGACGACCAGCACCCGCTTGCTCAGGGTGCCCAGGTACTCGCCGATGGCGGTGCCAAGGGCCCTGGTGCGCTTGAGTGGCCCGAGCGGGGTGGCCACCGAGTTGATGAACACCGGGATGATAGGAGGCGACGCGCCCAGATTTTCGGACCCGAACAGCACCTCGAGCGGTTGCACGGTGCCGTGATCGACGTCCATGGCCGCCGACAACGACACGTCGACGCCGGACTCCCATACCGCAGCGGCCATCTCGTTGGCGACGTCGGCGGGCACGTTCAGGGGCCCGGCATGGGTGCCGTAGTCGCCGACACCGTGCGCAGCGGTCCCGATACAGAAAGGTGGCATCAACCGGTAGAAGAATCCGTTGTAGTGGTCCGGAGAGAAGATGACCACGAGCTCGGGATCGAAATCGGCGACGAAGGACCGGGTTTCGGCGAGTCGAGCATTGATGTCGTCAAGCAATTCCTCCGACGGGCCGGGAAGGTTCAGCAGCGGACTGTGCGACATGCAGCAGAGGGCCAGTGGCATCGGTGCCTCCTCCCGGGGTGAGGGTGAGCTTGTCGAGCAGCGCCGCGCTCAGCTCCGGTGTGCGTTGGGCGATGCACGCGCCCGCGATGCAGCGGTCGGGCCGCAGGAACATCACGGATTCTTCGTGGGCGTCGAACCAGGCTTTCAAGGCTCCTGTGCGATCACCGACCACGACCACGTCGGGATCGTCGTGGCCGGTCCAATGCAGCTGGGTGATCGGGCGCAGTGCGACGAAGACCGCACCCAGCGCCTTCCAGTCGGCAAAGGCCCTCTCCCCCAGCAGCTGTCGGGGGTTGTTGCTCCAACACACAAACGCGAACCACGGACCGATGACGTCGTCGAGCAGCACGTTCTGCCGATCCCGGGTGTCCACGCGAGGCTGGATGAACAGGGTCCCGACTGCGGAGGACGGTGGGCGCGGATCGCTGTGCACCACCGCACCCTGCTCGTAGCGCGGCATCGGTTTGAAGCGCATTTCCAGCACGTAGCGCTTCAACGTGGGCACCAGGGAAGCGGCGCGGATCAGCACATCCCGTGCGCCGGCGACCCGTGGGTTGGTCGGTGAGATCACCTTGCCGACCGTGGTCGACAGGTCGATCATCGCGCGAGCGTGCTTGCGGCGCTCGACGTCATAGCTGTCCAGCAGCGCGTCGCGAGCCTGCCCCTTGACCACCGCGGCCAGCTTCCAGCCGAGGTTGGCGGCGTCGCGGATACCGCTGTTGTAGCCCTGCCCCTGCCAGACCGGCATCAGATGCGCGGCGTCCCCGGCAATCATGATGCGGCCCTTGCGGAACGAGCTGGCGATGCGGGAGTGGTGGGTGTAGAGGCGCCGGCGGATGATGTCGACCTTGTCCGGGTACGGCACCAGCCGGGCGAGCATCTGCGCCACGAATGCAGGATCCTCGGCCTGCTCGTCGGTTTCGTGGCCGTGGATCAAGAACTCGAATCGCCGGATGCCGTGGGCGATCGAGATCGAGACGTATGGCCGGGCCGGGTCGGCGCCGACCTCACTGTTTGGATGCCCCAGTGGGTCGTTGGCGATGTCGACGACCAGCCACCGGGTCGAGGACGTCGTGCCGTCGAAGGACACGCCCATCAGGCGGCGGGTGGCGCTGCGCCCGCCGTCGCAGCCGACGACGTAGCGGGCGTTGACTTTTTGCGGACCAGAGTCGGCCGGTGACAACTCCACCGTGACGCCGTCGGCGGTCTCGGCGATCGAGGTCATCGGGTGGCCCCAGGCCACCTCGACGTGATCGAACCGGTCGAGGCCCTTGTACAGTTCGGCATCGACCAGGGGCTGCACGAAGCCGTTGCGCTTGGGCCACCCGAATCGTGCGTCGGGCGGCGCCATCTCGGCCAGCAGTCGGCGCTTGCGGTCGTAGAACCGCAGGATCTGGTTGGGCACGGTGTGCGGCAGAACGGCGTCCACCACACCGATCGCCTGGAAGGTGCGCAGCGACTCGTCGTCCAGGCCCACCCCGCGTGGATAGTCGATCAGCGCGTCGCGCTCGTCGACGACCAAGGTGTGGACACCCTGCAGGCCAAGGACATTGGCCAGGGTCAGGCCACTGGGTCCGGCACCCACGACGACGACATCGAAATCCATGCTCACCGACCCAGCAGGAAGTCGATGTGCAGCCGGTTGAACGTCTTGGGGTCCTCGTACTGCGGCCAGTGCCCGCAGCCTTCCATGACCTCGAAGCGGGCGCCCGGGATCATCTCCGAGATGCGCTTGCCTTCGCTGACGTCGGCGGTCGGGTCGTCACTGGTCCACAACACCAGCGTCGGCGCGGTGATCGCTCCGTAGTCGCTGGGACTCATCAGGTTTCGCTGGCGGATCTCGGGATCCTGCAGCGCCATGATGTCGCGCATCGCGGCGACGAAGCCCGGCTGCCGGTAGACCCGTTGCCTGCTGGCGACGATGTCGTCGTAGTCCTTGGTCTTGTCGGCCATCAGCCACTTGATCCTGGCCTGGACGGTCTCCCAGCTCGGATTCTCCGCGGCGGCCATCGACAGCGCGATGATCCGCTTCATCACCGCCGGGTCGGCCTGCGAACCACCGGCGGTGTTGAGCACCAGACGCTCGAGCCGGTCAGCGTGATCGACGGCGAACCGCGAGGCCACCCAACCGCCCAGCGACTCACCGGAGATGTACGCCCGCTGCGCCCCGATCGTGTCGAGGACGGTCGCGAGGTGGTCGACGTAGTGCGGGATCTCGAGCAGATGCCCGGGCTTATCGGTGTAGCCATGCCCGAGCATGTCGATCGACCAGGTGGAGAAGTGTTCGGCATGCGCCTCGAGGTTCCGTACGTAGGCCTCGGCATGGCCACCCGATCCGTGCAGAAGCACCAGTGTGGGTTTGGCCGGATCGCCGGCGTGCAGGTAACGCGTGCGCACTCCGCCGGCATCCAGATAACCCTGTGAGAACTCAACGCCCTGCAGATCGCTCCAGACGCTTTCGAACTCCGGCACCCCGTGGCCCCTATCGTCGGTGATAATGGGATTCTCGCTTTTTGTAAGCGGTATGTGTAATTATTGAACTATGACGTGCGATAGTTTAAGAGCATCACTCTCGCAGTGCCGTCTGTCAAGGCACTTCGGGGTGGCTCGCACCCGATTTCGCACCTCAGGCACGGGGACGGTATGACGCAGACATCCACCGAAAGCCCGGTCAGCGCTGCGCCGGGGTCACAGACCCTGGCTCGCGGCCTGCACGCGTTGCAGCTGGTCGCGGAGGCTAAAGGCGGGCTGACCATCCAGCAGGTCGCCGACAAGATCGGGGTGCACCGGACCATCGCCTACCGGCTGCTGAGCACCCTGGCCTCCTACCGGCTGGTGGCCAAGGCCGAGGACGGACGCTTCCGGGCCGCGGCCGGCCTTGCGGCACTGGGAGCGTCGTTCGACAACAACGTGCGCGAGCTGTCGCTGCCGACCCTGCGCGGGCTCGCCGACGAACTCGGTACGACGGTGTCACTGCTGGTCGCCGAGGGTGATCAACAGGTCGCGATCGCGGTCATCGTGCCCACCCGGGTGTCGTATCAACTGTCCTTTCACGAGGGCAGCCGCTACCCGCTCGACCGGGGGGCGGCCGGGATCGCACTGCTGGCGAGCATGCCCCCGCGAGCAGGCGAACGACCGTTGGTGACCCGTGCCCGCGAGCAGGGCTGGATCATCACCCACGGCGAGGTCGAGCCCAATACCTACGGCCTGGCCGTCCCGGTGCACCGGCCCCCCACCTCGCCGCACACCTGCATCAACCTGATCTCGCACCGCGAGGACTTGGTGTTGGACGGCCGGGAGGCGGCCATCACGGCAGCCCAACGCCTTTCGGCCGTTCTGAGTTAAGCACCCCGCTGAACTGGGCAAACACTGACTGGAGCGCTTGACACCGCACGAGCCACGTCATTAGCGTGACAACAACCGAACACCTGCGTTCGATAATTGCACACGCCAAAATCCGTGTGCGGCAACACAAAGGAGCCGGCGATGACGGACACCTGGGACCAGGAAACCGACGTCGTCGTTCTCGGCACCGGCGCGGCCGGCCTGACTGCCGCGCTGGTCGCCCGCTCCGAAGGTGCATCGGTGGCGGTGTACGAGAAGGCGCCGACAGTCGGTGGGACCACTGCGGTGTCGGGTGGCATCGTCTGGATTCCCGCGCACAACCGGGCCGCCGGCGGTGAGCTGACTGTCGCCGATGCGCTGAAATACCTTGAGGCCCAATCACTCGGCGTCATGGACCGCGAGCTGGTCGAGACATTCGTACGTACCGGGCCCGAGATGCTGGACTACGTCGAAGCGCACAGCGCGCTGCAGTTCGAGGTCGCCGAGGGCTTCCCCGACTACAAGCCCGAGCTTCCCGGCGGGCAGCCAGGTGGCGGTCGGTCGTTGAACGCCAAGCCATTCGATCAAGCCGCTGTGGGCGAATGGTCCTCACGGATCACCTCATTCCCTATCGACTTCAGCAATGTCGGTATCGACGCCGAGACACGCGCCCGGATCCACGCCGCCGTCGACGACATGGACGGTGACTACTGCGTCGCAGGTACCGCTCTGATCGCCGGCCTGCTCAAAGGCCTGCTGGACCTCGGGGTCACGCCGGTCACCGAGGCCCGTGCGGTCGAATTGATCGGCTCCGCGTCGGGTATCACCGGAGTGCGGATCACTCTGGGCGGCAGGGATATCCAGGTGAAGGCCAACAAGGCAGTGATCCTGGGCACCGGTGGGTTCGAATGGGATCAGCGCCTGGTCGAGGCCTACCTGCGCGGCCCGTTGCGCGGCCCGGTGTCACCGCCCAACAACACCGGCGACGGTCTGCGGATGGCCATGGCGCACGGCGCCGACCTGGCGAACATGGGTGAGGCCTGGTGGGTGCCCGTCATTCAGATCCCCGGCGACTCCCTCGGCGGTAGGCCGCGCAGCCGCAGTGTGCGATTGGAGCGCACCCGCCCGCGCAGCATCATCGTCAACCGGGCCGGAAAGCGCTTCCTGAACGAGGCCGGCGAGTACAACTCGATGTCCGGGCCGTTCCACCAGCTCGACCCGCGGGCCGGTTATGTCAACGACCCGGCGTGGATCGTGTTCGACGCCCAGCACCTGAAGCAGTACGGCTTCCTCGGTATCGAGCCGGGCGGCGTCGCTCCCGATTGGTTCAACGAATCGGCAACACTGGCCGACCTGGAGGCCAAGACCGGGATCGACGCCGACGGACTGACAGCCACACTGACCGCCTGGAACGACGCCGTGGCCCAGGAAGTCGACCCCGAATTCGGCCGTGGCGCAAGCGCATACGACGGCTATTGGGGCGACAACTCGGCAGCCACGCCAGCGCTTCAGACCCTCGGCCCGCTGGACACCCCGCCGTACTACGCCGTGCCGGTGGGGATCGGCGCGATGGGTACCAAGGGCGGGCCACGCACCGACCGCGATGGCCGGGTACTGCACGTCAGCGGTGAGCCGATTCCTGGGCTTTTCGCGGCGGGGAATGCGATGGCCGGCGTGACCGGGCGAGCGTACGGTGGAGCCGGCGGAACACTGGGCCCGGCAATGGTATTCGGCTACCGGGCGGGCCTGGCCGCCGCTGCTTCGCGTTGAGACCACACTGAGAGCGAGAATTCGGCCCCGAAAATGTCGATCTGCGTGCGGGCTCAACGCAAACTGTTGCGCACCAAGTACTTCTGCACCTTGCCGCTGGCGGTACGCGGGTAGTCGGCGACCTCGTGCAACTCCTCGGGCCACTTCTGGCGCGCGGCTCCGCAGCTCTCGAAGTGCTCGCGTACCTCGGCGAGGGTTGGCATGCGGTGGCCCTCCTTGACGCGCAGCACCGCGGCGGTGTGCTCACCGAGGCGGGCATCCGGCGCGGCCACCACCACGGCTTCAGCGACCGCGGGCATGCTGAGCAGTAGCTCCTCCACTTCGAGTGCGCTGATGTTCTCGCCACCGCGAATGATGACGTCGGCCTTGCGGTCGGTGATGGTCAGGTAGCCGTCCTCATCGAGGACGCCGATGTCACCGGTGTGGTACCAGCCGTCGTCGTCGAAGGACTTCGCGGTCAGCACGTCGTCGGTGTAGCCCAGACAGAGATCCGGTCCGCGGGAGAGGATTTCGCCGTCCTCGGTCAGCTTCATCTCGACGCCGGGCCGAGCATCGCCGTCGGTCAGCAGCCGTTTGTCTTCGGGGGCGTCGGGCCGCGATCCGGTGATCGACGGGTGTTCGGTGCTGCCGTAAGAGCGGAACACATGCACTCCCCGATCGGCCAGCCGCCGGGTCACCGCCGCCGGTACCGTCGAGCCGCCGAGCCCGACGTGTTTGATCCGGTTCATGTGCGACTCGGTGAACTTCGGATGGTCGAGCAGGCTCGTCACGAAGTACGGTGGGCCACCGCCGATCGACATCCCCTCGGATTCCATCAATTCCAGCACCCGGCCCGGATCCCAGACGTCGGTCAGGTCGATGGGGGCGCCCTCGAGCACCGGGATCAGGAATGCCCCGACCATGCCGATGAAGTGGCCGACCGGAGTGGCGGTGATCTGTCTGCCGCGATCGGGCGCGTAGTTCTCCAGCAACTGGCGGGTTTCGAAGCCCAGCGTCTGGTGGCTGTGGATCACGCCCTTCGGGTCACGGGTGGTTCCGGAGGTAAAGGCGATCAGCGTCGGACCTGCCGGGTCGGTGTGCAACTCGCCGACCATCGGTTCGTCGGCCAACAGCTCCTCGAAGTTCTGACCCACCAGCCCGACGATCGGGACGTCGGCGCAGAGATCCGGCTGGAACGTCATATGGCCGAACTGCTCGGTGGTGATGAAGACCTTCGGCCGCGCCGTACCGATGATGTGGGTCAGTTCCTTGCGGCCGTAGAAGTGCACGACCGGGACGACGACCGCGCCCAGGAAGGCCGACGCCCAGAATGTCACCGCGGCCTCGACCCAGTTCGGCAGCTGGAAGGCGATGACGTCACCCGGCCCGACACCGCGAGCCCGCAGGCCGGCGGCCAGCCGGCGCGCGGCGACCTCGACATCGCGGAAGGTTCCGCTGAACGGGCGCACCGCGGAGTGCACCCAGAACCCCGTGTCGGGGTTGGCCGCCAGCCCTCGGGCCAGAAGCTCACCGAGGGTATCCGGGGTCCACCAGCCCTCCTCGATGTAGCGTTTGCTCAGCTCAACCGGGATATTTCTCAACTACCAGCACCTCCGCATGGCGATGCTATTCTCCTGCATCGAGAATGCCAATACCGAAATTGGAGAACGATATGGTGGACCTGGAGTGGAGCGACGGACTCGTGGTCCTCACGATCGACCGGCCGCATGCCCGCAACGCCATCGCGTTGTCGACGATGGGCGAACTCGAAGAAGCGCTCGACGGGGCGGCAGGCGCACAGGCGATGGTCATCCGCGGCGGCGGTGACCGGGCGTTCGTGTCCGGGGGCGATCTCAAAGAACTCGCCGCACTGCGCACCACCGAGGAGGCCGCCGCGATGGCGTCCCGAATGCGCGCCATCTGCGACCGGATCGCCGGCTTTCCCGCCCCGGTCATCGCCGCACTGAACGGGCACGCGCTGGGCGGTGGTGCCGAAGTCGCCGTCGCCGCCGACATCCGGGTGGCTGCCGACGACGTGAAGATCGGCTTCAATCAGGTGTCGCTGGAGATCATGCCGGCGTGGGGCGGTGCCGAACGACTGGCGGCGCTGGTCGGCAAGAGCAAGGCCCTGCTGCTCGCGGGATCGGGCACGGTTCTCACCGCGGGCGAGGCCGAACGGTGGGGGCTGATCGACCGGGTGGTCCCCCGCGACTCGTTTGACGACGAATGGCGCACGCTGGCAAGGTCGTTGGCCAACCGTCCGGCCGGCCGGATCAAGCGGGTGATTGCCGGCGTGACACCCACCGAGGCCATCGACGCGTTCGCCGAACTGTGGGTGTCCGACGAGCACTGGGCGGCCGCCGACCGGGTGATGAACCGCGCCAAGTGACCTCACAGCGGGAACCTGGCACGCACTCCGTTGAATCGCTCCCACAACTGAGCCGTACGCTCGGAACTGCTGACCCGCTTGGTGTCTGGCGGTAGCACGTTGTCGAGCTGCGCCCGCGCGACCAGCTGGGTGGTCAATACCGCCGGCTGCCCGTCGAGCATGTGCCGGTAGGTGAGGTTGCCGCGTTCGAAGCCCTGGGTGTCCAGCCAGTTGTGCACGCCCGGGTCGTCGTGGGCGAGCACCAGCCGGACCTTGCCGTCACTGTCGGTCGATGCGCGGCTCGGTGTGTAGCTCACCGGGCGGTAGAGGAAATCCATGCTGGTGAAGAACGCGCCCATGTTGGTGACCATCCATAGGCCCTCGTGGGCGTCGAACTCCACGATCAGTGCTTCGTCAGATCCCAACTCCCAGTGCATGTTCGCTGCGGTTCTGCCGCGCTTGCCGTCCGCCTCGGTGGCATCGATGGCGGGAAAGCGATTCGGGTGCTTGCTGTCGACTCCGCCGTAGGTGAACGGGAACTCGGGCCAACTGGTCATCAGGCCGGTGACGAAATCGCCCGCCCAGGCACAAGCGTCGACCATCTCCGCGGCGGTCGGTAGCGGCTTGGGCGAAGCCATGTCGATCCGCTCGATGCGCAGCCGCCCGGGTCGCTCGTCCCAGCGGTCGAAGCCCTGGCGGATGAACAGCTTGCGCGACTCTGCTGTGGTCGGCAGCCAGTTCGGTGCGCGTTCGGATCCCCCGACGTACAGCTCGAAGGTGCCATCCGCCTCGACGTGGAACTGATGGCCGAACAGGTTGGCCTCGGGTACGTCTCCGAACGGCTCGTGCAGAACGTGCGGACCGACGGGCCGAGCACCCTGGACGGTGATGTTGAAAAACGATGCGGTTCCGCGTGTTCCGGTGATCCGGTAGGTCGACTCACCGTCGATCCAGGCCTGCTGATAGGTGAAATCGGCGCAGTCACCGCCCAGCTTGCGAGTGGGGTTGCAGAACGCGTGGATGCTCGGATATCGCGGATCGCGGGTTTCCAACGCGAGATCGAAGGCTTGGCCCAGATTTTGGGTGAGGAACCGGAATGCGTCGGTGCGCTCGACGTCAGAGGTCGCGTTGAGATCCTTGAACGCGTGCTTGCCCGCAGCCTTCAACCGGTCGCAGAACTCATCCCACGCGGCCTCTAGCGCGGCGTCGTCTTCACCATCGCCGAACGCCATCAGACCTCCACTTCTGCGCCGCCGAGCCGATCGAGCATTGCGCTGACCACCTGGCACCCCCGCCGGGCGGCCGCCAATCTCCCCTCTGCTTCGATACGTGGCCCGATCAGCTCCAGGTCGAAGCCGAACTGATAGCCGTCGGCCAGCGCCTGGGCCACAACGGCTTCAATCGGAATCGCTCCGTCGCCGGGCACCGCGCGAGCAGGCAGTGCGCGATCGCCAAGCACATAGTCGCTCAGCTGGATGAGGCGTGTCCGCGGAAGTGCCGATCTGAGCAGGCCCGTGAGGTCGGCCTCGGCCCAGCAGTGAAAGACGTCGACGCAGATGTCGAGTCCCGCCGCTTCGGCCAGCGTGATGGTGTCACGCAGGCTGTGCGCTAGATGGATGTCGGCATACAGGCTGGACGCATTCTCGACGGCCAGGCTGACGCCGGCGTCCGCAGACTCGCGCACGCAGGGTTCGATCGCACGGCTGAACGTCTCGGCCGCCTGCTCCCAGCCGAGTTCGCCGCGCCCGCCGGTGAGCAGGTAGATGCAGGTTGCTCCGCTGGCGGCGGCAGCCTCGATCAACCGGGAAAGCGCGGCGCGGGCGTCGTCGACGGACGGCCCATCAGTCGGTACCCGCCCGGACCCGAACAGATGGTAGACGGCGTGGATCAGGTAGTCGCCACCGTCGAGGACGCGCTGAAACTCCGGCATGACGAATTGCGTGTCGATGACACTGAGGCGCCGCACACCGAGGTCGCTCCAATTGCGCTGTAATTGAGCCGGACTCGCACCGAGGAAGGTGACGTCGTGGACCGATACGCGTTCGTGCATCGTCAGTCCCGCTTTTCGATGGGGACGCCGAACCGTTCCCGGAACGGGGCGAACTCCGCGTGCAGATCATCAAGGTTTTCACCGATATCGGTCAGCAGGGACGTGGAGTAGCGGAACTTGCCGTAGCGATCGCCGCGGTTGCCGGCCAAATAGTCCCGCATCGCGGCCTCGGCTTCACCGGTGAGATCGCGTCCACAGAAGGCGTAGTAGCCGCGCACCACGCCGATCGGGTCGGCGATGAAATCGGTGTATGAGATGTGCATGATCCGCGGATCGTCCACCAGAGGCGACGTCATCGTGTTGGCGATGCTGGCTCTGGTCATCTCGAGGTGCCTCTTGGCCTCGACGTGCAGGTCGATCGGCCCGACGATGCCGTCGAGGATATCGGCCATCATCATCGTCCGCGATGCTGCGACCTGCACCGGGTCGCGATGCAGCCACAGCAGATTGGCATCGGGATAGGTGTCGAAGAACGCTTCGAGGCGAAATCCGTGGAAGCCCTTCAGCACCCAGTACTTGGGCTCCCGGTTGTACTGGAGCTGTTGCAGCATCGCCTTGTGGATGCGGTATTGCGCAGCAGGATCCGTCGGTAGCCCGCCCACCAGCGTCTGCATCGGCACCCGCCACCACGCGGTGGGCGTCATCACCCGAAAGTCGAAGGCCCAGGTGCGTTCATCCTCGGGAAGGCCGTCACCGAGCATGTCGTTGTAGGGGTGGCTGTGCAGCCACTTGGGCATCTTGGCGTTGATCTCGCGCCAATCGGCGTCGGCGTCGGCGCGGCGTGGATCGTCCGGGCCCGCCAGGCCGGGCGGCGGCGAGGGGTACATCACCTCCCAGAACCGCAGCGCGCGCCCGTGTGGATCCACCGACATCAGGGCATGCATGAGTGTGGTTCCCGAGCGCGGCTCGCCCGTCACGAACATCGGCCGGTCGATCGATTCATCGGCGATGGGAAAGCGGGTCCGGTCGGCGAACAGTTCCAGCCGCGAGGTCAGCAGCCAGTGGCACACCCGCTCGGCTTCGGCAATGCCGTTGGCGTCCAGTCCGATACCGTTCAGGTGCTCGACCGCGACACCGAACCGCTCGGGCAGGGTCGGGTCGCCGAAATCGTCGTGCCCCGTCTCCGCCTGCGCCCGAGCCAGCAGGGCGGCAGCATCCACTCCCACGGTCATGACTGTCCTCCACACAACGTCAACAATTCGTCTTCCGTCCTCCGCACATTGGCCGCTGATGCGGCAACGAATTCCAGACCGGCCATCGTGCTGTAATCCAAGATCTTCGGAACCCGAAGTCCGGCATCGACATACGACTTCACAATCCGCGCCACCTCGCTGGGCGTGCCGTGCGGAACGACTGCCAGAATTGCCTCGGGATCGACACGACCCAGGAAGTCGAGGATGCGTTCCCTGGTCATGCTGGCCGGGTTGATGTCGTGAAACCCGCCCCAGTCCGCACCCATCGGATGATCGAAACCGAAGCGGCGCAGAACGTCTGCCGAGACCTGCAGGAGAAAGCTCGCCACCAGTGGCGCGTGGACGATCCGCTCGATCGCCGCCTCGTCCTCGCCGATCAGGCACACCTGCACGAAGCACGGAGTGATCGCCATCGGGTCACGCCCGGCGCGCTCGGCTGACTGGCGCACCGTACCGAGCATCTCGGCATAGTGTTCGGGAGTCCACGCGCCCGCGGGCCACCAGCCGTCGGCATAGCGGCCGACGATCTCGAGCATCCGCGGCCCGCTCGCACCGATCCAGATCGGCGGGAATCGACCGTCATAGGGCTCGGTGTCCAACCGGGCGTGCTCGAGCCGGTAGAACTGGCCGTCGAAGTCGACCGGCCCCTCGCTATCCCACAGCAACCGAATGACTTTCAGCGCTTCCTCGAAGCGGCTGACCGGCTTGGCGAACTCGAAGCCGTACGGCACGATGTTCTCGGTCTCGCCGCTGCCGAGGCCGAGGATGAATCGCCCCCGCGACAGGTGATCGACGGTCAGTGCGCTCTGTGCGAGCAGGGCGGGGTGCCGACGAACGGTGTCGACCACGCTGGTCGCCAGTGGCACCGTCGTGGTGAGCGCTGCTGCGGCCGCGGCCACCGCCATGCCGTCGAGATGGCGGTGTGGTGACGGCGATACGGTGGCCAGGTCGGTGAATTCCGGTGTCCAGAGGGCGTCCGGCCAGAAGCTGACCATGTGATCGGGCAGCCAAACCGAATGGTAGCGGCCGCTATCCAGATCGCTCAGGCACGACAGATCCAACGGGAGCGTCGTACGTAGGAAGGCGGCAGGCGAGACGTCCATCAGTGAAAGGCTTCCTCGCCTTCCAATTTGGTGCGGTGCAGCAACCGTCCGGATGCCGGATCGTAGGGCGTGGCGCGGTGCATGGTACCGGTGTTGTCCCAGATGACCAGGTCGCCCACTGACCAGGTGTGCCGGTAGACGAACTCCGGCCGGGTAGCCCAATCACGCAAGCGGACAAGGAGTTCGATGCTACGCCTGAAGTCCATATCCACCACGTGACGCGCCGTGCATCCCAGGACCAGCGACTTGCGTCCGGAGCGGTGATTCCACACCAGCGGCAGCTCGCGATCGCCGATCGCCATCATCGTCCGCAGCGTCTTGAAGCTCGGTTCGGGCTCATAGTAGAAAAGCGTGTTCCACGCCGAGTGCATCACTCGCAGTGCTTCGAGCGCCTGCTTGTCGGCATCGTCGAGCGCATCGTAGGCGGCATAGGTATTGGCGAATTCGGTATCACCGCTGCCGTCCGGGCACACGACCTTGCTGGACAACAGCGACGCGCGGATCGGCACATCATTCATGGTCCCGTCGATGTGCCAGTACAGCGAGCCCTTCAGGTAATCGGCGAGCTCATTGATGTTCGTGTCCAGCGTGACGGAGTAGACCTGCTCACCGGTGCGCTCTGGGGCGAATGTGCCTAATGTCCTGGTGAATTCGACCTGCTCGTCGTCGCTGAAGCCGATCTGCGGGAAGACCAGCACACCACGCCGTTCCAGCAGCTCGCGCAGCGCTTCGGAGTGCACGCCGCTGAGTAATTCAGCCTTGGTCGCTCGGACTTCGGAGGCGAAATTGGGTTTGATGTCGACGACCGACAGCGTCATTGCCACGCGCTAACTATACCCGAGCGTAAAGTTAAGCTGAACTATCTGGGCAACACGCCCTGCAGGAAGAGGTCCACCGCGTGCAGCAGCCGGCGCTGCTCCTCCTTGCGACTGCGATAGAGACCGAAGTCGGCCAGCCGGGCGGGCAAGACCTCGACCATGGCCAGGAAGTGCTCGGCGGCCAACTCGATGTCGGCGACCTCGATGGCGCCGGCCTCGACGTGGCGGGCGAGAAGATTCATCACCTGCTGCTGGCGGCTCGCCCAGCCGAGTGACTCTGCGGACAGGCCGAATTCAGGAAACCGATGCGCTTCGTTTCGCGCGATCTTATGCAGCTGGACGATGTCGGGGTTCAGTGCTTGGCGGAGCGCTCCCTCGCCGACGGCCACCAGTGCGGTACGCAGATCTTCGTCCTCGGGGGCATTGGGGGTGTCGACCTGCACGGCCCGGCTGAACGCCCACGGGATGACGTCGAGAAAGACTGCGCGCTTATCGGGATACCGGGCATACAAGGTGGGTTTGGTGATCCCGGCGGCGTCGGCGATCGCGACCATAGTCGTCGCGTCGTAGCCGTTCGCCAGGAAGGTCTTCACCGCTGCTTCTCGCAGCCGTTGGTGCAGTGCTGCAGCCTCGGCCTGAGTGGGCCGACCGCCCCGACGCTCTGGAGACGCTGCCTGTGCCATTCGCGAGAGTTTACGTTCGCGTGGCTATCACATCAGGTGCGGCTGCATCAGTCGGCCACTCGCGCGCGGCGCTTTCGTTAGCCTGTGCCGGTGGCCGAACAAGATTCGTGGGCTGACGTCGAAGCCATCAAACAACTCAAGGCGCGCTATTGCCGCCTGCTGGACACCAAGGACTGGGCCCGCTGGCGGGAGATCTTCACCGACGACTTCGTCAGCGACACCAGCCCGTCCGGCGGAGTGGTCATCGCTGGCGCCGACGAATTCGTTGCGTTTCTCCAGTCGACCCTCGGCAAGCCCTCACAGCCCACGGTGCATCAGGTACATACCCCGGAGATCGAGCTGACGTCGCCGACCACCGCGACGGGCATCTGGGCTCTCAACGACATTGTGCGACTGGCCCCCGGGGTCAACCTCGCGGGCTACGGCCACTACCACGAGACCTATCAGAAGACCGGTGGTCAGTGGCGGATCAAGACGTCCACACTGACCCGGCTACGCGAAGACGTATTCAATCCCTTTTTCTCCCTGAGGATTTCACCACGGCTGCGGGACTCCGCAGCGCGGCTGGCACGGAAACGAGGCATGGTTTGATGACGGAACACACAGTCTTGGTCACCGGGGCGTTCGGCCAGGTCGGGTCACGCTGTGCCGAGATCCTGCTCCAACGCGGGCACACCGTCATCGCCACCGACCTGAAGACACCGGCGACAGAGGCCGTCGCGGCGCGACTGGCTGCCGCCGGGCACCCAGGGACGCTGCAGACGGTATACGCCGACTTGCTCGACCCCGACGCCGTTGGCCGGCTGGTCGGCGAGCACCCACCCAGCGCGATCGTGCATCTGGCGGCGATGATTGCGCCGGCGTCGTATCGCAATCCGAAGCTGGCCCGCCGGATCAACGTCGGCGGCACCGCGACCCTCGTCCAGGCGGCCGCCGCATTGTCCGAGCCGCCGATCGTGCTGCTGGCATCCAGTGCCTCGGTGTACGGCTCGCGCAATCCCCATCGCCACCCCGAGCTGATCACTCCCCAGACAGCGGTGAATCCGATTGACCAGTACGGCGAGGACAAGGTGCTCGCCGAAAAGGCGATCACCGACAGCGGGCTGCCGTACGCGATGCTGCGCCTGGCCGGCGTCATCTCCCCCGACGCCGCGGGCAGTATGAACGGCGATTATCTGGTGCTGATGCGGGCGACCCCGGGCGACAATCGCTTACACACCGTCGATGCGCGAGATGTCGGGCTGGCCTTCGCCAACGGTGTCGAGCGCGCCAAGGCCATCGCGGGCAAGGTGCTGCTGATCGGCGGGGACGAATCCCACGTACACACCCACCGCGATGTCGAGGACGACATGATGTCGGCGATGGGACTGGGCCGCCTCGGCCCGACGGCCAGCCTTCCCGGCGACCCCGACGACGACCGGGGCTGGAGCTTCACCGGCTGGTACGACACGACGGAATCCCAAGCGCTGCTTGATTTTCAACAGCACGGCTGGCCGGAGACGGTCGAGTGGGTGGCCGGGTCGCAGAACGGCGCACTGCGGAGCGTGCTCGGGCTGGCGGGACCATTTATCAGGCCTGCGATGCGGCTGGCGCTGGCTGCCCAGCGGCGCCATGAAGGCCGTGGTCAGTATGCGGATCCGTGGACCTTCATCGCGGGCAAGTACAGCCCCGAGGTCTTGGCAGGCGCTGCCGACCGCCAGCCGTAGGGCTCACATTTCGAGTATCGAGGAAGGAGCCGACGTGGCAGGACGGTGCGCGGGCAAGGTGGCATTGGTGACGGGCAGCAGCCGTGGCCTCGGCAAGGCGATCGCACAGCTACTCGCCGGCGAAGGGGCCACGGTGGTGCTGACGGCCCGCACCTCCCAACCGGATCCGAAGTACGACGGCTCCCTGGTGCAGACGCGAGAGGAGATCGCCGATACCGGCGGCAGGGCGATCGCCATCGCGGCGGACCTGTCCAGCGCCGAAGACCGCGAGTGGTTGTTCGCCGAGGCCATTGCGCAGGTCGGCTCTCCGGACATCGTGGTCAACAACGCCGCGGTGACGTTCCTGCGTCCCCTGGACGGCTTTCCGGAACGGCGGATGAAGCTGATGTTGGAGATGCACGTGGTCGCTCCGCTGCACCTGACTCAGCTCGCCATTCCCGCCATGCGGGAGCGTGGCCGCGGGTGGGTGCTCAACCTGACGTCGGTCGGTGGGGATCTGCCGCCGGGTCCGCCGTTCTCCGAGTTCGACCGCACCGCCGGTTTCGGGATCTACGGCACGGTCAAGGCGGCGATGAATCGGATGACGAAAAGCCTTGCCGCCGAACTGTATGACGACGGCATCGCGGTCAACGCTGCCGCACCGACCAACCCGGTGGCCACCCCCGGCGCCGGCACCCTGGACTTGGCCAAGACCGACACCGAGGACATTGAACTGATCACCCGAACCGCGCTGGAGTTGTGCACCGGCGACCCGGCGACGTTGACCGGCCGGATCGCGCACACGCAGGCGTTCCTGCGCGAGATCGGCGCGCTGCACTGACCACCGAGCTCCTCGACGACCTCCAACACCGGCTTGCCCCGAGGGGTATTTCGGGTCTGCGACCGTTGGCCGGCGGGGCATCCAGCCTCACGTTCGCCGGCGATCACGACGGACGCCGCGTCGTGGTGAAGGTCGCCCCGCCCGGCCTGGCGCCCATCGCGCATCGCGATGTACTCCGGCAGGCCCGCATCGTGCGAGCCCTGGCGGGAACCGCGGTCCCGGTGCCGGACATTCTCTTCGACGATGCCGGCGAACCACCGGATGTCCCACCGCTGTTCGTGATGTCATTCTCCGACGGGACATCTGTGGAGCCGCTGTTCGACGCCGACGAGGCGGGGCCGGCGGACATGGTCGCCGAGCGCTTCCGGCATGCCGCCCGGGCGATGGCCGCGCTGCACCGGCTGTCCCCCGCTGACCTCGGTCTGGCCGACGAGCCGGTCGTCGCGCCAGCCGCCGAGGTCGACAAGTGGTGTCGCACTTTGGAAACAGTCGACCCCGCCCTCGCACCCGGCTGGGAGGAGGTCGCCGACACTCTGCGCGATTCCACCCCGTCCGCGATCGCACCGGCGATCGTGCACGGCGACTTCCGGTTGGGCAACCTGCTGTCCGGCGAACGCAGTGTCACCGCCGTCATCGACTGGGAAATCTGGTCGGTCGGCGACCCTCGCGTCGACGCAGGCTGGTTCTTCATCAACTCCGACCCGGACACCTACGACCGGATCACGCCCTACCGGGGCACGACGCCACCGGTGAGCGATCTCATCGACGACTACCGGACGGCATTGGGGCGCCGAGTATCACGCCTGGACTGGTTCCAGGCACTGGCCTGCTTCAAGTCCACCGCGACGTGGTCGCTGATCGTCAAACACAATCGGCGCCGGCCGACCCCCGACCCGAGCGTGGAGGCGATGGCCGCCAGGTTGCCGGCCCTGCTCGCCACAGCGCGCGAATACCTGAGCTAGCCGCGCGGGATACCGGCGAGCTTGTCGGCGAACTTCTCCTCGGCGGCCTGTCGCAACCGCAGAAGGTGTTCGGAGGGAAACAGATCCGGCGCCGGCTCGCGATCGCCCAGCAGCAGCCGGGCGAGGGTGACTTTGTGGACCTCGGTGGGGCCGTCGGCGAGACCGAGAACGAACGATTCGACCAGGTGTTGCACGAACGGCATTTCGTGGGTGACACCCAGCGACCCGTGAATCTGGAGCGCGCGGGCCGACACATCGTGGAGCACCTTCTGCATCATCGCCTTCACCGCTGAGATGTCGGCGCGCACTGCCTTGTAGTCGTTGTGCTGGTCGATCTTCCATGCTGTCTGCAAGGTCAGCAGACGGAATGCCTCGATCTCCATCCACGAGTCGGCGATCATCTCCTGCACCAGCTGCTTGCGGGACAGCGACTCGCCCTGCGTGTAGCGGGACACTGCGCGCTCGCACATCATGTCGTAGATCCGGCGGACCAGTCCCACGGTGCGCATCGCATGGTGGATGCGGCCGCCGCCCAACCGGGTCTGCGCCACCACGAAGGCACCGCCGCGCGGACCGAGCATGTGATCGGCTGGCACGCGCACGTTTTCGTAGCGGACGTAGCCTTCCCGCCCGCCGCCGACAGGTTGGTAGCCGAGGCCGACGTCGCGCAACACGTTGATGCCGGGTGTCTCGCCGGGGACCACGAACATCGAGTGCCGGTTGTACGGCGGCGCGTCGGGATCAGTCACCGCCATCACGATCAGGAACGACGCCATCGACGCGAACGAGGAGAACCACTTCTCCCCGTTGATGATCCAGTGGTCGTCCCCGTCGGAAACTGCCGTCGTGGTGAACACCTTGGGGTCGGCGCCTCCCTGCGGCTCCGTCATCGAAAAGCAGGAGATGATGCGGTTGTCCAGCAGCGGCTCGAGGTAGCGCGACTTGAGCTCCGGCGTGCCGTAGTGTGCCAGGATCTCGCTGTTGCCTGAATCCGGTGCCTGCGAACCGAATACGATCGGTGCGCACTCCGAACGCCCAAGGATCTCGTTGAGCAGCGCCAGCTTCACCTGGCCGTAGCCCGGGCCACCGAGGTGCGGCCCAAGATGAGTGGCCCACAGCCCGCGCTCCTTGACGATCTCCTGCAGCGGCGGAATCAACGCCTGGCGCACCGGATCGTTGAGGTCATGGGATTCCTTGACGATCAGGTCGATCGGTTCGCATTCCGAGCGCACGAAGTCATCGACCCACTTCAGCTGATCCGCCCATTCCGGGTCGGTGGAGAAATCCCAAGACATGTGTTGCGTCCCTTCGCCGTACTCAAGACCAGGT
This sequence comes from Mycolicibacterium sphagni, assembly GCF_013337765.1. GTDB lineage: Bacteria > Actinomycetota > Actinomycetes > Mycobacteriales > Mycobacteriaceae > Mycobacterium. The sequence goes on from NZ_VBSB01000036.1 coordinate 56,656, forward strand.
GGATCGACGAGCGGCCGCATCATCGGTCGCGTGGCTGAGCACCTGATTGCGGTTCTCCAGCTCCAGCGCCGGGCCAAGGCCACCCGCGCCGATGTTGACCTGCAGCGCCCGTTTCGTCAGCTGGACGCCGAGCGGTGCCAAGTCGGCTACGCCATTGGCGATCTCGATCGCCCGCTCCAGGAGTTGCTCGGGCTCGACCAGCTGGCTCACCAGGCCGCGCCGGTCGGCTTCCTCGGCCGAGACAGTCCGGCCGGTGAGCATCCAGTCGGCGGCAACCCCAGCACCGACGATGCGGGGCAGGTGATAGCTCATCCCCATCTCCGCGCCGGACAGTCCCAGCAGAATCGCCGCGTTGCCGAATGTGGCTGCGGTGGAAGCGATCCTGATATCGGCGGCCAAGCTGAGCGCCAGACCGGCACCCACGCACGGTCCGTTGATCGCCGCGATCACCGCCTGGGGCAGGTCGGCGAGCGCGCGCACCAGGCCCGCCATCGCCTCCTGAAAGCGCAGCCGGTCGATCGCAGGGGCACTGGCCTCCAGCATGCCGGGGCCGAAGTTACGGATGTCGATACCCGCGCAGAATCCCCGCCCGGCCCCGGTGAGCACCACCGCGTGCACGTCCACGTCGCTCGCCACCGACGCCAGCGTCTGCGCGATCTCGTCGCGCATCACCTCGTTGATCGCGTTGAGCTTGTTCGGGCGATTGAGTCGGATCAGCCGGACACCTGCGGCGGGCGTCTCGATCTCGAGCATCTCGGTCATCAGACTCGCTCGATGATCGTCGCGGTGCCCATGCCGCCACCGGTGCACATGGTGACCAAGCCGGTGCTGAGGTCGCGACGCTCCAGCTCGTCGAGGATGGTGCCGATCAGCATGGCGCCGGTCGCCCCGATCGGGTGCCCCAACGCGATCGCGCCGCCGTTGACATTGACCAGAGCCGGATCCAGATCGAGATCCCGAATCGTCTTGAGCGGCACGGCGGCGAAGGCCTCGTTGATCTCCCACAGGTCGATATCGCCGCTTGCCATGCCGGCCTTGGCCAGACAACGTTCGGCGGCCGGGCCCGGGGCGGTGAGCATGATGATCGGCTCACTGCCGATCGCGGCGGTGGCACGAACGCGTGCGCGCGGAACTGCCCCGTTGGCCGTCGCCCAGTTGCTGGATGCCACCACCACGACGGCTGCACCGTCGACAACGCCGGAGGAGTTCCCGGCGTGATGAACGTGGTCGATGCGCTCGACCTCGGGGTAACGGCTCAGGCAGATCTCGTCGAAGCTGAGGTTCTCGCCGTCCACACGCGCCGCACCGGCACGTTCAAAAGCGGGCGGCAACCCGGCCAGCGTGTCCAACGTCGTTCCCGCCCGGGGGTGTTCATCGCGATCCGCGACGATTTCACCATCGCCGTCGCGCACCGCGATGATCGAGCGGTCGAAGTAGCCGGCCGCGATCGCCGCGGCCGCGCGTTCTTGGCTCGACACCGCGAACGCATCGACATCGGACCGGCTGAAGCCTTCGATGGAGGCGATCAGGTCTGCTGAAATCCCCTGTGGCACGGTCGGATAGAGCCGCCGGAAGGCCGGATTGGCGCCGTCGATCGTTGGCGCACCGACGGTGACGTCCCAGCGTGACATCGATTCCACGCCGCCTGCCACCACCAACTCCTGCTGCCCGCCGGCGATCCCGGCGGCCGCTACGGTGACGGCTTGCTGGCCCGATCCGCAGAACCGGTTGAGCGTCATCCCGGGCACGGTCAGCGGCCAGCCGGCCAGCAGCAGCGACAGCCGGGCGATGTCATCGCCGTGCTCGCCGGCCATGATCCCGTTGCCGGCGATGACATCGTCGACCTCAGCCGGATCGAATCCCACCCGGCCGGCCACCGCCGTCAGGCATTGGGCCAACAACTCCTGCGGGTGTACGCCGTGCAGTGCGCCGTTGGCGCGGCCCCGACCGCGAGGGGTGCGTACGGCGTCGAGGATGAGAGCGTCTCTGATGTTTCGCCCCTTCATTGGAATGCGGCTTCGCCAGAAGTGAGAATAGTGTTCTCACGGCACCTGTCAATGAAGGGACCCCTCGGTGGGACAAACGCCGCCCGCGCAGACGCCGCCATGCCAAACTGAGCCATGAGGTTCGTCCAGTTGGGGTCGGCAGTGGCCCTGGCAGCGGTATGTGTGGCGGGTTCTTCAGCCCCGGCCGGTGCCGACGAGGGTGTCGCGATGCACCAGGTCACCTACAGCGTCTTCGCCGAACAGCCGTTCCGCGCCGCCGACATCTACTACCGGGATACCGAGCCCGCGAACTGGTCGGACTACAGCCACGACCCGTACGTGTTCAGCCCCAAGGTCGAGGCCGACGTCGGTCCGACCCAGAAGTGGGTGCTCAACGTTCAGCTGGCCAACCCCGACGAATGGGCCATGGTCGCCGCCAGCAGCGGGCTGTCGAAGACGCCGCCGAATTTTCACTGCGTGCTTGCCGTCGACGGGGTCGTCGTCGCCGAGAACTCCGGCCCCAAGGGCGCGCTCTGCTCGCTGCGCCACTGGTGAGCTGAGTCGTCCGCCGTTTGCGGCGGACCCTCCATCACGGTCAGGTACTTCTCCACCAGCTCCAGCGTTTCGGCGTGCCCCGCAGTGACGCCGAGCGCTTCGCCCAGCATCACCACCGTCGACAAGCCGGTCAGCAAGATCGACCAGACCACCGGCGGCACCTCGGCGGGCAGGACCCCGTGCCGGTCCAGCGCGGCGACGAACACCTCGCGCTGCTGTTCGCGGAAACGTTCGGCGTAGCGGGACATTTCGGCGCGAAGGGCCTTGCGGTGGTTGGCCAGCGCGGCCATCTCCATCGTCAGCCGGCTGGCGGCCGGGTTGATCCCGAAGCGCCACAGCGCCCACAGCGGTTGGGGCGAGGCGAGCGCGAGCTGGTGGGCCGCCATGCCCTGGTCGGCATAGCGGCGGAAGACCTCGAGAAACAGGTCGTCCATCGTGCGGAAGTAGTAGTGGACCAACTGCGGTTTGAGCCCTGCCTTCTCGGCGACGCGACGGGAGGTCACCGCGGCGTAGCCCTCGTCGATCAGGAGCTGTTCGGCGGCATCGAGCAGCACCAGGCGATTTTTCGCGTCGGGCGCTCCGATCCGCCGCGCCGATGCCATGTGTCACCTCGTTCTCGTTTACGCCGCCGATTGAACACGCCGATAGTACGTGGGCCGATGGGATGCAGCCTTGACCACGCACTTTACGCCATGCTAAGCAGGTGCACAGCAATCAGCCCGCTGCTTGGAGGAAGAACACGCTCATGACCGACTTCGCCACCGTTGACTTCCTCACCGATCAGTCGCTGGTTCCCGACCCCTACCCGTACTACGACTACCTGCGGGCGCAGAGCCCGACCGTGCGGCTGGAACCGCACGGCTTCGTGGCCGTGACCGGGTACGAAGAGGCTCTCGAGGTTTACAAGAACCCCGAGGACTTCTCGAACATCGTGGCTCTCGGTGGGCCCTTCCCTCCCCTTCCGTTCACCCCCGAGGGCGACGACCTGAACGAGCAGATCGACGCTCACCGGACGTACTTCCCGATGAACGAGCACATGGTGACGATGGATCCGCCGGATCACACCAAGGCCCGCTCGCTGCTCAGCCGTCTGCTCACTCCCAAGCGGCTCAAGGAAAACGAGGACTTCATGTGGCGGCTGGCTGACCGCCAGCTCGACGAGTTCATCTCCCTCGGGCACAGCGAGTTCCTCGCCGAGTACGCAAAGCCCTTCTCGCTCTTGGTGATCGCCGACCTGCTCGGGGTGCCTGAAGAGGACCACAAGGAGTTCCGCACGGTGCTCGGCGCTGATCGGCCGGAAGCACAAGTCGGTTCGCTGAACCATGTGTCGGTAGGCACGAACCCGCTGGAGTTCCTGGACGAGAAATTCAGCAGCTACCTCGAGGAGCGTCGCCGCAATCCTCGTGAAGACGTGCTGACCGAGCTGGCGACGGCCAAGTACGCCGACGGGTCGACCCCGGAGATCATCGACGTGGTGCGCACCGCGACGTTCCTGTTCGCCGCCGGCCAGGAGACCACCGCCAAGCTGCTGTCCGCGGCCATCAAGGCGTTGGCTGAGCGCCCCGAACTGCAGCAGAGCCTGCGCGACGACCGCAGCCTGATCCCCACCTTCATCGAGGAGTCGCTGCGCTTGGAAAGCCCCGTCAAGAGTGACTCGCGGCTGGCTCGCCGGACGTCGAAGGTCGGCGATATGGATATCAAGGCCGGCACGGTCGTCATGGTTCTGCCCGGCGCGGCCAACCGCGATCCGCGGCGTTTCACCGACCCGCACGAGTTCCAGGTGCGGCGCCCCAACGTCCGCGAGCACATCGCGTTCGGCCGCGGCGCGCACTCCTGCCCCGGCGCCCCGCTGGCGCGGGTCGAGGGGCGGGTGTCCCTGGAACGGATGCTGGACCGGATGGGCGAGATCACCATCGACGAGGAATTCCATGGACCGGCCGGTGACCGCCGGTACAACTACGAGCCGACCTACATCCTGCGTGGGCTCGCCGATATCCACGTCCGGTTCACCGGCCGCGGCTAGCCCCGCGAGCAGACGGAAACGCCCCCGCACGCTCGGCGTGTCGGGGGCGTTTCCGTCTGCTCGCGCTAGGCGTCGCCCTGCACCCAGCGGGTCCGTCCGCCGGTCGCGACGCACGACAGGAACATGCCGTCGGGCGCCTGCGCGACGGAGTTCTCGTAGCCGGTGCAGTCGCCGTCGAGATTCTTGATGCCCACCATCGGGGGCGACCGGAAGTACCGCGGCTCATAGCGCCGAGGCGACCCGCAGAAGATCAGCCGGCCCCAGTTGTTTCGGGTGTCGACGCCAAACACGTAGTAGGTCGTGTTGCCGCAGGGGGCACCGAGTTCGACACCCGGCGTGATGCCCGGAGTGCAGAACGCGTCATTGCACTCATTGGCGTTGATCGGCGTCCCCGCGGGGTCCGCGGAGGCCGACGCCGGCATCAACAATCCAGCCGTCAGGAGTGCAGCAAGAACTGGCACGGTCGATCGCACTCGAATACTTTCGCATACTTGGTAAGCGAATTCTCCGGCTCAGAGAAGAAACCGGGACAAAACCCATAACTGCCACTGTGGGATGCTGGCCGGCAGTGCTAGCGTCGCTCTTCGCCATGCGACCGTGATGGACGAGGAGGTCCCATGCCGGGCAAAAGTGAATCCGAGGTACCCGACGCCGACGGCGCCGTTTCCGCCGAAGCCGCAGAGGCCGCGGCCGCTGCGGCCGAGGAGCGCGCCGAGGCCGCCCGTGCCCGGGCAAACGAATTGCGCGCCAAGCTGGAAGCGTCTCGCGACGAGACGCCGGCGCCGTCGGAAACCGTGACCGAAGCTGTGACGGAGGCCGAATCTGTCGATTCGGAATCCGAGGCCGAGCCTGTCGATACCGAACCGGCCCAGGCTTCCCCGGATATCTCCCCGAAACCGAAGCGCGGGCTCCGCCTGGGCACCGTGGCCGCTGTCCTTGCCGTCCTCGTGGTCGTCGCAGCCCTGCTTGGCGCGGGCGGATACATGCTCTGGCAACACCGCACCGCCGATCAGCTACAGCATCGCAACGCCGAATTCGCGGCAGCCGCCCGGCAGGGCGTCGTGAACCTGATGTCGCTGGACTACACCCACGCCGAGGAAACCGTCCAGCGGGTCATCGATGACTCGACCGGCAAGTTCAAAGCGAACTTCGAGGACGGCTCGGGCGATTTGATCAAAGCGCTTACCGACGCCAAGGTCGCGACAAAGGTCACCGTCAACAACACCGCAGTCGAGTCAATGGACAAAGACTCGGCAACCGTTCTGGTCGCGGCGACCTCTCAGCGGACCGGCCCCGATGCACCGAAGGAAGACCAACAGCCCCGGGTCTGGCGGGTGGTGGTCAGCCTGGTGCGCGAGGGAGATCAGCTGAAGATGTCGGATGTCGAGTTCGTCTGACGGCGACGTAACCTGCCAAACCCGTTCTCCGGAAAGTCGAGAGATAGTATTCTCCGATCACGAGAATGCCAATCTCGCAGCGTACGCAGCTTGGCTCGAAGGTGGAGGAAGCCGGTTTGAAGTCCCTCGCAATGACCACAGCACTGATGGCGGCTGCGGTGACCCTCGCTCCGCCCGCGGCTGCCGAGATGAACCTGGGCAATTACGAGCTGAACATGCCAGACCGCAGGGATTTCCACACCTGGGTTTGGTCAGCGGTGACGCCGTGCAAAGTGCCGAACACGAACACCACCATCCCCCACTGCATTCACATCCTCACGCTGCCGCGGCCAATCGCGAAGGCCGTGCAGACCGACGTCGACGCCCACCTGGTCAACGGCCAGTACAGCATGGCCATCGATGATCCGTTCGGACTGCGCTGCGGTGACATCTATTACGGACCAACGATTCCCACCCACGACGTCTACACGTGGGACGCGACAACACTCGCCGGATCGATGGTGTCGACGTTCGACGCCGCATGTGACGGCGCCCCTGGCGGTAGCTTCACCTACCCGTTCAGCCTGAGCCGGATGTGACCATGCGAACCTCGAAGATTTCCGCCGTCGCCTTCGCCATTCTGTGCACCGCAACAGGTCTCGCGTCGCCGGCGCTGGCTGACGATCCCCCACCGGGTGATCCGCCTCCCCCGCCCGCATTCAACGTGCGGTACACGGTCACCGCCGACCAGCCGGTCAACGCCGAGATCTACTTCCGGGACACCGATCCACCCACGTTCTCCGACTACAGCCACGACCCATACGTGTTCAGCCCCAACGTCGAAGCCACTGTTGGACCGGACAGGCCGTGGGTTCTCGAGGCCACCCTGACCGATCCCATGCAGTGGGGCATGGTGCTGGTCCAGGCCCAGAGCAGCCTCGGCGCGGTGCCCAAGGCGTCGGCAGGATTCAACTGCACGATGGCGATCAACGGCATCGTGGTGAAACAGGACAGCGGCCCCAAGGGCGCACTGTGCTCGCTGCGCAATTGGTAAGGCGCTACAGCTTCTTCATGTAGAACGGCATCTCTATCACCGGCCACTGATTGCGGCCGCACGATCCACTCGGGCCGATGACGCGGTTCTGCCCGGTGTATTCAGCGGCGGCAGCGTCGTAGTGCCCGTCGGAGCCGACCGGATAGATCTTGTACTCCTGAAAGCCCTCGATCGCCGCACCGTCAGCGCAGAAGCGCCAGTTGGGAATCGTGCGCTTGACGTACCACAAGCTGTTCGTCGTGTAGATCGGCGCGGTCCAGCCCGCATCGCTGGTCACGGTCCCGGTGCATTCGGTGGGTGAGATGCAGGTGGTCGAGATGGTCCAGGTGTTGCGTTCGGACGGCTGGTCCTCGTACCGCGAGTTCACTTTGGCCCATTCACCATTGGAGGACGTCGCGAACGTGCCGTTGATTCCCCACTGCTGGTCAGCCGCAGCGGGTGCGGCGCAGTTGAGCCCGGTCAGTATGACGGCCGCTCCGATGGCGGTCAGTGCTTGGACTACGCGCATGGACATACCCCTTTCAGCTCTGCAGCATGTCCTGCCAGGTTGATGCCGGCTTGGCCAGATTGGTCTGCCGGTACAGCGTCCCGTCGCCGCCCATGTACTGACCCGTGCGCGGATCGTACTTCGCGACCTGCAACGCAGGCGCTTGCCGGCGGCCGCCGTTGAACGCACTCGGGGCCGCTTGCGGCACTGCACCATCCGCGGGCGGCGGCACAAGATCGGGCGCCAGCATGTTGCCCGGACCCGGCAGGTTGATCGGCGCCGGGCCGATATTGCCTTCCGGACCCGGTGGCGTCACCGGTGGCGTCTGATAGATGGGTTGACCGGGTAACAGCGGCCCGGGACCGGTACCGGCGAAGTTCGGCGGCGGCGGATCCACCGGCGGAGCACCCGGCGGCGGCGCCGTCACTCCGGGAGGCAGCGGCGTGCCCTGCAGCGGCCCAAAAATGTTGGAATCGGGCAGAGCCCGGCTATCGACCGGAACGCCCTGAGCGACCAGGCCCGGGTCGATGGGATAGGGGCCGAGGACGTGCTGACGCTGCGCGAGCGGCTGGAAGCCGTTGGGGTCGTTGCACAGTTCGACGGTCGGGGCACGCTTGCCCGGATGCTCCATGCACGGGTAATTGCGAGCACCACGGACCGCCACCGGGGAATCCTGCGGCAGCTTGCAATATAGGTTGTCCGGGGTGTCGATCACCGACGTGTCGGCGGGGTTGCGCCACGACGACGGCGGGAGGAAGCCGACCGTGCACGCAGCAGGATCGCCGAGGCCCAGTGAGAAGTCACCGTTCGGCAGACCGGTGGGGTTGTTGGTCGGCGCATACGTCTGAATCTGCGCGACGAACGGCGGCACCAGAACCAACAGCTGCTCGATCGACGGGTTGTAGGTCAACCCGATCTGGCCGAACGTCGTCAGATTCGCCAACAGCACCGGCAGCGTGGGCTTCAACTGCGCGAGCAGCTGCGACGTCTCCCGGGCGAACCCCGGCCCGTCGCGCAGGATCGACCGGAACTGCGGGTCATTGTTCGCGACCTGGTCGGTGATGCCGGCCAGGCTCTTGGCCCACGTCCGAATCGAATCGGCGGTCTGCGCCTGCGCCGCGACGAACGGGCGTGCGTCGTCGACGAGGGCACGGGTGTTGTCGGATATCCCGTTCGCGTCCCTGGTGATGGTCGAACCAGAGTCGATCAGTGAGCCGAAGTCATAGCCGGTGCCGTTGAAGGCCTCGTAGGACTCACCGAGGAGCTGACTCAGCTTCTCCTTCGGAATGGTGTCCATCAGCTTGCTGACCTGGTCGAGCATCGGGCCCACCGATTGCGGGATCGACGTATTGCCGACCGCGATGACCGAGCCGTCCTGCAGATAGGGCGCTTTGTCGTTGCGCGGCAACAACTCCACATACTGCTCACCTACCGCCGACATGCTGCGCACCTCGGCCTCGAGGTCCGCAGGAATCTTCGGCGACGTGTCCAACGACAACGTCGCCTGGGCGCCGGTGTCGGTCAACTCGACCGACGTGACCTTACCGACTTGCAGGCCCCGATAGGTGACGTTGCTGAACTGGTAGAGCCCGCCGGTGGCCGGCAGGTCCAGCTTGACGGTCAGCCGCCCCAGTCCCAGCAGCGTGGGGATCTGGATATACGCGAACAGCATGACCCCGACACCGACGATCGAGGCAATCGTGAAGATGATCAGCTGAGTTCGGACGAAACGCGTGAGCATCAGCCGCCCCCTCCCGTCGGCGGAGCCGGTGGCGTGCTGGCCGGCGGATTCGGTTGCGCGCCATAGGGCCCGGCGAAGATCGGCTTCACCCCGGCCGCAGCGAGTTGCGCCTCGGTGTAGATCTGAGTACCGGGCGCGGCGATCGGCGCAGGAGGCACAAACGGCAGGATCGGACCGATCTCGGCGATAGTCGACGGTGGCGGCGCTTGTGGCGGCTGCTCGTCGAAGACGTCCGGCGGTGGCGGGACCACCCCGGTCTTGAGTGGGTCATACGTGTAGTTCAGGTACGCCGGATCACCCGGCGCGGGAATGAGCTGCGCGCCTTCCTGTCCCCACCGGGTGCCCAGGAACAAGGTGCGCTTCAACCGCGGGACGGTGAGGTCGATCACCGTGAACAGGTTGTAGTAGTCACCGCGGATCGCCCGGTCCATGAAGCTCTGGGTGAACGGGAAGTGGATCGCGTATTCGAGCAGCGCGTCCAGATCCGGGCCGACATCGGCAAACGCCTTGAACGCCGGCTCCAGGTTCTTCAGGTTGGCCACCAGGTCGGCCTGCGATTCATTGACCAGTCGGTTGGCAGTGTTGCTGAAGGTGCCGAGCTTCTCCAACGCCGTTGTCAGCGTTGGCCTTTCCTTGATCAACACGTCGATCGCGGGCGGGATCTTCTCCAACGCCCGGCTGAGGTCGTCACGCTGGCCGGCGAACGTCGACGCCATCCGGTTGAGCGACTGAATGGCCAACACGATGTTGTCGCGCTGGCCGTCAAGTGTCCCGACGAAGGTGTCCAGCCGGGTGATCAGGTCGCGGAACGCGGCCTCGTTGCCGTTGACCGCCGTACTGAAGTTGTGGATGACATCGCCGATCTGCCCGAGACCGCCGCCGTTGACCACGGCCGCCAGCGAGGCCAGCGTCTGCTCGGTTGTCGGGTAGGTCGAGGACGCGTTCAGCGGGATCGTCCCGCCCGGGGTGAGCTTGCCGCTCGGCGACTGGCCGATCGGGGTGTTCAACGACAAGTGCATCGAGCCCAGCAAGCTGGTTTGTCCGACGCTGGCAACGGCATTGGCCGGCACCACAACATCGGGCTTCACCGAGAACTCCACGTCGGCGTGCCAGTTCTTGACCGTCAACTTTCGCACGCTGCCGACCACGACGTCGTTGATCATGACGGGTGAATTTGGTTCCAGCGTGGCAATATTCGCGATCTCCGCGTGGTAGACGCTGGCGTCGGACCCACGGCCCACCGCACCGGGCAGCGGGAGCGAGTTCACGCCCTGGAAAGCGCAGGCACTGGTGGTCACCGCGACGCATGAGCCGGCGATCACCGCCCGTCGCAGGGACTTTCCGCCGATCATGGCGTGCCTCCTGACTCTGCGGCCATCGGGGGTCCGCCAGGTGCCGGACCGGGCGCAGCCGGGTTCAACATGCTGGGCAACGACGAGATCACACTCGGAATCTGCGCGGGGGCACCGCCGGGCAGCAACTGAGCCGCACCCGGTGGGGCCTCGCCCGGGGCACGCCCGGTGAACGGCGGTGGCCCAGGGGCCACACCCTCGTACGCCGAGATGGACGGCGGGATCGGGGCCACGCCGGGCTTCGGGCCGCCGGCACCGGGCGCCAGGTTCGGTTCGGAGTAGATGAGGTCGTCGGGGTTGGCCGCCGGCATCAGATAGGGATCGAAACCCAGCGGCAGGTAGTTGAAGTTCAGCAGGCGCAGCGCCGGACCCAGATACTGGCTGCAGAGCTTCGCCGTCTCCGGGGCCGTGGTGTTCTCGATCGCACCGATTGCGCCGCAGACGAACTCGGTCGGGTTGGAGAAGTTGTTCAACACGAACTGACCCACCGCACTACCCGCTGACGGGCTGTAGATGTTGTAGGCGTTGACCAATGCGTTCGGCGCGATGTGGAGAACGTTTTCGATCTCCATCTTGTTCTCGAGCAGGTTCGAGGTGACAGTGGTCAGGCGCTGGATCTGCTCGGAGGTCTGATTGCGGCTGCCCGCGACGAACCGCTGAATGTCGACGATCGCCACCGACAGGTTCTTCAACGCGCCGTCGAGGTCGGACCGATTCCCGTCGATCACGCTGGTCAGCGTGGCCAACCGGTTCTGGAACATCACCACCTGCTCATTGCTGTCGCGCAGGGTCGTGACGAACGTCTGAAGATTCTTGATGATGTCGACGATGTTGCCGCTACCGCTGGCCAGAACGCGGGATACCCCGGCGAGTTCGGTGATGGTCTGGCGCAGCTTGTCACCGTTGCCGTCGAGCGCGTTGGCGGCGCTGTCGATGAAGCGCGACACCGACGTGCCCGAGACACCGCTCTGCGGTCCGAGATCGGTGGCCAGCTTCATCAGCTGCTCCTTGACCTCGTCCCACTCCACCGGTACTGCGGTGCGGTCCAACGGGATCACCGCGTCATCGTCCAGCTTGGGCCCGACATTGTTGCGGTAAGCGGGTGTCAGCTGCACATAGCGGGCGGCGACCAGGTTCTGCGCCACAATGATCGCTTTGGCGTCCTTGGGGATGGGGACATCGCGGTCGACATCGAGCACCAGCTTGGTCTGGGCGCCCTGCGGTTCGATCGCCTTGATGGTGCCGACCTTCACGCCGGATACCCGGACGTCGTCACCCGGATAGATACCCGTCGCCGTGGTGAAGATCGCGTTGACCGTCTTCGGGCCGAAGAAGACGTTGCGCACCAGCACCGCAACACCGACCACGAGAACCCCGGCCAACGCCACCGCCAGCAGCTTGACCCAACGTCGGCTCATCAGCGCGAACCTCCCGGAATACCGTTGTAGGGCAGCGGCAACTCTGCACGTGGCCCGGTGGTATCCGCCGGCTGGCCGGCATTGACGCCGCGACGGAAGCCGAATGCGTAATCCATGAACGGCTGCAGCAGCTGCGCGGGCTGCAGGTTCGGCACGTAGGCGTTGTAGTACGGGCCGTTGGCCAACGTCTCACCTTCGGACAGGACGAACTTCTTCACGTTCGGCAGCATCTTGGCGATGTTGTCTTTGTTCTTCTCCAGAACGGCGACAACCGAATTGAGCCGCTCCAAGGTCGGAGCGAGTTGCTTTTCGTTGTCGGACACCAGACCGGACAGCTGCACCGATACGGCCGACGTGTTGGCCAGCAGGTCGACGATCGCCTCCCGCCGATCGTTGAGCACTCCGATCAACTCGTTCGCGTTGAGGATCAAGGTGTTGAGCTGCTGACTGCGCTGACCCAGCACCGTGGTGACGTCGGCGGCGCTTTTGAACAGACCGGCCAGGTTCTCGTTGCGGCTGTTGAGCGATCGGGACAACCGGCTCAGCCCGTCGAAGGTCGGTCCCAGCTTGGGGGCGAGTTGGTCGATGGTGGCCGAGAGCGTGTCCAGCGACTGGTTGAGCGAGGCGGTATCGGTGCCCGCCGTATTGCTGGTGAGGTCGCTGACCGCCTCGGTGAGTGAGTACGGCGACGAGGTGCGCGTCGTCGGAATCACGTCGGCCGAACGCAGACTCCCGCTGCCGGCTGACTCCAGGGTGAGCACACGCTCGCCCAGCAGGGAGCCGGTGCGGATATGGGCGGAGGTCTGCGACCCGAGCGGATACTTGCCCGTGGTGGTGAAGGTGACCAGTGCGTCGCCGTTGTCGAGCTGTACGTCGGTGATCGAGCCCACCTTGATTCCGGAGATCGTGACGTCGTTGCCGACAGTGATCCCGCCGGCCTCGCTGAACAACGCCTGGTGGCGGACAGCGGTGGCCAGCTGGATCAGACGTTCCGGCTGGAGGCCGACGGCGATCACGAGCAAGATCAAGACGGCGCCGATGAATCCGGCGCGGAACAGGTTTGAATCGCGATATTTCAGCATCAGGGCTCTCCGCACCTACCGGATTCTTGCTTGATCATCGGGAAGACCCCGGTCCGTCCCTGCAGGTCGGTGACCCGGATGGAGAGGCCGCAGATGTAGTACATGATCCAGCTGCCGTACGCGCCGAGGCGGGCCATCTTGCGGTAGTTGTCCGGACCTCGCTGCAGGCCCCGATCGAACACGATCTTGTTGTCGTCCAGCAGCGGTGCGAGCCGGTTGAGCTGGTCGATGTCACCCTTCAACGGGGCCCGCGCCTCGCCCAGAAGGCTTGTCAGCGAGGCGGTCCCGTTGTCCAGCTGGGTGATCGCCGTGCCGATCGGGTCGCGGTCCTGCGCCAAACCGGTGATCAATTTCTCCAGCTTGTCGATGGCCCCGGAGAACTTGTCACCGTCTTGGGCGAGCGTGTCGACGACGACCCTCAGGTTGTCGATCAGCTGCTCGACGGTCTGGCTGTTGTCGGCCAATGCATTCGAGAAGGACGTCGTCTTTCCCAGCAGCGAGTCGAGCGTGTCGCCCTGGCCCTGGAGGATGTTGATCAGCGACGAGGTGAGCGCGTTGACGTCCTGCGGGTTGAGCCCCTGGATCACCGGCCGCAGACCGCCGAGCAGGAGGTCCAAGTCCAGTGCGCCCTGAGTTCGGTCCTTGGGGATCCGCGAACCCGCCGGCAGCACCCGGTTCGAGCCGGGTCCGTCGACGAGTTCCAGGTACCGGTCACCGGTCAGGTTCAAATACCGAACTGCCGCTTGGGTTCCCGTGGTCAGGACGATGTCGCGGTCGGCGTCGAACTTGACCAGGACACTTTTGTCAGGTTGCAGGTCCACACTGCTGACCGTGCCGACCCGGACTCCCGCGACACGCACCGTGTCGCCGTCCTTCAACCGGGACGCGTCGCCGAACACCGCCGAGTACCCCGAGGTCGAGCCGCTGCGGTAGTTGCTGAACGTCAAGAACAGGAAGGCGGTCAGGACCACCATCACGACGGCGAAGGCGCCGAACTTGACGAGTGTGCTTGTGGTGCGCATCATCCGGGCTGTCCGATCTGTGCGGTGTTGCGCGGCGGTCCGTCCAGCGGGCCGAACAACAGCTGCTTGAGCCCGTCGGAGTTCAGCAGGATGCCCTGGTTGCCGTATTGGAACGGGTTGATGCCGGTGTCGGTCACCAGGTACTTCGACCGGTTGCCGTAGCCGATGTAGGGCAGACCCATGCACTGCGGACCGCCCGTTGCCGCAACCTTGGGCAGGTTCGACGGGTAGCGGTAGCGCTCGATGCCCATCGTGAAGGCGACGTTGACCAGTACGCCCGGTTCCAGCAGCGGTGGCTGCAGGCGAACGAAGTTCATACCCTGAAGCGTGCAGTTGATGGCAGGCGCGTATTCGTTGAACAGTGCCGTCGTGGGCGCCAGCAGGTGCAGCACCTTACTCAGGGCGGGCTGGTTGGTGCCCAGCACGTCGTTACCCTGATCGGCCAGCCCGATCATGTTGACCAAGAACGTATCCAGATTCTTCTGCTCGTCGACGATGCTCTGGCTGACCTTGTTCGAGTTCTGCACGGTCCTCACCAGATCCGGTGCGGCGTCGGCGTAGGCGGCGGCCACCGGCGCGCTGAGTTCGATGTCGCGGGCCAGGTTCGGCAGGCTGGGCTCCAGTTTGGCCAGCAGGCTGTCGAAGTCGGCCACCGTCTGGCCGAATTGCTTGCCGCGCCCGGCGAATGCGGACGACAGTGCGCCCAATGTCTCGTTGAGCTGAGCCGGATCGATCTTGTTGAGGATCTGCGTCAACTGCTGGAACACCGTGTTGATTTCGACAGTGACATGCTGACCCTGCAGAACCTGGCCGGAATACATCGGTTTCGACGACGGATCCGCGGGCGGTTCGAAGTTGACGTACTTGGCACCGAAGACCGTCGTCGAGGCGATGTCGGCCACGACATTGGACGGAATCTTGCGCAGCTGTGCCGGATCCATCGCCAGGTGCAGGACGGCCGCGCCGTCGGGGCGGGTCTCGATCGAGTCGACCTTGCCGACCTGGACACCGCGCATCTTCACTCGGGCGTCGGGGTTCATCACGAGGCCGGCGCGGTCGGAGATCACGGTCACCGGAACGGTTTTGGTGAAGTCACCACGGAACAAGCCAACCGATACTGCGACGATTGCCGCGACGATTACGACCGTGGCCAGGCCCGCCACCGGGCGTGCCCAGCCGCGGGCACCGAAGTTGGTCCCCGTTCTGGCCGCCACTGGCGCAGCATGGGTTTCGGTCTCTGATCGGTCGGATGGTCCCGGACCGAGATTTCGTGTCACGTCGTCTCCCTATCCGGACAGGTTGAAGTTGCCGTTGGATCCGTAGATCGCGAGGGAGACCAGCAGGGTGACGGAGACGACCACGATCAGGGAGGTCCGTACCGCGTTGCCCACCGCGACCCCGACCCCGGAGGGGCCGCCGGTGGCGAAGTAGCCGAAGTAGGTGTGGATCAACAAGATCGTGATCGCCATCAACACCGCCTGCAAAAAGCTCCACAGCAGATCGATCGGATTCAAAAACGTGTTGAAGTAATGGTCATACAAGCCGCCGGACTGGCCGAACAACACCACCGTCGTGAACTGGCTGGCCACGAAACTCAAGATGACAGCGATCGAGTAGAGCGGGGTGATCGCCACCATCCCGGCCACAATCCGGGTGGAGACCAAGTATTCGACCGGGGGGATGCCCATCGATTCCAGGGCGTCGATCTCCTCATTGATCCGCATCGCCCCCAACTGCGCGGTCACCCCGGCACCGAAGGTCGCGGCCAACCCGATCCCGGCCACCACCGGCGCACTGATACGCACGTTGATGAAGGCGGCCAGAAAGCCGGTCAACGCTTCGATACCGATATTGCCCAGCGAGGAGTAGCCCTGCACCGCCAACGTGCCACCCGCGGCCAACGTCAAGAATCCGACGATCACCACGGTGCCGCCGATCATCGCCAGGGTGCCCGCCCCCATCGAGATCTCCGCGATCAACCGGATGATCTCCTTACGGAAATGGATCGTCGCGTGCGGCGTCCCCGCAATCGCCCGCCCATAAAAAATCGTGTGATCACCAATACGCCCGAACGTCCCCAGTGGCCGCCGAAGTTGGCGAGCCACGCGCGGATACAAAGCCTGCGAAGCCACCTTGATATCCCCCGCCTTACCGTGCGCTCATCCGGATACCGATGGCCGTGACGACCACGTTCACCACGAACAACGCCATGAACGCATACACCACCGTCTCATTGACCGCATTGCCCACCGCCTTGGCGCCACCACCGGTAATCGTCAACCCCCGATAACAGGCCACCAGACCCGCGATCAACCCGAACAACGCGGCCTTCACACACGAGATGATCACCTCAGGCACCCCGGTCAACAAGGTGATCCCGGCGGCGAACGCACCCGGATTCACATCCTGAACAAACACCGAGAACACGTACCCACCCAAAATCCCGATGATCACCACAAGTGAGTTCAACAACAACGCCACCAAACCCGAGGCCAGCATCCGCGGAGTCACCAACCGCTGCACCGGATTAATCCCCAACACTTCCATCGCGTCGATCTCTTCACGAATCGTGCGCGACCCCAAATCCGCACACATCGCCGTCGCCCCCGCACCGGCCACAATCAACACCGTCACCAACGGACCCACCTGGGTCACCGCACCAAACGCAGCACCAGCACCCGAGAGATCAGCAGCACCCAACTCCCGCAACAAAATATTGAGCGTGAACGACACCAACACCGTGAACGGAATCGCCACCAACAACGTCGGCGCCAACGACACCCGCGCCACAAACCACGACTGCTCCAAAAACTCCCGCCACTGAAACGGCTTCCGAAACACAAACCGCACCGCATCAGCCGACATCGCAAACAAACCACCAATAGCCTGCATCGGACCCGACGCACTCTTCAACGAAATGCCCGTCGACCAACGTTCCGGTCCCTTAGCTGCCATCGGTACCCGGTCCTTCCAAAATCGTCACCGCGGCTACCGCCGTCGGCCCACCGATGTTGTGGGCCAGCCCGATTCGGGCACCGTCCACCTGGTTATTGGCCTCACCACGGAGTTGCTCGAAAAGCTCCACGCACTGGGCCACTCCGGTGGCACCGGGTGGATGCCCCTTGGCCTTCAGGCCGCCGCTGGGATTCACCGGCAACGCTCCGCCGACACACGTCACTTCGGCCTCCATCAATTTGTAGGCCTCCGCAGGTTCGGCGAAGCCGAGATCTTCATAGCTGATCAACTCGATGCCGGTGAAGAAATCGTGAACTTCCGCCACATCGATATCAGCGGGCGTCAAATTTGCCATACTGAACGCTCTTTTGGCCGCACGAACCGTCGCGGGGAATGTCGTCAGGTCGGCCTTGTGCTGATGCATCACCGAGTCCAGACCCAGGCCCACGCCGCGAATCCATACCGGCCGGTCGGTGAAGCGGTCCACGACATCTTCGGCTGCCAGTAAAAGTGCTGCGGCGCCGTCACTTTGGGGTGCACAGTCATACACGCCGAACGGTGTCACGACCGTCGGCGCGGCAAGCACTTCTTCGAGGGTCACCTCGAAGCGGAGGCGGGCCTTCGGGTTGAACAGGCCGTGCCGATGGTTCTTCACCGCCACCATCGCCATGTGTTCACGGGTGGCCGGGGTTTCGTGCAAATAACGCGCAACGTGAAGGGCGAATCCCGCCGGCGAGACCAACCCCAGCGGGTAATCCCACGCCATATCGCGGGCCATCGCCTCCCACTCCCACAGCAATTGCTTGGAAGCGGTCTCGCGCACTTTGTCCGCGCCCATCACCAGCGCCACGTCGGCCGCCCCGGACGCGACACCGTAGAGGGCATTGCGGACCGCGTCATTGCCGGTGGCACAGGAGTTCTCGATCCGGGTGACTGGGAGGTCGGGCAGGCCGAGCGAGTCCGCCAGGATGCCGGCCGGGAACCCGTCGGGTGTTCCCATCGCGCCGAACCATGCTGCATCGATCTCAGATTTGTTGACGCCCTTGTCAACACGGGCGGCGCACTCGGCGAACGCCATCGGAAGCAGGTCCTTCAGGCCCAGTGCGAAATGCTCACCGAACGCCGTCATACCGGCGCCCACGACCGCGACGCGCCTCATGCCGCACCCCATGACCAGGCGGACGGCTCCCGGCTCGCCGCCTGTTGGTAGGGCTCGAACGAATACCCGTAGTCGGGCACACCGGATCTCATCGCGACCCGGCGCAGCGTGAGCCGTCCGCGATCGCCGATCCGTACCGTGCCCGCCTCGACACCGGTCACCTTCACCAGCGCGCGGACGCCGACGTCGTCGAGTTCGACGAGCGCCAGCGAGTAGGGGGTGCGCAGGCCCGGCACCGGAATGTGCACGGTGACTTCGGTGTAGACCGTCCCCACCCGTGGCAGCGGCACCAGCTCGTAATCGGTGGTCAGCGTGCCGTCTTCGTCGAGGCGGTAGCGGGGCGGAAAGTCCAATTCGTCGCTGCCACTGTGTCTGCCGGCCTCCCACCGCACTTTGGCTTCGAAGGCCCGTTCGTAGGCAGCCAGCGAGATCGGGATCTCGGGGCCCGCGGTGATCTTGGTCTGCGGACGCGGACGCGCCACCGGCTCGCGCCGATAGACGACGGCATCGCCACCGACCACGGTCACCCCGGACAGGCTGGCCTGTTCGACGGCCACCAACGGACCGTTGGTGCGCGACTCGGCGAGCGCCGCCAAGGCGAACAGCCCGGCACTGGCCCCCGAGGTCGGCAGCATCGGCGGGTCGCCGCCGCACAGTTCGGCGACGCGGTCGTGGTCGACCCCGGCCAGAGCGACCGGGGTGTCCAGCCAGGCCGCCGCCAGCGAGGCAACCAGGCCGCGTTCATGAAGCAGGCGCGGGTCGCCGTAGTCGTGCAGGACGCCGCTGGCATTGCGGGTGCGGACCGGAAGGCTGCGTGCCACCCGTGCGGCGGTGCGCACCTGCAGTCCGCTCTCGGCTGTCAGGATCGCCGCCGCGCCAGCGGGATCCAGATCGGTGCCGATGACCAGCGTGCGAGACCGGGCCGAACTGACCGCGTCCAGCGTGGCCGGGGCTCCCCCGAGCCGCTCGTCGACCTCGAGCTCGGGATCCAGGCCGAGCCCGGCCAAGAGCACCGCGGCGTTGCTGCTTTCCAGCAGCGGCAGGTCCCTGCTGACCAGCACGACCCGTTCGACGGCGCCGCCTTCGGACAACGCCGCCCGGCCCGCTTCAACAGCGAGTGTGATTGCGTCCTCGTCATCGCCGACAATGCGATGTGCATCACACCCCCACGAAGGTAGGTATGTGCCAATGGCGATGATGTGCGGCATGAGTTTCTCCGGCGCTACCTAGGTGACCGCGCCGGCGGTCTTGAGTTCGATGATGCGGTCCCAGTCCAGGCCGAGTTCTTCGAGGATCTCGTCAGTTTGTTCGGCGAATCCCGGCGCCGGCCCGGTCTGCGGTGCGGCGACGTCGAACTGCACCGGGTTGGCGACGAGCTCCAATTCGCCTGCCTGCACGATGTATTCGTTGGCGCGGATCTGCGGGTCTTGGGCCGCCTGCAGGGTGTCCTGCACCGGTGCCCACGGCCCGGCCAGCGTCGTGAACCGTTCGCTCCACTCCAGCAGCGGCCGCTTGGCCATGGCCTCGCGCAGGATGTCCACGGCGGCCGCGGTGTTTTCCGCGATCGATTCCGCGGTGGCGAACCGAGGGTCATCGGCCAGTTCGCCGAGCTCCATGTGCTTGCACACGTCGGCCCAGAACTTTCCTGGCTGCATCATCACAAAGGAGATGTAGCGGTTGTCGGCCGTCGCGTAGAGCCCGACCAGTGGGTTGATCGGCGAACCGTGCACACCCGGGGGCGGTTGCACCATCAGTTGTTGAAGGTGCTGGGTCAGCGCCACAGTGTGGCCCATCGACCACAGTCCGCTACCAAGCAGGGACACATCGACCACCGACGGTTCGCCCGTGCGCTCACGCTGGAACAGTGCGGCCGCGATGCCGCCCGCAAGATTGGTGCCCGAGATCGTGTCGCCATAGGCCGGTCCCGGCGGGGCGATCATGCCCTCGATGCCGGGCGGCGTGATGGTCGCAGCGGTGCCGGCACGGCACCAGAAGGCGGTCATGTCATAACCGCCCTTCACCGACTCCTCGCCGCGCGGACCGAGCGCACTGCCACGCGCGTAGATGATCTTCGGGTTGACGGCTCGGATGTCATCGACGTCGATCCCGAACTTGTGCCGGTGTCCCGGCAGAAAACTGGTCAGGAACACATCAGCGCGACGCGCGAGATCCAGCAGTACCTCTCGACCTTCGGGCACCGACATGTCCAGTCCGATGCTGCGCTTACCCCGGTTGGCGTGCTCGATGTTCGGGTTGGGATCGCCTTCGACGCGCAGCGGGCCGGTCTGGCGCAACCCACGCTGTGGATCACCGGTCACCGCATGCTCGACCTTGATGACGTCCGCGCCCCACTCACCGAGCACCGCGCCGCACGAGGGCACGAAGCCGTACATCGCGACCTCGAGGACGCGAACCCCGTCCAGCGGCCTCACGACACGACCGCCGCGAGAGTCTTGCGCTCGAGGAATTCCTCCAGGCCGGCCACACCCATTTCCCGGCCAACGCCCGACTGCTTGTAGCCGCCGAACGGACTGTCCGGACCGAAGTAGTTGCCGCCGTTGATCCCCATCGTCCCGGTACGAATCCGGCGGGCGATCGCCAGCGCGCGGTCGTGGCCGCCGAACACCCCGCCGGAGAGTCCGTAGATGGAGTTGTTGGCGATCCGGACCGCGTCGTCGTCGTCCTCATAGGCGAGGACGGCCAGCACCGGCCCGAAGATCTCCTCCTGGGCGAGCTCACTGTCGGGGTCGACGTTGGTGATCAGGGTCGGCTCGTAGAAGAAGCCGGGCCCGTCGACTTTCTTGCCACCGGTGACCACGGTCCCGCCGGCGGCAACTGCACGCTGGACCATGCCATCCACCTTGTCGCGCTGGGTGTCGTTGATCAGCGGTCCCATATAGGTGGCCGGGTCGGCCGGGTCGCCGTAGCGGACCATGCCCATGAAGTTCTTCACCAGCTCGACGATCTCGTCGTGGTGCGTGCGGGGCACCAGAAGTCGGGTGGTGATCGCGCAGCCCTGACCGGCGTGCGAGCAGATCATGAACGCCGCCATCATGGCGCAGTTGTTGAAGTCGGCGTCGTCGAGCACGATCATGGCCGATTTGCCGCCCAGCTCGAGGAACACCTTCTTGATCGTGTCGCTGGCGGCCGCCATGATCTTGCGGCCGGTCGCGGTGGACCCGGTGAACGTGACGACGTCCACGTCGGGACTCGTCGTCAGCGCGGATCCGACAGCGGCGTCGGTGGAGCTGATCACGTTGATGACGCCGGCCGGGATGTCGGTGTACTTCGCGATGACCTCGCCGAGTGCGAGCGTGGTCAGCGGGGTGTCGGGGGCGGCCTTGAGAACGACGGTGCAGCCGGCCGCAAGCGACGGACCGAGCTTGGCCAGTGCCAGCTGGTTGGGATAGTTGTAGGCGATGATGGCGGCCACCACTCCGGCGGCTTCCTTCTCTACCCAGCGGTGGTGACGCTGCCCGCGGCTCTCGATCTCGCCGAGGTCTTCGCTCATCGAATAGGTCTTCAGCAGGTTCGCGTAGTACCCGACGATCCGGATGGGGTCGTCGAGCTGGGCGCTCTCGGTCAGCGCGCGGGTTGCGCCCACCTCGGCGATCGTCAGCGCACGCAGTTCGTCACTGTGCTCCAGCAAGGCGGCGTGCAACTGTTCCAGACCGCGGATCCGCAGTTCGACGTTGGTCGACCACTCGGTGTTGTCGAAGGCATTGCGGGCCGCGGCGATCGCCCGTTCGGCGTCGGCGACGCCCGCGTTAGGTGCGTAGCCGACGATCTCACCGTTTGCCGGATTGATCGACGGATAGGTGTCCGCAGCCCCGACGAGCTGGCCGTCGATCAGCATGAGCCGGTCGGACACCTGGCCCTCCGCCGCTTGCTCGCCGCTCGCGATGATTGCCGTCGCGTCCTGGGCCGGCATCAGCAATTCCTCCAGTGCATGGATAACTCGGTTCTCATCTCCGGCGAATCATACATTCGGCCCATGAGAACTCAAGCCGCGTTGGAGGAACGTCTTGCCATCGGACACGCGTCCGATGTCCGCGGCTCCGCATCGCATCTCCGCAGTTAGACACATTGCGCCGAAGTGTCTTGCGAAATGGATCACACCGAGAGTAGCGTTCTCATATCAGAAAGGGAGATTCTTGACATCCGAGATCCGCTGGATCGGCGACGCTACGGTGCGCCGACGCCGCAGTGACCTGTGTCATCTCTTCTTCTGCTGCACCGGAGATCGTCTGTGAAGACGGCATTGGTAACCGGTGGCGGTTCGGGAATCGGCGCGGCCATCGCCGATCGGCTGCGCTCCGACGGCTACCACGTGGCGACGATCGACCTGAATCCGTCCGAGGTCGACTTCTCCTACATCGCTGACGTCACCGACCGCGCGCAGATCGACGCTGCACTCGCCGAAGTCCACGCCGCGCTGGGACCAGTCACCATTCTGGTCAATGCCGCCGGCCGCGATTCGTTTCGCCGATTCACCGACATCAGCTTCGGCGACTGGAAGACGATCGTCGACATCAACCTGCACGGGGTCTTCCACACGATCCAGGCCGTCCTGCCCGACATGATCGAGGCCGGCTGGGGCCGCATCGTCAACATCTCCTCCTCGAGCACCCACTCCGGCGCGCCGTACATGTCGGCCTATGTGGCGGCCAAGTCCGGCGTCAACGGGCTGACCAAAAGCCTTGCCCTCGAATACGGCCCGGCCGGCATCACCGTCAACGCCGTCCCGCCCGGCTTCATCGACACCCCGATGCTGCGTAAGGCCGAGGCCCGCGGCAACCTCGGGTCGGTCGAAGAGGCCGTCAACCGGACCCCGGTGGGCCGCATCGGCAGGCCCGAGGACATCGCGGCCGCCTGTGCCTTCTTCATCTCCGAGGAAGCCGGCTACATCACCGGCCAGATCCTCGGCGTCAATGGCGGCCGCAACACCTGACATATCGACACATATCGACATCAAGCAGTTAGAGAGAGGAACAGCTGTGGGACGAGTCCAAGGCAAGGTTGCCTTCATCACCGGCGCCGCCCGCGGGCAGGGGCGTAGCCATGCGCTGAGACTGGCTGAAGAGGGTGCCGACATCATCGCTGTCGACCTGTGCAAGGACTTCGAGACCATCGGCTACAAGATGGCCACGCCGGAGGATCTCGCGGAGACCGCCGAACTGGTCAAGAAGACCGGGCGGGGCATCGTCACCGCGCAAGCCGACGTACGCGAGGCCGCCGAACTCAAGCAGGCCCTCGAGCAGGGCCTCGCCGAGTTCGGCAAGGTCGACGTCGTCGTCGCGCAGGCGGGCATCGCCGGAATGAAGGGCCAGCCACCGCTGCAGGCCTGGTGCGACGTCATCAACACCAATCTGATCGGCACCATCAACGCGATCCAAGTTGCGCTGCCTCATCTGGAGGAGGGCGCCTCGATCGTCGCGACCGGCTCCACCGCGGCGCTGATGGACGCCCACCAGAAGGACAACCCGGGCGCCGACCCCGGCGGCATGTCCTACATGGTCGCCAAGCGGCTGCTGTCCCACTATGTCCACGACCTGGCGACTGAGCTTGCGGTGCGGGGCATTCGGGCCAACGTCGTGCACCCGACGAACTGCAACACCGACATGCTGCAGAGCGAGCCGATGTACCGATCCTTCCGCCCGGACCTCGAGAATCCCACCCGCGCAGACGCTGAACCGGTCTTCGGAGTCCAGCAGGCGATGAAGGTCAACTTCGTCGAGCCGTTGGACATCAGCAACGCCGTGCTGTGGCTGGCATCCGATGAGGCGCGCTACGTCACCGGCATGCAGTTGCGCGTCGACGCCGGCGGCTACCTCAAGTGGTACGACTACCACATCTGACATCTGACGAATTCTCGGTACAGGGAAGGGAAACTGTGAAGGTCCGAGTTGACCAGGAGAAGTGCCAGGGGCACACGCTGTGCGCCATGATCGCTCCAGATATGTTCCAGCTCAGCGATATCGATGGCAGTTCGTCAGCTGTCACCGAGGTGGTCCCAGATGACCAGATCGAGCTCGTTCGCGAAGCCGCGCATTCCTGTCCCGAACAAGCGATCCTCATCGAAGATGATTGAGGATCCTCGCCCAACCATGAACTATCAAGGGAGACAATGCCTTGAGCATCGATGACGCCACCGGTGACACCGAGCGGAGACAGCCGAACTATCACTTCGATCGGCATACACCGGAGTATCGCGAGCAATTCGGGAAAATCACCGAGGAGATGCAGTCTCGCTGCCCGATGGCGTGGACCGACGTCTACGACGGCCATTGGGTAGCGGCCGGCAGCAAAGAGGTGTTCGAGCTGGCGCGCTGCCCGGTGGTGTCCAACGACCACGACATCAACGGTGAGCGGAATGGCTACCAGGGCATTACGATCCCAAAAGCCCAGCGGGCGACGGTGGTTCGCGGTGGCATCTTGGAGATGGACGAACCTGAGCACAGCAACTACCGCGGGGCGCTGAACCCGTACCTGTCCCCCGCCGCGGTCAAGCGCTGGGCGCCGTTCGTCGACGAGATCGTTCGCGCGTCTCTCGACGAGAAGATCGAGTCGGGGCACATCGACTTCGTCGACGACCTCGCCAACATCGTGCCCGCTGTGCTCACGCTGGCCATGATGGGGATCGAGCTGAAGAAGTGGCCGGTCTACAGCGAGCCCGCGCACCTGTCGGTGTCCACCCCGGAACACTCCCCCGACGCTCCGCGCGTCGCCGAGATGAACCGGCAGATGGGCCTCGACATGGTCACCACCATGATGGAGGTCAGGGAGAATCCGCGGCCCGGCCTGGTGAACGCGCTGCTGCAGCTGCGCATCGACGGTGAGCCCGCCCCCGATCTGGAGATCCTCGGCAATCTCGGGCTGATCATCGGTGGTGGCTTCGACACCACCACCGCGCTGACTGCCCACTCACTGGAATGGCTCAGCGAGAATCCCCTTGAGCGCGAACGGCTCAGCCGCGAGCGGGACAAGCTTCTCGACCCGGCGACCGAAGAATTCCTCCGGTTCTACACCCCCGCACCGGGTGACGGACGCACCTTCTCCGGCGACGTGGAGGTCGAGGGGCATCAGTTCAAGGAGGGCGAGCGGCTCTGGCTGTCGTGGGCGATGGCCAACCGGGACCCCTCGGTGTTCGAGAAGCCCAACGAGGTCGTCCTCGACCGAAAGGGCAACCGGCACTTCAGCTTCGGTATCGGCGTGCATCGCTGCGTCGGGTCGAACGTGGCGCGCACGGTGTTCAAGGCGATGGTGACCGCAGTGCTCGACCGGATGCCCGATTACGTCTGCGATCCAGAAGGCACCGTGCACTACGAGACCATCGGTAACATCCAGGGCATGAAGCATTTGCCTGCTGATTTCACGCCGGGACCGCGGCTTGGCCCCGGGCTCGACGAGACACTGGAACTGCTTCAGAAGGCGTGTGTGGAGCAGGGACTCGCGCGCCCCATCACCGAGCACAAGGAAGCAGCCGTCATCGACTGGCGCTAGATAACCCTTCCGCAAACGAACGTGGCCCCTCCTTTCGGAGGGGCCACGATTCGTTTGTTGCGAGGTTAGGCAGCGCCCTTGTTCGCGCTGCCGGCGGAACCACCGGACTTCTTTGACGAGCTGTCGCTCTTGGTGTCCGTGGACGCCTTGGCATCCGAGGATCCCTTCGCCGACGGCGGCTTGGGAAGCGACGGCAGCGACACCTTCGGCGGGGCGGGCAGCGACACCTTCGGCGGGGCGGGCAGCGACACCTTCGGCGGGGCGGGCAGCGACACCTTCGGCGGCGCAGGCAGCGACAGCTTGGGCGGTGCCGGCAGCGACAACTTCGGCAGCGACGGGGCCGACACCTTCGTGCTCGGAGCCGTAGCCGTCGACGGATCAGCGGCGGCTGGCTTCGATGCAGCCGGCGCCGTGGCACTGCCCGGGACCTTCAGCGAGATCGTTGGCGCATTGCCGGCGATGCTCGTGACCGTCTTGTTGATGCCCGCGACGGTCGCAGCCCCTGCTGCACCGGCCGCGGCCAGCGCCGCAGCGCCTGCTCCGGCGTTGATGCCACCACCGATGTGGATACCACCGAGGTTGAAGCTGATGTTGATCCCCAGGCTCGCGTTGATCGAATTGACCAGGGAGTTCAGCCCTGCCGCGAACTGTGCGCCCGCCGTCGCAAGCGCGTTGACCACGGCCTCCGGCGTCGGGAGCGCCTGCAGTGCGGCGTTGATCGCGGCGTTCAGTGCCGCACCGCCCTGGACCAGCCCGCTGCCAAGCGCACTGATGATCTGGTTGCCCACTTGCACACCGGCATTCAGTCCAGCCTCGAGCGCGGCTGCACCCTGGTTGAACACCTGCTGAGCGACCTCAAGGCCACCGCCCAGCGCCCCGGTGACGGCATTGACGAACGCCGCCGGGCTCGGGAAGTTGGACAACGCCGCGTTGAACGCCGCGGCCAACTGCGCGCCGCCGTTGGCCAGGGCATCGATGATCGCCTGCGCCCCATTGAGATTCAGGTTGAGCGCAGCCTGCAGAGCAAGTGCCAGGTTGACGTTGACATTGCCGATGGCGTCGATCAACGCGTTGATGAACGCCTGCGGGTTCGGGAAGGCATCCAGAGCCGCCTGGAACGCCGCGAACAGCGCACTGGCCGGATTGCCGAGCGCGTTGAGCAGCGCCTGGAAACCGGTGACCCCGGCCGCAATTCCCGCCTGGATCGTGTCAGCGAGCTGACCGGTGAACGTGGTGAACGCGTTGGCGAGGATCCCCAGCGTCGGGTTGATCGCCCCCAGTGCGTCATTCAGTGCCGCCACGAACGCGGCCGGGCTCGGGAAGTTGGCCAGTGCGGCGTTGAACGCCGCGGCCAGTGCCGCCCCACCGGAAATCAGCGCATTGATGAACGCCTGCGGCCCATCGATGGTCGCGTTGATCACGGCCTGCAGGGCCAGCCCGAGGTTGACGTCGATATTGCTGAACGCCTGAACCAGTGCGTTGAAGAAGGCCTGCGGGTTCGGGAAGGCCGCCAAGGCTGCCTGGAACGCCGCGAACAGCGCACTGGCCGGGTTACCGAGCGCGTCGAGCAACGCCTGGAAACCGGTGAGCCCAGCCGCAATTCCCGCCTGCAATGTGGCGGCCAGCTGACCCGTGAACGTGGTCAGCGCATTGGCCAGCACCCCGATCGTCGGGTTGATCGCCGCCAATGCTCCGACGAATGCATCGACGAA
This sequence comes from Mycolicibacterium sphagni, assembly GCF_013337765.1. Lineage (GTDB taxonomy): Bacteria > Actinomycetota > Actinomycetes > Mycobacteriales > Mycobacteriaceae > Mycobacterium. The sequence continues at coordinate 84,080 of NZ_VBSB01000036.1, forward strand.
GGCCTGCGGGCTCGGGAAGTTGGCCAGTGCGGCGTTGAACGCCGCCGCCAATGCCGCCCCACCCGCGACGAGCGCGTCGAGGAACGCCTGCGGGCCGTCGATCGTCGCGTTGATGACCGCCTGCAGGGCCAGCCCGAGGTTGACGTCGATATTGCCGAAGGCCTGAACCAGCGCATTGAAGAACGCCGCCGGGTTCGGGAAGGCCGCCAGGGCTGCCTGGAACGCCGCGAACAGCGCACTGGCCGGATTGCCGAGCGCATTGAGCAGCGCCTGGAAACCGGTGAGCCCAGCGGCAATTCCCGCCTGCAGTGTGGTGGCCAGCTGACCCGTGAACGTGGTCAGCGCATTGGCCAGCACGCCAAGGGTCGGGTTGATCGCCGCGAGCGCACCGTTGAGCGCCGCCACGAATGCCGCCGGGCTCGGGAAGTTGGCCAGTGCGGCGTTGAACGCCGCCGCCAATGCCGCCCCACCCGCGACGAGCGCGTCGAGGAACGCCTGCGGGCCGTCGATGGTCGCGTTGATCACGGCCTGTAGTGCCAGCCCGAGGTTGACGTCGATATTGCCGAAGGCCTGAACCAGCGCATTGAAGAACGCCGCCGGGTTCGGGAAGGCCGCCAGCGCTGCCTGGAACGCCGCGAACAGCGCGCTCGCGGGGTTACCGAGCGCATTGAGCAGCGCCTGGAAACCGGTGAGCCCGGCCGCAATTCCCGCCTGCAGTGTGGTGGCCAGCTGACCCGTGAAGGTGGTGAACGCGTTGGCGAGGATGCCCAGCGCCGGGTTGAGCGCTGCCAGTGCGCCGGTGAACGCGTCGACGAAGGCCTGCGGGCTCGGGAAGTTGGCCAGTGCGGCGTTGAACGCCGCGGCCAGTGCCGCCCCACCGGAAATCAGCGCATTGAGGAAGGCCTGCGGGCCGTTGATCGTGGCGTTGATGACCGCCTGCAGGGCCAGCCCGAGGTTGACGTCGATATTGCCGAACGCCTGAACCAGCGCATTGAAGAACGCCGCCGGGTTCGGGAAGGCCGCCAGCGCCGCCTGGAACGCCGCGAACAGCGCGCTGGCCGGATTGCCGAGCGCGTTCAACAGCGCCTGGAAACCGGTGAGCCCAGCCGCAATTCCCGCCTGCAAGGTGTCAGCCAGCTGACCCGTGAAGTTGGTGAATGCCGTCGCCAGAACGCCGAGGGTGGGGTTGATCGCCGCGAGCGCACCGTTGAGTGCCGCCACGAACGCTGCCGGGCTCGGGAAGTTGGCCAGCGCGGCGTTGAACGCCGCGGCCAGAGCCGCCCCACCGGAAATCAGCGCATTGATGAACGCCTGCGGGCCGTCGATGGTGGCGTTGATGACCGCCTGCAGGGCCAGCCCGAGGTTGACGTCGATATTGCCGAACGCCTGAACCAGCGCATTGAAGAACGCCGCCGGGTTCGGGAACGCCGCCAGCGCCGCCTGGAACGCCGCGAACAGCGCACTCGCGGGATTGCTCAGCGCGTTGAGCAGCGCCTGGAAACCGGTGAGCCCAGCCGCGATTCCGGCCTGGAGCGTGTCGTTGAGCTGGCCGGTGAAGGTCGTCAGCGCATTGGCGAGGATGCCCAGGGTCGGGTTGATCGCAGACAACGCACTCGTCAGCGCCGCGGCGAATTCCGCGGGGCTCGGGAATGCGGCCACGGCAGCGTTGAACGCGGCAGCCAGTGCGGCGCCGCCGGCCTGGATGGCGGCAGCCAGGTCGGCGGCCCCTTGGATGTTGAGGTTGAGCACGGCTTGCAGCGCCAGCCCGAGGTTGACGTTCACATTGCTGAATGCCTGAACCAGCGCGTTGATGAACACCTGCGGATCGCCGAACGCCGCCACCGCGTTGTCGATGGCGTGGCCCAGGGCGCTTCCGCTGTCGAGCAGTCCGTCGACGATGGCCTGCACCGCAGTGTTGCCCGAGTCGATGCCGGAGATCAGGGTGGCTTGCAGCGCGTCACCCAGCTGAGTGATAGCCGCATCAGCCGCGCCGTTGAGGGCGTTGAGGCCGCCGCGCACGCCGTTCCAGCCCTCATTGAGGGCCTGAATCACCAATGTCAGCGTGGACAGCGACACATCGGCCAGGGCCGACGCCGCCCGGTCTTGGGCGAAGTGCAGGTGAGGTGGTGTCACCTGAATGGGCGCCAACGCAATCGCGCTTGCGCCGAAAACTGCCACCCCCGCGGTCAAATATGACCGAACAGCAACGTCCATGACTATCCCTTCAAGATTTCTGGCCCCCGACATCGGTGAACTTACCTGAGAAGAACCTAAGTAGCCAAGCGATTGCTCTGAGATTTTCTTAGTTGCTGTGTCGTTTCGGTTAACGAATTCATCGGTGTTAGCTGTACGCCGATTAACTACAATTATTTGACGTACTTGCATATTTATATGCAGCAAAGAATTGGTCGTCTGCTACCGGTCGCGGCCCAGCGGCGTGGTCGAGCGGGACACCACGCGCCGCCGGATTGCTCCTTCAAGCGTGGTCAGGTGCGGTGACAGGCGGTGCGAACGTGGTTTGCAGGCGGCTCGACAGCGATGGATGTTCACGCGCACAGGCGATGCGCTCAGCCGACAAATAGCAAGGGATGGTGTTGCGACAGTTCAACGGGCCCTGGTTCGCCACGTCACACGTCCAGCGCAGGCCAGTTCAGAAAAAAATTCATGGAGACTCACAGGGGCGACACGCCGCGACGGCCCGAGATCGTGCCGCCGGCACGCATCCGGCGCAGCCTCAGCGGGACGATCGACATGCACGGGACCGCGACGCACAAGTTTGCAGAAGGCGGTTTGAACCGCGTCGGGTCTGGGAACAGAGTGATCAGTGTGTTCGACCTCGCGGCCCCGGTAGGCGCCAGAATGGTCCCAGCGCACAGCGTCGCCAGCCACGCAAGCGATCATTGCATTTACCAGTTCGTCAGGTATCTGCTATTCGCTGCGAATTTTGCTGAACGCCCACTTTTGTTTAAATATGAGTTAACTGTGCGGCGATAGACCGCGATCTGTGCGCGCATTAACCCTAGAGATTCCTGAGAGTCCGGGTAGTAGTCCCCGAATTCACTCAGCAAACAATCTACGACGACGACACCAGGTGGCTTCCAACGCTGCGCGGACCCAGACGGGTAGGGCTTATACCCACCGTGACGCCACAATTAACCTCGGCGCAGAACATGGGCGCGACCAGGTACGTCTTCGCCACGTGAGGTGCCGGCAGGAGGAAACGGACGCGCGCGGGGTACCTGAGCTTATTTTCCGCGGGGCAGACCCAGCACCTGCTGGGCGATGATGTTGCGCTGAATCTCCGAGGTTCCCCCGGCGATCGTCCCCGAGAAGCTTCGGGCATGGCGCTCGAACCAGCTGGCGAAGTAGTGGTCCAGATTCATGTGCGCATACGTTCCCGTGCTGGACGGATGTACCAGGCCGTCGGAACCTGCTGCCACAAGCGCATATTCGGACGCCCGCAGCTCCGCTTCGGATCCGAACAACTTCACCACCGACACCGACGCGACGTCGGATTCGCCGCGCGCAGCCTTGGCCAGCCCTGACGAACCCATCAGTCGCAATGCCTGATAGTCCATGACCATCGAGGCGTACTGGTCTTTCTCCAGTGGCGTGTGCGGCTCGAAATCGCCGATCATGTTGGCGATCCGGTCGGCGAATCCCAGCCACATCATCGTGCGCTCGTGGCCCAAAGATCCGTTGGCGACTCCCCAACCGCCGTTGAGCGGGCCGACCAGGTTCTCGGCAGGCACCCGCACATCGGTGAAGAACACCTCGTTGAAATCCTTGTCGTCGATCCCGCAGATCGACGCGAACGGCCGGCAGACCACCCCGGGCAGGTCGGTCGGGATGATCAGCACGCTGATGCCCTTGTGCTTGGGCGCGTCCGGATCGGTACGGACGAACGTCAGCAGGAAGTCGGCGTCGTGCGCACCGGAGGTCCACACCTTCTGGCCGTTGACCACGAAGTCGTTGCCGTCGCGTACCGCACGGGTCCGCAGAGAGGCCAGATCCGATCCCGCACTCGGCTCGCTCATGCCGAGCGACGCAGTCTTCTCGCCCTTGAGGACCGGTACCGCCCAACGATGCTTCTGCTCATCGGATCCGAACGAGATCAGTGACGCCGCAATGATATTGACGCCCTGCGGGTTGAAGCTGTGGTAGATGCGCCGGTTGCACAGCTCCTCGAGATGCACGAACTGCTGCAGGATCGACGCATTGCGGCCACCGAACTCGGGCGGCTGGGCGGGCAACAGCCAGCCGTTGTCGAACAGCAGCCGTTGCCAGCGCCGAGCCCACGCCGGCATATGCGACACCGACCGTGGCCGCTCCAGGGTCTCGGCCTCGGTGGGCAGATTGGCGTCGAGGAACGCGCTGAACTCGTCGCGGAACGACTCGACCTCGGGATCGAATGAAAGCTGCATCTAGAGTTCCCTGCACTCCTCGGCGATGAGGGCGCGGTGCTCGGCGGCACCGCCCAGCATCAGCTCTCCGGATTTGGCGCGCTTGAGCGCGAATTGGACGTCGTTCTCCCACGTGAAGCCCATGGCCCCGAAGAGTTGTAGACCGTGGCGGAACACCACCGACTGACAATCGCCTGCGGCGGCCTTCGCCATCGATGCCGCCAGCCGCCGGCGCGGGTCGTCGGCGCTGATCGTCAACGCGGCGAAGTAGGCCAAGGCGCGGGCCCGTTCGATCGCGACGTGCATGTCGACCGCCTTGTGCTGCACGGCCTGGAAGGAGCCGATCGGCACGCCGAACTGGTGACGGTCGCGCACGTGTTGCAAAGCCAGGTCGAGAATGCGCTGGCACGCACCGACCGTCGTGATGGCCAGTCCGGTCAGCGCGATATGACGGGCCCGCTCGGGATCGGAGTGGACGCGGTCGTCGTCGGACACGTGCACGCCGGGGAAGGTCACGTCGGCGATGTGCAGCACCGGGTCGAACACCGGGATGCGCGTGATCGTCGCGGCGGCGGCCTCGACGAGGAACACCCCGCCATCGGTCACCACGGCGAGCTTCTGCGCCCGGTCGGCGTCCAGGACGTACCGGGCCGTGCCGGACAGCACCCACCCGTCGGCATCCCGGTACGCGGTGACTCCGGTGAACACCGCAGCGCCCGCCTGTTGCGGGTCATAGCGGTCGCCGGCCAACGGTGCGAATTGCGTGAGGGTGGCCAGGAACGGGGTCGGGTCCGTCGCGCGGCCGAACTCCTCGAGCACGATCGCCAGCTCGACGGCGTTCTCGGGCTCGGCCAATTCGGTCCAACCCGCTTCGACGTAGGAGTCCCACAACGGGCCCGGGTCGACGCCGTCCTCGGCGATCCCGCGGATCAGCGACGCGGGGCATTGCTTGGCCACCGCGTCGCGCACGGTGTCCTGCCACAACCGCTGATCAGCGTCGAATTCCAATAGCACCCGCTGCCTCCTGCCTGGACCGGACCGGCCCGAATGGAAATCTAATTCTCCATTCGTGCGTCACTGGTTCTCCCTAGACGGTATCGCACTCTACCGGCTGATTTGCTTGCTGCCTACGGCCGGGTGAGGCAGAGTGGTAATGACGTTCTACTTTCAATCGCGAGAACATTATTCTTGCCCTTGAAGAACTTGGATTTACACTAGGACAGACACCCGGAAGGTGGGTTTGGTGATAGAGCACCGCGACGGGAGGACGACTCCCGTGATCGACGCGAGCGTGCACATCTTCTTCGGGTCGACCCCCGAGTTGCGCGGCGTGATGCGGGAACCGTTCAAGAGCCGCGGCTTCCCCGACTACGAGATGGACTGGTACGGCGCCCCGGGCGGCGAGTACCTCAAAGAAGCGCGCGGGCCCGACGGCCAGTACCCCGGCTCCGACCCGGCCATCGTCGCCCAGCACCTGTTCGCCGATCGCGGCGTCGACGTCGCCGTCCTGCACCCGATGGGCCGCGGCATCATGCCCGACCGGCACCTGGGCACCGCGATCCTGGCCGCCCACAACGAGATGCTGATCTCACGCTGGCTGGATCATCCCGAATTCGGCGAGCGCTTCCGCGGCACCATTCGGGTCAACCCCGACGACATCCGCGGTGCGCTACGCGAGATCGACAAGTACAAGGACCACCCCCGCGTCGTGCAGATCGGCATCCCGCTGCAGTCCCGCGAGCTGTACGGCAAGCCGCAGTTCTGGGACTTGTGGCAGGCGGCGGTCGACGCCGGTCTACCGGTGGCCACCCACATCGAAACCGGTGAGGGCATCGCGTTCCCGCCGACCCCGTCCGGACACACCAGGACCTTCGAGCAGTACCTGGGCTTCATGTCGCTGAACTACATCTATCACCTGATGAACCTGATCGCCGAGGGCGTGTTCGAGCGCTGGCCGGACCTCAAGTTCGTCTTCGCCGACGGCGCCGGCGACTTGATGACACCGTTCATGTGGCGGATGGACTGCTTCGGCCGCCCGCACCTGGAGCAGACGCCGTGGGCGCCGAAGATGCCCAGCGACTACCTGCCCGGGCACGTCCACTTCATCCACAACAGCCTCGACGGACCGGGTGACGCCGATTTCGCCGACCAGTGGCTGTCCTTCACCGGCAAGGAGGACATGGTGATGTTCGGCTCCAGCTATCCGCACTGGCATAGCACCGACATCCACGCCCTGCCCGCCGCATGGACGGCCGAGCAGCGCGAAAAAGTCTGCTGGCGCAACGCCGCGCAGCTCTACGGCATAGACATTCCTGCCGGCGTGACCGCACAGTAGACGTGAGCTAAGGAGACCCCCGATGACTCTGACCCATAGCCAAGAGCGAGTCGCTCCCGCCGAACGCGTCGCGGTCCGGTGCGTCGACTCAGACGTCCACCCGGTACCCAAGCGTGGCGTGCTGCAGGAGTACATCCCTGAGCCGATTCGCACCAAGTACTTCAAGAACCACCGGGTCGGCGAGACGATCTACTACGACTCCCCCGACTATGCGCACGCCTACGCGATGCGCGTCGACTCCTTCCCCGACGACGGCGAGTTCGCCTGCAGCGACCCCGACATGGCGCTTCGGCAGGCGGTCATGGAGGCCGGCGCCGACATCTGCATCCTCGAGCCCGCGCACGCCCCCTGCCGGATACCCGAAGCCACGGCGGCACTGTCCTACGCGCACAACACCTGGCAAGCCGAGCATTGGCTGGACAGCAAGACCAACTGGCACGAGCGTTGGCGCGGGTCGATCTGCATCGCTATCGAAGACCCCGAGGGCGGGGCCCGCGAGATCGAGAAGTGGGCCGAGCACCCGTATATGGCCCAGGTCATGATCAAGGCCGAGCCTCGGCCGTCGTGGGGCGACCCGAAATACGACCCGATCTGGGCGGCCGCGACCAAGATCGACAAGCCGGTGAGCTGCCATCTGTCGCGCGGGTTCTTCGAGACGCTGCCGATCCCGCCGGTGGGCTTCCCGAGCTACAACCACGACTTCATGGTCAGCTACTCGCTACTCGCCGCGAACCAAGTCATGAGCATGATCTTCGACGGTCTCTTCGACCGCTTCCCCACCCTGCGGATTGTGTTCGTGGAGCACGCCTTCAGCTGGATCCTGCCGCTGATGTGGCGGATGGATGCCATCTACGAGGCCCGCAAGCCCTGGATGGACATCAAGCGCAAGCCCAGTGAGTACGTCAAGGACCACATCAAGTGGACCACTCAGCCGCTGGACTACCCCGAGGACAAGACCGAACTGCTGCGGGCCTTCGAGTGGATGGAATGCGAGAAGATCCTGCTGTTCTCCTCGGATTACCCGCACTGGACCTATGACGATCCGCGCTGGCTGGTCAAGCATCTGCCCGAGCACGCCCGCGAAGCGGTGATGTTCCGCAACGGCATCGAGACGTACGGCCTGCCGGATACCGTGCCGGCCCTCGAGGGTCAGACGCGGGTCTTCTGAACGACATGACTGAAGCGAAGAAGCAGCCCCGCCTGGCGCAGGGCCGGGAGCACGTGGTCGCGACCGTTGACGAAATCCCGCCCGGCACACACAAACTGGTCCCGATCGGCCGGCACGGAGTCGGTGTGTACAACGTGAACGGCACGTTCTACGCCATCGCGAACTACTGTCCGCACGAGGGTGGTCCGCTGTGTTCGGGACGCCCGCGCGGCCGCAATATCGTCGACGAGAACGTCCCCGGTGACGCGGTGATGGTGCGCGACATGGAATTCATCTACTGCCCGTGGCACCAATGGGGGTTTGAGTTGGCAACAGGCACCACGGCGGTCAAGCCGGAGTGGAGCATCCGGACCTACCCGGTACGTGTGGTGGGCGACGACGTTCTCGTGACGGCATGAGCAGCGCGGTTGCCGCCGCTGCGCAGCTGCGCGACGGCGAACAGGTTCTCGAGATCAACGGCGGTAACGTCGTGTACGAAATCCTGGGTGAAACCGGCGATTACATCGCCCTGACCCCAGGTGGCCGGTACAGCAAGGACATCGAGGGCCTGCGGCCGCTGGCCGAAGAACTGGTCAAGGGCGGCTACCGGGTCCTGCTGTGGGATCGGCCCAACTGCGGAAAGTCCGACCTGCAGTTCTACGGCCAAAGCGAATCCCACATGCGCGCCGAGACATTGCATGGGTTGATCACCGGCCTCGGTATCGGTCCGTGCGTGATCGCCGGCGGCTCCGGCGGCGCCAGGGATTCCATCCTGACGACGATCCTCTACCCCGAGATCGCCACCAACCTGGTGACCTGGAACATCGTCGGCGGGGTGTACGGCAGTTTCGTGCTTGGCTCCTACTACCTGGTGCCGAGCATCCTGGCGGTTCGCGGCCTGGGCATCAAAGGCCTTCTGCAGGTGGACGAGTGGAAAGAGCGCATCGCCGAGAACGCGGTCAACAAGGACCGGATCCTGGCCATGGACGCCGACGAGTTCCTCCGGGTCATGCTGCGCTGGCTCAACGCGTTCGTTCCCAAACCAGGCCAGGCGATCCCCGGCGTCGACGACGAGTTCTTCGGCGATATCAAGGTGCCCACCCTCATCATTCGCGGCGGCGAGAACGACTGGGACCACCCCAAGCGCACGTCGCTCGAGGTGAACTGCCTGATCAAGGGCTCCACATTGATCGACCCGCCGTGGCCGGAGGACGCCTGGGAGCGCGCCGGCGAGGACCGGGCATCCGGGAAGGTCAAGCGGTTCAACATGTTCGACACCTGGGTGCAGGCCGCCCCGGCCATTCTGGACTTCCTCGGCCGATGAACGACCGGTTCGGATCAGACCATGCGGATGTGAATCTCGCAGTTGGTCGAGGCCTCCAGCGCGGTGTGCACCCGGCTCTCCGGGATCCGCGTCATATCGTCCTTGCGCAACGTCACGACGATGATGTCGTAGCCGTCGTCACCGGGGGTTCGGTCGATCTGGCCGCGCAATCCGAAACCGGCAAGGACACCGTGCGCGTCCTCGTCGGTCCCACGGCTGACATAGGTCACCACACCGGTGGCCGGCGCCGTGCCGAATGCCTTGGCACACAGGGTGATCGCGCTGTGCTTGAGCCCGTCAGGGTCGGCGGGGTCGGTGTTGCTGATCAGCAGCTCGGCTTCCCGGCGACCACGCGGCATCGCCGCCAGGTTGTTGTCGACCACCGTCACGCCATCCTGCTCGGCGAGCGTGCGCAACGCCGCAACGCCGTCGGCGAGCTGCGCCGGCGTCAGCTCACCGGACGGGTCGACGTCGACACGAACCACAGCCGTTCTCATGCGCCTCAGCCTAGCGACCACATGCCGAGCGCCCGAACCAGAAGAGGTGACCGATGAACGCGACCGCACCCGCGGGCACGGCTTTGACCGTCGCCACCGCGCCCGGCTGCACACCCCGCTTGTTGCGGCTGCCCGCGACGGTGGAAACGCACAGCGCGTACGTCTCCGCCGGCGGCTACGAGCTGCTCGAGAATGTCGAATCGCTGCTCGCCGAGGTGGAGAACTCCGGTGTACTGGGCCGCGGCGGCGCCGCGTTCCCGCTGGCGGTCAAGCTGCGGACCGTTCGCGCCGCGCACACCCGGGGCCACGAAACGGTGGTGCTCGCCAACGGCGAGGAGGGCGAGCCGGCTTCGGTGAAGGACCGCTGGCTGCTGCGTCACCGCCCGCACCTGGTGCTCGACGGCGTGCGACTGGCCGCGCGGCTGGTCGGTGCAACTCGCGCCTATGTCTACGTGTCCGATTCGGAGGCCGCCCGCACCATCGACTCCGCACTCGGCGAGGTCGGCTTCGATACGTTTGGCGGCCTGGATATTTCGATCGTGACCGTGGAACCCGGTTACGTGGCCGGTGAGGAGACCGCGGCAGTGCGGGCCATCAACGGCGGCCCGGCCAAACCGACCGACAAACCGCCGCGGCCGTTCCAGCACGGTGTCGCCGGGCATCCCACCCTCGTCAGCAACGTCGAAACCCTGGCGAATTTGCCGTATGTGCAGAGCCACGGCGGGGCGGCCTTCCGGTCGGCAGGCACGGCGGCGTCGCCGGGCACGTTCCTGATGACGATCACCGGTGCGGGCCGCCCACCCGCGCTCTACGAAGTCCCGCACGGCCTGCCGTTCGCCGATCTGCTTGCACTCCACGGTGTTTCGCCGGACTCCGTCCAGGGCGCGCTGATGGGCGGGTACTTCGCCGGACTGCTGAACCGCGACGTGCTCGGCACCACTCTCGACCACGAGACGTTCCGCCAGCTGGGTTGCGGCCTGGGTTGCGGTGCGATCGCGCTCCTGACCGACGATTGCCCGGTGGCGGTGGCCGCGTCGGTGCTGGCCTACTTCGACCGCGAAAATGCCGGGCAGTGCGGGTCGTGCTTCAACGGCACGGCGGCGATGGCCGCGGTCGCCGGCGCGCTGCGCGACGGCGTGGCGACGGCCGAAGACGTGGCCCGCCTGCAGCGTTGGTCAGTCGTGCTTCGTGGCCGGGGCGCCTGCGCCACGCTGGACGGGGCGGCCAACGTCGCGGCCAGCTTGCTCAAGCACTTCCCCGAGATGGTCGAACAGCACGTGGCCGGTGCCTGCGATCCCTGCCGATCGGCCGCGTTCAGCGCCCAGCGGCCCTACGAGGTGGAGGCGGTGACCCAGCGATGAGCGGGAGAATGCGAATCCGGCTGGACCGGACGATCTGCGACGGTTTCGGCGTCTGCGCCAAACACGCGCCAAAGCACTTCTCGCTCGACGACTGGGGGTATGCGTCCCTGATCGGTGACGGCACCGTCGAGGAGGCCGATCGCGACGATGTGTTGCGCGCTCTGTTCGACTGTCCGGTGCACGCGATCGTGGAGATCGGCGACAACGAATTCGACGGCGAGGCACGACCGGGCCCGGCCGCGGCGACCGAAGAGGCTCCGGTCTTCGAGGCCCGCTGGGGCTACGCCCAGTGAGCCGCGCTCCCCTGCCGCAGCTCACAGCGGAGAACGAGTTCTTCTGGACCTCCGGTGCCGACGGCACGCTGCGCATCCAGGAGTGCCAGGGCTGCACCTCGCTGATCCACCCGCCGCAGCCGGTGTGCCGGTACTGCGGCGGCCATGACCTCAAGGCCCGACCGGTCAGCGGCCAGGCGGTGCTCTCGGCGTTCACCGTCAACCAGCGTTTCAGCATTCCCGGGTTACCCGCTCCGTATGTGGTGGCGCAGGTCGCGATCGCCGAGGACCCGCGAGTCCGGTTGACCACCAACATCATCGACGCCGATCCCGAGGATCTGGAACTGGGCCAGCTCGTCGAGGTCGTCTTCGAACAGAACGACGACGTGTACCTGCCGCTGTTCCGTCCGGTGACACCCAAACAGACCGCGGATCTGCCGGCCGACGAGATCGCCCCGCAAGATTTCGCCAAACATGTCCGGCCACCGCTGACCGCCACCAAGTTCGAGGAACGTTCGGCGATAACGGGTATCGGCGCGTCGCAGCTGGGACGCCGGCTGATGGCCAACCCGCTGGCGCTGACCGTCGAGGCATGCGAGGCCGCGGTCGCCGACGCCGGATTGACGTTCGCCGACATCGACGGGCTGTCCACCTACCCGGGCCTGGATATCGCCGGCATGGGCGAAGGCGGGGTGACCGCACTGGAGGGTGCGCTAGGCCTGCGTCCCACGTGGATCAACGGCGGAATGGACACCTTCGGGCCCGGCGGCTCGATCATCGCGGCCATGATGGCCATCGCCACCGGTATGGCCAGGCACGTGCTGTGCTTCCGCACCCTGTGGGAGTCGACGTTCCAGGAGTTGCTCAAGCAGGGCAAGATGGCTCCGCCCGGCGGGCTGCGCACCACCAGCTGGCAGATGCCGTTCGGCGCCACATCGGCCGCACACACGTTGGCGCTCAACGCTCAACGCCACTTCGCGCGCTACGGCACCACCCGCGAGACGCTGGGCTGGATCGCGCTCAACCAGCGGGCCAACGCCGCGCTGAACCCCACCGCGATCTACCGCGACCCGATGACGATGGACGACTACCTGTCGGCGCGACCGATCACCACACCATTCGGGCTCTACGACTGCGACGTCCCCTGCGACGGCGCGGTGGCGGTGATCGTCTCGGCGGTGGAGACCGCGCGCGACCTGCCCAAGGCGCCGGTGCTGTTCGAGGCCGTAGGCACACAGATCATCGAGCGCACCGACTGGGATCAGACGACGCTGACTCACGAACCGCAGGTGCTCGGCCAGTCGGCGCATATGTGGACCCGAACATCGTTACGCCCCAGCGATGTCGACGTCGCCGAGCTCTACGACGGGTTCTCCTTCAACTGCCTGTCGTGGATCGAGGCGCTCGGATTCTGCGGCATCGGCGAGGCCAAGGACTTCCTGGACGGCGGCACCAACATCGCCAGGGACGGGGTGCTTCCGCTGAACACGCACGGCGGCCAGCTCTCCCACGGCCGCACCCATGGCATGGGCCTGATCCACGAGGCCGTCAGCCAGCTGCGCGGCGAGGCCGGCGACCGCCAGGTCGAGGGTGCCAAAGTCGCGGTGGCCAGTAGCGGCGGGCTGACGCCGAGCGGGGTGCTGCTGATGCGGGTCGATGACTAGCGCTGCGACCCCCACCCGCCGGGTGGTGCCGGTCGACGGGATTCCGATGTCGGGCCTGTTCGCCGAGGCCCCCAATCCGCGGGCGGTCATCATCGCGCTGCACGGCGGGGCGTCCTCGGCGGCCTACTTCGACTGCCCAGGGCATCCGGACCTGTCGCTGTTGCGGTCAGCTGCCGCAATCGGTTTCAGCGTGGTGGCGCTGGACCGGCCGGGTTACGGCGCGTCGGCGCCGTACTCCGACGCGATGTGGGAGCCGGAGCGCCGGGTCGAGTTGGCCTACGGAGCCGCCGACGCGATGCTCGGCAACCGGGACCGCGGCGCGGGCCTGTTCATCCTGGCCCATTCCAACGGCTGCGAACTCGCCCTGCGCATGGCCGTTGCCGAACGCGGACGCGACCTGCTGGGTCTTGAGCTGGCCGGCACTGGGCTGCGCCAATACCCGGCTGCCCGAGCAATTCTCAAGCAGGCCACTCCCACCCATCGGCCCGCGGGTATCCGCGAGCTGATCTGGGCACCTGAGGAGCTCTACCCCGCCGACGTCGTCAACGCCGTCGGATCCGCCGGCGCGCCACCGCAAGAGGCCGAGGTGTCGACCAACTGGGCCGGCCGTGACTTCCCGGCACTGGCCGCCCACGTCGTCGCACCGGTGCGGTTCACCGCCGCCGAGCACGAGAAGGTGTGGGACTCCACCCCCGAGGCACTGGCCGATATCGCCGCAGTGTTCACCAAGTCGTCGCACGTCGAGATCCACCATCAGCACGGCGCGGGCCACAACCTGAGTCTGGGTATCACTGCGGCGCAATATCATTCGAGCATCTTTTCATTCGTGGACCAATGCATCAACGCTGATGCGAACCAGGAGGCTGGCTAAATGCGCGTCGGATTCATCGGGCTGGGCAGCCAGGGCGCGCCCATGGCACGTCGGATCGTCGAGGGCGGCTACCCGACCACATTGTGGGCCCGGCGGGCGGCGTCGGTGGAGCCGTTCGCCGACACCGCGGCGACGATTGCGGCCACGCCGGCCGAACTCGCCGAAAGCAGTGACCTGGTGTGCCTGTGTGTCGTTGGCGACGCCGACGTCCTCGAGGTGGGCGACGGGGTGCTGTCCGGGCTGAAGCCCGGCGGGATCATCGCGGTGCACGCCACCGTGCACCCGGACACGTGCAGGCAGCTGGCCGAGAGGGCGGCGGCCCAGGGCGTGGCTGTGGTCGATGCGCCGGTCAGCGGCGGCGGCCCGGCGGCCGAAGAAGGAAAGCTGCTGGTGATGATCGGCGGTGACGCCGAGACCGTGGAGAAGGTTCGCCCGGTGTTCGCCACGTACGCCGACCCCATCGTTCACCTCGGTGGTGTCGGCGCCGGGCAGGTCACCAAACTGTTGAACAACCTGCTGTTCACCGCCAACATCGCGACCGCCAAGACCGCACTCGACCTCGGTGCTGCACTGGGCGTGGCACCGGAGAACCTGTCCGAGGTGATCACCCGCGGCTCGGCCAACAGCTTCGCGCTGGGCAGCGTGGCCCGCTTCGGCGGCAGCCTCGACATCCTCAAGCAGGTCGCTGCGGGACTGCTGCACAAGGACGTCAGCCTGATCGCCGGCATCGCCGAGAACGCAGGCGCCCAGCCCGGTGCCGTGCTCGATGCCGCCGACGCCGCCTTGAGGTTGATGGACAACCCGCGGTGAGAGTCGGCTTCGTCGGCGCGGGCCGGATGGGCGCACCCATGGTGCGCCGGCTCGTCGACGCGGGCCATGACGTCACAGTCCTGGGCCGCACGCCCGAGAAGCTCGCTGCCGCAGAGGAGTTGGGTGCCACCCCGGCCGGAAGTCTGGCCGAGCTTTCCCGCGACGCCGACGCCGTGGTGGTCTGCGTGTTCACCGACGAGCAGGTACGACAGATCTGCCTGACCGACAACTTGCTGGGCGCGATGCGTTCGGGCTCGGCGCTGATCCTTCACACGACAGGCAGCCCGCGCACCGCGGAAGCCATCGCCGTGCGGGCAGGCGCGCACGGCATCGACGTGCTCGACGCTCCGGTCAGCGGCGGACCACACGACATCGCTGCCGGGACGGTGACGCTCTTCGTCGGCGGCGACGACGACGCCGCGCAACGGGTGCGGCCGCTGCTGTCGAGCTACGGGGACCCGGTCTTACACGTCGGGCCGCTCGGTTTCGGCCAGCGGGTCAAGCTGATCAACAACACGTTGTTCGCCGCGCAGATCGGGATCGTGGCCGAGGCCGTGCGATTGGCCGCACGCCTCGATGTCGACGAGGCCACTCTGCTGAGTGCGCTTCCGCACGGCAGTGGCACCAGCCGGGCTCTGGACTCCATCGCCCGGGTCGGCTCGGCGGCCGGATTCATCGACGCCGTCGGCGAATTCATCGGCAAGGACGTGGCCGTCGTACGGGCGACGGTCGCCGATCTCGGCAGTGACCTCGGCCTGCTCGACGAGGTGGTCGACGCCGCACTCTCGCCCGAGACGATCAGGTGATTCAGCCATTTTCAGCTCTCCCGTATGCCCTACTGTTAGCGTTACAATCAACCAGCCTTCCGTAACGCTCATGGCCCAGCTCTCGCCTCGGAGGAGATCGCAATGACCCAGGCCGAACTCGTCTTCGATCCGTTCTCGCAGGAGTACTTCGCCAATCCGTTCGACATCTACCGTCGGATGCGCGACGAGGCGCCGCTGTACTACGACACAGGCGAGGATTTCTACGCGCTCTCGCGCCATGAGGACGTCTCGGCGGCGCTGAAGGACCACGACAGCTTCTCGTCGTCCCGCGGCTGCGATCTGGCGATGGTGAAGGGCGACGAGCCTCCGCAGAAGTCGATCATCTTCATGGACCCGCCCGAGCACCGGCATATGCGCAGCCTGCTGAACAAGGCGTTCACCCCGCGTGCGGTGCAGTCGCAGAAAGAAGTCGTCATCGAACTCGCCGACAAGTATCTGGCTGCGGCCGACCCGGACGCGTTCGACGTCGTCCAGGATTTCTCCGGCCCCTTCCCCGTCGAGGTCATCACCCGGATGGCCGGGGTGCCCGAGGAATACCGTCAGCAGGTTCGGCATTGGATCGACACCAGCCTGAGCCGCGAGCCCGGGCAGGTCGGCTACAGCGAAGCCGGCATGCAGGCCAACGTCGACACCGCGATCTACTACTACGGCCTGGTGCAGGAGCGGCGGGAAAACCCCCAGGACGACATGATCAGCCGCCTGATCGCGGCCGAAATCCCCGATGACGACGGCAACCTGCGTCGCCTCGACGACATCGAGATCTGCGGTTTCGCAACGCTTCTCGGTGGCGCCGGTGCCGAGACCGTCACCAAGCTGATGGGCACCGCGGCCGTCAACTTCGCCCGATTCCCCGAACAGTGGCAGAAGCTGCTCCACGACCGGGACAAGATTCCCGCCGCGGTCGAAGAATTGCTGCGCTACGAAGGCCCGGTTCAGTACAACGTGCGCTTCACGCTGCGAGACACCGAGGTGCCCAGCGGGAAGATCCCGGCAGGCAAACCGGTGTTTCTGCTGATGGCCTCGGCCAACCGCGATTCGGCCGCCTTCACCGACGCCGATACGTTCGACATCGACCGCGACCGGACGGAGGCGCAGAACCTCGGCCTCGGCTACGGCATCCACAGCTGCCTCGGTGCTGCGCTGGCCCGCATGGAAAGTGCCATTGCACTGGAGAAGCTGCTCGACTTCATGCCGCGCTACGAAGTGCAATGGGACGGTTTGCGGCGCGTCCAGATGCAGAATGTCGCGGGCTTCTCCCACGTCCCGGTTAAGGTGCTGCGATGAAGATCGAAGTGGACTTCGGCCTGTGTGAGGCCAACGCGATCTGTATGGGAATCATCCCCGAGGTGTTCCAGGTCGACGACCAGGATTACCTGCATGTCCTCACCGACGAGGTGACCCCGGAGAACGAGGCGCAGATCCGCGAAGCGGTGCGCCAGTGCCCGCGGCAGGCCATCTCTATCAAGGAATTGCGCTCTGCGGACGGCGCCGGCCGGTAAGCTTCGGCGCGATATCAAGTAATTGATACTCGTGCCGTGGGAGGCCTACCGCGATGACGACACTGCTCGACCACGAACCCAACTTCGCCCAGCCGTGGGCGCCGCATCGCAAGCGGATCTACCTCGGCACCGCGCTGTTCACCGCCTTCATGTTCGTCGCACTGACGGTCTGCGTCAGCGCCGACGTCATCGCACCGACGTTCACCGTCGATGTGATCGGGAACCTGATCTTCGGCATCCCGGTGATCCTGCTTCCGTTCGTGATCCTGTGGGATGCACCGGGCGAGAAGCGAACCCGCCTGGACAAGGCCGCCGAGCTCACGCTGTTCTGGCTGCCGTACTCCGCGGGCAGCCAGATCGGCTACGAGCTGGTGTTCCTGATCGGCCATCCGCTCGGATTGTGGGCGCCGACAACCGATCCCGGCTGGAAGTGGCTGTGGTGGCAGTACGGCTTGGCCGATACCCGCTACGTCAGCGGTAATCCGTGGACGTTCGCACTCGAAGTCGTCGGGGTGACCACCGGGGTGAACCTGTTCGTGGTGTGGACGCGCCTGATCCGGCCGGATCTCGCGCTGGAGTCCCGGATTCGGTGCCTGTGGGTGGCCTTCGCCGGTGTGGCGATCCTGATGAGTAGCACCGCCGTGTATTTCCTGGCGGAGGTGGGCGCCGGATTCTCCGATATCGGTCAGGACGCCTTCGGCCTGGGATTCAAGTTCATCGGCGAGAACCTGCCGTTCATCGTGCTGCCGCCGCTGGTCCTCTACTCGATCTATCTGCAGGTCGACTACCTCACCCGCAAGGCCGCTCGAGCCGGGACCGTCGACCTCAGCTAGCGGGGACCAGGTCGGCGCCGATCGGCGGACAGCTCATCGCGCCGCTCCGGAAGGTCTCGGTCGGCGCCACCGCGATATCGCTGACCGCCGCGGCCGCCAGTGCCTGCGCCTTGAACACCCGCGCCGCCGAGCTCAGCCGGTGTTCGACCGAATCCACGTTGCGGTCGAGTTCGGCCGGTCGCGCCTCGCCCCACAGCGCGACCTCGGTCATGCCGTAATCCAATGCCCGAAGCACACCCTCGCGAACCCGGGCGTCGGTGTCGATGAGGTCGGCGGCCACCGCGAGCGCCTGCGGCTGCGGCTGGTCGTCGCCGGCCGCGAGCACGGTTTCGAAGTCGACGGTCTGGGCGCCCAGAATCGACAGCGGGCGGGTGTCACCGGGTTGGGCGAGCAGGACGTTGACGTCCCAGCCGGCCATCACCCGGTCGAAGATCCAGCCGCCGGCATGCTGCACCGCCTCGGCGACGCTCGGTGCGACGATGTCGAGCCGGTACCTCATGATCCGGCGTCCGGCTTCAGCTGGCTCGCCAGCGACCTGGAGTATTCCCTGAACACTTGCGTCAGCGGTATCGACGGGTCGAGTAGCCATGAGGTCTCCATTCCGTTCACAAATGCGAGGATTTCCACGGCTTTGCGGGCCGCGTTCACGTCAGGTCGATAGCGGCCATGCGCCTGGCCACTACGGATGCGCTCGGCAATGATCTCCACCGCCTGCCGGTAGCGGTCAACCAGGCGGTCGTGCAGCGGGGCGTCGGGTGCGATGTTCTCCACCATCAACACCGCGAACGTCCCGACGAGCTGAGGTGACCGGTCAAAGCGCTCGGCGGCATTCGCGATGCCCTCGACGAGGTCACCCGTCAGGTAGTCGGCGTGCTCACTGTCGTCGGCGTCACGCGCGTCGAGCACCGCGTGCAGCAGTTGTTCCTTGGATTCGAAGTGGTGCAGCAGTCCGGCAGCGGTGACGCCGGCCTCCCTGGCGATCTGCGCCAGGGTGGTGTTGCGCCAGCCGTTGCGGGCCAGCAGCCGCTGCGCGACGTCGAGAATCCGCTGCTTGCGGTCCTCACCCTTGGCCAGAAGGGTCGCGTACGGACGCGTTGCCGTCACCGCACTCCCTTCGCCAGACCAACCTAGTGAACACACAGTAGGTTGGTTTGGGCCGGTGTGACAAGGGTCTCAGCGAGGTTTTTGCCGAGATCGACGTCAGGGCTGTCAATCGGGCCCGAAAGCAGCCGTGAGGTCGATCTCGCGGGCTACAGCCCCAGCGATTTGGCGATGATCACCTTCATGACCTCGCTGGTGCCGGCGTAGATCCGGGCCACCCGCGCATCCGTGTAGAGCCGGGCGATCGGATATTCCATCATGTAGCCGTAGCCGCCGAAGAGCTGCAGACAGCGGTCGATCACCCGTTGCTGCATCTCGGTGCAGAACAACTTCACGCGCGCGGCGTCGGCACCGCTGAGCTCGCCCTCGACGTGCAGGGCCACTGCCCGGTCGAGCATCGCCTGGGCCGCCTCCACCTCCGTCGAGCAGGCGGCGAGCTCGAACTTGGTGTTCTGAAACGACGCGACCGGTTGGCCGAATGCATTACGGCTCTGGGTGTATTCGATCGCGGCGGCGATCGCCGAGCGGGCCTGCGCCACCGAGCCGACCGCGACCGTGAGCCGCTCCTGCGCCAGGTTGTGTCCCAGGTAGCTGAAGGCCTGGCCCTCCTCCCCAAGCACATTGGTGGCGGGCACCCGCACGTCGACGAAGGACAGCTCCGCGGTGTCCTGCACCTTGCAGCCCATCTTCTCCAGCTCACGCCCGCGGGTGAAGCCCGCCATCCCATCCTCGACGACCAGCAGCGTCAGCCCGGCGCGTCGGTTGTCCGGATCGGTGGACGTGCGCGCCACCACGACCACCAGATCCGCCTGCATGCCACCGGTGATGAACGTCTTGGCGCCGTTGACGATGTAGTCGTCACCGTCCCGAACCGCGGTCGTGCGCACCCCGGCCAGATCCGACCCGGTGCCGGGCTCGGTCATCGCGACCGCGGTCAGCAGCGTTCCCGCGGCGAGCCCGGGAAACCAGCGCTCGCGCTGTTCGTCATTCGCGTAGTGCAGGAAGTACGGCAGGATCACCTCGAGCTGGGTACGCACCGTCGACAACGTCACCAGTGCGCGCGCCGCTTCCTCCTGCAGCACCACGTTGTAGCGATAGTCGTCCTGTCCGCCGCCGCCATACTCCTCGGGCAGCGTGATGCCCATGATCCCGGTCTCCCCGAGCTTGGCGAATGTCTCGCGCGGCATCCGGCCCGCCTTCTCCCACTGCGGGTATGCGGGCACGACCTCCTTCTCGATGAAGTCGCGAGCGAGTTCGCGAAATGCCTCGTGGTCTTCGGTGAACAGATCGCGGCGCATCAGGTCCCCATCAGTTGATCAGCTCGACGACGGTGGCGTTGGCAGTGCCGCCGCCCTCGCACATCGTCTGCAGTCCGTAGCGAATTCCGTTGTCGCGCATGTGGTACAGCATCCGCGTCATGAGCACCGCACCCGAACCACCCAGCGGGTGGCCCAACGCGATGGCCCCGCCCAACGGGTTGAGTCTGTCAGCCTTGGCGCCGAGGTCGGCCGCCCAGGCCAGTGGCACCGGCGCGAACGCCTCGTTGACCTCGAACACCCCGAAGTCGTCGATGCCCAGGCCGGTCTTGGCCAGCACCTTCTGCGTCGCGGGGATGGGACCGGTGAGCATCAGCACCGGATTGGCACCGGCGACCGCACCCGCGACATACCGGGCCAGCGGCCGCCAGCCTTGTGCTGCAGCGTATTCGGCGGTGGTGACCAGCAGGGCGGCTGCGCCGTCGGAGATCTGCGACGAGTTGCCCGCGTGGATGACGCCGTCCTCGGTGAACGCCGGCTTGAGGGCGGCCAGTTTCTCGACGGTGGTCCCCCGGCGGATGCCCTCGTCGGCGTCGACCACACCGCCCTCGGTGGCCACCGGGACGATCTGGTCGGTGAAGGCCCCGCGATCCTGTGCGGCGGCGGCGAGTTCGTGGCTGCGCGCGGAGAACTCGTCGAGGTCGGTGCGGGACAAGCCCCACTTCTCGGCGATCATCTCCGCCGAGATGCCTTGGTTGAACGAGAAGTCGTCGTAGCGCTCGAGCACCTTGGGGCCGTACGGCATACCGGTGGCGCGGGCTGAGCCGAGCGGAACGCGGCTCATCACCTCGACACCACCGGCGACCACCACGTCCTGCTGACCGGACATGACTGCCTGTGCGGCGAAATCGAGTGCCTGCTGGCTGGATCCGCAGGCGCGATTCACCGTGGTCCCCGGGATCGATTCGGGCCACCCGGCCGCCAGGACGGAGAACCGGCCGATATTGCTGGACTGGTCACCGACCTGGGACACGCAGCCCCACACCACATCGTCGACCGTCGACGGGTCGAGGCCGGTGCGCTCGGCGAGCGCGTTCAGCACCAACCCCGACAGGTCGGCGGCGTGCATGCCGGACAGCCCGCCGTTTCGCTTACCCACCGGAGTACGGACCGCCTCGACGATCACCGTTTCCCGCATCACTGCTCCTTAGTTCTGCTTGGGACGAATGTTCACGCGACGACGCCCTGCTCACGCAGTCGGCCGATCTCGTTGTCGGACAAGCCCAATTCGGCCAGCAGCGCATCGGTGTGCTCACCGAGGCCCGGGACCGCGCCCATCGGCTGTTCGTAGCCGGAGATGATCGGCGGCGGCAGGATGGCCTCGATCGGCCCTGCGGTGGTCTGCACTGTCCGCCAGCGGTCGCGCTCCGACAGCTGGGGGTGCGCCAGTACGTCGCTGGGCAGATTGTAGCGGGCATTGCCGATGCCCGCGGTGTCGGCGGTCTTCTGGATGTGCGCGAGATCGTGTTGGGCGCACCAGGTTTGGATGGCGTCGTTGAGGAGATCGCGATGGGCGCAGCGATCGGAGTTGGTGGCGAAGCGCGGATCGTCGGCCAGGTCGGGCCGCTCGATGATCTCGCGGGCCAGCCGTTGCCACTCCCGGTCATTGGTGGTGCCCAGCACCACCGTCTGATCGTCCGAGGTGTGGAAGGAACCGTACGGCGCGACCGCCGGTGAGTTCATCCCCAACGGCTGCTGGTCGATTCCGGAGTGCTGGGCGTACGTCAGCGGATAGCCCATCAGGTCCATCATGGTGTCGAACAGGCTCACAGTAACGGCTGAGCCTCGACGCGTCCGTTTATCGCGGGAGATCAGCATTGCCATGATCGACAGTGCCGAGTAGAGCCCGGTGGAGATGTCGGCGATCGGCGGGCCGGGTTTGGCGGGCATGCCGGGATAGCCGGTCACCGCGCATGATCCGGATTCGGACTGCGCCAGCAGGTCGTAGGCGCGCTTGTTCGACAGCGGCCCGCCGGCCCCGTATCCGTCGATCTCGACGGCGATCACGTCGGGATGCCGGTCGCGCAACTGGTCCGGTGAGATGCCGAGCCTGGCGGTGGAGCCCGGCGCGAGATTCGACACCAGCGCGTCGGCGCGGTCGAGCAGCCGATGCAGGATCTCGAGACCCTCGGCCGACTTGAGATCCAGCGCGATGGATTCCTTGTTGCGGTTGGCCCAAACAAAGTGCGCGGCAAGGCCACCCGGACCGTTGACGACGTCGTCGTAGTGTCGGGCGAAATCTCCGCCGGCCGGGTTCTCGACCTTGATCACGCGGGCACCGAAGTCGGCCAGGACGCGCGAGCACATCGGCGCCGCCACCGCCTGCTCAAGGGCCACGACGGTGATACCGGCCAGCGGGGCTGCCGGTCCTTGCGCAGAAGTCATCAGATCACCATACGGTCGGCGCAGACACTGGCCACTAGTAGCTCTTGGGCAGGCCGAGAACGTTGGCGGCGAGGAAGTTGAGGATCATCTCCTGGCTGACAGGAGCGATCTTCATCAGGCGCGATTCGCGGAAGAACCGCGAGATGTTGTACTCCTCGGAGTAGCCCATGCCGCCGTGCGTCTGCAACGCGCGGTCGGCCGCCGCGAACCCGGCATCCGCGCAGAGGTATTTGGCCATATTGGCTTCTCGGCCGCAGGGCTTTCCGTTGTCGTAGAGCCAGGTCGCCTTGCGCAGGATCAGCTCGGCCGCGTCCAACCGCGCCAACGAATCCGCCAGTGGGAACTGGATGCCCTGGTTCATCCCGATCGGCCGGTCGAACACCACGCGCTCGTTGGCGTACTTCACCGCCCGGTCCAGGGCCACCCGCCCGATGCCCAACGCCTCGGCGGCGATCAGCATTCGCTCCGGGTTCAGCCCGTGCAGGATGTAGGAGAAGCCCTTGCCCTCTTCGCCGATGCGGTCGGCGACCGGGACCCGCAGATCGTCGATGAACACCTCGTTGGAACTGACGGCGTTGCGCCCCATCTTCTTGATGGGCCGGATATCGACGTGGTCGCGGTCGATGTCGGTGAGGAACAACGACAGGCCCTCCGTGGGCTTGCCCCCGCGCTTCTCCACGTCGTCGCGGGTCTCGGTCCGGGTCAGCAGCAGGATCTTCTCGGAT
This sequence comes from Mycolicibacterium sphagni, assembly GCF_013337765.1. Classification (GTDB taxonomy): domain Bacteria; phylum Actinomycetota; class Actinomycetes; order Mycobacteriales; family Mycobacteriaceae; genus Mycobacterium. Next base: position 107,450 of record NZ_VBSB01000036.1, read on the forward strand.
TCCAGCGCCTTGGAGATCCACACCTTGCGGCCGTTGACGACGTAATGTTCGCCGTCCCGCTTGGCGAACGTCGTGATGCGCGAAGTATCAAGCCCAGCACCGGGTTCGGTAACACCGAAGCAGACGTGCAGGTCTCCGTTGACGATGCGCGGCAGCGTCGCGGCCTTCATCTCGTCGGAGCCGAACACCACCACCGGCTGCATCCCGAAGATCGACATGTGGATCGCGCTGGCGGCGTTCATCGCGCCACCGGAGCGGGCGACCTCCTCGGCCAGCAGCGTGGCCTCGGTGATGCCCAGCCCGTGGCCGCCGTACTCCTCCGGGATCGTCATCCCCAGCCAGCCGCCTTTGGCGATGGCGTCATAGAACTCTTGGGGGAACTCGTGCCCCTGGTCCTTTTCCATCCAGTACTGGTCATCGAAGCGTGATGCCAGCTCCCGCACCGACTTACGGATCAGCTCCTGATCGTCGGTCAGCTCGAAGCTCATACCTGAAGACACACCCACACTCCTCTACTCAGTAGATGGCACACAGCGCAGCGCGCCGGTGCGATCAACATTCAGCGCACCGGCGCCTGTCGCCGGGCGGACTCGTCAGTCCGTGTTGCCGCTCAGCTCCTTGGCACTCGCCGCGAAATCAGCGAAGTTGGCGCCGGTCTTCTCCTTCTTCGACAGCGCCTGGATGGACACATCGTGTCCTTCGGCGGACTTGCGCAACGCGCCAATCGTGGCCTGCTCCTTGGAGATATGCGTGAACGGGTCCCAGTGGTACCAGCGCATCGCATTCTCGTAGGTCATCTTGTTGATCTCGGCGTCAGGCACGTTGTTCTCTTTGAGTACCTGGTCGAGTTGCTCGGGGGCGCCCGGCCACATCGAGTCGCTGTGCGGGTAGTCGGCTTCCCAGCAGATGTTGTCGACACCAATCTGCTCACGCAGCTTCACCCCGACCGGATCAGCGATGAAGCAGGTCAGGAAGTGATCCCGGAACACCTCGGAGGGCAGCTTGCCGCCGAAGTCCTGGCCCGTCCACGTCGAATGCATCTCGTAGGTCCGATCGGCGCGCTCCAGGAAATACGGAATCCAGCCGGTGCCACCCTCACTCAGGGCGATCTTCAGATCGGGATACTCCTTGATCGGCCGCGACCACAACAGATCTGCCGCGGCCTGCACGATGTTCATCGGCTGCAGCGTGATCATCACGTCCATCGGCGCATCCGGTGCGGTGATCGCCAGCCGGCCCGACGATCCGATGTGCACGTTGAGCACGGTGTCGGTGTCCACCAACGCATCCCACATCGGCTTCCAGTAGTCGAAGTCATGGAAACTCGGGTAACCCATCGCCGCCGGATTCTCACTGAACGTCAGCGAATGCACCCCCCGTGCGGCGTTACGCCGGATCTCGGCCGCACAGGCGACCGGATCCCAGATCACCGGAAGCGTCATCGGAATGAACCGGGCCGGGTAAGCACCGCACCACTCCTCCACGTGCCAGTCGTTGTAGGCCTGCACCAGCGCCAGGGAGAAGTCCGCATCCTCGGTCGCGAACAGCCGGCCCGCGAAGCCGGGGAAGGACGGGAAACACATCGACCCGAGGATGCCCCCGGCGTTCATGTCCTTGACCCGCTCGTCGACGTCGTAACAGCCGGGCCGGATCTCATCAAGACCCTGCGGCTCCAGGCCGTACTCCTCCTTGGGCCGGCCCGCCACCGCGTTGAGCGCGACGTTGGGGATCACGATGTCGCGGAACCGCCACATATCCGAGCCATCCGGGTTGTGGACCAGCCGGGGTGCGTCATCGACGTACTTTTGCGGCAGATGGTTCTTGAACATATCGGGCGGCTCAACGATGTGGTCGTCGACACTGATCAGGATCATGTCCTCTTTGCGCATGGCAGTTCCTTCCGTGGCGGCCCTCTTAGTGAAAACTAGCTTCTCATTCCGCGAGAATCAACATCCGGTAATCGCCTTACCGGCGGCTGGCGGCCGTAGGCTGACCCCCTGACACGCCCGCCCGACCTCGGATTTTCCGCCCTGCTCACATGCGGGGATTGACCTTCCGGCAAGATCATGGAAATCTGTTATCCGGATATGAGAATGTGATTCTCCACCTTGAGAGGGGGTTACCGATGCGTCTGACGCCGCTACCTGCGGAACAGTGGGACGACGAGGTGCAGTACGCCCTGAAGGGCATGCTGCCTCGTGACCGGCAGAACCCCGAGGGTGCCGGGACAGCGCTGTCCACCCTTGTGCGGCATCCCGACCTCACCAAGGCCTACCTCGCCTTCAACGTCTACCTGTTGTTCCGCTCCACGCTTCCAGCCCGGCTGCGGGAGGTCGCGGTGCTGCGCGTCGCGCATCGTCGCGCCTGCGCGTACGAGTGGGAACACCACGTCGAGATGGCCAAGGCGGAGGGCCTGACCGACGCCGACGTCGAGGCGATCCGGCGCGGCGAGGCCAATGACGAGCTCGACAGGCTGGTGGTCAAAGCCACCGACGAGCTCGAGGACACATCGAATCTCACCGACGAAACCTGGGCCGCGCTCGGCGAACACCTCAACGATCGTCAGCGCATGGATTTCGTCTTCACCGTCGGCAGCTACGGCATGTTGGCCATGGCGTTCAACACTTTTGGCGTACAGCTCGAGAACGAAAGGTAAGTACGTGGCATTTTTCAAGAAGCCGGATGCCGGCAGCTGGACCGAGAACTGGCCCGAGCTGGGCACCGGCCCGGTTAACTACGAGGATTCAATCGATCCCGAGCACTGGAAGCTGGAGCAGCAGGCCATCTTCCGAAAGACCTGGCTGCAAATGGGCCGCGTGGAGCTGATCCCCAAGAAGGGCAACTACGTCACCCGCGAGCTGCCGTCGGTCGGCCCGGGCACGTCAATCATCATCGTCAACGATGGCGACCAGGTCCGTGCCTTCTACAACCTGTGCCGCCATCGCGGCAACAAACTGGTGTGGAACGACTACCCCGGCGAAGAGGTTTCCGGCAGCTGCCGACAATTCGTCTGCAAGTACCACGCCTGGCGTTACTCATTGGAGGGCGACCTGACCTTCATCCAGCAGGAGCAGGAGTTCTTCGACGTCGACAAGGCCGACTACCCGCTCAAGCCGGTGCGCTGTGAGGTGTGGGAGGGCTTCATCTTCGTCAACTTCGACGACGACGCGGTCCCGCTCGAGGAATATCTGGGCGAGTTCGGCCAGGGCCTGAAGGGCTATCCCTTCCACGAGATGACCGAGCACTACAGCTACCGCGCGACGGTCGGGTCCAACTGGAAGCTGTTCATCGACGCGTTCGTCGAGTTCTATCACGCGCCGATCCTGCACATGAAGCAGGCGGAGAAGGAGGAAGCCGAGAAACTCGCCAAGTTCGGCTTCGAGGCGCTGCACTACGACATCAAGGGCGACCACTCGATGATCTCGTCCTGGGGTGGCATGAGTCCGCCCAAGGACCTGAAGATGGTCAAGCCCATCGAGCGGATTCTGCACAGCGGCCTGTTCGGGCCCTGGGATCGCCCTGACATCAAGGGCATCCTGCCCGACGAGTTGCCACCCGCGATCAACCCCGGCCGGCACTCGACGTGGGGCCAGGACTCGTTCGAGTTCTTCCCGAACTTCACGTTGCTGTTCTGGGCGCCGGGCTGGTACCTGACCTACAACTACTGGCCGACCGGTGTGGACTCCCATATCTTCGAGGCCGACCTGTATTTCGTGCCGCCGAAAAACCTGCGCGAACGGCTCTCCCAGGAACTGGCCGCGGTGACCTTCAAGGAGTACGCGTTCCAGGACGCCAACACGCTGGAAGCCACCCAGACTCAGATCGGCACCCGCGCCGTACTCGACTTCCCGCTGTGCGACCAGGAAATCCTGTTGCGCCACCTGCACCACACCGCGCACAAGTACGTGGACAGGTACAAAGAATCCTTGGCCAATGGAAACGGGAACGGGGCGGCTGCCGCCAAGCTGACGAAGGAAGACGCAAATGTCTAAGCTGCCAGAGGAATTCGCCGACCTGGAGCGCTTCAGCGACTGGTGCCTGCCCACCGAGGAAGAGCGCTACCAGAAGCGGCTGAGCTCATCGATGGCCGAGATGCAGGAGCTGTATGACGCCGGCCTGGAGCGGCTGGAAGACATCATGGTCTACGTTGACGCCCGCTTCCCACTCAAAGGCATGCCGGAGGACGCCAAGGCTCTGGTACACCTAGGACAATCGATCGTCCAGGTGAGCTTTCCGATCGAGGTGTGGAAGCAGCCCCGCGTGCTCGACAGCGGCGCGGCCTATATCGAACTGATCAAGGAGCCGGTGGTCTGAGCGTGCTGACCCTGAAGGCTGCCGGTTACGTCGACGTCGACGCGGGCGAGATCGTCCGCCCCGGCATCGTGAAGGTCGACGGCGACCGGATCGTTTCGGTAGGAGGGGACGTCGAGGAGAGCTCCGATGTCATAGACCTGGGCGACTCGATCCTGTTGCCCGGCCTGATGGACATGGAGGTCAACCTCCTGATGGGTGGCCGGGGTGAAAACCCCGGCCTTTCCCAGGTTCAGGACGATCCACCGACCCGGGTGCTGCGGGCGGTCGGCAATGCCCGGCGCACCCTGCGTGCCGGCTTCACCACAGTGCGCAACCTCGGACTGTTCGTGAAGACCGGCGGCTACCTGCTCGACGTCGCGCTGGGCAAGGCCATCGATGCCGGCTGGATCGAAGGCCCGCGCATCGTGCCGGCCGGCCATGCCATCACCCCGACCGGCGGCCACCTCGACCCGACGATGTTCGCCGCGTTCATGCCCGGCGCCCTCGAGCTGACGGTCGAGGAGGGCATCGCCAACGGCGTCGACGAGATCCGCAAGGCCGTACGGTACCAGATCAAGCACGGCGCGCAACTGATCAAGGTGTGCGTCTCCGGCGGCGTCATGTCGCTGACCGGTGAGGCTGGCGCACAACACTATTCGGATGAAGAACTGCGCGCCATCGTTGACGAGGCGCACCGGCGCGGGCTTCGCGTGGCCGCGCACACTCACGGAGCCGAGGCCGTCAAGCACGCGGTGGCGTGCGGGATCGATTGCATCGAGCACGGTTTCCTGATGGACGACGAAGCGATCCAGATGCTGGTCGACAACGACCGGTTCCTGGTGACCACTCGCCGCCTGGCCCAGGCAATGGACGTCTCGCACGCGCCGAAGGCGTTGCAGGACAAGGCAGCCGTGATGTTCCCGAAGGCGCAGACGTCGATCAAGGCAGCGTACGAGGCCGGGGTCAAGATCGCCGTCGGCACCGACGCACCCGCCATCCCACACGGCAGGAATGCCGACGAGTTGGTCACCCTGGTGGAGTGGGGCATGCCACCTGCTGCGGTGCTGCGGGCCGCGACCGTGGTCGCCGCCGAGCTGATCGACGTCACCGACCGGGGCCGGATCGCCGAGGGTCTGCTCGCCGATATCATCGCCGTGCCCGGTGATCCACTGCAGGACATCAGCGTTACACAACAGGTCAACTTTGTAATGAAAGCGGGTAAGGTCTTCAAGAATGACACCATCACGAACTGAGGATCTGGTCGAGATCCAGCAGCTGCTCGCGAAGTACGCCGTCACCATCACCCAGGGCGATATCGACGGCCTGATTTCGGTGTTCACCCCGGACGGCACCTACAGCGCGTTCGGGTCGACGTACACACTGTCGCGGTTCCCGGAATTGGTCGACGCCGCCCCGAAGGGCCTATTCATGACCGGCACCTCGCTTGTCGACCTGACCGAAGGTGCGGACATCGCAACCGGCACCCAGCCGTTGTGCTTCATCGAGCACTCGGCCCACGACATGCGCATCGGCTACTACAAGGACAACTACGTGCGCACCGCCGACGGCTGGCGCCTGAAGACCAGGGCCATGACCTTCATCCGTCGCAGCGGTGTGCACGATTCCGGTCGCCCGCATGCGATCGGCAGGCCAGAAGCGGGATGACGGACGACCTGCACGACCCGGCCGCATTTCGCACCGCACTTCGGGCCTGGCTCGCCGAGAATGACCTGACACCACCCGACGATCATTCGCTGGCCGGCCACATGCGGCAGTTCGCGCGTGTCATGCGCGCGCTGTACGACGCCGGCTGGGGCCGCTACGGCTGGCCCGAGCACGCGGGCGGCCTGGGCGGCCCAGATATGTTGCGGGCCATCGTCGGTGAAGAGATCGTCGGGCGGCGGCTGGCCGAACCCGGCCCGTACTCGATGATCGAAGTGCTGGCACCGACGATGATCGACTACGCCACACCGGAATTGGCCGCCGAGATGCTGCCGAAGATGCTGTCGGGCGAAGAGCAGTGGTGCCAAGGGTTTTCCGAGCCGGGCTCGGGTAGTGACCTGGCGTCGCTGACCACGCGCGCGGTCCAGCAGGGCGATCAGTGGATCGTGAACGGCCAGAAGGTGTGGACCAGCTTCGCGCAGTTCTCACACCGCTGCATCCTGCTGACCCGCACCGGCGATGCGGACACCCCCAACCATCAGGCGATCACCGCGTTCTTCGTCGACCTCGACACGCCGGGCATCACGATCCGGCCGTTGCACACCATGCACGGTGTCGACGAGTTCTGCGAGGTGTACTTCGACAATGTCGCCATCGACGCCAGCCGGATGCTCGGCGCGCCCGGCGACGGCTGGCGGTTGGCGATGGATCTGCTGCCCTACGAGCGTTCGACATGTTTCTGGCAGCGAATCGCCTACCTGTACTCGCGATTCGACGCACTCATCGGTGAAGTCTCGGCCCAGGGCGAGCCCATCGACTCCGATATGGGCGAGGTTTTTCTCGCGCTGCACACGCTGCGCTGCCGATCCAGGGCGACGCAGCACCGACTGGGCGACGGGCAGAAGTTGGGTCCGGACACCTCGATCGACAAGGTGCTGCTGGCCGGTGCCGAACAGCGGCTCTACGACACCGTGCTCGATCTGCTGCCCGGCAGCATCGAGCTCGACGACAGCGAGTGGCGCACCGAGTACCTGTACTCGCGCGCGGCGACCATCTACGGCGGCACCGCGGAAGTGCAGCGCAACATCATCGCCCGCCGGCTGCTCGATCTTGGGAAGGAGTGAGATGGATCCGCAATCCCTCGAACTACTCGAAGCCGGGCTGCGCAAGACCATGCTGTCGTCGTCCGGACCGGATCTCGACGCGGCACTGAATGAGCTGGGCTGGGCGGACATGCTGTCCGCTATCCCGGAGGTCGCGGTGCCGCTGGTGTTTCGGTTGCTCGGCGAAACGGGCTCACACGCTTCAGTTCTCGTCGACGTGGTGCTGCATGCGACCGGTAACACCATCGGTGACACCGTTGAGTTGCCGCTTCCGTACGCGGGCAACACCTGGGTGGTGTGGGACCGCACCGCTACCGAGGACAGTGACACTAATCTCGGCGGGCTGCCGCTGCGCCGGGAAGAGGAAGGCTATCCGATCCGGGTGGCCGAAGCCCGCGTGGCGGCGGGCTGGTGGTTGGTCGGCTCGGCACGCGCGATGCTCGCGGTCGCACGCCAGCACGCCCTGGACCGAGTGCAGTTCGGACGACCGGTCGCAGGGTTTCAAGCGATCCGGCACCGGCTGGCCGAAACTCTGGTGGCCATCGAAGGTGCCGAAGCGACGCTGAACACGCCCGCGGCGGATAGCCCCGACCTGACCGCGCTGCTGGCCAAGGCTGCCGCCGGTAAGGCCGCACTGACGGCAGCCAAACACTGTCAGCAGGTGCTGGGCGGGATCGGCTTCACCGCCGAACACGAGTTCCATCACCATCTGAAGCGCGCGCTGGTGCTCGACGGCCTGCTGGGCAGCTCGCGGGAACTGACCCGCAAGGCCGGGGCGGGATTGCGGGCCCGGGGGGCGGCTCCCCGGCTGGTGAATCTGTGACGTACGCCATGGCGGCGAATGCGCAGGTCACCCTTTAGACTGTGCGGAACGAAAAATTTGGTCCATATTGGATTGAGAACGTAATTCTCGTCGCTGAGAGTAGTACTCTACTCGCGTGAGCTACATCCGAACCGCTGACTCGCGCTCGTCGAGGGCCCCTCAGTGAACAGCCCGAGCGAAGAGCCTGCCTGGAAACAGCGCGCTGTTGAGCGGTCCATCCGGACCGCCAAGGTGCGTGCTGGGCAGCGCGTGCAGCGATTCTTGGATGCCGCACAAGCCATCATCACCGAAAAGGGCAGCACCGACTTCACCGTGCAGGAAGTGGTGGATCGGTCGCGCCAGTCGTTGCGCAGTTTCTATCTACAGTTCGACGGTAAGCACGAGCTGCTGCTGGCACTGTTCGAGGACGCACTGAGCCGGGCCGCCGATCAGATCCGCGCCGCGACGTCGGCCCAGAAGGATCCGCTGGATCGCCTGAAGGTCGCCGTCACATTGCTCTTCGAGCTCTCCCGCCCGGATCCCACCGCCCGTCGGCCGCTGTTCACCGACTTCGCACCGCAACTGCTGATCTCGCACCCCACCGAGGTCAAGGTTGCCCACGCACCGCTGGTCGCGCTGTTCTCCGAGCTGATGATCGAGGCCGGCGCGGCCGGTGAGCTGCGCGAGGACGCCAACCCGCGCCGGATGGCGGCGATGACGATGCAGACCATCATGTTCATCGCACAGTCGAGCTCGGTGGAGGACGAGGAGAACGTCCACACGCCGATCAGCGGCGACGAGGTGTGGACCTTCTGTTCTCAGGGCTTCGCCCGCAAATAGGCCCTAGGGCTCGACCGCCGGCACAATGCGTTGCGCGATGAGCTTTTCCGCGGCGCTGTAGGGATCACACCGGCCGTCGGCGACGGCGTCGGCCAAGGCGTCGAGATCCGGGTGGCTGTGTAACCGGCTCTGCGCCAACGACAAAACCTGTGCCCGTGCCCGTGCGGCGCGCCGCGCGGGGGTGTCGGCTCGGCGGTGGGCCTCGATCGCCTCGATGAGCTCCCCCACTCCTTCGGCCTTGGCGGCAACCAGGGTCAGTACCGGAACGTGGGTCTCGAATTTCAGGTCGCGCACCGTTTGGGCCGCGCCCTCTCGGTCGGCCTTGTTCACCACCACCAGATCCGCGACCTCGAGCAGGCCCGCCTTGGCGGCCTGGACGGCGTCACCGGCGCCCGGGTTGAGGATCACGATTGTGGGATCGGCGACCGCGGCGATCTCGATCTCGGATTGTCCGACGCCCACGCTCTCCAGCAGCACGACGTCGTAGCCCAGCGCACCGAGCAACCGGATGGCGGCGGGTACAGCGGCGGCAAGGCCACCGAGATGACCGCGGGTGGCCACCGACCGGATCAGCACATCGGGATCGTTGATGTGCTGGGCCATCCTGATCCGGTCACCCAGCAATGCCCCACCGCTGTAGGGCGACGACGGATCCACCGCGAGCACCGCGACCCGTTGTCCACGTTCGCGATACGCCGCGACGAGCACCGCGATCGTCGTCGACTTACCCGCACCGGGCGGACCCGTCACACCGACCACCGGCACCACAGCCGGGCCGAGCAGGGCGAGCACGTCGTCACGGCGGGCGCTCTCGACGAGGCTCAGCAGCCGCCCGACCGCGCGGGTGTTCCCACTGCGGGCCGCGGCGATCAGCTCGGCTACGTCCATAGAGGGCAACGCTAGCGCGGAGATGGACACCGATTCGGGTTGACCTATTTCAGACAACATGAGAATACTATTCTCTCAAGTAGAGAGCGTCAGTTGCAAGAAGGGTAACGCTATGCAGATCAGTGGGAATTCGGCCGTCGTCTTCGGCGGCGCGGGCGGCCTCGGCGAGGCGACCGTGCGCAAACTGCACGGGGCGGGCGTCAAGGTCGTGATCGCCGACTTGTCCGATGAAAAGGGGGAGGCACTCGCCGGCGAGCTCGGGATTCCCTACGTGCGCACCGACGTCACCAACGACGACGACGTGTTGGCCGCCATCGCCGCGGCCGAGGCACTCGGCCCGCTGCGCGTGTCTGTCGACACCCACGGCGGCCCTGCCGGTGGCGGTCGGCTCGTCGGCAAGGACGGCTCCCCGATGGAGATGGAGGCGTTCACCAAGACCATCACGTTCTACCTGACCGCGGTGTTCAACGTCATGCGCCATGTTGCCGCCGCGATGGCGCGTCAGGAGCCCGACGAGAACGGCGCCCGTGGCGTGATCATCAACACCGCATCGATCGCCGCGTTCGAAGGCCAGATCGGGCAGCTGCCGTACTCGGCCGCCAAGGGCGGCGTCGTCGCGATGACACTGGTTGCCGCACGCGATCTTTCGCCGCTGGGTATCCGGGTGATGTCGATCGCGCCGGGCACCATCAACACCCCTGCGTACGGCAAGGCCGCCGACCAGCTGGAGGCTTACTGGGGCCCGCAGGTGCCGTTCCCCAAGCGGATGGGACGCTCGGTCGAGTACGGCGCGCTGGCACTGTCGATCGCCGAAAACGACTACCTCAACGGCGAAACCATCCGGCTGGACGGCGCATTGCGCTTCCCGCCGAAGTAGGGGGCACCGACAGTAACGCCACGGCGGAAATTCGGGGGAATGCTCGCCGTGGCGTTACTGTCGCGCTCTACTTCTTGGCGATCAGCCCGTCGACGATCTTGTTGAAGTCGGCGGTGCCGAACGACACGTACTCGGCGAGGTTGGCGTAGTCCAGCGAGGCCATCACCGCCTTCTCCAGCTGGAGGTTCATCAGCCGCTTGGTGGCCTCGACCGCCTGCTGGGGCAGTTCGATGATCTTCTTGGCGCATGCGATCGCCTCGGACACCGGGTCGGCGACAACATGATTCGCCAGCCCGAGCTCGACGGCACGCTGGGCCTTGATGCGCACACCGGTCAGGGCGAACTCCTTGGCCTGCAGCAGCGAGATCTGCGATCCCCACACCAGCGGGCCGCCGTCGGCGGCGACCAGGCCGATGGACACGTGCGGGTCGGCGAAGAACGCGTTCTCGGCGATATAGACGACATCGGAGAGCGCGGCCAGGCTACAGCCCAGGCCGACGGCCGGCCCGTTGACGGCCGCGATCACCGGAATCCGGCAGCGGACCATGCCGATCACCAGATCACGACCATGCTTGATCGTCTTCTGCCGCAACGCTTCATCGTTGCGCAGCTCGTCGAGGTAGTTGAAGTCGCCGCCTGCCGAGAACGCCCGGCCCGCGCCGGTGATGACGGCCGCTCGCGCGGAGGCGTCCTCGTTGAGCGCCTCCCAGATCTTGGCGAGACCGACATGGAGGTTGTCGTTGACAGCGTTCAGCTCGTCCGGACGGTTCAGCGTGATGATGCGCAGCGGGCCGTCGGCCGTGACATCGATTTCGTCAGGCATGTCGTACATGTTTTAGACTCCCAATCCCAGTATCCGGCCGGCGATAATGTTCTTCTGAATCTGTGACGTCCCGCCCATGACACTCTGGGCACGGCTGTAGAGGTAGGCGCCGAACAACTCCTCGTCGTCGGTGCCGACGGTGGCCAGCGCGGCATGGCCCACCGACTGCTCGGTCCACGTCATCAGCAGCTTGTCGAGTGACCCGTCGGGGCCGTGCTTGATGCCGTCGAGCTGCTCGGAGAGCCGCCGCCGCACATGCAGGCGCAGCATCTCGGTCTGCACCCAGGCCCAGGACAGTTCGTCGGGAGCCGGGCCGTCGATCCGGGAGGCCATCTGGCGCACCAGTTTTCCGTACCGCGCCGAGAAGCCCAGCGTCGACGGTTCGCGCTCGTGGCTGACGACGGTCATCGCCAGCTTCCAGCCGTCGCCCGGCGCGCCGACCATATTCGCGGCAGGCACGCGGGCGCCGTCGAACTCGACCTGACCGAACTCCTTGGTGACACCGCTGATCATCTTCAGCGGCCGCTGAACGATTCCCGGCTGGTGCATCGTCACGATGAACGCCGAGATACCCTTGTGCTTGGGCACATCTTTGTCGGTGCGGGCCAGCACCAGGCACCAGTCGGCGCAATCGGAGTAGCTGGTCCAGATCTTGTGGCCGTTGATGACGTACTCATCGCCATCGCGCATGGCGGTCGTGGTCAGCGAGGCCAGGTCCGAGCCGGCGCCGGGCTCCGAAAAGCCTTGGCACCAGCGCTCGGTGCCGTTGATCATGCCGGGCAGGAAGCGCTGAGCCAGTTCCTCGCTGCCGTGATGTCGCAGGCCCACCACGAGGTAGCCCAGGCTGGGGCGGGCCGGTGCGCCGGCCTTGGCGATCTCTTCGTCGACGATCACGTCGAAGACGGTCGGCAGCCCCTGCCCGCCATACTCTTGCGGCCACGACGTGCCGAAGAAGCCGGCCTCATACAGGGCCTGATGCCACTCCCCCGCTTTGGCCCAGTACGCATCACCGGATGTCGGGAACTTGCCCTTCTGTTCTTTCAGCCAGCCGCGCAGCCGCTCGCGGAAGGCGGCCTCGTCCGGCGAATCACGAAAGTCCAATGGTCAACTCCTCCAACTTGACTGGCCATGCCTCCGTGGCTGCCAGCACCCGACGCAGATAGATATGGGCCAGGCACTCCCAGGTGTTGCCGATTCCGCCGTGCACCTGGATCGACATCTCGGCGACCGCGAATGCCGCTCGTGCACAGTAGATCTTGGCCACCCGGGCAGCCTCCACGGCCTGCTCGACGGGCAGTTCATCGACCGCCCAGGCGGCATGACGCAACACACTGACCGACCCTTCGATCAGCGCGAGACCCTCAGCGAGCATGTGCGCCACGGCCTGATACGAGCCGATGGCCGCACCGTACTGCTCGCGAACCTTGGCGTATTCGGTTGCCAGCGTGTGGGTCCCGCGGGCGGCGCCGACCAGGTCGGCCGTCGTGACCACCAGCGCAAGGGCGTACCAGCGCTGGGCATCCTCGGCGGTCACTTCACCCACCACGTCGGGGGTGCCCGAGACGGCGGCGGTGATCCGGGTCAGATCCGCGGCGTCGCGGGCGTCGCCGACGCCGACCGACTCCACGGTGGTGCCGGCCAGTCGCAGGGCCGCACCGATACCGTCGGCGTCGATGACCGCCTCGCCGACAGCAATGCTCGCCGGGAGCGGATCGGTGCCCAGCAGCCGGTACAGGTCGTCCGCGAGCACCGGGCCCAAGAAGGGCACGTCGACCAGACCACGGGCGAATTCCTCGGCAACCAAGGCGACTTCGACACCGCTGGCACCGTCGGAACGAAGCGACCGCCAGCCGGTCGCGTCGACGGTCTTGGCAAGCCGTGTCCGCCGGGACTCGTCGTCCAGGTCCGCGACCGACCCGGGGCCGAAGTCATCGGCCAGCTTGGCCGCGGCGTCGCGCAGCTGCTGCTGCTCACTCGTCAGACGTACGTCCATACTGCTCCTTGAGAACTCGCCGCAGCGCCTTACCCGATGGCAGGCGCGGGATTTCGGGCACGAACACGATGTCACGTGGGCGTTTGTAGGAGGCCAGCCGGCCGGCGATCAGCGCGTCCAGCTCGTCGGCGCTGACCTCCTCGGCGGTGGCCACCGCTGCGATGACCGCCTCGCCGTCTTTCTCGTCGGGCACTCCGAACACCGCACAGTCCCGCACGGCCGGGTGCCCGTGCAGTACCGACTCGATCTCGACGGGGGCGACCTGGAAACCGCGCACCTTGATCATTTCCTTGAGCCGGTCCGTGATTCGCAGCCAGCCGTCGTCGAGGTAGCCGATATCGCCGGTGCGATACCAGCCGTCGCTGAACGCATCGGCGGTGGCATCCTCGGGGAGATAACCCGCCATCGCCGACTCCGAGCGAACCTCGATTTCCCCGGTCTCGCCCGCCTCGACCGGCTGACCGGTGTCCGTTGACACGACGCGCACCGCCGGAATCGGCCGGCCAACGGTGTCGAGCCGGGCCTGATCCCGGGGACAGCACGCGATGACGGGCACCTCGCTGGTGCCGTAGGCCGAGATCCAACCGACACCGGTGCGTTTCGTCACCTCGTCGGCCACGCTGGCGGTGACCGGGGTAGCGCACCACATGATGTAGCGCAGCGAGGACAGGTCGAACGTCTCGAGCTTCGGATGCGACGCGATCGCCAGTGCGATTGGGGCGACTGCCATTTCGACGGTGATGCGGTCGTCCTGGATGTGTTGCAGCATCGTGTCGATGTCGAATCTGCGGTGCAGGCGCATCCAGGCACCCGCGTCGAGCACGGTCGCGATGTTGAGCAGACCGAGGATGTGCGAGGGCGGCGTGACGATCTGCATCCGGTCGACGGCCGTCAGGCCCAGCGCCTGACGCCAGTGCCGCACCCCCGCTGCCAGCGAGCCGTGAGTGTGCCGCACCGCCTTGGGCATTCCTGTGGTGCCCGAGCTGAAGACCAGCACGGCATCGGAATCGGCGACCGGCTCCCACGGTGTCGGGTCCGCGGGGGTGATCGGTTCGTCGAGGCTCAGCATCGGCATCACGTCGGCCAGAACCGGGTTGTCACCCACGGCGTGATCGGCCCCCGCCACATCCAGGGCATGCCCGACGTCGGCGGTCTTCCAGCTGGGACTGATCAACACCGCCGACGTACCGAGACGCCAGATCGCCTGCACCGCGAAGATGAACTCGGGGCGGTTCGACGACATCAGCGCGACCCGCTGGCCGGGCTGTACCCCGCGACGCGCCAACGTGTCGGCCAGCCCGGCGGACAGCGCATCAACCTGGGATCGTGTGTAGATGCGGTCCTCGAAGGCAAGCACTCTCACGTCGCTCACGGCGCGGTCCGCTCGCACATGGTCAGTGACAATCCCATCGACAGGTCGGTAAGCCGAGAACATACTATCGCCAGTAGAGAATTGAATTCTCATCTGGGTAGAATGATAGTGCTCTAAACCCGAGGAGAGAAGTGCATGGCCACGGCCACCATCACATTGGACGGTACAACCGTGACCGTGCCGGTCAATAACGGTGACACGCTGCTCGAGACGGCCCGTCGGGCCGGTCTGACCCCGCCGTACAGCTGCGAGGCCGGTAACTGCGGCACCTGCATCGCCACCGTCACCGACGGCACGGTCACGATGCGCGTCAACGAGGTGCTCGACGACAGCGAGGTCGACGACGGACTCGTGCTCACCTGCCAGGGCGTGCCCCAGACCGATGTGACCCTGACCTACGACGACTGAAATTCGTCGAGCGCCGGCGGCGGCCGATAGTCGGGCTGGTACCCCACCACCCGCACCGGACTGGCGACCAGGCGGTACTCCCCTGCCGTCACGGTGACTTCCGGCGTCGCATCGAGGGCGTCGGGCAGCGATCGCACCGCAGCAGCCGGAATGCCGAGCGGGCGCAGCCGCGCCTCCCATCCCACTGCGGAGTCGGCGGCCAGCGCATTCGTCACGACCGCGAGCACCTCGTCGCGGTTCGCCGCCCGCTCGGCCATCGTCGGGAAGCCCTCGATACCCGCCTCGGCGGCGAAGGTCTTCCAGAAGCCGTCGTGGGTGACGAACAGCGCCAGATAGCCGTCCGCGGTCGGAAACAGTTGGGCCGGAACGTAGAACGAATGCGCGCCGAACGGATGCCTGCGCGGGTGTACCCCGTCGTTGAGGTACGCCGCGGCCCGGTAGTTCAGCTGCGAGAACATCACGTCGCGCAGGGAAACGTCCACCTGCCCGCCCTCGCCGGAGACGATCATCGCGAGAAGTCCCAGCGCTGCGGTCAATCCGGTGGAGTTATCGGCCGACGAGTAGCCGGGCAACGTCGGTGCGGCGTCGGGGTCGCCGGTCATGGCGGCCACCCCGGTCGCCGCCTGGATGACGTAGTCGAAGGCCGGATCGTCGCCACCGTCGAGTCCATAGCCGGTCAGCGCGACGCACACGATCTTCTCGTTGTGCACCCGCAGGGCGTCATAGGTGAGGCCGAAGCGCCGGATCACCGAGGGCTTCATATTGACCAGCAGCGCATCGGATTCCGCGGCCAGCTCACCCAGCCGCTGTTGCCCGGCCGCCGAAGCCAGGTCCAGGCACACACTGCGCTTGTTGCGATTGAGGCTGGCGAAGTAACTCGCCCCCACCTGGCGAGAAATCTCGCCACCCGGCGGTTCGATCTTGATGACCTGCGCGCCGAGGTCGGCGAGCAACATGGTGGCGTACGGGCCGGCGAGCATGGTGCCGACCTCGAGGATCCGGACGCCGGACAGCGGTCCGGAGGCCAGGGGGCCCTTCATCGAATTTCGGCGGCGAGCTGTGAAATCACCTCGCGGGTGCGGTATTTCGACGCCACCAGCTCGTCGCGATTCTCGCCGATCGGCAACAGCCGGACCGACAAGTCGGTCACGCCGGCGTCGGCGAACGCACGGAACCGCTTGAGGATTGACTCTTCATCCCCCGCGGCACAGAGATCGCCGACGTCTCGGGCGTCCCCCCGGTCGAGCAAGCGCTGATAGTTGGGCGACGTCTCGGCCTCGGCCAGGATGCGGTTGGCCCGGTCCTTGGCCGCGTCGATCTCCGAGTTTGCGCAGAGGGTGACGGGGATACCGGCGACGATCCGTGGTGCGGGCTTGCCGGCGCCAGCGGCGGCCTTGTTGATCTTGGGGGCGATGTGTTCGCCGATGGCCTTTTCGTCGGCCATCCACAGCGTCGTGCCGTCCGCATGCTCACCGGCGATCTGCAGCATCACCGGGCCGAGCGCCGCCACGAGCACCGGCATCTTCGTCTCGGCTCCGAGTGCAGTCGGGTTATGAACGGTGAACGTGTCATTCTCGACGTCGACAGGGCCGGGCCCGGAGATCGCCGCATTGAACACCTGCAGGTAGTCGCGGGTGTACGCCGCCGGTTTGTCGTAGGGCAGGCCGAGCATGTCCCGAATGATCCAGTGATGCGAGGGGCCAACGCCGAGTGCCAGCCGCCCGTTCGAGATCGCATGCACCGAAAGCGCTTGGCGGGCAAGTGCGATGGGATGCTGCGCTTGCAGCGGGACCACGGCGGTTCCGAGCTCGATGCGCGTGCTGTGCGACGCCATCAACGCGACCATGCTCAGCAAGTCGAAATCGTCGGGCACCTGCGGCATCCACGCGGTCGACAGCCCCGCCGCGTCGGCCCATTCGATATCGGCGATGAGCTTCTTCACCTTGCGGGCCATGTCGCCCCGCTCGGCACCGATCATCACACCAAGACGCATTACTCGGCCACCTGTTCTGAGGTCAGTGCGCGGACGTCGCGGACCAAGGTGTCCAGTGACGTTCCGGTGGGGAATACCGCGGCCGCACCGGCTTCCAGCAGCTTGGGTACGTCGCTCAACGGAATCGTGCCACCGACGATGACAGCGATATCGCCCGCGTCGGCGGCGCGCAGAGCATCGACGGTGCGCTGGGTCAGGGCCAGGTGCGCACCGGAGAGGATCGAAAGCCCAACGACGGCAACGTCTTCCTGGAGGGCGATCGAGACGATGTCCTCGATGCGCTGCCGGATGCCGGTGAAGATCACTTCGAAGCCGGCGTCACGTAGTGCGCGGGCCACGATCTTGGCGCCACGGTCATGACCGTCGAGGCCGGGTTTGGCGACCAGGATGCGGGCGCTCATCAGAAGACCACCGGCTGCTGGAATTCGCCCCACACCGACTTCAGCGTGGAGACCATCTCCCCCACCGTGCAGTAGGCGTTGGCGCAGTCGATCAGCTTGTGCATCAGGTTGTCGTCGCCTTCCGCCGAACGGGCCAGTGCGGCAAGCGCTTCCTTCACGGCGACGCCATCACGCTCGGCCTTGACCTTCGCGAGCCGCTTGAGCTGTTTGTCGCGGCCGTCGGCGTCCAGTTCGTAGGTGGCCAGATCCGGGGCGGGCTCGTCGACGACGAACTTGTTGACGCCGACCACCGGGCGCTCGCCCGACTCGACCTCCTGGTGGATCTTGTACGCCTCGTCGGCAATCAGACCCTGTAGATAGCCGTCCTCGATGGATTGCACCATGCCGCCATGCGCTTCGAGGTCGGCCATGATCTCGATGATGCGTTCTTCGGTCGCATCGGTGAGCGCCTCGACGAAATACGAGCCACCCAGCGGATCAGCCACCCGCGCAACACCGGTCTCATAAGCCAGGATCTGCTGGGTACGCAGCGCCAGCGTCGCGGACTCCTCGCTGGGCAACGCGAAGGGTTCGTCCCACGCGGCGGTGAACATCGACTGCACACCACCGAGCACCGAGGCCAGCGCCTCGTAGGCCACCCGGACCAGGTTGTTCTGCGCCTGCGGGGCGTACAACGACGCACCACCGGACACGCACCCGAACCGGAACATCGAGGCCTTATCGGTCTGCGCGCCGTAGCGCTCCCGCACGATCGTGGCCCAACGACGGCGTCCGGCACGGTATTTGGCGATCTCCTCGAAGAAGTCGCCGTGGGTGTAGAAGAAGAACGAGATCTGCGGGGCGAACTTGTCGATCGTCATCCGGCCGCGTTCGACTACTGTGTCGCAGTACGTGACCCCGTCGGCCAGGGTGAACGCCATCTCCTGGACGGCATTGGCACCGGCATCACGGAAGTGCGCGCCCGCCACCGAAATCGCGTTGAAGCGCGGCACCTCAGCCGCGCAGAACTCGATGGTGTCGGCGATCAAACGCAGCGACGGCGTCGGCGGCCAGATCCAGGTGCCGCGCGACGCGTATTCCTTGAGGATGTCGTTCTGGATGGTGCCGGTCAGCTTCTCGCGCGGCACCCCTTTCTTCTCCGCGGCCGCAACATAGAACGCCAGCAGGATGGCCGCGGTGCCGTTGATGGTGAAGCTCGTGCTGATCTTGTCCAGCGGAATGCTGTCGAACAGGATCTCGGCATCGGCCAGGGTGTCCACCGCAACGCCGACCCGGCCGACCTCTTCGCCGTACTCAGGATCGTCGGAGTCGTAGCCACACTGAGTCGGCAGATCCAGCGCCACCGACAGTCCGGTGCCACCCTGTTCGAGGAGATAGCGGTAACGGCTGTTCGACTCCTCTGCGGTGCCGAAGCCGGAATACTGGCGGAAGGTCCAGAGCCGTCCGCGGTAACCGCTTGAGAAGTTGCCCCGGGTGAAGGGGAATGCGCCCGGCGCGGGAGGATCGCCACTGCGGTCGGCCGGTCCATACACCGGCTCCAGTGGGATTCCCGACGACGTTTGGGATTGGTGTTCCATCGGTGGATACCGTACTTGCAGTTTAGGAGAATGCCAATACCGCTTTGGGCAAGTCGTGTGCAGTTTCGACGGAAGACGCTGGTGAGGCTACCGGGCCCTAGGAGCGCAGGCGCCCGGACAACAGGTGCGCCTGCTCGAGAAGCAGTGTCCCCAGTTCGTGGCGGCGGTCGGGCTTGAAGCGCGTCTCGACGCCGGTGAGGCTCAGCGCCCAGGACGGCCGACCGTTCTGGTCGAATACCGCCGCGCCGATGCCCCAGCTCCCCTCCACGATCAGCGCGGGATTCACGGCGTAGCCGGTGATGCGGGTGGCCTCGATCCTGGCTCGGATCGATTCCTCGCTGTGGTCGGGCCCCCAGTCCGCCACCGGGCAGCCCCGGGAGAAGTAATCGTCGACTTCACCGGCCGGCAGGTGACTCAGGATCGCCAGCCCCGCCGAGGCCACGCCGAGCGGGAAGCGGATGCCCTCGTGCAGCACGTGGGAGCGCAGCGGAAAGCTGCCCTCCACACTGAGCAGGCAGACTGTCTCGTCACCCCGGCGCGCCGACAGGAACGCGCTCTCACCGGTCTCTGCGGCCAGCCGGGCAACCACTTCGCGGGCTTGGTCGGTGACGTCATAGCGATGTGCGGCAACGGCGCCCAACAGATACATCTCCGGCCCCAACAACCATCGCCCCGTTTTGGCGTCGCGATCGATCAGCCCGACGTCGGCCAACGAGGTCAGTAAGCGGTGGGCCGTCGGACGGGCGAGGCCGGCGACTTTCCCCAGCTCGGTGGTGGACGCGCCCTCGGGTTCGGCGGCACTGACCGCGCCCAGCAGCGCCGCTACTCGCGCAACCACGGGCGATCGGTCTGGGCGAGCAGTCACGGAACCCGATCCTAGGCGTTCATCAGATGGACACCATGCGGATCGGCTATCGCACTGCGAACACCTTCGCCACGGATCGCCTTCAGTGGTTGACTGCTCAGGGCGCTGCTTGTTGAGTGGGTACCGGCACGAGGTTGCGTTTACAGAGTGAACGCCCGCTGGTTTGGGAAGGTGCGATGACATCGAAGGTGTATGAGTCGGCTGCCAGTGCAGTTGCCGATATCACCAGCGGCGCGACGCTGGCCGTCGGCGGCTTCGGCCTGTGCGGGATTCCCGACGGTTTGATCCAAGCCCTGCTCGACTCGAGCGTGACCGACCTGGAGGTGTTCTCCAACAACTGCGGCGTCGACGACTACGGCCTGGGAATCCTCTTGTCCGACAGACGTATCCGCCGCATCACCGCGTCATACGTCGGGGAGAACAAGGAATTCGCCCGGCAATATCTCGCCGGTGAACTCGAGGTCGAACTGACCCCGCAGGGCACGCTGGCCGAACGGCTGCGCGCCGGTGGAGCCGGGATACCCGCCTTCTACACCCCCGCCGGCGTCGGCAGCGTGGTCTCCGACGGCGGGCTGCCCTGGCGCTATGCCGAGGACGGTTCGGTGGCGATCGCCTCACCACCCAAGGAAACCCGCGTGTTCGGCGACAAGCGGTATGTCCTGGAAGAGTCGATCAACGCCGACTTCGCCCTTGTCCACGCGCTCCGCGGCGACACCGACGGCAACCTGGTCTTCAACAGGTCGGCGATGAACTTCAACCCGCTGTGCGCGATGGCCGGTCGCATCGCCATCGCTCAGGTCGAGGAACTCGTCGAGCCGGGCGACATCGATCCGGCGACCGTGCATCTGCCCGGTGTCTTCATCTCGCGCATCGTGCACACCGGACCGCAGCAGAAGCGCATTGAGAAACGAACTGTCCGCGCGGCACAGGAAGCGAACTGATGACTGACGCAACAGCGACGGCAGGGTGGACCCGCGACCAGATGGCGGCGCGCGCTGCCGCGGAGATGATCGACGGCGAATACGTCAATCTCGGCATCGGGTTGCCCACCCTCATCCCGAACTATCTGGGCGCCGGTGTGCGGGTGACTCTGCACTCGGAGAACGGCATCCTGGGAACCGGGCCCTACCCCACTGAAGATGCGGTCGACGCCGACCTCATCAATGCCGGCAAGGAGACCGTGACCGTCAATCCCGGTGCGGCCTTCTTCGATTCGGCGTTGTCATTCGGGATGATCCGCGGCGGCCATATCGACACCGCGGTGCTGGGCGGCATGGAGGTGTCTCAGACCGGCGACCTCGCCAACTGGATGGTCCCCGGGAAAATGGTCAAAGGCATGGGCGGCGCGATGGACCTCGTGCACGGGGCGGCGCGCGTCATCGTGCTGATGGAACACACCGACCGAGCCGGCAACCCCAAGATCGTGAAGCAGTGCTCGCTGCCGCTGACCGGCGTCGGCGTCGTCGACCGGATCATCACCAACCTGGGCATCATCGACGTCGTCGGCGACGGGACCCTGGTGCTGCGCGAGCTGGCGCCCGGCGTCGAGGCCGCGGACATCATCGCGGCGACCGAACCCGAACTGACGGTGGCGCTGTCCTGATCCGGCGTCAGAAGCCGGCGAGGATCACCGCGTTGGTGTCCGCGGCCGCCTGCCGCAGTCCGCGCGCAGCGCTGTAGGCCTCCGAGTCGTACCACGCCTGCGCGGCCTCGACCGACTCGAACTCCAGCACCACGGTCTGATGGCCGTGCCAGTTACCTTCGAGCACTTGCGGTTTGGCGTCCACGGCCAGCACCTTGACACCGCCCATCGCGGCACCCGCGGCCTTGCCGTACGCCTTCATCCCCTCGGGGTCTTTGATTTCCTCGGTCAAGATGACATATCCCTTAGGGGCCATAGTCATGCCGCTCCTCTCATGCGAGAATGTAGTTCTCGTATTTCGAGTGACAGATTTCCACGCCATTAGGGGTAAACGCAATGACCAATGTCGACGCTGACACGGGTGTGCTGGCCGGCGAGCAGCGCATGCTCATCGACGGAGAGCTTCGCCTCACTGATTCCGGGGCGACGTTCGACGTCATCCATCCGGCGTCCGAGGAGGTTGTCGGTCAGGCCACCGACGGGACCGTGACCGACATCGAACGGGCGACCGCCGCGGCGCGCCGGGCATTCGACACGACTGACTGGTCGCGCGATCTGGAGTTCCGCTACCACTGCCTCAATCAACTCCACGAGGCGCTGACCGCCGAGCAGGAACGGCTGCGGCGCATCGTGATCACCGAAGTCGGTTGTCCGGTCTCGGTCAGCGGGTCGCAGATCGAGAGCCCGATCGCCGAGGTGCGGCACTGGGCCGAGCACGGCCGCAACTTCGACTACCTGGTCGACACCGGCACCCACGAAACCCAGCTCGGCCCGGCGCGGCGCAAGATCCACTACGAGCCGGTCGGCGTCGTCGGCGCGATCACCCCGTGGAACGTTCCCTTCTACCTCAACATCGCCGAAACCGTCCCGGCACTGATGGCCGGCAACACCGTCGTGCTCAAGCCCGCGCAGCTGACCCCGTGGTCCGGCACCGAGCTCGGCAGGATCATCGCCGAGAAGACCGACATCCCGGCCGGGGTGTTCAATGTCGTCACCTCCAATGCCAACGAGGTCGGCGCGGCCCTGTCGGCCGATCCGCGGGTGGACATGATCACCTTCACCGGCTCGACCGCCACCGGCCGGGCGATCCTGGCCGCGGCCGCGCCGACGGTCAAGAAGACCCTGCTCGAGCTCGGCGGCAAGTCCACGCACATCGTCTGCGACGACGCGGATTTCAACGCCTGCCTGCCGATGGCGGCGATGTTCGCCTGCGTCATGTCCGGCCAGAGCTGCATCCTGTCGAGCCGAGTCCTGTTGCCGCGCAGTCGCTATGACGAGGGCCTGGAGATCCTCAAGACCATGATGGCGAACTTTCCGGTCGGCGACCCGTGGACTCCCGGCAACCTGCAGGGCCCGCAGATCAGTGCGATGCAGCGCGAGAAGACGCTGAGCCTGATCCAGTCCGGTATCGCCGACGGCGCCAGGCTGATCACCGGTGGCGGCATCCCGGAGAATCTGCCCACCGGCTATTACGTGCAGCCGACGCTGCTCGCCGACGTCGACCCCACGTCGACGATCGCCCAGACCGAGATCTTCGGGCCGGTGATCACCGTGACCCCGTACGACACCGACGACGAGGCCGTCGAGATCTCCAACAACACCATCTACGGGCTGTCCGGCGATGTCACCAGCGGTGACGACGAACGCGCGCTGAACATCGCGCTGCGGCTGCGCACCGGCAGCGTGACCACCAACGGGCATTCGTTCTTCGGTATCACCAGTCCGTTCGGCGGCACCAAGCAGAGCGGACTGGGTCACCGCAACGGTGACGAGGGCTACCGGGAGTACCTGAATATGAAGACGATCGGCGTGCGACCCTAGGATTCGGGGCTGATCAGTTCCCGAGGTTGCGGGTGATGATCCAGCCCGGGATGAAAACCAACATGGTGAGCACCGGTGCCAGGCAACCGATCAGCATCCCGCGACCGACTTGGGCGGCCGTACCGCCGCGACGGGTCAGCGCCCAGCCGGTCAGCGCGTCGATGACGAGGACGGGCAGCGCGACGATCGGCAGCAGGAACCACGCGGTGACCATGACGACCCAGGTAAGGAACTCCAGGGCGAGGATGTTCAATGCGAGCGCCGCGAAACCGGCAGCGCTGTAACGCCGTTCCAGCGTCATGGGGTGCGCCTGCTCATCACGAGAGCCAGAAGACATACCCGAGGGCTCCTATCAGGAAGATGACCGCCGCAGTGGCGGTGCCGATAGCTAGTCCGCGCAGAGTGGGTCGGCGCGTGGCCAGGAACGGCACGGCCACGATCAGCGCGATGAGCACCGCGATGCCGGTAGCGGCGAGCACCTTGTGGCCTTCGGCGACGCGGGTGTGGTCGCGGAAGCCGAGTTTGGTCGCGGTCAGCATCGCGGCGAGGAACAGACCGCACACTAGCTGGAACAGGATCAGTGTTGACCAGGTCGCCACCTTCCACGTCTGGTCGTCGAGTCGATGTTTCACCGGCCGATCGCTCATGACGGCACCCCGACAGTCGACGGGGGCGGCACGGCCGAGGGCAGGTTGTCTGGCGAGCCGAATGCAGTGGCTGGCAATGGCACGGGCACATCGTATTTGGTGCTCCAGCCGCCGTTGTCGAACGGCGCGAACGCCTTTCCACCGCTGCCTACATCGTGGTGGAAAGGCAGGTTGGTCATGGGGCCCTGCTGTCCACCGGCGGCGGCGTTGTCGATAAGCACGGTGTGCGTCATCCCGTTGGGCATGTCTTGGTAGACCTCCATCGAGGGATAGTCGGTGCGGGTGCCGTTGACGGTCACCCCGTTGGCGCCTGGGGTGAACACCAGGTCCCCGTTGACAGTGACCTGGTGGGCGTCCATTGTGGTCGGATCGCGTGTCCAGCCCGGGGCGAAGGGATTACCGGAGTCGTATTTGATTCGCACCGAGCCGTCTTGGAGTTGAATGACGGCGCCGGTGGGATGTCCGATGCGGACCTCGCCGGAGGACCCGTCGGAGTTTTCCAGCACCGACGGGTTCTGGCGCATGATGACGATTCCGTTGTCGTAGTCGATGATGGTGGTGACTTTGGTGTCTTCAGGATCGAAATGCGCGTTGGCGCCACGATTGTTGCCCAGGTCGTGCGTCCAGGGTGGAAAAGACCGCACTTCGCGGTCGGGGATCCACTGCGACGAGCGGACCACGCCTTGGCCGGGCACCGGTTTGATGCGGACCACCTCGACATCTGAGTTGGTGCCGCGGAACTTCGGGTCGTAGGTGTGCGGATCCAGTCCGGCGGCGGTGGTCCAATCCGACGTCGAGACGGGGTCGCGCCCGAATACGTTACGGAAGGCCTCGATCTGATTGCGGCGTCGCTCGTCTTCTCGTGGCGGCGCAAGAGGGACATCAA
The DNA here is from genome assembly GCF_013337765.1 of Mycolicibacterium sphagni. Classification (GTDB taxonomy): domain Bacteria; phylum Actinomycetota; class Actinomycetes; order Mycobacteriales; family Mycobacteriaceae; genus Mycobacterium. The sequence continues at coordinate 132,343 of NZ_VBSB01000036.1, forward strand.
ATGCTTGGACGTTTTCGGGTGACTCAGAGAACCCTCTGCTGTTCAGTTCCAATGTCGCGGAACTGATTCTGGCGGCAATGTCCTTATCGGCCGCGCTGAGTGCGGCCGCGCGAGCCGTGATCGTCGCCGCAATCTGCCGCATCGCTGCGACTCGAACGCCACTGCGCTTGGTGGTATCGGTGACCGAGAGGTCTTCGCCCACGGTGAAGCCGGCTTCGCGGGCCTCCTCGATGGCCTCAACGGCCTGCCGCTTGAGATAGTCGAGCTGATCAGCCCCGCGGCGTGCGATTGTCGCGGCTCCGCTCAACGTGTCGGCCAGGCCACGAACCTTCATCAGATCACCGAAGGCGCGTTCTTGCGCCGCGTCGGCGGCCGCACCCCTCCATGCGGTGCCGCCTGGCGCCAGCATGCCTCTGTGCACGCCGTCGAAGGACTCTTCCCAGTGCACGGCTGTTGCACTCCAGTCGGTGGCGGCGCGTGAGAGATGCTCAGTGTCCCAGGCGAAAATCCGCGACAAGGTCGGCAGCACCGCACCGGTAACAGCATCTATACCTGCCCTGGTCCGCCACTCAGCTCGGATAGCTGCTGAGCGGAGGTCTCGTCGGTGCCTACGTACCGACTCGCTGCTGTCGTGAGCTTGCGGCCTGCCGTGTGCACTCTGGCCGCTAACACGGCCGCGGTCGCATCCAGGACAGCGTAGGCACTACCGACTGCTGCCACTGTCGCTTGTGCAGGAGGGCCAACGGCCGGGGAAGGAACCTGGCTGGCTAACCGGGATGCGATAGCAGTGCACTGACCAGACAATACGTTCAGGCCTTCGCCGCAAACCTCCAGAGTCCCCATCGGGCCAGTCTACGGTTCATACTCGGCGCGTCCAGTCACCCCGAAGCCGAGATCGAGTCAGACCTCAGAGCGAGATTCGTGCGGAATCTTCGCGCTCAGTTCTGACTCAACGTGACGTGTTCACGGCTCAGATCCCGCGCGGCCGCCACCCCCATCAGCAGCAGTGTCTGCCTGATCTCGGCAGCCAGGATGTCCAACACGGCACCGACCCCGTCACCTCCGGCGACGGCAAGGCCGTAGAGGAACGGGCGCCCGATCATCACGGCATCGGCACCGAGCGCCAGCGCGGTGACCACATCGGTGCCACACCGGATTCCGCCGTCGAGCAGAACGGTCGCACGGTCGCCGATCGCGTCGGCGATCGACGGCAGCTCATCCAGCGACGCGTTCGTCGCATTGAGTTGGCGCCCACCGTGATTGGAGACCACCACGCCGGTGGCGCCCACCTCGTCGACCGCGCGGACCGCGTCGCAGGGATCGAGGATGCCCTTGAGGTAGAACGGCCCGTCCCAGCGATCCCGCAGCGAGCCCACATCACCCCAGCTGATGTCAGGGCGGATCTGCCTGCTGTGGATGGCCACCGACTCGACGGCGCCCGCCGCGCCGCGGACGTCGGTGATACTGCGCATCGTCATCCGGCGGTAGCGCAGCAGGCCATACCACCATCGCGGCCGGATCGCCGCGTCGGCAATCCGGCGCGGGGTGAGGATCGGCGGATGTCCCATACCGGTGCGCCGCTCCCCGATCCGATTGCCCTGCGCCGGAACATCGACGGTGACAACCAGACTCCGGTACCCGGCGTCGCGGGCACGGTCGAGCATCGAATCCATGAACGACGAGCCCGGCACAGCTCGGTCACCCCACGGGTACAGCTGGAACCAGTGATCGGCTTCGGTGCCGACGGCCACCTCTTCGAGCGAGTACGACGACGCGGTGCTCAGGATCAGCCGGGTCCCCGCGCCTTCGGCGGCGCGGGCGGCGCCAAGTTCCCCCGACCAGTGCGCCAGGCCCGCCAGCCCGGTGGGCGCCAGCACAACCGGCAGCGCCAGCCGCTCCCCGTTGAGCGTCGCCGATATGTCGACGTCGGAGTTGCCGGCCAGAACCCGTTGCCGCAAAACCCATTTCGAGAAGGCGTCCCGGTTCGCCCGCAGGGTACGTTCGTCCTCGGCGCCGCCGTCGAGATACGCCCACACCATCTTGGGTAGTGCGCGCAACGCCGCCCGCCGGTAGTCATCGACGCAGACCAGCGGTTGCTTGGTCCTCAGCTGGTACTGGAAAGCGGGACTCATTTGATGGCGATCGGCGTGACCGGCGATCCGACGGCATTGCTGATGTGCAGGGGCGGTGCGACGAAAAGAAAGCTCCAGCGTCCGTCGGCGACGCAGTCCTGCGCCAGCGCCTCGAGATCGAGGATCTCGGCCAGCGGCATGCCCATATCGCGGATCAGAACACAGTGCACCGGCATGATCGCACCGTCGATGCCGCTGGGCATGACCTCGATACCCCAGTTGTCTGAACCGACCGCAGCCACTGCGCGCTGGTGCAGCCAGCGGGCGCAGTCAAGGTTCAGGCCGGGTTCACCGCTCATCCAGCCGTCGCGTCCCTCGGCCAGAAAGCGCGTCCGCCAGCCGGTCCGGACCAGGAGGAAGTCAGCCTCCCCCACGGTGACGCCTTGCGCACGTTCGGCGGCCTCCAGATCCGCCGGGGTGACAGCCGTCCCTGCCGCGAGCCAGTCGGTGCCGTGCAGTCTGGCGATGTCGAGGAGCACGCCACGGCCGACGATCCGGTCAGTCATCGCGTCGACCGCCAGCCGGCGTGCCCCGCAGCGGGTGCTGACGTCGTCGGCGGCGTAGCCGTTGTACAGCTTGTTGTCATAACCGATGTGCGACAAGCCATCCCACTGAGTGCCGGACTGCAACGGCATGATGATCCAGTCGTCGGATACCTGCAGCCCATGCGGATCCCAGTCCTGCGGCTGCATGGACATCAGGTGCACCGGGTTCAGCCGGCCTCCCATGCCGCTCTGCGGCCCGTCCTTGCCCACCGGGATGCTGAGCTGAAAGACCTTGCCGCTGGCCACCTCCGCGGCCGCGGCGCATACATGCTGCGGGCCGATCAGGTTCAGGGTGCCGAGCTGGTCGTCGGGACCCCACCGGCCCCAGTTGGACAGTTCGGCTCCGAGGTCCTTGAAGTCAGCGCTCACGCGTTACACAATTGCACAATTTTGTAAATTCTGGAACGATCTGCCCGATGACCGCCGCCAACCCTCCGCGGCTCGCATTCGACACCGCCGACCCGGGTTTCGTCCGGCTGCCCTGGGCGCGCTACGAGGAGATCCGGGCCCGTGGCGGCGTCGTGCTCAACGAGTGGGTGAACCGGTGGATGGTCAGCGATTTCGCGCCGGCCAAGATGATCATGACCCACACCGAACTGTTCGGGTCGGAGAAGGGCCAGGCCGAACAGGCCGGTGTCTTCGGCGGCCCGACGATGGAGTTCTACGACGGCCCCCACCACGACCGGATCCGGGCGATCTGGTCGCACGACTTCCGAGCCAAGGACCTGGCCGCCCTGCGCACGATGATCACCGACATCATTCGCCGCCGCCTCGAGCCGGTGCTGGCTCGGCTGCGTTCCGGCGACACCGTGGAGATCGTCGCCGAACTGACCCGCGGCATCCCCACCGAGGTCATCGCCCGCATGCTGGGCATCGAGTCGGGCATGGTCGACCAGTTCTCGGCGTGGAGTGACGCGATGGGCGCCTCGGCCGAGGGGTACACGAATCCCGGAGAACGCGGCGACGAGCTGATCGCCGCGGGGCGGCGGGCGACCGCGGAGCTCAACGCCTACCTGCGCGAGGAGATCGGCCGGCTGCGGGCCTCGGCGGCCGACGAACCGGGGCTGATCGCGACGATGGTCCGCCACCAGTACGCGCGGGACCACATGACCGAGCAGGAAGTGGTCGCGGGCAACACCCAGCTGGTCTTCGCGGGCAACGAGACCACGGCCAAGTTGCTCGCCCAGATCGTCGTGACACTGGCCGACCATCCCGACCAGCGCCGCGCCGTGCGGGCTGACCGCTCCCTGATTCCAGCGGCGGTCGAGGAAGTCCACCGCTACGAGACGATCACCCACTCGGTATTCCGCGACGTGATCGCCGATGACGTGTCGGTCGCGGGCGTCGCCATCCCGAACGGCGCGCGCATCACGCTGCTGCTGGGCGCGGCCAACCGCGATCCCCTGCGGTGGGAGCGCCCCGACCAGTTCGACGTGTCCCGCCCGAAGCTGTCCCACCTCGGCTACGCGTTCGGGCTGCACAGCTGTCTCGGCATGAACCTCGCTCGCCTGGAAGCCCAGATCTTCCTCGAAGAGCTCATCGACGCACTACCGGACTGGCAGGTCGACTCCCCCGTCGACTTCGGCACCAACTACGCAGTACGCGGGCCGGCCGCTGTGCGCGTCTCGGCATCCTGATCAGTCGTCTACATTCGACAGGAACGGCTCTGGAGGCGCACATGATCAAGCTCGAACTGCCCTACGTCACAGTCACGGTCGACGACCGGTTCCGCAACCGTCTGGCCTGCGCCAGCGATCGGTTGCGCATCACGCTGACCTCGTACCTGCGCAACGCCGCCGACGACCTCGACGGCCTCGGTCGTAAGGCCACCGCGGCCTGCCAGACCGCTGCCGTGCGCGTCGACACCGCGATGGCCGCGGCCAACGACCGCATCGCCTCAGAGCCGGCGGTCGCCACACCGCATCTGAAAGTCGTATGAGTTCACCCGGCGTCTTCGTCACCGGAGCCGCCGCGGGTATCGGCCGGGCAACCGCCCTGACCTTCGCGCGGCGCGGCTACCGCGTTGGCGCCTACGACATCGACCCCGCTGGGTTGGTCTCGCTGCGCGACGACATCACCGGAGGCGGCGGTGAGGTCGTGACCGGCGAACTCGACGTCACCGACGCCGCCGCGTGGGCGGCGCGCCTTGCCGAATTCACCGGTGCGGCAGGCAAACTCGACATCCTCGTCAACAACGCGGGGGTACTGGCCAATGGCGCGTTCCAAGACATCCCGCTCCCCGTGCAGCGCCAGATGATCGACATCAATTTCTATGGCGCGCTGGCGGGGCTTCATGCCGCGTTCCCCTACCTGCGCGACACCGCTCATGCCCAAGTGGTGAATATGTGCTCGGCCTCGGCGCTCTACGGCCAACCCGAACTCGCCACCTATTCGGCCACCAAGTTCGCACTGCGCGCACTGACCGAGGCGCTCGAACTGGAATGGCGCCGCTACGACATCCGGGTGCTGGCGATGTGGCCACTGTTCGTCAAGACCGCCATGACCGCCGGTATGGAAACCGGCAGCACCAAATCGCTGGGCATCAACCTCGGGCCCGACGAAGTGGCCGCTGCCGTCTATGCGGCGACGCATCGCCGCCGCGGCCTGTTGCCCAAGGTGCACTACCCGGTGGGGCGCCAGACCAGCGTGCTCGCGACGATGTCGCAGGTGACGCCCAATTGGATGCAGCGGTTGCTGACGAAGACTTTCGCTCGGCTCTAGTCACCCGATCGAGGTGAACGGCTTCCTCGGCGGCTGCTGATTCTGCCGAAACGATTGGCACAGGCCAGTATTGCTCGCCACGCAGGGAACGCCGTTGATCGTGGGCGCACTTCCCTGCACATAGCACTGACCGGTGTACTGGTTGGTGATGTGTCCTGGTGGACAACTCTGCGCAACCGCTGCGGGCGCCGCGACGATGGCCGCGGCCGCCACCACAGCGCACGCGAGCACTCGCCCCAAGCACATCGTCCTTGCCACAGCGTGCCTTTCCGCAGCCAGACTACGCTTTGGCCGGCTTGCCAGAGTGCGTGATTAGTATCAGGGCCATGCCGGACGAGACCGCAAAGCCGATCGAAGCCCGCCAACCCACATCCTCGTCGCGGTGGATCGCGGTTGCGGCTCTGGTGATCTCGCTGATCGCCGCGGGAGCGGCCGGCTGGGCCCTGCTGCGGCCGGCACCGCCGAGCCCAACCCCGCCCGGTGCATCGCAGAGCGGTGACCCCAAGGCCGACGCCTGTGCCGCCTACAAGACCGTGAGTTCCGCCGTGTCGTTGCAGAGTCACGCCGACCCGGGAACTGAGTTGCAGGGCGTGGCGGCCAACGCGCGGCTGGCGATGTCCGGTGGCGCGACCTACCTACTGGCTCACCTGAATCCCAGCACGCCGGCCGATCTCGCCGACGCGATTCGCTCCTTCGCGACCGGCTTGCAGGATATTTCGATGAATGCGTTAGCCGGGGTTGCCAACACCGACCCGGCACAGGCCGACCGCCTGCACAACGCCGAGACTGTCAACACTCGGATCGCCGATCTCTGCAAATAGCCACTACGGCGCGTTTTACAGGTTGAGTTCAGCTGCCGTTAGCGCGAAGTTCGGCAGTGCGCTTTGTGGGGGCTAGCCCTGAGTAAGGGGCGTCTCCTTGGATTTCCATGGCAGTGAACCACTCGGCGCATTTGCCGGTTGATCTTCTTCTCCGAAGGGAATTCCGATCTTGTCCAAACACCGCAAGAAATCGACCCGTGTGGTGACTCCAGCCTTCATGACCACGGGCATCGCCGGTGCGGCGATGGTCGGCGCGGGTGTCCTGTTCGCCACCACTGATGCACCGGCCCCCACAGCTTCACCGACGTACAAACTGACGTCGGTCGACTGCACGATCGGGGAGGCCGGCTGCGGCCCCATCAGCCTCAAGACGGTCACGGGCGCCGCCTCGGCCAACGCCGCGGGCGACCTCGTCTCCATGTTCATCGGCAACGGCACCGCCGACAATCCCAATGGTGGCCTGCTCATCGGCAACGGCTACAGCTACAGCGCAGCCGACGCGGCGCAATGCACGAGCGCGTGCAATGGCGGTCGCGGCGGCCTGCTGATGGGCAACGGCGGCAACGGTTACAACGGCGGCAACGGCGGCAGCGCCGGGCTGTACGGCAACGGCGGCAACGGCGGCGACGCCACGTCGGCCAACATCAACGGCGGCAAGGGCGGCAACGGCGGCAACGGCGGCCTGCTCGCAGGCAGCTCCGCCGGCGGCGCGCTCTTCGGCGGCGGAGGAGGTAACGGCGGCAAGGGTATCGCCGGCGGTGCCGGTGGCAACGGCGGCAACGCCGGCGCCCTCGCCGGTAGCGGCGGTGCCGGTGGTGCCGGCGGTGCCAGCACCACCGCCGGTGTGGCCGGCGGCAAGGGCGGCAACGGCGGCGACGCCGCGAGCATGCCTGTCCTGGGCAGCGGCACCGCAGGCGCCGGCGGCGCAGGCGGAGCCGGCTATGGCGGCGGTGCGGCCGGAACCGACGGCGGCGCGGGCGGTAACGGCGGCAAGGGCGGCTTCTACGGCTCCGCGACCGGCGGCGCCGGCGGTGCCGGCGGCGCGGGCGGCGCAGGCACCGCGACCGGAGGTAACGGGGGCACCGGTGGCACGGGTGGTACCGGTGGTCTTGGGTCCGGCAACGGCGGCGCAGGCGGTGTCGGCGGTGTCGGCGGCGCGGGCGGAACCGGTGCCGGTGGCACCGGCGGCAAGGGCGGTAGCGGCGGCGGCGGCGGTCTAGCCGGTAACGGCGGCGCGGGCGCGACCGGTGGCGATGGCGGAGCCAGCACCACCGGCGCCGGTGGGAACGCGGGTTCCGGCGGCACCGGCGGTGTGGCCGGTAACAACGGTGGCGCAGGCGGCGCCGGCGGCAAGGGCGGCAAGGGTGCCACCGGCGGTGCTGGCGGAACCGGCGGAACCGGTGGCTTCGGCGGCTTCAGCGGTGGCGCAGGCAACAACGGCGGTAACGGCGGCGACGGCGCTACGACCGGCACCGGCGGCAAGGGCGGTAACGGCGGCACTGGTGGCGGCAGCGTCCTCACCGGCGGCAAGGGCGGCAACGGCGGCACCGGCGGCAAGGGCGGCGCTACCGCCGGCAGTGTCGGCCAGGGCGGCTCGGGCTCCATCGGCGGCAACCCCGGCAAGGGTGGCACCGGCGGCGCTGGCGGCTAATACCGTCCCCTAGCAACGAAATCGGCCCCCTCCGAAAGGAGGGGGCCGATGTCGTTGGTCCGTCACCGGCGACAGTAGCGCCTAGCCGGTCACGCGATCAGATCAGGCGCGTCCACCATTGAGCGCACATCCCATTTGTGCGTTCTTGGCATCGGTGTTCATATCGCTGGCGGTCTGGTTGAGTGAATCGCCACCGCCTCGAACACCCATGATTATCAACAGTTTTGCCGCCCTGAACGACCACGACCGCATGGGATCTGCGATGTCACCGGGCAGCCCGGGCGTGTTGGCCGCGTCCAGAGCCGTCGAGGCGGCCTCCCGCAATGCGGTGCGGCCGATGACATTCGAGTTGGCAACGTTCGGGTCTTGGTAATTCACGCTGTTCCCGCCGCCGGCGGTGTTGTACGCGAAGTCTTCGTAATTGTTGGCCGCGTAGTCCAATGCCACGCCGAACTGCTTGCAGGCTGTGAGTACGGCTTCGTAGGCGCCCTGGTCCGGTGGCGGCCCGGCGTCCGGTGGCGGTACGTCGAGCGGTGGGGCCGCTGGCGCCGCATTGGCCGGGATGGGGCCCGGCGCGGGACCGGGTGCCACGGTCTGACTATCCGGGTCAGCAGCGGCAACCTGGCTGGCGCCCAACGCCAATCCAGACGCCAGCACAGCGGCCGTAAGGGCTCGACCGCACAACAGTGATGTTCTCATCGCTTCCTCCTGGATCGTGGGCTCCCCCGAACCGTCCGGCTGGAAGTTCCAAACCAGCCCAACCCCGAACCCGTGGCGACAGGGTTCCTCAGGTCAGGACGACAGTGATGATCAACGGATTAGCTGACCGAAAAGTGAACGGACAGCGAACATCGGGCGCCACCGAAGGATCCATCCGGTGTCACCTTCACCGGCATCGCGGCGAGTTGGTACCACCTTGAGACCGAAAACCCCCCGCTTGGCTGTGAGCGGCGGGAAATGACGCTCGGTAGACGGTAATCGGGCGGGAGTTGTTGGTGCGGTGTTTACCGCCCCGACACCCGCCAACTCAATGATTCCCTCCGAACGACTTGTGGATATCAACGACGAGAGGCGCCAACACGACATGTTGAAACGCTTTGCCGCAGTGGCCGGAGTATGCCTGCTGGCCCCGATTGGATCGGCTTCGCTGGCGCTGGCCGACCCGCCGGCTGATCCCAACGTGGCGCCCGCCGCCAACGTCGGCCCAGCGGGGCCCATGCCCTCTGCTGCGCCCGGAGTTCTCAAGACACCCGACGGCTGGGTGCTGAACGTAGTGGGCAAGAACGAGTCCATGGAACCCGTGGCCTCCCTGACCAATTCGCCGTGGTCGCGCGAGTATCTGGTGGACGGAACGTTCACCGGTGACGTCAGCGGTGGCGGCAGCACCAAGCTGGCCGGTGGCACGCTCGAAGCCGGCTACCAGATCGGCTGCGGCATCATCCAGGACGACCTCGAATCGATCACCTCCGCCGGCATCACCCCCGGTGTCGGCATCCCGCTGGTGAACGGATCGCTGCTGCCGATCACCCTCGGCCTGTCGCTGTCCAATCAGCTCAAGATCGACCTCAAGCCCGGCACGGTGAACATCGTTCCGGTGGGCAAGAAGTCGTTCAAGGGCACCAAGCCACGCGTGTCGATCACCGGCTTCCGGGTCAAGATCGACGGTTGCGCGGGCCAGTCCTTCATCCGCTCGTACGCGACGCTGACGAGCTCGACCGACAACACCGACGACGTGGTGACCTACCTCGGCGTCACCAAGGCCGTTTAACAACTTCACATCGTCGTTCGCACAATCGGCTGCCCGTCACCGACGTGGTGGGGGGCAGCCGATTTGAACACCGGATAGCACCAAATAGGGACGTTCAGTGGATGAGAATCGGGCGCTGACTGTTGGCGCTGCGTTCACCAATTGGACACCCCACCCATCAATCATTTCTCAGGGAAAATCCCAGTGACAGACGGAAGGCGCCGACAGGATATGTTGCATCGCTTTGCCACCGCGGCTGCAGTTTGCATGCTGATCCCGATGGGAGCGACCCCGCTCGCGTTGGCCGACCCGGCCGATCCGGCGGCGCCGCCCGTCGCCGACGCTGGTGCTCCACCACCGGACAACGGCGTCGTCGCTTCTGAAGTTCCCGGTATTGCCAAGACCCCCGACGGCCGCACCCTGACGGTGGCTGCCAAGGACGAGACCCAGGTGCCCGTGGCACCCTTGACGACATCCCTGTCGTCGCGCGACTGGGTGGTCGGCGCAACGTTCACCGGCACCACGACCGGTTCGGTGTCCGGCGGGACACTCGAGGCCGGCTACCAGATCGGCTGCGGCGTGGAAATGGACAAGGTCAAGCTCAACGGCTCGATCGGCGCCTCCTTGGGTAACGGCAGCCTCACCACCACCGGCGTCTCGTTGCCGGGCTCGATCAGCTTCCCGATTCAGGGTCAGTTCGAGGTGGAGCCCCGGCCGGGCACCGTCACCAACGTCGTCGTCGACAAGAAGACGTTCAAGGGCACCTCCGCTCGCATCACGCTCAAGGATGTCCACATCAAGGTCGACAACTGCGTGGGCGCGTCGTCGCTGCGCTCCTACGCGGTGCTGACCAGCTCGGGCACCGACGCCGACGACATCGTCGCCTACTACGGCGTCACCAAGGTCTTCTGACCTCGTAATGGACCACCTCTACAGAACGCTCGTCACGGGTGCGGCCACGGCCGCCCTCGTGGTCGGCGCGGCGGTCACCTCCATGGCGACCGCCGCCGCCGACGACCTGCCGCCTGCCGACCCAGGGGCGCCCCCGGCACCACCCGCTCCGATCGGGATCGTTCCGCCTGCGACGACCATCTCGGATTCGCTCAACGGATTCGCGGGCCTGTTCGGCGGCCCCGCAGGCAATCAGATGCTGCTCGGCCAAGCGCCGGCACCGGTCGCCGCTCCCGGGGGTGTCGACGCCGCGGCCACCCCGCCGAACGTCGGCATCCTCGACAACGCGTCCCTGCTGCCGCAGAACTATCGCACGATGCAGGGTGCTGACGATCTGACCCCGTCCCCCTACGATCTGCAATCCGGTGTGCCACCCGGCCCGTTCGCTAGGGTCGACGCCATCAAGGGTGCTCACGCCATGATCCACGGCGCGTTGGGTCGCATGCCCGCCGAACAACTCGGACAGCCGTTGCCGGGAATCGCGCCACTGCCGGGGATCAACATCCCGGCCGGGCCGGTGGATTTCCTGCCCGATCCGGCGGCACCGCCTCCTCCCGGGGCCCCAGCGGATCCGGCACTGCCGCTACCTCCCCCGCCGGCTCCGGTCGGCTGACCGCATCCTCGGCGCCGTTCGCGGCATCGGTGCGCCCGTAGCCGACTACGGTGTGACGAGGATCCAGGTCAGGAGGGTTGGCGGCATGAGCACAGACGATCGCACGTTGGCGCCGAAGCTGATGCTCGCGGCTGCGGTCGCGATCGGTGCCGCCCTTGCCGGGCCGCCATGTGCGGTAGCCGATCCCGGCCCGGGCGACCCACCGATTCCACCGGCACCCCCAGCGGGTTTCGTCCCGCCCAATGCGACCATCGGCAGCGCGTTGGCACAGGCAGGCGCGCCGTCCGTCGGGCCGGTGGGGTTACCCGACCTGTCCACGTACGCCTCGGGACTTCTCCTGGGGCAGAACCCGGTTCCGTCGGTGCCGGGAACGCAGGGCGCCGTCGCGACCCCGGACCTGCACGCGTTCAACAATCAATATCTGGTGCCACAGAACGTCACGCCCGCTGCGCCCGGCCAGGGCGTCGCCGACACCGGTATCGGCCCGTCGGAGGAAGCACCGGGCACTGGACGGCTGGCGTTCCTGCGCCGACTTCACGAGATGTATCAGGGCGGTGCGCTCGACGGCGCGTTGCTCGGGCAGGTCCCCTACTCTCAACTCGGCGAGCCGCTGCCGGGCACTGCTCCCGGCCCCGAAATCGATGTCCCACCGGGACTCGGCTACGGCCTGGCAGATCCGGCCGAACCCGCGCCAACCCCATGAGTGCGACGCGCCCGCAACATTCACCCATCGGCAAAGTGCCGTGGGGGTTCTGGTGCTAGCATCCGAAACCTATGCCTGCTAACGCCCCGCGCGTGATCGTCGAGCCAGACGACGGTGTGGACCCGGTCCTCGAATTCATCATGAGCGCGCAAAGCTCGCTTCTGATAAAGCAATTCACCTTCACCGAGCCCAGCTTGGTGGAGGCTGCGATCGATCGGAAGAAGGCTGGCGTCAACGTCCGGATCATGTTGAATCCGCAGCGGTCTGGCGGCGATCGGGCCAACGACGAGAGCTACGAGACGTTCAAGAGCGCCGGCATCGACGTCCAGTGGTCAAGCCCCAAATTCTATGTGACGCATGAGAAGTCGATCGTCGTCGACGAAAGCGCGGCAATGGTCGCCACCTACAACCTGATGATCAAGTACTTCACGCTCACCCGCGACTACGGGATCATCACCCACGACCCGCTGCACGTGGCACAGATCATCGACGTGTTCAACGCCGACTGGGAGCATCGCGACTTCACACCGCCCAGATACGAAGGACTGCTGTGGAGTAACTCCAATTCGCGTTATCACATGGCACGTTTCATCGACTCCGCTGAGCGCAAGCTGTACATCCAGCACCCCAAGTACGTCGACGCCGTGATCCTCGACCACATCGCGGCGGCCGCCCACCGCGGCGTCAGGGTGCGCGTCTTGTGCGGGGGCAAACACGGCATCAGCGAGTGGGACATCCTCGATACGTTCGCGTCGCTGCGGACGCTGCGCCGGTTCGGCGTCGAGGTGCGCAAGCAGAAGAACCTGCGGGTGCACGCCAAGCTGTTGATCATCGATGGCAGAGAGGTTCTGGTCGGGTCGATGAACATCGACCGCAGCGCCTTCGACCTGCGCCGCGAACTCGGCATCACCAGCGACGACCCCGACGTTGTGGCCCGGCTCAAAGAGGTCTTCAAAAGCGACTGGCAGATTTCCAACCACTACGAGCCGCCCGACCCGCTGGAGAAGAACCGTCCTGTTGAGGACGAGTTCCCTCACGACCATGATCTGGTCCATGAGTGAGCCCGGACCGACCATGGAGAAGGTCTCCTTGCTGGAGATCGCCCGCACGTTCAACCACATCGCGCTCGCATCATTCGGCGGCGGGCTAGGAGCCTGGTCGCGGGAAGTCATCGTCGTCGAGAAGAAATGGCTCGGCGAGGAGGAGTTCCTCTCCGCCATGACGATGTGCCGGATCGTGCCCGGCGCCAACCAGGTGAATCTTGCGGTCTTCGTCGGCACCAAGATGAAGGGCCTCACCGGTGCCATCGCGGCGTTGATCGGGCTCTGCCTGATGCCGGTCGCGATCGTCCTCACGCTGGGCTTCGTCTACTTCACCTTCAAAGAAGTGCCCGCCGTGAAGGGCGCACTGCACGGCGCCTCGGCCGCCGCGGTCGCGCTCACGTTGGCGATGGTGATCCAGACCGGCCAGAAATGCCTCAAAGGCGTGATGCCGATCGTCTTTTTCCTGGCCAGCTTCGTACTCAACGGTCTGATGCGCTGGCCGCTGCTGACCACGCTGGCGATCCTGGCGCCACTCAGCCTGATCTGGGCCTGGCCCCGCAAGCAGCGGGACCCGGAGCCGGAGCGGGTCGAGGCATGAAAACCTTCCTCGCGCTGATGGGAATGTTCGGCTCGCTGTCGCTGCTGTCGATCGGCGGGGGCAACACCGTCCTGCCCGATATGCACCTCCAGGCGGTGAGCGGCCACCACTGGCTGACCAATTCCCAGTTCGCCGATATCTTCTCGATTTCGCAGGCCGCACCGGGGCCGAGCATCCTGATCGTGTCGCTGGTCGGCTACGCCGCCGGGCTGGGCGTGGCCGGGGTTTTCGGCGGCATCGTCGGCGGCGTACTCGCCACGATCGCGATGGTGGTGCCCGCAGCCGGGCTGATGTACCTGATCACCCTGTCCTGGCAGAAGGCCCAGAAATCCAAACTGCGCTACGCCGTCGAGAAGGGTTTTGCGCCGCTGACCGTGGGACTGATCCTGGCCAGCTCATTGGTCATGAGCAAGGCCGCCGACCATGACTGGCGGGCCTATCTGATCACCGGTGTCGCGACGCTGATCTTCGTCAGGACCAAGACCAACCCGCTCATCGTGGTGGGCGCTGCCGCTCTGCTGGGGTACGTCGGGTTCGTCTGACCACCAGGGCACTCAGACACCCGCTCACCTGGCCAATGAGACTTCCCAGCAGCATCTCGGGATAAGTTGCAGCGATGCGAGTTGACGGGCGCGATGTTGCCGTTTCCGGCGACGTGCTGCTCCCGCTGGCCCGCCGGACCAATGACATCGTGCGACTCGGGCTGGCGACGCTCTTCCTGGCCATCATCATCACCAGCTCCCTGATCACCCGCAACGACTGGGTCGGGCTGGAGAAGTCGGTGTCGCGGATCGTGGGAGTGCTCACTCCCACCCAGTCCAACCTGGTCTATCTGGCCTACGGCGTGGCGATCCTGGCACTGCCGTTCGTCATCCTGATCGGGCTGATCGCCGCGCGGCAGTGGAAGCTGTTCGCGGCGTACGCGGCGGCCGGGTTCCTCGCCGTGTTCTCCCTGTCCATCACCGGCAACGGGATTGCCGCTCCGCGCTGGCATTTCGACCTCTCGGAGCGGCTGTCGACCACCCTGTCGCAGTTCCTCGACGATCCGCGCTGGATCGCGATGCTCGCCGCCGTCCTGACGGTCTGCGGGCCATGGCTACCGGCGCGATGGCGTCGATGGTGGTGGACCCTCCTGCTGGCATTCGTGCCGATTCACCTCGTCGTGAGCGCGGTCGTTCCGGCCCGGTCACTGCTCGGGCTGTCGGTCGGTTGGTTCGTCGGCGCGCTGACGGTGTGGGTGGTGGGCACCCCGGGTCTCGAAGTCCCGCTCGACGGAGCGGTGCGGGCGTTGTCCCGCCGGGGCTTCCTGGTGACATCGCTGACGGTGGTGCGCCCGGCCAGCACCGGCCCGTTGGAGCTGTCGGCGGCCGACGATACGGGCGCGCGCGTGGTCGTCGAGATGTACGGGCCCAATCAACGCAGCGGCGGCGCGCTGCGGCAGTTCTGGCGCTGGCTGATTCTGCGCGACGCCGAGACCGCGCCCCTGCAGGCCTCGATGCGCCGCGCGGTCGAACACCGCGCATTGATGACGATCGCGGTCGGCGACCTGGGGGTGTCGAACACCACCACGATGGCGGTCGCGGCGCTGGCGCGCGGGTGGACGTTGTACGCACACACCCCCTCGCTCGGCACCCCTATCGGCACCGCCTCCGATGAGGCTCTGGTGACCACGATCTGGGGATCGCTCGGGGTGCTGCACCGTCACCAGATCGCCCATGGCGACCTGCGTTTCAAAGAGATGACCGTCGATTCGGGCAAGGTGCTGTTCGGCGGCTTCGGCAGTTCCGAGTTCGGGGCGACCGACGAACAGCTGCAGTCCGATATCGCAGCGCTGCTGGTGACGACGAGCGATCGATTCGGCGCCGAGCCGGCCGTCCGGGCGGCAGTCGACACGCTGGGCAAGGAGACCGTCCTCAACGCATCGCGACGCCTCACCAGAGCGGCGGTGCCGGCCCGAATTCGCAAGTCGGTCAACGATCCCAAGGCTGTCATGGCCGCCGCGCGCGATGAGGTGAAGCGGCAGACCGGGGCCGACGAGATCAAGACCGAGACCATCACCCGGTTCACCCGCAAGCAGGTCATCCAACTGGTTCTGCTCGTGGCACTGGTCTACGTCGCCTACCCCTTCATCAGCACGGTGCCTACCTTCTTCAGTGAACTGCGCAACGCGAACTGGTGGTGGGCGCTGCTCGGGCTCGCGGTGTCCGCGCTCACGTATGTCGGTGCGGCAGCGGCATTGTGGGCGTGCGCGTCCGGCCTGGTCAGCTTCCACAATCTGGTTATCATGCAGTTCGCCAACACCTTTGCCGCCACCACCACACCGGCCGGTGTCGGCGGGCTGGCGCTCAGCACGCGCTTCCTACAGAAGGGCGGCCTGGGCGCGTTGCGGGCCACCGCCGCCGTCGCACTGCAGCAAGCCGTACAGGTGATCACCCATGTGACACTGCTGATCTTCTTCAGCGTAGCCGCCGGAGCCACCGCCGACCTGTCCCATTTCGTGCCGAGCACCACGCTGCTCTACCTGATCGGCGGCGTCGCGCTGGGCATGCTGGGGACATTTCTGTTGGTGCCACGAGCACGACGGTGGCTCGGCACTGCGGTCCGCCCCCGTATCCAAGAGGTCGGCAACGAGCTGCTCGACCTGATCCGCGAACCCAAGCGGTTGGCGATCATCGTGCTGGGTTGTGCCACAACGACTCTGGGACAAGCCCTGGTGTTGTGGTCCAGTATCGAAGCGTTCGGCGGTGACACCACGTTCGTCACGGTCACCATCGTGACGATGGTCGGCGGCACCCTCGCATCGGCCGCACCCACGCCGGGCGGTGTCGGCGCGGTGGAGGCGGCACTGATCGGTGGACTCGCCGCCTTCGGCGTTCCCGCCGCTGTCGGAGTGCCAGCGGTGCTGCTGTACCGGGTACTGACGTGCTGGCTGCCGGTGTTCGCGGGTTGGCCGATCATGCGGTGGCTCACCGCAAGAGAGATGATCTAGATGCTGCGGGCCCTTGCGGTGCTGTCCTCGCTGGCACTTGTGCTGACGGCATGCGGTGGGCCCGGCACACCCGCGGCAGACTCGAAGTGGCCGCCGTCGACTGGCCGCGGCCCGTGCGCGGTCACCAAGCAGACCGACGTCGTTGCAACGATGCGCGACGGCACCATCCTGCGCGCCGACGTCTACCGGCCGGACACCTCCGACGCTGTCCCGGTGATCCTGATGCGCACCCAGTACGGTAAGTCGGGCGCGCAGGTCCAGCCGGCGCGCTACCAAAGCCCCGACTGGTTCGCGTCGCATTGCTATCTCGTTGTCATACAAGATATCCGGGGCCAGGGCACATCGCAGGGAATGTTCAGCGAGTTCACCCATGACGGCGACGACGGCTACGACTCGGTCGAGTGGGCCGCGGCCCTGCCCGGGTCCAACGGCAAGGTCGGCATGTACGGCTCGTCGTATGTCGGCGCGACGCAGTGGCTGGCCGCGACCACCGCTCCCCCGCATCTGGTCACCATCGTGCCGGCCAACACCGCCTCGGACTACTTCGACGGCTGGATGTACGAGGGCGGTCAGTTCCGCCTGGCGTTCGTCCTGCCGTGGGCGATCGGCCTGGCAACCAGCGCGGCTACCAATCGGCGCGACGACGCCACCGCGGCCGCCCTGGAATCGGCCGCGGCCGACCCCACCCGGTGGCTGGCCTTCCGGCCCTACCGTGCGCTTCCGCCCCTACAGCCGACCAATCCGGCTGTGGCGCCGTGGTATTTCGACTGGATCGCCCATTCGTCACGTGACAGCTTTTGGCAGCAGTGGAGCATCCGTGACCGCCACCCGTCGGTGCGGGTGCCGGTGCTTGATGTCGAGGGATGGTACGACGCGTTCCTCGCGGGCGGGATCGAGAACTTCACCGGGATGGTGAAGTCGGCCGGCACGCCTGCGGCCCGCGCCAACCAGCGGCTGGTCATCGGCCCGTGGGATCACGTCGACTGGGGCCGGCGCGGTTCCGAGCCGGCGCCGCTGCTGAAGGACATCGGCAGCGTGGGAGAGAGCCCGATCAACGAGCTGATGCTGGCGTGGTACGACCACTTCCTCAAGGGCATGAACAATGGCGTCAACGGGTCCTCCGGCGGTACGCCGCGGGTGGACTACTTCGTGATGGGTGCCAACACGTGGAAGACGGCCGACAGCTGGCCACTGCCCCAGACCCGGTGGACGAGATACTTCCTGTCCGGCGATGGCGGGATGGACTCGCGCAGCGGCACTTTGAGTACGGTGGCGCCCGCTGGCGATCAGGCGCCGGACCGCTATCTCTACGACCCGACCGATCCCGCTCCCAGCGTGGGCGGGCATTCGTGTTGCGGCGCCCGATCAGGTCCGCAGGGTCCCTACGACCAGACTCCGGTGGAGCAGCGTTCCGACGTCCTGGTGTACAGCAGCGATCCGCTCCCGTCAGACACCGAGGTGACCGGACCCACGACCGTCGATCTGTGGGCGTCGTCGTCGGCGATCGACACCGACTTCACCGCGAAGCTGATCGTGGTCAAGCCCGATGGTGACGCGATCAACCTCAACAACGGGATTCTGCGGACAGCGTTTCGCGATTCCTTGTCCGAGCCGCGCCCGGGCGTTCCGAATCAGCCCTACGAGTACCACATCGCGATCTGGCCGACGAGCTTTCTGTTCCGCGCTGGTGATCGGATCCGGCTGGAGATCTCCAGCAGCGACTTCCCGCAGCTTGCGCCCAACCCGAATACCGGTGAACCGTTCGGGCAGAGCACCGAGACCGTGCCGGCAACGCAGACGATCCTGCACGATGCCGCGCACCCGTCGGCGATAGTCATTCCGGTGATTCCGGCAAGTGGCCAGGGATCCGACCGATTCCCCATGACCCACTGAAGCGAGCGCGGACAGCACGCGACCCGCTCGATTTCATAAATGGTTGCTCACGCGAGGGTCAATCCCTGGCGGTGGCCTAAGACGCGACAAGCGATCGGATCGACCGCCGGGCGAACTGGGGCAGTTAGCGGGGCCGAACCGCGTCGGCGGCAGCGCCGATGAACACGGCGTAGGCGGCCGACATTGCGATCTGATCGATCATCTCGGCATCTCCACCGAGCTCACGAATCTGGTCGGCAATCGCGTAGCGGATCAGATCAACCGACGTCATGATGGAATCGCTCATCGTTGTAGCCACTCGCTCTCGGTGCTCATTCGCTTTCGGCTGTCAGGCAGAGCCACAATGCCGCCGCTACAAAGAACGCGACGTATATAACTTTGCCCAACTCGATCACCGTAGCTCCGATCTCGCACAAGTACCTGAGACCGACCTTAGAGTTCTAATGTTAGATTAGCTATCAGATTTGCAGAGTCGTGATAGTGAGATCCTGCCAGCGCGGCGGAGATAGTGACGCAGGTCACGTATGTCGAACAACATACGCTACCGCGAAAGGATTGCCCCCGAAGCCCCAGGAGGCGCGCCGTAAACCTGGGCGATGCCGACTGGAGGGTCGGCTGGAACCTGGCGCTCGCAGGCCCGACCGCGCAGTCACCGGACCAACTGATGGACCTGTCGCACCCCGACGCACCGATGGGTTCGTCGTTGGCGATCAGGCTCCCGTTGGTGTTGACCGGCAGTGAGCCCCCGATTCTGGTGGCGCCCTCGCCAACCGATTTCTCCTGCTCCCCGTGCGCGCAGAGCCCGGCCTCGCCATGTGGATGACCTCGGCCCCGGCGTCGGTGTCCTGCAACTCGACGATGTCGTCATCTTCGGAGGGACTCGGCGCCTGGCATAGCCCCAATACCCTTAGAGCACAACAGTATTCATCATTTCTGCGGTCCAAGTGACCTACGACAACGCATCAACGGTTGCGCGGCAGCCGAATCCGGATCGACCAGCGTCGGACGAGCGGACGGATTAGCCCTGCGGCGCTACGCAGAACGCGTTCCCCTCGGGGTCAGCGAGCACCACCCAGCCGAAGTCACCGAAGCTGTTGCGGGCGGTTTCGGTGGCGCCCAGCTCGACCAGTCGCGCGACCTCCCCCTCGACGTCATCGGTGGAGAAGTCGAGGTGCACCTTGTTCTTTCCCGGCGTCGGATCCTCCACCTGCTGGAACGCCAGACCCGGACCCTCGGGACGGCTGACAACAACGAAGAAGGGTGGGGCAATGGGATTCACCTGGCCGTCGAGGGCACGTGCCCACCACGCGGCCAGGCCTTCAGGATCAGTGGTGTCGAACGTGATGTTCTCGGTCTTGAGTGCCATGGTCCGACGCTAGCCCTGGCCTACGACACATCTCTACCGAACCACCAGCACCGGGCATTCGGCGTGATGGATCAGGTTCTGGCTGACTGAGCCGAAGAGCGAGTCGGCGAGCTTCCCGCGGCCGTGGCTGCCGACGACCACCAGCTGGGCCTCCCGGGACAGATCGGTGAGCCCCTTTGCTGGGCTGATGTCCTGAAAGACCTTGCTCACGTGGGCATTCCGGTACTTACTGGCGAACGGTTCGACCAACTCGTCCATCCGTTGACGCTGCTGGGTCTGCAACACATCGAGCAGCTGCCAGTCCATTGGCCCTTCGCCGCCGAGGTCGCCCATGCCGACCGCCGCACCGATCTCCCACATATGCACCACCGTCAGCGGTGCATGCAGCGTGCCAGCGATGTCGAAAGCCTCTGCGAGCGCGCGGGTCGACTGTTCCGACTCATCGACACCAACGACGACGGGCAGCGGCTTGCCCGTACGCTTGGCAACCGGTTGCCGCCAGATGACGACGGGGCAGAGCGCCCGATGGGCGATACGGACGGCGTGGCTGCCCAACGCGCGATGGTCTGCCGCAGCCGCGCCCACCACAAGGAGCCGGGCATCATCCGAGGCATCCACCAGTGTCGTCGCGACCGAACCTTTGACGGCTGTCGTATGGATCGCAACATCTGGATACGTCGACCGCACGGCTGTCTCCGCCGCGACGAGCACCCCGTCTGCGTGGGTGCTTCCGTCGAGTTCGGCGGGGGCGTCAGCGCTGGCGAAATCCCAGTGCAGCTTTGGGATCGCATGCAGGAGTGTCAGCGGAAGCGCGTGTCTGGTCGCGAACTCCGCGGCCCACCGGGCAGCACCGAGCGCGGTGTCCGATCCGTCGATACCCACGACAACAGTTGACTGGCTGGCCGGCTGGTTAGCTGCGGTAGTCATGCCCGAAGACTATTCGGCATCGGCTGGAAGGCCTCGAAGGGTCCGCTCGCATAGGTGAAATTCTGACAAATCGGAACCCATGACCCGAGAAAAAATTGTGCGGGCGGAGGGACTCGAACCCCCACGCTCTTTCGAACAATGGCACCTAAAGCCATGGCGTCTACCAATTCCGCCACGCCCGCAAGACGGCCAAGTCTACCGGCAACTCGACACCGGAATCTGTCGGTGGTCAGTCCTAGCGTTGATGTTGACGTGGAGAGGCCGACCCGATGCGCACCTCTGAGGACTTCGAGACTGTGCGGCGACTCCTCGCCGCTGGTGTCAACGACTGCGAGATATCCCGGCGGACGGGCGTACCCCGACCGACGGTCAGAGACTGGCGCTGCCGACCGCCGGCGAAGATGCGCCGCCCGACTGCCGACGCGCCGTGCGGCGTCGTGCATGACTTCGCCGATCTACCAGTGAAGGACTACTGCTATCTCTTCGGTCTGTATCTGGGGGACGGCTGCATCTCACGCATGAATCGGGTGTGGAAGCTCAGAATTTCCTTGGACAAGAAGTATCCGGGCATCATCGACGGCTGCCGCAGGGCCATCAACGCGGTGATGCCTAGACAGAATGCCTCGGTTGACTGGCAACCCCAAGGTTGCGCTGTCGTCGGCCTCTACTCCAAACACTGGCCATGCCTCTTCCCGCAACACGGCCCAGGCCTGAAACACCGACGGCTGATCACGTTGGAGCCGTGGCAAGAGCGGCTCGTCGAGCAGGCACCAGAAGACTTCATCCGAGGCCTGATCCACAGTGACGGGTGCCGCGTCATCGCCAACGACCGCGGCGTGACGAGTATCCGCTACCACTTCACCAACCACTCCGAAGACATCCTCGGCCTGTTCACCAGCACCCTCGATCAGCTGTGCATCCCATGGACCCGATCGACCAAATACGTCGTCTCGATCTACCGCAAGGCCGCCACCGCGCGCCTCGACGAATTCATCGGTCCGAAGTGCTGAGCGTCACGCACGCGTGAACCTATAACCGCTGGCACGGTACCGTCGTGGTGTGTCCACGACCCGCCGCCGCAGGTTCGCGCTGATCATCGGAGTGATCATCGCCGCCAGCGCCTGCCTAGCTCTGGGCTGGTGGCAGTGGAGCCGATTCGAGTCGAACTCGGGCACCTTCCAGAACCTGGGCTACGCGCTGCAGTGGCCGATGTTCGCCGCATTCTGCGTGTACGCCTACCGCAAGTTCATCCGCTACGAAGAAGCCCCGTCCGAGGCGGCGCCGACGGCTGACACAGTCACCGAAATCCCCGCCGGGCTGCTGCCCGAACGGCCAACGGCCAAGACCACTTCCGATGAGCTCGATCCCGCCCTGCGCGAATACAACGCCTACCTCGCCGAGCTGGCCAAGGCCGACAAGACCCACGAAGACCAGAACAGGACCACCGCATGAGTGCACCCGAGTCACCCGAAGCCAACACCCAGGCGGGCGAGCCGAACGAGACGATCCGCAAAGCCCTTCTCGGCTACCGGGTGCTGGCGTGGACCACGGGCATCTGGCTGATCGCACTCTGCTACGAGATGGTGCTGAAGTACATCGTGAAGGTCGACGACCCGCCCAGCTGGATCGGCGTGGTGCACGGCTGGGTCTACTTCATCTATCTGATGTTCACCGCCAACCTCGCGGTGAAGGTGCGCTGGCCGATCGCCAAGACCATCGGTGTGCTCTTGGCCGGCACCATTCCGCTGCTGGGCATCCTCGTCGAGCAGGTTCAGACCCGGGAGCTCAAGACCCGTTTCAACCTCTGACCGGATCGCCCTCGAGCTCGAGCTCCTCGGGCGACCAATCCTCGTCTGCGCCGGCGGTGCCAGTCGGGATCGTCAGCGCAATGACCGCGGCCAGTGCCGCGATGCCTGCGGCGATGAGCAATGCGATCCGCAGGCCCTGCAGTGACGGCATCACGTGCCCGGCGTAGGTGATCGTCATTGTCGCGAGCACCACGCCGATCACCGCGCTGGAGATCGACGTCCCCAACGACCTGGCGAGAGCGTTGATTCCGTTGGCGGCCGCGGTCTCGGATATCGGCACCGCCGCGTTGATGAGCGCCGGCAGCGATGAATACGCGAAACCCACCCCGAGGCTGATGGCGACGTTGACCACCATCACGGCGGCCGGGCTGCCGAGCAACCACACCGCGCCCAGGTAAGCGGCCGCGATGATCGCAGCACCGCAGACCAAGGTAAACTTGGCGCCCCGGCGGCCCGCGATGCGCGCCGCAAGCGGGGACGCGAACATCATCGCCAGCCCGCCGGGCGCCATCCACAGACCCGCCTGCAACATCGACTGTCCCAAGCCGTATCCGGTTCCCTTGGGCAGCTCGAGCACCTGCGGGGCGACCAAGGAGAGCGCGAACATCGAGAAGCACACCAAGATCGCCGCGATGTTGGTGGTCAAGACCGGTCGGCGGAGAGTCGTCCGCAGATCAACCATCGGCGCCGTGGTCCGAAACTGCCAGCGGGCGAAGATGGCGAACACCACGACCGAGACGACGAACAGCGACACCGTCGTCGAACTCGTCCACCCCCAGGTCGAACCCTTCGAGATCGGCAGCAGCAGAGTTACCAACCCGGTGGTCAACAAGACGAAGCCCAGCGGGTCGAACCGGTCGGCCGAGGTGGCCGGAATGTTGGGCACCATGAAGTAGAACAGCAGCATCGCCATGATGCCGAGAACGCTTGCGCCCCAGAACAATGTGTGCCAATCAGCCTTTTGGGCGACCACCGCCGACAGCGGCAGTCCCAGCGCACCGCCGACCCCCAGCGACGAACTGATCAACCCCATCGCCGAGCCGACCCGGTCGGCCGGTATCGAGGCCCGCAGCACGCTGATGGCCAGCGGGATGATCGGGATACCGAAGCCCTGCAGTCCGCGGCCGACGATGAACGGCAACAGTGAGCTGGTCATCGCGGCAAGCAACGAGCCGACCGTCAAGGTGGCCGCGCAGACGATGAGCATCGGCTTGGGTCCGTACATGTCGCCGAGCCTGCCGAACACCGGGGTGGTCACCGCGGCGGTCAACAGCGTCACCGTGATCGCCCACGACGCATTGGCCGGGCTGGTGTGCAGCAGCGTCGGAAGTTCGGGAATCAGCGGGATCATCAGCGTCTGCATCAGCGACACACTGATGCCGGCAGCCGCCAGCACGGCGATCAGAACACCGGGGTGCGCCGCCCGGACCGAGTGACGACCCACCCGAGCATCATGACACAGTTAGATGCGCTAGAAAAATTTGCTGATACTCAGCTGACCAGCGCACGCAGCGCCGGGACCAGCAGCGTGAGCGCCCGGCCGCGATGCGACGCCGCGTCCTTCTCCTCCGGACTGAGCTGCGCGGCGCTGCGGGTCTCCCCCTCCGGCACGAACAGCGGGTCATAGCCGAAACCGCCGACGCCGCGTGGCTCCCGGGTGATCACCCCGGGCCACTCGCCGCGGACCACCGCGCAGTCCTCGGTACCAGGTCCGTAGACCAGTGCGCACGCCGACACGAACGCCGCCGAACGCCGCTCGTCGGGGACGTCACGCAACTGGGCCAGCAGCAGGTCGTTGTTCGCTGCATCAGCACCGTGCACGCCGGCCCACCGGGCCGAGAGCACACCCGGCATTCCGTTGAGGGCGGCGACCGCGATCCCCGAGTCGTCGGCGACCGTCGGCAAGCCGGTGGCGGCATAGCCGTCGCGCGCCTTGGCCACCGCGTTCTCCTCGAAGGTGGCGCCGGTTTCGGGAGCCTCGGCGAAGGGCGGCACGTCGTCCAGTGACACCAGCTTCAGCCCGGACACCCCGGCCGCGTCGAGCACCCGGCGCAGCTCCGCCAGCTTCTTGGCGTTGCGGCTGGCGACCAGCAGTCGAGTCAGGAGCCGAACGCCTTCTTCGACGGCGGCCCTTCCGGCAGCACCCCGGGATACGGCAGTGCCAGCGCCTCGCGCTGCACGGCGAACAGCGTCTCGCATCCGGCGAGTGCGGCATCGAGCATCTTGTCCAGCGTCGAGCGCGGGAACGTCGCACCCTCGCCGGTGCCCTGAATCTCGACGAGCGTTCCGGTGTCGGTGGCGACGACGTTCATGTCGACCTCGGCGCGCGAGTCCTCCTCGTAGGGAAGGTCCAGACGCACCCGGCCGTCGACGACGCCGACACTGACCGCGGCAATGGCACACGACAGCGGCCGCGGATCGGACAACTTGCCGCCCGCGGCCAGATAGGTGACGGCATCCGAGAGCGCAACGTAGGCGCCGGTGATCGCCGCGGTCCGCGTCCCGCCGTCGGCCTGCAGCACATCGCAGTCGATGGCAACGGTGTTCTCACCGAGGGCCGCCAGGTCGATACAGGCCCGCAGTGAACGTCCGACCAGCCGGCTGATCTCCTGGGTGCGCCCGCCGAGGCGGCCCTTCACCGATTCGCGATCCGATCGGGTGTGGGTGGCCCCTGGCAACATCGCGTACTCCGCGGTGAGCCAGCCCTGCCCGGAACCCTTGCGCCAGCGCGGCACACCTTCGGTGACGCTGGCCGTGCACATCACCCGGGTTTCACCGAAGGTGATCAGGACCGAGCCGGCCGGATGGGAGGTGAAGCCGCGGGTGATGGTGACCGGCCGCAGCTCGTCGTCAAGCCTGCCGTCTTGTCGTCGGGACACGTCGCAACCCTAGCGGAGCGCGTCAGTGCCGATGGACCTCGATGGTCTCCCCGCACACGACGGCGTGCACCGGACCGTCGAACTCGGCCTTGGCCTCACTGATGACATCTTCACGAGAAGTCCAGGGCGGGATGTGGGTCAACAACAGCTCGCCGACGCCGGCCCGTTTGGCCATCTGGCCCGCCTCGGTGCCCGACAGATGCAGATGTGGCGGACGGTCGGGCGCGTGGGTCCAGGACGCCTCGCAGAGGAAAACGTCGGCGCCGCTGGCCAACTCGACGAGCGAGTCGCAGACCCCGGTGTCACCGCTGTAGACCAGGGTGGCGCCGGTCGGGTCGGTGATCCGCATACCGAACGACTCGGTCGGATGCGTCACCAGTCGCGGCAACACCTTCAGCGCGCCGAATTGCACCGGTTGCTTGTCCTGCCAGTGGTGGATCTCGAAGATGTCGGAGAAGTCGTCGAGCTCGCCGCCCATCGGCGAGGACGCCGCGGCCAGCCGGCTCCACGTGTCGCTGGGGCCGTACATCACGCCGCGGCCCTTGGCCGGGCTCGGGTGATAGCGGCGCCACACGAACAGGCCGGGGAGATCCAGGCAGTGGTCGGCGTGCAGATGCGACAGCAGGACGTGCACGTCGTTGGGGTCGGCGTAGCGCTGCAACGCGCCGAGCACCCCGCCGCCGAAATCAAGAACGAGCGGGGGTGTGTCCGGTGCCGTCAGCAGGTACCCGGACGCCGGCGAATCAGGCCCGACAACACTGCCGGAGCAACCAAGGATGGTGATTCGCACAGTCACTAGCTTGCCATGCCCAGATGCCGCGAGAGGAAAACATCACGGGTTTGGATATGAGAATCACTTCGCCGCACTGACGTGACGCTGAACAGGGTGGACACCCGTGATCGCCGGCCCAAGGAAGCGGGCCGCCAGGGCCGTGAACGCCTCGGGATCACCCGTCGCCTCGAACAGCCGCGTCGCTGGTGGTGCCTCGTGCGGCCGGAGCAAATCGCGCTCGGTCAGCACTTTCAGCAAGTCTTTGGCCGTCTCCTCGGCGCTGGATACCAGCGTGACCGAATCCCCCATCGCCAACTGGATGAGCCCCGACAGCAACGGGTAGTGGGTGCAGCCCAAAACCAGCGTGTCGACCTGTGCGCGCTGCAGCGGCTCCAGGTATCCCTCGGCCAGGTTCAGCACTTGGCGGCCGCTGGTGACGCCGCGTTCGACGAAGTCCACAAATCGCGGGCACGCCACCGCCGTGACGTCGACGTCGCGGGCGGCCGCGAACGCGTCCTGGTAGGCCTCCGAGGCGATGGTCGCCTGAGTGCCGATCACGCCGATATGTCCGGTCCGGGTGGTGGCCACCGCGCGTCGCACCGCTGGCAGGATCACTTCGACGACGGGCACGTCGTAGCGTTCGCGCGCATCGCGCAGGCAGGCCGAGGACGCGGTGTTGCAGGCGATGACGAGGGCCTTCACCCCACGCTCGACGAGGTCGTCGCCGATTGCCAGGGCGTGCGCCCGCACCTCGGGGATGGTCAGCGGGCCGTACGGGCCGTTGCCAGTGTCGCCGACGTAGATGATGTCCTCGTCGGGCAGCTGGTCGATGATCGAGCGAGCCACGGTCAGCCCGCCCACGCCGGAATCGAAAATGCCGACCGGCGCGAAGCGGTCGCTCATGAGGTCAGGCCGGGGAATTGACCGGCCTTCTTCCGTTCCCGGGCCTTGCGTTCCGGGCCGGACAGCCAATAGGCGGCGAGCACGCCGGCGACCGCGCCGCACAGGTGCCCCTGCCAGGACACCCCACCGCAGGTATTCAGCTCCGGCAGCGCTCCCCACAGAACACTGCCGTAGACGAACAGCACGACGACGCCCGTGACGATCTGCCAGACGTGCCGGGTGAAGAAGCCGAATACCAGCAGGAAGGTCAGCCAGCCGAAGATCAGCCCGGAGGCGCCGATGTGGTTGGTCTCCAGCCCGCAGCCGACGTTGCCGATCAGCCACGTGCCCACACCGCCGACGATCCAGATGATCGCGGTGGCCCAGACGAACCGCGACATGCCGGTCAGCGTCACGAGGAAGCCGAGGACCAGAGCCGGAACGGTGTTGGCGGCCAGGTGCTGCCAGTTAGCGTGCAGAAGCGGCGCGAAGACGATTCCCCACAGGCCGTCGGATTCCAGCGGCCGGATGCCGTTGCGGTCCAGCGAGTGGCCCGAAAGCTGATCGATGAGCTCGATGACGTAGAGCACCGCCACGAACGACACGATCGTGGCACCTCCGACCTTCCACGCCGCCGGCTTCTTGGGCTGCGGCGGAATGGTCGAGTACGGCTGGTTCATCTGTGCCTCACCGGAACCTCCGCGTCTATGCCCAGAGCTGGCCTTCCAAAGCCTCCTCGGCTTCGTCCAGGCTACCGGCGTAGGCACCGGTGGACAGATACTTCCACCCGGCGTCACACACGGTGAACGCCACGTCGGCGCGCTGACCGGCCTTGACGGCTTTAGCCGCGACGCCCAGCGCGGCGTGCAGGATCGCGCCGGTAGAGATGCCTGCGAAGATCCCTTCCACCTGGATCAGCTCCCGGGTGCGCCGCAACGCGTCGATCGAGCCGACCGAAAAGCGGGTGGTCAGCACCTCGGGGTCGTACAGCTCGGGGATGAAGCCCTCGTCGATGTTGCGCAGCGCGTAGACACCTTCGCCGTAGCGCGGTTCGGCGGCGACGATCGCGATACCGGGCACATGCTCGCGCAGGAATCGGCCGGTACCCATCAACGTGCCGGTGGTGCCGAGCCCACCGACGAAATGGGTGATCTCGGGCAAGTCCCTGAGCAGTTCGGGGCCGGTGCCGTAGTAGTGCGCGTCGGCATTGGCCGGGTTGCCGTACTGGTAGAGCATCACCCAGTCGGGGTGCTCGGCGGCCAGCTCCTTGGCCCGGGCCACCGCGGTGTTCGAGCCGCCCTCGGCGGGCGAATAGATGATCTGCGCGCCATACAGCTCGAGGATCTGCCGACGTTCGATCGAGGTGTTCTCCGGCATCACGCAGATCAGCCGGTAGCCCTTCAGCAGCGCGGCCATCGCCAGCGAGATCCCGGTGTTGCCGCTCGTCGGTTCGAGGATCGTCGTCCCCGGCGTGAGCAGCCCGTCGCGCTCGGCCTGTTCGATCATCCGCAGGGCGGGCCGATCCTTGATGGACCCGGTCGGATTGCGGTCCTCGAGTTTGGCCCACAGCCGGACGTGCGGGCCGTCGTCGTTGGTGTCGTCCCAGCGCGGCGACAGTCGCGGCAGCCCGACCAGCGGGGTGTCACCGACCGCTTGGATCAGCGAGCCGTAGCGAGTCAATTCGTGGCCAGCTCAGCCGCCGGCCACGGCGGGCAGGATCGTCACCGAGTCGCCGTCACCGATTTCGGTGTCCAGGCCGCCGGAGAAGCGGACGTCCTCGTCGTTGATGTAGATGTTGACGAACCGGTTCAGCTTGCCGTTGTCCACCAACCGCTCCGAAATGCCGGAGTAGTTGGCCTCCAGGTCGGCGATGACCGCCTGCAGCGTCACGCCGTCGGCGCTTACGCGCTTCTCGCCGCCGGTGTGGCTGCGCAGGATGGTCGGGATGGACACCTCAACGGACATGGGTGGCTCCTTCTTCAGCTCTCGTACTGCTCGACGATGGAAACAGGTTCTTCGGTGACCACACCGTCGACGATCCGGTAGCTGCGCAGCTCGTGCTCGTCGGGATCGCGGGTGGAGACCAGGACGTAGTGCGCATCGGGCTCGGCGGCATACGAGATGTCGGTGCGGCTGGGATAGGCCTCGGTGGCCGTGTGCGAGTGGTAGATGACGACCGGCGTTTCGTCGGCCTGATCCATCGAACGCCACACCGTGAGCTGCTCGCCGGAATCGAACCGATAGAACGTCGGCGACCGTTCGGCGTTCACCATCGGGATGTGCCGCTCGGGCCGGTCGGATCCCTCCGGCCCGGCCAGCACCCCGCACGCCTCGTCGGGATGGTCGACCCTGGCGTGGGCGACCACGGCGTCGACCAAGTCGGCACGGATCACCAACACGGCGGGATGTCCTCCTGTGGTCGAGCTCAGCGGGCAGATGCGTCGAACGCACCGGGCAACATGTCGCGGTAGGTCGGTATTCCGGCCGCCGACTCCGCGGCCAGCACAGCGACCAGCACCGCGCGCGCCAAACAGTCTGCCCCGGCCGCACCCAGCCTCGCGAGCGGCTTGGTCTCCGGCGCCATCTGCGCCGGGGTGTCCGCGTCCGGTTCGAGCTCGATGGCCCCGGTGGCCAACGCGAAGACAGTGTCCCCGTCCAGCGGGGTGTGCGCCGGCCGAATCGTGTGCGCCAGGCCGTCCTGGGCGGCGACCGCAAAGCGGCGGCATGCGGTCGGCGACAGCGCGGCATCGGTGGCGACCACCGCGATGGTGGTGTTCAGGGGACCGGACTCGGCGTCGAGGGCGGTGAGCGCGGCGATCTGCTCGGCGGGCGGGGTGACCAGCCCGAACTCCTTGGCCAGATGGCTCATCCACGGCAGGCCGGTGGTGGGATCGATGACGTTGCCTGCGCTGTTGACGATGACGATCGCCCCGACGGTCACCCCGGAATCGAGGGTCATCGAGGCGGTGCCGACGCCACCCTTGAGCACCGCGGCGCGCGCACCGACGCCGGCGCCGACGGTGCCGACGGCCACGTCCACGCCGGCCGACTGCGCGGCCTCGTACCCGAAGTCCGCGGTGGGCCTGCATCCCCAGCCGCCGACCGGAAGGTCAAAAATCACCGCGGCCGGAACTATCGGGACGACACCGCCCTCCATCGCGACACCGCGACCCTGCTCCTCCAGCCACGTCATCACGCCGTCGGCGGCGGCCAGCCCGTAGGCGCTGCCACCGGTCAGCACGACGGCATCGACGTGCCGGACGCTGTTGGACGGGTCGAGCAGATCGGTCTCGCGGCTCCCGGGCGCGCCACCCCGGACGTCGACCGCCCCGACCGTCCCCGGCGGCGCCACGATCACGGTGGTGCCGCAGGCCCAGCCCGATCCCAGCATCGCGTCGGCGTCGAGGCGCTCGTGATGACCAACCAGGATGCCTGCGACATCGGTGATCGATCCCGTCATCGGATCGGCTTACGCGGTGTCATCGGATGGGCTTACCCATCAGCCCCAGCACCAGATACTCCTGCAGCACGGTCAGCCACTGGTACACGTCGAGGTGCCCGGCCAGCGGGTGGTCGGGAGGCAGCCGGTCGGGGCCTTCGGGTCCGATCTCGAGCATCGCGCCCAGCGCGAGCCGAACGTCGTTGATCGCCGCGATCCAGGCGTTGGCGTCGCCCTCGGTGATCTCGAACCTGCCGCCACCGTCGGGTAATGTGTCCAAAACACGTTGCGCTGCGGCCTTTTTGGCGTCGATGATGCCGGGCTCATGCAGGCTGCGCAGGGCGCCGTTGAGGCTTTCGGCGGCCGCCGAGCCGGCCGGATGATCACGCTGCGGTTTGAAGAAGTCCGGCAGCAGCCGCCGCATGGTGGAGTCCTCGGGCGGCTGCGGATTGCCGGCGCGGATACCGGTGATCTGCTCCAGGGGATCCGACGGTGTCGCGGCCTCGCGCTCGTCGAGCATGCCCTGCACCGAGGACACCATGTTCTTCAGCAGCGCCGCTTCGTGCGGAGCCAGCGCCGAACGGAAACGGGGACCCTCAGCGGTGTCGACCCGCTTCCATTTGCGCACGCGCTCAGCGGTCCTGCTGCATGGTCGCCCACAACCCGGCGGCATGCAGCTTGGTCACGTCTACTTCCATGGACTCGCGGCTTCCCGCCGATACGACGGCCTTGCCCTCCTGATGAACCTGCATCATGAGCTTCGTCGCGTGCGGTTCGCTGTAGCCGAAGAGCTTCTGGAAAACGTACGTCACGTAGTTCATCAGATTGACCGGGTCGTCCCAGACGATCGTCACCCAGGGGCTGTCCAGGGCACCGACGGAATCCGTCTGTTGCTGTCCTGCGGCGTCCGGTCGAGTCGGAGCTGCTTGCGAGCCCATGCGGATAAGGATAGCGAGCCGGGTCATTGGCTATCCAGCCCGTGGGACGGCCGATACCGTTGCGCTGTGACCGCCGCCCTGCTGACGGACAAATACGAGCTGACGATGTTGGCCGCCGCACTGCGCGACGGTTCGTCCGAACGCACGACGACATTCGAGGCGTTTGCCCGCCGTCTGCCCGATGGTCGCCGCTACGGAGTGGTGGCCGGGACCGGTCGGTTCCTGGATGCCTTGAGCGAGTTCATTTTCGACGACGAGGCACTGGCACCCCTGACGGCGTTCCTCGACTCCGCGACACTGGACTACCTTCGGGACTTCCGTTTCACCGGCGATATCGACGGCTACGCCGAAGGCGAGCTGTACTTCCCCGGCTCCCCGATCCTGTCGGTCACCGGCACCTTCGCCGAGTGCGTCCTACTGGAGACACTGGCGCTGTCGATCTTCAATCACGACACCGCGATCGCCTCGGCGGCCGCCCGGATGGTCAGCGCGGCCGCCGGCCGGACACTGATCGAAATGGGTTCACGGCGCACCCACGAGTACGCAGCGGTGGCGTCGGCCCGGGCCGCCTACATCGCCGGGTTCACCGGCACGTCCAATCTCGAAGCCAACCGCCGCTACGGCATTCCGGCGATGGGAACCAGTGCGCATGCGTTCACGATGTTGCACACCACGGCCGACGGTCCTGACGAGCAGGCCGCGTTCCGGGCACAGGTCGACGCGCTGGGTGTCGGGACGACCCTGCTGGTCGACACCTACGACGTGACGACCGGCGTGGCCAATGCGATAGCCGTCGCCGGGACTGAACTCGGCGCGGTGCGCATCGATTCCGGTGACCTCGGCGTGCTGGCGCGGCGGGTGCGCGCCCAGCTCGACGAACTCGGCGCGACGGGCACCCAGATCGTGGTGTCCGGAGACCTCGACGAGTTCTCGATCGCCGCGCTGCGCGCCGATCCCGTCAACAGCTATGGTGTCGGGACTTCGGTGGCCACCGGCTCCGGCGCCCCGACGGCCAGCATGGTCTACAAGCTCGTCGAGGTGGACGGCCTGCCGGTGGAAAAACGCAGCAGCCGCAAGGAATCTCACGGCGGCCGCAAGGCGGCCGTGCGGCTGTCCCGGCCGACGGGCACGATCATCGAGGAGGTCATCTACCCGGTGTCCACACCGCCCGAGTTGACCGACCCCTCGCGCGCGCTGACCGTTCCCCTGGTGCGCGGTGGGAAGCCCGTCGCCGCACCCGATCTGGCTGCGGCGCGCACGCTGGTGGCCAGCGGCCTGCGCAGCCTGCCGTGGGAAGGGCTGGCCCTGTCCCAGGGCGAGCCGGCGATCCCGACCCGCCAGGTGCCGATGCGGTGAGCGCGGACGATGTGCCGCCGGTGACCGAGTTGCTGGCGACGGCGGTGTCCGCGTTGGGCGGCAACGAGCGGCCCGGCCAGGCGCAGATGGCCGAGGCGGTTGCGCAGGCCTTCGCCGGCGGCGAGCACCTGGCGGTACAGGCCGGCACCGGAACCGGCAAGTCGCTGGCGTACCTGATTCCGGCGATCGCCCGCGCGGTGGCCGACGAAACTCCCGTCGTGGTGTCCACCGCGACGATCGCCCTGCAACGCCAGCTCGTCGACCGCGACCTACCCCGACTGGTCGACGCGCTGGCCGCCACCCTCCCCCGCCGGCCCAAGTTCGCCCTGCTGAAGGGGCGCCGAAACTATCTGTGCTTGAACAAGATTCACAACGGCGGCGGCGAAGAGAACGCCGAGGCCCCGCAGGAAGAGCTGTTCGAACCCGTCGCCGCGACCGCGTTGGGCCGCGATGTCGCGCGGCTGACGGCGTGGGCGTCGTCCACCGAGACCGGCGATCGTGACGAGCTGAAGCCGGGCGTACCCGACCGGTCCTGGTCGCAGGTCAGCGTCTCGGCCCGGGAATGCCTCGGCATGGCGCGCTGCCCGTATGGCACCGACTGCTTCTCCGAACGGGCGCGCGGCGAAGCCGGCCGTGCCGAGATCATCGTCACCAACCACGCACTGCTGGCCATCGACGCGATCGCCGACGCGGCGGTGCTGCCCGAACACAAATACCTGGTGGTCGACGAGGCGCACGAACTGGTGGACCGGGTGACGTCGGTGGCCACCGGCGAGCTGACCCCCGCCCCGCTCGGGGTGGCCACTCGGCGCATCACCCGGCTCGTCAGCCCGCAGCTCGTCCAGCGGATGGAGGCGGCGGTGGCGACGTTCTCCTCGGCGATCCACGACGCCCAGCCGGGCCGGCTGGACTATCTCGACGAGGAGCTGGGCACCTATCTGACCGCGCTGCGGGACGCGGCCACCGCCGCCCGCGGCGACATCGATCCATCGCCAAAGGACCCCAAGGCCGCCGCGGCGCGCAGCGAGGCGATCGCAGCGCTGACGGAGATCGGCGACGCGGCCTCGCGGGTACTGGACTCGTTCGTGCCCGCCATCCCCGACCGCACGGAGGTGGTGTGGCTGGATCATGAGGACGGACCGGCGGGCAGGAGCGGAGCGACCCGGGGATCGGCTGCGGGCACGCTACGACCTGTCCTGCGGGTGGCGCCGCTGTCGGTGGCCGGGCTGTTGCGTACCCGGCTGTTCGACAGCGCCACAACGGTTTTGACGTCGGCGACGCTGACCGTCGGCGGCTCGTTCGATGCGATGGCCGGCGCGTGGGGTCTCGGCGACGGCCCGAAGTGGAAGGGGCTGGACGTCGGCTCCCCGTTCGAGCACGCCAAGTCCGGCATCCTCTACGTCGCCGCGCATCTGCCGCCGCCGGGCCGCGACAGCGCGGGCAACGCAGAACAGCTCGACGAGATCGCCGGGCTCATCGAGGCAGCCGGTGGCCGGACCCTCGGGCTGTTCTCGTCGATGCGCGCTGCCAAGGCGGCGGCCGAAGCGCTGCGCGCGCGGATCGACACCCCGATCCTGTGCCAGGGCGACGACGGGACCGCGGCCCTGGTCGATCGCTTCGCCGCCGATCCCGAGACCTCGCTATTCGGCACGCTGTCGCTGTGGCAAGGCGTCGACGTCCCCGGTCCGTCGCTGTCCCTGGTTCTCATCGACCGCATCCCGTTCCCCCGCCCCGACGATCCCCTGCTGACCGCGCGCCAGCGGGCCGTCGCGGCCCGCGGCGGCAACGGGTTCATGACGGTCGCCGCCGCTCATGCCGCGCTGCTGCTGGCCCAGGGGGCGGGCCGGCTGTTGCGCCGGGTGGACGACCGGGGCGTCGTCGCGGTGCTGGACTCGCGGATGGCCACCGCACGCTACGGCGGCTACCTGCGTGCGTCGCTGCCGCCGTTCTGGCCGACCACCGACCCCGAGCGCGTCAAACAGGCACTTCAGCGGTTACGTGACGACGTCGCCCCGTGAATTGGGATCGGTAGAGCCCGGTGACCGCACTATTGTGGGAGCAAATTTTCCACTCACGCCGGTCTGACGCCTCGGAGAGGGTAGCCCTCATGCACCGACGATCCCTTGCCCGCCTGCTCGCGCTTGCGGGCACCGCCGTCGTGCTGGCCGGCTGCGGCTCCACGATCTCGGGCAAAGCGGTGTCGGTGTTCGACGACCCGTTCAAGGTCGGCGGGCTACAGGCGGTCGACGGGGCCAGTGGTTTGCGGTCGAATGCCGAGGCACCGACGCGCAAGGTCTCCCACGGCGACGGCGGCAAGAACGACGAGATCGCGGTCCAGTCGATCAGCGATCTGGAGGAGTTCTGGAAAGACAATTACAGCGGCACGTTCAAGGGTGACTTCAAGCCCGTCAAGGAGCTCATCTCGTGGGACTCCGACTCCTATGACGGCGAATTCTGCGGGGACACGACCTCTGGCCTGATCAACGCCGGCTTCTGCGAGGACGACAACACCATCGGCTGGGATCGCGGTGTGCTGCTGCCGGCGTTGCGAGAGGCCAACGGCGACATGGCAATCACGATGGTGCTGGCTCACGAGTACGGCCATGCGATCCAGAAGATGGCCAAGCTCAACAAGAAGGGCACCCCGACGCTGGTGGCCGAGCAGCAAGCCGACTGCTTCGCGGGCGTCTACATGCGGTGGGTGGCCGAGGGCAACTCGAAGCGGTTCACGCTGAGCACCGGCGACGGACTGAACAACCTTCTGGCCGCGATGATTTCGTTCCGCGACCCACTGCTGAGCCAGGACGATTACACCGACGGCGGCGACGAGCACGGGTCGGCATTCGAACGGATCTCCGCCTTCCAGTTCGGCTTCACCGACGGACCGTCGTCCTGCGCAGGCATCGACGCCCAGGAGATCGGCCAGCGCCGCGGCGACCTGCCCATCGAACTGCAGCAGGACCAGACCGGTGAGTGGCCGGTGAGCGAAGAGTCGACCCGGGCGATCGTCGAGGCGCTGAACATCCTGTTCAAGCCGAAGAATCCGCCGACCCTGAGCTTCGACGCCGGGTCGGCATCGAAGTGTCCCGACGCGCGAGCCAGCTCGCCGGTGTCTTTCTGCCCGGCCACCAACACCATCGCCGTCGACCTGCCGGGACTGGAGAAGATGGGCGCCTCGACCGAGGGACAGGACAACGTCCTGGTGACCGGCGACAACACCGCCTACTCGGTGTTGGTGTCGCGCTACATGCTGGCGATCCAGCACGAACGCGGCGGCCTGGTGCTCGACAATGCCGAGGCCGGGCTGCGCACCGCCTGCCTGACCGGGGTGGCCACCACCAAACTGTCCAAGGAAGTCACCACCTCCGACGGCAACACCGTCGCCCTGACGGCAGGCGATATCGACGAGGCCGTGTCGGGTCTGCTGACCAACGGCCTGGTCGCCAGCGATATCAACGGTGAGTCGGTACCCGCCGGGTTCAACCGCATCGACGCGTTCCGCATCGGGGTGCTCGGCGATCAGGACCGCTGCATCAAGCGCTTCCCGTAAGCGCACACTCGATGCGCGGTGCGAACCGGCGACTTCACCACCACCAACACGCCGTTGCACTTCGAGGCCGGCGAATTCGTCGCGCGCTTCGCCTTCCGCGACGATCAGACGATCGCCGGGCTGTACATCCTCAATCCCGATGCAGCCGAAGCCCATTGAGCCAGCACTGAGAGCGACGTTTCGCGGAATTCCTCGCTCTGAGTGCTGTCTCAGTGCGACTAGATCTTCTTGGTCACGCCGTACCAGGACAGGATCGCGTCACCCTCGTCAGTGGACTTGGACAACGTCGCATAGGAGCGGATGAACGACTCCCCCACGCAGCCGTCGATCTTGACGTGGAAGTTGCTGATCGACACCCAGGGGCGGTCGCCCCGGTACTCCTTCTTGGTGACCGGAACGATGTTGATGATGCCGGGCTTGAGGCCCACGGTGATACCGCCGGCGACGTTCCCGCCGATGCCGGGCACGATGCCGTCGGCCATGGTGTTCGAGAAGTCCAGCCCGAAGTAACCGAGCGAGGCGTTGCCTCCGACGGTGCCCGTCAACGCGACACCGTTGGAGGTACTCATGTCGATGCCGCAGCCGATCTGGTAGCCGACCTCGAACACGCCCTTGGGCAGGTCACTCGGTCCATCGAGCGCGCCGTTGAAGACGCCGCTGACGATGTACTCGCGCGACGAGATCGCGGTGGTCAGCGGTGCGCTCGGCATCTGGATCTCGTCCTTGGCCGAGATCGCGAGCGTCCAGCCGTCGGGCGATTTCGTGGTAGCCGGCGGCGTGGACATGACCCTGCCGTCGTCCAACGGAGGCGCGGCAGGATCGGCGGCGACGGGCTGAGCCAGCTCCGGGCCGCCAGGATCGGGATCGGCCGACGCGGGTACCGGCATCGCCAACAAGGTGCCTACCAGCGCTATCAGCACCGCATGACGAACAACCACTGCCCCGAACGCCTTCCCGGACGCCGATGGTCCGCCCCGATGCGGGACCCCTCGACGCTCCTGTTGGGAACCTACAGGTGGCTCCCATGCCCTGCTAACCGGATTCCGAAGTCCCAGCGTTACGCCAGCGTGACCAGACCGAGCTCGTTGTCACCGGCCAGCAGGGGGTTATGCGGCAGCACCCGCACCGTGTAGCCGAGCGAACCGGCCAGCGGCAGCGGGGTCGTCGTGGTGAAGATGTCGGTGCCCCCATCACCCGAACCGGTGTGAGCCATCACGACGGTGACCGGGTCCTGCAGGGCATCAGCGGCGTCGACGCGACCCAGCACGGCCTGCACCA
The DNA here is from genome assembly GCF_013337765.1 of Mycolicibacterium sphagni. GTDB lineage: Bacteria > Actinomycetota > Actinomycetes > Mycobacteriales > Mycobacteriaceae > Mycobacterium. The sequence continues at coordinate 169,945 of NZ_VBSB01000036.1, forward strand.
CCACCTCGTCAGGCTCGAGCCCGGCCAGCTGCACGGCCGCCGTCAGCGTCAGCTCGGACCCCAGCACCGGGGTGTCCGGCAGGCCCGTGCTGTCCACATCGGTGATCTGGATCTTGGGCCACGCTTCCTTGGCCCGGAGCCGGTAGGCCGCCAGCTCGCGGGCCGCACCTAAGGGCAGTCCGTCGACGGGCGCGCTGGTCCTGGTGAACGACTGGGCGGCTGGCGCGTAGTACTTCTCGGTGTAGTCGCGCACCATCCTCGACGCCAGCACCTTGGGGCCCAGCGACTGCAGCGTGTGCCTGACCATCTCGACCCACCGGTTCGGCACACCCTTGTCGTCGCGGTCGTAGAACCGTGGCGTCACCGAATTCTCGAGCAGGTCGTACAGGGCGGCGGCCTCCAGGTCGTCGCGGCGCCCTTCGTCGGCCAAACCGTCGGCTGTCGGTATCTCCCAACCGTTTTCGCCGTCGTACCACTCGTCCCACCAGCCGTCCCGGATGGACAGGTTGAGCCCGCCGTTGAGCGCGCTCTTCATACCGGACGTGCCGCAGGCCTCCAGCGGTCGCAACGGATTGTTCAGCCACACATCGCAACCCCAGTACAACGAGCGCGCCATGGACATGTCGTAGTCGGGCAGAAAAGCGATGCGGTGACGCACTTCTGGGCGATCGGCGAATTTGACGATCTGCTGGATCAGCGCCTTGCCCGCGTCGTCGGCGGGATGGGACTTGCCTGCCACGATCAGCTGGAGCGGCTTGTCCTCGTCGAGCAGGAGTGCCTCGAGGCGTGCCGGATCACGCAGCATCAGCGTGAGGCGCTTGTAGGTGGGCACCCGCCGGGCGAAACCGATGGTCAACGCATCCGGATCGAAAGCCGTTGCGATCCAGCCCAGTTCGGCCTCCGACGCACCTCGCTCCAGCCAGGACCTGCGCAGCCGCAGCCGGACGTCCTCGACCAGCAATCCACGCAGCTGCGAGCGGATCCACCAGATGTGGCCGGTGTCGACCTGCTGTAAGCGCTGCCAGACGCTGGGCTCGCGCAGCGCCTCGGTGGAGCCGGCCAGCTCGCGGCCGAGCTGCAACCACTGCGGGGCCGCCCAGGTGGGGCCGTGCACGCCGTTGGTGATCGACCCGATCGGCACCTCGGAAGGGTCGAAGCCGGGCCACAATTCGTCGAACATCGTCCGGCTGACCCGCCCGTGCAGCAGTGACACCCCGTTGGCGCGCTGGGCAAGCCGCAGACCCATGTGTGCCATGTTGAACTTCGACGGGTCGTCCTCGGCCCCGAAGGCCAGCACGCGTCCCACCGGAACACCGGGCAGCAGCCCGGTCTTGCCGTCGTCACCGAAATAGCGCTGCACCATGTCCACCGGGAACCGGTCGATGCCGGCCGGAACCGGGGTGTGCGTGGTGAACACTGTCGCGGCGCGCACCAGGGTCAGCGCGGTATCGAAATCCAGCTGCTGCTCGGACATGTACTCGCGAATGCGTTCCACGCCCAGGAAACCGGCGTGGCCTTCGTTCATGTGGAACACATCAGGAGCGGGCCGGCCTTCGATCGCGGTGAACGCGCGAACCGCGCGCACTCCGCCGATACCGGCCAGCAGCTCCTGCTTGATGCGGTGTTCCTGGTCGCCGCCGTACAGCCGATCGGTGACGTTGCGCAGATCATGCTCGTTTTCGGGGATGTCAGAGTCCAACAGCAGCAGTGGAATCCGGCCCACCTGCGCCACCCACACCCGGGCCCGCAGCACCTTGGCGTCCGGCATCGCGAGTTCCACCAGCACCGGCGCACCGGCGGCGTCGGTCAACAGCCGCAGCGGGAGCCCCTGCGGGTCGAGCGAGGGATAGTTCTCGTGCTGCCAACCGTCGGCGGTCAGCGACTGGCGGAAGTAACCGGACCGGTAGTACAGGCCGACGGCGATCAGCGGCAGACCCAGATCCGAGGCGGACTTGAGGTGGTCGCCGGCCAGGATGCCCAGACCGCCCGAATAGTTGGGCAGCACCTCGGCGACGCCGAACTCCATCGAGAAGTACGCGATGCCCGTCGGCATGCTCGCAGCATCCTGTTGCTGATACCACATAGGCCGGTTCAGATAGTCGTCCAGATCGGCCGCAAGCTGGTCGAGGGCGTTCAGGAACGGCTCGTCGGTGGCCAGCTCGTCGAGCCGCGCCGGGGTGACCGCACCGAGCAGGGCCACTGGATCCTGACCGGTCTGCAACCACAGCTGCGGGTCGATCGAGGCGAACAGGTCCTGTGTCGGTTTGTCCCACGACCACCGCAAATTGGTGGACAGCCGCCCGAGTGCTGCGAGCCGATCGGGCAAATGGGCGCGGACCGTGAACCTGCGGAGTGCCTTCACGTGTTCCAACCTTACTGAGATCGGCCGGTGCCGAGGGCCGACCGCGAGCTTCTTCCCCCCGCATTCATTCGGACTACTACGGTGTGAGTAGAGCGCGATGCGGTTACCCCGAGGAACAAAGACCGACAACGAGAAGACCGACGGAGCCGGCGCGGGGCAGACCACGCCGCACAGGTTCAGGAATGGAGTGGTTGGGTGCCCGGTCGTATCGAGATCGATGACGTCGCGCCCGTCGTGTCCTGCGGTACTTACCCGGCCAAAGCGGTCGTCGGCGAAGTGGTGCCGGTGTCCGGGTCGGTGTGGCGGGAAGGCCACGACGCGGTGGCGGCGACGTTGGTGGTGCGCTATCTCGGAACGGCCTACCCGCAGCTCGGGCAGAGCCCTGCACGCCGGGTCAAGGCACTAGAGGGCGCCAATCTGGCCGAGGCCGCGCCGGCCGCCAGCCGGATCAAGCCACAGCTCTACGCGATGGCGACCGGACGCACACCGGATCTGTTTCACGGCCAGTTCGTGCCCGACCGAGTGGGGCTCTGGACGTTTCGGATCGACGGGTGGGGTGATCCGATCACCACCTGGCGGCACGCCGTCACCGCGAAACTCAACGCCGGTCAAGGCGAGTCGGAACTCGACAACGATCTGCTGGTCGGTGCGCGCCTGCTGGCGCGGGCGGCCACCGGGGTGCCGCGCGATCGCCGCACACCGCTGCTCGACGCCGTAGCGGCACTGCGCGAGCCCGGCGACCCGCTGACCCGCGCGGCGCCGGCGCTCTCCCATGAGGTCACCGATCTGCTGGCGCAGTACCCGCTGCGCGAGCTGGTCACCCGGGGCGCCACCTACGGGGTCTGGGTGGACCGCCCGCTGGCCCGCTGCAGCGCCTGGTACGAGCTGTTTCCCCGCTCCACCGGTGGCCGCGACGAGCACGGCAGGCCGGTGCACGGCACGTTCGCCACCGCGGCGGCAACGCTGCCCCGGGTCGCAGGAATGGGATTCAACGTCGTCTACCTGCCGCCGATCCACCCGATCGGCAAGGTGCACCGCAAGGGCCGCAACAACAGCGTGACGGCCGAACCCGGTGACGTGGGGTCGCCGTGGGCGATCGGCAGCGACGAAGGCGGCCACGACGCCGTCCATCCCGAGCTGGGGACCATCGACGACTTCGACCGGTTTGTGGCCGCCGCACGCGACAACGGTCTCGAGGTGGCACTGGATCTCGCGCTGCAGTGCGCGCCGGATCACCCATGGGCCAAAGATCATCGGCAGTGGTTCACCGAGCTGCCTGACGGCACGATCGCGTACGCGGAGAACCCGCCGAAGAAGTACCAGGACATCTATCCGCTGAACTTCGACAACGATCCCGGCGGCCTGTACGACGAAGTCCTGCGGGTAGTCCGGCACTGGATAGACCACGGCATCAAGGTCTTTCGGGTCGACAATCCGCACACCAAGCCGCCGAACTTTTGGGCGTGGCTCATCAGTCAGGTCAAATCGGTCGACCCCGACGTGCTGTTCCTGGCCGAGGCGTTCACCCGGCCGGCCCGGTTGAACGGTCTGGCGAAACTCGGCTTCACCCAGTCGTACTCGTACTTCACCTGGCGCACCGCCAAGTGGGAGATCGAAGAGTTCGGCCGTCAGATCGCCGAACATGCCGACTACACGCGGCCCAACCTCTTCGTCAACACCCCCGACATCCTGCACGAAAGCCTGCAACACGGTGGACCGGGCATGTTCGCGATCCGGGCCGTACTGGCCTCGACCATGGGCACGTCCTGGGGGGTGTACTCCGGCTTCGAGCTGTTCGAGCACCTGCCGGTGCGGGAGGGCAGCGAGGAATACCTGGACTCCGAGAAGTACGAACTGCGACCGCGCGACTTCGAAGGGGCGTTGCAGCAGGGCCTCTCACTTGAGCCGTTCCTCAAGCGCCTCAACGAAATTCGCCGCGTCCACCCGGCGCTGTGCCAGATGCGCACCATCACGATCCACCACATCGACAACGACGCGCTGCTGGCCTACAGCAAGTTCGATCCGGTCTCCGGCGACACCGTGTTGGTGGTGGTGACGCTGAACCCATTCGGCGCCGAGGAGGGCACTGTGTGGCTGGATATGGCCGCACTGGGTATGCACCCCTATGACCGGTTCTGGGTCCGGGACGAGATCACCGGAGAGGAATACCAGTGGGGACAGTCGAACTATGTGCGACTGGAGCCCTCGCGGGCCGTCGCGCACATCTTGAACATGCCGTTGATTCCGCAGGAGCAGAGAGCAAGTCTGCTGCGGCGGGAGTGACGGAAACTGCAAAGGAGGCTTGGCAATGACGAGAACTGACAAACTCGCCAGCCCGCATCTGGCACCCGATCCCGCCGAGCTGGCCAGACTGATCGGCGGCGTGCATCACAGCCCGCACAGCATTCTGGGTGCCCACGAGTACGGCGATCACACCGTCATCCGCGCGCTCAAACCGCACGCCGAGGAGGTCGTGGCCCTGGTGGGCGACGAGCGCCACCGGTTGGCCCACATCGACTCCGGCGTCTTCGCCGTAGCGCTGCCGTTCACCAACCTGGTCGACTACCGGCTCGAAGTCACCTATCCGGGCGGGCACACCATCACCGTCGCCGACGGCTACCGGTTCCTGCCGACCCTGGGCGAGATGGATCTCTACTTGTACGGCGAGGGACGCCATGAGCGGCTCTGGGAGATTCTGGGCGCGCACCCGAGATCGTTCACCACCGCCGACGGTGTCGTAGAGGGCGTGTCATTCGCGGTATGGGCCCCGAATGCCAAGGGCATCAACCTGATCGGTGAGTTCAACCATTGGGACGGCAACGACGCCCCGATGCGTGTGCTCGGATCCAGCGGCGTGTGGGAGCTGTTCTGGCCCGACTTCCCGACCGACGGGCTGTACAAGTTCCGGGTGCACGGGGTCGACGGTTCGGTCATCGATCGAGCCGATCCGTTCGCGTTCGCGACGGAGGTTCCGCCGCACACCGCGTCGCGGGTGTTCACCTCGGATTACACCTGGGACGATGACGGCTGGATGACGCAGCGCGCGGCGGTGAACCCGGTGTTCGAACCGATGAGCACCTACGAGGTTCACCTCGGTTCGTGGCGGCCCGGCCTGAGCTATCGCGATTTGGCCGAGCAACTCACCGAATACGTTCTCGCCCAGGGTTTCACCCATGTCGAACTGCTGCCGGTAGCCGAACATCCCTTCGGCGGCTCATGGGGTTATCAGGTGACGTCGTACTACGCCCCGACGTCACGGTTCGGGACGCCCGACGAATTCCGGTTACTGGTGGACACCTTGCACCGGGCCGGTATCGGCGTGATCGTCGACTGGGTGCCTGCGCACTTCCCCAAGGACGCCTGGGCGCTGGGCCGCTTCGACGGCACACCGCTCTACGAGCACTCCGACCCGCACCGTGGTGAGCAACTCGACTGGGGCACCTATGTTTTCGACTTCGGCCGGGCCGAAGTGCGCAATTTTCTGGTGGCCAACGCCCTATATTGGTTGCAGGAATTCCACGTCGACGGCCTGCGGGTGGATGCCGTCGCATCCATGCTCTACCTGGACTACTCCCGGCCCGACGGCGGTTGGACGCCGAACATCTATGGCGGCCGGGAGAACCTCGAGGCGGTGCAGTTCCTTCAGGAGATGAACGCGACCGTCCACAAGATGGCGCCCGGTATCGTCACGATGGCCGAGGAATCCACCTCATGGCCTGGCGTGACCCGCCCGACCAACCTTGGCGGGCTTGGCTTTTCGATGAAGTGGAACATGGGGTGGATGCACGACACCCTGGACTACATCAGCCGCGATCCGATCTATCGCACCTATCACCACGGCGAGCTGACGTTCTCGTTGCTCTACGCGTTCAGCGAGAACTTCGTCTTGCCGATCAGCCACGACGAGGTGGTACACGGCAAGGGCACGCTGTGGGGCCGGATGCCGGGCAACGATCACGTCAAGGCGGCTGGGCTGCGCAGTCTGCTGGCGTACCAGTGGGCGCATCCCGGTAAGCAGCTGCTGTTCATGGGCCAGGAATTCGGCCAGCGGGCGGAATGGTCCGAGGAGCGCGGCGTCGACTGGTATCAGCTCGACGAGAACAGCTACTCCAACGGGATCATGCGCTTCGTCGCCGATATCAACGGGCTGTATCGCAGCCGTCCGGCGTTGTGGAGCCAGGACAGCAGGCCGGACGGCTACTCCTGGATCGACGCCAACGACTCGGCCAACAACGTGCTGAGCTTCCTGCGCTACGGCAGTGACGGGTCGGTGCTGGCGTGTGTGTTCAACTTCTCCGGTTCCGAGCACACCCGCTACCGACTGGGCCTGCCGCACAGCGGAACCTGGCGTGAGGTGCTCAACAGCGACGCGACGATCTACAACGGTGCCGGGGCGGGCAACTTCGGTGCCGTCGAGGCCACCGATGAGCCGTGGCACGGCCGTCCGGCGTCGGCGACGCTGGTGCTACCGCCCACCTCGGCGATCTGGCTCGAGCCCGTCTAAGGGATCAGCACAGCGGACTCAGTACAGCGCGTTGGCGAGGTTGCGCCGGCCGATGATCACATCGGGATCGGCCGGGTCGAACAACTCGAACAGCTCGATCAGCCGGGTGCGCACGTTGGTGCGGTCATCATCGGTTGTCTTGCGCACCAAGGCAATCAGCCGATCGAAGGCGGGGATGACGTCCTGGTTGAGGATCTGCACATCGGCCGCGGCGAAGGCTGCCTCGATGTCGTCGGGCGCCGCATCGGAGGCGGCGACCGCGTCGGGACGGTGCGCGGTGGCGCGCTCGAGGAACGTCATCTGCCGCAGCGCGCCCTTGGCCTCGGCATTCGCCGGATCGCCGTCCAGGATGGCCTGATACGCCGCCGTCGCGCCCGCGAAATCGCCGGCCTCCAGAAGGTCGCGCGCCTGCGCCAAAACCGGGTCGACGACCGCCTCGTCGTCGGAGTCGCCCGAGCCGGATAGCTTTCCGGCGGTGGCCGACAGCAGCGAGTCGACCCAGCGACGCAGTTGTTCAGGGGGTTGCGGGCCTTGGAAGCTGGCCAGCGGCTGCCCGCCCGCCAGAGCCACCACTGTCGGCACCGCCTCGATGCCGAACATCTGGGCCACCCGCGGAACCACGTCGACGTTCACCGTGGCCAACGACCAGCGGCCGTTGTCTTCGGCAGCCAGCGCGCCCAGGGTCTCGGCCAGCTGCACCGAGGAGTCACTGCGGGGCGACCAGAGCACCACCACAACCGGCACCTCACCGGAGCGGACCAGCACCTCGGCTTCGAAATTCGCCTCGGTGACCTCGATACCACCGCTGGGGGCGGTCGCACCGCCCGATGCGGGCTGCTGGGCCCGCTGTTTGAGACCGGATAGATCGACGGCACCGGCGGCCAAGGCGGGGCCGATCGAGGGGCGTGGACGCGTCACGTACCCAAGTCTGTCACGTCGCCGACGGGGCAGAATCTCGCGGTTGAGTAGAAACCGCCGCAACTGCCCCACCACCCAATTTGGCCGTCCGATCAGCCCATATGAGGAAGATCACACTTCCGAGCGGCACGATGCTGCCCAGCAACGCCAGCAACCACGTCGCGATGCCCCACTTGTAGGCGAGCCCAGCCAGGAGAGCAGTGATCACAAAGGCGATGAACACCAGTCCGTGCACCATGCCGAAGACCTTGACCCCGATCTCGGTGCGCGGGCTGCCCAGGTACTTGAAGTACATCCCGACCAGCAGTCCAACCCAGCTCACCGCTTCGGCCAGCGCCACCAAACGGAACCGCCCAGCCGTGCTGCGGATATCAAAGGTGCTCGTCATGCCGCCATTGTGCCGCAGCCGTGAGCCAGCTACTACGCTGCGTCGTTGCTGCGGCCGCCGCTACCTCGGCTAGCCGGCCCGCAGGATCAGCGCGTCGCCCTGGCCGCCGGCGCCGCAGAGCGCGGCCACCGCGTAGCCCGAACCGCGCCGCGAGAGCTCCAGCGCCGCGTGCAGGGTGATGCGCGCACCCGACATCCCGATCGGATGGCCGACCGCGATGGCACCACCGTTGCGGTTGACCCGGTCGGCGTCCACGCCGAGCTCACGGGTCGAGGCCAGCGCGACCGCGGAGAACGCCTCGTTGATCTCGATCACGTCGAGCTGATCGAGGCTGATGCCCTCCCGCACGACGGCCTTCTTGATGGCGTTGGCCGGCTGGGACTGCAGCGTGGAATCCGGGCCGGCGACCACACCATGAGCACCGATCTCGCACAGCCACGTCAGGCCCAGTTCCTGCGCCTTGGCCTTGTTCATCACCACGACAGCACAACCGCCGTCGGAGATTTGGGACGCCGAACCGGCGGTGATGGTGCCGTCCTTGCGGAACGCCGGCTTGAGCCCGGACAGCGATTCGGCCGTGGTGTTGGCCCGGATGCCCTCGTCCTCGGCGAACTCGATCGGATCGCCCTTGCGCTGCGGAATCTTCACCGGCACGACCTCGTCGGCGAACACCCCGTCCTTCCACGCCGCGGCGGCCTTCTGATGCGAGATGGCGGCGAATTCGTCCTGCTCGAGGCGGGTGAACTTGTCGGTGTCGTTGCGCTGCTCGGTCAGGGTGCCCATCGGCTGGTCGGTGAACACGTCATGCAGGCCGTCGTAGGCCATCGAGTCGAGCACGGTGACGTCGCCGTACTTGTAGCCCTCGCGGCTGTTGACCAGCAGGTGCGGCGCCTTGGTCATCGACTCCTGCCCACCGGCGACGACCACGTCGAACTCACCGGCTCGAATGAGCTGATCAGCCAGCGCGATCGAATCGATCCCGGACAGGCACATCTTGTTGATGCTCAGGGCGGGCACATCCCAGCCGATCCCGCCGGCAACGGCAGCCTGGCGCGCAGGCATCTGGCCGGCACCGGCGGTCAGCACCTGGCCCATGATCACGTACTCGACCAGCGACGCCGGGACGTTCGCCTTCTCCAGGGCCGCCTTGATGGCGATCGCGCCCAGGTCGCTGCCCGAGAAATCCTTGAGAGAGCCCATCAGCTTGCCGATGGGAGTACGAGCTCCAGCAACGATCACCGACGTCGTCATTCCTGCCTCCATGCACGTTTTGAGCCGCTTCGATGCGGCTATTCACGGATTCCCTAGTGGTTGAATCCGATCTGATTAGGTTACCTTTGCGTTATGACCGCCGAGCAAGTTGACGCCCGTCCAGTCCTGGCCAGTGCGCTCGTCACCGCCGTCGACCACATCGGCATCGCGGTGCCGGATCTCGATGCGGCCATCCAGTGGTATCACGAGCACCTTGGCATGATCCTGGTGCACGAGGAGATCAACGAAGACCAGGGTATTCGCGAGGCAATGCTGTCGCTGAAGAACGCTGCGCCCGACTGCGCGCAGATCCAGCTGATGGCCCCGCTCGACGAGACATCGACGATCGCCAAGTTCATCGACAAGCGCGGCCCCGGCATCCAGCAGATGGCCTACCGGGTCAGCGATCTGGACGCCATCTCCGAACAGTTGCGCGGCCAGGGTATCCGGCTGATCTACGACGCACCGCGGCGCGGAACGGCCAACTCGCGCATCAATTTCATCCACCCCAAGGATGCCGGTGGCGTCCTGGTGGAACTCGTCGAGCCCGCCGCGTCGCACTAGTACGCCGCTGAACGAAGTGCAGTTAGGGAGCTACTGCACTCATTTGGTCTCATCCGCCTCACCCTGACCGCAGGGTGCAGCGCCATCGGCGCCGCCTGGTCAGGAAGCGAGCCATGTTGGTCCAATCTGCAGGCGCGCGTTCGTTGTTGACGTCGGGTACCGCCCTGGCAGTGGCAGGTGTCCTCGCCGCCTCGATGATTTCACCGCCGCATCACACCATCACCGCGACCCGCATCACCGTCGCCGCACCGGCGCTGCGGCTCACCGCTGCGCCGAGTCCGCTCGAGTTCTATCCCCAGGTCGCGCAACGGACACTCAGCAACGTAGGCGCCCTCGCGGGGGAGTACGCCGTGGTCGTGCCCGCGTTGGCCGGGGCGATCGTGACGAACCCGGTGGGAGTCCTGCGGTCGGCCGCGGCGGTTGCTCCCATGCTTGCCCTGTTCAGCCCGCTGCTCGTCCCCGGCTATGCGTTGGCGGCAGTAAGCCCACTCCTGTCGGGCGTTGCCGCTGCGGGCCTGTCGCTCACAGAGATCGGCGACGCCGTCAAAAAGGGCGATCCCGTCGATCTCGTCAACGCGGTCGTCAACATTCCGGCCCGTATCGTCGACGGCCTCCTCAACGGCGGTGTGCCCGGCGCTCCGTTCTATTCCATCGGGGTGTTCACGGCGGCGAGTGGAAACGGCCCCAGTCCGCTCGGATTGCCTGGCGTGATCGCGCAGATGGTGCTGACCGGTGCCGGCATCCAGTTTCCCGATCCGTACCAACCACCTTGGGTCCCAAGCGCATCCAGCAGTCAGCGAACGATGTCGGCGGCGACGTCCGCCCGGGTGCAGTTGAAGGGCCGTGGCGTGACCGCGGTCACCGTGCACAAGGATCTGCCGAGGGCAGGCACCGCGAACCCGGCGCCGCGCAGCGTCAAAAAACCCGGGGGTGATGGCTCGCGCAGCGCGACTGGCCGGCCCGCCCGCACGCCCTCCGGCAGAGGCTGAGCACTAGGACCACTTTCGGGTCGGGCTTCGGGTGGCACGATTGGCCCAGCACGCGGTGTGCCAATGCCGTCGGTCCGCCAGCCCAGCCTCACCCTGATCGACCGGCCACACCACGACATGTGCTGTTCCCGAGCGGATTTCGTGATCGCATCCGGGGCAGCGATAGTTCTTGACGGCGCGCGCGCCCGGCACCGGTCGCACCTCGTAGTCGAACCCGTCGGCGCCCGCCTCGATTCGGCGCTGGCCCGGCAGCGGCGGTAAGCCGCTCCCCTTCCCACGTTCCGGCCGGCGCCGAGGCATCAGAAGAGCCGGAACTCGTCGCTGTCCATACCGCGCATGACGTCGTAATCGAGAGTGACACAACGTATCCCACGATCAGTGGCCAGGGTGCGCGCCTGCGGCTTGATCTGCTGGGCAGCGAACACACCGCTGACCGGAGCCAGCAAGCTGTCGCGGTTGAGCAGTTCGAGGTAGCGCGTCAGTTGCTCGACGCCGTCAATCTCGCCGCGGCGCTTGATCTCCACCGCGACCGTGCGGCCTTCATCGTCGCGGCACAGGATGTCCACCGGGCCGATCGCGGTCATGAATTCCCGCCGAACCAGCGTGTAGCCGTCACCCAGCAGCTCGATGTGCTCGGCCAGCAGCTTCTGCAGATGGGCTTCGACACCGTCCTTCACCAGCCCGGGGTCGATCCCGAGCTCGTGGCTGGAGTCGTGCTCGATGCTTTCGACTGTGATGCGAAGCTGCTCACCGGTCTTGTTCTCCACGACCCACACCGGCAAAGAATCGTCCGGCGTCTCCTCGGTGAGCCAGCAGGGCGGGCTCATCCAGTTCAGCGGCTTGTAGGCGCGATCATCAGCGTGCACGCTGACCGAGCCGTCGGCCTTGATCAGCAGCAGCCGGCGAGCAGAGGGCAGGTGGGCGGTGAGACGGCCGACGTAGTCGACGGTGCATTGAGCGATCACGAGGCGCACCGCACAAGCTTAGGGTCTGCGCACCGCGACGAATTAGGCTGACGCCACCATGAGTTCCCACCCCAGCGTTGCGCAGCGGTTGGGCCGGGTTCTGGAGCGGGTCACCCGACAGAGCGGTCGGCTGGCCGACACACCGGCCTACGGGTCGCTGCTGCTGGGCAAGGTGAGCGAAAGCCCCGCCCGCCGGCGGGTCCGGATCCAGACGCTGGTCACCGTGTCATTGCTGACGTTCAACGTCCTCGGGATTCTGGTGGCAGCACTGTTCGTGACCGTGGCGTTCCCGGTGCCCAGCGTGTTCCACGACGTGCCGCCGTGGCTTACCTACGCGGTGGCCCCCGCCTATGCCGCCTTCGCGCTGGCCTTCGGCACCTGGTGGATCACCACCCGCACGGTCAACGACCTCCGGTGGGCCGTCGAGGGGCGGACGCCGACCCGCGTCGACCAGCGCAACGCGTTCTTCACCCCCTGGCGGGTCGCGCTGGCACAGCTGACGCTCTGGGCCGTGGGCACCGCGGCGTTCACCGTCCTCTACGGGTTGTACGACACCGACTTCATTCCCCGGATCGCCCTCGGGGTGGGCTTCTGCGGCGTCCTGGTCTCCACCGGTGCCTACATGTTCACCGAGTTCGCCCTGCGCCCGGTGGCCGCACAGGCACTGGCGGCAGGGCCACCGCCACACCGCCTGGCGCCCGGGATCATGGGCCGCACGATGACGGTGTGGATGCTGGTTTCCGGGGCGCCGATGATCGGAATCGGTCTGACCGCCCTGTTTTCGCTACTGCTGCAGAATCTCACCAGGACGCAGTTGGAAGTCGCGATCATCATCATCTCGCTGGCGGCGCTGGTGTTCGGCTTCCTGTTGATGTGGATTCTGGCCTGGCTCACCGCAACTCCGGTACGCGTGGTGCGCTCGGCCCTCAAACGCGTCGAGGACGGCGATTTGAGCGCCAACCTGGTCGTCTTCGACGGCACCGAACTCGGTGAGCTGCAACGCGGTTTCAACTCGATGGTGAACGGGCTGCGGGAACGCGAGCAGGTGCGCGATCTGTTCGGCCGCCACGTCGGTCGCGAGGTTGCCGCCGCCGCCGAATTGCAGCGGCCCACGCTCGGCGGCGAAGAGCGCCATGTGGCAGTGCTTTTCGTCGACATCGTCCAGTCCACCCAATTGGTCAGCACGCTGCCGCCGATCGAGGTGGTCGAACTGCTCAACCGGTTCTTCGCCGTCGTCGTCGAGGAGGTCGACCGCCACCACGGAATAGTCAACAAGTTCGAAGGTGATGCGACGCTGGCGATCTTCGGTGCTCCCGTCACGTTGGAGAATCCGGAGGACGACGCCCTGGCCACGGCTCGCGCGATCACGCGACGGCTCGAGCGGGAGGTACCCGAATGCCCCGCGGGTATCGGGGTCACCGCCGGGCAGGTGGTGGCCGGCAACGTGGGCGCCAACGAGCGATTCGAGTACACCGTGATCGGCGGACCGGTCAACGAGGCCGCGCGCCTGTCGGAGCTGGCCAAGACCGGGGACAGCCGAGTGCTGGCATCGGCAGTGGCGGTCGAGAACGCCGGCGATCAGGAGCGCGCCCACTGGATCCTCGGCGACGCGGTGACGTTGCGCGGCCACGACCAGCCGACTCGGCTGGCAGTACCCGCCTGAATCCGGCCAGCGGCCGACGGTTTCTGGCCAAAATCCGGCGATCACGGTTGAAATAGCCACCTCGCCAGTAGCGTCAACCGGGTGCATACGGTGTCGGTCCTGGCGCTGGACGACGTCATCGCATTCGACTTGGCCACTGCGGTAGAGGTATTCAGCCGAGTGCCGCTGCCGGATGAGACCAACGGCTACCGCGTGCTGGTCTGCGCGGCCACACCGATGGTCACGGCGGGCCCGCTGCGCGTCGGCACCGAGCACGGGCTCGATGCGCTGGCTTTCGCCGACACCATCGTGATCCCGGGCCGCAACGACGTCACCACCGACGTTCCCGCCGACGTGATCGCCGCGCTGCGTCGCGCATACCAGCGGGGTGCGCGCATCGCGTCGATCTGCTCCGGGGCGTTCACGCTGGCGGCCGCGGGGCTGCTCGACGGACGCCGGGCCACCACCCACTGGGTGGCCGCCGATCTCTTCCGCGACCGGTATCCGGCCGTCGAACTCGATCCCGATGTGCTCTATGTCGACGACGGGCAGATCCTCACCTCGGCCGGCGCGTCAGCGGGTCTCGATCTGTGCCTGCACATGGTGCAGCGTGATCACGGCTCCTCGGTCGCCGCGACCGCGGCGCGGCTTGCGGTCGCGCCGCTGCACCGAAGCGGCGGGCAGGCGCAGTTCATCGTCCGTAATCAGCTGCCCGCCAACACTATTGCCGCACCCAACACCTTGGATGCCGTGCTGGTCTGGATCGAGCAGAATGCCTCCGCAGAGCTCACGCTCGCCGATATCGCGAGCGCAGGCGCGATGAGCATCCGCACCCTCAACCGGCGATTCCAGTCCGAGATGGGCCAGTCTCCCATGCAGTGGGTGACCGGCGTGCGGGTGCGTCATGCGCAGCAATTGCTGGAGAGCACGGCCGAAGGCGTGGAGAAAATCGGGCGCCTGGTGGGCTTCAGCTCGCCGGCCAACTTCCGTGAACAGTTTCGCCGCCTCACCGGCGTGGCACCGCAGACCTACCGCAGCACCTTCCGCGGCCGGCTGGTGTCCTGATCCGAGGGGTACATGGCATCTGAGCCACTGGTGCGCCGGGCTCGGGTTGGGCACCGTGATGGGATGACCGTCAGCGATTCAGCCCAGTGGGGCTTCCCGGATTCCGACATCTGTTCGGCTGCGGTGCAGCTCGCAACCGACGTCTCTCCCGCATACATCACCAACCACTGCGTCCGCAGCTACCTGTTCGGCCGTGAGCTCGCGGCCGCCGACGGTCTGTGCGCCGGGGTCGACTACGACGACGAACTCGTCTTCCTCAGTTGCGTCCTGCACGATCTGGGCGTCACCGACGTCGGTGGTGGAGACCAGCGCTTCGAGGTCGACGGGGCCGATGCCGCGGCCCGCTTCCTCCGCGAACATGACGTCGGCGATGACCCGGTGCAGACCGTGTGGCAAGCGATAGCGCTGCACACCAGCGTCGGGCTGGCGCACCGACTCGGCCCGGTGCATGCGGTGTCGCACCTCGGAATCGCGTTGGACATCAACGGATTCGACAAGCACCGGCTATCGGCCGGGTTCGCAGAGCGAGTGCACGCCGCGTGGCCACGCCATGATTTGGGGTATGCGATCGCGTCGGCGATCGCCGACGGCACCCGGGCCAACCCGATGAAGGCGCCGCCGTTCTCGTTTCCCGCCCACCTGGATCAGCTGATCAACGGCGGGCCATCGTTCAGCTTCTTGGATCTGGTCGGCAACTCAGGCTGGGGCGATCAGCCCGTGCAGGCCGCGGTGGGTTAGCAGCGGCCGACCACGATGTCGGTTTTCCGCTAGTACTGTCGGTGCCGACGTGTAAAAGTCGATATATGCATGACGATTTCGACCACTGCTACCGGGCCGTGCAGTCCAAGGACTCCCGGTTCGACGGATGGTTCGTCACCGCAGTCAAGACCACCGGCATCTACTGCCGGCCCAGCTGCCCGGTGCGCCTACCGCTGGCCCGCAACGTGTGCTTCTATCCCAGTTCGGCGGCCGCCCAGCGGGAGGGTTTCCGGGCCTGCAAGCGATGCCGCCCCGACGCGTCGCCGGGATCACCGGAATGGAACGTGCGCGGTGACGCCGTAGCCCGGGCGATGCGATTGATCGCCGACGGCGCGGTGGACCGCGAAGGTGTCACCGGACTGGCCGCCCGGGTGGGCTACACAACTCGCCAGCTCGAGCGCATGCTGCAGGCCGAGGTGGGAGCCGGTCCGCTGGCCCTGGCGCGGGCCCAGCGAGTACAGACGGCGCGCGTGCTGATCGAGACCACCGACATGGCGTTCAGCGATATCGCGTTCGCGGCAGGCTTCGCCAGCATCCGACAGTTCAACGACACCCTTAAAGCAGCCTGCGACATGACGCCGACGGCGCTGCGGCACAAAACCATCCACCGCGATTGGCATGACAGTGCACCGGGCGGGCAGGCGCTGTCGCTGCGGTTGCCTGCGCGGACGCCATTCGCCTACGAGGGCGCGTTCGGTCACCTGGCGGCCGGTGCGGTGCCAGGCTGCGAAGAGGTGCGCGACGGCGCCTACCGCCGCACCCTGCGGCTGCCCTCGGGGTATGGGGTAGTCAGCCTGACGCCGCAGCCCGACCATGTGCGGTGCACGCTGGTACTCGAGCAGGTCCGCGACCTGTCGACGGCGATCGCCCGGTGCCGGCGGCTGCTGGACCTCGATGCTGACCCCGAAGCCGTCATCGACGTGCTGGGCGCCGACACCGACCTGCGAGACGTGGTGGCCAAGGCGCCCGGGCAGCGCATCCCCCGTACCGTCGACGAAGAGGAGCTGACGGTGCGGGCCGTGCTCGGGCAGCAGGTGTCGACCAAGGCAGCCCGAACCCATGCCGCCCGACTGGTCAGCGCGTACGGCAGCCCGGTGGCCGATCCACACGGCGGACTGACCCACACGTTCCCCAGCGTCGCCCAGCTCGCTGATATCGATCCGACGCATCTGGCGATGCCGGCCACCCGCCGACGTTCGCTGATAGGGCTGATCGCGGCGCTGGCCACCGGCGAACTGACCGTGAACCCCGGCTGTGACTGGGAGGTGGCGCGTCAGCAGCTGCTGGCGCTGCCCGGCATCGGGCCGTGGACCGCGGAGATCGTGGCGATGCGGGGGCTTGGCGACCCCGATGCCTTCCCCGCCAGCGATCTCGGTGTGCGGCTGGCGGCCGAGCAACTCGGCCTGGCGAGCGAGGTGCGGGCGCTGACCGCACACAGTGCACGCTGGCGACCGTGGCGGTCGTACGCGGTGCAGCATCTGTGGACGACTCTCGACCATTCTGTGAATCAGTGGCCACCGAAGGAGACGATGTGATGACGACGATGCACTACCGAACCATCGACAGCCCGGTCGGGCCGCTCACGCTGGCCGGCACCGGATCGACGTTGATGCATCTACGGATGGTGGATCAAACCCACGAGCCCGACCGATCCGAGTGGCGGCCGGCCGAGGCTGAGGTGTTCACCGAGGCGGTCGAGCAGCTGGCAGCCTATTTCGCGGGCGAACTCACCGAGTTCGAACTCGACCTGGACCTCGCCGGGACGGACTTCCAGCGGAAGGTATGGGCCGCACTTCGCACGATTCCGTACGGCGAGACACGGACCTACGGCGAAATCGCCATGCAAATCGGATCACCGGGCGCCTCACGAGCCGTGGGATTGGCCAATGGCCGCAATCCGATCGGCATCATCGTGCCTTGTCATCGCGTGATCGGCTCGACGGGTGGATTGACCGGATATGGCGGCGGGCTGGACCGCAAGCGGCAGCTGTTGGCGTTGGAACGGGTCCGGGAATCGGCCACCTTGTTCGACTGAGTCCATCCCTCTGCGACTTCCATTCGCTCAGAACAATTCTGAGGAAACCCGCGAATCATGCCGGACCTGCAGCTCACAATGGGCGACGTCGCGGAGTGGGTGAGCCGAGGCCCACGGGTGGACCGGCGGGGGCGAGACCGGCGAGGCAAGATTGACGCCAATTCACGGTGTGATGCCACGAGAGGCGACGGACAACGATGTGGCACGGATGGCTACCGCTACTCGGCGAACTCACAGCGCTAGCCGCGGTGGTGGCCCTCTCGCCCTTCACCGTTCTTCCGGCCGTTGCACTGGTCGTGCACAGCGATCGGCCACGACCGGTGGGCCTGGCTTTCATTGCGGGCTGGCTGGTGGGCAAGGCGACGATCACCGTGGCATTCCTGCAGGTGCCCCAGCTGGTGCACAAGCTGGACGGGCCGGCGCCGTCGTGGACGGGCTGGCTGCGCATCGCTCTCGGGCTGCTGGCATTGGTCGGCGGCGTGATCTATTGGCACCGATCGCAATCGAGCACGGATAGTCCCCGTTGGGCCGGCCGCATCAAGCGGATCACACCGCTGGGTGCCGCAGGCACCGGTGTCGCCCTGACGGTGATCAACATCAAAGTGGTTGCGGCGTGCGCCGCGGCGGGCTACATCATCGGCTCATCGCCGTTGAATGCGGCTGGAATAGCAGGGGCGGTCACGTATTTCACGCTCGTCGGCGGCTCAACCGCAGCAGTGCCGATTCTCGGCTACGCAGTATGGACACATCGAATTGACCGATTTCTTGCCGCATTCCGCGATTGGATGCAGCGGCGTCAACGCGTATTGTCCCTGACTGTCTTTGCCCTTCTGGGCGCCGGACTTATCTATTCCGGCGCTAACGCGCTCTAGGAAAATACGCAATAAAAGGGCGAATTGAATGAGAAATGCCTGTGCCCCCCAATCGGAATTGGGGGGCACAGGACTTAAATTGTGTTCGGCGGTGTCCTACTTTTCCACCCGTGTTGGGTAGTATCATCGGCGCTGGCAGGCTTAGCTTCCGGGTTCGGGATGGGTCCGGGCGTTTCCCTGCCGCTATGGG
>NZ_VBSB01000037.1 GCF_013337765.1 Mycolicibacterium sphagni
GGGATTCGGGTGGGCCAGCGCGGTACGCCACCTCGTGGCGCGGGCTATTGGGTTCATACCAACGGTCAACGTTGCACACATATGTGTGCAACGTAAAAGCGCATGCCAACTCCATTGCAGCCGGGAAGCCAGTTGGAAAAGTGGATGAGGCACACATGTACAAGAACAAGCAGCGTGTGTGCAACATCGAAGAACTGTCGTGCGCCACCGCCGCCCAGCGGGCCGAGGACCTCAGCCTCAAACTCGACGTGCTGCGCGAGCGACGCCACGACGAAGCCAGAGCACGCGGAATCCCCGAACATGCCGTCGTCGAACGCGTCGCAACCTTTGCCACCGGCACCCCGATCGCCAATTCCCTTGGCGAGCTGTGGGTCATGCAGACCTACCTGCGGCCCGATCTGCTCCGGGCGGCCGGCGTCGCCGACCTCGGAGACTGGGGAGCGGCGTTTACCGCCACCCACACCACCATCGAAGTCAACGCCACCGGCACCAAACTGCGGCCCGTCACCCGGGTCGCCAAATACACCAACCTGCCCGAGCTCCTGGCGCTCTCGAACGCCTATACCGATGTCGTCACTCGCGACCAAGTGCCGGTGAAACTTCCCGAGCTGCGCACCGGAGCACGTCAGATCATCAGCCTGCAACCCGACGTCGAGGTCGTCGACTTCATCGCCGACCTCGGCTGGCGTGCAGACCATCTCGACCCGCGCAAACCGCAGCACGACAACATCCTCAAGATCAGCAACGACGGCCGCAACGCCTCCCTGGATCCCAGGATGGCCCACCTCGGGGCACCGCCACTCAGCCGCGCCGCGGCCGTCGCCGAACAGGCCATGGCGGTCTACCACCTGCATGTACATCGGCTCTACCGCGACCCCGACAGCGGCGTGGAAATGCCGATGCGCGGCGCGTTACAGCTGATGTTCTGCGACCGCGGCACCCCCTCGAAAGATCCGCGTCAGTTCACCATCTACCAGGCAATCAAAGACGAACTCGCAGCTCGAGGAATGCCACCGGAGCGCATCCGCTTCGTCCACGAGGCGCGCAACGCAGCACAGCTGAAAGCCCTTTTCGCGCAATGCAATCGCGGCGAAGTGTCGGTGCTCATCGGCAGCACCGAGAAGATGGGCACGGGCACGAACGTCCAGGCGCGCCTGGCCGCCCTCCACCACGTTGACGTGCCCTGGCGGCCGGCCGATCTCGAGCAGCGTGAAGGCCGCATCCTGCGACAAGGTAACCAGAACCACGAAGTCGACATCTTTAACTACGTCACCGAGTCCAGCTACGACACGGTGATGTGGCAGCGAGTCCAGGCCAAAGCACTGTTCATCGAGCAGATGCGCCGCAGCGAGGTGCTCGACTCCGAAATCGAAGACCTCGGCGGGGGAGACATCGGCGCGGCCGCCGCCGAAACCAAGGCCATCGCCACCGGAGATCCCCGCTACCTGCGGCAGGTCGAACTTGACGACGCCGTTCGCCGCTTCACCGCATTGGAACGCGCTCACCAGCAGTCGGTGCGTAACCGCGACTGGCAGGTGCGCGTCCTGGAACGGGCCATCCCCGCCAAGCAAGCCGACATCGAGCAGCTCACCCCCATCGCCGCCGCAGCGCAGGACCGCCCTGACGTGCCGCACCGCGTGAGCGTGGGCGGCGAGACGTTCGCCGACCGGCCCGCCGCGGCGGCGGCACTGACCGCGGCCTGCCGGCGGGCCTACATGGCGGGCAAGGACAGGGGCGCCGCACGATACGAGCCGATCGGTGTCGCCATCAACGACGTCGAGGTACTGGCCGCGCGAGCCCTCACCCACGACATGCTGCTGTTGCGGCTGGCGGTACCGTCGCGCACCACCGAGATTGATGCCACGGAACTGTTGGCCGCCGGATCGCAGCTTGGCATCGACGTCTCCGGCCCCAAACAGCTTGGGCTGCTGCGCCGCGTCGAGAACCTCTACGCTGGCCTGCCTGAGCACCTTGCGCGCATCGAGCGCGAACAAGACCGCCAGCGAGCCGAGCTCGACGACCTGTTGGCCAACCCGCCAGCTCCCTTCGAGCAACGCAGTGAGCTAGAAGCCGAACAAGCTGAACTGTCCGCACTGACCCTCGAATTGCGGATGGCCGCTGAAAGTCCCGAAGCCAAGGCCAAAGCGGAGGCAGCGACCCAGCGGATGAAGATGCGCGGCCGGCAACCAGGATGGAGCCTGCTCCTTAACCCCACCCCAGCGCTCGTCGAGGAACTCGGCTATCCCAACGCTGACGCGCTGCGCCGCGCCGTCCGAGTCCGCGAACGGATAGCGCTCGAACAACACCACCGAGAAAGCCCGGTTCGCGATCACGACCGCACGCGCGACGACGACGGACCAGACCTCAGCCACTAAGCACCGCTACTACCACCAGCACCCATATGGGTTCTAGGTCGGGTCTGCTGCGCGGATAGGTGACATCTTCACCTGATCGTGCAGCAGACCCGTCATCGATGGTTGGGACCACGGCGGGCCGGGGCGATTCAGCTGCTCACAAAAACAGTCCAAGAACTCACCACCGACTTCACCAACTCCGCGGCGTCCGACCTCCAACTGACGTGACCTAACCCCGGCCGGTACCCCCGCTCATCGCCGCGAACTGTGTCGGCGTCTTACAGCGTGGACGCCGAGTCGAACTGGTGACCGACCGTCTGGAAGCTAGCCGCGAGCCGTGACGCGATCTGCTGTGCGTCGCTGGCCACCTGCTTGGCCTCAGATGCCTTGCGGTCGAGGAAAATTGCGAGTTGCTCGCGACCGGCCGCGGTTCCCAATGACGGCTGCATGGAGGCGATACCGGCTTGGATTTCCTGCGTGATCCGTTGCAGCTGTGCCTTGGATTGGGCATCGGCCGCATGGGCGTCAGTGAGGTGCTGCCCCAGCCCCTGATCAGCCTCGTTGAGCGCTTCATGGGTCCTGCGCAGTGCGGCATCGGCCGTGCTGGCCTCGTCAGCGCCCTGACCCGTCCATGCCGCCGGCACGACCGAACCTGGGGCGAGCGGACGATGATCCGGTACCCAGACACCCGACCCAGGCGGGGCCTCGGTGTAGTCGGGTCCATGCGGGTACGGCGCCGGCCCGAGCTCACTAGGCTTCTTCAGGATCACACCGCCGTCATCGTGAATCCCGTCGAGCGTCGAGCGCGGCATGCCCGAGGACGTGTTCATGTCCTGCTCGGGGATGTAAGGCGGATAGTGGGGCACCGGCGGGACCACGCCATCGGGACCGGGAATCTGGGGGGAGTAGGTCGGCGCCGGGTACGGTGGCAGCGTCGGGCCAGGCGTTGGGGTGTCCAGCGGCGGGGTAAAGCCGCCCAGATTCCCGATGCCCTTCATCAGGTCGTTGACCTGATGTTGCCAGAAGCCCACGCCAACGAAGATAGGCGCTAATCAGCGGCGCCGCCACCACCAGAGCCCACATCGGTGCGCAGCACTGATGACGACGCGGGGGAGTGATGTCCGTGGCTAAGCGTCGTCTGCGGTTGCGTAGCTACCAGCTCGACGCGGTGCGGGCTGTGGCTTCGGCCTGGAAGCGCGCACTGTGTGTCGCGGCTTGCGGGACAGGGAAGACGCTGATGGCGGCCCACGCCGCCGGCCGGCTGCTCGACGGCCACCCCGGTGCAGCGTTGGTAGTGTTCCCGACGCCGCTGCACCCTCGAACGAATCCAGTCAGACACCGTGGCTTGACGTCGCGGTCCGGCGCCGACCGCGACACAGCATTTGACCGGCCTCGGTTCTCTAGAACTCGAGATAGATGAGGTGCCGCCAGATTGAGTGGGAAGTGGGCCGACTTCCGCCGACCGCAAGGTTCGGTGCGACCACCGCCAAGCGTATCGAATCCGGACGGACGGCGGCGGCGACGGGCAGAAACTGCTGTGGAACAGCGACTTTCGCGCGATAGTGTCGTAATCTCTGTTATCTGGGCACTAAGTCCGCGTCATGGCCGCGCGGAGAAGGCGGGGTGGAGCTCACAACGGTTCCCCAGTCTGCTCAATCAGCCCGTAGAGCGGGTTCTGGGCGGCGGCGGCACGGTTCTCCGCGCCTGCCCCGTCAACGTAGCGTTGTGAGGTCGCCATCGAGTCGTGCCCGAGAAGCTTCATCAGCGCGTAAACGCTGACGTTCCCGTTGGCGAGCTCGGTGGCGAACGTGTGGCGGAAACCGTGCACGAGGACACCCGCGGATCGATGGCTGTTGAGCCCCGCTTTCTTGAAGGCGCGCAGTACCCGGTATTGGAGCGTGCCCCGTGTCATGCGCTCACCGTCACTGCCGACAAACAGTGGGGCATTGGCCGCCCACGCGCCAAGGCCTGTACCGGCGGAGCGCCGTTTCAGCGCGCCGGGAAACCGCGTTGCTCGAGATCCCAAATACAACTCGAGCTCGCGAATGAGGGTGTGTTCTATAGGTATTCGGCGATCTTTGTTTCCCTTACCGTGTACGTGGATGACGCCGCCTTCATCATCGGTGGGTCGAATATCGCCAATGTCGGCATTCACCAATTCGTCCGCTCGAAGTCCGGCCAGCACGGCCGTCAGAACGATAGCGCGGTCACGCTCGGCCCAGTCAGAGCGACGCGTTGAACCGCGGTCCAGGTCGATCACCGCTAGCAAGCCGGAAACCGTATCGAGGCCAAGGCCTTTCGGGAGCGTCTTAGCGACTTTGGGCCGACCAATCAGTGGCATCGGATTAGCTGCGAGTAGGTCGCCGCTGTAGAGGAAGTCGCACAACGTGTTCCAGTTTGACCAGCAGCGCCGAATCGATGCAGCCGCATGGGTACGCGCGTACTCGGCAAAGGCGGTTTGCAGCGCTAACTTGGTCAGGGCGTTGGGCCTTAGATCAACGAGTCGTTCAGGAACGCCGGCGAGCAGGGTGGCGATCGCGTCGAAATCCTGGCTGTAGGCCTTCATCGTGTGGGGTGACGGTTTGCGAATGGCTCGATCGGCGAGGAACTCCAAAAACCATGCGGGGTACCCTGATTCCCCGTCGGCACGGCTAGGGGGCGGCGTCACGAAGTAATGGTCGCACAAAGCTCATGGATAACAGAGGTTATCCACGAAGAGCGGGCGTGTCGTGGGGGCGACGGGGGAGTGCTCTAGTGGTCTAGGACCGACGCCGCGATTCCGACGCCCATACACCACCACCAAGCCCTCCGGACCTGCCCGGCCCGAGCCGAGCACGGCTCGGCCGCGGCCCATTGTCGACGCTGACGATCAGCTTTCGACCTTAGAACTGCATCGACCCAAACGGCGACAACATCTTTCAGCGTTTGTCGCCGCATCGGCTGGACCCGCGGCTGTTGCCGAGGTCCACGAGCGGCGGCGGAGTCAGAACCCTAGGCAGCCGCCACGCCCGATCAGAATTCGTACGCAGGGTCAGCGTCGAGAATTCTCGCGAACATCGCAGTCAGTCCTGCGAGGTCGGAGTCGGCTCGCGCGGCGTGGCATGCGCTGTGCAGCTCGATCAGGTCAGTCTTCTGCCAGTCGAGTCCAGCGGCGCGTTCTGAGAGGAGGAGGTCGAAGAACTCGCGGGTGGAACGGCCGTTGCCCTCGCGAAAGGGATGGGCAAAGTTCGCGTAGTCGTACAGGTACGCGACGGTGTGGGCGAGCTCAGCCTCGGGAACATCCCTGAGCCGGTTGAGCCGGTGGACCTCAGCGGCGACATGGGCCATCGGCTGGCTGATGCTGCCCGGGGGACAGAAGGACTCGCCGCCCTTCTCGATGCCGACTGTCCGCACAGCACCCGCCCAGACGTACACGTCCTGAAAGAGCTGACGGTGGATCGCGCACAGGTACGCCAAATCATACGTGCGATCACCCAGGAGGTCGGGGGCCTCACGGAGTTCGATAACCCGTGCCTCGACGAGATCGTTCTCCGCGTCCCGCAGTGCCTGCGGGGTCTCGGCACCGACACGGTTTCTCAAAATGTTCGTGCCGGGAATGAAATAGCCCTGCCAATTCCGTTCGAGATCGCCGGTGTCCCAGGGATTCGGCACTCCAAACTCGGTTACGTCAGCTTGTACCGGCGCCGAACGCGATCGCGCAGCTCGGCGGCGGTGATGGTTCCGCGGGCGTAGGCGACCTGGTCGGCGCGCGTGGCGTTGGTACTGCGGGAACCTTCGAGTTCGGTGCTGCGACGGATCGCGCGGACGGCCTTGACTCGACGCTTGGCCTTCTGCAGCTCACTCACCTGACACCCACCTTCGTTGAAGAGTGTCCTCCAGGGTAGTCGACGTCGACGACATCTGATGTAGGCGTAGCGACCGTGCCGGTGTCCGTGACTGGGCTAAATACTGCCAACCGACCCTCGACACGCTGTGTTGCATAAGGGGAAATAATATCCACTTTCATGTACTGTGGAGGCCATATGAAACATATTCGCGATCTCCCGGCACTGAAAGAAACAATCCATGAGCGTAACGATCGAGAAACTTCACGCTGAGGTCCTGCCACTCGTTGACCACCTGCAGGCCGCTGGCGCACGGGGGATGGACCATCTGCGAAAGGCGCCCTATCGAGGGCTGCAGTGGAAGCACCGGGCTTACCAACGAGACCCGTTCGTCATTGCGTTCACGCTCGAGTTGCCGGCGCAGTTTGGGACCTTTACTCGGCGTGACGACCTTATTCCGCAACGCCGCCTTGTGTTCCACTCGAGCGTGCTAGATCTGGATTTGGTGTTACGCCGACGCGGATCCTTCCGGCGTCCCGATGCCACAACCAGCACTGGGGAGGAGCCGCATCCGACGTTGTTTCCATGTCTCGAGCCGAAGGCCCCTGACGGTACCCGGTTGGCCGCACTGATCTGGGATACACCCAAGATCAGCAACAAGCACCAAGCCGTCGGCCCGACGCCGATCGCCGTTCGGCTCTCGAGGGCTGGACATACGCTCGACGACAACGAGTGGGAGGCTGGTTTCCAGCTCGACGCAGTCACCGACCACGAACTGATTCCGGACCGCGCCACTTACCAGCATGACATGCCCGACTGGGACGTCGAAACCGAAACCGGTACTGAAACACAGTGATCGATCCCAATCAACGCCTACGCAATCTGCGCCAACTCAACGGGATGACGCAAAAGGCATTCGCCGCCGAGCTGGGCATCGGCCAGGCGGCGCTATCACAGATCGAACGTGGCGACCGGCCCCTGACTGCTCAGCACATGGTGATTGCCCGTAGACGCTTCAACATTCCCTTCGACTTTTTTGAGGCACCGCCAATTACCTACGGGCCCAACGATCTCAATTTCCGGACGCGCAAATTGACTCGCGCCCAGCAAGATCGAGCAGTGACGATGTTCGGACTCATCGAGCAAGAAGTACGCAACAAGACCGACATCGCCAATTCCACCTCATCCCTGAACGCTGCTGACGGCGACGACGTTCGAGCGCGCCCACTACGTGAAGTGGAAGCCTTGGCGGCCGCGACCCGCCAGCTGATTGGCGTCCGGTCCGACAAAGTCATCAACAACGTGACTCGCTGTATCGAGCGGTTGGGCATACTCGTCACCGGCCTTCCCGCTTGGGACCCGAATGCGCGAATCGATGGAATATCGTCTCCACGGCGTACGGAGGAGCCGTTTGTTGCGGCCCTTGACCTCGACAAGCCCGGAGATCGACTGCGGTTCAGTGCCGCGCACGAACTGGGTCATATCCTCGTGCATACCGAGAGCAAGCCGCTGAGCCGAGAGGCGCGCGAAACGGAGGCCGATACGTTCGCGTCGGCGTTTCTTTTGCCGCGAGAAGCGATGCTCGAAGAGCTGTCGCCGACACTGACGCTAGCCGGATACTCACGCATTAAGGCTCGTTGGGGAGTATCAATGCAGGCGGTGATCCGACGGTCCTTCGATCTCGATGTGATCGATCGGGACCGGTACCGCAGCCTGCAAATTCAGATCAGTTCCCGAGGATGGCGTAAGGATGAACCTGTCGACATACCGAAGGAGACGCCCGCGATACCCACTCCCGACATCGGAGGGTTTCGCCAGATTGTGAACGGGGACAACGTGGTTAGCATCTTTGATCGGCCACTCAACGGATGATTGAGCTTCTGGGTATTGAGCATCCATCGGCGAAGTGGCGGCAGCTTTACAGAGTGAGACTCTCGTGATGTGTTGTGCGGCAATGTGGCAGCGGCGCAGCCCCCTCGGTACGCGGTCGGCTCCGGCGAAGGAACGCGGTGAGTCGGCGAGTCACAGCTGCGACATCCCTGGGACAGCCAAATGAGGGACTTCGACAACTGGTGCGACCCCCTGTTGTGCACAACATCGACAAGCATGCCTACGGAAACCTCGTTTCCAACGACGACGCGGCCGGCATCAGCGCAGTCTCGGCCACCCTCGGCCAAAAGTACGCTGAGGCTGACATGTTGATGCACATCGCTGAGCAGTTCGGAAAGCACCGCGTCTCAGCATTTCTGCGCAACAAGTTCCCGACAAAGGCTTCGGCCCGATCCGGGGACATCGGCGAAATCCTGGCCACTGCCTACCTGCATGAGAATTGCGGTTATGCCGTCGGGCCGAGTCGGCTCATCGACCGCGACCACCAACAATGGGCGATGCGCGGCGACGACGTCCTGGGGATCAAAGTCGACAACGTTACCAACGTGCATTTGGCCAAGGTCGAGGCCAAGAGCGGCAAGAAGATTCCGAAAAAGGTAGTGACCGCTGCACGCGAGGGTCTAGAGCGATGCGGCGGCATGCCGTCGCCGCACTCGTTGTCCCAATTTGCCGAACGGCTACGACGAGCGTCCGACGATGACTTGGCCGACGCCGTGCTGCGGGTCCAGCTCGTCAACGACATCCGCCCCGGAAACGTCACTCACCTGATGTTCCTGTTCACGATGGACGATCCGACCGAGTTAGTGAAGGACGACCTTGCTGACTACACCGGCCCCATCGAGCAGATGACGATGACGCTGCGCGTGGCCGCTCACCCGGCGTTCATCAGCGGAGTGTATGAGAAGGCGCTCTCAGATGACACGTAACGCCGCCGAATTGCTGTCGACTATCAGGGATTCCACCGCTGCATCATTTCGGGACCGGCTACTGGCGCGGGGCCAAGCTCAGTCGATAATTCGCCGCAACGGCGTCCTACCGGACGGGGCACCGCAATTCAGCACCTATCTCGACGATGATCTACTCAACTACAGTTACGCGCTGATCTCCACCAGCCTGCAGTTGCTCGACACGATGGATGACGACGACCCCCCACCGGAGGATCCAGCCACCCGTCGCGACGTGGCGCAGACTGGCCTCATGCAGGCCTCCTACGCGTTGGAGGCAGCGACCCGCAATACCGAGCCTGCCGAAGGTGCCGCGTTCCACCGGCTAATAGCCGGAGCTGCAAGCCATCTCGCCGGATATGCCGCTCGCGCGTACTCCCTAATGCAGACCAGCGTCGCGTCGGGGCGGCTCACGCCGATGGAGCTGACGTTGGCCGATATCGTGCTACGCGACCTCGAGCAGATCGAGCAACGCACCCTGGCTCTGCGCTCCTCGCCACTAACGAGCGACGAAGCACTCGTGGAGGCGCTCGAAGGACGGGGCCCCGCGTCCGACGGCGAAGACCTACTCGACGTTTTGGGGCCGATCGGACTGCTGCTGACCGAGCATTACCACGCGGCCGTATCGGCTGCCCTGTTTGCGATCGCGCACAATCAACAAGACTTGCTGACGTCGGCGCTGACCGACCTCGACACCGGGGAACAGGCGACCCTTGACGTCGGAGTTCCCGGGCCGTGGTGGGTGTATCGCCTGACTAGGCGCCTCCTCGGCGACCTCGGAGCCAGCAGCATTTCGGCGAACGTGCCGGTGTCTCGGCCACCGGCGGCCACCGCTACGACCGAGGCGAGCGACGAACTCGATGCCGGCCGGCAGCGCTGGCGCTACTTGCGCCGCACCTACATTGCGACGCTGATGACGCGGGGCCACTCCGAAATCGACCTATGGCCTTCGCAATTGCATGTGGTGGGACGGATCTTCGCCAATACCAACGATCTCGTCGTTGCCCTGCCCACCAGCGCAGGTAAGACGCGCATCGCCGAACTGTGCATCTTGGCCTGCCTGGCGCGGGGCCGCCGTACCGTCTACGTCACACCATTGCGAGCCCTGTCCGCGCAGGTTGAACAGGTCTTAGAGGTCACGTTCAGTCCGATGGGTGTCACCGTCTCCTCCCTCTATGGCAGCATGGGCACCACCGACCTCGATGAGGACGCGCTCCGAACTAGCCAAATCGTGGTCGCCACACCGGAAAAGCTCGACTTCGCGCTTCGTTCGGATCCCAGTGTCCTCGACGACGTGGGACTCGTCATCCTCGACGAAGGCCACATGATCGGTCCCGAAGATCGCGAAGTGCGATACGAGGCGCAGGTTCAGCGCCTGTTGCGGCGCGACGACGCCGACACGCGGCGTATCGTCTGCCTTTCGGCGGTATTTCCCTCGGGCGAACAGCTCGATGACTTCGTGGCATGGATCACCGCCGACGACCCCGATGGTCTGCACCAAGAAAATTGGCGGCCCACGCAACAACGATTCGGTCTGGTCGAGTGGTTCGGTGGCGATCATGC
The DNA here is from genome assembly GCF_013337765.1 of Mycolicibacterium sphagni. Taxonomy (GTDB): domain Bacteria; phylum Actinomycetota; class Actinomycetes; order Mycobacteriales; family Mycobacteriaceae; genus Mycobacterium. Next base: position 10,576 of record NZ_VBSB01000037.1, read on the forward strand.
CCGGCTCACCATGACCCTCGGCGAAGATCAAGCCTTCATCCCCCGGTACATCGAGGCACGCCCCCCGGCCGGCAGGCGCAGGAAGTCGTTCCCCGCCGACAACCGCGAACTGGTTATCGCCACCGCCTGGCGGCTGCTGGAGGAGGGCCAGTCCGTACTCATCTTCTGCCCTCAGCGCCGATCAGTCGAGCCCTTCGCCAAGGCAATCCTCACACTTCACAATCAGGGCTATCTCGACTCGGTCCTACCGGCCAGCGTCGACCTGCGCGAAGTGTTAAGCATCGGCACGGAATGGTTCGGCGCCGGACACCCTATTTTGGAATGTCTCAAACTTGGTGTCGCCATCCACCACGGCGCACTGCCCGGGCCGTATCGCCGCGAAGTGGAACGATTGCTACGCAGCGGCGAGTTGACGGTGACGGTGGCATCGCCAACCCTCGCTCAAGGCCTCAACCTGTCGGCCTCCGCGGTGCTGTTCCACGGGCTAACCCGGGCGCGGGAGCTGCTAACAGGGTCGGAATTCGCCAACGTGATCGGTCGCGCTGGTCGGGCGTTCGTCGACACCGAGGGCCTGGTGCTCTACCCGCGCTTCGATCCCAGCGAATACCAGCGCCGCCAATGGCTGACATTGACTACCGGCGCAGTGAGTAAAACACTGCAATCAGGGCTTATCGCCATCAGCATCGCCCTCGTCAACCGGCTGCGCGCGTCCTTTGGCACCCAACAGCTGCAACCGGTCATCGACTATCTCACCGGTACACCCGACTGGGCGTTGCCGGTGGTCTCCGGAGAGCAGCCACCCGCGGCCGACGCAGCTGATCTCTCGTGGCGGGCGAACCTCGCCCGACTGGACACCGGGCTCCTCAGCATCCTTGGCGACGACGACTCCGACCCCGACGCCGTCACTCAGCTCATCGCCGACGTCCTGCGAGACTCGCTGTGGGAGCGACAACTGCGCCGCTACGACGAGCAGCACGCCAACGTTCTTCGTGACGTCATCGACGCCCGAGCCCGCTACCTGTGGAGCACCTCGACGGCCGCTCAACGCCGCGGCTGGTACCTCGCCGGTGTCGGCGCCGACGCCGGGTTCGAACTCGCCGAGATCTCAGCCGATGTCGTGGCGGCCACAGCGGAAGCCGAGGCCGCCCTGGACGAAGGCAACGCAGACCAGGCCGCCGGACTCATCCTGCAGATCGCATCAACCGTCTTCGGGTTACATCAGTTTCACCCCGAGACCAACCTGGCCTGGGCGCCCGTGCTCGTCCACTGGCTCAACGGACGCGCGCTCAACGAACTCGGCGAGGCATCGGTCGAGGTCGCGCAATTCATTGAGGCCGACCTCATATACCGCCTCGTCTGGGGAATGGAGGCGTCGCGCGTGTACGAGACCGCGCAGGGCAGCCTGCTGGCCGACACATTGACCGGGACCGCCACCATGGCCATCGAGACTGGAACACTTAGTCGACCCGCCGCCATCCTCATCCGTTCGGGATTCGATCACCGCCTAGCTGCGATCGCTGCGGCCGAGGCCACCGGCGCGGCCTTCGACACCGCCGCGGGCATGCGGGAATGGCTCGATGGGCTCCCGCCGGAAACAACTACACACCCTGACTGGCCGACCCAAGACTCACACGCCGCGTGGCAGGAATTCACCAGCCGCACCGCTCGATTCGGGAGCCGCCGATGGGTACGCCAGACCGATAGCATCCCCGCCGTCACGTGGTACTCAGACTCCCCGCCACCAGCCTCGTGGCTCAGAGTCACCGACATCGCAGACGGGGGGATCGCCTTGTGGTCGCCCGGATTCGAACCGCTCGGTCAGGCCAACGCCGACCTCAACAGGCGCCGCAAAGGTGTGCTGCACGCGCGCCGGTCCACCAACACGCAAGGAGTCGAGCTTCACTACCGCGGGCCCCGCGACTTATTTCCGCCGCAGCAAGCTGAGAAGCAAGGTGCCGGCAACCAGAACGACGCCTGAGACTCCGGGGGGACCCCAGCACGCCCGTGCAGATGGATTCAGCCAAACACTGACTGGAACCGCCCGACTCGAATTCATGGATAATGAAGATTATCCATGAAACACGCCGAAAAGATGTTGGCATACAGCAGGGTAACCACTATAAAACGTCACGGTGACGTATTGACTGCTTACCTCACCCATCTGGCCATCGGAGCGGGAGCCGCTTTACGCGGGCTGCTCCGACCGCGTTCGTATCGCCCCGCCGCCGGTCCCGCGATCTTGCGGCCTTGCGTCCGTTGCCGCATGGGCGTCCAGCAGCGATGATCGGAGCAAAAGTAGGTCAGCCTCGTGCGCACTGGTGCACGAAATAGTTGACCGTACGTCAATTATCGGCAGCAAATCCGTGTTGCCGTATTGCGGCTTTACGGCTTTGCGGCGGTATGGGATGATGGGGTCATGACATTCCATGGTTTCGTGGCCGTCCAAGCCCGGGGCGTCGTGGCGCTACCCGCAGACGTTCGACGCCGGCTGCATCTCGACGAATCCGGCGCGCAGGTGGAAATCACAGAACGTGAGGACGGCGTTCTCGAGCTTCGGCCAGCGCTGCCTGTCCCCGCCGATCAGCGCTGGTTCTGGGAAGATCGCTGGCAACAGCGTGAGAAGGAAGTCGACGAGCACGTGGCCGCTGGACGGGTGACCATTCACGACGACAGTGACGCCTTCCTTCGTCATCTCGATCACCTCGACGCCGAGTTGGATTCCGGCGGACCGGCGGCCGCGCTCGAGACTCAGTCGTGAAGTTCGAGACCACTCCAGCGTTCGATGCGGACTATCGCAGGCTCAAGGCCGAGCACCGGACGACCTTTAGGGATGTGGTCAAGTCGAAGTTCGTCCCGGCGTGTGACGCCTACGCCGCCGACCCGGCGAGCCAGCGGCCGCGATCTCTGCGTGTCAAGTCAGTGCAGGGCGCGCCCGGTGTCCTGGAGATGACGTGGTCATTTTCCAGTCCGGACGGTCGCGCCACATTCGAATTCGTCACCTTTAAGGGCGAACTCCGCTGCCGATGGCGGCGCGTCGGAGATCACGACGTCTTCAAGTCGCCGTAGGCTGCGTGCCCCCACCCCGCGGGTGTTCCTAGCCAAGCACGAAATATGTCACAGTGACGAATCGCTCCGCATCGACGAGACTGTCTACGCTCTGCGTGAAGTCGTCGTAGGTGGGTAGCCAATAGTCCGGAAACCTCCGGCGGATCTCGGAGCAGCATTAGCTGATCTGGCTGCCCATCTATGTGTAGAAGACGACCCCGACCCTCCTTGGGGTTCATGCCGGACCAGAAATGCTTGTGCGGCTGGCAGAGTGGGATTTCGTACAGCTCCGGGATCATTGCATGCAGCGCGTCACCCACTTATTTGGAACGTCGGCCGGTTGCGGTATTCCAGGTGGACTGCAAGTACGGCGGTCGTTTCAGAGCGGCGGCATTTCCGATAGTGGAACGTGTGGTTTATCGGCGATGAGCACCTCGGCGGTCAGGAATATCGCCGCGATGGACGCCGCGTTTTCGAGCGCTAGTCGGGTTACCTTGAGCGGATCCATGATTCCGGCGGCTATCATGTCGCCGTACTGCCCGGTCGCGGCGTTCAGCCCGTGCCCGATCGGTAGGTGTCTTACCTTCTCGACTACAACCCCGCCTTCTAGCCCGGCGTTAACGGCGATCTGTTTCAACGGTGCGTGAAGAGACGTCCGCAGGACATTGGCGCCGATCGCATCATCGGCAGCGAGATCGAGCGTGTCGAAGGCGGTCACGGATGCTTGCAGCAACGCAACACCGCCGCCGGCCACAACGCCTTCTTCCGCGGCGGCCCTCGCGTTACGCACAGCGTCCTCGAGTCGATGTCTTCGTTCGTTGAGTTCGATCTCAGTTGCGGCGCCGATCCGGATCACCGCTGCCGCGCCGCTGAGCTTCGTCAAACGTTCCTGAAGTTTGTCTCTTTCATAATCGTCGGTCGCCGCCTCGATCGCGGTGGTGATTTCCTTGACCCGTCCCGCGATCTCGGCGGCGTTGCCGGCGCCGCCGATAATGGCGGTATCGCTTTTGGTGATCAGCACGCGACGCGCGGTCCCGAGCAAATCGAGGCTCGTGGCTGCGACGGTCACCCCGATGGCTTCGGAAATGACTTCGCCACCGGTCACGATGGCCATGTCGCGCAGCATCAAATCACGGCGGTCGCCGAAACCGGGCGCCTTCACTGCCGCTGAGGTGAAGGTGCCGCGCACGTTGTTGACGACCAGGGTGGCGAGCGCATCGCCGGTGACATCTTCGGCCACGATGACCAGCGGACGACCGGATTCCATCACCTTTTCCACGATTGGTGTCAGCTGCCGGACCGAGCTGATCACCGACGAGACGAACAGAATGTACGGGTTGTCGAGGACGACCTCGAGGCGTTCGAAATCGGTCACGAAGTACGGACTGAGGTAGCCATTCTCGAATCGCAATCCCTCGACGAGCTCGAGCGAGAGGCCGATCGCGTCCGATGCCTCTGCGGTGATGTTGCCGCGTACACCGACCTTGTCTAGCGCTGCCGCGACGATGCTTCCGATTTCCGGATCCCCCGAGGAGATTGTCGCGGCCGCTGCGATCTGCTCGGGGGTTTCGACTGGTGTCGAAGCATCGTTGATCGCCTGGACAACATTGACCAAGCCAGCGGCGATGCCTCGCCTGACTGCCATGGGGTTGGCGCCGGCGGCGATATTACGCAGGCCCTCGCGGACCATCGCCTGGGCGAGCACGGTGGCGGTGGTCGTACCATCACCGGCGACGACGTCAGTTTGCTTGGCGACCGCTTTGACGAGTTCGGCGCCCATCTTTTCGTAGGGATCGCCGAGTTCAATACTGCGCGCGACGGTGACACCATCGTTGGTCACGACGGGTTTCGCGAGGTGGCGACCGAGCACGACATTGCGGCCCTTGGGGCCTAGCGTGACCTTGACAGCGTCGGCGAGATGGTCCACCCCCCGCTGTAAGGCCCGCCGGGCTTCCTCGTTGAAGGCGATCATCTTAGCCACGGCTGCACGCTCATTTCTGTTCATGTCGGAGGTTGTCAGCACGGCTCGTGACGGAGGAGGTATTCCCGGACGGCGCGGGTTGCGCAAGCCCTCAGTTTCGGTCTCAAGGTGGCGCCAGGTGTCGGCCTCACGAGCAGATGCTATTCAGCCTCAACACCCACCCGCCGGAGGCATCTCTGCGGCGGCCTGGATTTCGGTTGTGGCAGTGGATCCCGTCAGGCGTGGATGATCACGCCGCGGATGTTCTTGCCGTCTCGCAGATCCTGGTAGCCCTGGTTGACCTGGTCGAGCGTGTATCGGGTGGTGATCAGATCGTCGAGTTTTAGCTGGCCGGCGTCGTAGAGACGGAGCAGCCGTACGATGTCGTATTGCGGATTGGACGAGCCGAACAACGTGCCCTTGATTGTCTTCTCGTTAAGCGTCAGGTCCGTTCCCGAAACGTGCACCGTGAGCTTTGCTGGGTCCGCCAGTCCGGTGATCACGACGGTGCCTCCCTTACCGATCACCGCAGTCGCCGCCGAGACCACGTCCTCGTCGACGGTGCCGACCAGGATCAGCGCCTGATCGGCACCCTGTCCCCAGGTCAGTTCGTCGACCTTGGCCGCGGCGGTGGCGGCGTCGGCGAACGCGTGGGTGGCGCCGAACTTGAGCGCGGTGTCGCGTTTGAACGCAACCGGATCGACGACCACGATGTACTTCGCGCCCGCACTCACCGCGCCTTGGACGGCGTTGACTCCCAGGCCGCCGACGCCATAGATGACGGTGGTGTCACCGCAGCGAACCCCGCCGGCATAGACGGAGGTGCCCCAGCCAGTCGGCACGCCGCAGCCGACGACCACCGCGGTCTCGAGCGGCAGCCAGTCGTCGATCTTGACCACCGAATGCTGGGAGATAGTTGCGCGTTCGGAGAATGTGCCGAGCATGCACATCGCACCGAAATCCAGGCCGTTACTGTGGAACCGGTAACTGCCGTCGGGCATGCACCCTTCGAGGATGGTGGCGCCCATATCGCAGAGGTTGGAGCGTCCGGTGGCGCAGTACCGACAGGTTCCGCAGTTCGGGATGAAGCTGCAAACAACGTGATCGCCTGGTTTGACCTTGGTGACCCCAGGTCCGACGTCCTCGATGATGCCTGACCCCTCGTGCCCCCCGACGATTGGATAGCGCGGCGGTAGGTCCCCGTCGGTCAAGTGCAGGTCCGAATGGCACAACCCCGCGGCGGTGTACTTGATCAGCACTTCACCAACCCCGGGACCGTCGAGGTCGAGTTCCATGATCTCGAACGGTTTCCCCGGCTCCAGCAACACTGCTGCGGTGGTCTTCACTTCATACTCCTTATCGGTAAAGAGCTGTTCAGGCGGGCGATGTCGACGGAATCGATCTGCGTTTGTAGCTCTGCGGCGGAGGCGGACGTGCCAGGTTCACGGCCCCAGCCTGCGAACGCGGCACGATCGCCGCGGGTGTCACTCACGCGGACACCGAGGCCGACTCGACGGCCGGATAGAACTTGTCGGCGTGAATACGTGCCTCCGGTAGGCCCTTGGCTTCAAGGAGACGCCCGACGGCGTCACACATCTCTGGCGCGCCGCACAGGTAGGCGTCATAGACAGAGGCATCCCGTATGTCTTCGGCAATGGCTCTGGTGACACGCCCTGCGCGGCCATTTGGCGGCACCGTGTCAGGGGTGCCTTGCGACAGGCACGGGATGAACTGGAAATCCGTCAACCGAGTCGAGAGTTCGGCGAGCTGGTCGAGGTACACCAGGTCACTGTTGGTGCGGGCTCCGTAATAGAAGCGGATCGGCACGTCGCTGTCCTGCTCGGCTGCGTCGGATAGAATTGACAACAGCGGCGCGATCCCGGAGCCGATCCCGACCGCGATCACTGGGCGAGCTGTCTCGCGCAGGAACATGGTGCCAAACGGTGCCTCCAGGTTCAGATGAGATCCCGGCTCCAGGCGGTCGAGCACTGTAGTGAACGCCCCGTTCTGCACGCGTTTGATGCAGAACGTCAGTTCGTTACCCGCACTCGGTGGGCTCAGCAGCGAGTACGACCGGCGTTCCCCGGTGTCGAGAGTGAATTCTGCGTACTGGCCGGCTCGAAAGCTCAGCGGTTCGTCCAAGCTCACTCGCAACTCGACCAGGTTCGTTGTCCGGGAAACGACCTCCAGCACCGTGGCCCTGCGAGGGCTGGGGGGTGTCATCGGGGGAAGTGTCTCGGCGCCGTCGTGCTGATGGATCTCGATCTCCAAATCACTCTTAGCGAAGGTGCAGCACAGCAGGATCGCCCCGTCCTCACGTTCGTTCCTCGGGATCGCGTAGACCGATGCGGCCGAGTCGTCGACGTCGCCGTCGATCAGCCAGTGCTTGCACGACGAGCAATTCCCGTGCCGACATCCGTATTGCAGGTTGATGCCGTGGTGCAGGGCGGCGGTGAGGATGTCTTCGTTCTCACCCACGAAGAACTCCTCTCCCGTGGGTGCCAGGGTGACGCGTGCCATCAGTGATCCGATCAGGTCTTTGCCGGTTCGAGTTGCGACATGTCGGCAGTGACCACGAACGCGTCGTCCTCGACATGCGCCCGCCCGTAGTAACTAGACATGCACACCAAGAACCGTGACATCGTTAGCGGTTTCCCGAGGTATTCCTCTACCTCAGCCAGCGGTATGCGGATCGTTCCCTCGGTCTCGAGCAGGAAGAACGTGCCTCGATCCTGCACTCGAATCTGGGGGCATTCCTCGCTCACGTAATGCACGGTCGCCTGGGCCTCTTCGCTTTTCATCAGGACGAGTCCGATCGTTCGCCGTCCATGAGAGGGGGTTCCGCTCACAATGTCACCGCCGTGGGAACCCGCAGGCCGGCCTTTTCGAGGATGTCTGCGGTGTTGTCGACGACATGCTGTCGGGCGCGTTCGCCGAGCCCTGATCCTGCGGGTGCGGCGTCGAAGACCGGCAGGAACGCGTCGACGGCCGCGAGCGCGTCCGTATACCAAGAGTCGACCCAACGTTGCATCAGCGTGTGGTTGTGCGCGGTCGGCACCGGCCGACCCGCGAGGTCGGTATCGGCGGTGAGCATCTTGACTAAAGCTTGGGTCGCGGCGCGGTTGCGACGCCGGTCCGCCTCCGCGGTCATCTCGATCACTGGGATGACCACGTCACCGTGCAGCGGAGCTAGACGACGAAAGAACTCGCTGCCCAGGAGGGCGGTGCATAACGGCTCGACCACCAGGTTCGTCATCAAGACCATTTCACCCCAGTCGCGCAGCGAGAGGAGCCGCTCGACTAGCCTACGGGCGCCCTGACACGCCGGATCACGAAGCCAGGCCTCGGCGCCGGCTCCTTCGGTATAGCCGGGTGCCTGCTCGTGCAGATCGAGGCTGTACAGCGCAATGTCCTGTTGGTGGCGTAGCCGATCCATGCCACTAAAGGTGTAGGCCATCGACAGGGTGTCCGACAGCGCTTCCCGGGTCACGAATGCGTGCGCCTTGAACATTCCCCACTGAAACGACGCGAACGCTTCGTAGTAGCGCGACACAAGATCGAGCCACGCTGGCGCGATGTCGCCGAACGCGCCGTTGGCCTTCGCCGAGGTGATCGCCCCCTCGATGGACCGCTCCTGCTGGGCTTGAAGCTTTATGTAAGGACGCTGCCAGAGCCCTGACGGATCGCGGTACTCGAACCAGTTCGGATGGACCAGTGCGGTGGTCCGGGCATCTTGGCAGCCCAGACCGTCGGGCCTCAGCAGATACCAGCCACCAGAATCGAACTGGTCGAGGTCCGGTTGGGCGTGGCAGATGACCGCCTCATACTCGGAGAGTCGGCGCTTTTGCGGCCGGATGTATGTCAGGTCCCGGGGCGAGTAGAAACCCTCGCCCACCTGCTCGGCCGCCACGCCCTCGGAAATCAGTTCGGCACTCATCAGATGTCCGTGAATGCGTCGGCGGGCATCGCCCTGAGCGGATCCTGGATGACGATTCCGGTGCGCCGGATATCGTCGATGGTCCACAACCAGCGTTCCTCGGTGTGCACGTGCGGCTGACCCATCAGGGTCCGACCGTCGGCGCGCAGCAGGCCGTTGTCCTCGATGTAGCGGGCCAGCTCGATCCCGTCGTTGACCTCCCACCACGTCATGCCGGTGTGGCGGTGGGGGGCCTGCCGGAAGATGTGCTGGCAGGCCTCCGAGCAGAACGCATGCCGTTGGCCGGCCGCGTCGATCGACAACCGGACCTCGTTGATGTCCGGGCGCGGGAATACGCAGGGCATCTGACAGGTCCGGCAGATCGGCGGCATCGTGGGGAACAGTTCCAAGGCGAGGTGGCCCTTGCGGGGGTCACCCATTTCGCGGTACGCGGTCCAGAACGGGCCGAAATGCTGTTCCCAGCCGGGGTATTTTTCCTCAAGGTAGGCGAAGTCTTCGTCGGTCATGTAGTCCGATCGCCACGCGTGCACTGGCCACAGCGCCGCAGACACCATCGCCGCGGAATGCCCGCCCCATTCCACGTGCCGCTTCGCGTCGTGGATCCAGCGCGGCACCTTCAGACCGAACGGTTCTAACCGCTCGATGTAGCTACCCGCCCAGTCGTCCCAAATCCATTGATCCCAATACTCTTTGTAGGACTTGAGGCGAACCTTCGAAAAATAGTCGTAGACCGCCCCTTGGAAGTTGTCCAGGAAGCTGTGCTGGCGCCAGAACGCGGTGTCGAAGTCCTCCTGGAGCATCGGCAAGTTCTCCGGCTCACTCAAGACCGCGGCGAGCGTCGAGTAGCCGTTAGCCATGTGCCGCGCTTCATCGGACTGGACTGACAGGAACACCGACGGGGTTGCCTGGTCCCCGTTCGCGGCCGCGACCTCAGTCACCGCCACGAACAGCGGATTGGTATACGCCGTCTCGGCGACAACCTGCAGATTCAGGGCATTGGTGATCGGATCGTCGTTCATGAACGCTTCGAACACTGCCCGACCCGGTCGCCCGATCGGGTCGGACGCGCGCGTCTGGAACCCGGAGTTGAACCCAGCTGGGTCCGGAGCATGCTTGGCGAAGTAGCGCATCAAATACGCCTCTTGATTGGTGTGACGTACTTCGTCGATCATCTGCGCGAGATAGCCCTGGCGCAGCTCCGGATTCTCCACCGTATCGACCAGCATCGCGGTGCACTTCATTGCGGCGTACTCGCCGAAGTCGACCAACGCCAACACTGGCTTCATGATCTCCATGAAACGTGGCTCGGCCTGCGCGGAGTTGTTCATCCGGCTCAACGCGTCCTCGAGCGCACCGTATTGGCGGTCGTCCTTTTCTTCCTCCATCCCGACGTACTCGCGTACGAGGGTACGGAATGGGTCCTTGGTCTTTGGCGGGATCTTGTACTTGGTTGGATATAACGCGTCGCGCCGGAAGTAGCTCGGCTCCCAATCGAACGACTTGATCTTTTCGTGCTGCGTCGTGATCGATGCGGTCATCAACTAGCTCCCGATTGATTCGTGACGACGGTGCCGACCACCGCCGCATTGAGATCATCGTCACACGCGCGGATGCCGTCGACTACCTCCGATCGGAGGTCTGCGGCGGTGCGACTGACCGCCGTGGTGAATGCAGGGACTACTGTAGAACTATGCCTCTTCACCGGCGAGGTTGTAGTGACTCAGCCGCGAATTCTGCCGCCATCGCGGCGCCATCTGCTGTGGCTTGTGCGGGTGGCGGGCATGTGCGGGTGATGGTGGTCGATGATCATCCGATTGTCCATCTGGGCGTGGAACGTCTGGTTGAGGGTGCGACGGGCGTCCAAATGTGCCGGGGTGCGCGGACCGCAACCGACGGTGTCGCAGCGGCTACTGCGGAATGCCCAGATGTCGTTTTGCTGGATCTGCATCTTCCGGACATGGCTCTGCCGGACGCCGCCGCCGCACTTCGCGGGGCGTGCCCCGGGGTGAAGCTGGTGCTGTTCACCGGCGACAGCAAACGGTCGGTCGGCCAGATCGCTGGACTGGTCGGGGTGGACGCGGTGGTACACAAGGACAACGCCTGCGCGGTGCTCATCACAGCGATCACCGAAGTCGCCGCGGGGCGACGCTACTGCGATCCCGTCATCAGCTCCGGGGATCCGCTGGCGCTGTCGCGACGCGAGTATCAGGTGTTGGAGCGGTTGGCCATGGGAGAGAGCAACAGCGAAATTGCTCAGCAGCTACGCCTAGCGCCGAACACCGTGAAGTCTTACGTTCAATCGCTATTGGCCCACCTTGACGCCCGCAACCGGTTGGACGCGGTGGTCAAGGCTCAACAGGCCGGAATGCTCTAGCCGCCGGTACCCACGCCCGCACTGTCCCGCCGCCTTCGTCGTTGCCTGCGCACGTCAGCCAGCCGCCGACGCGCTCGACGCTTTCGGCCATCACCTCGAGGCCCATGCCGCGCTCGTCCTGCAATGTGATGTCCCCGGCCGTTCCGTCGTCGGCCACGGCCATGCCGACACCGTCGCTGTGGATATACAAACTTACGACCACGGAGTGGGCACCAGCGTGCTTCTCCACGTTGAGCAGGGCCTCGCGGGCGATCCGCCGTAAAACGTCCGCGCGGCCCGCATCCAACCGCGGCAGATCACCCAGTACAACCAATTCCGCTGCGACACCGGTTCGCTCGGAGAAGTCACGACAATCCCCCTGAAGGGCGACCGCGAGTGCCTTGTCCTCGGGTGCATGATGGAGCGAGTACGTCTGGGAACGCAGCTCAGAGGTCGCCCGTTCCGTCAAAGCCAACGCATCAGTCAGCAGTTCCGCCATGTCACCGCGCTGTGCGTCTGCCGCAGCGCGCGCCGACGTCAACGCCACCCGGAGGCTGAATAACGTCGCGCCGACCGAATCATGCAACCGTATTGCGAGGCGTTGCCGTTCGCTGAACACCGCGACCTCCGCCATCTCGCGGGCACTATCGGCGACCTCCATCGCCACCGCGGTCTGTCGCGCCAAGCCCAGCAGGGCGGTCCGGTCGGCGTCGGTCCATGCAACTGCGGACCGACGGGCCGCATAGAGGAGCCCGTAGAGTCGGTGGGCGCGCACGATCGGAGCAGCCATCACCGCGTGCAATCCCTCCGCCCGAACCGCGTGATCGAAGTCGTGCGTGATCGCCCGACTCAAGCTGTAGTCCGCGACGGCCGCGGTCCGACGCAACACCGCCGCCTGACCGCCAAGGCCTTCCTGAGGCCCGACCACCAAGCCGTTGAGCGCCTCCGTGCGCCCACCCACCACGGCGACGACCTCCATCGTGTCGTCCTCGGCGATCCGGTGCGCTCCGGCCGCCAAATCTGCGCCGAGCTCGCGGTGAACGATTTCCGCGCTGCGTCGAAGCGCCGCCGTTCCATCGAGCAGCGAGAGCATCGCGCTGAACTCACTATCGATACCTAAGACAACCAAGTCGACGAAACCCCCTCTCGAGCGGCGGGTAGCCGACAAACATCACAGTAGCGCCTCGACCAGCTCCGGGAGGGCCGGGCACTCGCGTACTCCCGGCAAGCCGAGGAGCAGACTCGCAGCCGCGCTGGCGTCCCGCCGAGTGAGGTACACGACTCAACGGCCGGCGGGCTTCAACGCCGACTTGCTTGGGCAATCAACCACGTCTTGCGCGATGGGCACTGTGGCCGCGCGCGAGCGCCAAAGCAGCGTACTGTATGTCACACCGCGTGGGTGCTGTGACGTGGACTGCACACGAAGGGGACGGAGGTTGACATGAGGCTCGACACAGCGTCACCGACGCAGGCCCGGACGACCCGCGCTCTCCTGCCCGAACGGCACCATGGCGCCTTAGAGACCGGTCCGACACGGTTGTTGAAGTTCCACGCGCCGGAGATTGTCTTCGGCATCGACTCGATGGGCGAGGCTGCTCACGCGGCCGTCCGTTTGGGTGCGCTGCGTCCAATGCTCGTGACCGATCCCGGCCTCATCGAGGCGGGATGGGTCACCGAACTCACGGAGCACCTAAGAAGCCAATGCGTGGACGCAAGTGTGTGGAGCGGAGTCACACCGAACCCAAAGGATCACGAGATCGCGGCAGGTTACGAGTTTTACCGCAGCCGCGGCTGTGATGTGCTGATTGCGCTCGGTGGTGGCTCAGTCATCGACGCCGCCAAGGGGGTCGCGATCCTTGCGGGTAACGGCGGCGCAATCCTGGATTACGAGGGCGTAGACAACGTGCTGACGCCGATTCCACCACTGGTGGTCGTGCCGTCGACGTCGGGAACCGGAGCTGATGTCTCGCAGTTCTGCGTCATCACTGACACCGCGCGTGCTACCAAGATCACCATTTTGGGGCGGGCGCTGGTGCCGAACATCTCGGTTATCGACCCCCGGCTACTGACGACGATGCCCGAGTGGCTAAACGCCGCCACCGGGCTCGACGCGCTGACGCACGGCATTGAGGCGTTCGTGTCCCTGGGCCACAATCAACTCACCGACCATCACGCCCTGCGGGCAGTGGTGATGGTGACCGACAACCTTACGAGGGCGATCGATACCCCCCACTACATGCCCGCCAGAGTGCTGATGGCCCAAGCAGCTTTGGAGGCTGGTCTGGCGTTCAGCAATGCCATCCTTGGGGCGGCACATGCCATGAGCCATCAAGTCGGCGGACTGCTTGATCTGCCGCACGGCGTCATCAACGGCGTGCTGTTGCCGCACGTCGTACGGTTCAACGCAGAGGTAGATCCTGTCCCCTACGCGACGATCGCGACTTGCCTTGGCCTCGCTGACAGCCGGGCGCCCGCTTGGGAGTCCGCGTTGGCCCTGGCAGACCGCTTGCACCAGTTGGCCACCGAGGTAGGGGTTCCCCGAGGTCTGGCAGACCTCGGGGTACGGGAAGATGACGTGCCGGTGCTCGCCGCAACAGCACTACAGGACGCATGCATGTCCACAAACCCGCGGGCGGCTGATGAAATCCAGATGCAAGCGCTCTTCCGGGCGGCGATGTGACTGCGATTCCGGCGCATCGTCGTGGCGTGTTCACCAGAGACCTTGATCGGCTTACGGGCGTACGGTCCGGCAAGGGCACTTTTTATCCTCAATTTCGGGCTACCACGCAGCGCCTGGAACGCGTCGTGCACGCGCTCGACGCAATATCCCGGGCGTTGGTGCAGACCGTGGACGGACCAGAAAAGTTGGTTCGCGCGGTCGCGGATGCCGCACGCATCCACCTCGAGGCAGATTGGGTACTGCTTGCCCTGGCAGACGGAGCCCTACCCGATGCACATCCGCGGCATCTGATTCTCGACAACGAGGGGATCGCATATTCGTTCGAAGGCCTCGCGGGGACAAAAGATCCCAGCGGGCACACTCCCGATCTTGTCCTCGACCGGTTGCTCGACATACTGCGCGGACAGCTGGCGCAGTTTCGCCTGCCGGTGATTGAGAATCACCACGCCCACGTCCCGATAGAGCTCGACGGCGACGTTGTCGGGGCGTTCGCGGCCTGGACAGCCGGTCACCGTGTGCTCGACGGCACCGACGGCATTGTGATGCGAATCCTGTCTAGCCAGACGGCCGTGGCGCTACAGAATTCCGCACTGTTTCAACAGTCCCAGGTCCTACTGGCCGACTCGGAGCGCGCATGCGCGGTGGCCAGCAGACACGCGTCCGACCTTGCCGCGCGTAACGTCGAGTTGCTCGCCACACAGCGTGAACTCGATGCGGCACAGCGTCATCAGCTACTTGACTGCGAACGGCACCGGATCGCACGCGAACTTCATGACAGCGTCGCGCAATGCGTGCTCTCGGCAGGTATGCAGATCGAGGTGTGCCGTAGCGAGGCCGAAGAACAGCTCGTTGACAAAGGCGGGCGGGCGTTGTTCGAGCGCCTGGACGTCGCCAAGGAACTGACACGCTCGGCGGTCGAGCAGTTACGCTCGGCGATCTACACGTTAAATCACCGTAGCGACGCCCAGCGGTCCAGTTTGCCAGAGATGCTGGCGCAACTTGCCAACGTGCACATGCCCGATGACCTCCGCGTGACACTCCATGTCACCGGCGCTGCGGTGGAGTTGCGAAGCGGAGTCGAACACGCCCTCTTGCGAATTGCCGGCGAAGCTCTCTTCAACACGGCCATGCATGGCAGCGCCTCGAGAGCCATCGTGCGGCTCGCGTATAAACCGACGTCGGTGTCACTGTCGATCGCGGACGACGGAATCGGTGATCCCGAAAAGCTGCGAATGCTCCTGCGGCTCGCTGATGGCCCCGATGTCGACGGGCATCATCGCGGGCTAGCCAACATGGTGGCACGCGCCCGCGAGCACGGGGGAACCCTCGCCGTGCGCCGATCGCGGATGGGTGGTATTCAGTTGCTTGCCACGGTTCCCCACCCACCCGGGGTGGTGTCGTGAGCCCGATGGTTGCGACCCCGGGTGCCGCGTCCCACGCAGCAAGAGCACAAGGCGCCGTTGGCCTTGTGCTCGTCGATGACCACGCGATCCTCCGCCAAGGGTTGCGGTCGGTCCTCGAACGCGAAGACGATCTGGTCGTCTTGGGCGAAGCTTCGTCTGAACCGGAGGCCGAAGCGGTGGTGGCCGCTACTCACCCCGACGTGGTACTCCTTGATTTGAAGTTGTCGACGGGGTCGGACTTCGAGGGGCTTTCCCTGTGTGCGAAGCTGTCCGACCTGCATCCCAGGCTCGGATTATTGATCCTCACCACGTTTCTCGATGAGGATCTTGTGGTGCGTGCGGTTCATGCCGGAGCTCGCGGCTACGTCGTGAAAGATGTTGACACCACCGAACTGGTCCGCGCCATTCGGATAATCGCCACTGGCGGAAGTGCATTCGACCCGCGAAGCGCTTCCGTCGTCGTTCGATCGCTGTCGGGACGTTCCGACTCGCACCAACAACTCACCGGGCGTGAGATAGAAGTGCTGCGATTGCTGGCCGCTGGCCTGTCGAATAACAAGATCGGTGAGAAGCTGTATATCTCGTCGACCACGGCCAAGTTCCACGTTGGCAACATCATGCGCAAGCTGGGAGTGAGCGGCCGCGCCGAGGCGGTCTACACCGCGAGCAAGCGTGGTCTCATATAGTTCGGTCGAGAATCAGCCAACCGCCTCGGTGTTCGTCAACGGTGGCAATCAGGCCAAGGTGCCTCTCGCTTAGCTCGGATCCCAAGCGACGCAGGGATTCCCGGCTAAATGCCTGGACATGCCCATAACACGCGCGAGGCTGGTCTTCAAACGGTACTGCAACGATCACGCGGCGTCGGGCGAGCCGGATGGCCTCCTCGAGCACATCGCCGGCGGCTGCAGGGGTTAGGTGCTCGAGCAGGTGTAGCGCTGTCACCGTGTCGGCACTGCCGTCAGGCAGCGGCACATGCGCTGCATCACAACCGATGATGCGCAATTGGCGGTGGAGAAGGGCACTGACCCGGGCAAGCAAGTCCATCGTCGGATGACTCAGATCTGTTGCGGTAACATCCATCCCGAGGTCGACTGCGCGAAGTGCGAAGAAGCCGAAACATGAGCCCAAATCAATCAATTGGTGTCCGACCAACATCGCTGCGGCGTGGTCGTGGACCGGGCCGAAGGACGCAGTTCCGTCCGCCAACCTGTCGATTGAGTTCCGGTAGAACCGCAGCCATGAGGGCAGTGCGCCGTCGACGGTGGAGCGAACTATCCCGGTGAACACCAACTCAAAGTCACGCTGCCCCCGCAGTAGAGTGCCGGGCGCATCAAGTTCGTCGGCGAGCAGCACCGCCAATTCATCGCACAGCTCATCGGGCGACAGATCGTGCAGTACTGTCAGTTGCCCCCCGGAGCGCCGCGCGCAAAACCGATCGGTGCACAGTGAGTGCTCGCCGCAACTGCCGCGATGCCGCCCGACCCGACGGGCCACCCGGACGCCGTAAGCGCACCACGAGCCGGGCGGAGTTGGGCTCAACGGATCGAGCCAGTGCGTCATCCCGCCGACCCTCCCTCGATTGATTCGTCCCGCACGCTATCGAGCGTTGGTCTGCTCGCACATGCGCCAGATGGGCGGGTTTCTCCGCCCATCTGGACGGGGGCCACCTGCCTGATTGGCGAGTTTTGTTCGTGCACTCAGTGCCATAGCGTCACGGTTAGCAACACGCAGCGATCGATGCCCTGGAGGTAGCCATGCAAGAAAACGCCGGCACGGAGAACAGTGTCGCCGCCGAGGAACTGGTCGAAGAGACTCTCGTCGAGGAAGTGTTCATCGACGGAATGTGCGGCGTGTACTGACGATGTTCGACCTCGACAAGCAGTGGCGACTGCACCCGCAGGCCGCGCTGCGCCCCGAGCCCTTCGGGGCACTGCTGTACCACTTCGGAACCAGAAAACTGTCCTTCCTTAAAAGCCGCGTCATGGTCGAAGTCGTTAACTCGCTGCCCGATCACGAGAATGCGCGGGCCGCGCTGCATGCTGCCGGGGTCGAAAATGTCGATGCCTATGTCAAAGCGCTTGAAGCGCTAGCCAATTCACAGATGCTGGAGGAGACGTCGTGACGGCGACGCAGCCCGGTCGGCTCGTCGACCAGTTCGAGCTTGGACTCCAAGCTCCCATTTGCCTGACGTGGGAGCTAACTTACGCGTGCAACTTGTCGTGCGTGCATTGTCTGTCTTCGTCAGGACGGCGCGATCCGGGCGAACTAAGCACCGAGCAGTGCAAATCGGTCATCGACGAACTAGAGCGTATGCAAGTGTTCTACGTCAACGTCGGAGGTGGCGAACCGACAGTGCGCAGCGACTTTTGGGAGTTGATTGACTACGCGACCGCCCACCATGTCGGGGTGAAGTTCTCCACCAACGGAGTTCGGATAACGCCCGACGTCGCGAGGAAACTGGCCGCCTCCGATTATGTGGACGTACAGATCTCACTCGATGGTGCGACTGCCGAGGTAAACGACGCTGTACGCGGCTCGGGATCGTTCGCGATGGCCACTCGCGCGCTAGAAAACCTGTCGACCGCGGGCTTCACCGATGCCAAGATCTCAGTGGTGATGACCCGTCACAACGTGGATCAACTCGACGAATTCAAAGCACTGGCGGACCACTACGGCGCCACTTTGCGCATCACCCGGCTGAGGCCCTCGGGCCGCGGCGCGGACGTCTGGGACCGTCTGCACCCGACAGCGGATCAACAACGGACACTTTACGACTGGTTGGTGGCCCACGGCGACAGGGTCTTGACCGGTGACTCATTCTTCCACCTGTCGGCCTACGGCCAAACCCTTCCCGGCCTCAACCTATGCGGAGCCGGGCGGGTCGTTTGCCTTATCGACCCGGTGGGCGACGTCTATGCCTGCCCCTTCGCCATCCACGAACAGTTTTTGGCTGGCAATGTCCTGCGCGACGGCGGCTTCGGCACCGTGTGGCGCGAATCCGAACTCTTCCGCGAGCTTCGGACTCCGACGACAGGAGGGGCATGCGCAAAATGTAGCCATTTCGACAGCTGTCGCGGCGGATGTATGGCAGCGAAGTTCTTCACCGGCCTACCGCTGGACGGCCCCGATCCGGAATGCGTGCAGGGCTACGGCGAGGCCGCACTAGCCCTCGAGCGCGTGGTCCCCAAACCCGCAGTCGACCACTCCCACCAGATACCGCTGACTCCGATCACAAAACCACCGACACGACCCTGCGACACCAACCCACTGAGTGGTTGTAGCTAAAGAGGTATTCAGGATGGCATCAACTGGCTGGTTCGAAACCGTCGCAGAGGCACAACGTCGTGCGGCAAAGAGACTACCTCGCAGCGTTTACAGCGCCCTAGTCGCCGGATCCGAACGGGGCACTACCGTCGAGGACAACCTCAACGCCTTTGGCCAACTCGGATTCGCACCCCACGTGGCCGGATTAAGCGCCAAGCGAGAGCTGGCGACCAGCATTCTGGGACAGTCGATATCGCTGCCCGTGTTCATCTCACCGACCGGTGTGCAAGCGGTTCACCCAGACGGCGAAGTTGCCGTGGCCCGAGCTGCAGCCGCACGCGGCACGGCGATGAGCCTAAGTTCGTTCGCCAGCAAGTCCATCGAAGAAGTAGCGGCGGCCAACCCGCAGACCTTCTTTCAGATGTACTGGAGCGGTGGCCGCGACAAGATGGTGGTCCGGATGGAACGGGCCCGCGCTGCCGGCGCGGTCGGGCTAATCATGACGTCGGACTGGTCGTTCTCCAGCGGGCGGGACTGGGGAAGCCCGAAAATCCCCGAGAAGATGGACGTCAAGGCGATGCTGCGATTCGCCCCCGAAGGCCTCGCCAGGCCCCGGTGGCTGCTGGAATTCGCCAAGACCGGCAAAGTGCCGGACTTGACCGCGCCGAATTTGGCCGAGGGCCAACATCCGGCACCTACCTTCTTCGGCGCCTACGGCGAATGGATGCAAACCCCGTTGCCAACCTGGGAAGATGTTGCGTGGCTGCGTGAGCAGTGGAACGGACCGTTCTTGCTCAAAGGCGTCATGCGCGTCGACGACGCCAAACGTGCTGTCGATGCGGGCGTTACGGCGATCTCAGTGTCCAACCACGGCGGCAACAACCTCGATGGCACGCCCGCGTCGATCAGAGCGTTGCCTGCCATCGCCGAAGCGGTCGGCCAGCAGATCGAAGTAGTGCTAGACGGCGGTGTCCGCCGCGGTAGCGACGTTGTCAAGGCGATCGCACTGGGCGCCCGCGCCGTGATGATCGGCCGCGCTTACCTGTGGGGCCTTGCTGCGGACGGACAGGCCGGAGTGGAAAATGTGCTCGATATCCTCCGCGGGGGCATCGATTCCGCGTTGTTGGGGCTAGGCCTGTCCTCTGTGGACGACCTAACCATCGACGATGTGATCGTCCCGGCGGGATTCCGTCGCGACTTGGGGACCTAACGGGCAACCATCACAAAGGCGACTCCGTTGCGGCGCACTTCGAAATCGTCCAGGCCCATTATGATCTGTCCGACGAGTTCTTCCGACTTTCCTCCACCGAACTCGAACCTACAGCTGCGCCTACCTCGAACGCGACGACTTGACGCTGGAAGAAGCCCAGCTGGCCAAGATGATCTCGCGCTGGGCAGGCTCGAACTGAAATCGGGGCCTGACGCAGTTGGATATAGGCTGTGGGTGGGGCTCGACCATGTTGCGGGCACTTGAGCGCTACGACGTCAATGTTATCGGCCTGACATTGAGTAAACACCCAGCAGTCATAAATCGTTGACCGCCTCACCTTCGGCGGCAACATCATCGTAATCGGCACCGACTCCCCCTATCGCCTGGCCCACACACTGTGCAACCGCGGCGACACGCCGAGAAGTGACGTCCGCATCACCAACAGCATCGCGGGCCAACGTCCTCACCGACGCCAGAATTCAGAGACAACCGACGTCAGAGATTCCCACCAAAGCCAAAACAGTTCACTGTTCCCCGAGATGTTGTCAATGGCCAAGTGGAAGTCCCCGCTGGTGGCCAGGTAAAAGTCCCCACCCCGTGCGGTGATTTCTAGGTTGGTTGGGGGCTGTCCTTTCGGTGGTGGGCGTCTTTCATGCGGTAGGAGTCGCCGTCGGTGATGACGACGGTGGCGTGGTGCAGGAGGCGGTCGAGGATGCTCACGGCGGTGGTGTGCTCGGGCAGGAACCGGCCCCATTGTTCGAAGGGCCAGTGTGAGCCGATGGCCAGGGAGCGGCGCTCGTAGGCCCCAGCGACGAGCCGGAACAATAGCTGGGTGCCGGTGTCATCGAGCGGGGCGAAGCCCAGTTCGTCGAGAATGATCAGGTCGACCCGTAGTAGGGATTCGATGATCTTGCCGACGGTGTTGTCGGCCAGGCCGCGGTAGAGGGTTTCGACGAGGTCGGCGGCGGTGAAGTAGCGGACCTTGTGTCCGGCGTGGATCGCCGCGGTCCCCAGTGCGATGAGGGTGTGACTCTTGCCGGTGCCTGCCGTTATCGCGGGGTCGAGCGCGGGATGGCAGTGTTTTCCCTGGTCACGACGTTGTTGCGATCGATGCAACGTTGGGCGTGGGATGGATGCCGCGGCAGGCCAGTTCGCGTCGTAGGTCGAGGTTCTCGCCGTGTGCTCGTTCAAGGGCCTCGCGGAGTGCTTGCAGCTGCTGGCGGTGCTGTTTCTTGAGTTCGGCGATCTGGCGGGTCAGCGTGATGATGAGGGTGTTGTCGGTGTCGGCGGGTTGTTCGGCGGTGGTCTTGGGGCGGGCTCCGCGCAGATGCTCGATACGTTTGCGAAGTTCGGGGTGGTTGTAGAGGAAGGCGTGGGAGACGCCTGCTTCGCGTTGAACGGCCTGGAAGTTGATCGGTTCGCCGCGTTTGACCAGTCGGCGGATGGCTTGTTCGGCGTCTCGGGTTTTGTTCTGAGACTTGACTTTCGCTGCTTCGGTGAGGGCTGCGATTCGGCGTTCTCGGGAGTCAGTCATTGGATGCTCCTGCGGTGGCGGGTGAGATCGAGAGTCAGCGCGACGGGTCCAGCGCTGGGCTGATGACACTCGGTTGGCGCGCCATGGGCTGCGGAGATGGGTGCGTGGTCGAGCGCGGCCAGAAGCTGGTTGAGGGCGTGGTGTTCAGCGCGGCGCCGGATCAGCCACACGTTGTCCTCGGGCATGGCACGGCCGTGGCGCTGCTCGAATTCTGTTGTGGCCCGGTTGATCAGGTCGGCAGTCTCGCGGAGTTGACGTTGCAGCACGTCTCGGTGGGTGTGGTCGGTGACGAAGACCGAGCAGGTCAGGCAGGCGTTGCCTTTGTCGCAGGACTGCAGCGGTGGCAGCATGCACCACCCGTTGGGCAGGAACCGGTCTGCGCGGCGGAACAGGTGCAGACTGTCGTGGTCATCGCTGGAGAGTTGGATGCGGGTGCCGTCGGATCGAAGCTTGGCGGTGGCCAGGAAGGCCTGCTCGGCGTGTTCGTCGCGGGCGGCGATGTAGTGCATCGTCATCGTGGGAGTGGCGTGCCCGGCGTAGCGCTGCAAGACGTGGACCGGGAGCCCGAGTTCAGCCAGTCGGGTCAGCCGGGTGTGGCGGAAGCGATGGGTATGGCTCAACCGGATGACCCGACCTTTGGCGTCGGTGATTTCAACGAGGTCACTGAGGGTGCGTAGCACCCAGTTGTAGGTTCCTGCTGGATAGGGCTTGTCGCCGCGGCGGTTGCCTAGGCGTCGTGCGAACAGGAAGCGCCTGTTGCCGTCGAGGTGTTGGGTTTGTAGCCAACGGTGTTGTTCGGCAATGACTTCGGTGACTTCGTGATCAACGAGGATGGTGTCTGGTGCGACGTCGATCTTGCTTTGAGCGTAGCGGAACCTGGTCAGCGTCCGGTCGTCGTCATCGCCAGTTTCGGCGGATCTCGGGGTGGCGGAGAGGCAGTCGAAGTCGCAGGTGCGGATCTCGCTGGCCCGGCGGCCGGTGAGGATCTGCAACAGGATCATCCGCATTGCTTGTGGATCGTCGAGCCCGTTGGCGGTGATGGTGGTGCCATCGCCGCGGGTGATGGTCATCTGCTCGGTGCGCGGCAGTGCGATCAACGGCAACGCCGCGGTGATTTGGGCGAGCGCGTGATCGTCGATGTAGTTCGCATCGTTGAAGCCGCGCTGGTGCGGTATCCGGGTGACCCGGCCGAACCAGCTTGCGGCGTGCGCTGTGGTGACTCGTTGCCAGGGGGTGGCGCCGAGAACGGTGCGAGCTTCGCCGGGGTTGGCGGCGACGAAGTCCAGTAAGCCGGCCACGGCTCGCAGGTCGTCGTTGATGCCCCGGATCGGCACCGGTCTTCCGAGGTGTCGGGTGTCGGATTCACGGGTGACGCGGTTGGCGGCCACGGCGGTCCACCGCGCGAACGCAGCTGCCTGCTCAACTGCTGTCGCAGGGTCACCGAGGATGTCGGTCGGGTCGCCGAAGCTCGTGATCAGCCAGTTATCGAAGCGGCGGAAGCTGCGCATCCGTTCTTGGCTGACCGTGGTCCAGCGCAACACCCCGGATTCCAGTGCGGTGCCCAAGTGCCATTTCACTGCGGCCCGCAGCCAGGGCAGCTGGATGTGTCCCGGCGGGCAGCCATAATTGGCGATCGGTTCGCGGTCTGTCAGTGGGATCCGCGGATCGCAGCGCGGGTGCCAGAAGTCCAGTTCCCACCACGGGCCGTCGTGGCATGCGGCGATCAAGGCGTGTCGTGCGAACCCGAACAGGCCGTGAACCCGGGCGCGGCCTCTCGGCGACGGCAGTCGCTTGCCCCTGCTGGCATAGAACCAGCTCTGCAACGCCGCGGCGGCGTTGTAATCCATCTCCCGGATCGAGGGTGCGAAAGCACGGCCCTCGGCGACGGCGCGGCGAATGATGTTGGCGAACTGCGCCATCGCCAGCACTGACACCCGGGTGCCATCACAGGCCTGCCAGTGCGCCATCCACGCCAGCTCAGCGGCGAAGGGGTGGGGCAATCCGCTCAGATCAAGCTGGGGCCAGTCATTCTCGGTGACCGATGCCCAGTTCTCGATGCCAGGACCCAGGATCGGTCCGCGCCACTGCGGCGGCAGCCCATCGGCGAGCCGCCAGATCGGATCGACGTGTTCGGCTCCTCGAAGGCGCCGTGGTCTAGGTTCGTCGATCATTGAACCACTCGCCAGCTGCTGGCATAGGAGGTCCAGTTGGCTGCTGCTCGCAGCGCTTCGTCGTCGCGGACCCACCCGTAAAGGTCGAGGGTGGTCTGCACGTGGGCGTGCCCGAGGCGCCGGGATACCACCCATTCCGGTGTCCCTGCCAGCAACAATGCAGTGGCATGGGTGTGGCGGAACCAGTGCGGCGTCCACCCGGGCGGGCCGATTCCGCGCCGACGCAACGTGGCTACCTTCTCCCGGACCGTCGTCTCACGCAATGCGGCCAGCAACGGCGGCCGCGCCACATTCACCAGCAGCGGACACGTCTCTGTCAGAGCGATACCGGATTCGGCTGCCCGGCAGGCGATATCGGTGAGATAGTCGGCGAACAACCTCTCGAGGTCAGCACCGACGTAGACCCGCCGCGGTCGCATCATCTTCACCCGCGCCCCATTCGGATTATCCGAGCGCGGCACGATCTCCACATGCGCGGTGCTGCCGCGGCCGAGTACGAACTCACCGATCCGCAAGCCCAGTGCCTCCCCGAGACGCATCCCGGTCTCGGCCAGCAGAGCGAACACGAATCGGTCTCGCAAGTTCCCCTGCCAGGATCCGGATTCGGCATCGAAGACCGCGCAGCCATCCAGGATCGCCTGGATCTGTTCGGGCAGCAGCACGGGAGGTCGGTCCCGGCGCCGGTCGCGACGCACTCGAACCAGCGACGATGCCGTTGCATCGGAACGCGCATCCAGATGCGCCAGCAAGCCACGGGCCGTTCGGCGCCTCGGGGTCCCGCTAAGTAGCCGCCCCGCGACCGGCACTCCGGATACTGCTTGATGCCAGCGGTAGAACGAAATCAACGCTGCCAGGCGGACTTCCAATGTCGCAGCCGTCGGCGTCTGATCCGACTCGGTCAGTCGATGTTCAACTGTGCGGCCATTGCGCTGCCAGGACAGAAACGCGGTGAAAGCCGGGACACCTACCTCGCGCCACCCGTCGGCCTGCCCGCGCTGCTCAAGGAAGCTCCACCACTGCGCCAACGAGGTCGCGTAGCCACGCACCGTGTTCGGCGACCACACGTGTCGATGAGCTTCTATCCACTCCTCGACGGGACCGACCGTCGCATAGTCCTCACCGAGCACGGTCCAGGTCCGCTGCCCTCCCGCAGGAGCCACTGCCACCGGATACGCCATCGTTGCCGTTCCTTCACGTCGAAGAACTCCCGCCGATAAACCGGCAACAACGATGACCGACCTGGCATCAACCCCCTTGTCACATACATAGATTCGAGCGTGTTCCTACCCGTTGATAACTGCCGGGCCGATGATCGCCAGATTCTGTTGTGCGCGTATCCATTCCAGACTCGACAAGTAGTCGAACACCTTCGGCTGGATCGAGGAAGCGGCCACGTCGAACGAGTCGAGTGTCTTGGGCACGGGAAATGCCGCGGCTTTGAGCCGGTTGACGACGTTAGAGGCGTCGCGTGCGGCCAGTTCGGTCTCGACCAGGGTGCGCAGCACTTCCTCCGGGGTCCAGCGCTGCGTCTTGGCAGTCAGCAGGACCTCGGGCGCGGTGCGTCGGATTGCCGCGAGTTTGAGTCGGCGCAGTCCGGCGTCCAAGTCAGCGGTCAACGACGGGATTGACGGTGGTGCAACAGGTTTGGTGGCGGTCACCGGTGACACTGTGCTCACGAGATCACCTCGTCACCGGCGACGGTGCCGATCTTGTAGGCGTCCAGGGAACGCATCGGGGCGACCGGCAGGTCCAGGACCAGCGCGTCGCCGGCCACGCGTGGTTGTGGTGTTCCGGTTCCGGCGGCCAGGATGGACCGCACGTCAGCGGCCCGGAACCGGCGAAATGCCACTGCCCGATGCAGGGCGGCGACCAACGCCTGCTCACCGTGGGCGGCTCCCAGAGCGAGCAGGATCTCCAACTCTGATCCCAGGCGGGTGTTGCCGATCGCGGCAGCCCCGACCAGGAACGCTGCAGCGTCGGCACCGAGGTCGCAGAACTGCCTCTCCACGCTGGTCTTGGGTCGTGGTCCTCGACTCGGCGCCGGCCGGGGGCCGTCGTAGTGAGCGTCGAGGATCGAGGCACTGCCCGGTGCGACCAGTTCGTGTTCGGCCACGATCATCCCCGTCGAGGGCTCCACCAGGCAGACTGCGCCGTGATCGAGCACGACGGCTACCGTGGCGCCGATCAGCCGGGTGGGCACCGAGTAGCGGGCCGAGCCGTAGCGGACACAGGACAGTCGGTCGACCTTGCGCAACACTGACGCTGCCCCGATCTGCAAGCGCAACGACGGCAGTGGTTGCAGCAGTTCACGTTCGGTGAGCAAACGTTCATTGGGGACCGCCGCGATTTCGGAGTGCACCACGGCGTTGACTTCCGTGCACCATGCTGCGGCCGCGGCATTGGCCATTCGCAGATCGACCGCGGTGCCGGCCACGGCCGCCTCGGTCAGCAGTGGCACCGCCAGATCGCGTTGGGCATACCCGCACAGGTTCTCCACGATGCCCTTGGACTGCGGGTCATTGGCGTGGCAGAAATCCGGGGCGAATCCATAGTGCCCGGCCAGCCGGACGTAGTCCGGGGTCGGCACGACGACATTGGCGACCACACCGCCTTTAAGACAGGCCATCCGGTCGGCCAACACCCGTACGGGAACCCCGCCAATCGCAGCCAGTGCTTCGGCGATCAACGCCAGCGTTGTCGAGGCCTTCTGGTCGGTGGCGAACCGGACGAAGCGCCACCGGGAGAACGCCAGCACCGCGCAGAACAAGAACAACCCTGGTGCGGCTTGCGCCCAGTCGATGACCAGGTACTGTCCCGGTGACCACACCGCCGGGCGGCGGCCGCGGTGATTGTTGCTACGCCACAAAGCTTTCGACTCGGCGACCAAACGCCGGAAGTTGCGCGGGGAGCCTTCGTATCCCGCGGTGCGGGCGATCGGTAGCAGACGTTTGGCCGAGATCCGGGCTTGCGACTTCTCGACGCGTTCGGCGACCAACTCGGCCACCGCGTCGTAGTTGCGTGCCCGCGGCGCCCGTGGCGGGGGCGCCACCCCGGCCTGCTCGGCCACGAATTTGTCCATGTGGCGTTTGACGGTCTTGGCAGTAGTGCCGCACTGATCGGCAGCGCCTCGGTAAGACCCGAGCTGTTGATAGGCCGAAATGATGTCCATGTGGTCCTTCGCAGATTTCAATGGAACTCCCCGGTGGTGACGATGAGTGGTTGGCACCTTCACCGTCACCATCGGGGCCCGCAGCTCCTGATCGACACGACGAACACGGGGTGGGGACTTTTATCTGGCCACCAGCGGGGACCTCCACTTGGCCACCAGTGGGGACTTTTTCATGGCCACGGACAGATGTCGGTGCAGCGCTGCACCGGGATGGGCCCACTGCCGCCGCGCATCGGGCCCTTGGAATCCCGATCTGTCTCGATTGCCCGGATGCTTGAGCACCTCGGGCCAGTCCCATCCCGGCAGTCGCCAGCGGGCGAAGTCCGCAGATATAAGCGCGACAGAAGTATCCACCGCTGACTCCCCCGAGCCACCGACGACCGCTCCTCGGGCGAGGTTCGCTCGGCGAGAGGGGGTGCCGGGTCAGCGAGGTATGGTAGTGCCGCGCCACTCGGCTCCGAGGCCGATCGGTAGGGTGAATCCCTTCTACGTGAGGTCGATGGTCAGCGGGCCGGAGAGGCCAGGTCGTTGCTCGAGCGGGGCGAGGTGACATCCAGGATCCTGTGAAAGCGTTCTGCCAGCACGCTGCCTGCGCCGCCGATAATCACGTCGCTGCGTCGGATTTCCCGTCAACGGCGCAACTGGGGCTTGAGCGGACCCAGTGTTCGCTCGCGGATTACGCCCCACCACAAGCCGGTACCGTAGGCAATGTCGTCAAATCGCCGCAACACGAGGTAGGGCAACAAACCGAGGCGCTCAGTGTGCGCGTTCGCGACGCGACGCCGACTAGCCCAGTCCACGATTCCGTCGGTTAGCGCGGCGACAACGACGACGCGTCGACATCGTTTCGAGACGATCGCCGCGACCAGCGAGACCGGCCAATAGTGTCGGCACACCGCCGACGCCAGTCGTAGTCCCGCTCCAATGATCCCTTCGGCCGCGATGACCGCGAGGTCCCCCCGTCCCAACCCGACACCGTCGAACGTCGCGGTTAGCCGTCGGACTCCGATGGCTGCGATCAGCACCGCAAACACAGCGCCGGACCGCGGGCGTGCGGCAAGCAGTATCCAGACGGCCAGCATCCGCCCCGATAGCATCAGAGGTGCGATCTTGTCGGGATGGCGAATGGACAACGGGGCGGCCGAGGTGCCGTAAAAAGCCCTGCGTGCCAACCATTTCCGTAAGGAGACCCGATGGTCATGGGCCACCAAGGCGCTCGGCACGTACCGCAGGCGGGCGCCACTGTCGACCAACCGCCAACACAGGTCGACATCTTCGCCCGAATTCAGCGCTTCATCGAATCCGCCAAGCTCGACGAGAACCGCCCGCCGGACCACCATCGCCGCACTGGGGACATACGACACCGAACTGTAAGGAATAACAGGGGATTCGCGCGCGCCGAGGTCAAGCGATGAACGAACCGCCTCGTAACGCGCGATTGCACTTCCACCACACGACAGAGCCTCTACCCGGGGCGCCACCAATGCGACAACTGGGTCCGAGAAATGCGCCAGGACTTGGTCGAGCCACCCCGGACGCGGGACCACGTCAGAGTCGAGGAATGCCACGTACTCGGTCTGACATGTGGCCAGGCCCGTATTGCGCGCCGCAGCCGGCCCTCTGCTGCGACGATGCCGCTCGACCGTCACGTCGGCGTGCAGCTCGCCAAGATCGACACCGTCGACGACTTGCGTCGACGCATCGTCGACCACGACCACGGCAAGACCACTCAACATCGGAAGGAGTCGGCGAAGCCCATTCAAGTTGTCGCGCACCGGGATCACGACGGTGACGTCATGAAGCGACGGACCGACCGCGGGACGGGGATGAGCGACTACCGCATCAAGGAGCGTGCGAGCGAGCTGCGCAGACACCACGTCCCGCACGTGCACATATCCATTGTCGAGTAGTGACTGCGCTTTCGGACTGAGCCGCAGTAGCCGGGTCGGCGCGCCGCCGAGTAGTGCCGCGCCGTTGCACAGAACCCGCACCCGCGGGTCGAGTTGCACCGCGAAGCCATCCGGCAGCCGCGAACCGCACATCATCGTCCCTTCACATCTGATCTTTGCCGAGGACCGCCGTCGGCGCTGGCGACCACCGGAAGCTCCTGCGAATTTGTTGACTCATGCGAAGCGTACTGGTCGACCGCCCGGGACTTCCTCAGCATGGGTCACTGCGCGACGACGGTAATCGGCGCGGTATGAAGCTGACCGTCGGTTTGGAACTGGATGAAGATGCGGTACAAGCCTTTGGCGGGGAAATCGGCGTTCACCATGGGGGCACTGTCGCGGGGCCCCGCTCCGGGCGGCGGGGCCTGCGGATGCATGTGCACCACCTGGAGGTCCCCCTCGTGGAAGGCAGTGAGGTGAGCGACGGTACCGAGGTACAGATCCAAATCTGTGACGGGCGAGCCGTTCCGGGTTATCCGCAAGGTCAGCATCGTGGGCTGGCCGGCGACGGGATCGCCGTCCACCGCGACGTCGTAGTCATCGATGCGGCTGTCGGCCGTCGGTGCCGGTGGGAGTTCAGCGGTGTAAGGCCCCGGAACTTCGAAGTCGGTTCCGAGTACGAGGTGGTGTAGTCGGGATTGCTCGTCGATCGCCGCGAACTCGGTCACCAAACGGTAAGGACCCGGTCGGCTTACGGTGAAGGGCGCCGACCAGGTACCATCTGCAGCCATATCAGGGTGTAGGTGATAGAAGTCGGCGAGGTCCCGGCGGACGACGTAGACGTGCATCAGCTTTTCTTGTGCGAGCTGAAACCGGGTTTGCGGCGCGCCGGAAGTGCTGGCGATCCGCATCCACACTTCTCCGCCCGCCTGGCCCGCCGCCGTCGGTGTCTGGATCAACTGAAGCGAAAACCCATCCTGAGTATCCAATACGCCGTGCCCCGTCCCGCCGTGGACATGGCCGGCGCCGGCAGCCGCCGAGACCCGGCTGGCGCCGGCGGAGTGGCCGCGCCGGGATGATGGCCCTGGTGTTGTCCGCTGCAAGAGGACGCGACCACGACGGCCGCGGTTAGTGTCATCGCTCTGATTGTCGCCAGCCAAGGCCAGGCTGATCCAGAAACAAAGCTGGCTTTAATGCGAGTCATCGCCCCTCTCTCAGTTTCACGCCGCGCGAAGGAACTTCCAGCAACTACCAGCAGTTAGTCGGATGGCGTTGCCGCAAAGTTCCGCCCCTGATCGAGAGCCGGGCAGAGCGCCGCGCCGCCGAGTCACAGGATCTCTCGGCGGCTCTCGCGAGGCAATCCGGCGACTCGATACGCGACGGAAACCGAAGGAGCCCAACGGATGACTGACACACCATCACCGTGCGGCCGATCCACTCCATACCTTGAGGCCGTGACCGACGGACTCCCAGCCGAGACGTGCCGGCCGACGGCCTATGCAGCAGAGCCACCTCGTGGTGACCGGCGTGAACGTCCCGAGCTCCTTCGGGAGGAGTCAGTGTCCAGGACCGAGCTGTTATCCGGTTCAAGGGTGTCCGCACCGATGGGAGCGGGATGGGATGTGCCTGTGCCCCGCCACACCAGCAGAGCCAGGATTGCGCCAATCAGCACCGGCAGATGGCTCAATTCGCGTAGCGGACTGACGATTCCCTTCGCCGCATCAGTGACGACGTACACCGCCAGCACGCATGTGTAGGTAATGAGCACGCCGACCAAACCGGCAGCGGCGCTGGGCAATAGGCCGGCAATGACCATAGCGGCCCCGATGGCGATCGACCAGGCCGTGGACTCACCGAATAGGTGGATCCCGGTGAGATCGCTGCGCGCGACGGGTACTGCCGTCGTCTGAGTAACGGTGAGCACCAGGTACAAGACGCCGACGAGCGCCAGCGACCACCGCGCCCACAGCACGATCTGCGGGGCCCTGCCGCGTGGCCGGTTCTCGGCGGTTTGCTCGACAACAGCTGCGGCCGAGCGGCTGCGGAGGCCGCCCGCGCGGCCTAGATTCTGCAGGGACTGTGCGTTACCGACAGCGCGTGTGTACCACAGACGGCAGTCAGAGCAGCCGACAAGGTGCTTGTCGACCGACCGAACCGACGCCGGCTCGCGCTCTCCATCGATTCGCGCCGACAGGGCCTCGCGGGCGAGCCTGCAGTTCATCTGACCATGGTGGCTCATCGCGCGTGCTAACGCGACCGGCGAGTAGACCCGGCCAGGGATTTGTTGAAGCCTCGCCCACCGAAAAATCGAACCTCGATATAGACCCATGTCGCGCCGCACTCATCGGGAAGGCGATTTGTCACCCTAATTGCGACGCCGACTTATTCCGACGCGGCACGGTACCCAGGCCGATGACGACCGGTCGTCCCCCACGGGGGCATCGACGACCGCACCGGTGTCTGGGGCGAAGATGGCAGCGATGCTCGCCGCGGAGGTCGGTTGGACAACAACCTCGATCACGCCACCGGATGCCGAACCGTCGTGCTTTCCACCGAGTCTGAGGCGTACAGAAATCGGTCCGTTGCCATTTCGGCTCAGCGTCATCCAACCGTCGACAATGCCAGGAATGGCCGACCCATCGGGGTTATACCCGCCTCGGGCACGCGTGATCTGAGCGGCTGACCCCCGTGCGGCCGGCTGCCGCCCGGAGCGCGCGGCCCGAGGTGCCGGCATTAGCGACCGCTGCTCGTCGGGTCGATGATCCGACGCACTTCGGAAACTTTGTCTGCGGGAAAACCACCACGACGTGCGTGTTCGATCACACGGTCCTGATCCGGGGCGACGTAAACGCAATACAGTTTGTCGTCGACGACATAGCTTTCCTGCCATTGCACTTCTGGCATGTCGTCGAGGACCTCGTTTGATTTGGCGCTGATCTCGCGCACCTCGTCCTCAGTCCACTGCCCGGCGCCGGGCACCGTGCGTTCGATGATGTACTTGGGCATAATGGGCCTACCGTTCCATTGTTGTGCTGCTTCGATGCGCGGACGCCGGATGGTGCCAGATCGTCACTGGCCGGGTGGCGTCGCGTGGACCACCACACCCCGCTCCTCCCGCAGCTCGCCGAGGGATTTGCCGTACCAGTCGACCGTACGGGTTTTCATCAGCTTCTCACTGAGGTCACGCTCGGTGGGCAGAAAGAGATTGGCCGGCATGACCGGCGGCTTATATTTCGACCTGAACTCGTCATTGATGCGCTCGATCTCCCCGTAATCGTCACCAGCGGCGGCGACGCGTCCCGCGACGTCGGTGCACACATGCCGCGCGTCTTCACCGGTCAGCGTCCGGGTGCGAAACTCCTCGTCGGTCATCGACTGCAGGCGCAGCACCGCGACCCGCTCCTCAAGCCGGGCCTCTATCCAGAGGCTGTCCTGGTCTTCGCTGCCCCATCGGTCCGACCGATAATTCATCAGCGTCGCCACCGCGTCATCGAGATCCGACAGCGATTCAGCCCGGGCCGCCCAATCCGACCGCAGTGCCGTATTGCCGTAGGGCGAGGGCTCCAACCGGAATTCGGCGCCGACCGATTCCTGGCCGCGGGCCCGCCGTCGTCCCGACCGTGTTTCGTCAGCCATTGCTTTCCTCCATTCTGCTGGGCACGAAGTCTTCATGGTGGCGCAATTCGCGCCCCACCCCTGCTACTTCGAGCATTTGGTTTGTTGCCTCGATCATTTTCGGCGGACCGCAGTAGTAATATTCGAACTCCGACCCTCCCCTGCCCGATATGTACTCTTCGGCTACCGCTGTCGCAGTGCCAACACGGCCGGTCCAAGAATCATCGGGGTTGATGACACTGGAAATCACTTGCAGGTTAGGCAATCGCGCGCCCAAAGCCTTTAATTCCTCGCCACCGAAGACGTCGCCCACGTTGGTGTTTCCGAAAATCAAAACCGCATGACGATCAGCATGATCGGTGGCCAGCTGCCGCAGCATCGCCAGCACCGGCGCCAGCCCGGTGCCGCCGGCGATAAACATAGGGGTGCGCTCATTGTCACGAAGTATGAATTTTCCTCGCGGTCCGTGCAGGGTCACCTGTTCACCCGGACTCGCGTCGCGGGCGATGTAGCTGGAGAATTCGCCGTCCGGATACACCCGGATGAAAAACTCGAGCCGTCTCGAGTCGTCCGAAACATTGGCCATCGAGAAGTCGCGACTGACACCGTTGGTCAGCGCGATCCGCACGAACTGACCTGGCAGATACCGGAGCGGCTCTTGCGCTCCCAAGGTCCGCACGACCACCCGCATCACCGTGTCCGACACCATCTCGATCTCGTCGAGGCTCCCCCGCCGTTCGGTCTCCTCGTACTGCTGGACCATCGAGAACGGGTAGTCGAATTCGATCTCCAAATCCGACGCCGGACGCAGCCGGCACGCCAACACCAAACCCTCTTCCTCTTCGGCGGGGGACAGCGCGTAAACAGAATGCGACATTAGTCTGCTGTATTCCCCCTCGGCCAGAAAGCACTTGCAGGTCGAGCACACCCCCTCCCGGCATTCGCTCATCAGAATGAGCCCTTGCCGCAGCGCCGCGGAAATAACATCCTCATCGGGCTCGCAACTGATCGCGGCCTCGTGATCGTCGTCAAAAAACAGCTTTACACTAAAGGTCATCGCATCCCCGTTCCGGCCGAATCGGTACTCTCCCCTGCCACGTTTCCTATCCGTCCTTGAAAATAGGCCAATATCTTCATGCCGGCCTCACATGCCGCTCGCTCAGTCAATGACACGCCGTTTTGTATCTCAGCGTCGCCACGGAAGATAAACCATTCCCAACACGGGAATGCCTCATCTACGACTACGGTGAATTCTTCGTCTTCGAATATGACCCGTTCCGTGTCGTCCACAATTGCTCCAACCCATCTCAGTGGACTGAACGCCGGAGGATCCCAAGCCCCCGGCCTACCGCTCCCCTCCGGCGCCCCGCATGTGATTGAGGTCGTCGGATTCGTCGTCGCCACCGCGTTGGAACCTGGGGAGCTCCTCCTCCAGGCCCATCATTTTCGTGGTCATCACGAACTTGTTTCCGTCGTTATACGCGCGACCGATGGTCGTCGTGACGTTCACCATGAAGTCGAAAACGTCGTATCGGTGCCCGATCAACGGCTCGATGACGTCGAGGTCAATCTCGAAGCCCTCGTCGTTTTCCAGCCGATAGAAGGTGCCCGCGTCTTCGACGATGAAAGAATCGTCCTCGGCGTACTCCTCCATCAGCTCGTCGACGACGATTTCGACTTCCGTGCTTTTCATCAAGCACAGCACGACGCGACGGGATTCAGCAACAGGAGCCGCCGCGCCTGCGCCATACATGCGGTCTTGCAACGCCTGAGGGTTGAAGTCTCTCGCGACGCGTTGGGCCGTGGTGATGGTCTGCAGCCCAGACTTCTTGTCGCCTGTCGAGGCTGTCACCTGCGGGTCATCTAAGGTCATTGCGCGCTCCGTAAAGGACGACTGGAAGGATGTGCTGTCAGTTTGTTCGGTCGGGTCAAGGCGCTTCGGTGGCGAGTCACCGGACCGCGCCCGTGTACGCTGCTGTGACGCTTTTGACCAGTTCGTCGACGTTGACCTCCAGCCCGAAGATGGGCGCATAACGGCGCGCCCAGTCGCCGATCACGATCGACGCGGCCTCGTTAACCGTCTCGCTGGACGCCTGAGACCGGAGAGTGCTGGTTCGGGAGAACATCGGCGCGAACTCGGCCATCGCGGCCACAGACTGCAGCATCCAATCCCGTGCCCACAACCGCATCAGCGCCCGGTTGTGTTCTCCGAATTTCGGGTCCTGGCCCAAGGCGTGGCCAAACAGCTCGAACGCCCATTTCGCGTCGATTTGGGCGGCAGTGATCGTCGGCCACATGATCGCCGGGGTGAGCTGATCACCGTGCATCGGAGCCAGCCGGTGAAAGAACTGCTGGCGGGCAAAACGCCCGAAGAGAGGCTCGTGCACCATGAACGTCGCGAAAATGATCTCGATGTGGTCATACACCTCGCCCCACAGCCGCTCGACAATGCCGCGGGCGGTCCTGTACACCGGGTCCGACAGCCAGAATTCACGGGCCGGCGCGACGTCTTCGGAGAAGCCGTCGACATTCTTGGACAGGAACACCTTTTCAGCTTGGATCATTTCCGCGTTGTCGAGATGGTCGATCGCTCCGGTGATCACCGCCTGCCGCAACACGTCGGTGAACACGTCGCGGGCCGGCGCCCCTACGAGAGCTCCGAAAAGCCCGTACTCGTGGTGCGCGAACGCACCTAACCCAGTAGCGACGACGTCAAAGGTCCATTCCCGATCCAGGTCCCGGTACATGCCCTGCTCGGCGTAGGCCGCGAACATCCGCCCGGCCTCTTCGTTCTCCTCTGCCTTCTGCGCTACATACGTGGGCTGTCCGCGACCGGAGGGATCCCGGAACACAAACCAGTCCGAGGACTTTGCCTCCGTCGTGTAGTTCTCCCACGCCGCACGGCCGCCGGAAAACTTGTTGCAGAAGCCGCCAGTACCGAGCGCACCGGGAATCCAGTCGGGGGCCGACTGCGCGTAGAGCAACAGCGATTCGTACTCGGAAATCCGACGTCTATAGGGTTTGGCGTACCACTGCGAGGTGCGTCGGGTTTCCAGCGGCTCGCGCTCGATGTCGTAGGCGGGGTTGAGAAATGTTCGCCGCGTTGCCATCTCGCCGGCGGCAGGCACATCGCCCTCGGTAATAGTCATGTGTCCTCGCTAGGTCCTAAATTTGATTTGGTCCGCCTCAACTGGGGCGGTTGTGCGTCAGCGTTCCCGGGGGGCCGACCGGCCCGGGGTTTCGGGGTGGTCGCGCGCAACGGCGGTTACACCGTTTCCAGCCAGACGCCCCCGGTCTTGAGCGGATCGCGGATCACCGCGTGGCAAGCGCGCAGGTCGTCCAGCGTCCACATCCGCTCACTGTTCAGATGCGGCTGGGCAAGCAGCGTCTTGCCGTCGCTGCGCACCGCGCCGGCAGCATGAACGACGTCAGCGATGTTCCAGCCGTCGAACTTCTCCCACAGGTTCTCGCCCTGGTACCGTTCCGGCTCCTTCAGGAACATCCGCTCGCACCAACTCGAGCACAGCGGATGCTTGCGACCGTTGAGCTCAAGGATCCGCACATCGTCCAACGCACCGGTGAGCGTGGGGATGATGACCGGGAAATTGCACACACGGCAGAAATAGATCGGCACCTTCGCGTCGCTGACCAGCTGGCCGGGCAACGTGTGATTGGCGGGGTCGGCCAGGCCCATCTCCCGCCAGGAATCCCACATATGGCCGACTTCAGAGTGCCAACCGGGGTAGTTGTTCTCGAACCACTCCATGTCGCGCGCGTTGGGTGGGTCCATGCGGAAGCCCAGCAAAGGCCATACCGCATAGGCCACCGCGTAGGTGTAGTGATGACCCCAATACGCCTGCCGCTTAGCATCCGCGAGGTTCGCCGGCGACTTCACCCCGAACTTCTCCAACCGGCCCAGCCAAATGCCGCCCCAGTCCTCATACACCCAGCGGTCCCACACCTTCGCCCACGGCTCCAGCTTGTTCACCGCGCCATACTCAAAGCCGGCTCCCACGATGGGCGTAGCGAAGCGATGCTGCAGCCAGAATGCATTCTCCAGGTCGGTCTGCAGGTACTGCATGTTGTCGGCGTCGTGGGCCACAGACACGATGGTCTGGTACCCGTTGGCCATGTGCCGCATCTCGTCGGACTGAATCGACAAGAAGATCGTCGGCGTGATTTCATCTCCGTTCGCCGCGCTCCACTCGGTCATCGCCACGATCAACGGGTTGGTGAAGCACGCCTCGGCCACCAGCTGCAGGTTCAGCGAGGCGAACACCGGGTCGCCCGCGCAGAAGTTCTCGCCAAATGCCTGCATCGTGGGCGGGAACAGCGGGTTGATGTAACGCCATTTGCGCATGTCGGTGAACCCGGCGGGGTCGTAGTACTGACCGGCGTAGTACTTGGCGAGGTAATGCGTCTGCGTGGTGTGGCGCACCTCGTCTTCCACCTGCATGAGGTAGCCGTTGCGAAGCTCGGGAGATCGGGTCGTGTCGGCCAGGACCGCCGAACCGGCGATCGCGTTGTACTCGCCCAACTCCAGTGCGCCCGCGAGCAGCTTCATGACCTCGGCCCAGCGCGGCTCGACTCGCGTCGGTGCCTTCAGCCGCGCCAGGGAA
This sequence comes from Mycolicibacterium sphagni, assembly GCF_013337765.1. Classification (GTDB taxonomy): domain Bacteria; phylum Actinomycetota; class Actinomycetes; order Mycobacteriales; family Mycobacteriaceae; genus Mycobacterium. The sequence continues at coordinate 47,425 of NZ_VBSB01000037.1, forward strand.
TCCAGCAAGCTGCCGTACTGGCGGTCGTCCTTCTCCCCTTCCATCCGGCCGTAATCGCGGGCGACAAGCTTGAACTGCTCACGGGCATTGGGGTCGAATTTGTACTTCGTCGGATACTTCCCGCGAATCGTGTCCGAGTCCCAGCCCAGGTCCATCAGCCAGGAATGCACCTCCTGTCCGCTGACGCTCGCGTGCGGCGCCGACGGGTGTCCGGACACCTTTCCCGGCAGTGTGGAAGTCATGACACAGAACTCCTTCGTTTCGGGGGCATTGGACTATTTGAGACCAACTTCATAAACGGTGGTCGTATGTGAGCGACGTTACGTCAGCAGGGTTGGCGTCAGGTTGGGTGCACAAGTGACGCGTGTAGGCGCCAGGGCGTGGGTGTCACGTCGTTCTGGACACGATTTAGGTCGACGGAGGTCGCTGGGCGAAGTCTGCTTACGCGTGGTCGAAGTCCGGGCAGGCCGTGAACGTTGGGGGACCCTTGTGGCTTCGAACCGGGACCTCGACGTGGCCATTACTACCCATATCGGCACAGGCCGCCGCCAACGTCGGTTGCCTGGCTATTCCGTTGCCTTCGTTGATAGTCGGTTGCCTGCGGGGAAAGTTCCCGCGAAACCGTCAGCTGCGACGCCTCGCGCGAGATGGCAGAACCTCTCGGGTGCAACGAATTTCAATGAAACTGACCACCAAGGGTCACCTCGGCCGAGGACCATGCGCGTGCTCGAAGAGCCAGCCGGGTGGCGTGTGCGCCGGCTACCCGCCAAACAATAAGTACAGGCCGCCGCAGGTGTACATGATCATCGTGAACAGCAGCGCCAACTGGCCGGTGAGCTGATGCCGCTTCGGCAGGACCCGCAATGAACGGTCGTGGGCAGCCAGAACGCCGAGGATATGGCCGACGATGACGGACGTCACCTTCAGGCTCGCCAGGACCGTTGGATGGGTGGAGAGAACGTATGCGACGTCGCGGTGGGCCAACCCCAGCGGATTCCACCCAAAGTCGAACGGGTCGAGCAGCAGCATCGCCGCCGACTGACCCTTTTCCACCAGAAATGTCAAATAGTGCGCGAAGATGTAACCGACGATGATCGGTGTCAGCGAGGGCACCAAGAGACAGGGAAGCTTCGCTCGTTCCGATCGCGGCAACTGCGGCACAGCCCGGCAGGCAAGTGTGAACGTCAGGGCGACAAACAGGACCATCATCAGCAGGCCGCCGCTGCGCACCGCCGTTGCCGTCCAGCTTCCCAACAGCTCGCTTGCGGACACGCTGTCGACGAAGTTTCGCCATCTGGGCTGTGCCGAAAAGCTGTCAAAAGCCGTGGATCCCAACAATACTGTGGCAACAGCGACGGAGCCGACACCGACTTTTGTCGCCTGAAGGTTGTTTAGCGGCCATCGCAGGACGTAGGTGCCCGGCTCTTGTCCCGGCCCCACCGGCGACAACCTGCCGACCAGCGAGCTATACACCTCGAAGGGGTCCGCTCGTTCGCACCATCGCGTTCCGCACACTGTGGCGCCCGCGATCGTGATCATTAGATACGCCACCGACCAGGTCAACACCGCAGTGACCGACCCCGGGTTGGGCGACGTTAGTTCAAGCCACACGAACGCCAACAGGCCGATCGCCGCCGGCCAGTATCCCAGTTTCTCCGGGTATGCTACCCATCCTTGCGCAGGTCGCTGGCCGGTCGCCAGGCACACCAATCGGCGCACCGCACGCACCGGTGAGATGAGCTTCCAGACCGGACCGAACAGCACCGACGCGGCGACCAGTCCCACCCAGAGCAAGGTGTAGAAGGTGGTGGGCAGCGCGTTGTGTGAGGTTTGAGGCGGACCGAAGGCCCCCGCCAGCAACAGCCACACCGTTAGGGCGAGTCCCGTCCCGGCCAGGACGCGCCGTACCAGCGGCGAGGCGGCGAACGTATTCACCCAACCCGGCAGCGGCACTCCTGGCGCGTCGGCCCGCAATCGCGGTGTGCGCCAAGCAAATACAAGCACAGCGAAGGAGATGCTGAGCGCCCACGCGGCGGCCACCAAGGCATACGCCAGCGGAACCGGCAGGTCAGCGCTACCGCCCAACCCGTGGGCAAGGACCTGGACGGAGGTGTCAGTCACCGGACGATCAGGGTGGCAACGGTTTTGTCGGCATGGTGCAGTTCAATCGCCACCTGTCCCGGCACGGCGATGCTGAAGGTGAACACCTGCCCTGGCTTCGGCAGCACCTCGTATTCGTGCTCGGGAACCGAGTGAACGTGGAGCTCCTCATCGACATCGCTGTCGACGCGCAGCGTGATCTGCTGGGCGACGGTGGCATCGAATTGCGCGTTGAGCGGCGTGACAGTGCTGCCGTGGATTTGGATCGGTATCTCCAGGGCCGACGCACCTGGCTGCGATGATGCCGGCGATGGAGAGGCTGAGCTAGGCGTGGCCATTCCTGACTGGGCGCTCGTTGATGTCGTCGAAACTTGGTGCGGCGTGATCGATGACGTTGACGTGCCCTGCGACGAGCACCCCATCAGCATAGCTCCCAGCGCGATCGCGGCCAGCATTGCGCGGAGGCGCCTCGTGGTGTTTGACATGTCTCTCTCCCATCTCGATGCATCGGCATTGCGTGCCGGCGGCGCGAAGCCCGCAGACAGTAGTCGGCCGGCTCGTCCAAGGAGTTCCCGATGTGGGAACAATCGACCCGTCCGCCTCGGTGGCGCGTGCCCGCGCGAGGATTTACCGGGCGTCAGATCGGTTCTGGCACCGCCCCTTTGGCCCCCGTGGAACTCGCGGGCACCGTCGGTATCTCGGCCTGAACATCACCGACGCACTGGGCCGGCGCCGCAAGCAGCTGTTCCCGGGCACGAGCGACGCGGGACCGGATCGTACCGACCGGACACCCGCACACCGTGGCGGCTTCGGCGTAGGTTAGCCCCAGCACTTGGGTGAGCAATAGCGCCTGCCGACGCTCGACGTCGAGACCGTCCAGCAGGATCCGGAGTTCGACAATATCCTCGAATCCGGCGACGGCTTGGCGATTTCCCCGAAAGCGACTCAGCTCGACGACATTTGAAAAATGGGTGGCGGCACAGGTCCGCGGTCGGCACCGGTCTCGACGAATCTGATCGACGACCACACGGCGTGCGATGGAAAACAGCCAGGTTCTTGCCGACGAGCGGCCGCTAAAGCTTGGCAGGGAGCCGATCGCGCGTAGAAAAGTCTCCTGAGTCAGGTCATCTGCCGTGCCGACGTTTGACAAGTAGGCAACCAATCGCCATACATCGCGCCGCGTGTACCTGACGAATTGGCCGAGCGCGTCGTTATCCCCTCGCCCGGCCGCCAAGGCGAGGCGCGTCACCTCGGCATCACGGGTAAGGTCATCGGCGGCCAAATTGGTTCTTCCTGTGATCCGCACTCGCACCTGGGCGCATACGACCGTGGCGCTGCATGTCATCGCTAGCTTTGGCAGTTCGCCGCGCCGTCATCGTCATGACCCCCGCCTCATCGACTCTCGAATCGTACGGATTCCGGGTTGGTGATCGGTTGTTGGACCATCGAAGGCCGGACCTTCGATCGACCGCCGAGCGCTGCGGACGCTCACTCTCATTCCCAGTCCCGACGGAGGACGTGAAGGCGGCCCCTGATAAGAGGCGTCCGGGCATCATCGGGCGACAGCAGGTTCAAGGCATGCTCGAAAAGCTCGGGATCATGATCGATTTGCTCGCCCAGGATCATCGCCGGCTTCGGGTCACGGCTTCGCAGGGCGGCATCCCGGATAGCCACGTCCAACCGGTCACGCCAGTTGGCGACGCCGGGAGCTTCCGAATTTGGCAGCAGCGGGCCGCGGTAGCTTTCTGCCGCAGCAACTATGTCGCCCGCTGCCAGATGTTCCAGCACCTCGACGGCGTCACACCGAACCGGCGTCGTCAGCATGTACCGGTGTGCCGCGATCCGCCCGCTCAGCATCCGCCGCACGCGCGATACTTCGGCTTTAAGCGTCGACATCGACACTTGGCGATCACCGTAGAGCTCAAGGCCGAGCTCACCCGGTGTGTACCCGTCGGGCCGAAGCGCCAGCAGCGTCAGGATTTCTGCCTGCCGCGGACTGACCGGGACAGACACGTCGTCGACGGTGACGTCGATACGCCCCAAGCAGCGGATTGCGACATTGACGTCGGAGACCGGCCCGGCACTGCACGGTCGCAGTTCACGCAGCCGCGATTCGAGCAACGCCGCCATCGTCCGCGCCGTCGTCATCGCGAGAGGGTTGGCCCGACCGCACGTCGTGGACAAATCCAGCACTCCCAAAGTCTTCCCCTGGGGGTTTCGGATCGGCGCGCTGTAACACACCCAGTCGTGCAACGATTCGACGAGATGTTCTGCGGAAAAGACCATGCTGGGTCGCCGACTATCCAGCGCCAAGGCAACCGCGTTGGTACCAATGGCCGATTCACTCCATCGACCCCCGGGGGCGAAGTTCACCCGTTCCGCCCGCCGGCGCATCACGCGGCCCCCGCAAGTCCACAGCAAAACGCCCCGCTCGTCGGTAACGCCCACCACAAATCCCGCGTCGGCGATCTGCTGTAAGTCACCGGCCAGCTCGTCGACCGGTCGCCGCAGCGGTGAGTCGTTCCATCGGGCCCGCGAGCACTCGTCATCGGCAGGAGCATTGCCACAGGAGGGTTCAACCGATCTCAGCGATCGCGCCCACGACTGCGCGATCTCCGGCCGGATGGCGCGCCCGTCGAATGCGCCTTTGGTGCTGCACGCGCCGGTCGAGACCACGTCGTCCCAGACCCGCTCCAATTCAACCCGAAGCGGATGGGGTGTATCGCTTAGCACTGGTTTTCCCTCGTTTCGGGAGGCGTGTCGGCGCGCTCGATCGCGGCGTCGGGTCGAGTCAGTTCACTTGGCGGTCACCGGTCCAGAATGCTGCGCGCAGTTTGAATTTCTGCTTCTTCCCGGTGGCCGTATAGGGGATGTCGGTGCGGAAGATGACTTTCTTGGGCGCTTTGTAATGAGCCAACTTTGTCTTGGCGAACTCGATGACGTGACTGGCGGCGAGGGTTTCGCCCTGACGCGGCACGACGATCGCCGTCACCAGTTCGCCCCACTTGTCATCGGGCGTCGCGATCACCGCGACATCGGCGATCGCGGGATGACCGAGGAGAGCGTCCTCAACCTCGATCGAGCTGACGTTCTCGCCACCGGTGATGATCACATCCTTTTTCCGGTCGGTGATGGTCAGGTACCCGTCAACTCCGAGGGCGCCGCCGTCACCGGTGTGGAACCATCCCGAGTCCAGCGCAGCGTCGGTCTCGTCCTTCTTGTTCCAATACTCCGCCATCACGGTGTTCGACGCGGCGAGAACCTCGCCATCCTCATCGACGCGCAGCGACGTGCCGAGCGAGGGCACGCCGGCTCTCCCCAGCTTCTTCGCCCTGTCGCCCAACGAGAGGTTGTCGTACTCACGGCGGGGCCGGTTTACCGTCAACAGCGGGGCCGTTTCGCTCAGCCCGTAAATCTGGTTGAACTGCCAACCCAGCTCGCGTTCGATGCGAGCGATGGTCAACGACGGTGGCGGCGCGCCGGCACACACAATTCGGACACGGCCGCGCCCAGGAATCTCCCCCGGCCAATCCTGTGCCGCGTCGAGCACCATATTCCACACGGTTGGCGCGCCACACATCAGCGTGACGCCGTGGGCGTCGACGCGCCTCAGTATTTCCGCGCCGTCAACCTTGCGCAGCACCACCTGTTCGACACCCAGGCCCGTAGAGGCGTAAGGCATGCCCCAACCGTTGCAGTGGAACATGGGCAGTACGTGCATCAAGACGTCGTCGTCCCCCAGCTGCATGTGCATGCCGAACGTGACGGCGTTGATCCAAATGTTGCGATGCGTCAGGCACACACCCTTGGGTTTGCCGGTCGTTCCGCTCGTGTAGTTCAGGGTGGCAAAGGCGTCCTCGTCGGGATGAGACCAGGGTTGGGGCTCGGAGTCGAAATCGAGCAGCACGTCGTCGGATCTCTCGCCGAGCACAAGGCGATGGGGCGCTGCCACGTCGGCGAGCGGACCGTCGAGCTCTGGGTCGACCAGAAGCACATCGGATTGGCTGTCGTCGACGATGTAGGAGACCTCGCTCGGCTGCAGCCGGAAGTTGATCGGCACCAGAATGCGGCCAGATGACGGCACGGCCAGGAGCAGCTCCATCAACCGAGCCGAGTTGTGGCTGACCACGGCAACGCGAGCGCCTTCGGGGATATTCAGCCGGTCGAGACCAGCCTGCACTGCTCGGGCCCGCGCGGCCAGCTGCCGGTAAGACAACCGGCCCAGGTTGTGCTGCGCCGACGGTTCGTCTACGATGCCCGTGCGGTCGCCGTAGACGCGTTCCGCGCGGTCCAGGAACGCGTCAGTGGTCAGGGGCGTCCTCATGTCTGCGTCAATCCCGTCCCCGAAGTGGCCGAGCCGCCAGGGTGCGATGTGGACGCAGTGTGGTCAGGCGGCCCGCTCCCGAGGCTGGCGAATGTCACATCGCCTCGTTCGACAGCCGCGATGAACTCGCTCATCTCCTCGTGCAGGCTCACCGAGCCCAGGCAGAACTCGTCTGCCTGCGGTGCGGGGGTTCTCGATACGAAGTATGCAATCGCGCCGACCGGCACAATGAGAGCGCAGAGCATCGCGACCAGGCTTGCCAGCACGCTCCACCCGCTCGCTTGGGTCAGTGGGCCGCTGTAGTCACCCATGGCAACGAGGTGTTGAGTGTTGTTCATCATGACCTTTCACAAAATGGGTGGTCGGTCTCGGCTTCCGATGTCGTGACTTCTGGGGCAGACGTATCCGCGTCATCTTCTTCGGAGCGCGTTCGACGAGTCACGATGACGAGAATTACGATCGGGAACAGCAACGCGAACAGAGTTCCGCCGCCGATGAACGCGATCTCATCGCTGGTGAGCTGTCCACCATGGGCGAGGATGGTCTCATTCATGGCAAGCGTTTCCCGATCGGTATCTGTTCCGGAGGCGCGAGGGTGAACCGGCCCGGTTCGACTGGCTGTGTTTCATCCGGGCCGGTCCACACCTCTATTGGGTTCCGTATTCAGGTAGGACGCCCGACGTCAGTTCGTTGATCTCCGAGGTGGACGTCTGCCCCGCGGCATCCTGGAAGAACATCAGTCCGGTAACACGGATCTGAGCGTCGTTGGTCGGCAACAGATTCCGTGATAGCAGCGAACGCGCGTCGAGTTCGACGGTCAAATTGCTCGACCCGCCTGGAGGAATGGGCCCCGACGGTGAGACCGTGGCTACGCCGTCAGTGTCCGGTTTGGCACCGTCCGTGACGGTGACCACGTAATCGGCGAATTGCAGACGGTCTAACCTGACGGGTGAATTGGACTTGTTGTCAACGTTAACCTTCAGTACCAACGTGCCTGTCTTCTCCTGGAAGACCGCGCTTTGTACCTGCGTCTCGAGTTGCCTGGCCAACCCAGAGGGCGTTTGCGGCACCGGCGACAACCGGGCTACCTGGGGCGGGATGTGCGGGCCGTCAAATACCTGTGCGTAGGCGTATCCGCCCAACCCGAGCACCAGCGCGACGATCGCGATCCCGATGCTGACGTTGCGTTCCTTAGGCGTCACCAGGGTGGCACCACCGCCGGCGTTGACTACCGCGGCACGTTGCAACAGTGATTTCCGCAGCCAGAAGGCGGCGTACGCCACGGCGACCAACAGTCCAAGAACATGCCAGATGACGACCCGACCGAGGCCATAGCTAGCTAGGTCGACATTGCGACCGTCAGATAGGGTTTGCGGTTCGGTGAAGGTGCCGGCGTCGTTGATGGTGATGTATTTACCTTCCCCGACGAGCGTTCCGGTGCCCTCCATCGCCATTGCCGGGTGCACGTGCCAGGTACCCGGAATACGCGCCTTCAGGACGATTTTGTACGGATATATCCCGCCCTTGGACACCTTGACGGACTGCGGAGTGAACATCCCCGACATCTCGCGTTCCTCGACCATGAATACCGGACCTGGCGTGTTGACCGTGAGGTATCCGAGATCCGGCGGCGCGATGGTGTGGTCAGGCCACGAATTCATGATGCGCAGGGTGCCCGTGATCGTCAGCTCTTGGCCGACGTCGAGCCGGTCGGTGGAAAACTGAGTGTCGTAGAACGCTACGGTCGAAGTTCGCTCGAACGGTTGTTGGCTCTGCTCGCCGTGCGCGGACGCTAGCGGCGGCGGCGCGAGAACCAATAACAGACCCACCACTCCAGCCAGCGAAAAGAGCTTGGCGCGGCGTGCGCCGTTGCGGGGGGTGTGCTTCTTGCGCAAGTCGAGATAGTCCATGAGCGATTTCGCCATCGTGATCACCTTTGATTCAGTCTGATTTAGTCGGTTTGAAGCTTGAAGAACTTGCCGATCGGCCAGACCGCGAGGTATTTGCCGATGAGGAAGCCGACTACGTAGCCGACCACCGAGAGCATCCCTGCAAACACGGAGACGACGATGGTGATGTTGCTGACGAGGGCCTTGAGGTGACCCTCCTCGATCATTCGCAAGTATTCGGGGGTCTGCGTGCGCGCAATGTGAAACGACATGGTGTCCGCGACCGTCAGCAGCGTGCCGTGGAAATCGACCGGCGCCAAGAACGGTGACAATGCGGGGAAGTTGAAGAACCAGAACAGCACACCCCACGCGAAGCTGCCGATGACAGCGGTGAGCCAATAGCTGCGCGTAACGAGAAGGATGACATCCAGAATGATTGCAGCCAGGATAAAAGTCTCGGGCCAGGTGAAATTGATCGGCAGGTGCGCCCACAGATCAAAACTCGCAGTGCGCGACAACCATTGCGCCGGAAGTAGCGCGACCGCACACAGCGTTGCGCCGGCCGGGAGGCGCAGTCGATCCCATGCGATGTACTGGACAGCCGCGGGGATGATGATGCCCAGCGCCGGGGTCAGCAGCGGCCAGAATTCGCGGTCCTTCCAGTCGGCCCAGAATGACCAGTCCCCGGTGAACAACACCTGATTGAGGTGATAGGCACCCGCGATCAGAAGCAATGCTCCGACCAGGAGAAGAATATCCCAGCGCCGACTTAGCAACGGCTTCGATGTCGGTTGCGCCTCAGGTGGCGTCGCTGTGGACGGCTGTAATGCGGTCATGGTCTGAAGGATCCTTCGACGGTGAGTGAGCCTGGTGAAAATTTCATCGTGTTTCATTTTTCTGCTGGTGGCTTAGCTTGCCGCCGAGCGCGTTTGGGTGGAGGGTCCCCACAGCGGAGAGTCGAACTCATCCCCGCTGCGGGAACCCAGACCCGAAACCGGGTCCGCTTTTAGTGCAGCACTCCGCTTTCTCGCTGCGGTGTCGCCGACTCGGCAGGCGCCGTGGCGGCGTGCGCGGGCTTATCCGACGACGTGGCTGCAGCAGCAAGATCGCGCTCCTGACGGGCCAGTTCGAAGACGCGCGGAAGCGTCTCGAACCAGATCGCGAACGTCGCGGCGAGCAGATAGCCGAAGATCACAAACGGCCAGTGCAACGGCGCGGAGAAGACCTCTTCGGCCTGGAAGAAGCTGTGTCCGAACTCGTTCATCGCCACCTGAAAGAACAGCAGCGCGGAGCCAGCCACGATGAGCGTGAACGACACCGGCAGCGCCTTGCCTCCGTAAATGTGCGGCAAGCGAGTGCGGGCGTACAGGTAGATGCCCGCCGCCATGTAGATCATCAGCGGGAACACGCCGTAGAACAGTACATCGTGGCTTGGGGTGAAGGCGGTGTCGCGGGTGAGGATTTGGTGCCAAGTGGCGTCCTCTTCGGCGAAATAGCTGCCGCCAGCGAAGACCGTAAAGCAGAACATGGCGACCAGCACCCACAACGTCCACAGGCGGCGACCTTCGTCTTCGCGTGTGAGCTCCTTGGGCAGCCGCTTGGCCGAAACCCAGGTCCAGGCGAAAACTGCGGCCGCGACGGTGGGCAGCAGCAGCATGTTCGCCGCGGCTAGCGTCAACCAGTACCTATTGAAGTCCGGGCCATGCGAATCCAGCCCGGTCGAGAACGCCCATACCTGCTGGTAGATCCGCCAGCCGAGGCAAAGCGCGCCCACCGCGGACAACGCGACGATCAGCGGAACCCAGGAGAATCCGCGCGACACCGGGCCGCGTTGCTCGTAACTCTTGGGAGCGCCGCGATGGCTAACTCGCTGTTCGGTTTGACTTGTACTCATATCGTTCCGAGATCCTTTCGTTCGAGATTGTTAGCTGGCAGTGGATTCGACGCAGGTGGCCACCCCCTCTGCGAGTTGCCTACGTGTTTTTTGATGTCCGACGTTCTAGATCGACAGCGACCGCCATCGGCGGCACTGTCCAGCGCCATGGCGGGATTGGCGCCGCCGGGTTGGGTCGCGTACCACTCTCCGCGATATCAGCCATGTAATCCCTCCGGTTCGCCAGCGCGCCTGCAGTCTGGGTCACAACGGCGCGAGCGATGTGACGTGCATCATTGTCACCTAGCCAGACTGTCCTTAACTGTTCGACTATTGGACACCTCGCGGTGGCGTGGGAGAGCGAAGTTGGAGGCGCCAACGCGCAGATCAAAGCCCCATTGGCTGTCAAGAGGGGATGCCGAGCGCCTTCATGCGCGAGTAGAGCGTGCTTCGGCTGATGCCCAATTCGCGTGCAGCGTGCACCTTGTTGCCGGAGGCGTTGGCCAGCGCGTCGACGATCGCCTGCCGCTCGGCGCGTTCCCGACCGCCGAGATGGGTGATTCGGCCGGTGTCTTGATACCTGGTCGGTAGGTCGCGCAGATCGATTCTGCCGCCTGTCGCGGTCTGCGACGCCGCACGCAAGGCGCTGGCGAGCTCGCTCAGATTGCCCGGCCAATCAGCGGCGCACAGTGCGGCGAGCGCCGCCGGCGTCAGCTCCCACTTGCCCCCAAGCTCCGACAGCATCCGGCGCGAGATGGCCCCCAACTCGAGTCGGCGCCGACGGAGGGGAGGAATGTCGATGCGCCCCGGGCAGCGGGCGACCAGAGCCGCGAAACTGAGCGCCAGGTCGTCTAGCGGGGGACTTGTCAGGACCAATCGGGGCCCGGTGTCCCGGTCAAGGAGCCGCTTCAGTGCGGCGACTATCGATTCGGGTAGCGACTCAACGTGCTCTATCACGATCGCCGGCGCCGAGGAGCCCGCCGCGTCGGTCAACTGCTGCAGCCACTGCGTCTCGCCCAGCTGTACGACGTCCGCGGCATCCAGCCAGGCGGCTGCGTCTCCGGCGATCTCGCGAGCGGCCGTGCTGCGGCCCGAGCCCGGCTCACCACACACCGCCACCGGCCCCTCCACCCCGGCAACCCGGCTGATATCGACGCTTAGGCGTGGTGGCGCGGCATTGACGTGCACCCCACGAGGAACGTGACTCACCTCGGGAAGCAACGGGACAACGACGAAGATGGCGCCCCCTTCGCTACCAATAACGGACTCGGCTTCCACCCGCGCCGCTTCACCGCAGGCCAATTCGATGTCGATCCGCCGCCGCTCACCGGGGCGGAGCTCTGCAGCGATCTCGCGCAACAGCACGTAATCGGTCGAGCTCAACAGGTTCGCGGCGACGTTGTTGTGCAGCAGCATGTCTGTGCCAATAGCGGCCAGTGCCGCATGGGGAGGCGGCATCGTGTCCTGGAACGCGGCAACCAGGCGCTGCTGCGACACTTTCGATCCGTCCAGCAGCCGGCGTTCGATTTCGCGCACAGCACGGTCGACAAACGGGATGAACAGCGGATCAGCCCGCGGATCCTCGACGGTCATATCGAGAACGCCTTCGACCCTGCCCGTCGCCGGATGAATGATCGGCGACCCATAGCAACTCAGCCCGCGCAGCCGTTCGAGGAAGTGCTCAGGACCGTTGACGACGACACCGCGGCGGACCTCCAGCGGCGTCCCCAGCGACGTCGTACCGGCCAGATCTTCGCTGAAGCAGGCACCGGTGACGATTCCCAGGTTCTCGACGCGGCGAGCAAAGGTCGTGCTGTCGACGACGCTGCGCACGATGCGACCGTCGCGATCGGCCAACAACAGGCACAACCCCGCATCGGCAATTTCTTGTCCGAGCTGTTCGAGAACGGGCATCGCCGATCGCAGCAAACGAGAATCCTGATCGAAGTCCGCTGTCAGGTCGACCTGTAGGGCCCTGGTTGGTTCGACGCCGCTCAGCCTGGACCGTCGCCACGACATCACGATATCCGGGCGCATCGGCGGCGGCGTCGCTGCTTCGACGGGCACCTCGCCACCCCCTTCGTGATCTGCGTCACACCCCCCGCCCTGGATATTAGCGCCCAACGCTTCGTTTCGTGGCAAGTGGCGCTGCCCTTGCGACGGCCGACGACAACCGTTCGACCGACGGGGATATGTCCGCACGTCTGAGGTGGTGACGTAGTTTGCGCGCCGACGGTCTCGACCTGCGCTGTGCCCGCTGATACTGACTCACCGGGCGGGCTTCGCCCCGGACGCACTGGCGCTTTGGGTCAGGTCCCGATGACACCGGAAGAGCGAGAAGCGCACGCAACGCATGCTGCGTGCGACGAGGCAGGTGCAATGACCTCCGGTCGCGCACGTGCTGTTGAGGGCCGTCGTTCATCAGTGCCGACTTCCATGACGGTGAGCGATTGTCCGTTTGCGGCGTAGCCTAATGGCGGCTAGCGGTCACCGGACCTGCCCAACTGGGTGGCTCACACACTGGCCAGTCGCACGGTCTTGGTATCCCGGTTGACTAGGGTCCGGCAGATTCCCTTTCCGCGCTCGTCCTAGTTCATTACGTTGACCTTCGCCGCATCCGACTTCTCGCGCCTGCACTAGGCGCCGAGAGGCGGCGGCAAGTCTCACGTGAGCGCGTGCAACACGACACGCAGATAGGACCGGTGCGCCATGCAGGTAGAAGAACTCCTCAAACCATTCCCTATCAAGGAATTCCATCCGTTTCCCAGAGCCCTGATGGGGCCCGGTGCCCACGAGCTGATCGGCCCAGAGGCAATCAAACTCGGCTTCAAGAAGACTCTGGTCATGACAAGTGGCCTGCGCGGATCAGACATCGTGCACAAGATCGTCGAGTCGCTGAAATACCACGGACTGGAAGTCGTCCTCTACGACAAGGTCGAGTCCAATCCCAAGGACTACAACGTGATGGACTCGGTGGCGCTGTACCAAACTAATGGGTGCGACAGCTTCGTGTCGATCGGCGGCGGTTCGTCGCATGATGCGTGCAAGGGGGCACGAATCTCGGTCGCCCACGACGGCCGCAACGTCAACGAGTTCGAGGGTTTCAACAAGTCGGAAAACCCGAAGAACCCGCCCCACATCGCGGTGTCCACCACGGCTGGCACCGGCTCGGAGACTTCGTGGGCTTACGTCATTACCGACACCACCACGGATCCCAGCAAGCCACACAAATATGTGGCCTTCGACGACGCCTCGGTGGCGACGCTGGCAATCGATGACCCCGTGCTCTACTTCGATTGCCCCGTCGACTACACCGCCCAGTGTGGCTTCGACGTGCTGGCGCACGCTTCCGAGCCCTATGTATCGCGACTGAATTTCGCGCCCTCGTTGGGCAACGCGCTCTATGCGATCAAATTGACCGCACAAAACCTGCGGCAGGCGACGTGGAACCCACAAGACCTCGCCGGCCGCGAGGGCATGATGTATGCCCAGTACATCGCCGCTCAAGCGTTCAACTCGGGCGGGCTTGGCATCATCCACTCCATTTCGCACGCCGTGAGCGCGTTCTACGACACCCACCACGGGCTGAACAACGCGATCGCCCTCCCACGGGTGTGGGCTTTCAACATGCCGGTGATGTACAAGCGATTTGCCGACATCGCCGAGGCGATGGGTGTTGACACCGCCGGGCTGACCGACGTTCAAGCCGCCGACCAGGCGCTCGCCGCCAGCATTAGACTGCTGAGGGACGTGGGGATCCCCGAGAAGTTCACCGACGTCACTCAGGGCAGCTACAGCAAGAACAGGCTGGGGCAAGGCCCCACTGCGTTCTACGAGGCAAGGCCGACGATCAACGGTGACAAAGAAGACGTCGATAACATCACCAACCACGTCCTCGGCGACGCGTGCACCCCGGGCAACCCGAAGGAGTGCACATTTGAGACGGTGCGGCCCGTGGTCGATCACTGCCTCAACGGTGACCTCGACGACCTTCTCACCTGAGGGACGGGGGCCGGGCAGCGACCGACCCTACCTCTGCCCGGCCTCTCCCCTCATCCAAAGGACAAGCACGTGACCCTGCCTGCGACACCACCGTTCGACAGCGTCGACGACGTCGTCGCTCGTCTCACCGAACTCGGATACATCGCCGATCGACGACTGGCGACGACCGTTTACCTAGTCACCAGGATGAACAAGCCCGTCCTGCTAGAAGGGCCGGCTGGGGTCGGCAAAACGGAGTTGGCCAAATCATTGGCGGCGGCCACCGGCCGCCGGCTCTTGCGGTTACAGTGTTACGAGGGCCAAGACGAGACAAAGGCCCTTTACGAATGGGACTACGGCAAACAGCTGCTGTACACCCAGATCCTGCGCGAGAAAATCGGCCAAATTATAGCCGACGCAACGGATTTGAACGAGGCAGTTGAACGAATCGGAGCCCAGGAGAGCGTCTTCTTCTCCGAGCACTTTCTCGCTCCGCGCCCGTTGTTGGAAGCGATTCGTGCCCGTGATCCTGTCGTGCTGCTCATCGACGAGGTTGATCGCGCCGATGAGGCACTGGAGGCCGTCCTGCTCGAGATGTTGGGTGAATTTCAGGTCTCAGTTCCGGAGCTGGGAACATTCACCGCGGACATCCCGCCCTACGTTGTGTTGACGTCCAACAACACTCGCGATCTCGCGGCGGCGCTCAAGCGGCGTTGCCTGCACCTGTTTCTGGACTACCCGAGCGCGGAGCGCGAGCTGGAGATCGTCCGTTCGAAGGACACCGGGCTATCGGATGTTCTTGCTGCCCAACTAGTCGAAATTGTCCGCCAGCTACGAGAGCTCGAATTGCGGAAGGCTCCCAGTATCTCGGAGACAATTGACTGGGCTCGCACCCTCGCCGTGCTCGGGGTTCAAGAACTCACTGCAGCGGTACTCGCCGAAACCGTGTCCGTGGTTGTCAAATACGACAAAGACGTGCGGAAAGCCCTTGAAATCATTCCCCGGTTGGTGGATCCCAACGCGACCGTGCCGGATCAGGCGCACGATCACACTCATCACCACCATCACCACCACCGCCCAGACCACGACCATGAACCCGGCGACGTCGACGGCGCCGTGGTGAGAGCCGGCAAGGACCTGCCGAACCGCTTTGACAACGGCTATTACGGGACACCGCCGAAGACGAGCACATCCCTGGCCCAGCCCCGCCCACAGATCAGTCGGGAACAAGGCAGTCGCTCGTTCGCCCGACGTCGCGCCTTGTGAGGATGGCTCGTGCAAGCAGCGATTCACCGATTTGTGCGGCTGTTGCGACTAGCGGGCGTCCGCGTGTCGGTGTCGGAAGCCTTAGACGCGCTGCAGGCAGCCAGTCAACCGGGAGTACTCGCCGACAAAGCCACACTGCGACACGCACTTTCGGTCGCATTGGTGAAGGATCGGCGCGACCTCACCGCTTTCGATGAGGTATTTGACGCGTTCTTCTCCCTAGTTCGCGTCGACTTCGGTGACCAGGATTTGCACAGTCACACCCATGACGACCTGAGCGATACCGGCACGCTCGAGTCCTTCACGGTCTCGGAGATGCCGAGTTCCATACCGCAGCAGGGCCACGAGCACGGAGCGCCCTCGGACATCAGGGATTATTTCGATCCAGATGATTTGGCGCAGCAGTACAACCTGCACCAGGAAGCGAACAAGATCGATCTAGCCGCCATGACGGACGAGATCGCCTTCTCCAAGGACAACCAGGCGCTGATGGGGGACGCCTACCGGGTCCAGCTGGAAGCAAATCGCTTGCACGGCGCTGGCGGACCTGGGCATCTAGCGCGTGCGACCGGCATCCGCGTCGACGCTGATCTCAGTGTGGCCCAACAGGAGACCCTGCTGGGCTGGCTCAACGCCACTGAGGACGCCGCTGTCGACGACGGAGACGACTCGACAGCGCTCGCCCAACGACTCGCCGGCGTTCTGGCGAACCTTCCCGCCGCCCTTAAACGCCATCTGGAAGCGTTGTTGGTCCTCGAGCAACGGGTGATCGAGTCAGGAGAACGCCGAATCGGCGTTGTCGATCAAGTCGGTGAACGGGAGCGCGCCGACCTCGAAGTCTCCTTGCGACGCCTGGCCAGATCCCTGCATGGGGCATTGACACATCGCAGCAAGCTCGATACCCGCGGTCGGATCGATTCCGGGCGGACCATGCGCCGCAACATGCGCCACGACGGCGTTCCGTTCGACCCGGTCACCGTGCGGCGCGTCGAAGACAAACCGCGGCTACTGGTTTTGGCAGATGCCAGCATGTCGGTGCGAGCCACCGCGCGGTTCACGCTTCATCTGGTTCACGGCCTACAAGACCTATTCGCGCAAGTGCGGTCGTTCGTGTTCGTCGCTGAAATCGCCGAGATCACAGAACTTTTCGCTGAGCATCCAACCGAGCACGCGATTGGACTCATTTTCGGCGGGGACGTGCTCGACGTGGATGCCAACTCCGATTACGGATTGGCGTTTGCAACATTCCTCGCCGAGCACGCCTCCGCCGTGACTCGCCGCACCACGGTGCTGGTCTTAGGCGACGGCCGGGGTAACGGCAACGAGCCAAACATCGCGGCGTTCGAAGAGATCGTGCGGCGCGCACGAGAGGTGATCTGGCTGACACCGGAACCGAGATATTCCTGGACGCTTGGGCGCTGCGACCTTCCGCTGTACGCGGAGTCGTGCCATCGCGTGGAGGTTGTCCGCGACCTTTCCGGTCTGGAGCGAGTGACCGACAAAATGGTTGAAGAATTAGCCGGACGGTGACATGGCGCGGAATCGTTGATACTGAATTGATCGGAGAACACCACCATGTCCAACGATGGGACGGATCCAGAAGACCGCCGGGGGATCGAGCCTTCGGGGTCGCACCTCGACCCGCAGCCGGCGACGCTGACATCGCGATGCGCGGCCCGCCTTGTCGACGGTGTGATCGTGTTGGTGTTCGCGATGATTGTTCGTGCGCCAATCCACATAGGACAAGGTCTTTACGTGACCGCGCTGGTGTTCGGTGTCCTCACCTTCGCCTACTTCCTTGTGTACGAGACGACCCAGGGCTGCACTCTGGGTAAGAAACTCATCGGGATCTGCGTGCTCGGCCCCGATTCGGCGCCGCGCCCTACCGTGAGGCAGTCAGCCGTCCGAAATGCGTTCACATTGCTGTCTGTTATCCCCTACGTCGGTGCCCTCTTCAGCATGACCGCGTACATTCTCATCGCGTCGACCATCGCCAGTGACGCAGGCAAGCAGGGCATGCACGACCGTCTGGCAGGCGGCACCCGCGTCGTGAAGTGTCCTCGCCCCAACCACTGAGCCGCTCGCCGGACGGTGACTTCGCGGCCCATCCTCGCTCCCTAATTATCCTCCGCGTCGGCCCATCGGGTTCGGTACAGACCCAGCCTCAGTCACACCATGGTCAGACCACCGCTGACGGACAGTGTCTGGCCGGTCACGTAAGACGCGCCATCACTGGCGAAAAACGTGACGGCCGGAGCGATGTCGTCGGGTGTCCCGATGCGCTTCATCGGGATGGCCCGCGCGAGAGCGTCGTGCATTCCTTGACTGGCGTCAGCGACCTTCTTCAACAGGGCTGTGTCGGTGGGACCGGGGCACACGGTGTTGACCGTGATGCCCTGGGTCGCCATCTCGCGGGCCAATGCTTTGCTAAACGCCACTATTGCGCCCTTGGTGCCCGAATAGACCACCTCTCCAGACGATCCCACACGTCCGGCGTCGGATCCGATGTTGATGATGCGGCCCCAGCGTCGTTCGATCATCGAATCCAGCACCGCACGGCTAACGATGACCGTGCCGAGGTAGTTGACCTCGACCACCGCGCGCCACCTCCGTTCAGTCGAGTCGACGAACTTTTCGATCGTATCGATGCCGGCATTGTTTACCAAGATCTCGATCTCACCCAGCCGTTCGCGGATAGCGTTCACCGTCTCGGCGACTACGGCGCTGTCGCGGACGTCGATGGCGAAGCCGGCGCTGAGACCCGGCAGTGTCGCCGCCACCGCTTGTGCGCCGACCCCATCGAGATCGCAGACAGCAACTGTCGCACCGGCTTCGGCGAAATGGCGGCAGATCGCTCGGCCGATACCGCCGGCGCCGCCGGTCACCATCGCGATGCGACCTTCCAGACGCATCATCGCCGATCGTCCACGGGAGTGCGGGTCGACACGACGTCGAAGCGCGGCGCCCGCTTGTCGCGGTGTGCGGCCAAGCCTTCTCGAACGTCGGGCCCGCCGAACCCGAGGAATTCCAGGGCGAGTGAGGATTCGAAGGCGGGATCAAACATTCGATACCAGTGGTTGAGGCTGCGCTTAGTCCAGCGGATAGCGGACTGCGAACTGCCGGCGAGTTGAAGGGCAATACGCTGCGCGGTCGGCACAACTTCATCGTCGTCGACACACGCCGACACCAAACCGATGCGTTCAGCTTCGGCGCCCGACAGCGGCTCGCAGGTGAGCAGGTAGTACTTGGCCTTGGCCATGCCCGCGAGAAGTGGCCAGCAGATCGCAGCGTGATCGCCTGCCGCGACGCCTAAGCGCGTACGCCCGTCAATGATGTTCGCGGTGCGGGCGGCCACTGAGATGTCGGCGAGCAAGGCAACGACCAATCCAGCACCAACCGCCGGCCCGCGAATTGCAGACACCACCGGTTTGTCGAGGTTAATCATGTTGAGCACCAAGTCGCGCGCCTCACGCACGACGCGCAGTCGATTGCCGTAGTCAGCGATCATCGTGTCGAGCAAAGCGAAGTTGCCTCCCGCGGAGAAGGCCGACCCTCCGCCTCGAACCATCACGACGCGCACGTCGGGGTCCCGTTCAATCGCGGGCCAGATGTCGGCGAGATCGCGATGCATGTACGGACCGACTGAATTCAGGCCCGGCGCATCGAGAACTATCTCGAGGACACCGTCAACGACGTGATCGATTCGCAGGGTGGGGAATTCGGAGTAGTCGGTCGACAATTCGTGCTCCTAGTCGTAGTTTCCAGGTCTGTGCGGGCAGCCGACGCGGTCATCGGGTGAATTTGAGGCGAGCTTTTTGAACCACTGTTGTGATTGCAAAACACCACCACTGCCGCCGTCGTCATCGTCTCGACCGGTCCTGCTCCCTCAGGCCCGCAGGATCAGCGCGTCGCCCTGGCCGCCGGCGCCGCAGAGCGCGGCCACGGCGTAGCCCGAGCCGCGCCGCGAGAGCTCCAGCGCCGCGTGCAGGGTGATGCGCGCACCCGACATGCCGATCGGATGGCCGACCGCGATCGCGCCCCCGTTGCGGTTGACCCGGTCGGCGTCCACGCCCAGCTCGCGAGTCGAGGCCAGTGCGACGGCGGAGAACGCCTCGTTGATCTCGATGACGTCGAGCTGATCGAGGGTGATGCCCTCCCGTGCGACGGCCTTCTTGATGGCGTTGGCCGGCTGGGACTGCAGCGTGGAGTCCGGGCCGGCGACCACCCCGTGAGCACCGATCTCGCACAGCCAGGTCAGGCCCAGTTCCTGCGCCTTGGCCTTGTTCATCACCACGACAGCGCACCCGCCGTCGGAGATTTGGGACGCCGAACCGGCGGTGATGGTGCCGTCCTTGCGGAACGCGGGCTTGAGCCCGGACAGCGATTCGGCCGTGGTGTTGGCCCGGATGCCCTCGTCCTCGGTGAACTCGATCGGGTCGCCCTTGCGCTGCGGAATCTTGACCGGCACGACCTCGTCGGCGAACACCCCGTCCTTCCACGCCGCGGCGGCCTTCTGATGCGAGGTGGCGGCGAATTCGTCCTGCTCGAGGCGGGTGAACTTGTCGGTGTCGTTGCGCTGCTCGGTGAGGGCGCCCATCGGCTGGTCGGTGAAGACGTCGTGCAGGCCGTCGTAGGCCATCGAGTCGACCACGGTGACGTCGCCGTACTTGTAGCCTTCGCGGCTGTTGATCAGCAGGTGCGGCGCCTTGGTCATCGACTCTTGGCCACCGGCCACGACGACGTCGAACTCACCGGCCCGGATGAGCTGGTCAGCGAGTGCGATCGAGTCGATCCCGGACAGGCACATCTTGTTGATGCTCAGGGCAGGCACGTCCCAGCCGATCCCGCCGGCGACGGCCGCCTGGCGGGCCGGCATCTGGCCGGCGCCGGCGGTCAGCACCTGGCCCATGATCACGTACTCGACCAGCGACGCCGGCACGTTCGCCTTCTCCAGGGCCGCCTTGATGGCGATCGCGCCCAGGTCGCTGCCCGAGAAATCCTTGAGGGAGCCCATCAGCTTGCCGATGGGGGTGCGAGCTCCAGCAACGATCACCGACGTCGTCATTCCTACCTCCAAGCCGGGTGTGTGAACGGGTCTGGGTTGTCGCCACTCGCATCCAATCGCCGAGTGGCGGTTGGGGAAGCGTTGCCTCGGTTAATGGTGACTAACCAGACTCATGTTAATCATGATTAACTGAAGTGTCCAGCGGTTGAGGGGTCGATATCACAGCGGGGACAGGCGGTTCCACGATCGACACTGCTGACCACTAAGCCGCACGGGCGGTTGCGGGATCCGCGAATGTGCGATTGTTGTACAGTTACGGCCAGTGGAACCGCGCATTATTTTGAACATGTTGCGCCGGAATGGATTCGTGCCGAAGGACGGCGCAGGTATGCGCGTCAGGGGAGCCGACTCCATGACGAGGGGTTGGGGTGTGGCTTCACCGGCGGGCGTCCAGAGGCGGTCGGTTTGATCGCCAACGGGTCACGATGCGGTCGTCAACTGGGGCCGATTGTATTGCGTGCGGCAACGAATCGTTGCTGCGACCACTGAGCTTGATCGGCGGATGCCGCGGTCGTGCGGCATTGGACCGTGCTCTCGGCGCTGAATTGACTAGACGCGCTGCCGAGCTTCATGGAACAACGAAGGAGATCCATGCTGCAGTTGGCCATAACTGCATCGGCTGGGGGCGCCGCGTCCGGCTGGCTTGCCCTGTGCACTGCCGCACTGGATGGTAGGTCGTGACGGCGATTACCGGGCGGCTTGGCGAGCCGCAGTTCGACCTCTTCACGCTCCCTGACGAGCACATGGAGTTGCGCGGGGTGCTACGTGACCTGTGCGAGAAGCAGATCGGCCCGCACGCCGCCAACGTTGATGAGGAGGCTCGCTACACCGACGAGGCTCTAGCTGCCCTGACGTCGTCGGGATTCGCCGCGATCCACGTCCCCGAAGAGTACGGCGGGCAAGGCGGTGACTCGGTGGCTGCCTGCATCGTCGTCGAGGAAGTGGCGAGAGTCTGTGCGTCGTCGTCGCTGATCCCGATCTGCAACAAGTTGGGCACCATGGGGCTGCTGCTGCGCGGATCCGAGGAGCTCAAGAAGCAGGTGTTGCCTTCTATCGCGAACGGCGAGGCGGTGGCGTCCTACGCCCTGTCCGAGCGGGAAGCCGGCAGCGACGCGGGGTCGATGCGGACCCGGGCGTGGCTCAAGGGTGATGAGTGGGTGCTCAACGGCGCCAAGTGCTGGATCTCCAACGGCGGCCACTCGACGTGGTACACCGTGATGGCCGTGACCGAACCGGACAAAGGCGCCAACGGTATCTCGGCGTTCGTTGTGCACAAGGACGATCCCGGTTTCGTGGTGGGTGCTAAAGAGAGAAAGATGGGTATCAAGGGGTCGCCCACCACGGAGTTGTACTTCGAGAACTGCCGCATTCCGGGCGATCGGATCATCGGCGACCCCGGCACCGGCTTCAAGACCGCGCTCGCGACGTTAGATCATACCCGGCCGACGATCGGCGCGCAGGCGGTGGGCATTGCACAGGGTGCACTGGACGCCACGATCGCATATGTCAAGGAACGCAAGCAGTTCGGCAAGGCGATCGCTGATTTCCAAGCGGTTCAGTTCATGCTCGCCGATATGGCGATGAAGTTAGAGGCCGCTCGGCTGATGGTGTACACCGCCGCTGCGCGGGCAGAGCGCGGTGAGCCCAATCTGGGCTTTATCTCCTCGGCATCGAAGTGTTTCGCGTCTGACGTGGCAATGGACGTGACCACCAACGCCGTGCAGCTCTTTGGAGGCTACGGATACACCAGGGATTTTCCTGTCGAGCGGTTTATGCGGGACGCCAAGATCACCCAGATTTATGAGGGGACGAACCAGATTCAGCGCGTAGTGATGTCGCGGGCACTCTTGCAGTAGGTGTCCTAACTCGCGATGTTGGATTTACACTGAAGTTCCCCAACGAAAGCTGCACGGCGCGGCTACATGGGCCGCGATTTCGCGTATGTTCGCCCGCTTCGGCTCAATTCACCGTGATCCGGATTGCCGACCCGACCTACCGTCCCGCGTCGCCCACCTCGCCTGGCATGCGGGATGCGCCCACCCTGCAGGAAATCCAAACCGCGTCACCATCACACCCCCGCCCACCAATCAGAAGTGACCGCATGCGAATCGAGCTACTCGCCGCGCCCGGATGCCCACACGCCGCGGCCGCCCGTCAGGTCATCACCGACTGCCTGACCCGTCTGGGCCTCGACTTGCCGATCATCGACCGCGTCGGTCGCTACTCCTCCCCAACAGTCCTCATCAACGGTGTCGATGTGATGCGCTCCGGGGCCGCGCCGCCGGTCGGTGACGCTTGCCGACTCGACCTGCCCACTCCGCAACGTGTTCTCGACGCACTGCGCGCCCACGCAGCCGATCACGACGACCCCGTCCCGCCCGACGAATTCTCCGCGCCGGCAGCGTCGAGGCCGCGATCAGGTCAGCCCACCCGCCGGCCACCGCGTCGAATTCGACCATCAGCACCGGCATCACCGGGCGAGGAGTGACACTCAACCCCAGCCCCCCGGCACACCCACTATCATCGACGAAAACCACCGCTGCACGTGGTGCGCCGCAGAAAGTACTGCTGTTTCCGGCGAGCCTCGACCGCCCGATAACCCATCCATCACATGCGTAGCTCGCGGGGCAAGTCAGGTAACCACATATCGGGATAGCGATTACTGCTCCGGCAGCTTCAACAGCCTGATCGCTATCTCTCGCATCTCGACTTTGCGAACTTTGCCCGTCACCGTCATCGGAAATTCGTCGACAACGTGCGCGTACCGCGGGATCTTGTAATGCGCTAGCTTCCCAGCGCAAAACCCGTGAAGGTCCTCGCGGGTCAACGGTTGGGCCCCCTCTTTCATGCGGATCCAAGCCATGAGCTCTTCGCCGTACTTCGGATCTGGCACGCCGATGACCTGCACATCAACAATTTCCGGATGCGTGTAGAGGAATTCCTCGATCTCACGCGGGTAGAGGTTCTCCCCGCCTCGGATCACCATGTCCTTATTCCGGCCGATGATGCTCACATAACCGGCGTCGTCCATGACCGCAAGGTCCCCGGTGTGCATCCAGCGAGCAGCATCGATAGCCCCGCTCGTCCAGTCCGGGCGTTCCCAATAGCCAAGCATGACCGAGTACCCTCGAGTGCAGAGCTCGCCGGGGCTCCCCCGCAACACGGTTGCGCCTGTCTCCGGGTCCACGATCTTGATTTCCAAATGTGGATGTACGGTTCCGACCGTCGACACCCGACGCTCGATCGAATCGTCGGCTCTGGTCTGGATGGACACCGGTGAGGTCTCGGTCATGCCGTAGCAGATAGTTATTTCGGTGATACCCATGCGGTCCAGTACTTGCTTCATCACCTCCACCGGGCACGGGGAGCCAGCCATGATGCCGGTGCGCAGGCTGGTCAGGTCGAAGTCGCCGAACGCCGAATCCGCCAATTCGGCGATGAACATAGTCGGGACACCGTACAACGAAGTGCAACGCTCGGTTTCGATGGCTTGCAGGGTTGTTCGCGCTTCGAAGGAGGGCGCCGGGATGACCATGCAGGCTCCGTGGCTCGTGGCAGCGAGGTTGCCCATTACCATGCCGAAGCAGTGATAAAACGGCACCGGTATGCAGATCCGGTCTGCCTCGGAATAGCCGCAGAGCTCGCCGACGAAAAAGCCGTTGTTAAGTATGTTTTGGTGACTCAGGGTGGCACCTTTGGGAAAGCCGGTAGTGCCCGACGTGTACTGAATATTGATTGGGTCGTCGGCGCTGAGTAATTCCGCCTCCATCAACAGCCTACGAGGATCGGCGTTCCGGCCGCGCTCCATCAGGGCCTCCCAATCCTCACCCCCGAGCACGACAACGTCTTGGAGCGCATCGCATCGGGGGCGGAGCTCGGTGATCATCGCGACGTAATCCGAAGACTTGAACCGGTCTGCCGCGATCAGCAGTTTCACGCCGGACTGGTTGAGAACATATTCCAGTTCGTGAGCGCGGTAGGCGGGATTGATGTTGACCAGTATCGCTCCGACCTTCGCCGTCGCGTACTGAAGGAAGGTCCACTCCGCGCAATTGGGCGCAAAGATACCGACCCGGTCTCCCTTGGCGATGCCAGTCTCCAACAAGCCTGATGCGACTGCATCGACTTGCCGCGCGAACTCCTGATAGGTCCAGCGCCGGCCGGTCCAGCACTCGACCAAGGCATCCCGGTCAGCGAACGATCGCGCCGTGCGTTCTAGGTTTTCGCCGATCGTCTCGCGCAGCAAGGGGACGTCCGAGTCGCCCGAGACGTAACTGAACTCAGCCGTCATGGTCACCGTCGGTCAGATGCAGAGCGGAGATCCCGCAGCCTGATGTACCACGTGCGGCGTGTCCTCGTCGCCATGATCTTGTCGCGCCCTCCTACCGACAACTTGGGTTGCAAGCCTCTCATAAGCCATGGATCAACCAGTCGGGGTCAGGCCACACCGACTGGTCCAGATGAAGCCGAGATAAGCACATCCGGGTCAGCTGCTGGGCCAAAATCTGGCCGAGCACAACGCGCGCGGTTGGCGTCTTGATCAACAGAAAAACGCGGCGGAAGAACTCATGTTCCGCGAGGCCGAACTCCTCGAATATTTGTCCCGCCGCGCCCCCGCCGTATTCGCGCCAGTCGATGGCAAATCTGACCATGTCCCGCTCGTAGGGGTCTTTGCTGATAGCTGACAGAAGGATCGCGTTCCGCGATCGAAGCGTGAAGCGCGAAACATCGTCGGTCGCAACCGTTCCCGCCAACAGAACCCCGCTCCCGGAGCAGTCGCATGCCGACGGGTCGGCGATTCGCCGCTTCACGCTTGCTTAGCCTACTTGTCGTACGGAGTCGCCCGTTTGCAACGCCTCACACGTGCTGAGTGACTGCAGCTGTTCGGATGACATAACTTCCGACCGGATCAAGAATCTCACCCCTTCGGGTGCCTCCAGCGAGAACCCGCTACCCCGGCCGTCGGTCACATCCACCGTCAACTGCGTGTGCTGCCACAGCTTGTACTGGTCGGCGCTGATCCAGAAGGGTGTTTCGTGGTGGATGTGGCCGAGGAGTACGTCGGCGGCGCCGACGCGGAATTCCCCGTTGGGATAGCACATGGGTGCGCTGCCGTCGCAGCAGCCTCCGGATTGGTGGAACATGACTGGTCCGTGGATGTCGATGAGGTGTTGCAGGACCTCGGCGGCTTGGGGGGTGATGCTGACCCGGTTTGTGGGGGTGGGCATCAGAAGAAGCCGAGCTTGTTCGGTGAGTAGCTGACCAACAGGTTTTTGGTTTGTTGGTAGTGGTCGAGCATCATCTTGTGGCATTCGCGGCCGATGCCGGATTTCTTGTAGCCACCGAACGCGGCGTGCGCGGGGTAGTCGTGGTAGCAGTTAGTCCACACGCGGCCGGCCTTGATACCCCGGCCTAACCGGTAGGCGGTGTTGGAATCGCGGGTCCATACTCCCGCACCTAGGCCGTAGAGGGTGTCGTTGGCCAGCTTGAGCGCCTCATCGGTGGAATCGAACGTCGTCACCGACACCACGGGTCCAAAGATCTCCTCCTGGAAGATCCGCATATCGTTGGTGCCCTTGAAGATGGTGGGTTCCACGTAATAGCCGCCGGGATACTCGGCAACCTTGCGCGCCCCACCACCGGTGAGCACCTGCGCCCCCTCTTTGCGGCCAATGTCGATGTAGGACATGATTTTTTCGAACTGATCATTGCTGGCCTGTGCGCCGATCATGGTGGCCGGATTCAACGGGTCACCACTGACGATCGCTTCGGTGCGCGCCACACAGCGGCTGATGAACTCGTCATAGATCGACGAATGGATCAACGCCCGCGACGGACACGTGCACACCTCACCCTGGTTGAGGGCAAACATCACAAAACCCTCGACCGCCTTGTCCAAAAACTCATCATCGGCTGCAGCGACATCGGCCAAAAAGATATTCGGGCTCTTACCACCCAGCTCCAAGGTCACCGGGATGATGTTCTCGCTGGCGTACTGCATGATCAGCCGCCCCGTGGTGGTCTCCCCGGTGAACGCCACCTTGGCCACCCGCGCACTGGAGGCCAGCGGCTTACCCGCCTCTACCCCGAACCCGTTGACCACGTTGAGCACACCAGGTGGCAACAGATCCGCGATCAGCTCGATGACCTTCAGAATCGACACCGGGGTCTGCTCAGCAGGCTTGAGCACCACCGTGTTACCGGCCGCCAGCGCCGGGGCCACCTTCCAGATCGCCATCAAGATGGGGAAGTTCCACGGAATGATCTGCGCCACCACCCCCAACGGCTCCTGGAAATGATAGGCCACCGTGTCCTCGTTGATCTGGGCGATCGAACCCTCCTGGGCGCGCAGCACTCCGGCGAAATACCGCAAATGATCCACCGCCAACGGCAGATCTGCGGCCAGGGTTTCCCGCACCGCCTTGCCGTTATCCCACGTCTCGGCCACCGCCAACGATTCCAGATGCTGCTCCATGCGATCAGCGATCTTCAGCAACACCCCAGAACGCTCCGCCGTGGAGGTCGCCGCCCATCTGCCCGCCGCGGCGTGCGCGGCGTCCAACGCCAACTCAACATCGGCCGCCGACGACCGCGCCACCTGCGTGAACACCTCACCGGTCACCGGTGACGAATTATCGAAATACGCCCCCTCAACCGGCGCGACCCAGTCACCGCCAATAAAATTCTCGTACCGGTCAGCGAACTCAACCACGCTGCCCTCAGCCCCCGGCCGTGCAAACACCATGACAACCCCTCGCTCC
>NZ_VBSB01000038.1 GCF_013337765.1 Mycolicibacterium sphagni
GACTCAGTTCGTTGTCCAAACCTGCGTGCGAGGTACCTGTCCCGACGAACAACGCCGCGATGGCGGCGATCATCGCCACCAGCAGCCGACCGATTACCTTCATGTTCTCCCTAGCTATGTCGACGGTGACCCGTGGGCTCACCGAGTGTGTGGTTCGTGCTCGGGTCCCAACATGCTGACACCGCACACGGCGTTAGGCGGTTCAATGAGAGTCCTCACACACCGCTCTTACGCTCTGCTCATCGTTGACACGAGGAACATAACGGGATGGCATCTGGGCGGCAACGCATAGGCGCGCGGTGCGCCGAATCGGTGCTTGCGTGGGGAAGTTTGCTGAGAGGCCAACCGCGGTTAACCGGATGCCGGTGTGACTTCGGCCGGGCGACCCCCGTGACGATCGCGTTCGCCAACCCTTTTGAATCCCACCACCTGCCGATCATCAATCGTGGTGCGGCGGAACGTTATCCCTGAGCCACTGATCGCGGTCAGCGGTGGCGCGATCGTCGTCCGGATCGCGTTCGTCGGACGACTCCTGGGGCAATTCGGTACCGAAGATCTTGTTAACTGCGATTCGGTTCTGACGCGAAGATCCCATCACATCACCGCAGAATTGTGACAAAGATCACAATCTTGATGTTTGTGCAGTTCACAGGGCGTTAACACAAGGCCTCCAACCCCACTTGCGGCGCGCTTAATGAACGGTACGCCGTCACACGCGGCCACCGGTATCACTCTCTGCAGAGCTTGCTTAGATCTCCAGGCTGGACAGCTGGCCGATGACGTGGGTCGCCAGCGGGTTCAGCGTTGCCATGCCGTCGCGAACCGCATAGCGCGAGCCCGCGATGTTGACGACCAGGGTGCTGCCCGAAATGCCAGCTAGACCGCGCGACAAGCCCGCGTCGGTGATTCCCGCCGACAACCCGGACGCCCGCAGCGCCTCGGAGATGCCGAGCAGCTCGCGATCGAGGATGGTCTTGGTGGCCTCCGGCGTCACGTCGCGCGGAGTGACACCGGTTCCACCGACCGACACCACCAGGTCGACACCGCCGATGACGGCGGTGTTCAGCGCATTGCGAATCTCGACCTCATCGGCCGACACCACCACAACGCCGTCCACCACGAAGCCCGCCTCCGCGAGCAGCTCGGTGACCAACGGGCCGCTGTGGTCCTCCTCGTCGCCGTGGGCCGTGCGGTCGTCGACGACGACGACGAGTGCGCGCCCCACCAGCTCCCCTGGCTGTTCCATGGATGTCACCGTATATCCGCCCGGCGACATCCTGGCAGCCGTGCTGGTCAGCGTCATGGGATGTTCACCCACCACCCGGATCACTGGGCTGCCTTTCCGAGCGTGACCTGCACGGTCCGGGGGGAGCCCGAGGGATCGGTGTACGTGAGAGTCACCTGGTCACCCGGTGCCCGCGACCGGACGGCGGCGACAAGGGCATCGGCGCTGCCGATCACGCGGTCGTTCAGCTTGGTCACCACCACGCCGCTGGGCAGGCCCGCAGCTGCGGCCGCACCGCCCTTGGTCACGTCGACGATCTTCGCTCCGTGAGTGGTGGTGTCATTGCTGACCTGCACCCCGAGCGACGCGTGGGTGGCCGCGCCGGTGCTGATCAACTCGTCGGCGATCCGCTTGGCCTGGTCCACCGGAATGGCGAAGCCGAGCCCGATCGAACCGCTCTGGGCATCCGGAGAGTCACCACCGAGGGTGGCGATCGCCGAATTCACCCCCACCAGTTCGCCGCTCATGTTGACCAGCGCACCACCGGAGTTGCCGGGGTTGATCGCGGCATCGGTCTGGATGGCATCCAGCACGGTGTTCTGGTTGTTGGCGTCGCCGCCGGTGGCCACCGGGCGGTTCAGGGCGCTGACGATACCGGTGGTGACGGTGCCTTCCAGGCCCAGCGGCGAGCCGACCGCCACCACGTCCTGGCCGACCCGCAGGTTGGACGACGAGCCCAGGCTGATCGGGGTAAGGCCCGTCACTCCCTGCGCCCGTACGACGGCGATATCGCTGGCCGGGTCGGTGCCGATCACAGTGAAGGGCGCCGTGCGGCCGTCGGCGAAGGTGACGGTCGTCGTCGGGGCTCCGCCGGCAGGCGGAGCACTCGGTCCGCCCGGGTTGGCCGGTCCATTGGGCCCACCCGGGGCCAGCGGCGGCAGACCGGGAATCGCCGGCGGGGCGGCAGGAGCGGCGCCCGGCTTGGCCGCGGCAACGACGTGATTGTTGGTCAGGATCAGCCCATCGGAAGACAGGATGATGCCCGAACCTTCCTCGGACTGGCGGCCGAATTCGGTCTCGAGCTTGACCACGCTGGGGACCACCTTGGCGGCCACCTGCTCGACCGAACCGACCGGCAAATTTGCGGCCGGAACGTTGGACACCCCGTTCGGCCCGCCCTGCAACACCGAGCCGATCGGTTGCCGATCCGGATGGGCGAGCAACACCACGCCACCGCCAACGCCCGCTGACACGACAGCGATGGCCAGAGCTCCTGCTGCCAACGCCCCTACGCGCGAACGCCGAGGCGGGGGCATCGGGGTCATGCCCGGAGAGGTAGCCGGATGTCCTTGTCGCGCAGCCTGATACGGGTCATAGGGCTGGCGGTACTGCGGGTGCTGCTGCTGGGTCGCATACCGCCAGTCATAGGGCTGCTGATAACCGGCCGTCCGGGGTTGCTGCGAATACCCTGGTGCAGCATGATGATTCGGCCCGGGATGGCCAGGCTGCTGCGGCGGCGAGTACCTCGAGGGGTCGGTCATATCGTCAGATCGCTCTTTCTCGTCGCGAGATGCACGCTCTTCGTGATCAAAGAGTTGTTGAGTAAAGCTTGCCTTGAACTACTGAGAATCGACTGAGATAACACTCGGTACAGCCGGTGGTTTTTGCTGGGAGGCCCCTCGATCACCGTTGGTCTTGGCCCTTTTGGCCGTGATTTCGCTCTCAGCTGAAGTGTCCGGATAGCTCGCCGCCATGTTCGGCAGGCCAGGCAGCAGGACGTAGAACGACGTGCCCGGCGGCTGTCCGCCCGGCACCGTGTCGGCGATGCGGATCATCCCGCCGTGTTTGACAACCACCTGCTTGACGATCGCCAAGCCGAGGCCCGATCCGGGCATGGCCCGCGCCGATGTCGACCGGTAGAACCGCTCGAACACCAGGCCGCGTTCCTGCGGCGGAATTCCCGGCCCGTAGTCACTCACCACGAGTTCGGCGTGGGCGGCGTCCACCTGACGCAACCGCACCCCCACATGTGCGCCCGACGGGCTCCACTTGGCGGCGTTGTCGAGCAGGTTCACCACCGCCCGGGAAAGGCCGGCGGGGTCACCGTAGACGTGCCATCCGACGACGTCGACGTCGAACTGAACATCGTTGCGGCGCCTACGCGCCCGCTCCAGGCTGCGTTCGATGACATCGCTCAGGTCGACTGCCTCATGCACAACCCCGCCAGCGTCCTCACGCGTGAGGTCAACCAAATCGCCTACGAGAGTGGATAATTCCTCGATCTGCGCGATCACGTCGGAGCGCAGATCGGCCATTTCGCTCTCCGGCAGCCGAGGGGCTCCCGGTTGCATCGATGCCATCAGAAGTTCGACGTTGGTGCGCAGCGACGTCAGCGGGGTGCGTAGCTCATGGCCGGCGTCGGCGACCAGCCGGGCTTGGCGCTCCCGCGACTCGGTCAACGCACGAAGCATCGTGTTGAACGTCTCGGTGAGCCGGGCCAGCTCGTCGCTGCCGAACACCGGAATGGGCCGTAGATCGTCGGTACGCGCCACCCGCTCGGCGGCTTCGGTGAGCCGGGCCACCGGCCTCAGCCCGGTGCGCGCCACCATCCCGCCGGCGATCACGGCGACCACCACGCCGATGCCGCCCACCGCCAGCAGCACCCATTTCAGCTTGGTCATCACCGCATTGGTGGGGGCCAGGCTCTTCGAGATCAGCAGCGAGCTGCCATTGGGCAGGTGTACTGCCAGCACCCGCTGGTTGGAAACCGTCCGGCGGGACATGAGCAACTCGCCACCGATGACGGACTTCTCCGGCTCACCGACCGGCAGCCGCTGGCCCTGCTGGTTTGCCGTGTAGATCGAGCGGCCCGGATTGACGAGCATCGCGTTGACGTCGGAATAGGCCGTGCCCTCGATGGCCTTCCCGGGGTCGGCGGCCAGCGACCCGCTGGCGATCAGCAAGCCTGCCCGGCTCTGCAGCTGGTTGTCGATATCGGTGTAGAGCGCGGCCGAAACCACCGCATACACCGCGACCGCCATCAGCACGACGACCATCGCCACCATGGACATGGCCAGCAGCATCACCCGCCATCGCAGGGATAGCGATGTCGTCGGTTCGTCGGGCGCCCGCCCAGTTCGCGCGCGCCGCCACAGGCGTGCCATCAGGGTGGTGTCTCACGCAGCACATAACCCACACCCCGCACGGTATGGATCAGCCGCGGTTCTCCTTCTGCTTCGGTCTTTCGGCGTAGATAACCGACGTATACCTCCAGCGCGTTGCCGGAGGTAGGAAAGTCGAAACCCCACACCTCTTCGAGAATGCGGCTCCGGGTCAGGACCCGTCGCGGGTTGGCGATCAGCATCTCCAGCAGCGCGAACTCGGTCCGGGTCAGGCTGATGGCGCGTTTGCCTCGATGCACCTCGCGGGTCACCGGGTCGAGCGTCAGATCGCCGAACGTCATGATCGCCGAATCGGACTGCTCGTCAGGGCTGGTCCGGCGCAACAGGGCGCGCATCCGCGCCAGCAACTCCTCGAGGGCGAACGGCTTGGGCAGGTAGTCGTCGGCGCCGGCATCCAGGCCCGCCACCCGCTCGGATACCGAGTCGCGGGCGGTCAGGACGAGGATCGGCAGATCGTCCCCGGTGCTGCGCAACTGGCGACAGACCTCGAGTCCGTCGAGCCGGGGCATCATCACATCCAGCACGAGTGCGTCTGGGCGTTCATTAGCGATCGCGTCGAGGGCTTCGACACCGTCCTGCGCCAGGTCTACGGAATATCCGTTGAAGGAAAGAGACCGGCGCAAGGACTCGCGCACTGCGCGATCATCATCAACGACAAGAATTCGCACAGCTACCAGTCTGTGCCCAACGCCTGAGATAGGCCTGAGAGGCACGCCGCACTAGCAGGCAATTCGCGGCTGGCGAACGGTGTCAGCGCTTGTCGAGATCGATCAATCCGAGCCGCGCGGCCTTGAGCAACCGGCGGGGAACCTTGTGCTGACGGCCGCCGACGGAAACGTTGACCAGACCAGTGGCCTCGGTCTTCCACTGCGCGCGCCGACTGCGGGTGTTCGACCGCGACATTCTGCGCTTGGGCACAGCCATGACGTGCTTCTCCTTGATCAGGGGTGGCGCCGCGCAAAGACAAAGACATGCCGGCGGCCAACAGTTGCGCTTCAGGATAGCCGCTCACCTGCGTCGGCTCCAAAACGTCCCGGCAGGCACCCGCGCCCCTTGACTGGGGACCGCAACTCGCCAGTAACCTACCAGTTGGTTGGTCGGCGGGCAGGAGCGGAGCGACTGGGGATTGAAATCGTCTGAAGGGAAGACAGCGCGCGTGGCTAATGCGGTGCGGATCGGCAACTGTTCGGGCTTCTACGGTGACCGCATCGCCGCGATGCGCGAAATGCTCACGGGCGGCGAGCTGGACTTTCTAACCGGCGACTATCTGGCCGAGCTCACCATGCTGATCCTGGGCCGCGACAAGATGAAGTATCCCGAGCGCGGCTACGCCAAGACCTTCCTGACCCAGCTCGAGGAATGCCTCGGATTGGCCCACGACCGGGGTGTTCGCATCGTCGCCAACGCCGGCGGCCTCAATCCGGCCGGCCTGGCCGCCGCTGTCCGCGAGCTCGCCGACCGGCTCGGCATCCCGACCAAGGTTGCCCATGTGGAAGGCGACGACCTTCTCCCCCGGGCTGATGACCTCGGTTTGGGTACGCCGCTGACCGCCAACGCCTACCTGGGCGCCTGGGGTATCGCCGACTGCCTGCAGGCCGGGGCCGACGTCGTCGTCACGGGCCGGGTCACCGACGCCTCGGTGGTGGTGGGCCCGGCCGCAGCGCATTTCGGGTGGGGCCGCGACGACTACGGCCAGCTGGCCGGCGCGGTGGTGGCCGGCCACGTCATCGAATGCGGTGTGCAGGCCACCGGCGGCAACTACTCCTTCTTCACCGAGATCGCTGATCTGGGCCACGCCGGCTTTCCGCTCGCCGAGCTCTACGCCGACGGCTCGTCGGTGATCACCAAACATCCCGGCACCGGCGGCCAGGTGAGCGTGGGCACCGTGACCGCGCAACTCCTCTACGAGATCGGCGGCCCGCGCTACGCCAACCCCGACGTCACCGCTCGCTTCGACACCATCGCGCTGTCCGCCGACGGTCCCGACCGCGTCCGCATCAGCGGTGTGCGCGGTGAGCCGCCGCCGCCGTCGCTCAAGGTGTCACTGAACAGCATCGGCGGGTTCCGCAATGCGGTGACGTTCGTGCTCACCGGTCTGGACATCGAAGCCAAGGCCGCGTTGGTACGCGACCAGCTGGAGTCGGCGCTGCGAGTGAAACCCGCGGAGCTGGACTGGACGCTGGCGCGGACCGACCATGTCGACGCCGACACCGAGGAAGCGGCCAGTGCTCTGCTGAGTTGTGTCGTCCGCGACCCCGACCCGAAGACGGTCGGCCGCCAGTTCTCTTCCGCTGCAGTCGAACTCGCACTCGCCTCCTACCCTGGCTTCACCTCCACCGCGCCACCGGGCGACGGCCAGGTCTACGGCGTCTTCACCGCCGGCTATGTGCCGGCGAGCGAGATCGCACAGGTCGCCGTCCGGCACGACGGGACCCGCACCGACATCGCCGCGGCCGGCGCCACCCTCGAGCTGTCCGACGTCCAAGCGCCGC
Source organism: Mycolicibacterium sphagni (assembly GCF_013337765.1). Taxonomy (GTDB): domain Bacteria; phylum Actinomycetota; class Actinomycetes; order Mycobacteriales; family Mycobacteriaceae; genus Mycobacterium. Next base: position 6,900 of record NZ_VBSB01000038.1, read on the forward strand.
CGTTGCCGCAAGCGCTTGCCCCAGCACCGACCCGGCGGCTGCCGCTGGGCACCATCGCCGGGGCGCGCAGCGGGGACAAGGGTGGGGCGGCCAACGTCGGCGTGTGGGTACGCACCGACGACCAGTGGCGCTGGCTGGCACACACGCTCACCGTCGACGCCCTACGCGAATTACTGCCGGAGACAAAGGATCTCCCGGTTTCCCGGCACCTGCTGCCGAACCTGCGCGCGGTGAACTTCGTGATCGACGGCATCCTCGGGCAGGGCGTGGCTTATCAGGCGCGGTTCGACCCGCAAGCCAAAGGCCTCGGCGAATGGCTGCGCAGCCGGCACATCGACATCCCGGAAGAGATCCTGCCGTGAGCATCTGGACCACCCCCGAACGCCAGCAGCTGCGCAAGACCGTGCGCGGCTTCGCCGAACGCGAGATCCTGCCCCATATCGAGGAATGGGAGCGAGCCGGTGAGCTCCCGCGCGATCTGCACCGACGGGCGGCAGCCGCCGGCCTGCTCGGGGCCGAGCTGCCGGAATCGGTCGGCGGCGGTGGCGGCGACGCCGCAGACTCGTTGATCATCTGCGAGGAACTCCACGAAGCCGGCACGCCCGGTGGGGTTTTCGCTTCACTGTTCACCTGCGGCATCGCGGTGCCGCACATGGTCGCCGCCCGCGACGAACGGCTGATCGAGAAGTTCGTCCGACCGACGCTGCGTGGTGAGCTGATCGGCTCGCTGGCGATCACCGAACCGGGCGGCGGCTCCGATGTCGGCCACCTGACGACGACGGCCACACGCTCCGGTGACGAATACGTCGTCAACGGCGCCAAGACCTACATAACCTCGGGCGTGCGGGCTGACTATGTCGTCACCGCCGTACGTACCGGCGGCACCGAACGTGCCGGAGCGTCGGGGGTCTCGCTGCTCGTCGTCGAAAAGGGCACACCGGGATTTGACGTCACCCGCAGGCTGGACAAGATGGGCTGGCGGTCCTCGGACACCGCCGAACTTTCCTACACCGAGACGCGAGTGCCTGCGGCCAACCTCGTCGGCACCGAGAACACGGGCTTCGCGCAGATCGCGCAGGCCTTCGTATCCGAGCGCATCGGCCTTGCGGCCCAGGCATATTCATCGGCGCAACGCTGCCTGGACCTGACGGTGCAGTGGTGCCGCGACCGGGAGACGTTCGGGCGTCCGCTGATCTCCCGGCAGTCAGTGCAGAACACGTTGGCCGAGATGGCCCGCCGTATCGATGTGGCGCGGGTGTATTCGCGCAATGTCGTGGAGCGGCAATTGTCAGGGGAGCAAGACTTGATCGTGGCGGTGTGCTTCGCCAAGAACACCGCGGTGGAAGCCGGCGAATGGGTGGCACACCAAGCCGTGCAACTGTTCGGAGGGATGGGCTACATGACCGAATGCGAAGTCGAACGCCAATACCGGGACATGCGGATCCTAGGGATCGGCGGGGGAACCACCGAAATCCTGACCAGCCTGGCCGCCAAGGCACTGGGATACCAGGCATGAGCCAGCTGCAGAGCACTCTCGACCCGAAGTCGCCCACGTATGTCGAGGCGGCCGAGGCCATGGTGGTGAAGCTCGCCGAGATCGATGGCGAACTGGCGAAAGCACTCGGTGGCGGCGGCCCCAAATATGTGGACCGGCATCACGATCGCGGCAAGCTGACCGCGCGCGAACGCATCGAACTACTGGTCGACCCCGATTCGCCATTCCTGGAACTGTGCCCACTGGCCGCCTACGGCAGCGACTTTCAGGTCGGCGCCAGTCTGGTAACCGGCATCGGTGTGGTGGAAGGCGTCGAATGTCTCTTGATCGCCAACGATCCCACCGTCAAGGGTGGCACCAGTAATCCGTGGACACTGAAGAAGATTCTGCGGGCCAACCAGGTCGCGTTCGAGAACCGGCTGCCGGTGATCTCCCTGGTGGAGTCCGGCGGTGCCGATCTGCCGACCCAGAAGGAGATCTTCATCCCGGGCGGTCAGATGTTCCGGGACCTGACCCGGCTCTCCGCGGCGGGCATCCCCACGATCGCGCTGGTGTTCGGCAATTCCACCGCCGGTGGCGCCTACATCCCCGGCATGTCCGACCACGTCGTGATGATCAAGGAACGGTCCAAGGTCTTCCTGGCCGGTCCCCCACTGGTGAAGATGGCCACCGGCGAGGAGGCTGACGACGAGTCTCTCGGCGGGGCCGAAATGCACGCCAGGGTCTCAGGTTTGGCCGACTACTTCGCCGTCGACGAGCTCGACGCCATCCGCATCGGTCGCCGCATCGTGGCCCGGCTGAACTGGACCAAAGAAGGCCCCACACCGCGTCCGGTGAAAGCGCCGGTGGCCGACCCCGACGAACTGCTGGGCATCGTCTCGGCCGATCTGCGGATTCCGTTCGATCCCCGCGAGGTGATCGCCCGCATCGTCGACGGTTCCGATTTCGACGAATTCAAGGCGATGTATGGGGCATCCCTGGTGACGGGCTGGTCCAGCCTGCACGGCTATCCGGTGGGCATCCTCGCCAATGCCCGCGGCGTGTTGTTCAGTGAAGAGTCTCAGAAGGCGACCCAGTTCATCCAGCTGGCCAACCGGTCCAACACCCCACTGTTGTTCCTGCACAACACGACCGGCTACATGGTGGGCAAGGCCTACGAGGAAGGTGGGATGATCAAGCATGGCTCGATGATGATCAACGCCGTGTCCAACTCGCGGGTCCCCCACATCTCCCTGCTGATCGGCGCCTCCTACGGAGCAGGCCATTACGGGATGTGCGGGCGGGCCTACGATCCCCGCTTCCTATTCGCCTGGCCCAGTGCCAAATCCGCGGTGATGGGCGGTGCCCAGCTGGCGGGCGTCCTCTCGATCGTCAACCGCGCGGCCACCGAGGCCCGCGGCGGAACGGTCGACGAACAGGCTGACGCCGCGCTGCGAGCCGCCGTCGAGGCTCAGATCGAAGCCGAGTCGCTGCCGATGTTCCTGTCCGGCCGGCTCTACGACGACGGGGTGATCGATCCCCGCGACACCCGCACCGTGCTCGGAATGTGCCTGTCCGCCATAGCCAATGCACCGATCGAGGGGACGTCGAACTTCGGCGTCTTCCGGATGTGAGCGCCCCACATGATTAGTCGAGTTCTCGTCGCCAACCGTGGCGAAATCGCCCGCCGCGTCTTCGCCACCTGCCGTCGGCTCGGCATCGCCACGGTGGCCGTCTACACCGACCCCGATGCGGGGTCGCCCCACGTCGCCGAGGCCGACGCCCGGGTACGCCTCGAGGGAACTTCCGGCTACCTCGACGCGGCACAGGTGATCGCGGCAGCGACGGCGTCCGGCGCCGACGCCATCCACCCGGGCTACGGATTCCTTTCCGAGAACCCCGATTTCGCCAGGGCCGTCCTCGACGCGGGACTGACCTGGATCGGACCGCCAGTGGCCGCCGTCGCGTCGATGGGCTCGAAGATCGAGGCCAAGAAGATGATGGCCGCCGCAGGCGTTCCGGTTCTCGACGAACTCGACCCGGAAACGGTCACCGAGGCACAGCTGCCGGTGCTCGTGAAGGCGTCGGCAGGCGGTGGTGGACGCGGCATGCGGGTCGTGACGGAACTGTCCGAGCTGCCCGGCGAGGTGCAGGCCGCCAGCCGGGAGGCCCAGTCGGCGTTCGGCGATCCGACGGTCTTCTGCGAGCGGTACCTACCCACCGGCCACCATGTCGAGGTGCAGGTTCTCGCCGACCAGTACGGCACCGTCTGGGCGGTCGGTGAGCGGGAGTGCTCCATTCAGCGCCGGCACCAGAAGATCATCGAGGAAGCGCCCTCACCCCTGGTCGAACGCGTTGCGGGCATGCGGGAGAAGCTGTTTGCGGCAGCCCGGCTGGCTGCCGGGGCGATCGGCTACACCGGGGCCGGCACCGTGGAGTTCCTCGCCGACGATGCCGGTGGGTTCTACTTCCTCGAGATGAACACCCGGCTGCAGGTCGAACACCCCGTCACCGAACTCACCACCGGATTGGATCTGGTGGAGTTCCAACTGTCCGTGGCCGACGGAGAGCGGCTCGACGCCGAGCCGCCGGCGGCCCGAGGGCATTCCATCGAGGCCCGGATCTACGCCGAAGACCCGAGCCGGAACTGGCAACCCCAAGCCGGTCACATCCATCGGTTCGAGGTACCCCGCACGACAACATCTTTCGGCCTGCTCACCGGCACCGGCATCCGGCTGGACTCCGGAATCGGCGACTCCTCGACGGTGTCGATCCACTATGACCCGATGCTGGCCAAGGTGATCTCGTATGCACCGACCCGGCGGCGTGCGGCACAGGTGCTCGCCGACGCGCTTGCCCGTACGCGCCTGCACGGCGTCCGCACCAACCGTGATCTGCTGGTCAACGTCCTTCGGCACCAGGCTTTCACCGACGGCGCCACCGACACCGCGTTCTTCGATACGCACGGGTTGACGGAGCTTGCCCGTCCACTGGCTGACGCGCGCACCACCCGACTGGCGGCAGTCGCCGCCGCCCTGGCCGATGCCGCCAGCAACCGCGCCTCGGCCACTGTGCTGGGCGACATCCCGAGCGGCTGGCGCAACGTGGTGTCCGGCAGTCAACACAAGACGTACCTGGATGCGGCCGAGCAGGAGCACCGCGTCACCTATCGGTTCACCCGCGATGGCCTTGTGCTGCCCGACGACGGTGGCGTGACGCTGGTCTCGGCGCGGCCGGACCAGGTGGTGCTCGCCGACGGCAACGGGGTGGCCACGGCATTCGAGGTAAGCCGTTACGGCACTGATGTTTTCATCGACTCCCCGCTGGGTCCGGTGCAGCTGGTCGCCGCTCCGCGATTCCCGGAGCCGGGCTCGAACGTCGAGAAGGGGTCGCTGCTGGCACCGATGCCCGGCGCGGTGATCCGGCTCGGCGCGGCGCTGGGCGACACGGTCACGTTCGGCCAGCCACTGGTCTGGCTGGAAGCGATGAAGATGGAACACACCATCACCGCGCCTGCCGATGGCGTGGTGACCCAACTCGACGTCCATGTCGGCCAGCAGGTCGACGTGGGGACAATCCTTGCCCGGGTGGAGAACAAAAACAAGACAGAAGGAGAGCTGTGACCGTCTTGAAGAGCGACACCGGCTTCATCGAGAACGCCGAACGGCAGGAGTTGCGTAAGGCGGTCGCGGCGCTGGCGTCGAGCTACGGCCAGGAGTACTACCTGGCGAAGGCGCGCGCCGGCGAATACACCGACGAACTGTGGGCCGACGCAGGCAAACTCGGGTTCATCGGGGTCAACCTGCCCGAGGAATACGGTGGCGGGGGCGCCGGCATGTACGAGCTGTCGCTGGTCATGGACGAGATGGCTTCCAACGGTTGCTCCCTGCTGATGATGGTCGTTTCACCGGCCATCAACGGCACGATCATCAGCAAGTTCGGCACCGACGAGCAGAAGCAGCGCTGGCTGCCCGGAATCGCCGACGGCTCGATCACCATGGCGTTTGCCATCACCGAACCTGACGCGGGCTCGAACTCGCACCGCATCACCACCACCGCGCGACGCGACGGCAGCGACTGGATCCTCTCCGGGCAAAAGGTGTACATCTCCGGTGTCGACCAAGCCCAGGCGGTGCTCGTCGTCGGCCGGATGGAAGATGCCAAGACCGGCAACCTCAAGCCCGCGCTGTTCATCGTGCCCACCGACACCCCAGGTTTCACGTTCACCAAGATCGACATGGAGATCGTCAGCCCGGAGAACCAGTTCTCGCTGTTCATCGATGACGTCCGTCTGCCTGCCGACGCCCTGGTGGGCTCGGAGGACGCCGCGATCGCACAACTCTTTGCGGGGCTGAACCCGGAACGGATCATGGGCGCCGCCAACGCAATCGGAGTGGGCCGCTTCGCAGTCAGCAAGGCAACCGACTATGTCAAGACTCGTCAGGTGTGGAAGACGCCGATCGGCGCCCATCAGGGCATCGCTCATCCGTTGGCACAGAACCACATCGAACTCGAACTGGCCAGATTGATGATGCAGAAGGCGGCCACGCTCTATGACCACGGCGACGATTTCGGGTGCGCCGAGGCGGCCAACATGGCCAAGTACGCCGCGGGTGAAGCGTCCACCCGCGCCGTCGACCAAGCCGTGCAATCCCTCGGCGGCAACGGGCTGACCAAAGAGTATGGCGTCGCCTCGATGCTCACCGCCTCGCGGCTGGCCCGTATCGCCCCGGTGAGCCGCGAGATGATTCTGAACTTCGTCGCCCAGACATCACTGGGCCTGCCGCGGTCGTACTGATGACCACGCACCTTGTCACCTACGCCGTCGAGGGTCACGTCGCCCGGCTGACGCTGGACTCACCGCACAACCGCAATGCGCTGTCGACGCGCCTGGTCGAGCAGCTGCACGCCGGGCTGCGCGACGCGGCCGCCGATGCCGCCGTGCGGACAGTGGTGCTCGGCCACACCGGCGGCACGTTCTGTGCCGGCGCCGATCTGAGCGAAGCACCCGACGGGGATCCGTTGGAGACCACCGCCGCGCGGGCTCGCGAACTCACGACCGTGCTGCGCGCGATCGTCGAGTCGCCGGTGCCGGTGGTGGCAGCCATCGACGGCCACGTCCGGGCCGGCGGGCTGGGCCTGGTCGGGGCATGCGACATCGTGGTCGCCGGCCCGCGCAGCACGTTCGCACTCACCGAGGCGCGCATCGGTGTGGCGCCGGCGATCATCTCCTTGACGCTGCTACCCAAGATGTCGCCGCGCGCCGCCGCCCGCTACTACCTGACGGGCGAGACGTTCACCGCGGCGACGGCCGCCGAGATCGGGCTGATCACGATCGCCGCCGACGACCTCGATGCCGCGGTAGCGGGAGTCGTTGCCGATCTGGGTCGGGGTTCACCCCAGGGGCTGGCGGCGTCAAAAGCCCTGACCACCGGCCACGTCCTGGCTGGATTCGACCGGGACGCCGAGCGGTTGGCGAACGAGTCGGCGCGACTGTTCGTCTCCGAGGAAGCGCGAGAAGGGATGCTGGCGTTTCTGGAGAAACGTCAGCCCCGCTGGCTGCGATGACACCACTGTGAGAGATCAGCGAACACTCTTGCGGTTGCCTTCGAGAGTCGTACGCTCGTAGGCGATGAGCAACTTGACACCACGGGACGCGACGACACGGGCCGCTGACACGGACCGCATCCAGGTTGCTCAGCTGCTCACCGAAGCCGCTGCCAAGGGACGTCTGCAGCTCGGCGAATACGAGCAGCGGCTGGCGAAGGCCTACGCCGCGCAAACCTATGAGGAGCTCGATCGGCTCACCGGGGACTTGCCGGAAGCAGACGCATCGCACCGGCGCGGCGCATCCAAACCGGCGCCGAAGACCCTGCTGCTGGCCATCTTGAGCGGCTTCGAACGTCGCGGCCGATGGAATGTGCCGGGCCGGATCACGACGTTCACCTTGTTCGGCGGCGGTGTCGTCGACCTGCGCTACGCCGATTTCACCTCAGCCACCGTGGAAATCCACGCGTACTCGATCATGGGCGGGCAGACGATCCTGCTGCCGCCGGAGATCAACCTGGAAGTCCGCGGGATCGGAGTGATGGGCGGCTTCGACCACAACGTCGACGGCACGGGTACGCCGGGCGCACCGAAGGTCACCATCCGCGGCTTCTCGTTGTGGGGCGGGGTGGGCGTCAAACGCAAGAATCGCAAGCCCGGCGGTTCCGAGGAACAACCTCGCTAACCACCCTGAGCCCAAAAAACCTCGGCCCCTTCCATTCTGGAAGGGGCCGAAGTCTTGTTGATGGACTGTTACTTGGCGCTGCCGCCAGTGCTGGAGCTGCTCGAATCGCTCGAGGTGCTGGAATCGCTCGACGATTTGGTGCTGGGCTTCGACTTCTTGGTGATGCCGAGCGCGTCCGAGATCTGCTTGCCGATCTTGTTCAGCGGGTTCTGAGCCGCCTTCGCGGGCTTGGTCGCCTTCGTCGCGGGCTTCGCCGACGAGGCGACGCCGGTGGAGGTGCTGGTCCCGGTCGAGGAATCCTCGGTCGACGACGAGCCTTCAGTGGAGGACGAGCCTTCGGTCGTCGACGAGCTGCTGTCGGTCGACTCCGTCTTGCTCTCGGCAGCCACCGTCTTCTTCTCGGTCGAGGCGGCGCTGACCGTCTTCGCCGCGGCGGACGAGGCGGTCGGGTTGAGCGCGTTCTCGACATTCTTGACGACGCCTTCGACGGCGGCGGCCGCCGCGCTGGCGGCACCGCTCAACGCCGCTGCCGAGGGCAGGCTGTCGGAGATCGAAGTGGACACATAGGCCAGGATGGCCGACAGCCCGTTGGTGCTGTAGGCGAATCCGGTGCCCGGGGTCGTGTCCGTCGGCGGGGTGTAATCCGGCGTCTGTCCGTAGAAGAACAGGCTGGCGAGAATTCCGCCGCCGAGCTCCACCGGGCCGATGTCGAACTTCGGGAACAGCGTGGCCGCCGAGACGACGATCGAGTTGATGACGTTCGGGACGCCGTAGTAGAACACCGACTGCGCGGCCTGGAAGATCGGCGAAATGCTGGCGGGGTCTGTGGGGTCATAGCCGGTCAACTCACCCGCCGCCACGTACGGCACCGCGGGCGCGCCGATCTCGAAGTAGTAGTTGTCGAGGTCAAAGCTGGGGGTCAGCGAGTCGAGGACGTTGTCGACCACGTAGTACAGAACCCCCGAGGCGCCTGAGACGTAAATGCCGCTCACGCCCGGGTAGTAGATGTTGGTGTCGGTGATGTAACCGCCCCAGCCGAAGTAATAGGCGTCGTTGATGCCCTGGATGGTGATGTCGCTGATGGCGGTCAGCGCGACCTGGGCGGTCGACAGCTTCAGCGGGGTGGGCACCCCGATTGCGAGGTCGTGAGTCGGCACGAGTGCCGGGGTTGCGGTGACGATGGCGGCGGCGCTGGCCAGTGCCGCGCCGGTCATCAGGAAAGGCCGAGTTCGTGACGCCATTGCTAATTCCCCTTGTTGGTGCGGTTCGCCAGGGTCGTGACGAACTCGATGCTTTGCTGATGCGAATCTTAGAAGATCCTGATAGATACTAAGGGGCTGTTTGCCCTTCAGCAAGCGGAATGGGTGAACTTAAGGACCAAAGTACTTCGCTTTTTTCACTCCACTCACGCCGTCTCGACACGCGTCGAGTAGCTAACTGACGGTTGCGAAACATTGGCGTTACCGACGGGTTGCACGTGTTCGCCGGGGTCTAGTACCGGAAAACGTTGACGTCAATAATAAAGTCGTTTGCCATGCGCTTTGCTGCCCGCGCCGACCGACGCACGTCCACCGACCGGGTGTAAAGATTTGCTGAATACCTGAGAGATTCTGATCAGCGACGGCGACGACGGGACCGTAGGTAGTCGCCGACGACCGCCGCGCCCAGACCGTCCAGGTCGGGAACGACTACCCGGCCCTCCACCTGTCGAGCAACGTGATCGATGAACCTGGCCAGTCCCGGATCGTTTCCGAGCCGGAAGATCGTCACCTGCGCTCCGAGTCGGGCAACCTCGTCGAATCCGCGCAAAGTGTGCGCGATCGTCCGCTCGTGCGGCGGATAGTCGAAAAATACCGACGCGCCGCCCCGGCCGTCGAAGTCCTCGAGGTGCGCGGTCGGCTCCCCGTCGGTGACCACCAACACCACCGGTTGGGCGTTGGGGTGACGGCGCAGATGCCGCACCGCGAGTGCCAGCGCGTGATGCAGGTTGGTGCCCTGCTCGTAGACGCCCTCGAGTCCGGTCAGCTCGGCCGCGGTCACCGTCCGGGCGTAGCGGCCGAAGGCGATGATCTCGAGTGCGTCGGACCGGAATCGCGTACTCACCAGATGGTTGAGCGCCAGCGCGGTCTGCTTCATCGGCAGCCAGCGGTTCTCCATGACCATCGAGAACGAGGTGTCGACCAGCAGCGCCACCGCCGACTGAGTGCGGGTCTCGGTCTCCGACACCTCGACGTCGTCGACGGTGATCTGCAGCGGGCCGTCCAACGTGTGCGTGCCGGCTTGCCGCAGCACCGCATTGGTCAGCGTACGGGTGACGTTCCACGGCTCGGTATCGCCGAATGCCCATGGCCGGGTCGCCCCGGTCAACTCACCCGCCGCACCGGCACGGCGGGTGTCGCGCTCGCCGTGCCGTCCCGAAAGTTGTTGGGCGACATCGCGAAGAGCGGTCTGGCCGAGTTGCCGCATCGCCTTCGGCGACAACCGCCACTGCCCATCGGACCCGCGATCCAGGAAGCCCTGATTCATCAGGGCTTTCTCCAGCTCGGCCAGCGTCCGCGCATCGATGGCGGCCTGATCACCGAGCTGGCGCGCCAGCGCGTCGAGATCGATGTCTTCCATCGTGGCCCCGGCATAGCTCTGCGACAGCTGGTCGGCGAGCTGCTCGAGCTCGGCGATATCGGCGAGCGCCTGCGCCCCCTCCCCCATCCCAAGGGGGTTGTCGCCGGAGAACTCCGACGAGCCGTTCCAGTCCTCGCCTGGCCGAGCCGCCTGCAAATGGGAGTCCAGCCGGTTCAGCGCGTTCATCAGCGAGGGTGAACCGAATGCCTGCTGCGCCAAGGCATCCAGCTCGGCGCGCTGGTCGGAACTCAGGCTGTTGCGGAACCGTTGAGCTGCCGCGGCCCGCTTGGCCAGCGAGTCCAGTAACTCCTCGACATTCTTCGGATTCTCCGGGAAGTACTGGCCATGCTTTTGCATGAAGTCCTGAAAATCTTGCGCGCCGTCCTCGCCGCGAGAGTGCTTGTCCAGCAGGTCGTTGAGATCGTCGAGCATCTCGTTGACGGCTTGACGGTCCTCGTCGGTGGCGTTCTCGAGCGCCTGCTTCATCCCGGCGAACCGCTGATCGAGCATCTCGCGACCGAGTAGATCCTTGATCTGCTCGTACTTCTGGCTGGCCTCGGGGCTGCGCCAGTTGTAGTCGGACAACTCCTGGACGGCCGTGGCCGGCGACGGCGACAACGCCTCGATCTGCAGTTCGGCGAAGCGGGCGTCGTCGTCGAGGGCACGCGCCAGTTCTTTGCGCTCGGAGAGCACCGCCTCGTCGAGCAGCTGCTTGATCTCTTGCAGCGTGCCGTCAAGGTTATTGCGGTTCAACAACTCTCGCCGGCGGCGGTTGACCTCGGCGGCGAGCCGGTCGGCACCCTTGGTGTCCTTGGTGCCGCGGCGCAACAGCTCGGATAGTGCCCGTCGCGGCGAGGTGCCCTCCATGACGTCCTGCCCGATCTGCTCGAGCGCGTCACGCAGGTCCACCGGCGGGGCCAGTGGGTCCGGACCCCCGGTATAGGCCGAATACCTCAGGTCATGCGCGTGTCCCCGGTTGGGTTTAGCCATAGACGGTTTCGCCTTCTCCCGTCACCTTGTCGATGCGCTTGGCCAAATATAGTGCCTCCAGCGCCAATTCGAGCGCGCCGGCGCGTTCACCCTCGGTCTCGGCCTCCAGCCGCTTGGCGATCGCCACGATCACCGGCAGGTCGGGCAGCGCGGCCAGCACGTCCTTGGCCGACACCTGCTCGCCGGTCGTCACCGCCGAGCCGCCCTCGACCGCGGATACCAGCGGGCCGACGTCGATGCCGCCGAGCACCCGCTGTGCGGTGTCGGCGGTGGCGCGGCGCAGCAGGTGCTCGAGCACCGCCTGCTCGCGGCCCTCCTCGCCGGACTCGAATTCCAGCTTGCCGCGCAGCACGTCGATCACGGTGCCCAGGTCGACCACCCGGGCCACCGGCTCGTCCTCACCCAGCACCGCGCCGCGGTGACGGGCTGAGGCCGCCACGGTCTCGGCGGCCGCGATCGCGAACCGCGCCGACACCCCGGAACGCTGGTCGATGGAGTTGGACTCGCGCAGGTAGCGCGCGAACCGGGCAATGATTTGCATCAGGTAGGTCGGAACCTGCGCAGACAGGTGCGCTTCCTGGGTGATGACGCCGACCTCGGCGTCGAGTTCACGCGGGTAGTGCGTACGGATCTCGGCGCCGAACCGGTCCTTCAGCGGGGTGATGATGCGTCCGCGGTTGGTGTAGTCCTCCGGGTTGGCGCTGGCGACCACGAGCACATCCAGCGGCAGCCGCAGCGTGTACCCACGCACCTGGATGTCGCGCTCCTCCATCACGTTGAGCATCGAGACCTGAATGCGCTCGGCCAGGTCGGGCAGCTCGTTGACGGCCACGATGCCACGGTGCGCCCGCGGGATGAGGCCGTAGGCGATGGTTTCCGGATCACCGAGGGAACGCCCTTCGGCAACCTTGATCGGATCGATGTCGCCGACCAGATCCGCGACGCTGGTGTCGGGGGTGGCCAACTTCTCGGTGTAGCGCTGGCTGCGGTGCCGCCACTCGACCGGCAGCGCGTCACCGGAATCGGCGGCCCGGCGGATCGACTGCGGGGTGATCGGGGTGTAGGGGTGCTCGCCGAGCTCCGACCCGGCGATCACCGGCGTCCACTCGTCGAGCAGGTTCTGCAACGACCGCAGTAGCCGCGTCTTGCCCTGACCACGCTCGCCGAGCAGAACGAAATCGTGCCCGGCGATCAGAGCCCGTTCCAGCTGCGGCAAGACGGTGTCCTCGAACCCGAAAATGCCTGGCCAGACGTCATCCCCTTCGGCCAGCGCGGTGAGGAGGTTCTCCCGGATCTCCTGCTTGACGCTGCGCTCCCGATGTCCGGAAGCGCGCAGTTCGCCAAGAGTGCGGGGGAGGTTGTCAGGTGAAGTCACCTCTCCACGCTACGACTGCTGCGTGCTCAGTGCGCGAAGTGTCTCGCTCCGGTCAGGTAAAGCGTGACACCGGCCTTGGCAGCGGCCTCGGTGACCAGGTCGTCACGCACCGAACCACCGGGATGCACGACGGCCTTGACGCCGGCCGCCGTCAGCGTCTCCAGCCCGTCCGGGAACGGGAAGAACGCATCGCTGGCCGCGACCGCACCACGAACCCGCTCGCCGCCGCGCTCCACCGCGAGCCGGGCCGCATCGACGCGGTTGACCTGCCCCATGCCCACACCGACGGTCGCACCGTCGGCGGCCACCACGATCGCGTTGGACTTGACCGCTCGGCAGGTGCGCCAGGCGAACTGCAGGTCGGACAGCGTCGCCGCATCCGCCGGTGTTCCGGTGGCCAGCGTCCAGTTGGCCGGATCGTCACCGGGCGCGTTGAGGGTGTCGCGCTCCTGGATCAGCAGGCCACCGCTGATCTGGCGCAGCTCGGTTCCGTCGACCGGCGGCTCGGACGCGACCAGCACGCGAATGTTCTTCTTACGGGCCAGGATTTCCACCGCACCGGGCTCATAGGCGGGCGCGATGATCACCTCGGTGAAGATCTCCGAAACGAACTCGGCCATCTCCACGGTGACCTCGGCGTTGGCGGCGATCACGCCACCGAAGGCGCTCAGCGGATCGCATTCGTGGGCCTTGCGGTGGGCGTCGGCCACCGACACCGACGAGATCGCGATGCCACATGGGTTGGCGTGCTTGATGATCGCCACGCAGATCTGCTCGTGGTCGAACGCCGCCCGCCACGCCGCATCGGCATCGGTGAAGTTGTTGTAGGACATCTCTTTTCCGTGCAGCTGCTCGGCCTGCGCCAGACCCGGCCAGCCGGCGTCGTCGCTGTAGAGCGCGGCCTGCTGATGCGGGTTCTCGCCGTAGCGCAGCTGCGAGGTGCGCCGCCACGTGCGGCCAAACCACGGCGGCAGGAACTCCGGCGCCCCTCCCTCTTCGGGCGCCAGCACCGAGCCCATCCAGCTGGCGACTGCGACGTCGTACTCGGCGGTGTGCCGAAAAGCCAGCGCCGCCAACTTCTGTCGATCGGCCAGGGTGAAACCGCCGGCCCTGACCGCCGCCAGCACACCGTCGTAGCCGAGCGGGTCGACGACCACGGCCACGCTGGCGTGGTTCTTGGCCGACGCGCGCACCATCGAGGGTCCGCCGATGTCGATCTGCTCGACGCACTCGTCGACCTCGGCGCCTGAGTCCACCGTCTCGGTGAACGGGTAGAGGTTGACCACCACGAGATCGAACGGCGCGATCTTGAGTTCCTCGAGCGCCCGGACATGTGCGGGGTTACGGGTATCGGCGAGCAGGCCGGCGTGGATGTGCGGGTGCAGGGTCTTGACCCGGCCGTCGAGCACCTCAGGGAAGCCGGTGACGAACTCCACTGGAGTCACCGGAATACCCTTGTCGGCAATGGTTTTGGCGGTAGAACCGGTCGAGACGATGTCCACGCCCGCCTCGTGCAGACCTTGAGCGAGCGGAATCAGGCCGCTCTTGTCGTACACGCTGATCAGCGCGCGCCGAATCGACCTCTTCCCGATCAATGTCCCCGCGGTCATCCTATGGTCGCCTTTCTGCCACTCCAGGTCACGCCGCGCGTCGCAAGCGCGGCAAGTACGTCAACCAACAGCCGTCGTTCCACGACTTTGATGCGTTCGTGCAAGGTGTCTTCGTCGTCGCCGTCGAGAATCTCGACCGCCTCCTGGGCCACGATCGGTCCGGTGTCCACGCCGGCATCCACGAGGTGCACCGTGCACCCGGTGACCCTAACCCCGTAGGCCAGCGCGTCAGGTACGGCGTGTGCGCCGGGAAAGGCCGGCAGCAGCGCGGGATGAGTGTTGACGACACGGCCCAGGAAGCGCGAAAGGAATTCCGGCCCAAGTATTTTCATGAAACCCGCGGACACGATGAGGTCGGGGCTGTGCGCTTGCGTTGCCTCGGTGATCGCGGCGTCCCAGGCGGTGCGATCGGGGTAATCCTTCAGCCGCACGCAGAAGGTGGGGATCGACGCGGCCTGTGCGATGTCCACGGCCGGGCAGTCCCGGTCCACCCCGACGGCGACAACGCGCGCGGGGTAGTCGCCGACGGCGGCTGCCAGCAGTGACCGCAGCAAGGACCCGGTCCCCGACGCCAGGACGACGAGCCGTGCCGGCGCGCTCGGGGGGACGTGGATGGGCTGCTGCACGGCGATGAGCCTAGCGGGAAGAGGATCCGCGGCGCCTCAAAGGCGGCTCAACGCTCGGGCGGCCCGGTCTCGATATCGTCGTCGACGATCATCAAATCCTCGACATCCTCAAGATTGGGCGCGGGCCGAACCGGCGGCGGCGGTGCGGACGGCACCGGCTGGGGTTCGGGCTCGACTTCGGGTTCGGGGTCCAGCGCTGGCTCCGGCTCATCGGTCAGGTCGGCCTCGTTGTCCAGGTCGGGAAGGGGCGTGGTCAGCGCTTCGTCGTTGTCCTCGAAGTCCACTTCTTCGGCGAGCACCGGCTCGGGTGGCTTCACCCGTTTCGGGCGGCGCCGCACGCCACCGGACATCACGACCGTGACGGTCCCGATGACGAAGAACCAGAAGAACACCCCCGGCCCGAACGTGCTCTGATCAACCCCGATCTCGCCGAAGTTGCCCAGCCGTCCGCCGCCGGCGTAACCGAGCACGACCATCGTGACGGCCGCCAGTAGCGATGCCACGGCAAGCTTGGCCATCGCGGCCGGCCAGGGCAACGGCCGGCTGGCGCACTGCTGACCCAGCGCGACCCCGGAGGCGGCGCCGACGATCAGCAACGCCACCCACACCGGGCCCAGCGGTGGCGTCGGCACCGCTGCCAGGATCGGCAGCGCGGGGATGTCCCCGCCGAAGACAGTGAAAGAACTGAAGGTCGCAAACCCGATGTGGGCGCTGGAGCCGACCGCCACCGCGGACGTCCCGATGATCACGTTGGGCACATACAGCGCCGACAACAACGTGAGGCTGAGCTGACCGAACAGCGAGTCCGTCACCGCATACAGCTCGTGCATGGTGCCCCAGTGCACGACCAGCGACACGGCGGTGACCGCGCCGGACAGCCCCAGCAGTGCCAGTAGGCCCGCCGTCGCGGCGCGAACGGTGTCGCCGAGCCAGAGGGGCAGGCGCAGGGCACGCAGTGCCCGCCACCCGACCTGTGACCCCACCCCGATCACCGCGCCGATGCCGTGCACGGCCAGCACGCCGGAGAACGCGCGCAGCGCGCTGGGCGTCTGCAATTCGGTGATCACCGACGAGGCGTCGTGGATGACGGCCAGTGCGATCGCGGCGAACAGCATCGGACCGCCCAGCGCCGAGGCGACGATCCAGCGGGTCACGAACCAGGAAGCTCGCGGGGAGGTCGCGCGCGCCGTGGTGCGCGCCGTACCCCAGGCCATCAGCAACACCGGCAGCAGCGGCAGAACCGCCAGCTGGTGCCCGGCGATCGAGATGGGCACCTGGTGCACGGCCAGCCACATGCTGGCAATGGCACCCAGGGTGCCGGTCATATCGCTGTTGGCGATGACGAGCTGCAGCAGCGTCACCGCGGCGATGACGATCAGCGCCACCAGCGATGGGCCGAACGCGACCCGAACCAGGTCACGTGCCTGGCGCGCCCCGACCGGTCGCTTGTCCTCCATCCGTGTCACTCGCCGCGCCAGTCAGACATGCAGCGCGACGAGCGCCCGGTTACGACGGGGTGGGGCCCGATGACGGCGACGATGACGGCGCCTGAGACTGGTCCGGCTGAGCGGGGGGCTGCTGGCCGGGGGGCGGCGGCGGGCTGAAGCTCGGGAAACCGGTCGGCGGGGTGGGCGGGCCGCTCTGCGCACCGAGCCCACCGAAACCGCCGGTCGACGGACCAGACGCGTAGCCGCCGCCGTACTGGGTCGGGTAACCCGGCCGGGGCGGGATTCCCGGCGGGGGGCCTTGGGGTCCGGGCTGGCCGTAGTAGCCCCCTGGCGGCGGGCCGTACTGACCGAACTGCTCGTAGCGGGGCCGAGGCGCCGGAGCGGTGATGACTCCGGCCTCCAGCAGCAGCGCCGCCACCGCAGCGAACGTCTGCAACAGGGTGAAGGCGATCATCACCCACAGTCCCCAACCGACGGTGAAGCCGGTCGGCTTGGCGACCACCTGGGCGATGGACGTCAATAGCGCGATAGCCGACGCGGCAGCGATGACACCGCCGTAATCCCTGGCCTTGGGTAGCAGGCTGGCGGCCGCCAACAGTGCGGCGACCAGCGTCGCCAGCACCGGGTAGCCGCCACCACCGCCGGACAGTTCGGCACCGCCGAAGGGGCCGAGCTCGGTCTTGATCGTGAGGATCGGCCCGAAGCTGGCGAGGTACGCGGCCAGGCCCAGTACGACGACGGCGACGTTCAGGTACAGCGGCAGCTTGCTCGGTCCGGCCTCCGCGGGCGCGAACGACGGCGCCGGAGCGCCGTACGGACCTGGCGGCTGCTGCGGTGGATAGCCCGGGTTCGTGGGCGGGTAAGTCATGGCCTCTCCTTCAGCCTTGTCACGCCGGCGCGTCCCCCGCGGCGCTGCGTCGGTTGTGGCTCGCGAACGGACCCGCAGGTCCGGTTCGCCCACCACGCTAGCGCACGCCGCCGTGGCGACCGCGACCATCGGCGTGTCACACAGGCAGTTCGCAAACGGCCGCCACGAGTCAGGCAGATGCCTGAAGCGGCGCCCCGATCGAATCGCTTTCAGCGGCTTCGATTTCGCGCACCAGCGGCAGCACGCGGGCACCGAAGTACTCGATCTCCTCCTGGAAGTGCAGGAAGCCACCGAGGATGAGGTCCACGCCGCGTTTGCGGTATGCCGAGATGCGTTCGGCGATCTGCTCGGGTGTTCCGATCAGCTGAGTGCGGAACCCGTCGTTGTACTGAACGAGGTCCTCGAACGTCGAGTCGGCCCACATGCCGCGCTTGTCGGAGGTGGAACTGCCGGCCTGCTGCACCGCGGCGTGGAACCCCTCGACCGCGGGCCGGTTGGCCTTGGCGACGATCTCTTTGAGGACTTCTTTCGCTTCCTTTTCTGTGTCCCTGGCGATGATGAACCCGTTGAGCCCGAAGTTGACTTCCCGGCCGGCGTCACGGGCGTGGTCGCGTACCTCGACGAGCTGCTCGGTGACGCCGTCGAAATCCTTGCCGTTGGAGAAGTACCAGTCGGCGTAGTAACCGCCGTTGCGGCGCGCGGCGGTGGAGTTACCGCCCTGGAAGATCTCGGGATTCGGGCGCTGGGGCGTGTTCAGCGGCTTGGGCTTGAGGGTGAAGTCGTGAATGCGGTAGAAGTCGCCGCGGAAATCGACGTCGTCCTCGGTCCAGATCTTGCGCAGCACCTGCAGGAATTCGGCGGTGCGCCGGTAGCGTTCGTCGTGCTCCAGCCACGGCTCGCCCAGGTGGGTGAACTCGTCCTTGAACCAGCCCGAGACGACGTTGACGGCGAAGCGGCCACCGGACAGATGGTCGGCGGTGGCGCCGAGCTTGGCCAGAACCCCGGGCTGCCAGAGGCCGGGGTGGACCGCGGCGATGAGCTTGAGGCGCTGGGTGGCCAGCAGCAGTGCAAGCGAGAAGCTGGTGGACTCGTGCTGGAATTCGGCGCCATAGCTGGCCTCGTAGCGGACCTGGGACAGCGCGTACTCGAAGCCGCTGTTCTCGGCGGTCTGCGCAAGCTTGACGTTGTAGTCGTAATTCCAGTCGGTGCGCTGCTCGATGGTGCTGGTCACCAGACCGCCACTGACGTTGGGAACCCAGTAGGCAAATTTCACTTGGTCGGCGATGCGTTCGGTCGTCATGTTCGCCCATCGTCGTTATGGCGTTCGCCAGGGTCACCCCTTTAACTCGCCGAGAGTGCAGGTGTCGACCACCGGGACCGCGCCTTGCCCGGGGGTAGGCGACCCGTTCTAATTCAGCCCATGGATTACGGGCTCGTTCTGTTCACCAGTGACCGCGGCATCACCCCGGCGGCGGCGGCCAAACTCGCCGACGACCACCGGTTCAAGACCTTCTATGTGCCCGAGCACACGCACATCCCGGTCAAGCGCGAAGCCGCCCACCCCACCACCGGCGACGAGTCACTGCCCGACGACCGCTACATGCGCACCCTGGATCCGTGGGTCAGCCTGGGCACCGCAGCCGCGGTGACCTCCACGGTACGGCTGTCCACCGCCGTCGCACTGCCGGTCGAGCATGACCCGATCACGCTAGCGAAATCGATTGCGACCCTTGATCATCTGTCGGGCGGCCGGGTCAGTCTCGGTGTCGGCTTCGGCTGGAACACCGATGAACTGGCCGACCACGGTGTGCCTGCCGGGCGGCGCCGCACCTGCCTGCGCGAATATCTGGAAGCGATGCGGGCGCTGTGGACGCAGGAAGAAGCCGAATACGCAGGCGAATTCGTCAACTTTGGTCCGAGCTGGGCCTGGCCCAAGCCGGTCCAGTCGCACATTCCGGTGCTTGTCGGCGCGGCCGGCACCGAGAAGAACTTCAAGTGGATCGCCCGCAGCGCGGACGGCTGGATCACCACCCCGCGCGACTTCGACATCGACGCGCCGGTGAAGCTGCTGCAGGACACCTGGGCAGCCGCCGGTCGCGACGGCGCCCCGCAGATCGTGGCGCTCGACTTCAAGCCGGTGCCGGAGAAATTGGCGCACTGGCGCGATATCGGGGTCACCGAAACGCTATTCGGGTTGCCGGACAAGCCGGCCGACGAGGTTGCCTCCTACGTGGAGCGGTTGGCAGGCAAACTCAGCGCTCTCGCTTAGGTGTACCGCCGTGGCGATTCGAGTGGTTCGCCACTCGTGGTGTCGCGCATTCCTCCGCTGATAGTTGTGCACGACTCAAGGATGAGCCATGCCATCTATCAGCCCACTCATCATCCACGCGATCGACGGGATCGAGTCGAAGCCCCGGCGGACCCGGGGCGGTGTACGTAAGCCCGCCCGAACGCGATTCGGCAGCCGCACCCGTCGCGGCTAGGCCAGAACCGCCCGGTTGATTCCGTCCTCGCCTGCGGTGACGGCGATCGCCGCACCCAGCGGGTCGCCGTCGGTCATCAGCGCAAGGAGGTCGGCGTCGGTCGTCAGCGCCATGAAACGGCTGTCGTCGGCGTCGAGACGCCCGATGATGACACCGGTGCGCTCCGGCCAGTCGTAGCGCACCGAATATGTCTCGATAACGCCTGCGCCGTTGGCATTGCGGGTGACCGCGACCTTGGGCAGCGCGGCGATGTCGGCCTGCAGAGCCGGACTGCGGTCGGGCACCCACTCGGTCGGGGTCGTCGAGTACACGCCAACCGAATACTTGCTCATCACACCGCCGTTGGCGCCCACCAGCCCGAATGCGCCTGGCTTGTCCCGCATCGCGGCGACGGTCTCGGCGATACCGTGCAACGAATAGCTGTTGCCCGGTCCACCGAAATACGGCAGGCCACCGGTGAGGGTGAGTCCGCGCGGGTCGTCGGCGGCAAGGCCGAAGTCGTCACATACCGCGAAGACCGGGAACGGGAAGCAGCTGTAGAGATCGAAGGTGGCAACGTCGTCGATACCGATCCCGGTGCCCCGAAGAGCCTCTGTCACAGCCTGTTTCGACGAGTAGCTGATGCTGACGTCTTCGCGGTCCAGCAGGTCCTGTTCGCGCTGATCCGCATGCCCGTGCAGGTACACCCATTTCTCTTCGGGCACACCGAGTTTGCGCGCGGCACCCACCGACATGATCACGGCGGCGGCCCCCTGGTTGACGGTGTCGCGGGCCACCATCAGCCGGGGGTAAGGGTCGCAGATCATCCGGTTCTCGGCGGTGACCGTGACCAATTCCTCGACCGAACGCTCAACCGGTGACGACGAAAAGGGGTTCTTGGCAGCCACTTTCGAGAAGGGCGCGAACAGTTCGGCCATCTGGATACGGTAGTCGTCGACACTCAGGCCCAGCCGCCTGCGGCGGGCGTTGTCCAGCAGCCCGTACTGCACGGGCGCGCCGGTCAATCCGTGCTTGGCGGTGTACTCGCTCATGTACTGCTCGAAGCCGTAGCCACGGTCGTCGAGCTGACCGCCGACGGTCTCGCTGTGGTCGGGTCCATCGTCGCGGCCCGCGAACGTCTTCAGCGTCGAGCCGTTCTCCGAGCCGAGGATCAACGCCACCCCGATCTCGCCTGCCGCGATCGCGCCGCCGAACTCCGAGACCAACTTCTGCGGGCCGTTGCCGCCGATCGACTCGAGCACCGCGCGCTCGGGGTCGGCGCCGACACGCTGCGCGACCGAGCGGATGTAGTTGTCCGAGGCGCCCAGCGGCGCGGTCGCGAAGGGTGTGCAGATCTCGAACTGCCGCAGGCCGGCGAACACCTGAATGGCCTTGGCGACGGCAGCGACGTCCGCCCCCGTGTCGGCCAGCGCGGCCCGAACCGCCTCGGTGGCCAGCTCGACGGCTGACATGCCGCGATAGTCCGGATCGTCGACGCGTTCGGTGAACTGCCCGACGCCGACGATGACAGGGGTGCGCGGATCGACCATAGTTCGACAGGCTAACCACTAACCGCCACCAGACGCAAAAGCTCCCGACACGCCGTACGTGCGGGAGCCTTTGCGTCTGCTCGCGGGGTTAGAGCCCGGCCAGGATCTCCCTGGCCAGGGTGGCGGTCTCCGACGGCGTCTTGCCGACCTTGACCCCGGCGGCCTCGAGGGCCTCCTTCTTGCCCTGTGCGGTGCCTGCACCGTCGGACACGATGGCACCGGCGTGGCCCATCGTCTTGCCCTCGGGCGCGGTGAAGCCCGCGACATACCCGACGACCGGCTTGGAGACGTTGGCCTGGATGTAGGCGCCGGCCTTCTCCTCGGCGTCGCCGCCGATCTCGCCGATCATCACGATGATCTTGGTCTCGGGATCCTTCTCGAACGCCTCGATGGCGTCGATGTGGGTGGTGCCGATGACCGGATCGCCGCCGATACCGATGGCGGTCGAGAAGCCGAGATCGCGCAGTTCGTACATCATCTGGTAGGTCAGCGTGCCGGACTTCGACACCAGGCCGATCGGCCCCTTGCCGGTGATGTTGTTCGGCGTGATGCCGACCAGCGACTCACCGGGGGTGATGATGCCGGGGCAGTTCGGCCCGATGATGCGGGTCTTCTGTCCCTTCTCGACGTTGTAGGCCCACGCGTAAGCGCTGTCCTGCACCGGGATTCCCTCGGTGATGACAACCAGCAGCGGGATCTCGGCGTCGATGGCCTCGATGATGGCGTCCTTCGAGAACGCCGGCGGCACAAAAGCGATCGACACGTCAGCTCCGGTCGCCTTGATGGCCTCGGCCACCGAACCGAACACCGGGAGCTCGACGTCGTTGCCGTCCTTATCAACGTGCGACACCGTCGTGCCGGCCTTGCGCGCGTTGACGCCACCGACCACCTGCGTGCCCGCCTTCAGCATCAGTGCGGTGTGCTTGGTGCCCTCGCCGCCGGTGATGCCCTGGACGATGACCTTGCTGTCCTTGTTCAGGAAGATCGACATATCAAGTGTCCCTTACTTGTTGGCCAGCTCGGCGGCCTTGTCGGCCCCGGAGTCCATGGTGTCGGCCTGGATCACCAGGGGGTGGTTGGCTTCGTTGAGGATGCGGCGGCCCTCTTCGACGTTGTTGCCGTCGAGGCGCACGACGAGCGGCTTGTTGGCGCTGTCACCCAGCTTCTTCAACGCGCCGACGATGCCGTTGGCGACCGCGTCGCACGCGGTGATGCCGCCGAACACGTTGACGAAGACGCTCTTGACCTGGCTGTCGCCCAGGATGACGTCCAGGCCGTTGGCCATCACCTCGGCCGACGCACCGCCGCCGATGTCGAGGAAGTTGGCGGGCTTCACGCCGCCGTGCTTCTCACCGGCGTAGGCGACGACGTCCAGGGTCGACATGACCAGACCCGCGCCGTTGCCGATGATGCCGACCTCGCCGTCGAGCTTGACGTAGTTGAGGTCGTTCTCCTTGGCCTTGAGCTCGAGCGGATCGGTGGCGTCCTTGTCCTCGAACTCGGCGTGGCCGGGCTGCCGGAAGTCGGCGTTCGCGTCCAGGGTGACCTTGCCGTCCAGCGCCAGGATCTGATCGTCGGGCGTGCGCACCAGCGGGTTGACCTCGACCAGGGTGGCGTCCTCGCCGACGAAGACCTCCCACAGCTTCTGGATGGTCACGGCGGCGGCGTCGAGCACCTCGGCGGGCAGATGGCCCTGCTCGGCGATCGACCGCGCGAAGGCGAGGTCGACGCCAGTGACGGCGTCGACGGGCACCTTGGCCAGCCGCTCGGGCTTGGTGGCGGCGACCTCTTCGATCTCCATGCCGCCCTCGACCGAGCACATGGCCAGGTAGGTCCGGTTGGAGCGGTCGAGCAGGAAGGAGATGTAGTACTCCTCGGCGATGTCACTAGCCTCGGCGACCAGCAACTTCTTCACGATGTGGCCCTTGATGTCCAGGCCGAGGATGTTCTTGGCGTGGGTGTAGGCGTCCTCGGGGGTGGCGGCGTACTTGACGCCACCGGCCTTACCGCGGCCACCCACCTTGACCTGCGCCTTGACCATCACTGGCTTGGCGATTTCCTCGGCGATGGCTTTGGCGTCCTCCGGGGAGTCGGTGACCCGGCCCGGGGTGGTGGGAACGTTGTGCTTGGCGAACAGTTCCTTCGCCTGATACTCGAAAAGATCCATTGGCTCACTGTCTGGTCGGCGCTGACATTTGATTAGGGAAGTCGCTCCGGGGGGAACTGTATCTAGACGCCCACAGGACGCCGTCCTCGCCTACCACTCATGTGGTCCATCTCACCGCGAGGGCCAAGTGATTCAACTCACAATCTCCTGTGGAATAACGGCATGGGTTGCCACCCTCGTTGAATCTTCGTTAACGTCGTCGGGGTCCAGATAACGCTTTGGTCACGACTAAAGGGACTTTGAGTTTTGACGCAGCATCGGCCGGCCCCGACTTCCGTGGGTGATTCTTCGGCCTCGCAGGCTCTGACCAGGACCTTTGCTCGGCAAGCGCCATCGGTTCGAGCGCAGGATCCCGAGCGGCTGGACGTCACGGACATCATCCCGTTCAACGAGTTCGGCGATCTCTGCGACATCGACTTCCGCGAGAGCGCTGCCTTCGACAGTCTCCAGGTGGCTCGTTGCCCCGAGCTCGACGACCTGCACGACGCGGACGACCCTAAGCCCCTCCGGCTGGCCGTACCCACCGAGTTCGCTTCCCGCGACGATCACCGTGCCGAAGTCCCGCGCTTCAGCAATAGCGACAACACCGACGTGCTGCCGCGCACGCCGCAGCACCGCAGACAGCCCACCGGGGCCGTCAAGGGCCGTGTGATGATCGCGGCCATGGCCGCCGGCGCCGCAGCGGCCGCCGCCTACACCGCGGTCAAGCCGGCCACCGAAACCACCACACAGACCGTGCTGGCCGCCGACAAGACGCCGATGGACGGCAGCGTGGGCGCGCCGCGCGGCATGCAGCTGATCGCCGTGAAGCCGATCGCCGACGCCTCGGTTCACGGCGAGGAACTGGCCAACGGTCAGGCCTTCGCCCAGGAGCGCGCCGAGCGTGAGGCACGTCTGCAGCGGCCGCTGTTCGTCATGCCCACCAAGGGCGTCTACACCTCGGGCTTCGGCTATCGCTGGGGAGCGCTGCACGGCGGCGTCGACCTGGCGGCCCCGATCGGGACACCGATCGTCGCCGCGTCCGACGGTGTCGTCGTGGATGCCGGGCCAACGGCCGGCTACGGCGCGTGGGTCAAACTGCGGCATTCCGACGGCACGGTGACCCTGTACGGACACGTCAACACGTGGACGGTCCAGATCGGCCAGCGAGTCTTCGCGGGCGACCAGATCGCCACGGTCGGCAACCGGGGCAATTCGACCGGCCCGCATCTGCACTTCGAAGTTCTGCTCAACGGCACCAACCGGATCGATCCGGCGCCGTGGCTGGCGCAGCGTGGGCTGTCCGTCGGCCCCTACGTCGGCTGACGCGGTGTCTGAGCCGGACGAACCGCACACCCGGATCATCCGGCGCCAGCCGTCCGGACCGATCCCCCAACCCGAAGAGCCCCGAACCAGCATCATCCGCCGGGCACCTACCGGACCCATTCCGGCGGCGCCCATTCCTGCTGGGCCCCAACCTGATTCACCCACCACGAACATTCCGCGGCCCCCTATCGAGGATGCGCCGACCGGGATGATCCGGCGTGCCACTCCGGTCGCGGTACCGGCCCGGCCCGGTGTGGTGGATGTCTCGACCGGACGAACCGCGATCGCGGCCAGCGCCGTCAGCATTGTGAGCGGATGGGCGACTGCCGTGGTGGCCACCGACCTGATCACCGGATGGTGGCACACCGACCGGCTGTTCTGCCTGGCGGTCGGATTCCTGACCCTGCTGTTCGCCCTCAGCACGATCGCCGGGGTGATCACCCTGCTGTTGCGCCGCTCGGCGGGCCGCTACCTGATCGCCTTCGGTTCGGTCATCGCGCTGCTGACGTTCGGCAGTGTGTTCGTGGCCGGAGCGCGAATCCCGTTGCTGGTCTGCCTGATTCCGGCGCTACCGGTGGCAAGCCTGATCCTGGCGCTACATCCGTCAACCCGGCGATGGTGCCGCGTGCGCTGAGCGCCTGCGGCTCTCCCACCACTCCCCGACCACGATGACGGCGACCGCCCACGCCGCACCGAGGAACGCCCCCGCGACGACATCGCTGACGTAGTGCACACCGAGGTAGATCCGGGAGAAAGCGACGAGGCTGGCCACCGCCAGCGCGATCGCCCACAGCGCGACCCGAGCCGCCCAGTCGCGGAGCACCCAGCGGCCGATCATCCAGGAGACGAGGACCGCGACGCTGAAGGAACCGGTCGCATGGCCGGACGGGAACGAGAAGCCGTCCTCGACGATCACCGCGATCCATGACGGCGGACGGGTACGGCCGACCACGTATTTGGCGACCACCAGCACGACCCCGACACCTACCAACCCGGACACCCCGAGCACCGCGGGCAGCCAGGACCGGATCCGCCAGCCCACCCACCCGCTGACGACGGCCACGATCACCGCCAATGTGGCCGCATCACCAAGGTGGGTAAGCATTTTCAGAGTCTCGGTCAGCCACAGGTCACGAAGGGCGGCGAGCCACTGGCTGACCGGCTGATCGACATAGGTGATCAGCTCGCCTTCCAAGACGTCGTCGAGCAGTTCGGTGAAACCGGCCGCCAGCAGCGCGACAACCACCATCCCCGACAGCAGCCCTACCGCGGCGGCGACGTCCACCGACAACCACCGGGCCAGTGGTGTAACAGCGCTATCGAGGCGTTCGGTTGTCCACGAACGTATTCGACCGACCGCATCGAGCACGGCGCGATGACGCGCCACCCAGACCGCGAGCCCCCACCAGAGCACCAGGGCCGCCAGCATGATCGCGCTGAGAATCCCGAATCCGGGCGAGCCCGGTCCGTACGCCTGCCCCATGGCTGCGGACTAGAGCTTCTGCAGCGGTGCGTGGTTGTGCATCAGCTTGACCCGTCCGGCGCTGCCGAAGTCGATCAGTGACATCGCCGACTCCCCCATTCCGGACACCTCCTCGACGCGGCCGAGACCGTACTTGTCGTGGTTGACCCGGTCGCCGGGTTCGAGGACCAGCATCGGACGCTTGCTGCCACCCGCCGGCCGCATCGGAGACGGCCGCTGGGTGCCGAACCGGCCCGCCCCACTCACCGGCGCACTCAACGACGGCGCGGTATCGGTACGGCGCCAGTCGAGAAGATGTTCCGGGATCTCGCGCAGGAAGCGGGATTCCGGATTCAGCATCGGCTGCCCCCACGACGAGCGGATCTTCGCACGGGTGAGGTAAAGCCGTTGGCGCGCACGGGTTATGCCGACGTAGGCCAGCCGGCGCTCCTCGGACAACTCGGCGGGGTCACCGAGGGCGCGCATGTGCGGGAACATGCCGTCTTCCCATCCGGTGACGAAGACCACCGGGAATTCCAGCCCCTTGGCGGTGTGCAGCGTCATCAATGTGACCACGCCTGCGCCGTGCTCGGGCAGTTCGTCGGAGTCGGCCACCAGCGACACCCGCTCCAGGAACTCGGCGAGAATGCCGGTCTGCGGAACGTCCTCGTCCTCGTCCGCACCGTCGGCGAGCGCGGCCGCATTGGCCCGGTCGATGCTGAATTCGTGTGCGACGCTGACCAATTCGTTCAGGTTGTCCAGCCGGGCCAGGTCCTGCGGATCGCTGGACGACTCCAGCTCGTTGCGATAGCCGGTGCGATCCAGCACGGCCTCGACCAGGTCGCCGAGCTCGTCGTCGAGCTTGCCGCGCAAGTCGTCGAGCAGCTTGACGAAACTTGCGATCGCCTTCTCCGAGCGGGTGTTCAGCATCGCCACCCTGCCCTCGGCGGCGGCGACCAGCGCGTCGGCGAAAGTGGCACCGGTGTTTTCGGCATACACCGCCACGCACGCCTCGGCCCTGTCCCCGATGCCCCGGCGCGGGGTGTTGAGGATGCGGCGCAGGCTGACGGTGTCCCCGGGGTTGTCCAGCACCCGCAGATAGGCGACGATGTCGCGAATCTCCTTGCGCTCGTAGAACCGAACGCCACCGACCACCTTGTACGGGATACCGGCGCGGATGAACACCTCTTCCACCGCACGTGACGAGTTGTTGGTGCGGTAGAACACCGCGACGTCGTTGTACGTGATGTCGCCGCGGTCGGCGAGCGCGTCGATCTCCCCCGCGACGAATCTGGCCTCGTCGTGCTCGTTGTCGGCGACGTAGCCGATGATCAGCTCGCCGTCACCCTCGTCGGTCCACAGCCGCTTCTCGCGCCGGTTGGCATTGCGGGAGATGACAGCGTTGGCCGCGTTCAGGATGTTCTGGGTGGACCGGTAGTTCTGCTCGAGCAGGATCGTGGTGGCGTTGGGGAAGTCTCGTTCGAAATCCTCGATGTTGCGGATCGTCGCGCCGCGGAACGCATAGATCGACTGGTCGGCGTCACCGACGACGCACAGCTCACTGGGCGCCACTTCATCGGAGGCCACCGCCCCATGTCCAACGAGCTCGCGCACCAGGACGTATTGGGCGTGGTTGGTGTCCTGGTACTCGTCGACCAGGATGTGCCGGAACCGCCTGCGGTAGTACTGGGCGATCTGCGGGAAGTTCTGCAACACCGCCACGGTCTCGCCGATCAGATCGTCGAAGTCCAGTGCGTTGGCGGCACGCAGTCGCCGCTGGTATTCGCCGTAGACGCTGGCGACGGTGCGGGCCAGGTCGTCGGATCCTGGTTCCCCTCCGGGAGTCGATGCGCACAGTGCGGCCACCGCATCCTCGGGGACGATGAGCTCGTTCTTGAGGTTGGAGATCGAGTTGGCCAGCAGCCGCGGCGTGTACCGCTTGGTGTCCAGCCCCATGTCCTTGCCGATCATCAGCAACAGCCGGCGGGAGTCGTCGGCGTCGTAGATCGAGAAGTTCGAGTTCAGCCCGGGCAACAGCGAGGCTTGGTTGCGCAGGATCCGCACGCAGGTCGAGTGGAATGTCGACACCCACATGTTGCGGGCCCGCGGGCCCACCAGGGCTACCACCCGCTCGCGCATCTCGGCGGCGGCTTTGTTGGTGAACGTGATGGCCAGCACCTGGCCCGGCCCCACGTCACGCGCCGCCAACAGGTAGGCGATCCGCCGGGTCAGCACCGCCGTCTTGCCCGACCCGGCGCCTGCCACGATCAACAGCGGAGGGCCTTCGTGCAGCACCGCCTGGCGCTGCTGGGGGTTGAGACCCTCGAGGAGTTCGGCCGCGTCGGCCGGAGGCTTGTAATCAGTCACGTGCACACTCATGTCTGACCCAACTTACCGCTGTATGGCGACAGTTTTTTTGCGAAGCCGCCCTTCTCAGTGGCACACTTGCGAACGTGCTTTCCTGGCGGCGTCGATTTTTCTACGGGTACCGGTCCGCGGTGCCCGTGGGTATCTAGCTGCTCAACCCGAGAGCCCCGCGGTCCGCAACCGGATCCGGGGCTCGGCTCTTGTGTGAGGCCCGGGACCGGTTGAGACCAGACCCACACATGAGGAGAACGAAGCGATGACTCTGGAAATGGTTCCTGAAGCCGAACACGACATCGACAGCCTGCGCGGCGAGATCGACCAGCTCGATGCCGCGATCCTGGCTGCCGTCAAACGCCGCACCGAGGTGTCCCAGGCGATCGGCAAGGCCCGGATGGCCTCCGGCGGTACCCGGCTGGTGCACAGCCGCGAGATGAAGGTGATCGAGCGCTACAGCGAGCTCGGCCAGGACGGCAAGGATCTGGCGATGCTGTTACTGCGCATGGGCCGCGGGCGGCTCGGACACTCCTAGCGGACTGCGTCCAGCAGCCACGGGGTCATCCACTTCACCGCGTTCGGTGTCGGATGCACCCCGTCGATGCGGACCTGCACGCCGTTGATCTTGTTGGTATAGCCGCCGTTCGGCGCGAGCTTCTTGTTCAGGTCGAGCACGGTGACGTTCTTGCGATCGCCGACGACCTTGCGTAACAAGACATTCCACTGGTCAACGCGGCTGGGCTGGTCCTCGGGATAGAGACTGCCGTTGGCCTGCTCGCCGTGCCGGCTGTACGGTTCAGTCGCCACGACCACCAGCGCTCCGGTTGAGCTCAGGATGTCCAGTGCGTGGTGCAGCTCGCTCTCCAGGTACTTGTCGAAATCGGGCTGGCCGATGTGCGCCCAGTTGCCATTCCACTTGCGGTCCACCACCTCCCAGCGCCCGATCATCATCAGCACCACATCGGGCTTGTCGTAGGCGATCCGCTGCGCCCAGCGCTCCGGCCAGGCGTCGCACTCGGGTTTCTGTTCCAGGCTCTGCCCGGAGTAGCGGTAGGGCCCACCACGCACCAGGCCGCACCCGATCGTGGTGCGGTCCAGGAAGCTGATCCCCGGAGTCGGCGGCAGATACCGCATCATCGTCCAACCGATCGAGTCACCGAACACCGAGACGGTGTGCTCGCGCGGGCCCGCGTGCGACGGCGCGGCGACCCGCACCGTTTCGACGGGTGCGACCAGCGCCGCCTGGGTGATATCGGGGCTCGACGGATCGATGCGGGTTCCCACCGGCACGACGACGATCGCGACGGCGACGGCCGTGGCCATCGTGGCGGCGGCCAGCCGCAGCTGCGGGACGTGCACGGGCCGCCAGCGCCGCACCGGCCGCTCGATCAGCCACCACGATCCCACCGCCAAAACCAGCGTCACCGCGCAACGCGCGGCGAACAGCGCGGAGCCCGACCAGTCGGTGCGCTCGCCGTTGAGCACCAGAAACACCGGCCAGTGCCAGAGGTAGACGCCGTAGGAGATGACACCCAGCGCCACCAGCGGCGGGGTGGACAGCACCCAGGCCACCGGGCCGTTCTGTTCGAGGGCCACCGGCGCGATCACCGCGACCGCGGCGACGGCGACGACGATCAGCAGGCCGTTGTGGAACTCGGTGGCGCTACCGGTGGCGACATGAGTGATCGCGGCCAGCACCGCCACCCCGGCCAGCGGCACACCCCAGGCCAGCCAGCGGACCCAGCGCGAGTGGATCAGCGGCAGGCCGGCCATGATCGCCGGCCAGTCCCGGACCAGCAGCGCGGCCGCCGCGGCGCCGATCAGCAGCGCCTGGGCGCGGGTGTCGGTGCCGAAGTACACCCGGTTCAGCGCGGCATCCGAGGACATCAAGATCGCCTCGGCCGCCGAGCCGACCGTGCCCAGAACGGCGAGGACCAGCACCGCGCGCCGGACCGCAACGATCGTCGGCGTCTTGCCGCGCCGCCGGGCGATGACGGCCAGCAGCACCGCCACCGCGGCGATCAGCACCGGCCAGATCAGGTAGTACTGCTCCTCCACCCCCAGTGACCAGGTGTGCTGCAGCGGCGACGGCGGCGCGCCCTGGCTGAAGTAATCGGTCTCATGGGACACGAACGCCCAGTTCGCCACCCACAGGAACGCCGCGGTGGCGTCATTGCGCAGGTCGCTGACGGCGTCGGGCGGGAACAGCAGCCGCGCCGCGATCACCGCCAGCACCATGATCAGCAGTGCCGGCAGCAGCCGGCGGGCGCGACGGACCCAGAACGAGCCGAGGTCGAGCTGCCCGGTCCGGCCGATCTCGTCGAGCAGCAATGACGTGATCAGAAAGCCGCTGAGCACGAAGAAGATATCGACCCCGATGAATCCGCCTGTGACACCGGGGATTCCACTGTGTCCAACCAGCACCAGGGCGACGGCGACCCCGCGGATCCCGTTCAGCGCGGGAACGCCCGCGCCACGGGGCTTTGGCCCGCGCCGCGGGCTCGGCTGCGAGACGGGATCAACCCATGGACTTTGCGCCCACAAGCGCGCCGTCA
The DNA here is from genome assembly GCF_013337765.1 of Mycolicibacterium sphagni. Lineage (GTDB taxonomy): Bacteria > Actinomycetota > Actinomycetes > Mycobacteriales > Mycobacteriaceae > Mycobacterium. The sequence goes on from NZ_VBSB01000038.1 coordinate 38,004, forward strand.
CACCCATGCCCTCCTAGATCCGAGTTCTCTGGAATCTATGTGCCATCGACGGCGGATGGGCGCAGGCGCGCGGTCGACAGCGTCAAATATCCGATCGGGAGGTAAACAGACCCTCTTGGAGGGATTCCGGTGGGCCACGGCGGCGGCATACACTACGACCACGCGATTACCAGACGGGGTGGACCGAAGTTGTTGAGCGCCAACGCATGACCGCCGGTATGTACCTGACGCAGGGGCTGCACCGGGCGTCGCGGGCCACTCCGCACGACACGATGACGATCTGCGGCGAACGCAGCCGCACGTTCAGCGGAGTCGCCGACCGAGTGGCGCGGCTGGCCGGAGCATTTCAGTCGCTGGGCGCCCGCGAGGGTGACCGCATCGCGATTCTGTCGCTGAACTCCGATCGCTACTCGGAATACCTGCTCGCGACACCGTGGGCCGGCGCTGTGGTCAACCCGATCAACATCCGCTGGAGCGCCGCCGAGATCGCCTACAGCTTGCGCGACTCCGACACCCGGATCCTGCTGATCGATGACACCTTCCTGCCGCTGCTGCCCGAATTACGGTCGAATTCAAGCGATTTGGCTGTCGTCATCCACTGCGGCGACGGCGCGACACCGCAGGGCACACTGGCGTACGAGGAGTTGGTGGCGGCCAGCGCCCCGGTGCCCGACGCGCACCGCAATGGCTCGGATCTGGCCGGCGTCTTCTACACCGGAGGCACCAGCGGGCACCCCAAGGGCGTCATGCTGACCCACGACAACCTGATGACGTCGGCGCTGGGCAGCCTGGCGTCCGGGTATTTCCTGACGTCGGGCGGCCCATTGCTGCACGCCGCCCCGATGTTTCACCTCGCCGACCTGGCCATCTGGCTGGCGCAGGTGATCCGTGGCGGCACCCACGTGTTCATCCCGGCCTTCCGGCCGGACTGGGTGCTGGCGGCCGTGCAGCAGCACCGGGTCAGCGACCTGCTGCTGGTTCCGACGATGGTGCAGATGCTCGTCGACCATCCGGCTCTTCCCGACTACGACCCGAGCAGCCTGGACGCGGTCATGTACGGCGGCTCACCGATCTCGGCGGCCCTGCTGGAGCGCGCGGCCGACAGACTGCCCACCGCGTCGTTCGTGCAGGCCTACGGCATGACCGAGGTGGCGCCCGTCGCCACCCTGCTGGGACCACAGGACCACCACGATCCGGCGCTGCGCACGTCGGGTGGCCGGGCCGCACCGCATTCGGAGGTCCGCATCGTCGGCGACGACGACGACGAACTCTCCCGTGGCGAGGTCGGCGAGATCGTCGTGCGCGGCGGGCACGTGATGGCCGGCTATTGGGGCAGACCCGAGGAGACCGCGGCCGCGCTGCGGGGCGGTTGGATGCACACCGGCGACGCCGGCTACCTGGATGAGCGCGGCTACCTTTTCGTCGTCGACCGCCTCAAGGACATGATCGTGTCCGGCGGGGAGAACGTGTACTCCGTCGAGGTGGAGAACGCACTGGCCCGCCACCCCGCGGTGGCCACGTGTGCGGTCATCGGGGTGCCCGACGAGCGCTGGGGCGAGCGGGTGCACGCCGTCGTGGTGCTGGCGGCCGGACAGCAGGCCGATCAGGGTGAGCTGCGGGAGTTCTGCAAGTCGCTCATCGGCGGCTACAAGATCCCCCGCAGCTTCGAGGTGGTCGACGCGCTGCCCACCTCGGCCGCGGGCAAGGTCCTCAAACGCGAACTGCGGGCCAAGTACTGGACGGGCTCGGACCGCTCAGTTGGCTGAGCTGGGCTACTTCGTCAGCGCGATGTACTTGGTGTCGAGGTACTCCTCGATGCCTTCGAAGCCGCCCTCACGGCCGAACCCGGATTCCTTGACCCCGCCGAACGGCGCGGCCGGATCGGAGATCACGCCCCGGTTGACCCCGACCATGCCGGACTCGATGGCCTCGGCCACCCGCAGGGCGCGGTCGAGCGATTCGGTGTAGATGTAGGACGCCAGACCGTATTCGGTGTTGTTGGCCGCGGCGACGCCGTCGTCCTCGGTGTCGAAACCGATGATCGGCGCGACGGGACCGAACACCTCTTCGGTGAGGATGCGCGCGTTCAGCGGGACGTCGGTGAGCACGGTGGCCGGGTAGAAGTTTCCGGGGCCGCCGGGGGCCTGCCCGCCGAGCGCGACGGTCGCGCCCTTGGCCACCGCGTCGTCGACCAGTTCCTGAACCTTGGCCAGCTGCTTGGTGTTGACCAGCGGGCCGAGTTTGGCCGACGGGTCGAGCCCGTTGCCGAGGTTGACCTCGCCCATCCGCTTGACGAACTTGTCGGTGAATTCCTCGATGACGGCGTTGGCGACGTGGATGCGGTTGGCGGCCGTGCAGGCCTCGCCGCCATTGCGCATCTTGGCCAGCATCGCGCCGTCGACCGCGGCGTCCACGTCGGCGTCGTCGAAGACGACGAACGGTGCGTTGCCGCCGAGTTCCATCGAGGTGCGCAGCAGCTTGTCCGCCGACTGGGCGACCAGTGCCTTGCCGACTCCGGTGGAACCGGTGAACGTCAGCTTGCGCAGCCGGCCGTCGTCGATGAGGGCCTTGGTGACGTCGCCGGGGTGGCTGGTGGGCAGCACCGACAGCACACCCTTGGGCAGGCCGGCCTCGCCCATCAACTTGGCCAGCAGCAGCATCGTCAGCGGGGTCTCCTGCGCCGGCTTGACGATCATCGTGCAACCGGCCGCGAACGCGGGGCCGATCTTGCGAGTCCCCATGGCCAGCGGGAAGTTCCACGGTGTGATGGCGTAGCACGGACCGACGGGCTGCTTGGTGACGATGATGCGCCCGGTGCCTGCCGGCGACGGGGTGTAGCGCCCGCCGATGCGCACCGCCTCCTCGGCGAACCAGCGGAAGAACTCGGCGCCGTACTTGACCTCGCCAAGGCTCTCGGCGACGACCTTGCCCATCTCCAGGGTCATCAGGGTCGCGAGGTCGTCGGCTTTGGCGATGATCGTCTCGAAGACCGAGCGCAGGATCTCGCCGCGGTCCCTGGCGGGCGTGGCCGCCCACTCGGCTTGCACAGCGCTCGCGGCATCAAGGGCGGCGATGGCGTCTGCGGCGGTCGCGTCGGCCACGGTGGTGAGGACGGTGTCGTTGGAAGGGTCGTGAACCTCGAACGTCGACGAGCCGGGACGCTCTTCACCGCCGATCCACAGGCCGGTGGGAACCGACGACAGCAGCCGTTCAATGTCTGGGGTGCTCATACCTCCATCATGTACACCTTTGGACACCTCGTCACACTAGGGTCGAACGAATGACTGGAGACATTTCCGCTACCCCCGAATGGAACGCGCTGGGTCGCCACCACGACCAGATCGCCGGGAAGCACCTCCGCGAACTTTTCGCCGAAGACCCTGACCGCGGTAGCGAGCTCACGCTCACCGTCGGTGACCTCTACATCGACTACAGCAAGCACCGCGTCACCCGGGAAACGCTGACGCTGCTCGTCGACCTCGCTCGTGCCGCGCACCTCGAAGAACGCCGCAACGCGATGCTGGCGGGCGAGCACATCAACACCTCCGAGGACCGCGCCGTGCTGCACACCGCGCTGCGGCTGCCGCGGGACACCGAGCTGGTCGTGGACGGCCAGAATGTGGTCGCCGATGTGCACGAGGTGCTCGACGCGATGGGCGACTTCACCGACCGGCTGCGCAACGGTGACTGGACCGGCGCCACCGGCGAGCGGATCAAGACCGTCGTCAACATCGGCATCGGCGGCTCGGATCTGGGCCCGGTGATGGTGTACCAGGCGCTGCGCCACTACGCCGACGCCGGCATCTCGGCACGGTTCGTCTCGAACGTCGACCCTGCCGACTTGGTGGCCAAGTCGGACGGACTCGAGCCCGCCACAACGCTTTTCATCATCGCCTCCAAGACGTTCTCGACGCTGGAGACGCTGACCAACGCCACCGCTGCGCGGCGCTGGCTCACCGACAGCCTCGGCGATGCCGCGGTGTCGAAGCACTTCGTGGCCGTGTCGACGAACAAGAAACTCGTCGACGAATTCGGCATCAACACCGACAACATGTTCGGCTTCTGGGACTGGGTGGGTGGCCGCTATTCGGTGGACTCGGCGATCGGGCTGTCGGTGATGGCCGTGATCGGCCGGGAGGCGTTCGCCGATTTCCTGTCCGGCTTCCATCTCGTGGACCGTCACTTCGCCACCGCGCCACTGGAATCCAACGCACCCGCGCTGCTGGGCCTGATCGGGCTGTGGTACTCCGGCTTCTTCGGCGCGGAGACCCGCGCCGTGCTGCCGTATTCCAACGACCTGTCCCGTTTCGCGGCGTATCTGCAGCAGCTGACGATGGAGTCCAACGGCAAGTCGGTGCAAGCCGACGGGACGCCGGCGACCACCCCGACGGGCGAAATCTTCTGGGGCGAACCGGGAACCAACGGCCAGCACGCGTTCTATCAGTTGCTGCACCAGGGCACCCGGCTGGTGCCGGCCGATTTCATCGGCTTCAGCGAGCCCACCGACGACCTGCCCACCGCCGACGGCACGGGCAGCATGCACGACCTGCTGATGAGCAACTTCTTCGCCCAGACCCAGGTGCTGGCGTTCGGCAAGACCGCGGCCGAGATCTCCGCGGAGGGCACGCCCGCGAACGTGGTGCCGCACAAGGTGATGCCGGGTAACCGGCCGAGCACATCGATCCTGGCGAACCGGTTGACCCCGTCGGTGGTGGGACAGCTGATCGCGCTCTACGAGCATCAGGTCTTCACCGAAGGCGTGATCTGGGGCATCGACTCGTTCGACCAGTGGGGTGTCGAGCTGGGCAAGACTCAGGCCAAGGCGCTGCTCGGGGTGATCACCAGCGACGGCTCACCGGCCAAGCAGACCGACAGCTCGACCGACGAGCTGGTGCGCCGGTACCGGGCCGAAAGAGGCCGGACTCGCTAGGCGAACGGTTTGGTGAACCGCGGCGGCAGCACCCGGAGCAGGGCCACCAGCGGAATCCAAGGCCAGCCGGGCACAATCGCACGGCCGCTCTCGCGTTCGATGGCGTTGACCATGTGCCGCACACCGGTGTCGTTGTCCACCATCAGCATGGTGGTGTTCGACTTGCCGGTCATCTCCGACTCGATGTAGCCGGGTTCGACGACCGTGACTTTGATTGGGCCGGAGGCATATTCGGCGCGCAGCGACTCGCCCAGCGAGGTGACCCCGGCCTTGCTCGCGGCGTAGGCGGCCTTGACACCGGGTACGCCCTTGTTGCCCAGCACGCTGGAGATCAGCACGAGGTGCCCCGAGCCCGCTTCCTTGAACATCGCCAGTGCGGTCTCGGTCTGCACCAGCGCCGAAACCAGGTTGGTCTCGATGGTGGCCTTGTTGGCCCACAGCTTGCCCGAGCCGAGCGGGGCGCCTTTTCCGATACCGGCGTTGACGATGATCCGGTCGAGACCGCCGAGTTGGTCGGCGAGTTCGGCGAACACCGCCGGCACCTGGTCGTGGTCGTTGACGTCCAGGGCGGCGACGGCGACGGTGATGTTCGGGTGGCGCTGGCTCAGTTCGGCCTTCAGCTCGTCGAGGCGGTCGACGCGCCGCGCGCACAGCGCAAGGTCGCGGCCCTTGGCGGCGAAGGCGCGGGCCATACCAGCGCCCAGTCCGGAGCTCGCACCGGTGATGAGGATCTTCTGCCGAGTCACCGACTCAGCCTAACGATCACTTGAGCAGCTTGGACATCCGCCGGTCGGCCAGTACCTTGCCCCCGGTCTGGCAGGTCGGGCAGTACTGAAACGACTTGTCGGCGAAGGACACCTCACGCACGGTGTCCCCGCACACCGGGCACGGCAACCCGGTGCGGGCGTGCACCCGCAGCCCAGATCGCTTCTCCCCCTTCAGGGTTGCCGCCCCTTGGCCGACCGAGCGTTGCACAGCATCGGTGAGCACCGAGATCATCGCGTCGTGCAGCGCACCCAGCTGCGCGGCGGTGAGCTTGTTGGCCGTCGCGAACGGCGACAGCTTCGCGACATGCAGGATCTCGTCGCTGTACGCGTTGCCGATCCCGGCGATCACTTTCTGGTCGGTGATCACCGTCTTGATCCGGCCGCCATGGGGTTTGAGGATCTCGGCCAGCTGCTCGGGGCCGATCTCCAGCGCGTCGGGACCCAATGTGGCAATGCCGGGGACCTTGGCGGGGTCGTCGACGATCCACACCGCCAGCCGCTTCTGGGTGCCGGCCTCGGTCAAGTCGAATCCCTCGCTGCCCTCGAGGTGCACCCGCAGCGCGATCGGACCCTTGCCCGGCTTGAGGGGCGCGGGGGCGAGCTTGTCACTCCACTTCAGCCAGCCGGCCCGCGACAGATGGGTGATCAGCCACAGGTCACCGGCCTGCGTTCCGAGATACTTGGCCCAACGGCTGGCGCCCGTGACCGTCCGCCCGTGCAGGGCCGTCGGCGGCGGGTCGAACGTCTTCAGCACCGACAACGCCGCGACGTCGATGCGCCCGATCGTTTTGCCGACGGCATGCCGGCGCAGGTGGTCGGCCAGCGCCTCCACTTCCGGCAGTTCAGGCATGGATCCAGGCTAGCTGCGTCAGTGGCGGTCGGCGTCTTTGAACGGCAACGAGAACAACCAGCTGACGAGCGACAGCACGATCGCGGCCCAGATGGCGGTCCACCAGAACTGGTCGATCTGCAAGCCCCAGTGGGTGGTGTGCTCGGTGATCCACGCGGTGATCCACAACATCAGCGCGTTGATGACGACGTGAATCAGACCGAGCGTCAGAATGTACAGCGGTATCGACAAGAGCTGCACGAGCGGTTTGACGATCGCGTTCACCAGGCCGAAGATCACCGCGACCACCAGAACGATGCCGATCCGCTGTAGTGCCGTGTCGCCGCCGACGAAATAGATGCCGGGCACGATCAGTGTGACGACCCACAGCGCCAGTCCGGTGACTGCGGCGCGAAGCAGAAACGGTCCCATGGGGTGATCTTCGCAGAACTAGGTGCGCAGCAGATAGATGTCCATGATCCAGCCGTGTCGCTCACGGGCCTGCGCCCGCAGTGCCGCGACGTCCGCACCGATCTCGCCTACGGTGCCCGCCATCAGTAACTCCTCGGGGGTCCCGAGGTAGGCCCCCCACCAAATCCGGGTCTGCGGTGGGCAACTCAGAAACGAACAGTCGCCGTCGAGCATCACCACCGCCGACCCGGTCAGACCGGTGGTGCGCAGCCGCCGCCCGGTGGTGATCAGCACGGGTTCGCCGACGTCGTTGAGCGGGATGCGGTGGCGGGCGGTCAGGGCCTGCACCGCGGTGATCCCGGGGATGACGTCGTATTCGAAGTCGACGTGGCGGGCGACCTCATCGAGGATCCGCAGCGTGCTGTCGTACAGCGACGGATCACCCCAGGCCAGGAAGGCCCCGACGCCGTCGGGTCCGAGCTCGGTCCCGATGGCCGTGGCCCACAACCGGGCGCGAGCCAGGTGCCAGTCGGCGACGGCCTGGGTGTACTCGCCATCGGCCGCGCGCTTCGGATCCGGCAGTTCGACGAAGCGGTAGCGCGGGTCGGTGATGAACCGCTGGCAGATCTCCCGGCGCAACGCGACGAGGTCGCTCTTGGCCTCGCCCTTGTCCATCGCGAAGAACACGTCGGTGTCGTTGAGCGCACGGATCGCCTGCGATGTCACGTAGTCGGGGTCGCCGGCTCCGATGCCGATGACGTGGATGGTGCGCACCCTCGAGAGCCTAACGAAAGCGCCGGAAGGCCACCGGCACCAGGAGCGCCACCGCGAAGCAGGCTCCGACCACTCCGGAGATCAGCAGCGGGAGCCGGCCATCACCGCCCCACAGCAGTCCAGCCCACACGCCCGCGGCCAACACCGCGAAACCACTGGCGCCCTGGAACACTCCCTGCGCACTTGCCTGCTGGTCGGCGCCGGCGAGCGTGGAGATCCATGCCTTGCCGACACCGTCGGTGCAGGCGGTGAACATCCCGTACGCCGCGATCAACACCCACGCCGTCACCGGATCGGTGGTCGATCCGAGGCCGATGTAGCCGACGGCGAAGAAAACCAGCCCGACGCCGAAAACCGCTGAGCGGGGCACCTTGTCGGCCAGTACGCCGGCCGGGAAGCTGGCCAGCGCGTACACCAGGTTGTAACCGACATAGGCGAGGATCACCTCGACGACGCCGAAGCCGATCTCGTTGAGCCGCAACAGCAGTAACGCGTCAGGAAAGTTGACGACACCGAAGGCGACCAGCAACGTGGTCGCTCGCCAGTATCGCCGCGGCAGTTGCCGCAGACCGCGAAAGATCGGCTGACGTGCTGTGTCACCCCCCGAGTCGCTGCGCTCCTGCCCCGCCGGAGCCCGCGGCCCGGTCCGCCGTGGCTCACGCACCAGCACGACGAGAAACACGGACAGCACTGCGGGGACGATCGCGATGTACAGCAGCGGAGGTATCTGGTGATCGAGCAGCTCATAGCCGGCAAGTCCGAGTAGTGGACCGACCACCGCGCCGAGGGTGTCCATCGCGCGATGGAAGCCGAACACCTTGCCGCGCAATGAGTTGTCGATACCGTCGACAAGCAGTGCGTCCCGCGGTGCACCCCGGATGCCCTTACCGAGCCGGTCGACCACCCGCCCCGCGAGCACACCCGGCCAGGCCGCGGCAACGGCGACGATGACCTTGCCCAGCGCGGCCATCCCGTATCCCGTTGCAATCAAAGGGCGTTTGGCGAATCGGTCGCCCAGTGGACCGACCGCGACCTTGGTCAGCGATGCCGCCCCCTCCGCGGCGCCTTCGATGGCACCCACCACCGCGGGCGGCGCCCCCAACACGGCGGTGAGGTAGATCGGCAACAGCGGGTACAGCAATTCGCTGGCAACGTCCTGGAGGAACGACACCGCCGAGAGAACGCGGACATTGCGGGTCAGCCAGCCCGTCATGACTTGTCTGCCGCAGACAAGAACGCAGGTGCGAGAACGAAGAAGTTCTCCTCTTCCTGCACAAAGTGCAGCCGGAGCAACGCGTACAAGCCGTAGAGACAGGCCAGCAGGTCGTCGCTCTGCTCGGGCTGCACCGCACCGGCCTCGTCGGCCAGCTCGCGGTGGCTGTGCAGCCGTTGTGCGAGACGGTGAATCTCGGCGTGCATGCGGCTCATCGTCGCGGTGGCCTCGACACTGCCCAACGGGCGGGCCAGCGCCGGATACAGTGCGCTGTCCTCGGCGTCCTCATGCGGGAGCAGGGTGTCCTGCAGGAAGGCGTCGGCGGCGCGAAGCGACACCAAGGCCCCCGCCGACTGCCCGGCGGCGACCTGCTGGGCGGTGTCACGCAGGAGGGACAGATCGTCGCGCATCTGGTCGTGCTCGGCGGAGAATCGCCGCACCAGATCTTCGGCGTCGCGGCTCAGCGGCGGCGGTCCGGTGTGGTCTCCACGCAATGCCCGAAGGGCATTGAGTATCACCGCAAGATCGATTCCTTCCTGCAGCAGCGCGCCCCAGGCAGGCGGCAGCCAGCCAACGGCCGCGAACCCCATGGCGACCAATGACAGGCTCATTCCCACCGCGGCGCTCTGCACCGCGATGCGTCGCGATCGTCGTGCGATCACCTTGGCGTCGGCGAGCCGGTCGAGCCGGTCGGAGGTGAGCACGATGTCGGCGGCCTCCGAACTGGCCGTCGCGCCACGGGCCCCCATCGCGATGCCGACATCGGCGGCCGCCAGCGCCGGCGCGTCGTTGACCCCGTCGCCGACCATGGCCGTGACCGCGCGTTCACTCTCGGCGCGGACCCGGGCGACCTTGTCGGCCGGGGTCTGCTGCGCGGCAACCTCGTCGAGACCCAGCACGGTACCGATCTGCAGCGCCGGCGCGGGCCGGTCGCCGGTGAGCATCACCACCCGGGTCATACCGGCTAGCCGCAGGCGGCGCAAAGTGCGCGGCGCGTCGGGCCGCAGCGGGTCGGTCAGCAGAATCGCGCCGGCCAGGCCGTCGTCGACACGCACCCATGCCACCACCGCGCCGTCGAACGATGCCCGCGACAGAACGGCCGCCGCCCACTCCGGCTCCTCTCCATCGATGCTGAGATTTCCGACGGTGACCCACTTTTCGTCTACCCGTGCCGACACCCCGATGCCGGCCTCCTCGGTGACGGAGCTGGGTACGCTCAGCGGCACGCCACGCAACCGTGCCTCCCGGACGATTGCGTTGGCCAGGACGTGCGGTGAGAGTTGGTCGGCCGACGCGGCCAATCCCAGCACCTCGTCGACCGTCCAGCCTGGGCCGACGACGATATCGGTTCCGCGGGGCCGCCCCGTTGTCAACGTTCCGGTCTTGTCCAGGACCAATGTGCTTGCCCGGCCCAAGGTTTCGAGCGCACCACCGCCACGCACCAGCACTCCGATACGCGACGTGCGGGACAGTCCGGACACGATCGCAACGGGCGCCGCCAGCAGCAGCGGGCAGGGTGTGGCCACCACCAGGACCGCAACCGCGCGATCGGCTGAACCGCTGACGAGCCAGGCCAGGCCGGCCACGGTCAGCGCCACGGGCAGGAACCAGACGGCGACGCGGTCGGCGATGCGCACCACCGGCGCCGTCTCGGCCGCCGCCTGACGCGCCAGGCGGACGATCCCGGCGTAAGTGCTGTCGGCCGCGCTGGCCGATGCCGCCAGTTCGAGGCCGCTGCCCGCGTTCACGCTGCCGCTGCGCACCGGCTCGCCCCGACCGCACCGGACCGGCACTGATTCGCCGGTCAGCGCAGAGTCGTCGAGTACGGCGTAGTCCGAGAGCACCACTCCGTCGACCGGCAACACCTCACCGGGACCCACCATCACGACATCGTCGACGACGATGTCGTCCACACCGACCACCTCGACCCCGTCGGGTGTGCGCCTGCGCGCGGTGCGGGGCACCCGGTCGAGCAGTGCCCGCAGATCCTTGGTGGCTCGTCGTTCGGCCGCCGCGTCGAGAGCCTGTCCGGTAGCGAGCATGACGCCGATCAGTGCGCCTGCCAGGTACTCCCGCACCGCGAGAGCGCCCCCTAGCGACAGCACGGCAAGGACGTCCACACCCACGCGGCCGGCCCGGATCGACGAGATCACCCACCACAAGGCCGGAACGATTGCGGCGACAGTGCCGGCGATCCAGCAGGCGTCGGCGACCGAGCGCGCGCCGAGCACCCAGGCGACACCGCCTGCGAGCAACGCCGTAAGCGTCACCGCGAGAAGCGCCCAGCGCACGAATCCTCCAGCGGGACCAGCTTTGTTCGACGCTGGATCGTTCATGCCAGCCATGATCTCAGGTGTGTGGCGGCTCGCGACGGGCTTAGGCAACTACGTCGGGGTATGTATATTCGCAGCTGAGGCGTAGCCCATCCATCGGCAGGAGTACCAGGTGTCGACATTCAACGGACTTCCCGCCCATGTCCTGTTGGTTCACTTCATCGTGGTGCTCGGTCCGTTGACGGCGGCGTTGGCGATCCTGTGCGCGGTGTGGCCCGCCGCCCGGCAGCGCCTGGTGTGGCTGGTGCTGGTGCTGGCGTTGGTCACCACGGTACTGACGCCATTGACCACCGAGGCCGGCGAGTGGCTCGAGCATCAGGTGGGGCGGTCGCCGTTGCTCCACACGCATACCGAGCTCGGCGACACCATGCTCTATTTCGCACTGGCGTTGCTCGTCGCGGCAGTACTGCTGGCGGTGGTGAACGTTCGTGCCAGTCGCGGAAGACCGTTGTCCTCGGTCCTGTCGATCCTTGTGGCCGTATTCGTGGTGGTGGCAAGCGTGGCCACGATCGCGCAGGTGTATCGGATCGGCGACTCCGGCGCCAAGGTCACCTGGGGCCAGATCGCCGCCAATCCCACCTGACGAGCCAGTCCCACCTGATGCGACAGCGTCGGCCAGCAAACAGGAACACTCCTTAGCATCCGGGTATGCGATTCACCTATGCCGAGGCCATGATCAATCCGCAGTTCTACATCCCGCTCGCGCAGGCCGCCGAGGCGGCCGGCTACGACGGGATGACGATTCCTGACAGCGTTGCCTACCCGTTCGAATCGGACTCCAAGTATCCGTACACCCCGGACGGCAACCGAGAGTTCTTGGACGGCAAGGAGTTCATCGAGACGTTCGTGTTGACCGCAGCGCTGGGCGCCGTTACGACGAAACTCAAATTCAACTTCTTCGTCCTCAAGCTGCCGATCCGTCCGCCGGCCCTGGTGGCCAAGCAGGCCGGCTCCCTGGCATCACTCATCGGCAACCGCGTCGGGCTCGGCGTCGGCACCAGCCCGTGGCCGGAGGACTACGAGCTGATGGGTGTGCCATTCGCCAAGCGCGGCAAGCGAATGGACGAGTGCATCGACATCATTCGCGGGCTCACCAGCGGCGACTACTTCGAATACCACGGCGAGTTCTACGACATCCCCAAGACCAAGATGGCACCCGCGCCGACCGAGCCCATCCCCATCCTGATCGGCGGGCACGCCGACGCCGCGCTGCGCCGGGCCGCACGCAACGACGGCTGGATGCACGGCGGCGGCACCGACGATCTCGACGATCTGCTGGTCAAGCTCAACCGCTACCGCGAAGAGGAAGGCCAGACCGGAGACTTCCAGATACACGTCATCTCACTCGACGCGTTCACCGTGGACGGTGTGAAACGACTCGAGGACAAGGGCGTCACCGATGTGATGGTCGGCTTCCGGCTGCCGTACATCGCGGGGCCCGACCCCGAGCCGCTGGAGAACAAGATCCGCAATCTCGAGATGTTCGCGGAGAGGGTTATCGCGAAAGTTTAACCGTCACAGCGGATCCCACTGCGGAGCCCGCTTCTCGCGGTGAGCCATCGCCGCCTCCTTCGGGTTGTTGGTGAACCCGGTCAGGATCTGCGTGCGGTTCTCGATCTCCTTGGCGTGCCGCAGGCTCGGCGCGTCCAGGGCTGCGTTCAACCCGGTCTTGGTCTGCCAGACCCCAAAGGCGTTGTTGGCGGCGATGGTGCGCGCCATCTCCAGCGCGGCATCGGCGAGCTTGTCCGCGGGCACGACCTCGTGCACCAGCCCGATCCGATAGGCCTCCGCGGCGTCGATGATCCGGCCGGTGAGCATCATCTCCCGTGCGGCGCCCGCACCGACGATCTTGGGCAGCAGATAGCTCGTCCCCATGTCCAGTGACGAGAAGCCTGCCTTGATGAACACCGATCCGAAGCGGGCAGACTCCGACGCGATCCGGATATCGCAGTGCAGTGCGTAGGCCAGCCCGCCGCCGACGGCCACCCCGTTGACAGCCGCGACCACCGGGATGGGCAATTCGTAGAGCCTGGTCAGCTGGTCGGCCAACCGGATCTGGCCGTCGTACATCGTCTTGAACTGGGCACTCGCCGGTTCGACCCATGGCTTTCCGGTGCCGCTGAGATCGGCGCCCGCGCTGAAGCCCCTGCCCGCTCCGGTGAGGACGGCGACCCGGTATTTCCACGAGCTCAGCTCGTCGAGCACGGCGTCCAGCCCGTCGAGCAGATTTCCGTCGATCGCGTTCAGCAGCTGGGGCCGGTTCAGCGTGATACCGGCGATCCCGTCCTCGAGTTCTTCGAATTCCACAGCAGCCATGAAGGGGAGATTAGCCCGCCGCCGAGCCGGGTACTCCCGGCGCCATGGCAACCGTTGACGTGGCTGTCCCCTCTGCCGTGCCCCCACAGCGAGCGTGGGAACTAGCCTCGAATCTGCATCGCTTCGACGAATGGATGACGATTTTCGGCGACTGGCGCAGTCCGGTGCCGTTGGTGGTTCGGGAGGGCACCCAGGTGTCGTCCCTGATCAAAGTGAAGGGCTTCCGCAACACCATCCATTGGAATGTCACCAACTACGACGCACCGAAGACGATCGAACTGCGCGGCCATGGCCGCGGCGGCATCGGGATCGGCATCAACATGCGGGTCGTCGACGAGCACCCGGGAACCTGCTTCCGCCTGAAGGCGGACATTTCGGGTGGACTGCTGAACGGCCCGGTCGGCCGTCTCGTCGCCAAGGTGCTCGAGGGTGAGGTTCAGAAGTCAGTGGAAAACCTGGCGTCGCTGGCCTGACCGGCACCTGCCGTTCGGCGCAGATGCCGGTGCGTTCGTCGACAAACCTCGAGTACGGGAGGTCTGTGTCACGCCGGCGCGCTACCGTGCTACCACCCAATGACGGGAGGAAGCCGGGATGGGCGGATACCGAGAACTGTTCGACGCCAGCGTTGCCGACCCTGCGGAGTTCTGGGCGCAGGCCGCCCGTGCGGTGTCGTGGACACGTGCGCCGCAGCGCATCCTCGATGACACCAACCCGCCGTTCTACCGCTGGTTCCCCGACGCCGAGCTGAACACCTGCGCCAACGCGCTGGACCGGCATATCGACGAGCGTGGCGATCAGCTCGCGCTGATCTACGACTCCCCCGTCACCGGGACCAAGCGGAGTTTCACCTATCGCGAATTGCTGGACGAGACAGCGCGTTTCGCGGGTGTTCTGCGCGAATTGGGTGTCGGCAAGGGCGACCGCGTAGTGCTCTACATGCCGATGATCCCGGAGGCGGCGATCGCGATGCTGGCTTGCGCCCGCCTGGGCGCGGTGCACTCGGTGGTGTTCGGCGGCTTCGCCGCTCACGAGCTGGCCACCCGCATCGATGACGCGCAGCCGGTGGCGATCGTCTCGGCGTCCTGCGGCATCGAGCCGACCCGGGTCGTCGAGTACAAGCCAATGCTCGACCACGCGCTGGAGCTGGCCGCGCACAAGCCGGCGGCGTGCGTGATCGTCCAGCGTGACCGACACACCTGCGATCTGGTCGACGGTCGCGACGTGGCGTGGGCCGACGCGATGGCCACGGCGACACCCGTCGACCCCGTGCCGGTGGCCGCCACCGATCCGCTGTACGTGCTCTACACCTCCGGGACGACGGGCAAGCCCAAGGGCATCGTCCGCGACAACGGCGGCCATGCGGTCGCCCTCCTGTGGAGCATGCGGCACATCTACGACATCGACCCGGGCGACGTGTTCTGGGCGGCCTCCGACGTCGGCTGGGTGGTGGGCCACTCCTACATCGTCTACGGGCCGCTGCTGGCCGGCGCGACGACCGTGCTCTACGAGGGCAAGCCCATCGGCACACCGGATCCCGGCGCGTTCTGGCGGGTCGTCGCCGAGCACGGGGTGAAGGCGTTGTTCACCGCACCGACGGCGATCCGGGCGATCCGCAAAGAGGATCCTGAAGCCTCACATGCTGACCGCTACGACCTGTCCTGCCTGAAGTATCTGTTCCAGGCGGGCGAGCGACTGGACCCGGACACCTACGCGTGGGCGTCGGCGAAGCTCGGCGTCCCGGTTGTCGATCACTGGTGGCAGACCGAGACCGGGTGGGCGATCGCCGCGAATCCGATGGGCGTACAACATCTTCCGCTGAAGGCCGGCTCCCCCACCGTGCCGATGCCGGGCTACGACGTGCAGATCTTGCAGGTCGACGGGTCCCCGTGCGCACCCGGCGAGGAGGGCGCGATCTGCATCAGCCTGCCGCTGCCGCCGGGAACCCTGCCGACGCTATGGGGCGATGACGCCCGCTACGAGGCGTCGTATCTGTGTGAACATCCCGGCTTCTATCTGACCGGCGACGGTGGCTACCTCGACGAGGACGGGTATCTGTTCGTGATGGGCCGGATCGACGACGTGATCAACGTTGCGGGACACCGGTTGTCGACGGGATCGATCGAGGCGGTGCTGGCAGCGCATCCGGCGGTGGCCGAGTGCGCGGTGATCGGGGTGGCCGACGAAATCAAGGGCCAGGTGCCCCGCGGGTTCGTGGTGCTCAAGGCTGGGGCGTCGGCCGAGGGCCTGGCCAAGGAGTTGGTGGCCGCGGTGCGTAACGAGATCGGTGCGGTGGCGTGCTTCCGACTGGTCGATGTCGTGCCTGCGCTGCCGAAGACCCGCTCGGGCAAGATTCTGCGCAAGACGATGCGCGGTATTGCGCACGGCAAGGACGAGCCGGTGCCGTCGACCATCGAGGATCCGGCCGTGCTGGAGACGCTGAAGCCGATCCTGCAGGGGTAGGCATGCCCATCACGGTCGACGAGTTCCAGATCGAGGATGCGGCCGATACGTGGCGGGCTGCCGGGTTCACCGTGGACGCCGACGACAGCTGCCGGATCGGCGACGTTCGGGTGCGACTGCTCGGAGGAAGCAGCGGCATCGTCGGCTGGACGTTGCGGGAGCTGCCGGTGGACGGGGCGGTCGACGGCATCCCGACGTCGAGGTCCGATGCCGCCCCTTCGGTACCCGCTCTGCACCCGAACGGCGTGACGTCGATCGACCACGTCGTACTGCTGTCCCCCAACCTTGCCCGCACCGTCGAGTCGTTGGCCGCCGTCGGGCTGCAGCCGCGCCGGCAGCGCGACGCCGAACTCGGCGGCCAGCCGATGCGGCAGGTCTTCTTCCGGCTGGGATCGGTGATTCTCGAGGTCGTCGGCGCACCCGGCGTGGCGAACGACGGTCCGTCGTCGTTGTGGGGCATCACGTACGTCGTCGCCGACATCGACGCGGCGGCGGCGTTTTTCGGCGATCGGACGTTGCCGGTGAAGGATGCCGTCCAGCCGGGGCGTCGGATCACCACTCTGCGGCATCGCGATCTGGGCATGTCGGTCCGGACGGCGATGATCTCGCCGCCTATTCTCAGCCGATGACGGATGTCGTTGTCATCCACACCGACGGCGGCTGCCGACCCAACCCGGGCCCCGGCGGCTGGGGCGCGGTGCTGCGGATGCGCCAGCATGTTCGCGAGATGTGCGGCGGCGAGCCCGGCGAGACGAGCAACAACCGGATGGAGCTCACCGCGCCGATCATGGCGTTGGAGGCTCTCACTCGGTCGGTGACGGTGCACCTCTATACCGACAGCACCTATGTGCGCAATGGCATCACGAAATGGGTGTCCGGCTGGGAGCGCAACGGCTGGCTGACCGCCGCCAAGCAGCCGGTGAAGAACGTCGACCTGTGGCAGCGGCTCCAGGCTGCCTGCGCGCAACACCAGGTCGAGTGGTTTTGGGTCAAGGGCCATTCAGGTGTGGTCGACAACGAGCTGGCCGATCAGCTGGCGACGCGGGGATTGCAGGAAGCGATCGCGGCTTCAGCGATTGCGATGTGAGCGCCCGCGTTGGCTGAGGATCGCGACGCCGGGGCCGGTCAGATCGGCGAATGCGCTCGGGCGTCGTGCCATGGCCATGAGGACGGCTTCACCCGGTCCACGAACGTCCGGACCATGTCCGGTTGACCAGTCGAGATCAGTCGCAACCAGTCGAACTCCGCGGGTGTACCAGCCGCCGCGGATCAGCGGAGCCAGCGTGGCGAATTCAAGGGCCGGATAGAGGCGTTCGGCCGGTATCGCACGCGGCAGGTTGAGCGGGCGGCGGATGTCCTGTTGATGGATCATGCATTCCACCAGTGCGACTCGACCGCCGAATCCGGAACCGACGCCTCGTGGCGTGGCGTGATCTCGCATGATGCCAACGATGCGTTCCGGCGGGCAGTGCGAGAAGCTGTGTACGTCGACGGCGTTGAGCCGGTCGAGGTCGAATCCATTGCCGGTCGGTCAGACCGGCAAGGAGGTCGGCAAACTCGCCGCGTTCCTGGGTCGCCATGGTTGCCGGATCCATCGGTGCTCACTGTTGCATGAGGCACCAAAACTTGTCGGTGGCGTGTTGCCTCACGTCAAGATGCGCGCGAGGGTGGGTTGGTTGCCTCATGTGATTGTGCGCGTTTGGGGATGCGTGCTCTGGTGGCGGGTTTGGACTTGCTAGTGGTGACTTTGAGGAGCTGTGCGGTCAGTGTCTGGATCTGACGCTGAATGGCGGCGGGGTTGATCAAAGCGTGGGTTCGGGCCATGGACGCTATGCGGTCATCGGTCATAGCTGGGTGATCGATCGCGCGGCGGAATGGGGTCGTCGCGGTGTCGTATTTCTTGGTCACCTTGGCGCCGTCACGGACCTTGGATACTAGTTTCTGCTGCGGGTAGAAGTAGTTGGTCAACTGGGACTGCAGCCGCCAGATTTCGTTGAGTAGCAACAGCTCTGGAGCCGTGTCGTAGCGGTGGTAGCCGACCATGGTACGCACCACTGCCCAGTTTTTCTGTTCGACGTGACAGGCGTCGTTTTTGTTTGTCGGTCGCGACCGGGTGAAGGTGATTTTGCGGTTCCTGCACCAGAGGAACAGATAGACGTTGATGAATTCTGCTCCGTTGTCAGAGTCGACCCCCAGGATCGGGAACGGCATCGTGTCCGCGATGCTTTCCAAGGCACGCAGGACGCATTTGGCTTCCTTACTGGACACTGAGCGGTTCTCCGTCCAACCAGTGGCGATATCGGTGACCGTGAGGGTGAACGCGAACGGCCCGATGGGGTTACCGCCATCGTGGGAGACCAAGTCGATCTCAACAAAGCCCGGCTTAGCGTCGTCCCAGTCTGCCCAGGTGCGGACCGGGATCTGACTTCTCAGCAGTGACCCCGGCTTGGTGGCCCGACGCCCTTTGAGCTGGCGTTTAGCCCGTTCACCTGCCAGACGACGATCGATAGTGGCCGCCGACATCGTGACCAACAGTGCTGCGGTCTCATCATCGATGACCAGCTCACCGAACTGCCGCAACACGGCCACGAGTTCGGTCAACATCGGCGCCAGCCTCTTGCCGGCCGGCATCCCCAGCACTAACCAGCACACCGTGAGTGCGGCAACGACATTCGGACCGTACCTGGGTGGCCGCGGACTTCGCCTCGGTGTCACCACCTTGGGCTGCAACGCCGCCTTAAGCGCCTTACGGGCATGGGTTCGATGCCAACCGGTGTTGGCGCACAACTCGTCTAAAATCCTGCCCTTGGCTGGCTTATCGGCCACTACGTAGCGGATCGCGGTCATCTCGGTAACAGCCTTGCGCTCGGCCAACGTCAATCCCATCGTTTGGGCCTACCGAGACCATCGCCGATCCCTCAGGTAGGCACGCCGCATGCGCGCATTTTGACTGAGGCAACGTATAGCCGCTTCGCGCGCATAAAAGGCGATTCAACGCGGGTGGGTCGTCGTAGTATTCGAACATGAGTTCGATCACCGCGGTGCACGAAGCGCTCACCGCTGCGGTCGACACTCTGGCCGCTCTCGATTTCGACGCACTCGACCCGCCTGAACGGTTCGAAGCGTTAGAGCTGATCGAAATCCAGCAGCGTCGCCTGACAGCGATTGCCCATGCCGGGGTGGCCAAGTTGGAGCAGTTCGAAGGTTGCCCGCCGGTCGTCATTGCCTTGGCCGATGTGTTGCGGATCAGCCCGCGCGAGGCTCGCCGGCGGATCCGGGACGCCGAGCAGTTGGCGCCGCGCACCACGTTGACCGGCGAACCCCTGCCGCCGGTGCTACCCAAGACTGCTGAGGCGTGGAGCGACGGGCAGCTCGATGGCGAGCACCTGCGAGTGATCCAGAAGTTCTTCCGCGACCTGCCCGATCACGTGCCTCCCGCCGAGGTGGAGAAGGCCGAGACCTCGTTGGCTGAGCATGCGGTGAATCTCCGCCCGGATCAGCTCGAGAAAGTCGCCTACCGGTTGGCGCTGCATCTGAACCCAGACGGGACGTTCTCCGACGACGATCGGGCGCGTAAGCGCGGATTCGTGTGGTGCGGGGGCCAGCAGGTGGACGGTATGAGCGTGGGCCGGTTGATCGCCGACCCGGAGCTGCGCTCGGAATTGGATGCGTGGTTCGCGAAATTCGCCGCCCCCGGCATGTGCAACCCGGAAAGTCCGACAACCGCGCCGTCCGAGGAGGTCGTCGAGCAAGATCTGCGTAGCTATGGTCAGCGCCAGCACGATGCCCTCAAATCTTTGGTGCGCGGACAGTTGGGTGATCCGAAGTTCGGTCAACACAACGGCTTACCGGTCACGGTCATCGCGACCGCCACTATCCAAGACCTCCAGAAAAAGTCCGGCCACGCGGTGACTGCCGGCGGCACCCTGCTGCCGATCCCGGACCTGATCCGGATGGCCACCCACGCCTACCACTACCTCGCCCTGTTCGACGGGGTCAACGGGCGGGCGTTGTGGCTGGGGCGCACCAAACGCATCGCCTCAGCAGACCAGCGAATCATCCTGCACGCCAAGGACCGTGGCTGCACCCGACCGGGTTGTGACGCACCTGGCTACCACAGCGTGGTCCACCACGCCGCCAAAGACTGGAAAAACGGTGGCAACACCGACATCAACGACCTCACCCTGGCCTGCCCACCCGACAACCAACTCGTCGAAACCGGCGGCTGGAACACGCGCATACTCCCTAACGGGCAGACCGAATGGATCCCACCACCAGGACTGCCCATGCTCCAAGGCGGCACCAACGACTACCACCACCCCGAACGGATGTTGCAGAACGACAGCGACCCACCAGCCGACGATGCAGGCGCCGCCTAGCCGGGCGGTTCTGCCAGCGGACGCGGCCTCCGATCAACGACTCGGGACGCTAACCCCCATTGCCGCCGCCGTAGCCGGTGCCGCCGTAGCCGATCATCCCGCCGTTGCCGCCGGTGCATGTCACCGCACAGGATGTGCCCGTCCAGCTGCAGCCATTGCCGAACAAGACCGTGCCGGCAACCGCACTCGGGAAGTCAGGACCGGCCGGTGAGCGCAGTGAGCCCGAGGCACCCCTCGTACCCCGCCTCGCACACCCACCGGCCGGTGCCTGACCCGCTCTGCTTCGAGCCGACGATGCGCGACCCGACGAATGAACCGATGATGTCGACGGCCCCGCCGATAGAGACGAACTCGACCCCGTTGAACCCGATGAGTCGGCAAATGCCACCGCTGTCGGTGCACCCACCGATTTGCTTGGGCCACAACCCTCGTCGGTTGCAGTGTTCGAATCCATCAAAAGGTCGGCGGCATCCCCCACGACGACCCCCAGGTGCAGTAGCAGTGACCTCGGCCGCTGCATCGGCAAGGCCGACCCAGCTTCCGACTGCACCCGCGAGGAACGTAACCGATGCCCCCGCCGGTATATGCATTTTCGACAAATATTCTTGCGGGAAATTCAGTTAGCGTTGGCTTGCCTGACCATCCGCACTCTGACCGTGCTGGGCGTCATGTCGGCACCCTTGCGAATCACTCAGCGCGCTAACGTTCCACCTCAACGTCCGATGGCTCCTTGTCGGGACGCAGGCCGCGCCAGCTCGGGTGGCGCAGCCGGCCGTCCGACGTCCACTCTCCAAAACGCACCTCGCCCACCAATTCCGGGCGCACATAGGTGACGCCCTTGGCATCCAGCCTGGGAAGCGGTGCGACAAAAGGTGATTCGTCGGTGTGCAACGGCACGAGGATCTCCTTGAGCCGAGTCAGCTCTTTCTCCGAGAATCCGGTGCCCACCCGGCCGATGAACTGCAGGCCACCGTCGTCGGGGATGCCGAGCAGTAGCGCACCAATACCGCTGGAGCGCCCACCATTTCCCTCGCGCCAGCCGCCGATCACGGCTTCCTGGGTCTTCCAGTTCTTGTCCTTGATCCACGACGCCGACCGTCGTCCTGGCTGATACGTCGAGTCCCACTTCTTGGCGACGACGCCTTCCCACTTCTTCTTGCGGGAGAACTCAATCGCGTCCGACCCGTCACCGTCGATCAGCGGCGGCACGATCAAATCCGTTCCCTCAGCGAAGGTTTCCAGCACCTTCCGCCGGTCGCGGTATCTCGCCTTCAACAACGAGCGCCCGTCCAGCCGCAGGATATCGAACGCCCAGAACTCGATCCTGGTGGCGCGCACCCGATTCTGCATCTCGCCGAAGTTCGGCACACCATCGGCGTCCAGCGCCACCACCTCGCCGTCGAGGATGACGTCGTGGTCGGCGAGATCGGCAGCGAGCGAATGCAATTGCGGATAGTCGGCGGTGAGGTCCCGGCCGCTGCGGGATTGCAGCCGCAACTCACCGCCAGAAATCTCGACCAGCAGCCGATAGCCGTCGAACTTGCCCTCGAACCCGTACTGCGCCCCGGTCAGCTTCTCGACCGAACCCAAGGTCGCCAGCATCGGCGAGTAATCGGGCAAGTGCGGCGTGGGCTGTTCCTTCATCCGGTGTGCCAGCCACTGGTTGCCGTTGGTCTGAATCAGCGCATACCGCCCCGAGATCCGCCGGCCATGCAGGTCGACGATCACCTCGCCACCCTTGTCCGCGCCGGAATCCCGGAACTTCTCCGCCTCATACGTCCCGGAGTCCCAGATGATCACCTTGCCGCCGCCGTACTCGCCCTTCGGGATGTCCCCTTCGAACGTCCCGTACTCCAGCGGATGGTCCTCGGTGTGCACGGCAAGGTGGTTGACCGCCGGGGTATCCGGGAGGTTCTTCGGCACCGCCCACGACACCAGCACGCCGTCGCGCTCCAGCCGGAAGTCGTAGTGCAACCGGCGGGCGTGGTGCTCCTGGATGACGAAGGTGTTGTTGTTCCCGACCGCGGGCGACACCCTTGGCACCGGTTCGGGCGTCTTGGCCGAGTCCCGCATGCTCCGGTAGGTGGTCAGCCGGTCTTCCCGCGGCACATCGGCGTCCATACCGGCCAGCAGGTCGCCCAGCTCGGCCACCCGGGAGAGCACCTCGCGGTATTCGAGATGCCGCAGCTTCGGATCGCCGATCTCCTCCCACGTCCGTGGCGCCGCGACCATCGGATGATCCCGCCCGCGCAACGAATACGGCGCGATCGTCGTCTTCGACCCGTTGTTCTGGCTCCAGTCCAGGAAGACCTTGCCCGCCCGCACACTCTTGGTCATCGTCGCGGTCACCAGCTTGGGCATGCTCTGCTCCAGCTGCTGGGCCACCCGGCGGGCCAGCACCACCGCCCCATTACTGCTGACCGGTTCGGCCAACGGGGCATACAGATGCAGCCCCTTGCTGCCACTGGTGAGCGGATACACCGTCAGCCCGATGTCGTCCATCAACTCGCGGACGGCATTGGCGACCTCGCCCAGCTGCGACATGGTCACGCCCTCACCCGGGTCAAGGTCGAAGACCAAACGTGTTGCCGGACCGGGCTTTCCGGTCGAAGCGAAACGCCATTGCGGCACATGGACTTCCAGCGCGGCCTGCTGAGCGATCCACGCCAGGCCCGTCGAACTCTCGATGATCGGATACGTGGTGCTGCCCGAACGGTGCACGATCGTCGCCCGGTCGAGCCAATCCGGTGCCGAACTGGCGAGCTGCTTTTCGAAGAATGCCGACTCGTCGACGCCGTTGGGCCAGCGTTTCCTGGTGACCGGCCGGCCTGCGATATGCGGCAGCATCACCTCGGCGATCGACGTGTAGTACTCGAATATGTCGGCCTTGGTGGTGCCGGTGGCCGGGTACAGGACTTTGTCGGCGTTGGTCAGCGCAACGCGCGGTCCTTTCGTCGCCCCCGGCGGCCACACGTCATTCACCACCCAACGGTATTACCCGCTGCTACCCTGGACTATGACCAAAATGCTGGTAGCCGCCCTATTGGCGCTGCCTGCGTTGATCGGTGTCCCGCAGGCCGCCGCCGATCCAGAAGACCGTGTCCCCTACTGCTCGGCAGGCCAGGACCCGATGAATAGCAACTGCCGCCCCGCGCCGTATCAGGAAACCAGTGAAGACAGCGCCCCCGGCGCGAATCCCGATCTGCCCCTCGGACTGAATCCGGGCGTCCAGCCCGCTATCTGACCCAGCAACAGCGGTCAGCCCTGCATACTGGACCAATGCGTTCCATCTGGAAAGGCTCGATCGCATTCGGTCTGGTGAACGTCCCTGTCAAGGTGTACAGCGCCACCGAGGACCACGATCTCAAGTTCCACCAGGTGCACGCCAAGGACAACGGCCGCATCCGCTACAAGCGCGTCTGCGAAGTGTGCGGTGAGGTGGTCGAATACCGCGATATCGCCAAGGCCTACGAATCCGACGACGGCCAAACCGTGGTGATCACCGACGACGACATCGCCACTCTGCCTGAGGAACGCAGCCACGAGATCGAAGTGGTCCAGTTCGTTCCCGCCAGCGAGATCGACCCGCTGATGTACGACCGCAGCTACTTCCTCGAGCCGGACGGCAAGTCGTCGAAGTCGTATGTGCTGCTGGCCAAAACGCTCGCCGACACCGACCGGGTCGCGATCGTGCACTTCGCGTTGCGCAACAAGACCCGGCTGGCCGCGCTTCGGGTCAAGGACTTCTCCAAGCGTGACGTGATGATCGTGCACACCCTGCTGTGGCCCGACGAGATTCGCGACCCCGACTTCCCGGTCCTCGACAAAGAGGTGGAGATCAAACCCGCCGAGCTGAAGATGGCCAGCCAGGTCGTCGAGTCGATGGCCGACGACTTCCACCCCGAGCAGTTCCGCGACACCTATCAGGAGCAGCTCCTGGAACTCGTGCAGGCGAAGCTGGAAGGCGGCGAGGCGTTCACCGCCGAGGAGCAGCCGGCCGAGCTGGACGAGACCGAGGACGTCTCCGATCTGCTGGCCAAGCTCGAAGCCAGCGTCAAACGTCGCCGCGGCGAGTCAGGCGACTCCGACGGTGAGGCGCCCGCGAAAAAGGCTGCCGCGAAGAAGACACCCGCGAAGAAGGCGTGAACTTTCGGGTGATTTTCACCCAATCTTCGAACTCGGCACCAAAATAGAACGTGTTTCAGTTACGTTCCGAATTGAGCGTCATCAACCGGAGCGGTCTTGTTACGGTGTTCGCCGACAAGGGAAGAGAGACACGTGATCCTCGACAAGTTCAGACTTGACGGTCAAGTTGCAGTAGTCACCGGCGCCGGCCGTGGTCTTGGTGCGGCGATCGCCGTCGCCTTCGCCGAAGTGGGTGCCGACGTCGTCATCGGCTCGCGCACCCAGTCCGAGCTGGAGTCGGTCGCCAAGCAGATCGAGGCCGTCGGACGGCGCGCGCATATCGTCGTCGGCGACCTCGCACACCCGGAGACGACGGCCGCGCTCGCCGGCACGGCGGTCGAGGCGTTCGGCAAGCTGGACATCGTCGTCAACAACGTCGGCGGCACCATGCCCAACGCGCTGCTGAACACCAGCGTCAAGGACATGAAGGACGCATTCACGTTCAACGTCCTGACCGCGCACGCCCTGACACTGGCGGCCGTCCCGCTGATGCTCGAGCACTCCGGCGGCGGCAACATCATCAACATCACCTCGACCATGGGCCGGCTGGCCGGACGGGGATTCGCCGCCTACAGCACCGCCAAGGCCGCCCTCGCCCACTACACCCGGCTCACCTCGCTGGACCTGTCCCCGAAGATCCGGGTGAACGCCATCGCACCGGGCTCGATCCTGACGTCGGCGCTGGAGATCGTCGCCTCCAACGACGCGCTGCGCGATCCGATGGAGAAGGCGACACCGATGAAGCGACTCGGCGATCCGCTCGACATCGCCGCGGCCGCCGTCTATCTCGCGTCGCCCGCCGCCAGCTATCTCACCGGCAAGATCATCGAGGTCGACGGTGGCCTCATCGTGCCGAACCTCGACCTTCCCATCCCAGACCTGTAAGCCCCCGACCTGTAAGGACTCTCAATGAGGAAGTC
>NZ_VBSB01000009.1 GCF_013337765.1 Mycolicibacterium sphagni
TCTACCAGCGGATGATGACCGGCCCCGTCGCCGAGGGCAACGAGACCATCCGAGACCTCGGCAAGCGAGAGCTTATGGTGGTGGCACCGCTCATCGCGCTGCTGATCGGGCTCGGGGTATATCCCAAGATCGCCCTGGATGTCATCAACCCCGCCGTCGCCCACACGTTGAGCTCGATTCAACAATCCGACCCGGCACCCACCGTCGCAGAGGGGACCCACCCATGACCCCGCCCAGTATCGAATACGGCCAGCTCTCGCCCATGTTGATCGTCCTCGGCGTCGCCGTCGCCGGGGTGCTGATCGAAGCGTTCGCACCGCGCGGCCGCCGATACCAGCTGCATCTGGGCCTGAGTCTGACCGGGCTGGTGGCCGCGCTGGTCGCCGTCACGGCGTTGTCGGGAACCATCGGTTCCGCCGTCTCCGGAGCCGTCATATCCGATGGTCCGGCGTCGTTCCTTCAAGGGATCGTCCTCGTAATCGGGCTAGCGTCGGTGTCTTTGGTGGCGCAGCGCGATCCTAGTGGCGCGACATCGGCTTTCACGCCGCAAGCCTCGACAGTGCCGGGCAGCGTCGCTGAGAAGACGGCTCTACGGATCGGTGGCATGCAGACCGAGGTCTTTCCACTGACCATGTTCGCGGTTGCCGGAATGCTCATCTTCGTCGCCGCGGGCGATCTGTTGACGATGTTCATTGCGCTGGAAGTGTTCTCGCTGCCGCTGTATCTGATGTGTGGACTGGCCCGCCACCGGCGACTGCTGTCCCAGGAATCAGCTCTGAAATACTTTCTGCTGGGCGCCTTCTCGTCGGC
Organism: Mycolicibacterium sphagni; assembly: GCF_013337765.1. GTDB lineage: Bacteria > Actinomycetota > Actinomycetes > Mycobacteriales > Mycobacteriaceae > Mycobacterium. Next base: position 811 of record NZ_VBSB01000009.1, read on the forward strand.
GTTCTTCCTCTACGGCATCGCGCTACTCTACGGCTACGCCGGGACCCTCAGCCTGCCCGGTATCGCCCGCGCCATCGACACCAGCACCGACAACACCACGCTGGCGCTGCTCGGTGCCTCCCTGGTCGCCGTCGGCCTGCTGTTCAAGGTCGGCGCCGTGCCCTTCCACTCCTGGATCCCCGACGTCTACCAAGGCGCACCCACCCCCATCACCGCCTTCATGGCCGCCGCCACCAAGGTCGCCGCCTTCGGCGCCATGCTGCGCATCTTCTACGTCGCGCTACCCGGCCTCAACCACGACTGGCGGCCCGTGCTGTCGCTGATAGCGATGGTGACGATGGTTGCCGGGGCGGTGCTGGCCGTCGGACAGACGGATCTGAAGCGGCTGCTCGGATATTCGGCCGTGGCACAAGCCGGCTTCATCCTGACCGGTGTCGTCTCCGCGGACGGTCTCGGTCTCTCGGCGACCCTGTTCTACTTGGCGACCTATGCGTTGACCACCATGGGAGCGTTCGCCGTGATCAGCCTGGTGCGCAACCACACCGGTGGGGAGGAGACTGCGATCGCCAACTGGGTTGGGATGGGGCGGCGGCATCCGCTGACCGCGATGGTGTTCGCTTTGTTCCTGCTCGCCTTCGCCGGCATCCCGCTCACCAGCGGATTCATCGGCAAGTTCGCCGTGTTCTCCGCGGCCGCACATGGGGGGCAGTTGCTGCTGGTCCTCGTCGGCGTGATCGCCAGCGCCGTCACCGCATTCGTCTACGCCAAGGTGGTGGTGTGGATGTACTCCGACGACGTTCCCGCGCAGCCCGCGGTGGTGTACACCCCGAGTTGGCTGACGGGGGCGACCATCGTGGCGGCCGCCGCGGCGACCCTGACCTTCGGATTCATGCCACAACCCCTACTCGATCTTGCGGATGCCGCCGGGGCGTTTCTCGGCTGAGTCAGCGCACCGTCAGCTCGGCCTTACGGCGCTCGAACAGCCGCAGCACCATGGGCGTGAAGATCAGCTGCATCGCCAGGTCCATCTTGCCGCCGGGGCACACTATGGTGTTGGCCCGCGACATGAACGAATCATGCAGCATCGACAGCAGATACGGGAAGTCGATGCCGTGCGGGTCGCGGAACCGGATGATCACCATGGACTCGTCGGCGGTCGGGATCGACCGGGAGATGAACGGATTGGACGTATCCACCATCGGGACGCGCTGGAAGTTGACATCGGTGTAGGAGAACTGCGAGCAGATGAAGTTCACGTAGTCGGGCATGCGGCGCAAGATGGTGTCGGTCACCGCCTCGGAGGTGTACCCGCGTGACACCTTGTCGCGGTGCAGCTTCTGAATCCACTCCAGGTTGATCACCGGGACTACGCCGATCTTCAGATCGGCGTAGCGCGCGACGTCGACGTCCTCGGTGACGATCGCACCGTGCAAACCCTCGTAGAACAGCATGTCGGTGTCGTCGGGCAGCACCTCCCACGGGGTGAAGGTCCCCGGCTCCTGGTCGTACGGTCGGGCCTCGGTGGGGTCGTGTAAGTATTTGCGCGCCTTGCCCGTCCCGCTCTCACCATAGGAGCAGAACAGATCCTGCAGCTCGGTGAACAGATTGGCCTCAGGCCCGAAATGGCTGAATGTGTGGTCGCCGCGCGCGTGGGCGTCCGAGAGTTGCAGCTTCATCTCGGCTCGGTCGAAGCGATGGAAACTGTCACCTTCGACGTAGGCCACGTTGATCCCTTCCCTCCGGAAGATTTGATCGAACGTGCGCATCACGGACGTCGTGCCCGCCCCCGACGAGCCGGTCACCGAGATGATCGGATGCAGACGAGACATCAGAACTCCTTTCAGGCCACCGGAGCGCGGAACAGGCCGCGATCGCCGTACAGCGGCAATCCATCTGGCTTGTCGTTGCTCTCGATGTGATAGTTCTCGATGCGCCGGACTTCCTCGGCGGCACCGAAGATCAGCGGAACCCGTTGATGCAGGCTGGTGGGTATGACGTCGAGCAGTCGGCCGCGGCCGGTGCTGGACAGTCCGCCCGCCTGTTCGACGAGGAAGGCGATCGGGTTGGCCTCGTAGAGTAGGCGCAACCGGCCCGGCTTAGACGGGTCCTTCGAGTCGCGTGGATACAGGAACACCCCGCCCCGAGTCAGGATGCGGTGCGTTTCGGCCACCAGCGACGCCACCCAGCGCATGTTGAAATCCTTGGCTCGTGTTCCGGTCCGGCCGGCCAGGCACTCGTCGATGTAGCGCTGTACAGCCGGTTCCCAGAAGCGGCGATTGGAGGCGTTGATCGCGAATTCCGACGCATGGCTGGGAATCCTGATCGATTGCCGACTCAGGAAGAACTCGCCAAGACCGGGGTCGAGCGTGAACGCGTGCACGCCGGTCCCCACCGTCAGCACCAACATGGTGGAGGGGCCGTAGATGGCGTAGCCCGCGCACACCTGTTCGGTGCCTGGTTGCAGAAAGTCCTCCAGCGTGGCATCGGTCCCGGGTGTGGGCGCGCGCAAGATCGAAAAGATACTGCCGACAGAGACATTCACGTCGATGTTGGAGGATCCGTCGAGCGGGTCGAAGATCAGCAGGTACTTTCCGCGCGGGTACTGGGTCGGCAGGGGATAAGGCTCGTCGATCTCCTCGGAGACCATCCCGGCGACCTGCCCACCCCACTCGCAGGCCCGCAGAAAATACTCGTTGGCCAGCACGTCCAGTTTCTGCTGTACCTCACCCTGCACGTTGACGACGTCGGCGGAACCCAACACACCACCGAGTTCGCCCTGAGCCACCCGGTTCGAAATCGCTTTGCAGGCCAGCGCCACATCGAGGATCAAGGCGTTGAGCTCCCCGCTGGCATCGGGATGGTGGCGGCGCTCCTCGATCAGGAACCGCACCAGCGTGGTTTGGTTTGTGAGCATGATCTGTCCTCCTCCTTGGCGATCCCGGCGCATGAAACAGCCCATGACCTCGGGTCGATTCGATGGTCCCGGTAGGGGAGTGGACTCCCATCCCCCGGGCGGGTGGCCTCGCGGGGGGATGACGCGCCAATGCGGCGACGGCGGCGATTGTGAGCCTACGATCACGGCATGAGCCTGCCCATCACCGTGCTGGTGTACAGCGACAGCCGCGCGACTCGGCACCGCGTCGCTGCGGCACTGGGGCACCGTCCGGCCGCGGATCTCCCCGAACTCGACTTCCTCGAAGTCGCCACTCCCGCGATGGTCGTGCAGCGAATGGACTCCGGTGGCGTCGACGCGGCGATCCTCGACGGCGAGGCCACTCCCGCAGGCGGCATGGGAATTGCCAAGCAGCTCAAGGACGAACTCGACGACTGCCCACCGGTGGTCGTGTTGACCGGTCGGCCCATCGACGACTGGCTGGCCCGCTGGTCCCGGGCCGACGCCGCCGTACCGCATCCGGTGGATCCCGCGGAGTTGACCGCCGCGGTCGTCGGGGTGCTGCGCACACGGCTGCAGGCGGGGATCGTTCCGGCTAGCTAGCGGTTACCGACGTCACCAGCTCCAGCGTCGACGCGGTCGCCGTCGCCAGCGCGGCGACCTCACCCTCATCGAGGTGTCCGCAGATCCAATCCCAGTGTGCTGCAACGGTATCGCCCCTCGACGGTGGCGGGGCCAACGCCACGCCGTCGCGGCACCAGCGAACCGTCTCAGGTTCTCGATCGCCGAGGTACAAGCGGTCTCCGTCGAATCGGAGCGGTCGCGAGAGCAGCACAACGTGCTCGTCGTCGACTGAATCGACCATGCCCCAGCGGATCCGGCAGGCCTGCAGAATCCGCAGCGGTGTGCCCGGGTCCAGTCTGAGCAACCGTATCCATGGATAGACTACGAACACGTGGAAGCTGTGGTGAGCCAGGCCGTGCCCGTCGACGCGGTCCAGCAGGCCGGTGGGCTGACCGGCGAAGACCGCGCGCAGTCTTGTCACGAGAATGTCCGGGTCGACGGTGTCCAGCAGCGAGCCGCCGATCCAGTAGCTGCGCACCACCTCGGCGTCCATCGGATCGTCGATACCCGCTGCGGCGGCGATCTCGTCGAGGTACGGCCACGCGCCGTCGAAACCCTGCGCATGTCCGACGATCTCGTCATGATCGCCGCCCGGCAGCAGAACCGTGGCGTCGGGGGGTCCGCAATAGCCCAGTTCGTTTGGTGGGAAGGCGAAGCGCGCGAACAACTCCCAGCCATGCAGGCTCGCGGGCAGGTGTGTGGTCACGGGGACTCGTCGAGTCCGCTGCCCATCAGCCGAAGACCGGCCAGCGCCGCTTCGGCGCCCTGCGCGTCGGTCTTCTCGACCACGAAACCCATGTGGATGATCACCCAGTCACCCGCAGCGAAGGTCTCCTCGGGCAGCATGCCGATGTTGACCCGGCGGTGCTGGCCGGCAACGTCGACCATCGCCAGCTGGCCACCGTAGCCTTCCACCAGGCTCACCACCCGACCGGGTATGCCCAGACACATCGCCTCACACCTCCTGCGCCGCAAGCTTTTCGCGGACCGTCGCGACCGCCGTCCGTACCGCGTCCACCGCAGCCGGTACCGCCGCGCGCACCGGCTCGCTCAATCCGATCCCGTCGGCGGTGTCGGCGACCTCGCATCCGACGACGACGGTGGGGGGCGCGGCCCCGCCCAGCGCCCGCAGGCTGGCGAAGACGGTGCCCGGATCCATTCCGTGGGCATCCAATGCGGCGGTGGTACCGACGGTCTCGTGATCAGCGACGAACATGTGCACGGTCCCGGGCGATCCCCGGTCGGGCAGGGCATCGACGAGCACCAGGGCCGCCCATGGGTCGAGCAGGTCGTAGGCCAGGTGCATGCCGCGGATTCCGTAGTCGGTCATCCGCACGTCGGGCTCGGCGTCGACGCCCTGGCCCAAGGCGCGGATCACCTCGGATCCGAACCCGTCGTCGCCAAGGAACATGTTCCCGATCCCGGCGACCAGAATGCGTGGCTGCATGAGATTGCTACATGTGCCGCATTCGCATGTAGCGCTGGACATCCGGGATTGATCGGACCCCGATCACCACGCCGGCCACCACGACGACCGCCACAAAACTGGTGGCGATCCACCCTACGACTGCCATGTCGAACTCCTTTCTGGACTAGACGGTTGCACGTCGAGCGGTTCGACCTCGTCGGGTGCGAAGTAGAGGTAGCGCCCGTACCAGTCGTGCAGCTCGGCCGCCGGATCGTCCTCGACGACGACGCCGACATGGGTGTTGCCGTCGACGTCTTCGTGCACGGAGGTGACCCGCGCTGTCCTGCCCGCCACGAAGATGTCTTGCGCGTCGGCGCGGCGGCTGGGTCGCAACCGAACCCGGCTGCCGCGAGCCACCCGGACACCGGAGATCAGGACGGCGTCGACCTCGGGACGGACCTGATGGTCCACCGACGGATCCCACCAATCGACGCCATCGGGCACTTCGGGGATCAGACCCGCGGGCGTTGATCCAGCGCGGGGGTCGCGTAGCACGCCGTGCAGCCGCTGCATCGCCTCTGGTGACATTCCGTCGCAACGTTCGATGATGCTGGCGGCCAGCGGATCGGTCGCCCGGGCCTGGGCCTTCTCCTCGTCGGTCATTGTCATCACCCGCAAGGTGAGAATCTCGTCGATCTCCGTCGAATCGAAGAAGCCGCCCTCGCTCTGCTCGGCCACCTGCGGATGGTCGTAGAGAATGATCGGGGAGATCAGGAGGAGGTCGTCCTCACCGGGCGCACCGGCCAGGACCGGAAAGCAGCGGTTGTGCCTGCAGCGTGCCGCTGCTGCCGTCGCGTTCGGGGGCGGCTCGAGCAGGGAGACGAATCGGCCGCCGGAGATCTCAGCGATGACGTGGTTTCCGATCATCGAGCCGGCGATGGCGTCGGGCGCATCGGCGGCGCGAGCCGTGGTGTTGACAACCGTCAGGCTGACCCGATCCAGGCCGTCGTCACGATCCACGTCGACGGTCACCGCGCCGTGCAGTTCGCGTCGGGTGCGTACCAGCCGGCCGTCATCGACGTGCTCGACTGAGGCGCCACCGGGGACCGCTATTGGTAGCGTCCACGACCGTCGAGGATCGGCCAGATCCAGCGCGTCGAAGCTGATCTCGCACTCGACAGCCTCGTCCCAACTGAGCCAACGCCCACCCGGTGTCACGAGTTCGTCGACCGGAATCCAGCCGTTCGTGCTCGGGCGTTCCGCCTGCCGATGCTGCAGCTGCAGGAACCGCACGGTCAGCGTGAGTGTGCCACCGTCGGCGACCAGAAACTGAGTGTCCAGTGCGCTTTCTTCCCCGATACCGGCGTCCGCGGCACCCGGTGGACCGAGAACGCCGAACTGCCAGCGACACTGGTTCTTTCGCGACGAAGCCCGGTACGGGTAGAGCAGGTACCCCTCATAGAGCACCGCATCGGCGATGGTGCGGGCCCGGTCCCACCCGGCGGTCATGGCTGCTCCCGGCTGGCGCCATTGGTGCACAGCGTTGGCTGACTGGCGGCCGCCAACAATGCACCGACGGCGTCGTCGACGCTGAGCAGGCCGCGCGCCGACTTGAACGAACACAGCTCGGTGATCGTGTCATGGGATAGGCGTACCCACCCGGAGTCGGGGTAGTGCTGCGCGACCAGGGCTCGCCACATGGCGACCGGCAGTTCGAAGGAGTCCTCACACTCCCAGGAGACCTGCCGGACGCGCAGCGCCTGCTGGCCGGCATCGAAAATTGTTCCGCTGAACAGGAATTGCAGCGGGATCGTGCCGTCGCGCAGGGCGTGGAAGTACTTGGTGCCGGTCACCTCGACGTCGTAGGTGCATGGCAGGGGTAGTGTCGCCCGGGTGGTGCCGATGAAGCCTGGAACCATGGCCGCAGCATGTAGCCAGAGGAAGCTGCGCTGGGTGGCTGCCCATCGTTCGCGGGGGCCGAACAAGTCGAGCAGTCCCGCTGCCTCCTCATCGGCGTAGGACCGGCGGAGCGGCTCGATGCGGACCTGGCAGCGCAGTGCGATGGCCTGGATCGGTTCGTCGCCGGAGGTGGTGATGCCGATCTCGGCCGCCAGGATCGGAGTCACCGCGTAGGGTTCGGGCGTCACGCCCAGCACCTGGAACCTCACATCGGCCGTCATGGCAGTCGCACCACGCTGCGCTCGGCGACGCGCGCGAAGAAGGCGTCGATGAACTCCCGTGCCTGCGTTCCGCCGTCAAATCCCCGCCACAGCAGACGAAGTCCGCCGACGAATTCGTAGCACGCGTCGATGGGCACCAGGAAGCAGGCTGGAGCAGGAAGGCCGGCAACGTCGGGCACAGCGGTGTCGCCGTCGTCGGGGACCCGGACCAGCAGTGCTTCGACATCGTCGGTGAGCAGGCCCGCCCGCGGATCGCGGGTGACTTTCGCCCACGCCGCCATGTCCAGCTCGGATTCGGTGGCCCCGGCGGGCCCTGGGTAGAAGGCCACGGTGCGGTCCAGCCCCGAGTTGTGGAACAAGAACGCGAAACCCACCGGGATCTGCAGTGCCTCCCACTCCTTGCGACCCAGGGCGAAGTCCGGGAACGACAGGTACCGATCGGGCACCGCGCGATACCGCAGAGCGGCATCCGCGTCGGTGAACAGTAGATAGCAGCCGCGGCACACGCACATCAGCTGGCGCGCACCGATGTTCACGACATGCTGGTGCTCATCGGCGATGGGCTCGGCACACATCTCGCACAGTTCGTCGGTCGATTCAGGCTGCGGTCGTGCGGTGCGAATCTTGGCCAGGACCTCCATGGGCGATGTGGTCATGCCGGAGCTCCGATCGGTTCGCCGGTCAGCGCCAGCGACGGCACCCCGTCGCGGATCAGCACCGGAACGGGTTCGAGATGTTCACTGGTATCAGCGATTCCGGCACCGGCGTGGACGACGTCGTAGCGGGCATGGCACCGCGGGCAGCGCAGGACGTCGCCGGACAGGCAGGCTCCCGCCAGCGAGCCGGCGCAGCCGGGGCAGTGGTCCAGGTAGGCCAGCACCTCCGCACCGCTCCGGCAGGCCAGCACGACGGTCCCGTCGACCTCGAAACCCGCCACCTCGCCGGGCGCCAGCTCGGCGAGTTCGGGGACGGGGTGCCAGGTGGTCCGGTGGTGGCCGGTGTCCTGGATCCGCGACATCAGCGATTCGACCGGAATGACCGTTGCGCTGACCGCCGGGTCGGCGGGCACGACCTCGATGGCAGTGACTTCCGGTGCGGCGGCCCGGACGGCGTCCTCCACGGCCAGTTCGAGCGTCACCGCCGATGACGGACAGCTCTTGCAGCTGCCTGAAAAGGCCAGCCGCACAACCCCATTGCTGACGTCAACCAGCCGGACATCACCGCCGTGCGACCCCAGGTAGGGCCGTACCGTGTCCAGCGCGTGCGACACTCGCCGTGTCACGTCGTGCGGATGCAGGCCGTGCACCAACAACAGGCTGGCGATCAGGTCGTCGGCCGCCAGCCGATCGGCCGCGGCACCATCGACACGCTCGACGACCCGGGTCAGTGCCGCCCCGTAGAGATCGACCACCTCACGCACCAGCTGTTCGGCGCGTGCCGCGGCGACCGGCCCGCCGACTGCGCTGGCGTCCAGCAGGTTTTGTATCCGCTCACCCGCCGATCGCCAGTGCGCGTCTGCGTCCACCCGTCACTCCCCGGTCAGCGACTGCGTCGGAGTGTGCAGCTTGTCCAGCGACTTGCCCTCGCCTAGGTACATGTGCACTCCGCAGGGCAGGCAGGGGTCGAAGCTACGGACCGTGCGCATGATGTCGATGCCCTTGAAGTTCTCCCGGTCGTTCTCCTCGAAGATCGGCTGGCCCTGCACCGCGTCCTCGTACGGACCTGGTGTGCCGTAGCTGTCGCGCGGATTGGCGTTCCACGGCGTCGGGGGATAGGGGTGGTAGTTGGCGATCTTGCCGTCTCGAATCACCATGTGATGGCTCAGCACACCGCGCACCGCCTCGGTGAAGCCGCACCCGATGCCCTCGTTGGGAACGTCGAACTTCTCCCATGTCTTGGTCCGGCCGGCCCGGATCTCGACGAGGGCCTTCTCGGCGAAATGCAGTGCGCACGCCGCGGCGTACGCCTGGAAGTAGGTGCGGGCACGGTTGCGTTCGATGGTGTTGCTGCCGTGCACCGGAATCTTCCATTCGAATTCGACGGGTCCCTTGAGTGCGGTCTTGGGGAAGTTGATCTGCACACTGGTGCCGGTGGCCGTGACATAGCCGATGTCGACCAGTCCGGCCAGCGCCGTCGACCACAACCGGGCCAGCGGGCCGCCGCCGGTATCCAGGGCCAGATGGTCGGTGCCGTCGAACCAGCGGGGCGACATCACCCAGCTGTAGTTCTCGTCGAAGTCGCGTTTCTGCGGGCGCGGATTGGTGTGCTGGTTCCACGGGTGGCGGCGGTCCACGGGGTTGCCCAGTGGATCGGTCTTCACGAACATCTCCTGGTCGTTCCAGTCGTCATAGTAGGAGTGTCCCAACAGGATTCGGATGCCGAGATTGATATCGACCAGAGAGGTCGTGACGAGCTTGCCATCCACCACCACGCCGGGGGTCACGAACATCGCCCGGCCCCAGTCCTCCATATCCTTGTAGGCGAAGTTGCAGACCGCGGGATCCTGGAACGAGCCCCAGCAGCCCAGCAGCGTGCGGCGCAGGCCGACCTTCTCGTAACCCGGCAGTGCGTCGTAGAAGAAGTCGAAGAGATCGTCGTGCATCGGCACGACCTTCTTCATGAACTCGACGTAGCGCATCAGCCGGGTCATGTAGTCGGTCATCAGTTGGATGGTGGCCGTCGTCCCGATGCCGCCGGGATACAGCGTCGAGGGGTGCACGTGCCTGCCCTCCATGAGGCAGAACATCTCCCGGGTGTACCGGCTGACCTGCAGCGCCTCCCGGTAGAACTCACCGGTGAACGGGTTCAGTGCCCGCATGATGTCGGCGACGGTGCGATAGCCGTGCATGTCGGCGTGCGGGGCAGCGGTGTTCTCGGCCTTGGCCAGCACACTCGGATTGGTCTCGGAGACCATCTTCTCGCAATAGTCGACCCCGACCAGATTCTCCTGAAAGATGTTGTGGTCGAACATGTATTCCGCGGCTTCACCGAGGTTGATCAGCCACTCGCCGAGGTGCGGTGGCTTGACGCCGTAGGCCATGTTCTGGCAATAGCAAGAGCAGGTGGCGTGGTTGTCGCCGCAGATGCCGCAGATCCGGCTGGTGATGAAATGGGCGTCGCGGGGATCCTTGCCCTTCATGAACAGCGAGTAGCCGCGGAAGATCGAGGAAGTGCTGTGACACTCGACGACTTCGCGGTTCTCGAAGTCGATCTTGGTGTAGATGCCGAGGCTACCGACGATCCGGGTGATGGGGTCCCAGGCCATTTCGACAAGGGCGCCCGGCTCGTTCTTGATCTGCGACGGCTCAGGAATGATCGTTGTCATCGAACGTTACCTTCGATTCAGTGGTTACCAGGTGCGCCGGGCACCGGTGGTGAGGTCCTTGCCTTTGTGCCGCCAGCGCGGCTCCTTGTCGACTGTGCGCCCGGTGATTTCGCGCAGGTTGCGGATCACCGATCCGTAGAGCCCCGAGGCGGTTGTGGACAACTTGCCGCCGGGCGGCTCGTCCATGAACGGCATGAATTTGTCGGGGAAGCCGGGCATGGTGCAGCCGATGCAGATGCCACCGACGTTAGGGCAGCCGCCGACTCCGTTGATCCAACCACGTTTGGGCACATTGCATTTCACGACAGGACCCCAGCATCCGAGCTTGACGATGCATTTGGGTGATCCGTATTCTTCTGCGAAATCGCCCTGCTCGTAATAGCCGGCCCGATCGCACCCCTCGTGAACGGTCTTACCGAACAGCCATTGTGGTCGCAACGCGTCGTCGAGCGGGATCATCGGCGCTTGCCCGGTGGCCATGTAGAGCAGATAGGTCAGCGTCTCGGAAAGGTTGTCCGGATGGATCGGGCAGCCCGGTACGCAGACGATGGGAATGCCGGCCTTGCTCTTCCAATCCCAGCCCAGGTAGTCCGGAACTCCCATGGCGCCGGTCGGGTTTCCGGCCATCGCGTGGATGCCTCCATAAGTGGCGCAGGTGCCCACCGCCACCACCGCGGTGGCCTTCGGCGTCAGTCTGTCCAGCCACTCGCTGGTGGTCATCGGCTGGCCGGTTGCCGGGTCGTTACCGAAGCCGCACCAATACCCCTCGGTGTGCAATTGTTCGTTGGGGATTGAACCTTCGACGACGAGGACGAACGGCTCCAACTCACCGCGATCGGCCCGGAAGAACCATTCGAGGAAGTCGTCGGCGCCGCCGGCGGGACCGCATTCGAAATCGATCAGCGGCCAGTGCACCGCAACTTGGGGCAGGCCCGGCAGCGCGCCGAGGGCGATCTCCTCGATGCTGGGCTGGGTGGCGGCAGTCAACGCCACCGAATCACCATCGCAACTGAGGCCCGCGTTGATCCACAGAACGTGGATCAAGGTTTGTTCTGCTTTGACTGCTGCTTCCGTTGGCATCTGCGCAGCTTCCCGGGACGGGAGCTGACCGTCCCTTGCGCCGCCGGAGTCGACCGTCGGCCCTCTTGCGCGGCGTTGGTTCTGGGTCTACTCCGGGCCCAGGGTGTTGTCAATGCTTGCCGGATGGCTGGAAAGGCTGGCCCGACGCGGTCCGAATCTGGTAGACCGGACACAGCGGTCAAACCGCGAAATAGTTCGCACGGACGTTAATTTCGAGTTCGTGCGTGGTTACTTCTCTGTCTCTGCAGCGAAGCCGCGAAGCCAATCGAACCAGGCGGACATGCCCTCGCCAGTGCGGGCGCTCACCGGCAGGATCGTTGCGGTCGGATTCACGTCACGGACCCGCGCCACATAGGTTTCGATGTCGACGTCCAGATATGGCACCAGGTCGATCTTGTTCAGCAACACCACGTCGACCGAGCGGAACATCACCGGATACTTCAGCGGCTTGTCCTCGCCCTCGGTCACCGAATAGACCATCGCCTTGGCATGCTCACCGACGTCGAACTCGGCCGGGCACACCAGATTCCCGACGTTCTCGATGATGACCAGGTCCAGCGCGGGAAGGTCGAGACCCTGCAGTGCACGGTTGACCATCGGGGCATCCAGGTGGCATTCGCCACCGAACCCGTTGTTGGTGTTGAGCAGGGAGATCTGGGCGCCGCGGCCGCCGAGTTTGGCGGCGTCGAGGTCGGTGGCGATGTCACCCTCGATCACGCCGACGGCGAGGTCGCCCGCCAGCTCGTCCAGGGTGGCAGCCAGCACCGTCGTCTTACCTGAGCCCGGTGAGCTCATCAGGTTCAGGACCCGGATCCCGTTGCTTTCGAAAGCTGTCCGGTTGATATCGGCTCGGGTGTCGTTCTCGGCGAAGATGTGCTCGAGCACCTCGATGCGCTCCGTGCCGGTCGCGTAACCACTGTGGTCACCGTGATCGTGGGATTGCTGCTCATGATCGTCGTGCTCGTGGCTGTGCACCGTGCCGTCGTCGTGACGGTGAAACCTGCCCATCCTGAATACCTTTCGCCTTCCCGGATTACGCCACGTCGAGCGAGGTGACCAGGAACTCGTTGCCCCGCACCACCTCGACGTCAGAGCTCTCACATTGCGGGCAGCACACCGACCATCGGGAGGCGATCTCGGAATGCTGACCGCAACTGCGGCAGTTCACCTCGGCGGCGACCAACTCGAGCTCCAACTCCGCCTCGGGCATGTTCTCGTGATCGCGGACCAGGGTCCAGCAGAACGACAGTGACTCGGGCACCACCTGTCGAAGAGCCCCGATCTGCACCCGAACCACATCGACGCGGCGGCCGGCCGCATAGGGCTTCACCACCCCGGCGATCGCGTGGCACAGCGACAATTCGTGCACGGTCGGTCTTCCTCTGTCAGGGATCGGGCAGGCCTGCACCCTACAGCGCAGCGCTGTTGCAGCCGAGAGCCTTCTGGACGGAAAAACGCAGACTTTCGCTGCGAAATTGTGATTGTGGTCATAGGACGGCGGGACTAGGGTTGCGTTCACTTACTCGTGCGAACAGCCCACCGTCACGGGTCGTCGTTATCTGCTCAGGAGGTTCATGAGCATCTTTCTATCCCTGCGTCCGGCGGGCTGAGGTAAGGACGACCCGATGAATGTGCGGGTGCGTCTCGACATCACCGGCGTGGTGCAGGGCGTCGGCTTTCGACCGGCGGTCGCGCGGATCGCCGCCGAGTTCAGGCTGGGCGGTCTCGTGTACAACGACGCCGGGTCAGTCCACTGCGAGTTGGAGGGTCCGGTCGGCGATGTCGATGCGGCGATTGCGGCGATCCAGCATCGCCCGCCGCCGATGGCACGCATTGACACCCTGCGCAGTAAACGATTGGAACCCCACGGCGACAACAATTTTGAGATCGTCGGCAGTCGCAACGGCGACGACTCGCGCACCCTGGTCCCGCCGGACATCGCGGTATGCGAGGACTGCCTGCGGGAGATGCGTGATCCCGCTGACCGTCGCTACGGCCACCCGTTCATCACCTGCACAAACTGCGGGCCGCGCTACACGGTGATCACCGATCTGCCGTATGACCGGCCGGCCACCACCATGACCGGCTTCCCGATGTGCGCGTCGTGCGCCGCGGAGTATCACGACCCGCTGGATCGCCGGTACCACGCCCAGACGGTCGCTTGTCCGGACTGCGGGCCCCGACTGGCATGGTGGCCGGGTGCGGGGGAGCCCGAGACCGGCGACCCGATCGGTGCGGCGGCGGCCGCACTGCGGGCTGGACGGATCGTCGCCGTCAAGGGGATCGGCGGCTTCCATCTGGCCTGTCGTGCCGACGACCCAACCGTCGTCGCCGAGTTGCGCAGGCGCAAGAGCCGGCCGGCCAAGCCGTTCGCGGTGATGGTCGCCGACCTGGCCGCCGCCGCCGACATCGCGATGCTCGACGACGCGGCAGCGGCCGCGTTGACCGCGCCGTCGGCTCCGATCGTGCTCGTCGCGCGCCTGCCTGGCGGGGTCGCCGATGACGTGGCGCCGGGGCTGGCTGACCTGGGGGTGATGCTCGCCTACTCGCCTGTGCACCATCAGCTGTTCGACCGGCTGGGGGGTTCGATGACGCTGGTGATGACGTCGGCCAATCAGGGCGGATCACCGATCGTCTTCCGCGATGAGGATCTCGGCTGGATCGACGGCCTGGCCGACGCGGTGCTCACCCATGACCGGCCCATCCACGTACCGTGCGAGGACTCGGTGGTCGCGCTCGACGACCACGGCGCCCAGGTGCCGCTGCGCCGCTCGCGCGGTTATGCCCCGCTGCCGGTGTCGGTATCCGGGCCACTCGCGGAGCGCGTCATCCTCGCGACCGGCGGCGACCTGAAGACGACCTTCTGCCTGATGGGTGCGGACGGCCACGCCCACATGTCCTCCCATCTGGGTGACATGGCGGACCTGCGCACCCAGAGCTGTTTCGACGCGGCGCTGCAACACCTGGCCTTCATGACCGACCGCACACCCGATGTGATCGCCTGCGATATGCACCCCGGTTACGCCACCACCGCATGGGCGCGGAACTACGCCATGGGCCGATCCGTCGTCGCCGTCCAGCACCACCACGCCCATGCCGTTTCGCTGCTGGCCGAGCACCGCAGGCTGGGCACACCTGTCATCGCGGTCACCTACGACGGCACCGGCTATGGCACCGATGGCACCATCTGGGGCGGTGAACTCCTGGCGGTCACCGATACCGCCCGCTTCACCCGCGTCGGTCACCTGCGTCCGTTCGCGTTGCCCGGCGGGGATGGTGCCGTGCGCCAGCCCGCCCGCATCGCACTGGATCTGCTGCATCGTGCCGGTGTCGACTGGGCCGGCGACCTGCCGCCAGTGGCCGCGCTCGACGAGACCGCACTGCACATTCTGCGTCAGCAGATCCCGCGTGGACTGGGGTGCGTACCCACCACCAGCATGGGTCGGCTCTTCGACGCGGTGGCAAGCCTGCTCGGGGTGTGCCAGGTCGTCACCTATGAGGGGCAGGCCGCAGTGGAGCTGGAGCATCTGGCGCGACGAGGACAGCCGAGCCCGCTGGATTTCACCGTCACCGACGGTGTTGTGGACTCCACACCGGTGATCGCCGGGATCGTCGAGGGGCTGCGCGCCGGCATGCTCGTGGCGGACCTGGCAGCCGGTTTCCACCAGGCGGTGGTCCGGGCGTCCGCTGCTGCCGCCGCCGAGTGCGCCCGAGCGGCCGGTATATCGGTCATCGGGTTGACTGGCGGCGTGTTCTCGAATCGAATTCTCCTGCAGGGCCTTCGGGCCGCACTAAGCGATCGGGGATTCGAGGTCCTCAGCCATCGGATCGTGCCATGTAACGACGGAGGCCTGGCGCTCGGCCAGGCCGCCATCGCCGCCGCGACGTTGATCGACGCGGAACCGGCGGCTGTATCGGAAAGGAACGGCGTATGTGCCTCGGAATCCCCGGCAAGGTGATCAAGATCTGGGAGGAGGCGGGGACACGGATGTCCACCGTCGACTTCGGTGGCACCACGAAGACGGTATGCCTGGCATATCTGCCCGACATGCAGATCGGCGAATACACAATCGTCCATGCGGGTTTCGCGATCACGCGGCTTGACGAGGAATCGGCCAACGAGACGCTGCAGATGTTCAAAGACCTCGGCGTCCTGGAAGAGGAGCTCGGCGGCACCGACGGACAGGGTAGGAGGGAGCTGGCATGAAGTATCTCGATGAATTCCGCGACCCGGCGGCGGCCAAGAACCTGGTCGACGCGATCCACCGGCGCGCCACTCGCAGCTGGACGGTCATGGAAGTCTGTGGTGGACAAACACATTCGATTATCCGCAACGGTATCGACCAGTTGCTCGACGGGGCCGTCGAGTTTATCCACGGGCCGGGATGCCCGGTGTGCGTCACCCCGCTGGAGATGATCGACCGCGCGCTGGAGATCGCTGCGCGCGACGACGTCATCTTCTGCTCGTTCGGCGACATGCTGCGTGTCCCCGGCAGCCGCCATGACCTGTTCGGTGTGCGGGCGCGGGGCGGGGACGTGCGCATCGTCTACTCGCCGCTGGACGCTACCCGGATAGCCGCCGAGAACCCCGACAAGCAGGTGGTGTTCTTCGGCGTCGGGTTCGAGACCACCGCGCCCGCCAACGCCATGTCGGTATTGCACGCCCAGCGGCTGGGTCTGACCAATTTCTCGGTGTTGATCTCCCACGTGCTGGTCCCCCCGGCTATGACAGCGATCTTGAGTTCGCCGACGAACCGGGTGCAGGGCTTCCTGGCTGCGGGTCACGTCTGCACCGTGATGGGCACGGCGGAGTACGGGCCGCTCGTCGAGCAGTTCAAGGTGCCCATCGTGGTCACCGGATTCGAGCCGCTGGACCTGCTCGAGGGGGTGCGCCAGGTGGTCGACCTGCTGGAGTCGGGCACGGCCGAGTTGCGCAACGCCTATCCGCGGGCGGTCAGCGACGTCGGCAACACCGTGGCCCAGCAGGCGCTGGCCGACGTGTTCAGCGTGGTCGACCGACAGTGGCGGGGCATCGGCATGATTCCCAAGTCGGGGTGGTCACTGTCTCCTCAGTATGCCGAGTTCGACGCCGAGCTCAAGTTCGGCGTTGGCCACCTGCAGGTGCAGGAGTCGGCGGAATGCCACGCCGGCGAGGTGTTGCAGGGTCTGCTCAAGCCCAACCAGTGCCCGGCGTTCGGCACCACCTGCACGCCCCGTACTCCGTTGGGAGCCACCATGGTGTCCAGCGAGGGTGCCTGCGCGGCCTACTACCAGTTCCGCAGGTTGGAGACTGCTGCTCATGTCTGATCCGGTGGGCAGGAGCGAAGCGACCCGGGAATTAGCGGCGGTCACCATCGATCCATCGGATTGGGTGTGTCCGTTGCCGCTGCGGGAGACCAAGCGGATCTTGCTCGGGCACGGCGGCGGCGGGATCCTGTCCGAGGAGCTGATCGAAAACCTCTTCCTGCCGGCCTTCGGGTCGGCGGGCGGCCCGGCCCGCGACTCCGCCGTGCTGGCCGTCGCCGGCGGGCGCATCGCACTGACCACTGACTCCTATGTGGTCAATCCGTTGTTCTTCCCGGGCGGCAACATTGGTGATCTGGCCGTCAATGGAACGATCAACGACCTCGCGTGCAGCGGCGCGCAGCCGCTGGGGTTGACGGCGGGCTTCATCATCGAGGAGGGCCTGGAGCTCGACGTGCTGGGCGCCATCGCCCAGACGATGGGCAAAGCCGCTGCCGACGCGGGGGTGAGCATCGTGACCGGCGATACCAAGGTCGTCGGAAAGGGCAGTGCGGATGGGCTCTTCATCAACACTGCCGGTGTCGGGGTGGTGCCCGACGGAGTGCGAATCGGACCCGAGCAAGCCCGCCCAGGCGACCATGTCATCGTGTCGGGCAACATCGGCGAGCACGGCGTGGCGATCATGAGCGTGCGCGAGGGGATCGACTTCGGCACTACGGTGACCACCGATAGCGCACCTCTGTATCAGCTGGTGGCCGCCATGCTGGCCGCCGTGCCCGACCCGAACGTTGTGCATGCGCTGCGCGACCCGACCCGCGGTGGGCTGGTCGCATCGACCGTCGAAATCGCCCGTACCGCAGGCGTCGGCGTCGAACTCGACGAGAGCCGTATCCCGGTGCCCGACACCGTGTTATCAGCCTGCAGCTTTTTGGGACTCGACCCGCTACAAGTGGCCAACGAAGGCAAGCTGGTGGCCTTCGTCGACCCCGCACACAGTGAAGCGGTGCTGGCCGCGATGCGGTCACGGCCCGAGGGTGCGGGGGCAGTTGTCATTGGTCGGGCGGTCGAGGAGCACCCGGGAATGGTGGTCGGCCGTACCGCGTTCGGCACCACCCGGGTGATCGAACGTGAACTGGGCGAACAGCTTCCGAGGATCTGCTGATCGGTGACCACTACCCGTGACCGGACGCCTGAGGTCCGGTGTGACTGCTGACCTTTCGGCCCTGGCCGGTGCGCATGATTGCCTGCTGCTCGATCTCGACGGAACGGTCTTCCGCGGGCCAACACCAACGCGGGGGGCCCTCGAGACGCTCGCCACCGTCGGCGCCCGCAAGCTCTACGTGACCAACAACGCATCCCGCAGCGCCGGCGAGGTCGCAGATCATTTGACGGCTCTGGGATTTACGGCTGACGCGGGCGATGTCGTGACCAGCGCCCAGAGTGCCGCGCGTGTACTCGGCCGCCACTTGCCGCGTGATTCCAAGGTTTTGGTGGTAGGCACCGATTCGCTCGCCGCCGAGATTGCCCTTGTCGGCCTGCAACCGGTACGGTCCCACAGCGACGCTCCGGTTGCAGTCGTGCAGGGTCATTCACCTCACACAGGCTGGGCGGACCTCGCGGAGGCCGCCCTGTCCATTCGCGCCGGCGCACTATGGGTTGCGACCAACGCCGACGTGACCCTGCCGACCGAACGCGGATTGCTGCCGGGGAATGGTTCGATGGTGGCAGCGCTACGAGCAGCGACCGGTGCGGAACCCGAGGTGGTCGGCAAACCGGGCGCGACAATGCTCCGAGATGCGCTGGCTCGCGGCGTATTCCATGAACCACTTGTCGTGGGAGATCGGCTTGACACCGATATCGGTGCCGCCAATGCCGCTGGCCTGCCGAGTCTGCTCGTGCTCAGCGGTGTCAGTACACCTACCGATCTGATTCTCGCCCCTGATGGAATGCGCCCGACTTATCTTGCCAAGGATCTGCGCGGGCTGCGTCAACCTGCCGCCTGCGTGCGGATCGGCCCGCAACCCGGCTGGTGCACCACGATCGCCGAGGGCGCGGTAACGCTGACTTCCCAGGGGAGCAGCGATGCATTCTCAGCGCTGCGCGCGGTGGCTGACGCGGTGTGGCGCGGTGGCACGGCCATGGTGGTGGCCGGTGATCGGTGCGGTCGAGACGCTCTGCAGCGATGGGGACTTGGCTAGTTGCAACCGAATTGCCCGCGATCTCAACGAGAAAGCGCGCGCATGACAATCTCGGTGGCCAGTTGGGCGGTGAAGTGTCGCGAGTTACGCGGGCCCGCCACGTCGACCAGTCGAAAGTCTCCGTGCACGTGCCGTCGGCTGGCACGGGCAACGGCGTGTGCTGACCTGCCCCCGACCAGAATCGTGGTATCGACTTCAACCGCAGGGCAGTCTTTTTCGCGGATGACGCCGTCGGCGTTGGGCACCCCCGGGTGGCCGCAATCGATCGCCACCAGCCCAGTGAAGCGCCCGCGATGGCCTGCCGCCAGGTCCCATGCCAGTTCTGCCCCGGCACCGTCACCGACGAGCAAGCCGCCCGTGATTCGCAGTTGGTCGAGGACGCCGATGATCGACTTCGCGCTGAGCCCATCGTGTACTGGAACGCTCACCGTGCGGAACATCGCAACCTGCAAGCGTTCCCGAACGCCATCCTGGGCGGTCGAGTTTCGGTCGGAGTCCTCGAGCATGATGATGGTCCGTCCCCCCACCGGGCCGGACAGCGTCACCCACACCGTCGTTCCGTCGATGGCAGCAACCGGACGTTGCGATCCGTGGTGGGTGGGGGGTGCTTCAATCATGACGATGTGTGGGTGGTGTGTGCGACCGGTCCGATGACCCAGACGGGGCGGCGAGTGGGGTCGATGACCTCGCGGCCACCGCGGTCGTACTGAACGAGTATGTGCCCGGGCGAGATTGACCGGATCTGGCCGGGGCTACCAAACACACCAGAAGCCACTCGCACGCGATCACCTGTGGCCAGATGTATCGAGTCGAGCGCGGCGGTGCCGCGCATTTGCATGATCATCACTGTGCTCCTTCGTGCTCGCGGATCGGGGTTCAGATTGTCGATCGTTGGCTTCGGTGACCACCCCATAATGGGGGCCGGTCGGGGTGATGTGGCGGGTGCAGGATCGGCAATCCCACTGCGCCTCCCCCTACCTGGGGGACACGGGGTGGCCCGTCCAGCTCTACGGTGTGCCCGGTAATGCGAGCCGTCGACGGGAAAGAGAGAACGTGACCATCCGGGTTGGTGTCAACGGTTTCGGCCGTATCGGGCGTAATTTCTTCCGCGCCCTGGACGCGCAGAAGGTCGAGGGTAAGAACACCGACATCGAGATCGTGGCCGTGAACGACTTGACGTCCACCGCGACGCTGGCGCACTTGTTGAAGTTCGACTCGATCCTGGGCCGTTTGCCTTATGACGTCAGCGTCGATGGTGACCACATCGTGGTCGGCGAGCACAAGATCAAGGCACTGGCGGTCAGGAAGGAACCGGCGGCGCTGCCCTGGGGTGACCTGGGTGTCGATGTGGTGGTCGAGTCGACCGGCATCTTCACCAACGCCGCCAAGGCCAAGGGTCATCTGGATGCGGGGGCGAAGAAGGTCATCATCTCCGCGCCGGCCACCGATGAGGACATCACCATCGTGCTGGGTGTGAACGAGGACAAGTACGACGGCAGCCAGAACATCATCTCCAATGCCTCGTGTACGACGAACTGCCTCGGCCCGTTGGCGAAGGTCCTCAACGACGAGTTCGGCATCGTCAAGGGCTTGATGACCACGATCCACGCCTACACCCAGGACCAGAACCTGCAGGACGGCCCGCACAGCGACCTTCGCCGGGCGCGCGCCGCGGCGTTGAACATCGTGCCGACCTCTACTGGTGCGGCCAAGGCGATCGGTCTGGTGCTGCCGGAGCTCAAGGGCAAGCTGGACGGTTATGCGCTGCGGGTGCCGATTCCCACGGGTTCGGTGACCGATCTGACTGCCGAGCTGAAGAAGCCGGGCACCGTCGAGGAGATCAACGCGGCGTTCAAGGCTGCCGCCGAGGGTCCGCTGAAGGGGATCCTCAAGTACTACGACGCGCCGATCGTCTCCAGTGACATCGTGACCGATCCGCACAGCTCGCTGTTCGACTCGGGTCTGACCAAGGTCATCGACAACCAGGCCAAGGTCGTCTCCTGGTACGACAACGAGTGGGGCTACTCCAACCGTCTGGCCGATCTGGTCGCACTGGTCGGAACGTCGCTGTAACGGTCGTCAGCGCGCGTCTGCCCAGAACGGCGGGCGTGCGACGTGTTCGGCGCGGTGGGTGCCGTCGGTGGTCGCCTTGGCCGACCACGCGGTGCCCTCGCAGATCAGGTCGTGCGGCAGCGGAATCTGGTCGGGGAGCAGCTGTCCACCGGGTATCGCGTCGACGATCGCCTGGACCGGCAGCGGCGGGGCCAGCGCGGCGGTATCGGGCAGGGTGGTGAGCGCGGCCGGGATCGGTGGGGCCGGCGCGGCCGCCGGAGCGGCGACGACCGGTACCGGAGCGGCCAGTGGCATCGGGACCGGTGGCACCACGACAGGGACGGCGGCGGGCGGAACCGGAGCCGGCAGGACAGCCGCGGCGTCTTCGACCGGGGCGGCCATCGGCACCGCGGCGGCTTCTGGTGCCGCGGCGGCCGGTTCCGAGGTCAGCGAGAACAGTTCGGGACCAGGGGCCGGGGCAGCGGCCACGGGTGCGGCCATCGGAGCGGGCTCGACCGGTGCTACCGGGGGAGTTGCGGCAGCCTCCATAGCGGGTGCGACCTCTGGGATTGGCGCGGCCACCGGCGGGGCGGGTGCGATATCGGCCACTGGGACGACATCGGTGACGGGTGCCGCGACGGGAGCCGGCGCTGCGGCCAGTGGTGCGGGAGCCTCGGCGGGGACGACAGGAACGACGGGCGCGGCTGCGGGAAGCGCAACCGGGGCAGGGACAGGCGCGGCGGCAGGCAGCGGGGCCGCGACGGGCGCAGCGACCGGAACCGGGGCGGCAGGCGCGGCGGGCACCACCACCGGAGCGGGGACCACCGGCATCGGCAGCGCGGCCACCGGGACAACGGGCACCGCGGCCGGGGGGACCGGAACCAGGGCGCTGTCGGTGATCGGGGCGGCAGCAACGGGCATCGCATCCATGGGCGCCGCCACCGCCGCGGGAGCCGCGACAGGAACCGGTGCGGCCGCGTCGGGGACCACGACGCCGACGACGGAGGCCGCGCTGCCGAGCATGTCCGGCACGGCCGTCGGCGAGGACGCGAACTGTTCGATGATGCTGCCGCAGGGCACACCCGGGCTCGGCGCTGCACCGGCGAGCGGACCGGACATACAGCTCAACAGGATCAGGGCCGCGCTGCCGACCGACACGGCCGCGGGGCGGTGGATGTTCGGCGACACGCTTCCCCGTCCGTGACGATCTTGATTGGTCAACAAGACGGTAGCGGGTTACGCGGCCAAAACAAGGTCGTGCCGATTCCTTTATGAAACCGATACGGTTGCATATCAACGAGTTCAGTGTTGCGCGGCGCGCTCGGCCACCAGCGGGCGATCGTAGGACGGATCGGTGCGGTCATGGGTCGCGGGTCGCATCGCCGGCACCATCGCGATGATCCCGTCGGTCAGCTGCGATGTCGACTCGGTGTTCCATTCGACGACGCAGACCCGAGCGATGATGGCCCACCTTTCGTCTCGGCGTTCGAGCCGGTCGACATACCGCCCGCCGGAGATCGTCATGTGGTTCGCCGGCTGTTTGTCGGTGCCGACGAACAAGTAGTAGGTCTCGGCGTGTGCGGTGTCGCCGTCGATCTCGGCGGAGTGGTTCAGCAGGAAATGCTGATAGCGCGTCTGCATCGAGTGGTAGGCGAATGCCCAGTCGATGAAATCCTCGACGTCACCGACGAAGCCGACGTGATCGTCGATGGCGCCGTCGTGGTAGGCCGAACGCAACAGTGCTCGATCCTGCCGGTCCATGCCCCGGGCGTATCGCTGCATACAGTCGTGAATATCGCTGCGGTCCTTCATTTCCCGCAACTGTGCGCGTAGATCGTCGGTCATGACAGGCCATCCCACCCGTTCACTGCCACCACGTCCTCCAGCGGTTTGCGCGGTGCCGGGCGGAACTCGTGACCGGCGCGCAGCCGGGCCACCGGCAACAGGCAGCCCTGGACGTAGCTTTCCGGTATGCCGAGCAGATTCCGCACTGCTGCCTCGTGATTCAGGTGCAGCGTCGTGATGCAGGTGCCATACCCCCGGGTGCGCAGGGCCAGTTGAAAGT
This sequence comes from Mycolicibacterium sphagni, assembly GCF_013337765.1. Lineage (GTDB taxonomy): Bacteria > Actinomycetota > Actinomycetes > Mycobacteriales > Mycobacteriaceae > Mycobacterium. The sequence goes on from NZ_VBSB01000009.1 coordinate 23,880, forward strand.
TCCACACCGCGGGGAAGATGGACCCGTACAGCGTGGCCAGGTGGAAGGATTCGTCGCCGTCGGTACGCGGATGCGTTCGTGGATGTCGTAGCAGCCCTCGCGGATCTCGCTGAGCTTGGTCGGCTCGGCGCCGTACTCGTCGGGCGGACGGCCCGCCACCGCGTTGAGCCCGACGTTGGTGGCCTCCTGGCCCTCGAAAACCCATGCGTCCGTGCCGTCGGCACGCTGGATCAGCTTCGGGACGTCGTCCTTGTACTTGGCTGGAATGTGCTTGTCGAACATGTCCGGTGGTTCGACCATATGGTCGTCGACCGAGATCAGGACCAGGTCATTCATCTCCATGTTCAGCTCCTCTGCTTCTGCGGTTCGGGGAATTCGATCTCGGCACCACCGGGCATGGGGCTCACGCCGAGGCGGTCGCAGACCTCCAGGACTTCGTCGACGATCGAGGTCGGCACGATGAACTTCTCGGTGGCCGATATCTGATCGAGGTGTGCGGCGATGTCCTCGGCCGCGGGTTCGGTGTCGGCGTCTGCCAGCCAGCCGTGGCTGAGCCCGACGAACGCGCGGGCATACCGTCCCGCACGCGCCGAATAGTTGCGGTGAGTGAAAGTGCAAGCCTTACTTGCCAAGAACACAACCAATGGCACCACCAGTTCGGGCCGGATCGCACGTATGAAGCCGGATTCGGCGAGGAACTTCTCGTCGCCGACCGTCTCGTTGACCATCCGTGAAAAGCCGGTCGGCAACACGGCATTGGCCAGGATGCCATGCGCTTCACCCTCGATCGCAATGACATTCGTCAACCCGATCAGGCCCGTCTTGGCCGCGGCGTAATGGGCCTCCATCGGCTGCCCGAAGACCCCGGCGGAGGAGGAGATGAACACGAACCGGCCGCCGCCGTTGGCTTTCATCACCCGATAGGCGGGCTGGGCCAGGTGGAAACCACCGTCGAGGTGGACCCGCAGCATCCGGCTCCAATCGTCGGTCGAGAGGTCCTCGAAGGCAACGCTGCCGAAGATGCCTGCATTGCTGACGACGGCATCGAGGCGGCCGAACGCACTCACCGCCGTGTCGACGATCGCGGCGCCGCCCGCCGGGGTGTCGACCGAGTCATGTGAGGCGACGGCCCGCCCGCCTGCCGCGATGATCTCGTCGACCACCGAGTCGGCAACAGTGGCATCCACTCCGTCGCCGCGCATGGTGGACCCGATGTCGTTGACGACGACGACGGCGCCCCGCCTGGCCACATCGAGCGCATAGAGCCGGCCGAGTCCCCGGCCTGCGCCGGTCACGATCACTGCTTGACCGGTGAAATCGATCATGTCATCACCCTTGTCATTTCGGTGCTGATGCGACCCCCGGTGCTGCGAACAGGGCAGTTGACTGCTCCCCGGCCGAACTCTACGGTGGAACAGATATTTGGTCAACAAGTCCATTGGTGGACGTGAGAGGGCAGATGGCTGACGACGATCGACTCGCTCGCCTGGCCGTGATCGCGTCGGCGCTGGCCGGTCACGTCGTGGTCGTCGCCCCTGCGGAGTCCGGCGCGCCGCCGTGGACGGACGGGCAGAGCATCTTCGTCGATCCCGCGGCCGCCCAGCGCGACATCATCGAGGCGATTGCCGTCCAAGCCTCGCTGATCGCGGCGGACAGCCTCGAGGTCGACATCGTCAAGACGCTCACCAGAAACCGGAAGGTGGCCGCACGCTATCTCGCCGTCGAGGGGAATCGCGCACTGCTGGCCAACGCCGACATCCTGCCCGGCACCCTGGCATCCCTGGCCGACACCGCAGTAGCCGGCCGAAGCCACTCCGCCGCCCAGTCATTGGCGATCGCGATAGGTTCGGCGCCGATCGCGGACGCACCCGCGCACTTCGGTGTCCTCCGGCCCAAACAGCTGCTGGCGGGCATCGGGCGTGCGGCGAATGCGGTGGACCGCAACACAATCGGCCATGTCCCGCGAAGCCAGGGCAAACGCGAACTCGAGGACCTCGACGACGGCGAATTGCCAACGGGTGATGACGATCCCGATATGTTTACCAGTCCGGTCGGTGGCGGCGGCTTCATCGGGAAGTGGCTCAAGAAGCTGCTGTCGTCGACCCGTGCGGGCAGCTCCGGTGGCGGGCCGCCGGGAGCGGATTCGCCCACCCATCGCACCAATTCGGCCAACCGCGGGGCCAAAGCGGTGTCGTCGAGCGCGTCGGCCGCAACCGAGGACGGTGCGGATGCCAAGTCGGGTGGCGTGACCTACCCGGAGTGGGACGTCGATCAGAAGAAGTACCGCCCGGACTGGTGCACCGTGCGCGAGGTCGAACCGAGGATCGAGCCCACGGCGTCGGCCGCCATCGACGACGCCATCGCGTTTCGGCGGCCGCTGGCCCGCCTTGGTATGGGCCTGCACCGCAGGCATCGGCAGGCCCAGGGCGATGACATCGACATCGACGCTGCCGTGGCGCTGAGGGTGGAGGTCATGGCTGGTTCGGTGCCCGATGAAGCGGTGTACCTCGACAGCCTGCGCCGGCGCCGGGACCTTTCGGTGCTGGTGTTGCTCGACGTATCGGGATCGTCCGCCGAGGCGGGCACGCTCGGCAAGACCGTTCACGAGCAGCAGCGTGCCGCCGCGGCCAACCTCGTCGTCGCGCTGCATGACCTCGGCGATCGTGTCGCCCTGTATGGCTTCAACTCCCAGGGCCGCGCGGCGGTGAATCTCATTCCGATCAAACGGATGGACGAGCGTCTGGACAGCCGGGTTCTGCGCCGGCTCAACAGTGTGCAGCCCGCGGCGTATTCACGCCTGGGCGCTGCCATCCGGCACGGCAGCCGGGTGCTCGAGGGGCGCGGCGGTACCTCGCGGCGACTCCTTGTCGTGCTCTCGGATGGCCTTGCCTACGACCACGGTTACGAGCGCGGATACGGCGCCGCCGACGCGCGGCGTGCGCTGACGGAAGCCCGCAGGCGGGGGACAGGCTGTGTGTGTCTGACCGTCGGCGCGAACGTCGATGCCACCTCGCTGCGCAGTGTGTTCGGCAGTACCGCGCACGCCATGGTGGGTCGCCCTGAGCAGCTCACGGGCGTTATCGGACCGCTGTTCCGGTCGGCGGTCCGTGCAGCCGAATTCCGGCGGCGTGTGTCATGACCCAATGCTTGAAACAAACATCTGTTCCGCGATACGCTGCGAACCACCGCAGCGAGGCGGGGAAGGGACATTGAGTGGTCGCGGATAAGCTCGAGCACCAGAACGGCGCTGCCTACCTCCCTGATGGGGAGCGGCCCTACTACCAGCCTGTTGTAAACGAGGAGACCGTCTTCAAGGCGGCCTACCGGCAAGGGCTTTCGCTGCTGCTCAAGGGGCCGACCGGCTGCGGCAAGACCAGGTTCGTCGAGGCGATGGCCCATGATCTTGGCCGACCGCTGATCACGGTTGCCTGCCATGACGATCTGACGACCGCGGATCTGGTGGGGCGCTATCTCTTGCGTGGCGACGAAACGGTGTGGGTCGACGGCCCGCTGACGCGCGCGGTGCGCGAGGGTGCGATCTGCTACCTCGACGAGGTCGTCGAGGCGCGCCAGGACACCACGGTCGTGCTGCACCCACTCGCTGACTACCGCCGGCAGTTGCCCATCGAGCGCCTCGGCGTGACGCTGGAGGCCGCGCCCGGCTTCGGTCTCGTCGTGTCGTACAACCCCGGCTACCAGAGCGTGCTGAAGGATCTCAAGGATTCCACCCGGCAGCGCATGGTGGCCATCGAATTCGGCTTCCCCACACCGGAAATCGAAGAGGGCATCGTGATTCACGAGGCGGGCGTCGAACGCGCGGTGGCCGCCGAACTGGTGCGCTTCGGGCAGGCGGTGCGCAGGCTGGAGACCGGCGGGCTTCGCGAGGTGGCCTCGACGCGGGTGCTGATCGCGGCCGGCCGGCTCATCATCGAGGGCCTGTCGATGCGGGAGGCGGCGCTCGCGGCCATCGCGGGTCCGCTCACCGACGAGGCGGTCGTCGGACGTGGCCTCGCCGAAATGATCGACGTCTACCTTTCCGTATCCGACTGACCAGGAGACTGCATGTCCTACGAAAGCACTGCGGAGCCGATCAAGGTCGGTTACCTGATGGATTTCACGCTGCCGCCGGGCTTTCCGGAGGAACTGTTGTCGTCGTTCACCCGCTGCTTCGATCTGGTCTTCGAAGAGGCCATGGCGGACGGCGTGATCGACCGGCCGGTTGAGATGATCTACAAGGAAGTCGAGGGCCTGCCGAAGGGCAGCGTCAAGGCCGTGATCGACGCGTACGGCGAACTCGTCGACGAGGGCTGCCTGGTGGTGTTCGGGCCGAACATCACCGACAACTGCGTCCCGGTCCGTGAGGCGATCGAGGAGCGTTTCAAGGTTCCCGCGATCAGCGTGACGGGCACCGACGACTGGCTCGGCGAGTGGACGTTCGCCTTCCCCCAGGGCTCGATGACCGACGAGCCGATTTTCATCGTTGACCTGGTCGCCAAGCGGGGACTCACCGAGATCGGCGTGCTGGTCGAACAGAGCCTGATCGGCGAAAGCTATCTGAGGAACCTGCGAAGTGCCTGCCGCCGCAAGGGTATTCGCATCGTGGCCGAAGCCGCCATCGCCCAGACCGCCCAAGACATCGACGAGGCCGTCCGCTCACTGCACCAGGCGAAGGCCGAGGCCATCGTGCACCTCGGCTTCGGGTTCGGGATCGTGTTCATCAACCCGGTTCTGGAAGCACTCGACTGGGATCCGCCGCGGTTCACCACCACCGCATTCCAGAACGCATGGGTCAACCCGATCATGTGGAACGCCTTCATGGGCTGGGTCGGGGTCGACCAATACGACGAGGGCAACCCGATCGGCCAGGCCTGGTTGGACCGCTACGCCAAGCGCTACGACGGCAGCCGCCCCGAATATTGCGTGACAGTGGTGAACCACGATGTGGCCGCCACGCTCGTGCGCGCCTTCGCCGACTCGCATCCGCTCAGCCCGCGCGGCGTCAAGGAGGCGCTGGAGCGAGTCAAGATGCTGCCGGCCGCATCGGGTGCACCCGGAACCCGCGTGTCCCTTGGCAAGTGGACCCGGCGCGCGTGGATGGGGTCGGGATACCTTGTGGCGCGCACGCTGGACGCCGACGGTGTGAACTCGCATCTCGTCGATCGTTTCGGAGAGGACGGCTGAGATGACCACCCAGGAGTCCGCGCCAGTACCGACACCCGCGGAGACACCGAGTCCGCCACGCACCGGCCCGAATTGGGGTCGGGTGATCGCATTGCTGGCCTGGCTCGGCTTCCTCGGATTGTTCCTCGCCGTCGGGCGCACCCACGTCGACCCGCGGGTGGCCAACCCGAATATCGAAGGGCGGCCCCGTCCGGTCGAGTTCTTGAACGGCTGGGATCACTGGCAGCTCGTCCCGCAGATCGGCGCCGCGATCATGGTCGTGGGGCTCACCGTCGTCTTCATCCGCGGCTGGCGCAAGAACCCCGGCAGCCCGGTGCTGATGATGGTCCTGGTCACGACGCTGATCGTATGGCAGGACCCGATCATGAACTGGTCGCCGTATGCGGTGTACAACCCGGCTCTGCTGCACTGGCCGGAGTCCTGGTACCTGATCATGATGTCGCCGACCGTCGAACCCTTCATCGTGTTTGGTTATGTCACTTTCTATTTCGGCCCGTACTTCCCGGCCATCTGGATTCTGCGCAAGCTTCAGGCGAAATGGGGCCCGGAGTCGTTCGTCACCCGGCACCCGCTGATCAGTCTCGGTGCACTGGTACTGGTCATCGGCTTCATCTTCGACGCCATGCTGGAGATCAGCCTGGTGCGCACCGGTCTCTATATCTACTCGCAGGCGATTCCGTGGGGAACGCTGTTCGCCGGCAGCACGTTCCAGTTCCCGCTCCTGTGGGAGTCGCTGTCGGTCACGTTCGTGATGATCCCGGCGGCGATCCTCGTCTACCGCGATGACACCGGGAAGTCGGTGGCGGAGAAGCTCGCCGCGAAGGCGAAGCTGTTCCCGAAGAAGCCGGTGCTGGGCACGTTCCTGGTGATGTTCGCGATCATCAACGTCTCGTATTTCGCCTATGGCGGCTGGTTCTGGGTGATCAAGGCGACCGGCGCCGCGACGTCGGTGGCGTGCCCGTGGCCGTTCCCGGAAGCCAAGGTGTACGACCCGCAGGGCCATTACGAGAAGGCCGGTGCGCAAGGGCCGTTCTCGGTCGGGAGGTGGTCCACCTGGCAACAGGGTCTGCCCGACGGCCGGCCCGAGGTCATGCCGCCACCGCCGGGGCAGGGCGCCTGCGCACCTGAGACCGCCAATGGGTGAACTCCGCACTGTCGTCATCACCGGCGCCGCACGCGGTTTGGGGTTTGCCTCGGCGGTGCGGCTGTACCGCGAAGGCTGGCGGGTGGTGGCCGCCATGCGCACCCCTGACCGGGGCATCCCGTTGCTCCGCGAAGCGACGGGTGCGGGCGAGGACGACGATCGGCTGATCGGTGTTCAGCTCGACCTGATGGACGTGGACTCAGTTGCGTACGCCGCCAAGTCAATTGAGGAACGGGTGGGCGCGCCGTATGCGCTCGTGCACAATGCAGGCATCTCCTCGGCCGGGATGGCCGAGGAGACCGATGCCGACCTGTGGCAACGTATGTTCGCCACCCATGTGATCGGCCCCGTCGCTTTGACCAATGCGCTGTTGCCGTCGATGCGGGCCGCGGGGGAGGGCCGGATCGTTCTGGTGTGCAGCTCGGCCGGGGTGCGAGGGCAGCCGGCCACGGCGCCATACTCGGCCAGCAAGGGCGCCATGGAGCGCTGGGGTGAATCGTTGGCGTCCGAGATCGCACCGTTCGGACTCGGCGTGACGGTGTTGATCACCGGCACCTACGACACCGAGATCATCACCGATGCCGGCACCACCGACGACCGTGACTTCGGCGGTCCATACGCCCGGCTGCACCAGACGATGAACACCCGGGGGCGCTTCGCCATGAAAATGGCGAGGTCGCCGGAGCGGTTCGCCGACGGGCTGGTCAAGGCGCTGGCCGACCGCAGCCCATTCCGCCGTCGGGCGGTCGGGCCGGATGCGTTGATGTTGTTGGTGTCCAACAGATTCCTGCCGTCGTCGGGTATGCACCACATGTCCCGGATCGTCCTGGGCATCCCCAGGCAGGGCTCGATGCGCAACGGCGCGTATCCCCTGACAGTGACACAGAAGGCGATGGTGTTCGCCGTGAAAGTCATCCCGCAGCCGGTGATGCAACGCATCGTCGCGGCGGCGGCCAAACGTTCAGCGGCCAAACAGCCACCGCAGCAACAGACTGACTGACATCTCAAGGAGTGCTAATGGAACAACTCTTCGATGACCTCGACGACTTCGGCTCGTTCGACGACGTGGTGTCCGGCAATGTGCGCGATCCGTTCCCGGAGCTGGCCCGGTTGCGCCGAGAGGAGCAGGTCCAGCGCATCGAAGGTTCCGCAATGCCGGGCGAGGCCGGTCTACCTGTTTTCATCGTGTACCGGTTCGAAGAGGCCCAGCAGATGTTGCGCGACAACGAGACGTTCTCGTCGTCGGGCGTCATCGCCGCCTTCGGTCCGGTTCTGGGTGAGCGCGTGATGCTCGGCATGGACGAGCCGGTCCACGGCAGGCTGCGCGCGCTGATCTCGAAAGCGTTCTCGCAGAAGTCACTTGCGCGCTTTCAGGACGAGCTGGTCGCCCGGGTGGGCAACGAGCTGATCGACGGCTTCGCGGCGAACGGCAAGGCCGATCTGGTCAAGGAATTCACCTTCACCTACCCGAGCCGCATCATCGCCGGGCTGTTGGGGTTGCCCGAGGAGGACTACCCGCAGTTCCAGCGCTGGTCGATCTCGCTGCTGAGCTGGATCATGAATCCCGAACGCGGCCTGGCGGCGTCGGCCGCGCTGGTCGAGTACTTCAAGCCGATTCTGGCGGCCCGACGGGCCGAGCCGCGCGACGACTTGATCAGTCTGCTGGCCGCCGCGGAGATCGACGGGGAGAAGCTCGAGGACGAGGAGATCTTCTCGTTCCTGCGGCTGCTGCTTCCGGCCGGCGTCGAAACCACCTACCGGTCGCTGGGCAATCTGCTGTTCGCCCTGTTGTCGGATCCGGCTCAGCTCGATGCGGTGTGGGCCGACCGCGCGCTGCTGCCGCAGGCGATCGAGGAAGGTGTGCGGTGGAATCCGCCGCTGCTGACAATCACTCGGGTCGCCACTCGCGACACCGAACTGGGTGGGGTGCCGATCCCGGCGGGTGCGTCGGTGATGCCGATGCTGGGTGCGGCCAACCGGCAGGAGGAGCGCTTCCCGGACCCCGACGCGTTCGATCTGTTCCGCGAGCCACGCAGCAATCTCGGATGGGGATACGGCGTGCACGTGTGTCTTGGTATGCATCTGGCGCGTCTCGAGATGCGCACCGCCGTCAACCTGTTGCTCGACCGGCTGCCCAACTTGCGGATGGATCCCGACGGCGACGACCCGCACATCCGCGGACAGGTGTTCCGGTCACCGACGTCGCTGCCCGTGCTGTTCGATCCTCAGTAGGGCGTCACGTCACGACCACGCCGCGAAGCGTCGTGTCGCGGACGCACAACAGTGACGCACGGGTGCCCAGCTCACGCAGGATGGTCTCGGGGATCCAGCCGACGCCGATCACTGATCGCGCCAGCAGATCGCTCGACGGAGTGTCGATGCTGATCTCGCCGGACTCGATGCCCTCGGCGAGAAGGCTTTTCATCTGCCGAACCCGCTTGGTGAACAACCAGCCGGGGTTGGGCGTGTCCGGGGGAGACTGGCGCATCCAGGCCAGCTGAATCCGGAACTCGTCGGCGAAGCGATCCATCGCATTGGTGTTGATCCAGCTGAGCGCGTCCAGCTTCTCGACGATCGTGGAGTCCGCCTGCAGCACTTCGGACCATCCAATGGCGACCTTCTCGCCGAAGGACTGCATGATCGACGCCAGCAGTTGATCTTTCGATCCGATCAACCGGTAGACGGTGCCGGTGCCCATTCCCGCGGCCGATGCGATGTCACGAACGGTCGTGACCTCGTAGCCCTTCTTGCCGAATTCTGTTCTGGCGACCGCCCGTACGTGGGCCGCCTTATCGTCGGGTTTGGCGTCCGCATCGTCGGTCCACGACCGGACGACGGCGTCGGCGGCCTGGAACGCGGCCGAGCGATCCAGCTGTTCGTCGGTGGGAGCGCCGGTGGCCAGACCTTCGAGCAGGATCCGGCACAGCAGGACCGCCGACTTGTCCGGCCCGGCGTTGCCGCGGATGACGTCGAGCCCGATCTGCAGCATCGTCTGCACGATCCGTTCGGCCAGCACGGCCAGGTCGACATCGGAGCGCAGGTAGCCGCTCCACCGCGCCGCCCGAAGCGTCTCCAACATCGACTGCAGCAATGCGGTCGGGCGGCGGGCGGCCAGGGCGGTCAGCTCGTGATTGGAGCTGGGGCCTTCGTAGAACGACATCTGCAAGGCGGCGCGATGGGTGATCGCGCAGTGCGCGATCGCCGTGGACAATTCGGCGATCTGGTCGAAGGCAGGATGAAACTCCGGATCGTTCAGCCTGGTCTGCGCCTCGTTGGCGATGCGATCCAGATCCTCGTGATAGCGCCGCAGCAGCTCGACGAGGATCGCTTCCTTCGAGTCGAAGTGGTGGTAGAGGCTGCCCGGGAGAATGCCTGCCGCGTCGGCGATTTCCTGCAACGAGGTGCGCAGGCCCGAGGTGGCGATGATCGCGGCCGCGGTCTGCAGGATTTCGGTGCGCCTGGAACCGTCGTCGTAGGCATGCCCGCCGCGCGCTTTCGGCGTCATGCCCGAACGCGCCACAACTCCTCCAACGGCTGAACTCTGGTCCCCGGCTGACCCGATATTTGGTAGACGCTACCAGAAACCTGGGTGGGCAACGGGCCCGTCACCTGCGAAGGTCGGCCGCCGAAGACCGCTGACCGGAGATCCGTTTGGTAAAACGTCAGGTGTTGTCGGCGTTGCTGCGCGGGAAGCCGCCACCCTGCGGGAAGAGCGGGAAGACCACGTCGTCGAGCTTCTCGGCGTCGCCGGCCGTGCGGTTGACCGTTGCGCCCCAGATGTTTCCGTCCGGGGCCACTTGCAGTGCCCAGGCGTGGCCGTGGGTGTCCTGGCGCACGACCTCGGGCTCGCCGGTCACCGCGCCGGTGCCCTGCGCGAGCCGAACCGCCACGGTTTGCTTGGCGTTGACCAGGTTCACCAGCACCGTGCCGTCCAGTGCCGCGCATCCCGCAACGCCGGGCTTGTCCGGCCACGTCCACACGGTCGTGGTCTTCGCGTCCGGTGAGATGCGTTGCAGGCGATCGCCTGCGGCACTGCGGTCGGTGATGTAGAGCGACTTGTCGGTGGGGTCGATGCACATGCCGCCGGCGGGACCCATCCCGGTCATTGCGGTGGTCGGCGGTGCCGGGTGGACCGTCGTGGGCTGCTCGAGGCGGATCACCTTGCCCGCCAACGACTTCGGATCAGCTGCCAGCGCGGGGTTGCCTGCATCGCCGGTCTGCACGACCAGGGTCGTGGGGCTGGTGAAGATCAGTGAGCCGGAATTACCGGTGGCGCCCTTGGGGATCCCGGTCAGGATCGGCTTGGGGATATCGCCGTCGGCCACCCGGATCACCTGGTTGTCGGTGGGCGTGCTGATGTAGGCGTACATCAGGCGGTCCTGGGAGTAGGTGGGGGACAGCACGATGTCCATCAGCCCGCCGTCACCGCTCGGGTCGACCGGGATGACGGTGTGGATCTTGGGCTCGGCGCTGACGGACACGTCCTTGACGGCGCCGGTTGTCCGCTCGGCCACCAGGGCGGTCTTGCTGTCCGGGCCCATGATCAGCCCGCTGGTGCTCTCCAGGCAGCCCTGCATGACGCCGGGCGCGGGGCAGACCTTGGGGAACGGCTTGGGCGGCAGCGGCGGCGGGGGAGGCGGTGCCGAGCTCGGTCCCGGCGCCAGCTGCGGGGCGGTGGTGAACGGTTGCGAGATGTCGTTGTTGAACTTCGCGCAACCCGCGGAAGACCCTGCCACGACCGTCGTTACACAACACACGGCCAGCACCCCACGGACCGACCGGCGTACCTGCATGCCCGCCAGGTTACGGATATCGCGCCGATGTTCGCCACGACGGTCCGTGTGCGGCGCGAAATCCAGGCGATATTGGCCGCTAGAAGCGCCGCTCAAATCCCCGATTTGCGGCGAACTGGACTTACTCTGACTTTCGTGACCAGTCAAGGCCCCGATCCGCACTGGCAGCGACCCGACGACTCCTCGGCTCGACCGGCGTCGGCCCAGTTAGTCGACCCGGAAGACGATCTGCCCTCGGCCACCTACGGTGGCGATTTCGAGACCACGACGATTCCCCATTACGGCTCGGGGCTGCCCGGTTCCGCGCCGTCGACGGGCTACGGCCTGTTGCACGATCCCGAGCCGTTGCCGTACGTGCAGCCGCATATCGATCCGACGCCGTCGCAGGCCACTCCGATGGAGATCGAGCCCATCGACGCCGAGGAACGCGCGAAGGCAGCCGGCCGCAGGGGCACCCAGGACCTGGGTCTGCTGGTGTTGCGGCTCGTCGTCGGCGCGATATTCGTCGGCCATGGACTGCAGAAGGCGTTCGGCTGGTGGGGTGGCCAGGGTCTGGACGGCTTCAAGACCGCGCTGGCCGATGCCGGCTATCAGCATGCCGGCGTGCTGACCTATGTCGGTGCCGGCGCCCAGATCCTGATCGGTGTCCTGCTGATCCTCGGACTGTTCACGCCGCTGGCCGCCGCTGGCGGAGTGGCCTATCTGGTCAACAGCCTGCTGGCGATCGTCTCGGCCCAGCGCCAGGACGGCTATCTGGCGGTGTTAGGGCCCGACGGCTTCGAGTACCTGCTGGTATTGATCGCGGCGGCCTCCGCGGTGATCCTGGTCGGCCCGGGCCGCTACGGATTCGACGGCGGACGCGGCTGGGCCCGTCGTCCGTTCATCGGCTCGTTCATCGCGCTGCTGGTCGGTATCGGCGGCGGTGTCGCGGCGTGGTTCTTCCTGCACGGCAACAACCCGCTGGCCTAGTCACTCGTAAGGCCCAGTTACTCGTAGGGATTGGGCACCCGTCCGCCGCTGGCCTCAGCCAGCAGCGGCAACAACGCGAACGTGACCGCGGGCAGCAGCATCTCCGAGCCGTCGCGCAGTCGCGCTCGCGCCCATGCAGTTCGTTCGAAACGCAGGCCGTCGACCTCGTCCCAGTTCACCGTTCGGCTGCCCAACAGCGTGCGCGCGGTCAGCGTCTCCCGGTCGGCCACCGTGCGCAGCCGCACGATCGCGTACGAGGCCACGACGGGGAGCACCATGAATACCGCGCCCCACGTGGGGAACATGGTGATCATCACCAACAGGCAGAGAGCCAGGAACCCCGAGGCGAAATGTGCCATCGGCGACATGCGGATCACGACGGGCTTGGCGGTGGACGCATCAGGTGCGCGACGCGAGGACATGGCGCCATCTTCCCACCACCAGCGAGGGGCGCCGAGATTTGACGCTTGACCTGTACGGAGGCTACGGTCGCAGGTTATGAACGGCGGAATGCTCGTAGTAATTGGCCAGCGCGTTGGTGCCGCGCTTGCCCCGACCCGGGCATAGCCACACGCACCAGCGCGCAACCCTCGTACAGCCGCCGAAGCTGACGGGGGTTTTTTCTTGCCCGAAGAAATGAACAGGACCGAAAAGGACGACATTGTGAGCGCACCCACTACGCGACCGCCCGAGCCAACGGCGCCCGCCGACGGCCCAGCCGCAGCACCCACGGCCGCCAAGACCGGCACGACCACCGCCAAGCGCGTCGCCCCGCAGCAGCTCACGGGCGCCCAGGCGGTAGTCCGCTCGCTGGAAGAACTCGGCGTCGACACGATCTTCGGGATCCCGGGCGGCGCGGTGCTGCCGGTCTACGACCCGCTCTACGATTCGCAGAAACTACGCCACGTCCTGGTTCGCCACGAGCAGGGCGCCGGGCACGCGGCCAGTGGTTATGCCCACGCCACCGGCAAGGTCGGCGTGATGATGGCCACCTCGGGCCCTGGCGCCACCAACCTGGTGACTCCGCTGGCCGACGCGCAGATGGACTCCATCCCGGTGGTCGCCATCACCGGGCAGGTCGGTCGCGCGCTGATCGGCACCGACGCCTTCCAGGAAGCTGACATTTCCGGCATCACGATGCCGATCACCAAGCACAATTTCCTGGTGCGCAACGGCGACGACATCGCCCGGGTGATGGCCGAGGCGTTCCACATCGCGTCCACCGGCCGTCCCGGCGCGGTGCTCGTCGACATCCCCAAGGACATCCTGCAGGGACAGTGCACCTTCGCCTGGCCGCCGCAGATCGACCTGCCCGGCTACAAACCCAATACCAAGCCGCACAGCCGTCAGATCCGGGAGGCCGCCCGGCTGATCGCCGCGGCGCGCAAGCCGGTGCTCTACGTCGGTGGCGGCGTGATCCGTGGCGACGCCACCGAAGAGTTGCTGGATCTCGCCGAGCTGACCGGGATTCCGGTGGTCACCACGCTGATGGCGCGCGGCGCCTTCCCGGACAGCCACCCGCAGAACCTGGGCATGCCGGGCATGCACGGCACCGTCGCCGCGGTGGCCGCCCTGCAGAAGAGCGACCTGCTGATCGCGCTGGGCGCACGGTTCGACGACCGGGTGACCGGCAAGCTGGACTCCTTTGCCCCCGAGGCCAAGGTGATCCACGTCGACATCGACCCGGCCGAGATCGGCAAGAACCGCAACGCCGACGTGCCGATTGTGGGTGACGTCAAGCTGGCGATCACGGAACTGACTGAGTCCCTGCGCAAGACCGGCGGTACACCGAGGGCCAACCAGGACAACTGGTGGGAGTACCTCTCGGGTATCCGGGCCACCTACCCGCTGAGCTACGACCCGCAGCACGACGGCAGCCTCAGCCCGGAATACGTCATCCAGCAGCTGGGCAGGATCGCCGGGCCGGATGCCATCTACGTCGCAGGCGTCGGCCAGCACCAGATGTGGGCCGCGCAGTTCGTCTCCTACGAAAAGCCACGCACCTGGCTGAATTCCGGCGGCCTGGGCACCATGGGCTTCGCCGTTCCGGCGGCCATGGGCGCCAAGATGGCCCGGCCCGAGGCCGAGGTGTGGGCGATCGACGGTGACGGTTGCTTCCAGATGACCAATCAGGAGCTGGCCACCTGCGCGGTCGAAGGGGTGCCGATCAAGGTCGCGCTGATCAACAACGGCAACCTGGGCATGGTGCGCCAGTGGCAGACGCTGTTCTACGGGGAGCGGTACAGCCAAACCGATCTGGCCACCCACAGCCACCGCATCCCGGACTTCGTCAAACTGGCCGAGGCCTACGGATGCGTCGGATTGCGTTGCGAGCGTGAAGAAGACGTGATCGACGTGATCAACCAGGCCCGGGCGATCAATGACCGACCGGTGGTGATCGACTTCATCGTCGGCGCCGACGCCCAGGTGTGGCCGATGGTCGCCGCGGGTTGCGGCAATGACGAGATCATGGCGGCACGCAATATCCGCCCGCTGTTCGACGACAACGAGGAAGGTCGCGCCTGATGGCCGGCAACACTGTCACCCATACCCTTTCGGTGCTCGTCGAAGACAAGCCCGGCGTGCTGGCGCGCGTCGCGGCACTGTTCTCCCGGCGCGGCTTCAACATCGAGTCGCTGGCCGTCGGCGCCACCGAGCAGAAGAACATGTCGCGGATGACGATCGTGGTCACCGCCGAGGAGACCCCGCTCGAACAGATCACCAAGCAGCTCAACAAGCTGATCAACGTGATCAAGATCGTCGAGCAGGACGGCGACAACTTTGTGGCGCGCGAGCTGGCGCTGATCAAGGTTCGCGCCGATGCCGGTACCCGCAGTCAGGTGATCGAAGCGGTGAACCTGTTCCGCGCCAAGGTGATCGACGTGTCCACCGAGTCACTGACCGTCGAAGCCACCGGTACGCCGGAGAAGCTCGAGGCGCTGCTGCGGGTGCTCGAGCCCTACGGCATCCGTGAGATCGTGCAGTCCGGCGTGGTCGCGCTGTCGCGCGGGCCGCGCGGGATGACCAACAACAAGTAAAGACCCCACCGAGGAAACCAACAGAAGGAAAGTTCAACCGTGTCAGTTGAGATGTTCTACGACGATGACGCCGACCTGTCGATCATTCAGGGCCGCAAGGTCGGCGTGATCGGTTACGGCAGCCAGGGCCACGCCCATTCGCTGAGCCTGCGCGACTCGGGTGTGCAGGTGAAGGTCGGCCTCAAAGAGGGCTCCAAGTCACGCGAGAAGGTCACCGAGCAGGGCCTCGAGGTCGACACACCGGCCGAGGTCGCCAAGTGGGCCGACGTCATCATGCTGCTGGCGCCCGACACCGCGCAGGCAGAGATCTTCCGCAACGACATCGAGCCCAACCTCGAGGCCGGCAACGCGCTGTTCTTCGGGCACGGCCTGAACATCCACTTCGGCCTGATCAAGCCCCCGGCCAACGTCACCATCGGCATGGTGGCCCCCAAGGGCCCCGGCCACCTGGTGCGCCGCCAGTTCGTCGACGGCAAGGGTGTGCCCTGCCTGATCGCCGTCGAGCAGGACCCGACCGGTGAGGGCCAGGCGCTGGCGCTGTCGTATGCCAAGGGCATCGGCGGTACCCGGGCCGGCGTCATCAAGACCACGTTCAAGGACGAGACCGAGACCGACCTGTTCGGTGAGCAGGCCGTGTTGTGCGGTGGCACAGAGGAACTCGTCAAGACCGGTTTCGAGGTCATGGTCGAGGCGGGCTATGCCCCCGAGCTGGCCTACTTCGAGGTGCTGCACGAGCTCAAGCTGATCGTCGACCTGATGTACGAGGGTGGCATCGCCCGGATGAACTACTCGGTGTCCGACACCGCGGAGTTCGGTGGCTACCTGTCAGGTCCGCGCGTCATCGACGCTGACACCAAGGAGCGCATGCGCGCGATCCTCAAGGACATTCAGGACGGCAGCTTCGTCAAGGAACTCGTCGCCAACGTCGAGGGCGGCAACAAGCGCCTGGAGAAGCTGCGCAAGGAGAACGCCGAGCACCCGATCGAGGTCACCGGCAAGAAGCTGCGCGACCTGATGAGCTGGGTCGACCGGCCGATCACCGAAACCGCCTAGCAACCACGGATTTCGGCGCGCTAATCGTCGCTCAGCGCCGATTAGCGCGCCGAAGCCGTGTTCAGGGGCGGGTGAACGGATGCGGCCGCCACATCCGGGCGGTCAGCAGTATCGGCACGACGATGTAGGGCAGGTTGTAGGCCAGCGCCTTCGGCACGTTGGTGAAGGTGTAGTCGTAGGCCGTATTGCAGACCGTCTGGAAAAGCCGTGCGTCACCGGCGAATCCGACCATCACCACGATGAAGGTCGTCTGGACCACCATGCCCGTGTAGATGAAGGACGGCTTGCGGATCCACTCGCGCCCCTTGATGAAGGCGTAGACGAGCAGCACGTAGAAGATCCCGAACACCACCGCGGACACACTGGCGCCGACCTGGAGGAACCGCGGGTTGGCGATCAGCAGCGGGTCGGTGCCGCCGGCGTAGACGTGGTACACGACCCTGGCCAGGAAGAAATCGGAATCTGGGTCGGGGCGGCCCACCATGTTGACGATGTCCCCGGTGAACGAGGACCCGATGAACATCGTGAACACAACGATGAAGAACCAGTCGTAACGGCGCTCGCGCAACGGGATCGGACTGCGCACAGCGGCCGACTTGGTCGTGGTTGCGGCAGGGGAGATGGTCATGGCCGCTGATGCTAAGCGTCCTAGGCACTCGGGAGGGCTGATTCCCGAAATTACAACAGTATGGCCTTCTGTATCTATCCGGAATCAGCTCACCGCGCGACGGGTACTCCGTCGTATGCAACGCTTCAACAGATTCACAGCAATAGCGAAGGAGTTCGGCAATGACAACGTCCAGAGGTAGCGCGCTCGGTGCGCTGATGGTGGTCACCCTCGGCGTCGCGGCCATCGTGTCAATGCCGACTGCGGCAGCCGCGCCCTGCAGTGCCAGCGGATTGGCCACCACATCCAGCGGAGTGCTGGCCGCGGCGGGCGGATATCTGGCCGGTCATCCGGGGGCCGACGATGTGCTGACCGCCGCCGCCAGTCAGTCTGCCGACGACGCGAAGGCGTCGGTGCGGTCGTATTTCATCGGGCATCCCGGTGAGTTGTTCGACCTGCAGAACATCGCAGGCCCGCTGCGGGACCTGCGTAACCAGTGCGGCGTGGCGATCTCCCCGGGCCAGCTGGCGCTGCTGTTCGAGCAGGTGTCCTAGAACTACGGCGCGAGTGACGGTAGCGGCAGCCCGAATTCACGTTTGAGCACGGTGCGCGCGGCGTAATAGCCCGACATCCCGTGCACACCGGTTCCTGGCGGGGTCGCCGACGAGCACAGATACGCCTTGGGGATCGGTGTGGTCCACGGATTCCAGCGCAGGGTGGGGCCGACCATCGCGGCGAACAGCGTTGCGCCGCCGACGATGATGTCCCCGCCGACGTAGTTGGCGTTGTACTGCGACATCTGCGCCGCGGTCACGCACCGCGAGGACAGCACCAGATCCCGGAACCCGGGCGCGGCCTTCTCGAACAGGCCGGTGATGGTTTCGGTCAAGTCTTCGGTCGAATGGGCCGGGACATGCGCATAGGTCCACAGCGGCCGCCGCCCCGCGGAGTCGATGCGCGACGGATCGGACAGGTGCGGAAGCGCGGCCAACGTCATCGGCCAGTCGGCGTGTCGCCCTGAGGCGATCTCCTTCTCGGCGTACGCCATCTGCGCTCGGGTGCCACCCATGTGCACGGTGGGCGAGGTCGCCACCCGCTGGTCGCGCCACGGGATCTCACCGGAGAGCACGAAGTCCACCTTGCACACACCCGGCCCATACCGGTAGCGCTGCAACGATTTCGCGTAGCTGTCCGGCACTGCTGAACCGTAGATGTCGAGAAGTGCGGTCGGTGCGGTGTCGTAGATCGCCACGCCGGGGGGAGGGGAGGTCACCGGTTCGCCGACGACCAGTTCGCCGCCGTGCGCCTGAAGATCGGCAAGCATCGCGTCGACGATGGCCTGGCTGCCGCCGATCGGCACCGGCCAGCCGACGCTGTGCGCCAGCGTCCCGAGCATGGTGCCTGCGCCGCTGTTGACCGGCGACGGCATCGTCGAAATCGCATGTGCGCCAACGCCGGTGAAGAGAGCGCGGGCGTCGTCGCCGCGCAGCACACTCCACGCCGGACTGCCCTGGGCCAGCACCCGAAGTCCCGCGCGCACCGTGGTGGGCAGATCGGGCGGCAGTGAACGCTTGTCGCCGAGGAAGAAGCCCACGACGCCGTCGGGATGGTCGGCGAGCGGACCGAACAGCCTGCGCCAGGAGCGCCCGTCGTCCAGCTCGGCGCAGGTGCGCTCCAGCGAGTGATAGGCGATCGCGGCGGACCTGTTGGGCAGTGGGTTGGCGTAGGAGATCTCCGGGACCGCCAGCTGCACCCCGCGCGCCGCGAGGTTGTACTCGGCGAAGAACGGCGAAGCCAGCGCCAGCGGGTGGACCGCGGAGCAGACGTCGTGGCGGATGCCGGGGAACTCCGGGTCGGTCGCGGTACGGGCGCCGCCGCCGAACGTCGGCTGGCCCTCCACGACGCGCACCTTCAAACCCGCTCGGGCGCAGATGACGGCGGCCGCCAACCCGTTGGGACCACTGCCGACGACGGTCACGTCCACCCGGTAAGTAGACCGCACCACGGCCGCTGATCGTGCGGCGGGCAACAACCACTAGGCTGACCGGCGTGAATCTGCCCGTTGTATTGATTGCAGACAAGCTTGCCGAGTCGACCGTCGCCGCCCTGGGTGACCAGGTGGAAGTTCGGTGGGTCGATGGCCCGGACCGGCCGAAACTGCTGGCCGCGGTCGTGGACGCCGACGCGCTGCTGGTGCGCTCGGCCACCACCGTGGACGCCGAGGTCATCGCCGCCGCGCCCAAACTGAAGATCGTCGCCCGCGCCGGCGTCGGCCTGGACAACGTCGACGTCGACGCCGCCACCACGGCAGGTGTGCTCGTCGTCAACGCGCCCACGTCCAACATCCACAGCGCCGCCGAGCATGCGCTGGCGCTGATGCTGTCGGCCGCGCGGCAGATCCCCGCCGCCGACGCCACGCTGCGAGAGCACACCTGGAAGCGTTCGTCGTTCTCGGGCACCGAGATCTTCGGCAAGACCGTCGGCGTGGTCGGCCTGGGCCGCATCGGGCAGCTCGTCGCCCAGCGGCTGGCCGCCTTCGGAACCCACGTCATCGCCTACGACCCCTACGTGTCGGCCGCCCGCGCCGCCCAGCTGGGCATCGAGCTCCTGTCGCTCGACGATCTGCTGGCCCGGGCGGACTTCATCTCCGTGCACCTGCCCAAGACCCCGGAGACCGCCGGCCTGATCGGCAAGGAAGCACTGGCCAAGACCAAGCCCGGCGTGATCATCGTCAACGCGGCCCGCGGTGGCCTGATCGATGAGCAGGCGTTGGCCGACGCGATCACCAGCGGCCACGTGCGCGGCGCCGGACTCGACGTGTTCAGCACCGAACCCTGCACCGACAGCCCGCTGTTCGAGCTGCCGCAGGTGGTCGTCACCCCGCACCTCGGTGCCTCCACCGAAGAGGCTCAGGACCGGGCGGGCACCGACGTCGCGGCCAGCGTGAAGCTCGCGCTGGCCGGCGAGTTCGTGCCCGACGCGGTCAACGTCGGCGCCGGTGCGGTCAGTGAAGAGGTGGCACCGTGGCTGGACCTGGCCCGCAAGCTGGGTCTGCTCGCCGGTGTGCTGTCCACCGGGGCCGCTTCGAGCCTGTCGGTGCGCGTCTCCGGTGAGCTGGCGTCCGAAGATGTTGAGGTGCTGAAGCTTTCGGCGCTGCGCGGCTTCTTCTCGACGGTGACCGATCAGCAGGTGACGTTCGTCAACGCGCCCAGCCTGGCCGCCGAACGCGGTCTGGCGAGCGAGCTGAGCACCGCAACCGAGAGCCCCAACCACCGCAGCCTCGTCGACGTGCGAGTGGTCGGCCCCGACGGCGCGACGACCAATGTGTCCGGCACGCTGTCCGGGCCGCAGCAGGTCGAGAAGGTCGTCCAGATCAACGGCCGCAACTTCGATCTGCGCGCCGAAGGTGTGAACCTGGTTCTGCATTACTCCGACCAGCCCGGGGCACTGGGCAAGATCGGCACCCTGCTCGGCAATGCCGACGTGAACATCCTGGCGGCTCAGCTGAGTCAGGACACCACCGGCCGGGCCGCGACGCTGATGCTGCGGTTGGACCGCGAGGTGGCCGACGACGTCCGGTCGGCCATCGGTGACGCGGTTGGTGCGACGACTCTGGAAGTGGTGGACCTGTCATGAAATTGGCGGTAATCGCGGGCGACGGGATTGGCCCGGAGGTCATCGACGAAGCGCTGCAGGTGCTCGACGTGGTGCTGCCCGGTGTGGACAAGACCGAATACGACCTCGGTGCGCGCCGCTACCACGCGACCGGTGAATTGCTCACCGCCGAGACCATCGAAGAACTCAAGGGCTACGACGCGATCCTGCTCGGCGCGATCGGCGATCCCTCGGTGCCCAGCGGCGTGCTCGAGCGCGGCCTGTTGCTCAAACTCCGCTTCGCACTGGACCATCACGTCAACCTGCGGCCGGGCCGGCTGTACCCCGGTGTCAGCAGCCCGTTGTCCGGCGTGACGAATATCGACTTCGTCGTGGTGCGTGAAGGCACCGAAGGCCCCTACACCGGTAACGGCGGCGCCCTGCGCGTCGGCACACCCCACGAGGTGGCCACCGAGGTCAGCGTCAACACCGCGTTCGGTGTCGAGCGGGTGGTGCGCGACGCGTTCGCCCGCGCGCAGGCCCGGCGCAAGCACCTGACCCTGGTGCACAAGACCAACGTGCTGACCTTCGCGGGGAGCCTGTGGTCGCGGGTAGTCGATGAGGTGGGGCAGGAGTTTCCTCATGTCGAGGTCGCCTATCAGCACATCGACGCCGCCACCATCCACATGGTCACCGACCCGGGCCGGTTCGACGTCATCGTGACCGACAACCTGTTCGGCGACATCATCACCGACCTGGCCGCCGCGGTGTGCGGCGGGATCGGACTGGCCGCCAGCGGCAATATCGATGCCACCCGGACCAATCCGTCGATGTTCGAACCCGTCCACGGCAGCGCGCCCGATATCGCCGGCCAGGGCATCGCTGACCCGACGGCGGCGGTGATGTCGGTGGCCCTGCTGCTCCGCCACGTCGGCGAGGAGGCCGCGGCCGCTCGCGTCGACAAGGCCGTCGGTGAGCATCTGGCCAGCCGCGGTGATGCGACGTACTCGACCCGTGAGGTCGGCGACCGGATCCGCGCGGCGCTCGGCTAGGGGCGCGACAGGGTGCCTTCGCCGAAACCCTGCTCCAGCGCCGTGAGCATCATTTTCCAGAACTCGGGGAACTTCACTCCGGCCCGGTGGGGCACCGGGTCGGACGTGACCCGCTGGCCCCAGCGGCCGCGGAACCCTTTAGTACCGTCGTCCGACGGCCACCACACCTGGGCCGCCCGGTCGACGACGAAGTCGTAATTGCGGCCCGCCGGCGACGACACGCCCTGGTCGCTCACCCAGTCGAACAGATTCTCGGAGACGCCGGGAATAGCCAAATCCTTGGGCCGCACCGTGATTCCCTGGCCCGCGGCCGTCGGGGCCGCATCGGGGTTCGGCGGGTCCACGCCCGGCGGGGTGGTGGGCGGTGCGCCTTCGGCGCCGAACGGGGGAAATGCCTTCGGCCAGCCCTCGATGATCCCCGCCACCAGGCCGACAAGCGCGCCGATCGGGCCGAGCACGAATCCGGCACGCATCTTCACCAGCAGAATGACCCAGCCGTTCTCGGTGAAGCTGTCTGTCTGGGCCGGGGTGCCGGGCGTTTCCGGAGTGGCGGGTGGCACGGCGCTGGGGCTGTCGTATCGACCGCAGCCGGCGGGAGCCTTCGAATCCTCGTACGGCGACACCTCGTGGTCGCCGGGGGTGGCGTACATGCTGTGCGAACCACGCGCCACATAGAACTGCGGGTGGCCGTCGACGACGTCTGGCTGCACCGGGGTGGTGGCCGAACCTTTGCGCCACGGCTCCACCTTGAGTGCGATGCGGCCCTCCGGATCGAAGGCGTGGGGCCGAAATACGCCCTTCGTGTCGGGCGTCGGCCGAGATCCCGTGATGCCGAAGAACAACGGGGCGTAGGTGTCGGGCGACGGCGGACCTTCGCCGTCCAATAGCACCGCACAGCAGTGCCAGTCGCCGGCGTGGGTAGCGAACTCCTTGGCCTCGACGTTGGGGCACCCGTCGTCGCCGACGGACTGTTCGTGCGCGGGGTAGAAGAAGTAGTAGCAGAGCAGTATCGGGTTGGCGAAGTTGCTCAGTGTCTGGGTCAGGTCGAGGCCGCTGGTCGATGTACCGGCCAGCGCCTTCAATCGCGCTGTGTCGAAAAGCTCGACGTGATACCAGAACTTGCTGTCGGCCAGGTCGGTGCCGAAGCGGCGCAGGATCTCCTGGCGGTCGACGTACAGGTTGGTGCTGGTGGCGCTGACATCGGGCTCGGAGGCCTCGGCGCTATTCTTCCAGCCGCCCACTTCGAGAAACCGCTCATTGGTGGTGTCGGCGAGGATGTGGTCGGGCTTGCCGAGGAAGTCGCCAGGTTCGGTCGTTATCGCCGACAACTGACCGGACTTCACCAATGGTGTTGTCCCCCAGCCATTCTTGTCGTCGAAGGGTACCTTCGCTGCCCACAGGGCCGCCGCTTCCACGTAGCGCTTGGCGTTGACGGGGACGAATGACTCCGACGGGTGCAGATGCAGGATCGGCTCGTACTGGCGGGCGAAATCGATCGACGGGTTCCCGGTGACCGGGTTGCCGGTGCGCGGGGCCTTGATCCCAACGACCAGCGCGGCCGCATCCTGGCTGCCTGTCCAGGTCCAACCGACGGCGGTGACTCCGGGTGCGGCGTCCTGGGTCTGCAGGGCGAGCGCCTTGCCCGCTGGTTGGCTGGGGGTTTGTTCGTGGATCTCGGTGAAGCCCGCGCCGGGGGTCACGGGGGGCGCCTGGGTGCCAGTCGGCGTCCGCAGCAAGATCGCGGCGATGGTGTGATCGCGAGTCGGATCAGCCGGAGCGAACGTCCCGTCGAGCCGGGTGCCCGTCCCGGTCAGTTGCTTGCTGAAGCCGATTGCCCCGGAGCCGCTGACGCCGGTCGCGTCCACGTCGGCGTACTCGACCAGCGACCATGCGCACAGGTCCTGGATCTGGTCGGCGAACGAGATCACGACCGGCGCTTTGGCCGGAGCCGGCCCCCGAGCGCGCAGGCACGTCAGTCGCCGCTCGTTGTCCGACGTCGCGACGGTGTCGACCACTTCCCACGTCAGACCGGGGCTGCTGAGGGCCGGTGTGTTGAGCGTGACCGAGGTCAGCGGGCGGCGCACGCTCGACACGAAGGCCAGGATCAGGGCGTTGGGTGACGGCTGAATTTCCGCGGTGGTGTACTGGGCCGCGTCATTGGCCGCGCTGCCGGTCGTCAGAGGAGTCGCCACGGCGTCAGATCCCTTCGCCCGAGAGCATCTGGAGGAACTGCGGATCGCAGTCCAGCGGTGGGACTCTGTCGACCAGTTCCCGGAAGCACCTGCTCTCCAGCAGCTCGCGGACGGCATCGACTTGGTCGAGCGGAACACCTTCGGCCCGAAGCGTTTCCAGCAAGCGTGCCAGAACACTTCCGATGGCGGCGACCTCGCCCTGAGCCCACAGGCGCTGGTACTCGGCGACCGCGTGTTCCCACGCCTGCCTGGTCGCGGCGCTGTGCGTGACGCTGGACGCGATCGCGGCCTGTACCTGATTCATCAGCAAGAACAGCGATCCTGCGCATTCGACATCGGCAGCATCCAGCGCGGTGAGTCCGGCGCGGAATTTCTTGCCCCACTGCAGCCAGCAGTCCGACACGCCGCCGTCGAGAATCCGGACGAGGAAATCGTGGGTGATTCGGTTCGGATTGGGCCGCCAGATCTTGACATCGTCGATCAGGCCGTCGAAGGGCAGTGCGCCGCTGTGGTCGTTGCCGATCGTCAGCGTCGTGACGGGACGGATCGGTTGCAGGGGCCGGTCGTTCCAGGTCTTCGCCAGCTCGCCGTTGAGGTAGAGCTGCACCGACGCGACACCGTCATAGACGAATCCTGCTTTGACCCAGGACATTTGATCGATGCCGAAATCCGAGAGGGCGACACTGTGGCGCAACAGCCCCAGATGCGAACCCGGTGTGTGCCAGTTCGTGTGGACGCCGAGATCCAGCTCGCCGTCGCTGAAAAGGCCGACGAAGAACGACCCTGTCGTGCTTATCAGGTGGCCGCTGCCGTTGGCGTTCTCGCGTCGGAAGACGAGTTCGACGCTCAGGGCTGACAGCTGGCCCCAGAGCGCAGTCGGGGTGACGCTGATCCGTCCTCGGCGTCGCGTCCGGACCGCACCGGACCCGGCGGTCTGTCCGTCCAGGACGAAGTCGGACGTATCGAGGTCGATGCCACGACCGTGGCTGGCGCGGCCGGGTGCGTGGTCGAACGCGACACCGGGCGTACCCGAATAGCTGTGGTGCAGGATCAATTCCCACGGATCGATCATGATCGCCCCCCGCGTTGCCTGTCGGTAACGATAACGCGCCCGGGCGTGTGCGGCTAGGAGTCCTTGACGGGCTGATCGGTCGGTACCAAAGGCAGTGCCACCACCGGGAACAGCGCGCACACCGCGAAGGCCACCGGGTAGCCCACCACGCCGATCAAGGCGCCGAACAACGGCGGGGCGACCCCGCAAGCAAACAGTTGGCTGGTGTTCTGCGCGCCCAGCGCGCGCCCGCTCCAGAACGGCCCGGCGATCTCGGCGATCGCGGTGAACGCCAACCCGTTGTCGACGACGGTGATCACCGATGCCGCGACCATCACCGCGATGCTCAGCGGGGAGTGCAGTGCATCGGTCAGCGCCAGCGTCAGCATGGACACCGCCGCCGCGGCCGCGATCATCCGGATCGGCCGCAGCCGCAAACCCATCGCATCCGACCAGCGTCCGGCGGCGATCCGGCCCAGCGCGCCCAGCACCTGGGCGATCATCACCAGCACGCCCGCGGATTCCGCCGACCAGCCACGGTCGGCGATCAACCACACCAGGGTGAACGTCCACACCACGCACTGCGGCACGACCAGCAGCACCGACACCGCGTGGATTCGCCACAGCACAGTCGATCCCCGGTAGGGATTGGCCAGATGTTCGGCCGGCGCTTCGGCGCGCGGCGGGCGTGGTGGATCAGCCACGGCGACAGCGCACACCGCCGCTGCCACTGCGCAGATGACGGCCGGAAACAACAGCGCCAGACCGACCCCGTGGGTCTGGGCCAGGCGCGGGATGACCAGCGCCCCGACCGCAACCCCCAGCGGCTGGGCGGTCTGGCGGATGCCCATCACGAGGCCGCGCTGGTGGGGCGGGAACCACCCGACCACCAGCCGCCCGCTGGCCGAATTGCTGCTGGCCGCCGCCATTCCGCCGAGGAACAGGAAGACGCCGACGAGGAACAGCGAGTGCGACGAGGCCGCTGCCAGCGCGGCAGCGGCGGTCAACGCGGAGCCGACCGACAGCACGAAGCGCTCGCCGACCCGGTCCACGACGTAACCCCACAGCAGCAGGGTGAATACCATGCCGAAGCTCGGCGTCGCCGACACCAGGCCGGCCTTGGCCAGGTCGAGGCCCATCGTGGTGTGCAGGGTGGGAATGAGAAAGGCGGCACCGTTGATGAAGACGTTGGCGGACAACGTCGCAAACAAGGCGATCGCGAGCATCATCCAGCGCCGCACGGTGCTGATCGTGTCGACGGCCATGGAGCCATAATTCCACGCTCATCCCACAATGCTGAATCTGTATCTCATCATTTGAGAACGCGCATTGAGTGAGTGGCCACGCACAAGAAGTACGAGTGGAGCCAAGCGTGGGTTCTCACTCAACGCTGATCGGGGCCTTTTACCGCCGCATCCTCGCCCCACTAGGCTGTGACGAATGCGCCTGGGTCGAATCGCCAGTCCTGACGGGGTCGCCTTCGTGAGTATCGAAGGGGACACGGGGAGTGAAATCGTTCGTGAGATAGCCGAGCATCCGTTCGGTGCGCCGACGTTCACCGGCCGGACCTGGCCACTGGCCGACGTGCGCCTGCTGGCGCCGATCCTGGCCAGCAAGGTGGTCTGCATGGGCAAGAACTACCTGGCTCATATCGAGGAGATGGGTGGCGAGGCGCCCGAGGATCCGGTGATCTTCCTCAAGCCCAACACCGCGATCATCGGGCCTGGTGTGCCAATCCAGTTGCCCGCCAATGCTTCCCCGGTCCACCACGAGGGTGAGCTGGCCGCCGTCATCGGCCGCCCGTGCAAGGACGTCCCAGCTGCGCGCGCCGCCGAGAACATCCTGGGCTACACCATCGCCAACGACGTGTCCGCCCGCGACCAGCAGAAGGCCGACGGTCAGTGGATCCGGGCCAAGGGACATGACACGTTCTGCCCGGTGGGTCCGTGGATCGTCACCGATCTCGACCCGTCCGACCTGGAGATCCGCACCGAGGTCAACGGCGAGGTACGCCAGTTGAGCCGGACGTCGCTGATGATCCACGATATCGGGGCCATCATCGAGTGGATCTCTGCAGTGATGACCCTGCTGCCCGGCGATCTCATCCTCACCGGGACACCGGAGGGCGTCGGGCCGATCGAGCACGGTGACACCGTCAGCGTCAGCATCGAGGGCATCGGGACGTTGACGAATCCCGTCATCCGGAAGGGCAACTGATGACCGCGGCCGCCAATGATGTGGTGCGCGTGCGGTTCTGCCCGTCACCGACCGGTATCCCGCATGTCGGCATGGTGCGTACGGCGTTGTTCAACTGGGCCTATGCCCGCCATACCGGCGGCACGTTCGTGTTCCGCATCGAGGACACTGACGCTCAGCGTGACTCCGAGGAAAGCTATGCGGCACTGCTGGATGCGCTGCGCTGGCTGGGACTGAACTGGGACGAGGGGCCCGAAGTCGGCGGCCCCTACGAGCCCTACCGGCAGTCCCAGCGCACGGCCCTCTATCGCGATGTGCTGAACCGGTTGCTCGAGTCCGGGGAGGCCTATCTGGCGTACTCCACACCCGAAGAGGTGGAGGCGCGGCACCAGGCTGCCGGGCGCAATCCCAAACTGGGCTATGACAATTACGACCGCGATCTGACCGACGAGCAGCGCGCTGCCTACGTCGCCGAGGGGCGTAGCGCCGTGCTGCGGCTGCGGATGCCCGACGAGGACATCACCTGGCACGACCTGGTCAGGGGCACAACGACATTCGCCGCCGGCACGGTTCCCGATTTCGCGCTGACCCGTGCGACCGGAGAACCGTTGTACACCTTGGTCAATCCGGTCGACGACGCGCTGATGAAGATCACCCATGTGTTGCGCGGGGAGGATCTGCTGTCGTCGACGCCGCGCCAGATCGCGCTGTACCAGGCGCTCATTCGCCTGGGTGTAACCGACCGCGTACCCGAATTCGCGCACCTGCCACCGGTTTTGGGCGAGGGCACCAAGAAGCTGTCCAAGCGCGATCCGGAGTCCAACCTGTTCCTGCATCGCGACCGCGGCTTCCTTCCCGAGGGCCTGCTCAATTACCTGGCCCTGCTGGGCTGGGGGATCGCGCAGGACAACGACATCTTCAGCCTCGAGGAAATGGTCGCCGCCTTCGACGTCGTCGACGTCAACTCCAACCCGGCGCGGTTCGACCAGAAGAAGGCCGACGCGATCAACGCCGAGCACATCCGCCGGCTCGACGAAGCCGAGTTCGTCAGCCGGTTGCGGGCCTATTTAGAGGCCCACGGCCACGACACCGGGCTCGACGACGCGGGTTTCGCCGTCGCCGCGCAGCTGATCCAGACGCGCATCGTGGTGCTCTCCGACGGGTGGGAGCTGCTGAAATTCCTCAATGACGATGCCTACGAACTGGATCCGAAGGCCGCCGCCAAGGAGCTCGGCCCGGATGCGGCGCCAGTGCTCGACGCAGCAATCACCGCACTCGAGGCGGTGACGGAGTGGGCAACGCCGGCCATCGAGGACGCGCTCAAGGTCGCACTACTCGACGGGCTCGACCTCAAGCCGCGCAAGGCGTTCGGGCCGATCCGGGTCGCGGCGACGGGCGCCACGATCAGCCCGCCGCTTTTCGAGTCGCTGGAGCTGCTCGGTCGTGACCGTAGCCTGGGTCGACTGCGGGGCGCACGCGACCATGCGGGGGTGCTGGAAAAAGACGGCGGAAATCTTTGATATTGTCTTCGTCGGCCCGCGAACCGTGGCAGAGCGGCCCTAATCCCTCGGAACAACCGGGGATAAAGGCTTCTGACCAGCGGTTATAGGCAGCCAATGGGGTATGGTGTAATTGGCAACACTAGGGATTCTGATTCCCTCATTCTAGGTTCGAGTCCTGGTACCCCAGCAATTATGTCGGCAACGGCCTCTGAGCTATGCTGGCTACCCGGTACGCCGCAAGGCGCGCCATGGATTTGGTTCTGGCCCCGTCGTCTAGCGGCCTAGGACGCCGCCCTCTCACGGCGGTAGCGTGGGTTCGAATCCCATCGGGGCTACCAATCCAAACTCGCCCGGTCACCGACCGGGCGATTCGTTTTTCTGGGGGCCGCCACTGTGTCGCAGCCAGCAAATACCCGCGCCCGTGTGGATCTTGCCGCAGCATTGTCGCTGTGCGACCGGTGAAGCGGTACCGAACGGCAATCCTGATTGCCGCGGTGCTTCTGGTGGTGGCCACCGCATCGGGACCGTCGGTCTGGCGCCTCACGCCCGGCGCCCCGGTCATCAGCGGCCCCTTCGCGGCACTGCTGGCGGCGTCGACCAACCTCGGTCCGTCGCGCGCCAATGACGCTCAGCTCACCGTCACCCTTCGCGGGTCCGCGCGCCCGGCCGCGCTGATCGATTGGGCGACCGCGCATCGGCTCGCGGTGCGCTGGCAACCCGGCGAGAATTTCGCGTTCGTCACGGGAGCCGCCGACGGTATCGCCGACGCGTTCGGAGTGCCCGTCCACGACTACCGGGGCGCCCACGGCCAGGTGTTCTACGCCTCACCGCGGCAGCCGGTGCCGCCGCCCGCACTGCGCGACGACGTCACCGGCGTCGGCCGCATCCTGGGCTACCTGCCACACCGGATGGCGCGGCCGGTGTTCCCGCTGGACGTGCCGCGCCCCGGTCTGACGCCGCAGCATCTGCTGACCGCCTACAACGCGACCCCACTCGTCGACGCCGGCTACCGGGGTGCCGGCCAGACGGTGGTGTTCTTCTCCTTCGATGGTTTCGACCAGCGCGACCTCGACATGTTCGCCGACACGTGGGCGCTGCCGAGATTCACCCCCGAGGTTGTCGGCGGTCCGCTCGCGCCGCCCGAGGGGGAGGCCGTGATGGACCTCGAGGTCGCCCACGCCATCGCGCCGGAGGCCCGGCTCGTAGTGGTCAATGCCCGTCACACGATCGAGGGCGACGGCACTTTCGAGAAGATCGCCCGGATGTTCGACGATGCCGCGGGGCGGTTCCCCGCGTCGATCTGGAGCCTGTCGATCGGCTGGGGATGTGAGGCACTGGTGAACGCGGCCGACGTCGCTCCGGTGCGGTCCTCCCTCACCAACGCCCACCGTCGGGGTATCACGGTCTTCGATGCCAGTGGTGACACCGCCGGGCTGGAATGCAAAGGCGGCAGGGACTGGTCGGCGGCGCCCGGCCCCAACGATGTGGGCGTGGACACCATCGCCTCGCTGCCGGAGGTCACCTCGGTCGGCGGCACGACGCTTTATACCGACGCCGACGGCAGGTGGATGGATGAGCGGGCGTGGATCGACGTGCCGATGTCCCAGGGCTCCAGCGGCGGTGTCTCCCGCTTGTTCGCCCGTCCCGACTATCAGCGCGGGATAACCATCGCCAGGGACACCGACCACCGCCTCGTTCCGGACGTCGCCGCGGTGGCCGATCCGTTCACCGGCGTGCAGATCATCTTCGGGCAGAACAAGAGAATCGGCGGCGGCACCTCGCAAGCCGCACCGATCTGGGCCGGCCTGACAGTGCTGATGAATCAGTATGTGCTCGACAATGGCGGCCGCCCGCTGGGCGATATCAACCCGCTTCTCTACCGAGCGGCCCGGGGATCCAACCGGCCGGGATTCCACGACGTCACGATGGGCGGCAACGCCGTCGACAACCCCAACCCCGGCTACGACCTCGTGACCGGCCTGGGCAGTCCCATCACCTTCAGTCTCGCCCAAAATCTGCTCGACGCGCAGAAGGCCCAGTCGGTGGCCGCGGGCTTTGCGCCAGGCGGCGGGTAGGCGTGCCTATCACGAGACCGTCGTTGACGGGTGCGATGTTCCCGCAGCTGCCCGCCAGCGCCCGCAGTCCCTTTCGGGCCGGCCTGATCCTGCTCGTCGCGGCGCTGACGGGATTTGCCGCGCTGCGCTGGCAGGCCGCGATGATCGCGACCGCCGTCAGCGGGCTGCCCGTGTTGTACGTCATCTACGTGCGCCAGATCGGCATTCGCCGGACCATCGGGCTGCGCGCTGTCGTCGTATCCGGGGTTCTTGCGCTGGTGTTGGCAGTCGGATGGGCGCTTATCTCAGGCCCGATCCTCGCGAGGGCCTACGACGCGGCATTGGGTGCGCCGACGAATCTCACGCAGATGGTGCTGTTCGGGGCGGTTGTGCCGATCAGCGAGGCACTTCTGGTGTTGGTGCCCGTGGTGGTCGTTCGGCTCATCGACCGCACGCCCCGGGATGCACTGGCCGGCTTCACGATCGGCGCGCTCGCTGCGACACTGTTCACCGGGTTTGCCAGCGCAACGCTGCTGATTCCACAACTGGCGATGGGTGTCACCGCTCCCGACCGCACGCTGAGCAGCCTGCTGGTCGAGGCATTGGTCGAGGGAATCGGGTGGCCTCTCGTCGGCCTGGCGACCGGCGGAATCGTCGGCATCGCATTGTGGTTTACCAAGCTGCCCAACGCTTCTCGACGCTATCGGGCTATCGGTCCCGCCGCGCTGTTGACGGTTCTCATCATGGTGACCGCGATGGGGGTCGTGGACGTCGTGCCACTCTCGTCGACGTGGTACGGCGTACTGCATCTGCTGATCGCATTCGCGGCGATGGCGGTGGTGCACATCGCCATCACCGCCGCCGTGCGCTACCAGGCCCACGACAGTGCCGGCGACGGCAGACAATTGGTGCGGCCGGCCACCTACACCGGTGTATTGGGGTCCATGATTGTGGGCCTGGCGGTGGCGGTTGCTGTGGGTGTCGTCGTGTCGGCGCGGATCACACCCGAACCGCAACCCTATGTGTGCCCGCCGGATTGCGGCAGGCCGCCGCTGGGGACCCCGGTCGAAACCAACCCCCGGTTCAGCGGTGACAACGGCGCGTTCTCGGTCGCCTACCCCGGTAACGGGTCTGCCTACGACGTCACCTTCGATCCACCCGGGGTGAAAGGTGTTGAGCTGACTTATGTCGGTGGAGATACCGGCACGCTGACGCTCTTCGGCGAGCACGCCGACGGTCGCACCGCCAAGCAGGTCGTGCAGCACCTCGTCGAAAGCCGGTACCCGGGTGCGACCGTCGATTATGAAATCCCCAACGCATCGGTCGGTTACCAGCCCGGCTACGGTGTCGTCGCCGACGTCTTTCCCACCGCTTCCTCGGCCACCTACACCCGGCTTCGCGTGATGATCCTGGCCGCGGTCAAGCACGACTATGCGCTGATCGCGACCGCGATCGGCCCCTATCATGAATTCAGTCCCGCCTACGGGACCGGTCAGCCCTCTGGGGCGAACCTCGAGCTGGCCATGGATATGGGCAAGTACGTCAACAGCTTCAGGTGGTACGGCGACCGGTTCGGTCGCCCGTAGTCATGCCCCTGGTTATTCAGCGGGCGCAGTGGAACCGGCCAGCGGCATCGGCGGCATGCCGAGCTTGCCGTGATCCCAGGACCGGATGCGGCTGGCCGCGATACGCACCGCCACACGCTTGTTCATCATCATGTCCACGGCCGGCTTGAGGTCGTCGGTGTAGGGACCGTTGTAGCGCTCCCACACGCTGATGCCGACTTTGAAAATGGTGTCGGGATCCTCGACGATCTCGCCGACACCCTCGAACGCGACCCCTCGCAGCGTGTCGTAGGTCATCCCGTCCTCGATGAGAAAGCTCACCCGCGGATTGCGACGCAGGTTGACCGCCTTCTGGGACTTGGCCTTCGTCTCGACCCAGATGTCGCCGTCCAGCACGCCGTACCACATGGCGACGAGGTGCGGCTGGCCGTCGGCTCCGATGGTCGCCATGGTGCCGGTCCGGCTACGAGCCACGAAATCGGCGATCTCGGCGTCCGACATGACGATCTGGTTGCGTTGATTGGTTCCCATGGCGTCAGTTTGTCAGGCCGTCCGGCGCCGTTGTCGCGGGGATCACAGTCTGCGAGTGAGGGCGTCGGCCGCGGCCACCAGGTCGGCGGCCCACCGCGCGCCGGGCCGCCGGCCCATCCGATCGATCGGGCCGGACACCGACACGGCCGCGATCACCGTGCCGCTGCGGTCGCGCACCGGGGCGGAAATGCTGGCCACCCCGGGTTCGCGCTCGGCGGCGCTCTGCGCCCAGCCGCGGCGGCGGACCTCGGCCAGGGTGCGTTCGGTGAACTTCGCGGTCGGCAGCACGGTCTGCTGGGTGGTGCTGTCGCTATAAGCCAACAGCACTTTGGCGCCCGAACCGGCTGTCATCGGCAGTCGGGCCCCGACGGGCACGGTATCGCGAAGCCCGGCAGGCGGTTCCAATGCCGCGACGCAGATCCGGCTGGTGCCCTCGCGACGGTAGAGCTGCACGCTCTCGCCGGTGATCTCGCGCAGCCTTGGCAGTACCGCCGCGCCCGCGGCCAGCAGCGGATCGTTGACTTGGGCGGCCAATTCACTGATGGCAGGCCCGAGACGCCAGCGCCCCGCGCTGTCGCGAGCCAGCAGGCGGTGGACCTCGAGGCCGGCGGCGAGGCGGTGCGCGGTGGCACGGGGGAGGCCGGTGCGCTCACAGAGTTCGGCAAGCCCGCAGGGTGAATCGGCGATCGAGTGCAGTACACCCACGGCTTTGTCGAGCACGCCGATGCCGCTATCCTGTCTCATATCGAGATACTAGCGTCCCGAAATGTGAGATATCCAGACTTGCGTTCCGGGAATCAAAGAATGAATTGAGAACCCATGGCTCAGTCCGACAAGCCCAGGACACTGCCCGAGAAGGTGTGGGACGACCACGTCGTCGTCGCCGGCGCCGGCAGCGGTGGATCGCGTGAACCCGATCTGATCTACATCGATCTCCATCTCGTTCACGAGGTGACCAGCCCGCAGGCCTTCGACGGGCTGCGACTGGCCGGCCGACCGGTGCACCGTCCCGATCTCACGATCGCCACCGAGGATCACAACGTGCCGACGGTCGACATCGACAAGCCGATCGCCGACCCGATCTCGCGGACTCAGGTCGAGACGTTGCGGCACAACTGCGCCGAATTCGGCGTGCGGCTGCACCCGATGGGTGATGTCGAGCAGGGGATCGTCCACGTGATGGGCCCGCAGCTCGGACTGACCCAGCCGGGGATGACGATCGTGTGCGGCGACAGCCACACCTCCACCCACGGCGCTTTCGGCGCGATCGCGATGGGCATCGGCACGTCCGAAGTGGAGCATGTGCTTGCCACCCAGACACTTCCGCTGCGGCCGTTCAAGACGATGGCGATCAATGTCGAGGGTGTGCTGCCGCCGGGAGTGAGTGCCAAGGACATCATCTTGGCGGTGATCGCCAAGATCGGCACCGGCGGCGGCCAGGGCTACGTCATCGAATACCGCGGCAGCACCATCGAATCGCTGTCGATGGAGAGCCGGATGACCATCTGCAATATGAGCATCGAGGCGGGCGCCCGCGCAGGATTGGTGGCTCCCGACGAGATCACCTACGAATTCCTGCGCGGCCGTCCGTACGCTCCAACGGGCGCGGATTGGGATGCGGCGGTGGCGTCGTGGGACGCGCTGAAGACCGACGAGGGCGCCGAATTCGACACCGAGGTCTACATCGACGCGACGACGCTGAGCCCCTTCGTCACGTGGGGCACCAACCCGGGCCAGGGTGTTCCGCTGTCCGAGGCGGTGCCCGACCCGGAACTGATGACCAGCGACGACGACCGGCAGGCCGCCGAGAAGGCGTTGGCATACATGGACCTTCGCGCAGGCACTCCGATGCGCGATGTCGCCGTCGACGCGGTGTTCGTCGGCTCGTGCACGAACGGGCGCATCGAAGATCTGCGGGTGGTGGCCGATGTGCTGCGCGGCCGCAGGGTCGCCGACGGCGTGCGGATGCTGATCGTGCCGGGGTCGATGCGGGTGCGCGCTCAGGCCGAATCCGAAGGGCTGGGCGAGATCTTCGCCGCGGCCGGTGCGGATTGGCGCCAGGCCGGCTGCTCGATGTGCCTGGGCATGAATCCGGATCAGCTGGCACCGGGGGAGCGTTGTGCGTCGACGTCCAACCGGAATTTCGAAGGCCGACAGGGCAAGGGTGGCCGCACGCACCTGGTTTCGCCGGCCGTCGCCGCCGCGACTGCGGTGCGTGGAACCCTGTCCTCACCCGCCGATCTCAAAAACTAGACCTGCTTAGGAGATCCACGATGGATGCATTTCACACCCACACCGGCATCGGGGTTCCGTTGCGGCGGTCCAATGTCGACACCGATCAGATCATTCCGGCGGTGTATTTGAAGCGGGTCACCCGAACGGGTTTCGAGGATGGATTGTTCGCCGCATGGCGCAACGACCCCTCATTCATTCTCAATCTGAGTCCCTTCGATCGGGGTTCAGTTTTGGTCGCTGGCCCCGACTTCGGCACCGGATCGTCACGCGAGCATGCGGTCTGGGCGCTCATGGACTTCGGATTCCGGGTCGTCATCTCGTCCCGGTTCGCCGACATCTTTCGCGGCAACGCGGGCAAGGCCGGGCTGTTGGCGGCCGAAGTCGCTCAAGATGATGTTGAACTTCTCTGGAAGCTCATCGAGCAGAATCCGGGGCTGGAAATCACTGTCAATCTTCAAGATCGAAATATCACCGCGGGAACGGTGGTGGTGCCGTTCACGATTGACGATTACACAGCTTGGAGATTGCTGGAAGGCCTCGACGATATAGGCCTTACGCTGCGGAAACTCGCTGAAATCGAAGCGTTCGAGGCCGCGCGCCCGAGTTGGAAGCCGCATATTTCGACGGCTTCCTGAAGCGCGCGGGACGCCGAATTCCCGCCCGCAAAGGGGGGTTCAGCCCCCCTCGAATCACCGCCCTAGGGCGGCAACCGGATTGCTGAAATCCTCCTAAGTCGTGCCCCAAATTGGGCGTGGCTCTTGGAATTCTGCAGCTCTTGGGTTTACCGTGTTGTGCAGTCGGTCCAAAGTGGACCACTGGCTTCGGAGGAATTGAATGAACAAAGCAGAGCTCATCGACGTACTCACGGAGAAATTGGGCTCAGATCGTCGGCAGGCAACTCTGGCGGTGGAGAACGTCGTTGACACCATTGTGCGCGCGGTGCACAAGGGCGACAGCGTGACCATCACCGGCTTCGGCGTTTTCGAGCAGCGGCGCCGTGCCGCTCGTGTGGCGCGCAACCCGCGCACCGGCGAAACCGTCAAAGTAAAGCCGACTTCCGTTCCCGCTTTCCGTCCTGGCGCTCAATTCAAGGCCGTCGTCTCTGGTGCACAGAAGCTTCCGTCGGAAGGCCCCGCCGTCAAGCGCGGTGCCGTCGCCGGTCCGGTCAAGAAGGCTGCCGTCAAGAAGGCCGTCCGCAAGGCGGTCGTGAAGAAGGCCGTCAAGAAGGCGGTCGCCAAGAAGGTCGTTCAAAAGGCTGTGGTCAAGAAGGCGGCGCCCGCCGTCAAGAAGGCCGCTGTCAAGAAGGCTGTGGTCAAGAAGGCGGCGCCCGCCGTCAAGAAGGCCGCTGTCAAGAAGGCTGTGGTCAAGAAGGCGGCGCCCGCCGTCAAGAAGGCCGCTGTCAAGAAGGCTGTGGTCAAGAAGGCGGCGCCCGCCGCCAAGAAGGCCGCCGTCAAGAAGGCCGCCGCCAAGAAGGCTCCGGCCAAGAAGGGCCGTCGCTAAGTTTCACCGTCGAATACGCCGCGGGCTCAACGCCCGCGGCGTATTTGCGTGTCAGGGCCCAATCGCGTGTCAGGGCCTAGTCGCCAGTGGGCTGCCGATGTACTCGGCCGCCACGATCCGATCACCGTCCAGTGACAGCACCCACGTGCTGCCCTTGCGGTTGCGTGACTTGTCCGGCTTGTCAGTGCCGCGCCACCAGGCCAGCAGGTAGGGAATCACCTTGCCCTGCGTGCAGATGACGGGTGTCCCGCCGCGGGCGGCGATCTCGGCGATGCGCTTGTGCGCGATATCCGGATCCGCCGCGTAGGCCTCTTCGGTGAGGTCTGGCTCGGCGGAGATCGTCACACCCAACTCCTGAGCCAGCGGCTCGACGGTTTGAATACAGCGGACACGATCGGCGGCATAGATTTCCGTGGCACCAAATGCCATCAGCTGTCCAACCAGCGACTCCGCTTGTGCGCGACCATTCTTGTCGAGCGGGCGGCTGCGGTCGTCGCCCTTGTAGCGGGACTTGATTCCCGCGGTGCCATGCCGGACGATCAGGACCGTCGCTGTGTCGGCGGGCTGATTGGTGAACGCGTTGAGCACTTCGCGGTCGTGCGGGTACGTGAGCCGCTTCACCGCGTCGTCGACGGAGAGCCATTCCAGCTGGTCCACTTCGGAGCCGGGGACCAACTCGCCACCGAGCGCCCGAGCCGCCCAGTAGTGAACGACCTTGGCGCCCTGCGCGACTCGATAGTGGGTTTGGATCAGACGCCGGCCCAGCTGAGACCGCTGACCGGTCTCCTCCCAGATCTCGCGCACCGCGGCGACCGGTTCGTTCTCACCGGGATCGACTTTGCCTTTCGGCAAGGTCCAGTCGTCGTAACGCGGCCGATGAATCAGCGCGACGTGTAGCTCGCCGGTGTCAGGGTCCGGGCGCCACAGCACGGCACCGGCCGCAAGGATCACCCGCTGGGGTGGCTTCCTCTTCTTCGCCACAACCTTCTTCGTCGATTTGGACCTTGAGCTGTCACGTGACGCTCTCTTGGCCACCTCAACTCCCGCAGATCAATTCGGGTCCCTGCCTGGGACCGGACTTGGTGGGTCGCAACAGGGGCTGCACTTTAGTGCTGCCGGTGACGTTCCATCAGCCACACCTGATGGTCGCGGACTTGTCGGCCGTCTTGCGGTGCTGCCGTCCACTGGCCTTCGGAGCCGAGCTCCCAGCACCGCGTGGAGGGATCCATCGCCGACTCGAATACGTCGTCGATGTATCCGGTGAGACGGGGGTCCTTGACCTGAGCCATGACTTCGACGCGGCGATCGAGATTGCGGTGCATCATGTCTGCGCTGCCGATGAAGAATTCGTTGATCGCATTGAAATGGAAGATCCGCGAATGCTCCAGGAAACGCCCGAGAATCGAACGCACGACAATGTTGTCGGAGAAGCCCTCGGCCCCCGGCTTGAGTGCGCAGATTCCGCGGACGACGACCTCGACCCGAACCCCGGCCTGCGACGCCCGGTAGAGCGCGTCGATCACCTGTTCGTCGACAAGGGCGTTGGCCTTGAGCCGGATCCGGCCGTTGCCGCCGTGCCGGTGCGCGTCGATTTCCCGCTCGACGCGTTCGATGATGCCCTTGCGCACCCCGTGCGGAGCGACCAGCAGATTGCGGTAGCTGACCTTGCGCGAGTAGCCGGTCAGCGAATTGAACAGGTCGGTCAGGTCGGCGCCGATATCGGTGTTGGCGGTGATCAAGCCGACATCTTCATACAGCCGGGCGGTTTTGGGGTTGTAGTTGCCGGTGCCGATATGGCAGTAGCGCCGAATGGTCGAGCCTTCGCGGCGCACCACCAGACAGGTCTTGCAGTGCGTCTTCAGCCCGATCAACCCGTAGACGACATGCACGCCGGCATCTTCCAGTGTGCGGGCCCATTTGATGTTGGCCTGTTCGTCGAAGCGCGCTTTCAGTTCGACGAGGGCGACCACCTGCTTGCCGGCCTGCGCTGCGTCGATGAGCGCGTTGACGATCGGGGAGTCACCGGAGGTCCGGTACAGCGTCTGCTTGATAGCCAACACATTCGGGTCGGCTGCCGCCTGCTCGATGAAGCGCTGCACACTCGTGGAGAACGAATCGTAGGGATGGTGCAAGAAGACATCGCCATCTCGGAGCGTCGAAAAAATGCTCTTGGGTGTCTCGCGTTCGGCGAAGGCCGGATGGGTGGCCGGCACGAACGGCCGGTCCTTGAGCGCCGGGCGGTCGACGCCGTACACCTGCCACAGCGACGAAAGGTCAAGCAGCCCCGGCACCTGCACCACGTCACCGGGGTGAACGTCGAGCTCACGCAAGAGGAGTCCGAGCATGTGCTCGGTCATATCGTCGGCCACCTCGAGGCGCACCGGCGAGCCGAATCGGCGCCGTGCCAATTCACGTTCCAGCGCCTGCAGCAGATCTTCGTCGCGGTCTTCCTCGACCTGCATGTCGGCGTTGCGAGTGATGCGGAAGACGTGGTGCTCGACGATCTCCATCCCGGGGAACAACACCGGCAGGAACGCGGCGATGAGTTCCTCGGTCGGCAGGAACCGGACGACATCGCCGTCACCGTCGGTGCCCTTGAGTTCGACGAACCGGTCGACGTTGTCGGGAACCTTGATCCGGGCGAAGTGCTCGCCGCCATCGTCGGGGGACTTGACGGTGATCGCCAGGTTCAGGCTCAGGCCGCTGACGAACGGGAACGGGTGCGCGGGGTCGACGGCGAGCGGGGTGAGAACCGGGAACACCTGCTCGTGGAAGTACGTCGAGAGCTCACTACGCTCGGCGTCGGTGAGCTCGGCCCACGTGACGATGCGGATGCCTTCTTCGGCCAGCGCGGGCCGCACCGACTCGATGAAGACCTCGGCTTGGCGCAACGAGATCTGCCGGGTGCGCTCGCCGATGCGGCGCAGCTGTTCGCGCGGCGAGAGCCCGTCGGCCGAACGCACCGAGAGTCCCATCTCGTCGCGGCGTTTCAGCCCGGCCACCCGGACCATGTAGAACTCGTCGAGATTGGAGGCGAAGATCGCCAGGAACTTCGCCCGCTCCAGCAAGGCCAGCGAGGTATCGGCCGCGAGCGCCAACACCCGGGCATTGAAATCCAGCCAGCTCAGTTCGCGATTGAGGTAACGATTCTCGGGCAGCTCATTGTCGACCGCGGTGTCCGTGGCCGCGGGCGGGGCCTCCGGCGCCTCACCGGGCTGCCAGTTGTCATCCGTGGATCGGGCATCGGTTTCGGTCTCGGTCACAGTCCCGATCATCCCCCATCGAGAGAGTGCTTGGACCGCAGCGGTCGAAAGTCGAAAGCCGTTCAGGCGTTGTTAACCGTCAGCGATGCGCGATTGCCCTGGTGGTTGCCCCGCCGACACCGAGCAGCTGGGCTGAATCCAGATCGTCGACGGTGTCGATATCGCAGCGGAGTCCGGGCCAGGCGCCGGTCAGCTCGACGGCCCCGGAGTCACGGTGGCGACGGGCCGAGTCGCGGCCGAGCAGCGGATCGAGCGGCGCGCCGAACGCGAACAGCGCCGCGGTGCCGCTGCCGTGGCGGTCGGCCACAAAACTGCGTCGGTGCGACCGGGCCTGAGCCAGGGCCTCGGTGAGCTCGTCGGTTTGCAGAGCCGGTAAATCTCCCTGCAGCACAACAGTATTCGCTGTCTGCTGGCTGACTGTGGACCAGGCCAACCGGACGGCGGTGTTCAGCGGGTCGGGATCGGTCGGCGGTGTGGTGTCGAACAACACCGCCGCGCCGAGTTCACGTGCGGCCGCGGACGCAGTGTCGTCGGGGGTCACCACGGTGATCGATTGGACGGCGCTGACCGCGCGGGCCGCGGTGATGGTGTCGATCAACATCGCGAGAACGACCTGCTCGCGGGTGCCCGCCTCGAAGACCGGGCTCAGTCTGGTCTTGGCGGCCACCAGGCGCTTGACCGCGATGATCACGCCGACATCGGCTGGGCCGCTCATGTTCACCATCCTTCCAGCGTCGTCGGGGGCCACTGCATTCCTGGTCGGCGAGCAGTCGCCGCGGCGTGAGTTACGTTAATGACCATGACCAGCACGGTGGGCACCGCGGCGGTGATGGGCGCCGGCGCCTGGGGAACCGCACTGGCCAAGGTGTTGGCCGAGGCCGGGTCCGAGGTCCGGTTGTGGGCGCGCCGCGCGGAGGTGGCCGATGAGATCAACGCCACACATATCAACACTCCTTATCTACCGGGCATCAAGCTGCCGGGCGCGATCCGCGCAACCACGGATGCGGCTGAAGCGCTCGACGGACTGACCACCGTGCTGCTGGCCGTCCCCTCGCAGACCTTGCGTGTCAACCTCGAAGGGTGGCGTGGCCTGATCGCCGACGGCGCAACCCTGGTCAGCCTCGCCAAAGGCATCGAGTTGGGCAGCCTGATGCGGATGAGCCAGGTGATCGTGCAGGTCACCGGCGTCGACCCCAGCCAGGTGGCCGTCGTCTCCGGTCCCAACCTGGCCGACGAGATCGCCGAGGAACAACCTGCAGCAACCGTGGTGGCCTGCACCGATTCTGGTCGCGCGGTCGCGCTGCAGCGCGCACTGAGCACCGGATACTTCCGGCCGTATACCAACGCCGACGTGATCGGCACCGAGATCGGTGGGGCCTGCAAGAACGTCATTGCGCTGGCCTGCGGCATGGCGGCGGGGGTGGGACTGGGGGAGAACACCGCGGCCGCGATCATCACCCGCGGGCTGGCCGAGATCATGCGGTTGGGAATCGCGGTCGGCGCCAAAACGGCGACGCTGGCCGGTCTTGCCGGCGTGGGCGATCTGGTCGCGACCTGCACGTCGAGCCATTCGCGCAATCGCAGTTTCGGCGAACGCCTCGGCCGGGGCGGGACGATGGAGGCGGCTCAGCTGGCCGCAGGCGGCCACGTCGCCGAAGGTGTCGCGTCTTGCGAATCGATCCTGGCGCTGGCGTCCAGCTACGACGTCGAGATGCCGCTCACCGATGCGGTCCACCGGGTGTGTCACAAGGGACTGTCGGTCGACCAGGCGGTGGCACTGCTGCTGGGCCGCAGTATCAAGCCGGAGTGACACCGAAGATGAGCGATCGTTACGGAGATTCCACTCGCGCTGTCAAAGCGGTGAGTTCCCAGCCGATTCCGGGTGATCCGGTCGGGCCTGGCCCCGTGCTCGCGTCGGCGTTCCACCTGTCCGATGACGAGGGCAGCGAGGCCAACACCTATGGCCGCGGCTCCAATCCGACCTGGAGCCAACTCGAGTCGGCGCTGGCCCAGCTCGAAGGCGCCACCACCGCGCTGACCTTCGGGTCGGGGATGGCGGCTATCACCGCTGCGCTGCGGGTGACGGCCAAACCCGGTTCGGTGCTGGTTGTTCCGGCCGACGGTTACTACCAGGTGCGCCGCTATGCCGCTGAAAGTCTTGTACCGCTTGGTATTACGGTCCGCGGGGTGACCGCCGAGCAGATCTATCGGGCCGCTGAGGACGCCGACGTCGTGCTGGCCGAGACCCCGACGAACCCGGCGCTGGACGTGGTGGATCTGCACCGGCTGGCACAGATCTGCCACGCGCGTGGGGCGCGGCTGCTGGTCGACAACACCACCGCAACCCCACTCGGGCAGCAACCCCTGTCGCTGGGCGCCGATCTTGTGGTCGCCAGTGCCACCAAGGCTTTGTCCGGTCACAGTGACGTGCTGGCGGGCTACGCCGCGGGCAGCCACCCCGAATTGATGGCGGCCCTGGAGCGCGAGCGGTTGCTCGCCGGCGCGGTCCTCGGTTCGTTCGAGGCGTGGCTGGTGTTGCGGAGCCTCGGCAGCCTCGGACTGCGCTTCGAGCGGCAGTGCCAGAACGCGCTGGCGCTGGCGACCGCCGTGGCGCGCCACCCGAAAGTCGGATCGGTGCGCTACCCGGGATTGCCCGACGACCCGTCCCATCCGTCAGCCGTCGCCCAGATGAAGCGTTTCGGTGGACTGGTGTCCCTCGAACTCGCCGACGCCGCGGCGGTGCACGCCCTGGTGCGCCACAGTGAGCTTCTGGTGGCCTCGACCAGCTTCGGCGGTATCCACACCTCGGTGGACCGTCGCGCCCGTTGGGGCGATCCGGTGCCGGACGGTTTTGCCCGGATCTCGGCCGGTATCGAGGACACCGACGATCTGGTCGCCGACGTCCTTTCCGCCCTGGATGCCTGAAATACCTGTTCACGGCGTCGGATCGTGCCGATAACACCCGGGCTGTAGCCTCTCTAGGTTGTGACTTCCCGCCTGCCCTCCGACCAGTCTCGGATCCGCGTCGCTGTCATCTACGGGGGCCGCAGCTCCGAACACGCTATTTCCTGCGTCTCCGCGGGCAGCATCCTGCGCAATCTCGACCAGGAGCGCTTCGAGGTCGTCGCCGTCGGCATCACCCCGCAGGGCTCGTGGGTGCTGACCGACGGCAGCCCCGAGACGCTGGCCATCACCGACCGGCAACTGCCGGAGGTCACCGGCGAATCGGGCACCGCGCTGGCGCTGGCGGCCGATCCGCTGCGACACGGCGAGCTGGTGTCGCTGGGGCAGACCCCCGGTCAGATGCTCACGTCGGTCGATGTGGTCTTCCCGATCCTGCACGGCCCCTACGGCGAGGACGGCACCATCCAAGGTCTACTGGAATTGGCGGGCGTGCCCTACGTGGGTGCCGGCGTGTTCGCCAGCGCGGCAGGCATGGACAAGGAATTCACCAAGAAGCTGTTGGCCGCGGCCGGACTGCCGATCGGCGACCACATTGTGCTGCGCGCACAACAGAGCGCACCGACGCTGGACGACATTGAGCGACTGGGCTTTCCGATGTTCGTCAAGCCAGCGCGTGGTGGTTCGTCGATCGGCGTGAGCCGGGTCAACAACGCCGACGAGCTTCCCGCGGCGATCGCCGATGCCCGCCGTCACGATCCGAAGGTGATCATCGAGGCTGCCATCGAAGGCCGTGAACTCGAGTGCGGCGTGCTCGAATTCCCGGACGGCTCAGTGCAAGCCAGCGCCATCGGCGAGATCCGGGTTGCCGGGGTGCTGGGCCGTGAGGATGGCTTCTACGACTTCGCCACCAAATACCTCGACGACGGTGCCGAGCTCGACGTGCCTGCCAAGGTCGACGACGATGTGGCAGAAGAATTGCAGCGCTTGGCAATTCAGACGTTCAAGGCGCTTGACTGCCAGGGTCTGGCCCGGGTGGACTTCTTCCTCACCGACGACGGTCCGGTGGTCAACGAGATCAACACGATGCCCGGCTTCACGACGATCTCGATGTACCCCCGGATGTGGGCCGCCAGCGGCATCGACTATCCGACGCTGGTGAGCACCATGGTCGAGACCGCGCTGGCCCGCGGCACCGGTCTGCGCTGACTCAGCGCGCCGGGTTCGGATCGATCGGAACCGCGGGCATGGTGCGCGCGATCAGATCCGACAATGTCTGGATGGGCGCGGGCCCCGACTCTGTCGGCAGGGTGAGCGCCACGTAGACCGGGCGGTCCACGGTGACCCAGGTGCTGCGGTCGACGTCGGGATCGTCGAGCCGGAACCACTGCACTGCGTTGACCATCTGGATGGGGGAGCCGACCACGAACTCGGCAGGCCGGTCGATCCCGCACCGCATGATGACCGGGTAGTTGTCGGCCGAGCCGCGCCACGCCGCCGCCCCCGGTGGCACCGGGTCTGCCGCGGCCACCCGGTGGAATTCACCGAGGTCGGCGGGCAGTGCGTCGAGCAGCGATGTGCATGTCGAGGAATCGGCCTTGGGCGCCGGTACCGATGCGATGACCACCGGCTGGACCGGCGCCTGGCGGGTGGCGGCGATACCGAGGACGGCGCCGATCGAGACGACTCCCACCACCACACCTGCGATCAGCAGGGCGCGGGGCGGACCGTCCGGAGTGCTTTCTTCGGTGGCGGCGGCAGGCTCAGTCGGCATCGGCGATGGGGCAGGTCAGGGTCCGGGTGATCCCGGTGATCTGCTGAATGCTGGGCACGATGGTGGCGGTGAGGTCGTCTTCGCTGGCGGAGCCGACCCGCACCACCACGTCGTACGGTCCGGTCACATATTCCGACGACAGCACACCGGGCAGCGCGGCAACCTGCTTGGCGACGACCTCGGCGCGGCCGACCTCGGTCTGGATCAGCATGTAGGCCTCAACCACCCGT
The DNA here is from genome assembly GCF_013337765.1 of Mycolicibacterium sphagni. GTDB lineage: Bacteria > Actinomycetota > Actinomycetes > Mycobacteriales > Mycobacteriaceae > Mycobacterium. The sequence continues at coordinate 68,305 of NZ_VBSB01000009.1, forward strand.
CGCCTCCTCGTCTCAATGTTCGCCGGTATGCGGTGCCGCCCTAGACTGACGGGTTCGAGGCCGGCAGGGAAAACGTACCGCAGGTTGCCGCACCGATCAGCGTGTGCGACAGGAGGGGAGGCGCCGTGACCGACTCCGGTGAACCCACCCTGCACGAGCTGGGCGAGTTCGGAATGATCGACCGGCTGGTGTCGGGTCGACGTCAACCCGCCGGCGTCAGCGTAGGGCCCGGTGACGATGCGGCCGTGGTGAGCACGCCCGATGGGCGGATCGTCGTCAGCACCGACATGCTGGTGGAAGGGCGGCATTTTCGGCTGGATTGGTCGGCACCCCATGACGTCGGCCGAAAGGCCATCGCGCAGAACGCTGCCGATATCGAGTCGATGGGCGCGCGCTGCAGCTCATTCGTCGTCGGGTTCGGTGCACCGCCGGATACCGCCGTGCCCCGGGTGCAGGAGCTCTCCGACGGAATGTGGCAGGAGGCATCGGCATTGGGCGCCGGAATCGTCGGCGGTGATCTGGTGGCCAGCCCGCAGTGGGTCGTGTCGGTGACCGCACTGGGTGATCTCGGTGGGCGTGCACCGGTGCTGCGCAGCGGCGCACGCGCGGGATCGGTGGTTGCCGTCGCCGGCGAGCTTGGGCGCTCTGCAGCCGGATATCTGTTGTGGCACAGGGGGATCAAGGGATTCGACGAACTGCGCCGGTGGCATTTGGTGCCGCGTCCGCCCTATGGGCAGGGGATCGCTGCCGCGCAGGCTGGTGCGCTGGCCATGACCGACGTCTCCGACGGGCTGCTCGCCGACCTCGGGCATATCGCCGAAGCATCCGGGGTGGCTATCGATCTCGCCGCGGATGCGTTGGCGCCCGACGTGGACGCGGTCAGTGCGGCGGCCGCGGCGGCCGGTGTCGAGCCGTTGGCGCTGGTGCTCGCCGGTGGTGAAGATCACGCGCTCGTCGCGTGCTTTCCCGGTGCGGTGCCGGCGGGTTGGCGGGTGATCGGCACGGTGGCCGACGGTGCGCCCGAGGTTCTGGTGGGCGGGCGGCCGTGGACCGGGCCGGCGGGTTGGCAGTCCTTCGACTGAGCTCACGAGTTAGGTTGACGTCCGTGACTTCCACCGCCCGGCCGCTGACCGAACTCGTCGACGAGGGTTGGGCGCAGGCGCTGGCCCCGGTCAGCGATCAGGTCTCGCAGATGGGTCAATTCCTGCGTGCTGAGATCGCCGAGGGCCGGCGCTATCTGCCCGCCGGACCGAACGTGCTGCGCGCGTTCACCTTCCCGTTCGACGGGGTGCGGGTGCTGATCGTCGGCCAGGACCCGTACCCGACACCGGGCCACGCGGTGGGCCTGAGTTTCTCGGTGGCCCCCGACGTGCGGCCGTTGCCGCGCAGCCTGTCCAACATCTTCAGCGAATACGCCACCGACCTCGGCTACCCGCAGCCGTCCAACGGTGACCTCACGCCGTGGTCGCAGCGCGGCGTCATGCTGCTCAACAGGGTGCTGACCGTCGCACCCGGTACGCCGGCGTCGCACCGGGGCAAGGGCTGGGAAGCGGTCACCGAATGCGCCATCCGCGCACTCGTGGCCCGCGATCAGCCGATGGTGGCGATCCTGTGGGGGCGCGATGCGTCGACGCTCAAGCCGATGCTGGGCGACACCAGGTGTATCGAGTCAGCGCATCCGTCGCCGCTGTCGGCGTCACGGGGATTCTTCGGCTCGCGGCCCTTCAGCCGGGCCAACGAACTGCTGACCGGGATGGGCGCCGAGCCGATCGACTGGCGGCTGCCCTAAGCCACGCCGAGATCGACGTTCTGCAGGGATCTACTCGAACTTCTCCGGCAAAACGTCGGTTTGGGTGCGGGGGCCAATTAGCCGCGGGTGACCTTGCCGGCCTTCAGGCAGGAGGTGCAGACGTTGATGCGCTGCTTGTTGCCGCCGGGACGGCTCACAGCGTGCACGGTCTGAATGTTCGGGTTCCAGCGACGGCTGGTCCGGCGATGGGAATGCGACACCGACTTGCCGAAGCCGGGGCCCTTTCCGCAGACGTCGCACACGGCAGCCATGTAGAACTCCTCTATCGAACGTGTTCCTGGGGGCCAACAACCGAAACGGGTGACCCGACAACCTGACTAGGATAGCCGTCCGGTGAACCGAACGCCAAAATGCGTCGCTACGTCCACTCCGGAAGGCCGCCAAAAGGGCTCTGAACTGGTCCGATAGCAACGGTGACATCGAACTGTCCGGCGGACTGGATAGGCTGTCGCGACGGAGCCGTGTGGTGTGTCAGGGATCGCGAGGAGGTGCCGATGCCGGACCGGCGGCTGGACGCATCGGCCCTGCGCGATTGGGCTCACACCGCCGTCGGCGACCTGATCACCCACACCGACGAGATCAACCGGCTCAACGTATTCCCGGTGGCCGACGCCGACACCGGCACGAACCTGCTGTTCACCATGCGCGCGGCGCTGGACGCGACGAAATCGGCAGAGGGTTCGGGTGACGTCAGCCTGATGGCCGCCACCCTGTCCGAAGGTGCGTTGCACGGCGCCCGCGGCAACTCCGGCGTGATCCTGTCGCAGATCCTGCGTGGCCTGGCCGACGTGACGGCATCAGCGGCCGAGGACACCGACGGTTCGCTGGCCGATATCGACGCTGTCCTGCTCGGGGCCGCGCTGCGGCACGCCGTCGGGCTGGTGGTCTCGTCGATGGGCGGCCAGCTGGTGGCCGGCACCATCGTGTCGGTGCTGCAGGCCGTCGCCGAAGCGATCCAGCACTGCGCGGCCGACGGCGCGGGCCTGGCCGAGGCGCTGACCGCAGGAGGCGAGGCGGGAGTCGCGGCCCTGGATCGCACACCCGATCAGCTCGACGCGCTCGCCGAGGCGGGTGTGGTCGACGCCGGCGGGCGCGGCTTCCTGGTCCTCATCGATGCGCTGACCGCCACCGTCACCGGACATGCGCCCCATCGAGATACCTACGAACCGGGGCCGCCGCGACTGGAGCATGGTGGCCACCGCACTCAGGTCCAATGCCCACCGCAATTCGAGGTGATGTACCTGCTCGCGGACTGTGACGCCGCCGCCCTCGATCCGCTGCGCACCCGGTTGGAGCAGCTCGGCGATTCGGTGGCGATCGCCGCCTCAGCGGATGCGGATCGCCACTCGATCCACGTCCACACCGACGACGCCGGCGCCGCGGTGGAAGCCGGACTGGCAGCCGGTGTGGTGAGCCACATTCAGATCTCGGTGTTGAGCGCGGGCCCGGCGCGGGTCTCGCCCGGCAGCTGGAGTCGCGACCGCGCGGTGCTGGCCGTCGTCGACGGCGATGGCGCCGCGGAGCTTTTCGACCAGGAGGGCGCTTGTGTGCTGCGTCCGGCCGCCGGGCTGGCCGACCCGGCCAACGGCATCACCGCCCGCGAACTCGTGCGCGCGCTCGTCGACACCGGGGCCGCCCAGGTGCTGGTGCTGCCCAACGGTTATGTGGCGGCCGAGGAGCTGGTCTCGGGCTGCACGGCCGGAATCGGTTGGGGTATCGACGTTGTCGCGTTGCCCACCGGATCGATGGTGCAGGGCCTGGCCGCACTTGCCGTCCACGACCCGGCCCGCCACGCCGTCGATGACGGCTTCTCGATGGCCAGAGCGGCAGCCGCCGCCCGGCACGGTTCGGTGCGCACCGCAACCGAGCAGGCGCTGACGTGGGCCGGGACGTGCGAACCCGGTGACGGGCTCGGCATCGCCGGCGACGAGGTGCTGGTGGTCGCCGACGATGTGACCGGCGCCGCGACCGGGTTGATCGACCTGCTGCTGGTCGCGGGCGGTGAGTTGGTGACCGTGCTGATCGGCGACGGCACCGATTCCGCCGTCGCCGATGCACTGGCCGACCACATCCACCGCCGTCATCCGGGTATCGAATTCGCCACCTATGCCACCGGCCACCGCGGCGACGCACTGCTGATCGGGGTGGAGTAACTGTGGTCGGCCTGAGTGACCGGCTCGACGGCATCCTGGGCGGCAAGGCCGCCGGGCTGCTCGACGATGTGTTCGGGATCCGCACCGTCGACGGCCTGCTGCGGCACTATCCGCGCAAGTACATCCACGGGATGTCGGTGTGGGGCGAGGACGAGGTGCCCCCGGAGGAGGGTGAGCACGTCACCCTCGTCGGCGAGATCGAGAAGGCCGAAGTCCGATGGACCAACCGTCAACCCAAGCGCGAATACCTGGTGATCACGCTGGGCAAGGGGCGCCGCAAGGTCACTGCGACGTTCTTCAACGCCAAGTACCTCAAGAAGGAGTTGATCGAGGGCGTCCGGCTGATGCTGTCCGGCGAGGTCGGCTTCTTCAAGAGCACTATGCAGCTGACCCATCCGGACTTCCTGGTTCTGGAGTCGCCCAAGGGGCGGGTGTTCGGCAGCAAGTCGCTCAAGACGATCGCCGACACCTCGACATCGCCGGGCGGTGAGCTGACGATGTCGGCGTTCGAGCGTGACTTCTTCCCGATCTACCCGGCCAGCTCCAAGCTGCAGAGCTGGGACATCTATGCCTGCGTGCAGCAGGTGCTGGCCGTGCTCGACCCGATCCCCGACCCACTGCCGAAAGCTGTTGTGGAGCAACGTGGTCTGATGGCCGAGGGCACGGCGCTGCGGGACATTCACATCGCCGAGCGGGAACCCGAACGTGAGGCCGCCCGCGAGCGGCTGAGGTTCGATGAAGCCGTCGGGATGCAGTGGGCGCTGGCCCAGCGCCGGCACGGTGAACTCGGCGAATCCGGACCACCGGCGCCACATCGTGACGACGGTCTGGCCGCCGCGATGATGGGCCGGCTGCCGTTCGAGCTGACCGCCGGGCAGCGTGAGGTGCTCGGCGTCGTCAGAACGGAATTGGCTGCGACCAAACCGATGAACCGGCTGTTACAGGGCGAGGTCGGCTCCGGCAAGACGATCGTGTCGGTGTTGGCCATGCTGCAGATGGTCGATGCCGGCTACCAGTGCGCGCTGCTGGCCCCGACGGAAGTCCTTGCCGCCCAACACGCGCAGTCGATCCGCAGTGTCCTCGGGCCGTTGGCGATGGCCGGCCAGCTCGGCGGTGAGGACGGCGCGACACGGGTGGCGCTGCTGACCGGCTCGATGTCGGCGGCCCAGAAGCGCCAGGTGCGCGACGAGGTGGCCGCGGGGGAGGCGGGCATCGTCATCGGCACCCACGCGCTGCTGCAGGAGGCCGTGGAGTTCCAGCGCTTGGGCTTCGTCGTCGTCGACGAACAGCACCGGTTCGGGGTGGAGCAGCGAGACCGGTTGCGCGCCAAGGCGCCTGACGGTTTGACGCCGCATCTGCTGGTGATGACGGCGACGCCGATCCCGCGCACCGTGGCGTTGACGGTGTACGGCGACCTGGAAACCTCGACCATGCGCGAACTTCCGCGCGGACGCCAGCCGATCACCACCAACACGATCTTCATCAAGGACAAGCCGCAATGGCTGGCCAGGGCGTGGCAACGGATCATCGAGGAGGTCGGCGAGGGCAGGCAGGCCTACGTCGTCGCATCCCGCATCGATGAGGACGACAAAACCGGTGCGGCACAGGATGGTCCGCCCGCGGAAACCGTCATCACACTGTTCAAGCACCTGGGGCACGGGCCACTGGCCGGGCTGCGGCTGGGGCTGATGCACGGCAGGCTGCCCGGCGACGAGAAGGACGCGGTGATGGCCGCGTTCCGGGCCGGCGATATCGACGTGCTGGTGTGTACCACCGTGATCGAGGTGGGTGTGGACGTCCCGAACGCGACGGTGATGGTGGTCATGGACGCCGACAGGTTCGGCATCAGCCAGCTACACCAGCTGCGCGGCCGCATCGGGCGCGGCGCGCACGCCAGCCTGTGTCTGCTGGCGACGAAGTTCCCGGAGGGTTCCAAGGCGGGCGAGCGGCTGACCGCGGTGGCGGGCACGCTGGACGGTTTCGCACTCGCCGATCTGGATCTGCAGGAGCGCCGTGAAGGAGATGTGCTGGGGCTCAACCAGTCCGGGCGGCCGATCACATTGCGCTTCCTGTCGCTGGCCGAGCATCTCGAGGTCATCGTGGACGCCAGGGAAGTGGCTCAGACGATCTACGCCCGCGATCCCGACAACAAGGGCATGACGATCCTGGCCGGTCAGTTCACCGGCGGTGACCGTATCGACTACCTGGACAAGGCATGAGGCGCCGCCCGCTCATCTGGCTGGCGGTGATCGCGGCACTGTCGGTGATCGTCGCTGTGCAGGTGATGAATTCGACCGGCGAACCGGATCGGATGGTCGCACGCGCCGACGTGCCCACCGTGCCGGCGGGAACCGATGTGCTCGACGGCGTCGTGATCGTCGCGCAGCGGGTGCGCGGGTACGACTACCGCCGCGATGCGTTCGGCGACGCCTGGGATGACGAGAACTCCGCACCGGGTGGGCACAATGGCTGCGACACCCGCGACGACATCCTGGACCGCGATCTCGTCGACAAGACCTACGTCTTCACCAAGCGCTGCCCACAGGCGGTGGCCACCGGTGTGCTGCACGATCCCTATACCAGCGCGACGATTCCGTTCACCCGGGGAGCGAATGTCGGGCAGGCAGTGCAGATCGACCACCTGGTGCCGCTGGCCTACGCGTGGGACATGGGGGCACGTGACTGGCCGGACGCCATACGGATTCGGTTCGCCAACGACCCGGCCAATCTGTTGGCGGTGGCCGGGCAGGTCAACCAGGACAAGGGAGATCAGCCGCCCGGCGGCTGGATGCCGCCGAATCACGCGTTCTGGTGCCAGTACGCGACACAGTTCGCCGCCGTGCTGCGCGGCTACTCGCTGCCGGTAGACCAGGCGTCGGCCGATGAGCTGCGCGAGGCCGCGGCCACCTGCCCCAGCCGCTGACGGCTGCTGTTCGGCCGTCGCCGCAGGTCAAAAATCCGCACGATTCGTAGTATTCAAGCCCACACCCGCTAAATACGCATTCTAGATGCGCAATAAACTAGCGTCGCGTTCATGCAGCTCACACGGTTCACCGACCTGGGACTCCGGGCGATGATGCTGCTCGCCACCGGCCAGGCTCGCGAACAGCGGGTCACCACCAGAACGGTCGCCACCGCCGCCGGCGCATCGGAGAACCACGTCGCCAAGGCGGTCTCGCGACTGACCGAGCTGGGGCTGGTGTACGCCCGTCGCGGCCGCGCGGGCGGACTGGAACTCACCGACGCCGGCCGAGAGGTGTCGCTGGGCTGGCTGGTCCGTCAGCTCGAAGGCGATCGCGAAGTCGTCGACTGCGTGGGGCAGTCACCCTGCCCGCTGATCGCGGCCTGTCGGCTTCGGCGGGTGCTCGCCGACGCCAAAGAGGCCTTCTACGCCGAACTCGACCACTACACCATCACCGACCTCGTCGGCAGCAGATCGCTGCCCGTCGTTCTGCAACTCACCACTGAAGGGAAACACCGATGACCACCACCGCAACCGCACCGGGTGCACAGGAGCTGGAGCCGGGTCACGCCGAGATCATCAGGGCGACACTGCCGCTCGTCGGTGCGCATGTCGACGAGATCACTCGTGAGTTCTACCGCCGGATGTTCGATCGTCATCCCGAACTGCTGCGCACCTTGTTCAACCGCGGGAATCAGGCGCAGGGATCGCAGCAGCGCGCCCTGGCCGCGTCGATCGCGACATTCGCCACCCATCTGGTGACCCCGGAGTTGCCGCACCCGAGCGAACTGCTCTCGCGCATCGGCCACAAGCATGCGTCGCTGGGGGTTACCGCCGACCAGTATCCGATCGTGCACGAGCATTTGTTCGCAGCGATCGTCGAGGTGCTGGGTGCCGACACCGTGACCGCCGAGGTCGCCGCGGCATGGGACCGGGTGTACTGGATCATGGCCGACACGTTGATCGCGATGGAGCATGATCTCTACCGCGGTGCCGGCGTCGACGACGGGGACGTCTTCCGCCGGCTGCGGGTGACCGCCCGTGAGGACGATCCGTCCGGCACTGTGTTGTTGACGGTCCGCGCCGACGGAATCTCCAACACGTGTGCCGCACAATATGTTTCAGTCGGTGTGACATTGCCCGACGGTGCGCGCCAGCTGCGTCAGTACAGTCTGGCGAACGCGCCGGGTGCTACGGAGTTGACGTTCGCGGTCAAGCCGGTGGACGCCGATGGACAGCACCCGGCAGGAGAGGTGTCCAACTGGATTCGCTCATGTGTCCGGGTGGGCGATCTGCTCGATGTCACTGTGCCGTTCGGCGACCTGCCCCAACCGCGCAGCGGTGCACCGGTCGTCTTGATCTCTGCCGGTATCGGTGTCACCCCGATGGTTGGGATTCTCGAATACCTTGTCGCACAGGGCTACAGCGCGCCGGTGCAGGTGTTGCACGCCGACCGGAGCGACGAGACGCATCCGTTGCGCAAGCGGCACCAGGAACTGGTGGACATCCTGCCCGACGCCAGCCTGCAGCTGTGGTACGCCGAAGGCGTCGACAGCGACAGCGTCGGCGTGCACGAGGGTCTGATGACTCTCGAGAACGTCGAGATCGCCGATGACGCCGAGATCTACCTCTGCGGCAACGCCGGATTCGTGCAGGCCGTGCGCGCTCAGCTGACCGGCCGCGGCATTGCGGCGGGCCGCGTGCACTGCGAGCTGTTCAGCCCGAACGACTGGCTGCTCGACTAGATCCGGCGGGGCGATCACGGGCACTCGGGGTGCAACCCCCGGGTGCCCGTTCAGGTTCCGGGGTTCGGCCGGAACCGGGTCCCGTCGTCGAGCCCGCTGAGGGTTTCCACCTCGGCGGCCGTCAGCTCGAAGTCGAACACGTCGACATTCTCGGCGATCTGTGCCGGATTGGTTGGACCGGGGATGACGATATCGCCCAGCTGCAGGCTCCAGCGGATCAACACCTGTGCCGGCGACTTACCGTGCGCCGCAGCCACTTCGGCGATCGCGGGATTCTCCGCCAGCTTGCCCTCGCCCAGCGGGATGTACGCGCCGGTGATGATCGAATGCTGCGCGTGCACCGCGCGCAGCTCGGTCTGGCTGAGCAGCGGGTGCAGTTCGACCTGATTGACCGCCGGCGGGAAGTAGCTCAAGTCGATGATGTCCGACAGATTTTCGGGAGTGAAGTTGGCGACACCGATCGACTTGATCAGACCGTCCTGGCGCGAGCGCATGATGCCGCCCCAGCCGTCGATGTACTTGCCGTTCTGCTCGGCGGGCCAGTCCATCAGATAGAAGTCCACATACTCAAGGCCGAGGCGGTCGAGGCTGGCCTTGACGGCGTCCTGAGCGGACTGGAAACCTTGATCCTCGGTGGCGAGCTTCGTGGCGATGAACAGTTCCTCGCGGGGGATGCCCGACGCGGCGATGGCGCGCCCGACGACCTCCTCGTTTCCCTTGACCGTGTCGATCAACCGGTACCCGGCCTCCAGGGCACTGGCCACCGCGCTCTCGGTCTCCTCGGCGGACAGTTCGGCGACGCCGAGGCCCAGCACCGGGATCGTGTTGTCGTCGTTGAGCGTGACGGTGGGGATTGTGGCCGCCGGCGTCATGTCACCTGCCTGTGGAGTCGAAGTGTGTCGGGGACAGGACCCGGCCACATCGGCTCCGGGGTCAACCGACTTCGGGTGACGATAGTACCCAGATCGATAGGTCGTCTGAGCAGGCCCGGCGCGCCGCCGCAGATAACGAGCCGAATTTGCGCGTTCGTCAGCGAAGAGCCCAGGCTGGAGGCTGACAGACCGCTGCCAGTACGGGTCCCGTACGCTGCGGCGATGCCGACCACACACCGGAAGTGAGGGGAGCAGGGATGGCGGAAAGCCGGTTTTCCAAGCGTGCGCTGGCCCTCAGCGCCCGGGCGGGAGTGAAGCTCATCCCGCGTCTGCCGAATGGCCTCAAGCGGCTGATCTCGGGCGGCCGCGCGATCACGATCGACGGGAACACCCTCGATCCCTCGATCCAGGCGATGCTCGTCGCGCAGCGGGCGATCGGCATGACCAGCCTGGCGGTTCCCGGTGACCCGATCGCCACCCGCAGGCAGAACCGGGAGGCGACCGCCAGTCTCGACGAGCCCGATGTCCACGCCGCCCACATCGAGCCCATCACCATCCCCGGACCGGCCGGGACCATCCCCGCCCGCCACTACCGTCCGGCCGACGACGATCCGGCACCCCTGCTGGTCTTCTTCCACGGCGGCGGATTCGTCTTCGGCGATCTGGAAACCCACGACTCGGCGTGCCGGCTGATCTGCCGCGATGCCGGAGTGCACGTGCTGGCCATCGACTACCGGCTGGCACCCGAACACAAGGCACCTGCCGCGGCCGAAGATGCCTACGCCGCCTACCTCTGGGCCCGCGAACACGCCGCCGAGCTGGGCGCCGATCCCGACCGGATCGCGGTTGGCGGTGACAGCGCCGGTGGGTGTCTGGCCGCCGTGGTGACCCGACTGGCCCGTGACGCCGGTGCACCGCTGCCCGCCCTGCAGTGGCTGATCTACCCGGTCACCGACCTACGCGGTGGCACCACATCGCGCACCCTGTTCGCCGACGGTTTCCTGCTAACCAAGCGCAACATGGACTGGTTTGAGCGCGCCTACGTTGACGGGTCGGGGCTCGACGTCACCGATCCGCAGGTCTCCCCGTTGTTGGCCGACGACCTGACCGGCCTCTCGCCGGCGTTGGTGGTGACCGCCGGGTTCGACCCGCTGCGTGACGAAGGCGAACAGTATGCGGACAAGCTGCGGGCGGCCGGAGTGACGGTCGACGCCCGCCGGATGGGTCCGATGACCCACGCGTTCCTGAACATGAATGCGCTGGGTGGGCAGGTCAGCCGGTGCAATGCCGAGATGATCTCGGCGCTGCGCGCCCACCTCGTCCGCAGCTGACGTCCCGGCGGGCGCCTGGGGAATGACTTTCCGGCGGGCAGGAGCGAAGCGACCTGGGGAATCAGGAGCGAAGCGACCTGGGGAATGAGGAAGCCGAATTCGCCGCCGGTACTCTAGAGGCGCTAACACCGAGTCTTGACAGCGAGGACCAGCCGACCCGTGGCCACCAATAAGAAAAGCGCCCCCCGCTACGACCTGAAAGCCCAGGATCGCAAGCGCAACCTCTTCATCCAGCTGGGGTTGACCGCGATCGTCGTGATCTTCGCCGTCGGCCTAGTGCTCTACATCGTGATGGGTCACGACAAGAACAAGGGCAACGGCACCGCGCAGGCCGTGCGGATCGCGTCGAGCTCTGTGATCAAGAAGGACGGCACCGACGAGCCCAAGGCCGTCCTGTCGCTCTACGAGGACTTCCAGTGCCCGCACTGCCGTGAGTTCGAGAAGACCTACGGCTCGACCATCACCAAGCTGGTCGACAGCGGCGCGGTGGCCACCGACTACTACATGGTCGCCATCCTGAACTCGCCGATCAACAAGAACTACTCGACGCGGGCCGCCAACGCGGCCTACTGCGTCGCCGACGAGAACAAGGACGCCTTCCTCCGGTTCCACGGCGCGCTGTTCGCCCAGCAGCCCGAGGAGGGGTCAGGCGCTGCGCCGGACAACAACTCGCTCATCGAGACTGCCCGCCAGGCCGGTGCGGCCGGCGGCGTCCCGCAGTGCATCAACTCCGGCAAGCACAGCGACATGGTCGACGGACTGGCCGCGGCCGCCAAGATTCAGGCGACGCCGACCATCCGGCTCAACGGCCAGGACATCAGCCCCGCATCGCCCGAGGACCTGGTCGCCAAGGTCAAGGCCGTCGTCGGCAACGTGCCCGGGCTGGATTCGGCGACGCCTCCGACCCCGGGCGCGGCTGCACCTGCGGCCCCGGCCCCGGGCGCGGCTGCACCCGAGGCGCCGGCCGCTCCGGCCCCCGCTGCTCCGGCACCGGCTGCCCCGGCGACACCGACCCCATGAGCGTGGCGACCCCGGCGCCGGTCGAACCGACGGAACCCGCTGACGCGGGGGCCGCGCCGGGCGGAGTCGCAGTGCGAGCGGCCAGCGCCTGGTGGGTGCTGATCGCCGGAGTCGTCGGACTGATCTCCTCGGCCACCCTGACGATCGAAAAGATCGAGATCCTGGTGAACCCGGCCTATGTGCCGAGCTGCAGCATCAACCCGGTGCTGTCGTGCGGCTCGGTGATGATCACCGAGCAGGCGTCGGCGTTCGGCTTTCCCAACCCGCTGATCGGCATCGCCGGCTTCTCGATCGTCGTGGTGACCGGTGTGCTCGCGGTGACCAAGGTGCGGTTACCCCGGTGGTACTGGGTGGGCCTGACGATCGGTACTGCGCTGGCGGTGGTGTTCATCCACTGGCTGATCTTCCAGACGCTCTACCGCATCGGCGCGCTGTGCCCGTACTGCATGGTGGTGTGGTCGGTCACCATCCCGCTTCTGGTCGTCGTGGCCTCGATCGCATTGCGCCCGCTCGCCGGTAACGCGGTCGCCAGGGTTCTGTACACCTGGCGCTGGTCGATCGTGGCGCTCTGGTTCACCGCGGTTGTCCTGATGATCCTGGTGCGGTTCTGGAACTACTGGTCAACGCTCATCTGAAGCGTGTCGCATCGGCAACGGGGGTAGGGTCCGTCTGTGTTTTCCAAAGTCCTTGTCGCAAACCGCGGTGAGATCGCGATTCGCGCCTTCCGCGCTGCCTACGAGATGGGCATTGGCACGGTTGCGATCTACCCGTACGAGGATCGCAACTCGTTGCATCGGCTGAAGGCCGACGAGTCGTATCAGATCGGCGACGTCGGGCATCCCGTGCGGGCGTATCTGTCGGTCGACGAGATCGTTGCCACCGCGCAGGCCGCCGGCGCCGACGCGATCTATCCGGGTTACGGCTTCCTGTCGGAGAATCCCGAACTGGCGGCGGCGTGTACGGCCGCCGGCATCACCTTCATCGGGCCCGATACCTCGATCCTGGAACTCACCGGCAACAAGGCGCGCGCGATCGCCGCGGCCCGTGAGGCGGGCCTGCCGGTGCTCGCCTCGTCGGAACCGTCCTCGTCGGTGGAGGAACTGCTCGAAGCGGCCAAATCCATGCAGTTCCCAGTGTTCGTCAAGGCTGTTGCCGGTGGCGGCGGGCGAGGTATGCGCCGGGTGAGTGACCCGGCCGCGCTGGCCGAGTCCATCGAGGCCGCCAGTCGTGAGGCTGAATCCGCGTTCGGTGATCCGACGGTGTTCCTGGAACAGGCCGTGGTGAACCCGCGCCATATCGAGGTGCAGATCCTCGCCGACACGTACGGCAACGTCATCCATCTGTTCGAGCGCGATTGCAGTGTGCAGCGCCGCCATCAGAAGGTCATCGAACTGGCCCCCGCGCCCAACCTGGATCCCGCACTGCGGGAACAGATTTGCGCGGACGCGGTCGCGTTCGCCCGTCAGATCGGCTACAGCTGCGCGGGCACCGTCGAGTTCCTGCTCGACGAACGTGGCCGGCACGTCTTCATCGAGATGAATCCCCGGATTCAGGTTGAGCACACCGTCACCGAGGAGATTACCGACGTTGATCTGGTGTCGGCGCAGCTGCGGATCGCCGCGGGGGAGACGCTGGCCGATCTGGGCCTGACCCAGGAGGCGATCCAGCCACACGGCGCGGCGCTGCAATGCCGCATCACCACCGAGGACCCGGCCAACGGGTTCCGGCCCGACACCGGCCGGATCACCACCTACCGCTCACCCGGCGGGGCGGGGATCCGGCTCGACGGTGGCACGCACCTGGGTGCCGAGGTCACGGCGCATTTCGATTCGATGCTGGTCAAGCTCACCTGCCGAGGCCGCGACTTTTCCACCGCCGTGGCCCGCGCCAGGCGCGCGGTGGCCGAATTCCGCATCCGCGGCGTGTCGACGAATATCCCGTTCCTGCAGGCGGTTCTGGACGACCCGGATTTCCAGGCCGGACGCGTCACCACGTCGTTCATCGACGAGCGCCCGCAGCTGCTGACCTCACGCGCGTCGGCCGACCGCGGAACCAAGATGCTGAAGTTCCTGGCCGAGGTCACGGTCAACTCGCCCTACCGCGATCGTCCGAGGTACTACCCCCAGGACAAGCTGCCCCCCATCGACATCGCGGCGACCACCCCGCCTTCGGGGAGCAAGCAGCGCCTCGAGGAACTAGGCCCTGAGGGATTCGCCCAGTGGCTCAAGGATTCTCCGGCTGTCGGCGTGACGGATACGACGTTCCGTGACGCGCATCAGTCGCTGCTGGCGACGCGGGTGCGCGCATCGGGGCTACTGGCTGTCGCCCCCTACGTCGCCAGGATGATGCCGCAGCTGTTATCGATCGAATGCTGGGGCGGTGCGACTTACGATGTGGCGCTTCGCTTTCTGAAGGAAGACCCGTGGGAGCGGCTGGCTTCGCTTCGCGAGGCGATCCCGAACGTCTGCCTGCAGATGCTGTTGCGCGGCCGCAACACCGTGGGCTACACGCCGTATCCGGAGGCGGTGACGCATGCGTTCGTCGACGAGGCCACCCGCACCGGTGTCGACATCTTCCGCATCTTCGACGCGCTCAACAACGTCGAGTCGATGCGGCCCGCCATCGACGCGGTGCGCCAAACCGGTTCGGCGGTAGCCGAAGTCGCGATGAGCTACACCGGCGATCTGTCCAATCCCGCCGAGACGCTCTACACGCTGGACTACTGGCTGCGACTGGCCGAGGAGATCGTCGACGCGGGCGCGCATGTGCTGGCGATCAAGGACATGGCCGGTCTGCTGCGTCCACCGGCGGCGGCCACCCTGGTGTCGGCGCTGCGCAGCCGCTTCGACCTGCCGGTGCACGTACACACCCACGACACCCCCGGCGGCCAGTTGGCCACCTACACCGCGGCTTGGCACGCCGGAGCGAGCGCGGTCGACGGGGCCGCGGCGCCGCTGTCGGGTACCACCAGCCAGCCTGCGCTGTCGGCGATCGTCGCCGCGGCGGCGCACACCCCGTTCGACACCGGGCTCAACCTGGATGCGGTATGCGACCTCGAGCCGTACTGGGAGCTGCTGCGGCGGGTGTACGCCCCGTTCGAAGCCGGCCTGCCTGCACCGACCGGCCGGGTCTATCACCACGAGATCCCCGGCGGCCAGCTGAGTAACCTACGCACGCAAGCCATTGCGCTCGGGCTGGGGGAGCGGTTCGAGGACGTCGAGAACGCCTACGCCGGCGCCGACCGGATCTTGGGCAGGCTGGTCAAGGTCACCCCGTCGAGCAAGGTGGTCGGAGACCTGGCGCTGGCACTGGTCGGTGCCGGGATCACCGCGGAGGAATTCGCCGAAGACCCCGCGCGTCACGACATCCCCGAATCAGTGATCGGGTTCCTGCGTGGCGAGCTGGGCGACCCGCCTGGCGGATGGCCGGAACCGTTGCGCACCAAGGCATTAGAAGGACGTGGTCCCGCCAAGCCGGAGGAGCCGCTGTCGGTCGAGGACGAGAAGGTGCTCGGTGAACCCGGCCAGGCCCGGCAGGCAACGCTGAACCGGCTGCTGTTCCCCGGCCCCACAAAGGAATTCGAGGCGCACCGCGAGGAGTACGGCGACACTTCGGGCCTGTCCGGTAATCAATTCCTGTGCGGTCTGCGCCACGGGGATGAGCACCGCATCGTGCTCGAGCGTGGTGTCGATCTGATCGTCGGGCTGGAGGCCATCTCCGATGCCGACGAGCGCGGCATGCGCACGGTCATGTGCATCATCAACGGCCAGCTGCGTCCGGTGCTGGTGCGCGACAGCAACATCGCCGAAACCGTCCCGACCGCCGAAAAGGCCGACCGCGCCAACCCCGATCACGTCGCTGCCCCGTTCGCCGGGGTGGTCACCGTCGGGGTGAGTGTCGGCGACACGGTGGCCGCCGGCCAGACCATCGCCACCATCGAGGCGATGAAGATGGAAGCCGCGATCACCGCCCCCAAGGCCGGGACCGTCAATCGGGTCGCCGTCGCCAGTACCGCCCAGGTCGAAGGCGGCGATCTGCTGGTGGTGATCGGCTGACCCGCATTGTCGGAGGCGCCGCCGGTGGCCGGCGCATCGATGTGCCCGCGCGCGGGACGCGGCCGACGACGGATCGGGTTCGCGAGGCCTTGTTCAATGTCCTTGCCGCGCGGCGGGATTTCGACGGACTGCGGGTGCTGGACCTGTATGCGGGTTCGGGTGCGCTCGGTCTCGAAGCGCTGTCCCGCGGTGCGTCCTCGGCGCTGTTCGTCGAAAGTGACTCGCGCGCAGCGGCGGTCATCAAACGCAATATCGAGACCCTTGGACTGAGCGGTGCGACGGTGCGCCGGGGTGCGGTCGCCACCGTGCTGGCGGCGGGAGCAGAGACGCCGGTGGATCTGGTGCTGGCCGACCCGCCCTACGAGGTGTCCACCGCCGAGATCGAGGCGATACTGGCCAGTCTGGAGCGCCACGGCTGGCTTGGGCCGGGGAGTGTTGTGGTGGTGGAACGTCCGGCCTCCTCGACCGAACTCGCCTGGCCGGCCGACTGGACGGCGTGGCCGGTGCGCCGCTACGGAGATACCAGAGTTGAACTGGCGGCCTGCTAGCGTTTTCGGCTATGAGTGGCGCTGTGTGCCCAGGATCGTTCGATCCGGTGACGCTGGGTCATGTCGACGTCTTCGAGCGTGCCGCCGCACAGTTCGATGAAGTGATCGTCGCGGTGCTGATCAACCCCAACAAGAAGGGGATGTTCGACATCGACGAGCGGATCGCGATGATCGACGAAGCCACCGCCCACCTGCCGAACCTGCGGGCCGAGGCGGGGCAGGGGCTGGTCGTCGATTTCGTCAAACAGCGCGGGTTCACCGCGATCGTCAAGGGTCTGCGCACCGGCACCGATTTCGAGTACGAGCTTCAGATGGCCCAGATGAACAAGCACATCGCCGGGGTGGATACGTTCTTCGTGGCCACCACACCCCAGTACTCGTTCGTCTCGTCGTCGCTGGCCAAAGAGGTGGCGACGTTCGGTGGTGACGTCTCGGGGCTGCTGCCGGAGTCCGTGAACCGCCGACTGCAGGCCAAGCTCGCCGAGCGCTGAGTTTCTGGCGCGGATTGCCCGCGCGGCCGGCCGTCAGCCCGACATAATCTCGAACGGGACGCCCTCTGACCGGTGCGCTTGCCAAAAACGTCTTTCCGACACACCGGCATGTCACCACAGTCACAGGCGTAACACCAGGCACACTAGTCACTACCAACTACGCCCAGGAGGGTGGCGCCGTGTACCGAGTTTTTGAAGCGCTCGATGAGCTGAGCGCGATTGTCGAAGAGGCCCGCGGCGTCCCGATGACGGCTGGCTGCGTGGTCCCGCGCGGCGACGTGCTGGAGCTCATCGACGACATCAAGGACGCCATCCCCGGCGAGCTCGACGACGCCCAGGATGTGCTGGACGCCCGCGATTCATTGCTGAAGGAGGCCAAAGAGCACTCCGACTCGATGGTGTCCAACTCCACCGCCGAGGCCGACTCCCTGCTGAGCCATGCCCGTGCCGAGGCCGACCGGCTGCTGGCGGACGCCAAGTCGCAGGCCGACCGGATGGTCGCCGAGGCACGTCAGCACTGTGAGCGCACCGTTCTCGAAGCTCGCGAGGAGTCCAGCCGCCTGGCGGCGACGTCCAAGAGGGAGTACGAGGCCGCCACCAGCAGGGCCAAGGCCGAGGCCGACCGGCTGGTCGAGAGCGGCAACATCTCCTACGAGAAGGCCGTACAGGAAGGCATCAAGGAGCAGCAGCGGCTGGTCTCCGAGACCGAGGTCGTGCAGGCGGCTCACGCCGAGTCGACCCGGCTGATCGACACCGCACACGCCGAGGCCGACCGGCTGCGAGGCGAGTGCGACATCTACGTCGACAACAAACTCGCCCAGTTTGAGGACTACCTCAACGGCACCTTGCGGTCGGTCAGCAGGGGTCGTCACCAGCTGCGGACCGCCGCGGGGACCCACGACTACGTGCAACGCTGAACGGCACGGCCCGCGACTACCGGCTGAAGCGGGCCACACCGGGTTTTAAGATTGGATTCATGGCGACGCCACGCAGTGCCCGAATCCAGCGCAAACCGCGATCGCCGCTCGTCCTCGACATCTCCCGGCTGGGTCGGCGTCCCGGATCGATGCTGGAGTTGCACGAGACAGTGCCCAGCCCGTCCCGAATCGGGTTGGACCTGATCGCGATCGAACGCGGGGCGGATCTGAACCTTGATCTGCGGCTGGAATCGGTGTCCGAGGGGGTGCTGGTCACCGGCACCGTGTATGCGCTGACCAGTGGAGAATGCTCCCGGTGTCTGACGCCGGTCACCGGTGACGTGGAGATCTCGCTGACCGAGCTGTTCGCCTATCCGGACAGCGCAACGGAATCCACCACTGAGGAAGACGAAGTCGGCCACGTCATTGATGAGCGCATCGACCTCGAACAGGCGATCGTCGATGCCGTCGGCCTGGCCCTGCCGTTCGCTCCGGTGTGCACGGACGACTGTCCCGGACTGTGCACGACGTGCGGTGTCCCGCTGGCCAGCGCCGAGCCGGACCACCACCACGACGAGATCGACCCGCGTTTTGCCAAGCTGGCGAACATGTTTCCCGCCGCAGACGAGGAGAACACCCCCGGGCAGGGGGCTGGCGCTTCGTGAGCCCACCACGTGAGAATCTGCTGGAAGCGTTGGGCGTCGAGATGCCGGAAGCGTTGTTGACGCTGGCACTGACGCACCGGAGCTACGCCTACGAGCACGGCGGCTTACCCACCAACGAGCGGCTGGAGTTCCTCGGCGACGCGGTGCTCGGGCTGACGGTGACCGACGAGCTGTACCACCGCCACCCGGAGCGCACCGAAGGCGACCTGGCCAAACTACGCGCCAGCATCGTCAACACCCACGCGCTGGCCGACGTCGGGCGCGGCCTCACCGCCGAGGGGCTGGGAGCATATCTGCTGCTGGGCCGCGGTGAGCTCAACACCGGCGGCGCCGACAAATCCAGCATCCTGGCCGATGGCATGGAGTCGCTGCTGGGCGCGGTGTACCTGGCGCACGGTATCGACACCGCGCGCAAGGTGATCCTGCGGCTGTTCGGCAACCTCCTGGACACGGCCCCGACACTGGGCGCCGGGCTGGACTGGAAGACAAGTCTTCAAGAGCTCAGTGCGTCAAAGACTTTGGGGCCACCGACCTACGTCGTCACCTCGACGGGACCCGACCACGACAAACAGTTCACGGCGACCGTCGTGGTGGGGGACTCCGAATACGGCACCGGCGTGGGCCGCTCCAAGAAGGAAGCCGAACAGAAGGCCGCTGCGCAGGCGTGGCAGGCCATCATGGACCAACAACCGGATGCCTGAACTGCCGGAGGTCGAGGTCGTCCGGCGCGGCCTGCAAGCCCACGTGGCCGGCAAGACGATCACCGCGGTGCGGGTGCACCATCCGCGCGCGGTACGCCGACATGAAGCCGGGGCCGCCGATCTGACCGCGCGGCTGCTCGACGCGCACATCACCGGGACCGACCGGCGTGGAAAGTATTTGTGGCTCAACCTCTCTGATGACACCGCCCTGGTGGTGCATCTGGGGATGAGCGGGCAGATGCTGCTCGGAGACGTCCCCAACACCAACCATCTGCGGATCGCGGCGCTGCTCGACGACGGCACCACTCTGAGTTTTGTCGACCAGCGCACGTTCGGCGGGTGGCAGCTGGCCGACGTGGTCGAGGTCGACGGCAGCCGGGTGCCCGAGCCGGTAGCCCATATCGCCCGTGACCCGCTGGACCCGCTGTTCGACCGCGAAGCCGTCGTTACGGTGTTGCGCCGCAAGCACTCCGAGATCAAGAGGCAACTACTCGACCAGACCGTTGTCTCCGGCGTCGGCAACATCTACGCCGACGAGTCGCTGTGGCGGGCCAAGATCAACGGTGCGCGGCTGGCGGCCAACCTGACCCGCCGCCAGCTCGGTGAGCTGCTCGACGCGGCCACCGACGTGATGCGCGAGGCGCTGGGCCAGGGCGGCACGTCCTTCGACTCGTTGTACGTCAACGTCAACGGCCAGTCCGGCTACTTCGACCGGTCGCTGAATGTCTACGGACGCGAGGACTTGCCCTGCCCGCGTTGCGGCACGGCGATCCGGCGGGAAAAGTTCATGAACCGCTCCTCGTTCTACTGCCCGAAATGCCAACCGCGTCCGCGTGGTTGAACACACCGCGCCGAGATCGACGTTTTGGCGTGATCTACTCGCGCTTTCTCGGCGAAATGTCGGTTTGGGCGCAAAGGAAGGAACCATGACGGAACTCTGGGTGGAACGCACCGGCGTTCGGCGCTATACCGGGCGCAGCAGCCGCGGCGCGGAAGTGCTGATCGGCTCGGAGACCGACGAGGGCGTCTTCACCCCCGGTGAGCTGCTGAAGATCGCGCTGGCCGGCTGCAGTGGGTTGAGCAGCGACCAGCCGCTGCGCCGCCGTCTCGGTGACGACTACCCGGCGGTGGTCAAAGTCTCCGGGCCCGCCGACCGCGAGCAGGAGCGCTACCCGCTGCTGGAGGAAAAGCTCGAGCTCGACCTGTCCGGGCTGTCCCCGGAGGAGGTCGAACGCCTGGTGGTGGTGGTCAGCCGGGCGATCGAGCAGGTGTGCACCGTCGGGCGCACCCTCAAATCCGGCACCGAGGTCCAGTTCGAGGTGACCGACGTTGGCCGAGCCTGACGTCCGGCTGACCGCCTGGGTGCACGGCTACGTCCAGGGCGTGGGTTTCCGCTGGTGGACCCGCTCGCGGGCGCTTGAGCTGGGGCTGACCGGCTACGCGAGCAACCAGGCCGACGGCCGGGTGCTGGTCGTGGCGCAGGGTTCGCATGCGGGCTGCGAGCGGCTGTTGGAGTTGCTGCGGGGCGGAACGACGCCCGGATCGGTGGACAAAGTCGTCGCCGAGGTCACCGAACCCGGCGAGCCGATGCGCGGCTTCGTCGAAAAGTAAACCCCACAAGTAACATTCGCCCCTTCAGCCCCGCCTGTTCGACAACAACCGCCGGGCGATGAACGTCGAGCAAGACACCCGTTAACCACGCAGCACGGTTGCGCTAACAGGCCCTCTTCCGCCGGTAAGGTGGCACCCCGTGTACCTCAAGAGTCTGACGCTGAAGGGCTTTAAATCCTTCGCATCGCCGACGACTCTGCGCTTCGAGCCCGGCATCACCTGCGTGGTCGGCCCCAACGGCTCCGGAAAGTCCAACGTCGTCGACGCGCTGGCCTGGGTGATGGGCGAGCAGGGCGCCAAGACCCTGCGCGGCGGCAAGATGGAAGACGTCATCTTCGCCGGCACCTCGTCGCGGGCGCCGCTCGGGCGCGCCGAGGTGACGCTGACGATCGACAACTCCGACCACCTGCTGCCCATCGAGTACTCCGAGGTGTCGATCACGCGGCGGATGTTCCGCGACGGCGCCGGCGAGTACGAGATCAACGGCAGCAGCTGCCGGCTGATGGACGTCCAGGAGCTGCTCAGCGACTCCGGCATCGGCCGCGAGATGCACGTCATCGTCGGCCAGGGCCGGCTCTCACAGATCCTCGAGTCGCGGCCCGAAGACCGCCGGGCGTTCATCGAAGAGGCTGCCGGTGTGCTCAAGCACCGCAAACGCAAGGAAAAAGCGGTCCGCAAGCTCGAGTCGATGTCGGCCAACCTGGCCCGGCTCACCGACCTGACCACCGAGCTGCGCCGCCAGCTCAAGCCGCTGGGCCGCCAGGCCGAGATGGCGCGGCGCGCCCAGACCATTCAGGCCGATCTGCGCGACGCGCGGCTGCGGCTGGCCGCCGACGACCTGGTGACTCGCCGGGCCGAGTTCGCCGGGGCCGATAACACCGAGACCACGCTGCGCCGCGAGCACGACGAGGCCGCCACCCGCCTCGCGGTGGCCACCGAGGCCCTGACCGCGCACGAGGCCGCCGTGGCCACCCTGTCCGAACGTACCGACGCCGCCCAGCAGGCCTGGTTCCGGCTGTCCGCGCTGGCCGAGCGCGTCAGCGCCACCGTCCGCATCGCCAGCGAGCGGGCGCAATACCTGGACGCCGAACCCACCGTGAGCACCGGTCCCGATCCCGATGCCCTGGACGCCGAGGCCGACGAGATCGCCGCCCGGGAGCAGGAGCTGCTGGCCGAGCTGGCCGAAGCCCAGTCCCGGTTGGAGATCGCGCGCGCCGAGCTCGGCGAACGCGAACGTGCGGCCACCGAGGCCGAACGCGCACACATGGCGGCCGTACGCGCCGAGGCCGATCGCCGCGAAGGCTTGGCCCGGCTGTCGGGTCAGGTGGATACCTTGCGCGCTCGGGTCGAGTCCATCGACGAGGGTGTGGCGCGGCTGACCAACGCGATCGAGGAGGCCGGCGCCCGCACTCAACACGCCAGGGCTGAATTCGAGACCGTGCAGGGCCGGGTCGGTGAGCTCGATCAGGGCGAGGTCGGGCTCGACGAGCAGCACGATCGCACGATCACCGCGCTGCGGCGTGCCGACGAGCGGGTGGCCGAATTGCAGTCCGCCGAACGTGCCGCCGAGCGGCAGGTGGCCTCGCTGAGGGCCCGCATCGACGCACTCGCGGTCGGGCTGGAACGCAGGGACGGCTCGGCATGGCTGACGGAAAACCACGGCGGGGCAGGGCTTTTCGGTACCATCGCCAAACTGGTCAAGGTGCGGTCGGGCTATGAGGCGGCGTTGGCGACCGTGTTGGGCGCCGCCGCGGACGCTGTGGCCGCCGACGACTCCGACGCCGCCCGTTCCGCGGTGCGCGCACTCAAGGAAGCCGACGGTGGCCGGGCCGCAATCGTGTTGGGGGACTGGCCGATAACGGCGCGGCAATTCGGCTCGCTGCCCGACGGTGTGACCTGGGCGCTGGATCTGATCGAGGCGCCCGGCCGCCTGCAGGGTGCGATGACCGCGATGCTCTCCGATGTCGCCGTCGTGCAGGATCTGGGTGCGGCCCTCGATCTGGTCGTTGCGCGGCCAAGCCTTCGTGCGGTGACTCTCGACGGTGATCTGGTTGGCGCCGGATGGGTCAGCGGTGGCTCCGACCGCAAGCCGAGCACCCTCGAGGTCGCCAGCGAAATCGACAAGGCCACACGAGAACTCGCCGCCTCTGAGACGCTGGTCGCCGAGTTGTCGGCCGCGCTGGCCGGTGCGCTCACCGAGCAGGGCGACCGCCAGGACGCCGCGGAGGAGGCCCTGGCCGCGCTCAACGAATCGGACGCCGCGATCTCGGCGATCTACGAGCAGCTCGGCCGGCTCGGGCAGGAAGCCCGGGCCGCCGAGGAGGAGTGGCGCCGACAGCTGGCCCAGCGCGGCGAGCTGGAAGCCAGCAGGCTGCAGACGGTCGACGAGCTCACCGAGCTCGAGAACCGGCTGGCCGCGGCACAGGACGACCAGACGACCGTCGACGACGAGCCGGTGGATCGCCAGTTCATGCAGGCGGCGGCCGAGGAAGCCCGTGCTGTCGAGGTGGAGGTGCGATTGGCGGTGCGCACCGCCGAGGAGCGCGCGAATGCTGTTCGCGGGCGCGCAGATTCGCTGCGCCGCGCCGCGGCGGCTGAGCGGGAGGCGCGGATCCGGGCGCAACGCGCCCGCGCCGCCCGCGAGCACGCCGCCGCGGTGGCAGCCGCGGTGGCCGACTCTGGCCGCCGCGTCGCCGAGCGGCTGGCCGGTGTGGTCGCGGCGGCGTCCCGCCGCCGCGACGGCTTGGCCGCCGAACGCCAGGAACGGGCGACGGCGATGGCTGCCGCGCGCGAAGAAGTCACCGCGCTCAACAGCCGGATCACCGCGCTGACCGACTCACTGCATCGTGACGAGGTGGCCAAGGCGCAGGCCGCCATGCGCATCGAACAGCTCGAGGGCATGGTGCTCGAGCAATTCGGCATGGCCGCCGACGATTTGATCGCCGAGTACGGCCCCGACGTGTCGCTGCCGCCGTCGGAGCTGGAGGTGGCGGAGTACGAACAGGCCAAGGAGCGCGGCGAGCAGGTCACCGCGCCCGCGCCGATGGTATTCGACCGGCCGACCCAGGAGCGCCGCGCCAAACGGGCCGAACGCGAGCTCGCCGAGCTCGGACGAGTCAATCCGCTTGCGCTGGAAGAGTTTGCGGCGCTGGAGGAGCGCTACAACTTCCTGGCCACCCAGCTCGAGGACGTCAAGGCCGCGCGCAAGGACCTGCTCGACGTCATCGCCGACGTCGACAACCGGATCTTGCAGGTGTTCGCCGAGGCATACGCCGACGTCGAGCGCGAGTTCGGGGAGGTCTTCTCGGCGTTGTTCCCCGGCGGTGAAGGCCGGCTGTTGCTGACCGACCCCAACGATCTGCTCACCACCGGCGTCGAGGTGGAGGCCCGCCCGCCGGGCAAGAAGGTCAAGCGGCTCTCGCTGCTGTCCGGCGGCGAGAAGTCGTTGACCGCGGTGGCGATGCTGGTGGCCATCTTCCGGGCCCGCCCGTCACCCTTCTATGTCATGGACGAGGTCGAGGCTGCACTCGACGATGTGAACCTGCGCAGGCTGATCGGGTTGTTCGAGCAGCTGCGGGCACAGTCACAGCTGATCGTCATCACCCACCAGAAGCCGACGATGGAGATCGCCGACGCGCTCTACGGCGTCACGATGCAGGGCGACGGCATCACCACGGTCATCTCGCAGCGGATGCGCGGCGAAGAGTTGGTATCCGCCAGCACCTAGCCGACGAGCGAAAAGTGCTGCGCGACAAGGTCGCGCGCCAGCGGGGACTCAGCGACCGGCCGGACAGGAGTGAGCAGTCTGAGGACGGTCCGCCGCAGATTCAGCGACCCGTTGAGTGCAAACTCGAAATCGTCGTTGCGGAGCGACCCCATCGGGTAGCGCTTCGTTGGCCACCCCGCCCCACGCCAGCCTCAATCGAGCCCCACTTGCGAACCTTCTGGCCATCGGGGCGACGGTCGCGAGCTAACGTGGCTGCGGGTTCAACAACCGCACCGAATGCCGAAGGATGGCCTTGGACGCACACGATCCCCGCCAACACTGGCTGGGAAGAACAGCCGTCGTCAGCGCCTCGGGTGCCCTGGACCTGTTGACGTCGCCGCGTCTCGAGCAACTCCTGAATGCCACGCTCCAAGAGCGCCCCGCCGGCCTGATCGTGGATCTGACCGAGGTGAACTTCCTCAGCTCGGCGGGCATGCAGGTACTCGTCAACATCCACGCCGCAGCAACACCCGACATCGGATTCGTGGTGGTGGCCGACGGTCGCAGCACCAGCCGGCCGCTCGCGCTGGTCGGCCTGACCGAGGTGTTCGACGTCGTCCCGACACTGCAGGCCGCCGTCGAGTTGATCAGCTGATCGAAGGCGCGCCCAGACCGCGCAGTGCGGCCAGGTCGGCCACCCCGCAGCCGTGCAGGCAGATCCGCAGCTCCTCGATGAACCGGTGCAGGGTGTCCAGCACCGCTGCGGGTGACTCGATGGCAGGGGCCAGCAGCGGCCGGGCCAGCGCCACCACGTCTGCGCCCATCATCAGCGCCTTGGCTGCGTCCAGCCCGGTGCGGATGCCACCAGAGGCCACCAGCGGCATGCCCGGCAGCGTCGCGTGCACCTCGGCGAGCGCTTGGGCCGTCGGTACGCCCCATTCGGCGATCGCCGGATCACGAACCTCGCCGTACCGCACCAGCTGCTCCACCCGCGCCCACGAGGTCCCGCCGGCACCGGCCACGTCGACCGCGGCGATCGCCATGCCGCGCAGTCGTTCGGCCGCCGCAGCGCCGATGCCGTGGCCGACTTCCTTGACCAGGACCGGGTAGGGGAGATCCTCGGCCAGGCGGCGTAAGCGCTCCAGCGAGCCGCTGAAGTCGGTGTCGCCGTTGTCCTGCATGGCCTCCTGCAGGGGGTTGGTGTGCACCGCCAGTGCGTCAGCACCGATCCGATCCAGTGCGGCCACCAATTTAGGCACCAGGGCATCGGAGAGTTGAGCCAGCCCGATATTGCCGATCAGCAAGACGTCGGGCGCGAGCTCGCGGACTTCGAAGCTGGCAGCGGCAGTGTTGTCGTCGAGCATGATGCGCTGCGAACCGAGCATCATGCCGATCCCGAGCTTCTGGGCGGCCTCGGCGAGGTTGCGGTTGATCGTGCGGGACAGCTCGGCTCCGCCGGTCATCGCCCCGATGAGAACGGGTGCGCGCAGCGGGGTGCCCAGGAATGTGGTGCTCAGGTCGACGGCGGCGAGGCTGGTCTGGGTCAGGGCGTTGTAGGGCAGCCGGTAGCGCTCGAAGCCGGTGCTCACGGTTTCGTAGGAGACCGGCCCGTGCAGGCAGGCATCGATGTGGCGGAGCTTGCGGCTGACCATGCTCGATGAAATCCCCGGGTCGCTGCGCTTCTGCCCACCGGCCTGGTCCATCGTCACTACGTACCCCATTGCCCAGGGCTGACGCAGGCCCGCTCCGTGCCCTGAAACAATGGCACGGTGTCAGAGGGTCTCTGGATCGCTATAGCGGTCATCGCCGTCCTGGTCGTCGCTGCAATCGTCGTCGGGCTGGTGCGGTTCCGGCGGCGTCAGATCAGTCTGCGCCCCAGCTCAGAGGGTCCCACACCGATCGACCGATCCGGCGGATACACCGCCTCGACCGGCATTTCATTCAGCCAGTCGCCGACGGTCGACACCACCGGCGGGCAGGAGCGAAGCGACTCGGGGATTGCCACCGGACTGCCCGGGGTCGGTGACGATGCGGCGCTACCGCGCGACTCGGTCAAGCGCCCGATCGCCGATGTTCGGCTGCCCGAGCCGCCGGTGGTCGAGGAGCCGAAGGCCGAACCAGTCCTCGAAAGTCCGGTTCCCCCGGTCGCCACGCCCGACCCGCCGGTCGAACCGGAACCGTCGGCCCCGGCCGCCCCGGACCTCGATGAGATCGCACCCGCCGAAGGCCGCCTGGAGCGTCTGCGCGGGCGCCTGGCCAAATCGCAGAACGCGCTCGGCCGCAGCATGCTCGGCCTGCTCGGCGGTGGCGACCTGGACGAGGCGTCCTGGGAAGAGGTCGAGGACACGCTGCTGATCGCCGACCTCGGACCGGTGGTCACCGCCTCGGTGATCGAACAGCTGCGCAGCCGGCTGGCCAGCAGCACCGTGCGCACCGAGGCTGACGCCCGCGCGGTGTTGCGCGAGGTGCTGATCGCCGAGTTGAACCCCGGCCTGGACCGCTCGGTCAAGGCGTTGCCGCATGCCAACAAGCCGTCGGTGCTGCTGGTCGTCGGCGTCAACGGGACCGGCAAGACCACCACGGTCGGCAAGCTGGCCCGCGTCCTGGTGGCCGACGGGCGCCGGGTCGTCCTCGGCGCGGCCGACACCTTCCGGGCGGCCGCCGCCGACCAACTGCAGAGCTGGGCGTCGCGGGTCGGCGCTGAGTTGGTCCGTGGCGCCGAGGGTGCTGACCCGGCGTCGGTGGCCTTCGATTCGGTGGACAAGGGCATCGAGTCCGGTGCCGACGTCGTCGTCATCGACACCGCGGGCCGATTGCACACCAAGACCGGCCTGATGGACGAACTCGGCAAGGTCAAGCGGGTGGTGAGCAAGCGGGCCGCCGTCGACGAGGTACTCCTCGTCCTCGACGCGACGATCGGGCAGAACGGACTGGCACAGGCTCGGGTCTTCGCTGACGTCGTCGAGATCACCGGGGTGGTGCTCACCAAGCTCGACGGCACGGCCAAGGGCGGCATTGTCTTCCGCGTGCAGCAGGAACTGGGTGTACCGGTGAAGCTGGTCGGATTGGGCGAAGGCCCTGACGATCTGGCGCCATTCGAGCCGGCCGCCTTCGTCGACGCGCTGCTCGGATAGCCCGCAAACCCCTTCTCAGCGGCGCGAATTGCGGGATGTAACACCAGCGAAACGCAGACTGCCAATCCGTTCACACACGCGAAACACCTAGGCGTCGTAGCTGAAACAACCACTGCGCATTGTCTTGGCCTAGGTCAACGGTGCCTAACCGTGGCATGGGTGAAGGAGAAACTGCGAGTGGATGGATTTCCCGTAATGGGTGTGCCGGACACCGGCGACACAGCATGGATGCTTGCGAGCTCCGCGCTCGTGCTGCTGATGACGCCGGGCCTGGCCTTTTTCTACGGCGGCATGGTGCGTGCCAAGGGCGTGCTCAACATGATCATGATGAGCGTCAGTGCCATGGGCGTTGTCACGGTGCTGTGGGTGCTCTACGGCTACTCACTGGCCTTCGGCGATGACAAGTTCAACTTGTTCGGTGACCCCAGTCAGTACTTCGGCCTCAAAGGCTTGATTGGCGGCACCTACCTGCAGCTCACCCCGGACGCTGCGGCCGTGTCGGTCCCGCTGGCCGGAACCATTCCTCAGGTCGTGTTCGTGGCCTTCCAGCTGATGTTCGCGATCATCACCGTCGCCCTGATCTCCGGTGCGGTCGCCGATCGCCTGAAGTTCGGCGGCTGGCTGGTCTTCGCCGGCCTGTGGGCCACCTTCGTGTACTTCCCGGTCGCTCACTGGGTGTTCGCCTTCGACGGTGTCACCGGTGCGCACGGCGGCTGGATTGCCAACAAGCTCAAGGCAATCGACTTCGCCGGTGGAACCGCGGTGCACATCAACTCCGGCACCGCCGGCCTGGTGCTCGCGCTAATCCTTGGCAAGCGCCTCGGCTGGCCCGGCACCCCGATGCGACCGCACAACCTGCCGTTCGTGATGCTCGGCGCCGGTCTGCTGTGGTTCGGTTGGTACGGGTTCAACGCCGGTTCTGCAGTGGGCTCCAACGGAATTGCCGGTGTCACGTTCATCACCACGACGGTCGCCACCGGTGCGGCGATGCTGGGCTGGCTGCTCACGGAGCGTATTCGCGACGGACACGCCACCACCCTGGGTGCGGCGTCGGGCATCGTGGCTGGTCTGGTCGCGATCACCCCGTCCTGCTCGTCGGTGAATGTGGTTGGCGCACTGGCGATCGGCGCTGGCGCCGGTATCATCTGCGCTCTCGCTGTCGGCCTGAAGTACAAGCTGGGCTTCGACGATTCACTCGACGTGGTCGGCGTGCACCTCGTCGGTGGTCTGTTCGGCACCCTGATGGTCGGCCTGGTGGCCACCTCTGAGGCGCCGGCGGCGGTTTCCGGCCTGTTCTACGGCGGCGGCACCGATCAGTTGGTCAAGCAGGCCATCGGTGCCTTCGCGGTTCTGGGGTACTCGGCCATTGGTACAGCTATCTTGGCCTTGATCGTCAAGTACACCATCGGACTGCGGCTTGATCGCGAAGAAGAGGCGTCTGGCATCGACGAAGCCGAACACGCGGAGACCGCGTACGACTTCGCCGTGGTCGGCAGCACGGGCTCGGTTCTCGGTCGTCACGGCGCGGAGGAATGAGGAAAATGAAACTGATTACTGCGATCGTCAAGCCGTTCACGCTGGAAGACGTCAAGACCGGTCTCGAACAGGCGGGTATCCTCGGGATGACCGTCAGTGAGGTGCAGGGATACGGACGCCAGAAGGGCCATACCGAGGTCTACCGAGGCGCGGAGTACTCCGTCGACTTCGTGCCGAAGGTCCGTGTGGAGGTCGTGGTCGATGACTCTGCCGTCGACAAGGTCGTGGACGTCATCGTGCAGGCCGCACGGACCGGCAAGATCGGCGACGGCAAGGTGTGGGTCAGCCCGGTCGAAACCGTCGTTCGCGTCCGTACGGGCGAGCGGGGGTCCGACGCTCTCTGACGCATCCGATGTGACGTCTTCTTGCGGCCACACCGAATAGGCGCGTTAGTTCGAGGGTCGGCCGTGGGAGGACTGAGATGACACAACGATCAAGAGATTCCGCCGCCGGCGCTTCCCGATGGGAGGCACCGGCGGCGGGCTCGTCTAAGCCCGCCAAGGATCTGGCCAAGGCCTGCCAGCTACTCCTGGAAGGCGGTCAGCGCCAACTCGATTCGGCCGCCCTGCGAGACGCCCTGCTCGATCTGCACGAATTCTGGTTGTCCACCAAGGCCACCGAGATCGGGATCACTCCCACCAGTGGATTCGCGATCGTCGCCACCGGCGGACTGGGCCGCCGCGAATTCGTGCCCTACTCCGACCTTGATCTCATGCTGCTGCACGACAATATGCCCGCGGACATCGTCACGCAGGTGGCCGAACTGCTGTGGTATCCGTTGTGGGACGCCAATATTCGCCTCGATCACAGTGTCCGCACCGTGCCCGAAGCGCTCACGGTGGCCAGCGAGGACATCTCGGCAGGCTTGGCGATGCTCGAGGTGCGGCACATCGCCGGCGACTCCGAGCTGTCCCAACTACTCATCGGTGGCGCCCGCCGCCAGTGGCGCACCGGAATCGCCTCCCGGTTCGACGAACTCGTCGAACACACCAAGGCACGCTGGGACCGCAGCGGGCAGATCGCGCACCGCGCCGAGCCGGACCTCAAGTGCGGCCGCGGCGGGCTGCGCGACGTCCAACTACTCAACGCCCTGGCCATCGCCCAACTGGCCGACGTGTATCCGAGCCAGTCACTGGCCTCGCCGACCGGATCGCTGGGCGAGGCACACCTGGCGCTGCTGAACGTGCGCACCGAACTGCATCGGTCCTCCAAGCGTGGCCGCGACCAGTTGCTGGCCCAGTTCGCCGACGAAATCGGGGCGGCACTGCGCATCGGCGACCGTTTCGATCTGGCCCGGGTGCTCTCCGACGGGGCGCGCACGATCAGCTACTACGTGGACGCCGGGCTGCGCACAGCGGGCAATGCGCTTCCCAAACGCGGACTTTCGGTACTACGCCGGCCCACGCGCCGCCCGCTCGACGAAGGTGTTGTGGAGTTCGCCGGTGAGGTGATCCTGGCCCGCGACGCCCGCCCGGAGCGGGATCCTGGCCTGATCCTGCGGGTGGCGGCCGCCTCGGCGACCACCGGGTTGCCGATCTCGGGTTCGACGTTGAGCCGGCTGGCGGCGTCGGCTCCCGAGCTGCGCACGCCGTGGCCCCGCGACGCGCTCAAGGACCTACTGGTGCTGCTGGCCGCCGGCCCGACGACGGTGGCCACCGTCGAGGCACTCGACCGGACCGGATTGTGGGGGCGGCTGTTCCCGGAGTGGGGGGCCGTGCGCGACCTTCCGCCGCGCGATGTTGTCCACATCTGGACCGTCGACCGGCATCTGGTCGAGACTGTTTCGCGGGCAAGCGCTTTCACCACCCGCGTGTCACGTCCTGACCTATTGGTGCTCGGCGCTCTGCTGCACGACATCGGCAAGGGTCGCGGTGGAGACCACAGCGTGATCGGTGCCGATCTGGCCGTGCAGGTTGGCACCCGGCTGGGTCTGTGGCCGTCGGACATCGATCTGCTCTCCGCGATCGTGCGCTATCACCTGTTGCTGCCCGACACCGCGACGCGCCGCGATCTGCAGGACCCCCAGACCATCGCTCGTGTCATCGACGCGCTCGGCGGCGACCCGGTGCTGCTCGAATTGCTCGATGCCCTGGCCGAGGCGGATTCGCTGGCCACCGGGCCCGGTGTGTGGGGCGATTGGAAAGCCTCGCTGATCGGCGACCTGGTCCGGCGCTGCCGGCTGGTGTTGGCCGGCGAATCACTGCCGCAGGCGGACCCGATTGACCCACATCACCTTTCGCTCGCCGCTGACCGTGGTGTGCACGTCGAGATGGCGCCGGGGGAGAGCGCCCACACCTACAATGTGGCGATCATCGCACCCGACCGACGCGGTCTGCTGTCCAAAGCGGCCGGCGTGCTCGCACTCAACTCACTGCGAGTGCATTCGGCATCGGTCAACAGCGCTGGCGGGTCGGCGATCAACACCTTCGTCGTGTCACCGCATTTCGGTGCACCGCCCGAAGCGGGGCTACTGCGCCAACAGTTCATCCTCGCGTTGGACGGCGAGCTCGACGTCATCGCCGCGTTGGAGAAGCGCGACCGGGAAGCCACGCAGTACGGCACCGGGCGAGTGGGAGAACACAAGCCTGCGGTGCCGATCAACGCCGTGCCCGCCCCACCGCGCATCCTGTGGCACGACGGCAGCGGCGAGGGCCAGCTGATCGTCGAGATCCGCACCACCGACCGCACTGGACTGCTCGCGCTGCTCACCGGGGTTTTCGAACGCGCCGCTGCGGATATCGCGTGGGCCAAGATCACCACACTGGGTTCGTCGGTGGTCGACGCGTTCGGGATCGCGGTGCAGGACCTGAATTCCGTCGACGACGTTCGCAAGCAGCTCGAAAGCGAGCTCTACGCGGTCCTGCCGACACCGCCGCTGGCCCAGCCCGTGGTGGAAGCGAGCTAGCTGCTTTTCTGCGGGATCAAGCCGAGCGTGCCGTTACCCGCTGTGGTGCCAAGGTAATACACGACGTCGTAGTCGTAGAACAGTGAGATGCCGGTGTTCAGGTAGTACGTCTCGTCGTTGCCGGTGGGGTCGGCCTCGTCCGCGGTGGGATTCTGCACCTTGACCTTGCCCGCATTCTGGTCATCGGTGGTGACGAACTGGAAGTACCGAACCGGCGTTTGACCCGTCGTGTTCCCGCTGAGCCAGAACAACATGCCTTTTTTCAGCTTCGAGACTGTCTCGCCGCCGCCGGAGTCATCTTCGATGATCGAGTCGTATCTCTCCGCATAGGGCGGGGGACTCAAGTTCGTGTTGTGCAGTGTGGTGGTCGCACCGGTGTCTGGGGTGATACCGACGAGCGGCGTGTTGATCAACAGCGTGCCGGCCTTGTCGATGATGTTGATCGTCGCGTTGAACAGCTGCAGTCCGTAGAAGTGCAGGCCACTGTTGGGGAACGTCTGGCCGTCCGACGCCTTGGGGTCGGCCAGCATCGGGAAGTACATACCCTGCGAGTTCGCAATGTTGCTGTTGGTCAACCCAATTTGCATCCACGCCTCGCCGGTATCGGGATCGACGTGCACGAGGTAGCCGGCCTTGACGCCTCGACCGAACGTCAGTTGCGCGATGACTTGATCGATCCCGTTGGCCTGATACGTCGGGGCCATCCCGAAGTCGCCGTAGAACGCGTTGTCGATAGGGGGTGCGACGCTACCTATCGGCGACCACACCTGTTGGCCGTCCTTATTGGTTATTGTGTCGATCTGGCCGACGGTGACCTGCCCGCTGGTAACCAGCGGAGTCGAGCTTCCCACCGTGTACAGCGACACTGTCCCGATCGCCGCGTAGCCGCTGTAACTGAGGCCGCTGTCGAACGAGTCTTGCACTTGCTGGGTCGTGGTCGTGACGTTGCTGCCCCACCACGGGGACGGGGCCGGCCCCACCGAGGCGTACGCCGCGTAGAAACCTCCTGCGCCGGTGTCGAACTCGAACAGCTGAGGTGGCGCGCCGTACCCGAGCGAGACGTAGATGCCGAGCTTCTGGGTGCCGGCGTTGTCGATGGCCTGGAAGTACAGCGGCACCTTGATCGGCTGGGTGATCACCCCGACGCTCGCCGGGAACAGAGTGCGGCGGACCAGGTACACCGCGTCCTGCAAGAAGGTGTTGACCGGGCTCGATGGCTGGTTGG
The DNA here is from genome assembly GCF_013337765.1 of Mycolicibacterium sphagni. Taxonomy (GTDB): domain Bacteria; phylum Actinomycetota; class Actinomycetes; order Mycobacteriales; family Mycobacteriaceae; genus Mycobacterium. The sequence continues at coordinate 101,692 of NZ_VBSB01000009.1, forward strand.
CGAGCCGGTTGGCTGCGCCAGCAAGAAACTGCTGCAGCGCGTCGGAGATCGACTGGAGCGCTTGGCTCCCGCCGATGCGATCAGCGGTCGTCGTCAGCGCCCCGGTCGCGGGTGCCGATGGGATCGGCGTTGTCGCGGTCGCCGTGATTCGCGGAGTGCCGGCCGCTGCCCGCCGGGTACGCACACTGGTGGCCTGCGCATTCGCGGACGTCGTCCGTGCCGAGGGGGCCAGCGAACCGGCGCCGCGTCGCCCACTACTGGCCGTAGAGGTGCGACGCTCCACCGACGCGGTGTCCCGCGCAGTGGAGACGCTGGATGCGGAACTGTGCGAAGAATTCGCCGTCGAGGAGCCCCCGCCGTCGTCGGCGGACGCGGCCGCGGGGGCCGCAAGCATCGCAATCCCGATTCCGGTGGCCGCGGTGCCCAGCTGGAGCCAGCGCACTACGGGCAATGTCCGGCGCTTCCCGCGGTTGCCAACTGACCTCGTCTCGTGCACAGGATTTCCCACCCCGACCTCCAAAGCCCGACCCCTGGGAGCACATTTACTGCGTTCCTCGAAGGGATACCACATGCCTGGGATGCGGGCGGAGATTTTGCCAGGGTTGGCGAAATCGACACCACGGTTGCGATTCGTATCGCGGGCACGACCATGGCGGAGATCTCGCCACAGAGCTGCGCCAGATAGGCTTGCCTCGTGTTTGAATCCCTGTCCGACCGGTTGACCGGTGCGCTGACCGGCCTGCGTGGCAAGGGCCGGCTCACCGACGCCGACATCGATGCCACCACGCGCGAGATCCGGCTGGCGCTGCTCGAGGCTGACGTCTCGCTGCCGGTCGTGCGTAATTTCGTCAACCGCATCAAAGAGCGAGCGCGGGGCGCCGAGGTTTCCGGCGCGCTCAACCCCGCCCAGCAGGTCGTCAAGATCGTCAACGAGGAGCTCATCGGCATCCTCGGCGGTGAGACCCGTCAGCTGGCGTTCGCCAAGAACCCGCCGACGGTGATCATGCTGGCCGGCCTCCAGGGCGCCGGTAAGACCACGCTCGCGGGCAAGCTCGCCAAATGGCTCAAGGGCCAGGGCCACACCCCGCTGCTGGTGGCCTGCGATCTGCAGCGCCCCGGTGCGGTCAACCAGCTCAAGATCGTCGGCGAGCGGGCCGGCGTCAATGTCTTTGCCCCCCACCCCGGCACCGCGCCCGACGCCGCGGACACCGAAAATGCCGGCCCTGGCGACCCCGTCGCCGTCGCGGCCGCAGGTTTGGCCGAAGCGCAGTCCAAGCACTTCGACGTCGTCATCGTCGACACCGCGGGCCGCCTCGGCATCGACGATGTGCTGATGGCCCAGGCCGCAGCGATCCGCGACGCCGTGAGCCCCGACGAAACCCTGTTCGTCCTCGACGCGATGATCGGCCAGGACGCGGTGGCGACCGCCGAGGCATTCGGCGCCGGTGTCGGGTTCACCGGTGTCGTGCTGACCAAGCTCGACGGTGACGCCCGCGGCGGCGCGGCGCTGTCGGTCCGCGAGGTCACCGGTGTGCCGATCCTGTTCGCGTCGACCGGTGAGAAGCTCGAGGACTTCGACGTCTTCCACCCCGACCGGATGGCCAGCCGCATCCTGGGCATGGGAGACGTGCTGAGCCTGATCGAGCAGGCCGAGCAAGTCTTCGACCAGCAGAAGGCCGAGGAAGCCGCCGCCAAGATCGGCTCCGGTGAGCTGACGCTGGAGGACTTCCTCGAGCAGATGCTGATGATTCGCAAGATGGGCCCGATCGGCAACCTGCTGGGCATGCTGCCTGGCGCCGGCCAGATGAAGGACGCGCTGGCCACCGTCGACGACAAGCAGCTCGACCGGCTGCAGGCGATCATCCGCGGTATGACTCCCGAGGAGCGGGCCGACCCGAAGATCATCAACGCCTCGCGACGGCTGCGCATCGCCAACGGCTCCGGCGTCAACGTGTCGGAGGTCAACCAGCTTGTCGACCGCTTCTTCGAAGCGCGCAAGATGATGTCGCAGATGGCCGGCGCGATGGGCATGCCGTTCGGGCGGCGCTCGTCGAAGAAGCCTGCCAAAGGCAAGAACAAGCAGAAGGGCAAGAAGGGTGGGCGGGGACCGACGCCGCCGAAGCGCAATCCGCTGCTGGCCGGCGGTATGCCCGGTGGTTTCCCCGATCTGTCCGGTATGCCGGAGGGGCTCAACGAGCTGCCGCCAGGTCTTGCCGACTTCGATCTGTCCAAACTGAAGTTCCCGGGCAAGAACTAAGCCGTTGGGCGCCTTGCACGTTCGCGGCCGCGGCCTGCCCGACGGCGAGCTCGTCGAGTGGTGGATCGTCGACGGCGTCCTGCACGCCGAACCGGTCGCCGACGCCGAGACGGTCTTCGACGGCGGCTGGATCGTGCCCGGTCTGGTCGACGCGCACTGTCACGTCGGGTTGGGGGATCGCGGTGAGATCCCGCTGGACGACGCGATCGCCCAGGCCGAGGTGGAGCGTGGCGTCGGCGCCCTGCTGCTGCGCGACTGTGGCTCGCCGACCGACACCCGCCCCCTCGACGATCGCCACGATCTTCCCCAAATCATCAGGGCGGGTAAGCATTTGGCCCGCCCCAAGCGCTACTCGCACGGCTTCGCGATCGAGCTCGAGGATGAGTGGCAACTGCCCGAAGCCCTGGCCGAACAGGCGCGACTCGGCGACGGCTGGGTCAAGCTCGTCGGCGACTGGATCGACCGATCGGTGGGCGACCTGGCTCCGTTGTGGTCCGATGACGTCCTACGGGCCGCGATCGCGGCTGTGCACGACGAGGGTGCCCGCGTCACCGCCCACGTGTTCAGTGAGGACGCGCTGCCCGGCCTCATCGGCGCCGGCATCGACTGCATCGAGCACGGCACCGGCCTGACCGACGACACCATCGCGATGATGGTCGAGCACGGCACCGCCCTGGTGCCCACCCTGATCAACATCGAGAACTTTCCCGGGTTCGCCGAGGCCGCAGGCAAATACCCGACGTACGCCGCCCACATGCGCGCCCTCTATGCCAGCTGCTATCCGCGGATGGCTGCCGCCCGGGAGGCCGGGGTGCCGATCTTCGCCGGCAGCGATGCCGGCAGCACGATCGCCCACGGGCGTATCGCCGATGAGGTCGATGCCCTCAAGCGCATCGGGATGAGCCCGACCGAGGCGCTTGGCGCGGCGTGCTGGAATGCGCGACGGTGGCTGGGCCGGCCGGTAATCGACGACGGGGCGCCGGCGGATCTGGTGTGTTTCACCGAGGATCCGCGCGGCGGCGCGGACGTCTTGTCCAACCCCGACCGCGTGATTCTTCGCGGCCGGGTCTACTAGCGTTGACGCAGAACTCAGAGCGAAGATTTCGCCAAAACATCGCTCTCACTTCTGATTCAACGGTCACTTATTGTAGTGGCTGAAACCCCAGTCGAGAAGTTTCGCGGCCTGGTCCCAAAGGTCGTCGCTGCCGTACATCTGCACCACGATCAGCCGTCGTCCGTTGCGCTGCGCCATACCGACGTAGGTCTCCTGGGCCAGGTCGGTGTAGCCGCTCTTGCCGCCGATGAAGCCGGGATAGCTGCGCAGCAGGCGGTCCTGATTCCTGATCTCCTTGTATCCCGAGCGGTCGGGGAACTGGGCCGAGGGTTGGTGGACGATCTGGGCAAACAAGGGGTAGCGCAACGCTTCTCGGTAGATCACCGCCAGGTCATGTGGTGTCGTCACCGATTCCCAGCCCGGTCCGTCCAACCCTGACGGCGATCCGGCCTTGGTGCTGCGCGCGGTGAGTTGGTAGGCCTTGGCGTTCATCTTCTGCACTGCGACCTGCGAACCGCCGAGCATGTCGGCTAGCAGGTTCGCGGCGTCGTTGCCCGACACCATCAGCAGGCCGTCGAGCAGTTGTCGTGCGGTGTAGACCTGGCCCGGAACCAAACCGACGCAAGAACATTCGACTTGAGTGTGCGCGGCGGTCGCGCGGACAGCGGCGTTGGGCGCCAACTGGTCGAGAACGACCATCGCGAGCAGCGCCTTGATGGTGCTGGCCGGGGCGTGTGCGCTGTAGGGCTCGCGGCCACCGAGGATCTGACCGGTATCGAGATCGGCGACCAGCCACGCCTGCGCCGGGCCGTCGGGTGGGGCGGCGACCGCACCGGCCGGTTGGGGAGCGGGCGCTGCCGCGGCCGGTGCGACGAGAACCAGGGACATGGCGATGCTCAGCAGCGCGATGAACGGGCGGGCCGGCATGGGAGCCGAGGCTATGTGGCCAGCACCTCGGCAACGACGCGATCGAATATCGAAAGCGTTGCGATCACCGACTACTGGTTTAGGTCGCAGCGGCGCTGTCGTGGAGATGCGGCTGAAAGCGAGTTTTTGTTAGGTAAGTCACAGTAAAGTTGTCCGAACAAGCGTCGGGGATGTTGGCACTGATCAGTGGGGAGAGACTGTGAAGATCGCGAAAATGGCCGGAGTGGCCGCGACCGTTGTCACCTTGGGCCTTGCCGGCGTCAATGCCGCGCCGGCCTGGGCAGCGGACAGCATCAAGGTGTTCGGCCAGCAGGAAACGTTGAACGGGCCCAATGGCCTGCCCTACATCGGCTATGCCGTGGGCAAGCTCGCGCCCAGTTCGGACCCGGTGCCACACAATGGCACGTTGTACGCGGCCAAGCTGGTGGTCGACGGGTTCGGTGCCAATTACCCGGTATTCGTCGAGCGCTTCGGTGCGCGGGCGGAGTCCGGCGACTTCTACCCCTCCATCTGGGGTGCGTCGAACCCAGGAAAGCTCTACTTCGACGTCGTCGGCCCCGTCCCCAACAGCGTCGTCTTCAACGACGGCACCCGCGACCTCCTGGCCTGGGTACCGGGTGATCCCGGCACCGCGGCACCGGTCGTCGTGTCACCGGATTCCGACGAGAACTTCCAGGTCGCTCCGGACCAGGCCGCCGCCAGCGGCCCGGCGCCGTCGGAAGGCAACTCGTCCATCGTGGCCACCCCGAACGACCTGGCCACCTCGCCGTATCAGATCACCGAAGGTGATGCCGCTCAGCCGGGATTCAACTCAGGCGGCGGACACCGCTAACCACGCGAACTACAGCGCGGCGACGCTGTCCGAACGGTTCTGGGCGAAGCCCCAGTCCAGCAGCGTCGCCGCCTGATCCCAGTAGGTGGGGCCACCTTCGTGGATCAGCCCATACATCATCGCGATCACCAGCCGGCGGCCGTCGCGGTCGGCGGCGCCGACGAACGTCTTGCGGGCGGCATCGGTGAACCCGGTCTTGCCGCCGATGGTCCCGGGATAGCGCGCCAGCAGCTCATCCTGGTTGACCAGTGGCTTGTCACCGGTGTCGGTCGGGAACGTGGCCATCGGCTGCCCGGTGATCTGTGCGAACACCGGGTTGGCCATCGCGGCGCGGAAGATGGCCGCCAGGTCGTGTGGGGTGGTCCACCCCGGCCCGCCCGGTCCGTCCAGTCCCGAGGGCGTGGTCGCGTGGGTGTTGGTCGCGCCGATGGCGACGGCCTTGGCGTTCATCTTGTCCACCGCGGCGTCGATGCCGCCGAGCATGTCGGCCAGGGTGTTGGCGGCGTCGTTGCCCGACACCAGCAGCAGCCCATCGAGCAGCTGGCGCGCGGTGTAGATGCGGCCGGGCCGCACACCCGCACAGTTGCATTCGACGAGGGCGTCGGTATTGCTGGCGACCACGGTGGCGTTCAGGTCGGGCAGTTCGTCAAGCACGGTCAGCGCGAGCAGCGTCTTGATGGTGCTGGCCGGCGGGTGGGCGACATACATGTCGCGGCCCGCCAGTACCTGGCCGGTGTCCATGTCGGCGACGATCCAGGCCGGTGCGGGCCCGTCGGGAATCGGTACCGAGCCCGGGGGCTGGTCGGTGTCGGCGTTGGCGACGGCTGTGGTCGAGGTCAGCAGGCTCAGCGCCGTGATCGCGCTCGCGAGAAGTCTGCGCATGGGTTCCGAGCCTAACCTGGGCCGCTGGAAGTGGCCGGCCTCAGTAGACGTCGCGCAGGTACCGATGGGTCTTGATCAGCTCGTTCACGTACGAGTGGGCGGCGGCGGGGTCCAGACCCCCGGCCTCGGCGACGATCTCGTGCAGGGCCCGGTCGACGTCCTTGGCCATCCGATCGGCATCGCCACACACATAGAGGTGCGCGCCGTCCTGCAGCCAGGCGAAGAGTTCGGCGGCGTTGTCCTTCATGCGGTGCTGGACGTAGGTCTTGGGCTCGTCAGCCTCGCGGGAGAACGCCAGGTCCAGCCGGGTCAGCGTGCCTGCGTCGACGAATCCCGACAGCTCCTCGCCGTAGAGGAAATCGGTGGCACGACGACGGTCGCCGAAGAACAGCCAGGCCCTGCCCGGTGCTGCGGTGGCCTGACGCTCATGCAGGAAGGCGCGGAACGGTGCGATGCCGGTGCCTGGCCCGATCATGATGATCGGCATGTCGGGGGCGGGCAGCCGGAAGTTGTGGTTGGGGCGCAGGTGGATTCGCACCGACTGACCACGGTCGGCCAGGAAGGTCGAGGCGACACCGCCGCGGGCGCGCTCACGGCAGTGATAGCGCACGGTTGCCACCGTCAGGTGCAGCTGATCGGGGTGGACCAGTGGACTGGAGGCGATCGAATAGTCGCGAAACTGTAAGGGCCGCAATACTTCCAGTACCTCGTCGACTGTCAGATCGGCGAGCTCGAGCAGGTCGAGTACGTCGCGGCCGTACAGCCACGACGACACCACGGCCGGGTCCGAGGAACTCAGCGCGGCTGCAGCCTCGGCGTTGTCGGTACGGGTAGCGATCAACGCCTGCAAGGCCCGTGACGGAGCGCAGATCTCGAGGTGGCTGGTGAGCAACTCGCCTAGCGGTCGTTCGGCACCGGCGGCGACGTAGGTGTCGTCGACGCCCAGCTCGGCCAGCAAGGCCTCTACCAATTCGGGGGAGTTGACCGGGTGCACGGCCACCGAATCGCCGGCGTCGTAGGTGATCCCGGAATCTCCGAGATCCAGTTCGATGTGGCGGACTTCCTTGTCGGATTCGGTCGCCGTCAGCAGGCGATTCACCACCGCCGTCGCTGCGTACGGGTTCGCGTCGGTCCATCCGGTGGTGTTGCGGGTCGGTGTCGGTCGTGGGGCGACCGGTGCGGCGGCTGCGTGTCCTGGGTTGGCGGTACTGGCTTCCTCTATCATCTTGGCGATATCGGCGATCCACTCCCGGGCGTCGCCCTCGCGGTAGCAGTCGTATTCGACACGGTCGGCCAGTGGGCGCGCGCCCAGCTCGGCCAGCCGGGCGTCGAAGATCCGGCCGGCGTTGCAGAACAGCTCATAGGAGCTGTCGCCGAGCGCCAGCACGGCGTAGCGGAGATCGTCGAAGCGGGTCTCGGATGCCGATAGCTCCTCCCAGAAGACCGCGCCGTTGTCGGGCACCTCGCCCTCGCCGAATGTCGAGGCCACCACGATGAAGTGGCTCGCGGCGGCGACATCATCGAGGGAGAGGTCGTTGAGCTCGGTTTCCGTCACGTCGACACCGGCCGCTTTACAGGCGTCGGCGAGCTGCATGGCGATGTACTCGGCGGTGCCCATGTCACTGGCGTAGCCAATGGTCAGTGAGAATTCCGGGCCCTGGAACACTCGTCCTCCACTGGCTAGCCGATCTTGGTTAGGGTTACCTTAGTAGAGTTGTCCCGCTGGTGTGGACCTCCCCACCGGCATCCAGCGCGAACGTGTTGAATCACACGAATGCTGAGTCTTGAAGAGATTTCGGATCGGTTGGAGATCCAGCAGCTGCTGGTGGACTACTCCACGGCGATCGACAGCCGCCGGTTCGACGACCTGGATCAGGTTTTCACTCCCGACGCCCACATCGACTACACCGAGCTGGGCGGCATCGCGGGCACCTTTCCCGACGTCAAGGCCTGGCTGGCTGAGGTATTGCCGAACTTTCCGGCGTACTTCCACATGCTCGGCAACTTCGACATCAAGATCGACGGCGACACCGCGACCTCGCGAACGATCCTGTTCAACCCGATGGCGCTCGGTGACAACGGTCAGGTGATGTTCTGCGGACTCTGGTACGACGACGCGTTCATCCGGACCGACGACGGCTGGCGGATGACGCGGCGCGTCGAATCGAAGTGCATCCAGAAGGTGGTCTGAACAGAACGACGGCCGAGGGGCCGTGGGGTGATGCCGCCGCCGGGTTTTGTCCCGCGGGAAAGCCTGCGTCCAGCATCACCCCCCGGCGCCCCGGTCCGGGCAGCTTGCCCGGACCGTTCACACCGCGCTCGGGTGCCGTCAGGCTCAGTTGGCCGGCGGCATCAGCACGGTGTCGATCATGTACACGGTGGCATTGGCGGTGTGTACGCCGCCGCAGACCACCGATGCGCCATCCACCTTGAGGTCGTTGCCTGAGCCGGTCACGGTCACCGGCGCGCCCTGCACCGTTGGGTGTGTGCCGTCGACATCGGCCGGAGAGAGCTGACCGGGCACGACGTGGTAGGTCAGAATCTTGGTCAAGGTGGCGGAGTCGGATTTGAGCGCCTCGATAGTCGAGTGCGGCAGCTTGGCGAAAGCGGCATCGGTCGGGGCGAACACGGTGAATTGCCCACCGTTCAACGTGTCGACGAGATTCACGTTCGGATTGAGCTTGCCCGAAACCGCAGCGGTCAGGGTGGTCAGCATCGGGTTGTTCGACGCGGCGACGGCAACTGGCGCCTGTGCCATACCGGTGACTGAGCCCGGACCAGTGGGAACCTGCATGGCGTAGTTGGCGCACCCTGGTCCAAACAGGTCGCTGGTCATGTCGGCGCCGGCAACGCCGGTCGACGTCGTCATGATGGCGGCCACGGTCAGGGTTGTCGCCCCTACCGCCACTGCGATTTCGCGCTGAATGTTCATTGCGTGTCTGTCCTCCGAGTCGTCGACGGCCGGGTGCCGCCTTGGTGATGTACGAACGGGATTCGGCGCCGAACGCGTCGCGGATTGGTCGAAAGTGCGACTCGTTCAATATCTGCAACCCGTTGACCGATCCGCGCGCCAGGCGGCGCCGAACTCCTTGGGTAACGCGGCGTCGGCACACGCCGTGCTGAGTCGGTGAAAGGGGCCACAATGGACGGTCTGCGGGTCACGGCGCGGATGGTTACTCGCGCGGCGATGACGACGGCCGCGGTATGCCGAGCGGTCGGGATGTGCGGTCGCAACCTCGTCGCCGATCACGACTTGGCGCCCGCCGGGCGGGATCCAGCCCCTCGTCGCCACCAGCACGGTGGTGGCGCCCCAACACTCGGGATCCATGGCCGGGGCGGCACCGGATATTGGTCACGGCGGCGCTGCTGCTGATCGGTCTTCTCGGCGCCGTGGACTGTGCGATTAACACCTGACCAGCGCACTCTGGCACAATGGGCGGCTGTCCGACCCGCGGCTTCCTTTACGGATGTGCCGGGGCCCGGTCACGCACGCGAGGCAAAACCGGATCCGGCAGTCGCCGGCATCGCTGAATTGCAGCGTGATTACCCGCAGGAGTTAGTTCATGGCTGTCAAGATCAAACTTGCCCGGTTCGGCAAGATCCGCAACCCCCAGTACCGTATCGCTGTCGCCGACGCGCGCAACCGCCGCGATGGTCGCGCGATCGAGGTCATCGGCCGCTACCACCCCAAGGAAGAGCCGAGCCTGATCGAGATCGATTCCGAGCGCGTGCAGTACTGGCTGTCGGTCGGGGCTCAGCCCACCGATCCCGTCCTCACGCTGCTGAAGATCACCGGTGACTGGCAGAAGTTCAAGGGTCTGCCGGGCGCCGAGGGCACGCTGAAGGTCAAGGAGCCCAAGCCCAGCAAGCTCGACCTGTTCAACGCCGCGCTGGCCGAGGCTGATGGCGCGCCGTCCGGCGAGGCTGCTCAGCTCAAGAAGAAGAAGGCGCCCGCCAAGAAGGCCGAGGCCGCTGAGGCTGAGCCGGCTGCTGAAGCCGCCGAGGCTGCGGCTGAGCCGGCTGCTGAAGCCACTGAGGCCGCCGCAGAATGAGCTCGGTCGTCGTCGACGCCGTAGAGCATCTGGTCCGCGGGATCGTCGACAATCCCGACGACGTTCGGGTCGACATGGTCACCAACCGGCGGGGACGCACGGTTGAGGTCCATGTCCATCCCGAGGACCTCGGCAAGGTGATTGGCCGGGGCGGTCGCACCGCGACCGCGTTGCGCACCCTGGTCGCCGGAATCGGCGGCCGCGGTATCCGCGTCGACGTGGTGGACACCGACCAGTAATCCGGCGGGCAGGAGCGAAGCGACCCGGGATTGGACTGAGGATGGAACTCGTCGTCGGACGTGTGGCCAAAGCGCACGGGATCACCGGTGAATTGGTGGTCGACGTCCGCACCGACGATCCCGACGAGCGCTTCGCTCCCGGTAATCAGTTGCACCTCAAGCCTTCCCGTGGGGGCGGTGGTCGCGACGTCGTCGTCGAGTCGGCGCGTCCGCACGGCGCCCGCCTGCTGGTCCGGCTGCCCGGGGTATCTGACCGCAACGCCGCAGACGCGTTGCGCGGGCACCTGTTCGTCGTCGACACCGCCGATCTGCCCGAGATCGAGGACCCCGACGAGTTCTACGACCACCAGCTCGAAGGGCTGGCCGTGCGCACCGTCGACGGCCGCGCTCTCGGCTCGGTCGCCGAGGTGCTGCACACCGCGGGTGGGGAGCTGCTGGCGGTTCGTGATTCAGACGGCGCCGAAATTCTGGTGCCGTTCGTCGGCGCGATCGTGACGTCGGTGTCACTGGCCGACGGGACTGTCGAAATCGATCCTCCCGACGGGCTTTTGGACCTGGACGAACTAGCCTGAGATGCGCATTGACGTCGTCACCATCTTTCCCGACTACCTAGCCCCGCTGCGACAGTCCTTGCCCGGCAAGGCCATCGAGTCCGGGATCCTGGACGTCGAGGTGCACGATCTGCGCCGCTGGACCCACGACGTACACCACTCGGTCGACGACAGCCCGTACGGGGGTGGTCCGGGCATGGTGATGAAGGCCCCGGTCTGGGGTGACGCGCTCGACGAGATCTGCACCGAAGCAACACTTCTGGTGATCCCAACGCCGGCCGGTCGGCTGTTCACGCAAAACGACGCCCAACGCTGGACGGGGGAGTCGCACCTGGTGTTCGCCTGTGGCCGTTACGAAGGCATCGACCAGCGAGTCGCCGAGGATGCCCGCCGGCGGATGCGGGTCGAAGAGGTGTCCATCGGCGACTACGTGCTGGCCGGCGGCGAGGCGGCGGCCCTGGTGATGATCGAGGCGGTGGTCCGGCTGCTTCCCAACGTGATGGGCAATCCGCTATCGCACCAAGACGATTCGCACTCGCCGGAAAAAGACGGCTTGTTGGAAGGCCCGAGTTACACCCGTCCACCGACCTGGCGCGATCTCCCGGTGCCCGAGGTGCTGCTCTCCGGTGACCACGGCAAGGTCGCGGCCTGGCGTCACGAACAGGCACTCGAGCGCACGCGGGAGCGTAGGCCGGACCTGCTAGGCGACTGAGTGCGCGGCGTGCTGCGGGTTACCCGTCGTCGCCGAGGGGTATGAAGAAGGCGTGACTCGTCCAACCACCGGCGCTCCGCCAGAACCGGCGGCCGCGCAGGTGACGGGCCGGCAACGCAACCTGGTCTTCCTCGCCGTCGTGCTGGGCATGCTGCTGGCCGCCCTGGACCAGACGATCGTGGCCACCGCATTGCCGACCGTCGTCGCCGATCTCGGCGGAGCCGGCCACCAGTCGTGGGTGGTCACCAGTTATCTGCTGGCGTCGACGATCGTGACGGCGGTGGTCGGCAAGCTCGGTGACACCTTCGGTCGCAAGAGCGTGTTCCAGGCGGCAATTCTGTTTTTCCTGGCCGGATCGGTGCTGTGCGGGCTGGCCGGCTCGATGAGCATGCTGGTCGGTGCGCGAGCGCTGCAGGGCATCGGCGGCGGCGCGATCACCGTCACCGCGGTCGCGGTCATCGGCGAGGTGATCCCGCTGCGGGAACGCGGTCGCTACCAGGGCGCACTGGGCGCGGTGTTCGGTGTCACCACCGTCGTGGGACCGCTGCTCGGTGGGCTGTTCACCGACCACCTCGGCTGGCGCTGGGCGTTCTGGATCAACGTGCCCGTCGCGGTGGTGGTGCTGATCGTTGCGGCATGGGCGATCCCGCAGCTGGGCCGCACGTCGCGGCCCGTGATCGACTATGCGGGCATCGTGTTGATCGGCCTCGGCGCGGCCGGGCTGACCCTGGCCACCAGCTGGGGTGGCACAACCTATGCGTGGGGCTCGGCGACGATCATCGGGTTGTTTGTCGGATCGGTGGCCGCGCTGGTCGCGTTCGTCATCGTGGAAAGCCGTGCGGCCGAGCCGATTCTGCCGATCCGGCTGTTCAAAGACCCGGTGTTCACCGTCTGCTGCGTGCTGTCGTTCGTCGTCGGATTCGCGATGCTCGGCGCGCTCACGTTCCTGCCGACCTATATGCAGTTCGTCGACGGCGTCTCGGCGACGGTGTCCGGGTTGCACACGCTGCCGATGGTGGTGGGTCTGCTGGCGACGTCGTTGACCAGCGGTGTCATCGTCGGACGGACCGGGCGGTACAAGATCTTCCCCGTCGCGGGCACCGCGATCATGGCTGTCGGCTTCGTGCTGCTGTCGCTGATGGACGCCCACACCCCAGTGCTGGTGCAATCCCTGTTCTTGCTGATCCTGGGCGCCGGCATCGGGCTGAGCATGCAGGTGTTGGTGCTGACCGTGCAGAACACCGTGGATTTCACCGACCTGGGTGTGGCCACCTCGGGTGTCACCTTCTTCCGCACCATCGGCAGCTCGTTCGGGGCGGCCATCTTCGGCTCGCTGTTCAGCAACTTCCTTGCCGACCGGCTGCCCGCCGCGCTGGCCGCCAGCGGTGTCTCACCCGCGGACGCGCAATCCCCGCAGGCACTGCATCGCCTGTCCCGCGACGTCGCCGCGCCCATCGTCGACGCCTACGCCGACTCCCTGAGCAAGGTGTTCCTGTTCGCGGCGCCCGTCGCCGTCGTCGGCTTCGTTGTGGCGCTGTTCCTCAAGCAGGTTCCGCTGCGCGATGCCGCGGCCATGGGCAGCACCGACCTCGGCGAGGGGTTCGGCATGCCCACCACCGAACCCGCCGAGAAGGTGCTCGAAGTGGCGGTCAGCCGGCTGATGCGGGAGACCCGTGGCATGCACCTGCCTGCGCTGGCCCGATCCGGGGGCAGTCATCTCGACGTCCCGCGGATGTGGGCGCTTCTGCAGATCTACCGGCACGCTCAAGTGTCCGGCCCGGTGGCGGTGGCCGATATCGCCGCGCATCACCGGGTGCCCGCAGAGATCCTCGAACCCGTCTTCGACCGACTGGTGGCATCGGGCTATGCCCAGCGCGGTGGCGATCAGCTCTGGCTGACCGCCTCCGGTGCCGCCGAGGTGAATTACGTGCGCAACCAGATCGCGACGTGGATCACCGACACCCTCACTCGCTCACCGGCATTCGAGGGCCGGCCCGACCGCATGCAGGTGCAGGGCGTGATGGAACGCATCGCCCGCAGCGTGCTGGCGGAGGACGGCGGCGCCGAGCAGTACACCCGGCCGTTGGTGTTGGGTCCGCAACGTGCGGCGGCTACTCCGACCGCGCCGACAACGCGACTTCGCACTGGCGCCGCGCTGGTAGCCGGCACTGAACCGGCGCCAGGCAATGAGCCGACTCGGCCGTTCCGGGCCCGGGCCGAATTCCGTCAGCCGCCGCCGGGGCCACCGCGCCGTTAGCGGGTCAGATCCGCCCGCCGGGGAACATTGTCTTCACGGCCTGCGTCATCGTCGCGCGCGCGGTGGCGTCGTCGACCGGTTGCAGTGAGGCCATGGCCATCACGAAGCGATGGTCGGCGCCGATCACGCCGGTGGTCATGTGCAGCCAGTTGCCGCCGTTCCAGCAGCACATCCAACCTTGTTTAACCGCAACGGGTTCGGCGAACAACGCGTCCGGAATACCGAAGCGCTGCGGATATCCGTCGACGCCGGCAGGGGTCGACTTCGACAGGTCGCCCAGGATGACGCCGGCCTGATCGGCCGGCAGCCCGCCTGCGCCGTCGAGCAGCATGTCGTAGTAGCGCACCAGGTCACCGGTAGTGCTCATGGTGTTCCACCAGTTGCCGTCGTACGGCGCACTGGTCGATCCCAATCCGTACCGCGAGGTCACCCGGCTGATGATCGAACTGCCGCCACCCTCGCCCCAGAACACTTCGGCCGCGCTGTCGTCGGAGGACCGCAGCATCACATCGAAGGATTCCCGCTCGTCGGGTGTCATCTGCCGCTGGCCCTTGGCGACCTGCAGCAGCAGATCATCGGCGATGAACAGTTTGCTCACCGAGGCGATCGGGAAGGGTGCGCCGTCACCGCCGGAGACCGTCCGGCCGGTGTTGCGGTCCAGGACCGTGAAGCTGATATCGGCACCGTCCTGAGCGGCTTTCGAGGCGGCCGCCCTGGCCCGAACGTCGAGGCCGACGGTCGCATCCGGCGGTGCATCGGCCAGCGGGCCCAGTGCGGGCGCTTGCGGGATGGCATGGGGATCGGCGGACAGCAGGTTCACCGGACGGGCTGACCTGTCATTGGGGCCGGCATTGACCTCGGCGGAGGATGCGGCGACCAGCACGCCGATCAATGCCGTCGCGGTGCCGGTGACCAGCATCGACAGATGCCGTCGCATGTCCATCTCCTCGAGGGCCTAGGGGAACGCCGTATCGTTGGGTGCCGCGTTGCCGCCCGACCGTAATTCAGATTAACCGTACCTTTTGTACACCGCGCGGTTAGCCAGCCAAAACATTCTGTGACCTCGGCGGGTCGCGCGATTTCACTGCTCGCGGTGCATCTGGCACAATTGAGCAGTTGCCGCGCGGGCTGGACCAATCTTTCGCCTGCTGCGCCAAACACCACGTGCCCGAATCCATCGGCCCGGCGACCGCCAGCGCGTTTGCGCAGGCAGTTGGCTGCGCCGCGATCTACAAGGAAGTGTCACCGATGAACACGCTGGACTTCGTCGACCAGGCGTCGCTGCGCGACGACATCCCGACCTTCAGCCCCGGGGACACCATCAATGTCCACGTGAAGGTCATCGAGGGCAACAAGCAGCGCATCCAGGTCTTCAAGGGTGTCGTCCTGCGCCGTTCCGGCGGGGGCGTCCGCGAGACCTTCACCGTGCGCAAGGAAAGCTACGGCGTCGGCGTCGAGCGGACCTTCCCGGTGCATTCGCCCAACATCGATCACATCGAGGTCGTCACCCGCGGTGACGTGCGGCGCGCCAAGCTCTACTACCTGCGTGAGCTGCGGGGCAAGAAGGCCAAGATCAAGGAGAAGCGCTGAGCTTCGACATGTGGCTTGAGCGAAGCGCCAGCCCGTGGGCGGCACTGACCAGTCAGCTTGTCTGACTACGCTAACCACGTGACCGACAACACCGGCTCGGACGACGCCACACCGGATTCCGCCACTGCGACGGACGCTCCGGACGACACCACCGCTGACGAAGCCCCCGAAAAGAAGCGCTCCGCGCTCAAAGAGGGCGCGATCCTCGTCGCGATCGCGGTGGTCCTGTACTACGTGATGCTGACGTTCATCGCGCGTCCCTACCTGATTCCGTCGGAGTCAATGGAGCCCACGCTGCACGGCTGCGCCGGGTGTGTCGGCGACCGGATCATGGTCGACAAGGTCACCTACCGGTTCGGTGAGCCGCGCCCCGGTGACGTCATCGTCTTCAAGGGCCCGCCGAACTGGAACGTCGGATACAAGTCGATCCGCTCGGACAACACGGCGGTCCGGTACCTGGAGAACGCGTTGTCGGTGGTCGGATTCGTGCCGCCGGACGAGAACGATCTGGTGAAGCGCATCATCGCGGTGGGCGGCCAGACCGTGCAGTGCCGCGCCGACACCGGGCTGACCGTCGACGACAAGCCGCTTAAGGAGCCCTACCTCAACGCGCAGACCATGAACGCCGACCCGCTGGTCTACCCGTGCCTGGGCAATGAGTTCGGTCCGGTGAAGGTGCCCGAAGGTCGGCTGTGGGTGATGGGTGACAACCGTACCCATTCGGCGGACTCGCGGGCGCACTGCACCAGCACGCCCGAGGACGCCCAGAAGGGGATCCTGTGCACCGGCGACCCGATGGCAGGCACCGTGCCGGTGAGCAATGTCATCGGCAAGGCGCGGTTCATTGCGTGGCCGCCGTCGCGTTGGGGTGGTGTGTCCTCGGTCAACCCGCAGCAGGGCTGACCGTGCCGGCGATGACGTGGCCGCCGCGGACGGTGATCCGCAAATCGTCGGGACTGCGCACACTCGAATCCGCTTTGTACCGTAGTGGTTTGGGGCCGGTGGCAGGTGTCGACGAGGTGGGCCGCGGAGCATGTGCAGGCCCGTTGGTGGTGGCGGCCTGTGTGCTCAGCCCGAACCGTCTCGAGAGCCTGGCGGCCCTCGATGATTCCAAGAAGCTGACCGAGAAGACCCGCGAGGAACTGTTCCCGTTGATCCGCCGCTACGCGCTGGCCTATCACGTCGTGTTCATCACGGCGCCCGAGGTCGACCGCCGGGGCGTGCACGTGGCCAATATCGAGGGCATGCGACGCGCGGTCGCGGGCTTGTCGGTGCGGCCCGGTTACGTGCTGTCCGACGGATTCCGGGTGCCGGGCCTGCCGATGCCGTCGTTGCCGGTGATAGGTGGGGACGCGGCGGCGGCCTGTATCGCGGCGGCCAGCGTGCTGGCCAAGGTCAGCCGGGACCGGCTGATGGTGGCGATGGACAAAGAACACCCGGGCTACGGGTTCGCCGACCACAAGGGGTACAGCACTCCGGCGCACAGCGCGGCGCTGACCAGCCTCGGCCCGTGCCGTCAGCACCGGTTTTCCTACATCAATGTCCGTCGGGTGGCGGGGGTCGGTGGTACCGAGATGGTGGTCGAGTGCCCACCACCGCGGTGCGGTGATCAGGCGTCAGTCGCACGCGACAACCAGCTGTGAGTCAAGATGGATACCGATGAGACAACAAGAGGACCGCTGAGCCGATGAGTGCCGAAGATCTCGAAAAATACGAGACCGAGATGGAGCTCTCGCTGTACCGCGAATACAAGGACATCGTGGGACAGTTCAGCTACGTCGTGGAAACCGAGCGTCGCTTCTACCTGGCCAACAGTGTGGAACTGGTGCCGCGCAACACCGACGGCGAGGTCTACTTCGAACTGCGCCTCACCGATGCGTGGGTGTGGGATATGTACCGCCCGGCCCGGTTCGTCAAGCAGGTCCGGGTGATCACCTTCAAGGACGTCAACATCGAAGAGGTCGAGAAGCCCGAGCTGCGGCTGCCCGAGTAGGTCAGCGCAGCGACGCGTCGATGGCGTCGGCGGACAGGATCTTTTCCAGCACAAGGGCCGCGCTTCCGATATTGCCTGCCTTGTCGCCGTAGGTGGACGGCACGACCTGCAGATGACGGGTGGCCAACGCAGTTGCGTTGCCGTACAACGTTTCTCGTAACCCGGCCACGAAGAAATCGTAGGCGCCCGACATGTCACCACCGACGACGAGCACCTCTGGGTTCAGCAGGTTCACCGCGGCGGCGATCACTTCCCCGACGTGACGGCCACTTTCGCGCAGCAGTCGGCGCACCTCGCCGTCGCCATGGTTGGCCAGTTCGACGACGTCGCGGATGTGGTTGACCGCGCGGCCCTGTTCCTGCAGCGTGCGCACCAGTGCCCAGCCGCCGGCGATCGCCTCCAGGCAGCCGGTGTCACCGCAGCGGCAGGGGACGCCCGCGGCCGCGGCGGTCTTGTTGTGGCCGAATTCGCCCGCCGCACCGAGCGCACCGCGCTGCAGGACACCGCCGGCCACGATCCCGGCGCCCAATCCGGTGGACGCCTTGATCAGCAGCAGGTTGTCGTGGACCTTCAGGGCGCTGCGGCGTTCCGACAGGGCCAGGACATTGGTGTCGTTGTCGAGCACGATGGGCGCCGAGGTCAGCTTGCGGAAGTAAGGCTCCAACGGGACGCCATCCCAGCCGCTCATCACCGGGGAGGCCAGGCTGCACCCGCGCTGCTGGTCGACGGTGCCGGGCAGGGACACCCCGACGCCGAGGACATCACGGGCGGGATGGCCGGTCTCGTCGAGCAGCACCTCGAGCCGTTTCACCAGGTCAGGCATCAAGTCGTCCGGCCCGATGCGGATCTCGGAATCCATGTCGGTCAGGGCGTGGATATCGCCGGCGAGGTTGCACACCGCCAGTCGGGTGCGGCTGCGACCGATGGCTGCCGACAGGACCACGCCGGCCTCGGCGTTGAACCGCACCAGCGCCGGTGGCCGGCCGCCGGTCGATGGGCCTTCGTCGCCCTCGGTGACCAGCCCACGGCGGGCCAGCGCGGAAATCCGGCTCCCCACGGCGGTCCTGGACAGGCCGGTCAGCACGCGAATGTCGCCGCGGGTGGTGGCCGCGCCGTCGCGAATCAGCCCGAAAACATCCCCCGCGGTAGCGGGGGCGGCAGAACGCCTGGTGACGGGCATCTTTCCATTGAACCAAGATCTATCCAGCACTGAAAGTATTAGAGACACCTATCACTTTTGTTCTTTGAAGACATAAGTTGGTTGGAAGCGCGGTAGAAGTCGCGCTAGGGTCGGAACAGGAATCGAACGCTGCAACGCGGCAGCAACCGCCACCGCACAGAAAGTCGATACCTCCCGTGACCGTCACTTCCCGGCCCGCCTCACCGGCGGCGTCTCCCACCCTGTGCCCAGGCCGGGCACGGCTGGGCATTCTGGCCCTGGCGCTGGGCGGATTCGGCATCGGCACCAACGAGTTCGTCTCGATGGGTCTGCTGCCCGAGATCGCCGGCGGCCTGCACATCTCCGAGCCGACCGCGGGCCACGTCATCTCCGCCTACGCACTGGGCGTGGTGATCGGCGCGCCCGTCATCGCCGCGGTGACCGCCAAGTACAACCGCAAGATCGTGCTGATGTGTCTGATGGCGCTGTTCGCCATCGGCAATGTGGCCACCGTGCTGGCCCCGAACTATCCCGTCCTGATCGGGGCGCGGTTTCTCGCCGGCCTGCCGCACGGGGCCTTCTTCGGCGTCGCGGCACTGGTAGCCGCCCAACTGTTAGGACCTGACCAGCGGGCCAAGGCCGTCGCGCAGGTCATGACCGGACTGACGGTGGCCACGGTGATCGGGGTGCCGCTGGCTTCATGGCTGGGCCAATTCTTCGGCTGGCGAAGCGCATTCGCGTTGGTCGTGGCCATTGGCCTGGTGACGTTGGCCGCCATCTGGATGTGGCTGCCCGACCTTGCTGCGTCCCGCAGCACCAACACCCGCACCGAACTCGGAGCGCTGCGGCGTCCGCACGTGTGGTTGGCGCTGGCGATCGGCATGGTCGGCTTCGGCGGCATGTTCGCCGTCTACACCTACATCGCGACCACGCTGACCGATGTCGCGGGAGTGTCGCGGTCCTGGGTTCCGGTGGGGCTGATGGTCTTTGGTATCGGCATGGTGGTCGGCAACTTCGCCGGCGGCCGGATGGCCGACCGATCGGTGATCCGCGGGCTGTATGTGTCGATCGCGGCGTTGGCGGTGGTGCTGGCGGTTTTCGTTGCGGCTGCACATAATCCGTACACCGCGATGCTGCTGCTGTTCGGAATCGGCGCCAGCGGAGCGGCGATCGCGCCTGCATTGCAGACCCGTCTGATGGACGTTGCCGCGGATGCCCAGACACTGGCCGCCGCGCTGAACCATTCGGCTTTGAACATCGCCAACGCGTCGGGCGCGTGGATTGGCGGACTGGTGATCGCCGCGGGGTACGGCTACACGGCTCCTGCTGCTGCGGGTGCCGCGCTGGCCGTCATCGGACTGGTGGTGCTGACCGTTTCGGTGGCCCTGCAGCGTCGTTCTTCGGTGGGTGTCGCATGATCAGGGCGCTTCTCGGCTTTCTGCGGCGAAACCGCGAGCCCCTACATGTCGAGCTGTATCTGCCTGCGCGGCAACGGGTGACGATCGCTCTTGGTCAGCGACCGGCCCGGAGGGAGGCGAGTTGATGAGCGATCATGTGATCTTCCGCCACGACCCCCACCACCAGCCGCAGCTCACCTTCCGGGGCGTGCCGAGTGGGTGCGCCGGCGGAGCGAGCACGTTGGCCGAGGCCCGTGCGGCGTATCGGATGTGCCTGTCCGCCCGACTGCACGTGGACCGGCGCGCGTTGCCTGCGGTCGTCGAACATATCGAGGGTCTGGTCAGCGGTATGTGGGTGCGGACCAGAGTCGGTGCGGTACACCGGGATAAGTCCAGTGACAGGATGCTGCTGCAGATCCTGCTGGCCGAGCAGTCCGGACTGCGCGAGGAGGTGACCCGGCTGACCGAGGCCGGTGCTGAGCCTATCGTCGTGCTCGCCGAGCCTGACCATGCGCTGGAGACGCTGCTGGACCAGATGTCGCTGCGAGACGCTCTTGTGGTGGCCCATTCCGACGACAACGGCTCGGTCGGGTGGGGTGTGCTGTACGGGTCTGATTCGGTTGGCGAGCAAGGTGTTCCGCATGTCCATGATGACGCTCGGTTGAGGTCGACACCGGTGGCGACGTTCACACAAACCTGTTCAAGCATCGGCCGGGTGGTTCAGCGTCGAGCCGCTGCGGATATCGCGTCATGACCGCCTTGCTCGAACGTGGGGTTGGCGACGGGTTATCCGGGAACACTGATGGGCAGGACGTCTCCGAAGGGAGGACAGTGCGTACGACACCGGAGTGCTGGCTGACCGACATGGACGGTGTGCTGGTCCGCGAGGAGCATGCGTTGCCCGGGGCCGCCGAGTTCTTGGCGTGCCTGATCGACAAGCAACGCAGGTTCCTGGTTCTGACGAACAACTCGATCTACACACCGCGTGACCTGGCTGCGCGGCTTGCTCGTTCGGGACTCGACGTGCCGGAAGAGGCCATCTGGACCTCGGCCATGGCCACCGCGGCTTTCCTGAACGATCAGCTGCCCGGCGGGTCGGCCTACGTCATCGGCGAGGCGGGGTTGACCACTGCGCTGCACGAGACGGGTTACACGCTGACCGACACCGATCCCGATTTCGTGGTGCTCGGTGAGACGCGCACGTACTCGTTCGAGGCGATCACCAAGGCAGTCCGGCTGATCGGCAAAGGTGCCCGCTTCATCGCCACCAACCCGGATGTCACCGGCCCGTCGGCCGAAGGGCCGATGCCGGCCACCGGATCGGTGGCCGCGATGATCACCAAGGCCACTGGGCGCGAGCCGTACTTCGTCGGCAAGCCCAACCCGATGATGTTCCGTAGTGCTCTGAATCGGATTGAGGCGCATTCGGAGAGCACCGTGATGGTGGGCGATCGGATGGACACCGACGTGGTGGCCGGTATCGAGGCGGGGCTGGAGACGATCCTGGTGCTGACCGGATCGACGACGCTCGAGGATGTCGAGCGCTATCCGTTCCGGCCGGCGCGAGTGCTGCCGTCGATCGCCGAGGCGATCGATCTGATCTGACGCCGCGCTGTGGGTTAGACGGTGGTGGAGCACTAGTTCTGGTCGGTCCCTGTTGATGAATCTCTGACTGGGGATAACTCGGCCGTTTGAGCGCATCTCGGTTGTGTACAGGCGACGGTTGTCGGCCAGTTCCTCGACGCTGCACTCATGACGACATTGACGCGCAACCAGATCGGTGCGCTCGGGGAGCAGCTGGCGGTCGACCATCTGACCTCGTCGGGATTGCAGATCGTGGCCCGCAACTGGCGCTGCCGGTACGGCGAGCTCGACGTGATCGCGGCCAGCCCCGACCGCACGGTGGTGTTCGTGGAGGTCAAGACCCGCACCAGCGACGGGTTCGGCGGGTGGGAGTACGCGGTCACTCCGGTCAAGGTGCGCCGCATTCGTCGGCTGGCCGGTATCTGGCTGGCGGGGCAGAACCAGAGCTGGGCGGCGATTCGCATCGACGTCATCGGGGTGCGCATCGGCCGGCAACGCACTCCGGAGATCACCCATGTGCGGGGGGTCGGCTGATGGCACTGGGTCGGGCGTTCTCGGTCGCGGTGCGCGGCCTGGACGGCGAGATCGTCGAGATCGAAGCACACATCTCCTCAGGGCTGCCCGGCGTGTTCCTGGTCGGCCTTCCGGACGCCGCACTGCGCGAGGCCCGCGATCGGGTGCGCGCGGCAATCAGCAACTGCGGCAACGAGTGGCCGCAGTCACGGCTCGTTCTCGCCTTGTCGCCAGCCACACTGCCCAAGATCGGTTCGCTATACGACATCGCGATCGCGGCCGCGGTACTGTCGGCGGGCTCCAAGAATCCGTGGGATCGACTGGAGAAGTCAATCTTGCTGGGGGAGCTGGCACTCGACGGTCGGGTTCGGCCGGTGCGGGGTGTGCTACCTGCGGTGCTCGCCGCCAAACAGCAAGGCTGGCCCACCGTGGTTGTACCGGTTGCGAACCTCGCCGAGGCAAGCCTGGTTGATGGGATCGAAGTGCTTGGGGTGCAGACGCTTCGGCAGTTGCATGCCTGGCTCAAGGGTAAGGCTGCCCTCGACGAACGCGTCGCATCAGCGGCACCTGCGGCGGGACCGGTTGCAGATCTGGCCGATGTGGTGGGGCAGGCGCATGCCCGATTTGCCGTCGAGGTCGCTGCCGCCGGCGCACATCACCTGATGCTCACCGGACCGCCCGGAGTCGGTAAAACCATGTTGGCCCAGCGCCTTCCCGGTCTATTGCCCGAACTGACCGATACCGAGGCGCTGGAGGTGACGGCGATCCATTCGGTCGTCGGACTGCTGTCGGAGACCACTCCGTTGATCACCCGGCCACCGTTCATCGCGCCACATCACTCGTCGAGCGTGGCCGCGCTCGTCGGTGGAGGTTCAGGCATGGCCCGTCCCGGTGCGGTCAGCCGTGCCCATCGCGGTGTGCTGTTTCTCGACGAGTGTGCCGAAATCAGGGTCAGCGTTCTGGAATCACTGCGAACCCCGTTGGAGGACGGTCAGATTCGGCTGGCCCGCCGTGACGGGGTCGCGTGCTACCCGGCACGGTTCCAGCTGGTCATGGCCGCCAACCCGTGTGCGTGCGCAAAGGCCGACCCCAAAGACTGCATCTGCACGTCGCTGGAGAAGCGCCGCTACTTGGGCAAGCTGTCGGGTCCGTTGATAGACCGAGTGGATTTGCGTGTGGAGATGCACATGGTGCGGGCCGGTGCTTTCACGCCGGACGCGGCGGAGGGCACCGTGGCCGTGCGTCAACGGGTTGCGCAGGCCCGCGCGGCGGCCGCCGCGCGTTGGCGCCAGTACGGCTTCACCACCAATGCCGAGGTGAGCGGTTCGGTACTGCGCCGGAAGTTTCGGCTCGACGCCACCGCGATGGCGCCGCTGAAGACGGCCTTGGAACGCGGTGTGCTGAGTATCCGCGGGGTGGATCGGTCATTGCGCGTCGCGTGGACGTTGGCGGATCTGGCCGGGCGCACGATGCCGACTGTCGATGACGTGGCGGTGGCGTTGAGCTTCCGCCGAGGGGAGGTCAAACCGTGAGCGACGACGTCAGGACCTTGGCATGGGCGTATCTGTCCCGAGTGGCCGAACCGCCGTGCGATGAAATCGCCGCGCTGGTCAGCGAAGTCGGGCCGGTGGAAGCCTCGTACCGGGTTGCCGGGGGTGAGATAAGTCCGGCGTTGGCCGAACGCACCGCCGCCCGGCGCGATATCTACGCGGCGGAAGCAGATCTGGAAATGCTCGAGCGCCGCGGCGGCCGGTTGATCACGCCCGACGATGACGAGTGGCCGGTACTTGCGTTCGCGGCGTTCGGTGGAATGGCGCTGCGGGACAAGCCGCAAGGCCGACCGCCGCTGGCGTTGTGGGCGATCGGCCCTGCTCGCCTCGATGAGGTTGCCGAGCGTTCCGCGGCCATGGTCGGGACGCGTGCCGCGTCGGGCTATGGCGAGCATGTGACGGCGGATCTGGCCGCGGGGTTGGCGGAGCGTGAGGTCACCGTCGTCTCGGGCGGGGCGTACGGGATCGACGGGGCTGCGCATCGTGCGGCGCTGTCGGTCGAGGGGCAGACACTGGCCGTCCTTGCCGGTGGCATCGATGTCTTGTATCCGGCCGGTCACTCATCCCTGTTGCATCGGATCAGCAGTTCGGGCCTGCTGCTCACCGAGTATCCGCCGGGTGTACGGCCGGCACGGCACCGCTTCTTGACCCGTAATCGGCTGGTCGCAGCGTTGGGCACCGCCACCGTGGTGGTCGAGGCGGGGGTGCGTAGCGGCGCGGCGAATACTGCCGCCTGGGCGCGGGCGTTGGGCCGGGTGGTGTGCGCGGTGCCCGGCCCGGTGACCTCGTCGTCGTCGATGGGATGTCACATCCTGCTGCGCAATGGTGCCGAGTTGGTGACTCGCGCCGAAGAGGTTGCCGAATTGGTCGGTCGGGCAGGCGAATTCGCCGATGAGGAGCCGCGACCGACCGGGCCGCTCGACCGTCTGAGCGATGCCGAGAAGCAGGTCTACGAGGCGCTGCCGGCCCGCGGCGTGCGCAGCGCCGACGAGATTGCGGTGGCCTCCGGTCTACCAGCCACCGGAGTACTGGGGCCGCTGGCGATGCTGGAGATCGCCGGGCTGGTCAGCCGCGAGGACGGCTGTTGGAAGCTGGCCCGCAAGCCCGCGTGACCGGCGTAGCCATGAAGGTGTCGAAGCCGGTGCCACCAGCCTGGCCGGTTCAGTATCGACGAGTCCAGCCACAAGAATTTGATCCGGGTCGGATAGACCCCCCGCGTGGGCCGTGCCGCGATGCATTGGTCGGGGTGATCACCCGACGCCAAGGGCGATGAGGACCGCACCCGCGATGACACCGGTCGCCGCGATGACACCGGACTTGCCCAAGTTGGCGCCGTCCAGCGGTTCGATCGGCAAGAGCATCGAACCCGCCATGATCAGGGCCGCCACCGCCAGCGCGAGCGTTATCGGCACGTTGAGCCAGGCCGCCATCGCCAACAGCAGCAGGCTCAGCCCGCCGAGGACAAGGGGCGCCGTCAGGTGCACGCGGCGGGAGTTCGTCGCGGTCTTGGTTACCGGCAGCGGCGTCCACGGGCTGCCGATGGCTCCGGTCACCAAACCCAGTGCGATCCCGGGCGGCCACGCCGATTGCGTGACGGGGATGCCCCGGCGGGCGGCGACTATGGTGCGCGCGTACAGCGCGACACCAGCGATGAAGGTGACGCCGAGAGCGTAAGCGGTGATCTCGGTGGCGCTGGTGGCCTGCCGCAGGTAGGTGAACACGAAGGCCAGCACGGTCCCAATCACGCCGACGGAGACCCGCTGCAGCCACTTCGGACCGCGAATACGGTTGAGCCGATCACCAAGGGGCTCCAGCCATTGCTTGGCCAGGTCACCACCCTGATTTCCAGTGGCGCGGGCCAGGCCGAGAGCCAGCAGCACCGCGGTAAGCAGGCCGATGCTCGCCGCCGGTGCCGCCCGCTGGGTTTGCGCCAAGCTCCATTTCGCGGGCAGCGGCTTGGACAGGTCGAGGGCGGTCCGGTACACCGAGGCGTCGATGACCAGCTCGCGGCGCCGGTCCCTGAGGTTGGGGTCGAGCGTGTTGGCGCGCGCCAATGCACCCTGGGAAGCCAAGAGGTGCATTGGGCCGCGACGGCTTTCGACCACTCCCAAGTTGAACCAGCCCAACGCGTAGTCGGGGGCCGCACCCACCGCTTGCCGCAGCGCGGCGGAGGCGGCCCCGTAATCGTGTCTGCGGGCCAACTGCACACCGAGGTCATTAGCCGCGGCGAAGGCACCTGGGTCGGAGTGCAACGCGCGCCGGTTGTAATCGATGGCCTGCTCGGCGTTTTGGGCGCGCTCGGCGATGAATCCGGCCGACATCAGGAAGACAGGGTTCATCGCATCTGAGGCCAATGCCTGGTCGATGCTGGCCTGAGCGCGGTCGATGTCATCCAGACCCAGCTGGGCCAACGCCAGATTGTTGTGCACGACCTCGGGTCTGATGCCGTGCTCGATGAGCTTGGGCGCCAAGGCCAGCGCCATGGTGTAGTTGTCGACGGCACCGTGCAGGTTGCCGGCCGCACTCTGCTGGTCGGCGAGTTGCACACTCGCGTGGTAGGCGACCGCGGCGAACTTCGGTGCGACGAAGGTGTCGTGGCGCTCGGTGCGGTAGGAATAACCTCTTAGACCCACCTGCTGGAGTTGCCTCAGGATTGGTACCGCTTCCTCGGCGCGCCCCGCTTTCAGCAGTGCCGCGGCGCGTCCCAGCTCTGCCTCGCTTACGCCGAGGTCGTCATTCCAATCCAGCAATCGGGCCTGTCGTGCCGCGTCGGCGAACTGCGCGGCGGCCGCGTCATAGTCGCCATCGAGGAAGGTGATCTCAGCAAGGCGATATGCGGGCAATGCGGTGCTTTCTCCCCACTCGGCCGCCCACCGGGCGATGGCTCGCCGGGCTGCAGGCAGGTCACCGGCCCAGCGCAACAGGTTCTGCCACTTGTCGTAGGCCTCGCTGGGGTTGACATAGACGTTGGGCGACATCGGTTTCAGCGCAGCAAGTTCGGCGATCGCGTGCACCATTCCGTCAGGGTGCCCGCATCCATCCATATCTGGACGACTGGCCGGGAAACTCTTCGGCCACCCGGCCAACGCCTGACCTGCCCGGCCCGCGGCGACCGCGTCCCGCCGCCAGGCCAGCGCCGGGCAGTCCGCGAGCGTCGCCGTCACCGCGCCGTCGTCACGGTACTGTGGAATGAACGAGAGATCTTCGGCCGTCGCCCCGCCGCCGCCGATGGGCCTTAGCAGAACGTGCAACGGCGCCAACGTGTCCGCTCCGGTCGACAGTGGCAGCGTCGCGTCGAATGGAAGTCCACTGCCAAAAGTCATCGGGACAGGCAAGAACGCCGCGGGCCCAGGATAGGCGGCGGCGCCCGCCGATTCGAGGCGACGTGCGACATCTTCGGCGGCGGCCATGTCGTGAGCAGCCTGCTGAGCGATCAGCAGGACCTCCAACGCCACACCGGGACGCGCTGAATCGGTCGCACGGGTCGCGAATTCGATCGCTCGCTTCGGGTCGCCCAGACCGATGAAGGCACGCGCCCGCCCAAGATCCGCGTCGCGGGGGTTGCCCAGTTCGGCCGCCCGGTTGTACTGCTGCATCGCGAGCGTCAGGTCGTTGCGGGCAGTGAACGGGGCGATGGTCAGCAGTCGCAGACCAGCACGCAGGTAGGCGTCACCGAGCCCGGTGCGCACCCAGGTGTCGTTGGGGAAGCGCTCGGCCAGCCCTTCGAAGGTGGTAAGTGACGTCGCCAGGGCGGCCTTGGTTTCGTCGTCGGCTCGGTTTGGCCGCGGTCGGTCCTCGTCTGTGATCATCCGCATTTGAGTCTGTCCGGTGATCCACCCGGGGGCGGGGTCATCCGGGCAGGCACCGGTACTGTGCGCGTACTCCTGAGACAGCATCTGCATCGTCGTGGACGGGTCGGCCGCGACGAGCAGCAGCAGATTCAGGGCCGTGTCGCACCCCCCAGTTGTTCGAGTACGGTCCGATACCGCGTAGGCGGCACGGGCGGCGGTACCGTGGAATTGCCGTTCCAGGTTCGGCCTACCGGCCAGTTTGATCAGTGCGGCTGCGAGTTGGGTTGCACTACTTTTGAATTGGTCCGGAGGTGCGGTGTCGATGATTGCGTCGAACGCGGTGTAGCGGTACGGGTAGCCGAAGTCCCAGTCCGATGTTGGGTTCGGTTTGGTGGTCGGATGGACCTCGGTATCCGAGGACAACACGTCCTCGAGTGCTTGCGCACCCGGAACACCCAGCGCTGCAACCGCATAGGGATGAACATCTCGGATCTCGGCGATGGTCACTTCGGGCGGGAGGCCGGCGGGCAGCACACGGACGGCTGTCGGGTGATCTCGCGGTTTGCCCTCTGCGGTCACCGTCGGATCGGCGGTCCGCACGGGAAGCCGGTTGGCGGCCAGGCGCGCAGCGGGTGCGAAGCCGACGAGCGCCAATACCCCGACGATGAGAGCAATGGTGATCCAGGTTGGACGTCGGCGTTTCCGCGCAACGGGAGACGTCGTGCGGACGGGTGGTGGGGTGACGTGGTCGTTCGTCATCGCAGTGGCCGGCTGAGACCCTAGTGGTTGTGCACGCGTGTCACGCGTCAAGTAAACCGCAGGGCGGGAAGGCGCGCGTCCGGTATACGACAAGCCAATCGAGTGGTCCCCGATTCGGATCGAACCAGCGACCTTCCGCTTGTGAAGCGGTTCCAGGGTCGGGGGCCGCTGGAACGTATAGTCGAGACGGTTGGCTAAACGAATTCCGTCGGGAGGCGATGTGGCGGGTCGACCACTACACACATTTCAGGTCGTCAGTACCGAGCAGCTCGCACCACACATGGTGCGCGTCGTCCTCGGTGGCACCGGCTTCGACACCTTCAAGCCCGGTGAGTTCACCGACTCCTACGTGAAGTTCGTCTTCGTCCGCGACGACATCGACGTGGCGAAGCTGAAGGGACGTTTCACGCCGCTGACCCTCGACGTCTTCAAGAAACTGCCGGCCGAACAGCAGCCCACCGTGCGCACGTACACCGTGCGCCGTGCCGATCCCGAGGCCCGCCAGATCACCGTCGACTTTGTCGTGCACGGTGAACACGGGGTTGCCGGTCCGTGGGCGGCGGCGGCCAAACCGGGCGACACCATCCACCTGATGGGCCCCAGCGGGGCATATTCGCCCGACCCGGGTGCGGATTGGCACCTGTTCGCCGGTGACGAGGCCGGTATTCCAGCGATCAGTGCGGCGCTGGAAGCCTTGCCGCCCAATGCCGTTGGCAAGGTCTTCATCGAGGTCGCCGGACCCGAAGACGAGATCGAGCTGGCCGCACCGGAATCCGTCGAAATCTCGTGGATCTACCGCGGCGGGCGCGCCGATCTCGTCGGCGACGAA
Organism: Mycolicibacterium sphagni; assembly: GCF_013337765.1. GTDB lineage: Bacteria > Actinomycetota > Actinomycetes > Mycobacteriales > Mycobacteriaceae > Mycobacterium. The sequence continues at coordinate 130,620 of NZ_VBSB01000009.1, forward strand.
CGAGCGGGCGACAACGCCCCGCTGGTCGAGGCCGTCACCAGCGCCCCGTGGCTGCCCGGCCAAGCCCAGGTCTTCATCCACGGGGAAGCGCAAGCGGTCATGCACAACCTGCGGCCCTATATCCGCAAGGAGCGCGCCGTCGACGCCAAATGGGCATCCATCTCCGGCTATTGGCGCCGCGGGCGCACCGAGGAGACCTTCCGCCAGTGGAAGAAGGAACTGGCCGACGCCGAAGCCGGGCAGGACTAGCACCACAACGGAATGGTCACGACATCCGGACACACCCAGTGTGATCGAGCTCGACGACCGGAGTCGATGCAACCGTAGGGGAGTGGACCCCGGCGACTACGCGGCGATCCTCGACGACTACGCCGAGCATCTGGAGTTGGAGCGCACCCGCTCCGAGCACACCCGCCGCGCCTATCTCACCGACCTGCGGTCGCTGTTCGCCTTCGTCGACGAGCGCGCCCCCGGCGCCGGACTAGCCGGACTGAGCCTGCCGATGCTCCGGTCGTGGCTGGCAGCGCAATCCGTCGCCGGCGCAGCCCGCACGACGCTGGCCCGTCGCACCTCGGCCGTCAAGACCTTCACCGCGTGGGCCACCCGCCGCGGTCTGCTGACCGACGACCCCGCGGTTCGCCTGCAGCTGCCCAAGGCCCGACGCACCCTGCCCGCGGTGCTACGTCAGGACCAGGCGATGGCCGCGATGGCCGCCGCCGACCTCGGCGCCGAACAGGGCGACCCGCTGGCTCTGCGCGACCGGCTGATCGTCGAATTGCTCTACGCCACGGGAATCCGCGTCAGCGAGCTGTGCGGGCTGGACATCGACGACGTCGACACCGGCCGTCGTCTGCTGCGCGTGCTCGGCAAGGGCAACAAGCAGCGCACTGTCCCGTTCGGTGCGCCGGCCCTGGCCGCGCTGACCTCGTGGCTCACCGACGGCCGGCCCGAATTGGCCAAACCTGACTCCGGCCCGGCGCTGCTACTCGGCCCCCGCGGCCGCCGGCTGGACCCCCGCCAGGCCCGCACCGTCGTGCATCAGACCATGTCCGCGGTCGACGGGGCGCCCGACATCGGCCCGCACGGCCTGCGGCACAGCGCCGCGACCCACCTGCTGGAAGGCGGCGCTGACCTGCGCATCGTCCAGGAAATCCTGGGCCACTCGACGCTGGCCACCACGCAGCTCTACACCCATGTGACCGTCGCACGGCTGCGCGCCGTGCACGACCAAGCGCACCCGCGCGCTTGAAAACTTAAGTGCCGCAGAAGGTTTGGAAGCAGCTCCCGAAATCCTCGGGCGCGGGGTCGGCATAGCGCTCGAACCCCGGCCGCTCGTCGTACGGAGAGCCGATCACCTCGAGCAGCCGGTGGAACGGCTCCATGTCGCCTGCTGTGGCGGCGGCGAGCGCCTCCTCGACCAGGTGATTGCGCGGAATATAGACGGGATTGACGTGCTGCATCGCCGCGAGGTCCGGGTCCAGGCTGCGCCACCGGGCGGCCCACGCCTCGAACGCCGGCTCGACCACGCCGCGCGCGAGCCGGCGGAAGAACGAGGTGTAGTCGGCGCGCTCATTCACGAGAAGCTCCAACAGCTCGTCGACGAGTTGTTGGGCGACCGTGTCGTCGATCCCGTCGCCCAGCCCGAGTTTGTGGCGCATGCCCGCCGACCACGCGGCCGTGTACAGCTGCGGAAAGTCTTGCAGTGACGCTGTGGCCAGCGCGACCGCCTGCTCCTCGTCGTCGGCGATCAGCGGGAGCAGTGCTTCGGCAAGGCGAGTGAGGTTCCATACGGCGATCGCCGGCTGGTTGCCGTAGGCGTAGCGGCCCCACGAGTCGATCGAGCTGAACACCGTCTTCGGGTCGAACGTGTCCATGAAGGCACACGGCCCGTAGTCGATCGTCTCACCCGAGATCGTCGTGTTGTCGGTGTTCATCACGCCGTGAACGAATCCGACCAGCATCCACCGCGCGATGAGATCTGCCTGGGCGGTGATCACCGAATCGAGCAGCGCCAGATACGGATTCTCCGCCTGGGCGGCGGCAGGGTGGTGCCTGCTGATCGCATGATCGGCGAGTCGGCGCAGCACCTCGAGATCGCCTGCCGCCGCGACGTATTGGAAGCTGCCGACGCGCAGATGACTTGCCGCGATGCGGGCGAGGACGGCGCCGTCCAGCGTGGTCTCGCGCTGGACGGGGCGCCCGGTGGCGACGACGGACAGTGAGCGGGTGGTCGGAATGCTCAGCGCGTGCATCGCTTCGCTCACGAGGTATTCACGCAGCATCGGGCCGACGGCCGCCAGACCGTCGCCGCCACGAGCGAACGGGGTCCGCCCCGATCCCTTCAGATGCAGATCGCGTAGCCGCTGAGTGGGGTCCACGAGTTCACCGAGCAGCAGAGCGCGGCCGTCGCCGAGGCGCGGCACCCAGCCACCGAACTGGTGGCCGGCATACCCCTGCGCGACTGGCTGCGCGTCCGCAGGCACCCGGGTGCCGACGAGCAGACAGATTCCCTCGGGGCTTCGCAGCCAGGCGGGATCAAGCCCAAGTTCGACGGCCAGCGATTCATTGAGCACCAGCAGTCGTGGCTCGGGAGCGGACTCGGCCTGCCACCGCACCGCGAGTTCGGGCAGCTCGGTGGCGAATCGATGGCCGAGGACGACGGTCGTATCAGGGGCAATGCTCATCGGTAACCAGCGTACGGACGAACTCCATCGGTGAGCAGACGCAAAGTCGCACGATTGTGGGCTTATTCATGCGATTTTGTGCCTGTTCGGGCCACGAATTTGGGTTCGGTAGCTGCCGCAGCGGTGTCTGCTTCGGCACATGCTCAAGATTGCGATGTTCACTCTCGCGGCAGCGGTGACGGCGAGCGTCCTGGCGCCGACCGCGCATGCCGCTCACTCCAGAATCCAGTTCCTCGCTCCGTCCGGGAACATCGGCTGCCAACTGGGCGCCACACCCGACGGGTCTGGCTTCGCGTGGTGCAAGGCCGACGAGCACGGCTGGGTCACCCCGCAGTCCGACGCCTGCCCGCGCGCGAATGTCCCTGGCGCCATCGGCGAACCGGGCGGCGAAAACCTTCAGCTCGCCGAGGGCCAGGCGCCGTGCTTCGGCTTCGTGATGAGCCAGCTCTTCTTCGACGGCCAGTACGCACCCCCGACCCTCGGCTACGGCGAAAAGCGATCGGTCGGCAGCATCACCTGCTCGGTCGAGCGCGCCGGCGTGACGTGCTCCGACAGCAAGTCGGGGAAGTACTTCCAGGTGTCGCGAGAGGCCTACAAACTCGGCTAGCCCGCCAGCGGCTTGAGGCGGATCGGCGTGCTCGCCAGCAGCCCGACCGGGTCGACGTAGTCGGCCCGGGACGCCGGCCCCCACATCGCGCCCCAGTGCAGGCAGGCCGCGGTCGGACACCCGGCATGACCAGGCGCTAGTCGGCCCAGGGCAGTCGACGAATCCACGAGCTGCCCCACCTGCACGAGGGCCTCGACCGGTTCGTAGCTGGTGTGCAGCCCGCCGGCATGAGCCAGCGACACCACCGGCCGCCCGGCCAGCGTGCCGGCGAACACCACCGTCGCCGGTCCCGCCGCATAAACCGGCTGCCCGGGCACCCCGGCCAGGTCCACCCCGCGATGCCCGCGCTGCCAGTCCGGCGACGGCGCGTCGAACTCCCTGGTGACTGTCGGCGGCGGTCGCAGCGGCCACTCCAACCGCCCGGATTCGGCCCGGCCGACCCCGGCGAACACCAACACGGCCGCCGCAACCACCGCGATGACGCGCATCATCCCAGTTCAACGGCCCAGGCGTGGATCCGAAAGGCCCAGATAGCGCCCCTGGGGACCAGCACGCCGCTGTGGACAAAGCACCCGTTGCGGCGGTGTAAACTTTGATCCGCAACTCGCGCGAGCGGGTTGACTTCGCGCGTCTGTCCGCACGTTTGCCAATGCAACGTGCACACGCATGCCGGTTGGTCCCGTATGACGGGTCGGCTTGCCTCAGGCGCCAGGGCTCGGCTTCACCCGAAGCCGGGCGGCAACCGACAACATAAGAGGTATGGCCAAACATGGCTGTTGTAACCATGAAGCAGCTGCTTGACAGCGGCACTCACTTCGGGCATCAGACCCGACGCTGGAACCCCAAGATGAAGCGGTTCATCTTCACCGACCGCAACGGCATCTACATCATCGATCTGCAGCAGACGCTGACCTACATCGATCAGGCTTACGAGTTCGTCAAGGAGACCGTCGCCCACGGCGGCACCATCCTGTTCGTCGGCACCAAGAAGCAGGCCCAGGAGTCCATCGCCGAAGAGGCGACGCGCGTCGGCATGCCCTACGTGAACCAGCGCTGGCTGGGCGGCATGCTCACCAACTTCCAGACCGTGCACAAGCGCCTTCAGCGGATGAAGGAGCTCGAGGCCATGGAGCAGACGGGTGGCTTCGAGGGGCGCACCAAGAAGGAAATCCTGATGCTGACCCGCGAGAAGACCAAGCTCGAGCGCAGCCTCGGCGGTATCCGCGACATGGCCAAGGTGCCGTCGGCGGTGTGGGTCGTCGACACCAACAAAGAGCACCTCGCCATCAGCGAGGCCATCAAGCTGGGTATCCCGGTCATCGCGATCCTGGACACCAACTGCGATCCCGATCAGGTGAACTACCCGATCCCGGGTAACGACGACGCGATCCGCTCGGCGGCTCTGCTGACCAAGGTGATCGCCTCCGCGGTGGCCGAGGGCCTGCAGGCCCGCTCCGGGGCTGGAAGCGACAAGGCTGGTTCCGATTCCGGGGCCGCAGCCGAACCGCTGGCCGAATGGGAGCAGGAGCTGCTGGCCAGTGCAACCGCGTCGGCCCCCAATGACGCCGGGCCGGCCGCTGAAACCACCACTGACGCTTCTTAATTCATAGGAAGGGCCACATGGCTAACTACACCGCTGCCGACGTAAAGCGGCTTCGGGAACTCACCGGTGCGGGCATGCTCGACTGCAAGAACGCCCTGGCTGAGAATGACGGCGATTTCGACAAGGCTGTCGAGGCGCTTCGCATCAAGGGCGCCAAGGACGTCGGCAAGCGCGCTGAGCGCGCCACTGCCGAGGGCCTGGTCGCCGCCAAGGGCGGTGCGCTGATCGAGATCAACTCCGAGACCGACTTCGTCGCCAAGAACGCCGAGTTCCAACAGCTGGCCAACGACGTGGTGGATGCTGCCGCCACCGCGAAGGCCACCGATGTGGAGGCGCTCAAGGCCGCCAAAATCGGCGACAAGACCGTCGAGCAGGCCGTCGCGGAGCTGTCGGCCAAGATCGGCGAGAAGCTCGAGCTGCGTCGTGCGGCGTACTTCGACGGCAACGTCGAGGCCTACCTGCACAAGCGTGCTGCCGACCTGCCGCCCGCCGTGGGCGTGCTGGTCGAGTACACCGGTGACGGCAAGGACGCGGCGCACGCCGTGGCCCTGCAGATCGCCGCGCTCAAGGCCAAGTACCTGACCCGCGAGGACGTTCCAGAGGACATCGTGGCCAACGAGCGCCACATCGCCGAGGAGACGGCCAAGGCCGAGGGCAAGCCCGAGCAGGCGCTGCCCAAGATCATCGAGGGCCGGGTCACCGGTTTCTACAAGGATGTCGTGCTGCTCGAACAGCCGTCGGTCTCCGACAGCAAGAAGAGCGTCAAGGCACTGCTCGACGAGGCTGGCGTGACAGTGACCCGGTTCGCCCGGTTCGAGGTCGGTCAGGCCTGACAAACTTGGGCGGCGCACCAAGCCGTCCACTGGAAAACCCCGCGTCAATCCGGCGATCCCGGAGGCGCGGGGTTTTGCCATCTTCGGACAAAGCAGAACGCGGCGATGTTACGCGTGTGACAATTCGGCATGGTGATGACGAAGCTTCTCGTTCCCGCGGCCAGCGCGGCGCTGCTGATGGGGAGCTTCGCGGTGACCTCGGCGGCGCCGGGTGTCAGCTGCCCGCCCGAGAATCAATCCCAGATCGACATCCTCGACGGACCCATCACCTGCGGCGATGCCTATGCCACGGCCGGCCAATATCAGGCCGAAGGCGAGAAGTACCAGCAGGTCGGTCCCTTCACCTGTTACACCGGCAATGCGATGACCCTGCCGGTCGTCCTGAGCTGCACCTCCGACAGCGCGGAATTCGCGGTGAACAACATCGCACCCCCGCAGTAGGCGGGAAGCATCCCCGCGCGTCTGCGGTTGGATGAGCCATGCGGATCGGAGTCACCTTCCCCCAAACTGAGCTCGGCGGCGACGTAGGTGCGGTCCGCGCCTACGGGCAGCGGGTCGAGGAATTGGGGTTCACCCACATCCTGGCCTACGACCACGTGTTGGGCGCCGATCCCGAGGTGCACCAGGGTTGGGCGGGGCCCTATGACGTCAGCACCACGTTCCACGAACCGCTGGTGATGTTTGGCTACCTTGCTGCCGTCACGACGGCGGTGGAACTGGTGACCGGCGTGATCATCCTGCCGCAGCGCCAGACCGCGCTGGTGGCCAAGCAGGCCGCCGAGGTGGACCTGCTCAGCGGTGGACGGTTACGACTCGGAATTGGGTTGGGCTGGAACGCCGTTGAGTACGAAGCGCTTGGCGAGAACTTCGCCAATCGCGGCCGCCGATCCGAGGAGCAGGTCGACGTGATGCGCCGGCTCTGGACCGAGGCCAGCGTCACGTACGAGGGGCGCTATCACACGTTCACCGGCGCGGGCCTGGCCCCGTTGCCGATTCAGCGACCCATCCCCGTGTGGTTCGGCGCCGCCTCGGAGCGGGCCTACGAGCGGGCCGGACGCCTGGGCGACGGCTGGTTCCCGATGGTGCCGCCTGGGCACGGGCTCGAGGAGGCGCGCGAAGCGGTGGAGCGTGCCGCGGTGACCGCAGGCCGCGATCCGGCGGCGCTGGGCATGGAGGGCCGGGTCGACTGGTCCAGCGGCCGCGACCGGGTGGCCGAAGACTTGGAGGCTTGGGCGGCCGCGGGTGCCACCCACGTATCGATCAACACGATGGGCGCCGGTTTGGGCGGGGTCGACGGCCATCTGGCGGCGTTGGAAGCAGCCGCTGCCGACCTTTCCCGGTAAGCCGGACCGCTATTGAACACGTGCCTGCTAGCGTCGGCTGAATGCAACATGTGCACGCCTTCGGCGACGACGCGCTCCGCGATCTGGATGCGGTAGCGCTGGTCGATGCCCTCCGGACCGGCAAGGTGTCGCGCCCCGAGCTGGTCGAGGCCGCGATCGCCCGCACCGAGAAGGTCAATCCGGTTCTCAACGGCCTGGCGCACGAAACCTTCGAGCGTGCGCTGGCCCGCGCATACGCGGGCGGCCGCGGGTATTTCGACGGCGTGCCGACGTATATCAAGGACAACGTCGACGTCGAGGGCATGCCGACGATGCAGGGCACTGACGCGTGGGAGCCCCGCCCGCACCCGGCCCACGGTGATTTCGCCAGCTTCTTCTTGTCCACCGGGCTGGTGCCCCTGGGCAAGACCCAACTCTCGGAGTTCGGGTTCAGCGCCTCGGCCGAGCATCCCCGCCTGGGGGCGGTGCGCAATCCGTGGGATACCGACTTCACCGCCGGGGCGTCGTCGTCGGGGTCGGGGGCCTTCGTCGCCGCCGGCGTGGTGCCCATCGCCCACGCCAACGACGGGGGCGGGTCCATCCGGATCCCCGCGGCGTGCAACGGACTCGTCGGCCTCAAACCCTCGCGCGGCCGGTTACCGCTGGACAAGATGACTCGGCAGATGCCGGTGCGCATCGTCAACGACGGGGTGCTGACCCGCACCGTGCGTGACACCGCCGCGTTCTATCGGGAAGCCGAACGCATCTGGCGCAACCGCCGGCTGGAGCCGATCGGCGCCGTCACCGGTCCGGGCACCGCCCGGCTGCGCATCGCGGTCGTCACGCAATCGGTGAATCGGCAAGCCGCGCCCAGCGTCCGCGATCTCACCTTGCAAACCGCCGAACTGCTTGCGGGTCTTGGTCATAGCGTTGAATACCTCGATCAGCCTCCGGTACCGCGCTACTTCCTGGACGACTTCCTCTTGTACTGGGCGCTTTTGGCGATGACGCTGGTGCGCACCGGGCAGAAGACCTTCGGCGAGAGCTTCGACAAGACCAAGCTGGACAATCTCACGCTGGGGCTCGACCGCTACGCCAGCCGCAACCTGCACAAGTTGCCGATCGCGATCACACGGCTGCGCCGGCTGCGGCGGGTCACCGCCCGGCTCTACCAGACCTACGACGTGCTGCTGATGCCCACGCTGGCCGACGAGACGCCCCGCATCGGGCACCTGGACCCGACCGCGGACTATCAGCAGATCATCGACCGGCTGATCGACTGGGTGGCGTTCACGCCGCTGCAGAACGCGACGGGGGAGCCGGCAATCTCGTTGCCACTGGCCCAATCCGCATCCGGCATGCCGGTGGGCATGATGCTGGCGGGCCCGCTCGGCGCCGAGCGCAGGCTGCTGGAGCTGGCCTACGAACTCGAGGCGGCCAAGCCATGGCCGCGTCTTGCGTAGACACGTTGATTTAACAACTCGGCGGGTGACGTAACCCGCCGGACATCGGCGTCTTCGGTCCGCGAAACAGGGCGCCCCGAATATTGTCGATGTGGAAACCTCTGCCTCCACAACTATTTCGCGACCATCGCCGATCGCCACATCATCCGGGAATAACACCTTTGTGTGTCTTCTCCGGTTTGCCTGGGCGAACATCCGTCGACGGCCCGAGCGGTTTGTGCTGTCTGTTCTCGGTATCGCACTGGCCATCACCTGTGTGACGGTGGTGCGCACCATCTCGTCGAGCTTCGCCATCACCGGCGCCGACTCGGTGACCGACGTGCTGGCGGGCTCGCAGCTGTGGGCGGTGCCCGCGGCCGGAGTGCACTACGACAGCACAACGCAGGCGCTCGTTGCCGACGGTCCAGCCCCGGCCATCGTTGCCCCCGAGGGGTGGCGTGCGATCGAGACGCTCTCCGGGACCACCAGCATCAACGGGACGTCGGTCTCGTTGCGGGGGAGCAACGAAACACCTTCCGGTCAAGCAGTTTTGGGCTCCGAGGTCGCGCAACGGCTCGGCGTGCATGACGGTGACCGGATTGTCGTCGCCGGTCAGGATCTCGGCGTGCACGTCGTTGGCGCGGGTCAGTCGGTGACGGTGTCGGCGCCGCTCGCCCAATCAATCGTGGGCAACAACGGGTGGTGGACGGTCTACGCACCCGCTGGGCAGGAGAAGAGCCGCAGCCTCGGCAGCACCTTCGGCGGGGCGGTCGGCCTACCCTCGACGTCCGACCCGTCGGTGAAGCCGGACCCCGCCGGGGCCGGACTGATCTATGACACGGTCGGCGGTAACGGTCCGTTGACGTTCGACCAGAAGTTCTCGGCGCTGTTCTCCGGCAAGGTCACCAGCTCCACGCTCGGGATCATCTCGATCATCGGCCTGGTGCTCGGATTCATCATCGCGGTGTCGTCCTTTCTGGCTGCGGTGCAGGAACGTCGCCGTGAATTCGGCATCATGTCCAGCATCGGCCTGGCCGACGAGGTGCTCTACTTCTTTCTCGTGGAGTCCGCGGTCGTCTTCGCGGCGGCTTACGTTGTGGGCGTGCTGACGGCGGGAATCGCGGTGTGGCTTGTGATTCCGGGCATCGCAACGCCGATCGCGTGGTTGCAGGCGGCCGGGATGGTCGCGGGTTTCCTGCCGGCGATGTCGATTGTCGGAGCACTGATCCCCGTGCACCGGTTGCTGCAGAACCGCCCGGTCGACCTGCTCGGAGCGCGCTGATGATCAAATTCGGGCTGTCCTACGGCTGGTTGTCCGCGCGACGGCGGGTCCGCGAGATGGTGCTCCCGATCGTCACCACCGCGACGGGTGCCTTCCTGGTCGTCATCGTGTTCGGGATGTCGGCAGGCATTCAAGAGCAGTCGGCATCACTCGGTCACGCCGCCGAGATCGGCCGGGCCGTCATCCTGATCGCGATCACCGTGTTACTGGTCGGTGTCGTCGAAGTCGCCGTCGCGACCACCCGCACGATCGCGCACCGCACCCGCGAGCTCGGTGTGCTCGGTGCGACCGGCGTGCGACGCGGGCCCGTAATCGCCGCGCTCCTTGTCGAACCCGCCGTCGGCGCCGTCCTCGGCGCCCTGGTCGGCGTGGTGCTGGCTGTCATCGTCGGTGTCGTGCTCGGCATGCTGGGTCTGGTGGGCACCGGGGTGTCGGCCGCCGGCCTCGGGCTCGGTTCGGCGATCGCCGTCGCGGTCAGCATCGTTGCCGCTCTGGCCACCAGCATCGTGCCCACCTGGAACGCGGCGTCGCGTCCCCCCATTCACTCCTTGTCGACCGGAGGCTAGGCATGACCGCAGTCGAAGACGCCATCCCAGAGATCGCACCGGCGCCCGAGCCGTCGCCGGTGATCGAGATCAACGATGTGTGGAAGCTGCACAAACTCGGCGACGAAGTCGTCAGGGCCCTCATCTCCGCCGAATTGACCGTCATGCCGGGTGAATTCGTCTGCCTGATGGGTCCAAGCGGCAGCGGAAAGTCGACACTGCTGAACATCATCGGCGGTCTGGACCGACCGACCAAGGGCTCGGTGCTGATCGCCGGCCGCGACACCGCGAAGCTGACTGAAAGCCAGTTCGCGTCGTTGCGCCACGACACGATCGGGTTCATCTTCCAGAGCTACAACCTGATCCCGTTCCTGTCGGCGGTCGAAAACGTCGAACTGCCACTGATGTTCGAACCCTACGACCGCAAGTCGCTGCGCAAGCGGGCGCTGGAGCTGCTCGACCTCGTCGGCCTCAGTCATCGGGTTCATCACCAGCCGACCAAGATGTCGGGTGGCGAACAGCAGCGCACGGCGATCGCGCGGTCGCTGATCAGCAGCCCGACGCTCGTCCTGGCCGACGAACCGACTGCAAATCTTGACCACCGCACGGGGGAAACGGTGGTGCGCATGCTGCGCGACCTGTGCTCGACGATGGGCGTCACAGTCGTCGCGAGCACCCACGATCCCACGGTGGCCGACGAAGCGAGCCGTGTAGTCCGGATGCGAGACGGACAAATCATCAACTGATCCAACAGGATTGGAAGTAACCGTATGACGCAAGAACTCGAGGCGCCAGCGTCAGCTCAGCGCGACAAGCTTCTGACCACAGAACTCGTCCCGGAGCAGGTGCTGCCGAAGGTGATGACGACCTTCGGCCTCACGGCCACGTATGTCTTCATCATCTGCTGGATCACCGGCTCGTCGATCATGGCGGCCGGCGGCTGGACCGCGATCCCGATGTGGGTTCTCGGTATCCTCACCTTCCTGATCCCCGCGGGTATGGCGGTTGCCGAACTCGGCAACCTGTGGCCCGGGGAAGGTGGTGTGTACATCTGGGCCACCCGGACCATGGGTGAGACATGGGGATTCATCGGCGGCTACCTGTCGTGGATTCCGGTGGTGCTCAACTCCGCGTCGTCGCCGGCGATCATCCTGCAATTCGTGTTGCTGGCGTTCCATGCCGAACTCGGCCTCACGCTGACGATCATCCTGCAGGTCGTCATCCTCTGGGCCGTGATCGGTTTGGCCCTGGCCAAACTCGCTGCCAACCAGAAGATCATGAACACCGTCTTCGTCGTGTACTGGGTGCTGACGGCCGTCATCTTCATCTCGGGCGTCATCTACGCCATCCGCAACGGCTCGGCGCAGGAGTTCACCGCGCACGCCGCAACAGTGCCCGATTTCGCCGGCGCCGGGTTCCTCTACGGCACCGTGCTGCTCTACCTGGTCGGCGTCGAGACCCCGTACAACATGGGTGCGGAGTTCCTGTCGGTGCGCAAGAGCGGACCTAAGATGGTGGTCTACGGATCGATCGCACTGATCCTCATCTACCTGCTCACCACGCTCGGCACGATCATGGTGCTGCCGGCCGACCAGATCAACCCGGTCACCGGCGTCATCGGAATGCTCGGCACCGCCGCGCCCAAGGGTGTCATGGAGGTCGCCGCGATCGTGCTGGCCTGCATCGTGTTCGTGGCGCTGATGAGCTACCAGGTGACCTACTCGCGGTTGATCTTCGTCTCCGGCCTGGAGCGTCACCTGCCGCGGATCTTCACCCACCTCAACCCGCGCACGCGCAACCCGGTCACCGCGATACTGATTCAGGGCGTGCTGTCGTCACTGATCCTGGTGGGGTTGTACTCCCAGAGCAGCATGGCCAACGTCACGGTGTTCCTCCAGGGCGGTCTGTCGATCGCGTGGCTGATCTCCGGGTTCTTCTTCCTGGTCCCGGTCATCATCGCGCGCAAGAAGTACGCCGATCGCTATGCGGCCGAGAAGTTCTGGCGCATCCCCGGCGGCATGGCCGGTGTGTGGGTCACGGTCGTGATCGGCTCGCTGGGCACCATCGGCGGCGTCTACTACTCGTTCGCCAAGTCGTGGATCGCGGATGTGCCCGATAGCACCTGGATGACATGGACCGGCAGCATCGCGGCGGGCATGTTCGCCCTTGGCGTGGTGGTCTACATCTTCGGTCGCCGCTCGGCGCACAAGGTGACCCAGGAAGACGCACTGGCGCATCTGGCCGTGCTGGATCTCAAGAAATCGGAAACACCTAGCCCTGAGGCGGTTTAGCTCGATATGACAATGGACAGCACCGTGCTTGGCACGGCGATGACCGACGACCGTTCCTGTTACCCTCTCGACCCGCTGAGCGGCGCCGAGATCGAAGCCGCGGCAGCCGTCGTCAAGGACTCGGAATACGCCAGTCCGACACTGAAGTTCGTGATGATCCAGCTCGCGGAACCGGATAAGAACGCGCAGCTGAGCTTCGAGTCGATGTCCGATGTGCCGCGACGGGCGTTCATCACGATGTATGACGCGGCGGCCAAGATGGTCTACGAGTCGGTCGTCGACATCGGCGCCCGGGTGGTGGAGTCGTGGACGGCGATTCCTGGCCGTTTCCCGTCGTATCTGGTCGAGCACATGACCGGGGTGGAGGAGGTGGTCCGCGCCGACCCGCGGTGGCAAGACGCGATGCTCAAGCGCGGTATCACCGATTTCGATCTGGCGATGATCGATCCGTGGCCCGCCGGCTACTACGGAGGGCAGGACCATTACGAGAACTCGCCACTGATCTGCCGGCCGCTGACGTTCATGCGTGCCGCGGCCTCCGAGCACGGTTACGCCCGCCCTGTTGAAGGGGTGATCGTGACGTTCGACCTCGACTCCATGACAGTGCTCGATGTCGAGGACCACGGCGTGGTGCCGCTGCCGCCGAAAGCGGGCAACTACTCGGCGCAGTTCATGTTCGACGAGGACAACCGGCCTGCCTTCAGCCAGTTCCGCGACGATGTCAAGACGATCGAGATCACCCAGCCGGACGGGCCGAGTTTCACCGTCGACGGCTGGCACGTGCAATGGCAGAAGTGGTCTCTGCGACTGGGTTTCAACCCGCGTGAGGGCATCACCATCCACGAGGTAACCTACACCGACCGAGGGGAGACCCGCCCGATCCTGTACCGGGGATCGCTCTCGGAAATGGTGGTGCCCTATGGCGATACCTCGCCGACCCACTGGAACAAGAACGTGTTCGACATGGGTGAAGTGGGCATGGGATTCTCGGCCAACCCGTTGACCCTCGGCTGCGACTGCCTGGGCGAGATCAAGTACTTCGACGGCACGGTCAACGACTCCGACGGCAATGCGGTGACGATTCCGAACGCCATCTGCATGCACGAGGAGGACTTCGGAATCTCCTGGAAGCACACTGATTTCCGCACCGATGAGGTGGAAGTCCGGCGTTCGCGCCGGCTGGTCGTCTCGATGATCTGCACTGTCGGCAACTACGAGTACGGCTTCTTCTGGTACTTCTACAACGACGCGTCGATCGAGGTCGAGGTCAAGCTCTCCGGCGTGCTCACCACGGGTGCCATCGAAGAAGGGGAGTCACCTCGCTGGGGCAAGCTGGTCGCGCCAGGCATCTACGGCCCGAATCACCAGCACTTCTTCAACTTCCGTCTCGACATGAGCGTCGATGGTGCGAAAAACAGTGTGTACGAGGTGGATTCGATTCCGGAGCCCGACCCGGAGCTGAATCCGCACAAGAACGCCTGGATCACCCAGGACACGTTGGTGGCCTCGGAGGCCGAAGGTGCCAGGGATTGGAACTGGAACACCGGCCGGTACTGGAAGGTGACCAACCCGTCCAAGAAGAACGAACTCGGCAGCCCGGTGGCGTACAAACTGGTGCCACGCGAGATCGTGCCGGTGATGGTGCAGGAAGGTTCCTACATCTACGACCGGGCAAAGTTCGTCCAGCACAACCTGTGGGTGACCAAGTATGACCCGAAGGAGAAGTTCGCCGCCGGTGACTACATGTACCAGTCGCCCGACGCCCAGGGTCTGCCGGAGTTCATCGCGGACGACGCTCCACTGGACGACACCGACGTGGTGCTCTGGTACACCCTGGGCGCTCACCACATCGTCCGTCCGGAGGACTGGCCGGTGATGCCGTGTGCGTACGCGGGATTCCATCTGAAGCCGATCGGGTTCTTCGACGGCAACCCCGCGCTGGACCTACCGCCGTCACCCCCGAAGGCCTGCCACTCCCACCACTAATTGGGCAAATCACTGAGTGACTAGGAGCCGAGGGCGGCGAGAATTCTGCGGAATTCTCGCCGCTGTTCGGCGCTCAGGTCGGCCATCAACCGTTGTTCGGAGGCGCGCACCCCGGAGTCGGTGCGCGCCAACAGTTCCACGCCGGCGCGGGTCAGCTTCGCCGGCAGCGAGCGTCCAGACTCCACACTGGCCGGCCGACTGACCAATTCGCGGTCTTCGAGGCTGCGTAGCACCATATTCATCGCCTGCGGCGAGACCCCGGTGTCACGGGCCAGCTCGGCATTGGAGCGGTCGGGGAACTTGGACAGGATCCGCATGCAGATGTACTGCGGGAACGACAGGCCCACCGGTTCGAGCGCGGTCGCGGTCACTTCGGCGCGCAGGGCCGAGGCCACCCGATGCAGCAGGTAGCCCAGCGGCTCGTCGTGGGCTCCAGTCATGTCAATGATATTGACATATATCAACTCGGTTGATATTCGTGGAGGTATGGCAACTGAAGATCTCTTCGATTCGGCATACCAACGCACGGCTACGGAGTTCGAGGGCTTCCGGCCGCCGTGGAGCATCGACGAGCCGCAACCCGAAATCGCCGCACTCATCGAGGCGGGCAAGTTCCACGGCGATGTCCTCGACGCCGGCTGCGGGGAGGCAGCGGTCTCGCTGTTCCTCGCCGAACGCGGCTTCACCACCGTCGGACTGGACCTCTCGCCGACGGCGATCGAGCTGGCTCGCGCCGAGGCCGCCAAGCGCGGCGTGACCAACGCCAGCTTCGATGTCGCCGACATCAGCGACTTCGGTGGCTACGACGGCCGGTTCGGCACCATCGTGGACTCGACGCTGTTCCATTCGATGCCCGTTGAGCTGCGGGACGGCTATCAGCGCTCGATCGTGCGTGCCGCCGCACCGGGCGCGTCGTATTTCGTGCTGGTCTTCGATGCCGGAACGATGCCGGCCAACGGGCCCGCGCACCCGGTGACGGAGCCCGAGTTGCGTGCTGCGGTCGAACCGTACTGGGTGATCGACGAGATCCGTCCCGCGCGTATCCATGCCAACGTGCCCGAGGAGATGGCGACGATGGTCGAATTCGCCGGTGGCGACCTGCGCGACGAGGCAGGAGGCCGCAAGTCGATGCCGGCCTGGCTGCTGTCGGCTCACCTCGGCTGACAGTTGACGGCCACGAAAGTAGTCTGACCGCCATGGAACTACTACGCAACGTAGTTATCTTGGCGCACATCGTCGGGTTCGCCGTCACCTTCGGCGCGTGGGTGGCCGAGGCGGCGGCCCGGCGATTCCGGACCACCCGGACGATGGACTACGGGCTGCTGGTCTCGTTGCTCACTGGCATCGCGCTGGCGGCGCCGTGGCCGGCGGGAATTGTCTTGAACTATCCCAAAATTGGGGTCAAGTTGGCCATCCTTGTCGTGATTGGTGGCCTGCTCGGCATGGGCAATGCCCGGCAGCGGCGTACCGGTGAACCCGTCGCGCGTCCGGTGTTCGTCGCGGTCGGGGTCCTGTCGCTGACGGCGGCGGCCATCGCCGTCCTTTGGTGACGTGCACCAGGCATAACCCGGAGAATCACCAGCTTGGCCGATAAGGCAGGATGGAAGTGCCGTCCCGAATGTCGCCGGGATGGCACTCTCATGCCAGGAGCCCGACTATTTCGGAGGAGTCTGATGGGGGAGACGGCGACGCATTCGCAGGAACTGCGGCCGCATTTCAACAGGGTGGTGCTCAAGCTCGGCGGGGAGATGTTCGGCGGCGGGTCGGTCGGGCTGGATCCCGACGTCGTCGCCCTGGTGGCCCGGCAGATCGCCGAAGTGGTGCGCAGCGGTGCGCAGGTCGCCGTCGTGATCGGTGGCGGAAACTTCTTCCGCGGCGCCCAGCTGCAGCAGCGTGGGATGGAACGCACCCGCTCGGACTACATGGGCATGCTCGGAACCGTGATGAACAGCCTTGCGCTGCAAGACTTCCTGGAGAAGGAAGGCATCGTCACCCGGGTGCAGACGGCGATCACCATGGGTCAGGTCGCCGAACCCTACATACCGTTGCGCGCGGTGCGTCACCTCGAGAAGGGGCGCGTGGTGATCTTCGGCGCCGGCATGGGGCTGCCGTACTTCTCCACCGACACCACCGCCGCGCAGCGTGCGCTGGAGATCCGTGCCGACATCGTCTTGATGGCCAAGGCGGTCGACGGCGTCTTCACCGCCGACCCGCGGCAGGACCCGAACGCTGAGATGCTCACCGAGATCAGCCACCGCGAGGTCATCGACCGGGGCCTTCAGGTGGCCGACGCCACCGCCTTCAGTTTGTGCATGGACAACGGGATGCCGATTCTGGTCTTCAACCTGCTGACCGATGGGAATATCGCCCGGGCGGTCGCAGGTGAGAAGATCGGAACTCTGGTCAGCTAGTCAGCTAGGAGATGTGGCGCTAAATGATTGAAGAGGCTCTCTTCGATGCCGAAGAGAAGATGGAGAAGGCCGTCGCGGTCGCCCGCGACGACTTGTCGTCCATCCGGACCGGACGGGCCAACCCCGGCATGTTCGCGCGCGTCGTCGTCGACTACTACGGCTCACCGACGCCGATCACACAGCTGTCGAGCGTCAACGTCCCAGAGGCACGGATGGTGGTCATCAAGCCTTATGAGGCTTCGCAATTGCGTGCGATCGAGGACGCCATCCGTAACTCCGACCTGGGCGTCAACCCCACCAACGACGGCAACATCATCCGGGTGTCGATCCCGCAGCTGACGGAGGAACGTCGCCGGGATCTGGTCAAGCAGGCCAAGTCCAAGGGCGAGGACGCCAAGGTGTCGGTGCGCAATATCCGCCGTCGCGCCATGGAGGAGCTGCACCGCATCCGCAAGGACGGCGAGGCCGGCGAGGACGAGGTCGGTCGCGCGGAGAAGGACTTGGACAAAGCCACCGGGACCTACGTCGGCCAGATCGATGAATTGGTCAAGCACAAAGAAGGCGAGTTGCTGGAGGTCTGATGGCCGCTCAGCAACCATTGCCTGTGGCAGACACCGAGTCCGGCGCACCCGGTCCCGCGCCGGAGAAGAAGACCTCTCGCGCCGGCCGTGATCTGCCCGCCGCAATCGCCGTCGGCGCCGCGCTTGGCGCGATGGCGATCGGCAGTCTGCTGTTCGCGCCGAAGTGGTGGTTCCCGCTGCTCGCCATCGCGATCGCGATCGCCACCCACGAGGTAGTCCGCCGGTTGCGCGAACACGGGTACGTGCTGCCCGTGGTGCCGCTGCTGGTCGGCGGCCAGGCGATGATCTGGCTGGCCTGGCCCTGGGGCGTCCCGGGGACGCTGGGCGCCTACGGCGGCACGATCGTGGTCGCCATGGTGTGGCGCCTGCTCGGCCAGGGCCTGCGCGAACAGCCGGTCAACTATCTGCGGGACATCGCCGCGACCGTCCTGCTGGCCACCTGGGTACCGCTGTTCGCGAGTTTCACCGCGCTGCTGATCTTCCAGGACAACGGCGGCGCCCGAGTCTTCACCGTGATCGCCACCGTCGTCTTCGCCGACATCGGTGGCTATACCGCCGGCGTCTTGTTCGGCAAGCATCTGCTGGCTCCGGCGATCAGCCCCAAGAAATCCTGGGAGGGGCTGGGCGGCTCACTGCTGTTCGGTATCGCCGCGTCCGTGCTGTCGGTGACGTTCCTGCTGGGCAAGCCCGCCTGGGTCGGGCTGCCGCTGGGGTTGATGCTGGTGATCACAGGCGTGCTGGGCGACCTGGTCGAGTCTCAGGTCAAGCGCGACCTGGGGATCAAGGATATGGGCACGCTGCTGCCGGGCCACGGCGGGATCATGGACCGCATCGATGCGATGCTGCCGTCGGCGGTCGCCGGCTGGATCGTCCTCACGCTGCTGGCCTGAGCCGATTTGCCCGTCCAGGGATACTGGACGCAATGAAACAAGAGCTGGTCTTCGAGGCGCCGCGGCGTGCCCTGCCACCGCGCCATCTCGCCGACCTGGACGCCGAGGGCCGAGCGGCCGCGGTGGCCGAGCTCGGGCTGCCGGCGTTTCGGGCCAAGCAGCTGGCCCAGCAGTACTACGGCCGGCTGCTGGCCGACCCGCAGCAGATGACCGATCTGCCGGCCGCGGTGCGCGATACGGTCGCCGAGGCGCTGTTCCCGAAGCTGTTGTCGGTGGCCAAAGAGGTCGAATGCGACGCGGGGGAGACCCGAAAAACGTTGTGGCGCGCCCACGATGGCACCACGTTCGAGTCGGTGCTGATGCGCTATCCGAACCGCAACACGGTCTGCATCTCGTCGCAGGCGGGCTGCGGGATGGCGTGCCCGTTCTGCGCGACCGGCCAGGGCGGGCTGACCCGCAACCTGAGTACGGCCGAGATCCTCGAGCAGGTGCGCGCGGCGGCGGTGACGTCGCGCGATGAGTTCGGGGAGCGGCTGTCCAACGTCGTGTTCATGGGGATGGGCGAGCCGCTGGCCAACTACGCACGCACGCTGGCCACGGTGCGGCGTATCACGGCCGCGGCGCCGGAGGGGTTCGGCATCTCGGCCCGGTCGGTGACGGTGTCGACCGTCGGGCTGGCGCCGGCGATCCGCAAGCTCGCCGACGAACATCTGGGCGTGACGCTGGCCGTGTCGCTGCACACCCCCGACGACGAACTGCGCGACACCCTGGTGCCGGTGAACAACCGCTGGAAGGTCAGCGAGGTGCTTGCCGCGGCCCGTTACTACGCCGATGCGACCGGCCGGCGGGTATCGATCGAGTACGCGCTGATTCGCGACGTCAACGACCAGCCATGGCGGGCCGACCTGCTGGGCAAGAAGCTGCACAAGGCGCTCGGGCCGCTGGTGCACGTCAACCTGATTCCGCTCAACCCGACGCCGGGCAGCCAATGGGATGCCAGCCCCAAGCCGGCCGAACGCGAGTTCGTCCGCCGGGTCAAGGCTGCCGGAGTGTCGTGCACGGTGCGGGATACCCGCGGACGCGAGATCGCGGCGGCCTGCGGCCAGCTCGCCGCCGAGGGTTAACTACCGCCAAACCGACGTTTCGCAGAAGAAATGCGAGTAGATCGCGACAAAACGTCGATCTCGACGCAGATAGCTTTAGCGGATCCAGCCGCGGCGACGACCCCACCAGTCGCGAACGGTCGCAGCGAAGACCAGGACCGCGAACACCACCAGCACGTAATCCTCGACGTGGCCGACGTGGTTGCCCTTCAGCATCGCCAGCAGGAAGAGGGTGATGAAAATGCCAACACCGTGCCAGGTGCGTGGGGTGATATTGCTCCAGCCCCAGGCGGCCGAGGGTACGTCGGCAGGGTCGACCTCTGTGTAGCGCTCCACCTCGGTGCTGACCATTGCGGCTCCTGTTCACAGATCGGCAATCGCCGTAATTCTGGCATACGCACCCGGCGCGGGCTCAGCCGATCTGGCCGTAGCGTCGCAACGCCTCGGTGCGCTCGGCGGCGTGATCGACGATCGGCTCCGGGTAACCGGCGGGCCGGCCGCCTTTCAGGCGGTGGACGTCGGCGCCGGCCAGTTCGGGGACGGCCAACTCCGGCACCCAGCGCCGCACGTACTCGCCCGCGGGATCGAACTTCTGGCCCTGCGCCGTCGGATTGAACACCCGGAAGTACGGCGCCGCGTCGGTCCCCGAGCCGGCACACCACTGCCAGCCGTGCTGGTTGCTGGCCATATCGCCGTCCACCAGCTGCTCCAGAAACCAGCGGGCTCCCCACTGCCACGGCAGGTGCAGATCTTTGACCAGAAACGACGCCACGATCATCCGCACCCTGTTGTGCATGAAGCCGGAGTCGCGCAGCTGTCGCATCCCCGCGTCGACGATCGGGTAGCCGGTGCGGCCCTGCTTCCAGGCTTCGAACAGCGCGTCGGCCTCGGCGCCGGTGTCGACCTCGATGGTGTCGAAGTTGCGGTTCCAGTTCCACCACGCGCTCTTGGGCCACTCGTGCAGCACCGCGGCGTAGAAATCGCGGAACGCCAGCTCCCGCAGGTAGGCGCCGGGGCCGGTGGCCCGGAAGTTCAGATCCGCGGCCATCGTGCGGGGATGGATCGTGCCGAACTTCAGGTGTGCTGACATGCGGCTGATCCCCGGCTTGTCCGGGCGGTTACGGTCCTCGGCGTAGTCGGCCAGCCCGGCGTCGACGAACTGCGCCCACCGGTCCCGTGCGGCCGTCTCGCCGGCCGCCAGGTCCAGGTCGGCACCGGGGTCGGGGGCGTTCACCCGGTATTTCGATGGCAGGCTGGCCGGGTCGATCCAGTTCACCGAGGCTGTCGCCGACGGCGCGGGGGAGCGCCAGCCCATTTCCCGCCACCGGGCCAGGTACGGCGTGAACACCTTGTACGGGGTCCCGTCGTCCTTGGTGACCCGGCCCGGGGAGACGAGATAGGGCGAACTCGTGGCCCGCAGCTCCGCGCCCACGTCGGCAAGCGCGGCGGCCACCGCCTCGTCGCGCCGCACGCCGAACGGACTGAAGTCGGCCGAGATATGCACCTCGGTAGCACCGATTTCCTTGCACAGCAACGGTATTCGTTGCTCGGGACGCCCGCGAGTGATCAGCAGCCGCCCGCCCATGGCATCGGAGAGCTCACGCAGCGAATCGCCGAGGAACTGCGGCCGGCGCGGACCCGACGATTTCTCCAGCCTTGGATCCAGTACGAAGCAGCCGAGCACCTCGGCCCCGTCGGCGGCGGCCTCCAGCAGGGGCGGCAGGTCGTGCAGGCGCAGATCGCGGCGGAACCACAGCAGGGTCGACGGCATGTTTCCATGCTGCCCTGCCGAAGTAGGCGGCCGGAGGCGGCACAATTGATGGGTGAGCCCCGCCAACCGCCTCCGGGTCCTGATCCTGGGCAGCACCGGTTCCATCGGAACCCAGGCGCTGGAGGTCATCGCCCAGAACCCGGACCGCTTCGAAGTCGTCGGGCTGGCCGCCGGCGGCGGAAACCCCGACCTGCTGGCCCGCCAGCGCGCCGAGACCGGCGTGACGAATATCGCGGTCGCCGACCCCGTGGCCGCCGAGAAGCTCGGTGAGGTCGCCTACAGCGGCCCGGACGGGGTCACCCGGCTGGTCGAGAACACGCAGGCCGACGTCGTGCTCAACGCCCTGGTCGGGGCGCTGGGGCTGCACCCGACTCTGGCCGCGCTGGCCAGCGGCGCCCGCCTGGCGCTGGCCAACAAGGAATCGCTGGTCGCCGGTGGCCCGCTGGTGGTCAAGGCTGCCCAACCTGGCCAGATCGTGCCCGTCGACTCCGAACACTCCGCGCTGGCCCAGTGCCTGCGGTCCGGCAGCGCCGACGAGGTCGCCAAGCTGGTGCTCACCGCCTCCGGTGGGCCGTTCCGCGGCTGGTCGGCGGCCCAGCTCGAGCCCGTCACGCCTGAACAAGCCGGCGCCCACCCCACCTGGAACATGGGCCCGATGAACACGCTGAACTCGGCGTCGCTGGTCAACAAGGGTCTGGAGCTGATCGAGACGCACCTGTTGTTCGGTGTCCCGTACGACCGTGTCGAGGTCGTGGTGCACCCGCAGTCGATCGTGCACTCGATGGTGACGTTCACCGACGGCTCCACGATCGCCCAAGCCAGCCCGCCGGATATGAAGCTGCCGATCTCGCTGGCCCTGGGCTGGCCCGACCGGGTGCCGGCCGCCGCCGCGGCCTGTGACTTCACCAAGGCCTCGACCTGGGAGTTCGAACCGCTGGACGCCTCGGTGTTCCCCGCCGTCGACCTGGCCCGGCACGCCGGGCAGACCGGCGGCAGCCTGACCGCGGTCTACAACGCCGCGAACGAAGAGGCCGCCGCGGCTTTCCTCGACGGCAAGATCGGTTTCCCGGCCATCGTGCGAACAATTGCCAACGTCCTGCACGCCGCCGACCAGTGGGCCGCTGAACCCGCTACCGTGGAAGAAGTACTTGACGCGCAGCGATGGGCGCGGGAACGCGCCCGCGAGGCCGTCACACAGGAGGTCGCTTCAATCCGATGATGTTCGTTATCGGCATTGCGCTGTTCGCACTCTGCATCCTCATCTCGGTTGCACTGCACGAGTGCGGTCACATGTGGGTGGCGCGTGCCACCGGAATGAAGGTGCGCCGCTACTTCGTGGGCTTCGGCCCCACCCTGTGGTCGACCCACCGGCCCAACAAGCTCGGCTCCACCGAGTACGGCGTCAAGGCCGTCCCGCTGGGCGGCTTCTGCGATATCGCGGGCATGACCTCGGTCGAGGAGCTCACGCCTGAAGAGCGCCCGTACGCGATGTACAAGCAGGACACCTGGAAGCGGGTCGCGGTGCTGTTCGCCGGTCCGGCGATGAACTTCATCATCGGCCTGGTGCTGGTCTATGGGATCGCCGTCATCTGGGGCCTGCCCAACCTGCACGCGCCGACCACCGCTGTCGTCGGCGAAACACAGTGTGTCGCACCAGAAGTCACCAAGGGCAAGCTTGGTGACTGCACCGGCCCCGGCCCGGCCGCGCTGGCCGGCATCAAGCCCGGTGACGTCGTCCTCAAGGTCGGGAACACCGACGTGAAGAACTTCGACGAGATGGTCGTCGCCGTGCGCGGAGCCGCAGGCCCGACGCCGTTCGTCGTGCAGCGCAGCGAGAACGGGGCCACCCGCGAATTCACCACCACCGTCGACGTCACCCCCACCCAGCGCTACGCCGCCAAGGAGAAGGGCGCCGAGCCGGTGCCCACCAGCGTCGGTGCCGTCGGCGTCGGCGCCGCCACCTTCCCGCCCACGCAGTACAACCTGCTGACCGCGGTGCCGGCCACCTTTACCTTCAGCGGGGATCTGGCCGTCGAGCTGGGCAAGTCGCTGGCCAAGATCCCGACCAAGGTCGGCGCCCTGATTCACTCCATCGGCGGTGGCGAGCGCGACCCCGAGACGCCGATCAGCGTCGTGGGCGCCAGCATCATCGGCGGCGACACCGTCGACCACGGGTTGTGGGTGGCGTTCTGGTTCTTCCTGGCCCAGCTGAACTTCGTGCTCGGCGCGATCAACCTGGTGCCGCTGCTGCCGTTCGACGGCGGCCACATCGCGATCGCCGTGTACGAGAAGATCCGCAACCTCCTCCGATCGGCGCGCGGCAAGGTCGCCGCAGCGCCGGTGAACTACCTGAAGCTGATGCCCGCCACCTACGTGATCCTCGTCGTGGTGGTCGGCTACATGCTGTTGACCGTCACTGCTGACCTGGTCAACCCCATCCGGCTTTTCCAGTAAGTCGGCCCGCATCGTGGAGATGAGATCGTGGAGATGAAACAGTGACTTCGATAGGCCTGGGTATGCCGGCCCCACCGGCGCCCGTTCTCGCGCCCCGCCGAAAGACCCGTCAGCTCATGGTGCGCGACGTCGGCGTCGGCAGTGACTCTCCGATCTCGGTGCAGTCGATGTGCACCACCAAGACCCACGACGTCAACACCACCCTGCAGCAGATTGCCGAGCTGACCGCCGCCGGCTGCGACATCGTCCGGGTGGCCTGCCCGCGCCAGGAAGACGCCGACGCGCTGGCCGAAATCGCCAGGCACAGCAACATTCCGGTGATCGCCGACATCCACTTCCAACCGAAGTACATCTTCGCTGCGATCGACGCCGGCTGCGCGGCCGTGCGCGTCAACCCCGGCAACATCAAGGAGTTCGACGGCCGGGTCGGCGAGGTCGCCAAGGCGGCGGGCGCGGCCGGCATCCCGATCCGCATCGGCGTCAACGCCGGCTCGCTGGACAAGCGCTTCATGGAGAAGTACGGCAAGGCCACCCCGGAGGCGCTCGTCGAGTCCGCGCTCTGGGAGGCCTCGCTGTTCGAGGAGCACGGCTTCGGCAACATCAAGATCAGCGTCAAGCACAACGACCCGGTCGTGATGGTGGCCGCCTACGAGCTGCTCGCCGAAAAGTGCGATTACCCACTGCATCTCGGCGTGACGGAGGCCGGGCCCGCGTTCCAGGGCACCATCAAGTCGGCGGTCGCCTTCGGCGCGCTGCTGTCACGGGGGATCGGTGACACCATCCGGGTGTCGCTGTCGGCTCCGCCCGTCGAAGAAGTCAAGGTCGGCAACCAGATCCTCGAGTCGCTGAACCTACGGCCCCGTGGGCTGGAGATCGTGTCCTGCCCGTCCTGCGGGCGGGCTCAGGTCGACGTCTACGCCTTGGCCAACGCCGTGTCCGCGGGACTCGACGGACTCGACGTGCCGCTGCGGGTGGCGGTGATGGGTTGTGTCGTCAACGGCCCGGGTGAGGCTCGGGAGGCCGACCTCGGGGTGGCGTCGGGCAACGGCAAGGGCCAGATCTTCGTCAAGGGCGAAGTGATCAAGACCGTGCCCGAGGCGATGATCGTCGAGACGTTGATCGAAGAGGCGATGCGCCTTGCCGAGGATCAGCGCGGCACGGATACATCTGCCAGCGGTTCGCCGGTGGTGACCGTAAGCTGATGGCGTAACCCGCCGGGGTTTTCAGCCCGCAGAAAGAAACCGCCATGTCGGCTCCGCCACTGTTTCGCCTGGTCGACGAACGACGGGTATCAGTGGTTCGCGACGCCGCGGCGGTGGACCGGGTACTCACCGACGATCCGGTCGGATCCTGCATGGTCGCCGCGCGGGTCGCTGACCATGGTGTCGAGCCGCAGGCCATCGGTGGCGAGCTCTGGACGCGGCGGCGTGCCGAGGAATCGTTGTGCTACGCCGGGGCCAACCTGATCCCGCTGCGCGGTGCGCAGCCCGACCTGCATGCCTTCGCCGATAAGGCGATGAGCACCGCGCGGCGTTGTTCATCTCTGGTCGGCCGGGCCGAGCTGGTGTTGCCGATGTGGGATCGCCTGCAACACGCCTGGGGTCCGGCCCGAGATGTGCGCGACCACCAACCGCTGATGGCCCTCGGTGTGCCGCCGGCGTGCCGGATCGACCCGGCGGTGCGCCGGGTGCGGGTCGACGAGCTGGACGCCTATCTGGTGGCTGCCATCGACATGTTCATCGGCGAGGTCGGGATCGATCCGCGCATCGGTGACGGCGGTCGGGGATACCGGCGCCGGGTCGCCAGCCTCATTGCGGCGGGCCGGGCCTACGCCCGCTTCGAGCACGGCCAAGTGGTGTTCAAGGCCGAGGTGGGTTCGCAGTCCCCGGTCGTCGGCCAGATCCAGGGCGTCTGGGTGCATCCCGAGTGGCGCGGCCATGGGCTGGGCACGGCGGGCACCGCAGCCGTGGCCACCGCGGTGGTCGACAGCGGGCGAATCGCCAGCCTCTATGTCAACAGCTTCAACTCGGTCGCGCGGGCGGCCTACACCCGCGTCGGCTTCACCGAGGTCGGGATGTTCGCAACAGTCTTGCTCGACTGAGCGCCAACCAGCCAATCCAGCCGGTCGGTCAATTCTCGGTTAATGGCTGGCAATGGCTGGATTTAGTTTGCTCAATTCGTAACTAATGCGTTCGACACCGGCTTAGCATCGGATTTGCGCGACGAAAGTCGCACAACTGTCGGGGAGTCCGTGGTGGGCCGCCGTGGTTTCTAGGACCGCACCCATTCGCGGTAATGGGTCGCGGGGGTTCAAATGCGAGGGTTTCTTTGCGCACGCAATTTTCTCTTCACCGAAGTTTCGCTTGTGCCACATTCCGGCTGGGTCGGCGGGGCTTTGATGGCGGTGGGGCTCGGCGCCTCGATCACCGCGGGCTGTGGCGTCGCCGCTGCTGACAGCACCTCAGCTACGCCTCCCTCGACGTCCAGCTCTGCGCACTCGCGAGATTCCGCTGCCCCGGGCAATGCGGCGGTCGGCACGTCGGGACCAGCGCGGTTACCACGCAAAGTTGCTGCTAGCCGCGCACCGGTGCAACAGGCAACAACTGTCGGGCCCGCGCGGCGGTCCGGGGTGAGCGCGGCTGCCGTGCCGACAGCGCTGAGACGTCACGCAGTCGGATCGACCGGACGCGGTGCGGCCGACACAACGGTGACGGAAACCGCCGCCGCGGCGTCAGTCGCCGGCACTCTTTCCTTAAATGCGAGTGTGACAACAAAGAGCGCGTCGGCATTCGAAAGCCCGGTTTCAATTATCAATTCGCTTATTAGGCAGATTCAAATAACGTTCTTCAATAGAACGCCGACCATTTACTACAATTCATCCGATAACGTGTTGAATCTCGACGGCACTATCACCGGCCAGATCATCGGCAACGATCTTGATGGCGACACGTTGACGTATACGGTCAGCAATCCGCACAACGGTGGAACTGTAGCTATCGACACCGATGGCCATTTCACGTACACCCCCAGCGCGGATTTCGTCCAGGATGGGAGCACCGACCTGTTCACCGCCACCGTCAGCGACGCGCAGAGCGGGTTTCACTTCCACGGTCTGCTGGGCCTTCTTATGCCCGGTTGGGGTGCCGCGGCCAGTGTCACTGCCCGGGTGAACGGGGCACCTGCGGTGGTCAGCGATCCGGGCAGCGTTGGTGCGCCGCCCGGTGCCGGAACCTGGGGGCAGCCGACGCGCTCGGCGTACTTCACGGACTGGTCGGTGCTGGCAGATTGGTGGGTTTATGCGGGAAAGACGCAACATGGCAATCGGACCGCGAGTGCGATTTCGTTTGCTGACAACGTGATGACGATCACCGGTGACGCCAACGGGAACACCGCGGGCATCGCCTGGGGACCCGGTCAGAAGTACGGCGCCTGGGAGGTCCGGATGAGGGCGCCGGTCGGCGCCTCCAACTACGACCCGGTCCTGCTGCTGTGGCCCGACGCGGAGAACTGGCCGACCGGCGGTGAGGTCGACTTCGCGGAGATCTGGGGCGACTCGTCACGGCAGGCCGTCAATTCGGTCCTGCACTACTCGTCCACGAATCAGCAGGCCGGCGCGACCATCGCGGTCGACGCCACGCAGTGGCATACCTACGCGGTGCGCTGGACGCCGACGGAGCTCACCACCTACGTCGACGGCGTGCCGATCTTCAGCACCACCGACACCTCGATGTTTCCGCCTGGGCGGATGCACCTGTGCATCCAACTGGACGTCTTGGGCTCCGACATCGTTGCGGGGGCGCAGATGCAGGTCGCGTGGGTGAAGGAGTACTCGCTGGACGCGATCAACTGACCCTCGTCCCGACTTCGCCGAACGTCGAGTTGGTGTCGCCGAGGTGGGGCATTCGGGGCATCAAGTCGACGTTCGGCCGCGAGCTCCGGTGCGCCTACGCCACTTTCGGATCACGGACTCATAACATCTGTCCCAATGGCTACTTGCACCTCATTAGCAACACGAGTCACAGGCGTCGTCTCGATTTTGGCGGTGGTGGCGGCATCGGCGACCCTGTCGGCGTGCACACCTCGCCCCGACGGGCCCGGCCCGGCCGCCGAGAAGTTCTTCGCCGACCTCACCAAGGGCGACACCGCCGCCGCGGCGCAGCTCTCCGACCGGCCCGCCGATGTCCAGGCCGCCCTCAACGAGGCATGGGCCGGGCTGCAGGCCACCCACCTCGACGCCCAGGTCCTCGGCTCGCGCTACACCGAGGACACCGGCAGCGTGAACTACCGCTTCACCTGGCAGCTACCCAAGAAGCGGACCTGGACCTACGACGGCGTGCTGCAGATGATCCGCGACGAGGGCACCTGGCGGGTGCGCTGGACCCCTGCCGGATTGCACCCCAAACTCGGTGAGCACCAGCACTTTTCGTTGCGCGCCGATGCTCCGCGACGGGCCTCGGTCAACGAGCTCGGTGGTACCGACGTGCTGGCCCCGGCCAACCTGTACCGCTACCAGCTCGACGCTGCCAAGGCCGGGAGTCAGCTGATGTCGACCTCGCGGGTGGTCGCCGACCAGCTGCGCCAGTTCGACAACACCCTGGACCCCCAGCGGCTGGCCGAGCAGGCCAGTTCGTCAAGCAAGCCGCTGGATCTGGTCACGCTGCGACCGGCCGATCACGACAAGGTCGGCCCGGCGCTGGACGCCCTGCCCGGCGTCGTCGTCACCCCGCAGGCCGACCTGCTGCCCACCGACGATCGCTTCGCGCCCGCCGTCATCGGCGAGGTGAAAAAGGCGGTGATCGACGAACTCGATGGCCAGGCCGGCTGGCGGGTGGTCAGCGTGAACCAGAACGGCTCCGACGTCGACGTGCTGCAGGAGGTGGCACCAACGCCCGCGCCGTCGATCTCGATCACACTGGACCGCTCGGTGCAGAACGCCGCCCAGCACGCGGTCGACACCCAGGGCCGCAAGGCCATGATGGTCGTCATCAAGCCGTCGACCGGCGAGATCCTCGCAGTGGCGCAGAACGCGGCCGCCGACGCAGACGGCCCGGCGGCCACCACGGGCCTCTATCCGCCGGGGTCGACGTTCAAGATCGTCACGGCAGGCGCGGCCATCGACCGCGATATGGCCACCCCCAACACCCTGCTGGGCTGCCCGGGTGAGATCGACATCGGCAACCGGACGATCCCGAACTACAACAAGTTCGACCTCGGCACGGTCCCGATGTCGAAGGCGTTCGCGAACTCGTGCAACACCACATTCGCCGAGCTGGCCAGCCGGATGCCGCCGACCGCGCTGACGGTGGCGGCCTCGCAGTACGGCATCGGTCCGGACTACACGATCGACGGGCTGACCACGGTGACCGGCACAGTGCCGCCGACGGTGAACCTGGCCGAGCGCACCGAGGACGGCTTCGGGCAGGGCAAGGTTCTGGTCACGCCGTTCGGGATGGCGCTGGCCGCCGCGACCGTCGCCGCGGGCAAGACCCCCAACCCGCACCTGATCGTGGGCAGCCAGACCGCCGAGACCGGTGATCATCCGCCGATCACGCCGGCCATGCTCGACGGCCTGCGGCCGATGATGCGCATGGTGGTGACCAACGGCACCGCCAAGGACATCAACGACTCCGGTGACGTGCGCGGTAAGACCGGTGAGGCGGAGTTCTCGGGCGGCTCGCACGCCTGGTTCGCCGGTTATCGGGGTGATCTGGCCTTCGCGGCGCTGATCGTGGGCGGCGGAAGTTCGGAGTACGCGGTGCGGATGGTCAAGATGATGTTCAGCGAGCTGCCCGCCGACTACCTGGCCTGACCGAGCCCGCAGTGCCCACCCGTGCAAAGCCCCAACTTTTCCAAAACTGGCGGCTTTAATGATTGTTGGTGCCGCAGTCGGGGGGACGGGCGCAGAGACCGGGGCACGAAGCAATGACCGACGTAGACCGCGACGCGATTGTCGACACCGCACTCGCACTCTTCGTCGAACGCGGATACGGCTCGACAACCCCGGCTGACATCGCGTCCGTACTCGGTCTTCAGCCCGGTGTGATCACTGCCGAGTTCCCGGATAAAGAATCCTTCATCTTCGCCGTCGTCGACGCCATGTTCGCCGCCGTCTTCGAAGAATTGACCAAAGCCTCACAGGAACAAGACCTCGTGGAAAGCCTGCTTGCCGCTCACCAAAGCGCCGTAGGACGGATCATCGCGGGCGAAGGACCTGTGCCGCTACTGCGAATGCACCGCATGGGTAGGGTCATCGCAACCAATCCAGCTGTGGCGCAAGCTGTCTCGGTTCATCGCAAACGAGTGCTCGCACACGGATTGGCCGATCAACGCGGCATTGCCCAGGACGATCCCCAGATCTCAAAGGCTGTCACGGTGTGGTCGGCAATCATGGCAAGCACGCATGCCGCAGCCATCCACGACCAAGATGAACCTGACCCCTTCGCGACGGATCTCACGACGCGGCGGCTGGACCGGACTTACCATCTGGTCCGTCGGGTTCAGCCGTGACGCGGCTCGCCTGACCGCTTTCCGGGGCGATTCACAGAGCGTTTAAATTAATATCGCGAGCCGTGAGGAAAACCCCTTGGGAGGATCGAGCACTTACTGCGGGCCAAGATGCGGGTTGGCGCACGAGTCCGTGTGGCGGGCGCCTGTGATCGCGCCGGGTGACATCTGCCTCGACAGCAGTGGCGCAGTCATTCCCACGTCATGGCTCAGCGGCTTCCAGCATGTCGCAGTCCTGTCCAATTCTTCTCATCTGAGCTTGAATACCGACTGGGTCATCACCTGTCCGTTCATCCCAGACACGTATGACGAGAGCTTTCGAATGCCTGATGCGCTGGCGCCAACCCTCGGGACAGATGTGCGCGGCCTAATGCACCGTGTCCGGGACGACGCAGCGACTAGTACGGGCGTAATACGGATTGGCGCCTATCCCTCGCAAGATCAACGTTGGCGCCCACCATGTGAGCCAGCAGGGTACCTTCTGCCTGAGCTCGTGCAGTGCGTGCGAACGTCAGGCCTTGGAGAACCGATCGGGAACGTGGGCGCGGACGCCCTCCGCGAAGCCGTCGGTATCGTGACCGTGCTGATCACCTAACAACGAGGGCCGAGTGAGTTTGTTGGCGCTTCAAGCATCGGGCGATATGAACCGCCCCGGATTTGATGCACATCAATCGGATACCGCCCGAAGTCGGCTACGGTCAGTGAGACATCCGGATAGCTCACGGTCGGGGGCCGTTCGTGAACGCTGCCGGATGTCCAGGAAGGCGCCCATCGCGATGCCCGAGCAGCTAAAACCACACTTCGAAAACGTCCAGGCGCACTACGACCTGTCCGATGACTTCTTCCGCCTGTTCCTCGACCCGACGCAGACCTACAGCTGCGCCTACTTCGAGCGTGACGGTATGACGCTGGAAGAGGCGCAGATCGCCAAGATCGACCTGGCGCTGGGCAAGCTGAACCTCCAACCGGGTATGACGCTGCTCGATGTCGGCTGCGGCTGGGGCTCGACGTTGAACCGGGCGCTCGAGCGCTACGACGTCAACGTGATCGGCCTGACGCTCAGCGAGAACCAGCAGGCCCACGTCGAGCGGTTGTTCGCCGAGTCGGAGAGTCCGCGCTCCAAGCGCGTGGAACTGCGCGGCTGGGAGCAGTTCGACGAGCCGGTCGACCGGATCGTATCCATCGGTGCCTTCGAGCATTTCGGCTTCGACCGCTATGACGACTTCTTCACGTTCGCCTACAACGCGATGCCCGCCGACGGCGTCATGCTGCTGCACACCATCCTCGGTCTGCATCCCGACGACGTGCTGGCACTGGGCATACCGCTGACCTTCGAGATGGCCCGGTTCTGCAAGTTCATGATCACCGAGATCTTCCCCGGTGGCCGGCTGCCGTCGGTGCGGATGATCGATGCGCATGCCGTCAAGCCCGGTTTCACAGTGACCCGATTCCAATCGCTGCAGGCCCACTACCCCACGACGCTCGACTACTGGTCGGCGGCGCTGGAGGCGCACAAGGACGAAGCCATCGCCGTCCAGTCCGAGGAGGTCTACGACCGCTACATGAAGTACCTGCTCGGCTGCCCTCCCTTGTTCCGCAGCGGTTTGATCGACGTGGGTCAGTTCACGCTGACGAAGTAGCCCAATTATCAAGTAGCACAGGCATTCCCGCCTGTGTGCTTAGATGATGCGTGACCAACCGGATCCAGAGTTTGTTGGGCGTCACCTATCCCGTGGTCCAGGCGCCGATGACCTACATCGCGAGGGCAACGCTGGCCGCCGCGGTGTCCGAGGCTGGTGGCCTTGGCGTCATCGAAACCCTCACGCCGGAGGGACGCGCCGACCTGCTCACCGTGCGCGAGCTCACGGACCGGCCGGTGGGTGCCAACCTGATGATCCAGGGCTGGAAGCGCGATCCGTCCATCGTCGACGTGCTGGTCGAGGCCAAGGTGCGGCACGTGTTCACCTCCGCCGGCGACCCCGGGCTGTTCACCGCGCGGCTGCACGACGCCGGCATGACGGTGGTGCATGTGGTGGGGTCGCTGAACGGTGCCCGTAAGGCGGTCGACGCGGGCGTGGATGCGTTGGTGGTCGAAGGGGTCGAGGGCGGCGGCTTTAAATCGGCGCTCGGGGCGTCGACTATGGTCCTGCTTCCGTTGATCGCCGAACAGATCGACCTTCCCCTGATTGCGGCCGGCGGCATCTGTGATGCCCGTTCGGCCGCCGCGGCGGTGGTGTTGGGCGCCGAGGGTGTGCAGATGGGGACCCGCATGCTGGCCAGTCGCGAGGCGGCTGTGCACGCCAACTTCAAGAACGCGATCGTGGCCGCCGACGACGCCGGCACAATCCTGCTGAATCTGCCGGGCAATCCCACGATGCGGGTGTTGCACGTCGGCTTGGCTCGCCGGGTGGCGACCGAAGGTGCCGCGGCCCCGCTGATCAGCGGTGTCACCGAGCTCTACTTCGAGGGCGACATGGAGGCGAGCGTGGCCAACACCGGTCAGGTCTCGTCGCGCATCGTCGAGGTATTGCCGGTCGCCGATATCGTCCGCAGCACGTGGGTCGATGCGCAGAGCGCGCTGACCGCCGCCGCGGCTCGATTCTGAGTCAGCCGGCGACGATGTCGCCGCCCTTGACCTTCACCGCGACCGAGGCCAGCGGCGTCACCGCGGGCCCGCGGAGCACCGCGCCGTCGAGACCGAATTGACTGCCGTGGCACGGGCAGTTGAGCGTGCCGTCGGTTACGGAAGGGAGCTTGCAGCCGGCGTGGGTGCATCGGGCGACGAAACCCTCGAACACCCCGGCCGTGGGCTGGGTGATCACGGTGTCGCCGACGACCTTGCCCGAGCCCACCGGGATATCGGCCGCGGTGGCCAGCACCTGGCCCGGCGCCGTCGTCGTCGGCGACGCGGTCAGTTCGCCGGTGTTGCTGTTGCAGGCCGCAATCGGCGCCACGGCGGCCCCGATGAGGACGGTTCGGCGCGGCAAGGCGAACATCGGCATAGGTTAGCCGAGGGCCGCCGAGATGGACGCCTGGCCAGGGCGAACAGGTACCGTGGAATGGCTATGACCGGACTCGACCACACGCCCGCGCTGCGGGTATCCGATGCCGACCGCAACGGCACCCTGCGGCGGCTGCACAACGCCGTCGCGCTGGGGCTGATCGATATCGGCGAATTCGAGGAGCGCTCGGCGCAGGTCTCGGCGGCCCGGATGCACGCCGACCTCGAGATCCTGGTCGACGACCTGCCCGGACCCGGCGCCATCGTCACCTCCGCGGCCGATCGGGTCGAACTGCGTGGCTGGATGGGCTCACTGCGACGGCACGGCGAGTGGACCGTGCCGACCCGGCTGGCGCTGGTACGCCGGATGGGCTCGGTCGACCTCGACCTCACCAACGCCCGCTTTGCGGGACCGGTCGTCGTCATCGAACTCGATATGGTCCGCGGCTCGGTGGACCTCCGCCTGCCCGAGGGCGCCAGCGCGTCCATCGACGACATCACCGTGTACGCCGGCAGCGCCCGCGACCGTCGCAAGGACGCACCGGCCGAGGGCACCCCGCACGTCGTGCTCACCGGACGGGTCGTGATGGGCTCGGTCAACGTCCGCGGTCCCAAGCGTCCGCTGCTGCGTCGCCATTAAGCTGGCGAGATGCCCGTACGCACTGCACTCCGTCCCGGAGTGGTCTCACCGACCCTGCCGGTCCCCAAGGCGATCGAGCGTCCCGAATACGTCGGCAAGTCAACGGTCGCAGAAGGCACCGAGCCGTGGGTCCAGACGCCCGAGGTCATCGAGAACATGCGCATCGCCGGGCGCATCGCGGCCGGCGCGCTGGCCGAGGCCGGCAAAGCCGTCGCACCTGGGGTGACCACCGACGAGCTCGACAGGATCGCCCACGACTACATGGTCGATCACGGCGCTTACCCGTCGACGCTGTACTACAAGGGTTTTCCGAAGTCGTGCTGCACCTCGCTCAACGAGATCATCTGCCACGGCATCCCGGACTCGACCGTGGTCCAGGACGGCGACATCGTCAACATCGACGTGACCGCCTTCATCCATGGTGTGCACGGCGACACCAATGCCACGTTCCTGGCCGGTGACGTCAGCGAGGAGCACCGCCTGCTCGTCGAGCGCACCCACGAGGCGACGATGCGTGCCATCAAGGCCGTCAAGCCCGGGCGGGCCCTGTCGGTGGTCGGCCGCGTCATCGAGGCGTACGCAAACCGGTTCGGCTACAACGTGGTTCGTGACTTCACCGGACACGGTATCGGCACAACCTTCCACAACGGCCTGGTGGTGCTGCACTACGACCAGCCCGAGGTGGAGACCGTGCTGGAGCCGGGGATGACGTTCACCATCGAACCGATGATCAACCTCGGCGCGCTGGACTACGAGATCTGGGACGACGGCTGGACGGTGGCCACCAAGGACCGCAAGTGGACCGCGCAGTTCGAGCACACCCTGGTCGTCACCGAGGACGGCGCGGAAATCCTGACCCTGCCGTGAGACCTCTCCCGCGAGCAGACGGAAAAGTCCCCGACACGCCGCGGTTGCGGGGACTTTTGCGTCTGCTCGCGAGGAAAAAGTGACCGGCGGCGCGCTGTTGATCGCCGGCACCACCTCGGACGCCGGCAAGTCGATGGTCGTCGCCGGGCTGTGCCGACTGTTGGCGCGCAAGGGAATTCGCGTCGCGCCGTTCAAGGCACAGAACATGAGCAACAACTCGGTGGTCACCGTCGACGGGGGCGAGATCGGCCGGGCCCAGGGCATGCAGGCGCAGGCGGCGGGGTTGGAACCCAGCACCCGGTTCAATCCGATCCTGCTCAAGCCCGGCAGTGACCGCACCTCGCAGCTGGTGGTCAAGGGCCACCCGGTCGGCACCGTCGGCGCGAAGGATTACATCGAACACCGCGACCGGCTCGCCGAGGTTGTCGCCGACGAATTAGCCTCACTGCGAGCTGAATTCGATGTCGTCGTGTGCGAGGGTGCCGGATCACCCGCCGAGATCAATCTGCGGGCAACCGATCTGGCCAATATGGGCCTGGCGCGCGCGGCAAACCTGCCCGTGGTGATCGTCGGTGACATCGACCGGGGCGGCCTGCTGGCCCACCTGTTCGGCACCGTCGCTGTGCTGTCGCCGCAGGACCAGGCGCTGATCGCCGGGTTCATCGTCAACAAGTTCCGCGGCGATCCCGCTCTGCTCGCGCCGGGTCTTGACCAGCTGGCCGAGCTCACCGGCCGGCCCACCTACGGGATCGTGCCGCACAGCGACGAGCTGTGGCTCGACGCCGAGGATTCGGTATCGGTCGTGGCCGGCCATGTGGTCGGAGTCCCTGCGCCGCCGCTCGGTGAGCACTGGCTGCGGGTCGCGGCGATCCGGTTGCCGCGCATCTCGAATTCCACCGATATCGAGGCGCTCGCCTGTGAACCCGGCGTGCTGGTCCACTGGGCGGCCGAGCCCGCCGAGGTGGCCGACGCCGACATCGTCGTCATCCCGGGCAGTAAGGCCACCGTCGCCGATCTGGGCTGGTTGCGGGAGCGCGGACTGGCCGACGCGATCGCCGTACACGCGCGCGCCGGGCGTCCCGTGCTCGGCATCTGCGGCGGCTTCCAGATGTTGTGCCGGCGCATCGGCGACACCGTCGAGACCGGTTCGGGCGACGTCGACGGGCTCGGGCTGTTCGACGCCGATATCGACTTCGCACCCGAGAAGGTGCTGCGGCGCTGGCCGAGTCCGTTGAGCGGCTACGAAATCCACCACGGCCGGGTGACGCGGTGCACCGAGCACAGCTGGTTCGCGGCCGACGACACCGCGCAGGGCTACGTTCGGGGCGCGGTGTTCGGCACCCACTGGCACGGCCTGCTGGACAACGACGAATTCCGTCGCGCCTGGCTCACCACCGCCGCCGACGCTGCGGGCCGCCATGGATTCCGGGTGGCCACCGACACCCAGGTGCCGGCCCGCCGGGACGCTCAACTCGATGTCATGGCCGATTTGCTGGCCGCCCACCTCGACATCGACGCCCTGCTGGCGCTGCTGGACGCACCCGCGCCAGTGCGCCCCACGGTCAGCACACGACTAAATCGGTAGCCTGAACCTCATGTGGGGTCGGACGGTGCTGGTCACCGCGGCGGGTGTCGCCGCGGTGCTGGTCGCCGGGTGTGGATCGACGGTCACCGGCAGTGCGACGTGGCCGGGCGCCACCCTGGAGAAGGCCGCCCTGGGCCCGGCGGACTTCCCGCCGGGCGTGCAGTACGACCGCATCGTCGAGCAGGCCGGTCAGCCCGACAACGCCGGTAGCCCGCCGTCGATGCTGTCGCGTCCCGAGGGCTGCGCCAACGCGATGACCAACGT
Organism: Mycolicibacterium sphagni; assembly: GCF_013337765.1. Lineage (GTDB taxonomy): Bacteria > Actinomycetota > Actinomycetes > Mycobacteriales > Mycobacteriaceae > Mycobacterium. Next base: position 167,286 of record NZ_VBSB01000009.1, read on the forward strand.
CATCGCCGAATCGGCTGAGCGCGGGCCCGGTGCCGCTGCGAAATACGCGGCGACCTACAACGGCGCCCGCATCGTGATGACCGTGCTGTCGTCACCGCTGGATCTTGCGAAGTTGGAGGAGGCGGCCAGCCGTTGTGCGAAATTCGAAGCGTATTTCGATCCGCGGAGCAAGGGCATTCCCATTACGACCACCGAGCTACCCCCTTTGGGGGACGACTTACTGGCGTATCAGCAAACAATGCAGCTGATGGGTTCGCCCAGTAGTGTTTACATGGCATTCCAGAATGTTGGCAGGTACGGAATGTTCGGAATCGCCTTTCCCACGCCCGATCCCAGCGTCGACGCCAAAGCGACACTGCCGCAGACGTTCCTGGACGTGTTTGCCAAGCAGGCCGCCAAGATTCGTCGCGCCATCTGAGTAGGAGTTGAGAGACCCTGCGAAAACCGCCCGCCGAAAGCCACTTTCACAGTAACGTGGCGAAATGCTGTCGACAATGGTGACTGTCGATGGGTTCCCTGTGCCGGTCAGTGTGACCGGTCCGGAGAAGGGCCCGTTCGTCGTCGTGCTGGGTGCGGCCCAGCATGCACCGGCCGCCTACGACGGGGTCTGTCAACGCTTGCACACGGCCTCTGTGCGCACTGTGGTCATCGGAGCCGACCCCCGGCTACATCCCAAAGCTGTGGTGGGCATCCTCGACGCGCTCGATGTCCGCTGGGGCATCTTGGTGGGGGACCGTGCCGGCGCCGAGCTCGCCTGGGAGCTGGCGGCCACCCGCCTCGATCGGTTCACCGGTCTGGTCGTGATCGACCGCGGCCATCCGCGCGTACCCGACCAGAACGGCGTCATCCGCGACGAGGATTGTCCGCCGGTGGAGATCAACACCACTGCGTTGGTCAGCACGCCGGCCGCCAGAGCACTCGCCCGGGCCAGCCAGCGTTACGTGTACAGCGATTTCCGGCTGGTGGAATTCACCGGGCGGCGCAATGCCGCGGAATCCACCGCGCAGCTGGCTGCCGAGATCGTGCTGCGCACCAGCACCTGGTGAGTTAGCGCGGCGGCGCGTCGGCGGCTTGCTTGGGCGTCCACGCCTGCGGTAGACCCGGCTGTCCCGGGAACAGGAAGTCGACGAAAGCCTGTGCGGTCGGCTGGGGCTCGTGATTGGCCAGCCCGGGACGCTCATTGGCTTCGATGAACACGTACTCGTCGCGAGTCACGTCGGGCACCAGAAGGTCGATGCCGGTGACCGGGATGCCGATGGCCGCCGCGGCATCCACCCCGACCCGGCACAACTCGGGATGCACCGTGGCCGTCACGTCGTGGATTGTGCCGCCCTGATGCAGGTTGGCGGTGCGGCGCACGCGCAGGCGCACTCCTTCGCCCAGCACATCGTCGAAGGACCAGCCGGCCTCGGCCACCGTCGCCTCGGTGACATCGTCGACGGGAATGTGTGACTCGCCGCCGGTCGCAGCGGCGCGGCGACGGCTCTGCGTCGCGATCAGTTCGAGGATGGTGTGCTGGCCGGTGCCCGCCACTTCGGCCGGTTTGCGCAGCGCGGCCGCGACCACTGTGCCGTCGATGACCACCAGGCGAAGATCGTCGCCAGGCGCGCGCTGCTCGATCAGCACCTCGGGATGCTGCTCACGGGCCCGGGCCAGCGCGGAGTCCAGCGCGTCGGGTCCGTCGACCCCGACGGTGATGCCTTTGCCCTGCTCGCCGCGGGTCGGCTTGACGACGACGTCGCCGACCTCGGCCAGGAATGTGTGGTCCTCGGCGTCGAAGGTGGCCAGCCTGCCGCGGGGCACCACGATGCCGGCCTCCGAGACGATGCGGCGGGTGAGCCGTTTGTCGTCGCAACGGCTCATCGCCACCGCAGAGGTGTATTCGCTCAACGACTCCCGCGTCACCACGCTGCGTCCGCCGTGCGACAGCCGCATCTCGCCGGTCTCGGCGTCGAGCACCTCGACCCGGATGCCGCGGCGCATGGCCTCGTCGGCGATGATGCGCGCGTACGGGTTGAGATCGTCGACGGTTTCCGACGCCGGGGTGAACAGCGGCTCGTTGATCGCGTTCTTGCGCTTGACAGCCAGCACGGGGACGCGCTCGAAACCGAGCTTCTCGTACAGCGCGATCGCGGCCTCGTTGTCATAGCCCACCGACAGGTCCAGGTAGGCACGGCCCCGGTTGCGGAAGGTCTGGGCGAGCGAACGGGTCAGCGAGGCGCCGATGCCGGGCAGGCTGGCCGTCGGGTCGACGGCCAGCGTCCAGAGGCTCGAACCGTCTTCGGGATCGTTGAACAGCCGCTTGTGGTCGACACCGGTGACCGTACCGACGACCGAACCGTCGTCGTCACGAACCGCGACCAGATATTCCACTGCGTCGCAGTGCAGATGGTTGTTCCAGATCAACTCGGTCGGTGCGGGAACCATGCCGCAGCGCAGGTAGACCCGGTTCATCTCGTCGGCGTCGGCTTTGTCGCGCAACGGCCGCACCGAGAACCCGACCGGCTGGGCATCCTCCGCGTCGTCCGGGTTCAGGCGCCAGCGGTAGGTGTGGCTGGGATCGATGAACAGCTCGGCCGGTGACTTGGCCACCAGGACGTGTGATTCGCGCGCGTAGATGCAGATGTCGCGGCGGCCCTTCGCCTCCTGCTGCAGAACCGCGGCCAGTGTGTCCGGGTCTTCGAAGGTCTGTCCGAAAATCAGCCGGCCCCAGCCCAATTCGAGTACCACATCGTCGGTCATCTCTTCGACGAGGTGCTGGGGCGATGCGCCGTGCAGGCCCATCGTGATGGCCTCGGTGTGCGCAGTACTCATGCCGCGGGCCCGCTGATTCCGTGCTGCTGCAGCCACAGCTCGAGAAGTCCGATCTGCCACAACTCATTACCCCGCAGCGGGGTCAGCCGCCCGTTGGGATCGGCGAGCAACCGCTCGACGGCATCGGGCCGGAACAGCCCGCGCTCCTTGGCCTGCGGTGCATACAGCGCATCGCGGACCATCTCCAGGTATGGGCCCTCCAGATGGGTGAGCGCGGGCACCGGGAAGTAACCCTTCGGCCGGTCGATGACCTCGGGCGGGATCACTTGCCTGGCAGCCTCTTTCAGAACGCCCTTGCCGCCCTGCGCGGTCTTGAGTTCCGGCGGGCAGGCTGCCGCCAGTTCGACGAGCTCGTGGTCGAGGAACGGCACCCGGCCTTCCAGGCCCCAGGCCATCGTCATGTTGTCGACGCGTTTGACCGGATCGTCGACCAGCATCACCGTGGTGTCCAGCCGCAGTGCGCGGTCCACACCGGTCTGCGCGCCGGGCCGACCGAAGTGCTCGGCGACGAACGCCAGGCTGGGATCCTCGCCGCCGCTGACCCAGTCGGCGGACACCAGGTCGGCAACACCGTCATGGTCGCGATCGAAGAACGCACCGCGGTAGCGGGCCACGGAACCGGCGACACTGGCCGCGTCCGGCTCGCCCATCGGGGGATACCAGTGGTAGCCGGCGAACACCTCGTCGGCGCCCTGACCGGACTGAACGACCTTGACGTGCTTGGCAACTTCCTGGCTGAGCAGATAGAACGCCACGCAGTCGTGGGAGACCATGGGCTCGCTCATCGCGCCGATCGCGCCCTCGAGCGCGGGCAGCATCCGGGCGGTGTCGATGCGGATCTGGTGGTGATCGGTGGCGAACCGCTTGGCCACGATGTCGGAGTAGGCGAACTCGTCGCCCTTGACGCCGCCGACCGATTCGAAGCCGATGGAGAACGTCGAGAGACCGGTCTGCCCGGCCTCGGCCAGCAGACCGACGATCAAGCTGGAATCCACGCCGCCCGAGAGCAGACAACCGACTGGCACGTCGGCGACGAGGCGGCGCTTCACGGCCGTGCGCAGGGCGTCCAGGATCGCGTCTTCCCAATCGCGCGCGCTCCACCCGGAGTGATCGTCACGGCGGCTGAAATCAGGCGCCCAGTAGGTGATCTCGGTGCGTATGCCGTCGGGCTCGATCGTCAGCAGGGTGCCGGGGGAGAGCTTGCGCACACCGCGCAGGATCGTCTGCGGGGCGGGTACCACCGAATGGAAGGTGAGATAGTGGTGCAGCGCGATCGGGTCGATGCGGGTGTCGACGCCGCCGCCGGCCAGCAAGGCGGGCAGTGACGACGCGAACCGGATGCGGCGCGAATCCTCGCTGATATAAAGCGGTTTGATGCCGAGGCGGTCGCGACCGAGCAACACCCGGCCGCTGTCGCGCTCGGCGATGGCGAAGGCGAACATCCCGTGCAACCGCTCGACGAACCGGTCGCCCCAGTGGTGGTAGGCCTTCAGCAACACCTCGGTGTCACTGTGGGAGAAGAACCGGTAGCCGTGGCCGGCGAGCTCGTCGCGCAGGGCCTCGTAGTTGTAGATGCAGCCGTTCCAGCAGATCGTCAACCCGAGGTCGGCGTCCACCATCGGCTGGCCACCGGCTTCGGACAGATCGATGATCTTCAGCCGACGGTGACCGAGCGCCACCCTGCCCTGTGACCACACACCGGCCGCATCGGGCCCGCGTGGGGCCATCGTGTCGGCCATGGCGGCCACTGCCGCCACATCGGGGGCCTGGTTGTCGAGACGGACTTCGCCCGTCGCTCCACACATCGTCTTCAGACCTATCCCGTCTGCTCGCTGACTTGGCTTTTCCGTTTACCCGCGGGCGACGTGTCCTAACCCGGCCGAGACGGCGCTCACAAAAGACGGGGCTCCACACAAACCGCACCCCTCGGCCTGGGGCACGAGGGGTGCGGGGCCCGCCGGGCGGCGGGCCTGGGGTGCGGTCTCCTTCAGTGACTCAGGAAACGCCCTCCAGCTCTTCGCCGGTCGCGTCGACCTGCTTGATCGGGCCGGTGAACCAGTTCTTCACCGACACGTGCCAGTAGATGTAGAGCAGGATCAGCACGCCGCCCACCAGCAGCGGAGTGTAGTTGACGAATTTCCACTCGAAACTGGCGTCCCACGGTGCGCCACCGAGGGAGGTAGGGAACATCGCGATGATCGAGGTGACGATGATCTCGATCAGGGCCAGCGGCGCCATCCACTTGTGATGGCCGCGCAGGTTCCATTTGCCAATGGGGAACGAGTCGCCGGCCTTCCAGCGGTAGTAGATCGGCACCGCGAAGCACAGGTACAGACCGACGACGCCGATCGAGACGACCGCGAAGAACGCGATCGGCACCGGTGCACCGTTGATATCGACCTTGACCAGCGCGGGCAACGTGATGATGGCCGCGATCGCCGCGGTGACGATGACCGCGTTGGCGGGCACCTTCTTGGCGCTGAGCTTGGCCCACAGCTGATGGCCGGGCACCGCCCGGTCGCGGCTGAACGCGAACAACATGCGCGAGGCGCTGGTCTGGCAGGCCGTGGTGCAGAACAGCTGGCCGCAGGTCGAGATCAGCAGGACGACGACGACCCACTTGGAGTCCATGGCCTGGCTGAAGATCGTGGCTACCGCGCCACCACCCGCCGTCACGCCGTCAACGTCTTGGACGGCGAACAGGAAGGTCAGCAGCAGGACCCAGCCGCCGATCGCCGAGTAGAAGATCGATCGCCAGATGCCCTTGGCGGCGCCGTCGGCCGCGCTCTTGGTCTCCTCGGACAGGTGAGCCGACGCGTCGTAGCCGGTGATCGTGTACTGGGTCAGGATCGCCGACATCGGCAGCACGAACAGCAGGAAGGTGAAACCGGAGGTGGAGCCTCCGAAGAAGCCGGTGTTGTTGACCGTCGTGGCGAACACCGTGGAGAAGCTGGCGTGCTGCTCAGGGATCAGCCACAGGATGACGATGACGGCCGCGGCACCGATGACGTGCCACCACACCGAGATGTTGTTGATGACGGCCAGTAGGTGGCTGGAGAAGATGTTGATGGTCGCGACGATCACCAGGATGACCAGGAACATGATGAATGTCCGGGTCAGGCTGTAACCGGCCAGCCAGGTCTCACTGAACGTGCCCAGTGTGAGGTCGAGGAAGGTCGCCGACCCGTAGGCCACCGACGCCAGGATGGCGATCAGTCCGATCAGGTTCAGCCAGCCGGTGTAGTACCCGGCCTTCGGGCCGCCGAGTTTGGCTGCCCACCAATAGATCCCGCCCGATGTCGGGAATGCTGACACCAGCTCGGACATACACAGGCCGATCATCAGGATGAAGACCGAGATCACCGGCCAGCCCCAGGCGATGGCCGCCGGGCCGCCGTTGTTCCAGCCCAGGCCGAACGAGGTGAAGCAGCCGGCCAGGATCGAGATGATCGAGAACGAGATGGCGAAGTTGCTGAATCCCGACCAGGACCGGTGCAGCTCCTGGGCGTAACCGAGGCTGGCGAGATGCCTTTCGTCCTCGTCGAGAAGTTCGTGACCCTCTGGCACGGCGCGTCTCCTTCTGGGCGTGATGGCGGAGAGGCGTCGACCGGCGCTCTCTGAGTAGGGACAATAGGCCGCTATTGGTCTGGTGTCCTACCTTTGGAGTGACATCTATGTAAATCTGGAGGATGACGTCGCCGCAACGGAGACGTCCAATGGTTGACTTTCCGTCGAATCAGTTCTCGAACCGTCGCTATCGAGAGGGGCACCCGTGACGCCTGATGGTGTGGGCCGCCGCCGGCCTGGTCTATTGGTGCAGGCTGACCTGGAGAGCAGGGTGGCCGCGGGTGAGATCGACACGGTGATCGTGGCCTTCACCGACATGCAGGGCCGGTTGACCGGCAAGCGGGTCGCGGCCCGATTGTTCGTCGAGGAGGTCGCCGCCCACGGGGCGGAGTGCTGCAACTACCTGCTGGCCGTCGACGTCGATATGAACACCGTCGACGGGTATGCGATGTCGAGCTGGGAGTCCGGCTACGGCGACATGGTGATGACGCCCGATTTCTCCACCCTGCGAGTGCTGCCGTGGCTGCCGGGCACCGCGTTGGTGATGGCCGACCTGTCCTTTGTCGGGGGTGGTCCGGTGCTGCCGGCGCCCCGCAGCATCCTGCGGGCTCAGCTTGACCGGCTGGCCCAGCGTGGGCTGGAGGCCTTCATCGGCACCGAGTTGGAATTCATGGTGTTCGACGACACCTACCGGGACGCCTGGGCGGCCGGGTACCGGGGACTGACCGCTTCCACCGACTACAACGTCGACTATGCCATTCACGCCTCCACCCGGATGGAGCCGTTGCTGCGCGATATTCGCCTGGGCATGGATGGTGCCGGGATGTATTGCGAAGGCGTGAAGGGGGAGTGCAACGTCGGTCAGCAGGAGATCGCGTTCCGCTACGACACCGCGCTGGTCACCTGCGACAACCACACCATCTACAAGAACGGTGCCAAGGAGATCGCCGACCAGCACGGCAAGAGCTTGACGTTCATGGCGAAATACGATGAGCGCGAAGGTAATAGCTGTCATATCCACATTTCGCTGCGTGGCGAGAACGGCTCGGCGGTCTTCGCCGACGCCGACGAGCCGTTGGGGATGTCGCCGATGTTCCGTAGTTTCATCGCAGGCCAATTGGCCACGATGCGCGAGCTGACCCTGTTCTACGCGCCGAACATCAACTCCTACAAGCGATTTGTGGAGGGCAGCTTCGCCCCGACGGCCATTGCGTGGGGGATCGACAACCGGACGTGCGCGCTGCGGGTGGTGGGCAACGGGCATTCCATGCGGATGGAGTGCCGGGCCCCCGGCGGGGACGTCAACCAGTACCTGGCGGTGGCCGCGCTGATCGCCGGCGGGCTGTACGGGATCGACAACGGGCTGGAGCTGCCGGAGGCCTGCGTCGGCAATGCGTACACCAGTGGCGCACAGCGGTTGCCCACCACACTGGCCGAGGCGGCCGCGCTGTTCGAGGGTTCGGCGATCGCCCGCGAGGTGTTCGGCGACGAGGTCGTCGAGCACTACCTCAACAACGCCCGGGTGGAGCTGGCGGCATTCAATTCGGCGGTCACCGACTGGGAGAGGGTGCGCGGCTTTGAACGTCTCTGAACTTGACGGCCCAGCTCGCCCGGTCATCGGTCTGACAACCTATCTGCAACAGGCCAAGTCCGGCATCTGGGACGTGCATGCGGCCTTCCTGTCGACCAGCTATCTCGAAGGAGTGACGCTGGCGGGTGGAATCGCCACGCTGCTGCCACCGCAGCCGGTGGACGCCGATATCGCAAGCCAGATCCTCGGCGGGATCGACGGCCTGATCATCACCGGCGGGCGCGACGTCGACCCGGCGGCCTACGACCATGACCCGCATCCGACCACCGACGAGCCGGCGCGCGATCGCGACGCCTGGGAGTTCGCGCTGGTGGCCGCCGCGCTACGCCGGCACCTGCCGGTGCTCGCCATCTGCCGCGGCGCGCAGCTGCTCAACGTCGCGCTGGGCGGCACACTGCACCAGCATCTGCCCGACGTCCTCGGCCATACCCGCCATCAGCAGGGCAATGCGGTGTTCAACACCTCCAGGGTGACCACCGTCGCCGGCAGCAGGCTGGCCGGATTGATTGGGGAGAACACGAATGCGCAGTGCTACCACCACCAGGCGATCGACCGGCTCGGTGATGGTTTGATGATCAGCGCACTGGACGACGACGGCGTGATCGAAGGCGTCGAAATCCCCGGCGACGACTTCGTTCTGGCCGTGCAGTGGCATCCCGAGGAGACGCTGGACGATCTGCGGTTGTTCGCCGGACTGGTCGAGGCGGCCCGGGCGTATACGACAGAGAGAGTGAACTGAGTGACTTCCACGGAACTGGTCAATCCGGCCACCGAGCAGGCGCTGCGCACGGTCGAGCTGACCGACGTCGACGGTGTCGACGACGCGATCGCGCGGGCCAAGGTTGCGCAAAAAGCCTGGGCTGCTGCGGCTCCCGCCGAACGCGCGGCTGCACTGCGAGCCTTCGCTGCGGCGGTCGACGCCCACGTCGGGGAGTTGGCCGCTCTGGAGGTCGCCAACTCCGGGCATCCGATCGGCGCTGCCGAGTGGGAAGCCGGCCACGTGCGCGACGTGCTGCAGTTCTATTCGGCGACCCCGGAGCGGTTGTCGGGCAAGCAGATTCCGGTGGCCGGTGGTTTGGATGTCACGTTCAACGAGCCGATGGGCGTGATCGGGGTGATCACGCCGTGGAACTTCCCGATGCCGATCGCCGTGTGGGGCTTCGCGCCAGCGCTCGCCGCGGGCAACGCGGTGGTGCTCAAACCGGCGGAGTGGACCCCGCTGACATCCATCCGGCTCGGCGAGCTCGCACTGGAAGCCGGTCTGCCCGAAGGTCTGTTCCAGGTGCTGCCCGGCCGGGGTTCGGTGGTCGGCGAACGCTTCATCAGCCACGCGGGAGTGCGCAAAATCGTGTTCACCGGCTCCACGGAGGTCGGGACCAAGGTGATGGCCGGGGCCGCCGCCCAGGTGAAGCGGGTGACCTTGGAGCTCGGCGGCAAGAGCGCCAACATCGTGTTCGCCGACTGTGACCTCGAACGTGCCGCTGCCACAGCGCCGTACGGGGTCTTCGACAATGCCGGGCAGGACTGCTGCGCGCGCAGCCGGATCCTGGTGCAGCGCAGTGTCTTCGACAAGTTCATGGAGCTGCTCGAGCCGGCCGTCAAGGGCCTGGTGGTCGGTGACCCCGCCGCCCGCGAGACCGAAATGGGTCCGCTGGTGTCCCGCAAGCATTTCGATTCGGTGGCCGCCTACGTTCCCGACGACGCACCCGTCGCGTTCCGCGGCTCGGCGCCCAGCGGCCCGGGATTCTGGTTCCCGCCAACGGTGCTCACGCCGGCGCGCACCGACCGGACCGTCACCGAGGAGATCTTCGGCCCGGTCGTCACCGTGCTGCCGTTCGAGGACGAGGCGGACGCCATCGCGCTGGCCAACGACACCGAATACGGTCTGTCCGGCTCGATCTGGACCGACAACCTGTCGCGTGCGATACGGGTGTCACGCGCGGTCGAGGCCGGCAACCTGAGCGTGAATTCGCATTCATCGGTGCGGTACAACACCCCGTTCGGCGGCTTCAAGCAATCCGGCCTGGGCCGCGAGCTCGGACCCGATGCCCCGTTGTCCTTCACCGAGACCAAGAACGTCTTTTTCGCAGTAGAGGAGAGCTAGATGGATTTGTCCCAGCGACTCAAGGACAAGGTCGCCGTCGTCACCGGCGGGGCGAGCGGTATCGGACTGGCGGCCGTCAAGCGGATGCGGGCCGAAGGAGCGATTGTCGTCATCGGGGACGTTGACCCGAGCACCGGCAAGTCCGTCGCCAACGACCTCAACGTCCAGTTCGTCCAGGTCGACGTCTCGGATCAGGTCGCGGTGGACAACTTGTTCGACACCGCTTTTGAGACCCACGGCGGGGTCGACATCGCGTTCAACAACGCCGGGATCAGCCCGCCCGACGACGACCTCATCGAGAACACCGGTATCGACGCCTGGGACCGGGTGCAGGACGTCAACCTCAAGTCGGTCTTCTTCTGCTGCAAGGCCGCGCTGCGCCACATGGTGCCCGCGCAGAAGGGCTCGATCATCAACACCGCCTCGTTCGTGGCGGTGATGGGGTCGGCGACCAGCCAGATCTCCTACACGGCGTCCAAGGGCGGCGTGCTGGCCATGTCACGCGAGCTCGGAGTTCAGTACGCGCGCCAGGGAATTCGGGTCAACGCGTTGTGCCCCGGGCCGGTGAACACCCCGCTGCTGCAGGAGCTGTTCGCCAAGGATCCCGAGCGGGCCGCGCGCCGACTGGTGCACGTGCCGATGGGCCGGTTCGCCGAACCCGAGGAGCTGGCCGCCGCGGTGGCATTCCTGGCCAGTGACGACTCGTCGTTCATCACCGGATCGACCTTCCTGGTCGACGGCGGGATCAGCGGCCACTACGTGACACCGCTGTAAGGCATCAACATGACAGGAGCTCCGGAACCGCGGCAGGCCTCTGAGGCCCTGCTACGTCCGGTGCGCCTGGGCAACGCGTTCGAGGACACCGTCGGGCGGCTGCTGGAGACGATCAAGCTCGGGGTGCTGACACCGGGTGAATCGCTGCCGCCCGAACGCGAACTCGCCGTCCGGCTCGGGGTCAGCCGTGACACCGTCCGGGAGGCCATCAAATCGCTGGCCGAGGCCGGCTACCTGGTGTCGCGCCGCGGCCGCTATGGCGGTACCTTCCTGGCCGATTCGCTGCCGGCGCCGACCGAAGGTGTGCTGCGATTCAGCCGCGCCGATATCGACGACGCGTTGCGGCTGCGCGAGATCCTCGAAGTCGGCGCTGCCCGGCTGGCGGCCACCCGCACGCTGACCGCCACTGAGCGAGAAGGATTGTGGTCGCGGCTGACCGACGTGCGCTGCTCGTGCGCCGACGACTATCGGCGGCTGGACTCGAGGCTGCACCTGGCGATCGCCGAGGCGGCCGGATCGCCGTCGCTGGTGCCGCTGGTGGCCGAAAACCGGATGCGGCTGAACGCCCTGCTGGACCAGATTCCGTTGCTGCGGCGCAATATCGCGCACTCCGACGAACAGCACGAGGCGATCGTCATCGCCATTCTGGCCGGCGACCCCGATGCGGCGGGCGCCGCGATGCAGGCCCACGTTGCCGGTTCAGCGGCACTGCTGCACGGCTTCTTGGACTGACACGGGTAGCACCGGACATCTTGGGGTGCGATCATGCGCGATGTGTCCACCGACAAGTTGCAGACCATCTCTTATCCCGCATCGGGCGCCCGTCCGCACCGTCGTGACGCCGATGACCTCGAACCCCATGTCATCGTGCTCTTCGGAGCGACAGGCGACCTCGCCAAGCGCAAGCTCCTACCTGGGCTGGCGTATCTGGAAGAGTCCGCGCTTGCCCCCGACATCCGGTTAGTCGCCACCTCGCTGGAGGACTACACCAACGAACAGTTCCTTGCCATAGCCAGGACGGCCGTCGACGGATTCGGCAGCCGCAAACTCTCCAACGAACAGTGGGCGCATTTCGCCGAGCGCGTCACCTACGTCCCCCAAGGTGCCGGACCGCAGGCGTTGGCCGACGCGGTAATCGCTGCTGAGCAGCTGCTGGGCCCCGACGTGCGACGGCTGCACTATCTGTCGGTACCGCCCAAGGCGGCGCAGTCCGTCATCACCATGCTCAAGGACGCGGACCTGGTGGAGCGCTCCCGGGTGGTGATGGAGAAGCCGTTCGGCACCGACCTGGCCAGCGCCGTCGAACTCAACGATTTCGTTCACCAGACGTTCGAAGAAGCGCAGATCTTCCGCATCGATCACTTCTTGGGCAAGGAAGCCGCCCAGAACATTCTGGCGTTCCGATTCGCCAACGGGTTGTTCGAGCCGATTTGGAATCGCAACTTCATCGATCACATCCAGATCGACATCCCCGAGAAGCTTGGTCTGGACGCTCGCGCGAACTTCTACGAGAGCACCGGCGCCTACAAGGACATGGTGGTCACCCACCTGTTGCAGGTGATGGCCTTCGTGGTGATGGAGCCGCCGACCGCCCTCGAGCCCCGCGCGATCAGCGAGGAGAAGAACAAGGTCTTTCGTTCGATGCTGCCGATCAACACTTCCGACGTGGTCCGCGGTCAGTACACCGGATATCGCGAAGAAGACGGCGTAGCAAGAGATTCCGACACCGAGACGTTCATCGCACTGAAAGTCGGAATCGATAACTGGCGCTGGGCCGGGGTGCCGATCTACCTGCGGACCGGTAAGAAGATGGCAGAGGGTCAACGGATCATTTCGATCGCGTTCAAGGAAGCGCCGCGCACGATGTTCCCGCCCGGCTCGGGTGTGGGTTCCGAAGGTCCCGATCACCTCACCTTCGATCTGGCCGACGAGTCCAAGGTGTCACTGTCGTTCTATGGCAAACGCCCCGGACCGGGCATGAAACTCGACAAGCTGTCCATGCAGTTCTCGACCCAGGAGACCGACTCGGTCGGCGACGTGCTGGAGGCCTACGAGCGGCTCATCTTGGACGCGATGCGCGGCGACCACACGCTCTTCACCACGGCCGAAGGCATCGAGTCACTGTGGGACCGTTCGGCCCAACTCCTGGACGACCCGCCGCCGGTCAAGAGTTACCCGGTCGGCACGTGGGGTCCCAATGCCATCCATCAGCTCATCGCCCCGAATGCCTGGCGGCTTCCGTTCGAACGGGCGTGGCGGGAGAAGAAGAAGTCTGACAGTTGATCGGGCCGGCGGTACCGAGCAGACGCTGGGAAGCGGCGGGGTTCAGGGCGTCGGCACCGAACCGGGTCTGACGAGCAGGCCGCGTGCCACCAGTTCGATGGTCAGCGCGACCCCGCAGCTCTGCGACAGCAGCAAGCCGACCAGTACCAGAATCTGGACGGCACCGGCCTGTACCGCTGAGCCGGTACTGAGCAGCACGCCGACGAAAGCGCCTGGCAACGTGACCAGGCCAGCGGTTCGTGCTTGATCTACGTTGGGCAACAACGCATCTGGGGCCGACGGCTGAATGACGAGCAGCCGCGCATCGCGATCCATGCAGCCCAGGCTCATTGCGGCCTCGACCTCACCGGCACGGGTCGTCAGAGCGTCCAGTGCCCGGCGGGCGGCCACCGCGACCGCGGTCATCGTGCCGCCCAACAGTATTCCGGTGATCGGAACAAGTGCTGTGCCGGTGAGGGGAACAAGTCGAGTGGCCAAGAGCAGCGGCAGGACTGATGCCAGCCCTACAGCCAACGGCGCCGCCAACCACCACGAGCCCTGGGCGGCCCTACTGCGCCGGGCCGCCGTCACGGCAGCGACGGTGAACATCACGGCCAGAATGAGCAGCGACGACCACAGCCGCGCCATCGCGGCTGTCAGTACCGCTGCCACGGCCGCCAGTTGCGCCGCTGCCCGCACCGTCGCGCTGGGGACCACCCACCACGATCCCAGGTCGGTCAGCCGATAGACGAGCGCGGCCAGCAGCGCCATAACGACGCAGACCACGACCAGTGTCGGTCCTAGCACCGCGGAGGTCATTCATTCAGTGTCCGCCACCGGCGGCCGGCCCCGACCGCAGTGGGGCTCAGCCCACTTGATCGTCGCGGTGGGCGGCGCTGATCAGATCCTCGCGGGCCCGCGCTACGCGGGAGCGGATCGTGCCGACCGGGCACCCGCACACCTCGGCGGCTTCGGCGTAGGACAGCCCGAGCACCTGGGTCAGCATCAGGGCGTCGCGACGGTCGGCATCCAGGCCGTCGAGCAGCATCCTGATCTCGATGATGTCCTCGAACCGGGCGGCACTGGGTCGGGTGTCGAGCACCTGATCCAGGTCGATCGCCGAGGCGGTGCGCGGCCGGGCCTGATTGCGGCGGATCTGGTCGACGACAACCCGGCGGGCGATCGTCATCAGCCAGGTACGCGCCGACGAGCGGCCGGAGAATCGCGGCAGTGCGCCCAGCGCGCGTAAAAACGTCTCCTGGGTGAGGTCGTCGGCGTGACCGGGATCACCCAGGAACGCGACGGTGCGCCAGACATCGCGCTGAGTGGCTTTGATGAACGCTTCGAGCGCGGCCGAATCGCCCCGCCCGGCGGCCAAGGCGAGCATGGTCACCTGGTCGTCGTCGCGTTCGCTCACGCTCAGTGAGACTAGGGGATCAACCGATCCGGCACATCAGCAGGTGTGGGCCGAGCGTATTTTGGGTGGCCGGGAACTGGACGGCCTCAGTGGCCGACTGTTCCCTTGAGTACCGATCTCAGCCAAGGAGGGCGATGACGGCATCCGTCGTGGGCGGTCCGACCGCCGCGAACGCGCCGGGCGTCTCGCACCGCCTCGAGTTCGACGTCTCGGGGATGTCGTGCGCGGCGTGTGCCGCCCGGGTCGAGACCAAGCTCAACAAGCTCGACGGCGTCCGCGCCTCGGTCAACTTCGCCACCCGGGTGGCCAGTGTGGACGCCCCCGAATTGATACCCGCCGAGGATCTGTGCGCGGTGATCCGCAAGGCCGGTTATGACGCCGCCCCACGTTCGGCATCACTGGCCGAGCAGGTGGACCCCGACGACAAGCTGGCTCGCAACCTGCTGTTGCGGCTGGCTGTTGCCGCGGTGTTGTTCGTGCCGCTGGCCGATCTGTCGGTGATGTTCGCCGTCGTCCCGGACACCCGGTTCGCCGGCTGGGAATGGGTGCTGACCGCGTTGGCCGCGCCGATCGTCACCTGGGCGGCGTGGCCGTTCCACCGGGTCGCCCTGCGCAACGCGCGCCATCGCACCGCGTCGATGGAGACGCTGATCTCGGTGGGCGTCACGGCGGCCACCCTGTGGTCGCTGTACACGATCTTCTTCGGTCATCATGACCGGCAGGTCCATGGCATCTGGCAGGCCCTGATGGGCAGCGACGCCATCTATCTCGAGGTCGCCGCAGGCGTGACGGTGTTCATCCTGGCCGGCCGGTATTTCGAGGCCAGGGCCAAGTCGCGAGCGGGTAGCGCGCTGCGTGCATTGGCGGCGCTGAGCGCCAAGAACGTGTCGGTGCTGCTGGCCGATGGCAGCGAAATGGTGCTGCCGGCCGACGAACTCAAGGAGCAGCAGCGGTTCGTCGTGCGCCCCGGCGAGACCATCGCCGCCGACGGTCTGGTGGTCGAGGGCAGCGCCGCCATCGATATGAGCGCGATGACGGGCGAAGCCAAACCGTCCCGTGCTCATCCCGGTGCGCCGGTGATCGGCGGGACGGTGGTGCTCGACGGGCGGCTCGTCGTCGAGGCCGCTGCGGTGGGTGCTGACACCCAGTTCGCCGGAATGGTGCGCCTGGTCGAAGAAGCGCAGGCGCAGAAGGCCGACGCCCAACGACTGGCCGACCGGATCGCCGGGGTGTTTGTGCCCGCGGTGTTCGGCATCGCCGCGCTCACCGCGGCCGGGTGGTTGTTGGCCGGTGCGGACGCCGACCGGGCGTTCTCGGCGGCGCTGGCCGTGCTGGTGATCGCCTGCCCGTGTGCACTGGGGCTGGCCACCCCGACCGCGATGATGGTGGCCTCCGGGCGCGGCGCGCAGCTGGGCGTCTTCCTCAAGGGCTATCGCGCGCTGGAAGCCATCCGTGCGGTGGACACCGTGGTGTTCGACAAGACCGGCACCCTGACGACGGGACACCTGGCCGTCACCGAGGTGACCGCCACCGACGGCTGGCAATCCGACGAGGTCCTCGCACTGGCCGCAGCCGTCGAGGTGGCGTCCGAACATGCAGTGGCCGTAGCGATTTCGACCGCAACCGATGAGCGCCTCCCGGTCGAGGACTTTCATGCCCATGCCGGGCGTGGGGTCACCGGAACGGTGTCGGGGCGGCGCGTGGTGGTCGGACGTCCATCGTGGGCCGCCGAGCAGGCCGAGGCGGCCGAAAGTCTGCAGTCGGCCCGGCGCAGCGGTGAATCCCGCGGCGAAACAGTGGTTTTCGTCGCAGTCGACGGCCAGGTGTGTGGTGCGATCGCCGTGGCTGATGCTGTCAAGGAGTCCGCGGCCGATGCCGTGGCCGCCCTGCACCGCAAGGGTCTGCGCACCGTGTTGCTCACCGGAGACAACGCCTCGGCCGCAGGCGCGGTCGCCACCCAGGTCGGCATCGACGAGGTCATCGCCGAGGTGCTTCCCGAAGGCAAGGTCGACGTCATCGAGCAGCTGCGCGAGCAGGGCCGGGTGGTCGCGATGGTCGGCGACGGCATCAACGACGGCCCCGCGCTGGCGTCGGCCGATCTCGGCCTGGCGATCGGCCGCGGCACCGATGTGGCGATCGGCGCCGCCGACATCATCCTGGTCCGCGACGATCTCGACATCGTTCCGCAGGCCCTCGACTTGGCCAAGGCCACCATGCGCACGATCCGGACCAACCTGTTCTGGGCGTTCGGCTACAACGTGGCGGCCATCCCGATCGCCGCGGCCGGACTGCTCAATCCGCTCATCGCCGGCGCGGCGATGGCGTTCTCGTCGTTCTTCGTCGTCTCGAACAGCTTGCGGCTGCGCAACTTCGACGCTCGCTAGTTGTGATGTTCAGGGAGGTTGTTCCTCCCGTTATCGGTGAGCCTGTGTGACAGGGAAGGCCTCCGGTTGTGAAGTGGAGCTGTCTAGGAACCGCTTC
>NZ_VBSB01000010.1 GCF_013337765.1 Mycolicibacterium sphagni
ACAGTGTCCTCGTCGATCTGGCTCAGCGCGCCTTCCTGGGCGCGGATCGCGGCGGCGAAGTAGCGGAAATGGTCCACCGCCAACGGAATATCGGCGGCCAGCGTTTCCCGGATCGGCTTGCCGTTGTCCCACGACTCGGCCAGCGCGATCGACTCCAGATTGGCTTCGATACGATCGGCGATCTTGTTGAGCATCACCGCACGCTCGGCGGCCGAGGTCTTCCCCCACGCCGGCGCCGCAGCGTGCGCGGCATCCAAGGCCTTGTCGATGTCGGCGTCGGTCGAACGGGCCACCTCACAGAACACCTCACCGGTCACCGGCGTGCGGTTCTCAAAATACTGACCACCCACCGGAGCAACCCAGTCACCGCCGATGAAGTTCTCGTACCGGGACTGGAAGGCCATGGTGGACCCCGTACCGGGGCGGGCGTAGACAGTCATAAGTCCTCCTCTAAGAGTTACTTTCGTTGATACGAACAGCGCGAACCGCGGGTGACGTCGACGATGGCAACACCGACGACAGGTCTGCGGGATAACGCACGGTCACCTCGACGCCGCCGACGAATCGATACGGCTGAGCGGCAAGCAAACCCGCGAACTGCTTACGCAGACGGGACAATTCGGCGCGCACCGTGATCACCCGGGTACGGTCGCCGTACAAATCGTCGGCCAGTTCGGGCGCCGACCGACCTCGCGGATCCCGCGCCAGGATCAACAGGATCTCGGCATGGCGCAACGAAACATCGTGGCGCCACCGCCCGAACTGGCCCGCCATATCCAGCGCGGGCGCCCCCGCGACGGTCAGATCCAGCGCCACCTGCGCCAGCGCGGGCACGTCGTCGTCATCGGTTGGCCGAACCAACCAGCCACCGGGCAGCACATCGACGTCACAGATGCCGAAGGTGGGGATCCATGCCCGACCCGGCGCGATGCCGTCCGGCAGCAGAATGCGGTGGTGCAGCGGCAGCGAGTCGACCGCCGCCACCCAGCCCTCGGCATCGACCGCAAGAGCGGGCTTGCCGATGCGCGCCAGGATCGGGGCCGCGACCATACGCAGCCGATTCAACATGCGGTCGTGTTGCTCACGCAGGTGCGATTCGGCGAGCCGGGCCACCGCGTCGACCAGTGCCACCGTCGTCGGATGCACCGTGGCCGCGGGGCCCGACACGTCGACCACTCCGATCACGTGCCCGGTGCGCGGATCGCGGATGGGCGCCCCGGCACAGGTCCACGAGTGGTGGGTGCGCATGAAATGCTCGGCCGAGAACACCTGGACGGCGCGGTTCGACACCAGCGCTGTGCCAATCGCGTTCGTGCCGACCTCACCTTCGCCCCAGCGCGCCCCCTCGATGAATCCGAGCCGGTCGGCGTTGTTCAGTACCGCGGGTGAACCGGATCGCCACAGCACCCGGCCCTGGGAGTCGGCGACGACGAGGATGTTGGTGCCGTCGGCGACGATCGACTCCAGACCGCGGGACACCTCGTCGAGCACCGCCATCAAGCCCGACGCCCTGCGCAGGGTTTCCAGACCACCGGACTCCACCACGGGTGGGGTCCGACTGTCGGGATCGATACCCATCGACATCAGCCGCCGCCACGAGTCGCCGATGACCTCCCGCGGACGGGCCGGGGCACGGTGGCCCGACATCGTCGCGTCGTAGACAGCCGACATCAGCCGCGCATAACTGCGCGGGTCCTCGCCGACCGCGACCGCGGGCTCAGGCACGTGCGTCCCTTGCATCAAAGCCGATTGTGCTCCGCATCTCAGCGGTAAACCAGGCCGCCGTCGATTAGACCGGACTGACCCGTCATGTAGTCGGCATCCGGTCCGGCCAGATAGGACACGAAGCCTGCCACGTCGTCGGGGGTTTCGGCGCGCCCCAGTGCGATCCCACCGACAAACTTGTCGTAGGTCTCACCTTCGGCTGCCCCGGTCAATTCGGCGAACCGTTTGTCGATCTCCACCCACATGTCGGTGCCGACCACGCCCGGGCAGTACGCGTTGACGGTGATGACGTCGGCGGCATGCTTCTTGGCGGCCGCTTGCGTCAGCGCCCGCACCGCGAATTTCGAGGCACTGTATACGCCGAGCATGGCGAAGCCGTCGTGGCCGGCGATCGACGAGGCGTTAATGATCTTGCCCCTGGTGCTCAGCTGTTTGAACTTCGCGGCGGCGGCTTGGGTACCCCACAGCACGCCGTTGACGTTGATCGCCCAGACCCGCGCGGCCTCCTCGGGGGTGACGTCGGCGATCGGGCCGACCAGCGCGATGCCGGCGTTGTTGACCATGATGTCGAAACCGCCGAGGGCCGTCGCGGCGTGGTCGACGGCGGCGAACACTTGGTCGCGATCGCTCACGTCCGCAACGTATGTGGTTGCCTTGCAGCCGATCTCAGCGATCTCGTCAGCGACGCCACTGATGCCTTCGGGGCGGATGTCGACGAGCGCGATGTCGGCGCCGTCGCGAGCCAGGCGCAGTGCGATCCCGCGCCCGATTCCTCGGGCCGCTCCCGTGACGAGGGCGACCTTTCCGTGCAGGCTCATGATTCTCCGTTCGGATCGACCAGAACTTTCATCTTCTTGCCGGCGTGCAGCGCTTCGAACCCCTCGTCGACGACGTCGTCGATGCCGATCTTGGCCACCCAGCCGGTGGTGTCGTAGGCGCCGTCGGCCATCAGCGCGATGACAGCCTCGAAGTCGGCGCCGGTGTAGCACAGCGATCCCTGGATGCGGCTTTCGTTCATCACGAGGTTGAGAAGTGGTGTTTCCAAGGGCTTTTCGTAGATCGCCACGCTGACCATCGGCTTACGTGAGCCCACGCAGGCCAGTGCCGTCGTCACGGCCGGGGTGACGCCGGCGGCGTCGAACACCGCATCGGCTCCGTCACCCCCGGTGTGATCGGCGATGAAAGCGGGGACGTCGACGGACGCCGGATCCAGAGCCTTGGCACCCAGGGCTTCGATGGCGGCGCGCCGCGTCGCGGTCGGTTCGACGACGAAGACGTCGTCAAGTCCCTTGCCGCGCAACGCGAACCACAGGCCGATGCCGATGGGGCCGGCGCCGAAGACCATGGCGGTGTCGCCGGGTCTGACGTCTCCGAGGGTGGCGGCGTGGTAGGCCACCGACATCGGTTCGACGAGGGCGCCGAGTTCCAGGCAGACATTGCCCGGCAACTTGTGCAGCATGCTGGTCGGCACCACGGTGTATTCGGCCATGCCGCCGTCGGACATCAGTCCGTGGAAGCCGATCTGCTGGCACACGTTGTAGTTGCCCGCCCGGCACGGGCCGCAGTGGTCGCATTTGTAGATGGGTTCGACGGCCACCCGATCACCCTGCGCCCAGCCGGTGACGCCGTCGCCGACGGCGGTGATGGTGCCGGAGAATTCGTGGCCCATCGTCAGCGGCAGCTGCTGCCCGGTCAGCGGGTGCGGCGCGGTGGGCACGAAGATCGGCCCGGCGTAGTACTCGTGCAGGTCGGTACCGCAGATCCCGTTGAAGCCGACCTTGAGCTTCACGGTGCCGGGCGCGGGCTCGGGCTCGGCGACGTCGTCGATCTCGACTTTGTTCGGTCCGTAGTAGACAGCAGCTTTCATGGGGCTGTTTCTATGTGACGGCGGCCACATCCCGAAAGAGTTGCAGGGGGTTGCAGGCCTGCGTTGCAACTCCTCGCAACTCTTGCCCGGCCGTGGCATCCGGGTGTGCGCTGGGTCACATGACATCGACACTGGAACCTCAGACGGCCGTCACCCCTCAGCAGCGGGTCGACGCCTGGCTCGCCGACTTCGAGGCCGCGCTGGCCGCGCGTGACATCGACCGGGTCACCGGCAAGTTCGCCAGCGACAGCTTCTGGCGCGATCTGGTCGCCTTCACCTGGAACATCAAGACCCTCGAAGGCCGTGACGACATCGCCGGCATGCTCAGCGCCCGCCTCGACGGCACCGACCCGTCGGGCTTCCGGACCCGGGAGGCGCCGACCGCCGAGGATGACGTGACGTCGGCGTTCATCGAGTTCGAGACGACCGCCGGACGCGGGGTTGGACATCTTCGTCTCAGAAGCGGCGCGGGGACTGACGAGGCGTGGACCCTGCTGACCGCGCTGCAGGAGCTCAAGGGATTCGAGGAGGCCAAGGGCGCGACCAGGGTGCGCGGCGCCGTGCACGGCGATGACCCCGACCCCCGCTCGTGGGCGGAGAAACGGGCCGAGGAGGAAGCCGA
Source organism: Mycolicibacterium sphagni (assembly GCF_013337765.1). Lineage (GTDB taxonomy): Bacteria > Actinomycetota > Actinomycetes > Mycobacteriales > Mycobacteriaceae > Mycobacterium. The sequence goes on from NZ_VBSB01000010.1 coordinate 4,215, forward strand.
GCTGGGCCGCGGTGTGCAGCCCTACGTCCTGGTGATCGGTGGCGGTCAGGGCGGGATCGCGCTCGGCGCTCGGCTACGCCAGCTCGGGGTGCCCGCCATCGTCGTCGACCGCCACGAACGGCCCGGCGACCAGTGGCGCAAGCGATACAAGTCGCTGTGCCTGCACGACCCGGTCTGGTACGACCACCTGCCCTATCTGCCGTTCCCGCAGAACTGGCCGGTGTTCGCCCCCAAGGACAAGATCGGGGACTGGCTGGAGTTCTACACCCGCGTCATGGAAGTGCCGTACTGGCCGAAGACGACGTGCCTCTCGGCGTCCTACGACGAGGCGGCTCACCGCTGGACAGTCGATGTCGACCGCGACGGCGAGCGGCTGACCCTGTATCCGACCCAGCTGGTGCTCGCGACCGGCATGTCGGGCAAGCCCAGCGTGCCCGCACTGGCGGGCCAGGATGTTTTCCGCGGCGACCAGCACCACTCCAGCGCTCATCCCGGGCCGGACCCCTATGTGGGCAAGAAGGCGGTGGTGATCGGGTCGAACAACTCGGCGCACGACATCTGCAAGGCGCTCTACGAGAACGGCGTCGACGTGACGATGGTGCAGCGGTCGTCGACGCACATCGTCAAGTCGGACAGCCTGATGGACATCGGCCTGGGTGACCTGTACTCCGAGCGTGCGCTGGCAGCGGGGATGACCACCGAAAAGGCCGACCTGACGTTCGCATCGCTGCCGTACCGGATCATGCACGAGTTCCAGATCCCGCTGTACGACCAGATGCGCGAACGCGACAAGGAGTTCTACGACCGGCTAGCCGATGCCGGCTTCGAATTGGATTGGGGCGCTGACGGTTCCGGGCTGTTCATGAAGTATCTGCGGCGCGGGTCGGGCTACTACATCGACGTCGGCGCCTGCGACCTGGTGGCCGACGGCCGCATCAAGCTCGCCCACGGCCAGGTGGATCGGCTCACCGAGGATTCGGTGGTTCTGGCCGACGGCACCGAACTGCCTGCCGATGTGGTGGTGTACGCCACCGGGTACGGGTCGATGAACGGCTGGGCGGCCGACCTGATCGGCCAGGACGTGGCCGACAAGGTGGGCAAGGTGTGGGGACTGGGCTCGGACACTCCCAAGGACCCGGGTCCGTGGGAGGGCGAGCAGCGCAACATGTGGAAGCCCACCCAGCAGGAGAATCTGTGGTTCCACGGCGGAAACCTGCACCAATCCCGGCATTACTCGCTGTATCTGGCCTTGCAGCTCAAGGCTCGCTACGAGGGACTTGCCACCCCGGTCTACGGCCTGCAGGAGGTGCACCACGTGAGCTGAACCAGCTCCCGGGCGATTAGGGCGCCAGCCCGTCGACGATGTCCTTGGACTCCTTGAGTCCGAGACCGGTCTGCTCGCGCAGGATCTTGATGGCCTGGATCTTCTGGCCCTGCAGCGCCAGTTGCAACACCTCGGGGCTCACCCCCGGTTGGCCTTCGGCGACCTGGTCAGACTCGGCGGACGACCCCGCGCCACGAAGCGCCCACTCGAGTTGCGCCACCCGCCGTTCCAACTCCTCGACCCGCCTGCGCAGCCCACCGTCGTCGACGTCGTCGACGTTGTCGGACCGGCCGAAGATGCCCATGCGGATGAGTATGTCGCATGTAGGAACAATGGTGGATGTGACCGACACCCAGGAACCCGCGGATCCGCACCTCTGGCTCGAGGAAGTCGCCGGCGACGAGCAGTTGGACTGGGTGCGCAAGCACAACGATCCGACGGTCGCCGAATTCAGCGGTGACACGTTCGAGCAGCTGCGGGCCGAAGCGCTCGAGGTGCTCGATACCGACGCGCGGATTCCGTATGTGCGCAGGCGCGGCGAGTACCTCTACAACTTCTGGCGGGACGCGGCCAACCCGAGGGGCCTGTGGCGACGGACCACACTCGAGAGCTACCTGACCGAGGATCCCGCCTGGGACGTCATCATCGACCTCGACGAGCTCGCCGCAGCCGACGGCGAGAAGTGGGTGTGGGCCGGGGCCGACGTCATCGAACCCGATCACACACTGGCCCTCATCAATTTGTCGCCGGGTGGCTCGGATGCGGCGATCGTTCGTGAATTCGACATGGTGAAGCGGGAATTCGTGACCGATGGGTTCGATCTGCCGGAGGCGAAGTCGCGGGTGTCGTGGGAGGACCACGACACGGTGTTGGTGGGCACCGACTTCGGGCCCGACTCGATGACCGAGTCGGGCTACCCCCGCATCGTCAAACGGTGGCGGCGTGGTCAGCCGCTGGCGCAGGCGCAGACTCTGTTCACTGGGCCGGTCACCGACGTGGCCGTCGGCGCGTCGGTGGATCGCACCCCCGGCTTTGAGCGGACGCTGCTGAGCCGAGCCGTCGATTTCTTCAACGACCAAGTGTACGAACTCCGTTCGGGTGAACTGGTCCGCGTCGACGCACCGACGGATGCAAGCCTGTCGGTGCACCGCGAGTGGCTGCTGATCGAACTGCGCAGCGATTGGCTGACAGGCACCGCGTCGTATCGGACGGGGTCCCTGCTGGCCGCCAACTACGAGCAATTCCTCGACGGCACAGCAAAATTGATCGTGGTCTTCGAACCTGACGAGCACACCAGCCTGCATCAGTATTCGTGGACCCGCGACCGGCTGCTGCTGGTGACACTGGCCGACGTCGCCAGCCGGGTGGAGATCGTGACGCCGGGTTCCTGGACGCGGGAACCGGTGGCCGGCGTCGGAGGGAATACCGTAATCGTCGCGACCGACGAAGACGGTGACGAAATCTTCTTGGATTCCAGCGATTTCATCACCGCGTCGCGGCTGCTGCATGGGACGGCCGGCGGGGAGCTGACCGAGATCAAACACGCGCCGTCGTTCTTCGAGCCCGGCGATCTTGAGGTGGAACAGCATTTCGCGACCTCTGATGACGGCACGGCGATCCCGTACTTCGTCGTCGGCCACAAGCACGACGAGGCTCCTGCTCCGACACTGCTGGGCGGCTACGGCGGATTCGAGGTGTCCCGCACCCCGGGTTACGACGGCGTGCTCGGGCGGCTGTGGCTGTCCCGGGGCGGGACGTACGTGCTGGCCAACATCCGCGGCGGCGGCGAGTACGGGCCGGCCTGGCACACCCAGGCGATGCGGGAGGGCCGACACAAAGTGGCCGAGGACTTCGCCGCGGTGGCGCGCGATCTGGTCGATCGCGGTATCACCACTCCTCCGCAACTGGGTGCGCAAGGCGGCAGCAATGGCGGTCTACTGATGGGCATCATGCTGACCCAGTACCCGGAGTTGTTCGGCGCGTTGGTATGCCAGGTGCCGCTGCTGGACATGAAGCGCTTCCATCTGCTGCTGGCCGGGGCGTCGTGGGTGGCCGAGTACGGGGACCCGGACGACCCCGAGGACTGGGCGTTCATCTCGGAATACTCGCCATACCAGAATATTTCGGCCGACAGGCGCTATCCCCCGGTGTTGATCACCACGTCGACACGCGATGACCGGGTGCATCCTGGACATGCCCGCAAGATGACGGCCGCACTGGAGCAAGCCGGGCACCCGGTCTGGTACTACGAGAACATCGAGGGCGGCCACGCAGGGGCTGCCGACAATGCGCAAACCGCCTTCAAGTCGGCGCTGAGCTACTCATTCCTGCATCGCATGCTGGGCTGATCACGTGAATTGACCAGCCAACGGACCGTAGTACCCTCAACCTAACAGCTAACATGCCAGGGGGTGTGCGGTGCAGGTCGACGGGTCAATGGAACATGACTCTTGAAACCTGGTCGCAGGGCCTACTTCTCGTCGGCGGTGCGATCCTCATCGCGGCCTGGCTCGGCACCGCCTTCGTCAAGGACCGTCAGTTCGAGCGTTGGCTGTACTGGTTCGGCTCGCTGCTCGGCGGCGCACTGATCGCGCTGAGCGTTGCCGGCCGCGGATGGAAGGTTGTCATCATGGCAGCCGCGACGATCGCCTTCGTCGCTGTCCTTCAAGCCTATTTCACAACGCCCTACATCAGAATCCGCGGCCGCAACCATGCGTTCTCCATGCAGGACAGCGCTCCCGACTCATCCGATATCAACACCGATGAACCGCCGTCCGTGCCTCCGCGCGACAGCTACCCAGGGCGGGTCACCGCTCCGAAGGCGTGGTGGCTGTTCGTCGTGATCATCGCGTTCTTCGGGCTCGGCGGTGCGCTGGCCGGCTGGAGCGCGAAAACCCTTCCCGCCGCTGGCATCATCTGCCTGGCCGCCCTGGCGTGCGGGATCGACGACGCGACCCGAAAACTCCCCAAAGCACGCGGCCAGCACGTACAGGCGACAATGGCCGCCGCACTGTCGATTTCGATGGCATTCCTGCCGCCGGTGCTCTACCTCATCGGCTACCGGATCGGCACCGTCCGGCCGATGGGTTACGGGCTACGCGACCCAGTCGCGCGGCACTACGCCCACGAGGACGATGACGACGAGTAATTCAGCCCAGCACGTGCCGCCCGGTGATCATCGGCAGATCCAGGAACGTGCGGATCCCCGGTGCAGCCGTGCACACCGGTGAAATGGCATGCACCGCATGCATAGCCGTGCCCAAACAGCCCTGATCGGTCTCGTCCTCACCGTGCGTGGCGATCTTGGATTCGAGCACCATCGACGGCTCCCCCTCGACAGTCACCTTCCACCCCCGCCCAGTCGGCCAGTCCGGTGCCTGCTCGTCGCCGAGCCGGGTGATGTGCTCCACCGTCATCGCGGGCCGCCCGTTGACCACCGCGGTGTAGCCGAAGCGCTGCGCCGCAACGGTTCCCGCCTCCACCCGGCCCGCCGTGATATCGAAAGCCTCAGCGGCCAAGGCAATCTCACGGTGGTAGACGAAATCGTCGACCGTAGCGCCCAGCCCCTCGGCCAGCAGCATCAGCGGTGCCCGGAACGTCACGCCCGCCAAGGCCGCATCGGCCATCGGAACCGGTTCGTCGGGTTGCTTGCCGAAACCCATGATGTCGAACAGCATCATGGCGCTGTCATACGTCGTGTAATCCATCAGCTCCTGTACCAGCAGCGAGTCGATGCGGGCGAATAGAGCCGACATCGTCAGCGGCAGCACCTCGGCGGCCCAGCCCGGCTCGATTCCGGTGCCGTGGAACGACGACGCGCCTGCCAAGCAGGCCGACGTCAGTCGCTCTGCGACCTCGGGGCCCATGCTGAGGGGATAGATCAGCGCCGTCACCGCGGTCGAGATCACGTTCTTGCCCGATGCCAGCAGCCGGCAGATGTCGTCGACCGCACCCATCGGGTTCATCTCGCCCTGCGGCATGTAGAGCACGCAATCGGCGTCCAGCGCGGCGATCTCGTCGACGTCCGTGGTGGTCTGCACGCCGATCGGCCCGATTCCGCACACGTCACCGACGTCGCGGCCCGCCTTGGCGTCGCTGTAGACCAGCGCACCGACCAATTCGAGATCGGGATGGCGGTGAACGGCCGCAACGGAATGCTTACCCACCGAACCGGTGGCCCACTGGATGACTCGCAGCACCAGGCGATCGTACTGTAAGCCATGCGGTAATACCTTCAATTGACACTTCTTGACCAACAGCCGTCAAGTCACTTCACTGCGGGTATGCCCGAATTCGAAACCGTCCTGTATTCCACCGACGGACCCGTCGCCACCGTCACCCTCAACCGCCCCGAACACCTCAACACCATCATCCCGCCGATGCCCGACGAGGTGGAGGCCGCGATTGGACTGGCCGAACACGATCCGTCGATCAAGGTCATCGTGCTGCGCGGCGCGGGTCGCGCATTCTGCGGCGGCTACGACTTCGGCGGCGGATTCCAGCACTGGGGTGAGTCGATGACGACCGACGGCAGCTGGGATCCCGGCAAGGACTTCGCGATGGTCAGTGGTCGCGCGACGGGTCCCACCCAGAAATTCATGGCGATCTGGCGGGCGACCAAACCGGTGATCGCACAGGTGCACGGCTGGTGTGTGGGCGGCGCCAGCGATTACGCGCTATGCGCGGATCTGGTGATCGCCAGCGAGGACGCGGTGATCGGCACGCCCTACAGCCGGATGTGGGGTGCCTACCTGTCCGGGATGTGGCTGTATCGCCTGTCCTTCAGCAAGGCCAAGTGGCATTCACTGACCGGTCGTCCACTGACGGGACGCGAGGCGGCCGACATCGAGCTGATCAACGAGGCGGTTCCCTTCGAGCGGCTGGAAGCGCGGGTGGCCGAGATCGCCGCTGACTTGTCCCGAATCCCGTTGTCGCAGTTACAGGCTCAGAAGCTGATCGTCAACCAGGCCTACGAGAACATGGGCCTGGCGAGCACGCAGACGCTCGGTGGGATCCTCGACGGACTCATGCGCAACACCCCTGAAGCGCTCGACTTCATCAACGTCGCGGGGGCACAGGGCGTGCGCGCGGCCGTCGAACGTCGGGACGGGCCGTGGGGTGACTACAGCCAGGCTCCACCTGAGCTGCGGCCCGACCCGTCACACGTGATCGAGCCATGATCATCGGGCCTAACCGGGGGCAGCGAGGAGCGCGCGGGCGTCACTCAGTGCTCGAAGTGTGTCGTTGAGATGGGTGCACGTCGAGATGCCGGTGAACTCGGTGCGGATGTGGTCGCGTAATTCGGACACCGCCAAGCCGACTACCCGCTGCGCACTGGCCAACGCCCCTGGGCACTCCTGCCATGGCAGGACTCTTGCCTCTGGTGTCAGCTGCGAAATCGATTGGGAGGCCATGTCGATTTCGCCGACGATGGTGTACTCGTGCACGATCGTCTCGATGCCTTCGGCGTCAACGTGGGAGTCGCGAAAATGCGCATCAAACGTAGCCGTCGCGCCGTTCGGAAGGACGTCCAGCCTTCGCATCCGCCGCATACAGTGCGGCCGAAGTGGCTTCACGGGATGCATTCCGTCGCCCCACAGCGACGGCGCCAGCGGCCCCCGCACGCATGGCATCAGCATATTGCGCCGAGAGAAGTCGACGGCCGAGGCGCCGGGCGCGAAACCTGAACAGACACCTGCCAGATGGTCGGACATCGCGTCCGACATCGGCCACTCGACCCCGCCGGTCAGATCGGCGTGGTGCTGCCCGTAACCCGTCACGAGCGAGGCGCCCACCCAGTCGTCGAGCAGAAGGTACAGCGCAGGCGAGCGCGTCGTGTCGCTTCCAAGCAGATCACGGAGGATCGCGCGGAAGCCCGCCCCTACCCGGACACCCTGCAATCGGGCCAATCGTGCATCGTCGCCGCTGATTTCGTCGATCACGTGATCGGTCAACGTTGCCAGCACGACAACGTCGTCGAGCACTTCATTGCCCGACGAATCCGCCCGGATGTCACGAGCACGCAGCTGCGCAGTTGTCCGGTGGGCATCGTAGCGATCCGTATCAATCGTGCTCGTCCTGCGCAGGGTTCCCGCGCGCAGCGGCGGCCACGCGGTGACGGGATGCTGCGGGCCGACGATATCGGTGACGAAGGGCATGCCTAGGTCGTCCTCGCCAGACTGACCAGCAGCGACACGATCACCCCGATGATCACCAGGCCGCCGCCAACCACCAGGGTGATGTTGAGCCATTGGTGCATGCTGTTCTGCGCAGTGCCGACCAGCACTTCGGCTATCCGCCGGATGTCACCGGACGTATTGTCCAGCACCGCATTCAGTCTGCGCCGGCCGAATTCGATTGCGGCCCAACCGGCCGCACCCACCAGCAGCGCCGACACACCGAGGCCCACCAGCATCTTGCCGCGGCTTCGGGCGACGAACAGCGTGAGCAACGCGAAGAATCCGGTCAGCACCGCCAGCCCGACGCTGACCCATGGCCCGTAGGTGGCCACCAGCCGCAACGAACCGGGCCGCAACACCGAAGGAGCGTTGTCGGTCAACGGAATTGGCACCGAGGTCGGCACCGTGATGTTGTAGTCGGACAGCGTCTCCTTGAAGGCGGTGTCGGAGAGCATCGGCGCGATGTCGATCACCCAGCGGCCCTGCGAGTCGACGCTGGAGCGGATCGAGTCGGTGAACAACCATCGGTGCGCGAAGCGGTTTGCCTGGGCGAACTGGCCGGGGAACGACGAGCTCGAGGTGTAGGTGGCGGCGACCAGACTCACGGTCTGAGTGTTCACGCTGGTGCCCAGCCGGGCCACCTGTGTCGTCAACTGGGATGCCATTGCGGACTGCAGTGCGGGATCGGCGGCCGCCTTCTGCGCAAGCGCGGCATAACCGTCTTGGTCGACCAGATGCTGTTGCACCCATGCCGCGGGCAGGGCGAGCGCCAACAACAGCGTCGTGACGAGCCACATCAGTAGCGTCGCCGCGAACCGCACGCGTCCTCCTCTGCGGGGACGCGCGGTTTTAGTCGGAGTGAGTCGCGCGGCCCACGATCAACGGGTCGGGCTGGCCGACCACCTCATGGTCTTTGTTGTCGTAGTTGAACTTACTCAGCACGTGGCGCATCGCGTTGATCCGCGCGCGTTTCTTGTCGTTGCTTTTCACGACGGTCCACGGCGCGACCTCGGTGTCCGTCCAGGCGAACATGTCTTCCTTGGCGGCCGTGTAGTCGTGCCATTTGTCCAGCGACGCCAGATCCGTAGGGGACAATTTCCACTGCCGAACGGGGTCGACCTGGCGGATGGTGAACCGGGTGCGCTGCTCGCTCGACGAGACCGAGAACCACAGCTTGGTCAGGCTGATACCGTCGTTGACCAGCATCTGTTCGAACAGCGGCGCCTGGCGGATGAACTCGGCGTGCTGCTTGGGCGTGCAGTACCCCATCACTCGTTCCACGCCGGCCCGGTTGTACCAGGATCGGTCGAACATCACGATCTCACCGGCAGCAGGCAGGTGGTTGACGTAGCGCTGGAAATACCACTGGGTGCGTTCCTTCTCGGTCGGCTTCTCCAGTGCCACGACCCGCGCGCCCCTCGGGTTGAGGTGTTCCATGAAGCGCTTGATGGTGCCGCCCTTACCGGCCGCGTCGCGCCCCTCGAACACAAAGACGTGCCGCAGCCCGTGGGCCTGGCTCCACTTCTGTAGCTTCAGCAGCTCGATCTGCAGCAGCCGCTTCTGCTCCTCGTACTCGTTGCGCGACATCCGATGGTCGTACGGGTAGTTTTCCCGCCACGTGTCGACGGCCAGGCCGGCGGCATCCAGCAGCACCGGGTCGTCATCGTCGTCGTCGAAGATCGTGTAGCCATTGCTCTCGAGTGACACGCGCGGAAATTATCAGCGGCAGGGAAACCTGGGGTGACGTCGCGGTGAACGACGGATCGCTAGGCGGTGCCGGATGCGCCCCGCGCGGAGTGACCCTTGCCGCCAGTCGAGTCCCCCTTCTTGGCGGTGGTCGATGTGCCCGACGACCGCTGCCGGTCGGTGACCGACGATCGCGTGACCGCCTTGCGGGCGGACCGTGCACCCGGGCTCGCCGCCGCCTTGCTCGCCGCCGGGCCACTGGCCGACGGCGACGGGAACGGTGTCGGCGTGATAGGAGCGGGGAGCGTGTCCAGCAGACCGTTGACGGCGTTCGCGAAGGTCTGATACGCGGCGTAGGCGATACCGTCCTTGACGCCGAAACCGCTCTCGCCGATCGGAGCCGGCAGGAAGAAGGTCGGCTTGAGAAGGTTGTAGGTCACGGTTCCGAGTAGCCCGGCCTCCAGGTCCGGATCCAAGGCGCCATGGACCAAATTGCTGAGTAGCCCTGGGATTTCGCCAGGTTTCTGGATGGCCGACTCGATGGTCGCCTCAAGGTCGTAGGGAAGACGGACCAGGTAGTACCCCACGGACACGCCGAGCGTCACCGGAAGGGCGATCGCGAACTGCGCCGCGTAGATCAGTCGCCCGATGGGAGTGTTGTACTGCTCCCACATGTGGGTGACGGTCGGTGTCGGATCCGGCAAATACTTCAGAAAAGCGTCGTTGATCCCGTTGGCGAAGTTGTTGATGGCACCGCTGATCTCCGCCGCCAGCGGACCCGGCAACACGTTGACGACAGGGTCGAGCACACCAGCCTTCACGCTCCAGGGATACGAGTAGTAGTACGTCGTGGGGTTGGACGGATCAGCGTAGTAATCAGAAGGATTGAGGTACGTCTGCAGTAAATAGCTCAGTGCGCTGCCGGGATTCTCGATGAAGGCCGACGCCAAGAACACCGGGTTGATCGGCACTCCCCAACCGAAATCGGAGTCATCCCAGAAATAGTTGAGCCCAAGCGCGAGCTCCGTTGCGATTTCGACAGCAGCGATAGGGGCGGACGCGACACTGCCGAGGTTGTACAACACATCGGAGACAAACGACGTCGTGCGGACTTCGACATTGCTCAGCGCTGGAAGCGTTTCCGGTCCCGCACCGACAACCGCGGGCGCGGTGGTCACCATGCCGGCGGCGAGCAAGGCTGCAGCGAATTTGGTATGCGAACGCACAACAGACATATGAATCCCCCCGGATCCGTTCAGCGGACATCTCCCCGATGGGGAGCATCGCACGCTATGACGTATGCGTCAATAATTTCCATTGGAGTGTCGCGGCGGCCACGCACACCAATGAACTGCCCAGCAGCAGGCCACCGACGGCATCGGTGAAGTAGTGATACGTCACGGCCTGACCGAGCATCCCCAGCAGCGCCCAGACGATCGCCGCGACAAAGATCCACAGCCGGGCACCCACCACCAGGATCCCCATCCCCAGTACGACCACCATCAACGTCGTGTGCCCGCTGGGATAAGCGACCGCGCCACCCTTCTCCCTGCCGAACCAATCCTTGAACAACCGCGAAAGACACACGGCGACAACAGGAGTCACCACAACAAGCACGGCCAGCAGCCAGCGCTGACGAAAGACGGCCAGCGCGAGCACGCCCAGCAGGATCACCGCGACCGTGCGCTGATCGGTGAAGAACAGCAGCCAGCCCAGCACACCACCATGCGCGCGCTGGAACCAGTCGTCGATCGGCGTCGACCCGGTCCCCACCCCCAAGCCCAGCAATGCGGTGGCCGCCACGCCGATGGGCGGCCACCACCGGACCGCATTGATGGTCAGCGGGCGATGCCCCGCACGTACGCCGCCTGGCCGAGATGCTGCGCGCAGTCGTCGATGATGCTGACCAACCGAATGCTGGCCGTCACAGGCGGATTCCAGTTCGTATCGACCACGCGGGCGAGCTCGTCGGTGGTGACGCTGGCGATGTATTCCAGCGTCGCCTTGTGCACCGCGTGGTAGTAGCCGGCCAGCAGATCGGCGGGCGCACGAACCTTGCCCACGTCGTCGGGGGTGTGCCCGTAGCCGTGCGCGTCGCGCGGCAGGTCCAGTCCGAACTGGTCCACCCAGCCGCCGGTAAACCACACCTGATCAGTTCCGGCGATATCGGCGATCTGGGCGTCTTGAACCCGGGCACTGTGCCAGATCAGCCAGGCGATGCTGTTGGCCGTCGCGGTCGGACGGAAGAAGGAGACCTCGTCGGTCAGAGCATCGGTGAGGTCGTTGACGTGTTCGATGATGCGGGCGAAGGAGTCCCGCAACAGTTCGCGGGCGGCGTTGACATCGGACAGTGAGTCAGTCATGGGGCTACGCTACGCGCCGTGAAAAACGGCCTCGACGTTGTTGCCGTCGGGGTCGCGGACGAAGGCGCCGTAGTAGCCGGGGTGGTATTCGGGCCACAGCCGCGGAGCGTGCAGCGATTCGGCACCGAATCCCAGCGCGGCGTCATAGAAGGCCTTGACCGCGTCGACGTCGGCCGCGGCGAACGCGACGTGCACCTCACGGTTGGGGCCGGAAGCGTCGCCGGCCGAGGCGTCGGCGATCCAGAAGTCAGGCTTGCCGTCACGGCCGTAGCCAATGGCGACGTCGAAGTCCATCTGACGCGTATAGCCGAGGACACCGAGCACGCCGTCGTAGAACTCCTTCGACTTGGCCCAGTCGCTGCAGTTGATTCCGAAGTGATCGATCACAGTTTCCATACTGGCACCCGACGTAATCTGTGCCCATGAGTTACGACTTGGTCATCCGCAACGGCACGATCGTCGACGGCCTGGGCGGCGAGCCCTACGCCGGTGACGTGGCGATCTCTGACGGCGTCATCGCCGCGGTGGGCAGGGTCGACGGAGCGGGAACCCGGGAGATCGACGCCACGGGACTGCTCGTCACGCCGGGATTCGTCGACCTGCACACCCACTATGACGGGCAGGCGATCTGGTCGGACCGGATGACGCCGTCGTCGGCGCACGGCGTGACGACCGCCGTGATGGGCAACTGCGGCGTCGGGTTCGCGCCGTGCCGTCCCGAGGACCAGGACGTGCTCGTCGACGTCATGGCCGGGGTCGAGGACATCCCCGGCGTCGTGATGGTCGACGGTCTGCCATGGACCTGGGAGACGTTCCCGGAGTTCCTCGACGCGCTGGATTCGCGACAGCGGGACATCGACGTCGCCGCATTCCTGCCGCACTCCCCGCTGCGCGTGTACGTCATGGGGCAGCGCGGCGTCGACCGTGAGCTGCCCACCCCCGAGGACCTGGCGATGATGCGCAAGCTCGCCGCCGAAGCGATTCATGCGGGCGCGCTGGGCTTCGCCTCGTCGCGTCTCACCCTGCACAAAACTGCTGGAGGACAACCGATTCCGAGTTACGAGGCACAGTACGAGGAGATCGAGGCGATCGCGCGCGGCGTCGACGACGCAGGCGGCGGACTGCTGCAATTCGTGCCGGATCTGATGGCCGGCGATTACGAGGGTGCGCTGAGCGCCGTGTTCGACGTCGCTTCGGAAGTCGGACTGCCGGTGACGTTCACGCTCGCGATCGGCAACGCCGGTCCGCCGATCCACCTCGACGCACTGCGCATGGTCGAGAAGGCCAACGCCAATGGCGGCGATGTCACGGGACAGATCTTCCCGCGGCCGATCGGGCTGGTGCTCGGCCTGGACTTGTCCGGCAACCCGTTCGTCATGTACCCGACGTACCGGGAGATCGCCGATCTGCCGCTGGCCGAGCGGGTCGCCGAGATGCGCAAACCCGAAGTGCGCGCACGTATTCTGAATGACAAGCCCGCCAGCGACGGGCATCCGCTGATGTTCGCCGCGCAGGCATGGGACTACATGTACCCGCTCGGTGATCCGCCGAACTACGAACCGCCTGCCGAGGAGTCGATCGGCGCACGGGCCCGCGCCCGCGGCGTCACCCCGCTCGAGGAGGCGTACGACCGGCTGCTCGACGACGACGGCCACGCCATGCTGCTGGTCACGCTGGCCAATTTCCGCGACAACTCGCTGGACACGGTGGCGGAGCTGATCCAGCGCGACGATGTTGTCCTCGGCCTCGGCGACGGCGGCGCGCATTACGGAATGATCTGCGACGCAAGCTTTCCCACCTACATGCTGACGCACTGGGTGCGGGATCGGCAGTCGGGCCGGCTGTCGGTGGAGCGGGTTATCCAGGAGCTGACGTCGGTGCCCGCCCGCATTGCCGGACTGGCCGACCGTGGCCGGCTCGCGGTGGGCTACAAGGCGGACGTCAACGTGATCGACGCCGATGCGCTGCGGTTGCACCAGCCGACCGTCAAGTCGGATCTGCCCGCAGGCGGACGCCGACTCGACCAGAGCGCCGACGGCTACGTGGCGACGATCGTCGCCGGTGAGGTGATCGCCGAGAACGGCGTGCCCACCGCGGCCCGGCCGGGCAAGCTGGTCCGCGGCCGTCAACCGGCGCCTGTCCATCCGGAGGGCAGGAGCGCAGCAACCCGGGATTCGATGTGAGCCGGGTCGCGCCGCTGGCCCCGCCGTGGAGCCCCGAAGACGCCACCGACATCGGCAGCTGGGGTCACCCCGACCGCACCTATGAGCCGCTGCTGCTGGTGCGGTGTCTGCAACGCCATCCCGACATGGCACGCAAGCTGCGCAAGATGGGCGAATCGCTCTACGTCGACACCCGGCTGCCACCGCGCACTCGCACGATCGCGATCCTGCGGATCTGCGGGCTGGTGCGCTGCGCCTACGAATGGGGCGGGCAGGCCGCATTCTGGGGACCGATCGCCGGGGTGTCCGGCGATGAGGCTGACGCGCTGGCCGTCGGGGATGCCACCGATCCACGGTGGAGCGCCGACGAGCGCACGCTCATCGTGGCGATCGACGAATTGGAGCGCACCGGCTCCTGGTCGACCCAAACCTGGGGCGCGCTCGGCGAGAACTTTGACGACGAGCAGCGGATGGAACTACTGATCGCCGTCGGCTGGTATCGGACGGTGTGCACGCTGTGCAACGGCCTGGACCTGCCGGTCGAGGGCTGGATGCGGCCGTGGCCGGGCTCAGCGTTGTGACTTGTCCCGCTTGAGGGCCGGGTGCTGACGGGCCAACAGCGGCAGCAGAACCTTGTTCGGCAGCAGCTGAAAGAGTCTGGTGCTGATCACGTTCTGGATGCCGGCAATCACATCGCCCGCGTCCGAGTCGAGTGCATCGATGCCGATCTTGGCGACCGTGCGTGACGGCATCCACAAGAACTTCGGGAAGGCGTCGGCGAATTCGCGTTCGTCCATCCCAGCCGCGCTGAGGAATTCGGTGCGGACCGGCCCGGGGTGCAGCACCGCTGCGGTGACGCCGGTGCCGGCGAGTTCGGCGCGCAGTCCCGCGGTGAACGTGCGGACGAAGGCCTTGGTGGCCGCGTAGCCGGCCTGGCCGGGGAAGGGCTGGAAGGCCGCCGTCGATCCGACGTTGAGGATCGCCCCGCGACCGCGCGGCACCATCTGCTGGACGGCCCGCGACGTGAGGTCGATGACGGCCTCGACATTGACCCGAACCTGGGCGATCTCGTCGGCCACCGGTGCTGCGGCCACCGAGCCCACTACGCCGATGCCGGCGTTGTTGACCAGGATGTCGACGGTCAGGCCGCGCCTTTCCACCTCGTCGAACAGGGCGGCTCGGGCGTCGGGGTCGGCGACGTCGCAGGCGATGACCTCGACCCGGACTTGGGATTCGAGTTCGGCGGCGAGCTCGCGCAGTTTGTCCTCGCGACGGGCGACCAGCGTGACGCCGTGGCCGCGCGCCGCGAGTTCACGTGCGAGGTCGGCGCCGATTCCCGAGGAAGCCCCGGTGACAACGGCGGTGGATGTGGGTGATGGCGTAGGCAGCGACATGTCGTCGACAACCTATGCGCTCGACGGCGCTATTCCCAAGCTTTCCGCCGACCACGCGCAATAAGATTCAGCCAATGAGCATCAAGGTCGATCTCGATCAGCTCGCAGGCACGCTGGCCGACTACCCGATCGGCTACTTGATCACCGTGAGCGACGACCACCGTGCGCACACCGTAGCCGTGGATACCCAGCTCAATGACGGCGTCCTCGATGTGGGCACAGTCGGCAACAGCACGCGCCGCAATATCTGCAGCCACCCCGACGCAACGCTGTTGTGGCCGCCGGCCGAACCTGGCGGCTACAGCCTGATCGTCGACGGCCGCGGCGAACTCACCGACGACTCGCTGCGGGTGATCCCCCAGCGCGCCGTGCTGCACCGGCCGGCCGTGACCGGCGTCCCGACAGCGTCCGGCTGCGGCGACGACTGCGTCCCGCTCTAGTCGCCGACTGTGGGCCTTATGCTCGCAAAATGGCGAAAAGCCGTGCAGGAGGCCCACACTCGACACTAAACGGGACAACCTGCCGCCCGCAGTTTGGCTGTAATTCGTTCAACGATGACCTTTGGCCGCGACATCATCTCCGCGCTGACGCGGACGACGACCCAGCCGGCGGCCTCCAATTGCTCAATCCGCTCGATGTCCCAGGTTCGCTGCTTGCGATCCGTCCAATGCTGAACGCCGTCATATTCGACGGCGACCTTCCACTCCCGCCAGCCCATGTCGACGCGAATGCGGAGGTCACGAAATCCGATCTGCGTTTCCGGCGGCGGCAGCCCGGCGCCGACGATCAGCAGCCTCAGCCTGGTCTCTTGGGGCGACTCCGCGCCACCGTCAACCAGCTCAAGTACCGAGCGCAGTCGTGCAACTCCGCGCGCACCCGGGTACCGGTTCGCTAGAGCTTGCACGGCAGCGGGTTTGATACCGGTGGCGTTGAGCAGCGCATCCAAGATTGGAATGGCTCGCGCCGGTGGGTTGTAACGACCGATGTCGAAGGCGGTTCGAGCCGCGGTCGTCACGGTCATACTCCCGGCCAAGCAGGTCTCGTCGGGTGCGAGGTCCCACGAATGGACGACTATTCCGGGCGGTGTGTGCCGGTCGGCGCGAAGTATCTCCGCCGGAGCCGACGCATCGAGCCACTTGGTGCCGAACGCCGCGGCGGCCGACACTCCGCACAACGTCGCGCCGGTCGCCAGCCACGCCGCCCTCGCGCGCAGGAGCGCAGTCAATTCGACGTCGCGGGGCAGGTAAACGTCTTTGTAGATCGCTCTGTGGTGCCGGGCAAGTGCTCTCCGGCTGATGTCGCCGCGCCGCACAGCCGCACTTCCGACGAATGGTTCCACGCCGCCACAATGAGCGCGCACACCGCGACTGTGGGTGTCGTGCACGAGTTTTCGGCGAAACCTGTGCATGAGGCCCACAGTGGGGATAACGAAAAAGCCCGGCCCCCCGCAAGGGGGACCGGGCGTTTTCGTTGACTTGCTAGAAGTCCATACCGCCCATGCCACCGGTCGGGTCGCCCGCAGGTGCGGCGGCCTTCTCCGGCTTGTCGGCAACGACGGCCTCGGTGGTGAGGAACAGTGCCGCGATGGACGCCGCGTTCTGCAGCGCCGAGCGGGTGACCTTCACCGGGTCGGCAACGCCGGCCTTGAGCAGGTCCTCGTACACACCGGACGCGGCGTTGAGGCCGGTTCCGGAGGGCGAGTTGGTGACCTTCTCGGCGACAACGCCGGGCTCGAGGCCCGCGTTGAAGGCGATCTGCTTCAGCGGAGCCGACAGCGCGACACGCACGATGTTGGCACCAGTGGCCTCGTCACCCGTGAGCGAGAGCTCGTCGAGAGCCGGAGCCGACTGCAGCAGAGCCACGCCACCACCGGCGACGATGCCCTCTTCGACAGCAGCCTTGGCGTTGCGCACGGCATCTTCGATGCGGTGCTTGCGCTCCTTGAGCTCCACCTCAGTGGCAGCTCCAGCCTTGATCACCGCAACACCGCCGGCCAGCTTGGCCAGGCGCTCCTGCAGCTTCTCGCGGTCGTAGTCGGAGTCACTGTTCTCGATCTCGGCACGGATCTGGGCCACGCGGCCCTGGATCGCGTCGGCATCGCCGGCGCCCTCGATGACGGTGGTCTCGTCCTTGGTGACGACGATCTTGCGAGCCTGGCCCAGCAGGGAGATGTCAGCGGTCTCGAGCGAGAGGCCGACCTCCTCGCTGACAACCTGGCCACCGGTCAGGATCGCGATGTCCTGCAGCATGGCCTTGCGGCGGTCACCGAAGCCCGGTGCCTTGACGGCGACGGACTTGAAGGTGCCACGGATCTTGTTGACCACCAGGGTGGACAGGGCTTCGCCCTCGACGTCCTCGGCGATGATCAGCAGCGGCTTGCCCGACTGAATGACCTTCTCCAGCAGGGGAAGCAGGTCCTTGACCGTCGAAACCTTCGACGACACCAGCAGGATGTACGGATCCTCGAGGATCGCTTCCTGACGCTCGGCGTCGGTGACGAAGTAGCCCGAGATGTAGCCCTTGTCGAAGCGCATACCCTCGGTGAGCTCCAGCTGCAGGCCGAAGGTGTTGGACTCCTCGACGGTGATGACACCCTCGTTGCCGACCTTGTCCATGGCCTCGGCGATCAAGTCACCGATGGTCTGGTCACCAGCCGAGATACCCGCGGTAGCAGCGATCTGCTCCTTGGTCTCGACCTCTTTGGCGCTCTTGAGGAGCGTCTCGGTGATCTTCTCGACGGCCTTCTCGATGCCGCGCTTCAGGCCGAGCGGGTTAGCGCCGGCGGCCACGTTGCGCAGGCCTTCGCGAACCAGGGCCTGAGCCAGAACGGTGGCGGTGGTGGTGCCGTCACCCGCGACGTCGTCAGTCTTCTTGGCGACTTCCTTGACCAGCTCAGCGCCGATCTTCTCGTACGGGTCCTCCAGCTCGATCTCCTTGGCGATGGACACACCATCGTTGGTGATCGTGGGAGCGCCCCACTTCTTCTCCAGGACGACGTTGCGACCCTTGGGGCCCAGCGTCACCTTTACCGCATCGGCGAGGGCGTTGAGGCCCCGCTCGAGGCCACGGCGTGCCTCTTCGTCGTAAGCAATGATCTTGGACATTGCGAAGTGAATCCTCCGGTTGGGGGTTACACGTTCTTGGGTCGGACACAGTGCCCGCGACGGACGACCGCAGCTGTGTTCTGCTTCGGTCTCACCATCCCGACCTAGCACTCACCGGTCGGGAGTGCCAACCACATTCTTAGCACTCGACCTAGGCGAGTGCAAGAAGATGAATCAGCCGTTCACCCGGCGCGTAACCCGGCCACGATGACGTTCGTGATCCGGTCGGCGACGTCATCGCCGTATTCCTGGCCGCTCTTGCAGACAACCATCAGCGCCTTGAGTTCGGCGAGGCCGACGTCGGCCCGTGCGGCACCGGCCCGCTGCGCCGACTCCAGCATCTCGCCCAGCACCCCGAGGAATTCCGCCTCGGCGCCCGGTGCCGCTGAATCGAGGTCGATGCCGTAGCTGGCCAGCGCCTCGACCATCCCGTGGTCGGCCGCACTCGCGCGCACCATCTCGCGGAGGAATTCGAACAATGCGGTGGACGGATCGGCGGCCAGCAGTTCCCGTCCCCTCGCGACCACAAGGCGCACCCGCTCGCCGATGACGGCCTCGAACAGCGCTTCCTTGGTCGGGAAATGACGGTAGACGGTGCCCGCGCCGACGCCGGCCCGCCGGGCGATCTCGTCGATCGGCACCGCCAGCCCCTGCTCGGCGAACACGTCGTAGGCGACTTGCAGCACCCGAGCACGGTTGCGCGCGGCATCGGCCCGCAGCGGCTTGCAGCTCAGACCCACCTCACACCTCTCACGCGTTGACAAAGCGGGGCGCACGTTCCGTATAGTCGAAGAAACCGGGGCGCGCGCTCCGTTTATCCATCGTAAACGAGGAGAACTGTATGGCCCCCTGGACTGCCGTCGACATTCCGGACCAGACCGGCCGCACCGCCGTGATCACCGGCGCCAACACCGGACTCGGCTACGAAACGGCCCGCGCGCTTGTCGCCAAGGGCGCCCGCGTCGTCCTCGCCGTTCGCAACCTCGACAAGGGCAAGGCCGCCGCCGACCTGATCGGCCGGCGCTACCCCGGCGCCGACGTCACCGTGCAGGAACTCGACCTCACCTCGCTGGAGTCCGTCCGGGCGGCCGCCGACCAACTGCGCGCCGGCCACGACCAGATCGACCTGCTCATCAACAACGCCGGCGTCATGATGACCCCGAAGCAGACCACCAAGGACGGCTTCGAGCTCCAGTTCGGCACCAACCACCTCGGTCACTTCGCGCTGACCGGGCTGCTGCTCGACCGCCTGCTCGCGGCGCCAGGCTCGCGGGTCGTGACCGTGAGCAGCAACGGCCACCGATTCGGCGGCATCCGGTTCGACGATCTGCAGTCCGAGCGCAGCTACAGCCGCATTGGCGCATATGGCCAGTCCAAGTTGGCCAACCTTCTCTTCACCTACGAATTGCAGAGCCGGCTGGCCGCGACGGACACCATCGCGGTCGCGGCCCATCCCGGCGCGTCCAGCTCCGAGCTCGGGCGCTACGCCCCCGGGGCCGTCCAGCGGATTGCGCCGCTGCTCGAGCAGAGCGCCGAAATGGGAGCGCTCCCCACGCTGCGCGCCGCGGCCGACCCCACCGTTCGCGGCGGCCAGTACTACGGGCCCAGCGGGTTGCTCCAGTTACGCGGTTATCCGAAACTCGTTTCGTCCAACGCCAAGTCCCACGACGTCGCCGTGCAGAAACGACTGTGGGCGGTGTCCGAAGCGCTGACGGGTGTGGTGTTTCCGCTCGGCTGACGGGCAGACTGGGGGCGATGTCACTTCATGTGCCGCCCTATCCCCCGTCGCGCTACGACGGCGACGGCGAAGTCAGCGCCACCCTGCGCAAGGCTGACACTCCGGCCGACTTCGAGTCGTGGCGGGTCAAGTACACCTACCTGGCCACCGAACAATCCACCGGCGGGGACTTCGGCCTGTACCGCGTCGACCTCGGTCCGCAGGCCGGTGGGCCTGGACCACATTTCCACAAGGCCATGTCGGAATCGTTCTTCGTCCTCTCGGGTCAGGTTCGCCTCTACGATGGCCAGGACTGGACCGTCGGCGAGCAAGGCGACTACCTCTACGTCCCACCGGGGGGCCTGCACGGCTTCGGCAATGTGTCCGACGAGCCGGCGTCGCTACTGATGCTGTTCACTCCTGGGGCCCCGCGGGAGTTCTATTTCGAGGGCCTGCCACGGCTGCACGAGCTGTCCGACGACGAGCGCCGGGAGTTCTTCGACCGCAATGACAATTTCTTCCCCGAACCGCCCGACATCAAAGATGCGTATCCGTAATCCGTTGCGCTAAGGTTCTTCTCGACCGGAGAGGAGTCCCAGGGGTGCGGGCAGTTGATGCGCCCAGCACCCAGGCATTACGGGGCTGGCAGCGACGGGCGTTGGTCAAGTATCTGACCGCTAAGCCGCGTGATTTCCTGGCCGTCGCGACCCCCGGCGCCGGTAAGACAACCTTTGCTCTGCGGATCGTCGCCGAACTTCTCGCCGAGGGCATCGTCGAGGCCGTCACGATCGTCGTCCCGACTGAACACCTCAAGGTCCAGTGGGCACAGGCAGCCGCCCGGCAGGGCATCTCCCTGGATCCCAAGTTCTCCAACTCCAACTCGCAGACCTCCGCGGAGTACCACGGCGTCGTCGTCACCTACGCCCAGGTCGCCAGCCACCCGACCCGGCACCGGGTGCGCACCGAGAACCGCAAGACCCTCGTCGTGTTCGACGAGATCCACCACGGCGGTGACGCCAAGACGTGGGGCGACGCCATCCGGGAGGCGTTCGACGACGCGACCCGGCGGCTGTCACTGACCGGCACACCCTTCCGCAGCGACGACAGCGCGATCCCGTTCATCACGTACGAGACCGGCCCCGACGGCTTCGCCCGCTCGCAGGCCGACCACACCTACGGCTATTCCGACGCGCTGGCCGACGGCGTCGTGCGCCCGGTGATGTTCATGGCCTATTCGGGCGAAGCCCGTTGGCGCGACAGTGCCGGCGAGGAGCACGCGGCACGCCTCGGCGAACCCCTGACCGCCGAGCAGACCGCGCGGGCGTGGAAGACCGCGCTCAACCCGGCCGGCGAATGGATGCCCGCGGTGATCGCCGCCGCCGATACCCGGCTGCGCGGGCTTCGCGAACACGTGCCCGACGCCGGCGGCATGATCATCGCCTCCGACCAGACCGCCGCCCGCGCCTATGCCGACCTGCTGGTCAAGATCACCGGTGAGGCGCCGACGGTCGTGCTCTCCGACGACAAGGGCGCCTCGGATCGCATCTCGCAGTTCTCGGCGAGTACGTCGCGCTGGCTGGTCGCCGTGCGCATGGTGTCCGAAGGCGTCGACGTGCCGCGCCTTGCAGTGGGCGTGTACGCCACCAGTGCCTCGACCCCGCTGTTCTTCGCCCAGGCGATCGGCCGGTTCGTGCGGTCCCGTAGGCCCGGCGAAACCGCCTGCATCTTCTTGCCGTCCGTGCCCAACCTGCTGCTGCTGGCCAGCGAGATGGAAGCCCAGCGCAACCACGTGCTCGGCAAGCCGCACCGGGAGAACCTCGAGGACGATCCCCTCGAGGCCGAGCTGGCCAAGCAGAACCGCGACGAGCCCGACGACGGCGAGAACAAGATCGAATACCTCGGCGCCGACGCCGAACTCGACCAGGTGATCTTCGACGGGTCGTCGTTCGGGACGGCGACGCCCGCGGGCAGTGACGAGGAGGCGGACTATCTCGGCATCCCCGGCCTGCTCGATGCCGCATCGATGCGAGATCTGTTGCGGCGCAGGCAAGAAGAGCAGATCGAAAAGCGCACGGCCAGCGGCGAGGTGCCGCGACTGACCACCCACGGCCAGCTGCGGGATCTGCGCCGTGAGCTCAACGCCCTGGTGTCGCTGGCGCACCACCGCACCGGCAAGACACACGGACAGATCCACAACGAACTGCGCCGGGTCTGCGGCGGCCCGCCGGTGGCAGCGGCCACCACCGACCAGCTCAAGGCGCGCATCGAGGCCGTCCGCGGCCTGACGTCGTCGACCTGACCCATCGCGGTCACAGACCCGATACGCTCACGTCATGGGAGAGCTGACTGAGTTGCCCTCCAGCAGGTCTCAAATCCCCACCGCGCCTGGACGATTGCCGTTCGTCGGCCATGCGCACCTGGTGACCGGCGATCCCAGGCAGCTCTTGCTCGACGCGCCTGCACTCGGCCCGATCGTCCGCGTGTACCTAGGTCCGCGCGCCTCCTACATGCTCACGACGCCGGAACTCATCAGGGATGTGAGTCTCGGCCGGGCTGGCGCCTTCCACCGCGAACCGATGCGGGAAGCCATCCACGAACTGGTCAACGGCGCCACGAATGTGCTCAGCGGCGCCGAACACGACTTGCGGCGCAGGCTGATTGCTCCCGTCTTTCGACAAGGTCGACTCGCCGAGTACGGGCACACCGTCGCCGCGATCGCCGAGGACTGGGCCGCCTCACTTGACAGCGGTGTTCACGGAGATCTTCGGCCCTCGGTGCATCAGCTGGTCATGCGCACCATGCTGGCAACGTTGTTTCGAGCGGATTCCGACGCCGATGAGATCGGCGTCATTCGCGACCGGACGCCCTGGCTGCTCAGTGAAGTCATCGTTCGCGGAGCCCTGCCCAAGACAGTTCGACAGCTACGGGTGCTGGCCGACCGTCGATTTGTCGCGCAGTCCCGACAAGTACGCGCGGCCATGAGATCGCTGATCGAGCACCGACGCGACGACCCGGACCAGGGCGACATGCTGTCGGCACTTCTGCACCATGTCGATGACGAGACCGGAACGTCGTTGTCTGACGACAACCTGATCGACGAGCTGCTCCTGGCGCTCGCGGCGGGTATCGGCTCACAGTCGTCGATCTTCTCCTGGCTCATCTACGAAGTGGTCCGCGAACCCGAAATCGCTTCGCGGATCTACGCAGAGCTCGATTCCGTTGTTGGCGACAGACCCATCGAGGCGGCGCAGGCGCCGGCACTGCCATACCTGCGCAACGCAATCACCGAGACATTGCGACTGTGGGCGCCGTGGATCAGCGTGCTCACCACCGATGGTCCAGCACGCATCGGCTCAGCGGAATTTCCGGACGGAACGAACATTTTGTTCAGCCCGCTGATGGTGCACCTCCAGGAGCAGTACTTTCCGAACCCGTTGGTGTTCGAGCCCGACCGGTGGGAATCCGGGCCCGCCGAACACGACGCCATGATGCCGTTCGGAGTGGGCCAACGACATTGCCCGGGAAGCCAATTCGCGCTGCTGTCCATCACATTGCAGGCCGCGGCACTGTTCTCGCGCTGGCAACCGGAGCTACCGGCTGGATTCACGATCAAGCCGCAAGGCAAGGACTTCGTGCTGTCACCGAGGTCGTTGCCGGTGGTGCTGACGCCGCGGCAGCGCCCCTAGCCCGCCGCGACCTTCTCGACGATGTCGCAGACACGAGGCACACCGTCACCCCGCTCCCGAATTGTGACGGCCAGAGCCTCAGCGCGAGAACGCGTTTGATCGTCCAGCACGATGTCGATCCCGCGGCTGAGCGTATCGGCCCGAAGTTTGGGAAAGGGAATGTGTGCACCGATGCCGAGTTGCTCGACCTGATGGCCCCAGAACGGCTGATCCATGGATACCGAGCAGACCAGGGTCGGCACACCGGCACGGGCACTTTCGAACAGAGTGCCAACTCCGCCGTGGTGAACCGCCGCCCGGCAGTGCGGGAAGATCAGATCGTGAGCCATATTGTCGACAACCTTGACATTGGGTCCGGTTTTGAGGGCCTGCATATCCACATGGGCGCCATCGACACCGACCAGAGCCCGCTGACCTCTGCGCTCGCAGATCTGCTCGATCAGGCCGATCACCGAGCCGAAATCCAGGATCGGCATACTGCCGAACCCGAAGAATATCGGCGGTTCTCCGTCGGCGATCCACTGCAGCACCTCGGCATGTTGAACGGCGAGCTCGCCGATCGCCTCCCGCGCCGACCTCGGAAACCACAGAAAACCGGCGAAGGGCCGCGCCGCACCCCACTCTTCGGCCAGGCCGGGCACCAGTGCCGGGTCGTAGATCTGTACCTCGGGCACACCACGTTTGATCAAGGCAGCCTCGGTGCTGGCCTTGGTAGGCGGTAGATCGAGCTTCGCGCGCAGATTGTTGATGTACTTGCGGAAGAGCAATGTGCGCAGCTTGTCGGCCACCGTCCAGAGACCTCGATTGACGAAGCGAGGCGTGGGCCAGTGATGAGGCAATGAACTCGGCGGGGCGTAGCAGCTGTTCTTGCTGGACGGATAGGTCTGCAATGTCACCATCGGGACATCGAGTGCCTCGGCCAGCGACACCGAGCGGTCTTCGCTGAAGGTGATGGACACGATCATCTCCGTGCCACTGGCGATGTCGATCAACTCGTCGTCCATCTGGTCGGCGTATTCCCGCATCTGCCTGGACACCATCGCAAGCATCTTCGCCGAGTTGCCGGCAGCCAATACCCGCTGGCCCTCCGGTGACGAATAGAGTGCGTTCACGTCCGGGCCGAATTGGCGAACGGCCAGGCCGGTATTCGCGACGAAATCGACGAAATTCGGTGGTGCGCCGACGAGCACGGTGTGTCCACGCCGCTGCAGCTCCAAGCCCGCGGCCACCATGGGCTGAACGTCACCGCGGCTGCCGACGATGGGGATGAGGATTCGCACAGGTGTGCCTTTCTAGCTATGAACGAGACCTTGTCCGACGATGCAGAGATAGAAAACGATGACGAAAGCTGTTGGCAGGCCGCGAGGATGATCGTTGGCCCGCCTGACGAAAAAGGTCCACGCCGAGATACCCGGCAACGCTGCGGCCGCAAGGGGCAGCCAGGCGATCGCCGACCAGTCCCCCGCCCAGCGCCACGGCATGGTGATCAGCAATTCCACAAGCACTGCGAACAAACCGAAAAGACAAGCCACCACCCCGCTCGCGGTAGCGCCGACGACTCGCGAATACGAGCGCTGATCGTCGGCGTCCGCCGCTCGCGTGGTTTTTCGCGCCAACTCCACATGCAGGAACGCGGCTGTGAACACCAGCGGCACGGCCACCAGCCGCGCCCAGGATGCATCGCCGGTACCCGGCTGGCCGGTCATCGCGAAAGCTGTTGCCAGGAACTGTGCGGGGCAGGCCGCGACAAGGTTGACGATCGGGTTGTCCCGCACCACGTAAATACGGGACTCCAGCCACCAGAGGACAAGGCTGTACGCCAGGACGAGCGCCACCAGCACAGCGGTCCAGACCGAAACCGTCGCCCCCAGCGCCAGGGCCACCGCGGCGGTCGGCACCATGGCGACCCGCAGTTCGTGGGCGCTGATTCGACCTTGCACCAGTGGCCGCTCTGGGTTGTGCACCGTGTCGTAATCGAGATCCTTCTGGTCATCGACCATCCGCAGGAAGACACCAGTCGCGCTCAGCGCCAATATCTTCAGCGCGGTATCCCAGGACGGCCGCCACGGACCGGATGAATGTCCGATGACGACGATCAGGCTCTCGACCGCGACGACCCACAGCGCCAGATAGATCGGATAGACCGGCAGGCATCGTTCGACGATGAATGCGCCGATCCCACCTGTCCGCCGCGAAACCGTCATTCCATGAATGCCAGTTCGACAGTGGCTCTGGTCTGACCGGACTGTGTCACGTCACCCCGGAACGTGAGCGGGTCGTCAACGCCCTGGGCCATCGCGACGGTGCTCACACTGTCCATCTCGGTGAAGGAGTGGAAGTCAATTCTCAGCCAGGAGGGGCCGACGAGACTCGAGGCCCGCGTATCGGCGATGGCCAGTGACAGCTGACGGGTTGCCTCGATGATGAGTCCGCCGGGCAGATGGTCCAGAGGATGGTCGAAAATCGTGGGGTGACTGATGTCCACGATGAGTGGCGCACTGGCCGAAGCATTTTCGGGAGACTGGACCGGTTCGCCGATCACAACGTTCTGCATCCGTGTCCGCCCGACGGACCGGGGATCGGGCGGAGCTGGTTGCGGCCCGGGTTCCCACGCCGCCCCGGCGCGGAACGACTGCCATTTCGCCAGCGACATCCATCCGAACGCCCCGGACAGTTCCATCGCCTTCGTGCCGTCGTGGGACGCTACGGCCTGGACTTCCAGGCCATGTACCGCGTCGCGCCCTTCACGGCGAAGTTCCCTCTGCACAACGATGTTCAGTTCAAGATCCAATGTCGACGACCCGCGCTCGAGCTGGGCGAAATCGACCACGGAGAGCTCGTAGTAGCGCACGGTGTGTCGGGCGTCGAGTGGCACGTCGTAGAAGAGATGGCTGGCGGCGATGCACCCTTGGCGAAATGCCTCCATGACCAAAAGCGGGTCGTGGTACTCGCCCTGACGCCCCAACCCGTCGGTGTGAAAGCTGTGCAGCCGAGGTAGCTGGGCATGCACCAACCATCCGTCGGCCTGGCCGCTCACCGAGGTGACAAGCACTTCGCCAACCGCCTGTTTGTGCACCAACTCCCGCGGAATCGTCTGAGAATAGTTCTCCCCGTTCATATTCCCATCACCTTCTGCCTCGGTGCATCGGCAGATAAGCCGATTCGATCACGATGTGAATCCACGGATCGATCGAGATGTCTCGCCTCTCCGCGTCGGCCAATGCCGCCAGCCATTCCGCGCCGCTTCGCGGTCTCGCCCCGGTAACGAAGCCACCCAGGTCAGTCCAGACCGCGTCTTGCGCGGCGGCAAGGTCAGTGCTCTTACACTCCAGGCTAGACTCGATGCCCTCGACGATTCGAACGGCGTCTGCCGAAGCGTCGACGCCACCGGCAGACGCAGAAATCACGGCACCGAGCTGCGACTCGGGAAAGTAGATGCTCAGCTCCCGCAACACATCGTCGGGATCGTCGGGAGTGTGCACCTTGTTGAGCAGATACGTTCCGGCCGCCAGCGCGTGCCGCAGATGGTCCGGCTTTCGCTGTGCCGGGTCTGCTGGCCCCTTGTCGGCTGTCAACCGAACCGATACCGGTTGCTCGCGGTCGGGATGGCTGACGACCAGTACAACCGACGGCGACAACGACGCAAGCCGATCGGCGAGCCGGCGACGTTCGGGAGTGGCGTGGTGCCAGTTGAAGTACCAGAGAGCCCGGATGTGCAACGGAGTCAGTTGCACCGCACATGCCGCAACGATGCGGTAGCGATGTTCGAGAAGCCAGGCGATGGCAGCGCCCATCGCTCCGGTCACTGCCGCATCCGGTTTGAGAAGCAGTACCCCGTGGTCATGCGCAAACGCATCACGATCGATGTCGAGCGCGGCCAATGCATCGCACGTCTCGATGAAGTAGGTGTCCTCGTCGTACCTGCTGGCTCGATGCACCGGTATCGATTCGGCGCTGGCTGCGCGGCTCATGCCAAGCTCCTCTTCGCTTGCAAACGGGCAAGAACCTCGTCAACCGACGGCTCCGGGCGACCTAAATATCCGGTGCGCAAGCAGGAATCGAGCAGGCGCCGAAAGTACCCCGGGCCGATCGCCGGCGGTGTGACGCCGAGCCGCTCGCGGGTGTTGGCGCTGTCGAATTCCACTCGCCGCCGCAGATAGCTGGTATAGAGGGCACCGACTTTCTGAAAGTAGCGTCGCTCGATGTCGTCGAGGTCATCTTCGCTGAAGGTGCTGGGAGGCACGAACGCCGGGATGTGGAAGCTCGGGTACTCGGCAAGGACGTCGGAAACCACTTGCAGTGAGAGCGAATTGGAGCCGACCGCATGGAAGGTGCGGCCGACGTTGTCGGCGAAGTTCTCGATGGAGGCAACGACGACGTCGGCGACGTGACCGATCGGGACCAGTCCCAGGGTCGCCGCATAGTTCCCGGGCAGCGTCCGCAACTTGCCTTCGACGACGACCTTGAGCAGTTGGTAAATGTGCTTGTAGACGGAGGTATTGCCGGTCCGATATTCGCCGGTCACGATGCCCGGGCGGACGATCACCGATCGCAGTCCCGACGCGGCGACGAGCTGCTCGGCCCGATACTTGCTGTGTTCGTAGTCGTTGCTGAACCGTTGGCCGATGTCGAGCTGACTTTCCCGGAAAACCCCTTCGGTGTCGCCGCATACGTAGGTTGTGCTCAGGTACACGAAGCCGGCATCGAGACGACGCGCCAACGCCAACGCGTTGGCGGTCCCGTCGACATTGAGCTCGGTATAGCTGTGCTGCGGCAGCCCGAAGTCGGTGACCGCGGCGCAATGCACCACCAAGCCGACGTCGCCCGTGAGCCCCGACAGGCTCTGCTGATCGAGCCCGAGATTTTCCCGCCGAACGTCACCTCGCAACACCCGCGGGGCGGCAGCGGGCCGGTCGTGTGCCAGCGCGATGACGTCGTGCCCCCGCCTGGCCAGTCGGCGGATGACCTCACCACCGACATGTCCGGCGCCACCCGTGACCAGGACGGCATTGCCCGTGTTCATGGCCGTTCCTTCTGAGCTCGAACCAGATCGACCAGATCGCCCACCGTCGAAACACCGATGAGCACTTCTGGATTCAGCTGCGGTAGCCCAAACGCGCGCTCGACTGCAATCGACAATTCGAGTAGCCGCAGCGATGTGTATCCGAGGTCGCCGACCAGCGCGCTACTCAGATCGGGCTCGCCGGCGGTGTCGGGAGCCATTGCCGCGACCAGCACCAGAACGTCTTCACTGATGTCGGTCATCGCGCTGGCCGCGCGGACGGTTGAGCTCCACCGCTGGCAAGCAGATCCCGGATTTCGTCGAGTTCGACGAAGGCATTCAGGTACCCGCCCATCCGTATCCACTGGTATCCATACCGGATCGTGCGCTGCCACTCGTCTCTGGACGAGAACGAGGAGGGAAACTTCTCGCCGCGGGTAACCTCGCGAACCGCGGCGACCAATGCGTCGAGTTCCTGTTGGGCTGACCGTGCTTCGTCATGATCGTTGACCGACAACTCGATCAGCCGGCATGCGGTCGCCGCCAGTCGCGGATGCTCAGGCACAAGCATGTCAAGCCGGCGGAACAACGCGGGGTCGGCGGGCAACGGTGTGACTCCCCACGAGCTCGCCAAGATCCGGACCGCCATGATGACGATACGCCGCCCGCACAGTGACGCCACCTGCCATTGTCCGTCCTTGACCGCACCGTTGAAGTCCTCGCGGGCGTTCTCCAGCACCATGTTGGCCAGGAGTAATGCCCCCGCACATTCCGCGAAAGCCTTTGCCTCCAGCGGCAATCGAGCGATATCCCGGTCGGTGTGAGCACCGTCGATGGTCACCACCGGCCGTTGATCGGACGGCAGCGGTGTCAGCGGGCGGCCAGGTGTGCACATCGCGGCGACAGGTGCGATGAGTCCCCCTCCGCGCCAGGCCAAGCCGACCAGGCCGTGGTCGACGAAAAGCCGAATGTGTTGGTGGGCAGCCTGGGTGTCCGCGATCGACTCACCGAAGATCACCTGCCGCCAGGATTGCGCGCAGTCAGCCGACAGCACGAAGACATCGGTCTTGTCGCGCACGACATGCGTGACGGAGCCGATGCGCCAGGTGGTCACACCAGGGGCGCGCCTCAATACGACGTTCACCGGGTCCAGCGTCACCCGTGGCCCACCCAACCGCACCACCAACGCCAGAGCTCGCTCGATGACGTCACGGCACGGCACCGCCGGGGTACGGGCGGCGTCGAGAGCCTGGTAGTCATCAAGCAGAGCCGCAACAGTCTGGTCGGCGTCCCGGCGCAGTCTCGCGATCTGCTCGGGCAGCCACTTGATCTCGAGATAGCCTTCACCGCGCGCGGCGAGAAAGGCTTTCATGCTCTGCGCCAAGCCCTCCCGTGCCCACATCACCGCCTCCTGGTCGTCACCAAGGAGTGCGAGTGCCGCAGATTGGCGCAGGCACCCGCTGGCCCGCCGCCGCCACCACGAACTCATCAGGGCGGTCAGCTCCGAGTACGACACGATGTCGAGGAGTTGCCCGTATTCGGGCCCGACGTGCAGCGGGATGCCACGAAGGAAGCGCTGCACCCTGTTGAGCAGGTCCTCGGTCACACCGGTGACCGAACCGCTGTCGATCGCTCGTCTCACCCGCAACAGCCGTTTGCGTATCTGCTCGTGCGACTGGGCCCGAACCTCGACGCGGCGGCCGTCCACAAAGAGAACCGTCGGCATCACTGCCTGCTCGCTGGCGCCAGGCACCAACAACAGGAAATCGATGTCCGAGCCCTCGTTACCGAAACCTTCGGCGAGCGAGCCCTCGAAATGCACTGTCGCGTCGTCGGGAATCACGGCCAGTTCGCGGGCCTTTTCGAAAAGTGTGCGCACCCGTTCGAGTTGCCGAGAGTCTTGTCGCGCCCCACCTATGCTGAACAGTTCGGCGCCGGAAAGCCGGCCCGCCCGCCACTGCTGCCACATATGCGCCCGGCGCGGCTTACCACTCGACGTCCGTGAAAGTGCGCCGCGGGGAACGCCGATCAACCACAGCTCGGCGTCTTCACCGACGTTCGCCTGCAATGCCCTGATGCCTGCGGTGATCATGCCGGGCGCGATGACCGCGTGTTCGATGAACACCGCCACACCCGCCTGGCTGGTGTCATTGACCGCGACGGTGACGACGCGGCTCGGATCCAATCCCATGGCGGCTGCGGTCGTCACGTCGAGGTCCTCGGTAAAGACGCTGCGCCCGTTGATCTTCAGACTTGTCCCCATGCGACCCAACACATGCAACTGGCCGTCGAGGAGGAAGCCGCCGTCCCCGGTGCGCAGTTCGTCGCCGACGAACCGGGTGGTGCTGCCCGCATCCCCGTGATAGCCCAGCGCCACCGACGGACCGGACAAGACGATCTCGCCCAGTGTCCCGTCGGGCATTCGAGCACCCGCCTCGTCGGCGATCCACACGTCGTGACCCGGCGCCGCAGTACCGACGGACACCACCCAGTCGTTACCGGGTTCGTCCGTCACGCAGTCTGCTGCACGTGCGAGCACCCGTATCGGCTTGCCGTGTTGTAAGGCGGATCTGTCCACTCGGACCATGCTGTGCGGCTGGCCCAGCCGGTGGGAGGCGGCGAAGAGGGTGTGCTCGGCGAGGCCGTAGGACGGCATGAATGCCGCAGGCGAAAATCCGTTCGCCGCAGTCAGTTCGGTGAACGCCCACAGATGGTCAGGATTGATCGGTTCTGCCCCGACCACCAGTGTGCGAAGCCCCGATAGGTCGATGTCACCGAGGTCTTCGGGCTTGAGCCTGCGACTCGCGTAGACCAGGCCAAACGATGGCGATGCGGTGTGTTGCGAGATTGCGGCCGCCCGCAACCACCGGAGGGGATCACGGATGAACTGATCGGGACGCAGCAGCTGTAGGTCTCGCTGACGGGTCATGGCCTGGAAGACCACCCCGATCAACCCCATATCGTGATACAGCGGAAGCCAGGAGACACCAATCTGGCCATCGGCCATGCCGCACAGGTCTTCCATGACGCTGATGTTCGTGGCCAAGCCGCGCCAGCTGATGCTCGCTCCGCGAGGTGCGCTCGTCGACCCGGACGTCATCTGCAGCAGCACAGCCGGTGCTGGCGGCGCCAATTCGGTGAGCGGCTCACATTCCGGAAGCTGGCTCAGTTCAATGATTTTCGGTTCCCGCGCGAGATCCGCTGCGCCTCGGCGTGCCAGCTCGGCAAATGCCGACGAGACCACCAGGGCGTTGCAACCGGACGCGCCGAGAATTCCGTGAAGGTGGGCGGTGTACTGATCTGGATGCTGGAACTGTGGTGGTGCGATCGGGGTAAGTGTTGCGCCCGCTGCCAATACCGCGAACATGGTCGACAGGCACAGATCCGATGTCGGCATCAGCACGCTGACGATGTCACCTGGTCGCACGCCCGCGTCGATCAACCGACGTGCGATGCGCAAGGCGTTGTCGGCCAGCGTTCGGTAGGTCGCAAGGTCCCAGCCGCCGTCATCGTTCGCGAGGTAGATGCCGGTGTGGTCCCGCGGCGCCATCAGCCACCCGCGGATGCTGTCGACGTCGCTCATGATGCCGGCTCTTCCAACACAACGACGCGTCCTCTGGCGCCATCCACGCTGATGGTCATTCCGGTGCGAACCGCACTGGTCAGCCCGTCGATCTGGACGACGGTGGGCACTCCCAGTTCACGGGCGATGATCGCCACATGGGTCAGCGGTGATGCGCGTTCGATGAGTAGGGCCGATGCGAACGGCAGTGCCGCAACCCAACCCGGATCGGTCCGGTAGGCCACGAGGATGCCGCTGGAGAAATCCTGCGGCTTCTCCACCACGACTGCGCGGCCGGTCACCACGCCCGGGCTGGACGGTGTCCCGGTGAGTACCGTCCCGGCGGGCGCGTGTCCCGAATCCTCGGACACGTGCCAGCCGGCCGCCGTCATCTCCTGCGACGAGTAGCGCGATCCCATCGTGGTGAAGCGGGCCGGTGCCGCAAGTTGCGAGTAACTGTCATGGAGGAGTTTGCGGCGCCGAATCGTGGCCTGCGCGTCCGCCACTGACATCGCTCCTTCGTACACATCGAACAACTCGTCGATGCGAAGCTGGAAGATGTCGGTGCGACTGCCGATCGTTCCCCGTTGCTCGAGGTCCCGACCCATCACCGCGGCAAGCGATTTCAAGATGCCGAACCCCTGAGTACGGCAGAAGCGAAGGTGTTCGCGATGTGTTGCCGCCCGCTGAATCTTCCTGCGCAACGCGTCGAACACTCGCCGGCGCCGGCCGCCTAGATGCGTATCGAGGTACTCCTCGGCCGAATCCCCTGTCTGCTCACGCTGTTCGGCAGAGGCCATCCGCAGCATATGAAAGATCCCCGCTGGATCCTGCCGCAGATCGGGCGCCTCGAGCTTGA
The DNA here is from genome assembly GCF_013337765.1 of Mycolicibacterium sphagni. Lineage (GTDB taxonomy): Bacteria > Actinomycetota > Actinomycetes > Mycobacteriales > Mycobacteriaceae > Mycobacterium. Next base: position 37,253 of record NZ_VBSB01000010.1, read on the forward strand.
GTTCGTCAAGACACCGATACCCGAACCTGTCGATGTACGCATCGATCTTGCGGTGCAGTTCCTGCCAGATCGGCGATCCGGTGCCGGCGGCGCGCTCGGCGAGTGCGGCGTAGGCGATGGCGGGTTCGACTGAGCCGATGAACTCGTCGAGGTCGGGATGCTCACGGGCGAAAGCGGCGATGTCCACCAACGCTTTGGCCGGTTCGACGGATATCACATCCGGCTCGGGATTGACGATGGCGAACTGAACCCATTCGGGTGCGTCCCGCAAGAGCGCCTTCGTCAGAACGGCCAGAGATCCGACCAACGTCAACAAGATGGCGTCGAGAACCATCATCGGGCCCCACAGATCGGCCACCTCGTCGTGGATCTGGCGGAACATCCGGTATGCCGACGGCCCGTCCATCGCAGAGACGTCCATCAATCCGTGGCGTTCGATCAGTTCGACGAAGGATTCATCGAAGGCGGCAACCAACGCGTCGATGGTCCAGATGCTGCGAGCGTAAGTCATGGTCGTGCGAACTCGAGAGATCACCTTGTGGATCGGGCTCGAGAATACGAAGGGGTGCAACCCTTTTGCGGTCTTGCGATCGAGTGGCTCGCTGACCCCGAGCGCAACCTCCAAGACACGTCGATTCAGCGGGTAGCCCGGCGCGATACCCACCATGCGGTACCAGTGCACGAGGTTGTAATAGACATGGCCGTTGAACTGGCCGAGCATCACCGGCAGCCACGACTCCATTTGTTCGAGCTGGGCGGGCGGCACTTTCAGGCTACGAGCGTAGGCGCGGTACACATCGCCGTACAGCCTGCGGGCGGTGGTGAATGTCAGCGGTGACGTGACACCGGCGAAGTTCTCGATGATGTTGGAGTTGTCCCAGATGCGGAGCTCGTCGAGGGCGACTTCCTCGCCTAAATGCTCGGCGGTGTCGGCAATTTCGCGATCGGGAGTCGTGACCGGCCGAGACTGCAAGATCCACGTGGACGTTTCGTCACAGGCCCATTCAACGTCCTGGGGAGCGCCGAAATGCTGTTCCATCCGAGTACCCAGATCGAACAGGGTTGCGCGCAGCGACGGGCTGATGCTCGACTCCTGTTGTCGCGCAGGAGGTACGGCAACTGTGCGGATTCCACTCCCGGCGTCGCTGGCCACCATCTGCTCTTTGGTGGTGACGGTCTCTTCGACCGTCGCGCCGCTGTTCTTGTCGATGGTGACGGAGTCTGAATCGACGGACCCCGAGACCAGACCTTCGCCAAGGCCGAGCACGCCGTTGATGACGACCCGGTCTGGTGACCCCGTGAGCGGGTCCGCGGTGAACATGACGCCGCTACTGAGTGGTTTCAGGGACCGCTGGATGATGACCGCCAGCGCGACATCGCGAAAGTCGAGCCCCCGCATGTGGCGGTACTGCGTCGCCCGTTGCGAGAACGCCGAGGCCCAGCAACGCCGTACAGCGTCCTCGGTCGCATCGAGGCCTGCGACGTTGAGAAAGGTGTCGAACAGTCCTGCGAACGAATCACGGACACCGTCTTCTTGTCGGCCCGATGAGCGCACGGCAACGGTTCCCGCGCCGACATAGTCCAATGCAGCCGCAATGGCCTCACGAGTCTCGGCGGTCAGGCTGCATTCACTCAGGGCCGCTTCGGCGAAGGCCGCCTCCCGGAGGCGTTCGGCCAATGTGAGCGGCGCCTCGCTGATGCTGAGTCCGGCGGCCGTGACAGCTTCCTCGAAGGCCGCCGTTCCAAGGACTGCCCAGCGAGGCACTGGGAAGCCGGCAGCCGTGAGATCGGCGAGGTTGCGCGCTTTCCCACCTGCCAGCGTTCGCATCTGGTCGCCCGGCGCTTCGCCGGTTAGCAGGATTGGCACCGCAGGCCCTTCATTTCCGTTCCGTGATATCTCGGATGAGATCCGGTGCCGACGTTATGGACGTAGCTCCGCTACCGGTCCCAAATATCGAACGAAACGAATGCGGATCGGTCATGACCTCTACCCCCGGGAGGCGAAACGCATGGCCCATCGCGGCACCAACATTGCCTGCATGAATACCACAACGAACACGACCGCGGGGTGCAAGCGCAGCAAATTTTCGTCGCGGGTTCGGGGGATCGCCGTCGACTCGATACCCCCTGGTCGGCCGAGACCGGGGCGGAGCGGTCAATGTGCAGCAATTAGCCATGTCACAGGCACATTGACCGACGCCAGCGCGATTGTCACCAGTAGTTCGCTACTCGAGTCGGGGTAGCAACCTCTCGTTACCGTCCAGGGTCTGGATCGGGACCGCCCGCAGGCTCATCCCCTCACGACGGCGAGCTTGGCCAGGTTCGCAAGCGAATTGTCCAGATGGGAGACCGGGAACGCCGGGAACGGGATGTTCTCCCTGACCTCCGCCGGAACCTTCGACCAGTCGTAGGTCAAGGTGACGCGGGTCTGCTCGGCGCCGACGGGTTCGAGGTCGTAGCGCCACGTCCAGCCGCCCAGCTCGAGGCTGCCGTCCTCGGCCAGTCCACCCGGCGCCCAGGCGATGACGCGGTCGGGTTCCAGCGCGACGACCTGGTTGGCCATCTCGTAGTCCTTGTCGGGATGACCCTCGTGGTACATGGCCATCCGGAAGACCTGCCCGACGGCGCTGAGCTGCTCGCCGTCCAACGGTTCGCGTACCCAGCCGGTGCCGTCGATGTCCTTGTGCGTCCTCGGGTCGGCCAATACGCCGAACACCGCCGCGGCGGGGGCGTCGACGGTGGCATCCACAATCAGAATTTCAGTCATGGCTAGGTAGACCCGCGCTGCCGCGGAAACTCATCGCTAGAGCCCGAGCAACTCCGGAAAGTCGGCGACCGAGTCGATGACGTGGCTGGGCTGCATCGCGAATTCGTCTGTGGCCCAGCGGTCCAAGGTGTCCTGGCGGAACTTGCCGGTGCGCACCAGCACACCGGTCATCCCGACGACCTGGGCGGCCAGCACATCGTTGTTGAGGTCGTCACCGACCATGTACATCTCGTCGGGGTCGACGCCGAGCCGGGCCGCCGACGCCAGGAATCCCGCCGGCGCAGGCTTACCGACCGCGGTGGCCTTGCGCCCGGAGGTCTCCTCCATGCCGATCAGGTACATCCCGGTGTCGATGCGCAGGCCCTCGGTGGTGGTCCACGCGGTGCTGCGGTGCATCGCCACGACCGGCACGCCCTGGGCCATCCACTCGTAGACCCGGCTGAGCGTGCGGTGGCTGTATTCGGGGCCGGCCCCGCCCAGCAGGATGACGTCGGGGATGTCTGGGGCGACACCGTCGTCGTAGGCCAGCGAGTCGACGATGTCGATGCCAAGCATGTCGTCGGTGATGTCGCCGTTGTTGACCAGGAAGCATCGTGCGTCGGGATAGTTGGCCCGGACGTAATCGGCGGTCAGCGCCGCCGCCGTGATCACCTCGTCGGGCCGCACCTCGATACCGGCCTGCGAGAGTGCCGCGGCAATCTGCTGACGGGTGCGGGTCGTGGTGTTGGTCAGATAGGAACGGGCGATCTGATGCTCGGCCAGCACCGCGAGCGCCGCGGCCGCACCGGGGATCGGCGTCCACGAGGTCACCAAGACGCCATCGATGTCGAACAGCACCCCACCGATAGCCATACCGCGACAGTAAACGGCCACCGGTTGGACGCAACTTGGGCAGACGTATCGTCGTGCCATGAGCAGCAGTAATTGGACTCACGCCGACGTCCCCGCGCAGGACGGACGTGTCGTCGTCATCACTGGCGCCAACTCCGGCATCGGCTACGAGGCCGCAGCTGTGCTCGCGGCCCGCGGCGCGCGCGTCGTGATGGCGGTGCGCAACCTCGACAAGGGCGGCGCCGCGCGCGACCAGATCCTCGCCGCCCGCCCGGGCGCCGACGTCAGCGTCACGCAGCTCGACCTGACGTCACTGGATTCGGTGCGCGCCGCGGCCGACGCGTTGCGTTCGGCGCACCCGCGCATCGACCTGCTGATCAACAACGCCGGCGTCATGTGGACGCCGAAGGAGACCACCAAAGACGGCTTCGAGCTGCAGTTCGGCACCAACCATCTCGGCCACTTCGCCTTCACCGGACTGCTGCTCGACTCGCTGCTGCCGGTGCCAGATTCACGGGTGGTGACGATCAGCAGCCTCGGCCACCGGCTGCTGGCCGACATTCACTTCGACGATCTGCAGTGGGAGCGCCGCTACAGCCGCATCGCCGCGTACGGCCAGTCCAAACTGGCCAATCTGCTGTTCACCTACGAGCTGCAGCGCCGGCTCGAGCAGGCCAAGAAGGACACCATCGCGGTGGCCGCCCACCCCGGTGGTTCGTATACCGAGCTGGCCCGCAACATCCCGACGATCCTGCACCCGGCCTACCGCATCGTCGGGCCGATGATCTTCCAGAGCGCGGCCATGGGCGCGCTGCCGACACTGCGCGCCGCGACCGATCCCGATGTGCGCGGCGGGCAGTACTTCGGCCCGGACGGCTTCGGCGAGCAACGCGGCAATCCCAAACTCGTGCATTCCAGTTCGCAATCCCACGACCGCGAGGTCCAGCAGCGGCTGTGGACGGTGTCCGAAGAACTGACTGGCGTGAGCTTCCCGGTCTGATGCGCACCGTCGAGGAACACCAGCGGGTCGTCGCCGACCTGATCGCCGCGCGCGCGGCGCAGACGGTCGGACTGGCCGATGCCGAGGGGCTGGCGCTGGCCGCCGACGTGACGGCGCCGCTGTCGCTGCCGGTGTTCGACAACTCCGCGATGGACGGCTACGCGGTGCATGCCGAGGACGTCGCCGGTGCCGATACCAATCCGGTGAAACTGACTGTTGCCGAGGATATTCCGGCCGGACGCATCGACCAGCTCACACTGGCGGCGGGTACCGCGCACCGAATCATGACCGGGGCTCCGCTACCAACGGGCGCGACGGCGGTGGTCCCGGTCGAGGCCACCGACGGCGGGGTCGACATCGTCGAGATCCGCTCGGCGCCCAAAGCCGGTCAACACATCCGCCGCACCGGTGAGGACGTGACCGCGGGGACGACGGTGCTGCAGACCGGCCACGTGGTCACCCCGGCGGCGCTGGGCTTGGCCGCCGCACTGGGCCTGGGTTCGCTGACGGTGCGACCACGGCAGCGCGTGCTGGTGATGTCGACCGGTACCGAGTTGGTGTCGGCAGGCACCGAACTCCAGCCGGGCCAGATCTACGAGTCCAACGCCATCATGCTGGCCGCCGCGGTCCGCGAGGCCGGCGGCGAGGTGGTGGCCACCCCGACCTCCAGCGATGATGTCGCGCAGTTCAGCACCGTGCTCGAGGGTTACGCCGGGCAAGCCGATCTGATCATCACGACCGGCGGGGTGAGCGCCGGGGCCTACGAAGTCGTCAAGGACGCCTTTGGTGGGGGCTCTGCCGATGGTCGCCGGCCCGGCGGCTCCGGTGTCGAGTTCGTGAAAGTCGCCATGCAGCCGGGGATGCCGCAGGGCGCTGGGCTCATCAACGGCTGCCCGATCATCACGCTGCCGGGCAACCCGGTCAGCGCGCTGGTGTCGTTCGAGGTGTTCGTGCGGCCGGCCCTGCGCGCGGCGATGGGACTGCCGCATCCGCACCGGCCGCGGCGCACCGCAGTGCTGGCCGACAGCCTGACGTCGCCGAAGGGCAAGCGCCAGTTCCGCCGCGGGGTGTACGACGCTGCGGCAGGCACGGTGACCACCTACGGACCGCCGGCATCGCACCACCTGCGCTGGCTGGCCTCGGCCAACTGTCTGCTGGAGATCGCCGACGACGTCACCGAGATGGCCGCCGGGGAACAGGTCCAGCTATGGGACCTGTTGTAGGCCGGCGCGGTTAGACTCGTCGCCGATGGCCAGACGCCCCCGCACGTCCGAAACAACGCATCTGCTGGATCTCGTTCGCTCGACCGTGCCACCGATGCACCCAGCGGGCCTGCCGTTCGTCGGCGCCAGCCTGGCCGTCGCCGCCCTTGGCCGGCGCCATCGCTGGGTACGCACCGCAGGTCTGGCCGCTGCGGGCGCCAACGCCGCGTTCTTCCGCCACCCACGCCGCGTCCCGCCGACCCGGCCCGGTGTGGTCGTCGCGCCGGCCGACGGCCAGATCTGCCTGGTCGACACCGCCGTCCCGCCCGCCGAGCTCGGCCTGCCCGCCGAGCCGTTGCCGCGGGTCAGCATCTTCCTGTCGGTGTTCGACGCGCACGTGCAGCGCGCACCGGTCGCCGGCGAGGTGATCGCGGTGCATTACCGGCCCGGGCAGTTCCTCTCGGCCGACTTGCCTGCCGCCAGCGAAGACAACGAGCGCAACAGCATCGTCATCCGCACGCCTGACGGCGCCGAAGTGGTGGCGGTGCAGATCGCGGGTCTGGTGGCACGCCGCATCGTGTGCGATGTCCACCCCGGCGACAAGCTGAACATCGGCGACACCTACGGCCTGATCCGGTTCGGCTCCCGGCTCGACACGTACCTGCCCGCGGGCGCCGCCTTGTTGGTGTCCCCCGGCCAGCGCGCAGTGGCCGGCGAGACGGTGTTGGCGCAACTGCCGTGATCAAACCCGGGCGCCCGGCCGCCATGCGCATCCTGCCCAGTGCGACCACGGTGTTGGCCATCTGCGCGGGGCTGACGTCGATCAAGTTCGCCCTGGATGGGCGCCCGCACATCGCCCTCGCACTGATCGGGGCCGCGGCGGTGCTCGACGGTATCGACGGCGGTATCGCGCGCGCCCTGGACGCCCAGTCTCGGATGGGCGCCGAGATCGACTCGCTTGCCGACGCGGTGAACTTCGGTGTCGCGCCCGCGTTGGTGGTCTACGTGACGTTGCTGCCGACCTCGCCGATCGGCTGGATCTTCGCCCTGCTCTACGCCGTGTGCATCGTGTTGCGGCTGGCCCGGTTCAACGCACTGCTCGACGATGACACCCGGCCGGCCTATACGCGGCAGTACTTCACCGGTATGCCTGCGCCCTGCGGCGCGGTCGGGGTAGTCGGCCTTCTCGCGGCGATGCTCCAGTTCGGTCACGGCTGGTGGACCTCACCGTGGTTCGTCTGCTTCTGGTTCGCCGCGAATGCCGCCCTGTTGATCAGCCGGGTGCCGACGCTGGCGCTCAAGTCGGTGAAGATGCCGGCCAACGCCGCCCCGATCTTGCTGATCCTGATCGCCGCCGCGGCGGCGGCGTTGCTGCTGTTCCCGTACATCCTGGTGCTGCTGATCATCGCGGGCTACGTCTGCATCATCCCGTTCACTGTCCGCAGCCAACGCTGGGTCGCCGCCCGGCCCGAGGCATGGAACGACGAACCCAAACAGCGGCGCGCGGCGCGACGGGCGGACCGGCGCGGCCAGCCCAACCGCCGTTCGGTGACGCGCCTCGGCCTGCGCAAGCCCGGTCGCTGATATGACACCGACCGGCCTGGCGCTGACGGCACGGCTGAACACCTCGGCGCTGGACTCCCGTCGCGGTGTGGTGCGACTGCATCCCGAAGCCATCGCCGCTCTCGGCATTCGCGAGTGGGATGCGGTGTCGCTCACCGGTTCTCGCACCACCGCCGCCGTTGCCGGGGTGGCACCACCGGATACCCCGGCCGGTACGGCGCTGCTGGACGATGTGACGCTGTCCAACGCCGGCCTGCGCGAGGACACCACGGTGCTGGTCGCGCCGGTCACCGTGTACGGCGCGCGCTCGGTCACCTTGCGCGGCTCCACCCTGGCCACCCAATCGGTGTCGTCGGCGACCTTGCGGCAGGCGCTGCTGGGCAAGGTGATGACGGTCGGCGACACCGTATCGCTGTTGCCGCGCGATCTCGGACCCGGGACGTCGACCACCCAGGCCAGCTCCGCACTGGCGTCGTCGGTGGGCATCACCTGGACCTCGGAGCTGCTGACCGTCACCGGTACCGATCCGGCCGGACCCGTGAGTGTGCAACCGAATTCGTCAGTCACCTGGGGTGACGGGGTCACGTCATCCGCCGGCCCGGCACTCGCCGCCGCCGTCAGCCCGCCGATGGTGTGGCCGCAAGCGCCTGCGGTGTCGATCGACGATCTCAAGGGCCAGCATGTGCAGGCCGGCCGGCTCACCGAGTGGCTGAAGCTAGCCCTCGACGAACCACAGCTGCTGGAAAAGCTTGGCGCCAAACCGAATCTGGGTGTGCTGGTCACCGGACCAGCCGGAGTCGGCAAGGCCATGCTGGTGCGCGCGGTCTGCGCCGGGCGGCGACTGGTCGAACTCGACGGGCCCGACACCGGCGCGCTCGCAACCCAGGATCGTCAGCGTGCCGTGGCTGATGCGGTCGGCATTGTTACCAGCGGTGGTGGCGTGCTACTGATCACCGATGTCGACGCACTGTTACCCACCCCAGCCGAACCCGTATCGGCGCTGATCCTGGCCGAGCTGCGCAAGGCCGTCGCCGCGCCAGGGGTAGCGCTGGTGGCCACCTCCCAGCAGCCCGATGCCGTGGATCCACGGCTTCGGGCACCGGATCTCTGCGACCGCGAACTCGGCTTGAGCCTGCCCGACGGCGCCACCCGCAAGGCACTGCTAGAGGTGCTGCTGCGCGATGTTCCCGCCGATGAGCTGACCCTCGACGAGATTGCTGAGCGCACACCGGGATTCGTCCGGGCCGATCTGGCTGCTCTGGTCCGGGAGGCGGCGTTGCGGGCGGCCGCCCGCGCCAGCGAGGACGGCAAGCCGCCGGCCTTGACCCAGGAGGACTTCAAGGGCGCGCTGACCGTCATCCGACCTCTGTCACGCTCGGCGACCGAGGAAGTGTCGGTCGGGTCGATCACCCTCGACGACGTCGGCGACATGGTCGAGGTCAAGCAGGCGCTGACCGAGGCGGTGCTGTGGCCGCTGCAACATCCGGACACCTTCTCCCGGCTCGGCGTCGAGCCCCCCAAAGGCGTGTTGCTCTACGGCCCGCCGGGCTGCGGCAAAACCTTCGTGGTGCGCGCGCTGGCCAGTTCGGGCCGCCTGAGTGTGCACGCGGTGAAGGGCGCCGAGCTGATGGACAAGTGGGTCGGCTCCTCGGAGAAGGCCGTCCGTGAATTATTCCGCCGGGCAAGGGATTCCGCACCATCGCTGGTGTTCCTCGACGAGATCGACGCGCTGGCGCCCCGGCGCGGGCAGAGCTTCGACTCCGGGGTCACCGACCGGGTGGTTGCCGCGCTGCTGACCGAGCTCGACGGTATCGAGCCGCTGCGCGACGTGGTGGTGCTCGGTGCCACCAACCGCCCGGACCTGATCGATCCAGCGCTGCTGCGCCCGGGACGGCTGGAGAAGCTGGTCTTCGTCGAGCCGCCGGATGCCGATGCTCGCCGCGAAATCCTGCGCACGGCAGGCAAATCGGTGCCGTTGGCGCCAGACGTCGACCTCGACGCACTGGCCGGGGAGCTGGACGGATACAGCGCGGCCGACTGCGTCGCGCTGCTGCGCGAGGCCGCACTGACTGCGATGCGCCGCTCGATCGACGCGGCCGACGTCACCGCTGAGGATGTGGCCAAGGCCCGCGAGGCGGTGCGACCGTCACTGGATCCTGCTCAGGTGGAGTCTCTTCGCGCGTTTGCCGCCGGTCGTTAACTCTGCTCGGCGAGCGCGGCGAGCCGGTCGAGTGAGGCCTGCAGTTTGTCCGCCGTGGTGGCGCGGGCCCGCTCGAGACGGGTGGGGTCCGTCAGCGCGGTCCAGTCGTAGGTGTGGGTGACGACGGTGGTGGCATCGTCGACGGGCTCGAGCTGCCAGCGCCACTGGTGGCCGAACGGCGGCGCGCCGACCTCTGACGGTCGCCACGCGATCAGCCGGCCCTCGTCGAATTCGACGACGTGGTTCTCCCGGTCGACGCCGTAGGTCAGCGTCATCGTGAACACGTCACCCACGCCGCGGACCCGCTGGCACGGCGCAGCCTGTGCGAGGTTGTCGTTGCCGTCCCACTCGGGCTGGCGGGCCGGGTCGGCGATCAGTTCGAAGATCGCCGCGGCGGGGGCCGCGATCCGCCTGCTGACGCTGACAACTTTGTCCGGCTCGGTCATGGGGTCATTCAACAACACCCGTTGACAGTCCACTAGTGACATGTCAGAGTTGGACGGTATGACCACTCCTACCGTCCGAGTCGGAGACCGCGACCGCGAGACCACCGCCGACCTGCTCTCCCAGGCCCTCGCCCAGGGATACTTCGACCTCACCGAATACGAGACCCGTGTGCAAGCGGCATTCGCCGCACGCAGCGCCGAAGAACTGCGCCGTGTCGTCGCCGACCTGCCGGTCGAGCACCTTCGCCGCACCGACCCGCGCCGTATCGCCGCCCGCAAGAGCGCGGCGCGCGCCTCGGTGCGGTTCCACCTGGCCGGCTACGCGGCGATGGTCGCGATCGTCCTGGCGGTCTGGCTGACCATCGCACTCACCACGGGCTCAACGGGGTACTTCTGGCCGATCTGGCCAATCCTGGGCGGGGCTATCGGGGTGCTGGGACACGCGCTCCCGGTGCGAACCTACTGCCGGTAGGCGGCCAATAGCGCGCGCACGGATTCGGCTAGGTCCCCGGCCAGCCAGTCGGGCACATCGGCAACGTGACGGCGCACGGCGGCATACGGCAGATCGACAACCGCGCGCTGCACCACGTCCAGCGATCGACGGTCGTCCGCGCCATACAACTCACCCGCCAGCTGCCGCAGCCGCTCCACCAAGGGGGCGTTGCGACTCGTGATCGCGGTGACCAAGGCGCCACCGTCGGCGTCCACCAGATCCTCGGGCCGCACCGTCAACAACAGCCGGGCATCGCCGGGGAACCGCTTGGCGAATTCGATCGCCGACAACGCCGTCGCGACGGCGGCCTCCACCGCAGAATCCGCGCTCGCCGCCACGGCCAGGGACTGGAAGCGGTCCAAAGCTCGCAACCATGTGGCAGCCAGGATGCCGTCGCGATTGCCGAACCGGTGGTACAGCGTGCCCACGGGTGCACCGCTGGCCTTCGCGATCGCCGCAACACCGGCCGCCCGCGGACCCTCGGCGAGCACCAGCTCGCGCGCCGCATCCAGGATCGCGTCGGTTTCATGCTTCCGTGGTGGTGCCACGATCTAGTACAGTCCTTCTATATGGAACGATTACCCTATATCGATGAGCATGCCATAACAGTTCCCGCGGACCGCGCAACGACGTGGCACGCGGTACTGCGAACGATCTGCGGTAACCCTGAGGACCCAGAGAGGGTCCCATTCGGGTTCGTCCTCGATGTCGCCGAGCAGCCGGAACGCCTCGCCTTGAAGGGACGGCACTGGTTCTCGGTGTACAAACTGATCTTCCTGCTTTCCGACGACCCGGCCGGCGGCACGCGAGTCACGGCGCAAACCTGGGCCGCCTTTCCCGCCATCTTGGGCAAGTGCTACCGCGCGTTGGTGATCGGGTCGGGTGGGCATCGGGTCGTCGTGCGGATCATGTTGAGACGTATTGCAGCTCAGGCTATTTCGGAGCCAACACACCGAGTCTGAGCACGCGGCCGGCGCGACCCGCAAATCTGCTATCCCGTCAACCCCGTAGACTGTTGACAGGACATAGCCGAAAACCTTTGGCTGACACCCCGACCGATAGCTAGCCAGATCGCCGATGCGCTGGCGCGTCTCATAGACCGGAGTGCCATGCTCGTCATCCTGATCGCGCACGCGATCGCCGCCGCGGTGGCGCCGGCGCTCGTGCACCGATGGGGACGGCTGGCCTTCTACCCTCTTGCCCTCGTCCCTGCGGCATCGCTGATCTGGGTGGCACTCAACTGGCCCGACGGTGGCCAACCGGCTTCGGTAGACGTCCCGTGGGTGCCGCAGCTGTCGATGGACATCACGCTGCGCTTCGACACCCTGAGCGCCGTCATGAGCGTGCTGGTGCTGGGCATCGGGGCGCTGGTGTTGTTCTACTGCGCCGAGTACTTCCACCACCGCGACGGCCACACCGAGAACCGGCTGCCGAGCTTCGCCGCTGAACTCGTCGCGTTCTCCGGAGCCATGTTCGGCCTGGTCATCAGCGACAACATGCTGCTGCTCTACACGTTCTGGGAGTTGACGACGGTGCTGTCGTTCCTGCTCGTCGGGCACTACGCCGAGCGCGCCACCAGCCGTCGCGCGGCCATGCAAGCCCTGTTGGTCACCACCGCGGGCGGACTGGCGATGCTGGCGGGCATCGTCATCCTCGGCCACACCGCGGGTACCTACCTGCTCTCCGAGCTGGTGGCCAATCCCCCGCACGGCACCGCGGTCGCCGTCGCCGTCGTCCTGGTGCTCATCGGTGCGCTGTCCAAGTCGGCGATCGTCCCGTTCCACTTCTGGCTGCCCGGTGCCATGGCCGCCCCGACCCCCGTCAGCGCCTATCTGCATGCCGCCGCGATGGTCAAGGCCGGCGTCTACCTCGTCGCCCGGCTGACTCCCGGCTTCGCCGATTCACCGGGCTGGCGACCCACCGTGATCACGCTCGGCGTGGTGACCATGCTGCTGGCCGGCTGGCGCGCGGTCCGCGAATACGACCTCAAGCTGATCCTGGCGTTCGGCACCGTCAGCCAGTTGGGCTTCATCACCGTCATGGTCGGCGGCGGTGGCCAGGACATGATGCTGGCGGGACTGGCCATGCTCTGCGCGCACGCGCTGTTCAAGGCGACCCTGTTCATGGTCGTCGGCGTCATCGACCATTCCACCGGCACCCGCGACATCCGCAGGCTGGCCTGGCTGGGTCACCGCATGCCCGGGTTGTTCGTCATCGCCGCCGCGGCGACCGCGAGTATGGCCGCGCTGCCACCGTTCCTGGGCTTCGTGGCCAAGGAGGCCGATTTCGAGTCCATCGCGCACAGCGCATCGCTGGGCGCCTGGGCACCCGTGGTGCTCGCCGGGGTGGTGATCGGCTCGGTCTTCACCACCATCTACAGCCTCCGATTCCTATGGGGTGCGTTCGCGCGCAAGGGATCTCAAGGCCCAACCAGTTTGGTCGCCAACCTGCACCGGCCGCCGGCCACTTTCCTTGGGGCACCGGCGATCCTGGCCGCAGCCGGACTGTTCTTCGGGGTGGTGCCCAGCTACCTGGACACCACGCTGGACGGCTACGCGGAGACCCTGCCTGTCGCAGGCGCTGACGACGGCCACTACACGCTGGCGCTGTGGCACGGTGTCAATCTGCCGCTGGTGCTCTCGGCGCTGATCCTGGCCGTCGGCATCGCCGCGTTCTTCAGCCGCGAACGCCTGCGCCGCGCCGGGGTGGGCACCTGGCGGCCGCTGGGCAACGCCGACCGGATCTACGACGCCGTCATTCGCGGCGCCGACCTCGCGTCGGTTCGGCTCACCGCGGTCACCCAGCGCGGCTCCATTCCGGTCACCCAGTCGGTGATCCTCGCGACGCTGGTGTTGTTCCCCGTCGCAGTGCTCGCCTTCGGGGCCACCGACCACCCGCGGTTCCGGCTGTGGGATTCCCTGGTCCAGCCGGTGGTGGGCCTGCTCATCGTGGCCGCCGCGGTAGCCGCCACCATCATGCGCAACCGGCTGGCGACAGTGCTACTCGTCGGCATCACCGGCTATGGCTGCGGGGCGATCTTCGCCTTCCACGGCGCCCCCGACCTGGCGTTGACCCAGTTCCTGGTGGAGACCCTGACGCTGGTCATCTTCGTGCTGGTGCTGCGCACCCTGCCTGCCGAGGCCGAGGAGGCCACACGACACCGGCTGCCCCGCGCGGCGCTGGCACTGGCTGTCGGCGCCACCGTCACCACGCTGGCGGTGTTCGCGATGGCCGCCCGCACCGGCACCGGAATCGCCGAGCTGCTGCCCGATGCCGCCTACGACCGGGGCCACGGTGCCAACACCGTCAACGTGCTGCTGGTCGACATCCGCGCCTGGGACACCCTCGGCGAGATCTCGGTGCTGGTGGCCGCCGCCACCGGCGTCGCGTCGCTGGTGTTCCGCAACCGCCGGTTCGGCTCGGCGCCGCGGGTCTCGGATGCCGGCCAACCCGATATCGGCATGTTGCCCGCGACGGCGTACAGCCCGGCCGCCGGCGACACCACCTGGCTGCGCGGAAGCGAACTGCGCGACCCGCGCAACCGCTCGCTGGTCCTCGAGGTCGCCACCCGGCTGATCTTCCCGCTGATCATGGTGCTGTCGGTGTACTTCTTCTTCACCGGACACAACACGCCCGGCGGCGGGTTCGCCGGCGGGCTGACTGCCGGTCTGGCGCTGGTGCTGCGCTACCTGGCAGGCGGACGCTACGAGCTCGGCGAGACGCTGCCGCTGGACGCCGGCAAGATCCTCGGCGCCGGGCTCGCCTTGTCGGCCGGCACCGCCGTCGGTTCGATGCTGCTCGGCGCCCCGGCTCTGTCCTCGGCGGTGATCACCCTTCACCTTCCGCTGCTCGGGACGGTGAAGGTCGTGACCGCCCTGTTCTTCGACCTCGGCGTGTACCTGATCGTGCTGGGCCTCGTCCTCGACGTGTTGCGCAGCCTGGGCGCGCGCATCGACGAAGAGATCGCCGACACGCGCCCCGGGGCGAAGGCGAGAGCGTCATGACCGTCTACCTGGTTCCGCTGATCATCATCGGTGCGCTCACGAGTTGCGGTGTGTACCTGTTGCTTTCGCGCAATCTGACCCGGATGCTGCTGGGTCTGCTGCTCGTCGGCAACGCCGTCAACCTGCTGATCCTCACCGTCGGCGGGGAATCCGGGAACCCGCCCGTCCGTGGCCGCACCAGTGGTACAGAGACGACGACGGCCGACCCGCTGGCCCAGGGCATGATCCTGACCGCGATCGTGATCGCGATGGGGATCGCGGCGTTCGTCCTGGCATTGACCTACCGCTCATTCCGGTTGACCACCCAGGAAGAAGTGGATACCGACCCCGAGGACGCGCGGGTGTCGAAGCTCTCCGACTCCGAGGCGTCCTCGATCGACGAAGACGCACCCCACCCCGTGACGGCCCGCGACACCGACGAGCCCGACGAGCTCGACGCGCTGCCCGGTCATGAGGGGTCGCGATGACGGCCCAGCGAGAAGCGAAGCGGGATCGCGCATGAGCACGGCCGGAATACTCATGCCGCTGCCGGTTCTGATCCCGTTGGTGTCGGCGGCGCTGACGCTGATCGCCGGCCGCAGGCCGCGGCTGCAGCGGCTGATCGCCTTGGTCGCGCTGAGCGGTGTGCTCGCGGTGTGCGCGGTCCTGGTGTACCTGACCGATCGCGACGGCACCCAGGCCCTGCATGTCGGCGGGTGGGGTCCGACCGACGCGGGCCTCGGGCCGCTGGGCATCACACTGGTGGCCGACCGGCTCTCGGCAATGATGCTGCTGGTCTCGGCAATCGTGCTGCTGGCGGTGGTGTTCTACGCGATCGGGCAGGGTATTCGCGACGGTGACGAGCACCAGCCGGTGTCGATCTTCCTGCCCACCTACCTGGTGCTGTCGGCCGGCGTGTGCACGGCGTTCCTGGCCGGCGACCTGTTCAACCTGTACGTCGGTTTCGAGGTGCTGCTGACGGCGAGCTTCGTGCTGTTGACCATCGGAGCCAGCAAGGACCGGGTGCGAGCCGGCATCTCGTACGTCATGGTGTCGATGGTGTCGTCGCTGATCTTCCTGATCGGCCTTGCCCTGATCTACGCCGCCACCGGGACGCTGAACATGGCCGAGCTGTCACTGCGACTGCAGGACATCAGCGGCGGCACCCGAAGCGCGATCTTCGCCGTGTTGCTGGTGGCGTTCGGCATCAAGGCTGCGGTGTTTCCGCTGTCGGCGTGGCTGCCCGACTCCTACCCGACGGCACCGGCACCGGTGACCGCGGTGTTCGCCGGCTTGCTGACCAAAGTCGGTGTGTACGCGATCATCCGGGCGCATGCTCTACTGTTCCCCGGGGGCGGCCTGGACAACGTGCTGCTGGTCGCCGCGCTGCTGACCATGCTCGTCGGCATCCTGGGCGCGATCGCGCAGAACGACATCAAACGGCTGCTGTCGTTCACCCTCGTCAGCCACATCGGCTACATGGTGTTCGGCGTCGCGCTGGCCAGCCAGTTGGCTATGTCAGGGGCGATCTACTACGTCGCTCACCACATCGTCGTGCAGACCACGCTGTTCCTGGTCGTCGGCCTGATCGAGCGGCAGGCCGGTGCGTCGACGTTGCGCCGCCTGGGCGGGCTGGCCGCCGCCAGCCCGCTGCTGGCCTTCGTCTTCATGGTTCCGGCCTTGAATCTCGGTGGTATTCCGCCGTTTTCGGGCTTCATCGGCAAGGTCGCGCTGCTGGAAGCCGGTACCGCCAACGGCTCGGTGTTGGCCTGGCTCCTGGTCGCCGGGTCGGTGGTGACCAGCCTGCTGACGCTGTACGTGGTGGCGCGGGTGTGGACCAAGGCGTTCTGGCGGTCCCGGGTCGACGCGCCCGAGGGTGAGCTCGCCGACTCCGCGCCGTCGGCACTGCTCGACGACTACTCCGCCGACATCGCCTACGACGACCGCGGCGACGTCGGCCGGATGCCGATCGGAATGGTCGCTCCGACAATGGCTTTGATCGCCGTCGGGCTGGCGCTGACGGTCGCGGCCGGTCCGATCTTCGGCTACACCGAGCGGGCCGCCCACGAGGTACTCGACCGCGGCCAGTACATCACCGCGGTGCTGGGGGGACCGGAGATGAGCCCGTGATACGAACACTGACGCTGCGGATCTGGACGCTGGTGTGGCTGACGCTGGTGTGGTTGCTGCTGTGGGGCACGGTGTCAGTGGCCAACGTGCTGTCCGGTGTGGTCGTGGCCCTGGGGATCACGCTGCTGCTGCCGCTGCCGCCGGTTCCGGTGCAGGGCCGGTTACACCCCCTGTCGTTGCTGTGGCTGGTGCTGCACGTCGCCTGGTGGCTGGTGCAATCCTCGGTGCAGGTGGCGTGGCTGGCGATCCGGCCGGGGCGCCCGCCGCTGTCGGCGGTGCTGCGCGGGCATCTGGCGCTGAAATCCGATCTGGTGCTGGCCCTCGCGGTCAACGTCATGAACCTGACGCCGGGCACCATCGTCCTAGAGATTGACCAGGCCAGGCGGCTGGTCTACGTCCACGTACTCGACGTCGGTTCCGAGCGCTCAGTGGAGCGCTTTTACCGGCAGATTGCCCAACTGGAACGCCTGATGATCGCCGCATTCGAACGCGACTCCGAATGGCGGCCGGCGGCAAGCGAATCCGAGGAGGTCACATCATGACGATCGTGTGGGTGCTGTCGGGCGTGATGCTGGTCGCGGCGGCCGCGGTGACGATGATCCGACTGCTGATGGGTCCCAGCACGCTGGACCGGCTGGTCGCCGTCGACACCATGGTCGCGGTGACGATGTGCGGGGTCGGCACCTGGGCGGCCTTCAGCCTGGACACCACCGTCACCTACAGCCTCGCGGCGCTGGCCTTGATCAGCTTCGTCGGTTCGGTCAGCGTGGCCAGGTTCCGTGTGCCTGACCTTGCCGGGAAGTCCTCCGGACGAGAGACCGAAGCATGAGTGTCCTCGATCCGCTGGCGGGCGTGCTGGTGTTGCTCGGCTCGGCGCTGGCGTTGACCGCCGCCATTGGCGTGCTGCGCTTCCCGGACACCCTGACCCGCATGCACGCCGCAACCAAACCGCAGGTGCTGGGACTGCTGCTGGTGCTCGGCGGCGCGACGATCCGCCTGTCCGGCAATGTCGATGTCGGCATGCTCGCGCTGACCGCGATGTTCACCCTCATCACCGCGCCCGTGGTGGCGCACCGAGTGGGACAGCTGGCCTACCGTGAGCAGAACATGGGCGACGATCTGACCGTCGACGAGATGCGCGACGACACCGAGAGAACGAAGCCGAATCTGTGAGCCGAACCGATGACGACACCTGGGATATCACCGAGAGTGTCGGTGCCACCGCACTGAGTGTGGCCCGCGCGCGGGCCGTCGAGACCGACGCCGAGCGTCCGCTCTACACCGACCCGTATGCGCATTTCTTCGTCGAGAGGGCCACGGCGGAGGGCTGGCGCTCGCCGTTCCTCGATGAGGATCCGGTGCGCGCACAGGCCATGGCCGCCTACATCGCGTCGCGGACGAAGTTCTTCGACGATTTCTTCACCACCGCCGGCGCCAACGGCGTTGACCAGGCGGTGATCCTGGCTGCGGGCCTCGACACCCGCGCCTGGCGGCTGCCGTGGATCGACCGCAGCACGGTCTATGAGATCGACCAGCCGAAGGTTCTGGAGTTCAAGGAGCGGGTGCTCGCCGAGCACCGGGCCCGGCCCGCCGCGCGATACGCCGCGGTGGCGGTGGATCTGCGCCATGACTGGCCAACGGCGTTGCGCCAGGCCGGTTTCGATCCGTCCACCCCGACGGCGTGGTCAGCCGAGGGCCTCCTGCCCTACCTGCCCACGGCCGCCCAGGACGCGTTGTTCGAGCAGATCGACGCGTTCAGTGCGCGAGGCAGCCATCTCTCGGTCGAGGCGTTCGGGGAGGTGTTCTACTCTGCCGAGCAACTGGCCCGGCGCCAGGAGCGGATGGCGCAGGTACGCCGGGCCGCCGCCGAGGCCGGCGGTCCGGAACTGCCTGACGTCACCCGGCTTTGGTATTTGGAGGCTCGCACCGACGTCGCGCAGTGGCTGACCGAACGCGGGTGGGAGGTCAGCACCATTGCCGCGGTCGACCTGATGGCGCACTACCAGCGCCCGGCGCCCGATGGCCTGGAGGACCCGGTACCCGACACCGTGCTCATCGACGCCAGGAAGCAGTGACGGCGCGTACGGCGATGACGGCTTCCCTGATGACGATGGCACGCGATGAGCGGGCCGACCTCGCCGCATTCCTCACGACGCTGACGCCGCAGCAGTGGTCGGCTCCCAGTCTCTGCGCCAAGTGGACCGTCAAAGATGTTGTCGCACACATGGTCAGCTACGAGGAGCTCTCGAAATGGGGCGTGCTCAAGCGGCTCATCCGAGGCGGGTTCGTCCACAGCAACCAGATCGGTGTCGACGAGTTCAGCGACCTCGCGCCTGAGGAGTTGATCGCCTTTCTCAGCAGCCATCTTGACCCCCGCGGTCTCACCGCCGGCTTCGGCGGGATGATCGCCCTTGTCGACGGCACCGTCCATCACCAGGACATTCGTCGTGCCCTCGGCCAGCCACGCACCATTCCCACAGCGCGGCTTCTGGCTGTGCTGCAACGCGTCCCGTCCAATCCCCGGCTGGGAGCGGGGCGCCGGATTCGCGGCCTGCGCCTGCGCGCGACGGATGTGGACTGGACGCACGGCGCCGGGCCCGAGGTCACCGGTTCCGGCGAGGCCCTGCTCATGGCGATGACCGGACGCGCCAGCGTCCTCGGTGAACTCGCCGGCCCGGGTCAGCCGATTCTTGCGGGCCGCCTGCGTTGAGCCTGCGCTGACGGCATCGATTCTGCGCTCAGTGCTACCGCAACCCGGAAAAGCACACGCCCACCGCAGACTCGCGGTCTACTCCTCGTCAGCGATCTGGAATTCGACCATGGCCGTGACGGTTTCGATCGCATCGGTGAGCGCATCGACCCGCTCGGCCAGCGTCGGTGCGGCCAGCACCGCGTACCGGTCGGCCTGGCCCATCGGCACGCGGGAGGCCAGTTCGTAGATGTGCAGCGACGGGTCCTCGGCGATCTCGGGCTCGACCGCCAGAGCGTCGGATCGCAACTGACCGCCGCGGGTGGAGATGATCCGCTCGAACAGCGCCAGGATCTTGTCGATGACCACCCCGATCTGCTCGGGCGTCACCGGCGGGCCGGGTTCATCGGGCCAGGGTTCGACGACAGCTCGTGGATACGGATCATCGGGCAGCCACTCGAGCACCCGGATACGTTCGCCGACAACTGTTTTCAGTTGATAGCTGCCCATCCCGTGGTCAGCGTACTCGGTGATGCGGGCCAGCGCGCCCACGTTGCTGCGAGCGTCGCCGCCGCCGACCTCACGACCCTGGGTGATCAGCACGACACCGAACACCGGGTCGGTCATCGCCAGGCAGTCGGCCACCAGTTGCGAGTAGCGCGGTTCAAAGATCCGCAGCGGCAACACTTCCCCCGGCAGCAGCGCCGACTGCAGCGGGAACATCGGTTGGGCGGCCATGACTACCGGATGCCCTGCCCCATCACCACATCCTTCACCGGCGCACTGGGGTCGACGAATCCGCACAACGCACCGGCGACACCTGCCCACAGTTCGGGGTTCATGGCGACCAGTTGGTTGCCGCTCTTACCGATGGCCTTGATCACTTCGCGCCGCGTGACGACGTCCATCGTCAGGTACTCACGGCAGGTCGTGGTGAGCAGATCGGCGGGCACCATGCCCTTGCCGGCCTCTCCCGGTGTCGCCACCGGAGTGCCGGTGATCGCCTTGGCGCACCCACCACCGGCCATGACCACCGCGGCAGCCAGCGCCGCCAGTCCCAATCGACGAATCTTCATGGGCGCTCCAATCGTTAGATATCCAGCTCCCCGACCAACGAGTCAACCACCGCGCGCAGATCCCCGCCGTTGGCCTCGGCCACCTTGTGCTGGCGCTGGTACGACGCACCCCGTCGCGGAATTTCGGCGACGGCCGCCAATTCGTCTGCGCAGTGCAGAGATTCGGCAACCGGCTGCAACCGGGTCAACAGATCGTCGAGATCCTCGGTGACCAGCCGCTCGTTGCTGTCGGCGTCGAGGATGATGATGGCGTCCAGGCCGTAGCGCGAGGCACGCCACTTGTTCTCCTGCACATGCCAGGGCGGCATCACCGGCAGCTGCTCGCCGGCATCCAGCCGACGGTCCAGATCGACCACCAGGCAGTGCGTCAGCGCCACCAGCGCCGACAGCTCACGCAGGTTGGACACCCCGTCGAACACCCGCACCTCGATGGTGCCGAGATGCGGTGAGGGCCTGATGTCCCAACGGATCTCGTTGATGTGATCGATGATGCCCGTCTTCTTCTGATCGTGCACGAATGACTCGAACTGCCGCCACGTCTCGAACTGAAACGGCAGTCCTGCGGTCGGCAGCTGCTGGAACATCATCGACCGGTTGCTGGCGTACCCGGTGTCGTCACCGGCCCAGAAAGGCGAGGACGCCGACAGCGCGAGCAGATGCGGATACTGATTGAGCAACGAGGAGATGATCGGCATCACCTTGTGCGCCGAGGACACTCCGACGTGCACATGCACACCCCAGATGAGCATCTGCCGGCCCCACCACTGGGTGCGCTTGATCAGTTCGGCATAGCGTCGCCCGTCGGTCAGCTGCTGCGCCGACCACGAGGCGAACGGATGGGTGCCCGCACAGAACAACTCCATACCGCGCTCGTGCACGATCTCCCGCGCGCCACGCAGCGTCGACCGAAGGTCGACCATCGCTTCGTCGACGGTGTCACAGATGCCGGTGACGACTTCAATGGTGTTGCGCAGCAATTCCTTGTGGACGTGCGGGCTTTCACCCACATCCGCGATCACCGCGGCCGCCTCGTTGCTCAGATCCCGGGTCTTGGCGTCGATGAGAGCGAACTCCCACTCGACGCCGAGGGTCGGCCGTGGCGAGCCGGCGAAATCGATGCGCCCGGGTTTACCCGCTGACGGCTTAGCCGGTGCCGACGACACCGCACGCCACCCGCTTGCCCGCGTCGCCGGTGGCCATGGTGGTTTCGTCCGGACCCGGCGCGCCACCGTTGATCTGCTGGTAGCGCTCCGGCGGAATGTTGGCGAAGTTGTCGGAATCCGCGTGGATGATGATCGCCGTGCCTTTGCCGGCGAGCAGGTCATCCTTGGTGAACGCGCTGCTTGTGGTCACCAGCATCGCGGTGCCGTCCTCACGCACCTGCAGGGAAGCCAGGTCACCGCTGGCGGGATGTCCGGTATGCCCGGTGGCCTGGAAGTGGCCGCCGGCAGAGAGGAAGTCGCCGGGCGCGCCGCCGGCCGGGGCGACGGAGTTGGCCTCGCACTTGGCGACCGAGTGCAGGTGCAGGCCATGGAAGCCCGGTGTCAGCTTGCCGGTGCCGGTGGTCTGCACGGTGACCGTGGCGAAGCCGTCCTGGAATTCGAAGGTGGCCGCGGCGACCTGGGTGCCATCGGCGGTTTTCAACTGCGCAGTCAGGGTGTCGCCATGGCTGGCGGGCGCCTCCGGTGCGCCGTGCGATTCTTCGCCCGCGGCGGCCGGCGCCGGAGACCCGGTCCAGATCGCCGGGTTGGTGCCGGGCTGCGACGCAATCGGCTCGTTGGGGCTACAAGCGCTCAGTACCGCGACCGGAGCAACGAACAAGACGGCGGCGGCAGTTCTCAAGGGGCTCACAGGCTTGACCATGTGTCGAAGCCTATCCGGTCACCAAAACGATGACGCCCGGTGGCTGCTCGGCAATTTCTGGAGTTCTCGGTGCCACCGGCGCGTTCAGCACCTTGGCCACGGCCTCTGCAGCGGCCTGCTCGCCCTCGGTCGTGCCGTAGTACACGGTCGTCGCGGGCAGCGGGGGCACCTGGAGGTTGCTGGTGTCGGTGACGTTCCAGCCGGCCTCACGCAGCCGGTCGCCGATACGGCTGGCAGCGCCTTCGCCTTCACCGACGTTGAACACCCGCACGTCGGCCTTGGGCGCCGGCGCGGCCGACGTCTTGGTGGTCGTGGTGGTGACGGTGCGCACCGACGTGTCGTCGCTGCTGGTGTCGCTGCCCGAGCCCATGGCCTGGAAACCGACCAGCAGGAAGATCACGCCGAGGAACAGCAGCACCATCACCATGGCCCGCAGTGGCAGCCCGGAGGAATCAGGTACGCGGTCGTTCATCGCGCCCACTGTAACCAGCGGCGGCCTTTAACCCGAAAAATCAGGGAACCTCGAAGCCGAGCCGACGGGCCGCGCGGGCCTTCTGACGGCTCGCCCGCAGCCGTCGCAGCCGCTTGACCAGCATCGGATCGGCCGCGAGCGCTTCAGGGCGGTCAACAAGGGCGTTCAACACCTGGTAGTAGCGGGTGGCCGACATGGAGAAGAGTTCCTTGATGGCCTCTTCCTTGGCGCCGGCGTACTTCCACCACTGCCGTTCGAAGGCCAGGACGTCGTATTCGCGGCGAGTCAACCCATCGGGAAGGTCAGCGTCGTCATTAGACCGCTCGGCCCGTGCCATGGCGCCGTCCATTTCGATCTACTGACCCTTTCGAAGACCCTGAGAAGACATCCCTATGCTCGGCGCTCATTCAATCACGATTGAGCGGGTTGGGACGGCAGCCAACCCCGCGCGTCGGCTGACTTAAGCTTGCCGATCATGGCAGTGAGACCAATTGTGATTCTGGGTGATCCCGTTCTGCACACTCCGACCCAACCCGTGCCGGTCGGGGTCGACGGTTCCCTGCCCGAAGATCTGGCCGATCTGATCACAGATATGTACGACACGATGGACGCCGCCAACGGAGTCGGATTGGCGGCCAACCAAATCGGAGTCGGGCGGCGGCTGTTCGTCTACGACTGCGCCGACGAGCGCGGCAAGACCACCCGCCACCGCGGCGTCGTGATCAATCCGGTTCTGGAGACCTCCGAGATCCCCGAGACGATGCCCGACCCCGACAACGACGACGAGGGCTGCCTGTCGGTGCCCGGCGAATCGTTTCCACGAGGCCGGGCGAAGTGGGCGCGGGTGACCGGTTTGGACGCCGATGGCAACGCCATCACCTTGGAGGGCCACGACCTGTTCGCCCGGATGCTGCAACACGAAACCGGACACCTCGACGGGTTCCTCTACGTCGACCATTTGATCGGCAGGCACGCCCGCGCGGCCAAGCGCGCCGTGAAGGCCAACGGCTGGGGGGTGCCCGGGTTGTCGTGGACACCCGGGCAGGTGCCCGACCCGTTCGGTCACTGAGCCGATGGCCAGCCTGCCGCCCGTCGGCAGCCGGGTGAGCATCCGCTACCGCCTACCCGCGGGCACGGCGCACGCGCTGACCGACGTGATCGGTGAACTGCAGGCGGTCGAGCCGGTCATCGTGCTGCGCACCAAATCCAACGGGATGGTCGAGGTCGCCCCCGCCGATGTGGTGGCCGTGCGGGAGCTGAGCATTGTTCCGGTGCGGGCCTCCGAAATTCGCGCGCTGGAGCACGCGGCGGCGCTGGCCTGGCCGGGTACCGAGCAGCACTGGCAGGACGGCTGGCTGCTGCGCGCCGGCGGCGGATACACCAGCAGGGCCAACTCAGCTGTGCCACTCGACTTCTCGGCGACCGTCGAGGCGTTGCCGCCGATCATCGACTGGTATCGGCAGCGGGGGCTGCCACCGTGGCTGGCGCTGCCGGAGCGGCTGCTGCCGATTCGCGCGGACGGTACCAAGCACACCCGGGTGATGGTCACCAACCTCACCGACGCCGAACTCGATCCGGCGGTGATGCTGAGCACCACTCCTGATGCGGCGTGGCTGACCGGCTATCAACGCGACGTTCCTGCCGAGGTGCTGACAGCCGTGATCGACGGCGAGGTGGTGTTCGCCTCGCTCGCTGACACCGCGGTGGGCCGCGGGGCGGTGACGACGGCGCCGGACGGTACCCGCTGGCTCGGGATCTCAGCGGTGCACGTCGGGGCCGGCCAGCGCAGGCAGGGCCATGCCCGGCGGCTGTGCAGAACTCTTCTCGGATGGGGTACGCAGCAGGGCGCGACCCGGGCGTACGTGCAGGTATTGAGCGAAAACAGCGGCGCGATCCTGCTGTATCACTCGCTCGGCTTCCGGCTGCACCACCACCATCGCTACGTCGATGCCGTGTCGTTGATCGCGTAACTGCCATTCGAGTTGTCGTGGCGCGCTGCTTCCTGCGCGAGCTGCACCCGAGAAGTCAGTCCGAGCTTGGCGTATACGTGCGTGAGGTGCGTCTGCACAGTTCGCGTCGAGACGAACATCCGCTCAGCGACCTGCTTGTTGGCCAGACCTTCACTGACCAGTCGGACCACATCGAGCTCGGTCGGCGTCAGCGACGCCCATCCGCTCGATGGCCGTTTGCGCGCACCGCGACCACGCTGGGCATAGGCGATCGCTTCGTCTGTCGACAACCTGGCGCCTTCGGCCCAGGAAGCCGCAAAGGCATTCTCACCCAATGCTTCGCGCAGCATCGCGACAGCGGCGTTGTAGCCAGAGTCGTGGATTTTGAACCTGACGATGCCGAGCCGCTGCCGCGCGGCATCGGCGCCCCCGAAGAGTCGCACCGCCTCCGCGTGACTACCGGCCGCCGCGGCCAGACCTGCCAGACACTCCAGGATGTCCGGAACACCGAGGTACGACTCCACGGCGACGCTCTGGCGCAACGCCCGATGGGCGCAGTCTTCGGCCACTTCAGGCCGGCCCTCTGCGATCGCGACGCGTGTGCGTGCCGTCAGCGCCATCACCGCGTAGGTCGGCCTGTCGAGGTTCTCGGCGACCGCCTTCTCAGCCCACCGCCGCGCCTCGTCGAGATCGCCTCCGGCGAGCGCTGTTTCGGCGGTCAGATACCAGCCTGTCTTCGCAACTTCCGGCTGAAGGTTCATCAGTGGTGAAGCCAGTGCGCCAGCGTGTTCGGCCCGCTCGACATCACCTGCGGCCAGCGCGGCCAGTGCAAGTACCCAATACGCAAAACCCAACGGCATCCCACCAATCTCAGCCGAGGCTTCGATTGCCAGCTCGACCGCCGTCTGAGCGGCAGATGTCTGGCCCTGGTAGGCGAGCGGCCAGCCCTGGCTGGCCCGCACCATCGCACCCCACAGGAGGTCGTGAGCGGCTTCGGCCTCGACGGCCGTTTCCTCGAACTCGGCGACGGAATCGGTCAGGTCGCCCCGCCACAACCGGGCGAGTCCGAGGCACCAACGACACTGCCGCGACACAAATCGGTCGCCGATCTCGTCGGCAAAACCACGTCCCTCCTCCGCGGTCGCGAGAGCCGCACGAGGGTCACTGATCATCGTTGCGCCGTACGCCTGCCAACCCAGGATCTGGCTGACCAGCCACGCGTCGTCAACCGACCGCGCAAGTCCGAGTGCCTCCGCAAAATACGGACGAGCCTGCTCGGCGTTGTGCCCACGGACACAACCGTTGGCCGTGAGCGCCCGCGCCAGCAGCGCCGGGTCATCGATCTCGCGTGCGATTGTCAGTGCCTCTTCGGCTTGATCCGCGTCTCCTGCGGCCATCCAGGACTCGAGCATCGCCTTGTCGGCAAGTGCACGTGCTCGCGGTGCCTGCGGGGAATCGGCATGGGCGTCGACAAGGGCCGCCTCCAGCCAGGCCAGCCCTTCTCGGATGTGGCCACGCGCCAACCACAGCGGTTGCAGTGACGACGCCAAGGTCAACGCCTCAGCCATGCCCGCGCGTTCGCGACTCCACGCGAATGCGGCACGCAGATTGTCGATCTCGAGTTCGGCTTGATCCAACCGCTGCTCATGATCAGCGTGTTCGGGCTTGTCCAACGCGATCGCCAGCCACAGGTAGTAGTCACGGTGCCGTGTTCGGACGGCGTCGGCCTCACCGGATTCGGCCAGCTTTTCCAGCGCGTACTGACGTACGGTCTCCAACAATCGGTATCGCGTTGGGCCCAAGGCGCTTTCGACGGTGACAAGCGACTTGTCGACAAGCAGCGTGAGTTCGTCGAGAACCTGGTAGCGCTCGACACTTCCACCACCGCCGACGGTCTGCGCCGCGCGGAGGTCGAAGCTACCGGTGAACGGGGCCAGTCGCCGGAACAGCACGCGTTCAGGCTCGGTGAGCAGCGCATGCGACCAATCCACGGATGCTCGCAGAGTCTGCTGGCGGCGCACCGCTGTACGCGCCCCGCCGGTCAGCAACCGGAACCGGTCATGCAGGCTGTCGACGATTTCCTGCACAGACAGCGCCCGCACCCGTGCCGCGGCAAGCTCGATCGCGAGCGGCATGCCGTCGAGCCGACGACATATCTCGGTCACCGCGGACGCATTCTCATCGGTGACCGAGAAGTCGGGCCGCACCTTACGGGCGCGGTCGCCGAACAGATCGATCGCCTCGCAATCCAGCGACAGAGACGGGACTCGCCACGTCGCCTCGCTGGCCACCCCGATCGGCTCGCGGCTTGTGGCCAACACAACCAGCGCGGGACATTCGGCCAGCAGCGTGTCGATGAGAGTGGCGCACGGGTCCAGCAGGTGTTCGCAGTTGTCCAACAGGATGAGCAGATGGCGGTCACCGACGAATCGGACCAGTGCCTCGGTTGCGGAGCGACCCGGCTGATCGGGCAGGCCGAGCGCACGTGCCGTGGCCACCGACACGAGGTCGGGATCTGAAATCGGGGCCAGATCGACATACGCGATCCCCCCGCTGAATTCGCCGGCCGCGCGAGCTGCGACCTGCACCGCCAGTCGCGTCTTTCCCGAGCCGCCCGCGCCCGTCAGAGTCACAAGTCGGTTCTGCGCCAGGAGCAGTCGCACTTGCGTCATCTCTGCGTCGCGCCCGATGAAACTCGTCAATTGAGCTGGAAGATTATGTGACGCAGCGCTATTTCCCGTGCGCAGCGGCGGGAAGTCGTTGTGGACGTCCGCATGACACAGTTGCACCACGCGTTCCGGGCGTGGCAGGTCCCGCAACGGATGCATGCCGAGCTCGCTCAGCCACGCGTCGGCAGGGAGCCGGTCGACGACAAGATCGTGCGCCGTGCCCGACATGACCGTTTGGCCACCGTGCGCCAGATCGCGCAGCCGCGCCGTCCGGCTGATGGTTGCGCCGATGTAGTTACCCTCGTCGCGCAGCTGGATCTCACCGGTATGCACGCCGATGCGCAAACGGATTGGCATCAGCGGTGCGCGCTGCAAATCCAGGGCGCATGCCACGGCGTCACTCGCGCGGGTGAATGCGACGACGAAGCTGTCACCCTCACCTTGCTCTACCGGTCGCACGCCATCGTGTGCGGCGACGACGTCGGTCAGCGTGCGGTCGAGACGCGCGACGGCGGCCGTCATCTCGTCCGGCTGGGTCTCCCACAGCCGGGTCGATCCCTCGATGTCGGCGAGCAGCAACGTCACCGTTCCGGTCGGCAGTCCGCTCACGCCCAGCTCGCTCCACTCGGTTGCGCTCATGTTAGTCAGGGTGCCGCGACCGCGTAGCGCAGAACATCAGCGCAACCGCGTAAATGTACGACCCGCCGATGCGGAAATACGATGTTCGACCGATCTTGTGCGGACGCCGAAGCCACATGGTCGATGTATGACCACAGGCACAAGCACCGCCACCGATCTACCCACCATCGCCTACGAGCGGGCCGATACCCCCGACGAGGCGCACCAGTTGATCCGGCAGGCGCGACGGCACGGTCCGATCGCCGTGGGCCCCCACGGACCGGAAGTCCTGACATACGACCTCGTCCGCACCGTCCTACGCGACGACCGGTTCGGAATGCCCAAAGGACTGGGCCTCGCAGCTCAGGGCATCACCTCCGGGGAGCTGTGGGACATCGCTGTCAAAGGGTTGTTGAGCCTCGACGGCGCCGAACACCGCCGGCAACGACGACTCGTCTCCAGGGCCTTCACCCCCAAGGCGGCCGAGCGACTACGGACCATTTGTGCCGATGTCATCACTGAACTGGCCGACCTCCACAGCCCTGCCGGGCGATGCGATGTCGTCGCCGACATCGCCAGGC
Source organism: Mycolicibacterium sphagni (assembly GCF_013337765.1). Classification (GTDB taxonomy): domain Bacteria; phylum Actinomycetota; class Actinomycetes; order Mycobacteriales; family Mycobacteriaceae; genus Mycobacterium. The sequence continues at coordinate 65,785 of NZ_VBSB01000010.1, forward strand.
AATATCCGATTCCGATCATCTGCGCCCTGCTCGGCACACCGCGCGAAGACTGGCACCTGTTCTCCGATTGGGCCGACGACATCTTCAAGTTGTTCGACTGGAACCTCGCCAACGATGCCCCCGACATCGTGCGAGCCTGGACGGAGCTCGAGGCCTACCTCGACGAGATGGTGGGCCACCGTCGTCACGTGCGCACCGATGATCTGCTCTCCGACATGATGCGGGCCGAGGTGGATGGCGATCGGCTGACGCACGACGACCTGCTGACGTTGACCGCGACCCTGCTGATGGCGGGAACCGACACCACACGCAACCAACTGGCCGCCGCGGTACAGGTGTTCTGCGACCACCCCGACCAATGGACGCTTCTGGCAGAGCGCCCTGAGTTCGCTCACCAAGCCGTCGAGGAGGTGATGCGCTATGCGCCGGTCATCTTCACGACGATGCGTGTCGCCCACCACGACGTCGAACTGGCCGGAGTCACCATCCCGGCCGGCACGTTGGTCATCGCCAACACCGCCGCCGCGAACCGCGATCCAGCCGTCTACGACGAGCCTGACCGCTTCGACATCACGCGCGGAGGTGCTCCGGCCATGCTCACCTTCGGCGGCGGTATCCACTACTGCCTGGGCGCGCACCTGGCGAAAATCGAACTCGCCGAAGCACTCACGACTATGGCGCGGCGCATGCCCGACATCCGCCGCGCTGGCCCCGCCACGTGGAAGCCCCTGACAGGTATCACCGGTCCTGTCAGCCTGCCGGTCGACGTTGGCAGCCCGTCGTCGTGCGACTGACGAGAGCGGATGTGACCGCACGTACGCTGTAGCCCATGCCTGACGACGTCCTGCGCCTCGCGACCTGGAATGTGAATTCGATTCGCACCAGGGTGGACCGGGTCGTCAGCTGGTTGCAGCGCGGTGATGTCGACGTGCTGGCCATGCAGGAAACCAAGTGCGCCGACGACCAGTTCCCCACGATGCCGTTCCTCGAAGCGGGCTACGAGGTGGTGCACGCCGGGCTGAACCAGTGGAACGGCGTGGCGATCGCCTCCCGGGTCGGCTTCGACGACGTCGAGGTCGGATTCGACGGTCAGCCGACGTGGAGCAAGGACGGGGCGGACGCCAAGGCCGAGGCCCGTGCGCTGGCTGCCACCTGTGCCGGCGTCCGGGTGTGGAGCCTCTACGTGCCCAACGGCCGCACCCTGGCCGATCCGCACTATCAGTACAAGCTGGAATGGCTTGCTGCCCTTCGCAACACCGCCGAGTTTTGGCTGCAGCACGATCCGCAGCAGCCGATCGCCCTTGTCGGCGACTGGAACATCGCACCCACCGACGAGGACGTCTGGGATATCGCGGCGTTCGACGGTGCCACGCACGTCTCGGAGCCAGAACGTAAGGCGTTCAACGCATTCGTCGACACCAAGTTCACCGACGTGGTGCGCCCGTATACGCCCGGCCCTGGGGTGTACACCTATTGGGACTACACCCAGCTGGCCTTCCAGAAGCGCCGCGGTATGCGCATCGACTTCATCCTCGGCTCACCGGGTTTGGCGGCACGGGTGACGCACGCCGAGATCGTCAAGGACGAACGCCGTCCTGGCAAGAAGGGCGACCCGGCGCCCAGCGATCACGCGCCGGTGCTGGTCGATCTGAGCCGGTGGGAGTCCTCAGGCCGGTGACGGTTCGCTGACTTTCACCAGCATCTTGCCGACGTTGGCACCGGTGAACAGCCCGTTGAGCGCGTCGACACAGGATTCCAGCCCGTCGAACACGGTCTCGCGGTGCACCAGCTTGCCTTCGGATTCCCAGCGGCGCAGATCGGCGAAGGCCTCGTCGAAGCGGCCCCACATGTCCAGGGCATTGAACCCCTGCATCGAGGCGGTCTTGGCCAGCAGGTTGACGTAGTTGGCGGGCCCAGGATGCTCGCCGGTGAGGTAGCTGGAGATGACACCGCACAGCACCACCCGGGCTTTGGGAGCCAGCCGGCCCAGCACCGCGTTGAGGATCGGGCCACCGACATTGTCGAAATAGACGTTGACGCCCTTGGGGCAGTGCGCCTTCAGGGCGGCGGGGATGTCGTCGTTCTTGTAATCGATACAGGCGTCGAAGCCGAAGTCCTCCACCACCGCCCGGCATTTGTCCGGCCCGCCGGCGATGCCGACGACCCGGGCACCGGCGATCTTCGCGATCTGTCCGGCCACCGATCCGGTGGCTCCGGCGGCCGCCGACACCACCACCGTCTCCCCTTCTTGCGGGCGGCCGATGTCGGTCATGCCGAAATAGGCTGTGGCACCGGTCGGCCCGTACACGCTCATGATGGCCAACTGGTCGGTCTCGCCGGGGATGGGCGTGCTGAACAGGTCGTCGCGGATGATCGCGTAGTCCTGAAAGCCGGTGAGGGTGGTGACGATCTGGCCGACGGTGAACGCGTCACACCGGGTTTCGACGACCTCACCGATCCCTGCGGCGCGGATGACCTCGCCGAGCTGCACCGGCGGCAGGTAGCTCGGCTGGTCGTCGAGCCAGGTCCGGACGGCGGCGTCCAGGCCCACATAGGTGGTGCGCAGCAGCGCCTCACCGTCGGCGAGCTCGGGTGCGGCAGCGGTGACCAGCTCGGTGTCGGTGGGTTGCACCAAACCGGACGGGCGGCGGCGCAAAAGGATCTGGCGGTTCGTCAACGCGGGCACGGTCAGTGAAGCTACCGAAGGTGGCGTCGGTTTGGAGCCCAGTTGAGACAGACCGCGGTACGGTGTCCCGGACACATTGGCTTCAGACAAGGACGCCGGGATGTTCGACTGGTTCACCCGCGGGTTCACCATGGTCGGCGCGAGCTGGGCAGTCCTGAAGGACTATCCGAAACTGGCAGTGTTTCCGGTTTTCTCCGGGATCGCGCTGATCGGCGTGACCGCCGTGCTCGCCGTCCCCGCCGGTTTGGGCACGGCGGTCGGTGTCGAGCTGAACCTCTCCGACAACACAATGCAATCCCTCGCCTTTGTGGCCTTGTTTGTCTGGTATTTCCTGTGCACGTTCGTGATCGTGTTCTGCAACGCGGCGCTGATCGCCTGCGCCCTACAGCGCTTCGAAGGCAAGACGCCAACGGTCGGTTCGGGATTCACCGCCGCGAGCAAACGCCTGCCACAGATCCTCGGCTGGTCACTGGTCGCAGCCACCATCGGGGTGATCTTGCAGGCCATCCAGTCGGTGCTCTCCCAAAAACTCGGGTTCATCGGAGAGCTGCTGTCCGGCATCTTCAGCGGAGTCTGGGGCGCAGTGACGTATTTCGTGGTTCCGGTCCTCGTCACCGAAGGTGTCGGCCCGATCAAAGCCGTCAAGCGTTCTTCGGGCATCCTGCGCCGCACCTGGGGTGAATCCTTCGTCGGTGCAACTGGACTCGGCCTCGTCGCGTTCCTGTTCACGCTTCCGCTCGTCGCGCTCGTCTTTGGGGTCGCGGCACTAGGCAACGCCGGCGGCGCCGGCAACACCGGCGGGCAGGCGGCCATGGTGGCGCTCGGCGTGATCGGGGTCGTCTATCTGCTGGCGCTGATCGTCGTCCTCACTGCGCTCGGTTCGATTTTCCGCGCCGCGGTGTACGTCTACGCCAGCACCGGTGTCGCGCCCAGCCGCATGGACGCGGCGCTGCTGCAGTCGTCGTTCAAACCCAAGTAGCCGCCCTCGCCTGTTCATTGCGGGCAGGTGAACATTGGGCGATTCGAGTGGCAATCCCCGATGTCCGAAACCACCATCTTCAGATGGGGTCGTTTGTGTCGGTCTATGTCGATTGGGCAGCCACGGTGGAGCACGTGCGTGCCGCCGCGAAACAGGTGCCGGTGCCCGCTGGAGTGCTTCGTGTTGAGGTTGTCGAGGCCGGCGACACCTTCGGTTGCCGGATCGCCGTCGACTTGACCGGCGATTTCGACGAACGGCGCGACGGTCCCCGTATCGCCCGGTCGTATGCGGCTCAACTGTCCGAGGTGCTCGCCGTGCCGGCGTTTGCGCTCAACGATCTCATTCTGGTCGGCCGTTCGGATTGGTGAACCCGGGCCGTTCTCGGCTCGTCACGAGTTGTTCGTGCGGACATGCTGGGCTGGGCTGGTGAGTTCGGACATCGACATCCTGATTCCCAAAAGCACCGCACACCAGACGGTGACGTGCATCGACGCACTCATCGAGTTATATCGCCGAGAACGACCCGCCGGAGGTGCGCGGGTCGTCGGCGATCTCATCGAGCTCCGCGAGGTGATGTCGCAGAGTATGCGGGCCTCTCGCGATCGCACCGCCCGGGTGGCAGCTGTCACGTTGGTCAGGGTTTCCGATCGTCTCAAGGCTTGTGCCCAAGACGAATTGGGTCCCGACGAGATGCAGGCCGCGATGTGGCGCACCGCCGGACGGCTGCACCGGTGGGTCGCCGAGGGCGCGGCTCCGCCGGTGGCTACTCGCCCGTCGCCTGCGCGGACTCCTGAGCCTCGGTGACCGCATCGGCCGCCGTAGCGGCCCGGGTGGGTCGTGCACACACCGCCTCCCCGCAAATCGCCGGACCAGCGCGAATCGTCTGAAAAGATGACGCCAAGTCCCGTGGCCGATTCGAAGGGGTGACCCATTGCTTGAAACGATAGACAAGAGACCGACCACCAGTGCGCCCCACGCGCCGCCGCTTTTTGTTCACGGCGCTTGCAGCTCGGCACGGATCTGGGACGATCATTTCCTGGACTTCTTCGCCGCCAAGGGTTATCGCGCCATCGCACTGAGCCTTCGCGGTCACGGCGCAAGCAGCTCGTCCAAGCCTCTCAAAGATTGTTCTCTTGCCGACTATGTAGAAGACGTACGCGCTGTTGCGGCCGAGCTGCCTTCTCCACCGGTCATGATCGGTCATTCGATGGGTTGTTGGGTCGTACTGAATTATCTTGCGAAGCATGGCGCCTCAGCCGGGATCCTCATGGCGCCCGGTACACCAAAGGGCTTGCGACGGTGGGCACTCCACGCGCTCCGCCGTCACCCGTGGCTTGTATTACGCTGCAATACCTTCGGCAACCCAGTCGATCTATTCGACACCCCGGCCTCGGCCCGTGAATTCTTGTTCAGCGCCAACACGCCAGAGTCCACTGTGACATCGTGCGCCTCCCGGCTCGAGCCGGAAAGCGCGCGTGCTGCCCGAGAAACGGTGAACCAACTTCCCGATGCGCGCGACATATCAGCACCGCTGCTTGTTCTCGGCGCGGGAAGCGACGGCTCACGGGTCGACGGAGACGCGGCTGCCGTGGCGGAGATGTATCAGGCAGATATGGAGATATTTCCCGACATGGGACACGTCATGATGCTGGAGCCCGGATGGTCCGATGTCGCCGAACGAATCCGCACCTGGTTGGACGGCGAGCAGCAGCAGTGATCAGGCCTCGTCGTCACCAGCCGTGCCGCCGTAACGGCCCGCGCTGAACATTGACGCGATCGCGCCGATCACCATCATCAGCGCGGCGGCACCGAACACCACCACCAACCCGGAGTGGAACGGCCCGGTGATTAGGTTGGGGAAGAACGTCTGCCCGGTCAACACATCGGCATTGACACCCGGCTTGTGCAGCGCGTCGTACGGCGCCAGCAGCTCGGCGATCGGGTTGTAACCCAGGAACGCGGCGAACAGGCTGCCCACGGGTGGCAGATTGGCCACGTCGTTTGCCACCGATGCTGAAATGCCTTGTGCCTGTAGGCCCTGACTCATCGCGACAGGGAGGGTATGGGCCAACCCGACGATCATCAGTGAGAAGAATATGCCGATCGACAGCGAGTTGCCGGCATTGAAGAACGTCGACCGCACCCCGGAGGCCGCCCCCCGCTGGGAAGCAGGCACGCTGGACATGATGGCCGCGGTGTTGGGCGCGGTGAAGATACCGCCGCCAAGGCCGTTGAGCAATACCAGCACCGCAAACACCCAGTAGTTGAAGTTGACCGGGATCATCAGCAGCGCAACGAATGTCACCGCCATCAACAGCATGCCGGTGACGGTGAACGGTCGTGCGCCGAACCGGTCGGCGAACGAACCGGCGATGGGTGCGGCGGCGAGGAAGCCGAACGTCGCCGGCAGCAGGTAGATACCCGCCCATAGCGGCGTGGATTCAAAACTGTAGCCGTGCAGCGGAAGCCAGATGCCCTGTAGCCAGATGATCAACATGAACTGCAGCCCGCCCCGGCCCATCGACGACATCAGGCCGGCGAGGTTGCCCATGCCGAACGCGGCCGACCGGAACAACCGGATGTCGACCATCGGCTGGGCCACCCGCAGTTCGATGAAACAGAACGCCACCAGAAGCAGCAGGCCGCCGATGATCGAGCCCAACACGAGTGGGTTGGTCCAGCCGGTCGTCGAGTCGCCATAAGGCTGGATCCCGTAGGTGATGCCGATGAGCAGCACGGTCAGCCCGATACCGAAGGTGAGGGTGCCCGCCCAGTCCACGCGGCCGGGGCTGCGGACGCCCAGTTCTTTCAGGGAGCGCACGCTCCAGAGGGTGCCGATGACGCCGATCGGCACCCCCACCCAGAAGATGGCCTGCCAGTGGATCTCGGAGAGCACACCGCCGATGAGCAGGCCCAGGAACGAGCCGGCCACCGCTGCAACCATGTTGACGCCCAGCGCCATGCCGCGCTGATTGGCGGGGAACGCATCGGTGAGGATGGCCGACGACGATGACATCAGCATGGCGCCGCCGATGCCCTGGATCACGCGCCAGGCGATCAGCCAGATCGCGCCGCCGTCGAGATGGAACGGGTCGAACGACAGCGCCACGGCCGCCAGCGTGAACACGACGAAACCGATGTTGTAGATCTTCACCCGGCCGTACATGTCGCCGAGCCGGCCGAACGGCACCACCAGCACGGCGGTCACCACCAGGTAGCCCATCAGCATCCAGAGCAGATAGCTGACGTTGCCGGGTGCCAGGGGGTTGAGACCGATGCCCCGGAAGATGGCAGGCAGCGAGATCAGGACGATCGAGGCGTTGACGGCCGCCAGCAGGATGCCCAGCGTGGTGTTGGACAGCACGACCCACTTGTAGTGCGGATGGTCGTGGTCCATCCGGCGACGTCGCCGGTCGGTTTCGGCCAGGGCAGGGTCAAGCTCGGTCGTCACGGGCGAATCTCGTTTCGTATGCAATCGTCTAGCAAATAGCAATGGGCGCCTGCCGGCGCAATAACACATATGTTAGCTATACAAATCAAGCTGGGCCAATCGATATTCCCGCACGCCGGGACCTCAGACCCGCTTCACTTTCACCTTTTGCAAGGAAAGCTCAAGTAGGCCCCTGCAAAACGTGAAAGCCGATTGCGCGCCCGCCGCGGTCAGGGCTTCCAGCCGCGGGAGCGCAGGAGCCGGACGGCACGCCTGATGATCTCGTCATCGCGGTCCTCTTTGATGACGTGATCGACCGCCCAACCAAGGCTTTCCACAATTGGGCGCAGCCGCACGTCCTTTACGTACGCGCGACGGTCGGTGCGGTGCACATCCCCGTCATACTCCGAGCCGACCCGGAATTCCTCCCAACCGAGGTCCAGAATCCGCACCGCCCGCCATCCGTCGAAGACCGGGACCTGGGTTGCGGGACGAGGGAGACCGGCATCGACGTACAGCAGCCGCAGCCGCGTCTCCTGCGGCGACGCCGCACCGCCATCTACGTGCGGCAGTACGTCGATCAGCCGCTTCAGTCCCCGCACTCCCGGATACCGCTTGGCCAGGACCAGCACATCCTCGGCCGAGAACACTCCATTGCGCATCAGCGCGTCCAGCCGGGCGAGCGATTCGCCGCGCCCCAGATGCCTGCCGAGGTCGAAGGCCGCGCGGGCGCGCACAACGACGGGAATGCCGGACACCTTGGTGATCTCATCCGGTGCGAGCGACTCCTGGCGGACGACCAGACCAGGTTGCGGTCGCGCATGTCGCGGCGATATCAGCTCGATGGTTGCGTCTGCGTCGACCCAACTCGCGCCGTAGAGACCGGAGGCCGCCACGCCGGTGATCACGGCCTGACGGCCAGTCGCCAACCATGCCGCCTTCGCCCGGTCCCACAACGTCACCATCGAGTCCTTGGGCATGTACACGCCGCGGAAGAGCGGCTGGTACCAACGAGCCAATTCACTCCTGGTGAGCCGACCATCGGTCAGCGCCTCACGGGCGAGGAACACCTCCCGCTTGGCCATGGCGGGAGCCTGCCATCCGGCACCGACATCGAGGCTGCTGCTAGCGTGGGCCGCGGAACAACAACCACACGGGAGCGCACACCCAGTGCGCTGAGAGGACGGCTAGGGCCGTCGACCGTAGAACCTGTCCGGGTAATGCCGGCGTAGGGAGTGAGCATGACTGATTTGTTCGTCGAACCCACCGTTACCACCGGTCCGATCACCGGCAGCACCAAGATCTACCGCGAACTCGACGGCGGTGCCCGGGTGCCGTTTCGCCGGGTCGGCCTGGCAGGCGATGAATACCTGGACCTCTACGACACCTCGGGCCCCTACACCGACTCCGATGCGGTGATCGATCTGCAGGCCGGGCTGCCCGCGCGGCCGGGGGTGGTCGCTGACCGCGGCACCCAGCTGCAGCGGGCCCGGGCCGGTGAGATCACAGCGGAGATGGCGTTCATCGCCGCCCGCGAGTCGGTGCCCGCGGAACTCGTCCGCGACGAGGTGGCCCGCGGGCGTGCCGTGATCCCCGCCAATCACCGCCACCCGGAGAGCGAGCCGATGATCATCGGCAAGGCCTTCGCCGTGAAAGTCAATGCCAACATTGGCAATTCGGCGGTCACCTCCTCGATCGGCGAGGAAGTCGACAAGATGGTGTGGGCTACCCGATGGGGAGCCGACACGATCATGGACCTGTCCACCGGCGCCGACATCCACACCACCCGGGAGTGGATCCTGCGCAATTCACCCGTGCCGGTCGGCACCGTGCCGATGTATCAGGCGCTGGAGAAGGTCAAGGGCGACCCGACGCAGTTGAGTTGGGAGATCTACCGCGACACCGTGATCGAGCAATGCGAGCAGGGTGTGGACTATATGACCGTGCACGCCGGTGTTCTGCTGCGCCATATCCCGCTGACGGTCAAGCGGGTCACCGGGATCGTGAGCCGCGGCGGGTCCATCATGGCCGCGTGGTGCCTGGCCCATCACCGAGAGTCGTTCCTGTACACCAACTTCGAAGAGCTGTGTACCATCCTGGCCCGCTATGACGTCACCTTCTCCCTCGGCGACGGGCTACGGCCCGGCTCGATCGCCGACGCCAATGACGCGGCCCAGTTCGCCGAGCTGGCCACCCTCGGCGAGCTGACAAAGATCGCGAAAGCCGCTGGGGTGCAAGTGATGATCGAAGGTCCCGGTCACGTGCCCATGCACAAGATCGTGGAAAACGTCCGCCTCGAGGAGGAGCTGTGCGACGAGGCTCCGTTCTACACGCTGGGGCCGCTGGCCACCGATATCGCTCCCGGCTATGACCACATCACGTCGGCGATCGGGGCGGCGATCATCGCCCAGGCCGGCACCGCGATGCTGTGTTACGTCACCCCCAAGGAGCACCTCGGGCTGCCCAACCGCAAGGACGTCAAGGACGGCGTGATCGCCTACAAGATCGCGGCCCACGCCGCCGACCTCGCCAAGGGCCATCCGCGCGCGCAGGAACGCGACGATGCGCTGTCGCGAGCCCGGTTCGATTTCCGGTGGCACGACCAGTTCGCCCTGTCGCTGGATCCGGACACCGCGCGGGAATTTCACGACGAGACGCTGCCCGCCGAGCCCGCCAAGACCGCGCACTTCTGCTCGATGTGCGGCCCGAAGTTCTGCTCCATGCGGATCACGCAGGACATTCGCGACGCCATGGCGGCCAAATCCGAGGAGTTCGCCGCACACGGCAACCGGGTGTACATCCCTCTGGAAAACTCGTCGACGTGAATTATCTGCCGTTGACCCCGCCGGGCCAGACCCCACTGCGGGTCCTGACCATCGCCGGCTCCGACTCCGGTGGCGGTGCGGGCATTCAGGCCGACATGCGCACCTTCGCGCTACTCGGCGTGCACTCACTGGTCGCCGTCACCGCCGTGACCGTGCAGAACTCGTTGGGCGTCAAAGGGTTTCACGAGATCCCGACGGACGTGATCGCCGGCCAGATCGAGGCGGTGGTCGGTGACATCGGCGTGCAGGCCGCCAAGACCGGCATGTTGGCCTCATCGGCGATCATCGAGACGGTCGCAGGAACCTGGCGCGACCTCGGGCTGGCGGGCACCACCCCGTTCGTCGTCGACCCGGTGTGCGCCTCCATGCACGGCGATCCGCTGCTGCATCCGTCGGCGCTGAACACCCTGCGCACCGCGCTGTTCCCGCTGGCCAGCCTGGTCACGCCCAACCTTGACGAGGTGCGGCTGCTGGTCGGCATCGAGGTCGTCGACGAGCAGACCCAGCGCGATGCCGCCAAGGCGTTGCACGCGCTGGGCCCGCAGTGGGCGCTGGTGAAGGGCGGTCATCTGCGGGGCTCGACGCACAGTCCCGACCTGCTCTACAACGGCAGCGACTTCCACGAGTTCGACGCGCCGCGGGTGGACACCGGCCACGATCACGGCGCCGGCGACACCTTGGGCGCGGCCACCGCATGCGCACTGGCCCACGGGTATTCGATGCCCGACGCGGTGGCGTTCGGCAAGGCTTGGGTCACCGAATGCCTGCGGGCCGCCTATCCGCTGGGCGGCGGGCACGGTCCGGTGTCGGCACTGTTCCGGCTGCAATCGTGAGCCTCGAGGACATCGCGGGCGTCGCCCACGAGCCGGCGGGCACACCGGCCGGGGTGGTGATGCTGACCCACGGGGCCGGCGGCAGCCGGGAGTCCCCACTGCTGATCCGGATCTGTGACGAGTGGGCGGGCCGCGGCTGGCTCGCGGTGCGCTACAACCTGCCGTATCGGCGACGACGCCCGAAGGGGCCACCGTCGGGATCGGCGGCCGGCGACCGGGACGGCATCGTCGAGGCGCTCACGCTGGCCCGCACGCTGTCCGACGGCCCGGTGATCGCGGGCGGGCACTCGTATGGCGGTCGGCAGACCTCGATGGTCGTCGCCGAGAACCCCGAGCTCGTGGAGCTGCTCACCCTGTTCTCGTATCCGCTGCATCCACCCGGCAAGCCCGACCGCCTGCGCACCGAACACTTCGGCGCCATCACGGTCCCGACGGTCTTCACCCACGGCACCTCCGACCCATTCGGCAGCATCGAGGAAGTCCGCGCCGCGGCCCGCTCGATCCCCGGACTCGTCGAGATCCTCGAGATCACCGGGGCCCGCCACGATCTCGGCTCCAAGTCGCTCGATGTCCCCGCGCTCGCGGTCGACGCGGCACTGCGGCTGCGCTGAACGGCCCACCTTGAGGACCAAGGTCGCGGGGACTCGGGCCAAAGGGCTTCACCTTACTCACGAGTAAGGTACGGTATTCTGGCTCCATGCCATCGACGCAGCTTGACGCGATCATCGTCGGCGCCGGATTCGCAGGAATCGGTGCGGCAATCCAGCTCAAACGCCAGGGCCTCGACAATTTCGTCGTGCTGGACCGCGAGGCCGACTTGGGCGGCACCTGGTACGTCAACCACTACCCCGGGCTGACCGTCGACGTCCCCACCACCACGTACTCGTACTACTTCGAGCCCAACCCGAACTGGAACCGGCTGTTCTCCACCGGAGCCGAGATCAAGCAATACGCCGACAACGTCGCCGACAAGTACGACATCCGCCGCCACATCCGGTTCAACGCGACCGTCGAGAGCGCCCGCTGGGACGAGGAGGCCAAGCTGTGGAGCGTCACATTGGCCGATGGCGCCACCCTGACGGCGCGCTATCTGATCACCGCGACCGGGTTCTTGTCGCAGCCGTTCACTCCGGAGATCCCGGGCATCCACAGCTTCGAGGGCAAGGTCGTCCACACCGCAGACTGGGACGACAGCTACAACCCCGCCAACCAGAAGATCGGCATCATCGGCACCGGCGCCACCGCCGTGCAGCTCATCCCCGAGCTGGCCAAGGACGCCGCCGACCTCACCGTGTATCAGCGCACCGCGATCTACGTGGTGCCCAAGGTCGACATCAAGTTCTCGGCACGCGCCAAGAGGCTGTTCGCCCGGGTACCGCTCACCCAGCGCGCCATCCGCGCGGTCACCGACTGGCTGTACGAGTTGATGATCTCCATCGGGGTGCTGCGCTATACCCCGCGGATCACCCTCGCCGCGGCCGACCTCGCCAAGATGTGGCGATTTGCCACCATTCGCGACAAGGAGCTTCGCGAAAAGCTCACTCCGGAATACGATTTCGGCTGCAAACGGCCGACGTTCTCCAACAAGTACTACCGCTCGTTCACCAAGCCCAACGTGCACCTGCAGACCAGTGGCATCGACCACATCGAAGCCGACGGCATCGTGGCCAACGACGGCACCAAGGCCGTCATCGACACGCTCGTACTGGCCACCGGGTACGACATCTGGGAAGCCAACTTCCCGGCCTTCGAGGTGATCGGCCGCGACGGCCGCAACCTCGGAAAGTGGTGGCGGGACACCCGTTTCCAGGCCTACCAGGGGGTCGCGGTGCCGTACTTCCCGAACTTCCTGAGCCTGGCGAGCCCGTACGCCTTCCTCGGGTTGAACTTCTTCAACTCGATGGAATACCAGATGCGGCACATGGACCGGCTCTTCGGCGAGCTGAAGCGCCGCGGGGCAACCACATTCGAGATCACCGAGGAAGCGAACACCCGCTATCTGGACCGGATGACCGAGTTGCTCGGCGGCACTTTGTTCACCCAAGGAAACTGCGCATCGGCGCGGTCGTACTATTTCAATCCCAGTGGTGAACCGACTCTGCTTCGGCCGATGTCCACGCGAAATGCGGTACGCGAGGCCTCGTCCTACCCGGTGTCCGATTACCACATCAGCTGAACCCGAGAGGACGTCGATGTCTGCAGAGCCGCTGATCAAGTTGACCGGAGTCGTCGTTGCCGTGACCGGGTTGTCGCACTTCGTGCGCCCGGAGCTGTTCGAATCGGCGACCAAGTCGGCGTTCCCGGACAACACACTGCAGCACACCTATATCGACGGTGGCATCGAGACCGCGATCGGGCTGGCCCTGGTGGCACCGAAGACCCGCAAGCTCGCGCTCGCCGGGCTGCTGGCATACGGCGCCTATCTGGGCGTCAACGTCGCGCGGAATCGCTGAGCGGCACCGCGATATCGGCCTGCGCGAATTGGCAGGCGCCAGTGGCGCGGAACGGTTCGGCCAGCTGCCGTAGGTAGGCCGCGGGATAGTGCGGCTTGGCCAAGGTCACAGATCCGACAAGATTTACGAAGACGTCAGATTTCTCGCTTACATTGATCGGGCACGGAACGACGCGTAGTCGTTGGTTGTGAGGATGCCACGCGAAATATGGGTCGGGGGACCGTGCCGGACCGGCCTGGGCGCGGGCAACCGTCACCAGGCCGGTCCGCATTTCATCTTCACCGCCTACTATCCCGCCGATGAACAGCCTGCAGCGCCGCCTCGGCACCACCGACGCGGTGATCATCGGGCTCGGTTCCATGGTCGGGGCCGGGATCTTCGTCGCATTGGCTCCCGCCGCCGCTGCCGCAGGGTCGTGGCTGCTGGTCGGGCTGGCGCTTGCCGGTGCGGTGGCCTATTGCAACGCCTTGTCCTCGGCGTGGTTGGCGGCCCGCTACCCCCAGTCCGGCGGCACGTACGTCTACGGCCGGGAGCGGCTCGGCGACTTCTACGGCTATCTGGCCGGCTGGAGCTTCGTGGTCGGCAAGACCGCATCGTGTGCAGCGATGGCGCTGACGGTCGGGTTCTATGTGTGGCCGGCGTATGCGCACGCCGTGGCGGTGGCCGCGGTGGTAGCGCTGACCGCCGTCAACTACCGCGGTATCCAGAAGTCCGCGCTGCTGACCCGGATCATCGTCGCCGTCGTGCTGGCGGTGCTGGCCGCAGTGGTGGTGATCGTGGCGACCTCGGGGCACGTCGACGCCGACCACCTGAGGCTCGGCGACGCCCACGCCCTCGGGGTGCTGCAGGCCGCCGGCTTGCTGTTCTTCGCCTTCGCCGGCTATGCGCGCATCGCCACGCTCGGCGAGGAGGTGCAAGACCCGGCCCGGACGATCCCACGGGCCATCCCCGTCGCGCTCGGCCTTACCCTCGTCGTCTATGCGGCCGTGGCCGTGACGGTGCTGGCGGTGCTTGGGCCGGATCGGTTGGCCACGGCCACAGCGCCATTGGCCGACGCTGTGCGGGCCGCCGGGGCCGGTGGCTTCGAACCGGTGGTGCGCGTCGGCGCGGCGGTGGCAGCGCTGGGCTCGTTGCTGTCGCTGATCCTGGGGGTCTCGCGCACCACCCTGGCGATGGCGCGAGATCAGCACCTGCCGGCCGGGCTGGCGAAAGTGCATCCGCGCTTCGGTGTGCCGCACCGTGCAGAGGTGACGGTCGGCGTGGTGGTCGCCGTGCTGGCCGCGGTGGCCGATGTCCGTGGGGTGATCGGCTTTTCGTCATTCGCCGTGCTGGTGTACTACGCGATCGCCAACGCCTCGGCGTGGACGCTGAGGCGGAACCGACTCGTTCCCGCGCTCGGTCTCGCCGGCTGCGTGGTACTGGCGATCGCACTGCCCGTACAGGCGGTGGTGTCCGGGGTGGCAATGCTCATGCTCGGCGCCCTGATTTACGTGGTCCGCCGGTTACGGTAGGCCTCGACCGCAGTGGGCAGGGTCATGAAGATGTGGTCCTCGCCGATCTTGTCCAGCAGGCCGGCGGCCTGCAGCGCCTCGCGAAGATGCCACTTCACCCGTGCCATCGCGAACACGATGCCACGCCGATTGAGTTCCTGCCGCAGCTGCTCCACCGCATCCAGCGCGGTGAGGTCGACATCGACGTTCGCCTCGGCGTTGAGCACGAACCACCGCACCGGGTCAGGGTTTTCGTCCACGGCCGCCAACGCGCGGGTGCGGAAGTCCTCAGCGTTGGCGAAGAACAACGGCGCGTCGTAACGGTAGACCAGCAGACCCGACTCCAGGCGGGCTTCGGGATAGTCCTCGATATCGTGCATCCCCGCGACGCCTGGAACGAACCCCAGCACGCTGTCGTGCGGTCGTCCTACCCGGCGCAACAGGTCCAGGATGGACAGCCCGACGGCGGCCAAGACGCCGTAGAGCACACCGAGTCCGAGAACGCCCACGGCGGTGAGCAGAGCCAACACGAGTTCGCTCCGCCGAAATCTGGCCAGCCGCCGGTATTCCGCGACATCGACGAGTCGCAGCGCGGCGAAGATGACCAGCGCCCCCAGCGCAGCGGTAGGGAACATCGCAAGCACACCATGCGCGGTCAGTGTGACAGCCAGGAGAATCCCAAGGGCCACAACAGAATACAGCTGAGTTCGACTGCCGACCAGATCACCGACCATCGTGCGGCTGCCGCTGCAGCTCACCGGCAGCCCGTGCGACAGTCCGGCGCCCAGGTTGCACACACCCAGCGCTCGCAGCTCGGCATTGGCGTCGATGTGCTGCCCCTTGCGAGCGGCGAACGTGCGAGCGGTCAGCACATTGTCGGAGAACCCGACGATCGCGATTCCGCCTGCGGCCGCCACCAGCGTCCCCACGTCGTGCCACGGAATACCGGCGAAGCCGAGCGGTGGCAGACCGGCGGGGACGTCGCCGATCACCCGAATACCGTAGTGGTCCAACGAGAAAGCGGCCACGACCACAGTGGCGAGCAGCATGGCGATCAGCGGCCCCGGAGCCCGCGGGAACAGCCGGGCCAACCCGAACAACACGGCCAGCACCGCCGCCGAGAACGCCACCGTCGGCCAGTGTGACTCACCGGCGACCTGAATCAGCGATCGCATCTGCGGCACGAACTCGTCGCCGTCGACCGGCGCGCCGATAACTTTGCCGGCCTGGCTGGCGATCATGATGATCGCCACGCCGCTCATGTACCCGACCAGCACCGGCCGGGACAGTAAGTCGGCGAGGAAGCCCAGCCGCGCCACTCCACCCGCCAAACACATCACGCCGACCAGCACTGCCAACGTGGCGGCCAGCGCGGCGTATCGGCCGCCATCCCCGGCGGCCAGCGGCGCCAGCGCTGTCGCGGTCATCAGCGCGGTCGTGGACTCCGGACCCGCTGACAGCTGTCGCGAGGTGCCGAGCAGCGCATAGACCGCCAGCGGTGCCAGCGCTGCCCACAATCCGACCACGGCGGGTAGACCAGCGATGGTGGCGTAGGCCATGACCTGAGGAACCAGGTATGCGGCGACGGTCAGACCCGCCACCACATCGCCGCGCAGCCAGGACCGCTGGTAATTGCGGAACTGGGTCAGCCCCGGCGCGACGGCGGTCCAGTTCATGGATACAGCATGCGCGAAGCGCCGCAATGGGGTTGAGTTTCTGACCGTGATCCCGATGACTTGGACACCAGTTGAAAGTCGCGCCGACGACACGTTCGTCGTCGCCCCGCACGAACGGCTGAGTTGGTCGCGCACACTGGGCATCGGCGCCCAGCACGTGGTCGCCATGTTCGGCGCTACTTTTCTTGTCCCGGTGCTCACCGGCTTTCCGCCCGCGACCACACTGTTGTTCTCCGGTATCGGCACGCTGCTGTTCCTGGTGATCACCGGCAACCGGCTGCCGAGCTACCTCGGCAGCAGCTTCTCGGTGATCGCACCCGTGACGGCCGCGGTCGCCTCGCACGGCGCCGGCAGCGCGCTGGGCGGTTTGATCGCCGTCGGTGTGCTGCTGATCGTCATCGGCGTGGCCGTGCACCTGGCCGGCACGCACTGGATCGACATCGCGCTGCCGCCGGTCGTCACCGGCGCCATCGTCGCCCTGATCGGATTCAACTTGGCTCCGGCGGCCAAGACCAACTTCGAAAAGGGTCCGGTCGTCGGCATCGTCACGCTGGTACTGCTCGTGGTGGTGCTGGCGTTCTTCCGCGGCATCATCGGGCGGCTGGCCATCTTCTTGGCGGTGGTCGTCGGCTACTTGCTCGCACTCGTGCTTGGCGACGTCGACACCTCGGGGATCGCTTCGGCGGGCTGGATCGGGCTGCCGCACTTCCAGACTCCGACGCTGAACCTGTCCGTGCTGCCGCTGTTCCTGCCCGCGGTGATCGCGCTGATCGCCGAGAACATCGGGCATGTGAAATCGGTCGGACAGATGACCGGAGTCGACACCGATCCACTGACCGGACGCGCGCTGGCCGCCGACGGTGTCGCGACCGTGCTGGCCGGCCTCGGCGGCGGATCGGCCACCACCACCTACGCCGAGAACATCGGAGTGATGGCCGCGACCCGCGTCTACTCCACCGCGGCCTACTGGGTGGCCGGTGTGACGGCGATCCTTCTGGCGTTGTGCCCCAAGGTCGGAGCGACGATATCGGCGATCCCGCCCGGCGTCCTCGGCGGCGCCACGATCGTGCTCTACGGGCTCGTCGGCGTGCTAGGGGTACGGATCTGGCTGACCAATCACGTGGACTTCGGCCTGCCGATCAACCAGATGACCGCCGCGATCGCGTTGATCATCGGGATCGCCGACTTCACCTGGAGCATCGGCGATCTCACGTTCACCGGTATCGCACTCGGTTCGATCGCCGCGCTGGTCGTCTATCACGGCATGCGGGCGCTGGGCGCGCTGCGGGGCGCGCGGTCGTCGTGATCGACTCTCTCTACGCCGCTTTCTCGAGCTATGCCTTGCCCCGGGAACCGGTGTTGTGTGAACAGTGTGGGCCGGAATGGTCGGCCGACGACATCCGGTCGACCCCGCTACGCTCGCTGTCGCTGCCGCAGCTGGAGGCGTTACACGTGATGTCGTTGGGCGACGACGACTTTCGCCACTTCTTCCCGCGGCTCATCGAGTTGCTTATCGCCGAGAAGTCACCGGTGTTCGCCTTCCACCTACTTGGGCTGCGAGGGCGCGTGCCGTCATGGCCCGCCCCTGAAGCACAGGCCGTCGAGCAGTTGATCGACGATCTGTGGCGGCGACTGCTGGACAGCTATCCCGCCGAGCTCGGCTACTTTTCCGATAGCCCCACGCTGATCGATTTCACGTATTGGTGCAACGAACCGCTGCAGCCGTTCTTGGACCGCTGGCAAACCATAGGCACGAGGGCAGCCGCACATCACCTCGGCGACCTTGTGGAATGGGCGTTCACGGTGCGCGAACCGATCGAACCTGCGATCAAAGAGCCAGTGCTGCTGTGGCTGAGCCAGCCGGTGATCGGTGAGCGCTTGAGGTCTGCCGAACTCAATGCCGCCGAGGAGCTTTGGCAGGTCTGCGGTCGCAGGTGACAGACATCGACCCCGCGATCACGGCATCGAGTCTGCGGTCAGATCGCAATTTCACGCAAGAGCACGATCAGTACGCAGACTCAATGTGACTCTGCAATCAGCCTATGGCCCGGTGACGAGGTGTCGGGTGCGGTCCTCGCGCAGCGGAATACCGTTGCGGCCGTCCATGTCCTGGGCATAGAGACCGACCGAGAACACCACTCCCCCAACCAGGATGCCGAGCGCGGTCTTGTCGATGTGGTCGAGGGTGTCGGTGCTCTTGTGATAGTTCGGATCGAACGGCGCGTCGGCAGTGCCGCCCCACAGCTTCTGCTGATCGACGGTCTTATTCTCCTCGGCCCCGGAGAACAGCCCACCGGAGGGCACCCCGGCCTCAGTGAAGGCGTCGTAGTCCGACCGGCCGTCGAATGACGTGTCCTGAGCGGTCTTTCCAGCCGTTTTGAGATAGGCGACCAAGGTCCGCTCGATCCCCGCCGACCCCTCCGGCACCCGCGGTATCCGGCCGCCCGCTCCCGGCGCGGTCGACTGGTCACCGTCATAGGTGAAGTAACCGGGGTTGGGTGAACCGATCATGTCGTAGTTGAGATACAGCGCAATGTCCTTGAGCTGATCGACATTCAGGGACTCGATGTACTTCTTGGATCCAATCGTCCCGAGCTCCTCGGCTCCCCAGAATGCAAAGCGGACAGCGTTTTTCACGTCCGGATTGGGGCCCAGCTGCACAGCGGTCTCCAGCACCGCGGCCACCCCGGAGCCGTTGTCGTTGATACCCGGACCTTCGGGGACGCTGTCCAGGTGGGCGCCGACCATCACGACATCAGTGGCCGAGCCGGTCTTGGTCTGGGCGATGACGTTGCGGGCGTTGATGGATTTGGTGTTGGCTTCCAGTTTGAGCGTCACCGGACCGGGATTGGCCCGCAGCGCCGCCCCGTCGGCCTTGGTCACCCCGACCACTGGGAGCTTGACGTCGGTGTCCTCGCCGAGGGTGGTGCCCGACATTTGTCCGTCAACATTGTCGGCGACGACGAGCGCGACGGCCCCCAGCTTGGCAGCGATCGCCTGCTTGTCCTTGAACGGGCAGCTACCCCGGTCCACGAGCACCACCGCCCCCTTGACGGGCAGACCGTCGTAGTCCGCGGGGGCACATCCGGGTGTCTCCTCGGCCGGAGCGGCGACCAGCGGCCCGCTGACCCCCTCCGGCGGGGTGCCCAGGCTGAACTCCATCGCGCGGGCGGTCACACTCGCCCCGCCGACCCGTAGGTCCGGCTTGCCGGACTCGAAGACCCTCGCCTGGAACTCGGGGGTCTGCACGTCGAACCCTTTTCCGCGCAGCACGCCGGCCACATAGTCGACGCTGGCGTCGAACCCGGGGGTGCCGACCGCCCTGGTGCCGTTGTTGGCGTTGGCGATGTCCTGCAACTTCTGCAGGTGGGCGTACATGGCGTCGGTGGTGACCTGCTTGCGCAGCCCGTCGGCGAACTGGGCGGCGGGAGTCGTCGCCGTCCCTGGCTGCGCGGATTTGGCAGGGTGGCTGCATCCCGCCGCGGCGACCACGGCGACGGCGAGCGTCACCACAGCCAGGTGTCTGGTAGTCATCGCGCCCAGGTTAGACGTATCCGCATGCGCGCAGGTTCGGGTGGCACGATGTGCTCGATGACCGTGACCGCTCCACGCCGCCGCCTGGTGACCTCGACCGAGGTCCTGGTGGCGGGGCTGGTGGTGTGTGCGCTGGTAGGTACCTGGATGCGCGACGGAGTGGCAGGCAATCCCCGGCTGGCGACCGCCGGAACGGTGTTCGCCGGGGTGTTTCTGCAGGCCGTGCCGTTTCTGGTACTCGGCGTGGTGATCAGCGGCCTGATCGCCGCGTTCGTCTCCCCGGAGCGGCTGGCCCGGATGCTGCCCAAGCGGGCGCCCGCGGCCGTATTGGCCGCCGGGGTGGCCGGCGCCGCACTGCCGGGCTGTGAGTGCGGATCGGTTCCGGTGGCCCGGCGGCTGTTCGGGGACGGGACGACGGGCGCGGCCGCGTTGACGTTCATGCTCAGTGCTCCGGCGATCAATCCGGTGGTGCTTGTGGCCACCGCGGTGGCCTTCCCCGGCCAACCGGAGATGGTGGCGGCCCGCTGCCTGGCCTCGCTGGCCACCGCGGTGGTGATGGGGGTGCTGTGGTCGCGGTGGGGTCGGCCCGGCTGGGTGACCCGCGAGCTGCCCCGTCCCGACGGTGCCGACCAGTCCCGCTGGACGGTGTTCACCGAGGCCGCGCGGCACGACTTCTTGCAGGCCGGCTCGTATCTGGTGATCGGCGCCGCGGCGGCAGCTACCCTGCGAGTTGTGGTGCCGCCGTGGATGTTCGAGCACGTGGCCGGTCATCTGCTGATCGGTGTGGTCACCATGGCGCTGCTGGCCTTCGTGCTGGCGCTGTGCTCGGAGGCCGACGCGTTCGTGGCGGCCAGCCTCACCATGGTGCCGCTGATACCGCGGCTGGTGTTCCTGGTGGTCGGCCCGGCCGTCGATGTGAAACTCGTTGCCATGCAAGCGGGTTTGTTCGGGCGGAGTTTTGCGCTGCGCTTCGCACCGGCCACGTTGGTGGTTGCCACCGTGCTGGCGACGGCGGTGGGTCTGGTGCTGCTGTGAGGCGCGAAACCGAGAACACCCTGCTGCTGATCGTCGGGATCGCCCTGGTGATGGTCACCGTCACGGGGGCGTACACCCGCTACGTCAAACCGGCGATGCTGCCATGGCTGGCGATCTCGTCGGCGGTGGTCATCGGGCTGGCACTGGTCGCGATCATCCGAGATATCCGCAGCGGCGGTGCCGATCACAACCACACCGGGCATGTTCACCGCAACGGCATCGTCTGGCTGCTGGTGCTGCCGGTGGTGTTGCTGATCTTCGTGGTGCCACCGGCGTTGAGCGCCAGGGCCGCCGCGCCGGCGACGGTGACCGGCGCCCGGTCGTTTCCGCCGCTGCCGGGCGGGACGGCGCCGACGGTGTCGCTGCCCGAAGTACTGATGCGCGTTGCGGTCGGCAAGGTGGGTGGCCTGGACGGTAGGCAGATCACCACCACCGGTTTCACGATGCGCGACGGCGATCGCGTCGACCTGGCCAAGATCGTGATCATCTGCTGTGCGGCCGACGCCCAGCTGGCCCGGCTCCATCTGTCCGGCCCGGCGGCGGCGAGCGCAGCCGCGTTACCGGAGAACACCTGGCTGCGGGTCGAGGGCACTGTGCCTGCCGGCCAGACTTATTCGGGCACTTCGTCGATTCCGACGCTCGAGGTGTCGAGCATCACGCGCATCGATCCGCCCGCCAACACCTACGGCTGAGCGAACCTCGAAGCGATCAGGCCGGCGACCGCTCGCATGCCGGCGGCGTTGGGGTGAAACGGTTTCGGCCGCCACGGGAGCAACGAGCCGGCACCGATCGTCCACGGGTCGGCGGACCAGGCGTGGTGATCGCGGCTCGCGGCGGCGGCGTGGACGACCTCGCAGCCGGTGGCCGTAGCGGCGTCCAACGTCTCTTGGGCCAGGCGCTGCGCGACGAGGCGGCCCAGGTCAGCGACATCCCGGGGCAGCGGTGGGGCAGGTGTTCCCGCGGGTGGCAGCAGAGTCAGGTAGTCCACGAACAGGATTCGCGCCCGTGGCGACCGCTGGCGCAGCACCTGACCGATGTCCCGCAGGGCCGCACCGACCTGGTTCAGCGCCACCCCACGGGCCGCGGGATCCAGGAGTTCGCGCAGCCTGTCGCCGAGTACGGGTATGGCCCGCAACACCGATGGCAGTGCCGCGGCGAACAGCAGCGGAACGTAACCGACGTCGTTGCCGCCGATGGTGACGGTGACCAGCTCCTCCGTGCCGTCCAAGACGTCGACCTGGGGTGGTGCGCCGCGCTGGCGCTCCCGCAGCACGTTGGCGGTGGTGGCCCCGGAGTAGGTGACGTCGATCAGGTCGAGACCCAGGCGTTCGGCGGCCAGGTGTGGATAGTTACGGGCCGAGCGGCCCGCAGCCAGCGGTGAGCCCGCCGCCCGCGGTTTGATGCCGGGGCCAGCCGCCATCGAACTACCCAGGGCTACATAGCGCGGGGCCTGATTTCGGCTCCTCTCTTCGTTCATCGCCGGGCTGCGAGGCTCGGGCTCGACGCCTGTGCCCAGAACCGTTTCGGGATACGCCCGGCGTGCCGGGCCAGCAGTCCGGCCGTGACGGCTGCGGCCATGGCCGCGGCCATCGCAGGCGGGTCGGCGGCGCGGGTCACTGCACTGGCCAAAAGGACTGCGTCACAACCTAGCTCCATGGCCAGTGCAGCGTCGCTGGCGGTGCCGATCCCGGCGTCGAGGATCACCGGCACACCGGCCGCGCTGGTGATCATCTCGATATTGTGCGGATTGGCGATGCCCAGCCCGGTTCCGATCGGCGAACCCAGTGGCATCACCGCCGCACAGCCGATGTCCTCGAGCCGACGGGCCAGTACCGGGTCGTCGTTGGTGTAGGGCAGCACCACGAACCCGTCGTCGACCAATTGCTCAGCCGCACGCACCAATTCGACCGCGTCGGGCAGCAGCGTCCGCTCGTCGGCAATGACCTCGAGCTTGACCCAGTCGGTGCCCAGCGCTTCCCGCGCCAGCTGCGCGGTCAGCACGGCCTCCGCCCCACCGCGGCAGCCCGCGGTGTTGGGCAGCGCGGTGATCTCCAGCCGCGCCAGCAGATCGAGCACCCCCGTACCGCCCTCGGCGTCGACCCGGCGCATGGCCACGGTGGTCATCTCGGTGCCCGAGGCCACCAGCGCCTCTTCCAGCACCGTCAGGTTCGGTGCACCGCCGGTACCCAGGATCAGCCGCGAGCCGAACGTGCGGCCCGCGATCGTCAGCTGCTCAACCACCCTGCACCGCCGTCACCACTTCGACTCGGGCACCCTCAGGAACGGCTGAATTCCATTGCGAACGAGGAAGAACCGTCCAATTGACGGCGACCGCGATACCGCGTTCGGGAAAGCCGAGGGTTTCCAGCAGTCGCGACACCGTGGTGTCGTTCTCGACTTCCAGCTCCTCGTCGTTGACCATTACCTTCACGCCAGTGCTCCCATCAACTCGGCGGCGATCCGCTCAGCGGTCCACGGCGCCAACAGAAATCCCGACCGACCGTGTCCGGTGGCCACCAGTGTGCGCTCGTCGAGCCGGCCGACGATCGGCATATTGTCCGGGGTCATCGGCCGCAACCCCGCCGCGCATTCGGCCAGTTCGTACTCGCCGAGCGCGGGCATCACCTCGCAGGCGTCGTCGAGCAACTCACGCACCCCGGCCACCGCGGGGGCGGTATCGCGGCCGTGTTCGTACTGCGTCGCACCGATCACCACCCCGTCGGCCCGGGGCACCAGGTACACCGATCGGCCATGAACCCTGGCCCGAACCACGCGCTGCGGCAC
The DNA here is from genome assembly GCF_013337765.1 of Mycolicibacterium sphagni. GTDB lineage: Bacteria > Actinomycetota > Actinomycetes > Mycobacteriales > Mycobacteriaceae > Mycobacterium. The sequence goes on from NZ_VBSB01000010.1 coordinate 89,510, forward strand.
CGGCATACACCCACGCCGCCAGCGCAGGCGCAGCACCTCACCCTTGACCGGGCGGACCTGCAGGCCGGGCCACAGCGCGGGTGCGTCGATACCGTTGGCGATCACCACCGTGTCCGCGCCGTCACGGGCGTCGTCGAGCTGCTCCACCGGTGCCGCCCATCGAACCCCGAGCTGCTCGCAGTGCACCTCGAGGGCGGCCACCAGCTTGCGGTTGTCCACCGCCAGCTCGTCGGCGGCGATGAAACCGTGCCGAATGCCTTGGGCCAGAAGCGGTTCGGTGTCTCTGGCGGTGGTGGTCACGGTGACCGGATGCCCCTGGGCCGACAGCCAGTCCGCGACGGTGCGCAGATCCTGTGCGTCGGCGCGGTCGACCCCGACCACCAGCGACTCTCGCGCGGTGACCACATCGTCGGGCAGGCCGTGGAGGAAGCCGTCGTGCCACAGGCGCAGCGACTCCAGGCCCAGCGCCAGCAGCTTCTCCTCGCCGGGCCAACCCTCGCTGTGCGGGGCGAGCATCCCGCCGGCCACCCACGACGCACCCCAATGGGCTGGGTTAATACCCCGGTCGCTTCGCTCCTGCCCACCGAGCCGATGCACCCGCACCGCCAACCCGTGCTGCGCCGCGCGGCGGGCGACCGCGAGACCGATGACGCCGCCCCCGATGACGGCCAGAGATTCCTTCGACATATCCCTTTCGCTTCCTTCGCCGGCATGACCCGGATCAGGTGGTGACGGTCTGGAGGACTAGCGCTCCACTCTCAGCCCCGCTCCCGGGGCTCCCGTGCCAACCCTCCACGCTAGCCGCTACGGTCGCGGTGTGCACGAACCTCAGACCAGGCTCGCGACCGCACGGCTCTACCTGTGCACCGATGCCCGCCGCGACCGCGGTGATCTGGCCGAGTTCGCCGAGGCGGCACTGGCCGGCGGCGTCGACCTCATCCAACTGCGCGACAAGGGCTCCCCCGGCGAGCACCAGTTCGGGCCGCTGGAAGCACGCGACGAGCTGGCCGCACTCGAGATCCTGGCCGACGCGGCCCGCCGGCACGGTGCGCTGCTCGCGGTCAACGACCGCGCCGACATCGCCCGCGCGGCCGGCGCCGACGTACTGCATCTGGGCCAGGACGACCTTCCGTTGGAGGTCGCTCGCGACATCGTCGGCCCGCACACCGTGATCGGCCGGTCCACGCACGCGATCGGTGAGGCCGCCCGCGCGCTGACTGAGGACGTCGACTATTTCTGCGTCGGCCCGTGCTGGCCGACGCCGACGAAACCGGGCCGGCCCGCACCCGGCCTGGACCTGGTGCGTGAGGTGGCGGCGAGCGCACCGGACAAGCCGTGGTTCGCGATCGGTGGCATCGACGAGGCGCGCCTGCCCGAGGTGCTGGAGGCCGGGGCGAGCCGAATTGTGGTGGTGCGCGCGATCACTGCGGCCGACGACCCCAAGGCCGCCGCCACGCGGTTGCGTGCCGCGCTGGACCAAACCCCGGGTCGCTGCGCTCGCCCCCTCGCCTCCGGCTGGGGGGACCCCCAACCCGCCGGACCTAGCTGACTTCCGCCGCCGCCGGCGTACACCAGGCGAAGACCCCGGATTGGATCTCGACGGTGTGCGGCACCGGCTGCTGGCATTCCTCGTGATCGGCCGAGCTCAACATGGCGGTGATGCGCAGCCGTTCCCAGCTGGCGGCGAAACCGGGGTGCAGCGGCAGCTCCACCACCTCGTCCTCGGCCACCCAACGCAGCTCGGAACTCTCCCGGTTCGCAACCGTGGTCAGCAATTCGGGGGCGTCGGCGACGACGGTGGTGTAACTCCAGTGGGCTCCGCCGGAGCCGACGACCTCGGCCGTCACCACTGTCGCACGGACCTGGACGTGCTCGGCCAGTAGCCCGGCCTCTTCGTGGGCCTCGCGGACTGCGGCCTGTTCGGGGGTTTCGTGGCTGTCGCGGGCGCCGCCGGGCAGCGCCCAGGTGCCGCCCTGATGGCTCCACGGCGCGCGGTGCTGGAGCAGCACCGCCGGGGTACCGTCGGGACGGGGGGCTCGCAATAACAGGCCGGCGGCACCATGCCGTCCCCAATAGGGCGTGCCGGTATCGGATACCACCCAGCCGTCACCGTCCCCACGCACGCGTTCAGGATAAGCACGCCACGCCGAGAGTAGGTCGTTCGATCCCGCCCCATCCTTCACAGGACCTCTTAGGATTGTCTCAGAAAGTGCGAAGGGGTTACGGGCAACAGGGAATGAGGTCCGCGAAAGGTGACCGTTGAGCTGGCACACCCGTCGACCGAGCCGTTGGGGCAACGGACGCCGACCCTGCCCGCTCATCCGCGCTGGTGGTTCCTGCGCACCACCCCCGGACGGATTCTGACCCTCGGCCTCATCTTGGCCACCCTGGGGATCCTCAGTGCGTTCGCCACCTCGACGACGATCACCAATCGGCAGACCCAGCTGACCAACGTGCTCAACCACACCGAGCCGCTGTCCTTCGCCGCCGGCCAGCTCTACACCACGCTGTCGGTGGCCGACGCCGCCGCGGCAACCGCCTTCATCGCCGGCTCGGAGCCGCGTGCGGTCCGGCAGCGCTATGAGCAGGCGATCACCGATGCCGCCGTCGCGGCCACCCGGGCGGCCAGTGGGCTCACCGACGAGCCGATGATTCAGCTCCTGGGCCGGATCAACGCACAGCTGGCCGTGTACACCGGCCTGATCGAGACGGCACGGACCAACAACCGCATGGGCAACCCGGTCGGTTCGTCGTACCTGTCGGAGGCCTCGGCGCTGATGCAGCAGCAGATCCTGCCCGACGCGCAGCGGCTCTACGAGGAGACGTCGGCGCGGGTCGACACCGAGACCACGGCCTCGACCCGGATTCCGGCGCCGGTGCTCATCGTGGTGGCCGCGACCTTGCTGTTCGGGGTGTTCGGGCACCGGTGGCTGGCCGATCGGACCAGACGCCGGGTCAACGTCGGCCTGATCGCCGGCGGCCTGGCGATCGTGGTGATGATCATCTGGGTGGGTTCGGCGCTGATCATCTCCACCGCAGGCAGCCGGGCCGCGAAGAATACCGCGGCCGAGTCGCTCAAAACGGTGACTAGCCTGGCGATCACCGCCCAGCAGGCACGCGCCGACGAGACGCTGTCGCTGATCCGGCGGGGCGACGAAGACGTCCGCAAGCGGTCCTACTACCAACGCGTTGAAGCCATGCACACCCAGCTCGCCGACTATCTGGGTCGCAACGACGCCATCGCCAAGGGCGACCTGGCCAACGCCGACCAGCTGCTGACGAAGTGGCGGCAGGCCGACGAGCGGATCAACGCCTACATCTCGGTCGGCAACTACCAGGCGGCCACCCAGGTGGCGCTCGGCACCGGCGAGGACGACTCGACGCCGGCGTTCGACAAGCTCGACGCGGCGCTGTCCACGGGTATCCGTGAGAGTCGTAACCAGCTGCGCAACGACATCCTGTCCGCCCGCCGGGTGCTGTCGGGCACGACCGTCGGCGGCGTGGTGCTCTCGGTCGGCGCGGCGTTGGCCGTGGCACTGGGATTGTGGCCCAGGCTGAGTGAGTACCGATGAATGCGCGTAAGTGGTTGTGCATCGTGGTCGCCGCAGCGACCACACTGTCCGGCTGCGGTAAGACCGAGTACATCGGGACCCCGCCGGTGCCGACCCTGGCTCCGCCCACGCCGGCCGGCATGCAGGAACTCGCCCCCGAACCACCGCAGCCGCCGGATCCGACGGAGAACAGCTGCGACCGCACCGCCAGCCTGAAGCCCTTCCCCACCAAGGCGGAGGCCGATGCGGCGGTGGCCGGTATCCGGGCCCGCGGACGGCTGATCGTCGGGCTGGACGTGGGGAGCAACCTGTTCTCGTTCCGGGATCCCATCACCGGGGAGATCACCGGGTTCGACGTCGACATCGCCGGTGAGGTGGCCCGCGACATCTTCGGCACCCCGTCGGCCGTCGAGTACCGCATCCTGTCCTCGGCCGACCGGGTCACCGCCCTGCAGAACAACACCGTCGACATCGTGGTCAAGACCATGACGATCACCTGCGAGCGCCGCAAGCAGGTGAACTTCTCCACCGCGTATTTCACTGCCTACCAACGCATTCTGGCTCCGCGGGAGTCGGCCATCTCGCAGGCCTCCGACCTGTCCGGGCGCCGGGTCTGCGTGGCCAGCGGCACCACGTCGCTGGACCGGGTGCGCCAGATCGCCCCGCCCCCGATCATCGTGACGGTGGTGAGCTGGGCGGATTGCCTGGTCGCATTGCAGCAGCGTGAGGTCGATGCGATCAGCACCGACGACTCGATCCTGGCGGGCTTGGTGGCCCAAGATCCCTACTTGCACATCATCGGGCCGAACATGGCCCAGGAGCCGTACGGGATCGGCATCAACCTGGCCAACACTCCTCTGGTGCGGTTCGTCAACGGCACGCTGGAACGCATTCGGCGGGACGGCACGTGGAACACGTTGTACCGCAAGTGGCTGACGGTGCTGGGGCCTGCGCCGGCTCCCCCGACGCCGAGGTATCTGGACTGATGAACATCCCGGATCAGCCAGACATCGACGTCGGAACCCAGCCGGCGACGTTGGACGACCTCACCGTGGACTCGATGTCGACGATGCGGCCGATGGCCACACAGGCGATCTTCCGGCCGAATTTCGACGATGACGCCGACGACTCGGTCGGCAGTGTGGGCACCGAACCGGAAGCCATGCACCAGGCCACGGTGGCCCGCAAGCTCTCCCCGACCCGTCGCCTTGGCGGCGGCCTGGTCGAGATTCCGCGCTTCCCGGAGATCGATCCGCTGACCGCGTTGATGGTCAATCCCGTTGTCGCCGAGTCGAAGCGGTTCTGCTGGAACTGCGGACGCCCGGTGGGTCGCTCGACCAAGGACGGCGAGGCCGCCTCCGAGGGCTGGTGCCCGCATTGCGGCAGCGCGTATTCGTTCGTGCCGCAACTGGTTCCCGGTGACATGGTCGCCGACCAGTACGAGATCAAGGGCTGCGTCGCACACGGCGGCCTGGGCTGGGTGTACCTCGCCGTCGACCACAACGTCAACGAACGCCCGGTGGTGCTCAAGGGCTTGGTGCATTCCGGGGACGCCGAAGCGCAGGCGATCGCGATGGCCGAGCGGCAGTTCCTCGCCGAGGTGGTTCACCCGTCGATCGTGAAGATCTTCAATTTCGTCGAGCATCCCGACTCCCACGGTGAGCCGGTCGGCTATATCGTCATGGAGTACGTCGGCGGTAAATCGCTCAAAGCGCCCAAGGGCGAGAAGCTACCGGTGTCCGAGGCGATCGCCTATGTGCTGGAGATCCTGCCTGCGCTGGGCTATCTGCATTCGATCGGCTTGTGCTACAACGACCTCAAGCCCGAGAACGTGATGGTGACAGAGGAGCAGCTGAAGCTGATCGACCTCGGTGCGGTGTCGCGGATCAACTCATTCGGCTACCTGTACGGCACGCCGGGCTACCAGGCGCCCGAGATCGTGCGCACCGGCCCGACCGTCGCCAGTGACATCTACACAGTGGGGCGCACCCTGGCCGCGTTGACGCTGACTCTACGAACCCGCAAGGGCCGCTACGTCGATGGGCTGCCCGACGATGATCCGGTGCTGGTCAAATACGACTCGTTCGCGCGGCTGCTGCGCCGGGCCATCGATCCCGACCCACGCCGCCGGTTCGCCAGCTCCGAGGAGATGTCCTCGCAGCTGCTGGGTGTGCTGCGCGAAGTGGTAGCCGAGGATACCGGCGTGCCGCGACCCGGCTTGTCGAACGTTTTCACCCGCACTCGCGCGGCGTTCGGGGTGGAATTGCTGGTGGCGCACACCGACGTATATCTGGACGGGCTTGCTCACGCCGAAAAGTTGACGGCTACCGAAATCGTTACCGCGCTTCCGGTTCCGCTGGTGGATCCCACCGATATCGCAGCGACCGTGCTCTCGGCCACGGTGCTGTCGCAACCCGTGCAAACACTGGACTCGCTGCGCGCCGCCCGGCACGGCGTGCTGGACTCCGAGGGCATCGACCTGACCGAATCGGTGGAGCTGCCGCTGATGGAGGTGCGCGCGCTGCTCGACCTCGGCGACGTCGCCAAGGCCAACCGCAAGCTCGATGAGCTGTCCGAGCGGGTGGGCTGGCGCTGGCGGCTGATCTGGTTCAAGGCGGTCTCCGAGGTGCTGACCGGCGACTATGACTCGGCGACAAAGCATTTCACTGAGGTGCTGGACATCTTTCCTGGCGAGCTGGCACCCAAGCTGGCGTTGGCGGCCACCGCCGAGCTCGCTGCGACATCCGACGAGCTGCCGTTCTACCGAACGGTGTGGCACACCGACAACAACTCGATTTCGGCCGCGTTCGGCCTGGCCCGAGCACAGTCGGTCGAGGGCGACCGCGAAGCCGCGGTGAATACCCTCGACCAAGTTCCGGCTGCGTCACGGCATTTCACCACCGCACGGTTGACCAGCGCGGTGACGCTGCTGTCCGGACGATCGGCGCACGAGCTCAGCGAGGAGCAGATCCGCGACGCCGCGCATCGGGTGGAGGCGCTGCCGGATTCCGAGCCGCGGGTGCTGCAGATCCGTGCTCTGGTGCTGGGCACGGCGATGGACTGGATGTGCGAGAACACGGCCAGCACCAATCACATTCTCGGCTTTCCATTCACCGAACACGGCCTGCGCCTGGGCGTCGAGGCGTCGCTGCGCAGCCTGGCCCGAGTGGCCACCAGCCAGGCACACCGGTATGCGTTGGTCGATATGGCCAACAACGTGCGGCCCACCAGTACGTTCTAACGCGCCTTCTCCCGCCGAGCAGACGCAAAGGCACCCGAGACTCGGCGTGTCGCAGCACGTTTGTGTCTGCTCGCGCTAGGGCCGGGTCAGCTTGCCCGCGAGTTGGTCGAAGGTGGCGATCCAGCCGCTGTGGAAGGACTCGAATTCGGTTGACGGCAGCAGGGAATGCTCGATCGACATCAACGTTTCCTCGCTGCCGACCGGTTCGAACGTCACGTTGACGACACTGGCTTGCGTCGGGTCGTCCCAGTTGGAGTTGCTCCACGTGAACCGCAGCAGATGCGGGCGCTCGATCGCCAGGAATTGCCCGCTGATGAGCACCCGCGTCCCCGAATTGTCGACGTCGAACCGCACCGTGCCGCCCACTCGGGCATCGACAGTGACCTCGACGACACGCACCGGGTGTGGACACATCCACTCCTGCAACGACTCCGGGTCGAGCCACTCGTCGAACACCTCCCCGGGCGTGGCGGGCATGACCCGCTGGACGACGACGGTCACGGTATCGGTCACCGGCTCTGCCCATTCTTACGGCGCAGACGTGCCGCAAGGGCATCGGCGCGGACCGACCAGAATCGCGTCTGTTCGTCGATCCAATGTTGGGCTGCGGTAAGGCCTTCCGGCCGCAGGGACACCCAGTGTTCTCGCCCGCGGACATCGCGGTGAATGAGTCCTGCCGATTCCAGCACACCGATATGCCGTGACACACCGGCGAATGTCATCGGCAGCGGGGCGGCGAGATCGGTGATCCGCGCGTCACCGTCGCGCAGCACCTCGATCAGGTGGCGCCGCGTCGGGTCGGCCAGTGCTGCGTACGCGCGATCCAACACTTGATCTTCAACCATCTTGTTGACTATAGACCGCCCGGCGTGGTTCGCTTGAGTCAGATATTCAACTCATTTGTTTAATGTTCTCGGAGGGAGCACCGATGAAGACACCCGACATCGTGACGGCACCGGAATGGGACGTCGCCCGTCAGCAGCTGCTCATCAAGGAGAAGGAGCTGACCCGCGCCCGCGACGCACTGGCGGCGTTGCGACGGCGAATGCCCTGGACACCGGTCGACAAGGCGTATGAGTTCGCATGCCCGGAGGGCACGGTGAGTCTGCTCGACCTGTTCGACGGCCGCCGCCAATTGATCGTGTACCGCGCCTTCCTGGACCCTGGCGTCCACGGCTGGCCCGACCACGGTTGTGTCGGATGCTCGTTGATGGCCGACCACATCGGCAACCTCGCGCACCTGAACGCCCGCGACACCACGCTGGTCTACGCCTCGAGGGGTGCCCAGTCCGACGTCCAGCGGATCAAGGCCAGGATGGGCTGGGATATCCCGTGGTACACGATGTTGCCCCGCCCCGACAGCGCCTTCGATGTCGACTTCGGCGTCGATCAATGGCACGGCACCAACGCCTTCATCCGCGACGGCGACCAGATCTACCGCACCTACTTCATCGACAGTCGCGGTGACGAGATCTTCGTCAACACTTGGCATTTCCTCGATATAACAGCCTTGGGACGCCAGGAGATCTGGGAGGACTCACCGAACGACTATCCCCAGAGCAAGCCGTATGAATGGTGGAGCTGGCACGACAACTACCCCGAGCACACGCCGTCACGCTGGTTCGGCGATCCCGACCCCGACGATCCGAACGATCCGCGGCCGCGGGCTTAGATCACGCACGAACCGGGCTATCCCAGACCGTAGCGGATCAGCAACCACTACCATCTGGTTCGTGCGACGAATATCAGCGACGCTTGTGATACTGACGGTCGTCGCCCTCATCGGCACCGCCTGCGGCGGCAAATCAGCTCCCTCCACCAAGCAAAGCGGTCCGCCGGAGAGTTACGGCGACGTCGTCACCAGCGAGGCGGCACGAGACCTCGACCCGGCACTGCAATCCACGGTCGGGTGGGCGCAGCGGTTCATCTACAACTCCCGGTCGGGTCTCAACGACAGCGTCACCCGCGTCACCGGGATCCTCCTGGTACCTAAGGGAAGTCCTCCCGACGGCGGCTGGCGGGTCGTCGCGTACGGCCATCCCGCGACCGGAACCCAGCCGGGATGCGGGCCCTCGACCTCTCCGACATTGCTCGACTCGTCGGCCGTGGTGCAGCAACTGCTGCAGGCCGGCTACCCGGTGGTGGTGTCGGACTACCAGGGACTCGGCAGCCTAGACAAGATTCGAGACCGGCCGGGCCGCGACAGTTACCACCCGTATCTCGACTCGACGACCGAGGGATACAACCTGATCGACGCGGTGCGCGCCGCGCGCCAGCTGATCGACAAGGCCGCCGCCAAGGCCTCCACGTCCTGGCTCGCTTTCGGGATCGGTCAGGGCGGGCAGGCCGCGTGGGCAGCCAATGAGCTGGCCACCAACCAGGGCTGGGACCTGACGATGATTGGCGCGGTCGCCATTTCCCCGGTCTCCGATATCGACGGACTGGCCCTCGCAGCCGACGCGGGCACCTTGAACACTCAACAAATCCTGGATCTGCAGGCGTTTCTCAACAGCGTGAAAAATGCCCACTGGGACGACTTCAACCTCGACGACTACCGCAGCGGTGTCGTCGCCCAGAATTGGGATGCGCTGTTGGCCTGCGACGCAGCGGGCCTCGAGAAAAGGGCCACGATCGCCAGCCAGATAACCCCAGTCGATATGCGGCCACACTCGCCCGCCGCGCTCGCCACGCTTCGCGGCTACCTGAAGAACACCAGCCTGCCTCAGGGGCCGACGCAGGCCCCGATGTTGGTGATCTTCGGGGACCACGATCCGCTGATCCCCGCAGCATGGACCGACGCGGCCCTCAACAAGGCCTGCAAGATGGGTGACGTCATCACCATCCGGCACCTGCCCGACGACGCCCCCGATCCGTTGGACACGACCGAAGCGATCGGCTGGATGAACGACCGCGTGAATTCCGTTCCGCCACCGAATGACTGCGAAGGCCGTCCCTCGTGAGCTTGACGCATGGCTGGGTATTGATCGCGACACAAGTGCTCGCCTTCGCAGTATTGATCGCGGCGATCGGGATCCGATCGAGACGGTGGTATCTGATCTGGCTGTCGGTCTCCCTGCTCGCCGGAGTGGCGTGCGCGGCGTTCGTATTCTGGTTCATCAACGACCAAGGGTTGTCTCAGGACTCGCCCCCGGTCACCTTCTGGATCTGGATCGTCGCCGTCGGCGTCTCCGCCGTCGTGCTGATCGCTGGCTGGCGCAGTGCGGGCTGGCCGCGCAGAAGTGCGGCTCTGATCTCCGCTCCGCTCTGTCTGCTCTGTGCCGCTTTGGCGATCAACGCGTGGGTGGCCTATTTCCCGACGGTGCAGACGGTCTGGGATCGGGCCACCGGCAACGAACCCGATCGCTGGATCGACATATCGACCCTGGCCGACATGCAACGCAACGGGGTCATCCCGACCCAGGGCGTCGTCGTCAAGATAACGACTCCCGACACCGCGTCGGGCTTCTCGCACCGGCAGGAGTACGTCTACCTCCCACCGGCATGGTTCAAGAGCACACCCCCGCCCCCACTGCCCGCGGTGATGATGTTCTCCGGCGAGTTCGGCCGCCCCGACGATTGGCTGCGCTCGACCGTCTTGCTCAATACCCTCGACGATTTCACTGCACGCCACGGCGGCAATGGTCCGGTGCTGGTATTCCCCGACGCCGGTGGCCAATTCAGCAACGATACCGAGTGTGTCAACGGAACCCGTGGCAATGCCGCCGATCACCTCACCAAAGATTTTGTTCCCTTTGTGGTTTCCAAGTTCGGCGTGAGTTCGAACCCGGCGAATTGGGGGATCGCCGGCTGGTCATCAGGTGGCACGTGTGCACTGATGCTCGCGGTGATGCACCCCGAATTGTTCAGCACGATCGTCGACATCGACGGCCAGTTCGGGCCCAATGCGGGGACCCGTGAACAGACCCTCGCCCGCCTCTTCGATGGTGATCTCGACGCCTGGAAGGCCTTCGACCCCAGGTCGGTGATCATTCAGCACGGCAGATACGACGGAATGGCGCTGTGGTTCGGGGCGTCGTCGAATACGCAGCCCGAGTATCGCGAAGGCCAGCCCACCGACCCATCGCCTACCGTGTCGGCCGACTGGGGCACGGACTCGGTAGATCAAGGGGTTATCGCACATTCGACGTGTGAACTGGTGAGCCAGTACGGCATTGACTGTGCGGTGGTACCCATCCACGGATCGCACGATTTGGTATCAGCCGGACACGCATTCACTGATGCACTGCCATGGCTGGCGGCCAGGATCGGCACCCCGGGCGTCCGCCCGATCCCGATGCCCGGCGCCAAATAAGCCGTCCGCTGCAGAAGTTCTAGATCACCGTCAGGCAGGCCTGCGCGATCGCCAGTTCCTCGTTCGTCGGGATCACCAGAACAGTCGTCGGCGACTTGTCGGCCGAGATCCGCCGCGCGCCTCGGGCCGGACTGTCGTTGAGATGCTCGTCCAGCTCGATACCCAGCGGCGCCAGTCCGGTCAGCGCGTCACGGCGCACCCGGGCGTCGTTCTCACCCACACCGGCGGTGAATGTCAGCACGTCGGTGTGGCCAAGGACAGCGAGATAAGCGCCGACGTACTTGCGCAGCCGGTGGATATACACGTCATAGGCCAATTGCGCTGCCTCGTCGCCGGATTCGATCCGCTGATGCACGACCCGAAAATCGATCTCGCCGCCGAGACCGTACATTCCGGCATGCCGGTTGAGCATGGTCTCGATCTCCTCGACACCCATGCCGGCGGTACGCCACAGGTACACGAGCACGCCGGGGTCGACATCACCGGAGCGCGTCCCCATGACCAGCCCCTCCATCGGGGTGAGGCCCATCGAGGTGTCGACCGGGCGCCCGCCGGCGATGGCCGAGGCTGACGCGCCGTTGCCCAGGTGCAGCACGATCTGGTTGAGCGATTCGAGCGGTGCGCCGAGGAACTGCGCGGCCTGCTGGCTGACGTACTGATGGGACGTGCCGTGAAAGCCGTAGCGGCGAATCTGCCAGCGGCCGGCCAACTCCCGGTCCATCGCATACGTTGCCGCGGCGGCGGGCAGATCGTGGAAGAAGGCGGTGTCGAACACCGCGACATGGGGCAGGTCGGGCAGCACCCGGCGGGCGACCTCGATACCCAGCACCGCTGGCGGATTATGGAGCGGGGCCAGCGGCGCGAGCTCCTCCAGCTTGGCAATCACAGCGTCGTCGACGACGGTAGGGCGAAACAGGTCCTGGCCCCCGTGCACCACTCGGTGGCCGACGGCGACCAGTCCCAGACCGTCCAAGCTCTGACCGGCCTCGGTGAACAGCTCGAAGGCGGTACGCAGGGCGGCCTCATGGTCGGCGATCCGACCGTCGCGGCGGGTCTCATTGTCACCCAGCACCAGCGTCGCGGAGGAGGACCCCTCGCCGATCCGCTCGACAATCCCGTGTGCCAGCGAGGTGGCGGTATCGGGTTGCACCAGTTGGTATTTCAGCGACGACGAGCCAGAGTTGAGCACCAGGACGGTATCGGTCATCACATCCCCTGGGCCTGGATCGCGGTAATCGCGACCGTATTGACGATGTCCTCGACCAGCGCTCCGCGCGAGAGATCGTTGACAGGCTTGTTGAGTCCTTGCAGCACCGGGCCGATGGCGATGGCCCCCGCGCTGCGCTGCACAGCTTTATAGGTGTTGTTTCCGGTGTTGAGGTCCGGGAAGATCAGCACGGTGGCTCGACCGGCCACCTTAGAGCCTGGCATCTTCGCGGCGGCGACCGTCGGGTCGACGGCGGCGTCGTACTGAATCGGGCCTTCCACCAACAGCTCAGGCGCTCGCTCGCGCACCAGTTCGGTTGCGGTCCTGACCTTCTCGACGCCGCTCCCGTGACCGGAATCACCCGTGGAGTACGACAGCATCGCCACCCGCCGCTCGATGCCGAACTGGGCGGCGGTGCGCGCCGAGCTGATCGCGATGTCGGCGAGCTGCTCGGCGGTCGGGTCGGGCACGATCGCGCAGTCGCCGTAGGCGAGAACTCGGTCAGCCAGGCACATCAGGAAGATGCTCGATACCGTGGAAACATCGGGCTGGGTCTTGATGATCTCGAAGGCCGGCCGCACGGTATGCGCCGTGGTGTGCGCGGCACCGGACACCATGCCGTCGACAATGCCGTTGTGCACCAGCATCGTTCCGAAATACGACACGTCGTGGATGATCTCTCGCGCTTGTTCCAGCGTCACGCCCTTCTTCTTCCGAAGCTCGGCATACTGCACGGCAAACTGGTCACACAGCTCACTAGTCCGCGGGTTGAGGACGGTGGCCTCACTCAAGTCAACACCGAGTTCGGCTGCGCGGGAACGTACTTGACCCTCTTCACCCAGAATGGTCAGCTCGGCGACGCCGCGGAGCAACAGCCGCCCGGCCGCATGCAGAATGCGGTCGTCCTCCCCCTCGGGTAGGACGATGCGCTTGCGGTCGGCCCGCGCCCGCTCCATCAGCTGATAGGTGAACATCTGCGGCGTGGTCACCGTGGGGATCGGCAAACTGAGCCGGTCCTGCAGGTCGTCGATGTCGACGTAGCGCTCCATCAGCGTGATAGCGGTGTCGACCTTGCGCTGCGAAGCGGCGGTAACCCGGCCTCGGGTGCCCGCCACCGCACTGGCCGTCTCGAACGTGCCGAGTTCGGTGGCGATGATAGGTAGCCGCAGGCCAAGGCCGGTCACCAATTCGGCGATCGAGCGGTGCAGCGGTAGTCCACCGTTGAGGATGATCGCCGACAGCGAGGGGAAGCCCTCGGCGGCGTGCGCGCTCGTGACGGCCAGCACCACGTCGGAGCGGTCACCCGGCGTGATGACCGCGACGCCCTCGGTGAGCCGTTCCAGACAGTGCTCGGCGGTCATACCCGCCACCAGCACCCCGAGCACCTCGCGGCCGAGCAGCGAGGAGTCGCCATGGACCAGGACACCGTCGACCGCATGGCTCAGATCCGCGACGGTCGGGGCCACCAGGAGCGGTTCCTCGGGGAGGACGTAGACGCGCGGCCCGAGGTTCGCGCACGCCTTCGCCACCGCATCCAGCTGGGCGGGGTCGGCGCGGTTGGCCACCACCGCTGCGGTGTGGGCATGCTGGGCGGCCAACTCGACCAGGCACAGCTCGATGACCTGAGCGACTTCGGCCGGTGTGCGGTCGCGGGCGCGGACAGAGAGCAACACCGGCGCTCCGAGGTTGGCCGCGATGCGGGCATTCACGCTCAGCTCGGTAGGCGTGGCGACGTCGGTGTAGTCCGATCCGACGATCACGACCGCGTCGCAGCGCGCGGCTACCTCGTGGTAGCGGTCGACGATGTCAGCGATCGCGCCGTCGGGATCGGCGTGCAATCGCTGGTAAGTGACCCCGAAACATTCCCCATACGTCAGGCCGGCATTGCTGTGCGCGAGCAACAACTCCAGGATGTAGTCGCGATTCTCCCGCCGGGTGATCGGGCGGAACACCCCAGCCCTCGGCACCATCGCGGTCAAGCGGTGCAGGATGCCGAGCGCGACGGTGGACTTACCGGTGTCGCCTTCGGGCGACGCGATATAGATCGACGTGGTGCGAGCGGTGGTCACCCCAACAGCTTTCCGTAACGACTATCAATGCGACAGCCCGATACCGCATGGCCACCTTGTTCACCCTATGCGTTCCGATTCACCTACGGCGGCAGAGCCCCGCCACAATCCTTCCGCCAGTCGACGAAGGCCTCACGGAGCGAATACTGGGCAGTGAAACCAAGATCCGCGAGTCGCTCAGAGCTGATGTTGGTGTCGAACTGCAATTTCTGAATACGCCGGGGATGCAAGCCGAAACGTGCCCCCGTCGGATCGACCAACGCGAACGGCGTCGCCGCGGCCAGGGCGAGGCGGTAGGGAACGGTCGGCGGGTTCCGGTCCCAGCCCCAGGCCGCGTTGATGGCGTCGACGTGGTCGTGGATCGTGGTCGGCTGCGGATAGACGGCGTGGTAGGTGTCGTGCGGCCCGTCGTCGTCGATGAGCCGGACCAGCAGGCGCACCATATCCTTCAGGTAGATACAGCTTTTCACCGTGTCATCGCGGCCGATGTAGGCGAAGCGCCCCTTGCTTAGGCCACGGATCAGGCGCCGCATATTGCCCTGATCGCCGGGGCCGAACACGACGCCCGGTCGCACGATGCGCAGCCGCCGCCCCGGCTTCTCGGCCTGCCAAGTCCGTAGGATTTCCTCGGCCTGGAGCTTGCTGGAGCCGTATGCGGTGTCGGCATCGCCGAAGTCGCTCTCCGCTCGGCGCCAGGGACCCGCCGCGAAGGCCATCATCGAACTGGTGAAGACGATGTTCTGCACCCCCGCGTCGTCGGCGACCCGGCAGAGGCGGCGAGTGGCTTCGGCGTTGTTGGCGAAATAGTCCCGCCACGGAAAGCCAGGTTCCTTGGAAAGGGCCGCGAGGTGGATGATCGTCGGTGGACAGGGCCGGGGAAAGTCGTCCTCCGTGATGGTCGTCAAGTCAAGCCGCAACGAGTCGGGGCCGGGTTGCGCGGCACGATCGACGCCGACGACAGGACGGCCGAGCTCGCGAAGGTGCGACACCAGAGCCCCACCGATGAAACCTGCACTGCCCGTGACCAACACCGCATCAGAAGCGGTCATCGTGACACCGACCCGGTCTCAGAGTGAGTGCCGGCAAGAGCGTTTGGCGACATCAGATGATCTCCCGATGATTCGATGGTGCTGCAGGAATACCCCAACCGCGCCTAAATCGGCCGAGTCTCGTCATTGTGTGAGTCGTCTGCGCTGCGGTCAGTAACCAGTTTTTGAGTTTGGCGGGTCGTGCGTCGGCGCAAGACCAGGACCACCGCGACCGCTACGAGCGCAATGGCCGCGAGGACGCCCCCCGCGATGTATGCGTAGCGCTCCCAACCGGAGGCGGTGGAAGGTTTCGGTTCGGCAGTGCCGGCTGCCCGGATCGAGACGTTGACCGGGGTGCCCGCCTGGCCTGCTGCGAGCACGTCACCCGTCAGCCGTGACCAATCGCCGGTTGGCGCCTCGATATAACTGAACAGCGGGTCCACCAATGCCCAGTCTCCGGTCGTCGTAACGAGAACGACAGAACGGTTGTGGGCCGGATCGGCGAAAGCCTGAATGGATCCCAGCCCGTCGTCGATGTTGACCTGCAGCTCGGTCGGCAGTGCGAAGTTCACCGTCGATCCGCCGCTGCTCACCGGCGGCTTCAGCGATGTTTGTTTAATCGCATCGGATTTGGCCACAATCAACGCCCCTGTGCTGCCCTCGGCGGCGGATTGCAGATCGACAACCTGTGGTGTGATTTCGGTCTTGCTGAGGCGTGCGACCGCGGCTACGACCCGGGCGGCGTAGAAGAGTTGATTAGGGCTACTGCCGTCGAGCGCTACCACGAATTTGGGGCTGAACTCGGACGGAAACGCGGAGAAGCCGCCGAGCGGAGGGCCACCACGGTGCATGGTCAGCGTTGATCCCGGATCGATTTGGAATGTCATCGGCGCCGCCGAGGGCCCGCACGGTTCATCGCGGGTGTAGGTGATGGCGATATCCAGGGTGAGCCATTGTTGGTCGAGTATCGAGCTGTCCAGGTTGAACGTTGCATCCAGTCGTCCGGAGTCGTTGAGCGTGGCTCGATAGACGACAAGTTTTTGAGAGCGAATCACGACCGACGCGGCGTCGCGTGTCGGCACGGGCGTGTAGTCGGCGAGCAGGTGCACCTGAAGACCGTCGAATCTGGACCCCAACGCTGTCCGTTGAAATCCGATCTGCAGGTTGCTCGACCCGTACGTGTCGGCTCTTTCGGCACCGTGGCCCAACTGCTTGAACGTCAACGTGTTTCCGGCGGGGACAGCGTCCGCTCCTGCTTGGTCGACGCGGGCCGTACTCCCCTGCGCCAGTGGCTGCAGCTGGGTGGCGACCAACGACACCTGCTTGGAGAGCGCATCACCGTCACCGGAGACCCGCAGGTAGGCCCCCGGTCCGCCGGCGTTTTCGATCGTCAGACCAGGATCGCCAGTCTCGACGACAATCGCACGATCAAGCCCGGCGGCCGTTGGCGGTACCGCACCGCGGGGCTGGCTGGCGACCGTGATGGACGTCGGCCGGCCCGAATAGAACCGCGCCATCGCCGACGTCAACGTCAGCACCGCCTGTTGCTCGGCGGAATTGGCATCGGTGGCCGCGTAGATCGTGATCTTCTCGAGCACTGGCGCAAAGAAGCTCGCGACCGTGGTCACGGGAAGCTGTGTCCCGGTGAATACCGTTGCCATATTGCTCAACTCAACCTGCGGGAGCGGATTGCAGATTCGGTCACGGTCATCTCGTGCACGGACGGTTAACGTCAGATCGACCGAAGAAGCCCTCACCCGCGCTGCCGAAATGTCGACGTCGAAGGGAGTCATCACCAGACCGGGGACCGCGGGGGGCAGGTCAATCGAGGCGACAAAATTACCTTCGCTGTCATCGATTTCGACGTAACCGGCGGCGATATTCATCGGCGTGTGGATCATGCCCTGCAACCGCGAGGCGGTCAGCCCGGCGGGCACCGCCACCGTAAAAGCGCTGGGGCCGTCGCCGTACAAATTCACCGTCGACGCCAAACCGAGAGTCGACCAGGGCAACGTGACGCCCGCGACGTTTGACGTGTCCACCAGAGTCACGTCGCCCGAGTGGCCGGGCTCCGCATACGCCGAACCGGCAAAAGATCCAGAGAGCATGATCGGCAGGACGAGCACCATCGCCGATGCGATCACCCGCACGATGACGCTGCGGCGCATGCGTTCCTGCGAGGCTGGAAGCCGGGCTGAACCGATCGAATTCACGCAGTTCCACCTTCGAAAGTTTGCGCAGTCCCTAACAAGCCGACCGGCTTAGTACCCTAGCAGGGCAGGCCTGGCAAATCCGTTTGTCTAATGGCGCGTGCGCGAATTGATACATGCACTCAATGACCCGGGGTCACGCGGGGAAGACACGTGAGAAAACTCTTACCGCGGCAGTCAGCGAACCCGGGGTGCTACCGTCATCGCCATGCGCGATGACCTGTTGAATCCGCGGGGGCTTGCAGGTCTATCGCCGGGGACGAGCACCGGGATGATCCCGACTCCGGTAGAAGTCTCGCCCTTCCTTCCTCACCCGCCCGACGGGTACCGCTGACAAACGCAACGTCTATTCCTGGAGGGAGATGTGATGGCGAGATTCCACGCCGAGGGAACGGCCGATTGGACTATCACTGACGGCGTTCTCAGTCTTATCGCCCGCCATTGCAATGCCGACACGACATCGTTGGAGACCGGGGCCGGGGCTTCCACGCTTGCGTTTGCGGCCGCGGGCGGCAACCACACCGCAGTCACGCCATCACAAGATGAAGTCGGACGCATCCGCGCCGAGGGGACCGAGCGCGGGCTCGACATGTCCCGAGTTGAGTTCATCGATGGCTATTCACAGGACGTCCTCCCCGGATTGTCCGGGCCGCTCGATTTCGTGCTGATCGATGGCGGCCACGGATTTCCGATTCCCGCCGTGGACTGGATTTACACCGCACAACGCCTCAACGTCGGCGGCCACATGCTGATCGACGACATTGACGTCTGGACGGGTCAAATGTTGGTCCAGTTTCTGGACAAAGAGGACGAATGGGAGCGGGTCGAGATCGTCAATGGCATCACGGCCGTGTTCAGGCTGGTCAAGCCGTTCACACTGCGCGAGTGGAACCACCAGCCGGCCGTCGTGCAACGCTCGCGTTTTCCGCGAACGCTGCGAAGGGCAAAGAATGCGGCGAGAATCGCCGCCAGGGGTGATTTCAAGACCCTGCTCAAAAAGTTCGACCACGATCGCGAACTCACTCGCGCGGCCAAGTGCAAGCCCTGAGGTCCCGCAGCAAATGAGCCGATCCAGATTCATGACACAGAGGACGATCAGCATTCGTGGCCAATTGCGTTCGTGACACTCGTGCAGTCCCTGCCCCTGGTAGCGGCTTCGCCGCGCTATTGTCGATGCTAGGAAACAGGCCTCCGCTGACGTGCAGCACTTCGCGTTTTCTGGTGCCGACGAGTCTGGTGAAACATGGACCTTCGTAGCTACGGCCGCACGCTGACGCGGCGCTGGCGGGTAATGCTGACCGTTTTCCTCCTGCTCGGCGCAACGCTGGTGGGCGCGTCGTTTCTCATTCCGGCGACGTACAAAGCGAACGTCCGAATAGTGTTCGCGCCCAACCTGTCCTCCGATACGCCGATGGAAACGCGGCAGATTGCCGACTTGTATGTCACGAGTCGGATGAAGACTTACGCGCAATTGGTGACGACCAATCAAGTTCTGCAGCCGGTCATCGACTCGCTCAATCTGAACACCGCTGTGCCCGACCTGGTCCAACAGACAGTAGTCACGATCCCTGCCGGCACGACGGTGATCGACCTGGAGGTGACGGCCTCAACGGCCAGATTGGCCGCGGCCACCGCGAACCGCATCGCCAATCAGATGCCCTGGGCGGTAAGTGATCTCGAGCGCACCCCCACGGTGGCCGAGTCGCCGATCCAAGTCACCGTCCTACAGCCGGCCGACGTACCCCAGCATCAATCCTCCCCGAAGATGTTGTTGACCTTCATCGTCGCGATCGGGTTGGCGTTCCTCGTCGCGGTATTCGCCGCCGTGATCGTCGACAACTTTGATACTCGGGTACGAAGCCGCCGTGACGTGACCGCGTTGGGCGTTCCGTTTCTCGGCGGGATCCCGACGGTACCCAAGGCCAAAGCCAAAGACCTAGTGCAGTTCACGCAGCTGGCACCGGGACTGAAGGCCATACTCCATCGAATCGCCATCGACGTTCTGTACGCGGCCGACGAGACGACGCCAACGCTGATCGTCACCTCCCCTCGGGTGAACGTGGGTAAGACGATGGTGGCCGCCAACATCGCTGGTGCGCTCGCCGAGGCCGGTAACCATGTGGTCTTCATCGACGCCGACGTGCGCGGAGGGCGGCTGGCCGCTCAGGTCGGTATCCCGCAGACCCGGGGCATCACCGATTTGGCCTCCGGGCGCACGAACCTCGACGAATCGCTCTTCCAGTGGAAGTGGGACGGCTTCACCGTCATTCCGTGCGGTGCGACCCCGATCGACGTCGGCGAAATGCTCGCCGGTGAACGGTTCGGCGAGTTGGTGCGAGAACTCTCCGGCTATTTCGATGTGATCATCGTCGATGCCCCGCCGATCACGAACCTGAGCGAGGCTTCGCTGTTCACCCGGACGATCTCCAATGTCGTCATAGTGGCGGGGGCGGCGAATACGCGACGTGTCGAACTGAGAAGGGCCGCCAACTCACTGCGGCAGGCCGGAGCGAAGGTCCTCGGTGTCGTACTGACGCGAACCCGCAAGAATGAGGAGTCGGCGCCGGCCGATGAGAACGGTCGAAACGACGAGGAGATGTCTGATCGATAGCTACCGGCCCCGGACTTCTGCCGGATAGATCGACTTAGCTCAGTAACATGGATTCCGTTTTCTACAGGTTGTCTGCCGATCTCAAGGTCCGGGGAAACACATGACTTTGCTCATCGTCTCGCCGATGCACAACGAGGCCAACAACGTAGCGGGCATGGTCTCTTCGCTTCGGGAGCAGCGATTCCGCGACTTCGACTGGGTAGTGGTCGACGATGGCAGCACCGATGGCACCGCGGAAGAGTTCGCGAAAGTCGATACCGAGAACCTGGCCACCGTGCTGTCGAAGACCAACGACGGAGGACTGATCGGCGGATCAGACTTCAGCTCATGGCGTTTCGGCGTTGCGCACGCGTTGCCGCAGAAGCCGTATACGCACGTGATGAAGCTGGACGCCGATGTGCGCCTGGCTCCCGACTACCTCGAACGAACCATGGAGCTTGCGCGTGACGACGTCGGCATAGCGGGCGGCGTCATTGTGACGAAGGGGATGACCGAGCAAAAGTTCCACGTACCCGGTTCGGTCAAGCTGTACACGATAGGTGCGTTCCGGGCGACCGAGTCCATGCCGACGGCGCTCGGCTGGGATGTGCTGGACGAGGTGGCCGCAAGCCTGGCCGGTTTTGAAACACGCGTGGACGCCGAGGCCCATTTCGAGATGGTGCGAGCTGTCGGCGCAAGCGAGGGAGAGGTCCACGGGCGATACCGCAATGGTCGGGTGTGCCGGTGGACCGGCTACTCATTCCCCTACTTTCTCTTGCATTGCGGCCGCTACCTCGCTCGGCGGCCCTATGTCGTCGGATCGCTGGCGATGCTGTGGGGCTATTTTCGGGCTGGCGACGGCCCGTTCGCGCGAGAGGTGAAGAGAGCCCACGGCCGGATGCAGCGTGGCAAGCTCACACGGGCATTCCGCAACCCGCTGGGCTTTTGGCACGACGCCTACAAGATTTGAGCTTGGAGGAGTGCCTGACGCGAGCAGCCCGCAGCTCGATCAGACGTGGAACCATTTACTGAAAAAACACTTTGCGAATATCGGCGACCGAAGTTCTCGATTTCGCCGACACCATCACCGAATGATATTCGGGCGATAGCCTCGCTTTAAGCTGCTGCAGTTCAGCCACGTCCAGAGGAACAGGAGGCCAGTAATTCAGGGTTCGGATCGTGCCGTCTAGCCAATGCCCCGAAGCCTCGCCGAGCACCTGCGTTGCATACAGGCCGTAGAGGACGTATTCGGAAAATCCAGATAGCGGCGCTATCGTACGTTCCCATTTCCGATTAGCTACGCGTTCGAGCCGACGATGCATCTCCAAAACATTGTCGCGACGCCAGCAGATCGCGTTACCGACATAGTTGGTGTCACACACCGCTTCCGCCGGTATCCCGAGCAGACGAGATCCGACAGCATGGTAATGGTCGTTGTTGGCAATTTTGCCCTGTTGGCCGGTTTCGATAAACAAAGGCACCTCGCCGTCACGTTCGTAAGCACGGGGATCATAGGGCGCTACGAAAAAGACATCGGAATCGGTGCACAGCAGGACGTCGTCATCGACCACGCTGGGGACAGACAGTTTGACGATCTGCTGCAAAATCCAGTTCTTAACTGGCCGCGTTTGAAAACTAAACCAGAATCTACGTACGCCGGGAATTCGTACCAACCAGTTCGGAACGATATCCTCGACGATCAATATCCGCGTACGGGCCGACTCGAAGGGTTTGAACATCGGCACGTCGCGCCGGTCGACCACGAGATAATGCTGCAAATACGGTGCAGCCCAACGCTCGACGCTCTCTACAAGCAGCGCGCAGCGGTCCACATCGAGGCGAAAGCTGGGCGTTACCAGGGCATAAGAGAGCTGCTTCTCGGTCGGGGTGGTCATGACATGACCTTGTCGTAGGCACGGATCAGGTTCGGGACTTCGTAGTCCCATGCCAGCTCATCCTGGACGCGGCGCGTACCGAACTCGCCCATGCGCGAGCGCTTCTCGGGATCGTCGAGCAATTCGACGATCTTTCGCGCCAGATCATCAGCGTCGTTTTTGGCGGCATACACGGATGCTTCCCCGGCGGAGAATCGCCCTTCGGTAAGGTCGAATTGCACGATCGGCTTGCCGAGGGCCATGTACTCCATGATCTTGTTCATTGTCGACTTGTCATTCATCTCATTGGCGACGTCGGGGTTCACGCAGATATCCGCCGTATTGAGCATGTCGAGAAGCTCGTGGTCGGGAATCCGGCCGGTGAAGGTGACGTACTCGGATACGCCCAGGGTGAGCGCCAGTTCCTTCATCTCCTCCAGCGACGTGCCACCACCGACCAATCCGAAGTGCACGTCGTGACGGTCCATGTCCTGCACGATGTGTTTCACAGCAAGCAACAGAAGATCGATGCCCTCCTGCTTGCCCATCACGCCCACATAGCCCACCAAGTACTTTTTCCCACACTTCAACTCGGGCTTCGGCGGGACAATTTTGAGCCGTTCGAGCATTGGCCCGCTACGAACGACGAATACTCGCTGCGGATTCATACCGCCTCGCTCGATCGCGATGCGCCGGTAGGACTCGTTAGTCGCGATCGAGACATCCGCGGTCCGAAATGTCCAGCGCTCCAACCAGACCATCAATCGCCAGAAGAAATCCCGACGCCCGAACTTGGCTTCGTAGAGTTCAGGATTGATGTCGTGGTGGTCGAACAGGAATCGCGTCTTGAAGAAAATCTTGAAGAAGCCACCGACGAGGAACAACAGATCGGGCGGGTTGCAGGCGTGGATGACATCGAAGCCCCGCTCTTTTCGCACCCGAAACGTCAGGCGAAAGGTGTGCCACAGCGCAGCTGTGTATTCGACGAGATAACCCCGGGGGCCATCGCCCTGCGTGGGCAGGGGATAACGATAGATATAGATTCCGTCGACGACTTCACGCGTCTTCTCGTACCCGTCGCCGGTTATGCAGATCACGCTGACCTGCCACCCATGGGCGTGCAATGTCGTCGCTTCCTGCCAGACCCGCCTATCGAAGGGAACCGGCAGATTCTCGACGAGGATCAAGACCCGCTTCTGGCGGTCGGACTTGGCCGGCAGCGCGGCGCTCACCAGCAGATTCCGTCGTACTTGTCGTCGCTGACACGGTCGGCCACCCGGACCAGATCGATGACGATCTGGTCGTCTCGCAGGAGTTCAATCGCGGAGCGGAATTCCGCAGCACCATTTCCGATGATGATCGTTTCGGCGAAGTCGAGGACCTCGTCGACGGTGTCGACCATCAGGCGCGCGATGTGGGGAATCGCATTGAGGATGTAGTCACGGTTCGCGCCCGTCAGCGCCGCCACGTTGACGTTGTCGTCGTAGAGCCGCAGGTCGTATCCCTTGCCGATCAAGTGCTCGATCACGTCCACGACCGGCGATTCGCGCAGATCGTCAGTACCGGCCTTAAAGGCGAATCCCAGCACACCGACCTTACGTTTCCCCTTCGACGTGATCATCGCTATGGCACGTTCGACGTGGCGCCGGTTGGAGGGCAGTACCGAATTCAGAAGTGGCACATCGAGATCCAGATCGCGCGCCTTATAGGTCAGCGCTCGCACGTCTTTTGGTAGGCAGGAGCCGCCGAAGGCGAAGCCGGGCTTCAGGTAGTACGGGGACAGGTTGAGCTTCGCATCCTGGCAGAAGATCTCCATCACTTGCCGGCCATCGATTCCGGTCGCCTTGGAAATCGAGCCGATCTCGTTCGCGAAGGCGACTTTGATGGCGTGCCAGCTGTTGTCGGCGTACTTCACCATTTCAGCCACCTCGACTCCGGTCCGGATCATCGGCGCATCGAGTCCTCCGTAAAGCGTGGCGAGCAGCTCCCCTGCATTGGTGTCGGTTTCACCGATGACGGTTTTCGGCGGGTGGTGGTAGTCCCACACGGCGGTGCCCTCCCGGAGGAATTCGGGGTTGTTGCACACACCGAAGTCGACGCCGGCGGTTTTACCTGACGCAGCCTCAAGGGTCGGGATCACCACACCGCGCATACTGCCCGGCAACATTGTGGACCGGGCCGCGACCACGTGGTAGGAATCGTGGTCGCGCAACCCCTCGCCGATTTGTTCGCACACCCGGCGTACGTAGCTCAGGTCGAGGTTGCCGTTGAGCTGGCTTGGCGTGCCGACGCAGACCAACGAGATGTCGCTCGCAAGGACTGCTTCGACGGCTTGCGTTATTGCCCGGAGCCGACCGCTCTTCACCTCGGTGCTGATCATCTCACCGACGTCGGCTTCGATAATCGGAGTCTGGCCGGCGTTGATCAGGTCGACTTTTGTTTGATTGGGGTCGACCCCTATTACGTCGTGACCATCTGACGCGAGGCACACCGCCGAAACGGCACCGACATAACCCAACCCGAATACAGCAATTTTCATATGCCCCCGCCTGTCACGAGACGATCGTAGAAGAATTCGCGTGGTGCCGGGTGAAAAGTTGCCGCGGTCCAACACACGCGTCAATGTGCCCTTGGCTCACACTGGTGTCTCACCGACGGAAATGGCGAGTGGACCCAACCATCTGGTGTCTCCCCTTGCCTGGGCGCCTCTTGTAATAAGCAAAGCCCAGCACGGCCGCAGCCACGACGCCCCCCAAAGCGAGGGTCCATCCTGGAATACTTTTGGCACCCGCCGTCGGCGCCCCTCCCAAACCGAGCAAACGCAGCGCAGCAGGTGCCCACCACCCCATCAGCGGGCCACCGAGGCACTGTCCGTCGGTCTCTCCTGGATTCTTCACCCACAACAGGCCATCGAGTGCGCCGCCGTGGTACAGCCGCGGTGCCTGTCCTAACCGAGCATTCGGCGGATTGCAAGTATCGGTCTGCGCGCCTGCGCCATTGCGGCTGACGTCGATCACATAGTGCGAATCGGTGATGCCAAGCTTGCTGAGTTCGTGCCGAACATTCTCGGCATACCGCACTTCGCCTTCGGTCATGTTGAAGTTTGAGACGTTGAGGCTGAAGCCTGCGACCTTGTCGACCCCCACCCTTTTCAAGCGGTCGGCGATTTCGGCTGCACTCCACCAATTCTCATGCCCTGCATCGATGAAAACCCGCGCGCCCGTGGGCGAGAGCGCGTCGACCGCGTATTGCAGCATCCCGAGGCGATCGCCTTGCTCGCACTCGCCCAGCTGAGAAAGCGCATCGGGTTCGAGGATCACTATTGCTTCGAAATGCCCTTGCAACGCTGCAGCTGCGCCATCCACCCAGTCCTTGTACTCCTGCTCATCACTCGCACCCGCGGTGCGCCATCTGCCGCAATCGAGGGACGGGATCCGGTACAACACAACCGTCGGAACCGCATTCGACACCGACGCGCCGAAGAGGTAGTCGCCGATATCTCTGCGGACCGTTGCGGAGGTGGACCAATCGGTGAACCACTTGGCCTGCGGAGTTTGTGCGATCGGATCGAAACGGGGATCCTCCCGCGCCGCTGCGATCGCCTGCAGATGGGGATCGGAATACAGCCTGGCGTTGACCGGCGTACTGCCGGCTATCAGCCCCGGATCGAGGGGATCTGGCCGTTGCCCCGAAGGGGCGACCGCCACGATGGCCAGCAGAACCGCGACGACCGCCACGGCTCCCATCATGAGAAGAGCGCGCTTCCGCCGTCGCTCGACCCGCCGCCACCATGACGAAACTGGACCACGTCGCCCACCGATCATCGACCAACGTGTTCGTCACGTGTATCGCTGGGCGGTGCCAGAAATAACACTGCAAGTGGAAATATTGTGACGGTCCAATACATCGACCAGTTTACGTATCCCACTGGCACCTCGAGCGAACCGCTGAGGGCAATCCCGATAACGATCATTAGACCGATCGCCAAGTACCGACTTCTGGGTGCCGTGATGGCAAAGGTCTGTACCAGAAGCGACCCGAGAGTGAGGAAGGCGAAAATGGCTCCACCCGTAGCCAGCAAGTTTACAAACTCATTGTGGCCTGAATAGGCTCCCGCCATCAATGAAGACGTGTCGGTCCGCGCGAGTTCTTCGTACCAATCCCTGCCGCCGCCGAACAGAAAGGCTCGCGATGACCATTGTGTCAGCGAGCCATTCCAGATGACACCACGGCCTGTGAACGCCTCGTCATCCCATCCCCCAGGAGCCAACCACCCTATCAATGGCAGCGCACACATTGCCGCGATTGCCACACAGGTTGCACAACGTGCCACGACCGCCGCTGAACGGTGCCATCCGAACCGCGCAAAAGTCCATACCATTGCACCCAAAATCAGCATGCACGCAGTCGCCAGCATGGAGTTACGAGCTGAGGACCAACAGATTGCAAATCCCACGATCGCCAGCCCAGGGAGCCGCATCCATAAACGTGGCAACATGACCACCGCTGCGACACCGATTGAGAGATAAACACCGAGACTGTTCTCCGCGGTGAACATTCCCTGTAACAGTCCCAGCGAAGGGAATACCGCCTTTTCGGGGCGGTCATACAAAACTCCTTGTGCATCATGCACTCGGCCGGCGTCCGGCAACAGCAAGCCGAACAAGATCGCGATGATCGCCGTGAGCACTACGAGTGCACCCAGCGCAATGAGCACACGAGCGTGAGGCCTTAACGCGGCCAGCGCCAACACCACGACCAGGTAGAGGACACTCTCGGCGTTTGGCCAGATACCGGAATACAAGTCCCGCGTCAGGATGAACAGCCAGGGCGCCAGTAGGACAACTATGCGCCACAGGCCGGGTCGGGTGATGTCGTTGATGCGAAACACGATGATTCCAACGCTGATGGCTATCGCAAGTAGGTAGAACACCTTCGAGACGAAGTTTGCGGCGGGTGGCCAAATCGGATCGGCGCCGACCGGGACGAATACCTTATCTGCGGACAACGATAGCGCGGTAAACGAGCCGATCGTCCGGCCCCAGAGGACGACGAAGAGCAGCACGGCTGCGGCATCACGGGTGATGAACAGCCGCCCTCTCTGTCGCATCGGCCCTCCGCTCGCGATGCCCGAACCACGCCATCCAAATGGCGGTACGCGGGTATCTTGTGGTGTGGCCGAACGTTACCTGATCGCTGTGGCGACGTACTTACGCCCAGCTGGACTGCAGCGACTGCTCGACAGTCTGGAAGCAGCGGCCGTGTCAACGAACCTCGACATCGTCGTCGTTGACAATGACGCCGCAGGATCGGCGCGTTCGATTGCAGTCAACCATCCGCTTGCCCCTGTTTACGTCATTGAGCCTGAGCCTGGTATTTCGGCCGCCCGGAATCGCGCGCTCCAGCACTTCGACGATCGCTATAACGGGATTATCTTCATTGATGACGACGAGTGGGTACACCCGGCTTGGCTGACCGCCCTCACGACGTATGCGGTGCAGACACAGGCTGACGTGGTGGTGGGTCCGGTCAATAGTGTCTTCCTTCAACCCGCACCCGAATGGGTGCATCGTGGTGGATTCTTCAAGGGACGATCCCATAAGAGCGGGGATCGACTACACACCGCACCGACGAATAACACTCTGTTGCTTCGTAACTCGTGGGTTCGTGCCGGCTCACCCAAATTCGACCCCTTGTTTTCGACGACGGGTGGTGAGGACACGGAGTTTTTTTGGGGGCTCCGAATGGCAGGCGCCACCATACTCTATTGCGCGGACGCGATGGTTTACGAAGAGGTGCCTGTTGACCGGCAATCCTTGCGTTGGATGCGCCGCCGAGCGATCCGCGCCGGAGTCACTGACACCCTGGTGCGGTTGAAGCATAATGACTCGCTGCTGACTGGACTAGCTAAGGGCCTGAGGAGCGCCGCATACGGACTCATATTCCTCGGATTTGGGTTAGCTACAAGACGTGGAGTCCAGGAAAGACCGTACATCAGCCTGTTTTATGCCTACGGGCAATTCGCGGCGCTGTTCAATTACCAGATTGAAGAATATTCGCGAAGCAGCGACTCGCATTAAAACCCTCAGCGGGTAAGAATGACAGTGAGATAGGCCTTGGTGTTACGCCGCACCTAGTCACTACGTATTTCAGCCAGCAAACCAACGACAGTCTTGAGTCATTAGATCGCCCTCACGACGAACTCGCGATGCCACACTTCCAGCGACAGCAATGCCCAGATCCGGGCCTCTTCGTCGCGGACACCGTTCGAATGATCGCTCAACAGTCCGGCCACCATCCCCTTATCCAGGCGGTTGCCCACATACGACGACGGGCCGGTGAGTAGGTCGAATGCCATGTCCCGCAGGCCATGCCGGAACCATCGGTCCAGTGGAACCTTGAAACCGACTTTGGGCCGATCGACCACCTCGGCGGGCAGGTAGCGATGGGCGACTTGCTTTAGCACCCACTTCGTCTTGCCCTCACGGATCTTGACGCTGCTCGGTAAGTCGAAAGCGAGATCTACCAAGCGATAGTCGAGAAAGGGTGGGCGCGTCTCGAGCGACGCGGCCATCGACATCCGGTCACCGCGTTCGAGTAGATTGTCGGCCAGCCAGACGCAGGTGTCCGCAAAGAGCATCCGCCGAAGGGCGTCGCCACGCCCTCGGCTGTACGCGGCCGGTGCGCCGCGCGGCGATCGGCGACCGGTGAGTTGGTCCCGTTCGGCCATCGTGAATGGCGCGAACCAGGCCCGCAGCCGTTCGTCGTACTTGTCTTCGCCCATGGCGCGGACAGCGATCCGCATGCGTGACTTGCTTGCGGGCAGCGCCCGCTCTACACGATCAAGCGCCCCCCAAGTCGGAATGGCACCAAGCCAGCGAGTGGCGCCCGCGAACTTGTACTTGGGATAGCCCGCGAAAAGCTCGTCACTCCCCTCGCCACTCAGGACGACTTTGACCTGCTCGCGCGCCAGTTGGGCCAGGCGGAACACCGCGACATCCGCCGGCTCGGAGATGGGACCGTCCCGGTGCCAACTCAACTTCCCCCAGTTGTTCAGAAAGTCATCGGCGGTGACCACAACGTCGTGGTGAATAGTTCCGTTGAGTTCGGCCACTTTTCGGGCCCACACCGTCTCGTCATAGCGTTCGTCGCCGAAACTCGCTCCGAACGTGTGCAACACCCGCCCCGGGTTTTCTCGCCGGGTCATGGCCGTCAACAGGCTGCTGTCGACACCGCCGGACAGGTAGACGCCCACCGGCACGTCAGCGACGAGATTCTCGTGCACGGACGTTTTGAGCGCCCGCTCGACGAGGTCGATGGCTTCCGACGGCGTGACTCGCCGGCGAGATGGTCCGGGCGCCAGCTCCCAATATTCCGACACCGAAACGGCGCCATCGCGCGTGACAACGAGATGATGGCCGGGCGCAAGCTTGCGCACACCTTTGATGAGGGTGTGCGGGGCCGATACCGCACGCTGCGCCAAGTAGTCATGGAGACTGTCGTCGTCGACCGAAGGGGCATCGATGACCGGCAACAACGCCTTGATCTCCGAGGCGAAAGCAAAGAAAGTGCGGTCTGCGTAGTAATACAGCGGCAGAATTCCCAGGCGATCCCGGAAGAGGTGAATGTCGCCGGAGTCCGCATCGTAGATCGCATAGGCGAATTGGCCTCGTAGGCGATCCACTCCCGCGGGCCCGTACTTGTCATAGAGGGCAAGCAGTGTTTCGGAATCGCCGTGCGTCGCAAACGGGTACGACGACAACTCGTAGCGCAGCTCCCGATAGTTCAGAATCTCGCCGTTGAACACAAGGTGCTGATGTCCGCTGGCGCTCGTCATCGGCTGCTGGGAGCCTTGTAGGTCGATGATGGAAAGCCGGGTATGTGCCAGGCCGACGGGACCGTCCAGCCACAGGCCCATCGCGTCCGGGCCGCGATGATGCAGCGTCGCCGCCATCCGCGAGAGCGTGTCACGGTTGACGGGTTGCCCGTCGAACCGGCGGATTCCGGCTATCCCACACACGGAATTTCCCCCTCGTCCAAATCCAAGAAACCCGCATGTGACGGCAGATTTCAGACGTTCACCCTGCGCGAGTCTAGCCGTGGAATCTGACGCTGCGGCGCCGAATAGTTAGGCGCGTCCACCCGAATCTGCCATCATCCAGGAACCGTGAGCACCCTCGCGATATCTTGGGCACGGCTGGGGGCTCGCGTTCCAGTCTCGCCAGTGACGCAAACGTCATCGACGAGGACGTCCGCGAAATCGGGGAGGTAGCACCATGATCGCCGTGCATCGCCCTGAATATGGCCTGCCTCAATGTAAGGAATAACGTTGATGGCGCCGAATTTTGCCCGCAATACCCTTCTTGGCGCCCTCTCCGGTGCCGCCGTCACACTCTCCGGCTTCGTCGGTAGCGCCATCGCGGCGCGACTACTGGGGCCCGAAGACCTTGGCGTCGTTGCGTACGTCGTTTGGTGCGTGACGGTATCTATCGCAGTCGCAACCATGGGAAGCGATGTCGTGCAGCAGCGATTCATTCCGAACCTGCGTGCGGCGGGCAGAAACGACGCAGTTGATGGCCTTATCGGGGCGATCACCCGGCTGTCGATGGTGGTCGCGCTCGTGGTCGGGGTGGTGCTGTTCTTCTATCTCGACGGACCAGGCAGCGGCGCGCTGTCGCGGCTTTCTTCACGGGCGCAGATCGTCGTGATCGTGGTGGCTTTGACCTGGTTCATCTGCTGGCGAATGTCCGACTTGTATCTGTTCAATCTGCGTGGCGAACAGCGATTCGACACACTCGCGCGCGTCTCCACGGTGTCGGCCGCGCTCAGGGTTACGACGACGGTCGTGGGCGCCTGGCTATTCGGGATTCCCGGTGCTCTGGCAGGCAATATCGCAGGCACGATTGTGCCGGCAGGCCGAGTCTTCCCCCAGCTGCGCAAGAAGCCCAGAGTCGATCGGGACCTCAGGCGCGAACTCGTCGGGTTCACGATGGTGAGCTGGACGATCGCCATCATCGGCAATCTCCTGTTCGGCCGAACTCAGATCATCTTCCTCGAGCACTACGCCACCATCGGGGCCGTTGGCTTGTTCGCGGTGGCGCTGACGTTGGCCGAAATCGCGGCACAGCTGCCCCAGCTCCTGCTCTCGGCTCTCCTGCCACGGTTCAGCGAGCAGAGTGGACAGGGCGCCCACGACCACATGATGCGCCTGTACAAGACGATGACGGCGCTCATGGCCATGCTGATGTTGCCGCTCTGCCTTGGTCTCGCCGCGATCGCTCCCGCTTTGATACCGCTCATTTTCGGTGCCGATTTCGCCGATGCCGCGCCAGTTGCATCGATACTGCTGATCGCCTTGGCATTCAGCAGTCTTGGTGGAACCACCCTCCAGCTCATCCTCAGCCTGGGCAAGACCAGAATCCTGTTGGTATCCAACGCCGTTGGCTTGGCTGGCGTGATCGTGCTCGGTTTTTCACTGATACCCCACTACGGGTTGATGGGGGCGGCCTGGTCACGCGGCATCGCCATGGTCCTGGTAATTGCCATCGAGATCATTTGTGCGGCGGTGCAATTAGGGTTCCACTTCCCGTATCGCGCACTGGGAGTGGTAACTCTCGCTGCTGTGGCGCAGGGCGCGGTCGCTTACGGCATCGTGCTGACTGTGGGCGGCGCGGTGTCGTTGGTGCTTGCCATCCCCGCTGCGGTCATCACCTACCTGACGGTCTTGCGTGTGTTCAGGGCAATGCGGTTGATTGACCCCGAGCTGGCGAGTCGACTCGTCTCGCGAGTTCCTGCCCGCTTGAGGCCGCTGGCCTCTCTCATCGTGGGGCCGCTGTCGCCGCCCACAACAGAGCCCGCAGAGCAGGATTGACCGTGCGCGAGTTCCCGAGGTACTAGGCTTGGCGCGAAATTGGGCCTGTTGGTGGGGGAGAGGCTATCGATGATCAGAGTCCTCGTGATCGGCGCAGGTGCCGTGGTTGGGGAGCACTACCGGCCCCCTCTGCGCCGACTGGAAAAAGCGAAGGCCATCCAGGTGCTTGGCGTCGTTGATCCCAATGAGTCACGGGGACGCGAGATCGCCTCAAACTTCAAGCGGGCACGTCCCTACTCGGACTGCGAGGCAGCGTTTCGGGACGGCTCCTACGATCTCGCCATCGTCGCCTCACCGCCCGGTTTCCATGCCGACAACGCGTGTACGGCACTGGAACATGGTTGCCACGTGCTGTGCGAAAAGCCCATGACGACGACGGCAGCCGACGCGGATCGGATGAATGCCGCGGCAGCCAAGGCCGACCGCGTGCTGGGGGTGGCGTACCCCCGGCGGTTCTACTCGAATTTCGCCGACGTCGCACGGCTTGTCGCGAACGGCGAGCTCGGCGACGAACTCGAGTTCACCTACCGTGAAGGAAGCACCTACGGCTGGCAGGCCGCCACTGACGCAGCATTCCGACGCGAGCGCTCGGGCGGCGGCGCACTGTTGGATGTCGGCGTGCACATGCTGGACCTGTTGACTTGGACTTTCGGCGATCCGGTGGTCACTCGCTCATTCGACGACAGCCTCGGCAATGGGGTCGAGACGAATTCGGTTCTGGAACTGACGTTTCCGCGGGCCCACGGCATGATGCAGGTCAGCTGGGAGTACCCATTGAACAACGGGCTGTGGATCCGCGGCGCATTGGGCGAGGTGAAGCTCGACGGCGGGGACCTTCGCACCTATCGCCGCAAGTCCTCCCAGGGGTGGTCGCTGATGCCGACCACGACGTCCTGGCCCACCGACCTCACGCCCGGGGGTGGCAAGCGGATACGGCCGGGCAATCTGCGGCCGTGCTTCGATGCCGAACTGGTCGCCATGCTGCGGTGCATTCGCTATGGCGAACCATTTCCCGTGACCGGTGTGCAGGCCGCAAGTGTGCAGGCCGCGATCGAGCAGGCCTACGAGAACGCTGAAGCACTGGATTGTTCCTGGCTGCCCGACGATGAACGGGCGGCCGCACGAGCCAAGCACTGGAAGGCCGGCCGTCCGTGACGAAGCCCATCGCAATCATCGGAGCGGCGAGCTTCGTCGGTGCCCGCATCGTCGAACGTGCCGAACTCCTCGGCGACATGCCGATCATTCCCATCGTCCGATCCCCGCGCAGCCAAGGACGATTGGCGCGGTTCGGCGCGCGGCTCGCCCTCGGTGACGCCGGCGACGCGGCATCTCTGATTCCGCACATCAAGGGTTGCCGAATGGTGGTGAACCTGACCCTGGCCGACGATCGCCGCATCCTCGGCGACGTGCAAGCCATGTACGCCGCATGCCAGGAAGCGGAAGTCCCCCTGTTCGTGCACATGAGCTCCGCTGAGGTGTTCGGTAGGGCCGAAGAACCAGGGCTGAACGATGAGTCCGTAGCCGACAGCCCGCACTGGATGGCGTACGCCCACGGGAAGAGGGCGGCCGAGACGTGGTTGCGGTCCCAGCCGGATGGTCCTGTGCGAGTTGTAATTCTGCGGCCAGGACTGGTCTGGGGGCCGGGGGCCGGATGGTTGGTCGATCCAGCCCAGGCGCTGCTCGACGGCACCGCGTACTTGTTCAACGAAGGGCGCGGGATCTGCAATCTGATCCATGTGGACAACCTCATGGCCCACCTGGTTCAACTGGCGAACTCCCCCAATCCCCGTTCCGGTGTCTTCAATATCGCCGACGCCGAGACGCACACGTGGGCCGATTTCTATGGCGCCGTCGCCCACGAAGTGGGAGTTGATCCGTCGACGATACGGATGCTTTCCGAATCAGCGTTTCAGGAGAGCCGACTCCAAACAATCAGGCAGAAGATCTCCAACATCGCGCCGGCCCGCGCCGTCAAACGTCGCATGAGCGGAGACACAAAAGGCTGGATCAAACAGGCGCTTCGGGATCGGCTCTCACCACCGATTTCCGAACCACAACCCATCACGCCCGAACCTGCTGTGTCCAAACAGCTTTGGTGGCTCCAGGGCACAGCACGAAAGCTACCGTCGACGAAGTTCGCCGAGCGCTATCCCGATCTGCGCCTTCAGCCGTTCACTGAACTAATGTCCGCCAGCGGTCGATGGCTGCGTTATGCGGGCTTCGAGAATCCGGACGCACACGCATAAGGGCAGCTACCCGAGCTTGCGCAACCGCGGCTCGAGATCCTTGGCGAACAGCTCCAGGAAGCGGCGCTGGTCCTGCCGGGGATCGTGGAATACCAAGTGGTTCAAGCCCCAATCGACGTAATCCTTGACCTTCTCGACGGCCTCGTCGGGATCGGAGGCGACGATCCAGCGCTTGGCGACCTGTTCGATCGGCAGCGCGTCGGCGGCCTTCTCCATCTCGATCGGGTCGTCGATGCTGTGCTTCTGCTCGGCGGTCAGCGACAGCGGCGCCCAGAACCGGGTGTTCTCCAGCGCCAGCTTGGGGTCCGGGTCGTAGGAGATTTTGATCTCGATCATCCGGTCGATGTCGTCGGGATTCTTCCCGGCGGCCTCGGCGCCCTCGCGCATGGCGGGAATGAGCTTGTCCTTGTAGAGCTCTTCACCCTTCCCGGAGGTGCAGATGAAACCGTCGCCCGCGCGCCCGGCGTACTTGGCCACCTGGGGTCCGCCCGCGGCGATATAGATCGGGATGCCGCCCTCGGGGACGTCATAGATCGACGCGCCTTTGGTCTTGTAGTACTCGCCCTCGAAGTCGACACGGTCACCGAGCCACAGCTCGCGCATCAGCCGAACCGACTCGCGCAGCCGCGCGTAACGCTCCTTGAACTCCGGCCACTCCCCCTCATACCCGGTGGCGATCTCGTTGAGCGCCTCACCGGTGCCGATGCCGAGGAAGATCCGGTCCGGGTACAGGCACCCCATCGTCGCGAACGCCTGGGCGATGACCGCCGGGTTGTACCGGAATGTGGGCGTCAGCACCGACGTGCCCAGGACCAGCCGCTTGGTGCGCTCACCCACCGCCGTCATCCAGGCCAGTGAGAACGGCGCGTGGCCACCCTCGTGACGCCACGGCTGGAAGTGGTCACTGACCGTCGCGCTGTCCATCCCGTGCGCCTCGGCCAGCACCGCCAGCTCGACCAACTCACGCGGCGCGAACTGCTCCGCCGACGCCTTGTATCCCAGTTTCAGTTCAGCCACGCTCTCGTTTCTACTCCTATCGCCGGCAACGTGAACGGCCGAGTCCTAGTTCTAGACTCGCGGCATGGCCGTGGCCCTGACCGCAATCACCGAACACGTCCACATGGCGCAAACACCACTGGTCAACTGGACGGTGGTCACCGACGACGCCGGCGTCATGTTGATCGACGCCGGCTTCCCCGGCAGCCGCGACGATGTCCTGAGATCGTTGGCCGAACTCGGATTCGGCCCGGCGGATGTGACGGCGATCCTGTTGACCCACGCCCACGTCGACCATTGCGGCTCGGCCATCTGGTTCGCCAAAACCCGTGGCACCCCGGTCTACTGCCATGCCGACGAGGTGGGCCACGCCAAACGCGAATATCTGCAGCAGGCCTCTCCCGTCGACCTGATGCTGCACGCCTGGCAGCCACGGTGGGTGAAGTGGTCGCTGGACATCGTCCGCAACGGCGCGCTGGTGCACGAGGGCATCCCGTCGACCGGTGCGCTCACCGAAGACGTCGCCGAGCGCCTGCCCGGCCGACCGCTGGCCGTGCCGACACCGGGGCATACCGGCGGTCACTGCTCCTACCTCGTCGACGGCGTGCTCGTCAGTGGCGACGCCCTGGTGACCGGCCATCCGCTGACGCCGCGTAAGGGCCCGCAGCTCCTGCACCCGGTGTTCAACCACGACGAGCAGGGCTGCGTGCGCAGCCTGTCCGCGCTGGCGATGCTGGAAACCGATGTGGTGATTCCCGGCCACGGCGACGTGTGGATCGGGCCGATTCGCGAGGCCGTCCGTCAGGCCACACCGCGCTGAGTGGCGCTGTCCGGCGAGCCGAGCCCCAGGTTCTCCCGCAGCGTGGCGCCGCTGTACTCGGTTCGGAATGCGCCGCGCTCCTGCAGCCGCGGGACCACGGTTTCGATGAACTCGTCGAGCCCGTGTGGAGTCAGGTGCGGCACCAGGATGAACCCGTCGCAGGCGTCGGCTGCACGTGCCGGTCGATCTCGGCGGCGACGTGGGAAGCGCCCGGCCCGCTGCAGCAGCGGAACCACCTCGTCGACAATGACGGGCAGGTCGGTGGCATTGACGGCGGGGCGTAGCCGGAACCCAGCCAGGCCGAGATCATGCCAGCCCAGCAGCAGGTCGGCCAGTTGCGCCGCGCTGCCAGCGAATACCTGTGCATCGGAGCGGAATTCGCTATCCCGACCGAAGGTCACCACCAGGTCGGCGATCGCCTTGGGATGGCCGCCCGCCGCGTAGATCTGCCCCAGGATCTCCCGGGCCGAGGACTCGTCGCTCGGCGTGACGAGCACGAGATCGGCAGCGGCATCGGCGAATTCATAGACAGGTTGTGCGTGCGCGAGCGCGGCGATCACCGGTTGCCCCTGCGGCGGCCGCGGGGTGATCGACGGGCCTTCACCGAGAAGCGCGTGCCGGTGAAATCGATATAGTGCAGCTTGGCGCGGTCGACGTAGCGGCCGGTGCCGACGTCGCGGATGACGGCGTCGTCCTCCCAGCTGTCCCAGAGCCGTCGCACGACCTCGACGAAATCGGCTGCCTCGTCGAACAAGTCGTCTGCACCCGGAGCAGAGCGGCGTCCGAACGCGGCTGCCTCATGTGCGGCCGGGCTGACCCGGGCCTGCCAGCCGGCGCGGCCGTGCGAGATGAAGTCCAGTGTCGCGATGGCTTTGGAGACGTGAAACGGCTCGGTGTGCGTCACCGTGGCCACCGGAATGAGCCCGATGTCGTGGGTCAGCGGGGCGATCCTGGCCGCAACCAGGACGGCGTCGGCGCGACCGGCCAGTCGGCGCGGGTCGATTTCCTCCCGGCGCCCGGGCTGTGCGCTGAAGCTATCGTCGACGGTGAGAAAGTCCAGCAAGCCGCGTTCGGCGGTGGCGGCAAGCTGGGCCCAGTGCCGCCCCGAGGTCACCGGCGCAGCGGCAGGGTCGGCGGCCAGGGTGTGCCGCCAGGCCTGCGGATGCCAGCCGTAGCCGTCGAGTGCGACGCCGAGATGCAGAGGGTTTTGCGCCATCACACGACTGTCTAACGCGAGGCAGCAGAACGCCCCGCCGGTGACCGGTTTGCCGTCGAGCACCCCGATGAGCATGCCGCCGTCGGGCGGCCCGAATGTTCCGGCCGGATGGCTGCGCAGCCACCTCGCGACGAACTCCTCGGTGCTGTCGTAGCGGGTGGCGTACTCGACGGCGAGCTCGGCCAGCAGCGGTTGGGCCAGCTCGTCGTCGGTATGAACTGGGACGAAGCGCAATCCGGTCACCGGGCCATTCTGCCCCTTTCACCCAAAAGTTGACACCTGTAAAGTCGCTGTTCATGGACAACATCCGAGGCAAGACCATCGCCATCACCGGTGCTGCCCGGGGCATCGGTTTCGCCACCGCCCGGACGCTCCTGCAGCGCGGTGCGCGCGTGGTGATCGGCGACCGGGACGTGGTGCTGGAGGAGTCGGCGGTCGCCCAACTGAGCAAGCTCGGGCCGGTCTCGGGCTACCCGCTCGACGTCAGCGATCCCGAATCGTTCGCAACGTTCCTGGACAAGGCCCGCGCCGACGGCGGCGGCCACATCGATGTGCTGATCAACAACGCGGGCGTCATGCCGGTCGGCCCCTTCCTCGACCACTCCGAGCAGGCGGTCCGCACTGCCGTCGAGGTCAACCTCTACGGCGTGATCACCGGCTGCCGGCTGGTGCTGCCGGAGATGGTCAAGCGCCGCAGCGGCCACATCGTCAACATCGCCTCGATGGCAGGAATGCTGGCCGTGCCCGGGCAGGCGCTCTATGCCGGCACCAAGTTCGCCGTCGTGGGCCTGTCGACCGGACTGGCCGACGAGTACGCCCCGCAGGGGGTCCAAGTCAGTTGTGTCATGCCGACATTCACCAACACCGAGTTGATCTCGGGGACGCACACCACCGCGGCAACCAAACCGGTGCAGCCCGAGGACATCGCCGCCGCCGTCATCAAAGCCCTGGACAAGCCGACAACCTCGATCTCGGTGCCCAACTATTCGCGCTTCCTGGCCGCCGCGGTGATGTTCCTGCCGCCGCGTGGCCGACGCTGGCTGTCCAAGAAGATGGGCACCGACCGGGTCTTCCTCGACTTCGACGCAGGCGCGCGTGCGGCCTACGAGAAGCGGGCCCAGAGCGCTACCGGCGTGGTGGCGACCCCGGACAAGGACTAGCCGCTTCGGATGAGTTCCGTTGCGGCCCGGGTATTTATCCCCAGTCTCGGGTTCATCAACAGATTGTTTTTTTGGGTGCCGTTGTTGTCGCCGGGTCGGCATAGAATTCGAACATGCGTTCGATCGATGCGGTGTTGGGCGCTCTCGACGATGTCGTCGGGGAGCTGGCCACGGTCGATCTGTTGACTCTGCCTGCGCCGTACCGGTTCGCGGTGTTGGAGCGGATGGAAACGGCTCAGCGGCGTCTGGTGGCGGTGTCGCATGCGGGGGTGGCTCGGTTGGAGCGGTTCGAGGGTTGTCCGAAGCTGCCGAATGCGTTGGCCGATGTGTTGCGGGTCAGTCCGACCGAGGCGCGCAGGCGGATCAAGGATGCCGCGCAGTTGGCGCCGCGCACGGCGTTGACGGGGGAACTCTTGCCGCCGGTGTTGTCCGAGACGGCGAAGGCCTGGCAGGCCGGGCACCTCGATGGTGAACACCTCGAGGTGATTCAGAAGTTCTTCCATGCGTTACCCGGCCATGTCCCGCCGGTCGAGGTGGAACTGGCTGAGAAATCGTTGGCCGAGCATGCGGTGAACCTGCGCCCCGACCAGCTGGCGAAAGTTGCCATCCAGTTGAGTCTGGTGCTCAACCCCGACGGACTGTTCTCCGATAAAGACCGGGCTCTGCAGCGCGGCTTCACCTGGGGTAGGCGACGCGCCGACGGCATGCGCGAGGGCAAGCTGGTCGCCGACCCGGAGTTGCAAGCAGAAATGGAACCCTGGTTCGCGAAATTCGCCGCCCCCGGCATGTGCAACCCCGACGACGAGACCACCACCGTGGCCGGTGAACCCACCGATGAAGCTGCCGCGCGGGACTCCCGCAGCCATGCCCAGCGCCAACATGATGCGCTCAAAGCCCTCGTCCGCGGCCGGTTGGGGGATCCGAAACTCGGCCAGCACAACGGCTTACCGGTCACCGTGATCGCCACCGCCACCGTCCAAGACCTGCAGAACAAGACCGGGCACGCGGTCACCGCCGGCGGCACGCTGCTCCCGATCCCCGACCTGATCCGGATGGCCAGCCACGCCTACCACTACCTCGCCTTGTTCGACGGGGTCAACAGGCGCGCGTTGTGGCTGGGCCGAACCAAACGCATCGCCTCCGCCGACCAGCGAATCATCCTGCACGCCAAAGATCGTGGCTGCACCCGGCCGGGCTGTGATGCACCCGGCTATCACAGCGTGGTCCATCACGCCGCCCAAGACTGGAAGAACGGCGGCACCACCGACATTCAGGACCTCACCCTGGCCTGCCCACCCGACAACGAACTCGTCGAAACCGGCGGCTGGGACACCCGAATACGCGCAGACGGCCAAACCGAATGGATCCCACCACCCGG
The DNA here is from genome assembly GCF_013337765.1 of Mycolicibacterium sphagni. Taxonomy (GTDB): domain Bacteria; phylum Actinomycetota; class Actinomycetes; order Mycobacteriales; family Mycobacteriaceae; genus Mycobacterium. Next base: position 129,279 of record NZ_VBSB01000010.1, read on the forward strand.
ATTACCCATGCTCAAAGGCGGCGTCAACACCTACCACCACCCCGAACGCCTACTCCCCAAAGACGACGAAAAGGATTAGCCCAGAACAGGTACGGCGGCCCCCGGCCGATAGTTCTCGATCGAATCAATATGGGCCAGAAGAACTTCCGGCGCGACGGTGTACAGCTTACCGTCGTCCTCGTCGCCGGTGCCGACCAGCATCGCCTTGACTCCCTCGGGGAAGTCGTCGTCTTCGCCCGATGCGGTGATCCAGATTCGGGTGACCGGCTCGTATGCGTCGTCGACAACCCCGGCGGCCGACGGCTCGTAGAACCAGCTGATCAAGGTCTCGGTGGAGAACTCGGCATCGAACGTCCAGCCGCGGGCCGTCAGCCACTCGTCGAACGTCTCGACCGCCTGCGCGAGTTCGACATCGACGTCGTCGAGGGAGTCCTTCACGTCGTCCGGAAGCCACCGCACATCGCGGGTGGCCTGCCGCTTCTTGCGGCGGGCCTTCTTGGCATCGGAGTTGCGCGACACCGCTAGCTCAGCGCGCGATCCAGGTCGGTGATCAGATCCTCGGTGCCTTCCAGCCCGACCGAGATCCGCACCACGCCGTCGCCGAGCCCGATCGAGGCGCGACCCTCGGGGCCCATCGCCCGGTGGGTGGTGGTCGCCGGATGGGTGATCAGCGATTTGGCGTCGCCGAGGTTGTTCGAGATGTCGATCACCTGCAGTTTGTCGAGCACCTCGAAGGCGCGCTCCTTGCCGCCATCCAGCTCGAAGGTCACCACCGTGCCGCCGCCACGCATCTGCCGTTTGGCCAGGTCGAACTGGGGATGCGATTCCAGGTACGGGTATTTCACCCAGTTCACACCGGCCTGGGCTTCCAGGAACTCCGCGACGCGCTGGGCGGAGCGGTTCGAATAATCCACCCGAACCGCCAGCGTCTCCAAGCCCTTCAACAAGACCCAGGCGTTGAACGACGACAGCGCAGGCCCGGTGTGCCGCATCAGTTTCTGCACCGGACCGTCGATGTACTCCTTGTCGCCGAGGATCGCCCCGCCGAGCACTCGGCCCTGCCCGTCGATGTGCTTGGTGCCCGAGTACACCACCACGTCGACACCAAGCGGGAAACCCTGCTGCAGCAGCGGAGTAGCAAAGACATTGTCCAGCACCACTTTTGCTCCGGCGGCATGGGCCATCTCGGATACCGCGGCGATGTCGACCAGCGACTGCATCGGGTTGGACGGCGTCTCGAAGAACACCGCCTGGGTGGGCACCGACAGCGCTTCCTCCCACTGCGAGAGGTCGTCGCCGTCGACAAAGACGGTCTCGATACCCCAGCGCGGCAGGATTTCGTTGCACACCACGAAGCAGGAACCGAACAGGCTGCGCGCGGCCACCAGCCGATCCCCGGCGCCCAGCAGCGCGCCCAGCGAGGTGAAGACCGCGGCCATCCCCGACGCCGTCGCGAAGGCGGCCGGAGCGCCCTCGATCAGCCGCAGGCGCTCCTCGAACATCGAGACCGTCGGGTTGCCGTAGCGGGAGTAGACGTAGCGGTCGATATCGCCGGTGAACGCCTTCTCGGCCTCGGCGGCCGACTCATAGACGTAGCCCGAGGTGAGGTACATCGCCTCGGCGGTCTCCTCGAAGCCCGAGCGCAGCAGCCCGCCCCGGACCCCGATGGTCGCCTGACTGACCCCGTCGGGCAGCGGCGCGGGGATCCGCACCGAAGGCACAGCCGGTTCGGTCATGACTGCTTCCAGGGCAGGCCGAGCGCACGCCAGCCGTTGCTGCCGCGGTGGCCGTTCTCGTCGAGCTGGCCTTCGAAACCGTCAAGCATGTTGTAGGACGGCGCAATTCCAGCTGCGGTGGCCGTCTGGGCCGCGGGGATGGAGCGATTACCGGAGCGACAGAGGAAGACGACCGGCCGTTCGCCGGGAGTGACGCCGGCTGCGATCAGGTCGGCGACGAAATCGTCGTTGCGCTGGCCGTTGCCGCGATTCCACTCCACGAACACCACATTGCGGCCGAGGCTGGACAGATCGGGCACCCCGACCCACCGCCATTCGGCGTCGGTGCGGCAGTCGACCAGGACCGCCTCGGGGTTCTCGCTGAGCAGTTTCCAACTCGCCTCAGGGGTGATATCTCCTGCGTAACTCACCTGCCCGAGTCTTCCACATCATCCTGGGACGAACTGCGCAGTCCCTAGACCGGACCGGGTGAGCAGACCGTCCACTCGCCGCTCTCGCGCACGAAGTTCATCGGCACCTTGACCTTGTTATCGGGCGCGTGGTCGAAGTGGTAGACGACGGTGGCGGTGGCCCGATCGCCGTCGATTTTCACCTCGGTGACGTCGTCGACGTAGCGCGCGCCCTGTGCCGCCTTCGACTTCTGTTGGCGGTCAAGAACTTCGGCTTGGGCACCTTGCTGCGCGGCACAGGTGTACTTGCGGAAGTCGCCATAGTTGTCCCGCTGCAGGGCGTCGTTCTGGCCGACCGCGGCGCGGCCGACCTTCACGTCCTCACTCATCGGCTTGTTGCTGAACAGCCACGCGACGCCCACCGCGGCGAGCACCAGCACGGCAACACCCAGGGCGATCAAAATGGGCATCGGACTCGCGCCGTCGTCCACCGGTTCCGTCACGGCTGCCACACCCGGTGCAGCACGGCCGAGACCTGCCGCACCCGATCGCGGGCGGTGGTGACGTCAGACCCGGTGGCCAGGGCAACCCCGAGCCGCGACCGTGCCGAACCGTCGTGACGGCCCAACAACCGCACGTCGCTCTCCGGCACGACCAGCGCCTCGGCCAGCAGCACAGGGTCGATCTCCGGGGTGTTCGCGCTCTCGTCGGCGCCCCCGTAGGTAACCTCCGCGGCGCCCGGCGAAATCATGATGGTGTCCACCGGCAGGCCCAGAACGGCCCGGGCATGCAGCTCGAACTCCGACAACCGCTGGGTGCGCAGCGTGACCAGCCCGCTGTCGTACGGCCGCACGCTGACATCAGAGAAATACACCTCGTCGCCGCGAACCAGCAGCTCCACCCCGAACACCCCGCGGCCGCCCAGCGCTCGCACGATCCGCGCGGCCACCGACTTCGCCGCGCCCAGCGCCGCCACGGTCATCTGCTGCGGCTGCCAGGACTCCAGGACGCCACCGTCGAGCTGGCGGTGCCCGATCGGCTCACAGAAGTGCAGTGCCGGACCTGCGGGCCCGTCGGTGCGCACGGTCAGCAGGGTGACCGCGTAGTCGATCTCGACGACGGTCTCGGCCAGCACTCGGTTGTGCGGCACCAGGCCGCCGGCGGCGACAGCACGCTGCCAGGCCGGTTCGACATCCTCGGGCCGCAGCAGCACCGACTGCCCCTGACCGGGTACCCCGATCACCGGCTTGACCACCAGCGGGAACCCTGCGTGCTCGGCGACCGCCGTCAGTTCCTCGACGGACCCGGCGAACCAGAACGGCGCGGTCGGCAGGCCCAGTTCGTCGGCCGCCAGCCTGCGCATCCCCTCCCGATCCAGGCTCAGCTGGGTCGCATAGACACCCGGCACGACCTGGGTGCTTCCGCCGTCCGCGGCGGCCCGCAGCGCGTCGATGGCCACCGCGTTGGTGTCGACCACGACATAGGCCGGCTCGACGCGGGCGATGGCGGCGGTCAGTTCGTCGGGGTCGGTGATCTTGACGACGAGCGCCTCGTCGGCGACGTCGTGGGCCGGCGCGTCGGCATAGCGATCGACGGCGACCACCTCGGCTCCGAGCCGCTGGAAAGCCAGCACCAGCTCTCGGCTCAGCTCACCAGACCCGACCAGCATCACACGCATGATGCCCAAGGATAGGTGGGCTCATCCCCGCGCAGGCCAGTGCCAGGACGGCTCGTCGAGCAGACCCTGCCCGACGATGGCGGTCTGGCCCAATTCCTTGGTGAGTTCGATGGCGTTGACGTCGCGCTGCCGGCGGCGCAACGCCGTCACCAAGGCGTCGGCGTGCGTGACGACGATGACCTGGGATCGCTCCGAGGATCGGGAGATCAGCGCGGCCAGCGCGGGCAGCAGCTCGGGGTGCAGGCTGGCCTCCGGCTCGTTGAGCACGGTCAGCTCGGCGGGCCGCGGGGTGAGCAACGCGGCAACCCAGAGCAGATAGCGCAGCGTGCCGTCGGAGAGTTCGGCCGCGGTCAACGCACGCAGCATCCCGGGCTGACGCAGGGTGACCTCGAAGCGGACGTCAGTGCTGTCGATCTCCACCCGGCTACCGGGGAAGGCGTCGTCGACCGCCTCGGCCATCGCCTCGGCGTCACCGATTTCGACAATGGTCTGCAATGCGGCCGCGAGGTCAGCCCCGTTATGGCTCAAAACCGTTGTGCGGGTCCCGATCTGGGGTTGGCGGGCGGGGGCTGCGCCGTCGGTGCGGACGTGGTCGTAGAACCGCCAGGACCGCACCCGCTCGCGCAGGGCCAACAGTTCCGGGGCGGCCTGCGGGTCGCCGAGTTCGCTGAGCATGCTGTCGAACGGGCGCAGTGCGGCGGGGGTGGTTCGCCAGCCGCCGTCGATGTCGCGGATCCGGACCGCAGGACCCAGACGCTCGGCGAGCAGAGCCGAGGGCCGCAACACCGGGCCGGCCCACACCGCCTCGGCCTTGATCTCGGGGTCCAGGTTGAACGCCGTTCTGCCGGGGACGGGCATGCCGAAGTCGACGGCGTAGCCGAAGTCCGAGCCGGCGAAGCCGAGCTTGAGGCTCACCGGCCCCTTATCGCCCTGCCCGGCCCACATCGTCGAGCTCAGCCCGCCCTCGCGGGCCAATGCGTTGACCGAGCCGTTGCGCGCCGAGTCGGCCAGCAGCCGCAGCGCCCAGTACAGGCTGGACTTGCCGGAGCCGTTGGGGCCGGTGACGACATTGCAGCCGCGCAGCGGCAGGACCAGCCGACGCAGCGAGCGGTAGTTCTCCACGGCCACGGTGTCGAGCACGCCCCCACCTAACCAGGAGGCGCCGACAATCTCACCGTGACGTCAGACGGCGATCGCCTCGAGACTGGGCACCGCAGTGGCGGGCGGCGCGGGCGGCAAGGGCTGGACGCCGGGCACCGTCGTGTACGGCCACAGGTCCGGCGGGACGATCTGGTTACCCGTCACACCCGTCAGCCGGGCGATGATCTGCGCCGGGATGTTCACCGCCTGGTAGAGCAGGGCACCGATGAACTGGATCGGTAGCTTGAGCGGGCCCGTCATGTCGGCGGTGAGGCCGTTGAACAGCGAGTACACGAAATACGGCACGAATCCGGCGATGGTCCGGAGGTCCAGTGCGATGTTGGTGGCGACGTCGGGATAGCCGTACATTGCGATCGCGTCGGTCAGCGCCTGCTTGAGAGCTTCCTCGCCGGGCAGCACGGGCTTGTAATCGTTTGCGGCACGGTCCATCAGGGGCTTGCCCGCTGAGTAGGGCTCCGGTGTCAGGCCAAACAGTTTCGCCACGGTCGGCGTGATGTCGATGTTGCTGTAGGTGTTGTTGATCGCGCCCGGCTCGAAACCGGTCCCGTTGGCGATCACGAAGGTGGTTGTCTCCCAAGGAGTCTGGAAGCCATGCGCCCGCATGTCGGAGCCGAGCCTGATCGTCGGCCACGGAACCTGACCGTGATCGGTGGTCACCAGCACGGTCCACTCTTCGCCTGCGTGTGCGGTGTTCCAGGTGTTGACCGCGGCCATGATGTCGCCGACATTCTGATCGACGTTGGTCAGCGCTTCGGCGTACTGAGGCGATCCGGCGTCGTACTGATGCCCGGTGTTGTCGACGCCGACGAAGTACGTGAAGTTGAAGCTGGAGACCCCGGCGGTGGTGCCGTTGATCGCGTCGACGGACGCCTGGCCGACAAGGTCGTCGGTGTCCAGCCAGCTGTTGTTGTACTTCGGGAAGAACTTGATGGTGTCGGCCGGGATCGAACCCGCACCGGCGATCTGGGCGATGTTCTCCCAGTCCGCAATCGCGATGGTCTGGATCGACGGGTCGGAGGTTTCGAGCTGGTTGAAGATCGTCGGCCATTTGTCGTAGGTCCACGGGGTGAAGACGTTGTTGAACAGACCCGTCTTCTCACTCCACACGCCGGTCAAGATGCCAGTCCAGGAGGGGTTGGAGATGGTCGTGTGCCCGACCATCGTCGCCGCGGCGGTGGTGCCGGTATTCATCAGGCCGATCAGGTTTACGTTGGCGGGGTTGGCGAGGATCGCACTGAGGTTCGTCCCGTCGATTCCGATCACCAGCACGTGGGTCGGTGTACTGGCGTCCAGGGTGCTGACCGAACCGCCGGTGCCCGCTGCGGCCGACGCGGTCGCGGTCATCACCAAGCCGCGGCGACTGTGGCCGATCCCCGGTGACACCGTTGTCGAGCCCGTTCCGGACGAGGAGGGCGGCGCGATCCCCAGGGTCGACAGCGCTGCCGCGAGCGCTTCGGCCGCGGGAGTCGCGGTGCGTCCGGCGGCGGCGGTCTTGCGGGTGGCGGCCGCCGCGGCGGACGACTTGGCGGGCTGGCTGACCGCGCCGGGAATGCGCCGAGCGTCAGTCTGGGAATGGGTGCGTGCCCGCGGCCCCACGCTGGACGAGCTGGCCTTGGCCGCACCTGCCGACGGGCCGGCATCGGAGCCGCCCGTGTCGGCGTAGGCGACTGCCGTCGCGACGGACGTCCCCAGGCCGAAGAGGCCCGCCGCGGCGACACCCACGCATAGTTGTTTGGCACGACTCATTGCCCACTCCCGACCTCGTCCGAAACGACCGACAGCGACAGGTGTGGGCAACCACCTGGACCCCCAAGACCCGTTCGCCTGCAATATCTTTACTCACGGTGGGCGAAGTCCGCAGCCAACTCGCAAACCTGGAAGTCAGGAACCCAGATCGGCGCGGAAGGCGGTCATCGCGGTCAGCACGGCGGTGAACACCCGGTGCGCGGCAGCCAGATCGGAGTCCGGGAGCTCGGCCAGCACCCGGTGGGTGTGGGTGCCCAGTGGGGTGAAGAACGCCCGGCCCACTTCGATGCCGTGATCGGCATAACGCAGGATCACCTTGCGGCGGTCGGCCGGGTCGGAGTGGCGGCGCAGGTGCCCCGATTCGATCATCCGCTCGACGAGATAGGTGATCGCCGCACCGGACAGGCCCATCCTGGTGCGCAGTTCCCCAGCGGTCAGCGGAGTACCGGCGTTCTCGGCGACCATGATGTGCACCAGCGCCCGGAAATCGTTGGCCGACAGCCCGTGGATGCCGGCGAATGCCCGGCCGATCTGATCGGATTCGGCCGACAGCGCCTGAACGTCGGCGACCACGGCCGACTCCAGCTCGGCGCGGCCGGCGTCATCCATCTCCCCAGGATATCTGTTCAGTTGATGAACTGTTAAGAAAATGAAGCTATGTTGGAGGTCATGCATCGAGGACCCGATGGCAAGCGGCCGCTGTGGGATCGCATCGGCGAACTCGTCAGCAACCGGCATTCCTGGCTGCTGGCCCTGATCGTCGCGGTGATCGGCGGCGGGCTGATGGGGGCGATCGGGCAGAGCTCCTCGGCCGAGCAGTCGCCGGTGTCGCTGCCGCCCAGCACCGAGTCGGCCAAGGTCGCGGCACTCCTCAAGGAATTTCCAGGCGGCGAGTCGGCGCCGGTGATCCTCGTCGTCACCCGCACCGACGGCGCGCCGTTGACGCCTGCCGACCTGACCGCGGCCGAAGGGGCGCGCGGGCGCATGGTCGCCGAGAGCGGCATCGGTGGCCCGCCGATCCCGGTCACCGCCTCGGACGACGGCAAGGCCGCGCTCGCCCCGGTCCCGGTCGCCACCAACTTGTCCGGCTTCGCGCTGAGCGACGAAGTCAAGGCGCTGCGGCAGGCCGCCAAGGCCGGGCTGCCCGCCGACCTCGCGGTCAACGTCACCGGTGGGCCGGCGTTCGGCGCCGATATCGCAAATGCCTTCGCCGGGGCCAACATCACCCTGCTGGCCGTCACCGGCGCGGTGGTCGCCCTGCTGCTGATCGTCACCTACCGCTCCCCGGTGCTGTGGCTGGTGCCACTGCTGGTGATCGCGTTCGCCGACCGGGTGGCCGCGGTGCTGGGTTCGGCCATCGCCGAGGCCAGCGGCCTGGCCGCCGACGGTTCGACGTCCGGCATCACCAGCGTGCTCGTGTTCGGTGCGGGCACCAACTATGCGCTGCTGCTGATTTCGCGCTACCGGGAGGAGCTGCGCCACACGCCCCAGCACCGCCAGGCACTGCGCACCGCGGTCCGGCACGCAGGCCCGGCAATCGTCGCCAGCAATGCCACCGTGGTGCTTGCCCTGCTGACGTTGCTGTTCGCGTCGTCGCCCAGTACCCGCAGCCTCGGGGTGCAAGCCGCGTCGGGGCTGCTGGTCGCCGCGGTTTTCGTCCTGCTGATGCTGCCGCCCCTGTTGGCCTTGTTCGGTCCGAAGTTGTTCTGGCCCTTCATTCCTCGTGCCGGAACTGAGGAGGTCACCGACACCGGCGCCTGGCATCGGGTCGCGGACTGGGTGTCCCGTCATGCCGGCCGGGTCACCGTCGCGGCCACCGCGGTGCTGGCCGTGCTGGCCACCGGCCTGCTGGCAACCCCGGTGGGGCTCAACCAGATCGACCAGTTCCGGGTCAGTGCGGACTCGGTGGCCGGCTACCGCACGCTGTCCGCGCATTTCCCGAGCGGGCTCACCGACCCGACCCGGGTGATCGCCAGCACCGACAAGAGCTCAGCGGTCAACCAGGCGATCCTGGCCACCCCGGGCGTCGTCTCGGCCGACCCGACGGGCCAGTCCGAGAACGGGCTGACCCAGTGGCAGGTCGTCGTCAATGCTGAACCGGCGTCGGCAGCAGCCTTCGATACCATTGCCGCCCTTCGTGATTCGGTGCATCAGGCCGACCCCGGTGGGCTGGTGGGCGGCTCGGACGCCCAGGCGCTGGACGCCAAGAATGCCGCCGTCCGTGACCGCTGGGTGGTGATCCCCGCGATCCTGATCGTCGTGCTCGCCGTGCTGTACATCCTCCTTCGAGCCGCTCTGGCCCCGCTGGTGTTGGTGGCTGCTACCGTGCTGTCCACGATGGCGGCCCTCGGGCTCGGCGGCTGGGTCGGCGTGCATCTGCTCGGATTTCCGGCGCTGGACAACACCACACCGCTGTTCGCATTCCTGTTCCTGGTCGCACTCGGCGTGGACTACACGATCTTCCTGGTGACCCGCGCCCGCGAGGAGACGCCGCAGTTCGGCACCCGCGGTGGGATCGTGCGGGCGGTGTCGGCGACCGGTGCGGTGATCACCAGCGCCGGCATCGTGCTGGCCGCGGTGTTCGCCGTGCTCGGCGTGCTGCCGCTGATCGTGATGACACAGTTGGGCATCATCGTGGGCCTCGGCATCCTGCTGGACACATTCGTGGTGCGCACGGTCGTGATCCCGGCGTTGTTCACCCTGATCGGGCCGGCGATCTGGTGGCCGGCGTTCACCCGCGGCGACATCGAGCCGGCCGAGCGCGCGTAACGTCGTGGCATGACGAATGCAGCCGCGCTGCCACCACTACATATGCGGCGCAACGGGTTCGATCCGACACCCGAACTGCGCGAGATCCGCGAGGGCAGCGGTGTGGTCACCGCCGTCAACGCGTTCGGCATGCAGGTGTACCTGATCACCCGCTACGACCACATCAAGGCGGTGCTCGCCGACCACCAGCACTTCTCCAACACCAGGCCACCCGGATTCGTGGTGCCCGGTGCGCCGCAGCTGGCCGACGACGAGCAGGCCGCCGCGCGGGCGGGCAACCTGCTGGCACTCGACCCGCCCCAGCACAGCAGGCTGCGCCGGATGCTCACCGGCGAGTTCACTGTGCGCAGGATGAAGGCGCTCGAGCCGCGGATCGTGGAGATCGTCACCTCCCGCCTCGACGCGATCGAACAGGCGGGCGCACCAGCAGATCTCGTGGCCGACTTCGCCCTGCCGATCCCCTCGCTAGTGATCTGCGAGCTGCTCGGCGTGCCCTACGCTGACCGCGACGATTTCCAGCGCCGTAGCGCCCGCCAGCTCGACCTGTCCATCCCGATCCCCGAACGCCTCGACTTGGTGCGGGCCGGCCGCGAGTACATGGGCTCGCTGGTGGCCTCGGCCCGCCGCGCGCCACAGGAAGACATGCTCGGCATGCTGGTGCGCGAGCATGGCGACGAGCTCAGCGACGACGAGCTGATCGGAATCTCCGCACTGCTGCTGCTCGCCGGCCACGAGACGACGTCGAACATGCTGGGGCTGGGCACGCTGGCACTGCTGCGGCACCCCGAGCAGCTCGCCGCCGTCCGCGACGACCCGGATGCCGTCGCCCCTGCCGTCGAGGAACTGCTGCGCTGGCTGTCGATCGTGCACAGCAGCATCCCCCGGATCGCCACCGCCGACGTCGAGGTCGCCGGGGTCGACATCCCGGCAGGAAGCCTGGTCTTGGCGGCGCTGGCGTCAGGCAATCGGGATGCGGCGCTCGTCGTCGACCCCGACGTCTTGGACATCAAGCGAGATCTGTTGAGCCACTTGGCCTTCGGCCACGGGGTGCATCACTGCCTCGGCGCGCCGCTGGCCCGCATGGAGATGCGGATCGCGTTTCCCACACTGCTGCGCCGCTTTCCTCGCCTGGCGTGCGCCGAGCCGTTCGAGGACATCGAGTTCAAACCGTTCCATTTCATCTACGGCCTGCGCGCACTGCCGGTGACCTGGTGACCTTCAGGACCCGAACTCCTCGCGGTGCCCCTCGAACACACCGGCGCGGGCCAGCAGCAGCAGGCTGACGGCCAGCACCCAGATCGGGAACCCCAGCGTCAACCACATGCTGATATCGCCGGCGATCAACAGCGACACCGCGAGCAGATAGCTGGCATACACCAACCAGCGCGGCATCAGTCCCGTGCGCAGCCAGATCGTCGCCAACGACATCATGAAAACCGCGCCCATCCGCAGGGCATAGGTCTTCGACAGCGCCAGCACGGTCATCTGCCCAAACAGCGCCACCTCCGCGTGACCGGGCTCGGCATGTCCCACCGCACCGTTGCTGGCCGCCAGCCCCGCCCCGATCGCGCTCGTCACGAACATCATTGCCAGGAACAGCAATCCGCTGCCCAGGAACACCGTCGAGAAGAACCGGTCTTCGAGCCGGCCCAGGTTGTCGCGCACGACTGCGATGAACCACAGGAAGCTGATCCCCGCGAACGGCATCAGCATCGCGGCGATCTTCATCTTGCCGCTCGCGGCGTCCAACCACTGCGAGCCGGGTTCCGCGCCCTCCGGCAACGACGAGCGGATCAGGATCAAGCTCGCGCCGAACAACAATGCGAACAGCACGCCGGCCGCCGCGGCTGCCCGCGGCGTGGTCAGGGTTTTCAGCGTCGACGAGCTTTTGCTGCCAATGTTGGAGTCCGGCACCTCGTCATCGTGACAGACTCAGGGCTGCCCAGGCAGCAGACGCACCATCAAACCGTGCGATTCGGCGCAGAGGGTGCCATCTGGATCTCGCAGCTCAGCGTTGACGAACGCCTTGCGCCCCTCGGCCTCCCGCAGCCAGCCACGCACCGTCAGATCGGTGTCGATCGGCGTGACATTGCGGTAGTCGACATGCAGGAAGGCGGTCCGGCTGATCGGGCGCCCGGTCGCGTGAATGACCATCCCGAACACCGAGTCGAACATCAACGGCAACACACCGCCGTGCACGGCATAGTTGCCGCCGACGTGAAACCGGCTGAACCGCACGGTCAACTCGACAGCCTCGGCATCGAACTTGGTCACGTGGTACGGCGCCATCAACAGGCTGCCGGCACCAGGCAGGCTGGGCACCCGATTGGCCGGGCCGACACCTTCGGGCGCTTCGAACGGGTCCAGCAGTGCCACCAGTTCCTCGACCCGGTCGGCGGCCGCGGCCCAGATGTCCGGGTCCGGGTTGGCCGACACGGCCAGGTCCTGCGCCCGGCGCATCGCGGTCAGGAACCGGCCGAAGCCCTCGCCCGGTTGGGCCGCTTCGAATTTCGGGAAACCGCCGTGCTTGTAGTAGTCGGGGTCGAGTTCGAATTCTTCCGTCATCGCTGGGCCAGCACGTCACGCCGCACGATCGTCTGATCCCGGCCCGGGCCCACGCCGATGCACGAAACATAGGCTCCGGCAAGCTCTTCCAGTCGCAATACGTAGTCACGCGCCTTGGCAGGCAGGTCGTCGAACTCGCGGGCGCCGGAGATGTCCTCCCACCAGCCGGGCAGTTCCTCGTAGATCGGCTCGGCGCGGGCGATGTCGCTCTGGGTCATCGGCATCTCGCTGGTGCGCTTGCCATCGACCGTGTAGCCGACGCACACCGGCACTGTCTCCAGGCTGGACAGCACGTCGAGTTTGGTCAGGAAGTAGTCGGTGATGCCGTTGACCCGGGTGGCGTAGCGCGCGATAACCGCGTCGAACCAGCCGCAGCGGCGCGGGCGGCCCGTTGTCACGCCGACCTCACCGCCGGTCTTGGCCAGGTACGCGCCGTTCTCGTCGAACAGCTCGGTGGGGAACGGGCCCGAGCCGACCCGGGTGGTGTAGGCCTTCAGGATGCCGAGAACAGTGGTGATGCGCGTCGGGCCGATCCCGGAACCAACGGCCGCACCGCCTGCCGTGGGGTTGGACGACGTGACGTACGGATAGGTGCCGTGGTCGACGTCGAGCAGCGTGCCCTGCGAGCCCTCCAGCAGCACGATCTCACCGGACTCCAGCGCGGTGTTGAGGATCAGGCGGGTATCGGCGATGCGGTGCTTGAAGCCTTCGGCCTGAGCCAACAGTGCCTCGAGGACCTCGTCGGCGTCCAGCGCCTTGCGGTTGTAGATCTTGACCAGCACCTGGTTCTTGAGCTCCAGCGAGGCGCCGATCTTGGCGGCCAGCAGGTCGGGGTCGAGGACGTCGGCGACGCGGATGCCCATCCGGGCGATCTTGTCCTGGTAGCAGGGCCCGATGCCACGGCCGGTGGTGCCGATCTTTTTGCTGCCCATGTAGCGCTCGGTGACCTTGTCGATGGCCACGTGATACGGCATCAGCAGGTGAGCGTCCGCGGAGATCAGCAGCCCCGAGGTGTCGACGCCGCGATCCTCCAGCCCGGCCAGCTCGTTCAACAGCACACCCGGGTCGACGACGACACCGTTGCCGATGACGTTGGTCACCCCGGGCGTGAGGATGCCCGACGGGATGAGGTGCAGTGCGAAGTTCTCGCCAGTGGGCAAGACCACGGTGTGCCCGGCGTTGTTACCGCCTTGGTAGCGCACCACCCATTGGACGCGTCCACCGAGAAGATCGGTGGCTTTTCCTTTGCCCTCGTCACCCCATTGGGCGCCGATGAGGACGATTGCCGGCATCGCGTTTCTCCTGCTTATTGTGGTGCAGCCGGTGACCTACCCTATCGGAGCACAGCACCAGGAGTGTCGTTGACCAACACCGAGATCGCCGTGTTGCGTTTCGGGGGCCGTCGGCTGCCCCGTGCGCTGGCCTCGGTGCCCTGCTATGACGGCCCCGATGCGGACGCGATCGACGCCGCCATCGAGGGTGTGTCCCGGGTGGTGGTCGTGGGTTCACCGGCCGATCTCGCGACGGTGCTGACCCGGCTGATGCGCGCCGAACGCCTCGACGTCGAGGTGGCCCCGGTGGCGCGGTGGCGTGGCGCCAGGCGAGCATTAACCGGTGTGGCGCAACGTATTCCACTGATCCGCGACGAGACGGGCACGGTACTGGTCGACGCTGCGTTCTGGCTTCCGCCCGGCGACGACCGGGTGATCTACGGTGAGGCCGTCGTCGATGACGACGTGCTGTTCGACGGTGAGGTGACGGCCGTGCGGATCGAGCCGACGGACTCGATGCCGGGCCTGCGGGCGTCCGTGCTGACCGGCCGGATGCGTCCGAGGCGCTGGCTGACCGGCCGGGCCGTCCAGCTCGGCACCACCGGCGCCCGCGTCGTGCGCGACGGCGTCGAGCTGCCCCGGGAGGCGAAACGGTCGGCGTTCTACCGGCACACCACCGGCTGGCTACGGGTCTCGTGACCCCAGGTCGCGGGGCCTGTCCGGTAGTTTCGTGAGGTGAACATCCGTCCGCTGCACCAGTCGGTGCGGCCCAGCCCCGTCTTCCTGGTGATCGTGGCGTTCACCGTCGCCGGCGGGGTGCTGGCCTGGCTGGCCGCCGAATCCGTGCGGCCACTGGCCTACGTCGGGGTGTTCACCTTCGTCGTCGCGGGCTGGCTGGTGTCGTTGTGCCTGCACGAGTTCGGTCACGCGTACACGGCATGGCGGTTCGGCGACCACGATGTCGCGATCCGCGGCTATCTGACGCTCAACCCGCTGAAGTACTCCAGCCCGCTGCTATCCCTGGGTCTGCCGCTGCTGTTCATCGCGCTAGGCGGTATCGGGCTGCCCGGCGGCGCGGTCTATGTCCGTACCGCGTTCATGACCCCGCGTCAGCGCACGCTGGTGAGCCTGGCCGGCCCGGCAGCCAACCTGGTGCTTGCCGTCGTCCTGCTGGCAGCGGTGCGGGCGTTCTACGACCCCGGCCACGGAGTGTTCTGGTCGGCGGTGGCGTTCCTGGGATTCCTGCAGATCACCGCGCTGTTGCTGAACCTGCTGCCGATCCCCGGCCTGGACGGCTACGGGGCGCTGGAACCCCACCTTAGCCCCGAGACACAGCGCGCGGTGGCGCCGGCCAAACAGTTCGGGTTCTTGTTCCTGATCGTTCTGCTGCTGGCCCCGGCATTGAACCAGTGGTTCTTCTCGGTGGTGTTCTGGTTCTTCGACCTGTCCGGGGTGCCCGCGCAGCTGGCATCCATCGGCGCTCAGCTCACTCGCTTCTGGTCCGCCTGGGTCTGATTCCGGACACCAAGGCGGGGGGCAGCGATCCCCTCCGTCGTTGCCCCCCGGCTCAGTTCCATCCCCCGGTTGGCAAACATCAACCTAGCGACCTGCGAGCCAGCTGGGAGCGACTTCGCAAGAATCGGGACAAAGATTTGGCGTCAGAGGACGAAGGTCACTCCTGCGCAGTCCGACCGACCCTCGACTCGTAGGACCGACGGCTGCTGCTGTCCCCGCCAAGCATTCGGTGGTCGGCGCCGAGAAAGCCCATCACCGCAGCGCGCGCCCGGGACGGCAGGAGACCGTAAAGAGCGGTCAGCGGGCCGAGTTGGCGCGGCACATAGACAGAACGCCGGCCTCGGCGCACTGCGTCCACGACGGCTTCGGCGACGACCTCGGGCTCACACGTCCGCATCAGCCAGTGGTCGGCGAGACCGGCGGACAATTCCGTCCTGACCATTCCCGGGTACACGGTGGTGAACGTGATCCCGCTTGCCGCCGACTCGAGCGCGATGGCCTCGGTGAAACCGGCTACCGCGAACTTTGTTGCGGAGTAGGTCGACACGCCCCCGAACCCCATCCGGCCCGCCGCGGACGCGACGTTGACCACGTGCCCGAAACCTCGCGAAGCCATCCGTTCCACAGCCAGCTGCGTTCCGTAGATGACCCCGGCGACGTTAATGGCGAGCTGACGTTGGATCGACTCGGCCGTCTCGTCGACCAGTGGCGTCACCGGCATGATCCCGGCGTTGTTCACCAGCACGTCGATCCGGCCAACAGCCCCGGTCAGCGAGTCCAGGAAGCACGCAAAACTGGCCCGGTCGGTGACGTCGACCTCGCCCCACCAGCAGCCGACCTCGGACGCCGTGCGCTCTGCCAGCTCGACGTCGACATCCCCGATGGCCACCTTGGCGCCGGCCCGGACGAAAGCTGACGCGGTCGCCGCTCCGATGCCTCTGGCTCCTCCGGTCACCACCACTACCCGATCCCTCAGGTTTGTCGTTGCCATGTGCCGCCTCCTTCTGTCGAACCGCTAGCCGAATCGGCGCCGAAATCCCCGCGCGCCGATCAGCCGCGAAACGCGGCGCATCGCCGCGCCGCGTAGCGGGGTGTACGGGTACCAGGTGAGCTCCCGGGCAGGGGTCACCCGAGCGGCCACAATCGCCTGCGGCCTACAGAACTTAGATACAGCTTCACTGCCGCCCCGAGTGCCCAGGCCGGATTCTTTCCAGCCGGCTTGTGGCAATGCCAGCGTGAAGAGATTCGCGAAGACGTCATTGATGTTGACCGCTCCAGCGTCGATGCGTCGCGCAACGCCCTCCGCGCGGTGCCGGTCGCGGCTGAAAACCACTGCTGACAAGCCATAGCGGGATTCGTTGGCGAGTCGCACCGCTTCGTGTTCGTCACGGACTCGCACCACAGGCAGCGTCGGGCCGAACGTTTCTTCGGTCATGCAGAGCATGTGGTGATCGACGCCGGCGAGCACCGTGGGCCCGTCGCCACCATGACTCCTTACGAGCGCGGTCGCCCCGCGGGAAAGGGCATCATCCACATGTCGCCGCATGACCTCGATCTGAGCCGGATTAGTGAAGCGGCCCATGTCGATTCCGGGGCGCAGAGCTGCGACCTTGGCCGTCACCTGCGAGACGAACTCGTCGTAGACCGCCGATTCGACGTAGACCCGCTCGACGGACACGCACATCTGGCCGCAATTGGCCATTGCTCCCCACACCGCCGCGTTGGCCGCGCGAGTCACGTCGGCATCGTCGAGGACGATCATGGCGTCCTTGCCACCGAGCTCGAGGGCGCACGGGATCAAACGGTCCGCAGCCGCCCTCGCGATGGCCCGACCGGTGCGCACCGAACCGGTGAACTGGACGAAATCGACTTGGGCGACAACCGCGTTGCCGGCGCGACCGTCACCACACACCACATCGAGAACCTGTGGCGCGCCGATTTCAGCCCAGCCGGCGACGGCGGCTGACACCGCTTTCGGCGTCAGCTCCGAGGGTTTGACCACGACCGCGCATCCCGCCAGCAGCGCCGGTACCGCGTCCAGAAGAGACAAGCCGAGCGGAAAGTTCCACGGCGTGATGACACCGACGACTGAATAGGGACGCTGAACGATCAACTGCCGCTTGGTCATCGCCAGCACCCCGTGCGGCCGCGGCCTGCGGTCAGCGAGCACCCGGGGCGCCCGCCGACTGTGGTAGTTGATCGCCTGGACGATATAGGGAATCTCGAGACCAGCCTCGACCGCGGGCTTTCCCGTCTCCGCAATCAACAGCGCCTCGAGCCGGGACTGGTTGTCCCACAACCAGTCCCGATACCTCGACAGCCAGCGCGCCCGCGCGCTGATGGGCAGCGCCTCCCACTCCGGCTGTCGGGACCGCAATGCAGCGACAACTCTGGTCACCGATTCGGCGGTGGGCGTCACTCGGAGACCCTGCTCAACAGATGCCTCTTGAGCACCTTGCCAGTCTCGTTGCGCGGCAACGCGTCGAGGAAGTAGACATCGCGAGGCACCTTGTGACGGGCCAGCCGGTTGCGGACGTAGGCCCTGACGCCTTCGGCGTCCAGTTGGGCGCTGTCCTTGATGACGACGAATACGCACAGGCGTTGTCCGAAGTCCTGGTCTGGCGTTCCGACCGCGGCGGCCTCGACGACCGCCGGATGCTCGGTGAGCAGGTTCTCCACCTCGACCGGGTAGACGTTCTCACCTCCGGAGACGATCATGTCGTCGTCGCGCCCGTCGACGAACCACAGGCCCCGGTCGTCGAAATGCCCGGTGTCGCCACTGGACATCAACCCGTCGAGCACCCGCTTGTTGCCACCGTCGGTGTAGCCCGAAAAGCTCAGTCCGCTGGACACATAGAGCGTGCCGGTGTGCCCGGG
Source organism: Mycolicibacterium sphagni (assembly GCF_013337765.1). Taxonomy (GTDB): domain Bacteria; phylum Actinomycetota; class Actinomycetes; order Mycobacteriales; family Mycobacteriaceae; genus Mycobacterium. The sequence continues at coordinate 146,986 of NZ_VBSB01000010.1, forward strand.
CTCGGTGATGGGGCGGTCATACGCGTCGTAAGCGGTGATGCGGCAGCCGACGGGTGGACGCCCGACGGTACCCGGTGCAACGCGTAATTCCGCGGGAGTCGCGACAGCGGCGGTGGCGACCTCGGTCGAGCCATACAGGTTGTAGAGCACGTCGCCGAAGGTGTCCAGCGTGCGTCGGCACAGCTGCGGCGACAGAGTAGACCCGGCGGCAAAGATGACGCGCAGTGACGACGTGTCGTACCGGTCGACAATGCCGGGTCCGAGGTCGAGGATGCGGCTGAGCATGGTGGGGACCAGGACCATGGCGTGGGCTCGACGCTGCGCGATCGCGGCGAGCGCCGCCTGCGGGTCGAACCGTCGGGACAGGACAATCCGATTGCCCAGCGCCAATCCGACTGTTGCCGTGGCCAATCCGGTGGCGTGGAACAGCGGCGCCGCCACCAGGTAGCAGCCGTTCGCGGGCCACGGCACCCGGTCGAGAAGCTGTGCCGACTGCAGCGGGTTGATCCGGTCCCGCGGCGCGCCCTTGGGGATGCCGGTCGTACCGCTGGTGAGCAGCACCAACCCACCGGGACGGCTGGGATACGGTAGCGGCTCCACCGACTGCCCCACAGCGAGGTCGTCGATCAACGGGTGAGCGTGAGACCCGTCGGCCCAGTTCAGCAGTACCTCGACATCGTCCGGTAAGGCCTCGAACAACTCGGCGAACTCCTGGTCGGCGAGCACGATCCGGACCCGCTCACGCACGCACACGTCGCGCAACTGCGGGCCCGCGAACCCGGTATTCAGCAGAACCGTTCGTATGCCGGCCTTTCCAGCGGCCGCCAGGGCCACCAGAAGACCGCGATGACCTCGGTTGAGCAGCCCGATCGCACAGTCACCACTTGGCCGGCGAGCCAGCAGGGTTCGCGCCACGGCATTCGAAAGCTGGTCGAGTTCACGAAAAGTCAGGGTCCCCCGCTCATCGGTCAGCGCAGGCGAGTCGATGTAGCGTGCCGCAGTGTAGGAGACGAGTCCGCCGAATGACCCGTACCGGCGCAGGGCGCGGGCGGCGGTCAGCAGGCCGGCAGGATCGGTCAGGTCGATCATTCCCCGGCGTTGCAGCACCGCGACCGCACGAAGCGTGTTCACCAGTTGCGTGTTCACTGCAGCCCCAGGATCAGTCGGACAACCTCGTGCGGGTTGTCCAGCTGAGGGCAGTGGCCGGATCTCGGCAGCACGACGAGGGAGCTTCCGGGAATCTGCTGATGCAAGGTCCGGCTGGCCTGGACGGGAACGATGCGGTCTTTGGCCCCATGCGCGACGACCGCAGGGCAGGTGATACGGAGGTCGCCATGCCCGGCGGCGGTCTCGTGCGCATACTGAAACGCATAGCGCCCCAGGCTTGCCAGTGCGGCGGGTCCACCGATGGTGCGTCGCCACCGCGCGACGACGGCCGGGTCGGCTGCCGCGCCGGGGCCGTACAGCACGTGCCGGACGGCTTTGCCAGCTGCCCACCGGAGCACTCCGTCGGGGATCGGCAGCAGTGCCGCGGTGCGCCAGACCTGAACGGGTAACCGTCGGCGACGAGCAAGCCGGGCCGGCAGATGGCGGGCGTTGAGCGGGTCGTTGAGCGCAAGGACCGCATGCACGGCATCGGGATTGCGGGCCGCCGCGCGAATCGCGGTCGCGGCACCCAGTGAATTCCCGACGAGCACCGCGGGTCCGAGATCGTCCAGTAGCGCATCGACGAAGGCGTCGAACTGCGGCAGCAGCGCACCCGGCCGCCGGCGGTCTGCCCACCCGAACCCGGGTAGGTCGACCGCCATGGCGCGCCGGCCGGCGGCGTCGAGTTGACCGAGCACCGCCCGCCAGGTGTCGGCGGAGTCCGCGTAACCGTGCAGCAACACGATCGGCAGTCCTTCACCCTCCGCCGACAGGACTCGGGTTCGTACGCCGTCGTAACAACCCGTCCCGGTACCGATCATGCCGAGAGAAGTCCCTTGGCGATGTGAGTGACCTGGACCTCGTTGCTTCCCGCGTAGATCATCAACGACTTGGCATCGCGGGCCAGCCTTTCCACATGGTACTCAGCCATGTATCCGTTACCACCGAAGAGCTGCACGGCCTCCATGGCGACCTCAGTCGCGGCCTGCGAGGAGTAGAGCTTGATCGCCGAAGCCTCGGCCAGCGAGGGCAACCGGCCGCTACCGAGGGACTCCAAGGTTTGGAACACCATGTTCTGCACGTTGATTCGGGCGACTTCCATCTGTGCCAGCTTCAACTGGATCAACTGGAACTGGCCGATGTTCTTACCCCAGAGCGTGCGCGTCTTGGCGTAGTCGACACACAGCCGGTGGCACTCGTTGATGATGCCCAGCGACATCAACGCGATCCCGATGCGTTCCCCAGCGAAATTCGCTCTGGCGCTTTCCCGTCCGTCACCCGCGCCGTGCTGTTCGGTCTCACCGAGCAACCGGTCGGGGCCGAGGCGGACATTGTCGAAGAACAGTTCGCCGGTGGGCGACGACATCATGCCCATCTTCTTGAACGGCCTGCCCTGCGTCAGACCTGGCATCCCCGCGTCGAGCACGAAGGTGAGCACCGGCCGGTCGCGCTTGTCGACGTCGGAGCCCGGACCCTCATCTAGCTTCGCGTACACCACGATGACGTCGGCATCTGGACCGTTGGTGATGAAGGTCTTCTGACCGTTGAGGAGGTAATCCGAACCATCGCGCCGGACATAGGTTTTCATGCCGCCGAAGGCATCCGACCCGGCGTCGGGCTCGGTGATCGCCCAGGCCGCGATCTTCTCCAACGTCATCAGCTCGGGCAGCCAGCGTTCCTTCTGAGCCAGCGTGCCACGCGTCATGATCGTCGAAGCTCCCAGGCCGAGGCTGACGCCGATCGTCGACAGCAGGCCGATGCTGACCGAGGCGAGTTCGGTGATCAGGACGGCGGCCATCGACGCCTGGGCACCGAGCTCACCGAGCCCTCCCCCGCCGCTCCGGGATGTCTTCGACGCCTCGTTGGCCTCGGCTCGGGACCGTTCGCGATCCAGCATCGTCTTCACCGCTTCGGCTGCCATCACGTCGAGGCCGAACTCGCTGAACAACTTTCGCGCGATCGGATACGGTGAACTGCTGCCGCTCTCGAGTTCCTCGAGATGCGGGCGAATCTCCTTGGCGATGAACTCACGCGCGGTGTCGCGCATGATGATGTCGGTGTCCGACCATTCGATCATGGTCAGGCTCCCGGCAGTCGTGCGGCGATATCGTCGATCTCCCACACGTTGTCGGTCTCGATGGTCTCCACGTCGTGCCACCCCTTCAGCTGCGAGATGGCACCACCTTGCACCGCGTACACCTGCCCGGTGGCCGCGCACTTCTCGCTGGCCAGGTAGGCGACAAGCGGTGAGATGTTGGCCGGCGAGAACAGATCGAGCCCGCCGTCTTCCGGTTCTGCCATCAGCGCACCCATGCCAGGCGTCGCCAGCGTCAGCCGGGTCCTGGCAATGGGAGCAATGGCATTCACCCGGACGCCATAGCGCTCGAGCTCCTCGGCGGCGATCAGAGTCAGTGCGGCGATTCCGGCCTTCGCCGCACCGTAATTCGCCTGACCCGCGTTGGGGATGGTGAGCCCGGACCCCGAGGCGGTATTGATCACCGCGGCAACCGGCTGATCACCGGTCTTGGATTGAGTCTTCCAATACTCCGATGCGTGGTGCAGCATCGCGAAGTGCCCCTTGAGGTGTACCGCGACCACCGAGTCCCACTGCGCCTCCTCCATTCCGGCGATGAAGGCGTCACGCAGAATGCCGGCGTTGTTGACCAACACGTCGAGTCGGCCGAATTCGTCGATCGCCTGCTGCACGAGGTTCTTGGCCCCCGCCCAGCTGGAGACGTTGTCGCCGTTGGCGACCGCGCGGCCGCCGGCGGCGGTGATCTCCGCGACCACCTCCTGGGCCGGCCCGGAGTCGGCGCCCTCACCGGTATTCGATCCGCCCAGGTCGTTGACCACTACCGCGGCGCCCTCGCGAGCGAACAGCAGCGCGTGCTCACGGCCGATCCCGCGACCGGCGCCGGTGATGACGGCAACCCGCCCATCGAGAATTCCCATTTATCCACTCCTATAAGTTATTTCAGCTCTAGTCGGCGATGACGGCGAGACCGTCAGTGATCGCCATTTCGCCGGTAGCGGCCCGGCTGGTCTCGAAGGCGTACGTCGTCACACCCTCACCGCTGGACTGCTTCCAGATCTGGGTCTCCAGATCGTCGCCGGGGAGCACCATCTTGGAGAATCTGACCGCCAGCCGGCGCAGCCGCGTGACGTCTGAGCCGGCCACCTCGGTGAGCATGGCCCACGACGTGAACGCCATGGTGCACAGTCCGTGCGCGATGATGCCCGGCAGCCCGGCATCGCGGGCCAACTCCTCGTCGAGGTGGATCGGCATCGGATCGCCGGAGGCAGGCGAGTACCGGAACGTCTGGTCGAGATCGACGTGCTGGGTCACCTTGGCGATCGGGCCTTTCGCACGCAGCTTTTGGTCGAATCTGTGCGACGGGCTCAGTCTCCCGATCTTCTTGCCTGCGTTGAATCCTCGCACGAAGCAGGTCACGTACTGCTCGTTGACCAGCTCTCCGTCCTCGGTGCGGCATTCGACGAGAATGGCGGCGCGGGTGCCATTCTCGAGCCCTTCGTATCCGATCATCTTGCCCCGCGAGACCAGCTTGTCACCCGGGCGAATGGGCCGACGAAAGTAGAAGTCCTGCTCGCCATGCACCACTCGCGGCACCAGTTCGACGGGCAGCACATCCACGGTCGGCATCATCATCGCCTCGAAGACCGGGACGATCGCGAAGACCGGCGGTGCGATATCGCCGGCCTGATGTGCCACGATCGGGTCGTTGGTGGCAGCGGCGTATTCGGCAATGCGTTCCCGAGTGACCTCGAAGTGGTCATCCTCGGTCCAGGTGTCCAGCCCGGAGTCGTCGAATTCCAGCGTGTCTGTCATGTCAGACGGCTGCCGATGCCAACTCGTCGAGCTTGGCCAGGGTCTTGTCCAGCTGCTTGGCGCCGTCCTTCTCGACGGCCTTGGCCAGCGCGCCTTTCACCAGCGCGCCCTCGAAATCGCCGGTGACGGTGAACCGCGACCCGGTGGTGATGGGTTCGATCCGGAACGCGAAGTCGGCCTTGACCCCTGCCATCCCCGTGCCGCCCAGCGCCAGGGTGCTGGGTGCTTCCACCGACCGCACCGTCCACTCGATCTTGTTGGCCATGTTCAGCATTACCAGCTTGGCCGTCAGCCGGACCCCTGACGTCAGGGTTTCCGGCGGCTCCTCGAGCCAGCGGTCGTGGACCGTGAACCACTGATCCCATGTCTGGGGATCGGAAATGATGGCCCACAGCGCTTCTGGGCTGGCGGCCAGGTCGCGGGTCGCCTCGATATGTCCCATGGTGATGACTCCTTAAGTTTTCTCGGGGATTTCGATGTATTTGGGGTTACTAGCGCTCGGCGCGCTGATACGCGGTCACGACGGCGGCGCCGCCGAGGCCGATGTTGTGTTGAAGTGCGGCAGTCACGTCAGGCACCTGCCGTTTGTCCGCGGTGCCGCGCAACTGCCAAGTCAGTTCGGCACATTGGGCCAGGCCGGTGGCACCGAGTGGATGCCCCTTGGAGATCAGGCCGCCTGACGGGTTGACCACCCACCGGCCGCCATACGTGGTCTCGCCGGCGTCGATGAGCTTGTGCGCCTCACCGTCGCCGCAGAGTCCAAGCGCCTCGTAGAGCAGCAGCTCGTTGGCGCTGAAGCAGTCGTGCAGCTCGATGACCTGGAAGTCCTCCGGCCCCAGCCCCGATTGGTCGTAAACCCGCCGGGCCGCTTCGACGTTCATGTGATGACCGATCAGCGCCTTGCACGTGCCGTCGAAGCTGTTGGTGAAATCGGTCGTCATCGACTGACCGACAATCTCGACGGCCTGCTCGGCCAGCTCGTGCAGCTCGACGAATGCTTCGGAAGCCAGGATTGCGGCACCGGAGCCGTCCGATGTCGGGGAACACTGCAGCTTGGTCAGAGGGTCGTAGATCATCGGCGCGGAAAGGATGTCCTCGAGGCTGTACTCCTCCTGGAACTGCGCATACGGGTTGTTGACCGAGTGAAGGTGGTTCTTGTAGCCGATCTTGGCGAAATGTTCAGCGGTGGAACCGTATTCCTTCATGTGCTCGCGGCCCGCTGCGCCGAACATCCACGGTGCGGGCGGAAACAGCACCTCGGAGATCTCGGCCAGCGCCAGAAAGTGGTTCTCCATCGGCTGAGCCCGGTCGTTGAACGTCGAGCCCAGTGAGCCCGGCTGCATCTTCTCGAAGCCCAGCGCCAGGGTGCACTCGGCCAACCCACCGCGAATCGCTTGTGCGGCAAGGTATAGCGCCGTCGAACCAGTGGAGCAGTTGTTGTTGACATTGGCCACCGGGATTCCGGTCATACCCAACTCGTAGAGCGCTCGCTGCCCCGATGTCGATTCGCCGTAGACGTAACCCACGAAAGCCTGATCAATCAGGTTGTAGTCGATTCCGGCGTCTTCAAGGGCCTTGCTGCCGGATTCCTGCGCCATCTCGGGGTAGTCCCAGCCCTCGCGCCGGCCGGGCTTCTCGAACTTGGTCATCCCCACGCCGATCACGAACACTCTGTTCGCCATCACTTCTCCTCTCCCGGCCTCGCCGATGAAAGAAACATACCAACCGGCACGTATCTTTGCAAGAACCGTTACCGACCGGGTGCGATCGCCTCAGCCAGCAGCGGCGTCAGGTATGCCGCAGCGCGGTCCCAGCGACGCCGGACCTGCCCGGGCTCGCGGTCGGCAAAGCTGGCCACCAAGATCCCGCGAAGAACATCCATCGCGGTGTAGATGGCATTGCGGAGCGCGTGCTGCCCCGCGCAATCCGGTAGCAGCTGGGCCACCGCGCCGATCACCGCCTGGTTGACCAACCGCTCCACCCGCGCAACATGACCGGCGAGCACGCCATCGGTCAATGCCGCGGCCCATAGCTCCATGGTCGCGACGAACATGTCGCCCTGGTGCGTATCCCAAAGGAAGCCAAGCACATCGGTCGCCGGGTCGGCATCGTTGTGGAACCAGCGATGTCCCCGCAGGGCCGCTCGGACCCGCTGCTCGGCAAGGTGCTCGACCGCCGCAACGACAAGGTCTTCCTTCGACCGGAAGTGGTGCACCTGGGCACCCCGAGTGACGCCGGCCCGCGCTGCGATGCGATGTGTGGTCGTGCGCGCATAGCCGTCGGTGATCAAACACTCGACCGTCGCTTCGAGCAGCCGGCGGCGCATGACAGCAGTCCGCTCCGACTGCGTCCGGCGCCCGATTCCCACCCGCGGGAGAATACCTGCATTCCAAACTGTATGTAAGATACTCGGCGTTATGCTAGCCGTTGCCCTACGTTAGTCAGAACCGTTGGAAGCCAAGGCTTCTGAAAGCATCGTGGCTAGATGGACCGTCGCACGATCCCACCGCTTGCGAGCCTGGGTGACATCGCGGTCGACAAAACCGACGACGAGGATCCCCCGGAGCGCATCCATCGCCGTGAACAACGCATTGCGAACTTGCTTGCGCGCCACATGATCCGGCAGCAGCTGAGCAAGGGCGGTGATCAACGTACTGTTCACCATCGGTTCGACCCGCGCCACTTCTCCGGCCAGGACATCGTCCGTGCGAGCCGCAACCCAGAGTTCGATCGTGGCCACGAACATGTCGCCCTGGTGGGAGTCCCAGAGGAACTCCAACACCGCAGCGACCGGGTCGGGGTTCTTCCATACACCGCTGCTCTGCCGAATCGCGGCCTGAATTCGCTGCTGTGCGAGATGTTCGACGGCCGCTACGACGAGGTCTTCTTTCGAGCGGAAGTGGTGCACCTGCGCGCCGCGCGTCACCCCTGCAGCTTCTGCGATCCTCGGCGTCGTCGTGCCCGCATACCCGAAGGTGACCAGGCATTCGATAGTGGCGTTGAGCAACCGGGTTCGCATGGCGGCGGTGCGCTCGGCCTGAGTCCGACGCTCACCCACGCTCACCACAGCCATTGCCGCCTTAGGACACCTCTACTACGACTACCCGAGAATCGTTGCTTGCCGGACATAGTAGCGATGGACGGCCGATGGGGCGCCGTGGCGTGCCGTTGTTACGTAGATCGGCGACACGAGTCGGGCCTGAGTCGTGGCGCCCTGGTTGGTCAACAAATTCAGCGTCCGGGCACCACTACCTCCGTCGACTCCGGTCGGAATACGTACAAATCGTTATGAATGTTTGTTTCTGGAAACTAATGCACGCCACGGCATCGGTCAACGTCGCGACAGGCCCCCGAAGGTGGACGGCCCGCCCGCAAGGAGGATCGCGCGACATACCCCTTGCAACATATGCGCCTTTGCGCATATATTTCCGGCATGGGTTCAGGACACGACCACAGCCACGGTGGTGACACGCGGGTGAGCAGGATGCTCATCGCCGCGGGCATCTTGACCGTGTTCTTCGTCATCGAGCTGACCACCGCGCTGACGATCAATTCGATCGCCCTGCTTGCCGACGCCGGCCACATGCTGACCGACCTGGTCGCCATGTTCATGGGACTGACCGCCGTGCTGCTCGCCCGCCACGGTCCGGCATCGGCGGCGCGCACCTACGGCTGGCATCGCGCCGAGGTGTTCACCGCAGTGGCCAACGCCGTCCTGCTCCTCGGTGTCGCGACGTTCATTCTCTACGAGGCCATCGACCGGCTTGGCAACGCGCCGGAGATCCCCGGCGTCCCGATGATCGTGGTGGCTATCGCCGGTCTGATCGCCAACTTCGCCGTGGTGCTGCTGCTGCGCTCGCAATCCCAGGAGAGCCTGGCCGTCAAGGGCGCGTACATGGAAGTCGTGGCCGACACCGTCGGCAGCATCGGCGTGCTGATCGCCGGCATCGTGAACGTGACCACGCACTGGCCGTACGCCGACGTAGTGGTCGCGGTGTTCGTCGCGCTGTGGGTGTTGCCGCGGGCGATCAATCTGGCCCGCGCCGCGCTGCGGATCCTGTCCGAATCCTCTCCCCAGCACATTGACGTCGAGGAGCTGCGCGCCGCGCTGGCCGCCGTCAACGGCGTCTCCGAGGTGCACGACCTGCACGTGTGGACGCTGGTGCCCGGCAAGGACATGTGCACGGCCCACCTGAGCAGTACCGGCGATTCCGACCGGGTGCTCGACGACGCCAGGGCCGTACTCGCCGCTCGGGGACTGGACCACGCGACCGTTCAGGTCGAGCCACCCGGATGCGCCGACGATTGCCCCGAAAAGACCGACTGGTGAGCTAATTGAGCACTCCGTCGCGCTGGCCCATCGGCCTGCGCGCGGCGATCAGCACCGCCATCCCCGCCACGGTCGGCTGGGCCGCTGGGGCGATGAGCTCCGCGTTGATCGCCACCCTGGGTGCGTTCACCTCACGCTTCGGCGGCGACCGCCCCTATGCCAACCGCGGCATCGAGCTGGCGACGGTGGCGGTGTCGCTGGCAGCGGCCGTCGCGCTGGGCGACTGGTCGGCGCAGGTGCCGTGGGTCGGCGTCGTGACGGTGTCACTGGTCGCAGTCGCGGCGGTGTGGCTATGCAACGCGCTGGCCGTCGGACCGCCAGGGGCGTACGTGTTCGTGGTGGCCTGCGCGGCCGGCATCGGAGTCTCGGCGGCCCATCTGGCGCCCTGGACGATCGGGGTACTGGTGCTGGCCGGCGGAGCGGTGGCCTGGCTGGTGCAGATGGCCGGCGCACTGGTCGGTTTCCGCCGACCCGAGCGTGCCGCTGTCGCCGCCGCGGCCGAGGCCGTCGCCGCCTACATCGAGGTCGCCGACTCCCCGCAGGAACGCGCGGCCCGCCACCGCGCGGCCAGCGCCCTGCACAAATCGTGGAGCGTGCTGGTCAACTACCAGCCACTGCCTGCGCCTCAGACCAGCGTCCTGCACCGGCTGCGCGCAGCCAACCACGCGGTGCACGTCCTGTTCACCGCGGCGGTCACCGCCGCCGCGCAGGGATCGGCCGCGGCTCCGGAGTCGGCCGAGCAAGCGCGCCGGCTCGGTTCGCTGGAGCTGGCACCGGAAACCGTCGTGACCCGGGCGGCCGACCGGATCCCGCTGGGCAGCCCGCCAGTGGCAACCGTGCTCCGCCGCGCCGTCAGCCCCGGCTCGCACGTGCGCCACATCATGCAGCGGGTCGCTGTCGGAGTTCCGTTGGCAGGCGCGGCGGCGATGGCACTGGGCGTGGACCACGCGTACTGGGCGATGGCGGCCGCCCTGCTGGTGCTGCATCAGGGGACCGACCGCAGCCGGACCTTGCGCCGTGGCGCCGAACGGCTGCTGGGCACCTGGGTGGGTCTGGGCCTGGCCGCGGTGATCCTGTCGCTGCACCCCCACGACCTCTGGCTGGTGGTGCTTCTGGCTCTTCTGAATTTCGTCATCGAACTGTTGGTGGTCCGAAACTATGCACTGGCAACGGTTTTCATCACCGCGACGGCGCTGACCATCTCGTCGGGAACTCATGCGGTCGACATCGGCCACCTCCTGCTGGCGCGTGGGATCGACACGCTGATCGGTTGCGCGGTGGGGGTGGCGGTCTATCTGGTGGCGGCACGCTGGCAGGAGTTCACCCGGCTGACCGACGCCATCGGGCGCACCCTCGAGGCGGCCGCCGACGTCTTTCCGTACATCGCCGCGGGCGACACCGCGGCGCTGGCCGCCCGCGGTGCGCGGAGGGACCTGCAGATCGCGGCGATCGCGTTGATGGAAGCCGACGAGGTGATGGTGGCCGGCTCGCCGCGCAACCGGGCGATCGCCGAACGGTTGCTGCCCGCGGTCGCGGCGAGCGAGCAGCTGGCCTACCGAACGATCGCGGCCTGCTGGACCGTCGAGCACCGGACCGACGGCGTCGAGTTCGGCCGGTCACTGTTCGGCGGCCGCTCCGCCCAACCGGACGTCCTGGCGCTGCAGGCGCTGGCCGCCGCGGTACGCAGCGGCGACGCGCCACCCAAGCCAGGTGATCCCCCGCCGTTCCTGGCCGATGTGATCACCCAGCTCCGCCGGGCGCTGGACCGCTAGGCCAGCCCGAGTTCGACCCGGGCAGCCGGATCACAATCGTCGAGCAGATCCAGGCACCGGGCGAACTCCTCGGTCTCCCCGATCGTGTCGGCCGCGCGCGCCAGGGCCGCCACACAGCGCAGGAAGCCGCGGTTGGGCTCGTGGCGATACGGGACGGGGCCGAAGCCTTTCCAGCCGTTGCGGCGCAGCTGGTCCAGGCCGCGGTGGTACCCGGTCCTGGCGTAGGCGTACGCGGTGACCGCCTTGTCGTCGGCCAGCGCTTCCTCGGCCAGAACGGCCCACGCCACCGAGGCGGACGGATGAGCGGCCGCCACGATCGCCGGCTTCTCACCGGCCAGGAGCTCGGCTTCGGCCTCGATATCACCGGGCAGGAGCACGGGCGGAGGTCCCAGAAGATCACCAAACGATGTCATTGCCCCATTGTGCCGGTGCCACCGTCAGCAGATGGTCATACCCAACCGTTAGGGTCGAAGCACCAGCACTTCAGGAGGACGGCAGCACCCCATGTCGAACCCATCCGGGCCCGACCACGGCGACGCGACCAACGCGATCGTCGGAAGAGACGACGAGCAGCCAACCCAGGAGACCGACGCCGCCACCGAGGCAATCGGGGCCGCCGACGCAGCGCCCGAACGTCGTTACACCGCACCGGGATTCGATGCGGGGTCGACACAGATCATCGACCGCACGCCGGACCCCGAGACCGAGATCTTCTCAGCACCCACCGAGGTCTTCGCGGTCTCCGGACCGCCGCGTACCGGTCCGCAGGCCATCCCGGCGCGCCCGGTTCCGACTCGCAGGCGCAGCTGGGCCCTCGTGCTCGCCGTGATCGCCGTCATCGCAGCGCTGGCCGCCGTGGCCGTCCTGGCCACGTTCCTACTCAGCCGCGACGATGCAGCCAAGGCGACGCAGGAGGACATGGTCCGCTCGACCATCCAGAGCTTCGATGCGGCGGTGCAAAACGGTGACCTGGCCGCCCTGCGCGGCATCACCTGCGGCCAGACCAGAGACAGCTACGTCAAGTACGACGACCAGGCCTGGTCGGACACCCACGCGCGGGTGGCCGCGGCCCGGCAGTACCCGGTAGTGGCCAGCATCGACGAGGTCGTCGTCAACGGCGACCATGCCGAGGCCAACGTCACCTCGTTCATGGCCTTCGATCCGGCCACTCGGTCCACCCGCAGCTTCGACCTGCAATTCCGCGACAACCAGTGGAAGATCTGCCAAGCGTCCTAAGCCTCCGAGCCAACCCGTCGAGATCGAAACCAGGGTCGGGCAAACGGGTTGATCCGTAGCCCTGATGTCGATCTGGCGGACGGGGGCAGAATTTAGCCGGCGGACACCGAACGGCCCGCGCTGTGCAGGTCGTTGCAGGCCTCGACGACACGCTCCGACATGGAGGCCTCGGCCTTCTTCAGGTAGCTGCGCGGGTCGTAGACCTTCTTGTTGCCGACCTCGCCGTCGACCTTCAATACCCCGTCGTAGTTGGTGAACATGTGCGCCGCCAGCGGGCGGGTGAACGCGTACTGGGTGTCGGTGTCGACGTTCATCTTCACCACGCCGTACTTCAGCGAGTCCTCGATCTCCGACTTCAGCGAGCCCGAGCCGCCGTGGAAGACGAAATCGAACGGCTTGGATCCCTCGGCCAGACCCAGCTTCGCGACGGCGACTTTCTGCCCCTCGGCCAGCACTTCGGGCTTGAGCTTCACATTGCCCGGCTTGTAAACACCGTGCACGTTGCCGAATGTCGCGGCCAGCAGGTACTTGCCGTGCTCGCCGATGCCCAGAGCGTCGATGGTCTTCTCGAAGTCCTCGGGTGTGGTGTAGAGCTTGTCGTTGATCTCAGCTTCGACACCGTCCTCTTCGCCGCCGACCACGCCGATCTCGATCTCAAGGATGATCTTGGCGGCCGCGGCCTGCTTCAGCAGCTCCTGCGCGATCGACAGATTCTCGTCGATCGGGACCGCCGAGCCGTCCCACATATGCGACTGGAACAGCGGGTTCTGCCCCTTCGCGACACGCTCGGCCGAGATGGCCAGCAGCGGGCGCACCAAGCCGTCCAGCTTGTCCTTCGGACAGTGATCGGTGTGCAGGGCAACGGTGATCGGGTACTTCGCGGCGATCACGTGCGCGAACTCGGCCAGTGCCACCGCACCGGTGACCATGTCTTTCACACCGAGTCCTGAGGCGAATTCGGCTCCGCCGGTGGAGAATTGGATGATGCCGTCACTGCCGGCGTCGGCGAAACCCTTGATGGCCGCGTTGACGCTCTCCGAGCCGACGCAGTTGATCGCCGGGAACGCGAACGAGTGCTCCTTGGCGCGGCCCAGCATCTCCGCGTAGACCTCGGGCGTTGCGATGGGCATGGCACTTCCTCTCGACGCTGGCGCTGAACGAAGTCAGTATGTCAAGAAGCCGGTCGACTGGCACGGGGCGCTCAACCTGCACCGGTACCCTTGGGCGTCGTGACCACCACCACCCTGGCGCTCATGCCGGACTTTCTCGACCCGCTCAAGCTCATCGAGCAGTTCGGCACCTGGGCGCTGGTCGGCATTCTGGTCGTCGTCTTCATCGAGTCCGGCGTGCTGTTTCCCGTGCTCCCCGGTGACACACTGCTGTTCGTGGCGGGCATGCTGGCCGCAGGCACCGCCGCGACGGGCGCCGACGTCAACGCCAACTTCCAGCTCTGGCAGCTGCTGGTGTTCATCCCGATCGCTGCGATCCTCGGCGGGCAGGTGGGCTACTTCGTGGGCCGCTTCCTCGGGACGGCGATGTTCAAGCCGAATGCGCGGATCCTCAAACAGCGCTATCTGGACGAGGCCCACATCTTCTTCGAGCAGCGCGGGCCCTTCGCGATCGTGCTCGCCCGGTTCGTCCCGATCGTGCGGACGCTGGCCCCGATCACCGCGGGTGCGGCGAAGATGAAGTACGGCGTCTTCACGCTCTACAACGTCATCGGCGCGATCCTGTGGGGTGCCGGCCTGACACTGCTGGGCTACGGGCTGGGCCAGTTCCAGATCATCCAGAAACTGCTCGAGCCGATCTTCATCCTCATCGCCGTCGCGTCGATCGCCCCGATGATGTGGGAGTGGTACAAACGCCGCAAGGCTACCCGCGCGGCAACCGATCCCGTCACCGAGTCGTAACGAACGCAACAAGAATTTTGCTCACCCGGCCGCCACGGCCCATGGCACGGTCGGCTGCTCCAGCATTTTGCCAGTTAGCGCACAGCGTTTCTCACAGCAACCCCCAGTAGTTTTCGCTGATCAAGCGAAAGGACACGGGGAACATGAAGCTAATTCTCAAGGGAGCGGTCGTCGTAGCCGGCGTCGGACTCGCCACCGCGCTGGGCCCCACCGTCGTTGCTGTCGCCAGCCCTACGACGACATTTGCCGTCCAGGACGGCGACAGTGGGAAGGGCGGTGCGGCAATCGATTCCGACGGCACAATGGGCGACTACAAAGCGGCGGTCGACGGATCGATGACCGGCCCGCTCATGGTCGCGACGCCGCAAACCTAAGCCGGCTAGAGCCGCGCCAGCGCGGCGAATTCCTGCCCGGCCAACGAGTGCCCGGGCAGGAACAGGCCGCGGGTCAGGCGGACGGCACCTGCTGACTGATGGATTGGAAGCCGCCCGCGACAGCAGTGATGGTGTCGCCGGGGGCGAACGGAATCTGGGCGAAGCCGTGCTCGTCGGTGGTCGTCGTCACCGAACCCACGGTCACGGTCGCACCGTGCACAGGCCGGGCGTAACCGTCCTCGGCCACACTGGCGGTGACTCTGACTCTGTTGTCGAATGACGAGACCGCGAGCTGAGGCGGGTTGATCACCGGGAAGTCGGTCTGGGTGGGGACGCCGCTGTAGGTGACTCCGTTGATCTCGGAGGACACCGTTCCCGAGAACGCGTTGGCCTTTCCGGCTTTGATAGAGCCCTTGAGGTAGCCGGTCCGTTCACCGGTGCTCGTCAGATCGGCAGTCCAGGTGGCATTGCCGATCGGATTGACGACCGTGACCTTCTCGGTGCCGTTGATGAACGTCTTGCCGTCGTCTGAGTAGTTCTCATAGGTCACCGAATAAGTACCCGAAGCGAAGGTCCCGCTGTAGTGCAGTGTGGCCGTTCCGGAGTTCTTGCCCTTGAGGACCCGCGAGGGAACCTGGCGTCCCATCACCGGGTTGTATTCCTCGACCGGCACCGACCACTTGGCGATGGCCTCGGGGTCTTGGTGCACCGGCGCGAGAGGGACGGTCGCCTCTCGGGTGGGGAAACTGATGATGCTGAATCGCCAGGGGGTGTCGGGAGCTCCCGGGGTCACGGTGTCCGGGCGCTGTTGCTCGTTGATCAGCGCGCGGGTGGAATCGGGGAACCAGCTCCAGCCGCGAATAGTCCAGTCGGGGTCGATGATGATCGGCTGACCCGAGTAGGCGCCCAACTCCTGGCCTTCATCGAGGTTCATCACCCAGGGCTCGTTCATTGCGCGCCGGTTATTCCACAGACTCACCCGGGCCATCTGGGGGAACGCCGCGACGTCGAGAAGTGACGGCCGCTCCAGAGCGGTGAAGACGTCCATGCGGTCGGCTCCGCGCGCCGAGCTGAAATAGACCGATTGGCCGTCCGGCGAGACGTCGCCTGACTCGTTGTAGTCGAGATCGGTGGTGAGTTGGCGCCGCTCGCCGGTGAGTGTGTCCAACAGGTAGATGTCGTAGTTCAGGCCGGTCGTCGTGGTTTGGTACTTCAGGTACCGGCCGCCGGCGTGCCAGCTCGCGCCCTCGTAGAAGCGTGTCGCGTTGGCGAAGTCCTGGGCGTATTCGGTGTTTTCGTCCCATTGCGGGCTGAAGATCCGTTGATCGACGAGCGTGTATCCGGTGTCGGTGGCAACCAGCCTGGCGATACTCATCCGCGGGCCGGTGACAGGGGTGTTCTCGGTCCACGTCACGTATTCGCCGAAGGGGTCGGGCTTGGCCTCCCGATTCTGGGTGGTCGCGGCCATCGGGCCACGATCCGACGGGAATTCCACTTTCCTGACGGTGGGGTTCGCACACGAGGAGATCGATCCTTCGCATTCGAGAATCGAGTAGCTGATCAGCCCAGCGCCCCCGAGCGGGTCATCGGCGGATTGCTGTCCGGAGGTGCTGGCGAACCAGATTCTCTTGTTGTCTTCGAGTGCAATCGCTTTGGCAGCATTGGTGACCACGCCACACGAAACACATTGGTAGTCACCGCCGTCCAGGTTGCTCACGGCGATCTGGGATTTCCCGGCAATGTTCACCTCTAGCAGCAGGTGCTCTCCGTCGGGGGCCAGGTCCGCGCCGGTGACGACCACACCGTCCGGGACGTCGAACTCGATCACCTTGTCGACCTTGAACGTCTCCAGCGGGGACGACGGCGAGGCGCCGGGCAGGGGCGTGACCGCGACGGGGAGCCGCGGCGTCGGAGTGCCTCGATCTGGTGAGAACATCACCGACAATGGATGGAACCGGCCGTCGCTGACCTTGACGGTGAAGGCATCGGCCCCACCGAACTCGGCGAAAAGCGCGGTCGGTGTGAAGGTGAAATCCCCCGTGAGTTGGTCGATTTCCACACTGCCGTACTTCGGATTCACGATCACCGTGTAGGTCAACCGGTCTCGGTCAGGATCAAGTGCACCGATGTTGCCCGTGATGACGCCGTTGCTCATGTCTTGAGAGTTGAGGCTGGCGCGGTACCGAACAGTCGGCGGTCGGTTGAAGAAGGTACGCCGGATCCACGTGAGCGGAGCCCAATCCATAGACATCCACTTGGGCGCCGTCGGCGACGGCAACAGGACACGGCTCGGCCCGAGGGCGGTCACGGTGTTCGTTATGACAACGGGCGATTCGATCGATGGGCTTTCGCCCGCCGCGCCCGTCGACGGTGAGCTCGACCGCGATTTTCTGTCGCTCGAGGAGTTTCGGAAGCCTCCCGCGCTCGGCCGTTTCGCAGCGGGAGAAGTGCCCGCCTGGCGCGGTGCCGACGAGGACGTCGAGCCGCCGTCGTTCTCAGCGGCAGCCGGTCGATTGGTCGAATTACGAGGGGCGGCACGCGGTCCGGACGCCTTGGCCTGAGCAGGCTTCGTTTCGTGCTGTGACGACGAAGTGACGGAATTTGCCGCCTCCGCACTCCCCGCCTCGGCGGATGCGATTCCGTTGCCGCCGGCCAGAGCGGTGATGACATAGGCAGCGAGCGCGAGCCCACCAACCTGAGCCGCGCGCGTGCCGATGAGCGCAACGTTCAAACCGTGCGATGCCGTAGTTGGATCGCTCCCCTCAGGTGCAGGTCGGCGTGCGGGATACGGGTCGCTCGTAGGACGGGGGCTGGCCATGACGTGGGTCCAATCTTGAAGGCTGCGCCGTCGCAGCGATATGCCATACATCACTTCAATGCGACGATGTGACGCATAGCTCAATAACATACCTACAGAGCTGTATCTAGTCAACGATTATTTGCCAGCAGTGCCGATCGTGGGCGAGCCCTACAGGGCGGCCAGCGCGGCAAACAGCTCCTGTAACCCGCTCAACGAGTGGGCAGGGAGAAAGACGTCACAATACGGAAGCGCGGCGGCCATCGAGCCCGCCAACGGCTGGAAATCTGGCGCCGCCGCGCGGGGGTTGAGCCAAACCAGATGGGCGGCACGGCGTTTGAGCCGGGTCAGGGCGCGCTCGAGAATCTCGGGCGGGTCACTGTCCCAACCGTCGGACGCGATCATCACGACCGCACCGCGCAGCGCGGCGCCGTGCGGGGGTGCCAGCAACTCGGCGATCGAGCCGCCCAGGTGGGTGCCGCCGTAGCGGTCGGCGACTTTGGCGTTGGCTTTGGCCAGTGCGACCTCCGGCGAGCGATGGGCCATGACCGGCGTCAACCGCGTCAGCGTGGTCGAGAACGCAAAGACTTCGGGATGAAAACCCGCCTGGCGCAAGGCCGTAGCCCGCATCAGGTGCAGATAGATCGCCGCATACGGCTGCATCGAACGGCTGACATCGCAGACCAGCACCAGTCGCCGCCGCCGCCGTCGGGGCCGAGTCCTGGCCAGCACCACCGGTTCCCACCCGGTCGTCCTGGCGCCCCGCATGGTGGCGCGCAGGTCGATCCGCTTGCCGTGCCGGTTGATTTCGCTGCGCAAGGTGCGCCGCATCGGCCAGGACGCGACGGCTTGTTCCAGCCAGGTTCCGATCAGGCGCAGGTCGGTGTCGTCGAAGTCCTCGAAGGGTTCCTCCGCACGTGCGACGATCCGGCTGGGTAGCACGTCGGGAATCGCGGCCGCCTCGCCGGCCGGGTCGGCGGTGCGCAGAGACGGTGGGCGGGTGGTCCAGGGCAACCCCTCTGCCTGCGGACCGCTGGCGTCGCGGTGTCCGGCCGCTGGAACCGGGCTGGCCGCCAAGCCCCGCTGGGCTCGCAGCGTGATCGGGTCGACCGGCAGGACGGCGTCGGCGAACACCGCCTCGAAGACGGCGTCAAAGGCGGGCAGGTCCTCGACGCGGTTCACCAGCGCCAGGCGAGCCGTCCAGTACAGCTGGGTACGTGACGTCGGCACCAGCTCGCGCATCGCGGCGACGAACGCCGCCGGGCCGCTGGCCGCTACCGCCACGCCACCGGCGCGCAGGCGGGCGACCAGTCCGGCCGCGAAGGCAGCCAGGTCGACACCGCGCAGCAGCGCCGGTGAGGTCACTCGGTGCGCCGCCTGCGCAGAAGCACGATGAGGATCAGCAATACCAGCGCAGCCACACCCGCCGCGGCGTACTTCGTGACCGCGGTGCCGCCAGCCAGCTGCAGCAGGTCGATCGGCTCCGGCTCCGGGGCCGGCACGATTCGGGGTACCGCGGTGGCCGCAGGCGCGCCGAGGGCTTCGGCTCCCGGTGTTGCCGGGGTTGCCACGACTTCCTCGGGGGCCGGGGTCTCGCCCGCAGCCAGCTTGGCCTCGAGCGCGTCGACGAACTGTCCGAGGAGCTTCTCGGAGACCTGCTGCAGCATGCTGCTGCCGAACTGAGCCAGCTTGCCGACGATCTTCAGGTCGGATTCGACGGTGACCCGAGTCTGGTCCCCGGCCTCGTGCAGTTGCAGGGTGACGACGGCCGCGGCGTTACCCGTGCCTCGCGCCTCCTTGCCCCGGCCGTCGACGACGGCCCGGTGGGTTGCCTCGTCGCGCTCGACGAAGTGCGCCTTGCCGGCGAACTCGCTGTTCACCGGGCCCACCTTGATCTTGACCTTGCCCAGGAAATCGTCGCCTTCCTGACCGGTCAGCTGCGCACCGGGCATCAACGGGACCACCTGTTCCATATCGCTGAGGACCGCCCAGGCCTTCGCGATCGGGACGCTGATGGTGAACTCGTTGTCGATCTTCATGGGCTCTCCCTCATCCGGTGGCCAGTTCAGTGCGGTACTCAGTGAACGCGTCGCGCACGGCTGCGCTGTCGTCAGGGGTCTTGGCCAGTGCGCTCAAGCCTGCCAGGGCGGTCGGGTCGACCAGATCACCGACCCCCAGGGTGACCAGTGCAGCGACCCAGTCGATGGTCTCGGCGACCCCGGGCGGCTTGTCCAGATCCAGGTCCCTGGCCCTGCCGACGAATTGGGTGGCGTGCTCGATCAGCGGTGCAGTCGCACCGGGCACACTGCGCCGCACGATCGCCGCCGCCCGGACCGGCTCCGGGTAGTCGATCCAGTGGTAGAGACAGCGCCGGCGCAGTGCGTCGTGCAAATCGCGGCTGCGGTTGGAGGTCAGGACCGTCACCGGCGGGCGCTCGGCGACGAACGTGCCGAGCTCGGGCACCGTCACCGCCGACTCACCGAGGAACTCGAGCAGCAGCGCCTCGAATTCGTCATCGGCACGGTCGATCTCGTCGATCAGCAGCACCGGGGGTGCGGGTCCGCGGTGGCGCACACACGCCAGGATCGGCCGGTCCACCAGGTAGGTCTCGCTATAGAGGTCGGACTCGTCGATCGCGGTCTCGCGGGATTCGGCCAGCTTGATGGCCAGCAACTGGCGCTGATAGTTCCAGTCGTAGAGCGCCTCGGATGCGGTCAGGCCCTCATAGCACTGCAACCGGATCAACGGTGTATCGAGCACCGCGGCAAGGGTTTTCGCGGCAGTGGTCTTTCCAACGCCCGGCTCGCCCTCGAGCAGCAACGGTCGTTTCAGGGCGGCGGCCAGGTAGAACGCCGACGCGGTGCCCTCGTCGAGCAGATACCCGCATTCGTCGAACCGGCCGATGACGTCGTCGACGCTGGTGAACGTCACGCCCGCGCCGCCACGAATCTACTTCGGCAGCCCGGACAGCAGAACCAGTGGAACTCGCCGCCGGTCCGGACATGGGGGGTGTCGGGCCCGATCACAACCGTCATTCCGCAGACCGGATCCACCACGGTCGTGGGTCCGACGTCGGGACGCGGGGCGACCGGCAGACCATCGCGACGGACGCCGGCGATGACTTCCGCGGCGATTGACACCGCGATCTCGGCCGGTGTCTTGGCACCGATCTGCAGTCCGACCGGGGCGTGCACCCGGGCCCGCTCGGACACGTCGAGGCCCAGTGACTCGAGCACCGACGCCCCGCGAATCCGGCTGGCCACCAGGCCGACATACCCGACGCCGGCATCCAGTGCCGCGCGGATGGTCTCGGCTTCGGCGCCGCCGTGGGTGGCGATCACGACGGCGGTGGCGCCGGCGAAGTCTCCCGGCGGGCAGGAGCGAAGCGACTCGGGGATATCTCCCGGCGGGTCGTCGCGGCGGACCTCGTAGCCCAGGACCTCGCACACTTGAGCCAGGTTTTCGGCGATCGGTGCGCTGCCACAGATCCGCACCAGTGGTGCCGGAAACTGTGGTGTCAGAAAGATTTCCAGCGCCCCGCCGGACAAGCAGGGGTTGACCACGACACAGGCGCCGGGGGCGTCGGGAAAGTGCACGTCACCGTCGGGCAGTACCCGCAGCAGCACGCTCTCGCCCGCCTGCAATGCGCCGAGCGCGGCCTTGCGCACCGAGTTCTGGGCACACTCCCCGCCGACGAATCCCTCGATCGTGCCATCGGACAGCAGGATCGCCTCATCGCCTGCCCGCGCCGATGTCGGCGGCTGCGCGCGCACCACTGTCGCGTGGACGAACGGTTGACGTTCGTATACAAGCTGTTTGGCGCGATCGGCGATGGTCGTCATCAGATCGGTGGGGTGGCCCGGCCCTGCATGGCTTCCCACACCCGGGACGGGGTCAGTGGCATATCGGCATGCCGGACGCCGAACGGCGCCAGCGCGTCCACCACCGCGTTGACCACCGCGGGCGGTGAGCCGACGGTGGCCGACTCGCCAATCCCCTTGGCGCCGATGGGGTGATGCGGCGACGTTGTAACGGTGTGCCCGGTCTCCAGGTGCGGCACCTCGACCGCGGTCGGGATCAGGTAGTCCATCAGCGAGCCGCCCAGGCAGTTGCCCTCCTCGTCGAAGGCGATCATCTCCATCAGCGCCATGCCGATACCGTCGACGATGCCGCCGTGCACCTGACCCTCGATGATCATCGGATTGATCCGCGTGCCGCAGTCGTCGACGGCCAGGAAGCGGCGCACCTTGACCACCGCCGTGCCGGGGTCGACATCGACGACGCAGAAGTACGCCCCGTACGGATAGGTGAGATTCTCCGGGTTGTAGCAGACCTCGGCGTCCAGACCGCCTTCGAGACCCTCGGGCAGATCGCCGGCTCCGTGTGCGCGCATCGCGATGTCCTGGATCGTCACCGCCGCCGACGGGTCGCCCTTGATGTGGAAGGAACCCTTGTCCCATTCGAGGTCGGCCACCGAAGCCTCCAGCATGCCGGAGGCGATGATCTTGGCCTTGTCGCGAATCTTGCGTGCCACCAACGCCGCTGCCGCACCGGACACCGGTGTGGACCGGCTGCCGTAGGTGCCCAGTCCGAACGGGGTCTGGTCGGTGTCGCCGTGCACGACGTCGATGTCGTCGGGTGGGATGCCGAGTTCCTCGGCGACGATCTGGGCGAACGTGGTCTCGTGCCCCTGTCCCTGCGTCTGCACCGAAAGTCGGAGTACCGCTTTGCCGGTCGGGTGGATCCGCAACTCGCAGCCGTCGGCCATACCGAGGCCGAGGATGTCCATATCCTTGCGCGGGCCTGCCCCCACCGCTTCGGTGAAGAACGACATGCCGATGCCCATCAGCTCGCCGCGGGCACGTTTCTCGGCTTGCTCGGCGCGCAGCTGGTCATAGCCGATCATGTCCATGGCCAACCGCATGGTCGCCTCGTAGTCGCCCGAGTCGTACACCCAGCCGGTCTTGGATTTGTACGGAAATTGATCGGCCCGCAACAGGTTTGCCAATCGCAGCTCGGCCGGGTCCATCTTCAGCTCAAAGGCCAGGCAGTCGACGAGTCGCTCGACGAAGTAGACCGCTTCGGTGATGCGGAACGAACAGGCGTAGGCGACACCACCGGGCGCCTTGTTGGTATACACCGCGGTCATGTGGCAGTACGCGGCGTCGATGTCGTAGCTGCCGGTGAACACTCCGAAGAAACCGGCCGGGTACTTCACCGGCGCGGCAACGCCGTTGAACGCTCCGTGGTCGGCCAGCACGGTGGAGCGGATCGCCTGGATCTTGCCCTCTTTGGTGGCGGCGATCTCGCCGACCATGATGTAGTCGCGGGCGAAGCCGGTGGAAGTCAGGTTTTCGCTGCGGTCCTCCATCCACTTGACCGGCTTGCCGAGCACCAGTGACGCCACGATCGCGCACACATAGCCCGGGTAGATCGGCACCTTGTTGCCGAAGCCACCGCCGATATCGGGTGAGATGATCCGAATCTTGTGCTCCGGCAGGCCCGCCACCAACGCGTACAGCGTGCGGTGCGCGTGCGGCGCCTGGGTCGTCGACCACAGCGTCAGCTTGCCGGTCACTGGGTCCAGATCGGCCACCGCACCACACGTCTCCATCGGCGCGGGGTGCACTCGGGGATAGACGATTTCCTGTTTTACGACGACGTCGGCGTTGGAGAAGACCGCCTCGGTGGCCGCGGCATCGCCGGTCTCCCAGTCGAAGCAGTGGTTGTCGGCTTTGCCTTCCAGGTCGGTGCGGATCACCGGAGACGAGGGGTCCAGTGCGGTCCGGACGTCGATGACCGGATCCAGCGGCCCGTAGTCGACGTCGATGAGCTCCAACGCATCTCGCGCCGAGTAGCGGTCCTCGGCGACGACGAACGCCACCTCCTGCCCTTGGAAGCGCACCTTGTCGGTGGCCAGCACGGCCTGCACGTCATTGGACAGCGTGGGCATCCACGCCAGTCCCTTCTCGGCCAGGTCGGCACCGGTGACGACCGCCTTGACCTTCGGGTGGGCCTGCGCGGCGGTAATGTCGATGCTGTTGATCGTGGCGTGCGCGTAGGGCGAGCGCAGGATCGCCAGATGCAGCATGCCGGGCAGCTGCACGTCGTCGACGTAGTTGCCGCGGCCCCGGATGAACCGGGGGTCCTCCTTGCGCAGCATCCGGCCGTAGCCGCAGGGCTTCTTGTCGTTGTCGGCGGTGTCCTCGGCCCTGGCCTCGACAGTGGTCACGCTTCCACCCCCTCGGTCGCATGCTCGGCCGCCCACTGGATCGAGCGGACGATCGTGGTGTAGCCGGTGCAGCGGCAGATCTGCCCCGAAATGGCTTCGCGGATCTCGTCTTCGGTCGGATCCGGGTTGCGGTCGAGCAGGGCTCGGGCGGTGATCATCATGCCCGGCGTGCAGAACCCGCACTGCAGGCCGTGACACTGCATGAAGCCTTCCTGGACCGGATCGAGCGTGGCGCCGTCGGCCAGCCCCTCGACGGTGCGGATGTCGTGGCCCGAGGCCATCGCCGCCAGCATCGTGCAGGACTTCACCGGCTCGCCGTCGACGGCGACCACACAGGTCCCGCAGTTAGATGTGTCGCAGCCCCAATGGGTTCCGGTGAGGCGCAGCTGGTCGCGCAGGAAATGCACCAGCAGCATGCGGGGCTCGACCTCGGCGTTGACCTGCTCGCCGTTGACGCTCATCGTGACGTGCATCGTCAATTCCCCTTCGGTGCCGGGATGGCGCGGACCCGCTGGACCGCGGTACGCAGGGTCCGAATGGTCAACTCTGAGGCCAGGTGTCGCTTGTAGTCGGCGGTGCCGCGCTGATCGGTGGCCGGCTCACAGGCCTGGGCGGCCAGCCGGCCCGCCTCGGCAAACGTCTCGTCGGTCGGCGGCGCCCCGATCAGGGCGTCGCGCACCGCAACCAGACCCTCGGCCACGGCGTTCACGGCGGTCAAACCGATCCGGGCGGAGACGATCTCGTCTCCGTCCAGCGTCACCGCGGCGCCGGCCGCGGTCACCGCCCAGTCCCCCACCCGGCGTTCCACCTTCGCGTAGGCACTGGAGGTGTTGTGGCGCAGCGGGATCCGTACCTCGGTGAGGATCTCGCTGTGCGCCAGCGCGGTTTCGTACGGCCCGAGAATGAAGTCGTCGATGCCGATCTCGCGCTGGCCGGCCGGGCCGCGGGCGACGATCACCGCGTCGAGGATCTCGCACACGGTGGACAGGTCCTCGGCGGGATCGGCCTGGCACAGCGACCCGCCGACGGTGCCGCGGTTGCGCACCACCGGGTCGGCGATCACCCGTTCGGCGTCCGCGAAGATCGGGCAGACCTCCAGCAGTGGGGCCGACTCGAGCACTTCGCGGTGCCGGGTCATCGCGCCAAGCCGGGCCAGGGTGGGCTCGACGGCGAGATAGCCAAGCTCGCCGGCCAGGTCGTTGATATCGATCAGATACTCGGGGTTGGCGATGCGCAGTTTCATCATCGGCAGCAGGCTGTGCCCGCCGGCGACGACGAACGCGCCCTCCCCCAGTCGGTCCAGCAGTCCGACCGCATGGTCGACGCTGGTGGCGCGCTCGTATTCGAAGGGCCCAGGAACTTGCATGTGACCGACCTCACGTCCGTCGAAGAGGACCCCAGTGTCGGCCTGCTGTTTCAGGACCGTCAATAGCGACTTAAGTGATCGCTTAACTCCCCTGACAGCGGAGGGCTACCGTCGTCGTCGTGGTGAATCGGTCCGTCCAGAGCCGACAGGGGAAGGCCCCCGCCACCCCAGCGGCGGGCGATGATCTCGGCGGCGATCGAGACCGCCGTCTCCTCCGGGGTGCGCGCCCCCAGGTCCAGGCCGACCGGGCTGGCGAGTTTGCTGAGCTCGGCCTCGGTGAGTCCCGCCTCGCGCAGCCGGAGCAGTCGATCATCGTGGGTGCGCCGCGATCCCATCGCGCCGGTGTAGCCGAGGTCCAGCCGCAGCGCGACCTCCAGCAGCGGCACGTCGAACTTGGCGTCATGGGTGAGCACGCAGACGACGGTGCGGGCGTCGATGGCGCCTGCCGCGGCCTGCGCGGCCAGGTAGCGGTGCGGCCAGTCGACCACGACCTCGTCGGCCGTCGGGAACCGGGCCGGGGTCGCGAACACGCCGCGGGCATCGCACACCGTGACGCGATAGCCGAGGAACGAGCCTTGTTGG
Source organism: Mycolicibacterium sphagni (assembly GCF_013337765.1). Lineage (GTDB taxonomy): Bacteria > Actinomycetota > Actinomycetes > Mycobacteriales > Mycobacteriaceae > Mycobacterium. Next base: position 172,578 of record NZ_VBSB01000010.1, read on the forward strand.
GCTACCGCGGCAGCAAAGTCGATGGCGCCGAAGACCAGCATCCGAGGGCGTGGCGCGTGGCTGGCGACGAACACCTCCATGCCCTCGCCGCGACGTTGCCCGTCGGGGCCGTAGGTGAGCACCTCGCTGCGACCGGCGGCCAGCAGACCGCGGGCGTCGTCGGTCACCGCGGCGTCGGCGCGGGCCGATCCCAGCGCGCCCTCGACGAGGTCTGGCCCGAGGACCAGCCGGCGCCCCAGCCAGTCCGGGTCGGGGTGGGTGATGACGGTGGCGATCGCCACCGGCCGGTGCCCGGCGATGGCGTCGATGACCTGGTCGAGGTGCGGAAAGCTGCGCTGCGAGACGGGTTCGATGAAGATGTCGAGGATCCCGCCGCAGGTCAGTCCGACAGCGAACGCGTCGTCGTCGCTGACCCCGTAGCGCTCCAGGCGGGGCATGCCGGTGGCGACGACTTCGGTGGCCGATTCGTAGACCGCGCCCTCCACACAGCCGCCCGACACCGAGCCACTGACCGAGCCGTCGGGTGCGACGACCATGGCCGCGCCCGGCTGGCGCGGCGCCGACCGGAAGGTACGCACCACGGTGCCCAGACCGGCTGTTTCACCGGTTCGCCAGATCGCGGCAAGTTCCGCGAGAACGTCCTGCACAACGTCAAAAGTAGGCTGATTTAGTGACACCGGCGCAACTTCGAGCCTTCTCGGCCGTCGTGCGGTTGGGCTCCGTGCATGCGGCGGCCGCGGAATTGGGCGTCTCCGACTCCGGGATCTCCATGCATGTGGCGCAGCTGCGCAAGGAGCTTGACGACCCGTTGTTCAGCCGGACGTCAGCGGGACTGGCGTTCACCCCGGGCGGGTTGCGGCTGGCCAGCCGGGCCATCGAGATCCTCGGCCTGCAGCAGCAGACCGCGATCGAGGTGACCGAGGCCGCGCACGGCCGCCGGCTGCTGCGCATCGCCGCGTCGAGCGCGTTCGCCGAACACGCCGCGCCGGGGCTCATCGAGTTGTTCTCATCGCGGGCCGACGATCTGTCCGTCGAGCTGAGCGTGCATCCGACAAGCCGGTTCCGCGACCTGATCGAATCCCGCGCCGTGGACATCGCTCTCGGACCGGCGGCCGCGGTGGCCGGTGCCCCCATGACCGTGCGGCCGTTCCTGAAGTACCAGATCATCACCGTGGCCTCGGCGGGCAGTCCGCTGGCCACCGGCACGCCCACGCCGGCGCTGCTGCGCGAGCAGCAATGGATGCTCGGCCCGTCGGCTGGCGGTATCGATGGCGAAATCGCCTCAGTCCTACGGGCTTTGGCGATACCGGAGGCGAATCAGCGTATCTTCCAGAGCGATGCCGCCGCGCTCGAGGAAGTCCAGCGGGTGGGCGGGGTGTCACTGGCGGTCGGCTTCGCCGTCAGCAAGGATCTCTCCGCAGGCCGGCTGGTGCACGTGAAGGGGCCGGGTCTGCAGCTGTCCGGCGAATGGTGTGCGTCCACGTTGCCGGTGAGCGCGCGCCAGCCCGCGGTCACCGAACTGTTGAACTTCATCACCACCCCGCGCTGCACGCAGGCCATGATCCGCGGCACCGGCGTCGGGGTAACGAGGTTCCGCCCCAAAGTCCATGTGACGCTGTGGAGTTGAGCGCCGAGATCGACGAAATGTCGCGATCTACTCGCACTTCTTCTGCGGTTTGTCGGTTTGGGCGCTGATTAATTGGGGAAGTTCACGTCCTTGGTGACGGCTTCCCACTGGTCGATCGACGACGACAGCGCGGCGATCTTGTCGCGGACCGCCTTGAGGACGTCGCGGCCGAGCAACAGGCGCAGCGGCGGCTCGTCGAGGCCCGCGACCATCACCACCGCCTCGGCGACCTTGCGCGGATCCCCGGGCAGGTGGTCGGCGAAATCCTTGATCAGGGATTTGCGGGTACCGACGCTGTCGTCGTAATCGCCGATCGGCGTGGACGATTCCCACATCGACCGTTTGGCCCAATCGGTGCGGAAGGCGCCGGGCTCGATGGCCGTCACCTTGATCCCGAGTGGCTTGACCTCCTGGGCAAGCGCCTCGGTGAGCGCTTCCAGTGCGAATTTCGTCGACGAGTAGTACGCGTTGGGCGGGTTGGCCACCAGTCCCGTCATCGACGAGATGTTGATGATGTGCCCGGCCCCACGTTCCCGCATCGACGGCAGCACGGCCTTGATGGTGTCGACGACACCGAAGTAGTTGGTGTCGAACAAGAGTCGGACCTTCGCGTCCTCACCTTCCTCGACCGCCGACAGGTACCCGTTGCCTGCGTTGTTGACCAGTACGTCCACCCCGCCGAACGTGGCATCCGCTGCGGCCACCGCGTCGGCGATCAGATCCTTGTCGGTGACGTCCAGCGCAATGGCCAGGGCGCGATCGCCGAACTCGTCGGCCAGATCCTGCACCGACTCGATCCGCCGAGCCGTCACCACCACATTGTTTCCGGATTCCAATGCGGCCCGGGCGATCTCGCGCCCGATGCCGGTAGAGCATCCGGTAACCAGCCAGCAACCCATTTTCAGTTGGTCCTCTCGTTCGGGGTGCCTTCGGGCAGCCGGCGCAGATACGCCTGGCGCCGGGTAGCCAACTGCTCGGCCCGCTGCGCGGGGGTCACCCGGGCGATGCCGGGCAGCTCGTCGTCGAGCCGGTCGAGTGCGACGACCCGGCCGTGCGCACCGAGGTCCGGGCGGGGACCGCCCTCGTCGAACTCGGCCATCCGCAGCGTCAGGATTCCTTCCCGCAGTCCGGCCGAGTCGATCCAGTTCGCCACCCCGGGGTCGACGGGTGAGATCACATAGGTGTAGCTGCCGTCGTCGTTGGCCACCGACTGCGCCTTGTTCAGGCTGCCGGTGCGGTCGACGATATCCAGCGTGGTGCCCCAGATATTGCTCAGCGGTACGGTGAAGTATTCGGCGCCGCCGTCTTTGACGTCGACCACGAATGTCTCGTCGGGACCCAGATCGAACCGGCCCATGACGTACACCTGGTTCTTCATGGCGCCCACTTTGTCCGCCGACCAGGCCAGGTTGAAGTTGTTGGCCGGCATCTTGTAGATGCCGTGACTGAGCTTGCCGGTGAAGTTCGCGAAGTAGGCCATCATGTCCGCGGTGGCATCGGCTTGTTCGTCGAGGGTGCGCGCCGGTGTGGCCGGCGCGCCACCGAGCCGTTCCACCGTGATGTGGTTGGGGTCGTCGGAGCCCCAGTCCAAGAGGACGTCGCGGATGTAGAACTCGTGCGCTTCCGAGGTTGTCTGCACGTGGTTGGGCCGGCCGCCAGCGGGCTCGGAATCCACTGTGATGGTGTAACTTCCGTCGCCGTCGACGTCCATGGTCTTCCCGTTCAGCACGGCAACGGTGCCCATGTTGGCATCCCACAGCGTGAAGTAGTTCTCCGTCATCCGATTCCGGCCGACGCGGCCGCGGATCTCGTAGCGTTCGTCACCCGAGATCGGGATCACCCGGTAGACGGTGTCGGGATTGTCGATACCCCAACGCGATCCGGGGATGTGTCGGTCGCCGACCGGGTGCGCCAGCCGGGTGATGCAACTGACCTTCGGCCGCAGCTTGTCCTGGTTGGACGACCACACCGCCGCGGAGAACATCACCTCGGCGAACGCCGCATCGAACCGCTCCCGCATGGCATCGGAGGCCTTGGCGCGGCTCAGCCAATTCTCTGCGACAGTCGCATAGGCCGCCTTGACGGTCGGGTGTTCGGTCAGCTCGAGTGCGGCCAGCTCCTGCTCGTGCTGCGATGCTGTCGCCACCGCATCGTCGGCAATCATGGCTTGTCCTTTCGAAAACGTTTGTTGTACAAGGCAAATCGTTCGTCTACTTGCGCATCGGTCAAGCCGTACAGGCTCAGGTCGTACGGTGGCCTGGCGACTTCGCGCGGCCGATTGGCCAGCCAGTCGGTCATCGCAGTGACCGCGGTGTCCGTCAGTGGCAGACCGACCGCGTCGTATACCCGGCTCACCTGGCCGATCGGGTCGCCCACCGCGTCGTCGAAGTGGATGTCGGTGACCCGCTGCGATTCGTCGGCCCAGCTGTCCCGCACGGCCATGGCCCGGTCGTTGGTCCAGCCCATCCGCTCGAGCCACTGCGTGCCCACCCGGTGGGTGTCCACCTGGTCGGCGTGCATGGCGTGCAGGGTCGCGTTGAGGCTGGCGCCGGACGACACCGTGGTGCGCGGGTTGCGGTGCATGTGCACGACGTGCACATCGGGGAACTGGTTGCGCAGCGCGTCGAGGTAGCCCAGGTGGGCCGGCGACTTCAGTACCCAGCGTCCGGCGGTGACCCCGCGCTGGCGTTTCTGCCACTGCAGGAATCGCAACATCCGGTGCAGGTAGTCATACGCAGGCGTGAAATCCTGTGTGTTCAGCCATGATCGGTAGTTGGGCAGGTGCGCGCCGGACTCCGGGACGTGCGACAGGAACGCGTCGGCCAGAAAGACGATCTCCTCCTCCGCCTCCCGCGCGTACATCGGATGGATGGCGAACAGTTCCGGTGCCAGCTCCCGTGACTTGTTCTCCCGCGCTTCACTGATCGCGATCCGAGGGTCGGTCCCGGCGAAGTCGTAGTCCAGTTTGGGGGCGGCCTCCACCACCTCCCAGCCGCGCGCGCAGTGCAGCCGTGTGTCGGCGGCGAGCAGGCGCTGCAGCAGGGTGGTGCCGCTGCGCATCATCCCCACGACCACGATCGGCGCCTCGACGTGTTCGTCGAGGATCTCGGGATGGCGGCGGATCCACTCCTCGGAACGAAGCCGCATCCGCAGGCTGTGCACCAGACCGGATCGCAGAATGTGCTCGCCGATGACGTTGAGCCCGGCACCGGGATAGTCGTCGAGCAGCACCGCCAGCGGCTCCTGGAAATCACCCGGCCCCCAGTCGGTGAGGCCTTCCTTGCCGACCGCGGACGCCAGCACCGCGTCCATCGCGAAAGCGCCCGTGGTGGTCACCGGGTCAGAACTTCAAATGCTGGCTCACGTCGCCGACCTGGTCGACAAACATCGTGCGCGAGTCGAACCACCACTGGCCGTCCACCCGGTGGAAGGTGTCGTGATAGTGGCCGGTGACGATGATCTGCAAGGGGAGATCGGGCGTCGCCTGGGTGACGGCGTAGTAGGCCGTGCCGCGCGCGGTGCCCGCGTCGTCGTCGATGTAGAGCTGCACATTGCTGGTGTTGTGCTTGGTCTTCGGCGTGCCGTCCTCATAGATGCGGGTCGCCATGTCGTACATCTGACGCACCCGCTCCGGGCCCGCGAACACAGTCTCGGGTGGGCCGTTCTCCACCCCGCAGATCCGGCCGTGCGTGAACAATGCGGCGACCCCGTCGAGATCGCCGGCATCGAGCAGTTCGGCATACGTGTAGACGAGGTTCGTGATCGCCTGCGCACTGTCACTCATAACAAGGGGCATGATCGCAGAGCGATTGATTAGATGGTCTTGTTTGTCCAGAATTCCCCGTTATGCTCGCCGACGTGACGCAATGGTCGCCGACTCGGCTCGGCAATCTGACCGGTAAACGGATCATCGTGACGGGCGCGACCAACGGCGTCGGACTGGGCACCACGCGCGCGCTGGCTCAAGCCGGCGCGCACGTCATCATGGCGGTCCGCAACACCGAGCTGGGCGCGCAGCGCGCCGCCGCGATCGGCGGATCCACCGAGGTGCTCAAGGTCGACCTGGCCGACCTGGCCTCGGTCCGGGCCTTCGCCGACACCCTCGACGGCGACGTCGACATCCTCATCAACAACGCGGGTGTGCTGACCGACCATCGGCACGAGACCGTCGACGGTTTCGAAGCGACGCTCGGCACCAACATGCTCGGACCGTTCGCGCTGACGAATCTGGTCTTTCACCGAGTGCGCTCCCACATCATCAACGTCGCCTCCGACGGCCACCGCATGGCGAAGCTTCGGCTGGACGATATGCACCTGCGCCGAACCAAATGGACCGCCCTGAACGCCTACGGGCACTCGAAACTCGCGATGATGTTGTGGGGCCTCGAGCTAGACCGGCGCCTGCGGGCGGCCAACTCCGGCGTCGTCACCCACCTGATTCACCCCGGCTGGGTCGCGTCCAACCTGGCACAGACCTCCGATTCGCCGTTGATGTCGGCGGCGTACAAGGTGGTCGACGGACTGGCCCAGCGGTTTGCCAATGACGTCGACGAGGGTGCGGTGCCCACGCTGTACAGCATCAGTGAGCCGATTCCGCCGGGCAGCTACGTCGGGCCCGTCGGCCGCATGGGCCTGCGTGGCGCGACGGCATTGATCGGCCGCTCACCAGGAGCGTGCGATTACGACGCCGCCGCCCGGGTCGTGCAGTTCGCCGAACAGGAAACGGGCACAACGCTTCCCGTCTAGCTGGATTAGATCCTGTCCAGGGCGTCGCGATCGCTGCCGGTCGACGCGAGATGGTCCGCAAAGAACGCGAGGATGCGCTGCCACGCGTCCTCCGCTTCCGGTGCCGAGTACGCGATGCCAGCTATGCCGGCTACCAACCGAATCGGAGCCGGCAGTGGATGTTCGTTCATGAAGCTGTGGCCGGCGCGCGGGTATTTCTTCACATCGTGTGGCACTTCTCCGCGGGTGAGCACCGCCTCGAGTTTCTCGGCGGTGTCGCTGGCGACGATGGGGACTCTGGCGCCGAAACTCCCTACTACGGGACAGGATTGCTCGAGTTGGTCGACATCGTTGGGAAGAATGGCATAGCTGGGCGCTGCCGCGTCGAACAAGCCGCCGGGGGCTAGCTGCAAACAGAAGCCCGCACCCATGCAGAAGCCCGCCAAGCCGACTCTGCCGGTGCATCGGCTATCAGCAGTCAGGAATTCGCGGGCGGCAAGCAGATTGCCGTAGGAGAGGCCGCGGCCAGTGAAGTGCGAACGGGCGGTATTGATGACGCATTTGATTTTGGGCCCGGGTCCGTCATAGAGCGAGGGGGCGATCGCCAGGTAGCCGCTGGCCGCAAAGCGATCGGTGATCCGCCTCAAGTCGGCTGTCATTCCGAGAACATCGTGGACGACCACGACACCAGGCCACGGCCCCTCACCATCGGGTACCGCGAGGTAGCCGCGCAGACGGCTCTCGGCGGCCGGGATTGTGACCTCACTCATCCAGAGTCACCGTTGATTCTTGCCCTGCAACGGCCGGCGTGCTTCTGCCACTGGCTGATTCCTCCAACATCTGCCCTGCGCAGCCAGCGCGTGGCCGGGATATTCCGTGCGGGACCTCGATAGGTTACGTGTATTGCATAACAATACATATACATCGTGCTGCGCATCGTAGTGTATTGGATCCGAGGTGCCTACACTGGCACCAAATGGAGCTCGGACCACTCTTCCCGTACACCCCGCCGGCGCCACCGGAGCCGTCTAGTGAGGAACGGATCCGAGATGCGGCGCTGAGGAGCTTTGCGAGCCAGGGCGTTGCCGCCACCTCGATGCGGATGGTCGCCGACACCGCTGGCGTATCGCTCGGGTTGGTCCAGCACTACTTCAAGACCAAGGCTGATCTGGTCAACACAGTCGACCGCTACGTGTTGCAGGTCATCAGCGAGGCCCTGAGGGCCGCGGCGACGCCCGGTGCACCCGCTGAGGCGTTGGAAGAGGCCGGCAAACGGATGACGAAGTTGACGATCGACCATCCTCTGGTCATCAACTACCTAGCCCGCGCGTTGTGCGAGGGCGGCGAGATCGGCTCGGTGGTGTTTGACGGATTGGTAGGTATCAGCACGGCCCAGGGAGACCACTTCCGTGAACAGGACTTGATACAGGAGAACCTTGATCCGTTGTGGGCCGTGTTGAACCCCTTGATCTTGCGTGTTGGCGCGTTCATCCTGCGCCCGCACATCGAGCGCCACCTTGGCGAGCCGTTCTTCACAGCTACCCAATTGGAACGTTGGGATGATGCAGTCACCAAGGTGCTGAGAGAAGGGCAATTCCGCGACCGCTGAAGATCCTGCAGGAACTTTACCGGCAAGCGTTGCAGCAGAATAACTTCCGCAGATGTTGGGATGCGGGCCGAATAGATCGGATCAGTTTGCGGTGAAGCCCAGCGGAACAATGCCTCGCGACGCCTTTGGCCACGCGGAGCTGAGTCGGGGTGATGGATCGTTGCGGCAATACGGATTTACTTCGCACCATCTTGCCGGCGTTCCTCCATACCGCGCATCGGCACGAACGCTCCAAGATGTCGTCGTGTGCTGCGATCGGTCATACCAGCATCGCTCAGTTCGTGATAGCGGCCCGCCCAGCCGGCTGCGGTCGCGACCTGGAACCGTTCGGATGCTCATCGCAGCGTCCAGCCGTCCTCAACAACACAACGAGCTAGCCCAGACTGACAGCGAGGCGCTACGGTGGACCACAAAGACCTCCAGAGTGATTGGCGTCCTATGCAGCTCGCACTTCACTCGGAGTCTCCTTCATGTCACCACGCCACGCCGTACTCAACGTCCGCGGTCAGTACACCCCGCCGGCCGGGTCGCTTCCAGAGCTCGGATCAGGCTGGCCGAATCCCACGGCCCGCGATGCCGAATACCGTTGACGAAGAACGTCGGTGTCGCGTTGAGGTCCATCAACTCGGCGTCCTGAGCGTCGTCATCGACCCGGTGGAGTACCCGCGGCGAGTGCAGGTCTTCGTCGAATTGGGTGATGTCACAGCCGACTTGGTCGGCGTAGCGGTAGATGTGCTGCCATTCCAGGTAGTCCTGGAACTCGAACATCATCGTCCCCATCTCGAAGAACTTGCCCTGCAGTGCGGCCGCTTCGCTGGCACGCGCGGCGTCCATGGCCCTCGGATGCACCCGCTCCAGCGGCAGATGCCGCCACACGTAACGCAATTGGTCACCGAAGTGTGCGCGGACTTCGTCGATTCCGCCGGTGGCGCGGCTGCAGAACGGGCATTCGTAGTCGCCGTATTCGACCAGGGTCAGCGGCGCATCGGCCGGCCCACGGATGTGATCGCGGTCCGGCTCGATATCGCGGACCAGCTTGAGCCCGACCGCGACCGGCGGGCTGAATCGGTCGGTGAGCCGGAAGACCGCCCACCCCAACGTGAATGCGATGACTGATGCTGCCAGAACGCCGACGCGCGCCATATCGGCGGAGTGCGGGTCGGTGATCGCCAGGTCGACGATGAACAGTGCGATCGTGAATCCGATACCGGACAGCGCCGCGCCGCCGGCGATCCGCCGCAACGTCAGCCCCGGCGAGAGCCGGCCGAGCCCGGTGCGCTGCACGAGCCAGGTTGCCCCGGTGATGCCGATCAACTTACCGATCACCAGACCGGCCACCACACCCCACGTCAGTGGCGACCGCATGGCCGCCATCACGGTGTCTGCGTCCAGCCGCACACCGGCATTGGCCAACGCGAACAGCGGCAGCACCCCGAAGGACACGTACGGCCCGAACCCGGTGACCAACCGCTCGTTGATCGAGATCGAGTCGCGCAGGCTGCGGGTGGCCGCCCGGGCGTACTCCGAGTTCGGCGACTGGCGGAATGCGCGGATCACGTCGACTGCCGCCTCCACCCGCTGGCGCTCGGGCGTGAACACCGGGATCACCAGTGCCACCGCCACGCCGGCGAGCGTGGGGTGCACGCCACCGTTGAACAGGGCCAACCACAAAGCAACGGCCAGAACGCAATACGTCACGCCGCGCATGACCTCGGGTAGGTAGCGCACGCCAATCAGGGCGGCCACCAATCCGACGGCGATCAGCAGCGGGACGATCCGGATGTGGTCCGAATAGAACAAAGCGATGGCGGCCAGCGCCCCGACGTCGTCGACGACAGCCAACGTCAGCAGGAAGGTCCGCAGCCGGGCCGGGTACTTGGGTGCGATGATCGCCAGCGCGCCGACCAGGAACGCGGTGTCGGTGGAGATGACCACTCCCCACGCACTGGCGTCGTCGCCGGATGGGTTGAACAGCAGGAAGATTACCGCGGGCAGGGTCAGCCCGGCGATCGCGGCCACCACCGGGACCAGCGCACGCGAGCGCTCTGTCAGTTCCCCGATGGTGAACTGGGCCTTGACTTCCAGTCCCACGATGAAGAAGAAGAACGCCATGAGAGCGTCGTTGACGATCGCCTTGACCGTCAACGCACCGTGGTAATTGCCGAAGCTCAGCCCGACGTGCGTTTCCCAGAACTCGGAATAGGTGTGTGCCCATGGCGAGTTCGCCCACAGTATGGCCACGACGGTGAATATCAGCAGTAGTGCTGCGGCCGCGTTCTCGCCGAAACGCTTCGCTGTCGGGTCGCGACCCAGCCGGCTGCCTCTCACGCTGTCACCGTATGTGCAGCCTCCATCAACATCCAACCCGACAGCTGCACCGAGAGATCGCGCTCGGGTGTCTGCGACGAGTTGACCGCACCCTCGACGAACTGCGCCTGCCCGCCGCCGGTGGTCGGTATCTCGGCGGTGCTGTCCCAGGAGGGCCCGAACAATGGCAGCCCGTCCACACTTTGGCGGTTGTCCCAGGCGGCCTCGGCCGAGGCAAGCACGATCCCCCGAGCGGTATCCCTGGCCGCGGTGTCCTCGGCGGACTGCCCGGGCAGGTCGGTCGCCGCGAGCGCCAGATACCGGGCGGTGATCCCGGAGAACAGCCCGCCGTCTCCGCCGCCTGCCCCGTTCAGAATTCCGCCGGGCGCCATGCGTTCGCCGATCGCCGCGACCAGCCGGCGCACCCGCGCCGGGTGCCGGTCGTCACGGGTGCGCACCGCCAGCTCGGTCTCCAATCCCAGCACCACCCCCTGGCAGTAGGTGTACTGCGCGCGGACCAGTGAACCGCCTTTGATGCCGTCGAACACCAAATGGGACTCGGGATCGATCAACGTTTCGTCGATCCAGTCGGCCATCTGCTGGGCCCGTCGCAGCCGGTCGTCATAGCGGGCCAGGAAGATTGCGGCCGGGCCGTTGGCCGGCGCATTAAAGAACTGATCCTGCTTGCGCCAAGGGATTCCGCCGCCGTCCTCGGGCACCCACGACTTGACGAACTGTTCGCAGAGGGTGGCCAGGGCGCGCGGGCGATCGACGCCCGCCACCCGCTCTGCGCGCTCCAAGGCCAGTGCCAGCCAGGCCATATCGTCGTAATAGCGGTTGGTCCAGCGGCCGTTGTTGCGCACCCGGTGACCACGGATCTGCCGTTTGATCCTGCCCAGCCGGTCGGGCTGCGGATCGCGCAGCTGCGCGTCGATCAGGCACTCCAACAGGTGCGCCTGCCACCAGTAGTGCCACGTTCCGAACCACCGGTCACCGCGGGCGGGCGGCCAGCTGACGACGCCGAGCTGTGTTCCCGGCAGATTCCAGAGCGTGCGCAGATGGCGCTTCGCGATCGCGGCCTCGGCACTGGCAGCGCGGTTCGCCCACAGCTGGTCCATGCGGCCAATCCTGCCCTACCACGCCTGCGAAAGATCGGCCCATTGTCTGATCCAGGCGTGCATGGCGATGCCGGCGGCGACGGCGGCGTTGACGCTGCGGGTCGAGCCGAATTGCGCGATCGACACCGTGATCGCCGCACCCTCGCGAGCGGCCTCGGAGATCCCCGGCCCTTCCTGGCCGAACACCATCAGGCAGTCCCGCGGCAGCGTGGTGGTTTCCACCGGCACCGCGCCGGCGATGTTGTCGACGGCCACTACGGTCAGTCCGGCGCCGGCCGCAAAGGCCAGTAAATCGTCGGTGCTGTCGTGGTGGGTCAGTCGTTGGTAGCGGTCAGTGACCATGGCCCCGCGGCGGTTCCAGCGCCGGCGTCCGACGATGTGCACGGTGTCGACGGCGAAGGCGTTGGCGGTCCGAACCACTGCGCCGATGTTGGCGTCGTTGCCGAAGTTCTCGATCGCGATGTGCAGCGCATGCCGGCGGCGATCGATATCGGCGATGATCGCCTCCCGCGTCCAGTACCGGTAGGCGTCGACGACGTTGCGGGAGTCGCCCTCACGCAACAGTTCTGGGTCGTAGCGCGGGTCGTCGGGCAGCCCACCGACCCAGGGCCCGACGCCGGGGGCGCCGGTGCTCCACTCGGTAGGGCCTGCCTCACTCACGGGTCAGCCAACTCGGTGGCTTCGATCTGGTGGGCGCGGGTGCCATAAAAGCCGAATCGGACGTGTTGGGGTTTGGCGTGTGGTGCCGCCGGGTCTGCCGGCGCAGCATTGATGTCGACGAGGATGAAATCAGAAAATCAGCAACCGACATGACCCAGCCCAGCAGTGCCGAGGACTCCCCCGATGCGAGCCTGAGCCGCTCCGTAACTGGATTTGCTGGACGACCGTGAGCACGCGGCGGCACACATCACACAGGCGACTGCCAGCAAGACCCCTGTCGGGTGAGCGAATTTTCGTCCTTGCACAGCCCACTGGAGACATCGCAACGCCGGTGCGGTACAGGTCACCCAACGCCCTTTCCGGCCCCTAGCTCACACTCCGGACGTACTATCCGGCTCTTCGCGCGCCGGTAATAACAAATCGGTCTCCAACGATGACGAGTGTAGGGTCTCCCGTTCAGTCAACAGCGGCGCCGCCCTTGACCTGGAATGTTGTGCGCAAAGGTGTTCACGCAGCCGGTCATTTCTGCCGGTGTTCACCGCCGGTCGCGGTGGCTACCCCCCGGTAACCAGGGCTTTTCCAGCTAACGGCTGGAGTCTTTGTGCCCTTCGGCGAGATACTGATATTTGCAAGTTCGAATAAATAGCGCCCGCACAACCCCGGCACCCGCTGCGGAAACCCTACCCGCAAGGCGCCCGATAGATGGGAAACGATGAACGCTTCAGTGCTGGACTTCCCTGATCAGAAGCTCTACCACCTGCCTGAGACGATTAGCTGGCGCGACACGGACACGGGTTGCACGATTACGTGTGCCCAACCCGACAGCGAACCTGAGCTATGGGAAACCTACCTTCGGGGAGCCCTGCGCAGCTACGAAAAACACGGAGTAGAAGCGGCACTGGACATCGAGTCGTTCGCCGACGGCCGCGACACCACGCTGTTCTACACCGCCGTCGACGACGACGGCCGGATGCTGGGCGGCCTTCGGGCGAAGGGCCCGTACTTCAGCGCCGACGAATCGCACGCGATCGTCGAGTGGGAAGGCCAGGCCGGCCAAGACGCGGTCCGCAAGATGATCACTGACCGCTTGCCGTTCGGCGTGGTGGAGATGAAGTCGGCCTGGGTGAGTGATGATCCCGCCCGTAGCGGCGCGCTGACCCGCACCTTCGCCCGTACCGCGTTCCCCACCATGGAGCTCTTGGGCGCTCAGTTCATCCTGGCCACCGCCGCCGCCCACGTCCTCGACAGGTGGAGCACCTCGGGCGGGGTGGTCGCTACTAAGATTCCGGCCGCTGCCTACCCCAGCGAGCGCTACCGCACGAAGATGATGTGGTGGGATAGGCGCACCTTCGCCAACCATGCCGAGCCTCGGCAGTTGGCCAGAATCGTCAAGGAGATGCGCATGCTGGCAACGATCTCCGAGGAGTTCAGCAGCTTCGGCATGCAGTACGGGAGTGGCATGTGAGTTTCGACGTCTCCGCCGATTCCGGCGCGGACGCGTACAACGCGCAAGTCTTGCTCAGCGACGATCCTCAAGACGAACCTATACTGGCCCGACTGCGCGACGACTCGCGCACCGAATTTATCGACCGCTCAGCGGAGTTCGACTCGGCATTGCGCGGCCTTCGGCCCGAGGTCGAACCCGATTTGCTCGCCGAGCCGGTGCGCTGGGCGCATTACCCGTGGCGGCATGCGGTGGTGGCGGTGCCGGGCCCGCGCTCGTTTGCGCGCCTGCGGCTCGACCGCAACCGCAACATGATCACCCTTGGCGAGCAGCGGCGGCTGGCCGGACTCACCATCGGTGTGGTGGGTCTATCGGTGGGCCACGCGATCGCCCACACGCTGGCCGCCCAGGGTTTGTGCGGCGAGCTGCGACTGGCCGATTTCGACGATTTGGAACTGTCCAACCTCAACCGAGTGCCCGCAACGGTGTTCGACATCGGCGTGAACAAGGCCGTCGTGGCGGCCCGGCGGATCGCCGAGCTCGACCCGTACCTGCGGGTGCGAGCGATGACCGACGGTCTGACCATCGACGAGATGGGAACCTTCCTCGACGGCCTCGACATCGTGGTCGAGGAGTGCGACTCCCTCGATATCAAGGCGGCGGTGCGCGAGGCGGCACGGGCATGCCGCATTCCGGTACTGATGGCCAGCAGTGACCGCGGCCTGATCGACGTGGAGCGATACGACATCGAGCCGGAACGGCCCATCTTGCACGGGCTGCTCGGCGACATCGGCGTCAGTGAGTTGGCGGGCCTGAGCAGCACTGACAAGGTGCCCCACGTGCTGCGGATCATCGACGCGGGCCGGTTGTCCGACCGCGGCGCCGCTTCGCTGGTCGAGGTCGGCCGCACGTTGTCGACGTGGCCGCAGCTCGCCGGGGACATCGCCGTCGGTGCGGCCACCGTCGCCGAGGCGGTGCGCAGGATCGGACTGGGCGAGCGCCTGTCGTCCGGCCGGGTCCGTATCGACGTCACCCGCGCACTCGACGGACTGGAAGAGCCCGCACTACCGAGCCCGCCGGCCCCGTCGGCTTCCGCCGAGCCGACCGGGCAGTTGGACAGCGCCCCTGCGGAAGCCGTGGCAGCGGCCGCGCGGCGCGCCCCGTCCGGGGGGAACATGCAGCCGTGGAGCATCGTGTCGCACAATAACTCGGTGATCGTCGAGCTGGACCCGAAGTACACCTCGACGATGGACGTCGCCTACCGGGCCAGCGCCGTTGCGATCGGGGCTGCGACGTTCAACGCGCGGGTGGCCGCCTCCGCACTCGGTGTGCTGGGCCTGGTCACGATCACCGAGGACGACGAGCGGATCCCGCTGCGGGCGGTCGTCAAGTTGGCGGCGGGCCGCGACGACACGCTGGCCGCGCTGTACGGACCGATGCTGGACCGGGGGACGAACCGGCACCGCGGCACACCGTCGCAACTGACGACGGCGACTGTCGCCGATCTGACAGCGGCGGCTCGGGTCGAGGGCGGCACGCTGCGGCTGCTGACGATCCGCACCGACATCGAACGGGCGGCGGCGATCCTGGCCGCCACCGACCGGATCCGCTATCTGCAGCCACGCCTGCACGCCGAGATGATCTCGGAGGTGCGCTGGCCCGGTGACGATAATTCCGACGGCCTGGACATCGGCGGCCTTGAGCTCGCCGCCACCGATATGGCCACGCTGGACATCTTGCGCCGCGGTGACGTGATGGCCCGCCTGGCGCAATGGCAGGCGGGCGAGGCGCTAGGTCAGGACGTCACCGAACGAGTGCTGTCCAGCTCGGCATTGGGCGTCGTCACCATCGCCGGCCACACCCTGACCGACTACGCCCGCGCAGGTGCCGCTGTGGAAGCGGTCTGGGTCGCCGCCGAGCAGCACGGCCTGGGTGTCCAGCCCGTCTCGCCGGTGTTTCTGTACGCCCACGACGATCAAGACCTCGACGAGCTCGCTGCCGAGCACGTCGCCGAATTACGCGACTTGCAAGGTCAGTTCCGCTCACTCACCGGGACCGGCCCGGACGAGGCACAAGCACTCGTGCTCAGGTTCAGTCACGCCCCTAGCCCATCGGTGCGTAGCCGGCGTCGTGCAGCCAACGGGGGGACACTCGGTTAATGGCGCTCGACACCCTCGTCACGAATGTGGCCACCAAGCTGATGGCGGCCACCTCTGCCACTTCGGCGCAGGTGAGCCAGGACGTGCTGGCCGACCTTGTCGCGTCCTTCGGTGTCGACTTCAGTTTCCTGCGCTACAACGATCACGCGATCCGGGCCACGAAGCTCATCGCTGAATGGCCGCCGCGCCCCGACGTCCCCGATCCCGACCCGCTCGGCATCGTCTACTTCGCCGACGCCGATCCGATCTTTGCGGCCGCCGAGACCGCCAAGGAACCGGTCTTCTTCTCCCCCGAACCGATCGCGGACGACTCCGACGACTACCAGCGCCGGGTCCAGGAGGCGAGCGGGGTCGCCCTGCCGTCACTGGCCTCGGTGCCGCTGCTGTCCGGAGACGTCACCGCCGGGGCCTTGGGGTTCATCAAGATCGGCATCAAGGACTGGTCACCGGAAGAGCTGAACGCACTGCTGGCGATCGCGTCGTTGTTCGCCCAGGTGCAGGCGCGGGTGGTCGCCGAAGAAGAGCTGCGTTACCTCGCGGAGCATGACGACCTGACCGGACTGCACAACCGCCGGGCACTGCTCGCGTACCTCGACGACAGGCTGCGGGCCGGCCAGGCAGGGCCGGTGTCGGCACTGTTCCTCGACCTCGACCGGCTCAAGGCCATCAACGACTATCTGGGTCACCACGCCGGCGACTGGTTCATCCAGGCGTTCGCCGAACGCCTGCGCGAGGAGACCGGCGAAGGCGATTTGATCGCCCGCCTCGGTGGTGACGAGTTCGTCGTCATCCCGGCCGCACCGATGGACGCCGACGCCGCCCTGGCGCTGGCTCACCGGCTGCAGGACGTGCTGCGCGACCGGGTGACGATCGGCGGCGAAATGCTCACCCGCACCGTCAGTGCCGGAGTCGCACTGGGAGTTCCGGGCAGGGACACGACGTCGGATCTGCTGCGACGCGCCGACCAGGCGGTGCTGAACGCCAAGAACGCCGGCGGCAACAAGATCGCGCTATTCACCGACGAGATGTCACTGAAGAGCGAATTCCGCAACGACATCGAGCTGCATCTGCAGAACGTGATCGACGCCGGGACGCTGATTCTGCATTACCTGCCCGAAGTTGACATGCGCACCGGGGAGATCCTGGCGACCGAGGCGTTGGTGCGCTGGCAACACCCGACCCGCGGCCTGCTACTGCCGGATTCGTTCATCAATGTCGCCGAATCAATCAACCTGGCAGGCGAATTGGGACGCTGGGTGATGCGCGCCGCCTGCTCGGAATTCAGCGGCTGGCAGGCTCGCGGCATCGCCAAGAACGCGGTTATCCGGATCAACGTCTCCCCGGTACAGCTGGTCACCGACGGATTCGTCGAGTCGGTGGCCGACACGATCGCCGAGTTCAACCTCGATGCCAAATCGGTGTGCCTGGAGATCACCGAAAGTGTTGTGGTGCAGGACATCGAGACCACACGCATCACCCTGGCCGGCCTCAAGGATGTCGGCGTGCAGGTGGCCATCGACGATTTCGGCACCGGGTACAGCGTGCTGACACATCTGAAATCGCTTCCGGTGGACACCCTCAAGATCGACAAGGGCTTCGTCCTCGATCTCGGCACCAACCCGGAGGATCTGGCGATCGTGCGCGCGATCATCGCGTTGGCCGAGGCCTTCAACCTCGAGTTGGTGGCAGAGGGTGTCGAGCAACCAAGCGCCGCGGTGACCCTGCTCCAGCACGGCTGCCATCGCGCTCAGGGATTCCTGCTGTCCCGCCCGGTGCCAGGCGATGTCATGGCCGAACTGTTCGCCAAAAAGGTTATCCCAGTAGACTTTTCCGTCCAGAACCGCAGCTGAGTCAGGAGCTGTACAGTAGTTCGACGAGACCGAACCGACTGGCGGTTCGACTCACGACGGCGACTTGCGATGCGCCGCTGGGCAACCCGGACTGAACCGGCCAATCGGCAGCATCGGGCACAGGTCCGATAGACAGCGCGACGCCCACAATCGCGCGCACCAACCGAGTTCCGTCTGGCGTGGACAGCGCCGCGCCGGCGACGCGCCCGTCCTCGAAGACCAGCCGCTCCAGCACGGTGCCCGCCTCGTCCAGGAGGCCGCGCTCATCGGCCTGCCCGCGCAACCATTCCGCCAGTTCCAAACCAGGGCGGTCGGTTTCGGGCCGGTAGTCCCCGAGCACGGCCGCCCGGATGGTCTCGCCACCGGCACGCAGTGAGGTCATGTTGTCGGGTATCTGGCTGTAGATGACGCCGAACGGTGACGCGGCGCAGCGCGCGGAGAAGTCGCGCAGCCGCGAGCCGAAGAACGGCTCGATCGTGGCCCTGCGGTCCTTGCTCACGACAACCGGCTTGGCGTAAACGACCGCCAGTTCCAGGCCCCGGTCCGCCGGTGGTTCCAGGTCGTCGGTCATCGACTGCAAATACGCGGCGGTATCGGGATCGGAAGTCTGCGAAGACAACTCCGCATCGGCCAACTCGACATCGAGGTCGAGGTCCGTGCACCAGACGGCATGAGCCAGCACGCCGGGACCCGCACCAGCACAGATCACGTCGACGACGTCATCCCAGTGCAATTGCGAAGCCTCGACGAGCTCCTCGTCTGTGCTCACCATCGTCTTCGGCGTCAAGACGTCGGCAGACCGAGATCGGCCAGACCCAGCACGCTGCGGTAGGGCACACCCTCAGCCTCGATCGCCTCGGCGGCCCCGGTCGCCCGGTCCACCACCGTCGCGACACCGACGACCGTCGCGCCCGCATCCCGCGCCGCGCGCACAGCGGTCAGCGCCGAACCTCCGGTCGTACTGGTGTCCTCGACCACAAGAACCCGCTGACCAACTACGTCGGCACCTTCGATAAGCCGCTGCATCCCATGGCTTTTCAGCGCCTTACGGACCACAAAGGCGTCGATCGGGCGGCCAGGAGCATGCATGATCGCGGCGGCCACCGGGTCAGCTCCCATGGTCAGTCCGCCGACCGCCGCATAGTCCCAGTCAGCGGTCAGCTCACGCATCAGCCGGCCGATCAGCGGTGCGGCCTTGTGGTGCAGCGTGGCGCGGCGCAGGTCAACGTAATAGTCGGCTTCCTTGCCGGAGGACAAGGTGACACGGCCGAACACCACCGACAACTCGCGGACCAGCCCGGCGAGTTCGGCGCGTTCAGCGGCGTTGAGTTCAGGTGCGCCCACGGCAACGTCCTCTTCCGTTATTGATTGCGCGGTCCACCCGCCCGGGACGAGACACGCCGAGAACCTACCCGGCTCAGCGCTGGTAGTTGGGAGCCTGTGTACCGTTCCGCGGCTGCTGCGGACGCAGCGGCGGCGGAACCTCGGCCCGTCCCGGCGGCAGCTCGCGGCGGCCGGCGGGCGCCAAGGGGCGACCCGGGGAGGCATTGCGGCGCCCCGCGGACGGCGGCAGTGCCGGCTGCGCGGTCGGAGGCAGCACCCGCAGCAGGTCGTTGAACTGCCGCACCGTGCGCAGCCCCTCGTCCCATTGGGCGCGGCTCGACGAGATCGGCATGGACACCAGAGTCCAGTTCTGCTCGTTCCACATGATCTCGGCGCAGTCCGGCGCGGTGTGGGCGAAGGTGACCATCCGGCGGTCGCACGCGCGGCGGGCGGCGTCGAGGTTGGTGGAGTAGACCATCCGCGGGCCGATGGCGCCGAGCAGCCAGATATCGCTCTCACGCGGCTCGGCGATGCCCTTGAGCCGCAGGTCCATCACGACGTTGGTGCCGACCTTGCGGTGCAGCGCGATCACGGTGGCGACGTCCTCGAGGTCGAAGATGTACACCGCCTCACCGCGGATCTGACCGAGTACCACATTGCGGGCGGTGACATCGCCGACAGTCGACATCACACCGCGCTTCCAGCGGTCGATGATCTCGGCGGACTCGGGTTCGAAGTCGAACCCGTGCGACCGCGCCCAGGACTTACGGCGGCGGCCCAAGCCACGTCGACGGCCGATGTCGACGTACAACAGCACCGCCGCACCCACGAAGCAGAGCGCGGACAGCGTGAACCAGAACGGAACCATTAGACGTAGCGTATCTGTTCACCCGCCCGAAGCGAGAACTCCAGCAGGTCACAAGCCCGTCACATAGCCTCCCGCCATGGCCTATGACGACTACCAGCTGATTCGCATCACCGTCGACGGCGGGATCTGCCGAGCCACGCTCGACAATCCGCCGATCAACCTCCTCGACGTCCCCCTGCTCACCGAGATCGACCGCCTCGCGCGGGAGATCACGGCAGACGACCAGGTCCGGGTGCTGATAGTTGACTCCGCCGACCCCGAGATCTTCATCGCCCACGCCGATGTGGCGTTGATCCTGGACTTGCCTGCCGATGACATCGGCCTGCACGAGGAGCTGTCGCTCTTCCACGCGACGACCGAGCTGATCCGTACGCTGCCGAAACCTACGATCGCCGTCATCGAGGGTGTCTGTCGCGGCGGTGGCTGCGAGTTCGCGATGGCGTTCGACATGCGCTACGCCGCGCTGGGCACCACGGTTCTCGGCCATCCGGAGGTGGCGGTCGGGATCATCCCCGGCGGGGGCGGCACCCAGCGGCTGCCTGGGCTGGTCGGCCGGGGACGTGCCCTGGAAACGATCCTGGGTGGGATGGACGTCGACGCCGCGACGGCCGAAGCCTGGGGATACGTCGATCGGGCTTTGCCGCCGGAGAAGCTGCGGCGGTTCGTCGACAAACTGGCCGCCCGCATCGCGGGGTACGCCCCGACGGCGATCACTGCCGCCAAACGTGCGGTCGACGCCGCGTTGGACACCGGCGTCGACCGGCTGGCCGGCTTGCGAATCGAGGACCAGCTGTTTCGGGAGACCCTCGCCCAGCCGGCCGCTCGTCAACTGCTCCGAGCGGTCATTGACGCCGGCGCGCAGACCCGCGAATTCGAACTGGGCACCGGTTAGTCCCCAGCCGGGAACGTCGCCGCGGCGAGTTCGAGAATCTCCGCGCGGTCCGCGGCCAACAGGAAGCCACCGCCGATCGCGTCGTCCAGCGCCGCGGTGAACCGCTCCAGGTATTCGTCCCGGCCGCCGGGATACAGCCGGGCCAGTGTTTCGGCGTCAAAGGGCTCACCCGAGCCGAAGATCGCGAGCAGCACGTTGTCGTCGGCGCTGGTGCCGGAGGTGCGGGCGGTCGGGACGTCCACCCACGGTGTTCGCAGGCCGCCTGTCGCGACACCATTGGCATCGACGGCGATCGCGGGCGGGTCGGTGCCGGTCAGGTCGATCTGCGGCGCACTCGGCGCAGGCCGCCCGGTGCGCACCCAGTCGTGCAGCCCGGCGATCGCGGCCTGCAGGACATAGTGGTGCTGCGGGGCGAAGTTGATGAAGTGCGGCAGCTGTTGGCCCATCAGGTCGTTGGTCGGCGCGTAGGCCGCGACGATCTGATCCAGCGGTACCGCTCCGTTGTCGATGAATCCCACCCGGATCGTGTAGTTGTCGGCGTGCGCCGAGCCGGGGATCTCCCAGACCCGCAGGTGCTCGGTGTCCGGCACGCGGGCGTGGACGTAGCCGAGCAGTCGCGCGCCCAGCAGGTCGGTTTCGGTGACCACGGCCAGCACCGGGACCCGCAGGTCGGCACGGAACGGCACCGGCACGGTGTGGAACGCACCGGTCTCGTCGAGCAGGGACGTGCCGTCCAGGGGTGCCGCCGACCCGAACCGGGAATGGATCAGGAAGCCGTCGTAGACACCGGCGGCGGGATCGACCTCGTTGACGTAGGTGGTGAGGAAGGTTGCCGACTGCGACTCCCCGGCCGCCAGCACGAATTGCGGTGCGAGACCGTCGATCACGCCGGCGCGTACGGCCCGGCCGACCTGGGTGAAGATATCGTAGGCGAAGGCGTCACCCGGGTGATTCAGCCCTGAATATCGTTGGGGATCCAGGGTTTTCAGTGACGCATCGCCGACCAGGCTGAGGCCGCCCTCAATCCCGACGCGCTGGGCGGAGACGACGACGTAGGCGTACCCGGCCCTGGCGATCTCCCGGTGAGCCATGAACCAGACGGCGGCCGCGTCGATCCCGCCGCTGACGTTGAGCCATTCGACGATCGCCGTGCCGTTCCATGCGGCCTCGTCCAGCGGGCGCAGGACGACGATGCGGGTGGTGTAGTCGGCCGTTGCTGATGGCGCATAAGACGTCGCGGTGCCCGCGACGAAATACTCGTCGGCGCGGTAGCCCACGGTGGCCAGATCGTAGGCCCCGATCAGGAGGTTCGGTTTCCCGGGGACGGCGGTGATGACGGGATCAGTGGTCGGCACCATCAATCAATAGCAGAGGCGCCAAGTGGGTAGTCGGGATATCCCATGGCGTCGTACAACCGCACGCCCTTGTTGTTGAGCCGGGCGATGGCCCTGGTCAAACGGCCCGGAAGTGCCGACAGTGTGCGGCCGGCGTTGACCAGCGCCCACACCCCCAGCTCCGATCGCGGCACCAGCGTCTTGGCGACCGTGCGGGCGAACGCGCGGCTGTGCCGCACCGGGTCCGCCATCACCGCCTCGTAGGCGGCGAACGCCGCGACATGATCACCGCCGGCCCGTTCGAGTTCACCGGCCAGCACGTAGGCGCCCAGCACCGCCAGGCTGGTGCTGCCGCCCACCGCAGGCCCTGGGCAGTAGCCCGCATCCCCGACGAGGGTGACCCGGCCGCGCGACCAGCTGGTCAGCTCCAGCTGGGTGATCGAGTCGAAGTAGAACGTGCCCGGACCGTCGAGTTCGCCCAGCCAGCGGTCGACGACCGGGTTCAGCCCGGCGAACGCCGAGCGCAGTAGCAGCCGCTGCCGGGCGTCGTCGCGATGGTGGTAGTCCAGCGGCGCCTCGGGGCGGAACAGGAACACCGCGCGGGCGTCGTCGAGATGGTCGGCGGTATAGATCATCGCCCACCGGCGGGTGTCGACGAAGTTCGTTGATTCACCATCGCGTGCAAGCTCTTTGGGCACCGACAGCACCGCCAGATAGCCCCCAAGGAAGCGAGTGTGACCAGAGTCGGGGCCGAAGACCAATTGCCGCACTCCTGAATGCAGGCCGTCGGCGCCGACGACGACGTCGTAGTGACGAGGGGCGGTCCTGCCGAAGTCCACCGTGCCGTCGTCGGCGATCGCGGTGATCTGGTCGTCGAACAGGTACTCGATGTGGTCGCGGCCGGCGTCGTAGTAGATCTGGCTGAGGTCGTCGCGCATGATCTCGACGTGCCGGTCGGACATGACCGAGGCCAGTTTCACGTAGTCGACATTCACCGGCCGCCGCCCTCCGGTGCGCTGCAGGATCAGCCGAGTGGTGCCCGTCGCCCGGGCCTGGACCTGCTCGATCACCCCCATCTGTTCGGAGATGTTCATCGCCGGTCGGAACAGATCGACGGCGTGGCCGCCCGTCTTTCGCAGTGCGGGAGCCCGTTCGACGACTGTCACGTCGAATCCGCGGCGGGTCAGCCAGTACGCCAGCACCGGTCCGGCGATGCTGGCACCCGAAACCAGAATGCGCATGGCCAGCAGCTTACTTAACGGTCGGTCAGTTAGGGTCGCTACGTGAGCAGGCCAGGGACAGGTACCCGACAACGGATTCAGGACGTCGCCCGTGAGCTGTTCGGCCAGAAGGGCGTGCACCGCACGAGCCTGCAGGACATCGCCGACCGGCTTGGCATCACCAAGCCCGCGCTCTACTACCACTTCAGCTCGCGGGAAGAGTTGGTGCGCAGCATTCTCCACCCGCTCATCGACGAAGGTGAACTGTTCATCGTCGAACTGGAGAAGCGGGCATCGACCAACCCCGCAAGCCCGCGCGAGCTACTCGAGGGCTACTTCGATTTCCTCTTTCGGCACCGCTCCGATCTGGTGCTGGCGGTCACCGAGCTGACCACGCTGGCCGATCTCGGCTTGGTGGACAAAGTATTGGCGTGGCAGAAACGGCTGTGCGCGTTGGTGTTCGGCACGCGCCCGACGCTGGAGCAGTCCACCCGCGGTGTGATCGCGTTCGGTGGAATGCAGGACTGCTGTCTACAGTTCCCCAATAGCCCACCCAAACGGCTACGGCAAGCAACAATTACGGGTGCGCTGGCCGCACTGGGCCTACCCGACGCCTAACGCAAAGAGCCCCCGCACATTTCGTGCGGGGGCTCTCGCGTTGGACGTCAGCCCAGAATCAGCGATTCGCCGTCCGGGGCCACATTGACCGGCACGACGTCACCGTCGTGCACCTCACCGGCGAGCAGCAGCTTGGCCAGCTGGTCGCCGATGGCCTGCTGCACCAGCCGCCGCAGCGGCCGAGCACCGTAGACCGGGTCGAACCCGCGATCGGCGAGCCACTTCTTGGCCTCCAGCGACACCTGCAACTCCAGGCGACGCTGGGCGAGCCGCTTCTGCAGCTGCGCCAGTTGGATATCCACGATCTGCACCAGCTCGTCGGGCTTGAGACCCTCGAAGATCAGCACATCGTCGAGGCGGTTGATGAACTCCGGTTTGAACGCCGCGCGCACTGCCGCCATCACCTGCTCCTCGCTGCCGCCCGACCCCAGGTTCGAGGTCAGGATGAGGATCGTGTTGCGGAAGTCGACCGTGCGGCCCTGGCCGTCGGTCAGTCTGCCCTCATCGAGAACAGCGAGCAGCACGTCGAACACGTCCGGATGGGCCTTCTCGACCTCGTCGAACAGCACCACCGTGTACGGGCGCCGGCGTACCGCCTCGGTCAGCTGACCGCCCTGGTCGTAGCCGATATACCCGGGAGGGGCACCGACAAGCCTTGCGACGGAATGCTTTTCGCCGTACTCACTCATGTCGATGCGGACCATGGCCCGCTCGTCGTCGAACAGGAAATCGGCCAGCGCCTTGGCCAGCTCGGTCTTACCGACACCGGTCGGACCGAGGAACAAGAACGAGCCCGTCGGACGGTTGGGGTCGGCGACCCCGGCCCGGCTGCGCCGGACCGCGTCGGAAACCGCTTGCACGGCGCGCTTTTGGCCCACGACCCGGCGACCCAGCTCCTCCTCCATGCGCAGCAGCTTGGCGGTCTCGCCTTCGAGCAGGCGCCCGGCGGGGATGCCGGTCCACGCTGCCACCACGTCCGCGATGTCGTCGGGCCCGACCTGCTCCTTGAGCATGACGTTGGTCTGCGCCTCAGCCTGGGGCAGCGCCGCGTCGAGCTTCTTCTCCACCTCGGGAATGCGGCCGTACCGCAGCTCGGCAGCCTTGGCGAGATCACCGTCGCGCTCGGCGCGGTCGGCCTCGCCGCGTAAGACGTCGAGTTGCTCCTTGAACTCACGCACGATGTCGATGGCGTTCTTCTCGTTCTGCCACCGGGTGGTCAGCTCAGCCAGCTTTTCCTTCAGGTCGGCCAGCTCGGCACGCAGCTTCTCGAGGCGGTCTTTCGACGCCTCATCTTCTTCTTTCGCAAGCGCCATCTCCTCGATCTCGAGCCGGCGCACCAACCGCTCGACCTCGTCGACCTCGACGGGCCGCGAGTCGATCTCCATCCGTAGCCGCGATGCGGCCTCGTCGACCAGGTCGATGGCCTTGTCCGGCAGGAACCGGCTGGTGATGTAGCGGTCAGACAACGTCGCCGCCGCAACCAGTGCCGAGTCGGTGATCTGCACACCGTGGTGCACCTCGTACCGGTCCTTGAGGCCGCGCAGGATGCCGACGGTGTCCTCCACCGACGGTTCACCGACCAGCACCTGCTGGAAGCGGCGCTCCAGGGCGGCGTCCTTCTCGATGTACTTGCGGTACTCCTCGAGCGTGGTGGCACCGACCATCCGCAACTCACCACGGGCCAGCATCGGCTTGATCATGTTGCCGGCGTCCATCGCACCCTCGCCGGTGGCACCGGCGCCGACGATGGTGTGCAGCTCGTCGATGAACGTGATGACCTGCCCGGCCGAGTTCTTGATGTCGTCGAGAACAGCCTTGAGCCGCTCCTCGAATTCACCGCGGTACTTGGCGCCGGCCACCATCGACCCCATGTCCAGGGAGACGACGGTCTTGTCGCGCAGGCTCTCCGGCACGTCGCCGGCCACGATCCGCTGGGCCAGGCCCTCCACGATCGCGGTCTTGCCGACGCCGGGCTCACCGATGAGTACGGGGTTGTTCTTGGTGCGCCGGCTCAGCACCTGAATGACGCGACGAATCTCGTTGTCGCGCCCGATGACCGGGTCGAGGTTGCCTTCCCGGGCACGGGCGGTCAGGTCGGTGGAGTACTTCTCCAGCGCCTGATAACTGGCCTCGGGATCCGGGCTGGTGACCCGGGCGCTGCCACGGACCTTCACGAACGCATCCCGCAGGGCCTGCGGGGACGCGCCGTGACCGGTGAGCAGCTTGGCCGTGTCGGAGTCACCGGTGGCCAAACCGACCATCAGGTGCTCGGTGGAGACGTATTCGTCGTCCATCTCTGTTGCCAGTTGCTGGGCAGCGGTGATCGCCGCCAGCGACTCGCGGGAGAGCTGCGGTTGCGAGGTCGCACCGCTGCTGGTCGGCAGCCGGTCGACCAGCCGTTGTGCCTCGGTGCGGATCGTGGCCGGATCGACACCAACAGCCTCGAGCAACGGCGCAGCAATGCCGTCGGCTTGTGTGAGCAGCGCCAACAGCAGGTGGGCAGGCCTGATCTCCGGGTTGCCGGCCGCACTGGCGGCTTGCAACGCAGCGGTCAGCGCCGCCTGAGTCTTGGTTGTCGGGTTGAAAGAATCCACGACGCCTCACTTTCAGTCAGGCCGTGCCCGCGCGCAGTCGGCAGGGCACGGCAAATGCTTGTCGCCTTCTTCAACATCGTCAAGGTTGAGTCTGTTCCGCTCAACTTTAACTTTCTCGACTAATTTCCGCGAGGGACTTTCGGCCCCGATTCCCGGGCATTCGAACATATGATCGAATAATGGTGGAGCGGGTGTCGATCGGCTACACCGGACAACCCGTCCGGGACCCGTTTCGGGTGGTCCGCCCGCCGGTCCCGGTGCTGATCGACCTCACGGTGTTGTTCCCCCGCGAGCCACACCGGTCGGGGCGCTACCACCCGCACGGTCTGCAGATGCACAAGGTCGTCACCGGCATGCTGAGCTGTTGGGGCATCTGCGAGCAGGGCGACTGGTGGGGGCTGGTGACCTACGAGATCGCGTACGGATCGCGCGGAAAGGCGGTGACGCACTGGG
Organism: Mycolicibacterium sphagni; assembly: GCF_013337765.1. Classification (GTDB taxonomy): domain Bacteria; phylum Actinomycetota; class Actinomycetes; order Mycobacteriales; family Mycobacteriaceae; genus Mycobacterium. The sequence continues at coordinate 199,379 of NZ_VBSB01000010.1, forward strand.
TGCCCGCGTGGACGCTGCGACGAAAACCGGGCTGAGCAAAAGGATCACGCGCTCGAATGACTTGAACCCCAGCAATTCTCAGACGGAATGCCTCAATCAATCTGCACTGCAACGCATTACCACAGCACGGCGAAGTCAGCGGTGCTAGGTATGCCCGGCGTTGGGTGGTGACGTCGTGGCATACGGGTTCGTCATCGTGACTGTGGTCGTGGGAGTGGTGTAATCCGTCTCAGGAGGGCTCGTCAATTCGCCCGCGGTCTCGCTCGGCGACGGCGGCGGCCCCGAGCTGGGATTCATATCGGTGGTCGAGATCCTCGGCGATGTCGTCCGCGATGTCGTGGACGTCTTACGAGAGGTTGTCGTCGGGGTAGTGCTGATCGCCGGCGCATACGTCACCGGGCCGTCCCGCCGCTGTGAGCTCTCCGCGGTATCCATGACGGCATACACCAGCATCACGAGCAGCACTATCGCTGCCACCCCGGAGACGTAGATCCAGATGGTCTGCTGGCCGTCGTGGCCGTCGTCACCCTTTTCCTCGTCGGCATCCTTGCCCACGGGGGGAGATAGTACGGTCAGCCGTGGCCGCACGTTGTCCGACTATCGCCAGGAGGCACCTGTGACGACGAGCCTCGGCTCCGAACTGGCCGAATTGATCCCCCTGGCGCTCGTCATCACGCTGTCCCCGCTGACGATCATCCCTGGCATTCTCATGCTCCACACGCCCTCGCCCCGGCCGACAAGCATGGCGTTCCTGCTGGGCTGGATACTGGGCATCGCCGGCCTCACCGCGGGTTTCGTGCTGGTGTCCAACGCGCTGGGCGGCCTCAACAAGCAGCCGACGTGGGCGCCATACGTCCGCATCGTGATCGGCGCGGCACTCATCGTGTTCGGGCTTTACCGATGGTTCACCCGCAACCGCTCGGAGCACACCCCGGGCTGGCTGAAATCGATGACCACCATCGGGCCCGGCCGCGCCTTCATCACCGCCATCGTCCTGGTGGTCATCAACCCCAAGGTCCTGTTCATGTGCGCCGCGGCGGGCTTGGCGATCGGGTCAGCGGGCCTGGGCGCCACCGGAGCGTGGACGGCCGATGCGGTGTTCACCGGCATCGCCGCATCGTCGGTGGCGCTGCCGGTGCTGGCCTACCTGGTGGCCGGCGAGCGACTGGACGCGCCGCTGACCAGACTGAAGAACTGGATGGAGGCCCAGCACGCGACGCTGGTCGCGGTGATCCTGGTCGTCATCGGTGCCATGGTGCTGTACAAGGGCATCCACGGCCTGTAGGCGACGCGCCTAAAATCGCGCCCGTGGGCCTCGAGGATCGTGATGCACTTCGGGTGCTGCAGGCTGCATTCGAAAACTCCGGGGACCCGCAGTCCTCGTCTCACGAACTGCTTCGCCGCGTCTACACCCGGTGGTTCGCCCTCGACACGCACGTGCGGGACCTGTTCCCGCCGGAGCTGGCGCCTCAGCGGGCGGCATTCGGGCAGGCCATGCACTGGGTGTTCGGCGAGTTCGTCGCCCAGCGCGCCCACGAACCGGTGGCCTTCCTCGCGCAGCTGGGCCGCGACCACCGCAAATACGGTGTCACCGAACAGCATTACGACAGCATGCGGCAAGCCTGGTACTCCACGATGCGCAGCCATCTGAACGACAGCTGGACCGCCGCGGTCGACGACGCCGCCAGCCAAGCCATCAACCTGATCACCGGCATCATGTCCGGTGCGGCCGACGCCGAGGACGGGCCCGCATGGTGGGACGGCACCGTCGTCGAACACCACCGGGTATCCCGCGATATCGCCGTCGTCCGCCTGCACCTGGACCGGCCGATGCCCTACCACCCGGGTCAGTACGTCAATGTCCAGATCCCGCAGTGGCCGCGGCGCTGGCGCTTCCTCTCCCCCGCCATGCCTGCCGATCCGGACGGCTTCATCGAGTTCCACGTGCGCGCCGTGTCCGGTGGCATGGTCAGCAATGCGATGGTGTCCGAGACCCGGCCGGGCGACCGGTGGCGGCTGTCCAATCCGCATGGCGCGATGGAGGTGGACCGCGACGGGGAGGACGTGCTGATGGTGGCGGGCAGCACCGGGCTGGCCCCGCTGCGCGCACTGATCATGGACCTGTGCCGGTTCGGCGAGAACCCCAGGGTTCACCTGTTTTTCGGCGCCCGCTATCCGTGCGAGCTGTACGACCTGCGGACGCTGTGGGAGATCGCCGCCTCCAGCCCGTGGCTCTCGGTGTCACCGGTGTCGGAGTACGCCGGTGATCCGCCGTGGGCGGCCGACTATCCCGACGTCCAACCGCCGCGCGGCCTGCACGTGCGCCAGACCGGACGGCTGCCCGATGTGGTGACCAAATACGGCGCCTGGGGTGACCGCCAGATCCTGATCTGCGGCGGCCCGGCCATGGTGCGCGCCACCTATGACGCGCTGGTCGCCAAGGGCGCGCCGCCCGAACGCATTCAGCACGACCCTGTGGGTTGACCTGAACCGCCGTCGACCCGAAGCCCCGAGTTCTGTGACTTTCGTCCCTTTCGAACCGGCGGGGCTGAGACGACCATCTGTGCGTGGGGGTGGTTAGTGAGGGGTTCTGATGATGTCTGCCGGTCGGACAGACGAGACCGCCGAGTGTGAGCTTGATGCCCTCGCATGGGAATTCCTGTGCTCGCCCTACACGGGACGCAACTACTGGGACTGGTCGCTGGACCGGCGACTCGACGCCTACCTTCGTCATCAGGACCGTGGGGACATCCTCAAGAGCGGTGCCGCCTACGCCACGGTTCTGGACCGGGTAATGGCCAACCTAGGGCGGGCCCGCCGCGACGGCGTCCTGTCCCCACCCCACGTCTGAGAAATCATGGACGTCATCCACAAAGGCCCCGGCGATCTGAAGGTCGCGCCCAATCTCACCGACTATGCCAAGACCCGGGCCTCGTTCAGTTGGTCGGCCGTGCCGAACCTGTGCGGCGCAATGGGTGAGGGCGGCTGCAACATCGCCTACGCCGCCGTCGACCGGCATGCCGAAGGACCCGAGGCCGACCGCACCGCACTGCGATTCATCGCCGACACCCCCGAGCTGACCACTCATGACATCAGCTACGCCGAACTGGGTCGGCTGACCCGACGGTTCACCAACGTGTTGCGGGGCTTGGGAATCGGCAAGGGCGATCGCGTCTTCGTGATGATGGGCCGGGTTCCCGAGCTCTACATCAGCATCCTCGGCGCACTGCGCAACGGCAGTGTGGTCTCCCCGCTGTTCTCGGCGTTCGGACCAGAACCGATCGCCACCCGGGTCAACATCGGATCCGCCGACGTGCTGGTGACGACAGCGGCGATCTACAAGCGCAAGATCGCCAAGATCCGCGACGAACTGACGTCGGTCAAGCATGTCCTGGTGGTCGGTGACGACGTCGCGGGCACCGAGAACTTCCACCGGCTGATGGACACCGCCGACGACGACGCGCCGATCGAGCACACGACCGCCGACGACCCGTCGTTGCTGCACTTCACCAGCGGCACCACCGGGACGCCCAAGGGTGCCCAGCACGTCCACGGGGCGGTGGCCATGCACTACATCACCGGCCGCTATGCCCTCGACCTTCACGAAGGTGACATCTATTGGTGCACCGCCGATCCCGGATGGGTCACCGGTACGTCGTACGGGATCATCGCCCCGCTGCTGCACGGTGTCACCTCGATCATCGACGAGGCCGAATTCGACGCCCAGCGGTGGTACCGGATCCTGCAGGACGAACAGGTGACGGTGTGGTACACCGCTCCGACGGCGATCCGCATGCTCATCAAGGCCGGCCCCGAACTGCCCGCCAACTATCACTTCCCCCGGCTGAGATTCATCGCCAGCGTCGGCGAGCCGCTCAACGCCGAGGCGGTGTGGTGGGGAAAACGAGTGCTGGGCTTGCCGATCCACGACAACTGGTGGCAGACCGAGACCGGCGGCATCATCGTCGCCAACACCCCCGCCTTCGACATCAAGCCGGGTTCGATGGGCCGGCCGTTGCCCGGGGTCGACGCCTGTGTGGTGCACCGCGACGAGTCCGGTGCGGTCAGCGTGGTCACCGAGCCGGATATCGAGGGCGAGCTGGCGCTGCGCGTCGGCTGGCCCTCGATGTTCCGCGGCTACCTGCACCAGGATGAGCGCTACCGCAAGAGTTTTGCCGGCGAGTTGTACCTGTCGGGCGATCTGGTCAAGCGAGACGCCGACGGCTATTTCTGGTTCGTCGGGCGGGCCGACGACGTCATCAAGTCCTCCGGGCATCTGATCGGGCCGTTCGAGGTGGAGAACGTGCTGACCGACCATCCCGCGGTCGCCGAGGCGGCGGTGATCGGAAAGCCCGACCCGACGTACGGCGAGTTGGTCAAGGCGTTCGTCACGCTTAAGACGGGCTACGTCGGTGACGAGGAGCTGCGTCGTGATCTGATGGGCCACGCGCGTAAGCGACTGGGAGCGGCGGTGGCGCCCAAGGAGATCGACTTCGTCGACGCGCTCCCACACACCCGGTCGGGCAAGATCATGCGCCGACTACTGAAGGCTCGCGAGCTGGGGTTGCCCGAGGGTGACACGTCGACGGTGGAGACCACCGCCACACCACGGGACAGCGAGGTGCCGGCATGACCGACCAGGACTTGGCCCGCGGGCTGCTCTCCGACATGATCCGGGTCCGCAGGATGGAAGAGATGTGCGCCGAAATGTACAGCGCTGCAAAGATTCGCGGCTTCCTGCACCTCTACGTCGGCGAGGAGGCGGTCGCCGCGGGTTCGCTGCGCGCGCTGGGGCCCGACGATGCCGTGGTGACGACTTACCGAGACCATGCCCACGCGTTGCTGACCGGTATCCCGATGACCAAGATCATGGCCGAGATGTACGGGAAGGTCGAGGGGTGCTCGGGCGGACGCGGTGGATCCATGCACCTGTTCGACGCGGACCGGCGGTTCTACGGCGGCAACGCGATCGTCGCCGGTGGCCTGCCGCTGGCGGCCGGGCTGGCATTCGCCGACGCCCAACTGAACCGAAAGAACGTCACCGCATGCTATTTCGGTGAAGGTGCGATCGCTGAGGGGGCGTTCCACGAGTCCATGAACATGGCCGAGCTGTGGCAGCTTCCGGTGCTGTTCTGTTGCGAGAACAACCGATATGCGATGGGCACGGTGATCGACCACGAGCTGTCACAGCCCGATCTGGCCGCGAAGGCGGCCTCCTATCGGGTGCCCAGCGCGTCGGCGGACGGAATGGACGTAGAGGCCTGCCACACCGTCACACAGCAGGCGGTCGAACACATCCGCACCGAAGGCGGACCGTTCTTCATCGAGTTCCGCACCTACCGTTTCCGTCCGCACTCGATGTTCGATCCCGAACTCTATCGGGAGAAATCCGAAGTCGAAGAGTGGCGCAAGCGCGACCCGATCCATCTCTTCGGCGACAAGTGCCTGGCTGACGGCACTCTCACCGCCGAGGACATCGCCACCATCCGGGCGGCCGCCGAGACCGAGGTGGCCGAGGCGGTCGCCTACGCGGAGGCGGGCACCTGGGAAAGCGTCGACGACCTCGCTCGGCATCTGATGTCACCGGCGACCACGGACATCCTCTCATGAAAACGACCTACCGCAACGCCGTTCATGACGCGATTCGCCATGCGATGCAACAGGATTCCCGCGTCTTGTTGATGGGTGAGGACGTCGGCGCCTATGGCGGAACCTACGCCGCTTCGAAGGGACTTCTCGAGGAGTTCGGCCCCGACCGGATCAGGGACACCCCGTTGTCGGAGTTGGGTTTCGTCGGCATCGGAGTGGGCGCGGCCCTCGGTGGATTGCGCCCGATCGTCGAAGTCATGACGGTGAACTTCAGCCTGCTCGCGCTTGACCAGATCCTCAACACCGCTGCCGCACTGCGGCACATGTCCGGCGGCCAGTTCTCCGTTCCGCTGGTGGTGCGGATGGCCACCGGCGCTGGGCGCCAACTCGCCGCCCAGCACTCGCACAGCCTGGAAGGCTGGTACGCGCACATCCCCGGCATCAAGGTGCTGGCGCCGGCCACGGTCGCCGATGCCTACGGCATGCTGCTCACCGCGCTGGCCGACCCGGACCCGACCGTCATCTTCGAACACGTCCAGCTGTACAACACATCGGTCGACGTCGACACCCTCGAGCCGACCGACATCACCCGGGCAGCGGTGCGGCGCAGCGGATCCGATGTCACCCTGATCACCTACGGCGGCTGCCTGCCGAAGACGCTGGACGCCGCCGACCAGCTCTCGCTCGCGGGAATCGACTGTGAGGTCATCGATCTGCGGGTACTGCGCCCGCTGGACGACGAGACGATCCTGGAATCAGTGCGCAAGACGCACCGGGCCGTCGTCGTCGACGAGATGTGGCGTACCGGCAGCTTCGCCGGCGAGATCAGTGCGCGCATCGTCGAGGGCGCGTTCTACGATCTCGACGCCCCGATCGCCCGGGTCTGCACGGACGAAGTGCCGATCCCGTATGCCAAGCACCTCGAGGAGGCGGCGCTGCCGCAACCCGACAAGATCGTCGCCGCCGTACGTGGCTTGTTCGGGGTGGAGGGACAGTGATCGAGTTCACGATGCCCGCCCTTGGCGCGGACATGGACGAAGGCACCCTCGACGAGTGGCTGATCAAACCCGGCGACACGGTCACGCGCGGGCAGATCGTCGCCGTCGTCGAAACCACCAAGGCCGCAGTGGAAATCGAGTGCTGGCACGAGGGCGTAGTCAACGAGCTGCTTGTCCCGGTCGGGCAGACGGTGGCGGTCGGCGCACCATTGGCAACCCTGGCGGAGCCCGGTGAGGCGGTGCCACCGCGCACCGCCTCACCGGCTGCCACGCCCGTCGCCGCCGCACCCACCGAGCCACGCACCGTGGCGCAGCCATCCGTCATCGCGGCGCCCATCGGTCATCGGCTGTGGGTGTCCCCGGTGGCCCGGCGGACGGCGGCCGCGCTGAACGTCGATCTGAAAGCCGTCGCCGGAACCGGCCCCCAAGGGGCGATCACGCTGAGCGACGTCGAGCATGCCGCGGCCACCAGGCATCACGCCGAGCCCAAGCCCGCCGCGGCCGCCGCGCCGGCCGCGAGTTCGGAACCGAAGTCCGCAGCCGAGAAGGCCAAGGAGCGCGGTGCGGCCATGCGCGCCTCGATCGCCGCGGCGATGAGCCGGTCCAAACGCGAGATTCCGCACTACTACCTGGCCGACGAAGTCGTCCTGGACACGGCGCTGGCCTGGCTGACCGAACAGAATATGAACCGGCCGATCACCGAGCGATTGCTGCCGGCCGTGTTACAGCTCAAAGCAGTGGCACTGGCCGCGCAACGGTTCACCGAGTTCAGCGGGTTCTGGCGTGATGAAGGCTACGAACCGCACCCGGCTGTGCATGTCGGCGTGGCGATCTCGCTGCGCGGCGGCGGGCTGGTGGCCCCCGCGATCCACGACGTGGCCGAAAAGAAGCTCGACGAGTTGATGGCTGACCTGACGGATTTGGTTGCCCGGGCCAGGGCCGGCTCGCTGCGCAGCTCGGAGATGTCGGACCCGACCATCACCGTCACCAACCTGGGTGACAAGGGTGTCGACTCGGTGTTCGGCGTCATCTACCCGCCGCAGGTCGCCATCGTGGGGTTCGGCCGACCAGCACAGCGCGTCATTGTGGTCGACGGCGGCATCCGGGTCGCCACGACGGTGCAGGCCAGTCTGGCCGCTGATCATCGCGCCAGCGACGGCCATCGGGGCGCGCTGTTCCTGGCCGAAGTTAACCGGCTGTTGCAGCAGCCTGACGAGTTGTAGAAGGGAATCGACGTGAGCGATACCGGGATCCGCGATCAGGTCGTGGACGAACTGCTGGCGATCGCACCGGAGATCGAAGAGGGCGATCTGTCCGATACTGAATTGCTGCGTGATCAAGTCGACCTGGACTCGATGGACTGGCTGAACTTTCTGGTCCGGTTGCACAAGCGCTTCGAGGTCGACATCCCGGAGTCGCAGTACGCCTCGCTGCGCACGATCGACGATCTGACGAGCTACATCGGCGCGCACCGCTAAACTTCGACCGTGGCCCAGCTGCCGTCTGTCGTTCTAAAAGATCCGTCTTCCCCACTGACCGCCACCTACGTGCCGTCCGCAGGCATGATCTGCACCTCGCTGTCCGACGACGGCGTCGAACTGCTGGGGCAGCGCCGCGGCTTGGACGCCTACCTATCCGACGCCAAGACGATGGGTATTCCGCTGCTGTATCCATGGGCGAATCGATTGAGCGGCAACGATTATCCCCTCGACGGCGGGGCGGTGACCCTGACGCCCGGGGTGGGCGGTGTCCGCGGGGACGCGAACGGCCTGCCGATGCATGGCGTGCTCGCGGCCTATCCGGGCTGGCTGGTTACCGAACACACCGGGAACCGGCTGACCGCCGAGTTGGACTTCGGGGCACAGCCGCGATTGCTGGCCAGCTTTCCTTTCCCCCACGTGCTCGCCCTCGATGTCACGCTGGCCGAGCGCGCGCTCACGGTACAGACGACGGTCACGCCGACGACCCGGGTGTCGGTGCCGCTCTGCTACGGCTTCCACCCGTACTTCACCGTCCCCGGAGTGCCACGCTCGGAGTGGACACTGCGGACGCCGCGGCTGCGCCATCTGCCGGTAGACGGTCAGGGCATCCCCACCGGGGCCAGCGATGAGTGGCCGGCCTTCTCGGAGAAGCTGGGCGACAAGACATTTGACGACGGCTATGACGAGGTGCCGCAGGGCGGCGTATTCACGCTCAGCGGCGGTGATCGCCGCATCGATGTGACCTTCGACCACGGTTACCCGGCGGCACAGATCTTCGCCCCGGCCGGTGATGATCTGGTCGCGATCGAGCCGATGAGTGCGCCCACCAACGCATTACGCGCGGGTGGTTACCGCACGGCCGAGCCGGGACGGCCCGCCGTCTCGGTCTTCACCGTCCGCGTGGGGTGATCGCGCCCAAACCGACAAACGGCAGCGAAAGTACGGGTAGATCGCAGCATTTCGTCGATCTCGGCGCAGAAAGTTATCTGCTCAAGCCCTATGGCGCCGTTCACTCGCGCGCTCGCTCACCGGCGCGGCTTCCAGACCACCAGCGCCGTGCTCTTCGGCACCACCGCCAGATCACGACGCTGGTTGGCGCGCAACGACTCGAGCTCGTTCATCATCTCCTGGACCCGCGACTGCAGGGCCTCGACCTGATTGGTCAGTTCGATGATCCGCTTGATCCCAGCCAGGTTGACGCCCTCGTCCTGGGAGAGCCGCTGCACCTCGCGCAGCAGCTCGACGTCACGTTCCGAATACCGCCGTCCGCCACCGGAACTGCGCCGGGGGCTGACCAGACCGAGCCGGTCGTACGTGCGCAGCGTCTGCGCATGCATACCGGCGAGCTCGGCGGCCACCGAAATCAAAAACGTCCGGGTCTCTTCTGACGACGCCATCAGCGATTACCTGCCCATCCAGCACGGGGGTCGAAGCCACTCACCCGCTCCGCGGTCGCATAGGCCTCAAGCGCCTCCAGCGCCGAACCCTCGAGGTTGGGCGGCACCGCGACCTTGACGGTGACCAACAGGTCACCGTGGCCGCCGTCGCGCTTGGGCACACCGCGCCCACGCACCCGCAGGATCCGGCCGTCCGAGGTGCCCTTGGGCACCCGCACACCGACCTTGCCCTCCAGGGTGGGAACGGAAAGCGTTGTGCCCAGAGCCAATTCGGTGAAGCTCACCGGAACCGTCACGGTCAGGTCGTCTCCGTCGCGGCCGAACACCTTGTCGGGCCGCACGTGCACTGTGACGTACAGGTCGCCTGACGGCGCACCGCGCAGACCGGCTTCACCCTGACCGGCCAGCCGAATGCGCTGGCCGTCCTCGACGCCCGGCGGGATCCGGACATTGATCGTCCGGGTCCGGGTGGTCACCCCGGTGCCGTGGCACTCGTCGCACGGGTGCTCGATGATCGAGCCACTCCCCCGGCAGTCGGTGCACGGCTCGGAGAACCCGAACGCGCCCTGGTTGCGGTTGATCACCCCGGAGCCGTTGCAAGACGGGCACACCTTCGGGCTGGTGCCCGGACGTGCGCCGCTGCCGTGGCAATTCGTGCACGGCGCAGGGCTGGTCAGCCGCAGCGGCATGGCCACGCCCTTGGTCGCTTCCAGGAAATCGAGATCGGTCTCGGTCTCCAAGTCCTTGCCACGCCGCGGCCGGCTGGGACGCGGCGGAGCGCCGCGCCCGAACAGACCACCGAACAGGTCGCCGATGTTCGTCCCGCCGGTCTGGCCGGCGTTGTCGAACAGATCGTTCAGGTTGAACTCGCCGCCGTCGGAGCCATAGCTACTGAAGCCGCCGAAACCACCGCCACCGCCGTTGCCACGGCGGCCGAAGCCGCCGCCGGCGAACATCCGACGGGTCTCGTCGTACTCCTTGCGTTTGGCCGGATCGGTCAGCACATCCCTGGCCTCGCCGACCTCTTTATAGCGTTCGTCGGCTGCGGCGTTGTCCGGGTTGCGGTCGGGGTGATTCTCGGCGAGTAGCTTGCGGGCTACCCGCTTGATCTCGTCCTCGCTGGCGTCGGAGGAGACGCCGAGCACTTTGTAGAAGTCTTTCTCAACCCATTCGCGTTGAACCATGCAGCGTCACCTCCTCTCACCGTTCGTCATGTTGTTAGTTCGATTCTGCGTTCTGTGCGCCGCTCTGCCCGCCGTTGACAGGCGTGTCGGCCGTCCCGGCTTGTGTCGCAGGCGCATCGTCGACGGTGTCGACCACCCCGACGAGCGCGTGCCTCAGCACGAGGTCGCCGAGCTTGTAGCCCTGTCGCATCACCGTGCCGAGCACCGGCTTGGAACCCTCGCCCTCGTGCTGCACGGCCTCGTGCAGGGACGGGTCGAACTCGTCGCCCTCGGCGCCGAAGGCCGTCAGGCCCAGCCCGGCCAGTGCGGCCGTGAGCTTGTCGGCGACCGATTTCAGCGGACTCGTCTCGAGGTCACCGTGGCTGCGGGCGCGGTCGAGGTCATCGAGGATCGGGAGCAGCTGACTCACCACAGCAGCCTTGGCACGTTCGCCGGCTACCTGTTGATCACGTAGCGCGCGCTTGCGGTAGTTGGCGAAATCGGCTTGTACGCGCTGCAGGTCACCCAGCAGTTCAGCGGCCTTGTCGGCCTCCTCCGGCGTTTCGCCCGCGAACCCCTCCGGCGCCGGCCCACTTGAGGCCGGGCCGGAGGGCTCGCGAACTTCTCCGGTCTGGGGGTCGATTCGGCGCTTGTCGGTGACAGTTACCGGTTCGTCCTCGCGACCTTCGCTCACTTGCGCTCCTGATCATCGTCATCAACGACCTCGGCGTCCACGACGTCGTCGTCGGATGAACCGCCCGACCCGCCGGCAGCCTGATCGGCCTGCGCGGACTCGTAGATCGCCGAAGCAAGAGCCTGAGACTCCTCGCCCAGCTTCTCCATCGCGGACTTGATCGCCCCGATATCGGTGCCGGCCAGCGCCGTCTTGGCCTCGGTGACCGCGGCTTCGACCTTGGTCAAGGTGTCCTCGGGGACCTTCGATCCGCCTTCGGCAGAACGCTGTTCGGAGACGAACTTCTCCGTCTGGTAGACCAGCGACTCGGCCTGGTTGCGGACGTCGGCCTCTTCGCGACGCTTGCGGTCTTCCTCGGCGTGCGCCTCGGCGTCCTTGATCATCCGGTCGATCTCTTCCTTGGACAGGCCGGAGCCTTCCTGGATCTTGATCGTGTTTTCCTTGCCGGTGCCCTTGTCCTTGGCGGTGACGTGCACGATGCCGTTGGCATCGATGTCGAAGGTCACCTCGACCTGGGGCACACCGCGCGGAGCCGGCGGCAGGCCGGTCAGCTCGAAGGAGCCGAGCAGCTTGTTGTGCGCCGCGATCTCACGCTCACCCTGATAGACCTGGATCTGCACCGACGGCTGGTTGTCGTCGGCCGTGGTGAAGGTCTCCGACCGCTTGGTCGGGATGGTGGTGTTGCGCTCGATGAGCTTGGTCATCACGCCGCCCTTGGTCTCGATACCGAGACTCAGCGGGGTGACATCAAGCAGCAGAACGTCTTTCACCTCGCCCTTGAGGACACCCGCCTGCAAAGCTGCCCCGACCGCGACAACTTCATCGGGATTCACTCCCTTGTTGGGCTCCTGCCCACCGGTGAGTTCCTTCACCAGATCGGTCACAGCGGGCATGCGGGTGGAACCACCCACCAGCACCACGTGGTCGATATCGGACACCGAGATGCCGGCGTCCTTGATGACCTGCTGGAACGGCGCACGCGTGCGGTCCAGCAGATCCTGAGTGATCTTCTGGAACTCCGAACGGGTCAGCTGCTCGTCGAGGAACAGCGGGTTCTTGTCGGCGTCGACGGTGATGTAGGGCAGGTTGATCGAGGTGCTTCCGCTGGAACTCAACTCGATCTTGGCCTTCTCGGCGGCTTCACGAAGCCGCTGCATGGCCATCTTGTCCTTGGTCAGGTCGATGCCGCTGGTGCCCTTGAACTTGTCCACGAGCCATTCGACGATCCGGTCGTCCCAGTCGTCGCCCCCGAGGTGGTTGTCACCCGAGGTCGCGCGGACCTCGACGACACCGTCACCGATCTCCAGCAGCGAGACGTCGAACGTGCCGCCACCGAGGTCGAAGACCAGGATGGTCTGTTCCTTGCTGCCCTTGTCCAGGCCGTAGGCCAGGGCGGCTGCAGTCGGTTCGTTGACGATGCGCAGCACGTTCAGGCCGGCGATCTGGCCGGCCTCCTTGGTGGCCTGACGCTGGGCGTCGTTGAAGTACGCAGGCACGGTGATGACCGCGTCGGTGATGTCCTCGCCGAGGTAGCTTTCGGCGTCGCGCTTCAGCTTCATCAGCACGCGGGCGCTGATCTCCTGCGAGGTGTAGTCCTTGCCGTCGATCTCGACGGACCAGTCGGTGCCCACGTGTCGCTTCACCGAACGGATGGTCCGGTCGACGTTGGTCACCGCCTGGTTCTTGGCGGGCTGGCCGACCAGCACTTCGCCGTTGCGTGCAAAGGCGACCACGGACGGCGTGGTACGGGACCCTTCGGAGTTGGCGACGACGACAGGGTCGCCACCCTCCAGTACCGCCACGACGGAGTTGGTGGTCCCGAGGTCGATGCCGACCGCACGAGCCATGATGAATCCTCCTGATAGTTACTTCTTTGGATCTGAGCGAACCAGGCTCAAGACTGCCTCCGCGGGTGGGCGGTTGTCAAGCCATAGTTGAGTCTAATCCACTCAAGTTGTCAGGACGGTCAACGGCAGGCATTCCAGATTTGTTCCCCGGCGGATAGAAATCCGTCCACCCCGCGGTCTCCGGACGTCGAGATCGACGCCAGCGTGGCCCGCTCTCGCACTTTCGCGCGCCAGCGTCGATCTCGACGTGCCTCCTGGCAACGGCCCGCTAATCCGAACTGTTGCGGCGGGTGTCGATTTTTGACAACGCCGTCAGACTTCTCCCAGCTTGGACCAACTGCCAGACACGCCGGGCAGGCCACGCTACCTATAGACGAATGGGTGCAGCGACGTATGTGGGACGGGTCGGTGGATTAGCGGTCGCGCTGGGGATCGGGGTCGCGATCGCCTCCGGAGCCGCAGAGGCAGCGGCCGCGCCGTCGGATTCGTCGTCGTCCTCGGCCACCGCACATCACGCCGGCTCGGCGCGCACCTCGTCGGCCCCGAGCGCCAAGGCCGACTCCGCCAAGGCGAGCAAGGTCGCGCAGACGATAACCGCTCGGCCCACCGCCCTGATTCGGGTCGGCGCGACGGGTGCGGTCACCAAGGTGCGTACGCCGGTCGACGACAGCCCGGCGGCGCCCGCCGACAACCCGGTGACCCTGGCGCTCGCAGCGGCATCCCGCCGGGAATCGGTGGCCACCACCCAGCGCACGCTCGCTGCGGCCGCGACTGAGGTCACCGCCGCCGCTGAGCCCGCCACTCCGACGGACGTCGTCGCGATCCCCCAGACGCCACCGCTGGCATTCCTGCAGCACATACCGGTTCTCGGACCGGTCCTCTTCACCCCGATCGTGGCGTTCATCCACCAGATCCCGGTGTTCGGCGACATTCTGCATCCGTTGTTCGGGTACCCGGTGCCGCCCGGGACGTCGCCCAACGCCGCACAACCGCGGGACGTCAAGGTGGTCTCGTTCGATGGCACCGAGATCTACGTCCATTTCATGCCGGCCACCGGACTGCAAAACGGCGTCCCGGCGCCGACAATTCTGGACGGCCCAGGGCTGGGAATGCCCGGCCAGACGAGCATCTACGGCAGCGTGCTGGACGGCGTGTTCACCAACGCCCTTGGCATGCCGAGCATCTTGGCCCTGCGCAATGCCGGCTACAACGTCGTGACGTGGGACCCGCGCGGCGAATACAGCTCGGGCGGCACACTGCAGATCGACTCACCGGACTACGAGGCGCGCGACGTCTCGGCGATCATCAGCTGGCTGGCCACCCAACCGGAGGTCGAGCTCGACGGCAATCCCGCCGACCTCGATCCCAAAATCGGCATGGTGGGCGTCTCCTACGGCGGCGGCATCCAATTGGTCACGGCGGCAACCGATCATAGGGTCGACGCGATCGTGCCGACGATCGCGTGGAACAGCCTGAACACCGCGCTCTACAAGTCACAGTCATTCAAGAGCGGCTGGGGTTCGATCCTGGCCGGCGTGCTGATAGCAACATTGGCGCGCACGAATCCGAAGATCATTCCGGCCACCATCTACGGCGACCTCACCGGAATGCTGACGCAGGCCGACCAGGACCTGCTCGCTGAACGGGGCCCCGACTATCTGCTCAACCAAATCACCACCCCCACACTGTTTGTCGAGGGCACCGTCGACACCCTGTTCACCCTGCAGGAAGCCAACGCCAACGCGCTGGCTCTGCTCGACAAGGGCGTCCCCACGAAGGTGTTGTGGTTCTGCGGCGGGCACGGCGTGTGCACCAACGACCTGTTCAACACCGACGGTGTACTCATCGAAAAGCGCACCCTCGAATGGCTCGACCGGTACGTCAAGGGCGACGCCTCGGTGCCGACCGGCCCACAGTTCGAGTGGGTTGACCAACGGGGCCAACACCTTTCGTCGGTGTCCTACGACCTCACGCCCGCGGCCCCGGTCGTCGCAACGAACACCAATTCTCGGGTCCTGCACATGGTGCCCTTCCTCGGGGCTGGTGGATTGCTCGGCGTGCTGCCCATCGGATCATCGCGGGCGCTCAATGCACTGAACCTCACCACACCGGCCGTGACGACGACCACCTACGTCGTGGGCACACCGCACCTCACGTTCACTTACTCGGGCACGGGTAGCGGGAATCACCTCTACGCCCAGCTCGTCGACAACTCCACGGGCCAAGTGTTGGGCAACCAGGTCACTCCGATCCTGGTGACGCTGGACGGCACCGAGAAGACCGCGAGCGTCGACCTGGAGATGGTGGCGCAGACGCTCAAGCCCGGCCAGAAGGTGACCGTGCAGTTGTTCTCGTCGTCCGCCTCGTACCGGGCGGTCGGCGCGGTGGGTGAGGTCACCGTGTCGAACATGCAGCTGTCGCTACCGACCGTGGACCCGTCAACCGTAACGATCAACGCGGCGTAGACCTAGAGTTTCGGATCGCCCTTGCGGGCGTAGAGCCGTGCCAGCGCCAATTGCGCGACGGCGAAGACACCTAACATTCCACCGACGATCCCGAAGGCACCGTACACGCCGGCGCCCGACGAAAATGCCCCGCCCACAGCACTATTGACACCGACCGACACCGCCGTCCGGCCGAACTCGGATGCGGCTGTGACACCGCCGGCATGTTCGAGCGGGGTCAGCTCCTGACGCCAGCGGGTCAGCACCAGCCGGGCGCACACATTGCTGACGCCGAACAGGAACACCGCCACGACCATCACGGGCAGGTTCACCGGCATCCAGCCCACCGCAAGCACCAGCGTTCCCAGTGCCCCGCCGACCACCCAGCCGATTCCCGTTTTCTTGTGCCGCGTCATCGCATACAGCAGCGCGCCCGCGACGCCACCCAGTGCGAACGCCGACCCGATGTGACCGACGTCGGCGGGATGGTGAAGCAATCCCTTGGCGAAGAACGCACTGAGGATCTTGCGCAGCTCGTAGAGGTGGAACAGCATCAGCCCGACGACGACGAGCAGCAGATAAGGATGGGCGGCAATGAATTTCAGCCCCGCCAAGGAGCCTCCGTGTGATTTGACGTCGGCAGCGGCCGTGGCTGCCGCCGTTTTCGGGATCAGCAGATAGCACGCCGCCGAGACGACGAATCCGATCGGGATCACGATGTGCGGAACGATGCCATCCGCCCACACCATCAGACCGCCGAGCATCAACGGCCCGGCCACGGCCCCCACCTCGAAAGCCACTTCGTAGCGAGAGTTGATCCGGTCCAACAGATCTCGCCGATGACCGACCATTTCGAGGGGAACGGTGTGCACCGCGGTGTCCACATAGCCACGGACCAGTGCCTCGAGCGTGTAGAGCCCCATCACAACCGGCAGGGTGGCGAACCCGAAGGCCATGGCGAGCGGAATACCGGCCAGGACGACACCGCGCAGAAGCGTCGAGAACACCAGAACCAGCCGGGCGCCCCACCGATCGGTCGGCCAACCGGCAAGGAAGGTGCCGAGCATGTGGATCCCCGTGCCGAACGCGGCGAAGAACGCGGCACTGCCCAACGATCCGGACAGGTCGGCGACCAGCAGCGGCTGCGCCAGATGCACAGCGCTGTTGACGATCTGGGTCAGCAGCACGCCGCTGAGCAACCCGCCCAGACGAACCGAATCGCAGTCGGTCCCCACCTTCATCGGTGTCAGCGTCCCGGCATGTGCTCGAACGCATTGTGGGCGACGAAGGCGGCAGCCGCCAAGAGGAGCACCGCGACGATCCAGCGCCCGTGCACCTTCATGATGCGCTCGTAACCGTCCTTGATCCGCCCGGCCGCCCCGGGCCGCACCATCTCGATGACTGTCGGAGCCAGCGCGGGAATGACGGCGATCACCGCGAACACGACAGCACCGAGCGTGCGTTCACCGCGATGGGTGATCTCCAGGATCTGATGACCGGCGGCGATGGCGATCGGGAAGACCTTCGGGTGCAGTCCGCAGACGGTGAAGCCGGCCAGTCCGGCTCGGGTAATCCGTTGGCGCGCGGGCAGATCAGCCTTCGGGTCCAGCCCGGGGAAGCGTTCAACGAGCCGGGTGCGCAGCTTGCTGGGACGGCGCTCGGGCTTGGACACGTCGGCGATCGGCTTGTGCCGGATCGCGCCGAGCGCCCGCCTGACTCCGATCGCCAGCAGCGCGGCCGCGATCAGGAGCCGGACGACGAAGCCCGGCCATGACGTGTGGTCGGCACCGGACTCCGCGGGGTAGCCCGTCAGGGCCGCGATCCCCACACCGATACCCGTGGCGAATGCGATACCGGCGATCGCGCCGGCCGCGAAGGCCAACGTCGCCTGGCGGGGCACCACCTTGTCGCTGGCCACGACGAGACCCAGGACCAACGTCTCGGGGCTGAACAGCAACGCGAGCGCCAGGGTGGCGATCACGGGAAGGTGTGTGCTCACAGGCACCGCCGCGCTGGCATGGCCGCAGGTTACCGCGCCGCGCGCGCTACCGCGCGGGTCTCTGCGAGAGCTGGCGTGCCACCTCGCCGTAGCGTTCGAAACGCTCGTCGTCACCCAGTGCGTTGTAGAGCACGACGCGGCTGGCGGTGCCCTGGTATTTCTCCGCCAACGCGGTGGCCAGTCCGTCCCACGTCGACTCGGTGGCGAACGTGGCGATGTGGTCATCGGTGATCTGGGCGGCCATCCCGGGGAGGTCGCCGGCCTTCTGCTTCTCCCGGATGCGGGCCGTGGTGCCCTCGAACCCCGCCTCGTCCCAGATGAACGCGTAGTTGGGCGTGCTGCCGTAGAAGCTCATGGAAAAACGCACCCGCTCGCGTTCGGCCGCGCGCTCCTCGTCGGAATCGCCGACAACCGTCATCACCGGCACGATCAACGCGATATCAGCTGGTGTGCGCCCCGACTTCGCTGCTCCCTCAGCCACTTTCGGCACAACGTGGCGCGCGATGTAGCCGGGCTCGCCGATCGGGTGGACGTGCACGCCGTCGGCCACCTCGCCGGCCATCCGCAGCATCCACGGGTTCACCGCGGCGATGTCGACCTTCGGATCGGGTGCCTCGATGGGTCCGGCGCTCCACTGCGGGGTGATGAAGTCGAGGTTGTAGAACTCGCCGTGGTGATCCAGCGTGCCGGTACGAAATGCCGAGAAGCAGGCCTTGACGGCCAGCACGTAGTCACGCAGTCGCGGACCCGGACGTTCGAACGGCATGCCGTACCGCCGCGTGACGTGGGTGCGGACCTGGGTGCCCAGCCCCAGCCGGAAGTGTCCGCCGGTCGCCTCTTGAAGTTCCCACGCGGTCGCCGCCGTGATGAACGGGCTGCGCGGAAACGCCACGGCGACACCGGTCGATAGCTCCAGGCCAGGTGCAGCTTGCGCAGCAACGGCGGCGTTGAGGTAGGGAGTTCGGCCGGTCTCGGTGAACAACATTCCCGAGAATCCGGCGGCCAGCGTGCGCTGTGCCAGGCCGCCGATCTGTCCCAGCGGAAGGGCGGTGGTCATGACGTCGACGTCCACCGAACGAATGGTAACGGGCACGCAGAAACACCATGCGCGGGCTCATCCCGGATCTAGTCTGTGACGCAGCTGTGTAATAACTGGCAAAGGATCGGGGACGACGACGTGACGACGATCAAGCAGGTGTGTCTAGGAGTTGCGGTCGCCGGTGTGGTCGCCGGCGGCGGTGCGGCGTTCGCGACCGCCGCAGCCTCCGCCGACTCGGGTTCCCCGGATTCGACGGGTGCGGCCAAGTCTTCGAGTTCGCCGTCGTCGTCGAGCGCCCGGTCGGGCAAGCCGGCGCCGAAGGCCAGTGGTGTCGTCACGGGGCCGCGCCGCAGCGGCCCGGCCAGCGCATCGGCGTCCGCGGCGTCGGTCGCCAAGCCGACGGCGCGCCGGACCATCGCGCCAATGAGACTCGCAGCGGCGCTGGCCCTTCCGGCGCCGCTCGCCGCACCGCCACTTCCGCTTGCCCCGGCGGGCAGCGTGGCCACCGCGAACTCCTACCGCGCCCGCAGCGCCGGCGTGACGGTCATCAACGTCGTCAACGACGCGGTCAACCCGACCGACGTCCATGTGCTG
Source organism: Mycolicibacterium sphagni (assembly GCF_013337765.1). Lineage (GTDB taxonomy): Bacteria > Actinomycetota > Actinomycetes > Mycobacteriales > Mycobacteriaceae > Mycobacterium. The sequence goes on from NZ_VBSB01000010.1 coordinate 218,624, forward strand.
GTGATCGGTGTCGACGGCACCAACCTGCGCCGGGTCATCGCCGGCGACAACCCGAATTTCGACGCATTGATGGGCGACAGCGTCACCGGAGTCGCCAGCATCGTCGGCCACACCACCATCTCGAACCCGTCGTGGACGGCCATCCTGACCGGGGCGTGGGACAACCAGACTGGCGTCATCAACAACATCTTCACCGCGGACACCTATATGAAGTGGCCGACGGTGTTCAACCAGCTCGAGTACTACAACTCCGAAATCGACACCATGGTCATCGCGGACTGGGCTGTGATCACCGATATCGGCCAGGCCGGACAGTACCCGGTCGACACCTACTCGCTCGTCCCGCAGGTTCCCGGTGACGCCAACTGGTCACTGACGGATGCCGAGGTCACCGCGCAGACGGTGGCGGCCATCGAGAGCGGTGAACCGCCGAACTTCCTGTTCTCCTATCTCGTCCAGGTCGACGAGGCCGGCCACCAATACGGCGGCGCCTCACCGCAATACGCGGCGGCCATCAACCGGACCGACACCAACATCGGCGCCATCATGGACGCCATCAACAGCTCCAGCGAGAACTGGACGGTCATCGTCGTCACCGACCACGGCCACCAACCGCAGTTGGGCTTCGGGCACGGATTCCAGTCCCCCGACGAGACCTCGACGTGGGTCATAGCCAACGGCGCCGGTTTTGACCCGGGCCAGATGAACCTGGCCTATTCGATCGTCGACGTCACGCCCACCGTCCTGTCCTTGTTCGGCGCACCGCCGCCGGCCGGCTCTCCCGGGGTGTCCCTGACCACGCTCGGCGACAGCAACGTTCTTCCGGTCGATCTGGATCAGGCGCTCAACGACGCCATCGCGCGCAACGGCTGGCCCGATATCGCCACCAATGTGGCGCTGAGCGTGCGCACCATCTTCGCCAGCATCCCCTACTTCCTGGACGGCGGCATCAGCAGCATCACCGCCACGCTGCAGGGCATCGCCGATGACAACATCTTCCTGATCAGCCAGCTGGCCGCGGTGTCCAAGGTGGTGGTTCAAATCCTCGGCGACGTCGGAGTTGCGGCCACCAGTGCGCTCGCCGAACTGGTCGCCTGGATGACCGGGGTGGACATCTTCTCGCAGGGCCATCCGCTGCCTCCGCCATCGGTGGCGACCGAGCCCCAGATCCCCTCGGTGCTGGTGGCCTGACATCTCGCGCGGACACCGGTAGGCCATACTCGCTCGATGGGTACCTACGCCGTCACCGGCTCGGCATCGGGCATGGGAAAGGCTGCAGCGGAGCGGCTGCGGGCCAATGGCCACAGCGTGATCGGGGTCGACATCCAGCCGGCCGACGTGGTGGCCGACCTCTCGACGCCGGCCGGTCGGCGTGCCGCGGCCGAAGCCGTGCGAAGCGCCTGCGGCGGGCGGCTCGACGGCGCAGTATTGGCGGCCGGGCTCGGGCCGACGCCAGGTCGCGACCAGCCAGCGCTCATCACTGGAGTCAACTACTTCGGTGCCGTGGAGCTGCTGGAGGCGTGGCGACCCGCTCTGGCCGCTGGCGAGCGAGCGAAAGTTGTTGTGTTTTCCAGCAATTCGACCACGACCATTCCGGCGATACCCAAGCGCGCGATCCGCGCGCTGCTGGCCGGCGATGGCGACAAGGCGGTGCGGACACTTCGCTTGTTCGGCCCTGGCGCATCGTCGATGGCCTACGGAGCATCGAAGGTCGCGGTGAGCCGCTGGGTTCGGCGCCATGCGGTGACCCGCGACTGGGCGGGGGCGGGGATCCGCCTCAACGCCATCGCCCCGGGTGCCATCCTGACCCCGCTGCTGGAAAAGCAGCTGTCCACTCCGGCGGAGGCCAAGGCGATCCACTCGTTCCCGGTGCCAATCGGCGGGTTCGGCGACGCCGGGAAGCTGGCCGACTGGGTGGTGTTCATGCTGTCCGATGCGGCCGATTTCCTATGTGGCAGCGTTCTTTTCGTCGATGGCGGGTCCGATGCCTACTTCCGCGCCAACGACTGGCCAGGTCCGGTGCCCGCCCGGCGGCTGGTGCCCTACCTGCGCCGGTTCAAGCGATTCAAGAGCTTTGCGCAATGATCGGGCTGATCGCCGCTAGGGACGCATAGCGTAGGCGCCGTCGTAGGCTCGCACCTGCTGCCACATTCGATCGAAGCGGTCAGTGTCGGTCACCGGTTTGCGCACTGCCGAAAGTGCCCATTCCTGTTGCGCTGGAGTTGAACTCGCCTTCCCGTGCAGGGCCACCGCATAGCCGGAGAAGTCCCTGACCGCAATGTCGAAGATCTGGTCGACCACGTCGTGGTCGAGGTCGCGCAATTCGGCCTGTTCGAGGATCAACTGACCGTAGACCACCAGGGTGAACAGGTGCCCGACGACGAGCATGACGTCGAGGTCGCGCTGCTGCTCGGCATCGGGTGCCGCAGTGGACAACAATGCCTGAAGCGCCCGCACCTGTTCGGTGAAACGGGCGACATTCGGTATGCCCGAGGCCTTCTCGAAGACCGGAACCCAATCAGCGAACTGTACCTTCGACGCACCCTTAGCCGGGCCCTGCCCCCAGAAGAACACGTCATCGGCCGGGTCGTCGCGGGTGCCGATCTGCGGGTAGGAGCCCGGATTGAACAGGAAATTGGGCATGAACTTCAGGATCTGCGCGACGTTGACGTGCACGGTGCCCTCCAGCCGGGGCAGGGCGCCGATCAGATCTTTGACTTCCGCGAAATAGGTAGTGCGTTCGAAGCCCTTGGCAGCCAGCACATCCCACAGCAGTCTCACCACGGTCTCACCCTCCGAGGTCACCTTGGCCTTGGTCACCGGGTTGAACAGCAGGTAGCGGCGGTCGTCGAGGCTGGCACTGCGGAAGTAGTCGATCGCGCGGTCGCTGAACAGTTTCATCGCGATCAGCCGGGCGTAGGCGTCGACGAAGCTGGTCCGCACATGCGGGAAGTCGGTGACCGGGTTGCCGTACAGGATGCGGTTGTTGGCATGGGTGATCGCCTCGTAGAACGCGTGCTCGCACATCCCGATCGAGGCGCTGCACAGGTTGAACTTACCGACGTTCACCGTGTTGAGTGCCGCCGAGAACGCCTCGGGCCCGGTGCAGAGGACGTCCTCCTCGTGAACCGGATAGTCCTGCAGCGCAAAGGTACTCACGAACATCTGGCCGTGAACAACGTTGCCGATCAGCTGGTAGGCAGGGTGCGCACTGTCGGCGACAAACCAGACATAGCCGTCGGGGCCGTCGACATCGGCCCGCCGGGAGAAGACGGAGACCATGCCCGCCACGTTGCCGTTGCCGATGTAGTACTTCTCGCCCGTCGCCCGAAAGACAACACCGTCCGCGTCGGCCTCGGTGGGTGTCAAGACCATGTCGGTGTTGTAGATGTCAGCACCGTGCTCGCGCTCGGAGAGCGCGAAGGCCATCACGCCGCCCGCTTCGAGCTGCTCGGCGGCGCGTTGCTTGGCCTTGATGTTGTCGCTCTGCCAGATCGGGCCAAGCCCGAGGATGGTGACCTGCTCGGCGTACCAGTAGGCCAGCCCATAGAAGCCGAGGATCTCACTGAGTGCGGCGTTACGGCAAGTGTCCCACCGCTTGTTGTCGTCGCCGAGGCCGAACTCCGACGGGGTGAGGAAGGTCGCGAAGATCCGCTCGCGCTTGATGAAATCCAGGAAGTCCGATACCCACACGGCGTCCAGATGGTCCTTCAGCAGCCGCGTCTTGCCACGTTCCTCGAACCAGTCGATCAGCGCCCGCAGCTGTCGCCGGGTTCCGGGATCGAACTGTCGCGGATCGTAGGTGTTCGGATTGAACAACAGCCCGCCGGTGCTCGCCATGGCCTGCCCTCCCGTCATCGAGGCGTCGAATCTAACGCGATCGCCGTCGCCGGATCGACGGTTCACGGGAAGCGGGTCTAAAGCGTGCCGGGTCAAGCTGAATTGCCAGAACCGACCACTGCGGTACGTTTGCTGGTTGTGGGGATTTCGCTGACCGATCTGGAAGCGTGGGATCCAGGATCGCTACGCGCGGTGGCCACGGCCGCCACCGGTCGGGCGAATCAGGTGCGCGATGTCGCCCACAATCAGGAATCGATCATCACGAACCTGATGTGGCAGGGCAACTCGTTCGAGGCGGCCTCGAGCATGGCGATGGCGATCAGCAACACAATGCTGGCCCATGCCGATGAGTGCGACCAGGCGGCCCGCGCCGTCTCGTCGGCAGCGTCAGAGGTCGAGTCCATCAAGGCAGAGTGGTCGCGGATCCAGCACATGGCCGACCATTGGGGCATCGTGATCGACACCGCCACCGGCGAGATGCACTACATAATCCCCGACGATCCGGAAGAACGAGCCGAGGTCGAACATCACGTCCAGATCGTGCATGACGCGATCGTGGACCTGCTGCGACGAGCCGACTCCACCGATCAGCATCTGGCCTCGGCGGTGAACAACGCGATCTCCGAGACCGCCGACGGCATCGGCAACGACCCCAACGTTTCGCCGGAAGTCGCCAAGGAGACCGTCGAGAAGGCATTGGCCGGTGATCAGGGGGCCGCCGCGGAGGTGAAGGCGGTGTTGGGCTCCATTACCGCCGACCAGCGGGCCGGCAGGGAACCGCTGACACCGACTCAGGCATCGATCCTGAGCCAGATGCAGGCACAACAGAGCGGTATGTCGATCGATGCGCTGTCGACGGCCGAGCAGAACATGGGCGATGCGAAGTCCGCAATCGGCGACTCGTGGCAACTGATGAGCAATCCCAATATCCACTTCCCGGAGACCGGCCCGGGTGGGGTCGCCAACCCGAACACTATGACCAGCGGCGGGCTGGGCCAGCTGCCACGCAGCGTGCAGGGCGTACTGCAGTCCAAGGGCATGTCGCAACTGGGCGAGATGACCAAGCTGACCGACATCGTCAAGGACGGGAACGCCGGGCTGCGGCAGGGCGGCACCGCACTGGATCGCGGCATGCTCAACAAAGCCACCGAGATGATGAACTCACCCACCTTCCACGGCACGCCGGTGGGCGGGAAGGGCGGTTATTCCGGGATTGCGGGCGACGGCGTTCCGGTGGCGAACGATGTCCTGGCGACGGCGGGACAAGACCACCAAGCGGTTCACGACATCGTCCGCGACTCGGCGTATTCAGATACCTTCATGAAGGGCGCGCTTGGCACCGACTGGGGCGACAACGGTAAGGCGGTCGGCGACATGTTCAGCTGGACCGGTGACGCAGCCAACGGGCCGGACGCCAAGATGTCCGCCGAGACGGCGTCAGCGTACGGAGCGTACATCGGAAGCCACGAGCAGGACTTCCTGCACATGGGCGACAATCAAACGCTGGGTCAGGTGAATCCCGAAGCGGTGCGCGGTCTTTCGCACGGGCTTGCACCCTACATTCCCGACATCGCCCAGACTTCCCCCGACATGCGACACGACGGATTCGCTGACCTCGACAGCGCACAGGACGTCGAGAGCGGAAAAATGCAGAACGCCAAGGGCATCTTCTCGGTACTGAGTACCGACAAAGACGCGGCGGACTACTTCAACGCCGAAGCCGGGCGCGACGCCATCGCCGAGCAGAATCAGTGGGCGAACGACTACAAGAACGGTGTGGACGTTTCGGGTGACAACGGCCATCTGAAGAACTCGATGACGCTACAGGGCTTGGTCGATTCCGGCATCCACAACGCTACCGATGCCTCGGGGATGAACGACGACGCCAAGGCGGCTGCCGCATACGACCTCAAGAAGTCCGCGTACGAGCTCGCCTTCGGAACCGCCGACATCGCAGCACCCGGCTCCGCTGTCGCCGGCCAGGCCCTCGAACAATCCCTGCTCGGGTCGCCGCCGGAAAGCGGGTGGAGCCAACACGACATGTCGGACATGCAGTCTGGGCAGGCCACCAAGCAGATGTTGAATGCTCTGGTGGAGAACGGCGTTGACGTGAAGGGTTTGCCCGATGGGATGATCGCGCCAGCCGACGCCAACCACCCCGACGGTCCGTACGTACGGTCGTACGAGGAATACAAGCAATGGGCCTCAGAAGATGCGACCCGTGATCCGTCTCTCGGCTACTACGACGAGCATGTCAATTCTGCCGTGAATGACACCGTCGACCACGGCGTAGACGGCGGTGTCGCGAGTCAGTTGAACAACATGGCAACTCGCTACAACGCTGTCACCGGAGACGCCGACCCACAGAACACCAAGCAGTGAGGGCGTAGCACACGTGCCGAATCCACGATTGCTGGTGGCCCTGGCGATAGCCGCTGCTCTGCTCACCGGATGCAGCCGTCACACCCCGTCCGGCGCGCCCGCTGTGCCGGCGGAGCGATGGCCTGCCACGCTGTCCGATTTACATTTCGTATGGACGGCCGAACCAGGAATCGACGTGTTGACCCAGCCGGCGGTCACCGTTCGCGCCTACACCGAGTCTGTGGACGTGGCGGATTTCAGTGGCAGTCTCGACTACCTCTACCCCGGATTTAATCGGGCCGTCGAACCGAACGCCGCAGCCAACGCAGGTAACCCGCTGTCGACACTCAACCGGTACCCAGAGCCCGGCGGTGACGGTAAACGCATGGCAGGCACCCGAATCAGTCATATCCTGCGCAGCGCCCAGAGAGGTCAGCAAGTAGACGTCATCATCTGCGAATGGACCTATGGGGCGGCGTGGCAACAATCAAACGGCATGTACCGCATCAAGAGTGCCCACACTGGACCGACTGCCGCGTTGCTTACCGACCGCATCAGCCTGCTCGCGCCAGCGGACCTCTCCGCCGACAAGCTGCCACCCCAGAAGGGACCTTCGGCGTACCCGCTGACCGATGTGTTCGGCCGCTGGAAAGTAGTCGGCCAGCTGCAGGCGACGGATCCAAATGGCGCGGGTCCCGAGTGGCCCGAATTCCTCCAAGACCAAGCCGCCTGCGCCGACCGAGCGCCGGTGAGTGTGGAACGCAGAGAGTATCTGACATCAGCAGAACGACCCCGCTCCGACTTCCCCACCCTGCCCAGCGACCCGGGCTGGCCGGTCGAAACCCAGTAGCGCTACAGAGTTGAGGCTTCGGCCTGTTCGCCCACAGCCTTCAGCGTCTGCGAATTGCGCTCTTCCATGTAGGCGAACATCTTCGCGCTGGTGTCCATGCTCGTCGCCTGGTGATCCAACGCCGCAGTGTGCTTGCCCGCCAACGTATTCCAGTGATCAGTCAACGATGACAGCGCTTGCGCCGAGGATCCCACCCAGCCGCTCTGCGCCCCGGCGACAGCGCTGACTGACTCGCCGTGAGCTGCCGACAACGCAGTCGACTGCTCGGCAACTTTGGAACTCCCGGCCGCCAGCCCGTCGATGTCCACTTTCAGCACGTCACCCATCTCGCCAGGCTATCCCCGACCCATCGCGTTTTCACTTCACAATCGGAACCACCCCGCGAGTCACTCAAGTCCCTTCCGTCACTGACTGCGTACCCTGACATTCGACGGTAGGAGTTCGGCGTGCGGCTATCCAACGGCATGAGGGCCGGCGTGGCGGTGATGTGGCTGGTGGCCACCGGCGCCGCGGCCGCCGGATGCAGCACCACCACCGACGGCGCGGCCAGGTGCCCCGGCTGCGGACCTGGCGGCGAGCCGAGCTTTCCGACCAGCAAGCCGACCGTCTCCACGCCCACGACGCCGGCCACCCCAACGCCCACGAATGTCCCGACGCCCGGTAGCGGCCAGACACTCGCGCCCAGCGACACCGGCTACGTCTACATCGAAACCAAATCGGGTCAGACCCGCTGCCAGATCAATGCCCAGACGGTCGGCTGCGAATCGGACTTCACCAACCCGCCCGTCGTCAACGGCGAGCCGGCCAACGGGGTCGAGGTGACCGCCAGCGGCAGTGTGCGCTGGATCGCCGGCAATCTCGGCGACATCCCGACCACCCCGCTCGACTACGCGATCTATCACGCGGTCGGCTGGACCATCGATGCCAGCCCCGACGGAACCCGGTTCACCAATGACGGGACCAGCCACGGAATGTTCATCAGTACCGAAAGCGTCAAGGTTTTCTAAGCTGGGCGGCATGGACTTCCGTGTCTTCGTCGAACCCCAGCAGGGCGCCAGCTACACCGATCAGCTCGCGGTGGCTCAGGCCGCCGAATCTCTTGGCTACTCCGCGTTTTTCCGCTCCGATCACTATGTCGCGATGAGCGGTGACGGGCTCCCGGGGCCGACCGACTCCTGGGTGACGCTGGCCGGCATTGCCCGCGAGACGTCCACGATCCGGCTGGGCACGCTGGTGACGTCGGCCACGTTCCGCTATCCGGGGCCGCTGGCGATCTCGGTGGCGCAGGTGGACGCCATGAGCTCCGGCCGGGTCGACTTCGGGATCGGGGCGGGCTGGTTCGACGAAGAACACCTGGCCTACGCGATCCCGTTCCCGGCGCTGGGCGAGCGATTCGACCGGCTGCACGAGCAGCTCGACATCATCACCGGGCTGTGGACCACCCCGGCAGGCCAGACCTTCGACTACGACGGCGCGTATTACACCGTCAAGAACTCGCCCGCACTGCCCAAGCCGGTGCAGGATCCCCATCCGCCGATCATCATCGGCGGCAACGGGGCCAAGCGCACCCCCGCGCTGGCCGCGCAGTTCGCTGACGAGTACAACTTCGCTTTCCCGACGCTCGACTTCATCGAACCCCAGATCGGCAGGGTCCGCGCCGCGCTGCAGGCGGCAGGCCGCGAGTCCGAGGACTTCGTCTACTCGGCAGCATTCGTGGTCTGCGCCGGACGCAACGACGCCGAGATCAGCCGCCGGGCAGACGCGATTTCGCGGGAGGGCGACGAGCTGCGCACCAACACTCCGCTGGTCGGCACGCCGGCCGAAATCGTTGACCAGCTAGGGCCTTTCATCGCCGCGGGTGTACAGCGGGTGTACATCCAGCTGCTGGATATGACCGACCTCGACCACATGGAATTGTTCGCCACCGAGGTGGTCCGCCAGCTCGCCTGATTGCGGAATGCTGCATTTGCCCTGGCAAGGCAATTAGCATTGATAGCCATGCGCAAGCAGGACCCCGCCGGGGATATCGACGAGGCGGTCGCGCCCGTCGCCTACGGGGATCCCTTCGGCCCCTATCCGGAGACCCCGTATCCGGGGTCGGCCCAGGATCCGCCCACCGATCCGGGCCTGCCGGTGATCGCCGCCGACGAGGGGTTCGACCCGTTCGCTCCCGACGCGTTTTGGTTCCCGGAACGGCCCTGGTACCGCAAGAAACAAGCGACGCTGGCGTTGGGCGCCATCGGCGCGGCGGTGGTCGCGATCGTGGTGGCAGCGGTCCTGCTGGTGTCGCTGGACTCCGGTGATTCCGACCGCTCCAAGACCACCCCCTCGGCCACGGTGACCAGCGAGCCGACCACCACCGGCCTGACCAGCTCACAAGCCCCCGAGCCGCCGCCTCCGCCCCCGCCGCCACCGGAGACCCCGCCCTCGGAGCAGCCCCAGAGCACCTGGTATCCGCAATATCCGCAGCGCAACGGTGGCGATCGGCCCAATGTGACCACGCCGCAGACCAGGCCGCCGCAGATCAGCGTGCGTCCCTCCCATCGGCCGGCCTTCCCCAACCAGCCCGGCAGCGGCTGACGGTTACTATCGGAACCCGTGGCACGTGACGGTTCCGACGACCCGAACTACTCCGACAGCGACCCGACGCAATATGCCAACTACGGCGGCACGGGCGGCGAGGCCTACAGCGAGTACACCCAACCCGGTCACACACCTCCGACCGGCTACGGCGATTACCCACCGCCGCCGCCCGAGCCCACGCCCTGGTTTCGGAGGCCGGCCGCGCTGGTCGGCCTCGGGGTGCTGACCGCGCTCATCCTGGCCCTGCTCGTCTACGCGATCGTCAAGTTCACCGGCAGCGGCGGCTCCAGTCCGGTCACGACGACGACATCCCCGACGTCCACCTCGGCGGCGACGTCGGCGTCGGTCGCCCCGGAACCGGGCGTCACACAGACCGTGACCCAGTCCCCGACGGCGACGACCTCCCCTTCTGCGGCCCCGGCCACGACGACAACCGAGGCGCCCACCACGACGACGACCACCGAGGCCCCGTCGACCAGCACGAGCACCAGTACGAGTACGAGCACCAGTACGAGCACCTCGGTGAGCACGGTGACCGAGACGGTCACCAGCACCAGGGAGCGGCTGATGCCGACGTTCCCCTTACCGCGGCCTGGCGGCGGTTAACGGCGGTCAGTAGCGGCGTACATCGCGACCAGCGCCTCGGCACTGCGCACTGCGGCTCGGCATGCCCGGGTGGTAAACGGATCGTTGAGCGGATGCTCCGAACGGCGGCGCCAGCGTTGCGCCGCGGCGAACGCGGCACGCGGCCCGTCGTCCGGCCCCTCCGGGGACAGGCCCAGCCGGCTCGCGGGATCGGTCCCCGAACCGCCGATGATCCGGCGCAGGGAGACCATCTCGTCCTCGGTCAAACCCGTTGGGCGCGAACGAATCTGGCTGAGCAGCCGGAGTTCCTCGAACGCGTGGGTGTCGGCGAGCAGAGGGTCGATGTCGGCGATGATGTAGGGCGTTGCGGTGATCGGGTACAACTCGACGAACCGGCGCAGCGAGACGAGCGCGGTATGAGCCTTGAGCAGTTCGGATCGCTGCGCGAACTGCTGGTCGATCACATCCCGCAACGCGACCAGCCCACTGCGCTCGAGTAGCTCGTCGGCCAGCCGCACGGAATCATTTATCCCCGAACGGATTACGGCGATGGAAATCCGAATGCCGAACATGCCGAAGCGGTCGAGCAGTTGTGCCCGGGTCGGCACGTCGACCGGCAGTGAACTGTCCTGGCGGACAAAGCGATCCACACTGAGCATCGCCTTGTTCAGCTCACTGGCGTCGACGGCCGCCAACTTCTCCAGTGCGGCGAACTCGCTTTGCCGCAGCGTGCGGGCGGTCAGCGCCAACAGTCCCGAGACCGGAACCACCGCCTGGCAGATACCGGTGCGGTCCAGCTCGCTGGTGAACCGCTGCGCGACGTCCTTGGCGGACAGCATGGCGTCGAGGCGCCCGGCGCCGATCTCGTCGGCCCTGGAGGCCACCCCGATGACACCGAGCGCGCCAGATGACCCGCCGACCAGCTCGCCGATCTGCTTGAGCAGCGCGATGTCGGCGGCGTTCAGCGTGCGCAGCAGGAACACCACCGCGTCGACCCGGGGCACGCCGTCCTCGGGCACCAGCAGCCGTAGCGTGCGTTCGGAGACATCCCGCGACAGCGAGGACGTCCCGGGCGTGTCGATGATGGTCGCGTCGATCAGCTCGGCGGCCGGCCATTCGACGTCGAGGTCGATGATGTCGTTGGCGTCCAGGCGGCCGAAGTCGAAGGTCAGGCCGGCCCACCCGGATGAGCCTCGGTCGATGGGCACGTTGGAGCGCCGCCCGCCGACGTGGTTGGCGGTGACCTTCGGTGTCGGGCCGTTGCGGAACCAGGTGACGATGCGGGTGGCCTCGGTGGCGTCGGTCGGCGCGATGTTCTCCCCGACCAGGGCGTTGACCAGGGTGGACTTGCCTGCCTTGAGCGTGCCGGCCAGCGCGATGCGAATCGGCTGGTTGAGCCGCCCGGCGATACGGTCCAGTTCGTTGAACACGTCGGGCCGCTCGCGATACGCGGGCTCACCCTGGTATGCCCGACGGGTGCCGCCCAGGATGGCGCGAACCTGATCGCTGGTGCTCATCGAACGACGAGTCTACGGTTCGGCGGGCCCAGCGCATCGCAGCTAGGATCAGCCGCCATGCCCCAGCAGACGACGCCGTGGTACCGCTCGGCGGCCGCCACTTCGGCCGCGGGGCTGCTCGGGCTGGCGGTGATCGCGATTCTCGTCTACGCCGTGGTGACGATGTCGAGCAAGTGGAGCACCTCTGAGCCCGAGAGCGTCGCGCCTCCTGGCACGTTTGTGCCCGAAGCGCCACATTCCGCCAAGACCACCTCGGGCACGACGACCACGTCCTATCCCAGCGTGCGCCTGTCCACCACCGACATCGGGCTGCCCGGCGAGAGTACGACCAGCGGTACGACGTCCTCGAGCGCCGGGTCCACGTCGGAGATCCCACCGGCGGAGCGGACTGCGCCGACCTTCCCCGGCACATTCCCGACCCGTGTCACCAATCCACCGGGGCCACGCACCAGCCGCGCCGGCCCACGGCTCAACGAGACTCGTGGGGCGTCGCCCTAGCTGATCATGCTGTGGGAGCGAGCTTTTCAGCGTTGTCGATCACCTGGGTGAGGATGTTGAGCTGCCGCTCGAGTTCGCGGATCCGGTCGTTGCGCTCGGCCTCCTCCATCCGCGCGGCGGCGATGGTGGACTGAAGCGACTCGTTGAGCGAGCGGGTGGTCTGGTTGGCGATCCCGCGGTAATGGTCGCGCAGCTGACGCTGGACGTTCTTGAGCCGGTCGCGGGATTCCTTGGACACCACGAACAGCACGTCGTCGACGAAGCGGCGCAAATTGGTCTTCGCTTCGTTGCGCACCCGCAGCATTCGGTTCTCCATATCTTCCTTATAGGCCTTGCGCCCGAGCAGCAGACCCGCGCCCAGTGACAGTGGGTTGAACATGCCAAGGCCGGCCACCGAGGTGAGCATGCCAAACATCAGCACACCGCCGTACGAGCCCCGCATACTGGTAATCGCCTTGTGGCCCTTGCCAATCGGCTTGGACTCCAGGCGCGCCATTGATTTGAGCCTGCCCACACCGGCTCCCATCTCGGCTGCGTTGACCTCAGGCATGTCGACGGCGTCGAGGCCGGCTTCGACGAAGGTCCTGCCGACATCGGCAGCCAGCGCCTCGGCCCGCTGATAGGCCCACACGAAGTTGTCGCCGACGGCGTTGGCGACGCTGTCCTCGACTTCGGCACCGATCTCGGCCCAGTGCTGAGTGGGATCGCAGTCGTCGATGACACCCTCGATGTGCTGGCTGATCGCCCGGAACCGGGCCCGCAGGTCGTGCTCGACGTCGGCGGTCAGGTCGGCAATGCCGTCGTTGAGGACCTGCTGCCACAGCGCGGTCTGCTGCAGGGCATCCTGCGCTTCGGCCTTGCGGCGCTCCAGGTTCTCGGTGAGGCGGCGAACCTGGTCCGGGTCGTTCAGCGCGGACAGTTCGGAGTTGACCGACATGCTGAGATGTTCTGCAGCCGCGCGGATTTCGGCCACCACATGGTCACGTACCAGATCACTTTCCCGGGAGAGCACCTTCTCGGAGAGGAAGGCGACGATCGCGGGGAAGTTCGATTCCTCGTTGAGTTCCTTGTCGTTGAGCTCGATTGCGTGGCTGCGCAGCAGCGACGACGCCGGAATCAGCGGCAGCGCAAGTCCCGCCCGCTGCAGATGCGCCGTGTTGGCGGCGACGATCTCGCGCCAGAACGGATAGAGGTCGGTCTTGGTGGCGACGATCGCACCGGCCGGGCAGATCTCGTGGGCCTGGCGGATGAACCGCATCTCGGGTTCGGTGAATTCCTGGCTGGTGTCGCTGATCATCAGCATCGCGTCGGCGTCGGGCAACAACCCGAGGGTCGACGACAGATGCGGCTGGCCGTGCCCGCCGACGCCGGGGGTGTCGATGAACGTCAGGCCGCCCTTGAGCAGCGGGCTGGGTGCGCCGACGTCGACTCGCAGGACTTGTCGGCCCTGCGCCTGCGGGGCCCGGCGCAGATCATGGCGGATGTCGTCGATCGGGATGTCGATCTCCTGCGGGGGCACACCGTCACCGACCGAGACGATCAATCGGGCCGAGGGCTGCTCGGCGTAGCTGATCACCGTGACCAGCGCGGTGGTCTCGTCGTCACCGACGCGGGCCACCGGCATGTTGAGCAGCGAGTTGAGCAGCTGGCTCTTGCCCTGCTTGAGCTGACCGGCGATCACCACCCGGATCTGCGGGTCGGTGATGCGCTCCTTGGCTACGGCCAGCCGTTCCACCAGGTCGCCACGGTCGTTGAGGTCAGCGATCGCGCTGGTGTGATCGATCAGTTCGACGATCACCTTGACCCGGCGCGGGTCCTCCGGTTGTGTCACATGCCCTCCCAGTACTCGCGGTTACACCGTATGCGCACGAACCGGCGGGGACCTCCAGACGTCCTGGAGATCCCCGCCGTCGCCGGATTGCTCAGAAACCCAGCAGGTGATTGCCAGACGCGAGCGCCAGGTCGTGGCTGGCGTCGAGGTGGCTGTTGACCAGCGTGGTGTCGTGGCTGGCGTCCAGCGACATGTGGCTGGACGAGTCGTGCGTCGAGCCGTCGACGACCGAGTGCACCGAGTTGTCGGAGTGGTCGGTGACCGCGGTCGTGGTGTGGGTGTCGGTCTGGGTGTAGACCGGCGAGCTGGCGTGGTTGGCGCTGTTCGTCGACGTCTGGCTGTCGATGATGGTGATACCGCCACCACCGGCGTTGCCACCCGAGGCGTGACCGCCGCCGAGGCCGATCAGGCTGCCGCCGGCGGACGCTCCGCCACCGTTGCCACCACTGGCGTCGACGTCGTGGAAGACGGGGCCGCTGTTGTCCTTGATCACGGTGCTGCCGCCGGTGGCGGTGGTGCCGCTGTCGTTGATGTGGCCATGTCCGACAGTGACATTCGATCCGGTTCCGGCCAGCACGTCGCCGTTGTTGACCTCGTTGCCGTTGCCCAGTACCGCGCCGTCGCCAGTGACGATGTCGCCGTGGCTGTGGCCGTCGACGACCACGCCACCTCCTGCGGCGGTGTTGGTGGTCTTGTTGCCGAAGGTGATGTCACCGAAGCCGAGGTTGAACGCACCCTGCTGGGCGTTGGCGCCGGCGTTCTGGTCGGGGCTCAGCAGCGAGGTGTCGGTCTGCGGGGCGAACGTCGGCGACGGCGCGTAAACCGGCTGGAACGTCGGCTCGTAGGCCGGGGCGAAGCCGTAGTTGTTGGACACCGCGCGCTGCAGGCCGACGATCGGGTCGCCGCCGCCGAGCACCAGACCCGGAACAGCGGTGGCCGCGACGGTCGAGACCTGGGCTGCCGACACACCCGCGAACCCGGCGTCGCGGATGGTCTGGTCCGGGGCGTTGACGAACGCGCGGGCGGCGTCTTCGTTGCGGAACAGGTCGAGGATGAAGTCGAGGAGAGTGAGCATGGTCGAGACCTTTCAGAGAAGGCGCTCGCCGGCCTGTCCGGCGATCTGACGACAACGCTATGGACGCCGGCGTCAACCGAAAACGGGGTCGCCACCCCTCTTCACCGCGCCTCGGCTAGGGCTCACTAGGGGTGCCGCGCTAGGGGATTAGGGGAACCCTAGGGAAGTCCTCGGACACAAAGAAACCCCACGTCACGGGGACGTGGGGTTTCGTGGCGGGGGTCAGAACAGGTCGAAGCCGGGATGGTCCGTGCCGCCGTGGGTGTCGTCGACGTGGGTGTGGTCCCAGGCCGTGTGGTCCCAGGCCGTGTGGTCCGCCCAGTCGCCTCCGGCGTCGATGCCCGCGTCGTGCTCGGAGCCGACGTCGGTGACCTGCGCCGAAGGATCCGGCAACGCCGCGTCGAATGCGCCGGGATCCGCACCCGGGTCGGTGATCAGCGCCGGACCCGTGTCGGTGTGCGGCGCGAGGTCGGTGATCACCGAGTGGACGTCGGACACGGTCGTGGCGGGCAGGTGAGCGTCGAAGGCGTCGAACGCGGCTGTCGCGGCCCCGCTCGCCCACACGTTGCCGTCGCCGGGACCGGCGCTGGGGCCGAAGCCGCCCGCCGCCACCGGACCGGACAGCGAGTCGGCCACCATCGGAATCAGGTTATTGACGTCGGCGCTGGTCACATCGGGCAGGTGCGCGTCAGCGATGGCCCCGGCCGGGTCGGCGGCGTAGCGCGCGGCGGCGTCGGGATCCCGCACGAGCGACATCACGAAGTCGAGCAACGAGTTTGCCATGGAACGTCTTCCCTCCTACCGCCGATAGTCACAGAGGAACTTCAGCTTGTGCCCAGAATGTTATCGGGCACGGCGTCCGCCGGGATCGGTGTCGAAGCCACCCGATACGCACCGGCGTTAGGGGGTGCGGCCTTAGGGGTTCCGGCGTCATTAGGGGATATGGTGAAGGCCGCCCGCCGGGCGGCGGCGAAGGGATGTGCGAATTGAGCGAATCGCTGGGGTTGTCGATCGGCGCCACCAACCTGGGGGCAGCGCGCCCGGGCCGGCAGCCGGTGACCCGCCGGTCGGTGCTCACCTTGTGGGCCAATCGGCCCGCCGAGGTCGGGGTCCCTTCCCAGAATCCGGAATTGACCAGCCCCAACCTCACCGAGGCCGGCCAGGTGTTCCGGGGGTTCGTCGAGCGGGTGGGCGATCCGGTGCCGCTGGTGGCCGCCGACGGTTCACCGCATCGCAGCGATGAGCTGATCGCCGAAGCGCTCGAGGCGATGGCCCGCGCGGCCGACGATGGCACGCCCCCGTCCACCGTGGTGGTCGCGGTCCCGGCGTACTGGGGTCCGGGTGCGGTCGGATCGCTGCGCGGTGCGTTGCGCACCAGGCCCTCCCTGTCGCCCAACGGTGTGCCGCCGACGCTGATCTCCGACTCGACGGCCGCGCTGGCCGCCCTGCAGGCCGACCCGGGACTGCCCACCCAAGGCGTGATCGCGCTGTGCGACTTCGGCGGCAGCGGAGCGAACATCACCCTCGCCGACGCCGGAGCCAACCTCCAGCCGATCGGCGAGACGGTGCGTTTCGCCGAGTTCTCCGGCGACCAGATCGATCAGGCGCTGCTGACGCAGGTGCTTGCGGGCATTCGCGATGCCGCCAACATCGACCCGGCCAGCACCAACGCCGTCGGCGCTCTGACCCGCTTGCGTGACGAATGCCGCCAGGCCAAGGAGCGATTGTCCTCAGAGACCGCGACCGTGGTGCCGGTCGATCTGCCCGGCTTCCGCTCCGACATCCGGGTCACCCGCCCGGAATTGGAAGCGCTGATCGCCGAACCGCTCGCAGGGTTCCTCGACGCGCTCGGAGACGCGCTGGAACGCAACAGGATTCCAGCAGTCAATCTGGCCGCCGTCGCCACTGTCGGCGGTGGCGCGGCGATTCCGCTTCTCACCCAACGACTTTCCGAGGAACTGCGGGTTCCGGTGGTCACCACACCCCTGGCGGGGTTGAACGCGGCCATCGGCGCCGCGGTGATCGCCGCCAGCGGCAGCGCCCCGGATGCGCCGACAGGCATGGCGGTGGCCGCTGCTGACGCACCGACCGGGTTGGCCCCGGCGGCGTGGGCCGCGGGGACGGCCGGGGCTGCCGCCACGGAGTCAGCCACCGATGGCTCGCCGTCGGCGACGTTCCGCGCGTTGGCCTGGTCGCAGGACGACGAGCCCGGCTCCGAGCCGGTTCCATATTCCGGCGAGGACTACACCTTCGACTACGCCCAGCAGGCGCAGGGCGCCACCGGCCAGCGCCCGATGATCGAGTTCGAGCAAGAGGACGCCGAGACCGAGCTGGTCGACGCCCCGGTGCCGTGGTACCGGCGCCCACCGCTGCTGTTCGGTATCGCCGCGGCCCTCGCGGCGGTGGCGGTCGGCGGGCTGGCGATCACGCTGACCAGTTCCGACAGCACTCCCACCACGACAACCACCAGGGTGACCAAGCCCGGTGACCCCACCGACGTGCCGGCCACGAGTGTCGTTCCACCACAGACGGTTACGATCACCGGCTCGGACGGAAACCCGACCGAGTCGACCATTCCGGCGACCACCACCGTGATACCGACGACGACCACGACGCCGTCGACCACGACGACAACGACGTCTCCGACCACCACCACGACCACCACAACAACGACCACCACAACGACCACGACGACCACCACTCCCCCGACCACCACCACGACGACGCCACCGCCGACCACAACCACCACGCAGCCGCCGACGACCACGACCACCGTGGCGCCGCCGACCACAACTGTCGCGCCACCGACGACCACGGTCGCCCCTCCGACGACGACCCAGGCGATCCTGACCGGCGCAACGGCGCCTCCGACGAACTAGCCGATTGTGACCGATCTGATTCCGGTGCACAGCCTTTCACCGATCGCCACACAAGCGGTCAGTGCACTGGGGTCGGCCCCGGCCAAGTTGCTGGTGACCGGTGGCATCGGCACGGGGAAGAGCACGTTTCTGGTCGCGGCTCGTGATGCCCTGCGGAACAACGGTTCTGCTGTCCTGACCCGGCCGCCCGCGCCAGGCGATCCCGCGGACGCGGCAGTGGTGGTCGACGACGCCCATCTGCTGACCGGTGCGGAACTGCGGCAGCTCACCGAGCTGGCCGGCGATCCGTCCTCGACGGTGGTCGTGGCGGTACAGCCACGCGATCACGACGAAGACCTGCAGGCGCTGATCACCACGATCGAGCGGGAACAGCCACGGATCACGTTGGGGCCGATGGCACCTGGTGAGCTATCCCGGGTGATGACCGATCCGTCCGGGCACCCACCTCGTACCGAATTGGTCACCAACATTCTCGTCGCGACGGCGGGCATCCCGTTTCTGGTCGATGCCGCGCTGGCGTCGACTCGCCCCTATTCGGCAGGAGCGATCGCGCAGGCCGCGCTCTTCGCTCTCATCGACCGGCTGCGCCGGCTCGGCGAACCCGAACTCGACGCACTGCTGATCGCGTCGCTCAGCCGTGATCTCGGTGCCGCCGATCTTGCTGCGGCACTGGATGTTCCGGCCGAAGAGGCCAGGTTGCTGATCGACAGGGCCCGAGCCACCGGGCTGGTCGAACCCGCGCACAGTCCGCACTTCCTGCGTTCGGTGCACCGCGCCACAGCACAGATCCTCGGCAACGCCCGCCATCACGATATCGAAACGGCGCTGCTGCGCTCACAGATCGCGATGTCCACGCTCTCACCTGATCTCGCACTGCGGCTGGCCGAGCACGGTGTGCGTGACGAGCAACTGGCCGACGTCCTGCGACGGCAAGCCGGTGGCGGCCGCACCGATCCGGCTTCAGCCGCCCAGATCTACCGCGCTGCGGTCGACGCCGGTGCGGCGGAACTGCGTGCGCAACTGGCTGATTCGCTGGCTCTGGCCGGCGAGTGTTCGGACGCCGCAACCGAAGCCGACGATCTGCTCACCTCCGAGGACCCCGCCGAGCGGGCCGCGGCCGTGCGGGTGGCCGCCAGCGTGGCCATGCACAACGGCAACTCCGCGCAGTCCGCGGACCTGTTCGGCTGGCTGGGGCCCTACCCCGACGCGTCCGTGAGTGCGGCGGCGGCGATCGTGCTGACCGCGACCGGAGATGCCGCCGGGGCCGAACGCGCGCTGGCCATGGACGGTGCGGGCCCGCCGACTGCCGCATCCCGCGCCGCCCGCAGCCTGGCCGAGGGCCTGCTGTCAACACTTCAGGCGCCGTACTCGACCGCGGCGGTCAAGCTCGGTGCGGCCATGGCCGGGGAGTATTCGGCGACGCAGGTCCTGCCCGACAGCGCCGCGGCGTTGGTCACGTTGGCGGCCTTGCACGGCGGCGATCGGGTCCGTGCGCGCAGCGTCATCGCCAGGGCCGTACGGACCGACCGGGACACCGAGGACGCGCTGTACGGGCACCGGCACCGGCTCCTGCTGGCCTGGACGAAGATGCAGGATGGTCAGCTGACCGCCGCCGCATCCGACATCACCGGTATCGACGGTTCGTATCGCCGGGATGCGCTGTGGTCGGCGGCGCTGCGCACGGCGTTGGCCCGCCGCGGCGGCGACGCGGGCGCACTGCAGAAGCACTGGTATGCGGCCATGGAGGTGCTGGTCGAGTATTCGGTCGATCTGTTCTCCCTGCTACCGCTCGGCGAGCTGTGGGTGGCGTCGGCCCGGATCGGCCAGCAAGACCGGCTGATACCCGCGCTCGATCAGGCATTCGGACTGCTCGAATCCCTGGGCAATCCACTCACCTGGTCGGTGCCCCTGCGCTGGGCGGGCGTGCACGCCGGGATCCTGGCCAACGATCCCGCCGCAGTGGCCCCGCACGGGCAGGCCCTGACTGCTGCCGCCGCGCACAGCCCGTTCGCCAAGGCGCTGGCCGTGGCCGGACGGACCTGGCTGCGGGTGCTCGCGGGACAGGTCGATGCCGACGAGGTGGCCGCCGCGGCACGCGGGCTGGCGCAGTTCGGCCTCACCGCGGATGCCACCCGGCTGGCTGGACAGGCGGCACTGCAGACGTCCGACCCGAAGGTGTCCGGGCTGATGCTGCAGGTGGCGCGGGATTTGAAACTGTCGGTGGGCGACAGCATGGGCGACGACGGCCAGCCCCAGGCGCCCGAGCCCGGCGGACCGGCGTCGGGAGGCACCCGACCGATGTCGTCGCCGCTGTCCGATCGCGAGCGCGAGGTGGCCGAGCTTCTGTTGCTGGGCATGCCGTACCGCGATATCGGCGCGCAACTATTTATCTCCGCGAAGACCGTCGAGCATCACGTCGCACGCATTCGGCGTCGGCTCGGTGCGGAATCCCGATCGGAAATGCTGTCGATGTTGCGGGCGATCTTGACGACCGAAAGCTGAGACTCCGACCACACTGCCGCCGAGTTAGGTCAGCCTTTGTAGCGGCGCTAATAGTCGAGATGCAACTATGAGCTGGATTGGAGTCAAGTTACTGGTCGGTAACTTGCACTAAGTTACCATTGGGTAACTTACGACAGGGAGGCAGTCCGTGACCGCTCTCGACTGGGGCAGACTGATCGCTGGCCTACTGGCCACCGCCATCGTGTTGGCATTCGCCGCCAAGCGCGTGCTGTTCTTGACCAACCTGATCCGATCGGGCCAGCCCGTCAGCGACGAGAGCGGCCGCAAGGACGACATCCCCGCTCGGATCAAAGCGCAATTCACCGAAGTCTTCGGGCAGAAGAAGCTGCTGAAGTGGTCCATCCCGGGCCTCGCGCATTTCTTCACCATGTGGGGCTTTTTCATCCTCGGCTCGGTGTATCTCGAGGCCTATGGCGTTCTGTTCAACCCGGAATTCCACATTCCGTTGGTCGGCCGCTGGAATGCGCTGGGCTTCCTGCAGGACTTCTTCGCTGTCGCCGTGTTGCTCGGCATCATCGTCTTCTCGATCATCCGGCTGCGCTCCGAGCCCAAGGACTACGGACGTGATTCCCGGTTCTATGGCTCGCACACCGGTGGCGCCTGGCTGATCCTGTTCATGATCTTCCTGGTGATCCTGACCTTCGCGTTCTTCCGCGGCGCCTCCGTCAACGCTCTCGGTGAGGACTTCCCCTACGGCTGGGGCGCGTTCTTCTCACACGGCATGGCCGCGGTGCTGGCACCGCTTGGGCACACCGCCAACGTGTGGATCGAGACCATCTCGCTGATGGGCCACATCGGCGTCATGCTGGCGTTCCTGTTGATCGTGCTGCACTCCAAGCACCTGCACATCGGCCTCGCACCGATCAACGTCACCTTCAAGCGGCTGCCGAACGCCCTGGGCCCGCTGCTCCCCGTCGAATACAAGGGCGAGCTGATCGACTTCGAGGATCCCGCCGAGGACGCCATATTGGGCCGCGGCAAGATCGAGGACTTCACCTGGAAGGGCTACCTCGACTTCACCACCTGTACCGAGTGCGGTCGCTGCCAGTCGCAGTGCCCGGCATGGAACACCGGAAAGCCGTTGTCTCCCAAGCTCGTGATCATGAACCTGCGCGACCACCTGTTCGCGAAGGCGCCTTACATCATCGGCGGTAAGCCGATGCCCGACGGGGAGAACGAAGCCGAGCAGGTCCTCTCCACCGAGGGCGGTTTCATCGAGTCCAAGCACGACGAGCATCACGCCGTCCCGGAATCCGGCTTCGAGCGGATCATGGGCTCCGGTCCGGAGCAGGCGACCCGCCCGCTGGTCGGCACCCTCGAGCAGGGCGGCGTGATCGACCCCGACGTGCTGTGGTCCTGCACCACCTGCGGAGCCTGCGTCGAGCAGTGCCCGGTGGATATCGAGCACATCGACCACATCGTCGACATGCGCCGCTACCAGGTGATGATGGAGTCCGAGTTCCCGTCCGAGCTCGGCGTCCTGTTCAAGAACCTGGAGAACAAGGGCAACCCGTGGGGGCAGAACGCCTCGGACCGCACCAACTGGATCGACGAGGTCGACTTCGACGTGCCGGTGTTCGGCCAGGACGTCGAGAGCTTCGCCGGTTACGAATACCTGTTCTGGGTCGGCTGCGCCGGCGCCTACGAGGATCGCGCCAAGAAGACCACGAAGGCCGTCGCCGAGCTGCTGGCCGTCGCGGGCGTGAAGTTCCTGGTTCTGGGCACCGGCGAGACCTGCACCGGCGACTCGGCACGGCGCTCGGGCAACGAGTTCCTGTTCCAGCAGCTGGCCGCACAGAACGTCGAGACCCTCAACGACCTCTTCGAGGGAGTCGAGCGGGTCGACCGCAAGATCGTGGTCACCTGCCCGCACTGCTTCAACACCCTGGGCCGCGAATACCCGCAAGTGGGTGGCAACTTCACGGTCCTGCACCACACCCAGCTGCTGAATCGCCTTGTGCGGGACAAGAAGCTGGTCTCGGTCAAGCCGGTCGGACAGGACATCACCTACCACGACCCGTGCTACCTGGGCCGGCACAACAAGGTCTACGACGCACCTCGTGAGCTGATCGGCGCGTCCGGCGCGAAGCTCACCGAGATGCCGCGCCACGCCGACCGCGGCCTGTGCTGCGGCGCCGGCGGTGCGCGCATGTGGATGGAAGAGCACATCGGCAAGCGCGTCAACACCGAGCGCACCGAGGAAGCGATCGACACCGGCGCCTCGAAGGTCGCCACCGGCTGCCCCTTCTGCCGGGTGATGATCACCGACGGCGTCGACGAGGTCTCCGCGGCGCGCGATATCGAGAAGATCGAGGTGCTCGACGTCGCGCAGCTGCTGCTGGGCTCGCTGGACCTCAGCACGGTCACGCTGCCGGAGAAGGGCACCGCCGCCCGCGAGGCTGAAGCGGCCGCTGCGGCAGCACCGGCCGCAGCGCCCCCCGCGCCCAAGGCCGTGCCCGAGCCGGCTCCCGCCGCCGAGGCTCCCGCCGCTGCAGCTCCCGCTGCCGAGGCACCGGCCGCCGCGCCCGTCAAGGGGCTCGGCATCGCCGGCGGGGCCAAGAGACCCGGCGCCAAGAAGGCCGCCGCACCTGCTGCAGCAGCACCAGCCGCTGAGGCACCGGCGGCCGCAGCTCCTGCCGCCGAGGCACCGGCCGCCGCGCCCGTCAAGGGACTGGGCATTGCCGCGGGCGCCAAGCGACCCGGTGCCAAGAAGGCCGCCGCACCTGCTGCAGCAGCACCAGCCGCTGAGGCACCGGCGGCCGCAGCTCCTGCCGCCGAGGCACCGGCCGCCGCGCCCGTCAAGGGACTGGGCATTGCCGCGGGCGCCAAGCGACCCGGTGCCAAGAAGGCCGCCGAGGCTCCCGCAGCTGAAGCGCCGGCCGCCGAGGCTCCCGCAGCTGAAGCACCGGCCAAGGCCGAGCCCATCAACGAGCCACCGGTCAAGGGTCTCGGTATCGCCGCCGGCGCCCGTCGCCCCGGTGCCAAGAAGGCGCCTGCCGCGACACCCGCTCCGGCCGAAACCGCGGCACCCGCAGCCGAGCCTGAGCCCGCCGCAGCACCCGAGCCGAAGGCCGCGGAGCCCAAGGCCGATGCCCCACCGGTCAAGGGCCTGGGTATCGCCAGGGGCGCTCGCCCGCCGGGTAAGCGCTAAGCCCTAGGGCTGGTTGTCAGCTGACCGCGGCAGCGGTGTCGCGGGCGCGATCGCGTTTCTCCTCGTAGAACCGCGCCCGCTCATCGACCAGGGCCAAAAACCCGATCAGTTCCTCGCGGGCTCGTTCACCGATCGGGCCAAAATCGTTGCGGTCGAAGATGTTCCAGAAACGCAGCACCGGCACCAGCACGTCGTCATGGTGGATGCGCAGATCGTAGATCCCGGCTTTGGCGATGGTGATCGCGTTCTTGGCGAAGTCGGTCAAACCTTGGCCGGGCATCGCGAAGTTGATCGCCTCGTCGCGGATCGCAGTCATCGCGGCGTCGGGATCGATATCGAGGGCAGCGCCCATCAGATTGCGATAGAAGACCATATGAAGGTTCTCGTCGGCTGCGATGCGCGCTAACAGCTGGTCGGCCAGCGGGCAGCCGGATGCACGGCCGGTGTTGCGGTGCGAGATACGGGTCGCCAACTCCTGAAACGACACGTACGCCAGCACAGCCAGCGGTGTCCTGTCCCCGGCGTCGTATCCGGCAACCGTGTGCTCCATGCGAAGGCGTTCCAGGACAACAGGATCGACGCCGCGGGTGACCACCAGATAGTCCCGGAGCGCAATGCTGTGGCGACCTTCCTCCGCGGTCCACTGTCCAACCCACGTGCCCCATGCCCCGTCGCGGGTAAACCGGGTGGCGATCTCGCGGTGATAGGACGGCAGGTTGTCCTCGGTGAGGAGATTCACGGTCATAGCGACCTTGGCGACGGGGTCCAGCGGGGAGTCCTGCGGCTGCCAGTCTTCCCCGCCCAGAAACGCAAAATCGCGCCCCCGGCCCCACGGGACGTAGTCATGCGGAAACCACTCGCGCGCCACCGAAAGATGGCGGTCGATGTTCTCTGCGACAACGGGTTCGAGTTCGTGCAACACAGCCACTTGTGCGTCCATGGGCGTCCACTCCATAACCTACGGTTCCGTAAGTTACGGTACCGTAGGTTGAAGCGCACGACAAGAGTGTCTACGCCGACGCGAGCCAGCTCAGCCGATCTTGGTCAGCTGGAACGGGACCTGGGTGATCTGCCCGCCCGGGCAGTCGCCGTTGGAGTCCGCCGTGATCGTTCCCGTCATGGTGGCGGCATCCACCGAGTAGGCGATCCGCACCGGTGCGTAGCTGCCGTTATCGCAGACAATCCCGTCGGGCTTGGTGACCGTGAAGTTCCACTTACCGTTGGTGAAGGTGGCCACGCTGGTCCAACCAACGGTGCTGGTGAGGTTGGCGGTGCATCCGTTGACGACGGGGTTGCACGACGACGCCGCTGTCACGACGGCCCCGTCGTCGCCGCCCTTGACGGCGAAGGTGCCGTTGATCGCCGCCGGCTCGGCAACGGCGGAAGCAGCAAAGCCCAGTGCGGCGGCCGCGGCCAGCGCAGCAGCAGACGTCAATGTGCGTGTGATCTTCACGTTCATTCCCTTTGCGCCGTCGGTCCGGTAGTGACGACCCAAGCTAGCAGTCAGTTCGCCCGCGATAACCGCGCCCGCACAGCAGAGTCACAGTTGTATCCGAGGTGTCTTTCAATCGTGACTTCCGCACGTCACAGCAAAGGGACAATCGGTCGGAGCGGAAACCAGTTTGCGTCGGAATGGGAGAATCAACCGGTGACTACCCACCAGTTACCGTGGCACGGCACGAGCCAGCACCCTCGGCCGCGCACGTTCACGCAGTCGACCAAGCTGCAGGACGTTCTCTACGAGATCCGCGGGCCGATCCACGAGCACGCCAACCGGCTGGAGAACGAGGGTCACCGGATCCTCAAGCTCAACATCGGCAATCCCGCGCCGTTCGGCTTCGAGGCGCCCGACGTGATCATGCGCGACATGATCGCCTCGCTGCCTGACGCCCAGGGCTACTCGGACTCCAAGGGCATCGTCAGCGCCCGCCGCGCGGTGTTCACCCGCTACGAACTGGTCGAGAACTTTCCCCGCTTCGATATCGACGACGTCTACCTCGGCAACGGGGTCTCCGAACTCATCACGATGACCCTGCAGGCGCTGCTCGACAACGGCGACCAGGTGCTCATCCCCGCCCCGGACTACCCACTGTGGACGGCATCGACCGCGCTGGCCGGTGGCACCCCGGTGCACTACCTGTGCGACGAGACCAACGGCTGGATGCCCGACGTCGCCGACCTGGAGTCCAAGATCACCGACCGCACCAAGGCGCTCGTCGTGATCAACCCGAACAACCCCACCGGCGCGGTATACAGCCGCGAAATCCTCGAGCAGATGGTCGAATTGGCACGAAAGCATCAGCTGCTGCTGCTGGCCGACGAAATCTACGACAAGATCCTTTACGACGACGCCAAGCACATCAGCCTGGCTTCACTGGCGCCGGACCTGCTGACGCTGACGTTCAACGGGCTGTCCAAGGCCTACCGGGTGGCCGGCTACCGGTCGGGCTGGCTCGTCATCACCGGACCCAAAGAACACGCCAGCAGCTTCATCGAGGGCATCAGCCTCCTGGCGAATATGCGCTTGTGCCCGAATGTGCCTGCGCAGCATGCCATTCAGGTCGCACTGGGCGGCCACCAGAGCATCGACGATCTGGTTCTCCCGGGTGGCCGGCTGCTCGAGCAGCGTGACGTCGCCTGGAGCAAGCTCAACGAGATTCCCGGGGTGTCCTGCGTCAAGCCCACCGGCGCGCTGTACGCCTTCCCGCGGCTCGACCCTGAAGTGCACGAGATCCACGACGACGAGCAGTTGGTACTCGATCTGCTTCTGCAAGAAAAGATTCTGGTCACCCAGGGCACCGGCTTCAACTGGCCGGCGCCGGATCACTTCCGGATCGTCACGTTGCCGTGGGCCCGCGATCTGACCAAGGCCATCGAACGGCTAGGCAACTTTCTGGCCAGCTACCGGCAGTAGCTCGTCCCGTCGCCGTCGGCGCCGACTCGCTGTTGCCAGCCGAAATATGAATGCCGGGTGGAGAAGTCGGACCGGTGAGTCCAGAAAATTGTTGACCCTGAAGAACTTCTCGGCGACGACGGTGTCGTAGGAACAAATGCCGAGCACCCAATCCGTGCACCGGTTCGCCACGCGCGTCGACATCGAACGCCGCCCCTCGACCTCGGGGAAGGCCAGGTCATTTCCTGCCGCCATCTGCCAGGCAACGGCAATCGATTTCGCCGCCTTGCGGAAATACCGTCGCGCCAGATCCTGCCCGCCCGAGCGCAAGCAGTCTCGCAGGGCGAGAGCATCGAGTGCGCCGACCGTCATCCCTTGGCCGTAAACGGGATTGAAGCTGCAGATGGCATCACCGCACACCAGCAGTCCGTCCGGGAACCGACGCAGCTTGTCGTAGCGCCGCCACTGGCTTGACGGCATCCGATGACGAACCACCTCGCCCAGCGGCTCGCCGGCCCGAGCCGCCGCCAACACGTGCGGGGGCGCGTAATCCGAAGCGAAGTCCAGCATTCCAGCCAATTCAGCGGGCGGCTCATTGCCCAGCATTCCCCAGACGGTGAACATCCACTGGTCGTTCTCGTAGCTCGACAGGAACATCCCGCGGGGCCGACCCGGTGCGGCGCCGATCACGACCATGCGCTCGACGTCTGCCGGCGGAATCCGCATCAATTGGCTGGCATACGTGGTGCGCATGACCACGTGATCCTCGGCCGGCCGTTCGTACCCGATTCCCTCGAGGAACGCCGGAGTCCGTGAACCACGGCCCATGACGTCGACAATGAGGTCCCCGGTCAGCCGCCGCTCGGAATCGCCGGCCCGGCTCGCCACCTGCACCCCGGCAACGCGTGTCCGGTCGGATGTCGGTATCAGATCGACGACGTCGTGGCCGTCCAGAATCGTCACGTTGGAGATCGCCCGGAGCCGACGCCGCACGTGGTATTCGAGGAACGGTCGGCTCGACAGATACATCGGCGCTTCGGTTCGTTGGGCAAACCCCGACCTCACCAGCACGTGGCCGCCGAACGAGATATAGATCTTGGAGAAGTCCCCATCATCGAGGGTGACGGCACCGTCATCGACGAGTTCGCGCAGGAAACCCGGGAAGAACTCGTCGATGATCTGGCCGCCGCGGCCGAGCAACGCATGGACATGCCTGCCCTGTGGGATGCCGCGCCGGTTCACCGGTTCCTCCGGCAGAACGTCGCGTTCCACCACCGTCACGGTTCGGTAGAAGTCGCTCAACACCCTCGCGGCGAGCAAGCCACTCATGCTTGCCCCTAGAACAACGGCATGGTCTGCGACTGTGGCCACCGGCTCCTCCTCATGTTCGCTGCTGTCAGCATGGGGGCCACCGCGAGGGCCGGTTAGCGTAGCCGACTACGTAACTTCCCCGGGCCGGGCCGCTCACCCACCGTTCGCTCAAGCAGCCGCTCTACCCTGTCCGGGTGACGCACTCGCATTCACACAGCGGCCCGGCCCCGCTGAGCCCGCTGGCGGCCCGGATCGTCGTGGTCGCGCTGGCCGTGATCGGTCTGGCGACGGTCGTCGGCGCGGTCCTGCTATGGCCGAGCGGTTCGAAGGTCGACATTCCCCTGCCGTTCCAGAACGGCCAGGGCGGCGCGGTCTCCACCGAGGGCGGGCATGTGCTGTCCAGCAGCCTGGCCGACTGTGGCAGCCCGTCGGCAGGCCAGGTGCTCACCGCATCGCCGACCCCGGGGATATCCGGCAGTGGCACCTGCGTGCAGACGGTGGTGGCGATCGACAGCGGACCGAACCAGGGTGCGTCCACGATGCTGGAGTTCTCCCCCGGCCCTGGTCAGCCGAACCTGTTGGCGGGCGACACGATTCGCATCTTCCGACAGGTCGACGAGCAGGGCACCACCAGCTACGGCTTCTACGACTACGAACGCACCTGGCCACTGATCGCCTTGGCAGCGGTGTTCGCGATTGTCATTGTGGCGGTGGCACGTTGGCGCGGGCTGCGGGCGCTGGTCGGGATCGTCGTGGCCTTCGTGGTACTGGTTGTCTTCCTGCTGCCGGCGTTGCGAGACGGTGCCTCAGCGGTTCCCGTCGCGCTGGTCGCCTCGGCAATCATCCTGTTCGCGGTGATCTACCTGGCGCACGGAGTCAGCCTGCGCACCAGCGCCGCCTTACTGGGCACGCTGGCAGCCATGCTGCTGGCGGCGGGATTATCTTGGGCTGCAATTGAACTCGCACATCTGACCGGACTCTCGGAGGACCAGAACAACGAAGTCGCGGCGTACATGGGGCACGTGTCGATCCAGGGTCTGCTGCTGGCCGGGTTCATCATCGGCTCCCTGGGTGTGCTCAACGACGTGACCATCACCCAGGCGTCGGCGGTATTCGAGCTCGCCCACGCAGACCACTCGCGTCGCCAGATCTTCCTGCGCGCCATGCGCATCGGCAGCGACCACATCGCCAGCACGGTCTACACCCTGGTGCTGGCCTACGCGGGCAGTTCGCTGCCCCTGCTGTTGTTGTTCAGTGTCGCCAACCGCTCGCTGTTCGACGTGCTGACCAGTGAGAGCGTTGCCATCGAGATCGCCCGCTCGGCGGTCGGCGGTATCGCGCTGGCGTTGTCGGTGCCGCTGACCACCGCGATCGCCGCGGTACTGGCTACCCCCGGTCCCGCAGCGTCAGCAGGTAACCGCCACAGCCTGGCGTGACCAGGCCCGCCGCACGTCGGTCAGGCCTGCAGATCCTCGTCGGACATGTCGGTGGCGGCCAAGGCTGCCGCCAGGTCATCGTGACGGAACGCCGAGGTGACGTGGTCGTGCACCACCCGGAAGGCCGATGCCGCGGTGCGGACGTCGGACGGGTCGGCAGCCGAGGTCAGCCGCTCTTCGACGACGACGACACCGTCGCGGTAGTAGATCTCGCCCACCTCGATGGTTCCGGGCGACCGCTGCGCCCACTCCCGCAGTGCGGCATGGCCCTGTGCGGCGCCGTCGGCGTCCCCGATCTCGATGTCCTCGCTGGACAGCGAGACCAGAGTGTCGAGGTCCGCGGTGCTCAGCGCGTCGTGCCAGGCCAGAACGGTGGCGATCTCCGAAGTGCTCATTGCGCTAAAGCTACCGGTCTAGAAGGGCGTGCGGGCCAGCCAGGTGTCCCAGACACCCGGGTCGCCGAATACCTCGAGGCCTTCCTGGGCGGCGGTACGGCGGCGCACGACGGCCAACAGCAGGCTGCGTGCCGGTCCGCGCAGCGCGGCGGTGGCCTTGCCGTGTTCGTTGTCGACGGCGATGCCGTCGGGGCGCCCGAGGATGGTCCACTCCCCGGCTTCGCCGAGGTCGGGCTCGGTGGCGTGCAGGTGTATCGACTGCCCGTCCCCCAGTGGCCGGTCGCCGCCGGCGGGACCTTCCTCGTCGGCCTGGATGACCACCCGCTCCAGCCATTCGGTGACGGCGTCGGCGGCCAGGACCGGGTCCACCTCGAACTCGACGCCCAGGGCGATCGCCGCATCGGCGCGGTGCACCAGGACCTCGTGCAGGCGCCGCCGGATCCACCACTTGGCAGGCCGCGGACCGAGGAAGGTCCACACGTCAGTTTCGGCGCCGGTCTGCGCGACGGCGTCGACGAGTTTCTGCGGACCGTCGAGCAGCCAAGCGATCTCGTTGTCCCGGCCTTCCGGCGGCTTGCCGCCCGCGACGGTGCGCGGGTCGATGTAGTCCATCGACTCTTCGGCGACGATCTGGGCACACCACCGGTCACCGCGCCCGACGTGGCGCATCAACTGCTGAAGCGTCCACTCCGGGCAGGTCGGCACCGGAATCGACAGGTCGGCGTTGCGCAGAAGCTCAGCGAATGCCGCGTTTTCGGCGATCAGTGCGGTTGTGAAGTCCACGAAGAAGAACCTACGTCACCACCGGGCGACCCAGCGCGTAAACGTTCCATCCCGCAGCGGTCCAGCGTGCGGAGTCGAGGCAATTGCGCCCGTCCACAATGACTCTGGCCCGAACGTGCTGCGCGAGTTCGTCCGGGTCGAGGTCGACGAACTCCTGCCATTCGGTGAGCACTAGCACCGCATCGGCGCGGTCGCACGCATCGAGGGCCGACGTGGAGTAGTTCAGCGTCGGGAACAGCCGCTGCGAGTTCTCCATCGCCTTCGGGTCATAGACATTCACGGTGGCCCCGTTGAGCTGCAGCAGCCCGGCGACGTTGAGCGCCGGGGAATCCCGCACGTCGTCGGACTCGGGTTTGAACGCCGCACCGAGCACCGCGACGTTGGCCCCGAGCAGCGAGCCGCCGCACGCGGTGGTGGCCAATTCGACCATCCGGGTGCGCCTGCGCATGTTGATGCTGTCCACCTCACGCAGGAAGGTCAGCGCGTGGTTGGCGCCCAGCTCACCGGCACGGGCCATGAAGGCGCGAATGTCCTTGGGTAGGCAGCCACCGCCGAAACCCAGTCCCGCGTTGAGGAATCGGCGCCCGATGCGCGGGTCGTGTCCCAATGCGTCGGCCAGGACACGCACGTCGGCCCCGGCGGCCTCACACACCTCGGAAATGGCGTTGATGAACGAGATCTTGGTGGCCAGAAAGGCATTGGCCGACACCTTGACCAGCTCGGCGGTCTGTAGATCGGTCAGCAGGAACGGAATGTCCTCGGCGAGCAGCGGGGCGTACATTTCCCGCAGCACCGCCTCGGCACGCGCCGAATCGGGCTGTACCCCAACGACGATGCGGTCCGGGTGCAAAGTGTCCTGCACGGCGAAACCTTCGCGCAGGAATTCCGGATTCCAGGCGATTTCGACCTCCACACCATCGCGGGCCAGCGATTGGGCGCGCCGACTCAGTTCGGCGGCGGTGCCCACGGGAACCGTTGACTTGCCGACGATCACGGCGGATCGGGTCAGCCGGGGCACCAGCTCGTCGATCACGGCGTAGACGTGGCGCATATCCGCGCCGTATTCACCCTTCTTCTGCGGAGTTCCGACGCCGAGAAAGTGCACATCGGCGAAGTCGGCCGCCGCGTCGTAGTCGGTAGTGAACTGCAGGCGACCGGCAGAGAGATTGTCCTGCAACATCTTTGCCAGTCCGGGTTCGTAGAACGGGATGTCGCCGGACGACAGCTTGGCGATCTTGCCGGGATCGATGTCGATCCCGACGACGTCATGACCCAGTTCGGCCATACCCGCGGCGTGAGTTGCTCCCAGATAACCGGTGCCAAAGACTGTGCATCGCATACTGCCCTCTATAGGCAGCCCCGATGATGTCACCGCATCGCGACACTTAGCGTGAGGCTAACGGCCGGTGAACTCGTAACTCGCTGTTAGTGACCGAAGCTCGGGAACGGCCACAACGGGCTGCTGCCCGACCCTCGGCCAGAGCTACCTGAGCCGCCGGAATCGCTCGAACGGGAGCCCTCAGACCCTGAACTCGAGCTCGAACCGCCCGAGCCGTAGCCACCGCCACCAGATCCGTACCCACCCGAACCGCCCGCTGCGCTGGGCGCGCTCGGCGCCTCGGTCACCACCGGCGCCGAGGGAGACGACGGATACGACGACTGCTGCGGGCTCTGCGTGGGGTACGACGGCTGTGAAGGCTGCGACGACGGCGGTTGCGACGGCTGCGTCGGCTCCGAGGGCTGTGATGGGTAGTTCGGCGACGACGGATTCGACGGATAGCTCGGCGACGACGGGTACGACGGATAGTGCGGTGCCCGCGGCGGCCGCAGGAATGGCGGTAACAGCGGCGGCAGGACGATCACCGGCGGGGCGATGATTGGCGGCGGGATCACCGGCGCGATCGGAGCCGGGGCCGGAGCCTCGGGAACCGGAGCGGGCGCGGGTGCCTCGGGGGCCGGCGCGGGTGCTGCGGGAGCAGGCGCGGGGGCCTGCGGCGCCGGGGTCACGTAGACCGTCCGCGGCGCCTGCTGGACGACGGGCACCGGCTCTTGGATGGTGTCGGGCACCGACGGGGGCGACGGCGCCGGCACGGCCGCTTCGGGCACGACAGCCGCGGGCGTCTGGCTGCTCGGCACGATCACGCTCTCAGCCGGATTGGGGCGCTGATTGACGGTGGGCCGGATGCTGACCGCGAGCGAGATCACCAGTGCCACGACGCCGATCACAAAGATCGACGCCAGCGAGCTGCCGACCAGCAGGAACGGCTTGCGCTCCGGCTCGTCGACGGTGAAATCGGGATCGGCGGGGATCGCGTCGTAACCGAGGTCGCCGTCCAGCTCGTCGAGCACTTCGCTGTAGCCGAGCGGGGCCATGTAGCCGGCGGCGGCCATCTGCGTGCCGGCTTCCGCCAACCCAGCTGCCGACATCTCCGTGTCGGCGCCGGCGGGGTAGGCCTTACCCGCGGTGGTGCCGTCAGGGTCCCGGGCGTACCCCAGGCCGACGGTCGAGGCTTCATAACGCGGCGCGGAGGCCGAGGCCAGCGCGGCGCCGCGCGCCAGGGCCAGTTCGGCTTCGTCAGGGGCGTGCACGGGCAGCGTGGTGCCCAGCGAAAGCTGCGACTTCACCGCGGAGACGTCGACGCCCGAGCCGAGGACGAACAGGCCCTGCGGCGGCTGGTCGAGGCCTTCCAGGCCGGTGATCATGCTCTGCAGTTCGGCGACTGCGTCCTGGGCGTGCAGGCTCTCGGTCTGGACCTTGACGATCGCGCCGCTGGCGGTCTCGACGACCGCCACGGTCGCAGTGTCGCGGTCCAACAGCATCAGCGCCGTGCGGTCATAGCCGACAGCCTGACCGACCGCCTTCGCCAGCGCGCCGGCGGCGTGCAGTTCGGACACCAGGACAACGTCGTCGATCTTGCGCGCCTTGAGCGCGTCGCGCAGATCCGCTGCGGCGGTCCGGTCGGTCCAGGTGACGCCGGTCGACACCAGGCGATGGCCGCCTTCGGTGGCACTCTCCCGGGTACCGAGGATCGCCGCGACCACTTGCTCGGCCGCGGTTGCCGAACCTTCGCCGGTCTCGATGTCGAAGGTGTCGTTGTCGACGGTCACGCCGTCGGCTTTCGCGCCTTCGACCAGCACCATGCGGACCGTCGTTGGTGTCATGGACACACCAAGTGCGATGTCCACTACCCCTCCAAGGTTGTTTGCTGGGTCCCCCGACCCGCTGCTGCGCTCCACCCTGCTAGAGTCGCCCGACTAGAAAGTTCATCGCCGCTGGTAGCGGCTCCGTTACAGCCGGACGGGTTAGCTGATGGCTGACAGCTGACCCTGGAGTTCCGAGGTTACTCGCCGGGGCTGGACTGGATGAAGTTCTGATACGACCGCGACGGCGTCGGCCCGCGTTGGCCCTGGTATTTCGAGCCGACGCTCGCGCTGCCGTACGGGTTTTCGGCGGGGCTGGTCAGCCGCAGCAGGCACAGCTGGCCGATCTTCATGCCCGGCCACAGCGTGATCGGCAGGTTGGCGACGTTCGACAGTTCCAGGGTGATGTGGCCAGAGAAGCCCGGGTCAATGAAGCCCGCGGTGGAATGCGTCAGCAGGCCCAGCCGGCCCAGTGACGACTTGCCTTCCAGGCGGCCGGCCAGATCGTCGGGCAGGGTGCAGCACTCCAGCGTCGAGCCGAGGACGAACTCGCCGGGATGCAGCACGAACGGTTCGCCGTCCTGCGGCTGGACCAGGCTGGTCAGCTCGTCCTGCTGCTTGGCGGGGTCGATGTGCGTGTAGCGGGTGTTGTTGAAGACCCGGAACAGGCTGTCCAGCCGGACGTCGACGCTCGACGGCTGCACCAGGCTGTCGTCGAAGGGGTCGATGCCCAGGCGTCCATCGGCGATGGCGGCGCGGATGTCACGATCGGAGAGCAGCACGCGACGAGCGTACTGGCGGATCAGTTGATCGTGATGGTGACCGCGTCGGGCGGCTGCGAATTGGTGAGGATCAGCACCGAACTCTGGCTGTTCACGTCGTCGTAGGGGAAGCCGTAGTTCTTCCCGTCCAGGCCAAGCTCGTGGAAGACCTGTGCGTATGAATTGTATTTGGTGTCAGCGGGGTAATAGGCCGCGACATCGCCCCACTGGTCGGGCGAAGCGGCGACCCCACGGTTGAAGGCGGCGTCGAGTTGGGCCAGGAACGCGCCCTGTTCGTGGCTGCCGACAAACGGGCCGTCTCCGGCGAAGACCTGCGCCGTGGTCGGCTTGTCCATCACGTAGCTGCCCGAGACGCCGGCGGGGTTGAGCGCGGTGACGGTGTAGGCGAACTGGTTGTTGGCGTTGACCTGGCCGGTGACCGTGTAGGTGCCCGGGGAGGTGAACGTGAACGGTTCCGTCTTGTACTTGGTCCAGAAGTCGTCCACCGGTTGGTCGAGGTAGTGCGCCAGTCCCCCGGGCTGCTCTGAGCGGGGCGACGCGATCCGCAACGTATTGCCTTGTCCGTCCTTGATGACGAGCTGCTGGAATTCCGTCGGCACCGAATTCTGGTAGGTGGTGAACACCTGATTTCGTGTGACGGCGGTGCCGCGGGTGGCCGAGAAGTTGCCCTGCGTAAGGGTGAAACTCAACGGCAGCCCGAACTGGTCCACCTGAGTGGTGTTGCCGCCGAACGGAACTCCTCCGTACTGGAAGGTGAATTCGAACCAGTCGTAGACGGTGCCGTAGTTGGGGTTGGTGACGCCGACGGGGTCGGGCACGGTCCAGCCGGTGTTGTCCGGGCTGATGCCGATGTACAGCGGTTGACCCACCGACACGTAGATTCGGGCGCCCTGCAGGTCAGGCGGCATCCGCAGATTGCCAGCCTGGTTCAGGGTGTACGACATGTTGGCGTAGTTCACGCCGTCCTTGACGAGGTGGCCGGGCGCGTTGGCGTCGTCGTGGTTGATCGCGTGCGTCGTTCCGTTCTGGTCCACCCAGGCCCAATGGTCCTTGGAGGTCTGACCGATAGCGGTGACGTAGAGCTGACCGCTGTCATAGGCCGAGTTGTTGACGAAGTCGACCGGGTACGTGCCCGCGTTGTAGGGCTCGACGGCGACGGTGACAGTGCCGGTCGCCGTGTGTCCGCTGGAGCCGAGCAGGCCGAAGGTCAGCAGGTTGACCAGGCCGGACAGGCCATGGATGTGCGGGCCGCTCCAGAAGTCCGAGGTGGTGACTTGGAAGGTGTCGGTGTAAGCAACGTCGCCGGTCCAGTTGCTCGGCGGGGTGTAAGTCGCCTGGGCGCCGGAGATCTTCAGGGTGCCGCCGCCGGTGCCCGCGCCGTGGACGGTGTAGGTGAGTCGACGGCCGTCGGTGTCGACGCCACCGAGCGGGAAGGGAGCACTGGTTTCGCCGGGTTCGAGTGCTTCGGGTTGGGTCTGCGGCGGGAGCGTCGGAGTCACGGCTTCGAAGGTGCGCTGAAACCAATTACGTTGCGCTGCTTGGGCTGAGCGCAGCACAGTCCCGGCGGGTACCAGCTTCGGTCGCATCGCTGGGTTGACGCGGCGATTCGGCGTCGAGGAGGTGGCGGGCTTCGCAACGCGGGCACTGGAAGCCGTTGAGTGCACCCGCGAGGTCGATGGCTTTCCAGCCGTATCGGAGCCAGAAGTTTCGGCATGACCAGTTGCCGGGTTGGCCAGCAACGCGGCACCGATTCCCACGGCCACCGCGGATGCCCCGACCCAGCCGGCGTGCGCGACGTACTTCATCAGGTTCCGTTCGACGTAGCTGAATTGACGAGCATGTTATGCCCGTGACCAGCTGCGCCGAGGCTTTTCACACCTTCGGCGTGCTCGGTGCTAACGTCTGTGTCCATCGCCGATGTAGTTCAATGGCAGAACATCAGCTTCCCAAGCTGAATACGCGGGTTCGATTCCCGTCATCGGCTCCATTTTGAGCAGCGTCCCCGCTCACCCAACTCAGTGGGTGAAGAACTCGATGATCTGCACCTGAAGCTCGCCAACCACGCCACCGAGCACCGCGCCGACCGCGATCATCAGCGGCTCGTCGTCCTTGAACACCGGCCGCAGGATCGACTCGTACTCCTCCTCGGTCAATTGGCTCATCTTCTCGATGACGACGTGCTCGAGATCCAACGCGTTGACCGCGTACTCCTGCGCCTCCAGCAGCGTGTCCGGCAGCCGCTCCAATACCAGGGTGACGACGCGGTCCTTCAGTGCCCGGTAGCGCTTGGTGCCGACCGCCAGTGTGACCATCGGTCGTGCGACTCCGGTCTGGGCGTCGATAGCCGCGTCGATTTCCTTGGCCGCCAACGCGAATAGCTTGTCCGAGCCGGGGCCTTTGATGATCGCGTCGAACATGAGCTCGGGTGAGAACAGATCCTCGGCCAGGATCTTCGCGTAGTCGCGGGTGATCTTGTCACGCTCGGCGTGCAGCAGCCCCTGAAAGGGGATGAATCCCAGGAACTTTCGCGGCCGCATCGGCCGGAACAGCATGTTCAACGCGATGTAGTCGCTGATGAAGCCGACCGCAAAGCCGAACGCGGGCATGATCCACGGGTTCTTGAACAGCGCCCATGCCACCATCTGGACCAGGCCGATCACCAGGCCGAAGTAGATACCGCTGCGCCGCACGAACGCCATCGCATCGGTGGTGACGCTGCGCATCAGCTTGACGAGCTTCTCCTTGTTGCGCACCAGCGCCGTCACCGCCATGAAGTGCAGATCGAGATACCGCGGAAGGTCTGCCTTCATCTCGGTCAGCATGTTCTCGACGATCTGGGGCGCCTGCTTGTGCATGCGCTCCTGAATCCCGCGTCTGGCGGATTCCGGCAGCGCATCCCACAGGCCCGGGCGAATCTCGTCCGCGAGATCCCGTGAGATGTCGTCGATCGCTGCGGTGAGCGGACCGCGCAGGGCATTGACCGCGTCGTTGGCGTCGATGCGGTCCAGCAGTTCTTCAGGTTTCAGCAGGTTGGCCGTCAGCAGATCGATGGTCTTCGAGCCGACCTTGCCCGCCCGCCGCGGCACGATGCCCTGCCATCCGAATGGACCCCAGCCCCTGAATTCGACCGGGCGATAGAGCATTTCGAGTGCCACGATCTTCGTGCTCCACCCGACGAAGGCCGCGACGAACGGCATCGACAGGTACACCAGCCAGTAGGCGCTGAAGTCCGCCTTGATCTCGGTCCAACTCGACAGGGCGAGCAGCGCGACGGGCGAAGCTGAGCTCACCGACCGACGTCCCCGGTGGCGGCCGCCCAAAGCGACGCGCCCAGCGATGACAGCGACAGCGTCGACTTTTCGACCTTGGCGGCAAGCGGACCTCGCGACGCGCTCTTGATCGCCGCGAGCACCGCCGTCTCGGCCATCAGCACCTCATACTCGGTGGCCAGCGCGGGATCCTCGGGTCCTGCTTCGACGAGGCCGAGCGACAGCAGATGGCTGACGTATTGGGGAACCATCTGCGGCAGGGCCACATTCGCGGTCCGACCGATGAGCGAGGCATGCTCCAACGCCGCACGCCCCGGAACGCGTG
The DNA here is from genome assembly GCF_013337765.1 of Mycolicibacterium sphagni. Lineage (GTDB taxonomy): Bacteria > Actinomycetota > Actinomycetes > Mycobacteriales > Mycobacteriaceae > Mycobacterium. The sequence continues at coordinate 256,652 of NZ_VBSB01000010.1, forward strand.
GACTGAGCCAGGTATAGACGTTCACCATCGGCGACGACGACCCGTCGGACAGCGCACCCAGGATGCGCGCCTCGTCGGCGACCAACTGATCGAGCAGGTGATGGTAGAGCTCGACCTGACTACCCCTGGTGTTCTGGTCGAGCGCCCGGTCCAACAGCCGGCTCATCTTCCCGGTGAGCGAGTCGGGGTCTGGCGCTGGCTCCTCCTCGGGTGCGGCATCCTCGAGCGCCTCGGCGGGGTCGAGCGAATCGAGTCCATGCCGGATAGCACCGACGACTTGCTCCTCGGCCCAGCTGTACACGTCAAGACCCGTGCGCGCGGCGCCGACCGCGCGTCCGATCAGTCCACGGGGGTCATATGAGAAAGCCACCCGCAAAAAATAGCCCGTCCCACGTCTCCGGAGATGCAGACCACGAAGAGCGTCAAGAAATGCAGCTGCAACCCGGATGCGGCGACGGCCCGTTGATCCCGCAGTGGGGACACTGCTCGACAAATACTCGGCTACCGGCGCGGACCGGCCGGGACTTGATCCCGATAACCGTGAGGGCGGCGGACACCAACAAGATGCTCGCCGCGATCACCATCGTGACGCGAAACCCGGCGTCGAAGGCCGTCGGCTCGGCGTCGACGGAACCGCTGATACCGGCCAGACCCGGTATGACGGCCACGGCCAAGAGCCCCCCGACACGGGCAACCGCATTGTTCACACCTGAGGCCGCGCCGGCGAGATGATCGGGAGCAGAGTCGAGCACAGCCGAGGTCAGCGGCGCCACCACCAGGGACATGCCCGCCCCGAAGACCAGCGCTGCGGGGAGCACGTCGAGAAGCCATGAGGCGTCCTTACCAATCCGGAGCATCAGGAACAGTCCCCCGGCGGCGAGGATCAGGCCGACGCTCATCGGCAAGCGGAGACCGATCCGGGCAGCGAGAGCGCCGGCCCGCGACGAGAACACCAACAGCATTGCGGTCAGCGGGAGCAGCGCTGCGCCAGCCGCTACCGCAGTGAAGCCCGCAACGGTCTGCAGTTGCAACACCAACACCAGGAAGACCACCCCCAACGCGCCGTAGATCAGCAGCGTCACCGCGTTGGCGACTCGAAATGTGTTGTCGGCGAAGAGTACCGGTGGGACCAAGGGATTTGGGGAACGTCGCTCCACCGCGACGAACGCCGCCAACGCCACTGCGCCGACGCTGATCGTCGTCAGACTGCTCGCCGTGGCGCCGCCGCGGCCGAGCTCAGTCAAGCCGAATGTCAGTGCGCCCAGGCCCAGCGCCGCAAGGACTGTGCCGCTCACATCCAGCCCTGGCGCAGCCTGGGTGTCGCGGCTCTCGGGCACCCGCAGCACCGTCACCACCACGACCACCACGGCCAGCGGCGGATTGATGAGAAACACAGCACGCCAATTCCATTCGGAGAGGAAGCCACCGAGAAACGGGCCCACTGCGCCGGCCAGACCACCCAGGCCCGACCACGCACCGATGGCGGCGCCGCGGTCGACACCGTAGAACGATGCCGATATCAACGCCAGACTGCCCGGGGTGAGCAGCGCCCCGCCCACGCCTTGCAATGCGCGGGCGGCGATCAGCAGGTCGACGTTCGGCGCGAACCCACACGCCGCTGACGCGACCGCGAACCAGACGACCCCGACCAGGAACACCCGCCGACGCCCGAAGCGGTCACCGAGGGACCCACCGAGCAGGATCAATCCGGCCAGCGTCAGCGTGTAGGCGTTGATGATCCATTGCAGACCGGCAAAGTCGGCACCCAGATCACGGGCGATGTGCGGCAACGCCACGTTCACCACGGTGCCGTCGATCATCACCATGGCTGACCCAAACACCGTGGCGAGCAGTACCCACCTGCCCGCGGCAGTTCCCATCGTCAACCCAGTCGGGCTGTCCACACGTGCCTCCGCACACAACAGTTCAGAGCGTTCTCCACTGTAGGAGGCCGCACGGTTCGAATCGGTCGGTCACCGCCGATGTCGTCCGAGGCTTCGAGCGACGGGGAGTGCCGGCCTTCGGGCCGATCTGGGACTCCCGAGACCAATCCGGTAGACAGGTCCCATGAAGGTCGACGGAGCGGTCGCAGTAGTCACCGGAGCCGGCTCAGGCATCGGCAGGTCCATCGCGACGGCACTGGCAGCAGCCGGCGCCTCCGTGGTGGCCGGTGACATCAACGCGAATTCAGCAGCCGAGACCGCCGCGCTGATCGGCGGCACCGGGGTAGCAGCGGACGCGTCCAGCAACGACGGCATCGCAACCCTGCTCGACACCGCACGCCAAAACTTCGGCCCGGTGGACATCTACGTCGCCAATGCCGGCATCACCGGCCAACCCAACCTCGGCGACGACGAAGCTGCCTGGGACCAGATCATCGACGTCAACCTGCGCGCCCACATCCGCGCCGCCAAAGCGGTTGTACCGGAATGGGTTGAGCGTGGCAGTGGACATTTCGTCGCCGTCGCCTCAGCCGCAGGCCTGCTCACCCAACTCGGCGCGGCGCCCTACAGCGTGACCAAGCACGCCGCAGTCGGGTTCGCCGAATGGTTGGCCATCACGTACGGCGACAAGGGAATCGGCGTGAGCTGTGTGTGCCCGATGGGTGTGGACACCCCGCTGCTGCGCGGCATGTCCGACTCTCCCGATGAGGAGATCCGGGTGGCCGGTGCCGCCGTCACCAGCGCCGGCGCGGTGATCGACCCGGACACCGTCGCCGCCCTCGTAGTCAAGGCCATCGCCGACGGAACATTCCTCGTGCTCCCGCACCCCGAGGTGCTGGCCATGTACCGCCAGAAGGGTGCGGACTACGAGCGGTGGATCGCCGGGATGCGCCGCTACAAGCGCACCCTGGGTTAGTCCGCCAGGTGCCGGTCATCGAATCGGCGCTCAGGCAGACCTTGGACTCCAATGTCGACCAGAAAGACGGCGCCTGCCAGTGGCTCGGCGCCGGGCTCATCCGGTTGTGCAGAGGTGATCGCCAGCGTGCGCAGATCGCTCCCGACGAAGATGCAGCTGGTCGGCCGGGACACGGGCACCTCGATTTCTCGATCGATCCGGCCGTCCGGCGTGTATCGAATGACCTTGCCGCCTTGCCATTTCGCCGACCAGACGCAGCCGTCCGCATCGACGGTGAGCCCGTCGGGATCAGCCGGAGCAGTGTCGGTCGCGAAGACTCGCCCGTTGGTGATGTCGCCGGTCGTCGAGTCGTAGTCGAAGACGCGAATCGCTCCTGTGGCCGAGTCCGCGTAGTACATCAGTGCACTGTCCGGGGACCAACCGAGGCCGTTGGAAACAGTGACTCCGTCGAGCTGAGTCTGAGGTCGGCCGCCGTCCGCGCGGTAAAGCTTGGCGACTGACGCGGTTTCGGGCTCGTGCATGGTGCCGAACCACAGCCGCCCCTGCCGATCGGTCTTTCCATCGTTGGTCCGCAGCGTCGAGGTATCCCAGTCGCCCTGCCACCTGCGCTGCCAACCGGAGCCGTCGTCGACGTAGAGGCCGTCGCGGCAGCCGGCGAGAAGACCGCCCGACACGGTTTTCACGACGAAGCCCACGTCGCCCGGTGTGGACAGTGTGGTGATTTCGCCGTCACCGAGGCGGGTCCGATGCACCGCGCCCGTGACGCTGTCGACCCAGTGGAAAGTGTCGTCTTGCGTGTCCCACCACGGGCCTTCGCCGAGGACATCCCGCTGATCGGAAAGGACATGCAGCGTCGGTTGCACTTCGAACTCCCTACGGTCGGCCGGTGGCGAAGCACGAATCTTCGACTACTTGATGCCGACCACCATAGAGTCCGGCCCGGCCAAGGGCTCGACGTAGCTTCTGGTGAACCCGATCTCGGCCATCCAGCCCCGACAGTCCGCACCAGTGAAGTCGAACCCCAGCCCCTCGATGAGCATGTTGAGACTCATCAGCAGACCGAATGCGTTCTCGCGCCGGTCGTCGTCGATGAGAGCTTCATGCACGATCAGCGCCCCACCGGGGGGCAGGGCGTCGAACGCTATCTGCAGGAGTTGGCGCTTCTCATCGAGGCCCCAGTCGTGCAGGATGTGGCCCATGATGAGCACGTCGGCAGACGGTAGCGGGTCGGCGAAGAAATCCCCTGTAGTGAAGGTAAGCCGTTCGGAGAGGCCATTTTTCGCCACGCAAGCGTTGAAGATCGTTTCGACTTGAGGTAGGTCGAATCCGCCGCTGCTGTTGCTACCCGCCGACTTTCGACAGATTCTGCTGGATCGCGTCGAGCTGGATGACGCCGACGGTATCCAGATAGTCGGCCGACACCGGATCTCCTACTTTCCCGATGAAATTGACCTGCGCGGCAACCTTTCCTTCGCTGAACATCAAAATCGACATCGACGCCGAGCCGTCTGCCGACGTTCCGTTGATCACCTGGGCACCCTTGTTCACGTTGGGTGCGGGTGCCTGCGTGCCCTTGATCAGCGAAGCAAGATTCGGGCTCGCCAAGGTATCGGTCACCAATTTGGCTGCCGCGTCCGCATCGGGAAGGAGAAATACCGTGCTCTGAATGTTGTTGTCACCCGACTTGTAGAACTGGCTGACGCTTGCCGGGGGGGCCGGGTCCGCCTTCGGCGCTTCGCCGACCCACGGTCCTGCTGGCGTCGGCGGGATGCCCTCCGGCTTCATCAGCAGTACAGACAAATCCCCTGCCGCGGGCGCCGCAGCACCGGACGTGGCGCTCGCCGCGGCCGAAGAAGTGGCGGACGACGTAGCAGAGGTGGCCGCGGACGAACTTGCCGAGGAGGACTTCGACGACGAATCGTCGTCCTTGCCGCAGCCAGCGAGTGCCAACCCGACCACCACCCCGGCGACCGTCAGGCGCAGGGCCGTTTGTCTGTGCAGAGCGGTCATGAGGTCTCCTCTGTTCCGAACCGCACGCTGCGGGTCCGGCTAAATGTAAGCCCAGGTAGCGGCCAATCCCTGCCGTTCACCGAATGTTGGCACCGGGCACGCGTCGCTTATCGAACGGCCAGCAAATTGGCGCAAGAAGCCGCGCTCAGGCGCCATATCTGCGACCGTGTCAATAATTGGGTCCCTCTAGCGAAGGTTAGGGTCATGCGCACTCGAATTCTGACGGTGTTGGCGGTCGGATTGCTGGTCGCCGGTTGCGGTGGCGGCGCAGAGGAGAAGGCCGATTCGTCTGGGAGCTCAGCAGACTCAGGGACGTCAAAGGCCAAGGGCCCCGACGACACTGCGACAGCGGATGCCGGTGGGAAAATGATCGTCACCTACGAGGACGCCACGAGCCCTGAGGCGACCAACGGGAAGAAGCTGTTGCAGGACAACAAGGTGCTCGAAGAGCTCGCCGCCGATATCAACCAATCACTGAAGCTGCCCCAGGACATCCCCCTCCATGGCGCGCAGTGCGATCAGCCGAACGCGTTCTGGAGCCCGAGCAAGAAGATGGTCGTCATCTGCTACGAGGATGCTGACCTGAGCCAGAAGATCTTCGTCAAGGCCGGCGATAAGGATCCTGACACGTCGGCCATCGGCTCTGAAGACGCGACGTTCTATCACGAGGCCGGGCATATGGCGGTCACCCTGTACAACTTGCCGATCACCGGCAAGGAAGAGGACGCCGCCGATCAGCTGGCCGCCTACATTCTCCTAACCCCCGGCGACAACGGCAAAGTCGATTCGGAGTCAGTCCAGGCCGTGAAGGATTTCGCGCGTACCTTTGCCGCGTATGCGGAGCTGAAGGCTCAGATGGGCGCGACGAACAATATGGCCGACGTCCACTCCCTGGATCAACAACGCGTCTACAACCTGCAGTGCTGGATCTACGGATCCAATCCTGAAGCCAATGCCGACATTGTCAGCAGCGGTGGACTCCCCGAGGATCGCGCTAAGTCGTGCCCGGATGAATGGCAGAAGCTCTCCCATGCCTGGTCGACACTGCTCGACGAGCACTGGAAGTAGCCTCCGCTGCCGCCAGCAGGTGTGGGCACCAGCGTCGAATTGGACTGGGCCGCTTACGTTCCCGCACCGATCTTCCGGTGGGGCTATCCGCCTACCTTCGACAGATTCTGCTGGATCGCGTCCAGCTGAATGACGCCGACACTGTCCAGGTAGTCGGGCGATACCGGATCGTCCAGTTTTCCGACGAACGTCATTGTTGCGAGGACCGTCCCCTCGCTGAACATCAGAACCGACGTCGACGCCGTGCCATCGGCAGATGTCCCGTTCACCACCATCGCGTTCTTGGTGACATTGGGCGCAGGCGCGAGCGTGCCTTTGACCCGGGACGTGATGGCGTCGCTCGACATCGTCTTTTCGATGGCGCCGGCAGCTTGGTCGGCGTCAGGAGCGATCACGATCCCGGCACTGATGCTGTTGGTACCCGATGTGTAGGACTGATTCGCGCCGGGTGTGCTGCCACGGTCCACCTCCGGCGGATCACCCTTCCACGGTCCCGCGGAGGTTGGCGGGATGCTCTCCGGCTTCATCAACAGTGCGGTCACATCCGCTGCCGCGGGTGCAGCAGCAGCAGAAGTGTCCGTGGCTGCGGCCGACGAAGAGGCGGACGACGCAGCAGAGGTAGTGGCTGAGGAGCTGGCCGACGAGGACTTCGACGACGAACTGTCGTCCTTGCCGCAGCCCGCGACGACGAGCCCCACTGCCATCCCGACGAGGGCCAATCGCATGGCCGTCCTCGTGTGCTGAACCGCCATTATTGACTCCTCCGTAGTCGACTTGGCTCGTGACGCTAGTGCTCGCCACGGAACGCTGGGTGATTACTGTGTTAATGCTGGGGCAGGCGCCGGTTTGTACCTAAGTACGTGCCTACTGGAATCACCCGTTCCGAGGGTCTCGTCCTTGACGGCACCACCGAGTGCGGCGCAGTGTGATTCTCGTCATACGACCACTGGTCGTATCGGTGAGAAAGGCGACGTCAGATGACCACCAAGGACAAGTACACCGAGGTACCCGACCCGTACTCGTGGGACGTCGCCAGCGGCGGCGACGCCCGCTTTACCTGGGAGTACGACGAGGGACGTGCCCGGCTCCTTTCCCTCTACCAGAAGGGCAAGGACAAGCAGTGGGACGCACAGTCCCGCATCGACTGGTCCCAAGACGTCGACCCGATGAACCCGATCGGACTGCCCGACGAGTTCCATCCGTTGTTCGGCAGCCCCATGTGGGATGCCGCCGACGACGCACGTCGCGCCGAGATGCGCCAGCACTTCCAGTCCTGGCAGTTCTCCCAATTCCTGCACGGCGAGCAGGGCGCGATGGTGTGCGCAGCCAAGATCGTCGAGGTCGTCCCGGACTTGGATGCGAAGTTCTACGCCGCCACCCAGACCATGGACGAGGCCCGGCACGTCGAAGCGTTCTCCCGGTTCCTGCAGGACAAGGTCGATCTGGTCTACCCGATCAACACCCACCTGACCTCCTTGCTTCAAGACACCCTGCGCGACTCTCGTTGGGACATGCCCTACCTCGGTATGCAGGTCCTCATCGAAGGTCTAGCCCTCGCGGCCTTTGGGGTGTTGCGGGACATGGCCGCGCCGGATTCGCTAGCCAAGCAAGTCCTGGCCTACGTCATGCAGGACGAGGCCCGGCACGTCGCCTTCGGCCGAATCTCGCTGAAGGACTACTACTCCGCGCTGACCGACGCCGAGCGGGCCGAGCGTGAAGAGTTCGTCGTGGATGCCTGCTATCTGATGCGGGATCGGTTCCGCGGGGAAGAGGTCTTCGAGACCCTCGGCCTGGACGTCAAAGCCTGTGCCGAGTGGGTCGATACGTCACCGCTAATGATCCAGTTCCGCTCGCATCTGTTCAGCCGCATCGTGCCGATCGTCAAAGACATCGGCCTGTGGGGCGACAAAGTGCAGAAAGCCTTCCGGGACATGGGTGTTCACGATATGGCCGGCTTCGACATCGAGGCGCTGATGAAGGCCGACGAAGATCAGGCCGAAGCACTCGACAAGGCACACGCCGAGATGGCCAGCCGGGCCCTCGAGGTGGATGAGGCCATCGCGGCGGGGATGACGTAACTCGAACCCAATTGTCCCCCAGCGGTTCCAGCCCGCTTCCGAGATGTTCGCCTCGTTGCGCGTCCGCCAACTGACGGGTCGAGCCCTTGCGGTTGGCACGTCCGTGGTGGTCATCATCTCGATGACCGGTTGTGGGAGATTCGCGCCCATCAGACCGAGCGCCATAGCAACTAGTTCCGCATCGTCAGCATCTGAGTGCGCACACAGTAAGTATCCCCTTGTGAAACTGGTAGTCGGGCCAAATGAGCCGTCGATGGCTGTCCCACAGCCCCCCGGGTGGATGCCGGTACGGTTCGGCAACTACACGCGTCCCATACGTCTCATCATGGCGAACAAGGGATTGCGCGACCCAACCGCAGAGTTCTCTCCCCGCGCTGTGGTCGGTCTGGAGGACCTCACCGACAAGGCGAACACTCCGGAAGAAGCGCTTGCCTATCGGCTCCGTCGGTTCGACACCCAATTCTTGTCGGAGACACCGGGAACGGTGTGCGGGCATCCGAGCTCCACCGTGACCTATGCCGGTCGCGACGAGCCACACGGTCTGATCACAGTGCGCGTTGTTTGCGCCAAATTCGGCGGCCGACTATACGCGGCAATGGCCGCGACGATGTCCACCCGACCCGATGACCCGACCTATCTCGCTGACCAGCAAGCCATTCTTGACGGATTCGCAGTCGTATATGCCGGCAAAGACTAGCCCAGCATCATCTTCGGGATGTGCCCCGCTCGCTTCCGGCTCCTACGAAGAGCCCGCGTTACCAGACCCGCACGTAGTCGACGAGCATCTGTGCCGGATAGTTGCCCGGCCGCGGATCCCCACCGCCGGAACCACTCACGGCCAAATTCAGCACCGGGAACATCCGGTAGTCGGGGAAGTTGAAGGGCCAGTCATCGAGGGAGTTCGCCGGCACGGTGAAGTACGGCTCGGCTCCCTCGACGTAGTCCTGCCAGAAGTACATCCCGGTGTCGTTCCACGTGACACGCCAGGTGTGCCAGTTGCTATCCACCCCAACGTGTTGGGTCGCGAACGACGTGCCATCCAGACGGGCGTGAACCGTCGTCCCTGACGGCCAATCGCCATTGCCGTACCACTCGACGAGGTCGACTTCGCCACCCACTTCGGGATGGTCGTTCATCAGCCACCAGGCCGGCCAGGCGCCCGCGGTCAGACAGTCGAACTTGATCCGGGCTTCCCACGTGGTTCCGATTCCGCCCCACCAGTTTCCGACAACCTTGCCGCTGACGTACTTGTTGTTGTCGCGCGTGGCACGGATGACGAGATTGGACTTGCCGTCGAGGAAGACGTGCTGGCGATCGTCGCGGTATTGCCCCATGTTCTCGGGGCGGTCCCAGAACACCGGGTTCTTGATGAGCTCGCGCTTCTGGGCGATGTGCCACTTTGCGCCGTCGGGGGCCGAGGCGGCCGGTCCGTCGAACTCGTCATGGAACAAGTAGGCCGGGGCCCCGGCGTTGGCCGGCGGTGCTTGCGGGCGGGTCGGCGTGGCTCCCGCGATCGGCACGGGCAGGGCAGCGGCGACTGCTCCGAATCCCGCCATCAGCATCAGACTTCGACGATCAATATCAGGCACCGGTAAACCATAGAGGCGAAACCTCACGGCCCATGTAACTGGGTGCGTTGCGCAGACACCTTTGCCGTTAACCTTCTGTTCAAGCACCACCAAAAGGCTCGCTGATCTGCACCAACACGCTCACGCGGGGTACCCAGCGAGCCAGCAAAGAGCTGTGCTGTGTCGCGGCTACGGCCGCTACAAATCCACTCTGAGCACCGCGGCCGGCATCCTCGCAAACCATGACCGCGCCACGCGGACGCCTGCCCGCGCAAACATGCGATGACCTCGGCCTCTTGGTCGCATGCGGTGCCCGCCGAGGGTCTCCGTGAGGGCGCCGAGTAACCAGTCCGTAGGACAAGGGCAAGCATTCGAGCCCGCACCATTCACCTTTTGGGGTGGTCCTGACCTGCCCGCTCGTCTACTATGCCCATGAGCCAGCGAAGGGGTCAGCAAATGGGGTCGAGTAAATACGTCGGTTACGTCGGCGGTGTCGCCGTTGCAGTCGGGGTGGGCGCGGCCGTTGCCGCCGCCAGCCAAGGCGTAGCAAGCGCTGATACTGGCAAACCCGATTCGTCGAGCGCGTCTGACTCGGCAAAGACCGACGCGGGACCGAAGAAGTCCGCGACCGGCAACACCAAACGCGCCAAGCCGGCATCCAAGCTGAACGACAAGCCGAGCAGCGCAGGCGCTTCCGAAACCAAGTCCGCCGCAGCGACAGCGACGAGCGCCAAGGTCACCCCGGTCGAGTTCGAGGCCGCCCAGGTCGAGAAGCTGCAGGGTCTGTTCACCGGCCACGCGGCGCCAAGGCCGGCCGCAGCCACCCCGTCCACCACGGCCGGCACGACCGCCGCGGCGACCGCCGCCGCCACCGTCAATCCCGCGACGGCGTTCTGGAACCCGTTCCGGTGGATGCCGCCGGAGCCGGCGCCGCAGGACATGCCCGGCCCGATCTGGACTCTCGAAGAGTCCTTCATGGCCATCTTCCCGAACCCCGTAAAGGCTGTCGCCCGTGAGGGATTCGAGTTCGGCTACCGCCTCACCCAGATGATTCCGTGGGTCAACATCATCGTCCCATTCACGAACATCATCACCGACCTGCCCAACGCGTTCGCAGGCGACAAGGCGGCCGCCCAGCGCGTCATCAACAATCTCATCGTCACGATCAATCCGGTCGCGGTGCTGTACTACGGCTACAACGAGATCGCCGACGTCCTCAACCTGGAAGCGCCCGCCCTGCAGCTGCAGACTTGGTTCATCTCCTCGTTGTGGAACCTGTTCGATCCGTTTGCGTTGCTGCACATCCGCGGCGAGGCCGGGCTGCCGCTGTCGACGTCGACCCCGCCGCCGGACCAAGTAACTCCAGAAGCAGCGGCCACCACCACACTGGCCGCGGCGGTGAAACCGTCGGCCAGCGATGTCCCGCCGACCATCGACCTGCCTGAGACGCCCGATCCGTTCCGGGCCGACGATCCCAAGCCGTACGGGATGCCCACTGCGGTGTGGAACACCGAAAAGGGCTTGGTCGCAATATTTCCCGCTGAGGTGCAGCCCGTCGTACGCGAGCTCTACGAGGCCAGCTGGCGGATCTCGCAGATGGTCCCTAGTCTGAGCGCCGCGGTCCCGATCGCTGAGCTTCTGCCCGCTCTCTACCAGGCCGCGCTCGGCCATCAGGACACCGCGCAGACGGCGATCAACAACGTGCTGCTGGCCACCACCCCCCTGTCGATTCTGTACTACGGCTACGACCAGCTCGCCGACCTGTGGAACGTGGAAGAAGCGGCGCAAGCACTCAAGGTCGAGATCTACGCCGCGGTGTGGGACGAGGCTGATCCGCACGGCTACGTACACGTTCCGGGCCACTCGGGTCTGACGACCGTCTAGTTTTGGATGTGCTCCTAGCCTGGCCCGCAAATCGCTAGTGCGGCTTGACAACTAGCGACTGCGGTCTGCCTGTCTCGCAATGTCGGTGCTAGACACCTGATATCGCGCACCTCCGCTCATACTTCAGCAACGGCCTGTTCTGTTGCGACTCGGGCACACCGGCTGAAGCGTGATTCCTCCCCCGGATGCGGACGCGCCGTTCTGCCCCCAAGATCGAAGAGTTGCGGCAGAGTGACCTGACGCCCAACTCTGTCCGATCGGTTGTCGAATCAAGGGAGCGATATGAAGGTGCGCAGCGTTATCGCCATTGGAAGTGTCGCGGCGGTGGCCGCTTTCGGTGTCTCCTCCTGTGGCAGCAAGAGTGGTGGTGGCGGCAGCACGGGCGGTGACATCAACGTCTCGATGACGTCGTTCCCGGATTACGTCGACCCTCAGCTGTCCTACACCCTCGAAGGCTGGGAAGTTCTCTGGAATGTCTACACCCCACTGCTGACCTATAAGCACCAAAAGGGTGACGGCGGTACCGATATCGTTCCCGGACTGGCCAAAGACATGCCGCAGATCTCGCCCGACGGCAAGACCTACAAGCTGACGCTGCGACCGAACATGAAATACTCCGACGGCACCCCGATCAAAGCCTCGGACTTCACCTACGCCATCAAGCGCCTGTTCAAGGCCAACTCGGGTGGTTCCGTCTTCTACGAAGGTATCGTCGGTGCAACAGATTTCGCTGACGGCAAGTCCGACACCATCAGCGGCATCACGGCCGACGACAACACCGGCGACATTACGATCCAACTGGACAAACCCAACGGGACGTTCAACAGCGTGCTCGCGCTGATGTTCGCGGCCCCGGTGCCGCCGACCACAACCCTGGACAAGGACGTCACCAACAATCCGCCGCCGTCCAGCGGCCCGTTCGTGATCACCAAAGTTGACGCGCCGAATACCCTGACGATGGAACGCAACCCGCAGTTCAAGACCGTCAAGGACGCCGGCGCCAGCGAGGTCGCTGACGCCCAGGTCGACAAGATCACGGTCACCCAGAACAAGAACAACTCCTCCCAGGTCACCGGCGTCGAACAGAACCAGATCGACTTCATGACCGATCCCCCCGACGCAGACCGCCTTCCTGAGGTAAAGGCCAAGTACAGCAGCAGGTTTCGCCTTGAGAATTCGATCAACACCTACTACTTCTGGATGAACACGCAGAAGGCACCGTTCAACGACCTCAAAGTCCGCCAAGCCATCAACTACGCCATCGACCCCGAAGCCCTCAACCGGGTGTTCGGTGGGCGGCTGCATGCGACCCAGCAGATCCTTCCGCCCGGCATGCCCGGCTACGAGGAATACAAGCTCTATCCGGGGCCGGACCTTGACAAGGCCAAACAGCTTCTTACCGAGGCGAATCCGGCAGACAAGGACATCACCGTCTGGACCGACGACGAGCCGGACCGCAAGCGCATCGGCGAGTACTACCACGACCTGCTGACGCAGCTAGGCTTCAACGCCCAGCTCAAAGTCATCGCCGGGGATGTCTACTTCACGACGATCGGCAACACTTCGACACCGGATCTGGACACCGGCTTCGCCGACTGGTTCCAGGACTTCCCGCACCCCGACGACTTCTTCCGGCCGCTGCTCAATGGCGCGAACATCCTGCCAACGAACAGCAACAACTTCTCGCAAGTCAACCTTCCAGACCTTGACGCCAAGCAGAACGACCTGCTCACCAAGCAGCTCACCGACGATGTGAAGAAGCAGTATGGTGCGCTGGACAAGGCCTACATGGAGCAGGCGGTTTGGGCGCCGTACGGCAACGAGGAATACACCACCTTCCTCTCCGAGCGCATGGACTTCGACAAGTCCTATCACCATCTGTTGTTCAACCAGGACTACACCTCGTTCGCGCTCAAGTAATGGCGATGTCCACCGCCGTGCGGGGCCGTAGTCCCTGGTACCTGGCGTGGATCCGGCTGCGGCGCAACAAGGTAGCTCTGGCATTTGGCGTGCTGTTCCTGGTGATCGTCGTGTTCTGCCTGGCGGCCCCACTGTGGGCCGACCACGTCGCACATACCGGGCCGAACCAGAACCACATCACCGACAAGATCCTGATCGATGGGCAGCCGACCAACATCGTCTCCACCGACGGAACACCGTTGGGCCCAGGGCTTCGCGGTCGCTACCTGCTCGGTGCGGACCAAAACGGCCGCGACGTGATGGTGCGCCTGATGTACGGCGGCCGGACCTCGATCTACGTGGGCGTGCTCGCCGCGGTCATCACGACGATGCTTGCGGTGATCGTCGGCATGCTCGCCGGCTACTACCGCGGGTGGATCGACTCGGTGCTCTCCCGCATCCTCGACGTGGTGTGGGCGTTTCCTGTGCTCCTTCTCGGCATCGCACTGGGCACCACCCTCGCGCTGGGCGGCCTGAAGATCGGTGGACTGCAGATCGCCGGCGACTCACTCTGGATTCCAATTCTCATCATCGGCCTTGTCTATGTGCCCTACATGGCCAGACCGATTCGTGGCGAGATCCTGGCGTTGCGCGAGAAGGAGTTCGTCGAAGCTGCTGTGGCCCAGGGCAAAGGCCCCGTCCGGATCATGGTGTCCGAACTGTTGCCGAACATCGTTTCGACGATAATCGTCTTCTTCACCCTCAACATCGCCAACAACATGCTGCTTGAATCGGCGCTGTCCTTCCTCGGCGCCGGGGTGCGCCCACCCAACGCATCGTGGGGCACGATGATCGCCGACGGGTACCAAACCATCTACACGGCACCCCATCTGACGATCGTTCCGGGCCTGATGATCGTGCTGACTGTGCTATCGCTCAACGTATTCGGTGATGGCCTGCGCGACGCGTTGGACCCGCGGGCCAAGATCCGGCTGGAGCACTAACCCATGGCCCGCTTCGTCGCGCGCCGGCTGATCGGCATGATCGCCGTGCTGTTCGCCATATCGGTGATCGTGTTCTTGATCTTCAACGTGATCCCCAATTCCGACCCGGCGGCCCGCATCGCAGGCAAGAACGCCAACCCCGCTCTGATTGCGCGCGTCAGCGCCGATCTCGGTCTCGACCAGCCCCTGCCCGTGCAGTACCTGACCATGATGAAGCAGATATTCACCGGCGAGCTCACCTCGTACGCCAGCAATCAGAATGTGGCACAACAGATCTGGAACGGCCTGCCCGCGACATTGTCGCTCACGATCGGTGCGGCCGTGCTGTGGATGGCGCTTGCCATCTGGTTCGGCTACCTCAGCGCGGTACATGCCGGCCGATTCACCGACCGGGCGCTCACCATCCTGTCATTGGTCGGCATTTCGATGCCTGTCTTCTGGTTGGCCGCAATCTTGTTGTATTTCTTGAGCTTCAAAGTGCAGCTGTTCCCGACCGGGAGTTACGTGCCGCTGACCGAGGACCCGCTGGACTGGCTCTATCACCTGATCTTGCCGTGGATCACGTTGGCCGTGCTCTACGTCGGGTTCTACAGCCGCGTGTTGCGATCGAACATGCTCGACGCGATGAACGAGGACTACGTGCGCACAGCCCGCGCCAAGGGGATCAGCGAGCGGCAGGTGCGCATCCGCCACGTGCTGCGCAATTCGATGATTCCCATCGTCACGCTGTTCGGCTTGGACTTCGGCGCGGTAGTCGGCGGCGGGGCCATCCTCACCGAGACGGTGTTCAACCTCAACGGGGTCGGGCTCTACGCCGGCCAGGCCATCGGCAAGCTGGATTTGCCCCCGCTGATGGCGGTGACGATGTTCGGCGCGTTCTTCATCGTGCTGTTCAACACCATCGTCGACATCCTCTACGCCGTCCTGGACCCGCGGATCCGCCTGGGAGAGGCCGCCCCCGCATGACACCCATCCTGACTGTCACCGATCTGCAAGTCAGCTTCGCCACCGAAGACGGTGTGGTGCGCGCGGTCGACGGGGTGTCGTTCGAGGTCGCGCCCGGCGAGGTCGTCGCCGTCGTCGGGGAGTCGGGCAGCGGCAAGAGCGTGACGGCGCAGACGCTGATCGGGCTCACGCGGGCACCCAACACCAGGATCGCCGGATCGGTGAACTTCGGCGGTCGCGAGCTCACCGAGCTGTCCGATCACGAATTGCGCAGTGTGCGTGGCGAACACATCGCGATGGTGTTCCAGGATCCGATGACCTCACTGAACCCGGTGTACCGCGTCGGCGATCAGATCGTCGAGATGATTCGTGCTCATCGTGACGTCTCCAAATCCGAAGCCCTCTCCAGCGCAGTCGAATTGCTGCGCTCGGTGGGTATTCCCAACCCGGAGCGCCGGGTGCGCGACTACCCGCACGAATTCTCCGGCGGCATGCGTCAGCGAGTGATGATCGCGATGGCGCTGGCGCTGGAACCCGAGGTGCTGATCGCAGACGAACCCACCACCGCGCTCGATGTCACCATTCAGGCCCAGATCCTGCGCCTGCTGGACACGTTGAACCGCGACCGCGATCTGTCCGTCGTGCTGATCACGCACGACCTCGGCGTCGTCGCCGAACTGGCCGACCGGGTGGTAGTCATGTACGCGGGCCAGATCGTCGAGGACGCGACGCTCGACGAACTCTTCTACAACCCGCAGCATCCCTACACCTGGGGTCTGCTCGGCTCCATTGCCCGCCTCGACGAAGCCCGGCCGGACAGGTTGACCCAGATCGTCGGCGCACCACCGTCATTGCTGAACCCGCCGACCGGATGCCGATTCGCGCCTCGGTGCAAGTACGCCTTCGAAAAGTGCACGCAGCCACCGACTCTGGAGTCCAAACTGGACATCCCCGGCCACCTGGACCGCTGCTGGCTGTCGCCGGCCGAGAAAGAGGCCAACCGGTGAAGGGCGATCCGCTGCTTGAGGTTACCGACCTCGTCAAGCATTTTCCCATCAAGTCCGGCGTCGTCGTGGATCGCGAAGTGGCCCGGGTGCGGGCCGTCGACGGCGTCAGTTTCACCCTGCACGAGGGCGAAACGCTGGGATTGGTCGGCGAATCCGGCTGCGGCAAATCCACGCTCTGCCGGGCGATCCTGCAGTTGGTGACGCCCACGTCGGGATCGGTCCGGTTCGGCGGCCAGGAGCTCGTGGGCCGATCCCGGCGCGGACTGCGACCACTCCGCCGCGAGATGCAAATGGTTTTCCAGGACCCGTACGCCTCACTGAATCCCCGTAAGCGGGTGGGTCAGATCATCGGTGACCCGCTCGAGCTGCATGGGTTGGCCAGTGGCGCGGAGCTCAGGCGGCGGGTGCAGGATCTCCTCGACCGGGTGGGACTGCAGGCCGAACACTACAATCGCTATCCCCATGAGTTCTCCGGCGGCCAACGCCAGCGGATCGGGATCGCCAGGGCGCTGGCCCTGCAGCCGAAGCTGATCATCGCCGATGAGCCCGTGTCGGCGCTCGACGTGTCCGTTCAGGCACAGATCGTCAATCTTCTCGAGGACCTACAGAACGAATTCAGCCTGTCCTACCTGTTCGTCGCGCACGATCTCGGTGTCGTCCGCCACGTGTCCGACCGGGTGGCCGTGATGTACCTGGGCAAGATCGTTGAGCACTCCCCCGCCGACGCGCTATACGGGCACCCACTACACCCGTACAGCAATGCGTTGCTCTCAGCGGTGCCGATACCGGACCCGCGCAAGAACTTTGCCCGGGAACGCATCACCCTCGAGGGAGATGTGCCGAGCCCGATCGACCCGCCGCCGGCCTGCCGGTTCCACACGCGTTGCGTCTTCGCCACCGACATCTGCCGCACCGAGGAGCCGCAACTGGCCGAGCTGGAGCCAGGCCATTTTGCGGCGTGTCACCATCCTCGGTTCTGAGCGGCGAGAGCGCTTAGACGGCGCCGCCCGTGTATGAGCTAGACCCGTGGCCGAACGGGACGGGGTTGTTCCAGTTGCCGACGCCGTAGGGAACGGACGGGTCGGTGCCGTAGGGCACCTGGGGGTCCGGGCCGTTTTGGAGACATTGATAGGCCGTCGGACAAGCCGGTGCCGTGTCGGCGGCTTCGGCAATGCCTGCCGAACCCAGGTCCAGTGCCAGAGCTCCGGCAAGGGTCACAACGATGGCGGATTTCCTCATGATCGACTCCTTCGCCGACGTGAACTGCGTGCTAACTCCAGTTATCCGCCGGGTTGCTGTCAGGGTCATTGGAGCTGGCCCCCAACGGGCTGTTCCAGGTAGCAGGTAATACGTTTCGACATGCCGCCCGGTGGGGATACCAAGCCAGCACAACTCGACATGTGGGGGAATCGATGAACGGTGGGGATAGCGCTACGGGAGAGGTTGTCCGTACTCTGGGACTCGTGCTGAACCTCGCCGCGATCGTGGCGTTCGCGCTCTTCCTGAGCACGTTGGGGTCCACCGGTCCCGGTGCGTCGGCAGCGGCGGCCGCCGTCACCGTCGTCGCTTTTCTCGCCAGCCTGCTGTGCTTCGCCGCCGATCGCCGGCGCTCTGAAGCCGAGTTGACCGCCGCCGAGATCTGACGATGCCGACCGTCGCACAGCACATCCTTGCGGCGTTGCAGTCCAGTGGTATCAGCCGTGTGTACGGGCTACCCGGCGACAGTCTCAACGGCTTCACCGATGCGATCCGGCGTTCCGAAGGCGTTACGTGGGAACACGTGCGCCACGAGGAAACAGCGGCCTTCGCGGCGACCGCTGACGCCGCGCTGACCGGCCGGTTGGCGGTCTGCGCCGGCAGCTGCGGGCCTGGCAACACCCATCTGATCAACGGCCTCTACGAGGCTCAACGCACTCGCGTGCCGGTGCTGGCCATCGCCGCCCACATTCCGTTGAACGAGGTTGGCACCGGCTATTTTCAGGAGACGCATCCGCAGGAGTTGTTCCGCGAGTGCAGCGTGTACTGCGAGTTGATCAGCACGCCGGAGATGGCCCCGCGCCTTGTCGAGATCGCGATGCGCACCGCGATCGAGGAGAACGGCGTTGCGGTACTGGTGATTCCGGGCGAGGTGTTCCTGGCCAAGGTGCCCGATCGCGCCTGGAACTCCGGCCCGGTGCTGCCGACCCGCTCGATACTGCGGCCCGACGACAACTCGCTGCGGCGCGCGGCGGACATTCTCAACGCGGGATCGCGGGTGACCATCCTTGGCGGCGCGGGAACCGCCGGTGCGCACGCCGAGTTGATCCGACTCGCCGAAACGCTGAATTCCCCTATCGTGCACTCCTTCCGGGGCAAGGAGCACATCGAATACGACAACCAGTTTGACGTCGGCATGACGGGACTGCTGGGTTTTGCCTCCGGGTACAAGGCGATCAAGGAGGCCGATGTCCTGCTGATGCTGGGCACCGATTTCCCGTACTCACAGTTCTATCCCGACGACGCACAGGTCATCCAGGTCGATATCCGGGGCAGTCACCTCGGACGCCGCACCAATATCGATCTGGGCTTGGTCGGTTCGGTCAAGGACACCATCGACGCGCTGCTGCCGCTGTTGTCCCGCAAGGTGGACCGGACGCATCTGGACAAGTCACTCAACCACTACCGACGCACCCGCAAGTCGCTGGACGCGCTGGCCGTCAACGACCGCGACCACACCCCGATTCGGCCGGAATATGTTGCTGGAGTGGTAAATCGGCTCGCCAGCAACGACGCGGTCTTCACCTTCGACGTCGGCTCACCGACCATCTGGACGGCGCGGTATCTGACGATGAACGGCAGGCGCCGGATCAGCGGATCCTTCACGCACGGGACGATGGCCTGCGCACTGCCGCATGCGATCGGCGCACAGACCGCTTACCCCGGACGGCAGGTGATCGCCCTGGCCGGCGATGGCGGGCTGACGATGCTGTTCGGGGAATTGCTCACGCTCGTGCAGAACAGACTGCCGGTGAAGGTGATCGTCTTCAACAACTCGTCGCTGAACTTCGTCGAGCTCGAGATGAAGGCGGCCGGGGTGGTCAACTTCGGCACCGAATTGAAGAACCCGGACTTCGGTGCTGTCGCGCAGGCGATCGGACTGTTCGGCCGCCGGGTCGAACACCCCGCCGATCTGGAGCAGGCGGTAGCCGACGCGCTGGCTTACGACGGGCCGGCACTCGTCGATGTCGTTGTCGCGCGCCAGGAATTGTCCATTCCACCAGCGATATCCGCCGAGCAGGCCAAGGGCTTCACGCTCTGGGCGATCCGTACCATCCTGGCCGGCCGGGCCGACGAGTTGCTCGACCTCGTGAGCACCAACGTCGCGCGGCGCATTCTCGATTGAGGATTATCTCGCCAATGATCTGAGTTAAGCTCATCAGACCCAGCTCAACCGAGGAGAGCGATGGCCACACACCGCGCAGTACACGTGAAATCAGCCGGGGCGCCGCTGGAGCTGACGGAGGTGGAAACCACATCGCCGCCAGCAGATCACGTGCGCATCGCCGTCAACGCGTGCGGGGTGTGCGGCACCGACCACGCCTTCGTCACCGGCGCCTTCCCCAACCTCACGTGGCCCCTCACCCCCGGACATGAGATCGCCGGCACGATCGCTGAATTGGGTTCGGGTGTGGACGGATTCGCCGTCGGTGACCGGGTGGCGGTGGGCTGGTTCGGCGGCAATTGCAACAAATGTCTGCCCTGTCGCAAAGGCCAGTTCATGCAATGCGTGAACCTGGAGGTTCCGAGCTGGAACTACCCGGGCGGTTACGCGGAGTCGGTGATCGTGCCGCGCACCGCGCTGGCCCGCATCCCCGACGGGTTGTCGTTCGCCGAAGCTGCACCGATGGGCTGCGCGGGGGTGACGACCTACAACGCGCTGCGCCATACCAAGGCAGTCGCCGGTGACCGTGTGGCTGTCCTGGGTATCGGCGGCCTCGGGCATCTGGGCATCCAGTGGGCGCGCGCCATGGGTTTCGAGACCATCGCGATCGCCCGCGGGGCGGGCAAGGCCAACGACGCCAAAGAGCTCGGCGCCCACCATTACATCGACTCGACGGCCAACAACGTCGCCGAAGCGCTGCAGGCGCTCGGCGGTGCCCAGGCAGTGCTGGCCACAGCGGCCAACTCGGCGGCGATGGCGGCCACCCTCGGGGGGCTGGCACCGCAAGGCGAGCTGGTGCTCGTCGGAGCCACGTTCGATCCGCTGCCGATCACCCCCGGCGACCTACTCTTCGCCAACTACAGCGTGGTCGGTCACCCGTCGGGCACCTCTGCCGATGTGGAGGACACCCTGCACTTCGCGCTGCAGACCGGGGTGCGGGCCCGCGTCCAGGAGCTGCCGCTGGCCGAGGCCGCCGAGGCCTACGCCGCGATGGACGAGGGCCGGGCGCGCTACCGCATGGTCCTCACGACGTAGCTATTCGGACTCGTCGTCGGCGTTGGCAGGCGCGTCGAGGACGCTGACGTCGATGCCGTACGGCAGGAACCGCACGCTGCGGTTGGTGTCGGTGTTGTGTTTGTTGGCGCGCAGCGCGTCGAGTTCACCCTGGTAGACCTGCTCGACGTGCGCCTTGCCGTCGGCATCGGTGATGTAGATGGCCCACACCCCGTCGCCGGCCTCCCCCGCGGTCTCCGGCTGCGACCGGGGCCGCGTCCGGCGGGTGAACTCGTCAAACAGCACGCCGAATCCGGCGTTCTCTCCTGATTGGTTCAGGAATCGGCCAAAGGCGTCGCGAAGGCCTTCACTGGCCTCCCGTACCACCCGATCGATGTCGTCGGGATCGAACCCGAACGGTCCGTTGTTCTCCATAGCTGCCAGTGTGCGCGCAGTTAGCTGTCGGAGTCGACCAGTTGAACTTCGCGGCCAGCGAAACCGTGTCCCCATCATGTCTGCTTCCGTGCGAACCCGTTTCCTCAGCAGCTCAGCAGCCACCGCGATTGTGGCGCTCTCAATTGCTCCACTGGCGCCGCCGTTCGAAGCCCGCATCGCGACCCTCACCGCACCCGACATCGAATTGGCGGCCGCTCCGATCGGAGCGATACCCGCGGCATTCCTACGTAACCAGCTGACCTTCTGCAGCCTGATCTGCCCATTCATCGTGCAAGGCGCGGTCACAGTTCCGATCGGCGTGGCCGAGGCGCCTGCCGTGTTCCTCCAAAGCTTGCTGCAGAGCCGCAATCTCGCGGGGTCGCTCGGCGCAGCGGCCTCAGCAGTGACGATCCCGGCCGACGCGGCCGCTGAAGGCATCATCGGCAACGATCTGAATCTGGTGCTGCCCAAGGCGCAGAACACCCTCGAGGTTGCCGTCGTACAGCTGATGAACGTGCTCTCTGGTCAGACGACTCCCGGTGCGGGACGCGACACCATCCTGCAGGCGCTCAACCAGCCGCCAGGGATGCCGACGGTTCCGGTTGGGGCGCATGGTCTCCTGCAGGTCGCCGCGGTCGAGGCGATCAACGTCACGTCCGCCGTGGCATTCCAGGCGTTCGAGACAGTTCTGTTGGGCGTCGTGCAGTCCGCCAACGCCACCGCAACCACCTTGGCGAGCACCCATGATGTCCGCGCGGCGGTCATGGCGGGGATGGACTCAGCCCGCACCACGCTCAATACGGCCCGTACCCAGGTGACCACAGCGATCAACACCGCGATCACCAACATCAGAGCCGCAGCCGGACAACCGGTTTCAGCGGCGTCGAAACCGGCGGCAGCGAAACAGTCCGTCTCAGCGGCGGTAAAGACTCAGCGGCAGGTCGGCCATAGTGACAAAGCCGGCACCGGCGTTGCACACCGCAACAGTGGCGTTCACAGCCTGCATCGCGGTCGCCACGCTGGCTGAGCGGACGTGCTCAGCCAAAGGAACGTCTCGGCGAAAACTGGCCAGTGTCATCAGATGTGCCCGCATCGACGGCGTGCCCTCGATGGTCACGGTCCAGCCATGCTGGGGCGTCGGCCAGTGCTTGGGTTGCGGTTCGCCTACGGTCCAGAGGGTTTCGACCTCCACGACTGGCACGCCGGCACGCAGCCCGGTCCACGTCCAGTGTTGACCGGCGACCGTACCGGCGGGCAGGGTTCGGCCGCACACGTCGCGATCGACACTGGCCGGAATCACCTCGAGGTCGGTGGTGACCTCGTCGACGCCGAGGCCTAGAGCGTCTCCCAGTAGCCAAACCTGTTCCTGGAAAAGCTGACTGGTGAACCGCAACCCGGCGGTCTGGGCATCGACGTCGGCGAGTGGGCTGCCGAAATGCATCTGGTCGAAGGTGATCTCCACGCTGTCGTAGACCGACCAATCGGCGCGCTCCTGCACCTTGACGTGGTCGATGGTGCGTGACATTCCGGTCAGTGCCAGCGGGACGACGACCCCGAGGTTTCCCGGGTTCAGTCCGGTTCCGTGCAGGGAGCTGTTGCCGTCGATGCAAGCCTGCTTCAGTCGGTCTCGGTCGGGTGCTGCCATCCGGGCGGGGTAGAACGCGAACGCGGTGGTGATCAGGTTGGCGCCGGACGCCAGGATGTCGGCGGCTTCGTCGACCGACGGGTGGCGCGGGGCGTAGACGACGGCGTCGATATCGGTGGTGTCGACGTCGATGGCGGCGGTAACACCGATCGGTTCACCCCCGGCCAGGACCCCGGCGTCGGTCCCGGCCTTACCCCCGGAATAGGCCTTGACCCCAACCAATTCCAGGTCCGGATGGCCGAGGATGCCGCGGATGGCTTCGACGCCCACCGCCCCGGTGCCCCATTGCACGACGCGGTAGACCATCGGCTACACCACCGTCAGTGGCAGGGACAGCCGCTCTTCGAACTGGAATGTGACGCCTTGGCTGAACCTGGTGACCTCCACCTCGGGAGATTCCTTCGCCGCCGTTTCGGTCTTCTCGAACTCGGCGGTCCAGTCGTCGCTGGTTCCGGAGATCCGCACCGCGATATGTGGGTCGATGGCAGTAGCGATGGCCTGCAACGGCCCTGGGGATGCCGGGGAGCACAGCGACACCCAGGATGCGTCGTCGTGCGACGGCGACGGGTGCACATGCAGCCGGCCGCCTTCGACGTCGGCGACGACGTAGCCGACGGGATTGAACAGCGGGTGCAGTTCGAGAACCTTGGCCAGTCCATCGAAGTCGTTGGGCAGCTTCATAGCTCGCTGGATCCGCTCCGCTGCCACCCCGGCGATACCGGTGAGCTGCTTGGTGCAGATCTGGGTGGCCAGCTCGGCGTTGTCGCCGGCCCGCGCCCGCACCGCGACACCGAACGACAGGTTGAGCAGGTGCATCTGCAGCACCACTTCGTCGGCGATGCGCACCAGAGCGGAGTGTGAGAACGCCCCGAAATCGACGTCGGACAGGAGTGCAGCCGAATAGTCCGGCTGGCCTTCATCGTTCGGATCGATGGGCGCGAGTTTCCAGTTGGCAGCGTTGGTTTTGGCCACGATGTCCAGCGCCGGGATGCTGCTCACCTCGGGGTAGGACTCGTCGATGATGACGGTCCACGCACAGTGCGGCGTGCGGTCGGCGGGGGTGCGCGGCGGCCGGTGAATGGGGCGCACCTGAGCCCTGGCGTTGGTGGCCACGGCGGTGGCGTCGAAGGTGGGGTCCTCGATGTCGTGACACATGCCCTTGACGTAGTCAGGGCCCATCGGCTCGACGTCGAGCAGGGCACCGCAGTGGTCGAGGTGGAACTCACCATGCCAGCGGTCGTGCACGGTGTAGCGGAAGTCCATGAACTGCGGCGGGGCGCCGATGTCGAGCTGCAGACCCTTGAAGATGGTGATGATGTCGGTGCCCTCGTACTTCAGGGCCTTCTGCATGCGCTTGGTGTAGAGCGGGCTGGATCCGGCCCACTCCTCGATGGCGATCTGGAGCATCTCGGGCCGACCGAACGACTGAATGCACCAGGCCATGCCGGAACGGTCGATCAGCTGGCCGATCAGCAAGAGTTCGGGCACGAGAGTGGCTAGTTCTGCCCGGGACAACTGGGCGTATCGGCTGAGGGGCTGGCTCATACGCGAAACATAGTCGGGTCAATGTTATAAAGTCAACGATGTGAAGGCGCCCGGTACTGCTCCCACTCGACAAACCCAGGCACCGCGCAAACGGGGCGATGACACCCGGGCGCTGATCATCGACGAGACGGTCCGCTGCGTGGTCGAGGAAGGGTTTCCGGCCGCGACCGCCAAACATGTCGCCGAGCGCGCGGGGGTCACCTGGGGGGTGATCCAGTACCACTTCGGCGACCGCAACGGTCTGCTGATGGCGGTGGTCGACGAGGGTGTGGCCGGATTGCTCAAGAGCCTCGGTGAGGCCGACGTCGCCGACCTGGGGTTGCGGGAACGAATCGAAGTCGTCGTCGATACCGCGTTCCGCTGTTACAGCAGCCCGACCTCATTGGCGGCCTTCGAAATTCTGCGGGCCACCCGCGGCACGCACGGCGACAGCGCGAAACGGCATCTCCTGGAAATCAATTCAGCGATCAACCAATTGGGCCGCCTGATCTCCGACGATCCCGTTGTGGCGGAGGTCATTTGGTCGTCGCTGCGCGGCATGGTCCTGGTCGAGATGATCGTCGACTCGCACTTCGAGTGGCAACGGGAACGTGAGCTACTGGTCGATATGGTCACCAAGTACCTGCGGGGATAACCCCCGCACAGCCGGCGAACCCTGTCACACCCGATGGTGTGGGGTGTCGGCGATCACACTTCGCTCGACATCCGAGCTGGGAAAACGTTGCGCTGTAGGCAATCTCACACGTCCAAAGTTGATTTACATGAAATTAACAACAACGATCAAGAGGTTCCTTCAGGCAGGCGATCCCTGACTGATGGACGTCGATAGCAAATATGCCCCTGTGGAACCGGGGGCCATCAAGGAGTTGAGAAGAATGTCGATTGCGCAGTTTCGCAACGATATGAAGCGGGCCATGACCCGTCGTCGTCTGTACGCACGCATCAATGCAATGCCGCCGTCAACGGTGCGCGAGGAGCTTGTTGCCATCGCCCAGCGCTACGAAGACGCGGATCGCTGATCAGCTGACGCTGAGCCGCCCGGCGATTGTGACCACTCGGTGTGCCAAGTGGTCGAGCGCAGCCGTAGTGGCCTCATCGATTTCGTTCTTGTTCTCTGGACCGGTGATGTGGCTGACCCCATAGGGGTTGCCGTCGCTGAACTTGATCGGGTCGGTGTAACCCGGCGGCACGAGTATCCCACCGAAGTGCATCAGCGTGATGTACAGCGCAAGCAGGGTTGTCTCTTGACCGCCGTGGGCCGTCTGCGAGGACGTGAACGCGGCGTAGACCTTGTCAGCGAGCTTGCCCTGCGCCCATAGACCGCCCAGCGAGTCGATGAACGTGCGGAATTGCGATGCGGGCGAACCGAATCGGGTGGGTGTGCCGAAGATGACGGCGTCGGCCCAGACGATGTCGTCGCCGGTGGCAGCGGGTTTGTCCTTTGTCGCGTCGTAGTTGGCGGTCCAGGCAGGATTCTGAGCGAAGGACTCCGGGTCGCGGGTCTCGGCGATGTGCCGAAGACGCACGTCGGCTCCTGCTGATTCTGCGGCTGCGACGACCCTTTTGGCCATCGCGGTGCCGTGGCCGGTGGCCGAGTAGTAGATGACCGCGAGCTTGGTCATGTCGTTTCCTCTTTCTCCTCGGGGAACAGCTTTCGCATGACCGCCCCGGCGATGATGCCGACGACGATCAATGCGATACCGACACCAGCTGAGAACGAATCGCTGACCCAACCGGCGATCCCGATGCCGATGACGAAGCCAGGAGCCCAGTCCAGCAGCTTGCCGAATGATGGTGGACCGTCTGATGATTCACCGGTGGCGGCCAGGAACTTCGCCCGCGCGTAATCGGGATAGAACTCGGTGACGGCGACAGCGACCAGCGTGACGGCCAGCTGCACGATCCACCCCGTCCAGAAGTTGTCGCCGTCGTGCAACACTGCGTCGCCGAATGAGCCGACGAGGGTGTTGATTAGGAACGCACCGGCCCACACCGCGGTCAGGATGTAGTTCACGCGGACGAACAGCGGGCTGTTCCAGTGCTCGGGGTCAACGGTGTCGCGGGCGTAGGAGATGGTGAAGGGCTTACGGATCACGAGGGTGGCCAGTGCGTAGGCGGCCAGTGCGCCGTTGGTGATCTCGCCGGCCCACAGTTCAAGCGTGCTGATCAGCGTCGGGGAGCCGAAGATGCCCAAGCCGACGAAGACCGCGAATACCACCGCTCCGAAGACTTCAAGGGAATGGACCTTGATGCCGCGCCGGCTGCCGGCCCACATCACGATGAGGGTCAAGGTCAGCGCGGCGGCCGCGGCCTGCCCGAAGCGGCCCGGCCCGGACATGATCGCCATGAGGATCCAGGGCGCGATGCCGGAGAACGGGGAGCGCAGGAAGCCGTCGATGAAGTTGGTCTTTTGGACGGTCGCGTCGGGCTTGTCCGGTTCGGCCATGGGCCCATTGTCACCGGGACAACTCTCCCCGGCGACACATTCGGTGTGCTGCAATGACCGGCATGGCTGATGCGGACGCGATCGAAGCAATCAAACAGGTGAAGTACCGCTACATGCGGGCGCTGGACACCAAGCATTGGGATGACTTCGCCGACACCCTGACCGAGGACATCATCGGTGACTACGGGTCCTCGCTGGGCGAGGAGCACCACTTCACCAACCGCAAGGATCTGGTGGACTTCGTGGAGAGGTCGATGCCGGCCGGTGTGCTCACCGAGCACCGCGTCACGCATCCCGAGATCTCCGTCGACGGCGACGAGGCTGAGGCCATCTGGTACCTGCAGGATCGGGTGATCGTGCCGGAGTACAACTTCATGTTGATGGGGGCGGGGTTCTACCGCGACCGCTATCGCAAGACAGCCGACGGCTGGAAGATCAGCAAGACCGGCTACGACCGCACTTACGAGATCACGCAGTCGACGGAGAACCTGAACTTCACGGCGACCGCGGGTAAGGCCGTCGCCACTTTTACTGGTTAGTGGTGCGCCGCCAAGCGTGTGGCTTGTCGGTGAAGATCCGCTGCGGATTCAACGACATCCCCCACGCTCGGCGAATTACTTGGCGACGGCGATCAGAGCGCCGGGCTGTAGCCAGCGCATGATCTTGACCAAGGTGTCGTCGTCGAGCGAGACGCAGCCGGCGGTGGGACCGCCGTCGGTGGTGTGGACGAAGAAGGCGCCGCCGTTGCCGGGGACGCGGGCCTTGTTGACGCCCATGACGATGGCGTGGGCGTATTGCGGGATGAACAGGTTCTCGGTGCCGCTGGCCGGGTTGGTGTCGAAGGCACAGTCGGCTTTCTTACAGACCTGCATGGTGTTGTAGGTCGAGCTCTTCATGTCGCCGTCCCACCAGTAGTCCGGCGTCACCTGGACGTATTGAAGACCACCACCCGGGTTGGGCTTGGTGCCGAAGGCGAAGTCGAGGGTGAAGATGCCCATCGGCGTCTTCGATTCGCCGTCGTGGGATTGCGGGACCATGCCGTTGGCGCCGACGTGGGTAGGGACGCCGACGAGGACGGGCTGCCAGCCGCTGGCGCCGCGCTGCCAGACGTCCATCTTTGCGGTGGCGCCGCCGGTGCTGACAACGGACAGGACCTGGGTGGCATCGCCGACGTTGGCCTGAAACCACGGGGTTTCGGCATGGCTGGGCGGGGCTGACGACAGCGCCAGGAGTGCTGCGCTGAAGGCAGCACAGAGCGAAACGACGGTTCGGCGCATCGATTCATGGTGTCTGTCCCGCTTCGTGCGGGTCAAGTCAAGGTTGGGCCACAGTTGGGTCTGGGCCAGCTAACGATCTTGGGACAGCTGGGGTGACTTGACGTCAGTGAGGGGTAGGCGTGAACTGCGTGTAAAGGCTGGTCGGAGCGGGTATTGGGGCTATTGGTGAATAGCGCACCGGCAAACGCAAGGGATACGATTTCGACATGTCACAAGCGCCGTACGGACCCGGGCCTGCAGGACCAGCTCCGTGGCAGGGGTCGCCACCTCCGGGTGGCCCGTCGCGTGTGCCGACGATCATCGCGATCGTCATTGCGGTGATCGCATTTGCCGTCGCTATCGGTGCTTGGTTCCGGCCGATTCCGACGCCTGAGACTCCCGCGGCCAAGACGTACAGCGATCAGGAGGTCGCGGACGCGAAGAAGTCAGTTTGCGATGCATACACGCGAGTCGCGCGCGCAGTGCAGGCGACAGGCCGGAAGAATGGAGGAGACGATCCAACAGCCATCATTGCCGTAGCCGTCAATATACGTCTGGCACTCAGCGAGAGCAGCAGTTTTCTACTGCGGACTCTCGCGGAGAATCCCGCGGCGCCGCATGATCTCCAGGAACAAGTACGGACGGCCGCTATTGCGTACCAGAACATCGCTATTGATCAGTTGGGGGAGGCATCACAAGAGGAGTTGGCTCCCTTCCTCAAACAAATGGATTCCACGGATGTTGCGATAAAACAGGCATGCAATGAGTGATTTGCCTCCTGGTGAATGGTCAGAATTGCTCATAGGTCACCAATGGCCTGGAGTAGATTCGCTTGTAACCCTCACTGCGGCAGCAGGCAATCGTGGATCAATTAGCACCGAATTCGACAGTTACGCAGACGTTTTGCAGGCAATCCGAAGCGGCCCGCTGGCACAACAAGAAGGGGTGACAGCAGACGACGCGCGAGATGCTTTCCAATCTGGCGAAACATCGGCCAGAGCAGTCTCGGAGAGGAATGCCGTCAACCGGGATTCATACGACGCAGCGCATCGATCAACCCAATATCTTCGGACACAGTTGAGCGACATTGCGCAGCAGGGCAACTCAGCGATTGAGGACATCCAGCGGTCCAAAGACCCTGCCCCTACCAAACTGGGAAAAATTGTCAACGCTGTTATGGACGCACAGACGCAGGCCAACAGCCGCGCGGCAGGCTGCAGCGACCGCGTCTTTAGCGATATCCAGCAGATCCTCGATAGCCAGGGATCAGGTCAGAGTGCGCACCAATTTGCAAAGAGCCACGGCGTAGACCTTGACCAGGCATTTCGTTCGCCAAGTGAGGCATCTGTTCGCGAGCAAGTTAGCGCCTTGCTGGGTACCAAGGGAACGGGTTCGACACCCCCACCAAGCAAAGCAATGGACAATACGTCGAGCAGTTCCACGCAGGCAGGCACCGGCCAGGACAGCGCCGGGGGCGCATCCCAGTTCGTTGGCGGCGGAAACACATCGACCGCAACGTCGCCGTCTAAGCCTGTCCCCAGCCCAAGTCAGACGACCACGTTGCCCTCAGCAGCGACGTCCGGAAGCAACACGACCCCAACGCCCAGTCCGATTACCGAGGGAGCACCAGAGCCCGCTTTCTCTGCAAACACGCACGGCGGCAACAGTCCGCCAGTCCCCGTGACCTCCTCACCTACGGTTGGACAACCGCCGCTACCGGCTAATGTCACGGGCGGCGGAAACGGTGGCATAGGCGGTCCCACTGCCGGCGGCTCAAGCTTGCCAAACGTCGCCGGACCAAATACACCCTTCTCGCCCTCCGCCCCCGCAAACCCCCTCTCCCCCGAAGGGTTTGCGCAGAATTTCAATTCCGGTGCGCAGGCGGGCAATCCGGTGTCGTCCGGCGCCGAAGGGCTGTCGAACAGCGCCGCCCACGCGATGCAGCCGCAGGCGCCAATCCATCCCGAGAGCATGGCCGCATCGCCGGCGTACACTGCGCCAACGGCCGGAGCGCCGCTCTTCGAAAATGCCCACGCCACACCGACATACGACACAGCCCAGGCACCCGTCGCTCCCCCGGCCGACACCACCCAGGCCTATATGGCCGCACCTGCAGCCCAGGCGCCCGTCATGTCGTCGAGCGCCCCCGCAGCACCCGCAGGCCCGCTGCCCGCCTACGGCGCAGACCTTCGCCCGGCCGCAGCCACCGCGCCTGCAGCCCCGATGCCCTCGGCCGCAGCCCCGGCATCGGCACCCGTGCACCCGTCGAACGCCAGCCCGCTCAACCAGCCTGCCGTCGTCCGCCAAACACCGACAGCACCCGGCCCGATCGCCCAAGCGCCCAACGGTCTCACCGAAAGTGCCGTCGCCGCAACCGGAGCCGGCGCCGTGGCGGGAGCCAGCGCCGCGCAGACCCAAGCCCAGCAGCGCCTGCAGCGCCTGCTCGACGCTGTGGCCCGTCAAGAACCGCAGCTACGTTGGGCCATCGGCGAACGCGAGGACGGCGCCACCGTCCTGACCACCGACCTCGCCAGCGGCTGGATCCCGCCGCACGTCGAAATCCCCACCGGTATCAAGTTGCTCGCCCCCCGCGCCCGCACCCGGACACTCGAAGCCCTACTCGGTGAGACCACACTGACCGCCACCTACACCCCGGGCCAATACCTGCCGCCCGCCGACGACATCGAACCCGCCCAGATGTCCATCCGTGCCCGCGACCTCCACGACGTCGACGAACTCGGCTGGGAGCTCGCCCAAGCCACCAAATGGCGCGACGGGCTGCCCCGCCTGGCCCACACGCTCGCCAAAGCCGCCTCAACCGGCACCGGCTATCTGGACTCCGAAGTCGAACTGCTCCGCGAACATCTCGCCACCGTCGCCCACCAAGTCCTGGGTGACTACCCCGATCATTCCGACGCCGCTAAGGTCGGCAACTGGCAGCTGCTGGCGACCATCGACGCGCTCATCAAGAACGAAAAGACGGCCGCCAATTATCACTTTGCGTGGTTCCAGGCCCTGAGCCTGGCGCTGAAGGGAGAGGTGCACCCATGAGCGGTGGACAGCTCAACGCAAACGCGAGCGACTACCTCGCGGCCCAGGGCATGAACCTGGCGCCACCACCCATCAGCTCCGACCCGCTCGTCGCCGGTATGACCCCCATCGAGCAGCTGTTGCGGGTGTTGGGACTGGCCGCCAATCTCGGTGACCCCAAGGACAACAGCGAAAGCATCGAAGAACACGCCAAGCGCGATTCCAAGACCGCCGAAGCCGCCGCGAAGTTCCCCGCCCAGGATGAGCAGGCCAGCGCGGAGATGAAAGGCGTTGCCGGACAAGGCCAAGCCGACCAGATGGCCCAGCAGCTCCCCCAGATGGCGTCCCAAATCGCCGGCGCCCTGGCGGGCGCGATGGGCGGCGCACTGCAACCCCTGGCTCAGATACCTCAGCAGGTCGCCCAGGGCGCGCAGCAGGCCATGCAGGCCGGCATGGGCATGATGAAGGGTGGCGGCGAATCGGCAGCGCTCGACAAGGCCAGCCTGACTGACCCACTGGGCGAATTCGGTGAAACCCCAGGAGAATTCGGCGCCGGTGGTGGCGGATCCGCTGGCGGCGGGGGCGGCGGCATCGGCGGCACCACCCCGACCGCGATGCTGGGCCCGCCGCCCGTCCCGGCCGCGGGCACGTCGCCGTCGGCGGCCAACACCGCGGTGCCGCCACCGCGGATGGCCGCGCCCACCTCAGCTCCCTCCGGCGGCATGGGCGGCATGCCGATGATTCCGCCCGGCGCCATGCACGGCGCCGGCGGGGCAGAGAAGGATGCCAAGCCCGACACCAAACGCGTGTCCGTGCCGACAGTGAAGAACGGCGCGCCGGTTCAGGGGCGCATCACCACACCGCCGCCGACTCCCCAGGTCACCAAGAAGGTCGACGGCAAGCCTGTGGCCACCAAACGGATCCTGCTGCCCAACACCAAGCCCGACGACGAGTCGGCCGGGGACCCCAAGTCTTGAGCTCGGCGTCGCGACCATTAAGGGCAGCATTCCTGGGCCATTCGACTGAATTGACCGGCTCACGTGACGTAGTACCCTACAGCTAACAGCTAACATGCCAGGGGGTGTGCGGTGCAGGTCGACGTCGGTGAGATGCGCTCGGGCGCAAACCGGTCCTACAACGCGGCATCGTTTGCCATGGAGGGGGCTGACCAGCTGAATCGGGTCAGCGTCGGCGCCAGCATCTTCGGTGATTTCGCAGCAGCGGAGTCCTTTCACGGTGCCCTCACCGAGGCGCACAGCAACCACATTCAGCGGCTTCGCGAGCACGAAAGCCACCTCGGGGTGCTCGGTGACAAGGGGCACAAGACCGCGTCGGTGTTCGTCGACATGGAGGAACGCAACGCCGAGGCCCTGCGTTCGGTGCTGTGAGCGAATACCCGAGCTTGACTCACATCAGTATCGGGGCGCTCATCGGTGAGGCCGGTGGCGATCCGTGGCAGGTCGACGAGACGATGCAAAGCGGGGATCCCGGCGCCATCGCCGATTTGGGGCGCGCTTTCTACAACGCCGGTGCCTGCACCGCCGAGACGTACGCGGAATTCGAACAGGCCCAGGCCCGGTTTCGGGCGTCGTGGAATCGGGACAACGGCGAACACCCGATCAACGACAGCGCTGAGGTGCAACGTGCGACCACCCGGTTGATGGTGCAGCGCGACCAGCTGCCCGCGATCGGGGCGGACCTGTCCACTATCGCCGCGAACCTTGCTGAGGTGCAGCGCTTTTCCGGTATGCAGGTGCACAATCTCAACACCCAGTTGCACTACATCGATGCGTTGATCGATCAGGCACTGGCCCACGATCAGGACACCTCGGCGTTGGAGGACAACGCAATCTCGGCGACATCCAGTGTGCTGCATCAGGTCGAGGCTCTGCGTGACGATTACGGCGCCAAGCTGGAGGCGTCGTTGACCGATCTGCGCGCCGAGCACGGCTACGACCCGGCACCGATTGAGGATGTCGATGGTGACGGCGAACTCGGACCGGAGCAACGCGGCCGCGAGTCGACTGACTATTACGACGCGAACCAGCGCGCCAAGGACGAGGCGCTGGTCGACGGCGGCGGCGCCATGAACCAGGAAAAGGCCGACGCCGCAGCACGTTTACGCGACTTTGCCACTGCGACCAACCCGGCCGCCGATGCCGATGCCCGACAACTGGCCGGTGAACGCCTCGACGACTTCCGGATGGCCAACTTCGTCGGACCGCTGCCGAAAGATCCCATTGTTGGAGGGGACGCCCGCACGCGGGCCCGCGGCAGACTCGACCTGCAGCGGCAGCTCGAGCAAGGGCTTTACGGCCTGCCGCCGATGACCCCCGACCAGGCGACCCAACAGCTCGACGACGGCGAGCAATTCGGACGCTCAATGACGGTCAAGCAGGCGGTGGACGCGCTTGTCGGCCAGGGCATGTCACCGGAGGGCGCAGCCCGAACCGTGAGTGAGGTGGCCAGCGGGACACCGTGGTCGGAATTGGTGAAGCAGGATTCAGGTCTTCTTGGTGGCGCTGGCGCCGGAATTAAAGCTATTGCTGACAGCGCCTCGAACGGTCGACACTACGTGCCCGATGTTCTAACCGCGGACGATGCGGGTGTGCTCCTCAAGGTCGGGAAACGTCTCGGTACAGCGGGCGCCATGATTGACGGAGTGATGGCTCTCAACGACATGTACCACGGCGCGAAGCCCGGTGAAACACTCGGCGGCCTTGCTGGCAGTGCCGGCGGTGGCGCTTTTGGGGCGTGGCTGGCGACGGTCGCCGCAGGCTCGGTCGTCGGGCCGGAAGGGACTTTCGTGGCTGCCGTTATTGCGAGCGTCGGGGTTGCCGCGGGTGGCGAATGGGCAGGCAAGCGGGTAGGAGGGCTCTTTGACAACGCTTTCGGAAACTGAAATTTCGATGCCGACTTGGTCCGCGGTCCTGCTCGCGGTCGGTATCGTGATTATGCTCGGCGGATTGGTCTCCGTAATGGTAGCCCGCGAAATTCGCTGGGAGCGGAGGTCTTACTGGGCAGCCTGGCTGATCGGCGGCGCGGTCGGTTCGGCTGCGCTTGTACCGCGGGGTCTTGGATTGGCGTTCGCTACCTACGCAACATTGATATTCGTTGCAATCGTGTGGGCATTCTTCCGAACCAACTACATCAAGTTGGGGCACCGCATCATCGCGGCGACACCCGCTGACCGCCAACCGGATTCAGAGCAGTGACGCAATTGCCCCACGGAAACCCGAAGTGAGACTTCAGGAGTTCTTCGGATATTCGGCATTAACCGCGCTCGGCGCCGCCGCGATCTTCAGTAGTTTCCCGCTCTGGAAATCTGCCACGCTCTCGCCCGACTCGATTAGGCGTCGGGTGTGGTGGACTGGCTGCACGATGACCACTCTTTCGTTGTTCCTCTCCCAGTTGCCATATTGGCAGGGTGGGCTATTCGCATCTGTCATGACGGCATTGGCCCTGCCACAACCGACCCGACCGGCCGCCAGCGTTAGCTCGGGTTGATGTCGATGAGTACGGCGAATCTTCCTGACGCCGTGCACTTTTCCCGGCCAGCGGCAGATGCCACATTTGTTGTTCTGCGCCAGCATCTTAGAGGATCGGCGCACTGCAGGATTGCAGTCTTAGGCCGGACGCGCCGCCGCCATATCCTCGACTGGCGAACATCTATGACGGAGTAGCCACCGCGTCAGTGCTGAAACCCCGCACCCTTCGTAGGCTCGGTCGCAACGACCGGCAAGCCCGACATTCGATGTGAGGAAGCCCAGCAGCAAGCCCGACGACGAGTCGGCCGGCGAGCCCAAGTCCTGACCCGGCTACGTTGGGTTGATGACATCGCGAAGCTTGCTCGAAGGTCAGGGCGTCCGTCAGATCACCGGCGGGCTGGGGACGCTTGACCGCGAGGTGTTCGAGGCTGTCGCGGAATCACCGACCGCGCTGCTCGACAAGGCGATGCCGATCCTGACCCGCGCCGCCGATCACTCCAAGCTGTGGTTCGCGATCGCGGCGGCCCTGACCGCGACCGGATCGCCCTCGGCGCGACGCGGCGCCGGCCGTGGGGTGGCCACGCTGGCCGTGACCAGCCTCGTGACCAATCAATTCGCCAAGCGGGCGTGGAAACGGCAGCGACCCAAGGGCGCCCTGGTGCCGCTGGTGCGGCGGGCCCGCAGAATGCCGACCTCCAACTCGTTTCCCTCCGGACACTCGGCCAGTGCTGCCGCATTCGCCGTGGGCGTCGGCCTGGAAAGCCCCCCGCTGGGGCTGGGACTGGCGCTGCTCGCCGGCCTGGTGGGCCTGTCGCGGGTGGCCACCGGAGCGCACTACCCCGGCGACGTGTTCGCCGGCTTCGGCATCGGGGCCGC
This sequence comes from Mycolicibacterium sphagni, assembly GCF_013337765.1. Taxonomy (GTDB): domain Bacteria; phylum Actinomycetota; class Actinomycetes; order Mycobacteriales; family Mycobacteriaceae; genus Mycobacterium. The sequence continues at coordinate 292,109 of NZ_VBSB01000010.1, forward strand.
GATCGCAGTGCTCGGCGGACGGCTGGTTCCGCCCGTCGTACCGGCCAAGTTGCCGATGACCGAGCCATTGACCATCGAAGCCGCCGAGCGCCCCGAGGGCGAGGGCGTCGTCCTGGTGGTCAACCCGGCCTCGGGCAGCGGGAACGGCGCACGGGTCATTGACGAAGTCCGCGAAAAGCTCCCCAAGGCCGAGATCGTCGAACTCGGTGAGGACGACGACCCCGAGGCTGTGTTGCGGGAGGCCGCGCAGCGCGCCGAGGTGCTCGGCGTGGGCGGCGGCGACGGGACGGTGGCGGGCGCGGCCGCGGTGGCCGTCGAGGCGGGGTTGCCGCTGGCGGTTTTCCCGGCCGGCACGTTCAATCACTTCGCCAAGGACATCGGCTGCGACACCGTCGAGCGCACTGTCGCGGCCATCCGCTCCGGCAGTGCGTCGTATGTGGATCTGGTCTGCCTCAACGAAGACCAGATGGTGATCAACACCGCCAGCATCGGCGCCTACCCCGCGTTCGTGCGCACCCGGGAGAAGCTCGAGCACAAGATCGGCAAACCGCTGGCCGCGATGTACGCAATGTTGCACACGCTGCGCAGCGAGACACCGGTACGGATCCGCTACGACAACAAAACGATGGAGACATCGTTGTTCTTCTTGGGCAATTCCGTATATCTCCCATCGGGTTTCGCGCCGGCGCTGCGTACCCGCATGGACGACGGGTTGATCGACGTCCGCATCCTGGAAACCGGTCGGCAGCTGAGCCGACTGCGCATCCTCACCGCGCTCGTGCTGGGCCGTCTGGAACGCAGTCCGCTCTACCACGAGATGCAGGTACCGGAGTTCTCGTTCGAGGCAGTCGACGGTCCGACACCGCTTGCCCATGATGGCGAGATCGGTGAGTCCTACGACCACGCAAGCTTCACTGCCCGGTATCGGGTGCTGCCCGTCTTTCGGCCCCTGAGCTGATCCCGCGCGGGGGCACCAGCCGCAGGCACAGCAGGTAGTAGAGGTAACCGAGCGCCCATCCGGCCAGGACGTCGGAAGGGTGGTGGACATTGAGCACCACCCGCGCCGAGCCGACAAGGACCACCAGTACGCCACCCAGCACCGCCAGTACCGTGCGCCATCTGCGGGCCAGGCTGGGCCACAACACCGTTAGCAGCGCCAGCACACCGACCATCACGCCCAGGGCATGCCCGGACGGAAACGACGTCGACGAGCCGTAGACCAGTGCCATCGACGGCCGCGGCCGGCCCGCAATGAACTTGGCGCCCTCGGTGACAAGCCCCATCAGGCCGATGCTGATCACCAGGAATGCCGCCGTCGCCACATTGCGGCGAATCAGAGCCACGATGACGAACACCAGCCCGACCACTCGAAAACCGTTCGGGCCGAACACGGTGCAGAACACATCCCAGAACGACACCCACTCGGGGCGGGTCGCGCCGATGTTGTGGAATGTCTGCAGCAACTGGGTGTCGACGGCGTCCAGCCACACCCAGTTCTGGGCATAGCCGATCCACATCGCGGTGTAGACGAGCACGGCGACTACGGCCGCTGTGCTCGACCAGTGTTTTCTTGATGGCATCCCTTCTTCAGTACCACGAGATCTGGCACGATCTTCGGAGTGGCCATATTCCTGCGCCGGTTGTTTGGAATCGGCAAGCTACCGCGCGAGATGCGCGAGCAGTTCGACAGCGAAGGCATCATCTACCTGGCCGAGTACGTTGCGGTGACCCGCCGCTTCACCGGCAAGGTGCCGGGGCACCGGGCCAGCGGCAGTTTCGCGAGCTATGTCGGGTCGTTGGTGTTCACGTCGCAACGCGCGGTGGCGACACTGTCGACTGTGCCCAAGATCGCGGGCCGCACCATGGATGTGCGCTGGAACGATCCGCAACAGGGCGCCGTCAAGGCTGAAATCTCCAGTAGCGGAGTCAGTTTGGCGGCCGATATCGCCGCTGTCGATCCCAAGTTCAGCGGCCAGCTGTCGCTGACCTACAAGGTGGACATTCCCGAGGACGTGCTGAACCGACTACCCACCAGACAACTCGCGTTCGACGTGCCTCCCGAATACGTTTATCGAGCAGTCGGAGTTCCGCACAACCCGTGATCGGTACTGGTCGGCCGATCGATTCCGGGTGTCGATAACTCTTGCGCGGTGTGCCGGTTGTAGGCACGTTCACTCGGCGGGGCAAGCTAGACCCCACGAACCGAACGGAGGCACCCTGCGTGAGCCAGCCGCACCGCGACAACCTGCTGATCGTCCACTGGCATGACCTGGGCCGTTGCCTGGGCTCCTACGGATATCCGGGGGTGTCGAGCCCACGCCTGGACCAGCTCGCTGCCGAGGGCATCGTGTTCACCCGCTCCCATGCCACCGCCCCGCTGTGCTCCCCCTCGCGAGGATCGCTGTTCACCGGCCGCTATCCGCACAGCAACGGTCTGATCGGCCTGGCCCACCACGGCTTCGAGTACCGCGCCGGGGTTCGCACACTGCCGCACATCCTCCACGAACATGGTTGGTATTCAGCACTTTTCGGGATGCAGCACGAAACGTCGTTCCCGGTTCGGTTGGGGTACGACGAGTTCGACGTCTCCAACTCGTATTGCGAGTACGTCGTCGAGCGGGCGCAGGAGTGGCTGACCGAAAGCGCGCCGATCGAGCAGGGCACTCCGTTCCTGCTGACCGCGGGCTTCTTCGAAACCCATCGGCCCTACCCGCGTGATCGCTACGAGCCGGCTGATACCGCGGACGTCGACGTACCCGACTTCCTGCCCGACACCCCCGAAGTGCGCGCTGACCTCGCCGAGTTCTACGGCTCGATCGCCGTCGCCGATGCCGCGGTGGGCCGATTGCTCGACACCCTCGCCGACACGGGCCTCGACAACGACACCTGGGTTGTGTTCCTCACCGACCACGGCCCGGCGTTCCCCCGGGCGAAGTCCACCCTCTACGACGCCGGGACCGGTATCGCGACGATTATCCGCCCGCCACGGCGGCTGCAGCGAAGCCCGCTCGTCTACGAGGAGCTGTTCAGCGGCGTGGATCTGCTGCCGACACTTCTGGAACTGGTCGGCATCACCCCTGGGGAGGACATCGAAGGCCTGTCCCACGCCCGCAATTTGCTTGCGCAGCAAGATAATCCCGTAGAGGTTCGCGATCACGTCTACACCGAGAAGACCTATCACGACTCCTACGACCCGATCCGGGCGATCCGCACCAAGAAGTACAGCTACATCGAGAACTACGCGCAACGACCGCTGCTCGACTTGCCACTGGACATCGAGGAGAGCCCGTCCGGCCAGGCGGTCGAGCCGTTCATCAACGGCCCGCGTCCGTCACGCGAGTTGTACGACCTGGAAGCCGACCCCACCGAGCTGACCAATCTGCTGGATGCAGATGCGACCGGGGAAGCCGAGAAAACCGCCGAAGATCTTGCGGTCCGGCTCGACGAGTGGCGCCAGAAGACCCGCGATGTCATACCGTCTGAATTCGTCGGAACACGGATCGCGGCCCGGTACACCGAAACGTATTTTGAGATCAATGGCTATACCCTGCCCAGCAGATCTGCCGTCGCATCCGACCGGGGGATCGACGATGAAGTTGTTTCCCAGCAATAGTTTTCGTCACGGGGAGTTTAATTTCTGACGTCGGCGTGACTGCACGGATGCCACTAGGCTCGGCACATGCCCGCTCAGCCGACCGCCTACCTCGTGCTCGCCTCTCAACGCAGCGGCAGCACGCTGTTGGTCGAGTCATTGCGAGCCACCGGAGTGGCCGGTGAGCCCCAGGAGTTCTTCCAGTACCTACCCAACACCAGCATGTCGCCGCAGCCCAGGGAGTGGTTCGCCGATACCGACGACGACTCGATCCTGCGGCTCCTCGATCCGATCATCGAAGGCAAGCCGGATTTGGCGTCCGCTGAGATCTGGCGGGACTACGTCCGCACCGTCGGCCGGACCCCCAATGGCATCTGGGGCGGCAAGCTGATGTGGAACCAGACGCCGCTGTTGCTCAGCCGGGCCAAGGACCTGCCCGAGAGCTCAGGCTCGGGGCTGCTGTCCGCCATCCGGGATGTGGTCGGCAGCGACCCGGTGCTGATCCACGTCTACCGCCCCGACGTGGTGTCGCAGGCCGTGTCGTTCTGGCGTGCGGTCCAGACCCGGGTCTGGCGCGGCCGGCCCGACCGGCTGCGCGACGCCAGGGCCGAGTATCACGCCGGTGCGATCGCCCATGTGGTCCGAATGCTGCGGGCACAGGAGGAAGGCTGGCGCACCTGGTTCCTCGATGAGGACGTCCAATACATCGACGTCCCCTATCCGGTCTTGTGGCGCAACCTGACTGACGTTGTCGCGCAGGTCCTCGAGGCGATCGGCGAAGACCCCAGGCTGGCACCCCCGCCCGTCCTGGAACGCCAGGCCGATCAACGCTCGGATGAATGGGTCGACCGCTACCGCGCCGACGCGGAAAGAGAGGGTCTGCCCACCTGAGCGACCACGAAGATCCGGCGGAACGGGAAGTACGTGCGGCCGTCGGGTCGAGGCGGGTACGCCTCGTCCAGTAGCGGGATCAGCTCCACGCGGAACTGCTGCCACTGATCGTCGGTCAGCTGATCGCGCACCGGCGTGAGTGCGGTCCCGGTGATCCAGGTCAACACCGCATTGTCTCCACTGAGCTCGTGGAGATAGGTGGTCTCCCAGGCATCGACGGTGCAACCCGCACCGGTCAGCAACTCGGCATACCGCATGGGCGTCTCGACGATGTCGGCGTTTCGGAACCTGAAGTCGCCCAGCACCTTTGACCATGGCTCCTGATCGGCCAGCCAACGTATCGCCGCGTGCGACGGGGCATCGAAGTTGCCGGGGACCTGAACCGCGATCCAGGCACCGGGCTCCAGCAGGCCCGCCCAGCGCACCATCAGATCGGCCTGCCCGGGGATCCATTGCAGTGCCGCGTTGCTGAACACGACGTCGGTGCCAGGTGGCGGCGTCCAGGCCGCGATATCGCCCAACTCGGCGTCGATACCACGCTCGCGAGCGGCGGCGACCATCTCCGGCGAGCTGTCCACGGCCTGCAGCACAGCGTCCGGCCAGCGCTGCGCCAGCTGTTCGGTGAGATTGCCCGGCCCGCATCCCAGGTCCGTCACCCGCCGCGGAGACTCGGCACCGATACGCGCGAGCAGATCGAAGAACGGCCGTCCACGCTGATCAGCGAACGTGAGATACGTGTGCGGATTCCACATGCCGCCACTTCACCACATCCGCGTCGATGATGAAATCCACAGCCAGTTCCCAGCTGCGACGGCGTCGGCGGGTCAGCACCGTCGTGCACCGTGGTGCGGTGACCGCCACCGCCGACCTCGCCGATGCAGTGGATGCGCCCGGGCTCGTCGCCCGCCCGCGCACCCCTGCATGGTGGCCGGCTGTCGCGCTGAGCTGCCTGTTGGTCGTCACCGCCGCGCTCTACCTCTGGAATCTGCCGATCAACGGCTTCGGCAATGCGTTCTACGCCGCGGCAGCTGAGTCCGGTGCCAAGAACTGGACCGCGTGGTTCTTCGGCTCGCTGGACCCCAACAATTTCATCACCGTCGACAAGCCGCCGGCCGCATTGTGGGTGACCGGCCTGTCGGTGCGCGTGTTCGGGATGAACAGCTGGGCCGTATTGGTGCCGCAGGCACTGATGGGTGTGGGGGCCGTCGCCGTCCTGTACGCCACGGTCCGCCGCACCGTCGCCGACCCCACGCGTGGGGCGATCGCAGGCCTGATCGCCGGCACCATCCTGGCTCTCACGCCCGCTGCCACCTTGATGTTCCGGTACAACAACCCCGACGCGCTGCTGGTGCTGCTGATGGTGGCGGCCGCCTACTTCCTGACGCGCGCGATACCCGCGGCGTCGTGGCGATGGCTCGCGCTTGTCGGCGGCGCACTGGGGTTGGCGTTCCTGACCAAGATGCTGGCCGGACTGATGGTGTTGCCCGCCTTCGGTCTGGCGTATCTGCTTTTCGCGCCGACGAATTGGTGGCGCCGGGTGCTGCATCTGCTGGGAGCCACTGTGGCACTGGTGATCTCCGCCGGCTGGTGGGTGGCGATCGTCCAGTTGTGGCCGGCGGCCTCACGTCCCTACATTGGCGGCTCGACAAACAACACTGTGCTCAACCTTGCGCTGGGCTACAACGGTGTCGACCGCATCGTCGGCGGTGGCAACAAGGTGTCGCACGGGCATCCCAGCGGCTGGAGCACTCATGCCGGAGTGCTGCGAATTCTTTCCGCGGAAATGGGTTACGAGGTTTCCTGGCTGCTGCCTGCCGTGGTGATCGCGATCGTCGCCGCCGTCTATCTCGCGGTCCGCCGCAGGCTCAGCCGGCTGGAAGCGGCGGGCTTTGTGACGTGGACGGTGTGGTTCGTCGTGTGCACGGTGGTGTTCAGCTACATGACCGGCATGGTGCACCCGTACTACACGATCGCCCTGGCACCGGCGGCGGGCGCGCTGATCGGGCTGGCGGCCGTGTTGAGCAGATCGGCTGCGATCGCCATGGTGGTGGCCGCCGCCGGCTGGGCGATCGTCTTGCTGAACCGGGCTGGATTGGGCCCCACGTGGTCCCGCTGGGTGATCGGGGCAGCGGCCGTGACAGCCGTGGCATTGCTCATCGCCGCGCTCACGAAGTGGCCAAGACTCACGCCGGTCGCGTTGGCGATATCACTGTTCGCGAGCCTCACTGGTACCGCGATGTTTTCGGTCGCAACCGCGGCCACCCCGCACACCGGATCGATCCCGAATGCTGCCCACACCGCCGACGTATGGCCTACGGTCGGATCCCGGTTCGCGAAGACCATGATGATGGGCGCCAGTTCCGACACCGTCGACCCACAGTTGGCCAAGCTGCTCAGCACCACCCGAACCCTGTGGTCAGCAGCTACCTCGGGGTCACAGGCCGCGGCCTCGCTGGAGATCGCGTCCGGCACCGCGGTCATGGCGATCGGCGGTTGGAGCAGCGACCCGGTACCCACGCTGGCGCAGTTCGTCGATGACGTACATGCCGGCAAGATCACCTATTTCGTGGAGAGCGGACGGATGCGCAGCCACGATCGCAATGGCGGGGAGATCGCCGACTGGGTACAACAGCATTACCGACCGATGAAGGTGGGCGGCGCGACGGTATATCGCCTCGTGTGAGGCGCCGGTCCAGTTAACATCCGGGGAAGTACCTGACCCCGGAAAGGCCGCGACAATGACGTCGAACGTCGACATGCCCATCCCGGTGCCCGATGTTGCGGGTGCCGACGCCGGTTACGAGGGTCTGCCCGACCGCTCCGACCTGACCGCACTTCAGCGGCTCATTGTGGATTCCTCGGCGATCGCTGACATCGGCCTGCGGACGGCGATCGCGTCCCTGGTCGGAGCATCGATGCTGCCGACCGTCGCGAAGAGCATCGTCCGCCGCTCAGACCTGCACCGCGAGCGCAGCAACCTCGAGTTCTACGCCGAACTCGCCGCGCGCCAAGATCCCGCTGCGTCGTTTCCGGCTCCCACAGAGCTGCCGACGGTGTCGACCCGCCCGGCGAACCCGTTGGCCCAGTACATCGCTCACGGCAACGTCCAGAACATGCAGTTCGAGAGCAGCTTCGAACCGGTCAACCCGAAGATGCGCAAGCAATGGAAACAGCTGGAGCGCAACAACATCGTCTGGGCTCAGCATTGGCGTCACGACGACGGCCCGCGGCCGACCCTGTGCGTGATCCACGGCTTCTTGGGGTCGCCCTACCTGTTCAACGGGCTGTTCTTCTCACTGCCGTGGTTCTACCGAACCGGATATGACGTCTTGCTCTACACCCTGCCGTTCCACGGCCGTCGCGCCGAAAAGGGTTCGCCGTTCAGCGGTTACGGCTTCTTCTCCCAGGGCATGGCCGGGTTCGCCGAGACCATGGCCCAGGCTGTGCACGACTTCCGTTCCGTCGTGGACTGGTTGCGTGACACCGGGGTGGATCGGATCGCGCTGACCGGAATGTCGTTGGGCGGCTACACTTCAGCGCTCGTCGCCTCAGCCGACGATCGGCTCGAGGCCGTGATCCCGAATGTCCCGGTGGTCATACCCGAGCGGACATTCGACGAGTGGTGGCCCGCCAACAAGCTGATCGAATTGGGCCGCACCTTCGGCACCATCAGCCGCGAGGACTCGGCCGCCGCGTCCGCATACCACTGTGCGCTGAACTACGCTCCGCTGGTGCCGCGGGATCGGCGGCTCATCATCACCGGCCTCGGTGATCGGCTGGCCCCGCCTGAGCAGTCCGAGGCGCTGTGGGAACACTGGGATCGTTGTGCGCTGCACTGGTTCCCGGGCAATCACATCCTGCACGTCAGTCAGCCGGAGTATCTGCGCCGCATCAATCGGTTCCTGCGGCCGTTCATGTGGGACTAGCCCTTGACCGCGCTGACCAGCGTGATGCTCGCCAGCATGTTGGCCGCCTCGGCGTCCGCAGAATCGACCGACCGGCCGACAGTTTCCAGGTAGTCCAGCAGCGTCGTGTCCTGCGCCGTCCATCCACGCTCGCCGAACCACTGTGCGGCAGGGGCAACTTGCTCGTTGTAGACAAGCTGCCACCACTGCCCTCGCTCGTTGTCTTTTGCCTTGGCCTCCTGGACCTTCGCCCTGAAGGCATCGCGGTCCATCGGCCTGCCCTCCTCGACGGCGAGGTGGCTGCCCGAGCTGGCCAGCGCGTCGACTCCGGCGAACAGCTGCTCCTGCGCGCTCGCAGGCAGGTAGATCAGTAACCCTTCAGCGATCCAGGCCGACGGCTGGTCGGGTTGAAAACCACTGTCCTGTAACACCTTCGGCCAGTCGTCTCGAAGGTCGACCGCGATCTCGCGGCGCTCGGCCTTGGCGGTTGCGCCGTATGCCGCGACGGCTTCGCGCTTGAAGTCCAGTACCTGCGGCTGGTCGAGTTCGTAGATGGTCGTGCCAGGCGCCCAATCGAGCCGGTAGGCGCGGGAATCCAGACCCGCGGCCAGCAGGACGATCTGGCGCACGCCGGCCTGCGCCGCACGCCGAAAGTAGGCATCGAAGTAGTGGGTCCGCGCGGCCTGGAAGCTGACAAAGTGCTGGCCGAACCCCTCGGATTTCAACGGATGTTCGGGTGCCTGGCCGTCCAGCACCGCGGCCCATGGACCACCGACGGCGCGGCAGAACGTCTCCGCAAACGAGTCGACGACCAGTGGATCGGGCTTCTGAGCCTCTATTGCACGGGCGGCCGCGACGAACAGCGCCGTCGAGCCGACGCTGGTGGTGATGTCCCAGGTGTCGTTGTCAGTTCGCACGGCCGCGAGGGTACGCGCGGATTCTGACAAGGCTCACACCAACGGCCGACCAGTGCGGATTCGCCAATCCACGTCCCGCAACAACAGATTGAACGGGAACTCGCGGAGGAACCGCGGGGTCAGATTGTTGAAGAATCGGATGACCGCCATCAGCCGGTCGAATTGACGCTGCTTGTCTGCGTTCCACTCGAGCTGCATTTCCTCTCGGAAGCGCTGCGGCAGGAACCCGGTGGTGATGAGCAGGTTGAATCGTTCGATGGCCTGTTGCCCTGGCAGCCGAACCCCGCGTACCCGCGACACCGCGAACGGGTACAGGTACTCGCGGATCGTGTCGTCGATGTGCACCTTGTCCAGCGACTCCTGCCAGTACCGGTCGAACGCCGCCCGGTCGGCCGGCCACATCTCGGCGGGCACCTGCAAGGTGGTAGCCAGCGCCATGCTCTCGCGGTAGTGCCGGTCGGCCGTCTCGTCGTCCATCTCGCCGATGAAGACCCGGGCAATGTCGACCCCACCCTTGTAGAGGCAGGCGGCCACCCAGAGCTGGAGATCCTTGTCGAACGCGTTGTACTGCACCGGGCTATCGGGGGTGGAGTACACCTGGGCGTGCGATTTGTTGACCGCGCGCCGATACGTCTTCTTCTGCTCCTCGCTGCCGCGGGTCGCGACCGCGAGGTAGGTGAACGTCGTCCGCGCCCGCTTGATCGGGTGCCGGTCGGCCCGCCCGCTCTCGACCCTGCTCTCCATCACGCCGTAGCCGACGCCGGGCCGAGCCAGCTCCATGATCACGTTCGCCGGGCCGGCCAGCAGCGCCACGCCCATTAGCCCGTCGTCGAAGCCAGGCCCCAACCTGCGGCGCCGCGATGGCATCGGCGGCGCGCTCACGGCCCGATCAACGTGATTGATGACCGGTTCGCGGATCGCCACAGTGCGCCACCTATCGGAATCGAAATCTGGAAACGAATGTTTCCGAATATTGCCGCCCTGGCCACAGCAATGTCAAGATGGGCTAATGACGCAGGCACGCCCGTACGGCGGCGTTGACGCCGCCGATCGGCTGGCCCGGCGCCGGGCCCAGCTGCTGCGGGCTGGGCTGGAACTGCTCGGCAGCGACGTCGACCCGGCTGAGCTCACCGTTCGTGGCATCTGCCGGGAGGCTGGGGTTGCCACCCGCTACTTCTACGAGAGCTTCACCGACAAGGACGAGTTCGTGGCGGCGGTTTTCGACTGGGTGGTCGCCGAACTGGCCGCCACCACCCAGGCCGCGGTCGCGACGGCCCCGGCCGACGCCCAGAACCGAGCGGCGATGGCCAATATCGTGCGAACCATCGAGCTCGATCCCCGGGTGGGGCGACTGATGTTCAGCTCTCAGCTGTCCAATGCCACGGTGGTGCGCAAGCGGCACGAGTCCGGTGCGCTGTTCGCCATGCTGTCGGGCCAGCATGTCGAGGCGACGCTGCACCGGCCGGCCAACGACCGGATCAAGGCGTTCGCGCACTTCGTCGTCGGCGGGGTCGGCCAGACGATCAGCGCCTGGCTGGGTGGCGCGATCAAGCTGACCGCGGGTGAGCTCGTCGATCAGCTCACCGCCATCATCGACGATCTCGGCGAGCCGCAGCTGTTCCGCGACTAACTCGCCGGTATCGGCTGCCTGCGGTCGGCCGCCGTCTTGGGCTGCGTCATGGCCTCGTTATCGGTGAATTCGCGTGTCCAGCAGGCGAACTCAAGAACAATGCCGTCGGGGTCGAGGAAGTAGAACGACCGCACGTACACCCCGGGGTGGAGCTCGCGCGTGGACTGACGGGGGCTGTTGTCGTGATTGAGCACCGGCCCGACTCGCACACCCTTCTCCTTGAGCCGACTGCGGTACTCATCGAACTTCTCGGCGGGCACGTGGAAGGCCAGGTGGTTCATCGACCCCACTGCGCTGACGATCGAGCCCAGTCCGGGCAGCGCCGCCGGCGTTGTGTTGCCCACCGTGCCGTCAGGAGCCTCGGCGAACCAGAAGAACGCCACACAGTCGCCGTTGCCGGCGTCGAAGAAGAAGTGCTGCCCCATGTTGTCCGGCAGATCGAGCGCCTTGATCAGCGGCATACCCAGCACATTCGTGTAGAAATCTTTCGTCCGCTCCATATCGGCGCAGACCAGCGCGACGTGGTTGATACCGCCGAGCTCGAATTCCGGGTTGGTGTTGTGCGGCTTGATCATGACGTGCCCCCACAGATACTGGTCAACTCTCGCAACCGAACCTAACACCGGATTCAGGCGTGTACATCGACGCTGACGAATATCGTCTCCTCAGCGATCCACTCCCGAGGAGGCCACCGACATGCCCACCCCCGGAGTCGTTCGTGAGTTCATCGGGGTGTCCTCCCCTACCGCGCGGCGAGCCGGCGCAGGTGGACATCCTTGCCAAGGCCTGTATCACCGCGGGGTGGGCCGCAAGCCCAAGGTCGCGGTCATCGCCACCCACTACCAGATCGACTTCTCCGAGCATTACCTCGCCGACTACCTGGCCACCCGCGGGGTCGGCTTCCTCGGCTGGAACACCCGCTTCCGGGGATTCGAGAGCAGCTTCCTACTCGATCACGCGTTGGTCGACATCGGCGTCGGTGTGCGCTGGCTGCGCGAGATTCAGGGTGTGGAAACGGTTGTGCTGCTGGGCAATTCGGGCGGCGGATCCCTGATGGCGGCCTACCAGTCCCAGGCGGTCGATCCCAATGTGACGCCGCTGGAGGGAACACGGCCCGCCGCCGGACTGACCGAACTGACACCGGCCGACGGCTACATCGCCAGCGCGGCACATCCCGGCCGCCCCGAAGTGCTGACCGCCTGGATGGACGCCGCCGTCGTCGACGAAAACGATCCGGTGGCCAGCGATCCCGAACTCGACCTGTTCGACGAGCACAACGGTCCGCCGTTCTCCCCCGATTTCATCGCCCGCTATCGGTCCGCTCAGATCGCCCGCAACCATGCGATCACCGACTGGGCCGAGACCGAACTCAAGCGGGTGCAGGCCGCCGGGTTTTCCGACCGGCCGTTCACCGTGATGCGGACCTGGGCCGATCCCCGCATGGTCGACCCGTCCATCGAGCCCACCCGACGGCAACCCAACCTCTGCTACGCGGGCGAACCGGCGAAGGCCAACCGCTCCGCCCGCGGTATCGCCGCCGCCTGCACCCTGCGCAACTGGCTGGGCATGTGGAGCCTCAAGACCGCCCAGACCCGCGCTGAACCGCACCTCGCCCGCGTCACGGTCCCCGCCCTGGTGATCAACGCCGATCAGGACACCGGTGTGTTCCCGTCGGACGCCCAGAAGATCTTCGACGCGTTGGCCAGCACCGACAAGTCCCAGTGCTCGATCGACACCGACCATTACTTCACCACCCCGGGGGCCCGCAGCGAGCAGGCTGACACGATTGTGAAGTGGATTCACAAGCGGTGGCGGTGAGAGTCTTGGCGCACTTCCTTCCCAGCGAGGGAGTGCTGGATATCGTTGCACCGGAATCGGATTGGCTTGACGTCCGGTGGTGCCACGAGGACGACGACCAGACGCTGCACCGCGAACTGCCCGACGCCGAGGTGATCTGGCACGTGCTGCGGCCCCTGCCCGGTGCGGATTTGCGGCTCGGACCACGGCTGCGCCTGGTGCACAAGCTGGGCGCCGGTGTGAACACGATCGACGTCGAGACGGCAACCGAACTGGGAATCGCGGTGGCCAACATGCCCGGCGCCAACGCGCCCTCGGTCGCCGAAGGCGCGGTGCTGCTGATGCTGGCCGCCCTGCGGCGGCTGCCCGAGCTCGACCGCGCCACCCGGCAGGGACTCGGCTGGCCGACCGACGCCAGCCTCGGCGAGACGGTGCGCGATATCGGCAGTTGCACTGTGGGACTGGTGGGTTACGGCAACATCGCCAAACGCGTCGAGCAGATCGTGCACGCGATGGGCGGCACCGTCTTGCACACCAACACCGCGCACGACGGCACCGACACCTGGCGCCCGCTACCGGACCTGCTCGCCGGGTGCGACATCGTCAGCCTGCACCTTCCCTTGACCCCCGCCACCGACAAGCTGATCAATCGGGCCGCGCTGGCCGCGATGAAGCCACATGCGGTGCTGGTCAACACTTCTCGAGGTGGTGTCGTCGACGAGCCCGCGCTCGTCGACGCGCTGCGCGAAGGCGGGCTCGCCGCTGCCGGACTCGACGTGTTCGCAGCAGAGCCCGTCGACCCCGACAACCCGCTGCTACGCCTCGACAACGTCGTGGTGACACCCCACGTCACCTGGTACACCGCCGACACCATGCGCCGGTACCTCATCCAGGCCGTCGACAACTGCCGTCGTCTGCACGACGGTCGCGATCTGGTCAACGTCGTCAACGGGAGGCAGGATGTCCGTCGCTTCGACCGGTGAGAAATCACTGGAGACGCGCACGCTGCGCAAGGTCATCATCCGCGTCGTGCCGTTCTTGATGGCGCTGTACTTCGTCAACTACCTCGACCGCACAAACCTCGGCATCGCCAAAGCCGACATCAGCGAGCACCTCCAGCTCACCGCGAGCATGTTCGGGCTGGCCTCTGGCATCTTCTTCATCGGCTACGTGCTGGTCGAGGTGCCGTCTAACCTGGCTCTGGAGCGCTTCGGCGCCCGCCGCTGGCTGGCTCGCATCGCGGTGTCGTGGGGAATCGTCGCGGTGGCAATCGGATTCGCGCCCAATGCGGCCACCCTGCTGGTGTTGCGGTTCCTGCTCGGCGTGGCCGAGGCCGGACTGTTCCCCGGCGTGATCTTCTATCTCACCCGCTGGTTCCCCGGTGCCTACCGGGCCAGGATGGTGGCGTTGTTCATGATGGCCAGCCCGGTCGCCGCGGCGATCGGAACTCCGACGGCGGCCTGGATGATCCAGGCCGGCGAAGGCCTGTTCGGCCTGGCCGGTTGGCAGTTCATGATGATCGGCGTCGGACTGCCCGCGATCGTCCTTGGCATCGTCTGCTGGTTCTATCTCACCGATCAACCGGCCGACGCGCACTGGTTGCAACCCGACGAACGGCAATGGTTGATCGACGTCCTTGCCGACGAGGAGCGCGATCGTGCAAGCACTTTCGACTTCCCGCTGCGGCGCGCGCTGACCAGTCCGCGGATCTGGGCGCTGTCACTGGTCTATTTCGGTGTCGCCTACGGCCTTTACGCACTGGCGTTCTTTCTGCCGTCGATCATCTCGGGGTTCAAGAAGACGTTCGGCGTCAACTTGTCGATCGTGCAGGTCGGCCTGATCACCGCGGTGCCCTACACGCTCGCGGCGATCGCCATGTACCTGTGGTCCCGTCATGCCGACCGCACGCGGGAACATGTCTGGCACGTCGCCATCCCAATGGGGCTGGGCGGCTTGGCGATTCCGATCGCGTTGTATCTGCACAGCCCGCTGCTGGTGATGATCCCGGTGAGCATCGCGGCGATGGGGGTATTCAGTGCGATCCCCAGCTTCTGGGCGCTGCCCGCACAGTTCCTCACCGGTGCGGCCGCCGCCGGCGGGATCGGCCTGATCAATTCGATCGGCAACCTCGGTGGGTTCGCCGCGCCCTATGCCACCGGTGCGCTCAACCAGTTCACCGGCAACGACAAAGCCGGTATGTGGGCGGTGGGAATCATCATGCTGCTGTCGGCGGTCGTGGTGGTGGTCCTGCGCGCAACCCCACAGCAGGACAAGTAGCCGGACAGGTAGCCTGGCTACCAACCCACCGGTTAATAGGGAAGGCGTCCAACCATGCCCATCGCGATCACACCTGAGCACAACGACCTCGCGGATTCGGTGAGATCCCTGGTCAACCGGGTGGCGCCGGCGGAGGTCCTGCACGACGCCCTGGAGACTCCGGTAACCAACCCGCCGCCGTACTGGCGGGCCGCAGCCGAGCAGGGATTGCACGGCCTGCACCTTGCCGAGTCCGTCGACGGCCAGGGTTTCGGCCTGCTGGAGCTGGCGATCGTGATCGCGGAGTTCGGCTACGGCGCGGTGCCGGGACCATTCGTGCCATCGGCGATCGCCAGCGCCCTGATCTCGGCCCACGATCCCGACGCCAAGCTGCTCAATCAGCTGGCCTCCGGCGAGCTCATCGCGACGTGCGCGCTCGAGTCCGGCCTGACCGCGACCCGGCAGGACGACACCCTCGTCATCCGCGGCGAAGCCCGCTCGGTGCTCGCCGGCTCCCAGGCGTCGGTCCTGGTTCTGCCGGTCGCCATCGATGGCGGAGTGGAATGGGTGATCCTCGACGCCGACCACCTCGAAATCGAACCGGTGAACTCGGTGGACCTGTTGCGCCCGGTGGCACATGTGCGCGCCAACGCCGTCGACGTCACCAACGATCAGGTGCTGTCCAATCTGTCCCAGCCGGCCGGGCGCGCGATCGTCACCACGCTGCTGTCTGCCGAGGCCGTCGGTATCGCCCGCTGGGCCACCGACACCGCTGCCGCCTACGCGAAGATCCGCGAGCAGTTCGGCCGCCCGATCGGCCAGTTCCAGGCCATCAAGCACAAGTGCGCCGAGATGATCGCCACCACCGAACGTGCTACCGCCGCGGTCTGGGATGCCGCTCGCGCCCTGGACGAGGCCGCCGAAAAGGCTTGGAACTACGAGCAAACCGCATACGAGTTCGCCGCGGCGGTGGCTGCCAGTCTGGCACCGGCGGCCGCGCAGCACTGCGCGCAGGACTGCATCCAGGTACACGGCGGTATCGGCTTCACCTGGGAGCACGACACCAACGTGTACTACCGCCGCACGCTGGGCTTGGTCGCCGCGTTCGGGCGGGCCACCGAGTATCAGCAGAAGGTGTTCGATACCGCGACGAGCACGGGCATGCGGGCGATCAACATCGACCTCGATCCTGAGACTGAGCAACTGCGCGCCGAAATCCGCGCGGAAGTGGATGCACTGAAGGCGATTCCGCGGGAGGAACGAAAGGCGGCGATCGCCGAGGCCGGCTGGGTGCAGCCCCACCTGCCCAAGCCGTGGGGCCGGGCCGCGAAGCCGATCGAGCAGATCCTCATTGCCCAGGAGTTCACCACCGGTCAGGTCAAGCGCCCGCAGATGGGGATCGCGGCCTGGCTGATCCCCTCGATTGTGGCGTTCGGCACCGAGGAGCAGAAGCAGCGCTTCCTGCCGCCGACCTTCCGCGGCGAGATGATCTGGTGCCAGCTGTTTTCCGAGCCGGGTGCCGGCTCGGACCTGGCAAGCCTGACCACCAAGGCCACCAAGGTCGACGGCGGCTGGCGGATCACCGGCCAGAAGATCTGGACCACCGGCGCACAGTTCGCGCAGTGGGGTGCACTACTGGCGCGGACCAATCCCGACGCGCCGAAACATGCCGGCATCAGCTACTTCCTGCTCGACATGAAAAGCCAAGGTGTGGAGGTCAAGCCCCTGCGCGAGCTCACCGGTCACGCGATGTTCAACACCGTGTTCATCGACGACGTGTTCGTCCCCGATGAGCTGGTGCTCGGCGAGGTGGACCGCGGCTGGGAGGTCAGCCGCAATACCCTGACCGCCGAACGGGTTTCGATCGGCAGCAGCGAGCCCGGATTCCTGGCCAACCTCGACGGGTTCGTCGACTTCGTCAAGGCCGGCCACTTCGATCAGATCGGCCATCACCGGGCCGGTGAACTGATCGCCGAGGGGCATGCGGCCAAGCTGCTCAACCTACGCTCGACCCTGCTGACGCTGGCCGGTGGTGATGCGATGCCGTCCGCGGCGATCTCGAAACTGCTGTCGATGCGCACCGGTCAGGGTTACGCCGAGTTCGCGGTGTCGTCGTTCGGAATCGACGGTGCGATCGGCGATACCGAAGCGCTGCAGGGCAAGTGGGCGCAGTGGCTGTTGGGCAGCCGGTCGACCACCATCTACGGCGGCACCTCGGAAGTGCAGCTCAACATCATCGCCGAGCGGCTACTCGGCCTGCCCCGCGACCCGTAATTTCCCTGCGCGAGCAGACGCAAAAATCCCCGACACGCCGCGTGTTCGGGGACTTTTGCGTCTGCTCGCGGGAAGAACGCTACTGGACCTCGATCTCACGCAGCTCACGTTTGAGGATCTTGCCGGTCGGGTTGCGCGGCAACTCGGCGAGGAACACCACCTCGCGCGGAACCTTGTAGCGCGCAAGGTGTTCGCGCACATAGTTCTTGACGGCTTCCTCGCTGAGTTCGGCTTCCTCCCGCAGCACGACGAACGCCCGCAGCCGCGCACCCCAGTCGGGATCGTCGACACCGAGCGCGGTCGCCTCGACGACGTCGGGATGTCCACTGATGAGATCCTCGACCTCGGCAGGGAAGACGTTCTCACCGCCCGAGACGATCATCTCGTCGTCACGGCCACTGACGAACAGCAAGCCGTTGTGGTCGAAATAGCCGACGTCACCTGAGGACATCAGTCCGTCGATGATCTGCTTATGACCGCCACCGGTGTAGCCCTCGAACGGGAAGCTGTTGCCGACGAAGATCCTGCCGACCTCGCCCTGGGGTACCTCGTTGCCGTTTTCATCGAGGATCTTGATCGTCACGCCCCTGACCACCGGGCCGACGGTGGCCGGGTTCATCTGCAGGTCCTTCGGACCTGCGATGGTTGCCAGCGCGACTTCCGTTGAGCCGTAGAGGTTGTAGATCACGGGGCCGAGATCCTTGAGCGCCCGGGTGGCCAGCTCCGCGCCCAGCTGGGAGCCCGACACGAATACGATCCGCAATGACGACAGGTCGGGTTTGGTGTCCATGCTCTCCAGCGCGTCGAGCATGCGCGACAGCATGACCGGCACCACCACGATCGCGGTCACCTTGTGTTTCTCGATGTCCTCCAACACGGTGGCCGGCTTGAACTTTCGGTGCAATACCATGGTCGAACCCAGCGTCAGGGCGATGGTGGCGTGCAGGTAGCCCAGCGCATGGAACATCGGTGACGGCAGCGACGTCACCTCGCCGGCACGGAACGGCACGCTGGAGAGCACTCCGCCGATCGGCGCCAAGCTCGGCGGTGCGTTACGTGTGGCGCCCTTGGGGGTTCCAGTGGTGCCGCTGGTGAGGATGATGACCGACGCCCGTCGGGTGACCTTCGGCGCAGGCTCGCTGCTGTTGCGCGCGATGAACTCGGCGAGCGTTTCGTCGGTACTGCCCGACGGTCCGTCCGCCTCGGGGTTGGTCCCCAGCGCGCGGAGCTTGCCCAGCGGCGGCTCGGCCAGCTTCACCGCCTCCGAGTACTCGTCGTCGTAGATGATCAGCTTGGCGCCCTCGCGTTCCGAGACGTCCCTGATCTGTGGCCCGGAGAACTCGGTGTTGAGCATGATGATGCGGGCGCCGACCCGCGCGGCGCCGTAATTGGCGATCACGAACCATCGGTGGTTTCGGGCCAGGATGGCCACCCCGTCACCGCCCTTGACGCCCATTGCCACCAGACCGTTGGCGACCGCGTGGGCAGCCTCGTCGAGCTCCTTGAAGGTCATCGACCCCTCGTCGTCGACGATCGCCAGCTTGGTGGGGGTGCGGCGGGCGTTGAGCGCCGGAACCATCCCGATCTCACCCCAGCGGCGGATGTCGGCCACCATCGCGACGAGGTTCTGCGGTGGCTCGAGCCGGAGGGCGCCGGACTCAATCATCTTGAACAAATAGTGCAGCTCAGAGGAGCCACGTTCGGCCAACTGCTGTGCCTTGGCCAACGCCTGGGCGGGCAGATCCATCAGACTGGGCATGCCTCCAACCCTATGTGACGTAGGTCGCACCCAGTCCAGAACGGCCCGGCTAATTACCATGGCCTGATGGCGGACATCATGGAGATCGGGGGCCGCCAGGTCAGCGTCAGCCATCCCGACAAAGTCGTGTTCCCGGCGGCCGGCGGACGCGATCCGGTGACGAAATTGGACCTCGTCACCTACTACCTGGCGGTGGCCGACGGCGCGCTGCACGGTGTCGCCGACCGGCCGATGATCCTCAAGCGGTTCGTCAAGGGCATCACCGAGGAGGCGATCTTTCAGAAGCGCGCCCCCGAGAAGCGCCCGGACTGGATCGAGGTCGCCGAGCTGCGCTACGCGAGGGGAACGTCGGCCAAGGAGGCGGTGCTGCAGGACGCGGCCGGGCTGATATGGGCAGTGAATCTCGGGTGCGTCGATCTCAATCCGCACCCCGTCCGCTCGGGCGATCTGGACCATCCCGACGAGCTGCGGATCGACCTCGATCCGATGCCGGGTGTCGAGTGGCCGCAGATTCTGGACGTGGCGCAGGTGGCGCGCGAGGTACTCGCGGATCACGGGCTGACGGCGTGGCCCAAGACCTCGGGATCGCGCGGCTTTCACATCTATGCCCGGATCTCGCCGCACTGGCCGTTCAAACAGGTTCGGCTGGCTGCTGAAACGGTGGCCCGCGAAGTGCAGCGCCGCGCGCCGGAGCTGGCCACCAGCCAGTGGTGGAAAGAGGAACGCGGCCAGCGAGTGTTCGTCGACTTCAACCAGAACGCCAAGGACCGCACCGTGGCGTCGGCCTATTCGGTGCGGGCCACCCCGGACGCGCGGGTATCCACTCCGCTGACATGGGATGAAGTGCCCGGCTGCCGTGCCGAGGAGTTCACCATCGCGACGGTGCCGGCCCGGTTTGCCGAACGCGGGGACCCATGGGAGTCAATGGACGACGCGGTCGGCTCGCTGGACGCGCTGCTGCGGCTGGCTTCCGAACTCGGGCCGGCGGAGAAGCCGCCGAAGGGCAACAAGCCGCTCATCGAGATCGCGCGCACCAAGACCCGTGACGAGGCGATGGCGGCCCTTGATGTCTGGCGTGCCCGCCACCCCGAGGTCGCACAGGCACTGCAACCGACCGACATTCTTGTCGACGGCATGCGTGGGCCGAGTTCGATCTGGTATCGCATCCGGATCAATCTCGAACACGTACCCGAGGCGCAGCGCCCGGCGCAGGAGGACCTGATCGCGGATTACAGCCCATGGGAAGGGTATTCGGGTCGCCAGGGCCAGCCCTGAACGCTGATGTCAACGCACAGTTCGCGCAAAGGGTGAACAAAGCGGGGCCCTCTACCGTGCTGGTCAGTAACAGCTCTCGTTGAGTAAGGACATCACCGTGCCCGGCACAGCCCCGCCGAACCCGGCCGCCCTCGTGGTTGTCACCCAGGTGACCTACTACCTGAGTTTGGCCATACCGTTGGGAATCGGCATGACTATCGGCGCTTTTGCGATCCCGGAACGCAACGGAGGGCTCGTCTCACGGAAGGCCCGCAGTCTGGCGGTGCCGGCAGCAGTCGTCGTCGTCGCAGGCGCCGCCCTGCAATTGCGCGCGACGACGCACATCACCGGCTGGGGGCTCGTCGAGTTGGCCGCGCTGATGCTGGCCGCGTGCGGACTGCTGGTGCTGCGGTGGACTCCATCGCGGCTGCTGGCTCGCGCGGTCGGTACCGTCGCGATCCTCGCGGCGGTGATTCCGAGAGTCCCGCTCGCCCCGACCACGCTGAACCGGATGGCGACCAATGTTGTGGTGACAGCGCACCTACTCTGCGCGATGACGTGGGTGGGCGGATTGACGGTCTTGGCCGCGACGGCACTTGCCGGGCGGCGCACGGTCACCCGAACCGAGGACGACCATCTCGCCGCGGACTGGGCCCAGATCTGGCAACGGTTCAGCATGGTGGCCATGGTCGCTGTCGGCGCCTTGGTCGTCAGTGGAACCTGGCTGGCATGGACTCACGTTGGGACGCCAAGCCAGTTCCTGACCACCGCTTACGGACGATTCCTCGCGATCAAACTCGTCCTGGTGCTGACCCTGCTGAGCGCCGGCGCCTACAACGTGCGGGTCCTGCTACCGAGAATCCATCTCCTGCAGCGAAATGGCGATACCCGCGGTGTCTTTCTCGTTGCCGCACAGCACTTTCCAGTCGTGGTCGTGGGCGAGGCGCTGGTATCGATCGGGATTCTCACCGTCGTCCCGTTTCTGCGTGGCTCGGCCCGCAATCAAGCGGGCTGGCCCAGCGCGGCCCCGTTCGACCTGAGCACGTTCGGCACGGGCGTGGTGATGATCGCCGTGGTCGCCGTCGTCATGTGGGCGGGCAGCCGACGTTCGTTCAAGCCCCTTCAGCCCAGTAGGCCTGTGCCTTGATCGATGTTCGGGGGATGCGGTAGTCCTCGCGCAAAATCTTGGCGACCGCGCGGGTAGTCCGGTTATCGCATGCGACCCAACCGAAGTGGTCCTCGGCGTCGTGGGCGGCTTCACTGACGGCGTCGACCAGCGCTGCGTCGGAGCCCTGGCGGTCGATCCAGATGACGTCGGCGTTCTGGGCGACCGGCAAGTCCTTATCGTCGTCGTGGCCGGCGGCCAGAAACACTGTGGCGGGTGTCTCCCCGATCGAGTCCAGCAGCGAGTTGATCGCGGGCAATGACGCTGTGTCACCGACGATCACGTAGCCCGCCGGCGCCGGGGTGGGCAGGGCAAAGCTGCTGCCGAGCACCGTCGCCCCGATCGTGTCACCGGGTTGGGCCGCGCTGGCCCATCGCGATGCGATGCCGTCGTGCAACGCGAACTCGATGTCGACGGTGTCACCCGCCGCGTCGGGGTTCACCAGCGTGTAGCCCCGCTGGTGTAGTTTCGAGCCGTCGGGGAACCACATTCGGATCCACATCGTCGGATGAACCGCGCGGCCAGCCAGCAATCCACCCGCGGCAAAGTTCAACCGCAGATAATGCTCGCTGATCTGCTCACGACCGGTCACGGTCAATTCGTATTCGCCGGCGCCGAACAGTTTGAGCACCGCTCCCTGCCAGCCTCGCGACGGCTTGTTGTCCACGCGCTTGTTGTCCACCGTGGGGGCTCCTTCGTCAATTGACCAGGCGGGCACCCGATAACGGATGCAGCGCGGCCAGCGCACTGGCCTGCTGCCCGGGGATGGGTACCAACCCCGGCAAGGGCGCGCTCGGCCGGCTCTCGGTGCGGATCGCCGCGCCTGCCCTGATCCGCCCGAGCGGCAAGGTCCCCGCGATCTCCACCACCGTCCAGCTCTCGTCGGCGCCCGCCGAGCGCACTGCCGCAAGCACTTCGGGAGTCTTGACGGCGTAGGTGGTCAGGTAGCCGCGCGCGTCGCTCACCGACTGCCACCGTTCGCGCGCACCGTCGGCTACCAGATCCGGCACCTGGTCTGGGTCGGCAATCGTTGCTGTCCAGCCGATTTCACGCAACTGACTGATGAGCCGGCGCGCAGCAATCTCGGCCGTCTGACGCAGGGGAATCTGCGCCGAGCGACCCTGCAGAGCGCTCAGATTCCGCGCACCACTGAAGGTCAGTCCGATCCACGTCGTCACATCAGCCTGGCTGGTGTGGGTGGTGACCCGCACCGAATCGCACCGCAATCCATAGCGGTCCAGGTATCCGCTCAGCAGATCGAGAGGTAGTTCGCAGTCACGACTGTCGACGCGCACCAGCACCGTGGCGACCGCGTCGGCACCCGCCCAGTGCAGGTCGGCCGGTACGGCCTGGATCGCCTTGCGGCGCAGCAATACCCGCAGGCGCCGGGTAACGATTGTGGTGAGGTAGCGGCCACGCCACCAGAGCAGCAACACCAGCGCCACTGCAACGGCCACGCCCAACACCCACTGGTCGTTGGCGGACCGCCACGGGTAGGCCAGCACCGCGGAAACGACCGCCAGCATTACGCCGGTGAGCCGTCCGGCGCCGGGGATCCCGCTCATTCCAGTTCCTCCTTGCGTCTGCGCGTGACGACAGCGACGACGATGACGACGGCCGCGAGCACGCCGGTCCCGATGAACGCCACCGTGCGCGGTGCGTGGTCGACCGGAGATGGCGGTGTCGGTGCCGCAATCCGTTTGGTGGCCTGCGCCGGTGCGGTGTCACTGCCGGAGTTGATAGTCCAGGTCAGTGCGCCGACCGGATCGAGAGTGCCGGCGCCGACGAGATTCGAGGACGCCTGCGCACCGTTGTGCGCGGTCGACGTCAGCCGCCGCACCACTTCCTCGGCGTGCATACCCGGGTAGCGGCTGCGGATCAGGGCCGCCGTGCCCGCCACATAGGCGGCGGCGAAACTCGTGCCGTCCAGTGGTGCCATCCCGCCGCGACCATCGGGCACGCCGTTGGCCAACCCGCCGGTGGCGTCATTGCTCACCGACACGATGTTCTCCCCTGGCGCGGCGATGCCCACCCAGGGTCCGGCCATCGTGAAGGTGGCAGGTTGCCCGTCGGCGGTCAGCGCGGCGACGGACAGGACGTACGGCTGCCACCAAGACGGCACCGACACCGACGTCACACCCGCCCAGTTGCGTGGATCATCGCGCCGCGCCGGATCGCCGACCGGATTCGAGTCGCACTGCATTACCGGTGCGCCCGCCGAGTTGGCGCCGGAATTGCCGGCGGCAGAGACGATGACGACATCTTTGTCGATAGCGGCGTAGCGCAGGGCCGCACCGAGCGTCCGCTGATCACCGAGCCGGTCGGGCGATAGGCATGCGGCCGTCGAGATGTTGATGACGGTGGCGCCGAGGTCAGCGGCATGGACCACGGCGCGGGCCAGCGTCTCGATCTCCACGCTGGCCTGTACCGACACGGGATCTTTCCCACCGGCGGTGGGCGAGAATCTCGGCGAAGTCTGCCGAATCGACAGCAGCCGCGCACCCGGGGCGACGCCACTGAATCCGTCGGGACCGGGCTGCCCGCCGATGATCCCGGCGACCAGCGTGCCGTGGCCGTCGCAGTCAGTGAGGCCGTCGCCGGAGGACAGGTAGTCACCGCCGCCGACCACGTTCGGCAGCCGCGGCCCCGGCCGCACCCCGGTGTCGATCACCGCCACCGTCTGGCCGTCGCCACGTGAATATTTCCCTGCCCCATCGAGATTGAGCATTGTCTGATTGGCGCTCACCGCGCCGACGTCACTGCCGGGACGTATCCCGGTCGTCACGCATTCAGAGCGCTGACTCATCCCCGCGATCGGGCCTGCCGTGCCCTGCGGCGGCTGCGCCGCAGGGTCGGCGACTGGCGGGTTGACGGCACCGGCCACCGGAGCGGTGACCAGTAGCACCACCGCGGCAACCGCGGCGGTCCGCATCATCGATCGAGGACCCATGTGAAGATGCCGACCAGGTAGACCGCGACCGGGATCAGTGACGCGTCGAGTCCGGAGGCGAGGAAGTCGACCAGTCGCCGCACCGGCAGCGAATACCGTTGCGCCGAAGCGGTATCCGGGTTGACGGCCACCACCACCCAGGCTGCGGTCAGCACACCGAGCGCGATCACCGTCCACAATGTCGCGACGAAGCGCTGATCCACGAGGTAGGCGATCAGCAGTCCACCGGTGACCAGGAACGGCTGGGCGAGCAGCCAACCCTTGCAGGCAGCCGTGTCCCACACCCTGGCCCGCAGGACGGCCGCGGCCGCGGCGGCCGCCACCAGATACCAGCCCCAGGCTCCCGCGCCTTCGGTTCGCCCGGCCACGACCAGCGAGCCGGCCGATGACAGCAGCACGCCTGCAGCGATCAGACCGGTCTGGTGGGCTTCGCCGATGTGCACCCGGCGCGGCAGATCAGCGAGCAGCCGAGCCGCCGGGCTGGACGGGGTGGGGTCGCCGGGCGCCGGGATCACCGGGAGCGGGAAGCGAGCCCATGTCGCCGCGAGGCCGGGCGCCGACACGGTGATGAGCAGCGCCAGCACGATCAGCGCGCACCCTACGGTCAACGCGGGCAGCTGCCACAGGGCCATAGCGGCAGCAACGATCAGCGCACCGACACCGACAACCGCTGCGGCGGTGAATAATCCGACACCGTCCTCGGTCTGTGTCAGGACGATGAACGACCATGCGGCTACCCCCGCGGCGGCCAGCATCACGTGCGGAGCCCCCCACAGTCCCGGCACGGCCAACCAGAACGCCGACGCGATCGGCAGCAGAGCCGCCGCCGATACCTGGGTGGCGAGCCGGGCCGAGCGGGCACGCAGCGCGAGGCCGGCAACCGCGGCGAGCACCGCCAGCGCGCTCACCGCATAGACGCCGATGACCGAGGCGGTCGCGGCACGATGGGCGATGGCCACCGTGGACAGGGCCACCACGAACACCGCGGCGGCGAGCCGGGCCCCCAGCTGCAGGCGGTGCGGACCCCAGGGCCGCTCGCGTGCCGCGGAGAAGATCACGGCGGCGTCGGCAATGTCCTCGACCACACCGGGCGCCGTGGGTCCTGCGGGAACCGGTTGCAGCGCAAGCAGATCGCCGTCGACCACTCCGACCGTGTCCAGGCTCGCATCAACGCTGAACGGCGCACCACCGATCGGCGCCAGGGTCATCGGCTCCGGCACCGACGCCTCGCCATCGGAGTCTGGCTGCGGCACCAGCCGTTTCACCGCGGGCAGGATCTCGCGCAGCGGCAGTTCGGCGGGCAATGCCACGTCGGTGATCCGGCCGTACGCCAGCACGGCGACGCGCACGATCGGTAGCACCGGGGTTTCGGTCATTGTTGTTCTCTCTCTTGATCAGATTGTGTTGCTGGAGAAGTCGCGCGTCAGCGCGGCAGCGGGGAACCACCGGCCCTCGGGCAGCGTCTCGGTGAGCCGGTCGAGAGCCAGCGCGATCGCGAACGGCGTGCCGGGCGCGAAGGTCGACACCCACTCGCCGTCGGCGGCGCGTGTGGGATTCACCAGGACGCGCCCGGCCTCGGCGTCGACGATGCCGACCCCGACCTCGCTGAGACTGTGCACCCCGTCGCGGGCCGAGCCGGCGCGCACCTCGACATAGCTGCGCGACCCGGTGAATACCGACCGCACCACCGGGACCGCAGATGCCGGGAGGCCCAGGTGGTCCAGGACCGCGCCGAGATCGGCTCCGGCACGCAGTCGTTCGTCAGCCCGCACCCCCGCCCGGGTCGGCAGCACGAATTCGGCGAACCGCGCCGGTGCGCGCCCCGGCAGGCCCGCGGTGACGACCGGAGCCAGCATGGCGGGGTCGCTGATGTCGAGTTCGGTGACGGTGACCAGCTCGCCGCTGCGCAGCGCCACGACGGTGTCGTCCCCGCGGCGGGCCACCAGCCCGCGCAGCAGGTGGGTTCCGTTGCCCCGCACGTAGCGGAGCTCGAGCCATCGTTCGGGCGTGCATACGGTTCGTATCCACCGGGCCACCTTCGGATCCACTGATCCGCCGTCCGACATCACACGCGTGCGGGTCAATTCCGTGCGCAACCGTGCGAGCATCGGCCCGGCTTCGCGCGGCTCGATCAGGGGTGGCGTGATCGCCAGCACCCAGGGGAACGAGCCGGCGCCAACGCTGTCGGCGACGAGCCAGGCAGCATCGGCGGTCAGCTCGACCGCGTTATGTGCGGGCAAGTCTCAGCCCCACTTGGCGCCTTCGGCTTGGTCGCGCGCCTGCATCGACAGCGCGTTGCTCTCGTGGGTGGTGGCCATCGCCCGGTAGGCGCGCACCAGTTCCTCCATCGCCAGGTTCCACTGGGCCTGCCAGGCCTGGTAAGTCACGCCGGTGTCACCTTGCCAGGCGCCCTGCAGAGCGGACTGCTCGGTGGCGATGTCGGCACCGACCGCCTGCAGCGTCCCGGCATAGCCGGCCATATCGCCGGCGTGAGCCAGCATGGCCGGGTAGTTGTACATGATCTGAGACATCAGAACCCTCCGTATGTCGTTGCCGCAGCAGCATCTTCAGCCACGTAGGTGCCGCCGGCCTCACCAAGGTTCACCTGGGCGATGTCGAGCAGCGAGTTGACCTTCGCGGCGACCTCGACGAACCGCGCGTGCGCGGCCTGGAAGGCGGCCGACGACTCCCCCATGTGGAAGGCCTGAGCCGACATTGCGGCCTGCTCGGCCTGGGCGATCGTGCTGCGCATCAGTGCGGTCTTCGCGCCGAACGCGGCCTCTGCGGCCACGAGCTGCGGTATGTGCGCGTCCAGCATGCTCACGGTCTTTCTCCAATCATTCTCGGTGGGTATCTGTTTCGTCCGGATCGGTATCCCAGGTGGCCGGAAGCATGGGCATGGTCTGACGTTCGCTCATCGGGTCGGTCGCGAATTCGGTGAGCCCCGCGGCAGTGACACTGCGATCTCGGGTTTGGGTGCCGGCAAACCCGATCGGTCCCGCAGCCCGATCCGACGATGAGGTCGTCGTTTGTGCGGCCGGCTCCGGTGGCGGCCCGGTGTCACTGTCGAGGTCCATGTACTCATCGCGATGGCCGCGGTCCTTGACCCGCGCGGCGCGTCGGCGTTTGGCTCGTTCCTTGGCCTGCACCGCGGACAACGCGGCGGCCGCGGGCGCTGCTTCGGGAACCAGGGCTTTGTTGCCGCTGCCTTCGATCAATGTCGGGCCGGGACCCTCGTCCGGGTCGCCGCCGGCGACGGCGTAGAAGATGCCCTGTGCCGCAGGCACGGGTGCCGCCGCCGATGCGGCAGGGGCGGCCGGCGCCGGCGAGGGAGCCGGCGCCGCGGGCGCGGGTGCGGGCGCGGGCGGTGCGGTCGAGGAGATCGGCCAGAGGCTCTGCTGCGGTTGGGCCGGGATCGCGACCGGTTCGGGGGCGACGTCGGGTGCGGGCATGTTCGGCTGCAGCGCCAGCAACCCCAGCAGGGGCAGTGCAGCAGCCGCCAGCGCCGGAATCAACAGCGGCGACGCCAATGCGAGGCCCCACGTGGTCCACCCGACCGGCTGCAGGATCGCCTGGTAGACAAGCGCGGACAGCAGTGGCCCCCACGTGGCCCACGCCTGGGCCGGATTGGTCAGGAAGTCGGCGATCATCTGCTGAATGCTCTGTACCGGGTGGGTGAGGAAGTCCCAGATCAGATCGCCATCAGGGAGCGACTTGACGTAGGCCTCCAGCAGCTGAATCAACCAATTCGAATTGGTGAGTGCGGAACCGGAGTCGCTGGCCTGCGCCTGCGAGAGGGTCGACGCGTCCATCGCCGATATCGCCTCTGATCCCGGCACGACGATTGTCGGAGCCGGAGAGGTCTGCGGCGCCGCGGCCAGCGCGGTACCGGCGACGGCCTGGTAGACGCTCATCGCAGTGGCGGCCTGGATCCACATCCGGACGTAATCGGCCTCATTGACAGCGATCGGGATGGTGTTGATACCGAAGAAGTTGGTGGCCATCAACACGCCATGCACGGTGTGGTTGACGGCCAGTTCGGGCAGCGTCGGCATGGTGGCCAACGCGGTGCTGTACGCAGCGGCAGCCGTTTGATGCTGCGCGGCGGCACCGGCGCTGTTCGCGCTCGCCTGTTCGAGCCAGGCCAGATACGGTGCGTGGGCCGTCACGTACTGCTCGGCGCTGGGACCTTGCCACGCACCGGCCTGGACCGCGGCCAGTATCTGAGTGAGTTCTATTGCCGCAGCCGAGTATTCCGCGCTCAGCACCTGCCATGCCGAGGCTGCGGCAAGCAGCTCACCGGCGCCGGGTCCGGCGCTCAGCAGGGCCGAGTGCACTTCCGGTGGTGAAGCAAGCCAAATCGGCGCGGTCATCAGCCTCCCCGTGCGATCAGGTAGGAGGCCGCCGCAGACGCATCGGTGGTGGCGTAGCCGGTTCCCGACTCGCCCACCGCAAGACCCGACCGCCCCAGTTCGGTGACGCCTTGGGCCGCCGTGGCGGCGTGCTCAAGGCCTTGGGCGCTGAATCCGGCCGCGGTCTGCAGCGAGACGGGGTCGGCGGCAGGGGGCACCACCGCGGTGATCAACGGTGTGGCGGCGGCGTGTGCAGCGGCCAGCCGTGCGGTCAACGCTTCTACCGCGGCGCTGGCCGAGGCCAGCCCCTCGGGGATGACACGTAGGGTCATGATGGGTTGTCCTCTCCGAACCGAGTTCGAGATGTGCTGTGCGCGTGGGTGAATGGATGGACGAGCTGAATATGGTCGACGCCGTCGCTGTCGCCGAGCAACATTCCGCGGCCGACGGGTTGCCTGGCGAACCGGTGCCCGCGGATCTTGGCGCCGTCGGCGGGATTTCCCGACAGCATCACCACTGGTGACTGCAGGTCGCTCATCCTGCGCAGCAGCGGGTTGGTCATCAGCGCGTGCGCCGATCCACCTGCCCGGCCGGTCACGATGACACGCAGTCCAAGATCACCTGCTGCCGAGAGCAATCCGAGCAACGGGGTCCACGGCCGGTGGCCGGCGTACGAACCGCTCAGCGCCGGGCCGTCTGGGATCTGATCGACGTCGTCGACGATCAGATAGTGCGTGTGCGCTGACCCCGCCTGGTCGCGATAGTTCCAGCCGGCCAGATCGGTTGCGGGCGTGCCGGCCGACGGCCGACGCTGTTCGATCAGCGCCGCAAGCCCCATCACAGCCGGGGTGACCCGATCGATGTTCGCGCTGTACTCGTTGTCGGCGAAGAGCGGCTCGTCGACGAGGTGCAGGCGCCGGTCGAAGACCGTGAACGCGACGTCCGAGGCGGTCGAGTTCTCCCGGATAGTCCGGATCAGATGGCGCAGCAGTGTGGTCTTGCCGGACTTGTTGTCGCCGAACACCATCAACAACGGATGCTCGGCGAAGTTGTGGACCACCGCGGCGAGATCCTGCTCGCGCTGCCCCAGCACGATCCGTTCGCCACCGCGGTACAGCGGCGCCACGTCGGCGGGCTCGAGATCGGCAGGCAGCAGCCGCACGGGCGGCGCCTGCAGTCCCGGGTAGGCGGCGTTGATCGCCGGTATCTGCGCCAAGTCTGGTTCGGCGAACAGGAAGTGCTCGCCGGCCATGGTCAGTCCACGCCCCGGCTGGTCGTGCGGCACCGATTCGGCGGGCCTGCGCAGTCCGTCGGTGGCCCGCACGTTGCTGTCGCGCGGATCGGGCAGGCGCAGCTCCAGACGCAGGCCGAGTCCGTCGCGCATCGCGAGGGGGACCTCCAGCCAGTTCGGTGTGGTGACCACGACGTGGATACCGTG
This sequence comes from Mycolicibacterium sphagni, assembly GCF_013337765.1. Lineage (GTDB taxonomy): Bacteria > Actinomycetota > Actinomycetes > Mycobacteriales > Mycobacteriaceae > Mycobacterium. Next base: position 322,289 of record NZ_VBSB01000010.1, read on the forward strand.
TGCCAGGCCGGTATTGGCCAGTTCGGTGACGACGGCCAGCAGCGGGTTGCGGGTGTTGAACTGGTCGGTGTTGTCGCGACCGAATGCGTAGAGGTTGTCGATCACCAAGAACACCTCGCCGTGCTCGTCCTGGTAACCGCCCTGGCCGCCGGCATCGCGCTGGCGCGAGCGCAGCAGCTGCTCCAGTTCGCCGAACGTACGCCGGATCCGCTCGGGCTCCAGCGGCGAGGCGACGCTGCCCACATGGGCCAAGCCCTCAAGACCACGCAGCCGCCCGCCGCCGTAGTCCAGGCAGTAGAACGTCACGTCGCGCGGCGAGTGCAATGCCGCGGCGGACAACACGAATGTCGTTAGCGCGGTGGACTTTCCTGACTTCGCCCCGCCGTGGATCAACATATTGCCCGCGGACGACCCCGCCTCGAAGATCAGCGGGTCACGGCGCATCTCGAAGGGACGATCGATCTCGCCGAGCGGCCAGCGCCACTGCCGTGGCGTGACGGCCGCACCCGCCAGAACCCCGTCCAGCGGAAGGGACTCGTCCAGCGGTGGCAGCCACAGCGCCGGCGCCTTCGGGCCGTACTGGGCCAGCTGCTCGCCGATCGTGGTGATCAGCTTGCGCGGCACTGCCGTTGGGGCGAGTTCGGTATCGGAGAGCACCACGATGTCCTCGTCCAGCGCGGCCGGACCAGCCGTGAACGTGACAGGCTCGGGTGCCGCGGGCACCACATAGGACGTCACGGGCCGGGGAGGGTCGTAGATTCCGTCGACATAGGTGCTACGGAACTTGATCGGAGCCGCTCCCGGTGAGGGCACCAGGAAGCCAACTCCCTTGTGCTCCTTGCCCGATTCGATGTGGTAGGCGTCCTCGACGCCGATGATCTGGCGGGACGCCGCGGCGCTGGCCACTTTGAGGCCGATCCGATACGAGGTGTTCTTGTCGATATCGCGGATGCGGCCGATATCGAGGGTCTGCGATGCGAACAGGATATGAATCCGAAACGAGCGTCCCTTGCGGGCGACGTAGTCGAACAGCTCGGCGTATTCCGGGTGTTCGGCCAGCATCAGGGTGAACTCGTCGGCGACCACGAACAGAGTGGGAAGCGGCGGGAGGTCGATCCCCACCGCTTCGGCAGCCGGGCGGGCAGCCTCGTACTCGGTCACCGAGCCGAAGGCGCTGCCCTGCACACGCCGTCCGAAATCGCGCAGCAGGCTCTCCCGGCGAGCCACCTCACCGCGCAGGGTGTCAGCGAACCGGTCGGCCAGCGATTTCTTCTCGGCCATGTTGGATATCACCGCGACGACCTGGGGGAAGTGGCGGAAGATATCGGCTCCGGCCTCACCCTTGAAGTCGACGTAGATCACGATGAGCCGGTCGGCGGAGTGTGTTGTCAACAGCGACAACAGGATCGACATCAGCGTCTGGGACTTGCCGGAGCCGGTCATACCGATCATCAGGCCGTGCGGGCCCATCCCGCCTTCGGCCTCGTCCTTGAGGTCGAAGTACAGCGGCACGCCGGTGGCGGTGACGCCGATCGGCACCCGCAACTCCTCGTCCCGCAGGCGCGGCGCCCAGACATCGGCGACGTCGAGTGCCGATGCGTCGGGAATGCCCATCAGCGTGGTGAAGCTCGCGCCCCGGGTGGCCGGTGACCGCAGCCCGGCGTGGGTCGGGTTGGAGTCCCATCGCGCCAGCCCACGGGCCACGTGGACCGCTTCGGCTGGTGTCATCAGGTCCGCGTGGTCGACATACGGTTGCCAGCCGCCGGTTTCCCAGCGCTGGAGCGAACCGTCGACGACTCGCAGGATCGGTCGTTCAGGGTCGGGGTACTGGCCCGCACGTGGCGCGGAATGGCCTGCGGCGGTGTAGATCACCGTGACCCCGGACAGGCCGGTCGCCAGCACCGAATCCTCGGGGGCGTGGTCGGGATCGTCGACGATGATCACCAGGTGACGCAGTGGATCGCACGCGTCGACGCCGAACAACGGGCGTTCGGCCAGCGCCGGCCCGATCGATGCGATCAGGTCGTCGGTGTCGGCGGCCAGATACCGTGCCGGCCCGCAGCCGTCGAGCTGACCGGGAATATCGCTGTGCGGCAGCCATTTCAGCCATGACCAATCCGGCGACTCCAGATCGGGGCTGGCCAGTGCGATGCCAAGGGAGGCGGCGTCCTGCCAGGTGACGGCCTGGCCGAGCCAGGCCCGCAGCGCCGCTCTGACCTCAGCCGGGTCACCGACAACGGTGATCCGGGACACCGCCTTCAGGTCGATACCGCGCGGAGCATCCCGGACGACACGCTGGGTGTCCAACAATGCGCGTAATGCGCTGTGCGACACCGGCTCCAGGTCCACCTCGTCGGCGGCGTCCTTGACTCGTAACGTGGTGTCCAGCGATACGGTGTGCAGCCCGGCCCGCACCACCAGGAAGTCACTGTCGTGGGGGTCGCGCTCCCATTGCCGACGCGTGCCGGGAATCGCGGCCAACGCCGCCGGATCGGGATGTGACCACAGCAATGCGGCGCGCTGCGCGGTCGCCTCGGTACGCACGTTGTCCCGGATCACCGACAAGTAGCGCAGGTAGTCGGCTCGCTCGGCGTCGACTTCCTCGGTGCGCATCTTGTTGTCGGTACCCCGATACAGCGCGGTGGCAGCCAGCAGCAGCACGAAGGGAAAGAACAGAGTCTGCGGCGAGATCAGTCGCATTCCGGTGGCGACCATGGCGACGATCATGCCGACGATCAGAAAGACGATAAGGAACGGCAGCGCCCGGCGCAGCAGCGACGGTGGCACCACCCGGGGCAACTCGGGTGGTGGCTCGATCACGATCGCGCCCTTGTGGGTCTTCGGGCCGGACATGCGCCGACCCGCCTCGAAGATCAGCCGGCTCATCGGGACTCCTGTGCCAGGACGGGTCCGACAGCGTCGTAGGCGACCAGCGCATCGGATTGGGACAGCGCCGGGCCCGGCGCGAACAGTGTCAGCACCGACCATGGGACCGGTAGCGGCGGCTGGGTCAGACCCAATGCGGCAACGGATTTTTCGGCGGTCTGGCGATCGCCGCCGATCCCGTACCGAACCCCGGTGTCGGAGATCCAGAACAGCGATCCGGCGGGCGGAGAGGCCGGTTGCTGACCGACCGTCTGGACGAAGTAGCCGCGACCCGGCGGCAGCGCCACCCGGGTCGCCGTGCCCGGGTTGGCGCCGCCGACGAGGTCGACCGGCCGCACGCCAGCAGGTATTGGCAGCGTCGAACCCGACAGCAAGTTCAGCGAGCTGGTTGCGGCGCCGTCGATTTTCGTCCATTGCGCACAGGTCACCGGCGCGTCGGCGGCGGCGACCAGTTTCACCGGGGCAGCAGGAAACGCGGACACGTCCAGCAACGACGAAACCGGAAGCCGGGCAATGTCGTCCGCACCGAGATGAGGCGGCTGTGCCAGCCCGTAGGAGTTGGCGTTGCGCAGCACCGCGGCCAGCACCGGGCTGATCGGCTGCAGGCCGTCGGGCAACACCGCGTAGTTCATCGGGGTGGCGTCATTGCCGTAGGCGATCACGACCGCACCGATCGGGGCCGAGGTGGGCAGCGGATACCCCGTGGGTAGGCCTGCGTCCGGAATCTGGGGTACTCGCAGCGCGGGCCCTTCCGGCACCGCGTTGAACAGTCCTGGCGCGATCGCCCGCGGTGCGGGTGGCGTGGCAGGCAGGCCAAGCGCATCGGTGACCGCCCGGTCGGCGAGATCAATCGCGCTGCGGCGGCCATCCCACAACAACCAGGCTCCGCCGGCACCCTCGGTCAAGATCGCCCGGCCGGCAGGCAACGCATCGGCGCGCGAGCCCTCGCGTTCGACCGATCCGGCGATCACCGTGAGACCTGTGGCATCCGCAGGTCCGCCCGCGGCGTCGCATACCGTCCACGTGGCATCGCGAGATGGGTTCTGCACCATGCGTTCCGGTGCACCCGGGATGCCGATCAGGCTGCCCCTGGCAATCTTGTCCAGCTGCTCACCGCTCACGGTGGTGGGATCCACCGGCTTGCCGACGGCCAGCCGCGCTGAGGTCAGGTTGAGGACCGGGTGTAGCCGGTCATCGATGCGGACGTACAGCGCCGACGTGGAGCGGTCGGCCAGTACCGGGTCGCTGTCCGGTACGCCACCCGGGCGCAGCACCGAGAAGACCAGGCAGCCGAGCACCGCGGTTACTGCCAGCAGCACTCCCATCAGCACCGCGCGGGACTGGCTGCGCAACGGGTCGACCAGCATGCGGGTGTCGTGCAATGCGAGACCAGATGCGATGCGGCGCATGACGAATCGCCATCCGGTCACCTGATGACGGGTGATGAACCCGCGCCGGTAGGTGACCCGCTCGGGATTGTCGTTCGCGGGCGTACGCGACGAGAAGGACCGGCGGTCGCCGCCGCTGTTCGAGGCGTTCATGCGGGCACCGTCAGCCCCAGACCGCGCAGCAACGGCACAACCGCGTTGCGCACATCGGCGGCCGTGATGGTCATCATCTGCTCATCGGTGAAGTCCGCACCGGCCAGGTCTGTGTGGTCCAACCTGAATTCTCTTTCCTCCTCGGATCGTTCGACGACGTTGCGGACGAACCGGCCATTGCCCGCGATGTCGAGGCTGCGTCGTTCCACCCCGGTCGAGTCGGGGGTCGTCGAATTGGCCAACTGGGCGAACAACTCCTCGAGGCTGTGCCGAGCCGAGGGATCGAACACGCTGTCTCGGTTGCCGGCCATCGTCACGGCGATCTCGACGAGCTCGGCGGCCGAATATGACGGAAAGACAATGCTTCGGGTGAATCGCGACCGCAGGCCTTCGTTGGTGTCCAGGAAACGGTCGAGGTCTGCGCGGTAGCCGGCGATGATCACGACCAACCGGTCACGATCGTTCTCCATTCTGGCCAGCAGGGTGTCGATGGCCACCAGGCCGAAGTCGTTCTTCGCGCCGGTCGCGACCAAGGCGTAGGCCTCGTCGAGGAACAGCACGCCGTCCAGTGCGCTGTCGATGATCGCGTTGGTCTTCGCCTCGGTTTCGCCGATGTGCTGGCCGATCATGTCGGCCCGGTGCACCTCACGGACATTCTCCCGTTTGAGAAGTCCCAGACCGCAGTAGATCTTGGCCACCACCCGCGCGATGGTGGTCTTGCCGGTTCCTGGCGGACCGGCGAACACCAGGTGATGCGTGCGCTGGGCGACGGCCAGGCCGCGCTCCTCGCGCCGCAATGCCATGGCCACCGAACTCTTCAGCCGCGACACCTGATCCTTGACCTCGTCGAGGCCGATGAACTCGCCGAGCTCACGTTCGGCCTCTTCGAGCAACGCGGCTTTGCGTTCGCGTGCCTCGGGGTCGACGAAATCCTCTGCGGTGGGCTCTGTTTCGACATCCCACGGATCGGTTCGGGCGTCGATGCGGGCGGCGGTGGTGGTGGCGATGCCAAAGGTCGGGTCGGACAGTGCATGCTCGACCTGCTCGTTGGCCGGGTTCACCGCGTACAGGTCCTGCAGCACGTCGGCGGCGGTGTCCTCGTCGCCGTAGGCGCGCAGCGACAGCGCCCTGGCCAGTGCGCCGTCCACGGCGGCCACGGGCACCGGGCCTTCGGGCTCCTCGAGATAGGACAGCGCGGGGGCGAACATGCCGAGCCGGGCCAGGGCCACCCCGAGGGAGATCTTGGCGGCGTGCGCGAACAGCGGGTCGAGGCCGGTGTCGTTGACGACCGGGGTCAGCAACTTGACGACGTCCGACCACCGCTGCGCGCGCGACCGCAATGCGGCGTCGACCCAGCGCGCCTCGTTCCATTCGGGCCGTCGGGTGCGGATCTCGGAGACGACCTGGTCGGCGGCATGGAATTGGCCGTCGATAGCGAGTGCGGCAGCGTGCGCGAGCCGGAAGTCATCGGCGGTGGTGGCGCGGAACCGCAGGTACAGCCCGGTGTCGTAGTCGAAGCCCAGCGCGCCGGCGGGCAACTCGATTCGGCGCTGCAGCACGCCGCTGGTGTCGACGGTGCGGACGACGGCGGCGAGCACATCAAGAGTGGTGCCGCCGGTGGCGGCCCTCCCGGTCCATGCATCGCACTGGTCGTATGCAACCCGCGTGAGCTCGGTGAACGCCCGGCGTGCGGCCGCGTTGTCGGCGGGCCGGCGCCGGTCGTAGACCGGCAGGCCAAACGCCTTGCAGCAGGTCGCGAACCTGCTCACCAGGTCCGCGTCGAGGCGCGCTGCACGCCCCCTGGGGGTCACCACTCCGTTGTCCATGGGCATCGTTCCGGGGCAGCCGTCGACGCCACCCCCATCTCCTTAGGATTGCCTAACCTGAGAAAGCTAGCACCGCATAGGGTGCCTGTCGAGGCCCTCAGCGCAGGCTCCTGGGGCGCATGTCAGACCAGTTCTGCTCGACGAACTTCACGCACTCGCCGCGAAGCGCCTCGCCGAATACCACCCGCCAGCCGGCCGGGATCTCCGCGAACGCCGGCCACAGGCTGTGCTGTTCCTCGTCGTTGACGAGCACATAGAAGCGGCCGTCCTCGGCGTCAAAGGGATTGGTACTCACTATTCCTCCTGATCGAATGTGCCTTGCGGGCAGCGGGTTTCCTCGCTGTGAGCGCTGCGTCCTCACCGAGAACTCGGTCGGACAGCAGGCCCAGGCAGCTGAGGTTGGGAAAGCCCGGCCCCTGGTTGAGTCCGGACAGGTTGGGTAGGAACAACTTCGGCTGGACCCCGGTCAACGCGAGGTCGGCGCCGATGGCCTGTTGCAGCCGGTCGCCGCTCAGCGGACCGTTCAGCCTGACCTCCAGCAGGTCCAGCGCATCCTGACCAAGCAGCGGCAGGAACCACAGTGAGTCAGCCCCCGAACCGTCGATCACGAGGTCGAATCCGTGCACTGTTTCCAGCCGTTCGCCGTGCCGGTCGGTGTGCAAGGTGATCCGAATCCGGTCATCGGCGGCGACACCGTGCGCGACCCGGCCACGCAGGTGCCGGATGCGATCGTCGGCCAACAGCGAGTCCTGCACGCGCGCGGAGAACACCCCGCGGTCGGTGCGGGCCATCACGTCGCGCCGTTCGGCGCGGGTCAGCCCGGTCCAATCCGTCGGATCGCTGAACATCTTGTTTTCGAAGAAGCTCTCGCCCCTGGTGAACAACGTCGCCTGCGGGGATATCACGGCGATCGTCGAAACCCGGTGCTTGAAAAGCTCGTTCAGCATCGACGCCGCGGTTTCGCCGCCGCCGATCACGGCGACACGTTCGGCATCGATGCGATCGTGGTCGGCGGCCAGCTGCCAGAACTGGGCAATGGAGAGCACCTGAGGATGCCCGGGCAGCACCGACCTGTCGGGCCGACCGGGACCGGTGATCATCACCGCATCGGCGGTCACGGTGTTGTTGAGGGTGTGCAGCACCCACGAGTCGCCATCCAGTGACAGCCGAATGACTTCGCCGTCAACCACATTCAGCGCAGCGGCATCACCAACCCAGCGCAGGTAGCCGGCCCAGGTCTCGTGGGTCGGCGCGGGTTTGCCCCGGTCGACCCACTCGGCGAAACGTCCGGTCGCGACCAGATACGACTGCCAGCTCAGCCTCATCATTCGCTGGTCGAGCTCGGCGTTGCGGCCGGGCAGGATCGCCGAGCGATAGGGGAACCCGACATCCTTCTCCGGGCTGGTGCCCAGCCGGTGCTGGCCATCGGTCCATCCACCGCCCGCCCGCCAGTTCGCGGCGACCGCGGTGCGCTCGACAGCCACGATGTCGGGTGTGGTGACGCCCATTTCCCGCAGCATCGCGGCCTTGGCCGCCACCGCAACGGCTTTCGCTCCGGCCCCGATAATCGCCAACCGTGCCGTCATCGCGGCGCCTCCGCCAGTTCCTGCAGGACTTCCTGCCAGATAGATTGCAGTGCAGCCACATCCGCGTTGCTGAAGATGTCGGGCACGGCCCGCCATTGGGTGACCAGCTTCCCGCCTGCGATGGCGGCCACGAGAGTCAGCTCGTGGCGCACCGCGACGTTCGGTTCGGTCATGATCGGGACATGGGCGAGCAGTCCCCGATCCAGTAGCGAGCCGGCGTCGAGGTCAAGCCGGCCGAGGTAATTCAGCAGCACCTGGGGTCCGTGGAATCCGCGGAGTCGTTCGGCGGTATCGGACCGCAGATAGCGCAGCAAGGCGTAGTCGGTTGGCAATCCGATGATCTCGGGTATCGGCTCACCGGGCCGGATGCGCAGTGGGTAGATGGCACTGAGCAGACCGACCGTGTCGTCGGCGCCGGTACGCCCGTGGGTTTCCAGTGCCACCAGCGGAATAGCACCGCCTTGGCCGCGCTGGTCACGCCAGCAGGCGATCATCCGGGCGCACGCGCCGGCCAGCACGTCCTGGATCGGCACCAGCGCCCGCAGCAATGTGCTGGTGATATCGGTCTCGGTGACCGTCACAGTGATCGCGAGGTCGCCGAATCGATCCACGTCCGGACGGATTCGCCGCGACCCCAGTGCCGGGTCCTCGCCATCGAGTTGCTCGGCCCAGAACTCGACGGTGTCGAGGTCGGCCGCCCGCTCGGCGAGCGTGTGCGCCCACCGGCGATAGCTGACCCGCTCTCCACTCACCCGATCGGGTACTACTCCCCCGGTCGCTTCGCTCCTGCCCGCCGGCACAACAGGCGTCGACCAGTTCGCGGTCAGCTCCCCCAGCACGATGCGCCATGACGCGGGATCCATCGCCAGCACATGGACGACCATGAGCAGGACTCCCGCATCGCCGGGCCGGTGCAGCCACAGCGCCCCGCTCAGGTACCCGCGTTCTGGGTCCAGTCGGTCGATAGCAGCGGTCGCGTGTTCGGTGACCGCATCGCCAAGGTCACCGGAGACTTCCACCTCGGTCAGCGGAATGGTCTGCAGCTCACCGGGAAGGAATGTCATCGTCGCCAGATCGAGCCTGCTGCGGAACATCTCGTGCCCGGCGGCGATACCGTCCAGCAGTAGGCGCAGCCGATCGGCCGTCGCGTCCGGAGGCAGCGTGATCGCCTCGATCTGTGCCAGCCGCCGGGGATCGCCGTGTTCGTAGAGCCAGTGCGCGGCGGGCAGGGCCGGGATCGGCCCCTGCGGTTCCGGTCCCGCGGCCAGGTCCTCTGCGGCGTCACGGTCCACTGCGGCCGCCAGCTCGCGAAGGGTGCCGCATTCCAGGATCAGTCGTGCCCGCAGTGGCAGCCCGCACCGACGCGCGGCTTGCACCACCGACAGCGCGACGATGCTGTCGAGCCCCAGCTCCAGCAGATCGGCGTCGATGTCTACCGCGGTGAGGCCCAACAGTTCGGCCACCGCCTGGCCCAGGGTGATCTCGGTCGGGGTACCGGGGAGTTCCGGGGTCTCGTCGGTGGTCACCGCCGCGGCCAGGGCCGATTCGTCGACCTTGCCGTTGGCGGTCAGCGGGATCGCGTCGACGACGACCAATCGGTGCGGCATCATGTAGCGCGGCAACCGGTTTCCCAGCAATGATCGCAAGTCGGGCACCACCACATCACCGGCGACATACGCGATCATTCTCGGGCCCGCAGCTTGCCGGTGTACGACGACGTGAGCGTGCCGCACGCCTGCCACTTCCTCCAGCACCGACTCGATCTCGGCTGGCTCGACGCGATGGCCGCGGACCTGGATCTGGGCATCGGCGCGTCCGACGAACGACAGCGCACCGTCACGATCCCGGCGCACCAGGTCTCCCGTGCGGTACATCCGGCCGCCGCCCGCCGCGGCGACGAACCGCGCCGCGGTCTCGGCCGGACGGCCGAGGTATCCGCGGGTCACCTGCTCACCGGCCAGATACAGCTCGCCCACCACGCCGTCCGGTACCGGCTGCAGCCAGGAGTCGAGCACCACTGCGGTGGTTGATCGGGTCGGATAGCCGATCACCGGTGCGTCGTGATCGGCGATGGCGGCGACGACGGCCTCGACGGTCGTCTCGGTTGGGCCGTAACAGTTGTGCGCCGCCAGCAGCGTTTGGGTACAGGCCTTGCGGATGTCGGTCCAGTCGACCGACCCCACCGCTTCGCCGCCGAGGGCGAGCACCCGTAGGGTCCCGCGGTCGAGCAGTCCGGCACGGCGCAGGTTGGTGAACAGTGACGGGGTGACGTCGAGCATGTCGATCCCGTGCCGGTCGATGATCTTGACGAGTGCCTCGGCGTCACGGCGGTCGGTTTCGTCGATGAGGTGCACGGCGTGGCCCAAGAGCAACCCCGCGAGCGGCTGCCAGGCGGCGTCGAACGCGAACGACCATGCATGGCCGATCCGCAGCGGGCGGCCCAGACGCTTGGCGGCCGGCCCCAGCATCCGCTCGACGTGATCGTCGATGTAAGCGACCAAGGCCTGGTGAGTTCCGATGACGCCCTTGGGTTCTCCGGTGGTGCCCGAGGTGAACACCGCGTAGGCGGCTTGGCCAGGGGCGGTCGGCGTCGAGTATCGGGGGGCCGTGCGGGCCGCCGCCATGGTGTCCTCGTCGACGACGAGAGTGGCACCGGTCTGGGCGAGAATCGAATCCACCCTCCCGGCCGGCATTTCCGGCTCCAGCGGCACGTACATCCCGCCGGCTTTGAGCACGCCGAGCATCGCGACCACGTAGTCGGCGTTGCGCGGCAGTCTGATCGCCACCGCGGTCTCGGTGCGCACACCGGATTCGGCAAGCAGCCCGGCCAGACGATCCGACCGTTCGTGCAGCTCCCCGTAGTTCAGCTGGCCGTCTTCCCAGCACAACGCGATCGAATCACTCTGCGCCACCGCGGTTTCAGCGAACCGCTCGACCACCCCCAACTGGGGCGTGGCGCCGAAGAGCTCGGACACGCCGATGGTTCGGACCTCACCGTCGAGCAGGATCGCGACCGCACCCAGCGGCCGGTCCCACAGTTCGATCAACCGGTTCATGGTCTGCAGGACCCGCCTGCCGAGGATGTCGGCCGACGACGCGCCGAGTGCGTTGTCGGTGACCTCCACGAGCAGCGTCAGTTCGGCGTCACTGCGGTATGCGGCGATGGTCACCGGGAAGTGGGTCAGGCTCTCCATCGCCGCCGGCCGGAAGCCGACCTGCCCCGCAGTGAACTCCTGGCCACCGACAACGTCTCCTGGCGGGAAGCTCTCGTACACAAGCAGGGTGTCGAACATCTCGCCAACCCCGGCGAAGGTGCGCAATTGGGAATGCGTCAGGTGGCTGTAGTCACGCAGCTCCGCAGCTTCGCGCTGGAGCACCGAACAGTGCTGGGCGACAGTGTTGTTCGGATCCAGCCGCACCCGCAGCGGAATGGTGTTGATGAACAACCCGACCATGGTCTCGACGCCTGCCAGTTCGGGAGGCCGGCCCGAGACAGTGACCCCGAATACGACGTCGTCGCCATCGGTCAACCGGGACAGGATGAGCGCCCAGGCCATCTGCAGCAGGGTGTTGAGTGTGATACCGCGGGCGCGGGCCGCGGCAGCGAGCTCTTCGGCGTCGGCAGCCGGCAGAGTCAGCTCGGAGCGTGTGGGCAGTCCAGCTCCGTCTCCGCCGAGGGCCGGTGACAGCAGGGTTGGTCCCGGCATCCCCGCCAGATGCCGCCGCCAGATCCGCTCTCCCATTGCCGCGTCGCGGTCGGCGAGCCAGCCGATGTAGTCGCGATACAGCCGAGGCGCGGGCAGCGTGTCGGGGTTGCCGCCGCCGCGGTACAGCGTGAGCATCTCGCCGATGAACACCGGTAGCGACCAGCCGTCGATCACGATGTGGTGCGCGGTGACCACCAGCCGCCAGCGCTGGCGGGGCAGCTCGATGAGCAGAAAGCGGATCAACGGGCCGTCGTGCAACGTGAATCGTCTGCTGCGCTCTCGCTGTTCGAGTACGGCCGCCTGATCGTCATCGGCGCGTACCTGCTGCCACGGCAGTTCCACGGCCGACGGCACGATCTGGACCGGACGGGGGAGGTCCTGATGCCAGAAGCTGGCGCGTAGATTGGGGTGGCGCACCAGCATGGCCGAAGCGCAGTCCCGCAGCAGGTCGACGTCGAGCGGACCGGACACGTCCGCGGTCATCGCGATGACGTACGGATCCTCGGCGTCAGGGCCGACCAGCGTGGCATGCGAGTACAGGCCCAGCTGCAGCGGCGACAACGCCAGCACGTCGTCGATGTCCGGAGCGGTCACGACGGATGTGCCTTCGACCACGACGATTTCAGCGCATCCAGATCACTCGCCGACAGCCCGGACACACTCATTGCTTCGTGCCGCGTATCCGCGCGATCCTCGACCTGACCGGTCTGTGGCCGGTCGTCGATCGCGCCGGCCAGCAATGCCACCGTCGGGTACTCGAAGATCATCCGCGGGTCGACGGTGAGGCCGGCGGTCCGCATCCGCGCGGCCAGCTGCACCGACAGAATGCTGTCGCCGCCGAGTGTGAAAAAGTCGTCATCCCTGCCGATTCCGGCCACACCGAGCAGCTGGCCCATGGTGGCCGCGACGGCCCGCTCGGTGTCGGTTCTGGCCGGTTCACTCGTCCCGGTGGTGTGCACCTCGGGTCGGGGCAATCCGGGGCGGTTCAACTTTCCGGACTCGGTCGAGGGCATCACGTCAAGCACCGAGATCGTCGACGGTGTCATGTAGCCCGGTAGCGCCGCGGTCACCGACGCACGCACCGCCGCGACGAACGCCGCCGGGTCGGCCACCGGTGTGTGTGGCACCACGTAGCCGGCCAAACTGGCTCCGCCTGGTCCGTCCCAAGTGCGCGCAGCCGCGACAGCAACACCGTCGGCGGTCCTCAGGGCGGCTTCGACCTCGGCGAGTTCGACCCGGAATCCGCGCACCTTCACCTGATGGTCGGTGCGGCCGACGAATTCGAGGCGGCCGTCCTCGGTCCAGCGACCGCGGTCCCCACTGCGGTAGAAGCGCGACCCCGGTTCGGCGGCATAGGGATTCGGAATGAACCGGGTTGCCGTCAACCCCGGCTGCTTCCAGTAGCCGCGCGCGATCTGCTCGCCCGCGTAGTACAGCTCGCCGACGACACCGACCGGCACCGGCTGCAGCGCATCGTCGAGCAGGTAGACCTGCGAACCCTCCATCGGCTTGCCGATCTTGGGCGTTGGCAGGTCCAGCGGACCACGGATCAGCGCGCCCGAGGTCTCGGTGGCGCCGATAGCGTTCAACAGTTCGACGGTCGGGTGCTCGCCCACGCAGGCCACGAGACGCTGCAGCAGCGACACATTGACCGGTTCGCCACAGGTCACCAGCCGGCGCAGCGCCCGGACGGCATCCGGGGTGCTGTCGACGAGGGCCGACACCAGGCTGGCGACACCGGTGACCTGAACCACCGAATGCCGTTCGATCAGTCCCGCCAGCGCCTCGGCGTCGCGGTGCTCGACGTCGTCGGCGACGATCAGCGTCGAACCGGCCACCAGCCCGGCCAGCGTCTCGATGCACCCCTCGAGAAACGTCATCGGGGCTTGAGCCAGCCTGATGTCGTCGCCGGGCACCGGGTAGTGCTTCAGCTGCCAGGTCAGCCGCGTGCTCATCGCCCGGTGAGTGCCCACGACGCCCTTTGGCTTGCCGGTCGAACCCGAGGTGAACATCAGGTACATCGGGTGGTCCGGGCGCGGCCGGGCAAGCGGCGCAACCGGATCGGTGGCATCCAACTCGGCGCGAATCACCGGATCATCCATCGAGATCAGCGTCACGCCGTCGCCGGCGGGCATCGTCGCGCCGGCTTCGGCGGTGACGACCACGACCTCCGGTGCGACATCGTCGAGCATGAACTGCTTGCGTGCCAGTGGATAGGTCGGATCCAGCGGGAAGAACCCGGCGCCGGCCTTCATGATGCCGACCAACGCGACCACGAGATCGATACCGCGGCGCATCGACATCCCGACCAGTGAGCCCGGCCCGACACCGTGGCGCACGAGCAGGTGCGCGAGGCGATCCGAGCGGTGATGCAGCGCAGGGTAATCCAGGAACTGGTCGCCGCATCGCAACGCGACCCGGTCGGTGCCCCAGGCCCGGCCGGCGTCCAGCAGTTCCGGCACCGTCCTGGGCCGGTCGGCCGGCGAGGCGACGCCTCGGCTCTGTGCGAGCACCTGATCCAGTTCGGCGGCTCCGAGCAGGTTGACATCGCGCAACGTGGCGTCGGGGTCGGTGGCGAACGCCTCGATGACCTGGTTCAGCCAGAAGGCGAAGCGCTGCATCGTCGAGGGGTGGTACAGCTCGGTGCGGTAGATGACGTGACCGCGGTAGCCGTCGTCGCCGACGAAGAAGTTCACGCTCAGATCGGCGTGCGCCACGTCGAATGTCGGCTCCAGCGCCGTGAACCTGGTCTCGCCGTCGGGTCCGGCCTCGATCAGCTGATTCTCCGGCAGCTCTTCGCGGACGTGCACGACGACCTGGAACAGCGGGTTGCGCGACAACGACCGGACCGGGTTGACCGCATCGACCACCCGGTTGAAGGGGAGGTCCTGGTTGGCGTAGGCGCCCAGCGCCATCTCCCGGGCCCGCAGCAGTGCCTCGCGCAGCGTCGGGTTACCCGACAGGTCGTTGCGCAACACCAGGATGTTGACGAAAAAACCGACCAAACGGTCCAATTCGGAGTCGGTGCGCCCGGCCACGGGGGTACCCAGCGGGATGTCGTTACCGCCACCGGCCTTGTTCAGGACAACGGCGACCGCAGTCTGCAGCAGCATGAACTCGGTGATGCCCAGCTCACGGCTGAGGGCGGTGAGCCGATCCCGGACCGCACGGTCGAATCGCAACGGGATGGCCGCACCGGAGCCACCCGCGATCGGCGGCCGGGGCAGATCCGGCCGCAGCCCGGTGTCCTCAGGCAGCCCGTCGAGCTGGCGAACCCAGTACTGCCGTTGAGCGTCCATCAATTCGGCATCGGAGAGCAGGTCGACCTGCCAGGCCGCGTAGTCGCGATACTGGATGGGTAACGGCCGCCAGGACGGGCCGGTGCCCTCTCGCCGAGCGCGGTATGCAGTCAGCACGTCGGTGAACAGCACACCGGCCGACCAGTGGTCAGCCGCGATGTGGTGCACGACCATCGACAGCACGCACTCCTGCGGCGTGCTCAACACCGCGATACGGATCGGCAGCTCCGACTCGAGTTCGAAGCGGTGTGACCGTTCGGCATCGAGCTGCGTTGTCAGCCAACCCCCGTCCGCTCCGTCGAGGCGCCGCACGTCGACGGTGTCGGCGTTCTCCACAATCTGGTGGGGAACGCCGTCGATCTCACGGTAAACGGTGCGCAGGATCTCGTGGCGGGCGACCGCGTCGCCGACCGCGCCGACCAGAGCGTCGATATCACACGGACCGATCAGCCTGGCGGCGAAGGGGATGTTGTTCACCGGGCTTGGGCCATCGACGCGGTACTGAAACCAGCTACGCAGCTGAGCCGCCGACAGCGGGGAATGCTCGGCATCGGTGTTGCGGGCGACGAGCTGCGGCCGCAACGAATTCGGCTGGATGTCACGCAGATCGTCGATCAGGGCGGCGAGTTCCCCGGGGGTGCCGCGTTCGAACACGTCGCGCACGCTGACCTCGACGCCGCAGGCCTCGCGGACCGCGGCGCCGAGTTTGGTGGCCAGCAGTGAGTGTCCGCCGAGGCTGAAGAAGGAGTCGTCACAGCCGACCTCATCGGTTCCGAGCAATTCGGCGAACAGTGCGGCGACGGCATGCTCGGTCTCGGTGACCGGTGCGCGATAGTCGACGGCCGGGCCGATCTCGGGTTCGGGTAGTGCGGCCCGGTCCAGTTTCCCGTTGGCGGTGACCGGAATTTCGTCGACGACGACGTAGGCGGTCGGGATCATGTAGTCGGGCAGCGCGGCGGCGACGCGGGTCTTGATCCGATCGACGTCGACGATGTCACCGGGGACCGGTGTCACGTAGGCGATCAGACTCTTCCCGAGATGTGGGAGCTCTGCGGCGATCACGACCGCGTTGCCGACACTCGGATCGACGGTGATGGCGGCGGCCACCTCGCCGAGCTCGATACGGAAGCCGCGAATCTTGACCTGCTCGTCGGCGCGGCCGACGAACTCGAGATCGCCGTTGCGGTTGCGCCGGGCCAGGTCACCGGTGCGGTAGAGCCGGCCGCCGACGTTGAACGGGTCGGCGACGAACCGTTCGGCGGTCAGTACCGGTCGATCGTGATAGCCGTGCGCCAGTTGTGTTCCGCCGATGTAGATTTCACCGATCACATCGACCGGCACGGGACGCAGGGCGTCGTCGAGCAGATAGATCGTGGTGTTGATCTTCGGCTTGCCGATGGGCACGACACCGGGGCCCTGCCTGCCCTCGACCTTGTAGCGCGAGGCGTTGATGATCGTCTCGGTGGGTCCGTAGAAGTTGTGCAGCAGCGCATCGAAGGTGGCGTGGAACTTGTCGGCCAGCTCGCCGGGCAGGGCTTCACCGCCGATCGGCACCCGGCGCAGGGTGCGCCACTGCTCGACTCCGGGTAGCGACAGGAACAGTCCGAGCAGCGACGGCACGAAGTGCATCGACGTAATCGCCTCACACTGAAGCAGATCGGTGAGATAGCCGATATCACGCAGCCCATCGCTGCGCGGAATCACCAGACGTGCCCCCTGGGCGAGAACCCCGAAGATCTCGCCGATCGACACGTCGAAGCTCGGTGAGGCCACCTGGAGCAGCCGGTCATCCGGGCCGATCTGGTACTCCTGGGCGAACCACCGGAAATAGTCGGCAACGGGCCGGTGCGGCACCGGAACACCCTTGGGCAGGCCCGTCGAACCCGACGTGTAGATCAGGTAGGCGGTGTTGGCCGGGCCGAAGGGGCGGACCAGATCCGACGGCGCCAGGTCACCCGTGGGGAGATCCTCAGTTCCCGTTATCGGTTCGCGTACCACCATTTTGGGATCGGCGTCAGCGAGGATATAGGCGATGCGGTCGGCCGGGTACTCGGGATCGACGGGCAGATAGACCGCGCCCGCCTTCGCGATACCCAGGGCGGTCACGACCAGCTCCGGCGATTTGTCGAGCAGCACCGCGACCCGGTCTTCGGCGCCGATGCCCTGTGTGATGAGCCAGCGAGCGTGCTGATTGGCCGCTTCGTTGATCTCGCGGTAGCTGTAGCGACGGCCCTCGTAGACGACCGCTGTCTCATCCGGCTGCAGCAGCGCGCGATCGGCGATCAGGTCGCCGAGTGTCATTGCCGGGCAGTCGAAGTCCTCACCGTGAGACATCTGCTCCAGCCAGGCGGCATCGGCGTCGTCGAGGAGAGCCAGATCGGCCAGCACCCGATCAGGTTGGGCCAGCGCATCACCGAGGAGCACAGTGAAACTGTCCAGAAGCTGGCTGGCCAGCTCGCCGTCGATCACCTCGGTCAGGTACTCGACCTCCACCTCGACCTCGCCGCCGGTGAACTCGACCATGAAACCCAAAGGCAACTGGGCGAACTGGCCACGGAACTCGGCCCGTTGGCAGCGAACCCCGGGCGGGCTGAAGCCGTCACCGTCGGACTCACGCATGCCGAAGCCCACCCGCGCCATCCGCTCGACGCCGTAGCGGCGGTCCGGGTTGAGTTCCCGGACCACCCGGTCGAGGTTGATCCGCTGGTGGGCGAATGCGCTCACCGCGGTGTCACGCGCGGCCGCCACCAGTTCGTGAAAGGTGTTCCAGCGGTTGGGCCGCATCCGCAGCGCGACGGTGTTGCCGTAGTAACCGATGATGTCATCCGAACTGCGGTTGAGAACTGGTGCGGCGACCAGGAAGTCGTCGGCATGGGTGTAGCGGTGCAGCAGTGCCGAGAATGCGGCCAGCAGCACCATGTACGGTGTCGCGCCGGCCTCATGTGCCAGTTTCGTCACCGCGTCGACGGTGTCCGCGCTCATTCGAGTCGTGCACCGATCGGCTCGCCAGGCAGACGGCACCGCAGATCCCCTGGGGCCGGGCAGTTCCAGCGGTTCGGGTGGGTCCACGAGCAACGCGCGCCAGTACTCCACATCGGCGTCATCGGTACCTGACGGCGCCGCCGGGGCCGGGGCCAACGTTTCCAGCAGCTCGTCCTGGTAGGCGCGGGTGAGGTCGGCGAAGAACACCCGCCAGGAGGCGTCGTCCCAGGCGATGTGGTGGGCCGCCAGCAGGAGCACGTGCTCGGTCGCGCCGACCTGGGCCAGGGTGATCCGTAGCGGCGCCTCCGCACTCAGGTCGAATGGTGTGGTGAACGCTCGCTGGGCGAGCACCTCCAGCCGCAGCCCGCCGGCCTGCGGACTGAGCTCGCTCAAATCATGCTGGGCCCAAACCGGTTTCAGGTCCTCGTGCACTGTCGTGCTCGATTCTCCGTCGGCACCTGTGTGGTATGTGGTGCGCAGTATCGAGTGTCGCGCGGCAACGGCGTCGACCGCCGCATGCAGGCGGTCCGCGTCGAGTTCACCGATCAATCGATACGAGACGCCGATGTTCAGCAGTGCGCCGGTGGTGTCGATGGACTGGACGAACCACATTCGGCGCTGGCCGTCCGTCATTGCCGCCGGGTCTGCCGCTGTTGGTTCCGCCAGCAGGCCGCGCTGAGAAAGCCTGTGGCGCAACAACTCCAGCCGCTGCTGGTCGGCGTCAAGGGTGTCAGTCATGGGATCTCCTCCGGTGGGTGATCGTCGAGTGCGGCGGCGTCAGCCCGGCAGCCGCTGCGCGGAGTCAGCGGCTGTGGTGAGCGCCAGGGCCACCTCAGCGGTGTCCATGTCGGTCACTTCGAGGTACAGCTCCGCGATCTCGTCGAGCCGCTCGGCGGGTTCGAGTTCGCGGAGGCGGTTGGCCAGGCCTTCGACGGTGCGGGTGGCAAAGATGTCGGCGACGCTGAGGCCCGAGACGTCCAGCCATCGACGAATCTGTGCCACGACGGTGGTGGCCAGCACGGAATCACCACCCAGACTGAAGAAGTCATCGTCGACACCCAGCCGGGTCACGCCCAGAACTTCCACGACGATCGAGGCCAGCGCCGACTGCAGGGGGCCGGACGCAGGCCGGTGCCCACGCGCGGATTCGGCCTGTTCACCCAGCCGTCGTGCGATGGCCTGCCGGTCGACCTTGCCCCCCACTGTGTACGGGATCCGGTCGACCACTTCGATGTGCTGCGGAACCATATGGGGCGGAAGCTCTTTGCCGAGCTGATTCCGCAGTTCCTCGAGCGTCAGCGAACCCGATGCCAGCGCAACGGTCGCCGCCAGCCAATCCTGAGAGCCGGTGCGGGCAGGAATGGTCACCGCGACGGCGCCGCGCACGCCGGGAACCCGCTGCAACGCCGCCTCAACCTCACCGAGTTCGACCCGGTACCCGCTGATCTTGACCCGGTTGTCGGCACGGCCGACGAATTCACATGTGCCGTCCGGCCAGAAGCGGGCCAGATCTCCGGTGCGATACCACGGTATGCCGTCGTGGTCGACGAATCGCTCGGCGGTCAGGTCCGGCCTGCCCCGATAACCGCGCGCGATCCCGCGCCCGCCGACCCACAGCTCACCGACCACCCAGTCCGGGCAATCCGCGCCGCTGGCGGCGACAATGCGGCATCGGTTGTTCGGCAAGGGTTTTCCGAACGGTATCGCGGTCCAGTCGGCCGGTACGGCGGCCACCTCGCAGATCGTGTTGTGGATCGCCGTCTCGGTGGCGCCGCCGAGGCCGGCGAACCGCACGTTCGGGGCACGCTCCCGCAGCTGCCGGGCCATGGCGGGAGTGACCCAATCCCCGCCGGTCGGGACCACCCGCACCGTCGGGAGAGGGCCGGCCACGTCGAGCAGCATCGCCAGCCAGCCAGGCAGGAAGTGCAGCACCGTCACCCGGTGGGTTTCGATGAGCCGGACCCACTGGTCCGGGTCGCGGCGATGCTCCTCGTCGACGACGACGATCGCGCCACCGGTGGCCAGCGTGGCGAAGATATCCAGCACCGAGATGTCGCATTCCAGCGTCGACAGCGCCAGGCATCGGTCGGCGGGACCGAGCCCGAAGTGCCCGGTGATGAACTCGACGGTGTTCATCGCGGCGTCGTGAGAGACCTCGACACCCTTGGGTTCGCCCGTCGATCCGGAGGTGAACAGCACGTAGGCCAGGCGGTTGGGATCGCCGGTGACAGGCGGTAATTCGGATCCCGCGCCGCGTGCGATCGCATCAGCCACCGTCATTGCCTGCACCGGCACGTCGGGCAGCTCGGTGCCGCACACCAGCGCCAGATCGACCGCGCCGCCGGCGATCATCCGCTGCGCGCGCTCGTGCGGCTGGTCGACGCCGACGGGAAGGTAGACCCCGCCTGCGGCGTGGATTCCCAGCAGCGCAGGCACCTGCTCGGCGGTCTTGGGGCCGAGTACCGCGACGGTCCCTCCATCGGGGAGCCCGGCCGCGCGCAGGGCGCCGGCTACCGCGAGGGCCTGCCGATGCAGCTCCCCGTATGTCAGATCGCCCAGGTAGGAGAAAACGGCTGGAGCGTCGGGGTGTTCGGATGCGGTGGCGAAGAAGCCGTCGTGCAACATCCGTCCGCTGGGAATCGTCGTCGCCGTCACCGCGTCCCGGGCGCAGCGTTGCTCTGCAGGCAACTGCGGCCCTCGCGCGGCGTCCCAGGCGTCGTCGTCGTGAGCCAGGCGTCGCACCTCGTCGATATGACGGGCGAACATCGCATCGATCACGCCGGGGCAGAACGCGTCCTCGCGGACATCCCAGTTGAGCAGGATGCCCCCGTCGAACTCGGTCACCTGAGCGTCGAGAAGAACCTGAGGACCCTGCGAGATGATCCACTCCGGCGGCCCGAATTGTGTTGTCACCTCTGGGCTGAACAGCTCGCCAAGCCCGAGTGCACTGGTGAACACGACCGGTGCCAGAACCTGCGTCCCGCGGTGGCGGCCCAGATCCCGCAGTACCGACAGCCCCGGATACGACGCGTGTGCCGCCGCCTCGTGCATGGTCTGCTGAACCGCCCGCGCCCGCTGCGCGGGGGTGTCGGCGGCCGCGAGATCGATGTCGAGCAGCAGCGACGACGTGAAGTCACCGACCACGTTGTCGACCTCGTGATGCAGTGGCTCACGCCCGAACAGCGGGACGTTGAGGAGGAATCGCGGGTCGGCCGACCAGCCGGCCACCGTGTCGGCGAAGGACGCCGCCACCGTCATCGCCGGCGTCACCCCGCGCTGCCGGGCGCGGTCGAACAGGCCGTCGCGCGTGGCCGGATCGAGCCAATGCCAGCGACGGCCCACGCGGCGCGGGTCAGCCTGCTGAGCGAGCGGCACCAGTGGCAGTGCCGGTGCATCGGGCAGCTCGGGAACCTTCTCGGCCCACCATTGCCGATCGGCGTCGAAGCTATCCGGCGGCGAAAGTTGTTGGCGGTACTGCTGATAGGTGTAGCCGATCTCGGCGAGGAGATCACCGCGGTACAGCGCGGCAAGGTCGGCCATCAGCACTCGGTAGCTCATCGCGTCGGCGGCTTGCATGTCCAGGTCGACGTGCAGTCGGGTGCGATCCCGGGGCAGCAGGGTCAGCGTCAGCTCGAGCACCTGGCCGTCGAGTTGTTGACACGACTTGTCCGCTCGGGTGGCCGCCAGCCTCTGCTCGACGGTGGCGTCGTCGACGCTGCGGAGGTCCACGACCGCGACCGGCAGCGGGTCGGCCGACGTGCCGATGCGCTGGGTACCGTCGGGCAGGAACTCCACGCGCAGCATCGGGTGGCGCGCTGCCAGTTGGGCGGCCGCCCGGCGAATCCGCTGAGGGTCCACCGCGGCGCCGTCGAACTCGACGTAAATATGGCCGGCCACGCCGCCCAGCTGTTGGTCGGCGTGCCTGCCGATCCACATGGCGTGCTGCATCGGGGCCATGGCGAACGGTTCACCGTCGGCAGTCAGGGCCTCGACCGATACCGGCTCGGGCCGATCGGTCGGCGTCAACAATTCGGCCCAGGCGCGAACGGATGGGGCGGCGGCGAGTCTGGCGAAGTCGATGTCGAATCCCGCGCGACGCCACTGGCCAGCCAGCGTCATCATCCGGATCGAGTCCAGACCCTGAGCGATCAGATCGCCGTCCGGATCGATGTCGGTGTGGTCGACGCCGAGCAGCTCTGCGACCCGGTCGGTGATCATGGCCGCGTCCGGACTCCCCTGGTGTGGGGAGCCGTCTTCAGCCCCGGTCACTGTCGCCTCCCTACGCCTGAGCAGCCTCACCTAACTTTGGGAAGGCTACCCTATGCTCACTGGTCGGACACGCCTACCTCGGGGAGCGCAATGACCGGATTCACCCCCTTTCCGCCAGATCGCGCCGCGGCCTACCGCGACGCCGGTTATTGGACGGGACAGCCCCTGGACTGGGTCTTGCGGTCAGCCGCCGAGCGCAGGCCAGACCACCCGGCTGTGATCGACGATCGGTCCCGCTTCACCTACGCCGAGCTGGACCGACGCGCGGATGCGGCCGCTGCGGGACTTCTCGCGCTGGGGATCGGGGATGGCCACAGCGTCCTGGTGCAGCTACCGAACAGCTGCCAGTTCGCCGTCGCATTGTTCGGGCTCCTGCGCGCCGGCGCCCTGCCGGTGATGTGCCTGCCCGGCCACCGGGATGCGGAACTCGCGCACTTCCTTGAGGTCAGCGGCGCGGTCGGCATCATCGTGGGCACCGACGCCGGCTTCGATTTCCGGGCTATGGCCGAGCGGCTACTCGAACGCGACAACGCGCTGCGCCACATCATCGTCGACGGCGATGCGGGACCGCACATCTCGTGGTCGCAGCTGTGCGAGGGCGACGGGCAGCCATCGCAACTGCGCGTCGACACCAGTCGGCCGGCGCTCCTGCTGGTATCCGGCGGGACGACGGGCGCACCGAAGCTGATCCCCCGCACTCATGACGATTATGTCTACAACGCCACCGCCAGCGCCCAGCTGTGCCAGCTGACAAGCACGGACGTCTACCTGGTCGCATTGCCCGCAGGCCACAACTTTCCGCTCGCATGCCCCGGGCTGCTCGGTGCGATGACGGTCGGCGCCACCGTCGTGTTCGGCACCGACCCCAGCCCGGAAGCGGCCTTCGCCACGATCGCCCGCCACGGAGTCACGGCCACGGCACTGGTTCCTGCGCTGGCGCGGTTGTGGGCGCAGGCCTGCGAATGGGAGGAACAGCGTCCGACCACCCTGCGGCTGCTGCAAGTCGGCGGCGCCAAGCTGGCCGCCGACGACGCCCGGCACGTGCGGTCGACGCTCACCCCCGGATTGCAGCAGGTGTTCGGGATGGCCGAAGGCCTGTTGTGCTACACCAGAATCGACGATCCCACCGAGATCCTCGAGCACACCCAGGGCCGGCCGCTGGCCGAGCATGACGAGTTGCAGATCGTCGACGACGAAGGTGTCGCGGTGCCCGAGTGCGAGCCGGGTGAACTGTTGGTGCGGGGGCCCTACACGATCAACGGCTACTTCAGGGCCGAGGCGGAAAACCAGCGCTCGTTCACCCCGGACGGCTTCTACCGCAGCGGCGACAAGGTGCGTCGCCTCCCCAGCGGCTACCTGGAGGTCACCGGCCGGGTCAAGGATGTCATCCTGCGCGGCGGGGAGACGATATCGGCACTCGACCTCGAGAGCCACCTGTTGACTCATCCAGCCGTCTCGGCCGCTGCCGCCGTCGGGCTACCCGATCCGTATCTGGGTGAGAAGATTTGCGCCGCAATAGTTTTCCGCGGACGGCCGGTCTCGCTTGCCGAGCTCAACGAGCATCTCGACACCCGCGGTGTCGCCGTTCACTGCCGCCCGGATATGGTCGCGCCGATGCCAGCGCTGCCGACCACGGCGGTGGGGAAGGTGGACAAGCGCACGATCGTCGCGCAATTGCGCCCCTGAGCCTGGTCACTCGCCGAGCGGGACGAGGTGGGGCGCTAGGCACCCCATCTTCTCGCAGGTCTCCTCGAATTCCCGCTCGGGCGACGACGCGGCGATGATGCCCGCACCGGCGCGCAGCCAGGTCCGGGAATCGACTTCATAGGCCGCCCGCAGCGCGAGCGCGGCATCCAGGCCACCGTCGGGGGTGAACATCGCGACCGCACCCGAGTACAGGCCACGCGGCATTTCATCGAGTCGCAGAATCGCTTCCACCCCAGGAGCTTTCGGAATTCCTGATGCCGTCACCGCGGGGAACAACGCCTCCAGAGCATCCATCCGGTTCCTGCCCGGATCCAGTCGGGCCCCGACGGTCGAGCCCAGGTGTTGGACGCTGCCGCGCTCCCGCACGGTCATGAAATCAGTCACCGCGACGCTGCCCGGCTCGGCGACCTCAGCGATCTCGAGCATCGACGTACGGACCGACAGCGCGTGCTCGACGATTTCCTTGGCGTCCGATTCCAAATCGTCGCGGGCCGCTCGATCATCAGTGGTCCCGCGGCCGAATGCCCTTGTCCCGGCCAGTGGTTCGGTGATCACCACACCGTCGCTGTGCACTGCGGTCACCAGTTCAGGGCTGAAGCCCAGCGCACGGATACCGCCGAGGCGCATCAGAAACGACCGTGCTGGCGTGTTGTGCCGGCGGCCCACGCTGTAGGTCGCCGGGAAGTCGACGGTGAACGGAACGTCGACGGTGCGAGACAGAATCACCTTCTGGTAGCGGCCATCCCGGATCTCGGCGGTCGCCGTCGCGACGCGATCCCGGTATCGGCTGTGGTCGACCGAGATGTCCACCTCGCGAACCTGGCAACTCAATGCGCCGGGCCGCAGGTCCTGCACTGCTGCGCGGAGCTGCTCGTCACCGTTGATGATCTCGATTCCGTTGGCCGAAACCAGAACACGGCTGACCGGAGTGAAGATCCGGGCCAGCGGTGTGCCCGTGGGGATCTGGTCGAACAACCCCAAGCGATGTGCGCCCAGCTCAAAGGAAATCCACCCGAACGCCGGCTCGCCGTCCGCCAGCACGGTATCGAGCGCTTCGGCCAGTACTCCCGCGGGGCGGCCGCTCCAGGGACGACTCACCACAGGACCGCCGTCGCTGATGCGGTACTCGTCGCGATCGAGCTCGATCGATGCGCGGGTGCCGATCGCCAGTGTCCAGCAGCCGTCCTGTTCGTAGACCAGGTAGTCGGCATCGATGCGCTCGGGAACGAGTGTGGCCAGTTGTGCAACCACATCCGCCGGATCCATTCCGTGCGGAAGTTCCATCCACCCGGCAGCTTCGATCGGCGATCGCGGTGCGGCGGTCACATCGGCCATCTCAAGTAGTCCTCACTGGAAAAGCCGGGCCCCTAGCCGAAGCAGGGACCCGGCTCGTCACACCGTTACTTCGAATCCGAGCCCGACGTCGATGCCTTGCCACGGGCACTCTTGGCGGTACCGGCACTCTTCTTCCCCCCGCCGGTGCTCGCCCCTGCCGAGGCGCCGTTGCCGGTGCTAGCGGAAGCGGAACCAGCCTTCTTGGCCGCGTTGCCACCGGTCCCCTTCGGCGCCGAAGGCGCACTCGGCGAATCGCTTTCCGAGGTCTCGGTCGTCGTACCGTCCGTGGGCGCCGATGCCGTCTGCGAAGCGGCGGATGTTACCGCCTTAGCCTCGGCCGATTCCACCGCGGTAGTGGATGCCGCTGTCACGGCGCTACCGGCCGCCGGGGTGGTGACCGGGGTGATGGCCTTGGCGATCGACTTCGGGATGGATACCAGCAGCCGGCCGAGAAGGCCGATCGAGGTCCCGGTGACGGTCACGCCGTTGGCCGGGTCGGTCGGCGGTGCAACCGGGATGAAGGTCAACAGAGCCGGAAACGGTGCCGCAGACTTTGGGTTGTTCCAACCATTGAGTACCGCGTTGACGAACAGGCCGGGCGTGTTGACCAAGGTGTTGACGGCGCCCTCCACGTCACCGGCGGACACCGACTGAGCAAACCCGCCGACGATGTCGCCGGCGGTGGCCAGCACGCTGAGCGTGGCCCCGTACAACGGCTGGAAAATACCGTTGACCAAGGTGGTGGTGCTGAAGATCGCGCCGACCGCATTGGCAAAGTTCTGCGCGATCTGCTGCGGGATACCCGGATTCGGCACGGTGCTGCCGCGGGGGGTATAGGTCAGGAAGGCGTTGTAGATCGGCGTGATCGCGGCCTGCAGTCCGTACAGGACGTAGCTGCTGAGTTGATTCACGGCCTCGGCGGTGTTGCCGTCGGCCAGGGCGGCCTGGAAATTGGCCACGAACGTAGCGCCACGGCCTTCGCTGTAGGTCTCCCACCGGGCAGGCAGGCCGAGTACGGCGTCACCGATCTCACCGAGGTAGCCGAGCTGATTGCGGCCCACCTGAGACAGGATGGGCAGCGGATCGGCCAGCACCGCCTGGCTAAGAGCGGTGAGGTTGGTGACGGTGTTGGTCACAATCTGCGGGTAGACGGTCAAGGGCGATGCGGTGACCGACAGGCCAGTCAGCTCGACCGGACCGACGGTGCGCTGCTGAATCTGGTCAGGCAGGGACCCGGCGGCGGGACCGGCGACGAGAGCACCGGCGGTGACCATTGCCGCGCCAGCGACCATGAGTCGGTTGGCGCGGCGCGCCGGGATTGCTGGGCTGGCAACGAAATCAACCCCCGAGAGTTGGACAGCAGCGTGCACGGAATCTCCTTGTTCAGGCTATTGACGAGTTAGCTCGCCGACGGAGATTAGCTAAGACTTACCTAAGTTTCAATAGGTACGCCTAACCATAGTTAGATGATCTCGGTGCACAGCGAGCTGGGCGTTTCCTCAACGCCACCCTCGAGGACGGCTACGTCTGGGCTGGACGGTCGAATGCGTAGAGCGCCATCCGCCGGTTCGACATGTCGTGCTCCCCGAGAAACCTGCACCCCGCGGCCTCGCACACTCGTCGGGCGGCGGTATTGCGGTGGTCGGGATCGAACATCACGCGACGACACCGCGATTCGACGGCGAACAGGTTCGCGATGATGTGCGGGAGCAAGCCCAATCCGATGCCCTGACTGACAAGTGTGGTGTCGGCGATCGCGGCGTGCAGTCCCAGATCGTACGGGTCGGCGTCATAGCGGGGCGCGATCGAATCCTTTGCCGCTCTATACAATTCGAGGTAACCGCCCGGCACACCGTCGAGGCTGGCGATCAGCGGCAACGAGTAGGTGCCGTCGAGTTGGGCCTGCAGGTGCCCCCGCCAGCGCTCGACCGGCCAGTCGTATTCCCAAGCCTCGACAAGGTGCGGTCGGCTCATCCACGCGGTGACCAGCGGGGCGTCGCCAACAGCTGCCACTCGGAGCGAGTACGGCGAACCGACGACTGGTACCGGAGGCCCGGGTACCTCTGCCACCTCGTCTGGCAAGTCGGTGAGCGCGCGAGCAAGCACAACCTCGGTCATCGCGGGGAGCGTAATCCACAGAGCGCGGATCCGGGTGGCCCCATCCGTCGGGGCAACCAGCTGGCAACACTGACATCGCGACCATGGGTGCGGTTGAATGACCCGGTGGTCGAGATTCGCCGCACGCGCACGGTAGCGGCCCAGCCGCAGCCAATTTGGGATGTCCTGGCAGACTTCGGGGCCATCAGCTCCTGGGCCGACAACGTGGACCATTCCTGTTTATTGAGCCCAGAAGCCGACGACATCGGCGTCGGCACCACCCGTCGTGTTCAGGTCGGCCGGAACACGCTCGTCGAGCGGATCACCGTGTTCACCCCGCCAAGCACGCTGGCCTATGACGTCGAGGGTTTTCCCGGCTGGTTGCGGGTGAACAACCGCTGGACCCTCACCCCGTCAGCGGGCGCAACCGTCGTCGTGCTGGTCAGCACCGTCACGATCGCAGGCCCGCTCGGACGGATCGTCGAGCACATCGTCGCCCGCGTCTCGGCCAAGATGCTCGACGAACTGCTCACCGGACTGGCCAATCGAACGGAGGGCCGCAGTGCCTGACATGTCCGACGCGTCTTTGCGCCCCGACATCATCATCGTGATGACCGACGAGGAACGTGCCACTGTCCCCTACGAATCCGACGAGGTCCTCGCCTGGCGTCAGCGGGCATTGACCGGCCGGCGGTGGTTCGACGAGCACGGGGTCAGCTTCGGGCACCACTACACCGGTTCGTTGGCCTGCGTGCCCAGCCGGCCGACGATCTTCACCGGGCAGTATCCCGACCTGCACGGTGTCACCCAGACCGACGGCATCGGGAAGTCCTTCGACGATTCCCGGATGCGGTGGCTGCGGCGCGGAGAAGTTCCGACGCTGGGCAACTGGTTTCGCGCCGCCGGTTACGACACCCACTACGACGGCAAGTGGCACATTTCGCACGCCGACCTGACCGACCCTTCGACCGGCGGGCCGCTGGCGACCAACAATGACGACGGCGACGTCGACCCGGCCGCGGTACAGCATTATCTGGACGCCGACCCGCTGTCACCGTTCGGCTTCTCCGGCTGGGTCGGGCCTGAACCGCACGGAGCGGGACTGGCCAACAGCGGGTTCCGGCGAGACCCTCTGATCGCCGATCGGGTCGTCGCCTGGCTACAGGACCGCTATGCGCGCAGGCGCGCCGGCGAGGCCGCCGCACTGCGGCCGTTCCTGCTCGTCGCGAGCTTCGTCAATCCACATGACATCGTTCTGTTTCCGACATGGGCGGTCCGAAGTCCGCTGGCGGCCTCACCGTTGGATCCCCCGCCGGTGCCTGCGGCGCCCACCGCAACCGAAGACCTGCGGACCAAACCGGCCGCTCAGATCGCGTTCCGTGAGGCCTATTACTCCGGGTACGGTCCGGCGCCGGCGATCCAGCAGGTGTACGACCGTGGCGCGCAGCGCTATCGCGACATGTATTACCGGTTGCACGCCGAGGTGGACGGACCGATCGACAGAGTGCGCCGGGCGGTGACCGAGGGCGGATCGGCTGATGCCGTGCTGGTGCGCACCGCCGACCATGGCGATCTGCTCGGTGCCCACGGTGGACTGCATCAGAAGTGGTTCAACCTCTACGACGAAGCGACGCGCGTGCCATTCGTGATCGCGCGGGTCGGTGCCCGCGCAACCGAGCCGCGTCTGGTCCGCGCACCGACCTCCCACGTCGACCTGGTGCCGACCTTACTCGGAGCCGCCGGCGTCGACGTAGCAGCCGCTGCCGCAACGCTTTCCGAGTCGTTCTCGGAGGTGCACCCGTTGCCGGGCCGCGACCTGATGCCGATCGTCGACGGGGCGCCCGACGACGAAAGCCGCGCGGTCTACATCATGACCCGCGACAACATGCTCGAAGGTGACACCGGCGCCTCCGGGCTGGCCCGCCGTCTCAAGCGGACGGTGAATCCGCCTGCGCCGCTGCGCATCCGGATTCCGGCGCACACCGCGGCGAACTTCGAGGGGCTCGTTACCCGGGTGGACGGTCACCTGTGGAAGCTGGTGCGCACGTTCGACGATCCGGGTACCTGGACCGAACCCGGGGTGCGGCATCTAGCCGCCAACGGCCTGGGCGGTGAGACGTACCGGACCAGCCCGCTCGACGATCAGTGGGAGCTCTACGACCTGACCGACGATCCGATAGAGGCCGTCAATCGCTGGACCGATCCCGACCTGCACAACCTGCGGGCACAGCTGCGGGCACAGCTCAAGCAGGTGCGCACCGACGCGGTCCCCGAGCGCAACAACCCGTGGCCGTACGCTTCGCGGCGGCCGCCGACAGCGCGGCACTGATTGCGGTCTTAGGCCGCAATCAATTTCAGCGGCAGCCGGTCGTGGCGGCGGATGATGTTGTTCATCGCCCATACGGGCGGCCCAAGCCGGTCGATGCGAGAAACGCGCGCCACCAGCGCGCGTAGCAGCGCTGCGGTCTCCAATCTGGCCAGACCCTGACCGGCACAAGCATGCGCGCCCTGACCGAACCCGATGTGACGCCCGGCATCACGGGTGATGTCGAATACCTCCGGTTGGTCCCACTCGCGCTCGTCGCGATTGGCTGACGCATACAACACCAGTACACGCGCGCCGGCAGGCAAGACCATTCCCCCGATGCCAGTGTCCTCGCGGGTCTGCCGGGCAAACGCGCGTAGTGGTGATTCGTAGCGAATCACCTCATTGATGGCGTTCGGAATCCGATGTGGTTCGGCCCTGAGCAACTGCCATTGATCGTGGTGCTCGGCGAACAGGTGGAGCGCGTTCGAGATCGCGCTGATCGTGGTGTCCAGTGACGGTGCGATGTAGTCGACCAGCAGCGGCGGGCATTCCTCGTGGGCCAGCTTGCCTTCGTCCGCGGCGAGCAGCAGTTCATGGGCCATGCTGCCGTCGAGCACCGTACGCCGGCGAACGACGTGACGTGCGAACCGCAACATTTGAGCCGTCCCGACGACCGATCTGACCGCCTGCCTGTTCAGTGGCCCGAGCACATCGAAAGTCGCTCCGGCCCAGTCGATCAGGTGTCGCCGTTGATCACGGGGCCAACCCACCAGATCCGGCACGACAGCCAGCGGAAGCGCCGAGGCCAACGTCACGCCGTCGATCTCGCCGCGCGCTACCGCGGCGTCGACGACCTCCTCGGCAAGCCGGTCGACAGTGTCGGTGATCGAGTGCAGCGCGCGGGGTAACAACCGGTGCGCCACCAGTTTGCGGCGCCGCTCATGTTCGGCACCATCGCTGTTGAGCGTCGTGCCCCGGGAAAGCCGGTTGCTGATGCGGTTGAGCGCAACTCCGTTGCCGGAGATGAAGGCCGCATCGTCACGCAGCACGGCCTTGCACTCGGCGTAGCGGCCCAGCGCATGGACGCGCTGACGGGGCAGCCATACAACCGGCCCGATCTCGCGCAGTCGCCGATAGTGCGAGTACGGATCGACGATCGCACTGCGGGCATAAATGTCTGGACGATATTCCGCGGCAGCTCGAAGCTGTCTCAATTCTTCCAGCCCTCCACCTTGACTGAGCATTCCGTCGTATGTGACGATTTCGTCATACAGTAACTCGGGAGGTTGCGGTGGGCAATAGCGTCGGCGTGCACAGCGACCAGGGCGCACTGCGCGGTGAACATCCTGGCCGGTCGGCCAACCCGGTGATCAAGGTGCACGACCTCGCGTGGCTGGAATTCGAGAAGCCCGACCTTGCCGCCGCCGAGGCCTTTGCCCAGGCCTTCGGCTTCCAGACCGTCGCGCGCACCGCCGATGACCTGCAGTTACGTGGCGCCGATTCCGGCGCACCGTGCGTTCTCATCCGCCGCGGCGCACAGACCCGCTTCCGCGGGATGGCGTTCAGGGCCCATGACGATGTCGACGTCTACAAGCTGGCCGAGGCGAACGGCGCCAAGACCGAACCCCTGCCGGAGTCGCTCGGCGGGCTGTCGGTTCAGCTCACCGATCCCGGCGGTATCCCGGTGAAGGTTGTCGCCGGGATGCACGAACTGGCCGAACTGCCCGCCCAACCCCCGCACGTGTTCAATGTCGGCCGCCACCCCACTCGCGTCAACGCCACCCAACGCCCGCCACGAACGCCCGCAGTGGTCCAGCGACTCGGCCACGTCGTGATGCAGTCGACAAAATACCTCGCGGCGCTGAACTGGTATCTCGACAACCTCGGGCTCATCGTCAGCGACTTCCTCTACTACCCGGGCCAACGCGGCCGCGGGCCAACCATGAGCTTCATCCGCTGCGACCGCGGGTCCGTGCCTGCCGATCACCACACCCTGGCCCTGGCCCTGGGCCCGGCGAACCGCTACGTACATTCGGCGTATCAGGTCAGCGATCTCGACGCACTGGCCGCCGGCGGTGAATACCTTGGCGCACAGGGCTATTTTCGGTCGTGGGGCATCGGCAGACACATCCAGGGCAGTCAGCTCTTCGACTACTGGCGAGACCCGGACGGATTCCTGGTCGAGCACTTCGCCGACGGTGACGTGTTCGACAACACCCTCGAGCCGGGCTGGGCACCCTTCACCGCGTCCGGACTGGCTCAATGGGGTCCACCCGCCACCGCGGACTTCCTCGGAACCAGCCCCAAACATGCACGCCACGAAGTGGTCTCGATGATCACCGGCCTGCGTGAGAAGAACGAGTTCGACGTCAAACGCCTCATCGGCCTGCTGAAAGTTGCTACCTCATGAGCATTTCCGTCCTCCGCACCGCAGATGCATGGTGGGCGGGCACCCCCGACGGCGCCGTCAAGATCAACACCTCGGCGCGCACCACCGCGGAACTGCTGGCCGACCGTGCGGCGAT
Organism: Mycolicibacterium sphagni; assembly: GCF_013337765.1. GTDB lineage: Bacteria > Actinomycetota > Actinomycetes > Mycobacteriales > Mycobacteriaceae > Mycobacterium. The sequence continues at coordinate 354,357 of NZ_VBSB01000010.1, forward strand.
CGAGGCAGCGGCGCGCGGCACCGACACCGTCAACGTCGCGGAACTCCAGCTGCTCTCACCGGTGACCACACCGTGCCGGGTGGTGGCCCAGATGACGAACTTCGCCTCACACGTCCGCGATGCCGGCATGGACCCGAAAACCGTTCCGCTGACCTTCTTCCGCAAGTCATCGGCGTCCGTCAGCGGGCCGTTCGCTCCGGTGCGAAAGCCCGCTCATGTCAAGTTCCTCGACTACGAGGTGGAGATCGGACTCGTCATCGGCCGTGACATGCCGGTCGGCACAACGGTTTCCGCAGACAACCTCAGCGATTACATCGCGGGGCTGGTGGTGACCAACGACGTGTCGGCGCGCGACATCCAGCTGCCGCAGACCCAGTTCTACGAGGCCAAGTCCTATCCAACGTTCACGCCGGTCGGTCCGGCCCTGGTGGTGATCGACGCCGGTGAGCTCACCCGATTCGGCGAACTGCGGCTGCGTTTGACGGTCAACGGCGAGGAGCGCCAGAACGCATTGGTGGCCGGTGACATGCTCTACCGTCCCCTGGAGGCACTCCAATCACTCTGCCGTTTCCAGGATCTCGCTGCCGGTGACTTGATCCTGACCGGGACACCCGCCGGGACGGCGCTCAGCGCGCCGCCGAAGCCCATCGAGATCATCGGGTCACTGTTGCCACCCGCGGTCAAGTGGAAGGCGTTCTTCAAGCGGCAGGCCGGCAACCCGAAGTATCTGCACGACGGTGACGTGATCGAGGCATCGGTACGCACCGATGACGGCGCGATCGACCTCGGCACTCAGCGTATGACCGTGACCTATTCCTGAAATGCCATGTCCGGCAACGGTAGTGCACAGATCTGGCGAGCGTCCTCGGCCGACATCCCCAACAACCGCAGGACGTCCTCGGTGACAGCGTCGGCCGTGGCAACCGCGTCTCGGTCGGGCTGCGACTGCAGCAGGTACCCCAGGCCCAGCAGCGCGCCTGCCGCCACGGCGAGGGACCGTTCAGGATCCTCGACATGAAAGCGCCCGGCCGTGACCGCGGCGTTGATGTCCCGCAAGGCGCGGGGGGCCAGTCCCCGATCCGCGGACAGCAGTGCGCCGGCGTTGGCCAACAGGATCCGGCTCTCCTGCGGACGTTCCCGGAAGAACCGTCCGGTCAGGCGGAAACTGCACGCGAAGACGGCCGCCGGATCCTCGATGGCGGACGTGAGCTGATCCAGCACGGCGCCGTAGGAGTCCAGGACATCAACAACGGCGGCCTCGAACAGCTCCTCTTTGCTGTCGAAATGGTTGTAGAAGGAGCCCATCCCGACGTCGGCGGCCTGGGTGATCTCCAGAACCGGGACGTTGACTTTGCCCGCGGCGATCATCGACTGAGCCGCTTTGACCAACGCCATCCGAGTCCGCTGCTTACGGCGCTCCAGGCGGTTGATCGGCGCTTCGGTCACCGGCTGATCCTAGCGGCTCTCACTACTGATGATTTCCTCAACCACGCAGAAGGAGCGGTATGAGCTGCTGTGATTCGGCTCCCGTGGTGATCGTGGGCGCCGGCCCGACCGGGATTACTGCCGCCACTCTGCTCGCCCAGTACGGCGTGCGCAGTCTTGTGCTCGACCGCTACGCGGACGTGTACCCCCAACCCCGCGCCGTGCATCTCGACGATGAGGTGTTCCGCATCGTGCACCGGCTGGGGATCGCACAGGAGTTCGCAGCGATCTCCCGGCCGGCCCTGGGCCTACGGCTGCTGAGCCCCGATCTACGGGTGCTGGCCGAGTTCGACCGGGACCCCGCCAGCGCGCCGCACGGCTTCCCGCAAGCCAACATGTTCGACCAGCCGGAGTTCGAGGCACTGCTGCGTACCAATCTCGCCCGTCACCCACTGGCCACGTTGCGGGGCAACGTCGAGGTCACCGACATTGCCGGCAGCACCGCCGGCCGCACCCGGATCACCTACACCGACCGCGCCGACGGCAGCGAGCATGCCGTCGAAGCCGACTACGTACTGGGTTGCGATGGCGCCAACAGCTTGGTGCGCGCACGAATCGGATCGACCATGCGCGACTTGCGATTCGAGCAGCGCTGGTTGGTGGTAGATGTGGCAACGACAGCGGACCTGGGTCAGTGGGCCGGCGTGCACCAATTGTGCGATCCACACCGGGCTGGCACCTTCATGCAGATCGGCGACGTGCGCTACCGCTGGGAATTCCGGTTGCGGCCTGGCGAGAGTGCCGACGACTTCGACACATTGGCGGCACTCGCCCCACTGATCGCGCCGTGGACGGCGGCAACGAGTATCGATGAGCTCGAGCTGATTCGAGTCACGGAGTACACCTTCCGCGCCCAGCTCGCCGACCACTGGCGGCGTGCCAACATCTTCCTGCTCGGTGATGCCGCTCACTTGACGCCGCCGTTCGTGGGCCAGGGTATGGGTGCTGGGCTGCGTGATGCGATGAACCTGGCATGGAAGCTGGCCGGTGTGATCGACGGGACACTGGCCCCGTCCGCACTGGATACTTACGAACAGGAGCGAAAGCCGCACGCACGCAAAATGATCGGGATTGCACTGATGGTCGGGCGAGCCATGACCTCCGGTGGACGTTTCGGGAATATGTTGCGCCGCAATGTCATTCCACAGATCCATCGGCTGCCCGGACTTCGAGAGCGGGTGATAAATTCCCGGACACCACCGCTGCACCGATCGACACTCATCCACCGGGCACGACTGCCGGGGCGGCTGAGCGGGACAATGTGCCCCAATGCCGTCGATGCCGCCGGCAGGCGCCTCGACGACCTACTGGGCAACGGTTTTGCGATCGTGACGACACAGGCACCGAACATGAAGGATCGAAAGGCAGCCGAACATTACGGCGCCGCAGTTCATGTGGCGGCATGGGAAAGCGAACTCGCGGACTGGTTGCGCAACGGCCGCGCAGGCGCGGCGATCATCCGACCCGATCGCGCCGTATTGCGCACCGGGCGTGATGTCGCGGAACTCGTGCGCCTACTCGGGCGCTATCTGGTGGCTGTCGACGAAAACCAGCGTGCCGGCGTCCAATAGGACGGCCCAGCGCCGTGCCGCATCCGAGATGTGCACGTCCCCGACATCGACGGCATGGCCCGCCAAGTCGCCGAAGTCCTCGACAACGACACCGCGCACCTCGTCGTCGGTGTCAACATAGACCCGCACGCGCTTATCGACGGCGATCGCTTCCTCGCCGTCAGCGCGCTTTCCCGCTGCCTTCTTGACCACCCGAACACCTTCCCCGGCACATACAGTTGCGCCAGTACAGCACGTTCAGGGTCGATTTGGGCCGGAATTCCGTGGGATTGGCGGCACGATCGACCACAGGACTTCGCTTTCGTCCTGCCCCGGGTTGTCCCAGGAGTGCACGGCCTTCGCCGAGAAGGTGTAGCAGTCGCCGGTTTTGAGAACCGATTCCTGACCGTCGACGGTCAGCCGCAGGCACCCGCGAAGTACGAAAACAAAGATGGTTTCGGACTCCAATGTGTAGGCGCCACCCGTGCCGCCACTGGGCCGCAACACCGACCGCATCACCTGAAGGTGGCGTTCGGTCTCCGGGGTCAGCAGATACTCACGGATTCCGGTGCCGCCCATCTCCACTGGCGCGCCGCCGCCTCCGCGCACGACCGCCGAGTCGGGGTAGTCGAATAGCGAACCCACTGAGACACTGAGGATTTCGCACACCTTGAGGAGGTTGGGCACCGAGATCGTGGTCTGGCCGCGTTCGACAAGACTCAAGAATCCCTTGGTCAGCCCGGCGCGGTCGGCGACCGCCTCCAACGTCAACTCGCGCTCTTTGCGTAGCGTGCGCAGCTTCGGGCCAAGCCGATTCATCCACCCGTCGACGCCTGCCAGAACACCGGTGGACGCGTCCTCTGACATCGGGACACCTCACCTTCACCAGTCGATCCGTCGCCGGGCCTTGCGCGGCCAAAGTTTAGCGGTATATAACTTTCATAAGTTTTACACCACTAAACCCTCAGGACGGAACAATGAGTCTGTACGCAGTGGTCGACCCGAAATCCGGTGAAGTTGTACGGGAGTACCCGACCGCCACCGACGAACAGATCGAACAGGCGCTGGCCGCGGCGGCCAAGGCGTACCGGGAGTGGTCGAAGACCTCGACGCTGGCCGACCGGGTGGCCCTGATCCGGCGGGTGGCCGCACTGCACACCGAGCGCCGCGAGAAGCTCGCCGAGATCATCCATCGCGAGATGGGCAAGCCGCTCGAGCAGGCCCTCGGCGAGGTCGACTTCAGCGCCGCGATCTACGAGTACTACGCCGACAATGCCGAGAAGTTTCTCGCGGACGAGCCGATCCAGCTGCTCGACGGGGATGGCAGCGCGGTGATCAAGCGTGGCCCGGTCGGTGTCCTGCTGGGCATCATGCCGTGGAACTACCCCTACTACCAGGTCGCCCGGTTCGCGGGACCTAACCTGACGCTGGGCAACACGATCGTGCTCAAGCACGCCCCGCAGTGCCCGGAGTCCGCCGAGGCGATCCAGCAGATCTTCGACGACGCCGGCTACCCCGCCGGTGCCTACGTCAACGTCTACGCGACCAACGAGCAGATCGCCGACGCCATCGCCGACCCGCGCGTGCAGGGCGTCTCGCTGACCGGCTCCGAACGCGCGGGTGCCGCGGTCGCCGAGATCGCCGGCCGCAATCTGAAGAAGGTCGTGCTCGAGCTCGGCGGTTCCGATCCGTTCATCGTGCTCAGCAGCGACGACCTGGACGCGACCGTCGAGGCGGCGATCGCCGGCCGCTTCGAGAACACCGGCCAGGCCTGTAACGCGGCCAAGCGCTTCATCGTCGCCGCCGACATCTACGACGAGTTCCTCGACAAGTTCACCAGGAGGGTGCTGGAGGCCGCCGACGGCCTGTCGCCGCTGTCCTCGCTTGGCGCGGCCAAGCGGCTCGCCGAGCAGGTCGATCGCGCGGTGGCCGACGGCGCCAAGCTGGTCTCCCAGGGCGAGCGTCAGGGCGCGTTCTTCCCGCCGGGTGTGCTGACCGGAGTCTCGCCCGATTCGGTGTCGTACCGCGAGGAGCTCTTCGGCCCGGTGGCCACCGTGTACAAGGTGAGCACCGAGGACGAGGCGGTCGAGCTGGCCAACGACACTCCGTTCGGGCTCGGCTCCTATGTGTTCACCACGGATGAAGAGCAGGCCAAGCGGGTAGCCGACAAGATCGACGCCGGAATGGTGTTCGTGAACGTGGTCGGCGCCGACGGTGTCGAGTTGCCGTTCGGCGGGGTGAAGCGCTCCGGTTTCGGACGTGAACTGGGCCGCTTCGGCATCGACGAGTTCGTCAACAAGAAACTGATCCGGATCGGATAGACCCATGAGCACCACTGCGCCGGCCCAGAAGGATCTCCATAGCCCGCTGGAGCTGTTCGCGACCGACCGTCTGCTCGACTCCGACGAACGGGACATCGCGGCGACCGTGCGCAAGTTCGTCGATACCCGGCTCCGGCCGAACGTCGAGGACTGGTTCGAATCTGGCACGCTGCCAAAGGAACTCGGTAAAGAGTTCGGCCAGCTGGGCTTGTTGGGCATGCACCTGCAGGGGTATGGGTGCGCGGGTACCAACGCGGTGAGCTATGGCCTGGCCTGTATGGAGCTCGAGGCCGGCGACAGTGGTTTCCGCAGCTTCGTGTCGGTACAGGGCTCGCTGTCGATGTTCTCCATCTACCGCTATGGCTCCGAGGAGCAGAAGAACGAGTGGCTGCCCCGCCTGGCCACCGGCGAGGCGATCGGGTGCTTCGGGCTCACCGAGCCCGACTTCGGCTCCAACCCCGCCGGGATGCGCACCCGGGCCCGGCGCTCCGGCCCCGGAGGGAAAAATGCGGACTGGGTGCTCGATGGCACCAAGATGTGGATCACCAACGGCAATCTCGCCGATGTGGCCACGGTGTGGGCCAGAACTGGGGAGGGCGACGGAGACATCAGCGGGTTCCTGGTGCCGACCGACACCCCTGGCTTCACCGCCAACGTCATCCACAAGAAGCTGTCGTTGCGCGCCTCGGTGACCTCCGAACTGGTGCTGGACAATGTCCGGCTGCCTGCGTCCGCACAGCTGCCGGAGGCCAATAGCCTTGGTGCGCCGCTGTCCTGCCTCAACGAGGCACGGTTCGGCATCGTGTTCGGGGCACTGGGTGCGGCCCGCGACAGCCTCGAGACCACCATCGCGTACGCCAGGGAGCGTGAGGTTTTCGACCGCCCGCTGTCGAGTTTCCAACTGACGCAAGAGAAGTTGGCCAACATGACCCTGGAGCTGGGCAAGGGCATGCTACTCGCCGTCCACCTCGGCCGGATGAAGGACGCCGAAGGCGCCCGGCCCGAACAGATCAGCCTGGGCAAGCTCAACAACGTTCGCGAGGCGCTGGCGATCGCCCGCGAGTGCCGAACCCTGCTGGGCGGCAGCGGGATCACTCTCGAATACTCGCCGCTGCGGCACGCCAACAATCTCGAGTCGGTGCTCACCTATGAGGGCACCTCCGAGATGCACCTGCTGTCGATCGGGCGCGCCCTGACCGGACAAGCAGCGTTCCGCTGAGATGACCGACGCGAAAGAACTCCGGCAATTGATCGCCGGGCAATGGCGTTCGGGCGCTGGCGACTCGGTGGCCAGCGTCAACCCCGCACAGCCGAGTGTGGTTGTCGCCGAGGGTAACTGCGCGACGATCGCCGATGTGGACGATGCCGTCGCCGCCGCGGGTGAGGCGTCGGTGAGCTGGGCCCGCACGCCGATACATCAGCGTGGCGCTGTCCTGCTGGATGCTGCCGCAGTGGTCGAGCGCAATGCGCTGTCCTGGGGTCTGGAGCTGGCGACCGAGGAGGGCAAGACCAAGGCCGAGGGCATCGGTGAGGTAGAGCGGGCCGCCCAGATCCTGCGTTACTTCGGCAACGAGGGCGACCGGCAGACCGGCGAGATTTTCGCCTCCCCCCGCGCCGGCGAGCAGATCCTGTTGACCCGCAAGCCGATTGGCGCCGTCGCCGTCATCACCCCGTTCAACTTTCCCATCGCGATCCCGGCCTGGAAGATCGCACCCGCGCTGGTGTACGGCAACACCGTCGTGTGGAAGCCGGCGACCACCGTTCCGCTGCTCGCGATCCGGCTCGCCGAGGCGCTGACCGAAGCCGGGCTGCCCCCGGGTGTGCTCAACCTGGTGATCGGCGATTCGCCGATCGGTGAGGCGCTGGTCGACCATGCGGACATCGCCGCGATCAGCTTCACTGGCTCGACCGCGGTGGGCCGGAGCATCGCCGCGTCGGCCGCCGCCCGCGGGGTGCCGGTACAAGCCGAGATGGGCGGCAAGAACGCGGCCGTGGTCCTCGATGACGCGGACTTCGAGCTGGCGGTGGACCAGGTGATGCTGGGGGCATTCCGTTCCACCGGCCAAAAGTGCACGGCCACATCACGGTTGATCCTCACCGAGCGGATCGCCGATCGGTTCCTGGCGGAACTCGCGGCCCGGGCGGAGGCACTGGTAGTCGGCGACCCGACCGACGACGCGACGCAGATGGGTCCGGTCATCACCGGCGCGGCACAGCGGAACATCTACGGCGGCCTCGGCACCGCGATGAACCAAGGCGTCGACGTGCTGACCGGCGGCGAGCCTTACTTCAAGGGCCTGCGGGCCGAGGGCTTCTTCGTCGCACCCACGATCGTGGAAGTGACAGAGCCCGCCGACATCTGGTCAGACGAGCTGTTCGGCCCGGTGCTGGCGGCGCGGCGGGCAGCCGATGCCGACGAAGCGTTCGCGCTGGCCAACGACAGTGAATTCGGCCTGTCCGCTGCGGTGTTCACCCAGGATCTGACCCGTGCGCTCGCGGCGGTCGAATATCTGGATGTCGGTGTGCTGCACATCAATTCGGAGTCGGCGGGCGCCGATCCGCACGTGCCGTTCGGCGGTGCGAAGAAGAGCGGGCTCGGCCCCAAGGAGCAGGGCACCGCCGCTCGCGAGTTCTTCACCCACACCACGACGGTCTACCTGCGTTGAGTGAGCGCTGAGTGCGCAAATTCCCCCGAATTATCGGCTCTGTTACTCACTCAACGGCTGAACTACGGCTCGACGGTGACCTTGATGGCCTCACCGCTCTTGACGATGCCGAACGCATCCAGCACGTTGTCGAGCGAGATGTGGCTGGTGATCAGGTCTTTGACCGGAACCTGCCCGGTGGAGATGTATTCGAGCGCGCGCTTGTTGTGCTCGGGGGCTGAGCCATTGGCCCCGTGGATGTGCAACTGCCGGTAGTGCACGACGTTGGAATCGCAGGTGATCGTCGGATTGGTCTTGGGCAGGCCGCCGAAGAACGAGATCCGCCCATTGCGGGCGGCCATCGCGATCGCCTGCTCCTGGGTGATGTTGGCCGCCGTGGCCGTGATGACCACGTCCGCGCCGCGGCCACCCGTGAGCTCCATGACCTTGGCGACCACGTCGACGTCGGCGGCGTTGATCACTTCCTCCGGGCTCACGGCATCGGCTGACATCTTGAGCCGGTGGTCGTTGACGTCGACGAGATAGACCGGGCCGCACTTGTGCACGCCGCGGGCGATCCGGATGTGCATACACCCGATCGGGCCTGCGCCGAAGACGACGACGGTGTCACCCTCTTCGATCCCGAGCAGTTCCTGGGCGTTGATGGCACACGCGAACGGTTCGGCGGCCGACGCCTCATCGAAACCGACATTGTCCGGGATGCGGTTCAGGCCGTCGACGGCCAGCACCTGCTTGGGCACGATCATGTACTCGGCGAACCCGCCGTCGTACTGGTAGCCCACCGAGGTCTGGTTCTGGCACACGGCCATCCAGCCCTTACGGCATTCGTGGCACTTCCCGCACGGCACCGCGGCGATGACCTGTACCCGGTCACCGATCTGCCACTCGCTGCCGTAGGTCTGGTTGACGTCCGCACCGACCTCGACGATCTCGCCGGCGATCTCGTGCCCGATCGTCCGGGGCGGGGTGAGGTTCTGGTGACCGTTGTAGAAGATCTTGACGTCGGTGCCGCATGTGGAGCAGTTACGCACCCGGATCTTGACCTCGTCGGGACCGCAGGTGGGCTCGGGTACATCCTCCAACCGGACGTCCTCGGGGGCGTAGAAGCGCAGGGCTTTCATGGTGATCGTCCTTCCGAATGGTCCTGTGTTTCACACAACCTTAGCGACAATCCGGGCATAAAGCCACAATCATTTTCGCCCGTTTATGACCGATTGCTTGCGTTGATGCCCGATTGTGAGGTTTACTAGTCCCACGATGTGACCGGCATCACCCCTAGATCGGAGGCCTCGAGTTGTCCATCACCGAGACGAAGCCGCGGACCGGCGTACGGGTCCACGTTCAGAAGCTGGGCACGTCGCTGTCGAACATGGTCATGCCAAATATCGGCGCGTTCATCGCCTGGGGCCTGATCACCGCGCTGTTCATCAAGGCCGGCTGGCTGACCGGGATCTTCCCAGCACTGCGTGATCCGGCAGGCTGGGTCGCCAAGATCGGCGGCTGGGGTGACTTCGCCGACGGCGGCATCGTCGCGCCGATGATCACCTACCTGCTACCGATCCTGATCGGAGCCACCGGCGGCCGGATGGTGTACGGGATCCGCGGTGGCGTCGTCGGCGCGATCGCGACCATGGGCGTGATCGCGGGCACCGATATCCCGATGTTCCTGGGTGCGATGCTCATGGGGCCCCTCGGCGGCTGGGCGATGAAGAAAGTCGACGCCATCTGGGACGGCAAGATCCGCCCCGGCTTCGAGATGCTCATCGACAACTTCTCCGCCGGCATCGTCGGGCTGCTCTTGGCCACCTTCGGCTTCTTCGGCATCGGCCCGATCGTGTCGGGCTTCAGCCACGGCGCGGGCAACGTCGTGGATTTCCTGGTCGCCCACGAACTGCTGCCGCTGACGTCGATCTTCATCGAGCCGGCCAAGGTGCTGTTCCTCAACAACGCCATCAACCACGGGGTGCTGACGCCGCTGGGTACCACCCAGGCCCTTCAAACCGGCAAGTCGGTGTTGTTCCTGCTGGAGGCCAACCCCGGACCCGGCCTGGGAATCCTATTGGCATTCATGGCATTCGGCCGGGGTGCGGCAAAGGCGTCGGCACCGGGCGCGGCGATCATCCAGTTCTTCGGCGGCATCCACGAGATCTACTTCCCGTACGTGCTCATGAAGCCCAAGCTGATCCTGGCCACGATCCTCGGCGGCATGACCGGCATCTTCATCAACGTTCTGTTCGGATCCGGCCTGCGTGCACCGGCGGCCCCGGGTTCGATCATCGCGGTGTATGCGCAGACGGCCACGGGCAGCTACCTGGGCGTCACGCTGTCGGTATTCGGCGCGGCCGCAGTCTCATTCGCGGTGGCCGCGCTGCTGCTGAAAACCGACCGCTCTGAGGATGAGGGCGACCTGGCCGCCGCGACCGCGGGAATGGAGGCCCTGAAGGGTAAGAAGTCGAGCGTGTCCGCGGCTCTGGTCGGCTCGTCCGGCAGCGGTCCGATCACCAACATCGTCTTCGCCTGCGACGCCGGCATGGGGTCCTCGGCGATGGGCGCCTCGGTGCTACGCAAGAAGGTCCAGGGCGCCGGATTTTCCGATGTGAAGGTCACCAACCAATCGATTGCGAACCTCACCGACACCTATGGACTGGTGGTGACCCATCAGGATCTCACCGCACGCGCGAAGCAGAGGACGCCGTCGGCGGTGCACGTCTCGGTCGATAACTTCATGAATGCTCCGCAGTACGACGAGATCGTGGAACTGCTCGGCCGAGTCAATGCCGCCCCGAGCGCCGTCAGCGTCGAGGAGCCAGCCGATGCGGCCCCCGCCGCCGACGTGCTCACCGTCGAGTCCATCGTGCTGGCGGGCACGGCCACCACGAGGGACGCTGCGATCAGCGAGGCGGGCCGATTGTTGGTGGAGTGCGGTGCCGTCGAGCCGTCCTACGTCGACGCGATGCACGAGCGGGAGGGCTCGGTGTCCACGTACATGGGCAGCGGGCTGGCCATCCCGCACGGCACCAACGAGGCCAAAGACTCCATCCGTCGCACCGGAATCTCGTTCGTGCGCTACGCCGAGCCGATCGACTGGAACGGTAAGCCGGCCGAGTTCGTGGTCGGTATCGCCGGCGCAGGCAAGGACCACATGGCGCTGCTGACGAAGATCGCCGGGGTGTTCCTGAACAAGGACGAGGTGGCCAAGCTCCGGGATGCCACCAGCGCCGCGCAGATCCAATCGGTGCTCGGTGGTTCCCATTCGTGACAGACAAGTGAGAATGGGCAGGTGGATTCGGACACCCGTCAAGGCCGCATCGTCGAGTTCGCCCGCACCAGGGGGCGGGTCGAGGTAGCCGCACTGGCCGAGGAGCTCGATGTCGCGGCCGAGACGATCCGCCGGGACCTGAAAGTCCTCGCCGGTCGTCGGATGCTCAAACGCGTCCATGGCGGCGCCGTTCCACTGGAGACCGCGGCGTTCGAATCGACGGTCGAGTACCGCAGCCAGGTGGACCTCGCCGAGAAACACCGGATCGCGGGTGGGGCCACCGAGCTGCTGCACGGAGCCGAAACGGTCTACCTGGATGAAGGATTCACTCCGCGGCTGATCGCCGAGCGGCTGGCCGAGCGGGAGCTGACGGTGGTCACCTCCTCGCTGCTGGCCGCCGAGGCGCTGGCCCACAGCGAGTCGGTGACGGTTCTGCTACTCGGCGGGCGGATGCGGGGCCGCACCCTGGCCACCGTGGATCACTGGGCGACGGACATGCTCGGCAGCCTGGTGATCGACGTCGCTTACCTTGGAACAAACGGCATTTCACCCGAACACGGCCTCACCACACCTGACCCGGCGGTGGCCGCGGTGAAACAGACCGCCGTGAAGGTCGCTCGTCGCCGCGTTCTGGTGGCCGCACACACGAAGTTTGGCGTCAGCAGTTTTTGCCGGTTCGCCGAAGTATCCGATTTCGATTCGATCGTGACCGGCACGGAGCTGTCCATCGCCGAGGCTCGCCGCTACGAGGCGATGGGGCCAGCGGTCGTCCGGACTTAGGGACCCCGCCGGGTCAGCCGGTGATACAGGGCTGCGGCCTCGGTTCGGTTGGCAGCGCCCAGTTTCCGCAAGATGCGCTTGACATGGACCTTCACTGTGTTCTCGGTGAGGAACAGACTGGTGGCGATCTGGGCGTTGGTCTTTCCCAACGCGATGCTGCGCAACACATCCCATTCGCGGGGCGAAAGCCGTTCGGTGGCGTGCTCGGCACTGGGGAACGACGACACCGCGGCAAGCCGCACCGGCGCCAACTGGTTCGGATGCGAGCCATGGCAGCCGTCGTCTGCCCGCTCCCCCAGGGAGGCCGACGCCTGGTTGATGACCTTCAAGCGGTCGGCAAGTTGTGCCCGCTCGATGGCCAGGCCAAGACCACCTGCATACAGGCCCAGTAGCCGCCGGTCGATTTCCTGCACGGTGGCATCGGGATACCGATCGGCATGCACCATGGCCACCGGAAGGCCCCACGCCTGAACAGGCGCGGCGACGTAATCGGTTGTGCGCGCGAATCTTACGAGCTTGCGGAAGACCCTGGGGTGCGACTGCGCATCGGACACCAGGATCGGGGTTCCGCTGAGCAGCATTTCGGATTCGAGCAGCTGGCCCGCCAATCGCCGGGAATGCGCGGTTCCGAACGCCACGAGCTGTTCGGCGAAGTCGGGATCTTCGACGGTAAAGGCACTATGGGTCAGCCAGATCCCGTGGTCGACGCGGGAGAACAAGACCCTGGTGAAGCCGATCTGGGCTGCCGCCTCGGCCGCCAGCGCCAGCAGTTCGTCCATCGAGGTGGCCCCGATGAGCCGGTCGACGGCCTTCTGCACCCCGGCGATCAGATTGCCGGTGTCGGGCTCGAGCAGGTCGCTTCGCACCCGGGCGGTGCCACCTACCACCGCGGGCAGATGGCTCAGCGAAGTCCCGCCGGATGTCTTCACCGTCGCATCGAGACGACTGATCACCATCGCGAGAGTACGCGGGGCGACCAATTATGTCTATAGCTGATACCCATATGATCCCAGCCATTGGCTGCCAATATCCCATGCAGATATACATTTTCTTCTGCCGATGTATTTTTTTAGTACGTTCCGGATCTGTGCTCGGCCCGATCTGGGAAGATGTTGCGATCCGGCGAGCAGAAAGGAGCACTCCAGCGATGCAGCCAACCGCCCCAACCGTGCGGCGCAGGCCGAAGGACCGCAAGAAGCAGATCCTCGATCAGGCCGCGCGGCTGTTCATCGACCGCGGCTTCCATTCGGTCAAGCTGGAGGAGATCGCCGAAGCGGCCGGTGTCACGGCCCGCGCCCTGTATCGCCACTACGACAACAAACAGGCCCTGCTCACAGCGGCAATCCTGAACGCGCAGGACGAGTATCAGAGTGTTCGCAATCCCGAGGGCCGCGCACCGGAGTCGGCGGCCCGCCCGCTGAACGCCGAGTTGCCGGAGCTGATCGCGGCCGCTGTCGAGACGCGGGCGCTGACCGTGTTGTGGCAGCGCGAGGCCCGTTACCTCACGACCGATGACCGGGCCGAGGTCCGCAGCCGCATCAATCTCATCGTGGCGGGTATCCAAGCTGGTGTCCGGTTGGAGATGCCGGAGCTGAGCCCCTCGCACGTCGAGCTACGGGCGTGGGCCGTATCGAGCACGCTGACGAGCCTTGGGCGGCATAGCCTCAGCCTGCCGGGCGCCGAGCTCAAGGAACTCGTGTACCGGGCGTGCATGGCGGCCGCACGCACCGCACCGGTCGGTAACCTCGAACCGATCGATACTCCGACAGACCGCGAGTTGGCGTCGTTCTCCCGTTACGAGACCCTGCTTGCTGCGGGTGCACAACTGTTCCGCGCCCATGGATTTCCCGCCGTCAGCACGGCGGACATCGGCAAACGCGTCGGTATCGCGGGGCCGGGGCTGTACCGATCGTTCTCCTCCAAACAAGCCATCCTCGACACCCTGGTGCGACGACTCGACGAGTGGTCGGCGCTGGAATGCATTCGCGCGCTGCGCACGAATGATCCTGCGGCGCAACGCCTACACCAACTGGTCGCTGGACGGGTGCGGATCAGTCTCGAGGATCCCGACCTGGTGTCGGTGTCCATCACCGAGCTGTCCTCGGCGTCTGCCGAGGTTCGCGACAGCTTCGTCAGGAATCAGGCGGACCGCGATGGCGTGTGGATCGACCTGATCCGCACCCTGGTTCCGCGGACCACGGTCGCGCAGGCGCGATTATTGGTGGCGGCGGCCGTCAGCTTCATCGAAGACGTCTCGCGGACATGGCATCTCACCCGCCGAACCGATGTCGCGCTGGAGATGACCACCATCGCGTTGGCGATCCTGACCAGCCACGCCGACGCACCCGAGTAAGCCGGCACAAAGGCCAATTACCACAGCGCCGCTAGTGTTCCACCGTCGGCGACCTGCGCCGTTCCGTTGACCATCGAGGCGTCGTCGGAGAGTAGGAAGGCGACAACGCTGGCCATCTCGTCGGCTCCGGCCATCCGGCCCTGCAGGCGACCGATCATGGTGTCGGCCCCACCCTCGCCGAGTGCTTCGTCGAACATCGTCATTGCGGTCTGCTGCATCGGGGTGTCGACGAAGGCCGGTAGCAACGCATTCGATCGCACATTCGCCGAGCGCAATTCGGCCGCGGTGATGCGACTGAGGTGGATGATCCCGGCCTTGGACATGCCATAGGCGGACGTGCCCGCGGCCGCGACTTGTCCCCCCAGCGAGGACATGTTGACGATCGCGCCGCCGCCGCGTTCCACCATGCGCGGCGCAGCGTGCTTGGTACACAACCAGGCGCCACGCAAGTTGATACGCATGACCCGGTCGAAGTCTTCGACAGAGGTCTCCAACAGCGGGGCGAAATGCACGACACCGGCATTGGCAACGAGCTTGTCGACCCCGCCGAATGCCGCGACGCACGCCTCGACCATCGCGATCACCTGTGCCTCATCGCTGACATCGACCTGGTGGCCGACCGCACCGCCGCCGATCTCCGACGCCGCGGCATCGGCCGATTCGCCGTTGATATCCGCGCACAGCACCCGGCACCCCTCGGCGGCCAACCGCCGTGCGATCGCGAGGCCGATGCCGGCGCCCGCACCGGTCACGATCGCGGCTGTGCCGGCCAGGTCCGGATGCGTCATCGCGCCGTCTCTCCCATCATGTTGTGTCCCAGCACTTCTCAGCCGGTCGCCAGCCATACCGAAACGGCCGACTCGACCTGCAGCCCATGTTCGCGAATCGCCCCGAACATCAACAGGCCCAGCTCAGGCGCGTCGTCGGACAACCTCACGGTATACACGCCGAGATCGCGCAGGATCCAAGCGACCGTCTCCGACAGCAGATCCGGCGCCGCGGTGCTTGTGAGCAGACCACAGGCGCGGGGCGTGGAGGGGCGTAGGTAGATGATCATGCCGGTGCCCGTGGCGCGCATCGCCGCGACCGCGCTGTCCAGTTCGGCACCGCACCGGCAAGCCAGGGACCCGAACACGTCACCGCTGAGGCACTCGATGTGGACGTGCAGCGGCATGGGCGCGTCGGCGTCGGCGCTGCCCGCGATCATCGCCAGATGCTCACACCCAGTGCCGGTGTCGCGGAATCCGACCACCCGGAATGTGCCGGCAACTGTGGGCAGTGTCGTCTCTGCCGAGCGAACCGCCTGCGGCTCGGTGCGGCGCCGGTACATGGCGATTTCGGCGATCGAGACCAACGGCAGCCGGTGGCGCTCGGCGAACTTCGCCAGCTCATCGCGGTCCGCCATCGCTGCCGGGTTCCGCTGGGAGACAAGCTCACACAGCACGCCTGCCGGCCGCCGCATACCCAGGCGAGCCAGGTCGACCGCAGCCTCGGCCGCACCCGGCGCTGTCCCCAGCACGCCGTGCCGCCCGGCGTGGACCGGGACCACGTGACCGGGCCTGCGGAAATCGGCCGCAGTTGCATCGGGTGCAGCCAGTGCGGCGATGGTCCTGGCACGATCGATCGACGAGATCCCGGTACCGGTCTCGCGGAAATCAACGGCGACCCGATGGGTGGCCGTGCCGAAGGGTTCGCCGTCCTGGTGGCATACCGGCGGCAGATTCAGTCGCTCACATTCCGAACCTGGCAGCGCGACCCGGACGTAGCCCGAGGTGTACCGGACGGTGAACGTGACGAGTTCCCGCGTCGCGGCATCCGCGGCGAATACCACATAGCCTTGTGCTTCAACGTCGTCCAAGACCACAACTGGGCGGCCGGTGGCCACGGCCGAGATGGCGCGCCGCACGCGCCCGTGTGAGGTTTTCATCGCCGATGCACCGCTACGACAATCCGGTGAGGAAGTCGAGGAGCAGCCGGTTGGTTTCCTTGGGCTCCTCCTGCTGGATCCAGTGCCCCACGCCATCCACCATGTGCGTGCCGCAGTAGTTCGGCATCACCTCGTGCGCGCGTTCGGCGGCTTCGGCACCCCACGTGGTGCCGACGTCATACTGACCGCCGATGAACAGCGCCGGCGGGGTCAGCGGGGTGCCCTCATACTCGGCGAGGTCGTGCCAGTCGTTGTCGATGTTGTGGTAGAAGCTCAGCGGTCCACCCAGGCCGGATCGCTCGAATTCCCCTGTGTAGAAGTCGAGATCGGCTTCGGTGAACCAGTCCTGCATGGTCTCGGGGTAGACGAAGGCGTCTTTGAGACGGGCCCCGTGCGGCATGCACAGCGGACCGGATCGGATCACCTCGATCGGGTCCATGGCGGCGAGGTCAACCCCGGCTGCCACCGCGGCCGCGGTCGCGGCGGCCATGGCGTCGCCCGACACGGTGTAGGTGAGGCCGAGCAGCCAGCCGCGCAGATCCTCTTCGATCTCGGCGATGATGGCGTCCTGCTCAGAGAAGTAGTCCTGGTACCAGACCTTCCCCGGACCGGCCAGCTCCAAGTGGTAGTCGTTGGGTCGCTGCTCACCGAATGGGCTGCCGGGCAGGCCGATAACCCCACGCCCCGCGAACGGCACACTGATCCCCACCACGCCGCGGCAGCGGTCCGGATGCAGCCAGGCGAAGGTCCACGCGACAGGGGCGCCCCAGTCGTGGCCGATCACCACCGCCTGCTTCTCGCCGTAGGCGTCGATGATCCCGAGGATGTCGCCGGTCAATTCCTTGATGCGGTAGGCGGTTTGCACGCGGTACTTCGAGGATTGGCCATACCCGCGCTGGTCGATCGCCACCACCCGGTAACCCGCGGCGGCCAGCGCCGGGATCTGGTGTCGCCAGGAATACCACGACTCGGGGAAGCCGTGCACCAACACGACCAGCGGCCCCTCACCCTCTTCGACGGCGTGGATACGGGTGCCCCGGCAGTTCAGCATCCGATGGATCATCTGAGCCTCTTCTCTAGTAGGAGCGGGTTGTAGCCAAACCGACCGGCACTTCCTCGGTTTGGGCCAGGTGGTCGGGCGGCGGGATGGTGCGGTTCTCGTAGTTGCGGGCGATCAGGGTCTTCTGTCCGGACAGTTTGGTCCTGGCCCACTTCCCGACCACGCGCGCCGCCACCTTCGGCGTCATCAGTGCCGCTGCCGGTTTGACCAGATGCACGACAGCGAGGAACTCGTTGTAGGTCTCCGGATCGTCGTGCACCAACTCCATCACCCGGTCCATGTACCAGGTCAGTGCGCCGAAGTAGAAGGGCCGCTTCTTGTCCACGTCCTTGACCCAGTCGAAGCGCAGGTTCTGCTCGCGGATCACGAACCAGGCCGTGTCGGCCAGCTTGGCGATCTTGCGGAAGTACCGACGCGGCAGATCCGGGTGAGTGGGGTCGTACTTCGCCAGCAGTAGCTGCATCTCGCGAACTTCCTTGAGTGCCAGCGTCATCCCCAGCCCAGACACCGGGTCGGCACTGGTGTAGGCATCCCCGACGACGAGCAGAGCGCGCGGCAGGTTGCGCTTCTTCTCGTAGTGCAGCCGCAGCATGTTCGGGTAGCGGAAGTTGTAGATCGGCGACGCCGGCTCGAGTCCGTCGATGTTCTCGCCCACCACCTCCGACGGCATGAATTTGGCGAACTCCCGGAATTCCTGTGCCGTGCGCGGAGGCGAATAGCAGTTGTAGGCAACCAGCGTCGTGGACAGGATCGTGCGCGAGCTGTCGGTGTAATACTGCGCGGCGTAGGTGTCCTCGTACGGGCGATACGCGTAGCAGATGAGCATCACCTTGTCGTCCCACTGCCGCTCGGGCGGTACCTTGTGGAACATCGTGGAGTAGAAGCAGTTGATGATGTCCTGCTCGACTTCCGGGGCGCCAATCCCGATGCGGTCCAGGAAGTCCGGGATGTGGGTGTTCTTCCCCGACGCATCCACGACGAATTCGGCTGGGACAACGTCGAGTTCGTCACCGCCGCGCGCTACCGCGACACCGAGGACGGTGTCGCTGCCACGGTCGTAGACCAGGTCCGCCACTTCGGACTCGTAGTGGAAACTGATGCGCGGTTCGTTGTCCAGCCGGCGCCGCACACACCACTCCAGCAGCGGTCGGCCTGCACAAACGATCTGAATGGGCCCGGTACCTGGTTTCTTCCACGTGCCGCCGAGCCGGATTCGGTACTGGGCGGCCATATCGACGTCGAACGCACCCTCGCGGACCATATCGTCGATGATTCCCGGGAAGAACCGCTCCAGTTCGATGCGGCCCGCGGTGAGCAGATGGTGCAGGTGCCAGCCTTGTGCCGCTCCGGGCCTGCCCTCGCGACGGGCGTGCGGCGGGTCCTTCTCCAACACGATCACTTTGTCGAAGGTCTCGCTGAGCACCTTGGCCGCGGCGATTCCCGCGATGCTGCCGCCGACCACCACCGCGGTGCCTCGCCCGCGCCTGCGGACATCGTCCAGATCGATCGTGGCGTAGTCCAGCCGTGGCGGCGTTCGCCGACGCGTGGCGCCGCTGGCCACGAACTTCTCGTAATACAGGCCGGTTCCGTGGATACCGTTGTCAGTCAGCCAATTACGGGTGTCGCTCACGAGCCCGGCCGGGCCGCACAGGTACACGTCGGCGTTACCGCCGTAGAACATGCGCGTGTCGAGCATATCGGTGACCCGCCCCACCGACCCGTCCCAGGTGACGCTCGGACGGGAGACAACCGTGTGGACTTCCAGCCCCGGCAGACGCTTCTTCAGCGCTTCGAGTTCGTCGAGCTTGCAGAGATCTTCGACATCGCTCACGCCGTACACCAGGTGGACGGGGCCGCGGTGACCGTCGTCAAGGCTCTGCGCCATCGCGAGGATCGGCGACAATCCGGTACCGCCGGCCACCAGGACCACCGGCCGGGCGGGCGGTCGCAGATAGAAGCCACCCTTGCTGCAGCGCATGGCGATTCGGTCGCCGGGTTTGGCGCTCTCACGCAGGTAATCCGACATCACGCCCTGCGGCAGCAGCCGCACGATGAACTCCACCTCGGTACGTCCGTCGGCGGGATGAGCATAGGAATAGTTGCGCCACACGCTGGTCCCCGGCACCTGCAACTGCGCGAACTGCCCAGGCAGATAGACCAGCGGGTCCAGCCCGGAGACATCGATACGCAGCAGCGCCGTGGTCGGCGACACGTGCTCGACGGCGGTCACCACGCCGAAGCCGGTGACCAACCGCGCGGCGTTGTCATCGGCCGGGTACTGCAGGCTGATCACACAATCGGACTTCGCGAAGGTCTGACAGGTCAATACCTTGCGGGCATCCCGTTCGACCTCGGAAAGCCCTTCCGTGCGGCCCATCTCGTAATCACCTGACGCACAGGTGGCCACGCACGTTCCGCAGATCCCGCTCTGGCATTCGTTGACGATCGCAATGCCGTGTTCCTCGGCAGCCTCCAGGATCGACTGATCGGGCTGCACTGGCATCGATTTCTGCGTTCCGTCCGAATACCGCACGGTGATCTCCGGCGCCTGCATGGTGAAAGTTCCTCTCAGTCGTCCTACGGATTCCGGTCAGACGATCAACGACACCGGCTTCTTGGCGATGCGCGCGTTCAGCCGCGGCATGACCTCCTCGGCCAGCAGCCGCATGGACTCCTTCCACGGACCGGGGTTGTCGAGGTAGTCGAAACCGAGGATCAGCAGATGGCCGAATCCGCCGACCTGGTCGTAGGTGGCTTCCAGCTTGTCGACCACGGTCTCGACCGAGCCGACCACAAAGGTGTTCTCGGCCAAGTACTCCGGAGTCACGTCTTCGTCGGGCACAGACGGGTTGTGCTTGTAGAACTTGGTCATGCCGAACATCCGGAAGGTCGGCAAGACGTACTCGCGCATATTGCGGCCCATCATGCCGTCCACCGCGTAGCGGAACGCCTGTTCGTCGGTTTCGGCGACGACGACCTCACGCACCAGGCGCCAGTCCTTGCGATCCGGCGTGCGCCCGGACCTCGCGGCGCCTTCCAGCACCGCATCCCAATGCGAGGCAACGTATTCGGTGTTGAGATCCAGGCTCATCGGGAGGTAGCCGCGCTCGCCGGCCATCTTCAGCGTCTCGGAGCCCGCACTGAATCCGGTCACCCCGATCGGGGGGTGCGGCGCCTGGAAGGGCTTGATGTGCCGCTTCATCAGGCCTTCGAACATCGGCGCGATTCCGTTGGCATTCCAGTACTTGCCGCGGAACTCCCACGGTTGGTCCTCGGTCCAGACCTTCAGCATGATCTCGAGCGCCTCACGGGTCATCTCGCGGTGCTCACCGTTCTGGCCGTCGACGTCGAACAGTGCCCAGTCCCCCGGAATGCCACTGGCGCCGACACCGAGCATGAACCGGCCCTGCGCGAGGTGGTCGAAGTACGCCACCCGGTGGGCCAGCTCGACCGGATGGTGATACGGCAGCAGATGCGCGCCGGGAGCGAGCTTGATGTTCTTGGTGCGCAGCAGCGCCTGAGCCAGCAGCAGATCCGGCGCGCAGATCGGTTCCCACGGCACCGTGAAGTGCTCACCGACCCACGCCTCCACATAGCCGAGTTCGTCAGCCAGCGTGATCAGGTCAAGGTCCCACTGGGTCGCGTCGTACAGGCTGCGCTCCGGTGGATGCGCCGGCATCAGGAAAATTCCGATCTCCATCTTGAACCCTCTCGGTAGTGGTCGAGCAAGCGCACCTGATCCGTCGGCTGCGAGGTGCAACGCCTCTGTTTCAACATCCAACACAGTACTAGCAAGATACTTGATTGGATGCAAGAACCATTTTTCTTGCTTGTTTACTGAGCTGCTCGTTTCCTATCGAGCGTATCGGCTATGGACATTTTGATGGCAGTCCGCGTAGCGTGCTGCATCAGCGGCGGCCATACGCAACGAAGGAAGGGAGCATTCGTGCAGCATTTCGACTACATCGGGTACGAGGTCATCGACGACGGCCGGATCGCCGTGATCACGCTCGATCGCCCGAAACAGCGCAACGCGCAGAACCGGGGAATGCTCGTCGAACTCGGGACAGCGTTCGAACTGGCCGAAGAGGACGACACCGTGCGCGTGGTGATCCTGCGCGGCGCAGGCCCGTGCTTCTCGGCCGGCCACGACCTCGGGTCCTCCGACGACGTCCGGGAACGTTCCGGCGGACCGGGTCAGCACCCCACCTACCAATGCAACGGCGGAACGCTGACCGGCGCCGCCGCCCGGCATCGGCAGGAATGGCATTACTTCTTCCAGAACACCAAGCGGTGGCGCAACCTGCGCAAGATCACCATCGCCGAGGTGCACGGACTGGTCTTGTCGGCGGGGCTGATGTTGAC
The DNA here is from genome assembly GCF_013337765.1 of Mycolicibacterium sphagni. Classification (GTDB taxonomy): domain Bacteria; phylum Actinomycetota; class Actinomycetes; order Mycobacteriales; family Mycobacteriaceae; genus Mycobacterium. The sequence goes on from NZ_VBSB01000010.1 coordinate 376,123, forward strand.
GTGGTGCTGCGATCTCATCGTCGCCGCACAGGACGCGGTCTTCGCCGACGTGGTCGGCACCCGGCTGGGGATGTGCGGGGTGGAGTACTTCGGCCACCCCTGGGAATTCGGGCCGCGCAAGGCCAAAGAACTGCTGCTCACCGGTGACTCGCTGAGCGCCGACGACGCCCACGCCCTCGGGATGGTCAGCAAGGTCTTCCCGACCGATGAGCTCTCGGAGCGCACCATCGAGTTCGCCCGCCGCATCGCCAAGGTGCCGACTGTCGCGTCGCTGCTGATCAAGGAGTCGGTGAACCAGACCGTGGATGCGATGGGTTTCTCCACCGCCCTGGACGCCTGTTTCTCGCTGCACCAGCTCAATCACTCGCATTGGGCCGAGCTGAATGGCAATCCGCTGGGTATCGGGACCGTCGAAGACGGGTTGGAGGACTGGCGGCTGGCTCCGGAAATCCTGCCCGTATCGAAAAGCCGGCCCTGAGTCGGGAGCGAAGCACAGGTGGACATCGACTATCCCCCCGAAGCGCAGTCGTTCCGCGACGAGATCCGGGAATTCCTGGCCGAGCATCTGCCACCGGACTGGACCGGACCCGGCGCGCTGCCGCCCGAGGAACGTGAAGAACTCCGGCACCGGTGGCGCAAGATCCTCGCCGACCGTGGGCTGGTGGCCGTCTCCTGGCCCAAGGCGTACGGCGGTGGCGGTCTGTCCGTGATCGAGCAGGCGGTGCTGGCCGAGGAGTTTTCGCGCGGCGGCGCACCCGAGCGCGACGAGAACGACATGTTCGGCATCGACCTTCTGGGCAACACCCTGATCGCTGTCGGCACCGAAGAGCAGAAGAAGCATTTCCTGCCTCGCATCCTGTCCGGCGAGGACCGCTGGTGCCAGGGCTTCTCCGAACCGGAGGCGGGGTCGGATCTCGCATCGGTGCGGACGAAGGCTGTTCTGGACGGCGATGAATGGCTGATCAACGGGCAGAAGATCTGGACGTCGGCGGGTCCGACGGCCAACTGGATCTTCGTGCTGGCCCGCACCGACCCCGAGGTGCCGAAGCACAAGGGCCTTTCGATGTTGTTGTTGCCGGTCGACCAGCCCGGCGTGGTGGTACGGCCCATCGTCAACGCAGCCGGACACGCGTCGTTCTCCGAGGTCTTCTTCACCGACGCCCGCGCCAGGGCAGTCGACGTGCTGGGCGGTATCGGCGGCGGCTGGGCGACCGCGATGACGGTCCTCGGCTTTGAACGTGGTTCCCAGATCACCACGGCGGCAATCGAGTTCGGCCGGGGACTGGACTGGCTGCGGCAACTCGCCAGGGAACGGGGCAGGCACACCGATCCGCTGGTCCGCGACGAGCTCGCGTGGTGCTATTCGCGCGTCCAGATCCTGCGCTACCAGGGCTACCGCGGTCTGACCGCGCTGCTGAACGGGCAGCGACCGGGTGCCGGGGCCGCCATCAACAAGGTGATCTGGAGCGAATACTTCCGCAGGTACACCGACCTGGCGGTCGAAATCCTTGGTATCGACGCACTTCACGCAGGCGGCCCGGGAAACGGTGGCGCACTGATCATCCCCGTACCAGGAACACCGAACTCAGCGGCCTGCTGGCTCGACGAGCTGCTCTACGCACGGGCCGCCACCATCTATGCGGGCAGCTCACAGATCCAGCGCAATGTGATCGGCGAACAGCTGCTCGGACTTCCGAAGGAGCCACGCTGACATGGATTTTCGGTACAACACCGAGCAACTGGACTTTCGCGATTCGATGCGCGCCTTCCTGCAGGAGGCCCCGCTGTCGTGGGTCCGCGACGTCGCCGGAGCACACGGCCACGACGCTCGGCTGTGGCAACGACTCTGTCGCGAACTGGAACTACCTGGGCTCACGGTCCCGGAGGAGTACGGCGGGGTAGGCGGCACCTTGGTCGAATCGGCGATCGCGTTCGAGGAATTCGGCCGTGCACTGACCCCGGTTCCGCTGGCCGGCCACGCCTTCGTCGTGCAGGCCGTGCTGAGCATGGGCAGCGAGGAACAACGTCAGCGCCTGCTGCCCGCACTGCTCAACGGCGAGCGCATCGCGACGTTCACGGCCACCGGGCCCGGCGCCACCGACCCGGCGGCAGCGACGGTGTCAGCCTCTCGAGATGCGGGCCGGACAGTGCTGGACGGGGTATCCACGCCGGTTCTGCACGGCCATGTCGCAGGCCTGTTCGTCGTCGCGGCACGCGCCGACGAGGCGGTCGGACTCTACGTGATCAACGCCGATGCACCCGGTGTCAGCGTCGAGCGGCTGCCGTCGTTCGACATCACCCGGCCCGTTGCCCGGGTGACGCTGCAGCAGGCCGAAGCCGAACCCCTTGACGCCGCCCCCGATCAGTTCGAGCGGGTGCTGGACACCGCACGAGTGCTGCTGGCCGCCGAGATGCTCGGCGGCGCCGAAGCCTGCCTGGCCCTGTCCGTCGAATATTCCTGCAGTAGAAGGCAGTTCGATCGGGCGATCGGAATGTTCCAGGCGGTCAAGCATATGTGCGCCGAGATGGCAATCGAGATCGACGCGACCAGGGTCGCGGTGATGTTCGCGGCGATGAGTGCCGGCGACCCCGGTGAATTGGCCATCGCCGCGCCGTTGGTGAAGGCGCAGGCCGCCGACACGTTCACCCTCTGTGCGAGCACGGCCACGCAGGTGCACGGTGGTATCGCCTTCACCTGGGAGCACGACCTACACCTCTATCTGCGACGGGCCAAGACCACCGAGGCCCTCTTCGGTAGCAGCACCCAGCACCGGGCACTGCTCGCCGACCGGGTCGGCCTATGACCACGTCCGCGTCGACGGGGATCACCCTGAGCGACGTCCTCGCCCGGCACGCGCGGGTGCGTCCCGACGCCGTCGCTTTCGCCGACCCGCGCCGCCGCGCCACCTTCGGCGAGGTAGACGCCCGAGTGACGCGGCTGGCAAACGCGTTGACGCAACGCGGGATCAGGCGCGGCGATCGGGTCGCGGTGCTGGGGCTCAACAGCCTGGAAATCGTCGAAACCTGGTTCGCCGCATTACGTCTGGGGGCGGCCGTGGTGCCGCTGAATTTCCGTCTTGTCGCCGACGAGATCGCCTACCTGCTGGCCGACAGCGGCGCGAGCGCGGTCGTCGTCGATGCCGCGCTGGTACCGGTGCTCGAGCGGGCGCGCGCGTCATCGGTGCACACCGTGCTGACCATCGGCGGCGACCTGGAGGACGCGATCGACGGTGCCGGTATGGGGTCCGTCGACCCCTCCGTTAGCGACAACGACCCCGCGTTCATCATGTACACCTCGGGTACCACCGGCTTCCCCAAAGGCGCCGTACTGACTCACCGCAACCTCTATCTGCACGCGTTCAGTTCGATTGCGACGCTGGGCCATCGCGCCGACGACGACTGCTGGTTGGGCGTGGCACCGCTGTTCCACACCGCAGGCGTATCGGGGATGCTGCCCGCATTCTTGACCGGTGGCAAAGTCGTCATCCCGTCCTCGGGCGGATTCGACGCCGAGCAGACGGTGCGCACGATCCTCGCGGAGCGGGTGACCTCGTGCTGGATGACCCCGGCGCAGTGGCAGATCGTCTGCGCGATGGACGGGCTCGCCGGATGGGATCTCTCGCACCTGCGGCGTATCTGGTGGGGCGCCGCCCCGGCGTCGACCACCTTGTTGCAGAACATGATCGACGCCTTCAGAGGCGCCGAGATCGTCGCCGCATTCGGGCAGACCGAATGCAGCCCGATCACCTGCCTGCTGCGTGGCGACGACGCGATCGGAAAGATCGGCTCGGTGGGCACGCCCATGCTCAACGTCGAGGCCCGCATCGTCGACGACGAGATGAACGACGTCGCGCCAGGCACGGTCGGCGAAATCGTCTATCAAGGCCCACTGGTGATGACGGGCTACTGGAACAAACCGGCCGAAACCGAAGAGGCTTTTCGCGGCGGATGGTTCCATTCCGGCGACCTGGTCAGGCAGGATGAGGACGGCTACATCTACGTGGTCGATCGGAAGAAAGACATGATCATTTCCGGCGGTGAGAACATCTACAGCGCCGAGGTCGAGAACGCCCTGGCGGCCCAGGAGAAGATCGCCGAGGTGGCCGTCATCGGTGTGCCGGACCCGAAGTGGGGCGAGACTCCCCTGGCGGTGATCGTGCCGCGCGATCCCGCTGACCCGCCGACCGACGACGAGATCGAATCGCACTGCCGCGAGCACCTGGCGGCCTACAAGCGCCCCCGCCGTGTGGCCATTGTTGACGCGTTGCCCCGCAACGCCAGCGGGAAGGTACTCAAGACCGTCCTGCGCGAGCGGTACGGCGCACCGTTGTCGTACACCGCGGGGACCGACGGCGTCGACCTGCTGGATGAGACCATCGGCGCGAACTTCGAACACACCGCCTCGGCATACCCCGATGTGGACGCACTGGTCGACGTCGCGTCAGGCAGGCGCTGGACCTATGCCGAGCTGAACCGCGATATCGATTCGCTGGCAAGGGCACTGATGTCGTCCGGCATTTCCAAGGGCGACCGCGTCGGCATCTGGGCGCCCAACCGCGCGGAGTGGACCATCCTGCAATACGCCACCGCCAAGGTCGGCGCGATCCTGGTGACCATCAACCCCGCCTACCGCACCCACGAACTGGCGTACGTCCTGCGGCATGCCGGCGTCCGGTTGCTGGTGTCGGCTACCGAATTCAAGTCCTCCGATTACCGCAGCATGGTCGCCGAGGTACGCCCCGACGTGCCGGACGTGACCGAGGTGGTGTTCCTCGATTCCCCCGACTGGGAGTCGCTGCGGCAGCGGGCGGACCAGACGTCTGCCGAGGAACTGCGCGCCCGGATGGACTCCCTGACCCCATCTGATCCCATCAACATCCAATACACCTCCGGCACAACGGGTTCCCCAAAGGGGGCCATGCTGTCGCACCGCAACATCCTCAACAACGGCTTCTTCGTCACCGACCTGATCAACTTGCGCCCGGGCGACCGGCTGTGCATCCCGGTGCCGTTCTATCACTGCTTCGGCATGGTGATGGGCAATCTGGGGTGTACTACGCACGGCGCGACGATGGTCATCCCGGCTGCCGGCTTCGACCCCGGCGCCACCCTGGCCGCGGTCGAACAGGAGCGCTGCACCGCGCTCTACGGGGTGCCGACCATGTTCATCGCAATGCTCGGGCACCCCGATCTTGCCCACCGTGACGTCACGTCCCTACGAACCGGCATCATGGCGGGCGCCCCATGCCCGGTGGAAATCATGAAGCGCTGCCTGGATGTGCTCAACATGTCGGAGGTCTCCATCGCCTACGGCATGACCGAGACGTCGCCGGTCTCCTGTCAAACCCTCATCGATGACGATCTGGAACGTCGCACCGCCACCGTCGGGCGGGCCCACCCCCATGTCGAGATCAAGATCGTCGACCCTGACACCGGCGCGCTCGTCGAACGCGGTGCGACGGGCGAATTCTGTACCCGCGGCTACTCGGTGATGCTCGGCTACTGGAATGACGAGACCAAGACCGCCGAAGCGATCGACGAAGAGGGCTGGATGCACACGGGCGATCTCGCGGTGATGCGCGAGGACGGCTATTGCCAGATCGTCGGGCGGATCAAGGACATGGTGATCCGCGGCGGTGAGAACGTCTATCCCCGGGAGATCGAGGAATTCCTGTACACCCACCCCGATATCGACGACGTCCAAGTGATCGGCGTACCCGACCCCCGGTACGGGGAAGAGATCTGCGCGTGGATCAAGATGCGCGCGGACAGTACGCCCCTGGATGCAGCAGGCGTGCAGGCGTTCGCGGCCGGAAAGTTGGCCCACTACAAGATTCCGCGCTACGTGCGTGTCGTCGACGACTTCCCGATGACCGTCACCGGCAAGGTGCGCAAGGTCGAGATGCGCGCCGAGATGATCCGGCTGCTTGACTCGCCGCTTTAGCGTTGAAACAGCACTGAGAGCGACGTTTTGGGTAGATTCGTCGCTCTCAGTACTGTGTCGACGTTCAACGTGGTCACCGCCGCAATACGTCTGCCGCCGCCAGCACGGTGGTGGTCAGGGTCGCCATGAGCGGGCTGTCGAGCTTCCAGCACTGCCAGAACAACGGAACATCCAGGTGCACATCGCAGATCTGGACGAAGGACCCGTCGGCCAGGGCCGAAGCGGCGGACTGTTCGGGATACATTCCCCAGCCCAATCCGGCTCGTACCGCGGCGCCGAACCCCTCGGCAGTCGGTACGTAGTGGACGGGCCGTTCGATCTCACGACGAAAGACTTTGCGCACCAACATATCCTGTAGAGCGTCGTCGCGATTCCACGCCAGTGACGGCGCCTGGGCCACCGCGTCAGCGGTGAAACCGCTTGATAGATGGCGTTTCACATAGCCGATACCGGCCACTGGCAGATAACGCATCACGCCGAGGGAGTGCACCCGGCAGCCCGGCACTGGCGTGCGTTCGGTGGTGACCGCGCCCATCACCACACCCTCACGCAACAGCCGGGCGGAATGGTCCTGGTCCTCGATACGGATGTCGAAGACCACATCGGGCAGCTCCGAGAGCACACCGGCGAACCACGTCCCCATTGAATCGGCGTTGACGGCCATCGCAATTCGCGGCCGCGGCGCGGAATGACCGCCGCCGGCCATCTCGGCGATGGCCTCCGCCTCGAGTATCGCGGTCTGAGCGGCCAACCGCAGCAGGGGTTTACCGGCTGCGGTTGGCAGGCAAGGCTTCCCGCGGACCAAGAGCACCTGGCCCACGTACTTCTCCAGCGCCTTGATGCGCTGGCTCACCGCAGACGGCGTCACATGCAATTGTTCGGCCGCCGCCTCGAAACTGCCGAGCTCCACTATCGCGGCGAAGGCCGCGAGCTGACCCGCATCCAGGCGGGCCTCACCGGGCCCGCTCAGTAGCAGGGGTCCGAGCCTGGCGTGTAATACGGCACGCCTTGCGGCGTGTAGCACGGCGGCTGACCGGAGGCAGCCTGCGCCGCCGCGTCGTCGTCGGTGGCCACCGCGCCCGCGACCGCGACATCACCGGCGACGTTGGTACAGCCACCCACATCGACGTGACGCCCCCCGACGTCACCACATACATCGGCCTGTGCGGCCGGTGCGATCGCCACCGGCGCCGCGGCCACTGCCATAGCGCTCAACAACGCCGCTGCCAGCTTTTTCATGGTCCGTACTTCCCCTCTAAAGACCGACTCATCGGCATTATCGCCGTAGATGTTGGCCGCCGTGGGGTATTCGTCGGAGCGAGACCGCTGGCGCTATGTCAGCGAGTAGCGGATCGGCAGGTGCTTGATCCCGCCGACGAAGGTCGTGGCCGACAATTCTGGGTCGCCCGCCAGCTCAATGCTGTTGATGCGCGGGACGAGTTCGGAGAAGAAACTCTGCATCTCCATCCGGGCAAGTGCGGCACCCAGGCAGAAGTGCACGCCGTAGCCGAACGACAGGTGCTTATTGGGGTCGCGGCCGACATCGAAACGCATCGGGTCGTCGAAAACGTCTTCGTCACGGTTGGCCGAAACATAGGACAGCAGAACCGATTCACCCTTGGCGATCGGCACACCGCGGACCTCGGTGTCGGCTTGGGCTGTTCGCATGAATTCTTTGACCGGTGTCGTGCAGCGGATCATCTCTTCGACCGCGGTTCCCATCAAACCGGGGTCGTTCTTCAGGCGGTGCAATTCGCCGGGATTGCGCACCAATTCCAATAGCCCGCCCGCGATTCCGGCACTGGTGGTGTCGTGGCCTGCACTGGCGACAATCACGTAATAGGACGCGGTGTCCATATCCGACAACGGCTGACCGTCGATCGTGGCGTTGGCGATCGCCGAGGTCAGATCCTCGGTCGGACGCTCGCGGCGGGAGGCGGTCAACGCGGCGAAGTAAGAAAAGAAATCCAACAGGACCGCGATCATCGCGTCGCTGGATGCATTGCGCTGCAACTCGGCGTCGTCGCCACCGAACAATTCCTGAGTGAGTTTGAGCATCCGGGGGAAGTCGGATTCCGGCAGGCCCAACAGACTCAGGATGACGTACAGCGGATAGTTGACCGCGATCTCCTGCGAGAAGTCGAGTTCGGGGCCGCGCTCGACCATCTGGTCGACGTAGATCTTGGCCAGCTCGTCACAACGAGCCTTCAAGGCGCGCATGGCTTTCGGGCGAAACCAGTCCGCGCCGATCTTACGCATATCGCGGTGGTGCGGATCGTCCATATGGATCAGCGTGCTCAAGCCGATCCCCGCTTCACGATCCGCGCGCAGCTTCTCGTCGAGTTCCGTCGCCACGAGTATCGGCCGCGGATCGTTGGTGAACAGATCGTTCTGCCGCTCGATGTCCATGACATCGGCGTGTTTGGTGATCGCCCAGAACGGCCGGTAGCCCTCGACGTCGACCCAAGACACCGGTGCGTGCGCGCGCAAATGGGCCAGCGCCGCATGCAACTGGGCTTCGTCGCTGTACGACTGCGGGACGGCCAGAACGCGTCCCGCGTCGTCCATGATCCGAGCGGTCATCGATAACTCCTTGAGATCTGGAACGAAGTCGTTCTAGATTATGGTGTGCACCACAGATGGGTCAAGATGTCGTCATGACTGTCGAGGGACGCACCTACGGCGGGCTGAGCTCCCGACAACGCTCGCAAGAGCGTCGAGAACGTCTGCTCGACGCCGCGCGCGAACTCATCGCCGAGGTCGGCGTGGCACCGCTGACCGTCGACCTGGTGTGTCAGCGGGCCAAACTGAGCAAGCGGTACTTCTACACCGAGTTCGCCACAAAGGACGATCTGCTGGACGCCTGCGCCGACGATCTGTACGCCCGGCTCAAGGCTGCGATGGAGGCGGTGCTGGCCACCGTTCCCCTGGCCGAACGCGCCCACGGCGTGCTGCGCATGGTGGTGCACACATTGGTGGCCAGCGCGGCCGATTCGCGCCTGTACATGGAGTCACCCGGCTTCCCGCGGCTACGCCAACTCCAACAACGGGAGATCAGCGAGTTCACCGAACGCATCGCCGCCGAGGCAATGCCGTTCGTAGGACGGCCGAAGCCGGCGGTGGACCGCCTGCTCGCGACCAGAGCAATGGTCACCGCCGCCACGGAGCTCATCAGCGCATGGCTGCACGGTGATATCGACACCGACGAGGACACCCTCGTCACCACCCTGACCGCCATCACACTCGGCGCTGCCCGGGCCTCCTGATGAGCTTCTCGCCCGCGTCGGTCGTCGAGACGCTCCAGTTGAGTCCGCGGCTGCGCCGGATCAGCCTTCGCGTCGAGGACCCCGAATCTCTGGCCATCCCGGCGGGCGGCGACTGCGCCGTCGGCGTCTATTTCGACCCGGCAACGCCCGAGGAGGGCCGCACCTACTCGGTGCGCCGCCACGACGGCGACCGCATCGACCTCGACATCGTGCTGCACACCGGTGGCCGTGGCAGCACCTGGGCACAGACCGCCTCCGCCGGGGATCGCGTCGGCCTCGATCACGCCCGCGCGTGGTACCGGCCGCCGCCGGGTATCGCGCGCCAGCTGCTCGTCACCGATCTGTCGGGTCTGCCCGCCACCGCCCGCATCATCGAGGAGACACCGCCTGCCATCGCTTCCACGGTCATCGTCGAGGCCACCGACCACCACGACCTGGACTACCTGCCCGTCCGACCCGGCCTCGCCGTCATGCCCAGCCTCGGCACCGGCAACGGGGTCACGCCGAGCCGGCTCCCGGACCTCGTTCGAGAGGCCGACCTGCCAGAATCCGGGTATTGCTGGTTCGCCGGTGAAGCCGCCGCATCACGTGCGGTCCGCAAATACGTGCGCGGCCGGGGCTGGACCATCGACCAGTACGACATCACCGGCTATTGGCGATTCGACTCCACGGCGTGGGACGCCCGATTCGCCGTCGTCGGCGACGACGCCGTCGCCGTCTACCAGCGGGCAATCGCCGCAGGTAAGGGTGACAAAGTGGCGGCTGAGGAGTTCGACGAGGCCCTGGAACAAGCCGGGCTCTAGTCAGCGCCGAGACCTGGGCATTCGGTAGCCGCGTCGTTCTCTATTTGTGATGTGCATCACCTATACTCCGATCGATGAGCCACGTCACACCTGGAGGTGTTCGATGATCGGCATGGAACCTTCGAGAAGGCCCCTCCCGTCCAGTGCGATCCATCCGCACCGGGGCGTGATGGGTTTCCTCATGATCGTCGTCTTCATCGCCGGCATCGCCGGCGTTGTGGTGGCGCTATCAATGGGTCACGCCGCGGCCGTGCTGAGCATCGTGCTCATCGCGTTCGGGCTGATCGCCGCAGCAGCCATCTGCTGACCACCCGAGCGTGGTGGGCGCCGCCTGACCGGCGGCCCTTCGCGAGTTCCGCGATGTCGTTGTTGTGGGCGCGTGCCCTCCTGCCTGCCGGCCGCTAGCGAACTTTGTAGTCCGACAGGACCGCCTCGCAATGTCCGACCACTGTGCCCTCGTCAAGAATCGAGCCGGCCGCAAGGGTGATGATCGCGGCGGGTGCAGCGGCGCGGCGCGCACCTCTTCGAGCAGCCGTGGTCTGGAGGTCGTTCCAGTAACCCGGAGTGACGCCGGGCCCACGAACCACGAGTTCGCCGGGTTCGCCCGCACGCGCCATCGACCTGTCGTCGAGCATCACGTCGACTTCGGTGAAGATCGATCCGCTGCCGCACGAATCCGGATGCTTCGAGTGCCAGCGGATCAGCGGCCAGTGTTCGTCGTCGGAAGGCGGCTCGATCTGACCCCTGGCAGTCGCAACCGAAGCAGGGTGATCGCCGAATCCGCGATCTCCTCGGCCGAGATCTTCTTGCTCGGCCGATACCAGCGTGACACCGAGATGATCATGCCCAGGATCAGCCTGGTGGCCACCACGGGATCGGTCTTGTCGAGGACGCCGGCGTCCATACAGGCCGACACGACCACTGACCATCGCTTTTCGAACTGCCTGCTCCATTTGCGCCAGCGCATGAAGACGTCGGACGGTAGACCGCCGCCCCCGAAGAACACCGGCATATAGCTGCGCATCTGGATAGCCGCTTCGGCTTGGAGCTTGATCAATTCGACCAGCTGATCACTGGGTTCGGAGGTTGCGGCCAGCACGGCGTCGGTTCGCTCGGTGAGTTCGCGCGTGCTGCGTTCGAACAGGATGCCCAGCAGCTTTTCCTTGGTGGGCACGGTGCGGTAGAGCGTCGCCCGCGAGACCGACAGCTTCTCGGCAGTGTCGGCGATCGACACCGCCTCGATGCCCCCTTCGGCAAAGAGATCGGCCACCGCGTCGGCGACCGCGTCCCGGTCGATCTCCAGTCTCGGACGCCCTCGGGACCGAGAGGTACGACCGCCGTTCGGATCGGTTGACATCAGCACCTCATCAGACGGGGAACCGCGCCGATTCAGAGCCCGGCGCGGTCATTGCATCGATTTTAGAGGCAGGCTGCTCCGAAATCCCGGATGGGCCCAGCGTCGCCGAGCCGTTGCGCAACCGCGCGACCAGGACAGTTACGCCGGTCACCCTCGCGATGTTCTGGAGACCATGGCCGGTCGTCCCCGGCTAGCGCCACGTCATTAGTTTTACTTATTGTGGTGAAGTTTATTTAGCTGGACTGTTCTGATCCCGGTACCTACGTTCGATCCATGACCTCGCCCCTGCTCGTCGGATTCCTGACGTCCTTCACTCTGATCGCAGCGATCGGCGCCCAGAATGCGTTCGTGCTGCGTCAGGGCATCCGGCGCGAGCACGTTCTCGCCGTGGTCAGCGTCTGCGCGGTCTCCGATCTGTTGCTGATCACCGCCGGTATCGCCGGTATCGGCGCGGTCATCACCGCCCACCCCCAGACGGTCACGGTGGCCAAGATCGGCGGCGCGGGGTTTCTGTTCGTCTACGGCGCGCTCGCGGTCCGCCGAGCCCTGAGGCCGGCGAGCATGGCACCGGCGAACACCGGGTCCACCCGGCTGATCTCGGTAGTGCTGACCTGCTTGGCGATGACATTTCTCAACCCGCACGTCTACCTGGACACCGTCGTGCTGCTCGGAACGCTCGCCAACCAGCACGCCGACAGCCGGTGGTTGTTCGGCGTCGGCGCGGTGACCGCCAGCGTGGTCTGGTTCTTCAGCCTCGGGTTCGGCGCACGCCGGTTGTCCGGCCTGTTCGCCAATCCGGTGACGTGGCGGATTCTCGACGGCTTGATCGCCGCCACGATGATCGGGCTCGGCATCTCGCTGGTGGTGAGCTAATCTCGCGCCGTGAGGGCGCAGTGGACGAGGCGTGGGTTCCTGGGGGCCGCCGGCGCGGCGGGCGCGCTGCTTGCCGCGGCGTGCTCAACGGACGGCTCGAGTGATGACGCCACCCCCAAAACGGTGACCATCAAGCACCTCTTCGGCGAAACCACCATTCCGGCAGCGCCCACCCGCGTCGTCAGCGCCGGGTTCACCGAGCAGGACGATCTCCTCGCCGTCGGCGTCGTACCGATCGCGGTGACCAACTGGTTCGGTGACCAGCCGTTCGGGGTGTGGCCGTGGGCGCTGCCCAAACTCGGATCCGCCCAACCCGTTGTGCTCAACCTGGACAACGGAATTCAGGTGGATCAGATCGCCGCGCTCAAGCCCGATCTCATCGTGGCGGTCAACGCGGGCCTCGACGCCGACACCTACAAGAAGCTGGCGGCGATCGCGCCGACCATCGCCCAATCCGGCTACGACGCCTTCTTCGAGCCGTGGAAGGACCAGGCCACCGCGGTGGGCACCGCGGTGTTCCAGGCCAAGCAGATGAAGCAGCTCGTCTCGGGCGTTGACGACAAGTTCGCCGGCGTCGCGAAGAACAACCCGGCCTTCAAAGACAAGAAGGCACTGCTGTTGGGCGGCAGCTTCGTTGGCGACACCGTGAGCGCGACGCTGCCCGGGTGGCGCACCGAGTTCCTCACCGCCATGGGCTTTCAGGTTCCTGACAGCATCGGCGCCTACGCCGCCGACGACAACCACGCTGCCATTCCCCGTGACAAACTCGCCGACGCCCTCGATTCCGCGGACGTGCTGATCTGGTCCACCGAGAGCGACGCCGATCAGGCCGCGCTACTGGCCGATCCGGCTGTCGCCGCGCTGAAGGCCCGCAATATTTTCACCGGCAAGGACCTCGCCGGGGCAATCGCGTTCGCGTCGCCGCTGTCCTACCCGCTGGTGGCCGATCAACTGCCACCGCTACTCTCGCGCGCGCTCGGTTGACCGGCCGTGCTTGGATAGCACCTGTGACGAGCAGCCCTGACACCGCGCGCGTAGACGCCCCGACCCCCGGATTCGCACAGGTCGGCTCTCGTTACTATCCGGCTTTCGTCGCCGTGTTCACCGCGCTGGTGATCATCTCCAACGTGACCGCCACCAAGGGCGTCGCGTTCGGACCCGTCATCGGCAACTGGTCGATCATCACCGACGGCGGTTTCATCGTCTTCCCGCTCACCTACGTGATCGGCGACGTTCTCTCCGAGGTGTATGGGTTCAAGGCCGCTCGGCGCGCGATCATTCTCGGTTTCGCGATGAACATCCTGGCGGCGCTGGCGTTCTGGGTGACGATCTACCTTCCCGCCGCCGACTTCTACACCAACCAGGAACATTTCGAGAACATCGTCCACGCCTACACCCAGCTGATCGTGGCCGGCCTCGCCGGCTTCATCGTCGGCCAGACCATCAACGCCTGGACCGTCGTCAAGATCAAAGAGCACACCAAGGAGAAGCACCTGTGGGCACGGCTGGTCGGCTCGACCTTCGCCGGCCAACTCGGTGACACCCTGGTGTTCTGCAGCATCGCCGCCGGTGCCATCGGCATCAACACCTTCGGCGACTTCGTCACGTACACCGCGCTGGGGTGGGTCTACAAGACCGCCGTCGAGGTGATCCTGTTGCCCGTCACCTATCGGGTGATCGGCTACATCAAACGCCACGAGCCCACCTACACCGCGCTGGTCTGAGGCCAAGGTGACTGAGTGTGGCGACAGATCCCATGGTGTCCAACACAATCCGTGACTACGGCGACCAGGGGTTGCTGCTCGAACGCGAGTCGACCGAGCAGGTGCTTGCACTCGCCGCAGCGCTGCGCCGGGCCGGGCTGCCCGGGGTGCTGGACATCGTCCCAGCCGCCCGCACCGTCCTGCTGAAACTCGCCGATCCGCAACACCAGGCACCCACCCGTCAGCGACTCCAGCGACTGCGCATCGACGCCGCCGAGACCGGGGCTGAGCGGCCCACCGGCGTCGACGTCGTGATCGAGGTGGTCTACGACGGCGCCGATCTCGCCGACGTCGCCGCGCACACTGGCATGGACATCGCCGCGGTGATCGAAGCCCATACCGCCACGCCATGGCGGGTCGGATTCGGCGGATTCGCACCGGGTTTCGCCTACCTGGTAGGCGGTGATCCCCGCCTGGCGGTGCCCCGCCGCAGCGACCCGCGCACGGTGGTGCCTGCCGGATCGGTCGGGCTGGCCGGCGAATTCAGCGGCATCTACCCGCGCCAGTCGCCCGGTGGTTGGCAGCTGATCGGTCGCACCGATGCAGTGCTGTGGGATATCGGCCGTGCGCGGCCCGCGCTGCTGGAGCCCGGCACGTGGGTGCAGTTCCAGGCGATCAGCGGGAGCCCGCGATGATCACGCTGGAAGTGTTGCGGACCGGGCCGTTGGCTCTGCTCCAAGACCTCGGCCGGCCGGGCTTGGCCCATGTCGGCGTGACGCGCTCCGGGGCCGCCGACCGCCGCGCCCACCGGTTGGCCAACCGCCTGGTGGCCAACCCCGACGACCGCGCCACCGTCGAGATCACGCTCGGCGGATTCGCCGCACGGGTGCACGGCGGCGACCTCGACGTGGCGGTCACGGGCGCCGACACCGACCCCGCGGTCAGCGGAGTCCCCTTCGGCACCAACAGCATTCACCACGTTCGGGCGGGCGAAGTGATATCGCTGGGCGCCCCGCATGCCGGTCTGCGCAGCTATCTCGCGGTACGCGGCGGGATCGCGGTGGACCCGGTGCTGGGCTCGTGCAGCTATGACGTGATGTCGGCGATCGGACCCCGCCCGCTGCGCGCCGGAGACGTGCTGCCGGTCGGCGCCCACACCGAGAGTTACCCCGAACTCGACCAGGCCCCGGTGGCCGCCATCGCCGAGGGCGTGCTCGAGCTGCGGGTGGTGCCAGGCCCCCGCGACGACTGGTTCACCGACCCCGACGCCCTCGTCCACACCGATTGGGTGGCCACCGACCGCAGCGACCGGGTCGGCATGCGGCTGGCCGGGCGGCCGCTCGCCTACCGCTGGCCCGACCGCCAGTTGCCCAGCGAGGGCGCCACCCGCGGCGCAATCCAGGTGCCGCCCACCGGCCACCCGGTGATCCTGGGCCCCGACCATCCGGTCACCGGCGGCTATCCCGTCATCGGCGTGGTCACCGATGCCGATACCGACAAGGCCGCCCAGATCAGGCCGGGCCAGACCGTGCGGCTGCACTGGACCAGACCTCGTATCGCAGCGGGGAGCTCCGCGGGCTGGTAGAGCTGAGGGCGTGCACGCGCAGGTCCACACCGCCCGGCTGGTTCACACCAGTGACCTGGACACCGAGACCCGCCAGAACGCCCGGCAGATGGTCAGTGAGGCGTTCGCCGAGTGGACCGAGTTCACCGATTCCGACTGGGAGCATGCTCTGGGTGGGATGCACGCCGTCATCGCCCATCGCGGTCTTCTGATCGCGCATGCGGCCGTCGTGCAACGGCGACTGCTCTACGACGGGACGGCCCTGCGCTGCGGCTATGTCGAGAGCGTCGCGGTGCACGAGGACTGGCGCGGGCAGGGCCTGGCCCACGCCGTGATGGACGCGATCGAGCAGGTGATCCGCGGGGCGTATCAGATCGGGGCGTTGAGCTCGAGCCCCATCGGCGAAAAGATCTACCGCCCCCGCGGCTGGCTGCACTGGCAGGGACCCACCTCGGTGCTAGGCCCGAGCGGCCCGGTCCGCACCCCGGACGACGACGGCTCGATCTTCGTCCTGCCCGTTGACGTCGACGTCGATGTGAAAGCCGCGCTGACCTGCGACTGGCGCGACGGCGACGCCTGGTAGCGAGCGACAATAGATAGTCGACGGAATATAACGAGTCACTGCCGTTGTTGACGTTCGCCTGCATCGATATTGACGGCACCTACGGGGACTAGCTGCACCGCAACAACTCTGAGTCATTCTGGGGCCAGCGCCACCTCCGACCAGCAAACCTTGGAAGTCGCTGTGAGCGGGGTTGGGCTGGGCTTTGATTGCTGCTACATAGCACGCGTGATATAGATACCGAGTGGGAAATCAGCTGACCGATCAAGACGTCAGCGAGTGCGTTGGCGATGCCCTCGACCAGGCAATGGATCTGACGATCAGGTTTCTCAGCGACCGCGCTGACCTGAGTGCATCCGCGGCCTTCACGCTGAACCGGGTGTGTCGCGAGGGACCCATCCGGTTGACCACACTGGCCGCCAAGGAAGGCGTCAGCCAGCCGTCGATGACCCAGCTGGTCCAACGGCTCGAACGCGCGGGGCTGGTGACCAGGCTTGCCGACCCCGACGACGGTCGGGCGTGCCTGATTGCCATCACCGCCCAGGGGCAGGCATTGCTGGACGAGCGCAAGCGGATGCGCCGGGAACGACTGGCGATGTTGATCGCAACGCTGACAGAAGAGGAGCGGTCGTCGTTGTGGCTCTCGGCGCGCGTTGCGTTTCCGCTCATCTGCCGGCTCGCGGAAAATGCCGACGGCACCACTGAGACGGTCGCACCGCGGCCGGTGCGTTGACGGAAGGTGTTCGGGTGAAAGCTATTCCGGTGGGTCGCGTGGCGAAACGCATGTGGATCCCGTTGGTCCTCATAGTGGTGCTGGCGGTCTCCGGCCTTGTCGTTACGCGTCTGCACAAGATGTTCGGGTCGCAGGACCTCAATGCCGGCGCCGGTGCCGGCATCGAGATCGTCCAGTTCAATCCCAAGGTCATGGTCTACGACGTCTACGGCGCGCCGGGGACCACCGCCCAGATCAGTTATTTCGACCCGGAAGCCAAGGTGCACACCGTCAACGTGCCACTGCCCTGGTCGATCACCCTGTCGACGACATTGCCGGCTGTCAGCGCCAGTCTCATGGCGCGGACCGACGGCGACCAGATTGGATGCCGCGTCACTGTGAACGGAACCGTCCGTGAGGAGCAATCGGCCGATGGCATCAACGCCCAGACCTACTGCCTGGTGAAGTCCGCATGACCCACAGCGTCACAGCACCCGAATCCGCCAGCAGGCCAAAGCGGCCCGTCGTCCCGCACCTGATCCGCATCCTCGCGCTGCCGATCATCCTGTTCTGGATCGCGATCGCCGTCCTGGTCAACGTGGTCGCGCCCCAACTCGAGGTTGTCGGCGAGTTGCACTCGGCGCCAATGGCTCCCGAGGACGCCCCGTCGATGCGGGCGATGAAGCTGATGGGCTCCAATTTCCAGGAGTTCAACTCCAACAGCACGATCATGATCGTGGTGGAGGGTCAGAAGCCCCTTGGCCCGGATGCGCACAAGTACTACGACGAGATCATCCGCAAGCTGGAGCAAGATCCCGAGCACATTCAGCACATCCAGGATTTCTGGGGCGACACACTGACGGCCGCCGGCGCCCAGAGCGCCGATGGCAAAGCGTCCTACGTGATGCTCAACCTCGCAGGCGAACAGGGTCAAACCCTGGCCAACGAAGGCGTTGATGCCGTCCGCAAGGTCATCAAGGACACACCGGCCCCGCCCGGCGTGCAGGCCTACGTCGCCGGCCCGGCGGCGCTCACCGACGATATGCACGTCATCGGCAATGCCAGCCTGGTCCAGATCACGCTGATCACGCTGATCGCGATCGCGGGCATGCTGCTGGTCGTCTACCGATCGATCCGAACCACGCTGATCCAGCTGTTCTTGACATTCCTCGGACTGCTGACCGCGCGTGGTGTGGTCTCAATTCTGGCCACGCACGGTGCTTTTGGGCTGACCACGTTCGCCGGCAACATCCTCACGATGTTGGCGATCGCCGCGGCCACCGACTACGGCATCTTCATCTTCGGTCGCTATCGCGAAGACCGCGGCATGGGGCTGGACCGAGACGACTCGTACTACGCCACCTTCAAGTCCGTCGCACCCGTCATCGTCGGCTCGGGCCTGACGATCGCGGGAGCGACGTACTGCCTGAGCTTCGCGCGGCTGCCGTACTTCACCACGATGGGCGCCCCGGTCGCGATCGGCATGCTCGTCATCGTGGCCATCGCGGTTACGCTCGGTCCTGCCGTGCTCTACCTGGGCAGCCGCGTCGGGCTCTACGAGTCCAAACGCCCGCCGCAGAGCAGATTCTGGCGGCGTGTCGGTACGGCCGTCGTACGTTGGCCCGCACCGATTTTCGTGGCGAGCCTGTTTGTGGTGCTGATCGGCCTGGTGGCGATCCCCGGGTACAAGCCCGCCTACAACGACCGCTATTACCTGCCCACCGATGCCCCGGTCAATCAGGGCTTCGCCGCCGCCGACCGGCACTTCACCCAAGCCAGGATGAATCCCGACATCCTGATGGTCGAAGCCGACCACGACATGCGCAATCCGGCCGACATGTTGGTGCTGAACAAGATTGCCAGCAACGTCATGCACACCGAGGGCATTGCGATGGTGCAGAGCATCACCCGGCCACTGGGTATTCCGATCCAGCACAGCTCGATTCCGTTCCAGACGAGCGTGGCGGGCCAGACCACCAACATGAACCTGCCGTTCCAGCGGGATCAATTGGACAACCAGCTCAAAACGGTTGATTCGATGAATGTTTCGATCGACATCCTGGAAAAGCAATACCAGCTGTCCCTCAAGCAGACCCAGCTCACCCAGGACTCTGCAGCCCGGTCACAGGATCTCCTGGAGACCACCAAGCAGCTGCGCGACAACATAGCGAACTTCGACGATCAGTTCCGGCCGATGCGGAACTACTTCTACTGGGAGCCGCACTGCTTCGACATCCCGCTGTGCGCCGCGGCGCGCTCCCTGTTCGACTCCCTCGACGGGATCGACCAGGTGACCGATAAAACCGAAGGGGTGCAGGGCAATACCGACCAGCTGGCGGCACTCGCACCACAGCTGACGGCGCTGCTGCCCCAGACGATCGCATCGATGAAGGTCAGCAGAGACCTGGCGCTCGCGTCGTACAACTCGCAGAAGGCCCTGCTCGACCAGATGCAGGCGACCAACGACACCGCGCTGGCGATGGGGGAGAGCTTCGACCAGGCCAAGAACGACGATCTGTTCTTCTTGCCGCCGGAAGCCTTCCAGAATCCCGACTTCGAGCGCGGCCTGAAGATGTTCCTCTCCCCCGACGGCAAGTCCACCCGGATGTTCATCACCCATGAGGGCGACCCGGCGACGGTCGACGGCATCGCCAGGGTCGACTCGGAACGCAAGGCCGCGCAGGAGGCCTTGAAGATGTCGTCGCTATCGAACGCCAAGATTCATCTCGGCGGGGTCGCGGCCACCTATAAGGACATGTCCGACGGCGCGAGGTACGACCTACTGATCGCCGTGGTGTCGTCGCTGACGCTGATCTTCATGATCATGCTCATCCTGACTCGAAGCGCCGCCGCCGCTTTGGTGATCGTCGGTACCGCAGGCAGCTCGATCGCGGCATCGTTCGGCATCTCAGTGCTGCTCTGGCAGGACCTGTTCGGGATACAGGTGCAGTGGCTGGTCATGCTGATGTCCGTCATCATCCTGTTGGCGGTCGGCTCGGACTACAACCTGCTGCTGGTCTCCCGGTTCAAGGATGAGATCCACGCCGGGTTGAAGACCGGCATCATCCGGTCCATGGCCGGCACGGGTGGTGTGGTGACGTCAGCGGGCCTGGTGTTCGCCGCCACCATGGCGGGCATGATGGGCAGCAAGCTGATCGTGTTGGCCCAGATGGGTTCGACGATCGCGATCGGCCTGCTGATCGATACGTTCATCGTGCGATCGCTGCTGATGCCGTCCATCGCGACCATGCTGGGCCGGTGGTTCTGGTGGCCGCAGGTGGTGTATCCCCGGGGCGACAACCACTTCCGCAAGCCGACGCCACCCAAGCCCGCACGCGAGGACGAGGACACCGCGGCCATACCCGCGCAGGCCTAGCCGCCGGCGCCTAGCGTGGGAGTTGTCGTCGATTTTTCGGGGGGATTCTCAACGAGAACCCGCACGTTCGGCGCCGCCAGCGCCTAGCGCCAGCGGTCCAGGATCTCGTTGGCCCGCACCGACAGGGCCCGCTGCCAGAACGGTCCGAAGCTGATCCGCGCCACCCCGAGCGGCCCGAACGACGCCGGGTCGTCGGACTCCGGTATCGCGATCGCGTTGATCGGCAGCGGTAGCTCAGTAGCCAAGCGGCGAAATGTATCTGGTTCGTGCCGGCCCACCGGGTAGAGCACGTCGGCGCCGGCCGCAGCGGCCTCGGACAGGCGGGCGATGGCCCGCTCGACCCGGTCTGCGTCGTCGCCGTCGTTACGCAGGAACAGATCGGTGCGGGCGTTGACGACCACGTGGACGCCCGCCTTGTCGGCGGCCGCGCGCAACGACCCCACCAGCTCGGCATGCTCGGCCGACGACCGCAGCCGCTTGCCCTCGCTGTGCACGGTGTCCTCGATGTTCAGGCCGACCGCCCCGGCGCCGAGCAGCCCATCGATCAGGCGCTCAGCGGGCTGTGCGTAACCCGATTCGATGTCGACCGAGACCGGCACGTCCACGGCGGCAGTGATCTGGGCGACGCGAGCAACGACGTCGTCGAAACTCATCCCTTCGCCGTCGGGCTTACCGACCGAGTCCGCCAGCGGGTGGCTCCCGACGGTGAGCGCAGCGAACCCGGCTTCCACCGCCAGTGACGCCGACCAGGCGTCCCATACCGTCGGCAGCACCACCGGATTTCCCGGTTGATGCAGCGCCAGCAACGCTTCCGCACGCTGCGCAAGACTGCTCTGACTGGGCATCGGAGTCACCTCTTCTTCGTCGTTGGTACCTACCGGCGATGCAACACGGCTGTCGCAGCGCCATTCCCGACGTGACCTGTCTCACGTTGAGTTCTAAATCTGGCTAGCATCGATTGTCGTACTGTGATCCATGACACCTTCAGCCCAGGGAGGTCCCGTTGTCTACCACTACAGAATTGGCCGAACTTCACCATCTGATTGGCGGTTTACGGCGTTGCGTGACCTCGTTGAAGTCGCGATACGGCGACAGTCCGGCAATGCGCCGAATCGTCAACGACGCCGAACGCATCCTCAATGACGTGGAACTTCTCGATATCGATGCCAATGAGCTTGCCCTAACCCAGCAAACAGCGGTGGTCTCCGGGGAGAAGATCGGAATTCCGGACACGCCATACGACAGCACCTTCTGGCGGGACGTCGATGACGAAGGCGTCGGCGGCCACAATCGCCGCTGACCCCGATTTAGCGGGGTGCCGTGATCTAGGTACCCTCCGATGAGTTAATGCGAAGGGGATCACAGTAGATGAGCGCACCTGCGGGTAACCGCCCTGCGACCGGCGTCTTCTCACCCGGCCGTGCCCAAATTCCGCAACGCACTCTGCGGACGGACAACTGGCTGAAATCACCCATCCTCACCGATCTGGGTTTCGCCGCGTTCGTCATCTATGCGACGGTGCGTGCGTTCCAGCGGGACTACTTCTTCGTCCCGCAGTACCACTACCTGACGCCGTTCTATTCGCCGTGCCTGAGCAAGGCTTGCGGTGAGGCGAGCGACTTCTGGCCGCAGATCCTGCCCGCGACCGGGCCGCTGTCGCTGCTGCCGTACGCCTTCCTGTCGCTGCCGTTCCTGCTGCTGTTCCGGCTGACCTGCTACTACTACCGCGGCGCCTACTACCGCTCGGTGTGGCAGTCCCCCACCGCATGCGCAGTGGCCGAGCCGCACGCGAAATACACTGGCGAGACGCGCATTCCGCTGATCATCCAGAACACCCACCGGTACTTCTTCTACATCGCCGGCATCATCTCGCTGATCAACACCTATGACGCGATCGTCGCCTTCCACTCCGAGACCGGCCCCGGCGGCTTCGGATTCGGCCTTGGCAACATCATCCTGGTCGGCAACGTCGTGATGCTGTGGGTCTACACGATCTCCTGCCACTCCTGCCGGCACGTGACCGGCGGCCGGCTCAAGCACTTCTCCAAGCATCCGGTGCGGTACTGGATCTGGACGCAGGTCAGCAAGCTGAACACCCGGCACAAGCTGTACGCCTGGATCACGCTCGGCACCCTGATGCTCACCGATTTCTACGTCATGCTGGTGGCCAGTGGCGCCATCTCCGACCTGAGATTCGTTGGCTGACAAGAACTTTCCACATCACAGCTCTGAGTGAGGTCAAATGACGGTTGAGGTCGAGCGGCATTCCTACGACGTGGTCGTGATCGGTGCCGGCGGCGCGGGCCTACGAGCGGTCATCGAAGCCCGGGAACGGGGTTTGAAGGTCGCCGTGGTGACGAAGTCACTGTTCGGCAAGGCACACACCGTGATGGCCGAGGGCGGTTGCGCCGCGGCCATGCGCAACGTCAACACCAAGGACAGCTGGCAGGTGCACTTCGGTGACACCATGCGCGGTGGCAAGTTCCTCAACAACTGGCGGATGGCCGAGCTGCACGCGCAGGAAGCCCCCGACCGGGTGTGGGAGCTCGAGACCTACGGCGCGCTGTTCGACCGCACCAAAGACGGCAAGATCAGCCAGCGCAACTTCGGTGGGCACACCTACCCGCGGCTGGCACACGTCGGCGACCGCACCGGCCTGGAGATCATCCGCACATTGCAGCAGAAGATCGTCTCGCTGCAGCAGGACGACAAGAAGGAACTCGGCGACTACGAGGCCCGGATCAAGGTCTTCCACGAGTGCGCGATCACCGATCTGATCAAGGACGGCCCGGAAAATGGTGGGCGGATCGCGGGGGCCTTCGGCTACTGGCGCGAAACCGGCAAGTTCATCCTGTTCGAGACGCCGGCCGTGGTGCTCGCCACCGGTGGCATCGGCAAGTCGTTCAAGGTGTCGTCGAACTCCTGGGAGTACACCGGCGACGGGCATGCGCTCGCGCTGCGCGCGGGTTCCGGCCTGATCAACATGGAGTTCATCCAGTTCCACCCGACCGGCATGGTCTGGCCGCTGTCGGTGAAGGGCATCCTGGTCACCGAGGGCGTCCGCGGTGACGGCGGTGTGCTGAAGAACTCCGATGGCAAGCGGTTCATGTTCGACTACATCCCCGACGTGTTCAAGGGGCAGTACGCCGAATCCGAAGAAGAAGCCGACCAGTGGCTCAAGGACAACGACTCCGCACGCCGCACCCCTGACCTGCTGCCTCGCGACGAGGTCGCCCGAGCGATCAACGACGAGGTCAAGGCCGGCCGCGGCACCCCGCACGGCGGCGTCTACCTCGACATCGCCTCCCGGATGCCCGCCGAGGAGATCAAGCGCCGCCTGCCGTCGATGTACCACCAGTTCATCGAGCTGGCCGAGGTCGACATCACCAAGGACATGATGGAAGTCGGCCCGACCTGTCACTACGTGATGGGCGGCATCGAGGTCGATCCCGACACCGGCGCCGGCTCGACACCCGGCCTGTTCGCCGCCGGCGAGTGCTCGGGCGGCATGCACGGCTCGAACCGCCTCGGCGGTAACTCGCTCTCGGACCTGCTGGTGTTCGGCCGGCGCGCCGGACTGGGTGCTGCCGACTACGTGCGGGGGCTCGCGACGCGTCCCGCGGTGACGGACGCGGCGATCGACGAGGCCGCCAAGCTGGCGCTGTCGCCGTTCGAGCCGAAGGCCAACGCCGAGAACCCCTACACCCTGCACGCCGAGCTGCAGCAGTCGATGAACGACCTCGCGGGCATCATCCGCAAGGAAGGCGAGCTCGAAGAGGCGCTGGCCAAGATCGACGAGCTCAAGGCGCGCTACGCCAACGTCGTCGTCGAGGGCGGCCGGCTCTTCAACCCCGGCTGGCACCTGGCGATCGACATGCGCAACATGCTGCTGGTCAGCGAGTGCGTGGCCAAGGCCGCGCTGCAGCGCACGGAAAGCCGTGGCGGACACACCCGCGACGACTTCCCCAAGATGGACGCCCACTGGCGCAACAAGTTGCTGGTCTGCCGCGTCGCGCCCGGCGAGGCCGACACCGTCGTGCCCGACGTGACGGTGACGCCGGAGCAGCAGCCGGTGATGCGGCCCGATCTGCTGGCCACGTTCGAGCTGTCCGAACTCGAGAAGTACTACACCGAAGACCAACTGGCCGAGCACCCTGAGCGGAAGGGCTGAAAATGGCTGCTTACGACGCGAAACTACGGGTTTGGCGCGGCGACGAGGCCGGCGGTGATCTGCAGGACTACACCGTCGAGGTCAACGACGGCGAGGTGGTGCTCGACATCGTCCACCGGCTGCAGGCCACGCAAGCGGGCGACCTCGCGGTGCGGTGGAACTGCAAGGCCGGTAAGTGCGGTTCGTGTTCCGCCGAGATCAACGGTCGCCCCCGGCTGATGTGTATGACCCGGATGTCGACGTTCGGCGAGGACGAGGTCGTGACGATCACGCCGCTGCGGACCTTCCCGGTGATGCGAGACCTGGTCACCGACGTCTCCTTCAACTACGAGAAGGCGCGGGAGATCCCGTCGTTCACTCCCCCGAAGGACCTGCAGCCCGGTGAGTACCGGATGCAGCAGGAGGATGTGAACCGCAGCCAGGAGTTCCGTAAGTGCATCGAGTGCTTCCTGTGCCAGAACGTGTGCCACGTCAACCGTGACCACGAGGAGAACAAGAAGTCCTTCGCAGGGCCGCGTTACCTGATGCGTCAGGCCGAGCTGTCGATGCACCCGCTGGACACCTTGGACCGTCGCAATATGGCCCAGGAAGAAAACGGCCTCGGCTTCTGCAACATCACCAAGTGCTGCACCGAGGTGTGCCCCGAGCACATCAAGATCACCGACAACGCGCTGATCCCGATGAAGGAGCGCGTGGCCGACGCCAAGTACGACCCGATCGTGTGGCTTGGCAACAAATTGTTCAGACGCGACAAGTAACCCGCCGAGCAGACAGAAACTCCCCCGACACGCCCTGTGTTCGGGGGAGTTTCTGTCTGCTCGCCATTGAAGGTTCCCATCGGTGTCGACGTGGGTAGCCTCGAACCATGGGTAGTGTCCACAGCGTCAACGACATTCGCACGGCGATCCGCGAGCTGTCCGCCCGCGCCGAACTGGCTCTCAAAGAGGGTCGGCCCGACGACGCGGCCGAGATCGAGCAGCGTATCGCCGCCTATCGCGAAGAACTCGGCGAGAAACCCTGACCCGCGCCGCGGGACCAGGCTGGGCTACGCGCCCAGTCTGCGGAAAGTGCTGCGGTGGAACACAATCGGCGGAACATCGTGCACGGTGATCTCCTTGACCCGGAGCACCACGATGGTGTGGTCACCGGCGACCACCGACTGCTCGATCGTGCTCTGCAGCCACACACTGGTGCCGTGCACGAACACCGCGCCGCTCTCGTGCGAGTGGGTCTCCAGCCCGGCGAAGCGATCCCCGGTCTTGGCCGCCAGCGTCCGGGCCGCCACGTCATGCGACTCACCGAGAAGGCTGATGCCCAGCGACGGCAGGTCCTTCAGCTTCGGCCAGGTCTCCGAATTGTTCTGCACACAGAACGACACCAGCGGCGGATCCAGTGACACCGGCACGAAGGTGCTGGCGGCCAGGCCGACCCGAACACCCTCGACTTCGGCGGCGATAGCTACGACACCGGACGGGAAATGACCGAACGCCTCACGTAGCGAGGCGGGGCTCAGCTCTGTGTTGCTCATAACACGTCCATTTTCACATGTGACGGTGCGCTGCGGCCACAGCAGGGTCCGGGCTGATTCAAATACCCGTTGAGTAGCCTAAGGCCGTGTCGAACGTTTCCATCCTGTCCGTGCTGCGAGAACGCGCTGGTGTGACGCCAGACGACGTCGCGTTCACGTTCACCGATTACGACCGGGACTGGAACGGTGTCGCCGAGAGCCTGACCTGGGCACAGCTGTACCGCCGCACACTCAACGTCGCGCACGAGATCAGCCGGCACGGTGCACCCGGTGACCGGGCACTGATCATCGCGCCGCAGGGCTTGGCCTACGTGGTCGCGTTCCTGGGGGCCATGCAGGCCGGTTTCATCGCGGTCCCGCTCTCGGTTCCGGTGCCGGGATCCCATGACGAGCGGGTCAGCGCGGTGGTCACCGATACGTCGCCGACGGTGGTGCTGACCACCTCCGAGGTGTTCGAAGTCGCCGCGCAGTATGTGGACGACGGCGCCGCCGTGATCGCCACGATCGCGGTGGACACCCTCGATCTCGATGCGGCCAAAGACGTCGACCCCGGAGTACCCGAGGGACCGGATATCGCGTATCTGCAATACACCTCGGGCTCGACGAGGCTACCGGCCGGCGTGATGATCTCGCACCGCAACGTGGTCGCGAATTTTGCCCAATTGATGGCCGAATACGTGCCCCACCACGGTGGCAAGTTCCCGCCGGGGACCAGCCTTGTGTCGTGGCTGCCCTTCTTCCACGACATGGGTCTGATACTCGGGATCGCCGCACCGATCCTCGGCGGGTACCCCGCCGATTTGATGAGCCCGATCGCGTTCCTGTCCCGCCCGGTGCGATGGCTGCAGGCCATGGCCCGCCAGCCCAGAGCGTGGTCGGGCGCACCGAACTTCGCATTCGACCTGACCGCGCGGCGCGCCACCGACGACGAATTGGCGGCCCTCGACCTCAGTGGCGTCGTCGGCATCATCAACGGAGCCGAACGCATCCATCCCGAGACCCTGGTCCGATTCAACGAACGCCTCGCGCCCAACGGCTTCCGCCCGGAGATGATCGCGCCCTCCTACGGCCTGGCCGAGGCGACGGTCTACGTCACCAGCAGTGCTGCGGACCGCGTGCCGGAGGTCGCTGAATTCGACCCCGTCGAGCTGTCCCTCGGGACGGCTGTCCCCAAGGCCGGCGGGTCACCGTTGTTGCGGTACCGGCTGCCGGTGTCGCCACTGGTGCGGATCGTCGACGCGGACACCTGCGAGCTGTGCCCCGACGGCACCGTCGGCGAGATCTGGACGCACGGCGAGAACGTCTCTGCCGGCTACTGGCGCAAGCCGGAGCAGACGGGTTCCGCGTTCGGGGCGACGCTGCTCGACCCGCCTGCGGACACCCCGGAGAGTGGCTGGCTGCGGACCGGCGATCAGGGCTTCGTCTCCGAGGGCGACCTGTTCATCGTGGGCCGCATCAAGGACATGCTGATCGTGCGCGGCCGCAACCACTACTCCGACGACATCGAATCGACGGTGCAGAAGATCACCCGCGGTCGGGTGGCTGCCATCGCGGTGTCCGACGAGCAGACCGAGACGTTGGTGACGATCGTCGAGCTCAAGAAGCGCGACGATGTCGACGAGTACGGACAGGTGAAGAACGATGTGATCGCCGCGATTTCGCGTGCGCACGGCCTGCAGGTCGCCGACATCGTCCTCGTGGAACCGGGGTCCATCCCGACCACCACCAGCGGCAAGGTCCGCCGGGCAGCGAGCATCGAGCAGTACCGCCATGGACAGTTCGTTCGGTTGGATGCGTAGCTGATCACCCGATGTGGTTCACCCTGTTGGTGATGGCTGTCGCGGTCAGTCTGGAACCGTTTCGTATCGGGATGTCGGTGCTGATGCTGAATCGGCCCCGCCCTCACCTACAGCTGGCCGCCTTCCTGTGCGGCGGCTTCGCGATGGGGCTGACCGTCGGCGCGGTGGTGCTGTTCGCGCTGGAGTCCCATATCCCGGCGTCGGCTCATTTCACCCTGCCCAGGGTGCAGATCGTCATCGGTGTGCTGGCCCTGCTGGCGGCGGCGATCCTGGCTGCAACCAAGGGCCGCGACCGCACCCCACCGGCCTGGCTGAGCCGCCTGCTCGACGGCCAGTCACTGTGGAAGGCCGGGGTGGCCGGCCTGGGCATCGCACTGCCCTCGATCGACTACCTAGCCGCCCTGGCCGTCATCGCCGCAGGCGCGGCCGCCCCGGCCGTCCGGTTCGGGGCGTTGGTGACGTTCAACGTGGTGGCGTTCGCGCTGGTGGAGATTCCGCTGCTGGCCTACCTGGTGGCGCCGCAACGTACCCGCGCGGCGATGACCGCATTGCACGGTTGGGTTCGTACCCGGCGCCGGCGCGAGGTCGCGGTGCTGCTCGCCGTCGTCGGTGTCGTGCTCCTGACGGCGGGTCTGCTCGGCGCCTGAGATCAGTGCGCGCTTGGGCCGTGATCCAACACGTACTGGAAGCCGGCCATCAGCTGCGAAATCGGATCGGTGCCGCCGCCGAAGGCGGCCTGAGTGGCGGGCGCGGTGACCTCCGCGGGGTCGTAGCCGTGTACCGGATCCACCTCGATCGGCGCGGTCAGCGGGTCGTCGTTACGCGAATAGCCGGCATCCACTGAGGGTTTCAGCACCGCGTCCAACTTGTTGAGAGTGGCGTCGTCCACCCCGAGATACTTGAACGGCAACACCAGCGGTAGATGCTGCTCGGGGATCAGGTACGTGGTGGTCTTGGCACCCCTGGAGTTCACCGTCGTCGCGATGTTCTGCGGCGGAACCATGCTCGGGTTGGTGAACGCGACGGCCGTGTGTCCGGTCGCCAGTCCCACGACCGCATTGGCCACCGACATCCAGTTGTCTTGCCGGTCCGGCCAATCCGCGATGCTGTCGTAAGCAGACACGAAGCGGTAGGAGTCGTACTGGCTGTCGATCTGGGGCGGCATCCGGTAGTCCAGGGACGGTACGACACTGCCCACCGGGAAGTTCTGGGCCAGGAAGCCCGCGCCGAAGGCATGGGGTGCGACCGGGTCGCCATAGGTGGCGAACGACAACTGATCTGGCGGCGGGGCGTTCGGATCGGTGGCCAGCCGGTTCTGCACGGCGTTGAGCACCATCGCACCCTCGGACAGCCCGATCGCGGTACCAGTCCCGCCGGCCTGGATCGCGCGGATGACGTTGCCTTCACCTTCGTCCACCGACTCGCCGATACTCGGGCCGTCGATGCCAAGGCCGGGGAAGTTGTCGTCCAGCCTGCCGATACCGGGGAACAGACGCTCCAGGGTGTGACCCTGGACCTGCCCGGCAGGGTAGTCGACGATCTGGCGGTCCAGGCCGGGGAACCAGTCCGCTCCGGTGCGGCGAATGTACTCGTCGTAGGGAATGCCGAGGACGTGGGCGCCGCCGAGTGCATAGCCCCGGCCCGGCGTGCCGATCGGCGTGGGCCCGTCGTTGTTCGGCTGACCCGGCGACGGCTGATCGGCGGCCGCGATTCCGCCGGTGGCACACAGGGTCAACAGCGTGGTTGCCGTGGCGAGTAGCTTTTTCATGCCTTACTTCCCTGCGATGTCATGCGTGACGGCCACCAGTTCGCCTTCCCGACCAGGGTAGCCATGGCGGGCACCGTGACGGTCCGGACCAGGAATGTGTCCAGCAGGATTCCGACACCGATGACGAACCCTCCCTGCACCACGGTACCGATGCTGGAGAACAGCAGGCCCCACATCGATGCCGCGAAGATCAGACCTGCCGCGGTGATGACACCGCCGGTCGACGAGAGCGTCCGGATGACGCCGTAGCGCGTGCCGCCGAACGACTCGTCCCGCAATCGTGACGCGAACAGCAGGTTGTAGTCGGCACCGACGGCGACCAGCACCACGAACGCCAGCGGCGGCACCGTCCAGTGCAGGTGTTGTCCGAAGAGGTACTGGAACACCAGGACGCCGATGCCCAGCGCCGCGAAGTACGAAAGCACCACGGACCCAACCAGATACAGCGGCGCAATGATCGCGCGCAACAGCAACATCAGCGTCAGCAGCACCACGATCATGGTGACGGCGATGATGAACCGGATGTCCTTCTGGTAGTAGTCGCGGGTGTCCCGCAGCGCGGCGGGATAACCGCCCATCGAGATCGTGGCGTCCGACAGGCTGGTGTTGGGCTGCGCACTGCGCGCGGCGTCGCTGATCGCATTGACCTGATCCATCGCCGCGGCGCTGAACGGATCGAGTTTGGTGAGCACGAGATAGCGCACCGAGTGCCCGTCGGGCGAGATGAACATCCGGGACGCCATCTTGAAGTCCGGCAGGTTGAGGACTTCGGGCGGAATGTTGAATCCCGCCATCGCGGGGCTTGCGGCGTCCTGCTTCATCGACAACAGGAACGCCGCGGCCTGATCGAGGCCGGTGCGCATGAGTTGGATCTGGTCGACGACCTGGTCCACACCGGTGGCGACGTCCCGGCTCCCGCTGGCAGCGCGATCAGCGCCCTGCCGGAGTTTGGTGGTGCTGGCCTTCGCACCGCCGGGTGAGTCCAGCCCCATGGTGTGCATGACCCTGGTCAGCCTGCCGAAGGCCTCACTGAGCTGGTGCAGGGTCGCGTCCAGGGACTGCTTGTCCTGCATCGACTGCAATTGTCCTGCCAGAGAATTGATCTCGTCGAGAGTTCCGTCGTTGCGCGCGTCGACCAGTGCCTGAAAATGGCCGCGGGTCTCGGCGCACGAGGGGTCGAGATCGCAGACTGCGTTGCCGTGGAGTGCCACCAGAACCGGCCCCACCCAGGCGAACATGTCTCTGGCCGCGGTGAAGCTCACGCCCATCGAATTGCCCAGCCGGTTGACCGCGTTCACGAGCTTGGCAGCGACTTCGACGTTCTTGACCAGTGTGTCACCGCTGTATTGGCTCTTGATCGCCGCGAATGCGTCGACCACGCCCGCAACGCTGGTGGCAATCTGACTGACCTGGCCGCGCACATCGCCGAGGTTGTTCGCGAGCGTGTTGGCCCCGCCGGCAAGCCGATTGAGGTCGTTCATGTTGGCGGCGATCATCGCCGCGCCGTTGCCCAGCTGATTGCCGACCAGGCCCGCTTGATACGTGGCTCGAAACTCCTGCGGCACTGATCCGGTCGGTCGGGTGATACCGCTGACCAACGCGATGTTCGGCAGCTGACTGATGCGCTCGGCCAGCTGTTCCAGATCCGCGAGAGCCTGCGGGCTGCGCAGGTCACGCGGCGAGCGGATCAGGACGTAGGAGGGGATGGACTGGTTGAGGTCGAAATGGCGTTCCAGCGCGGTGTAGCCGACCGAGCTGGGGTCCGACGCGGCCACCGCCTTGCGATCGTCGTAGTTGTATTTCGCCAAGCTCACACAGCTGGCGAGCAGAATCAGGATCAGCACGCTGGCCACCAGATGCACCCGTGGTCGGCGCACGATGCGGATGCCCGACCGTCGCCACCATCTGGCGGTCAGCTCGCGCCGCGGCGTGATCCAGCCGCGCGGCCCGGCGACCGCGATGACGGCCGGCAACAGCGTGAGCGCGGCCAGGTACGCAACTCCGACCCCGATCGCCGATGACACACCGACGGTGGAGAACACCCCCATCTTGGCGAAGCTGATCCCGAGGAAGGTGACACCGATGGTGGCCGCGGACGCGGTGATCACCTTGCCCACCGAGCCCAGTGCCTGCCGTACCGCAACGTCGGAGCTTTCACCGAGTCGCACGTAGTCGTGATAGCGGCTGATCAAAAAGACGGCGTAATCCGTTCCGGCACCGGCGATCATCGCGCTCAGGAGAATGATGGCCTGGTTGGATACCCCCAGCCCGGTCAGATTGGACAGGCCCGCGACCACGGACTGCGCGATCACCAGGGATATCCCGATTCCGATCAAGGGCAACAGCATGGTGATCGGGTTGCGGTACACCAGCAGCAGCACGACGAGAACCAGGATGCCGATCGCGAGTTCGATTGGCAGCCGGTCTCGTTCGCCGGCGACGGTCAGATCGGCCACGGTGGCCGCCGGCCCCGTCAGGTGTACTTCCAGCGGGCTGCCCGCGGTGTTCTGTTTGACGAAATTGGCGACCCGCTTGTACGCGTCATAGGACTGCGGGGTGCCCAAGGCCCCGGCCAGCCCCACCGGCACGACCCAGGACTTATTGTCCTTACTCGTCAAAAATGAACGCAGCGCGGGTGTTTCGACAAAGTCCTGCAGCATCACGACGTCGTGCTGGTCGTCGCGAAGCGCGCCCACCAGCTTGCGATAGGTCACTTCGTGCGCCGGGCTGAGGCCGCGCTCGTCGGTCAGGACCACCAGAAGCAGATCGTCGCCGCCCGGTTCCTTGAACGCTTCGGTCATCTGCCGGGCCGCGACGCTGGACGGAGCGTCGCCGGGCAGCATGGCCAGCGGGTGCTTCTGGGCCATGTCGTTCAGGCTCGGGAACGTCAGCGGTAGCGCCACCGCCAACGCCACCCAGAGCCCGATCACTGCCCAGGGCCACCGCACTACAAAATCGGCTAGCCGTCGCACTGTGGCCTCATCCGCGCTGCCCTCACCTGTGTTCCGTGAGGTCTCGCTACTCGCAAGTCGTCACCAATGCCCGCCGTCGGCGATCCGACCGCACACCGATTTCATCGCTGATATGTACCGGGCGACCGATTTCTGGGCGATCGGGTTGTCCGGAAACATCACCGCCATCGCGGTACCGGCCTCGTACCGGAAAATATAGATCGTCAGCTGGTAGGAGAATCGTCCGTCCGAATAAATGCCGATATTGTTCGAATAGCCCATATCAGCGGCGGCGAGCACGGCGTTCAGGGGTGCGGCGCCGCCGTGCAGGAAGTTCGAGACCGGAAAGTTCGGCCGCGGCTTGTCCAACCACGGCGCCAACTCGAGCACGCGGTAGTACGGGACCCTCGCCAGACTCAGACCGGTATCGAATGACGTCTGCGCCGCCCAAGCGGCTTCACCGAACGACGTCGCGGCGATCGGGACGGTGATCGGGACCAGGCCGGTGAACCAGCCCTGCGTCGTGAAGTTGTCGGTCGTCCTGCGGGTGTCTCGCGGGGTGAGTCCGTAATAGGTTGCCGCACCGGTCAATTCATGGTCCACCATGGCGGTGCAAGCGAACAGACCGCCGACGTAGCGGACACCGGCCGCCGTGCAGGCCGCTTCGAATCTCGCGGTCTGTTCAGCATCCATCAGCATCTCGCCGACCATGTCGGCGACCGTCGGTTCCAGCGGGTTGCCTAGGGGCAGCGGAAACTCCGGCAGCGTGCCGTTGTTGTTCTCGGCAAACTCGATCCAGGCGCGAACCTCCGGCGAATCGACGGTCAAATCCGCTGTGGACTGGTGCTCCTGGAGACAGAAATCGTCGAAGCTGCCCGCCTCGGGCAGGGCCATCGGTTGCCCGGTCATCGTCAACGACGTGTACATGCCGTGGGCCTCGAGCATGGTGATCCCGATGAGCGCCGCGTCCCCGTGGACGTGGTCGATGCTGGCATAGAAATCGAAGTGATCCGCACTCTGGACCACCCCGAAGGAAAAACAGCCCCATTCCAGCGGAGTCGGAATATCGACAATGTGTTTACGCGCGTCTTCGGCGGCCATTTCACCGAAATCAACGGGCTCGAATTCAATATCGGCGGCGTCCGAGATTGTCCGCCTGACAATATCGTCGGATCCCGAATACTCGAACCAACTCCGATAGGTGTCATGGCGGCGCAGGTAGGCGTTCAATGCGTGATTCATGGCAGAGACATCGCACTGACCAGGCACTTCGCAGGTCGCAATAATCTGCCGCGAATAGTCCAGCCCGGCGGCGTCCTGTTCGTAAACGCCACGAATATGTTGGCCCTGCATATAGCTGACGGGCACCGAGCTGACCGGCGCTTGCCGAGCCTTCTCCGTCGCCGCATTTGTCGGGCGCCAGGAGATCACCACACCGGGGCTCGGCGACCAATCATCGATTGTGCCGATAGAAATCTTCCCGATATGCAATATTCCCCTCCCGGGTCTGAACCGATACGGCCGGGGGACCGGCAACGCTGGTGGCCTGACCAACATAGCGCCTACGGCTGAGACGGTCGTCGACAGACCCGATAGGCCAGCTCAGGGGTGGTAGCGAGGGCCGGTTGAGGTCGCCGTGCGGCTAGCTATGGGGACACTGTGTGCGGCACCCGAAAACGCGTCGTTCAGCAACGCACATGTAATACTGGCCCCCGGGAGATGAGCCGGCCGTCGCTGTCGGGAGATGACCGGGCCGTGGCCGTTCGGAAGTTAATCCTGGGCCTGACGTGGTCTCCCGGAGTGGATCGTTGTTTTACCGGCCCGACGCGGAGAGCACAACCTGATGGCATTAACCGAACATCCGACGCAGCAGGCGCCCCGCTTCGCGATCGTCGGCTACGCGGCCCGCTTTCCCGGCGCCGCGGATGCGGACCAGTACTGGGACCTCCTGCACAACGGTCGGGACGCGGTCACCGAGGTGCCCCAGGATCGTTGGGATGTCGAGGAGTTCTTCGACCCGGACCCGGACGCTCCCGGCAAGATTGTCACCCGCCGCGCAGGATTCGTCGACGATGTCACCGGCTTCGACGCGCCGTTCTTCGGAGTGTCGGCCCGCGAAGCCAATGTGATGGACCCGCAGCATCGATTGCTGCTGGAGACCGCATGGCGCGCTGTCGAGCACAGCGGTACCGCTCCAACGACTTTGGCGAACACCCGCACCGGCGTGTTCATCGGTTTGGCTACCCACGACTTCCTGGGCATGGCATCGGACGCACTGAGCTACGCCGAGATCGAGGCCTATCTGGCAGTCGGTACCTCGAGCGCGGCCGCAGCAGGCCGGATCAGCTACCGGTTGGGGCTGCAAGGCCCCGCGGTCACCGTAGACACCGCGTGCAGCTCGTCTCTGGTGGCGATTCATCAAGCCTGCCAGGCGCTGCGCCTGGGCGAATGCGACCTCGCGCTGGCCGGCGGGGTGAACGTCATGCTCAGCCCGGCCACCATGATCACCTTCTCTCACTCCCGGATGCTGGCACCCGACGGCCGCTGCAAGACGTTCGACGCCGCGGCCGATGGCTACGTGCGCGGCGAAGGATGCGGTGTGATCGCCGTGAAGCGCCTCGAAGACGCGATCCGGGACGGTGACCGCATCCGGGCCGTGATCCGCGGCAGCGCGGTCAACCAGGACGGCGCATCGGGCGGCCTGACCGTGCCGAACGGTGTGGCCCAGCAGCGCGTGATCGGTGAGGCGCTGGAAAGTGCCGGGCTGGCCCCGAGCGATATCGGCTATCTGGAGGCGCACGGGACCGGGACGTCGCTGGGCGATCCCATCGAGGTACAGGCCGCCGCTGCCGCCCTCGGCAAGGGCCGCGACGCCGACCAGCCGCTACTGATCGGGTCGGCGAAGACGAATATCGGACACCTGGAAGCCGCCGCTGGCGTCGCCGGGGTCCTCAAGGTCGTCCTGTCCCTAGAACACCAGGAACTGCCCAAGCACCTCCACTTCCGCAATCCGTCACCGCACATTCCCTGGGATCGGATTCCCGTGCGCGTCGTGGACGAGGCGGTCGCCTGGGAACGCTCCGAGAAGCCTCGTATCGCAGGCGTCAGCTCGTTCGGCTTCTCCGGCACCAATGCGCACGTCATCCTCGAAGAGGCACCGCAGGTTGCGCCGCCGGTTGCGGTTGACGCACCAGCGGACGATCGCCGGTTCATGGTGCTTCCGCTGTCGGCTCGCACCCCCGCCGCGCTGGTGCAGACCGCCGAGCACTACCGCAGCTGGCTCAGCGAGCATCCCGAGGCCACCTTGGCCGACGTGTGCCTGACGGCCGGTGACGGTCGCGCCCACTTCGAGCATCGGGCCGCCCTGGTGGTCAATTCTCGGGAGTCCGCGCGCGAACTGCTCGGTGCGCTCGCCGACGACCTGCCCGCCCCCGGGCTGCTGCGCGGCGACAGCGCGGACGCGCCGAAGACCGCATGGTTGTTCCCCGGACAGGGCAGCCAGTACGCAGGCATGGCCCGGGAGCTCTTCGAGACCGAACCGGTGTTCGCCGAGACCATGACCCGGTGCGCCGAGGCGGTGGCCGGTGTGCTCGAAAAGCCGTTGCTGGACCTCATCTTCGATGCTGACGGCACCGAGACGCTGAAGCAGACCCGGCACGCCCAGCCCGCGATCTTCGCGGTGGAAATGGGTCTGGCGCGGCTCTGGCAGTCGCGCGGCTTCGAACCGGATGTGCTGCTCGGCCACAGCGTCGGCCAGTACTCCGCGGCCTGTGTGGCTGGCGTGTTCAGCCTCGAGGACGGCGCCCGGCTGCTGGCCGAGCGGGGCCGGCTGTTCGGCGACCTGCCCACTGGTGGGCGGATGTGCGCGATCTTCGCCGACCCCGACCGGGTCGAACGCCTCACCGACGAGTTCCCGAGCCTGTCGGTGGCCGCCTACAACGGCGCCAACACCGTGCTGTCCGGACCCGCTGCCGACCTGGAGCAGGCAGTGACCCAGCTGACCGACGACGGAGCCCGTTGCGACTGGCTGGACACCAGCCACGCATTCCACTCCGCGCTGCTGGATCCGGCTCTCGACGCCTTCGAGGCGTACGCGAATGGATTCGAATTCGGTGCGCCACAACGGATTCTGGTGTGCAACCGGACGGGTGCCACCCTCGGGCGCAACGCCAAGCTCGACGGCGCCTACTGGCGCCGGCACGCCCGCCAGCCGGTCCAGTTCGCCAAGGGCGTGGCCACTCTGGCCGAGCTCGGCTGCGCACTGCTGCTCGAGATCGGCCCACAGCCGGTGCTCACCGCCGCGGCGTTGCGGGCCTGGCCGGACCCGGCGACCGCTCCCAAGGCGGTGCCGTCGCTGCGCCGCAACGGCGCCGACCACCGTCAGGTCACCGAAGCCCTTGCAGGAGCCTACGTAGCCGGGCACGTGCCCGATTTCGCTGCGCTGGTGCCGAAGCCGGCGCACAAGCTCGATCTGCCGACCTATCCCTTTCAGCATCGCCAGTACTGGTTCAGCAGCAAGCAGGTTCAGACGTCCGCGTCCGACGGCCCGCGCACCGAAGCCGTCCGGCTGCTCGAGGACGGCCGAATCGAGGAACTCGCCGCACTGCTCGACGTCGCGGGCACCAGCCTGACAACCGCCGAAGTACTGAACAAGCTTGCCGCACAACATAACCGGCAACGAAGCGCACAATCGATCGCTGACATCCGCTACGAGATCCGCTGGGAGCGGTCTGCCAACTCCTCGCCTGCGGAGATCGGCGAAGGAACCGCGTGGCTGCTGATCGGCGATGACGCCGTCGTCATGCGGCCGTTGATCGACACGTTGACCACGAACGGCCACCGGCACCGCGTCCTCGGACTGCCGATGTCCGAGGCCGACGAGGAACGCCTGGTCGACGAACTGCGTACCGCGGTCAACGACGAGCCCGAGCTGCGCATCCTCCATGTCGCGGCGCTGGACTCCGACGGGGCGCCATCGATGCGCTCGCTGCTGCGGATGCAACATCGCGTCCTTGGCGGCACCC
Organism: Mycolicibacterium sphagni; assembly: GCF_013337765.1. Classification (GTDB taxonomy): domain Bacteria; phylum Actinomycetota; class Actinomycetes; order Mycobacteriales; family Mycobacteriaceae; genus Mycobacterium. Next base: position 413,524 of record NZ_VBSB01000010.1, read on the forward strand.
AGCGGCTGTTCCGTGCCGCGGCGGCCGCCGAACTACGCACCCCGATCTGGGTGACAACCCATGGTGCACAGCGAGTTACCAACGACGACACGGTGTCGCCGGTGCAGAGCATCCTATGGGGCTTCTGCCGGGCCGCCGCGCTGGAGTACCCGCAGGTGTGGGGCGGCCTCGTCGACCTGTCCGGCCGCGGCGCCGACGAGTGGTCACGGTTGATCAAGCAGGTCGTCACGGCATCGCCGGGCGAAGACCAGATTGCACTCCGTGCCGACACCGTGCAGGTGCCCAGGCTGGTGCGTCGCGACGGGCAACCGAACTCGACACTGCTGGAATTGCGCTCAGAAGCAACATATCTGGTGACCGGCGGGCTGGGATCACTCGGACTCGAGATCGCCGGATATCTGGCCGCGCACGGCGCCCGGCAGCTGGTGCTGACCGGCCGGCGCGCACCCAGCGAAGCGGCGCAGCGTCGCATCGACGCGCTCCGCGAGCAACACGGCTGCACCATCCGGGTGATCGCCGCCGATGTCGCCGACCCGCACGATGTCGCGCGCCTGCTCGCCACGGTGCAGGCCGAACTCCCCCCGTTGGGCGGCATCGTGCATGCCGCCGGCGAGAACAGCACCACCCCGCTGAGTGCCCTGGAGAGCGCCGAGGTGGATCGGGTGTTCTCCGGGAAAGTCTGGGGTGCTTGGCATCTGAGCGAAGCAAGCGCAGATCTGCACCTGGACTTCTTCCTGTCCACCTCCTCGATCTCCTCGGTGTGGGGCAGCTACGGCCAGACCGCGTACAGCGCGGCCAACGCCTTCCTCGACGGGTTGACCTGGCGGCTGCGCGAGCAGGGTGTTCCCGCGATCAGCGTCAACTTCGGCCCGTGGTCGGCAGGTATGGCCGACCAGGACGCCCGCACCCAACTGGAGCGGCGCGGCATCCGCACCCTGTCGCCATCAGACGCGCTGGCGGGGATGGCCGACGTCATGGCGGCGGCCGGTTCCCAGGGGCCGGCAGAGGCAGTCGTGGCGCGGATCGACTGGGCCCGCTTCCTGCCCATCTACCTGCAGGCCGGTCGCCGAGCACTGCTGGCCGAGGTGGGCCGTGAAGTGCCCGAGTCGGCGTCCGTGACATCCCCGGCGTCGGGTAACACCCGACTTGTCGAACAGCTCACCGCCGCTCCCGTGCAGCAGCGCAAGAAACTCGTCCTCGAGCACCTTCGCAACACCGTCGCGGAGGTGACGCGGATCGACGCATCGGAGATCCGCGAAGAGGCCGGATTCTTCGATCTCGGTATGGATTCCCTGATGGCCGTGGAGCTGCGGCGCCGGCTGGAGCAGGCGGTCGGCAAGGAGTTGCCTGCGACGCTGGCCATGGACTTCCCACGACTGACCGACGTGGCGGACTACCTGCTCTCCGACGTGCTCAACCTCAACGAGAAGGCCGGCAGCCAACTTGCGGCCCAGCCGACGTCGCTGGCGACCTCGGCGACCGACGAGCCGATCGCCATCATCGCGGTGGCCTGCCGGTTCCCCGGCTCGCCGGATGCCGACGCGTACTGGGACGTGCTGTCCGGCGGGGTGGATGCGATCCGGGAGATCCCCGAGGACCGCTTCGACGTCGACGAGTTCTACGACCCCGATCAGCAGATGCCGGGCAAGATCTACACCCGCAACGGTGGATACCTGGACAGCGTCGATGGATTCGATCCGGAGTTCTTCGGTATCTCGCCGCGCGAGGCCGTCTGGATTGATCCGCAGCAGCGCCTGATGCTCGAAATCGCCTGGGAAGGCCTGGAACGGGCCGGATACGCACCGTCAGCTGTGCGCGGTAGCCGGACCGGTGTCTTCGTCGGCGTTGGGGCCAACGAGTATTCGCACCTACTGTCGGGCGAATCGGTCGAGAACCTCGAAGCCCACTTCATCACCGGCAATGCGCTCAACGCCATTGCCGGCCGGGTGGCTTTCACCCTCGGTCTGGAAGGACCGGCGATGGCGGTGGACACCGCCTGCAGCTCGTCACTGGTCGCCGTCCATCAAGCCAGTCAGGCCCTGCACTCGGGTGACTGCGATATGGCGCTCGCCGGAGGCGTCAACGTCCTGCTGAGCCCGGCGTCTATCGTGGCCGCGTCCCGGGCACGAATGCTGGCTCCTGACGGCCGATGCAAGACCTTCGATGCGGCGGCCGACGGCTACGTGCGCGGTGAAGGCTGCGGCATTCTGGTGCTCAAGCGACTGAGCGACGCACAGCGCGACGGTGACCGGATCTGTGCGGTCATCCGCAGCAGTGCGGTCAACCAGGACGGTGCCTCCAGCGGTTTGACGGTGCCCAATGGTGGTGCACAACAACGGCTTATCAACGCCGCGCTGACGCGCGCGGGCCTCACCGGTGGGGATGTCGACTACCTCGAAGCACACGGCACCGGCACCCCACTGGGTGACCCGATCGAGGTTCAGGCGGCCGCGGCGGTCTACGGCGCCGGCCGCGACCCGAACCGGCCGCTGCTGATGGGAACGGCCAAGACCAACATCGGGCACCTCGAGTCCGCCGCGGGGGTCGCCGGTTTGGTCAAGGTCGTGTTGTCGCTCCAGCACGAGCTGCTGCCGCAGAACCTGCACTTCCAGAATCCCTCGCCGCACATCCCGTGGGACTCGCTGCCGGTGCAGGTGGTGGACAAGCCGACGCCGTGGCCTGCCAACGGCAGGCTGCGCCGGGCCGGCGTCAGCTCGTTCGGGTTCACCGGCACCAACGCACACGTGCTGATCGAAGAGGCGCCGCAGCCACCGCTGGCCGACGATGCCGCCGACGAGCCGGTGGATGGTGCGGCGCCGACCGAGGTCGCCCGCGAGCCGTTGAGCCTGTTGCCGTTGTCGGCGCGGTCGGCGCAAGGACTGGTCGCGCTGGCCCAGCGTTACTCCACCTGGCTGGACACCCACACCGAATCCCCGCTCACCGACGTGTGTTTCACCGCCGGGGCGGGACGTTCACACTTCGAACACCGCGCCGCTGTGGTCGCCACGTCCGCCCAAGAGGCCAAGATGCTGCTGGACGATCTGGTGGCGAACCGGCTGCGTCCGGGCGTGCTGCGCGGGGAGTGCACCGACCCGCCCACCACGGCGTGGTTCTTCCCGGGCCAGGGCAGCCAGTATCCGGGCATGGCGCGCGAATTGTTCGACACCGAACCGGTATTCGCCGACACCGTGCGGCGCTGCGCGCAGGCCGTGGACCCGATACTTCCGCGGCCGCTGCTGGAGGTCCTGTTCTCCAGTGACCGCGAGGCCGCAGAAACGCTGCGGCACACGTCATTTGCCCAGCCCGCGATCTTCGCCGTCGAGATGGGCCTGGCCCGGCTGTGGCAGTCCTGGGGCATCGAACCGGACGTGGTGCTGGGCCACAGCGTGGGTCAGTACGCGGCGGCCTGCGTGGCCGGGGTCTTCAGTCTCGAGGACGGGGCCCGGTTGATCGCCGAGCGCGGCCGGTTGTTCGGCAGCCTCCCCGCGGGCGGCCGAATGGTGGCGGTGTTCGCCGATCCGGAATACGTGGAGCGCGCCGCGAGCGCCTTCCCGCGGGTGTCGGTTGGCGCCTACAACGGCCGCAACACGGTGCTGTCGGGTCCTGGCGAGGATCTGGAGCAGATCGTCGCCGCGTGCAGCGAGGACGGCACCCGCTGCACCTGGCTGGAGACCAGTCACGCCTTCCACTCGGAATTGCTCGACCCGGTACTCGACGAATTCGAATCGTTCGCCAAGCAATTCACCTACGCCGTACCGTCGAGGCCGCTGGTCTGCAACCGGACCGGCGCCGTGCTCACGAGCGAGACGCCGATCGACGCGCAATATTGGCGACGGCATTCCCGTCAACCGGTGCAGTTCACCGAAAGTGTGCGCACGGTGGCTGCGCTGGGCTGCTCGGTACTGATGGAGATCGGTCCTCAGCCGATCCTGACCGCGGCCGCGTTGCAGATCTGGCCGGAGACCTCGGCCACGCCTCGAGCGATCGTGTCGTTGCGCAAGGGCGCCAATGCCCAGCGCCAGATCACCGAAGCCCTTGCCACGACGTATATCTGTGGGCACCGGCCCGATTTCGCCACCAAGTACCACGCGCCGAGCCACCGCCTGGAGCTGCCGACCTATCCGTTCCAGCGCCGTCGCTACTGGCCCAAGACCTCGGGTATTCGGGCCGACGGTACGGCCGCGTCCGGAATCCTGGGAAGCGCAAAGGATCTCGCATCCGGCGACACCGTCTACACCACCGTGCTGTCGGTCAAGACCCAGCCGTGGTTGGCGCATCACGTCATCTACGGCACCGTGGTCGTTCCGGGCGCGACGTATGCGGCGATGGCGCTGGCTTCGGCCGGAGCTCCGGCGCGGGTCAAGGAAGTCTTCTTCTACGAACCGATCATCCTGCCGGACAAGGCGTCCCGCGAAGTCCAGCTCACTCTGCATCCGGTCGATGACGGCTGGAAGTTCCAGGTGCACAGCCGGCCATACGGCGTCCGGGACTCCGAGTGGTCACTGAACTCCGACGGAACCCTACTGGCCGGTGTCGATCCCGATGAGGGATCGCCGGAGACCACCCTGTCCCCGGACGAGGCGATCGAGCAGATGAATCGCACCCGACCGCAGGAACTGTTCGACATCTTCCACGACATGGAACTGGCCTGGGGACCAACGTGGTCGACCTCGCTGAAGTCCTTGTGGGTCGGCCAGAACGAGGCGATCGGTGATATCTCGCTCGGTGAGGAATTGACCGAACACGTGGGTAGTGAACCCATCCACCCGGTGCTGCTCGACCTGTGCACCGGCGTGGCGTTCCCGGCCTTCCCGGCGACACTGGCCGCCGAGCAGGGGATGTCGGATCTGTTCCTGCCCTTGCGGTACGGACAAGTCACCGTGGCCGAGAAGATGCCGCGGCGGTTCTACTGCCGTGCCCGCTGGCACGAGAACACCATCACCAACGAAACCCAGGTCTTCGACCTCGATTTCGTGAGCCCGGACGGGCGGATGCTGGGCGGGATCCGCGAGTTCACCGTCAAGCGTGCCCCGCGCGAGGCGCTGCTGCGTGGGCTTGGTGGGGACTCCACCCGGCTGTTGTACAGCCTGGGTTGGCAAGAGATCGCGGCTCCGGTGGCCGAAGCCGCCGAACAGGACACCGCGAAGACCGCGAACGGCACCTGGCTGATCGCGGGATTCGACGCGTTGGCGGCCGAAGTCCCAGGGGCCACCACCGTGGCCGACCTCACCGATGCGCAATCGTGGCAGCACGCGTTCGCCGAGGCGGCCGAGCGCGGTGCGCCGGTCACCGGAATCGTTTGGCGCAGTGCCGGACAGCCGGATAGCCGGGAATCCACTGACGACCTCGCCATCCGCTTGGAAGCCGAGATCGCCGCCCTGCTCGGTGCAGCCCAGACCGCGTTGGCCTCACAGGCAGCGCAGAAGGGCACACTGGCCGACGGGTTGTGGATCGTCACCGAGCGAGCGGTGGCGACCGAACCCGGGGAGCCGGTCGATCCCGTCCAAGCCGCGCTGTGGGGTTTCGGGCGCACGATGATCGCCGAGCAGCCGACGTTGCGCGTTCGCCTGGTGGACGGCGACGCCTCAGACGAGTCGCTGAGCTGGCTCGCGGGCGCGCTCGGCACACCGGTGGTCGAGCCCGAAATGGCAGTGCGGCAGGGACGTTTCCTGGTCTCCCGGCTGCTGCATTGGGCGCGCAACGGTCAGCTGCCGATGCCACGCAGCGACGACTACGCCCTGGCGCCCACCGAACGCGGTGCGATCGACAACCTCCGGCTCACCGAGATCGAGGTGGCGCCGCCGAAGGCGAACGAAGTGCAGGTTCGGATCGAGGCCGCCGGCCTCAACTTCCGTGACGTGCTCAACGTGCTCGGCCTTTACCCCGGCGATCCGGGCCCGATCGGCGGTGACCTGTGCGGTGTGGTCACCGAATTGGGCTCCGAGGTCACCGGATTCGAGATCGGCCAGCGGGTCTTCGGCTCCATGCAGGGTGCGTTCGCCAGCCGACTGAATGTGCCCGCGCCGCTGTTGGCGACCGTCCCCGACGGAATCAGTGCCGTGGATGCGGCAACCATTCCCGCTGCGGCACTGACGGTTCGGCTCGCGTTCGACTGGGCCCAGCTCAAGCCGGGCGATAAGGTGCTCATCCACGCCGCCAGCGGTGGCGTGGGGCTCGCGGCGGTGCAGATGGCTCGGGCGCACGGTGCGACCGTGTTCGCGACCGCCAGCAAGTACAAGCGCGCCACACTGCGCGAGATGGGCGTCGAGCATGTCTATGACTCACGCACAACGGATTTCGCGGATCAGATATTGGAGGCGACGGGCGGCCACGGTGTTGACGTCGTGCTCAACAGCCTGACCAACGAAGGCTTCGTCGAAGCGACGGTGCGCGCGACCGCCAAGGGCGGCCGGTTCGCCGAGATCGCCAAGCGCGATATCTGGACGACCGAGCAAATGGCCGCGCTTCGGCCCGATATCGCCTACGAGATCGTTGCGCTGGACGTGACGATGATGACCGATCCCGATCACATCCAGAAGCTGATGGTCGAGGTGTCTGACGGGTTGGCCGAGGGTGAGTGGACCCCGGTGCCTGCCGAGGTCTATCCGCTGACCGAGGCCAGAACCGCGTTCCGGCGCATGCAGCAGGCTCGCCACATCGGCAAGATCGTGGTGCAGATGCCCAAACCGCTTCAGCCGCGCGGTGATCGGAGCTACCTGATCACCGGCGGTCTCGGGGCGCTCGGTCTGCACACCGCGTCGTATCTGGCCCAGCTCGGGGCCGGTGACATCGTGCTGACCAGCCGTCGCGCTCCGGATGCCGAGATGCAGCAGGCCATCGACGCCATCACCGAACGGTTCCACTGCCGGATTCATGTCTTCTCGGCCGACGTCGGTGTGGAGTCCGAAGTCGCCGGCCTGTTGGAGAAGATCCGGACCGAACTGCCCCCGCTGGCGGGCGTGGCTCACCTCGCCGGCGTGCTCACCGATGCCCTGCTGCCCGAGCAAGACCTCGAACGATTCCGAACAGCGTTGGGCCCCAAGGCTTACGGTGCCCATCACCTGCACCGGTTGACATTGGACGACAACCTCGAGTTCTTCATCCTCTACTCGTCCGCCTCGGCCGTGCTCGGCTCGCCGTCGCAGTCCAACTACGCCACCGCGAACGCGCTGCTGGACGGGCTCGTCGCGCAGCGCAGGGCGCAAGGCCTCCCGGCGACGGCCGCCAACTTCGGCCCGTGGGGTCACGGCGGCATGGCCAGCTCGCAGGCCGCCCTGGCCAACCTCAGCGCCCAGGGCATGATGCCGCTGGAGCCGTCGGCGGCGCTGGCCGCGCTCGGTGAGGCCATCCGGCACGGCGCGGCGCAGGCCACCGTGCTCAAGGCCAACTGGCAGCGGACGGCGAAGATGCTCGGCGGCATCCGGCCACCGCTGCTGGATCAGGTCCTGCCCAGCGGCGATGGCACGGTGACCGGCGACAGCGAGATGCTCCGGCAGTTGCTCGAGCTGCCGGTGGCGGCGCGGGGAGGCTTCGTCACCGAGTTCCTGCAGCGCGAGGTACAGGGTTTCCTGCGGCTCGCCCAACCGCCCGCGGCAACCAGCAGATTCTTGGACCTGGGCACCGACTCACTGATGGCAGTCGAACTGCGCAACCGGTTGTTCGGCCAGTTCGGCGGCAAGTTCGACATCAGCCCGACCGCGGTGTTCGACTACCCAACCCTCGGCGAGCTCGCCGGACATCTGGTGTCGCAGCTGCCCGATTCCGATCCGCCCTCGGGCGACGCGAACGCTCCGGCAACCGCAGAGACTGCAGAATCCGCTGCCGAGCCCGAGGTCGTCACCCAGGACGCAGCCGAGCCGACTCCCGAGGACTGACCCGAAGAGGCTTGAATGCGATAGCGGTGTGACCTAAATCGCACCGCTATCGCTGTTTTCGGTGTCGCCACACGCCCCCGCCGTGACCCCCGTTGACCAGCGGATATATCGCCACTGATCGACTCGGTGAAACGCCAACCCAACCAGTGGGTTGATTAGCCGACTGAACTTGCTCACAGGGACTTGCGTTCCGGTTACCGGCCGGTATAGTTTCGGGTTACTGGTGGGTAACTTAGACCCGAGTCCCCAACCGCAAGCCCAAGTTCAGATGACATTCTCGCTGAGGAGTAACCGTCATGAGCCACTACAAGTCCAACGTTCGCGATCAGGTATTCAACCTGTTCGAGGTCCTCGGTTTCGACAAGGCCCTCGGCGCGGGTGACTACAGCGATCTAGACGCCGACACCGTGCAGGAGATGCTCGGTGAGATGGCCCGGCTGGCCGAAGGCCCGCTGGCCGCGTCGTTCGTCGACGGCGACCGCAACCCCCCGGTCTTCGACCCCGAGACCCACACCGTCACTCTCCCTGAGGAATTCAAGAAGTCGGTGAAGGCCTTCATCGACGCCGGCTGGGACAAGGTCGGCCTCGACGAGGAACTCGGCGGTATGCCGATGCCCAAGACTCTGGTGTGGGCCCTGCACGAGCACGTGCTCGGCGCCAACCCCGCGGTATGGATGTACGCCGGCGGCGCCGGCTTCGCCCAGATCGTCCACAACCTCGGCACCGAGGAGCAGAAGCAGTGGGCCATCAAGGCTGCCGAGCGTGGCTGGGGCTCGACGATGGTGCTGACGGAGCCGGACGCCGGCTCTGACGTCGGCGCCGGCCGCACCAAGGCCGTCAAGCAGGACGACGGCTCCTGGCACATCGACGGGGTGAAGCGCTTCATCACCTCCGCCGACTCCGACGACATGTTCGAGAACATCCTGCACCTGGTGCTGGCCCGCCCCGAGGGCGCCGGACCGGGCACCAAGGGTCTGTCGCTGTTCATCGTGCCGAAGTTCCTCTTCGACGCCGAGACCGGCGCACCCGGTGAGCGCAACGGCGTGTTCGTCACCAACGTCGAGCACAAGATGGGCCTGAAGGTTTCGGCCACCTGTGAGCTGACCTTCGGCCAGCACGGCATCCCGGCCAAGGGCTGGCTCGTCGGCGAGGTACACGAGGGCATCGCGCAGATGTTCGACGTGATCGAGCAGGCCCGAATGATGGTGGGCACCAAGGCTATTGCCACCCTGTCGACCGGCTACCTGAACGCTCTGGAGTACGCCAAGGAGCGTGTGCAGGGTGCCGACCTGACCCAGATGACCGACAAGACCGCGCCGCGCGTGACGATCACCCATCACCCGGACGTTCGTCGCAGCCTGATGACCCAGAAGGCCTACGCCGAGGGTCTGCGCGCGCTATACCTCTACACCTCCACCTACCAGGACGCCGCGGTGGCCAAGGCCGTCCAGGGTGTCGAGCCCGATCTCGCGGTCAAGGTCAACGACCTGCTGCTGCCCATCGTCAAGGGCGTCGGCTCCGAGCAGGCCTACGCCAAGCTCACCGAGAGCCTGCAGACCTTCGGCGGATCCGGCTTCCTGCAGGACTACCCGATCGAGCAGTACATCCGCGACGCGAAGATCGACTCGCTCTACGAGGGCACCACCGCCATCCAGGCGCAGGACTTCTTCTTCCGGAAGATCGTGCGAGACAAGGGTGTTGCGCTGGCTCACGTGGCCGGCCAGATCAACGAACTCATCGCGAACGAGGCGGGCAACGGCCGGCTCAAGACCGAGCGAGAACTGCTCGCCAAGGCTCTCGAAGATGTCCAGGCCATGGCCGCGTCGATGACCGGCTACCTGATGGCCGCGCAGGAGGACTCCAGCAGCATCTACAAGGTGGGCCTGGCCTCGGTGCGCTTCCTGATGAGCGTCGGCGACCTGGTCATCGCATGGCTGCTGCAGCGTCAGGCCGCGGTTGCCGTCGCGGCTCTGGATGCCGGTGCCACCGGTGCCGATCGCTCGTTCTACGAGGGCAAGATCGCCGTGGCGTCGTTCTTCGCCAAGAGCTTCCTGCCGCTGCTGACCAGCACTCGACTGGTGATCGAGACGATCGACAACGACATCATGGAGCTCGACGAAGCTGCGTTCTGAGTTTCGACCGCCAACGGCCCCGGGATCGTTCGGTCTCGGGGTCGTTGCGCGTTCGGCCCGCAGGCGTCCGCGTAGCGCCACGCAGGGACTTTGGTCACTTTTTGCCAGCGATTGCGCGTCAACCGACCTATGTCGGGACTTTGGGCCCTGGCAGTTAGCTGGCGATCCGCTACATTCTAGGAATGGCGATGCTTGACAGCAACGAAGCTATTACTGCGCATCCCGCTGCAACCGGCACAAAGTCGGCCAACGCGAGTCCGCTGGCGAATATTGTCGGGCCTTTCACAAAAGCCGGCGGCTACTACGCCCGCTCCTGGGGTGCATACCTCGACGGCGGCGACCACGAATTGCCCGTCGCCCGCCCCACGCTGTCGCTGGCAACGCACGCCCTGCGCGACGAAATCGTCCTCGTCGGATTGCGGTTGCGCCGGCCGCTGAGCGACGCGGCGGTCTACGAAAAGATCAACACCGAGGTCCTCAAGGCCATCGACTTCTACGGCAAGCGCGGCTGGCTGGCCCGTCCCGAGGGATTCTTCGCCGCGCCGCCTGCGCCGAAAGACGTGACCATCCGGTCGTACAAGTTCCGCGGCCGCACCCACGAGCGGATTTCGTTCGACAGCGGCTACCAGCCCTACGCCCGCGAACCCGGCCGCGCCCGCTGGCTGAGCTACACCGGCAATCACCGTGAATACGCGATGATGCTGCGCCACCGCGAACCTCGTCCGTGGCTGGTGTGCGTGCACGGCACCGAGATGGGCCGCGCCAACCTGGATCTGGCCCTGTTCCGGGCCTGGCATCTGCACGAGCAGTTCGGCCTCAATGTGATACTTCCGGTGCTCCCGATGCACGGCCCGCGCGCCAAGGGATTGCCCAGGGGCGCTGTCTTTCCGGGTGAAGACGTGATGGACGACGTCCACGCCACCGCACAGGCGGTGTGGGACATCCGTCGCGTGCTGGCCTGGATCCGGTCACAACAGCCCGACGCCAAGATCGGGTTGAACAGCATCTCGCTGGGCGGCTACATCGCGGCCCTGGTCGCCAGCCTCGACGAAGACCTCACCTGTGCGATCCTCGGCGTTCCGCCGGCCAACCTGGTGTCGATCCTGGGCCGTCACGCCGGCTTGGGCACAGACGACCCCCGCTACCGGACACTGGAATTGGCCGAACCGATCGGCGAGATGATCTCCCCGCTGTCGCTACAACCCAAGGTGGCTCCCGAGGGCCGGTTCATCTACGCCGGAGTCGCCGACCGGATCGTGCACCCGCGCGAGCAGGTACTCGCATTGTGGGAGCACTGGGGACGCCCGAACATCGGCTGGTACCGCGGTGGTCACACCGGGTTCTTCCAAGCTCGTCCGGTTCAGCAGTTCGTCGATGCCGCCCTGGTGCAATCGGGCTTGGTGGATTCCGGGGCCTAGCCCAGCGGCTTCATGAAAACCGCCGCTGGAATCCCCTCTTCTCCAGCGGCGGTTCCTTCGTTTACGTCAATAGGCCGTAAACAAAGAGGATGCCCCGTGTTGCCGTCGGGTCGGGGGGTCAGACGGCAACACGGAGCTATCCAGTACATCTGTAACCCGCAGGGGTTCGTTACAAACCCCGGGAAACTTTTTTCCAGAATATTTTCGCTACGCCTCGAGGATCGCGGTGACGCCCTGACCGCCCGCAGCGCAGATCGAGATCAGCCCGCGGACCGGCTGTCCGGTCTCCTTTTTCTTCTCGGCCAACTGCTTGGCGAGCTGCGCCACGATGCGCCCGCCGGTAGCGGCGAACGGGTGGCCCGCGGCCAGCGAGGAGCCGTTGACGTTGAGCTTGGAGCGGTCGATGGCACCCAGCGCGGAGTCGAGTCCTAGCTGCTCCTTGCAGTATTCGTCGGATTCCCATGCCTGCAGATGGGCCAGCACCACCGATGCGAACGCCTCGTGGATCTCGTAGAAATCGAAATCCTGCAACGCCAGACCGTTGCGCGCCAGCAGGCGCGGCACGGCGTAGGTGGGCGCCATCAACAGGCCGTCCGCACCGTTGACGTAGTCCACGGCGGCGGTCTCAGAATCGACGAAGTACGCGAGAGGAGTCAACGAGTGTGACGTTGCCCACTCTTCGCTCGCCAGCAACGCCACCGAGGCACCGTCCGTCAGCGGTGTCGAGTTGCCCGCGGTCATCGTGGCGTCGCCGTTGCGCACGCCGAACACCGGCTTGAGTTTGGCCAGTTTCTCGGCGCTGGAGTCGGCGCGCAGGTTGTTGTCGCGGTAGACCCCAAGGAACGGCGTGACGAGATCGTCGAAGAAGCCGCGGTCGTAGGCGGCGGCCATATTGCGGTGGCTGGCCGCTGCCAGCTCATCCTGATCGACGCGTTTGATGCCCATCTTCTTGGCGGTGATCGCGGCGTGGTCACCCATCGACAAACCCGTGCGCGGTTCCCCGTTGGTGGGGATCTCGATGCCCAGCGAGGCGGGCAGCTTGCCGACGAGCTTGAGCCGGTCCACGTTCGACTTCGACCGCCGCAGCCCGAGCAGCGTGCGGCGCAGATCGTCGCCGAGCCCGATCGGGGCGTCGGACGTGGTGTCCACCCCGCCGGCGGCGGCGACCTCGTAGCGGCCGGCGGCGATTCCGCCGGCAGCCGCGACCGCGGCCTGCAGACCGGTGCCGCAGGCCTGCTGCAAGTCGATGGCCGGGGTGTAGGGCGAGAGCTGGCTGCCGAGCACGCTTTCGCGCATCAGGTTGAAGTCGCGGCTGTGCTTGAGCACAGCTCCGCCGATCACCGCGTCGAGCCGCTCGCCGGCCAAGTCGAACCGGTCCACCAGGCCGCCAAGCGCGGCGGTGAACATGTCCTGGTTGGATGCCTCCGCATACGCGCCGTCCGATCGTGCGAACGGGATGCGGTTGCCGCCGATCACGGCGACCCGGCGACTGTTTCCACTGGTAGAGGCCACGTCAATCTCCGCCTAACGTTCGGTTTGTTCAGGGGGTATACCCACCCATACTACGCACGGTCCTTACTCTGGAGTAAGTTCGTTCCCGGTCCCCCATCGCAACTCGAAAGGCACGTTCGTGGCTTCCGACCTCTTCTCCCAGATCCTCAACTCCGCGCCAGGGTCACTGCTGGCCAAGCAGCTCGCCATACCGCAGCCGGAGACATTGCGCCGCTACCGGCCCGGTGAGCCACCGCTGGCCGGCTCGCTGCTGATCGGCGGTACCGGCCGCGTGGTCGAGCCGCTGCGGGCGGCGCTCGCCGAAGACTACGACCTGGTGGCCGACAATCTCGGCGGCCGCTGGGCCGACTCGTTCGGCGGCCTGGTGTTCGACGCCACCGGCATCACCGAGCCCGCGCAGCTGCGCGGCCTCTACGAGTTCTTCACCCCGCTGCAGCGCAACCTCGGACCGTCGGCGCGCCTGGTCGTGGTCGGCACCACCCCCGACGAAGCCGCGAGCACCGACGAACGCATCGCCCAGCGAGCGTTGGAAGGGTTCACCCGCTCGTTGGGTAAAGAGCTGCGGCGTGGCGCCACCGTCGCCCTCGTCTATCTGTCGCCTGCGGCCAAACCCGCTGCGACCGGTCTGGAATCGACACTGCGGTTCATCCTGTCGGGCAAGTCGGCCTACGTCGACGCCCAGGTGTTCTACGTCGGCGCCGCGGACTCCACCCCGCCCGCCGACTGGGACAAGCCGCTGGCCGGCAAGGTCGGCATCGTGACGGGTGCAGCCCGCGGCATCGGAGCCACGATCGCCGAGGTGTTCGCCCGGGACGGCGCGAGGGTCGTGGCGATCGATATCGAAAACGCAGCGTCTGCGCTCGAAGAGACGGCGGCGAAGGTCGGCGGCACCGCGCTGGCGCTGGACGTCACCGCCGCCGACGCGGTGGACAAGATCACCGAGCACCTGCGCGAGCACTATGACGGACACGCCGACATTCTGGTCAACAACGCCGGTATCACCAGGGACAAGCTGCTGGCCAACATGGACGACGCCCGGTGGGACTCCGTGGTCGCGGTGAATCTGCTTGCTCCGCAACGTCTTACCGAGGGTCTGGTCGCCAACGGGAGTATCGGTGACAGCGGGCGGATCATCGGGCTGTCGTCGATGGCCGGTATCGCCGGTAACCGGGGGCAGACCAACTACGCGACCACCAAGGCCGGGATGATCGGCCTCACCCAGGCATTGGCGCCCGGTTTGGCTGAGAAGGGCATCACGATCAACGCCGTCGCACCCGGCTTCATCGAGACGGCGATGACGGCGGCGATCCCGCTGGCCACCCGGGAGGTCGGGCGCCGGCTGAACTCCCTTTATCAGGGCGGCAAGCCGGTCGACGTGGCCGAGACCATCGCCTATTTCGCCAGCCCCGCGTCGAATGCCGTGACCGGCAACGTGATCCGGGTCTGCGGCCAAGCGATGCTGGGAGCCTGACAGTGAGCACTGCGACCGAACAGCCGAGTGGTCTGCGAAACCTGTTGCGCGCGGCGGCCGGATCGCTGCCGTTCATTCCGCGGGGTGATCACCTGCCCGCGCGCACGCTGACCGTCGACGAGCTCGCCATCGATCCGTCGAACGTCGCGGCCTACGCCGCGGTCACCGGCCTGCGCTTCGGCGACGCCGTGCCGCTGACGTATCCGTTCGTGCTGACGTTTCCGACGGTGATGGCACTGATCACCGGCTTCGACTTCCCGTTCGCCGCGATGGGCGCGGTGCACGTCGAGAACGAGATCACCCGGTACCGCCCGATCGCCGTCACCGACACCGTCGGGGTGAAAGTTCATGCCGAGAATCTGCGCGAGCACCGCAAGGGTCTGCTGGTCGACGTCGTCGCCGATGTCAGCGTGGGCAACGAACTGGCCTGGCACCAGGTCACCACGTTCCTGCACCAGCAGCGCACCAGCCTGTCCGGTGGCCCCAAGCCGGAGCCGCCCAAACGGCCGAAACTACCGCCGCCCAACGCCATTCTGCGGATCAGCCCCGGCAAGATCCGGCGCTACGCGTCGATCGGCGGGGATCACAATCCGATCCACACCAATGCGATCGGTGCCAAGCTGTTTGGTTTCCCGACCGTGATCGCCCACGGAATGTTCAGTGCCGCAGCAGTCCTGGCGAATATCGAGGCTCAGCTGCCCGATGCCGTGCGCTACTCGGTGAAGTTCGGTAAACCCGTCATCTTGCCCGCGAGCGCGGGACTCTACGTCGACCGGGTGGCCGACGGCTGGGATATCGCACTGCGCAATATGTCCAAGGGTTACCCGCACCTCACCGGAACGATTCGCGGTCTGTAAGCGCCGAGTCTGCTTGTACGGCATCGAGCCTGCACCCAAATCGTGATTTGACCCGAAAGGACGATCTGTGTGCAGACTCGATACAGAAATTGTGTGACGAGGGTGCTACGACGTCGCGGGTGAGGCTTCCTTGTCCGCGGGGGCGCCCTTGAGGCCGCGCCAGAACAGGTTGATCAACATGTCGGCGGCTTCGTCGACATCGGCATCGCCGGCGCTGACCCGCGTTGCGACTGCCTCGCCGGCACCCACCAGCGCGACGGCCATCATGTGAAAGTCGGTGTCGGGCTCGGGATGCCGGGTGCCGGCCTCCACCAGCCGCGCGACCATGTCGATGATCTTTTCGCGGCCCTCACGCACGGTGTGGGCGAATGCCTGCGAGCTAGTGGCCTGGGTGTAGAGCACGATCCACGACGCACGGTTGGCGTCGATGTAGCGCAGCACCGACGAGATGGTGCTGCGCAACAGCTCGTGCGGACTCTGCTCGAGGTCGATGTCCTCGCGGACCGCCTCGGTGAAGCGGCTCAGTTCCCGACTCAGGCAGGCCCCGAACAGTTCTTCCTTGGAGCCGTAGTACAGGTACAGCATCGGCTTGGAGATCTGCGCCTCGGCGGCGATGACGTCCATCGACGTCTCGTGATAGCCGTTGACCGAGAACATCTGGACAGCGGCGTCGAGCATCTGCTGCTCCCGCACGGCACGAGGCAACCGCTTGGTGCCACCTGCCATATCACTGCCTTCCCATGCGGGGATTTATCCAGGCTAACCGCCGCACCGCGGACTTTGCCCTTTCAGACGCGCCATTCGCAGTAGGGAAGTTTCGACCGCGGGCAGCGACAGCTCCCCGGCATTGACCGCCTTCTCCAGCCGGTCCAGCACCGCGGGCACCTCGTCGGTGGTCACCCACAGCGCCACGTCGATGCCGGCCTGCAGGCTGCGCAGCACGGCCTCGGCGACGCCGTACCGGTCGGAGATCGCCGCCATGCTGGACAGGTCATCGCTGAACACCGGGCCGTCGAACCCCGGCCCGCCGTAGCCGCCGCTGCGCAGCAGAGCCACCGCCGCCGCGCTGAGGCTGGCCGGCATCGTCCCGGTCAGGCCGGGCACCTCGAGGTGACCGACCATGACGGCGACGGGGGCTTCCGTCGTCAACGTGCGATACGGGATCAGGTCGTTGGCCTGCAGGTCGGCCAGCGGGGGTGTGGTGACCGCACCTGCGGTGTGCGAGTCGCCCGACCCGTGGCCGTGGCCCGGGAAGTGCTTGAGCACCGGCAGCAGTCCGGCGTCGCGCAGGCCGCGCGCGTAGGCACCGGCGTAGGCGGTCACGACGGCCGGGTCGTTGGAGAACGACCGATCACCGATCACGGTGTCGTCGGCGGCGTCGGTGACATCGACGACGGGCGCGAAATCGATCGTGATTCCCATACCGCGCATCTTGTTTCCGCGGTCGAGGGCCAGTTGGTACACCTGGTCAGGGGTTTGGGTCGCTGCCAGCACCCGGGCCGACGGGGCCGTCCCGATCAGCGAGGACAGCCGCTCCACGCGGCCGCCCTCCTCGTCGACGCTGACGGCCAGCGGCAGCGGCCCGGCATTGGCGATATCGGGCAGCGAGCCGTCGGTCAGCATCGACAAGTCGGTCCAGCTGCCGATGAAGATGCCGCCCACGTGATAGGTGTCCACCACGGCGCGCGCGTCCGCACTGCCCTTCACCCCGACCATCAACACCTGCGCCAGCTTGTCGCGGGTGGACATCGCGCTCAGCAACCCCGGACCGTCGCCGCACGCGGGTGGCGCCGGCGCCGCGGGTGCCGGGACGGGGCCGGCCATCGGGCTGGCGGACGACGACGTGCTGACCGGTGACGATGATGAGGCCCCCGGCTTGGCGGCAGGCGCCGAGCAGCCGGCGAAAAGCAGAGGTAGTGCCGACAGGGCCGCGATTCCACGAATCGAGAGCAGGCGGGTAGGCATCCGCACATGCTGTCATGGCCGTCGCCGCGGGCCAACCAGCGTTCGCCGCGTGCTAGGTTGGCCAGCGGGTATTCACGCGGTGACACAACGGGTGTTCACTCATTGACCCAGCCGCCCCCAGCACCTGCGAAGGAGAACCGATCATGGCCCGGTTCGTGGTTCCTGCCGCCGCCAGCATCGTGGTCGGTCTGCTGCTCGGGGCTGCCGCGATCTTCGGCGTGACGTCGATGATCCAGCAGGACACCAAGCCGCCGCTGTCGCCCGGCGATCCCGCATCGTCGGTGCTGAACCGCGTCGAGTACGGCAACCGCGGCTAGCCTGAGCACGCTCGCCGCCGCCTCCCCCGCGGTCACGGAGGCGCACATCACCACCCCGCCGCTCTCGCGGCGCTGGCTCGGCGGAGCTTTCCTCGTCGCGCTGCTGCTGAGCTTCGCGCAGTCGCCGGGGCTGATCTCACCGGACACCAAACTCGACCTGACCGCCAACCCGCTGCGGTTCCTGGCCCGCGCCGCCAATCTGTGGAACAGCGACCTGCCGTTCGGGCAGGCGCAGAACCAGGCCTACGGCTATCTGTTTCCGCACGGGGCCTTCTTCCTGCTGGGCGACACCCTCGGTGTGCCCGGCTGGATCACCCAGCGGCTGTGGTGGGCACTACTGCTGACCGCCGGGTTCTGGGGGCTGCTGCGGGTGGCCGAGGCCTTGAATGACGGCCGGGGCATCGGGACCACTCCGTCGCGCATCATCGGCGCCCTCGCATTCGCGCTGTCGCCCCGGGTGCTGACGACGCTGGGGTCGATCTCGTCGGAAACCCTGCCGATGATGCTGGCCCCATGGGTGCTGCTGCCGGTCATCCTGGCTTTACGAGGGGGTGACGGCAGATCCCTGCGGGTGCTGGCCGGCCGGGCCGGTATCGCGCTGGCGTTGATGGGCGCGGTCAACGCCGTGGCCACGATCACCGGCTGCCTGCCCGCGATCATCTGGTGGCTGTGTCATCGGCCGAACCGGTTGTGGTGGCGGTTCACCGGGTGGTGGGCGCTGGCCTCGGCGCTGGCGATCACGTGGTGGGTGGTCGCGCTGCTGGCGCTCGGCCGGATCAGCCCGCCGTTCCTGGATTTCATCGAATCGTCCGGGGTCACCACCCAGTGGACGTCGCTGACCGAGATGCTGCGCGGCACCGACAGTTGGACGCCCTACGTCGCGCCCAATGCCACCGCGGCCGCCGAGTTGGTAACCCAGCCGGCCATGGTGCTGGCCACCACGTTGGTGGCCGCCGGTGGGATGGCGGGGTTGGCGCTTCGCTCGATGCCGGCACGGGGCCGACTGATCGTCATGCTGTTGATCGGCGTGGTCCTGCTCGGCGTCGGCTACTCCGGCGGTCTGGGCTCGGCGCTCGCGCACCAGGTGCAGTCCTTCCTCGACGCGGCGGGCGCACCGCTGCGTAACGTGCACAAGCTAGAACCGGTGATCCGGATCCCGCTGGTGCTGGGGCTGATGCACCTGCTCGGCCGTATTCCCTTGCCCGGCAGCGCACCACGGCCCGTGTGGATCAGGTCCTTCGCCCATCCCGAGAACGACAAGCGGGTGGCCGTCGGCATCGTCGTCCTCGCAGCACTGATGGTGGCCACGTCGATGGCCTGGACCGGCCGGCTCACCCCGCCCGGCGCGTTTCGCGCCATCCCCGACTATTGGCACCAGGCCGCGGACTGGCTGACCGAGCACAACACCGGCGACCCCACGCAGGGGCGGGTGCTGGTGGTTCCCGGCGCACCGTTCGCCACGCAGGTCTGGGGTAACAGTCACGACGAGCCGCTGCAGGTCCTCGGCGAAAGCCCTTGGGGCGTCCGCGATTCGATCCCGTTGACCCCGCCACAAACGATCCGCGCATTGGACTCGGTGCAGCGCCTGTTCGCGGCTGGCCGACCGTCGGCGGGCCTGGCGGACACGCTGGCCCGCCAGGGCATCTCCTATGTCGTGGTGCGCAACGACCTCGACCCGGACAAGTCCCGATCGGCGCGCCCACTGCTCGTGCACCGCGCCATCGACGGCTCACCGGGGCTGCAGAAGGTGGCGCAATTCGGTGAGCCGGTCGGACCTGGCACCCTCGAGGGCTTCATCAGTGACAGCGGGCTGCGGCCGCGATACCCCGCGGTCGAGATCTATCATGTTGGCTCACAAGGTAATCCGGCTGCACCCTATCTAGCCGACACCAACCGGATGGCCCGCGTCGACGGCGGCCCGGAGGTGTTGCTGCGCATCGACGAACGGCGCCGGCTACTCGGCCTGGCCCCGCTGGGTCCGATGGTGCTCACATCCGACGCCCAGCGGGCCGGGCTTCCGGTCCCGCTGGTCACCGTGACCGACACCCCCGTCGACCGGGAGACCGACTACGGCCGCGTCGACGACCATTCGTCGGCGGCCAGGGCCGACGGCGACCGGCGCAACACCTTCAACCGAGTACCCGACTATCCGGTCCCGGGCGCCAAGCTCGTGCACGGCGGCTGGACCGGCGGGCGGGTGTCCGCATCGAGTTCCTCCTCGGACGCCACCGCGCTGCCCAATGTCTCCCCGTCCAGCGGCCCGGCCGCGGCCATCGACGGCGACCCGGCGACCGCGTGGGTGTCCAATTCGCTGCAAGCCGCGGTCGGACAGTGGCTGCAGGTCGACTTCGACCATCCCGTCACCAACGCGACGCTGACGCTCACCCCGAGCGCCACCGCCGTCGGCGCCCAGGTGCGCCGCATCCAGGTGTCCACCCAAAACGGCACCACCACAGTGCGTTTCGACGATCCGGGGAAGCCGCTGGCGGTGGCCCTGCCCTACGGGGAGTCGCCATGGGTGCGGATCACCGCGATCGGCACCGACGACGGCTCGTCAGGAGTCCAGTTCGGCATCACCGATCTGTCGGTGACCCAGTACGACGCGTCCGGCTTCGCCCATCCCGTCGACCTGCGGCACAGCATGGTGGTGCCGGGCCCACCTGGTGGATCAGCTGTCGCAGCATGGGATCTGGGCGCCGAGCTGCTCGGCCGACAGGGGTGCGCGGATTCTCCCGACGGCGTGCACTGTGCCGCGTCGATGGCGCAGGCGCCCGAGGAACCGGTCACGCTGAGCCGCACCCTGACAGTGCCCAAGCCGATCGAGGTCAGCCCGACGGTGTGGGTCCGGGCCCGGCAGGGACCACACCTGGCGGACCTGACCGCCCAGCCGGGCACCACTCGGTCGCACGCCGATTCCGACCTCATCGACGTCGACGGATCGGCTTACGCGGCAACCGACGGTGATCCGCGCACCGCGTGGACCGCGCCGCAGAATGTGGTGCAGCACCACAGTTCGCCCACGCTGACGGTCACGCTCCCGAAGCCGACCGAGGTCACCGGACTGGCGCTGACCCCGAGTTCCTCGCCGCTGCCCACCCATCCCACGATGGTGGCCATCGACCTGGGCGACGGCCCCCAGACCCGCCGGCTGGAAGCCGGGGGAACACAAACGGTGGCCCTGCGCCCGCGAGTCACCGACACGGTGCGGATCAGCCTGCTGAACTGGGATGACGTAATCGACCGCACCGCACTGGGTTTCGACCAGCTCAAACCGCCCGGCCTGGCTGAGGTCGCCGTTCTGGGGCCGGACGGGAAACCCGTCGCGGCCGCCGACGCCGCCACCAACCGGAAGCGCACCGTCGAGATCCCCTGCGGCGAAGGCCCCATCATCGCGGTCTCTGGGCGGTTCGTGCAGACGTCGGTCACCACCACGGTCGAGGCACTGCTGGACGGCCAGCCGATCCCCGCGCGTGCATGTGACACGACACCGATCGCCCTCCCGACCGGCCAGCAAGAGCTACTGATCAGTCCCGGCTCCGCGTTCGTCGTCGACGGCGTCCAGCTGACCGGGCCGCAGGCAAGCCAAATACCCACCGCACCAACATCTCCCGCCGATGTCACCAGCTGGGGACCGGACCGTAGGGAGTTCACCGTCACCCGGGCACCCACCGCACGGGTGCTGGTCGTCCCCGAGAGCGTCAACCCCGGCTGGGTCGCCCGCCTGCCCGACGGCGTCACACTGACGCCCGTCGTCGTCAACGGCTGGCAGCAAGGCTGGGTGGTGCCCGCCGGTGAGCAGGGCACCATCACGGTGACCTTCCCGTCCAACCGGGGTTACCGGATCGGCCTGGCCGCGGGCCTGTCGCTGCTGCCGCTCCTTCTGCTGCTGGCGCTGGTGCCGACACGCCGGCCGCGCACCGGCCAGGACCCTTCTCGGCCGTTGGCGCTGCCCGTGCTGGCCGGCATAGGTGTGCTGGCCGCCGGTGGGCTGATCGCCGGCGTCGGCGGGCTGGTGGTGTTCGGCACCGCCATGGTGGCCGGCTATCTGCTACGCCACCGGGCCCGGCTCCGCGACCGGGTGACGCTGGTGGCCAGCTCCTGCGGACTGATCGCGGCGGGCACGCTGCTGTCGCGGTATCCCTGGCGGTCGGTCGACGGCTACATCGGCCACTCGCCGTGGGTGCAGCTGCTGGCCCTGATCGCCGTGGGTGCGCTGGCCGCCTCGATCACATTCCCGAGTCGCTTCGCTCCTGCCCGCCGCACCGTGCACCGGACAACGCAAACTGACAGCGAAACCCCCGAGGACACAAGCATTTCCCATTAGGGTGCCTGGTATGGCTGCACCTGATCTGACGACGCCGTCAGAGGTCGAGACCGTGCGTGGAGCGATCCCGACCACCGACCTGGGTGTGGTGTTCATGCACGAACACGTCTTCATCCTGTCGCACGAAATCATCGCGAACTTCCCCGAAGGCTGGGGTGACGAAGCGGCCAGGGAAGCCGACGCGGTCGCCAAGCTCAACGAGCTCAAGGCTCTCGGGGTGGACACCATCGTCGACCCGACCGTGATCGGCCTCGGCCGCTACATCCCGCGGATTCAGCGGGTGGCCGCCCAGACCGACCTGCAGATCGTAGTGGCCACCGGGATCTACACCTACAACGACGTCCCGATGTACTTCCACTTCAGCGGTCCGGGAACCCTGCTCGACGGCCCGGAGATCATGACCGAACTGTTCGTCAGGGACATCACCGAGGGGATCGCGGGCACCGGCGTCAAGGCGGCAATCCTCAAGTGCGCCACCGACGAACCCGGTATCACCCCTGGGGTCGAGCGCGTGTTGCGCGCCGTGGCCCAGGCGCACCGGCAGACCGGCGTGCCGATCACCACCCATACGCACGCGCTGACCCGCCGCGGCCTGGAGCAGCAACGCATCTTCGCCGAGGAGGGCGTCGACCTGAGCCGCGTCATCATCGGACACAGCGGTGACACCACCGATCTGGGCTACCTGGAGGACCTGATCGCGGCCGGGTCCTACCTCGGCATGGACCGGTTCGGCCTGGACAGCGTGCTCAGCTTCGACGACCGGGTCGACACCGTCGCGCGGATGTGCGAACGCGGCCACGCCGACAAGATGGTGCTGTCCCACGACGCGTCCTGCTACATCGACTGGCTGCCGGAAGCGGTCGTGCCAGTGGCCCTGCCCAACTGGCACTACCGCCACATCCACAACGACGTCCTGCCCGCGCTACGCCAGCGCGGTGTCACCAACGACCAGATCACCACCATGCTGGTGGACAACCCCCGCAACATCTTCTCCAAGCAAGGTGCCTATGAGTGACGACATTCCCCCGATCGGAACCCGGCTGAGCCAACTCGCCGCCGAGGCGCCCGATCGCCCAGTGGTGAGCGCCGACGGCCGCACGATCACCCGCGCAGAACTGGAGTCGGCGTCGAACCGGCTCGCCCGTGCGTACGCCGAACTCGGCGTCAAACAAGGTGATTACGTGACGATCGCGGTGCCGAACTCGATCGAGTGGGTGCTGGCCACGGTGGCGGTGTGGAAACTCGGGGCGATCCCGCAGCCACTGTCACCGAGGCTGCCCGACGCCGAATTCGAGGGTCTGCTCGACCTGGTGCCGCGCGCCCTTCTGGTCGGTCGCGCCGACCCACGTGGGGTGGTGCCATCGGTCGACGCCGATTTCACCGGCAGCCCGGACCTGTCGGATGCCCCTCTGCCCGAGGCGGTTTCACCGGTGTGGAAGTCCCTGGCCTCCGGCGGCAGCACCGGACGACCCAAGCTGATCGAAGCCGGCGGTGACGGGCGGATCCCCGCCGACCTGCTGGCGATGTCGATGGGCAACGAACCGACCGACACCCAGCTGCTCCCGGTGCCATTGAGCCACAACACCGGGTTCACCTCGGCGGCCATCGCGCTGCTGACCGGACAGCATCTGGTCCTGATGCGCCGCTTCGACCCGGAGCACTTCCTGCGTCTGGTCAGTGACTACCGGGTGAACTACCTGGCCACGGTGCCGACGATCCTGCAGAGACTGCTGCCGGTCTATCATGCCAACCCCGACGCCTACGACCTGTCGTCGCTGCGCCGGCTGTGGCACCTGGCCGCACCCTGCCCGCCGAACATCAAGGAAGCCTGGATCGAGCTGCTGGGTCCGGATGCGGTGTGGGAACTGTACGGCGGCACCGAACTTCAAGCCTTGACGTTCATCAGCGGCTCGGAATGGCTGACCCACCGCGGATCGGTCGGTCGAGTGGTGGCCGGTGAGATGAAGGTACTCGACGACGACGGCAACCAGTGCCCGCCCGGAGTGATCGGCGAGATCTACATGCGTCCGCCGGTGGGATCGGCCCCGACTTACCGCTACATCGGCAGCACCGCCAAGTCCCGCGACGGCTGGGACTCGCTGGGCGATCTGGGCTGGTTCGACGACGAGGGCTATCTGTACCTGGCCGACCGGCGGGTCGACATGTTCACCGTGGGCGGGCGCAACGTGTACCCGGCGGAGATCGAGAATGCGCTCGCCGAGCACCCCGCCGTGCTGTCCTGCCTGGTGGTCGGGGTGCCGCATGAAGACCTCGGCCAAGTGCCCCATGCGTTGGTGCACATCGACGGTGCCGCGGTCGGCGCGGACGAGGTGGCTGCCTTTGTGGCGGCGCGTCTTTCGGACTACAAGGTGCCGAGGACGGTGGAATTCGTCGACACCCCGCTGCGCGACGACGCCGGCAAGGCCCGCCGATCCGCGGTGCGCGACGAGGTCATCGCCCGGTTGCAGGCTTAGGTGCGGGCAGCTTGATCGCCGACATGTACATCTCCACCATCGGCCGATAGAGGTCGACGCCGTCGAGCTCGCTGCCCAGCACGACGGAGTCACTGGTGGCAATCAACGTGTGCGCGAACGTCAAGGGTGAGATCAGCAAGCTCCCGCCGAGCCGCTCGACGCCCGCGACGATGAATTTCGCCAGCGCTTCGACGACCTCTGACCGCTTTTCGGCGACCCGTTCGCGGGCGTCCGGGTTGCGGAGCAGATAGAGCGTGAACTCGTGGCCCAGCGCCGCGTGTTCGGCACCCCGGTCCAAACTGAGCTGGCGCCAGCGCGCGGCGACGTCGTCGAGTTCGCGGGCGCCCACCTCGGTCGCCTTGCCGAGTACCTCGGCGAAATTGTCGAAATATCGCCGCCAGTAGCGATCGCTGACGGCCAGGAAGAGATCTTCCTTGGTGGTGAAATGCTTGTAGATCGCGCCCTTGGTGTAGCCGGCGGTATGGGCGATGTCATCGAGAGTCGCCGGGGTGAAGCCCTTTTCGGCGAACACCGCTTCTGCGGCGTCCAGCAGCAGTGTCCGGGTGTGCTCCAGGCGGCGCTCGCGTGTCCACCGCTCAACCATGCCAGCGATTCTGCCATGGAATCTCAGATACCTGTTCCCCTCTTAGATACTCATTGGTATATTTCCGATCGGCGGGCCCGGCTCACACGGAAAGGACGCCACCCATGAGTGAGCTTTCGAGAGATGCCGGTTCCACCGTGCGCGAGGCGGCCGATACCAACCCGCCAGACACCACCGTCAAGAAAGTGCGGCCCATCCAGATATGGGCGGGCATCGGCGGGGCGCTGTTGGTGTTCCAGCTCTACGTGTGGGTGCGCTGGGTCAGCGGGCCCTACTTCGAGCGGGTGCCGGGCGGAATCCACGAGCCCCCGCTGTACATGAAGATCCCGCTGATGGCCAACGCCGTCGTCCTCTGGATCGGTTTCCCAGTTGCGTTGTGGTTCTTCATTATCCGGCCGTGGGTGCGTGAGCGGCGGATCACGTTGGACGGCATGCTGTTGGTGTCGATGGCGTTGATGTTCTTCCAGGATCCACTGCTGAATTACTTCAATACCTGGTGCACCTACAACACCTGGCTGTTCAATCGCGGCTCGTGGTCGTCGGATATCCCCGGGTGGGTGTCGCCCGAGGAGCCCGGCCGCCAGGTGGCCGAGCCGCTGCTGACGAATGTCCCCGGCTATGCCTATGGCGTACTGCTGATCACGATCGCAGGATGCTGGCTGATGCGCAGGATCCAGGCGCGCTGGCCCCAGATCAGCAATATGCGGCTGATTCTGGTGACCTACGCGATGGCCTTCGCCTTCGATTTCGTGATGGAGGCCCTGATCATGCTGCCGATCGGGTTCTATACGTACCCGGGTTCGATCCGCGCGGTGTCGTTCAACGCAGGCACCTATCACCAGTGGCCGATCTACGAAGGTCTGATGTGGGGCGGTGTTCAGGCCGCACTGTGTTGTTTGCGCTTCTTCACCGATGACCGCGGCCGCACGATCGTGGAACGCGGGCTCGACCAGGTTCGCGGTGGAGTGGTTCGGCAGCAGTTCGTCCGGTTCCTGGCGATCTTCGCCGGGGTCAGTGCCTGCTTCTTCGTCCTCTACAACGTGCCCGCGCAATGGATTGGGATGCACTCCGATCCATGGCCCGCCGATCACACGAAACGCTCGTACCTAACCGGTGGCATCTGCGGCGACGGAACCGAAACACCATGTCCTGAACCGGTTCTGCCGCTCCCGACCAAACGATCGGGATTCATCAACATTCACGGTGAGCTGGTGTTGCCGCCGGGCGCTCAGCTGCCGACGGTCGCCCCGCTGATCCCGGCGAACTGATGACTCCCTAGAACTGCTCCTGCCAGGCCCGCGCGGCGATGAGTTCGGGCACCAGCACCTCGGCGAGCAGTCGGACATCGTCGGCGTCGTCTCCGGGGTAGCGCACCTCGAACTGAGCTCCCGGCACGGTGCCGCCGACGCCGACAACTGTGCTGCCGCGCAACGTGGTCCACTCCTCCATCTGCGCCTCCCATGGCGAGCCGGCGAACACCAGCAGTCGGTAGTCCGTGGTCTTGGTGAGGTAGACGTCGACGTGGCTCCAGTCGCCGGTTTCACAGCCCACCGCGGACCGGCGCGGCCCTTCCCGCACCATGAGCGCGCCCTGCTGTGCCGAACAGAACCGGTGTGCCGGGGCGGCCAGGTGCATGCCCGACGGGCCAAGCAACAGATCGGCCGCCTGCGGACGCCAGGTTGTCTCGGTGTCCAGCAGATGCGCGCTCGCCTCGGCCGCCATCTCGATCGATGCCACCAACGAGGTGATGTCCTGACCGGCCAGGTGCAGCTCGAGTGCGATCAGCAGGGCCAGCGTGTGTTGGTAGCTGCGGCACGCGACGCCGCCGTTCTCCCGCTCCGCCGCCAATTCCACGACCGCACCGCATGATTCGGTGACAGCGGAGTCGGCGGTGTTTGTCAGGGCCACCGTCGTCAACCCGGCCGGCAGGCGGCGCAGGGCGTCCAGCGTTTCCACCGACCCGCCGGTCGCCGAGGTTGCGACAACCAGGGTGTCCGGCCCCCAGGCCGGTAGCAGCGGTGAGGACGCCAGCTCAGAGGTGGCGACCAAGCCCTGCGCGCGCATGCGGGCGGCGGCGACGCCGCCCGCGTACGCCGACGATCCCATGCCGATCAACACCACCCGCCCGATACCGGGCGGGACGACGGGCGCCCACGGATTGCCGGCCCGGAGGGTGTCGGCGAGCCGGCCCAGGACGTCGGGTTTACGGGCCAGGTCGGCGGCGAAGCCGTCAGGGTGCACCGATCGTCCTCTCGTCGAGCAGCATGGGCAGGGCCGCGTCGGGAACGTACATCCAGCGCGGAAGGTGTCGTGCGGCGTAGACGATCTCGCGCAGCACCTGCTGAAGGCGGAAAGCCCGCAGCGGCGCGGCGTCGTAGAGCCCGGCGTGCCCGAGCTCGGTCAGGCGACCGGCATAGCTCTTCAGAAAGGCTTGTCGGGCAGCTTGTTCCACCGCGGATAGTGATCGGTCGTCGACCTCGTGGTGCCGCCGGGCGACGATCGCGGCGTGGGTCAGCGACTGAGCGAGTCCGGCGACATCGAGGACTGCCGGGATGGGCAACACGCGCTCGGCGGCAGGCAGCACCGGATTGCCGTCGAAATCGGTGACCACATACCCCCCGGCATGCTGCAGCACCTGACCGACATGCAGGTCGCCGTGCCCCTCGATCACCGGGCCGCCCGCCAGCGCGCCGAGCCCGCCGAGAGTCCGCTCGATCTCGTCGCGCCGCTCCCGCAGAAGGTCAGCGGTCTCCGAACTGCTCAGCGCCTGAGCCTGATCCAGCGTTGCGAATGCCGCGGCGCACCAACGGTCGGCATCGGCTTGCGACGCAGTAGCGGCGGTGATCGACAGCGCGGAATGCAGTTCGGCGACCATCGTTCCGACGTCAGTGGCCGCTGCCACCACAGCAGCTGTTCGCGGGGCGGGCAGGCGCGCAGCCTCGGCAATCAGCTCGACCGCCCAGGTCCACCCGTCGACCGCACCGGGAAGGTACCCGTCGACATTCACCACGAGCGTCTCGGGACCGTCGCCGGGCCGCCAGGTGATCAGGCCCCACGGAGTGGGCATCGAGCGAAATCCGTTGGCGCGCAGCACCTCGATCCGGTGGGGCGCCGGATGTGGCCCCTGCAGCAGATGGGTCGCCCATTTGACCACCGCAGCTTCCCCGACGATAACCGACTCGTTGGTCTGGTCGACAGCGATCGCCCGCTCACCCGCCACACTGTGCGCCGCCCAAGCCCGCACGGTGAAGGATCCGGTGGTCGAAGTCTCCGGTGCGGCCGCCAGCATCGTCAACAGCGCCTCCGCGACACCGTCACCGGGGTGAGCCCGCCACCACGATCCGTCCGGTGCCTGCACCTCGGGCACGGCCGCCATACCGTCGGGTCCTGCGACGATCGAAAGCCTCTTGCCGTCAACGAGATCCAGCGCGTCCAGTTCGCGACCCACCGGGTCAACAGGTTCGATGCCGACCCACCTGTTCGATCACATCGGCACCCACGCGCAATCCGTCACGCGCCCGGATGGCCGCGCCGATCTCGGCCAGCCGTTCACGCAGCGCGGTGTCGGCGAGGATCCTGTCGACAGCGCCCGTCAGCTGCTCGTCGGTGAACGAGTAGGTATCCAGCCGGGCGCCGTAGCCGAGTTCATCGACGCGCTGGGCGTTTTCGTACTGATCCCAGAACAGCGGCAGCACGATCAGCGGCTTGCCGAAATGCAGGGTCTCGGTCACGGTGTTGTTGCCGCCGTGCGATATCACCAGGTCGACCTGCGGGATGACCTTGGTCTGGGGCAGCATCTGCTCACCGACCATGTTGTCTGCCAGCGTGATCCGGTCGGCCTGCGGACCCTTGCTGACGATGAACCGGTGCTCGGTCGTGCCGAGCACATCGACCAGTCGCTGCATGAGCTCGACGTCCGCACCGCCCAGCGATCCCAGTGACAGGTAGATCAACGCGCTGGACGTCGGCCGGTCAGCGAGCTGTTGCGGCACAACGTATTCTGCGTCGGTCTCGCGCACACTGGAATCCATGCGCGCCCAGCTGGCGTCCAGTGGGCGGTCACCGACATAGTCGGCCTCCGCGGGATACACGTACAGGTTGGCCGCATTGTCACGCGGCATGAACTCCAGATCGGGCAGCGGGTCGGCGCCCTGTTCCTGGACCCAGGCATTGAAGTCCGACCACATCGCCCGGTGGGTGCGGTCGAACTCGGCCCGGTACGCGTCCCACTGGGAGCGGTCGGCGCTGGGCAAACCGGAGAACGGTGGCGGCACACCGGGTCCCGACACCTCCAACGGACTGCACGACACGATCCGCACGAACGGCGCCCCCGTGCTGACCAGTGCCGGAAACAGCACCACGTTGTCTTCGACGATGACGTCGGGACGATGCTCGGCCACGATCGCCCGCAGCCGGGGCTCGCAGTACTTCGCGCCGTCGATGAGCGCTTGATAGGTGGGCTGGATGAAGGTTTCGAGTTGCGCAATGGTCGGCTTGCGGAATTCCGGCGAGGTCTCGGCGATGAAGTCGGTCCAGAACTTGCCGGGGTCCTCGTCGGCCGTGCCGTCGGCCGGCTCCGCGAGATCGACCAGCTCCTCGACAAAGCCGAACGGGGCGAGCTTGCCCGCCCAGGAACTCTCGGCGGCGAACACGATCCGGTGGCCACGATCGCGCAGGATGGCGGCCAGACCGATGCACTGGTTCGTCGGCCCGTAGGCCGATTCCGGCCAGAACATGATCGTCAGCGCCTCAGAAGCCATGGCAATCCCTTCACACTCGATCGGGCAAGACAACGATCATCGCGCAATGACCGGCTCTGGCGCATCGCTGACCGAACTGTCCAACGGCGGTACCGGTTTCTTCTGTCGGTACTCCCAGCGTCGCAACATATTCCGGCACGGCGACTCGATCAAGGCGTAGCTGACAGCCGCCATCGCGAAGCCAAGCACCAGCGTGAGCACCAACATGACGATCAGGTTGCCGTTGAACATGAACTTGCCGACCATCGGGAACACCATCACCAATGCCGCCAGATGCCAAACGAACAGGCCGTAGGACCAGCGGCCCAGGGTGACCATGAACCGGCTACCCAGGATCGGGTGCGGGGTGTCCGGGCGATCGAGGACGAGCGGCGCCAATAAGGCACCGGCGACGATGGCCCCCATCGACGTGCGAATCACGAACTGCCCCAACGTCGCGGGCACCAGATCTTTCGGCCCGGCCAGCGGTGAGGCTGAGATCAGGTAGGCCGTCAGCGCGATACCCGTGATGGCCCAACGATTTCGGGCCAGCTTGTGCGCCCACCCCGGCGGGCTGACGGTCCACTCGGCCAGCAGCATGCCCGCCGCGAACCAGGAGGCGTAGGCCGGCGGCCAGTTCAGGAAGTTCACTCCCTGTGCGGTGTGAATCGGCAGCAGACCCCAGGCCAGGCTCGCGAGCGCCACAAGGGCGATCACCGGCACCCGGGCGCGCACCGGCAGCCGGCGCGCGAGGTACGCCAGTATCGGCAGGGCGAGATAGAAGCTCACCTCCACCGACAGGCTCCACATCTGGGTCAGGCCGGCGGTCAGGGTGAGCGGGACGTACACCTGAGTCAGCGTGAGGTTGGCCCACCACACCGTCCAGCTGGCGTGGTTGGCCTCCGGCAGCAGGGTCAGGATGACGACGACCGCCACCACATATCCGGGCATGATGCGCACCAGCCGCGAGCGCAGATAGTGGCCGGTGGGCGGGCGCCGGCGCAGCCCGCGGGCCGCGGCCGCGTGACCGCGCCACAAGAGGAAGCCCGAGAGCGCGAAGAACACCGCAACGGCCAGGTCGAAACGGTGCAGCAGCCGTCCGACCACAGCGGCGTTGGTACCGGTCTGGAAGGCGACATGGGTGAGCACCACCCCCATGGCCGCGCAGGCGCGCATCCCTTCCACCGCGGGCAGGAAGCTGCGGGTGCCCCCGACCTGCTCCGCCTCCGGTGTCATGCAGCCAGTCTGCCGGGGCGCGGGTTGCCTGCGAAAGTGGGTACACCTGGGCTGCGGCGATGACCTCCTAATGAACCAGTGCTCTGGGCTCTGCTGTTAGGGTCAGACACGTTTGCTTCGCCG
The DNA here is from genome assembly GCF_013337765.1 of Mycolicibacterium sphagni. Classification (GTDB taxonomy): domain Bacteria; phylum Actinomycetota; class Actinomycetes; order Mycobacteriales; family Mycobacteriaceae; genus Mycobacterium. Next base: position 444,570 of record NZ_VBSB01000010.1, read on the forward strand.
TCAGGCGGCGCACAGCACGATCGGGAGTGAGGGAGGCCACGGCAGCGTGAATCGCGCAGGTATGTTGCGTATCACGGCATACGGCATCATCGGGCTCGGAGCCGCCCTGCTGATCGCCGCGCTGCTGTTGTCGACCTACACCTCCGGCAAGATCAAGAAGATTCCGCTCGATATCGACGAAACGTTGGTCAGCGACGGCACCGGTACCGCGCTGGATCCGTCGTCGCTCATGGGCGAGAAGTTCGTGGTCGACAAGAACGTGCCCCTGGTGTCCCAGCAGCAGATCACCGTCGAGTCGCCGGCCAACGCCGATGTCGTGACGTTGCAGGTCGGCACCACCGTGCGCCGCAGCGACAAGCAACAGGACAACGGTCTGCTGCTGGCGATGGTCGACACCGTGACGGTGAACCGCAGCACCGCGCTGGCGGTGTCCGATGACACCCACCCGGGCGGCTCCGTGCAGAAGCCGCGGACCATCGAGGACACCAAGCCGCCGACCAACATCGCGCTGCCGCACGAGGGCCTGGCCTACCGGTTCCCGTTCAACACCGAGAAGAAGACGTATCCGTACTTCGATCCGATCGCGCAGAAGGCGTTCGACGCCAACTACGACGGCCAAGAGGACGTCAACGGACTGACCACCTATCGGTTCACCCAGAACGTCGGGTACGACGCCGACGGCAAGCTGGTCGACCCGATCAAGTACGCGTCGCTCTACGACAAGGACGAGGACGGCGAGGTTACCGCGCGGGCTGAGCTGTGGGGCCTGCCCGGACCGCCGGAAGAGCCGGTCACGATGACGCGCTTCTACGCCGCACAGCGCACGTTCTGGGTGGATCCGGTCACTGGCGTCATCGTGAAGTCCACCGAGCATGCGAATCACTTCTACGCCCGCGATCCGGTGCGCCCGGAGATGGCATTGGCGGACTACAAGGTCACCTCGAGTGAGCAGACCGTCGAATCGCGAGTGGCTTCCGCCCGCGACGAGCGCGACCGGGTGGGGCTGTGGTCGCGAGTGCTGCCGATCAGCTTCACCGCGGCAGGCCTGGTGGCACTGGTCGGCGGGGTTCTATTGGGCACGTTCAGCGTGCGCGCCGAGGCGGCTCTGATCGACCCGGGGCTGGACACCGCGGACCACGGATTCTTCGGCAAGGACGAAACCGGGCCGATGCCCGCCGCCGAGGCCGCCACCGAGAAGCTGCCCGCGGCCAGACCGGATCTGGAGCCCCCACCGCCGCAGCGGTGAGTTCGGCATGACCCAGGCACGCCTGGCGATCCGGTGGGTGGTGCCGGGATGTGCCCTCCTGTTGGCCCTCGTGGTGAGCGCGCCACTGCTGGCGCCCGGTTATCTGCTGCTGCGCGACGCGGTGTCCACCCCGCGGTCGTACCTCTCGGACACCGCGCTGGGTCTGGGTGAGTCGGCGCCGCGGGCGGTGCCGCAGGATTTCCTGATCGCTGTCGTGTCGCCTGTCCTCGACGGCGGGGTGCTGGTCAAGATCTTGCTGATCGCCGGGCTCTTTCTGGCGGGCTGGGGTGCGGCGCGGCTGGCCGACGTGCTGGTCCCGGATGCCGGGATGGCCGGCCAGCTGGTGGCCACCACGCTCGCGGTGTGGAATCCGTATGTCGCGGAGCGGCTGCTGCAGGGACATTGGAGCCTGCTCTGCGGATACGGCGCCCTGCCGTGGGTGGCCGCCGCGGTGATCCGGTTGCGCGGCGAGCAGTCCTTACCCTCATGGGCGCGGTGGGCGGCGGTGGTGTTCTGGATCGCGCTGGCCGGGCTCACGCCGACAGGTCTGCTGCTGGCCGCCGGGGTGGCGCTGGCCTGTGTGGCGGTCCCGGGTGACGGGGTATCGCGGCTGCGGTGTGCGACCGGGGTGCTGATCACCGCGGTGCTCGCGGCATCGCCCTGGTTGACCGCGTCGGCACTGGGCGACGCGCTGGACTCGTCACCGTCGTCGGGTGTGGTCGCGTTCGCGGCTCGGGCCGAACCGGGCCTTGGCACGCTGGGCAGCCTTGCCGGTCTCGGTGGGATCTGGAACGCCGAGGCCGTCCCGCCCTCTCGCACAACGCTATTGGCCTTGCTGGCGACCGCGGTGCTGCTGGCCGTGGTGGCCGTCGGGTTGCCGACGGTGGTGCGCCGCCGTTCCGCGGTGCCGCTGTTGGTGCTGGCCGCGGTGGGTGTGCTGTTGCCCGCGGCGGTCGCGACCGGACCCGGGCTGGCTGTTCTGCGCGCGCTGGTCGAGGCCGCGCCGGGCGTGGGGGTGCTGCGCGACGGGCAGAAGTGGGTGGCGCTGGCAATGCCCGGCTATGCCGTCGCCGGGGCGGCCGCCGTGGTGACGTTGCGGCACCGGTTTCGCCCGCCGATCACCGCGCTCGTGTGTGTGGTCGCGGTGATCGCCGTGCTGCCCGATCTGGCCTTTGGGGTGTGGGGCAAGGTCACCTCGGTGCGCTATCCGCCGGGCTGGTCAGCGGTCGCCGGGATCGTCAACGCCACGCCCGCGGACGTCGCGGCATTGCCCGCCGACAGCATGCGTCAATTTCCGTGGTCCGGGCCGGTGCCGGTGCTCGACCCGCTGCCGCGCTGGGTCCGCGCCGAGGTGCTGGCCACCGGCGACCTGACGATCTCGGGCCAGTCGGTGCCCGGCGAAGGCGGCCACGCCCGCGACGTGCAGCGGATGCTGCTGGCCGGCGCAGCTCCCGACGCACTCGCCGGCGCCGGCGTCGGCTGGGTTGTGGTCGAATCCGGCAGCGCAGGCACCCTGGGAGACGCACAACGGACACTGCAGGGGCTGCCGGTGGCCTACCGCGACGCCGACCTCACGCTGTATCGCGTCGGCGGTTCGAGTCAGGCTGCCCCACAAGGAAAGCGGGCGGTCGCCATCGCCACCCACGCGGGGTGGCTGGTGCTGCAGGCCGTGGCCGGGATCGCCGCTCTGGCGGGACGCCGATGGCGCGCTCGTTTCGCCCAAACCGACAAACCGCCGCAAAAGTTCGAGTAGATCGCGTCAAAACGTCGATCTCGGCGCGCCACAAACATGTACCATCTGGTACATGTTGAGCCTCAGCAGCGTCGAGATCGACGCACCCGCCGATCTGGTGTGGGACGTGTTCACCGACGTCGAGCACTGGCCGGAGTGGACCGCCTCGGTCACCCGACTGACCGGCCTCGACGGGCCACAGATCGCGGTCGGCCGACGCTTCCAGATCAAACAGCCGCGGATGCCGAAACTCGTGTGGACGGTCACCGAGGTCGTCCCCGGCGCATCGTGGACGTGGGTACAGCACTCCCCCGGCGGTGTTACGTCGGCTCGCCACCGGATATCAACGGTCGGCGGCAATGCCACCCTGGTGCGTCAGGAACTCGAACAACGCGGAATCCTCGGATCGCTCGTGGGTGTCCTCATGCGGCAGATGACGCAGCGGTACCTGGCGTTGGAGGCACAGGGGTTGAAGGCACGTAGCGAAGGCCTGTGGAAGCTTCGTGGTTCGAACGCCTGACCTTGCGCGGCGCCGTGAACTGCTCGACGCGCTGGTGACCGAATGCGCCGAGAACGGTATCGGTGGGCGCTCGCTGCGGGAACTGGCCGATGCGGTCGGCACCAGTCACCGGATGTTGTTGCACCACTTCGGGTCACGCGAGGAGCTCCTGCTGGCCGTCGTGGACGATGTCGAGCGCAAGCAGATGGCGCTGCTGCATGAGCTGACCAGTGATGACGGCGGGCAGGAGTTCGCCGCGATGTGGACGCACCTGCGCAGGCCCGAGTTGCGCGGCCTCGAGCGTCTGTTCTTCGAGTGCTATGCCCGTGGCGCGCAAGGGGAGTCGCCGTTCACCGGCATGCTGCCCGCCGCGGTCGATCGCTGGCTTGCCCTCGCGCAGGCAGATTCAGACGTGAACCCGGCCATGGCCCGCCTCGGGTTGGCAGTCACGCGTGGTCTGTTGCTCGACCTGGCCGGCACCAACGACGACGCCGGCGTGGACGCAGCCGCACAGCATTTCATCGGGCTTATCACTGCGCGTGAAAACAACTCGGGTTAACCGGTTTTGGTAGTCGTTGAACCAAGTGGTCGCCGACTTCGTACACCATCGCCTCTACCGAAACCGTCAAATCCGTTTGCCAAGGCATTGAACTTTGCCGAGGCATCGCACGTGAACAGCGTGAAGCGATCCGTTCTGTCAACGGAACCACTGCCTCAAAGGAGAAGCAGATCGTGTCCGACTCTCGAAAGTTGTTTTCTGGTACGCCATTGATTGGGGCCGGGGTGGCCAGCGCGGCTATTGCCGGTGGTGCTTTCTTGTTCTTCGCCACCGACGCGCCCACCGACCCGAGTTACCCGGCAATCGCGTTAACGTCGGTTTCGGCTCCGCTGCCGTTGGCACCGAGTCCGGCCTGCGGCCCGGGAACGGCCTTGTGTTCAAGCGGCCCTAAAACACTCGGCAACGCGGTTGCCGTCCCCGCCGCGCTGATATCGGTCCCTCGGCTCATCGGCAACGGCACCGCTGACCACCCGAATGCCGGGCTGCTGTTCGGCAACGGCTTCAGCTACGACGCCACCAGCTGCGCCTCCCAACGGTGCAACGGTGGCAACGCCGGCCTGTTCGCCGGTATTGCCGGCAACGGATTCAAGGGCGGCAGTGGCGGCAACGCCGGGCTGATCGGCAATGGGGGCAATGGCGGAGACGGGGTCTCGGGAGCGGTCGGATCCTCCGGCGGAAACGGCGGCAACGCCGGGGTGTTCGGCGGAAACGGGGGTAACGGCGGCGCCGGCGGCAATGGGGGCGTCGGCGGAAACGGCGGAAACGCCGGCAACGGCGGGCGTGGGGCCATCGTCCAGATCGGCTTCGGCGGCCGCGGGGGTAACGGCGGAAACGGCGGCAACGGCGGCGCCGGTGCCGGCGGCGGGAACGCCGGGAACGGCGGCCAGGGCGCCGTTGTCCAGATCGGCCCCGGCGGCAACGGCGGCAACGGCGGGACCGGCGGCAGTGCCGGCGCCAATGGCAACGGCGGCAATGCCGGCAACGGTGGCACTGGCGGCTTGTTCAGCTCCGCCAACGGTGGCGACGGCGGCCGAGGCGGTAGCGGATCGACACTGGGCACTCCCGGCACCGGGATTGGCGGCATCGGCGGTCTCGGCGGTGCCGGTGGAGCCATCGGCGGCACCGGCGGACGCGGCGGCGACGGCGGGAATGCCCAACTCAGGGGCGGCGCGGCTGGCAACGGCGGTCAAGGCGGCATGTTCGGCCGCGGCGGCGACGGCGGGACCGGCGGCGCGGGCGCGGGGGGAATCTCGACCACCGTGAACGGTGGTGACGGCGGACGCGGTGGAAACGGCGGCACCGGCGGCCTCGCCGGAGGCAATGGCGGCACCGGGGGTTCAGGCGGACAGGCCACCGGCAATGGCAAAGTCGGCGGCCACGGCGGCGACGCCGGGAACGGTGGCACCGGGCTCATCAGTGGGGGCACTGGCGGAAATGGTGGAACCGGAGGGTTCGGCGGCGCGGGCTCGCCCGGCGTCGGAGGCCCGGGCGGGCACGGTGGAAACGGTGGCGGCTCGATCCGTGGCGGGGGCGGGGCAGGCAATCCCGGGAATCCCGGCGCCGGGCAGACCGGGGGCGCGGGTGGCAGTGGCGGCCGCGCCCGTTGATCGGCTCGTGCTGCTAGATCACACCGCTGACGCGGGTACCGGCGTGCACCGACTCCAGCACAGTGCGCATGGCCTCGGCGCTCTGCTGCCAGGAGAAGTCCCGGCTACGCGCTTTGGCCTTGGCGCCGAGCTCGTCACGCAGGACGTGTTCGGCCAGTACGTGTTCAAGACGATCGATCAACTCGGCGTGGTCGTCGACCAGCACGCCGGTCACTCCGTCGATGACGGAATCGGTGAGGCCTCCCGATGAGCGGTAGCCGATCGTCGGCACGCCGTGCTGGGCGGCCTCGATGACGGCAAGGCCCCAGCCTTCCTTGCGGGATGGCAGAACGTGCACCCAGGATCGTTGCACGACAGAGTGTTTCGTCTCGTCATCGACGTGGCCGTGGAAGGTGACCGCGTCGGCGATGCCGAGGCGGTGTGCACGCTCGACAAGCGGCTCGTGCCACCAGCCGCCACCGACGATGTCCAGGTGCAGATCCGCGACGCGCGGGCGAAGTGCGGCCACCGCATCGAGCGCGTCCTCAATCTGCTTGTGCGGCACCAATCTCGACAACACGACGACGCGGGGCGTCGACGACCGTTGCGCGGTGAGGGTGTCCGCAGGCGCCTCGTCGAGGCCGTTGCGCACCACGGCGATCCGCGCGGCGTCGACCCCGAGGTCGGACAGGTCGCGGGCCGACGGCAGGGAGACGGTGACGTACTGATTGCGCCGGTGCATGCGCGGCGACAGCCACGACTCGACCAGCCAACCCAGCCTGCCGACGAACCGGCCGGCGACGGGCCACTGTTCGCGGTGGCAGTGATGCACCAGCACCGCCACGCGTCGTCCAAACGCGAGCCGGGCCAGGAACGGCACACCGTTCTGGGTGTCGATGACGACGTCGGGACGCGCCCGTCGCAGCGGGCCGAGCCGCAGACGGGCGGCGACCATGGCCAGGCCTGCCCAGATATAGACGCTGTAGGGCCCGCCGCCGCGGCTGATGGCGACGCCGTCGACGACCTCGCAGCGGGGGGCGCCGGGATACCGGGCAGTGCGCAGGGTGACATCCATGCCCGACTCGGCCAGCAGCGTGCCGATGCGCTGGACGTAGGTTTCGCTGCCGCCACCCTGTGGGTGGCCGGTGTCCCGCCAGCACAACAGCAGGACGGAGCGAACGGGTGTGGACATCGCAGTTCAGCCTAGACGGCGCACGATGCAGACCGGAACGGCTCGAGTCGGAGGCTTCAGGGCCCCGGATCGCCGTAGACGCTGAATTCGTAGGACGTCAGCGGTTCCAGGACCGGTGAGGTGGCCAAGCCGTTGGAGCCCGCATACGATTCGGCGGCGCGGGTCGCGATGACCAACAGCCGTCCCCGGTGCCCGGCAAAGCAGTACCACTTGACGCCGTTGTCGGCGAGGTCGAGCTGCATCGAATCCTCGTCCAGGTACTCGGCCAGGAGCAGAACCTGGTCCGAGACTGGGGTCGCCTGCGCCTTGCAGATAGCGCTGTAGGTGGATCCCGGTAGCTCGAATTCGGTATTGGGGTAAAGAAATCCGATGCCGCGCAGGGGATTACCCATGTCGCTCGGCAACTGATGGACGCGCTCTCGGCAGACCGCTGACACCCACTCGGTAGGCGTGCCGCTTACCGGGTCCACCGTCAAGAAGGCAGGATCTTGCGCCGGCTTCCCGACTCCGATCGCCTTGGGAACGCCGACTTGCGTCTGCATCGAGGCAAGCGTCCAGATCACACCCGAGATCGCGACGATGACGACGAGCACGGTCAGTGTGGTCTTCACCTTCACGTCCGTCACCCCCTCGCCGTTTCTTCGAACGGCGGTATACCCGGTGATCTCCGGTAATCCGCGAATCGAGTTGCACCTTGTGCAGCTCTGCACTCGAACTTTCCCTGCGAATCGTGAGTTTCGACGCTGGTTAGGGTGGGGCCGTGGCCGTCACCGACCTGTTCGCCCAGCGCGCGACGCTGGGCCGTTCGGTACGGCTGCTGGGCGAATTCCGCCATGAACAGGGCGACCCCGCCCGCTTCTACGGCGCGTTGGCCGCCGATACCGCCGATATGGTCACCGACCTCTGGCAGGCCACTCACACCGGCAGCCCCGTCGGGCACACCCTCGTCGACGTCGGCGGCGGACCCGGCTACTTCGCCACCGCGTTCACCGACGCAGGCTGGAATTACGTGGGTGTCGAACCGGATCCCAGTGAGATGCACGCCGCGGAACAGGTGCGCCAGGCCGGACCCGGCTCGTTCGTCAGGGCGTCCGGAATGGCCCTGCCGTTCGCCGACGACAGTGTGGACGTCTGCTTGTCCTCCAACGTCGCCGAACATGTGCCCCGGCCCTGGCAGCTCGGTGCGGAGATGCTGCGCGTCACCCGCCCCGGTGGGCTGGCGATCCTGTCCTACACCGTCTGGCTCGGTCCGTTCGGCGGGCACGAAATGGGTCTGACGCATTACCTGGGCGGGGCCCGGGCGGCCGCCCGCTACACCCGCAAGCACGGCCGGCCCCCGAAGAACAACTACGGGTCGTCGCTTTTCGCCGTCTCCGCGGCCGACGGCCTGAACTGGGCCGCAGGCACAGGGGCGCTGGTCGCGGCATTCCCGCGCTACCACCCGCGATGGGCGTGGTGGCTGACATCAGCGCCCGGGATACGGGAGTTCTTGGTGAGCAATCTGGTGCTGGTGCTGCGCCCGCCGATACCGCGGAAATGAACAGGTTCTAGTTTCTGTCTTCAGTAGGTAATGTGACGGTCATGACACAGAGCACAGCGTTCAAGACCGAATGGGACAAGCTGTTCATCGGCGGCAAGTGGGTCGAGCCGTCGACCGCTGAGGTCATCGAAGTGCACTCCCCGGCCACCGGCGAACTCGTGGGCAAGGTGCCGCTGGCCGCCAAGGCCGACGTCGACGCCGCCTGCGCCGCCGCCCGCAAGGCCTTCGACGAGGGACCGTGGCCCCACCTGGCGCCCGCCGAGCGTGCCGAGATCCTGGGCCGCGCCGTCAAGATCCTCGAAGAGCGGGCCGAGGAGCTCAAGTTCCTGCTGGCCGCCGAGACCGGTCAGCCGCCGACGATCGTCGACATGATGCAGTACGGCGCGGCGATGTCGTCGTTCCAGTACTTCGCCGGCGCCGCCGACAAGTTCACCTGGCGCGACTTCCGCGACGGCGTCTACGGCACCACGATGGTGCTGCGCGAGCCGATCGGCGTCGTCGCCGCCGTGACGGCGTGGAACGTGCCGTTCTTCCTGGCCGCCAACAAGCTCGGCCCCGCGCTGCTGGCCGGGTGCACGATCGTCGTGAAGCCCGCCGCCGAGACCCCGCTGTCGCTGTTCGCGATGGCCGATATCTTCGCCGAGGCCGGGCTGCCCGAAGGTGTGCTGTCGGTCGTTCCCGGTGGCCCGGAGACCGGTCGTGCGCTGACCGCCAACCCCGAGATCGACAAGTTCACGTTCACCGGGTCCAGCGCCGTCGGCAAGGAGATCGCCAAGATCGCCGCCGAGCGGCTCAAGCCGTGCACGCTGGAACTGGGCGGCAAGTCGGCCGCCATCATCCTCGAGGACGCCGATCTGGACTCGACACTGCCGATGCTGGTGTTCTCCGGCCTGATGAACACCGGGCAGGCCTGCGTCGCGCAGACCCGCATCCTGGCTCCGCGCTCGCGCTACGAGGAGGTCGTCGAGAAGATCTCCGCCGCGGCAGCAGCCATGCCGGTCGGGCTGCCCGACAACCCCGGCGCGATGATCGGATCGTTGATCAGCGAGAAGCAACGCGAGCGTGTCGAGGGCTACATCCAGAAGGGCATCGAGGAGGGCGCGCGGCTGGTCACCGGTGGCGGCCGTCCCGAAGGACTCGACAACGGCTGGTTCGTGCAGCCGACGGTGTTCGCCGACGTCGACAACTCGATGACGATCGCGCAGGAGGAGATCTTCGGACCGGTCCTGTCGGTGATTCCGTATGACACCGAAGAGGACGCCGTGCGGATCGCCAACGATTCCGCCTACGGCCTGGCCGGCTCGGTGTTCACCACCGACAACGACAAGGCCATGAAGATCGCCGCCCAGATCCGCACGGGCACATACGCGGTCAACATGTACGCCTTCGATCCGGGTGCGCCGTTCGGCGGCTACAAGAACTCCGGTATCGGCCGCGAGAACGGACCCGAGGGTATCGAGCCGTACACGCAGGCCAAGAGCGTGCTGCTGCCGTTCGGGTACACCCCCGAGTGACGACGATGCGGCGAGGAACGAGCCGCTGAGGAGTCGCTCCATCAGCCTCAGTAGGTCGAAACGAAAAGGCCCCCGCACGCACAGCGTGTCGGGGGCTTTTTCGTGCGGGCTAGTAGCTTTTTCGTGCGGGCTAGTAGATCGCGCGGACGATCATCTCGGCCACGGCGGCGGGCTTGTCGACACCGTCGATCTCGATGGTGTGCTTCACGGTCAGGTTGACCGTGTTGTCGTCGACCTTGTCGGCGGCGGCCAGCTCGGAGCGCACCCGGATCCGGCTGTCCACCGGCACGGCGGCCACGAACCGGACCTTGTTGAGCCCGTAGTTGACGGCCAGCTTCGCGTTCTCGAGGCGGAAGTTGTCCTTGCTCAGCGCCGGGACCAGTGACAGGGTCAGGAAACCGTGCGCAATCGGTGTGCCATAAGGGCTTTCGGCCTTGGCCTTCTCGACGTCGACGTGGATCCACTGATGGTCGTTGGTCGCGTCGGCGAAATCGTTGATGCGCTTCTGGTCGATCTGTAGCCACTCACTTACGCCGAGTTCCTGGCCGACCGCGGACGCCGCATCGTCGATGGACGTGATCACCTTCATGAAGTCCCTAACTGTTCGATGCCACCGGTTATCCCCGACATTTTTACCAGCGCTTAGAAAGCGTCTTCGCTCAGGTCCATGATCCCCAACTCGATCGACTCCGCGATGTGACGCTCGGCGGCCAGTCGGGGCAGCATGTTGGCGGCGAAGAAGTTCGCCACCGCCACCTTGCCCTGATAAAACGCCTCGTCCCGCGGATCGGGATCGCCGTCGAGTGCCTGCAGCGCAATCTCGGCCTGCCGCAACAGGAACCAGCCGATCAGCACATCACCGACGGCGAGCAGGAACCCCACCGACTCCAGGCCTACCCGGTATAGCTCACGCGCGTCCTCCTGCGCGCCCAGCAGATAGCCGGTCATCGTGGTCGCGATCGCCCGCAGGTTGTCCAGCGCATCGGCCAGCGATGTGCGGCCGGTGGCCAGCTCGGGCCGGGCGTCGGGGCTGTCGATGAACTTCTCGATCTGGTTGACCACGTGCGCGAGCGCTCCACCCTGGTCGCGGGCGATCTTGCGGAAGAAGAAGTCCTGCGCCTGGATCGCGGTGGTGCCCTCGTAGAGCGAATCGATCTTCGCGTCGCGGATGTACTGCTCGATCGGATAGTCCTGCAGGAAGCCCGATCCGCCGAACGTCTGCAGCGACTCGGTCAGGCATTGGTAGGCCCGTTCGGAGCCGACGCCCTTCACGATCGGCAGCAGCAGGTCGTTGACGCGCTCGGCCATCGACGCGTCGGCGCCCGAAACCACCTGCGCCACGCTGGGATCCTGATGCGCGGCAGTGAACAAGTAGAGCGCACGCAGCCCCTCGGCGTACGCCTTCTGCGTCATCAGTGCACGCCGCACGTCGGGGTGGTGGATGATCGTCACCCGCGGCGCCGTCTTGTCGGTCATCTGCGTCATGTCGGCGCCCTGCACCCTGGTCTTGGCGTACTCCAGTGCGTTGAGGTAACCGGTCGACAAGGTGGCAATTGCCTTGGTGCCCACGAACATCCGGGCGTACTCGATGACCTTGAACATCTGCGCGATGCCGTTGTGGACATCACCGACCAAATAACCGATCGCCGGGGTCCCGTGCAGTCCCAGGCTGAGTTCGGTGGTGGCCGAGGCCTTCAGGCCCATCTTGTGCTCGAGGTTGGTGACGTAGACGCCGTTACGGTCGCCGGGCTCGCCGGTCTCGGGATCGAGCAGGAACTTCGGGACCAGGAACAGGCTCAGACCCTTTGTGCCGGGTCCGGCACCCTCGGGGCGGGCCAGCACGAGGTGCAGGATGTTCTCGAAATAGTCGCCGGTGTCGCCGTTGGTGATGAAGCGCTTGACGCCCTCGATGTGCCAGGTGCCGTCGCCGTTGTCCACCGCCTTGGTGCGTCCGGCGCCGACGTCGGAACCGGCGTCCGGCTCGGTCAGCACCATCGTGGCGCACCAGTTTCGTTCCGCGGCCAGCGGCGCCCAGTGCTTCTGCTGCTCGTTGCCGATGTGGAACACGATATTGGCCATGATCGGGCCTGCCATGTACATGAACACCGCCGGATTGGCCCCGAGCACCAGCTCGTCGATCGCCCAGGTGACCATCGCCGGGGCCGGGACGCCGCCGACCTCCTCGACGAGCCCGATGCGGAACCACTCCCCCTGCTGCCAGGCCCGCATCGACTTCTGGAACGGCTCGGGCAGCGTCACCACATGGGTGGCGGGATCGAAGGTCGGCGGATGTCGGTCGGTCTCGGCGAATGATTCGGCCACCGGACCCTCGGCCAGGCGGGCCGCCTCGGAAAGCATCTCGCGCACCGAGTCCCCGTCGAGGTCCGGATAGTCGTCGAGGGCCTTCCCCAGGTCGAGCAGCTCGAAGAGGTTGAACACGAGATCGCGAACGTTGCTCTTGTAGTGGCTCATCGATTGCGTCCTTTTCAGTCGCCGACGCAGCCGAGCCTAGTCCGTTTAGCTGGCCTGATCAGCGGGATCCACCGGCCGTCAGGAATATGATCTGGATCATATTCGTTCACTATGCGTGGAACTATCCGCACTTCAGCAGGGGGCTCTTCCTGCGATGAACGCTCATGGCAGTTTTCGTCTTGCACTTAGAGCCTTCTAATCTTATGGTCATAATCATAGTTATGGAGTTGGTCTAGAGACCTTCCCCGCAAGGAGAGAAAAATGTGGCTGATCGAGCTGAACATCGCCGGCCACCGGTTCACGCGCCAGGTGCCCGACAAGCGCCGGCCGTTGTTCGGCCGGGGCGCTCGTGCCCTGGCATGGCGGGGTAGCCACGTCAGTCAATCCCCCGCCGCCTGAATGACCCAGACGCCAGCCGGTACCGCCCGCCGAGCCCGGGGCTCCACCCGCACGAAGATGCTGGTGAGTGCCGCGGAGGTGCTACGCGAACGCGGCGCTGCCGGAGTGACCATCGACGAGGTGCTGGCCCGCAGCGGTGCGCCCCGCGGCTCGGTCTATCACCATTTCCCCGAGGGACGAAGCCAGATCCTGCGCGAGGCGTTGGACTACGCCGGCTACGAAATCAGCGCCAGCCTCGACGAAGCGGCCAAGGAGAGCACCACTGTGTTGCTTCGCCGGTTCGTCCAACTTTGGGAAAATGCCCTCCTCACAAGCGATTACACCGCCGGATGCCCCGTGCTCGCGGCCGCCGTCGGTTCCGGCGAGGACGAACACCAGCTGACCGCGGTCGCAGGCGAGATCTTCAGCCGTTGGCGAGACGCCGCCAAGCAGTCGTACCTGCGCGACGGCTTCGACACTGCCGAGGCCAGCGCACTGGCCGACATCACCCTGGCCTCGATGGAGGGTGCGGTTGTGCTGTGCCGATCGGTGCGCAGCCTGCAACCCTTGCACGACGTCACCGCTCAGCTGGAGTTCCTGATCAAGGCAAAGGAATTCGTGACGAAGTTCGGCGTTCCGACCCTCAACGCCTGAGCCGCCCCCGACGGCGTTAATTCTCGGTTGATTCGGCCCCGGTAGGGCACCGTCGTGGTACACCGACAAGGTCCCAACAAAACAACCGGAGGTAAGCGTGTTCGAACCTGACGACGTCACCACATCTGACGACGAGCGCGGCGAGGACGAGATCGACCTGCTCCCCGCCTGATGGCCCAGGACTCATCGGTCGACGGTCACCTCGGTGAGATCGACGAGTTCGGCTACACCGTCGTCGAGGATGTCCTCGGCGACAGCCTGGTCGAAGCGTTCCTGGCTGACACCCGCCGGCTGGAGCGGGAGTTGCCGACGGTCATCGCCAACTCCACTACCGTCGTCAAAGGGCTGGCCCGCTCCGCACGAAAGCCGGTCGACGGATCCGATCACGACTGGATGCGCATCGACAACCTGCTGCTGCACGGCGCTCGTTACGAGGCGCTGCCCGTGAATCCCCGGCTGCTGCCGATCATCGAGGGTGTGCTCGGCCGCGACTGCCTGCTGTCGTGGTGCATGACCAGCAACCAACTGCCCGGTGCCGTGGCCCAGCGGCTGCACGCCGACGACGAGATGTACCCGCTGCCGCGCCCGCATCAGCCCCTGCTGTGCAACGCGTTGATCGCGCTGTGCGACTTCACCGCCGATAACGGCGCCACCCAGGTGGTCCCCGGGTCGCACCGATGGGCCGAGTATCCCGCGCCCCCCTTTCCCGAGGGCAAACCGATCGAGATGAAGCCCGGTGACGCGCTGGTGTGGAACGGCAGCCTGTGGCACACCGCCGGGGCCAATCGCACCGACGCACCGCGGCCGGCGTTGACCATCAACTTCTGCGCGGGATTCCTGCGCCAGCAGGTCAATCAACAGCTGTCCATCCCCAGGGAGCTGGTGCGCCGTTTCGAACCGCGGCTGCAGGAACTCATCGGCTACGGGCTGTTCGCCGGCAAGATGGGCCGCATCGATTGGCGCCCGCCGGGTGACTACCTCGACGCCGACGAACATCCCTTTTTGGATGCGGTGCGCGATCGTCTGGCGCCGTCGGTAACCCTTTGAGCCTCAACGTCTCTCGGTAGACGCATCGCGATCAGCAGCGCACCGGCGGTGATGGCTGCCGCCACCACGATGGCCACCCTCGCACCGTCGGTGTAGGCACGCTCCACCGCGACGGACGCCGGCACATCGTCCGGCATCGGCAGGGCCACCGGCTTGAGCCGCTGGTGCGAGGGAATGGCGTCGGAGGTGTCCACCTGCGCCGCGACCGCATCGCGGCCGCCGGCGTCCAGACCGTGCGCGTCGGCCAGCCTGGCGGCCGCCACCTGCCCGAACACCGCCGTCAAGATGGCCGCCCCGAGCGCGCCCGCCAGCAGCCGCATGGCGCTCTGCACACCGCCCGCAACAGCGGAGTCCTGTTCGGGTACTTCCCGATACGACAGGTTCACCAACCGGGCGTAGGCGACGCCCCAGGCCACACCGTAGCCGGCGAGCAGCGCGCCGATACCGACGACGGCGGCCCCGCGCGCCAGCATCGGCAGCAGGCACAGCAACAGGACGGGCATCGCGGCGAGCGCCACCCGGGCCACCAGCACGTCGTCAAAGTACCGGCTCAGCCGGCCCGCCACCGGGCCGCCCAGCACCACACCGGCTCCATAGCAGGCCAACACCGCGCCGACCCCGAACTCGCCAACACCGAGCACCACGCCGACGAGAATCGGCAACACCAACTGAAAGCCGGTGTCCCCCACCGACATGAAGGCCGAACTCACCGTCGACAGTCGGAATGACCTGTGCCGGAACAGATCCGGTGGCGCGATCACCTGCCGGCCAGCGGCCAGCCGTCGGCGCTCTACGGCGACGAACCCGGCCACGGTGACCAGGCTGATCGCCAGCAGGACGCCGGCCGGGGCCAGATCGGGGCCCTGGCCGCCGCCCAGATCCACAGCGATGGCCAAGCATCCGGCGGCCAGGGCCAGCAGCAGCGCGCCCCCGAGGTCCAGCCCGGCCAGTCCGCGCCGCTCGTTCTCCGCCACAGTCACCCGCACCCCCGCCGCCGCGATCAAGCCCAGCGGAATCGACCCCAGGAAGGCCCACCGCCAGCTGATCGTGCTTGCCGCGGCGGCCCCGCCGACCAGTGGCCCCAGCACGGCCGCCGCACCGATCGCCATCGCCCAAAGTCCGAACGCTCGCTCGCGGCTGGCACCCGGGGCGGGGTAGAGCGCGTGCATCACACCGAGCCCGGTCGGCAGGATCGCCGCCACCGCGAGGCCGGCCAACACCCGACCGGCGAAGAAGGACGGCAGATTCCACGCGGCACCGCTCAACGCGCTGCCGGTGACGAACAAGGCGATCGCGACGAGCATGATGCGGCGCCGCCCCACCACGTCGCCGAGCCGGCCGAACAGCACCATGAACGCCGCGGCGGTGGCGAAGTACGCGGTGAAGGAGAGCCCGAGGTCTGCCACCGTGAGCCCCAGATCCCGGGTCAGTGGCGGGATCACCGCATCGGCGATGGTGAAGTCGCTGATGGCGAGAACCATGGCCACAAGAACAGAGCCGAACCCGAGTGCGCGTCCCCGCACGCCGCCCCCCGTTCTCTCGCGTCAGTCTCGGGCCCGTACCCATCTGACGCAGACGAAGTCCCCGTTGACGCCTGACTCTGCCACGCGCCACTCCGATCGCACCGGCAAAACGGGCGCACCGGAACCCAGGCTGCACGGCGCATACGACACGATCAACTCGTCCACCAGCCCCGCCGCGACGAACTGCGCGCCGACGTCGCCGCCGCCCATCACCCACACATCGCGGTCACCGGCGGCCTCGACCAGCTGCGGATGCAGGTAGGTGACCGTGCCGGTGTGCACCGTCACCGGATGACCCTCGGCGATGATCTGCGGACGGTGGGTGAGCACCCAGGTCGGCTGGCCGTACATCCACTCCCCTGGCTGATTGGCGAGCAGCCACTCGTATGTCGCCGACCCCATCACCAGCGCGCCAACCCCGGTCTCGAATGCCTTGTATCCGAAGGGTCCGTCGACGTCGATCGTGCGGGTGGTCAGCCAGTCCAGGCTGCCCGCGTCGTCGACGATGAACCCGTCCAGACTCGATGCGGTGAAGTACACGGTGGCCATGGGTGATCAGTATGGTCGGCCCGTCCGACACGACGTTTGCCGCTGATGTTGGAATACAAGGCGTGACGTTCATCGACCAACCGGCTGGGCGGCAGGACCCCGAGACTCCGGAAAGTGTCCTGACGAGGTTCGGCATCACGACCCTCGATGAGAACTTCACCGAGTTCACCGTGGTGGCCTCGATGCCGGTGGGCCGTCTGGTGAACCCGTTCACCGGAATGCCGACAGTGGGGCCACTGGCCATCCTGGTCGACGATGTGGGCGGGCGGGCGAACTTCTACCGACGCGGGTCGGGGCAGTGGACGGTATCCAGCGAACTGACCGTCGAGCTCAGTCCCGACGGGATCGACAGTCTGCAGGCCGCCCCCGACGAGCCCGTCGTGGCCAGCAGCCGCCCGCTCGGCCCGCACGGTGCGACGCTGCTGGCGATCTGCACGCTCAGCCACCGCGGCAGCACGATCGGCGGTGGCACCGTGCGGACGGTCGCGATCCCCGGCGGCCCGGACGGGCCCATTCAGCGCGGGCCCGACACCTTGGTGCGCACCCCGCAGACGACGCTGGCCGACCTGATGTCCGCCGAGCCGCTCGCGGCCGAAGCCGAGCGAAGCGAAGCGAGCAATAGGCCCGAGTCGGGCACGTACCGGCTGGCGCAGCGCCCGGATTCGATCATCAACAACCTGATCGGGATTGTGCACGGCGGGGTGAGCAGCGCCGGACTGGAACTCGTGGCCTCCGCGGCGATCAACCACGGGCAAGCCGAACCGTTGCGCACCGCGTCGATCCGGGTCAACTTCCTGCGACCGTTCTTCGCCGGTGCCCAATCCCGTTACGAAGGAACGGCATTGCGAGTCGGCCGGAACTCCGCGATCGGCGACGCGCAGGCCGTCGGCGACGACGGCAAGGTGTCGATTCTCGCGCGCGTCACCGGATACCGGTGAGCGCCGTGGCCGATGACTTCGCGGCGCTGTGCGCCAACGAAACCGAACTGGCGGCGCTGCGCGCTGACGTGCGCGCATTCCTGTCCGCCGATCGTGCCGAATTCGGTTGGCAGCCAACCGTCGACGCGTGGCTGTCGAGCTGGGACGAGGGGTTCAGCGCCCGGCTGGGCGACGCCGGATTCCTCGGCCTGACGATTCCCCAGGAGTACGGCGGGCAGGGGCGCAGCCATCTGCACCGCTACGTGGTGACCGAGGAGCTGCTGGCCGCGGGAGCGCCGGTGGCCGCGCACTGGATCGCCGACCGTCAGGTCGCTCCCGGTCTGCTGGCCTACGGCTCCGAAGAGCAGCGCCAGCGGCTGCTTCCCAGAATCGCTGCGGGACGGTATTTCTCGGCGATCGGTATGAGTGAACCGCAGGCGGGCTCGGATCTCGCCGCGTCGGCGGCCAAAGCTACCCAGGTGGACGGCGGCTGGCTGCTCTCGGGCACCAAGGTGTGGACCAGCGGTGCGCATCTGGCGCATCAGATCGTGGTGCTGGCTCGCACCAGCCCGGTGGACCCCGACCGGCGGCATGCCGGATTCAGCCAGTTCATCGTGCCCAGAGAGCTCGCTGGGGTCACGATCAGCCCGATCGTGATGATGTCCGGCGAGCACCATTTCAACGAAGTCACCTTCGACCAGGTGTTCGTCAGCGACGACAACGTGCTGGGTGAGATCGGCGCCGGCTGGCACCAGGTCACGGCCGAATTGTCGTTCGAACGCAGTGGGCCCGAACGCATCCTGAGCACCGCCCCGTTGCTGACCGCGCTGGTGCGGCTGCTGGCGACCCAGGGCGATCTCGACGACCATGCCGCCGCGGCCGTCGGCGACCTGCTGGCCAGGATCATCTCGCTGCGGCAGCTTTCGGTGTCGGTGGCCAGGGCGCTGGCCGCCGGGCAGTCACCGGTGAACGAGGCCGCACTGGTCAAAGATCTGGGCACCCGCTTCGAGCAGGAGTCGGTCGACCTGGCCGCCGACCTCTTCTCCTACGCGGCCGAGGCGCCGGGACGCGAACAGGTGGCCGCGCTGCTGGACGTCGCGCGGCTGCACTCGCCACTGTTCACGCTGCGCGGCGGCACCAACGAGGTGCTGCGCGGTGTGGTGGCACGGGGAATGGGGTTGAGGTGACCCGAACACTGACCGGCGGGGTATTCGGACCGCCAAGCACCGCACATGATTTCGCTGAGCTACGACAGCTGGCCGAGGATATCGGCGCGCAGTCCTTCGACGAACGGATCGGCCACCGTGGTCTGCCCGATGAATTCGACGCGACCGCCTGGGGCCATCTGCAGACCGCGGGCCTGACCCGCCTGACAAGCGACCCCGAATCTGGCGGCGGACCAAGGGAATTGGCAGTGATCCTGCGGGCATTGGCTCGCCACGCTGTCACGGTGCCGCTGGCGGAGACTGACGTGCTGGCCGGCTGGCTGGCGGCCAGGGCCGGACTCGAGGTGCCCGGCGAGGGCCCGCTGACGATCGCGATCGGCGCGACCGGTGCGGCGACCATCCCTGGCGTGCCCTACGCGGGTGGCGCTGCCGCGGTGGTGCTGGCCCTGCGTGACGACTCCGCACTTCAGGTCGCGATCACCCACCCCACGACGATTTCCAGCGGGCACAACCTGGGCGGCGAGCCGCGCGACACCGTCACCGTCGAGGCGCCAACGGAATTCGTCACCGTCGACGGCGCAGCCGACGAGCTGCTGCGGCGTGGGGCGTGGGCGCGCTGTGTGCAGGCGCTCGGCGCACTGGACGCCGCCGTCGAGTTCTCGGTGGCCCACACCCGGGAGCGCGAGCAGTTCGGCCGGCCGCTGAGCGCCTTCCAAGCGGTACAACACGCGCTGGCCTCGATGGCCGGTGAGGTGGAGCGGGCGAGAGCCGCCACCGAGCTGGCCGTCGCTGCCGTCGCCGATCACGGATTCGACAGCGCCCAGGCCGATTACGCGGTGACGGTGGCCAAGGTGGTGCTGGGCCGCGTCGTGCCTGCCGTGGTGACGTCCGCCCACCAGCTGCACGGTGCGATCGGCGTGACCCTCGAGCACCGGCTGTGGCTGGCGACGATGCGAGCCCGCGGCTGGATCGACGAGTTCGGCGATACCGCCTCGCATGCAACAAGACTGGGCCGGCTGGCGGTGGCGTACGACGGCGACCCATGGGATTTCGTCGTCGGGCGTTATTGATCGACCACCTCTCGGGCAACGGCCTTGAGGATGTCGATCACCTGGGCGACGGCAGGACGCGCGGTGGCTCCGGCGCGCGTGACGGCCTCGATCCGGCGCGCGATGCGCACTCCGCTGAGCGGCTTGCGGATCAGCGCTCGAGTGGTGTGTACGTAGCGGGGCAGAAGCGCAATCCCGATCCCGGCCGCAACAAGTTCCTCCATGACCCGGAAGTCGTTGACCCGCTGAATGATTCGTGGCCGTACCCCGGCAATCGTCGCCAGTGAGCGCAGAACGTCGTCGACCATCAGTCCGCCCTCGACGCCGATCCAGGGCTCGTCGGCCAACTCGTGTAGCGGGATGCGCTTACGGTCGGCCAACCGATGATGTTGTGGCAGGAGTATTTCGAGAGGCTCGCGCAACAGCGGGGTGGCTTCGATTCGAGGTCCCCACGGGTTGGTGTCCCGTTCGTCGCGGTGCACGACGACGACGTCGAAATCGGCGAGCTGAGTGGGTGCGTTGACCGCCGGCTGGTCGATATCGCGGCCCAGTACCTCGACGCCGGCGGCGGCAGCTCGAGTGATGAGTCCAGCGAGCAACATCGCGGCACCCGAAGGGAACATGGCCACCCGGACTGTGCCGCGCGGGGTGGACCGGTAGGCGTCCATGTCTGCCTGCGCCCGGTCGAGGGCCGCAAGAACCTCGTCGGCCCGGGCCACCAGGGCACGACCCGCATCCGTGAGTCGCACGCGACGCCCGTCGGGCTCGAGAAGTGGCACGCCTGCCTCGCGTCGCAGGATCTTGAGCTGCTGGGACACCGCTGATGGCGTGAGTGCCATCGCCTCGGCGACCGCGTGCACCGTCCCCCGTTCAGAGAGTTCACGCAATAGCCGCAACCGCATCACATCCATGTAGCAACTCTACTCAATATGTTCGAAATGTATTGCTTGTCTAATGGTTCATGCGTGGACACGATGGCCTCATGCCCACCCACCGCCGAGTCGACGTGGCGCTGATCGTCGTCGCCATCGTCTGGGGCTCCAGCTATCTGGCAGCCAAGGATGTCGCCACACCCGACAGCGTGTTCGGTTTTCTCGCCACCAGGTTCGCCCTCGCTGCGATCGGGCTGGCGGTCGTGCTCGTCCCGAGACTGCACCAGGTAAACCGCTCCGAAGTGGCCCTGGGCGCGGTCTTCGGGATGTTCCTCGGCGCGGTCTTCACCCTGGAGACGTTCGGACTCACCATGACCTCGGCATCCAACGCGGGACTGATCATCTCCCTGACGATCGTCATGACTCCGCTGCTTGCGCAGTGGATCCAGCGCACCCGACTTCCCGCGCCGTTCTACGCAGCGACGGTGGTGGCGGTGCTCGGGGTCGGACTGCTCACCCAAAGCGGTGGATACCACGCGCCCGGCCTCGGCGACCTGCTGATGCTGCTCGCCGCTGTCGCGCGCGCCTGCCACGTTGTCGTGATGGCACACCTTTCCCGGGGGCGGCGCCTCGACCCCGGACGCGTCACTCTCGTCCAGATCGGCGTCTGTCTGGCGGTGTTCACAACCGCAGCTCACCTCACCGGACGCGGCGCCGCAGCCGTCGCAGCGAACTTGTCGCTCGGCGATTGGCTCATCACCGGCTACCTCGCGCTGGGATGCACGGTCGTCGCCTTCGTCATCCAAGTTTGGGCGGTGCGCCGAACCTCACCGGCACGGGTCAGCCTGCTGCTCGGTACCGAGCCGCTGTGGGCGGCCGCGTTCGGCATACGCGTCGCCGGTGATCCGGTGACCCTCATCGGGGCCATCGGCGCGGCCCTGGTCCTCGGTGGAACCCACTGGGGCAGAACACTTGTCGGGGTATCGAACTCAGACCGGGATCACCGTGATCGACGCGCCGAACACGTTCGCGACGTAGAGGTGTGTCCCGTCGGGGCTGACCGCGATACCGGCCGGGGCGCTACCACCCAGGGTGATCGTCTTGATCACCGTCTTCGTCGCCGTGTTGATCACCGACACCGTTTTGTCTTGCTGGTTGGTCACATAGGCCACGCTGCCGTCCGGGCTGACCGCGACCAAGCTCGGGGACGCGCCGACTCCGATGGTGGCGGCCGTCGTGTAGTTCGCGGTGTTGATCACCGACACGGTGTTGGCAGTGAAGTTCGCGACGTAGGCGAAATGCCCGTCGGGACTGAACGCGATGCCCGAGGCGCCGCTCACCGGGATGGTCTTGACCACCGCGTTGGTGGCAGTGTCGACCACTGACACGTTGCCGCTCCCGGCGGTGCCCACCCAAAGCCGGGTGCCGTCGGGGCTGATCGCCACACCCTGTGGTCCGGCTCCGGCGGCCGCGACACTCACGGTGGAGACCTGGTTGGTGGTGGTGTCGATCACCGACACCGTGTTGCCGTCCCCGACGGCGCCGTACATCGTCACGTACAACTTGCCTGCCGACGGTGAGCCGGCCCGGCCGATCGCCGCGAGGAACGGGCCGGCCCCAATGACGATCGGGGCGGCGACGGTGTTGGTCGGCAACGACACCGCCGACACCGAGCCAACCACGCCCCCGTAGTTCACTACGTAGAACGTCGTGCCGGTCGGGTCGAAGACGACACCGGCCGGTTTGCTTCCAACCTGGATCGTGGAGATGACCTTGTTGGTCGCGGTGTTGACGAGCGACACCGTCCCGTCGACGCTGTTGGTGACGACCAGGCGGGTTCCGTCAGGGCTGACCGCTACGACGTAGGGGCCGTTGCCGACCGCGACGGTCTGTGTGGCCAATCCCCACGGGTTGGCGACCGCGACAGTGACGTTCTGGCTGGCGCGTTGCACGCCGTTGATCGCGGTCACCTTGATCTTCACCGTCATCCCGCCGTCCGGGGCGCCCAGCATCGTGGACTGCAGCGGCGTAAAGGTATAGCTGCCATCGGGATTGGCGACAACGGTGCCCAGCTTGGGGTCGACGCTGATCCGGTAGTTCACCGGATCACCCGTCGCGGTGGTGAACACGAACTTCCCGGTGACCACGCCGGTCAGTGCATCCGGCGGGCCGGTCACCACCGTCGTCAGCCTCGGGATGCCACCGGGGTTGGCGGTGTCGGCCAGCCAGCGGGCCACCGAATACAAACCGAGCTGCCACAGGTTGCCGCGGGCCGGGGTCGGCGTCGTCTGGTTCATCCCGCCGAGCGCGACCAGCGCCTTGACCGTGTTGTCCACCAACGACTGAAGCGGTGTGGTCACCGCCTTCGCCGCCGCGTCGACGGCGGGTGCATCAGCAGGCCGGTGAACCGCGACCACCGACCGCGGCGCCGAAACCCGAACCGTGTTCGGCGCTTTGGCGGCGGTCCGGTGCGCGGTCGCCTTCGGGCCGGAGCGCGGTGCCGATGATCCGACCGACGCCTTGCTCGATCCCGCCTCTGTATCGGCGTGGGCCACCGCGGTCCCGCCGATCAACGTCGCCGCTCCGATGCCCAACGTCAGCGCTCCGGCGCTCAACCAAACAGCCGTCTCCGAGCGCTGCGCAGCCTGCTTCTTGTCCATGCGACAAGTCAAGCTGCCCCGCGCCGGAAGTTGCTCGGGAGATTTACCTATTTATGACGGTGGCGCGCTAGTTCCCCGGGTCGCTTCGCTCCTGCCCGCCGAATCTAGCTGCCGGTCCAGTTCGGTGCGCGCTTCTCGGCAAACGCGACCGCGCCTTCCTGCGCATCCTTCGACGCGAAGACCGGCATCAGGATCTTCATCTGCTCTTTCCACTGCTCTTCGGGCGACCAGGCGCGTGACTCGGTGATGATCCGCTTGGTGGCCGCGACGGCCAGCGGGCCGTTGACGGTGATCCGCTCGGCCAGTGCGATCGCGGCCTCCAGCGCATGCCCCGGCTCGGCCAGCACATTGACCAGGCCCAGCTCGTGCGCCCGCACCGCGGGCAGGTTCTCGCCGGTCAGCGCCAGCTCCATCGCGATCTGGTACGGGATGCGCTGCGGCAGGCGCAGCAGCCCACCACCACCGGCCACCAGGCCGCGCTTGACCTCCGGGATGCCGAAGGCGGAATCGTTGGCGGCCACGATCAGGTCGGTGGCCAGCGCCACCTCGGTACCGCCGGCCAGGGCATAACCCTCAACGGCGGCGATGAGCGGCTTGACCGGCGGACGCTCGGTGAAACCAAGGCCGCGGCCCTCTGCGATGACGTTCTCGCCGCGGGCGAAGGCCTTGAGGTCCATGCCCGCGCAGAAGGAACCACCGGCTCCGGTGACGATGCCCACGGAGAGGCCGGCGTCGCCGTCGAGCTCGTCCATTGCGGCGGCCAGACCCTGGCTGACCGCGGCGTTGACGGCGTTCTTGGCCTTGGGCCGGTTGATGGTGACGATCAGGATGCGGCCGCGGCGTTCCGTGAGGACGGCGGGCTCTTCGGTAACGGCGTTTTCACTCACGTCCGGAATGGTAACTATCGAGGTACGACGATCGTCGCCAGCCCGGTACGATCAAAACTAGAACACGTTTCAATTCCTAGGGAGAAACTGTGGGCACCAGCGACGCGACACGCACCGATTCGGCCCGTACCGAATCAGCAAAGTGGGACCCGGGCCTGGTCGAAAAGACGATGGGCGTGCTGCGCCCATTCCTCAAGCTCTACCACCGCAGTGAGGTGCGCGGACTGGAGTCGTTCCCGGCCGGTGGCGCACTGGTGGTCTCCAACCACTCCGGCGGCCTCTTCGCGATGGACGTGCCCGTCTTCGCGCTGGGCTTCTACGACCATTTCGGGTATGACCGGCCCGTCTACACCCTGAGCCACGACCTGGTGCTGACCGGCCCGACGGCCGATTTCTTCATCAAGAACGGTTTCATCCGCGCCAATCACGAGAACGCCGACGAGGCGCTGCGCTCGGGCGGTGTGGTGGTGGTCTTCCCCGGCGGCGACTATGACGTCTACCGGCCGACCCTGGCTCAGAACAAGATCGACTTCGACGGCCGCACCGGCTACGTGAAGGCCGCCATCAACGCCGGCGTGCCGATCGTGCCCATGGTGGCCATCGGCGGTCAGGAGAGCCAGATCTTTCTGAGCCGCGGCACCGGTGTGGCCAAGCTGCTGCGGCTGGACAAGCTGCTGCGGGCGAAGATCCTGCCCATCTCGGTCGGGTTCCCGTTCGGCTTGAGCGCGGTCGTGCCCTTGAACGTCCCGCTGCCCACCAAGATCGTCACGCGGGTGCTCGAGCCGATCCACATCACCGAACAGTTCGGCGAGGACCCCGATGTTCATGCCGTCGACGCCTATGTGCGCGGTGTCATGCAACGGGCGCTGGACGATCTGGCATCGCAGCGCCGTCTGCCGGTGATCGGCTGATGGATCTGCTGGGCAGGCTGACGTCGATCGGCGACGCGGTCGCCACGCTGGCCAAGGCCGGCTTCCTGACCCCGATGCGCCCGGACCGGACCGTGCGGATGGTCGCGGCCGCGCGCGACGAGGGGCTGACGATCGCCACCGGGTTCGCGACGGCCGCCGCTCGCCGCCCCGACAGCCCCGGCCTGATCGACGAGCTCGGCACGCTGACCTGGCGTGAACTCGACGAGCGTGCCCATGCCCTCGCCGCCGCGCTGCAGCAGCTGCCCGGCGGCACTCCTGAAGTGGTCGGTATCATGTGCCGCAACCACCGCGGCTTCGTCGAGTCGCTGATCGCGGCCACGCGCATCGGCGCCGATGTGCTGCTGCTGAACACCTCGTTCGCCGGACCCGCGCTGGCCGAGGTGGTCAACCGTGAGCAGGCCGACGTCGTCATCTACGACGAGGAGTTCACCGCCTCGGTGGACCGGGCGGTGGCCGACCGGCCACAGGCCGGCCGCATCCTCGCCTGGATTGACGAGCCCACTGACGCGCCCACCGTCGAGAAGCTGATCGTCAGCCACGCCGGGCAGAAAGCCACCAAGACCGGCCGCAAGAGCCGGCTCATCCTGCTGACCTCGGGTACCACCGGAACTCCCAAGGGCGCCAAGCACTCTGGCGGCGGGGCCGGCAACCTGATCGCGATCCTGAGCCGCACACCGTGGCGGCTGGGCGAGACGACCGTGGTCGTCGCGCCGATGTTCCACGCCTGGGGCTTCTCGCAGCTGGTGTTCTCCTCGGCAATGGCCTGCACGGTGGTGACCCGCCGCAAGTTCGACCCGGCGGCGACGATGGCCCTCGTCGACAAGTATCGGGCCACCGGATTGTGCGTGGTGCCGGTGATGTTCGACCGCATCATGGATCTTCCCGACGACGTCCGGAAGCGCTACAGCGGCCGCACGCTGCGGTTCGCCGCCTGCTCAGGGTCGCGGATGCGACCCGATGTCGTCACGAAGTTCATGGACGAGTTCGGTGACGTCATCTACAACAACTACAACGCGACCGAGGCGGGCATGATCGCCACCGCGACCCCGGCCGACCTGAGGGTCGCACCCGACACCGCGGGCAAGCCGGCCGCCGGCACCGAGATCCGGATCTACGACGACGAATTCGCGACGGTCCCCGCCGGTGAGGTCGGGCGCATCTTCGTCAAGAACTCCACCCAGTTCGACGGCTACACATCATCTGGTTCGGAGGGCAGTACCAAGGACTTTCACGAGGGCTTCATGTCCTCGGGCGATATCGGCCGCCTTGATGAAGCCGGCCGGCTGTTCGTGGTGGGCCGCGACGACGAGATGATCGTCTCCGGCGGCGAGAACGTCTATCCGATCGAAGTGGAGAAAACGCTCACCGGTCACGCGGAGGTGGCCGAGGCCACGGTGCTCGGCGTCGACGACGAACAGTACGGTCAGCGGCTGGTCGCCTTCGTGGTGCTCACCGACGGATCGGGCGCGGGTCCCGATGACCTCAAGGCCCATGTCCGGGAGAACCTGGCCAACTACAAGGTCCCGCGGGAGATCACCATCCTGACCGAGCTCCCGCGTGGCAGCACTGGCAAGATCCTGCGTAATGAACTCATCTCTCGCGCGTCTGACGGCTGAGCTGCGGCGCCCGCGCCCGCTGGCACGCGCCATCGTCGAATTCACCAATGCAGCCAACGGGTTTCGCCCGCTGGGCCGCCAGGGCTACCGGACGATCGCAATGTTCTCGTTCGGCTGGCCGACCTCGGAGCTACCCCTGGTCTATCTGGCCGGCTCGGTGCTCGATGCCGTGCGCCGCGGCCTGCGTGGTGATTTCCGCGGCCGGCGCGGTATTGCTGCGCTGGCGCTGACCGCATTGTCGTGGCCGATCCTGGTGGCGATCCAACGCCGGAATGTGACCACCCCCAAGCCGGTGCTGCACGCCGCCCTGATCGAAGGTCTCGGCGAGGACTACACCGACGTCCTCGCCACCCTGCCGAGCACCCCGTCCGCGTCCGGGCGACCGACCGCATGGCGGACCACCTGGTCGCGACGGCAGTACGTGGAGAAGTCCAACATCGTCACCTACGGGCCGCACGGCCGCGCCAACCTGGCCGACGTGTGGCGCCGCCGGGACCTACCGCGCGACGGCAAGGCGCCGGTGCTGCTCGAGGTGCCCGGCGGGGCATGGGCGATCGGCTGGCGCCGCCCGCAGGCCTACCCGTTGATGAGCCACCTCGCCGACCGCGGCTGGATCTGTGTGGCGATGAATTACCGTGTCAGCCCGGCACATAGCTGGCCCGACCACATCGTCGACGTCAAACGTGCGCTGGCATGGGTCAAGGCCAATATCGCCGACTACGGCGGCGACCCCGATTTCGTCGCGATCACCGGCGGCTCGGCAGGCGGTCACCTGGCAGCACTGGCCGCGCTGACCCCGAACGACCCCGAGTACCAGCCCGGCTTCCCGGAGGCCGACACCTCGGTGGTGGCCGCGGTCCCGGTGTATGGCCGCTACGACTGGTTCACCTCGCACGGCGAGGGCCGCCGTGAGTTCATCGGCTATCTCGAGCGCTTCGTCGTCAAACGGCAGTTCAGCAGATTCCGCGAGATCTACACCGCCGCGTCGCCGATCCGCCGGTTGCGTGCCGACGCCCCGCCCTTCTTCGTCCTGCATGGCGAACATGACTCGCTGATCCCGGTGGGCGAAGCACGCGAATTCGTCGAGCAGATCCGGGAGGTGTCGCAATCACCGGTGCTCTACGCCGAATTACCCGGAGCCCAACACGCTTTCGACATATTCTCCTCACCGCGGGCGTACAACTCGGCCGAGGCCGTCGGCCAGTTCCTCTCGTGGGTGTACGCGAGCCGGATGAAGAGGGAGCCTCGTGCGTAGACATATCCGGCGCGTGCGCGATATCGGCGTGCGGCGGGTGGCCCTCGCGTTCTGCGTCCTGGTCGCGATCATCTCCGCGAGCGTCACCGGGTACCTCGCCAGCAGGCACAGCACAAATCAGAACAGCTATTTCGGCGACGTCGACAATCCGAACGCGGTCGACGTCACCGTCTGGATCACTCGCGTCGATGCCACGACACAATCACTGGCGGTGACCGTCGTCGACATCCGCCCGACCGGGACGCTGGCCAACCCCGACAACAGCTTCGCCGAGGACACAACGGTGACGACCGCCGCCGTCGGCAACTGGCAGGCCCAGATCAAGGCCGGCGATCCCGCGCCGGATATCGACCAACGCGTCAGCATCGACGGCGCCGTCACCGACTACCCGTTCGACCGCTACAACGGCCGCCTGGAAGTGCATGCCTACAACTCCAGCGGTGCCGACCTCCCGGTAGCCCTCACGGTGGTGAACACCGACCCGTTCTTCGGGATGAACACCAGAGCCGACGCCTCGACCGGCGGGGCGGCCGTGATCCTCGGGATCTACCGCAGCATGCCCACGCTGATCTTCGCGGTGTTCGTCATGGTGCTGATGCTGGGCCTGGCATTGGGCGCCGTCGTCGCGGCGTTCTACGTGCTGCATTGGCGGCGCGGCCTGATCTTCCCGGCCTGCTCGATGATGGCGGCCATCCTGTTCGCGTTGATTCCCCTGCGCAATGCCGTGCCCGGCAACCCACCGATCGGATCGGTCATCGACTTCGGGTCGTTCTTCATCGCGGAAGCCGTCATCTCCATCGCGCTGATCTCCAGCATCGTCTGGGGCTTCCGGCATCAGCGCAGTATCGAACGCGCCGAGGCGGAGGCCGAACAGGAACCGGAACCCGAACCGACGAGCTAGGCCTGCGCCATGGCGGTCTCCACGACCGCCAACTCACCGGAAAGCCCTGCGGCCACCCGGATTTCGGAGAACGCTTCGAGCATCGCATCGGTGACCTCGTGCGGATCGCCGACGGTGGAGCCGTCGGTGAGCACCGAGATGTTGAGCTGATCGACGTAGCTCCACACGGTGATGTTCAACCCGCTGCCCGCGGTCAGCGGACCGACGGAGTAGATCTCGGTGACCAGTGCGCCGCCGACGCGGCCGTGCTCGCGCGGGCCGGGCACATTCGAGATGGGCAGGTTCAGCACCTTGTTCTGGCCGTCCCTGGTGGACAACCACTTGAACAGAGCTTGAGCCGGTGCGGGCGGCAGATACGTCGACCACCGGCTGACCAACTCCGGCCCGACGAGGTGATGGCCTTCCTTGGCCAACACTGCGGCGTCGTGGGTCTGGCGCACCCGCTCCAACGGATCGACGACATCCACGGGCACGGCCACCATCATGCCGGTGAAGAAATTGCCCGACACCCGGTCGGGGTCGAAGTTGAAACTCACCGGCACCGACGCCAGGAGCGGATGATCCGCCTTGCCGTCGTAACGCAACAGCAGCGTGCGCAGCGCACCGGCAGCGGTGGCGAGCACCAGATCGTTGATGGTCACCCCGAGGGTCTTGCTGGTCTCCTTGAACTCGGCCAACGCCAAAGTCGCAGTGGCGAACCGTCGTTGGGGATTCAGCATGTGATTCATGAACGATGGCGGCGGGGTGAACGGCATCGTCAACTCGGGTGACAGCTTGCGGTCACTACGACGGACCCGGCGCATTCCGTCGTAGGTGTACTTCATGACGCCGGGCAGCTTGCCGAGCTGGCGAAGGTGGTCGACGAACGCCGAACGCACCAGCTCACCGCGGGCCGGGGCGGGGTCGGTCGGGAAATCCTGATCCGGGTCGGGACCGCTCTGCAGGTCCATCCCGCGGGCCATCAGGTTGCCGGAGGCGACCCCGTCGGCCAGGGCGTGGTGGATCTTGCCGACGACCGCGATGCGGCCGTTGGCCAGCCCCTCGACGAAGTACATCTCCCACAGTGGACGGCTGCGGTCCAGCGGCGTGCTGGCGATCTCACCGATCGCCTCGTCGAGCTCACGGCGGCCGCCCGGCTCCCGCACCCGCCAGGGGCGGATGTGGTAGTCGAGGTCGACGTCGCAGTTCTCCCGCCACATCGGGTGGTGGAATTTGAATGGGATGTCGATCAGCTGGTAGCGGAAGGGGTCGAGTTTGTAGAGCCGGCCGCGAATGACCTGCCGGAACTGCTCGACGCCGAAGTTGCGGTCGCCGATGCCCTGCAAATCGATGACCGCGATCTTGAGGGTGTGCATGTGCACATTGGGTGCCTCGCTGTACAACAGAACCGCATCCCAGCCGCGCAGTCTTTTCATCGTTGAACCCTCTTCACCCGGTGTGCCTCCCTGCCCGGGACACTACAACCGGTGAGGGCTCAGATCACCTCTTTGGTGGACATGGCGACACGGTCGCGGTGAATCTGGTTGAGGAACAGGCCGATTGCGGTTGCGACCGAACCGGTGCGCGCACCGTCGGTCATATCGAAACCGTGACCGGCACCGGGCAATTCGACGTAGCTGACCGCCGAGCGGGACACCGAACGCAGCCGCTCGACGAAGCCTTGGGCCTGCGCGACAGGGATCACGCTGTCACCGGAGCCATGCACCACCAGGAAGGGTGGCGCCTTGGGATGGATCCGCGCGATCGGCGACGCCTTACGGAACAGGTCCCCATGGCGGCTCTGCTTCTTGTTGACGACCACGCGCTCCAGGAAGTCGACGAAGCGGGTGCGCTCCGGAGTCGAGCGGTCTTCCCAGTCGTAGCGGCCGTAGATACCGACGACGGCGTCGACGGCGGTGTCCGACCCCGCAGGCAGGTGCGCCTGGTACTCGGCGTCGTCGATGGTGAGGCCGGCCAGCGCGGCAAGATGGCCGCCTGCCGAACAGCCAGCCACGGCAACGAAATTACGGTCGCCGCCGAACCGGTCAACGTTGGCGCGGGCCCAGGCGATTGCCGCCTTGACGTCCTGGATGTGCCGTGGCCAGCGGTGGTGGGGGGCGACGCGGTAGTCGATCGACAGGCACACCCAGCCCTGGGCGGCCAGGTGCGACATCAGCGCATACCCCTGCAGGATCCGGCTGCCGTGCACCCAGGCACCACCGGGAAGGAACACCATGACCGGGGCGGGTTCGGCGGGCAGATCCTTGCGGCGCCAGACATCGAGCAGCTGCGACGGATCGTCGCCGTAGCGGACCGACGAGCGATACAAATGCTTGCGGTGCTCCAACGCATTCAGGACCGGTGGCGTCTTTTCGGGCGCCGGCCACTCGATCTGCAGATCCTCGGCGGCGACGACACCTCGCAGGCCGGCCTCGGACACCGCGCGCGTGCTTTCGCGCTGAGCCTTGCGCACCTCGCCCGCATCGGGGCTGAACCACGAACGCGCGGCCGCGCCGACGAGCTCGGGCATCTGCCGGGCACCCCAGACACTCATCGCGGTCATGGCGCCCAGCGGCTCCAGATGCTTGCCGACAATCGGCAGCTGGGCGGAGGCCACGCTCATGGCCAGCAGATAGTCAGCCGGACCGGCCTGCATGAGCCAGCGAGCTGTCGTCCACGGTCGTACCGTCATTGCGCGAGAATACCCCGCCCCGCGGATCCCACACGACAAATTCTTCGGAATGTTCACTGCTTTGCTGGGCTCACCCGAGATCCAGAGTGCTACAACGCATGCCACATACATGGGTGTTTGCCCACACGCGTCGATACCGCGTGTCAGTGACCAGCGTTACGGGCCAGATCGATAGCGAACTGATTCACAAAATGCCCCGGACCGGGATCGCCGCGGCCGCACGACCCATCGGAGTCACCTGGGCGTTTGACCCACAGGAACGCGTCGATGTGACCGTTGCCGGTGGCCGTGGTCGGCTGGACACCGAGGGCCCGGCCGTCCGGATTGCACCAATACAATTCGCCGGCGGCCGGCCCATTGCCGTTACGCGACGTGTCGATCACGTAGGGCTTGCCGCCCGTCATCCCCGAAATCGCTTCGCCGTAACCGATTTCCTCGTCGGTGGTGAAGAAATTCGAGACGTTGAGGCTGAAGCCCCGGGCGTTCGCGATGCCGACCTGATTGAGCCGGTTGGCGATCTCGTCGGCGGGCAGCCAGCGCGAGTGCCCGGCGTCGACGTACACGGCGGCAGCGGGATTGCGAGTCAGGGTGTCGACGCCGTAGCGGATCAGGTCGAAGCGCTCCTGGCGAGCACTACCCGACAGGCAGTCGGCCATGTCGAGGGCGTCGGGTTCCAAGATGATCGTCACCGGTCCGCCACCAATTTGGGAGGCGACGCGGTCGATCCACCCGCGGTAGGCGTCGGCCGAGCCGAACCCGCCCGCCGCGAAACTTCCGCAGTCGCGGTTCGGCAGGGAGTAGATGGCCAGCATCGGCATGGCACCGGCGGCCCAGGCACCGTTGAGATACGTGCTCACGGCGGCGGCCGGAACCAGGTTGTCGATGAAGTACGCCTGCGGGGTGTTGGCGATGTAGGCCAGCTGGGGATTGTCGGGGTTGGCACGCGAGGCACGCATGGCCGCCGAGTTCGGATCGACGTAGAAGGGCGATCCGCCGACCGGTGCGGCATCGTCGGCCAGGCGTATTTGCCCGGTTTGCGCTGGTCCGGTGGACAGAACCAGGCCGGCGACGACCGCAGCCGTCAGGAAGGGAGCGATCCATCGTGCGATCGCACCAGCAGCTGAGGACATCACCGAAGAAAAACTAGTGCCGCGGGTCAATAAACGCCAACCGTCGGCGACAATGACCGGCAGCAGCCCTCAGCTCAGGCGACCGTGAAGGAGGCCGAGATGGCCGACCACGCAGATCTCATTTACACCGGTGGCGACATCGTCACGATCGACGAGGCCAACCCGACGGCGACGGCGTTGGCGGTGCGCGCCGGCCGCATCACCGCTGTCGGCGACCGCGACGATCTGGTCGCAGCACACCGGGGACCGGCCACCCAGGTCATCGACCTCGACGGAGCGACCCTGCTGCCGGGTTTCCTCGATCCGCACAGCCACTACATCAACTCGCTGACCGTGGCCAACCAGGTGAACGTCTTCGCGCCACCGGCCGGCCCTGGTGCCGATGTCGATGCGATCGTCAATTCCCTCAAAACATTTCGGGAGACGCATCACATACCACCCGGCGAGATGATCGTCGCGTATGGCTACGACGACACCCTGATGCCCGGCGGCCGGACGTTGCACAAGGAAGACCTCGACATCGACTTTCCGACCACTCCGGTTCTGGTCGGACATGTCTCGATGCATGGCGCGGTGCTCAACTCGGCGGCCATGCAGATGTTCGGCATCGACGCGGACACCGTGACCCCGCCAGGCGGTGTGATCGTGCGCAAAGAGGGTTCCACCGAGCCCGACGGGCTGGTGATGGAGACCGCCTTCCTTCCGATCTTCGCCGCCATGCCCAAACCAACCCAGTCGCAGGAAATCGCCTGGAGCAAAGCCGGTCAGATGCTCTATGCCGCAGCAGGTATCACCACTGCGCACGAAGGCGCCACCCACGCGGGCGATGTGGAGTTGATGTACCGGGCAGCTGAAGGCGGGGCCACCCTGATCGACGTCGTGGCCTATCCGTTCATCCTCGAACTCGACGAAGTGCTGCAACGCCATCCGGCGGCGACATTCGGCAGCTACCACAACCGGGTCAAACTCGGTGGGGTCAAGGTGACCCTGGACGGCTCACCACAGGGTCGTACCGCGTACTTCACCACGCCGTATCTGGTCGACGGGCCCGATGGCCAGCACAACTGGTGCGGTGAACTCGGCTTCTCCCAGGACACCGTCAACGGATGGTTCAAGCAGGTTTACGATCTCGGCCTGCCACTCGACATCCATGCCAACGGGGACGCGGCCATCGACGTCGCGCTAGCGGCGCACGAATTCGCCGCCGCCAATGACCTCAGCAGGGACCGTCGCACCGTCATGGTGCATTCACAGTTCGTCCGCCGGGACCAATTGCAGCGCTACGTCGAGTACA
Source organism: Mycolicibacterium sphagni (assembly GCF_013337765.1). Taxonomy (GTDB): domain Bacteria; phylum Actinomycetota; class Actinomycetes; order Mycobacteriales; family Mycobacteriaceae; genus Mycobacterium. The sequence continues at coordinate 478,411 of NZ_VBSB01000010.1, forward strand.
ACATCATCCCGTCGTTCTTCACCCCCCACACGTATTACTTCGGCGACGCCCATGTGCGGTTACGTGGGAAGGCCCAGGCGGACTTCCTGTCGCCGATGCGCGCGGCGATCGACCTTGGGTTGTACCCCACCAACCACACCGACTTCGTCGTCACGCCGTTGGATCAGATGTTCGTGGTGTGGACCGCGGTGAACCGGATCTCGCGGGGCGGCACGACCATCGGCGCCGATCAACGCGTTACACCCCTCGAAGCGTTGAAGGCGATCACCATCAACGCGGCACGCCAGTACCGCGAAGCCGACCAGAAGGGCTCACTGGAGGTCGGCAAGCTCGCGGATCTCGTTGTGCTGGATAATAATCCGCTGCAGGTCGACCCGACGACGATCAAGGACATCCACGTGGTCGAAACCATCAAGGAGGGCACGACCGTTTACCGCGCGTAGTCCAGCCTGTCAGGGCGTGAGCAGCACCTTGACGTGCTCACCCGATCGCGCGGCGACGGCGGCGTACCCCTCGGCGGCCTGGTCGAGGGGCAGGTTCGTGGTGAAGATGCCGTCGACGTCGAGGCGGCCGTTCTGCAGCAGCGGGATCAGTTCGGGCCAGGTCTGCTGCACCGGCGCGGTCGTCATCCGGAAGGTCAGGCTGCGCAGCAGCCCGGTGAGCGCCGGAAACGGGTACGGGTTGAGGTTGTGCACCCCGACCACCGACACGGTGCCGCGGGCGCGCACCGTGGCCAGCGCGTCGTCGAGCGTGGTGTCGTTGCCGACGGCGTCGATGACCGAGTCGGCGCCTCTGCCGCCGGTGGCCTCCATGACCGCCGGTGCCGCTGCCGGCGCGATGGCCGTCGCGCCCAGTTTCGCCGCCCGTTCCCGCCGCTCGGCGACCGGGTCGACGGCGAATACCCTTGCCGCACCGAGGAACAACGCGCTGCGCACGGCACACAGACCGACCGCACCCAGGCCGATGACCACGGCGGTGCCGCCGACCGGGATATCGGCACGTTGGGCGGCCGACCACCCGGTGGCCAGGTTATCGGTGAGCAGCAGTGCCGCCTCGGTGCTGATGTTCTCCGGCATTTTCAGCAGCTGGAAATCAGCGGCCGGCACTCCGATCAATTCGGCCTGCGCCCCGCCCAGCACTCCCGAGCCGAAAACCTGTGGGCCTGAGGCACACTGGATCGGATCCTTGGTCGCGCACCCGGCGCAGGCGCCGCAGCCGGCCACCGAGGACACGATGACGTAGTCCCCGACCTTGACCGTGTGGACATCCGATCCGACCTCGACGACGGTGCCGACGGCCTCGTGCCCCAGCGAGACGGGCTGGAAGAGCGGGTAGTCGCCTTCGTAGAAGTGCAGGTCGGAGCCGCAGATGGCGGCCGCCGTCATCTGCACGATGGCGCCGTCCGGCCCCGGCAATACCGGGTCGGGCCAGCTGTCGACCCGGACCGAACCCGGCGTGTCGATGAGTACCGCGCGCATGGCTTCCTCACTTCCCTTTTGTCACAACGAAGTTCGACCAGTCGGGGTCGCGCACCGCGTTCCAGTACACCGGCAGGCGCCACGGGCTCACTGTGTGGATCTCGCCGTCGGGGTTCTTGAAGTACGAATGCTTGATCGACGGATGTGCCCACACCATGGTGGAGATCTCGGCCTGATGCCGGCGATGCCACTCCTCGGTGGCATCCGTCGTCGGCTCAATTGCGTTCCAGCCGTTGGTGATCAGCTCGGCCAGGCAGGCGTTGATGTAGCGCATCTGCAGCTCGGAGTTGAAGATCAAGCTGCCGCCGTGCGCCAGATGGTTGCCAGGGCCGTAGATCATGAAGAAGTTCGGGAACCGCGGCACGGTGATACCCAGGTAACCGGCGGGCCGCTCGCCCCATGCGGTGCGCAGATCCACCCCGTCGCGGCCGGTGATCTTCAGCGGGTAGAGCACCTCGGTAGCGCGGAATCCGGTGGCGTAGATGATGACGTCGACGTCGTGGGTCACTCCGTCGGCGGTGACCACGCCGTGCGGGGTGATGCGCTCGATCGGGGTGCGCACCAGCTCGACATCATCGCGGCGCAGGGTGGTGAGCCAGGTTCCGTTGTCCTGCAACGTCCGTTTGCCGGTCGCGGGATAGTCGGGCAGCACCTTGGCCAGCAGCTCCTCGTCGTCACCGACCTGGGTGGTGATCCAGTCGGTGAACATCAGGCGCGCCACCGCGTTGATGTCGCTGACCGCGTAGTTCGGGTCGTCGGCGTTGGTGTAGGCGGGATCCGAGCGGGCCGCCTCCAGGCCCTTGTCCGCCCCGGGCCACATCACCAGGAAGCGGTACCAACGGTTGTAGTACGGAAGGTGATTCATCGCCCAGCGCACACCGTCGCCGACGCTGTCGTGATACATCGGGTTGGGGAACATCCACTGCGCGGTGCGCTGGAAGACCGTCAGGTGCTCGACCTGATCGGCGATCGCCGGAGCGATCTGGAAACCACTTGCGCCGGCACCGATCAGGGCGACCCGCTTGCCGGTCAGGTCGACGGAGTGATCCCAGGCCGCCGAGTGGAACGAGGGCCCCTCGAAGGTGTCAGCACCGTCGATGTCGGGGAATTGCGGCCGGTTCAGCTGGCCGACGGCGGTGATGACAGCTTTGGCCTGGATGCTGGATTCGGTTCCGTCCTTGTCGCGCACGACCACCAGCCAGGTGCCGTCGTCGTCGTTCCACTCCGCCGAAACCACCTCGGTCTGCCAGCGCACGTTCTCATCGAGCTGATGCCGGGCCAGGACGGTTTCGAAATACGCACGCAGCTCGGGCTGTTCGGCGAAGTAGTGCGACCAGTCGTTGCTTGGTTCGAAGCTGTAGCAGTAGAAGTGATTGGCGACATCGACTCGGGCGCCGGGATAGCTGTTCTCCCACCAGGTTCCGCCAGGGCCGGCGTTCTTCTCGATGATGGTGAACGGGATGTTGGCTTGTTTGAGCCGGATGCCGGCAAGCAGACCTGATTCGCCGCAGCCGATCACGACGACCGGAAAGTCGGCCGCCGCGGCCGTATCGAGTGCGACGGGACGGCGCGGGTCGACATCCTCGAGATCCATCTCCTCGAGGACCATCGGACGGTACTCGTCGTCGACGTGCTCGCAGGCGGCCCAGTCCAGCATCTCCCCGATCAGCTCGGGACTCAGTGGCACCGGCCCGGGGCAGCCGCGGTCGCGGTAATCAGCGATCACCGGCAGCGCCAGCGCGCGGGCCTTGGCCTTGTCCTCCTCGGACATGAAGCCCTGGACCTCGTTGAGGAAGACGCCGGCCTGCTTGAACTCGCGGATGAAGCGTGGATCGCCGGTGATGTGCACCAGGGACAGCAGCAGCGTGGGGATGCTGACCTGCTCCAACGCGGCAGCGATCTCGGCGTCCGAGGACGTGAATGGTTGTCCCGCATACGGATTGGTCGACATTGACGTGTCCTCTCACCGGTCGGCAATTACGCTACGCGTAGTTCCGTAATTGCCGCCACCACGATACTGTCGGCGCCGTCATGGATCAAGGTCCTGTCCTGGCCGTATCGCTGCCGTATCGCCGGTTGCCATACTGGGCAGCGTGGCCACCACCGAAATCCATCCCGAACTGCGCAAAGCCGCCCGGTTCACCCCCCGCGCGCTGATCTCCGCCAGGACCCTGCCGGTACTCCGCCGACTGACGGGCCTGCAACGAGCCCGAACCGACAACGTCGACGTGCTGACCTTGGAGTCGGGTATCGGCATCCGTCTCTACCGGCCCGCCGGGGCACCGTCGACCACCCCGGCGCTGCTCTGGATCCACGGTGGCGGCTACGTCATCGGCACCGCGGCCCAGGACGACCTGCTGTGCCGCAAGTTCGTCAAGGAGCTGGGGATCACGGTGGCCGCGGTCGACTATCGGCTGGCACCCGAGCACCCGTACCCCGCGCCGCTGGAGGACTGCTACACCGCGCTGGAGTGGCTGGCCAAGCTGCCCGGCGTCGACCGCGACCGGATCGCGATCGGCGGGGCGAGTGCCGGCGGCGGTCTGTGCGCCGGGCTAGCCCTGCTGGCCCGTGATCGCGACGGGGTGAAACCCGTATTCCAGCTGCTCGTCTACCCGATGATCGACGACCGCAGTGTGGGCAGCCATCTCTACCACCCGGGGCACCGGCTGTGGAACGCGACCAGTAATCGATTCGGCTGGCAGGCCTATCTGGGTGGCGCCGATCCCGAGGTCGCCGCGCCCGCGCGCCGCACCGATCTGGCCGGCCTGCCGCCGGCCTGGCTCGGCGTCGGAACCCTGGACCTGTTCCATGACGAAGACCTCGAGTACGCGGAGCGGCTGCGGGCCGCCGGTGTGCCGTGCCAAGTCCACGTGGTGCCGGGCGCGTTCCACGGTTTCGACGGGATTGTCGCCAAGGCCGACATTTCGAACGCATTCTTCTTCAGCCAGTGCGACAGCCTGCGCGAGAGCTTCGAGGGCTGAGTGTCGGCGCTAACCACCGAACAGCGCGACCTGGCCGAAGCGGTGGCCGACCTGATGGCCAAGCGCTCACCCGAGACCGAGGTGCGCCGGTTGATGGCCACCGACACCGGTTACGACCCCGCGGTCTGGGCCGAGCTCGCCGCCATGGGCCTGCTGGGCCTGGCGATACCCGAGACGTTCGGCGGCTCCGGCGCCGGAGCAGTTGAGGTCGGACTGGTGATGGAGGCCATGGGCCGGGCGCTGCTGTGCGCGCCGTACCTGTCGACCGCGGTACTTTCGACGCAGCTGCTGTTGGCTCTCGGTGACGCCAAGGAGCAGGCCGATGTGCTGCCGCGGATCGCCGCCGGCGAGCTGATCGCGACGGTGGCGTTCGCCGAGACGGGGTCGGCCCGTCCGCCGCGGAAGCCGGAAACTGTCGCTCGCTCAGCCGGTTTCGAGTGGCGGTTGTGGGGCGCGAAGACCTATGTGCTCGATGCGGCGATCGCTGAGCGGATCTACGTTCTGGCCGGGAACGCGGTGTTCGCAGTGGAGCCCGATGCGCCCGGCGTGGAGATCAGCGCACTGTCGACGGTCGATGCGACCCGCAAGCAGGGCCGTCTGGTGTTGAGTGACACCCCGGCCCGGCTGGTGGGCACGTTGGAGGGCGGGGCCGCCGCACTCGATCGGGCATTGGACGCGTCGTCGGCGGCGCTGCTGGGCGAGCAGGCCGGCGGCGCGATGCACGCGATGCAGATGGCGGCCGATTACGCCAAGACCCGATTCCAGTTCGGCCGCGCGATCGGGAGTTTCCAGGCGATCAAGCACATGTGCGCCGACATGCTGCTGGAGGCCGAGTCGGCGTTATCCGCGGCCCGGCACGTCGCCGCCGCCTTCGACGCCGATGATCCCGGCCGGCTTCTGGATCTGGCTGCCGCACAGTCGTACTGCTCGGAGGCGTACGTGTCGGTGGCCGCGAACACCATCCAGGTGCACGGCGGTATCGGCTTCACCTGGGAGCACCCCGCACACCTCTATCTGCGGCGCGCCAGGACCGATGCCGAATTGTTCGGCGATCCGGCGTGGCACCGGGAACGCTACGTGCGGCTGCGGGAGGCACAGTGACCGACGAAAGCACAGCGACCGACGACGAGGTGCGCGACGAAGTTCGGCAGTGGCTAGCGGCCAATTGGGACGCATCCGTGGACCGCGGCCAGTGGGCACAGCTGGTGTTCGACGCAGGCTGGGCCGTTCCCAGCTGGGAGCCGCAATGGTGGGGCCGCGGGCTTTCCGATCCGCAATCCCGCATCGTGGCAGCCGAATTCGCCGCGGTCGGCGCGCCGGGGACGGGTCACGACCGAGCCAATCTGTTCGCCTGCACCCTGCACGACCTGGGGACCGACGAGCAGAAGCACCGGCTGATCCCACCGTCGATCCGCGGTGAGACCAAGTGGTGTCTGCTGTATTCCGAGCCGGGCGCCGGGTCGGATCTGGCCGGGCTGCGCACCCGCGCCGAGCGGGACGGCGACGAGTGGGTGATCGACGGCCAGAAGGTGTGGACGTCGTTCGCGAAGACGGCAGATTACGGCCTGCTGGTGGCGCGCACCGACTGGGATGTGCCCAAGCACAACGGAATCAGCTTTTTCATGTTCCCGATGCGCCAGCCCGGCGTCGAGGTTCGCCCGATCCATCAGATCACCGGCGAGTCCGAGTTCAACGAGGTGTTCATCTCCGGTGCCAGGGTGCCCGATGCGAACCTGGTCGGCGACCCGGGCGGCGGCTGGTCGGTGCTGCAGGTGGCGCTGTCCTATGAACGCCGGCTGATGGGTGATCTGGCCCGCACAACGCGTTCGGCCCGCAAGCCGCAGGCCGACGCCGACAGCCTGGTCGAGATGGCGCGCCGCGCAGGAAATCTCGGTGATTCGTTCATCCGGCAGGAGGTCGCGCGGGTGGAGTCGTACGCGGCGGTGAACCGGTGGAACACTCAGCGTGCCAAGGCCACCACCGATCGTGTCGAGGCCGCCACGCTGCTGGCGCTGGGCAAGATCGCGATGTCGCGGATCCTGCACGAGACGGCGAAGGTGCAGACCGAGATCGCCGGCCCGGAGGCGATGCTGAGCGGTCCGGACAATCCGGTCGGCGACGCGGTGACGTTCCGCACGCTCAACGCGTACTTCACGTCCATCGGCGGTGGCACCGACCAGATCCAGCGCAATATCGTCGGCGAGCGTGTTCTCGGCTTGCCGAAAGAGCCCGAGCCGTTTAGGAATACCGCTTTTCGGGAGTTGCCGACGTCGAGCTAGGATTCACAACTTCGCCGACCGTAACACCACGGCGAGAATCCGCGCTCATCTCCACCGTGGCGTTACGCTCGGCAGTGCAGGTGGCCGGCGATGACGGTGGCGGTCACCAGGTCGGCGCTGAGGGCGTCGAGCACCTCGGCCGGCGGGGCGCCCAGCACACAGAGATCACCCGGCTGGCCCGGCTCGACGGTCCTCGGCACGTCGGGGCGTTCCGGGTGCCCGGTGAACATCGTCAGCGCTGCTGTGGCCGTGATGCATTCGCCAGCGTTGAGCACCGCACCGGTGGCGGCGGTGCGGTGCACTGCGGCGCGCATTGCCGCCCACGGGTCGGCGCCGCCGAACGGCAGGTCCGTCGACAGCGCCACACGCACGCCGGCGTCGAGTAACGACGCCAGCCGCCAGAGCGCGGGCTGATCGCCGGGTTCGACGTCGGCAAGGTATTGGTCACCGCGTTCGGCGACGAAGTTGGGTTGAGTCACCACCAGCACGCCGATATCGACGAGTTCGGCAATGGTGTCGGCGGGCACCACGGCGGCGTGCTCGATCCGGTCGCCGGCATGAGTGCCCGCCGCGCGGAGTGCGGCCAGGCTCACGACCAGTTGGCTGGCGGTCACACAGTGCAGGGCGACGGCGCCAGTGCTGCGGTGGCGCTCGGCAATCCAGTCGGTCAGCTCGTCGAGATCCAGCGAATCGTCATGCAGGATCCGCTTTCCCGGGGCCAGCCAGTGCACGCCTTGATGCAGTCCGCCGTGCCGGTGCTCCTCGGTCAGCGTGACGATATCGTCGGCGCCCAGAGCCGGGGTGGCGTCGGTGACACCGGTGACGCCGTAGCCGAGGAGCCGACTGCTGATTGCGGCGAGATTGGTGTCGCGGCGGGCCACCGCATCCGACCAGGTGTCGTAACTGCGCAGCCGGCCATCGGGATGATCGGGCAGGCCGACCGCGGCTAGGCCCGCCGAGTTCAGGAACCACAGCACACCGCTGCGGTGCTGAATGCGCAGCGGCACAGCGTCGAAGAGCTCGTCGAGCACCGACCGGTCCAGCGGGCCCGCCGCGGATTCGTGATAGCCGACCGCCCGGATCCAGCCGTCGACGCCGACCGGCGCTGAGGCCAGAACCCGGGCGAACTCGGCACGGTCATGGACTTTCGCGGGGCCGACCTGGACGGAATCCAGTGCGGCGGCCGCTGCGCGCAGGTGAACATGATGGTCGTGCAGACCGGGGATCACGGTGCCGCCTGCGGCGTCGAAAACCGTTTCGGCCAGTCGCGGGGTCAGCGCGTCGGCGACCTCCTCGATCCGGCCGGTCACCCGGATATCGACGGTCCGGCCATCCAATAGCCGAGCTCGCTGGATCAGCATGGAACCGAATTCCGTCGAGCAACAAGAGCATCGACGGCGGCATTGTCCGCACCGAGCGCCCCGGCCGGTGCGCTGCGCGGCGGCAAGGCCGGTGACGCAGCCTGAGTCGACGACTGCGATGGCGTAATGGGCAGCGCCGCGTAGTTCGCGGCGACGGCCGACATCGCCACCTCGACGGTCTCACCCCCGCCGCGGCGTAGCGAATGCGCCACCGCCAGTGCCGATTCCAGCCCGGTGAGAGGATCAGCGATGGCGTCACCGCAGAACACCGGGCCGTTTTCGCCGGCGCCCACCAATCCACCTGCGACTGCCGCGTCGTCGCCGAAGGCGGCGCGCTGGGAATCCGGGCCGTGCCCGCTGATCCGCAGCCATACCCTGCCGTCGGGGCCGGGAAGTATCTCCGGGCTCAGGCCCCGCCGGGCCAGCACACCGGGCCGCGAACCCTCGATGACGATATCGGCGGCCATCAGCAATGCCCGCAGCCGGTGGTGGTCGCGGTCGAAATCCGCCGCGTAGGAGAGCTTTCCATGATTGACCCAATCGTAAAAGGCTTGGTCCCCGGCGCGCGTCCCGTCCGGGCGAGCCGCGCTTTCCACCTTGACGACGGTGGCGCCCGCGTCGGCGAGAATCTGCCCGCACAGCGGACCGGCCCACATCGAGGACAGGTCGGCCACCAGCAGCCCCTCCGCCGACCGGGGTGCGGCCCGGTTTCCCCGCTGGGTCACCCGAGGTGGCTCGGCGGTCGTCTCACCGAGGCGGGCTGCGGGCAGATCCAAAAGCACGGCCCGGTCGACGACATCGGCGGCGTCGCGTTGGGCGGCCCACTGCGCGACCGTCGGCCATGGGTTGTCGGGCACCGTATCGGCCTCGACGAGGGCCGGGATGGCGACGATGTCGTCCGGCCGGGAGAGGGTGAGCGCCCACCAGCCGTCCCGCGTCGGCATCAGGCGGGTGGCGCCGCCCGCCGAGATCCGGCCGCGGCGGTGCAGTCCGAGCAGCGCGGCCCGGCCGGTCAACGTGATGGCGGCGGCGACGTGCACGCCCAGGTGTTCAGCGAGGTCGGCGCAGACGGTGCCAGCGCGGGCCAGGACGCCGCTGCCCACCCAGTCCGCGCCGTTGCCGTCCATTCAGTCATTGTCGCGCGCGGTCAGAAGTGCAGTGCAGTGAACCGCCAGTCCAGGACCTGGCGGTCGTCGCCTTCGTCGGCGACCGCGTAGACCAGCGAGCGCAGGGTGAGCACCCCGCCGCGGTCGCCGGGCAGCGCGTCGGCCGCCTCGATGTGCAACTCGCTGTACAACGTGTCGCCCTCGTGCACCGGGCCGGTGTGATCGCACGACTGCCAACCCAGCACGGTCGCCAGGTTCGGCAACAGCCGGCTGGCCTGGGCCAGCGCCAGCCCGATGGTGTGCCCGCCGTAGACCAACCGCTGCCCGCCGACCCGTGAATCATGATGGGTTGCGGCGATGTTCAGGCTCAGCCGAGCCAGCTCCGGGGCGGAGCTGACGACGTCACCGGTGCTGTGCAGAACCGAACCGGCCATATCGGCAGAGAAATGCGGACCGGGGACGCGTTCCCGGAAAGCCTCCGCGTTCCAGTCGGCGGTCGGGTCAGGGGCGGGAGCCAGGTCGGCACCGATCAGCGACAGGTCGTCGGAGTGACCGGTGTCCGCGGCGCCCGGGCTCAGCGGCAGCATCGCGCAGCGGTAGAAGTCCAGGACCAGCCGGCCGACCTGGTCGATGGTGGTCATCCGTAGCGCGGTCAGCCCCGTCGCCGCCCGACCCGGTTTGGCGGTGTTCTGGCGCAGCCCGACCACCTCGGTGCGAGTGAACAGGGTGTCGCCGATGACCGGATACCGGTAGAACGTCAGGCCGCGGTAGAACAGGTTGGCCTTCACCCGTTGGGTCACCAGCGTGCTTTGACCGATCGCCACATCGCACACCAGTGCCGGGTGCGCCAACGGGGCATCGCCTCCGACGACGGCATGGGTCAGGTATGCGTCCAGCGATAGCCGCATCCGATCACCCAGGATGGCCTGGTGGGTCGCAGCGGCGCCCGGGGTCAACGTCATCGACGGCGCCCAGTCGAAGACCTGTCCGACCACCAGATCGTCGAAATACGGACCGCCAGCCTCGCCGCCGCCAATATGGCCGTACAAAGTCACAGTCGTCCATACTGGTGCTTCTGGTCGGGCCGTGTCAATATGGCCGTACATTTCCCGATCATGGAGCGACCCTGGTGAGCACTGCACTCAATGACGAAGAAACGATGCTGGTGGAGACCGTGCGGGCGTTCGTCGACCGCGACGTCAAGCCGACGATTCGAGAGATCGAACACGCCAACACCTACCCCGAGGCGTGGATCGAGCAGATGAAGCGGATCGGCATCTACGGGCTGGCGGTCAGCGAGCAGTACGGCGGTTCGCCGGTGTCGATGCCCTGCTACGTCGAGGTCACCCAGGAACTGGCCCGCGGCTGGATGAGCCTGGCCGGCGCGATGGGCGGACACACCGTGGTGGCCAAGCTGCTGGAGATCTTCGGCACCGAAGAGCAGAAGCAGAAATATCTGCCCGCAATGGCGACCGGTGAGGTGCGTGCGACGATGGCGCTGACCGAACCGGGCGGCGGCTCGGATCTGCAGAACATGACCACCGTCGCCCGTCGCGACGGGGACGACCTGGTGATCACCGGGTCCAAGACGTGGATCAGCAACGCCCGCAGATCGAGTCTGATCGCCCTGTTGTGCAAGACCGACCCGCAGGCCACGCCGCGGCACAAGGGCATCTCGGTGGTGCTCCTCGAATCCCCGACGGCCGGACTCACGATCTCGCGAGATCTGCCCAAGCTGGGCTACAAGGGGGTCGAATCCTGTGAGCTGTCCTTCGATGACTGCCGCGTGCCCGCCACGGCGATCCTGGGCGGCGAGCCCGGCCGTGGTTTCAGCCAGATGATGAAAGGCCTTGAGACCGGCCGCATCCAGGTGGCATCACGGGCACTCGGGGTCGCGACGGCGGCACTCGAGGACGCGCTGGCCTACGCCCAGGACCGGGAGAGTTTCGGCCAGCCGATCTGGAAGCATCAGTCGATCGGCAACTATCTTGCCGATATGGCCACCAAGCTGACCGCCGCCCGCCAGCTGACCCGCTACGCTGCGGAACGCTACGACAGCGGCGAGCGCTGCGATATGGAGGCAGGCATGGCCAAGCTGTTCGCCTCCGAGGTCGCGATGGAGATCGCGCTCAATGCGGTGCGTATTCACGGCGGCTACGGCTACTCCACCGAGTACGACGTCGAACGCTACTTCCGCGACGCTCCCCTGATGATCGTCGGTGAGGGCACCAACGAGATCCAGCGCAATGTCATCGCGAGCCAACTGGTCGCGCGCGGAGGCATCTGATGCCGACATCAGCCTTGCGAGGCATCTAGCCGACCATGAAACCCGAGCCCGCGTATCAGGTTCTGCGGCAACGACTCCGCGACGAGATCGCCGCTGGGGCCTACCCCGACGGGGTGCGGCTACCGACGGAGTCCGAGCTGGTCGCCGAGCACGGGCTGTCGCGGCAGACGGTGCGCCGGGCGTTCCAGGATCTGGTGTCCGAAGGGGTGGTGTACCGGGTCCCGGGACGCGGCACGTATGCCAACCGCGGGTATTTGCGGCAGCTGGGTTCGATCGAAGACCTGATGAGTCTGTCCGAGGACACCACGATGGAAGTGCTGCAGGGCCTTTCGCGTCGTGTCGACGTGGCGGCGGCGAGCCGGCTGCGGCTGGATCACGACGTGGTGTACACCGTGGTGTTCCGGCGGCTGCACGACCGGCGGGCAGGAGCGCAGCGACCCGGGGAGATCGACGGGGTTCCGTTCGTGGTCACCACCGTGCACCTGATCGAGTCGATCGCGCGGCTGGTGCTGGACTCGACTGAGCTGGCCGACGGAGCCGTCGGCACCAACACCGTCATCGGCGTTCTCGAGCCGCACCTGGACCATCCGATCGCCGAAGCAGCGCAGTCGATCACCGTCGCTCCCGCCGACGAGCTGGTCGCCGATGCGCTCGGCTGCGCACCCGGGCATCCCATGCTGCGGGTGGACCGCCTCTACTCCGACACCACCGGCACCCCGGTCGAACTGTCGGTCAGCCACTTCCTGCCCGAGCAGTACACCTACCGGGTCACGCTGCGCCGGTCGAGCTGACCTCGTCGACCAGCCCCCACTCCAGCGCGGTCGCCGGGTCGAGAGTCCGCCCCGACAGCACCAAATAGGCTGTGCGCCAACGTCCGATGCGCCGGGTGATGCTCAGCGTGCCGCCCGCCCCGGGAATCAGCCCCAACGTCAGTTCGGGCAACCCGAGCACGGCGTCGCTATGGCAGCTGACCCAGCCGCAGAACGCAGCCATCTCCAGCCCGCTGCCCAGCACCCGACCGTGTATCTCGGCACGGCAGGCTCGGCCCAGCCGGCGGGTCAGCTCGTCGAGCGCGAGTGCCGGACTGTGCCGGGTGCGGGCCAGGTGCGCGGACGCAGGGTCGGCGAACGTACCGAATTCGCCGAGATCCCCACCGCTGCAAAAGGATGGGCCGTTACCGCCGAGCACCACCTCGGTGACGGTATCGTCAAGCAATGCGACAGTCAGCGCCTCGAGTAGTAGCGCCCGCGCATCGGTGCTGAACGCGTTGTGGCGCTTCGGCCGATTGAACCGGATTCGCAGCGTGCCACCGTCGCGCTCGGCGAGGACGGGTTCGGGGATGTCGGGCAGCGCCGCCGGGCCGCGCTCGGCCAGCCAGCGGGCGAACTCCGGGCCGGCCTGCAGCGTCGAGTACGCCAGCGATTCGGCGACGATCCCCGGCAGGGCGGGACCGGTCACGTCCACCGAGCGCAACACGTCGTCGCAGACCGCGCTGGCATGTGGCCAGCGCCGGCAGCGCTCGCTCAGTTCAGCCACCGCGCCGCCGACCGACTCCACCGTGACAAACCGGCGGTCCTCATGCTCGGTCGCGGTCAGCGCGAACGTCGCAGTGTCAAGCCAGAATTCGCCCTCTGGCGTGGACGACTCGCCGATCGCGACGACGACGCCGGGCGGCCCGGTCACCCCGATCGGGGGCGGGTCGGCGAGGTCCACAACAAACATCAGCCGAACATTCCGCTATCCAGCTGGCGCGGGCGAGTACTTGACGATCAGTTCCTGCTTGTAGAGTTTGCCGGTATCGGTCCGCGGCAGCTGCGCCTCGAACGAGATCGAACGCGGACACTTGTAGTGCGCCAACCGATCTCGCAGCCACGCCGACAGCTCATCGGCGAGTTCCTCGGACGCCTCGGCCGGGTCCACCAGCTGCACCACACCCTTGACGCTCTGACCCATCTCGTCGTCGGGCACGCCGAACACGGCCGCGTCCATCACCTTCGGATGGGTGACGAGCATGTTCTCGGCTTCCTGCGGGTAGATGTTCACGCCGCCGGAGATGATCATGTGGTGCCGGCGATCGGTGAGGTACAGGTAGCCGTCTTCGTCCACGTATCCGATGTCGCCCACGGTCATCCAACCCTCGGAATGCCGCGCAGCAGCAGTCTTCTCGGAGTCGTTGAGGTACTCGAAGGTGTTGCCGCCCTCGAAGTAGATCTCACCGTGCTCCCCCGGCGGCAGTTCATTGCCGTCCTCGTCGAGGATGTGCACGGTGCCCAGCATCGACTTGCCGACCGAACCCGGATGCGCTAGCCACTCCTCAGCGCTGATCAACGTCGAGCCGATCGCCTCCGAAGAGGCGTAGTACTCGTCGACGATGGGGCCCCACCAGTCGATGATCTGCTTCTTGATCTCCACCGGACACGGGGCGGCGGCATGCATGACCCGCTGGAGGCTGGAGATGTCGTACGAGTTGCGCACGCTCTCAGGCAGTTTGAGCATCCGGGTGAACATCACCGGGACGAACTGGCCGTGAGTGACGCCATGACGCTGGATCGCATCCAGCGTGCCCTCGGCGTCGAACTTCTCCAGGACCACCACCGTGATGCCGCCACCCAGCATCGACAACGACCACACCGATGGTGCGGTGTGATACAGCGGTGCCGGGCTGAGGTAGACGCCGTTGGGGTCCATCCAGAAGCCGACCAGCGCGCTCATCAGGCCAGGAGCTTCCGACGGCGGCAGGTGCGGCAGGTCGCGCTTGATGCCCTTGGGCCGCCCGGTGGTTCCCGACGAGTACTGCAGGAGATCGCCTTCGATCTCGTCGTCGATCGGGGTAACCGGTTGATCGGCAACGCATTCGGGGTAGCTCAGCCAGCCATCGAGTTCCCTGGAGCTGTTGGTCGCCGACGTTTCGGCTCCGTCGGCAATGACGAGCAGCTTCGGCAGACCCTTGGGCAGCTCAGCGCCAAGGCCTGCGAGCGTCTCGCTCAGCGCGGCGGAGCCGATGATCGCCTTGGCCTCACAGTTGTCGATGATGTAGGCGGCCTCGGCCGGGGTCAGGTGGGTGTTGATCGGCACGTAGTACAGCCCGCTGCGCCGCGCCGCCCACATCACCGTGTGGAAGTGCTCGTTGTTCTCCAGGAGGATCGCGACGGCGTCGCCCTCGACCAGCCCGGCCTGCCGGAACAGGTGGGCAAGCTGGTTGGCCCGTGCCTCCATCTGCGCGAAGGTGACGGTCTTTCCGGACGGATACAGGATGACTGCTGGCTTGTCGGGAGTAGCCTCGGCATGCTCGCGGATCTGCATGGCTGCACAATACGACACACCGTTTGACGGCTGTCAAGAAGGTCGTTCTCGGTGTCAGTCGCTGCGCCGCGTCCAGGCCACCAGATAGATCAGGATGGCCACGACCAGCGCGATGAGCACCCACACGACGAGCGCCTCGTCGATCCAGGATCCCGGCGGTGGATCACCGGGGAGCACGTTGCGGATCGGGACGACGGCGAAGAGCACGGCGGCGAACCACGTTGAGAACGGTGGCTGGAATTTCTTTCTGCCAAGGAGCATTTCGATCGCGGCGTAGAGCGCCATCGCCGGCAGCATCAGCAGCACCAGGCAGATCCCGAAGATCAGGGCCATCGGGCCTCGTGCCCGGGAGAATGTGATGGTGGCGTTGTCGTTCGCACCACCCGAGTGGCTGGCAGGACCGGCACGGTCGCTGCGGATGTCCCAGCCGTACAGCGATCCGCTCACTTCCACCCGCGCCGGAACGTAGCGGCGTGTGTCACCGGAGCCGACGACGACGTCGGCGCTGATGGTCTTGGTGACGTATGTGTCGAACGGCCATCGGTCCGCATCCCCCGTCGCCACCAACGAGGTCTTGGTCGCCTTGGGGACCTTGCCCTTGGGGAAGGACTGCTCACCGAATTCAGTACACGGGCACAGCCGCACGTCCATGTCCGTGTCCAGCCCGCCGAACTCCGGCTCCAGGAAACCCTTCTGCGGTATCACGACGACCTCGACATCCACCCGGTTGTCGATCGGGTGGATGGCCGTCAGTTCCAGCAGGACGACGGTCGCGTCGGCGGTGTCCAGATTCTGCGGCGCCAGGGTGTGCGCCGAGCTGTCGATCCAGAAGTATCCGGCCACGGCCCCGATGTAGACGGCGAGGATGACGCCGACGGCCGCGATCCGGCGCCACCATGATTGCGCGCGCGCATGCGCCGTGTTCTGAGACGCAGGTGCATCGGCCGCCGAGACCCCCACGCCCGAGATGCTAACCGGGCGGTGGGGACCAACAGACTGGGTTAGGAACTTTCAGCGAGCCGCTGCTTGAGCGCGTCGAACTCGTCCTTGACCCCGGTCGGCAACTTCTCGCCGACGAACTCGAACCACTCCTCGATCAGGTGCAACTCGTCGCGCCACTCCTGGATGTTTACCGCGAGCGCCTCGTCGACATCGCCGGCGTCGGCGTCCAGGCCTTCGAGATCGAGGTCGCCGGCCCTGGGCACGATGCCGATCGGCGTCGTGGCCCCGTTGGCCTTGCCCTCGACCCGCTCGATGATCCACTTCATCACGCGGCTGTTCTCACCGAATCCCGGCCACAGGAAGCGGCCGTCGTCACCGCGGCGGAACCAGTTGACGAAGAAGATCTTCGGCATCTTCGACTCGTCGGCGTTCTTGCCGAGGTTGATCCAGTGGGCGAAATAGTCGCCGACGTTGTAGCCGAGGAACGGCAGCATGGCCATCGGGTCGCGACGGACGGTGCCGACCTTGCCCTCGGCGGCGGCGGTCTGCTCGGAACCCAAGGTGGCTCCGATGAACACGCCGTGCTGCCAGTCGCGGGCCTGCGTCACCAGCGGCACCGTCGTCTTGCGGCGGCCGCCGAACAGGATGGCCGAGATCGGCACGCCCTGCGGGTCGTCCCATTCCGGCGCCAGCGTGGGGCACTGCGACATCGGGGTGCAGTAGCGCGAGTTCGGGTGGGCGGCCTTCTCAGGCGACCCCGGCTCCCAATCGTTGCCCTTCCAGTCGACGAGGTGCTGCGGGTCGCCTTCGAGGCCTTCCCACCACACGCCGCCCTCGTCGGTCAGCGCGACATTGGTGAAGACGGTGTTGCCCGCGGCGACGGTCTTCATCGCGTTCGGGTTGGAGCTCCAGTTGGTTCCCGGCGCGACACCGAAGAAACCGAACTCGGGGTTGGTGGCATACAGCCGGCCGTCCTTGCCGAAGCGCATCCACGCGATGTCGTCGCCGACGGTCTCGGCGCGCCAGCCGGGGACGGTCGGCTGCAGCATCGCCAGGTTGGTCTTACCGCAGGCCGACGGGAACGCGGCGGCCACGAAATACGCCTTGTTCTCCGGCGAGATCAGCTTGAGGATCAGCATGTGCTCGGCCAGCCAGCCCTCGTCGTGCGCCATCGCCGAGGCGATGCGCAGCGAGTAGCACTTCTTGCCCAGCAGGGCGTTGCCGCCGTAACCCGAGCCGAAGCTCCAGATCTCGCGGGTCTCGGGGAAGTGGGTGATGTACTTCGTGTCGTTGCACGGCCACGGCACGTCTTCCTGACCGGACTC
The DNA here is from genome assembly GCF_013337765.1 of Mycolicibacterium sphagni. Taxonomy (GTDB): domain Bacteria; phylum Actinomycetota; class Actinomycetes; order Mycobacteriales; family Mycobacteriaceae; genus Mycobacterium. The sequence goes on from NZ_VBSB01000010.1 coordinate 495,473, forward strand.
CAGCGGCGCACCCAGCGAGTGCAGCGCCTTGACGAAGAACCCGTCCTCGCCGATCTTGTCCAGCGCGGCCTTGCCCATGCGGGTCATCGTCCGCATCGACACGACGACGTATTCGGAGTCGGTGATCTCGACGCCCAGCTTCGGATCGTCGGCGCCCAGCGGGCCCATGCAGAACGGCACCACATACATCGTGCGGCCGCGCATGCTGCCGCGGTACAGCTCGGTCATGAGGCCACGCATCTCCGCGGGGTCCATCCAGTTGTTGGTCGGGCCGGCGTCGATCGCCCGCTCCGAGCAGATGAACGTCCGCGACTCCACGCGCGCCACGTCGGACGGCGCCGAACGGGCTAGATACGAGCTCGGCTCCTCGGTGTCGCTCAGCGGGGTGAAGGTGCCGGCAGCCACCAGGTGGTCGCACAGCCGCTGGTATTCCTCAGCGGAACCGTCGGCGAAAACCACCCGGTCGGGCTGCGTCAGTTCGGCGACCTCCTGGACCCAGGCGAGGAGGCCGTGATGCTTTGTCGGTGCCGTATCCAAACCTGGGATGGTCGCTGAAGTCATCGCTAAATCTCCTGCTTATTTTCTATGGCCAGGACGCAGTCCGGATTCCGCGTCAAGACGCGGTCCTCCCTGAAAAGTAGGTTAACGCGGGTGAGATACCCGCGGTTAATCGGGATTATGTCCGATCACTCACAGGAACGATTCAGAAAGCCATAATCGGGGCTTTTCATCGATTCAGTTCGGCCCGCACCGCCATCAAGGCCCTCTCGATCGCCGCCGCGCGCCGGTCCCGGATCGCGGCGGCGCGTGCCCGCAGCACCCCGTATTCGCGGATTTCCCGGTCGATCCGGGCGATCGCGGCCTCCATATCGGCGCCCTCGAGAGCGTCACGTTCGGCCGCCGCCCGGCCCCATGCCGCCTCCGCGGCCAGCACGCGGGTGGCCACCCACTCCTCGGTGGCGGTACGCAGCGCGGTCGTGATCTCCGTCACCCAGCGGTCCAGCAGGGCCCGGTCGTGGAGCAGCCCGCGGACACCGACCACCCACAGCGCCGCCGCGAGCCCCACCACCGCACCACCGATGGCACCGCCGATCGCCCACTGCGGAGCCAGGTCGGCGAGCAGGCGGCTCAGCGTCAATGCGATACCGAGCCCGAAGCCCGCCCCCAGCAGCATCGTCAACCGGGTCTCCACACCGCGTGACCGCAGCGGTGCTACCCCCACCTCGACCACCGGGCACGACGCGAGCGCGGGCTCGACCGCCAGCCCCAGCTGCTCGCCGACATCGGCCAGCTGCCGCACAGTCTCCTGCTGCACGTCGCTGCTTACCTCGACGGCCCGGCGCCGCATCTCGTCGGTGACGCCGCCGAGCCGGCGTCGGGTCATCGTGGCCACGTCCTCCTGCAGCGCGGTGCGCGCCGTCGCACACCGGGCGCGCGCGAAATAGGACAACTGGACACGGGCCTGCTGAATCTGGCTGCGTACGGCGATGGTTCGTTCCGGCCTGTCCAGCCGAAACCGGCGCAGCTGGGCGGCGCGCTGCTCGCGTAGCGCAGCCAGCCGGGCTTCCCCGCCGGCATCCTCGACGTCCCCATCCAGTCTGCGATAACCGGAGATCAGTCGAGTTTCCCACGCCCGCAACCGATTTCGTCGGTCCAGCGTGTCATCGGCGAGCGTGGCGGTCAGCGCCGCGACGAGTTCGTCGACGACAGGTGGGCCCAGGTCCGGTGCGGCCGCGGCACCCACCCAGACCATGTCGCCGTAGCGGGCAGCCCGCTCGATCAGCAGCGCCCGGTCGGCGTCGAGGACATCCCGCCAGGTGCGGTGCACGTCGATCTTGGACACCACTCCGATCACCGCGTCGGTGTCAGCGGCCACGACGTCCAGCAGCGCACAGTCCGATTCGGCCAGCGGCGCGGTTGCCGAGACCACGAACACGACCGCGGCGGGGGCCTCGCCCGCCGCGAGTTCGTCGGCTTCGAGCACGCTGCGGCCGGGCAGCCGGTGCCGAAGAGCGGCGACGACGCTGCTGGTACCGGCCAGCCACGGGCCGGCGACCACCACGACGTCTCGGCGGATGATCGACGGCGGCGCCAGGCAGGCGTCGATGGTCTCGGTCATTCCAGTGGCTCCGCGACCCCGCCGGCCCGCTCCCATAACCGCAGCGAGCCGCGGACGATATCGGCACCGCAGCAGCGGTGCAGCGGCGACACCGGCCCCCGGGAGTACCGCTGCCAGGTGATCGCGCGCCGCAGATGCGCCGCCGTGGTGACGCCGTCGTCCACCGTCATCCCGGCGGCGCGCACGACCTCGATGGCCGCTGCCATTCTGGCGTCGACCTGCTGGTCAGACTCCGCAGCGTTGGCCGTTGTCAGGCGTTGGTAGCGCACCGGGGCGGCGGCCGCGTCGATCCCGGCGAGCAGCCCGTCCACCGCGCTGGCGCGCCGCAGCGCGGCCACCAGCCCGGCCCGGTCGGCGCCCTCGCGCAACGCCAGCACGCCGTGCGCGATGCCGAACAGGTCGAGCTGGGTGAGCAGTCGCTGCCGGGTCGCCTGGGACAACCGGTGGGCGGTGGCGGTGAACCGGTCGGTCGAGCCGACATCGGCCGGATCGGTGGTCAGCACCCGCAGCGCACCGACCAGCTCGTCGTCGACGACGGTGTCGTCCACAGCGGCGACCGCAGCCAGCCCGGCCAGGGGGTAGAAGGGGACGCCGGTGAGATCGCGCAGCCGCCGGCAGCGTGCAGCGGCTGCGGCGAGCGGTCCCTCGCCGCCGAAGCCGGCCAGGTCCGCTTTGTTGAGGACCGCGACGACCGGCCGGGGTGGTTGCGCCAGTGCACGCCGGTCCTCGGGTTTCGGCGCTTCGGCCAGCACGTAGATATCGAGGTCCGCGAGCTCGGACGGACCGGCAATCACCACACCCGCCCCACGCAACACTCGGGTCACTGTGCGCCTGCCGCACCCCGGGCGACCAGCGACTTTGACCCGCACAGGCAGCCTCACCACACCGCACATGCTGGCATCGGCCCGCCTGTGGCGGTAGCCACTACCAGGAGTAGGCAACTGTTGGGTATCAATCTGCACCACGGTGCGGGTCTGCAGGAGTTGATGAGCGACCATGGACGGATGCATGTGCAGCGCCAGGGTGGGTCAACCACGCCCGATGCCGTCGCCACGCATCCGTATCCCCGGATCACGAGCTTCCGGTCGCGCCGCTCAGCGCTGACCGAAGCCCAGCAGGAAGTGTGGGATCGGCTGTGGCCGCAGCTGGGCACCCAGGCGCGCGTCGACGGCGAACCGGCCCCACACCTGGACACCACCGCGTGGTTCGGCCGCCAGGCACCCGTCGTCCTGGAGATCGGCTGCGGCACCGGCACCTCGACCCTCGGGATGTCCATGACCGAACCGGACATCGACGTGGTGGCCGTCGAGGTCTACCGGCGCGGTCTGGCACAACTGCTCAGCGCCGTCGACCGCGAGGGCGTGACCAATATCCGGCTGGTGCGCGGGGATGCCGTCGACGTGCTCGAGCACATGTTCGCCACTGGCGAGCTGACCGGGGCGCGGGTGTTCTTCCCCGATCCGTGGCCCAAATCCCGCCACCACAAGCGCCGGCTGCTGCAGCCGAGCACGATCGCCCTCATCGCCGACCGGCTGCGCCCGGGCGGGGTGCTGCACGCGGCCACCGACCATGCGGGTTACGCCGAACAGATCGCCGAAGCCGGCGACGCCGAACCGCTCCTGCAGCGCGTGCAGCCCGGTGATCAGCTGCCGATCTCGGTGCAGCGCCCGACCACCAAATACGAGACGAAGGCCCGTCACGCAGGCAGCGCGGTGACCGAACTCGTGTGGTTGAAACGACGCCGGGGATGAGACGACGATGAGTGTGATGGAAGACGCCGAAGCCGCCCCGGCGCTGCCTGACGGCGACGATCAGGTGGTGAGCCCGACGGTTCAGCGGGTACTTCTGGTCTGGGATGCGCCCAACCTGGACATGGGGCTGGGTTCCATCCTCGGCGGTCGCCCAACGGCCGCACACCGGCCGCGGTTCGACGCACTGGGACGCTGGTTGTTGACCCGCACCGCCGAACTGTCGGCCGGCCACCCGGAGATCTCGGTGGAACCGGAGGCGACCGTGTTCACCAATATCGCGCCCGGCAGCGCAGACGTCGTCCGCCCCTGGGTGGAGGCCCTGCGCAACGTCGGCTTCGCGGTCTTCGCCAAACCGAAGGTGGACGAGGACAGCGACGTCGACTCCGACATGCTGGCCCACATCGAACTGCGCCGCAGCGAGGGACTGGCCGCCGTGCTGGTCGCGTCGGCCGACGGGCAGGCGTTCCGCGCCCCGCTGGAGGACATCGCCAAGGCGGGCACCCCCGCCTACGTGCTCGGATTTCGCGAACATGCCAGCTGGGCATTAGCGTCGGATACCTTGGAGTTCGTCGACCTTGAGGACATTCCTGGTGTTTTCCGAGAGCCGCTGCCGCGAATCGGCCTAGATTCGCTACCAGAGCAAGGGGCGTGGCTGCAACCGTTCCGGCCGTTGTCCTCGCTACTGACATCGCGCGTGTAGGAGAACCCGATGCGCAGGTCGCCACAGATTTAGTTAGGAGATTACGTGTTCGCCTGGTGGGGTCGAACTGTGTATCGCTTCCGATACATCGTGATCGCGGTCATGGTCGGGGTGTGCCTCGGCGCCGGCGTGTTCGGGATCAGCCTGGGCAAGCACGTCACCCAGAGCGGGTTCTACGACGACGGCAGCCAGTCGGTGAAGGCTTCGGTGCTGGCCGACGAGGTCTACGGCCGTGATCGGTCCAGCCACGTCGTCGCCGTTTTCACCGCCCCCAAGGGCAAGACCGTCGACGACCCGGAATGGTCCAAGAGGATCGTCGACGAACTGAATCAGGTGGTCGCCGACCATCCCGACCAGATGCTGCCCTGGGCCGGCTACCTCAAGGCGCCGACCCTGCCCGCCGTCCAGAAGCTTGCGACCGACGACAAGACCCGCACGTTCGTGACGATGCCGCTCAAGGGCGATAACGACGACACCATCCTGAACAACTTCAAGATCGTCCAGCCCGACCTGCAGAAGCTGGACGACGGCAAGGTGGAACTGGCCGGGCTACAGCCGGTGGCCAGCGAGCTGACCGGCACCATCGGCAAGGATCAGCAGCGCGCCGAAGTGCTGGCACTGCCGCTGGTCGCGGTGGTGCTGTTCTTCGTCTTCGGCGGTGTGGTCGCCGCCTGCCTTCCGGCCATGGTCGGTGGGTTGTCCATCCTGGGTTCGCTGGGCATCCTGCGGCTGATCTCGCTGTTCGCCCCCGTGCACTTCTTCGCTCAACCTGTCGTCACCCTGATCGGTCTCGGTATCGCGATCGACTACGGCCTGTTCGTGGTGAGCCGGTTCCGAGAGGAACTCGCCGAGGGCTACGACACCGAAGCCGCGATCCGGCGCACCGTGATGACCGCGGGCCGGACGGTGGCGTTCTCCGCGGTCCTGATCGCAGCCTCGCTGGCCGGCCTGCTGCTCTTCCCCCAGGGCTTCCTGACGTCGTTGACCTACGCGGGTATCGCCTCGGTGATGCTGGCCGCGATCCTGTCGATCACCGTTCTGCCCGCGGTGCTGAGCATTCTGGGTCCCAACGTCGACGCGCTCGGTGTCCGCACGCTGCTGCGGGTGCCGTTCTTCCGGAACTGGAAGCCGATGCGCGTGTACCTGGAGTGGCTGGCCAACAAGCTGCAGAAGACCCAGACTCGCGAGCAGGTCGAGAAGGGATTCTGGGGCAAGCTCGTCAACATGGTCATGAAGCGGCCGATTCTGTTCGCGCTGCCGATCGTGATCATCATGATCTTGCTGATCATCCCACTCGGCAAGTTGACCCTCGGCGGATTCAGCGAAAAGTATTTGCCCCCAACGAATTCCGTGCGCCAGGCGCAGGAGGATTTCGACAGGACCTTCCCCGGTTTCCGCACCGAGCAGATGACGCTGGTGATCCAGAACGCCTCGCCGGCGCAGATCGAACAGATCACCCAGCAAGCCAACGCCATCACCGGATTCACCGGGCAGTGGACGCCGCGCACCGCCACCGACGAGGGCACCAAAGACCCGAATGTCACCGTCATCCAGAACGGACTACAGGTCCGCAATGACGCGCCCCAGAAGATCAAGGACCTGCGCGCAATCCCACCGCCCAAGGGCGTGACCATCTGGGTAGGCGGCACCCCGGCGCTGGAGCAGGACAGCATCCACAGCCTGCTCGACAAGGGGCCATTGATGGTGCTGATCTTGATCACCACCACGACGATCCTGATGTTCCTGGCCTTCGGATCGTTGGTGCTGCCGATCAAGGCTGCGCTGATGAGCGCGCTGACGCTCGGTTCGACCATGGGCGTGCTGACGTGGATATTCGTCGACGGCCATTTGTCGAAGTATCTGAATTTCACCCCGACACCACTGACCGCACCAGTGATCGGGCTCATCATCGCGGTCATCTACGGCCTGTCGACCGACTACGAGGTGTTCCTGGTGTCTCGTATGGTCGAGGCCAGGGAACGCGGGATGTCGACCGCCGAGGCCATCCGGATCGGTACCGCAACGACCGGACGCATCATCACGGCGGCCGCGTTGGTCCTGATCGTGGTGGCCGGCGCCTTCGCCTTCTCCGATCTGGTGATGATGAAGTATCTGGCGTTCGGCCTGATCACCGCGCTGGTCTTGGACGCGACGATCATCCGAATGTTCCTGGTGCCCGCTGTCATGAAGCTGCTGGGTGACGACTGCTGGTGGGCACCGCGCTGGATGAAGCGGCTACAGGTCAAGCTCGGCCTCGGCGAGATCCACCTGCCCGACGAGCGCAAGCGCCCGATCGTGCGTGAGTCCGACGCCGCACTGGTTGGCGCGGGCGCGCCCGTCTCGGCGGCGCGCCGCCCGGCGCACGACCCGACCCATCCCGTCGAGGGCCGGGCGATGCCTCGGGTGGTCGGCCGCGCCGAGTACCGCACACCGCCGCCGCAGGATCCGCCGTCGGCGGCTGGTACCGCCCGGATGCCGGACGCACCGGCCGACACGACCGTCCCCGCGAATGACGCACCCACCACCCGGTTCTCGGTGGCCAGGAACGCCGTCAAGAACGCGGTGAACACCGCGACGTCGGCGGCCCGGTCGAACCGTCCGCCTGCCCCGCCGGCACCGGACCGGGAGATCGAGTCGTGGCTCGGCGAGCTGCGGGGCAAGCCGGGTACGCCCGGCACGCCCGGTGCTCCGACTCCCCCGCCACCGCCGTCGGCCGAACCGACCACGGTGTTGCCACCGCCGGAGGATGCCACCACCGCGATCCCGGCCCCACGCGATCCCGACGCGACCGAAGAGGTACCACCGTCGATCAGCGCCGAGGAGACTCGCGCGATCCCGGTCAGCCGGCCCGAACCGGGTGACTCCGAGGTGGCCACCGAGAAGCTGAACTCACGCGGCAAGAAAGAGGGCGACGAGCCCGACGAGCAGCGTCGCCGTGGCACCGGCGGTGGGGTCAGCGCCGCCGATCTGCTGCGCCGCGAGGGCCGCCTCTAGTCCGAGTCAGAACTCAGAGCGAGGATCCGGCCGGAATTTCGCTCCCAATTCTGGATCGACGCCTGGACTAGTCCTGCTTGCGTTTGGGCGGCACGACATCTGGTTCGGAGTCGATGACGACGCCGTCCAGCGCCTCGAGTTCGGCGGCCTCTTCGGCCGGGTCGTCGGCCACCAGCACCCGGATCGAGCTGTTGAGGAAGGCCACCAACGGCACCGCCAGCAGGGCGCCGACGATGCCGGCCAGCACGCCACCACCGGCGATCGCCAGCACGATCGCCAGCGGATGGATCGACACGGCGCGACCCATCACCAGCGGCTGCAGGATATGGGCCTCCAGCTGCTGCACCGCGATGATCAGCCCCAGCGTGATCAGGGCGTACACGACACCCTTGGCCAACAGCGCCACCACGACGGCGAGGAATCCGGTGATGATCGCACCGACCAGCGGGATGAAGGCGCCGAGGAAGACCAGCGAGGCCAGCGGCAGTGCCAGCGGGATGCCCATGATCGCCAGGCCCGTGCCGATGCCGACCGCGTCCACCAGCGCCACCAGGAAGGTGGCCCGCACGTAGCCGATCAGCGAGCCGAACCCGGCGCGCCCGGCGTCGCGCACCCGTTCCCGGGTCGACGACGGGACGATCTTGGTGACGAACCCGTAGATGTTGCGGCCACCGTGCAACAAGAAGATCAGCGTGAAGAACACCAGCAGCGCGCCGGTGAGGATCTCGGTGAGAGTGGCCGCCGTCGACAACGCACCGGTGGTCAGCTTCTCCTGGTTGTCGCGCAGCGCCTTGATCGCAGTGTTGCCCGCATTGTCGATCTGCTCGCGACTCAGGTGCGCGGGCCCCTCGATGAGCCATCGACGGAGGGTGTCGATGCTGTGCGTGACTTGCTCCACCAGCCCCGGCAGACCCGAAACAAATTGGCTCACAACGAAAGTCATGATCCCGCCGAACAACGCGATGCCGGCGAGGATGACCAACGCCACCGCGCCACCGCGCGGTGCCCCGCGGCGGTCGAGCCAGTCGACGGCCGGCAACAGCAGCGCGGCCAGCATGGTCGCCAGCGCTATCGGAACGACGATGACCTGGAGGCGTTGCACGATCAGCAACAGCGCCAGGATCGCGGTGGCGATCACCAGCAGACGCCATGACCACGCTGCGGCTTTGCGGACGAGGGGGTCGACGGATTCGTCGTCCGAGGCTCGGGTCGCCGGCATGCGGCCAAGCGTAACCGGCAGGAGCGGACATCCCGCGCCGAACACCGTCAAGACCAGCCCGGACAGTTAGTCTGAACTGCGTGTCCTACGACGCGCCGGTCAACACCGCCCGCGCGGAACACGACCCCCCGGCACGCGGGAAGTATTGGTGGGTCCGCTGGGCGGTGCTCGGCGTTGCCGTGATCGTGCTGGCCGTCGAGGCCACCCTGGTGTGGGACCAGCTGGCCAAAGCCTGGAAGAGCCTGATCACGGCGAACGCCTGGTGGGTGCTGGCCGCCATCGCCGCGGCCATGCTGTCGATGCACAGCTTCGCCCAGATTCAGCGGACGCTCCTGCGGTCGGCCGGGGTCATCGTGCACCAGTGGCGCTCGGAGGCCGCGTTCTACGCCGGCAATGCGCTGAGCACCACGATGCCCGGCGGCCCGGTACTCTCGGCCACCTTCGTCTACCGCCAGCAGCGACTCTGGGGCGCCTCCCCGGTGGTCGCGTCCTGGCAGCTGGTGATGTCGGGGGCGCTGCAGGTCGTCGGCCTGGCGTTGCTCGGCCTCGGCGGCGCATTCCTGTTGGGCGCCAAGAACAATCCGTTCTCGCTGCTGTTCACCCTCGGCGGGTTCATCGCTCTGCTGCTGCTCGCCCAGGCGGTGGCCACCCGCCCCGAACTCATCGACGGCATCGGCGCCAGAGTGCTGGGATGGGTCAATTCCGTGCGCGGCAAGCCCGCCGACACCGGCGTGCGCAAGTGGCGCGAGACCCTGGCCCAACTCGAATCGGTCAGCCTGAGCCGCCGAACCCTCGGGGTGGCGTTCAGCTGGTCGTTCTTCAACTGGGTCTGCGATGTGGCGTGCCTGGCCCTCGCCGCCTACGCCGCCGGCGGCAAGCCGTCGCTGGCGGGGCTGACCGTCGCCTACGCGGCGGCCCGCGCGGTCGGGTCGATCCCGTTGATGCCCGGGGGCCTGCTGGTGGTGGAGGCCGTGCTGGTTCCCGGCCTGGTGTCCAGCGGCATGGCGCTGCCCGCCGCGATCTCGGCGATGCTGATCTACCGCCTCGTGAGCTGGATCTTCATCTCGACAATCGGCTGGGTGGTGTTCTTCTTCATGTTCCGCACCGAGGGACCACTGGACCCCGATGCCGTCGCCGACGAGATAGCCCGAGCCGAGGCCGAGAGCCACAGCGCAGCGGCCGACGATCCCGCCGACACCGCGCTGCAGGGTCCCCTGCCACCGCCACCGGGCCCGGGTACCGAGGACGACGCCCGGCACTGAAGCACCTGTGCTTGGATCCCACCATGGCAGTTCGTACCGATACCCGTCCGGTGGTTCTGGCACTGGCCGGCGACATCGTCTGCGTCCTCGTGTTCTGTGCGCTCGGTCGCCGCAGCCACGCCGAAGGACTCACGCTCGCCGGAATCGCCGACACCGCATGGCCTTTCCTGTCCGGCACGGCGCTCGGCTGGCTGCTCGCCCGCGGCTGGCGAGCACCGACCGCCGTCGTCCCCACCGGTGTCATCGTGTGGCTGGCCACCGTCGTCGTCGGAATGTTGTTGCGCAAAGCCAGTTCTCAAGGAGTCGCGACCAGTTTCATCATCGTCGCGTCGGTGGTGACCGCCCTGCTGCTGTTGGGCTGGCGAGGGGTCGCCGCGCTGGTGCGCAAGCGCAGTGGTTAGGCCTGTCCGGTCGGCAAGACAGGCTCGGGGTAGGTCGACACCGTCAGGACCGCACGCAACCCGCCGAGCGGACCGTCCGAGAGTTCGATGGTGCCGCCGTGCAGCGCTGCCTGCTGAGCCACCAGCGCCAGCCCCAGACCCGATCCCCCGGCCGTCGCGGTACTGCCACGGGCGAAGCGCCCCAACACTTTTTGGTGCTCTTCGGCGGGAAGCCCCCGACCGTTGTCGTCGACGGTGATCGCCAGCAGCCACTCGTAGCGACGAGCGCGCAGGACGATGCGGGTGGCCTCACCATGGGTGATCGCGTTGCGAACCAGGTTGTCCACCGCGAGCCGCAGACCGGCCGGCCAGCCCCACACCGTGCCTGCCTCGTCGGCCTCCACGATGATCTCGACCGCACCGGAGCGGACGTTCTCCCTGGCCACCCTGTCGAGCATCTCGGCGACGTCGATCGGCTCGCGGTCCTCGGCGCGGGCCAGCTGCCCGGAGGCCAGCTGGCCGAGTGCGGTGATGATCGCCTCGACGCGGCGTTGCGCCCGGGCCAGGTCGCCGACCACCTCTTCGCGCTCCTCGGGCGGCAGGTCGTGGATGCGCAGGGTGTCCAGATCGGCACGCATCGCCGTCAGCGGCGTGCGCAGTTCGTGGGCGGCGTTGGCGGCGAAATCCTGCGCGGCCTGAAGCGAATTCGTGGTCGCCAGTTGGGCTTCGGCCAGGCGGTGCAGCATCGCGACCATCGCCTCGGACAGATCCTCGGCCTCGGCCGCGCCGTGCACCGGCTCCAACCGGTCACTGCCCTTGCCGAGGCGCCGGGTCTGTTCGGTGAGCCGCAGCAGCGGCCGGATCGCCGGCCCGGCCAGTATCCAGCCCAGGGCGGCCGCCACCATGACGGCAAGGCACACGATCAACACGTACAGCGGAATCCGCGCACGGCTCAACAGAATGCTGTCGGCACGGATCCCGATCGAGACCAGGATGCCGCCGGACTGTTCGACGTTCACCGTCCGCACCCGGTAGTCCACGCTGTTGACGGTGACCGTCGCGGTTCCCGGTGGTAGCGGCGGCAACTGGAAGCCACGCTGGAAAACCACCTGGCCGGTGGACCGCGACCGTCCGGTGGTCAGCACCCGGCTGGGATCGCGCAGCTGCTCGGGAAACATGCTGGCGTCGACGATCGAGTCCAGCCGCCGATCCAGCTGCGCATTGTCGTTGTTGGCCAACACAGTCCACGTCAGTGTGGCCAGCAGGGCGACGACGAGAGCGGCAGCCAGGGCGGCGGCAAGGGCCACTCGGACGCGCAGGGAAAGGCTGCGGCCCGACCAATTCACCGGCCCGGTCACGGCTCCGACCGGAGCACGTACCCGATTCCGCGCACGGTGTGGATCACCCGCGGCACGCCCTCGCGTTCCAGCTTGCGGCGCAGGTAACTGATGAACACGTCGGCGACGTTGGTGTCGACCTCAAAGTCGTAGCCCCACACCAACTCCAGGAGTCGCTGCCGCGACAGCACCACACCGGAGTTTTCGGCCAGCACCGCCAGCAGGTCGAACTCGCGCTTGGTGAGCTCCACCCGGTCGCCGTTGACGAACACCAGCCGCCGGGCGGTGTCGATCGTCAGCGGTCCGATGGTGACGGCGTCCGAGCCCTCGTGCGAGCTGGCCGCGCGGCGCAGCAGCGCGTGCAGTCGCGCCACCAACTCGCCCAGGTCGAAGGGCTTGGTCAGATAGTCGTCGGCGCCGGCCTCCAGACCGGCGATGCGGTCATTGACGGTGTCGCGCGCCGAAAGCACACAAATGGGGATGTCATTCCCCAGCGCGCGCAAAGCGGTCACCACCGCCACACCGTCGAGCTCGGGCATCTGGACGTCGAGCACCAAGGCGTCGTGATTCTCATTCGCCAAGAGCCGCAACGCTTCCTTGCCAGTCGCCGCGACCCGGACATCGAACCCCGAGTGCCGCAAACCACGTGCGACCGAGGTTCGGACGTCCGGGTCGTCATCGACCATCAGGACGGTGCGGCCGGCGCCTTCCTGCGCGGGCTGCTGTCCTACCCGCACTGCGGGTTAGGAGACAGGAACGTCTGGGGCACTGCCACAGCGGTTCTTGAGATCAACCAACGGCTGGCGGATGCCCTGCAGCTCAGCCTTCACCGTCGGGTTGTAGTCCAGGTACTGCTTCACCTCGGAGCGGATGGTGTCGCGCGGCGCACCCTCCAGACCGGTGAAGAACGCGTTGACGTCCGGGTGGGTGAACAGGTAGGCCGACGTCGCAGCGGACACACCGGCGGCGACCCCGGCGAGGTCGGCGGCGGTGCAGTTCGGCGGCGGATCGGCGAGCGCGGACGGGGCGCCAACCAGGATCGCGCCGGCGACAGCGCCCGTCCCGATCACTCCGACGACCGCGCGACGGGCCAGACGGGCATTAACCAACATGCTCGGACTCCTTAAGCGTAGGGAGAAGCGATGCCAGTAACCGCTACTGACAGAAGAAAGCTAAGCAGAATTGCTGCAGACTTTCGCGCCTTGAGCTTAACCAATCGTGAGAATGTTCCGATCCGGCTGGTCAGGCCCCTTCTGCAGGGCCGCGGGCCGCGTCGATCAGCGGGTATTGAAGGTGGCCGGCCCCGGCAGCGGCCCGCCGCCGAGCGGGACCTGGGTGCCGGCAACCTGTTGAGCCGGCAGGCCTCCCGTCTGCGTTGACTGCAGCAGGCCGAGCAGCTGCGGCAGGCTCACCGGCAACTTGCACTGGGTCGACAGGCTTGTCAGCGGCTGCTGGATGGTTTGCAGGTCCTTGGCCGCATCGGGATTGGCATCGAAGTAACCCTTCAGCGCCGCCAGGGTTTGTGGTCCCGCCTGCTGCTGGGAGATTGTCGTCAGCGCCTGGTTGGTCTGCGGGTGGCTGTCCAGGTAGGTCCCGGTGTTGGTAGCGACGGTGCCGACGGTCTTGGCGATCGAGCTGGCGGCGCAGGGATCCGTGGCGGCAGTCGCGGCGGACGACGGCAGTGCGAGCGCGGCCGCACCTCCGGCCGCCGTTGCGGCCAGGACCGCATACAGGCCGCGGCGCAGGACCGCGGTCGTCGAGGGGGTGGACGCAGACATCGGGACTCCTCGGGTTCGCTGAAATCACGCCGCGCCGCAGCAACGCTGCGATCCGGCCACGCTCCCCGACCCGGTAAACACCTCGGAGCACATCGTGCCATCGACCGTGGCGTCGCTGCCACTCGAGTGTCGGTAACGAGGACCCCATCAGTAGGTCTCAATCCAGCTAAGACCGTCGCTCACGACAGGTCACCGCACAGCTAGCTGAGGTACGCTCTCAGCCACGCAACCCGGGGAGAATGCGGGGAGATAAACATCCAGCAGTTCATGATGCGCCTCAGCAGCAACCTGCGCAGATTCCGCTGGCTGGTGTTCTCGTGCTGGTTGCTGGCCCTCGTACCGGCCGTCTATCTGGCCCTCACCGAGTCGAACAACCTGACCGGTGGTGGCTTCGACGTCGCCGGGTCCCAGTCGCTGCATGTGCAGTACCAACTCGAGGACCACTTCCCCGAGCAAGGTGCCTCCCCACTCGCCCTCGTCGCAGCGCCCCGCGCCGACGCCAGCTACGACGATATGAACGCCGCCGTCGCCGAATTGGAGCGGGTGGCAAAGCAGACCCCGAGCGTCGTCGTGGTGCCCAACCCCGCCCAGCCCGCGCCCGCACCGGATCGGCCCTATGTGGTGTCGCTGCGACTGGACTTCCACAACACCGGCGCCGTCGACGTCGCGCGCCAGCTGCGCCAGAAGATCGGCGTCACCGGCGATCAGCCCGGACAGATCCAGGACGGCCGGGTGCGGCTGTACGTCATCGGCCAGGGCGCACTCGGCGCCGCCGCCCAGACCAGTACCAAGCACGACATCGCCGAGGCTGAGCGCTGGAACCTTCCGATCGTCCTGATTGTCTTGCTCGCGGTGTTCGGCTCCCTGGCCGCTGCCGCGGTACCGCTGGCCCTCGCGCTGTGCACCGTCGTCGTGACGATGGGCGTGGTCTATCTGTTGTCCACCGTCACCACCATGTCGGTGTTCGTGACGTCGACGGTGTCGATGTTCGGTATCGCACTGGCCGTCGACTACTCGCTGTTCATCTTGATGCGCTTCCGAGAAGAGCTGCGCGCCGGCCGCGATCCGCAACAGGCGGCCGACGCGGCGATGGCCACCTCGGGACTGGCGGTGCTGTTGTCGGGTCTGACGGTGATCGCCTCGCTGACCGGCATCTACCTGATCAACACACCCGTGCTGCGCTCGATGGCCACCGGCGCGATCCTGGCGGTGGCCATCGCGGTACTGACGTCGACCACGCTGACTCCAGCCGTACTGGCCACCTTCGGGAGGTCGGTGGCCAAACGCTCAGCGCTGTTGCAATGGTCTCGGCGCGCCGAGGCGACCCAGTCGCGGTTCTGGACTCGCTGGGTCAGCGAGGTCATGCGCAGACCGTGGCTGTCGGCGATCGCGGCGACACTGGTTCTGTTGCTGATGGCCGCACCGGCGTTCTCGATGGTGCTGGGCAACAGCATGCAGCGCCAATTCAAGTCCTCCCACGAAATCCGCGGCGGCGTGGCCGCGGCCGCCGAAGCGCTCGGCCCCGGTGCGCTGGGGCCGGTGCGGGTGCTCGTCACATTCCCTGAGGGTGGCGCATCCGATGCCAAGAACGCCGCCGCGATCGAGGCGATCAGCACCGAGATGGCCAAGGCCCCCGACGTCGTCTCGGTCACCCCACCGGCGTTCGCGGACAACAACGGCAGTGCGTTGCTCTCGGCGGTGCTGTCGGTGGATCCCGAGGACATCGGCGCGCGCAACTCCATCGACTGGATGCGCGCACACCTGCGTGCGCTGCCCGCCGCGGCGGGCGCGCAGGTTGACGTCGGTGGCCCCACCGCACTGATCAAGGACTTCGACGACCGGGTGTCGCAGACCCAGCCGCTGGTGTTCGTGTTCGTCGCGCTGATCGCGTTCGTGATGCTGCTGATCTCGGTGCGGTCGGTGTTCCTGGCGTTCAAGGGCGTGCTGATGACGGTGCTGTCCGTCGCGGCCGCCTACGGCAGCCTGGTGATGGTCTTCCAATGGGGCTGGCTGGAGGGGCTGGGCTTCGAGAAGATCACCTCGATCGACAGCACGATCCCGCCGCTGGTGCTGGCGATGACGTTCGGTCTGTCGATGGACTACGAGATCTTCCTGCTCACCCGGATCCGGGAGCGCTACCTGCAGGCGGGCGACACCCGAGACGCTGTCGCCTACGGGGTGTCGACCAGCGCCCGCACGATCACCAGCGCCGCGCTGATCATGATCGCGGTGTTCACCGGGTTCGCGTTCGCGGGTATGCCACTGGTCGCCGAACTGGGCGTGGCGTGCGCGGTGGCAATCGCCGTGGACGCCACCATCGTTCGGCTGGTCCTGGTGCCGGCGTTGATGGCGATGTTCGACCAGTGGAACTGGTGGCTGCCCGCCTGGCTGGCCCGCATCCTGCCGTCGGTGGACTTCGAGAAGCCGCTGCCCAAGGTCGACCTCGGCGACCTGGTCGTCATCCCCGATGACATCTCCGCGCTGGTGCCGCCGAGCGCCGATCTGCGGATGGTGGTCAAGGGTGCGGCCCGGCTGAAGAACTTGGCGCCGGATGCGGTCAGCGTGGCCGACCCGCTGGCGTTCAGCGGCTGCAGCGAGCTCGCCGGCAAGGTCAAGGGCAGCGACGACGCCAGGGCGCTACCCATGCGGGTCGGCGCGGGTAGCACCGCGACCGTCAAATTGATCAGGGGCTATCGCACCGCGCGGATGGCGGCGGCCCGGCCGGTGCACCCGGTCACGATGTGGCGCGGTCGCCTCGCGATCGCGCTGGACGCCCTGGAAACCGGTGCCGATACCGCCCAGGGCGGTGTCGAGCGGCTCAGCCCGGTGGAGACCACCAACGTGCAGTTGCCCACCGGTGACCGGCTGCAGATCCCGACCTGCGCCGAGACCCTGCGGATGCAGGCCTACCTGGTGATGTGCCGCAACAGCCGATCGGACTTCGCAGAGTTCGCCGACCTGGTCGGTGTGATGGATACCGAGGCCGCTGCAGTGGTACTCGGCGGCATGGACCGGTATTACTGTTCTGGACAATCTAAGCGACAATGGGTGACAACCCAGTTGGTACGTCGGCTCGCCGATCCCAACCCGTCCGACGTCGTCGACGACGAACGGTGGGCTGGTCCGGAGGGGGCAGCCGAATGGGAGCGGATCAGGCAGCGTTGCCTTGCGGTGGCGGTGGCGATCCTGGAGGAGGCGAGGTGACGGTGGCAGCGGATCGCGATGCCATACCCGCACCGTCCACGCAGCCCTTCGCCGACGGCCGCCCTGTCGAGTTCTGGCCGACAGCCTTGATCCGCGACGCGCTGGAAACCGGAGACATCACCGTCTGGCAGCGCATCGTCGTCGCGATCAAGCGTGATCCCTACGGCCGTACCGCCCGACAGGTCGAGGAAGTGCTGGAGCACTCGCGGCCCTACGGCATCTCCAAAGCGCTGTCCGAGGTGCTGATCCGGGCGCGCAACCATCTGGAAGCCAACGAGCGCGCCGAAGCGGCCCGCCACGTCCGACTGCTGCTCGACCGGTCCGGTCTGACGGTGCAGGAGTTCTCCTCCCGGATCGGGGTGGCCCAGGCCGATTTGTCCACCTACCTCGACGCGACGGTCAGCCCGCCTGCCTCGCTGATGATCCGCATGCGCAGGCTTTCCGATCGGTTCGCCAAGATGCGCGCCCAGCGTGCGTCCGGCGGAGAATAGCCCTTGGCGATGGGCCAGGATTCGACTGAGCTGCAACAGATTCTGCGCGACACTCGCACGGTTGCGGTCGTCGGTGTATCGGACAATCCGGCCCGGCCCAGCAACGAGGTGTACCAGTATCTAGCCAGGTTCAGCGATTTCGAGCTGTACCCGGTGAATCCGAACATCAGTGAGCTCGACGGAAAGCCGGTCTACCCATCGCTGGCCGACCTGCCCGTGGTGCCGGACATGGTCGACGTGTTCCGCCGTTACGACGACCTGCCCGCGGTGCTCACCGAAGTCCTCGCCCTGAACCCGCGGCCCAAATACCTGTGGCTGCAACAGGGTTTGTGGCACGAGGAAGTCGGCGAGCAGGCGCAGGCCGCCGGCCTGCGCGTGGTGATGGACCGGTGCCTGAAGGTCGACTACGCCCGGCTCATCGGGCGTTGATCGGCGTGATGTCGAGGACGACCCACCGGCCGTCCTGCTTGGCCAGCCCGACGCGCAGTGCCAGCGCGGCGGTGCTCGGCTGCTGACCCGGCTGGCTCTGGGTTCCCCGCATCACCACCGCGACGCTGGCCGCCGCGGGGCCCAACGCCTCCAGGCCCGCCGAGATCGTCTGCGCCGATGCCGAGATGTTCTTCTTGGCCAAATCTGAAGTTGCCTTGCCGAATTCGCCCTTGAACGCGTCCGCCCGCTCGGGCGCCATGAAGGAGGCGGCCCGGTCGATCGACGACGTGGGGTCGGCCGGGCTGAAGGTGGCGGTGGCCTCGGAGACGGCGGTGGCGATGCGCACCACGTCGGCGGAGTCGCGGGTGAAGTCCTCATCAGGCAGCGTCCACCGGGTGTAGCCGACAACGACCGCTGCCACCACAGCGACGGTGGCCAGACCGACGACCGCCAGCCGCAGCCCGGGGCCTTCGTCGTCGGTGCCGACGGTCACCGAATCACGCCGGTACAGAACGACATTGACGATGACGCCCTGGACGATCAGCAGGCACAGCACCGAGCACGCCGACACCCACCACAGCGGCCAGCCGAGCACCACACCAATGGCCAGCAGTGCCGCGACGGCGGCGACCGGGGCGGCGACATCGAAGGCCAGCACGCGAGCCAGGTTCCTCATCGCAGCGACTCCAGCCGCGAGATCATCAGCTTGCCGTCCACGTCGGAGATCCCGAGGCGCAGGTTCCAGCGCACGGTGGCCGGCTTGTCGCCGGCGTTCTCGCTGACCGAGGTGGCGACGACCAGCACGCTGTCGGTGCGTTGGGCCAGCTCCGGTGGCAGCGTCGAGGGGCGCTGGCCCGGCTGCACGTCGAGATCGTGGTGCACCAATTCGAACGACACCGAGTCGATCTGCCCGGTGGTGCGCGCCTTCAGCGTCCGGACCACCTCGCGGTAGGGCGTGATCGCGGCCTCGAAGTCGGAGTTGAGCTGCCCGACGGTGCCGTCGTGCAACTTCTGGAGGCTGGCGTCGACATTGTCGACGTTCATATTGATCAACACCCCGGTCCAGTCCGCGGCCGCGGCCATCACCCGGGTCTGATAGGCGCGCTCGTCGGTGGCGTTGCGGTGGCCCGACCAGATCAACGTCCCCAGCACGAGCGCGGCCACGGCCACCACGCCAAGCACCGTCGAGGCCATGCCATAGGTGGAGAACACCCGGCCGGGCGCCTCCTGCTTGTCCTGGTCGTCGTCGGCCGCGGGCATGAAGGGGAGGCTACCGGGCCGCCCTGGGGCCAGACGCCGCGGTCTGACCTCTGGTAAGGATGGTTGGGTGACGGTAGAAACACTGCGCTCGGGTATCGACCTGTCCCACGTCGAGGCCGAGGTTCGCCCGCAAGATGACCTGTTCGGCCACGTCAACGGACGCTGGCTGGCCGAATACACCATCCCCGGTGACCGGGCCACCGACGGCGCGTTTCGCACGCTGTACGACCGGGCCGAGGAGCAGGTGCGCGAGCTGATTACCCAGGCAGCCGGCGGGCAGGAGCGCAGCGACTCGGGGGGCGACAGCGGCCAGCCGGGCACCGACGCCCAGCGCATCGGCGATCTCTACAACAGCTTCCTGGACTCCGACGCCGTCGAGCGCCGCGGTGTACAGCCGCTGCTCGACGAGCTGGCGGCCATCGATGGCGCGGCAGATCCGGCGGCGCTGGCCGCGGCGATCGGCTCGCTGCAGCGCACCGGCGTCGGCGGTGGGGTCGGGCTCTACATCGACACCGATTCGAAGAACTCCACGCGCTACCTGTTGCACGCCAGCCAGTCGGGGCTGGGCCTGCCCGACGAGTCGTACTACCGCGACGAACAGCATGCCTCGATCCTGGGTGCCTACCCGGCAC
Source organism: Mycolicibacterium sphagni (assembly GCF_013337765.1). Classification (GTDB taxonomy): domain Bacteria; phylum Actinomycetota; class Actinomycetes; order Mycobacteriales; family Mycobacteriaceae; genus Mycobacterium. The sequence continues at coordinate 515,029 of NZ_VBSB01000010.1, forward strand.
ACATCGCGACGATGTTCGCCCTGGTGCTGGGCGGTACGGCCGATGACCACTCCGAGCGGGCCGCGCGGATCGTGGCACTGGAGACCAAACTGGCTGCGGCGCATTGGGATGTGGTCAAGCGCCGCGACGCCGACCTGACCTACAACCTGCGTGCGTTCACCGATCTGTCGGCCGAGGCGCCAGGCTTCGACTGGGCGGGCTGGATCACCGCACAGGGCACGACCACGGATGTGGTTGCCGAACTGGTTGTGCGCCAGCCTGATTACCTGACGGCCTTCGCCGAACTGTGGTCGAGCCACGACTTCGCCGACTGGCAGGACTGGGCGCGCTGGCGGCTGATCAACGCCCGGGCCGCATATCTGACCGACGCCGTGGTCGAAGCGAATTTCGACTTCTACGGCCGCACTCTGTCGGGCACCGAGCAGATCCGCGACCGCTGGAAGCGGGCGGTGTCGCTGGTGGAAAGCCTGATGGGCGACGCGGTCGGTCGACTGTATGTCGAACGACACTTCCCGCCGGATGCCAAGGCGCGCATGGATATTCTCGTCGACAACCTGCGAGAGGCCTACCGGGTCAGCATCAACGACCTGGAGTGGATGACCCCGGCCACCCGCCAGCGCGCACTGGCCAAACTGGACAAGTTCACCGCCAAGATCGGCTACCCCGCCAAGTGGCGGGACTACTCCACGCTAGTGATCGATCGCAATGACCTGTACGGCAACGTCATTCGCGGTAATGAGGTGGCCCATGATCGCGAGCTGGCCAAGCTGGGTGGCCCGGTCGACCGTGACGAGTGGTTCATGACACCGCAGACGGTCAACGCCTACTACAACCCGGGCATGAACGAGATCGTGTTCCCTGCCGCGATCCTGCAGCCACCGTTCTTCGACGCCGGGGCCGACGACGCGGCGAACTACGGCGGGATCGGCGCGGTGATCGGTCACGAGATCGGCCACGGATTCGACGACCAGGGCGCCAAGTACGACGGCGACGGTAACCTTGTCGACTGGTGGACCGACGAGGACCGCGCCGAGTTCGGCACGCGCACCGGCCAACTCATCGAGCAGTACGAGGCGTTCGTGCCACGCGGGCTCGAGCCGTCGCATCACGTCAACGGCGCGTTCACCGTCGGGGAGAACATCGGCGACCTGGGCGGGCTGTCGATCGCCCTGCTGGCCTACGAGCTGTCGCTGGGCGGCAAGGAAGCCCCTGTGATCGACGGGCTGACCGGCCAGCAGCGGGTGTTCTTTGGCTGGGCCCAGGTGTGGCGCACCAAATCCCGTGAGGCCGAGGCCATTCGGCGCCTCGCTACCGATCCGCACTCACCGCCGGAGTTCCGCTGCAACGGCGTGATCCGCAACATGGACGCCTTCTACGACGCGTTCGAGGTCAGCACCGACGACGAGCTGTACCTGGAGCCCGAGCGGCGCGTCCGGATCTGGAGCTGACGATCGTGGACGCCTGGGACGCCATCCGGGCGCGGCGCAACGTACGCAGTTACACCACAACACCGATCCCCTCGGCCGATATCGACCGGATCCTCGAGGCCGGCTGGCGCTCCCCATCGGCCCGCAACAACCAGCATTGGGATTTCGTCATCGTCACCGATCGCGCTGCACTGCAAGAGCTTTCAACGGTGTGGATGGGAGCCGGCCACATCGCGGCGGCACAGGCGGCGATCGCCCTGGTGATCCCCGAGCCGCCGGATGAGCGCACCAAGCTGCTCGACCAGTACGACCTGGGGCAGGCCACGATGGCAATGGCGATCGCGGCCACCGAGCTCGGGATCGGCACCGGCCACTCGGCTATCGGCGATCAAGACAAAGCGCGGGCCATCCTCGGCGTTCCCGCCGATCACCTCGTCGCCTATCTGCTCGGGCTCGGCTATCCCGCAGACCGCCCGCTCACGCCAATTCGCAAGCCGAGCCGGCGCCCGTTCGACGACGTGGTCCACCGCGGCAGCTGGTAGATCAGCGGGTAGCGGCTTCCCGGTTGGCGCCGTCGACCACCGATTCCAGCAGTCCCGGCAACGCGTCGTCGACTTCGTCGGCCCGCAGCCGCTGGTGGGTGAGGCCGCCGAGCACCAGCCGCTCGATCAGGCCGGCCTCTCGCAGGATCTTGAAGTGGTGCGTCGCCGTGGACTTGTTGATGCCGTCGTAGAGCGCGCTGCACTGCAGCGGCCCGTCGGCATTGCGTAGCCGCCGAACCATCTCCAGACGCGCGGGGTCCTGAAGTGCGGCGAGCACCTGGTGCAGCGGCGCGACCGGATGAACCGGATAGGTGTCGGCCTGGAATGCCGCCGCCTCAACCATGGTTGTCTCCTGTGTTCCGCATCACGACCTGCAAAGTTTGATCAGTATCAAACCTAGCGTACGCTCAAGCAAGTTCGACAGCCATCAAACATACCCAGGAGTGTCCATGGCGTGCCTCGACGAGGGCCAGCACAGCCAGGTCACCACTCAGCGCTGGGCGTACCCGCTGTTGCTCGTGCTCAGTGGCGTCGCACTGGGGGTCTCCGGACTTCCGGCGCCGCTGTATGGCATCTACGAGTCGAACTGGCACCTCACCCCGCTGGCCACCACGGTCGTCTTCGCGGTGTACGCGTTCGCCGCGCTGGCCGCGGTGTTGGTGTCCGGCCGGATTTCCGACGTCGTTGGCCGCAAGCCCGTATTGCTCGTCGCACTGATCGCGCTGATCGCCGGCCTTGGCATCTTCCTGATCGCCGACAGCATCGAGATGCTGCTGCTGGCCCGCACGATCCACGGCGCGGCCGTCGGCTCGATCGTGGTTGCCGCGGCCGCCGCGCTTCTGGACCTGCGGCCGCACCACGGTGTGCGCTCGGGTCAGCTCAGCGGCGTGAGCTTCAACATCGGCATGACCGTCGCGATCGTCGGCTCCTCGGTGCTGGCCCAGTACGTCGCCCACCCGCTGCGCACCCCGTACGCGGTGGTCGCGGTGGTGTGCGCGGTGGTCGGCGTCGGTGTGGTGGCCCTGCGGGAAACCCACAGCGGCCGAACCGGTGGCCGCATCCGTATCAGCAAACCCGCTGTGCCGCAGGAGATTCGGGACGACTTCTGGTTCGCGGCGCTGGGCGCGATGGCATCGTGGTCGGTGCTGGGAGTGCTGCTGTCGCTGTATCCGTCGCTGGCGGCCCAGCAGACCAACGTGCACAACCTGGTGTTCGGCGGCGGGGTCGTCGGGGTGACGGCGTTCTCGGCGGCGATGGCGCAATTGGTGGCCACTCGGGTGCCCGCTCGGCTCTCGGCGGTGATCGGCGACGTCGGCATGGCCGCCGCGCTGCTGCTGACGGTGCCGGTCCTGCTCACCCACCGCTGGCCGTTGGTCTTCGCAGCGGCCGCGCTGCTCGGCGCGACGTTCGGGCTCGGCTTCGGCGGCTCACTGCGCCACCTGTCCGACGTGGTGCCCGCCGACAAGCGCGGTGAGACGATGTCGGCGTTCTACCTCTTGGCCTACACGGCGATGGCACTGCCGACGATCGCGGCGGGCTGGGCCGCCACGCAATGGCCCCTGGCGCAGGTGTTTCCGTGGTTCGCCGCGATCGTGGCGCTGGCCTGCCTGGCCGCCGCCGGGGTGGGCGCAGCCGGTCTCAGGCGGGCGAGTCCGTCGCGCCAGGCGTCTTGATCTGGGCAGCCAACCACGGCAACGCATCTGAGAACGCCCGCTCGGCGAACTGCCAGGTGTGGAAGCTGATGATGCGATGCACCGAGCAGGAGATGCCGACGGTCTTGGCCGTCGTGCACAGATCGTCGGCCGCGCCGGCCTCGTCGGAGTCACGGAACTCGTCGTGCCCGCCAAAACCGGACGGCGCATCGGATTGTGGCCGTTTCCCGCCGCCGTTGCCGTAGGGCGATGTGGTGTTGGTGGGGGTGACGGTGTCCTCGAACCAGCCGGCGACGTCCTGATACGGCCCGTGCTTGAGCATCACCGTGCGCGGGTCGAACTGGTCCCAGGCCGCGGCATTGCCGCCGTAGAGCCGACTGATCGTCTGGTCCTTGGTGCCCGCGGTCGGCCCGTGATCGCCCGCGATGTCCTCGAAGGTGCTGAACAGGTCCGGATGCATCACGGTCAGGTCGACAGCGCAGGTGCCGCCCATCGACCAGCCGACCACGGCCCAGTTGGCGGCTTGGTCGGATGCGCCGAAATGGTCTACGACATAAGGCCGGACGTCCTTGGTGAGATGGTCGGCGGAGTCACCACGGGGACCGTTGACGCATTCGGTGTCGTTGTTGAAGCTGCCCCCGGAGTCGACGAAGACGAAGATCGGCGCCATGCCGCCGTGGCTCTGCGCGTGGCCGTCGATGACGGGCATCACATTGCCGCTGCGCATCCAGTCCGCCGGGGTGTTGAACTCACCGGCGACCATCATGATGACAGGCAGCCGCGGCGGGGTGGGTCCGGCGAACCAGGCAGGCGGCAGGTAGACGTATTCGCTGCGATGCTTGAATCCGCTTGCGTCCGAACCGATGTCGACCTCGACCAGCTTTCCGGTGGTCTGCACGGTGTTCCGCAGGCCGGGCAGGTCGGCGGCGTCGATCTGGTTCGGTAGCGGCCCGGCCGTCAGCGCCCCCCACGCGGCCTGCACGCTCGGGTAGTAGCCGACCCACTTGTTGAGCGCGAGCAGCGCCGTCATCAATGTCAACGGAATCGCCAACACCGCGACACCTCGTCGCCACCAAGAATTCCCGCGCCAGCCCAGTATCGCGACGGCGACTCCGGTGGCGAAAACCCCGATCCAGACCCACAAATAGAAGGGCGCCGGATCCGACGCCAGCCCTTCTGAGTCGACGTAGGTACGTGCGGCGAACGCGCCGAGCACGCCGATCACGACGCAGACCGGCAGCCACACCATCCACCACCGCCGGGTCCTGCGCCATCCGATCGCGACGATCAGCGTGATGACAGCGACGATCTCGATGGTCAGCGGCAGCCAGCCGCCGAGCAGTGAGACTCCGTGCGCGTATTGGTGGAGATTGGTGGCGGGCAGCTGTGGCAGCGGTGACGGTTGCGCCGGCGACGGTGCGGGCGACGGAGTTGGCGGCACGTACCCCATTGTGGGGGCCGTTGCTGTGCTTAACCTTTGAGCCTCTTGAGCCCCGACCCGGCCTTAAGACAGCTGCCACTGCCAGTCGTCGGCGCCGTCGGGCTTGTTGTACGTACCGACCGAGTTCTTCACGATGATCGGGTCACCGCTACCGAAGTTGTCGTAGAACCACTGCGCATTCGCCTGGCTGAGGTTGATGCAGCCGTGGCTCACATTGCGCTTGCCCTGGTCTCCGACCGACCACGGCGCGCTGTGCACGAAGTTGCCTTGGTTGTCGATCCGCACAGCGAGCTTGACGTGAACCTTGTAGCCGTCCGCCGATGTGCTCGGCACGCCGTAGGTCGCCGAGTCCATCACGATGTCCGGGAACTTCTCCAGCACGTAGTAGGTGCCGTTCGCGGTGTCGTGACCCGGCTTGCCCATCGACATCGGGAAGGTCTGCTCGAGCTTGCCGTTGCGGGTGATCGTCATCTGATGGGTCGCATTGTCGGCGGTGGCCACTATGGCGTCGCCAACGCGGAAGCTGGACTTCGCGCCGCTGGCGTCGATGTTGACGACCGTGCCGGCCGGCCAGAACGCGTAGGGCCGCCACCGCACCTGAGAATCGGTCAGCCAGTAGAACGCGCCGGGAACCGGCGGCACCGACGAGATGTGGATCGCCTGCTCGGCCAACCCTCGGTTGGCGATCGGCCGCGCGAAGTTGATGATGATCGGCTTGGCCACCCCGACCATCGACCCGTTGACCGGATTGAATGACGGCGGCGCGAACACCGGGTCACCGGTGTAGGGCAACGGGTTCTGGCCCTTGACCGGACCAGCGGCCGCGGCGGCCGCCTGCTGAGCGGCCAGCGGGTCGGCCGGCGGCGGGGCCAACGGGTCCGGTGCCGGCGGCGGGAACGCGGCCGGGTCAGCCGGCGGCGGCGCAAACGGGTCCGGCGGGGGCGCCGGCACCTGTGCAGGCGGCACGTCCACGATGCCGGGGTCGGCAGGAGCTTGGTCTGGATCGGCCAGCGCTGATCCGCTGCCGATACTGATTCCGGCGGCCACTCCGACCACGCATAACGTGGCGGCGATCGCCCCCCTCACCTGCAGCTTCATAACCAAAACTCCCTCGATACCGACTCAACCCAGTGTTACACAGCAGGCTGGGTGTGCTTTCCGACGCGATTCGCTAGCGAACCCGACCTCGGGCGTTCGTACCGCCCTGACCTGTGCAGATAGTCGCCTCGAGGGTGACAAGCGTTACTTTTCGCTGGCAGCCGGGTGCATCGCGAACAAGCCTCGGCTGAACAGCACGCAGACCAGGGCGGCCAGCATCAGTACCGCCGATGCGGTGATCATGGCCGCCACCCCGGCGTGCTGGTAGAGCACACCCCCGGTCAACGAGCCGGCCATGATCCCGACCTGGAACATCGCCACATACAGTCCCGAGGCACCGTCGGGATCTTCCGGTGAGTGCCGCATCGCGGCCGCCTGCAGCATCGGCGCCATCGCGTTGGCCGTCGCTCCCCACAGCACGATCGCCGCCGCCCCGAGCAGCGACGCGGCAACCACGTGCCAGTCGGCGAAGCCGAGCGTCGCCAGCGTCGCGAAGGCCAGCGCCGAGCCCGCCAGGCATCCCACGACGGCGGCCTTCGGTCTCCGGTCCCCCGGCCGGGCCAACAACGCCATGCCGGTCAGCCCGGCCACGCCGTACGCGGCGAGCAGCCACGCCTGATGCGCCCCGCGCACGCCGACGACATCGCGGATGATCACCATGATGAAGGTGTAGGAGATGAAGTGTGCGGTGACTCCCACCAGCGTCAGCGCACACAGCACCAGCAGCGGCCGGTTACGGTGGTGGCCGCCTCGGGGCGGCCGCACCCCGGCGACCGTGCCGGCCATCGGCATCGCGGGCAGCGCGACGCGCGCGGCCACCAGCACCACCAGCGAGGCGACGGTGATGGCGCCGACCGCTGGCCGCCAGCCCCACAGCTCGCTCATCGCCGCGGTCAGCGGGCTGCCGACAACCAGGGCCAGCCCGGTGCCGACGTAGACGGCCATGGTGGCCCGGCCGGCATAACTGGGCGGCACCAGGCGCGCGCCGATCGGGGCGATCACCGACCACATCAGGCCGTGGGTGACCGCGCACAGCACCCGGCCGATGGCCAGCACCTCGAAGGTCGGGGCCAGCGCGGAGATCAGTTGCGACACCGACAGGCAGGCCAGCGTCCAGAGCAGGGTGCGCCGCCGCGGCCAGGTGGCCGTCCAGCGCACCAACGGCATCGTCGCCACCGCCGCCACCAACGCATAGCTGGCCAGCAGGGTGCCGACCATGGCTTCGCTGACGTGCAGGTCGCGGGCGATGGCCGACAGCGCACCGACCGGCATGATCTCGGCGGTGACGTAGACGAACGCGGCGGCGGCGAGCACGGCCAGCGCCACCGCGACCCTCGGTGTCCACGGGCCGGCGCGCGGCACTGTGGTCACGCGCTCACGGTATCGGCTGCACCCAAGAAACAGGATGACGTTCGTCGGCGTTGCACTGGCCGATCACCAACAGAAGGGAATTCGAGAATGGCTGCGATTCCGGCCGGTTACGAAGATCTACTGACCCGCCCACTCTACGGGCACTTGGCCACCACCCGGCCGGACGGCAGTCCGCAGGTGAACCCGATGTGGTTCGAGTGGGACGGCGAAGTCCTGCGGTTCACACACACCACCAAGCGGCAGAAGTACCGAAACATCGCGGCCAATCCGCATATCGCGATCTCCGTCGTCGACCCGGACGTGCCGTACAAGTACCTGGAAGTGCGCGGCGTGGTCGAGGAGATCGTGCCGGATCCGACCGGGGCGTTCTATCTGCGACTCAACGACCGCTACGACGGCCCGTTGACCGAGCCGCCCACCGATGCCGCCGATCGGGTGATCGTGGTGGTGCGCCCGACGTCGTTCAGCAAGCAGTAGGCGTCAGGAGCGAACCAGCCGCGCGATCGCGGCCGACGCCTCGGCCAGCTTCTTGTCGGCCTCCTCGCCGCCTTCGGCGACCGCATGGCTGACGCAGTGGCCGAGGTGTTCTTCGAGCAGGCCGAGCGCCACCGACTGCAGCGCGCTGTTGACGGCGCTGATCTGCGTCAGCACGTCGATGCAGTACTTGTCCTCGTCGATCATCTTGGAGATGCCGCGGACCTGCCCCTCGATCCGGCGCAGCCGCTTGGTGTAGTTGTCCTTGCGGGCCGAATATCCATGTGCGCCAGTCATTTACCCTCCCAGCATCTGTTTCATCTGGTCGATCTCGGCCTGCTGCGCGGTGACCATGGTCTTGGCCATCGCGGTCATATCGACGCTCTGACCGTTGGCGATCTCGGCCTTGGCCATGTCGATGGCGCCCCGGTGATGGCCGATCATCGCCTGCAGCCACAGTGTGTCGAACTCGGGGCCGTTGAGCGACTTGAGTCTGGCCATCGTCGCGTCGTCGACCATGCCGGCCATCCCTGCGCCATGGCCGCCGTGGTCGCCCATCCCAGGATCGGCGTCCCATTGCAGCAGCAGCGCCGTCATCGCGTTGATCTCCGGCTGCTGCTCGGCCGAGATCGTGGACGCCAGCTTGAGCACCGCCTGGTTGGTGGTGTGCGCCGGAGCCAGGGCCGCCAACTCCACGGCCTGCTGATGGTGCGGGATCATCATCTGCGCGAACGTCACGTCGTCAGCGTTGTGCGCGGCCACCGTCGAGCTCGTGGTGGTGGTCGAGGCGGCGTGCTGGCTGTGATCCTCGGTCTTGCTACAGGAGGAGACGACGACGGCGGTGGCCAGGGCTGCGGTGACCGCCACGATGCGGCTGCTGATGGACATCATGGCCCCACCGTACCGGAATACCCCTCGGGGGTATCAAAAGGATTTGGTGACCACCCCCGACCACGGCATACTTGTCCGGTGACTCAAACGCCCGATCTCAAGCCCCGCAGTCGTGACGTCACCGACGGTCTGGAGAAGGCCGCCGCCCGCGGAATGCTCCGCGCGGTAGGCATGGGTGACGACGACTGGGTCAAGCCGCAGATCGGCGTTGGCTCGTCGTGGAACGAGATCACCCCCTGCAACATGTCGCTGCAGCGGCTGGCCCAGGCGGTCAAGGGCGGCGTGCACGAGGCCGGTGGCTACCCCCTCGAGTTCGGCACCATCTCGGTGTCCGATGGCATCTCGATGGGCCATGAGGGCATGCACTTCTCCCTCGTGTCCCGCGAAGTCATCGCCGACAGCGTCGAGACCGTTATGCAGGCTGAGCGTCTGGACGGCTCGGTGCTGCTGGCCGGCTGCGACAAGTCGATCCCGGGCATGCTGATGGCCGCCGCCCGACTGAATCTGGCGAGCGTCTTCCTCTACAACGGCTCGATCATGCCGGGCGTTGCGAAACTCACCGACGGCAGCGAGAAGGAAGTCACGATCATCGACGCCTTCGAGGCCGTCGGCGCGTGTGCGCGCGGGCTGATGTCGCGCGAGGACGTCGACATCATCGAACGCGCGATCTGTCCGGGCGAGGGTGCGTGCGGCGGCATGTACACCGCGAACACGATGGCCTCGGCGGCCGAGGCGCTGGGCATGTCGTTGCCTGGCAGCGCATCGCCGGTCGCTATCGACCACCGGCGCGACGAGTACGCGCGCCGTTCCGGTGAGGCCGTCGTCGGAATGCTGCGCCGCGGCATCACCACGAGCGACATCCTCACCAAGGAAGCCTTCGAGAACGCGATCGCGGTCGTGATGGCGTTCGGCGGGTCCACCAACGCGGTGCTGCACCTGCTTGCCATCGCGTCCGAGGCCAACGTCGAGCTGTCGCTGGCGGACTTCACCCGCATCGGCGAGAAGGTGCCGCACCTGGCAGACGTCAAGCCGTTCGGTCGCCACGTGATGAAACACGTCGACGAAATCGGCGGCGTGCCCGTCGTGATGAAGGCACTGCTGGATGCCGGTCTGCTGCACGGTGACTGCCTCACTGTGACGGGCGAGACCATGGCCGCGAACCTCGCCCACATCGAGCCGCCGGACCCCGACGGCAAGGTGCTGCGTGCGATGAACAACCCGATCCATCCGACCGGCGGCATCACGATCCTGCACGGCTCACTGGCGCCGGAGGGCGCGGTGGTCAAGTCGGCCGGGTTCGACTCCGATGTGTTCGAGGGCACCGCACGGGTTTTCGAGGGCGAACGGGCGGCGCTCGATGCCCTCGAGGACGGCACCATCACACACGGCGACGTCGTCGTCATCCGCTACGAGGGCCCCAAGGGCGGTCCCGGGATGCGCGAGATGCTGGCGATCACCGGGGCGATCAAGGGCGCCGGCCTGGGCAAGGACGTCCTGCTGATGACCGACGGGCGGTTCTCCGGCGGCACCACCGGGCTCTGCGTGGGCCACATCGCGCCGGAGGCCGTCGACGCGGGGCCCATCGCCTTCGTGCGCGACGGTGACCGGATCCGCCTCGACGTCGGCAAGGGCACGCTCGACGTGCTGGTCGACGCTGACGAATTCGATTCCCGCAAGGCGGGATTCAACCCGCCCGCGCCGAAGTACACCACCGGTGTGCTGGCCAAGTACCGCAAGCTGGTCGGCTCGGCCGCGACCGGAGCCGTCTGCGGGTAGGTCTTGCACGTCCGTGCGATGACGGCTGGCGACGCCCAGGTGATAGCGACCTGGCGGTACGACGGTGACTGGTCGGTGTACAACCTGGACTCAGCACAGACGCTGCTCGATGACTTGTCCTGCTATCAGGCGGTACTGGCTGGCGAGGGGTTAGTCGGCTTCTGCTGCAGCGGGATAGCCGCCCGTGTCCCCGGAATTGCCGACGAGCCAGGAACTCTCGATGTCGGGATGGGTATGGACCCCACGCTTGTCGGGCAGGGACACGGCGCAGCATTCGGGTCGACGGTGCTGGATCATCTGACCGCTCAACATCCCAACCAGACCATCCGCGTCGTCGTCCAAGATTGGAACACGCGCAGCCTTCAATTGGCTCGCCGGCTCGGATTCTCGGACGCCGGTGCATTGGTCGCGCTGCAGCGCGACCAGCACGTCACCTATCGCGTGCTGACCCGACTCCCGGCCTGACGCGATATCGAGTCTGCGGCCAGCGTCACCGCTGGGCGGGTTTTGACGCTCTCACCGCAGATTCGATGCGCTGAGAGCAGAGTCAGCTGGCGGCGCGCTTGGAGCCGCCAACACCCTTCTTGGCCGATGCCTTGGGCGCTGAGCTCTTCTTACTCGCAGTCGAACTCAGCTTCTTCGACGGCTTGCCCGACTTGGCGGAGCTGGGCATCGCAGTCGAGACTGTCTGCGCGGCAGCCGGTTCCACTGGCGGATCAGACGGCCCGGTGACCGGATCAGGCGTCGCGGTGGACTTGCCGCTCAACACGTCGCGGAAACCGGTGATCAGCGCCTTGACCACATCGCCGGGAACCGCGGCCCACTCCTGCGGCGTCAACGTGGCCTGCGACAGGAACGGAATGTACTGTCCCGATTGGTCATAGGTCCGGTTGTAGGTGCCGCCCTCGCTCGGCGTCTGGACGTCGGTGTAGCCGGTGTTGACCAGAATCTCGAGCGCGGGCTGCAGCGCGTCGGCCAGCGGAGTACCCAAGGTGATCGGTATGCCGACCTGTTTGAAGACCGCGTTGAGGATTCGCGACGGCAGCCGCAGTGGTTCCAGCAACGGCAGATCGGTGGAGACCAGCGTGCTGTAGGACGTGCTCGGGGCGCCGAGGGTCAGCAGCGCGATGAGGTTGCCCTCAATGGTGTTGAGGCTCGTGCCCTTGAGCTCCGCGCCGCCGAGCAGATAGGTCGGCAGCACCGTGGCCATGAACGAGTTCGCCAGCGAGAACGGGTTCAGCGTCTCGGGGAAGTCAGACAGCATGTCGTAGCCGAGCGCGACGTTGACGAATGCACCGTTCAGCTTGATGCCAAGGCTTGAGCCGGAGCCGGCGTTCGGGCTGACCGGGTTCTGCCCGAACAGGTTGAAGATCGGCGCGAACCGCGCGTAGAGACCACCGTTGGGCGTCTCGGGGTTGCGCACCAGCGCCATCGGGAGGTTGGTCACGTAGGTGCCCTGCACGCAGGTGATACCCGACGAGCACGGCTGGCCGGTGATCGAATTGACCTTGCCCGCCGCGGTGAGCGGGGTGAAGCCCGCAGGCGTATTGCCATTGGCGCTCGCCAACAGCGCCTGGTACGTCTGCAGTGCGGCGGGCACGCCCGTCCCCGACGCGACCAGAAGGGGCCCGGTGGGACTGCTGGCCAAAACATTAGGCCGGGTCGCCGTGCCCAGGACAAACCCGCCGAACGTCGCCGCATTGAGGTCGTTGTACAAGCCGACCGGATCGGCCCGGTTGTAGTCGAAGGCGAGCGTAATCGACCCGACAACGGGCACGTTGTCGAAGGTGAAGCTGTCGACGCCGAGCTGGTTGACCAGCCACAGCAGCGGCCCGGTGGTGGTCGTGTCGAGGGTCAGCGCCGCGTTTGCGGTGGGCGCCACCGGAGCGGCGACCGAACCCATCGTCATCGCCACGGCGGTGGCCGCCGCCGCCCCGAACAGCGCGGTCTTCCTGCCCCTGGCCTTGAGTCCCTGCCGGAACTTGCTTGAAAACGCGACAGCTACCATGTCGAACCCCCGATCGCCGCCCCCTGTGGCTGCTCTGGCGAAGATATCGCCTCAGGTGGTCGACGGTGGGGATTTGGCAATCTCCATGCGGCGCAACTCCGGTCGATCAGGCGTCAGCGAACTCGGCGTAAATTTCCGGCAGGATCCGGGCCAGGTGGTTCATCTCCTGCGAGCAATGCACGAGCAGGTCGCGTGCCTCCGGCAGTTGGTGTGCGGCGAGCGGGCGGATCACCGAGTCGGTCAGCCGGTTGCCGCGGCGCACACCGGTGTGGGGGCCGCCCATCCAGAAGCGGCTTCGCATCTCCGCGCCGCCGGGGGTGGCCCGGACGTGGTGGACGAACCAGCCGGTGTCCACGGGCACCTCACTGGATCCCAGCCGTGCGCACACCGCGACGTCGTCGCCGAGCCGCGACGCGTCCAGGCCCATCGCGGAGGGTTCCAGGAATTGGATGGCCGCCTTGGCATACGAGGAACCCAGGTACTCCTCGATGATCGAGGTCCGCCCGACGTAGCTGCCGTCGGGTCCGCTGTCACCCCAGTGCGCCGAGGCGTGCGCGCGTGGATGCCACAACTTGTAGCGGCTGGACTCGCTGCCGTGCCAGCCGAACCACCAGTCCCACATCGCCGGCGTGACACCGGGCATGTCGGTGCGGATCGCGACGTGGAATCCGCCGCCGCGAAGCGCGCCGTAGCCGTTCTCGGTCTGCTGGTATCCCTCGTCGAGAATGGTTCCCGCAGAATCGAATCCGAGCATCACCTGATCGGCCTGCGGGCCGTGCTCAAGTGCGCTGACGGCGTGCCGGGGCAGGTCCGCCATCTCCGGGTTGAAGTACTTGCCCCACGCGGTGTCGCCGTCGCCGGGGCGGTAGCCCAAATAGGTCTCGGACATCTTAGAGGCGTCCCATCCAGCTGTGGAATCGGCCGTCGGGGTCGTATTCGGCCCGCACCCGGTCGAGCTTGGCCATGGCATCGTCGGTGGCGAACTTCGCCGGCCGCTTGCCGAGATTCTCGTCGGCCAGCTGAATTCCGGTGGCCAGCGGTGCCATTGCGGCCATGTTGGAACGCGGCCAGTCGCTGTATTTCTCGTCGTCTGCGGGATCCATCCAGCCGGCGTAGAGCGCCAGGTAGATCTCGCTTTCCAGGCTGTAGGCCATGTCCTGGCGGTCCGGTGAGGGGCCCCAGTTCAGCCAGAGGAAATGCGCGGGATGCGGCGGCAAGGTGTCCAGGATGTTGTGGATGCCCGGCAGCAGCTCTGCGGCCGAGGCGTTGGTCCACATGTTGTCGGCGGTGTACCGGTGATCGGCCAGGTAGTTGCTCATCACCGCGGTGTACCAATCGGCAAGGGCCATGGGCGCATACGGGAAGGCCACCAGCGCCTTGTCGACGACGGGACAGCGGTCGAGAAGGCCGAACACCTCCTTGGCTTCGGCCTCGGTGTCGGCGAACGCCGGTGAGGCCATCACGATGGCCGGCCGGTCGATGCCCGCGTTGGGCACGCTGCTGGTGGCGACGATCTGCAGCTCGACCCGGCGGTCCACCTCGGCGGAGATATCGCGCGCCCAGGTGAAGATCTCGTCGGCGAGCTCGATCGGGTAGGCGTAGAAGCTGCTGCCCAAGACGGCGGGCTTCTTGTAGAGCTTGAGGTGGAACGCGGTGACGACGGCGAAGAACCCCGGCCCGGATCCGCGGGCGGCCCAGTACAGATCCGGATGGTGGTCGGCGTCGATGTAGATCTGGTCGCCGTCGGCGGTGACCACGTCCAGGCCGATCACGCTTTCGCAGGCGGGCCCGACCACGCGGCTGTTCCAGCCGTAACCACCCTGCAGCAGATAGCCGCCGATGCACACGCCCTTGCAATGTCCGGCGGGGAAGAACAAGCCGACCGCGTCGAGTTCGGCGGCCAGCACGCTGCCACCCTTGCCGGGGCCGGCGACTGCGGTCTGCTTGTCGGTGTCGATGCTGGTCTGGTCCACCCGGCTCATATCGAGCAGGACGGCGCCGTCGCGCAGGTGGCTGGCCGCCCAGCTGTGCCCGCCGGACTTGATGCTGACCTGCTTGTTGTTGGCCTTGGCGTAGCGCACGGCGGCGACCACGTCGTCGGCGTCGACCGCTTGGACGATGACGTCCGGATAGCGGTCGGGCACGCGCTGGTTCCAGACTGTCGCGCGACGTGCCTGTTCGTAGCCGGCGTCACCATGGAAGAAATGGCGACCCTCGGGAAGCGACCCCACCTGAGTCTCCTTTGGTTCACATTCCGGACCGGTATGATCCGTATTGCGGCACAATACCGCGTAGGGAACGCCCAGGGAAGGGACGACGAGATGGCAGATCCGGAAATTTCCATGGTGCGTGGCGAGCGTGGCGGAAGTCCCCGTGACGACGGCATTCAGGTACTGCGCCGCGCTGCAGCCGCACTCGACGAGATCGCGACCGCTCCCGGCCGGTTGCGCCTGGTCGATCTGCACAGCCGGCTGGGCCTGGCCAAGTCCACCGCGCGGCGGCTGTTGTTCGGCCTGGTCGAGGTGGGGTTCGCGGCCGTGGACGACGACGGCCGCATCGTCCTTGGCGACCGGCTGCTGGGGTTGTCCAGCGCGAACGCCGCCCACATCACCTCGGCATTCCGGCCCACCCTGGAGCGAGTGGCCGAGGCGACCGGGGAAACCGCGGACCTCTCGGTGTACCGGGGCGGGCAGATGCTGTTCATCGATCAGATCGAATCGCCGCATCGGCTGCGCGCCGTGTCGGCGATCGGGGGGCGCTTCACGCTCTATGACACCGCCAACGGGAAGGCGGCGCTGGCGCT
The DNA here is from genome assembly GCF_013337765.1 of Mycolicibacterium sphagni. Taxonomy (GTDB): domain Bacteria; phylum Actinomycetota; class Actinomycetes; order Mycobacteriales; family Mycobacteriaceae; genus Mycobacterium. The sequence goes on from NZ_VBSB01000010.1 coordinate 530,512, forward strand.
GTTCGACGACGCCGACGTCGACTCGGTGCTGGCCGCCCTCGACCCGGCCGCCGACGCCAGAGTTCGCGCTGAAATCCGCGAGATCCGCACCAGCCGAGTCGCTTTCGACCGCGACGAGCACACCGACGGCATCTCGGCCGCGGGAATCGCGGGACGTGCGGTGGGCGGCAATATCGTCGCGATCTCGGTGCCCGCACCGACCGAGCGGTTCAACGAGCACAAGGGGCGCATCGTCGCCGCACTGCACGCGGCCCTGGATGCCCCGATCTGGTCGAACTGAGGTAAATCTGACCATCCGGTTGGTTGGGCTTGCCAGCGAGTCTGCCCACAGAGCACAGTGGCAGGCATGAGTGACGCTTGCGGAGCGAATCAACAGCGGACATGCGGCACCCGAGCCTTCGAGGGGGTCGCATGAGCCGCACCGCTTTGCGTATCTGTCCGCTGTGCGAGGCCACCTGCGGGCTGGTCCTCACCATCGATGACAACGATCGGGTCAGCTCGGCCCGGGGCGACCGTGACGACGTGTTCAGTCACGGCTTCATCTGCCCGAAGGGCGCCAGCTTCGCCGAATTGGACAACGATCCCGACCGGCTCCAGAACCCTCTGGTGCGCCGCGACGGTGAACTGGTCGAAACCACGTGGGCGGAGGCCTTCGCCGCGGCCGCAGAGGGGCTGCAACGCGTCATCGCCGACACCGGCAGTACGTCGGTGGCGGTCTACCTGGGTAACCCCAACGCGCACACCATCGCAGGCTCTCTCTACGGGCCGGTCGTCATCAAGTCGCTGGGCACCCGCCAGGTCTACTCCGCCAGCACGCTCGACCAGATGCCCAAGCACGTCTCGTGCGGCTACCTGTACGGCGACCCGGTTGCCTTCACCGTGCCCGACCTCGACCGCACCGACTATCTCGTGATCATCGGCGGAAACCCGTTGGTGTCCAACGGCTCTCTGGCCACCGCCGCGGACTTCCCCGGCAAGATCAAGGCCTTGCGGCGCCGCGGGGGCACGCTCGTGGTGATCGATCCCAGCCGTACCCGCACCGCCGAATTGGCCGACCGCCACCTGGCGGTGCGGCCCGGCTCCGATGCGGCGCTGCTGTTCGCGATCGTGCACGTCCTCTTCGACGAAGGTCTTGTCGACCTGGGCCTACTCGCCGACCACGTCACGGGTCTTGATCGGGTACAGGCGGCGGCAGCCGACTTCCCGCCGGACGCGGTTGCCGAACATTGCGGGGTCGATGCCGACGAAATCCGTACTCTCGCACGAGAAATCGCCGCGGCACCCAGTGCGGCGGTCTACGGCCGCATCGGCACATCGACCGTCGAATTCGGCACTCTGACGAGCTGGCTGGTGGACGTGGTGAACATCCTCACCGGCAATCTGGACCGGCCCGGCGGGGTGATGTTCGCCAGCTCACCGATCGCCGGCGCCCCGCGACCGGCGCGGCCCGGCCGGGGGTTCGCGACAGGCCGCTGGCGCAGCCGGGTCTCCGGCCATCGCGAAGTGTTGTCCGAAATGCCCGCGGTCGCGTTGGCCGAGGAGATCGAGACCCCCGGCGAGGGGCAGATCCGGGCGATGATCACCATCGCGGGCAATCCGGTGTTGTCGGCACCCGATGGCGCCCGCCTGGCCGATGCGCTGGCCGGAGTCGGCTTCATGGTGTCGGTGGATCCGTACCTCAACGAGACGACCCGGCATGCCGACGTCATCCTGCCGCCGCCTCCGCCTTCGCGCGCAGCGCATTTCGATCTCGCGCTCAGCGGCGCGGTGGTGCGCAACAACGCCCGGTTCTCGCCGCCGGTGCTGCCGCTGGCCGACGGCAGGCCCGACGAGTGCGAGATCCTGGCCCGGCTGGCGCTGATCGTGCTGGGCCTGGGCCCGGACGCCGACCCCAACCTGGTGGACGACCAGGTGATCGGGTCGACGCTGGGCAAGGAAGTCGCCGACGAGCACTCACCGGTCGCAGGCCGGTCGGTCGAGGAATTGACCGCGATGCTGCCGGACGGCCGCGGTTACGAACGGCGGCTGGACATGATGCTGCGACTGGGTCCATTCGGCGACGGATTCGGTGCCAAGCCCGACGGCCTCACACTGCAGCGACTCAAGGACGCCCCGCACGGGGTTGACCTCGGCGCGCTGGTCCCGCGCATTCCGGAGGTGCTCCGAACACCCTCGGGGACAGTCGAATTGGATCCGGATCCGATCCTGGCCGACATCCCGCGGCTGCTGGCATCGCTGACGTCGGAGCCGGGGTTCCTCCTGATCGGCCGGCGTCACCTGCGCTCGAACAACAGCTGGATGCACAACCTGCCCGCCCTGTCCGGTGGCTCGAATCGCTGCACATTGCAGATCCATCCCGACGACGCCGCGCGACTGGGCCTCGACGAGATGGCGGTGGTCACCGGGCCCGGCGGGAAACTCGAAGTGCCCGTCGAGATCACCGACGCCATCCGGCCCGGCGTGGTGTCACTGCCGCACGGGTGGGGTCACACCGAGCCTGGCACCCGGATGCAGGTGGCGGCCCGGGACCCCGGCGTGAACGTCAATAGCCTCAATGACGGCACGCTACTGGATCCGTTGTCGGGCACCGCGGTACTCAACGCACTCCCGGTCGAGGTCGCCCGCGCCGGTTAGCTACGTGACCACGGCGACGGCGAAGCCGTCCCAGCCCTTCACACCGAGTGTCTGGATGGCCGCGATGTCCAGGCGCGGGTGCGCGCCCACCATCTCCAGCATGTCGCGCACACCGCGGGCCTGGGCATCCCCCGGTGCCGGGTCGAGGATGCGGGCATGGCGCACAACGTTATCCACGACGATCACGGTGCCGGGCCGGCCGAGGTCGATGGCCCATTGGACGTAGGCGCTGCTGTTCTCCTTGTCGGCGTCGATGAACACCAGGTCGAACTGCCCGGTCAGGCCGGGCAGGCTGTCGAGTGCCGCACCCACGACGACCTCCACCCGGTCGGCCACACCGGCGCGCTCCAGGTTGATCCGGGCGACCTCGGCATGCCGCGGTTCGTATTCGAGGGTGACCACGCTGCCTTCGGCGCCGACACCGCGGGCCAGGCAGATCGTGCTGTACCCGCCGAGCGTGCCGATCTCGAGGACCCGGCGCGCGCCGCTGATCCGGGTCAGCAGATAGAGCAACTGCCCGCTTTGTGGTGACACCTCGATGGCGGGCAGGCCCGCCGCGGTCGAATCGGCCAGCGCGGCAGCCAGTATGGGGTCCTCGTCCAGCAGCAGCCGGTCCAGAAGTGCATCGACGGGCTGCCAGTCGTCGGGTCCGATCGTGTCGCTCATCGCACTCCTTCTTTCGCGTAGACCACCCGCAGCACATGGCCGACTTCGGGGCCCATCACCACACTAGCCAGCTCACAGAACGTCGCGATGAAATCCGGCCCATGAGCCGGCCCCAGCGGCGTCAGATGGTGCGCGATCTCGTGCAGCAGAACCAGCTCACGCATCGCCCAGTCCGCGGAGTCCCGGTCCGGAACAGCGATAATGCCTGTGCCGTCAGAGTTTTCGTAATGAGCAGCGCTGGCCGCGCGCCGGGGTCGCACACTCAATGGCCCGGGCGCGGGCCAGCGGGCAGCGACGGCAGGCAGCGCGAGCACGTCGTCGACATAGCGTTGCACCGACGGCATCGACGCGAACCGCCCCTCCGGCGGCAGAGTGAGCTGCGTACCGAAGAAGTCGATGGTGCGTGAACTGTGTTGGGCGGCACGGTCGAAGAGGGTGCGGACGAACTCCTCGGCCGCGTAGACGCGGGAACGTTGGCTGTCGCGAACCGTCACTTGCGCAGCCGGGTCCGCGCCCCCGGCAGTTCGGGACTGGACCCCAGCCGGGCCTGCCTGCCAGCCCGGTCACCGGCGCGCCGGGCGGCCGACGAATACCCTGCCGACGCGCGGCTGGCCTGCCAGGTACCGCGCGCCTGGGAGTTCTGCCGATAATGGTCGCGCAGTTCAAGTTCCTTGTTGCGCAAGGCCAAGGCTGTTCCCGGTGCGGTCTTGCGGTCCCGGGTGGCTTCCTTCGTGGCCTCCTCGCGCGCCTCGGACAGCCGCTGGGCGACACGGGCGCCGAAGGCCAGCTGGAAGTTGAGCCGCGCGGTGATCGTCGGCGTGGGCTTGTGCGCTCCGGTGGCCAGGTAGGCGTCGCACGACCGCACCATCTGCACGACCAGGCTGGCGTACAGCGCGTGGCTGGCATCGATGTCTTCGGCGAAGCCATAGGCGTAGACGTACGTCGAATTCGAGGCGACATCGCACTTCACGTCGTTGGCTGCGGCGATGCCCGCGAACAGCTGCACATAGGTGCGCAGACCCCGAGAGCCCGGATCGCCGATGGTGATCGTCCGCTGGGTCGGCACCTGAGCCGCGGTCCGGGTGGCGGAGTGGGCGCGCGCGACAGCAAGGTCGATCGACGTCGCAGTGGCCAGCCGCTGGGCCGCGGCCATGAAGGCTTCGGCCTCGTGGACGTTGTCGGTGCCTTCGGCCTGGCGCAGCAGCGCCGCGATGCGCGCCAACATCTTGTCGTCCGTCACGATTGGCAACCTAGCGGAGCACGCCGACATCGGTGTGCCACTGGCTCGTCACTGCTTGACGAACCCGTCCAGCGCGACCGTCAGCTGCGGTGAGAGCGGACCCGGTTTGGAGTAATTGCCGACGTTGTCGGTGGCGTCGTCACGCAGCACATGGTTGACGCCCTTGAGCGCGACCAGCGATAGCGAGGTGTGGGCCAGCGCGTCGGTGAACGGCTTGATATCGGCACAGTTGGCCTGCCCGTCGGAATCGGAGCACGTCACCAATACCGGTGTGGCGGCAGGGATGCGGGCGGCCAGCTCCAGCGGGTCGATGGCGTCGGCTTCGACGACGGCCTTGACGTTGCCGGGGTTGAGGATGGCGCTCAGGCTCTCGGGCAGCTTGGCGGGCACGGTGCCCTTGGTGCGCGCCTCGGTGACGGCGGCATTCCATGCGGCGATCGTCTCGTCGGCCTGCTGCTGGGTCTTCTGGCCGGCTTTCACGGCGGCGGCCATATCGGTTTTGACCCGACTGCTGATCAGGTCGAGGTAGCGGCCGGCCAGCGGTTGCAGCAGGCCCAGCGAATGGATCTTGGGTGCCCCGGCCGAGGTGTCGTCGGCCAGCGTCATCGCGTGGATGGTGCCCTCGCCGAGCGCGTACACCGAGATGCGGTCGGAGTCGGTGCCGGACTGACCGGCCAGGAACCGCACCGCGGATTTCGCGCCGGTGGAGTAGACGGCGCTGCCCACGTCGGCCGGGTGATCGGCGTACGGTCCCAGACCGGTCTGGCCGGTGCCGACCTTGTCGTAGCGCAGCGAGGCCACACCGTGATTCGACAGGTACTCGGCGAGCTGACGCATGTTGCCGATCGGCCCGGCGACGTTGTTGTCGCCATTGCGGTCGGTGCGCCCGCTCTCAGAGATCAGCAGCGCGGCCGGCCCCTTCTGGTCGTTGTGCTGATGACGGTAGGTGCCGTGGATGGTCAACCCGTCGGCGACGAACGTGACGTCGTCCTCAACCCAGGCGTTGTTCGTTCCGCTGGTCGATGAGCAGCCCGCCACGAGCGTCAGCGCCATCGCCGCGATGGCGATGCGACGGGGCCAGCTCACAGCCTGGCCTCGATCCACGCGGTCACGTCGTCGAGCACCCGATCGCGCTCGGGTTCGTTGAACACCTCGTGATAGAGCTCCGGATAGACCTTGAGATGCACGTCGCTCGAGCCGACGCAGTCGACGAGCAGTTCACTGCCGCTGGCGGGCACCAGGGCGTCCTCGGCGCCGTGCACCACCAGCAGCGGCGCGGTCAGCTGGCGCGCCTTCTGCGGCATGGTCTCGCCGACCGTCACCAGCGCCTTGGCGATGCCGGCGGGGATCTTGCCGTGATGTACCAGCGGGTCGGCGTTGTAGGCGGCCACCACCTCGGGGTCGCGTGAGATGGCGCCTGCATCGAGCTCTTCGACCGGCAGGTCCGGTAGCAGCGAACCGACGGCCTTACCGAGGAGCAGCTTCCCGCGGGACACCCCGGTTTGGGCCGAGACCGCGGGGCCGGACAGCACCATCAGGTCGAAGTCGCCTGGGTGGTCGACACCCCACGCGAACACGATGCCGCCGCCCATGCTGTGGCCGAGCACGATTCGCTTCAGGCCCGGGTGCTCGGCGGTGGCGATTTTGACGAGCGTGCCGAAATCCCCGGTGTACTCGTTGATCGACTTGACCCGCACGCGCTTGCCGCCGGAACGGCCGTGCCCGCGGTGGTCGAGTGCGTAGGTCACCAGGCCGGCTTGGCCGAACCGCTCGGCGACGTGGTCGTAGCGGCGGGCATGCTCGCCCAGGCCATGCGAGAGCACGACGACCCCGCGCGGCTCGGTTTCCGGTGTCCACACGTCGTAGACGATGCGGACGCCGCCGACTCCGTCGAACGTCCGCTCGGTGCGCGTAGTGACCATCAAGGGAGCCTAACCGCCAAGACACCGCCGTCCGTTGTCGGTGCGCGTGCGTAAGCTCGGTCGGTGTGAGCGTGCTCGCACATAGTCTGGATGACGGGCGGAGCCCGAAGCGGCGTGCCGACGGACTCGACCCGAACAGGGGCGATTTCCTGGCGCAGGCCGAGCCCTACCGGCGCGAACTATTGGCGCACTGTTACCGGATGACCGGGTCGTTGCACGACGCCGAGGACCTGGTGCAGGAGACGTTCCTGCGAGCGTGGAAGTCCTATGACCGCTTCGAGGGCAAGTCGTCGGTGCGGACTTGGCTGCATCGCATCGCCACCAACACGTGTTTGACGTCGCTGGAGGGCAGGCAGCGCCGGCCGCTACCGACCGGGCTGGGGGCGCCGAGCTCCCAACCCACTGACGATCTCGTCGAGCGTGCCGAGGTGCTGTGGCTGGAGCCATTGCCCGACTCGTCCAGCGAAGACCCTTCTGATCCCTCTGTGATCGTCGGTTCCCGGGAGTCGGTCCGGCTGGCTTTCGTTGCCGCACTTCAGCATCTGTCACCGCGGCAGCGGGCCGTTCTGGTGCTGCGCGATGTGCTGCAGTGGAAGGCCGCCGAAGTCGCCGACGCCATCGGCACGTCCGTCGCCGCCGTCAACAGCCTGCTGCAACGGGCGCGTGCCCAGCTCGACGCCGTCGGGCCCAGTCAGGACGATCAGCTATCGCCGCCGGAGTCGGCGGAGGCCCGCGAGCAGCTGGCCCGCTACATCTCGGCGTTCGAGGACTACGACATCGAGCGGCTGGTGGAAATGTTCACCGCCGAAGCCATTTGGGAGATGCCGCCGTTCGACGGCTGGTATCAGGGCGGCCCGGCTATCGGTGCGCTCATCCACCACAACTGCCCGGCCAACGCCGCCGGTGACATGCGGTTGTTACCGCTGACCGCCAACGGACAACCGGCCGCGGCGATGTACATGCGTCTGCCCGAGACCGGTGGCCGCCACGTGCCGTTCCAGCTGCACGTGCTCGATCTGGGCCCCGACGGCATCACGCATGTAGTGGCGTTCCTCGACACCAGCCTGTTCGCGAAATTCGGCCTGCCCGAAGCCCTTTAGCCCGCAACCGAGTGGCCAGTCATGACAACTGGCCACTCGGCTTCGGGTTCGGGTCAGTCGATGCCGATGATCTCCTGCGCGATGGCAGCCACCCGGGTCTGGGCAGCCGACACCAGCCGCTGGCGATTCTTGTTGGCCTCTTCGTAGGCGATGATGACCCGGATGTCGGACGGTTCCTCAAGCTCCTTCACCGCGGCGACGGCGTCATTCAGATTGAGCTCGTCGTAGCCGGCGATGGGCAGTTCCTCAGGTGACAGCACACCGGTCACGCTGCGCAACGAGTGCAGCGCATCGGCGGCACCATCGGCACCTTCGCGACGGGCCACCCGTTCGGCGGTCTCCAGCGCGGCATCCCGCGATGCCTGGGCCGCCTTGACGGCCACCTCACCGGCGTGGGCGCCGCGGCTGACCAGCTGGTCGACGACGGGCCTGCTGTTGCGGATGGCGTCCAGCGCCCAGTCGATACCGCGGACCGACGAAATCACCGGCCAGTTGGCCACCCGGACGGTCAGCCCGGTGAGGATCTGCAACGGCGTGCGTCGCAGCGCCGCCGGGCCCCCCAGTGCGTCCTCGGCCAGCACGGTGGTCAGCCAGTCGACGGTCGCCGAGTGCGCCGTGATCAGGTGATTGGCCAGGCTCTCAACGTCGGGCTGCTTGGCCGCGACCGCCAGCACCTTGAGGTAGCGCGCCCGGTCGAGCAGCTGACCCTCCAGTGCGAGGTCGCCCAGCAGCGCCTCGTCGAACGGCTGCGCCTGTTCGGTGAGGGCCTTGACGGCGGCCGCCGCGCGCCCGAAGAACGGACCGATGAAGTCCGGAAAACCGCCGAGGTCGCGGATGGCGCCCTCGATGGCCTCGGCACGTTCGCGGCCGTTGGCAGCGTTCTGGGTGAGCTCGGTGCGCACCGCATCGGTACGGGCCTGCGCCACCCTGGTCTCGGCGATCTGGATCTCGGTATTGGTCAGGTCGAGCACTGCCCGCAGCTGGGCGAGCAGAGTGGTGGTATCGGGTGTGGTCATCGCGTTTCTTCCCCTTATGCGTAGACGTCATTGGTGTCGGCGCGGGGTTCTGCGCCTCGCTCAGAGGCCTACCCGATCTGACCGATCGGTACTCGCGTCCACAAATTCCGACCGGCCAATTTCACGGACAGTTAAGGCTGCAAGCACTTGCTCGTGGCCGAATCACGTTTGCGCGTATCACAATTGCGTCACGACCAGCATCACGATCATTTAAGGGATCGCTGCGGGGATTAAGAACTCTCAGGAGCGGGCAGCCTTATTTCGACGAGTTCGGCGCAGAGTGAGCGCAACATCACCCGCCTTGGCTGTAACGCTCCGGGCTGTGACGAATGGTGTTCGCGGCACACGGTTTTGCTGCGAAACCTCATACGTACTTTGGGTTTCAGGACGGGGAAACAAATGAAAGTGAGAAGTGATGACTATGTTCAGCGGTATCGCGCCAAGTAGGAAGGCCGCAGCCGTCTGCACCGGTCTGCTCGTGGGGGGCATGACGGCGGCGACTCTCGCAGCGCCGATGGCCTCGGCGGCACCCGACTGCAGTAGCGCAGGCGTTGCCAACACCGTCAGCATGGTGACCGGCTCGGCGAACCAGTACTTGGCCGCCCACCCCGGCGCCAACCAGGTGCTGACCGCGGCCTACACCCAGCCGCGGCCGCAGGCCGAAGCCAACGTGCGCGGATACTTCACCGCCAACCCCGGTGAGTACCACGACCTGCGCGGAATTCTGTCGCCGATCGGCGACACCCAGCAGGCGTGCAATGTCTCGGTGTTGCCGCCCAACCTGCAATCGGCCTACGACGCCTTCATGGCCGGCTGATCAGCCGGCGAGCCTGTCCAGCGCCGCCTCGATGACCTCGTCAAAGCCCCGCAGTTGCTCAACGGTCATCCCGTCGAACAGCACCGAGCGGACCAGGTTGACGTGGTCGGGGGCGGCGCTGGCGAGGGCGTCACGCCCGGCCGCGGCGATCTCGATCGTGGCCCCGCGCCGGTCATCCTCGCTATCGCGGCGCTCGATCAGATCGCGGGCCCGCATCCGGCGCAGCTGGTGGGAGAGCCGGCTCTGCTCCCAATCCAGCGCGGCGGCCAGTTCCAGCACCCGCACCGATCCCCGCTCGGAGAGCGCGACCAGCACTTCGTAGTCGGCCAGTGACAATCCGCACCGCTCCTGAAGCTGACGGTTCATCGCGACCTGCAGGCGGTTGCCCAAGGTCAGGTAGTTGCGCCAGATCCGCTGTTGGTCGTCGGACAACCAGGGCTGAGCCATGAGGCCACCATAACGGAATACATGACACGTCATCTATGTTGTGGCAGTCAACGCCGGCCACCTAGGCTGGCATCGACCCAAGGGGTGATGACATGGCCGCAACCATAGACATCAGACGTGCCGCCGACCGCGCCGCGACCAAGATCGACTGGCTGGACTCCAAGCACTCGTTCTCGTTCGGACACCACTACGACCCGGTGAACACCCACCACGGCCTGCTGCTGGTGAACAACGACGACATCGTCAAGCCCGGCAGCGGCTTTGACACCCATCCGCACCGCGACATGGAGATCGTCACCTGGGTGCTGCAGGGCTCGCTCGTACATCAGGACTCCACCGGCCACTCCGGCGTTATCTATCCCGGTCTGGCCCAACGCATGTCAGCCGGCCGGGGCATCTTGCACTCGGAGAAGAACGATTCATGGACGCTCACCGGACACGAAACACATAGTGATCCAGTGCATTTCGTACAGATGTGGGTCGTACCCGACGAGTCGGGGCTCGATCCGGGTTATCAGCAGCTGGAGATCGACGACGAGCTGCTGCGCGGCGGCCTTGTGACGATCGCCTCCGGGATGCCCGAGCACAAGGACCAGGCGGCCATCGCAATTCGCAACCGGTATGCGGCATTACACGGTGCGCGGCTACAGCCCGGCGATACTGTCGAGTTGCCAGAAGCCCCGTATCTGCATGTGTTCGTCCCGCGCGGCGAGGTAACCCTGGAGGGCGCAGGCAAGCTGCACGAGGGTGACGCGGTGCGCTTCAGCGCGGCGGGCGGTCAGCGAGTCACCGCCACCGAACCCGCCGAGATCCTCGTCTGGGAGATGCACGCTGGGTTGGCGGGCTGAGGACGGCGATCGGCCCGGACGGCAGTTCCGATGCCGCTCGGGCCGCTGACCGTCTAGTGGTGTACTCGGTTGCTGCGTCCGGTGATCGCCAGGTAGCCCGCGATCAGCACGACGGCGACGACGATGCCGACCAAGAACGGGATGATCGCAAACCCGCCGTTGGAGTTGGCGTATCCGACCTGGTAGGTGATCCACGTTCCCAGGAACGAACCCACCGCACCGAGTAGGACCGTCATGATGACGCCGATGTTCTGCTTGCCGGGCATGACCAGTCGCGCCAGTACGCCGACGATCAGTCCGACGACGATGGCTCCGATAATCGTTCCGATCATTGCTACTCCTCATGTTCCGGCGGGTCCGGAAGGGCACCGCGCTAAGGAGTAGTTCCCCACCTGTGACGCGAATAACCGTCTTGCAGCCAAGTAATTGTCGGCGCGGCACAGCAACGTTGCTGGTCGTGACGACGCCGGTGCCCAACTGTCGCAATGCTGTTACCAAAGTTGACTGTGTGGTTGCTGAGAATAAGGGTGCAAGCGCCGTAGGAGCGTTCCTGTCATGAAAGGGCAACTGTGCCAACCGTCGCCGTGAAGTTGCGCCGCCTGGTCGCGGGCAGCATGGCCGTGGCCAGCTGCCTGACGCTCGCGGCGACCGCCGGTGTGCCCGTCGCATCGGCGGACGGTCGCGAGCAACTGGCGCAGGCGATCGCCACCACACGCGGCAGCTATCTGGTCTACAACTTCGGAAGTGGTTATCCCGCACCGATGCTCAACGCGGGTGGTAACTGGTACGAGCTCACCAACGGTGGTCACCTGATGATCATCAAGGCCGCCTCCAATCGCCTGACACCCCGGCTGCTGGTCGACACTCACACCGGCTATCAGGCCCGCTGCGAACAGACTCCAGGCACCCGCACCCGCGAGGGATTGGTACAGGCCTCCGAGACCTACTCCCCGCTCCAGGCCTGGCAGGCGCTCGGGCGGCCGACCATCGCGATCAACGCCAACTTCTTCGATGTCCGTGGGCAGCAGGCGGGTTCGTGGAAGTCGACCGGGTGCAGCTCTCCGCTGGGCGCCTACGTCGACAACACCCAGGGCCAGGGCCGAGCCAATGCCGCGGTGACCGGGACCGTCGCCTACGCCGGCAAGCAGGCGCTGTCCGGCGGCGACGAGGTGTGGACTGCACTGACGACGATGATCCTCCCCGTCGCAGGCGCACCGTTCCTGGTTACACCCAAGTCGCCCAACGACTATGACGCCGCCACCCCGGTGATCCAGGGGCTGCTGGACAAGGGCACCCGGTTCGCCGCGGTCAGCGGTCTCGGGCTGCTGGCCCCTGGCGACACCGGCCAGCTGAACGACCCTGGCCCCAGCGCCGCGCGCACGGCCTTGGCGTACGCGAGGGACAAGGACGAGATGTACATCTTCCAGGGCGGCAGCTACACCCCGGACCAGATCCAGGATCTCTTCCGCGGACTGGGCAGCGACACCGCGATCCTGCTCGACGGTGGGGGGTCGTCGGCGATCGTGCTGCGCCGCGATACCGGCGGCATGTGGGCCGGCGCGGGTGTGCCGAAGGGTTCGTGCGACACGATGGCGGTGTTGTGCGACTCCCGCGAGCGCGCTCTACCAGCTTGGCTGGGGTTCAACTGACTCGTCAGGGCTGACCGAACAACTTGCCCAGCAACATATCCCGCGCCCGGCTGGGCAGCTTGGTCATCAGGGTCATCTGCACCGCGGTGGCCAGCCCGACCGGGTAGCGCGCGCGTGGCTTGCGGGCCGTCAACGCCTCAAGCACCACCTTGGACACTTTGTCCGGATCCACAGCCAAGCGTTGTGACATCGGAATCGCCTTCCGCATCCCCGCAACATGTTTGGTGTACAGCGCGCGGTGCTGTGGCGCGAGGGCGTTTTCCATATCGACGACGGATTGGTCGGCCTCCCGCCACAGGTCGGTGTCGGTCTGAGCAGGCTGGACCACACTGACCGCAATGCCCCAGGAGCGAAGCTCGAGTCGCAACGCGTCGGCGGCCGCCTCGAGCGCGAACTTGGACGCACTGTACGCCCCCATCATCGGCGCCGAAAGCTTGCCATTCACACTGGAAATGAACACGATCCGGCCCCGCGACTCACGCAACAGAGGAAGCACCGCCGACGTGACGGCGAGCTGGCCGACTACGTTGACGTCCAGTTGCCGCCGGATCTCGGCCGGGGTCAACCCCTCCAGCGGGCCGCTGACCGCAATGCCCGCATTGTTGACCACTGCATCGAGACGCCCGGGCAGGACATCCGGTAGTGCGGCAACTTGTGCGTCGTCGGTGATGTCGAGGGTGACGGCACTGACGCGCGGCAGCGCCGACAACGCGTCGGCGTCGGCCGCGCTGCGCACACCACCGATGACATCCCAGCCGGCGGCGGCCAGGTAACTCACGATCGACTTGCCGATTCCCCGGGCTGCGCCGGTGACCAGAACAGTAGGCATAGTCCTGACTGTAGTTATCCCGTCGTCGCCCGCGGGCCGTACTGGAAGACGGCCAGGCTGGCGCCCACCACGACCGCAGCCAAGGCGATCACCGGAGCCACTGTCCAGCGCGTCATCGTCGCACCGACCATCGCGCCCGCGCACAGCGTCAAAACCACGCTGTAGCGCAGCTTTTCCCGCTCACCGGTGCCGCCGGCGAGCCGGCTGTCCACACCAATCCCTACCAGCGTCGAGGTCAGCACCGTGGTGCTGAGCTCCTGCACGCCGAACTGGCGCGCGGCGGCGTTCTGGGCACCGAACGTCACCGCCAGACCGGCGATCAGGATCAGCTTCCCGTTGTCGTGATAGTTCACGACGCCGGTCCCGGCGAGCACCGCCAGCACCGTCAGCAGCACCACCTCGGTGCCCAGCGCCGCCGTCAGCCACACCCGCACCTCGTAGTCGAAGTGGCGGGCGAACCGGCCGCCCAGCACGGTGCCGACCAGGAAGCTGACGAACGACAGGATCGCGGCGACCATGTCCACCCCGGAATGCGGAACGAACCAGAACCCCAGGAAGACCACGTTGCCGGTCATGTTGGCGACGAACACATGCCCGAGCACCAGCACACTGACCGCGTCGACCAGACCGGTGGCGAACGTCAACAGCAGCAGCGCGACGACGGTGGAGCGTTCCGATACGGGCGAGGCGACGGCCATGCGCCAAGTATCGCGGGTGGGTGCCTCAGAGCTTGGGTGTGAGGTCCAACGATGTCACGGTGGTCATCTTGGTAACCAGCCAGTGCGAGCCGTTTCGGGTCATCTGCACGCGGTAGGACAGGTACTTCGTCGACGGAATGTCCTTGCTCAGCGGGCTCTTCGACGTGGTGTTGGTGTAGACGATCGCGGTGGCGTCCGAACCGTTCAGCGATTCGACGGCCGCGCCGACCACCTCGGTGCTGTTGGTGACCTTGGCCTGCTTGTTGGTCGGCACGATGGCGTCGACGTACTTGCGGTACTCGTCCTGGAAATCCCCGGACAGATATTTCGCCGACCGGTCGGGCAGCTTGTCCATATCGTCGGGGGTGTAGGTCCACAGTGTCGTGATCGCCTCGGCGGCGGTCCTGGCGATGTTGAGCTTGGTGTCGACGGCCGCCCGATCCATCAGATACGGCTGCACGGTCGCGCCCGCGAAAGCGCCGGCGGCGACGAACAGCGCCGCCGATACGGCCGCGGCCACCGTTATCGCGTTGAGGCTGAACCGCTTTCGCGGATGCTCCGACTCGGAAGGGCCGATTTCGGCGGCCTCGCTGCGCACCTCGTCGTCCTGCGCGGCGTCGGTCAGATCACCTGCTTGAAGCTGCTGATCTTCCACTGCCCTCCTTCCTTGGTCGCGATGGCGAACCACCGGCTACCGCTTTCGATGGTCTTGCCGTCGGGCATCTTGGTCTTGGTCGTGGCGGCCACCACCACGTCCGCGCTGCCGTCCCGGTTCCAGCGCTCGATGCCGAGGGCCTGCACGGTGCCCGTCGTCGGCTCGGCCCGCGCCACCTGGATGACGATCTCGTTCATCCTGTCCTGGAATTGCTTCGCGAAATCGCCAGTCCCCTGGGCCAAAATTCCGTCCGCGTAATCGTTGGCGTGGAAGGGGTCCAGCGTCGCGTACTGCGTGACGAAGCCGCGAACGAAGCTCAGCACGGCGACATCCCGGATCGCGTCCTCCCGCTGGGTTTCGCGTTTCACCAGCAGCAGTGTGCTCACGGTGATCGCTGCGACGACCACCACCGCAGCCAACGCGGCCACCAGGGGCAGCACCCAGCGCCGCGGTCGTGCATCGGGCAACCGGAACAGGTCCGTGCTGTCCGGCTCCACCCTGCGCCGCGGGCTCACTTCGGCCCCCCGGGCCTCGCGAGCACCGAGAAATCGGCCACCTTCCAGTGGTCGCCGGCCCGCTCGAACTTCACCTGCACGGTCGCCGAGATCAGCCGCAGATTGGGAGCCTCACCGCGCTGCCCCTGCATGAACATCAGCATCTCGGCCCGGTCGCGGGTGTTTGTCAGCACCGAACTGTTGACGACCCAGTATTCGGTGTCGGCCAGTCCGAGCTTGCGTGCATGATCTTGATCGTCCACAAGTTTCGGGCGGTACCCGTCGGTGACCAGCTCCCGGGCGCGCGAGAAATCCCCGTCGGCGGAGGCGAGGTTGTACGTCAACATCTGCTCGACGATCTTGGGGCCCTGCACCGCGAGCTGCTGGCGGGCCTGCTCGACGGCGAGTTCGGGACGGTACACGCCGAAGTAGCCGAGCAGCGTGGCCACGCTCGCGACCACGGCGAGTGCCACCAGCACCCCGCCGGCCAGCCGCCGCCGATCGGGCCGCTCCCCTTCGACGCGGCGGACCTCGGTGCGGACGATCAGGTCCGCGAACGTCCGGCCGCGGGAATCCCACAGCGGCCACAGCCAGCCGACGAACACCGCGGCCGTATCGAGAAGATGCGCCAGATCGCGCAGCAGCAGGCGCCACGGACCGACCGGGGCGCCGTCGCGGCTGACGACGGCAATGCCGGCCAGCGATCGGCCGAGTGTCCACCCGGTGATCGTCGGCAGCAGCAGCCGATTGAGCGCCACCGCAAGGAACGCCACTCCGGCCAGAGCGATCGCCGTCCACCGCAGCCACCCGAGGCCCGATATCGAGGCCGACTGTGCCACCAGCAGGCAAGTGATCACCACACCGATGCCGAAGAACACGTCGACCGCGAAGGCACCGGCGCGCGCCGGCCAGCTCGCCGTCAGCCCGGCGGGGGCCCGGTCGGCGGCCTCGGTGTCGTCGATGACGTCGTCGACGGCATCAGTTTCGGGGAGGGTCACCGTCACCTGAACCCTTGGAAACCTGGTCGAGTCTGGCGATCTTGTACGTGCCGTCCTCGGGCATCATCCGAACCCGCAAGCGGTAGCCCTGTTCCTGGTCCTGGGCCTGGGAGTTGGACACCTTCACCCGCACGGCGACCAGGATGTCCATCGAGCCGTCGTTGTTGTGGCGTTCCACCGCCGCGCGCATGTTGGAGACCTGGACCTGGACCTTCGCGGCCTGGTAGGCGTCGACCAGGAGCCCGCTGTAGAGCGTGGCCTGCGCACCGAAGTCCCCGGTCGCGCACTCGATGATCTTCTGCTGGCTGGCGGCCATCGCGTTGGCGTCGGGCGCCTGAGTAGCGGTGACGCAGTCCTTGGCGGCGGCCAGCGCGCTGGTTTCCGCCCGCGCCGCGGCGACGCTCTTCTGGTGCGCCCGCAGTGCGAAGTATCCGCCGGTGGCGATGAGCAGACCCGCGATCACCAACGCCGCGCACACGATCAGGGCGACCGCCCCATTCAGCCGCGACCCGCGCGGCTGTTCACCGTTGGCTGCTTCAGTCTCGTCGACCGTACTGGCCTCGGACTCGACGATCTCGGCTTCGTCAGCGCCGTCGTCGGTGGGCGGGTTGGGGGTCAGCTGGCCGGAGCCAGCATCTCCTTCCATCCGTCGTCTCCTGTACTGCTCGAGTTACTGACGTTGTACTTCACACCGTCAGGACCGACCAACTCTCCGCTCTGCGGGCTGTAGATGGCGGTATTACTGGCGGCCGGGGTGTAGGTGCAGGGATTCGGTTGCTGACCGTTGCACTGCACGGTCCCCGTGCCGGGTGGACTGAGGTCGTCGCTGATCGGCGGCGTGGGCCCGGGCAGCAGATCGGCCGGCAGCGGGTTCATCCCGTTGTTGATCGACGGTGCTGGTATCACGGTACCGGGGTTCACTGGCTGGTCGCATCGAGCGCCCGGCGCCGGGCAGTTGAGCACCTGGTTGGGGTCGCCGTACCAGGGGTTGTTGCCCAACGGCGTGTAGGGCTCGTTGCTGCGGCACTCCATCGGGGTCGCCGCCCGCTTGCCCGGGATGTCGGCGCACGGGAAGTTACGGGCGCCGCGAACCACGTTGGCGGGGGTGTCCTTGGGGATCTTGCAGTACAGCCCGTTCTCCACCGGCATCAGCCTGGTGTCCGCGGGGGCACGCCACTGGCTGGCCGGCAGGAAGCCGGTCAAACACGGCGGCGGCTGGTTGATCGTCAAGCCGAAGTCCAGTGCCGCCTGATGCGGGTACGGCGCCGACACGGACTGCGCGACCGCCGCGCCCTGTGGCAACAGCACCAGCGACTGCTCGACGCCCTTGTTGTAGCGCTTGAGCATGTCCAGCACGATCTCGAGGTTGGCCAGCGTCTGCGGCAACGCCTCGCGCACATCGCTGAACACGGCGTTGACCGCATCGGCGGTCGGAGCGGCCTGACGCAGTCCATCGCGCAACGCCTGATCCTGCGCGGCGGTCTGCGACGCGATGGTGTTCAGGTTCGCCGACCACTGCTGGATCGCACTCGAGGAATCGATTTGGCTGTCGATGACTGCCGGTGAGTTCTGGATGATGTCGTTGACATCCTGGATGTTGGTCTTGAAATCACCCACGATCGCCTGCGTGCCGTCGACGAGGCGTTGCAGCGACGGACCCAAACCGCCTACCGCCAGTGCGGTTTCGTTCAACAGCACCGGGATCTTGTCGGCAGGCAACGCGGCGAGTCCCCGGTTGGCCGCATCCAGGGCCGGACCGATCTCCTCCGGAACCGTCGACTTCGTGATGGTCTGACCGCTGGCGAAGTACTTACCGGGATTGCCGTCAGAGACAAGGTCGAGGTACTGCTCACCGACCGCGGACACCGAGTGCACGTTGGCGGAGGCATCGAGCGGGATCTTGAACTTGTCGCTGATGCTCATGGTGGCCCGGACACCGTTCTCGGTCGGCTCCACCTCGGTGACTTTGCCTATCGTGATGCCCCGATAGGTGACGTTGGCCGTCCGGTACAGGCCACCCGACGACGGCAGGTCCGCCTTCAGTTCGTACTGCCCGATGCCGGCCAGCGTGGGCAGGCGCAGGAAATACCAGCCGAGCACCAACAGGGCCACCACCGTCAGCACGCCGAACACGACGAGCTGTGTCTTGATGAAGCGCGTCAACATCTACTCGTCACCCCTCATCACTCGCCACGCTCGACATACGGTCCGCCGCCGTCGGTCATGTTCGGGTGAGGCGTGAACCGGACGTCCGGAATCATCGTCTGCGGATCGCGACCCCACGACTGCTCGAGGGCGCGCAGCATTCCGGAGACACCGGTACCGGTCAGGAACGCGTTGTCGATCGAGCTCAGCGTCAGGTCGAAAGTGGCCGACGTGTTGATGTAGTCGCCACGGATCACCTTCGGGATGTTGTCGATCGGGTACGGGGCCGTGATGACCAACTTCAGCGAGTCGATCAGATATGGCGCGGCCCGTCCGAGCTGCTTCAGCGGCCGCTGCAGCAGCGCCAGGTTGGTGTCGAAGTCGGCACGCGACTGCGACAGGGTCTGGTCGGTGATCGCGCTGAACCGGCCGAGCGCCTCGACGGCACCGGTGAACCTGTCCCTGGCATCCGCGAAATACTTGATCAGCGGCGGGAATTCGGTGAGCACTCGGTCCAGGGTGGCGTTACGAGCGGCCACGATCGACACCAGTTCGTTGGTCTTGTCGATCGCCCGGGTCAGGTCGTCACGCTGCTGATTGAGCTGATCGGTGAACGTGTCGA
Source organism: Mycolicibacterium sphagni (assembly GCF_013337765.1). Classification (GTDB taxonomy): domain Bacteria; phylum Actinomycetota; class Actinomycetes; order Mycobacteriales; family Mycobacteriaceae; genus Mycobacterium. Next base: position 549,292 of record NZ_VBSB01000010.1, read on the forward strand.
GCTTGCCGAGGAAGTCGCGGACCTGCTCGGCGTTGCCGTCCAGGATGTTGGTGACCTCGGTCTGGATGATCTCCAGGTTCGGGATGCCGCCACCGCGCAGCACGGTGGCGATGCTGGCCAGCGTGCGCTCGGTAGTGGGGAAGGACTGCGAGTTCTTCAGCGGAATTGTCGCGCCGTTGCGCAGCGGCTCCGGGGACGGATTCGGCGGCGGATCCAGCTCGACATGCTGGGTGCCCAACAGGCTGGTCTGGCCGATACGCGCAATGGCATTGGCGGGCAGCTTGATTCCCGGCTCCAGCTCGAGCGTCAGCGTCGGAACCCAGTTCTTCAGCTCGATGGCACGCACCGAACCCACGAACACGTCGGCAACCCGGACACGGCTGTTGACGTTGAGCGCCAACGTATCCGGCATCTGGACGTAGATCGTCATCTTGTCCTTGCCGCTACCGGGACCGCCCGGCATCGGCACATTGGCGATACCGCGCCAGCCGCACGAGGTCAGCACCAGCGCGGTGATCAGCAGGACTAAGCCGCGCCAGCCGACCCGGCGGGTGGTTCTCAAGATGGCGCTCACTGTCCACCTCCCGCTTCAGCAGGCAACGCAGGACCGACGGCAGGAGCCGCGGGCGCAGGCGCAGCCCCACCGTTGATCTGCTGCGAGACCGGCAGTGGCCCGGGGATCACGTCCGGCCCCGGCGGGGGCGGCGGGATCGCTCCCGGGTACCACGGCGGCGGCAGCGGGTTGTTCTGGTCATAGGAGTTCGACGGGGCGCCACCGCGCGGGCCACCCGGCGCGTAAGAGACCGGGTCGGGCCCACCCAACAGCGCAGCCAGCGAGTCCGGCGTGAGCATGTTCGCGGTGAACGGCTGCACGTCGACACCCTGCATGCCCGGCGCCACGATCCAGCCCGGCTCGTGATTGCCGTGCGAGAACAACGTGTCCCGCGACCAGATGCCGGGCACCGTCGTGTCCTTGTACCCCGGCGGCGGCCGCAGCCGTTCCTCGGAGTAGGCGACGTACTTCGGTAGCGTCTCGGCCGTCGAGAACTGATTGACGCCGAACGGCGGGAAGTTGAACTTGATCGCGTCCATGATCGGCGCGAGGTACTCCGCGCACATCTCCGCCGAATCCTGGTAGCCCAGCCGGCTGCCCGACTGGATCGCGCTACAGATGAACTGCAGCGGGTTGGCGAAGCTGGCGACGGTCGGAATCGCCACCAGCGCACCGTGAGTCGGGTGATAGATGTTCTGCAGGTTGGCCGCCAGGTTCGGGTAGACGTGCAGCACCGTCTCCAGGCCGTTGCGCGAATCCGGTTGCAGGATCTGGGTCGTGACGTCGGAGAGGTTGTTGATGTCCTTGCTCAGCACCGAACCGTTGTCGTTGACGAACTTGCGGGCTGTGGTCAACAGCGTGTCAATGTCCTTGACTGCCTTGGCCACTTCTTGATCGGAGTTGCTGAACGAGTTGGTGAACGTCGCCAGGTTGTTGTTGAGCGAGACCAGCTGCTGGTCGCTCTTGTGCAGCGCGTTGACGAACAGGGCCAGGCTCTTGAGCACGGCGAAGAAGTCGCCGCGCCCTTCGTTGAGCGCGGTCACCGCGTCGGACAGGGCCTTGAACGTGGTGTTGATCTGTTCGCCCTTGCCCTCCAGCCCGTTGGCGAAGGACTCCAGGACGTCACCGAAGGGGCCCTTGGGCTGTTCGGGTGTCGGGCCGAGTTTGGTGACGATGTCCGAGATCTGGTTGCGCAGGTCGTCCCACTCCGCGGGCACGTCGGTGCGATCGATCGGGATGACGGCGTTGTTCTCCATCACCGCACCGCCGGTGTAGGCCGGGGTCAACTGGATCACCCGGGAGGCGACCAGGCTCGGGTTCAGGATCGCCGCGTGCGCGTCGGCGGGCACCTTGTACTTGTTCTGGTAGTTGAAGGTGACCTTCATCTTGTCGCCGGCCGGTTCGATCTTCTCGATCTTGCCGACCTGCACGCCCATGATCTGCACCCGGTCACCGGGATACAGCGCCAGCGCTTCGGAGAAGTACGCCACCACGGTGTTGGTGGTCAGCTTCTTGTAGGCGTAGTAGCCGAAGAACGCGGCGAACACCGCGACGACCAGCACGAGGGCACCGATGATGACGGACGCGCGAGACATCTTCGGCACACCCAGATTACGAATATTGAAGACTGTCGACATCGGCTACGCTCCCCCTCCCTGATCGACGGGCGCCAGGTCGCCGACCGGCGGCACCTGCGGTCCCGGTCCCGGCGGTGGGATCGGCCCGATGAGGGCGTTCGGCGGCGGCGCATAGCCGGGGATATCGGTGGCCGGTCCCGGCGTCGGGGCGACCGGAACCGTGCGGGCCCCCGGCGGACCGGGTGCCAACGGCGGGGCAGGCACGCCCTGAATGCTCGGCGAGAGCTCGCCCGGGAAGGCCGCGCTCGGGACGCCCGGGCTGTAGCCCGCGGCGGGGTTGGGCGCCGAGATCGGCACATCGGGTGGCGGGTAGCCACCTTCTGCCACCGGCCCGAAGGGAAGGTTGTTCAGGTGGGCGCACGGCAGCGGGTTGCCGGTTGTCGGGATGCCGTCCGGCGGCGGGGTGTACGAGCACGGCGAGCCGGGGCCGACGGCGGGACCGGGATGGTCGGGGGTGCCCTCGAGCGGGATCGGGGCCGGCGGCGGTGCACCGTTGGGCTGGCGCTGTCCGTTGGGGTCGGGGAACCGGAAGGCAGGCAGACCTGCGTTGCGCCAGAACTCTTCAGGATCGATACCGCGCTTCTTGAATGCGGCGTCCACCCACGGCTGCAGGATCTGGTACGGCACCAGGTTGACCACCAGCACCTTGAAGTACGGGCCCGAGCCGATGGCCTCGGCCAGTGCACCCATGAACTTCGAGGCGGTGATCAGCACGTCGGACAGGTCCGTCTTGTGCTTCACCAGCACATCGCTGATCGTTTTCAGTTGCTCCAGAACATGATTCAGGTTCGGATTGTCGTCGATGAATCCGGTGAACTGTTGGGAGAGCTGGGAGACGTTCGCCAGCAGGTAGTCGATCTCGTTGCGGCGCTCGTTGACCGCGGCCAGCAGGGTCTGGGCGTTGACCGCGAGTCGGTTGATCTGCTCGCTGCGGTTGCCCAGCACGGCGGCGACCTTGTTGGCGTTGGCCAGCAGCTGCTTGAACTGCTCGTCGCGCTTGCCGATGGTGTCGGAGAACCGGGCCACCCCGTCCAGTGCCGCACTCAGGTGCGGGTAGGTCTGGTCGATGGTTTCAGACAACACGTTCAGCGACTGCTTGACGGTGTCGATGTCCCACCCCGCAGCGGCTTTCGTCACGTCGAAGACCGCGTCGTAGATCTGGTAGGGCGTGGTGGTCTGACCGACCGGCAGCACCGAGCTCGCCTGCAGCTTCTTGGCACCCCGCGGCTCGATCTCGAGCACCCGCTTGCCCAGGATCGTCTCGGTGCGGATCGCCACTCGGCTCTCGGTGCCAATCTGCCTGGCGCCCAAGTTGAATCCGATCAGCACGTGATCGCCGTCGATCTTCAGCGACTTCACCTCGCCGACGTCCATACCGGCGATGCGCACCTTGTCGCCGGCGTTCAGGCCCGCGGTGTCGGTGAACTGCCCGTAGTAGGTCGGCTGGGCGAACAGCTGGGGAATGCCGGAGAAGCTCTGCCCCACCGCGACGACCAGCACCACGATCACGATGCCGGCCAGGCCGTTCTTGATCCGGTTCGGAGTCTCTAGCGTCCTCATTGCGGCGTGCACCTACCCGTGGGCTGCTGAGTGATCTTCACGGTGCGGACCGGGCCACCGGGCTGCAGGCCGTTGAGCTTCAGGTTGATGTCGCACAGGTAGAAGTTGAAGAAGTCGCCGTAGATACCGCCGGCGCGGCCGATCATCTTCACGGCGACCGGCAACTTGGTCAGCAGATCGTCGAGCCGGTCCTGACCGTCGGCCAGCGGCTGCTGGATGGTCTCGATCTTGGCGATCGTGTCCTTGAGCTGCGGGCGGTCATCGGCCAGCAGATCACCCACAGTGCCTGCAGCACTGCTGATGTCCGCCGTGGCCTTAGCCAGCGGATCGGCCCGGTTCTTCAGTCCGGTGATGAGGATCTCGAAGTTGTTGACCGTCTGGTCGAAGTCCTTCTCGTGCTTGACGGTGGTGTCCAGCACGGTGTTCAGGTTGGTGATCACCTCACCGATCGCCTGATCACGGTCCGCCAGAGCGGAAGTCAGCTGCGCCGTCTGGTCGAGGATGTCGTTGATGGTGCCGCCCTGCCCCTGGAAAACAGTGATGAGCGACGAGGCGATGGTGTTGACCTTCTGCGGGTCCAACGACTTGAACAGCGGCTTGAAACCACCGATGAGCGCGTCGAGGTCCAGCGCGGGCTGGGTGCGTGACATCGGAATGAAGCCGCCCCCAGGCAGAATTCGGTCGGCACCCTCGCCGGTGCCCCGATCCAGGTTGACGTAGCGGTTGCCGATCAGGTCCTGGTAACGGATCTGGGCGGTGGTCGACTGGTACAGCGGCAGGGTCCGATCGACGTTGAGCGTCACCTGAACTCGGTCGCCGTTGCCCATGAGCTTGATGTCGGAGACCTTGCCGACCTCGACACCACCAGCACGGACGAACTGACCGTCACGCAAACCGCTGGCATTGCTGAATTCGGCTGTGTACGCGGTTGTTCGGTCGAACCGGAACTGCCCGAACACGATGACGATGATCGCCGTGAAGAGCAGGAGCACCAGTGAGAATGCCCCGAGTTTGATTGCTGTGCCGGTGATTTTCATGGGTTGATCGTGTTCTCCCCGACTTGGCGTCCCCACACGTACTCGGTGAGGATCGGCTGGCCGAGCTCGAAGTGGTTGTAGGGAGCGAGCGAGGCGCCGTCGTCGACGACCAGGTGCGGCGCCGGCCAGAAGTTGCGGTCGATCGTCTGCCAGCAGCCGGGTGCGCCGCCGGGGCCGCCGTGCCCGTTGATCCTGGGCAGGTTGTCCGGATAGACGTACGGGTTTGGCGCACCGAGGAATTCGGTCACGGTGTCCAGCGAGTAACCGTTGCCGCCGAACGCATCCAGCGCCGGTTGCAGCGCCTCGGCCTCACCCTTGATCTGGCAGTACAGCTGCGGGCTGTAGGTGTCGAGCAGTTTGGCGGTGGGGATCAGGTCGGCTTGGCCGCGCACGAAGTAGGGGCCGCCGCGTTCGAAGATGTCGGCGCCGGTGTTGCCGAAGCCGGTGGAGGCCAGCAGGGCGGCGTCGAGATCCTTCTGCTCCTCGTTGAGGGTGCGGGCGGTGGTGACCGCATGGTCGAGGAAGTCCCACAGGTCGGGGCTGGCCTTGGTGTAGACGTCGGCCAGCTTGGACAGCTGCTGAATGTTGGTGCGGATCTGGGGCATCTGCGGGTTGATGTCATCGAGGACGGCGTTGCCGTTGACGATCGACTGCCCGAACTTGGTGCCCAGCCCGTTGAGCGCTTCGGCGGCCGCCGACAAGGTCAGGTTCAGCTTGACCGGATCGACCTTCTCCGAGATCGACGTCAACGTCTCGAACAACGTATTGAACTCCGTCGTCACGTGAGAGACGTCGATCACGTCCTTGCTGGAAATGCGCTGCTTGGTCGGATCGGGCGGGCTGCGGAAGGACACGTACTTGTTGCCGAACACCGTGCTGGCCTTGACCTCCGCGATGGCGTTGGCCGGAATCAGGGAGATGTAGTGCGGCTTCACCTCCAAGGTGAGCTCGGCCACCGACTTACCGCCACGATCCACCGCAGTCACATTGCTGACGCGCCCGATCTCCACGCCGTTGTAGGTCACCTTCGAGCCCGGGTCCATCACCAAGCCGGCACGGTCGGACACCATCGTGAGCGTCGTCTTCGGGGTGAGGTCACCACGGAATTGGAGGTAGACCAACGTCACCAGCGCGATCGCCAGTACGAGGAAGACCACGCCCGCCAACTTCAGTGGCGGGCGCCGGGACGAGTTCAACGGCTGCGTCATACCGCTACACCGTGAGGTTGAAGTTGGGGTCGGTGCCGTAGAGCGCCAACGAGGCCAACAGAACGACGGTCGCGACGGCGACCAGCGAGGCGCGCATCGAAATCCCGACCGCCTCGCCAACGCCGACCGGACCGCCACTGGCGTTGTAGCCGAAGTAGCAGTGATTGATCATCACGAACATGGCGATGATGATGGCCACGACGAAGGACCAGAACACGTCATCGGGCCGCAGGAACGTGCGGAAGTAGTGGTCGTAGGTGCCCGTCGACTGGCCGTACAAGACAGTCGTGGTGAGCTGCGCGGCCAGGAACGACAGCAGCAGCGCCATCGCATACAGCGGAATGATCACGACCATGCCGGCCAGGATGCGTGTCGACACCAGGTAGCTGATCGACTTGATGCCCATCACCTCGAGCGCGTCGATCTCCTCACTGATGCGCATGGCGCCCAGCTCGGCGGTCGCTCCCGCACCGACGGTGGCGGCAAGTGCGTGACCGGACACCAATGGCGCGACGACACGGACGTTCACCAGCGCCGCCACGAAACCGGTGAAGGCCTCGACGCCGATATTGCCCAGTGACGCATAGCCCTGGATCGCGATCAGCGAACCACCCGACAGCGTCACAAAACCGACGATCGCGATGGTTCCGCCGATGACGGCCATCGCGCCGGTGCCCATGCCGATCTCGGCGATCAGGCGCAGTGTGGCGCGGCGGTAGTAGCGCAGAGCGTGGGGGATCTGGCCGACCGCGGAAACGGTGAACCACGCCACGTCACCGACCCTGTCGATGAACCGGCCCGGCGATGACGCCCACCTGGTCGCCCTGGAATAGGCGCGGGGGTAGCGGCTGCGCAGAACTGTCGCGGTACTCATATCAGTGCCCCGTTCCGAACCGAACACCGATGGTCGTCAGGACGACGTTCACGGCGAACAATGCGACCACGGAAAGGACGAGCGTTTCGTTCACCGCGGTGCCAAGGCCCTTGGAGCCGCCGGACACCGTCAGCCCGCGGTAGCACCCGACCAAGCCGGCGATCAGTCCAAAGGTCAGTGCCTTCACGATCGAGATCACGACCTCGGGCAGCCCGGTGATCAGCGTCAGCGTGGAGACGTACGCGCCGGCGGAGATGTTCTGCATGTACACACCGAAGATGAAGCCACCGACCAGGCCGACGGCGATGACGGCGCCGTTGAGCAGCACCGCGACGAACGTCGAGGCGACCACCCGGGGCAGGACGAGACGGTGGATGGGATCGATGCCGAGCACCTCAAGGGCGTCGATCTCCTCACGAATGGTGCGCGCGCCGAGGTCGGCACAGATGGCCGTCGACCCGGCGCCCGCGACGACCAGCACGGTCACGATCGGACCGAGCTGGGTAACGGCGGCCAGCGCGGCACCCGCGCCGGACACGTCGGCGGCGCCGAACTCCACCAGCAGGATGTTGATGGTGAAGATGATCAGGATCGTGTTGGGGACCGCGACGGCGATGGTCGGCAGGAACGTCACCCGAAACTGAAACCAGCCCTGGAGGATGAACTCTCGCCACTCGAACGGCCATTTCGTGGTGGCCTTCGCGGTGAGCACACACATGCGGAAGAAGCCACCGATAGCGGTCAGCGCCGGACGGGCCTTGTCCTGGATGTAGCCGCCAACACCGGCCGTCGTCGCCGTCACTGGAACATCCAGATGACAGGACCACGTCGGTCGCGGCTCAGCGGCAGTCCGACTGGCACATACCCTCCTTGCCCCGACCCGCAGTGAGTGAGTGTCGTCTCCCTACTAGCGAGTAGTAAGGCGGACCACAGGAATGTACCCGATCGCCGAGGGCGCGTGCACCGCATCTGCACTATTGACCCTCCCTCGTTATTCGGCGAAATTTGTCGCGCTGGTAAGTGGTTCGGCTGTTAGTCGGGATCGGCTGTATGCGAAGCATTTTCGTCGCCGGGATCCGTTTCGATGCTGGCGCTGAAGCGAATCCGCAGTTCGGTCTTCAGCACTTTGCCAGCAGGGTTGCGGGGTAAGGCATCGACGACCTCGAGACCCTTGGGATGCTTGTAACGCGCCAGTCGCTCGGTGAGGAATTCGTCGAGTTCGGCCAGCCGAAGTTCACCTCCGGAGATGGCGGCGACGGCCACCGGCACCTCACCCCACTTGGGGTGGGCGCGACCGATGACCGCCACCTCGACGATCGCGGGGTGCGCAGCCAGGACGTTCTCCACCTCGGCGCAGTAGATGTTCTCACCGCCGGAGATGATCATGTCCTTTTTCCGGTCGACGACCCAGACATAGCCGTCGGCGTCCATCTTGACCAGATCGCCCGAGTGGAACCAGCCACCGGCGAACGCCTCAGCGGTGGCCTCCGGGTTGTTCCAGTAGCCGGCCATGAGAGTCGGTGCGCGATAGACGATTTCGCCGACTTCGCCCACCGGGACGTCGTTCATGTCCTCGTCAACAACCCGAGCGGCGACCGTCGGGATGACCTTGCCGACCGACCCGCGTTTCCGGATCGCGTCGTCGCCGAGCAGCATGCACGTCACCGGTGACATCTCCGTCTGGCCGAACGCGGCGAGGATCTTGCTGTCGGGGAAGGTTTCCGACATCTCGCGCAGTAGGGTGTCCGACGCCGGGGCGGCGCCCCAGGACAACGACCGCAGCCGGATGTCGCGCGGCTTGGCCTGCTGCGCGGCGCAGACGGCCTGCCACTGCGCCGGAACGAGGAAGATACCGGTGACCCGTTCGGCCTCGAGAACGTCGAGCAGCTGCCCGGGGTCGAATCCCCCGAGCGGGTGGATGACGGTCGGGGTGCCCAGGATGAGGCCGCCGAGGATGTTGCCGATGCCGGCGATGTGGAACAGCGGAACCCCGATGAAACCGACGTCGTGGTTGATGTCGGGTCCGGTGGTGTACATCCCGGTCATGGCCTGGCCCGCCAAGTTGGTGTGGGTCAGCACCGCGCCCTTGGGCCGTCCGGTGGTCCCCGAGGTGTACATGATCAGGGCCGGGCTGTCGCCCGGGATGTCCACCGGCTCGTGCGGTTCGCCCTCTTCGTCGATGAGGTCCTCATACCCGAGCACCCCGTCGTCGGAGGCGCCACCGGCGACGATGACGGCGGTCAACGCGGGCGCGAGGTCGTGGACGGCCTTGGCGACGTCGGCGAGCACGGTTTCGGTGACCACCACCGCCGCCTCGCAGTCCTGAACCAGAAACGCCAGCTCCGGCGGGGTGAGCCGGAAGTTGACCGGGACGGCGATCGCGCCGAGCTGGTTGGCGGCCAGGGTGGCCTCGACGAACTCGGGGCGGTTGAGCATCAGGATCATCACCCGGTCACCGAACCGGACGCCGCGGCGGCTCAAGGCATCCGCGAGTGCGGTGACGCGGCGGTCGAACTCGGCCCACGTGGTCGTATGACCCAGGTAGCGCAGGGCGGTCGCGTCCGGTTGCATCAGGGCGTGCCGCGCCAGCTGGTTCGTCCAGTTCTGGCGGCGCGCGAGATACGGCTGGTCGGTGGTCGCGGTGAGCTGCCTGGTCACTAGTCCTCTTTTGTCCGTCCGTCTGGCGTGAACGTTGCGTGAACCCGATACTAGAGAACGCAGGAATCGTTATATTTGATCAAATCCAGTGTTGCTTGGGTCACACTATTGCCTTGCTCCTCGCCACACAAGTCCTCGGAGGTCACGTGAACGCACCGGCTTCCGCACGGGTTGAAAACCGTCGGGGACGCCGTCGTTCACAGTTGTCGGACGAGGTCGCCGCCCATCTCAGGGAAGCCATCATGACCGGCGCGCTGCGGCCGGGGACGTTCATCCGCCTCGACGAGACGGCGGCCCGGCTCGGGGTCAGCATCACCCCGGTTCGGGAGGCGCTGCTGACCCTGCGAGGTGAGGGGATGGTGGCCCTCGAGCCGCGGCGCGGGTACATGGTGCAACCACTGAGCCGCCAGGATGTCGCCGATATCTACTGGCTACAGGCCACGATCGCCAAGGAGCTGGTGACCAGTGCGGCAGAGCGGCTGACCAGCGAACAGATCGACGAGCTCGACGAGGCCAACGAGCGGCTGGCCGCCGCGGTGACTGCGGGCGATCCGGCCACCATCGGCGCCGCCGAGTTCGCCTTCCACCGGTTGCTCAACCGCGGGGCCGGCCGGATGAAGCTGGCCTGGTTCCTCCTGCACGCGGCGCGCTATATGCCGCCGCAGATCTACGTCACGGACGCGTCCTGGGGCGAGGCTGCCGTCGAGACCCATCGCCAGCTGATCGCCGCGCTGCGGCGCCGCGACACGGCCGCGCTCGTCGAGCTGTCCGGCGCGGAGTTCAACGACGGCGTGCACCGCCTGCTCGAACAGCTGGAGCGCAACGGGATGTGGCGGCGCTAGCTACTGGCGGACAGCTGCTCGGCGCGCGTCTTGAGGTTGTCGGCCAGATGCTCGAGCACATCGTTGATCAGCTTCTTGACCATCATGTCCGGGACCGGCAGGGATACCTCGACCTCGAGGTCCACCGTCAGCAGGCTCGACGGTCCCATCGCGACCACCGAGAACAGCTGGTCCTGCTTGGTGAACACCTCACCCTGCTGCAGCACGGTCTGAATCTGGCCTTCGCCGGGGTAGTAGACGGCCTGGATGAAGGTGCCCGACTGGCCCTGGATCTCCATGTCGAGCCGCAGCTGGCTGGCCCGACCGTCGTCATAGCGGGCCAGGATGTAGACGGCCTTGGCCTCGGTGTTCCATTCCGGATACTTCTCGAAGTCGGCGACGATGCGCAGGATCGAATCGGCATCGGCGTTGACCTCAACGGTCTTGCTGACGAGCGGCATCGGGCGAGTCTATCGACAGCTAGATGTTCGCCTTCGCCGCGTCGGCCGCCGAGCCCAGCGGTGACTCGACCCGGATCTTCTCTTCCCGGATCAGCCCCCGCAACAGCGCGGTGCTGAACTCGGCGGCGATCTCCTTGGCGGTGCGCCGGCCGTCGGGGCGCAGCCAGCGGTAGGCCCCCAGCGTCATACCGATGTAGCCCAGCGCCACCACGTGCGTATCGCACTCGAAGAACTCGCCGCTGGTGATGCCGCGGTCGATCAGGCCGTGCACGTGTTCGTAGACCTGGGATTCCTTCTCCCTGACCTCGGCGACCTGCTCCGCGGTGAACCACTCGGTGATGTAGGGCGCCTCCTGGAAGTACACCGCCGCACCCTCGGGGTTCTCGGCGATGTTCGTCAGCAGCCGGACGGTGTATTGGTAGAGCGCCTCACGCGCGGTCCAGGACGGATCGTCGTGAACCGCTTCCAGGGTGTTGTCCGCCGCGCGCTGATAGATGTCGAAGAGGATCAGCGACTTGCTGGCGTAGTAGTGGTAGACCGTCGCCTTGTTCAGGCCGACGACATCGGCGACATCATCCATCCTGGTGCCGTGATACCCGCGTGCGGCGAAGAGCTTGGTGGCGACCGCCAGCAGCTCTTCGCGCCGGGTCATCCCGTTCTCGGGGGGTGGCATGATGTCCTCGCTTGTTCTTTTGCGGGCTTCCCGGTGTCCGACGAGCCCGCCGCTCTATCAACTAGTTGGATAGTTTAATGACCGGTGTCGCGCTAGCGACCCGCGGACTAGACTCGGCAAAAGTTGTGGCGGCTCTGGGAGGTGTGGCGGATGGATCCGAATCCGGATTACGACGCGAGCGATGAGGTCGAGTACTTCTTCAGCTGGCTCCCGTGGGCGCTGCGTGGCGTGTACCCACCGCCTGCTTATCCGCCGGTCTAAACCAGCCTGACAAAGACTTTGCCGGCCGGCCTGCGGGCGATGATCGCCCGCGACCCCGACGAACCGCATCGTGCGGCCAGCTCGCTTGAGCTTCTCTTCGACCTCGTTTTCGTGGTCGCCGTCTCCCAGGCGTCCGGTGCCCTGCACCATCTGTGGGAAGAGCAACATTTCGCCGAAGGCCTGGCGGCGTACGCGATGGTCTTCTTCGCCATCCTCGGCGCCTGGATCAACTTCACCTGGTTCTCCAGCGCCTACGACACCGACGACTGGCTCTATCGACTGACCACGTTCGTCCAGATGGCCGGAGCGCTGGTCATCGCCGCGGGTGCGCAGCGCGCGATGCTGGACAACGACTTCGGGGCCATCATCGTCGGCTACGTGATCATGCGCGTGGCGATGGCCGCGCAGTGGACCAGAGCGGCGATCAGCGATCCCGAATACCGCGGCACCTGCGTGCGGTATGCCGCCGGCATCGTCATCGTCCAATTGCTGTGGGTGTCATGGTGGGCCCTCGACGGTCCGGTGTGGTGGTTCCCGGTGCTGGCGGTGATCGACCTGTCGGTGTCACCGATCGCCGAACACCACAAGGTGACGGCCTTCCATCACCGTCACATCGCCGAGCGGTATGGCTTGTTCACCCTGATCGTGTTGGGCGAATCGATTCTGGCGGTGGCCAATTCGATCATCGGTGGGCTGTCGGACCCCCATGCGCGCACCAGCCTGATCGTCGTCGCGGCCTGTTCACTGACGATCGTGGCCTCGATGTGGTGGATCTATTTCGACCGCCCGCAGCACGGCCACACCATGACCTTCGGCCGCTCCTTCTACTGGGGCTATCTGCACTACTTCATCTTTGCCTCGGCGGCCGCGTTCTCGGCCGGAGTGGAGATCACCGTCGCCGAGCGTCTCGGCGAGAGCCACCTACCGCATGTCGCCGCCTCGCTGACGCTGACGGTTCCGCTGGCGGTGTTCCTACTGGCGACCTGGCTGGTGCTCGACGCGGTGCGCCGCGACATCATCCAGGCGATCGGCACCGTCGTGCTGACCGTGGCGATGGTGGGTACGTCGCTGCTGCCCAACGCGCCGGTCGGCGCGGCCGTGATCATGGTTGCGGCGGCGGCGCTGGTCAGCTGGCGGCACGCGGCCGATAAGCTTGCGCACTTGTGAGCGACTGGACAACCACTGCGGCGCGTCCGCACACGATGCGGCTTCGGCTGGACACCTACCCCGTCGTGGACGCCATTCAGGCGCGCTACGGCGATATGGACTCCAACGCCCACCTCAACAACCTGGCGCTGGAGTCGCTGCACGAGAACGCGCGGGCGACCATGAACCGCAGCCTGTTCGCCGATATCTACGACCGGAAGACCCGCCGTTTGCGCCTGGTCACCTCGCAGAACGCCGTGCACTTCCTCGCCGAAGTGCACTGGCCGGGGACCATCCAGACCGGGGCCGGAGTCGGCCGGGTCGGGCGCACCTCGTTCATCGCGTCAACCGGATTGTTCGTCGACGGCACCTGCGTGGGCCTGTGCGACACCGTACTGGTCTTCCTCGGTGACGACGGCCCGGTGCCGATTCCCGAGGATTGGCTGGCCGTGCTGGAAACCGCGCGACTCAGAGAGCCGAAATCGACGTAATGCGGGCCCGCACTCGGACTTTCGCAGCGAAACGTCGGTTTGGGCGTTAGACGCTCTCGGGCACTGTCACAACGGCCGTGGTGCCCCCGCCAGGGGTGTGCACCAATTCGACCGAACCGCCCATCGCCTCGACACCGACCAGCAGCGACGACAACCCGATATGCCCCTCGGCCACTTTGTGATCCAGTACCGCCGGGTCGAATCCGACGCCATTGTCGACTACCCGCAGCACCAGCGAACCGGGCGCGGGGTCGAGCTCGACCCGCAGCCGAGTGGCACGAGAGTGCTTGTGCGCGTTGGCAAGTAGCTCGCGTGCGGCGCGGTAGAGCAGGGCTTGGGACGACGGCTTGCCGACTTCCTCGACAGCGCAGTCGATGGTCACGTTCCATCGCCGCTCGTACTGGCCGACCAGCTCGCGCAGCGCGGCGCCGAGGCCGACCTGGGCCAGCACCTGCGGATGCAGTGTGGAGACCGCGCTGCGAAGCTGGTTGATGGCGTCCTGCAGCGCCTCTTCTACTCGCTCGAAGCCGGTCTCGGAGGGCTGGTCGCGCAGATCCTCCAGGTCCAGCCGCGCGGCCAGCAGGTTCTGCAACGGTCCGTCGTGCAGTTGTTCGGACAGCTGGCGGTTGTTGCGTTCGTCGGCCTGCATCGACTCCGAGACCAGCCGCCGCCGTACCTCCAGAAGCGAGCGCACCCGGGCCCGGCGACGGGCCAGCACCAGGCACAGCGCGGTGGTGGCCAGCGCCAGCCAGACCAGGCAGCCCACCTGGACGTAGACGATGTTGGGCAAGCCCATCGTGTCGTCACGTTTGGAGTAGAAGATCCACGCCCCCAGATACCCGACCGCGGTGCTGGCCCCGATCAGGGCGGTGATCTCGGGTCGGTCCAGGAACGCCACCGTGATGGGGATCAGGAAGAAGATCGGCAGTAGCCAGCTCGTCGCGCCACCGGAGGCGACGCACATCGCCAGCACCGCCACCACGTCGATAGCCGTTGAGGCCCAGCCGAACCACCATCGCAGCGGCCTGCGCAACACCACCGCCAGCCATACCGCGGCGGTGGCGGTGTACACGATCAGCACCGACCAGTACACCGCGGGCAGCCAATGGTCGACGCCCTCGATCCACACGAGCGCCGCGATCAGGACGATCAGCGGCAGCCGCAGGACGGCCGCGACCCGCACCGGTTCGGTGCCCAGGTAATCGGCCGCGCGGGCCAGCGGGGCCGGCAGGTTACTCAAGCAGGCCCCGACGCATGGCCTCGGCGACCGCCGCGGCCCGATCACCCACGCCGAGCTTCTCGTAGAGCCGCTGCACATGGGTCTTGACGGTCGAGGGCGCCAGGAACAGCGCCTCGGCAATCGACGGGATGCTGCGTCCCCCCGCGATCATGGTGAGCACTTCGCGTTCCCGCGAGCTCAGCGCGGGTCCCGTCGGCTCAGCGCGGCGCCGGATCTCGACGGCCAGCCCCGACGCCAGCCGAGGCGCCAGAACGTCGCGGCCCTTGGCGCAGTCCAGAACCGCGTTGACGATCTCGGCTCGGGTGGAGTCCTTGGGTAAGTAGCCCGCCGCCCCCTGCTGGAGCGCGTGATAGACGATCTCGGCGTCGTCGTGCGCGGAGACCAACAGCACCCTGGTCGACAACTCATCGCGCTGCACGGCGGCGGCCACCTCGGCGCCGTCCATACCGGGCATCCGGTAATCCAGCAGCGCGACGTCGGGGCTGTGCTCCTTGATCAACGCCAGCGCCGAGACACCGTCCTCGGCTTCGGCGACGACCTCGACCTCACCGCTGCCGGACAGGGCCCGAACCAGACCGTCGCGGAACAGCGGGTGGTCGTCGCCGACGACGACGCGCACCTTTTTATCGGGCATACCAGCAGCTTTCCACATTGGGTCCACCGATCGGGGGACAAACACTTCATCCCTACACACGTCCCATCAGCGGACAGACATGGCATCGCAAGCGGGCGATAGTCATTGCATAGCCGAAAGCAATCGGCACCGGAAAGCTTAGGGAGACGGACATGGACCGCACATTCACTCGCCGCTTCACCACCGCCCTGGCGGGACCCACCCTCGCGGTGGGCGTGCTGGCCGGCACTCTCGTCGTCGCCACCCCCGCCGCGGCCGACACGATGGGCCTGAGCATGGCGGCACCGGACTCCTCCGCCGCCCTCATCCCCGTAGCGCTCTGACACGGACGGGGGCCTCGAGATGACTGGCACGTCGGCAAACCGACTCATCGCATTTCACGTCGCAGCGATCGCCACGCTCGGCATCGTCGCAGCATCGGTCTTGTCGAACTCCAACAGCTCGGCAGCCTCCGACGTCGCCGACTACGGCTCGAGCATCACCGCGCAGATCGGCATGACACACGCCCAACACGAAGGCGTGCCACACCAGCACAACGGCGGCCATCAATAACTCACCATCGCAACCCGCTCGCGGGAGTTCGGAGGTCTATTGATCGATAACCTTTCTCCACATGCCTACGAGGCCCTCCCTATGGTCATAAGGGAGGGCCTCGTCGTGGATTTAACGGGTGTCATATCGTGGCGGCATGGATTTCGCCATGTCTGCCAAGGGTGCTGACTACCACAAACGCCTCTCCGAGTTCATGGTGGAGCACGTCTTCCCTGCCGAGAAGTCCTACGACGAGTACCGCGCCGACGCCGGCCCGAACGACTTCACCGTTCCGCCGGTGGTCGAGGAGCTGAAGGTGCTGGCTCGCGGCCAGGGCCTGTGGAACCTGTTCCTGCCGTCCGAGTCGGGACTGACCAACCTGGAGTACGCGCCGCTGGCCGAGCTGACCGGGTGGAGCACCGAGATCGCGCCCGAGGTGATCAACTGCGCGGCGCCGGACACCGGCAACATGGAGACCCTGCACCTGTTCGCGACCGAGGAGCAGCGCAAGCAGTGGCTGGAGCCCCTGCTGGCCGGCGAGATCCGCAGCGCCTTCTCGATGACCGAGCCCGCGGTGGCCTCCAGCGACGCGCGCAACATCCAGACCGCGATCGTGCGCGACGGTGACGACTACATCATCAACGGCCACAAATGGTGGACCTCGGGCGCCAACGATCCGCGCTGCAAGATCCTGATTGTCATGGGCCGCACCAACCCTGACGCCGCGTCCCATCAGCAGCAGTCGATGATCCTGGTGCCCACCGATACCCCCGGGGTCAACATCAAGCGCTCCACGTCGGTGTTCGGCTGGCAGGACCAGCACGGCCACGCTGAGGTGATCTACGACAACGTGCGCGTGCCCGCCTCGAACCTGCTGGCCGAGGAAGGCATGGGCTTCGCGATCGCCCAGGCCCGACTGGGCCCTGGCCGGATCCACCACTGCATGCGTGCGATCGGGGTGGCCGAGCGGGCGCTGGCATTGCTGACCGAACGCGCCCGCACCCGCATCGCATTCGGCAAGCCGCTGGCCGAACAGGGTGTGGTGCAGCAGCAGATCGCTCTGTCCCGCAACGAGATCGACCAGGCTCGGCTGCTCTGCCAGAAGGCCGCGTGGACCATCGACCAGCACGGCAACAAGGAGGCCCGCAATCTGGTCGCCCAGATCAAGGCCGTCGCACCGCAGATGGCCTGCAACGTCATCGACCGCGCCATCCAGGTGCACGGTGGCGGCGGTGTCAGCGATGACTTCCCGCTGGCTCGGATGTACGGCTGGCAGCGGGCCATGCGCATCTTCGACGGACCCGACGAGGTCCACATGCGCAGCATCGCCCGCGCCGAAATCGGCCGGGAGCAAAGCGCTTTCGAGGCGGCGGTGACCAGCGCGTGAACCACGGTCAGCTTTCGGGCGCGTGGAACTTCCGCGATATCGCCGCGACCGCCGGACTGCGCCCCGGCCGGTTCTTCAGGTCCAGTGAGCTCAGCCGGCTCGACGACGACGGCCGCGAGGTCTTCCGCACGCTCGGCATCACCGACGTAGCCGACCTGCGTTCGCCGCAGGAGGTGGAACGCCGTGGGGGCGGCGCGGTTCCGGACGGCGTCGCGATCCATCTGCTGCCGTTCCCGGATCTGTCGAACACCACTGCCGAGGCTCCGCACGAGACCAGCTGGCAGAAGATGATGACCGACAAGACCGCCGAGGACGACGTCGAGGCGGCCGCAGAACGGTTCATGATCGAGGAGTACCAGAAGTTCCCGGTGCTCGGCGGGGCGCAACGTGCTGTGCGGCAGGTGTTTTCACTGCTAGGCGCGGGACGGCCGGTGATCACGCACTGCTTCGCGGGTAAGGATCGCACCGGGTTCACCGTTGCGGTGGTGCTGGAGGCGATCGGAATCCGGAGCGACGCCGTGCTCACCGATTTCCTGCGCAGCAACGACGCTGTCGACTCGTTGCGCGAACGCATCATGGAATCGGTGATCGACCATGCGGGAGAGACACCCGAGATCACCACCTTCGCCCAGGCGCGCCTGACCAACGGGGTGCTCGGTGTGCGTGAGGAGTACCTGGCGACAGCCCGGCGCACCATCGACGAGAACTACGGCAGCCTGGACGGCTTCCTGCGGGCCTGCGACGTGAGCGCCGAGGATGTCGCGCGGGCCCGCACCGAGCTACTGGGTTAACACCAAGCCGGCCACCCACACTGCGGTGGCGATCAGCCCGCCCGCCAGCTCGACACCCACCGACAAGGCAACGGCCTTGAGCGCGAGCACGGTGGCGGCCCAGGCCCGCCGCTGATTGCGACGAGCGGCGAGCTCGGCGAGGTACACCCCCAGCACAAACCCGAGCAGCAGGCCGACGACCGGCACCACGAAGAAGCCGATCACCCCGAGCACGGCTCCAGCCGCCAGCGTCCATCTGCCGACCTCGGCCGCCCGCATCCGCTTGGCCGGCCACAGGTATTTGATCGCCATGCTGGCCCCGAGCACCACCGTGACCACCCCGAGCACGACCCAGGACACCAGGGTGTGTTCGACGGCCGCCCACACTGCGATGGCCGCGTAGACCAGCAGGGTGCCGGGCAGCAGTGGCACGATGACACCGACCAGTCCGATGGCGATGGCCAGCCCAACCAGGATGATGCCGCCAATGCTCACCCGGTCAAACCTACCTAGGCCCGATACAGCCCGAGCGCCACGTAGCCGATGAACACCGCCACCAGAACACAGTCGAGCAGGAGAATGCGCCGACGCGCACGGTCGGAGAATGTTCGGCCCAACCGGGCACCCGCGGCTGCCAGGCCGAGCTGCCATGACAGCGACGCCGCGAAGGCGCCGACGACGAAGGCTGCCGCCTCAACAGCCCGGTACGGCGGTGCCGCGGCGACGATGAGGCTGAGGAAGTAGATGACCGTCACGGTGTTCATCAGCGTGAACGCGAGGAACTCGGCGTAGGCGCGGATCGGTGACCCCCCGTGCCACGTGCGTGTCGGCGCCGTGTCGGCACCGGGGTGCAGAAGCTGACGCACGGCGAGCACCCCAATCAGCAGCAGCACCGCAATCGCGAGCCAGTGCAGCACCTCGGCCCAGGGCGCGAGCAGGCGATTCACTGCAGCACCGGCCGCGACTGCGACCGTGGCCCACACAGCGTCGCCGGTCGCGATGCCCGCTCCGGCCGCCGCGGCGACGCCAAACCCGGTGTGGGCCGAGGTCTCCATCACGAGCATCGCGGCGGCGCCGGACAGAACCGCGGCACTGAGACCAATCAGGAAGCCGGCGGCAAGCGCTCCGATCACCTGCGTTAAGGCCCGATCTCGAGCCGCAGCGGGGTGCAACGGTCGCCATTGATCGGCTCGAGGTCCATGGAGCAGGCCGTCACGATCACGTGAACGGCGGTCTCGGCTCGAAGCGTGACGGAGTCACCCGGGCTGGTCAATGCCGGAAGCGCAGTGAACGACCCGTCCGCCTCCACAGGGGTGCGCTGGAAGAAGTTCACCGGGTCCGGGACACACTGCGGGTGCCAGTCCACCCGCGCCGCAGCTGTACGGAAATTCTCGCTGCAGCTCGGGTGGTAACCCGGGAATGCCATGGCCCGGTACATCTCGGGACTGCACGGCGCCTCGAGCATGTCGTGCACACCAGGGGAGTCATCCCGCTCGAAACTGAGGAGCGGACGGTAGGCAGTGCTGAGGAAGGACTGCCCTACTGCCGGGAACAGTCGCCAGCTACTGGCTCGCGTCACGGGCACGCTGAGCCATTCGTCGGCATCGTTCGCCGAGACTGCGAACAGGTCAGCGACCTGGGACCCCTCGACGTCGATGATCGTCAGCCGATGACCGGTCGCCAGCGTCACTATCGCGCCGGATTGCGCGGGAATCTCGACAGTTGTCGGCACATCGCTTGTTGGCACCTTCATCAGCCGAACCCTCCAGACTCAGGGCCAAGATGCTACCGCCGGAAGCCCAGCGACGGTGTGCGATCCGACGGCGTCAGCCGAGCTTGATGGTGCTGTGAGCCTCGCCGGTGCACGGAGTGGGGCCGATATCGCCAACACCCCCGGAGCCCGGCCCGCGCTGGGGGTACGGAGTTCGCAGGTGAACCCTGCCATTCCCTACACTGGCATCTTCCATCCGGCCTCCGCAGAACCAACCAGATCGGATCGCATCGATGCTCATCGGGATTCCACGCGAGTCTCTACCGGGGGAGACGCGTGTCGCCGCCACACCACAGACCGTCGGGCAGATCATCAAACTCGGCTATGACGTTCTCGTCGAGTCCGGTGCGGGTGTCGCGGCGAGCTTCTCCGACGAGGCATTCGTCGAGGCCGGTGCCGGTATCGGAACCACGACCGCGGCGCTAGGCGCCGACATCGTCCTGAAAGTCAACGCACCCACCAGCGCCGAGATCGCCGCACTGCGCGACGGGGCAACGCTGATCAGCCTGATCTCCCCCGCACTGAAACCCGAACTCGTCGAGGAACTGTCCACGCGGCCCATCACAGTTCTGGCGATGGACGCCGTGCCACGGATCTCGCGGGCTCAGTCTCTGGACGTCCTGTCGTCGATGGCCAATATCGCCGGGTACCGCGCGGTCATCGAGGCAGCACATGCGTTCGGCCGGTTCTTCACCGGCCAGGTGACCGCGGCAGGCAAGGTTCCGCCGGCCAAGGTGTTGGTGGTCGGCGCGGGTGTCGCCGGGCTGGCGGCTATCGGCGCCGCGGGCAGCCTCGGTGCCATCGTGCGCGCCACCGACCCGCGCCCCGAAGTCGCCGATCAGGTCAAATCCCTTGGTGGTGAGTATCTTTCGATCGAATCACCCGAGACCGAGGTATCGGCTACCGGGTACGCCAAGGAGATGGGGGTCGACTACAAGGCCCGCGAGGCGCAGCTGTACGCCGAGCAGTCCGAGGATGTCGACATCATCATTACGACCGCGCTGATTCCCGGCCGGCCGGCACCGCGCATCATCACCGCCGACATGGTCGCCTCGATGAAATCGGGCAGTGTCATCGTCGATATGGCCGCGGCCAACGGCGGCAACGTCGAGGGCACCGTGAAAGACCAGGCCGTCCTCACCGACAACGGCGTGACGATCATCGGCTACACCGACCTGGCCGGCCGGCTGCCCACCCAGGCATCGCAGCTCTACGGCACCAACCTGGTCAACCTGCTCAAACTGCTGACCCCCGAAAAAGACGGCACGCTGGTACTCGATTTCGACGACGTCGTGCAGCGGTCGGTCACCGTGGTCCGCGACGGCGAGACGACGTGGCCACCACCACCGGTACAGGTATCCGCTGCCCCGGCACCGGCCGCGACGGCGGCCCCGGCAGTACACCAAACCAAAGAACCGATGACGATGGGCCGCCGGCTCGGCATCACCTTCGGTGCCGCCGCCGTGCTGTTCCTGCTCATCGCGCTGTCCCCGGCCGCACTGCAGGTGCACCTGACGGTGTTCGCACTCGCGATCGTCATCGGCTACTACGTGATCGGCCATGTGCACCACGCCCTGCACACGCCACTGATGTCGGTGACCAACGCCATCTCCGGCATCATCGTCGTCGGCGCGCTGCTCCAGATCGGCCACGGTGACGTTATCGTCACGACATTGGCCGCCGTCGCCATCCTGCTTGCCAGTATCAACATCTTCGGTGGCTTCGCGGTGACGCGTCGCATGCTCGCGATGTTCTCGAGGAGCTGAGTTGTTCACATTGGAAACGGCCGCCACCGCGGCCTACGTCGTCGCGGCCCTGCTGTTCATTCTCGCCCTGGCGGGATTGTCGAAGCACGAAACCTCGCGGGCCGGAAACACATTCGGTATGGCCGGCATGGTGGTGGCCTTGGTCGCCACCATCGCACTGGCGCTGGCCCGCCATATCGAGCCGCTCGGTCTGAGCCTGCTGATCGGTGCCATGGCCATCGGCGCCGCGATCGGGTTGTGGCGTGCCCGGGTCGTCGAAATGACCGGTATGCCCGAGCTGATTGCCCTGCTGCACAGCTTCGTCGGTCTGGCCGCGGTGTTGGTCGGCTGGAACGGCTACCTGCACGTCGAACACGACCCCGCCGGTGGTGAAGCCACGCTGCTCGATAGCCAGGGCATGCTCGGCATCCACTCCGCCGAAGTCTTCATCGGCGTGTTCATCGGCGCCGTCACCTTCACCGGATCGATCGTCGCCAACCTCAAATTGTCGGCGCGCATCAAATCCGCCCCGCTGATGTTGCCCGGCAAGAACTTTCTCAATGTCGGTGCCCTGGTCCTGTTCGTTGCATTCACCGTCTGGTTCGTCATCGACCCCCAGCTGTGGCTGCTCATCGTCGTCACGGTGTTGGCGCTGCTGCTGGGCTGGCACCTGGTCGCCTCGATCGGCGGTGGCGATATGCCCGTCGTGGTGTCGATGCTCAACAGCTATTCCGGTTGGGCTGCAGCAGCTTCGGGTTTCCTGCTGTCCAACGATCTGTTGATCGTCACCGGCGCCCTCGTCGGATCTTCAGGTGCCTACCTGTCCTACATCATGTGCAAAGCCATGAACCGCTCGTTCATCTCGGTCATCGCCGGTGGGTTCGGCATCGAGGCAGGACCGGCCGAGGACAAGGATTACGGCGAACACCGCGAGATCACCGCCGAGGGAGCCGCCGAACTCTTGTCGTCGGCCAGTTCGGTGATCATCACCCCCGGCTACGGGATGGCCGTGGCCCAGGCTCAGTACGGCGTGGCCGAACTGACCCGCAAGCTGCGCGAGCGTGGAGTCACTGTGCGATTCGGTATTCACCCCGTCGCAGGCCGTCTGCCCGGACATATGAACGTGCTGCTGGCAGAGGCGAAGGTGCCCTACGACATCGTGCTCGAAATGGACGAGGTCAACGACGATTTCGACAGCACCTCAGTGGTTTTGGTGATCGGCGCCAACGACACGGTGAACCCGGCGGCGTCGGAGGATCCGAGCAGCCCGATCGCCGGCATGCCGGTGCTGACGGTCTGGAATGCCGAACACGTCATCGTGTTCAAACGATCCATGGCCTCCGGTTACGCGGGCGTGCAGAATCCACTGTTCTTCCGCGAGAACACCCAGATGCTGTTCGGCGATGCACGCGACAGGGTCGACGACATCAACGCCGCGCTGTAAGACCGTGCGGTGAACCGCCGCGTCCCGATGTGGTCGGTGCCGATGTTCTTCATCGTCGGCGCCGTATCGCAGTATGTCGGTGCCGCGCTGGCGGTGTTCCTGTTCGCCACGGCCAACCCGGCCGCGGTGGCCTGGTTACGCGCCGCGGGGGCCGCCGTCGTGCTGCTCGCCTGGCGCAGACCGTGGCGCCAGGTGTGGACGCGCCGTGGTCTCACCGTCGCCGCCGGGTTCGGAATCGTCACCGTCGGGATGAATGTCGCCTTCTTCGAGGCGATTTCACGCATCCCGCTCGGTACCACGGTGGCGATCGAATTCATCGGGCCCGTCGCCGTGGCGGCGGTCGGTTCACGACGCTCCCGTGATGCCCTAGCCGTCGTACTGGCCGCAGGCGGTGTGGTGCTGCTGGCCGGGGTGCAGGCCGGCGCCGACATCGTCGGCGTGATCTTCGCCCTGATCGCCGCGGCTCTGTGGGCGGGTTACATCCTGCTCGGCAAACGGGTCGCCGACGCGGGTTCGGGGCTGGATTCCCTGGCCATCGGGACGGCTGTCGCGGCGGCACTGCTGGCGGCGCCCTTGTTGGCCGGCCAGCTGTACACCGACGCGCACGTGCTCGGCGATTCCCGGACCTGGTTGTTGGGTCTCGGCATCGGCGTGCTGTCCACGGCGGTGCCGTACGCACTCGATCAGTTCGTCCTGGCGGTCATCACCCGGGCCCGCTTCGCCCTGCTTCTGGCTCTGCTGCCCGCTGCCGCCGCCGGTATCGGCGCGGTCATGCTGCATCAGTGGCCGACACCCACCGAACTCGCGGGCATCGCCTTGGTCATGACCGCGCTGGTCATCAGTGCGGACGACTCGGTTGCCGAGGACACCGGAAACTAGAGCTTGTCGGCCAGATCCAGGAAATCCGTTGCCGTCACGTCGAATTCGCCGGGCTCGAACGCCACCCGATAGCGCCCTGGTTGTCCCCATTCCAGCGGCCGGTCGACGTACGCGGTCCGCAGCCCGGCAGCGCGCGCGGCCCGCAGGTCACTGGGATGCGCCGCGACCAACATGAGCTCGTCAGGCGCCACATCCAGGATCTGCGCGCAGCCGAGGTAAGCCTCCCGGTCGGGCTTGTAGTGGCCGAAGATCTCGGCCGACAGCACGCAATCCCACAGCAGGCCCGCGTGCTTGGCCATGTCGGTCAGCAGAGACACGTTGCCGTTCGACAGCGTGGTGATGACGTACCGCTCCTTGAGCCGGTACAGCCCTTCCACGCTGTCGGGCCAGGGGTTCAGCCGATGCCACGCCCGGTTCAGGTGATTGACATCGTGGTCCGCGGCTTCGATGGCGGCACCGCGCAGCAACTCGTCGAGGATCCTGCGGTGCAGATCGTCCAACCGCGTCCACGGCAGCTCACCGCGGCGAACCAGGTCCATCGCCGGGACGTAGCCGGCCCGCCAGTCGTCGGCGAACTTCGCCCAATCACGTTGCACACCTTGGTGTTTGCCGAAATCTTCGAGTTCACCGATGAGGCTCGCGCGCCAGTCGACGACCGTGCCGAACACGTCGAAGGCCAGCGCGCGCACCACAGCGGCTCCGTGGTGAGATCAGCCGAGCTTGAACGTGGCGTGCTCGGCCGACGACAGGTCGTCGATCTGCGACCATTGCGATGCGATGTCGTCGACGGTCGGCACGTGGTCGAAGGTCACACCGTCGTTCTGGAACAGCGCCGCGCGCTGCACCTTGCCGCCACCGACGATGAAGATCGAGGCCGAATCGGGCACCTCTTCGGTGCACAGGTAGGTGACCACCGGTGCGACGTACTCCGGAGTGAGCTTCGCGAGCACCTCCTTGGGCAGGATGTCCTCGGTCATGCGGGTGGCCGCGATCGGTGCGACGGCATTGGCCTTGATATTGTACTTGGCGCCTTCCTGGGCCAGCGAGTTGATCAGACCGACCAGCCCGAGCTTGGCGGCGCTGTAGTTGGCCTGCCCGAAGTTGCCGAACAAACCACTCGTGGAGGTGGCAACGACGATGCGGCCATAGCCCTGCTCGCGGAAGTGCGGCCAGGCGGCGCGGATGACGTTGTAGCCGCCGTACAGGTGGACCTTGAGCACCGAGTCCCAGTTCTCGAACGGCATCTTGTGGAAGGTGCCGTCACGCAGGATGCCCGCATTGCTCACGATGCCGTCGATCTTGCCGAACTCGTCGAGCGCGGTCTTGATGATGTGCTCGGCGCCCTCGGCCTCGGCGACCGAGTCGTAGTTGGCGACCGCACGGCCGCCGGCGGCCTTGATCTCCTGCACCACCTGGTCGGCCATGTTGTGGCCGGCACCGGTACCGTCGCGCGCGCCACCGAGGTCATTGACCACGACACTGGCGCCCTCACGGGCCAGGGTCAGGGCGTATTCACGGCCCAGACCACCGCCGGCACCAGTGACGACGACTACTCGATCAACAACTCCGGGCATGAGGCATCCTTTCTCCGACTGACAGAACGTAACTCCCTGTATACGTGGGCCGTCGGAGGTGCGGGCAGCCGGGTGGCGTCAGACCTTCCGCGCGACCACGAAGGTCGAGAACGCGTCCGGATCGTCGGCCATCGGCACCTCCACCCAGCGATCCAGCCCGCGCATCACGTCGGTGGAGCGCTCGCCGGATGCGAGCCAGCCATGCGCGTTGAGCCAGTCGGTCACGTCAGCGCGATCCGGATCGTTGTACGTCAGGTTCTGCATGTCGATGGTGCGCTCGATGCCGAGGCGATCGGCGAACCTCTCAAAGCGCTCCCGCGCCCGGGCGCGGCGCTCCTCGGAATGGTGCCCCATGGTTTCTGCCGAGACCCGACTGCCCGGCGCGCTCAGCTCCGTGACCAGTTCGAACAGCCGGTCCTGCGCGTCGGCGGGCAGGTACATCAACAGTCCCTCGGCCAGCCAGGCGGTGGGCTGCGACGGATCGAAGCCCCGCTCCTTAAGGGCGGCCGGCCAGTCCTGGCGCAGGTCGACGGGTACTTCGTGGCGCTCGGCAATCGGCTGCACGTCGTGTTCGGCCAGCTTCTTGGCCTTGTAGTCGAGAACCAGTGGCTGGTCGATCTCGTACACGCGGGTGCCGGCCGGCCAATCCAGCCGGTAGGCGCGCGAGTCCAGGCCCGACGCCAGGATCACGATCTGGCGGATGCCCGCGGCGGCTGCCTCGGTGAAGAAGGCGTCGAAGAAGTGGGTGCGCACCGCCTGGTAATTGAGCATGTGGGTGAACATCGCGACAGCCTCGGGATCGACTTCGGCCAGCCGGTCGGCGATCGACGCGTCGAGGAAGTTCTCCCACATCCCGGTTCCGGCGCCCTCGACCAGGATCCGCGCGTACGGATCGCGAATCAGTGGATCGGGCTTGTCGGTCTCACTGGCGCGCGCGGCGGCCACCAATACGGCGGTCGAGCCCACGCTCGTGGCGATGTCCCAGGTGTCGTCATCAGTGCGCAAAGAGCTCATGGCAGCGGTATCCCCACTTCGGCGTCGCTTTATCGGCTCGACACTGGTCCGCGGGCCCGAGGGCAACGCATCAACCCAGTTCAGCCAGGGTTATACGACGATAGTACCGAGAAACTTAGCCAGGCTATGCGACTGTGGCAGATCTCACCGGCTCCTAGCCGGCGTGCCAGGCCTTGCCGTTGAGCAGCTCGAGGAACTGGTCGGTGATCGCTACTAGCCGCTCGTTGTCGCCCACGAATCCGGCGTAGAAGCCCAGGCCCCACATCACGGCCATGAACATCTCGGCAGCCGCCTCGATATCGATGTCGGAGCGGACCTCGCCCGACTCGATGGCGTCGCGGATGGCGGCCTTGATGTATCCGCGGGTGAACTCCCGCGAATCATGGTTGGACTCGGCCAACTCCGGATGTCGCTCGGCTTCCAGCACGGCCGTCACCAGGAACGCAGCAACCGAGCGATCCTGGCCCTCGGCCTGCACCACCGCGCCGATGAAAGCGCGGATCCGTCCGGCCAGCGTCCCCTCACGCTGCGACTGCTGGACAGCGGCCTCGATGACCAAGGCGTTGGTCTGATCGACCACCTCTTGGTACAGCAGCCGTTTGCTGGCGAAGTAGTGGTTGATGGCGGGTCTCGTCAGGTCGGCACGGATGGCGATTGCCTGAAAGGTGGCAGCGTCATAACCCAATTCGCTGAACACCTCGCGGGCGGCGCGCATGATGCGCTCGCGTGTTTCTGCTGCCTTCGCTGCTGGGGGGCGACCCGGGCCCCGACTCGCTGTATGCGGCACGGTCAAAATTGTGCCACAAGTGGGCGCAAAATTTTGACGGCCGACAACATTTGCTCTTTCCTGAGAAATTAGAATTCCACTCATATTCAAATCTACCTGCGGAATCCGTTGCGACGAGGCCGCTATGGCCCGCAATCCGTGCGCAACCTGCGGTTTTGATCCCGCATATCGGACTGTCACCGCAAGGTAAATTTATTGGAAATGCGAATTCCGCATGAGAATTCGCTAGTAGCGGATTTGCGCACGTTAGTTCCCCGTCAAAAGGTTGCTAGGCACCGGAGACGTGTTTGCTAGAGGTGTTTTTGGGGCTCTACATCACCTTACGCATGATCCTGATCGCACGATCAGTGTACGGCGGGTACATGAGTTTCAAATCCAATTTGGTCGATTTAGCCAACACGGCGCGTCGGTGGCTGAGCGCTTCGAAGCCCCACTTCCCGTGATACGCGCCCATCCCGCTGGCCCCGACACCGCCGAACGGAAGTTGCGGGACGAGGCAGTGCACCGCCACGTGGTTGACCACCGCACCACCGGACGGCATCCGGTCGACGAGGTCCCGAGCCGCCTGCTGCGAGGCGGTGAAGACGTACAACGCCAGCGGCTTGGGCCGGGCGTTGACGAACGCGACGGCGGCGTCTGGCGAATCCACCGCAATGATCGGCAGGATCGGGCCGAAGATCTCGTCGGACATCACCGGGTCGTCGGCGGCCGGGTTGACGATCACCGTCGGCTCGATCCGCAGTGTCGCGCGATCCGACCCGCCGCCCGTGACAACCGTGCCGCTGGTCGCGCTGATCAGTGACACCAGCCGATCGAACTGCCGCTCGTTGACGATCCGCAGCGACGGGTCCTTCTCTTCGGCGCGGAACGCGGCGATCGTCGCCACGATTTTGTCTGCCAGTTCGGCCGCGATCGTGCGGTCGGCCAGCACGTAATCCGGAGCGATACAGGTCTGACCCGAGTTCAGCATCTTGACCCAGGCGATCCGGCGGGCCGCCACGTCCAGGTCGGCGTCGGCGAGCACCACCACCGGGCTCTTGCCGCCCAACTCCAGGGTCACCGGCGTCAACGTCGGTGCGGCGGCGGCCATGATCTTGCGGCCGATCTCGGTACCCCCGGTGAACAGGGCGTGGTCGAACCCCTGCGCCATCAGGTCCTGTGTGACTGCCGCGTCGCCCTCGACCACCCGGATGGCCTCGGAGTCCAGATACTCCGGAACCAGCCGCGCGATCAGCGCCGATGTGGCCGGCGCCAGCTCCGAGGGCTTGATCACCACGGCGTTTCCGGCCGCGATCGCGGCCACCACCGGCGCCATGCACAGATAGAAGGGGTAGTTCCACGGCCCGATCACCAAGATCACGCCCAGCGGGTCGTACTGAACCCAGCCCTTCCCGGGCAGCTGCGCCAGTGGAAGCCCGTACTTCTGCGGCTTCACCCACTTCTTCAGGTGTTTACGGGCGAACGCGGCTTCGGCCTTCGTCGATCCGATATCGCCGAGCCATGCCTCGAACGAAGACCGGCCCAGATCGCTGGCCAGCGCCTCGGCGATTTCAGGCTCCCGCTCCTCGCACATCCGCTCGACCGCACGCAGCTGCTCGGAACGCCAGGTCAGCGAGCGGGTGCGGCCGCTGTTGAACACCCGGCGCACGTCGGCCAGCACGCCGGCGGCGGCCCCGCCGATGGCCTGGTCATTGGTGATCTGAACGGTCATGCGAACTCCTCAAATCGATCCCGTGATTCCCAGCTTGCCCCATCACCGGGTGCGCGTCACCCGCCCTGGCGGCCGATCCTGCGAAACTTGGTCACGATCCTGCACGTCACGGCCGTCTGGCCGGGGGCCGCGCACTATCGTCTTCTGTCATGGCCACTGTTGCCAACCGAGAGGCGTATTTCGAGACGGGCCTCGAGGTTCTCGCAGACGTTGGTTATGGCGGACTCAAACTTGCGGAAGTGTGCAACCGGCTCGGCGTGACGACCGGGTCGTTCTACCACTACTTCTCCAGTTGGCCGGCGTACACCCGAGACCTGGTTTCGTACTGGGTCCAGGACCGGACGGTCCGACTGATCGGCGCCATCCGCGAGGTCTCCGATCCACGCCGTCGTATCGAGGCGATCATCCAGGTCGGGCTGTCCCTGCCGCACGGCGCCGAGGCCGCCATCCGGTCGTGGAGCTCGGTGGACCCGCACGTGCTCGCGGTGCAGTCCGAGGTGGACCGGCAGCGGTACAAGATCCTCTACGACTCGGCCAGCGAAATCGTCGACGACACCCGCCAGGCCGAGGTCTACGCGTCCTGGGCGGTCTACGTTTTCATCGGCTACGAGCAGGCCACCCTGCCGCGCGAACCGGGGATGTTCGGCTGGATCGCCCGCTACATGCTCGATGCACTGGACTCGGGCAGTTTCGCCAGCGTGCCGCGGTGAGCCCGGCTGCCTTGTGGCGGCGAGCGGTTGAGCGGGTTCGGACACGTGACCCCGAGAACGACGGCGCACGTCGTGCGCTGCGGGCGGCCATCGTCGTACCGATCGCCGCGGCGGTCAGCTTCGCCCTCGGCGGCGGGTCACAGACCCCGATGTTCACGATCTTCGGGTCGATCGCACTGCTGATCGTCGTGGACTTCCCCGGCAACATGAATGCCAGGGCGCTGGCCTACGCCGGGTTGGGCTTCAACGGCGCGGTGCTGATCACCCTGGGCACCGTGGCCGCACCGATCCCGTGGCTGGCGGTCACGCTGATGTTCGTCATCGGGGTGGCGGTCGTGTTCTCCGGCGTGCTCAGCGAGATCGTCGCCGCCGGGCAGCGGGCGACCCTGCTGACCTTCGTGCTTCCGGTGTGCACACCGGTCGGTCCACTCGGTGAGCGGCTGTTCGGCTGGCTGATCGCCCTGGTGATCTGCGTGCCTGCCGCATTGTTCCTGTTTCCCCCGCGCCACCACGGTGAGCTGCGCCAACATGCCGCCGCGGTCTGCGCTGTGCTCGCCGACCGGATCGAGGGCACCGCATCGGCGGACGACGTCACCACCGCGATGGACGCCTTGCGGGCCAACTTCCTCGGGGCGGCCTACCGTCCGGTGGCGCTGACCGCCGGCAGCCGCGCGCTGGTCCGGGTGGTCGACGACCTGCAGTGGCTGTGCGACCGGGTCACCGGCGACACCGGCGAACTGCTCGGACCGATGCGCGACCCGGTGGTTCAGGTGCTGCGCGATTGCGCCCGGGTTCTGCAGATCACCCGGCCGGGCGCCCGGGCCGTCGAACGTGCGCAGTTGGCCAAGGCGCTGAGCGACTCGCGAACGATCGCGATCGGCAGCTACCGGCAGGACATCGACGACATCCTCGCCGAGCCCGATGACGACGAAGCCATCGCGCTGGGCCGCACATTGCTCACCCGGCGCACCATCGGCGCCGCCGTCGGGGTCACCGGGCGCCTGATCGCCAGCGCCGCGGCCGCCGACGCGCGACCGGTGTGGGCCCGGGTGCTGGGGCGACAGCTTCCCGAGACCGGGATCGCCGAGCGGGTGTACTCCGAGACCGAAGCGGTCACCACGCTCACCGGCGGGCATCTGGCGACCCGCTCGGTCACCGCCCGCAACAGCCTGCGGACCGGGCTGGGGCTGGCACTGGCCGTGCTCGTCACGTTCGTCTTCCCTGTGCAGCACGGGTTCTGGGTGGTCCTGGGTGCGTTGTCGGTGTTGCGCAGCAGCGCGCTGACCACCGGCACCACCGTCGTACGGGCGGTCACCGGCACGGTGATCGGTTTCATCCTCGGCGCGATCGTGATCGAGCTGCTCGGCACCGACCCGATCGTGATGTGGGTGTTGTTGCCGCTGGTGGCATTCGGTTCGGCGTATGTACCCGAGATCGGCTCGTTCACCGCCAGCCAGGCCGCCTTCACGATGATGGTGCTGATCGTGTTCAACGTGATCGTCCCGAGCGGCTGGGCGGTCGGCCTGATCCGGATCGAGGACGTCGTGGTGGGCGCCTCGGTGGGTGTCGTCGTATCGCTGCTGCTGTGGCCGCGCGGAGCCAAGACCGCCGTGCAGCAGGCGATCGACACGGCACGCGAAGTAGGCAGCCGCTATCTGCGGGTCGCGGTCCTGCGCGTCACCCGCGGCGCATTCGAACATGCGGAGAACCGGGTGAACGCACTGAGTCACGACGCACTGACGGCCTCGCGGACCTTGGATGACGCAGTGCGCCAATACCTTTCCGAAAGCGGCGGGCCGACGGACTCCCGGGCGCCAGTGGTGCGGTCGGCGAGCCGAGCGGTCCGGCTGCGCGCAGCCGCCGACCTGATCGCCGACATCATTCCACCCCCGCTGGGGGTGTACCCGCGAGCGCGGGAGGTGCTCGAGGAACATGCCGACGCGCTCTGTGCCCGCTTTGACGGCAGCGGGGGAACCGGGCTGGCCGCGCCGATCAGTGACGATCTGGTGCCCGCGCTGCGCGCCGAAGCCGGCGAGGGCGACCTGGCCGTATCGGCGGCGCTGCCATTGGTCACCGCAGCGGCCAACATCGGTGAGCTGGAGCTGACCTATCCGCCGGCCGTGGCAGCCGAACCGGCGCACACCTGACCCGCCTACCCGCGGTACGGCATCAGTGCGCCGGGCGGGATGGTGCCGAACCGGCCGGCGTTGAAGTCGTCGAGCGCCTGGATGACCTCGGACTTGGAGTTCATCACGAACGGCCCGTAGTGGAAGACGGGTTCACGAATCGGCCTGCCGCCCAACAGAAGAACCTCCATAGCGCCCCGGTTGGAGTCCTGGCTCGCGTCGGCGGCCACCGTGATGCGGTCGCCTGGGCCGAGCACCGCGAGCTGCCCCTGCTGGATCGGATGCCCGATCGGGCCGACCGTGCCGCGACCGGAGAGCACATAGACCAGTGCGTTGTACTCGCGCGGCCATGCCAGATTCAGCTGCGCTCCCGGCTCGATACTGCTGTGCGCCAACGTGATCGGGGTGTGTGTCGCGCCGGGGCCGACCCAGCCGTCGACGTCGCCCGCGATGACGCGCACCAGCGCGCCGCCGTCAGCCGACGACAGGAGCCGAACGGCGGGACCGTCGATCGACTGATAGCGCGGCTCGACGAACTTGTCCTTGCGCGGCAGGTTGACCCACAACTGAATCCCGTGGAACACCCCACCGCTTTCCACCAGTTCGGCCGGCGGTGTCTCGATGTGCAAGATGCCTGCGCCCGCGGTCATCCACTGGGTGGCGCCGTCGGCGATCAAACCACCGCCGCCGTGCGAATCCTGATGGGCGAACCGGCCGTCGATCATGTAGGTGACCGTTTCGAAGCCGCGGTGAGGGTGCCAATCGGTGCCCCGGGGCTCGCCGGGTGAGTACTCGACTTCGCCCATCTGGTCCATGTGGACGAACGGGTCGAGGTCGGCGGCGCTGACGCCGGCGAACGCGCGCACGACGGGGAAACCTTCGCCTTCATACCCGCGCGGTCCGGTGGTGACGGACCGGACGGGCCGTTCGGTATCGGTCGCGGCGGCGGCGCTCACCCGCGGTAGGGACAACGTGTCTGCGGTAACTGCTGGCATGCCACGGATAACCGGACCGCAGTCCGATTAATTCCTCAGTCCAGCACGGCCAGCGCGGCCGCGCGAGCCTCGGATGCACTCGCCGTGGTCAGCACGGCCTCGGCGGCGGCACGGCACTGCGCCAGCGTGACCGAGGCGAGTTTGGCGCCGACCCCGGTCACGGCGGCGGCGGCCGCCGACAGCGAGGTGATGCCGAGCCCGACCAGCACGCATGCCAGCACCGGGTCGGCGGCGGCCTCGCCGCAGACCCCGACCGGCTTGCCGTGACGGGCCCCTGCGCGTGCGGTCTGCGCGACCAATGCCAATACGCCGGGCTGCCAGGGGTCGGTCAGGGTGGCCAGTTCGGCAGACATCCGGTCGGCGGCCATCGTGTATTGCGCCAGGTCGTTCGTACCGATCGAGAGAAACTCGACGTGGGCCAGGATGTGGTCGGCCAGCAGCGCGGCGGCCGGTACCTCGATCATCACGCCGGGAACGAGGCCGCGCCGGCGAGCCCGATCGGCGAACCGCTCGGCTTCGTCGGGAGTCGCGATCATCGGCGCCATCACCCACGGCGCGCTGCCGGTCCGCTCTGCTGCGAGCGCGATCGCGTCGAGCTGGCGCTCGATGACTTCAGGATGAAGGGCCTCGATGCGGATTCCTCGCACGCCGAGCGCGGGGTTGGCCTCGTCGGGATGTCCGACGAACTTCAGTGGTTTGTCCGATCCGGCATCCAGGGTGCGGATGACAACCTTGCATCCGGCGAAGGCGTCGAGCACCTCGCCGTAGATGGACGCCTGCTCCTCGACGGTGGGTTCGGTGTCGCGGTTGAGGAAGCACAGTTCGGTGCGGAACAGCCCGATGCCCTCGGCCGGGGTTTCCCGCGCGGACCGGGCCGCCGATCCGTCCTGGACGTTGGCCAGGATCGCGACCGGGTGGCCGTCGGCGGTGGCGCCAGGCCCGGCCCAGCCGGCCATCGCTGCGGCGGCCGCGTCGGCGGCGTCGACGGCGGCAGCCGCTTCGGCCGGGTCGGGTGAAACGCTGACGGTGCCGCGGGTTCCGTCGATCAGAACCTCGGTGCCGGCCGGGATGTCATCCAGACCGTGGACGGCGACGACGCACGGGATGCCGAGCTGGCGGGCGATGATCGCCGTGTGGCTGGTCGGCCCGCCGAGAGTGGTGGCCAGGCCGACGACGAGTGTGGGGTCCAGCCCCGCGGTGTCGGCAGGCGCGAGGTCCTCGGCGCAGAGGATGGCCGGTCGCGCCGGCACCGGCACACCGGGCTCGGCAAGTCCACTGAGTTCGGCGACCACCCGATCGCGGATATCGCGCAGGTCGGTGACGCGTTCGGCCATCAGGCCGCCCATCTTGGTGAACAGGTCGACGAACTGGTCCACCGCCGCTGCGGTGGCACGCACCGCGGGTGCACCCTCCTTGATGCGTTTTTCCGCCGCACCCAGCCAGGCGCGATCCTGCGCCAGCATCGCGGTGGCGGCCAGGACCTCCGAAGCCGCGCCGGTCGCACTGGCGGCGCGCTCCCGCAGCCGCCCGGCGACCGCGGCCGCCGCGGCGGTGAACCGGGTCGCCTCACCGTCGCGCTGGTTTTCGGCGAGCTCACCACCAGGGTCGAGGTCCTCGATGGCGGGGAGCCGACCGGGGCGGATGACCGGTGCGTAGCGGACGCCGGGGACGACGGGGACGCCGGTGAGGACCTGTCCGGCACCGAGTGAGGTAGGTGTGGAAGAGGCGGGCATGTGAACTAGGTTACAACGATTCGTTGACAAGTCAACACGAACGGGGGTAAAACAACACATACCAACATTCAATTCCGCTCAATATCTCCTAGACCCCACACAAACGGAGAATCGTGTACCCGGAAGAACGTCAGCAGGCGATTGCCGCTCGAGTGCTGTCCCAGGGGCGGGCCTCGGTGGCCGAACTGGCCCAGGCCTACGACGTCACGACCGAGACCGTCCGCCGCGACCTGGCGGCGCTCGACCGGGCCGGCCTGGTGCGGCGGGTGCACGGCGGCGCAGTCCCGGTGCGCGCGCTGCACGTGGTCGAGCCCGGTGTCGACGAGCGAGAGACCACCCGCGCCGACCACAAGGAGGCCATCGCCAGGGCCGCCGCCGAATTCCTTCCGCTGTCCGGTGCCACGGTGTTGTTCGACGCAGGCACCACCACCGCCCGCGTCGCGGCCATGCTGCCTGCCGACCGGCAGCTGGTGGCCGTCACCAACTCGGTGCCGATCGCGGCCCGGCTGGCCGCCATGCCGTCGATCAATTTGCAGCTGCTCGGCGGCCGCGTTCGCGGACTCACGCAGGCCGCCGTTGGCGAACCGGTGCTGCGCGCGCTCGACACGATGCGGGTGGACATCGCGTTCATCGGCGCCAACGGCATCACCATGCGCCACGGGCTCTCCACCCCGGACAGCGATGAAGCAGCGGTCAAGCGCGCCATGGTCCGCTGCGCCAACTACGTGGTGGTACTGGCCGACTCGTCGAAGGTCGGCCGCGAGGAGTTCGTCAGCTTCGCCCCGATCGACAGTGTCGACGCGCTGATCACCGACCGCGAGATCAGCGCGGCCGACCGCGCCGAGTTGACCGCGCAGGGCATCGAAGTCGTTGTGGCAGGAGGGGAATCATGATCGTCACCGTCACACCCAACCCGAGCATCGATCGCACCGTGACGCTACCCGCCCAATTGGTGCGCGGCGCGGTCCACCGGGTGCAGTCGGTGACGGCCGAACCGGGAGGCAAGGGCGTCAACGTCGCACGGGCGCTGACGCTGGCCGGTCTGAACACTGTGGCGGTGCTGCCCGCTGCCCGGCACGACCCGATCGTCGCCGCACTGGAATCCCGCGGTGTGCCGTTCTACCTGGTGCCGATCGACGGCGCGGTGCGCACGAACCTCGCGATCACCGAACCCGACGGCACCACAACGAAGATCAACGAGCCGGGCGCGGTGATCGATGCGCCCGCGCTGGCCGCGTTCACCCAGGCCATCCTCGACCGTGCGGCGGGCGCGCGCTGGGTGGTGATGTCCGGATCCCTGCCGCCCGGTGTTCCGGATGGCTGGTACGCCGACGTGGTGGCCCAATTGCGGTCCTATGACTGCAAAGTCGCCGTCGATACCTCCGATGCCCCGCTGACGGCGCTCGCGGCCGGTTTCGCCACCGCCGCTCCCGATTTGATCAAGCCGAACTCCGAAGAGCTCGCCAGCCTGGTCGGTGTCGATGCACAGTCGCTGGAAGATGCTCTGGCCCATGGCAATCCCGATCCGGTGGTCGACGCCGCCCGGCAACTGCTCGACCGTGGCGCCAAGACAGTACTTGCCACGCTCGGGGCGGCCGGCGCACTGCTCGTCAACGACACCGGCAGCTGGCTGGCCACTCCACCTCCGATCAAGCCAAGGAGCACCGTCGGCGCCGGCGACTCCTCCCTCGCGGGCTACGTTCGCGCCGACGTCGGTGGTGCGCAAGCGCCGCAACGACTGCAGATGGCCGTCGCCTACGGCAGCGCTGCTGCGGCACTTCCCGGTTCGGCTCTTCCGTCGCCGGCCGAGATCGACCTCGACGATGTGGCGGTCACCTCGATATCGCCATACCCCGCCCGCCCCTGATAGCAGAAGGCATTTCATCATGACGAACTCCGCCACCTCCATCATCAGCACCGACCTGGTGCTCCTCGACGTCGACGCCGGGTCCGACAAGGAGTCGGTGATCGGCCGGCTCGCCAGCCGACTCGCCGACAGCGGACGGGTCAGCGACGGCGCCGCACTGCAGGCCGCGGCCTTGGCTCGCGAAGCACAGTCGGCCACCGGGCTTCCCGGCGGTATCGCGATCCCGCACTGCAGGTCGGCGGCCGTCACCAGCCCGTCGATCGGGTTCGCCCGGCTGGCGCCCAAGGTCGACTTCGGCGCGCCCGACGGCCCGGCGGATCTGGTGTTCCTGATCGCCGCGCCGGACGGTGCCGGCGCTGAGCACATGAAGCTGCTGTCCAGCCTGGCGCGTGCGTTGGTGCGGCCGGATTTCGTGCAGTCGTTGCGAGATGCCAAGTCGGCTTCAGCCGTGGTCGCCCTGGTCGACGGGGTGGTCAACCCGGATACCGCCAAGTCAGCCACCCCTGCCGTCCCTGTCGCGAAACCCGCCGCTCAGACCAAATCGATCGTGGCGATCACCGCGTGTCCCACCGGCATCGCCCACACCTATATGGCGGCCGACGCGCTGAAGCTGGCAGCCGAGCGTGCGGGGGTGAACCTGACGGTCGAGACCCAGGGCTCCTCGGGCAGCACACCGGTGAGCGCACAGACGATCAGCGACGCCGACGCCGTCATCTTCGCCACCGATGTCGGGGTCAAAGACCGCCAGCGGTTCGCGGGTAAACCCGTGATCGCCTCCGGGGTCAAGCGCGCCATCAACGAGCCCGACACCATGATCGCCGAAGCGGTTGCCGCGTCGGATAATCCGAACGCCGCGCGAGTCCAGGGCACCGCGGCCGAGGCCAGCGCCGGTGCTCCCGCCGGTGGAGTCGGCTGGGGCACCCGGATCCGCCAGATCCTGCTGACCGGTGTCAGCTACATGATTCCGTTCGTGGCGGCCGGCGGTCTGCTGATCGCGCTGGGCTTCCTCTTCGCCGGCTACGACATCGCGAATACCCCTGACGGAGCGACCAAGTCGCTCGGCAATCTGATCGCGACGTCGAACTCGCTGACCAACTTGCCCAGCGGTGGCTTCACCCAGTATCTCGGCGCGGTGCTGTTCACCCTAGGCGGCTTGGCGTTCAGCTTTCTTGTTCCTGCGCTGGCCGGTTACATCTCCTTCGCCATCGCCGACCGGCCGGGTCTCGCACCGGGTTTCACCGCGGGTGCGGTCGCGGTGTACGTCGGCGGCGGCTTCATCGGCGGTATCGTCGGCGGCTTGATCGCGGGTTTCGCGGCGTTGTGGATCAGCAAGGTGAGCGTGCCGCAATGGCTGCGCGGCCTGATGCCGGTGGTGATCATCCCGCTGTTCGCCTCGCTGATCGTCGGCCTCCTGATGTTCCTGCTACTGGGCCGCCCGCTGGCCGCGATCACCTCCGGGCTGACCAACTGGCTCAACGGGCTCACCGGCGCATCGGTCATCCTGCTCGGCGTGATCCTCGGATTGATGATGTGCTTCGATCTCGGCGGACCCGTCAACAAGGCGGCCTATGCGTTCGCCACCGCTGGGCTCAACGTCGCCGACCCCGCCTCGCTGCGCATCATGGCGGCGGTGATGGCCGCCGGTATGGTACCCCCGCTGGCGATGGCACTGGCCACCACGATCCGGCCCGGGCTGTTCAGTGAGCCGGAACGCGAAAACGGCAGGGCGGCATGGCTGCTGGGTGCCTCGTTCATCTCCGAGGGGGCGATTCCGTTCGCGGCCGCCGATCCGCTGCGGGTCATCCCGTCCATGATGGCCGGCGGTGCGCTCACCGGCGCGCTGATCATGGCCTTCGATGTGACACTCAAGGCGCCGCACGGCGGCATCTTCGTGTTCTTCGCGATCGGCAACCTGGTCTGGTTCCTGGTGGCCCTGGCCGCGGGCACCGCCGTCGGCGCGTTCGCGGTGATCGGCGCCAAGCAGTTCACCCGAAGCGACGCCCCCGTAACAACCACCCCCGCCGTCCAAACCAACGTTTGACCGCAGAAGTTCGAGTAAACATCTACAAAACGTCGAATTCGACGTCAATAGAAGGAGTCTCATGCACACCAAGACTGTCATCGTCGGCTCGGCGATCGGACTGCACGCCCGCCCCGCCGCGATCATCTCCGAAGCCGTTGTCAACGCGGGTGTTCCCGTGACGTTGTCGGTCGACGGCGGCGAGCCGGTGGACGCCGGTTCAGCGCTGATGATCATGACCCTGGGCGCCGGCAATGGTGCGCAGGTCACCGTGGCCTCCGAGGACGAGGCCGCGTGCGCCAGCATCGCCGAGCTGGTGCAGCAGGACCTCGACGCCTGACGCCCTTGCGCTGCTAGCATCCGCACATGGCCCAGGCGCCGATCGGCAGTGA
Organism: Mycolicibacterium sphagni; assembly: GCF_013337765.1. GTDB lineage: Bacteria > Actinomycetota > Actinomycetes > Mycobacteriales > Mycobacteriaceae > Mycobacterium. The sequence continues at coordinate 588,002 of NZ_VBSB01000010.1, forward strand.
GGCGGGCGGACGACTGGGCGAATTCCTGCGAGAATCCCCCTACTTGCGTAAATGGCTGATTCTCGGGGTCGCGATCGGCATCATCGCCGGCCTCGGTGCCGTGGTCTTCTACCTCGCCCTGGACTACACCGGCCAATTCCTCCTCGGATACCTCGGCGGTTATCACGCGCCCCAGGCGTACGCCGACGGCGGCGGCACCGGATCGGCCGGTTTCGTCCGCCCGTGGGCCATCCCGCTGATCGTCTTCGGCGGCGCGCTGGCGTCGGCCATCCTGGTGGCCAAGCTGGCGCCGGAGGCCGAGGGTCATGGCACCGACAGCGCTATTGAAGCCGTCCACACCGATCCCCGCTCCATCCGCGTCCGCGCGGTGCTGGTGAAGCTGGTCTCCAGCGCGCTGACGATCGGCTCCGGCGGCTCGGCCGGTCGCGAGGGACCCACGGCCCAGATCTCGGCCGGATTCGGGTCGCTGCTGACCCGGATGTTCGACCTGTCCGACGCCGACGGTCGAGTCGCGGTGTCGCTGGGTATCGGTTCGGGTATCGGCGCGATCTTCGGAGCACCGCTGGGCGGCGCGGTGCTGGCCGCATCGATCGTCTACCGCGAGGATTTCGACTACAAGGCGCTGATCCCCGGTTTCGTCACCTCCGGAACCGCGTACGCCATCTACGGATCGATTCTCGGTTTCGAGCCGATGTTCGGATTCGTGCAACGCGACTACGTCTTCGATCCTGCCCAGCTGGGCTGGTTCGCCGTCATCGGAATCGCTTCTGCGGCAATCGGATACCTGTACGCACGGGTGTTCTACGGCACTGTCGCACTGACCCACCGGCTGCCCGGCAACAAGATCATCAAGCCCGCGATCGGCGGCCTGCTGGTCGGCCTGCTGGCCCTGGCCATCCCCCAAATCCTGTCCAGCGGCTACGGCTGGGTGCAGATCGCGACGACGAAGGAAGGGCTGCTGTCGATCCCGCTCTGGATCGTGCTCGTGCTCCCGATCGCCAAGATCATTGCGACATCACTGTCCATCGGAAGTGGCGGGTCCGGAGGCATTTTCGGCCCCGGCATCGTGATCGGCGCTTTCGTGGGCGCAGCGCTGTGGCGACTGGCCGATCTGGCGGGGATGCCGGCAGTGCCCGCGGGGCCGGGAGTTTTCGTCATCGCCGGGATGATGGCCTGCTTCGGCAGCGTGGCACACGCGCCGCTGGCCGTGATGCTCATGGTCGCCGAAATGACGGGATCGTTCTCGGTGGTCCCTGGTGCGATGATCGCCGTTGGCGTCGCGTACCTGATCATCATCCGTACCCCGGTCTCGATCTATCAGGCTCAGCGACTCAACCGCGAAACCGCGGCCGCCGAACGAGTCGCCGTCCCGGCACCGGAAATCATGTCGAGCGCCGAGGATGTCGAGCCCGAGAAGTAGCCGCACCAGGTCACCGTCTCAATACAATTCGGCAAAGGATCGTGCTTTCAGCGCTTTTGTCGTGCGACCCTTCATCCACGCATGCCCGGTCCAACGGCGAAAGGGTTACACCAGTGACTGCTCCAACGATGGCGCATCGACTCGCCGCAGAATTCGTCGGCACGTTCCTATTGGTTCTCGGTGGTTGCGGCGCAGCTGTTTTCGCAGCCAACCCGGCCGGGGACGGTTCGGTGGGTATCGGATTCCTTGGGGTGTCACTGGCTTTCGGCCTCACTGTGCTCACCGGCGTCTATGCCTTCGGCACCATCTCGGGTGGACACTTCAACCCGGCCGTCACTCTCGGTGCTGCACTCGCCAAGCGCGTGGAATGGAAGGCGCTCCCGGCGTACTGGATCGTCCAGGTGATCGGCGGTCTGGTCGCCGGTGCGGTGATCTACTGGGTCGCCAAGGGTCGGGCGGACTTCACGCCGACCGGCCACATGGCTGCCAACGGTTTCGGCGAGCACTCCCCGTTCAACTACTCGCTGGCCGCCGTAGTGATCGCCGAGGTGCTGCTGACCTTCTTGTTCCTGCTCGTCATCCTTGGCGCCACCGATGATCGCGCGCCAAAAGGCTTCGCCGGCTTGGCAATCGGCCTGATGCTGACGCTGATCCACCTGATCTCGATCCCGATCTCGAACACGTCGGTCAACCCGGCACGCTCGACGGGGGTCGCGTTCTTCAACGGTGACGGTGCTCCGGCTCAGCTCTGGGTGTTCTGGCTGGCCCCACTCGTCGGTGCGGCAATCGCAGGTGTCGTCTACCCGCTGCTGTTCGGCCGCAACGAGGAACTGGCCGACCGCCCGGTGCGCGACGATGCCCTTGGGCCCGCCTAGCGGGCAGATTTCGCGGCCGACTTCTCCGTCGATTTACCCGCGTGCGTCAAAGCGCCACCAGCATTTTCGAGGTGGGCCCGCACGAACCACTGGAACTTCTCCAATGCGGCAGCGTGGCCGATGAGGATGTCTTGGGTCACCGGATCCAGATCCTCGGTAGCGTCGATCGCCTTGCGGAGATCCTCGATGACACCGTCGTAGACCAGGTCCAGTGCCGCGAGATGTGCCGGCACCGTGTCACGACCGACCGAGTAGTCATCCCACGTGCGGTCTTTGAGGATGGCGCCCGGCGTGCCCTGCGGTGAGTGCCCCAATGTGGCGATCCGCTCGGCGACCTCGTCGGCATAGCCGCGGACGAGCTCGACCTGGGGATCGATCATCTCGTGCACGCCGATAAAGCTGGGGCCCACGACATTCCAGTGCACATGCTTGAGGGTCAGATGCAGGTCGTTGTAGGTGCTCAGGTGCTTCTGCAACAGATCGGCGACCTTGCGGCTCTTCTCGTCCGACAACCCAGGGACGGTGAATTTCGAACCCATGTAAATCGCTCCTTCACGCTTTCGCTGTAGACAGCCCGCATACCCGGCCTGCACCACAGGTAATCGCCGACCGCTACAACTTGCTGATCTGCTGGATCGGGAGCCGGGCGCCGCGGCGCGGTTCCTGGGCAAGTCCACTGGCCCCGAGCATCCGCACCACGCGGTAGCGGTGCGGGCGCATGGGTTCGAGCAACTCCACCATCCCGGCGTCGTCGACCGGCCGGCCGATCAGGGTCCAGCCGATCATTTTCGAGATGTGGTAATCGCCGATCGACAATGCGTCGGCGTCGCCGAAGGCCCGCTGGGCGACCTCGGCGGCCGTCCACACCCCGACACCGGGAAGCGTGGTGAGGGCTTCTCGCGCCTCCACCACAGGGCGGCTCGACTGCCGCTCCAGCGCGCCCGCCCGCTGCGCGCAGCCGACGATCGTGCGGGCCCGGCCGGGGTCGACATTGGCACGATGGAACTCCCAGGACGGGATTCGCCGCCACGCCTCGGCCGACGGCGGCACCCGCATCCGGGCCGGGGCCGGTCCGGGCGCCGGGGTGCCGAATTTGGTGACCAGCAGCCGCCAGGCGCGAAACGCGTCGGCACCGGGCACCCGCTGCTCGATCACCGCGGGGACGAGCGCCTCGAGCACCCGCCCGGTCCGACCAAGGCGGAGATGCGGGACCCGCGCGGCCGCGGCCGCGACAACCGGGTGCTGCGGACGGAAATCGCTCGCGTCATCGTCGAAACCCAGCAGCGCGGGCAGCGCGTCGACGTACTCCTGCGCGCCGTCGCCCCAGGCTTGGCAGGTGACGGTGTCGGGGGCGGTGCGCTGAATCCTCGCGGTGACCGGACCGCTGGTCTGCAGGCTTGTGCGCCAGATCGCCCGCTGCGCGTCGAGCTGGTAGCACGGGTCGCCCGGCCCACGCCGCTGCGGCGCCAGCGTGAGCCCCGGGCTGGCAGGACCGGGAAAGACCAGCGTGCGCTCGACAGGAACCAACGTCAGTCCGGGTCGACGCTGATGTCAGCCTTGTTCGGGTAGAACGCGACGTGTCCGGCGATCGCGGCGACCGCCGGATAGGGCGCGTCGTAGGTCCAGATGGCGTCGTCGACGGTCGTGCCAGCGGCGGTGACGCTGTAGTAGCTCGCATCGCCCTTGTACGGGCAGTACGTCTGGGTGTCGGTGCGGGTCAGCACGGCGGGATCGACGTCACCGAGCGGGATGTATTGGACGACAGGATAGGTGGATTCGGCCAGGCCGAGCGCGGCGCGGCTGTCGGCGACCAACTCACCGTTGACCCGGACCTGTACGCGGCCGCTGGTCGGGGTGATGGTGATCGGATGCTCGGCGGTGGGCTGCTTGATCTCTCGTGTGCTCATCGTGGTCCTCCCTGCATTAGACGTAGTTGATGCAACACCGCCCGGCACCCGTGATTCCCCGCGGGGCTAAGGCCGGCGGGCGATCGCGTCGGCGACGACGGCTATCGGTGACGTCGTGGACCGACCGCCGGCCTCGTGCCGGTCGGCCACCTTGTAGGCGGTGTACATCCCGCGCACTCCGAGCCACCGGAACGGTTCCGGCTCCCAGGTGCGGGAGTGATGATCGACCCAGGGCAGTGCGGTCAGCGGCGTGGACCGCTTGAGCACGAGATCGGTCAGGGTGCGCCCGGCCAGGTTGGTCGCCGTGACGCCGTGGCCGACGTAGCCACCGGCCTCTCCCAGCCCGGTCGCGGGGTCCAGGCTGACGCCGGCCGACCAGTCGCGCGGCACGCCCAGCACCCCGCACCAACCGTGTGCGATCGGCACCCCGCGGGTCTGCGGCAGAACGGTGTTGAGCACCCCGGTCAGGTAGCTGATGGTGTCCGCGCCGACGGCGCCGTCGTGATCGATGCGGGAGGCGTAGCGATAGGGCACCGCCCGGCCACCGATCGCGATGCGGTTGTCGGCCGTGCGCTGGGCGTAGAAGAACCCGTGCGCCAGGTCGCCCACGGTCTCGCGGCCTTCCCAGCCGATGCCTGCCCAGATGTCGTCCGACATCGGTGCGGTGGCGATCATCGCGCTGTTCATCGGCAACCAGCGCCGCCGCAGCCCGCGCATTCGCGGCGTGAACCCCTCGGTGGCGCGCAGCACGATCGGCGCCCGCACCGCACCCATCGGCGTCTGAGCCCGTCCCGGGCTGATCTCCGTCACCGGGGTCTGCTCGTAGATGGTCACGCCAAGGCGTTGGACGACGTCGGCCAGACCGCGCGCCAGCTTGGCCGGCTGGATCCGCGCGCAGTGCGGGTTGAACGAGCCGAGCACCAGGCTGTCCACCCGCACTCGGGCCGCGGCCTCCGCGGCGGTCAGCATCTCGATGCCGTCGGTCCCCCACTCCCGGTCCTCGTCGGCTTCGGCGCGCAACCGGCGGGCCTGTGCCGCATTGCGGGCGACTTCGAGGTTGCCGCCCTTGACAATGTCAGCGTCGATGTCCTCCCTGGCGGCCACCGCGATGACTTCGTCGACGGCCGCGTTGAGGGTCTGCTGCCAGGCCACGACACTGGCGCGGCCGTACTGCTTGGCCAGCAGCCCGCGATGGCCGGGCGCCAGCCCGGACAGCCAGCCGCCGTTGCGGCCGGACGCTCCGAACCCGGCAAAACGGGCCTCCAGCACGGTGATCCGCAACGACGGGTCGGCCTGCTTGAGGTAGTAGGCGGTCCACAACCCGGTATAGCCGGCACCGACGATGCAGACGTCGGCGTCGCGGTCACCCGGCAGGGCGGGGCGAGGGTGGGGAAGCTCGGTGAACCAGTGCGAGACGGCGCCGTTGATCGTGGCCATCCCACAAATCTAGAACGTGTACCGGTGATACTGCGCCATCGTCTTCAGCGCGGGCACCCAGGACATCACCCGGGCCATGACCCGATACTCCCGCGACACGTCGCGAAAGCTCTCCGACTCGAACGGGGACACCCAGGCCAGCAGGCGCGCGCCGGGCACCGCCGCGACGATCTCGCCAGGGCCGTCGATGCCCCAGTGCAGCGTCGATCCCGACCGCCGGACCACGCTGTTGACCCACTGGCTGCGAATGCCGAACCGGTTGAACGCGTCGAATTGCAGCTCGCCGGACGGGAAATGCGCGACGATCCGGCGCAGCAGCGCGATGCCGTCCGATTCGGTGAGGTACATGGTCAGTCCCTCGCCCAGAGCGAGCACCGGACGATCGGCGGGAATCTGGTCCAGCCAGCCGGGGTCGGTGACCGACGCTGCGATCCGGTGATAGTGGGGGCGCGATGGGTAGATCTGTTCCCGTAGTTCCATGATCGACGGGTAGTCGACGTCGTACCACTCGATACCCGGCCCCGGATCGAGCCGATACACCCGGCTGTCAAGGCCCGCCCCGAGATGCAGGACGACGGCGCGGTCATGGCAGGCCAGGAACTGACGCGCCCAGATGTCGAAGTGCAGCGAGCGGGTGGTGACCGACGGTGATGTTCGGTCGGTGATCGTCGTCTTGGTCCAGTCGTAGTCGATGCTCGCCACCGCGTCCCTGGCCCACACATCCCCCAGGATGGGCCGTTGCCGTTCGGCGTCAAGGGCTTTGGCGTACAACGTCGCCAGCATCGTCTGCGGTGGACCGTTCAGATCGACCTTGATTTTGGACACCCATCGAGGCTAGCCCGGTGTCACGCAACGATCAGCTGACCATGCATCGTTGGGTGGTAGGTGCAGTGGTAGGCATACGTTCCCGGTTGAGTCGGGGCAGTGAATGTGGCGGTGCCCTTACCGTCGACGTCGACATCGAACGTGTTCCCGGTGTCGGCTGTGACGCTGTGTTCGGCCCCGTCGGCGTTGGTCACCGTGACCGTGGCACCGGGCGACACCGTTACCGGCGAGGCGAATTTCATACCGGAGATGGCGATCGTCGGGCCGGTCGCGGCGGCCGGGGCGGCCGCGGTCGTCGAGGCGGGTGAGGACGCCGGGGCTGCCGGCGTCGAAGTGGTTCCCGAGGAGCACGCAGCCAGTAGAACGAGGCTGGCGAGCAAGGCGAATATTCGTGGCGTCATACGCGGGACACGTAATCGCCTGGGCGCCGGTTCAGTCCGGCTTGGCCGCCTTCGCCTGGCGCTTGGCCTCACGCAGCCCGACCCAGAAGCGTGCGGCCTCGCGGACGGACTCTTCCACCGGCCGTGGCTGCCAACCGAGTTCGCGGACGGCCTTGCTGTGGTCCAGTGGGCCCTCAGCGCGCATCAGCCGCAACGAGCCCAGTGACAACTTCTCGTCGGTCTTCTGTAGCCGGGCTTTGGCGGTGCCCATCGCGGCCAGTGCGTAGGCGAGCGGCAGCGGAATCGTCTTGGCGGGCGGCGGAACACCCGCCTCGGCGGCCGCGATCCGAGCCACCTCGGCATTGCTGATCATCTTCTCCGAGATCAGGTAGCGCTCCCCGACCCGGCCACGCTCCGCGGCCAGGATCATCGCGCGGGCGGCATCCTCGACCCCGACGGCCTCGAGGTCGATACCGCCCATGACGAACGGCAGCTTGCCGAACGCCGCGCCGGCGATGATCGCGCCGTGCGGGGTGCGGCCCCAGTCGCCGGTGCCATAGGTGGTCGACACGCACATCGCGATCGCGGGCAGGTTGTGCTCGCGCGCATAGCGCAACACCAGTTCCTCGGCCTGCACTCGGGAGCGGACGTAGGGCGTCAGGCCGCGGTCGTTGATGACGTCGGTCTCGCTGGCCGTCCTGCCGCGCTGGCGGCCGACGGTGACGTAGCTGCTCGTGAAGATGAAGCGGTGTAGGCCCATGTCCTTGGCGATGTCGAGGACGTTACGGGTGCCTTCGACGTTGGTGTGAAACAGCGGCGCGGGATCGCTCAGCCATCCGCGGGTGTCGACGACGCAGTAGTAGACGTCGTCGACACCGGCCATCGCCTCCCGCAACACCGCGTTGTCCCAGATATCACCGACGAACCGCTGCACGTCGAGATCGTCGATCGAGATGGTGGACGCGTTGGCCCGCACCATGACCCGGACCTGGTGCCCGTCGGCGACCAGTTGGCGGGTGACGTGCGAGCCGAGGAATCCGTTGGCGCCGATGACAAGCTTGGGGGTGCTCACTTGAATCCCCCGTTGGCCTTCATCCAAGCCGCCGCCTCCTCGTCGAGGGTGCCGAGCTTCTCGGCTTTCTTGCACCACTTCATCCCGGCTTGCAGGAAGCGCAGCGGGTTGTAGATGTCCTCCTGGCGCGACCACAGCCCGTCACCGGCGTAGGTGACGATCGAGATGTTGGTGGCGCTGATGATCGTGCCGTCACCGGGATCGCGCATCGGATTGTCGAGCTCGCAGATGACCCGGCCGGTCTCCTCGTCGAACACCGTCCACAGCGACGGAAACTCGGTCATGTAGCTGCCGGGAAAGCTGCCCATGGTCTTGGTGATCCAGGCACGCACCTCGTCGCGGCCCTTCATCGTGCCCATGGCGTGCTCGATGTAGTCGACGTCGGGGGTGTAGTGACTCACCCAGGCGTCCCAATCTTGGGTGCGGGCCGCATCGGCGACCGTTTCCTCGAATCGTGCGAATGCTTCGGTCAGTTCTTCACGGGAGAATCGCGCCACCCCACCAAACTAGAACAAGTTCTAGTACGCATGTCGGGATCCGTCCCGATTGCGACTCAGGGGTCGGTCTTGCGTCGGTTCCTGACCTTGGCGGCATACAACTCGGCGTCGGCCCGTGCATAGAGCGCGGCGATATCGGCGGCACCGCCGGGCAGCGATGCCATCCCGACGCTGGTGTCAGGGGTGTGCTGCGCGATGTCGGCAACGAACCGCTCCGCGGCCGGCGAACCCTCGACGCGGTCGGGGATACACGCGGCGAACTCGTCGCCGCCGATCCGGGCCAGTACCGCATCGGCCGGCACCAGATCGCGCCAGCGGCGGGCGTGACTGGCCAGGTGCTGATCGCCGGCCAGATGCCCCTTGGTGTCGTTGAGCTGCTTGAAGCCATCGAGGTCCATGACGACCACTGAGATCGTCGACTTCGGTGATCGCCAGCGCGCCAACAGATCTCGCGTGGCGATCTCCCAGCCGGCCCGATTCAGGAGACCCGTCAACGGGTCGGTGCACGCACTGGTGACCAGGGCTCGCATCACCAGGCCGAACGACTCGCTCGCCCCGAGGATTGCGACGACGGCGATCAAGTAGTCGATGAAGAGCTTGCGCAGTGGGGCGACGGCCAGTGCGACCACCACGGCCGCCGTGACAAGGCCGACGAGCACCAGGGCACGCCGGGGTGGGTAGAACGCCCGCAGGTACATCGCCAGGAACATCGGCGCGATCAGGCAGGCGAACTCGGCGCTGATCGCGATGTGGAAGGCCATCACCAGCGGGGTCGCGAACATGGCCGCCAGCATCGCGGGCCCTGGCTTGTCCGGCTTGACAGCCAGCCAGATCAGCGCTGCGACACCGAGCGCGATAGCCAGGATGCCGCCCGTCGGATTCGCGTAGCTCAGGTCCGTGCGGAGCGGCCAGATGGTGAACACCACGCCGTACGTGTAGAGGAACGTGGTGAGGCCCAGATAGATGCGCAACAACCGGATCTGTTGCATGCCATGGAAGTCGCTGCCGGTGTAGGCAAGCAGCTTCACCCGATACATGCGATCCCGCCTCGAAAGTGCGCCGGACTACAGATCTCGCCAAGCCGCATCACGTCGGACTTTCCTGGTCAGACCCGGCCTCGTTGCCGGCGGGCCCATTGTGACACCGAGCCTGGGGTGCAGCGCGCGTCAGTGCTGACGGAACTGTGACATGGGAACTATCTGAATGACAGTTGAGGTTGAATCGGGCATGTCGCACGACTATCACAAGAATCCCGCTGCCGTTTCCGCGCTGTCTCCCGAGCAGTACCGGGTGACCCAGGAAAACGGCACCGAGCGTCCCTTCACCGGTGAGTACTGGGACAACCACGAGCCGGGCATCTACGTCGACGTCGTCTCGGGCGAGCCGTTGTTCGCCTCGGTCGACAAGTTCGAGAGCGGCTCCGGATGGCCCAGCTTCACCAAACCGATCGACACCACCAACATCGTGACCAAACGGGACTTCAGCCACCTGATGGTCCGCACCGAGGTCCGCTCGGCCAATGGCGACAGCCATCTCGGCCACGTCTTCAAGGATGGGCCACGCGCCGAGGGAGGGTTGCGCTACTGCATCAACTCCGCTTCGCTGAACTTCATCCACCTCGACGATCTCGAGGCACAGGGCTATGGCGACTACAAGGGTTTGTTCGAGACTTCCAAGGAGGACGCGTGAGTGACAACAAGAGGGCGATCTTGGCCGGCGGCTGCTTCTGGGGCATGCAGGACCTGATCCGCAAGCAGCCCGGCGTGGTCTCCACCCGGGTGGGCTACACCGGCGGCAAGAACGACCACCCCACCTACCGCAACCATCCCGGCCATGCCGAGGCGGTCGAGATCGTCTACGACCCGGCCCAGACCGACTTCCGTGCGCTGCTGGAGTTCTTCTTCCAGATCCACGATCCGAGCACGAAGGACCGGCAGGGCAACGACGTCGGCTCCAGCTACCGGTCGGCAATCTTCTATCTGGATGACGACCAGAAGCAGGTCGCGCTCGACACCATCGCCGATGTCGACGCGTCCGGGCTGTGGCCGGGCAAGGTGGTCACGGAGGTGACCCCGGCCGGCGACTTCTGGGATGCCGAGCCGGAGCATCAGGACTATCTGCTGAACTACCCGAACGGCTACACCTGCCACTTCCCGCGGCCGGGCTGGAAGCTACCGAAGCGGGCGCAGGTCTAGGGGCACCGTTTCCACGCCGAGCAGACGCAAAGTACTCGAAATCCCCGGCGTGTCGGGGAATTTTGCGTCTGCTCGCGTTAGGAGGCCGGCCGTCGATAGACGGCGACGCGTCCACCCTTCTTTGGTGTGAACGCCACTCCACGCGAATGCCATTTCTCACCTGGCGCGGATGTGGTCGCAATCGTGAAGTTGCGCAACACCGTTCGTAGGACGACGTCCATCTCCATATTGGCGAACGCCGCGCCGATGCAGCGCCGGGTGCCGCCGCCGAACGGCACCCAGGCGAATGTATTGGGCCTGGTATCGAGGAATCGTTGCGGGTCGAATCGCTCCGGATCGGGGAAGATCTCCGGGTTCTCGTGCAGCTGGTTCAGGCTGACCATCACCGAATAGCCTTGCGGCACGCGCCATTCGCCAAGCTCGTAGATCGGCGCCATGACGTGCCTGCCGCTGAAGTCGATCACCGTCCGGTTGCGCTGGATCTCGAAGATGGTGGCCTGCCGATAGGTGTTGTCGTCAGTCTCGGCCTCGGCGACCAGCCGGCGCAGCACCTCCGGATGCCGCGAGATCCGTTCGAACGCCCATGCCAACGTCGAGGCGGTGGTCTCGTGGCCGGCGGCCAACAGTGTCAGCAGCTCGTCGCCGATCTCACCGCGCGTCATCTTCGAGCCGTCTTCGTAGCTGCTGCGCAGGAACAGCGACAGCACGTCGGTGCGGTCTTCGAAGTTGGGGTCGCGCTGCGCCCGGCTGACCAAGGTGTCCACCAGGCCCTCGTATTCACGCCGGTATTCGGCGAGCTTTCCCCAAGGTGTCCAAGGTAATTCACGTTTGGGCGCGGGCAGCACCGCCAGCCGCGAGCCCAGGGTCACCCAGCGCGGAATGAGATCGCGCAGGCGTTCCAGCTCGTACCCGTCAGCACCGAAGATCGCCCGCAGGATGATGTTGAGAGTGATATGCATCATCGGTTCGAGCGTGGCGAATTCGGTTCCCTGCGGCCAGGATTCGACCTCGCGCAGCGTCTCCTCGATCACGATCTGCTCGTAGGCCTTGATGCTCTTGCCGTGAAACGGCGGAGTGAGCAGCTTGCGGCGGACCCGGTGCTCCACGCCGTCGAGGGCGAACACCGATCCCTTGCCCAGCAGCCGGCTGAGGTTGGGCTGGATGTTGTACAGCACGTCGGGACTGGTGGTGAAGATCTGCTTGGTTAACGCGGGGTCCGAGACCACCACGGTGTTGCCGAACACCGGCACCTGCAGCGTGACGGCACGTCCGTAGCGCCGGGTCAGCCAGTCGGCCGTGGGCCTGCGCGCGGCCATGAATGCCACCTTGAGCAGGGCACTCGGCACTCTTGGAGTGGGTGGCAGCTTCGGTTCGGTGAAAACCGGACGGTCGACGCCCAATGTCGCCGACCCGGCGGCTCCGACGGTTGGTGCTTCGCTCATCAGTGAGGCCCTCCCAGCACTGGCGTGGTACCGCGTTGTACCACGGGGTTGTGGGGTACGGTACCTGTCGGTACCAGCCCTGACAAGGGGCGCGAAGAGCGGAAGGAGATTCCGATGACCACGACGACGGTCGACGAGACCGCCGCCGTCGGGCGCAACGACGACTTCCGCCAGCGGCTGCTCGACGGGCTCGCCGCGTCGATCGAGGAGCGCGGCTACCGCGACACCACCGTCGCCGACATCGTCCGGTATGCCCGCACGTCCAAGCGCACGTTCTACAGCCAGTTCGGCACGAAAGAGGACTGCTTCGCCGAGCTGCTGACCGCCAACAACGACGAGCTGGTCGCCACCATTCGCGATGCCGTCGACCCGCGGGCGCCCTGGCACGAGCAGGTTCGCCAGGCCGTCGTCACCTACGTGCACACCATCGAGGAACGGCCGGCCATCACGCTGAGCTGGATCCGCGAGCTGCCCGCCCTCGGCGAATACGCCCGGCCCACCCTGCGTCGCGGATTCGGCCGGCTGGCGACGATGATCGTCGAACTCAGCACCAACGACGGCTTCCGCACCGCGGGCCTGGCACCGCTATCGCATGCCGCGGCGGTGATCCTGGTCGGCGGCCTGCGCGAGCTCACCGCTCAGACCGTCGAGGACGGTCAGCCCGTCACCGACATCATCGAGCCCGCACTGGCCGTGTCGCTGGCGCTGCTGGGGCCGAAACCCCTTACCTGACAACGCGCGACAGGCGCGGGACGACGAATGCGAACGCCCGCGGAAAGCCCAGTGGTGACAACCGGCCGTGACGGATGTCGTCGATCGAAACATCGCGCACCGCACCGGAGGACGGCTCATAGCAGCGCATGACAGCGCCGTCGATCTCGGTGAGCAGTACCCAATGCCGCGGGATCACCGTGCCGATCACCATCGCCACCGGCCAGCCCGCGGCCACCGCATCGCATACGTCGGCCAACCGGTCGCGGCAGCGCGCCGGCCGCCAGCGGTAGTGCACGCCGCGCGGCGCACTGTGCACGGTCAGTGCTCGGGCCACCCCGGCAGGTGTGGCACCCAGCGCATGCGGCCACGCCACGTTGATCGCGCTGTGCACGCGCAGCTGTTCGGCGTCGAACCACGACTGCGGGTCATCCGATCGCAGCGGGGCGCCGTAGTCGGCATCAAGTAGCGCGCCGGCCATCACCGCGACGCTGGGGCCACAGCTGACCCCGTCGCGCTGATGCGGCCAGCTCACGACGGCGGGAACCCGCCGGTGGCCACCGGTCCCCAGGTCTGCGGCGTCACCCGGATCAGGCACTTGCCCTGTTTGACCATGGCCTCGCGGTATTCGGCCCAGTCCGAGTGCTCACCGGCCACCGCCCGGAAGTAGTCGACCAGCGGCTCGACGGCATCGGGCAGGTCGATCACCTCCGCCGGTCCGTCGATCTGGACGTAGGGACCGTTGAATTCGTCGGACAGCACGACGACACTGGCCCGCCCGGTGCGGCGGATGTTGACCGACTTGGCGCGCTGGGGGTAGCTCGCAACCACCAGCCGGCCGTGCTCGTCGACGCCGCCGGTCACCGGCGAACTCTGCAGCGTGCCGTCAGCGCGGAAGGTGGTGAGCACCATGCGGTGCCGCGGACGGACGAAGTCCAGCAGCGCGGCGAGGTCGACGGTGTCGGCGGTGGCGAACTTTGGCGACATATCGCCACTCTAACCACAGCCCAGCGTACGTTTGTTTCTGACGTCAGGAGGAAACCATGGCCACCATGCGCGCCGAGCGCTTCTACGCGGACACCAAAACCGTTGTCCTGGAGGATGTTCCGATCCCCGATCCCGGCGATGGTGAAGTACTGGTCAAGGTCGCGTTTTGCGGCATCTGCCATTCCGACCTCAGCCTGATCAACGGCACCTTCCCGGCCCAGCGCCCGGTGGTCACCCAGGGGCACGAAGCCTCGGGGACCATCGCCAAGCTCGGCCCCGGCGTCACCGGCTGGTCCGAGGGTGACCGCGTCGTCGTCGCCGCAGGCCGGCCCTGCGCGAAGTGCACCAACTGCCGCCGCGGTGATCTGGCCAACTGCATGCGAATTCAGCTGATGGCCTTCGCCTATGACGGCGCGTGGGCCGAATACACCGTCGCGCAGGCCTCGGGCCTGACCCGGGTGCCCGACAATGTCCCGCTGGAACAGGCCGCGATCCTCGCCGACGCGGTGTCGACGCCGTTCGGCGCGGTGGTGCACACCGGCAAGGTGAGCGTCGGCGAGTCGGTCGGAGTGTGGGGTGTCGGCGGCGTCGGCACCCACATCGTGCAGCTGGCCCGGCTCGTCGGAGCGGTCCCGGTGATCGCCGTCGACATCAATGCGGCGGTGCGCGAGCGCGCGCTGGAACTCGGCGCCGACTACGCATTCGATTCGCGCGACCCCGATTTCGCCGACAAACTCACCGAAGCCACCGGCGGGCGCAATCTCGACGTCGCCTTCGATGCGGTCGGGCTGAAGGTCACCTTCGAGCAGGCACTGAATTCGCTGACCATCGGCGGCCGCCTGGTCGGGGTCGGCATGAGCGCCGAGTCCCCGACCGTGGGTCCGACGTCGATGTTCAATCTGGTCCAACGCCAGGTACTCGGCCACCTCGGCTACCACAACACCGACATCGAGACGCTGGCGCAGCTGGTGTCCCGCGGTCGGCTGGATCTGTCCCGCTCGATCAGCCAGATCATCCCGCTCGAGGACATCGCGGACGGGATCCGCATTCTCGAGCACGCCGAAGGCAATCCGATCAGGGTGCTGGTGCGGCCGTAATGCATCGCGAGTAGGGTGCTGAATCGGCTCCGGGAAGTCTGGTCGGAATTGTTATCCACCGTTGCGCGGTGGTAGCCGATCGGCGTGCCGCGCTCACCCATGAGAGGGCCGGTCAGCGATGCGCGATTCCGACGTCATCAGCGTGCGGGAGCTCACCTTCAGGTATCCCAAGTCGCCGGAGCCGGCGATCCGCGGGATGGATTTCACCGTCGGCCGCGGCGAGATCTTCGGGTTTCTCGGTCCCAGCGGGGCTGGAAAGTCCACCACCCAGAAGCTGCTGATCGGTCTGCTGCGCGGGCATGGCGGGACGGTATCGGTGTGGGGCAAGGAGCCATTGGCGTGGGGGCCCGATTACTACCAACGCATCGGCGTGTCGTTCGAACTCCCCAACCACTACCAGAAGCTCAGTGGGCTGGAGAATCTTCAGTTCTTCGCGTCGCTCTACGACGGCGGCACCCGGGACCCGGCCGGACTGCTCGACGCGGTCGGGTTGTCAGATGCCGCGAACATTCGGGTTGGCAAGTACTCCAAGGGAATGCAGATGCGCCTGACCTTTGCGAGAGCACTCCTCAACGATCCCGAACTGCTATTCCTGGACGAGCCGACCTCCGGGCTTGACCCTGTGAACGCGGGCACGATCAAAGACATGATCCGCGACTTGAAAGCAATGGGGCGCACCGTCTTCCTGACCACACACGACATGTCGACGGCTGACGAGTTGTGCGACCGCGTGGCCTTCGTTGTCGATGGCCGGATCGTCGCGCTGGACAAGCCCGCCGAGTTGAAGATTGCGCGAAGCCAACGCCTGGTTCGCGTCGAATACCGCAGCGACCACGGGGGTTTGGCGAGCGCCGATTTCCCGATGGATGGCATTGCCGACGACCCGGCGTTCCACATCCTGCTGCGGCAGCACCACGTCGAAACGATTCACAGCCGGGAAGCCAGCCTTGACGATGTGTTCGTCGAGATCACCGGCAGGAGGTTGTCGTGATGCGGCTCGCACATGCCCTTCGCCTGGAACTGATTCTGCAAGTCAGACAGCGGTTCCTGCATGCCGCCGTCTTCTCGGGATTCATCTGGCTTGCGGTGCTCCTGCCTTTGTCGCGCAGTCTGCGTCCGGTCGCTGAGCCGTACATCCTCTTGGGTGATACCTGCATCATCGGGTTCTTCTTCGTCGCGGGTACGGTGTTCTTCGAGAAACAGGAACGCACGCTCGGCGCGCTTATCTCGACGCCTCTGCGATTTTGGGAGTATCTGGCGGCCAAGGTGACTCCCTTGGTGTTGATCTCACTATCGGTCGCATTGGTCGTCCCTACGATCAGCCACGGATTCGGCTACCAGTTGCTTCCGCTGGTCGTGGGGACCGTACTGGGAACGCTTCTGATGCTTCTGATCGGTTTCACAACCTCGCTTCCGTTCGCCTCGATCAGTGATTGGTTTCTGACGGCAACGATTCCGCTGGCTGTGATGACTTTGCCGCCGGTGCTGTACTTCTCGGGTGTGTGGACCAACGGGCTGGCATATCTCGTTCCCACCCAGGGAGCGCTCCTACTGTTCGGCGACGCGTTCGATCAGGTCTCGCTTGCGCCGTGGCAGATCGCCTACTCGGTGGCATACCCGCTCATGTGGGTAGTGGCGCTGTGGTGCACCGCACGGCGCATGTTCACCCGGTACGTGATCGCGCAATCGGGAGGGATGTGATGCCGATACCCGCGATGATGAGCTTAGGGTCAGTGGTTGCACTCGGCCGCAATGACATTCGCGGTACATACCGCGACCCGCTGCTCGTCATGATCGTTCTCGCTCCCGTGATCTGGACCACCGGTGTCGCGGTCTTGACGCCCCGCTTCACCGCCATGCTGGCGCAGCGCTACGACTTCGATCTGGTTCGGTACTACCCGCTGGTGCTGACCGCATTCCTGCTACTCACGAGCATCGTCATCGTCGGTGGGCTCGCCTCGTTTCTCGTACTGGACGAGATCGATGCCGGCACACTTGCGGCACTCAGGGTGACGCCGGTCCCGCTTGGCGGGTTCTTCGCCTACCGTGCGGCAACTGTCGTCGTGGTGACTGCGGCCTATGTCATCGCAACGATGTCGTTCAGCGGCATCCTGGAACCCGGTGTCACACCGGCACTGGTTCCGATCGGACTCTTGGCCGGGCTGTCGGCGGTGGTGACGCTCCTGTTGATCATCGCGATGGCGAGCAACAAGATTCAGGGGCTCGCGGCAATCCGCGGACTGGGCATGCTCATCGCCGGCCTCCCCTGCCTGCCGTGGTTCATCCACTCAAATTGGAGCCTGGTCTTCGGTGTGCTTCCACCGTATTGGGCCGCCAAGGCGTTCTGGCTGGCCAGCGGCCACGGCACCTGGTGGCCCTATCTGCTGGGTGGGGTCGGCTACAACCTGGCAATCGCGTGGCCGTTGTTTCGTCGGTTCGTAGCGAAGAACACCTGACAGACGACTGCTAGGTTGTATGGCGGTGTGCCGGGAAGCCTGGTCGGCGTCTTGTCGCGACGACCCGGGAGCACACAATGGCAAATCCTGCCGCACAGACCGCGCTCGGCCCCATGATCGTCGTGGCGGCCGACCAGTACGAATCGGTGCCACTCCTGCACGATCCGTGGGCGGCGCAACTACTGCCGGCCACCGGCCGGTTCGTTGCGGCACTTACGCGGTGGTCGCCGGTGCGCAGCGCGTTGAAGTCGGCGACCGACCGGAAGATCTCGGGCGGTTGGGCCAGTTTCCTGTGCCGCAAGCGCTACATCGACGATCGGCTGCGCGAAGATATCGCCAAAGGCGTTGACGCCGTGGTTATTCTGGGTGCCGGGTACGACACCCGCGCTTTCCGGCTGCCGGAGCTCGCAGGGATTCCGCTATGTGAAGTCGACCTGCCCAGCAATACGGCGCGGAAGGCGGCCGCCCTGCACCGCACGTTCGGCCGGATCCCGCCCGCCGTCACGCTCCTGCCCGTCGATTTCGAGACCGACGACCTCGCCGAGGAGCTGCAGTGCGCCGGGTTCGGGCCTCAGCGCCGTACGTTCTACGTCTGGGAAGCGGTCACCCAGTACCTCACTGAACCCGCCGTTCGCCAGACTCTGGCCTATCTCGCACAGGCCGAGCCCGGCAGCCGTCTGGCGTTCACGTTCGTCCGGGATGACTTCCTGGCCGGCTGGCACACCTATGGTGCCGACGGCGCTCGACGGCAATTCGTGGTCAAGCGCGGGTTGTGGCGCTTCGGACTCCAACCCGACGATGTGGCGCCCTTGCTCGCCGAATACGGCTGGCGCGAGGTGGACCAAGTCGGGCCCGCCGAGTACGCGGACCGGTACCTGCGCCCGGCCGGCCGGGACGCTGCGGTGTCCGAGATCGAACGCGCGGTTTACGCCGAGCGCATCTCGTGAATCCGCCGTTCGACGCCCAGGAACGCGCCGCGCTGTGCGATCTCTTCGACGACCTCGGTCCGGATGCCCCGACCCTCCTCGACGGCTGGACAACCCGAAAACTGGCCGCCCACCTTGTGCTCCGCGAGCGTGATCCGATCGCTGCCCCCTGTCTCGTCCTGCCTGGACCTCCTGCGCGTTTTGCCGAACGCCGCACGACAGCCATGGTCGAGCGAGAGGAATTCAGCTGGTTGGTCGCGCGTCTGCGCTCCGGGCCGCCCATCGGCTTCTTCCGTCTGCCCTGGGTCCGCTCCTTCCCGAGTCTCAACGAGTTCTTCGTCCATCACGAGGACGTCCGCAGGGCTGACGGTCGCGGTCCGCGTGAGGATCTGACACCTGAGCTAGAGGCGGCGCTGTGGCGAAATGTCCAGCGCGGCAGCCGGTTTTTGAGCCGCCGGCTGCGGGGGACGGGACTCGACATCGCGTGGAATGGGACCGGCCAACGGATCGCGGTCCGAACGGGCACGCTCACCGCAGAGCTAAGCGGGCCGCCCGGCGAACTGCTGCTGTACCTGTTCGGACGGCAGGCTGCCGCCCGGGTCGAGGTGCTCGGACCACCGACCGCTGTCGCCGCCATCGGGAACTGTCGCTTCGGAATGTGAGCCGCGCGCGAACCCCGCAAAGTGACTAGGCTTGGCCTTCCGGTGCTCTGCGCCGGCGATCTCCTGAGCCCGAAGGAGCGCATATGTCCGCCGCACCGAAGGGCCCCGGCCACATCCGGCTGACGTCGCATCGCGGCGCCGACGACGCCCTGCCGATCCGCTGGGGCGCGGCCACCGCGGGCGAGCGCGGCCCGCTGATCGGAACCACCAGCACCCGCAGCCACCGCAATGTCATCGGCACCCACAGCGGTTCCTACAGCGTGTATCGCGCACTGGCCGTCGCGGCCGGCGCGCTGTCCCGCGAGCATCGGGCGGACCTGACCAACACCTCTCCCACCGACAGCATCGGCCCGTACCCGCAGTGGGGCGATCCCAGGGCGATCGTCAGCCTGGACCCGTGGGGCGCGATGGTGGCCGACGCGTTCGCCGCCGACCTCGCGGCCGGCCAGGACATTCGCCCGACCATCGCGGTTACCAAGGCGCACGTGATGCTGCCGGAGATCGCCGACGCTATCGAGAAGGGCCGGCTGGTTCCCGACGGCCGGGTGCTGCTGCCCGGTGGGGCGGCACTGGTGACCAAGGCCGCGATCGAACCGGTCTGGTATCTGCCCGGTGTCGCAGAACGGTTCGGGTGCAGCGAGGCTCATCTGCGCCGGGTGCTGTTCGAGGAGACCGGCGGCATGTATCCGGAACTGGTCACCCGCTCCGATCTGGAGGTGTTCCTCCCGCCGATCGGTGGGCAGACCCTTTACATCTTCGGCGCCCCAAACGATCTCACTGATCCCGCGGTGGAGCTGACCGCCCGGGTGCATGACGAGTGCAACGGCTCCGACGTGTTCGGCTCCGATATCTGTACGTGCAGGCCGTATCTGACGCACGCGATCGAGGAGTGCATCCTCGGCGCGCAGCGCGGTGGGGTCGGGCTTGTCGCCTACTCCCGCAAGGAAGGCCGCGCGCTGGGCGAGGTGACCAAGTTCCTGGTCTACAACGCCCGCAAGCGCCAGGAGGGCGGCGATACCGCCGAGGCATACTTCGCCCGCACCGAATGTGTTGCCGGCGTTCAGGATATGCGTTTTCAGGAACTGATGCCAGATGTGTTGCACTGGTTGGGGATCCGCAAGATCCACCGGCTGGTCTCGATGAGCAACATGAAATACGACGCCATCGTCGGTTCGGGAATCGAAGTGGGCGAGCGGGTCAACATTCCCGACGAGCTGATCCCGCCCGATGCCCGGGTGGAGATCGACGCCAAGATGGCGGCCGGCTACTTCACCCCCGGCCCGGTGCCCGATGCCGACGAGCTGAAGAAGGCCAAGGGCCGCGGGCTGGAGGGCTGATGAGTTCGGCCACCGGGGTCGACGTCGACAGCCCGACAGGAGCCGCCGCCGCACTGCGCAGCACGCACACCATTCGCGAGCGGGCCGCGACGCTGACACAGCGGGCCAGGGCCGACGGCTCGCAGTGGTTCACCGTGCACGACGACGCACTGGAATCCGCAGCCGCGCTGGTCGCCGATGTCACCCGGGACAACTATGCGGATCTGCAGATCCCGTTCCACAGTCGGTGGCGTCATTTCGAGGCAGGCGGGGTTGACCGCAGGGCCGAGCTCCTCAGCGGTGCCGACGCGCGGGCGTTGGTCGATCTCACGGTGGTCAGCGTGCTGCTCGACGCCGGCGCCGGGCCCGCCTGGTCCTACCTCGAGCCCGGCACTGGTCTTCGGCTGAGCCGT
This sequence comes from Mycolicibacterium sphagni, assembly GCF_013337765.1. GTDB lineage: Bacteria > Actinomycetota > Actinomycetes > Mycobacteriales > Mycobacteriaceae > Mycobacterium. The sequence continues at coordinate 608,620 of NZ_VBSB01000010.1, forward strand.
TCGGAAGGCCTGGGGGTGGCCAGTTTTCACGCCTTCACGGCGGGCCTGTTCTCATCGGACCCCGGCGACCCGCTGCGCGCCGACGCCGCTGGGCTGGCCGGCCTGACCGCGGAACGGCTGGGTGAGGCGTTTCAAACCGACGACGCCAACCCGCTGATCGGGCTCGACGGCCGGATGACGATCCTGCGCAGGCTCGGTGGCGCACTGTCGGCCGCGCCGGAGGCGTTCGGACCCGACGGCCGCCCCGGCGGGCTTCTCGACGCGGTACGCCGGCCGGGCCGCGAGTCGGTGCGCGCTCACGACATCCTCAGCACGATCCTGACCGCGTTGGCGCCAATCTGGCCTGGCGGCAACATGATCGGCGACCAGCCGGTCGGCGACTGCTGGCGCCACCCGGCGCTGGGCGGGCCCGGCCTGACCGAGGGATGGATGCCGTTTCACAAGCTGTCGCAGTGGCTCACCTACTCGCTGCTCGAGCCGTTCGGTTGGGCCGGGGTGATCGTTACCGATCTGGACGAGTTGACCGGTCTGCCTGAGTACCGCAACGGCGGGCTGCTGCTGGACAGCGGCGTGCTGCGCCTGCGCGACGCCGACTGGTCCGACCAAAGTTGGACGGCCGGCGACGAACTGGTGGTCGAGTGGCGCGCGTTGACGGTGGCTCTGCTCGACGAGCTGGCTCCGCTGGTCCGTGACCGGCTCGGGGTGGACGCCGGGCAGATGCCGCTGGCGCGGGTCCTGGAGGGCGGTACCTGGGCGGCGGGCCGACTGCTGGCCCAGCAGCGGCGTGGGGGCCTGCCGCCGCTGTCCATCCTCAGTGATGGCACGGTGTTCTGATGCGCGACGTCCACGTCATCGACCACCCGTTGGTACAGCACAAGCTGACTTTGATGCGCCGGGAGGAGACGTCCACCAACACGTTTCGCCGGCTCGCCAACGAGATGGCCACGCTGCTGGCGTATGAAGTCCTGCGCGACACCCCGACCCAGGAGATCGAGGTCCGCACCCCGCTGGAGACGACGACCGGCGCCGTCATCGACGGCAAGAAGCTGGTGTTCGTCTCGATCCTGCGAGCCGGTACCGGCATCCTGGATGGAATGCTGACCGTGGTGCCCGGCGCCCGCGTCGGGCACATCGGGCTGTACCGGGATCCGAAAACACTTGTCGCTGTTGAGTATTACTTCAAGATGCCCAACGACCTGCACGAGCGCGAGGTCGTCGTCGTCGACCCGATGCTGGCCACCGGCAACTCAGCCGTAGCCGCGGTGGACCGGCTCAAGGAGTTCCGGCCCCGGTCCATCAAGTTCGTCTGCCTGCTCACCTGCCCGGAAGGCATCGCCGCGTTGCACGACGCCCATCCGGAGGTGCCGATCTACACCGCGGCGGTGGACCGTGGCCTCGACGAGCACAGCTACATCGTGCCGGGGCTCGGCGATGCCGGTGACCGGCTGTTCGGCACCAAGTAGGCCCCGTTATCGAAGCCCGGCAACGGGGTTCACTGCCGCAGGTTGGCGCGGAGGACGGTGAGGCGCTGTTGATATTCGTGCTCGTCGATCTCCCCGCGGGCGAATCGGGCGGCCAGAAGCTGCTCGGGTGACTCGTCATACGGACGGGGTGCCGGGACGGATCGCTGCTGGGGGCCACCGCTGGTGAACCGGACCAACGCGACGATCCCGACGATGATGAGAATCCAGAACAGCACCATTCCGATCGCCATGCCTGCATATCCCCATCCGCCCATGTCGTGGTCGTACCAGAACATCACGGGAACTCCTTTCCTCTGATTCTCAGCCGGTGTAATCCAGAGTGGTCATCATTCCGGCGTCCATGTGATATCCGTTGTGGCAGTGCAGCATCCAGATTCCTGGGTTGTCGGCCACCAGTTTGACCGCCACGGTCTGCATCGGTTTGACGATGACGGTGTCCTTGCGCGGTCCGGGGCTGCCGTCCGCTTTGATCACCTGGAAGGTGTGGCCATGCAGGTGCATGGGATGCCACATCATGCTTGCGTTGGCGAACGTCAGGGTGGCGTGCTGCCCCCGATCGACGGTCAGCGGCACGGTTTGGTCGTAGGGGCGGCCGTTGATCATCCAGTCGTACTGCATCATCCCGCCGGACAGGCGGGCGTGCAGGTCGAGATCGGTGCGGGCCGGCAGCTGAACTTCCGGCGTCGCGGTGAAGGTGTCGACGGTGCCGACGAGTCGGGACAGTTCCGGCGGCCGGTAGTCGGCGCCCGGACCGCTTCCTGCTGCGGTGGACAGCAGTGCGCGGGCCACTGCGTTCTTTCCTTCGGCCGAGGCCACCAACGGGAACACCCCGTCGCCAGCGGTCACCACCACGTCGTAGCGCTCTCCCATCCCGAGCAGGACCGCGTCGACCTCGGTGGGGACGACCGGGAAGCCGTCGGTATGGGTGACGGTCATCCGGTGCCCGGCCAGGGCAAACCGGAACGCAGTGTCGGCGGCTGCATTGATGATCCGGATTCGGACGCGTTGCCCCGGCTTTGCCGTGAACGTGCTCGCCGCCGCGGGGATGCGTCCGTTGACGAGGTAGTACGGGTAATTGACGTCGCCGGCGTCACCACCGAGCAGATCGCTCGCCCCCACACCGCCCATCCCGGGCATGGACCCCATCCCGCCCATCGGACCCATACCGCCCATGCCCGTCATCGAGCCCATGCCGCCCATGCCCTTCGACCTCAGGCCGTCGAAGATCTCCTGGGGGCTGCTGCCGACTCCGGAGGTCCAGTCGTCGAGCATCACGATCCACTCGGCGTCATAACGGCCGGGCTCGGCAGGGTCGTCGATGATGACCGGTAGATACAGCCCGTAGTCGGTGCCCAGCCCGGTGTGCGGATGGGCCCAGTACGTCCCGGGATACGGCGAGCTGAAGCGGTAGGTGAAGTTCGCCCCAGGCGCGATGTCGGGGGTGGCAGGGGCGGCGCCGTCCATGTCGTTGCGCAGCGCGATCCCGTGCCAATGCGTCGAGGACGGATGATCCAAATCGTTTTCCACGGTGACGGCGATATCGTCGCCGACGTTGGCCCGGATCAAGGGGCCGGGAAGCTGAGCGTTATAGGCCAAGGTGTGAGCCCTGACCCCGCCGAGGTCGACGTCGGCCGACCCGGCCGTCAGCTGGGCGGTGACCGTCTTCCCGGTGTGGGGGCGGGCGGCTTCTCCGGCCGTGATCGCGGCCGTTGCGCTCGGACCACTCGGAGGGGTGGCAGTGGTGGGCCGGCCGCAGGCCACCAACGCCGCGCCGAGGGCGCCGGCTGCCAGAAAGCCGCGCCGCGTCAACGGTGCCGCAACCAAGGGCTGTCGGCGCATCACCCATCCTGTCGTTTGAAGGTTCCGTGTCCTACATTGCGGGGCCGCCATCAGGCGTTTGGTGTTGGTTCTGTGAAGATTCGCTCAAGATGCCGGCGCGACGGATCCGCGCGGCACGATGAACACATGGATCTCTTACCGCAGGCAGCACCGCACGGCGCCGACCTGGGTTATCGCGCCTTGGTGGTCGACGACGAGGAACCGCTGGCGGAAGTGGTCGCCAGTTACTTGGAACGTGAGCATTTCGAGGTGACCGTCTGCCATTCGGGAGTCGACGCGCTGGCCGCGGCCCGGCAGGTCGACCCGGATGTGGTGGTGCTGGATCTTGGCCTGCCGGGCATCGACGGCCTGGAGGTATGCCGGCAGTTGCGGACGTTCTCCGACGCCTACGTGGTGATGCTGACCGCCCGCGACACCGAAGTGGACACCATCGTCGGGCTCTCGGTCGGGGCCGACGACTATGTGACCAAACCGTTCAGCCCGCGGGAGTTGGTGGCCCGGATTCGGGCGATGCTGCGCCGGCCGCGCTCGGTGAGTGCGCCCGCCACACCAGCGGGTGCGGCCAGTAGTGAGTTGCCGCCACGGGTGTTCGGGTCGCTGTCCATCGACGTGGCCAGTCGCCAAGTATTCCTCGACGTTGATCCGATCCCGTTGACACGCACCGAGTTCGACATCCTCGCCGCCTTGTCATCGCGGCCGGGTGTGGTGTGGAGCCGCCGCCAACTGATCGACGCGGTGTGGGGCGAACCGTGGGTGGGCAACGACCACCTCGTCGACGTCCACGTCGGCCACCTGAGGCGCAAACTCGGTGACAATCCGGCCGATTCGAGGTTCGTATTGACCGTCCGCGGTGTGGGCTACCGGATGGGTACCGGACAGTGACCGCGCTGGGCAGATTCGGAATGCGGCGACGCCTCCTGCTCGCCCAGACGTTGGTCCTCATCGCCGCCGGGGTGACCACGTGGGTTGTCGCGTCGGTGGTCGGCCCGCCGTTGTTCCGGGAGCACCTCCACATGGCCGGCGTCGCCCATGATTCCAACGAGCAATATCACGCCGAGCAGGCTTATCAGCACGCCACTGCTCTCTCCATCGGGGTCGCGATCACGGTGGCAGCTCTCACCGCCCTGGTCGTCACCATCTACCTGAGCCGGCGCCTGCAACGGTCGATCACCGAGGTGTCTGCTGCCGCCTCGGCGGTCGCCGAGGGACGCTACGACATCCGTGTCACGCCGCCGCAACTCGGTGACGAATTCGATGAACTGGCAGCGGCTTTCAATAAGATGGCCGAACGGCTGCAAGCGGTGGAATCAACCCGACGCCAGGTGTTCGGCGACCTGGCCCACGAGATCCGGACACCGGTATCGGTGTTGGAGGCTTACCTGGAAGCCGTCGAGGACGGAGTCAAGACCCTGGACACACCCACCATCGCCATGCTGCGGGAGCAGACGGGTCGCCTGGTGCGCTTCTCGGCCGACGCGGCCGCGCTGGCCCAGGCCGAGGAGGCCCACACCGCGATCACCCCCGGTTGGGTGGATGCCGACGAATTGACCGGCTCGGTCAGCGCCGCGGTGGCCGATCACTATGCCACCAAGAACGTCGCCCTGAATTCCGTTGTCACCAACAACGTTCGCCTATGGGCGGATCGGCAACGTCTGGTGCAGGTGTTGGGCAACTTGCTCGACAACGCATTGCGCCACACCCCGGCCGGCGGACACGTCACGCTCACCGCCGACCGGGCCGGCGACGAGGCCGTCTTTACGGTCACCGACGACGGCGAGGGCATCGCGGCAGAGCATCTGCCACGCGTGTTCGAGCGGTTCTATCGTGCCGACCCCGCACGACTGCGTGGCCGGGGAGGCTCCGGGATCGGACTGGCAATCGCCAAGGCGCTCACCGAGGCCCACGGCGGCACGATCAGCGTGGCCAGCCCCGGACGCGGGGCGGGCACCACCTTCACGGTGTCGGTACCCATCCAGCCGCTGACAGCGGTCCGTCGCGGTAATCACCGGGAATCCGCGCCCGCCAGTTCGTAATCGGCGCGCGCGACGCGTCCAGAGCCTCAGAGGGAACTGAGGATCTGGTTCATGGTGTCGATCTCCTTCTGCTGGCTGCTGACGATCGACTTGGCCATCGTTATCGCATCGGGGAATTGACCGTTCTTGATTTCGTTCTGTGCCATGGCGATTGCGCCCTGGTGGTGCTTGATCATCTGGGTCAAGAACAACCTGCTGGCCTCGACCCCCTGGGCGTTCTGCAGCGCCTGCATATCGGCCGGCGACATCATCCCGTCCATGCCCGGCATGCCAGTCATTCCCGGCATGCCGCCGTGATCAGACGGCGGATTCCCTGGCATGCCAGTCATTCCCGGCATGCCCGGCATGCCGGTCATACCGGGCGTACCGGGCATCCCCCACTGATTCAGCCAGCCCTGCATCTGCTCGATCTCCGGACCTTGGGCGGCCTTGATCTGCTTGGCAAGGTCCACCACCCGCGGGTCGATACCTTGCTTGGCCAGAATCATGTCGCTCATCTGAACCGCCTGCTGATGATGCGGGATCATCATGTGCGCGAACTGCATATCGGCCTGGTTATGCGCGACCGCCGGCGGCGCCGACGATGTCTGGGCCGACGGCGAAGCCGAGGGCGACGTTGCTTCCTTGGTCGCCGAGTTGCTACACCCCCCGAGGGCGGCCACCGTCGCCAACACAGCCACCCCGGTCGCCACAGTCCTTGTCTTCTTCACAACAGTTCCCTTCGTGGATCAGCCGGTCGATCTTCGTCTTCCAGCGTTGTTGCGTTGGGTAGGGACGTCCTAGTCGTTCTGTGAAGATTCGATAAAGAACACCGGCTCCCCCACCGGCGACGATCTGGCAGTGCCAGATTCGGAGGTAACCGCACAACCGCGGTAGGCCGAGAAGGGACGCCGCATGACAATCGCGATATCGACTTCGATTCGATCCTCATTCGCCGACGCAGTGGCACAAACGCGGGAAGCCCTGGCCGATCAAGGTTTCGGCGTTCTCACCGAGATCGACATGAAGGCCACGCTGAAGGCGAAACTTGGCCAGGACATGGAGGACTACCTGATCCTCGGTGCCTGCAATCCTCCGCTGGCCCACCGTGCGGTGACCGTTGACCGCCAGATCGGGTTGTTGTTGCCGTGCAATGTTGTCGTGCGGGCCGATCCGGGCGACGACAGCCGCGTGCTGGTGGAGGCAATGGACCCGCAGCTGCTGGTGCAGGTGACCGGCGAGGCCGGGTTACAAGAGGTCGCCGATGAGGTCGCACACAAGCTGCGCGCTGCGATCGAGGCGGTGGGCACCGCATCCGCTGAGCGCATGTAGCCGGGGATCAGGGGGCCTTACGCCGCGTTCTCCGACGGCGGCGCGGGCAGTTTGAGGCGTTTGAGCATCAACGCATTGACCGCGACGATCAGACTTGACCCCGACATCGACAACGCGGCGATCTCGGGGCGCAACACCAGGCCGAATGCCGGCTCGAACACGCCGGCCGCGATCGGCAGCGCAATGACGTTGTAGCCCACCGCCCATCCCAGGTTCTGCCGCATCTTGCGCAAGGTTCCCCGTCCGATCCGTAGCGCGATCGGGACATCCAGCGGATCGGAACGCATCAGCACCACGTCGGCCGTCTCGATCGCCACGTCAGTGCCCGCACCGATCGCCACACCGAGGTCGGCCTGGGCCAGTGCCGGAGCGTCGTTGACGCCGTCACCGACCATGGCGGCTTTACGGCCCTGCTGTTGCAGGTCGGCAACCTTGGTGGCCTTGTCGCCGGGCAGGACTTCGGCGATGACGGTGTCGATGCCGAGTTGGTCAGCGATCCGCGCGGCGGTGGCCTGGTTGTCACCGCTGAGCATGACCACCTGCACACCCATGTCGTGCAGCGTGCGGACGGCTTCTGCGGAGGTTTCCCGCGCGGCATCCGCGAGTGCGATCACCCCGACACCGCGCCCGTCCACGGCGACCAATACTGCGGTGCGCCCGCTGGAGGCCAGCTCGTCGCGCCGGCTCATCAGTGCCGCCGGGAAGTCCACCTGCTCCTCGACCATCATCTTGCGGTTGCCGACGGCCACCCGTCGGCCGGCGACAGTGGCCGTGGCTCCCTGCCCGGGCACGTTGCGGAATTCGGTCAACGACGCCGCGGTGATTCCGTGTTCGGAGGCGTAACGCACGATCGCCGCAGCCAGGGGATGCTCCGACTCGAGCTCTACCGCAGCGACCAGGGCCAGCAGCTCGTCGTCGCTCCCACCTTCGGCGATGAAGTCGGTGACCTCGGGCTCACCTTTGGTGAGGGTGCCGGTCTTGTCCATCACCACGGTGTCGACCCGAGCCGAAGTCTCAAGGGCGGTGGCATTTTTGAACAGCACCCCGCGTTTGGCGCCGAGTCCGGTGCCCACCATGATCGCCGTCGGGGTGGCCAGGCCGAGAGCGTCTGGACAGGTGATGACCACCACGGTGATGGCGAACAACAGCGCAGCCTGTACCCCCGCACCGACGGCCCACCACACCAGGAAGGTGGCGGTACCGCCGATCAGCGCGACGAGAACCAGCCAGAATGCCGCCCGGTCGGCCAGCCGCTGCCCTGGCGCCTTCGAATTCTGGGCTTCCTGGACCATCGCCACGATCTGAGCCAGCGCAGTGTCCGAACCGACCTTGGTCGCACGGACCCGCAAGGTTCCGGTGGTATTGATCGACGCCCCGATCACGTTGTCACCAGGCGCTTTTGACACAGGCAGGCTCTCTCCGGTGACCATCGACTCGTCAACCTCCGAGGATCCCTCCTCGACTGAGCCGTCGACGGGGATCTTGGCACCCGGCCGTATCAGCAGTAGATCGCCGGTGACGACCTCGGCGGTGAGCACCTCCACCGGCTCTCCGTCGCGGATCACCACGGCCGTTGGTGGGGCGAGTTCCAGCAGGGTGCGGATCGCCTCGTTGGCCCCGCCGCGCGCCCGCATCTCAAACCAATGTCCGAGCAGCACAAAGGTTGTCAGCATGGAGGCGGCTTCGTAGAAAACGTCGCCACCGCCGGAGAACGTCACTGCGACGCTGTAGATCCAGCCGGCTCCCACCGCCACCGCGACCAGGACCATCATGTCGAGGGTTCGCGCTCGCAGCGCACGCCAGGCCCCTTCGAAGAAGATCCACGCCGAGTAGAACACCACCGGCAGGCTCAGCACGAAGGTGAAGACGTCGTCGCGCAGCCCGAACGGGGCCGGCACACTGAACCCGAGCATGTCGCGGCCCATCGGCGACCACAGCATGATCGGGATCGACAGCGCCAGCGCGACCAGGAACCGGTTGCGCATGTCGCGCGCCATCGCGTCCATCGACATGCCGCCGTGCCCGCCGTGGCCCATCACGTCCTGTGGCGCGCGCTCCACCGTCTCATGGGCGTGTTGGCCACCGGCATCGTGCTCTTCCGGGCCGCCGGGGGGTTCGGACATCGGCTCGCAAATATGATCGGGCACGGAACGGCCCGCACAGTGAAAGCCACAGTCGCGCACCCACTTCGCCATCTCGGCAATTGACGTTGTGGTCGGGTCGAACACGACGGTCGCGGTCTGGTTGACGGCATTGGCCTGCACCGCCAAGACACCCGGACGGCGTAGCAGCGCTGATTCAACCACCGATGCCGACGTCGCCCAATGCAACCCCTGCACATCAAGCACAGCCGTAGTGCTCGGTCCATTCGGTCGCATCCGGCTCCGTCCCGCTGCGGAATTCACCCTCATCGACGCCAAGCCTCCCCCTTGCTGGTATGGCCGGCGTATGCATTCGATAAAGATCCGACGAAGGACTCAGTGGGCGCACAACAGGCTGACCATCGCAGGAGCGATCGCGGTGGCCGCGATCGTCACGGTCAACGCCAGTCGGTGTCTCCACCGCTCGGCCGGCCTGGCCGGCTGAGCAAGCCGGGTAACCCTCGCGGCCACCGCTGTGTCGGCGGCCCCGAGACGCACAGCCGCGGCAGGACCGCCGGCCAAGCGAACCAGGCTCTCCACCAACGGTGAGACGCCGTACCGGCGCGCGGCGGCATCGTCGGCGCACATCTCCAGGAGCCGTGTGGTGGCGGATGCCCCGGCAGGAAACAGCGGTAGCCGCGGAAGTGCCGTCGCCATGGCTCGCATCACCATCAGCAACTGGTGGTGATGCCCCCGAATGTGGGCGTCTTCGTGGGCGAGCACCGCCGCGAGCTGGCGAAGGTCCAGGCTCTGAACCGCTGCGCTGGTGAGGACAATGGCGTGCGGGCGGCCGGCGACGCAGTAGGCCGCGGGGCGTTCGGCCGGTATGACGACGACATCCGGTCGATCGGTCGGAGTCCCGATCATGCGGGCAGTGCGCGCATGATCGCCGCTGTGGACCAGCAGGTGGCGGATGCCGGTGATGGTTCGACGTGCCACCCAGATAGTGGCGACGACCGCCACCACCGTGGCCAGCGTGGTGGGGACGCGGCCGGGACCCGCTGCGGTGTCGGAAAGGCCGAGTATGTCGAGGCAGAAGCTCACGGTCGTCCCGTGGGCGATGTTGGCTGCCAGAGCCATCGCCGCGGCGCCGATCGCGCCGACCCACGCTGCGAGAGCAGTGCCGATCGCGGTGAGCCATACGGCGACGCCCATCCGCGGCGCGACGCCGTGATACGTGATGCGCTGCAATAGGGGCGGGCAGAACCACGTCAGAGCCGCGGCGTAGAGAGACAGGCATGCGGCGACGCTCATGGAGTTTCTCTCTCGAGTCGGCGCAACGCGGCGGCCAGCCGGGCCGACTCGTCGGGACTCATCTGCTGCAGGAAATGGGTGAGCACCACATCGCTGTCCCCGCCCGTCTCAAAGGCCGCCCGCATCAGTCCCGCGGATCGTTCCTCACGCGTCATCGTGGGCCAGTACTGGTAGGCCTTGCCAATCCGCTCGCGCTCCAGCCACTTCTTCCGGTGCAGGTTGTCCATCGTCGACATGACGGTGGTGTAGGCGATGCGGCGATCGTCGACGAGCTCGTCGAAGATGTCACGCACGGTGACCGGTCCCTGGTGGCACCAGATGCGATCCATCACGACCGCTTCCAGATCGCCAAATCCCCTCTGCTGCAACTCTCCTCCTGACGACGTACGACGACCGTGACCAAATCGTTGTGACCGATCCTTGTGACAGCTGTTTCTTATGTGGCCATTGTGACATACGGTGTGGCTACATACGTACTAACTACGTAGATATGTCGGCACGGTTTCCGCGGTCGGCTAGTCACCGGATCAACTCGCCAGCGGCATCAGCTCATCGCCGATGGCGGCGAAGGAGCTCTCGATGCGGCCACCGTCCACCGTCGTGTCTGCCATCTGCCGGATGGCTGCGATATGTGCTGCCGCAACGACACTCGTCCTCAGCACTGCTGCCACCGCCGCCGCCACACACAACAGCGCCGACGGTACTCATGAGGTTGCCGCACTGATCGCGAAGGTAGCCGATGCCGAGCAGTCCCTCGCCACACTGGGTGCGCGGATCCAGCAACGCCAAGAGGACGTCAACCGCGCCCTCCTCGACGTGGATGCACGGCGTGAAGCAGCCATCCAAGCCACCCAGGAAGTTGCTGCCAGCCGTCGCGGCCTCGACGAGGCTGCTGCCGCAATTGCGGTCGCGCAGAAGCGTTTCGACACCTTCGTCGTCAACGCGTACATCACTGGGCCCTCGGGGTCACTGCTCGAGGCGACCGACCCGCAAGAGGTCATCGAAGCGGCGGGAGCCGACAAGGCGATCGAGATGGCGCTCACCCAGGCTCTGACCGATCTGCGTCGCGCCCGCACCGAACAGGCCAATCGGCAGTCGACAGCCCGCGCGGCGGAGGACAAGGCCCGCGCGGCTGCCAACGAGTCGCAGCGCAGCCTCGACACCGCCGTCGCGACCCTGACCGCCGCGCGCAGAGACTTCGCGGCCCAACAGGAACAGATCAATCAGCAAGTCGCTCAGCGCAATTCGGCGCGGGCCGAACTGGATTCAGCGCGCAGAGCGGCCGGCGCCGGCTCCAATTGGGACTCCGCTGCGAGCACCGGAGGGTGGGACACCGTCGTGCCTGCGGTGCCCAGCGCCGCGGTCGTCGGCGACCCGGTCGCGGTCATCAACGCCGTACTGCAGATCTCGGCTAGTTCTGCCCAGCTCACGGCCGACCTCGGCCGAAAGTTCCTTGTCCAGTTGGGCATCCTTCCCGCTGCGGCGGCGGCCGACTCCGGCATCACCAACGGGCGCATTCCCTATGTCAACGGTCGCCAAGCGTCCGAATATGTGATCCGCCGAGCCATGTCCCAAATCGGTGTGCCCTATTCCTGGGGAGGGGGCAGCGCTGCCGGTCCGTCGAGAGGCATCGACTCCGGTTCTGGCACTGTCGGATTCGACTGTTCGGGCCTCATGCTCTACGCCTTCGCCGGTGTCGGTATCAAACTGCCGCACTACTCGGGGTCGCAGTACAACGCCGGCCGAAAGATTCCCGTGGCGCAGATGCGCCGCGGCGACCTCCTCTTCTGGGGCGCCAACGCCGGCCAACACGAAGCGATGTACCTTGGCGACGGGATGATGCTCGAAGCCCAGCAGACCGGTGTCCCCGTCAAGGTCTCCCCGGTCCGCACCAGCGGCATGATGCCCTATGCCACTCGCCTCATCGAATATTGAGCAGAACTATGAACGGCCATGACAACGATGCGCCCCGGCCCCGCCGCCGACTGTTGCTGACGGCTATCCCCGTCGTGGCCGGTGCCGTGGCAGTCGCCGTCGCGATCTCGACCGGAGCCCTTCGGCCGTGGACTTCCCGAGACTCCAGGCCGTCGGCCGAACAGTCTGCTCAGGAGCGGTGCCAGGCCGACGTGCTTAAGCGATTGATAGCGCCCTCGTCAGCTCACCTCGCCGATGTCCGAACGGTGCCCAGTTCTCTCGACACCGAGGGCCGCGACCTCTTCTCCTTGACCCTCGAGGAACCGCTCAAGGGGGTCGACGTCTCTCGCATCACCGTGCTCGATGTCACCGGTGTGGTCAACTCGCGCAACGAGTTCGGCGCCACGATCCAAGACCACTTCGATTGCCGCGCTTACTTCGTCGACGGCTCGCTGGCGCACACCCTGGTGCTGTTCGATCACCCGCATTGAGCCGGCCCGCTCGTCGGCTTCTCAGTGTGCGTGGTCGTGGTGATCGTCGATGTCGAGGCTCGATTCGACCATCGGCAAGCCGGGACTGGCGGGCGGCGGCGTGGTGGCGGGCCCGGTCATCGCCTCCTCGCGCGGTAGACCCACGGGCTCCGAGGGGTGTTGATGGCCCTGCACCGGGGCATCGTGGGTGGCCTGATGCTGATCCTGCGCCTCGGCCGGGCCGTGGTGATGGGGGGTATGCCCGTAGAGGCCAGAGGCCAGGCCTGCCGTCACCGCGGCAACCACCACGGCGTTGGCGCCAAGCAGTACCACCGCCCTGCCGAAGGTTGAAACCTGTTCTGCGCGAGCGCGTCGAACCCAGGCCCATGTTGCGCCCATCACGACGTAGGACTGGAGCAGAAGCACACAGATGCCGGCGGCGTCGACCGCTTCGGGCTGGCCGGCACCGGGGCCGAATACTGCGCCTGCGACCCGCGAATGCACCCAGAGGGCGACTGCACCTGCATTGGCGACGACGCCGACCGCAAGTACCAGCGCTGTCGGGCGTGACCAGGCGAGAAACACCCAAATCAGTTGCACCAAGCCGATCGCGACGAAGAAGACTCCCGACGGCACCCAGTGCTCCCAGTGCGCCGGTGCGACCGCGAAATGGATCGCCGCCGCGCCCGCGGAGGCGACCGCTGCGCAGCGCGCAGCCAGCCGACTGTCCGTCCGTCTCTCTGCCTTGGTAATCACTGCCGCCATATTCGCACCGTACGATCGCCCGCGACGAGCAGCGCCGCATAACGTTCAGATGCCAGATCGGCTACGGCGCTCGCAGCCGTCTCCCAGGGAACGGTCAGGCGGGGATGGGTCAATAGCGAATGTGACAACGACGTTTCAAGCCTCGCTGCCGCACGACTCCGCCGAGATCGCCACACCGCCGGCACGCCCATCACGATGGGACCGCGCCGGGCTGGCGCTCCTGCTCATCGGAACCGCGGTCATGTACCTGTGGAACATCACCGTCAACGGGATGGGAAACCAGTTCTACGCCGGCGCCGCCCAGGCCGGCTCCAAGAACTGGGAAGCGCTGCTGTTCGGTTCGCTCGACTCGGCCAACTTCATCACCGTCGACAAGCCGCCGGTGTCCCAATGGGTGATGGGGCTCTCAGGTCAGCTGTTCGGCTTCAGCAGCGCCAGCATGCTGATCCCCGAAGCCCTGATGGCGGTGGCCACGGTCGCCCTGCTCTACGCCGCGGTGACCCGCATCTGCGGCCCGCGCGCCGGGCTGCTGGCGGGCGCTGCCCTGGCCCTCACGCCGGTGGCCGCCTTGATGTTCCGGTTCAACAATCCCGACGCCGCGATGGTGCTGCTGATGATGGCGTCGGCGTACTGCACCGTCCGCGCCCTCGAGCGCGCCAGCGGTAGGTGGCTGGCCTGGGCGGGTGTCGCACTGGGCTTCGCCTTCCTGGCCAAGATGCTCGAAGGCCTGCTGGTGGTCCCCGCCGTGGGGGTGGTCTACCTGCTCGCCGCCCCGACGACGCTGCGCAGGCGGATCCTGCACCTGCTCGGCGCCATGGCGGCGTTCGGAGTGTCGGCGGGCTGGTTCGTCGTGCTGACCGTGGTGTGGCCGGCGTCATCGCGGCCCTATATCGCCGGCTCGACGGACAACAGCTTCATGGACCTGGTGCTGGGCTACAACGGTTTTGCCCGGGTGGCCGGACGCAATCACATGAACATGGGGCCCAGCGATCCGATCGGAAACTCGGTGGGCAACCAGCTCCGTCACCTCGGCGGCTTCGGCGGCATGGATCAGCACGACGGGCTGAGCCGGCTGTTCGCCGGCGAGTTTGGTTTCGAGATCGGCTGGCTGATACCGGCGGCACTGCTCGCGCTCGTTCTGGTGTTGATCTCGCGGGGCCGCGCCCCCCGGACCGACGAGATACGAGCCGGTGCACTGCTGTTCGGTTCCTGGCTGGTCATCGACGGGCTGCTGCTGAGCTACATGAAGGGCGCGGTACACCCGTACTACTGCCTGTCGCTGGCACCCGCGGTGGCCGGCATGGTGGCGATCGGCGCCCACGAGATGTGGGTGCGCCGCCAATCCCGCTTCGGCCGGATCGGTCTGACGACGTTGGTCGCGGTGACCGGCATCTGGAGTTGGTGGGTACTGGGCCGAAACGAAGATTGGATGCCTGCCTTGCGGTGGACGATCCTGGTCGGCACCGTGCTCGCCGCCGCAGCGCTCGCACTGTCGGCGCCGCGTCGGCGCCGGGTCGCGGTGGTCGCCGCCGCACTGGGCGTGATCGCGGTACTGGCCGGCCCGACGGCGTACGCGGTGGCCACCCTCAACGCTCCCCATCGGGGAGGTGGGCCGACCGTTGGGCCCGCGACAGCCAAGTCGGGCTTCCCACGGGGTTTCGGCGAGCCGGACGACAACCCGCAGCTGGACAACCTGTTGCGGGCGACGAAGACACGGTGGTCAGCGGCGGTGGTCGGCTCATCGACGGCGGCTGGTCTCGAATTGTCCTCCGGCACTGCGGTTATGGCCATCGGTGGGTTCACCGGCGCCGACCCTGTTCCGAGCCTGGGCCAGTTCAAGGCCGACGTCTCCGCCGGCGAGGTGGCGTACTACGTCGTGCAGCGAGACTGGCGGGGCAAGCCCGGCGGGTGGCCCGACAATCGCAACCACATCGGTATCACCGACTGGGTGAGCACGACGTTCGCGAGCACCCAGGTCGGCGACACCGACGTCTACGACTTGTCCAAGCCCAAGTAGTCAGACGGTCGGTCATGGCGGCGACCTGAGCTACTCACACAAATGTTCTCCGGAAAACCCACCACAATTCGTGGTCAAGTAGATACGCCCCGGCGGGCGTGTTCGCAGCCGAATTGACTCTTCGCATGTGCAATATGGTTGGAACACAGAGCGATTCGGTTCAGAAACCACGGTGACATGAGCGACGGACATCCGTCGAGAACAGTCGCCGTGCGAAATGGCACTGGGCGCCGCAACTCCCCGCCAGCGACTCCCCACGTACCGGGTTGACCATGACGCCGAAATTAGCGTAGTTGACTACCTAGTTCGACTCGTCTCAGCGGTTCTAATCTGGCAATCGAAAGCGAATGACTGTGTTTTCGCATCCCGAAGGGGGAATCTTGAGATGGGCTTGAACTCACCCTGGGCCATTCTCCGGTGTAAATGGAACGACATCGATGACGAGCCGCTGTCGGACGACTTCGTGGAAAAGATGTTTACAACGGCTGGCACCGGCACCCTGAACATGGTCGATTTCTTCGACAAGATGTCGCACGGCAATCTCGACCTGAGCGGGTCTCAAGTCTTCGGTTGGTTCACACTTCCCAATCCTCACACCGACTATGTCGCGTACGGCGGGAAGATCTCCCGTACCGACCTCGTCACCATCGCGCGCAGCACCGCGACGGCCAACGGTGTGGATCTGAGCGCCTTTCCGCATCAGGTGGTGCTGATGAATCTTGAGACAGATCTGTTCGGCCTACAGGGAGGGTCGGCTGCTGTTTGCGATCTGACTAACTGTCGGCCGAGCGAGCTCGGGCAGGAAATGGGCCATCCCTACGGTCTCGACCACTCTCGGGGCAACGGCGGAGACCCCGCCCAAAACTTGGACTACGGAGATCCGTGGGACATCATGAGCACAGAGCGCTTCGGCGGTTCGATAGTGAGACCGCCGGAGTTTCCTAACGGTCCATACGGGCCTTACGGTCCGGGGCTGAACGCAGCCAACATGCGCGCACGTGGCTGGCTCGATCGGTCGCGCGTACTCACTCTAAACTCAGGCAAAGCAGCAGGGTTCCCGGTGACCGTTCAGCTCAGGCCGCTGCATACCCGCGAGCTTCCGGGCTTCCTCGCGCTCGAGATTGACGACTACATTGTCGAATTCCGCGACAATCACGAGTGGGATCTCGCCATCGACTCGGGCGTTATCGTCCACAGTTTCTCCGACAATCATTCATGGCTCGAGCGAAACTCGAAGGGCCAGGAAAGACTCAATGCGGGCGATTCCTGGGAGTTGGGCGACGAAGGCATCACGGACTTGCCCTTCACGCGCGTCCTTGTCACTGACATTGACGGTCCGAATCGCAGTGCGACGCTTAATGTCACGCGTCGGCCCGGAAGAAAATTCAACGTACCAGTCGGCGGCGAGACGCGCCCCCCATGGGTAGACGGTGGCGGATTCCTCGGGGGATCAGCACAGCAATCGGTAGTCGTACAACCGGGAGACGATCTCCTGGTGGTGGTTGACCATCTCGTCGCATTCAAAGCTGTCGAGAACCTACGCGATGGACCAGCCCGCGACGCCGCCCAGCGAGCAGCGATGGAACAAGTCGCCCAATACGCCACCGCCCAACTTGGCCGACTCAGCGCAGCAGACGATATTCGCACACCCGCTCCGCAGTCATCCGGCCGCGAGCGTGAGCAACCGCTATAGCGCGGCTCAGCAGGATATCCAAGCCCAGGTGATCAGGCCGCCGCGACCAGTTCGCCGGCCTCACGCGGCTGCCGGGTCGGCAATGCGAGCTTGACGATTTTTCGCACCACGGTGCCGAACTGCTTGGGCAGCGGCCCGGCGTTGTAGGGAACGCCGTAGCGCTTGCACACCTCGCGAACGTACGGAGCCATCTCGGCGTAGCGGCGTGCGGGCACGTCGGGAAACAGGTGGTGCTCGATCTGGTGTGACAGGTTGCCGGACAGCAGGTGGAACAGTTTGCCTCCGGTCAGGTTGGCCGAGCCGAGGATCTGCCGGAAGTACCACTGGCCACGAGACTCGTTGCGGGTCTCCTCGACGGTGAATTCCTGTGTGCCGTCCGGGAAGTGGCCGCAGAAGATGATCGCGTAGGACCACACGTTGCGGATCAGGTTGGCGGTCAGGTTGCCGGTGAACACGAACGGCGCCATGGGTCCGGCCAGCAGCGGGAAGGCGACGTAGTCCTTGAGCAGTTGGCGACGGGTCTTGGCCCAGATTTCGCGGGCCACCTCACGCTTGTCGGCGAGCGAGATCTCACCGGACCGGATGCGTTCGGTCTCCAGCTCGTGCAGCGCGACGCCGTACTGGAACAGCACCATGAGCAAGAAGGCGTACACCGGATTGCCCAGGTAATAGGGCCGCCAACGTTGATCGGGGCTCATCCGCAGGATGCCGTAGCCGATATCGCGGTCCATGCCGACGATGTTGGTGAACGTGTGGTGGGAGAAGTTGTGCGAGTGCCGCCACTGGTCGCCCGGGCAGGCGGTGTCCCATTCGAACGTGCGCCCGGCCAGGGTCGGGTCACCGGTCCATTCGTACTGGCCGTGCATGATGTTGTGGCCGATCTCCATATTGTCGAGGATCTTCGAGACCGCCAGCAGCGCGGTGCCTGCCAGCCAGGCCGGCGGGAAGATGCCCGCGAACAGCATTGCGCGACCGCCGATTTCCATGGCGCGCTGCGCCTTGATGACGCGGCGGATGTAGTCGACGTCGGTCTGGCCGAGGTCGGCGAGCACCTTGTCCTTGATGGCGTCGAGCTCGCGGCCGAACGCGTCGGCCTGCTCGGGTGTCAGTGTGATGGGTTGGGAGGTCATGGTTTTCCCTTTCGCTTACAGCGCGATCTCGACATCACCGACGGGAACGGACACGCAGATCTGCACGTCCTCCTCGTCGGCGGTCGATACCGCGCCGGTGGTCACGTTGCGCACGGCGCCGCGATGCTTGCGACGGGTGCAGGTGTGGCAGATGCCCATCCGGCATCCGCTGGTGGGGTTCAGGCCGGCGGCCTCGGCCTGATCCAGGAGGGGACGGCCATCGTCGGTCGTGTCGATAGCGCTGTCGCTGAAGCTGATTCGGCCACCCGACGGGGCGTCGGGGAGGACGAACGGCATCGGCACGAAGCTCTCCGACGACACGTCCGTGCAGTGCGCGCGCACCGCCTCGACCAGCGCGGGCGGCCCGCAGACGTACACCGCTTCGGGATCGGCCATGGCGGTCTGCAGGTGTTCCTGGCCGAACCGGCCGCTGAGCTCGCCGCCGGGCGAGCGGGTGTAGCCGTGCAAGACTCGCACTCCCGTCGCCGCGAGTTCTTCTCGGTAGCACGCTTCGACTGGCGTGCGGGCGTAGTGGACGAAGGCGATCTCGCCGTCGTAGCCCTCGGTCTGCAGGGTGCGCAGCATGGACATCACCGGAGTGATCCCGCTGCCGCCGGAGACGAACAGGATGCGCCGGGGCCTGTGGTCGGGAAGCACGAAGTCGCCGGCCGGTTCGGAGAGCCCGACCACCATGCCGGGGCGGGCATGCCGGTACAGATGGGTGGACACCAGGCCGCCGTCGTGGCAGCCGATCGTCAGCTCGATGAGCGATGCCCCCTCGGCACTGGCCGGGGAATAGCAGCGGGTGTGGCGGCGGCCGTCGATCTCCACCGTGAGGTTCAGGTGCTGGCCGGCGCGATGGCCGGCGACGGCCGCATTCGGGGCGAGAAGCAGGGTGACGCTGCGTGGGGTCGTCCGGCGCACGTCGACCACCCTGGCCCGTGCATCGGTGGTCCAGGTCGGGTCCACCAGCTCGGTGTAGCGGTCGACGCCGTGCGGACCGGTGAGCAGATCGACCAGCGGCGAGCGAAGCACCTTCTTGGTCAGAGTTTCAGTGAACATGTGTATACCGTCGCTGTTGAAACTGCACGTCGTCAAGGAATTGGACCAGAGTGTGGTAGCGTTCACAACAGTGAACAGTCGTACGCCGAGCTCACGCCGCGAACGGTCAGGGAGGTCCCGGTCGCGGGATACGCCGTCGCGCGAGGAGCGCAAAGAGGTCACTCGCCGGGCGATCATCGCCGCCGCGCTCAAGCTGCTCGACGAGCGCAGTTTCAGCGGCCTCAGCCTGCGGGAAGTGACCCGCGAGGCGGGAATCGTGCCCGCGGCGTTCTACCGGCATTTCGAATCGATGGAAGCCCTCGGCCTGGTGCTCATCGACGAGTCGTTCCGCACGCTTCGGGAGATGCTGCGCAGCGCCCGCGCGGGCAAGCTCGACCCGAACCGCGTGATCGAGTCGACGGTGGAGATCCTCGTCGCCGGGGTCGCGGAGCAGCGCGAGCACTGGCGGTTTATCGGGCGTGAGCGCTCCAGTGGTGTGACCGTGCTGCGGTACGCGATCCGCACCGAGATCCGGCTGATCACCTCCGAGTTGGCCACCGACCTCGCCCGCTTTCCCGGCCTGAACACCTGGAGCACCGAAGACCTCAACATCTTGGCCAGCCTGTTCGTGAACTCGATGATCATCATCGCCGAAGCCATCGAGGACGCCCACGACGCCGCCGCGCTCGACGAGATCAAGCGCACGGCGGTCAAGCAGCTGCGGATGATCACGATCGGCGTCAACGACTGGCAGCCCCACGAGGGCGAAGGAGCACCCGAGGTTATCGACACCCCCGAGCCCTAGGCACTCCGAAACTGAACTCACGCAGGGAAGGTGCGAGTGGACATCTGCGTGAGGTCAATCTCGCGGTGGGGCACCTTCTGTGACAGCTGAAATACCCGCGGCGCGCTATGTTTCGCAATTGTCGAACGGGTATACCGAACCCCATGGACAAGCGGCCCGCGGTGCTCTTCGACATCGACGGCACCCTGGTCGATTCGAATTACCTGCACGTTCACGCCTGGCAACGGGCTTTCCATGAAGTCGGTCTGCCTGTCCAGGCCTGGCACATCCACCGCTCGATCGGGATGGACGGCTCCACGTTGATCGATCAGCTGTCCAAGGGCGCCGACGACGAAACACAGAAGCGGCTCAAGGACTTACACACCCGATACTACGAAGCCAGCGCCGAACTGCTGACCACCCTGGCCGGCGCACGCGCACTGCTCCAGCGAGTGGCCGGCCTGGACCTGCAGGTCGTGCTCGCGACCTCGGCGCCGGAGAGCGAACTGGCCATGCTCCGCTCGACCCTGGACTCCGACGACGTCGTATCGGCGATCACCTCCTCCGAAGATGTCGAGCAGGCCAAGCCAAGGCCCGACATCGTCAACGTCGCACTGAAGAAAGCCGGGGTGACGCACACCGACGCCGTGTTCGTCGGCGACACCGTCTGGGACGTCGAAGCCAGTGCCCGCGCCGGGGTGCCGTGCATCGGCGTGCTTTCGGGTGGCGTGTCGCGCGGTGAACTCGAAGATGCTGGAGCCGCAGCCATTTTCGATGACACCCAGCACCTGTGCGAGCACCTCGACGATTCCCCGATCGCCGCCCTGATCGGTCGCCGATGACCCCCGACGAACTGGTGGCGCTGTATCGCGATCCGCCCGACGGGGTGCGGGTCAACATGATCATGTCGCTGGACGGCGCGGCCGAGTTCGGCGGCCGGGCCGGGCCGCTGTCGGATGCGAACGACCAGGACCTGCTGCTGGCCCTGCGCGGCTACGCCGACGTGGTGTTGGTCGGCGCGGGCACGGTGCGCGCCGAGGGCTACGGCCCCGTCCGCTTGACCGCCGACCAGTGTGTCGAGCGCTGGGAACGCTGGGGCGTGGAGTCCGTCCCGCCGATCGCGGTCGTCACCCATACCGGACGGGTGCCCGCGTCACTGTTCGCGGCCCCCGCGCAGCGCCCCATTCTGGTCACCACCGCACACCTGGCCCACGCCCACCCGGAACTGCACGAACATGCCGACCTGCTGATCGCCGGCGATACCGCGGTCGACCTCACCGCGGCGGTGGCGGCGCTACAAACGAAGGGCATGCGCCGGATCCTCTGCGAAGGCGGTCCCACCCTGCTCGACGAGCTGGTGGCCGATGACCTGGTCGACGAGATGTGCCTGACCATCTCCCCCACTCTGGCCGCCACCGCCGAGACGGACCGTCCGGGAGCGCACACGTTGACCGCACCCGTCCGCCTGGCGCTGGGCCACGTCGTGACGGTGGAGGACTACGTCTACCTGCGTTACGTCCGCCCCGGTCACGACGCAAGCGGGTGACGCGAATTGTCACGACAGTCACAAACCACCCCGCACTGATTTGGCGCCGCCGGTTCCTGGGTATTCCGCTCAATCCAGCCGTCAATGCATAGGGAGCTCTCCGTGACCAACGCCGCCGCACTCGAGGTATGGCCAGGTAAGGCCTATCCCCTCGGCGCCTCCTACGACGGCTACGGCACCAACTTCGGGGTGTTCTCCGAGGTCGCCGAGCGGGTCGAGCTGTGCTTGTTCGACGAGGACGGAACCGAGACCCGGATCGTCCTGCCCGAGGTGGACGGCTTCGTCTGGCACGGCTACCTGCCCGGCATCGAGCCGGGCCAGCGGTACGGCTATCGGGTACACGGCCCCTACGACCCCGCCGAGGGGACTCTCTGCAATCCGAATAAGTTGCTGCTGGACCCCTACGCCAAGGCCATCGACGGCCTCTTCGACTGGAACCAGTCGCTGTTCGGTTACAACTTCGGCGAGCCGCACAGCCGCAACGACGACGACTCGGCGGCGAGCATGCCCAAATCGGTTGTCATCAACCCCTACTTCGACTGGGGTGTGGACCGTCCGCCGCAGCGCGAGTATGCCGACACCGTCATCTACGAGGCGCACGTCAAAGGCCTGACCCAAACGCATCCCGATATCCCCGACGCCATCCGGGGAACGTATTCGGCCATCGCGCACCCGGCGATCATCGAGCACCTGAAATCGTTGGGCGCCACCGCGATCGAACTGATGCCGGTGCACCACTTCGCCAACGACTCCACCCTGATCGACAAAGGCCTGTCGAATTACTGGGGCTACAACACCATTGGGTTCTTCGCTCCCGACAGCAAGTACTCGGCCAGCTCCACGCCTGGCGGTCAGGTGCAGGAATTCAAGGCGATGGTGCGGGCGCTGCATGAGGCCGGCATCGAAGTCATCCTCGACGTGGTCTACAACCACACCGCCGAAGGCAACCACCTCGGTCCGACGGTGTCGTTCCGCGGCATCGACAACGCCGCGTACTACCGACTCGTCGACGACGACAAGCGTTACTACATGGACTACACCGGCACCGGCAACAGCCTCAACGTCGGGCACCCCCATTCGCTCCAATTGATCATGGATTCGTTGCGCTACTGGGTGCTGGAGATGCACGTGGACGGCTTCCGGTTCGACCTCGCCGCCACACTGGCCCGGGAGTTCTATGACGTCGATCGGCTGAGTGCCTTTTTCGAACTCGTGCAACAGGATCCGACGGTCAGCCAGGTCAAGCTCATCGCCGAGCCATGGGACGTCGGCCCGGGTGGCTATCAGGTCGGCAACTTCCCGCCGCAGTGGACGGAGTGGAACGGCAAGTTCCGCGACACCGTCCGCGACTTCTGGCGTGGTGAAGACGCCAGCCTCGGTGAGTTCGCCTACCGGCTGACGGGTTCACCGGACCTCTACGAGCACACCGCCCGCCGCCCGGTCGCCTCGATCAACTTCGTCACCGCCCACGACGGCTTCACATTACGAGACCTGGTGTCCTACAACGAGAAACACAACGACGCCAACGGTGAGGGCAACAACGACGGCGAGAGCAACAACAGTTCGTGGAACTGCGGCGCCG
Organism: Mycolicibacterium sphagni; assembly: GCF_013337765.1. GTDB lineage: Bacteria > Actinomycetota > Actinomycetes > Mycobacteriales > Mycobacteriaceae > Mycobacterium. The sequence goes on from NZ_VBSB01000010.1 coordinate 631,624, forward strand.
AAGGGCCCACCGACGATCCCGAGATCAACGCGCTGCGCGACCGCCAGCAGCGCAACCTGATTGCCACGACGATTCTGTCGCAAGGTGTTCCGATGATCTGCCACGGGGACGAGCTGGGCCGCACCCAGGGCGGCAACAACAACGGGTACTGCCAGGACAACGAGATCACCTGGATCGACTGGGCCGGCGCCGATACAGAGTTGCTGGACTTCATCTCGTCGGTGTCAGCGCTGCGCGCCGCCCATCCCGTCTTCCGCCGGCGGCGGTACTTCAACGGCCGCCCGGTCCGGCGCCGGGGCAGTGAAGGACTGCCGGACATCTCTTGGTTCCGCCCGGACGGGTCGGAGATGAACGACGAGGACTGGGATTCCGGCTTCGGCAAGTCGGTGGCGGTCTACCTCAACGGCCAGGGCATTCCCGATCTGGACGCACGCGGTCAGCGGGTGACCGACGACTCGTTCGTCCTGTGCTTCAACGCTCACCACGAACCCATCGAGTTCACCCTGCCGCCGCCTGAGTTTGGTAAGGCTTGGCAACCAGTCGTGGATACCGCGACCGGACCTGGGGAGATCAACGACGCGGCAGTGGTGAAGGCGGCGGGCCCGGTGCGGCTGGAGTCTCGAGCGATGCTGGTGTTGCGGGCATCGGAGTAGAGCGCGCACGCGCTATAGATGCACGCTGCGCTGCAAGAAAGTCCGGACCACGGCCGATCCCCTCCCCTCCGGGGGACCCGCCATGACCCGTTTGACGCTAGGCCCGATTATCACAATCGGGAACGCCCGATGCGCACTTTTCGACAACTTGAATTCAAGTATTTTCGCGCACGCAGCAAACGCTCAGGGAAGGGCCGCAAGGGATTAACGCGGTGCCCGCCACATCGGCCACAACGACGGACCGCCGTCGGGCAGCACGATCTCCCCGGTGACCTCGAAGCCGAACCGCTCGTAGTAGGGGATGTTGTCGGGGTTACTCGACTCCAGATAGGCGGGGGCGTATTCGGCGTCGCACCGATCCAGCCGAGACTGCATGAGCGCCCGGCCGAACCCGCCGCCTCGCACGATGGGGTCGCTGCCGATGATGGCCAGATACCAGTGCGGTTCCTCGGGGTGATGTTCCTTCATCAGGTCGGTGATCGTCCGCGCGACCGCGAGCCGGCCCCGACAGGCACGGAGCATTGCGGGCAGCATCGCGAGTTGTTCGCGCGGCGTCTGCTGCCACCGGCCGGGCGGGTCCCACAGCGCGGCGGCCCCCACCCCTTCCTCGGACACGGCGACCTCGCTTCCGCGGCCGGCCAGAAAGTGGTGGCGGGTCAGGGCACCGAAGAAGCCGGGCAGCGCCGCCTTGCGGCGCTCGACATCGGGTTGCACCCACGACATCACCGGGTCGTCATGGAACGCCCGACCCAGCACCTGAGCCAGCGCGGGGATGTCGCCCTTGCGGGCGGGACGGATGTCGATGGGCACCACTGCAGGCTAGCCACCCAAAATAAGTTCGGCCTGTTGCTGCGACCAGTCCCACAGCCGGGCCGCCTGCTCGGGGTCCACGGCCCAGGCCGCATAGCCACCCTCGGTGCCCTCAGCCGCAGGATCGGCGATGTGGCAGTCCTCCAGATACCGGCCACCGAGCCCGTCGAGTTCGGGGCTGGTAGCTGCCCACACCGTGGTGGCTGCACCATGGGCCACGTCGGTCACCTCGAGGTTGGCCAGCGTGCCGCCCTCGCTGAAATCGTCGCGGGTCATGTGCCGGGCCAGGTCGGTGTAGACCACCCCGGGGTGCACGGCGAAGGAGTGCACACCGCGCGGGCCCCAGCGCCGCTCTGCCTCGACGGTGAACAACACGTTGGCGGTCTTGCTCTGCCCGTAGGCCTGCCACTTGTCGTAGGCGCTCTCGTCGTCGTAGTTGGGGTCCTCCCAGCGGATGCCGCTGAGTTGGTGCCCGCGGCTGCTGAGGTTGACGACGCGGGTACCGCCCCCGAAGGCCTCGGCCAGTTCGGTGGTGAACACGAAGTGGCCGAGATGGTTGGTGCCGAGCTGCATTTCGTAGCCCTGCGCGGTGCGGGTCAACGGCGGCGCCATCACGCCGGCGTTGTTGATCAGCACGTCGATGCGGTCGTGGCGCCCGGTGATGGCTTCGGCGGCCGCGCGCGCCGAACGGAGGTCACCGAGTTCGAGCTGGACCGTCTCACAGTCGATGGCCGCGCGGGTCTTGTCCACATCGCGCACCGCGGCGACGATCTGCGCCCCGGCCGACTGCAGGGCTCGGGCGGTCTGCAGCCCCAGGCCGGTCGAGGCACCGGTGATCACGACGGTGCTCCCGGTCAGATCGATGCCGTCGAGAACGTCGTCGGTGGTGTTAGTCATGCAGGATCTCCCGTCTGGCTGGCGCTGGATCGCCACACCGGTGGCCGGTTCTCCCGCCAGGCGGCCGGCCCCTCGGCCGCGTCCGGGCCGCCCATCAATTTCAGGTGCACCGTAGTCTCCTGCGCCGCCACCGCGTCGGCGTCCATCTCACTCCACAGCAGCCGCTTGCTGTAGGCCACCGACACGGGGTTGGCGTTGACGGCGACATCGCGCGCGAGTTCCAGTGCCGCGGGCAGTACCTCGTCGGCCGGCAGGGCGCGGCTGGCGATCCCCAGCGCGGCGGCCTCACTGCCGGTCAACGTGCGGCCGGTGAGCAGGACGTCGGCGGCCACGGCCAGGCCGACGGCGTGCTTGAGCGTGTAGTGCACCGCGCAGTCGCCGACCATGCCCCGGCGCACCTGCGGGATGGCCAGCTTGGCGTCCTGCGCGACCAACCGGATATCGCACTGCAGCGCCAACGTCAGGCCGATGCCGATGGCGGGCCCGTTGATCGCGGCGATCACGAGCTTGCGGACCCGCCAGGCGGGCGGCTGGACGGGGGAGGCGCTGAACCCTTCCTCGGGGGTGTCGAACGCCGCGACCTGCGCCGTCATATCGGCGCCTGCGCAGAACGCCCGGCCCGCACCGGTGACCACGACCGCGCGGACGGTGTCGTCGGCGTCGCAGCGGCGGTAGGCCTCGCCGAGCTGGCGGGCGGTGTCCCCGGAGAACGCGTTGAGCCGCTCCGGGCCGTCCAGGGTGATCAGGGCGACGCCGGAGGAGTCGACGTCGACGCGCACGGTCGTGGTCATGCGGGATTCCTTTTCTGCTCAACTCAGCGCAGTGGTGATGCCCAGCGCCAACACGCACACCACTATCACTGCGGTGGTGACGACGTAGCCGATCAACCCGGTCCGACCGATCGCGAACCGCCCCATGAGGTCACGGTCTCGGCCCAGTCCGATCATCGCGAACAGCAGCGGCACCAGCAGCACGGCGTTGAGCACCTGGCTACCGACCAGGATCGCCACCAGCGGTGCGTTGGGAACCAGCACGATTGCCGCGCCGATCACGGTGACAATCCCGTACGTCAGATAGAACGCGCGCGCATCGCGGTACGGGTCGTCCATCGCGGCTTCGACTCCGGCGTATTCGCAGACCGAGTAGGCGGTGGACAACGGCAGGATCGAGGCGGCGAGGAACGCCGCGCCGATCAACCCGATGCCGAAAAGCGTTGCGGCGGCGCTCCCGGCCAGCGGCTGCAACGCGATCGCGGCGTCAGCGGCATCGGTGATGCTGCGCCCGTTGCGATGCAGGGTGGCCGCGCAGGCCACCACGACGAAGAACCCGATCACCCCGGTCAGCACCGCGCCGGTGATGACATCCACTCGTTCCAGCGGCAGGTCGTCGGTGCGCAGCTTCTTGTCCACCGCATAGGACTGCATGAACGCCAGACCCCACGGCGCCAATGTGGTGCCAACGGTTGCGGTGACGATCGCAATCGCGGAACCGGTCATCGGCATGGTCGGCACGAAGGTCCCGTGCAGCGCCGCTCCCCAGTCGGGCTTGGCCAGGAATCCGGAGGCGATGTACGCCAGGAACACGGTGGACAGCAGGAGCAGCAGACGCTCGACGCGATGGAAGCTGCCGCGCAAGACCAGCAGTGAGACCGCTAACGCCGCGAGTGGCACGCTGAAGTAGCGGCTGATCCCGAAAACCTCGAATCCCGCTGCAATGCCAGCGAATTCGGCGCACGTGGTGCCGATATTGGCGACAACGAGAGCGGCCAGCACACCGCCACCCACGCGGACGCCGTAGCGCTGACGCACTAATCCGATGAGCCCTTGGCCAGTCACCACCCCCATCCGGGCCGCCAGGCTGTGAAAGACGATCAGCGCGACGGTGGACAACAACAGGACCCAGAGCAGCTGATAGCCGTGGTCGGCGCCCAACACCGAGTACGTCGTGATACCGGCCGGGTCATCGTCGGATAAGCCGGCCAGCAGCCCTGGACCCAAGACGGCCAGCAGTGCGGTGAATTTCGTCGCGGTGCGGCTCGGGGTCCTCACGGCGTCGGCTCGTTGACGTGATGGCGTCGCGGCCAAACCCGAGAGCGCAGGAATCGGCGGCCCATCATCGCTGGCGCGTGGTCCAGCCGTTGCCGCCACCGTCCGGCGTGCTCGGCGGGCATGGCCGCGAAAATCCGTGCCGCTTCGGTGCGGGGCAAGGCGCGCAGGACCCGCTCGCCGACCACCGGGTGGGCGACACCCACGACCTCGGCAGCGAGCTCCGGGCCCCGCGCCACGAGGACCTCGGAAGCCGACTCGGTATCCATGCGGCCGACGAGTGCGGCCAGTCCGCGTGCGTCGAGATGGTGTACCGCGGCGAGCGGACTGGCCAGTTGAACGGCGTGGCCCCGCTCAGAGGTCAGGTGCAGGTCTGACCAGGCGATGACGTTGCGCCCGGCGGGGCCTGCGATCGGTCCCAGTTTCAGCCGCCGCAACACTGCGCCGAACCCGACTTCGACCCCGGCCAGTTCGAATCGGCCGGCCGGGGTGCGTGCCAGCACCACGTCGGCGACCCGGGCCAGACGCTGCCCGACGACGTCGATCACCTGGGTGTCCAGGACGTCGCGTACCAGCAGGATCTCGCGCTCATCGAGGGTGTCGGCCCCGAACCGCTCGGCACCGGCGGCATCGGTGCTCAGCACCGCCTGGCTGGGCCCGAAGCCGGTCACCAGGTCCCACGGCACCAGCAGCGACGAGCCGTGCCTGCGCGTGATCAGGAGACGCGCCACCATCTGCGGACCGGATTCACCCAGGCTCGCGGTCAGGTCGGCGAGCCGGCCGAGCACCCGCCCGTCGGATCCTAGGACGGCGCCACCGATGACCCCGCTGAGCAACAGCACCGTGGAAGCATAGGACCGCACTCGTTGATTAATGCAGCTGTATGAAGTTACGATCGCGCCATGTGGGACTTTGAAACCGACCCCGAATACCAGAAGAAGCTCGACTGGGTCGAGGAGTTCATGCGTGAACAACTCGAGCCGCTGGACTTCGCACCGCTGGACCCCTACGAGAAGACCAACCCCGAGGTGTTGCGGGTACTGCGCCCGCTACAGCAGCAGGTCAGGGACCAGGGACTGTGGGCCGCGCACCTGGGCCCGGAGTTGGGCGGGCAGGGCTACGGGCAGGTGAAGCTGGCCCTGCTGAACGAGATCGTCGGCCGGTCTCGTTGGGCACCTTCGGTTTTCGGTTCGCAAGCGCCGGACTCCGGCAACGCCGAGATCCTCGCCATGTTCGGTACCGAGGAGCAGAAGAAGCGCTACCTGCAGCCGTTGCTCGACGGTGAGATCTCGTCGTGTTATTCGATGACCGAACCGCACGGCGGCTCCGATCCCGGCCTGTTCACCACGCATGCCGAACGCGACGGCGACGAGTGGGTGATCAACGGCGAGAAGTGGTTCTCCTCGAACGCCCGCAACGCCTCGTTCTTCATCGTCATGGTGGTGACGAACCCGGAAGCCCGTACGCACCAGAAGATGTCGCTGTTCATCGTCCCCGCCGAGACGCCCGGTATCGAGATCATTCGCAACGTCGGCGTCGGCGGCGAGTCCGACGACCGCGCCGGGCACGGCTATATCCGCTACAACGACGTTCGGGTGCCGGCCGATCATGTGCTCGGCGGTGAGGGTCAGGCGTTCGCGATCGCCCAGACCCGGCTCGGCGGCGGCCGCGTTCACCACGCGATGCGCACGATTGCATTGGCCCGCAAGGCTTTCGACATGATGTGCGAGCGGGCGGTGTCCCGGCAGACCCGTCAGGGGCCGCTGGGCAACTACCAGATGACGCAGGAGAAGATCGCAGACAGCTGGATTCAGATCGAGCAGTTCCGGTTGTTGGTGTTGCGCACCGCCTGGAAGATCGACAAGTACCACGACTACCAGAAGGTGCGCCGGGACATCGCCGCGGTGAAGGTGGCCATGCCACAGGTCCTGCACGACGTCGTGCAGCGGGCCATGCATTTGCATGGCGCACTGGGGGTTTCCGACGAGATGCCGTTCGTGAAGATGTTGGTAGGTGCCGAGTCGCTGGCCATTGCCGACGGTCCCACCGAGGTGCACAAGCTGACGGTGGCCCGGCGCACCCTCAAGGAGTACGAGCCCGTCGACACGCTGTTCCCGTCCCAGCACATCCCGACCCGGCGCGCGGCCGCCCAGGCCCGGCTGGCCGAGATGCTCGAACACGAGGTCGCCGAACTCTGATGGCGGCCGGCACGTCGGCCACCCTGGTTGCCACCGCCGAGCGGTTGTTCGCCGATCGTGGGGTGGACGCGGTGAGCCTGCGGGAGATCGCCCGCGAGGCCGGGGCCCGCAACGTGATGGCGGTGCAGTATCACTTCACCGACCGGGCCGGGGTGCTGGCCGCGATCGCCGACAAGCACCTGCCGATGGTCGACGCTCGCCGCGATGCGCTGTTGGACGATATCCAGTGTGAGGCAACGCCTTCGATGCGGTCGATGGCCTCGGCGCTGGTGACGCCGCTGGCCGCCAAGCTCGCCGACACCGACGGCGGCCCGGCGTTCCTGCGCATTCACGCCGATCTACTGAACCGGCCGGTGCCGACCTTCGATTTCACCGGTCACTCCAGCAGCCTGCAGCGCTGGCGCCGGCTGCTCGAGCCGATGTTCGATCCGGTGGCGGTGACTCTGCACCCACGGCTCGGTGCGCTGGTGTACGCCGCGGTCGAGTTGGGCCGCCGCGCAGCCACCGCGCCGCACGCCGACGACCGGTTGTTCACCAGTCATCTGGTCGACACGGTCGCCGCAATGCTCGCCGCTGAGCCCTCGGAGCAGACCCGCTCGCTGGCGCGGGAACGGCAGGCCCGCAAGGCTGCGCGTCAGGTGCGCAGGATCGCCAGACCTTCCTGAACGAGCGTCGCGGTCAATACCTTCCCGGCATCGTAGAGATTCAGGGTGACCAGCCCGCGCCCGCGCGCGGCGGCTGGCGAGCGGGATTCCAGCAGATTCCAGGCCGTGGCCTGGATCGGCCGGTGAAACCAGATCGACGAGTCGGTGGTGGCGGTGCGATGGCTGCGGTCGGTCATCGTGTGGCCGTGCACCTGCAGCACCGGATCGATGCCGTAGATGTCGGTGACGTAGACCGCCGCGCACTGCGACAGCCACGGTGCGCCGTCCAGTGGCACAGTGACCCGCCACCACAGCCTGCGGACGAACTCGCCCGTGCTCCGGTCGTCGTCGGTGCGGATGTCGATCTCGTCGAGCGGCAGCGACGGGGCCGGTCCGATCGGTCCAGTGGCGGGCAGCTGTTCGGGATCGCTTGGCACCGTTGCCCGCACGGCGTGCTCGGGACCATCGGCACCGGTCGAGAACGAGACGGTCGCGGTGATCAGCAATCGGCCCTCCTGGCGGCCCAGCACCCGTCGCGACGCCGCGGTGCGCCCGTCGTAGACGCGCTCGACGTCGTAGCGCACCGGCGCACCGGCGTCACCGCCGCGCAGGAATTGCACGTGCAGGCTCGTCGGCGCCTTGTCGGTGTCGACGGTGTGACAGGCCGCGGCCATGGCCTGGGCGGCGAGATGCCCGCCGTAGGCCCGCTTCTCGGCGGGTCCGCTTTCGGCGCCGACGAAGGCGTCGGTGCCCGAAGCGGTGACGTCGAGCAGCCGAGCCAGTACGCTCATGCCGGCTCGGCTCCTGTTGCGACAGTTCCGGATTCGACCAGACCGGCGATCTCGTCGGCGGTGTAGCCGACCTCGGCCAGTACCGCTGTGGTGTCGTCGCCGAGGGCAGGCGCGGGTTGGGCCGCGACGTGCGCGCCGTCGACCGACATCGGCAGCCCCGGCGCCAGATAGCTGCCGATCCTGGGTTGCGTCAGCATCGTGAACAACGGGTTGGCCGTCACCCGCGGATCCTCGGCGACTTCGGCGAAGTCCAGGTAGCGGTCCCACAACACGGAGGTCTGCGACAGCGCCGCCGCCACCTGCTCGGCGGTATGCCTGGCGAACCAGGGCGCGAAAAGACCACTTAGCACGGCGCGGTGCTCGTAGCGCTGACCTTCGTCGTTGAAGTCCGCGCCCAGCGCTTCGGCAACGGCGGCAACGGCTTTGGTGGTGCCGGTCAGCTCGGCGAGATCGCGGAAGTGCCGGTTGGTGAGCGCCACCAGCATGAAGGCGACACCGTCGCTGCTGGTGTAGTCCTGGCCGTACTGACCGTAGATCGCGTTGCCCAGGCGCGGACGCTGCGTGCCGTTGACCATCGGCTCGGTGATGAATCCGAGGTTGGCCGCGGTGGCCAGTGCGACATCGTCCAGCGGCAACCGGATGCGGCTGCCCTGCCCGGTGGCATCGCGGCGGCGCAGCGCCACCAGGATCGCCAGGGCCGCATACAGGCCGCAGCTGACATCCCAGGCCGGGAGCACGTGGTTGACGGGGCCGCCCTGCGCGGGAGAACCGGTGACCAACGGAAATCCGGTGGCGGCGTTGACCGTGTAGTCCACCCCGGTGGATCCGTCACCGCGGCCGACCACTTCGAGATGGATGAGGTCGGGGCGCTGCACGCTCAGTTGCTCATAGGAATGCCATTGCCGCCCAGCCACATTGGTGATCAGGATGCCGGCGTCGGCGATCAGCTGGGCAACCAGGCGCTGACCCTCCTCGGAGCTCATGTCGGCGGCCACCGAGCGTTTGCTCTTGTTGAGCCCGGCCCAGTAGATACTGTCGCCGGCCTCGGTCAGCGGCCAGCGCTTGTAGTCGGCCGCTCCGCCGACCGGGTCGACTCTGATGACGTCGGCGCCAAGCTGCGCCAGTGTCATCCCGGCCAATGGCACGGCCACGAAGCTGGAGATCTCGACGATGCGAACACCTGCCAGCGGCAGGTCATCAGAAGCGCTCACCCGACGAGTATGGCGGGTGCCCTGGTCACCACACCGCGACGGGCACACCCAGGCAGAACAGGAACAGACCCAGCAGGATCCACCCGGCGCCCTGCCAGATCGGCCAGGTTCCCTCGACCCGCCAGACGCGATAGGTCTGGATGAACGCCCCGATCCCGCCGGTGAAGAGGCTCAGTGGCACCAGAATGCCGGCGATCCGTGAGTGCCAGATGATGGCCACCGCAAATGACACCCCGGCCACTACGACGACGGAGACCACGTAGATCACCGCGGCGCGGAACGCCGCTGGATCGTGCCAGCTCTTCTCGACATCGTTGCGGTCCATCAGTCACCTCCGTTCCCACACTAGGTCGAGATACACATCGATTGAGCACTCACGCTCGATGATCAGGCGGCATCTGAGGCGTGAACGCTCCATCAACGCTCGGGCGTGGGTTAGCGGCCCGAATCGCCGGGTAGTCCGGCCAGCATGACGCACCCTACGGACGACAAGGACGAGGAGTCCGTCGGCATAATCGGCGAAGACGATCCCAAGGTCGCCTCCTCGCGCGCCGGCAAGGACGGTGACGACGGCAGCTACGTCGGTCAGACGGGCCCCGACGACGCGATCGACGCCGGTGAGACGGGCGCTGAGGCCCGCAACGAGCGCGGAGGCCGTTGACACGAGAGGATCGGCCTATGCGTCTGCTGTTGATAGCCGACACTCACATCCCCAAACGCGCCCGCGACCTGCCCGAACCCGTATGGCACGAAGTCGAGCGTTCCGATGTCGTCATCCACGCCGGTGACTGGGTCGAGGAGAGCCTGCTCGACGACCTGTCGGCACGCGCCAAGCGACTGGTCGCCTGCTGGGGTAACAACGATGGCCCGGAACTGCGGTCCCGGCTCCCTGAATGCGCCGACGTGACGTTGGACGGCCTGCGCTTCACCGTCGTCCACGAGACCGGCGCGGCCTCGGGCCGGGAAGCCCGGATGGCACAGCGCTATCCCGGCACCGATGTGCTGGTGTTCGGCCACAGCCACATCCCGTGGGACACCACCGCGCGAACCGGGCTGCGGCTGCTGAACCCTGGCTCGCCGACCGACCGGCGCCGCCAGCCGTTCTGCACGTATATGACCGCCGTGACCCGGCCCGGAGTGCTGGCCGACGTAAGGCAGCATCAGATCGAGAAGACTTAGCTCTGAAACAGAGCTAATCTGGCCGAGTGGATATTCGCACCGATCTCGTCGCCGAGCTGTTCGGCACCGTCGGCCGATTCCGCCGTACGGTTCGCAGAGCCGCAGGCGCCTCCTTCGTGACCGCCGGGCTGACCGAATCGCAAGCCGAGCTGTTGCGGCTGGTTAGCCGCCAGCCGGGCATCTCGGTCAGCGCGGCCGCAGCCGAACTCGGGCTGGCCGCCAACACTGCCTCCACGCTGGTGTCGAAGTTGTCGGCCGAGGGACTGCTGGTGCGCACGCCCGACCCCGGCGATCGGCGGGTGGGCCGCCTCGAGCTCACCGCACCGGCCCAGCAGATCGCCGACGAAACGCGCGCCGCGCGCCGCGCTGCGCTGGCCGAGGCGCTCGACGAACTCGACGACGACGACGCGGAGGCGCTGGCCGCCGGCATCCGGGTGCTGGCCGACGTCACCACCAAGCTGCGGGAGAAGCGACCATGACCACACCTGCGATCGACTGCCAGAACCTGACCCACCGCTATGGCGATTTCACCGCCGTCGACGACCTGACGCTGCAGGTCCACACCGGCGAAACCCTTGGCCTGCTTGGCCCGAACGGCGCGGGGAAGACCACCGTGGTGCGACTGCTGACCACGCTGGCCCCGATCCAGAGCGGGCAGGTGCGCATCTTCGGGCTCGACGCGCGGCACGACACCATGGACATCAGGTACAACCTCGGCTATGTGCCCCAACAGCTTTCGATCGAGCAGGCGCTGACCGGCCGGCAGAATGTGGAGTGGTTCGCCCGCCTCTACGACGTGCCACGATCGGTGCGCAAACAACGGGTCGCCGACGCGCTGGAGGCGATGCAGCTACTCGACGTCGCCGACCGGCTGGCCGGCACTTACTCCGGCGGTATGGTGCGCCGCCTGGAGCTGGCTCAGGCCCTGGTCAACCAGCCGTCGCTGCTGATTCTCGACGAGCCGACGGTCGGGCTGGATCCCATTGCCCGCGACAGTGTTTGGTCGCAGGTGGCCAGCATGCAGCAGGAGTTCGGCATGACCGTGCTGCTAACCACCCACTACATGGAGGAGGCCGATGTGCTGTGCGACCGGGTCGCGCTGATGCACCACGGTCAGCTGCGGGCAGTCGGCACCCCCGCCGAGCTCAAGACCAAGGTCGGTCCCGAGGCGAGCCTGGAAGACGTGTTCCGGCATTACGCCGGGTCCGGACTCGACGAGGCAGCCGACCACGCAGGCCTGCGCGGCGTGCGGGCCGGCCGGAAGGCGGCGCGCAATGCCGGTTGAGTCCGCGACCACACCCCGCCTGATCCGGGCGCCGCGCGGCTGGCGGCGGGTGCCCAGCCTGGCCGGCCGGATGGAAACGTTCGCCTGGGTCGAGATCCAGAAGCTGCGCCACGATCGCACCGAGCTGTTCACCCGGATGGTGCAACCGGCGTTGTGGCTGTTGATCTTCGGCACGACGTTCAACCGGCTGCACGTCATCGACACCGGCTCGGTGCCGTACCTGGCGTTCCTGGCCCCGGGCATCATCGCCCAGTCGGCGCTGTTCATCTCGATCTTCTACGGCATCCAGATCGTCTGGGACCGCGACGCCGGCATCCTGGCCAAGCTCATGGTGACGCCCGCTCCTGCGTCGGCGCTGGTGACGGGCAAGGCCTTCGCCGCCGGGGTGCGGTCGATAGCGCAGGTGGTCGGCGTGTTGGCGCTGGCCTACATCATGGGCATCCACATGACGTACAACCCGCTGCGGATTCTGGCCGCGATGGGTGTGGTGATGCTCGGGTCGGCGTTCTTCGCCTGCCTGTCAATGGCGCTGGCCGGGCTGGTCCGTAACCGCGACCGGCTGATGGGCATCGGGCAGGCCATCACGATGCCGTTGTTCTTCGCCTCCAACGCGCTGTACCCGGTGTCGGTCATGCCCGAATGGCTGCGCTGGCTGTCCCGGGTGAATCCGCTGAGCTACGAAGTGGATTCGCTGCGGCTGCTGCTGGTGGGCATCCCGTCGGCGCGTCCATGGCTGGACCTCGGTGTGCTGGTGCTGTCCGCGGTGGTCGGCATCGCCGCCGCGTCAGCGCTGCTGCGCCGGCTCGTACGCTGACCCCCTTGTCGCCGAGCGTTACCCCAGAGTCACGTTCGCCGTCGAGAGTGACACTGGCGTCACGTTCACCGCCCGCACAGCCCGAGCGTAACGCCACGGTGTGGAAACAGCGGTTTTTCCGCCGTGGCGTTACGTTCGCGGCGGGTCGAAGCGGAATACCGCGAGTCTGCCTGCCAGCGCTTCGAATTCGTCGGGGGTGCCGTGGCGCACCAGTCCCGAGCGTTTGGCGAACGCGACACCGACTGGCACCGACCCGGGGAATGCGCGCAGCACCGGCTTGGCTTCCTCGGCACCGAGTTCGACGATCATGACGTGGCGAGAACGCCTGCCGCGACTCAACGTTCCCTGCCCGGCGGCTCTGGCGTTGCGGGCCCAGTCGGCTCCGGGGTATCCCGCGACGGTGTACAGGCCGCCGTCGTATTCGAACGGAGTCATCGGCGTCTGCCGCGGCTTGCCGGACTTGCGGCCGGGAACGGTCAGCACATAGGCGGGTCCGGTGGGCAATCCTAGTTTCTGCACCGCCATCATCAGCCGGTTCATCGGCTTGAGCCAGCGGGGTGGACGTGGTTCGGTCATCACTTCTCCTCGGTGAACAATGCGATGTGCTCGGCCACCCAGTGGGCGAACGAGGTGGCGGGACGGTCGAGGATCTTCTCGACGTCATGGGTGACCAGGGCGGGCGACGTCAGCGTGGCCGCCTGCATCGCGATATAGGCGCCGGCGAATGCGGCGGGAAACCCGTTGCCGATGAAGCGTTCTCGCACCAGCTCCGCCGGGACCTCCTGGTAACGAAGCGGACGATGCAGGGCCGCCCCGACGATCGCGGCGAGCTCGGTGTTGGTCAGCGATTGTGGTCCGGTCATCGGAACCCGCTGCCCCACAAGGTCGTCGGTCAGCAGGGCGTATGCCGCAACGGCGGCGATGTCCGCTTCGGCGATCGGCGCTGCCGTCGCCTCGGCATACGGCCCGGCGACGACATCGCCCGCGCGGATCTGCGCCGCCCACATGCCGGGGAAATTCGATGCGAACACCGACGGCCGCAGGCTCACCCACGGCACCCCCGACGAGGCGGCCAGCTGTTCGCACTCCCGGTTGCGGTCACCGCGATAGCGCGACGGCTGACGGCTGTCGTCATCGTCGGCGTTGATCGCCGACAAGGCCACCACCTTCGCGACGCCATGACGCTCCAGCGCCGTCGCCACTCCTGCCAGCTCTGGTCCCAACGCGCGGGAATTGAGGAACACCGCCGAGGCGCCCACCAACGCCTCGCCGGCGTCGGTCACTTCCTCGACGCCCGGTGGGAATCCGGCTTCCCCCGGGCGCCTGGTCACCGCGCGCACATGCGCGCCGGCCTTCACCAGCTGTTCGACGAGCGGACGGCCCACATTGCCGGTCGCTCCGGTTATCACGATGCTCATCGCGAGTCCTCTCTTTCGGTTACCAATAAGGACGCGATAGCGCCCTGGAACGTGACAGCGGTAACTTTTTGCCATGCCGATTCGTCGTCTATGACATGAGCGATCCGATCGGCGGCCTGCTGGCTGCCCACCGCCCGTATCTGATCAACCTCGCCTACCAGATGGTCGGCGATATCGGCGATGCGGAAGACGTTGTGCAGGAGGCCTTTCTCCGGCTCTCGCAAACAGACATCGACGCGATCGATGATCCGCGGGGCTGGCTGACGGTGGTCAGCAGCCGACTGTGTCTCGATCACGTCCGCTCGGCCCGCCACCGGCGGGTGAGCACCACAGAACCCGAGACGTTGGAACGCCGGGTGCCGCTGAATCACAGCGCCATGCCCGATCCCGGCGAACGGGTCACCCTCGACGACGAGGTGCACGACGCACTGTTCGAGGTACTGGGCAGGCTGACCGCGCCCGAGCGGGTCGCCTTCGTGCTGCACGACGTCTTCGGGGTGCCGTTCGACGAGATCGCCGAGACCGTGGGCCGGCCGTCCGCAACGTGCCGTCAGCTCGCGCGCCGCGCGCGCATCAAGATCCAGGCCGCGGCACCGGTCACCGCCCCCGTCGATGACCACGAGCATCACCTGGTCACCGAACGTTTCATCGCGGCCTGCGCCGACGGTGATCTGGAGGCGTTGACCCAGGTGCTGGCGCCCGACGTATGGGGGGTGGGCACGATCCTGGCCGACCCCGCACCGCCGCCGCAGGTGAACCACGGACGAGAAGCCGTGGGCACCAATCTGCTGCGCTACCTCACCGGCGCCACGCTCGTCAGCGGTCCGGTGGGGCGACCCGTCGCCCTCGCGTTCAGCCAGCGGCGCCTGTTCGCCGTCGTCGTGCTCACCATCCGCGACGGTCTGGTCGCCAAGATCGAGGCCACGGCCGACCCCTCAGCGCGCTGACTTCTGCGCCTGTAGTCCAAACGAACGACACCCTGTTCATCCTCTGTGCCCTGCATTTGGTCGGCAGACTTCGCGCGTCGCCGACCAGATAGTTGTCGTACGGCCACAACACCGGCCGAGACAACCAAAGCAGCACTGACACAGAGGAATTCATATGAACAACACCATCGGTCGCGGCCGCACGTTTATCATCGGTTCGGTCGTCGCGGGCGCACTGACTCTGTCCGGGATCGGCATGGCCGCAACGGCCGCCGCCACACCCGGCGGCGGTTCCAACGCGCAGGACACCGTCAGCCGCTTGACCAGCCAGGGCTACAACGTCGCTCTCAACCACAACGGTGGCTGGTCTGACGTGCCGCTCTCGGAGTGCGTCGTCAACGGCATTCACGGCTTGGTCAGCGGCGTGCCGCAGGGCCAGCCGCTGCCCCCCGAGCAGCAGGGCGCCCAGACCGTCTACGTCGACGTGGGCTGCTCGACAACCGAATAACTCCAACCGCGCTCGCGCCCGGCCGGAATCTCCGGTCGGGCGCGATCGCGTGCTGGTGTCAATGCCCGACGCACGACAAGACCGCCCTCCCCCATGGATTCGGGAAGGGCGGTCTGGCTTGGCGGCGGGCTAGACGCCTGGCTGGTGGAAGTTGGCGGCCGCCTTGGGATCCAGCAGCGACGGGTGGTGCCGGTGCCACCAGTAACCGGGGCTGGCTTCCGCGGCGGGAGTGGCGTGCGTCTGCGGGGTGGCGACGATGCCCGAGTGCGGCGCGGTCTCGGCTGCGCTGGCGGCGCCGGCCAGTCCGAGCGCTCCGCCGATGATGCCTGCGGACAGGATCGGCAGTGCCAGATAACGGGCGATGGTGTTCTTCATTGAATTCTCCTGTGTGAGTGGTTGTTTCGGCTTGTTTCGGCCTTGAGACAACTATCGGCGCGGGGCACGGCCCGGTCTGTCGCGCAAAAGCACGTACGGGGGGATGAAGGTGGTGTCGTCCGTTCGGACGACACCGGCGCCGGGCTGGTTACACTCCCGGTGTGCGCGCACACGGCAGCCTGCCGAAGCGGCCAGGTCGCTTCTGGGTGAGCCTGGTCGTCCCGCCCATGCCCGCCGACGTCGGGACCAGCGAGGCGGTCCGGGCGATCTTCTTCAAATTCGAGAACCAGGCGCAGCGGCTGCGGGCGATCCTGCGGCTGCTTCTGGTGGCCGTCATGGTGTTGGCCGTCGTCGCCTCGACACCGCGTTCGTCGTGGCCCGCGCAACTCTCCTTGGTGGCTGGATACGCCGTGCTGGCAGCGCTGGCCGCCTGGGTTCGGCTGCAACAGCATCCGCGCACCGCCCGGCTGCGAGCGCTCGAGCCGATGATGCCGATCGACATCGCGGCGATCTGCGTCCTGCAACTGCTGTCCCCCGGCAGCTACCTGATGCTCGGCCTGCTGGCGTTCCTGCCGTTCTTCATCGCCACCCAGGCCGGCCAACGGGCGGCGGTCATGTCGGTGGCCGCGATCGTCGGCGCAGCCGTCGCCGTGCTGGCCGACCCGGTGTTCCGTCGGCAGATGTCCGCACCGGAGATCGCAGCACTACTGGTGATGCTCGCGCTGCTGTGCCTGTGTTCGTACACGGTGTCGCGGGTGCAGCAGCGCCGGCTGGCCAGCATCGCCGAGCTCACCGCCAGCCGGGCAATGCTGCTGAACGATGTCATGACCGCCGAGGAGCGGGAGCGCCGGCGCGTCGCCGAAGCCCTGCACGACGGTCCCCTGCAGACCTTGTTGGCTGCGCGCCAGGACCTGCGCGATGCGATCCGCCCCAATCCCGACCTGACCGGGGTGGCGCGAGCCAGCGAGTTGCTCACCGAGGTGGCTCGCGAGCTGCGCCAGACCACCCGCGAGCTGCATCCCTCGGTGCTCGAAGAAGGCGGACTGGAACACGCCGTTCGGGGATTGCTCGATGCGTTCGCCGAACGCAGCGGGGCGGCCGTCGAATGCTCGATCGACTATCCGCATTCACACGCCGAGGACGCGACGGTGTACGGCGTCGTCCGCGAGTTGCTCACCAACGTGGCCCGGCACGCCAACGCCACCCGGGTGTGGCTGACCCTGCGCGACGACGGCGACGCGGTGACATTCGAGGTCCGCGACGACGGTGTCGGTATCGATCCGGCGGTGGTCTCCAGGCG
The DNA here is from genome assembly GCF_013337765.1 of Mycolicibacterium sphagni. Taxonomy (GTDB): domain Bacteria; phylum Actinomycetota; class Actinomycetes; order Mycobacteriales; family Mycobacteriaceae; genus Mycobacterium. Next base: position 648,678 of record NZ_VBSB01000010.1, read on the forward strand.
CGTCGCCGAGGGCCACATCGGTCTGGCGTCACAGCGGTCTCGTATCGAATCACTCCGGGGCACTTGGGAATTCCGGCCCGTCGAGCAGGGCACGTCCGTGCGGGTCCGGTTGCCGCTACGCGATCACCAGGAGGTGCGGTGAGCAGTTCAGAACGGCGCGTGCGAGTGGTGGTCGGCGACGATCACCCCGTCTATCGCGAGGGGATTGTGCGAGCACTGAACAACAGCGGCCGCACCGAGGTCGTCGAGGCGGTCGCCGACGGGCAGGCGGCGCTGGCCGCGATCCACCAGCACCGGCCCGATGTCGCACTGCTGGACTACAAGATGCCGGGCCTCGACGGCATCTCGGTGGCCCACGCGGTGACGCGCGACGGTCTGCCGACCCGAGTGCTGCTGCTGTCGGCGACCACCGACGGCCCAGTCGTGTACCGCGCTATTCAGGACGGCGCCGCGGGTTATCTGTCCAAGGAGGCCGACCGCGACGAGATCGTGGCCGCGGTGGTGGCCTGCGCCCGCGGCGAGAAGGTGCTGCCACCGGAGCTGGTCACCAGCCTCGCCACCCAGGTGCACCGGCAGGCCCAGTACCAGGGCCCGGTGCTCAGCGAGCGGGAGCACGAGATCCTGCGCCTGATCGCCGACGGCAAGACCGTGCCGCAGATGGCCACGGACCTCTTCCTCGCCCAGACCACGATCAAGACCCACATTCGACGGCTCTACGAGAAGCTCGGGGTGTCCGACCGCGGTGCGGCGGTGGCCTACGCGATGCGCAATCAGCTGCTCGAATAGGCGTGGTGCGGCGGGCAGGAGCGAAGCGACTCGGGGATCATCGCTGTCATCCATTCGGACGACAGCGATTCATCCGCTGGTTAGCGCGTTCGGGCGCTCCCAGCGACGAGTGCCGCGAATCAGGCTGATAGCCATGACAACAACACTTCGCACCCCCGCAATCACCCACCTGACTCACCGCGCCAAGTACGTCACCGAAGCCGTCGGGACGTTCGTTCTGGTGTTCACCATCGGAGCCAGCTCGCTGGCCGGCTCCCCGATCGCACCGGTGGCCATCGGCGCCGCGCTGATGGCGATGATCTACGCCGGCGGCCACATCTCCGGCGCGCACTACAACCCGGCCGTCACGCTGGCTGTCCTGGTGCGCGGCCGCATCACCGCCCGTGAGGCAGTCGGCTACGTCGCCGCCCAGATCGTCGGCGGACTGGTCGCCGCTGCCGCCGTCACCGCGGTGGTGCCCGCCGGGCCGGCACAGGCCCTAGCCTTGTCCGGGCACGCGATGGTCGCGGCCGCGATCGCCGAGCTGGTGTTCACGTTCGTGCTCTGCTTTGTCGTGCTCAACGTCGCCACCAGCAAGGACCACCCGAACAACTCGTTCTACGGCCTGGCCATCGGCTTCACCGTCGCTGCCGGGGCCGTCGCGGTCGGCGCCATCTCCGGCGGAGTGTTCAACCCTGCGGTCGGGATCGCCGGTCTTGGCCTCGGGATGTTCACCGGCCCGGTCGTGTTCGTCTACCTGATCGTGCAGCTCGTCGCGGCAGCCGCTGCGGGCATGGCCTTCCGCTTCCTCAACCCCTCAGATAAGTAGGAGCCAAGTATCCCCTTCGACGCCGAGCGTGACTCCAGGGTCACGCTCGGCGTCCGGCGTCACGCTGGTGTCACGCTCGCGGCTTCGCAGCTCCGGTGACGATGGTGCTCGATGTCGGTAGCGAACGCGCCGAGAGCGCTGCGGATCATGCGGGCGGTCCCATCCGGATGCCGACACGATCCTCGGCCGTCGACCAGGCGCACCACCCTGCGTATCTCCTTGATCAGACTGTCGTTGACCCGGGTATAGGCAAGGTCGTTGAGCAGCTGCTCCAGCCGAGGCAGGCCATTGCGGCACGGTCCGCATTGGCGAGCACTCTGCTCGGCGAGATAGGTGGCGATCTCCGCCGTGCGCGCGAGCCCGCATTCGCCGACGCCGAGAGCGTGAATGACCCCGGCACCCGGGCTCGCCTTGAGTGCCGCCAACCCCGACCGCGACAATGCCATGCCAGCAAAGGCTTTCGCGGGAATCCAACTGCCGTGATAGCCACCGACAAGGATCGCGCGCACGGTGCGCGGGTCAGTGCCGCCATTGCGTTCGATCACGCTCGTGAGGAGCACACCGGTCGGAACCTCGGTGACATCGGTGTTGTTCAGCGCGCCGGACAACGTGATCAGCATGCTCCCGGGGTCAGCGTGATCGCCAAGCGACCGGAACCAGCGCGGCCCGAACCGAGCGATCAACGCGATATGAGCCAGTGTTTCAACGTTGTTCACCAGGGTGGGCCGTCCGCGAACCCCAGAGATCGCGGTCATGACGGTGCGGTCGCGCGGCAGCGCATGGCCACCCTCGATCCGCCTGATCACCGCGGACTCTTCTCCCGCGACAAACCTGTCGGGAGCCTCGACGACGGTGACCTCATTGCGATCAAACCCGCCCGCGCGGCGCTCGTCGAGCGCCCGTGTCACCGCCGGCACGGCGGCTGAGTGCACATACAGGTAGATCGTGTCGGCCCCGACCGCCGCTGCGGCGGCGTCCAGGCCGTCCAACACCAGATGCGGTGCCCGGGTCAGCAGGACGGCATCCTTGCGGCTCAACGGTTCACCTTCGGCGCCATTGCCCACCACCACCGGCCTGGGCCCGGTGATCGCGGCGATCTTGCGGGCAGTCGGAAATCCGGCACCGCCACGTCCCGACAAACCGGCCCGCTCGAGCGACGAGATCAGTTCCGGCCCAACGGCGTCGGGCAGCGGGCCGAACCGCAGATGGTGTTGTGCCAGATCGGGTCCCGGCGCGGCGAGCAGACGGGGAAGTTGCGGTGCCTCGGTCATGAGCGTCCGGCTTGCGCGTCGGCATACTCGGTGTAGCCGGCCCGCAGCCGCCACACCAGGACCACCGCCACGATCAGCGCACAACACCCGGCGAAAGTCAGGAACCAGCCGTGATCGGTGTCGGTTCCGTTCCCCAGCGCATGCCCCAGGGCGATGGGCCACAGCGCGTACGTCACCCAATGCACCACGCGGAAGACGCGCAACCCGATGCGCTGACGCAGCAGGCTCGTGACGATCACCACCAGGAGCACATCAAAGGCCAACGTGCCCAAGCCTTGCCACAGCGGTCGGTATGCGCCGAGGAACGGCACAACGAAGTCGACCAATCGCAGCTGCGCGTACGGGTCGAAGAACAGCAACCCCATGTGCAGCAGCACCAACAGGGTTCCGGCCAGGGCCGCGAACCGGTGGACATCGGCGACCGCGAACCGCGGCAGCACGAACAACGGGCGGCCCGACCGAGCGGCGATCCCCAACGCCAGCGAGACGGTCAGGAAGCCGAGCGCCGTGATGCCGGTGCCCCGGCCCAGGGCCCAGAGCGCCTCGCTGGTCATGAACCGCGGGCGCGGGTGACGTGCGGGACGAAGACCGGAGAGCTGCTTCCCACCGACGGGGTGTGGCTGGTCCGGATGGGGAAGGCGGGCTGCGACGCGGGCGCCTGCGTCTGCTGCACGGGTGCCTGCTGCACGACGGTCTTCGGCGTGTATTGCGGCGCTGGCGTGTACCGAGGCGTGGTCGTCTCGACCGGCGCCTGTGTGACGGGCTCCGGGGTGTACGTCGGTACCGGCTCAGGCGCCGGGGGAGCCGGCGGGGCCGGGACGTCGGTCGACGGCACCACCTCGGGTACCGGCGGGCCGTACACGGCCGGGTCGGTAGCAGGATCGCCCGCGACGGAGTCGACGGCGGGGACGTCCACCGGGGCGGGCCTGAGGGTGTCGGCATAGGCAAGCGCCGATGCGCCGGCCACTCCGGCGACACCGATACCGGCCAGCGCCCATGACGCCACGGCGGCGCGCCGGAATCCCGAACGAGGTGAGTTCATGCCCAGATGTTGGCAGCCAGTTCTTACAGCCTTCAAAGAACCGCAGTGGGCCTGCTCACAGCGAATCGTCGCGCAGCCGTCGGCTCAGCCCGCTGGCGCGTACCGCCCTGTGCGCCACCGCGGCGCGTAACTGCTCGGCAGAGCCGATCACCCGCACCCTGGTCCTGGCCCGGGTGATCGCGGTATACAACAACTCGCGGGTCAACAGCCGGGAATCGGCCGGCGGCAGCAGCACGGTGACCTCGGCGGCCTGGCTGCCCTGACTCTTGTGGATGGTCATCGCGTGCACGGTTTCGATATCGGCGAGCCGGCTGGTCATGAACTCCAGCGCCCCTTCGGCTCCGTCCATCACCGCGCGCAGCGCGCCGCCGCGCAGCACCGCAACCCCGATGTCACCGTTGTAGATGCCCAGCCCGTAGTCGTTCGCGGTGGCCAGAAATGGCCGGCCGACGTACCAGGACGCCCACAGCGGCATGTCGGTCGCCTCGGTCAACCAGCGTTCAACCTGACGGTTCCAGTAGGTTGCGCCGTAGGGACCGTGGCGATGCGCACACAGCAGCCGGTGCTCCTCCAGCGTCGCCAACGCCGCTTGGGCGTCGCCGAGTATCGCGGCCTCGCGCAGCCGCAGGGCATGGGGCACAACGATTCTGCGCAGGTGATCGGCCGGGTGGTCGCTGTCGATCCATTCGATGTGCTCACCGCCGGCGGCCAGCACTTCGAGGGCACGATCGCCTTCGCCAAGGCGGATCGCTGAGGCCAGTCGGCCGATCGACGCCCCGAATCGGTGGGACGTGACGAGCGTGGCGATCGGGGTGTTCCCCCGCGAACCCAGGCCTTCGACCAGGTCGGCCAGCACCGCCCCGGCTTCGACCGACGCCAGCTGGTCCGGGTCGCCGACGAGCAGGAGACGCGCCTGGAGGCGCACCGCTTCGACAAGTCGGGCCATCATCGTGAGCGACACCATCGACGTCTCGTCGACGACGATCACGTCGTGCGGCAGCCGGTTGCCGCGGTGATGGCGGAACCGCGACGACGTGTCCGGGCGGCTGCCCAGTAACCGGTGCAGTGTGGTCGCCCGAAGCCCCCGCAGCCGGTCGCGGTCCGCGGACTCGAGTCCATCGACCTCGCGTTGGACCGCCTCCTGCAAGCGGGCGGCTGCCTTCCCCGTTGGTGCGGCCAGTGCGACCCGCAGGCGCGGCTTCCCGCCCAGCTCTGCCTGTTCGGCGAGCAGCGCCAGCAGTCTGGCCACGGTGGTGGTCTTGCCGGTGCCCGGACCGCCGGTGAGCACCGTCAACCCCTGCGACAGTGCGATCTCCGCGGCTCGTCGCTGCTCGTCGTAGCCCGCGGGGAAGAGCCGTTCGATGGCGGGCACCGCCCCAAGTGGTCGAACCGCGACCAGGCCCAGTACGTCCTGAGCGACCTGCCGCTCCTCGAGCCAGTACCGGTCCAGGTAGAGCAGATCTCCGTCGAGGTGTAGTACCGGGGGCGAACCCAGCAACGGGCTGGCCGTCACAGCATCCTGCCACTCTTGCGGGACCGGCCATGGCAGATCGGGCCTCGCAATCTGATCCTGCAGAGCAGGCAGCGCCACGCACACCGAACCGCCGCGCACCGCGCGCACCACGAACGCGACCGCGAGCGCCACCCTGTCGTCGGATTCGCCGGCCATCGTCGTCAGCCGTTGCGCCACAAGCACATCGGCTGCCTCGATAACCTCGGCATCGTTGAAGATCCGCAGTAGCCCGCCAGCATGCTGAGCACGCCGCCAGCTCGCCGCGTCCACCACATCGACCGTCATGCCGCCACCTGCTGACCGTCAAGCAGATCCGAAAGCGCGGCCACCAGGGCGGCGGGCGGTTGCCAGCTGAACACACCGGCGGGGTGCCCGTCGGCCGTCGGGGTGTCCGGCCCGCACATCCCCCGCACAAACAGATACAGCACTCCGCCGAGGTGCCGCACCGGGTCGTAGTCGGGTTGGCGCCAGCGCAGAAAGCGATGCAGGACAACGCTGTACAGCAGCGCCTGCAGCGGATAGTCGGAGTGCAGCATCGCCTCAACCAACCGCGGGCGCTGGTAGTCAGCAGCCGTCAGCGGCTTGTCCGGTTCACCGAGCCAGTTCGTCTTGTAGTCGACCACCAGATAGCGCTGGCCGGCCGGGTCCGGAATCCGCAGCACCGCGTCGACCGAGCCGCTGAGATAGCCGCGCAGCGGCTGTGACCCGAGCGCGCCACTGCTCAATCGATCGATGTATGCGGCCATCGGATCATCGGCAGGCAGGTGCGACCGCAGCAGGCGGCCCACATCGGCCAGACGGATGTCGCGGGCGCCCGGCCTTAGATCACCGCCGGCCAACGGGAACTCGAAATCCATCTCCCGCAACCGATCCGGTAATCCGATCTGGCGCAGCGTCAGGCAAGAGGCGAGTGGGCCCAGTGGGGTGTCGTGCAGCGGCACCAGTGCCGCGGCCAACTCCGCAGCGGGAACGTCGACGGGCCACCACACCGAGTGCCGCTCGATCTGGGCCTGCAGTTCGGCGGCGAGGTCGGCTGCGAACGGATCCGCGGTCTCCAGCACCGCGTGCACCAGGGTGCCGAACTTCGCGCCGCTCGGCAGATCCGCCATCGGCGACGGAACATCAGGACCTCCAACGGGTTCCAGCAACGGAATGTCGCCGACCTCGTCGTCCAGTTCAATCGTCTCGGGTTCGCTGCTGACCCCGCCGCTCTCGGCCGACCGGATCAGCCCCGAGTACGAGGTGCGCCGCCACGTGGTGTCGATGCCGCGGTGGAAGTGCCGCTCGTCGATGTCGGCGGGCGGCCGTTCGCGCGGCACCGACGCGACGGCGGCGACCACAGAGTCTTCGATCACCGGCCCCCCGACGGCCTCCCATTCCCGCAACCGGGCCAGCGCGTCGTCGTCGCTGATCTTGGCGGGCTCGCAGCGATCCGGCACCGCCGACTCCCCGGGCCGACGGCCGCGCAACAGCCGCGAGAGCCCACCGTTGGGTTCGTCCCACGACGGCGCCCACCAGGCCACCACCTGCGCCTGCGCCCGCGTCATCGCGACGTAGGTCAGCCGGCTGTCGTCACTGGCGGACTCCTTGCGGCCCAGCCGCTCCACGGCGTTGTAGTCCGGGCTGTCCTTGCCGCCGACGTGCAGGCAGCGCACACCCTCGTCGTGGAACAGGATCAGATCGCGCTCCTGGACATTGCGATTGAACGCGAACGGCAGGTACACGATCGGGTACTGCAGGCCCTTGCTGGCCCACACCGTCATGATCTGCACCGCCGCGGCGTCGCTGTCCAGGCGGCGGTTCCGTTCGGTCGCACCGCTGCGCTCCTCACGCTGGTGGCGCAGCCAGTCCCGCAGGGCCGGCAGGCTGTAGTGCTCGCGGTGGGCAGCGTCCTGCAGCATCTGCGTCATGTGCGCCAGGTCGGTCATGTGCCGCTCACCGCCTACCCAGGACAACACCCGATCGGCCATCCCGTGCAGTTGGGCAGCCTCGAAGATCGCCGCGACGCCGCGCTCCCGGGCATGAGCGGCCCATTCACGCAGGGTCTGAGCCAGCCGGTCGGTCAGCTCGTCACCGCCCGCGGCCAGGGTTTCGGCGGTCTCGCCGAAAAACATCGTCGCCGCCGCGGCTCGCACGAGACCGGGCCGGTGCGGCTGGTCGAACGCCTCGAGCAGACAGAGCCAGTCTTCGGCAGCCTCGGAGTCGAACACATCGGAGTCGCCGGTGTAGACCGCAGGAATGCCCGCGGCGGTGAGCGCCCGGAAGCAGGTGCGGGCGTCCTTGTGCTTCTCGACGATCACCGCGATGTCGCGGGCTTGCACCTTCTCACCGTCGAAGGTGGTGTCGCCACTGAGAAGGGCACCGATGTCAGCGGCCAGATCCCTGCCGACGTGCGACCGCAGTTCGTCGATCGGCATATTCTGGATTCCCCTGCGGCCGAAGGTCTCCCGGCGCACCACGCGTAGCCGGAGCGGATCGGTGCGGGTGGCACCGGCCAGTCGGCTTCCACGGTGATGCGCCTCGACACGATGCACGACGATGCGATGGTCACCCAGCTCGGCACCACCCAGGACGGCCTGTAGACGATCGACGAGCGCGGCGTCGCTGCGCCAGTTCGTGCCGAGAGTCTTCTTGTCACCCGCGGTCTCGGCCGCCTGCAGGTAAGTGACAATGTCACCGCCACGGAACGCGTAAATCGCCTGCTTCGGATCGCCGATGAGGATCAGCGTGGAGCACCCGCTGAACGCCCGGTCGATGACCTTCCACTGCACGGGATCGGTGTCCTGGAACTCGTCGACCATGACGATGGGCCAGCGCTGATGCATCCGGACCCGGGCGGGTGATTCGGGTCTGTCCAGCGCGTCGGCGAGCCGGCTGAGCAGATCGTCATAACCCAGGACCCCGAGCCGCCGCTTGCGTATCTCCAGTTCGCTGAGAACACATTTCGCGAAGTGCAGACAGACGGCTGCGCGGGAGTCTGGATCGGGGTCAACCGGCCGCAGTTCCGTCGACGGGTTCTTCACCACCTCGCGGGCCAGTCGCAGTGCGTCGGCGTAGCTCAGGAGGGGGTCCTCACGCTCTCGACCGAAGTGGGCGAGGTAGAGGTCGTCGACGATCTCGCCGACGAGGTCGTCGAGGCTCTCGACCAGGCTGACGCCGGCGTCGGTGTCCCCCGCCACCCCGAGCGACCTCAGGACCAGCTGACAGAACTGATGCGTGGTGGCAATGGTGGCGGCATCGAAACCGGCGAGTGCGTCGCGTAGCCGGGTTCGGCGCTCTGTGCACTGTTCGTCCGTACCGGCGACAAGGTGCGCCACCACCTGATTGTCGCCGACCAGCGTGGGGTCGTCGAATGCCCTTACAGCGTGCAGGATTTGGCTCCGTACCCGCTCTCTGAGCTCCTGGCTGGCCGCGCGGCTGAAGGTGATGAGCAGCATCTGGTCGAGCGTCGCCGCACCCTCCGCAACGTAACGGGTCACCAGCCCGGCCAAGGCGAAGGTCTTGCCCGTGCCCGCGCTGGCCTCCAGCACGGTGGTGGTCCGGGGTGCCGGTAGCAGACCGAGCAGATCGAAAGGCTTCATCAGCCGTTGCTCCCCTCGGCTCGCAGCATCGGCAGCCAGAGCCGAGCCGCGTATGCCCCCAGCCGGTTGTTCTCGCCGTCGTACTCCTCGCCGGGGCGCAGCGGTTCCATCAGCGCCGACAACGGAGCGTTGCGCCCCCATACCCGTAAACTTGCCGGCTGCTGGTCCTCGCCGGGATAGCGCCCGGACCGCCATCGGTAACCGGCGGCGCGATCGGGGTCATCACCGCAGTGCCTTGCCGCGGCCCAGGCATAGGAGGTTTTGGGGGGCAATGGAATCGGCCCTCGGCGGCCGGCGTCGTAGATCGCGACAAGATCCTGCAGCAACTCGACCGCCGCGAGATCCGGCCGGCCGAGACTCTCCCGACGGGGCGCGGTTCCCCGCTTCGGCCTGCCGATGCACACCGCCGACCAGTCCCGGCGGGGTGCATGAGCGAACAACGCCAACAACGGAATCCACGACTCCAGCATGTGCCTGCCGTCCAGCTTCGAGTACGTCACCGACACCAGCCGGTCACCGAATACCCGGGTGACGGTACCGGTCAGCCGGCGCCCGGAACCCAGGTCGACGTCCACATCGATCGCGTGCGGTTCGGTTGTGCGGCACCGCATCGCCTCCGCGGCCAGCAGCGTCACCTGGTCCCGCATCTCGGTGGCTTTGCGCCACCCCAGATTGCCGGGCGGCAGCGTGCCGCGACGCCATTCGGCCTGCCGCGCTTCGTCAGGAGTCATGCCGCGCAGGATGTCACCGAGCATCCGGTCACCGACCGTCCACTCCTCGAGGGCGTCGATGTCGACGGGCATGGCGTCGGCCACCCCGTCGACGTCCCACGGCAAGGTGAAGTCAAGGGCGCGGAAGAAGCCCTTCACCGGGTCCTTGAAGAACCCGACAAGATCAGCCAGCACCACGTCATCCGGCGGCGGCGCGGGCAGCGGACCCGAGATGAACCGGGGCTGCTCGCCCCGATGGCCGGTCACCGCGCGCGCGGCACTGCGCACTGTCGGATCGAAACTGAACGCGGTGCCCGGCACCAGAGCACCGCGTTCGACATTGCGAATGTCGAAGGGCTGCAACGGGTGCTGGACGACGATGCGCTCACGGACCTTCTCGGTAGTGGTGACGTCGAGAGTGTCGAGCAGTTCGGCAAGCGGCACCGCCGGCGGGCGTGGCTGACCGGAGTACTCGTTGGCACCGGTGTAGGTGATGACGAGTTTCTCGGTCGCGGCGCCGATCGCGTCGAGCAGCAATTGCCGGTCCTCCGAACGGATGTCACGCTCCCCGGTCATCGGGTTGCGCGCCAGTGCGTCGTCGCCGTCGACCACGCCGAGCCGCGGGTAGCTACCGTCGTCGAGACCGACCAGGCACACCACCCGGTGCGGCACCGAGCGCATCGGCACCATCGTGCACACCGTCAGCGTGCCGGTACGGAAGTTGGCTCGGGTCGGCCTCCCGGCGAGGTGACGCGAGAGCAGCGCCCGAATGTCGGCCAGGCGCATCAAGGTGGCGCGGGACCCCGGGCTCGACAACACCTCGTTGAACTCCCGCTGTAGCTGACTGATCTGCCACGCGTCGCCGTCGTCGACCCGGGTGAGCACCTCGATCGCGGAGGCGAGCGCCGACAGCCAGTCGCCCAGCGGCCGGACGCCGGTCAGTGCATCGATAGCGTGCTGTAGTCGATCGACGTATTCAGCTAGCCGGCCAGCCAGTTCGACGCGGTTGCTGCCGACATCGTCGAGCGGCAGGGTGGAGTCGATCCAGGCGTGCGAATCGTCGGACATCGCCACCCCGGCCAGCACCCTGTCGAGTCCGAAACGCCAAGTGTTGTGCACGAAGTCGACGCCGAACGGTTTACGGTGCTCCTCGTCGAATCCCCACCGGATGTTGGCCTGGCGCACCCAGCGGGTGATGCCCTCCAAGTCGTCGTCGGTGAAGCCGAACCTGGACCGCACCGGAGCGGCCTGGGCCAGGTTGAGCACCTCGCTGGCGGTGACCCGGCTGCCGGCGAGGGAGAGCAGTTGGGAGGCCACCCCGAGCAGCGGGTTGGTCTGGATCAGCGACCTGTCGGCCAGGCGCACCCGCAGCTGATGAGCGGGATGGGCGCCCGGCACCACGTCGCCGAGACCGAAGTCGGCGACGATCAACGGCGCGTAGGCCTCGATGTCCGGGCACATCACCAGGATGTCGCGGGGTTCGAGGGTGGGATCGTCGGCGAGCAGACCGAGCAATACCTCCCGCAGAACGTCGACCTGCCGGGCCGGGCCGTGACAGCTGTGCACCTGCACCGACCTGTCGTCATCGCGCACTGCCCTGCCTGCCGGGCGTAGGGCGTTGGCAGAGATGTCGGACTGCAGCCAGCCGAGCAGGGTTTCGGGACCCTGGGTGGGATCGGCGCCCAGAAACTCGTCGCTCGCCGCCCTGTCCGGCATGCCCCGCTGCAGCTCGCGCAGGTCGCGGCCGAGCGTGGCCAGCAGCGGATGGAGCACCTGTCGATGACTGGTGTCCTCGCGCCGCGGAATGGACCCGCGCAATCCGGACAGCGCGGTCCACAGCTCGGCGCTGGGATGCGGAATCCACAGGTGCAGTTCATGGTGATCGGCGAGCGCGTCGAGCAGTTCGGAGTCGGTGCACGACAACCTGGTATGACCGAACAACGACAGGCGTGCGGGCAGCTCCGCCCCGGATTCACGCAGTTGCGCAACGGTTTTGGCGTGCCGGACGTGAGGTGGGTCGATTCCCACCCGGTTGACAAGCGCGCGCCAGAGGTGCGGTTGCCAGTGCAGGTCGGCGTCGAGGTCACCGGGCTCGCCGTCCAGCCAGTCGATCAGCAGTTGCGGGCGCTGGCGGGCGTAGGAAGCGAACAGGCCCGCCAGCCGGCGTGCCACCGCGTAGCGCCTGCCCTGTCGCAGCTCCTTTTCCTCGCCGATCTCGAAGTAGCCGAGGTGGGTGGCCAGGGTGTGACACCACGTTTCGCCGAGGCTTGCGTCGATGACCTCGAGAAGTGGCCACGACATCGCGTCGGGCGACCACGGGTCTTCGTCCCCGGCGCCGGTCAGTTCAGTGACAAGCGACGCCGGTGATCGGAAGGAGACGCCCGCGCACACGCCGTCGGCACCGTCACCGCGGCCGAGCCGATGCGATAACCGTTGCGACAGCCAGCGTTCGACCCCGCGAGCGGGCACGACGACGAGTTCCTCGGCGAACGGGTCGGATTGAGGCGTGGCCAACAGGGCGCCGAGTCCGTCCGCAAGTCGGTCGGTGCGCTCGGCCCGGTGTACATGCAGGGACATCGCCACCACCGTAGACCGCCCCGCCGACGGCCGAAGTGCTGTGCGCGCAGATTATGCCGGCGGCGCTGCGGGCAGCGTCAGGGTGAAGGTCGCACCCTCTCCCGGCTTCGACGCCACCGCGATATCGCCGCCGTGCGCGTCGGCGATCTCGCGGACCAGCGCCAGCCCGATGCCGTACGGTTCCCGGCCTTCCCTGGTCGTGTGTTCGGCGCCGTGCGAGAACCGGGTGAACAATGTCGCCATGGCGTCGGGATCGATACCCACCCCGTCATCGGCGACCGTCGCAGTCACCTTCGCGCCGTCGCGACGCACCCGCAGTTCGACCGTCCCCCCGTGGTGCACGTGCCCGAGCGCGTTGTCGACCAGCGCGGTGAGCGCCCGTCGCAGCGCTGCCGCCGAACCAATCACGTCGAATCCGGCTGTGCCGTCCGCACTTTCGCACTCGAGGTTCACCGTGACGCCGATCGAGTGCGCGTAGGAGGCCATGCTGTCGCGCACCGACATCGCCACCGCGGAGAGGTCCACGCGATCGCGGGCCTGCTTGCGTGCGGCCATCGTGGCCGAGGCGAGCAGATCATCGACGATGTCACCCAGCGCCCGCGTGTCGGCGACCAGAGCGTCGGCATCTTTCTGCAGCGTGCGCACATCGGCAGTGCCGACCCGGTGCGCCAGCATCTGCGCCCGGGTGTGCAGCACCGTCAAGGGCGCCCGCAGCTCATGGGAGGCATCGGCGACGAACCGGCGCTGCAATGCCAGCGCGTTGGCCAGTGGGCGCACCGACCGCCGACTGAGCAGGACGACCACGGCAATCGACGCGAGGATGCCTGCCAGCTCGGCGAACCCCAGCGCCATCAGCAGCCGATTACGCCCCGCGTGATACGGCGCCAGGTCCGTCATCGCCACCACCCGGCCTTCGGGCCGGTCCACCACCAGCGTGCGGTACTCCCTTCCGTTGGCATGGATATCGCTGAAGCCGGTAGCGCCGGTCAGCAGCGGCACACCGGGCTCGCCGCCGTCGCTGGTCGAGATGTGGCCATTGTTCTCACGCAGCGCCAGCTCCATGTCCGGGGGCGGATCGTTGGCGTCGTCGGCCGTCATCGCGAGCGTCCGGAGTTCCGCGCCGATCTGACGGTTCTGCGCCCGCAGATACACCGCAAACACCACTCCGCCGACGACCAGCAGTACCAGCGCGAGCGCCACCGAGGCTTGCACCGCGGCGATCCGGCCGGCCCGTTTCACGACAGTGAGGTCGCTCAGCGGAGGCGATGTCATTCGAGCCCGAATCGGTAACCGGTTCGATGAACCGTCCGTACTACCTGCTTGCCCAGCTTGCGGCGGAGGTAGTGCACATACAAGTCAACCGCCCCGGTGGTCTCCGCGCCGTCGAACACCGACTCGAGCAGCTGGGCGCGGCTGAACACCCGCTTCGGGGCTGCCATCAGCACGCCCAGCAGCGATGCCTCCCGCTCGGAGAGCTCCACTTCGATGCCGGCGGGGGTGGCTCCGGCCACCCGGCGAGTGACCCGGTCGAGCCGCAGACCGCCGGCCTGCACCAGGGTCGCCGCACTGTCGGCGCGCCGGATCAGCGCGCGGACGCGGGCCAGCAGTTCGGGAATCTCGAACGGTTTGACCAGGTAGTCCTGGGCACCGGCGTCCAAGCCTTCAACACGGTCCTCGACCGATCCGCGGGCGGTGAGAATCAGCGCAGGTGTCGCGATCCCGCGCGACCTCAGCAGCGCCACCAGGTCCGAGCCGTCCATCACCGGGAGCCCGCGGTCCACGATCATGGCGTCGTACTCGCCGGTCAATCCGCGGTGCATGCCCTGCTGACCGTCGTAGGCGGCATCGGTCCGGTACCCCTGCTCGCTGAACAGTTCCACGAGCATCGCACTGAGCGCACGGTCATCCTCGACCACCAGCAGCGCAGGCGACAGACTTCGCGCGGACACCTAGCGAGGGTGCCATGCCAGTTCTTACAGCGCTCAAAGAATGTCCCCGCAACATGGCATCCCATGTGGTCACCACGCTCTGGATCTCGCGACTCGTGAGCCACTCTGCTCTCGTCAACCTCGCCGAGTCCGAGTGGACCCGGTGGAGCACCGGCATGCATCTGCTGGTCACCGACCCTGCGGCGCTGTCAGCAGCGCGGGCGATCGTCGATACCGTCCTCGATGACGTCGAGGACGCCGCGTCACGGTTCCGGCCCGACTCCGAGATCTGCGAACTGGCCGCCGCCGGCGGGGTCCGCACAGCGGTCAGCCCTGTGCTCGCCGACCTCATCGATGCCGCCCTCGCCGCGGCCCGCTGGACCGATGGCGACGTCGATCCGACCGTCGGCTCGGCGATGATCGCGCTGGGTTACGACCGCGATATCGCCGATCTCGACCCGTCGACGTCGCGGTTGGGTTCGGTCACGATTCCTTCCGATTGGTCGATGGTCGAGTTCGACGGGCGCAGCGTGCTACTACCTGCCGGTGTGCTGCTCGACCTCGGCGCCACCGCCAAGGCGCTCGCCGCCGATTGGTGCGCACAACGCGTCCAGGTGCGGACCGGCAGCGGTGTTCTGGTCAATCTCGGCGGCGACATCGCCACTGCGGGCGCGCCACCCAACGGTGGTTGGCACGTCCTGGTGCAGGACACCGACGACGACCCGCCTTGCCAGATCGCGTTGGGAGCGGGCACCGGCCTGGCCACGTCAAGCACCTGCCGCAGGCGATGGTGGCGCGGTGACGATCTCGTCCATCACATCGTCGACCCCAGGACCGGCCGCTCGGCCGATCCGGTATGGCGCAGTGTCACCGTCGCGGCAGCCAGCTGCCTGGCTGCCAACACGATCAGCACAGCGGCGATCATCCGTGGGCACCGCGCCCCGGATTGGATTGCCACGCTTGGCATTGCGGCCCGGTTGATCGACCGGACCGGCGCGGTGCGCACCGTAGGAAAGTGGCCGCAGTCGTGAGCAAGGCCCAGGCTCGTCTCCACATCGACTGGACCCGCTGCGACGGCCGCGGCCTGTGCGCCGAGCTACTACCCGACGTGTTCACCCGCGACGACTGGGGCTATCCGCTGGCTCGAGACGGCTCTCGGGAGCCGGTGATCCCACCGGCGGCGGCGAAGTTCGCGAAGGCTGCGGTCAAACGCTGCCCGCGGCTGGCGCTGCGACTGCTGGACTGACGGCGCGCGCAGGCTCCGCGAGCCGTTCCCCTGTCCAGCTCATGGACGGCCTCATCGGGTTTGTCTAGATATTTGGCACAGCAAATGAATTTTTGCTGAGTGCTTCGCCGAAAGCCGTGACAACGGTTGACCCTTCAGCAAAGCTGTGCAAACGCTTGGAGGAAGGGCAGAGCAATGAATGCGTCGGCACGCCATACCGGTCACGGGGCTGTGGCCAACCACGAAGGTAAGAAGCGCGGGGCGGGACGCCGCCGGCGCACAGAACCCTATTCCTGGCTGGGCGTGGGCGCGCTGAGCCTGGGTGTCGGCGCCGCGCTGGCCACCGGCTCTGGGATTGCACATGCCGATACGACCTCGGACAGTGGCGCTTCCGCCACGAGCGGCCAGGGCGACGGTTCGTCGCCGAAGGGCGCGCATACCGGCAGGCAGACACCGAAATCCGGCGTAGCCAACGGCCCCTCGGCGCGTAAGCCGAAAGTCAACTCCGCCGCCGCGCTAACTCCGGCACTCACCAAGCCGTCGGCGTCGAGCAACACGTCGTCCGCCGTTATCGGTTCCAGTCGGACCGAGGTCACCGACCCGGTCAGCAACAACCCATCCGAATCGGACGCACCGGCCTCAGCCCCAACGATCGACAGTGTCGCGAAGACGCCGGCGGCGGGATCAGTGCCGGCGAACCTGATCCACCTCCCGGCGCTTCCCACACCGACACAGATACTGCGCGCATTGGGATTCGGGCCGGTCGGCCCGTTGGCGCCGGTCGGTAATCCCATCCAGGATCTGCTGTGGGGGTTGTACCGGCTGCTGGGCATCCCGCGCACGACCGGAAAGCCAACCCTCTCGATCGCCGACACCACCGTCGCCGAAGGCAATTCCGGCACCACCAACGCCACCTTCACCGTCACTCTGTCCAAACCCTCCACCACACCCGTCGCCGTCAACTACTCGACATCAAGCGGAACGGCAACCGCAGGAACCGATTTCACGGTGACCACCGGCACGCTGACCTTCGCCGCCGGCGTCACCACCCAAACCATCACCGTCAAAGTCACCGGCGACACCGCGGTCGAGCCCACAGAATCGTTCACCGTCGCCCTGGCCAGCCCCAGCGGCGCCACCATCGCCCGCACCACGGCCACCGCCACCATCACCAACGACGACGTCGCGACGACGCCGGGGCTGAGCATCTCCGATGCGTCGGCGACGGAACCCGGCGCGGGCGGCATGGCACCCGGTTTTCTGCACACCTCCGGCAACCAGATCCTCGACTCGCAGGGCAAACCGGTGCAGATTTCGGGCGTCAACTGGTTCGGCGCCGAAGGCTCCAACGGCGTGCCGGACGGCCTGTGGACGCGCAACTACAAAGACATGATCGACCAGATGTCGGCCCAGGGATTCAACACAATTCGCATCCCGTACTCCAGCGAGATGCTGCACACCAGCGCGGCACCCTCGGGCATCAACTACGCGCTCAACCCCGACCTGCAGGGCATGTCGCGCCTGCAGGTGCTGGATCAGATCATCGCCTACGCCGGCCAGGACGGGATGCGGGTCATCCTCGACCACCACCGCAGCACCGCGGGAGCGGGCACGAGCGAGAACGGGCTCTGGTACAACAGCCAATACACCGAAGACCAGTGGGTTTCCGACTGGCAGATGCTGGCCACGCGCTACAAGAACAACCCGACGGTCATCGGTTTCGATCTGCACAACGAGCCGTACAACGGCACCTGGGGCGGTGGCGGGGCCAACGATTGGGCCCGCGCCGCCGAGCGGGCCGGTAACGCTGTCCTACAAGTGAATCCGGACCTGCTGGTCTTCGTCGAAGGCGTTGGCACCTACCAGGGACAGAGCTACTGGTGGGGTGGCAATCTGATGGGCGTCAAGGACCGTCCGATCGTGCTCAACGTGCCCAACCGGGTCGTCTACTCACCGCATGACTATCCGAATTCCGTGTATCCCCAAACCTGGTTCCAGTCAGCCAATTTCGGCACCAACCTGCCCAACGTCTTCCGCAACGCCTGGGGCTACATCTACGAACAGGGCATCGCGCCGATCTACGTCGGCGAGTTCGGCACCAAACTGTCCGATCCCAAGGATGCCGTGTGGTTGGAGGCACTCACCTCCTACCTGTCGGGTGACTTCGACAACAACGGCACCGTCGATATCCCCTCCGGCGCCGAGGACATGAGCTGGACATTCTGGTCGTGGAATCCTAATTCCGGTGATACTGGCGGCATTCTGGCCGACGACTGGAAGAGCATCAACGAGAACAAGATGGTCTACCTCAAGCCGATCGAGTTCACCAGTGGCAGTGGCACATCGCTGGCGTCGTTCGTCGTGACGCTGGCCGCCCCGTCCACGCAGACGGTGACCGTGCAATACGCCACCTCGAACGACACCGCGAGCGCCGGCCTCGACTACGTCAGCGTCTCGGGCACGATCAGCTTTGCCCCAGGCGAGACCCAGAAGATCATCACCGTTCCGGTGAAGAGTGACTCGCTGGTGGAGAACAACGAGACGTTCCACATCATGCTGTCGAATCCGTCGGGAGCGACCCTCACCGACGCGATGGGCATGGGAACCATCCTCGACCGCCCAGTCGGCACGACGACCGGAGATGGTACCCAGACGCCGCCGGGCGACACCGGGATGCCGATGCCCGATCCCGGAACCAGCCAATACACCGACATCATGACGTTCGGCATGTTCCACGGCAGCGACCACACCGGCATGGATGCCCTGGAAGGCGGCCGGACGGCCATCACGACCGAAGCGCTGGTCGCCTACAACAACCAGCGCGCGTTCGCCGGTCTGGCGCCGGTGACCCTCGAGGCCGTCGGAAACTGGGCGTTTGCCAACAAGCTGACCAACAACGCGCAAGCGTGGAACAACGACCTGCAGGGCGTCGGTCTCTACTACGCGATGCAGGGCGCCAAAGTGGGGTGGATCGCCGACGACAAGTTCGACCCGCAGATTGTCGCGGACATCGAACGAACAGCGCGGCTCGGTTCAGCGGCGAGTGTCATGGCCATGGTGGCCGAGTACGGTCATGACGGTTTCGCCGAGTACCTGATGGACAGCGGTGGTGAGACGGCCTTCATCGACACCCTGAAAATGGAGCCGCACTATGGCGGATGGATGCACGACCGGGCGAATGGCCGGCTCGTCCTCGAGGGTTCGGCTACCGCCCACGACGTGAACCATTTGACGGTGCTCAGTCACGATCAGTCACAACCGTTCATGAACGACACCTGGGACTGGCCGCAGTGGCCTGCGCTCGATGTCTCGCACAAGCGGGTGATCGAGTACTTCCAGAGCATGGTGGCGCTCGGGAATCCGCTGGGGGACAACTTGACTGTGCTTGACGGCTCGGCAGCGATGTCGCTCTGAGGCTAGCCGACCAGGCGGGCGATCGAGCGTAGCGGGATGTGCAGCCAGCTCGGCCGGAACCGCGCCTCGTAGGCGGCCTCGTACACCGCCTTGTCCAGCTCGTAGACCTCAAGCACGGTGGCATGATCGCGCGGGTCGGTCTCGGATTCGGCGGCATACCCGTCGCAGAACGACGCGCAGTTGCGATCCACCCATTCCTTGGCGCGGGCGACCAACTGCCGGTCGTCGGCCTGGTCGATCAGCTGGTGGTAGGCGGCGTATTCGAACGAGCGCAGCATCCCGGCGATATCGCGCAACGCCGAGTCCGGCCTACGCCGCTCGTCCAGCGGCTGACCCGGTTCGCCTTCGAAGTCGATCAGCAGCCAGCCCTCCGGGGTGCGCAGCGCCTGACCGAGGTGCAGATCACCGTGCACGCGTTGCACGGTGATCGGCTCGTCGTCCAGCTTGGCGTAGCGCTCCTCGATGGCAGGCAGATACTCCGCGAGATCGGGCACCGCCGCAGCCGCGCTCGCCAGCCGCTCACGCATCACGTCGACCGGCAACACAGCCGTCGAGGTGCCCAGCTCCTGGGCCAGGGTGGCGTGCACCGACGCCACCGCCTCACCCAATCTGTATGCCTCGCCGGCGAAGTCACCACCGACCTCATAGGCGTACAGATCGCCCTCGGCGTACAGATCGCGGGTGCTCGCGGTCGCCATCTGCCAGCCCTCCGCGGAGTTCGCGGCATAGGCCGTCACCATGCCCAGCGGGCACGGCTGGCCGTTCTCGCTGGTTTCGAACGACCCGAGAAGCCTTGCCACGTGCGGGTTTCCGGCGCGGCCCAGCACCCGATTGAGTTCGACGTCGGGGTTGATCCCAGTGGACACCCGGCGGAACAGCTTGAAGATCGCCTGGTCGTCGAACACCACGCTGGTGTTGCTCTGCTCGGCGTCCGAGACCCGCGGCGCGGCATCCAGCGGAAGGGTCACACCCGGTTCCTTGGTGAAGACGATCTCGCCGATCCTGGCCTCCGAGTCGATCAGCGACAGCAGGAACTGCGCCGACGACCGGTCGTAGAGCCCGTCGTAACCGGTGTGAGCGCCGGCGCCCCCGATCGTGGCGATGGTGTCGTACTCCGACACCGGTGCCGAATCCCATTGGACCACAACTTGATAACGCTCGGCGGAGCCGTCGGTGTAGGTGACGTCGATCAGCACCAGGTCCAGCTGAGGCCGCAACGACGTCACCTCGGCGACCTGTGCCGAGGACAGTGTCCGGCTGCGGCCGGCGTACCACCGCTGGGCGGGCAGCCACTCGGTCCATGGCAAGTTCACCGGTGCGCTCATTGCGTGGCCTCCGACTGACTCAACCTGAACCAGTAGAACCCATGTCCCGGCAGTGTCAGCAGATAGGGCAGCTGGCCGATCCGCGGGAACGGCACGTGCCCCGTCAGCTCCACCGGCGTGAACGAGTTCCAATGCTGCAGATTCAACTCGATCGGCTGCGGAAAGCGGGACAGATTGTTCACACACAGCACCGTGTCGCCGTCGTCGATCTCCCGCACATACGTCAGCACCGACGGGTTGGAGCCGCTGAGTTCCCGGAAGGTGCCGGTGGCGAACGCGTCGTAGCGGCGCCGCACCGCCAGCATGGTGCGGGTCCAGTTCAGCAGTGACGTCGAACTGTCGCGCTGCGCTTCGACGTTCACCGACTGGTAGCCGTAGATCGGATCCTGGTTCGGCGGCAGGTAGAGCCGGCCCGGATTGGCGGTGGAGAATCCGGCGTTGCGGTCCGGGGTCCACTGCATCGGGGTGCGGACGCCGTCGCGGTCACCGAGCCAGATGATGTCGCCCATCCCGATCTCGTCGCCGTAGTAGAGCACCGGCGAACCGGGCAGCGACAGCAGCAGCGCGGTGAACAGTTCGATCTGGTTGCGGTCGTTGTCCAGCAGCGGGGCCAGCCGGCGGCGGATGCCGACGTTGGCCTTCATCCGTGGGTCTTTGGCGTACTCCGCGTACATGTAGTCGCGCTCGTCGTCGGTGACCATCTCCAGCGTCAACTCGTCGTGGTTGCGCAGGAAGATGCCCCATTGCGCCATCTCGGGGATCTCCGGGGTCTGCGACAGGATTTCCGAGATCGGGAAGCGGGATTCGCGGCGCACCGCCATGAAGATCCGCGGCATCAGCGGGAAGTGGAATGCCATGTGGCATTCGTCGCCGCCGGTCGCCGGGTCGCCGAAGTATTCGACGACGTCGGCCGGCCACTGGTTGGCCTCGGCCAGCAGCACCCGGCCGGGGAATTCGTCGTCGATGACCTTGCGGCAGTGCTTGAGGAACGCGTGCGTCTCGGGCAGGTTCTCGCAGTTGGTGCCCTCGCGCTCGAACAGGTACGGCACCGCGTCGAGGCGGAAGCCGTCGATCCCGATGTCCAGCCAGAACCGCAGGACGTCGAGCATCGCCTCCTGAACGGCGGGGTTGTCGTAATTCAGGTCGGGCTGGTGGGAGAAGAACCGGTGCCAGTAGAACTGCTTGCGCACCGGGTCGAACGTCCAGTTCGACTCCTCGGTGTCGACGAAGATGATGCGCGCGTCGGTGTAGCGCTGGCTCGTATCGCTCCACACGTAGAAGTCCCCGTAGGGGCCGTCGGGGTCGCGACGCGACTCCTGGAACCACGGATGCGAATCGGAGGTGTGGTTCATCACCAGGTCGGTGATGATGCGGATGCCGCGGCGGTGAGCGGCGTCGAGCAGGGACACGAAATCTTCGACGGTGCCGAACTCGGGCAGCACCTTGTAGAAGTCGCGGATGTCGTAGCCGCCGTCACGCAGCGGCGAGTCGTAGAACGGCGGCAGCCACAGGCAGTCGACGCCCAGCCACTGCAGGTAGTCGAGCTGTTCGATCAGGCCACGCAGGTCGCCGGAGCCGTCGGAGTTGGAGTCGTAGAACGCCCGCACCAGCACTTCGTAGAACACCGCGCTCTTGAACCAGGTGCGATCAGCGGGCAGTGCTCGCGCCTGCCCGAAGTCCTCGGCGGTGGGGTGCTCGACGACGCCACCTTCTATGTGGCTGCCATCTGCCGGATCGTTGGTCAACTCCATCTACGTTTCACTACCCCACACTGGCCGAGCCGAATCGTCTCCGCGACGTCGTTGTCGTCGCCCCCCGTTGTAGTGGTCGCCCGCCCCGGCGGCAACCGGGACGCGAAAACGCTTGGAGGAGTTAGAGATTTACCCGGCCTCGCGGACGCGGACGACGACCTTGCCCTTGGCGGTGCGATTCTCCAGGGAGGCGACCGCGGCGGCCGCTTCCTCCAGCGGATAGACCTCGGGCTGTGGGGCTGCCAGCTTGCCGGAGATGAGCAGGTCGGCCAAACCGTTCCACTGCTCGGTGAGCGCACCGGGGTGGCTCATGGTCCACGCGCCCCAGCCGACTCCGACGACGTCGATGTTGTTCAACAGCAGCCGGTTGACCTTGACGGTAGGGATCTCACCGCCGGTGAATCCGACCACCAGCAGCCGGCCGGCCGGGGCCAGCGAGCGCAGCGAGTCGGTGAAGCGATCACCGCCGACCGGGTCCATCACGATGTCGACACCCTTGCCGCCGGTCAGCTCGGCGACCGCGTCCTTGAAACCGTCGGCCAGCACCACGTCGGTGGCGCCTGCCGCCCTTGCGATATCCGCCTTGTCCTCGGTGCTGACCACCGCGATCACCCGGCTGGCGCCCAGCGCCGGGGCCAGGCGCAGTGTGGAGGTGCCGATACCGCCGGCCGCGCCGTGCACCAGCACCGTCTCCCCGGCGGCCAGCCGCGCGCGCACTGTCAGCGCGAAGTACACGGTCAGGTCGTTGAACAACAGCCCGGCGCCGGCCTCGAAGCTGACGTTGTCGGGCAGCGGGAACACCCGCTCTCCAGTGAGCTCGACGGTCTCGGCCATCGCGCCGGTGATCATCGTCAGGCCCGCGACCCGGTCGCCGGCTTTGACCGGGGCGCCATCGGGTGCCGAACGCACCACACCGGCGATCTCGGCGCCGAGGGTGAACGGCAGCTCCGGCTTGTACTGGTAGAGCCCACGGGTCAGCAGCGCGTCGGGGAAGGCCACGCCCGCGGCGTGGACGTCGACCAAGATCGTGCCCTCACCGGACGGTTCGTCGATCTCGACCAGCTGCACCGACTCCGGACCGGCCAGCTCGGTCACCCTTATCGCCCGCATCGCACCTCTATCGCTTGTTCGGAAACTCGATGGCGAGCAGCTCGACCTGCAGTTCGCCGCGCGGCGTGGGGTAGGTGACGGTCTCGCCGGCCCGTCGCCCGAACAACGCTAAGCCCAGCGGACTGTCGGAGGTCAACGTGGTGTCTTCTTCGCCGGCCGGCGTCTCCTCCAGGAAGTTGACGATCCGCATCTGGATCGGCTCGTCGCCGGGGAACCGCAGTGTCACCGTCGTGCCGTTGGGCACTTGGCCCGGGGTGTCCGCATTCCCCCCGGCCAGCAGCCAGGTCAGCCGGTTGATCTGCTCGTCGATACCGGCCAGATCCTCGGAGCGCTGCAGCGTATCGGCGGCGTCCCCGCTGTCCCCGACGGTGTCGGCGTCGCCCTGGAGTTCGGCGCGCAGTTGATCGCGACGACTGCGGAGCTCGGCCAGCTCCTCTTCGACGCGATCTCTTTCCTCACCGGTGAAATTCGTGTCCTGACTCATGTTCGACAACGTACCGGCGTCCGATCTCCAACGAGCCAGAACTGGGAGCGAAGATCCTGCCTGCACCTCGCTCTGACGTCTGCCTCGATATCCCACCCTAGGTGGCTGGCAACACCAGAACCGCGGTCTGCTCGACGGTGACCGCGACCCGGAGACGGGGTGAAAGGTCGGCGGCGTGCGCGCTGGAGCTCTGCGCGACCAAACGCGTCCCGTCGTCACACGTGCAGTGCACCAACGAGATCGAACCGAGAAACGACACCGAGACGACTGTGGCCAGGCCGTCGGGATCGGCGGTGAGCCGTACCGACTCCGGCCGGATCAGTGCGACGCCAGCGCCGGTGGCGATCGAGCCGTCCGCTGCCGGCAGCGAGACTCCGAGCAGGTGCGCACGGCCGTCGGTGACCTGGGCGTCAACCTTGTTGTTGAGGCCGACGAACTCGGCGACGAACGGCGTCGCGGGATGGGCGTACACATCGGCCGGTGCCGAAATCTGTTCCAGGCGGCCCTGATTCATCACACCGACCCGGTCGGCGACGGCCAGCGCCTCCTCCTGGTCGTGCGTGACGAACAATGTTGTGGTGCCCACTTCGAGCTGCACGCGCCGGATCTCGTCACGCAACTGGGCGCGAACCTTGGCGTCCAGTGCGCTCAGCGGTTCGTCGAGTAACAGCACGCGGGGCGCGATGGCCAGAGCGCGGGCCAGTGCCACCCGCTGCTGCTGACCACCGGAGAGCTGACTGGCGTACTTCTGTTTGTGTGCCGACAGCCCGACCAGATCGAGCATGTCGGCGGCCAGCGCGGTCCGCTGGGTCTTGCTCTTACCCCTCAGCTTGAGCCCGAATGCGACGTTGTCCAGGACGGTCAGGTGCGGAAAGAGGCTGTAGGCCTGGAACACCATGCCCATATCGCGCTTGTTGGGTGCCACGTCGGTGATGTCGTTGCCGCCGACCGCGACCCGCCCCGACGTCGGTTGGTCCAAGCCGGCCAGGATCCGCAGCGCGGTGGTCTTGCCACAGCCCGACGGCCCGAGCAGGGCGACCATCTCACCGGGTTGCAGGTGCAGGCTCAGCCCGTCGAGGGCGCGCACCGTGCCGTAAAGTCTTGTCACATCGGTGAAGTCGACAGCAACGCCCGTCATGACTCCCGCCTCCCGGCACGGTTTCGACTGGTCACCAACGAAAGGGTCAGCAGCAGAACGAAACCGAAAACCAGGGTGGCCAGCGATGCCGCCACCGACGTCGGCCCGTCACTCTTGCCGATCGCGACGATGACCACCTGCAGGTTCTGATATCCGCTCAACGAGGCGATGGTGTACTCGCCGAGCACCACCGCGATCGAGATGAACGCCGCGGCCAGAATGCCCGACCAGATGTTCGGCACCACCACTCGCAGGATCGTCGTGGTCCACCCCGCGCCGAGGGAACGGGAGGCCTCCGCAAGGGTTTTCAGGTCGATCGAGGACAGCGCGCCGTCGATGGACCGGTAGGCGAACGGCAACACCAACACCGCATAGACGAACGTCAGCGTCAGCGGCGACTCGCCGAGGAAATACACCACCCACAGGTAGACGTTGCGCAGCCCGACGACGATCACCAGGGCGGGAATGGTCAACGGCAACAGGCAGAGGAATTCGACCAGACGCCTGCCCCACTGGGCCCGCAACCGGACCCAGATCATCGTCGGCACCAGGATCGCCAGCATCAGAACGACAGTGAACACCGCCAGCAACAGCGAGATGACGATCGCCTGATACAGCATCTCGTTCTGTACCAGGTTCTTCCACGCCTGCAGGGTGCGCCCGCCGTGGATCAGGTCGCGGGTGCTGAAGTCGGCCATCGCATAGAGCGGGAACAGAAAGAACAACCCGAACAGGGTCAGCGCCACCCCGCGGCCGATCCGGCCGGCTTTCATTGCAGCCACCGCGACGTCCGGCGCACCAGCAGGTTGTAGGCGACCATCACCACGGCGACCACGACCACCATCTCCAGCGCCAGCGCGTACGCGAAACCGGACTGCCCGAGCACCACCTCCGAGGTCAGCGCCGTGCGGATCAGCAGCGGTACGATCGGGCTGCCCTGGCTGACCAGTGCGGCGGCGGTGGCATACGCGGCAAATGCGTTGGCGAACAACAGCAATGCCGAACCGAGGAATGCCGGCATGAGCAGCGGGAAGCCCACCTCGCGCCAATAAGCCCAGCGGGATGCGCCCAGGCTGACCGCGGCTTCGCGCCATTCCGCGCGCAGCCCCTGCAGCGCCGGGGCGAACACGATGACCATCAGCGGGATCTGGAAGTAGGTGTACACCAGGATCAGGCCGCGCAGTGAGTACAGCCAGCCGTCACCGGCCAGGTTGAACCCGAACCGGTCGGACACCCAGAGGGTCAGCACCCCGTTGAGGCCGATCGTTGCGAGGAACGCGAATGCCAAAGCCACCCCACCGAATTGGGCCAGCACACTGCACAGTGACAACACCACACGGCGCAGCGGGGAGTTCGGTGAACTGGTGACGACCAGCCACGCCAAGACCGCACCGAGGATCGCACCGATCAAGGCCGTGCTCGCCGACAGCAGAACGCTCTTGCCCAGCGCAGTCAAGGCGGTTTCGGAGAACAGCAGCCCGATCCGCTGCAGCGAGAACACTCCGTCGAGATAGAACGCGGAGACGATGACCGTCACCGTCGGGATGATCAGAAAGATCGTGACGAAGACTCCGAAAGGCAATAGGGGCAGGGCCTCTCGCAGGCGTCGCGTCACCGTGTCAGCCGATCGCCTTGGCCCAATTGTTGGCCAGGTACTTGTTGGCCGTGTCAGTCTGCCCCTGGGTCAGGATCACCGGCTTACCGCTCACCGGGGGCAGCTTCTCGTAGGCTGCCGCGTCGATGGTGCCCGACTTGACCATGTCATCCGCGCGCACCGGTCGCGCACCACCGGCCAGGTAGAGGTTCTGCCCCTCATCGCTGAAGAGGAACTCCTGCCAGAGCCGGGCCGCCGCCGGGTGCGGGGCGTTGGAGTTGATGGCCTGGAAGTAGTAGCCGCCGAGCACCGCGCCCTGCGGCACGAACACCTTCCAGGTCGGCAGCTTCTTGGTTTGTGCGGCGTTGAGGTAATCCCAGTCGATGACCACAGGAGTCTGGCCCGACTCGATGGTCGCCGGCGTCGGATCGACCGGCAGGAAGTTGCCCGCCTGCTTCAACTTGGTGAAGAACCCGACGCCAGGGGCGATGTCGTCGGCCGAGCCGCCCTGCGACAACGCCACCATCGCGACGCCGGAGAACGCCGCGCCGGCCTGGGTCGGATCACCGTTGAGTGCGACCTTGCCCCTGTAGGCGGGGTTCAGCAGGTCGTTGACGGTGCTCATATCGGGAACCTTGGCCGAGTCGTAGCCGATCGACATGTAGCCGCCGTAATCGTTGACCCACATCCCGTTCGGGTCCTTCATCCCCGTCGGAATGCTGTCGAAGGTCGCCACCTTGTACGGCGCGAACAAACCGGTGTTGGCCAAGGCCACCGACTGGCCGAGGTCGAACACGTCGGGTGCGCTGCTGCGGCCCCTCTGCTGATTCGCGGCGTTGATCTCCTCCTGGCTGGAGGCATCGGGCTGCGCGGAATTCACCTTGATGCCGTACTTGTCGCCGAAGGCCTTGATGATGGCGCCGTAATTGGCCCAGTCCGGGGGCAGGGCGATGACGTTGAGCTCGCCCTCCTTCTTGGCCGCGGCCACCAGGCCGTCCATCCCGCCGAAGTCAGCGGCCGAGGTGGCCTGGCCGGCTGGCGCTCCGGACCCGGTCTTCTCCCCGTCACCCTTCTTCTCCGGCGGCGCGCAACCGACTGAGGCGAGCAGGACAGCAGCAGCGATAGCCGAGATCAGACGTACGTTCTTCATGACCGAACCTTCTTCTGCACAGGAAGCGATGCGGTGGCGCCGTGGCAACCAGGGCGTTTCGCGACGGTGAACGGGATCGCCGCGATGTCCTGACTTTACCGAGTGTGGCAAGGTTCCACCCGCGGCGAACGAAGTGAGCGCGATATCGTGCCTCAGTGGTAACTCGAGATCATGGCGACCCGGGCGATGCGCCGTCGATTCCGCCCCCGCTCACCGACGTCGCCGACGCGACCCGCCCCTCGCCTGCCGAGGAGGCGCGCAGCATCGCCGCGTCGACGAACACCGCGACGCTGGCCTCGCTGACCACTACCGGCGATCCATGGGCGTCGTTCGTCACCTACGGGCTGCTCGGCGGCGCGCCGGTGCTCTGCGTGTCCAACATGGCCGAACACGGTCGCAACCTGCTCGGTGACCCGCGGGCCAGCCTCGCCATCGTCGCGCCCACCACCGAATCCGATCCGCTCGCCAGTGGACGGATCACGCTGGCCGGCGTCGCCGAACGTCCGACCGGGGACGAACTGAGCGCAGCGCGCGACGCGCACCTGGCCGCCGTCGCGGCCGCGAAGTACTACATCGACTACTCCGACTTCACGGTGTGGGTGCTGCGGGTACACCGAGTGCGCTGGGTGGGCGGCTACGGCCGGATGGATTCGGCGACCGCGGCCGACTACGACGCGGCCGCGCCGGACCCGGTTCGCCCGAACGCCGGCGGTGCGCTGGCGCATCTCAACGCCGACCATGCCGACTCCCTTGTCGAGATGGCGCGGGCGCTCGGCGGCTATCCGGACACGACCGTCGCGGTGTGCACCGGCATCGACCGGTACGGAATGGACTTGCGCGTCGAGACTCCACGCGGCATGGGATACACCCGGGTCGGGTTCGGCGCGCCGTTGTCGTCGGCCGACGAATTGCGAACAGCATCAGTCGATCTGATCGCACGCGCCCGGCGCGGGTGAACTAGCCGCCGAGTTCGGCGACGGCCATGTCGAGGGCGACGGCCTGCTCGAGCAGCTCGCGATCCGACAGCTCCTCGCTGCCGGCCTGCTCGATCAGTTCGTCGCGGGTGATGACCTGCAGCGCGCCGCGATACTCGTCGGTGTCCAAGGCTGCCGGGTCGATGACATCAATGCGGCCTTCGACGAGGACCAGTACCGCATCGGTCTCGCTGGCGAGCAGTCGGCGAACGTTGTCGGCGGTGATCATGCACCCATCATGCGGGCAGGCTTCGGTTCACCGCCAGACCCAGGAACGTCGCGATCGTGGCGATCAGGACCGCCAGACGCAGCCAGCCGGTGCCGGCCGGCGCGCTCACGGTCTGATAGCCGACCTGCTGTAGCACCGAGTCGTAGCTCTTGTTGAGCTCTTCCATGTTCGTGGCCTTGTAGCTCTGGCCTCCGGACAGTTGCGCGATCTGCTTCATCTGCCGGTCGTCCGACGGCACCGGAATGGTGTCGTCTTTGAGGGTGACGACGCCCCCCTGGGTGCCGAAGGTGATCGTGGAGACCGGCACGCCCTGGTCCTTGGCGGCCCGGGCGGCGGTGAAGGCCCCACGCGGATTGTCCGGGTTGGCCGGCTTGTTCTCGCCACCGTCGGACAGCAGGACGATCCGGGCCGGCGGTGGGGTCGCATCTCCGGCGCTGAGGACCGTAGACACCGTCTGGATGGACTCCAGCGCGGTGAAGATGGCCTCCCCGGTGGCAGTCGAGTTGTCCGGCTGCAGTTTGTCCAGTGCGGTGACGGTGGCGCCGTGATCCGGCGTTGGCGAGACGAGCAGGTTGACGTTGCCGCCGAAGGACACCAGGCCCAGATTCACGCCCGGTGTGAGTTGCTGCGCGAAGGTTTTCGCCGCGTCCTGCGCCGCGCGTAGCCGTGTCGGCGGAACGTCCTTGGCTTGCATGGACTGTGAGACATCGATGACCAGCATCACCACGGCGCGGTTGCGCGGGATCCGCGCCTGGTGGGTTGGGCCCGCCAGTGAGAACACCAGAAACAGCAGGGCCAGCATGGCCAGTGCAATCGGCAAGTGTCGCAAGCGATGTGGCCGCTTCGGGGCCAGGCGAACCATCGCCGCAGGATCGCTGAACTGGCGCAGCCGTCTGCGTCGCTGAATCTGCACGACCGCGTACAGCGCGACCAGCGCCACCGGGACCAGCGCCAGCAGCAGCAGGCCTGGATGCGCCAGTCCGGCCAGAGTCAACGACCCGATGCCGGGCACCGTCATCTAACCCACTCCTGTCGTCCACTCTTGGCTAGTCATCAGGCCCAAGCCTGTTTTCAGAATTGGTGGCTACCGTGTCCTTTGTACCGGCGGAAGTTGAGAGGTGGTCGCACCGGCTGTGAGTTCGCTGTCCCTTTCGGGCTTCGCAACCCCGTGGTTGTTCCTGTACCTGCTGATCATCGCCGTGGCCGTGGTGGTCTACCTGCTTGTTCAGCGGGTACGGACCCGGCGGGTGTTGCGCTTCGCGAACATGACGCTGCTGGAACAGGTTGCCGCCGGGCAGAAGCCGCGACGGTGGCGACACCTGCCCGCGGCGTTGCTCGTGGCGGCACTGGCCCTGCTGACCACCGCGATGGCAGGCCCCACGCACGACGTGCGCATCCCCCGCAATCGCGCGGTCGTCATGCTGGTGATCGATGTGTCGGAGTCGATGTCGGCAACCGACGTGGCACCCAGCCGGATCGAGGCCGCCCGTGTGGCGGGCAAGCGGTTCGCCGACCTGCTCACCCCGGGTATCAATCTTGGCCTGGTGAAGTTCTCATCCGGCGCAACGCTATTGGTCGCGCCGACGACCGACCACGACCAGGTCAAGCAGGCGATCGACAAGCTGGTGCCCGAACCGCGAACCGCCACCGGGGAAGGCATTTTCACTGCACTGCAGGCCATTGCCACCACCGGCGCGGTGATGGGCGGCGGTGATGGACCGCCACCGGCGCGCATCGTGCTGGAGTCCGACGGCAAGGAGACCGTGCCACCTGACCTGGAGTCCCCGCGTGGTGCGTTCACCGCCGCACGCGCGGCCAAGGAACAGGGCGTGCCGATCTCGACGATCTCATTCGGCACGCCGGACGGCGTCGTCGAGGTCGACGGCCAGCAGATCCCGGTTCCCACCGACGATGCGTCACTGGCCACTATCGCCGATCTCAGTGGCGGCCAATCCTTTCGCGCGGGGAGCCTCGGGGAACTGAATCGGGTGTACTCGACCCTCGATGAGCAGATCGGCTACCAGGTCGTGCGCGGCGATGCCAGCGCGGCCTGGGTCGGACTCGGCGCGCTGGCGCTGGCGCTATCCATCGGTGCGGGGATTGTGGTGAACCGTCGGATTCCCGCCTGACCCGATTTTCCAGCAGATTCCCAGGCGTTACCCAGTCGTGGATTGCGCGCTCACCGAGTCCACCAGTTGCGTGGTCGTCGCGCGCCGGTGCACGACCGCGAGCCCGCCGTCGCCGGGGGCGTTGGCGATCCCTCGCGAATGGTAGGCCTCGCCCGGCGCGGTCGTGGGTTCAAAGGTGAACTCGCGCAGCAAGGTTCGTAGCGTGACACGCATCTCCATATTGGCGAACGCAGCGCCGATGCACCGGCGGATACCCCCGCCGAAGGGAATCCAGGTGTAGTTGTCCGGCGGGTTGCCGACAAATCGGTCCGGGTCGAAGACTGACGGGTTCTCGAACCGGTCGCGGTTGGCATGGGCGGCGGCGATGCTGACGATCACGACGTGCTTTTCCGGAATCACCCACTCGCCCAGCCTCATTCGTTGCAGGGTCAGCCGGGAGGTGCCGTCGATGACGGGCCGCGTCCGCTGAACTTCCCAGATGGTCGCCTGCTGCAGTTCGGAACCACCGGCATCGGCTTCCTCGGTCAGCCGGTCCAACAGCTGTGGGTGCCTGCGCACCCGTTCGACCAGCCAGGCCAGTGTGGTCGCGGTGGTCTCGTGGCCTGCGCTCAGCAGTGTCAGCAGTTCGTCGGCGACATGGCGGTCGGAGATCGCGGACCCGTCTTCGTAGCGCGCCCGCAGCATCAGCGAGAGCACATCGGCGCGCTCGGAGAATGCCGGGTCGTTGCGGGCGTCGGCGATCAGTGAGTCGACGATCTCGTCGTAGCGGCGCCGGTAGCGCCGCATCGCACCGCCCGGGCTGCGCGGGCCGAAGTCGCGGCGGAAGAATTTTGGCACGAGCGCCAGCCGAGACCCGACGACCACCTGCTTCGGCAGCAGTTCGCGCAGCTCGTCGAACGCCGCACCCTCGGCGCCGAACACCGCGCGCAGGATCGCGTTGAGCGTGACGTGCATCATCGACGGCAACGTCTCGAACTCGACACCCTCGGGCCAGCTGGCGATCTCGCGCATCACCTCTTCTTCGACGATGGCTTCATAGCCCTGCATCCGCTTGCCGTGAAACGGCGGGACCAGCAGTTTGCGACGCTCGCGGTGTTCGTCACCGTCCAGGCTGAAGGTGGAGCCCGGGCCGAGCACCTCACCGAGATTGGTCGCCCGGCCGACCAGGTCGCTGCCGGTGGTGAACAGGTCCTTGACCAAGGCTGGCTCGCTGATCAGCACTGCCTTGCCGAAGATCGGCAGGTTCAGGGTGACGGCCGACCCGTAGCGCCGGGTCAGGCCGCCGACCGCCGCCCGCCGAGACGTGAAGAACTGCAGGCCCTGGATCAACCTGGGGGTGCGCGGACCGGGTGGCAGTCGAATCGGATCGCTCGTCACCTGCGCCATCGCCCTCATCCCTCACGTTCGGTACGTTGATGTACCAGCCACGGTACGCTGATGTACCGATCGGCACAACGTGGGTCCGGCGAGTCCGCCACAGTACTGTTGGCTCATCAGGGCGCCGTACCGACGCCCAGGAGGAGTAGTCACTGATGTCTGGCACCGACGAGCGGCAGGCCCTTTCGGAGGCCGGCGAGGAGAAGGGCTGGCACCGCCGGGAGAGCGATCGCGTCGATATCTACCACCGCGACCGCTACCGGGTCAGGGTGATCTGGCAGGGCTCCGACACGATCAGTGGTGCGTCGTTCTTCGCCGACGAGATGTACGAGGCCTACACGCGCGATCTGGCCAAAGTCCGTACCTGGCTGAAGAAATAGGCTCAACCGCTGCGGGGCGGCCCGAGCAGCGCGATGGCGGCATCGACCGCCTCGTCGGTGACATCACTCATCCGGCCACCGCTCTCGACGGTTACCGCCGTCAGTTCCCGCAAGCCCCCGATGAGCATGAGCGCCCGTTGGCGGGACACCATCGGGATACCGGCGGCACGCAATTCCTCGGTGTCTGACAGGGTCCGGACCATCGTGATGAACGACTCCGTCACCTCGCGCTGCAACTCGCGGGCGGCCATCCCGAGCGCGGGCACATCGCGGATCCAGCTCAGCATCACCGCCGGCTGGGACTCGGCATTGGCGACCCACGCCTCGACCGCTTGCCTGATCTGCGCCTCCCACGGCAACGCCGGGTCGACGGCCGCCGAGATCGTCCCGACGGAACGACGGTTGGTGTCGGCGAGCAGCGCGACCAGACATGCTTCCCGGTCAGTGAAGTACTCGTAGAACGTGCGCCGGGAGGTTTTCGCGCGGCGGACGATTTCAGCGACCGTGGTGGCCGAATAGCCGATGTCGGTGATCGAGGCGGCGAGAGCGTCGACGAGTCGCTGGCGCGGGTTCGGTAGAAGACGATCTGAGGGCGACACCGCGGATTGTGCGGACTCCTCCGACTTCACCGTTTGTACACCCCGCCTTCCCCTTTGCTTGCCGATCGTACTGCCGTGCCTGGCGCTAAAGTCGAAGATCGTGTCGGACAGCGGTTTCTCCCGGTACGTCGCGATCGGCGACAGCCAGACCGAAGGCCTGTGGGACGGCGATGACACCGTCGGTGTGATCGGATTCGCCGACCGGCTCGCGGCCCTATTGGACGCCCGTTATCCCGGGCTGAGGTACGCCAACCTCGCCATTCGGGGTAAGCGCGTGATCGATGTCCTCAATGACCAACTGCCGCAAGCGCTGGCGATGGAACCCGATCTGGTCACCGTCTGCGTCGGCATGAACGACGTGACCCGACCGGGCCGCACGTTCACCAAGGCGATGGCCGATCTCGACGACGTCTACCAACAACTCGCCGATTCCGGGGCCACGGTGGTGACGACGTCATTTCCCGACGTCGCCAAGATGCTGCCGGTGGGCAGGCTGATCGGTTCGCGCATCCAGCAGGTCAACGAGGTCATCACGCGTGCGGCGCAGCGGCACGGCTTCGGTCTGGTCGACCTCTACAACGCGGAGGCGATGAACGAGCCCTCAATCTGGAGCCACGACCGCATGCACGCGTCGACCCGGGGACACATCCTGTTTGCCGAGGCTGCCGCCGAAGCGCTGAAACTTCCCGGCAGCAACCATGATTGGGCAATGCCCAGCGGTGAAGAGGTTCGGGACAGCTTTGCCGAACGGATGTACGCGCAAGCGCAATGGACCCGGAGTCTGCTCATTCCGTGGATCTGGCGCCATGCCCGCGGACGGTCGTCCGGCGACGGCAGAGATCCCAAATATGCTGAGCTGCAGCCCGTTTCAGAGCAGGTACGAATGGCCCACCAGAGCGCCTGAACGAGCCTATGTGACGCACGTCACGAATTCTGCAGAACCGTGGATTCATCGCTGGTATCGATTGGTCTGAAAACCCCGACGCCCCCGACCTGCGTGGGATAGTGGCAACACGAACGAACGGTGATCTGCAGTGCAACGGCGGGGGGAAACCGTGATTGGTAGGCGCGAACCTGATGAGTGAGCGAAACGGGGCGCCGCCCGGGTGGTTCCAGTCCCGGGTCCGGCACTGGCAGTACTCGCCGCCGCTCAAGACCGCGTTCGTGGTGACGATTGTCCTGCTCACCGTCGTCGTGGTCACCGTCCTCATGCAATTCCGCGGCGATTTCACGCCGAAGACCCGACTGACGCTGATCTCGCAGCGATCCGGCCTCGTCATGGACCCCGGGTCAAAGGTCACCTATAACGGCGTGCAGATCGGCCGGGTCACCGGCGTCAATCCGATCGAACGCGACGGCACCACCAAGGCCAAGCTGTCGCTGGACGTCGATCCGAAATACATCTCCCTGATCCCGGCCAACGCCATCGCGGAGGTCAAGGCCAGCACGGTGTTCGGCAACAAGTACGTGTCCTTCCGCAGCCCGCCCGATCCGACCAAGCAGCGCATTTCCAGCAAGGACGTGATCGACGTCTCTCACGTGACGACGGAGTTCAATACGTTGTTCGAGACGTTGACGTCGATCTCGGAGAAGGTCGATCCGGTCAAGCTGAACCTGACCTTGTCGGCGGCCGCCGAAGCGCTCAACGGGCTGGGCACCAAGTTCGGGCAGTCGATCGTCAACGGCAACGCCGTCCTCGATGACATCAACCCGCAGATGCCCCAGATCCGCACCAACATTCAGCAGCTGTCCAAGCTGGCCGACGTCTACACCAAGGCCAGCCCCGACCTGTGGGACTTCCTCGACCACGCGGTCACCACCGCCCGCACCCTCAACGAGGAGCAGAAGGATCTCGACGCCGCCCTGCTGGCCTCCACCGGCTTCGGCAACACCGGCGCCGACATCTTCGAACGCGGCGGCCCCTACTTCGTGCGCGGCCAAGCCGACCTGATCCCCACCGCCAAACTGCTCGACACCTACAGCCCCGAAATCATGTGCACCGTCCGCAATTACGCCACATCGAATGCCAAGGACAGTGCCGGCGGCAACGGCTACTCGATCGATTTCCACATCGGCCTGACCGGCGCGCCCAACCCCTACGTGTATCCGGACAACCTGCCGCGGGTGAACGCCAAGGGTGGTCCCGGCGGCGGGCCCGGCTGCTGGCAGCCGGTCACCCACGAGTTCTGGCCTGCGCCGTTCCTGGTGGCCGACTACGGCGCCTCGCTCGCGCCGTACAACCACTTCGAACTCGGCCAGCCGATCCTCACCGAGTACGTCTGGGGACGTCAGGTCGGCGAGAACACCATCAACCCCTGAGGTTGAGCACCTCGGCCAGTTCGCGTAGCGCCGGGCGCGGATCCCAGGCCGGATCTCCGTCGCCGAGCACCTGCACCACCACATGGTCGGCACCGGCGTCGAGGTGTGCGGTCACCGCCGCGGCGGCCTGTTCCACCGAACCCTGACCCACGATGCGGCCCGCCAGCCGGTCCGACCCGCCGCGCACCAGATCCGACTCGTCGAAGCCCTGCCGCAGCCAGGAGTTTCGGTAGTTCGGCAGGCCCGAATAGACCTCGAGGTGCAGGTGCGCCCGGCGCAGCTGCTCCTCGGCACTCTCACCGACGACGACGGCCTGCTCGGACACGATCCACTTGTCCGGCCCCAGGATCTCCCGGGTGGTGGCGGTCTGCTCGGGCAGTACCAGATAGGGGTGCGCGCCGTCGGCGTGCGTGCCCGACAGCTCGATCATCTTGGGACCCAGCGCTGCGAGCAGGCGGGTGGGCCGTCCCGAACCCGGCTCGACGAACTCCGGCAGCCCGGCCATCCGGTCCAGGTAGCCGCGCATGGTGGCCAGCGGCTTCTCGTACGTGCCGCCGAGCATGTTCTCCACCAGCGGACCGTGGCTCACGCCGAGGCCGAGGATGAACCGGCCGGGGTAGGTGGCGTTCAGGCTGCGGCCGCCGCCTTCGGCGATCGTCGCCAACCGGGCGTGGATGTTCGCGATACCCGTGCCCAGCACCAGTCGCTGCGTGCCGGCCAGGAAGATCGCCGACTGCACCATGGCGTCCTTGAGGCCGACCTCGGGGATGAACAGCGAACCGTAGCCGAGCGCTTCGATTTCCTGGGCGACCTCGACGGCTGCGGGCATCGGCCAGCTCTCGCTGGCCCACCACACTCCGATACGAGACGGGAAGTCGATGGTCGGGCGATCAGTCACGGGCTACTCCTGGTCAGTCGTCAGCAAGAGATTCGATGCGCAATGTGTCGCCCGTCAGCATGGCGATCGAACTACGGAGCTCTTCAGCGGGGGTGGGTGGCGGCAGCGGCTCGTGCGGACCGACCCGGAACGCGTCGACCATGAGTGCGGCGAATCGGCGCCAGGCACCGGGCGCGTGCTCGCGGGTGGCCTCGAGAACGCCGGCGTCGGCCAGAAGCATCACCACGATGTCCCCAACACCGATGTCCGGACGCAACATTCCGTCTTCCTGAGCACGCGCGATGACCTGGCCGAGCTTGTCGATGGCCTCGGTGGCCCGCTGCTCGATCACCGAGCTGGCCGGGAAGGCGGTGGTGAGGAGCGCTCGCAAGCCGGGGTCGGAAGCCTGCAATTCGCACACCTCGTACACGAGGTCTCGAAAGCCGTCCCAGGCCACCGGATTGCTCAGGGCCTTGTCGACGGCGTCCTCGTAGGAGGTCATGTTCCGCTCGAACGCCGCGATGGCCAGATCGGTGCGGGTGGGAAAGCGCCGATACAGCGTTGCCACTCCGACGCCCGCGCTGCGCGCCACATCTTCCAAGGGCACTGACAGGCCCTGCTCAGCAAACAGTCGAGCGGCCGCAGTCACGATCCGCTCGCGGTTGCGTTCAGCGTCGGCCCGCAGTGGCCTGGATCGCTCCACACCCCGTTGTGCGCCAGGAATCACCGCTCCAGAATACTCCCCGAAGTGGAGGGTTGCCACCAGTTGCGGCTAGGGTTGTGAGCAAGAAGTGGTGGAAATCCTCCACTTATCGAAAGGAGTCGAACAGTGGCTATCACCACAGTTCAGCGCCCCGCGCACGCGCGTCACGCGCGGCCGACGCAGGGCCTACGCGGGAATCCGTGGTGGATTCTCGCCGCCGTCTCAGTCGGCGTCATCATGGTCGGGCTGGATGCATCCGTCGTCGCCATCGCCAACCCCCGCATCGCCACCGACCTCAACGCCTCGCTGTCGGACCTGCAGTGGATCACCGACGCCTATTTGCTGAGCTTGGCGTCGCTGTTAATTTTCGGCGGCAAACTCGGCGACATGTTCGGCCGGCGCCTGGTCTTCCTGGTCGGCGTCGTCGGGTTCGCTGTCACGTCCGTCGGGATCGGCCTCATCGGATCGGTAGCCGGCGTGATCGCCATGCGCGCGCTGCAAGGTGTGTTCGGCGCACTGCTGATGCCCAGCACGCTCGCGATCATTCGCAAGGCGTTCCCGCCGCACAAACTCAATACCGCCATCGGAATCTGGGGCGCCGCGACCGGAGTCTCGGTGGCCGCGGGGCCCGTCCTCGGTGGCGTGCTGGTCGAGCACTTCAACTGGGAATCGGTCTTCTACATCAACGTGCCGATCGCGGTGGTCGCCGTGGTCATCGGTGCTGCCGCGATCGTCGAAAGCCGCAGTGACGAGAAGGCCCGCCTCGACGCGGCCGGCATCCTCACCCTGTCCGGCAGCCTGTTCCTGCTGGTGTACGGGCTGATCAAGGCCCCCGAGTGGGGCTGGCTGGACCCGCAGACCGTGGCGTTCCTGATCGGCGGCGTCGTCCTGATGGGCGCCTTCGTGATCGTCGAGCGGCACGCGAAGGACCCGATGCTGCCGCTGCGACTGTTCGCCAACCCGTCGCTGTCGATCGGCGCCGCGGTGGTGACGATCAACTTCTTCGCGCTCTTCGGTGCGCTGTTCTTCATGACGCTGTACCTGCAGAACCTGCAGGGTTGGAGCCCGGTGGAAACCGGCGTCCGGACCCTGCCGCTGAGCGCCGCGATGATGGTCATGGCGCCGTTGTCGGGTGTCATCACCGAGCGGTTCGGCCCGCGACCGGCGATGGTGACCGGCCTGCTCGGCGTCGCCGGCGGCCTGGCGCTGCTCAGCCAACTGCAGGCCGATTCCGGCTACGGCGCGATCTGGCCGGCCTTCGCACTGCTGGGCACCGGCGTCGGCCTGGTGTTGACCGCGAGCTCGGATGCCATCGTCGGCAACGCGCCGGTGGACGACGCCGGGGTGGCCGGCGGTATCCAGAGCACGTCCGTTCAGCTCGGCGCCGTGCTGGGCACCACGATCCTGGGCTCGGTGCTGTCCAGCAAGGTCGGTTCGACGTTGGTCGGCAAACTCACCACCGCGGGAACCCCGGCTCCGGTCGCTGAAAAGTTATCTCCGGCAAAGGAATTGGTGTCCAAAGGGTTGGCTCCATCGATCCCCGGCGCACCGCCACAGCTGACCGCCGCGATCGCCAGCGGTAGCCACGAGGCGTTCATGGCCGGCCTGCAGCTGTCGATGTGGGTTGGAGCCGCCGCTGCGGCCGTCGGCGCGGTGCTGGCGCTGTTCGTCCGGCGCGGAGCGAGCTAGGGCTGACATAGATTCGCGGAGTGATAACCCACCCCATTGAGGGCGGACTCTTCCGCGGATTGGCCGAGCTGGAGCGGACCGAACGGGGCTGGCTTCCGCACCGGTTGCCGCGGGCAGCCCGTGAGCAGTGTCCTGACCCCCAACTGGCGGCCGTGGAGGCTCAGCCGTCCGGCGTTCGTCTGGCATTCCGCACTCGTTCGGCAGTGATCGAGCTCGACGTGCTGCGAACACGGACGGTGCTGGTGGGTGTGCCGGAACGCCCGGCAGGCACGGTTGACCTGATCGTCGACGGCAGTCTGGCTGAGCAGGCGCCGACCAGCGGGGGCGACACCCTGATGGTCGACCCCACGACGGGCCGCGGCGATCTCGACCACGGCTCCGTCGCGACCGTCCGGTTCGCCGGATTGGCCGCGAGCGAGAAGGACGTCGAGATCTGGCTGCCCCACTACGAGCGCACCGAGGTCGTCGCAATGCGCACGGATGCGCCGATTACGGCCTCGCCGACTGGTCGTCGACCGGTCTGGCTGCACCACGGAAGTTCGATCAGCCAGGGCTCCAACGCCGCCAGCCCCAGCACCACCTGGGTCGCGGTGGCAGCCAGCCTGGGCGGGGTCGACGTCATCAACCTCGGGCTGGCCGGCAGCGCAATGCTCGACCCCTTCACCGCACGCGCCATGCGGGACATCCCCGCCGACGTCATCAGCGTCAAGATCGGCATCAACCTGGTCAACGGCGACGTCATGCGGCTACGTGCGTTCGACCCCGCGGTCCATGGGTTCTTGGACACCATCCGTGACGGCCACGCCGGAGTTCCGTTGCTCGTCGTGGGGCCGTTGTACTGCCCCATCCATGAACAGACGCCGGGTCCGGGGGCCTTCGATCCGTCCGCGCTCGCTTCGGGACAGGTCAGATTCCGGGCCACCGGCGACCCAGCTGAGATCAGTCGGGGCAAGTTGACACTGTCCGTCATCCGGGAGCGCCTCACGCACATCGTGCGGAGTCGCGCAGGAAACGACGCGCACCTCGCCTACCTCGACGGCCACGACCTCTACGGTCCGAGCGACTTCGCCGAACACCCACTCCCCGACAACCTTCACCCCGACGCGGCCACCCACCGATTGATCGGCGAGCGCTTCGCCCGCCGCGCATTCTCCGCACCCTGACTGCGGTCCCGCTGGGTGAAGTTCCGCAACAGCTCGACCCCTGTGCCCGTGGCAGACTCGATCGCGTTCTGGAGTCTGGGCCACCTGGAGGAATGCGAATGAGCAGCGACGTCAGCTTCGACCTTTCGTCGGTGTTCCGTACCGTCGCGCAGACGCTGCCGGATCGTGAGGCACTGATCTGGCGGGATCAGCGCTGGACGTATGCGCAGCTGGACGCCCGCATCGACGGAGTTGCGCACTACCTCGCCAGCCAGGGGCTGGGCTGCCACGTGGAGCGTGATCAGCTGGCCCCGCACGAGTCCGGCCAGGATCACCTCGGGCTATATCTGCGCAACGGCAACCAGTATCTGGAGGCGATGGTCGCCGGCTACCGGGCCCGCGTCGCGCCGTTCAACGTCAACTACCGCTACGTCGAGGAAGAACTCCTCTACCTGCTCACCGATTCGGCGGCCAAGGCCCTCGTCTACGGCGCCGAGTTCGCCCCGTTCGTCGCCTCCATCCGCGACCGGCTGCCCGAGCTGCGGGTGCTGATCCAGGTCGCCGACGCTAGCGGCAACGAATTGCTGCCTGGTGCAGTCGATTACGAGTCGATCGTCGCCACGCCACCGTCGGCCGGCGGTATGCCCACGCCGAGCGGTGACGACCTGTACATCCTCTACACCGGCGGCACCACCGGCATGCCGAAGGGCGTGCTGTGGCGTCAGCACGACATCTTCATGTCCGCGATGGGTGGGCGCCCGTTCGGATCCGACACATCGCTGGCGTCGTACGAAGAACTCGCCGAACAGGCCCGCACCAACGCCGGCGTCCGCTCGATCCTGATGATCCCGCCGCTGATGCACGGCGCCGCACAGTGGGCCGCGTTCAACATGTTCAGCACCGGCGGCTGGATGGTGCTGCCCGACGACGTCGACCGCATGAACGCTCCCGCGGTGATGCGGCTGGCCGAACGTGAACGGGTACTGAGCATTCCGGTTGTCGGCGACGCGATCGCCCGGCCGCTGCTCGACGAGATCGAGACCGGCAAGTACGACTTGTCCGGCCTGCTGACGATCACCAACGGCGGTGCGCCGCTGTCGCCGACGGTGCGGGAGCGGCTGCTGGCCGCACTGCCCAACCTGATGGTGCTCGACGCGGTCGGTGCGTCCGAGACCGGTATGCAGATGACCACGATGGCCGCCAAGGGCGTCGAGCAGAAGGCGGCGACCTTCACTCCGCAACACGACACCGCCATCATCTCGGCGGACTTCAGCACCGTGTTGAAGGCCGGCGACGGCGAGGGCTGGCTGGCCCGGCGGGCGTACGTGCCGCTGGGCTACCTGGGCGACGCCGAGAAGTCGGCCCGCACCTTCCCGACGATCAACGGGGTCCGCTGGTCGGTGCCAGGTGATCGCGCCCGCTTCCTGGAGGACGGCCAAATCGAGCTGCTGGGCCGCGATTCGGTGACCATCAACTCCGGCGGGGAGAAGATCTTCGCCGAAGAGGTCGAGCGTGCGGTCGCCAGTCATCCGGCGGTGTACGACGTCGTCGTAGCCGGGCGCCCGTCGGAACGGTGGGGCAGCGAGGTGGTGGCCATCGTGCAGTTCGCCGAGGGCCGCAGTGCCACCGACGACGAGCTCGCCGACGCCTGTCGCGCCCACATCGCGCAGTACAAGCTGCCGAAGGCCTTCATCCGGACCGAGAAGGTGCTGCGTTCACCGGCGGGCAAGGCCGACTACCGCTGGGCCAAGGAGCTGGCCGTCGAAAGCCTTGGCGCGCAAAGCTAGATCCCCGAGTCGCTTCGCTCCTGCCCGCCGGGCGCTAGACCTTCATGTAGCCCTTGTCGGCGGGGATCTGGGCTGCGGTCAACAACGCCGAGGCATCGCTGGCCAGGAACAGCACCACCTCGCTGACCTGATTCGGCGCGATCA
This sequence comes from Mycolicibacterium sphagni, assembly GCF_013337765.1. Classification (GTDB taxonomy): domain Bacteria; phylum Actinomycetota; class Actinomycetes; order Mycobacteriales; family Mycobacteriaceae; genus Mycobacterium. The sequence goes on from NZ_VBSB01000010.1 coordinate 690,434, forward strand.
GTGACTCGGTGGGCAGCGCACCCGGCGAGAAGCTGTAGACGTAGTGCGGGTGCTTCTCGAACATCGAGTACATCGACAGGTCATTACCCAGCGCGGTGTCGACGCCGTAGGTGTGCACCGAGTTGACCCGGATCCCGAATTCGCCCAACTCCAGCGCCAGCGAATTCGCCAGTCCCACAACACCGAACTTGCTCGCGCAGTAGTGGCCCGCGCCGGGAACCGCCTTGATCCCGGCCGAGGAACTGATCGCGATGATCGAGCCGCCGTTGCCTGCTTCGATCATCGCCGGGACGGTCGCCTGCACGGTGTTGAAGAACCCGGTGAGGTTGACGTCGATGATCTCCTGCCACATCTCGGTGGGGATCTCCCAGGCCCGCCCCCAGCTCATCACCCCGGCGTTGGCGACAACGACGTCGAGGCGGCCGAATTGTTCGATGGCGCCGGCGATTACCCGCTTCTGCCCGTCGTGGTCGCGCACGTCGACCCGCTCGGCGGTGACCTTGACGCCCTCATCCTCGACCAGCCGGACGGTCTCGGCGAGGTCCTCGGGCGTTGCCGGTTCGTAGCCGATGTGCTTGCCCACCGGCCCGCAGGCGTCGATGGTGACGATGTCGGCGCCGGCGCGGGCCAGGCGGACACAGTGTGCGCGGCCCTGTCCCCGGGCCCCGCCGGTCACATAGGCGACTTTGCCCTCCAAGGGGCGATCGTTGGTCACGGCCTCACCATACGTTCGCCTGCTTCGTGGATGGTCAGGAATTCGATAACTTGTCAGGTCGGACCGAACCGGGCACCACCGTCGGCGTGGTACCAGCCGGACGCGGCTTGCGTCCCCCCATCGACGTGCAGCGTCTGACCGGTGATGTAGCGCGACATGTCTGATGCGAGAAAGACTGCAGCCGAGGCGATTTCGTCGACATCACCGAGACGGCCCAGCGGGACCGCCTGACTGAGCGCTGGGCGGATCCCGTCCGGAGACAGCGCGAGCAGGCCCTCGGTGACGGTGATATCGGGTGCGATCGCGTTGACCCTGATGTTGTGCGGCGCCAGCTCGAAGGCCGCCGTCCTGGTGTAGTTGATCACCCCGGCCTTCGCCGCGGAGTAGGCCGCATAGCCGGGTGCGGCACGCACGCCCTCGATCGACGTCACCGAGATGACACTGCCACCACGCTCGTCGGCGACCAGCTGGCGGGCGACCCGCTGCGTGCACAACAGCACATGGCGAAGGTTGGCCTTGTACAAGGCATCCCACCCGTTCTCGGTGGTATCCAGCAGTGGTGAGGCGAACACCCCGCCGGCATTGTTGACGAGGATATCCACCGGTCCGAGTTCGTTGCGGGTTCGCTCCAGCGCGGCGTCGACCTGCTCGCCGTCGCGGACGTCGGTGAGGATCCCGAGCACGCCCAGATCGGCCGCGGTCGCCGCACAGGTGTCCGCGTCGCGTTCCCAGATCGCGACCTTGGCCCCGAATTGCGCCAGCCCGGCGGCGATTCCGCGGCCGATACCGGTCCCGCCTCCGGTCACGACCGCCACCCGGTCGGTCAGCAGGATGTCCGATGGCGCGATCGTCACCGCGCTAGCCCGTCCGCGTCGGCGTCAGGATGTCGTCGGCGAAACGGGCGATGCCGTCGAGGGCTTCGCGAGTGCGCCGCCACGGCATGACGATCATCCGGTCGATGCCGGCATCCGCGGCCCGCTGGATGTCCTCGGGTGAATCGGCCGCCGCCGACGTGGTGACCTCGGGCTTGCCGGACCTGCCGTGCTCGGTCCACAGCTCCGACAGCTTCTGCACCGACCCGGGGATCTGATCAAGGGTGTGGTTCATCGGGATCCAGCCGGATCCGAACCGCGCCACCCGCCGCAGGGCGGGCAGGCCGTCGCCGCCGACATGGATCGGCGGCCCGCCGGCTTGGACGGGCTTGGGCTCGAACGCGACGGCATCGAAGTCGAAGAACCGGCCGTGATGCTCGACGGTCGGTTGGGTCCACAGCGCCCGGCACACTTCCAGCGCCTCGTCGACGCGGGCACCGCGGGTGCTGAAATCCAGCCCGGAGGCGTCCCACTCCTCCCGCAGCCAGCTCGCGCCGATCCCGAAGTCGAACCGGCCGTTCGAGACGATGTCCAGCGTGGTGGCGGCGCGCGCACTGACGAACGGGTGCCGCAGTCCGATGTTGTAGACGTAGGTGCCCATCCGGATCGTGCTGGTCTGGCCTGCCAGATACGACAGGTAGGCGATCGCGTCGTACATCGGTGTCTGCGACGGGATCGGCGGGTGGCTGTCGCCGTGATGCGGGCTGCCCGACATCTCGGCAGGCAGCACCAGGTGCTCGGGCAACCAGACCGATTCGTAGCCCAGCTCCTCGGCCCGCACGGTCAGATCACGCCACAGGCCGGGGTGGACGCCACCCAGCGGAATCCCGAACTTCACAGCGCGGATGTTACGCAGCGGGCCCCGCTCGCGGAAGTACTACTCTCAGTTTCGGAGAGCGTGATTCTGCACCGTGGTCCCAGTAGCGTTTGGGCCTATGACGACGGCGAGCAGATGGAAGGTCCGCTACGCCTCCGCGCTCGTCCTTGCGCAGATCCTCGCGGCCGTCGAATTGACCGCGCTTGTGTTGCCGCTGCGCCACGATCTGGTCGACGCCGCCGAGACCGTGTTCGGGACCGACACCCTGGTCGCCTCGCTCATCCTGTCGGTGCTCGGTTTCGCCAGCACCATCGTCTATGCCGTCCTTGTCGTCGACCGCAAGCTGCGCTGGTTCACTGCCGGCAAGCAACCCGACGCCGTCGACCTCCTGTTCGTCCGCCGGTTTCTGCGCAACCAGTCCGCGTTTCTGGCCACCATCTGGGCGGTCAGCGGCACAGCACTGTTCGTCATCAACCGCGACGGTGGCGCGGTTGCCGCCTGGCTGATCGGGATGTCGGTGCTGTTGGGTGTCACCACGTCGACCGGGGCGGCGCTGCTGTTCATCCAGCGGCCCATGCGCCCGATCACCGCCGCCGCAACCGTCAACCTCACCGGCCGCGACACCGCGCCGGGAGTGCTGTCGCGGCTGCTGCTGATGTGGCTGATGAGTAGCGCGCTGCCGACCATCGGCATCGCCGTGGTGGTCATCATGCGATCCAACGGCTGGATCATCCAGAAGACCGCATCGCTGGAGATCCCGGTGATCGTACTGGCGGTGATCTCGACTTTCGTCGGTCTGCACGGGATGGCCATCGTCGCGGTGTCCATCTCCGATCCGGTGCATGATCTCGTCGCCGCCATGGCCGAGGTCGAACGCGGCAACATGATGACGCAGGTCGGAGTCTACGAGCGCTCCGAAATCGGTCGGCTGCAAAGCGGTTTCAACCGAATGGTCGCCGGGCTGGCCGAACGTGACCGGCTACGCGATCTGTTCGGACGCCACGTCGGGACCGACGTGGCCATCCGCGCGGTAAGCGACGCCGACGCGCTCACCGGCGAGGTGCGCGAGGCCGCCGTGCTGTTCGTCGATCTCGTCGGCTCCACCCAGCTGGCCCAGAGCCGGTCACCCGCCGAGGTGGCCGAGGTGCTCAACCATTTCTTCCAGATCGTCGTGGCCGCGGTGGACGAGCGCCACGGGCTGATCAACAAGTTCCAGGGTGACGCGGTCCTGGCGGTCTTCGGCGCGCCGCTGGCCACTGCGCAGCCGGCCGCCGACGCGTTGGCGACGGCGCGCGCGTTGACGGCCGCATTGCGCCGGCTGCCCGTGGTCGACTTCGGCATCGGCGTGTCCGCCGGACCGGTGTTCGCCGGGAACGTCGGCGCCGAGCATCGCTACGAGTACACGGTCATCGGCGATGCGGTCAACGAGGCTGCTCGACTTGCGGATCGCGCCAAGGACTTCGGTACGCGTGCGCTCTGCTCGGACGTGGCCCTGCTCAAAGCCGATGCGGGCGAACGCGCGCACTGGACCGAGTGCGCCTCGGAAGTGCTGCGCGGCCGGCTCGAGCCCACCCGGATGTCCGCGCCTACCGCCTGAATTCCGCTGATCCCTTGTGCGCACGTAGTGCGTGAGGGAATGGTGGAACGACAGGAGGTACGTCATGGCTGACAAGACGAACACTTCTCAGGCGGCCCGCTCGGCTCCCGCCGCGGACAGTCCGGCCGCAGTCCGCAACGTCGTACTCGTCGGCCCATCCGGCGCAGGCAAGACCACGCTCGTCGAGGGGCTACTGGTCACCTCCGGAGTGCTGTCGCGACCGGGTTCCGTGGTCGACGGCACCACCGTGTGCGACTTCGACGACGCAGCCATCCGGCAGCAACGGTCGGTCGGTCTCGCGCTGGCACCCATCCCGCACGACGGCATCAAGGTCAATCTGATCGACACCCCCGGCTACGCCGACTTCGTCGGCGAACTGCGGGCCGGTATGCGGGCCGCAGAATGCGCACTGTTCGTCATCGCCGCCAACGAGGGCGTCGACGAGGCCACCCGCGCGCTGTGGCACGAGTGCGACGACGTCGGCATGCCCCGCGCGGTGGCGATCACGAAGCTCGACCACGCCAGGGCCAACTACGGCACGGCGCTGCGCGCCACCCAGGAAGCCTTCGGGGACAGGGTGTTGCCGCTCTACCTGCCGACCGACAACGGTTTGGTCGGGCTGCTCTCGGGCAGCCAGTACGACTACCGCGACGGCGCCCGGACCGTGCACCCGCCCGACGCGGCGTATGCCGACGCGATCGAAGAACATCGCGGCACCCTGATCGAAGGGATCATCGAGGAGTCCGAGGACGAATCCCTGATGGAGCGCTACCTCGGCGGCGAGGTGATCGACGAGGCCGTCCTGATCGACGATCTGGAGAAGGCCGTCGCCCGCGGCTCCTTCTTCCCGGTCATCCCGGTGTGCAGCGCCAGCGGAGTGGGCACCTACGAGCTGCTGGAGGTCGCCACCCGCGGCTTCCCGTCACCGCCCGAACACGTTCTGCCCGAGGTCTACAACCCGCACGGCGTCGCACGGCCGCGGTTGTCGTGCGATCCGGACGGACCGCTATTGGCCGAGGTGGTCAAGACGACGTCGGACCCCTATGTCGGCAGGGTCAGCCTGGTGCGGGTGTTCTCCGGCACCATCAGGCCCGACACGACAGTTCATGTGTCGGGCCATTTTTCGGCCTTTTTCGAAGCGAACACCCACGCCGACCACGACGAGGACGAACGCATCGGCACGCTGTCGTTTCCGCTGGGCAAGCAGCAGCGGCCGGCCAGCGCCGTGGTGGCCGGGGATATCTGCGCGATCGGGCGGCTGACCCGTGCCGAGACCGGAGACACGTTGTCCGACAAGGCCGATCCGCTGTTGCTCAAGCCGTGGACCATGCCCGAGCCGTTGCTTCCGGTGGCGATCCAGGCCCGCGCCAAGACCGACGAGGACAAGCTGTCGGTTGGCTTGCAACGCCTGGCCGCCGAGGACCCGACCCTGCGCATCGAGCAGAACCCGGAGACCCACCAGATCGTGCTGTGGTGCATGGGCGAGGCGCACTCCGGCGTCGTGCTCGACGCGCTGGCGAACCGCTACGGCGTCAACGTCGACACCATCGACGTACGAATCCCGTTGCGCGAGACGTTCGGTGGCCCGGCCAAGGGCCACGGCCGCCATGTCAAACAGTCCGGCGGGCACGGTCAGTACGCGGTGTGCGATGTCGAGGTGGAACCGCTACCGGAGGGCGCCGGCTTCGAATTCGTCGACAAGGTCGTCGGCGGTGCGGTGCCCCGCCAATTCATCCCGAGCGTCGAGAAAGGGGTGCGCGCCCAGATGGACAGGGGCGTGCACGCCGGCTATCCCGTCGTCAACATCCGGGTCACCCTTGTCGACGGCAAGGCGCACAGCGTCGACTCCTCCGATATGGCCTTCCAGATGGCCGGCGCGGCGGCGTTGCGGGAGGCCGCGGCCGGCACCCGGATCAACCTGCTCGAGCCGGTCGACGAGGTCACCATCGAGGTGCCCGACGACCTCGTCGGCGCGGTGATGGGCGATCTGTCCGGGCGCCGCGGCCGGGTGCTCGGCACCGAGCAGGCCCGCGAGAACCACACCGTGGTCAGGGCGGAGGTGCCGCAGGTGGAGCTGACCCGATATGCCATCGATCTGCGCAGCCTGACCCACGGCGCGGCCTCATTCAGCCGATCCTTTGCCCGCTACGAGGCGATGCCCGAGGGCGCCGCCGCGAAGGTGCAGACCTGAGGGGTGGCGCTGGCGCGGTCCGGGAAGTGGGCATCAGCCGCCGTCTTCCGGTACAAATCGGTAACCGCCCGCAGCCGGATAGATTCGGCCCGCGCTAGTGCCGGCGAAATGAGTGCCCAACACCAAGGCGTTAGTGCGGACAGCAGCTTCCAGAAAAGCTTGTCGAGTCGTTCTGGCCGCGTCGGGGTCCACATCGCCGCTCGCCGTCCACTCCGGATGGCCACACTGGATGGGATGGTGCAGCACGTCGCCCGTGATGATGCAGCCATTGCCAATCGACACAGTCAAATGACCAGGGGTATGCCCTGGGGTCAGGTTCAGCCGAACCTCGGAGGTCAACTCGGTGTCAGCTGTCACTACATCGACAATGCCTGCGTCGATAACCGGTTGTACCGAGTCCCGGAATGCCGGCGCGTGCAACGGATCTGCCGATTGCTGCCAGTAGCCAAGATCAGCGGCCCCGAAGAGATAGCGTGCATTCGCGAAGGTTGGAGCCCACACACCGTCGATGAGTCTCGTGTTCCACCCAACATGATCGACGTGTAGATGAGTGCATACGACGACATCGATCGTCTCAGGAGCAAACCCGGCTTCCGCGAGATCAGTAAGGAAGGGGCGGTGCTGATGGTCGAATGCAGGAATCATGGGCCGGTCTTTGGAGTTGCCTGTGCAGGTGTCGACGACGATGCGTAGTCCATCCGATTCGACTACGAACGTGTGGAAGCTGATCAGATAGCGCCCAACATTGTCGACGAAGTCCGGCACCAGCCACGGCTCAGCAGCTATGTCACTGGCTTGAGCCTCAGCGAAGAAATCGGCAGGGAATGGCATCACATGCTCGACCACCCGGGTGATACGCACACCGCCCACTTCCCACGCCATTCTGCCAGCCTAATCACCCTATGCGGGTTTCATGTGCTCAAGGGACCTCAACTGAACAACGTCCCGGCCGACTGGCGCCCGGTCCCACTGGCGACATCGTGTTGCGTTGCAGAGCTATTGGCGATATAGCCGGCGCTATCGGGATTGGAGATGCGACCGACCCGCGGTCGCGCACGCTGCGATTTCTTTGAACAGCCACGGTTATCCTGTGCACGACGAGTTGGCGCGGCTCGCGCCCTTGTACGGATGATGATTCGGCGAGCCATCGTGCCGCAACGGAAACGGCCATAACACTGAGGAGATCTGTGCGCACTGGCGATGGGGATGACCGCACTGAAATCTATCTCCGGTCGTATCCCGAACTGGACGGACTGGCATCGTATGCGGCCCGAGTCGAGGAAGACGGCTGGGATGGACTGTTGTTCACAGACACCCAGAATCTCAGCATGGACGTGTTCGCCGCCCTTTACGTTTCCGCCATGTCCACGTCACAGCTGAAATTGGGGACTGCCGTCACCAACCTGACCACCCGGCATCCCGCCGTCGTCGCCTCGGCGTTCGCAACGCTGCATGACGTTTCGGGGGGACGCGCCCACATAGGGGTGGGCCGGGGCGACACCGCGCTGAAGCTACTAGGTATCCGGCCACCATCTGCCGAGCAGTTCCAGGTTCAGCTTTCACATCTGCAGTCCTACCTCCGCGGCGAGGCTGTCGACGTCGATGGATTTCCGAGCCGCCTGACGTGGCTTCCCCTCGAAGGCCAGTCAAAGGTGCCAGTCAACGTTTTCGGTTCTGGTCCGCGTGTCGTCGGCATTGGCGCAGCCCAAGCCGACATGGTCACCGTCACAGTGGGTGCCGAATTGGACAGTGTCAAACACGCCGTCAGCACCGCCCGCGACGCACACGCCGGGAGCGGTGCGGGCGAGCTTTCACCGCTGAAGGTTGGCGCTTTTGTGGTGGTCGCGGCGGGCACCAACCCAGAAGCGCTTGAGGTACTAGTGCGAGGCAATGCAAGTGTTTCAGCCCACTTTCAACGTAACGCCCTGTCGTCGTTAGACGACCGCGACGCTCAGGTGGTTCGGCAGGTCAGTGACACCTACGACACCTACCGCCATGGGTTGGTCCACGCCGCCCAGTCAGACTCACTTCCCTTGGATTTCCTGCACCGCTTCTGCGTTATCGGTACACCGGACGAATGTATAGATCGACTCAACAGGCTTATCGCACTCGGTCTTTCGCATCTGATTGTCGTAGGCGGGTCGCGCGATATCGATCGAGAATTGCGTCAAAAGTCAGACCACCTCATCGCCATGGAGGTTCTACCGTCCCTGCGGCGGAGATCCCACGGGTGAGGCCGCACTGACACCGCCGCGGGAGTGCAGGCCTCGGTTGGCGGCCAGGCTGGCGCCGCCGTATTATGTATGGTTGCATATATAAGCATGACGGGCCCGCGAGACCGGATGGTCGCTTCTGCCGCACTGTTGATCCGCGAACGCGGAGCGCAGTCGACGGCGATCGCCGATGTCCTGGCACACAGCGGAGCACCGCGCGGCTCGGCCTATCACTACTTCCCCGGCGGCCGCACCCAACTGCTCTGTGAGGCCGTCGATTACGTGGCAGACTTCGTCGCAGCCCGAATGGCCAAGGCGGGCAGCGGTATTGAAGCCCTTGACGGCCTGGCGCGGTTCTACCGCAAGAACCTGCTGGAAACCGACTACCGCGCCGGCTGCCCGATCCTGGCCGTCGCAGTGGAAGCCGGCGAACCAGGCCAGCCCAACCCGGTGCTCGAGCGGGCCGCCGCCACGTTCACCCGCTGGAACGATCTGATCGCCCAGCGCCTCATCGCCGACGGCATCGCCAAAGATCGCGCCGAGGACTTGGCCGTGTCCATGACCGCCGGTCTGGAAGGCGCGATCGTGCTGGCCCGCGCGGCTCGCGATACCAAGCCACTCGACATCGTCCATCGACAATTGCGCGATCTGCTCGAGGCCGCACGAGATTAGGAGTCCCCATGTCCGCTGACTGGCAACCCACCGCCTGCATCCTCTGCGAATGCAACTGCGGCATCGTGGTGCAGACCGAGGGCCGCACGCTGGCCCGCATCCGCGGGGACAAGGACAACCCGGCCTCGCAGGGCTACACCTGCAACAAGGCGCTGCGCCTTGACCACTACCAGAACAACCGGGCTCGGCTGACCTCGCCGATGCGCCGCCGGCGTGACGGCAGCTACGAGGAGATCGACTGGGACACCGCCATCACCGAGATCGCGGCGGGTTTCCGGCGGATCGCCGACACCCACGGTGGCGAGAAGATCTTCTACTACGGCGGCGGTGGTCAGGGGAATCACCTCGGCGGCGCGTACAGCAGCTCCTTCCTCAAGCTGCTCGGTTCGCGCTACCGGTCCAATGCGCTGGCCCAGGAGAAGACCGGCGAGAACTGGGTGGACGTCCAGCTGTACGGCGGGCACACCAGGGGCGAGTTCGAGCACGCCGAGGTGTCGGTGTTCGTCGGGAAGAACCCGTGGATGTCCCAGAGTTTCCCCCGTGCCCGCACGGTACTCAACGACATCGCCAAAGATCCCGCCCGCTCAATGGTCGTCATCGACCCGGTGGTCACCGACACCGCCAAGATGGCGGACTTCCACCTGCGGGTGAAGCCCGGCGCCGACGCCTGGTGCCTGGCGGCGCTGGCCGCGGTGCTGGTGCAGGAAAACCTCTGCAACGAAGCCTTTCTCGCCGAGCACGTGCATGGCGCCGACGACGTCCGCGAGGTGCTGGGGACCATTCCGATCGGCGAGTACGCCCAGCGCAGCGGTGTCGACGAAGAGTTGTTGCGCGCGGCCGCACGCCGCATCGCCGCCGCCGACTCCGTCGCGGTCTTCGAGGACCTCGGCGTGCAACAGGCACCCAACAGCACCCTGTGCTCCTACCTCAACAAGCTGCTGTGGATCCTGACCGGTAGCTTCGCCAAACGCGGTGGGCAGCATCTGCATTCGTCATTCGCTCCGCTGTTCAGCCTCAGCGGCGTAGGGCGCTCCCCGGTGACCGGTGCGCCGATCATCGCCGGCCTGGTGCCATCCAACGTGGTGCCCCAGGAGATTTTGGCCGACCACCCCGACCGGTTCCGGGCCATGCTCGTCGAGAGCGCCAATCCGGCTCACTCGATCGCCGATTCCGGGAACTGCCGCGCGGCGTTCGAGTCCCTGGAGCTGCTGGTGGTGGTCGATGTGGCGATGACGGAGACGGCGCGGCTGGCCCACTATGTGCTGCCCGCCGCCACCCAGTTCGAGAAGCCCGAAGCCACGTTCTTCAATTTCGAGTTCCCGCGCAACGAGTTTCACCTGCGGCACCCCCTGTTCGAGCCCGTGCCCGGTACCTTGCCAGAGCCCGAGATCTGGGCGCGGCTGGTTCGCGCGCTGGGGATGGTCAGCGATGACGACCTGCGTTCGCTGCGCGAGGCCGCCAAGCAAGGGCGGGATGCCTACACGAGTGCGTTCTTCACCGAGCTGGCCGCCAATCCCGCGCTGGGCAAGGTGCTGCCCTATGTGCTCTACGAGACGCTGGGCCCGACCCTGCCCGATGGGCTGGCCGGCGCGGCAGCGCTGTGGGGACTGGCTCAGAAGGCCGCCGTTGCCTACCCCGACGCGGTGCGGCGGGCCGGGCACGCCGACGGCAACGCGCTCTTCGACGCGATCCTGACCAGCAAGTCGGGCGTGACGTTCAGCGTGCACGAGTATGTCGACGACTGGGCCCTCATGGGTCACCCCGATCACAAGATCAGGCTGGTGATTCCGGAGATGCTCGACGACATTCGCGCGCTGACCGACGACACCCCGGAGCTGACCAGCGCGGAGTTCCCGATCGTGCTGTCCGCCGGCGAGCGGCGCGCGTTCACCGCCAATGACATCCTCCGAGATCCGTCCTGGCGCAAGCGCGACGCCGACGGAGCGCTGCGGGTCAGTGTCGAGGACGCCGAAGACCTCGGCCTGGTGGACGGCGCCCGCGCGCGCATCACCACCGCTGCGGGCAGCGCTGAGGCCGTCGTCGAGGTCAGCGAGACCATGCTGCCGGGGCATGCCGCCCTGCCCAACGGTTTCGGCCTCGACTTCGTCGACGCCGACGGGCAGACCCGCGTGCCCGGCGTCGCCCCGAACGCGCTGACCTCCACCGACTGGCGCGATCCGTATGCCGGGACGCCGTGGCACAAGCACGTCCCTGCGCGCATCGAGGCGGTGCCGGCCGGCCTCGTCGCGGCTGGATAGGCCGCGGCCCGCCGAGCGGGCAATCAAATAAATTGATTGATTTATTGCGGCCGCTGGTCGAATCCCGTTATGTTGCAGGCAGCATCACGACCTGCGACGGGAGCACAATCACGATGAAACACGACTACGAGGAGATGAAGAGGGCAGCCGAGCCCTTCATCAAATTCGAGAAGGACGTCGCTAATCGGATCGCTTACATCACCTTCGATCGGCCCGACGAGCTGAACTCGACCACCATGGGGATGCGGCAGAACTTCGCCGACATGATCCACAAGTGCAACGTCGATGACGACGTCAAGGTCGTGGTGATCCGCGGTGAAGGAAACGACTTCGGCAGCGGCGGTGATCTGCCCGAGCAGCGAGAGATGCTCGAGAACCCGGGAACATCTCTGCTGCATGAACTTTCGATCAACGACGACAGCGTGAAGTACCCGCCCGGTGATTCCTACCGCTACCTCTACACTCTCACCGATCACTACGCCAAGGCCCGCGCCGGCAACCGCCCGCTCCAGGAGTGCAAGAAGGTCACCATCGTGGAGGCCAAAGGATATTGCTACGGCTGGCACTTCTACCAAGCCGGTGACGCGGACCTCGTGGTGTCCTCCGACGACGCGCTGTTCGGCCACCCGGCCTTCCGGTACGTCGGCTGGGGCCCACGACTCTGGTGGTGGGCCGAAACCATGGGCCTGCGCAAATTCTCCGAAATGCTTTTCACCGGAAGGCCGTTCACAGCGGAGGAGATGTACGAGTGCGGGTTCATCAATAGCGTGGTCCCCCGGGAACAGCTGGAGGCCGAGACGCTCAAGTACGCGATGGCCTGCTCCAAGTCACGCCCGACCGACACCGTCGTGGTGCAGAAGACCTTCCTCGAGCTCTACAAGCAGCACAAGGGGGAGTATTTCGGCAGCCTGCTGACCGGCGTGGTCGAGGGAATGCTGCCGATGATGACCAACGACCGCGACAACTACCCCGACCTGACCGAGGGCACCTTCGAGAAGGGTCTGAACAACGTCGTCAAGGACAACGACCTCAACTTCCCACCGGAATGGCGGCTGAGTCACTCCGGACGGAAGAAGCCCTGACCTGACCGTCACGGGTGGCGCCATCAAGGCGAGCTACCGGTGCCTCCCACAGCCCCACCAGGGCGGTGACCAGCTCCTCGGCGACCATCGACCAGCTCGAACTTGTTGACGGTCGACTACGGGCGCGCTCGCCCTCGATCTCGGCGCAGGTGTGCATCAACAGATTCCGCGCCATCGTCCAGCGGCCAGCCCGAACGCGCTTCGGGTGTTCGGGGAGGGTTCGGTTGATCCCGCGGACCGTCTTCAGCATGAGCTCGGACGTCATCGCGTCGGACCCCACCAGATCCCGACAGGTGGGGTCGGCCATCACCTGGGCCGCGAAACGTGCGTAAGACGTGGTCGTTCCGAGTGCATCGAGATGCTCGGTCAACGGATAGACCAGTACGCCGATCCAATCGCGCAACTGGGGGGTCGACGGAATGCAGTCCAGCTTGCGCTGTCTGATCTCATCAATGGCTGCCCGGTGCCTTGCCTCGATCGCGCGCAGCAGATCTGCCCGTGACCCGAAGTGGTAGCAGGCGGCCGCATTGTTGCCCTGCCCGGCCGCCTCGCTGATCTGCCGGTTCGACACCCCATACATGCCTTGCTCGGCGAAGAGCCGCTCAGCCGCCACCAGTAATGCGTCCCGTGTGGCGGCCGACCGATCGGTTCGCTGGTCTCTGGCTGGGCTCACCGTTCATAGTGGACACCACACGCGAAGGTAAATCAAGAAATTTAGGTCGCAAACGCCGCTGAGCTACACCTGGACCGGGATGTTGTTCCAGCCCCACTGGAAACTGGACGGCGGCCGGTGGGCCTGCTCGCCGAGGACCCGATAGTCAGGAACGCGGCGCAGCCATTCCTGCAACATCACCGCGATCTCGAGGCGGGCCATGTGGTACCCCAGGCAGAAATGCTGACCGCGACCGAAGGCCAGTGATCGCTGGATCGGCCGGTTCCAGATGAACGTCTCCGGGTCGGGAAATTCCCGCTCGTCGCGGTTGGCCGAAGCCAGCAACGTGATGATCCGCTGACCCGGTTGAAGAGTCGTGTCGTGAATGGTGAAGGGACGCCGCACCGTTCGGGCGAACCACTGCGCCGGGGCGCAGTAGCGGATGATCTCTTCGCGGGCCACCGGCACATTGGCCTCGAGATCAGCCCGCACCGCAGCCAGCTGGTCGGGGTTGCGGCTGAGCTCCCATAATCCGTGCGCGACGATCTTCGGCACCGTCTCGGTACCGCCGATGAACACCCCGAGCATCTGGACGGCGACTTCGCTGTCGGTCAGCGCCGAGCCGTCGGGCAGCCGGTACGCCAGCAGATTCTCCACGATCGGCAACGGCCCACCGAACTCACCGGCCCTGACCTGGCGCACGATCGGGATCAGGTACTCCAGGTAGCCCGGCCGGGCGTTGGCCACCTCGACACCGCTGCCCGGCTGCGCCAGGCTGCCGGCGTTGACTCCTGCCAGCACATCGGCGGCCAAATCGGTTGGTAGACCGACTAGTTCGCACACCACCGAGGCAGCGACGATACCGCCGAAGTCCTGGGTGAGGTCGAATGTTCCGCGGGGCAGCAGTTCGTCGAGTTGCTGGTTGGCCAGCTCGCGAATCCGGTCCTGCCACTGGGCGACAGACTTCGGCCGGAACTGGCCTGCGGTGCAGCGGCGTACATCGTCGTAGAGCGGGGCGTCGAAGTTCGCGTGAAACGGCAAGGGGTGCAAAGGCGGATCGGCGACCGGACCGTCGTTGCGGTTGGCCAGCACCGCCGCCGCCGGCAGCGTTCCCTCCGATGCGACGAAGGTGCCGTCGTTGATCGCCAGTACCTCCCACACGTCGTTGAACCGGGACAACGCGAAGGTGTCGAGCTCGTCGACGTAGTACACCGGGTAGTGGTCGCGCAGCGTCCGATAGAACGGCCGCGGATCGGCCATCACCGCTGCATCGAACGGGCTGTACGAGAAGTCTTGCATCACGGCCATTATCGGAGCGGGGACGGCGGTAGAGCCTGCAGGATGGAGTCCTCCCAGCCGTCCCGCAGCGCGGGCGCGACGCTCATCCACGTGACGATCTCGGCAGGCGGGGTGTCCTTCCAGGACGGATAGTGGTTCTCGAAGCAGTCCCAGTCGCCGTCGAGCGCCCAGTAGTGGATCACCTCGTTGAAACGGAACGTGGTGATGAACGACCCGAGCCAGCGTTTGCCGGTGCTCTCCGACCACGGCACATAAAGGCGCTCCAGCTCGCGGATGTAGTCATCCTGCTTGCCGGGCTTGGTCTGCATGATCTCCTGGATCACCAGTCCGGCACCGAAGTTCGCATCCTGCAGCTCAGCCAGCGTGCGGTTGCTGCGACCGGCGTACATGATCCGGCCCTCCCCCGAAGCGCCGACACTGGCGAGGTAATCCGACCACGCCGCCGCCGCTTCACGCTGGCTGCCACCGGGCGCCTGCTCGCGGCCGATGCGCGCGTAATCGCCGAAGGCGTCGATCTCCCAGATGATCGTCACCTGCGGCCAGTGGCCGTTGTAGGCCGTGGTCTCCCAGATGGAGAACAGCCGCGCCCCAAGCGTTTCCATCATGGGCTGGTAGATGCTGGTGAACTGCTCGGTGAAGCGGTCGCTGCGCTCCGAGCCCAGCGCGATCGTCTCGTGCAGGTACATCAGGGTGTGGCTGAAGAACTTCTTCACCGATCAGTCCTCGACCAAGCTCAGCGCCGCGGCCGGGCATTGTGTGACGGCCTGCTGCATCCGCTCCCGGTCCGATTCCGCACGGCGGTCGCCGTGGATGCGGACGCTGCCGTCGTCGTCGACCTCGAACACATCCTCGGCGATCGTCTCGCAGATGCCGTGACCCGTGCACTTGCCGAGATCCACTTCGATACGCATACCCTGCCCCACAGTCACCGGACGAATGCCGGGAGGCGCTTGATCCCGTGCACGAAACTACTCAGGAGATAGTCGGGCTCACCCAACTCGACGTCGACCCGGAACAGCAACTCCCGGAACAGGTTCCGGATCTCGGTTCGGGCGAGCTGATTGCCGAGGCAGAAGTGCGGGCCGCCGCCGCCGAAGCCGAGGTGCGGGTTGGGCGAGCGCTGCAGGTTGAACGCCTGCGGCTGGTCGAAGGCGGCGGCGTCGCGGTTCGCCGAGCAGTAGAACAGCCCCACCTTGTCACCGGCCCTGAGCTGCTGGCCGGCCAGTTCGGTGTCCTGCGTGACGAACCGGGCGAACTGCAACACCGGTGTGGCCCATCGGATGAACTCCTCGACCGCCGGGCCGATCCTGGCGTCGAAGTCCGCCATCAGCAACGCGCGCTGGTCGGGGTTTGCCGCGAGCGCCAGCATGGCGTGCGATGTCGTCTGCTTGGTGGTGTCGTTGCCCGCCGAGGCGAGTAGCACCAGGAACGCGCCGATCTCCTCGTCGGTGAGGCGGTGCCCGTCGATCTCGGCGTTGACGATGCTGGTCATCAGGTCGTCGCCGGGGTGGCGGCGGCGGAACTTGGCCAGTTCGATGCCGGTGCCGGCGAGCAGGAACATCTCGCTGACGGTCGCCTCGGCCCGCTCCTCGATCGTGGCGTACTCGTCATCACTCATGCTGAACAACTTCTCGGCGGCCTTGGCAACGGCCTCGCGGTCGGAGTTGGGCACGCCCAGCATCTCGGAGATCGTCATCATCGGCAGCCGCGCCGAACAGGCGGCCACGAAGTCCACCTCACCGGCGCCGACCAGTTCGTCGACCACGGTGGCGGCGTTCTTGCGGACCTGCTCGTCGATCTGGGCGACGTTGCGCGGGGTGAACGCCGAGCTGATCAGCCGGCGGTACGTCGTGTGCTGCGGCGGATCCATCATCAGGAAGAACGTCGCGATCCGCTGGATCTCGGCGGGCATCGGATCCAGCGCGATGCCCTGCGCCGAGCTGAACAGCTCCGGGTGCAGGCTGGCGTGGGCGATGTCGGCCCGGCGGGTCAGCGCCCAGTACCCCGGCTCCTCCATCGGGAACAGCGAAGGAAACGGCTCATGCCAGGTGAGCCCGTCGGTTGCCCGCAGCTCGGCGAAGGTCTGCTCACGTACGTCGAAGGGCTGGCCCCAGAATCGCCGCGAGGTGATGTCGTGATGGCTGTAGTCACGTAGGTCCCCGGACACGTGCCCAGCGTGACACTTTGCCCAGTATTTGTAAAGACAGTGTTTTCGGTCTCGGATGTGTGAACGCACGTGACACATAGCCCTCGACCTGTAATCCTGTACACGTGAGCCAGGCGCCGGCAGGAAGCACCGCGATACCCGACGAGGACGAGTCGTCCTCGCGGAGGCGCATCCTCAACGCCACCGCCGAGGTGCTCGCCCGCAGCGGTCAGACCAAGCTCAGCCTGTCCGAGGTCGCCCTGCAGGCGGGTGTCTCCCGGCCCACGCTGTACCGGTGGTTCGCCTCCAAAACTGAGTTGCTCGACGCGTTCGGCGTCTACGAGCGGGAGATGTTCGACACCGGTATCAGCCGCGCCACCGCCGGGCTACGCGGGACCGACAAGCTGGACGCGGCGCTGCAGTTCATCGTCGCCTATCAGCAGACGTACTCCGGGGTGCGGCTCATCGACGTCGAACCCGAGGTGGTGGTCCTCCAACTGTCCCGGATCCTGCCGGTGATGCGGACCCGGCTGCAGCGGCTGCTGAGCGGGCCGAACGCCGGGCTCAAGGCGGCCACCGCAATTCGTATCGCGGTGTCGCACTACGTGGTCCGCAGTGACGACGCCGACCAGTTCCTGGCCCAGCTCCGCCACGCCGTCGGCATCAAGCAGTGACCGCATCCCTGGACATCGGGATCTACGTCCCGCAGATGGGCTTCACGTTCGCCGAGGTACTGCACCGTGCGCACCGCTGCGAGGAACTCGGCATCGGATCGTTGTGGCTCTACGACCACATGTACGGCCCCGGTGTGCCCGAGATCGATTCGCTGGAGGCGTGGACCCTTGCCACCGCGCTGCTGAGCCGAACCGAGCGGCTGCGCGTCGGACATATGGTGCTGTGCAACCAATTCCGTCACCCGGCCGTGCTGGCCAAGATGGCCACCACGCTGGATCAGATTTCCGGTGGCCGCCTGGAACTGGGCATCGGCAGCGGTTCCATCGAGGACGAGCACCACCGCCTCGGCCTGGACTGGGGATCGTTCGCCCAGCGCTCCGAGCGTCTGCGGGAAACACTGGAGATCCTCACCCTGGCGTTCGCCGAACAGCGGATCGATTTCACCGGAACGCATTACACGGTTCGCGATATGCCGATCAAACCCGGGCCCGTCCAGGCGCCTCGCCCGCCCATCGTGGTCGGCGGCTCCGGCGAGAAGTACACCCTGCCGTTGGTGGCCCGCTACGCCGACGTCTGGAATGTGCCCACCTACGCACTCGGCGAGATGGAGCACAAGCTGGCCGTGCTGCGCGGGCTGTGCGACGACATCGGTCGTGATCCGGCGACGATCGTGATGTCGGTGGAGGCTGTGCTGGCAATCGCCCCGGACGACGGGGCCCTTGTGGAGGTCGCTCGGATCGCCGAAAAGCGCTTCGGTGGAGAGGGATTCGGTCTGCACGACGGTGGACTCATCGGTACGCCGGGCGCGATCGTCGACCGGCTCGGCCAGCTGTGCGAGATGGGCTTCGGGCAGGTGGTGTTGTTCACGCACGATCGCGCATCGGACGCCACCCTCGAGCTGCTTGCCGGCGAGGTGCTCCCCCAGCTCTGAGCCTGGCTCGCGCACAATACTTTTCGAATATTCGACGGTTGACACTGCTGGTAGCGCACCCTAGCGTGACTGTCATGAGCCAGCCCCTGCAAGGACGCCGCGCGGTGGTCACCGGTGCGGCCAGCGGTCTCGGCGCCGCGGCGGTCCGCGCACTGTCTGCCGCAGGCGCACAGGTCGTCGCGACCTATCACCAGACCGAGCCGACCGGCGAATCCGAAGCGACCTGGGTGCAGTGCGACGCCAGAGATCAGGCGTCGGTCGAGGCGATGATCGACACCGCGGTGGCTGCGATGGGCGGGCTGGACGTCCTGGTCAACGCGGCCGGGCTATGGCAGCAGGGCGTCCCGGGCAGCATCAGCGCCGACGATATCGATTTCCTGCTCGCCACCAACATCAAGGCGACGATCCTGACCAACCAGGCCGCGCACGCGGTGATGCGCAAGTCCGGTGGCCGCATCATCAACTTCGGTTCGGCCGAGGCGGTGATGGGCAGTCCGATCTCTGCGGTGTACGCCGCGACCAAGGGAGCGGTGCAGGCCTGGACCCGCTCGGCGGCCAAGGCGTGGGCGTCCGACAACGTGACGGTCAATGCGCTGGCGCCGGCAATGCAGACCCGGGGTGCCGACCGGCTGCGCGAATTCCTCGGGCCCGACGCGGCGCCGTTCATCGATCAGCAGATCAAGGCCACCATCCCGCTGGGCGGGGCGCTCGGCGACCCCGACCGCGACCTCGGCCCGGTGCTGGTCTTCCTGGCCGGTGAGGGTTCGCACTTCATCACCGGTCAGCTGCTCGCGGTCGACGGCGGCCTGATCATGGTCGGCGGCTAATCGCGTGAGCACTGACGTACTCGAGTGTGCGTCGGGGGCGAGATTCATCGAGTCTGCGGTGACGCAATCGAGTCCGCGTCAGCTGCGGGTTTTTTTGGATTTCCTCGCCGTGAACGCAGAGTCGGCGCGCTGACCGCAGCGCCGACGCCTAGGCTCGGCGGCTAGGAAGTACCGGACCGTCGTCGACCGTGTCGGTGACGCCCAGATCGGCAAGGCCGAGCTGCGTGAGCAGCGAGACGCCGTGTGCGTTCAACACGAATCGCTCGTCGTCGCTGGCACCGCTGTCGTACAGCATCGACCCGATCAGGCAGATCACCGCCATCTTGAAGGCGTTCAGCGCGCGGTACCACGACCGGTTGCACGGCGTGATCCCGCTGGCCGCCTGATAGTGGGCGAGGAACTCGTCGAAGCTCGGCGCCGCGGGATGACTGGTGATCCCCACCGGCTGCATCCACAGCAGCTCCATCCAGCCCAGATCGGTCAGCGGGTCGCCGACACCGGTCAGCTCCCAGTCGAACACCGCACTGACCTCGTCGCCGACGAAGGCGAAGTTGCCGGGCTTCGCGTCCCCGTGCACCAAGGTGACGCCTGCGTACTGCTCGGGCTTGCCGGCCCGCAACTCCGCGAGCAGGCGCTCCAGTGCGGGCAGCGGACCCTGCTGCACTCGATGCATCTCGTCGGCCCAGTGCGCGATCTCGCGGTCGAGGTGATCGCGCCCGTCGCCGAGCCAGTCGAGCCCCGTCAGATCGACGGTGTGCACGGCGGCGAGTTGCTCGGCCATGCCTTCACACATCCGCCGAATCCCGGCGTCGGTGGCGCCCTCGGGGGCCTGCATCTCGTAGACGTCGCCGGGCACCCGCTCCATCACTAGGAAGGGGCGGCCGAGTACATCGCCGGACTCCTCCAGCCACAACACATTTGGGGAGCGGACCGCGTTGTCCCGCAGCGCGGTCAGGATCCTGAACTGCCGCGGCAGGTCGTAGGGTTCCAGCAGCGCCGGTGGCCGCGGGCGCAGCCGCAGCACGACGTCGGTGCGCTCCTGCGCGACGATCGTGAAGGTCAGCATCTCGGCCGAGTGTCCGAAGTCGACCCGGTCGAGGCCTTCGACCGCGACATCGCTCGCGTCAGGGATCTGCGTCCGCAGCCACGAGGTGAGCCGCTCGGCCAGGTCAGGGATGTCCGCCATCAGTTGTACGAGACCTTGTGATCGGATTCGGCGGTCAGGCCCAATTCGGGCCATACCCCGCCGATGAGGCTTTCCATGATTCCGTAGCCGACGGCATCACCGTCGCGCACCCGGATCGGAGTATCTCGGAATTGGCCTAGTAGGCGCAGATTCTCGTCGGACCAGCAGTCGGCGAGGTATTCGCCGTCGAGGTGCAACGGTCCCTTCCACGAGCCGTGCTTGTGGTCCTTCCAGGGTCCGTACCCGCCGGTCTTGAGGAAGAAGCCCGACTCACCGAGCGCCTCGACCTCGATGACACGCTCCTCGCCGGATTCCAGGAGCATGACCAGTTCGCCGCCTTTCACGAACCGAGTCCTGGTGTCGTAGTTGATCTTCGACGTGACCCGTCGCACTCGCGCCTGCGTCCCGTCGGCGTCGTTGAGGTAGGCCGAGCTGTACTCCCACGGCCCTTCGACGATGAAAATCGCGGTCTCGTAGTAGCTTCCGTCCGGGCGCAGGAAGAACGCCGGTGACCATTTCATCCCGCCCCGCATACCGGCGGGCGCCTTGGCTGCCGGGATCAGATCCTCCGGCGGCGCGCCGATCGCCTGGCGCACTCCCCAGGAATGATCGCGCATGCCGAACCACTCGTCGGGCCTGATCTCGTGGGTCACGCCGTCGACGGTCACAGTGCCCGTCGCCCAGCCGCCCTGGTGGTAGCGGATGACGTCGACGTCGACTCGGCCGGTGTTGCGGTTGCGCACCAGGTTGCGTTCCTCGAAGAACGGTGGCGTAACGCCGGAGAGCACCACGTCGAAGGAGATCGGTTGCACATCGTTGGGTTCGAGCCGAAAGCGCATCTGGCGCAACGGCTCGACGATTTTGAGGTGAATCGGGCCGACGCTGAGTGCTTCTGGGGCGGAACGTAATTCGCGACTGCCGCGCACCGTCCACTGCTCGCGCCCGCGGGAGATCCCGGCGAAGCCGTCGATGATGCCGCGGTTCTGATACTTGCCGAGCCCGAAGTCCAGTTGCAGCGAACCGTCGGTGCAGGCGATCGACGCCCAGATCTTCTCGGTCCAGGCCAAGTCGGCTTGTGACAGTGTGGCGAAGGTGTCGACGATCTGGTGGTTGAGTCCCTCGTCGGCTCCCAGCAGCGGGCCGATGTCCTTGATTGCCATTGATTTACCTTCCTTGCGCCGGGCCGTACCATCTGGCGGATGGGCACAATGACTCGTCGGTGGGGTAGCGACCAGGCGCTGCTCGACGACGCCGAGGCCCGCCATCGGCTACTCGAGTCCGCGAGCCGCTGCATCGTGCGCCGTGGCAACACTCAGATCCGGATGGCCGAGGTTGCCGAAGAGGCAGGCGTGGTCCGGTCCACGGTGTATCGCTACTTCGCGTCGCGCGACGATCTCCTGCTGGCACTGCTGCTGCAGCGGATCGACAACGCGTTGGCCGACCACGTCGGGGCCCTACGACATCCCGAAGACGCACCGCACTCGCTCCAGGAGTTGGTACTGGCTCCGGTGCAGTCAGTGGTCGGCGACCAACTGAACGAAGCGCTGATGTCCAGCGAGAGCACGGCGTTGACGACCGCACTCGAGATCGGCTCGGAGCAGATCGTGGATGTGATCCTGCGGCACTACGGCCCGCTGTTCGAGAGGTGGCAGGCCAACGGGCAACTCCACGCCGACCTCGATCCGCGCGAGACCGCTCGCTGGCTGCACACCACGTCGCT
The DNA here is from genome assembly GCF_013337765.1 of Mycolicibacterium sphagni. Classification (GTDB taxonomy): domain Bacteria; phylum Actinomycetota; class Actinomycetes; order Mycobacteriales; family Mycobacteriaceae; genus Mycobacterium. Next base: position 712,287 of record NZ_VBSB01000010.1, read on the forward strand.
GTTCCTGGTTGCACCCGCCTGGCGGCAACGTCCCGAGGACGCCAAACGCCGCTTCGTCGAGCAATATCTGCTCCGCGCCCTCGTCCCACAGATCGGACAATAGCCGGACATTGTCCGATCCGGGTTCGATGCGCTAACTTTCTCCCGATGAGCACTGCTGCCCTCAACATCCCCGCCGGGATCGACGATCTGACGCCGTCCTGGTTCAGTCAGGCGCTGGGTGAATCGGTGACCGCGGTCGAGGTGCTCGACGCCCATTCCGGTACCACCGGCCGGGCCCGGGTCCGGTTACAGAGCGACTCCCTGCCGCAGACACTGTTCGTCAAATTGCAGCCCTTCACTCCCGAGCAACAGACCTTCCTGCGGCAGGTCGGGCTCGGTGTCGCCGAGGCACGCCTGTACGCGAACCTCGGACATGAACTGCCGGTGCGGATTCCACGGGTCTGGCATTCCGCGCACGATGAGGCCGACAGCTCGTTCGTCATGATTCTCGAGGACCTGGACGCGTCCGGATGCCAGTTCCCCAGTCCGGGCTACGACGGCATCGTCGACGTCGCCCGCTCAGCGATGACGGAGCTGGCGCTCTTGCATGCGACCTACCTGGGTCGCGAAATCCCCTGGCTGGCAACACCGGAAGGCATGCGGCGCAAGCCGGACGATCCCAAGACCGCGGCCCGGCGCACGCACTTCATCCGTCTGGCGCTCGACCAGTTCGGCGAGGAGATGGGGCCGGCGTTCCGGCGCTTGGCACAGCTCTACATCGACCGCTCGGGTGACATCGTCGGATTGTTCGGCGAGGGCGAGCTGACGCTGATCCACGGCGACACCCACAGCGGCAACCTGTTCGTCGACGACGGCCGCACCGGCTTCTACGACTGGGCAGTGGTCGGCCGCGGTCCCGGCATGCGCGATGTCGCGTACTTCCTGTGCAATTCGTTGCCGACTTCAGCGCGTCGAGCCGAACAGGATGCCCTGTTGGCGCGCTACCGAGCCGCGCTGGCAGGACACGGCGTCGCACTCGACGAACGCACCGCCGCCGACCAGTACCGGTTGTTCTCGGTGTATTCCTGGATCGCCGCGGTGTCGACCGCGGCGGTGGGATCGCAGTGGCAGCCGATCGAGATCGCGCGTGCGGCAATGATTCTGACCACGACCGCAATCGAGGACCTCGGTGCGGTCGACCTGCTGGAGGACCGGCTCTAGCGCCTGGCGAAGTCGGGCGCGTGCTCGGGCCGCACGCCGACCCCGACGAGGTAGGCCGGGATCACCGAAAGCCATGGCAGCCGACGAATCAACCCGACCGCCGCCGCAGGCGGGTTGCCGCTTCGCCCCTGGAGGATCGGCGCCACCAGTTGGCTGTGCAGCACCCGCTGCACAGCCTGAGTGATCGCGGCCGGCGGCAGCCGGCGGCTGCGCACCGCCGCCAGTTCCCGGTCAGTGACGCCGCCGCGGCGCAGCGGGCCGGCCAGCAGCCTCGCGGCACCGACCGCATCCTGCACGGCCACGTTGATACCCACCCCACCGACCGGGGACATGGCGTGGGCGGCGTCGCCGATGCACAGCACCCCGTCGGTGTGCCAACGTTTGAGCCGATTCAGCTTGACGTCGAGGAACTTGACGTCATCGAACGACGTCAGGCTGTCGACGTCAGCTTCCGGAATCAGTTCGGCGAGTTCGGCTTTGAGGGCATCGAGGCCGCGCGCCCGAAGCTGGCCGTCGATGCCTTTCGGGATAAGGTAGGCGATCTGGAAGTAGCCCTCGCGTGGAATCATGATCAACATCCGGCCGGCCGCGATTCGGGGAATCAGGGTGTATTGCCCGCCCGCCTCCCGAGGGAGCCGAAACCACCACACGTCGAACGGCACCGGAAATTCCTTCGCGGTCAGTCCGGCGCTCTGCCGCACGATCGACCATCGGCCGTCGCAGGCCACCGTGAGATCGGCCCGCAGCTCGCCGTCTCCGTCCGGCGAGATGTAGGTGACCCCGGTCGTCCGCCCGCCGCTGCGCAGCAACCCGGTCACCTCATGGCACATCCGCAGTGTGTACGTCGGCTCAGCTTGGCCGGCCTCGGCCAGCAGGTTCAGCAGATCCCACTGGGGCACCATCGCGACGTACGGGTGCGGTTGGCGCAGCCGGCGGAAGTCCACCATGGTCAGGGACTGTCCGTCGACGGTGATCTCGGCGTGGTCGACCTTGCTCTGCGGCAGGGCGGCGAACCGGTCGCCCAGACCCAGTTCGTCGAGCAGCCGCAAGGTCGTGGGATGCACTGTGTCACCACGGAAGTCACGCAGGAAGTCGGCGTGCTTCTCGAGTACCGTGACCTCGATACCCGCCCTGGCCAGGAGCAGGCCGAGCACCATGCCGGCGGGGCCGCCGCCGACGATCGCAACCGTGGTGGAGTCGGTCATGGGCCAACCGTAGCTCGCCGGCCAGACCTCAAACCTCGATTCGCGATCCGATCAGGACCGTCTGATCACCGGGCAGCCCGAAATACCCGACCGAGTCTGCCGCCAGGAACGACGTCGCGATGAAGAGCCGCTTGCGCCAGGGTGCCATCGTCGGCTGCTTTCCCAGGACGGGCTCGATCTTGGACAGGAAATACGACGCGCGCGTGCAGTCGATCGAGCCACCGATCAGCGCCGGGTCCACCGTCCGCAACGCGCTGGGGACGTCCACCCGCTCCATGTAGCCGAATTGGGCTTTCACGTACCAGATCCCGTCATCGGGGTCGCCGAGGTCGTCGACGCTGATGCGCTCCTCGTCGGGCACGCGGGGTACCGGCGGCACCACGATCGACAGGATGATCACCCGGTCGTGGACGACGTGGTTGTAGTTGACGTTGGCCCGCATCGACAGCGGCGCCGTCTCGTCCTCGCGGTTGAGGAACACCGCCGTGCCGGGAACCCGCGGATACGGCGGCGTGTGGGTGTTGATCTCGTCGATGAACGGCTGCAGCGGACCCTCGGCCTTTTCCCGGGCCTGCGAGACGACCGCGCTGCCCCGCTGCCAGGTGATCAGGACGGTGAAGGTCACCACCCCGATCAGCAACGGCAACCACGCACCGTGGACGAGCTTGGTCAGGTTGGCGGCCAGGAACATCAGGTCCACGGTCAGCAGTGCACCGCCGCCGACGATCACCCACCACAGCGGCCACCTCCAGCGGGTGTGCGCGATGTAGAGGAACAGCAGGGTGGTGATCGTGATCGTGCCGGTGACCGCCATTCCGTAGGCGTAACCCAGCGCCGCCGAGCTACGGAAGGCGAACACCAGGATGAGCACTGCCACCATCAGAATGCCGTTGATCCACGGGACGTAGATCTGCCCGATCGACGACGCCGAGGTGTGCGCAATCCGCAACCGCGGAAGGTATCCGAGCTGGGCCGCCTGCGAAGCCACCGAGTACGCCCCGGTGATCACCGCCTGGGAGGCGATCACCGTCGCCGCGGTGGCCAGGATCGCCATCGGAAGCTCCCAGCCGCTGGGCACCAGCAGGAAGAACGGCGCGTTCACCACGCTCTGGTTGCCCACCAGCAGAGCGCCCTGGCCGAGGTAGTTGAGCACCAGCGCGGGCAGCACAAGGCCGAGCCAACCCCAGGTGATGGCCTTGCGGCCGAAGTGCCCCATGTCGGCGTAGAGCGCTTCGGCACCGGTGACCGACAAGACGACGGCGGCGAGCGCGAAGAACGCGATGTGGAAGTGGCTGAAGATGAACTCGAGCGCGTACGTCGGCGACAACGCCTTCAGGATCTGCGGATGGCCGGCGATCCCGCGCACCCCGCACGCGGCGATCACGATGAACCACACGATCATCACCGGTCCGAAGAATTTGCCCACCGCGGCGGTACCGCGTTTTTGCACGGCGAACAGCCCGACGATGATGACGGCGGTGATCGGCACCACCCACTCCGACAGCGACGGATCGACGAGCTTCAGGCCTTCCACCGCGGAGAGCACCGAGATCGCGGGGGTGATCATGCTGTCACCGAAAAACAGTGCAGCACCGAGGATTCCGAGCGCAGACAGGGCGCTGATGACCCGCGGGCTGGACCTGCTTCCCAGCCTGCGCACCAACGTGATGAGAGCCATCACGCCACCCTCACCCTCGTTGTCGGCATGCATGACCAGCGTGACGTAGGTCAGAGTGACGATGATCATCACCGACCAGAAGATCAGCGACACGACGCCGTAGACGTTGGCGGAGCTGATCGGCACCGGGTGCGGGTCACCGGGGTTGAACAGCGTCTGGATGGTGTAGATCGGGCTGGTACCGATGTCGCCGAACACCACTCCGAGCGCACCGACGATCACCCCGGTTCGGGCCTTGCTCGCGACCGAATGCACCGGAACCGCAGCGTCTGTGCTCACCGGTCACCCCTCTTATCGGTCCGCCCGGCGTCGATCCCCGGCGACGTGGAGGCCAATGGTAGCTGTCAGGACGCGGTGCCGACGTACGGTGGAGCGGATGCGTATCGCCCTATTCGCGACCTGTCTGGCCGGCGCGATGTTTCCTGCGGCCGCGATCGCGACTGTCGAGTTGCTCGAGCGGCTGGGGCACGAGGTGGTCTTCCCGAACGGGCAGACCTGCTGCGGCCAGATGCACGTCAACACCGGCTATCTCGGGCAGGCCACCGACTTGGTGCGCCACCACGTCGAGGTGTTCGAGCGCAGCGGTTGCGACGCCGTGGTGGCGCCGTCCGGTTCGTGCGTCGGCTCCGTTCGGCACCAGCACGCGATGGTGGCCCGCCGCGCCGGTGACGAGGCACTGGCGCTGCGGGCCGAGACGCTCGCGGCGCGGACCTATGAGCTGTCCGAATTCTTAGTCGACGTTCTCGGCGTGACGGATGTGGGGGCGTACTACCCGCACCGGGTCACCTATCACCCCACCTGCCATTCGCTGCGGCTGTTGCGCGTCGGCGACAAGCCGCTCCAACTCCTGCGCCACGTGCGGGGGCTGACCCTGGTGGAGCTGATCGAGGCGGACACCTGCTGCGGCTTCGGCGGCACCTTCGCGATCAAGAACGCCGACACCTCCACCGCGATGCTGGCGGACAAGATGTCGGCGGTGATCGCCTCGCGCGCCGAAGTGTGCACCGCCGGTGACAGTTCGTGCCTGATGCATATCGGTGGCGGGCTGAGCCGCCTGCGCTCGTCGGTGCGCACCGTGCATCTCGCCGAGATCCTCGCCTCCACGGAGGCCGACTGATGGTCTTCCTCGGCGTGCCCGGTACCGGCAATCTGCGTGGCACACAACCGTTTCCGGAGGCGGCGCGCCGCGAGCTGGCCAACACCCAGATGCGCCGCAACGTCGGACACGCCACCCACACGATCCGCACCAAACGCCTTGCGGCGGTGGCTGAATGCCCGGACTGGGAGCAGTTGCGCGCTGCAGGCAGTGCGCTCAAACAAGATGTCATGGCCCGGCTACCCGAGTTGCTCGAAGAGCTCGAAGCCAATGTGGTGGCCCGCGGTGGGGTGGTGCACTGGGCGCGTGACGCAGGAGAAGCCAACCTGATTGTCGCCGGCTTGATCCGGGACACCGGTGCCGACGAAGTCGTCAAGGTCAAGTCGATGGCCACCCAGGAGATCGGCCTCAACGAGCACCTGGAGGCCGAGGGCATCGCGGCGATCGAAACGGACCTTGCCGAGCTGATCGTCCAACTCGGACACGACAAACCCAGCCATATCCTGGTTCCGGCGATCCACCGCAACCGCGCCGAGATCCGTGAGATCTTCTTGCGCGAGATGCCGGATGCTGGCGAGCTGACCGACGAGCCGCGGGTGCTTGCGATGGCGGCCCGGGCGCATCTGCGCCGAAAGTTCTTGTCCGCCAGGGTTGCTGTCAGTGGTGCCAACTTCGGTATCGCCGAGACGGGAACGCTGGCCGTTGTCGAATCCGAGGGCAACGGCCGGATGTGTATCACCTTGCCGCAGACCCTGATCACGGTGATGGGCATCGAGAAGGTGGTGCCGCGGTTCAGCGATCTCGAGGTGTTCATGCAGCTGCTGCCGCGCTCGTCGACCGCCGAACGGATGAACCCCTACACCTCGATGTGGACCGGCGTGCATCCCGGCGACGGACCGCAGGAATTCCATCTCGTGCTGCTGGACAACGGCCGCACCGCGGTGCTCGGCGATCCGGTCGGCCGCGCCGCCCTGCACTGCATCCGCTGCAGCGCCTGCCTGAACGTCTGCCCGGTCTATGAGCGCACCGGTGGGCATGCGTACGGCTCGGTCTATCCCGGCCCGATCGGTGCGATTCTGAGTCCCCAGCTCACCGGGACGCGTGGGCATGACGACCCCAACGCCTCTCTGCCGTACGCCTCGTCACTGTGCGGTGCATGCTTTGACGCCTGCCCGGTTCGCATCGATATCCCGTCGATCCTGGTGCATCTGCGTGCCGCCCAGGTCGACGATCACCGGGCTCCGGCACAGGACTTGGCGATGCGGGCCGCGGCATGGGCGATGGCCTCGCCGACGAGGTTCGCCGCCGCCGAGAAACTGCTGGCGGCCGGACGACTGCTGGCCGGCGCCGACCACCGGATCACCGCGCTGCCCTGGCCCGCATCCCGATGGACCTCCAGCCGCGACATCCCCGCCCCGCCCGCGGAGACCTTTCGGCAGTGGTGGGCACGCACCCATGGCGAGGCGTCCCGATGACTGAGACTCGCCGCATCGTCCTCGACCGCATCCGGGGCGCGCTCGCGGCCGGCCCGCCCGAACCCGTGCAGGTGCCCCGCGACTACGAGCGGCAACCTGCCCGCGGGCCCGGTGACCCCGACCGCTTCGCGGAGATGGTGGCCGAATACCGCGCGCAGGTGCTGCGTGTCGACGCCACCGCGATCGCCGGCACCATCGCCGCCCTGCTCGGGCCGGACGCCCGGGTGGCGATCCCGGCCCGCCTGCCCGCTGACTGGGTGATGGGAATCCACACCGTCGCCGACGATCCCGAAAATCCCTTGGCTGTAACCGAACTCGACCAGACCGACGCCGTCGTCACCGGCTGCACGCTAGGCATAGCGGCCACCGGCACCATCGTCCTCGACGCCGGACCGACGCAAGGCCGGCGCGCGCTGACCCTGATCCCCGACCACCACATCTGCGTGGTGTTCACCGACCAGATCGTCGACACCGTCCCCCAGGCATTCGCCGCCCTCGACCCGCGCCGCCCGCTGACGTTCATCTCCGGGCCGAGCGCCACGAGCGATATCGAACTCAACCGCGTCGAGGGTGTGCACGGGCCGCGCACCCTCGACGTCCTCCTGGTCAGTCGTGACATTGGACATTCCGCTCGATTCAGGTGACCACACCGCTTAGATTTCATGGTCGGACCGCCGTGAAAGTCGGAGAAGGGAGCCCGCCCATGAGGACGTTGGCGATAGGCGTTGCGCTCGCGGCGGCGGCGATGACATTGGCCCCGCCCGCATCCGCGGAATTGTGGCCGGGCAACTACAACTTCATCATCCCGGACCGGCGCGACTTCCATACCTGGGCCTGGGCGGCCAACCCCTGTCCGGGAGAGATCGTGTTCTCGCCGACCTGTGTGCGGGTCTCGGCCAATCCGATGCCGATCGCCAAGGCCTATCCCTGGTACGGCATTGCGACGCTGAACAACGGGCAGTACACGATGACCGTCGACAACCCCGACGGCCTGCGCTGCGGCGACATCTACTACGGCCCGGTCATCCCGACCCGCGACGTCTTCACCTGGGATGCCAAAACCCTGTCGGGCACGATGCAGTCGTCATTCGACGCAGGCTGCGACGGCGCGCCCGGCGGCACATTCACCTACCCGTTCTGGCTGACCCGGCTCTAGGGCCGACTGTCTCGACTAGCCGGTGATGAGCGCCCCGTACTGGCCTATCAACTCGGCTGTGCGCCAGTAGATCAGCGCCGCGAACACCACCAGTACGGCCGCACACACCGCGCCCTGCACCAGATTGCGGTGGCGTTCGCGAGGGGTGTAGAGGAAAAGTGCGGCGATCCCCGCCCCGGTGACCAGGCCACCGATATGGCCCTGCCAGCTGATCGTCGGCACGGTGAACGTCAGGATCAGGTTGGCGGCGATGATCGCAACCAGCCACTTCATATCGAGATTGAGCCGCTTGGCCAGCACGAACGTCGCACCGAAGAGACCGAACACGGCCCCCGACGCGCCCGCCGTCGCGGCGCCGATCGGGGCCAGCAGATACACCAGCACCGACCCACCCAGCGCACTGAGCCCATAGAGCGCACCAAATCGCAACCGGCCCAGCCAGGCCTCCAGCGACGGGCCGATGACGTACAGCGCCCACATGTTGAACAGCAAATGCAGCACGCCGTAGTGCAGGAACGCCGAGGTGATCAGCCGGTAGTACTCGCCGCCGGCGACCCCGGGGGCCCACAGCACGAGTTCGCGTTCCAGATTCTTTGAGGTCATCTGCAGCACGAGCATCACCACGTTGACGACGATCAGTGCGTAGGTGACCACCGGCTGGCCGGCGCGCAATACCCCGCCGGCCGCGGTTCGCGCCTGGGGTACCGCGTTCGCGCTGGCGGCCACACAGTCGACGCACTGGTGGCCGACGGCGGCGCTGCGCATGCAGTCGGGGCAGACGGGTCGCTGACAGCGCGCGCACGACACGTAGGTCGGGCGATCGGGATGGCGGTAGCAGGTCGGTGTGCCTGCCGGCGTTTGCGGTGTGTACGGGATGCTCATGGTCTTGCCACCGAAGATACTGTGCCGCGCAAGCGGCACAGCGCTCAGCGCACGCCGCGCAGTACTTTGCCCGGCCGAGCCCCGGTGTCCGCGCCACGGCGGCGGGTGACGACACCGCTGACAACGGTCGCGTCGTAACCGCTCGCACCCTGCATCAGCCTGTTCCCGCCGGCCGGCAGGTCATAGGCCATGCGCGGCACACCCAGGGTCAGCGCATCGAGGTCGATGACGTTGACGTCAGCCTTCTTGCCGACGCTGAGGACTCCCCTGTCGGTCAGGCCGAACAGGGTGGCGGTGTCGAGAGTCTGCTTGCGCACCACGTACTCGATCGGGAACTTCGGTCCGCGCCTGCGGTCGCGGGCCCAGTGCGTCAGCATGAACGTCGGATACGACGCGTCGCAGATCAGGCCGCAGTGCGCCCCGCCGTCGGACAGCCCGGACACGGCCGCGCGGTGCGTCATCATCTCGTGGATCGCGTCGTGGTTGCCCTCGACGTAGTTGAAGAACGGCATCATCAGCATCGCTGTGCCGTCGGACTCCAGCATGAGGTCGTACATCGTGGCCAGTGGATCCTCACCGCGGGCACGCGCGATCGCGCCGACGGTCCGATCCGGGGTCGGCTCGTAGTCCGGCGGGTCACCGATGGCGTAAATGCTGTCGGGGCTGTGCTGGATCATCGCGTAGAGCGCATCGAACAGCGGTAGCGGCTGCGGCGGCAGATCGATGTCGGCCAAGATCGCGGCGCGAACCGCCGGGTCGGCGAGCCGGGCACGCAGATCCGCAGGGCTCAGCTCGGCCTTCAACTTCCGGAATGCCGGCCGGTGCGTGAAGGCGTGGTAGCCCTCGAACCCGAACAGCATGCCGAACGGGCGGGCGGCGAACTGGGGGTGGACGCGGATTCCGTCGTCCAGGGCTCGGCCCGCGATGTCGAGCTGCTTTTTCCACAGATCCGGGGCGGACTGGGTCTGCACCATCGCAAAGGACAGCGGCCGGTCGATCTCGGCCGCCAGGCGCACCATCCAGTCCAGTTCGCGCATCGGTCCGTCGAGGCTCTCGCCCGCGGTCCCGGCCGGGGCCACCTCGAAGACGGCCTGCCCGCCGCGGGCCATCGCCCGGCCGAGTGCGAACAGTTCGTCCTCGGCGGCGTATGTGCCGGGCACCGGTTCGCCGTCGATCGCGCGGTGCGCCTCGGTCCGGGAGGTCGAAAAGCCCAGTGCCCCGGCCTCGATGGCCTCCTGGACGATGCGCGCCATGGCGGCGATATCGTCCTCACTGGCGGCCTCGTTGCGGGCGCCGCGATCTCCCATCGCGTACCCGCGGACCGCCCCGTGGGCGATCTGGGTGCCGAAATCGACTGCAAGCGATTGCTTTTCGACGGCGTCCAGGTACTCCGGGAAGCTCTCCCAGCCCCACTTGATGCCTTCGGTCAGGGCCGTACCCGGGATGTCCTCGACACCCTCCATCAGCTCGATGAGCCACTGCTCACGCCCGGGCTGCACGGGGGCGAACCCCACACCGCAGTTGCCGCTGACCACGGTGGTGACGCCGTGCTGGCTGCTCGGTTCGAGCAGGCCGTCCCAGCTGATCTGGCCGTCGTAATGGGTGTGGATGTCAACGAAACCCGGGGTCACGATCTTGCCGGTGGCGTCGATGCTCTCGGCCGACTCGCCAGCAAGCCCGCCGTCGTCGCCGTCGCGGCGCCGGACTTCGACGACCCGTCCGTCTTTGATGCCGATATCGGCTCTGAACGGCTTGTCGCCCGTGCCGTCTACGACAGTGCCACCAGTGATCGTCAGGTCGTACATCTGTGCCTCCTCGACGGTGCGCCGACAGCCAGGGTAATCCCGGTCTCCTGCGTTGGTAGACACAATTCCAAAACTGTCATCAAAGGCGCCCGATAGTTAACCTACGGAATCAATTGTTCGCGCCGTAAATATTTGCCAAATCTGCACATCCGCGTCCCATTTCCGGGACACATGAATCGGTCTTGAAGTGCAGCTATGAGCATTAGAAACAATTAATGGCCCGGCAACGAAATCCGTAGTACATTTCCACCAGGTTGAGTTCACAGCCGCCCGGAGATGCCAATGCGCGAGGGCCCACGAACTCTCGCAGCGAAGTCTCGACACGAGCTTCAGCGTTGCACCCCGGCAGCATTGCGGAACACAAATACTTGGAGGCGTGATGTCTGTTGCCACCAGCGCGGCACCCCTGGCTGCTACTCGGTTGGGCCGTGACCGCACAGATCACGGGCTGTTCCGGGCGAGAGAGCTCAGCGCAACCACCGTTCTCGTCGCCGCCGTCGGCGAGATCGACGCAGCGAACTGCGGTGAGCTGCTCAGCTACGTCGAGAAGCTCCTGGGCGACTACGACCAGCTGGTTCTGGATCTGTCGCGGCTCAGCTTCTTCGCAACCGACGGCTACTCGACCCTGCACAGCATCAACACTCGCTGCGCACGGCGGGGAATCGACTGGGTGCTGGTGCCCGGCCCGGAAGTAGCCCGAGTGCTTCGCGTCTGCGATCCCGAGGAGCTGTTCACCACCGCGGGCAATATCGTCTCGGCGGTGGCCGCGCTGGCCCGTGGCCCGCACACGCACCTGCAGCTCGCCCCGCCACTGGCGAAGTAGTCTGCGCGCCGCTTCCTAGACTGGCCGGTATCGGTCAGTTCAATCGGAAGTGGGCAGCCATGGCGACACACGGTCGCAATCTCAACGACGTCGTGACGCGGTTCTGGACCATCGCAGCGCCGCTCTATGACCATCCGAGTCTCCAGCAGTGGGTCTACCGCCCCGCCCAGGACGAGGTCATCGACGAGCTGCGCGCCCACGGCGCCCGCCGGATCGCGGATATCGCTTGTGGGACCGGCATTCTGGCCGCCCGCATCGCCGACGAGTTGGCGCCCGACGAGATCTACGGCGTCGACATGTCCGACGGCATGCTCCGCCAGGCCCGAGCCCGCTCACCGCAGGTGGACTGGCGCAAGGGCCCAGCCGAACAGCTGCCGTTCGACGACGGGGCACTGGATGCCGTCGTCTCGACATCGGCGTTCCACTTCTTCGACCAGCCGAAGGCGATGCGCGAGTTCCACCGCGTGCTGCGCCCGGGCGGTCTGGCAGCGGTCGCGACGATCAGTCCGCCCCAGCTTCCGCTGCTCGGGCGGCTGACCAGCTCGCTGTCCAGCGCCGCGCACAATCCCTCGGCGCAGGAGATGCGCACCCTGTTCACCGACGCCGGGTTCACCATCGTCGACCAACGCCGGGTCGACCGACCACTGTGGACGAAGGGCGTCTGGGACCTGATCACCATCGGTGAGACCGCGTGACGTTTGCTGTGAATCACCCGTCGATACTCTGAACCGCATGGCCATCGAGCTGCTCGCCCACAGTGTGGAAATCGGTCTGGTCACCACGAACCTGGATCGGATGGTCGAGTTCTACGAGAACTTCCTCGGCCTGCCGTTCCAGCTCGACCTCGACTTCCCCGGCGGCACGATGAAGCGCTATCTGATCGGGGACAACACCCTCAAGCTGGTGACCTACGACCAGCCGCCTCCCGCGGAGGTGACGCCGGGCGGCGGGCGGGCGCAGACCGGCGTTCGGTACCTCTCCCTGGTGGTCAAGAACATCACGGAGGTCGCCGAACAGGTGACGGCCGCCGGATACGAGATCGTCGAGCCGCTCACGCCGTTCACGGCGCTTCCTGGCATCGGCTGGCTGTTCGTCGCCGACCCCGACGGCAACTGGCTGGAACTCGCCGGACCGATGTAGTTCCCCGGGTCGCTTCGCTCCTGCCCGCCGGAAGTAGTTCCCCGGGTCGCTTCGCTCCTGCCCGCCGGAAGGAGTTCCCCGGGTCGCTTCGCTCTCCCCCTGGCCTGCGGCGGGGGGTGCCCCCAGCCCGCCGGACGTAGATCTCGCGCGGCTATTCTTCCGACGTCAGCCGAACTCAGCGCGGAGGAACCCCATGGCCATCGATCTACTCGCAAAGAATATCGAAGTCGGTTTGGTCACCACCAACCTCGATGCGATGGTCGAGTTCTACGAGAACTTCCTCGGCCTGCCCTACACCGGCGATCTCGATTTCCCCGGCGGCACGATGAAGCGCTACGCGATCGGTGACAACGTCCTCAAGCTGATCACCCTCGACCAGCCGCCGGCCGCACCGGCGACACCGGGTGGCGGTCCTGCCGCCGCAGGCATCCGCTACTACACCGTCGTGGTGGCCAGCACGACCAAGGCCGCCGAGCAGGTGAAGGCCGCCGGATACGAAATCGCGCAGGAGCTGGCCGAGTTCGCACCGGTCCCCGGCATGGGCTGGATGTTCGTCGCCGACCCCGACGGCAACTGGGTCGAGCTCGTCGGTCCGCTCTGATCGGAGCGGGTCGTAGGCTGGGCTGGTGCCCGAGCTGCATCCCGACGTCGCGGTCCTCGCTCCCCTAATAGGCACCTGGGCGGGGGCCGGCGCTGGTGAGTACCCGACCATCGCCTCGTTCGGTTACCGCGAGGAGATCGTGATCGGGCATGTCGGCAAGCCCTTTCTGACCTACTCGCAACGCACGCGCGCCACCGACGACGGGCGGCCCCTGCACGCCGAGACCGGTTACCTGCGGGTGCCTGCGCCCGGCCGGATTGAATTGGTCGTGGCACACCCCACCGGTGTCACCGAGATCGACGAGGGCACGCTGGTTGTCGACGGCGACGGCCTGTCCATCGAGGTGGCCTCGACCTCCATCGGACTTACCGGGTCGGCGAAAAGCATTACCGCCCTGAGCCGTTCCTTTCAACTCGCCGGCGACCAACTGACCTACCGCGTGGCGATGGCCGCGGTCGGCGAACCCCTGACCCATCATCTGGCCGCGACGCTGCGCAGGCAGCTGGAGTGAGCTACTCCCCCGCCCGCGAGGGCCGCATTGCCGTTCCGACCGACCTCGATGCCGTCACCGATATCGGCGCTGAGGACCGCGGCGACCTCTCGGCGGTCACCGCCGAGCGGATCTGGCAGTCGGTCCGGCATTGGTACGAGGCGGGCTTGCACCCGGCGATCCAGCTGTGCCTGCGGCACAACCGAAAAGTGGTGCTCAACCGTGCGATCGGGCACGGCTGGGGCAACGGGCCCGCCGACCCGCCCGATGCCGACAAGGTGCCCGTCACCATCGCGACCCCGTTCTGCGTGTACTCCGCGGCCAAGGCGATCAGCACGACAGTGGTGCACATGCTCGTCGAGCAGGGCCGCTTCTCGCTCGACGACCGGGTCTGCGATTACCTGCCGAACTACACCAGCCACGGCAAGGACCGCACCACCATCCGCCACGTGATCACCCACAGCGCCGGGGTGCCGTTTGCGACGGGTCCGCGCCCAAACCTCAAGCGGATGAACGAGAGTGACTACGCCCGCGAAAAGCTGGGTGAACTCAAGCCCATCCACCGACCCGGGTTGATGCACATCTACCACGGCCTGACCTGGGGGCCGCTGGTCCGCGAGATCGTCTCGGCGGCCACCGGGCGCAACATCCGCGACATCCTGGCCGACGAGATCCTGGATCCGTTGGGGTTTCGGTGGACGAATTACGGTGTGGCCGAACAGGATGTCCCCCTCGTCGCCCCCAGTCACGTGACCGGAAAGCCGCTGCCGGCTCCGCTCGCCGCCGCGTTCCGCACCGCCGTCGGCGGCACACCGACGCAGATCATCCCGTTCTCGAACACCCCACTGTTCCTCACCGGCGTCATCCCGTCGTCGAGCACGATCTCGACCGCCGACGAACTGTCCCGATTCGCCGAGATCCTGTGCCGCGGTGGTGAGCTCGACGGGGTGCGGATCATGCGGGAGGAGACGTTGCGGGCCGCGGTGGCGCCGGCTCGGCGGCTGCGGCCGGATATCGCGACCGGCCTGGCGCCGATCCGCTGGGGTACCGGTTACATGCTGGGATCCACCAGGTTTGGGCCGTTCGGGCGTAACGCGCCCGCCGCGTTCGGCCACACCGGACTGACCAACGTGGCGATTTGGGCGGATCCGGAACGGCGGCTGTCGGTCGGGCTGATCAGCAGCGGTAAGCCCGGCAGCCATCGCGAAGCCGGCCGCTACACCGAGTTGCTCGACCGCATCAACGCCGAGATCCCGCGCGCTTGAAGCTGAATTGTGCCCATCCGGCACGGCTGGGTGAATTGTGCCCGTCCGGCGGGGCGGATAACGTACCGGCCATGGGTGACTCGCTGCTGCAGCAGCAACTCGACGAGGTGCGCGCCCTGCTTGTGCGGGCGCGAGAATTGTTCGGCACGAATCCTGTTGCGCCACCGGAGGTCATCGCCCCCGACGCTGACCGGTAGTCGGATCAGGGCGCTGAAGGCCGCAGCCGATGCTGGGCCAGCGCCTCGGTGGCGAGCTTGAGTTCCCGGCTGCCCGCGATGTCGTCCGACGGCGTATGGCCTGCCGCCACGATTTCGGCACGAACCTGCATCAACGCCTTCAGATAGGACACCTCGGCGGTCAGCAGGATCGCTTGAGCCAGTGTGCTCGCGTCGGCGTCCATCGCCGGTTCGGCCAGCGCCACGCTGTGTAGATATCCGCCCCGGCACGAGCGGAACAGGATGTGCCCGCTGGGGTGGACGGCGTCGAACTCCGGATCCGGTGCGGTCACGGACCGTCCTCGGTGATCCGGCCGAGCTCCGCGGCGGCGGTGCTGTCCTGGTGCTCCCACACGTCGGCGGCGTAGCGCAGGTTGGTGGCGAGCTCCGCGTGCGCGGCGGCCTGCTGCTCGTAGCAGGCTTGCCGCTGGTCCAGCAGTTCGCGGCCCGCGTCCCGCAGCTCGCCGAAGATCGGGCCCAGCGATTCGAGGCTGGCCAGAATGTCGGCGTGCCGGGACGGCACCGTGCTCAGCTGCTCGGCGGTGTCCTGGTGGTCGGCAGCCGCCCGGCGCAGTTCGTCGGGCACCACATGGATGCGCTCGGCCATGTCACTCTCCTATCAGCGGGCCGGCCGTTACCGCCGGCCGGGTCGGAGTCGGTTGGTCTGCTTTCTGGGTTTTCGCGGTGCTGCCCGGTTCCGGCGGATGCTCCCACCCTAGAAAGCTCGGCCCGGCGACGCTGGCAATGGGTTGGATCTGATTGTTGAACACGGCCTTGCCGTTGCCCAGCGCCAGCGCGTGTCGATCGGTCAGTATCCCGATATCGCCGGGGATCACGCGTGCGGGTTCGATCGGATGCGGCACGGCGGTACCCGGCGCCGGGAGCGTGATGTCCTGCTGGCGGAAGGCCTCCGGGATGGGCGTGCCCGCGACGGCAGCGGTGATCGCTGCGGCCAGCGCAGGAGTCGGCGCGGTGACCGTTTCGCCGTTGGGCAGATGCACGATGGTCGCGTCGTCCGAGGTCGGCGCGGCGGGCTCCTCCCCCACAACCTCGTCGTCCTGCCCTGTCCCCGGTTCGTCCGCGTTGGTATCGAGGGGTTCGTTGAGCTTCGGATCGTCGAGAAGGCTGTCCTCGGTGGGTATCCGCGGCGGCGTCAGGTTCTCGAGGGTCGGTGGCATTGGCGCCGCGCCCGCGGCCGGGCTACCGCTCCCGCCGCCGGGCGGCGGCATCGCGGCCATCGGCGGCATCATCGGTGCGGGCATCGGTTGACCGGCGGCGCTGGGGTCCGGTGGGAGGTCGGCGAAGTCGTCGGGCAGCAGCCCATCGTCGAATGGGTCGGTCGTGACGGCCGGGCTGTCGGCGGGCGGGGGCTGATGCTCGGCAGCCGGCTTGGGTTCTGGTGCCCGGTCTTCCGTGGCGTCCGGGGTGGCGCCCACGTAGAGCGACGCCAGGGCGGCGGCCAGCGATGCCTTGGAGGTGTCGTCCAGGCCCGCGGTTTCCACCACCGTCTTGATATCGCGCAGCTTTGCGATCAGATAACGCTGGAAGGCGCGGGCACCCGCCGGGGTGTCGAGGTCGGTGCGAGTGGCGACCGCTGTCTCGATATCGTCCTGCAGACCGTCGAGCGCCTCCCGGCCTGCGGAATGCGTGCTGTGCGCGTTGAGCACCGCGGTGATGACCTGGAGGTCGAGCTGAGCGCTGACCGAATGCTGCTGTGCCAGCGAGGTTTCAGCGGTGCGGATGGCCTCGGCCGCGCGTCCCTCCGCGACCGCGGGGCCTGGCACCGGATCGAACGCTTGGCGGTGTTGGGCGCGAATCTTGGCCACCACGTTGTCGATTGCGTTCGGCGAGATGACGTTGACCGGGCTGGTGACCAGCGCGAGGTCGGCATCCGACAACCCTGTCATCCAGGCCCGGTTGTCGCCGGTGGCGGCGCCGACGCGCGCTATCGCGTCGAGCAAGTCTTGGTAGCTGGCCACCGGTGCCCTTTCATGCCGGCGACTGTATCCAGCTAATCGAGGGGAGACAATTCACCCGCTCACTGGGGTGTGGACGGCACCCGGTATCGGTCGAGAAGCTGCTGCAGCACAATCACTTTGGCGTCTGCTTCGGCACGTGCAGTGGTGAGAATGTCACTGATCTCGTGTTGCTTGGCGATCAGGAACCGGGCGAACTCACGTCCTTCGGACGGCGCGGCCACGGCCCGCTGGACAACCGCTGCTTCGATCTCGGCGCTGACAGCGTCGAGCTTGCGGATGGCCTCGGCGGCGGCGGCGTGGGCACTGGTGACGACCTCGGCCAGTTCGGCGTCGGCTTCGGCGAGGTCGCTGTCACGCGCGGCGAGCACCGATCGGGCGGACTCGACCCCCGACATCCCGAAGTGCTCAGCCATGCGTCGACGGTACTCAGCGAGAATTCGCCGAACAACTCACTAGAGCGGCCTGCGGATCGCCACGTTGGCGCCCATCCGGCTGATCTGCACATTGGCTCCGGCGTGCGGCGCCTCCACCACCATGCCGTTGCCGATCGCCATCTGGACATGCCCAGCGTGCGGGAACACCAGATCGCCGGGCCGAACCTCGGAGCGGGCCACCGGCACTCCGTCGTTGATCTGGTCGTAGGTGGTGCGGTCCAGATGCACCCCGGCCTGGGCATACGCCCACTTCACCAGGCCCGAGCAGTCGAAACGATCCGGCCCGGTCGCGCCCCAGACGTAGGGACAGCCCAACCGCGACAACGCGGCCCGCACGGCCAGCGCCGCGCGCGAGTTCGGCGCGGGCATCCGAAGCCGGCGGCGGCGATACCGCAACGCACGCAGCAGCGCCAGACGCCTGCGGGCCCGCCGGCGGGCGGCAAGGACGTGGGCGTGCTGGGCCCGCAACCGGGCGGCGCGACGCCGCGTCAGCTCGCGCTGAGCGACGGGATTGTCGGGGGCTGATTCGGCGTCGGCGCGGGCGGCTTCCAGGACGGCGCGGGTCTGCTGCTGTGCGTCGCGATGGTCGCGCTGCGCGCGCACCAGGATCGCCGACAGCTCGGCATCGACGCGACGGGCCGCACCGAGTTCGTCGCCGTGCCAGTTGGCGGCACGGCGGTAGGCGGTGGGCAATCCGTCGGTCACCACCGGCGGTAGCGCGGAAGTCGGCTCCAGCAGCGGCATTTCACGCTGACCGGTGAACAGCGCATGAGCGCGGCCCAGGATGTCCAATTCGGGAGCCGTCACGACTGCTCCTCGATGAACGCTCGTACTCGCGGCAGCGCTCCCGGCGGAATGGCACCGCGGTTGCGGATGTCCCAGAGTTGGTCAACCCCGACGCCCAGCAGGGTCGCGATCACCGCCTCCGGCAGATCCGAGCGGGCACAGGCCTGGTCGAAGCGGGCGCTGATGCTGCCGGGCATCCGGGCCAGCAGGCCAGTCCGGATTGCCTCCAGCGACTCGAGGTGGGTCATCAGGCGGTCCGCTGATTCGGCGCCGGCGTTGACCGCGACGCGCCACGAGTTGGCGGCCAGCAGTTCCGCCTTCACGCATTGCTCGATCACAGACTGAATATACGTTTCATATTCGTTTGACGTCTCCGCTGGCAGCCGGGCTATCAACGAGTTGAGCGAATCCAGGTGCGCTTCGGCGTGCGCTTCGAGGACATCGGCGTCGCTGTGACGGTTGACGACGATGCCGACGGCGGCCCGCGGCTGGGCCGACTCGGTCGGCGAGGTGGCCAGAATTTGGGCGATTTCAGCGTCCGGATCGTCGGCGACGACCAGCCGCGAGTAGGTCCCCGGCGGCAGGCCCAATCCATTTTCAACCTTCTGAACTGTGCCTTTGTGGGGTTTACGGACTCCGCGTTCGAGGAAGCTCAAGCCCATGATGCTCACGCCGGTGGCTGCGGCCAGATCGGCCAGTGACCAGTCCCGAGCCTCACGCAATGTCCGGATCGCCGCGCCTGCCGCCTCTCGGCTCACCGTCGGCCCCCAGCCATATACGGATCGTACACAGCACTGTCACCGTATACGTTTTCTTCTACGTTTCTCTTGCCATCGACGCGAGAGGCATATACGCTTCCGTCATTGAATCTCGCCAAGGAGGCTCCGATGAACCACCGCCCTTGCTCGCTCGAGCCTGATCTCTGGTTTGGCTACGCCGACGACGACGCCAGCGACGGCGCGGCCAAGGCCCGCGTCTACGAGCAATCCGCCACCCGCGCCAGGACGATCTGCCTGCGCCGGTGCCCGCTGGCCCAACAGCGCGACTGCGCACGCGCCGCCGTCGAGGGCGGCGAGGAGTACGGGGTTTGGGCGGGGGTGAAGCTGCCCGGCGGTCAGTATCGCAAGCGCCACCAGCTGGCACACGCCCACGATGTTCTGCAACGCATCGCCGACGGACAGCTCAACCCACGCGAGCTGCCCGAGAGCGCCGAGTTACTGGCCCGCACCGAAGCGCTGCCGGCTCAGGTGGCGACCGTCGTCCACCTTCCGCTGGGCCGGCCGCGCACCGCGGCCTAGCCGGCGCCGCTGTCTATCCGGCCTAGCCGGATGTTGTTGCCTCAGCGCGCTTTTGCATGTTCTCGTCCACCTCACGCTGCCAGACGTCGTAGGCGTGGGTGGTGTCGACCTCGAGCTCGAACCGGTTGGTCATATCCGGAGTGACGTCGGCGACATCGACGTAGAACTGCTCGTACCACCGGCGGTATTGGTAGAGCGCCCCGTCTTCCTCGCACAGCAACGGGTTTTCGATCCGGGTCTTGTGCTTCCAGATCTCCACGTCCTGCAGGAAGCCGACTTCGTAGATCTTCGAATACGATTGGGCGAGCTTGGCCGCCTTGGCTTCTGACAACCCCGGCATGTTCTGTACCGACACCCCGAACTGCAGCATGAACGAGTTCTGGCTGATCGGGTAGTGGCAGTTGATCAGCACCGACTCCACGGTGAAGTCCGGCCCGAGGTCATTGTGCAACCAGTTGATCATGTACGACGGCCCGAAGTAGGTGGCCTCGGAGCGCAGCTTGGTGCCCTCCCATAACCGCTCGGGATGCTCGGTGAAGTCTTGGCGACCTTTGGATTCCATGAACTGACTGGCGGTGTGGCCTTCGAAGACGTTCTTGAAGTAGGTGGGGTAGGCGTAGTGGATGTAGAAGAAGTGCGCCATGTCGACGTTGTTGTCGACGATCTCGCGGCAGTGCGCCCCCTCGATGATCATCGAGTTCCACGCCCACTTGGACCACTGGCCCTCGTCGTACCCCTCGATCGTCGGCGGGGTGAGTTCTGGTGTCGGCTCGCCCCGTTCGGGGTCGTGCCACACCAGCAGCTGCCCGTTGACCTCGGTGGTCTGCCACTTGCGCGTACGCGCGAGCTTGGGAACCCGCTTGGCGTAAGGGATTTCGACGCAACGTCCGGTGGCGCCGTTCCAGC
Organism: Mycolicibacterium sphagni; assembly: GCF_013337765.1. Classification (GTDB taxonomy): domain Bacteria; phylum Actinomycetota; class Actinomycetes; order Mycobacteriales; family Mycobacteriaceae; genus Mycobacterium. Next base: position 732,724 of record NZ_VBSB01000010.1, read on the forward strand.
GCCAGTCGTGGAACGCACAGGCGAGGTTGTCGCCCTTGACCGTCCCCATCGCCAGGTCCGCGCCCAGGTGCCGGCAGTAGCCGTCGAGCACCTGGATGTCGCCATTCGAGTCGGCGTAGACCACCAGCTTGCTGTCGAAGGCCTCGATGCCGTGGGGCTTGCCGTCGCGGAAATCATCGGCCAGGCCCAGGCAGTGCCATCCGCGCGCGAACCGCGTCATCGGCGTGCCGGGGTCGATCTCCCGGATCTCGGTCATGTGGCGCATCCTTTTCACTCTGGCTGAGGGGCACCCAAGCACTCATTTAAGCACGAGTGCTTAAATCTGCCTAGCATGCATTTAGACTGCTGGCGTGGACCGCGGCGCTCGATCTCGCGAAGAGCTGCTCGACGCCGCTGAACGGCTGATCGCCGAGCACGGCTTCGAGGTGCCGCTGCGCGAGATCGCCAAGTCCGCCGGGCAGCGCAACAACTCGGCGGTCAACTACTACTTCCGCAGCCGCCAGGACCTCATTGATGCGGTGGTGGCCCGCCGGCTGGTCCCGATGGAAGTAGAGCGGCAAGCCCTGCTGGACCGCATGTCCGATGAGCAGATGGCCGACGCGCACGCGGTGCTGCGGATCCTGGTCGGACCGTTCTTCCACAGCGAGGGCACCCACTACGCCCGGTTCCTCGAGGTCGTGCGGATCCGGCTGAACAGGGAGCCGCAGAGCCCCGCCGAGTCCGCCTGGCCACGCATCCTCGATGCTCTGGCCAGGCTGGTTCCGCTCAAGGACCGCAGTGCCAGGGAGAGCCGGGTCAGCGCCGTCGCCACCACGATGTTCGCCCTACTTGCCGACCACGAACGGCGGGTCGAGGCCGGTGACGCGGGTGCGGGTGCGGGTGCGGGTGCGGACAGCATCGAGGAGATCGTCACGATGCTGGCGGCGATGCTGACCGCGGCGCCGGTGTCCGCCGTGGCGACTCGCTGACTGCGGCAATTCCCGTCGGGGGAGTGGGTCTGCGGATAAAACTGTGTCCGTGCGCATAGTTGTCGTGGTGGCCCTGGCGGGTCTGATCACGCTTGTGGTCGCGGTCCTGACCGACAACACGTTCGTCGCGGTAGGTGTGATCGCGCTGGCGGCGCTCGGCATCCTGCTGCTGCTGCGGGACTGGCGTGCCGACCGCCGGCAGCCCGTCGCACCTGTCGAGGCTGCCGATGACGAGCCCGAGCCGGCAACCGTCGCCATCCCCATCAGCCCGGAGATGTTCACCCCGGATATCGGCACCGACGGCGGTGGCCCGTCGGCGGACGCCCGCGCCGACTAGCGGGGGAGCAGCCCGCGCCGGCTGTACTTGTCGGACCCCGACCTAGCGTGGGTCCATGACGTACTGGATCAATACCGTCAGCGCCGACCACGTGCAGCGTGGCGTCGCCGGCGGATTCACTCAGGCCAATCATGGCAAGCCGTACATGCTGCGCAAGATGACCCGTGGCGACTGGATCATCTTCTACTCGCCGAAAACCGCACTCGAACAAGGGGAATCGCTGCAGGCGTTCACCGCGATCGGGCGGGTCGCCGACGACGAGCCCTACCAGCTGTCACCCGAGCAGCCGTGGCGGCGCAAGATGGAATTCCTGCCCTGCACGGCGACACCGATCCGGCCCCTGCTGGACCAGTTGGAGTTCGTCGTCGACCCGCAGCGCTGTGGCTACAAGTTCCGGTTCGGGGTGTTCCGCATCGAGGAACCGGACTTCCTGCTCATCCGCTCGGCGATGACCCAGCCGCTTGCCGCCTGAGCCACAGCCCGCGGGAGTAATCTCGCGGTCATGAGCAATCTGGAGACCGCACCGAAGGAATTCGCTTGCGTGTCAACAGATGCCGCAGAGCTCGAGGTGCTCTCGCCACGGGAGGTCCCGCTGGGCGGCGTGCGGGCCCTTCCGGTCCGGCGGACCTTGCCGCAGCACCAGCGCTCACTGATCGGCGCCTGGTGCTTTGCCGATCATTACGGCCCGCAGGACCTGCGGGAGTCCGCGGGCATGGATGTACCGCCCCACCCGCATACCGGACTGCAGACCGTCAGCTGGCTGTTCCGCGGACAGATCGAGCACCGCGACAGCGCCGGCGTACACCAGCTCGTCAACCCGGGCGAGCTGAACCTGATGACCGCCGGAGCCGGGATCTGTCACTCCGAAGTCTCGACACCAGCGACCACGGTTCTGCATGGCGTGCAGTTGTGGGTCGCGCTTCCGGATGCCCATCGCAACACCGCGCGCGATTTCGATCACTTTGTGCCCGAACCGGTTTCGCAAGACAACGCCGAGATCCGGGTGTTCCTTGGCGAGCTGGCCGGCCAGCGTTCACCAGTGCACACGTTCACGCCACTACTGGGCGCCCAGCTCGATCTGGCCGCCGGCGGCACGGTGGATCTCGATGTCGACCCGGGTTTCGAACACGGGGTGCTGTTGGATCTCGGCAGGGTCGACGTCGCCGGTCGGACGCTGGACTCCGGGCAGTTGGCCTACCTGGGGCCCGGCTGCACCACCCTGCGTCTGTACAACCCAGCCGGGATGGCAGCCCGGGTCGTGCTGCTCGGCGGGGCGCCGTTCACCGAGGAGCTGTTGATGTGGTGGAACTTCGTCGCACGCAGCCACGACGAGATCGCCTCCTTCCGCCAGCTGTGGCAGGACGGCGACGACAGGTTCGGCGCCGTCAACGGGTACACCGGTTCCGTCCCGCGATTGCCGGCACCCGCGCTGCCTGCCACCCGGTTGCGGCCCCGCCGCCGACCCTGAAGGAGTTCCGATGACCACCGATAAGACCGGCGCACCCACCACCGTCACCGCAGGCACGGACCGGTTCACGATCGCCGTCGATGGCCAGCGGGTCGGCCTGGTGGCTTTCGTCGACCACAACGGCCAGCGGATCTTTCTGCACACCGAGGTCGACGACGCCTACGAGGGACGGGGACTGGCCGGCATCCTGGTGTCCGAAGCGCTGGCCGCCACCCGCGATGCCGGGCTGCGGATCGTCGCGGTGTGCCCGATGGTCGCCGGCTATCTCGATAAACATCACGACTTCGACGACGTCCTCGATCCGCTCACCGCCGACGTCAAACGCTTCCTACAGACGGTGCAAAACGGATAGCTCGACTAACGGCCGCTATCGTGTGAGCTCGTGACACGTCCGGCGTACCTCGTCTCCGACGGCGACGTGCTGTTGCCCAGCACGACATGTAAAGGGCCGTGGGGTCAGACGATCAGCGGGCACGTCGTCGGCGGCATCCTCGCGCGCTCACTGGAACAGGTGGGAAGCGGTCCCGACCTCGTGCCCGCCCGCCTGACCGTCGACCTGCTGCGGCCCACCGCCATCGCGCCGCTGGAGGTGCGCACCACCGTGCAGCGCGACGGCAGGCGTATTCGGCTGGTGGACGCCGAACTCGTCCAGAACGACGTCGTGGTGTCCCGGGCCAGTGCCGTGTTCCTGCGCCGCGGCGAGCACCCGGCCGGCGAAATCTGGTCGTCGCCGGTCGCCATGCCGCCGTTGCCTCCGGATCCCGGGCCGCTGCCCGATGACTTGATGATGTTCGTCTGGGGGTACGGGGGAGACGGCGGATCCAGCGGCGCGATGGCCTTCACCGAATGGGGTGACGCCACGGGCCCGAAATACGCCTGGATCCGGCAGGTCCGTCCGCTTGTCGAAGGCGAGGTCACCAGCCCGTTCGTCGCAGTGGCCATGGCCGCGGACGCGGCGAGTGCGACATCCCATTGGGGCACAGGGGGTTTGCGCTACATCAATGCCGACTACACGCTGACGCTGGCCCGTGAGCCGGTCGGGGACTACATCGGTCTGGCGGCCACCAGCCATACCAGTCAGGACGGCGTGGCGGCCGGAGCGGCAACGGTGTTCGACGTGCACGGGCCGATCGGCAATGCGACCACCGTCGGCTTGGTCAACCCTGTGGAGTCGTTCCATCCCAGGGCGTAGAAAGGTGCGATGAGAAGGTTCGTCGACATCTCGGTCCCGCTGCAGGCCGGCATCGCGTCTGATCCTCCCGGCCACCTGCCGGAGATCGACTACTTCGACCACAAGCAGACCGCGTCCGAGGTGGTGTCCTTCTTCCCCGGCGCGACGGTCGACGACCTTCCTGACGGCGAGGGGTGGGCGATCGAGCGGGTGCGCATCACCACCCACAACGGAACACACCTCGACGCCCCGTACCACTACGCCTCGACGATGGACGGCGGGAAGCGCGCCATCACCATCGACGAGGTGCCGCTCGAGTGGTGCCTGCAGCCGGCGGTCAAACTCGACTTCCGGCACTTGCCGGACGGCTACGTGGTGACCGCCGCCGACGTCGAGGCCGAACTCGACCACATCGGACATTCGCTGTCGCCGCTGGAAATCGTGCTCGTCAACACCAGCGCAGGCACACGCTATGGGCAGGCCGACTACGTGGGAAAAGGGTGCGGAATGGGCCGCGACGCCACCCTCTATCTGCTCGAGCGCGGTGTGCGGCTCACCGGAACGGATGCCTGGAGCTGGGACGCACCGTTCTCCTACACCGCGCAGCGGTACGCGCAGGACCACGACGCATCGATCATCTGGGAAGGCCACCGTGCCGGCCGCACGATCGGCTACTCACACATCGAGAAGCTGCACAATCTGGAGTCGTTGCCCGCCAACGGATTTGAGGTGTCCTGCTTCCCGGTGAAGGTGCATGCCGCATCAGCGGGATGGACCCGTGCCGTGGCGATCTTCGACGACTGACCTCAGGGCCAGGGACCGCCCACCGGTGGACCGCCGCCGCGCGGTGACTGGTTCTGCAGGATGCCCAGGCAGGTGCCCAGCGATTTGCCTGGGATGCAGGGGATTCCGCCGACGCTCGGCACACCGTTGGCCACATAGCACTGGCCGGTGATCGGGTCGGACAGATGCCCGATCGGGCAGGCGCCGGCCGGTGCGGCTACGACGACGGGCGCGGCCACGAAGAGTGCACCGCACGCGGCGGCCAGCAGCGCCCGAGACATCCCTACCCGCGAAACCATCCTGTGAGCTTACTGCGAGGCTGCCGCACCGGTGACCACGATCGGCCGCCCGAATCTGGTCCGCATGCTGGGGGAGTACAGCGCCCGCAACCGTTCGCCCGCGGTGCGCACACCGCCTGCTGCCACCAGCTCGTCGTCGAGACCGAGAAGGTCAGCGGACTGCAGCGACCACGGGTCGTGCTCGTTGGGCACCCACCAGGTGCGCCCCGCCTTGCGGGTGTGGGCGCCCCAGCGCGCGGTCAGCCAGATTTCCAACGGCGTCGGGACGACGGCCTCACCGAGCCGCACCGTGACACGGCTGCACAATCCGCGCTGCGGCCAGCGCCGCACGCTGTCGTAGCGGATGACGTCCGCCGACCGGGTGACCCGCATCCGCGCCCACGTATAGGGCACCCCGATCGTGAGGCGGATGGCCGGCACCACCGCCAGCCGCGCGGTCTCCAGCGACCGGAACAGCACGCCGTGTCGGCCGGCGTCATCGACCGAATACAGCCGCACGTTGGTTTCGGCGAAGGCACCGAAGTACGGCACCGTCGGGCTCGCACCCACCTTTGTGTAGCCCATCCGGAACGGGATCAGCCCGACGTACGTCATACCGTCGAACACATCCGGGCGGGTGCCCGCCGGATACAGATGCGCGACATCGTCGGGGCGCACCGGCCAGTGCAGGAACGTCAGGTCCAGCCAGCTCTGGTCGAACCACACCGGCCCGTCCAGCGGTGGGGCAGCGACGGGGAAGCCGGCGAGATCATCGATCACCGGAATGATTATTGGTGTTGGCCGCGAAGGTAGGTCGCCCGAATCGGCAGATCGGGCAATTCGAGCGCCGGGACGGCGCGCGGATCGTGCTGCAGCCAAACGAAGTCGGCGCTGGCACCGGGAGTGATTCGTCCCCAGTTGTCTTCGGCGAATGCCTGGTAGGCAACGGCGTTGGTGTAGGCCGAAAGCGCACGTTCGATCGGCACGATCTCATGCGGTGTCCAGCCGCCAACAGGCTGTCCTTCGGCGGTGCGGCGCGATGTCGCGACTGCGATGCCGTCCAGCGGGGCGCCCGAGGACACCGGCCAGTCCGAGCCGAAGGCCAGTGCCGCACCGGAGCGATTCAGTGTTTGCATCTGGTACTGGCGGTCGGAGCGCTCGGCGCCGAGGCGGGGAGTCGTCAGCACGGTCATCAGTGCGTCCATCTGGGCCCACAGCGGTTGCATGTTGGGGATGACGCCGAGTGCGGCGAACCGCCCGATATCGGTGTCGTCCACCAATTGCACGTGGGCGATCACCGGCCGTCGATCGCGAGGTCCGTTGCAGGACAACACATATTCGATAGCGTCGAGGGCCTGGCGGACGGCGGCGTCACCGATGGCATGGATGTGAATCTGCAGACCGAGCTCGTCGACCCGGCGGGCCGCCTCGGCCAGCGAATCACCCTCCCAGTTGCGCATGCCGTGGCTGTGCAAGCCTGAGCAGTACGGAGCAAGCAACGAACCGGTCTCGTTCTCGACGACTCCGTCGGCGAAGAACTTCACCGTCTGCGCGGTCAGCAAGGGAGATCCCGCGTCCTCGACGGCACTCCGCGCCGCCGCGAAATGTTCAATCTGCGCATCGAAATGGCGCGGATCGGCATACAGCGCCAGATTGAACCTCATCCGCAATGCACCCTGCCGGGCCGCCGCGACATAAGTCGCGACGTCTCCCGGTTCCACCCACGCGTCCTGGACCCACGTCACGCCACGAGCCAGGTAGTAGTCCGCGGCGGTCCCGAGCGCGGCGATACGCTGGCGCTCGTCGCGGGGTGGCATCACATTCATCACCAGATCGGTTGCGCCCCACTCTCGTAGCGTGCCAAGCACGGATCCGTCTGGCCGGTGCGGGATCTCGCCGAGCATGGGGTCCGGGGTGTCCGCTGTGATGCCGGCGCGTTCGATGGCCGCGGTGTTGCACCACAGCGTGTGGTAGTCCCAGGCGCGCAGGACCACGGGCCGATCGGGCACCGCAGCGTCCAGCCAGCGGGCGTCGAACAGGCCGCCCGGTGTCAGGCTGCCATCGTAGGAGGCGCCGACGATCCACTCTTCGTCAGGATGCTCCGCGGCGTAAACCTTGACCGCAGTGACGATTTCGTCGATCGTGCCGCACCCCCGGACCGGAGGCCCGACGGCTTCGAGTCCACCATAGAGCGGATGGGCGTGTCCGTCCCCGAAGGACGGCATCAGGAATCCGCCGTCGAGGTCGACATGCTCAACGTCGCCGGCGGCCAGTTCCCGGGCTTGTGCACCTAATGCACGCACCACCCCGTCGGTGACCAGAACCGCGTCGGAGTTGCTGCCGTCGCCGGTCCAGATGACACCGCCGGTGAACAAGGTCGAGCTGAGGGCGGTCATGCGACTCCTAGAACGGATCTGTTTCGTCCTAGTGTGAACTGGCTCGTCCGTCTTCGCCCGTCCCGGCTAGGCCTTTCCGTTGCGCTCCCGGTGTTTGCAGCCGGGCCAGCAGCACGGCCGGCGCATCCCTTCCTCCAACTCTTCCTGGGTGCGGCGGATGCGGCGCTCTCGCGTCTTGTCCTGCTTGGCGTCTTCGACCCAGCAGATGAACTCGTTGCGCGCCAGGGGAGTGATGTCGCGCCAGGCCGCCAACGCGGTGTCGTTGCCGAGCAACGCGGTGCGTAAGTCTGCCGGAAGCTTGTGCACCACCCCACCGGGGACCGTCTGCGTGCTCATTAGGCCAGGTTAGCCAGCCTCGCCGGCCGTACCGGGATATGGCGGCCGAATTTCGGTCGCGGTTGGTGTTTCGCCGCGCGGCCGATTTGCTCCGGTTACCGTTGACCGCATACGGGGAGGGGCTAAGCGGTGGAGGACGAGGCGACTCACTGGCGAGACGGCCAGGCTTCGGGACCTGTCGGACGATGGTGGCAGCAACCCGATCACTTCGACTGGCTCACCGGGTATCTGCGCGCTCGTGGACTGGGGTGGCCGACACGGCTGCTGATGGCCGTCATCTCCGCGGCATTGATGCTCATGGCGGCGGCCGCACTGACGTCGCGGGACTTGCCTCTGGTGGTCCAGGCTGCCTTCAGCATCGCCTCGGTGGTCATCGGTCTCGGTTACGCCGTGTTGTGGCTGCGGGGATGGCCGACGAAGCGGCAGTCGCTCGCGATGGCGTGGCTCGGCGGCGGAATCGTCGCGGCGGGGTGTGTGCTGCAGCCCCAGCCCGTGATCGCATTGATGGGCTGCACCGGCGTGGCGATTCTTGGCGGATACGCCGCGTTCTTCCACAACACGAAGGCCATCACGGTCGTCGTTGTCTTCGGCATCGCTGCCGGCGTGCTGTGTGCGATACGGGTGGCCGCGGTAGATGGCTGGGTGGTCGCCACTGCGGGGTTGTGGCTGGTCATCGAACTCAATCTTGCTGTGCCGCTGGCGATCCAAACGGTGGTGCGCACCCTGGGCGCCGATGTCGTGCGCTCCGACCAGGACCCGCTCACCGGCGTTCTGAATCGACGTGCTTTCTATGAACGCGCGGCGACCCTGTTGACCTCACCGGGTAACGACTTGCACCTGGTCGTCGTGATGATCGACCTGGACAAGTTCAAGAGGCTCAACGACGCCTACGGCCACCTCGCCGGGGACCAGGCGCTGACCGCCGTCGGCTGGGTACTGCGCGAGTCCAGCACCAGTTCGGCAATCATCGGACGCTTCGGCGGCGAGGAATTCATCGTCATCGATGCCGCACCGGCCGACGTCGCCGAGCGGCTGCCGGCAGAACTGTGTGCTGCCATCGCTGCATCGCCGCACCCGGTCACCGCGAGTGTCGGGGCGGCCATCGTCCGCTGGGGTTGCGGTTCGGCGATGGATGATCTGATCCGGGCGGCCGACGCCGCCATGTATGCGGCCAAACGGGCCGGCGGCAACCAGACGCGAATCTGCCGGCCTGCCCGGGTCGGGGGCTGAGCCAGCAGGAATGGCCTAATGTTCAAGGCTGTGGCTGGTTCGGGTGGGCAGCGGCTATCGCTCCGGACACTGATTCTCTGCAGCGTCGGGGTCATCACTGTCGTCTTCGTGGCCACGATGGCGGCGTCGATCGTCGGACGGATTTCGGTCGCACGCGATGTCCAGACCCTCGGTGACCGCCTCATCCCCGTCAGATCCCAGCTCGCTGAACTGAGTCGCGCATACGTCGACCAGGAAACGGGGCAGCGGGCGTATCTACTGACCGGCAACGTGATTGCGCTCGACCTGTTCGAAGTCGGGGCCGCCACTGCCAATCGCCTTGTGCCCGAGCTACACCGGGAGCTTGCGGACATGCCCGGTGCCGATTCACTGCTCTCTCACTTCGAGGACGAGGTGACGGCGGCCCAGACGTGGAAGCGTCAAGCGGCCGACCCTCAGATCGTCGCGCTGCGTGTCGGACCCATTCCGCGCGCCCAGCTCGACCAAATGGTTCTCGACGGGAAGAACCTGTTCGACACGCTCCGAGAACGGTTCCGCGCCCTCAACGCCCAGATCGACGCCCTGATCGCCGAACAGATCCAGCACATCCGATCGGTGCTGCGCACGGCGAACGTCAGCCAGTATGTTGCGGTCGCGCTCCTGGTGGCCAGCGTCATCGGCTCCATCATCACCGTGCAGCGCATGCTCACCCAGCCGGTCTCCCGGCTGGTACGCACGGTCCGGGCGGTGGCCGATGGCGACTACGACCAACCCATCGGCCGGGGCGGCCCCCGCGAGATCGCGGAGATATCTGCGGCGGTCGACGATATGCGCAACCGGCTGAGAGAGCTCGCCCGGTTCGACAGTGTCACCGGCTTGGTCAACCGTGCCGAGACGATGACCCGGCTCAGCGCCGCGCTCAACAATCCGCGGTCGCCGCGCGCGCGAGTGGGCGTTCTGTATTGCGATATCGATCACCTCAAGCAGATCAACGACACCTGGGGTCATGCAGTCGGCGACGCCGTGCTGTCGACCATCGCGGCCCGGATGCGTGAGTGCGTCCATCTGGAGGACACCGTGGGGCGGATCGGCGGTGACGAGATCCTGATCCTGTTGCAGACCATTGGCTGCACGGACGAAGCCGTCGAGATCGGTGAACGGATCCGTCGCCTAGCCGCCGAGCCGATTCATCAATTCGGTTTGACCCTCCACACGACCCTGAGTATCGGAGCCACCTTGTCGTCCGCGGCGGGCGACACCGCTGCCGCGGTGACGGCTCGGGCCGACGCAGCGATGTACCAAGCCAAGCAGGCCGGCCGCAATGTTGTTGTCGGCATCGACTCGTGAACCCCAGCCAGCGAAGGCGAAAAACCCCGGCCAGAAGCCGGGGTTTTTCTGCAATTGTGGGCGAAGGGGGACTTGAACCCCCACGTCCCGAAGGACACTGGCACCTGAAGCCAGCGCGTCTGCCATTCCGCCACTCGCCCGAAACAACCGGGGGAGCGTATCACGGCTGAGGGGGTGAACCTCAACTCGCGCCCACGGCTCCCACCAGCCTAACGACCCCCGTCACACCCCTGCCGCCGAGCCCCTGACCTGGTGTAACGGGATTCTCAGAATTCTCATGGTGACGGGGCGTCGACCTGGGCCGATACCATCGAGGGAAGGCATGCGCCGACGCGACATGCGTCGAACTCGAGGTAGGCGGTGAGATGAGTAACCAGAGAGGTCTGGTTCAACGCATCGAGCGCAAACTCGAGAACACCGTGGGCGACGCGTTCGCCCGAGTGTTCGGCGGATCAATCGCCCCTGCGGAGGTAGAAGCCGCGCTGCGGCGGGAAGCCTCAGCTGGTGTACAGACACTGCCGGGCGAATGCTTTTTGGCCCCCAATGAATACGTCATTACTCTCAGTGCATCTGACTTCGCGAAAGTCAGCGCAGATCGCGATCTCACCACGGTCTCTTTTGCCAGACACTTGGGCGGATACATCCGAGATCAGGGGTGGCAAACGTATGGTGATGTGGTTGTCAGGTTCGAACAGTCGCCGAGCCTGCACACCGGCCAATACCGTGCGCGCGGCGTCGTCAATCCGGACGTCGACCCCCACCCGTCCCATGCCAGCACCGCCCCACCACAATCGAACCAGGCGTACACCCCAGAACCAGGAGTACCAGCGATGAGCGAAAACCCCCCCTACCGCGGCGACCAGGGTCAGGGGCGGCCCGGCGACGACTATTACGACGACCGCTACCCGCGCCCGGAAGAGCCGCGGCCCGGCGCCCCCGAGCAGCGCGGCCCGTATCCGCCCGAGCAGGGCGGCTACGCGCCCCCCGGTGAGCAGGGCTACGGCCAGCGACAGGGTGGCTACCCCGAGCAAGGCGGCTACCCCGAGCAGGGTGGTTACGGCGGCGGCCAGGGCGGTTACCCCGGCGGGCAGGGCTACGAGCAGCGCCCCCCGGCCGGTGGCGGCTACGGCGGCGGCCAGGGCGGTTACCCCGGCGACCAGGGCTACCGGCAGGGTCCGCCCCCCGGCTACGGCGGTGGATACGGCCCGCCGCAGGGCGGCGGATACCCGCCCCAGGCTCCGCCGGCCAGTGACTACGACTACGGCCGCGGGCCCGGTCGGCACGAAGACGCCGGCTACGGCCGGCCCGAGCCCCGCCCCGCCTACCCGGATCAGGGTGGCTATGAGCAGGGCGGTTACGGCCAACCTGCCGGCGGCTACGGCCGTCAGGAGTACGGACAGCCCGAGTACGGTCGCGGCTACGAGCAGGGCGGTTACCCCGAGCAGGGTGGCCGCGATTACGACTACGGTCAGCCCGCAGGCGGTGGCTACGGCGGTTACGCCCAGCCGCCGGCCCCGGGTGGCGACTACCCGTCCACCGGGCACGCGATCACCCTGCAGCTCGACGACGGCAGCGGGCGCACCTATCAGCTTCGCGAAGGTGCCAATGTCATCGGCCGCGGCCAGGACGCCCAGTTCCGGCTGCCCGACACCGGGGTATCCCGTCGGCATCTGGAGATCCGGTGGGACGGCCAGGTCGCACTGCTGTCCGACCTGAATTCCACCAACGGGACCACGGTGAACAACGCGCCCGTGCAGGAGTGGCAACTGGCCGACGGGGACGTCATCCGGCTCGGACATTCCGAGATCATCGTCCGCGTCCACTGAGGTAGGCGGGCCGCGGCTTGGTTGATGCGGGAGTGGCTTCACCCGCGCACCCACCGGCGTCCAAGTATCGTGACGGTGCCGAAGTCGGCCCGGTGCCTGCTGGTATCGCGGGAACGGCAAGCGGGGCACGAGGACGGAGAGGACGCCGGATGCAGGGACTAGTACTGCAGCTGACGCGCGCCGGCTTCCTGCTGTTGCTGTGGCTGTTCATCTGGTCTGTGCTGCGCATCCTGCGCAACGACATCTACGCCCCCACCGGTGCGGTGATGGTTCGCCGGGGCCTGGCGCTGCGCGGCACGCTGTTGCCGGCGCGCCAGCTGCGTGGCGCCGCCCGCTACCTGGTGGTGACCGACGGGGCGCTGGCCGGTACCCGGATCACCCTGGGCAGCCAGCCGGTCTTGATCGGCCGCGCGGATGACTCCACGCTGGTGCTCACCGACGATTACTCCTCCACCCGGCACGCCCGGCTCTCGCAGCGCGGTTCCGACTGGTACGTGGAAGACCTAGGATCGACCAACGGCACATACCTCGACAGGGCGAAGGTGACGACGGCAGTACGCGTTCCGATTGGCACGCCGATTCACATCGGCAAGACGGTGATCGAGTTGCGCCCGTGACCCTTGTCCTTCGCTATGCCGCCCGCAGCGACCGCGGCCTGGTGCGCGCCAACAACGAAGACTCCGTGTACGCCGGTGCGCGCCTGCTGGCGCTTGCCGACGGCATGGGCGGGCACGCGGCCGGTGAGGTGGCCTCCCAGCTGGTGATCGCCGCGCTGGCCCATCTCGACGACGACGAACCCGGCGGCGACTTGCTGAGCAAGCTCGACGAGGCCGTGCACGAAGGCAATTCGGCGATCGCCGCGCACGTCGAGCTGGAGCCCGAGCTCGAGGGCATGGGCACCACTCTGACCGCAATCCTGTTCGCGGGCAACAGACTTGGGCTCGTCCACATCGGCGACTCCCGCGGCTATCTGTTGCGTGACGGGGAGCTGGCGCAGATCACCAAGGACGACACCTTTGTGCAGACCCTCGTCGACGAGGGCCGCATCACCGCCGAAGAGGCGCACAGCCACCCGCAGCGCTCGCTGATCATGCGCGCGCTGACCGGCCACGAGGTGGAGCCGACGCTGATCATGCGGGAGGCCAAAGAGGGCGACCGCTATCTGCTGTGCTCCGACGGTCTGTCCGACCCGGTCAGCCAAGAGACCATCCTGGAGGCTCTACAGATCCCGGACGTCGCCGAAAGCGCCGACCGGTTGATCGAGCTGGCCCTGCGCGGCGGCGGACCGGACAACGTCACCGTGGTGGTCGCCGACGTCGTAGACCACGACTACGGCGGCCAGACCCAGCCGATCCTGGCCGGCGCGGTCTCCGGCAACGACGACGACGTCGCGCCGCCCAACACCGCTGCCGGGCGCGCGTCGGCCATCAACCCTCGGCCCGCGGCCGCCAAGCGGGTCGTGGCCGAGCCCGAACCACCCGCCAAACCGCGCTCACGCCGCAGGATGACCATCGCCGTCGCGGTGATCCTGCTGCTCGCGCTGGCCGGGCTGGCGGTGGGCCGCCAGATCATCCGCAGTAACTATTACGTGAGCGCCCACGACGGCACGGTGGCGATCATGCGCGGTATCGAAGGGTCGATACTGACGTTCCCGCTACAGGAGCCCTACCTGTTGGGCTGCCTCAACGACCGCAACGAGCTGTCCCAGATCAGCTACGGCCAGCCCACCGACTCGCTGGGCTGCCAGCTGATGCGGCTGCAGGACCTGCGCCCCTCCGAGCGCGCGCAGGTGACAGCCGGCCTGCCCGCAGGCAGCCTCGACGATGCCATCGGCCAGCTGCGCGAGTTGGCGCACAGCTCGCTGCTGCCGCCGTGCGCGCCGCCGCCGACCAGTACCCCGACCACCACCCCGGCACCGACGCCCACCCCGACACCGGCTCCGAGCGCACCCCCCGCGCCGGGGCCGTCGCCCAACTCGGCCCCGCCCGCGCCGACATCGGCATCCGCGCCGGCTCCCCCGGCAGCGCCGACGTCGACACCGACGCCGCCGGCACTGAGCGCGACTCTGGCACCGCCGGCGCCGACCGCCCCTGGCACCGCGCCGACGCCGACTGAAAGTGGCACCGCCACAAGCGGTTCCGCCGTTCCCGTGCCGCCGACCAGTCCCGCGCCGACCGTGACGCAACTGCCCGCGGCGCCACAGAAACCGGGCACCGACTGCCGGGCGGCGGCATGAGCACCCAACCGCAGGCACCCGTCACGCTGGCACCGACAACACCGACCCGGCGCAATGCCGAGCTGGCGCTGCTGTGCTTCGCCACGTTGATCATCGTCGTGGCGCTGCTGATCGTGGAGGCCAACCAGGAACAGGGCATCAGCTGGGACCTGGCCAGCTCCACGCTCGCCTTCCTCACCCTGTTCGTCTGCGCGCACCTGGCCATCCGGCGCTTCGCGCCCTACGCCGACCCGGTGCTGCTACCCGTCGTGGCGCTCCTCAACGGCCTTGGCCTGGTGATGATTCACCGTCTCGACCTGATCGGCGGCGCGCTGACCTCGCAGCGCGGTCCCAGCGAAGAGCAGCAGATGTTGTGGACCCTGCTCGGGGTCGTCGGATTCTCGCTGGTCGTCGTGTTCCTCAAGGACCACCGCATCCTGGCCCGCTACGGCTACACCTTCGGGCTGGTCGGCCTTGTGCTGCTGGCGATTCCGGCTCTGCTGCCCGCCCACTTCTCCGAGACCAACGGCGCCAAGATCTGGATTCGCTTGCCGGGCTTCAGTATTCAGCCTGCCGAGTTCTCCAAGATCCTGCTGCTGATCTTCTTCGCCGCCGTCCTGGTTGCCAAGCGCGACGTGTTCACCAGCGCAGGCAAGCACTTCCTGGGCACCGACGTGCCTCGGCCGCGTGATCTCGCCCCGCTGCTGGTCGCATGGATCGTCTCCGTCGGCGTCATGGTCTTCGAGAAGGATCTGGGCACCTCGCTGCTGCTGTACGCGTCGTTCCTGGTGATGGTCTACATCGCCACCGAACGGTTCAGCTGGGTGGTGATCGGCCTGACGCTGTTCGCCGCGGGCAGCGTGGCGGCCTACTACTTGTTCGGCCATGTTCGCGTCCGGGTGCAGACGTGGCTGGATCCGTTCGGTGACCCCGAGGGCGCCGGATACCAGATGGTGCAGTCGCAGTTCAGCTTCGCCACCGGGGGCATCTTCGGCACCGGGCTGGGCAATGGCCAGCCGGGCACCGTTCCCGCCGCCTCGACCGACTTCATCATCGCCGCGGTCGGCGAGGAGCTCGGTCTGGTCGGCCTGGCCGGCGTCCTGATGCTGTACACGATCGTGATCGTGCGCGGGCTGCGCACCGCGATCGCCGTGCGGGACAGCTTCGGCAAGCTGCTGGCCGCCGGACTGGCCTCGACCCTGGCGATCCAGCTGTTCATCGTCGTCGGCGGGGTCACCGGGCTGATCCCGCTGACCGGCCTGACCACCCCGTGGATGTCCTACGGCGGCTCGTCACTGGTGGCCAACTATCTGCTGCTGGCGATCCTGGTCAAGATCTCGCACGCCGCCCGGCGCCCGCTCATCACCAACCCGCACGCGTCGATCGCGGCCTCCAGCACAGAGGTGATCGAGCGGGTATGAACACTTCACTGCGCCGCATATCGGTGATGATCATGGCGTTGATCGTGCTGCTGCTGCTCAACGCGACGATCACCCAGGTCTTCAAGGCCGACGGCCTGCGCGCCGATCCGCGTAACCAGCGGGTGCTGCTCGACGAGTACTCCCGCCAGCGCGGCCAGATCACCGCAGGCGGGCAGCTGCTGGCGTATTCGGTGTCCACCAACGGCCACTACCGGTTCCTCCGGGTGTACCCGAATCCCTATGTGTACGCACCGATTACCGGTTTCTACTCGCTGCGCTACTCCAGCACCGGGCTGGAGCGCGCCGAGGACGGCATCCTCAACGGTTCCGATCAGCGGCTGTTCGGACGCCGGCTGGCCGACTTCTTCACCGGCCGCGACCCGCGCGGCGGCAACGTCGACACGACGATCGTGCCGCGGATCCAGCAGGCGGCCTGGGAGGCCTTGCAGCAGGGCTGCACCGGCGGATGCCGCGGCTCGGTGGTGGCGATCGAGCCGTCCACCGGCAAGGTGCTGGCGATGGTGTCTTCGCCGTCGTACGACCCCAATCTGCTGGCCACCCACGACACCGAGGAGCAGGGCACCGCCTGGCAGCAGCTGCGCGACGATCCCGCCTCGCCGCTGACCAACCGGGCCATCGCCGAGACCTTCCCGCCGGGCTCGACGTTCAAGGTGATCACCACCGCCGCCGCGCTGCAGTCCGGTGTGACCGATACCGATCAGCTCACCAGCGCTCCGCAGATTCAGCTGCCGAACAGCACGGCCACCTTGGAGAACTACGGCGGCACCCCGTGCGGCAACGGCCCGACGGCCTCGCTGCGAGAGGCCTTCGCCCGATCTTGCAATACAGCTTTCGTTGAACTGGGTATCCGAGTGGGTGCCGACGCCCTGCGCAGTGCCGCGCAGGCGTTCGGGTTCGACAGCCCACCAGCACCGATCCCGCTGGAGGTCGCGGAGTCGACCATCGGCCCGATGTCCGACGCCGCCGCGCTGGGAATGTCGAGCATGGGCCAGAAGGACGTGGCGGTGACACCCTTGCAGAACGCGTTGGTGGCGGCGGCGATCGCCAATTCCGGTGTGATGATGCAGCCGTACCTGGTGGACAGCCTCAAAGGACCGGACTTGTCCAACATCAGTACTGCTCCGCCTCAGGAGCAACGGCGCGCCGTTTCGCAGCAGGTCGCGGCTAAACTCACAGATTTGATGGTCGGCGCCGAGCAGATGACCCAGCAGAAAGGGGCGATTCCCGGCGTGCAGATCGCATCGAAGACGGGCACCGCTGAGCACGGCTCCGACCCCCGCAACACCCCGCCGCACGCCTGGTACATCGCGTTCGCGCCGGCCCAAAGCCCCAAGGTGGCGGTGTCGGTGCTGATCGAGAACGGCGGCGACCGACTCAACGCGACAGGCGGAGCGCTGGCCGCGCCGGTCGGACGGGCAACGATCGCCGCGGCATTGCAGGGGGCATCGTGACCCCCCGCAGGCGAGCGAAGCGAGGCAAGCAATGACCCCCCGCGTAGGAGTGACGCTGTCGGGCCGGTATCGGCTGCAGCGGCTGATCGCGACCGGCGGTATGGGCCAGGTGTGGGAGGCCGTCGACAGCCGGCTGGGACGCCGGGTCGCGGTCAAGGTGCTCAAGGCGGAGTTCTCCTCTGACCCCGAGTTCATCGAACGGTTCCGCGCCGAAGCGCGCACGGTCGCGATGCTCAACCACCCGGGCATCGCCGCCGTGCACGACTACGGCGAGACCGATATGGACGGCGAAGGCCGCACCGCCTACCTGGTGATGGAACTCATCAACGGTGAACCGCTGAACTCGGTGATCAAGCGCACCGGCCGGTTGTCGCTGCGGCACGCGTTGGACATGCTCGAACAGACCGGACGCGCCCTGCAGGTGGCCCACGCCGCCGGCCTGGTGCACCGCGACGTCAAGCCCGGCAACATCCTCATCACGCCGACCGGGCAGGTGAAGCTCACCGACTTCGGTATCGCCAAGGCCGTCGACGCCGCCCCGGTCACCCAGACCGGAATGGTGATGGGCACCGCCCAGTACATCGCGCCCGAGCAGGCACTGGGTCACGACGCGACCGCTGCGAGTGACGTGTATGCCCTGGGAGTTGTTGGCTACGAGGCAGTTTCGGGCAAGCGGCCGTTCATCGGCGACGGCGCGCTGACGGTGGCGATGAAGCACATCAAGGAGACGCCCGCACCGCTGCCGGCCGACCTGCCACCCAACGTGCGCGAGCTGATCGAGATCACCCTGGTGAAGAACCCGGGTATGCGCTATCGCAACGGCGGGCAGTTCGCCGACGCGGTGGCCTCGGTACGAGCCGGCCGGCGCCCACCGCGGCCCAACTCCTCGCCGACGATCCGCGCGACGCCCGCGGCGATCCCTGGCAGCTCACCTCGGATGCCGGCCGCTGCCCCCACCACCGGGATGCGCCCTCGCGCGAACACCGGCAGCCACCGGCCGCCACCACCGCGGCGCACTTTCTCTTCGGGTCAGCGGGCCCTGCTCTGGGCCGCTGGGGTGCTGGGCGCGCTGGCGATCATCAGCGCGATCCTGATCGTGCTCGCCGACCGTAAAGACAGCACGCCGGTGCAGCGTACCGAGACCGAAACGGTGCAACCGACCCCCACACCTCAGTCGGCTCCCACCGGTTGGACGAAAGACCCGCTCACAGGTAAAGGTGGAGGACAGATCGGGGTAATCCGATTCACGGCTGGCAGCGTGGCTATTACTGAGCTGACCGCGCCCAATCGAAACGACGAGAAACCGCGATGACCACCCCACAGCACCTGTCCGACCGCTACGAGCTGGGAGAGATCCTCGGCTTCGGTGGCATGTCCGAGGTGCACATGGGCCGCGACACCCGGCTGCACCGGGATGTCGCGGTCAAGGTGCTGCGCGCCGACCTCGCCCGTGACCCCAGCTTCTATCTGCGGTTCCGCCGCGAGGCGCAGAACGCCGCCGCGCTGAACCATCCCGCGATCGTGGCGGTCTACGACACCGGCGAGGCCGACACCGGCAACGGTCCGCTGCCCTACATCGTGATGGAGTACGTCGACGGTGTCACCCTGCGCGACATCGTCCACTCCGACGGCCCGATGCCCTACCGACGGGCCATCGAGGTCATCGCAGACGCCTGTCAGGCGCTGAACTTCAGCCACCAGCACGGCATCATCCACCGCGACGTCAAGCCGGCCAACATCATGATCTCCAAGACCGGCGCGGTGAAGGTGATGGACTTCGGCATCGCCCGGGCGCTCGCCGACGCCAACAACGTCACGCAGACCGCAGCGGTGATCGGCACCGCGCAGTACCTCTCTCCTGAACAAGCGCGCGGCGAGAAGGTCGACGCCCGCTCCGACGTCTACTCACTGGGCTGCGTCCTCTACGAGTTGCTCACCGGGGAGCCGCCGTTCGTCGGTGATTCGCCGGTGGCGGTGGCCTACCAACATGTCCGCGAGGATCCCGTGCCGCCGTCGGCGAAGCATCCGGGTATCTCCCCGGAGCTCGACGCGGTCGTGCTAAAGGCGCTGGCCAAGAACCCGGATAACCGCTACCAGACCGCTGCCGAGATGCGGACCGACCTGGTTCGCGTGCACAACGGCGAAGCTCCCGAGGCGCCCAAGGTGTTCAGCGCCGCCGAGCGGACCTCCATGCTCAACGCGCCGGCGGTGCCCCCGCGCGGCGACGACACCGACGAAATTCCGCGGACGGCCCGCTTCGTCGAGAACGACCGCGCCGGCGGGTCGATCGGCCGCTGGCTGATCGTCGTCGCCGTGCTGGCCATCCTCACCGTCGTGGTGACGATCGGCATCAACATGGTCAGCGGCAGCCCACGCGACGTGCAGATCCCCGACGTGCGCGGCCAGTCCAAAGCCGACGCGATCGTGGCGCTGCAGAACAAGGGCTTCAAGATCCGCACCAACACCAAGCCTGACAGCACCGTGCCGCCCGAGATGGTGATCGACACCGACCCGTCCGCCAATTCGATGGCCAGTGCCGGCGACGACGTCGTGATCAACGTCTCGACCGGTCCTGATCAGCGCGAGGTGCCCGACTGCGCGGCGCTGTCGACCGCCGACTGCATCAAGAAGCTCAAAGACGCCGGGTTCGGCAAGTTCAAGCAGACGAACTCGGCTTCCAAGCCCGAGGACAAGGATCGGGTGCTGTCCACCGTGCCGCCTGCCAATCAGCTGTCGGCGATCACCAACGAGATCACCATCGTGATCGGGACCGGGCCGCAGAACGCTGAGGTTCCGGTGGTCGCCGGGCAGACCATCGATGTGGCCCAGCAGATTCTCACCACGTCAGGCTTCGTGAAGTTCGTGCCGGTGCCGACGGACAGTACCGAGCCGGCCGGCCAGGTGATCGGCACCGACCCTGCGAACGGGCAGACAGTGCCTCAGGACACCCCGATCCAGATCAAGGTGTCCAAGGGCAACCAGTTCATCATGCCGGACCTCAAGAATCAGTTCTGGCTGGACGCCGAACCCAACCTGCGTGCGCTGGGCTGGACCGGTCCATTCATCAAGGGTCCCGACGTTCAGAACAGCGGGGTCCGCAGCAATGGCGTGGTTACCCAGAGCCCGCCGGCTGGCGCCGCGGTGAACTTCGGGGCAACGGTCACCCTCAGCTTTGCGTCGTAGCTAGAGAAGGTTCGCCGCCACCCCCGCCGGTGCCGATCCCCGGGTCGCTGCGCTCCTGCCCGCCGGTGCTGATCCCCGGGTCGCTGCGCTCCTGCCCGCCGAGGGCATGCCGCACGGTGTCGGCGACTTCTTGCTCGAGGCGATGCACCAGCGTCTCCTCGGGAGCCTGCCCGCAGTAACCCAGCCAATTGGCCAGCATCCGGTGGCCGCCCTCGGTCAGGATCGACTCGGGGTGGAATTGCACACCATGGATGGGCAGCTCGACGTGCCGCACGGCCATGATGACGCCGCTCTTCGTCCGTCCGGTTACCTCGAGTTCGGCGGGCACCGTCTCGGGCAGGATCGTCAGCGAGTGGTAGCGCGTCGCCGTGAAGGGATTCGGAAGTCCTTGCAGCACACCGGTATTGGTGTGGTAGACGGTGCTGGTCTTGCCGTGCAGCAGCTCGGGCGCGCGGTCGACCGTTCCACCGAATGCCACCCCGATGGCCTGATGCCCCAGGCACACACCCAGCAGCGGAGTGGCCGCCGCGGCGCAGGCGCGTACCAACGGGATCGAGGCGCCCGCTCGCTCCGGCGTGCCCGGCCCCGGGCTCAGCAGCACCCCGTCGAACTCGGCGGCGATCTTGGCCTCGTCGGCCAGCCGTCCGTCGTCGTTGCGCCAGACCTGCGCGTCCACACCCAGCTGGCCCAGATACTGGACCAGGTTGAACACGAAACTGTCGTAATTGTCGACGACCAAGACCTGCACCAGGTCAGGTTACCTGGGCAGATCCACTCAATATCCGACTGGACCGATCGGCTGGGCGTAGCGCATCCGCACCGGTCCGGTGTAGCCGGCCACCGTGATGTCGTCGTGGGTCTGCTCGGTGTAGCCCAGCCCGAACCGCACGACGTACTGCTTGTACAAGGTGACCAGGGGAGCCGCGGCCAGGGCCGCCCGCATCGCGGTTGCGTCGCCGACCGCGGTGATCGTGTACGGCGGGCTGTAGGTGCGCCCATTGAGCAGCAGGGTGTTGCCGACGCAGCGTGGCGCCGAGGTTCCGATGATGCGCTGGTCTTGCATCTGGATCGCCTCGGCGCCTGCACTCCACAGCGCGTTCAGAACGGCCTGGATGTCCTGCTGATGGACCACCAGATCGTCGGGGGAGGCGTCGCGCGGGAAGCGCCCGTTGGCGTCGCGCTGGGCGTCGGACAGCGTGACGACCAGCCCCGCGCCGTGCACCGGGTCCAGTCCGGCGGCACCGGCCAGTTCGTCGGCACGCGCCAGCATGGCCGCCAGCGCGGTGCCGGCCGAGGCGCCATGGGTGGAGTCGACCTGTCCGGCCAGTGAGTCCCGTTGAGTGTTGAGCCGGTCGACCGAGTTCTGGGCGTCGTGCACCAGGTCGACCAGGCGTGGCGAGTCGGCGCGGCGGATCTCGGTGCCACCGGAAACGCCGTGGGTGGCAGCCAGCAGCACACCGGCCAGCAGGCACACCACCGGGACGCCGAACCGCCACGGCGAGCGCGTTGCACCCGTCGTCGCTGGTGCCGGAGTTGTGGGGTCGCGGCGCCGCTGCGTTAATCTCATAGTCGATCTGCGCACTATCGTCGCAGAAGATCCCGGCCCGAAGGTACCCATGCCCAAGTCCAAGGTTCGCAAGAAGAACGACTTCACGATCAACCCGGTGAGCCGCACTCCGGTCAAGGTCAAGGCCGGACCGTCGAGCGTGTGGTTCGTTGTGCTGTTCATCAGCCTGATGCTGATCGGGCTGGCCTGGCTGCTGGTGTTCCAGCTGGCCGCCTCCGGCCTGGACGTGCCGACCGCGCTGCAGTGGATGGCCAAGCTGGGCCCGTGGAACTACGCGATCGCCTTCGCATTCATGATCACAGGTTTGTTGCTGACGATGCGGTGGCGCTGACCGAGGCGAATACCTTAGAGGATCCGAGCTGTGCGTTCACCGTTTTGAGGCTGGCAACCTTCTGGTCACCCAATCACACGCGTGTGATTCATCCCCATTGTTGATAGCGCCTGTGGATAACTGCATCACCCACGGTAGACACCCCCGAGGACGCCATGCAGCAAACTGAATGGGGTCCCAAAATCGGGGCCATCGCAGGTCTTGGCATCGCGGGCATCTTGATGGCAATCGGCTGTGTGACCGTTGTCACAGACCCCCCTGGCCGGATCCTCACCGGGATTGCTGCGGTGGGCCTGCTGGCGTTCGCATTCGGATCATGGCGAGCCAGACCCAAGTTGGCTATCACCGGTGACGGGCTGGTGTATCGCGGGTGGTTCCGGTCGCAGATGCTGCGCCGGCCCGACATCGCGCTGATCCGGATCACCGAGTTCCGCCGCATCGGCCGCAAGACCCGATTGCTGGAGATCGAAACGGCCGCCGACCGGCTGATCGTGCTCAGCCGATGGGACCTGGGCGCCGATCCGCTGGGTGTTTTGGACGCGCTGACCGACGCGGGTTACGCGGGCCGTTGATATAGCTAGGAGATGGTGATCGACTCGATCACCACGGCGTCGTTGGGCCGATCATTGCGATCGGTGGCCGTGGTGGCGATCGCATCGACGACCTTCTGCGACTCCGGATCGACAACCTCACCGAAGATGGTGTGCCGACGATTCAGGTGCGGGGTCTTGCCAACGGTGATGAAGAACTGGGACCCGTTGGTGCCGGGGCCAGCGTTGGCCATCGCCAGCAGGTAGGGCTTGTCGAACTGCAGCTCGGGGTGGAACTCGTCGGCGAACTTGTAGCCGGGGCCGCCGCGGCCGGTGCCGGTCGGATCGCCGCCCTGGATCATGAAGCCGTCGATGACGCGGTGGAAGACCGCGCCGTCGTAGAACGGGCCCGAGGTGCTGCCCGATGCGTTCTGCGTCGAGTACTCCTTGGTGCCCTGGGCCAAGCCGACAAAGTTGCCGACGGTCTTGGGGGCGTGATTACCGAACAGGGCGATCTTGATGTCGCCGCGGTTGGTGTGCAGGGTCGCGGTCGCGGTCGCAATGGGGCTCGTCACGGGAACTCAGTCTGCCACTAGCGTCGAGTGCCCCAACTTTCGGCCACCCCCCACAGCGCTGTGGCACTGTTGATGCCACCACCAACCGCAAGTGTCGGGAGGACCAGATGGGCCGCAGGACCGAACCCAAACTCACAGCGCGCGACCGGCTCAACCGCGGACTGCACTACACCGCAGTGGGTCCAGTGGACATCACCCGGGGCGTGGTCGGCGTCAGCGTGCACGGGGCGGAGTCGGCCGCAAGCGCCATCAAGCGCCGGGCCCGCGAGGCGCGCGCTGTGCAACACGAACTCACCAAAGACGCCGAGGCTGTCAAGCAGGTCGTGGCGGAGCTGCCTCAGGTACTTCAGGAGGTCCGCAAGTCACAGCACCGCCGTCGGCGGCGGCTGTTCGTCTTCGGATTCCTGGGGCTGGCCGTGGTGGCCGGCGGCGCCGTTGCGTTCTCGATCGCGCGGCGATCGGCGACTCCCGAGCCCTCGGCACTGCCGCCGAGTATCGACGTCTCGCCCAAAATTTAGCGTTGTGGCCGACCGAACTGGCCGGCGCCCCAGATGTCGTTGTGCACGAGTTCAGATACCCGTCAACGACATCGGTCACCGTTGCCCGGCCCGCATCAAACACGCTCGCAATCGAGTTTGTTGAATACTCAAATACCTGGGTGGGTTGATCGTGAATCAGCTCTGCGGGGCCCCATCGTGATGCATCATGTTCGTCATGGGTTGGGGGAGTCTTTCGCGCCTAAAAGTAAAGTGCGGGATTTGCAATCACGAGCAGACGATCTTCGCTAGCCGGGAAACCTTCACTTGCCGCCGGTGCAAGAAGACGTTGCCACGACGCCTCGCGGTCCAAGTGCGCGTCAAACCTCAGCCTGAGTTGCGTCCGACCGCTATGTGGAGCCTAGGAGATTCGAACTCCTGACATCTGCCTTGCAAAGGCAGCGCTCTACCAACTGAGCTAAGGCCCCTCACGGGTGTCTCAGTCGTCGAGGGTGTGCCAGACTTCGCCGCGGCGGCTACGAATGAACGCGGCGCCCGCGGCCACCACTACCAACAGCAGTGCAATCCGCACGGGCGCCCTTCCCGTCGACCAGGACATCGTGGGCCTAGGAGGACTCGAACCTCCGACCTCTTCGTTATCAGCGAAGCGCTCTAACCGCCTGAGCTATAGGCCCGTATTCACATACGACCGAGCGACGAGATTACCGCACCCGCCGGGCTGCGCCCAAACCGCGAGCGCTAGTCCCGATCGGCCAGCGTGACCTCGATACCGCCGACGATGTCGGTGGACAGGTTGTAGATGAACGCCCCGACGGTCGCCATCGCCGTCAGCAACACGATATTCACCAGACCGATCAGCGCCGCACCGCCGAAAATCGTGCCGCTGGACACCAGCTCGCCGCCGCCACCGCTGGTGGCCGTCAGCAGGTCGCCGACGTTGCTGTTGAGCTTGGTCCACACACCCATGGCGCCGAGCACCAGATACAACAGCGCAACCGCGACCATCCACACGAAGAACAGCGCCACCGACAGCAGCAGCGACACCTTCAGTGCGCTCCACGGATCGATGTGCCGGATCTGCATGCTGGCCCGTACCGGTCCACGAGATCGGCTGGCCGCCACCGCAACTCGGGCGACCGCCCCGGCCGCACGCGTCTGCTGCTCCGGTGCGGGCTTGCGTGGTTGTGCCGCCGGCTTGGGCGGGGTCGGCCCCGACAGATCCGGCAGCTCGCTGCCGTAGCCCTCCGGGCGCACGACCTCAGTGCGCTGCTCGGGCCTGGGCTCCGGACGCGGCTCCGGGCGGTTCGCCGGAGCCTCGTTCTCGGGCCGGGACGGCGGTGGAGGCGGTGAAGGTGGTCCGCCCGACCCGGACAGATCGGGTGCGGCCGAGCCGGTGATGAACCGGTTCACCCGCGCCTCGATGCTCGACGGGGGACCCGGAGGCGGGGCCGGCGGACGGGGCTGACCCTCGCCGGCCGGTCGCTGCGGTGCACCGCCTTGTCGTGCCCGCGCCGCACCGCGTTGCCAGGGTGGAACCTCGCCGGATCCACCGTTAGCACCCGGTCCGGGTTGGCCCGGCTCGTTCGGTGCGCTCACCGCCACTCCTTACCTGTCCGCCCTACCGCGCTACGACTCGTCGGATGTCTCGTCGGATTCAGCGTCCACCACGGTCTCGTCGTCCGTGCTGTCCTGCTCCTCGGCATTGCGGGCAATGGCTAACAGTGTGTCGCCCTCACCCAGGTTCATCAAGCGAACGCCCTTTGTCTGGCGCCCGGCCTTGCGGACCTGACGAGCTGCGGTACGGATGACGCCGCCGCTCGAGGTGATGGCATACAACTCACTGTCTTCATCGACCACCAACGCGCCCACCAGACTGCCACGCCTGCGGTCGTATTGAATGGTCAGGATGCCTTTACCGCCACGTCCCTGCACGGTGTACTCGTCGATGGCCGTCCGCTTCGCGTAACCACCGGCCGTTGCCACCAGCAGGTATGTGCCTTCGATCACGACGTTCAG
Source organism: Mycolicibacterium sphagni (assembly GCF_013337765.1). Classification (GTDB taxonomy): domain Bacteria; phylum Actinomycetota; class Actinomycetes; order Mycobacteriales; family Mycobacteriaceae; genus Mycobacterium. Next base: position 758,650 of record NZ_VBSB01000010.1, read on the forward strand.
CGACAGCAGGCGGTCGTCCTCGTTGAACCGCATGCCCTGCACACCCGAAGTGGCCCGGCCCATCGGACGCAGTGCGTCGTCGGTGGCCGAGAACCGGATCGACTGGCCGTTTGCACTGACCAGCAACAGATCGTCCTCCGCGGAGCACAGCACCGCACCGACCAGTTCGTCGCCGTCGCGCAGGTTGATCGCGACGATCCCGCCCGAGCGGTTGGAGTCGAAGTCGGTCAGCTTGGTCTTTTTCACCAGGCCGTTGCGGGTGGCCAGCACCAGATAGGGCGCGTCCTCGTAACTCTGGATCTGAATGACCTGAGCGATCCGCTCCTCGGGCTGGAACGCCAGCAGGTTCGCCACGTGCTGGCCGCGCGCGGTGCGCGATGCCTCGGGCAGCTCGTAGGCCTTGGCCCGGTACACCCGGCCCTGCGTGGTGAAGAACAGGATCCAGTCGTGCGTCGACGACACGAAGAAGTGCCGCACGATGTCGTCCTGCTTGAGACCCGCGCCCTGCACACCCTTGCCGCCCCGCTTCTGGCTGCGGTACAGGTCGGTCTTGGTCCGCTTGGCGTAGCCGGTTTCGGTGATGGTGACGACGACGTCCTCGCGGGCGATCAGGTCCTCATCGGAGACGTCACCGTCGGAGGCGATGATCCGGGTGCGCCGGTCGTCGCCGTACTTGTCGGCCAGTTCGGCGAGTTCATCGCGGACGATCGCGCGTTGGCGTTCCGGCTTGGCCAGGATGTCTTCCAGGTCCGCGATCTCGGCCTCGATCTTGGCCAGATCGTCGACGATGCGCTGGCGCTCCAGGGCGGCCAGCCGGCGCAGCTGCATATCGAGGATGGCCTGCGCCTGGATCTCGTCGACGTCGAGCAGTTCCATCAAGCCGACCCGGGCGACGTCGGCACTCTCCGAGGCGCGGATCAGGGCGATGACCTCGTCGAGGGCGTCGAGGGCCTTGACCAGACCGCGCAGGATGTGGGCCCGCTCGTTGGCCTTACGCAGCCGGTAGCGGGTGCGCCGGATGATCACGTCGAGTTGGTGCTCGACGTAGTAGCGGATCATCTGGTCCAGGCGCAGCGTCCTGGGCACCCCGTCGACGATCGACAGCATGTTGGCGCCGAAGCTGGTCTGCAGCTGGGTGTGCTTGTAGAGGTTGTTCAGCACCACCTTGGCCACGGCGTCGCGCTTGATCTCCACGACGATGCGCAGACCCACCCGATCACTGGACTGGTCTTCGATATTGGAGATGCCGCCGAGCTTGCCGTCGCGGACCTGCTCGGCGATCGAGGTGATGAAGTTGTCGTGGTTGACCTGGTAGGGCAACTCGGTGATCACGATCGACGTGCGACCGCGCGAGTCCTCCTCGATCTCCACGACGCCGCGCATCCGGATCGAGCCGCGGCCCGTCGTGTACGCGTCGTTGATGCCCGACGATCCGACGATCAGACCGTGGGTGGGGAAGTCCGGGCCCTTGACCCGCTCGCGGCACGCCTCCAGCGTCGCCTCTTCGTCGGCCTCGTGGTTGTCCAGGCACCAGTAGACGGCCTCGGCCAATTCGCGCAGGTTGTGCGGCGGGATGTTGGTGGCCATGCCGACCGCGATACCGCCCGAGCCGTTGGCCAACAGATTGGGGAACCGGCTGGGCAGAACCGTCGGCTCCTGCACGCGTCCGTCGTAGTTTGGGATGAAATCGACTGTCTCCTCGTCGATTTCACGCAGCATCTCCATAGCCAGCGGGGTCAGCCTGGCCTCGGTGTTGTGGCTTACGAACCCGTTGGTGATGAAGGAGTGATCGTCGGTGTCCACTCGTAGGCTGTACACCGGTTGCACGCCGGCGTCGGTAACAGACGCGACCTTGGCGTAGTAGAACCGCCCATCAGTCAGGTCAGATGCGATCGCCCGTACATCGGGATCAGCGATACGACCGAGGATCTCCGCGCCAGAACGCCGCCACCGAGAGACGCGATCAACGTTGTGCTTACGCAACCACTCCTTGTCCTGCCATCCCCCACCACTATTCGTTCGGATGAAGGTCGCCAAACCCGGAACGTGATCGCCATCCACACCAGCTGCCACATCAGCTGCCACATCAGGCAAGGCGCCCAGAATTCCTAGCAGCTTCCGCTGCTTGGATCCGCCGAATCCGATCTGGGCGGCGAAAACTTCCGCATGTCCGCGGTTGGTGATAACGACCTTGTGCTCACCCGTCGCATGCAGGTACCGGCGGGAGACCACACCGAATTCCAGCAAAAGTTGCTGGACATCCCGCGCCAACTTGGCGCTTCGAGTCGAGTACGAGATCTGAATCGTATTGCGCGGCAACGCTGAGCACGAACCATCGCCTTCGAACAGAGCCTGTAGGAACGCCCGCTTGACCGGGGCCGAAGCTTTCCAGATCCGATCCGGCACAACCTTCGCCGCCGAACGTTGGCCCATCAAATCAGAGAGCGGGCTCACCGACAACGCCTGCATGTTTTGCACGTCAAGCTCGAGCAGCGTGGAACCCGACGCTATCCGCCGTTCTGACACGTAGCGCTGGCCGCCCACGACTGCGTCGTAAGCAGCCACCACATTCCCGAAGTAATCGCGGTCCAGATTGTTGAATCCAGCCCTCTTGTCGCTGACGAAACCTTCGCTGATGAACGCCCCTAACAGCAGCGCAGTGAGGGTCTCTTCCCAATCAGCACAACCGATCTCAGCAGACGGTGTGCGCTGCAAAGCCACGACGTCGCCGGGCGTGATCTCATCAATGAGCTTCCAAAGCAACGTCGGCACACCGCCCACGTCGACCAGGCACAACAGCGGATGGTTACCGGTTCCGGTAACGCTGAAACCCTCGGTCGTCGTCACTTCGTAGGTCTGATGCTCACCGGAGTGAAAGAGTCGATCGGCCGACACCGGGTTGCCATGCCGGTCCAGAACCTTCAAGTCAACAACAGTGTCGGTGTTCGGCTTGGCAGCCGCGACATCCTGGATACGGACGGTCTGGCCCAAGGGCAGACGAACCAGCGCATCACCGGTAACGCAGTACCGCATGGCGGCCGCCGGGTCATTGCCCGGCGAGCCGAAGTTGCCCTGGCCGTCGACCAGTGGGTAGCGCAGCGACCACGGCTGGGCCATGCGTACCAAGGTGTCGTAGATCGACGAGTCACCGTGCGGGTGATAGTTACCCATCGTCTCGGCGACCGAACGCGCGGACTTCGCGTGGCCACGGTCGGGCCGGAACCCGGAGTCGAACATCGCGTAGAGCACCCGGCGGTGGACCGGCTTGAGGCCGTCACGCACCTCGGGCAACGCGCGCCCGACGATGACGCTCATCGCATAGTCGATGTAGCTGCGCTGCATCTCCTGCTGGATGTCGACCGGTTCGATGCGGTCGCCGGCTGCCTCGTCGGGTGGCAGGGTGGTGTCAGTCATGTGAGTCCTCTTTTGTCCCTACGCGGGGTTAAACGTCAAGAAAGCGAACGTCTTTGGCGTTGCGGGTAATGAAGCTGCGTCGGGCTTCGACATCTTCGCCCATCAGGATGGAGAACAGTTCGTCGGCGGCGGCGGCGTCGTCCAGCGTGATCTGACGCAGCACCCGGACGGACGGGTCCATGGTGGTCTCCCACAGTTCCTTGGCATCCATCTCACCCAGACCTTTGTAGCGCTGGATGCCGTCATCGACGTTGATCCGCTTACCGGCCGCCTTGCCCGCCTCGAGCAGACCGTCGCGCTCCCGGTCGGAGTAGGCGAACTCCGGCTCGCTGCGCTGCCACTTCAGTTTGTACAGCGGCGGCTGCGCCAAGAAGATGTGGCCGTTCTCGACCAGCGGCTTCATGAACCGGAACAACAGGGTGAGCAGCAGCGTCGAAATGTGTTGTCCGTCAACGTCGGCGTCGGCCATCAGCACAATCTTGTGATAGCGCAGCTTGGCGAGGTCGAACTCGTCGTGGATGCCGGTGCCCAGCGCGGTAATGATGGCCTGGACTTCGGTGTTCTTCAGCACGCGGTCGATGCGGGCCTTCTCAACGTTGATGATCTTGCCGCGCAACGGCAGGATCGCCTGAAACATCGAGTCGCGGCCGCTCTTTGCCGAGCCGCCGGCCGAATCACCCTCCACCACATACAGTTCCGACTTGCTGGGGTCGGTGGAGCGGCAGTCGGCGAGCTTGCCGGGCAGGCCGCCTATATCGGTGGCGCTCTTGCGCCGAACCAGTTCTCGCGCCTTGCGGGCAGCGATACGCGCCTGTGCTGAGGACACCGCCTTGTTCACAACGGTCTTGGCCTCGGTCGGGTTGGCTTCGAACCAATGGGTCAGCTGTTCGTTGCAGATCTTCTGCACGAACGACTTCACCTCGGTGTTGCCGAGCTTGGTCTTGGTCTGCCCCTCGAACTGCGGCTGGGAGACCTTCACCGAGATCACCGCCGCAAGACCCTCGCGGATGTCGTCACCGGTGAGGTTCGCATCCTTTTCCTTGAGCAGCTTCTTGTCTTTGGCGTACTTGTTGACCACCGTGGTCAGCGCGGCGCGGAAACCCTCTTCGTGGGTACCGCCCTCGTGCGTGTTGATCGTATTGGCGAAGGTGTGCACCGACTCCGAGTAGCCGGCGTTCCACTGCATCGCGATTTCGACCTCGTGGCCCACGCCCTTGCCGTCGAAGTCGATGACGCTGGGCTGGATCGAGTTCTTGGTGCGGTTGATGTGCTTGACGAAATCGACAAGACCGCCGGGGTATTGGAACACCCGATGCTTGACCTTGTGCTGACCGGAGGCGGCTTCGGCGGCCTTCGCTTCCGCCGACTTCGGCGCTTCGGCGGTATCGCTGACGACCTCGTCGACAACCTGTTCGGGGGTCACCCGCTCGTCGGTCAGCTCGATCGTGAGGCCCTTGTTGAGGAAAGCCATCTCTTGCAGGCGCCGGGCAATCGTTTCGAAGTCGTAGGTCGTGGTTTCGAAAATATTGGGATCGGCCCAGAACCGGATCGTGGTGCCGGTCTTGCGGGTCTTCTCACCCTGGCGCAGCGTCCCCGGCACCGAGTGGTCATAAGTCTGGAACCACTCGTAGCCATCGGTCCGGACGTCCGCCTCGAGGCGACTCGATAGCGCGTTCACCACCGAGACACCCACACCGTGGAGACCGCCGGACACCTGGTAGGCGCCCTCTTCGAACTTGCCGCCGGCGTGCAGCACGGTCATCACCACGTCGATGGTGGGGATTCCGGTGGCGTGCATGGCGACCGGGATACCGCGGCCATCGTCGGTGACCTCGACGCCACCGTCCTCGAGAATCCGCACCGTGACCTTGGTGGCGAATCCCGCCATCGCCTCGTCGACCGAGTTGTCGACGACCTCCCAAACGAGATGGTGGAGCCCTCGCTCACCGGTCGAGCCGATGTACATACCCGGGCGTTTACGGACCGCCTCCAGGCCTTCGAGGACTTTGATCGAGTCGGCACCGTACTGTTCTGTGGCAGCCACTAGCGGAACGCTCTCCTTGGGGTTCGCAAGCGCGCGATTCGCGACCGCGCGCAGGTCTTGAGCAAGTCTACCGGTTGGTGCTCTTCGGACTGATTCTGCGGCGGCGTTTCTACACACCTAGTTGCGCCGTGCACCGAATTTCTCGGATTGGCATACGTCCTGACGCTTGACACGCTAGTCAGTGAGCGTCTCGTGGCTGTCAGCCGACTGTGATACAGAGACTCAGCCGTAAGTGTCGCGCGGCCCCCGCCCGGAGATGTGCAGCTTGCCCTTCCGCCACGACGGAGCCACCGGACCGGTGATCTTCAGCGCCGTCACCACGCCGTCGCCGGCCGCCGCGGCGATCTTGGCCAGCAACTGCGCCTGGACCATCCGCAACTGGGTCGCCCAGGCGGTCGACTCGGCGGCCACACTCAGCACGCCGTCGCGCAGTGCCGTCGGCTCCGCATGCTCGGCAATCTGCTCACCGACCACTGTCGGCCACTGCGCAAACACCGCACCCTCGGCGACTTTGGGTGTCCAGCCGCGCGACTTCGCCAGTTCATTGGCCACCGTCCCCAGCGGCTGCGGGTCGCGGCCATCCGGCCCTGGCCCCGACCAGCGCCGGCGGCCGTCGCGTTCGGCGCTGCGGCGGGCGCCGGGGGAACGACGTCCGCGGCCGACTTCCTTACCCTGACTGCGTGCCGCGCCACGGGCTTCCTCCAGCGTGCGGCGCACCAGATCCATTCCGGCCAGTCCGGCGAGGTGCTCGGGCGGTCCCTTCACTTCGTCGGCCTGGTCATCGGGTTCGGTCATGAGGTCACCTCTGACATCCGGCCATCGTCGTCGTCGCGCAACGTAATTCCGATTCGGGTGGCGTCCCAGTCCGGCGGGATGTCTTCGCCGACGGCGGCGGTGATCAGCACCTGTTCGGCGTTGGCCGCGACACCTGCCAGCGCACGGCGGCGGGCATTGTCCAACTCGGCGAACACGTCGTCGAGAATCAGCACCGGTTCGCTGCCCTCGGTACGCAGCAGTTCATAGGAGGCCAGCCGCAAAGCCAAAGCCATGGACCAGGATTCGCCGTGACTGGCGAAACCCTTGGCCGGCTGGTCGCCCAGGCGCAATTCGAGATCGTCGCGGTGCGGCCCGACCAGACACACACCCCGTTCCAGTTCGGCGCCGCGCCGGGCGGCTAGTCCGGCCAGGAGCGCGGCTTCCAGATACTCGACATCCTGTCCGGCGCCGTCCAATTCGACGCTGCTGCGGTAGCCGATCGCGGCCGGCCGTGAGGCCGGGGCTAGCAGCTGGTAGGCCTTTTCCACTTCGGGAGCCAGCAGATTGGTCAGCTCGATACGGGCGGCCATCAGCTCCGCACCGTGCGCGGCCAGGTGGCCATCCCACACGTCGAGCGTCTCGAGTACGCCAACGTCGCCCCGAAAGCGCCCTCCCGCAGCGGATTTCAGAAGAGCGGTGCGTTGCTTGAGTACTTTTTCGTAGTCCGCACGAATAGCGGCGACCCGCGGCCTGCGCACCGAAGCGAGTTCATCGAGATACCGGCGGCGTTCCCCGGGATCGCCACGTACCAGGGCGAGATCCTCCGGCGCGAACAGCACCGCACGCACCGCCCCGACCACTTCGCGGGTGCTGCGGACTGGAGAACGATTCAACCGCGCCTTATTCGCCCGCCCCGCCGCGATCTCGATGTCAACCGCAAGTTCACGCCCCTCGTTGACGACGATTGCCGAGACCACTGCACGTTCGGCGCCGGCCCGGATCAGCGGCGCGTCCGTGGCCACCCGATGTGACCCGAGGGTTGCGCAATACCAGAGTGCTTCAACGAGATTCGTCTTACCGTAGCCGTTAGGACCGACGAAGACCGTCCGGCCCGGCGCCAACTCGAGCTCGACGTGTTGCCACGACCGAAAGTCTCGTAGCGCCAGGTGCCGGACGTACATCGGGCCTCGCTATCCCGACACCGAGACCCGCTTGACGGCGTGTCCACCAAACTGGTTGCGCAGCGCGGAAACTGCCTTCATGGTCGGCGAATCTTCTTGCCTGGAAGCAAACCTCGCGAACAGCGACGCGGCGATCACCGGCATCGGCACCCGATGGCGGATCGCCTCTTCGACGGTCCAACGGCCTTCACCGGAATCCTCAGTGTAGCCCGAAATCGCGTCGAACGACGGATCTTCCTTCAATGCCTTGGCCAACAGCTGCTGCAACCATGACCGGACCACCGTGCCGTTGGTCCAGGCCTGAATCACCGCCTGGGTGTCGGTGATCAGCGGTTCGGCGGCCAGCAATTCATAGCCTTCGGCGTAGGCCATCATCAGCCCGTACTCGATACCGTTGTGCACCATCTTGGCGTAGTGACCCGCACCAACCGGGCCGGCATGGACGAAACCATCGGCAAGATCACCGGGCGGACGCAGGGTCTCGAAGATCGGCATCACGCGGGCGACATCCTCGTCGCTGCCGCCGACCATCAGGCCGTAACCTTCGGCCAAGCCCCAGATTCCACCGGAAACACCCGCGTCGACGAACGCAATCCCTTTCTTCCCAAGGAGTTCCGCGTGCTTACCGTCCTCGGTGTACTTGGAGTTACCACCATCGACGACGAGGTCACCTGGGCTGAGAACCTCGGCCAGCTCGCTGATGGTGTCATCGGTGATCGGGCCCGAGGGAACCATCACCCAGACGACACGGGGAGCGCTCAACGCCTCGGCCAGCCCCGCCAGGGTCGGAACGTCCGTCACCTCAGGCCTCGGGTCGTACCCGATGACTTCGTGTCCGCCTTCGCGCAAGCGCTGGCGCATGTTGAAGCCCATTTTTCCAAGACCGACCAAACCCAACTGCATGTGTGCCTCTCTAGGTCAGGGTCCGGATCAACCGGGTAGCCGGACCGGCATCAACAGGTATACGTAATCGGTCTGAACGGCCGGGAACGGCCCGGTGCCTTCTACCTGTTCATCACCATTCGCCGGCCGCAGCACCGCGGGCCGGCTCGGCGTGGTGAAACCGAACGTCACCTGGTCGGAATGCAACGAGCCGAGTCCGTCGGTCAGATAGGTCGGGTTGAATGCGATCGTCAGGGGCTCACCCGCAAAATCAACCGGCAGATCCTCTTCGGCGCGGCCGACGTCATCGGCACCGGCGGACAGATGCAGCACGCCTTCGCTGAATTCCATCCGAACCTGCGCGCCACGGTCGGCCACCAGCGCCACACGCTTGATCGCGTCGGTCAGTTCGGCGACGCTGATGGTCGCGATCGCGGTGTGCTCGGCGGGCAGCAGCTGGCGGAATTTCGGGAACTCGGCATCGAGCAGGCGAGTGGTACTGCGCTTGCCGCCGCTGCGGATTCCCAGCAGACCCTCTTTACCGACCGTCGACCCGGCACCGAGCGCCAGACTCACCTCGGCACCCGAGGTCCCGGCTTTCGCCGCCTCGGCCAAAGTCTTGGCCGGCACCAGCACCGCAGCTTCCAGGCTCGGCGAGGACGTCGCCCATGTCAGCTCACGTACCGCCAGCCGGAATCGGTCGGTGGCAGCCAAAACCACTGCCTCACCGGAAATCTCCACCCGGATACCGGTCAGCATCGGCAGCGTGTCATCGCGGCCTGCGGCCACCGCGACCTGACCGATCGCCTCACCGAACAGATCAGCCGAGACGACACCGGTCTCCTCGGGCAACTCCGGCAGCGCCGGGTAATCCTCCACCGCCATCGTCGGCAGCGAGAATCGTGCGCTACCGCATGTCAACGACACCCGGGTGCCCTCGACGCTGACATCCACCGGCTTGGCCGGTAGCGCCCTGGTGATATCGGATAACAGCCGACCCGATACCAAAACGCTTCCAGGAGAAGCGATTTCGGCAGGAACGCGCACTTCGGCGGAAACTTCGTAGTCGAAGCCGGAGATGATCAAACCCTCGTCAGAACCGGTGAGCAACACTCCCGCCAGCACCGGCACTGTCGGACGGGTCGGGAGATTACGCGCAACCCAGGCCACCGCATCGGCGAAGTCTTCCCGCACCAGGCGGAACTTCAAGTCGGAGCCAACCGTCGTAGTTGCCACGTGCACCCAGTCCCTTCATCACCCAATAACCCCGACCAGCGTCCACCCGCTGCCGAAGCAGCGGCGAGCGTGATCTGTGAGCGACAGCCGCAGAACGGCAGTCAGAAGAACAACCGTAGAGCGTCGGACGCCATCTTGAAAGCTAATCGATCGGGGTGACAAGAGCACCGCGAGACCCGCACGGAGGCCCTGTGAACCTGCTTCTCCCCAAGCCTGTCTTCAAAGAGGAAATTGGAAGATAGATAACCGCAACAGTAATAGGGCCTGTGCAACCTGTGGACCGGACCGTCGATGCCCTGCTCGGGTGCGGTGACGGCATGTGCATGAGTTGTGCATGACCGCGGGCGAACTACAGGGCGCGTGTGCACAGCCGACGGTTGTTCCTTGTCATTCACGTACTTCGGCGGAGTTGCCCAGCGTTGTCCACAGCCGTTTACACAAGTCAAGAGTGTGACGAGTGGTACGACAGTGACCAAAGTTTTTTGCTCAGATGACAGAAAAAGTGGGATTTCAGCGCTTGGAACGCTGACGAATCCGTGTGGTGAGTTCCTTGACGTGATCGAACACCTCACGCCGATGGGCCATTTCGCCGCGAATCTTCTTCTCGGCGTACATGACCGTGGTGTGGTCGCGGCCGAAGGCCTGGCCGATCTTGGGCAGTGAGAGATCGGTGAGTTCACGGCAGAGGTACATGGCGATCTGCCGGGACTGAGCCAGCGCCCTGGTCTTGCCGGGACCCCGTAATTCCTCGACTGTGGTGTCGAAGTACTCGGCGGTGGCCGCCATGATGGCCGCGGTGCTGATCTGCATCGTGCCGGCGTCGGCGATGAGATCACGCAACACGATCTCGGCGAGCGCCTTGTCGATCGGGGTCTTGTTCAGGGATGCGAACGCGGTAACCCGGATCAGCGCGCCCTCGAGCTCGCGAATGTTGCGCTCGATACTGCTGGCGATGAGTTCCAGAACGTCGTCGGGAACGTCGAGCCGCTCCATCTGCGCCTTCTTACGAAGGATCGCGATGCGGGTTTCCAACTCAGGCGGCTGAACGTCGGTGATCAATCCCCACTCGAACCTGGTTCGCAACCGGTCTTCGAGGGTGGCCAGCTGTTTGGGCGGCCGATCGGAGGAGATGACGATCTGCTTGTTGGCGTTGTGCAACGTGTTGAAGGTATGGAAGAACTCTTCCTGGATGCCTTCCTTGCCTTCGATGAACTGGATGTCGTCGACCAGCAGGACGTCGATATCGCGGTAGCTGCGCTTGAACGCCACCTTGCGGTCGTCGCGCAGGGAGTTGATGAAGTCGTTGGTGAACTCTTCGGTCGAGACGTACTTCACCCGCATGCCGGGGAACAACCGTTGGGCGTAATTGCCCGCCGCGTGCAGCAGGTGTGTCTTGCCCAGGCCGGACTCACCCCAGATGAACAGTGGGTTGTAGGCGCGGGCCGGCGCTTCGGCGATCGCCAGGGCGGCCGCGTGCGCGAACCGGTTGGACGCTCCGATGACGAACGTGTCGAAGGTGTAGCGCCGGTTGAGGCTCGTGCCGGGTGTCTCGGCGGAGGTATTGCTGCGCGGGCGCTCGATGAAATAGCTGGGCCAGGTCTCGTGCGCGCTGGCCAGTGCTTCGCGATCTTCGTCAACCTCGTCGAGTTCGAGGTCGACGGCGGGTACCTCGGGTGCCGCGGTTTCTTCGGGCACTTCGAGATCGGGGGGTGCGATGCGTACCCCGAGCTCGACCCGCTGTCCCAGCCGGCGGCTGAGCGCGTCGACGATCTGGGTCCGCAGATGCCGTTCGATCTCGTTCTGGACGAAACTGCTCGGCACCGACAGCAGTGCGAAACCTTCGGCGATGGTGAGCGGCTGGACGAGCTTGAGCCAGGCGCGTTGTTGTGGAGTCAGCGGTGCATCGCCACCAGTGCCATTACTGAGGCGTGAGTCCGCAGTTCCGTCGCCGTTGAGTTCGGCAACAACCGAGCTCCATACCGTGGCGAACGCTGAACCGGGATCTTCGGTCAACGACAGATCCCCCTGGTCCGATCGGGCAAATTCCAACTAGTACACAAAAGCAAAGGAGACGACGACAGATCTGTCCACATAGTTATCCACAGGTGTGGACAGGACAGTCGTCCTCGTCTCGCAGCATATCGGCGCAGGAACTCGGGCCGGCAGTTAATCCGAGCAATTCGGTGTACTGGACTTCCGCCGGTCTGTGCCCCCGCTTGGTGATTGGCGTGCCGCTTCGTGCTGAAGCGGCTTTGGCAGAAGTTAACAGTTTTCGGGGCGGGTGCCAACCGTTCTGCAACATTCTGATCACGTTGGTATAACGGCGCGTGGGCTGCCCGTGACGGCTGAGACGGCTGTGCCCAGGTCGCCGGAGACCCGGACCGGATCGTGCGGTGATGGACGGCACGACAAGGCGGTTTGACCAGGGGAAGTGAGGTCAGTACCCTCGAACAGTCGCCCATACGTTGGCGATACGGCTGCGACCGGGTTTCGGGACCGCGCCGGTTACGAGCGAGACCAGAGCTTACCAACGGCAGTCGCGAACGCCGGTGTGCACACGCAAGCGTGTACACCGGACAGCGACCGCCATACGACGAGGAGATACAGCCGTGGCCAAGGGCAAGCGGACCTTCCAGCCGAACAACCGGCGCCGGGCGCGGGTTCATGGCTTCCGTCTGCGTATGCGCACCCGTGCCGGGCGCGCCATCGTGACGGGCCGGCGGCGCAAGGGTCGTCGTTCACTGACTGCCTGATCCACGAGATCACGCGGCGTGCTCCCGGCTCAGTTCCGGATGACACGGTCTGCGGAGTTCAGTGCCACCATCAAGCACGGGGTGCGAGCGGCGCAGCCGGACATTGTCGTGCATGCACGACGTGAGGCGCAGACCGATGGGGGACCACGGATCGGTCTGGTGGTCGCCAAATCCGTCGGCAACGCCGTCCAACGGCATCAGGTGTCTCGTCGTCTGCGACATGTCGCAAAGTCGGTTCTGCCGGGTCTGACCCCCGATGAGCGCGTCGTGATCCGTGCGCTGCCCACCAGCCGGCACGCGATCTCGGCCCAGCTCGAGCAGCAGCTGCGAACAGGCCTTCGCCGGACTCACGATCTGATGGAGAAGGCGCGGTGACCCACCTTCCGGTCCGGGCGCTGGTCTTCTTCATTGAGCTCTACCGCCACACCATCTCGCCGCTGCGACTGCCGACATGCCGGTTCACGCCGACGTGCAGTCAGTACGCCGTGGATGCGCTGACCGAGTACGGCTTGATCCGGGGGAGTTGGCTGACCGTGATCCGGCTCGGGAAGTGCGGGCCGTGGCATCGGGGAGGATGGGACCCAATACCCGAGCGGTGCCCGCAGGCACCCGGGGCCGATGTCGAATTCGACAGCAGGAGCACGCATGTTTAATTGGTTCAGCCTGGACGTCATCTATTACCCGGTGTCCGGGATCATGTGGCTCTGGTACAAGCTGTTCGCCTCGTTCCTGGGCCCCACCAACTTCTTCGCCTGGGCGCTGTCGGTGATGTTCCTGGTGTTCAGCCTGCGCGCGTTGCTCTACAAGCCGTTCGTCCGCCAGATCCGGACCACACGGCAGATGCAGGAGTTGCAGCCGCAGATCAAGGCGCTGCAGAAGAAGTACGGCAAGGACCGCCAGCGGATGGCGCTGGAGATGCAGAAGCTGCAGAAGGAGCACGGGTTCAACCCGATCCTCGGCTGCTTGCCGATGCTGGCTCAGATCCCGGTGTTCCTCGGCCTGTATCACGTACTGCGTTCGTTCAACCGGACCACCGGCGGCTGGGGACAGCCGCACCTGAGCGTCGTCGAGAACCGGGCCACCGGCAACTACGTCTTCAGCCCCGACGACGTTGGCCACTTCCTGGACGCCAATCTGTTCGGCGCACCCATCGGCGCGTTCATGACCCAGCACACCGGTCTGGACGCGTTCACCGAATTCAGCCGGGCCGCGGTCATCGGCGTCTCGGTTCCGCTGATGCTCCTGGCCGGCATCGCCACCTACTTCAACAGCCGGGCCTCGGTCGCGCGCCAAAGCGCAGAGGCGGCGGCCAACCCGCAGACCGCGATGATGAACAAGCTCGCGCTGTACGTGTTCCCGCTCGGCGTTGTGGTGGGCGGACCCTTCCTGCCGATCGCGATCATCATCTACTGGGTGTCCAACAACATCTGGACCTTCGGTCAGCAGCACTACGTGTTCGGCAGGATCGAGAAGGAAGAAGAGGCGAAGAAGGAAGAGGCGCTGGCTCGCCGTGCGGCCAACGCACCGGCGCCGGGCGCCAAGCCGACCAAGCCCAAGAAGAGTGCGTCGGCCACCACGAATGGTTCGGCGGCCGAGTCAGTCGAGCCCGCCGACGATGCGGTCGATGTGACTGCCACTGGCACGGAAATCGAGACCGACTCTGGTTCAGAGAAGCCGACCGGCGGCGGAACGACCGACCGCACGCCGCGCCCGGGAGCGCGGCCCAAGAAACGTAGGCGTTGACCGGAGATTGCTCCGGCGAAAGAGGGAGAGACACATGGCGGAAGCTGATACCACCGAGGTGACCGAAACCGACGCGGCGGTCGATCAAGACGTGGACAAGGGTGAAGACCTGGAAGACCGACTCGTCGCTGAGGGCGAGATCGCGGGCGACTACTTGGAGGAGCTGCTCGACCTCCTCGACTTCGACGGCGACATCGACCTCGACGTCGAGGGCAACCGCGCGATCGTGAGCATCGACGGCGGCGAGGACTTGTCGAAGCTGGTGGGCCGCAAGGGCGAGGTTCTCGACGCGCTGCAGGAGCTGACCCGGTTGGCCGTGCACCAGAAGACCGGTGAGCGCAGCCGGCTGATGCTGGACATCGCGAACTGGCGCCGGCGTCGCCGGGAAGAGCTGAGCGCCCTGGGCGACAAGGTGGCCCGCCGCGTGCTGGAGACCGGCGAGCGTGAAGAGTTGGCACCGATGACGCCGTTCGAGCGCAAGATCGTGCACGACGCCGTGGCGGGTGTCGACGGTGTGCACAGCGAGAGCGAAGGCGTGGAGCCCTCGCGCCGCGTCGTCGTGCTGAAGGACTGAAGTTACATCGATGTAGTTCGATGCCGGAGGCCGAGATGACCGGAGGATGTTTCACGTGAAACATGGCGTTGCGCCCCCACCTCCGACGGCCGCCGAGGTTGTCTTCTGTGACCGGGTGAGCCTGGCTCACCGCTACGCAGATCTGCTCGCCGGCCGCGGTGTCGAACGGGGACTGATCGGTCCCCGGGAAGTCGAGCGGTTGTGGGACCGCCACATTCTGAACAGTGCGGCGGTTGCCGAGCTCATCCAGGCGGGGGAGCGGATCGTCGATATCGGCAGCGGCGCCGGCCTGCCCGGCCTGCCGATTGCGATTGCCCGTCCCGACGTCCGCGTCGTTCTGGTTGAACCCATGCTGCGCCGGACCGAGTTCCTCGAGGAGGCGGTCGCGGCGTTGGCTCTGCCGGTCGAGATCATCCGCGGCCGGGCGGAGGAACCAGACGTTCGCACCCGAGCCGGGGGAGCAGACGTTGTGGTGTCACGAGCGGTCGCTTCGCTCGAGAAGCTGACTCGTTGGAGCCTCCCGTTGTTGCGCCCGGGCGGCCGGATGCTCGCGATGAAGGGCGAGCGGGCCGAAGAGGAAGTGGTCGAGGGGCGCCGCGGGATGGCGTCGTTAGGCGCAACCGATGTGAGGGTGATGAGATGTGGCGAGAGCTATTCGGATCCGCCCGTGACCGTGGTGATCGCGGTGCGGGGGGAGCGAGCGCCAGGCGGCAAACGGCCCACGCGAACCTCGGAGAGAAGAGGATCATGACTGTCCCACCCAACCCCGATCCGCCGGGGACGGCGGGCGCCGATGTTTCACGTGAAACATGGAACGCGCCCAACGACTACGAGACCCCGATCGGCGCCGCGGCTGAACGCGCCATGCAGGTTCTGCACACCGTCGCCGGCCAGTTGCCCCGGCCGCGCAGCCGCCGGGTCCTCACCGTCGCCAATCAGAAGGGCGGCGTGGGGAAGACCACGACCGCGGTCAACATGGCCGCCGCACTCGCGGTCCAAGGAATCAAGACCTTGGTGATCGACCTCGATCCGCAGGGCAATGCCAGCACCGCCCTCGGAATCGCCGACCGGCACTCCGGCACCCCGTCCTCGTACGAGGTCCTCCTCGGCGAGATCCCGCTGCAGGCGGCCATCCGGCAGAGCCCGCACAGCCCGCGATTGTTCTGCGTGCCCGCGACGATCGACCTCGCTGGCGCCGAGATCGAACTCGTCAGCATGGTTGCGCGGGAGAACCGGCTGCGCACCGCGCTTGCCGCGCTCGACAGCTCCGACTTCGATTACGTCTTCATCGACTGCCCGCCGTCGCTCGGGCTACTCACCATCAACGCGCTCGTCGCGGCACCCGAAGTATTGATCCCGATTCAATGCGAGTACTACGCCCTCGAGGGCGTCTCGCAGCTGATGAACAACATCGAGATGGTTCGGGCCCACCTCAACCCGCAACTGTCCGTCTCGACTGTCATCCTCACGATGTACGACGGCCGGACCAAACTGGCCGACCAGGTCGCGTCGGAAGTGCGCCGCTACTTCGGCGACAAGGTCCTCGGGACCGTGATCCCACGCAGCGTCAAGGTGTCCGAGGCGCCTGGCTACAGCATGACGATCATCGATTACGATCCCGGTTCACGGGGTGCGATGAGCTACCTGGACGCGAGTAAAGAACTCGCGCAACGGGCGACCCCGGCTTAGTGGAGGCACAGTAATGACCCAGCCGTCATCGAAGAAAAAGGGCGGTCTCGGCCGCGGCTTGGCGTCGCTCATCCCGACCGGGCCGGCCGACGGCGGTCCGCGGCTGGGTGATGCAGCGGCCGATGTGGTGATCGGTGGTGCCCCCCTGAATGTCGACGGCGTCGGGGCGGTCTACCGCGAGATCGATCCGTCGGCCATCGAACCCAATCCGCGCCAGCCCCGCCAGGTCTTCGATGAGGAAGCCCTCGCCGAACTCGTGCACTCGATCCGCGAGTTCGGGCTCATGCAGCCGATCGTGGTGCGCTCAGTTGCGGACGCCACTACCGGAGCGCCGAGCCGCTATCAGCTGGTGATGGGGGAGCGGCGGTGGCGTGCCGCCCAGAAGGCCGGGCTGGCGACCATCCCGGCGATCGTGCGCGAAACCGCCGAAGACAATCTGCTGCGGGACGCACTGCTGGAGAACATCCACCGGGTTCAGCTCAACCCGTTGGAAGAGGCGGCGGCCTACCAACAGTTGCTTGAAGAATTCGAAGTCACCCACGATGAACTGGCCGCCCGGATCGGACGGTCGCGCCCGGTGATCACCAACATGATCCGGTTGCTGCGACTGCCGATCGCGGTCCAGCGGCGGGTGGCCGCCGGCGTGCTGTCGGCCGGGCATGCCCGCGCGTTGCTCTCACTCGAAGCCGGCCCGGAGGCTCAGGAAGAGTTGGCCGCGCGCATCATTGCCGAAGGATTGTCGGTGCGAGCCACCGAGGAGGCGGTCACCCTCGCCAATCGGTCGGACCCCAAGACGCCCACCGCGCCGCGCCGCAAGCCGATTCAGATGCCCGGACTCCAGGATGTGGCCGAACGGCTCTCGAGTACCTTCGACACTCGGGTCACGGTGAGCCTGGGCAAGCGCAAGGGCAAGATCGTCGTCGAGTTCGGATCGGTCGACGATTTGCAGCGCATTGTGGACATGATGAACCGGCCGGGAGGCTGAAAACCCGGGTACCGCGACACCAGCCAATTCCGTCACAGTGACGCCAACGTCGGTAGACGTTCGCTACCGAGCCCGTGAAGTGAGGAATCGCACAGTGCGCCAACAGTTTTCGCCCCCAGCCGGCCGATCTTTCAGTTGCTCGGCCACTACTGGCACGTTCGGTGTCGCCTCTCCTATCCTGAAGGGGCGCATCCGCACATTTGCACCGCGTGAAAGCCGGGGAGGCTAGTGTCCGTTCGCATCATGCCGCTGAGGCTCGAGGCGTTCGAGCAATTACCGAAGCACGCCCGCCGATGTGTGTTCTGGGAACTCGACCCCGCGACGCTCGGCGCCGGCGAGTACCTTCCCGATCCCGAATTCGAGAAGGAAGCGTGGCTGTCGATGGTCATGCTCGAGTGGGGTTCATGCGGTCAGGTCGCCAGTAGGACGCCCGCCGAAGGATCCGAGTCCGATGACGAGGAGCCGTGCCTCGGCTACGTCCTCTACGCGCCGCCGCGCGCGGTGCCGCGCGCGCAGCGTTTCCCGACCGGACCGGTCAGCGCGGACGCCGTCCTGCTGACGTCGATGGGTATCGAGCCCGGGCAGAGCGACGGGCTGACACACTCGTTGATCAGTCAAGTGGTGAGTGAACTCGTCCGCCGCGGTGTGCGCGCATTGGAGGCGTTCGGCCGCACTGCCGATGCCACCGAGCTGCTCGACCCCGAGTCCGCCGACCCCGAGCTCCGCCTGGCCATCGAAGCACTGGGGGACTGCTCCTTCGACCAGTGCATGATCGGTGCCGACTTCCTGCTCGATGCGGGATTCACCGTCGTCGCCCCGCATCGGTATTTCCCGCGGTTGCGGTTGGAACTGGACAAGGGTCTTGGCTGGAAAGCCGAAGTCGAAGAGGCACTCGAGCGACTGCTGAAAAGTGCCCAACTGCAGCAGCCGGTCGGAGCCGGCGCGGAGGTTCGCGGCTAGCGAGCTAGAGAGCGGGCCTGGCCTGCTCGACCGAAAGCTCGTGGGCGAGAAGTTCGGCGAACGTGAAAGTGCCGGTGGGCCGGTCGTTCTTGCCCAACAGGTAGAGCCGCTTGACGGCGGCCAGGATGCCCTCGGCGATGGAGTCGCGGGCCTGGTTGGTCACCAGCATCGAGCGGTCCCGCGGGTTGGTGATGTATCCGACGTCGACCTGAACGGTGGGCATTCTGGTGAGCCGCAGCAGATCCCAGGTGCGGCCGTGGGTCCGGCAATCGCGTAATCCGGTGCGCGCCACAACTTCTCGTTGAATGAAGTCCGCAAGATTGCGGCCGATCGTCGACACCGAGCCGTGCGAGCTGCCGAAGTAGAACGACGCCACGCCATTGGCTGACGGGCTGGGCTGAGTCTCACAGCGCAGGCTGATCATCAAGTCGGCACCGACGGTGTTGGCGGTCGCGGCGCGCTCGGCGTCCAGCGGACTGCGACTCACCGGCCGGGACAGGAAGGTCTCCATGCCGATCGCTGTCATCCGGCCTTCCAGCCGACATGCCAAGTCCCACAAAAGGTCTGCTTCGCTGATCGGCCCGTCGGGACCGTTGGTGATCAGCCCGTGGTCGTTGCCGCCGCGGCCCGGATCGATGATGATCCGCTTGCCCGAGAGTCTAGGTCCGGAGCGACGGACCAGTTCCTCTTCCCGGATGGCGTGCAGCGAGCCGCCGGTGACGCGGGAACCCAGAAAGTACAAGGAGCGCAACGTTTCCGGGCCGCAGATACCGTCGGCGGCCATGCCGTACTCGCGCTGATAGGACATCAGCGCGTTGTGCGTCTGCAACCCGAAGTAGCCGTCCACCAAAGCGGTGTAGAAACCGAGTTCCTGAAGCTTGGACTGCAGCGTGGCCACATCGTCGCCGTACATCGGGGCGCCGAACTGGTGGACCAGGGTGCGCGCCCCGAGCCGATAGGACGCTTCCTTGAGGGCGCGGTAGGTGGCTTCGCCGACGATTCCGTCGACCAGCAGCCCGCGGCGCTGCTGAAACGCGCGCACCGCGTGGTCCAGGTCGGCGTCGAATACGTCGGCGGCGACGTGCCGCCCGGTGGTGAGGTTCTCGTCGGGATTGTCGACGAGACCCAACGCAGCCAACGCCTCGCGAATTTCGACGACGGCGCTGCTGCGGTCACCACGGCGCAAGACATCATCTCGGCCGCTCCGGTCCCAGGAGGGTTCACCCCCGGGACCGTGGCGAAGACTCGACATACAGGGCCCTTCGGTCACCGTTGTCAGCTGGCTAGTGAAGCCCTGACGATTGCTCACAGGCTAGGAGGCATTCTCTCAGAAGCCTGCCGCATTCCGGAAAACGGCAGGCGACGCCGCCTATAACGGAATCGTCTCGGTCAGGTCTAGACGATGTCGGCGATCTCGCGCAGCAGGGCCGCTTTACCCTTTGCGCCGACGATCCGCTTCACCGGCTGACCATCCTTGAACAGGATCAGCGTCGGAATCGACACCACCTGGAAGTCACGGGCGGTCGCCGGGTTGGCGTCGACGTCGAGCTTGGCCACCGTCAGCGAACCCGCCTTCTCGGTGGCGATCTCCTCGAGGACGGGGGCAACCATGCGGCACGGGCCGCACCAGGTGGCCCAAAAGTCAACGAGGACAGGGGTATTGCTGGACAGGACGTCCTGGCTAAAGGAGTCGTCGGAAACCGTTACGGTCGCGCCGCCGTCGCTCATTGATGTGCTCCAATCATCTCGGTGTGTGCAGTGTCGTCGGCATCGGCCAGCCAGCGCTCGGCATCGATCGCAGCCGAACAGCCCATCCCCGCGGCCGTGATGGCCTGCCGGTAGGTGTGGTCGACCAGGTCGCCGGCGGCGAACACGCCGTCCACCGACGTGGCAGTGGTGTGGTCCCGAACCAGCACGTAGCCCTCGGGGTCGAGGTCCACGGCGCCGCGCACCAGCTCAGAGCGGGGATCGTGGCCGATTGCCACGAAGACACCCGTTACCGGGAGGGTCGATTCCTCGCCGGTCAGTACGTTGTGCACACGCAGCCCGGAGACGGTCTTGTCACCTTCGACCGCGTCGACCGCAGTATTGGTGAGGAAGGTGATCTTCTCGTTCTCACGGGCGCGGTCGAGCATGATCCGGGAGGCCCGGAACTCGTCGCGGCGGTGCACCAGGGTGACGCTGCGTGCAAAGCGGGTCAGGAACGTGGCCTCTTCCATGGCCGAGTCGCCGCCGCCGATGACGGCGATGTCCTGGTCCTTGAAGAAGAACCCGTCACAGGTGGCGCAGGCGCTGACGCCGCGGCCGAGCAGTTCCTGTTCGCCGGGTACGCCAAGGTAGCGAGCGGCGGCGCCCATCGCGAGGATGACCGAACGGGCGAGATGGGTCTCGCCGTCGCCGGTCACCACCTTCTTGACCGGTCCGCCCAGATCCACGGACTCGACGTCTTCCATCCGCAGGTCGGCACCGAAACGCAAGGCCTGCTCGCGCATCTCGTCCATCAACTCCGGACCGGTAATGCCCGAGCGGAAGCCGGGGAAGTTCTCCACCTCGGTGGTGGTCATCAGTGCGCCGCCGAAGGAGGTGCCTTCGAAGACCAGGGGATTCAGCTGTGCGCGCGCGGTATAGATTGCCGCCGTGTAGCCGGCGGGGCCCGATCCGATGACGATGACGTCATGAACTTGGTTGGCGCTCATTCCAGCCTTTCTGCCCGGTCCCGGGCTGCAGGCGGAAAGCCTGCGCGTCGGGTGCCTTGTGGGCACCTGGTCAAACAACAGGGTAGGCCGCGCTGTTCCCCGCCGTGCACTATGGGCGGCGCACCGTGGTGTCGGCGATCAGTCCGGTGGCGACCGAGCTGCACGATGCGGCGACGGTGACCCCCACGATGACGTCGGGTTGGTCGCCGGGCAGCACCAGCACAACGGCCGGCCGGCCGTCGACCTGCAGCGTCTCGGCGCCCAGGACCTGCACCGAACCGGGGTAGCCCAGTGCGCTCAGGCATGCTGCCCGGCGCTTGGGGTCGGTCAGCGGACCGAAGTCGGGCCTGCGGGCGATCAGCGCGTTCAAGTCCCGGCTGGAGATCGGCATCTTGGCTGTGACGGTGATCAGGCTGGCGCTGGTCAACGTGCTTGTGGCGGGGCCGCTGGAGTTGAGCAGCGCCGTGGTGCCGACGCCGACGGCGGTCAGCATCGCTGCCACCCCTGCCCCGGCCGCGATGAGGCGGCCGCTACGGATGCCTGGGCGCCGGGCGTGTGCCGCCCCGCCAGTGGATCCCGGGGTGACGGTATGGGTGGGCTCCACCCGACCAGTGTGCCGGGTCTTCCGGAGGGCAGGAGCGTAGCGACCCGGGAAATGTCTTCCGGAGGGCAGGAGCGTAGCGACCCGGGAAGTCAACTACGCAGCAGGACGCTCAGCCTGGCCCGTCCCCGGGCGCAGCGGCTCTTTACGGTGCCCTCGGCGACGCCTAGCAGCGCGGCGGCGTCAGCCACCGAGTACCCGTGCATGTCGACCGCCAGGACGGCTGCACGCTGCTCGGCAGGCAGTCGCATCAGCGCACGGCGCACCACAAGCGTGGTGTCCACTTCGGCGGTGCGATCGCCGATGGCCGCGTGATCGGTCAGCGCGATCGTGGGCTGCGCCGCGGTGCGCCGCAGCCGGTCAAGGCAGGCATTGACGACGATGCGGTGCAACCAGCTACTGACGGCCGCGTCGTGTCGGAAAGCGGCGGCGCCGCGGTGGGCGGCCAGCATGGCGTCCTGCATCGCGTCGGCGGCGTCTTCGGGGCTACGGGTGGTCCGTCGCGCCAGCTGGTAGAGCCGGCGCTGGTGGCGACCGAGGAGTTCCTCGAAGGCGTAGCGGTCACCGGCGACGTGGGCGGCCAGCAGCTCGGCGTCGCTGCGGGCGACGGTCGGGCCGAGAAAGCTGAGCATGGCCGGACGGTAGTGAAACCGGCGCGGCCGGGCACTTCACCTCGGCCTCGGCCTGTGAGGAACTAGGACGCTGCCTTGACCGTCAGGCCCGAGATCTCGGTCTTGTTCTTGCCGTCGGTGGTGCCCATCGTGGAGATCCACACCACCAGATACGTGGTCGGCGACTTCGCGTCGACCTGAATCGTGTTGGCGCCCGGCTGCAATGCGGTGGGCGGGCTCAGCACGGTGGTGTCGTCGAGGGTGCTCGGGTTGGCCGACGAGGCCGACCGGATCTGGACCTGGGTGCCGGTGCTGGGCACCGTCAGCGACACGCTGCCGACGGTGGTCGGCTGGGGCAGCTGCAACAGCAGGCCGACGCCGTTCTTGAAGTTGGGGAACGGATTCGGATCGGTATAGGTATCGGTCGGCCAACCCGGGCCGCTCGACAGAGCCAAGTCGGCCTTGTCCGGGTTGTCCGCACCGCCGCCCGGTGAAAAGACCGTCACCTTAACGGGTTTGACCGTGCTGCCGCTGGGTGTGTTGTTCGCGCTTTGCGACGTCGACGGGTTCAGGCCGAGCTGATCACCCTTGAGGCCGCCGCCGACATCGCCGAAGATGCTGGACAGCACCGTGGCCAGCACGATCAGGGCGATCACCAGGATCGCGGCGCCCACCCCCACCCCGATCAGCAGATTGCGCCGCCTGCGGGCCTGCGCCTCGACATCTGCGTCGGTGGCGGGCTCCGGGGATGGCGGGCCGGACGACGTGACCGGCTCGATCAAGTCGGTCCGGTCGGCGACTGCGGTGGCCTGCTGCAGCAGATTCAAAAGTGTTGGGGCCGAACGGATGCCGCCGCCGACCTGAACCGAGCGCGCTGCTGCCGCCGAGATCTGGAACGGGATGGCGCCGTCGACCGCGCGGGGTTCGAGTGCCTCACCGGCCGGGTCGGTCTCGGCGGGTTCCAGGCCGCTGGGCACGCCCTTCTCCGGGAGTGGCCAGCGATCGACGAGCAGGGCATACAGCGCGGCACCGATTCCACGGATGTCGTCCTCGGGGGTCGCGGTCGGCAGCGTCGCGGGAAATGCCAGCGCGACATCGCCTTCGATGCTGACCCGCACCCGGCTGGGGTGGTCGATGGACAGCGCGACACCCTGCCCGTGGGCGGCGTCGGCCGCGGCCGCTAAGGCTTGGACGGCGCGTGCGCCGCCGATGGGGGAGGGTGAGGTGTCGGCCACTTCCTTCAGCGACCCGCCCCGGATCCACTCCGAGACCACCAGTCCGCCGGCGCCGGTATTGGCGACGTCGAGCACCCTGGCGATGCCCGGTCGCTCGATACGGCTGAGTTTGAGTGTGCGGGAAAGGATTTCCTGCACCTGTGCGTCGGTCATGGTCCGGTCGGGGTCGACGAACGTCAGCGCGACCTGCCGGTCAAGGGCGGTATCCAGTGCCTGCCAGAACTGCAGTCCCGGTGGGCCGCCGTGGAAGACCAGCAGCCGGTAACGGCCGCCGGCGATGCTCGCTCCGGGGATGAGGTGCGCCTCGTCCTCGTCGGTGGCCGCGGCGGATTCCATGGCCGGTTCGCGCGGGGGATCGAAGGCCAGCGGCTCGCGGGTGGGATCGCCTGCGAAATCAGCGTTCGGGGGCTGAGTCTGTCCCCGGGTCGCTTCGCTCCTGCCCCCAGGCGGCGGCACCGAAGGGGCCACCGTGCCGACCTGAACCTCGTCGGGCACATCGGGCTGGAAGTCGCCGGCGGCCTGGCGCGGGATCTTCGTGGTCGCATCGCCGGTGGAATCGGCGGGAAGCATGCCCGACGGTTGGTCGTTCACCTCCGGTCCTTTCCCCGTAGCGTCCGCCGTTGTCTCGTACCGGAGTGGCCGGTGCCCGGTTCCGGACGAATTGCTGTGCTCAGGGTACGTGACCGGGGTCGCGACCTGCGGGCGGTCGAGTGCAGCGACGGGCGTGACGATCACCGGCGGGGTTCGGGTGATCCGGCGCTTGACCGCGCCCCAGGCGGCGACGACGTCGGGCACCCGCGCGGCCAGCATCACGGCGGCCAGGATCGGCA
Source organism: Mycolicibacterium sphagni (assembly GCF_013337765.1). GTDB lineage: Bacteria > Actinomycetota > Actinomycetes > Mycobacteriales > Mycobacteriaceae > Mycobacterium. Next base: position 782,840 of record NZ_VBSB01000010.1, read on the forward strand.
GCATGATCAGGCCGAGCACCAGCAACCGCAGCAGCGAACCTACGCCGCCGGCGTGCTCGGTCAGCGCCTGCAGGCCCAGCAGCCGGTCGATGACGTAAGCGACCAGTCCGGCCAGCAGCGAGGCCGCCGTGGTGACCAGGATGGTTCGGATCACCTCGAGGGTCAGCAGCTTGCCCCGCGGCGGCTTCAGCGCCCGATGCAGCAGCAGGTACCCGAGGATGGCCCCCGCCAGGAACCCGATGCCGTTGGCCAGGCCCAGGTAGCCGGCGACCATCTCCTTGTCACTGGTCACGTGCGGTGCCAGCAGCGATGTCGCGATCTTGACGACGGTGATCGCGATGACGATCAGGATCGGCGTCCACGGCTGTTCACGGGCGTAGAACACCCGCAGCTGCAGCAGCACCAGCGCGTAGGGGATCAGGGTGAACGCCGACAGGCTGATCGCCATGCCCAGATAGTTCGCGTCGACCTCGCCGAACTTGCCGTAGGCGAACAGGGCGCTGCCCATCGCCGGACCGCCGACGGTCATGAACGCCACGATCGGGATCAGCGTCACCATCGTCAGGCGGGTGGCCAGCGACAGGTCGGCCAGCACGGCGGGCCCGTTGTCGGCGGCGGCGTTGCGGCTCAGCCGCGGCATCACCACCGTCAGCACGGTGACGCCGATGATGCCGAACGGCAGCATCAGCACCAGCCAGGTGTAGTTGTAGATTGCTGGGCCCGACGCCGCCGCGGTACTGGCGATCTGGTTGCCGACCACCAAGCCGATCTGGCTGATCAGCACGTAGAGCACCATGGCGCCGGCCATCGTGCCGAACCGCCTGAGCCGATCGTCGATTCCCCACAGCGGGCGCAAGCTGATCCGCTCGGCGCGGATCGCGAGCAGCAGAACCGCGGTCTGGGCCACCACACCCAGTGTCGTTCCGATGCCGAGCACCAGCAGCTTGGCATTGCCCATCTGGACCGGATCGATCGAGAGCGGACCCGGCACAAGGAGATACAGGCCCAGGGTGGCGATCGCGACGACGTTGTTCACCACCGGTGCCCACGCCGGTGGCCCGAAGACGTTGCGGTTGTTCAGGATTGCCATGAACACCGATGACAGCCCATAGAAGATCACTTGCGGCAGAAGCAGATACGCGAACGCTGTCGTCAGTGGCTGATTGACTTGCGGGTCGCGCCCGAGCATCAGCCGCACCAACAGTGGTGCCGCGGCCACCGACAGGATCGTCGCCACCAGCAGCAGCGTGGTGGCCAGGGTGACCAGCCGGCGCACGAAGGCCTCGCCGCCGTCGGGGTCGTCACGTTCGGCGCGGGCCAGCACCGGCACGAAGATCGCGGTGAACGTCGCCTCCAGCACCAGCGCCGCGATCAGGTTCGGCAGCTGGTTGGCCACCGTGAACGCACTGGACAGGGCCGCGCCCAGGATGGCGGCCAGCAGCACGATGCGGATGAACCCGGTGATGCGGCTGACCAGTGTGGCCAGTGCCATCCCCCAGGAGCGGGACACCACCGCGGCATCGGACAGCTCGGCGCGCACCGCGCGGGTGCGCGGGCCGGGCCGGACGTAGGCGACCGGCCGTTCGGGCGGCGGCTTCATCGGCGGCCTTCGGCGCTGGCTCGTCGCGGCCGGTCGAGGTCGGCGGGGTCGGGCTGGCCGCGGAAGCGGTGGTAGAGCCGGCGCCCGACGAGCAGCGCCAGCACCGTGCCGCCGATCAGCGTGATCGCGAACAGGACCTTGCCGTACGCATTGGAATGCACCGACAGACGTACCGGCTCACCGAGCTGCAGCCCGTCGGGTGTGCGCAGCGTGACGTCGACGGCCACCCGCTGAGTGAAGTGCACCTCGATCGGGACCCGCAGCGGCAGATAGCCCGGCGGCACCTCCTGCTCGCCGAGGTCGGTGACCGTCATCCCCGGCGGGGCGTCGACCTGCAGGCGCACCCGGATCGGCACGGCCAGATCGTTGCGCACCGCCAGCGGCAGCGGGCTGTGCTCGGTGGCCAGCGTGTAGGAGCCGCCCGGGTTGACGATCGTGACCGCACCGAACAAGTCGTTGATCGTGGCGCCCACCGCCCCCAGCCGGCGCCGGGCCAGGTCGTTGCGCTCGGCCGCCGGCTCGGTCTGACTCAGCGCGCGCAGCATGTCCTCGCGCAGCGGCGCGGTGTACTGCGGTCCGGTCAGGCCGGTGCGCGGGTCGGTGGTCAGCGCCGCGGTCAGGCCCCACAGCCGGCCGACCTGGCCGGCGATCGTCGAGACGACGTCGTCGTCGAACTGGCCTCTGGCGTCGGCAGGAAGTTCGGCACCGGGGCTCGCGGCGGCGGCCAGCTCCGTCGACTGGCTGATGACCGCGTCCAGCGGGCGGGGGACCGCCAGCCCCGAACGGATCGTGGTGGCCAGCGCGGTCAGCATCGACTGGGCATCGCTGGGTTGCGGGCTCCACTTCAGCGGCGGCAGCAGGATCTGGTTGCGGGGTTCGGCGCCCGGCTCCAGCGCCCGCCACAGCATCGACGCGACGGCGTCCTGACGGCGGGCAATGGTGGAGTCGTGGTTGAGCGGAACGTTCAGCGACGAGTCCAGATAGGTCGGGAGGTCGGGGTCGGTGCCGACGGCGGCCAGCGCGGCGCCGACCGCCGGGTCGAACGGCGCCATCACGACCTGTGGCGACAATCGGCGCGGGGTCACGTCGGCGATCATGGGCTCGCCGGTCGCGGAGTCCTGCGCGGCGCAGTCCGCGGCGGCGATCGCCACCGTCGAGCCCTGGCCGTTCAGCAGATCGACAGCGGGCGGCGTCAGCGGCCCGTCACCCAGGATCGTGGCGCCGCGCACGGACGTGACGCCCAGGATCTGGTCGATGATGTCGCCGGCGGCGCCGGTGGCCGCGGAGTTCAGGCCGGCGTCCCCGATCCGCTGCAGAGCGCCCAGATCGGCCTGCGCGTAGGGGGTGGGGACGACGCACATCCGTTTGGCCAGGCCGCGCAGCTTGTCCAGCCAGGCGACCGCGGTGGCCTGCCCGGTGCCCGGGTGGGCGGCGGCGCCCAAGCCGTCAGGAGCGTCGGCCACGACATAACCGGCGGTCATCGCGTTGACCGTCACCAACAGGTCGGGATCGACGGCCAGGCACAGCGCGCGGGTGGTTTCGCCGCCGGGATCCACCGGCGGGCTGGTGGCGAAGTCGACCGCCGAAAGCAGCGTGTCCAGTCGGCCGCCGGCAGCCAGCGACACCGCCAGGTCGTCGTTCATCAGCCGGACCGGCGTGGTGCCGCCCGGCACGCCGGGGGCGAGGCGCGGCTTGTCGGCCAGCGGCCACAGCATCGTCACCGCGACGGGCTTGGTGGTGTCGGGGGGTACGACGTCGGCAACGTTGTCCGATGCCGGGTCGGCCGCTTCGGGTGGCACGCCGAGCACCGGCAGCAGGAACCGGGCGTCGTCGAGCCGGGCGGCGTCACCGTAGTCGGGTGTGCCGTTGATGTTCACCAGCAGCGGGTACACCCCGGGCCGGTCGATGCCCAGCGACGGTGCGGTGCGCGAGCGGATCGGATAACTGAAGGTGAACCCGACGGCCTGGCCGCGCTGCATTTCGGCTGCGACGGTAGTGAATTCGCCGACGGGCTGGAATTGTTCGTTGGCGCCGTCGAGGTTGGTGCGCAGCCCAGCCGACGAGGTCACCGCGGCGGCGTGTTCGAGGCGCGCGACGACGTCGCGCACGGGTCGGTCACCGACGTTGGTGACGGTACCCGTGACGGTGACCGTCGGTTCGCTGGTGGTGGTGATCAGATCCGGTGTGACGCTGTCCACCCGAACTTGGAGGAACGGCGCCGACCCGGGTTCGCCGGCGGCGGCCGGCGCGGTCGTTGGCATCGCGAGCAAGGCAAGGACACCGAGGATCACCAAGATCCGGGGCAGACCGCCGACCCGCCTCGGCATGGTCACGTTCCCGGTCCGCAACCGTTCGTCCGCGGGCCGGATTGACGCGGCCCGGCGTCGTCGGAGCGACGGTTGCGGGTGTGCGAATGCGTTTGGGGGCGCCGGCGCGGACTGGTGCGCGGCAGCGGGGGCAGCGCGGCGACACCGTCGGACTGCAGCAGTTGGATCAGTTCCCCTGCGACTTCGGCGAGCCGGCGCTCGTCGGCGTAGGCCAGCCGCTTCGGCAGTTCCCCGAAGGGCACCCAGGCCACCTCGGTGACCTCGACGTCCTCGTCGCACAGCTCACCGCCGGAGAACTGCATGAGGTAGTGGTGCACCGTCTTGTGGACCCGGCGGCCTTCGGTGACGAACCAGTAGTCGATGCTGCCGAGCGCGGCCAGGACCTGCCCGCGGATACCGGTTTCCTCGGCGACCTCGCGGATCGCGGTCTCTTCTGCCGTCTCGCCCTGCTCGATATGACCCTTGGGCAGTGACCACAGCATCCGTCCGCGCCGGTCGACCCGGCCGATGAGCGCGGCCACCTGCGCTTCGGGGGGGCCGTCGATGCCGTCGATGACGAGTCCGCCCGCGGAGGTTTCGTGCACGGTGCGCAGCCGGGCCGGGGCGCGACGCGATGAGCGGGGCCTGCCGGGTTTGCCCGGTCGGGGCTGGCCGTTGCCGCCGCTGGGGGCAGGAGAGGGGACGGTGGCGTCGGACGTTTCCGTCGAAGCGGCGTCCGCTGCGGTGGGATTTGCCGGACCTGCCGCGCGCCGGCCGCGGCGCCGACCCCGGCGCCGTCGTGGTTTGGCCTGTTCGCCGTCCGACACCCAAGCGATAGTAGCTGGCACGGGATGGCCTCCCGCCCGCACTCGCCGGTAGTGACTCGCCTGTGTCACGACTAGGCTCACGCCACGTGTCCGAAGCCACCCACGATCTCGAGCTGCTCGCCCGTGCCCTCGTCGCGCTCAATCGACAGGGTGCGGTGCTGCGCGAAATCGGTGGCCTCTTCGCTGCGGCGGGCCATGATCTCTATCTCGTCGGTGGCAGTGTTCGCGACGCGGTCTTGGGCCGGCTGAACCCGGACCTCGATTTCACCACCGACGCCCGACCGGAAATCGTCCAGCGGATTGTGCGGCCGTGGGCGGATGCGCTGTGGGACACCGGTATCGCATTCGGGACGATCGGCGTCGGCAAGGGCGACGACCGGCTGGAGATCACCACCTTCCGCGCCGACAGCTACGACCAGGTGTCGCGCAACCCGCAGGTCAAGTACGGCGACCGGCTCGAGGACGATCTGGTGCGCCGCGATTTCACCGTCAACGCGATGGCAGTACGCATCACCGCCGACGGTCCCGGCGACTTCATCGACCCGCTCGGTGGGCTCACGGCATTACGGGAGCGCATCCTCGACACCCCGTCGGCACCGGAGGTCTCATTCGGTGACGACCCGCTGCGGATGCTGCGCGCGGCGCGCTTCGTGTCGCAGCTGCAGTTCGAGGTGTCCGACCGGGTGCGCCGCGCGATCACGGAGATGGCGCCGCAGCTGGGGCGGATCACTGTCGAACGGGTCGCCGTCGAGCTGGACAAGCTGCTGCTGGGGGTCGACCCGGTCGCCGGCCTCGACCTGATGGTGCAGACCGGCATGGGCGATGTCGTGCTGCCCGAGATCGGCGGCATGCAGATGGCCATCGACGAACACCATCAGCACAAGGACGTCTACCAGCACTCGCTCACGGTGCTCCGCCAGGCCATGGAGTTAGAGGAACAGCCAGACCTCGTCCTGCGGTGGGCGGCATTGCTGCATGACATCGGTAAGCCGGCCACCCGTCGCCACGAGAGCGACGGCGGGGTGAGCTTCCATCACCACGAGGTGGTCGGCGCCAAGATGGTCCGCAAGCGGATGCGGGCGCTGAAGTACTCCAAGCAGATGATCGACGATGTGTCGCAGCTGGTGTATCTGCACCTGCGATTCCACGGCTACGGCGACGGCAAGTGGACCGACTCGGCGGTGCGGCGCTACGTCGCCGACGCGGGGCCGCTCCTGCCCAAGTTGCACAAGCTGGTTCGCGCCGATTGCACCACCCGCAACAAGCGGCGGGCGGCCCGGCTGCAGGCCAACTACGACCAACTCGAGACGCGGATCGCCGAGCTGGCCGCCAAGGAAGACCTGGCGCGGGTGCGCCCGGATCTGGACGGCAACGAGATCATGCGGCTGCTCGACATCCCGGCCGGCCCGCAGGTCGGCCAGGCCTGGAACTTCCTCAAGGAGCTGCGCCTGGACCGCGGGCCGCTCGACCACGATGACGCCGTCGCCGAATTGCTGGCTTGGTGGAATGAGCGGAACGCAGAGGACGAGCCCGGCGTCTGAGAAGGGTATGGATTACTGCCTGGGATCTGGCGATGGAACGGCGACGATGTTCAGCGGGCCGGCGGCCGTGGATGTCGACGGCGACGGTGAGATCGACGGGGTGCGCCTCGATATCGACGGTGACGGCGTCTTCGACGATGCGCTGGCCGACTTCGACGGCGACGGCTTGGCCGACCACGCCGCGCTCGACCTGGATGACGACGGCACCTTGATGCGGCTCTACACCGACGACGGCTCCGGCACCTGGGCGCTGACGCCGGCGGGGACGGGTGGTCCGCTGCGCTGGATTGGTCTCGACGGTGTCGAGCACACCTCGAGTGGCGCAATCGATTTCAATGGTGACGGTCGGCCCGATCGATTAGTCGATGTCGACCGCGACGGGTTGGCCGACCGCGTGCTGCGCGCCGGTGCGGGTGGCGGTTTCGATACCGGCTATGTCGACACCGACGGGGACGGTCGGTGGGACCTCATACTGGTTGACGCCGACGGCGACGGGGCCGCCGACGACGCCAGTCCGGTGTAATTGCTGGCCGCGGACACCGTGCAGACTCCGCCCGACTCGAGCAGCTCGCGCGCGGCATCCCACAGCAGCGGCTGGTGATAGAGGAAGCCCTGTCCTGTTTGCGCCCCGAGGTCCAGGAGGGTGTCGCGTTCGGCGATCGTCTCGATCCCTTCGACGACCAGGTCGAGGGCCAGCGCGCTGGCCAGTGACACCACCGACTGCACGACGGCGCGCTGCTTGGCGTCACCCTCGTCGAGCGCCGCGGCGAAGGACCGGTCGAGTTTGATCTGGTCGACCGGCAGGGTGCGCAGCTGCGTGAGCGACGAATAACCGGTGCCGAAGTCGTCGAGGGAGACGCTCACCCCGGCGTCCCGCAGCCGGGCCAGCGTCGGGTGGGCTACCCGCAGGTCGACGAGGGCGTGCTCGGTGAGTTCGATGATCAGCGACTCGGGGGGAAGCCCGGCTGCCTCGAGCAGGTGCAGCACCTCTTCGGCGAACCCGGGTTCCCGCACCTGCCGGGGTGAGACGTTGACCGACATCGTCAGGTCCAGCGCCAAGCCGTCGGCCCGCCACCGGGCCAGCGTGCGGATCGTCTCCCGCAGCACCCAGCGGCCGATCTCGACGATCATGCCGTTGTCTTCGGCCAGCGGAATGAACGCGCCGGGCGAGAGCACCGGCAGACCGGCCCGGTGCCACTGCAGCAGCACCTCGAAGCCGATGACGACGCCGGTGTCGAGCATGACGATCGGCTGGGCACCCACGCGCAGCTCGTCGCGTTCCACTGCGTGCCGCAGCGCGGTGTCGAGGTCGAGACGCTGGGCGACTTCGGCTTCCAGGAGGGAATCGAAGACGTTGATGTGGCTGCCGTCGGTGAGCTTGGCCCGGTACATGGCGACGTCCGCTTCACGCATCAGCTCGGCGCCCGACACCGTCGATTCGTCGGCGAACGTGATCCCGATGCTGGCGTCGACGAACGCTTCCTTGCCGTCGATCGTGTACGGGGCGCTCAGCGTGGCGCGGATCCGTTCGGCCAGCGCGATGGCTTGGGCCCGGTCGGGCAGTTCCGGGCACAGCACGACGAACTCGTCGCCGCCGAGCCGGGCCACCGTGTCGGTGTCACGGACCGTTCCGGACAGGCGCCGCGCCGCCTCGATGAGCAGCTCGTCACCGCCGGCGTGCCCGATCGAGTCGTTGACCATCTTGAAGCGGTCCAGATCGCAGAACAGCAGCGCCAGCGGCGTGCCGCGCCGGCGGGCCAGCAGCAGACTCTGCGACAGCCGGGCGAGCAACAGGCTGCGGTTGGCCAGCCCGGTCAGCGCGTCATGGCTGGCCTGATAGGACAGTCGTCGCGCGGAGGCATCACGTTCGAGCGCCAGCGTCACCAGATCCCGGCAGCGCACCAGGGCGGTGTGGGCCAGGTCGTCGAGGGCTTGCGGGTCGCCGAACACTTCGAGCATCCCGGCAGCGTCGGCGGTGTCGTTGACCGCCCCGGTCCACGCGGGTGTCGCCGACACGTCCGCGCCGACCGGATAGACGACGGACCGCGTGTCCATCGCGATGCGGACCGCGGGCGCCCCGGCGACTTCGGCGGCGAGTTGCACGATCTGGCGCAGGACCGATGGCACCGGGTCGGCGGTGGCGATTCGCTCGAGGATGCGCGCCTGCCCGCGTTCCAGCGCCGAGACCCGGTCGAGGCGGTCTTCGGTCTTGCGCAACGCTTCCCGCTCTTCGTCGAAAGCCCTTCGGGCGGAACGATATTGGCGCACCACATTGGCGGCGACCCACCACAGCAACGCCGCGGCGACCACCAGCGCGGCGATCAGCATGCTCAGCTGGATCACGCCCCCCCGCAACAGGCCCTGCTCGGCCAGGCGATCGGCGCGGCGCGGGCCGGTCGGGCTACCGGCGGCCAGCGCATGTGTCGCCTCCGAGAGCACCTCGGCTCTGGGCAGGATCTCGCCGGCCCACTCAGCGCGGTCGTTGGCGGGCAGGACACCTGGCGGCGCCTCGGCGATCACACTGTCCAATGCCGTGAGTGCCCAGCGATATTCGGGGGTGGCCGCCTCGGCGGCGGTCAGTCCGTTCGCGGCGATCACGCCGAGACGCTGGGCGAGCAGCGCGCGGGCCACCTGGACGTCACGCCGGGGCACGACGCCGAGCAGATACTGCTGGGCCTGCTCGACGTAGGTGAGCGAGTCGCGCACGGTGAAGAACGTGTTGGTGCTGACCGCTTCGCTGCGGGCGTTGGCGTTGGTGAATGCGCGCTGCTGTGCCGAGGATTGAACGCCGACCACGACCAGCGCGATGAGCAGCAGCACGAGGACACCCGCGACCACCTGCTGGCCGCGGTTGAGGGTCAACCGCGGGCCGGGCGGGGTGAGCCACCGGTCGCTGATCACGAGCCGGGACCCGTTGGGGTTTTGACGGTGATCGAGACCAGGCTCCAGTTCCACGCGTCGAGCATCGATGACAGCGGGGTGCCGTCCGGGAACACGATCCGGATCGGCCCACCCTGGTCGTAGGGGATCGGTGCGCCGTTGCGGTCGGTGGCGATCAGCGCCTGCGACTCGATCATCGGCTTGGCGGTGCTGATGTAGTGGTAGTCGTCGAGCCCGACGGTGTCGATCGTCGCGCTGTCTGGGATGCCGGCTTTGCCGAGGACGGCGGCCAGCGGAACGCCGCTGTACGTCTCGCGTCGTTTGACGAAAGGCTCGTCGAGGGTGAGGGTTCTGCTGCCCAGGGCGTTGAGCTTGTCCAGGGTCAGGAATAGCGGCGTACTGCCGCCCTTGACCGTCAGGACGGGTTCGGCCGCGGCGGGCGGGTCGATGGCGCCGACGCCATACGGGTTGAAAATGGGCGGCGATGGCGCGGCGGTCGGCGAGGGATGAGCGACGTCCGCGGCAGTGGGGGCGGACGCGCAGGCGGCCGGTCCCAGCACGCTCACCGTCCCCGCCGCAATGGCGGCAAGGAGGCGGGTGCGCATGAACGGCGATGATACTGCCAGCGGCAATCATTTTCCGTCTTCGTCAAAACGCGTTTGGCACGCTCAACGACACCTAGGGTGCACAGACGGCAAATTACTAAGTAAATCTAGGTGTTGGCCTTGTGGTGCGTTATCTGCCCTTACCGGGAGGTCCGGCGAAAGCTTGGGCCACTTCTAGCCACCGCGCGGCGTCGGGGCCTTCGGCGACCACGTCGAGTTCGCTGAGGGGCCGCCGTTGAGTGACCAGACAACAGAAGTCCATTGCGGAGCCGACCACTCGCTGGCCGGCGTCCTCGGGGCCCCACGTCCAGCGGGTGCCGTCGGGGGCGGTCAGGTCGACGAAGAACGGCTCGGCGGGCGGGGTCAGCTCGTGCACGCTGAATGCGAAGTCACGGGTGCGCACACCCAGATGGGCGATCGACTTCAGCCGGGCGGACGGCTGGACGACGGCGCCGAGTGCGTCGGCCACATCCAGGCCGTGAGCCCACGTCTCCATCAACCGCGCGGTCGCCATGGATGCCGCACTCATCGGCGGCCCGAACCACAGCAGCTTGCGTCCTTCGGCCACCCCACGCAGGGCGGCGTGCAGCGCAGACCGGGTCTGCCGCCACTGGTCCAGCAGTTGATCGGGCGGGGTGAGCCCGAGCTCCTCGGCGGCTTTGTCGACGAAACCCAGCGGATCGGCCGCTGCCGCGGCCAGCACTTCGCCGAACGAGGGTTCGTCGGTGATCGACGTGAGAGACGTCCGATCCGTCCACAGCAGATGGGCGATCTGGTGGGCGATGGTCCAGCCCGGCGCCGGGGTTGGCGTAGCCCAGCCGGCCGGGTCCAGCGGCGCGACGAGTGCGTCGAGGGCGTCGCTTTCGTCGCGCAGGTCGTCGACGATTGGGTCTGCGGCTGCCATGAACTCAACCTAGATCCCGCGTTGCCTGTGCCGCCCCACAATCGCGTGCGTCGCCAGGCCGACCAGGTAGATCGCCGAGCCGGCGAGCGCCAGCACCGGCGAATGGCCATCGGGCGGGATCGCTGATGCCGCCAGTGTGGTCGCCACGATGAACGACACCCAGAACACCGAGTCCTGTACCGAGAAGACGTGCCCGCGCAGCGCGTCGTCGACGTCGATCTGCATCGCGACGTCGGCGCACAGCTTGACCATCTGGCCGGCCAAGCCCAACAGGAAGCCGCACAGGATCATCACCGCCAACTGCAGTGTGGCGCCGGCCAGTTGGATGACCGCCGCGCACACCAGCGCGCCGTTGGCGGTCGCGTACCGGCCCCATCGCTTGATCGATATCGGGGTGAAGATATTGGCCAGGAACGCGCCGCCGCCGGTGGCCGCGACGAAGACGACCGCGGTGCCAAGGCCGGCGACGGCGACGGCCGCAGTGTCGGTATGCCGCACGATCACGAGCACCAGCAGGGTGTTGATCCCGAACACCATCCGGTGGCTGGCCAGGCCGGACAAGGTGGCCGCGACGGTGGGGGTGCTCAGTACCGTGCGGGCGCCGTACAGCCAGCCGGTGGCCACCGCGTAGATCACCGAGCCGTGCACGGCGCGCGCGGAGTCGTCAGGTCCCAACTGGTGTCGCGGGAACCGCAACGACAGTACGAACGCGACCGCGACGGGTATGGCCACCAGGAGCATGGTGGTGGCGGCGCCGGTGTCGCCGGAGCCGAACAGCCACCGGGGCAGCAGCATGAAATTCGCGCCGAGGAAGGTGGCGGTCGCTCCTGTCGCGGTGGCGACGGAGTTCATCGTCACGACCTGCTCGCGCGGGACCACGTGCGGCAGCGCCGTCGACAGCCCGGAGGTGACGAACCGGCTGAATCCGTTGACGATCAGTGCACCGCAGAGCACGGTCGTATCGCCGGCGCCGCCGGCGAGCAGCACCGCGACACCGATCACCAGCACCAGCCGCGCGAGGTTCGCCGCCACGAGCACCGTCCGGCGGTCCCAGCGGTCCAGCAGCGCGCCGGCGAACGGGCCGACGATCGAGTACGGCAGGAACAGCACAGCGAACGCGCCGGCTACCGCCCACGGGCTGGCCGCCCGTTCCGGGTTGAACAAGAGACCACCGGCAAGGCCGGCCTGAAACAGGCCGTCACCGAACTGGCTTGCCGTCCGAAGCTCCAGCAGGCGCCAGAACTCGGGCAGGCTACGCACCGACCGCCATAGCGAACCGGATGCGCGGCTGTCGACCATCGGACCAACAGTACAAATATCCACACGCGCCCGTTACCGCAGCAACACCTGTGTGATGCCATGATGGTGGGGTGTCACAGCACGAGGACCCCGAAGACTTCGTGGCGCCCGCGGCCAACAGGGTGCGACCCGGGACCTTGCTGTTGGCCAATACCGACCTGCTGGAACCGACGTTTCGGCGCAGCGTGATCTACGTCGTCGAGCACAACGACGGCGGCACGTTGGGTGTGGTGCTCAACCGTCCCAGCGAGACAGCCGTCTACAACGTGTTGCCGCAGTGGGCGAAACTCGCCGCCAAGCCCAAGACCATGTTCATCGGTGGGCCGGTGAAGCGCGACGCCGCGCTGTGTCTTGGCACGCTGCGGGTCGGCACCGATCCGCAGGGTATGCCTGGGCTGCGTCATGTGGCGGGCCGGATGGTGATGGTGGACCTCGACGCCGATCCCGACCTGATCGCCCCGGCGGTCGAGGGCGTGCGGGTCTTCGCCGGCTACTCGGGCTGGACCATCGGCCAGCTGGAGGGTGAGATCGAGCGCGACGACTGGATTGTGTTGTCCGCGTTGCCTTCTGATGTGCTCGTTGAGCAGCGGACGGACCTGTGGTCGCGGGTGTTGCGACGCCAGCCGCTGCCGCTGTCGTTGTTGGCCACCCATCCGATCGACCTCAGCCGGAACTGATCTGCGGTGCGCCGCGGCCCAGCCGGCTGGCGATCACCGCGCAGACGAACAGCTGAATCTGGTGAAACAGCATCAGCGGCAACATGATCAGGCCCACCGTGGCGGGCGGGAACAACACCAGCGCCATGGGTAGACCAGACGCCAGGCTCTTCTTCGACCCGCAGAACAGCAGCACGATCGCATCACCGCGGTCCAGCCGGGCGAGCCTGCCGGTGATCCATGTCTGGGCCAGCACGATGGCCAGCAGCAGGGTGCTGACCGCCGCGACGGCCGCCACCCGCCAGGGCTGCACACTGCTCCAGATGTGCTCGGCCATCCCCGCCGAGAACGCGGCGTAGACCACCAGCAGCACGGAGCCGCGATCGACGACCTTGGTCACCACTGCGTGCCGGATCACCAGCGGCGCCAGCCACGGCCGCAGCAGCTGGCCGACGGCGAAGGGCGCCAGCAGCTGCAGCACGATGTCGAGCACCGCCGACCCGTCGACCCGTGGCGCCCCGCCGATCGGCATCAGCACCAGCACGAGAAGCGGGGTGACCAGCACCCCGACGATGTTCGACAGTGAGGCGCTCACGATCGCCGCCGACACATGCCCGCGCGCCATCGAGGTGAAGGCGATCGAGGACTGCACGGTCGAGGGCACCAGGCACAGGAACAGCAGACCGGCATAGAGGTCGTCGGTCAGCACCGACGGGACGAGCGCGCGAGCGGCCAGCCCAAGCAGCGGGAACACGATGAATGTCGTCGCCAGCACCAGCAGATGCAGCTTCCACTGCCGCACACCGTGCCACGCCTGTTGTGGCGACAGCCGCGCGCCGTAGAGCAGGAACAGCAGTGCGATGACGACCTTGGTGGCCACGGACAGCGCATCGGCGGCCGACCCTCGGGCGGGCAGGACCGTGGCCAGCGCGACGACGGCGACGAGCAGTAGCAGGAACGTGTCGACGGGAAACCGTGACAGCCTTGCCCTCATCAGGTCGTCGCGGGACTCACTTACAGGACAGCGTGCAGCTGGCGCAGCTGCCCGCGCAGCTGGCTTCGGCTTCCCGGCGCGCGGCATAGCGGGCGCCTTGCCACGAGCCTGCGGCCACGGTGCCGACCGCGCCGAGCACGCAGACGATCACCACCGTCAGCGCCGTGCGCGCGGGGGCCGCCAAGGCGGCCGACCCGCCGGCGGCCAGCATCACAGCCGCGGCCACCTGCGTCGGCGCAACCGAGCGCAGCACCTGGCCGGTCACGTCAACGGCGGGTGGCCGGGTCAGCGCCCACACGCCCGAGCCACCGATCAGGACGGCCATCCCGAGGCACACCAAGCCGACGACGAACATGGGGCCACAATACGAGCCCGGGCTCAGTGCTGCGCGAGTGGATCCGCGGGAGCAGGGGCCGGCAAGAGCGCCGCCAGGGGGTTCGCGGGGTCGGCCGGCGAGGGCGCGCTCGGTGCGGGCGGGGCCGGTGCCGCCACCGGGGACGTGACCTTGAAGCCGTTCACGATGGCGTCGGTCGCGTCGGCGGTGGCGACTACCTGGTTGGCGGCGGTGGTCACGTACAGCGAGACGAGGTAGCGGTCGGGCCCGGACTGGACGATGACGTGGCGGCGCGAGGTGTTCAGCGTCATGTCGTTCTCGCGGTAGGTGCCCTCGATGATCGACGATGGGAAACCGTTGAAGTCGGCCATCGATGCGTCGGTCGCCTGCCAGTTGAACAGCTGCTGGCTGTCCAGGTAGCCGTGGGTGATGGCCACCTTCGGGTCGAAGTCGCCGACCAGTTTGTAGACCTTCAGCTGAGCGTTGGAGGTGTAGAGCCCGTCACCGCCGAGGCGGTCGGCCAGCACGGTGAAGGCGTCGGGGACGTTCGGGTCGGGGACGACGCTCCAGCCACGCGGCATCGGCAGCACCAGGTTGAGCCCCGTGAAGCCGGCCGCCTTCTGCGGCTCCATCTTCACGCCCTTTTCTTTGAAGAAGTCGGCGAGCGTGCCCGACTCGGCTGGAACCAAGGTCTCCGGAACGGCAGCCGGGATCGCGGGAGCTGCGGCCTGCGGAACGGCGGCCACCTGACCGGCGGCCGGCGCTGCTTGCGGCAGCGCAGCCACCTGGCCTGCGGCGGGGACGGCGTTGGCGGCGGCGACCTCGGGGGCGACGGTGACGGTCTGGGTGACGGTGACCGGACCCGGTGGCATGGGGAGAACGGGATCGGCAGAGGCGCTAGTGCCGGTAAGCCCGGTGAACCCGAGAACGGCGGCGGTTCCCGCGGCCACACCACCAATTGCCACCCGCCAATTACGGGCCATCGTCATCATCGCAGCTGTCCTTCTCCACACGGTCGGGCCAGGTGAGACCCTTCGTTAGGGGCCGACTGTAACCACGGCCCGAGGCGCCGGGATAGGGCTGGAACCGAGCTGGAACCAACCGTCGACCGCACTGCAATCCAACCGATATCGGGCCGTTGCACAGGGTGCGACCGGGGTCACACACCGCTCACCGGGGGCAACGCCCGCGACGGCCCTTATACCCTGTGTGACGTGACCGAATCGCCGACCGCCGCACCGCAGGGCAGCGCGGACCCCGACACCGACGTGCCGAGGTACCGCTACACCGCCGAGCTGGCGGGGCGGATCGAGCAGGACTGGCAGCAGAACTGGCAATCGTGGGGCACCTTCAACGTGCCCAACCCGGTCGGCTCGCTGGCCCCCGCCGACGGCGCGTCCGTCCCCGAGGACAAGATGTTCGTCCAGGACATGTTCCCCTACCCCTCGGGTGAGGGCCTGCACGTCGGACACCCACTGGGCTACATCGCCACCGACGTCTATGCGCGCTACTTCCGGATGACCGGCCGCAATGTGCTGCACGCGTTGGGCTTCGACGCGTTCGGATTGCCCGCAGAGCAGTACGCCATCCAGACCGGCACCCACCCGCGGATCCGCACCGAAGCCAATATCGTCAATTTCCGCCGACAGCTGGGCCGGCTGGGCCTGGGGCACGACCAGCGGCGCAGCTTCTCGACCACCGACGTCGACTTCTACAAGTGGACACAGTGGATCTTCCTGCAGATCTACAACGCGTGGTTCGACGCCGACCAGAACAAGGCCAGGCCCATCGCCGAGTTGGTTGCCGAATTCGCCAGTGGCGCACGCAGTCTCGACGACGGACGGCAGTGGCCGGTATTGTCGGCGGCGGAGCAATCCGATGTCGTCGACAGCTACCGGCTGGTCTATCTGTCGGATTCGCTGGTGAACTGGTGTCCCGGGCTGGGCACAGTGCTGGCCAACGAGGAGGTCACCTCCGAGGGTCGCAGCGAGCGCGGCAACTATCCGGTGTTCCGGAAGCGGTTGCGGCAGTGGATGATGCGCATCACGGCCTACTCGGACCGGCTGCTCAACGACCTCGAGGTGCTGGACTGGCCGGAGAAGGTCAAGGCCATGCAGCGCAACTGGATCGGCCGCTCCACCGGAGCGTCGGCGCTGTTCGGTGCGGACGGCACCGACATCGAGGTCTTCACCACCCGGCCCGACACGCTGTTCGGCGCCACCTACCTGGTTCTGGCCCCCGAGCATGAACTTGTCGACTCGCTGACCGCCGCGCAGTGGCCCGACGGTGTCGATGCGCGGTGGACCTCCGGTGCGGCCACGCCGGCCGAGGCGGTGGCCGCCTACCGCCGGTCGATCGCGGCGAAGTCCGACCTGGAACGTCAGGAAAACAAGACCAAGACCGGGGTGTTCCTCGGCACGTATGCGACCAATCCGGCCAACGGCCAACAGGTTCCGATCTTCATCGCCGACTACGTCCTGGTCGGTTACGGGACGGGCGCGATCATGGCCGTGCCCGGTCACGATCAGCGGGACTGGGAGTTCGCCACCGAGTTCGGGCTGCCCATCCTGGAAGTCATTCGGCGGGCAGGAGCGCAGCGACCGGGGGATGATGTAGCCGGCGGCGACATCTCGGAGGCGGCCTACAGCGGTGACGGTGTGCTGGTGAACTCGGGCTACCTCGACGGGTTGAGTGTGGCGGACGCCAAGAGGGCGATCACCGAGCGGCTGGAAGCCGACGGCCGCGGCCGTGCCCGCGTCGAATACAAGCTTCGCGACTGGCTGTTCGCGCGGCAGCGCTACTGGGGTGAGCCGTTCCCGATCGTGTACGACGCCGACGGGCGAGTGCATCCGGTGCCGGAATCGGCGCTGCCGGTGGAGCTGCCCGATATCGCCGACTACTCGCCGGTGATGTTGGACCCCGACGATGCCGACAGCGAGCCGTCACCGCCGTTGAACAAGGCCACCGAGTGGGTGCACGTCGAGCTGGACCTCGGCGACGGCTTGCGGCCCTACACTCGCGACACGAACGTGATGCCGCAGTGGGCAGGCAGCTCCTGGTACGAGCTGCGCTACGCGGATCCGCACAACTCAGAAGAGTTCTGCGCCAAGGAGAACGAGGCGTACTGGATGGGCCCGCGCCCGGCCGAACACGGCGCGACCGATCCCGGTGGGGTGGATCTCTATGTCGGGGGCGTCGAGCACGCGGTACTGCACCTGCTGTATTGCCGGTTCTGGCACAAGGTTCTTCACGATCTGGGCCACGTGTCGTCGCGGGAGCCGTACCGCCGCTTGGTGAATCAGGGCTATATCCAGGCGTTCGCCTACACCGATTCGCGCGGCGCCTACGTCCCGGCCGCTGACGTCGTCGAGCGGGAGGGAAAGTTCTTCCTGCCCGGTGCTGACGGTGAGACCGAGGTCTTCCAGGAGTTCGGCAAGATCGGCAAGAGCTTGAAGAACTCGATCTCGCCCGACGAGATCTGCGACAGCTACGGCGCCGACACGCTGCGGGTCTACGAGATGTCGATGGGACCGCTGGATGCCTCGCGGCCGTGGGCGACCAAGGACGTCGTCGGCGCGCACCGGTTCCTGCAACGGGTGTGGCGTCTGGTGATCGACGAATCCACCGGTGAGGCAAGGGTTTCCGAGCACGAGGCGTTGGACGAGGACACTCTGCGGCTGTTGCACCGCACGATCGCCGGGGTGTCGGACGACTACGCGAACCTGCGGAACAACACCGCTGCGGCCAAGCTCATCGAGTACACCAACCACCTCACCAAGGAGGGCATCAGCTCTCGCGCGGCGCTGGAGCCGCTGGTGCTGATGGCGGCCCCGCTGTCGCCGCACCTTGCCGAGGAGCTGTGGCAACGGCTGGGACACCCGAAGTCGTTGGCGCACGGCCCATTCCCGGTGGCCGACCCGCAGTATCTGGTGACCGACACCGTCGAGTACCCGGTCCAGGTCAACGGCAAGGTCCGCGGGCATATCACCGTCGCGGCCGACGCCGACAAGGACAGCCTCGAGGCGAGTGCGCTTGCCGACGAGAAGGTGCAGGCGTTCCTGGCCGGTGCCACCCCGAAGAAGGTCATCGTGGTGCCCGGCCGGCTGGTCAACCTGGTGGTTTGATCTGCGCCCAAACCGACAATTCGCCGCGAAAGTGCGAGTCGATCCCGGCGAAACGTCGATCTCGGCGCGGGTCAACGCGGGCGGACGACCACCTGATGGGTGTGCGCGTCGGGTGGAGTGGCGATCACGTCGGCGACGATCCGCGCCACGGTCTCAGCCTTGAGATAGTTCGCCGGGTCGTACTGCCCACCCTCATAGGCGACCAGATCCTCCTGCATCTCGGTGGCGACCCGGCCGGGATGCACGCTGGTGACCCGCAGGCTGGGTTCGTCGGCGCGCAGCGAGTCCGCGAACGCGCGCTGCGCGAACTTGCTCGCCGAATACGCCGCCAGCCCCGGCGACGCGTTGAGCCCCGCGCCGGAATTGATGAACACGACGTGCCCGCGGGCCGCCCGCAGCGCAGGCAGTAATGCGAGCGTGAGCGCGACCGGCCCGGTGACGTTCACCTCGAAGCAGGCTCGCCACTGCTCTGGTATCGACTCGTCGAAGCGCCCCGGATGGGAGACGCCCGCGTTGTGGACCAGCACATCCAGTTCGGCCAGCGGCTCGGCGGCAGCCTCGATCGCGTCTTGGTCGGTGAGGTCCAACGGCCAGGTGGGAGCGCCGAGACGGGCGGCGACGGCGTCGAGCCGGGCCGACGGTCGGCCCGCCAGCAGCAGTGTGTGCGTCGGCGCCAACGCCTCGGCGATCGCCGATCCGATACCGCCACCGGCCCCAGTAATCAACGCTGTCGGCATACAGGTGACCCTACCGACCTGCGATTCCCAGTTGCGCGACGCAGAATGAACGCGTGGCATTCGACCCGAGTTTCGGCCCGACGCAGCTGGCGGCCCGCGCGGCCTACCTTCTGCGCGGCAACGATCTGGGTGTGATGACCTCCGCCGCCCCACTGCTGTACCCGCACATGTGGAGCTGGGACGCCGCATTCGTCGCCGTCGGCCTGGCCCCGCTGAGCGTGGAACGGGCCGTCGTCGAACTCGACACGCTGCTGTCGGCGCAGTGGGCCAACGGGATGATTCCGCACATCGTGTTCGCCAACGGGGTGGACGGATATTTCCCAGGCCCGGCGCGCTGGGCCACGTCGGCGCTGGCGGCCAACGCCCCACGCACTCGGCACACCTCGGGGATCACCCAGCCGCCGGTGCATGCGATCGCGGTGCAGCGCATCCTCGACCGCGCTCGCACCAGGGGGCGCTCGACAAGGGCTGTCGCTGAGGCGTTTCTGGACCGGCGGTGGGCGGATCTGGTGCGCTGGCATCGCTGGCTGGCCGAGGCTCGCGATCAGGATGAGCACGGCCGCATCACGCTGTATCACGGCTGGGAGTCCGGAATGGACAACTCGCCGCGATGGGATTCCGCCTACGCCAACGTGATTCCCGGCAATGTGCCGGAGTACCAGCGCGAGGACAACAAGATCAACACCGACGCCAGCCAGCGTCCCTCCGACACCGAGTACGACCGCTATCTGTGGCTGCTCGAAGAGATGAAATCCGTTCGCTACGATGACGATCTGCTGCCCAAGGTGATGAGCTTCGCTGTCGAGGACGTGTTCGTCTCCGCGATCTTCTCCGTGGCGTGCGATGTGCTTGCCAATATCGGCGAGGACTACAAGCGGCCCCATGCCGACGTGCGCGACCTGTATTCGTGGGCCGAGCGGTTCCGCACCGGTGTCGTCGAGACGGCGGACGGAAGGAACGGCGCGGCAAGGGATTTCGACGTCAGATCCGGCAAGTGGATCGCAACGGAGACCGCCGCTCAGTTCGCCCCGCTGCTGTGTGGTGGGCTGCCGCACGACCGTGAACGTGCGCTGCTGCGAATCCTGGAGGGCCCGCGATTCTGTGGCCATCCGGATCTGAAGTACTCGGTGATCCCGTCGACGTCACCGGTGTCCAAGGACTTCCGGCCCCGCGAGTACTGGCGCGGACCGGTCTGGCCGGTGCTGACGTGGTTGTTCTCCTGGGCGTTCGCCCGCAGGGGATGGTCGGAACGGTCTCTGCTGCTTCGCCAAGAAGGTCTTCGGCAGGCCAGCGACGGCACTTTCGCCGAGTACTACGAACCGTTCACCGGCGAGCCGCTCGGCAGTATGCAACAGTCCTGGACCGCCGCCGCGGTCCTCGACTGGTTGGGATAATCCCGAGTCGCTGCGCTCCCGCCCGCCGAGCGCTGATCTAGTTCTGCGCTTGGTCGGCCAACCGCTCCAACGGCCGAAGCGCCTTGGCCAACGTGTCCCGCTCTTCGTCGGTCAACTTCGACAGCAGGGCCGACAGATTCGCGCGCCGAACGGCTAGCGCCTCGCGGTGTTGCACGAGCCCCTGCGGGGTGACCTCGACCAGAACGGCGCGCAGGTCAGAAGGGTCCCGCGAGCGCTTGACCAGGCCGAGCTTCTCCAGACGACGGATCGCCACGGTGGTCGTTGGGGTGCGCACCCGCTCGCGTGCGGCCAGCTCGGTCATCCGGATCGGACCCTGGTCCAGCAGGGTCAGCAGGATCGACAGCTGGGCGAGCGTGAGGTCGGCGCCTGCGGCGGTCCCTTTGGTATCGGCGCGACGTAAGACCGAAAACAGCTTGGAGAGGACCCGCTGCAGGTCACCAGACAGGTCGGTGACCTGCGACTCGGCCTCAATCATAGTTCGCTAGTCTAACCTGTGCGCGTCTGTCAACCGCGTTATACGGCGTATTCGTGGGTGCAATTACAAAACCTGGGACAGGAACCGCTGCAGCCGATCGGTCCCGGCGGCGGTGAAGATCCGGTCAGGCGGCCCGGATTCGACCACCTTGCCGTGGTCCATGAACACGACGGAATCCGCCGTGGAGCGTGCGAATCCCATCTCGTGAGTGACCACCACCATCGTCATCCCGTCGGATCCGAGTTCGGCGATCAGCGCCAGGATCCCCTTCACCAACTCGGGATCCAGCGCCGAGGTCGCCTCGTCGAAGAACATCACCTGCGGGGCCATCGCCAACGCTCGGGCGATCGCGACCCGCTGCTGCTGCCCGCCGCTCAAGGTGGCCGGCCGCACGTCGGCCTTGTGCCGCAAGCCGACCCGCTCGAGCTGGGCCAGCGCGAGCTCCCGGGATTCGTCGGCCGACAACCGCTTGAGCTTGCGTGGCCCCAGCGCCACGTTGTCCACCACGCTGCGGTGCGGGAACAGGTTGAACTGCTGGAACACCATGCCGATGCGCTGACGTAGCTTGTCCGGATCGTCGCGCAGCACCGACTTTCCGTCGAGCAGGATGTCGCCGCGATCGGGTTCGTAGAGCCGGTTCAAGGTGCGCAGCAGCGTCGACTTGCCCGATCCCGACGGGCCGATCACCGCCGACGTGGTGCCGGCTGGGACCTCGAGGTCCACCCCCCGCAGTATCGCGTTGCCGCTCAACGTCAGGTGAATATCGTTGGCCGCCAACGAAACCGGCTCGGCTGCCGAAGCCATCACACCATCTCCTGGGTTGTGGTGTTCGGGTCAAACGGGTCTTCGGAGACCGTGGCGCGCCCGCGGCGCAGCCTGCCGTCGATGTAGTTCACCAGGTGGGTCAGCGGAATCGTCAGCAGCAGGTAGAACAGTCCGGCCGCGACCAACGGTGACAGGTTCCCGGTCTGGGCGTTGAGATCACGGCCCACCTGGAACAGCTCACGCTGGCTGGCCACCAAGCCCAGGAAGTACACCAGCGATGAGGCTTTCAGCAGCGAGATGAATTGATTCACCAACGCGGGCAGCACTCGTCGCACGCCCTGCGGCACGACCACCAACCGCATCGAGGAGGTGTAACTGAACCCGAGCGCACGGGAGGCTTCCATCTGCCCGGCGTCCACACTCTGAATGCCGGAGCGGAAGATCTCGCCGATGTACGCGGCTGCCATCAACCCGAGTGCGGCGATGCCCAGCGGGTAGGGGTCATTGCCCGTCAGCTGGCCGACCACAGGCCCGATGCCCAGTCCGATCAACAGGATGATCACCACTTCCGGCAGCCCACGGAAGATGTCGGTGTAGACCCGGGCCGGCCAGCGCAGCCACCGCGATCGGGAGATCCCGGCCACGGCCAGTCCCATCCCGAGCACCAGCCCGATGACGGCGGCGGACACCGTCAGTAGCAGCGTGTTGGGCAGCCCGGTGGTCAGCAGATCGGGGATGGCTTTCCTGTACAGCTCCCAATCCAGGAACGACTCACGCAGCTGGGTCAGCACCGATTTCGGCGCGGCAGCGGCTGCGACCGGTTTCTGATGGGCGGCGGCGATCGCGGCGAAGTCGGGCAGCTGCGGCACCGGCGCGGCCTTGGATCCCGGCTTCCAGCCCGGCGGCAACGCCCGCGGCACCCACTCGGAGTACAGCCGCGACCAGGTGCCGTCGGCGATCACGGCGTCCAGGCCGGCGTTGAGCGCGTCGATCAGCGGCTTGTTCTCGTTCGCGACCGCATAGGCGACGAAATTGTCCAAGCTGAAGGTGTTTTCGACGATCTGGACGGAGTCGCCCGGTTGTACCGTGCCCAGCGCCTGCTGCGACGGCGCCACCCACGCGTCGATCTGGCGGGTCTTGAGGCTGGCGTACACCGTGTTGTAGTCGGGGAATTTCACCGGCTGCAGATGCAGGGTGTCGACGAGGTAGGCCTCCTGCACCGTGCCCTGCACCACCCCGATGCGTTGGCCCGGACCGAGTTTGTCGAACCCGGTGATCGGCGAGCCGGACGGCACGACCAACGAGAAATACCCGAAGTCGTAGCCGTTGGTGAAGCCGACCGTGCGCCTGCGCGCGTCGGTGGTGGTGATCGACGACGACCCGACGTCGAAGCGCCGGGCGGCCACCTGGGCGAGCAGTCCGGAGAACTCGGTACCCACGAAGCTGATCTTCAGGCCGAGCTTGTCGGCGATCGCGCGCAGTAGTTCGTTGTCGAACCCGGTGAACTGACCCTTGGAGTCGATGCAGATGCTCGGCGGCGCATCGGACAGCGTCCCGACAGTCAGTGTGCCCGGGGTGATCAGCCGCAGCGCGTCGCGGTTGACTGAGCTCAAGGGCTCGGTGGTGGCGGTGGTGTATTTGTCCTCGTCCGGCCCCTTGGCCGCGGCCGCTAGGTTGGTGGGCAACGCGCTCGCCGCCTCCACACCCGGCGGTGCGCACTGGTCGGCGCTCGCGGGCGCGGCGGAAACCAGGCCGAACACCATCAGCAGCACGGCCAGGACCGCTGCGAACCGACTCGAATGAAAAGTCATCACTAGCAAGGTACTGCGGACGGCAGTCCGGGCACGGCTTGCGATCAAACGGAATCCAAGTCGGCGAACACCCCGCGGCGGCGCATCTCGAGGGTCAACACGTCGGCCATCAGGTTGGTGCGGTCCAGGCAGGCCTGTCGCGCAGCGGCCGGATCATGGCGGTGGATCGCGGCGTATTCGGTCTCCGACAGGGGCAGCAGCTGGGCCGGACCGTCGGGATGGGTGGCCCAGAACTCCTGCGGCATGAAGCTGCGCGACGCGCTGACCGCCGCCCTCAGCCGGGGTCCGGCGTATTCGTCGACGAGGACGTCCCGGAACAGGTTGGCTCCCTCGAGATACCCGCGAGGGTCGGTGGAGGCCCGCATCAACGTCATCGTGCGTTCGAGCGCCTCGAGCACCGGTGGGCGGGGGTCGGTGGCGGCGCGGGCGGACACCGCACCGGTCAGCAGGCCGTGCACCTCATGGTGTTCACGCAGCACGTCGGCGTCGAAGCGATGGACAAATGCACCGCGGTGATAGCGCGACTCCAGGATTCCGTCGTGTTCGAGCTGGACCAGGGCCTCCTGCACCGGCACCCGGCTCAGGCCGAGGGCAGCCGCGATCCCGTTGCGGTCCACTCGATCACCGGATCGCAACCGGCCGGTGAGAAGCAGGTCGAGGACATGCGCGACGACCAAGTCTTTCTCTTTGACCCCATAGCGTTTGGGCATCGTTCTCTCAGCGCCGTCTCGGACACGTACTTGCGGGCAATCCTCCCGGTTTCGGGCGGGGATCTCGGTGAATCCACCGTAACGAGACTGTTAGTCTCGTTACGCTCGGGAGATGACGACGACGGAACTACCCGAGACGTACTACGCGGACACACCGATACCGAGTGGTCGCACCGCGGCCGTGGAGTATCTGCAGCGGCCAGGGCCGGTCTACCGGGTCGGCGGCACGTGGATGATCACCAGCTATGAGGGCGTCCGCTACGCCCAGAAACACCCGGACTTGTTCTCCTCGGCGAAAGCGTTCGACGGGATCGTCAACGCGATCCAGATGATCCCGATCGCGATCGATCCGCCCAAGCACGCCGACTACCGGCGGGTGCTCGACCCGATGTTCGGACCCAAACGCATGGAAGCGATGGACGGTGAGCTGCGCGCTCAGCTGCGTGGGCACATCGACGCGTTCGCCCCGCTCGGGCGCTGCGACGTCGTCGCGGATCTCTCCTACAAGTTCCCCACCCAGGCGATCCTGACGCTGTTCGGGTTGCCACTGGAACACCTGCCCAAGTTCCTCGAGTGGGTGACCGGCATCATCAAGGGCGCCGATATCGCGTCCTTGGGCCAGAACCAACCGCCGCACGTGATCGAGTGCGCCATGGGGCTTTTCGGCTTCCTGGCCGAGCAGCTCGAGATCAAACGCAGCCATCCGGGCGACGACATGCTCAGCAACATCCTGGCCATCGACGGTGACGCGGCGTGGACCGACGCCGAGATCCTGGGCCTGTGCTTCCTGATCATCCTGGCCGGGCTGGACACCGTCACCGGCGCCATCGGGTTCTCGTTGCTCACGTTGGCCAACGATCCGGTGCTGCGCCGCCGGCTGATCGACGATCACTCGCTGATCGCGCCGTTCATCGAAGAGATGCTGCGGCTCGAGGGTCCGGTGCCCGGGGTTCCGCGCGTCACGACCGCCGACGTGGAGGTCGAGGGTGTGCTGATCCCGGCGAACTCGCAGGTGATGCTGATGCTGTTCACGGCCAATCGCGAAGGCCCGCACGCCCACCAGATGGACTTGACCGTCAAGGCCACCCACCTCGGTTTCGGCGGCGGTATCCACCGATGCCTCGGCTCGCATCTGGCCCGCCGCGAACTACGGCTGACCATCGAGGAATTCCACGCCCGCATCCCGGACTACCGGCAGGCTGGCGAGGCCACCGTGCTGTGGCCCGCCGGCACCTTCGGTCTGGAGTCGCTGCCGCTGGAGTTCGAGCCCTGTTAGATCAGCGCGCGTCGCGCCAGCGGACGAGTGCCTCGGCCGGACCGAGGTCGTAGTCGGGGCCGTTGACGCCGACGGTCAGCAGGGTCACGCCCAACCCGGCCAGTGCGTCGGCGCTGGCACGCAGTGCGTCAGTGTCGTTGCCGCCTTCCACGCCCGCGGACCGTTCGATGACGCCCGGCTCGCGGCCGACATCGGCGCAGTGCCCGTCGAGTACTTCGGCCTTGCCGGGGTAGGTCTCGGCATTGGTGAAGCCGTGCCAGATGTCGCCGTACTCGGCGACCAGACGCAGGGTCTTCTTCTCGCCCTGGCCACCGATTAGGATCGGGATGTCGCGCAACGGTGCCGGGTTCAGCTTGGCCAGCCGGGATTTGATGCGCGGCAGCGCGCCGGCGAGATCGTCGAGACGGCTGCCCACGGTGCCGAAGTCGTAGCCGTACTCGTCGTAATCCTTCTGCTTCCAGCCCGACCCGATGCCCAGGATCAGCCGCCCGCCCGAGATGTTGTCGACCGTGCGGGCCATATCGGCCAGCAACTCCGGATTGCGGTAGGAGTTGCACGAGACCAGGGCGCCGATCTCGACGCGGGAGGTCTGCTCTGCCCAGGCGCCCAGCATCGTCCAGCACTCGTAGTGCGCACCGTCGGGGTCGCCGTACAGCGGGAAGAAGTGATCCCAGTTGAACACGACGTCGACGCCGATGTCCTCACAGCGGCGGACGGCGTCGCGGATCTGGTTGTAATCAGTGGAATGCTGCGGCTGCAGTTGCACGCCGATGCGAATGGGAAGGGTCACGCATCAACCGTACGTTCGGTTAGACGCCGATATTCCCGTTCGGTTTCCACACCGCCACGATCGACGGGCGCGCGGTGCCGTTGCCGCCCGAGGGCCAGTGGGACAGCGGGTCGTCGATGCTGTTGTCGTCATGCTCGCCGGGGTGTTGCACGGAGACGGTGACGAGGTCGTCGAGCACGATCGGCCCGCAGGTTTCCGCCCCGATCGGAACGGTCAGAAACTGGCGTGTCTCACCGCGATTGGGCCCGTCCAGCGCGACGGCGAACAGCCCGTCGTTGGAGGACAGGGCGTTGCCGTCGGTGGAGATCCACAGGTTGCCGTGCTTGTCGAAGGCGAGATTGTCCGGGCAGGAGATCGGGCTGACCTTCGACTTGTCGAAGCCGCCGAAGTAGGTGTCGGCCGCGGCGGGGTCGCCGCAGACCAGTAGCAGGTCCCAGGTGAAGGTCGTGCCGGCGTGGTCGTCGGTGATCTCGAGGATTTGCCCGTTCTTGTTGTCGTTGCGGGGATTGGCCGCGTCGGCGGCGGGCTTGCCGGACGCTCCGCGCTCGTTGTTGTTGGTCAGCGCGACGTAGAGCTTGCCGCTGCGCGGGTTGGCCTCGAAGTCTTCGGGCCGGTCCATCTTGGTGGCGCCGGCCTTGTCGCCGGCGAACCGGGTGAACACCGCGACCTCCTGCGCCGTCATCCCGGGGACCAACGACTCCGCGGCCCCGCCCGGGCCCGAGCGCAGCAGCGGCAGCCAGGTCCCCGATCCGCGAAAGCCGCCGGCCGGTAGCGTGCCGGAACCGTCGATCTGGTTGGCCGGGATATCGGTGGTGAGCTTGGCGACGTACAGCGTGCCCTCGTCGAGGATCGCCATGTTGTTGGCCATCGCGGCGGCGTCGTGGCCGGGTTGAATCTTCTTGGCGGAGATGAACTTGTACATGTAGTCGAAGCGTTCGTCGTCGCCGCTGTAGGCCACGACCGTCCCGTCGGGCGTGACGTAGATGTTGGCGGCCTCGTGTTTGAAGCGGCCCATCGCGCTGTGCTTGACCGGCGTCGAGTGCGGATCCCACGGGTTCAGTTCGACGACGTAGCCGAACCGGTTGACCTCGTTGGGAGTCTTGGTGGGGTCGAACCGCGGATCGAAGGTCTCCCAAAGCCGTTCGCTGGGTTTGGTTTTGATGCCGTAGCGCTTCCACCGGTCGGCGTCGATCGGGGTGGGTGCCTGTGCTCCGTCGGCCGAGCCGAAGTACGCGTTGAAGTTCTCCTCGCCGGACAGCACGGTGCCCCAGGGGGTGATGCCGCCCGAACAGTTGTTGATGGTGCCGCTGACGGTTCGTCCGGTCGGGTCAGCGGCGGTCTTGACGAAGTCGCTGCCTGCGGCCGGCCCGACGAGGGTGAACGGGGAGTCGGCGGTCAGCCGCCGGTTGTAGGTGCCCAGCACCGGCTTGAGCCCATCGGCGGTGCGCTCGACTTCGACGACCGTCAGGCCGTGCGCGGCGACGGCGGTGTCGAATTGCTCACGGGTGGGGTGCTTTTCGTCGTAGCCGGGGAACATGAACCGCTCGGTGGTGTACTCGTGGTTGACGACGAGCAGGTAGTGGTTCGGGGTGCCGTCGATCGGGAGCAGGCCGGCGAAGTCGTTGTTGAAGCCGAACTGCTGACGCTGCGCGGCGGCGGTCTGCTTGGCGACATCGAAGGCCGGCGCGCCGGGCAGCACCGGGTCGCCCCAGCTGATCACCACCGCTTGCTGATAGCCCTGCGGGATCACGACGGCGTCTTCGATATTGGGTGCCACGGCGGTGAAGTTCATGCCGGCCTGCGGTGCCGTCGGCGGCGCTGTTGACGTGGACTGTGCGGTGGGCGTGGTGTCACTACCGCATGCCGCCAGCGTCGAACCCGCGCCGACCGCGAGGACGGCAATGCCCGCGGCCTTCAGCGCCGAGCGCCGCGATACCGCATCACGGACAAGGTCACCGAAATATTCGTTGTCACTGGTGTTGGGCGCCGGATGCGCACAGGCATCGCCGCACCGATAGCGGCAGGTGATCCGTTGCCGCGCGGAGCGCCCGTCGTGATTGATCAGCAGATTCAGCGGCACCAGAGCCATGGGCCGAAAATATGGCAACCCGGGAATCAGCTGTGAAGCTGCTGGGAATCAGCCGGTGAACAACAGGCAAACGGCTCAGCCGAGCACGCCGCGCAGGATCTCTACCAGGGCGCGGGGCTGGTCGCCCTGCACCGAGTGGCCGGAATCGGGCACCACGATCACCCGCTGGAAACCCGGTGCGGTGCGGGCGAATTCGTCGGCGTCGTCGTCATTGACGAAGAACGAGTTGGCGCCGCGCACCAGCGTGGTGGGCATCGTGATCGACGGGACGTCGTCCCACAATCCGGCGAATGACTCCGGCAGACCTTCGCCCTTGTCGGCACCTTTGCGGAACGAGTCGTAACGCCAGGTCCAGGTACCGTCATCCAATTGTTTGGAGTTGTGAAAGACGCCGCGGCGCAGTGACTCTCGGCTTCGCGTTGGCGAGGCGGCGATGGTGACGTCCAGCATGGCGGCGAAGCTGTCGAACGTGCGCTCGCCTTGCACCAACGCGACCGCGCCCAGCTGAGCCTGGCTCATCTGCTCATGACGTTCCGGTGCGGACGGTGTGACGTCGACCAAAACCAGCTTGCGGACCAGTTCGGGCGCCTTCTTCGCCAGCCGCAGCGCTGTCAGACCGCCGAGGGACATCCCGACCACCAGCTCGGCATCGGGCGCCAGTTCGCGTACCACCGGTTCAATCACCTCGGCGTTGAGCTTGGGACCGTAGTCACCGTCTTCGCGCCAGGCCGCGCGGCCATGGCCCGGCAGATCGATAGCGAGTGCCGGCAGCCCCAGTCCGAGGATGACGGTGTCCCAGGTGTGAGCGTTTTGCCCACCGCCGTGCAGGAATACGACCTGCGGCGGTTCGGCGCCCCATTTCAGTGCGCTGATCGGGCCGGACTCGATCCGGGTGACCGGCGGCAGCGGATCGCTCACTCCGGCTTGGGTGGCGTTCTCGGGCAGCAGCGCGAACTCGTCGAGTCCGATCAGTTGGTCGTCGGAGATCACGCCGTCCATCTAACGCGAAAGTGCGGCCAGATCGCGATGGGGCGTCCCATCCGGATCCGACCGCACTCTGGCGTGCCGGCGCTCTTACTCGCCGGCGATGAATTCCTCGAGCTGCGTCCGGGCGATGTCGTCGGGCAGCTGCTTGGGCGGGCTCTTCATCAGGTAGGCCGAGGCCGGGACGATCGGGCCGCCGATGCCACGGTCCTTGGCGATCTTGGCGGCGCGCACCGCGTCGATGATGATGCCCGCCGAGTTCGGCGAGTCCCACACCTCGAGCTTGTACTCCAGGTTCAGTGGCACGTCGCCGAAGGCGCGGCCCTCGAGCCGGACGTACGCCCACTTGCGGTCATCGAGCCATGCGACGTGGTCCGACGGCCCGATATGGACGTTCTTGTCCTCGATCTTGCCGGCCAGCGAGCCGGTCAGGTTGGACGTGACGGCCTGGGTCTTGGAAACCTTCTTGGACTCCAGGCGCTCGCGTTCGAGCATGTTCTTGAAGTCCATGTTGCCGCCGACGTTCAGCTGATAGGTGCGGTCCAGCGTGACGCCGCGGTCCTCGAACAGCTTGGCCATCACGCGGTGGGTGATAGTCGCGCCGACCTGGCTCTTGATGTCGTCGCCGACGATCGGCACACCGGCGTCCTCGAACTTCTTGGCCCAGACGGGATCAGATGCGATGAAGACCGGCAGCGCGTTGACGAACGCGACCTTGGCGTCGATGGCGCACTGCGCGTAGAACTTGTCGGCCTCGTCCGAGCCCACCGGCAGGTAGGACACCAGCACGTCGACGTGAGCGTCCTTGAGGATCTTGACCACGTCGACGGGCTGCTCGTCGGAGATCTCGATGGTCTCGGCGTAGTACTTGCCGATGCCGTCCAGCGTCGGGCCGCGCTGCACGACGACGTCGGTCGGCGGTACGTCAGCGATCTTGATGGTGTTGTTCTCCGACGCGAAGATCGCCTCCGACAGGTCGAAGCCGACCTTCTTGGCGTCCACGTCGAACGCGGCGACGAACTTCACGTCGCGTACGTGATAAGGGCCGAGCTTCACGTGCATCAGACCGGGAACGGTGGCGTTCGCGTCGGCGTCCTTGTAGTACTGCACGCCCTGGACCAGTGAGGACGCGCAGTTGCCGACGCCGACGATGGCGACCCGCACATCTGTCGATGCTCCGTTGTGCTCCGTCATGGGACGTTCTCCTAACTCGTACTTCTACTGGCTGCTGTTCAGGTACTGCGGTGGCCCGCGTCAGGCCTGGTCTGGATGGCTTTGGGCCACCCGCTCAGCGGCAATCAGCTCGTTGAGCCACTTGACTTCCCGCTCGCTGGACTCCAGGCCCAGCTGATGCAGTTGTCGGGTATAGCGGTCGAGCGAATTGCTCGCGCGGGCGATGGCCTCCCGCAGACCTTCGCGGCGTTCCTCCACCTGGCGCCGGCGGCCTTCGAGGATTCGCATCCTGGCCTCGGCCGGGGTGCGGTTGAAGAACGCCAGGTGCACACCGAAGCCGTCGTCGGTGTAGTTCTGCGGACCGGTATCGGCCACCAGCTCGGCGAAGCGCTGGCGTCCGGCATCGGTCAGCTGATACACCCGGCGGGCACGGCGCAAGACCGTTGTTCCCGCGGGTGCGGTGTCCTCGACGATCAACCCGTCGGTCTGCATCCGGCGCAAGGCCGGGTACAGCGAGCCGTAGGAGAAAGCGCGAAACGCCCCCAGCAGACCCGTCAGTCGTTTGCGCAGTTCGTAGCCGTGCATGGGGGATTCGAGGAGAAGACCCAAGATGGCAAGCTCCAGCATCGGGTCACCTCCTTTGCTCGGCCGTTACGGCGCTTCGACACCTCCGGCGATAGTATCGGAGCGATATATTCGGCGCCACTTTTACGCACGACGGTGCGGTGTCGTACGCGACACGCCGTGACTCGCGGATGAGGCCGCACACTGGCGGCGCAAGACCCCTTTAGGGGTAGTTGACCTGCTTGACCGAGCCATCCGGATTGAGCTGGATGTAGCCGCTGCCGAAATCGCTGGAGACGTAGACCGAGATCGACACGGTTCCCGGGGCGGTGATATCCCGGGTCGGCTCGATGATCAGGTAGGTGCTCTTGACGTCACCGGGCTTCATATTCAGCGTCTCGGGTGCCCCACGCAGGACGCCGACGACGCCCTTGACGTCGAACTTGCCCAGGT
The DNA here is from genome assembly GCF_013337765.1 of Mycolicibacterium sphagni. GTDB lineage: Bacteria > Actinomycetota > Actinomycetes > Mycobacteriales > Mycobacteriaceae > Mycobacterium. Next base: position 814,152 of record NZ_VBSB01000010.1, read on the forward strand.
CCACGACCGTGGCGTCGCTGCCGGCCGCCGAGGTGCTCGGGTCGCCCCAACCGCCTCGGTAGGTATAGCTCAGCTCGCGCCGCTCGTCACTGGGATCGGGGCGGGTGAGCGATGCGTAATCGGGATAGATCACCAGCCGGAAGCCATTGGTGTCGCCGAACTTCTTCTTCATCTGCTCGAGCAGTCCGGTGAGCCCGCCCAGCGACTGCAGCTGGCGCGGCGGGGTCAGCACCACCGGAGCCACCCCGTCGGGCTTCGCACCCGGGTCGGAGGTGAAGTTGAGCGGGGATGGCGTGTTGCCGTACAGGCCCCAGCCGATGCCGATCCCCAGCACGATCAACACGGCCATGATCGCGATGCGGATACCCCAGCTGCCGTTCGCGCCGACCGAGGACGACGACAGCCGCGGTTTCTTCAGCGTGGGCAGCTGGACGGGAGCGTTGCCGGTCTGCAGGTCCGACACCAGGGCACGAAGGTCGCCCAGGGTAGTGGCATTGGTTGCGCCCTTGACCCGCTGCTCGTGCTCGCTCATCGACAGCTGACCCTCGGACAGCGCGGTGTCGAGGATCTGGCAGATGTCGTTGCGGTCAGCGTCCTTGGCGCGCGTGCTGGCCGTCTGGGAAGTCGCCACGGCGTTGATCGTAAGAGTTCGGCAGGCAAGAGTGCAGACCAGGCACACAATCTCGCTCACTCGCGAGTCGGTTGCGCGCCGTTGCCCAGATCCCCGACGTACTCTGGTCATCGTGCGATTGCAGCGACAGGTGGTGGACTACGCCCTTCGGCGACGCTCCCTGCTGGCTGAGGTGTACTCGGGCCGGACCGGGGTAACCGAGGTCTGTGACGCCAATCCCTATCTGTTGCGCGCCGCCAAGTTTCACGGCAAGCCCAGTTCGGTGATGTGCCCGATCTGCCGCAAGGAGCCGCTCACGCTGGTGTCCTGGGTGTTCGGCGATCACCTGGGCGCGGTGTCCGGGTCGGCGCGCACCGCCGAGGAGCTGGTGTTGCTGGCGACCCGGTTCGACGAGTTTTCGGTACACGTGGTGGAGGTATGCCGCACCTGCGAATGGAATCACTTGGTCAAGTCCTATGTGCTTGGAACGCCACGTCCCACCAACGGGACGCGCGCACGCCGGGGCACCCAGACGGCGCGCTCCGGCGCGCGCACGGCCAGTGAATAGCGAAGGGCGTCACGACCGGCCTGGCACTGACAACCGCACGGGATCAGGGTCCGATGATGCGTCCGGTAAACACGAGGCGCCGACCACCAAGTTCTCGATAGCCGGCGCCAGCGATTCCTCCGGTCCGGCCCGCAGCGCACCCCGCAGGCAGGTGCCCCCCGATGACCGGCTGACGTCGATCATGGAACCGATCCGCGACGACACGGTGCCGCTGCGCGACCCGATCGACGTCGTCAAGGCGGCCCTGGACGGCACGGCTCCGCCGAAGTTCCCGCCGCCACCGCCCCCGCCGCCGAGGAGCGGGGGACGGGGCGGCCCGCCGCCGCGGAAGCCGCCGAGCTTCTCCCAGCAGATCAACTGGAAGTGGGTGCGCCGCTCGCTGTACATCGCGGTGGTGCTGCTGGTCGTGCTGCCGATGATCACCTTCGGCATGGCATACATGATCGTGAAGGTGCCCCAGCCCGGTGACCTGCGGACCAATCAGGTGTCGACGATCCTGGCCAGCGACGGCTCGGAGCTGGCGAAAATCGTTCCCCCCGAAGGCAACCGGGTCGACGTCAGTATCGACCAGATACCGGTTCCGGTGCGCAACGCGGTGATGGCGGCCGAAGACCGCGACTTTTACACCAACCCTGGGTTTTCACTCTCGGGCTTCGCCCGGGCGCTCAAGAACAATCTCACCGGCGGCGACCTGCAGGGCGCCTCGACGATCACCCAGCAGTACGTGAAGAACGCGCTCGTCGGTGATGCCCGGTCAGGTATCGGTGGCGTGGTGCGTAAGGCCAAGGAACTCGTCATCTCGACGAAGATGTCGGGTGAGTGGTCCAAAGACCAAGTGCTGCAGGCGTACCTGAACATCATCTATTTCGGCCGCGGGGCCTACGGCGTTTCGGCGGCCTCGAAGGCCTACTTCAACAAGCCGGTCGAACAGCTGACGGTCGCCGAGGGGGCACTGCTGGCGGCGTTGATCCAGCGGCCGTCGACCCTGGATCCGGCGATTGATCCCGAGGGCGCGGCCCAGCGCTGGAATTGGGTGCTCGACGGCATGGTGACCATGGGTGCGCTGTCCAAAGAGGAACGCGCCCAACAGGTCTTCCCGCAGACGGTGCCGCCGGAGCAGGCCCGCGCGGCCAACGTCACCACGGGGCCCAACGGTCTGATCGAACGCCAGGTCACCAAGGAACTACTCGACCTGTTCAACATCGACGAGCAGACGCTGAACACCCAGGGCCTGCAGATCACGACGACGATCGACCCGCAGGCGCAGCAAGCCGCCGAGAACGCGGTGACGAAGTACTTGGACGGCCAGATGCCGGACATGCGCTCGGCGGTGGTGTCCGTCGACCCGAAAACCGGTGGGGTGAAGGCCTATTACGGCGGCTCGGACGCCCAGGGCTTCGACTTCGCCCAGGCGGGGTTGCCGACGGGCTCGTCGTTCAAGGTGTTCGCGTTGGTGGCCGCCCTCGAACAGGGCATCGGGCTGGGTTATCAGGTGGACAGCTCGCCGGTGACCCTCAACGGCATCACGATCACGAATGTCGAAGGCGAGGGCTGCGGCGTCTGCAATATCGCCGAGGCGCTCAAGCGCTCGCTGAACACGTCCTATTACCGGTTGATGCTCAAGCTCAAGAACGGCCCGAGTGACGTCGCCGACGCCGCGCACAGCGCGGGTGTCGCCGAGAGCTTCCCGGGCGTGGACCACACACTGTCCGAGGACGGTAAGGGCGGACCGCCCAACAACGGTGTCGTCCTGGGGCAGTATCAGACCCGGGTGCTCGATATGGCCTCGGCGTACGCGACCCTCGCGAACTCCGGCGTCTACCACAAGCCGCACTTCGTGCAGAAGGTCGTCAACTCCCGCGGCGAGGTGCTCTTCGACGCCAGCACATCGGACAACAGCGGTGAGCAACGCATTCCGAAAGCCGTCGCCGACAACGTAACCGCGGCCATGCAGCCGATCGCGGGCTGGTCCAACGGGCACAACCTGGCCGGCGGGCGCGCCTCGGCGGCCAAGACCGGTACCAATCAGCTCGGCGACACCGATGCCAACCGCGATGCGTGGATGGTCGGCTACACGCCGTCGTTGTCGACGGCGGTGTGGGTGGGCACCACCGACGGCACCCAGCCTTTGGTGAACAAGGGCGGCGGGCAGGTGTACGGCTCGGGCATCCCGTCCGATATCTGGAAGTCGACGATGGACGGGGCCCTCAAGGGCACCGACAACGAGACGTTCCCCAAGCCGACCGAGATCGGCGGCTATGCCGGTGTTCCGGCCGCACCCCCGCCGCCGCCTCCGCCGCCGTCGATCCAGGTGATCCAGCCCAGTATCGAAGTCGCACCGGGCATCACGATCCCGCTCGGCCCGCCGACGACCATCACCGTGCCCGCAGGACCGCCCGCGCCGCCCGGCGTGCCGGGTGCTCCGGATGCGCCGCCACCGGTCGTCCCGGGCGATGCAGGCGCGCCGCTCCCGCCTCCGCCGCCGTGATCGACGGCGCTGTTGGTGACGACCAACCGCAGGAATTTTCGGCCGACCGACCGGCCGATGCGCCGGCCGGCGGCGTGTTAATGGGCCGCGCCACGGTGTCACCGCAGCCGCTGGCCGCCGACCTGCGCAGCGCAGACGACCGTGACAAGCCCAGCCGTACCGACACTTTGGGCGCCGCGCTCTCGGAGGTGGTGGGCGGCCCGGTGGGCAGGCACGCCCTGATCGGCCGGACGCGAGTGTTCACCCCGCTGCGGGTGATGTTCATGATGGCGCTGGTGGTGCTGGCGCTGGGCTGGGCCACAAAGTCACCGTGTCTACAGACCGTCGGCACCGGCACGCCCGATCAGCGGGTGGCGAACTGGCAGAACCAGCGCGCCTACTTCGAGCTGTGCTACTCCGACACCGTGCCGCTGTACGGCGCGGAGTTGTTGAGCCAGGGGCGCTTTCCGTACAAGTCGAGTTGGATCGAGACGGACTCCAGCGGCCGGCCGCAGATCCGGTACGACGGCAAGCCCGCGGTGCGCTACATGGAGTATCCGGTGCTGACCGGGGTGTATCAGTACGTGTCGATGGCGTTGGCCAAGACCTACACCGCGGTGGCCAAGATGGCGTCGCTGCCGGTGATCGCCGAAGTGGTGATGTTCTTCAACTTCGCGGCGTTCGGTCTGGCGCTGGCGTGGTTGACGACGGTGTGGGCGTCGTCGTGGCTGGCGGGTCGGCGGGTGTGGGACGCCGCGCTGGTGGCGGCCTCACCGGTGCTGGTGTTCCAGGTGTTCACCAATTTCGATGCGCTGGCAACGGCGTTGGCGATCGGCGGGCTGCTGGCCTGGGCGCGAAAACGGCCGGTGCTGGCCGGGATTCTGATCGGGCTCGGGGTGGCGGCCAAGTTGTATCCGGCTCTGCTGTTGCTGCCCTTGGTGGTGCTGGCGATCCGCACCGACCGGATGCCGGAAGCCGCCAAGACGGTGGTCGCGGCGGTCGGTGCCTGGTTCGTGGTCAATCTGCCGGTGATGGCACTGTTTCCGCGCGGCTGGTCGGAGTTCTTTCGGCTCAACTCCCGGCGCGGTGACGATATGGACTCGCTGTACAACGTGGTGAAGTCGTTCACCGGCTGGGACGGCTTCGATTCGAACCTCGGGTTCTGGCAGCCACCGGTGATTCTCAACATCGTTGTCGCGGTGCTGTTCTTGTTGTGTTGCGCGGCCATCGCCTACATCGGGTTGACCGCACCGCAGCGGCCGCGGGTGGCGCAGCTGGCGTTCCTGACGGTGGCCGCGTTCCTGTTGGTGAACAAGGTGTGGAGCCCGCAGTTCTCGCTGTGGCTGGTGCCGTTGGCGGTGCTGGCGTTGCCACACCGGCGAATTCTGTTGGCGTGGATGACTATTGACATGCTGGTGTGGGTGCCGCGGATGTACTACCTCTACGGCGAGGGCAACAAGGGCCTCCCCGAGCAGTGGTTCACCGCTACCGTTCTGCTGCGCGACATCGCAGTGATCGCGCTGATGGCGTTGGTGGTGCGCCAGATCTACCGGCCCGACCTGGATCTGGTGCGCTGGAACGGCCGGGTGGACGATCCGGCCGGGGGAGTGTTCGATCGCGCCGAAGATGCACTCCCGCACTGGTTCCCGCGGTGGCTGCGCCCGCGCGCGGCCGCCGATCAGCCCGAACAGCAAGAGGCACCGGATGCAAATCGCGATAGCACTGTTCCCGCGTAACACCGCACTGGACGCGATCGGCCCCTACGAGGTGCTGCAGCGGATCCCGTCGATCGACGTCGTCTTCGTCGGGCATGAGCGCGGTGAGGTCCGCAGCGACAACGGCATGCTCGGGTTGACGTGCGACGCCACCTTCGACGAGGTCACCCGACCCGACGTCCTGGTGTTCCCCGGCGGGATCGGCACGCGCACCCTGGTCGAGGACACCGGCGTCCTCGACTGGATTCGGGAGGTGCACCGGCACACGGTGTTCACCACGTCGGTGTGCACCGGCAGCCTGATGCTCGGTGCGGCCGGCCTGCTGACGGGGTTGACCGCCGCCACGCACTGGCGGGCCACCGAGCTGCTCGAGTCCTTCGGTGCGATCTACACCCCCGAGCGCGTCGTCGAGCACCTGCCGGAGCGCATCATCACCGCGGCGGGGGTCTCCAGCGGGATCGATATGGCGTTGCGGCTGGTCGAGCTGCTGGTCGGGCCGGATGCGGCCAAGGCCAGCCAGCTGATGATCGAGTACGACCCGCAGCCGCCGTTCGATGCCGGCGCACTGGGTAAGGCGTCGGATGCCACGGTGCAGCTGGCCTTGGAGTACTACGTCCAGCGGAGCTGATTTCGCTGATCAGCATGCGCTCCGGTAGCCTAGCCAGGTTGCCGACGCAGGCGACTCTCCTGCCACGGATCGACCGTGGCCGCTAACGACCATAGGAGGTGATGAGGTTCCCATGCGTCCATACGAAATCATGGTCATCCTTGACCCCACTCTCGACGAGCGCACCGTAGCTCCGTCTCTGGATACGTTCTTGAACGTTGTCCGCACTGACGGCGGTTCGGTCGACAAGGTCGACATCTGGGGTCGGCGCCGCCTGGCGTACGAGATCGCCAAGCACGCTGAGGGCATTTATGCCGTCGTCGATGTAAAGGCCGAACCGGCCACCGTGTCCGAGCTCGACCGTCAGCTCAACCTGAACGAGTCGGTGCTGCGGACCAAGGTGATGCGGACCGACAAGCACTAGCCACGCCAGTGGATAAAGCTCGCCGCGCGTCGGAGCTAGTAACTAGGCTCGCGGTGAATCCATCCGCCTATGCCAGGAGGACCTTGTGGCCGGTGACACGACCATCACCGTCGTCGGAAATCTGACCGCCGACCCCGAACTGCGGTTCACCCCGTCCGGTGCAGCCGTCGCCAATTTCACGGTGGCGTCCACACCGCGGACGTTCGACCGCGCGAGCGGGGAGTGGAAGGACGGCGAAGCGCTGTTCTTGCGCTGCAACATCTGGCGTGAGGCGGCCGAGAACGTGGCCGAGAGCCTCACCCGGGGGTCGCGTGTCATCGTGACCGGCCGGCTCAAGCAGCGGTCCTTCGAAACCCGTGAGGGCGAGAAGCGCACCGTCATGGAGGTCGAGGTCGACGAGATCGGCCCGTCGCTGCGTTACGCCACCGCCAAGGTCAACAAGGCCTCGCGCAGTGGTGGCGGGGGCGGCGGCTTCGGCGGCGGCAGTGGCGGCGGCGGGGCTTCCCGTCCGGCGGCGGCCAGCGATGCACCCGCAGACGATCCCTGGGGCAGCGCCCCGGCGTCGGGCTCGTTCGCCGGTGGCGACGACGAACCGCCTTTCTGACACAAAACCTTTGCGCGCCACGGCGCGCCATCTGAAGAACGAAAGAGATTGACCCATGGCCAAGACCAATAAGCGGCGTCCGGCACCGGAAAAGCCGGTCAAGACCCGCAAGTGCGTGTTCTGCTCCAAGAAGGGGCAGGACATCGATTACAAGGACACCCAGCTGCTGCGTACCTACATCAGCGAGCGCGGCAAGATCCGCGCCCGCCGGGTGACCGGTAACTGCGTGCAGCACCAGCGCGACATCGCGATCGCCGTCAAGAACGCGCGTGAGGTTGCCCTGCTGCCGTTCACGTCGGCGGCTCGGTAGAGAACGGAAGTATCGACATGAAGCTGATCCTGACCGCTGAGGTCGACCACCTCGGCGCTGCCGGTGACACCGTTGAGGTGAAGGACGGGTACGGCCGCAACTACCTGCTGCCGCGCGGCCTGGCCATCGCGGCCTCGCGCGGTGCGCAGAAGCAGGCCGACGAGATCCGTCGTGCCCGCGAGACCAAGACCGTGCGCGACCGTGAGCACGCCGATGAGATCAAGGCTGCACTCGCAGCTCTGGGCTCGATCCAGCTGCCGGTGAAGACCGCTGCGGACTCGGGCAAGCTGTTCGGCTCGGTGACCGCCAACGACATCGTCGCGGCGATCAAGAAGGCCGGTGGGCCTAACTTGGACAAGCGCACCGTGCAGCTGCCCAAGGCTCATATCAAGGCGACTGGCGCCCACACCGTCGGCGTGCATCTGCACCCCGAGGTGGACGTCGACGTGACCGTCGACGTCGTCGCACAAAGTTAGCCATACGCGTCAATTCCCCGGGTGGCGGCCGTTCGCGGTCGCTCTCGGGGAATTGCTGCATTTCTGGCGAACAGATTCCGGCGACCCCGGCTCAGCTAATCTAACCGGCCGTTAACCTTGTGCATAAGCTCCGGCAACACAACACGCCCGAGATCGCAACCGGGGACGACACGCCGATGAACTTGCCATCCACAACATGTACCAGGGGTTACCCTGCCCTCAGCTGGACAAATGACCCGAAATTAGTCAGTTCTCCACAGGTTCTCCCCAACACCTCAACACTAGTTTCCCCGGCTATCCACAAATCACTAACAGGTTGATGAACAGGTCCGGTTTGCGAGGGCTCCAGCAACGTCTAGCGTGAGCCGTCGGCGGTGCCGGTCATCACCGTCGCGGCGAGTACTTGTCGGGGGTGTGGGGTAGACCTCCGATTGTGCATCGAACTGACGTTCGACCAGCTTTAGACGGAGGTGGGGATAACGCTATGGCGGTCGTTGACGATCTCGGACAGCCCGGAATGGGCAGTCCTCCTCCGTCCGAGGACTTCGGTCGCCAGCCTCCACAGGACCTTGCGGCCGAACAGTCGGTATTGGGCGGCATGCTGCTGTCCAAGGATGCGATCGCCGACGTACTGGAGCGGCTCCGTCCGGGCGACTTCTACCGGCCCGCCCATCAGAACGTGTACGACGCGATTCTGGACCTCTACGGGCGCGGTGAGCCCGCGGACGCGGTCACTGTGGCTGCCGAGCTGGACCGCCGCGGGCTGCTGCGCCGGGTTGGCGGCGCCCCGTATGTGCACACGCTGATCTCGACGGTGCCCACGGCGGCCAACGCCGGCTATTACGCGGGCATCGTGGCGGAGAAGGCGTTGTTGCGCCGGCTGGTGGAGGCCGGCACCCGGGTGGTGCAGTACGGCTACGCCGGTGCCGAGGGTGCCGACGTCAACGAGATCGTGGACCGCGCGCAGGCCGAGATCTACGACGTGACCGAGCGGCGCACCGCGGAGGACTTCCTTCCGCTGGAAGACCTGCTGCAGCCGACGATGGACGAGATCGACGCGATCGCCTCCAACGGCGGAATCTCCAAGGGTGTGCCGACGGGGTTCACGGAGTTGGACGAGCTGACCAACGGGCTGCATCCGGGTCAGATGATCGTAGTGGCGGCCAGGCCCGGTATGGGCAAGGCGCTGGGTTTGGACACGCCGCTGCCGACCCCGACGGGCTGGACCACGATGGGCGAGGTCAAGGTCGGGGACTACCTGATCGACGCCGACGGACGTCCCACGCGGGTGGTTGCCGCGACCGACGTCATGGTCGGCCGGCCCTGCTACGAGGTCGAATTCTCCGACGGCACCGTGCTGATCGCGGATGCCGAGCACCAGTGGCTGACGGAGACCCGGGCGTCACGGAAGTCGGCGCAGGCTGCTGCGGTCGGCTACAACCGGACCAAGAACCAGCAGACCTTCGCCGCCGTACGGACGACCCGCGAGATCGCCGAGACACTGCGCTGCCCGACGCAGGATCGCCGGCTGAACCATTCGGTGACCAACGCCAAGCCGCTGCAGGCACCGGATCGCGACCTCCTGGTCCCGCCCTACACCCTTGGGGCGTGGCTGGGCGATGGCACCAGCGCAGCCGCACAGATCACCGTGGCGGATGCCGAGATCATCATGTGCATCGAGGCCGAGGGCATCGAAGCGCACAAGTCGGAGGCAGCAAAGTATCGCCACTCACTGCGCCTGCCCGCGCCGGACGCGCTCGCGGCTCGGAGCTGCGTTGTGTGCAGAGAATCCTTTGTTCCCAAGACAAGTCAGGTGCGCACCTGCGGACAGTCCTGCGGGGGCAAGGCACGTTTCCTGTCTGACCCCGTTCCGGCCCCGACGTGCTCGCGGTGCGAAGGGCCCTCGTGTGGACTGCAGTTGTGCCAGCCGTGCCGGAACGAGGTCGGCACCCTGCAGGCTCGGCTGCGGACCATCGGTGTGCTCAACGCGAAGCACATCCCGGTCGATTACCTGCGCGCCTCGGAAACGCAGCGGCGTGCGGTGCTTGCCGGTCTGTTGGACACCGATGGAACGGTCACGAACGGTGGTGCCGTTCAGTTCTCGGTGACGAACAAGCGGCTCGCCGATAATGTCTACGAACTCATTGTCAGCCTCGGCTACCGCTGCGGGCGCACGACCAAGCAGGTGCGGGGGCGTTCCGCAGAGAGCTCGACGGCGTTCATCCTGAACTTCTCCACCGACGACGATGTGTTCCGGCTTCCGCGGAAAGCACTGGCGCACAAGGAGCGGCGAACCGGTAGCACCGCGCGAGTGGCATCGAGATTCATCACCGACGTCCGGCCGATTGCGAGTGTTCCGGTGCGGTGCGTGGAGGTCGACAACGCGGATCACCTGTACCTCGCAGGGCAGTCAATGATCCCGACGCACAATTCGACCCTGGGTTTGGATTTTTTGCGATCATGCTCGATCAAGCACCGGTTACCGAGCATCGTGTTCTCGCTGGAAATGAGCAAGTCCGAGATCGTGATGCGACTGCTGTCGGCGGAGGCGAAGATCAAGCTCGCCGACATGCGGTCGGGCCGGATGACCGACGACGACTGGACACGGTTGGCGCGCCGGATGAGCGAAATCAGCGAAGCGCCTTTGTATATCGACGATTCACCAAATCTGACGATGATGGAGATTCGCGCGAAGGCCCGCCGCCTGCATCAGAAGGCGGGGCTGCGGCTGATCGTGCTCGACTACCTGCAGCTGATGACATCGGGTAAGAAGGTCGAGTCGCGGCAACAGGAGGTCTCCGAATTCTCAAGGCAGATCAAGCTTTTGGCGAAAGAGCTGGAAGTACCGGTGGTCGCCATGAGCCAGCTGAACCGCGGCCCCGAGCAGCGAACCGACAAGAAGCCAATGTTAGCTGATCTACGCGAAAGCGGATCGATCGAGCAAGATGCCGACATGGTTATTTTGCTGCACCGCCCCGATGCCTTTGAGACGGATGACCCGCGCGGTGGCGAAGCCGACCTGATTGTCGCGAAACACCGTGCGGGGCCTACCCGTACGGTCACCGTTGCGCACCAGCTACACCTGTCACGGTTCACGAACATGGCGCGGTAACGATCATCGGATCGCCGACGCGCTGGGCGTTCCGGAGGTCGGCCCGTCGGCACTCTCGCCGTTCCATTCGTAGATGACGGGTGCGCATGTCGTCACCGGCGGTGGCGGTGAACAGAGCCTCGATCCGGAGATATCCGGCGATCCGGACTTCTAAAATCCGGTCCGAGGGAACTGATGTGCCATTGGCCGATTCAACCCGACTACGCCTCACCCAAACTCGGCCGGTAATCAGCCGCCTCGGCCTCGGCAGCAAGCAATGCGCCCAGCTCACCCTCCTGCTGGGCAACAAACACGCCGATCACCTGCCGGCATACCTCCGGCACGCTCACCCCACGCATATCCGCAATACGTTTCAGCCCGATCAGCATTGACGTAGACACGTGAAACTGCACAGCGAACTGACCGCACGAACCATCCTCAGGCGGCAACCCCGGACCCACGACCACAGGTTCATCCACCCCGTACTCGCCTACCTCAGCACCCCGAGCTCGCTCAACAACCCCACCACCATCAACGCCGTCGGCCGGATCCGGGAACTCTTCATGACTGAACAAACCCACTCCGCCCACGCTAGACCTCGCAGAATTCCCAGGTCGCCGACCACGCGACGGCGTTCGCGAGAGACCTAGGTGGCGGCGCGGGTGAAATAACAATTTAACGGCGGGTCTAGTGGTGGGCCGTGACAGGATGCTTCAGCGTGACTCGTCCCAACTTCCTGGTCATCGTGGCCGACGATCTCGGGTTCTCCGACATCGGCGCCTTCGGCGGCGAAATCAACACCCCCAACCTGGACCGACTGGCCCACGCGGGCATCAGGCTGACCGATTTCCATTCCGCCCCGGCCTGCTCGCCGACGCGGGCGATGTTGCTGACCGGAACCGATCACCACGTCGCCGGAATCGGCACCATGCTCGAGATGGCCGCCCCGGATTTCCGCGGCGCCCCCGGGTACGAGGGGTATCTGAACGACCGGGTCGTGGCGCTGCCGGAACTGCTGCGCGACGCCGGTTACCAGACACTCATGGCGGGCAAGTGGCATCTGGGCAGCACCATCGACAGATCTCCGTGGGCACGGGGATTCGACCGCTCCTTCGCCCTGTTGCCGGCCGGAGCCAGCCATTACGGCGCCCGTGGGGGCGGCGGGTTCTCGGCCGCGCCGACGATATTCACCGAAGACGATCAGTTCGTCACGGTAGGGGAGGACTTCTACTCGTCGGATGCCTATACCGACAAGCTGCTGCAGTATCTGCGCGAACGTCCCCAAGGCCAGGAGGACCGGCCCTTCTTCGCCTACCTGCCCTTCCAGGCGCCCCACTGGCCGCTGCAGGCCCCGCGGGAAACCATCGCCGCGTACCACGGCCGCTACGACGCCGGACCGGACGCACTGCGCGAGGAGCGGCTGGCTGCGCTCACACGATTGGGCCTGTGCCCACCCGACATCGAGCCGCACCCGGTGGTGGCCGACGGCGCCCCCGAATGGGCGGACATGACCGACGAGGACCGCGCCGTGTCCGCCCGCACCATGGAGGTCTACGCCGCCATGGTGGACAGGATGGATTGGAACATCGGCCGGGTGATCGACTACCTCGACAGCACCGGCGAGCTCGACAACACGGTCGTGATCTTTCTGTCGGACAACGGCGCGGAGGGAACGATCGTCGAGGCTATGCCGCTGCGCGGCGCCGGAATCGCCGCATTCGTCGCGAAACACTGTGACAACAGCCTGGATAACCTCGGCGGTCCCACCTCCTACACCTGGTACGGCCCGCGCTGGGCGCAGGCCGCCACCGCGCCCTCGCGGCTGCACAAAGCCTTCACCAGCGAGGGCGGTATCCGGGTGGTGGGCTTCGTCACCTGGCCGGGCTTTTCCCGGCAGGGGGAGATCGGCACGGCGTTCACCACCGCCATGGACATCGCCCCGACCGTGCTGGAGCTCGCCGGCGCCGAGCATCCCGGTACCGCGTACCGGGGTAGGGAAGTCGAGCCGATGCGCGGCCGATCGATGGTGCCCTATCTCTCCGGACAGGCGGACATGGTGCACGATGCCGACACCGGCACCGGCTGGGAGTTGTTCGGCCGCCGCGCTATTCGCCAGGGCGATTGGAAGGCGCTTCACCTCCCCGAGCCCTACGGCCCGGGCACCTGGCAGCTCTATGACCTCTCACGCGATCCCGGCGAAGTTGACGATCAGGCCGCCTCCCGACCCGACAAACTGGCCGACTTGCTGGAGCTGTGGGACCGCTACGTTGAGGAGAACGGCGTGATCATCGGGCCCGTGTCGCTCTTCGAGGTCGACGCGGAGGCGCTGTGACCCGCACCCCTCAACCATCAGCCGGGTCGGGATCTACATCCTCGGCAAGCAGGAAGGGCCGTTCAAACTCGTCGTCACTGACATCGACACGTCAAGTTGAGGATTCCGCGCGGCGCCTAAACTCTTGCCATGCCAAGAAAACTCACTGATGAAGAAGTTGAGGCGTATCTGGATAGCCGCCCGGGCTGGGCGGTCCTGAGCACTATCGACAAGGATGGATTTCCGCACTCGGTACCCCTTGGATACTTTCGTCTTGGCCGCGACATCATCATGGGTGTGCGAGATGGGACTCGCAAAGTCGCCAACGTCGAAAGCAATCCGCATGTGAGTGTCTTGCTCGAAGACGGCTCTACCATGGCCGATATCCGGGGAGTGCTGCTCCAAGGTCTCGCCCGTATCGTTCGCGAATCAAAAGAAGCAGTTGAGCTCTCGAGGGAAGGTGCTCGGGCGCGGGGCGTGCCCGAGGCCGACTGGCCCACCGAACCCAGACCGGGCGCCGCCTACATCCGCATAACGCCCGTCAGAACGCTGTCGTGGGCTTACTCGCCCGATCAGGCTTAGCGACGCGGTTCGGTGTCGTTTCCCCGAGCATCGAAGATGTTCAGGGCGTGGGTGTCTGGGAATTTTCCCGATGGCCCTCGGACATCAACTCCGTTCCTCGGAGGAGGCTGCGCTTGACGGCATGGTGCTTCTCAACCGTAGCGACCTACGGTCGGTTGGCGCTGAGGCAATAATCCGCACCGTCTGACAACGGGCGTTGCCAGACTGTCGCGCCCGCGCTAACGTCGCCGCATGACGGTGACTGGTGAGCGTCCGGAGATCCTCCTTGCGGACGTCGACTTCAATCGGCGCGATCATCCCGACCGGCCGCTGCGGCCCATCCCGCCTGGTCGCGACCACTTCGCCGACCAGTGGCGTGACATGCGGGAGTTCATTTTCGGCGAGTGGATCGACATCGACAAAGAGCTCGAACCCAGCGACCTCACCCGCATCCGTGACGACTACTTCTGGCAACGCGACGAACTCATGATCGGCGCGGTCGAGGCCTTCGAGCGCCTCGGCTACGACGAGGGTCGCGCGCTGTTCGAGCAGGCATTGACCCAGGGCATCGACACGCTCGAGGATCCCCCACAAGAGTTCGTCGACCTCTTCGAGCACCTGGACAACCTGCCAGCCCAATTCGACCTCGTCGCCGCCGAACGAGGGCGCATGCTGGCGATGTCGAGCACGGTCGCCGCCACAACGATCATCCGCGGGTGGGCGTTCTACGAGACCGCGATGACCGGCGACATCTCCGCCGCCACCGGCGCCACGGGCCGGTTCGCCGACGATGGCCCGCGCCGCTTCATCGAAACAGCCCGCGTATTCGCGGAATTCACGCTGCCCGATATCTTCGACCGCCATTCGGAAGCATTTCAAGACGTGGTGCGGGTGCGGCTGATGCATGCGCTGGCCAGTCGCGGGTTACGGCGGAAGTGGGGTGACGATGTCTATCTCAAGTTCGGTGAACCGATTCCCACGACGTCGTTGCTGGGCTTCGGCAGCGGCATGCTGCTCGGACGTCTCGTCGACCATGCCTTCGGGCGCAAGCTGACCCCACAACAGCTCGAGGATCTCGCCGAGTACTCGTCGTTCTCCGGCAGGCTGTGGGGCGCACCTGAAGCGCTGCACTCGGCCAACGGCCTGGAGCTGATCAAATCGTTGAATTACGTTCTCGCCCGGGGCGGTAACCCCTCCCCGTGGCGTGCCCAACTCGTCGACGCCATCGCCGGTCCCGTGCACCTGAGGACCCTGACCGAGGCACTTCCGAGCCTGGCCAAGAAAGTGGCCGCCCGCTACGCGAACCAGATCACGGCCAGCATCGCCCTGACGCCGGCAGGCGTCGTGTTCGGATACAAGCAGATCGAGGCCATGGTCGCGGGCACCCTCTTTGAGCCCCTGGGCTACAACTTCGAACGCCGAGTGCGCCTCTTCACGAACTTCACCAAACTCAACGTTGCCATCGCGATGGTGGCCGATCGCGTGCCGTGGTCCAACCCCATCCGCGAGCGCAGGAAGAAGAGCGGTGCAGCCGCGCGCGAGCGGATCGCCGCGCTCAACAAGATCGCCCGCGGCCGGCAGATCCCGCTGACGTTCAGCCACCACGACCGTTCGACAAAGGGTGAGGGTTTCACCGGTTAGCTGTAACTCTTCGACAGGTTGTGAACGGCGTGGTGAGCGTTGATGAATCGTCCTGGGCACGAACCCTTCTGCCACTGTGTCCACCGGCTCCGTACGCCGGAATCACCGATACCAAATCGCCCTCGATGGATCAGGGCTCAGAACGCCCGCAGGTTGTCGCGCAACAACGCGTGGGAGTAGCTCGTCCGGGTCAGACCCCTCGCCTGCAGCGCCGGCACCAGCCCGTCGCAGACCTCGATGATCCTGTGACGAGTCAGCGAACCGCCATCCCCTGGGATCAGGAAGCCGTCGCCGCCGACCTCTTCCATCGCCGCCGCCATGATGTCGGCAACCTGGTCCGGCGTACCGATGGCCTCGAACGAGGTCGCGCCGCCCCCCGACTGGGCCTCCATGCACTGGCGCAGCGTCTTACCGGTTCCCCACTGGGCAAACCCTGCGAGTGATCCCTGTTCGCCGCGTGTGACGAAGTAAGGGACTGGCTGGTCAAGATCCATCTTGGTGAAGTCCGCGTAGAAGTTCGAGCTCAAGGCCTTGAGCCGTGCCGGGATCTCCTCCTCGCTCATGGGCTTGATCTTGGCTCGTGCCTCCGCCTCGGTCTCGCCGAGGATCGGGGAGAACAGGAACATCACCTTCACGTCATCAGGATCGCGCCCAGCGGCGGCGGCCTGCTTGCGGATGTCCGCCCGGTACTCCTTCATCCCCTCGACTCCGGTCGCCCAGGCGATGATCGCATCAGCGTGCTTGGCGGCGAAGGCACGCCCCGCGGAGGACCCACCGGCTTGGAGGTAGACGGGGCGCCCCTGCGGTGAGCGGACGCACGTCAGGGGTCCCCGCGATTTGAAGTGCTTGCCCACGAAGTCGACATCATGGACCTTGCTGGGATCGATGTAGATCCCTCTCTTGCGATCGCGCACGATCGCTCCCGGTTCCCAGCTGTCGCAAAGAGCGTTCACGAGTTCTACGAACTCATCGGCGATCTCGTATCGCAAGTCGTGCTCCGGCATCTCATCGAGGCCGTAGTTCTGGGCCGCTTCGTCCTTGGCGCTGGTGACCACGTTCCAGCCGAAGCGCCCACTCGTGAGCGAGTCCATGGTGGAGGCCAGGCGCGCCAGCGCATACGGGTGGTAGAACGTCGTGGACATCGTCGCAACGATGCCTAGTTGCCGGGTCAGTGCGCCGACCTTCGCGGCCAGCGGC
This sequence comes from Mycolicibacterium sphagni, assembly GCF_013337765.1. GTDB lineage: Bacteria > Actinomycetota > Actinomycetes > Mycobacteriales > Mycobacteriaceae > Mycobacterium. The sequence goes on from NZ_VBSB01000010.1 coordinate 830,734, forward strand.
ACCGGATCCTGCTTCGGACAGGAGTCTCCGTTCTCCAAGGCGCGAGCCGTGGTGCCTTCCAGGCCGCGCGGGATCCCGACGGTGTCTTCCAGCATCAGGAAGTCGAAGCAGGCCCGCTCGAGCGCCTGGGCCAGTTCGACGTAGAAGTCCCCGGTGAACGGAACCCCCTCCGAGAGCGTGTACGGAGTCTTCCACTCGTTGGCCTGGAATGTCTGGAACCATCCGAGGTGGAACGGTTTTGCTGGCATCTGTCCTCATTAGCGAGATTGAACTGTCAGCAAAATCCAATCGCGGCGGCGTATCCGCCGTGTTTCCCCCGCGTCTCGCTCGAATTAGGCCGATAGGTCGCGAATCAAGTCACAGGTCACAGACAATCCACCGCCCCACTCTGCGGGCGGTTGGCTTGGATATCTGCCCGGTCTACCCGAACGCCGGCAGGCCCCGACTACGATCGAGGGTCATGACGGACGGAGCACCTGAACCGGCGTCGGTGCAAGGGGAGGCCGGCGAAATCCCCGCGCTCGATCCCGTTGGCTCTGGAATTCTTCCCGAGGTCGATGTCCGAGTGCGCCGACGCTTTGGGCTGCTTGAGCGGTTCGCACCGTGGTTGGGATCACGGTGGGCGGTCGAGTTGTGGTGCACCCCACCGGTTCTCGAGTCGAGTCTGCGCATGCCACCGGGTGTGTCGGCAGGCCGGCCGATCGAAGCGTATTGGGATGGACATCGCGTCGCTGGCGAGGAATGGGGGGAGGGGCCGCCGGTATACCTGGTGCACGGGTGGGGCGGCCAGCGCCCGCATTTGGCCATGTTCGTCAAGCCGCTGATAGAGGCCGGGTATCGGGTCGTTGCCTTCGACTTGCCCAGCCATAACGAATCCGATCCAGGCGCCCTCGCTCCCGGGCGCACCACAGCCACCGAGTGTGCCGACGCGATTGCGGCCATGATCGAGACCCACGGGCCCGCCCATGCGGTGGTCGCTCACTCACTCGGCGCGAACGCGACTGCATTGGCTGCCGCGGACGGCACACCAGTGGGACGCCTGGTCTTCTTCGCCCCCATGGCCGATTTTCCGCTCTATCTAGACCTGTTCGCCGCACGCCATGGCTTCGGCCGACGTATCCGCGCGGGCCTACACCGTCGTCTGGAAAAGCGAATCGCCATGCCGCTGCATGAGACGAATATGACCAGGGTCGGTCGACGAGCCAACTACCCTCCGCTGCTGCTGATCCACGACCCCGACGACCCGGACAGCCCGTATGTCGCCACTGAGCGACTGGCCGCGGCATGGCAAGGCGCACGTCTACTGACTACGAAAGGGCTCGGCCGACTGGCCCACTACCGAGTCCTGCGCCACCGCCCCGCTATCAGCGCCGGGGTGGAGTTCATCGGCGACCGGGCGGATGGCACGGGCCAACTAGACAGGGAAGGACCCAGTTCGTAGCCTGTCGAAGGCCGGTACGGCCAGAGCAGACCCCTACGACGAAGGATCGCGGTGCGCCACACACTTCGGCGAACAGCGGTCAGTGTGGCTACCGGATTCGTGGTGCTAGCTGCGTCGATAGTGCAGAACGTCTGGGCGGACCCGGCGTCTGACGCGCTGGCCCAACTCAACAAGCTGTCCAGTGAGGCCGTGCAGACGCGCGAGGCCGTCACCGCCGCTCAGCGCGATGTCGACCGCAGGCTGGCCGACCAGACGGCGGCCGAGGAGCGCCATCTCGCCGACCAGGCAGCCTTCGATGCCGCGAACGCCGAGCTTGTGCCGTATCAAGCTGAAGTCGATCGGCTCGCCGCGATCACGTACATGAGTGGAGGTACCGGCCAGTTCGTGGCGGTGCTGACCGCAACCTCCCCGCAAGATCTGATCGACCGGCTGTCGTTGCAGAAGGCGATCGCTGGTATGACGGCCGATCAGATGAAGGCCCTCCGCGCAGCGAGGGATCGCGCCGCCGCCGCCGCCGACGCTTCAGAGGTATCGGCCGCCGAGGCGCGTGCCGCAGCCGAGCGGGCCGCATTGGTGCGCGCAGATCTGCAGACCAAATGGAGTGACCTGCGGCGTCAGATCCTGGCCGCCGAAGCGCAATATGCCGCGCTCACACCACAGCAGCAGTCGATGGTCGATACCGCGGCGGCAGCCGTAGCGGCGACAGATGTACCGGCGGCACAACCGCCCGGCGACATAGCCCCTCCGCCTCTCGCCGCGATGCCTGTCGACATCCCTGAGGCGTTGCCGGTCGGGGTCGCCAATGAGGCTGGGCTACAGGCCAACACCGTTGTCGCGGCCCGTGCCATCAGTGCGCAGTTCCCCCAAATCGCCACGATTGACGGTGTCCGGCCCGATTCGAAGCCGTGGCATCCGAGGGGCCTGGCGATCGATGTGATGATCCCGAATTCCGGGAGCCCCGAAGGTATCGCGCTCGGGGACGCGATTCTCGCGTTCGTTTTGGGCAACGCGGGCAGATTCGGTTTGCAGGACGCGATCTGGCGCGGCACGTACTACACGCCGGGGGGACCCGCAGGATCGGGCTACGGTCACTTCGACCACGTACACGTCACCACGACGCCACGGGGCTGACCGCCTACCAGGCTGGCTTCAGCCCGACTCGCGTGAAGCCAAACGACCCAGCACCCGCAGAAACGTTCGTCGCTCCTCGGCGTTGAGCTCACCCAGCCAGCGTTCCTCGCCGCGCTGAATCTCTGCCTGAACCGCGTTCTTCACCGCGCGGCCGGTGTCGGTGATCGCGAGCAGCCGGGCCCGGCGGTCGTCGGGATCCGCCATGCGCTCGATCAGGCCCCGCTCCTGAAGTTCGTCGAGATCGCGAATGATGCGGGTCTTGTCGGCACCGATCGCGGCGGCCAGTGCGGCTTGGGTCCGTATCGGTGACCCGTCCAGCGCCGACAGCACGACGTAGCCCCACATCGACACGTCGTGCGCGGCTAGCACCGGCTCTTCCGCTGAGATCAGCTCACGCAGCAGCGGCGCGAGCATCGCCGCCAAATCGGGGCGCCGGGGTTTGTCCGCCACCGCGCCATCATAGGCATTGCACTATCGTACGCTCAGGCATATCGTAAGCGCATGCTTACTAATGAACATCGCATCGCCGTCACCACGTCGATCGACCTCGTCGACACTGTGAGGCGGACCGACCTCGACCGCATAACCCCCTGCGCGGGCTGGAACCTCGCAGACCTGCTGGCCCACATGACCATCCAGCACCGGGGGTTCGCCGGAGCGGCACGAGGTCACGGCGCCGACCCCAGCAACTGGCGGGTTGAGACCGTCGTCGACACGGTGCGCCAGGATCCGGCCGGTACCTACAAAGAAGCGGCCAATGACGCGCTGGAGGCATTCTGGGTAGCTGCCGACGACGCGCCTTTCGCCCTGCCCGAATTCGGCGACAACGCAGTCTTCCCTGGCACTATCGCGATGGGCTTCCACTTCGTCGACTATGTCGTCCACGGCTGGGACGTCGCCGCCTCGCTCGGTGTCGACTACCAACTACCCGGGGATGTGCTCACGGCGGTGCTACCGCTGGTGCTGGCGGTGCCTGACGGCGAAGTCCGAGATCTTGAAAGCGTCCCATTTGGCCGTGGGATCGAAACCATCGACGGCGCAAGCGATTTCGAAAGAATCCTGCGTCACTTGGGCCGTAGACCAGACTTCACGAACCGCGAAGCTTCCGGTACAGCGTTCCGATAACCGAATGCCGGAACGGCCACGTCACCACCGCTTCGACGAGCCGCAATGCGGCTTCCGGGATCGATTGCGGCACATGGCCGGGATCCATGAGGTCGTTCTCTGCGAAGGGGCTCGCGTCGGCGGCCACCATGGTGTCAGTCAGTGCCCGCAGCGAACGCCCGGTGCCGCGCAGCGCTTCGACGGCGGACAGGAAAGATCCTTCAGACCCGATCGATTCACGGAACACTTCGACCGACACACCCAGGTGCTCGGAGACGAGACCATCTCGGATCCGAAGGATTTCGCCTTGAACCGCAGCGGAATCAGCCTGCGTGGAGCCAGCTTCGAGAGCAACGTCGCATTCACTGTCGAAGCCCAGCGACCTGTTGTTGAAGTTGGACGAGCCGATCCGAAGCAGCCGGTCGTCGATCACTATGACCTTCGAGTGCACGTAGACCGACACGCCCTTACCGGCGACCGGCCAGTACACTCCCAGGCGCCCGTGCGTGTCCGCCTCTTTGAGCATCCGGAACATCCTCTGCCGAGCGCTGTCCATCGACTCTTGTTCCAACCGGCTCTCGGAGCTACGGGGGAGAATGATCACGACCTCGGGACCGTCAGGCTCGCGTAGTCGCGCGGCGATTGCACCAGCGATAACCCGGGCAGCGAAGTATTGATTCTCCAGATAGATAACGTCCCGTGCGGCGGCGATAGCCGCGAGATCGAGTGCCTCGACCTCGCGTACTTCGCCGCGGTCTGGCAGTGCGGGAAGCGTGCGTGCCACCCCGACCTCGACATTGTAGAGCCCTGGGTTGAGCCCGTCGGGCCATGCTGGCGCCGGATGACCCAGCCGCGGTAGCGCGCGCCCAGTCGCCGCCTCCCATCGGTCCTGTGCTTGCGCGGCAAGCACTTCCGCGGCGGCACCGTCTACCGCAGCGACGACCTCGTGGCGTGGCCCGTAGGGATCCCCCGGCCCGTTCCTGCGCGCATCGGCGGGACGGTGCTCGGAGGTGTCCCATCGCCCGAGCGTCAGATCCAGGCCACCGCAGAACGCCATGGTGTCGTCGATGACCACGATCTTCTGGTGGTGCACCGCACCGGTGGGGTGCGCGCCGTCGACGGCGAAATGCAAACGTGCCGAAGTGAATTGGTTGAGCAGGCTCACTGGGGCGACGCCGAACCAGAACCCGTCGAACGCGGGCAGCAGGCGGAGGTTGGACTTCAACAGGTACACATTCAGCCCGCGCCGCCGCCACAGCAGCCAGTGCAGGAGCAGGCCGAGTTGATTGGGCCCCTCGAGCGTCTGCGCGTCACGCTCGAAGGTGGTGCGGTAATCCAGGTCCCAGCCGATGATGACGATCCGATGGCGAGCACCCAGCATGGCGGCCTTCACATGCCTCAGATAGTCGGCGCCGTCAACGATGGTCGCGAAGCGATCCGCTTCCGCGGTGCGCCAACAGGTGTCTCCGGGCACCAGCAGTGCGGAGTCGTCGCGGTCCGTCATGGAGCACCGATCGTGAACGGGCAGGGATCCTTACCGCACTTGTGAAACGCGGGTGAGGTTCCGTCCACGAACAGCCACACGAACACGGCTACCACGGCCAAGAAGATCGTCACCACGACCGCCAAGACCGCAATATCGCGGGGAGTCAGTGGCTTCTTCTTCACCGGCCGATTATCGCCCGTTGCGCGCAGTTACGCGTTCGCACCAGTCCCGCCGCTGCCCCCGGGACCGCCGTGGCCACCGGCACCGCCTGCGCCACCGGCCCGGCCAGTCCTGGGTCCGCCGGAGTCACCGTGGTCGCCGTGAGCACCGACACCGCCTGCGCCGCCCGAGTTCATCCCGGTGGGACCGCCGTATCCGCCGCCGAGGCCCTGCCCACCAGATCCACCCTGGCCGCCGGGACCGCCGACTCCGGGGTGGCCGATCAGTCCACCCGCTCCACCGGTGCCGCCGCGTCCGCCGGCGCCCCCGGGGCCCCCGGTGCCGCCGTGACCGCCCATGCCGCCATCGGCGCCGAGGCCACCCTGACCGCCGCCACCGCCGTAGCCGCCGGGGCCCCCAATGCCACCAGCGCCGCCGTAGCCGCCGGCACCTCCATTACCCAAGATCAATCCTCCGCGACCACCGTTGCCGCCGGCACCCCCATTGCCGCCGTCGCCGCCCGTTCCACCGGCACCGCCTGTTCCGCCTGCAGTCCCAGTTGCGCCAAACTTGCCGAATCCGCCGGTGCCGCCGGTGCCGCCGGCCCCGCCGAATCCGGCGCCGCCGCCGTCGCCCCCGTTGCCGGTGAGCAAACCGCCGTTGCCGCCGTTGCCGCCGTTACCGCCCGGGGTGGCGTCGTAGCCCGAACCGGCAGGCTGAGTGCTGGTTCCGTCTGTGCCGTCTTCGGCGGTGCCGGCCAGGCCGCCGTAGCCACCCGTACCGCCGTTGCCGAACAAGCCTGCGTGCCCGCCGTTGCCGCCAGCGCCGGGTGCCTGGCCGTTGGAACCGCTTCCGCCAGAGCCACCCGCGCCGCCGTCACCGCCGAACAGTCCGCCATTTCCGCCGTTGCCACCCGCCTGATTGGCCGCGCCCGAGGCACCGTTTCCGCCGCTGCCCCAGAGGATTCCGCCGTTCTTGCCGTCGTCGCCGAGAAGCGTTCCGTCCGCGCCGTTACCGATCCACAGCGTGCCAAATGGATCTCTGATCGAGAGACCGGCCAGCGGGGTTGCTGCAGCGATCGGTGATTTCGCAGCGACGGTGCCGCCGCCCGCGCTTCTATGCCATGGTGATGGGACGACGAGCAGCATGGTGTCCGTCACGGATGTGACGGTAGATGCCAGCTGCACAACAGGTTTCGAAGCTGTAGCCAGCGCCACCACATATGAAGCCGGTTCCGCAGGCACGGGCAACGACCTGGCGATCAGCTCGACAGGCGCCCCGGCCAGCAGGACGCTTACGGCCGCGGCAGCCAATCCGGTCGGCACGACACGAATGACATGGGGCGGTGCGTTCTTCATTCCTATTTTTCCCTTCGACACATGAAGTGTGCGATGGGACAGAGGGGCGCCGGATCGGGAGAATTCCCTACATTTCGCTAGTTCAGAGATCGATGACGTTTGTTTGCAGCATGTGAGCCGCGGCCTGAGTGCGGTTCTCGACACCCAGCTTGGTCAGGATCGCGGCGACGTGATGCCCCGCGGTCTTGGGACTGATCGACAGTTTGGTGGCAATCTCGGCATCACTGTGGCCGGCCGCGATCAGCCTGAGGACCTCGCGTTCCCGGCGCGTCAACCCATCGGGATCCGACAACGTGTCCGAGTTGCGGCCGCGGCGCTTGGTGCCGCGCATGGCGGTGAGACGCTGCTGGGCGCGACGAGCCGTCGCCTTCGCACCGAGTCGACGAAATGTGGCAAGCGCGGCCTCCACCGCAGTGGCGTCGCCGCCGAGTTGCGCGATCGCCGCATCGTAGGGACAGTCGCGGCGCGTCCACTCGTCGGCAGCAGCCTGCCAGTCCCCACTGATTTCCAGCCGGTAGGGCGTGATGGCGTCGGCGGCCGGCGCGGCATCGAGTGGTTGGCCGGCCAGGTGCGCCCAGCGCAGCAGATGCCCGACCAGCCACGGGTCGGTCTGGCTACCGGCAGCAGCGAGACCCCGCTGGGCTTCGGCACGGGCGGCATCGTCATCGCCGGCCAGCCAGGCGGCTTCAGCACGCGCCGCCCACACTGCGCCGGCACGAAATAGATCGTCGGCTCCCGCAGCCTCGAGAGCCTCATCGAGCAATGGCGTTATGGAACGTTCGCCGCGCCGGGCACGGATCAACGCCACTGTGATGAGGGGCATGATGTGGCTCAGCGGGACGAGGGCAGGCATGGTCAGCACATCGTCGGCGCAGGCGAGGGCGCGAGCCCAGTCACCGCGGTGCAGTTCGGTCAGCGCCTGGGCGCCCCTGTGTAGCCCAGTGAAGGCGCCGACATCGTGGTCCATACAGAACTCGATCGCTTCTGCGATGACGCGGTCGGCACGATGGACGTCGTGATGCACTGCGGCCGTCCACGAGATCACCACCCCGAATAATCCGGCGTGCTCGGCGAGCGCCGCCGGACCCATCGCCTCCCGCCAGCCGGCCTCGAGCTCGTCCCAGCCGGAGTCGGTACCCAGCACGGCGTGGAGCGAGATATAGCCGCGGGCGCGCACGACCACCGAAGGGTCGCCCATCGCGGTGCCCATTTCCACACACCGGCCGGCGTAGTCGAGACACGCGGGGTCGTAGCGGCAGGCGGCCAACATGGCCATGTTGGCCAGCGACCAGGCCAGCTGGGGGGTCGGCCCGAGGCTTTCGAGCATGTGCAGCGACGCTTCGCCGGCTTCGGTCGCTTCGGTGGTCCGTCCCATTGCCCAGAGCATGTGGGACAGCCACCGTAGGTCATCACCCTCGCCGAGTTGGTCGCCCAACTGATGTCGCTGGGCAGCCGCGGCGCGGAATGACTCCACGGACACCCTGCTGAGCCCGCTGAGGTAGGTCGCCAACGCATGTTGTTCGAGCCAGATGACTCTCTGCTCGGCAGGTGTGTCGACCGCATGGCGCAATACCAGGGCGTACAACTCGGCGGCTTGTCGATTCGCTCCCAATCCAGCAGCCCGCTCCGCGCCAGCGACGCCGTAGCGAACAACAGCATCACCGTCACCGGCTTGGTCGGCATGAAAAGTCAATGCCGGTAGGGCATTCGGATCGACGGGCGGTTCGGCGAGCACGGCCAGCGCGCGAGCGTTGAGGATTCTGCGCTGATGGTCCGACATTTGATCCAGCGTCGCGCGCCGTGCCAACTCATGGCGGAACCCGATCGCGTCCCAATCGGTGACCAGCACTGCAGTGTCGAGGCATTCGGCCAAACCGGTGCTCGCCGCGGTACACACCTTGTCCAGGAGGGCGGGGTCGACGCGCGGTCCGCACACCGCGACGGCTTGCGCGGTCTCACGCCCGGCCGCCGATAACCGGCTCAAACGCCCGCGAACGGCATCAGAAATACTGTGCGGCAACACATTACGACCGAGTGTACCGGAACCGGCGGCCAACACTTCGGTCGCGAAAAATGGGTTGCCCCCGGTGATCTGGTGCAAGTCGCCAGCGTTGACCCCACTGCCCGCGGCCAGCGCCGCCACCGCGTCACGACTCAGGGGCTGTAATCCGATGCGGGTGACCGCGGCACAGGTCGCGACGTCGCCCAGAGTGATCGACAACGGATGCTCTCGGTCGAGTTCGTCATCGCGGAATGTCACGATCAACAGCAGCGGCAGCGAGTCGATCCGACGAGCCAGGAATCGGATCAGATCCAGGGTGGCCCCGTCAGCCCAGTGGGCATCTTCGATCACCCAGACCCAGCGGTGACCGTCGCGCAACAAGGCCAGCAGGCGCCGATACAGCGCGCCGGTGTCGCCGGATTCGATCGCCGCGTCCAACGCGGCTGCCGCGGCGGGGCCCACTCCGACGAGCGCGTCCAGCAGCGGGCCCAAGGGTCGTGGTGCGGCCAATGGATCACACCAGCCGCGGAGCACCCGCAAGCCGTTGTCCAGTCCTGCGGTAAACCGGGTAACCACCGCGGTCTTACCGACGCCGGCCTCGCCACGCAGCAGGACCACCCGGCCCACGCCCCGGTTCGCGGCTCGTGCCAGCGCGCCCAGCTCGCTCAGCACCGCGTCGCGCTCCAGCAACGCCGCCACTAGATGCCAGCCTCGTACCAGGAGGGGGGTAGTGGTGCCACCACACTCAACGCCGAAAAAATGGGGAATCGCCCTTCTACCGGACAAGATGCGGCTCTCACTCTAACTCGGCGGTCCCGGGTACGCGCTGGTTGGCGTCAGCTCGACCAGCACAACCTCAGGCAAACAGTTGGCGATTCTTCACCGCAGTTCCGGGCTCGCCAATCGAGTACTCCACGAACGGTCACGTGTGTATTTGGAGTACTCCACTACGTATCTGCCCCGGCGGAGTCCGGATTAGCTTTGCATCAGCGCTGTTGCGCATTCGGCATCAGCTAATGGCTTCAGATGCTTGGTGGGGATGACGATGACGACTGCTACGCCGGACGAATTGATAAGTCCCGTCCACGAGACGGCGGAAAGCGGGGACCGAAAGCCGGAGCCTGGTCTGGCTCTGTGCCTTTCGGGCGGAGGCTACCGGGCGATGATCTTCCACCTCGGGGTCCTCTGGCGGCTCAACGAGGTGGGACTGCTGCCCAAGCTCGACCGGGTGTCCGCCGTCTCCGGTGGCTCGATCACCGCGGGCGTGCTCGCGAAGAACTGGAACGAGTTGACGTGGTCAGGCAACGTCGCCACCAACTTGAACGAGCTGCTCGTCAAGCCGGTCCGCCGCATGGGCAAGACGGGCGTGGACGTTAAAGCGGTGCTGGAGGGAATCCTGCATTTCGGCGATTCCGTTTCCGACCGGGTCGCGGCGGCCTATCGCAAGCACCTCTTCGGCGAAACCAGCCTGCAGCAGCTGCCCGACAAGCCGCGTTTCATCTTCAACTCGACCAACCTTGAGTCCGGCGTCTTGCTGCGCTTCAGCAAGCCCTATCTCGGCGACTATCGCGTCGGCCGGATCATGGAGCCCGACCTGCAGCTGGCGGTAGCGGTGGCCGCATCATCGGCCTTCCCGCCCGTGCTGTCGCCGTGCACGCTGAACCTCAAAGGCCAGATCTGGAAAGACGAAGACGGCAACGAACTCACCGGGGCCGGCTTCCGCGACGAGATCAAGGTGACCGACGGCGGTGTCTACGACAACCTCGGTCTGGAAACCGCGTGGAAGCGATACACGACGATCATCGTGAGTGACGCCGGCGGTCATGTCGGCGACGACGACGATCCCGCCACCGATCCGTTGCGACAGACCGCTCGGGTGCTCAATCTTGTCGACAACCAGGTCCGCTCGCTACGCAAGCGTCAAGTGATCGCATCATTCAAATCCCATCTGCGAGAGGGCATGTACGTCGGAATCCGTAGCCGGGTCGCGAAATACAGCGGTGCGGTGTTACCAGCCAACCCCGATCACACCGACGACCTCGCCGAGGTCAAGACGCGCCTCAAGCCGCTGCCGGACGCGATCCAAGAGCAATTGATCAACTGGGGCTACATCATCTGCGACGCCGGCTTGCGCACGCATATGGCCAGCGAACTCAGCGATCCCGGAAGAACCGAACTGCCGTATCCGAACCAGACGGTCTGACATGCCGGACGAAACCGCGCAGGCCGACAAGATCCCACAGGCGTTGGTCGAGTACATCCTGCTGGGCAGCGGCGACAGCAGGCGTCATATGCAGGACTCGCCGATCCTGGGTGACGTGTGGATCGCCTACGCGCGGAACCCCAATGAACCGATCGATCTGCTCATCACCTCGCATAAGGACACAACAGCCAACGACCTTGCCGCTGAGATTTTCCTTCAACTGCGAGACCTCCGTAATTCCGCAGGCCGCGATGATCCCAGGGTCGCCGCGGTTGCGCGATCGACCCGTGCTCACCCGCGCAAGGATAGGCCGTCGCGGCACCGTCACCGCACAGGCAACCCCAACACCCGTTGCGCGATGATGTTGCGCTGGATCTCCGACGTCCCGCCGGCGATGGTCCCGGCGTACGTGGTGATGTACCGGGCGAACCAGCTCGCCGTGTAAAGCTCTGGGGCGTAAGCGTTGTACGGCGCCGTCAGCACCGGATCGCGCAGCCCGTCGGAGCCCGCGGCCTCGAGCGCGTACCGCGCCGCGGTCTGCTCGGCCTCCGAACCCAGCACCTTCAGTACCGACACCGCCGGAACATCCCGCTCGCCGCGCGCGGCCTGGCTGACCGCCCTCGATCCCAGTAACCGCAGGGCGTAGAAGTCCATGACGACCGACGCGTACCGATCGCGATTGATCTCGCCCACCGGCTTGAAGTCCTCGAGCATCTGCTCCAGCCGATTCGCGAACGCCATCCACATCATCGTCCGCTCATGCCCCAGCGACCCGTTGGCCACCTTCCAGCCCTCGTGCAACGGCCCGACCAGGTTCTCGGCCGGCACCCGCACGTCGTCGAAGAACACCTCGTTGAAGTCGAAGCACTCGCGGTCATGGACCCACGGGAACGGCCGACACATCACACCCGCGGAAGAGGTGGGAATCATCAGCGCACTGATTCCCTTGTGCCGTGGCGCATCCGGATCGGTCCGCACGAATGTCAGGATCACGTCGGCGTCGTGCGCACCCGACGTCCACACCTTCTGCCCGTTGACCACAAAGTGATCCCCGGCCAAGACCGCCCGCGTCGAAAGCCCCGCCAGATCCGACCCCGCACCGGGCTCGCTCATCCCCAGAGACGCCGTCATCTCCGCCCGCAGAATCGGCACCGCCCACTGTCGCTTCTGCTCTTCGGTGCCGAACGACAGCAGTGACGCGGCGATAATCCCAACCCCCTGCGGGTTGAACACGTGATAGATCCGGCGGCGCGCCAACTCCTCGCGGTGCACGAACTGCTGCAACACGCTCGCGTTACGCCCGCCGAACTCCGGGGGATTCCCCGGCAATAACCAGCCGTGGTCGAACTGCAGCTGCTGCCAGCGGCGTGCCCACTCCGGGACGTGTGATGTCGAGCGGGACCGCTCAGCTGTCTCGGCTTCCGCGGGCAGATGCTGGTCGAGGAACTCGATGAACTCGGCGCGAAACGCCTCGACATCGGGGTCGAAGGTCAGCTGCACCGACCCAACATATCAAGTACTTAACATTCCTACCCGAGTGCGCTATGACTGAGGGGATGCTCGACGCAGAGAAGATCCTCATCACCGGCGCCACCGGCAAGATCGCGTTCCCGATCGCCCGTGCCCTCGCGCACACCAACGAGGTCTGGGGGGCCGCCCGCCTGCGCGACGCGAACGACCGGAACCGCCTGGCCGCCGCAGGCATCACCCCGCTTCCGCTCGACATCAGCACGGGCGACTTCGATGAGCTGCCCGACGATTTCACCTACGTCTTTCATGCCGCCGTCGATCCCGGCGCCGACGACTGGCAACGCGCGGTCGACACCAACGCTCAGAAATCCGGCGACCTGCTCTACCACTGCCGCAGCGCCAAGGGCTTCGTGTTCTGCTCGACCGGATCCATCTACGCCTATCAGGGCCAGCGGCCACTCACGGAGACAGACCCACCAGGGGTTCCGCTACGCGCCAACTACAGCTTCTCCAAGATCGCTGCCGAGCAGCTCTGCACCTGGATCGCCAAGCAGTACGACATCCCGCTGACGATCATCCGCATCTGTTCCACCTATGGTCCCGAAGGCGGTGCCCCAGCAGACCGGTTACAGATGATGTTGGCGGGCAGGCCGATTCGGCTCCATCCCGACAAACCCAACAACTACAACCCGATCTACGAGGATGACTACGTCGAACTCGGTATTCGTGCCATGGAAGTGGCCGGCACTCCGCCGATCGTCGTCAACTGGGCGGGCAGTGAGACCGTCAGCGTCGAGGACTACTGCGCCTACATGGGCGAACTCGTCGGCGTTGAACCGATCTTCGAATACACGACAGACGCCCACAGTCCACTGTGGCCTGACGTCACCTACATGCACCACGTGCTCGGCAAGACGAAAGTGCCATGGCGAGAGGGATTCCGGCGCATGATCGAAGCTCGTCATCCAGACCTCGAGTTGGGACACGAATGACGCTGCCCGGCAACCCCTCCGACGGAACACCCGGCGTCCTCGCCACCGGCAATGGCGGCATCACGACCCTGTTCGTGTCGATGGCCCGCCGGCACCCCGATGGCGCCGACGCCGGCTACCTGCGTTGGCACACCCTTGACCACCGCCCCGAACAACACCGGCTCCCCGAGGTGCGAGCTTCGCTGAGACTGGTCTCCACTCCGGATTGCCGGCAAGCCCGCGCTGCGAGCGAGGGACCCTACGACGAGATCGATCACGTCATGACGTACTTCTTCAGTGCGCCAAGCGGAATGGGCGGGTTCCTCGAGCTATCCCGGGCACTCGGCGACGCCGGCCGCAAGATTCCATTGCTGCCGCCCGTCGAACGCGGCGTTTACGACGTGCAGCGAAAAGTGGCAGCACACCGAGTCAAGGTGGGCTCCGACGTCCTGCCGTGGTGGCCGATCACCGGCGTGTACCTCCTCCTCGAACAAGCACAGACGCCTACCGAAGTCCTCACCGAGGCAGACGGCGTCGCCGGCGTGTGGACCGCTCAGGCGATGGACGTCGACGCCAGACTCGGCAACGCCACAGCCGGACAACAGATCACCTACTGCTTCCTCGACGATGACCCGGTTGCCGTTGCTCAACGCCTGAAATCCGCGGTGCAAGAACGCGGCCCCCTCCTGGCCGCACCATTCCACACCATCGTCCCCTACGAATGGGACCGTTATGTCCCGTGAAATGATCCGCTGATGCGCATCGGGTTGATGGTCGGTTCCGACAAGGAACGCGACCGCAAAGACCGCCTCGAAGGTCTGCTCGACGACGGAAGGACCGCCGAGACACAGGGTTTCGCGTCCTTCTGGATTCCGCAGGTGCCCGGCTACCTCGACGCCCTTACCGCGGTCGCCCTACTCGGCCAGGTGACCGAGCGCATCGAGATCGGTACAGCGGTGGTCCCGATCCAAACCCGTCACCCGCTGATCATGGCCCAGCAGGCGCTCACCACCCAGGCGGCCTGCGGCGGCCGGTTCACCCTCGGGCTCGGGCCGTCCCATCACTGGATCATCGAGGACCAGCTCGGCCTGTCCTACGAGAGACCCGCCAAGCACGTAACCGACTACCTTGACGTCCTGTCCCACGCGTTCCGCGGCCCGGGCAGGGTCGACGTCGACAACGACGCCTTCCACGTTCACAGTCCCATTGACGTGAGCGACGAAACGGTGTCCGTCCTGGTGGCCGCCCTCGGCCCGGCAATGCTCAAGATCGCGGGGGAGCGCACCGGCGGCACGGTCTTGTGGATGGCCGACGAACGCGCTATCGGTGACTACGTCGTCCCGGCTCTGGCGAAGGCAACAACCAAGACCACCCGCGTCGTCGCAGGCGTCCCGATAGTGCTGTGCGCCAGGGCCCAAGTACAAGAGGCGCGCATCTACGCCAGCGAGGTGCTCGGGCACGCGGACTTCTCGCCCAACTACGTGCGACTGCTCGAACACGGCGATGCCCAAGACGTCGGCGACACCATGGCGGCCGGCGACGAGGCCGCGATCGAAGCCCGGCTCAAGCGCTACCGCGACGCCGGCGTCACCGACCTCGCCGCACGCGTCGTGGCATTGGGCCGTGATGCCGACGAACGACGCAGGAGCAGAGAGCGGACGCAGGCCCTTGTCGCATCGTTGGCTACCGCCCTGTAACTAGCCGGTAGGTTGACTTGGTGGCATTCGTGCACCGCGACGCAACGCTGCGTCCGACCAAGATCGAGATCGTCCGCCAGTGGCTGACAGCGGCCGACTGGTTTGATGCGGCGCCCGAGACGGTCGTGACATCACCGCCGCTCTCATACAGATTCGATGATCCCGACGGCAAGGTCGGCATCGAGACGCTGGTCGCCCCGTACAACGAAGGATTCATCCAACTACCGCTGACCTACCGTGAAGCACCGTTAGACGGTGCGCAGCGGTGGTTGCTCACCACGATGGAGCATTCGGTGTTGGGTCGCCGGTGGATCTATGACGGAGTGGGAGATCCGGTACTCGTCACCGCGTTCATCCGCTCGATCGCAGGTGGCGCCTCTTCCGCAACGCTGGAGTTCGGTGCCGAGGACGAGCGACAGACCGCCGCGACTTCCGTTCACGCGCGGGGAACCGGATCCGAGCCGATAACAAAGCCTTTGGACGTAGTCTCGGTCGAACGGTCCGAAACCCTTTCGACGGTGCGTACCTCGGCCGGCGTGCTGCGCATCCCGCATCTGCTGGACCCTGCGGCGCGGGTTTCCGCCAGGGCTCTCGTGGGCGATGGCGACGGGTTTGGCAGCGAACTGCTGCTGGCTGAATTCGATCCGGTCTGACTGGTAGAGGAGACCCGATGAGCGCGACAACCCAGCTGCGCCAGAAGCTGCAACGAGTCGGCGAAGCCGGCCGCGCGGTCAAACGCCTGGTCGATACCGGCTTCGTCGATCTGACCGATCTGAAATCCACCGTCGAGGTCGCCAAGCACTCCCGGATCTACGGTCCCCAGGCCACCATGGCGATCCAAGGTGGTCGCCGATACGCGAACCTGCCGGCGATCGTCGACGAGCGCGGGACGCTGAGCTACAAGCAGGTCGACGATCAGTCGTGGGCGTTGGCACACGGGCTGCAGCGGTTGGGTGTCTCCGAAGGTGCGGTGGTCGGCGTGCTGTGCCGCGACCACCGCGGTCTGGTCCTGGCGATGGCCGCCTGCGGCAAGCTCGGCGCGCGCATGGTCCTGATGAACACCGGCTTCGCCAAACCGCAGTTCGCCGAGGTCTGCGAGCGCGAGAAGGTCACCGTCGTCCTGCACGACAGCGAGTTCCTCGGTCTGCTCGATGCGTTGCCCGCAGAGCTTCCCCGCGTGCTCACCTGGGTCGACGACGGCGCCGAACTGCCCGCGCGGGCGCAAACCCTGGACGACATCCTGGCGACGAATTCGACCGAACCGCTGCCGCCCCCGAGCAAGTCGGGTGGATCGGTCATCCTGACCAGCGGGACTACCGGGCTTCCCAAAGGCGCGCCGCGCGACTCGGTGAAGCCCTTGGCCACCGCGCAGATCATCGATCGAATTCCGTTCCCGCGCACCGGAACCATGGCGATCATGTCGCCGATCTTTCACAGCACTGGCTGGGCCACCTACACCGTCGGCGCCGCCCTGGGCAACCAGATCGTGACCACCCGGCGGTTCAAGGCGGAGGACACCCTGGCGCTGATCGCCGACTACCGCGCCGACATGCTCGTGGCGGTCCCGACGATGCTGCACCGGATCGTCGAACTCGGGGCCGATGTGATCGGCAAGTACGACACGTCGTCATTGAAGGTGATCCTGGTCGCCGGGTCGGCGTTGAGCCCCGATCTATCCGAACGTGTGCAGGACCTGTTCGGCGACGTGCTCTACAACATGTACGGATCCACCGAATGCGCGATCGCTTCAGTGGCTACGCCGCAAGAGCTTCGGGCCGCACCGGGAACCGCGGGCCGTGCCCCGGTGACCTGCGAGGTGGTGCTCTATGACGAGCATGATCAACGCGTGACGGGCAGCAACCGGCGGGGGCGGATCTTCGTGCGCAATGGCGCGCCGTTCTCGGGCTACACCGACGGCCGGCACAAGCAGATCATCGACGGCTACATGTCCTCCGGCGACGTGGGTCATTTCACCGACGACGGACTGTTGTTCGTCGACGGCCGTGACGACGACATGATCGTGTCCGGCGGCGAGAACGTGTTCCCTCAGGAAGTGGAGAACCTGCTGGAGTCACGGGACGACATCGCCGAGGTCGCAGTGGTCGGTGTCGATGACGACGAGTTCGGAAAACGGTTGCGCGCCTTCGTCGTTCCCGAGCCGGGCGCCGAACTCGATGGGGCGGAGATCAAGCAGTTCGTCAAGGACAACCTGGCTCGCCACAAGGTGCCTCGTGATGTGATCTTCGTCGACGATCTGCCCCGCAACGCCACCGGCAAGCTGCTCCGCCGGGTGTTGGTGGACATGAAGGTCGACCGATGATCGAAATCGGGTACGAAATCCGCGACCGGATCGTCGCGACCCTGACCGGCACCGGGCGGGAACACAGCCGACGGAGCTGTGACCGATCGGCACTCAGGAACACGCCATAGCCTGGTTCACATGAAATTCGGCATCTCGACGTTCGTCAACGACGACACCATCGACACCGTGACGCTGGCCCGCGCGATTGAAGAGCGAGGTCTTCACTCGCTGACGATCGCCGAGCACACGCACATCCCCGCCAGCCGACAAACGCCCTATCCGATGGGCGGTGAACTGCCGTCCATCTACTACCGCACCCTGGACCCGTTCGTCACGCTGGCCGCGG
The DNA here is from genome assembly GCF_013337765.1 of Mycolicibacterium sphagni. Taxonomy (GTDB): domain Bacteria; phylum Actinomycetota; class Actinomycetes; order Mycobacteriales; family Mycobacteriaceae; genus Mycobacterium. The sequence continues at coordinate 848,404 of NZ_VBSB01000010.1, forward strand.
CCGCGGCCATCACGTCCAGCATCGAGCTGATCACCGGTATCGCCCTGCTCATCCAGCGCGACCCGATCATCACCGCCAAGGAGGCGGCGAGCATCGACCTCATCTCCGGCGGCCGGTTCGCATTGGGCGTCGGCGCGGGCTGGAACATCGAGGAGCTGCGCGATCATGGCACCGACCCGAAGACCCGCGGGGCACTGATGGACGAGCGCATCGAAGCCATCAAGGTGCTCTGGACCGATGAGCCGGCCGAATTCCACGGCAAGTTCGTTGACTTCGACCCTGCGTATCTGCGTCCCAAGCCGGTCCAGAAACCGCATCCCACGATCTACATCGGCGGCGATTCCGACGCAACCGTCAGGAGGGTGATCCAGCACGAGGCCGGCTGGATCTCCAATCCGGCGCCTGTCGAGCACTTGGGCAGGCGGATCGAGCAGATGCGGGCGGGAGCAGGCCACGAGGTTCCGCTGACGACGTTCGGCACGCCGATCGATCCGGAGTACTGGCGCGGTTTGGAAGGGCTGGGATACCGCCTGGTGAACCTGCTGCTGCCGACCAAGCCGCGCGACGAATCGCTGCGACTGCTCGACGACTACGCGGCGAAGGTTGCCCAGTACGGCGGCTAAAGCGGTCCAGTCACCCTCCCATTCCCAGTGTTGTGGAGTACGGTCCCGTGTCGTACTGTCAACTAAGTTGATTAGCCGCCCTATAGAAGTTTCGTTGCCGTCAGCGCCTGTCGCCGCTCATGAAAGGGTCACGGATGCAGCGGGTTTCGATCGGACGCCGGTTGGGCAAACGCTGGATGCTGCTGGTGGCGGTGGTCGTCGTCGCAGTAGCCGGGTTCGCGGTGTACCGCCTGCACGGCATCTTCGGCTCCCACGACGTCACGTCGACGCCCAGCGGCGCGGGCAACGACATTGTCCCGTTCAACCCAAAGCACGTGGTCATGGAGGTTTTCGGCCCGCCGGGGACCGTCGCGACCGTCACCTACACCGACGTGAATGCCCAACCGCAGCGCGCTGACAACGTCACGCTGCCCTGGGCTTACGACACCACCACCACCCAGCCCGCGGTCTTCGTCAACGTCAACGCCCAGGGCGACGGCGACTCGATCGGCTGCCGGATCAAGATCGACGATGTCGTCAAAGACGAGCGAACCGTGAACACCCTGAACGCCTTCACCTACTGCCTGGACAAGTCCGGATGAGCCACCGGATCCCGGACTTCATCCGGCGGTTCTCGGTCGTCATAGCGCTGTTCTGGCTGGGCCTGGCGGTGGTCACGAACGTCTTCGTGCCGCAGCTGGAGACCGTCGCCGAAAAGCACAACGTGTCATTGAGCCCGCAGGATTCGCCGTCGTTGCAGGCCGCCAAGCGGATCGGCAAGGTGTTCGGCGAGTTCGATTCCGACAGCTCGGCGATGATCGTCCTGGAAGGCGATCAGCCGCTCGGTGCCGATGCCCACCACTACTACGACGGCCTGATCAAGAAGCTCCAACAAGACACCAAACACGTCCAGCACATCCAGGACTTCTGGGGCGATCCGCTCACGGCGGCCGGCTCGCAGAGCGCCGACGGCAAGGCGGCACTCGTGCAGCTGTACCTCGCCGGCAACCAGGGTGAGTCGCTGGCCAACGAGTCCGTCGACTCGGTGCGCGACATCGTCAACAACAGCCCGCCGCCGCCCGGCCTCCGCGCCTACGTCACCGGCGCCGCACCCCTGGTCACCGACCAGTTCGAGGTGGGTCGCCACGGCACGCTCAAGACCACCCTGATCACGCTCGGGGTGATCGCGGTGATGCTGTTCTGGCTCTACCGCCGCCTCACCACGGTGTTCTTCGTGATCTTCACGGTGATGATCGAGCTGACCGCCTCCCGCGGATCGGTGGCCGTCCTGGCCAACGCCGGAATCATCCAGCTGTCGACGTACTCGACGAACCTGTTGACACTCTTGGTGATCGCCGCCGGAACCGACTACGCGATATTCCTTCTCGGCCGCTTCCACGAGGCCCGCTACGCCGGGCAGGACCGCGTCACGGCGTACAACACGATGTACCACGGCACCGCGCACATCATCTTGGGCTCGGGTCTGACGATCGCCGGCGCGGTGATGTGTCTGATGTTCACCCGGCTGCCGTATTTCAACAGCCTTGGCGTTCCGGCCGGCATCGGCGTCCTGATCGCTGTGATCGCGGCACTGACGCTGGCACCGGCGTTGCTCGTCATCGGCCGGCACTTCGGCCTCTTCGAACCCGCCCGCCCGATGCGCACCCAGGGGTGGCGACGCATCGGTACCGCCATCGTGCGCTGGCCCGGCCCCATCCTGGTGGTGACGGTCGGCATCGCCCTCATCGGCCTGATCGCCCTGCCGAACTACAAGACCAGTTACGACGCCCGCGGCTACATGCCGGCCAGCGCGCCGGCCAACGTCGGCTATACCGCCGCCGAACGCCACTTCACACAGGCCCGGCTCAATCCCGAACTGCTGATGATCGAAGCCGACCACGATCTGCGGAACTCCACCGACATGATCCTGCTGGAGCGCGTCGCCAAAGCGGTATTCCACACCCCGGGCATCGCTCAGGTGCAAGCGATCACCCGCCCGCTGGGTACGCCCCTTGACCACACGTCGATACCGTTCCAGGTCAGTGCGGGCAGCCTCGGGCAGATCAACAACCTGCCGTTCCAGCAGGCCCGCAGCGACGACCTGCTCAAGCAGGTGGGCGTGATCAACAACTCGATCGACATTCTGCGTCAGCAGTATGCGCTGCAGCAGCAGTCCGGCGCAGTCACCGACGAGCAGACCAAGGCCTTCCAGGACACCGTCACCACAGCCCAGGATCTGCGCGACAAGATCGCCAACTTCGACGACTTCTTCCGGCCGCTGCGCAACTACTTCTATTGGGAGCCACACTGTTACGACATCCCGGCTTGCGCCGCGGTGCGTTCGTTGTTCGATGCGCTCGACGGCATTGACGCGCTGACCGACCAGCTCGGAAACGTCGCGGGCAGTATCGCGAAACTCGATGCGCTGCAACCGAAACTGCTCGCGCTGATCCCGCCGCAGATAGACACCCAGCAGACCAACCGCGACCTCACCCTGACCAACTACGCCACCAACTCGGGCATCAACGACCAGGCGCAGGCGGCCCTGCAGAACTCGACGGCACTGGGCCAAGCCTATGACGCCTCGAAAACCGACGACACGTTCTATCTGCCGCCGGAGGCGTTCACCAATCCCGAATTCCAGCGTGGCATGAAGCTGTTCATGTCACCGGACGGCAAGGCCGCCAGGATGATCATCACCCACGACGGTGATCCCGCTACGCCCGAAGGCATTTCGCACATCGATTCGATTCGCAACGCCGCGCAGGAAGCCGTCAAGGGCACGCCCTTGGCCGGGTCCAAGATCTTCATCGCAGGTACCGCGGCCACCTACAAGGACATCCAGGACGGCGCCAAATACGACCTGATGATCGCGGGGATCGCGGCACTGAGCCTGATCCTGCTCGTGATGATGTTCATCACCCGCAGCATCGTCGCCGCCTTCGTCATCGTGGGCACCGTGGCGCTGTCGTTGGGCGCCTCGTTCGGGCTATCGGTGTTGATCTGGCAGGACATCTTTGGGATCCACCTGTTCTGGATCGTGTTGGCACTGGCCATCATCCTGCTGTTGGCCGTGGGATCGGACTACAACCTGCTGTTGATATCCCGGTTCCAGGAAGAGATCCATGCCGGGCTGAATACCGGCATCATCCGGGCGATGGCCGGCTCTGGCGCGGTGGTGACGGCGGCGGGTCTGGTGTTCGCGGCGACGATGGCGTCGTTCATCTTCGCCGACTTGCGGATTCTCGGTCAGATCGGAACGACGATCGCCCTTGGTCTGCTGTTCGACACCCTGATCGTGCGGTCCTTCATGACCCCGGCCGTGGCGGCTCTGCTCGGCCGCTGGTTCTGGTGGCCGCTGAAGGTACGCCAACGACCTGCCAGCTCGATGCTCCGGCCGTACGGCACCCGGCAATCGGTCCGTCAGTTGTTGCTGTGGGAGGACGGCGACGAGATCGCCCACCGTGAGGGTCGACGGTGAAACCGGCCGGCGTTCTCGACCACAGCCCCCACGCTCGGCGACTAGATAGAGGAGAAATCGCGTGAATCTCGGCCCGTGGGGTGATCTCACCATTCTTGCTGCGCTGATGGCACTGGTTCTCGGCACCTGTGTCTTCGTCTACATCACGCGGCTGGAGCGGCGGATCTCCCATCCGATGGGTGATCAGGTGGGCGCCCACAAAGCCGTGCTCGCCAAAATCCGCAAGCGCGAACCACTTACGCGAGACGAGTTCGACTACGCATCCGAACTGGTCGCCGATGCGCGCTCGCCGCTGGCGTACGCGATTCCCGCTGCGCTGTTCACCATGGGGTTCTTCTACGTCGTCGGGTGCCTGTTTATGCTGCACCTCGACGGCGGCAACCCGTCGTTCCGGACATTCGTCGGTGGCATTCCGATGCTCACTTCGATGAACATAGCCGCTCAGCTACGTCGTGTGGCGAGTATGAAGCGCAGGCTGCAGGACATCCCCGTGTTGGACGACACATCGACCGACGAGCTCACCGCCGCTGGCAGCGCCTGACTCAGGACTTCCGGTTGGAGTACATGGCGTGGTCCGCGTGGTCGAGCACGGTGTCAATCGAGCACCCGTCGCCCGGATGATGCACCGCGCAGCCGATCGTCAGTCCAACCGCGACCTGAGCGCCGTCGCCGAGTGTGACCGGCTTGCCGTCCAGATCTTCGGTGATCTGCTCGGCCAGGCGGGCCAATTCTGACTCGTCGACAGAGTCGGTGATCACCAGGAATTCGTCGCCCCCCCATCGAGCGACGATGTCGCGGGGTCCGACGGCCTCGCGCAGCCGGAAGGCCACCTCCACCAGCAGCCGGTCACCGGAGCGATGGCCGTACTGATCGTTGAGTGACTTGAATCGGTCGATGTCGCAGAACAGAACGCCGTAGCCCGCCTCGCTGGCATCGAGCTGTTCCAGGCGGTTCCAGCCAGCCGACCGGTTGGCGACCGCGGTGAGCGGATCGGTGGCGGCTTGGCGGGCCAGGTCGGCCTCCCGGATGCGGTCGGCCGTCACGTCGACGATTTGAGATACGAAGTAGCGCGGGCGATCTCGCGGGGCATGCACGATCACGACGGTGAGGGCACCCCACACGATGCGTCCGTCCGATGCGATGTAGCGCTTATCGATGCGATACGACCGCCGGCGCCCCTCCAGGCAGTCGTTGAGCAAAGCCAAGTCGGCATCCAGGTCGTCAGGGTGGGTGATCTCCTGAAAAGTGAGTTCGGCCAACTCCGATTTGCTGTATCCGAGCATGGCGCGCAGTGCGCGATTGGTGCGCAGGAAGGTGCCGTCCAAACCGACCACCGCCATGCCGATGGGCGAATGCGCAAGCGCCAGTTCGAATCGCCGCTCACCAAGGAGGTCGACTTCGGTGTGAAGCGGGTCTGCCGGCTCTGCGGTGACCTCGGCAGGTTCAAACCCGTGACCGACGGGGCGGGGGCGGCTGAGGAAGAAACCCTGTGCCGCGATGATGCCGACGGCGCCGACGGCGTCGAGTTCGCCCTGGCTCTCCACACCTTCGGCGATCACGGTCGCGCCCATCTGGCCGGCGAGCTCGGCGATAGCGTGCGCCAGTCGTCGGCGGGCGTCGTCGACGTCGATATGGCGGGTGATCGACTGGTCGATCTTGACGAACTCCGGGCTCAACTCGAGCACGTGGGAGAACGAGGAGAACCCCGCGCCGACATCATCAACGGCGATCCGGACGCCTCGTGATCGGCACGGCTCCAATGCGTCTTCGAGTGCGCCGTAATCCAGGACGGCATCATGTTCGGTCAGTTCCAGGACAATTCGCGACGGGTCGACGTCGGCGAGCATCTGGGCCCACGGAGCTACCAGCGCCGCCCCCGGTGAGATGTTCACCGCGACGAACACCTCGTCGGGCAGCCGCGGCACCATCGAGACAACGCGAGCCAGAATCGCAGTCTCGAGTTCGATCCCGAGACCCAGCAGGGCCGCCTGGGCGAGAAACGCGTCGGGGCGAAACGGTGCATGGGGAAAGCGCGCCAGCGCCTCCACACCCATCACCCTGCCGGAGGTCACGTCGTGGACGGGTTGGAACACCACCTCGAAATCGCGCTGGTACACCACCTTTCGGATCGCTGTCCGCTGGGCCGCGGTGGTGTTCGGCCCTTTGTCGGGCGATTCGATCAGTGTCCCAATGAGTTCGGCGACCTGGTTGACGACTCGTAGGTCGATACCGGCGAGGTACGGCTTGGCCTCCTGGCTGACCGCGCACACCATCCCGACCGTCGCGCCGGTGGGGCTGAGCACGGGAACACCAACGTACGCACCGAGATTCCATTCGCTGGTGACCGGCAGTGCGGCCGTCGTCTGGTTGGCCGCGGTGTCCGGGATGATCGCGGGAAGCCGTCCGTCGATGACCCGCACGCAATACGAATCGGAGAGCGAGGTTCGATCGCCCAACGAACGATTCACCGCCTCGGCATCGCCGTCGAGCACCTCCATCGTCTGCATTCCGTCGCGAAAAGAGGCCAGCCACGCAGTGTCCAGGCCGAGTCGGGTTCGCAGGAGGCTCAGCAGGGTACGAACCAGTTCGACGGGGATCTCTGGCCCGTCGTCTGAGAGAGGCTCGCCGTCCCCCTCGAACCGCATAGTCATTAGTAGACCCCACTGCCAGCTGATCTGCACTGGAATGCCGGGGTCGGATTGACTGTTGCGCGGGTAGCAACTTTTCGCCGACGAGGAGGCAACGACCGATGGGGCCTGCCAACGACCAGCCGACGACACCGGCGCGGACTGTGTTGCCTGCGGTGTTGGTGGTGCTGTTCGCCACGGGCTGGGCCGCCAACCACTTCACGGCGTTATTGCCGGTGCTCGCTCAAAGCGAAGGATTGGGCCGGACCGCAATTGACGGCGCGTTCGGTATCTATGCGGTCGGGTTGCTGCCGGGTCTACTGGGTGGCGGAACGCTGTCCGACCGGTGGGGTCGGCGACCGCTGCTGCTGACGGGTGCCGCGGTAGCGGGCCTGGGTAACCTCGCGCTGCTGTGCTGGCACGACCAGACGGGAGTGTTCATCGGCCGCTTGGTCGTCGGCGCAGGCGTCGGGGTGGCGATGAGCGCAGGCACCGCGTGGAGCGCCGATATCGGCGGCGGGTCCGGCTCGGTGCTGGCCGGTGTGTCGCTGACCGCCGGATTCGGTTGTGGCCCCGTCATTTCCGCGCTCCTTGCACAGTTCACCGCTGCGCCGGTCCATGTGCCTTTTGCGGTCTCGGTGGGCTTGTCGGCGGCTGCGGTGCTGACCGGCGCCGTCCTGGCCCGCACCGCGGGCGCTTCCGGCAGCCTCGTGCCCGGTCAGGACGTTCCCGCTGACGCCGGCAGCGAGCGGAGCGTGGTGGCGGCGCTCGGCGCCGCGCTGCCGTTGGCGGTGTGGGTCTTCGCCAGCGCGACGATGGCGATGGTGACGATGGTCGAGCGGATGCACTACCGCTTCAACGGCCCGTTGCTTCCCGGTATGGCCGCGGCGTTGACGTTGACATCAGGTGTCGCCATTCAGATGGTCGCCCGGCGCCGGGGGTGGGGTCCGATCGCCGGTGCAGCCGGAGCGCTGGCGGCCGCAGTCGGATTCGGCACCGTTGCCGCCGCGGGGGCGAGGCCATCGCTGGCCGTCTTTGTGGCTGTGGCGCTCGTGCTGGGTGTCGCCTACGGATTGTGCCTGCGGCAAGGCCTGATCGACGTCGAGACCTTGTCACCTCCTCGGTTGCGCGGAACGCTGACCGGCATTTTCTGGGCCGTCACGTATTTGGGTTTCGGCCTGCCCGTGCTACTGGTCACGATCGAACCGGCCGTCGGTATCACCGCGCCGCTGATCGTGCTGAGCGTCGTGGCAGTCGCCGTCGCGGTGTTGCGTGCCGTGCGCGGGTCGGCGGCGAAACGCGCTGCTGCACATATGGTTCGGGATAGTGTGGCCCACAGCGCGCAAGACATCTGAATGAACTCCGCACTCCAGCTAATGTGACCGCCTGAGACTGCTCATCGGGTACCTGGCGGCGCCGACGCATTGGCCCTGGGCGTGCGGTTGGCCCAGAACGGTTCGACGCCGAACTGGACATCTGCGCGGTGCTCCCCGCGGCGGAACCACGGGCAGGAGTGACTGAACTTCGCGATCGGCGTCCTGGGAGGGGTTGACCGAGTGCACACTTGTGGGGCGAAGGGTGTGTGCGCGACAACGTGGGGGTGGGATTCGGGGTGCTTGTTCCGGACGAGGCGCGGCAGGGATCGTTGATCCCCGTGCTGGCGGATGGCGATGCGCGCGGGCCGATGGCAACTGAAAGCCAACAGACGGTCCTGGTCGTCGACGACGACGCGCGCCTGCGTGAGCTGCTGTGCACGGTGTTGACCCCGTTGGATTGTGAGCTGGTCCAGGCAGGCTCCGGGGAGGAAGCGCTCACCGCGCTGCTGCAGCGCAAAGTCGCCGTCATCGTTCTGGACATCAACATGCCCGGGATGGGCGGGTTCGAGACTGCGCAACTTATTCGAGAAGCCGACGAGTTGGCTTCGACGCCCATCATCTTTCTCACCGGTCAGGCGGACGACGGCGACCTGGATCGGGGCTACGACCTGGGCGCGGTGGACTTTCTCCTCAAGCCGGTCTCCGCTGCAGTGCTCTATGCAAAAGTCAAAGCCCTGCTGGAACTGGATCGGTCCTTCGCCCGGCTGCGCAGCGAAGCAGCCAACCTGCACGAGCAACAAATGCAGGCCGCCCGCTCGGCCGAGACCCGCCAGCGCGAGGAGTTGGCACTGACCCGAAGGCGGGCGAGGCTTGCCGCGATCTTCACCGAGGGCAGCCTCGACCTGGCTTCGTTGGAGAAGACCATCGTCACCGAGCTGAGCCAGATGTTCGGCGCCGAGTGCCTACTCCGCCTGCCGATTGCCGACAACGACTGGCATGACTCGTTCTCGCACACCGAAGCGGATCGAACGTCACAGCAGCCGCAGACGTGGCTTGTCGAGCATCTGGTCGGCCGGAGCCGGGACGTGACGCCACACGGCTCGGTCTTGGTCGACGAATTGACTGCCCGGGGTGAGCACGTCGGCTATCTATGTGTCGGCCGCACCGACGGGCGCGCCTTCTCCGAGGTTGAAGCCGTGCTGTTCCGCGGCGTTTCGGCGGCAGCTGCGCTGGCGCTGGCTAATGCGACTCTCTACCGAGTCCAGGCCGAGTACGCCGCCGTCATGCAGGCCACCGCTGACGCGATCCTCGCGGTCGACGCCTCGGGTGCCATCCGCAGCTGCAACAAGGCTGCTACCGCTCTGTTCAGCGGGCATTCCGACACGTTGATCGGCCGGTCCATCGTGGAGCTCGCTGTCGACGCGGACCGAGACCGGTTGCGTGAGCAGTTGGATGTCACCCTGGCGATGCATCAGGAAGTCTCACTGGAGATGGCGTTCGCCGCCAACGCCCGCCGCTCTGTTGATGTCCTGATCACCTTGTCGCCGATTGGCGACTCAGCCGATCTGCACGTCGCGGTCGTCGTCCACGACTTGACCGAGATCAAACAGGCCCAGCTGGTCATCAGTCATCTCGCGAGCCACGACCCCCTCACCGATCTGTCGAATCGGCGACAGCTCAATGAGCGCCTTGCTGAACTGGCCCGCCAGAAGGAGCGCGGGAAACTCGCGGCCTTGCTGTACATGGATGTCAACCGGTTCAAGTCGGTCAACGACACCTACGGTCACGACACTGGGGACGAACTGCTTGTGGAGGTGGCTCAGCGACTTCGGGCCGCGGCGGGCAGCGATGCCCAGGTCTGTCGCATCGGCGGCGACGAGTTCATCGTCCTGCTCGAGGACGTGCCGTCGATGAGCGTCGCGGTCGCGGCCGGGAACCGCATCCTGCAACTGGTCCAGGAGGAGCCCGTCCGCTGCAAGAACGTGACCCTGCGCCCGTCGCTGAGTATGGGCATCTCCGGTCTCGGCGCGAGCGCTCACACGCCGGAAGAGTTGCTGTCCCAAGCCGATTTGGCCATGTTCGAATCGAAGAAGAACCGGCTGGACGAATGCGTGCTCTACACCGATCTGATTGGGTCGCGGCACAAGGGGAAGGTCGACCTGCGAGCCGAGGTGGCCGGTGCGATCGCGCGATCGGAATTCCGCATGGCTTACCAGCCGATCGTAAACTCGAGCACCGGAGCACTTTTCGGCCTCGAAGCCCTGGTCCGCTGGCGGGTTGGTGACGAGGAGGTGCCGGCGGAAGAGATCATCTCCCTGGCCGAGACCGCCGGGCAGACGGGTCCGCTCAGCCGGTGGATCTTGGCGCGGAGCTTCGAGGACTACGCGTCGCTGGGCAGAAGCGACCTGAAGCTGCATGTGAACCTCTCGCCTGATCACGTACTCGAAGCAGGCTTCGTCGACGATTTGATCGGGGCGCAGCGTGACAACCGGATCCTGCCGGAGAACATCTGCCTGGAACTTGCCGAGCTGACTTTCTACGGCGATCCCGTCGCCGCGCGGCTGGCGTTGCGCCAGGCCCGGAGTATCGGATTCAACCTGGCGATAGATGATTTCGGTATCGACCATGCCAGCATGACCAATCTGCTCCACGTTCCCGTCGACTGGCTGAAGATCGATCGCACCTTCGTCGCCCAAGTTCACGAGGATCAACGCGTACAGAGGCTCGTGCGTAGCCAGATCGCCCTGGCCGCCTGCATGCAGGTGGATCTGATCGCCGAGGGCGTCGAGAACCAAAAGCAAGCCGACTGGCTTCTGGAGGCTGGATGTGTTCTGCAACAGGGTTTCTCGTATGCACATCCGATTGAGGCAACCGATCTTGCTGCCGAGGTGAAGAATTGGGCGACATTCCGCACGAACCAGGGTACCGGCGAAGGCTAAGGTGATATGAAGCTTACGACCCGTTTGGCGATCCTGTGCGTATCCGCGCTTCTCGCAGTCATTTTGGCGAATACGCTGTATACGGTTCAACTCGCGAAGATCACCACACTCTTCGAGCAGCGGGCCGATGCGAGAAATGCACAGATCTCCGCAATCGACGGCCAGCGGGACCTACAGGCCTTGCTCGTCGCCCATGAGCGGCTCGTGTTCGCCAACGATCCGGCCCGGCGAGCCGAACTCACCGGCGAGCTGGAACAACTCGATAGATCTGTCGATGCCGAACTGCGGCAAGCCGCTCAAACGAGTAACAATGACGCCAGGCGTATTCAGTACCAGCAGGCCTTGACGAGCTGGACCACTTTCCAGTCAGCCTATCGGGCCGAGCTGCAAAAGGTCCAGAATCCCGCGGAGGCAGCGGCTTCGGCTCGAGACCTCTTTAGCCAGGTGGCGGTGCTGGAGACTCAGTTGCGCCAGATCGAGGACGACACGGTCAAGGCGGTCGACGACGTCAATCAGCGCGCAGAACAGGCAATCCGAATCACCCGGTCGGTGCTGTGGATCTTCGCGAGCGCCATCGTCGCGATACTCGGCGTCCTGCTGTTCTTCACCGCCCGCAACATCCACCGCACCGTCACGGCGGCGGCGGCACAGAACGAAAAGTCGCGCCGTTCCAAGGAGATTCAGGCAGACCTGATGACCGAGGTGCAGGTCGCCACCGATCTGGCTGCGGCATGCACGACGATCGTCGCGCGCGCCGCGGAGGCTGTCGGTGCCAAACATGGCGCACTGTTTCTGCGGCAGCCCAACGATGACCAGTTCGCCCTCACCGCCTCGTATGCTTTCCACCGCCGCAAGGACCTACCCAATTCCTTCGGGCTGGGAGACGGTCTGGTCGGCCAATGCGCGCTGGAAGGCAACAGGATCGAGGTGACCGGTGCACCAGGGGACTACGTCGAGATCGTCTCCGGACTGGGCAAGACCGAACCGGTGTCGTTGATTCTGTTGCCCATCAAATTCGAATCGGAAGTGCACGGCGTTCTGGAGCTCGCCTCGATGCGGTTGTTCCCGGACGACGACATCGAGCTTCTGGAGAACATCGCCCTCGGCGCCGGCGTCGCGATCAGCGCCATTGAATCGGCGCAGAAGACCCGCGAGTTGCTGCGGTTATCGCAGGCGCAGACCGAGGAATTGCAGGCTCAGGAAGAAGAGCTGCGGACGGCCAACGAGCAGCTGACGCGACGCGAAGATCAGCTGTCGGCACAGAACGCCGAACTGGAGGAGACGACCGAGGAACTGCGTTCGCAGCAGGAAGAGCTCAGAGCCAGTTCCGAGCGACTAGAGTCGCAGGCACAATCCCTGGAGCACAAGAACTCCGAACTGCATCGCCTGAGCCAGACCCTGGAAGCCAAGGCCGAGGAACTGGCCGTGTCGTCCCGGTACAAGTCGGAATTCCTGGCGAACATGTCGCACGAGCTGCGCACGCCGTTGAACAGCATCTTGATCCTTGCCGGCCTGTTGGCCGATTCCGACGACCCGCTGACCGACAAACAGCAGGAGTTCGCCGAGACGATCCAGCAGTCCGGAAAGGACCTGCTGAATCTGATCGACGAGGTTCTCGATCTCGCGAAGGTGGAGTCCGGATCACTACGCCTCGAGCGGGAAGTGATCGAGGTGGGCGAGCTGGTCGATTTCCTGGAGCGCACGTTCGGGCCGGTCGCCGAGCACAAGGGTGTGACCTTTTCCGTCGTGGTGAACGACAGCGCGCCAAGCCAACTTACGAGCGATTACACCCGGGTCAAGCAGATCGCGAAGAATCTGGTCGCCAACGCGGTCAAGTTCACCGACGCGGGATCGGTGACCGTGGCGCTGTCGGGCGCGGGCGACATTGACGGCAATCCGGGTGATGGGTTTCTGGCACTGGCCGTTGTGGACACCGGAATCGGGATCGACCCGGAGGATCACCACCTGATCTTCGAGTCCTTCCAGCAGGCCGCGCGGGGATCGACCCGGCGATACGGGGGCACCGGTCTCGGGTTGGCGATCAGCCGCGAACTGGCGCGCAATCTCGGCGGCGAGATCACACTGTGCAGCGCGCTGGGACAGGGATCGACGTTCAGCTGTTATCTGCCGGTTGATGGTGTGCCGGTCAACGGAGCTGGACAGTCCGTGAACCCCAGCACCCCGGCGGCGCCACCCAGTACCGTGGCGTCGAATGGTGATCGGCCCGTTGCGCAGGGAGCCCCCGAGACGGGTAGCGCGCTCGAACGCTTTGAGGATGTGGACATCTCAACCGTCGCCTGGCCTCAGGGGACCAAACCCGTGCTGCTGGTCGTCGAGGGTGACCCGACCTTCGCGGGAATGCTGGCCGGGCTGGCCAGGGAAGCCGGGTTCGATGCGGTGGTCACGGAGAGCGGTCGAATGGCCCTCGCGCTGGCGAAGGAACGCAAGCCCGCCGCCATCACCCTGGACATCGGCCTGCCGGATATGGCCGGTTGGGTTGTCCTCGACGTGCTCAAACACGACCTCGCCACGCGCCACATCCCGGTCAACGTCATTTCCGGGACCAACGATGACGGACGCGGTCGTCGGATGGGTGCCATCCACACATTGAGCAAGCCCGCCGATATCACCGCGCTGCGTTCGATGTTCACGGCCGTCGCCGACTTCCTGAAACCGGGACCGCGGCACGTGCTGGTCGCTGAAGACGACGCCAGCCAGCGCCAGGTCGTCAAACACATGATCGAAAGCGACGATATTGCGATCACCTGTGTCGGTACGGGTGAGCAAGTGCTGGCGGAGCTCGCGGGAGCAACCACCTACGATTGCCTGGTCCTCGATCTGGGGTTGCCTGATATCGACGGGATCGACCTCATCGAGCAGATCAAGGGCCAGCTGCAGGCGAAGAGCCTTCCGGTTATCGTGCACACCGGGCGCGAACTGACCGCTGCGGAAACCCAGCGTCTCGAGGCCCTGGCTTCCGCCATTGTGTTGAAGAACGCCAAATCTCCCGAGCGGCTGTTGGACGAGACCGCCCTGTTCCTCCATCGCGTGGCCAACGACATGCCCGATTCGGCGCGCGAAATCCTGTCCAACCCCAGGCGTATCGACGAATCCCTGGAGGGCAATACGGTTCTGCTCGTGGACGACGACGTCAGGAATGTCTTCTCGCTCGGCAGTGCGTTGAAGCGGTACGGCATCAAGGTGATACCCGCGAGCAACGGGCAGGAAGGACTTGATGTCCTCGCCGACCACCCAGAGATCGGGTTGGTCCTGATGGACATCATGATGCCGGTGATGGACGGTTACGAGGCGATGCGCCGGATCCGGGCCGAGACCCGCTGGCGCAGCCTGCCCGTCGTCGCGCTCACCGCGAAGGCCATGAAGGGTGACCGCCAGAAGTGCTTGGACGCAGGCGCATCGGACTACGTCACCAAGCCCGTCGACATGGATCAACTCACGTCGGTACTTCGAGTGTGGCTGGCCAGCCGGCCACGAGCAGAGCGGAAGTCGTCAAGCGCCAGTGAGTAATCCCGCCGAGAAGTCAGACGCGCCTCGATCCCAGGAACTCGCTGCGATCGAGGCGGAAGCGTTCTTCTACACGGTGTTCGAACATCTCGGCTACGACTTTCGCCACTACAGCGATGCGTCGCGGAACAGAAGGCTGATGGCCTTCGTCGATAAGCATTCACTGGGCACTATCTCCGAAGCGCAAGGCCGGGTGCTTCGGGATCCGGCACTGCTGTCGTCGTTCCTGTCGACGATGACGGTGAACGTCACGGAGATGTTCCGGGATCCATTGGTGTTCGCCAAGATTCGGACCGAGCTTCTGCCCAGGCTGGCCACCTATCCGAGCATTCGGATCTGGATCGCGGGCTGTGCGACCGGCGAGGAGGCGTATTCCGTTGCGATCCTGCTGGACGAGGCCGGCCTGTTGGATCGGACGACGATCTATGCCACCGATATCGACAGCGACTCGTTGCGGGTCGCTGCCTCGGCGATTCACCCGGCGGATGCGATGGTCGGCGCCACCCGCAATTACCAGGCCAGCGGCGGGGAAAGGCCGTTCTCGGACTGGTACATCGCGAAATACGACCGTTGCATTCTGAGCCCGTCGCTGCGATCGCGGCTCGAGTTCTTTTCCCATAATCTCGCCACCGACAGCGCATTCGGTGAATTTCACCTGATCATGTGCCGGAACGTCTTCATCTATTTCGAGGAGACGCTTCAGCACCGGGTCGAGCGGGTGTTCTGGGACAGCTTGGCGCCCTTCGGCAATCTCGTCATCGGTCCGCGTGAGGGCATCACCGGCGACGGCACCAAATTGTTCAAACCACAGGACCGGCGGCTGGGCATCTACGTGAAGAGCCAGAACCAGCATGCCCGGCCCTGATGTCATCGTCATCGGTGGCAGCGCCGGTGGAATAGGAGCGCTTCGGGGAATCTTCCAGACGCTCAACGACATCCGGGACAGGGTGGCCGTTGTGGTCCTGCATCGTGCACCCCAGTACGGCGGGCTCGCACCGGTGCTGCAAGGCTTCACCGCGATTCCGATCAGCGAACCCAGTACCAGCCCGTCGCCGTGTCCGTCGGGCGAGGTGACGCTTGGGCCGGCCGGCTACCACCTGTTGGTGGGCAATGACCGACGCCGATCGACGCGGCCGCAGACTCCCATCGAGCAGTACGACACAGGTCCCGATGTGCGCGCACACCTGACGTTGGACGGGCCGGTGCTCTGCTCCCGACCCTCTCTGGACGTGCTCTTCGCCAGCGCAGCGCAACTAGCCAATTCGGTTACGGCCGTTCTGCTTTCGTGCGCGAGTGAAGATGGTGCCGACGGTTGCGCGCTTGTCAAAGCCGCCGGGGGTCGAGTCGTGCTGCAGGATCCGGCCACCTGCGAGGCTGCGCTAGCGGTCAATGCGGCCATGCGCAAAGTCGAACCCGACCACGTTGGGGATCCGCAGGGGATCGGACGATGGCTCTCGGGGCGAGGCTGAAGCTATGACGCCAATGGCAACGTAGCCGTTGACACAGACCACCGCGGTAGGCGGCGACGAGGCGTTCGACTAAGGGCGGCAGCGCCTGGCCCGGTACCGCCCAGACATCACGTCACGCTGAACTCGTACGGTCAGCTGTAGCCGGGGGCGCCGCAGTTATCGCGCCCTCTTCGGGAACTTGTACCAGCTCGCCACTCATCGGATCGTGCTCGGTCAACGGCGGTACGTCTTCGCCGTCGAGGACCTTTCTCATGCGGTCCTTGTCGAGTTGGCCCTCCCAGTTGGCCACCACCATGGTTGCCACACAGTTGCCCAGCAGGTTCACCGAGACTCGCATCGAGTCCATAATCCGGTCCGCCCCCAGCAGCAACGCTACCGCCGCCACCGGGATCGCACCGTGCCCGATCGCCGCGACCGTCGCCGACAACGCGAGGAACGACGACCCCGGGACACCCGCCATGCCCTTCGAGGTCAGCATCAGCACCAGAACTGCGGTGATCTGCTCACCCAGAGTCAGGTCCACGCCCAGAGCCTGGGCCAAGAACAGCACGCAGATCGACAGGTAAAGCGTTGCGCCATCAAGGTTGAACGAATATCCGGTGGGCACCACCAAACCGGTCGTGGTGCGCGAACATCCGGCATTGGTTAGCTTGGTCATGATCCGCGGCAACACCACCTCGGTGGAAGCGGTGCCGAGCGCCAGGAAGAATTCGTCCTTGATGTAGACAAGGAATTTCCACAGGCTCACGCCGGCGAAGATCCGGGCGATGCCGGCCAGGATCAGAATGAACAGCGCCGCAGCGAGGTAGCAGGCACCTATGAGCTTGCCGTAACTGGCCAACGACCCTATGCCGTATTGGCCGATGATGTACGCCATGGCGCCGAGGGCGCCCAGCGGAGCCAGGCGCATCACCCAGCCGATGATCATGAAGAAGATGTGGCTCATGTGGTCGACGAATTCGAGGATCACCGGTGGGCCCTTCTCTCCGAACTTGGCCAGTGCCAGGCCGAACAGCACGGCGAAGAACAGCACCTGCAGCAGAGCGTTCTCGGCGAACGCCGACACGACGGAGGTGGGGATGATGCTCAGGATGAACTCGACGGTATGTGGCAGCTCGCCATCATGGGTCTTCTTGGCAATCGCGTCGGCGCCAGTGGCCAGCGTCTGTGGGTCGATGCTGAAGCCCGCGCCCGGCTTGACGGCGTTGCCGACGACCAGTCCGAACAACAAGGCGAAGGTGGTGACCGCCTCGAAGTAGATGAGCGACTTGACGCCGATGCGCCCGACGGACCTCAGATCGCCCACATGTGCGATACCGAGCACCACCGTGCAGAAGATGATTGGCGCGATGAGCATCTTGATCAGTTTGATGAAGCCATCTGCCAAGGGCTTGAAGCTGCTGCCGAGGTCGGGCCATATCCAGCCAATGAGGATGCCGGCGACAATCGCGACAAGAAGCTGAAAGAAGAGCGAGGTGTACCACGGCGGCTTGTTCGCCAGTCGCACCAGCTCGCTCTTGGGCGGATCAATCGTCGTAGACATCGGGCGACCGTATGCGGGATTCGTAACGCCGCTGTTAGCGGTGCATTCCCCGTCAGTTACGCGAAAGATATACTCCTGCAATACATAACACGCTATTTGTCATACACGCACTACATACCACGACGTATGTAAGGGCCGTCCCAGCTAAAGGAACAGCGACGAATTCGCGACGACTGCGGGCAGCTGATCGCAGTTGGTTACAACCGCAACTGCGGTATGAAACGCCTTGACGGACTTACTGTGTGGAGCCCTGCCCAGCATCCCTTTGGCCGAGGGACGAGGGCTGCTCGGCGGGCAGATTGGGAGTGTAGTGACGCTCGGGCGCGAGGACGAATTGCAGGTGCGGGCGCACAGCCCGCGCAAGAGGGCCTCCTCGGTCCCACCGGTCGACGCGGATGCTCCGAAGGTGGTATGTATGGGCGATCAACTTCCAATTTGACTCCACCATTGGTGGCGACACGCTCGCGCGTCAAGCTAGCGCGCGCTAGAACCGGGTACGCACATCGCCTTCGTTACGTGTCGTCTCGAGACCTCGGGGTGCACCGCGCGGTCGACCCGCGCACCACCAGGTCGGGCTTGTGTCGGACGTCCAGGAGGGGCGCATTCTCGAGCCGCATCCGGGCCAAAGCCGCCGCACCGGCGTCCTGTCCGAGCCGGCGCGCGTGCTGATCGACGGACGTCAGATCGATTCCGTGCAACCGGGAGACCCGCGAATTGTCGTAGCCGATCAGCGACAGATCCCGAGGAATGCGCAAGCCAAGCGAGTGCGCCGCTTCACGGACACCGAACGCCATCTCGTCGTTGTGAGCAAAAACTGCCGTCGGGCGGTCCGCCACGTTCAAGAAGCCCCGGGCGGTGCGCTCGGCAACATCTTGCGAGTAGCCGTGCGCAACAACGATTTGCGGCCTCAAGCCGGCATTCACCATGACTGCTTCATAGGCGTGACGACGCAGGAGATGGCCTTCGTACTCGATGCCGGTGATGTGCGCAATGCGCCGGTGCCCAAGATCGAGCAGATAGCTCGTCGCCGCCGCGGCCCCGGCCTCGTCGTCAGCATAGACACAGTCGACTCCCTGCACTTTTCGCGCAACACTGACTACCGGGACGGACTGGGCGAGCGCGCGCACCTCAACGTCGGGCAGCATCAACGTCGCGGCAATGACCACTCCGACGCGGGCCTCGATGAGGGCGCCGATCGACTGCTGATCGGTCGGCTCATCAGCGTCCGAGACCGCCAGAATTACGCGATTTCCCGAGCGCTCCACGGCATCTCGCACGCCGCGAAACACATCGGCGTACACCTCGTTGCGAAAGTCCAACAGGTAGAGGCCGATCGTCGACCGAGTCTTCGCGGCGAGATCAGCGGCGATGACGTTGTGCCGATAACCCAGCAGGCGAGCCGTTTCGAGGATCGTCCGTCGTGATTCCTCGCTGACGCCAGGCGCACCTCGGAAGGCCAACGAGACGAGGGCCCGGGATACGCCAGCCTTTTGCGCGACATCGTCCTGGGTCACCGACCGGTGCTTGCGTCCCGGAATGGATTCCTGCACGCACGCCATCGTCCCACAGGGTTCTACAGACGTCCCCCGGGAGCGTTCAAATGGCTTTATGTCCAAATGACTTTACAAATAACTGTCGCGCGCTAGTCTATCCACTTGTGACGGGCATCACCGTCGCCAACTAGCGCCAGCGTTCCCGGCAGGCACAGTAATAGAGGAGCCCCTACATGACTGCACATGCGGAGTCGGCGGCCGAAGCCGAGCTACCACCCCTGACGAACGGCCCGCATAGACAGCGGATCGGCCTCATCTCGGTCGTCGCCTGTCTGGGCGGCCTGCTGTTCGGCTACGACACCGGCGTGGCCAACGGCGCCGAGGGACCGATGGCCAAAGAACTCGGGCTCTCGCTGCTGCAGCTAGGCGTGGTCATCAGCGCGCTGCTGTTCGCCGCGGCGATCGGCGCCCTGCTCGGCGGGATCATCTCCGACAAGATTGGGCGGCGCAAGACGATCCTGATCCTGGCGCTGTTGTTCTTCTTCGGCGTCGCCCTGGTGGTGTTCTCGCCGGCCGGACCCGAGGTAGGCACCTTCTCCCCGCTGGGCTTCGCGGTCCTGGTGGCCGGCCGCATCGTGCTCGGGCTCGCGGTCGGCGGCGCGTCGACGGTAGTCCCGGTCTTCCTCGCGGAGCTTGCACCCTACGAGATCCGAGGGTCGATCGCCGGGCGCAACGAGCTGGCCATCGTCGTCGGGCAGTTGTCAGCATTCGTGGTGAACGCGATTCTCGGTGTGACGCTCGGCCACGTGGACGGCGTCTGGCGCATCATGTTCGCGGTCTGCGCGCTGCCGGCCGTGGCGTTGTTCTTCGGCATGCTGCGGATGCCGGAGTCGCCGCGCTGGTTGGTGGAGAAGGGCAAGTATGACGAAGCGCTCAGGGTGTTGAAGACCGTGCGCTCCGAGGACCGGGCCATGGCGGAGTTCGCTCAGGTAGAGCTGATCGCCCGGGAGGAGCGGCAGGCCCACCAGATCGGCATTCGCGCGATCATGGGCAGCAAGTGGCTGCGGCGCATCATCTTCGTCGGCGTGGGTGTGTGCATCGCCCAGCAGCTCACGGGCATCAACTCGATCATGTACTACGGCACGCGGGTGTTGGAGGAATCGGGCATGACCGAGGAGCGGGCGGTGCTCGCCAACATCGCGTTCGGTGTGGTCGCCGTCATCGGAGGGATCATCGCGCTGCGCAACATGGATCGGATAGATCGCCGCAAGACTTTCATGATCGGTTTTTCGCTGACGACAACATGCCATTGTCTCGTGGGCGTTGCGTCGATGCTGCTACCCGCAGGGAACCCGGCGCGGCCGTACGTGATCCTCGTCTTGGTCGTCGGGTTCGTGCTGTCGATGCAGACGTTCCTCAACGTGGCCATGTGGGTGTGGCTGGCCGAGGTCTTCCCTCTGCACATGCGCGGCCTCGGCATCGGCATCGCGGTCTTCGTCTTGTGGGTAACCAATGGTTTTCTCGGGCTCTACTTCCCGACTCTGGTCGCGAGCATTGGCATCACCGGGTCCTTCTTCCTGTTCGCCGGGATCGGCGTGGTCGCGTTGCTGTTCGTGTACACCCAGGTGCCCGAGACCCGCGGCCGCTCGCTGGAGGCGCTCGAAGAAGACGTTTCGACCGGGCAGATCTATGTCGGCCTGCGCTGAGCCGGCTCGACGATGACGATGGGCGGTCCCGATACCGCTGATGCGCAGGCGGAGGAGTTGGGCCGATTTCTCGCCGGGGTGCGGCCGTTCGATGCACTGGACCCCGCGCAGCTGGCTGCGATCGCGGTGGCGGCGACGGTCCGCGAGTTCTGCGCTGGCGAGTTGGTGGTCGATGCGTTCACGGCACCGCCCACGGAGATCTACGTGGTGCTCACCGGCGAAGTCGACCTCTGGCACGACCCGGATCGGGTGGCCAAGGCGGGTGACGACCGGTTCGTTGCCGGCGACGTGTTCGGGTTCTCCGCGATGCTCACCGAACGCCCGGTCGGACCCCGGGTGGTCGCCACCACGTCAGCCCGCATCGCGGTGTTGCCGGGCAACCTGGTCGAGCCGGCGTTCTACTCTCGCAGCGGCGCCCGGTTCCTGGCCGACTACATCTCCCGGACCCGAAGTAGGAACACCTCTACCCCGATGTTCAGCACAGTCGAAGACCTCATCGCGAGCACCCCGTTGGTCGTCGGCCCGGATACGCCCGTCGCGGTCATCGCACGGCAGCTCGCCGACCGCGACGTGCACTGCGCGGTAATCGATTCGGGTGATGGTACCTACGGGATCGTCACCGAATCGGTGCTGTGCCGGCGGGTCGTCGGCGACGGGGTTTCCGCGGGCACCTCCGCACGCACGGTGATGGCGCACCCTGCCACCACCCTGGAGCTCTCCGGTTCGTCAGACGAGGCGGTGATCACGCTGCTCGATACCCGAGCCGAGTATCTGCCGGTGGTCGATCGATCCGGCAATCTGCGCGGTGTGGTCGGGGCACGTGACTTCATGCTGGCGCCGACGACGGCGGGCGTCGGGATGCTCGAACAGATCCACCGCGCCCGCAACCGAGCCGAGTTGATCGAACGGGCCCGGCGCGCGCCGTCAGTTCTCGACGACCTCCTCGACCGGGGTCTGGCCGTCGATCGCGTCATCCGGGTGTACTCCGCGATTGTCGACGCGATCGTCCGTCGATCGATCCACCTGATCTTCGCCGATCATCCCGACCTTGCCCTCGACCAGTTCACCTGGCTCTTCCTGGGCAGTCACGGCCGGCGCGAAGCGGTGCCCTGCTCGGATGTCGACGTGGCCATTGCCTTCGACGACGACGTGTCCCCAGAGGGGATGGAGCTGTTCCGCCGCGCATTCGCCGAGGTCAACGAACTGCTCACCGCCGCAGGGCTTGGAGTCGACGTCAATGGCGCCAACGCGTCGAACAAAGCCTTCTCCCGGACAAACGCCGAGTGGCGAGCCGCCGCAACACGCTGGCTGACCGCACCCGGGGAGCACCCCCGCGCGGCCATGGCGGTCCACCGCACGGGACTGGCCGTGATCGCGTCCCTACTGGTGGACGCCCGGCCCGTCCACGGCACACCCGGACTGCCGGAGGTGGCACGCGTCTTCACCGACTTCCGACGGCACCCGGCCGCGATGGAGTTGCTGCTGTCGGAATCGCTTTCGCACCGGGCCAAGGAGCGGGAGCGCACGCTCCGCGACGTGTTCACCGGCAAGGGTGACACCTTCAACGTCAAAAACCACGGACTGCTACCGGTGGTGAGCATCGCCCGATGGGCCGCACTCGGGGTCGGTTCCGCCGAACTGCAGACCGTGAAACGACTCCGCGATGCGTCCGGTTCGGCCATCCTGCCCAGCACCGAGGCCGACCGCCTGGTCGAGGTCTTCGAGATCCTGCAGCGAATGCGACTGCGCCATCACCTGAATCGGCTCCGTCACGGGCAACAACCCAGCGACCTGATCGACCGCGACGAACTGTCACCGATCGAACGCAGCATGATCAGCCAGGCCGTCCGGGAGATCAACACGATCGCGCGCCGAATGGACCGCGTCGCCCTCCGTCCCGCATCGCCTTCTCGGCCGGCCCGGCGAAAGGCAACTTGACGGCGATGCGGATCGCCGTCATTGGTGATGTCGGTGGACACGCCAAACCACTGCGCCACGAGCTCGCCCGCCTCGGCGCGCGCCCCGACGGCTCGCTACCCGAGGATCTGATCGTCGTCCAGGTCGGTGATCTGATCCATCGTGGCCCCGATTCCGCTCAGGTCGTCAACATCGTCGACCGCTACCTACGCAGCCACCCCGCTCAGTGGATCCAGCTCATCGGTAACCACGAGGCACATTACCTCAAGCCGCCAGTCTTTGTCTGGCCAAAAGCCTTGAGCCGCAGGCACACCCGCATCATCAATCGCTGGTGGCAAGACGGTTCCGTGGCCGTTGCCGCTGCGGTCGAAACCACATATGAGTCCTTCCTCATCACCCACGCCGGCATCACGGCAGAATTCTGGGCCACCATTCTCGGCGGTCCACCCACCGCCGCCGGGGCCGCCCACCGGATCAACGACCTTGCGAAAGCAGACGCCGACGCGGTGTTCCGAGCTGGCACTCTGCTGCACGGATCAGCCGCACCGGATGCCGGGCCGCTGTGGGCGGACACCACCACCGAATTGCTTCCCGGATGGGCCGACCGCCGCATGCCGTTCAGCCAGATCCATGGCCACAACAGCATCACCGCATGGCGCGGAGACGACAACACTGCGCTTCGGACAGGCGTCGATGCCCTCGTCACGATCGACCTCGCCGCCAAACACGAAACCGTCCACCTCGCCGGCGGCCGGCTCATCGGCGTCGACCCCGACCACCGCGACACGCCGACAACCCCATGGCACGCACTTGAACTGACCGGCACCGTCACAGCCCGTTGAGTCGGATCACGCGTCGGCGAGATAGTGGGCGCACCGCGCGCAGGCACGTGCGCTCCGTTGAGGCTCCGCGGTATAGGCAGCGCACACGATATGGCTCTGCCATCGCGCCGAGGTCACGGCGAACGTGACGGAGCCGCGGTACTGCCACGGAGGACGAGAGCCGGTTCCAGTACCGCGGCGAGCGGCTCCGTACGGCCGCCGTCGAGGCGTTGGACGACTGCCTCAATCGCGCTGTCGGCCTGATCGCGGGGTTGTTGACTCACGGACGTGAGGTCGATGCTGCCTAGTCGCGCCAGGACGTTGTTGTCGAAGCCGGTGATCGATACCCGTTCCGGGACTGACACTCCGGCGCGACGCAGCCGATCCATGACGCCGATGGCAACGTAGTCGTTGACACAGACCACCGCGGTAGGCAGCGCCGAGTCGAGCAGTTCAGTGGCCGCCAGCATGCCGGCCTCCTCGGTGAAATCCCCCGCGATGACCCGGGCTTCGCCTTCGAGGCCGTGCCTGCGCATAGCGCGCGCGAATCCGTTGCGGCGATCGGCGCTAATGGTCCCGGTCCCGCCGTCGATATGGACGATGTCACGATGCCCGAGTCCGACCAGATGGTCCACGGCGGCTGAGATCCCGCGTCCGTCCGCAGAGCGCACGACGTCCAAGTTGGGATCGGCGATGCGGCGTCCGATCACGACCGTAGGCATCGTCGCCCCGATCGTCGCGATGTCGCGAGCGGGCAGCTCCGGACCGATGAGCAGTAGACCTTCGCAACGGAAGTCGCGCAACGTATCGATTACCCGGGCCTCGTTGTGGGTGGGTGTGACGGCCCCGAGCACGACTTCGTACCCCGCTCTGTCGGCCGCGGCGACCAGGTCTTCGACAAGTTCGGCATGGAAACCGCTACCGATATTGGCCATCACTCCGATCAGGTTCGACCGCTTGGCCGTCATAAGCGCGGCGGTGCGGTTGATGCGGTAGCCGATCTCGTCCGCGGCGTCCAGAACACGGCGGCGGGTCTCAGCGCTCGCGCCGGGTGCATTGCGAAACACCAAGGACACCAGCGCCTTGGACACGCCGACCTTGTCGGCGACGTCCTGCATTGTCGGTCGCGGGCGCTCACTGGCCACTCGGCGCTCCTGATCTGGCGGTCGGTTGGGGGGTTGACAGCAGAGTGTGACGGGAGCCATAGTAACGGTACTAGACCGGTCTAGTAGATCGGAACAGATCTGACAACCAGAACCCAGGAGCACACGTGACGAAGCGCGACTCTCTCGGCGTCGCAGTGATCGGTGGCGGCATGGCCGGCCGTGCCCACGCCGCCGGCTACCGCACCGCTACCACTCTGTTCGGAACCGATCGACCAGACATCCGATTGGTGGCGATCGCCGACGCGAACCACGCCGTCGCCGATGACGTCACCAAGCGCTACGGCTACCAACGCGCCGAGTACGACTGGCACGCCATCGCAGACGCGCCCGATATCGATGCCGTCAGTGTCGTGGTGGCCAACCACCTCCACCGAGAGATGGTCGAAGGCCTGCTCGCCGCGGGCAAGCATGTCCTGTGCGAAAAGCCCCTCGCCGGATCCGTGCCCGACGCCGAGGCCATGGTCGTCGCCGCTGCGAAGTCGGATCGGGTGACCGCCGTGGGATACACCTACCGCCGGTCACCTGCCGTCGAGCAGATCCGGCGGCTACTTGTCGACGGCAGCCTCGGGGACCTTATCCATTTCAACGGCCACTACTGGTGCGACTACGCCCTCGATCCCACGTCGCCGATCACCTGGCGCTATCGGGGCGGCCCCGGATCTGGTGCGCTCGCAGACGTGGGCAGCCATCTCATCGATCTCGCCGAGTTTGTGTGCTCGCCCATCATCGAAGTCAGCGGGGCCTCGTTCGCGACACTGATCACGCAGCGGCCGGTGCCCGTCGGCGTCACCTACGGGCACAGCAAGGGTGCGGTGAGCGACGAGCTCGCACCGGTCGAGAACGAGGACATCGCCACCTTCACAGCCCGCTTCGACAGTGGAGCCGTCGGCACCTTCTCGGCCTCGCGCGTCGCACACAATCTGCCCGACGGACTGGCGTTCGAGCTCTTCGGATCCCACGGATCCGCTGCGTTCGACCTGCATCGTGCCGGTGAACTCCAGCTTTCCAACGACGACATCGAGGGTGCGCTGGCCGGTTCACGGCGCGTCATCATCGGCCCCGAACACCCCTACATCCGGGGCGGTCTGCCGATGGACGCCGGCGGTGTTGGTCACGGCGTAGCCGATCTGTTCAGTTTCCAGGCCCGCGCGTTCCTCGACCAGATCGCGGGCATCGGCGACCTTGGGCCGCTCCCGGGATTCGACGTCGGTCTGCATGGGCTTCGTCTCGTCGCCGCTATTACCGAATCCGCCGCCTCCGGCGGCGCCACCGTCAAAGTCAGTTACTGAGAAGGGATTTCACCCTATGAAGCTCGGTGTGTACACCGCCATCCTGCACGACAAGCCGTTACGCGAAGCCCTGGAGGTCATCGCGTCGCTCGGGCTGACCGGAGCTGAAATCAACGCGGGCGGCTTCCTGCCCACCCCGCACCTTCCGGTCGACGACCTGCTGTCCGGGCGCGTCGCCGCACAGCAGTACCTGTCGGTCTTCGACGAAACCGGGGTGTCAATGGCCGGACTCAACTGCAACGGGAACCCACTTCATCCCGACTCGGAGGTCGGACCCGAGGACGGCGAGGACCTACGCAAAGCGATCCGGGTTGCCGCGCTGTTGGGTGTCGACCGCGTCGTCACGATGTCGGGTCTGCCTCAGGCTCATCCCGGAGGGCAGTGGCCGGCGTGGAACGTCAACACATGGGATTCCGGATACCTGGATTCGCTGGACTACCAGTGGGATGAGATCGCGGTGCCGTTCTGGGCCGAGATCGACGCATTGGCAAGGGAAAACGGGGTAAAGGTCGCGATCGAGATGCACCCGCAGAACCTGGTGTTCAACCCGCCGACGCTCAAGCGACTGGTCGAGAAGACCGGTGCCACCCACGTCGGCGCAGAGATGGACCCATCGCATCTGTTCTGGCAGGGCATCGACCCGGTAGCGGCAATTGAATGGCTTGGCCCGCTGGTGTTCCACGCTGCGGCCAAGGACACCCGGATCAACGAGAACTGCAAGATCTATGGCGTGCTCGATGATCGATTCACCCGAATTCCGTTGGACCAGAACCCTACCGGACTCGGTGGCAAGCACGTGGTGAACAAATGGCCGCAAGACTCGGCGTGGGACTTCGTCGCCGTCGGGCGCGGCCACGACGAAGAATTCTGGGCGCGCTTCCTGCTCGCACTGGAGGCCGTCGACCCCGACATGTGGGTCAACATTGAACACGAAGACGTCGCCTTCGGTCCGTTGGAAGGGCTGCAAGTCGCCGCCGAAACACTGCGATCTGCGAACTCCGTCACGGTCGGCTGACCGGTCGAGGAAGGTTTCCACAATGACGTGCATCCGAAGTCGTTCGCCGTGGCTATTGCGGGGGCCGCGCTGATCACCATGACCGCGTGCTCGAGCACAGGCGGCAAACCACGCGACGCCGGTGGCGGCATGGGCGCGGGCCAAGCCGACACCCCCCGTTTCACCATCGCGATGGTGACCCACGGCCCACCCGGTGACACGTTCTGGGATCTGATCCGTAAGGGCGCCGAAACAGCGGAGAAGAAAGACAACATCGACCTCAAGTACTCGGCGGAACTGCAGGCGCCCGATCAGGCGACGCTGGTGCAGAACGCGATCGACAGCAAGGTCGACGCGCTGGCCATGACTCTCGCGAAGCCGGATGCGCTGGCCCCGGCGGTCGCCTCCGCGTTGAAGGCGGGCATTCCGGTGGTGGCGTTCAACGCCGGGATCGACGATTGGAAGGCTGCTGGCGCCAACGCGTACTTCGGGCAGGACGAGATGATTTCCGGTCGGGCCGCAGGCAAGCGTCTCGCCGACGACGGGGCCAAGAAGGTCGTGTGCATCATCCAGGATCAGGGCAACGTGGCACTCGAATCACGTTGTGCCGGTGTCGCGGCGGGCTTCGGTGGCTCGGTGCAGAATCTGAACGTCAACGGCACTGACATGCCGTCTGTCCAGTCGACAATCACCGCGAAACTACAACAGGATCCGTCGATCGACTACGTCATCGCCCTGGGCGCTCCGATCGCGTTGACCGCTGTCGACTCGATCGCCGCTGCGCACAGCACCGCGCGAATCGCGACGTTCGACACCAACGCTGCCCTCGTCGACGCCATCAACGCCGGCACGGTGCAGTGGGTCGTGGACCAGCAGCCGTTCCTACAGGGCTACCTTGCGGTCGACTCGCTGTGGCTCTACCTCAACAACGGCAACGTCATCGGTGGCGGACAACCCACCCTCACCGGCCCGGCCTTCATCGACAAGTCCAATGTCGAGGCCATCGCCCAGTACGCCAAAAATGGCACGCGCTGAAGAACGCTAGCTGAACCGCACGCTCATCGTCGCCAAACCGAAGATCTTCCGGCCGTCGGACTTCGCTCCGACAAGTACAGCACCCGAGCGGGTTTCGGGATCCAGCGACTTGATCTTGCCGCTGAATTCGATGTCCGCGCCCTCCTTGGCCGAGACGACGGCGGGCTGGGACAGCCGCACCGCGAAGCGGGTGACCGCACCCGGGTCACCCGACCAGGTGGAGTGAAAGCCCGCACCCAAGCCCATGGTGAGCATTCCGTGGGCGATCACATCGGGCAGCCCGGCCAGCTTGGCGATGTCCTCGTCCCAGTGAATCGGATTGGCGTCGCCGGCCACCCCGGCGTAGTTGACCAAGTCGCCACGCGAGAGCCGGGTGTGGTGCACGGTCAGCGCGTCGCCGACGTTCACGTCGTCGAACTTTCGCGTCCCCGGCGTGCGCGTCAACCCACCCTGGGAGATCCGGATCTCACCTGCCGGTCGCACCTCTTTCTGGTAGGCGCCGTCCGATCCGGGAATGTCGAGGATGTTCATGTCGTGCATCATCGCCTTCTGCACGGCCACCTTGACCCCGGCGTCGATGTCCTCGCCGGTCACGCCGACGACCGTCGTGTGCAGGGTGTGCACCCGCTCGCCGTCGGCATCGGTGAAGGTGTTGGTGACGGTGATGAAGTCGCGGCCCGCGGTCCGGCGAACCGATGTCAGCTCGACGTCGATGACCAGTTCGTCACCCGCCACGATCGGGCGGTGCTGCTCGAAAACCTCTTCGGTCTGCAGATAGGTGTCGTAGCCGACGACGATCTCTTCGAACATGCGGCGATTGCATTGCATCCCCGGCGCCGAGGTGAACGTCAGCGGCGCGATGACGTCCGAATAGCCCAGCTCAGCGGCGGCGGCTACGTCCCAGTGCGCGGGGTGGTAGTCCTGCACCGCGCGGGCGTATTCGCGCAGCTTCTCGCGGCCGACCAGATAGGTGCCATCCATCTGGTAGTAGTGGCCGACGCGAGCTTCAAGCGGCGACGTATCTGCTGGTGCAGTCATGAATTGCTCAACTTTTCTATCGGCGGGTTCGCTGAAGCCGACCAAAGCACACTAACGCGCTCACACCAGGTCAATACACGCCGATACGATTCGGCTATCTCAGAGAAGCGAGCTTACGGCGGTTGGGGTGAGCGATGACCGGAGCGCCGACGGCCTGCCCCTATTGCGGGGCTGACCTCGACGGCACTGGTACCTGCGCGCGTTGCGGAGGGGTGACGACACCCATCGCACTGACCGGTTGGCGCCCGGATCCGACCGCTCGCTACGAGGGGCGTTACTACGTTGCCGGCCGTCCGACTCAACGTGTACGCAACGGCAGGTCCGAATCGAGCGACCCCACTGGTGGACAGATGCTGCCCGCCTATGTCGAGGTGCCTGCCGCACGATCGAGCATTCGGTCGACCTGGCTGGCAACCGGCGTGACGACCGCGGTGATCGTCATGGTCGGCGCCGTGATCGGCGCGTTGCTGTGGGCACGACACCGGCCGGTGCCGCCGCCCGAAATCGACTACGTCCAGGCGCTGGAAACCGCGGGGCTGATGAATCAATTCAATTCCGAGGCCAATGCCGTCGCCCATGGGCACGACGTCTGCACGCAGCTGGAACATGGTGGGCCGCAGCAGGGACTGCTGGCCGACAAGATCGCCGTCGACGCGTTCTGTCCGCAATTCAACCAAGGGTTCCGCATTCTGGAATCCGCCAAGATCTCCGGGGTTTTCGTGCTGACCGACAGTCTCGGTATGGGATCGATCGAAGCTGACGGGCAGACGTGCCATGGAATCGACGGGTACGCCGATGTCGGCCCAAGCACTCCGGTGACGGTCAAGAACGGCAAGGGTGAGGTTCTCACGTCGACCTCGCTGGGCCCGGGGACCGGCAACAGTGCAACGTGCACGTTCTCGTTCACCTTCCCCATCACCGAGGGCCAGGACCGCTATGTCGTATCCGTGGGCCGCCGAGGCGAATTCAGCTACAGCTTCGAGCAATTGCGGTCCCGCGGCGTTCAGATCCGGCTCGGGCGCTGATCCGCACCGGCCTGGCCGCCACGACCAGCGGGCTCGCAGCTGGAAGGCGTTGGCTCCGAGTGGGCAGCACAACTCGGCTGGGTCTAGCGGAATTAACTCAGCCTCCTTTAGGGTTGTCGCCAGCAGGACGTTGGACTTGGGAACAGGAGAACTTCGATGACAGAGCAGATCACCGCACTGGTAACCGGTGCGAATCGTGGATTGGGACGGCAGTTCGCCGCGGAGCTGGTCTCGCGCGGCGCCAAGGTGTACGCCGCGGCCCGCAGACCGGAGACCATCGACCTGCCGGGAGTGGTGCCGATCCAACTCGACATCACCGACCCCGCATCGGTTCGCGCCGCGGCAGCCATCGCCGGCGACGTCACCGTGCTGGTGAACAACGCCGGCGTTTCGACCCAGGCGGACCTGCTCACCGGACCGATCGAGGACATCCGCTTGGAAATGGAGACGCACTACTTCGGGACGCTGAACGTCATCCGAGAGTTCGTCCCGGTCATCGAGAAGAACGGCGGCGGGTCCATCCTCGATGTGTTGTCGGTGCTGTCGTGGTATCACGCGCCGGCATTCGGTGCCTACTCGGCAGCCAAGGCCGCTGGTTGGGCGATGACCGATGCGTTGCGAACTGAGCTCGCGCCCAGGGGAATTACCGTCTCGGCCCTGCACGTCGGCTTCATGGACACCGATATGGCCAGCTTTGTCCCCGATGATCAGAAGATCTCCCCGGCGGTGGTGGCAAAGCAGGCCGTCGACGGACTGCTGAGCGGGCAGGCCGAGATCCTGGCCGACGACCTGTCGCGGAACGTGAAGGCCGGGCTGGCGACCGCCAACAGCTGATAGTCAGGCAGGCGAAGGCTGTCGGCGGCGCCGCTGGTAAATCGTTTGTCGAGCACCTTCATCGCGGTCTGGCCGACTGGACTGGCGATGACCCGGGCGGCCGAGCGCACCCCCCGCACGCCGGCACGGGTGCGGGGGTTGGCTGGCCGCAACACACTGCGCCGGATGAGGGGTGACGCGTCGACGACGTGTGCGCGCATCCACTGTTCGTAGTGTGCGAGACAACTCACCGCGCAAGATCTCGAATTCGGCTGTCGGCCCGTCTATTTCGCCGCTGGCGCTCATGGGGAACGCGGCCGCGGGGGATCCGTCGTCGCGCAGGAATCGCATTCCGACTTCGCCGGTATTGGCCGCGTGGATGGCATCTTCGACGCCCATGCGGCGCGCGACCTCGCGGGCGGCGCCGCGGACGTCGATGTTCTGCCCTTCATCGCGGCGCGCAGCGAAGCGCTCGATGACGGTGGTCCGCCATCCCCGTTCGGCCGGGTGGTGGGCCAGGGTGGGGCCGGCGATCCCGGCTCCGGAGATGACAGCGTGACGACTCATATCCCTCCAACGTAGCTGGAGAAAAGTCTTAGTCGTCTCCGGCGGCGACCAGCGGACGCAGTCGCACGGCGGGGTTGTCCTCCTGGAAACCCTGCAGCCGCCACTTCGTGGTGAACA
This sequence comes from Mycolicibacterium sphagni, assembly GCF_013337765.1. GTDB lineage: Bacteria > Actinomycetota > Actinomycetes > Mycobacteriales > Mycobacteriaceae > Mycobacterium. Next base: position 879,887 of record NZ_VBSB01000010.1, read on the forward strand.
ACGCCAGCATGACGCCGTCGGTGCGGGTGAGGACTTCCATCGACACCTGCTTTTCGACGAACTCGGCGTCATCGGGATCGACGGCGCGGGCCACGGTGTAGGGCAGGCCCTCCAGCGAGATGGGCGCGTTGAATTCAGTGGCCATCCGATGGCTGGTGACCTCGAACTGCAGCGGACCGACGGCGGCGAGCACGGGTGCCTGGTCACCGCGCCGGTTCGAACGCAGAACCTGCACCACGCCTTCCTGCTCCAGCTGTTCGATGCCCTTGCGGAATTGCTTGTGCTTACTGGGGTCGGTGCCACGGGCGACCGAGAAATGCTCGGGGGAGAAGCTCGGAATCGGCGGGAACTGCACGGGAATGTCCCGGAACAGGGTGTCTCCCGGACGCAGGGCCGCGGCGTTGGCCAGCCCGATCACGTCGCCGGGCCACGCGTTGTCCAGTGTCGAGCGCTGCTGACCGAACACGGACTGCGCGTACTTGGTCACGAACGGCTTGCCGGTGGCGGCATGGGTGAGCACGTCGCCGCGCTCGAAGGTCCCCGAGCACACTCGCGCGTAGGCGATCCGATCGCGGTGCGCGGAGTCCATGCCCGCCTGAACCTTGAACACGAACGCGCTGAACGGCGCGTCGACCGGACGCACGTTCCCGTCGACGTCGGCCTGCCCGCTGGGCGCCGGGGCCAGGCGGACCAGGTTGTCCAGGAGCTGATTCACCCCGAAATTCAATGCGGCCGAGGTGAACAGGACGGGCGTCGTCACACCCTGCAGAAAGAGCTCCTGGTCGTGATCGCCGTCGTCGGCGGAGAGCAGTTCGCATTCTTCGACCGCGTTGTCCCAGTCGATACCGGCGGCATCGTGGGCACGTTCCGGTGCGATGTGCTCCTCGGGTGCTGCGGTGGCGCCACCTGCGGTGCGGGTGAACCGAATGAAGTTGCCGGTGCGGCGATCGAGGACACCCTTGAAGTCGCCCGCGATGCCGACCGGCCACGTGAGCGGCGTCGGCTTGAGCCCGATGCGCTCGTGGATCTCGTCGAGCAGCTCCAGTGCGTGGCGGCCGGGCCGGTCCCACTTATTGATCACGGTGAGGATCGGAAGGCCGCGGTGCCTGCACACCTGAAACAGCTTGAGGGTCTGCGGTTCCAAACCCTTGGCAGCATCGATGAGCATGACGGCGCAATCGACGGCGCTGAGCACCCGATAGGTGTCCTCGGAGAAGTCGGCGTGGCCCGGGGTGTCGAGCAGGTTGATCACGCAGTCCTGCCCGTCCGGGGAGTGATAGGGGAACTGCAGTGCGGTCGAGGTGATGGAGATGCCCCTGGCCTGTTCCATCTCCATCCAGTCCGACACCGTGGCGCGTCGTCCGGCTTTGCCATGGATGGCACCGGCCTGTGTGATCACCCTGGCGTGCAGCACCAGCGCCTCGGTCAGCGTCGACTTACCGGCGTCGGGGTGGCTGATGACGGCGAAGGTACGCCGGCGGCCGGCTTCGGTCGCCAAACGGTTCGCCGCAGCTGTCCCGGTGGGGGCGGTCTGAACATCCAGGTCGTGATCACTCATTGCGACGTCGATCGTATTTGCCGACGACGCAAAACCTCTAATCGTGCAGGCGTACTGCTCAGGCCGCGATGGTGGTCGTTGCCTCTTGCGCCGGGGTGACGTAGGCCGTGATGGTCTGATATTCGTTGGCCGCCCAGGCGTTCATGAACACGTCCATCTTGATGGCGATCCCGGGGTTCTGGTAGGCGCTGTCGTTGACGTACACGATGTTCTTGGCGGTGTCGATGCCCAAGACGGTGATGGCGTGGTTTGCCGTGACGACCTCGCCCGGCGCTGAGCGCCCCCATGCGATATTCGCATTGACCGTCACGATGACCGAGTCGCCGGCGATGAGCGCTGCTTTGAGATTGCTGATCGCGGTAGCGCCCTGGCCCTTGGAATATTGGGTCGATGTCGCCGTGATGCCGTGATTCTCCAGCAGCGCCAGGGCATCGGCGTACTTGACGTAGGTGTCTTTGATCGGGTCGTAGATCATCGTGCCTGGCGTCACGGTGCTCGGGGTAGTGGCCGCCTCGTCGGTGATCTGCTGTGCGGTGGGCATGTTGTCGATGCCCTTGAGCTGCCCGATCACCATGGCCGTCGACATCAGGACGCACCTGTTGGTGTTGCCCTGGTAGACGAAGTACTGCTCTTTGTCGGCGGGCTTGCCGATCATTCCGGGCGTATCGTCCGACGGGATGTCCGGAGTCACCGGCGCCCGGTTGGGTCCGAAGATGCCCTCGAGGTCGTAGCGCAGCGTGGTCAGATTTTCCCGGATGCCCTCGATCTGGTGCTTGACCAGCAGCTCGATGTTGCTGCGCAGAGTGTCGAGGTCGCGGCGGGCGGCGTCCAAGGCCGCCACGATCGCCTGCTGAACCTCAACCGGGGTGGGAAGGCGTTGGGCCCGAGACTGTTTGGCCGATGCGGCAGGCGCGGTGACGTCGCTGGCTGTCGCGGCCGGTGTGCGCTTGCCGGTATGCAGTTGCACCACCGGCGCCGAGTAATCGCTGCGGGTGCTGACGGTGCGGGCCGGCTTGGGCTTGCCCGCCGTGCTGGTCGAGGGCCGCGCCGACCGCGCCGACCCTGACACATTGCTCGACGCCGAGGAGCTGCTCGGGGTGTGCCCGGAATCATCGGCCGAGGCCACCGCCGCACCCGCGCCCGAAGCGATCAGCAGACCAACTCCGATCGCGAACCCGAGTGTTGTGATTCGCCCAGCCCGCTTAGTGGAAATCACGTCGGCCCCCGCCCGTAGCACCGTGAATGAGACTTGATCGTCGGGACTGTGTGCCCCGTTGAGGCCAGTGAAGAGCGCGGGAGGCGGTCATGCGGCGACGGCCCCGTCGGTGGCTTGCGCTGGGGCGGGCGCCAATTCGGCGAAGATAGCCGTGTAGCGGCTAGCCTGCCAGGCGTCTAGGAAGTCCTCGACCGACATCGTCAAGTTCTGGCCCTGAGGGTTCGCGCCGTCGTTGAGGTAGACGAGGTTCTTGGTGACGTTGATCCCGAGCAGCACCGCCTGGTGCTCGGTCGTCCACTGTGCCTGGCTGCTGACGTTGCTGGAGATGACATTGCCGTTGATGCTCACGATGACCGACTTGCCTTGCGACAACGCGGTTTCGACGCCGTTCAACGCACGCTGCTCTTGGCTCTTGGTGTAGTAGACGGTGGTCACCTTCAGGCCGTGGTTTTCCATCAGCTGGACCGCATCACTGGCCCACACCCAGTCATAAGTGTCGGTGCCCAGGTACATCTTTCGATCAGGTTGGGCCACGCTGTCGGTGTCCATCGCTTCGTCGATGATGTTCTGCGCTGTCACAGTTTGGCCCTTGAGCGCGCTGATCACCATCGCCGCGGACATCAGGCTTGCCGTTTGAGCGCCGCCGGCCGCCCAGTATTGGACGTTGGCCAGGTTGCCGTAGATGATCTGCTTGTTGGGGTTGAAGACGCGTTCCAGGTCGATCCGCAGCGTGACCAGGTTGTCCTGGAAGCCGACGATCTGATTCTGGACGAGCGTCTCGATCTTCTGGCGAAGCTCATCGAGGTTCTGCCGCATCGTGCCGAGCCCCGCCACGATGGCCTGCTGGAATTCAGCCGGAGTGGGAAGTGCGGGAACCCGTTTCGGTGCGGTCGCCTTGGCCGACGCCGTCGGAACGGCCGTGATCTCGTCGGTCGCGGAGACGGTGGGCGCGGCGGTGGCAGCGACTGTGCGCTTCGCGTGGAGCTGGACGACAGGTGCTGAGTAGTCGCTGCGGGTGCTGGCCGTGCGGGCCGGCTTGGCCTTGGCTGTCGTGCCGGTCGCGGGTCGGGCCGAGCGGCCCGACGATGTGCTGCTTGACGCCGACGAGCTGCTGCTCGGTGATTGCCCGGACCCGTCGGGTGCGGCTGTAGCCACCGCTGCGCCGGCACCGGAGGCGATCAGCAAACCAGCGCCTACCGCGAACCCGAATGTGGTGATTCGCCCAGCCCGCTTGATGGGTGTCATTCGGTCCCCGCCCACATCACCGCGAATGAGAATTATCGAGGCTGACAATAGCGGCATGTCGCCGACAGCGCCCACCGTTGACGGAGATAGCTGTCAACAACGTCCACATCGCAACAGTTAATAGTTCAACGATCAATCACCAAGGTGTTGCGGTTCATGCCGCAAGTGCGGTCTGCGAGCTTGCCGCGGCCACGGCGGTGATGGTCGTGTAGGAGTCGGCCGCCCACGCGCCCATGAACACGTTCATGGAGATGGCCATGCCCATGCCCTTCGTCTGCTCCCAGGCGCTGTCATTGACGTAGACGACGTTCTTGTTGGTGTCGATTCCCAGCACGGTGATCAGATGGTCACCCTTGTAAGCCGTGTCGGGAGCTCCGCTGCCCCAGATGCTGTCCGCGTTGACTGACACAGCGACCGCGTCGCCCTGAGTCAGCGCCGCCTTGAGGTTGGTGAAAGCGAGATCGCGTTGACCCCTGGTGTATTGGGTCGACTTCGCAGTAACCCCATGCGTCTGCAGCAGCTGGAGCACATCGGTGGTGCTGACGAAGGTGTCGTTCACGCGGTCGTAGATCGGCTTGCCGGGGGTCGAGTAACTCGGCGTGGTGGCCGCCTCGTTGACGATCTGTTCCCAGGTCGGCATGGCGTCGCGTCCGTACAGCTGGCCGATGAGCATCGCGGCCGTCGACAAGGCGCAGGTATTGGTCTGGCCCTGATAGATGAAGTAGCCCTCCCTGCTTCGCGGCGTGCCGATGACTCCCGGTGTTTCATCCGCCGGGATATCGGGGTTGGTCGGGCGCCGGGCCGGAGCGATGATCGCGGCGAGGTCGTAGCGGAGAGTGGTCAGATTCTCGCGCAAGTCGTCGATTTGGTGCCGGATCAGCAGTTCGATATTGCGGCGCAGGGTGTTGAGATCACGGGCGATATCCAGGGCCGCCTGTGGCACCCGGGCCGGCGTCGGAATCCGTTGGGCCGATGCCAGTTTGACCGACGGAGTCGGAGTCGAGGCGGGCTCCTCGGCCGCTGGCACCGACGTCAGCGCGGTCACCGCGGAGGCGGCCGACGTGCGCGTGCGGGTCGGCAGCTCCACCACTGGTGCTGAGTGGGAGCTGCTCGCGCTGACCTTGCTAGTCGGCTTGGCTTTGGCCGGCGCACCGGTTGACGGGCGGGCCGATCGGGCCGACGACGATGCGCTGCTTGATGGGGAAGAACTGGTGGTCGATGCATGCCCCGAGTCATCGGGTGCGGCACTCGCGACCGCGGTTCCGGCACCCGCGGCGATCAGTAAGCCCGCCCCGACCGCGAACCCGAGAGTCGTGATTCGCCCAGCGCGCTTAATGGATGTCATTGTGGCCCCCGCCCGAATCACCGTGAACAAGAACAACTGAGGCCGCCAGGTTGGTGATCATGCGGCGATGGCTTCGGTCGCAGGCGACACCGTCTGCGTCGTGACTGGTGCCAACTCTGCGGTGGTGGTGCTGTAGAACGAGGTGCGCCAGGTGTCGATGAATTTGTCCAGCGGCATCGTCAGCTTCTGACCGCCCTCGGGCAATGCGCCGTCGTTCAGATAGACCACGTCGTTGGTGATGTCGATCGCGAGCAGCACCACCGGATGCTGGTCGATTTCCTGTTGCCCGGGATTGACGACCGAGACGGTCGGACCTGAGATGGTGACGATCACCGCCTTGCCGTCAGCCAGTGCGGCTTCAAGGACGTTGAACGCTTGTCGTCCTTGATTGAGGTTGTAGTACGTCGTGGTCACCTTGACCCCGTGGTTTTCCGCCAGCTGGTACGCATCAGCGGGCCACACGTAATCCGACGTGGTCGGACCGAGGTACATCTTGCGGTCCTCCCGAACGGTGCTGTTGGTGGCCATCGCCTCTGCCACCAACGAAGCCGCGGTCACTGTCTCATCGGTCAACCGGTTGATCGCCATGGCCACAGCCATCAGGTAGGCGGTCTCGTCTCCCTGTGCAACCCAGAACTGGGAGTTGGCGGGATTGCCATAGACGAGCGGCTTGTTGCTGAACACGCGTTGGAGATCGATGCGGAGGTCCAGCAGGCTGTTCTGGAAGCCGAGGATCTGGTTCTGGACGAGCGTCCCGATCTTCTCGCGAAGGTCGTCGAGGTTGCGCCGCACGGTACCGAGCCCGTCGGTGATCGTCCGCAGTGCCTGGTCTGGAGTGGGAAGTCCGGGAACGCGTTTCGGTGCGGCGGTCTTGGCCGACGCCGTGGGGGCGGCGCTGACAGCAGCAGCCGTGCGTTTGGTGCTCAGTTGCACCACCGGCGCCGAGTAGTCGCTGCGGGTGCTGACCACACGCGGCGGCTTGGGCTTGGTCGCCGCAGTGCTCGCGGGCTTCGCCGTGCGGGCCGTCGACGCTGAGCTGCTCGATGTGTGCCCGGAGTCGTCGGGCGCCGCAGCCGCTACCGCGGCACCGGCGCCGCACGCGATAAGCAAACCTGCGCCGACTGCGAATCCAAATGTCGTGATTCGCCCGGCCCGCTTGATGGAAGTCAACGTCGGCCCCCGCCCACATCACCGCGAATGAGAATTATCGGCGCTGACAATAGCGGCTCGGCGGGTAGCTAGTCCAGCTTTCTATCGGTAGCTACCCGTCCCGACTACCCGGCGTTAGTTAACAACTCGACGACGCGCGGATGTCCCGTTGCCGGCCATATGACGACAACGCGACATGGACGCTGCCGACGCCACTACGCTGACGCGCGTGACTGGGCAGACCGGAATCGAGATCCAGGTCGGGCTGACGCCGGGCCAGAAGATCATCGGCAAGCTGCTTCATGCTGCCCATCTCGACAACGTCGGTGAAATGGCCGCGCGCGGCAGCACCGCCGTCATCGAGGTCGACGGTCAGCGCACCGAGGAGCCGTTCTACGAAGCGCACTTCGTTGCCTGTGAACCTGGCGAGCACGCAGTCACGATGTTCATGCAGGGCAGAGGTCCTGGCTCGGACACCGTCGCGAACCGGGTGTACGGCGCGAGCCTCGCTACCAAGGTCGAGGACGGACATGTGACCGTGCTGCTCTACACGCCCAAGGACGGCTGGGGCGCCACGCTGAGTTTTGTGGAGACCCGGTCCGCCTGATCGGCGAGCAGTCCCAACTCGTCCGAAAAGCGGGTCTAGAGCGCGATTTTCTGTCTGCTCGCGGCGGGCGCCTGAGCGGATGTGATTGCGGTAGGACGGGATCGACGCGCCTGACGGCGGTCGTGACGCTGGATCCTGCGGTCGAGGATTCGGAGGTCACGGTCGGTCACCGAGCGGTTGCGGCGGACCAGCAGATCGAGCTGTTCCCAGCTGAGCCCGTCGAGGTCGCCGTCGGCGTCGTGGGTGGCGACCACGATGCACCCGGGCAGCAGGGGCACTGATTTCGCCGTGAAATTCGTTGTTGCCAAGAATGTCGTTTGCCATGAGCTTGGGACCAGTCTGACCTGATTTTGCCAGGGTGATGGGACCACCTGGATTGCCAGTTATGGGACCACCGGCGCGTTGCGTCGGTGGTCTCTTCGTTTGCCCGTTCGATCGCCGTGATGGCTCAAGTCACGGAGGCGGTGGGCATGGCTTTTCGGGAGGGTCGGGTGACTG
>NZ_VBSB01000011.1 GCF_013337765.1 Mycolicibacterium sphagni
TTTTCCAACTGGCTTCCCGGCTGCAATGGAGTTGGCATGCGCTTTTACGTTGCACACATATGTGTGCAACGTTGACCGTTGGTATGAACCCAATAGCCCGCGCCACGAGGTGGCGTACCGCGCTGGCCCACCCGAATCAAGACACCGTCATGTGACTAGAGGTAGCAGACGAGGCCCAGTCCCGGAGCGCCGTCGGGCGGCTACGGATTCTTTCCGGCGCCTGGGTTTGATCGCTGCCGCGACATCTGCGCCAGCCAGGCGGCGACCGCCAGCACCGCCACAGCTTCGACGATAACGCTGATGAGTGCGTAAGGCGCTGGTTCCCAGCCCGTCTCCACGAATCCGAACAATCCCACTGTTCGCGACAGCCCGAACGCCGCCAGCGCGCCTGCCGACAACAGGCCCGACGCCCATCCGAACCACCTCGGAGCACCCACCGCCAGCAGGACGCCGACAGCGCAGAACACCGAAGCCTGCACCAGGAACCCGGTGCCGACTGTCGGGATGTGACCGTAACCGTGCAGGTAGAGGTACGCGTGCACACCGCCGCTGACAACCATGGCCGCCGCGATCACCAGACGATAGACGAGAGTCACAGCAGAGTCCGTTCTTTGAGCGCGAGCGTGTGCTGGCCGGTCTGATAACTCACCTCACGGATACCGAGCGCGTCGTGCAGCTTGCCGGCCGGCAGTGTCAGCGGCTTCGGCGCCGGACCGTCGCCGGGATGCGGCAGCGGATAGGCGGTGGTGGTCCCGCTGTGGAAGGTGACATTGCCTTCCGTCTTCGAAAACACCTGGTGCACATGGCCGTTGAGGCAGGTCACCGATGCGAACCGCTTCAGGTAGCTCAAGGCCTGCGTGGCATCGTCGGTCCCCCAGCCCCAATCCGGATACATCGCGAACAGCGGAATGTGGCTGAACACCACGATCGGCGTATCACTCGACAGCGAGGCGACGTCCTTCTCCACGAACTCGAGCTGATCGACGCCGAGGTGCCCGAGCTTCTTCAGGTTCAGCGTATTCACCAGCGCGATCACATGCACCCCGGCGATGTCGAAGCTGTACCAACCGTCGCCGCGGGTCCCCGCCCCGAAGGTCTTGCGGTACTTGGCCCCGGCGTCGTCGGCCGAATCATGTTCGCCCGGAACGGTGAACACGTGCGGGGTCCGCAGCCCGGTCATCATCTGCCGGACCTGATCGAACTGCTCCGGGGTGGCCAGATGCGTCAGATCGCCCGTGTGGATCACGAAATCCGGCGTGTAGCCCAGGTTGTTGACGGTGTCGATCGCATGGGTGAACGAGCCCGCCACATCGGTGTTGGCGGCACCCGTGAAGCCGATGTGGCTGTCGCTGACCTGCGCGAAGCGCAACGTGGGCTGCGCCGCCGGCGCGGATGAGCCGCTGCCCGCAACGTGCGACAGCACTTCCCCACCGACCACCGACAACCCGACAGCGGCACCGAACCACGCCGTGTGCCGGAGCAATTGGCGACGGTTCATCTGCTGCGGGTCGCGCTGCGACGAGTCGTCGGTCATCGGACCACCACCGTTCCGTGCATGAAGGGGTGAATCCCGCAGACGTAGGTGAAGGTGCCGGGCGTGGTGAAGGCGTAGCTGAAAGTGGCGCCGGAACCCATTGTGGGAGAACGGAACTGGCCACCTTCGGCGACGACGTTGTGTGGATCTTCGTCGTGGTTGGTCCAGGTGACCGTCGTTCCCGCCGGCACCGTCAGGGTGTCGGGCGCGAACGCGAAGTTGTCGATGTTGACCGCGTTCGGGCCCGCCGGCATCGGGGCTTGGTGGCCCTGTTCGGGCGGGGACATGGTCATCGACCCCATCGACCCCATGGTGGGTCCGGAGCCGGCGCCGGGTCCGCTCATGCCGGGCGTCCCACTGACGTCGGAGCTGAAAACTGGTGTGGGTGCTGCTTTTTGCTGCGGCGCTGTCGAGGTGCATGCGGCCAGGAGCAGGGCGGCGCCGCAGAGCGCCACCAGGGTTCGTCGTGACACGACGGGAACCTCCGTAGTCGTCGGGTGCGGGTGCGCCTGCGCACCCTCACCAACAGATACGGCGGCGGGTTACACGCCTCAGGCCGGCTGGCTCGGAGGCATGGGTGCGAACACCTCGATGACGCCGCCGACCTCGCGAACATCGAACTTCGGCAAGGGTTTTGGCGCGATCGGCAGCTGATGGGTCAGGACGTGACCGTCCGTGGCGAACGACGTGGAATGGCACGGGCAGCGCAGCCGGTCGTCCGGTCCGTCGAACCAGAGCCGGCAGCCCTGGTGCGTGCAGACACCCGAGATGCCCTGCACGTTCCCGTCGACCCTGCGCACGAACCCCACGACCGAGCCGAGGTCGAACGGATGCACCGCGCCCTCTGCCACGTCGGAGCTGTCGGCGACCTTCTGCCAGCTGCCGGCGGCCGGAACCAGCTCCTGGCTCGCGGTGTCCTGCTTCGCCGGCTCACCGCGGCCGCTCATCAACGCCCGGTCGACCGCCACTGCGGCGACTGCGGCACTGGCGGCCGCCGACGTCCCGACGATCACCTGACGACGGTTGGCGCGCAGCCAGGTGGGCGGCGGCGCGTCGTCGCCGTCGAACTGCGCGGCGAGTCGGCTCTGCAGGTCGGCGAGGAAATCCGGTCGTGGCTCGTCGGCGCCGGGCCGGGCGGCCTGCAGGTCGATCGCGGTACGCATCTGCGCCGCATCGAAGTCGTCGGGCTTGAACCCCGTCGGCTTACGCCCGCGCAGCAGATCGTCGAGGTATCGACGCAACCCGCGCGCGTTCATGGCTCGCCCTTCTCGTTGATCTGTGCCGCCAGCCGTAATGCCCGGTGTTGCAGCACCTTTGCGTTGGCAACGCTGACACCGAGCTCCGCTGCGGACTCCTTGATGGACCTGGTCTGGAGAAATCGCAGCTCCAGTATGCGTCGATAGTTGTCCGGCAGAGCGTCCAACACCGCGGCGACACGGTCCGGCGCGGTGCTGATGGACTCTTCCGCCTCCGGCGGCGCCTCGATATCGAGGTCGATGCAGGTGATCTCCCGCCCCATCGTCTCGCGCCAATGCGCGGCGAGCACGGTGCGTGCCGTGCTCCGCAGGTAGGACCGCACCTCGGCGGCACTGGCCGTCAACCGCAGCGGTCGCAGCGCGGCGAGAAACACCTCGGCAGTGAGGTCCTCGGCATCGGCCTGATTGCCGACCCGCGCGTAGATCGTGCGGTACACCCACGTCGCGTTGTCCTGGTAGACGGACTCCCAGTCCTGATACCGGGAATCCGACGAGACGACACGCAATGACGGTCGGCGTGCAGGATCACGCTGCGCTGACACATTAACCCCGTCTCATCGGTGCGGCCCGGCACACCCCAACGCCACTTCAATTTGTAAATAGCCACCAGGGTTACACGAGGCTGTCGACGTCAGATCAAGCTCGCAAGGGCGCAAACGCGAAGTCACGCAACCCCTCCCGCGGGTGGACCGATGCGGTGAATCCGAGTTCTCGGGCCGCACGTGCCGGATCGGCGACGATGTGCCGCACGTCGCCATTGCGGTGCTGCCCGGTGACTACGGGTGGCTGCGCGCCGCGCGCCGCGCACAGCAGTCCGGCCACATCGCCGATGTCGATCGGGTGCCCGGAGCAAACATTGAACGCACCGAAACCACCGATGTCGGACTCCACCGCGGCGACGTTGGCCGCTGCGACATCGTCGACGTGGACGAAGTCGCGCATCTGTCCGCCGTCCTCGTAAATGTTTGGGATGGTGCCGTTTTCCAGCGCCGACCGGAAGATCGCCGCCACGCCGGAGTAGGGCGTGTCACGCGGCATGTGTGGGCCGTACACGTTGTGGTAGCGCAGCGCGATGACGGAGCCGCAGACCGCGTCGGCCCAAGCCAGCGCGTAGTGTTCCTGCGCGGTCTTGCTCGCTGCGTACAGACTGCGCGGTCGTAACGGCGAGTCTTCCCCAACCGTGCACCATTGGAGCTCTTCGCCGCCGATCGGGCACCGGTGCTCGAATACTCCGGCATCCAGGTCGGCGCGGCGGCGCGGCAACGGGTCGACCGGCCCATGCCGGCGACATTCGTAGCGGCCCTGCCCGTAGACCACCATCGATGACGCCAGGACCAGCCGCCGGCAGCCCGCGTCGTACATCTGCGCGAGCAGTACCGCGGTGCCGTAGTCATTGTTGCTGCCGTACGCCGGCGCGTCCGCCGCGTTGATGCCAGCCCCGACAACGGCGGCCTGGTGACACACGACATCAATGCCTTTGAGCAGAACCGACAGCGCGTCGGGATCACGCACATCGTTGATCCGGCATCCGTCGGGCGGGTGCGCACCCGAGCCGTGCGCAGCGTAGAGCATCGAGTCGATCGCCACGACATCGTGGCCGGCGGCGGCTAGCGCCGTCCAAACACGAGAACCGATGAATCCGGCTGCGCCGGTGAGCAACACTCTCATGACACCTCGAACGTTATGGTAGGTAGGCCAGTGGCGCCGTCGGGCGACGGCGGAGCTTCCTCTGATGTTTGAACCGCGCCGGTGTTATCGGTGGCGCGCGCGGTGATGGTGTGGGTGCCTTCGGAGGCTGCGTCCCACTGGTAGCTCCATAGCCGCCAGGTATCGTTCGAATAGCTGGCCCCGAGACGTGCTGGGCGCCAGTCGCCGTCGTCGATACGGACCTCGACCGCCCGGATTCCTCTGCCCTGCGCCCACGCGACCCCACCGAAAGTGGTGGGGCCCGAACGGATCCGCTGGCCGTTTCGCGGAATATCAATGCGTGACTGGGTTTTGATCGGGCCATGTGCCGACCAGCCGAGTCCAGTCCAGAACGCCTGAGCCTTGTCGAAGCGGGTCAATTCCAGTTCGACGACCCACTTGGTGGCCGAGACGTAGCCGTACAGCCCCGGAACCACGAGCCGTGCGGGGTAACCATGGTTGATCGGCAAGGGTTCGCCGTTCATCCCGACCGCCAGAAGTGAGTCTCGACCATCGGTGAGTGCCTCAACCGGCGTGCCCGCGGTGAACCCGTCGATGGAGGTCGATAGCACCATGTCCGCATCGGGGTGAATTCCGGCTGCCGCCAGCAGATCACGCACGCGGTAGCCGGTCCACATGGCCGTTGAGATGAGATCCCCGCCCACCGGGTTGGACACGCAGGTAAGCGTGACCGCCTTCTCCACAAGTGGGAATGCGCGCAAATCGTCGAACATGTAGATGATTTCGCGATTCACCATGCCATGGACGCGCAGTCGCCAATCAGCACGACTGAGCTGTGGTACCACCAGGGCGGTGTCGATCCGATAGAAATCAGTGGTGGGGGTGATGAATGTCGGTAGTGCTACGCCGGGCGGCTGCACCTCGGTCGGCACCAGCGGAGCCCGTACCGCGGCGCTCGGCGTGGCGGTGACGGCTCTTTCGCCGGCCACCGAGTGTGCCCGCCGCGATAGCAGGATTCCCGAACTCGCGCCGGCGGCGCCGAGCCCCAGAAGCCCGAGCGCGGTCAGCCACATCCGGCGACTCGTGTCGGTGTTGTCGACTGTTGACGTGGAGCCCCGGGTCGTCTGCCGGGTGGTCAACATCCGTAGCGCGATGACCGCGACGGCGACCCCGATCGCGGTGGGAATGAAGTCGACCGGTGTGGCCTCGGGGCGCAGTAATATCGCTGCGCCCCGAGTACACCACCGGCCGTGATCACGGCGCTTCCGACCGGTCGGCGTCGAGCTTCAGATATTCCCGCGAACGCCGCGATAGCAGCGACAGTCAGAATGACCGCCACCACTAGAAACAGTTTGTCCGCCGTACCGAATGTCTGGATCGCCCATTCTTTGACCGACCCGGGTGTCAATTCGATAATTTCGGCACCCACCGCAGTCACAGGGTCAGCCGCCGGCCCGAATAGTACGGCCAGGATTTCACTGATACCGAGTCCTGTTGCGGCACAGGCTATCCCGGTCAGCGGCCGCAGCAAACCGTTGTTCAGTGACACGATGTCACACTACCGCCGAAATCCCGCGTCAGATCTTACGAAGTGCTGACACGTAATCATGCCGGCACCTCAGAGCGGGTTACGACCCGAAAAGGCCACCACGCGCTCAGTGGGGCTGGCATCGGTCCCCACTTCAACCTCCGGGCCGAACATGCCTTGAGGTTGTAGCGCCGGAACCAGCTGAGATCCGACGGCCTCGGCCAGAGCCGCCTCGGAGACGTCGAATTCGACCGGTTGGTCGATGGCCACCGCGAGATCCCAGCTATGAATTAGTGTCGAATACGTGATGATGCCGATGGCTTGAGCGGCCGGCATCGACCCGAGCACGGTGGCGACGGGCATGTCCCAATCGGTCACCGTCGCCCACGCCTGCTGAGAACGTTTGATCGACCGCTCGACAACGGCGACCCAGTCCGAACCGAGAATGTCCGATCCGCTGAAGAGCTCCGCCTCGGTCGGGCCGCCCAAACCGTCAACGGCCGCGGCGAATGCATCAATCGAGGCGATCGTGTGGCTCAGCATCGACCGCACCGACCATCCGCTGCACGGGCTGGGACGGTCCAGATCCGACACTGCCAGCGTCGCTACCAACCCCGCCAAACGGCCGTCGGCCCGTCGCAACAGTTCTAACGATTCCATCGCACTTCCTCTCAGTTACTAACGGTTACTAAAATCAGTTGCCGTTAGTTTCTACCCCATCGGACGTAACGGTGTCAATACCGTGCTACCGTTATAGCGATGGGCGGCTGGTCAAGACTCGACAGCGCTCAAACTCTCGGTTTTCCGCTGGCAGACGAGCCGCTCGCGGTCGACTTGGCCGACACGATCATCACCTCCACGAGCCCTGCGACGGACCTGCTTTCCGACGAAACCAGATGCCGACTCTGGTGGGACCTGCAGCACGATCGCGTGCCGGACGGCGCACCAGCGCCCCCACTCGCGCCCACTGTCGAACTACGCCACGCCGTCCGCACGATCCTCGATGGACACCTGGCCGGCACATCACCGGACATCGCGGCCCTGGACCTGGTGAACGGGATTGCCGCCAGCGTGACGTGCACCCGCCAACTCGTGCACACGAAGACCGGATGGGCAACGACAACGACGTATCACCCCATCGGCGACCAGCGGCACCAACTGGCGCTCGCCGCCGCTGCGGACAGCCTGATCGACCTACTCTCCAGCCCCTCGCAGACACGCCTGCGGTGTTGCCAAAACCCCACGTGCAGTATGCTTTTCGTCGCTGCAGACGCGCGACGGAAGTTTTGCACCCAGAACATCTGCGCCAACCGCATGCGGGCGGCGCGCCATTATCGACGTCATCACCACAGCTAGCCTGCCGGCTGTCGTGTCCCGCATGCGATCGGCAGCCGTCAGGGCACCAGGACCACTTTCCCGATGGTCTGGCGCGAAGCGATGGCATGGAACGCTTCCTTGGCCTCCGCCAGCGGGTACGACGTGTCGGCGATGATCCTCACCCGTCCTTGGCTGATCAGGTTGAGCAATTCGGGCACGAGCGGGCGCAGATCGTCCGGCCTGAGCGACGGGAAATTGAAACCAACCACAGTCTGATTGTTGTGAATGAGCTGGCGAACCTGTTCAGGCTGCAATGAGTCGTGCGCATTCTTGGCGCCGAACATTACGACGCGACCAAATGGGGCGAGCAGGGCAAAGCTCGCCTTGCCGGTCTCGCCGGAAGCCATCTCCATTACGACGTCAACGCCCCGACCGTCGGTGCGCTCCAGGACCTTCTTGCCCCAGCCTTGCTGGGTGTAGTCGATGGCCACGTCGGCACCGAGTTCGGTGACGAGGTCACGTTTTTCTGCCGTACTGGCCAACGCGATGACTTGTCCCACCCCCAAAGCCTTGGCGAGCTGGACCAGATACAGCCCGACACCGCCCGCGGCGGCCTGGATCAGCACAGTGTCAGAGGGTGTTGGTTTGGCGGCAAGTTTGAGCAGTGCCCACGCCGACAGCCCTTGCACAACAATGCTGGTGGCCTGGGCGAAGTCGATTCCTTCGGGAATTCGAAGCGCCGAATCTGCTCTTGCTGTGGCGAATTCAGCGTATCCACCGCTGAGCACCGGGGCGGCGATCGTGTCACCGATGGTCAAATCCTCGACGCCCGAGCCGAGTTCCACGACTTCGCCGGCGGCCTCGAACCCCAGCACTGCCGGCAGCGGTCGCTGCAACGGGTAGCGCCCGGTGGTCTGTTCCAGTTCGGCGTAGTTGATCCCCGCCGCGCGGACCTTGATCAATACTTCGCCGGGTGCCGGGCTGGGCTTGTCAACCTCCGATAATCGCAGGCTGTCGAAACCGTCCAAAGCGGTCAATTCGATAGCCTTCATAGGATGCCTCCGTCTGCTTCTGCCGCCGAGATCAAGCGAGCGATTTTCAGGTTGACGGTGACCGTTCAGCAGCCGTCCGGGCAGACGACGTCGACCAGCGCGGTGGGCGTGCCGCCGTCGAGTTTGCGCACACCGTTAACCGAACATGCCGTCAACGAGGCCGTCGGCGTCTGGTTGAGTTGCACGAGATATCCCTCGGCGCGCAGATCATTGATGACGCCATCGGCGGCGGCCGCGGAAGCCGCAGGCGCCTGTGCGAGCATGAGCACCGTGAACGCCGCCATTCCCAAACCAGCAAGTACCGTCTTCATCGCAACTCCTTGTCCGTTGTGAACCAATGAACGTCTAACATCGGCCGTCGACGTCGACGTCGACGGCACGCGAACCGGTCACTGCACCGTGTCGCCGATTTTCGCGTTGATGCCTCCAAAAGCACGGTAGTGCACAATCATTCGTCAAATTGTGACGGAACTATGACTACCTTCGCGGACGGGGTTCGCACCGTGCCTTCAGTCTGATTTCCCGCGGCGACCCGCATGTTGTGCCGCCTGCCGCGCGGCGGTCAGGATCTGGTCGACAGGAGCGATGTCCGCCGCTGTGGTACTGCGGTGGACGTACACAATGCGCGCATCGCTGTCGATGACGAAAGTGCCTCGCCCCTGCAGAATTTCCAACGAGGGCCGACTGATACGACTTCCGGAACGCAACACCCGAACAAGCCGTTTCGGGGCGAACGCTGCGTATCGACCGACGGAGAAGCGCTCAACTTCAGCGGCGCGTTCGAGTTCACGCTCGGGATCGCTGAGACAGTCGAGGGTGATGCCGCGCTGTGCGCATGAATCACATACCGTCTCGACGTCGTCGCGGTAAACGATGGCAACACGCGCGCCGATGGCGTCGAATTCGGCTTTCACGCTTTCAAGGTCGCGGGCGGCTTGCTGACAGAACGGACACCACAGCCGGTGAAACGCCAGGACAGCAGGACCGGTGCCGATCAGTTGCGCGATCGAGATAGGCCCTTCGCGGCCTTCGATGGCGATGTCGACAGGGAACCTGTCCCCCACATCAATACCCACGGTGTTCTCCTTCGGACGCGGCCCACACCGCACTAAAGCGGCAACACTCTGTACTGTACAGTACATTTATCGGATCGCTTGGTACGGTTGCTCGATGATCACCGCACCGTCGACGGACCGTGGCCGTGCGACGGTGACCCGCATCCTCGAGGCGGCATGCGTGCTGTTCGCCCGTCAAGGGGTGCGCGCGACGACTCTTGATCAGATCGGCAGCGCCGCTGGCGCCGGCCGCAGCCAGCTCTACCATTTCTTCGCCGACAAGGCGGACCTGGTGGCAGACGTCGTCGGTTTTCAGGTCGAACGTGTCCTGGCTTCTGTCGAGCCCTCGTTCGACACCGTCAGCACGGCCGACGATCTGCGCACATGGTGCGCGAACGCCGTCCGGGAGCACGCGTCCTCCATTGACCCCATCCGCTGCCCGATCGGCTCCCTGATCTACGAGCTCGATAGCACTGACCACGGCCTGGCACGCGCAGCGCTCAAGGCCGGGTTTGCCCGCTGGGAGCAAGCCATCGCCAACGCACTGGGACGCATTGCCGACCGTGGTGGACTGCGTCCCGAGGCCGACCCCACCCGTTCGGCCGCAGGCCTGCTCGCCGCCTATCAAGGCGGAATGCTCCTGGCAGACGTCCACAATGACGTCGCACCCCTGCGGCATGCGCTGGACACGGCACTGGCAGCGACCCTACAGCCGGCGCCACGACAAAGACCGTCGAGGACAACTGCGCGCACCCAACCGGACGCCACGCACTAATCTCGTCAGCCTACTGGCTGCGTGAGTCGCCTACGCGCCGGACCGCGGTGCCCGTGCCGACGCGGCCCATCCAGACTCCGGCGCTGCCGATGGAATTGCCGGTCGCCGAGACCCGCAGCATCGGAAGCTAATCCGATTCCGACGCTCCACATCGAGATCGATTACCCGCCACTCGATTACACAGCCGGCGATCGACATCGGCGCGACAACGCGCACTCGACGACACGCGCTTGAAGGGGGTGGTCGCCCAGTCGGCAGGATCGCCGACGCGTCGCCTAGGGAGATGTGGGTACGTGGTGAGTTGAGGATTACTGTATTCGTAATGTACTTGACGGTACAGTTTGGATACTCCATAGTGTACTAGTCAGTACAAATAACGATCGGAGCCCAACGTGCCCACTTTGCAAAATGGACAGCTGTTTCCGGAGCTGAAGTTATCGGCCGTCGGCGGCGGAACGCTGTCGCTGCCGGGCGATCTCGCTGGTTCCTACGGGATCGTCTTGATCTATCGAGGGTCCTGGTGCCCGTATTGCAACGCCCAGCTCGCCGCGTTCAGTCGGGCGCAGGGCGCGCTCGAGGAAGTCGATGCGCGGGTAGTCGCGCTATCGGTCGATGATGAGGCCACCACCGCTGCGCTGATCGAGAAGCGGCGGTTGGGTTTCCCGATCGGGCACAGCGCGGACGCCGCAGCCGTGTCCGCCGCCGTCGGGGCTTACACCAACTCGGACCCGGTCTATCTCGAGTCAACCGGATTCGTGCTCGCTCCTGATGGCACAGTGCTCACCGCTGTCTACTCCAGTGGCGCGATCGGTCGGCTGATGCCCGACGACGTGCTCGGACTTTTGGCCTATATCCAGTCCCACGGTTAACGGCGCTCCCGTGGACATATGCCCCCGCCTTCACGCGGTCTGCGGTGATTGACGACGCGGTGTTGTCACAGCGGCAGCGTGCAGGGCAGCGGCCAATTCCTGGCGATCGGGCAGCCCGTCGGTTGTCGGGTAGAGCCGGCACGCTATGGCAGGTTGTGGCCGCCTCGGGAGCCACGGGTCGATGCCGTCGATCAGGATGGTCGGCGATCCGCTGAACCCCAGCCGGAGGGCTTCGGCGGGGGTGTCGATCACCGAGGTGCGCACGGCAATGTGGCCCAGGCCGAGCTGGTCGAGCATTACCCGCACGAGGGCCTCCGTGAGAGTCCGATGCGGGCAACCGGCAATGACCAGCAGTTCTACCTGCGGCGCCGGTCTGGCATCTGTGTATGTCATGAAAAGTACTGCCTGCCTTTCGAATTCGTCTTCCAGACAGCGGTACGCATGAATGCGCTCACATCCCCGGCGGTGGAGGAGGCGGCGGGTAGCATGGGTCGTCCATCATCGCGCCAACAATCATCTCGCAACACTTCATCATCTCGATGGGATCCATTGAGGAATCAGCCCTTTCGACGTTCCGGGACTGGACGTGCTCCGGTCCCCCAACCCATCATGAACATTCTCCTGCGGTGGAAGGTCAAGGAGGACACGCACACCCATGCGCATCAGTGAAGTCGCCCACCTCAGCGGGGTCCCGGCAAGAACGCTGCGGTTCTACGAAACGCAGCGGCTGCTTGCGCCGCCTCAGCGCCTGGCCAACGGCTATCGCGACTACACGCCGGACGTCGTCGGCAGGTTGCGTTTCATCCGGTCGGCACAGGGCGCAGGGTTGACGCTGACCCACGTGCGTGACGTCCTCGACCTGCATGATCGAGGTCTCGCACCATGCGCTCGAGTCAACGAGCTCCTGGCGCAACGACTGGCCGCCGTGCAGGAACAGATCAGCGAACTGATCACGTTGCAGTTGACTCTCCAAACCCTGCTGGGGAGGGCTCGCAACGATGCGCCCGACACCGACGTCGATGTGTGCTGGATCCTCGAATCACGCGTGTGCGATGGCGCCGCGGTCGCGGGTTCATGAAATCGTCACCACTTGATCTCTGCGTGTGCTTTTAGGCTGGGACTCGTGAATATCGGTCGTAGGACAGTGACGGCAGCCATCGCCGGCCTGGTGCTTGTCGTCGCGGCATTCATGGTGCCGCGCATGCACCTCGACGGTGTTATCCCGTTGATCAACAGCACACCTGCGCAGATCCGCGCTTTCGCGCAGGCCGCTCCGATCTTCGGTTGGTGGAACGCGCACATCGGCTGGGGCACAGTGCCGGCGGTGCTGATCGCGCTGGCGGCAGTTCTGTGGGGACAGGCCGTGGCCGCGCGGCTGCCGTGGCGAGCGGTGCCCCTCACGGCGTGGGCTGTGTCGTGCGGCTGGGCGTTCGCACTGTCGATGGTCGACGGCTGGCAGGTCGGTTTCGCCGGACGCCTGACCGCCCCTAACGAATATCTGCGCCAGGTTCCCAGTGTCACCGACATTCCCGAGGCGCTGCGTACCTTCTCCTCCAGAATCCTTGACTTCCAGCCACACTCGTGGATCACCCACGTCTCCGGCCATCCACCGGCAGCGCTGTTGACGTTTGTGTGGCTGGATCGTGTGGGGCTGGGCGGGGGCGCGTGGGCGGGGCTGTGGTGCCTGGTGATCGGGTCCAGTGCCGCCGCGGCCATCGTCGTGACGCTGCGCACGCTGTGCGATGAGACCACCGCCCGTGCGGCCGCCCCGTTCGTCGCGGTCGCACCGACCGCCATCTGGATCGCCGTCTCAGCCGATGCCTACTACGCGGGCGTCGCCGCGTGGGGTATCACCCTGCTCGCACTGGCCACCCGCAACCGGCGCCCCGCGCTCACCGGCGCCGGCGCGGGGCTCCTGCTGGGTTGGGGCATCTTCCTCAACTACGGCCTCGGCTTGATGGCGATACCGGCGGTCGCGGTGCTCTGCACCGCACCTAGCCGGCGCGTGGTGACCCGAGTGCTGCTGCCCGCGGTCGGCGCCACGCTGGCGGTGGTCGGCGCGTTCGCTGCCACGGGATTCTGGTGGATCGACGGTTACATCTTGGTGCAGCAACGGTATTGGCAGGGTATCGCCACGAACCGGCCGTTCCAGTACTGGTCGTGGGCCAACCTGGCATCAGTGGTGTGCGCCATCGGGCTCGGCAGCGTCGCCGGGCTGAGCCTCGCCTTCAACCGAGCCGCGCTGCGGCGGCGCAGCGGCCTGCACCTGCTGGTGCTGGCTTCGTTGGTAGCCATCATGTGCGCGGACCTGAGCATGCTGAGCAAGGCTGAGACCGAACGGATCTGGCTGCCGTTCACCGTCTGGCTGACCGCCGCGGGCGCCCTGCTGCCGGCGCGATCACGACGCTGGTGGCTGGTCGCCAACGTCGTCGGCGCTCTTGCTCTCAACCACCTGATTATGACGAACTGGTAGAAACCGCCGACCCACCAGATAACCGGGCACACACGCCCACACCACCGCGATCGAAATCCACAGTCCAGCATGGTAATCCCGATCGAGAACGGTGGCGTTGTCCAGAGACGCCCCGGGTTTGTCGAACACCGGGATGGCGAGCAGCACCAGCACCACCGTGCACAACGCGGCCACCGCGCCGGGTGCCTGCCACACCGTCGGCAGCACCCGGCGAGACGAAAGACCCATCGCCGCGCACAGTGGCGCGAACACCACATCATGGAGCGCCACCGCCACCAACGCCCAGACCACGATGCGCATGATGATCACCGGTGGGTTCTCCGACACCAGGACCGCGCCGTAACCGGCAAGGGCCAGACCGGACATGAACAGCAGCACCCTCATGGCAGCACCTCGATCCGGGACAGCCATTTGGTCTGCAGCACTCCGGGCCGCGACGGTGCAATGAGCCGGCACGGATAGCCGTGATCGGGATGTAGCGTGTCGCCGTTGAGTTTCAGCGCGATCAGGGTCTGGCCGTCGTGAGCATGCCCGGCCGGGAGCACGGTGCGCGAATACGGCCCGGGTGGCTCCAATGACACCATCCGCACATCGGCGTCGCGGGACCCTCCGACCATGGCGATCAGGTCCGCCAGCACCACACCGGTCCATGCGGCGTCGGCGCTCCAACCCTCGACGCAGGCGATCGGCAGATGGAAGGTCTGCTGCGGCAGGGCGTTCAGCTCGGACACCGAAAAGGCGCGGCTGAGCGCACCGTTGGTCACCGTCAAGCGGTACTGCGGTGAGGCCGCGGTCTGCAGCACGCCAGCTGCAACCGCGGTTCGGTTCACCGGAATACCTTGTGGCCCTTGGCCGGAGCGCGGCGCGAGAACCGACATCCGGCGCAGCCACGGTACGGTCTGGCCGGCCGTGGCCACGGTCGCTGCCGCGACCGCCAATCCGGTGCCGCGCAGTACCGTGCGCCGGGTCGGGCCGACCGCGGCGGTGGACAGTTCGTCGAGCGGTTCGCCGAGAGCGCATCGGATCACCGGCAGCTTGACCGCGAGGTGCACTAGTACCGCGCCCGCCGCGAGGTAGGCCACTGCGTAATGCGTTGTGGTGAAGAAGAATCGGAACACGTACCACTGCGCAATGTTCAACAACCCGGTGGACAGCTCGAACAAGATCGCCCCGACGAGCACCAGGATCGACAGGCGCTCCAGCTGCCGCGTGAGGCCACCGATAATCGGGCGTTCAAACAGCTTGGGCCACACCGACCACAGCTTTACGACCGTCAGCGGGATAGCGGCGATACCCGAAGCGACATGGAGTCCCTGGGTCACCCGGTACAGCCACGCCGGGTGCGCGGGCCAGTAGAACCAGGGTTGCGGATGCTGGATGAGGTGACTGACCAGACCGGTCAGGAAGCACACGCCGACGGCGATGCCGAGCATCATGCCGACCCGCGCGGTCACCGCGGTGCTACGCAGTCCCGACGCATTCATCGCTGGGCCAGACTGGCGAGCATCCGGTCGCCGACCGGATGCATGTCCAGTACCGTCAGGCCGGCGTCACCGGCGACGCGTTCCGCGCTGTCCACCCCCACCGTGGCCCACCGGAACCACGGTCCGACCGTCCGCGACGATTCCAGCCGCACCCACTGCGTCTTGACTCCGCATGGGGCCGAGTCGAATTCGGCGATGCACGATCCGCCGCGCCGGAGCAGGTCGGCGGCGCGGCGCAGCACCCGGATCGGGTCACCACCGAGCCCGACGTTGCCGTCGGCCAGCAGTACCGTCTGCCACCGGCCGGTGCCGGGGAGCGGGTCGAACACATCGCGGCGCAATGCCGGGGCGCCGCTGCGCCGCGCGAGTTCCACGGCGGTGGCGGACTGGTCCACGCCCAGGGCTGGCACACCGCGCCGGATGAGATCGGCTACCAATCGGCCCGGGCCGCAGCCCAAGTCGATGGTCGGCCCGTGGCACAGGGCCAGCACCGCCCGGTCGAACTGCCGGTCCGCACGGCGACCGCCCAGCCAGTTGTGTACCGGCAACCGCTGGCGAGTGCCGTCGTCATGCCGGATCCAGCACCGCTCACCTACCAGGGCACGCTCATAGAGGTTCCCGAACATGTCACGCCTCGATCGCGGCGGTCAGCCGCCGGAATCGGCTATCGGCCGAGCACACACGCTGCACGGCGGCGATGTCATCGACGACGTCCACGTCAGTCAGCTTGGTCACCAGGCCCACGGACAGTCCGGCTGACGCCAGCGCGTGCAACGTCAGCGCACCCGTATCAGGTTGCGACATCGGTACGGTGCGCAAGCAATCGGCGCCAAGTATGTTGCGCAGCCCGAGCAACCACCAACCACCATCGCTGGCCGGCCCTAGCACCGCGTCCGTGCGCAGCAGACGGCGGGCGCAGTCGGCGAGCAGTGTCGCGCTGATCTGCGGGGTGTCCATGCCGATCTGCACCACGGGGTAGCCGGCGGCGGCTGCGTCGTGGTGGGCGTTGGCCAACCGGTCACCGAAATCTTGTCCGCGCTGCGGTATCACGGTGAACGTGGCGAGCCGTTCCCGAATTTCTGCGGCCGCCCGCGCCGCGCCCACGTCTCCCGTCATGGCCACCACGCGCGAGGCCACGGGTGCGGCCGCGACCGCATCCAGCGTGTCCAGCAGTGCCGCGGCCGCGACGTCGGCTGCACCGCCAACCCCCAGATCGGGCGCCAATCTCGTCTTGGCCAGCCCGGGTACCGGCGCCTTGGCCATTACCAGGACGGTCACCGGAATCGTCATGAGAGGACTCGCCAAAAATCCAGTGCAGCATGGAAACTGCCGCGCAATGAGCCGCTCACCTTCGATCGGCCGCCGGTGCGCGGGCCGTAGCTAACATCGCTTTCGGCCACCTGCCAACCGACCTGCGCGGCGCGCACCAACAGTTCCAGCGGATACCCGCACCGCCGGTCGCGCACGTCAAGTTCCACAAGCGCGTCGCGGCGCGCCACCCGCATCGGCGCGATATCGTGCACCGCAAGGCGATACTTCCTCCGTAGCCGCCAGCAGATCACTGCGGTGCCCAGCCGGGCGTGCCACGGCCACCGCAGTCCGGGCACCGCGCGGCGCCGCCCGACGGCCAGATCGGCACCGCGATCCACAGCCTCAACCAGGTATGGCAACGACCGCGGGTCCAAGGACCCGTCGGCGTCGAGCACCGCGATGGTGGGTGTCCGCGCCGCCAGCACCCCGGCGTGGACCGCGGCGCCGTAGCCGGGTTGACATTCGGTGACTACCTCGGCGCCGTGCGCCCGCGCCACCGCTGCGGTGCCGTCGGTGCTGTTGTTGTCGACCACCAGCGCGCGGTACCCGTCGGGTAGGGCGGCCAGGATCGCGGGCAGTGACTCCGCCTCGTTTAAACAGGGCAGGATCACTGTGATCGCAGTGCTGGACATAACCCGACCGTAAGGCGCAGCGGGCGCCCTCGCCAGGGTGCAATGATGACGAATTCGTGACATAGGTGCTGGTAGGGGCCAGGTAACGGGCTATCGGCCGACTACGCTGTCTGGTGTGACGAGGGTTTTGATCGCCGACGACGATCCGATCGTGCGGGATGTCGTGCGCCGGTATCTGGAGCGCGACGGCCACGACGTCAGTACTGCACGCGACGGCCACGAGGCATTGACGCTGCTGGATTCGCAGCACATCGACATGGCGGTGCTGGACGTGATGATGCCCGGACCGGACGGGCTGACGCTGTGCCGCAGCATGCGCCGCGGCGACGGGTACGGACTGCCGGTGATCCTGTTGACCGCGCTCGGCGAGGAGGACGACCGGATCGCCGGTCTGGAGGCCGGTGCCGATGACTATCTCACCAAACCGTTCAGTCCGCGTGAACTCGCGCTCCGTGTTCGTTCCGTGCTGCGCCGCACGCCGGCGCGCGCGGTCGTTGAACCGCTGGAGATCACCACCGGCGCGCTGCAGATATCGACCGCCGCGCACGCGGTGACCGTCAACGGTGCCGCGGTGAGCCTGACCAACCGCGAATTCGATCTGATTGTCTTCCTGCTCACCCATCCAGACACCGTCTACTCGCGTGAGCAGCTGCTGAAACTGGTGTGGCAGTGGGACTTCGGCGATCTGTCGACAGTGACGGTGCACATCAAACGCCTGCGCGCCAAACTCGGTGACGCACACCGGATTCAGACGGTGTGGGGTCGCGGCTACATGTGGGGAGGAGATCATGCAGGCGACTGATCTGTGGGAAATCATCGGCTGGGCATTGGCCTGCTCGGTGCCGGTGGTGATCACCGGCGCCGTGCTCATCCGGCTCGCCCGATCCTGGTCACTGGCGGTCAGCATGGTGGCGCTCGTGCTGATTCCCACCCTGGCCACCTTCACCGGGGTCTTGGGAGCCAGCGGTTTCATGATCACCGAGACCTTCGAACGGATTGCGGTGGTATTGGTGATCGTCGCGGTGGTGACCATTCCAGCTGCGGTCATGTTGGCCCGCTACCAAGCCCGCCGCACCGTGTGGGAGCAGGAGATTCGCGCATCCGAACGCGCCGCTGAACAGTCCCGGCGCCGGCTGGTGGCGTTCGTCAGCCACGACCTGCGCACCCCGCTGGCGGGCATCCGCGCGGTATCCGAAGCGATCTCCGACGGTGTTGTGGATACCGCAGAGGTGCGTGCCCACGCCAAACACATTGAACAGGAATCGATTCGGTTGTCCGAGATGGTCGATGACCTTTTCGAGATGTCGAAGATCAATGCCGGCGCAGTGCAACCGGCGCACGACGCCGTCGCACTCGACGAAGTCGTCGATGATGTATTGGCTGCGCACCGGATCGCCGCAGAGCGCGCCGGGGTGCAGTTGGCGGCCCAGCTGCCGGCTGAACCTGTCCGGGTGATCGGCAGCGACCGGGCGCTGGTGCGGGTGCTTTCCAACCTGGTGGCCAACGCCATCGCCCACACCCCCGAAGGCGGACGCGTCGAACTGACGCTGGGCCGCGACGCCGACGGCGCCTGGGCCCGCGTCGACGACACCGGTGTCGGCATTGATGAGGCGGATCTAGCCAGAGTGTTCGACGTCGCCTACCGCGGCTCGAACGGCCGTGTGCCGCGGGCAGATTCATCGCTGCCAAGCGGCTCAGGTCTGGGACTGGCCATCGCCGCGGGCCTTGTACAGGCCCACCGCGGCACCCTCTCGGCGCACAACCTCGACAACGGAGCGCGCTTCGAGGTGCGGCTACCACTTGCCGACGGCGCATGAAGGCCCCCGTATCACGCCGGGGCCTCCTCGGGCTCGCGGCCGCAGCAGGCCTGGGCGTAAGCCAAGCGTCGTTCGCCACGGCTGCTCCCAGCCCACCCGGTCCCATTCGGGCTGTTGCATTCGACGCTTTCACCGTGTTCGACCGCCGCGCGGTCGATGCCGCCGCCGAGGACGTATTTCCCGGCACGGGAACCACATTGATCGACACCTGGCGTACCCGGCAATTCGAATACACCTGGCTACGCACCTTGACAGGCACGTACACCAACTTCTGGACGATCACCCAAGACGCACTCGAATTCGCCGTACAGCAGTCCGGTCTGCAACTCAGCCCCGCCGGTCGCGAACAGCTGATGAACTCATGGCTCCAACTGACACCCTGGCCAGAAGCCCCGGCCGCGCTGCACGCGCTCAAAGAGAGCGGACTACACCTCGCGTTCCTGTCCGACGCCACCACCACCATGCTCGACTCCTGGGTCACGAACGCCGAACTCGAAGGGGTGTTCGACCCACACCTAAGCACCGACCGCGTCCAAGCATTCAAACCCGACCCCCGCGCATACCAGATGGGAGTTGATGCATTCGGGCTTCCGCGCACACAAATCGCCTTCAGCGCACACGGCGGCTGGGACTCAGCCGGCGCCAGCACATTCGGCTACCGCACATTCTGGGTAAATCGAACCAACGCCCCAACCGAACGCCTACCCACAACCCCCGAAGCCACCGGCCCCAACCTCACCCAACTAGCCGCGTTCATAGACGCACAGCAGTAAGCCATACACCCCGGCATCGTCGATGCGTGGGTTGGAATCCAGCTGAACTAGCTCAACTATGACACAGCTTGACTTCGGTATATAACGATCAGTGATGCGGTAACCGAGTTTTTGTGGAAGTTAAAGCGGTGCAGTTGATTTCGGTGACCTCGACGTCACAGATTCAGAAGTCAGTGCTCGAGATGCCGATCCCGTCCGTGGACGTAGTGCCGGGAAAATCCCGTCCGATAGGACGTTTCGATTGAGAGTCCAGCTCGATGGCATCGTGGGCATTCGTCGACGCGGCAGCATCGCAAACAGCAAGCCGCACCTTCCATCGGCGACTGTCACGCTCCGGCTGCCCCGCGAGCGCCTGATGGGAGCTTGCCTTTGGAGCAGTCTCGATTCGGTGCGCGGACCATCGCAGGACTATGTACTAATAAGTACAGTTGGTGCGTAGTCTGGTCTCGCCATCCATCAGCCGTTAAGGAACCAGTATGCAAAACGCAGTACTTATCACAGGCGCCAACTCTGGAATCGGCCGTGAATCAGCCCGCCAACTGGCGGTGCACGGCAACTATTCGGCGATTTACCTGGCCTGCCGCAACCGCGTCAAGGCGCAGCGAGCACGATCGGAGCTGCAAGCTCTGACCGGCTACACACGATTCATCACCGTCGATTTCGACGCTGCGAACCCGGAATCTGCACAGCGCCTGGTCCAGGCCCTCGATAATCCTCTCCATGGTGTCCTGCTCAACGCCGGAGGCACCGGAGGCAACATGCCGTTTCAACGGACCGATACAGGCATGACCAGAATCTTCGCCGATAATATCGGCGGCCACGCCGCGCTCTTGGCAGCGCTGATTGACTCGGGAGCACTCCTCAATACCGGGGTGCTGGCCGGCAGCGAAGCCGCCCGCGGCGTACCCGCGCTACGAATCCCGCGGCCTGCATTCCAGCAGCACTCCGTTGATGAATACGCGGCCGTAATCGACGGGTCCTTCTTCGAAGGGCGCACGCGAAACCCATTGCACGCCTATGCATACGTAAAGTTCCTCGGAGCCGCCTGGATGGCCGCATCAGCACGCCGCCATCCGAATCTGCGCCTCCTAACGATGAGCCCCGGCAATACCAGCGGTACCGGCGCACTCGACCACAGCGGATTGCTCGCACGCACGCTCGGCGCGCGGTTCGTGTTTCCGTACGTCGCACCGTTATTCGGTCTCGCACATCCTTTGCCTGCGGGCGGCGAACGGATGGTCAAAGCCCTGACCAATCCCGAACTCAAAACTGGGCTGTTCTACGCGAGCCACGCCAAGACGCTGACCGGTCCGGTCACCAACCAGGAGTACATCTATCCCGCATTGGGCAATCTGGGCTACCAGGATCACGCACTACAGGCAGTTGAACAATTCCTCGCGTGAGCACCACCGAACCAAATTACCGATGAAACCGGCACGCACCCAGATATGGCTGCGAAGCTCACAGACTGTCTCAATCAATTAACGATGCCCTCGGGCAATGCATGCCTGACGTCGAGAGCCTGCGATGCAGCCATCGCTGTAGCGGCGATTTGCGTTGAACCGGGCCGGTGGGGGGCTTTCCATCGAGCACAACGCGTTTGGCAACGTAGCCAGAACGGAACTCCGATTCATCCCATCTCAGCGAAGTGGTCGCCCTGATCATTGAGGACCACGGCTAGGGCCCAATTAGAACAGCGACTTCCTCGATAGACCAATTTCCGGAGTTGGTCGCATCGACGGGTGGTCAAGCGTTGTCCCGCACAACGGATCGGTCGATGAGTTGAGCCTCGAGGTCAGCGATTCGGTTATCCAGGAATCGATTGTTGTCGCGCGCTGCGTGGAGTCGCTCGTTGAGTCGGTTCTTTTCGTGGGTGAGGTCTTGGATTTGGCGCTTGAGGGTGGTGCGCTCGGTGATCAGCCGTTGCACGCCGTCTTCGGGTAGGTCAGCTTCGAGGTCACGGATTTTGCCGAGGAGGTCACCAATGGTGTTGCGCTGTTTAATGATTTCACGGTTCAGACACGTGAGTTGTTCTTCGGCGTTGAGTGCGCGTTCACGCCATGTCGCCGCCGTTTGCTTGTCTCTCTCGGATTGTGCTCGTGCATGGCGATCGGTCGTCTCGGCGATGGCCTCAGCGACGGCTTGGCGTGCTGCCGCATTTTGGTAGAGGAATGTGCGCGATACGTTTGCGCGTCGCGCCACGGCCGCGGCGGTGATGTCCATTTGTTCGCGTTTCATGTGTCGCAGCGCATCGTGCACACGCTCGACCATGGCGGCGGCCGCGGTGCGGCGGGACTGTAGCGCGGCCGCGGTGCGACTCGATGTGGGGCCTGCCATAGTTAGGCGATCTCCTGCCCGTCAGGATCGTCAGCGCCATCAAGGGTGGTGAGGTCAGCGACCGGAAAGTTCGTACTCCACACCCGGTGGAAGTAGTCCTGCGGGCGGCGCAGATCGAGGCTGAGGGCCTCGTCAAGCAGGCCAAGGCCAGCTAGTGCGCGTTCCAGTCCGGCGATGGCCCGGGCGGTCGGTTCGAAGACGTCGTGCAGATAGTTGGCGGTCGCTTCGTCGGGTGCACGCTCAGCGATCGAGCGCCATTGCTGTTGCTTTCTACGCCAATACAGCAGATCCGCGCCCGACAGAACAAATTTGTCGCAATTGTGGCAGTCCAGGTTCCAGGGGCAGGCCGCACCATTGACCACCGGCTGGAAGGTGCAGAACCCACCTTCGGCCGGTGTGCTGCGTCGGGACAGGTCGACGGCAATCGCCATCGCGTGCTCGCGGGTCAACGGTCGCTCGTCGGACAGCATTTCACCGGGGTTGGCAGTGGCCGGTCCGGTGACCCACACGCACGCCAGGATGTCCTCCAAATCGGAGTGGGCCACAGTGACGTAATGCTCAGCCATGCGGTCACTGACCTGGCCCAGATACCGGCGGATGTGCGCCAGGCTCGCCCCGGCCCGCAGCAGGTTGGTGGCCAGCGTATGGCGAGCCTGGTGCGCAACGGTCCGAGGCAGGGCCAACTCAGCCACCCATTCCTTGAAGCTACGGCTGAAGAATCCGTAGGAGATCGAGCGGGTTTCGGCGCGATTGCGCACGTTGGAGGGAAACAGCGCCATCACCGATCGCTCCGCCGGGGTGGGCAGGCGGCCGTGGCGGCGTTCGAACCTGGCAATCGTTTTGGTGCGGCGTTCTTCGATTCGCACGAAGAGTGGTTCGGGGATGCGGATCCCTTCGTTGTAGTTGCCGACCTTGGTCTGGTCGTGCCAGAGCATCGGCAGCTGCCCATACCGCCCGATGCAGTCCAACCGCAGCGTGAGAACCTCCCCGCAGCGCCGGCCCGTGACCACAATGGCTTCCCACACATCGCGCAGACCCCGATCGTGAGGATCGTAGGTAGCCGCGAACGCCGCGAGATTCGTGTCATCGGCGAGGGCCTGCGCGACGTCGTCGCTGAACGGACTGCGGGATGTCTTCGGGTCAGGGCCACCGGCCGGGAATTCGACGATAAAATCGCGCTTGAGTTCAATCTCGGCGGCGCGGCCGGATTCCAGTGCGCGGTACAGCAATTTGCGGATGGCGTTGAAGACCAGCCGGCGGGTCACGTTGGTGACGATCGAGGGTTTGCCGTCTTGGCGCACCATGCCCAGCGATACCAGGCCATGCTGCTCGCGATGACGCTGATCGGCGACGAAGCCCTGCGCATCCTGCGCTGTCAGCAGCGCCGGGACGTGACCTCCCTGTGCAGCGTTGAGTTCCAGGTAGGCGCCGAGTTCCACGGCCCCGCGGCGCAACGCGTCGAGCGGGCCGCGGCTGCGGGGCGGCCGTTCCGATCGCAGCAGTTCGGCCAAATGGTCCCACAGCAGATCGCGCAGCCAGCGTTGCGGAACAGTGGTCAAATCGAACTTGCTGCGCAACACCGGGAAGCGTCGGCCGAAATGATGGGTCTCGATGAATCCGGCCTCCCGGGTATCGGCCGGACTGTAATACACCATCCGCAACGAGTCGATGATTTCGCGGCCGATCTGCGAAATACGGGCGTCCAGAACCGATTTCCCATCGACGTCGGTCCATCGCTGCCCGTCGTGATCGGCCAACGACACACAACCTAGCCGCCGGCAGACGTTCACCAGCCGCTGAATTTCGAAGACCTCCCACGCCGTGGGATCGCGGTCCTGGCAGTGCGCGTGCAAGCCCCATTGGAATTCGGCCTTGAGCATCGGAGCCAACCCGATCAGGTTGATCACCCCGGACCGGTAGACCGGGTTAGCCTGCGCACACCATTGGCCAAAGAGGATGGGGTCGTCGTAGGACACCGGTACCGGCAAACCTTTGGGCTCCAGACTCAACGCCCAACTGTCGGGCAACCGCGCACCGCCGGGTTTACCGGCCTGTTTGTAGCGGTCGCCGTGTTGCTGGCACAACCCCAACGGACTGGCTGCCGGGTCCGAGCACACCATGCACCGACAAACCCCGTAGCTCGGGTAGGAATGTTGGGCCTGCAGCCAGTGATCGAAATCCGCGTCCCCGTCCGCGGTGAAGCGGCGCCACCAGGACTGATAGTGGCGCTTGCACAACCGCGTGTCGCGGTGAAAAACAGCCCGATCATTGCAGATTCGACACATCTCCAGGCCGGCACCCAAGCGCGCCGTCAACGGCTGCGCGGCGGCAACGAACACACCCAACGTGACACCCGAAGCCTGAGCCTGCAGCCACTCCTGATGGTGGCGTTCACATACCCGCGCACTGTGGCTGCGGCGGGGCCGCTCACAATTGGCGACCGCACACCCCCACCCATAGACCAGATGATCGCGCGGGATGACAATCACGTCGTCCCGATAGAGCGGATCGAACCCCGGCGCCGAGATCAGGGCAGTCAGTAGCTCCAAACGGTCACGCGCGGCCCGGCTTTCGCTCTCGTCGGGTACCAGGGTCAACGGGATCATTTTGTCCGGCCCCACACATGGTCCAGAGCCGCCGAAAAGGTCGGGTCGTCGATGTCGGCGTGGCCGTACACCTGCTCGACCGTCGTCGCCGATGCCCAACCGCCGGCATCACGCGCAATAATGCTGTTGCCGCCCGACGCCTCGAGCACATCGGTGGCGAACTGGTGCCGAAACGCATGCGGCCGAACCTTTCCCACATCAGCCCGCTTGCTGGCACGTGCCAGCATCCCCCGCACCGCAGCCGCCGCTAATGGCTCGCCCCGATTGGCTCCGTGCAACTGCACCAACAACATTCCGTGCTCCACATCCGAGGGGTATTCGGTCGTCAGGTACTCGAAATAGGCGTGCACCATGGCCGGACTGGCACGCCGGATCAATCCACCGTGCACGGTGCCTCCGTCAATTCGCCACGGGTGCTTGGTTTTCGCTCGCGCCCCGTTCGGGTTGGTCTCCCGGTGACAGATATGGACATGCCGCGACCGGCATTGCCCGCAGCCAGCGCCTTCACGCAGATGGAGATCTATCAAGTGCAGACCGCACAATTCGCCGATGCGGAAACCGCCGTCGGCCAACCAGGTCACCACCATCCGATCGCGCGCGCTCGACACAGCATCTACAAGATGACCACGTGCATCCTCCGGTGGCAGCTTCGGATGACGCCGTCGCACCGTCTTCGCCGGTGTCAATGGGTTAGATGACATCTCATTGACCGTGTGGCCTAGGAAGATTCGCCGCCGGTCTGCTGTCGTCGGCAGTCGTGTGTGTTCGAGCTCCTTGGCACG
>NZ_VBSB01000012.1 GCF_013337765.1 Mycolicibacterium sphagni
CCGATCACCACCGACACAATCGCGAACCCCGCCGCGATCACCCCCAACACCAAAATGGGTGTGTAGAGATTCATAGGGCTGTGTCACTCCTCGCTTGGGCTGGAGATGTGAGCTAAGACACAGCCTAGCGATCTTGAGACCTGCTGTCGCGATTTCGTTAGGATGGCTTGCAGAGCTGAACGCGGCCCATCTCCTCACGAGAGGGCAAGGGCGACAGCGTATTTGGCGTTTAATTCACTGCACTGGAGCGCGCAGCAAACCAACGACCGCATCGCCAAGTCGGATCGGGTCGATCGGATGCGGCACCGCGGCCTCCGCGCGCGACCAGTTGGCCAGCCACGCGTCGTCGGGCCGGCCGGTCAGGACCAGCACCGGCGGGCAGTCGTCGATCTCGTCTTTGAGCTGTTTGGCAATGCCCATGCCGCCGACGGGTGCCGCCTCACCGTCGAGGATCACCAGATCGAATCCACCCGCGTCCATCAGCTGGATCACCATGGGGCCGGTGGCGACGTCCGTATAGCTCAACTCGGGCAGTTCGGGGTGAACACGCTTGCCCAGCGCCAGGCGCACCTGTTCCCTGGTGCGGGCATTGCTGCTGTACACGAGAACGTGCAGGGGCTGTGCACCAGGGCGAGACACGCCGCCGATGCTACTGCGAAAACCCCTGCCGCCTAGGGCGTTCGGCAGGTTCTAATCGACCTTGGTGAAGACGACGTCGGCGAGCAGCGTGGTGGTCGCCGGCATCATGCCTGCCATATTGCCGCTGACACCAAGTTTCGTGCGGTCGATCGTCGTCTGCGTCCTGAGGTGGACGGTGCCGTCGCCCAGCTGGTCGACGGCGGCCGACAACGACAGTGGCTCGGTGGTGCCCCGCACGGTCAGGGTGGCGTGCACCGTGGTGGTGTTCGCGCCAGTGGGCTCGAGTCCGGTCACCTCGACGCGGATCACCGGATGATTCTCGACGTCGAAGAAATCTGCCGAGCGCAGGTGGTCGTCGCGTTTCCTGATACCGGTCTTCAGCGACGCCGCCCCGATGACGAGCCCGCCGGAGACCGCGCCGTTCGCGGTGATCTGGCCGGCACCGCGCACCTCGGTGAATTCGCCGGTGACAGTGGCCAGGCCCCAGAAGGTCTTGTTCTTGAACCGCACCGAGGACTGGGCGGACACCAATTGCCAGTTTCCGGGCTCGTCGAGCAGTGCCTGCAGGGGCGCCATGGGTTTTCCTCCGCTCAGGACAGTAGCGGCGCCAGGTCGGCGGGATCGAGGTATTCGTCGATCCGCCGGATGAGGCCGTCGTCTCCGATTTTCACGACCAGGCATACCCGCAGGGCGAGTTGTTCACCGCCAAGGTTGGTGCAGTGCAGGATGTGCTGTTGCACGAAACCGCCATCGAACACCTGCCGGTCGAGTACTTCGTAGCGTCGATCGGTGGTGGCACCGACGTACCAGCGGATGACTTTGAGGGCGCGTGCCTTGTCGTTGTCGCGCTCGTCGCCTGTGTGCCACACCGTGACGTCGTCGGACCACAGTGCTGTGACCGCGTCGGCGTCGCCGTCTGCGATGGCGGCGAACAGCTGGTCGGCGGTGTCGATGATCTGGGCATGCGTGGGCATCAGCGCGTCCCTTCTTCGGGTTGGTCGTATCCGGGGTGGGCGATGGCCAGGCGGTGGCGGACCAGGGCTCGCAAGCTGCCCATGATGTCGCCCGCGCGGTCGTCGAGGTCGCCGGCGCGGATCGCGGCGGCCAGGGCGTCTTCGTCGGGATAGCCGAGCTGCTCCAGTGCGGCCAACGGTTCGGCGGCGGTCTGGTCGAGCAGCTCGCGCTCGACGGTGCGCAACACGTTGGCGGCGACGAGGGCGTGGAAGTTGACCGATCCAGTGGTGGTGGCCCGGACGTCGCCCTCGAGGAATTCGGCGACGGCGGCGACCAGTTCGGCGGCGGTGGGCCGGCCGTTCAGTCCGGTCATGACGCCCCCTCCAGCAGGTCGAGGAGATCCCACTCGGTTTCGCAGACCCGGCGCCCGATCGCGGCGAGTTCGACCGAGCGGGTTTGGCCGCTCAGGTGGCGTTCGGCCTGGAACCGGCAGATCACCCCCCAGCGCAGGGTGGCCACGACCAGCCACCAGCGCAGGGCTGCGCGGTCGACGGTGGCGCCGCCGGCGTCCTCGTAAGCCGCGACGAAGTCGTCGATGCTGCCCAGACCACCGGCGGCCATGCCGGCCGGGGCGCCGAAACGCCAGGCCCGGATGCAGAACCAGGCGAGGTCTTCATAGATCTCGCCGATGTGGACCAACTCCCAGTCCAACACCGCCGCAAGATCTGAGCCGTCGACGATCAGGTTGCCCATCCGGAAGTCACCGTGCACCAGATGCAGGGGTGACGCCGGCGGCCGATGCTCGGTCAGCCACCGAAACGCCCACTCGAATGTCGCTGTGGTGTCGGCCATTTCGTCGAGGCGCTGTCGCCACTCGACGAGGTCGTCCTGCTTGGCAAGGCCAGGGGCGTCGGGCGCCGCGCGATGGATCGCGGCGAGTGCCTGGGCGCACTGGCGCAGCAGCGTGGCCCGGCCATCATCGTCGAGCTGGCGCTGAATGCGCCGGACGATGGTCTCACCCGCGATCTCGCCGCAGATCAGAAACGGGTTGCCCAGTGTTTCAACGGAATCCGACGCTATCAGGACGTCGGGCACCGGGGCGCCTGCCGCGGCGGCGGCCTTTTGCACGGCGGCCTCCAACTCCATGCCGGCGTGCACATCGTCAGGCGGACCGGTGCGCAGGATCAGCGCACGCCGCTGGGAGCCGGTCACCGCGTCGAAGGCCCACGTGGTGCGG
This sequence comes from Mycolicibacterium sphagni, assembly GCF_013337765.1. Classification (GTDB taxonomy): domain Bacteria; phylum Actinomycetota; class Actinomycetes; order Mycobacteriales; family Mycobacteriaceae; genus Mycobacterium. Next base: position 2,831 of record NZ_VBSB01000012.1, read on the forward strand.
CTGGCGCCGCCGGTCAGCGCGCGCAGGTTGTCGATCTCGGTGGCCGAACCGAGGATGGGGCCCAGCACCCCGGCCAAATTGGCGGATAGCGTCTCGGTGGCCACGTCAGCGGGCCGGCTTGCCGAACTTGAACATCCGTTGGGCCACCCGGCGCATCTGAATCTCCTCGGCTCCCTCGGTGATCCGGTAGCGGCGGTGGTGGCGATAGATGTGCTCGAAGGGCTCGTGACGGCTGTAGCCGATGCCGCCGTGCACCTGCATGGCCCGGTCGGCGGCCTCACACACCAGCCGATTAGCGCGGTAGTTGGCCATCGACACCTTGTCGGACACCTCGAGGTGATGGTTGCGGTCGAGCTCCCAGGCTGCGTAGCGGACCAGCAGTCGAACCATCTGCGCCTCGGTCTGCAGCTCGACCAGCGGCCATTGCACCGCCTGGTTGACCGACAGCGGCTTGCCGAACGTCACCCGCTTACCCGCGTACTCCACTGCGCGATCGATACAGTGCTGGGCGGCACCGAGGCTGCTGGCCGCCTGTCGAATCCTGTTCTCGTGCAGGAACGTCTGGGCCACTTCCAGTCCATGATCGAGTTCACCCAGCACCGCGTCGGCGGGTACCCGCACGTCGTGCAGCTCGACTTCACCGTGGTCGGTGGGCATGTTGAACGTCCACCAGTAGAACGGCACCTCGAAGCCCTTGGCGTCGCAGGGGACGAGGAAGGCGGTGATGCCGCGGGCCTGGCCGGGCTCACCGGAGGTGCGGGCGAACACCAGATCGTGGGTGGCCCGGTGGACGCCGGTGTTCCAGCGCTTGGCTCCGTTGATCACCCAGTCGTCCCCGTCACGCTCGGCGCGGGTCTCCAGCCAGGTGGCGTCCGAGCCGTGGTCGGGTTCGGTGAGACCGAACGCCATCGACCGCTTACCGGTCAGCATCGCCTCGATCCATTCGCTCTTCTGGTCGTCGGTGCCGAACCGGTCCATCATGATGACCTGCGGGAAGTTCCCAACGATCGACGACTCGTCCTGAAGGTCGTTGTGCAGTCCAAGGCCCTTGTGGGCCAAGTGCTCCCGGATGACGGCCATGTCCACATTGGTGCCGTCGCGGCCGCCGAACTTCGACGGCAGCCCGTAGCGCAGCCAGCCCGCCTTGTCGGCACGGCGGCGCATCTCGTCGAGCAGGTCCTCCCATTCCCGGCGCGGGATACCACCATTCTCGACGTCTGTGCGGGCGAACTCGCGACGCTGGTCGAAGTACTGCATGTGCTCGCGCTCGAGCGGTTTGATCTCGGCCTCGATGAACGCGTCCATCTCCGCCAGCAGTGGCGGAAGGTGTTCGGGCAGAGTGAAATCCACGTTGATCTCCTTGCTTGTCAGAAGCCGTAGAGCGTTTTCTTCCAGATGGTGGACAGGGTCGTGATGGCGTCGCTGTCCGACAGCCGCAGGCCGAGGCCGGTGCTGTCGGGGCGCAGGCACACGGTGGTGAATTGCTCGAACAGCAGCGCGATCGCCAATGCGGTGTGCTCGGGTTGCAGGCCGGCCGCGTAGCCATGATCCTGGGCGCGTAGCACCGATGCGGCGACGATGTCGATGCCGAACTGGCGGAACTGATTCTGCAGGGCGGCGAAGCGTGGCTCGGTTGCGGCGAGTTGATCCACCGCGACCATGACCCCGATGCTCTGCTTGAACATCTCCCAGTAGGCGGTGACGACGGTGACGAAGAATCTGGTGTCGTCCGGGGATGCGGCCAGATGCAGCCGCAGGCCTGACGGCAACACGACGTCATGCAGGAACGAATCGGCCAGCGCGGCCAGCAAGTCTTCTTTGTCGTTGTAGTAGCGGTAGAACACCGCCGGTGACCTGCCGGCTGCCGAGGTGATGTCGACCAGCGTGGTGCCGTGGAAGCCCCGCTCGGCGAACAGCTTGCGGGCCGCGTCTTCGATGGCCTGGCGGGTCTGGCGACCCTTGGAACTCAGTGCGCGCGAGCCGTCACCGGCTCCGTCCGCTTTGCCCGGACGGCTGGACGGTTCCATGGTTGCCCCCGTGCTCGCCGGTGAGAAAACTAAACCTGACGTTACTTTTTGTTCGGGCGGTTGGCAAGAGTGTCATGGCCACCAGGATTTCGTCTTGACCTGCCTCAACGGCGTGGTGCGGCATTCCTGGCAACGTTTCTCAACTTGGGACCGTAAACTATCGATGGTCGGGGAGGCTCTTGAGCAAATGGAGCTGCGCGCATAAGAAGCCCCAACGTCAAAGGCCGTTTCCTTGTCACATGCCATCAGCTACACAGCCCCCTTGAAGCCGCACTTCGAGGACGTCCAGTCGCACTACGATCTCTCGGACGACTTCTTCCAACTGTTTCTCGACCCGACGCAGACCTACAGCTGCGCGTATTTCGAACGCGACGACATGACGCTGCAGGAAGCGCAGCTCGCGAAGATCGACTTGTCGTTGGGCAAACTGGGCCTGCAGCCCGGAATGACATTGCTCGACGTCGGCTGCGGGTGGGGCGCCACGATGCGCCGGGCGATCGAGAAATATGACGTCAACGTCGTCGGGCTGACGCTGAGCCGCAATCAGCAGGCACATGTGGAGCGAAGCTTCGCGCAGATGGATACCAAGCGCAGCCGCCGCGTGCTGCTACAGGGCTGGGAGCAGTTCACCGAACCGGTGGACCGCATCGTGTCGATCGGTGCCTTCGAACACTTCGGCGCGGATCGGTACGACGCGTTCTTCGACTTCGGCTACAACGCATTGCCCGCCGACGGCGTGATGATGCTGCACAGCATCATGCAAATCCGGCGGGCCCACATGGAGGCCATGGGACTGCCCATCACGATGAGCCTGTTGAGGTTCTTCAAGTTCCTCTCGGTGGAGATCTTCCCCGGCGGCCACCTGCCGACAGCCGACCTGGTTGAGGAACTCTCCGGAAAGGCAGGCTTCACAACCGGTCTCGTCCAATCGCTGCAGCCGCACTACGCCAAAACCCTCGACCTCTGGGCCGCGGCACTCGAGTCGCGTCGGGATGAGGCGATCGCGCTTCAGTCCGAAGAGGTCTACGACCGCTATATCCGGTACCTGACCGGCTGCGCGGACCTTTTCCGCGACGGCTATACCGACGTCTGCCAGTTCACGTTGACGAAGTAGGGCCGGCGGCTCACCACTGACTCGCGCGCCACTTGTCCAGGGCGCGGCGCTCGCGTTTGGTCGGACGGCCCGCGCCGCGATCGCGGGCCGCTACCGGCACCGCCGACGTCGGTGGCGGCGCGGGTGTCCGGTCCAGGTAACACGTCACGGCATCGGCTGCGCCAACCCGCTTCTGGATGACCCGAACGACCTCGACGATCCGCGTTGTGTCGCCGACCCGGGCACGCACCTCGTCACCGGGTGACACCGTCGTTGCGGGTTTGGCCACTCGGTCGTTGATTCGGACATGCCCACCCCGGCATGCCGCGGCGGCATCGGGTCGGGTCTTCGTCAGCCGGACCGCCCACAACCACCGATCCACGCGGGTCGAGTCCATGAAACCCCTCGGCTCAGTTCAGGATCCGGTCACCGGCCCGCAGCAGCGCGCTTGGCAGATCGTGACCGATCACCGAGCGTGCGACGGCTGCGGCGCGGATCGCGGCTTCCAGATCGACGTCGACGCCAATCCCACTGTCGCGCAACAGGTACACCAGGTCTTCGGTGGCGATATTGCCGCTGGCGCCGGGCGCGAACGGGCAACCGCCCAGGCCGCCGACCGATGAGTCGAGCCGCGTCACTCCGGCGGCCACCGCGGCGTACGCGCTGGCCAGCCCGGAGCCGCGGGTGTTGTGGAAATGAGCGCCCAGCGGCAGGTCATCGATGAGGGGTTTCACCTGGTTCATCAGCGAGGTGACCCGCCCGGGAGTGGTGGTGCCGATGGTGTCGGCGATCGCCAGCCGATCAGCACCGGATTCACATGCGGCGTCGACGATGTCGAGCACCCGCTGGGCCGGAGTCGGGCCGTCGAACGGGCAGTCCCACGCGGTGGCGATGATCACCTCGACGCTGACACCGGAGTCGTGGGCGATCGCCACGATCTCGGCGATCTGCGCGGTGGCTTCCGCGCTACTGCGTCCGACGTTGGCCCGGCTGTGCGCGTCGGCGGCGGACACCACGTATTCGAGCGAATACAGACCGGCCGCGATGGCCCGCTTGGCCCCGTTCGGGCTGGCCACCAGCGCGGAGAATTCGATGTCGGGGTAGTCGGCCAACCGGGCCGCGAACTCCGGCGCATCGGCCAGCGCGGGAACCTTCGACGGGGAGACGAACGCCGTCGCCTCCACTTCGCGGACTCCGGTGGCGGCGATGGCGGCCAGCAGTTCCAGCTTGGCCGACAACGGAATTGGCTCTTCGATCTGCAGGCCGTCGCGCAGGGCGACATCGCGGATCGTGACGTGTGTGGGTAGCTCGCTCACAGCACCCCCTTGGATTCGAGGTCGGCGATTTCATCTGCTGGCAGGCCCAGCAGATCGGCGTAGATCTCGGTGTTGTGCTGACCGGGTCGCGAAGAGCCCGCCGACCGGATGGTTCCCGGCGACTCGGATAGCACCGGGACCACGCCGGGGCCCTTGACGTTTCGGCCGATCCGCTCGTCCCAGTGATCGGCGATCATGCCGCGCGACACCAACTGCGGGTCGGTGACGACCTCGGCCACGGTGTTGATCGGACCGCTGATGACACCGGCCTCGCTCAGCGTGCTGATGATGTCGGCAGGTTCGCGGGCCGCCGCCCAGTCGCCGATGATCTTGTCGAGCTCGTCCTGATTACGGCCGCGGGCAACGTGATTGACGAACCGGTCGTCGTCGGCGAGCTCGGGCTGGCCCATGGCCGCGCACAACCGGCGAAACACGGTGTCCTGGTTGGCGGCGATGACGACCCAGCTGCGATCGGCGCTGCGGTAGATATTGGACGGTGCGATGCCGTCCAGCCGGGTGCCCGACGGCCCGCGGACCACACCACCGATGTCGTAGTCCGGGATCGTCGACTCCTGCACTGCCAAACAGGATTCGGTCAGCGCCGCGTCGACGATCTGACCCTCACCGGTGACGGTGCGCCGGTACAGCGCAGCCAGTGCACCCTGTGCGGCGAACATCCCGGCGAGGCTGTCACCCAGCGACAAGGCCAGCCGCGGCGGGGGACCGCCGGGGAACCCGTTCATGTGGCGCAGCCCGCTGGCGGCTTCGGCGACCGAGGCGTATCCGGCCTTCTTCGCTTCCGGCCCGGTCTGCCCGTAGCCGGACACCCGGACCAGGATGATGCCCCGATTGCGTTCGCGCAGAACGTCGTAACCCAGGCCCCACTTCTCCAGGGTGCCGGGCCGGAAGTTCTCGACGATGACATCGGAGTGCTCGACCAGGTCGAGGAACAGGTCGCGGCCGCGGGCTTCGCGCAGGTTGAGGGTGACGGCCTTCTTGTTGCGCGCGTGCACGGTCCAGAAGAAGTGGTGGCCGTCCAGCTCGGCCTGCCCCCAGGTGCGCAACGGGTCCGGCGCGCCCGGCGGCTCGATCTTGATCACCTCGGCACCCATGTCGCCAAGCAGCCGGCCCGCGAACGGTCCCGAGATCAGCGTGCCGACCTCGATGACGCGAATGCCATCCAATGGACCGGTCGGAGCCATCAATCCGCCTTCGCGAAGTCGTGCCGCACCAGCCAGTCCGTGACGATCGCGACCGCTTGGCCCAGCGTCTCGCGCTGGTCCGGCCCGGAGTAGTAGTGGTTGGCGCCAGGGATCTCGTGCATCTCCTTGTCAGGATGCCCGATCGCCTGAAACAACCGCCGGGTGTGGCTGGGCGTGCAGGCGTCATCGGCCAGGTTGCCGATCACCAGCGCGGGCACCGCGATGTCCGGGCCGGCCTTCACGGCGTCACCGTTCGCATCGTCATAGCTCCACTGTGACAGCCAGCTGCGCAGCGTGCAGAAACGTGCCAGCCCGACGGGGCTCATGTTGACCACCTGCGGATCGCCCAGGTAGCAGGTGCCGGGTGCACGCTCGTTCGGGTCGACGGTCGGGTCCAGCCAACGCGGGTCGGCCATCGTGCCGTGCACGACGAAGGAGAACTCGTCATCGGGCCTGCCTGCGGCCTTCAGCTCGGCGAGTTTTTCCTTGACCCACTTGGTGATCCGCCGGTTCCTGGCGACCTGCGCCTCGTGATAGCGCTCCAGGAACTCCGGGGAGTAGGGCGGCTGGTTGGGGTTGTCCGGGTTGTACAGGTCGAGTTCGGGATCCCGCTTGCTCGGGTCGCTCTCGTCGAGGATCGAGGCGTCCATCCACTCGGTCATGGTGCCGTGCCTGCTGATGTGCGCGGCCAGCAGCATGATGCCGTCGGCGGGCAGCAGCCCGAGCGTGGTCAGATCGGGGCCGTCACCGGACGGGCTGGCGGTGATCGTCGGGTTCTGCGCCTGCTGCTGGTAGAACACCGACAGCGAGCCGCCGCCGCTCCAGCCCGCCAGGACCACCTTGGAGTAGCCCAGCCGGTTCTTGGCGTCGTTGATGCACTCGCCGAGATCCTCGACCACCTTCTCCATCAGCAGCGCGGAGTCGGTGCCGCGGAAGCGGCTGTTGCAGTAGATGACGTGATGACCGGCACGCGCCAGTGCGTTGATCATCGGCAGATAGGCGCCACCGCCGATCGGGTGCATGAACACCAGCACGGTGTCCGCTCGCGTCGTCGGTTTGAGCAGGTAGCTCTCCAGCACCACGAGCTCCGCGACCCCGCCGTAGACGTCGCGGACGGCCGAATTATTCTGGTAGGCAATCAGATACGGGATGCGCTCGTAGGCGCGCTTGACCGGAGTGACCATCAGTGTTGCCCCAGATCGTTGGCAAGGACTTCCGGTGACGGAACCAGACGCCTGCGGGTGTCGATGGCGATCACCTTCCAGTCCACCTTGTCGAACTCGTCGAATTTGCGTCGGGCCCGTTCGCGAGCCTTCTCCGGCGCGCCGTGGTGCACACCCTGCGGTGCATGGCTGATCAGCCCCGGCGGCATCGGGATGCCGTAGAGGGAGCCGCCGTGGAAGAACGCGATCTCGTCGAAGTCGACGTTGCGGTGATACCACGGCGTGCGTTCGGTGCCGGGCACCGATTCGGCCGGCTTGGGTAGGAAGTTGCAGACGTAGACGCCCGTCGCCTCCATGAACAGGTGAACCATCGGCGGCAGATGCACGCTATCGGAGGTGATGACGTTGTAGTCGTCGATATTGAACGTGAACGCATAGTTGTCGCCACGCCAGCCCTCGACGTCGATCGGATTGTGCCGATAGATCAGGGTCGTCATCTCGACGCCGTCGATCGGCCGGTGATACAGCCGTACCTCATATTCACCGTCGTTGTGCGGACCGTCGCCGTCGTCGATGGCCACCGGGTCGGGGATGACGGCCTGCGACGGGTCGAAGGGCCAGTGCCGGCCGAGCGGGCCCGCGGGTGGCACCCGGAACTCGTCGGTGGCCTCGATGATCAGCCAGGTGCTCGCTGCCGGGTCTGGGATCTGCCGCCACGTGCAGGCCTTCGGGATGTAAATCCAGTCGCCGGTGCGGTAGGACAGTGGGCCGAACTCGGTCTCCAGGCGTCCGGTGCCCTGGTGGACGAAGCACAGCAGGTCGCCGTCGATATAGCGCACGTAGAACGGCATCTCCGCCTCCCGCCTGCTCAGCGAGATGCGGCAGTCCGGGTTGCTGAACAGCAGCAGCGGCGCACCGGCGGCGTCGGTCAGATCGCTCGGTTTGAGCTCACTGGAAAGCACGTCGAGCGGCCGTAACGGGCCGCTGGCCCGAAATGTGGTCGGATCGTTGCGCCGGTAGATATTGGCGGTCCGGCCGGTGAATCCACCGCGGCCCAACTCGTCGTCTTTGAGGCCGTCCAGGTCGGCGTGGACTCGCCGTGGAGTGGTGCCTTTGCGCAGGTGAGTGAAGGATTCCATGGAATCTCCCGAGATCGGCGTCGAGATACGGGCATGCGGAAAACTAAAAGTGACATTAGTTTTTGTTTGGCCCGGTGGCAAGGGCCGAATCACGAATGTGTAACGTGGCGGACTTTCACAGGTTCAAGACGACATGTTTTACTCAAGGCTGCAATCCGAGTAACGGGGTCATAGAAAGCTGGGTGGATTTGTGAAGTCCTTGTCTAACAAGGTGCGCTCGTTCTCGCGCCGATTCGCGGTCGCCGCGATCGTGGCGGCGACGCTTCCGGGCCTGATCGGCCTGGTCGGGGGATCCGCAACAGCGGGCGCGTTCTCGCGCCCCGGCCTGCCCGTGGAGTATCTGATGGTTCCGTCGCCCTCGATGGGCCACGACATCAAGATCCAGTTCCAGAGCGGCGGCGCCAACTCTCCTGCCGTCTACCTGCTCGACGGCCTGCGTGCGCAGGACGACTTCAATGGCTGGGACATCAACACCCAGGCGTTCGAGTGGTACTACAACTCCGGTCTGTCGATCATCATGCCGGTCGGTGGCCAGTCCAGCTTCTACGCAGACTGGTACTCGCCGGCGTGCGGCAAGACCGGTTGCCAAACCTACAAGTGGGAGACCTTCCTGACCTCCGAGCTGCCGCAGTGGCTGGCCGCGAATCGGGACGTCAAGCCCACCGGCAGCGCCGCGATTGGTCTGTCGATGGCCGGCTCGGCCTCGCTGATCCTGTCGGTCTACCACCCCAACCAGTTCGTCTACGCCGGTTCGATGTCCGGCTTCCTGAACCCCTCCGAGGGTCAGTGGCCGTTCCTGATCAACCTGTCCATGGGTGACGCGGGTGGCTTCAAGGCCAACGACATGTGGGGCCCGACGCAGGACCCGAACAGCGGCTGGATCCGCAACGATCCGATGGTGCAGATCCCCAAGATCGTCGCCAACGGCACCCGCATCTGGATCTACTGCGGTAACGGCCAGCCCAACGAGCTGGGCGGCGGCGACCTGCCGGCCACCTTCCTCGAGGGCCTGACCATTCGCACCAACATCACCTTCCGCGACAACTACCTCGCCGCGGGCGGTAAGAACGGTGTGTTCAACTTCCCCGACAACGGCACCCACAACTGGGCCTACTGGGGTCGCGAGCTTCAGGCGATGAAGCCCGACCTGCAGAAGACTCTGGGCGCTGCTTAACAGTTCACACGAAAAGCGGGTCGCCGGTCTCAGTGCCGGCGGCCCGCTTTCGTTGTTGGTGGACTAACTGTGCTTATCGGGTTAGAAGCCGCCGGCGACCCGCACCACCGCGCGCCCGGAGTACTTCCCGGCGCGCACCTGGTCGATGACCGCGACGACGTCCTTGACGTCGACCTCGTGGGTGACGTCGTCCAGGTGACGGGGTTTCAGGTCACCGCCGAGGCGCTCCCACAGCGCCCGGCGCGGGCCGATCGGCAGCTGCACCGAGTCGATGCCCAGCAGGGACACACCGCGCAGGATGAAGGGCATCACGGTGGTGCTGAGGCCCGGGCCGCCCGTCAAGCCGCTGGCTGCCACGGCCCCGCCGTATTTCAGGGTGCTGATGACATCGGCGAGCGTGGCCCCGCCGACGCAGTCGACCGCACCGCCCCACCGCGTCTTGCCCAGCGCGCGCGGCTTGGCGTCGGGATCCTCGGGCAGCCGGCCGATGACGTCGGTGGCGCCCAGTGCCTTGAGGTGTTCTCCTGCTTCCGCCTTGCCGGTGGATGCCACCACGTCGTATCCAGCCGAGGCGAGGATGTCGATGCTGACGGATCCGACGCCTCCGGTTGCGCCGGTCACCACGATCGGGCCGTCCTCCGGAGTGATGCCGTGCGCGATCAGTGCCTCGACGCTCATCGCGGCGGTGAATCCGGCGGTGCCGATCGCCGCACCTTCTCGCGGTGTCAACGCGCCGAGAGCGACAACCTGTTGGGCGGGCAGCCGGACGTACTCGGCGTAGCCGCCGTGGTGTCCGGTGCCGATGTCGTAGCCATGCGCCAAAACCTGGTCCCCGACCGCGAATTCGGGGGAATGGGATTCCACGACTTCACCGGTGAGGTCGATGCCCGGGACGATCGGATACTGGCGGACCACCCCGCCCCTCGGAGTCAGCGCCAGCGCGTCCTTGTAGTTGACGCTGGAATAGGCGACCCGGATGGTGACGTCGCCGGGTGGCAGTTCGGCCGCGTCGAGAGTCTCGATCGCAGCGGTGATCTGATCGCCGTCCTGACGTGCCAGCAGTGCTGTGAAGGAATCCATAGCCAAGACGGTAACGCCACGGGGTTGATTACCGGCGCGTCGCCTCGTAGCCGGCGGTGAACCGCCGGATCGTTCGTTCGATGGTGGGCAGGATGTCGGTGATCGCGATCTCGCCTGCGGCGAAGCGTCCGGACAATCCGTAGACCAGGCTGGACAATACGGTGTCGACATCGTCGACGAAGTCCTCGTCCACGCCGTCCAGTACCTCCATGGCGGCGGGGATGACGATGTCCAGGCCGCGGTGCAGCAGGATTTCGCGTCCGGTGGCCGCGCGCGAACGGTAGTAGGCCTTGAGCATTTCAGGATGCCGCTCCCACGGCTCGAAGATGGTGCCCAGCACGCGCATCAAGCCGTCGTAGATCGATTCACCGGGCTCGTGGTGTTGCTGTGCCAACGGCGCGTACCGGTGTTCGTCCATCCAGGATTCAAGCGCGGCAAGGATCATGCTGTCCCGGGTGGGATAGCGCTTGTAGATCGTGGACAGCGATGTGCGCGATCGCCGTGCGACTTCACGCAGTTGAACGGCTTCGTACCCTTCGGTTTCCAGGATCTCGATCACGATGTCGAGGATCCGGTCGCGGATGCCGACCGCGGTGCCGGTCGTCGTCTCAGCGCTGTCCACGAATGCCCTTGCCGTCGTCGGGTAACGCGGTTACTCTACCGCAGTAACACGGTTACTGCCGTGTGGGAAGGCGGAGTCTTGATGGGGAACCTTGACGGCAAGGTCGCGTTCATCACCGGTGTTGCGCGCGGACAGGGCCGCAGCCACGCGGTTCGGCTGGCCGCAGACGGCGCCAACATCATCGGCGTGGACATCTGCGCCGATATCGAGTCCAACGGTTATCCGATGGCCAGCCGTGCCGAGTTGGACGAAACCGTGGAGCTCGTTGAGGCCAAGGGCGGCAAGATGATTGCCGCGGTCGCCGATGTGCGTGACTTCCACGGATTGAAAGCCGCGCTGGACTCCGGCGTCGAACAGTTCGGCCGCCTCGACATCGTGTGCGCCAACGCCGGCATCGCCAGCATGTCCTTTCGCGAGCTGACGATCGACGAAGAGCTGCAGCAGTGGAACGACGTGCTCAACGTGAACTTGTTCGGCGCCTTCCACACGGCCAGGGCGGCGATCCCGCACCTGATCGCCGGGGGGCGCGGGGGGTCGATCGTGTTCACCAGCTCGACGGCGGGACTGCGCGGATTCGGCGGCGTGCAAGGTGGGGGACTGGGGTACGCGGCGTCCAAACATGGCGTCGTCGGGCTCATGCGTACGTTGGCGAATGCCCTTGCCCCGGAAAGCATTCGGGTCAACACGGTTCATCCGACGGCGGTCCGCACGATGATGGCCGTCAATCCCGCGATGGTCGCCTTTCTGGAGAACTACCCCGACGGCGGACCGCATCTGCAAAATCCGATGCCGATCGACATGCTCGAACCCGAGGACATCAGCGCCGCGATCGCGTATCTGGTCAGCGACGAAGCCAAATTCGTCACCGGGGTGACCTTCCCGGTCGACGCCGGCTTCTGCAACAAGCTCTAGGAGTGTCATGACGAAATCAACGGGGCGGGCAGCGGGCAAGCGGGTTCTGGTCACCGGGGCGGCCAGGGGAATGGGCCGCAGTCATGCCGTGCGGCTGGCCGAAGAAGGCGCCGACCTGATTCTTGTCGACATCTGCGAATCGCTGCCGGAGGTGGAGTATCCGCTGGCAACCCGAGAAGAACTGGACGAGACGGCGCGGCTCGTCGAGCAGCACGGCCGCCGCGCGGTCAGCCATGTCGTCGACGTCAGAGACGCCGCCGCCTTGGCGGCCGCGGTTGACGATGGCGTCGAGCGACTCGGCGGCCTGGACGCGGCGGTATCCAACGCGGGTGTGCTGACGGTGGGAGCCTGGGACGCCACGACGCCCGAACAGTGGCGAACGGTGTTGGACGTCAACCTCATCGGCACGTGGAACACCTGCGCCGCGGCGTTGCCGCACCTGGTCACTCACGGCGGGAGTCTGGTCAACATCAGCTCGGTGGCCGGGTTGAAAGGAACGCCGCTACATCTTCCCTATACGGCTGCCAAGCACGGCGTGGTCGGGCTGAGCCGGGCGCTGGCCAACGAGCTTGCCGCGGTGAGTGTTCGGGTCAATACCGTGCACCCGACCGGGGTCGAGACGGGCATGCGACCCGAGTCGCTACACCAGGTGCTCGGTGAGGGCCGCCCCGACCTCGTGCCGATCTTCCTGAACGCACTGCCGGTCGTGATGGTCGAAGCGATCGATATCAGCAATGCCGTGCTGTATCTGGTGTCCGACGAGTCCCGCTACGTGACCGGCACCGAGCTCAAGGTCGACGCCGGGGTCACGATTCGATGACTGACACCGACCGACGGGAGCGGGGCAGGCAGTCATTCGCCGAAGTGATGACATTCCCTGCGCCGCACGATGACACGCCGGCGGCCATCGGCCTGATCGACTTCGTCTACGGCGAAATATGGTCGCGCCCGGCGCTGAGCCGCCGGGATCGCCGGTTCGTCACCCTGGCATGCGTGGCAGCGGCCGACGCCGACGCACCGTTGCGTGACCACGTGTACGCCGCCCTCAACAGTGGTGATGTGTCCATCGGTGAAATGCGGGAAACCGTGCTGCATTTCGCGGTGTACGCGGGATGGCCGAAGGCGTCGTTGTTCAACATGGTCGTCGACGAGCAATGGGAGCGGATCCATCGGGACCGCGGGCAGAGTCCGCCACCGCCGGACCCGTTGCTACCACTGATCACGCCGAGCAGCCCGGAAGGCCGGCTGCTGGTCGGCGAGCAGTCGTTCAAGGACATCAACTGCATTCCGTATGCGCCGATCCGGGACAACCCCTATTCCGGTGCTGGCATCTTGAATTTCGTCTTCGGTGAGATGTGGCTGCGCCCCGGCCTTGGCATGAAGGAACGCCGGCTGATCACGGTGGCGTGCGTGGCGTTCCAGGACACGTTGATACCGATCATCAGCCACGTATATGCCGCGTTGAAGAGCCGCGATGTCTCCTTCGACGAGATGGAGGAGTTGGCACTGCATTTCGCGGCGTACTACGGCTGGCCGAAAGCGTCGCATCTCAATGCTGTCATCGATGAGCAGCAGCAACGGGTCCTCGAGGAGTGGCGCACCGAAACAGGCACAGCGTGATCTCGCCTGCCGGGCTGCTGATCGGCGGCGAGCGGATCGTCGAGTCCTCGGCGGGCACCCACGACCACATCTATCCCGCGACCGGGCAGCCAAATGTCGTTGTCGCCCTGGCCGGCCCGCAGGATATCGATCGCGCAGTCGCTAACGGCTGGGAGGCGCACCGCGCCTGGATGTCGTTGACCGTCGACCGGCGCCGCGACTTGCTCATCGATCTGGCGGACCTGGTTCACGAGCATCTCGGCGAACTCGCCGAACTCAACGTCCACGACTATGCCGTACCAATCGCGTTCGCCGGCACGGCAGTACTTCTCGAGCGATTCCTGCGTCATTTCGCCGGCTACGTCGACAAACCACACGGCTCGAGCACGCCGGTCAACGGTTCGTTCGACATCAACCTCATCGAGCGTGAGCCGTACGGCGTCGTCGCCGTCATCGCCCCATGGAACGGTGCGCTGGCCGTCGCAGCTTCCTGTGTGGCGCCAGCCCTGGCCGCCGGAAACGCGGTTGTGTTCAAGCCCTCTGAGCTTGCGCCCCTGGCGGCACTCCGATTCGGTGAACTCTGCGTGGCGGCGGGGCTGCCGCCCGGGCTGGTCAACGTCGTGCCCGCCGGCGCCGATGGTGGCGACGCACTGGCCCGCCACTCGGGCATCCGCAAGGTCCACTTCACCGGTGGCGGCGCGACCGCTCGTAAGGTCATCGCCGCGGCCGCGACAAACCTCACGCCGGTTGTGGCGGAGTTGGGTGGTAAATCGGCCAACATCGTCTTCGACGATGCCGACCTGCAGGCCGCCGCGACACTGGCTGCTCACCAGGGGCCGCTGATGCAGTCCGGACAGAGCTGCGCCTGCGCCAGCCGGATCCTGGTGCAGGATGCGGTCTATGACGAATTCACCGACACGTTCCTCGCGAGGATTGCCGAGGCGAAGATCGGTGACCCCCTGGACCCGACCGTCACATTCGGGCCCGTGATCGCTCAGAGCGCCGTCGATCGGATCCTGGCGGCGATCGGCGATGCGGCGGGTCAAGGGGCGGGGGAGCTGCTCACCGGCGGCAGACGCATCGGCGGTGAACTGGCGACGGGCTATTACATTGAGCCGACAGTGTTCGGCGATGTTGACAACGCTTCGGAGCTGGCCCAGATCGAGACGTTCGGACCGGTGGTATCGGTGATCAGATTCCGCGACGCCGACGAAGCGGTGTCGATCGCCAACGACAGTTCCTTCGGCCTCAACGCATTCGTTCATACCCGAGACCTCGCTCGCGCGCACGGTGTCGCCCGGCGATTGGAGGCGGGATCGGTCTGGGTCAACACGTTCAGCGACATGGCGCCGCAAGGGCCCTACGGCGGCTACAAGCAGAGCGGTTTCGGCCGCACGGGCGGGCTCGAGGGGCTGCACGAATTCCTCCAAGTCAAGAACATCCGCATCGGAATGCGCTGACCGCTCGCTGTCGCTGGTTGACACGAGGCGGCCCTGCTGCGACAGTGTTTTATCGATCGATCAAATTTTGGTCGACGTGCTGACGTGTTATCGGGTTCTCCGGAGACGAGGGTATTCATGGCTGGAAGAGTCGAAGGCAAGGTCGCTTTCATTACCGGTGCCGCGCGCGGCCAGGGCCGCAGTCACGCGGTCCGGTTGGCGCAGGAGGGTGCCGACATCATCGCTGTCGATGTGTGCAAGCGCATCAGCAGCAATGACGACATTCCCGCGCCGACGCCCGATGACCTGGCCGAGACGGCGGATCTGGTCAAGGGTCTCAATCGCAGGATCGTGACGGCGGAGGTCGATGTCCGTGACTACGACGCCCTGAAGGCCGCCGTCGACGGCGGTGTCGAACAACTCGGCCGGTTGGACATCATCGTGGCCAACGCCGGCATCGGCAACGGCGGCCAGACGCTGGATCACGTCAGCGAGTCGGACTGGGCCGACATGATCGACGTGAACCTGTCCGGTGTCTGGAAGAGTGTGAAAGCTGCTGTACCCCATCTGATTTCAGCAGGACGTGGTGGTTCGATCATTCTGACCAGTTCCGTGGGTGGGTTGAAGGCCTACGCCCACACCGGCCACTACATCGCCGCCAAGCACGGTGTGGTCGGATTGATGCGGACATTCGCCGTCGAGTTGGGGCACCACTCCATCCGGGTGAATTCGGTTCATCCCACCAACGTCAACACCCCGCTGTTCATGAACGAGGGCACGATGAGGCTGTTCCGTCCGGACCTGGAGAATCCTGGGCCTGACGATATGGCCGTGGTGGCCCAGATGATGCACGTGCTGCCGATCGGCTGGGTCGAGCCGGTCGATATCAGTAATGCGGTGCTGTTCTTGGCTTCTGACGAGGCGCGTTATGTCACCGGTCTGACGATGACGGTGGATGGCGGAAGCATGCTCAAGTAGCTTGTGCGTGCTCGGTGGAGGCGAACCGCTTCAGGAAGCGCTCCACCAGCTCTCGCATCTCCTCGTGGCCCTCGGTCATCCCGATGGCGCTCTCGTTGCCCAGGCTTCGGGCGATCTGTGCAACGAGCATCGAGATCGCCACGGGCGGATATTCGTTGAGGTCCACTCCCTGCGCGCGCAGGGCGACTGTGGCAGCAGCGGTTTCGATGTCGCGGACGCGTTCGGCATAGGACTTGAGTTCGGCGCTGATCACCTTGCGATGGTTGGCCAGCGCGACAAATTCCGCGTACAAGCCCGTCCAGCGCGGATCGGTGTTGATGGTCCATAGGGCTCGCAACGGTTCATCGGCGCTGATCGCCTGGCGCATCCGGGCCAGCGAGGCATCGGCGCCGGCCCGCATCACAGCGACAAACAGGTCGTCCATCGCCGGAAAGTAGTAGTACACGAGGGCGGACCGGACCCCGGCGCGTGCTGCCACGCGCCGGGATGTCGCGGCGGCGTAGCCCTCCTCGAGCATGATCTGAGCGGTCGCCTCCATCAGGCGTTCACGCGCACCGGCATCTTTTTCTTTGGTCTTTGCGGTCGATGCCATAGCCGTCATCTTCCCAGGAGCAATCCACACTTGGCTAGACGAGGTCCCGGCCCGCCTGTTGACCCCCGATTTCCGCCCGTGGTAAACATGTCTAGGCGCAGAATTTGATCGATCGATCAAAATGGACTCACGACGCGGAGGGCTCAATGACGACGGCTCGTTGGCGTGTGCATGTGGACCGGAACCTGTGTGAGGGCCATGCCTTGTGCGTCGAGCTCGCCGCTGAGGTCTTCGATGTCGATTCCACCGACCAGGCCACCAGCGTCGAATCGCCTGCCGACGAGATGCGTGAGCAGGTCGAGGCCGCGGTGGCCGCCTGTCCTCGCCAAGCCATCAGCATCGTGAAAGGCCCGCAACAGTGACCGACTTCGCAACAACGGACTACTTCTCCGACCAGGACATCGCCCAAGATCCCTACGATTACCTGGACTATCTGCGCGCGCAGAATCCGGTGTTCCGTGAGCCCAACTACGGAGTCGTCGCGGTCACCGGGTACGACGAGGCCGTCGCGGCATTCAAGGACTACGAGACGTTTTCGGCCGTCAACGCGATCGGCGGCCCGTTCCCGCCGCTGCCGTTCGTCCCCGTCGGCGACGATATCTCCGAGCAGATCGAGGCGCACCGGCATCTGTTTCCGATCAACGAAATGATGGTGGTGATGGATCCGCCGGAGCACACCCGTGCGCGTTCACTGCTGAGTCGACTGCTGACCCCCGCACGGCTGAAGGAAAACGAAGACTTCATGTGGGAGCTGGCCGATCTTCAGCTCGACGAATTCATCGCCAACGGCAGGTGTGAGCTACTGGCCGAGTACGGGAAGCCCTTCGCCACGTTGGTGATCGCCGACCTGCTTGGCGTTCCGGCCGACGACCGCGCGGAGTTCCGCAAGAGTCTCGGGGCGGGCAAGGAACCCGGAAGTGCGGTCGGCGCACTGGATCACACGCCCGTCGCGGTAAACCCCCTGGAGTGGCTGGACGGCAAGTTCACCGGCTATATCGATGAGCGGCGCCGGCAGCCGCGTGCGGACGTCTTGAATTCGCTTGCGGCGGCGACGTATCCGGACGGGACGACACCGGAGGTCGTCGACGTGGTCCGCGCGGCGACGTTCTTGTTCGCCGCAGGGCAGGAAACGGTGGTCAAGCTGCTCAGCGCCTCAACGCGAGTGCTGGCCGAGCGCCCCGATCTTCAGGACAAGCTGCGTGCGGACCGTAGCCTGATCGGCAACTTCATCGAGGAGTCGCTCCGCATCGAGAGCCCGACGAAGGTCGACTTCAGGCTGGCGCGCAAGACCACCAGTCTGGGCGGCGTCGACATCAAGGCCGGCACCGTGCTGATGCTGTGCCTGGGGGCCGCCAACCGTGACCCGCGCAAATTCGAGCAGCCCGACGAATTCCTGCTCGACCGCAAGAATGTTCGCGAGCACATCACGTTCGGCCGTGGCATCCACACCTGCGCAGGCGCGCCACTGGCCCGGGTCGAGGCCAAAGTCACGTTGAACCGGCTGCTGGATCGCATGAGCGATATCGCTATCGACGAAGCCCAGCACGGTCTGGCCGGGGAGCGTCGTTACCGCTACGAGCCGACGTTCCTGCTGCGCGGCCTGAGCGAACTGCACCTCACCTTTACAACCGTCGCCTGAAGCCAGGGGAGCCCGATGACGCTGCAGACCGTACTCGACGACATTGCTCGGCGCCCCGGCACCGGTGAGCGGATTCAGATCATCAACCCGGCCACCGAAGAACCGATAGCCGAGTTCACCGACGGGGGCGCCCAGGCCGTCAACAATGCGGTTGCGCGCGCTCGAGCGAGTTTCGAGTCGGGGGTGTGGTCGGGTAAGCCCGGCAACGAGCGGGCCAAAGTGTTGTGGCGGATTGCCGATCTGATCGACGAGCACGCCGCCGATCTCGCCGAGATCGATTCGTTCAACACCGGTATGCCCTACATGCAGGCACGCATGATCACCTCGACCTGCGCCGAGATGTTCCGCTACTACGCGGGCTGGTGCACGAAGCTCGAAGGCATCGCCCACGACGTGCAGCAGACCGGCGGTATCACCGGCGCGTTCTCCACCATGCACGCTTACACACTCAAAGAGCCGTACGGCGTGGTCGGGCTGATCTTCCCGTGGAACGGGCCGATCTTCAACTTCTGCGCGAAACTCGCCCCGGCCCTGGCGGCTGGCTGCAGTAGCGTCGTCAAACCCGCTGAGGAGACACCGCTTTCAGCGTTACTGCTGGAACGGATCTTGGTTCAGGCGGGCATTCCCGACGGTGTCGTCAACCTCGTCACGGGCTATGGGCACACGGCCGGCGCGGCCCTGGCCGAACATCCTGGCGTCGACAAGATCGCGTTCACCGGTTCCACCGAGGTGGGCAAGCGAATCGCGCAGGCGGCGGCGGGCGACCTCAAGCGGGTCACTTTGGAACTCGGCGGAAAGTCGCCGGTCCTGATCTACGACGACGCCGATCTGAGCATGGCGACCACCATGGCGTCCATGGGTATCTTCATCCACTCCGGCCAGGGATGTATCTGCGGCTCAAGGATTTTCGCTCACCGCAAGGTCTACGACCAGGTCGTGGAGTCGGTGGCCGCCATGGCCAACTCGGTACAGCTCGGTGGACCGAAAGAAGAGAATGCCCTCATCGGTCCGCTCATCAGCGAGAAACAGCTCAATCGCGTCATGGGATTCATCGATGAGGGAAGGCGCGACGGCGTCGAGGTGGTGGCCGGGGGGCACCGCCTCGACCGTCGAGGATACTTCGTACACCCCACCGTGCTCACCGACGTCGACCCCGGCATGCGGTTGTATCAGCAGGAGATCTTCGGGCCCGTCGTCGCGGTCCTGCCTTTCGATGACGACGACGAAGTGGTCGCATTGGCCAACGACTCCGACTACGGCCTCGCTGCGACGGTGTGGACCAAGGACATCGCCCGTGCGCACCGCCTGGCCAAGCGCATCCAGTCGGGCACCGTCACGTTGAACTGTCAGATGGTGTTCGATCACTCGATGCCGTTCGGCGGCTACAAGCAGTCCGGTTGGGGCTACGAATGGGGCCGCGCGGGCATCGAAAGCTACCTGCAGACCAAGACGGTCTACGCGCAGCTGTAAAACGGGGTTGCACTGCTGATGCACTATTGAGCCATGCTCATCCATCCGTGGGACGCGACGCATGACGCCGCCGAATGGCGGGACTGGTTGGCGACGACCGACCGGTTCGGCGTGCTCGCGGTCAACAATGTCGACCCCGGCCAGGCCCCCCTGCTGCTGCCCACTCACTTCACCCTGGCCGGTGAGGAACTGCTGATCCATCTGGCCCGGCCCAACCCGGTGTGGCCGCATCTGGAAGCCGCCGCCGAGGCGCGGCTGGCGGTGATCGGTGACTACGCCTTCATCCCGACGTATTGGCGGGCCAAGGCCGGCGGCCCCGACGAGGACGGCGTGCCGACCAGTTATTATTCGTCGGTGCAATTCGTCTGCTGCCCAACGATTGTCGACGATCCGCAGGGCAAGGTCGACATCCTGGTGAGCCAGCTCGACGACTTTCAACCCGAGGGCCGTCACGCCGAGGTCGCCGTCGGGGAAGACCCGTACGGCCGGATGCTGCCGGGTATCCGCGGTGTGCGGCTGGCGATCACACGGGTGGAGGCCAAGTTCAAATACGACGACGCCAATCCGATCGAGCATCGGCAGCGGGTCATCGGCAATCTCGAGGAGCGCGATCGCGGGCTCGACGCCGGGGCAGCCGCCCAGCAGCGGCGCCGTCTGTCGGCCATCGGCGACTGGCGTACCCGCCGAGACCCGTCCTGACCATTGCGCCGGCCTCCGCCGCGTGCCTAATATGGACAGGTGTCCAGACAGGCGTCGGATAACGCGGGTCCCGTTGCTCACCGGGTGACGTGCCCGCTGTGCGAAGCCATGTGCGGGCTCCAGGTGACCGTCGACGAAGGCCGGGTCACCGATATCCGCGGCAATCCCGACGATGTGTGGTCGGCAGGGCATCTGTGCCCGAAGGGAACGGCCCTCGGTCAGATCCACGACGACCCGGATCGCCTGCGATCGCCGATGATCAAGCAGGCCAACGGAACCCACATCGCAGTCTCCTGGGACGAGGCGTCCGCCGAGGCCGAGCGGGTCCTGCGCCCGGTGCTGGAGCGCGACGGCGCCCAGGCGATCACCGTGTACGTGGGCAATCCGGTGGCGCACAACCTGGGCCTGAGTTCCTACATCGGTGCGCTGGTCGGAATGGCGTCGGCGGCCGGGATGGGCGCGTATTACTCGCCGGGCACCGTCGACCAATGGCCGCTGAACGTCGTCGGAACCCTGGTGTTCGGCGGGATGTGGAACGCGCCGATCCCCGACCTCGCCCGCACCGACCATCTGGTGATCATCGGAGCCAACCCGGCCGCGTCACAGGGTTCGATGCTCTCGGCGCCGAATGTCACCGGCTATCTCACCGACATCCGCAAGCGCGGCGGCCGCGTGGTGGTCATCGACCCGCGGCGCACCGAGACCGCACAGCGAGCCGGCGAATGGGTGCCGATCCGGCCGGGCACCGACGCACTGGTGTTGTTCGCGCTGCTGCGGACACTCGCAGCCGACGGGCTCCTGCGTACCCATCCGCACCTGGACGGCCGGGTCCAGGGACTCGATGACGTGATCGCGCTGGCCGAACCGTTTACCCCGGAGGCCGTCGAAGGGCCGAGCGGAATCCCGGCCGTGACGATCCGCCAACTGGCCCACGATCTCGCATCGGCGTCGAATCCGGTGCTCTACAGCCGAATCGGGGCCTGCACTCAGGAGTTCGGCACGCTGGCAACCTGGTTGGTGTTCGTGCTGAACACCGCCCTGGGGGCCGTCGACCGGCGCGGCGGGGCGGTGTTCCCCACGCCGGCGGTGTACTCGCCGATGTTCATGAAGCCACCGGACCAGACCGGCCCGCGGTGGGAATTCGGCCGCTTCACCTCCCGCGTGCGCGGCATCGGCGAGGTGCTCAGTCAGTTTCCGGTGAGCTGCTTGGCCGAGGAGGTTCTCACCCCGGGGGAGGGCCGGATTCGCGCGATGATCGCCGTCGCGGGCAATCCGGCTATCTCGGCGCCGGCAGCGGGCCACCTCGACGAGGCACTGGCATCCTTGGATGCTCTTATCTGCGTGGATAATTGGCTCAACGAGACAACCCGGCATGCCCACGTGATCTTCCCCGGACTCTCGCCGCTGGAACGCCCGCACGCCGACGATCTGTACTGGATGTACGCGATCGCGTCCTGCCTGAAGTGGTCGGAGCCCCTGTTCGCACCCGATCCGGGGCGACCGGCCGAATGGGAAGTGCTCCTGCGTCTTTCGGGCGCCGTGCTGGGCACACCAGTTCCCGATGTCGACCTCGTCGCGATGGACGACCTGTACACCGGCGGTCTGGTCGCCACCATGTGCGCTCAGCCGGGCACGCCGCTGACCGGGCGCGATCCGGTCGAGGTCATGGGCGCGTTGAAGGGCCAAGGGCCCGAGCGCATTTTCGATCTCTACGTCCGATTGGGGCCCTGGGGTGACGGGTTGGGTGCCAACCCGGGTGGGTTGACTCTCGACGACGTCCGGGCTCAACCCGATGGCCTGCGACTCGGGGAGCTGCAGGGCGGCCGGCTCGACTCGGCGGTCACGACGCCGTCGGGAACCATCGAATTGGTGCATGACCTGTTCGTCGACGATGTGCCGCGGCTGCTGGCGCGATTGGAGCGCGAGGGCGAATCACTGTTGCTGACCAGCAGAAGGCATCTGCGATCGAACAACTCCTGGTTGCACAACGTCCCGTCGCTGATGCGCGGCCGCGACCGGTGCACCCTGCTCATCCATCCCGACGACGCGCTCCGGGCCGGGCTGGGCGACGGCGATATCGCCGAGGTCAGCACGTCGGAGGGCAAGGTCTCGGTGCCGGTGCACGTCAGTGACGAGATGATGCCCGGCGTGGTGTCGCTGCCGCACGGCTGGGGGCACGGTGTGCCAGGCAGCCGCCTGGGCGTCGCCAACGCACATCCGGGCGTCAACTCGAACCTGCTGAATCCGCCGGATCTGCTTGACGTGCCCAGCAATACCCAGGTGGTCAACGGGGTGCCGTGCCAGGTTCGTCCGGCCGGCTGAGCCTCAGTCGCCGACCGAGTCGGCCAGGCGGTGCAGCAGCTCGGTGAGGACGAGTTGCTCTTTGCCGGACAGGATCGAGAACAGCTCGTGCGCGGCGGCGGTGTAGGCGGTCGCCCAGGTCTCGGCCTGGCGCCGCCCCGTGGCGGTCGTCTGCAGCAGGGTGACCCGGCGATCGGAGTCGTCTGCGAAGCGCTCGACGAGGCCCTCGCGGACGAGCGCGTCGATCAGTGTCGACGCGGTGCCCTGGGTGATGCCGACCGCCCGGGCCAGATCGGTGAGCCGGACCGGACCGCAGCGGTTGACCTCGAATAGGACCTTGGAGCGCGGAGTAGACACCCCCTGGTCACCGAGTCGCTCGTCGAGAGCCCGGACGAGGGTCTTGCCGGCCCGGCCGAACGCGTCGGCGAGCTCGGCGGCCTGCTGACGGGAATCGGAGTCGCGTGCTGAGCTTGAAATCTGGCTTCACCTCCCAGGGTTGACAGGAGCCTATCGCGCCAGCAAGATAGTTTGAT
Organism: Mycolicibacterium sphagni; assembly: GCF_013337765.1. Taxonomy (GTDB): domain Bacteria; phylum Actinomycetota; class Actinomycetes; order Mycobacteriales; family Mycobacteriaceae; genus Mycobacterium. Next base: position 25,809 of record NZ_VBSB01000012.1, read on the forward strand.
ATCGAACCATTCGATCTCAACGTATCCCATTGGGAATGGAGGATCTTCCATGCAACGTTTTCCGCTGGCCGGTTACAACGTTCATCGCGTCGGATTCGGTGCCATGCAGCTCCCCGGCCCGGGTGTGTTCGGCCCGCCGCGCGACCGCGAACAGGCGCTGGCTGTACTGCGCCGGGCTGTCGATGCCGGTGTCGACCACATCGACACCTCGCAGTTCTACGGCCCCGACGTGGCCAACGAGCTGATCCGTGAGGCCCTGCATCCCTACCCCGACACCCTGGCGCTGGTGAGCAAGGTCGGCGCCCGCCGCGACGATCAGGGAGGGTGGCTGCCGTACAACGAGCCCCATGAACTGCGGACGGGCATCGAGGAGAACCTGCGCACCCTCGGCGTCGACCGGCTGGCCGCGGTCAATCTGCGGGTCATGGAGAACGAGGCCGATGCGTTGTTCACCGATCAGCTCGGGGCGATGATCACCGCCCGCGACGAGGGGTTGATCGCCGGGATCGGGCTGAGCAATGTCAGTCATGAGCAACTGCTGCATGCCCTGGAACTCACCGACATCGTGTGCGTGCAGAACCCGTTCAACCTCGTGGACCGCACGTCGCAGCCCGTGCTCGATGAATGCATCGCCCGCGATATCGCGTTCGTGCCGTTCTTCCCGCTCGGCTCGGCGTTCCACGAGGTGAATCCGGTGCTCACACACCACCTCATCGAGGGCGCCGCCAAGCGGCTGGGCTACACCCCTGCGCAGATCGCGCTGGCGTGGACACTCGGGGTCGCGGACAACGTCCTGCTCATCCCGGGCACGTCCTCGCTCGGGCATCTCGAGGAGAACCTCGCGGTCGCCGACATCGAACTCGACGAGGAGACTCGGCGCGAGCTGACCGCCGTCGCGGCGACTACTTAAGCTCGGTCGACGACAGCCCGAGCAGCCGGCGGGCCACCACCAGCTGCTGGATCTGCTGCGTGCCTTCGAAGATGTCGAGGATCTTCGAGTCGCGGGCCCACTTCTCCAGCAGCGTCTGCTCCGAATAGCCTGCCGTTCCGGCTAATTCGACGGCTTTGAGGGTGATGTCGCTGGCCACTCGAGCGGCCTTGGCCTTACCCATCGACGCTTCTTTGGAGTTCGGGATCGCATTGTCGGCCTGCCACGCCGAGCGCACGGTCAGCAGGTAGCCGGCCTCCCAATCGGCCTCCATGCGAAGGAATTCCGCGGCCGGGGCGCTCTGAGCGTGGGCGGGCTTGTCATAGGAGATCTCCACACCCGCCTCGGTCAGGATTGTGCGGAGCTCCTCGAGCGCGGCCCTGGCCACACCGACGGCCATCGCCGCCACGATCGGCCGGGTGTTGTCGAAGGTCTCCATGACGCCGGCAAAACCCTTCTCCACGTGGATCTCCGGGTCGCCGAGCAGGTTCTCCTTGGGGATGCGGGCGTTGTCGAACCGGATCACCGCGGTGTCGGAGGCCTTGATGCCGAGCTTGTGCTCGAGACGCTCGACGGTGACCCCGGGGTGCTCGCGCGGGACGATGAACGACTTGATGGCCGCACGGCCGAGTGCCTTGTCCAGCGTCGCCCACACCACGATGTGGGTGGCCCGGGATCCGGCGGTGACGAAGATCTTCTCACCGTTGATCACGTATTCGTCGCCGTCGAGCACCGCTGTGGTGGACACGGCCGCCGAGTCGGAGCCGAATGATGGCTCGGTGATCGCCATTGCGGCCCAGACGTTTTTGCCCAGCCGTTCCAGTTGCTCGTCGGTGGCCACCCCCGAGATCGCAGCGTTGCCCAATCCCTGGCGGGGGACCGACAATAGCAGTGCGATGTCACCCCAGGAGATCTCGAGCGCATTGAGCAACGCGGACATGTTGCCGCCGTTGATGTTTCCCTTCGGCCCGTCGTCGCTGTCGCGGAAGGCTTCTGTGCCGGCGAACGAAATCGTGTTGGCCTCCGAGATGCCCTCGAACAGCGTGGCCAGCGTGTCCAGCTCGACGGGGTAGGCGTGTTCGGTGACGTCGTACTTGCGCGAGATCGGCCGAAGCATCTCCGCGGCACCCTGGTGCGCCTTCTCGATCACGGCTTCCAGCTTGCGCGGCAGTTCGAGATTGATTGCCATGACAGTCTTTTCCGTTCGTTGGACCGTGACGTTTACAGAACGACAACACCCTCGGCGACGCCGATGGCCCGCAGATCGCGGTACCAGCGCTCGACCGGGTGTTCCTTGGTGTAGCCGTGACCACCGAGCAACTGCACACCGTCCAAGCCGATCTGCATGCCTTTGTCGGTGCCCAGCTTCTTGGCCAGCGCGGCCTCGCGCGCGAACGGCAGGCCGCGCTCTGCGCGGGCGGCGCCGCGCCAGGTGATCAGCCGCAGGCCGTCGAGCTCGATAGCGATGTTGGCGCACATGAACGCGACGGCCTGCCGGCGAGCAATGGGCTCGCCGAACGCTTCGCGTTCCTTGATGTAAGGAATCACGTAGTCGAGCACAGCGTGCGAGGTGCCGACCGCCAGTGCGGCCCAGCCCAAGCGCGCCAACGCGATTGCCTCTGAATAAATCTGCGCGTAATCGGCATCGGGTCCATCTTCCTCGCCCAGGCGTGCCGACACCGGGACCGATACCTTGTTCAGTTCCACCTGACCGAGGGCGGCGGCTCGGATACCCATGCTGGGATCGGCTTTCACCGAGACTCCGGGAGTGGAGGCCTCGACGATGAACAGAGCTGGCTTGCCGTTGAGTTGCGCTGCAATGATGAACAATTCGGCGTCAGCGGCGGCAGGCACCAGCGACTTGACACCGTCGAGGCGATAGCCGCTAGGGGTGCGTACCGCGGTGCTCTTGAGCGCGGTCGGGTCGAACAGGGCGTGCGGCTCGGCGATCGCCACACAGGCCTGCGGCACGTTGTCGCCGGCGAAGTCATTGAGATAGGTGGCCTGCTGGTCGGCGCTGCCCCAGTGCGTCAGGGCCGATGCGACGCCGCCGGGAGCGAGGATCGGCAGCGCCAGGCCCATGTCACCGTAGGCGAGCGCTTCGGCCACCAGGGCGTTGGTCACCGTGCTGCGGCGCTCGGCGATCCCGTCGAAGTCCTCGGGGACGTTGATCGCGGTGATCCCCAGCTCAGCGGCCTTGGCGATCAGATCCGGGGGATAGGCGGCCGCCTCGTCGGCGTCGTGAGCGGCCGGGCGCAGAATCTCCTCGGCGAACTCGTCGACCGTCGCGACGATCATCTTCTGATCGTCATCGGGGGTCAGATCGAAATAGTCGGCGCCACTTGGCCGCAGCCGGGTCGGGGCCTTTCCGACGCCTTGGACCTTCTTGAACTGGCGGGTGGCGGCACCAGCTGTCGAGAACGCCTGCTTGACACCGTATTTCAGGCCGCGGTTGAAAGGATCGCGCAAGTGGTAGCGGTCCAGAAAATCCTGGCCGACCAGCGGCGTGATGAGCGCAAGCCCGATATCGGTGATGGATCGCTTGTGCTTGAACTGCCCGACCGCGCTATCGCGGGCCCGGGCGCTCGTTGATGTGGGCGGAAGAGTCTTCGTCATTGTCGTCAGCCTCGTCGACGGTGGGCGGTGCTGGTCAGGTCTCGACGAACCTATCTTACTCCAAAGTAAGGTCGATCTCGGACCCCGTTGGCGCACCGGGTTTTGTTGGGTAGGTCACACGTCGGGGAAATGGGGTAGTGGTCTACTCGCATCCCCGCCCGATCCGCGTTCGAGACTCAGTGCACAGATATTCGAGCAGGTCTGGGGGTTGATATGACCGTCACCATCGACGCGCCGCGAACGCCGAACGTGTTCCACGCCGGTTTACCCGCGGTCGACTACGACAATCTGACGAATCCGGACGAGGCGCTGGCGATGCTGATGCGAGCGCGCGAGCGGGCTCCCATCGCGATCGGCCCGCATGGGCCGGAAGTGCTGACCTACGAAGCCGTCCACGACGCGCTGCGTGACCGCCGACTCCGGGTGCCACAAGGGATGTTCCTTGCGTCCCAGGGGATTACGTCGGGTCCGCTCTGGGATCGCGTGGTCGCCACGATCATCAACATGGACGGCGACGAGCACCATCGGCTGCGCCGGCTGGTGTGCAAGGCGTTCACCCCCAGGGCGACCGCACGGCTGCGCACCACGGTCGTGGGTGTCATCAACGGGCTGGTCGACCGCTGTGCGGCCGACGGCCGATGCGACGTGGTGGCCGACATCGCCCGGCATTACCCGATTCCGATCATCTGTGCTCTGCTCGGCGTTCCGGGCGGGGATTGGGAGCAGTTCGCTTGCTGGACCGACGAATTCTTCAAGGCCTTCAGCTGGAACGTCGCCGAGAACATGCCCTCGATCCTGGCCGCCTGGCAGGAGCTCGACGACTACGTCGACGGGATGGTCGCCGAGCGACGCCACCGGCTCACCGACGATCTGGTCTCCGACCTGATCCGGGCCGAAGACGAAGGGGATCGTCTGTCGATCGAAGAACTGCGCATGCTGGTGGCCGGGCTGCTGATGGCCGGTACCGACACCACGCGAAACCAGCTCGCCGCATCGGTATCGGTGCTGTGTGACCACCCCGACCAGTGGGCGCTACTGGGGCGGCGGCCGGACCTCGCTGTGAACGCGGTGGAGGAGACGATGCGCCACTCGCCGATCGTGTTCGGCACGCTGCGTACCGCGGTCGAGGATGTCGAAGTCGCCGGATACGTCATCCCGGCCGGAACCTTGGTGATCCTCAATTCCGCTGCCGCCAACCGTGATTCCGGTGTGTGCGAGGAACCCGCGCGCCTGGACATCACGCGAACCGCTGCGCTGCCGATGCAAACCTTCGGCGGTGGTGTGCACTACTGCCTCGGGGCGAACCTGGCCCGCCTCGAACTGACCGAAGCGCTCACGGTCATGGCGCGCCGCATGCCCAACATCCGGCGCACCGGCCCCGCGCCGTGGAAACCGCTGAGCGGCTTGAGTGGACCCGCGACCCTGCCCGTCGAATTCGACGCCGGGCACTAGCGCGCCAGGCGGGCCAGGGTCTCGTCGTGCAGCAGTCCGTTGGTGGCGACGGCATGCCCACCGTGCGGACCGGGCTGGCCGTCAAGGTTGGTGAAGGTGCCGCCGGCTTCGCGCACCAGGATGTCCAGCGGGGCCAGGTCCCACAGCTTGACCTCGGGTTCGGCAGCGATGTCGACGGCCCCCTCGGCGACCAGGCAGTAGTTGAAGAAGTCGCCGTACCCGCGCACCCGCCACACGGCGTCGGTCAACGCGATGAACCGGTCGCGCAACCCGAGGTCGGCCCAGCCTGACAGGCTGGAAAACGACAGGCTGGCAGACCCGAGGTCGGAGACGCCCGACACCGCCAGTTTGCGGGCGGGCCCGTCGCCGGTGCTGGCGAAGGCGCCCAGTCCCTTCCCGGCCCACCAGCGCCGGTTCAGTGCGGGAGCGCTGACCACGCCGACGACCGGCACGCCATCTTCGAGCAGCGCGATCAGGCTTGCCCAGACCGGCACGCCGCGCACGAAGTTCTTGGTCCCGTCGATCGGGTCGATCACCCACTGCCTGCCCTCGAAGGTGGCCGTCCCGCCGTACTCCTCGCCGACGACGGCGTCGCGGGGGCGTTCGCGCGACAGGATCTCGCGCAACGCGGCCTCGACGGCTTCGTCGGCATCGGTAACCGGCGTCAGGTCGGGTTTGGTCTCGATGCGCAGATCAAGCGCCCCGAACCGGTCGAGGGTGATCGCATCGGCCCGGTCGGCGAGCTCGACTGCCACCGAGAGGTCTGCCTGTACACCGTGGCCGTTCATGGCAGCAGTCCTACCATGGCCGCATGTGGGAATTCGCGGTGATACTGCTGATCGTCGGTGCGCTGGTCCTCGTTCTGGCCCCGCGCATCATGGGGCGCCGCGGCCCACGCGGTGAGATGGCACAGGGCACGCTGCTGGTGACCGGGGTGAGCCCGCGCCCGGACGCCACCGGTCAGCAGTTCGTCACGATCAGCGGCGTCATCAACGGCCCGACCGTCAACGAGCACGTGGTCTATCAGCGGATGGCGGTCGACGTGGACAGCTGGCCGACCATGGCGCAGCTGATTCCGGTGGTGTACTCGCCGAAGAATCCAGACAACTGGTACTTCGCGCCCACCGAGCCGCCGCCGCAGCCCTACTGAGCCCGAGGCACGTCCACGCACTGGTCGATGATGCGGTCGATCACCGCAAGAAGCCCTTCGTCGAGTGGCGTTCGCGGTTGGCCGCCAAGGGCATTGGACATCGCGTGGTGGTAGAGCCCATCGCCGATCAGCTTGATCGTGCGCGCGACGTCACGGTCGCCGAGCGCCTCGGTCAGCACGCTCAGCCACTGATCGGAAATCAGCTTGATCGCCGCCCGCGCCCGGGGATCGCCGGCCTGCTGTAGCCGGGCGACCGCGACGAGCGTGCGGTCCAGCGGTGTGTTCGCGTAGTGCGATGTGCGGATGTAATGCCGTGCGGGTCCGTCGGGCGCGCTGCGCATCTTCTCGACGTCGTCGGCCGCCAGGGCGATCAATCGATCACACAACGCCTCGGCGAGCTGATCCTTGGCGGGGAAGTGGTAGAGCAGGCCCCCTTTTGATACCCCGGCCTTCGCCGCGACCGCGTCCAGCGTGGCGTGGCGCTCCCCATCGACGGCCAACGCGTCGGCGTAGGCATCGAGAATGCGCTCACGCGAGGTCGTCATCCGGCGAGTTTATCGGTTTTCAACTGTACCGTCTGGACGGTACAGTGGAGGGTCTAGAACCAATTGAGGAAGTGATAACCGTGCGTGCCTACGTTGAGCTCGTTCGGGTTCCGGGCGTGGTCAATGTGACCGCCTCGCAGCTGTTCGCGAGGCTGCCACTCGGCATGCTGTCGCTGGCGATCCTGCTGCACGTGCAGGCCCGTACCGGGTCGTACGCGGTGGCGGGGGCGGTCGTCGCGTTCACCAGCATCGGTGAAGCGGTAGCCATGCCCATGACGGCGCGCCTGCTCGGCCGGATCGGAATGGTGCCGACCCTGGTGTCGGCCGCATTGATCAACGGCGTCAGCATGCTGGCGCTGGCCTTCATCTACGTCCCGACGACGTACCTCATGGTGTTGGGGTTCCTGATCGGCGCGTCGGTGCCGCCGCTGTTGCCTGCGGTCCGCGCGCTGTACCCGCAGATGGTGCCCGGCCAGGGGTTGCGTGCGCTGTTCGCGCTCGACACCACTGCGCAGGAACTCATTTGGGTGATCGGTCCGGTGGCCGCCACGTTCCTCGCATCCGCGATCTCGACCGCGATCCCGCTACTGTTCTCCGCGGCGGTCACGGTGGTGGGGACCGTCTGGTTTCTGGTCAGTGCTCGCCAGTTCCGGCCGACCATCGTCACCAGCAGGGTCGCGTTCGGAAAGGTCCTGGCCAACCGGGCGGTGATCCTGGCCATGGTCGCCAGCCTCGCGCTGGTCGCGTCGTTCACGGCCCTGGAAGTCGGTGTGCTCGCCCTCTTCGGTAACCACAACCTCTCGGCCGGCGTGGCGCTCGCGGCGACCGGCCTCGGCTCGCTACTCGGCGGCGTCTTGTTCGGGCACCGCCACCTGGGCGTGCGCGGTCTGGCCCTGTCGATGGCGGTTGTCGCCGCGGGCACGGCGCTGTTCGGGATGGTCGACGGCTACGGTCTGCAGCTTGCCGCGTTGTTCGCGTCCGGGCTGGGCTTCGCGCCCGCACTCGCCGCGCTGTATGTGATGGTGTCGCACCAGATCGCCGACCACTCGACCGCCGAGGCATTCGGCTGGCTCAACAGTGGCGCCCTGGCCGGCGGTGCCCTGGGCACTGCAGTCGGCGGCGTGGTCGCCGACGCCTACAGTCCGTTCGCGGTCGTCATGGTCTCGGCCGCCTTGGCCCTGGCCGCCGCGTTCACGCCGCTTATCGCGCGTACCGCCGGTCCGGTGGGTGGGCTGTCTCGCGAGCCGGTGAAGGCTCCTTGCGAGGTGTGATCGCTACCCGTGGCCGATCCGCAGTAACTCGGCGACGTTGGCGACCTTGACCCGCGGCCGGCCGTGCGGTTCACCGGCCCCGCGCTCGTGGGCGTCGATGAGCTGCCAGTGGTCGTCGGTCACCAGCTTCGGCTGGCGGTCCACCAGCCACTTCACCAGCTCGTCGGCGTAATCGGGCGCGACCTCGGCCAGCTGCACCCGCTGAAGGTCGGCCAGCAGGGTGTCGACGGTGTCCTGGGAGTCCTTCTTATTGGTGCCGATGATTCCCGACGGGCCTCGCTTGATCCAGCCGACAACGTATTCGTTGGAGCTGCCTGCGATGCGGCCGTCCTCGTGCGGGATGGTCCCGGAACTCTCGTCGAACGGCACGCCGGGCACCGGGACGCCCTTGTAGCCGACTGCGCGCACCACGAGTTGGACGGGCAGTGTCTCGCGCTCGCCGGTGTCCTTGGCGACGACGCGTCCGCTCTCGTCGGAGACCAGCTCGTTGTGGCCCAGCACGATCTCTTCGACCCGCTCGGTGCCGTGGATCTCGATGGGTGACGTCCGGAAGCGGAACACGATGCGACGGTGCCCCTCGGTGTGCTCTCGCGAGGCATAGTCGCGCAGCACCTTGATGTTGGCCTTGGCGATTTTGCCCGCCGCCTCGGCGTCCTCGTCGGTGATGTCGGCCAGATCCGCCGGATTAATCACCACGTCGACGCCCTCGAGCTCACCGAGCTCGCGCATCTCCAGCGTGGTGATCGCGGACTGCAGCGGACCGCGACGGCCCAGGATGATCACCTCGTCGACACCCCGGTGGTGCAGTGATTGCAGCGCGTGGTCGGCGATATCGGTGTTGGCCAGTACGTCGGGATCGGTGACGAGGATGCGTGCGACGTCGATGGCGACGTTGCCGTTGCCGACCACGACGGCCCGGCCGCTGGTGATGTCGGGCGCCATCTCCTCGAAGTGCGGGTGTGCGTTGTACCAGCCGACGAAGTCGACGGCGGCCACACTGCCTGCCAACTCCTCGCCGGGGATGCGCAGCGCCCGGTCGGACTGGGCGCCGACGGCGTAGACCACCGAGTCGTAGTGCTCGGTCAGCTCGGCAGCCTCGACGTCCTTGCCGACGGTGATGTTGCCGAAGAAGCGGAACCGCGGGTCGGCCGATGTCTTCTCGAAGGTCTTGCTGATCGATTTGATCTTCGGATGGTCCGGCGCCACCCCGGAGCGCACCAAACCCCACGGGGTGGGCAGCATCTCGAGCATGTCGACGTGTACATCCGGTCCACCGGCTGCGACAGAGCCGTCGGCGAACTTCAGCAGCGAAGCCGCCGCGAAGTATCCCGAGGGTCCCGCACCGACGATCGCGACATAGTAAGGACGCATTCTCGCGCTTTCTGTCCGGACTCGGCTGCGCGCAAGGGGCTGTCGCGTCGTAGTCGAGAAGCACCGCAGGGGGCTGCGCGGCGCACAATCCTGGTTACGAATGTGATGTTAGACGGGTGATCGGCTCAACCACCCCAGAAGTCCCGGGAGCCGCCGTGGATCACAACGTCTCGCAACGCCGGTACCCTGAGGACCCGTGGACCTCGATCGTCAGTCAGATATCGCCGCACTTGATTCCACCTTGACGACGGTGGAACGAGTGCTCGACGTCGATGGTCTGCGCGCCAAGATCGAGAAGCTCGAGCACGAGGCCGCCGACCCGAATCTGTGGAACGACCAGAGCCATGCCCAGAGCGTCACCAGCGAGCTGTCCCACGCCCAGGGTGAACTGCGTCGCGTCGAGGGGCTGCGCGGGCGTCTCGACGATCTGCCGGTGCTCTACGAGATGGCCGCCGAGGAAGAAGGTGACGGCGCCGCAGACGCCCTCGCCGAAGCCGACGCCGAACTGAAGTCGCTGCAGGCCGATATCGAGGCGATGGAGGTCCGGACCCTGCTGTCCGGTGAATACGACGAGCGCGAGGCGCTGGTGACCATCCGCTCCGGCGCCGGCGGGGTGGACGCCGCCGACTGGGCCGAGATGCTGATGCGGATGTACATCCGCTGGGCCGAGCAGCACAAGTACCCGGTCGAGGTGTTCGACACCTCCTACGCCGAAGAGGCCGGCATCAAGAGCGCGACGTTCGCCGTGCACGCGCCGTACGCCTACGGCACGCTGTCGGTCGAGCAGGGCACCCACCGGCTGGTGCGGATCAGCCCGTTCGACAACCAGAACCGCCGCCAGACGTCGTTCGCCGATGTCGAGGTACTGCCCGTCGTGGAGACCACCGACCACATCGACATTCCCGAGCAGGATGTGCGCGTCGACGTCTACCGCTCCAGCGGCCCCGGCGGTCAGTCGGTCAACACCACCGACTCGGCCGTACGGCTGACGCACATCCCCACCGGCATCGTCGTCACCTGTCAGAACGAGAAGTCGCAGCTGCAGAACAAGGTGTCCGCGATGCGCGTCCTGCAGGCCAAGCTCATGGAGCGCAAACGTCACGAGGAGCGCGCCGAGATGGACGCCCTCAAGGGCGACGGCGGCAGCTCGTGGGGCAATCAGATGCGCTCCTACGTTTTGCACCCCTACCAAATGGTCAAGGATCTGCGCACCGAATACGAGGTCGGCAGTCCTTCGGCGGTACTGGATGGGGACATCGACGGATTCCTCGAAGCGGGGATCCGCTGGCGTAACCGACGAGATGACGACGACTGATTTCGCGGCCTCCGCCGCAGGGACCAGCTTCCTGGCGCTCCCGTTCGCCGATCGCTGGCATGACTTCTGGCATGGCACCATCGGCGAGTGGATCCTGACCAGGGGTCTGCGGATCACGCTGCTGGTCCTCGGCGGCCTGCTGGCGGCCCGGTTCATCAACTGGTCGGCGCAGAAGATCTCCCGGCGCATCGATGCCGATTTCCGGGAGAGCGACGCACTGGTGCGTTCGGAGAGCGCCAAGCACCGTCAGGCCGTGGCGTCGGTCATCTCGTATGTGGCGATCGCGTTGCTGGGCGTGGTGGTGCTGGTCGAAGTCACCGACATACTCGCGGTTCCGGTCAGCTCGCTGGTCGCGCCTGCGGCGGTTCTGGGTGCGGCGCTGGGCTTCGGCGCCCAGCGCATCGTGCAGGATCTGCTGTCCGGGTTCTTCATCATCACCGAAAAGCAGTACGGCTTCGGTGATCTGGTGTCGCTGACGGTGGCAGGCATCGCCAAGGAGGCGACGGGCACAGTCGAGGACGTCACGCTGCGGGTGACCAAGCTGCGGTCGTCGGAAGGCGAAGTGCTCACCATCCCCAACGGGCAGATCGTCAAGACCCAGAACTTGTCCAAGGACTGGGCGCGGGCCGTCATCGACATCCCGGTGCCGACCACCGCGGACCTCAATCGGGTCAACGACGTGCTGCACGGGGTATCGGAAAAGGCGATCGCCGATCCCGGGCTGAAGGACCTTCTTCTGGACGCCCCGCAGCTGATGGGTGTCGAGAGCATCGAACTCGACACCGTGAATCTGCGCATGGTGGCACGCACGCTGCCCGGTAAGCAGTTCGAGGTGGGCCGCAAGCTTCGCGTGCTGGTGATCGCCGCGTTGATGAGGGCCGGGATCGCCAGCCCGTCGGACGGCTCGCCGATGGTCGAGGCCATCGTGCACCCGGCTACCGCGGGCGGTGCCGAGGAGACTCAGGGTCCGGTGACGCCGAAGTGAAGTTGACGCCGACACGCAAAGAAGGCCGCGGCTGGCCGCACTACATCCTGTGGGGACGGGTGCGCACCTCGACCGCGGCGCTGCTGGCCGCGTTCATCGCGATCTGGTGGCTGTATGCGACCTATCAGCCCGCGCCGCCGCCGGAGGTGCCGGCCACCCAGATGGTGCCGCCAGGCTTCGTCCCCGACCCCTCCTACACGTGGGTTCCGCGCACCGAGGTCCGGGATCGCACCACGACCACCAGGACGACGGCGCCGACGACCACAACGACGACAGAGACGACCGAGCCCACCACCTCGGAGACGTCGCCGACCTCGCCCACGTCGCCTACCTCGCCGACAACGACGACGTCGGTGGCGCCTCCGCCGTTCCAGATTCCGGGGCTGCCGACGCCGACACCCACGCCGATTCCGTCACCGGCGCCGGGGCAGGGGCCGATGCTCACGCCTGCGGCTCCGACGCAGTAATCAGGCGGACGGCTACACTGGCGTGCCGTGATGATCACCCTTGACCATGTCAGCAAGCAGTACAAGTCGTCGGCGCGACCCGCCCTCGACAATGTCAGCGTCAAGATCGACAAGGGTGAGTTCGTCTTCCTCATCGGCCCGTCGGGTTCGGGCAAGTCGACGTTCATTCGCCTGCTCCTGGCCGAGGAGACCCCGACCTCCGGTGAGCTTCAGGTGTCGAAGTTCCACGTCAACAAGCTCTCCGGTCGGCACGTCCCCAAGCTGCGCCAGGTGATCGGCTGCGTGTTCCAGGACTTCCGGCTGCTGCAGCAGAAGACCGTGTTCGAGAACGTGGCCTTCGCACTCGAGGTGATCGGCAAGAAGCCCGAGACCATCAACCGGGTGGTGCCCGACGTGCTCGAGATGGTGGGTCTGTCGGGCAAGGCCAACCGGCTGCCCGCCGAGCTGTCCGGCGGTGAGCAGCAGCGCGTGGCGATCGCGCGGGCCTTCGTCAACCGCCCGCTGGTGCTGCTGGCCGACGAGCCCACCGGCAACCTGGACCCGGAAACCAGCAAGGACATCATGGATCTGCTCGAACGGATCAACCGGACGGGCACCACAGTCGTGATGGCCACCCACGACCACCACATCGTCGACTCCATGCGCCAGCGTGTGGTGGAGCTGTCCTTGGGCAGGCTCGTCCGCGATGAAGCGCGTGGCATCTACGGAATGGATCGTTAAGTGCGCTTCGGCTTCCTGATCAACGAGGTCTTCACCGGACTTCGCCGCAACGTCACGATGACGGTGGCGATGATCCTGACCACGGCGATCTCGCTCGGCTTGTTCGGCGGTGGTCTGCTGGTGCTGCGCATGGCCGAGCAGTCGCGTCACATCTATCTCGACCGCGTCGAGAGCCAGGTGTTCCTGACCGACGACATCTCGTCCAACGATCAGACCTGCGACGGCGACCTGTGTAAGGCGTTGCGCGCCAAGATCGAAGCGCGTAACGACGTCAAGTCGGTGCGATTCCTCAACCAGACCGACGCGTACAACTTCGCGTTGGTGAAGCTGCCGCAGCTCGCCAAGGACGCCACGAAGGACAAGTTCCCGGCGTCGTTCGTCGTCAAGCTCGACAATCCGGACAAGCACGAGGACTTCGACAAGGCGATGCAGGGTCAGCCCGGCGTGCGCGGGATCCTCAACCAGAAGGACCTGATCGATCGGCTGTTCGCCGTGCTCGACGCGTTATCGGCCGTCACGTTCGCGATCGCGGTGGTGCAGGCGATCGGTGCAGTTCTGTTGATCGCCAACATGGTTCAAGTGGCGGCCTACACCAGGCGTACCGAGATCGGCATCATGCGGATGGTGGGTGCGACCCGGTGGTACACCCAGCTGCCGTTCCTGTTGGAGGCCATGCTGGCCGCGTTCATCGGTGTCGTGATCGCGGTCGTCGGGCTAGTCGTGGTGCAGGCGTTGTTCCTGGATGACGCCCTCAAGCAGTTCTATGCGGCGAATCTGGTCGCCCGGGTCGACTGGCGGGATATCGCTGTGTACGTCGCGCCGTGGATGACCTTCGTCGGTCTTGCGATGTCGGGTCTGACCGCCTACGTCACGCTGCGCCTCTATGTGCGGAAGTAGCCGTGGCCAAGAATCCGGATAAGAAGCCCGAACGGAAGGTTGTTGCCACCAATCGCAAGGCGCGGCACAACTATTCGATCCTCGACACCTACGAGGCCGGTGTGGTGTTGCAGGGCACCGAGGTCAAGAGCCTGCGCGAGGGTCACGCGTCACTGGCTGATGCGTTCGCGACCGTCGACGACGGTGAGATCTGGTTGCGCAACCTGCATATCCCGGAATATCACCACGGCACGTGGACCAATCACGCGCCGCGGCGCAATCGCAAGCTGCTCCTGCACCGGAGCCAGATCGACACGCTGGTCGGCAAGATCCGCGACGGCAACCTGACACTGGTGCCGCTGTCGCTGTATTTCAACGACGGCAAGGTCAAGGTCGAGTTGGCGTTGGCGCGCGGTAAACAGGCTCACGACAAGCGGCAGGATCTGGCCCGCCGCGACGCTGAACGTGAAGTGATCCGGGAACTCGGCCGACGGGCCAAGGGCAAGCTCTGATCGGGGTCCTGCTCGCGCTGGCATCTGCAATCGGCTACGGGGTCAGTGATTTCGTCGGGGGCATCGCTTCGCGGCGAGTGGCCGCCCTACGCGTGGTACTGATTTCCTACCCGCTGGCGATGGTCCTGCTCGGAATCCTGGCTCTCGTCGTCGGTGGCACGATCTCCACTCTGGCGGTGATGTGGGGTGCGCTCTGCGGAGTGAGCCAGGCGTTCGGCGTGTGGTGGTTCTACGCCGCGCTGGGTTCTGGCCCGATCTCGGTGGTCTCGCCTTTGACGGCGGTGCTCGTGGCCGCCGTGCCGTTGAGCGTGGGGCTGGCATCGGGGGAGCGGCCCGGCCTGATCGCCGGAATCGGCACCGTGCTGGCGCTGGTCGCGGTCGTCTTGGTCAGCCGTGAAGCTACCGACGAGGATGTGCGTCCGCACCGGTTCACCGCCACGGTGGCGTGGCTGACCATCGGCTCGGGCCTGGCGTTCGGACTCAATTTCGTTCTGATCCACCAGGCCCCCGTCGATGCCCACCTCTGGCCGTTGTTCTTCGCGCGGGTATCGGCGACCGCGATCGTACTGATCGTGGCCGCGTTCACCGGGAACTTCCGTGCGCCGCGGGGCCTTCCGCTGACAATGGCGCTGACAGCAGCGGTGCTGGACACCGGAGCCAACGTGGCAATGCTGCTGGCCTTGCAGGCCTCGATGCTGTCACTGGCCAGCGTGCTGATGTCGCTCTACCCATCCGCGACAGTCCTTTTGGCCATCGTGGTGCTACGTGAGCGAGTCACCCGCTGGCAGGTGCTGGGCATGGTGCTGGCGCTCGCCGCCGTGGGGATGATTTCGATCCACTAGCGCAGCGGTTCACTCGGCACGTCGTAGCGCTCCTGGTATGCCTTTACCTTCTCGCGCAGCTCGGCGGCATCCAAGCCGGTGTCGGCCCAGGTGTAGCGATTGCCGCCGCCGTCACCCGGATTGGCCGAAAGATGTTCGCGCATGCGCTGTTCGGCGACCGGCGTCAGCTCCCGGCCCAGGCGGCCATAGATCGTGCTGATCGTTTCGAACGGGTCGCGCATGAAATCGGCGAACCGCACATTGATGATCCGATCTGATCCGACAACCCCGTCGTCGATCATCTGCATCGACCGCTCGAGCCCCAACAGGATCTCATCACTACACAATCCGGCGGCACGCTGAACGGATGCTCCGTCGCTGGCCAGTTTCTGCAGGTGGGCGATCAGCGCGCTGATCGAGGAGATCACCACCAGCGGATCACGGTGCGTCTGAACCAGAATCGCGTCCGGATACTCAGCCAGCAGCTTGTCGAGCTGCCACAGATGAGCCGGGGTCTTGAGCAGCCACTGGCCGGGCACACCGGATTGCAGGTGTTGGAGGAACTTACGGTGATAGCGATAGGCCGCGGTGTGGTCGGCCTCGTGCATCAGCCAGTGCGCGTAGTTCGGCAGCCGATACTGCGTGCTGTAGATCATGCTGCAGAAGGTGCCCGCGGTGATCCGCACGCATTCTTGGCCGAACCGCGCGCTCATCGGGTGCCACTTCATGAACCCGGGCATCAGCTGTTCGGTCATTTCCAGCTGCGCCTGAATCTCGTCGATCCGCGGATCAGTCTCGTAGGTCTCGGGCTGCGGGACCGGGTACGGCCGGTCGACCTCCCAGGTCAACGGGGCCCGCAGATCGGGATCCTCGGCGAGCAGGTCGTAGAGGATCGTGGTGCCGGTGCGTGGCTGGCCCATGATGATGATCGGTCGTTCGATGCGTTCGTCGGCCACCTCGGGGTGCACGTTGCGCCAGCCGGTGATCTGCAGCCGGTTGCACAGCGGTACGAGGATGTCGGCCGCGGCGATCTCGGTGCCCAGCAGCGACAGGTCGGCTTCGGCGACGAAGTCGTCGACCAGCCTGTCGAGATTGACACGCCAGCCGTCGTCGTCGCCGAAATCATCGAGTCCGGTCAGCTCGCAGGCCTGTTCGATCATCTTGTCCGGGTCGAGCCTGGCTTTCACGGCGCTGGTCATCGCTGAACCTCCCTCTCTAACAGGCGAACTGTGACGTCGGGGGCGTTCGGGTTGTCCAGCCACCGCACGATCACGAAACCGCGTCCCCGTCCGCCGGTGTCCAGCCAGTAGCCATCGCCAATGTCATCGGCGCCGATCGTCAGACGGACGTATCCATCCGGGTCGGTGCTGACGCCCTTGTTGGTGACCGAGCTGGTGCGTACCGACGGCTCGAGGCATTCGTGCCAGATGCTCTCCAAAGTGACTGACCAATACCGGGTTTCGGGTGGTTGGAAGGTCAATTGCAGGCTCTGGTGCGGTTCGAGGTCAAACATGCCGAGCATGTAGAGGTTGTCCGGGGTGGTGTTCTCGCCGCCCAGATTCTCCGCGCCCGAGGTGATCAGGATGTTGGGGGCGTCCAGCAGGTCGGGCCGGACGGTGCGGTGCAGGGTGGTGAGTTTGACGATCGTCCAGCCCATCGCGGTGAGCTGGCCGGCCAGCGCCTCATCGGTCAGCGGTCCGGGTGGCGGCGCCTCCCCGATGAGCGAGATATCAAGCTGCACAGGGATTTCGGTGGCCGGGTCCCCGACGTAGTCGCGCACCACGATCGAGGTGGCATCGTCGGGGATCTCGATCCACTGGGCGCCGGCCAGATCGCTGTCGGCCGGGCGGGCGGCGGCGAAGACGACGTTGAACGCACCACCGTTGTCGACAACCAGATCACGGTCGGACAGGTAATTGCTCATCCGCCGCGGGTTCATCCCGGTGCCGGCCAAGACCTGCAGGCCCAGATAGGCCGAGGTGCCGCGGGTGCCGGTCACGCGGTAGGCCCGGTCGCCGTTGATCATGGCCAGCGGATAGGAGCCGTGCGGATTGGGTCCGCCCACGAGGCGGACGGGGGTGCTCATGTCGACGAAGTGCGGATGGTCGGGGTCGACGTCCACCGACAGTTCGGTGCACAGCGCCGTCACGCGGTTGAGCACCCGCAGCCCCTCGAGCAGCTCGCGTTCGTCGCGGGCATCCGTGGTGATCTGGCCGGTCAGGTCGTCGAGGACCTTGCGCACGAATCCCCATGCCTCCAGCGACTTTTCGCCACTCATGTGCTCCTCATTCCTCGATCGGGCACGCGGCCATGGAGTTGACCGCGCGGGAGATCCGTTCGGACAGCGATCCGCCGTCCCGTAACCAGTCGTCGATGGAGATCCGGACCGATGCCATCGCCAGCGCGCCGATCAGCCGTGGGCGCGGGTCGTCGACGATGAGGTCGGGCAGCCGGGGCGCGATCACCTCGGCGATGGCGGTCTCGAAGTTCAGGTAGCACAGCAGTGTCCAGGCCCGCAGGCTCAGCGAGTCGCGGGTCTGGCGCTCGATCTCGGCGATGTTCTGCTCGACGAGGGCGAAGCCGGGAGTGAGCTCCGCGAAGGCCGCGGTGAGTGCCTCGTTGACGGACAGCTCGGCGGGCTGGCGGCGCAGGGCGTCGGTGATCGCGGCGATCCAGGTCGAGGTGAAGCCCTCGGCGACGGCGTATTCCTTGGACTCGAAGTACCGGAAGAACGTCGCGCGGGCAACGTCTGCTGCTTCGGCGATCTGGTCTGCGGTGGTGGCGCTCAGCCCGTTCTGGCTGACCAGCTGGGCCGCCGCGGTGGCGATGCGCTCGCGTGTTCGCTGGCGCTTCCGGACCCGCAGACTTTCAGACACCGTCTCACTGTAGACAGAGTCTCATTTTGTTGGTGCTGTTTTTCGCGTCCTTCTCGCCCAAACCGCCAAACGGCAGGAGAAGTCCCAGGAAGAGGCCCTCAAAACGTCGATCTCGACGCGTGGATTAATGCACTTCAGTCCGCGGTTGTAACTCGCGTACCATTGGATGTCCGGCCGTACCTCGGCCGGGGTGCGAGGGGCTGATCGGTTTCGACTTCGCGCATCGAATCAAGGGAAGCGTGCCGGTGCAGGCAAAGACCACCGTAAGCGTCGTTGCAAACCAATTAAGCGCCGATTCCAATCAGCGCGACTACGCTCTCGCTGCCTAAGCGATAGCTGGTCCGTCAGACCGGGAGTGCCCTCGACCCGGACCCTGGCGTCATCTAGAGGGACAAACCGTTAAGTCCGGTCGCGGGACTCAGCGGGACATCAAACAGCGACTGGGATCGTCATCCTGACTTGTTCGCGTGAGCAGGAGATCCAAGTAGAGACATAGCGAACTGCGCACGGAGAAGCCTTGAGGGAATGCCGTAGGACCCGGGTTCAATTCCCGGCAGCTCCACCGATAGATGCAGGCCAGGACTGAAAAGTCCTGGCCTGCTTTTCTTCTTAGATGTTGTCCGCTGGCTTCGCCAGTAGCTGGCCACCGGCAGCCCCGCGAGCGGGTGGCGCGCTGAGAATCCCTCGGGCGCGGGCCTTTTCGACCCAACTGACCACTGTGCGTGGGGACACGAAGTACTCGTGGGCCAGGCTCGCAGCGTAGCCGCGGCCCCGCGCGAGGTACTCGCGGGCGATCGTGGTCAGGAATTCGTCGCTGAGGATTCCGCGGCGCCGGAGGGGTTGGACGGCAACGGCGGGGAAGCCGGTGACCGGGAGATCGATGGAATAGGGGTCTGATCCTGCCGCGATCACCCGGGGCAGGATTCCGGTCACGACCGCCAGCGGGGAGGCCCAGCGGAAGTCGCGCTGGAGCTCTACCAAATCAAGTCCGGCACGGGAGATAAGTGACATTTCCACGATCTGGGGCTTGCCCTCGACGAGGTCTATCCGCGCCTCCACCCGCGCGTGCTCTTCGCCCGTCGCCAAGTCCATCTTGACCCAGTCGACAATTACCGGCAGGTCGACGGTGACCTCGTCGGTCAGCCACGGGTGCCGGGGTCCGTCGGCGCGAGTGATTCGCGACGAGACTCCGGGAGCCCGCGATTCGGTGTCCATAAGGCCCGATTCTCCTCGACCGGACCACCGTCAACCTTCCATTTCAGCCCGCGCACATTACATGTCCGAATCGAATGCCGACGGGGTGCATTTCAGTGTGACACCGTTCGAACACCGCAGGGGTGCCGGTTAGTCGCCAGCTTGACCGCTGGTCTGGATCGGGGGATGTCATGTCCAGGTACGCCGCTGCACACGGTAAGAAGCCAAACGCCGGCGCGAGCGCTGGGTACGCGCGTTATGTGGGTCATGTGGGAGCGCTGGCGGTCGCGCTCGGCGTTGGTTCGGCGGTTGCCGCGATCCCGGCGGCGTTCGCTGACACGGGCGTCTCCTCGGACTCAACCGGCTCAGGCCCGCACGCGTCGTCGGCCTCGGCCGGCCCATCGAGATCGCCCGCACCGTCGCGTGGTCCCCGCGCCGCCGCCCGGGGCGCTCGAGACGGCAACGACTCATCGTCAGGCAGCGGCAGGTCCCATCGCTCGTCAACGAACGCGCCGTCGTCACGTATCTCCGCCCCCGCGTCGTCAGTGACGGTCAACGCGCCAGCTCCGGTACTGAGCGCGCCGGCGTCGGCCTATTCGGTGTCCGGCCCGGCAGCGTCGGCGTTGGGTGGTTGGTATCCGGGCGCGCTCGTGCGGATCTTCATCGGCGACGGCACCGCATCCCACCCCAACGGCGGCATCCTGATCGGCAACGGTTACAGCTGGACCGCGCAGAGCTGCCCGACGGGTTCCTGCACCGGCGGCCGCGCCGGCCTCATCGGCAGCGGCGGCGCCGGCTACAACGGTGGCAACGGCGGTTCGGCGGTCTTGTTCGGCAGGGGTGGTGACGGCGGCGCGGGTATGTCCACTGGCGTCGACGGTGGCACCGGCGGCCACGGCGGCCTGATCGCCGGGAACGGTGGTGACGGCGGTGTCGGCGGCGCCGGCGCCAACGGTGGTGACGGCGGCGGGACCGGTCTGCTGTCGGTGTTCGGCAACGGCGGTGCGGGCGGGCGCGGTGGCAGCGGCGCCAGCGGCGGGGACGGCAAAGACGGCACCGACGGCATCAACGGAACCGCCGGGTCCAAGGACGGCGGCGCAGGCACGACCGGCGTCAGCGGCGGCAACGGTGTCAAGGGCGGCAACGGCGGTAATGGTGGCGACGGCAGTTGGATCTGGGGCCAGGGCGGGGCCTCCGGTTCCGGCGGTTCCGGCGGTTCGGGTGGCGACGGCGGTAAGGGCGGTGCCGGCGGCACCGGCTACTCCGCGCTACTGACCGGACCAGGTGGCGCCGGAGGCGATGGCGCCCGGGGCGGCAACGGCGGCACCGGTGCCGACGGTGGCACCGCGGGCAGCGCGGGCACCGGCCGGCTCCTCCTTTTGTTCGCCCTGGCGGGCGCCTCGGGCAGCGCGGGCAGCGCGGGCACCGGTGGCGACGGCGGCGACGGCGGTCTGGGTGGGGCTGCTGGATCCGGGTACGGCCTCGGCGGTTTCAACGGCGGTAAGGGCGGCGCCGGTGGCGACCGCGGCGTCGGCGGAACCGGCGCTGCCAACGGGATTGGCGGAAACGGCGCCAACGGTGGTACCGGCGGCAGCGCCACCGGGATAAACGACGTCGCCGGTGCCGGTAGCGGTGGCGCTGGCGGCGACGCCGGCCTCGGCGGCCTGGTGGCCGGAAACGGCGGCAAGGGTGGCGACGCGACGGCCACCGGCCCTAGCGTCTCGTGCTCCGCTGGTACTGGCGGCCAAGGCGGCAACGGTTCAATTGGCAACGGCGGCCACGGCGGTGGCGGTGGTAATGCGACGTCGACCGGAGACGACTCCGCCGCGTTTGGCGGAAAGGGCGGCGACGGTGGCCAATCCACTCAGGCCAGCGGCGGTAACGCCGGCGCCGGCGGTAGCGCCACGCTGGTCGGAAAGCTCGTCACAGGCACTGGCGGCAAAGTCGCGGCGACTGCCGGCGATGGTGGCACCGGTGGTGTTGGTGCGGTGGCCGGCGGTGTCGGCGGTAACGGCGGTGCGGCGTCCTCGACCGGGAATGACACCATCGCCGGGGCCGGCAAAGGCGGTAACGGCGGTGCCGGCGCTGTCGGTGGTGCGGCCGGTAGCGGCGGCAACGCCACCATGGTCGGCGACTCGAACAATTACTTCTACACAGGTTCGTTCGGCGGTCGCGGCGGCGTCGGCGGTGCCGGCACGACCGGGAACGGTGGCGCCGGCGGTGCCTCTGGTAACGCGACTACGACCGCTGTGACCGACACGAGCACCATGCCCCTCAACGCCTTCGCTGGTGGAGCCTTTTACCTAGAACCTGACGTGGGTAAGGGCGGCGCCTCGACCAACGCCACCGGCGGTACCGGCGGTGCCGGCGGTAACGCGACCCTGTTCGGTAAATCGCCAGGCGGAGTCAGCTCCGCCGGCGGCGGCGGTGCCGGCGGTGCCGGCGGTGGTGCCGGCGGTGCGGGCGGCGACGGCGGGGCCGCGGTGGCGACCGCCATCAACACCCTCGACGTCCACGGCGGTGACGGTGGCGTCGGCGGCGACGGCGTCGCCGGTAACGGTGGCGACGGTGGTGCCGGCGGTGGCGCGACCGCCGTGACGACCGGCACCGGCGGTAACGGCGGCGCCGGTGGTAACTCCACCGGCGGCGGCAAGGGCGGCTTCGGTGGCGCCGGCGGCACAGCCACCGGAACCCCCGCCGTCCCAGGCACCTCCGGCGCTAACGGCACTCCGCCGCCGGTGTAACGGCGATCTTGTTTAGGTGATTACTGCTTGGCCAGAGCGATCCTCATCTGCGCCTGGAAGTCGGGGGCACCGACGAACCGGTGTCGGCGCCGACGGGCATCGCTCCGCCTTGAGCTAGGCGTGCGCTGGCAATGATGAACGGGGCCAGCGTGGTCCACAGTGAGCCCACGTCAGGTGCTCGCGCCGGGCGGGAATACCTCGACGTCGACGTAATCGATGGACCCGGTGAAGCGGAACGGGCGGCGGTCGAAATAGTCGGGGGACACCGGGGAGCCGAGATCGACTCCGACACCGAAGGTTTCGCTGGCGGTGAAGGCGGCGGGGACGGTGCGCGCTACGGCCACCTTGCCGACCTCGGCGCCGTCGACGGCCAGTGTCACCATTGCCGGCCCGGCCGGTGCCGGGGAGTCGAATGCCGTGGTGACGGTGATGACATGTGAGCCGGGCGCGATCGGGGCAGCGCTGCGGGCCTGGTAGCGGTCGATGATCAGCATGTTGTACTCGTAGACCAGGTAGCCGGCATCCATGAACAGCGTCAGGCCGCCGGAGAATCCGCCGAGGGCGTAGAGCACGCCGGATGCGTTGTCGGGCAAGGTCAGTGCGATTTCGACGCGGCTGTCTTGGCGGCCCAGGCCAGGCGCGGTGAACTCCGGCATCCGGGTGCAGGACGTGTCGAACCGCCACCGGGTGTAGGGCGAGGAGATGCGATCCTCGGGGTGCGTGCGCAGCCACAGCCCGGCGCCGACCGGCCAGACCAGGTTGTCCCGCGACACCTCTTTGAACAGGTCCTTGAGCTCGGTGAGTTTCTCGGGCTGGGCTGCGGCAAGGTCGTTGGCTTGGGAGAAGTCCTCGGGCAGGTAGTACAACTCCCACGGTTCGGTCTCGGCGTTCCAGGCCGCCATCCGTTGGGCGGTGCTGGCAGTATCCCAGGGCACGAATGGGCCGAACGCGCAGGCATACCAGCCGTCGCGGTAGATGCCCCGGCTAGCGGAATTCTCGAAGTACTGCACCGACTTTCGGCCCGGCTCATGGGCATGGTCGAAGGTGTAGGCGAGGCTGATCCCATCCAGCGGCTTCTGCTCGTGGCCGTCGACGACCTCCGGCACGGTGATGCCGAGAATCTCGTAGATGGTGGGGGCGATGTCGTTGACGTGGTGGAACTGGCCGCGGACCGCCGCGTCCGGGGCGATCCGGCGCGGCCAGGAGATCGCCATCGGGTTGCGGGTGCCGCCGAAGTGACTAGCCACCAGCTTGGTGTGATGGAACGGGGTATTACCCGCCCATGCCCAGCCTGCGTGGTACATGTTGTCGGTTTTCGGCGAACCCAGGGCGTCAAGTCCGCCCAGGGTGTCGAGCGCGGCCAGATGGTCGTCGACTGTGGTTGGAATGCCGTTCTGCGCCAGCAGCTCGCTGATGCTGCCGCGCTGACCTTCGGCGCTGGACCCGTTGTCACCGAAGATGTAGATGACCATGGTGTTCTCGGCGATGCCCTGCCGGTCCAATTCGTCGAGCACCCGCTCGATCTGGACGTCGACGTGCTCGAGGAAGCCGGCGAACACCTCCATCAGTCGCCGCTGGAACGGTCGCTGCTCATCGGGGATGTCGTCCCACCCCTGCATGCTGTCGGCTCGCGGCGTCAGCTCTGCTTCGGCGGGGATCCATCCGGTTGCCTTCTGCCGGGCGAAGACTCGCTCGCGGTAGGCGTCCCAGCCGTCGTCGAAGGCGCCCTGGTATCTGTCGGCCCATTCCTTGGCGACGTGGTGGGGTCCGTGGGCGGCGCCGGGAGCCCAGTACATGAAGAAGGGGCGGTCGGCGGCGTAGGCCCGGTGTTGCCGCAGCCAGGAGATCGCGTTGTCAGCCAGGTCCTCGGACAGGTGGTAGCCCTGCCGCTCGGGCGGCTCGATCGGGTTGAGGTTCTGATAGAGCCGAGGCTCCCACTGCGACGTCTCGCCGGCGATGAACCCGTAAAAATAGTCGAAGCCGTGCCCGGTCGGCCAGCGATCGAATGGCCCCATCGCCGTGGTCTGGGTGGCGGGGGAGTTGTGCCATTTGCCGAACGCCGACGTGCAGTACCCGTAGTAGCGCAGCACCTCTGCCACTGTGGCGGTGTCCTTGCCGATAACGCCGGTGTAGCCATCCCAGTCGACGGCTCGTTCGGCAATCGTCCCGGAGTGGACGCGGTGGTGGTTGCGGCCGGTGAGCAATGCCGCCCGCGTCGGGGAGCAGATCGCCGTGGTGTGAAACGTGTTGTAGCAGATGCCGTTTTCAGCTACTCGCCGGAACGCCGGGGTCCGCACCTCGCCGCCCACTACATCGGACAGGCCAAACCCGACATCGTCGAGGAGAACTACGAAGACATTCGGTGCGTCCTCAGGCAGGTGCCCGGGCTCGACGCGGCGTTGATGCGTCGACTCGGCCAGCGTGTAGCCGGCCGTGCTGGCCGATGGTGCGGCGGGGAACGGAAGTGTCGATCCGTCGGTTGGCATCGTGGAGGTCATGGTTCGCAAGCTCTTGTCACGGCTCAGTTGCTGTGGCCGCCGCCTTCTTGCAGCTTGGCCATCACCTGCTCGAGGCCAAAGCTGGCGGACTTCTGCCGTTGCGGGAACTCGGCGAACGTCTGCAGCATCTGGCCGACATAGGCCTGGGCCGGAACGAGCATGTAGGCATGCGAGAGCAGCCAGTCGTAGTAGGTGTTCGATGTGATCTCGGCCCGCTCATAGGGGTCGGTGCGCAGGTTGAAGATCAGCGGCACGCGTAGCTCGGTGTAGGGCTCGGCCCAGATCCGCAGCGTGCCCGTGCACCGCTGCTCGAGGAACACGAACTTCCAGTTGTCGTAGCGCAGCCCGGTCAGGTCACCGTCGTCGGAGACGTAGAAGAAGTGCTGCCGCGGGCTCTCATCTGTCTCACCGGTGATGTACGGCAGCTGGTCATGGCCGTCGAGATGAACTTTGTAGGTAGTACCGCCCAGATCCGTTCCAGTGCGGAGCTTCTCGGCAATGTCCGGCACACCCGCGGCCGACAGCAGCGTGACGAACCAGTCGTTGTGGCTGACGATGCCGGTGAGCACTGTGCCGGCCGGGATGCGCGCCGGCCAGCGCACCAGGGCCGGGACGCGGTAGGCGCCCTCCCAGTTCGAGTTCTTCTCGTTGCGGAACGGGGTCATCCCGGCATCGGGCCAGGAGTTCATGTGCGGGCCGTTGTCGGTGGAGTACATAACGATCGTGTCGTCGGCGATGCCGAGATCATCGAGGGTGTCCAGCAGCGTGCCGACCAGGTCGTCGTGGTCCATCATCGTGTCGTGGTAGATGGACTGCCAGCGCCCTGAGCGCCCGACGCTCTCGGGTTTGGGGTGTGTTCTGAAGTGCATGTGCGTGGAGTTGAACCACACGAAGAACGGTGTGTCCGCCTCGTGCTGGGCTGTGATGAAATCGACTGCGGCGTCGCGGAATTCCTCGTCGACGGTCTCCATCCGCTTCTTGGTCAGCGGACCGGTGTCCTCGATGCGCTGGGTGCCGTCACCGTTGGCCCAGGTGTGCAGGACGCCACGGGGGCCGAACTTCTTGCGGAATTCCGGGTTCTTGGGATAGTCGGGTTCCTCAGGCTCCTCCTCGGCGTTGAGGTGATACAAGTTGCCGAAGAACTCGTCGAAGCCGTGCATGGTGGGCAGGTGCTCGTCGCGGTCGCCGAGGTGGTTCTTGCCGAACTGGCCGGTGGCATATCCCTGAGCCTTGAGCGCGGTCGCGATCGTCGGGTCGGCCGCCTGCAGGCCCAGGGTGGCGCCGGGCAAGCCGACCTTGGTCAGGCCGGTGCGGTAGGGGTTCTGGCCGGTGATGAAGGCCGCACGCCCGGCGGTGCAACTCTGCTCCCCGTAGTAGTCGGTGAACAGCGCCCCCTCCGCGGCGACCCGGTCGATGTTGGGTGTCCGGTATCCCATTACGCCATTGCTGTAGCAGCTGAGGTTGCTCTGCCCGATGTCGTCACCCCAGATGATCAGAATGTTCGGTTTGTCGCTCACATCTGGACCTTTCGCCGTGCGAAGCCCCCCGGTCGGCGGCCTGGAGGCGCGGCCGTTCTCACTGGTCGCTTCGGACGCCCGTCGCAGCGACGCTAGCCCCTTTATTCGCCGATGCCAGGTAATTCACCACAACACCTGTTCGCGATGTATCGATCGGCCCGCAGAAGCTAGGCCGGATTTCCTACGCGCTGTCGCGGGCCCGCTCGAAGAGCGTGGGGTCGTGAGCGTTGACGATCAACAGGTCGGGGTCCTGGCGTCGGTGGAGCTCGGCCAGTCGATCGTGATTGTCCCGAACCTGCTTCAGATTCCACGCCACGGCCGACTCCATGATCGTGAGTACGCGAGGCACGCGCGCCCGGCCATCGAGGGTGGCCGAGTGATAGAAGGAATCGCCGCTGTGCAATATCCAGCGGTGGCCGGCGTCGACGGCGACGCACGCGTGACCGCGAGTGTGACCGGGTAACGCAACCAGCGCGATGCCGGGGGAGACCTCGTCGAGTTGCTTGGCCGCGGCGAAGCCCCGCCACTTCTCGCCCTCCGGCTCGTGTTCGACGATGTGAGGTTCGTGCGCCCACTGCGCTGCGCGGTAGCGCACCTTCTCCCGCCACGACGGCGACCTCATCGAGCCCAGCGCCTCGGCCGCAGTGACGTGGATCTGCGCCGCGGGAAAGTCCGACAGGCCACCGATGTGATCGATGTCGAAGTGCGTGATGATGATGTGGCGCACGTCGTCTCGGCGGAAGCCGAGGCGTTCGATCTGGTGCGCGGCGGTCTCCCGCTGGTCGAGGATCGGCCGCGCGATGTGGCGGGTGGGGCCGAGACGTTTCGCCGGCTCGAGGCAGTCGTGTGAACCGAACCCGGCGTCGACCAGGACGAGGCCGTTGGCAGTTTCGACGAGCAGCACGTGGCACACCATGGGGGCACCCGGCATGTTCATGGTGCCACAGTTGAGGTGGTGCACCTTCATGATGAAAGCCGCTCAGCCATAAGTGGGTTCGCCTTCGGTGGTCACGTCGAACGTGTTGAGGAAGTTGCAGACTAGTTGGTAGAAGCCCACCGTCATCACCAGATCGGTCAGTTGGGTGACCGTGAGCAACTTGAGGGCCTCGTCGCGGTCGCTTCCACTGAGGGTGTGCTCGTCCAGGATTCGATCGGTCCACGCGAGGATGCCGACCTCGTCGGCGGGCAGCCCGCCGGTGTCACCACTGGCTGCGGCCGCGATCGCCTCGGCCGACAGTCCGACATAGCCGGCGATCATCTCGTGTTGGTGTGTTTCGTACGGTGCGGCGTAGCGGTATCCGACCCGCAGGATCGCGAGTTCGCGCAGGTGCGGCGGAAGTGAATTGGCTTGAAACATCGCGTCGGCCATGACGAAGAACCCAGGTGCCAGGCCCGGTGAATGCATGACCATGCGATACACGTTGACCGGCGCGTGCTGCGCGAGGGTGTCCTTGAGATTCTGGGGCAGGGCCTCGACATCCGGGTAGTCCATGGCGCTCACTCCCGACCGCGGATCGGGTCGGTGCCGTCCCAGGTGGCGGAAATCTCGCGAATATATTGGAAGAACTGACCTTTGGGACCGCTGATATCGGAGAGCTCGATAACGGTGCCCTGTGTGGTTTCGGTGTCGAGGTAGGCGAAGCGGCCCTTTTCGCCGCCGATGCTGCCTTCCTGTCCGATGGTGTAGCCGTCGCGAAGCGCCTGATCGAGCAGGCTCCGGAAGTCGTTGGACCAGTAGGCGATGTGCTGCATGCCTTCGCGTCCGGCGTCGAGGAAGTCCTTGTACATCGATGGTGCGTCGTTGCGCGGCTGGATCAGTTCGAGTTGGACGTCGCCGGAGTTGGCCAGCGCCACGCTCATCTGCATGTCCGAGTCCGCGCCGCGGTAGCGGAAGTAGTCGGTTTGAACGCGGTCGACGTAGAACCACGGCCCGACACCGTGTTTGACCCAGTGGTCCATCGCGGCGTCGATGTCGCGCACGACATAGCCGATCTGGGCGATGTTGCCGAAGAGTCGGCTCATGATCGATCTTCTTCCTGTTCGGTGGTGAAGCGGTGGGTAAGGAGGGCGTCGACCTCGCCTCGGGCGGCGTCGAGGTCGACGTCGTCATCGATAAGTGATTGCAGTGCCACCCCGCGTAACAGAGCGACGACGACGGTGGCCAGACCCTGAGGATGAATTGTCTGCGCCAGGCCGGCATTTACCGCGACCGCGATGCGCTTCTCGATCTCTTCCCGGAATTCTCGGTCGGCGGCGACCATCGTCGTGCGGGTGTCTCCGGCCGGGTTGGCGACGGCGTCGGCCCAGAGCACGAGTCGTGCCCGGTTGACCGGCTGAAGGTCGGCCATCACCTCGAAGTAGATCCCGATCAGCATCCGCAGTTCGGCGACGGGGTCGTCGGATTCGCCTTGATTGAACATGGCGTCGCGGAACTGGCGGGTCACCGTCTCGACCAGCCGCTGCATCAGCGCGCCTTTGGAGCCGAAATGATGGGTCGCCAATCCGCGGCTGTAGCCGGCGCGTTCGCCGACGTTGGCCAGCGTGACTCTGGCTGGTCCGACTTCGCCGACCAGGTCGGCGGCCGCGGCGATGAGCCGGCTTTCGGCCTCGGCTCGCCGGACTTCCTGGGTACGGGGGGCGCCGCCGGTCAGCGCCGACATCATTTCAGCCACCAGAAGCCCTCTCGGCAAGTAACTAACTTGTTGACCAACAAGTTACGGTCCAAGGTCGCACCCCGTCAAGCAATTCAGGAGCGACGGGCTATCCGTACTTCACAAAGAGAGCGAGCGCGTCGTCGATCTTCTGTTGGACGAATTCGTTGTCGCGACCGCGCATTGCCAGGCCAGCGCTATAACCGGTCAGCCGAACGACCAGGTCGACGGGATCGTCCACCTCTTCAATCGCGCTGCGCAGCCGGGTCTCCCACGGCCCGTCGAGTTTCACGCCGTCCAGGCGGCTCTTCACCTCGTCGTAGAGCGTGTTCCACGCACGATCGCGCTCATTTGTCGCCGTCACCGCAGCCTCTCCTCACGCTCGGCTCTGATCCATTCCGCGAGCTCCGACTCGCGCAACAAGTGCGCTTCGCCGTCCGGGATGCGCGTATTCCACGCTTGCCGGCGGTGTTCCATCTGGCGGTGGTGGCGGCGGTTGGAACGGATCATCCACACGCTCATCGCCGCGATCAGGCACACGGCACCCACGATCAATATTGCGGCATCGGGCGCGGTCACGGGGCGAGCGTAGGTAGTACCGGGCCTACCTGTCGTGCGTAGTCGACCACTCTAAATTCCTGGGGCCTCGTGAGTGTGGAACGCGTCACAGACGTTTGCCCGCCCACGATGCGGGGCACAGATGAGCATGTTGTCTAGCGGCACACCTGGCCCTAGCGCGGGCAGCGGCGGGTCAGCGAGGCGCTGGGCCGGGCTTGCCGCCTCGGCACTGCTATCCGTCGGCGCCCCGCTCGTCGTCTCAACCGCCCTGCCAGTAGCCTCGGCCGCCGACTGCGCGGACGCGGAGGTCATCTTCGCGCGCG
Organism: Mycolicibacterium sphagni; assembly: GCF_013337765.1. Lineage (GTDB taxonomy): Bacteria > Actinomycetota > Actinomycetes > Mycobacteriales > Mycobacteriaceae > Mycobacterium. The sequence goes on from NZ_VBSB01000012.1 coordinate 55,199, forward strand.
GCACCGATGAACCGGCCGGCGTGGGCCGGGTCGGCGATGGGTTCGTCGACGCACTGCGTAAGCAGACCAGCGGTCTGAACATCGACACCTATGCGGTGAACTACAAGGCCAGCATGCTGCAGCTGCACGGTGGCGACGGCGCCAAAGACGCGATTGCCCACATCAAGTCCACGGTGGCGGCCTGCCCCGACACGAAGATCGTCCTGGGGGGCTACTCCCAAGGCGCGAGCGTGATGGACATCGTGGCCGGCGTTCCGGTGGGTGGCATCCCCTGGGGCGATCCGTTGCCGCCTCAGTACGCGAACAACATCGCAGCCGTCGCGACCTTCGGCGACGTGGCCACCCGCACGGGCCAGGCCCTGCCGACCACGAGCACACTGCTGGGATCCAAGGCGATCGACCTGTGCAACCCCGCCGACCCGATCTGCCATGCGGGTCCGGGCAACGAATGGAGCGGCCACACCCAGGGCTACGTGCCCGGGTACACCGACCAGGCGGCCGCTTTCGTCGCGGCCAAGCTGCTGGCTGGATACACCCAGCACATGCCCGGTTATGGGCCCCCGCCGGGATATGGCTCGGCGAATACGGGATACGGGCCCGCGATCATGGGGTCCGACCCCGACACCGCGATGCACGGTCCCTCGACCGGATACACCGCCGAGACGCCGGCGTACGGTCCGCAGGCTCCGGGGCCTGGCCCGTCCACAGTCGGACCTACCGCCACAACGACCGCGCCGGCCTCACCGTCGGCTCAAACCCCGTTGGCGGCCGAGGTCCGCTGACCTCGGCCGCTATCGCGGCGCCTTCTTCGCCTCCTGCTCGGCGGCGTGGTCTTCGATGGCCTTGCCGATGGCGTGTGCGGCTCGGTCCACGAACTCCGTCCCGCTTCCGATCACCCAGTCGCGGGAGGCCTCCGGCCCCTCGACTTGGCCGGTGAAATGCGGCATCACGTACTGCGCGAACAGTTCGTAGCTGTGCAGCTTGGCCGCCGGCGGCGCCCAGTCGTGATCGAAGAGCAGGAACGCACCGAAGCCCCCGTTGCTCGCCTCGACCAGTTCGGAGATCTTGGCGATGGCGTCGTCGGGCGTGCCGATGACCGCGAATCCCGATTCGCGGTTATTGGCGATGATCTCGGTTGCGGTGTCGCCCTGGACCGGGCCCGCGGGCAGGATATGGCTGAAGTAGCGGGAGAACTCGGCGATGCCGTACTCGACGTCACGCTCGGCTTGCTCGCGGGTGTCGGCGAGGTGCATCGGCCCGACGAGCCGCCACTTCGAGCGGTCGGCGACGTGGCCGTTTTCGCGCGCCACGTCCTCCCAGGTGGCCCAGTGGTGGGCGAGAAGGTCCATGCCCTGCTTCGCGGTCGCCGCGATCGACAACATGCCGACGCCATGCTTGCCGGCGCCACGCGGTCCGGTGGGCGAAAAGGACGCTGCGACAGCGACATCGAAACACGGATCGCTATAGGGCTTCAGCTGCAGGCGTGCGTCTTGAAGGATGAATCCGTCGGTGTGCATGGTCACGATCTCGCCGCGCAGCAGCCGCATGATCGCGTCCAGGCACTGCTCCATGCGCGGCCGCTGCTCGTCTGCGGGGATGCCGAGCATGTGCGCGTCTGACGTCAGCTGGCCTGGCCCACAGCCCAGCATCACCCGGCCGCGAGTGAGGTGATCGAGGAGCACCATGCGGTCGGCCAGCATCAACGGATTGTGGTAAGGCAGCGAGCTCACGCCGGTGCCGAGCTTGATGTGTTTGGTGCGCTCCGCGGCAACGGCAATCACGACCTCGGGTGAGGCAATGATCTCGAATCCCGCGGAGTGATGCTCGCCGATCCAGGCTTCCTCGAACCCTAGGCGGTCCATCGCCACGATCAGGTCGAGGTCCCGCTCTATCGCCAAAGTGGGGTTCTGCCCGGCCGGGTGGAAGGGGGCCATGAAACAACCGAAGCGCATACGCCCGCACGCTACCGGGTGAGCACCGAGTTCAGGGCGAGCAGTGACTCATCTGCCTACTGAGCTTCGGGCACCATTTCGTAGTCACAGATCGCGGCAACTTTGTCCGCGGATGCCGACTCCGGGTCGAACTCGTATCCCAGCCATTCGGCTGCCAGGCGGCGGGCCAGCTCGATACCGATGACGCGCTGACCAAAGCACAGCACCTGAGCGTTATTGCTCAGGACCGCCCGTTCCACCGAGAAGCTGTCGTGGGCGGTGACCGCGCGGATCCCGGGAACCTTGTTGGCGCTGATCGCCACACCGAGGCCGGTTCCGCACACCAACAAGGCTCGATCGGCCCGGCCGTCGGCGATCATTCGCGCGGCGTTCACCGCGACGTGGGGATAGGCGGTGTGCTCGTCGTGACCCACGCCGACATCGACGACAGCGCTCACCCGAGGATCCGCTCGCAGATCGCGCAGCAGAATGTCTTTGTAGTCCAGGCCGGCGTCATCGCTGCCGACCACCACGCGCAGGCTCATTGCTTGTTCTCCTCGATCAGATCGGCGACGGTGTGAATACACATCGCCAGCGAGATGGCGCCGGCATCGGGTGTTCCGACGCTGCGTTCAGCTAGCGGCCGGGCGCGACCCACTTTGGGCCGCAGCTCCGCGGTTTCGGCGGCGGCCTTCTGGGCGACCTCGACGGATGCCAACCACGCGGTGCGCCAGTCGTTTCCGTCAGAGACCGCATCGTCGACGGCGTCGACGAATGGGCCGAGCGCGTCGAGCATGGTCTTGTCGCCGGGTCGGGCACCGCCGAGTGCGATCAGGGCGTCGTGGCCGGCACGCAGCGCGGCCGCCACGTCGTGATCACTGGGTGTGCCGGTATCGCCCAGACGTTGCGCGGCCGCGGCCAGCGCCGCACCCCACAGCACACCGGACGTGCCACCGGCTTTGGCCGCCCAGGATTCGCCGGCTGCGGTCAGCACCGCGGCAGTCCCGCCGCCCTGTTCGGATGTCGTCGCGGCCGCGATGCGGGCGGCCGTCGTGCCCTTGACCATGCCGCGGCCGTGATCGCCGTCGCCGGCGACGGCATCGATACGACCGAGTTCGTCCTCGGCCGCCGTCATCTGCGTTGCAATCGCTGAAAGCCCCTGGGCGACCAGCGATCCGCACGTCTGCGATGCGTGGTCGGCCGTCGCCACCACGACGCTGGCCGATGCTTCTTCGTCAGTTGCGCGCCGTGCACCCGTTGCCTGGCTCGTCTGGCCCTTGCGATAGGCGGGTGTGTCGGCGGGGGATGTCCACAACCGCTCGAGTTCCTCGTCGAGCCACATCACCGTCAGCGAGCACCCGGCCATGTCGAGGCTGGTGACCAGTTCGCCCACTTCCGGTTGAACCACGGTGTGCCCGGACTCTGCGAGCAGAGCCGACACCGTCTTCCACACCACGAAGAGTTCTTCGTACTTGGTGCGGCCGAGCCCGTTGAGGATGACCGCGACTCGATCGGATGCATCCGTTGGCTTTTCGGCCAAGACGCCGGAGACCAGCATTGCGGCGAGATCAGTTGCGCTGGGCATGGAATGGCTTGATACGCCGGGCTCACCGTGGATGCCCAACCCCAGATCCATCGAGCCCGCGGCCACGGTGAACAGCGGACGGTCGGCGCCGGGCATGGTGCAACCGTCGAATGCCACGCCGAGCGTGCGGGTTCGGGCGTTCGCTTTGATGGCAACCCGTTCGACGTCGTCGAGGTCGGCTCCTTCCTCGGCGATCGCGCTGGCGGTGCGGAACACCGTGAAGTCGCCGGCAATACCGCGCCGTTTGGTGATATCGGCGGGTGCGGCGCTGGCGATGTCGTCGGTGACCGGGATGTAGCGAGCGTCGATACCTTCGCGGCGCAATTGTTCAACTGCCAGACCGAAATTCATCACATCGCCGGCGTAGTTGCCGGTGAGCAGCAGCACGCCGGAGTCACCGTGTGCGGCACGGGAGACCGAAGCGGCTTCTCGTGCCGACGGCGAGGTGAAGATGTTCCCGACGACGGCGCCGTCGGCGAATCCCTGGCCGACGACACCGCAGAACGCGGGGTAGTGGCCTGATCCGCCGCCGACCACCACCGCGACCTTGCCGGGTGCCGTCTCGCAGGCACGCACGACTCCGCCGGGAACGCCGACGACATAGGACGAGTTGGCATCGAGGAAGCCCGCAAGCATGTCCTCGGTGAACGTCGCGGGATCGTTGAAGAGTCGTGTCATGGTGGCACCGTGCCTTCGTTGGCGTGGGTCAGTGAATGTGGCTGCCGCCGTTGATATCAACGGTGGTTCCGGTCAAATATGCAGCGTCCTCGGTGGACAGGAAGGTGATCACAGCTGCGATTTCTTCGGTGGTGGCGGTGCGGCCGACGGGGATATCGGCGGCCAGCTTGGCCTCCTGCTCGTCGGTGGAGCCAACCCGGATGTTGGTATCGACAGCGCCCGGTGTGACGGCATTGACGGTCACCCCGGTCGCGGCGATCTCACGGGCCAGGGATTTGGTGAAGCCCAGGATGGCGGCCTTGGCCGAGGAATACGGCACCTTGCCGAATACGCCGCCGCCGCGCTGGGCGCTCACCGATGACATGTTCACGATCCGGCCCCAGCCCGCCTCGATCATGTCCGGCAGGAACGCCTTGGTGACCAGGTAGGTCCCGGTGGCGTTGACCGCCATCACGGTGTTCCACAGCTCGAGGGTGGTCTCCAGGAACGGCACCGGTGACGTGATGCCCGCGATGTTGGCCAGGGCGCCGACAGGTGGCAGATTGCCGGAGGCCACCTCGGCGGCAACGGCGTCATACGCGCTGGCGACCGACTCTTCGCTCGTGACGTCGATTGCGTGGCCGAATGCCGGTACGGCGTACTGGTTTCCGATATCGGCCGCCACTTTGGCGGACTTCTCGCCGTCGAGGTCGAGGATCACCACGGCCCAGCCTTCACGGGCATACCGTTGCGCGACAGTCATGCCGATTCCCCGGTCGGAGGTGGCGCCAGTGACGATTGCGGTCCGTGCGATGTTGTTGCTCATTGCTTGTCTCTTCCTTTAGATGAGGTCGGAAATCAGTTGTGCGGCAAAGGCGGCCGCGGCGGGCCGTTCGTCATCGGTGATGTCTCGGGTTTCCAGCTCGAGCGCGAAGTGGCCGGCGAAGCCCGCGTCAGCCAGTGCCTTGAGTCCGCGGGCGAAGTCGACGGCGCCGTTACCGACGGACAGGTTGATGTTTCCGGGAACCGCGTCGCGGATGTGGACGTGGCTGATGAGCCGGCCGAATCGGCTGACGAAGTCGACCGGGTCGCCGCCCGATGCGACGATGTGACTGAAATCCATGACGACACCGACCTGACCGGCGATGCGGTCCGTGAGGTGTTGCGCGCGTTCGATGTTGAAGCAGAGTCGGTGAAAGTGCAGTGACTCGACCCATAGTTCGACACCGTGCTCGCCGGCGACGCGGGCCGTGCCAACCAGCTCGGTTGCGATCAGGTCGAGGTCAGAGTCCAGTGACTCGACAGGCTCGTGGTCGATTGCGCCGCAGGGCAGCACCAGGGCGCGTGCGCCGGTCGCCACGGCGAGCGCCAACAGCATGCCGAGATGTCCTTGGCGCCGGACTCGCGGTCCTTTGCCGAGTGGAACGTTGAGGTCGCCGATGTCGGCGTTGATGGAACGGACGGCCAATCCTGATTCGGCGACCGTGGCCGAGACGGCTTCGACCGCGGCGCCATCCAGGACGTAGGGGACGTGATCGCACACCCCGGGCAGCGCGCCCAGGTCGATTTCGGTGAAGCCGAGGCCGGCGATGGTCGTCAATGCCTGGTCGAGCGGTTGATGCCGAAAGGTGATCGTCGAACACCCCAACCGGGCGTCGACGTGTGGCGGGAAATCGGCGCTCATCGCGGGGTCCTCAATCGGCTGGGGTTGTGATGACGGCCACACTACGTCGTCAACTGTTAACAGTCAACTACCGACGGTGAATGTATGTTGACTGTTGACAATGAGATGTGGGCGGGGTCACACTGGGTGACGTACCGCACTGTTGACGGTTAACAGTGATGGAACCGCCCGTTAGACGCCCAGCTAGACGAGGATTTGAAAGGATCATCACCATGAGCGATGACGCTCTGAAAATGAGAGGTCCGGTGCACGGCACGGCGCAGGCCAAGCGCGTAGCAATCGGATCCGGCGTCGGCGCGGTCATTGAGACCTATGACTTCATAGGCTTCGGTACCGCAGCCGCGCTGTACTTCGGCCACGCGTTCTTCCCGAACTCCAGCCCCGTCGCGGGCACGCTGGCAGCGTTCGCCACTCTCGGCGTCGGCTTCGCGGCCCGGCCCATCGGCGGCATCATCGGCGGGCACCTCGGCGACAAGCTCGGCCGCAAACCGGTGCTGGTCGCATCGCTGATCGTCATGGGCTTGGCCACGTTCGCCATTGGCCTTCTGCCCACCTATGCAGCCGTCGGTGTGTTGGCTCCGATCCTGCTGGTGTCGGTTCGCATCGTTCAGGGCCTCGCCTTCGGTGCCGAGTGGGGCGGGGCGATCTTGATGAGCTACGAACACGCGCCGTGGAAGGCGAAGGGCCGCTACACCGGCATCGTGCAGGCCGGCTTCCCCGTCGGGCTGCTCTTGGCCAACTTGGTGTTCCTCGTCAGCGTCCACCTCGGTGGGGACTGGGCTTGGCGGGTGCCGTTCCTGGCGAGCATCCTGCTCGTCATCGTAGGCTTGATCATCCGGGCACGAGTTCCGGAGTCACCGGTCTTCGAGGACGTCAAGGACGCCGGCACGATCGAGAAATGGCCCATCGTGGAGGTCGTCAAGAGCGATTGGCGAAGCATCCTGCGTGGCATCGGACTTCGTATCGCCGAGACCGCGGGCTATGCCGTTTCCATTACCTACATGATCAGCTACCTGAAGAACGCTCACCTCGCGACCAGCACGCAAACCCTTGTGGCGCTGTGCATTGCATCCTTCTTGGGGATCTTCGCGACCATGGCATGGGCTCGGCTGACGGACAGGGTGGGACGACGCCCGGTCTACATTTGGGTCTGCGCCTTCGGTATCCCATTCGGCGTGCTGATGTTCATGTTGGTCAATACCGGCTTCCTGCTGTTGATCATCGCCACCTTCGCCGTCGCCTACGGCGTGTGCCAGAACGCATTGGCCGGCGCCCAGGGTGCATGGTTCCCGGAGCTGTTCGCCGCGAACACCCGTGCATCGGGAGCATCACTGGCATACCAGGTTTCGGCAATGGTGTCCGGATTCACGCCCTTCATCACCACCCTGCTCTTCGAGGGCTTCGGGTGGATCGGTCCGGCGCTGCTGTTCTCCGGTTACGCCGCGATCGGCCTGTGGGCGGCGCTGTCCACTCGCGAGACGTGGGGCAAGCGGGAGCGCCAGCTCGCGGATGAGGCCGCGGCCGCCACGCCCATGCCTCATGCGCTGGCCGCCTGATGCGCGCGGCGAAGGTGGCCGAGGCTGCCTACCGGATGCGTCATCATGTGCTCGACATGGGGGAGGCGCAGGGCCAAGGCTATGTCGGACAGGCGCTCGGCGCCGCTGACATGCTGGCCACGGTCTACGTCGATCAGCTGCGCTACCGGGCCGACGACCCGCACTGGGCCGGCCGTGACCGGTTCCTGCTGTCGACCGGACACTATGCGATCGGGCTCTACGCCGCACTCGCCGAGGCCGGCATCATCGACACCGCGGAACTGAGTAGCTACGGCTCGGATGGATCACGGCTGCCGATGTCGGGAATGGCAAGTTACACACCGGGAATGGAGATATCAGGTGGCTCGCTGGGGCACGGCCTGACGGTCGCAGTCGGAATGGCGCTCGGTTTGCGCCACCAGGGCTCTTTGTCACGGGTGATCAACTTCCTCTCCGATGGCGAGCTCGACGAGGGTTCGACCTGGGAGGCCGCCATGGGTGCTTCGCACCACAGGTTGGGAAGGCTTACCGCGATGGTCGACATCAACGCGCTGCAGGCCGACGGTCCCACCGCCGGGGTGTTGCGCACCGAACCGGTGACGGACAAGTGGTCCGCGTGCGGGTGGTACACCCAGCGAGTGGACGGCAACGATATCGGCGCACTACTCGCCGCGTTCGACAGCATTGCCGATTCGGATCCCGATATCCCGTCGGTCATCCTGTGCGACACCAAGATCGGCCGCGGTGTGCCGTTGTTGGAGACCCGTGAGAAAGCGCATTTCATGCGCATCGACGCTGACGAATGGCAGATCTGCCGCGATCAGCTGACCGCAAGCCAAGGAGTATCCGCATGACATCCGTTGCACCGCTGCGTACGTCGGCGATGATCGCCTCGTTCGCCGACCCCGGGCAGAAGACCACATCGGCCCCCTTCGGGCATGCTCTGGTCAAGGCGGCGCACGCCGACGACCGGATCGTCGGCCTGACCGCCGATCTCGGCAAGTACACCGATATGCACATCTTCGCCAACGAGTTCCCAGACCGGTTCTTCCAGATGGGGATGGCCGAACAGTTGTTGTTCGGGGCCGCGGCGGGCCTGGCTGAGACGGGCCTGGTGCCCTTCGCCTCGACCTACTCGGTTTTCGCGGCCCGCCGCGCGTACGACTTCATCTGCCTCGATATCGCCGAGCCCGGACTCAACGTCAACATCGTGGGTGGGCTGCCGGGTTTGACGACCGGCTATGGGCCGTCCCACCAGGCGACCGAGGATATCGCGATCTTCCGCGGCATCCCTGGCCTGACGATCGTCGATCCGTGCGACTCGGTCGATATCGAGCAGGCGGTGCCGCAGCTGGCTGATCATCCGGGGCCGACGTATCTGCGCCTGCTGCGCGGGAACGTGCCGACCGTGCTCGACGAATATGACTACCAATTCGAGCTTGGGAAGGCTGCGGTGCTGCGTGACGGCACTGACGTGGTCCTGATCTCGTCGGGCTTGATGACGATGCGTGCGTTGCAGGCCGCCGAGCAGCTGGCCGCTGACAACGTCAGCGTTGCCGTGGTGCACACACCGACGATCAAGCCGTTCGACGAGGAGACGGTGATGGCGCAGATCGATTCGGATCGGCTGGTGCTGACCTTGGAGAACCACACCGTCGTGGGTGGATTGTTCGAGACGGTTGCCTCGGCGGTGGTGCGCAGGGGAATCGCCAAGCAGATAACGCCGGTAGGGCTGCCGGACGCGTTTCTCGCGGCCGGCGCCCTGCCGACACTGCACGACCGATACGGCCTGTCGACGGCGCGGATCGTCGCGACTGTCCGCCGTCGGCTGTAGCATCCAATGTCAACAGCCAATTGTTGACAATCGAGGAGCCCGCGATGTCCGTCGATGCGACGTCCCTGCTCCGCCTGGAGAAAACCAGCCTGCGTCAGCAGGCGCTCTCCGCTCTGCGCCGTGCCATCACCACGGGCCAACTGCCGCCGGGCACCCACCTGGTGGAGACCGAGCTGTCCGATGCACTGCAGATCAGCCGGGGCACGTTGCGTGAGGCGATGCGACAACTACAGCAGGAGGGTCTGATCTCGACGGGCGCCCGGGGCCGGTTGTCAGTCCGGCACCTGGACGAGAAGGAGATCCGCGACATCTTTCACGTCCGCGCCGCGCTGGAATCGCTGGCCGCACGCGAACTTGCGTCTCACCCGGAGCGGGCCGAGGCGGTGGGGGTTCTGCGTCGCGCCGTGGACGATATGGACAAGTGGGCGGCATCCAATCTCGAGGACCGCATCGAAGCCGATCTGCGGTTCCACCGGACCATGTGCCAGCTGACCGGCAACGAAACGTTGCTGCATCAGTGGTCCTCGCTGGAGGGCAGCATCCGGATGTCGATCATGTTCGCCGGTGTGGAGCGCGCCAACAAGAACATGAATGCCAAACGCCATCACGACATCGTCGACGCGATTGAGGCGGGCGACGCGTCCTCTGCCGCCCACGCGGTGGCCGATCACATGGCGGGTGCCGCGAACAATCTCGTCGCCGGTGACTGACCGCCAGTCCGCCGGGGCCGCCGTCGTCCTGCTTCTCGATTCGGGACTTGCGTGAATAGCGCCGTATTCTTCCGCGGTGAGCGCAATCGACCCGGACAAGCTCCGCACCTGCCTGCAGGTGCTGGCCGACGTCGAGGCGTTGCCGTCCGATCACCCTGACGCCGTTGCCGTGCGTCGGGCCACGGCGGCCGTGTTCAAGGCGGTGAAGAAAGCTCGCCGCGCCGCCAAGCGCGACGAGGTGGCGGCCGCCGACCGCGCCGTCATCGCCGCCACGGCCACCGGCGCCCCTGGGCGCATTGACGACGAAACTGCTGGTCTGCCCCTCGTGTCCAACGTGGTCGGGGCCAGTGCTGGGACGCTGATTCGCTCGCGCGCCTGTTACATCTGCAAGAACCACCACACGGTCGTCGACGCGTTCTACCACCAACTCTGCCCGGACTGCGCCGCGCTCAACCGCGCCAAGCGTGACGCCCGCACCGACCTCACCGGTCGGCGGGCGCTGCTCACCGGTGGCCGCGCCAAGATCGGCATGTACATCGCGCTGCGACTGCTCCGCGATGGCGCCCACACGACCATCACCACCCGCTTTCCGAACGACGCCGTGCGCCGCTTCGCAGCGATGCCTGACAGCGCCGACTGGCTGCACCGGCTACGAGTCGTCGGTATCGACCTGCGCGACCCCGCTCAGGTCGTCGCGCTGGCGGACAACGTCGCCGCACAGGGACCGCTGGACATCCTCATCAACAACGCCGCACAGACGGTGCGCCGAGCGCCCGGTTCCTATGCCGCCCTCGTCGAGGGTGAGCGGACCCCGCCGCCAGAGATCGTCGACGTGATCGCATTCGACCGTGTCAGCGACGCCCATCCCGCGGCGCTTGCCGGAAGCCTTGCCGAGCACCAATCTCCGCACGCTGTATCAACTCCCGAGTCGCTTCGCTCCAGCCCGCCGGTCACCGAACTCGCGCTGACCGCCCGCAGCGCGTCCCCGGACCGGATCGCCGCGGGCATCGCCATTGATGCGGGTGGTCTGCTACCCGACACCGCGTCGATCAACAGCTGGACGCAACGCGTGGACGAGGTCGACGCGATGGAATTGCTCGAGGTTCAGCTGTGCAATCAGACTGCACCGTTCATCCTGGTGAGCCGTCTGCGCGCATCGATGGCCGCGTCGCCGGCGCGCCGTAAGTACGTGGTGAACGTGTCGGCCATGGAAGGTCAGTTCGGCCGGGCGTACAAAGGCCCGGGGCATCCGCACACCAATATGGCCAAGGCCGCCCTGAACATGCTCACCCGCACCAGCGCCGGCGAGATGCTTGAGAAGGACGGCATTCTCATGACTGCCGTCGACACCGGCTGGATCACCGACGAGCGCCCGCACCCGACCAAGTTGCGGCTTGCGGAGGAGGGTTTCCATGCCCCGCTCGACCTCGTCGACGGTGCCGCCCGCGTGTATGACCCGATCGTCCGGGGCGAGTTGGGCGAAGATCTGCGCGGCTGCTTCCTGAAGGATTACTCGCCGAGCCCCTGGTAGCTACCGGGTGAGCACCGAGTTCAGGCCCCGCCGAAGCTGCAACGCGGCGACCGTAAGCGGATTGTCCAATCGTTGGGGGAGGACGAGTCTGCGGGCGACGGGACCCAGCGCGCCCAGCCCGAGCCGACGACCCACCACCGCAGCCCCGATGAATCCGGTGACGACGCCGAGCACGAAGTAGCGACCCGCTGAGCGCCTGTTGCGCTGCCGCACGACGCCCGCGATGTACCCACCGAGTCCGGCCAGCGCGGCGATCGCGATCAGCAGGAAGCACAGTGCTCCGACTGCATCCACACTCCGATCACATCACCGTCCGAGCCGATGCGGCAGGGCTGATCGACGGTCGTGACCGAACCGAGCGGGCAGCGTTACCGTCTCATCGGAAGAGACTCCGTCCGAGCCTCGTCCCGACTATTTGCGAATGACTCGTTCCGCCAGGTCATGTTGGCTAGGCTCCGTTTGGCAAGCAACGCCGCCTAACGTCTACGAGTCCGGTTCGGAGCAGACGACTGTGGCAAACATTGTCATCATCAATCCTCGGTTCGAGGTGTCCTACTGGGGCCTGGAACACGCACTCCCGCTGCTCGGGAAGAAGTGCAACGTTCCGACGGCCTGCCTTCCGCTGCTGGCCGCGCTGACCCCCGCCGAGCATGACGTCACGCTGATCGACGAGAACGTCGAGGACATCGACTTCGACAAGGTCGCCCAGGCCGACATCGTCGGGCTGACCGGCATGATCGTCCAGCGCCAGCGCATGCGCGAGATCCTCAACGAGCTCAAGGGCCGCGGTGTGTTCGTCGTCGTCGGCGGCCCCTGGGTCAGCGTGCAGGAGGACTACTTCGACGGCCTCGCCGATGCGATCTTCGTCGGTGAAGCCGAAACCACCTGGCCGCAGTTTCTCGACGACTGGGCGCACGGCCGGCATCAGTACCGCTACGAGCAAGCCGACCGCACCGATATGACGACGGTTCCGGTACCCCGCTACGACCTGCTCAAGACCAAGAACTACGTCTTCGGCAGCATCCAGTTCAGCCGTGGCTGCCCATTCCAATGCGAGTTCTGCGACATCATCGTCACGTTCGGCCGTAAGCCCAGACTCAAGACGAGCGCTCAAGTCATCGCCGAGCTGGAGGCGATGCGCAAGGCGGGCCTGTCAATCGGCTTCATCGTCGACGACAACCTGATCGGAAACAAGGCCGCCGTGAAGGTGCTGCTACATGATGTCCACGCCTGGCAGGAGCGCGAGGGTTATCCGTTGCAGTTCTTCACCGAGGCCTCGCTGAACCTTGCCGAAGACGACGAGCTCATGGAGTTGATGGTCGCCGCCAATATCACCGTGGTCTTCATCGGCATCGAAAGCCCGAACGAAGACTCGCTGAAAGAGGCCAAGAAGTACCAGAACGTGAAGAAGGGCGACACGATCGTCGATCGCGTCCGCAAGGTACAAGACTCCGGGCTGGAAGTGTGGTGCGGGATGATCGTCGGTTTCGACAACGACGACCCCCGAATCTTCAAGGAACAAGCCGAATTCATCAACGAGACCGACATCATGCACGCGATGGTCGGCATGCTCGCGGCCATTCCCAAGACGCCGCTGCATGCGCGATTGAAAAACGAAGGCCGCCTCGACCTCGACGACGAACAGACCTTCGGCACCAATGTGATTCCGCTCAACATGACTCGCGACGAGTTGCGCGACGGCTATATCAGCCTGATGCGCGAACTGTACGAGCCCGAGTCCTATTTCGATCGGCTCGAAAGCCTCTATCTCACACGTGAATTCGACTTCGGCCGGGCTCGCAACGCATACCTGCGCAATCATCCGTGGCGCCGGCGAAAGGTGCAGCTACTCGACGGTGGACGGGCGCTGGGTCTGTTCCTGCTGCTGATGAAGAACGTCCCCGACCCGCAGCTGCGAAAGGTCTACCGGCGCCGGATGATGAGGATTCTGCGCAGCCGGCCGGACGCGGGCGTCCTGTTCGTCTCCGTCGTCAAATGCGCGACGCACTACCACCACTACACGATGTCGCGGGAGATGTCCGAGCGCCGAACGCTGGTCAATACTTTCTAGTTCTGCTCGCCGTTGGTGCCGGTCACCTTGTCCAGGAAGTCGACGGCGAGGACCCGAACCGGGACGTTCGTCTCCTGACTCTGTACCCGCAGGACGTCGAACGCTTCGTCGGCGTCGATTCCGCGCATGGCCATCAGCACACCCTTGGCCTGCTCGATCGGCGCCCGGGTCTGCAGCACCCGCTGGATCGACTCCGCAGTGTCCCTCGCGGACTTGAACCGGGCGAAGTCCCCGATCGCCCGCGACACCGCGGTGGTCAACAAATCGAGGATCTCGGCGTCAAGGCTGTCGAAGGCGTGCTGCGATCGTCCGTACAGATTGAACGACCCCAGCGTCTGGTCGTCGGTGAACAGCGGCGCGGCCAGGAAGCTGTTGATGCCCTCGTCGCGGGCGCCGGCGGCGAAGCGTGGCCAGCGGGCCATGGCCTGTTCGGAATCCAGCAGCACGATCGTGCGGGTCCGCGCGGCGTGCAGGCACGGGCCTTCGCCGGCCTCGTACTGCTCGCTGTCGATGCGCAGGGTCTGCTCGTCGGTATGCACCGCGGTATAGGTCAGTCCGCCGAGGTCGATCGTGATTCCGGTGTGGTCGGCGCCGTCGACGGCTTCCTGGGCGATACCCGCGACATGCTGTAGCAGCGTCAGGAGGTCATCTTCGTCAGCGACGCTGCGGCCGGCGTCGACCAGGATCCGGCCCAGCGCTGAGGGCGACATGGTGTTGCGGATGGCGGCGTCGACGACGATCTCGGCCGCCTGTTCGGTGTCGGTCCCGTCCAGCACGTCGGTCGGGATGGAGTCTTCGACACGTGGGTCGCTGGTGTCTTCCATACCGCTGAGTGTCCCACCGCTGAGCTGTTAGTGGAGTAATTGGCCCGTTAGGGGAGCACAGTGTGCATGAGCATGACGTTGTAGGCCGACCACAGCGACAGGTTGTAGTACAGCTCGCGGCCCGTCGACCACGGATGCAGGAACGGCGCGTAGATGCCGCCGGGGATCTGCATCGAGGACACCAACATCTGCTCGGGGCCCCATGGCCCCTGCGGCGCAGGCGCTGTCCGCATCACCACGTCGTTGTTGCCGTTGCAGTACAGCACCAGGTACTGCTTCAGATAGTTGTTGAATTGCGCCGACATCTCGCCGACCGGGCCCGGGATGACGGGCGTGGCCGCTGCCGGACTGCCTGGCACCCAGGAGTTGCTGTCAGCGTTCCAGTACTCGTACTTCGTGAGGTCCGGGATGAGTCCCGGGGACACCCGGGCCACATAGGCAGCCCCGCCCCGGCCGTTGGGGGTACCGAACGAGTACATGTACGGATCGCCCGGCCCCGGCTTGAGGAACGCGCCCATCTGGAACTTCTCATTGCCGTTCGTCGGTTGGCGCACGGTGCCGGGGTAGACCCCCCACGTCTCGCCGTTATCGGTCGATGTCGCGATCGCCGAGTAGTTCGTGGTCCAGGCGCCGTAGTTGTCCCAGCTCTTGATGGACATGAAGTTCATGAATTGGTTCTGACCGACCGCGACGCCAGAGGTGGGAATGATGCCCGTCTCTGCCGGCGCGGCGTTGATGCTGTTCACGACCTGTTTGGCGATGCCGGCCCGCCACACCGGTGACCCGGAGTACTTGTTGCCGACGGCACCGTCGGGAACCGCGACGGTGTTGGCCAGCGAGCCGTCGGTGCTGCGCATCAGCGTGTTGTAGCGCCACTGCTTGCCGGGGATCTGGCAGAAGCCATTCGTGTCGCCGAACGCCATCAGGACCTGGCGGTGGGTGGGATCGCCGTTGTCCCACATGATTCCGAGGTCGGTACCAGTGATGGCGAATTTCTGAATGGTCTGGTTCGGGCTGTCCGGCCCGGTGACCCAGCCGACGACCGAGGTGCCCGGTGGTGCGGTGGACGGCGCAGCCGCGGCTGGCGCCGGCGCGGGCTGGGCGGGCGCCGGCTTGGGCGACGGCGCGACTGCGGCCTGCTTCTGCACCTGCCCGGCGTTGGGCATCAACGCATTGATGAGGAGCTTGCCCAGCGCCGGAAGCGGCGCCTGGTCGTTGGTGCCGACGGGCTTATGTCCGATCGGGCGGTCGAAGGGGGCGATCGCCGACGGGTTCGGAATCTGGAAGGCCTGGTTCGCGGCGGGTTGCGCTGCGGCAGAAGCACCCTCACACGGATCCGCGTTGGCGTGTGGCGCAGCGATGCCGGTGGCCGCGCACAACCCGACGGCGAGCGCCGACGCCAGCGACAGCGAGGGGATGCGAGGGCGCGGCGACACGACACACCTTTCGGAGGCGGGACGTCGCTGTGACGTCAGGTAACCAATGTGACGATAGGGATTCGTGCGCCTCTTGTGACCGACCCTGTATCGATAGGTATGCATCCGTGACCGTGTCGCAACCTGGGCGACCTGAGTTGGGCTAATGTGCCCATGACACAAGAGGGGGAATCGATGAGGCGTGGTTTGTGTGTGGCGGCGGCCCTGGCAGTCGCGGTCGGACTGACCGGCGCGGCGTGCAGTAGCTCTGATTCCAGCAAGTCCTCATCGAGCTCGGCATCGACGACCGCGAGCGCAGCCCCAGTCGCGGTTGATCAGCTCCCCGGCTTGGTGCCGACGCCGGCGAATAGCCAGGAAACAAAAGGGCCGGACAGCATCGCCAACAATGGAATTCACCTGAACTTCAAAGTCAACGGGTCGCCCAGCGACGTGATGGACAGCTTCAAGGCAGCGCTGAAGGACAAGGGTTGGGATGTGACCACCATCGTCACCTCGGTTGGCGCCGGAGGTGGTGGCGCCACCTACACCGGAACCAACGGCGTCGCCTACGGCGTCTTCGACGGCGGCGGCTTCAACACGACGACCTTCATCAACGTCTGCGCGTGGCCGACAAAGCCCGCGGACCCCAACTGCACGCGCAGCTAGGCGGGTCTCGACGCGCAAGCGAGGGCGCGGGGAAAAACGAAAAAGTGAAGGACCGAAAGCCACAGCCTCTGTGGTCCCTCGATGAGCCGCACTAGGCGGGGTCCGCGCTCTCTCCAGGATTCAATCTCAAACCTGGGCTGGCCGCAAGGGTTCGGCAGAGTTAGTGCTGGTTTCGCATATGCACTAACGACACCAGACCCAGCTCTTTGCGCAGCACCACGGGCGGTAGCACCTGGAATCCACGGACCCCAGGTCGCCCGGTGGCGGTTTGGACGATCTTGCGGGCGATGCGAAAGTCCATGTCTTTCAACGCCCCGCGATCAGTTGTGCTGTCGAGCAGCGACGCCAGCCCCGGGACCGCAAATGGATTCGCGACGTCCAGCATGACGTTCGTGGCCGCGACGAGCTGACGTGCTCGCTCGTGGACCGGCAATGGGCCCAGGGCCGATGCCGCCCCGTTGATACGTCCCACGACGCGACCGAGGAAGCGGCGCAGCCGAAGTGGAGACACTGTCATGGTGCCGGCGTAGCTGACCGACAGGCCGAGGGAGTCGATACGCCCCCGACCACCGTACGCGGGGTCGTCCGTGGCCGGCCGGCCTGTTGCGCTCAACGCGGTTCGCTTTTCCTTTTGGAGCTTTCGCTTGACGCCCAGTTCGTCAAGCAGTGCGTCGATCCGCGCGTCCGCCTCATGAAGCGCATCCAGATCTGGATGCGCGATCAGAAAGTCGTCGTTGTACCGGGCATAGAAGATGCCGTCGATGCTCAAGATCGCCTTGTCCATCGGCACGACGGCCAGATTAGCGAGTATCGGAACAAGCGGAGTTCCCATGGCCACTCCGCGTACCCGGGTGAACAGGGCGCCGTCCTCGGCGCATACGACGGGGCGAGTCAATGTGGTGATGAGGTCCCAGATATTTTGCGATACAGCACCTTTCGGGCTTCCGAGGGAAACCACCTCGCGCAAGATCGGCCACAGCGCAGCGTCGGGGCCGACCGGGAGGTTGTCGCCGTAGTGTTCGAAGTCGGATTGCAGGACGTATAGCGGTGGCCCTTTGGGCCCGACCCGCGCACGATGACTGCGGACGAAGGCGGCGAGGGCCCGCATCGCTGCGACGTTCGTCGTACCGGGCAAGTACGAGTAGACGCCGGGAAGGCCGTAGCAACAGGCGTTGTGCGAGATGAGTTGGAAGAGCGCCGATCCGACGACGTGGTCGACGAAGGCAGGCATATGTGCGGCACGCTGCTTGCCGTTGCAGTCGAGAACCCACAGGTTCACCGGCTGCGGCTGATATTGGCCGTCCGCCACGCTGTGGGCAATCGCCCGGGCGAGGGATTGACGATTGGCGGCGGTGTCGAAATACGTCACACCGCTGTCGGTGACGTCATTGAACGCCAGGCCGCGCTGTCGCTTCTTTGTGAAGATCCGAAGGATGGTTTGTTCGTAGGTCTTCGCAGTCCCGAGTTGCCGTTCGATGTCGACTGGATCAGCCATCGCCGCCGCCTCCCGCGGCCCCGCCGACTTGCCAGGTTCTGACGGCGCTGAATAGGTCCTTCAAGCGCGCGGCGTCGGGGTCGGCCGGGGACACCAGGAGCATGTGAAGTGTTCCGTGACGGAATATCGGAATGAGTCGACGGCCGGACAGCGCAACGCTCTTCATTCCCCCGCCGAGACTCTGCGCTACGGCCGGCAGTGCGCGCACCAGGAAGTCCTGGTCGAGATTTCGCATCTCACGTGCACCGTCGAGCGTTTCCAGATCGAAGACGATTCCGTCGGGAAAGAGCGAGCGGAAATCGCGTACCAGATCTTCCAAATCCGTTGGGGTGGATTCCAAGTCGAGGCTGCACAGCCATCGGTCGACGGCCTCGCTGCCGTTGGCGATCGGGGCCGCGGAGACACTGCCGCGGGCCACCGTGCCCCCGCTAACGGCCTGCAAGACGAGTTGAGGCGACGAGTCGACTGTTGAGCCGGATGCGCGTTGGTAGTACCCGAGTTTCGTGGGCGAACTGAACGCGACATGCCCATTGCCGTCGAACGATGCCTGCACCAGCCGCACTGCGGCGGATCGCTGCTTGGGCGTGACAGATTCAGGGATCGTGACGTCACCGACACGCACGGGTCCGGGCTCTCGGGCCAGCCCGAGCAACCAGTCGCCCAAACTCAGCAGGGTGGGAAGTGCCGGGTAGCGGCGGTCGCGGACATGCTGCAGGTTGATCAGCAGAATCAGTTGCAGGAGCATCGCTGCGGTGATCTCGAGCAGGTCGGAGGCCGGGTTGGGCTTGATCCACACCAGCCACAACAGCACGGCCATGAACAGGATTGTCGCCAGATGCGTGCCGAAACGGCCCTCCGCGAACTGCCGGATCTGATAGATGCCTATTACGCTCCGCGATACGAAAAGCGGTATCAGCGCGAGCATGAATGTCAATGGAATATCTTGCAGGACAAGGAGTCCGAGCGCAGCGGCCAAAGCCCAGAAATACAGCGAGGCCAGTGGCGTCACCACCAGCAGCCGTTGGAAAAACAACCGCCTGAACTGGTAAAGCGCGGGCACGCTACGTAGCCGCACGAAGTCGAAATAGAAGATGCCGGCAGACTCGAACGAGCCCCGGAACAGCGGTAGTACCAGATAGAAGAATTGAAAGGTATCGACGTACCGCCACGCCGAAACGGCGGCGGTGAGTTCGAAAGACCGGGTGTTTGTGCCGTATACGCCGACGATCGCGAGAAGGACCACACCGTCCAGTCGTAGTCCAAGGCCCGACAGTGTCGTCTTGATGCCCAACAACGGCGGGATCTTCGGCAGCAGCTGATTAATCGCGCGGCGCGGGGCCCGCAGTTTTGGTTGCAGGCCGGCCAACCGGTACGTCTCCAATGAGTAGTGGACGGTGATCACGATGGCGATGGCATTCGACGCGATGATCGCGATGATGATGGCCGCCGTCGGATAGAAGAAGAAACCGAGACCGATCACCGCGAGTTGCACACCAGGAGAGAGGAATATCGACCAGGGCGGCCGGTAGACCCGTCGGGTGGCGAAAACGCCGGAATGCAGCGCTCGCACGGGGAAGTTGACCGCGAGCTCACCGATGACCAGAAATGCGTACAGATGGGTGACCGAGTCGTCACCCGCGGGGCGCACGAGCACGACGGCGAGGGCGCCGCCGACGATCGTGACCATCGCCAATACCGAGGCCAGGACGAGCCAGCTGCCGATCTCGTACCCGGCTGCGTCGCGTTCGCCGGATCGGGCGAAATCGCGAAGGCGTTCGCGCATCACTTCCAACAGTCCCCACCACGCGCCGCCGACGATCAAGCTGCCCACGCGCAGCATCATGACGGTGAACGCGGCCACGCCACCAAGGCTGGACAGAATCAGGAAGAACTCGGCGACGTGGATCGCGAACTGCGCGGTCGCGAGCACCAGCGGATAGCGCAGCCGGTAGGCCAGGTAACGGAAGACTCTGTCGGTGAGAAGGCTCGCGTACAACGAGGGCACCCGATTGTGCCCGCGCGCGGTGCGCTCAAACCAGCGATCGATGTCGTCCACCGTCGGCCAATCCTCCGCCCCGGCAACCTACGGCAATTCGTCAACGCTGACGCGTTGGTCGTGACAAGCTGTACCCCATGCGGCGAGGTGACGCGGCCGTATTGTCGATATCGACGGTATTGGGGGCAATGGCCGTAGCGGCCATCGTGGTCAGCGTTCTCGTCGTGGACCAACCGCGGGTGCCGCCCAAAAGAGTGATGGCCGAAAGCAGCTCGAGCCTGCTCGTGGTGACGTGGGGGCCCGCTCTCTGCAAGGTCGATCCGGCCAACGCAGGATGCCGGAGCGGTCACGTCGGCTCATTGGGTCCGGCGTTCGTCCTGCACGGTCTGTGGCCCCAGCCGCCGGAGCAGCAGTTCTGCGGGGTGCCGAAGAGCAGCGGACAAGACCCGGGACTGCCGGCGCTGAACCTGCCCCAGAATGTGCAGGTCGATCTGCAGTCGATGATGTCGGACGCCGCGATCATGGCGCCCCACGAGTGGTCGGCGCACGGCACCTGCTCCGGGGTGCCACCAGCGGATTACTTCAGCATCGTGACGACGCTCGCCGAACAGGCGACCACTGTGCTGGACCCGGTGTTCCGACACGCCGACGGTGGCCGCGTCTCGCTGACTGCGGTGCGTGACCGGTTCGACACCCAGTTCGGCCGGGACGCCGGCAAGCGGGTCAGTATGAACTGCCGCGATTCGCGCGGCGATGGGATGGTCGCTTATGAGGTGCACCTGTCGCTTCCGCCGGTCGCCGAGCTGCGGAACGTGTCGAGCTCGCTAGCGTTGGGTGATCTCCTCGGCAAGGGTCCAACGGTCCTCCCAGGCTGTTTGCTTGGGCGAGTGCCGTAATCACCGCAGGTCAGGTGTGACGTGCACGTGACGGGCAGATGGCGGTGTCGCGACTGCGGCGATGATCGGCCGTCGCACGCCATCCACCAGTGCAGACTGTCACAGTGTTTCGCCGCGTGACAGCGCTTGTCGCTGCTCTCCTGCTGTTGTTCACCTTTCCTGCTACGCAGGCTCCCGCCAGCCCCGATCCGCCCGGGGCGTTGATGTTCGATGGGGTGCAACGCACGTATCTGCTGCATGTCCCTGCGGGGCAGGGGCATCCGAACGCGCTGGTGCTCAACCTTCATGGCGGGAGCCAGACCGGGCGCAAGCAAGCCGCGCTGTCCAACTACAACGCCGTGGCCGACCGGCACGGCTGGATCGTCGCCTACCCGGACGGCATCGACTTCAGCTGGGCTGACGGGCGCGGCGCGTCGACGCCCGACCGGCGGGGCGTGGACGATGTCGGTTTCCTCGCGACGCTGATCGATCGGCTCACCCGCGAGTACGGCATCCCGCCCGGCCGGGTGTTCGTTACGGGGATGTCGGCCGGCGGCTTCATGGCGACTCGACTGGCGTGCGAACGCCCCGACCTCGTTGCCGCCATCGCTCCCGTGGCGAGCACGCTGGGTGTCGGGGTGCACTGCAATCCGTCCAAACCCGTTTCAGTGCTTGCGATTCACGGCACGGCTGACTCGGTGGTGCCCTACAACGGCGGGCGCATGATCGGTCGCGGCGGCGCCAGCAAGGTTGTGGCGGCACACACGATGGCTGATCGGTGGCTCGCCTTCGACCGCTGCCCGCCTGCGGTGCTGGCGCCTATCTCCGGCGGAAAGCGTCTGTCCACCACCGGTTGTGCCGACGGCACCGAAGTCGCCTTCGTCACGATCGACGGGTGGGGTCACACCTGGCCGACCTCGTCCGCTGCGAAGTTCGACGCATCAGAGGCCAGCGCGCAGTTCTTCGCCGCGCACGGCGGCTGAACTACATCAGTGCGGCGGCAACAGCATCGATTGCCACGTGTTGTCCCGCCTGGTGGGCTCGGCCAGGTTGGACTGGGTGTACTCACGCCCGTTGGGGGCGACGTACGTCCCGGTGGCCGGATCGTATTCGGCGGCGCCTACCAGGGCTGGCGGCGGCGGAGCTGTCGGCATGCCCAGCGGGGGCGGCGGCGTCCCTGGCGGCAATTGCGGAATGGCCTGGCCTGACAGTGTCGCGTTTGGGTCGCCCTTCCAGTTGTAGCCGTCGTTCAGTGGCACGTACTGCTCGTTGCTCTCGCACAACTTCACCGTCGGCGCTCGCTTCCCGGGAACGGTTTCACAGGGAATGTTGCGCGCCCCGCGGACATTGAACGGCGAGTCCTGCGGCGTACGGCAGTACAGGTCGCCTGCGGGCCGTTCGGGATAGTCGGTGAAAGTGGGAACCCGAGCCTGCTGGGTCGGCAGGAATCCTGTGGTGCACGCCGGCGGAAGGTTGACGTTGAGATTGAACGACAGATACTCGCCGCGGTAGGCCTGTTTGGTGTTGGCATTGGCCAGGAAGGTTCCCTGCCCCTCGGACACGGCATGCGGCAGCAGCACCAGCAGCTGCTCGATATCGTTCTGGTAGCTCACCGCGACCTGGCCGACGCTGGACAGATTGGCCATGATGATCGGTACCGTCGGCTTCAGCCGGTCGAGGAGGCGCTTCGCTTCGCCCGAGGTGGCGACTAGTCCGCCCTGATCGATGACGCCGGCGACGGCGTCGTTCTCCTTCTCGAGCTCACCGGTCACGGTGGCCACGTGCGACGCCCAGGCCTGGATGGCGGCCGACGTCTGAACCTGGGAATCCAGAACGGGCTTGGAGTTGTCGATCAGATCGATGAGGGGGTCCAGATTCTTGCGGGCATCAATCGCCAACGCCGTTGAGCCTTTGACGATATCGGACAGCTGCGGCCCCAGGCCGCCGACGGCGGTGTAGGCCTCGTCGATGGCCGTCTTGAGGTTGTCCCGCGGAATCGCGTGCAGACCGGAGTTGGCCGCGTCGAGCAATGAGTTGATGTCCGGAGGCACCGACGTCTCGGAGCGCGGAATCACATCTCCGTCCCTTAGCGGGCGGGAGTTGCCGTTGCGGGGTTTCAACTCGACGTACTGTTCGCCGATGGCCGACTGGCTGTGTACTTCTGCGCTGAGGTCGGAGGGAATATCGATGCCGGACTTCAGCGAGAGTTCTGCTTCCACACCGGTATCGGTCAGGGTCACCGACTGCACGCGGCCCACCTCGACACCGCGATAGGTGACGTTCCCGGTGCCGTAGAGGCCGCCAGTCTCGGGGAGTTGGATGCTCACGGTGTAGCGGCCGACGCCGAACATCTTGGCTGGCAGCTTGAGGAAGTGGAGACTCATCAGGGCCACCGCGGAAAGCGCGATGACGGTGAAGATGGCTAGCTGGAACAGTATTCGCCGGGACAGATGCATATCAGGGCCCCTGATCGAAGCTGTACGGTACAGCCAAGGGGTTGACCTTGGTGTACGGACTGGGGAACTGGCCGATCGTGCGGCCCCATTGCATTTCGAGTTCGGTGAGATTCCCCTCCCAGCGGGTACCGGTGAACAGGCCCTGGTCGATTCGGCTGAGCGTGAGGTCCACGACGGCGGTCATGTTGGCGTAGTCGCCGCGCTGCCACTTCTCGATGGTCTCGTTGGGAAACGGGAACGTCAGGATGAGGCTCAGCGCGCGAGTCATGCTCGGGCCGGCGTTGGCCAGCGACTCCAGCACCGGGCCAATGTCCTTGAGCTCCTTGACCAGATTCGCCTTGCTTCCGTCGACGGTGGTGATCACGAGGTTGGAGAACTTGCCCAGCTGGTCGGCCGCCTCGGCGAGATTGTCCCGTTCGTTGTTGAGGACAGCCAGCGCTTCGGGGACGGTTTTGAGTGCCCTGTCCAATACGGGCTGGCTGGCGGCGAACGTTCCCGCCAGTGCGTTGAGGCTTTCAGTGGCGGCGATGATGTCGTCGGTCTGGTCGTTGAGATTGGCGGTGAACTTGTCGATTTCGCCGATCAGGCTGCGCAGGTCTTGTTCACGGCCGCGGAATGCGGTGCTGAATGCTTCGGTGATGTCCTGGATCTGACCGAGACCACCACCGTTGAGCACCGTGGAGACGGCGGCCAGGGTTTGTTCGACGGTAGGGTAGGACGCCGAATTCGACAGCGGGATCAGCGATCCGTCATGGAGCCGCCCTTGCGCGGGTGTACTGGTGGGAGCGCTCAGTTCGATGTGCTGGGAGCCGAGGATCGAGGTCAAGCCGATCTTGGCGATTGCGTTGGCAGGCAATGCGACATCACCGTTGAGGCGCATCGTGACCAGGGCATGCCAGCCCTTCAGTTCGATCTTCGTAATGTGCCCGACGGTCGCATCACCGACACGAACCCGGGAATTGGGCTGAATGTTGTTGATATCGGGCATTTCTGCCTGAACGGTGTACGACCCTGGCCCATTGCCCTCGGTCCCGGGCAGTGACAGTGAATTCAGGCCCTGCCACTTGGTCAGTCCGCAGCCCGATGAACAGGTTGCCAGGGCGAGCACCACCGCGACGGCGGTCAGCCCGCGGAAAGGACGCTTCACGATCCACCGCCTGCGGGGGGAGCCATCATCCCGGTCAATCCGGCGGTGGGATCCGTCGCGACCGTCGTGGCCGGGGGCGCGGCCTCGGCAGCGAGCGGGACCTGCGGGGCCGGCGGTGCGGGTGCGGCCGGCGGAACGTAGTCCGGTCGCAGCCAGTCCTCGCTGTAGGTCACCTCGTTGGGGCGAGCCTGCGCGCCGACCAGGAAGTCCTCGCCGATCGGGGGGAAGTTGAACTGGCGGTTCTTGATGATCGGCGCCAGGTACTGGACGCACAGCTTCGACGACTGCTCGGCGTTGAGCCGGGAGGCGGCCTGAATTGCGCCGCACAGGAACGAGATCGGGTTGGCGAAGTTGTTGACCGCGAGAGCTCCGGTGAAGGCGCCGTTGGACGCCTCGTAGATGTTGGTGAAGTTGCCGACCGTCGTCGGCGCGATGTGCAGGGTCTGCTTGATGTCGTCGAGGCTGTCGTTGAGCGCCGTGCTGATCGAGGCCAGCTTGTCGGTGGTCGTGCCGATCGTCTCACCGGTGTCGTCGATGAAGGTCTTCACGTCTCCGATGACCGAGTTCATCTGGGCGAAGGCATCACCGATCTTGGTCGGGTCATTGGCGAGAAGCCCGGTCACCGACGCCAGGTTCTCGTTGAGCGCACCGAGCAGGTCACTGCTGCCGCGCAGCGCCGTCACGAGAATGGAGAGGTTCTTGAACGTCGCGAAAATGTCGCCACTGTGATCACCGAGCACTGACATCGCTTGGGACAGTTTGATGATCGTGTCCCGGATATTGCCGCCCTCACCGCGCAGGTTGTCCGCGGTGGTGTTGATGAACGAACCGAGCGTGCTCACCCCGCCAGGGGCGGTCGGCTTGAGCAGTTCGGTGAGGCGTTGCAGCTGGACGCGCACCTGATCCCACTCGACCGGAACCACGGTGCGATTGCGGGGGATGACGGCACCGTCGCCCATGGCCGGACCGCCGGTGTAGACCGGCGTCAATTGAATGGCACGGCCGGTCACCAACATTGGCGACAGGATCGCCGCCTTGGCGTCGGCGGGGACCTTGTACTTGCGGTCGAACCAGAACGAGATCTTCACGCCGTCCGGCTGTGGCTGGACGCTGGCCACCTGGCCGACGGGCACACCGAGGATGCGGACGTCATCGCCTGGGAACAGCGCCGTGCTGTTGTCGAAGTAGCCGACCACCTCGATGCGGTCGGCCCGGTTGTAGGCGCGCACGGCCAGAAGCGATCCACCGATGAGGATCAACACCAGAACGGCCGCCAACACGGTGCGTGGTTTACCCAGATTCGTCACTGTTGTCCTCCCTGTCCCTCACCGGGCGCCGGTACGAAGAACGGCGCCTGCACCGGATCGGGAACGGACGCGATCCCGGGCGGTGACACTGCAGGCGGACCCGGCGGCGGCCCGCCCGGTGGTGGCGCAGGCAGCGGCTCGCGATAGGGGTAGCGCGGATCGCCCGGGTTGCCTGTGATCGCATCCGGAAGATTCAGGTGCGGTTCACCGCCCTGGCCGGTGCGCGGATACGGCACCGGAAGTGCCGGCGTGCCAGGCTGACCCACCTGAGGATCGGTGCGTTGCGACGGCAGCAGGGTGGCGGGGTCGAGGCCGAGATCGGAGAAGGCCGCATCGATGAACGGCTGAACGAACTGCCCGGGGAAGAGGTTGACGAGGTAGGCCTTGAAGAACGGGCCCGACGACACCGACTCACCCAGCGACATGGCGTAGGCGTTGAGACGCTTGATGGCGTCCTGCACCTTGGTTTTGCGATCGTCGACGATGGTCAGCACCCCGTTGAGTTTCTCCAGGGCCGGCTTCAGCGTCGCGCGGTTCTCGGCGATGAATGCCTTGAGCTGCTGGGAGATTCCGGAGAGATTGCGCCAGATGCGATCCAAGGACTGACTCTGGGCTTGTAGGGCGACCAGCAGGGAGTTGGTTTGGCGCACCAGGTCGACGATTTGATCAGTGCGCTTGGCCAATACGTCGGTGGTCTTGGCCGCGTTGGCCAGCAGTTTGCGTAACTGAGCGTCCTGCCGATTGAGGATGTCGGCGAATCGGGCTACCCCGCCGACAGCGTTGTGCAGATCCGGCGGGGTATGGGCGAACGTTTCGGCCATCGTGGCAAGAGAATCCGACAACTGGTCGGTGTTCAGACCGCTGATCGTGGTGGTCAGATCGCCGAGAGCATCCGGCAATTGGTAGGGCGAGGTGGTGCGATCGATCGGGATCGGACCCGAGAGCTCGCCATCGCCGCGGGGGATGACGTCGAGCATCTTTGTGCCCAGTAGGCCCTTGGTCTTGATCGCTGCCACGGTGCGCTCGCCCAGATGTACGTCGCCGTTGATACGGAACGTCACCAGGACGTGCGGACCGTCGAGTTCGATGTCGGATACCTTGCCCACCGGAAGCCCCGACACCTCCACACCGGCACCGGTTAACAACCCACCGGCGTCGGCGAAGTAGGCGGAGTAGTTGTGGCCAGGGTTGAGGAACGGCAATTTCTGCCAATTCAGCGCACCCATCACGATACCAGTGATGACGACAGCGCCAATGACGCCGAGAACCAATGGATTACGTTCGGAGAAGGACTTCACTTGGGCGTGCACCGCCCAGTGTCCTGGCCGGCGACCTTCACGAAAACCGGTTGTCCGCCTTTGCCGTTGACCTTGAGGACCAGGTCGCACAGATAGAAGCTGAAGAAGTCGCCATACATGCCCTGGCGGCTCAGCGCACGGTATTTGTCGGGCAGTGTGTCGATCAGCCTCTCCAGGTACTCATGGTCGGCCACGGCGATCGAGGAGACCCGATCGGTTTCCTGCACCACCTTCTGGAATGGCCCGCGCGCCTGCGTCAGCAGATCGGCGACCGTCGCGGCGGCCGCGCTGGTGTTAACAAAGGCGTTTGCGATGTCGGTTCGGCGGGCGTTGAGTCCGTCGACCAACCCCGATAGATTCGTGACGGCCTTGTCCAGCTGGGCGCTTTGGCTGCCGAGCGAGCCGAGTACCGCGTTCAGGTTGGTGATCACTTCGCTGATCAACTGGTCTCGGTCGGCAAGGGTATTCGTGAATACCGCGGCCTGGCTCAAGAAGGAGCCGATGGTGGCGCCCTGGCCCTGCAGCGCCTGATTGAGCTGGCCGCTCAGGGCATTGACCTGGTCGGGACTCAACGCCCGGAACAGCGGCTTGAATCCACCGATGACCGAATCCAGATCCAGCGCCGGCGCAGTACGGTCCACCGGGATCGTCTGGCCGGGTTGCAGGCGCTTGACCCCACCGGTTCCCTCATCGAGCGCAAGGAACCGGCCGCCGATCACGTTGTCGTAGCGGATGATCGCCCGGGTTCCCTCGGTGAGCACCACCGCGTCATTGGCCGAGAACTCCACTCGCACTGTCGCATTGCGCTCGATCGCAATGTCCTCGACCTTGCCGACCTCGACGCCGGCAATGCGGACGAAGTCGCCCTTCTTCAGGCCGGTGACATTGGTGAACACCGCGTTGTACGTATTGCCGCCACCGAACCGGAACTGCGCGAAGACGGCGAGCAGGGCGAAGGCGCCGAACAGGCAGACCGTCAGGAAGATACCGAGGCGCCAGACAGTGCCCTTCAGGTTGTCTTTCACGGTTGGTCTCCTGTCGGTGGCCCCGGCTGCGGCTGTGGTGCAACCGGATCCGGCGCGGGTGGCACACCCGGCCACAGGGGCACGCCGCCCGGGCCGTACCACGATGCCCCGTAGGGCGGCATTCCCGGCGGCACGACCGGACCGGGGGCCGGGCCGGGCAGACACTGGCGAATGCTCGGCGGCTTCGGGTTTCCTCGGGTAACCGGGAACCAGTCGCCCCAGCACGGGTGGCCGAGACCGGGGTTCGGCCGGATGTCCAGGCCGGTGCCCCAGCCGGTGTTGGTCACCAGCTGGCGAACCGGGAAGTTCTTGGTGGGATCGGGCAGTGATCCGCACCCAGGTTTGCCGCCCGGCCCACCCTTGGCCGCCACGATGGGCAGGTTGTCCGGGTACTGGTAGGGGTCGTTGCCCAGGAGCAGGGCGACGTCGTACACCGCCGACTTGCCGTCCTTGCCGCCCCAGGCCTCGTAGCCGCCGTTGTCCAGTGTCCAGGTCGCCCCTTGCAGCCAGCACGTGTAGACCGGGTTGTACTTCATCAGCAACGCGGTCGTGGGCTCGAGGGTGTTGACGGCCTGCACCAGCTTGTCGCCGCTGGTCTCGAGCAGGTCATGGCCGGACTGGGCGAACCCGATCGTGTTGAGTAGCAACGTGTCCAGGGCTTGGGCGCGGTCGGCGATCGTGGTGCTGACGGTGCTGCCCGAGTTGAGGATCGCCACGATGTCGGGTGCGGCCGCAGCGTAGGTGTCGTTGAAGTTCTTGAACGAGCGCCAGTCCTCGCGGATGGTGTCGCTGCGATCGTTGAGAGCCTTCAGCACCTGATTGAGGTCGGTGGTGGCCTCGCCCATGCGCGGACCCTGCCCGCGCACCCCGTCGGCCACTGCTGTCAGCACCGCGTTCACCTTGGCGGGGTCGACCATGTCGAGAAGGTTGACCACATTCTCGAAGACGGTGTTGACCTCGGTGGTGACGTTGGCCGACTTCAGAACCGCGCCGGCGGCCAACCGTTGCGGGCTGGGTTCGGACGGATACACGAGGTCGACGAACTTGGCGCCGAAAGCGGTTGTTGATCTGATCTGAGCGCCGACATTAGCTGGGATGTAACGGATTTGGTCGGGCTCGATCTCCAGACGCAAGCTGGTGTCGCCCTGGCCACCGCTGATTCCGCTGACCCGACCGACCTGGACCCCGCGCATCTTCACCTTCGCGCCGGTCTCCATCACCAGCCCGGACCGGTCCGCGGTCAGTGTGACCGGAACGAACGACCGAAACGTGCCCGCGAATGCCGTTATCGTCACAAAGAAGAACGCGCCGATGGCCACCAAGAGGATGACAGTCCACCAGCCGTCGGAAAGACGGTTCTCGCCACGACGGTCCTCCATCGCTACCCGGCGAGGTTGAAGTTGCCGGATTGGCCGTATACGGCAAGCGAGATCATCACGATCTCGACCGCCGCCACCACCATGGACGTTCGCACCGCGCGGCCCACCGCCTCACCCACACCTGCGGGTCCACCCTTGGCGGTGAAGCCGTAGTAGGTGTGCACCAGCATGATCACGATCGTCATCGCCACCGACTGCATGAACGACCAGATGACGTCGGTCGGGTTGAGGAAGGTGTTGAAGTAGTGGTCGTAGACGCCGGAGCCCTGCCCGTAAATGGCGACGGTCCCGGTTCGTGCGGCGAGGAAGGCCATCATGACGGCGATGCAGTACAGCGGGATCACTACGATCACGCCGGCCAGTACCCGGGTGGCAGCCAGGTAGGTAACCGACCGGATCCCGATGACCTCGAGTGCATCGATCTCCTCATTGATGCGCATCGCGCCGAGCTGGGCGGTGGCGCCGGCGCCGATGGTCGCCGACAGGGCCACCGAAACGGTGCCGGGCACGATGAGGCGGACATTGAAGAATGCCGACGCGAATCCGGTCAGCGCCTCGAAACCGACTGAGGACAGTTGGTTGTAGCCCTGAACGGCGACCAGCGCGCCGGTGGTCATGGTCAAGAAGCCCACGATCGCGACGGTGCCGCCGACGACGGCGAGTGCCCCGGCGCCCAGCCCCATCTGAGCGATGAGTCGCAACAGTTCCTTGTGGTATCGGGTCACCGCATCGGGGATCGCGACGAGAGTCTTCACGTAGAAGCGGGTTTGGGAGCCGATCCGGTTCCAACCCCCGATGACACCCTGTAGGCCGTCCGCCAGTCTGGGGTGCAATCTGCTTGGCGCGTTGACGCTCACCGAACGGCCCTCACGTGACGGTGAACTGGATGCCGACGGCGGTCACGATCACGTTGATCGCGAACAGCACCATGAAGGTGAACACGACGGTTTCGTTGACGGCGTTGCCGACGCCGGCCGGGCCACCGCCGACGGAGATGCCCTTGTAGCAGGCGATGAGGCCGGCGGCCAGGCCGAAAAGTGTTGCCTTGGTGAGTGAGACGATGACGTCACCCATGCCGGTCAGCAAGGTCAGACCCGCGGCGAACGCACCCGGTGAGACGTGCTGGATGTAGACGCAGAAGATATAGGCGCCGGTCAGACCCGCCAGGATCACGGTTGCTGAAAGTGCCAGTGCCACAGTGGTTGCCGCAAGCACCCGCGGCACGACCAGGGCCTGGATCGGGTTGATACCCATCACCCGCAGGGCGTCGAGCTCTTCGCGGATGGTCCGCGCGCCGAGATCGGCGCACATCGCGGTCGCACCCGCGCCGGAAACAACCAGCACCGTCACGATGGGCCCGATCTGATTGACGGTGCCGACCGCAGCGCCGGTACCGGAGAAGTCGGTCGCACCGAACTCGCCGAGCAGGATGTTGAACGTGAACACCAACAATACCGAGTAGGGCAGCGTCAGCATGAGCGCCGGCAGCACCGACACACGGGCCACAAACCAGGTCTGCAGCAGATACTCGCGCCACGCGAACGGCGGCCGGAACATCGCCACAAGCGTGTCCAGTGACATGCCGATGAACCCGCCGAACGCCCGTACGGGCTTCGCCAAGGTGAGTGTCGCGGTCACGGCGTGCCGCCAGGCGCCGAGGGGATCGGCGGCCCGGGTTCAACGTTGACGACCGACGGCATGGCGGAACGCTATCGTGAGCGTTGCTAGACCTGCTGCTCCTCGATGGGGGCGAATATCTACCCCCAAAGAGTTAGCGGGGGATCACTTCGGTCGTCTTACTCCGGTTTGACCAGCACTACGGCGACGTTCGTCCGCGGCTCACGGTCATGACCCGCGGTGGGGTGAACCCACAAGGTTCACACCGTCCGCAACTCTCCGGCAGACAACCTTTGGGTTTGCTGTACGCGATGTGCGTGACTGTCCAGCGTTCTGGGAACGCGGTCGTTCGGGATGCTTGTCCTGCGATCTAAGTCGTGCCCTCATCGACTATGAAGGCCCCCCCGGGGATGGTTCGGTAACCCCTTCGAGATACCGCCAGAATTCCCGCGCTGGCCTGGTCGAACGCCGATATTCGGCATCCACCGCATGTGTATTCTTGTGCGATGGGTCACACTGCTGCGGGGTCTCCGGCCGCGCCTGCGGCCGCCGACGAAGAACGTCTGCGCGCAGTCCTCGACGGGCTGCGTGCCATTGCCGACGCCGACGAACCGCACTGGAATCCGCGCCCGGCCGATGTGCGCGCAGTCCTCGACGGCGCCTGGTCCGTGCTCGCTGACCTCCTCGATGAGCGACCGCACGCGGGGGCCGTGTTGAACCTGCTGCGCGGGCTCACCCTCGCCGACGAGGCATTGGCCCGGGCGACGGCGGCCCCACGCCAGCTCGGTGAGGCACTCGGCCGGCTGGAATCCGCGCCATCGAGGGTGGCGGATCTGGTGCGTCTTGCTCCTCAGTTGACGCGCTACCTCGGTTTCGACCGGGCGATACTCTCGCGGATCGTTGACGGTCTATGGATTTCACAGGCGGTGTACGTCGCCGACGACCCACGGTGGGCGGACGAAATCAACCAGGTCGGCCAAAGCACTCCGCAACCCTTGTTTCCAGGTCTTTATGAGACGGAGATCGCCCGCCGGCGGGAGGCGATGATCGTCACCGATGTGCAGACCGACGCGCGCGTCCACCGGCCGATAGCTGACGCCTCGCGATCGCAGTCTTACGTTGCGGCTCCGATCATCTCGGGAAACCGGGTCGTGGGCCTCCTGCACGCCGACTGCTACTTGCAAGGCCGTCAAACCGGCGAGACGGACTGTGAATCGTTGGCCGCGTACGCCAAGGGGCTGCAGGTCGCACTGAGCAGGGCCCACCTGGCCGAAGGGCTGCAAGCCGTCAGCTCC
This sequence comes from Mycolicibacterium sphagni, assembly GCF_013337765.1. GTDB lineage: Bacteria > Actinomycetota > Actinomycetes > Mycobacteriales > Mycobacteriaceae > Mycobacterium. Next base: position 87,532 of record NZ_VBSB01000012.1, read on the forward strand.
GTTCTGAGAAGTGCCGCGAATGACAGTCAGGACAGGGTCGAGGCCGTCGGTGAGTTCTCGCTGGACGAGCCGGCAACCGACGGTGCTGAAGGCCCGGGCATCGCACTGGCGACTCGGGTCACGCGACGGGCACTTCGTTCGGTGCGAGATGTCCTGACCGCGCGTGAGGTGCAGATTCTCGAGTTGATGGCCGAGGGCCGGAGCAACGCGTCCATCGCCGCCCAGTTGGTCATCTCCGAGGGCACCGTCAAGCAACACGTGAAGCACATTCTGCGCAAGCTGCGTGCCGCCAACCGGGTGGAAGCCGTGTCGATGCTCTATCAGTCAGATGGTGCTTAAGCCCCCACGTCGATCGGCATGCTCACCACGCCGCGAATGAAGTTGGTCCGCACCAACGTCGGCGCTCCGGTGCTGAAATCGGGCATCTGCGAGTGAAGTTCACGGAACAGCGACTTGAGCATCGTGCGGGCGAGCTGACTACCTAGGCAGAAGTGGATGCCGCCCCCGCCAAATGCGATGTGTGGATTGCGTTCTCGGGCGAGGTTGAGTTGACTCGGGTTCTCGAACACCGATTCGTCGCGGTTACCCGAGGAGTACATCATCACCACCTTGTCGCCGGGCAGGATCTTCTGGCCGCCCAGCTCGTATTCGGTGATGCACGTCCGGCGGAAGTTCTGCACAACCGAACCCCAGCGCAGGAATTCTTCCACCGCGGTGCCGATGCGTCCTTCGAAGTCTTCCCACAGCCAAGCCCGTTGATGAGGATGGTCGTTGAGTGCCTTTGCGCCGAAACTTGCGGTGTGGCGGGTGGTATCGGTTGCCGCGACGGCGAACAGCACCATCGTCGCACCGATCTCGAAGTCACTGAGGCGCTCACCGTCTACTTCGGCCTGAACGAGGCTGGTCAGGAGATCCTCGGTTGGGTGTGCTCGCCGCTGCGCGATCAACTCCTCGGTGAGGTCGTGGATCACCAGTGCGGCCTCGACCTGGACCTCGGCGGGATCGCGGCCGGCCAGGAGAACTGGGTCTGCCCATGCCTGGGTTTCGTCGGCGGCGTGCGAGAACCTCGGCCGCAAATCAGCTGGAACGCCGAACATGTCGCCGAACATCTCGACGGGCAGATGCTTGGAGATGTCGTCGACGAAATCGATCGCCGCACCATCGGCCGCCTTCGCCGCCGCAGCAGCAACGATCCGCTGTGCACGCGAAGCGATGTCGTTTTCGATCCGCTGTATCTGGCGCGCGGTGAATGCGGATCTCACCAGCCGGCGCACCTTTTGGTGCTGGGGGTCGTCCATCGCCAGGAAGGACATGGCCATCTCGAGGAAGACCGCGGGCAACGTATCAAACATGACTCCATAGCGCGAAACGAACACGTCAGCGTTCTGGCTGACCTCGCTGATGTCCTTGTGCCGCACCACTGCCCAGAACCCCGGATCGTCGGGGTCGGGCGAGACCGCGGTCTCGATCGGAGGCTGCCAGCTGACCGGACGATCATGTCGCAACTGGGCGAAGATCGGGTCGCGCTCGGGTAGGTCGAGGTCCCAAAACGCGTCACTCGAAACGTTCAGGGCATCGAACGGTCGGGTGGCGGCAACGTTGTTCGTGGGCGCCAGGTCGATGTCGGTGTCGTCGTCGAAGGACAGCTCGGAATCTTCGAATGTGGTCATGGTGATCCTCTCTGGGCTAGCTCAGACCCATGGGTCGAGCACGATTTTGGTGGCCTCACGGTCTTCGAAGAGGCGGTAGGCGTCGGGCGCTGCCGACAAGCCCATCCGGTGCGAGACGATCGTGCCCGGATTCAGCTTCCCCGCAGCCGACAGTGCCAGCACCTCGTCGATGTACTCGGTGATGTGGGCGACGCCCATGTGCAGCGTCACGCCTTTGAGGTAGAGCTCCCCGAACGGAATCGACACGGAATCCTCGGTATAGACGCCGGGAATGGACAGCACCCCGCCGGCGCGGACCAACGAGATCGCAGACACAAGAGCCGATTCGTGGCCGACCGCGTCGATGACCACGTCCGCTCCGCGCCAACTGGTCAGGTCGAGCACGGCGTCGGCCGAATCTACCTCCAAAGCGCTGACCGCCACTGCGCCAAGACTTTCGGCTTCCTTGAGCCGTGTGTCGACCTTGTCGATGACGATCACCTGCGCTGCTCCGAGCACGGTTGCCGCCATCGCGGCGCACAGTCCTACCGGCCCGGCGCCGACGACTGCGACGACGTCACCGGGACGCATCGCCCGCGCGACTGCCTCGTAGCCGGTTGTCATGATGTCTCCGGCGAACAGGATGTCCTCGTCGCTCGCGCCACTGTCGGGGATTATGCGAGCACTGAGGTCGGCGTTCGGGACGACGACGTATTCGGCTTGACCTCCATCAAGGTCGCCCAGAGCGAGACCGAGACCGAAAATCCTTGATCCAGCACAGTTTCCGGGCTGGTGGCGCCGGCATTGATAACAGCTGCCGCAACTGACGACACACGAACTGACTACGCGATCACCGACGCTCACCTGTGTCACCGCATCGCCGACAGCTTCGACAGTGCCCAGAAACTCGTGGCCAAGGATGATGTCCGGCTCGACCTCCAGGCGCCCTTCGTAGGGGTGCAGATCTGTGCCGCAAATCGCGGTTAGCTCGACCCGTACGAGAATGTCGGTCGGGTTGGCCATCACCGGTTTCGGGACCTCCAAGACCTCGACGCGGTGGGGCGCGCGCAGGACCGCAGCCCGCATCGTCTCAGGCACTCGCGCCGTCCTTCTTGGCGATCTTGTCGCGGTACATCGGAAACAACGGCTTCGTGAGTGGCACCAGCTTGAGGATCTTGTTGACCGGACCCTTGGCCTTCACCTGGCCCTTCGCCAAGCCGACGGCGAGGTTGTAATCGCCGCGCCAGAATTGGTCTGCGGTATCCCCGCGCATCAGCAGCGTGATGTCGGGCTTGGTGTCGTTGGGGCCGGAAATGACTTGGTAGTCATCGTGAAAAACCATCGTCATCTCGAAGTCGGGATCGGTGTAGATGACCCGCATGACGATGTTGGCTGCTTTGAGTTTCGGCCCCGATTCGGGATGTTCACCCGCTTCGCGGAACACCCCGCCGATGTACTCGTCGAGTTCGTTGGCGTCCTTGAAAAACCCCATGGCGATCGGTGCTCCTGGCTTGATGGTGAGATCCACCACCATGCAAGCACCGTGGAGCCGATTCGATCAGACCCCGCCGGGATGTATCGCTATCCCCGAAGGGATAGGCAGCAACCCACCGCGACTACCGCGGCTGTCCGCCGTTCGGCAGCCGGACCACCTGGACGAAGAAGTCGTCGATCTGGCGGACAGCTGCCATGAACTGATCGAGGTCGACCGGCTTGGTCACGTAGGCGTTGGCGTGCAGCTTGTAGCTGCGCAGAATGTCCTCTTCCGCCGACGAGGTGGTGAGCACCACCACCGGGATATGGCACAGGTCGTCATCGGACTTGATCATCTCGAGGAGCTGGCGTCCGTCGTATTTCGGCAGGTTCAAATCGAGCAGGATGAGATCGGGCCGCGGAGCGTCCCCGAACTGGCCGCGCCGATAGAGATAGTCCAGCCCTTCCTCGCCGTCGTGCACGACGTGCAGAGTGTTTTTGAGCTTGTTGTGCTCGAACGCCTCCCGGGTGATCAATTCGTCTCCGGGATCGTCCTCGATGAGCAGGACGTCGATGGCGCGACCGTTGTCGGTCATGAAGCGGTTCCTTCCAATTGCGGCTCGTGCTGGGGTGCGGTTATGGCCGGTAGGGTGAACCGGAAGCGGGTCCCGTCGTGATACGACGTGTCGATCCAGATGGTGCCACCGTGGTGTTCGACGATTTTCTTGGCCAGTGCCAGCCCGATTCCGGTGCCCGTGTAGGCGTCCCGGCCGTGCAGTCGCTGAAAGATCACGAACACCTTGTCGACGAACTCGTCGGCGATGCCGATTCCGTTGTCGGAGAAGGTGAACATCCATTGCCCGACATGTTCACCCGAGCCAGACCCACAGGTGATCGCGATGCGCGGGGCCTGGTCGTCGCGGCGGAACTTGACGGCGTTGCTGACCAGGTTCTGCCACAGCATGATCAGCAGCGTCGGATCACCCATCACCCGCGGCAACGATTCCGGGCGGCTGATCTCGGCGCCGGTCTCTTCGATCGCCGTCGACACGTTGGCAATAGCCTCGTCCAGCACGGCGTCGAGGTTCACCTTGACCTGGGTGGAGTTGAGCCGGCCGACTCGGGAGAATGTCAACAGATCGTTGATCAGCACCTGCATGCGTTTGGCGCCGTCGACGGCGAAATCGATGTACTGGATGCCGCGTTCGTCGAGCTGATCGCCGTATCGCTTCTCCAGCAGCTGGCAGAACGACGCCACCTTGCGCAGTGGCTCCTGGAGATCATGAGAAGCGACATAGGCGAATTGTTCCAGTTCGGCGTTGGACCGGCGCAGCTCGCCGGCCTGCTCGGCCAGAAGCTCGCGTGCCGACCTGGAGGCTTCGAGCTCATCGACGATGCGGCCACGCATGTCCTCGACGTCAGCGGCGATGAAGCGAATATCCTTGGGGCCCTGGGGAACGATGTGATCGCCGAAGTTGCCTTGGGTGATCCGACGGCAGGCCGCTGCCAGCGCCTCCAGTGGTCGGGTGACCGCATTGCGAAACAGGATCGCGATTACCAGCCCGGTGACGATGAAGGCTGCGACGATGCCGGCCAGAACGCGGTCGCGCCAGGTGCGGGCGGTATCGAGTTTAGCGATGGCATCGGTCCGCGCGGTAGCCAGATGTTGATTCTGGGTGTCGAAAAGCGCTCTCAGGGAATCGAATTGCGACTTTCCGGCCACGACGCTCGCCTTCGTCGCCACGCTGGGCACCCCTGGCGTCACGGTGGCGGTCAGCGGCTCGGCATACTGACTGCGCCACGCGCCGGCGGCCTTCTCTATGGCGTCCAAATCGGCGGTCAGCTCAGACCGGCCAGCTAGAAGCTTCCGAATCGCCTCTGCCGCAACCTGTTCGGTGCGTTGTCCGTCGTAATACGGTGCCAGGAATTGCTTGTCGGCAGCGATGGCATAGCCGCGTACGGCTGTCTCCTGGTCGATCAGTGCGGCCTGCAGCCGGTAAGCGCCCACTCGAGCGGGCTGGATGTTGTCGATGAGTTGCTGACTTGTCTCGTCGGTGCGGTTGAGCAGCACCGCCGCGGCCAACGCGCCGCCGAGTACCACGATGCCGACCGCCACCAGCACGAGGTTGAGCCAACTCCGCACCGTCAGACGGGACAGCCGGGTGCCCGCCACCTCCTTCATCAGTGCGTCCGCTCCACGCGCAGCACTGCGATGTCGTCGGTGATCCCGCCGTGCGACTGGGCACAGGCTTCCGCCCCTTCGATGAGGGACTTGACGAATTCGGGACCCGGCAGCGTCGCGATGGAACGAGCTAGCTCCAGCAGGCCGTCTTCGCCAAGACGCTGGTTGCCGACACCGGAATATCCCTCGAAGAGGCCGTCGGTCAGCAGCACCAGCCCGTGGCCATCGGGCAACTCCAACTCGTTCTGCGGCCACTGCTGTGCGCCCAGGCCCAGTGCCGGTCCGGCGGGCGGTTCGAGCCATTCGATCGTGCCCGGTCCGTGCAGCAGCATGCCTGGGTGGCCGGCGCGTACTGCGGTGAAGCCTCGCCCATCGGGCCACAGCGCCACGCTGAGCACCGTCGCGAAGATTCCCGAGCCGGCCCGCTCGGCCCGCAGGATCTGCTCGAGGCGCCGCATCCGCTCGTTGCCGCGAAGCCCAGCGAAGGTGAAGGCGCGCCACGCAATTCGCAACGCAGCGCCCAGCGCCGCCTCGTCGGGACCATGCCCGGCCACGTCGCCGACCATGACGTGGACGGTGCCGTCCGGCGTCTGGACCATGTCGTAGAAGTCACCGCCGAGCAGCGCGTTCTCCCGACTGGGCCGGTATTGGGTGACGATCTCGACGCCGGGGTTCTCGTTGAGCAACGGCAGCGGTAGAAGTGCCCGTTCCAGCCGGGCGTTCTCCTGGGCTCGTGCCTGGCTGGTGTGCAGGTCGACAGCGGTCAGCTCGGCCCGCTTGCGTTCGATGGCGTACAACAGTGAGCGGTGCAATGTCTCGGGTCCGACGTGTCCCTTGACGAGGTAGTCCTGGGCGCCGGAGGCCATCGCCGAGATGCCGTAATGCTCGTCGTTGAGGCCGGTGAGCACCACGATCGGCAGCGTGGCGTCGAGCTTCGTGACGCGGTCGACGGCCGAGATGCCGTTCGCGTCCGGCAGATTGAGATCCAGCAACACACAATCGGGCCGGTGAACCGACAGCTGTTCTGCCGCAATGGCGATCGACGACGCCCACTCCACCGTGATCTCGGCGCCGGCCTCGTCGATCAGCTCCTCGACCAGATGCGCGTCGCCCCGGTCGTCCTCGATCAGCAGCAGCGAAATCGGTCGGTTGCTGGCGCCGGCAAAGCCGACAGGGTTCAGTTCCTGTGGGTCATAGGGTGCGCGCATGGGCCATCCAGATCCTTTTATTCAGATCGGCCGCGCTTTGACCTGGGAATTCGTCAGACAACATATAAACCCTACCGGCTCGACCTTGGACGCCCAACCTGAGTGGGTACCGGCGCGCCATCAACGGCGCGCCGAGCCGGTGAGGGGTTTCCCGTCGGCGCCCTGCAGTAGGCAGATCACCGTGCTCGGGTAGGGGTTGTCGGATGTGCGGTCCTGGACGGAGTCGATGAGGTAGGTGCTGGAGTACCTGCCCGCCCCGGGGGTGGCCCCGGTGTACTGCTGGAAACCGGTGGTGCATTCACTGGTCACGACGTCGGCCAAGGCCGCGTTCACCGGGATCGGCGCGCGCAGATATGCCTCGGCCGAATGTGGCTGGCCACAGTCGACGACACTGACCATCACCACCGCCGGATCCGTCGGTGGTGGATCGGCCAAACAGTCGCCGGCTTTCAAGTCCACCCACTTCACCGTCCGGGGCTGCGGGGCCGGCGCGGCGGCCGCCGCGCTGGTTGTTGTCACCGCGGTGGGCGTGTTCGTGGTGGTCAGCGTGGGTGTGGTGTCGCTACTCCCGCCGCAGCCCGTCAACGCGGCGACGGCAAGCCCGACCACCGCGCCCCACCCCGTTCTGCGCATCTTCATGTGTTTACCGGACAGCAGTGGCCCGGTACAGGACTTCGCACCATGACGATCTTGATGACTGCCAACGTGGCGTTCGCAAGCTCTAGAAGCTGCTGTCGCGATTCCGCACGAACTGCAGCAGCTCGGGGTCGGCTGAGGTGAATCGGTCGACCTCCTCGCCGCCATCGCAGCGATAGAGGCCGACGGTGACCGAGCCGGTGTGACGATCGATCACCGCCCAGTGCGCGCCGGCATCCGCCCACCGCTGCAGCGCCGCCACCGGGTCATCGCTCATAGCGACCATCATGACGCGTGCGATGATGCGGAGTATGCGACTCGGGTTGCACGCTTTGGGTATCGGCACGGGCGCTGAATCCGCGGTGATCCACGCGGTGGCTATCGCCGCCGAACAGAGCGGCTTCGCCACGTTGTGGGCGGGTGAGCACGTCGTGATGGTCGACGACGCCGCATCCCATTATCCCTACGCGGACGACGGCAAGATTGCGGTGCCGGCCGACGCCGATTGGATCGACCCGATGATCGGCTTGTCGTTCGCCGCGGCCGCCACGACGACGATCGGAATCGCCACCGGCGTTCTGCTGCTGCCCGAGCACAACCCGGTGATCGTGGCCAAGCAGGCCGCCAGCCTGGACAAGCTCAGCGGTGGCCGATTCTCGCTCGGTATCGGAATCGGTTGGTCGCGTGAAGAATTCGACGCGATTGGGGTTCCCTTCGAACGGAGGGCCGCCCGCACCGCGGACTATGTGGCCGCGATGCGAGCCATCTGGTGCGATGATATCGCCTCCTACGCAGGTGAATTCGCCAACTTCGAGAATATCCGGGTCAATCCCAAACCCCGGGAGCGCGCGATCCCGATCCTGTGTGGCGGTAACACCGATGCCGCTCTGCGTCGCGTCGCGCAGTGGGGTGACGGCTGGTACGGCTTCAATCTCCGTGACGTCGACGACGTCGCCGCCAAGGTGGCGACATTGCACCGGCTGTGTCGGGAAGCTGGACGTGATCCGGCCGACGTGCGGGTGGCGGTCGCGCTGCGCCAACCGGACCCGGCGGACAAGGGACGTCTGGCAGAGTTGGGTGTCGGTGAACTGGTTCTGGTCGCGTCGCCGCCGGACGACCCGGCGCAGGCCGGCGACTGGGTAGCCGAACTCGCCACGGATTGGCAGTGAGGAGACGTGGTGGAGCACTGGACCGCGGTCGCGGTGCCGGCGTTGTTCGTCTGGTTGGGGATGGTCCTTGCCATCTCCTTCCTCGAGGCGCCACTGAAGTTCCGTGCTCCCGGTGTCACCATCGGCCTCGGGTTGGGAATCGGCCGGCTCGTCTTCCGTGCGCTGAACACCTGTGAAGCCGTGCTGGCGGCGGTCATCGTCATCGCCTTGGTGATCGGTACGCCCACCGCGGGAATCATCGCGGCCGTCCTGGTGGCCGTCGCTGCACTGCTGATCCAGGTGATCGCTGTGCGCCCAGCTCTGACGCGGCGTTCCGATGCGGTACTTGCCGATGCGCGCCAGGCCGAGTCGGGGCGATCACGCGCGCACTACGTCTACGTCGTAGTCGAAGTTGTCAAGGTGGTGGCGCTGTTCGTGAGCGGCGTTCTGCTGCTTAACTTTTGAGAATTGGAGGATGCTATGGATTCGGTTTCGCTGACAGCGCTCGCAGACGAACAGCTGGCCACGGCCCGCTCGTCGCACAGTGGACGTGCCGCGCATACCGTGCACGGTGGCCACGATCATCAGCTGCGCCAGACGTTGATCGCCTTGGCGGGCGGTCGGGATCTCAGCGACCACCACAGCCCAGGGGAGACCACGCTGCAGGTGCTGCGTGGCAACGTCCGGCTGACGACCGCCGACGATGCCTGGGAGGGCCGGGAAGGTGACCTGCTGGTGGTTCCACGGGAACGGCACGGCCTACACGCGGTCGACGACTCGGTGATCCTGCTGACCGTCCTCGCGGACAGCTGATCACCTAGTACCGGTAGTCGGCGAGATCGGTTGCGCCCTGGCGCACGTCGCCGTCGAGCATCAGCTGCGCGGGCACCATCTCGGAGGTGACCAGACCGTGGCGGCCGGTCACCTCGTCGATGATGTCGAAGGACCGCGCGATGACGTCGGGGGTGTCGACGACGATGGTGGTCACCGGCACCTGCCGGCCGTATTGAATCAGCTTGTCGCCGTGGGGTTTATGGTCGCCGTGGAAGCCCCAGATGCCACGCAGCACGGTGGCGCCGCTGACGATCTCCGACTCCCACAACCGCCGCACCAGTGCGCGGTGGATGGGCGCCCCGTCGTGGTGCGTCGACTCGTCGGTGTGGATCGTCAGCTTCTGGCGCAGTTCGCGGCCGTGTGAATCAAGGGCAGGTAGTGCGGGCGGGCGAGCCAACAGCTGGCCGTCGCGCTTGCAGACCTGAACACGCTCCACCGTCACCAGCGGTTGGTTCATCATCGCTTCGAGTTCGGGCACCGCACGCTGGGCCTGCTCGGCGGTGCCGGTGGCGACGATCATGATCGGCACGTCGGTATTGCCGCTGAAGAAGCGGGCACGGCGTCGTCGACCGTGCGCAGTGCCGTCCACACCGAGGTATACCGTCGCTCCCGCGAAGTGGTGGCTGTGCAGGAGGTCGCACACCGCGTAGAAGGCGGCGGCGCCGTTGATCTTGCGTCGGCGTCCGACGTAGACGGTGAGTTTGATCGCGTCATCGCCGGCGGGCAGCTCACCGTTGTACAGCTGGGCCCGCTCCAGAGTGATCAGGCCGCGGTTGGTGATGCCGACAACGTCGTCGATCAGGCCGCCGATCGTCGCCGCGGTGTCAACGGCGGCGATCGCGATCGGCGGATCCTCGGACAACGTGAGCGACTCATCGCTGCGGATGACGTGCCGCGGTCCGAAGCTGGCGATGCCGCGGAGCATCACGCTGTTGGACACCTCGCGGTGGGCGTAAAGATCAAGCATCGCCTCGGCGAGGAATCGGGAACCGGCGCGCTGGCGCTCGCCGAAGAACGCGGTCAGCTTCAGGTAGGTCTCGCTCACAGCAGGCTCGCAATCCACTGGCCGAGCATCGCCGCGGCGACGCCAAGGACGACGCTGACGACGACATTGGCCACCGCGGGCCAGATCTGGCGCTCCTCGGTCAGCCGCTGCGTTTCCAGCATCCAGGTCGAGAACGTGGTGTAGGCCCCGACGAACGCGGTGCCTGCCAGCAGCGCGGCGTGGTGGCTCAATGTCAGCCCGCTGACGAAGCCGAGCAGCACCGCGCCACTGATGTTGACGGCCAGCGTGCCGAATGGGAAGGACCGTGCCGCCCGGCGGGCCACCGCTCGGTCGACTATGTAGCGGGCCATCGACCCAAGACCGCCGATGACCATCACGCCGGCCCATACCGCGACGTTCACGCCCGGATCCTGACCCGGCGCACCAGCGCCGTCGCGACGTACACCGCGAGCAGACCGGCGGCGATGCTGGCCACGGTGTAGCCGGCCGCCAGTGCGTAGTGGTGGTGCTCGATCATCTTCAACGTCTCGACCTGCATGGTGGAGAACGTGGTGAGCCCGCCGCACAGCCCGGTTCCCAGCAGGGGGCGGCGGTAGCTCGACAGCGGCAGCCGTTCGAGCAAGCGGGTGGTGAAGTAACCCAGCAGGAACGCGCCCACGATGTTGACGCCGAACGTCGCCCACGGCCAGCGCGCCGGGTCGTCGACGAACACCGTCGCCAGTACCGCGCGCGCGAGGGTCCCCACCGCACCGCCGATGAACACGGCCGCCAATTCCCGGTTGTCATGGCCGAACATGGGCAACCCCCTTAACCGTGGATGAATCCGCGAGCAAGTATCGCCCCTGGGAGGGCAGAATTGGCTCCATGGCGGCTAACCCCCGCGCCGGCCGGCCGGCGCTCCCCGAAGACCTCGTCGATCTGCCCCATCTGGTCACCGCGTATTACACGGTGAACCCCGACCCCGACAACATCGACCAGCAGGTGGCTTTCGGTACGTCGGGGCATCGCGGCTCCAGTCTGGACGGGGCGTTCAACGAGGCGCACATCCTGGCCACCACACAGGCGATTGTGGAGTATCGAGCTGCGCAGGGCACCACCGGGCCGCTGTTCATCGGCCGGGACACCCACGGGCTTTCCGAGCCGGCCTGGGTGTCCGCACTTGAGGTGCTGGCCGCCAATGACGTTGTGGCCATGATTGATTCGGCTGACCGGTACACCCCGACCCCGGCGGTCAGCCATGCCATCCTCGCCTTCAACCGAGGGCTGGCCGCCGGTTTCGCCGACGGTATCGTCGTCACTCCGTCGCACAACCCGCCGCGTGATGGTGGGTTCAAGTACAACCCGCCCAACGGCGGCCCGGCGGATACCGATGCCACCGGCGTGATTGCCAAGCGCGCCAACGAAATTCTGCGCGCTGGACTCAAAGGCGTGAAGCGGGTACCACTGGCGCGCGCACTTTCACGCGCCCAGCGCCACGATTATCTCGACGCCTACGTCTCGGATCTGCCCAACGTCGTCGACATCCACGCCATCCGCGCCGAGAAGATCCGCATCGGTGCCGACCCACTGGGTGGGGCCAGCGTCGACTACTGGGGAGCCATCGCCGAGCGGCACGACCTTGACCTCACGGTGGTCAACCCGCTGGTCGACGCGACGTGGCGGTTCATGACGCTGGACACCGACGGCAAGATCCGGATGGACTGCAGCTCGCCGAACGCCATGGCGTCGCTCATCGCCAACCGCGACTCCTATCAGATCGCCACCGGCAACGACGCCGACTCCGACCGGCACGGCATCGTCACCCCCGACGCGGGGCTGATGAACCCGAACCACTATCTCGCGGTGGCGATCGACTATCTGTACTCGCACCGGCAGGACTGGCCGGCCAGTGTGGCCGTCGGCAAGACGGCCGTCAGCTCGTCGATCATCGACCGGGTCGTGGCCGGCCTGGGGCGCAAGCTGATCGAGGTGCCTGTCGGCTTCAAGTGGTTCGTCGACGGGTTGATCAGCGGCACAATCGGTTTCGGTGGCGAAGAGTCAGCAGGGGCGTCGTTCCTGCGCCGTGACGGTTCGGTGTGGACCACCGACAAGGACGGCATCATCTTGGCCCTGCTGGCCTCGGAGATCCTCGCGGTCACCGGATCGTCGCCGTCGCAGCGCTACGCCGAGCTGACCGCCAAGTACGGGGCGCCGAGCTATGCTCGCGTCGATGCCCCGGCCAACCGCGAGCAGAAGGCGCGCCTGGCCAAGTTGTCCCCGGAGCAGGTGACCGCGACCGAGCTGGCCGGCGAGCCGATCACCGCGAAGCTGACCACCGCGCCGGGCAACGGCGCACCGCTGGGCGGGCTGAAGGTCACCACCGCCGATGGCTGGTTCGCCGCTCGGCCGTCGGGCACCGAGGATGTCTACAAGATCTACGCCGAGTCGTTCAAGGGCCCCGAGCATCTGGCGGAGGTGCAGGAAGCCGCCCGTGAGGTGGTGAATACAGTCATCTCGTGAGTTCCGTTGCGGAGGGTGACTGTCCCTCGGAAGCCGAGGCCAAGCTTCCGCGGGAAGTCTGGGTTCTGATCGCGGCCAATGCGGTCATCGCCCTCGGCTATGGCGTGGTCGCGCCGGTGCTGCCGCAGTTCGCGCGCAACTTCGGGGTGAGCATAAGCGCCGCGACGTTCGTCATCACCGCCTTCGCGGTGATGCGGCTGTGCTTCGCCCCGGTGTCGGGCTTGTTGGTGCAGCGGCTGGGGGAGCGGCGCATCTACGTCAGCGGCCTGATCATCGTGGCGGTGTCGACGGGGGCCTGCGCGTTCGCGCACACCTACTGGCAGCTGCTGTTGTTCCGGTCGCTGGGTGGGATCGGCTCGACGATGTTCTTCGTCTCGGCGCTGGGCCTGATGATCCGGATCAGCCCGGACAACGCCCGCGGTCGGGTGGCGGGCATGTTCTCCAGCGCGTTCTTGGTCGGCTCGGTGGCCGGCCCGCTGATGGGCAGCCTGACCGCCGGGCTGGGCCTGGCCGCACCATTCCTCATCTACGGGGTGGCGCTGCTGATCGCCGCGGCGGTGGTGTTCATCATGCTGCGGCATTCTCATCTGGCGTCACCGGCTCCGGCCGACGAGCTGACGGTGACGGTGCGGGTCGCGTTGCGCCATCGGGCCTACCGGGCGGCGCTGCTGTCCAACTTCGCCACCGGGTGGTCGGCGTTCGGGCTGCGGGTCGCGCTGGTGCCGCTGTTCATCACCGAGGCGTTGCATCGCGGGCCGGGAGTCGCGGGTGCGGCGCTGGCCACGTTCGCGGCAGGCAACGTCGCGGCGGTGATTCCGTCGGGGCGGCTCTCCGACCGGACGGGGCGCCGGCCGCTGCTGATTATCGGTCTGGCGGCGTCCGGGTTGACGACGGCGGTGGTCGGGGCGGCGACGTCGCTGCCGGTATTCCTGGTGGGCGCGTTCATCGCGGGCGCAGGTACCGGGGTGTTCACCTCGCCGCAGCAGGCCGCGGTCGCCGACATCATCGGTAAGGCGCGCGGCGGGACGGCTGTGGCGACGTTCCAGATGATGTCGGATCTGGGGTCGATCGTGGGGTCGCTCGGGGTCGGCGAGATCGCCCAGCACTTCTCGTTCGAGTCGGCGTTCGCGATCAGCGGCGTCATCCTGGTCTTGGCCTCGATCGGCTGGCTGCTGGCGCCGGAAACGCGGGATGCTCCGCCGCTGGAGCACACCCCACCGCGGCCGCTGGGCCCGGAGGCCGCTGGCGAGCTGCCCTGACCAGCGATTTTGAAGCGCGCGTGCCGGTGGTGTAACTTCGGTGGGCACACCTGGGGCTATGGCGCAGTTGGTAGCGCACCACACTGGCAGTGTGGGGGTCAGGGGTTCGAATCCCCTTAGCTCCACAGAGAAAAACCCGAGGCCGCACGGTCTCGGGTTTTTGCTGTGTTGAGCAGGCGCGGAGTGTTTGACGACAGTTGTGCCGCCCCGCAGCGGTCTGAACCCCCCGCCCGCGCCTCACGCCCAAACTGTGGGGCACGGTCCGGCGTGCTCGCGGGGTTCCATCCGGCAAGTGACGTATCGCCGCCGGTGCCAGAACGGCCGAATCCAGTCCGTCAAAAGCAGCGCGTCTGAGCTGTCGAAAACGGCGAGTCGGGATTCGCGGAACGGGGCCGTCGGCCCAGCGGCGCCCTCATCCCCTGGTTGCTGGTCATCATCGGGAGGTCCACCGGCAGGCCGACTGTTCGGTGTTCGGTATTGACCGAACACCGAACGTCGGAGACAATGATCCTGTGTTGAGAGCGGCTGACGCAGAACACGCGCTCGTCGACGCGCTAGAAGCGGTAGGGCTGACGGCTTCCCTGATCGACTCCGCTGGAGACGCTGCCGATATCGAGGTCCGAACTCCCGACGGTCAGACCCTGCTCATTGAAGCCAAATATCGGACACTTGCATCAGCGGATGCACTCCCGCGGCAGCTTGGCCAATACGCGCACCAGCTGGCTCGAATTCAAACCGGGGCTGGCAAGCACGTAGTCGGTGTACTCATTGCGGACCGGATCACCGAAGACGCACGCGCGATGCTGCAAAGTACCGGCTGGGGATGGTTGGACTTGCGCGGTCGACTACACCTGGCAGCACCCGGGATTTACGTCCATGCCGATGTTCCGCCAGTGAACGCGAATACGACGGCTTCTGACGATCCGTTCGCTGGTCGAGCTGGCCTGGAAGTCACAGTTGAACTGCTGTTGAGTCCGGCCCAGTCTGTCGGTGTGCGTTCGCTTGCTCATCGAATCGGCAGGGCGCCTAGCACTGTTTCAGAAGTTCTGGCGCGCCTTCGCCGCGCGAATTTCATTGATGCCGAACACATCCCGACCATTCCGGACTTGTTCTGGGGTCTCGCGTCTGCCTGGCGTCCGGTCTCAGCGGATGTCGCGTCGTTGCCGTCGCCGGGGGACAGGGCGGTTCGCGATGCGCTGCGCATTAATGACGACATCAACGCCGGAACTGGCTGGGCACTGACGGACACCACGGCGGCCGCATTCTATGGGGCGCCCGTTGGACTTCGCGCCGATCATCCGGCCGATTTCTATGTACCCGACATGCGCAGTCTGCGCCGTGCCACACAGGTGCTTGGCCCCGCCGCCGATCCGAGCATGCGCTCCGCAACGTTGAAGGCCGCCCCGGTCGCGGCGGTTTGTGCAGAGCGGGTTCGCAACGGCGAATCTAGCGAGAGCTGGCCGATCGCTCGACCGCTGTTTGTGGCCCTGGACCTGGCCAAGGACCCGAGCCGGGGACGCGAAATCCTCGCTCAGTGGACGCCGCCGAAACCGTGGGCTCGTGTCTGGTAGCCCAGAGCCGGTGCCGGTGGTGAACCTTGCCGGCGCGTTCAACGACTGTCGCGTACCGAGATGTGCTCACCCAGCTATGGCTGCTGGATCCGGTGCCTGCTTGGGGGCCCGCGGGAAACCCGTTGGCGCGCCTGTCTCAATCGCCGAAGCATCACCTGGCCGATCCAGCGTTGGCGGCGCGCCTGCTTGGCCTGTCCGTGGATGCGCTTCTCAGTGGTGAAGGCAGGCCGATCGGGCCTCAGGCCGGTGGCATGCTCGGACATCTCTTCGAATCTTTGGTCACGCTGTGTGTCCGGGTCGCTGCGCAGGCCGCCGAGGCAACTGTCGGTCACCTTCGGACACGCAACGGCGACCATGAAATAGATCTGGTGTTGGTGCGCGACGACGGCAAGATTCTCGCGGTCGAGGTGAAACTGGCCGCAACGGTCGAGGATCGAGATGTCGCGCACTTGCGCTGGCTGGCTGACCGCCTTCCCGGGGACCTGCTGGACGCCGTGATCGTCAATACCGGGCCGAACGCCTACCGTCGCCCCGACGGTGTCGGCGTCGTCCCGCTGGCGCTGCTGGGTCCGTGATGGCCAAAGGCGTGGGCGAGTTGGTGTTCGCGGACCCAAGCTTGTGCGGCCATTTGCGTTGCATCCCAGGGTGAGCCGAGCGGTGGGGTGTAGGACAGGTCAAGCTCGCTGAGCGCGTCGACGGTCATGTGGTGGAACAGGGCGGCGGCGTAGGTGTCGACGCGTTTGGATACTTCGGCGCTGCGGTGGCCGATGAGTTGCGCGCCGAGCAATGCACCGGTGGTGCTGTCGCCGGTGATGCGGATGTGGATGGGTGTCGCTCCGGGGTAGTAGGCCTTGTGGTCGTCGGGAGTGGCGGTGGTGCTGACCGGCTGCCAACCTCGTTGTGCTGCTAGGGCTTCGTGTTCGCGTAGGCCGGTGCGGGCGGCGACGAGGTCGAAGACCTTGACGACTTGAGTGCCAAGGCTCCCGGCGAAACGCGCCCGCCCGCCGATGGCGTTTTCACCAGCGACGCGGCCCTGTTTGTGCGCAGTGGTACCAAGGGGTAGCCAGGTGAGGCCCACCATTCGGTGGTGGGTGTGCACGCAGTCTCCGGCCGCGAAAACGTCAGTCAGATTGGTGCGCATGGTGTCATCGACAGCGATGGCGCCCTTGACGCCGAGTTCGGCACCGGCGTCGGTGGCCAGTTCGGTGTCGGGCCGCACGCCGACGACGACGAGGACGAAATCAACTGTGCGGGTCAATGGTTCGCCGTCATTCTGAGCGGCAACGGTCAAGGCGCCGTTGTCGGTCCGCTTGATGGCGGTGACGGCGGTGTTGGTGAGGACCTCGACGCCGTGGCGCTCGAGTTCGGCGTGGACCAGGGCGCCGAGTTCGGGGTCGACGGTCGGCAGTACTTCGGGCAGGGCTTCGATCTGGGTGACGGCGATGTCACGCATGGTGAGTGCTTCCGCCATCTCCAGCCCGATGTAGCCGGCGCCGATGATGACCGCAGAGGCCGGATTGCGTTGCTGCAGTGAGTCCATGACGGCGAAGGTGTCGCCCATGGAGTGCAGAAGATGCACGCCGTGCTCAGGGCCGAGCGCGTCGGGGCCGCTGAGTCCGGTGATGGGTGGGCGGGCGCTGACGGCGCCGGTGCCCACGATCAGGGCGTCGTAGGCGAGTTGGTTGGGGGTGCCGTCTGGGCCGAGCACGTCGAGGGTGTGGGCATCGACATTGATGCGGGTGGCGCGGGTATCGGCGAGAACGTGCAGGCCGGTGGCGGCCAGGTCGGCTGCGGTGCGGTGGGCGAGGTTGGTCCAGTGGGTGACCTCACCGGAGACGTAGTAGGGGATGCCGCAGATGGAGAAGTTGGGGTAAGCGTCGGCGACGACGACGGTGACCGCGGTGGCGGGGTCGAGTTCGCGTATGCGCAGTGCCGCACTGATGCCGGCGTCGCTGCCGCCGACCGCGACGATATGGCGAGATGCCATGACGGGGCTCCTCGAAAGGCGTTGGGATTGGGTTTGGCTACCGCCGCCGGTTGGATACCGGTGGTGCCGGGTTAAGCGGAGTCGCTGGAGTGTCTTTCGGCGTGGGGATGGGGGACGACGACGTCATCGGCGTCGGCGGCGATCTCGGGGTACAGGGTGGCGATCAGGGCCAAACCGATAAGAGCACCGACGATTTGGGCCGTGATGAATCCTGGCGCCGAGCTCGGTGCGATGCCGGCGAAAGTGTCGGAGAAGATCCGCCCAATCGTGACAGCGGGATTGGCGAACGAGGTCGAGCTGGTGAACCAGTACGCCGCGCCGATGTAGGCGCCGACGGCCGCAGCTGACATTCCGGCGCGGCCGGTACGGGCCAACGCGAAGATCAGCGCGATCAATCCTGCGGTGGCCACGACTTCGCCGACGAGATGCCCGGTGGTGACGCGGTCTTTGGTCGCGATCTCGAAGACCTGGCGATCGAACATGAGATTGGCCAGCCAGGAGCCGCTGATCGCTCCAGCGATTTGGACTACCGCGTAGGCGAGTGCATCGCGGGTGGTGATGCCGGTGCCGGCCCGGCGGCCCAAGAGCCAGTCGGATGCGGTGACGACCGGGTTGAAGTGTGCGCCGGAGATCGGGCCGAATAGCAGGATCAGCACCGCCAGTCCGAACACGGTCGCCGTCGAGTTCTCTAGGAGTTGCAATCCGACGTCGTTGGGGGAGAGCTGGGCAGCAGCGATTCCCGATCCGACAACAACGGTGACCAACAGTGCGCTGCCGACGAATTCGGCCAACAGCCTTCGCGGCAGACCGATGGTGTCCATCACGGGATCCTGGCCAGGCTATCGGCGCCCAGCAGTGTCGAAAGCTGTTGCAGTGCTTCGGGGATCACGCGGTAGTACACCCACGAGCCGCGCCGCTCGCTGTCGATCAGCCCCGCGGTGCGCAGCACCTTGAGATGATGGGAGATCGTGGGCTGGCCGACATCGATGCCTTGCGAGATGTCGCAGACGCACGCCTCGCCACCTCCGTGGCTGGCAATCAGGCTGAGCAGGCGAAGTCGAATCGGATCCGACAACGCTTTCAGCATCGCCGCCAACTCCGCCGCGGCCGCAATGCTCAGCGGCTCTCGGACCAGAGGTGCGACCTCGCAGCACTCGCCTTCGGATGACTTCGACACTCATCGATATTGACAGTCATCGAATCAATGCACAAGCGAACAAATCGTGAACGAAGCATCCCGGGAGTGGCAGCCGCCAAGGAGTCTGGCGGCCGCCGGGTTCCCAGGGTTGACATGCAGGACTAGCAGCAGCTGGCTTGGGTTGTGGCAGGGGCGTTTTCGTCGGCCGCTGTTCCGCAGCAGACGGCCCCGTCGGACTGCTTGCCGATCTGCGGGCTGGTGCCGAAGCTGTCGGAGTCGGCCAGCTTGGTGTAGACCTCCCAGCGCTCGCCTCCGGGACCGGTGACCCAGACCTTGTCCTGGGTGGCGAAGCAGCAGGTGGTGCCGATCTCCTCCTCGGTGAACATGCCCGCATTGGTCAGGCGGCCGATTTCGGCGTGCACCTGGTCGCTGGACTCCACCTCGACGCCGAGGTGGTTGAGGCTGCCGCCATGGCCAGGGTTTTGCAGGAGTACGAGTTTCAGGGGCGGTTCGGCGATGGCGAAGTTGGCGTAGCCCGGCTTGACCTTGGCCGGCTCGGTGTTGAACAGCTTGGAGTAGAAGGTGATGGCCTCGTCGATGTCATCGACGTTGAGCGCCAACTGGATGCGGGACATGGGGAGCCTCCTTGGAACCTGTGCGACATATGTCGAACTATCGGGACGATGCCCAGCATGCCACCTTTTCGATATATGTCAAGCTTTGTGGCATGATTGGGTGATGCCAAAGACGTTGCCCTCGATCGACATGTCGTCGCCGGTGTGTTGTGCGCCGGTGGCGGCGGGTGTGATGAGTGACGAGGACGCGCTGCACGTTGCATTGCGGCTCAAGGCGCTGGCCGACCCGGCACGAGTCAAGATCATGTCGCTGCTGTTCGGTTCGGCTGATGGCGAGGAGAACAGTCGAGACTTGGCCGCCGCGATCGGGGTTGGCGAGTCCACGGCCAGCCACCACCTGACACAGTTGCGCAATGCCGGGTTGGTCGAGTCGACCCGGCGAGGTATGAACGTCTATCACCGTCCGCACCGCGACGCGGTCGCCGCATTGTGCGCCGTACTCGACCCGAATTGCTGTTCCTAAACGCGGTTTTCGGTATCGGCGGTGTCGGTCAGCAGTTCAGTGATGAGGCCTTCGATCCGCGTCTTGATTTGGTCGCGGATAGGACGTACAGCGTCCACACCCTTGCCCGCCGGATCCTCCAGTACCCAGTCGCGGTAGCTCTTGCCCGGGAAAATGGGGCAGGTGTCGCCGCAGCCCATGGTGATCACCACATCGGAGGCTTCCACCGCGTCGGTGGTAAGGATTTTCGGGGTTTGGTCGGAGATGTCGATGCCGACTTCGGCCATGGCCTCTACCGCGGCGGGGTTGACGGCGTTGCCCGGAGCACTGCCGGCCGAGCGGACTTCGATGGCGTCGCCAGCCAGCGCCGAGAGGAATCCCGCGGCCATCTGTGAACGTCCGGCGTTGTGCACGCAGACGAACAACACCGAAGGTTTTTCGCTCATCGCGGGGTCCTTTCCAGATCCAGGTCGTGTGCCAATACCGCCGACAACTGGGCCATGGCCGCCGGCACCACCCAGTAGTACACCCACGTGCCGCGCCGCTCGCAATCCAGCAGACCCGCCTCGCGCAGCGTTAGCCACGCGGGCGGCTCGGAGTGGGTGAGTTGACCTCTCCCAGCGGTTGACGGTGGTTGTCGGCGGGCGCAGGCTGTTGGTGTGGCTGAGATCAGTGAGGACGTCATGATCGCCGAGGTAGAGCGGCGTCTGGCCAGTAGGTACGCGCAGTTCCCGCCCGACGAGATCTCGACCATCGTGCAGAGTGCGCGGGAGAAGTTCGCGCAGAGCCCGATCAGGGACTTTGTGCCGCTGTTTGTGGAGCGCAACGCCAGGGCAAGGTTGGACAAGCTCAACAGTTTGACTCCGTCGGCAATAGCTGGTTAGCCGCCGACGACGACGCCTTGGAGCCTCTGCTCTAACGCCCGCTACGACAGGGTCGCGTAGGTTCTACGAGAATCACGAAGAACCTCACGCCGCATCCAACCGAAAGCCATCATGTCCGAGGACCAGAACACAGACGTTCCACCGAATCATCTCTCCATCGACCCGCGCAGCCCCTTCTATAACGAAGAGGTGCTCCTCCGCGACGTGGGTATTCGCTTTAATGGCGTCGAGAAGACCAATGTTCACGAATACAACGTGGCCGAGGGCTGGGTGCGTGTTGAAGTTCCTACCGCCAAGGATCGCCGCGGAAACCCGATGGTCGTCAAGCTCAGCGGCACGGTTGAACCCTATTTCCGCCCAGCGGAATAGCGGGCGCTCTTGGGTTACTGGCGCGGCTGACAACCAGCCTCTGCTGCTGGTTCATGAGCTCGTGTCGATGATTGAGGCCCAACACCACATTCGTCGCGTCGCCCCAACCGGAGCATTGACGTCACCTCGCCCGTCGCGTCGCGTTGCTCGATCGCTCTAGCCGCCGCGCGGGCGGTCGAAGGCCTCGGCCAGCGTTGTGGCGATGAGCCGGTAGACGGCGTCCTCCTCGGGAAACACGTTGGGAAAGAAGTAATACCCGTGCGGCATGCCGGCTGGAAAATGGCCGACCGCCCTACCTCCCGCGTCGCGAACCTTCTGCGCGAACGCACGAGCAGAGTCGACCAGCGGATCATGTGTGCCTGCCGCGACGAAGGCGACGGGGTAGCCGTCCAGCTCACCGACGATGGGGCTCGCCCACGGGTGGTCCCACGGGGTGTTGGGCAGGTAAGCACCCCGGATGAAACCCATGAACGCGGTGTCATACACGATCCCGTGCGGGGCGAGCTCACGAAACGATTCCCACCGCTCGTACTCGAAGTCGGTGAAGGCGCCGAGTAGCACGACGGCGTCGGGCGGTCGCCTGCCCTCGTCGCGGGCGCGCAGCGGGACCGCCGCCGCCAGGGTCGATCCCGCCGAATCGCCGGCGACGGCGATGCGGGAGCTGTCGCCATCGATGTCATGGGTGTTGTCGACCACCCAGCTGTAGACGTCGTAGGCGTCATCGAATGGGGTAGGGAATGGGAACTCCGGGGCCATCCGATAGTTGGCCGACACCACGACGGCGTCGTTGGTGAACGCCAACTTGCGGGCCAGGAAGTCGCAGTCATCAGACGAACCGACCGTGAATCCACCGCCGTGGTAGTAGACGATCACCGGAAGGTGTTGATCGGTTGGTGCTGCCGTGGGTCGGTAAAGCTGGCATCGCGCCGCCCCGCCGGTGACCGGCAGGTACACCTCGTCGACATCGACGTTCGGTACTGCCTCGGCACCTGTCATCGGGACCAGGCTGGGGTCCTGTGGGCTCCCGTCGCCGACATACCCGCTACGCACGGGCGCAATCATCAAGTCTCGCAACGCTACCGGCTGTCGCAAGTTGGCAAGTATGCGATACATCGGCATCGCCGGGTCATCACCGGCGACAAAGCTCAGACCGTCGACAGAAATTGGCGCAGTGACGTCCACCTGGCCCTGCGGCACTGAACGCAGCGAGTCGCGTATCACCCCGGTAAGCGTAGAAGGTCATACCGAACGGGGATTGGGTAATACGCCGTCGATGCTTGCCTGGCGGATAGGAAACCCTGTCCTTCAGCCGGTGGACTCTGGCTTCCCGGCGATTACCCAGCCCGTTGTTGAACGCGACTATTGCCACACGGGTGAACGAACTTGGGAACCCGACTACCTCAAGGACAAAACATGACAATCACCTACCAGGGCAGCGCCTGTCGGCGCGGCCACACCATCGCCGCGATCCTGTTGACCGCGACCGCAACCGTCGTCGGGATGGTCGGCGCAGCCGCGCCGGCACACGCAGCCGACCAGTACATCGCGCTGGCACTCGGATACGTCAACGAGAATCCCCCGGTCACGATGGCCGGCGGCTCCGCGATCAACGGCAATCGAGATCAGGCCGCCCAGGGAGCGCTCACGAACTGCGTGAACAACGGCGGCAGCCACTGCGTGACCGAGGTCATCGCCACGAACGAGTGTGCGGCGGCCGCCTCGAACGACTACGGCGAAGAGGTCGGCGCATCCGCCCCCTCGCTCGCCGCCGCGCAGAGCAAGGCCAAGGGCATGCTGCAGAACCAGCAGGGCGCAAAGGTCATCGTGTCGGGTTGTGCGAACGGGGCCACTCCGCCGCCGCCGAATGACCCGCCGCCACCGCCGCCCGCGCCGAAGCTGGGCCCGACGGTCTCGTTTGACACTGTCGTGGGTGGCTTGGTGGCTCACATTACCGACCGCAGCGGAGTGACGTCGCAGTGCTCGTACGCGACGGACAACTACAACCGCGGCTTCGCCTTGGCGGCCAACTCCAAGTACGACCTGAGGATTGTGCCCGCTGTTCCGCGATTCCGGAACTGGACCGTCACGATCACCTGTGACAACGGCACGAGCACGACGGCGACGACGTTCTTCTGAGTCCGGCGCTGCCGCTAACCCGATCCGCCCGGGCCGTGATGCTACGGCCCGGGCGGGTATCGGTTTTCTGGCTACGGCCTGGCCTCGAACACAAGGTTGAACGGAGTCTGGGCCGCGCGGCGGAAGCGGGTGAACCCGCCGTCGCTCATCACCTCAGCCAGCCGCCGCTCGCCGGCCTGCGCGCCCAGCGCGGGTCCGTTTTGCGCGAGCGATACCGGTACGCAGATGAGTGAAGATGCCCCGTAGAAGACCCTGCCTACGGGATTGAGGTTGTCCGAGACGCTGTCTCCCGCTGCCGGTTCGACCAGCAGGCAGCAGCCGTTGGGATCGAGAGCCTGCCGGGCGTGCCGCGCGGCGCCGGATGGATCAGCCATGTCGTGCAGGCAGTCGAAGAAGGCGATCAGGTCGTAGTCGCCTCCCTGATACGACGTCGCGTCGGCTACCTCGAAGCGTGCGTTGGTCACGCCGGCCTGTGCGGCATGCTCGCGAGCGGTCTCGATCGACGCGTCGTGGTAATCGATGCCGACGAACTGCGCATCCGGAAATGCCTGTGCCATAAGGATTGTCGTCACGCCGTGCCCGCATCCAATGTCGGCGGCACGGCCCCCGGAGTTCAGTTTCTCGACAACTCCGTCGAGAGCGGGCAGCCAGTCGGACAGCAGGCTTGCGTTGTACCCGGCCCGGAAGAACCGCTCGGTGCCGCGGAACAGACATGGATGATGCTCGCCCCACTCCATCCCAGATCCCGTGCGAAAGTTCTGCACTGCCCGTTCCTTGACGTGGAACAGGTCCTCGACAACGGAGTAGCCGCCGGGTAGGTCCACCGGCCCATCGGGGTTCGCCAGGCACAGCGCCTGCTCCTCGTTCAAGTGGTATCGGTCGCTCGCGCTGTCGTAGTCGACGTAGCCGCCTGCGGCTTGATTGGCGAGCCACTCCCGAACGTAGCGTTCGCTCGTGCCGGTGCGATCGGCCAGTTCGGCAGACGTCAACCGCTTCTCGGCCAGTGCGGCATAGAGTCCGAGCTCGTCGCCGATAAGTACCAGAACGGCGCTCATCGCGGCGCCCAGATCGCCGATGGCCTTGCCCAGAAATTCGTTGAGTTTGACTTCGTTGACAGCCATTGCAGCCCCTTCGCGCATCGTCGCGCGTCGTTCACAATTTACTCGCGGAGGCGGCCGGGCCGCGGGTGAATTCAGTTGTCGCTCAGCCCAGGGGTTAGTCGCCGAAGTACTGCTCGCGGTCGATTTGCGTGCCTGAACGCATCGCATCCCGAAACAGGTCGTCGGTATAGCCCACCGCGACCTCTTCACGATTGCTGAAGCGACAAAAAACCCTGCTCGTGGCGTGCTCGTAGCGGAACTTCGCGTCTTCAAATGGGTAGTCGATGTACACGTCGCCTTGCTCGAACAATTTCATCGGCACCACGTCGTTTCCCCTCCGGCTCTGCGTAAACCACTCCCGGCACCACTTGCTGGTCTGTGAAGCTGAGCGTAGGGCGCCCCCACGAGAACGCGGCGGTTGCGGATTAAATTAATGACGCAAGCGGCGGCAACGCATTGGCTGCTGGCAACGACGGCAACGTGGGGCTGTTCGGGAACGGCGGTACCGGCGGCAACGGCGGCAGTGGCGGCAGTGGCGCTGGCGTCGTCGGCGGCCGGCCAGGAGCGGGCGGCAAGGGCGGCACTGGTACCACCACCAATGGTGCGGACGGGCAGAGCGGCCAGTAGCGGATCGCTGGCTCCAGCGTTCGTGCCGGAGCCACCGCAGCCGCCGCGGGTCCGCTAAACCATTGCGTAACAAGATTATTGAAGGACCATTTGCGCGCTTGTTGGGGTTGCCCACAACACTGTTGGGCCGTCTGAGTCGGTCAGGTCCGGGTTGTGCGGTGTTGATCCTCGTTTCGAGTTGGGTCTACCGTCGAACGCGCCTATGCTTGTCGAACATCGATCGTGTCGACGGACGAGGCTCGCACAAATTCGAGTGGTGGACTACGCGTGTTAACGCGATGCTCCACGATGAGGCTGTACGTGCCTGATCCCGTCGTCGATGCGTCGCAAGTAGTTTCTGCGAAGCCCTAGGGATTCAGCCTGGGTCAGCGTTATCCCAACCAGTTGACGATGTTCACAAGGTATTGGGAAGCGTGTGGGACATGGACTTACTCGACACGATCCAGCTCAAAGCTCGTCGGATCCGTAGAAGGTTGCGGCAGGCGAAACGTACGGTCTCGGACAACTACTTGTTCGCGCAGCGGCCGATAGAGTACGTCGTTTTCGGCGTCATTCTTGCCGTAGCTGTTGCCCTCGTCGCCTATCTGGCGATGTCGCGGCACGCGTGAGCGTGGTACCTCGACGCTTGGGCGGCAACTGGGACGGACGTTCGGATCGGGCCCGCGGCTGACCTCGGCAAATTGACCCCGCCGCAGGGGTGGGTCCCGTATACACAGATGTATGAACGCGTCCGCTCATATCGGTCGGGTCGGTGGTTTGGCCATCGCATTGGGTATCGGCGCGGCTCTGGCTTCGGCAAATGCGATGGCGTGGGCCGACACTGACGACTCTGGCGCAGGTCACTCAACCGCCGCATCGGCTCGTGGGCACACCGGAAGCACAGCGGGTCCGCGAGCGCCGAAGGCCACGGTCAGCGGGAAGCCCAAGCCCTCGACCCCGGCGCAGAAGGTGACGGCGCGGCCCGCGACAGCATCGGCGACCGCCACTCCCGGCGAACCGGTGAACGCTGCCCAGGCAGCGGTCTCGACCATGCTCTCGGCATTGCAAACGCCGCAACCCGGAAACCGGGGGAGAGGCCTGGCGTCGACGCCGAGGGCTGCCGCCGCCGTGGTGACCAACGGCGCCACGACACCCACGGCGGAGGCAAGTGCGCAGATATCGGCGCCGCCCAACCTGACCGCCGTGTTCCAGCAGTTGGTCTACACCCCGCTGCACGCGGTGGTGCAGGCCTGGATCGTCAGCGAGATCGGCCGCCAGGTTGACGATTTCATCAATGCTGCGGCAGGTTCGTATGTGATCGGCAATGGCGCGGCCGGCACCCAAGACCACCGCAACGGTGGCGCCGCTGGGTGGTTCCTCGGTGACGGCGGTGCCGGCTGGGACAGCGACCTGGACGGAGTTGTCGGTGGCAATGGTGGAGCGGCCGGAGTCTTGGGCAACGGCGGTAGGGGTGGCGCGGGCGGCGCTGGCGCTGGCGGCGGTACGGGCGGTGCCGGCGGTTCATTGATGGGCATCGGCGGCACGGGCGGTGCCGGTGGTGCCGGCGCGGCGGGTGCGGTCGGCGGGGCCGGTGGCGCCGGCGGTGACGGGACCGGTTTGGTGTTCGGTATCGGCGGCCACGGCGGGGCCGGTGGCGACGGTTCCGATGGCGGCCGAGGCGGTAACGGCGGAAACGGCGCGGCGTTCCTGGGCAGCGGTGGCGACGGCGGCGATGCCGGCAAGAGCGGTGTCGGTGGTACCGCCACCGGGCTACCAGCACTCGGCGGCGCGGGCGGCACCGCAGGCTGGCTGGGCAGCCATGGTGCGGTTGGCAATTCGGGCGCCTCGGCCGCAGCGACAACGCCCAGCGGATCGCTGCCGCCGCTATCGCATACCGGCACCTGGCTGACCACGAGCGACGGACAGGTCGTCATCGTGCACGGCGTCAATGAGGTGTACAAGCTGGCGCCGTACGAACCGTCCGCCAGTGGGTTTAACGAAGAGGATGCACAGTTCCTGGCGGACAACGGTTTCAACGTGGTGCGGCTAGGTGTCATCTGGGCCGGCGTCGAACCCCAGCCCGGAGTGATCAACACCGCGTACCTCGACTCGATCAAGGCAACCGTGGACATGCTGGCCGACCACGGGATCTACACGATCATCGATATGCACCAGGACCTGTACAGCAGTGAGTTTTACGGCGAAGGCGCCCCGGACTGGGCGTCCGATGGTGGCGGCCGACCCAACAAGAACGCCGGATTCCCGGGAAACTACTACGTCAATCCTGCGCTGAGCCATGCCTGGGACGCCTTCTGGGGCAATGCTGATGCACCCAACGGCATTGGGCTGCAAGATAATTACGCGTTGGTCTGGCAGCATATCGCGAATTACTTCAATGGCAACTCGGCGGTCATCGGCTACGACATCATGAACGAGCCGTTCCCTGGCTCGAACTATCCGGTCGCTCTCTTTGGCGGCTCGTTCTTCGCCGTGCAGCAGTTGACCCCCATGTATGACCAGGTAGCCGCCGCCATCCGCTCCGTCGACGCAACCACGCCGCTCTACCTGGAACCCCCGAACCCCGCGGTGACCGAAGTCCCCACTCTGCTGGGCCTGCCGGTGGCCCTGCTGGGGCGGATCACCGACCCGAGCGTTGTCCTGGCGTTCCACAACTACTGTGGCCCGATCGGTGGTGCGTTGTGCACCAAGATCGCCAACACGCTTGCCGCGCAGGCGGAAAGCTACTCGAAGCGGCACAATGTGCCGGCGGTGATGAATGAGTGGGGTGCGACCAGCGATGCTTTCGTGCTCACCCAGGAAATGCGGGCCGGTGACCGATACCTGATGGGCTGGGCGGAGTGGGCCTACACCGGTAAAGGTGACATCACCGGATCGCCGGACGTGGAGGGGCTGGTGTACGACCCGACGCTTCCGCCGACCGGCGACAACGTGAATGCCGGTAATTTGGCCTTATTGTCTTCGCCGTACCCGCAAATAGTGTCGGGCACCCCGAGCGTGTGGTCGTTCAAGAACGGCACTCTTGACTTCAGCTATTCCACGGCGAAGGTCGACGGATCCGGCGCTTTCGATCAAGGGTCGCTGAGCACGATCTCAGTGCCCGCGGTGCAGTATCCGAACGGCTATCAGGTGACGGTGACTGGGGGACATGTCGTCTCAGCGCCGAACGCCGCCCAACTGGTCATCGCGTCAGACCAGGGCGCGACCACCGTCAGCGTCGTGGTGAGCCCGGCCGCCTAAGCTGCGCCGATGCCCGACCGTATCAATCCGGTCGGGTCGTATTTCTGGCGAATAGTGATGAACCGCTGCAGATTCGGACCGAGATACCGAGCCAGTGGATCGCCGGTTTCGGGGTAGTTGATGTAGCCGCCCACCGAGGCTGAGCCCAACGTGTAATGCGCAGCGGTCAGCCAGCTGGTTGCGGCGTCGGAGGGCCCCTCGGTGTACCACTGCACAGCCGCCGCCTGTCGCCGCCACGGGAAGGCGCTGCCCGCCGGGTCGATATCGTCGACCGCACCGGACAGCGACTCGACCACTGCGGTCGCCGAACCGGCCGATTGCGGCCATGCCGACACCGCTGCAACGATGGAATCTGCTGCAGCCGAGGTCATCTCGCCGACGATGTCCGATCCGGCGACGAACGCGCGCGGCACCCGTGCGGCGTCACCGCCTTCGAAGTAGTGCACGAAGTCGATGCGGTTCAGCGTGCGGGTACGGGTCGACGACGCTGAAAGCCCCGCCGCGGCGAGCATTTCGCCCGCGACTGACGATCCGGTGCCCGGCGGTGTCGCCAAGATGACTGTGCAGCGTCCAGGTCCGTCACCGACGGTGATGTTGACCATGCCCCAGATGTCCCGGTCGGCGATGCTGAGCCAGCTGAGCCAGCTGACGATCACCGCAGCGGCTGACTCCATCGGGAATGTCATCGTGACGACGTCGCGGTCGGTGGCCGGGAACGTGCGGAACGTCAGCGACGTCACCACCCCGAAGTTGCCGCCGCCGCCACCGCGCAGCGCCCAGAACAGATCGTCGTGATCGTTCGCGGATGCGGTCACGACTGCACCGGTAGGCAACACCAGCGACGCCGAGACCAAGGCATCACACGTCAGGCCACAGCGCCGTGCGTCCGAACCGAGTCCGCCGCCCAACGTCAGCCCCGCGACACCGACCGTCGGGCAGCTGCCCGACGGGATCGAGCGTCCGCTCGCCGCAAGTTGGGTCTGCACCGAGTCCAGATCTGTCGCGGGTGGCACCGTCACCAGATTGCGTCCCGCGTCGAGGTCGATCCCGCCTGGGAGCCGACGCAGGTCGATCACCAACGTCGCGTCGAGGGCGGACGCACCGATGTACGAGTGACCGCCGCTGCGGGCGCTGATCCCGATGTGATTGGTCGCGGCGAACGCGACTGCTTTCTGCACATCGGTGACCGACGCCGCCGTGATGATCGCTGTCGGGGTGGAGCCGGCGAAGCGGGAGTTGAAGACGCCTTTGGCGGCGGCGTAGCCGGCGGACGACGGCATGGTCAGCTGGCCGTCGAGCTGGCTGCCGAGAGCATTCCAGTCCGGTGGAGCCGGGGTTGAGACCGCCTTCGGCGTCACCGATCGGCAGGACCCCAGCAGGGCTGCACCCGCCAACCCACCAAGTGCTCGGCGCACGAACGCCTGGCGGGAAATCTCCCCCGACATGGGGGGAATGGTAGTGCTACTCGAGCACGAAAACCGGGATCAGCCGGTCGGTCTTCGTCTGGTACTCGGCGTACGGCGGGTATGCCTCGACGGCCAGGTCCCACCAGTGCGCGCGCTCGTCGCCGGACACCTCGCGGGCGGTCAGCGTGACCACCTTGTCACCGTCCTGAGCGGTCACCGTCGGGTTGTTCTTGACGTTGAAGTACCACGACGGATGCGCCGGGTCGCCGCCCTTCGAGGCGACCATGGCGTAGCGGCCGTTCTCCTCGACGCGCATCAACGGCACGTAGCGCTTCTTGCCGGACTTGGCTCCGGTGGTGGTGAACAGGACGATCGGTCGGTCCAAGACCTCGACCCCGTCGGTGGTGCCCTGCTTGAGAATCTGTTCGGTCTGCTCGCGCACCCAGTCGGTGGGGCTCAGCTCGGCATGTTCAGTCACGGACTCGGCAACACCGCCGTACGCCCAGGTATTCCGCGTCCAGAACCCGTCGAGATCGACACCAGGGTTGTACAAGTGGGCCGAACGCAGCCCTGATGTCGATTTCGCGGACGCGACTGGTCGGATTTAGCCCGCAGGGACCGAACCGCCGCCGCGCGACGCGGCGTTGATGTCGGCTATTCCTACGACGGCGGTCCGGTGCAATACGTGCGCGGCGGCGTGGTCCAAATGCGTTGGTGTAGTCCGGCGTCGCACAGGTCGTAGTCGGCCTGTTCGAAACGCTGCAGCACTTTGAAGTCAGCGGACGTGTCGGTGCACGCGACGGGTTTGAGCGTGTCGCTGCGGTTGCGATCACCGATCGGATGCTTGACGGTGGCGTAGCGCTGACCAACCAACAGATTGGGCATGAGGCACAAGGTGGCCGAGTCGCCGGTCCAGCGCGCAAAATCGGTGTCGTCGCGGCCGCCGTCGGGGCATTGCGCATCCCGGGGGCCGGTGCTGACCACCTCGAAGACCCCGGCCGGTTGGCTGCACTCGACGACGTCCTGCCGCCCGATCACCCCCGACGCCATCGCCTCACTGGTGATGCATTGACCTATTTTGGCTGGGGGAGTGAGCTTTTCGGCAGCTTTGCGCTCGTTGACAGAATTGAGGACGCTGACGCCCGCTCCAAGCAGGCCGAGGATGGCCAGGATCGAGCCGGCGATGATCTTCCCCTGGCCGGCCGTCGGCCGCGGCGGCGGCACCGGCGGGTAGCCGGGCGGCGGATAGCCGACGGGGTAGGGCGGTGGGTAGCCGGGCGGCGGGTACGGGGGATATCCCGGATAGCCTGGCGGCTGGGCGCGGCGGGCCTTTGACCGCTCGCGCAGACCGAGGACCAGCAGAAGGACTCCGACGGCAGGAAACAGCAGCGTTCCGATCACCTCGCCGACGACCAACGCCGGCCTGCCGTCGGCAAGCAGCGCAGCTGACGCGGTGTAGCTGAGCAGGGTCACTGATCGTTGACTCTAGCGGTGATCGGATTAGCCTGCGGACATGACCATTGACCCCAAGAGCACCGCCGTGGTGTTGATCGAATACCAGAACGACTTCACCACCGACGGCGGTGTCCTGCACGAGGCGGTGTCGGAGGTGATGGCGAAGACGGGCATGCTCGCGCATACCCGCGACGTCGTGGCCGCGGCGCGCAGTGCCGGGGCGGCGGTCATGCACGCACCGATCACCTTCGCCGAGGGCTACGGCGAGATCACCAACCACCCCTACGGGATTCTGAAGGGAGTGGTGGACGGCAACGCCTTCGTCAAAGGGTCATGGGGTGCGGCGATCGTCGACGATCTGGCGCCGGCCGACGGCGACATCGTCATCGAAGGCAAGCGCGGCCTGGACACCTTCGCCAGCACCAACCTGGACTTCATCCTGCGCAGCAAGGGCATCACGACCATCGCGCTGGGCGGGTTCCTGACCAACTGTTGCGTCGAGTCGACCATGCGCAGCGGCTATGAGAACGGTTACCAGGTCATCACATTGAGCGACTGCGTCGCGGCGACCTCGGTAGAGGAACACGAGAACGCGCTGAAGTACGACTACCCGATGTTTTCCCGGCCAATGACCGCCGACGAGTTCATCGGGCAGCTCGCGTGACGCGGGTGCAAGTCGCTGTCCTCGACGACTACCAGAACGTTGCCCTGGAACTGGCTGACTGGTCAGTGGTGTCCGATCGCGCCGACATCACGGTGTTCAACGACCACATCTTCGACCCCGGCGAACTCGTCGCGCGGCTGGCTCCCTTCGATGTGATCTTCGTGATGCGAGAACGAACTCCGCTCCCGCGCAGCATCATCGAGCGGCTACCGCGACTGAAGATGATCGCCTCCACCGGCCCGTTCAACGCCTCCATCGATATGGTGGCCGCCGAAGAGCGCGGTATCCACGTCGGGACCACCGGCGGCACGGTGGCATCGACGGTGGAGTTGACCTGGGCGCTGATCCTGGCCGGGGCCCGAAATCTGGTGGCGGAGAGCGTCTCGATCCGCGACGGCGGCTGGCAGGTCTCGGTGGGACGCGAACTGTCCGGCCGGGTACTGGGCGTTCTGGGCCTGGGCCGCATCGGTGCTCGCGTCGCGCGCATCGGCGAGGCGTTCGGCATGCAGGTGATCGCGTGGAGCCAGAACCTGACCCCGGAGGCGGCCGCCGAGGCCGGCGCGACTCACGTCGACAAAGAAGAGCTGTTCGCGAGCTCGGATGTGCTGACGGTCCACATGAAGCTCAGTGAACGGTCCACCGGCCTGATCGGCGCGAGCGAACTGGCGCTGATGAAGCCAACAGCGCTGCTGGTCAACACCTCTCGCGGGCCACTCATCGATGAGGCCGCATTGGTGGCGGCTCTGGAAGCCAAGACCATCCGGGCGGCCGCGCTCGACGTCTTCGACACCGAGCCCCTGCCGGTCGGGCATCCCTTGCGCACCCTCGACAACGTCATTGCCACACCGCATATCGGCTACGTCGCCGATCGTCCCTACCGCATCTTCTTTTCTGATGCTGTCGCTGCGATCGCGGAGTGGCTCGAGCGGCAGTGATCAGTAGGCGTCCGGATTCTGTTGGACGGCCTCCGGAACCGGATGCTGGTAGAGCCGTGAGGCGTTCTCCCAAGTCACTTTTCGAATGATCTCGTCGGGCAGTCCGCTGATCTGTTCGCGGATGGTGCGCTGGGTGTGCGGCCACGTCGAGTCGCAGTGCGGGTAGTCGGCTTCGAGCAGGATGTTGTCGGCGCCAATCCGCTCGTACTGGATGAACGACGACTGGTCCTCGACCGCGCAGAACCAGAAGTTGCGGGAGAACACCTCGGCCGGGGTCAGGGTCTCGCCGAGCGCCTTCCACGTCCCGTACATCTCGTGGTAGCTCAGCATGTGATCCAGCCGGTCCAGAAGTCCTGCCACCCAGCCGATTCCACCCTCGGACAGGCAGATCTTCAAGTCCGGGTAACGGCTGCACACGCCGGAGTACAGCCAGTCCACCGCCGCGGAAATGGCGTAGGCGAAGAACAACACACCCGCCACGTCGGGCGGGGCGTCGTCGGTGGTCGACGGGGAGGTTCCCGACGAGCCGATGTGCAGATTGACCACTGTCCCGGTCGCCGCGCACGCGGCCATCATCGGCTCCCAGTAGCCGGAGTGGATGGTCGGTAGCCCCAGCATCGCCGGGTTCTCGCTGAACGTCACCGCGTGGAAGCCGCGTTCGGCGTTCTCGTAGATCATCTTTGCGCCGACCTCGGGATCAAGCAGCCACGGCAGCTGGCACGGAATGATCCGCCCGGGATACGTCCCGGCCCAGGAGTCGATGTGCCAGTCGTTCCACGCTCTGACCGAGGCCATCGCCAGGTCGCGGTCGTTGGTCACCTGCTGAAGCCGCTGACCGGCGAAGCCGGGCAGGAACGACGGGAAGTTCAGCGAGGCATACACGCCATTGAGGTCCATGTCTGCCACGCGGGCATGGATATCCCAAGCGCCGCGGCGCATTTCATCGAACCGGGCCGGCTCGAACCCGTACTCCGATACCGGCCTGCCGACGACGGCGTTGAATCCGACGTTCGGCAGCGACTGGCCGTCGTACATCCAAGTCTGTCCGCCGTCCGGGGTGTCGACCACGCGCGGCGCCCGGTCGGCGAACTTGGCCGGCACCCGTCCCTCGAACGTGTCGGGCGGCTCCACGATGTGATCGTCGACGGATATGACGGTGTAGTGGCGCTCCGCGCGTTCGGGTTCGGGTAGGAAGGTCACCGTCCGGTCGGCGCCGGTCTTGGCGGTGGTGAAGTTGAGGTTCGACTGCAACTCGTCGATAGAAGCCATGGCTGATGTCTCCTTGTCAGTCCAGCACGCTGGGATCGGCTTTGATGGTCATGCGTGCAGCGCCGGCCCAGTACACGTCGGCGGCGCGTTCGATCAGCGAGGTCTGCATGCCGATCATGTCGCCGCGGTTCATCGTCGACGGCGCGCGGCCGGTAACCATCACGTCGTAGGCCAGCCGGCACACCCGCTCGATGGACACCGCCCGATAGACCGCCGCCGCCAGATCGTGGCCGGTGGCGATGACACCGTGGTTGGCCAGGATCACCAGGTTGGCCGAACCGATCTGGCCGGCGAGTTCGGCTGCCCGCCAGGGGGCGTCGATCTCACCGTCGTACTTCTCGACCAGATACATGTCGTCGAGGAACAACGCGCCGGTCTGGTGGACGAGATCGGGCAGCATTCCCAGCGCGGCGATCAGGCTGACGTAGTAGGGGTGATTGTGGATCACCACCCTGGCATCGGGGCGCTGCCGGTGAATCTCGGTGTGGAGGTGGATCGCCGGCGTGACATCCCAGCGGCCGCGGACCACGTGCGCGTCCTCGTCGACCGCGCAGATGTCGGATGCGGTCAGTTCCTGCCACCACAGTCCCCACGGATTGACGAACATGTCGGTCTGCCCCTGCGGCTGCCAGGTGATGTGCCCGGCCATGTTCTCGGCGAAGCCGATTTGGGCGAGGTGACGGAACGCCACCGCCATCTTCTGCTCGTCGGTGAGGTCGACGCCGATCGGTGGTGTCTTCGACGGCGCCCACACGCCCAGGCCGCCCTGGCGCACTTCTGGTGTGGTCATGATGGCTCCAGTATCGATCGGATGGTTTCGCGGAGTTGTCCTTTGGCGATCTTGCCGCCGGAGGAGCGTGGCAGCTCATCGAGGACCTCGAGGCGTTCGGGCAACAGCTCCTTGGATACGCCCTGGGCCAGCAGGTGGTCGATGAGGGCAGGCAGCTCGAGTGTGTCGCCGGCATTGACGAGTTCGGCGAAGACGCAGACGCGCTCCCCGAAGAGGGGATCGGGCATGGCCACCGCGGCAGCCACTGCGACGCCGGGGTGGGTGTCCACGACTTCCTCCACGGCGACCGCACTGATGTTCTTGCCGCCGCGCAGGATGAAGTCGGA
Organism: Mycolicibacterium sphagni; assembly: GCF_013337765.1. Classification (GTDB taxonomy): domain Bacteria; phylum Actinomycetota; class Actinomycetes; order Mycobacteriales; family Mycobacteriaceae; genus Mycobacterium. The sequence continues at coordinate 122,397 of NZ_VBSB01000012.1, forward strand.
GGTGCGCCCGGCCAGGACCAGGTATCCGTCGCTGTCCAGCTCGCAGATGTCGCCCATCCGCATCCAGCCGTCCTTGGTGTACAGCTTGTCGTGGTCGGTGCCGCCCAGATAGCCCAGGCTCAGTGCCGGGCCGCGGCAAACCGGCTGTCCACGACCGGATTCCGTGACATCGTCGTCGCCGTCGAACAGGCGCACCTGCATCTCGGGGACGATCTGCCCGGCGGTCCGCAGCCGGTGATGCAGCGAGTCCTTCACGGTGGTCGCGCTGAGCATGCCGGTTTCGTTGGAGCCGTAGAACTGCAGGATCGTCACCCCGGTCAGTTCTTCGAACTGTGCGGCCTGCGCGTAGGGCAACGGCTCGCCGCCGGTGAACACGATGCGCAGGCTGGAGAGGTCGTACTCCCGGGAGGCGGCATTGGCCACAATCATCATCAATTGTGTACTCACACAGCACAACACCGTGACGCGGTAACGCTCGATGGCGGCGCACGTCGCGACCGGGTCGAAGCGCTCGATGCGTACGGTCGTCGCGCCGAGATAGATCGGGGTGGTGTGGGAGGTCCAGATGCCGAAGCCGAAGGGTGTGGGGATGACCGGAAGGAAGACGTCGTCGGCGCTGAGTTCGCCGTTGGCGGCGGCCTTCTGGTGAAAGTAGTGCCAGCGGTTCTGGGTGTGCACCACGCACTTGGGCAGCCCCGTGGTGCCCGAGGTCGAATTGATCAGGAAAGCATCATCGGGCCCGACCGGCGAGAGTCCGGCCGCGGTGTCGGGTCCGGCTGTGGCGGTGTCGATGGCGAGCCCGCCGGGTCCGAGCACCACGGCACGCAATGACAGATCGGCGACCGCCTCGGCTGCCTGCTGGCCTCGCGCGGTGTCGCTGACCAACAGCGAGGGCTGGGCGGTTCGCATGATCTGCGCGGCTTCCCGCACGCCGGCGCGCGCCCCGAGCCCCACGCTCACCGCGCCGCAGCGCTCGATGGCGATCAGCAGGACGTGGATGGCGACGGTGTCGCCGTGCCAGATGGCCACCCGGTCGCCGGGTGCCACGCCCAGCTGGCGAAGCTGCACCGCGAGATTGGTGGCGGCGTTGTCGAAGTCCAACCAGGTCAGCGCCGAGCCTGGCCCGTCGGGGGTGAAGTCGACGTACGCGACCTTGTCGGGTGTGGACACGGCATTGCGGCGAACGCAGTCGGACAGTGTGGTGTCCGACCACCACCCCGCGGCCCGATAGTGCGCCGCTTCGGCGCTGGTCGTAACGGCAGCGTCGACAGCCATCACCAAATCATATGAAAATAAGGTGCCGCGTCAATGTTCCCAGTGGCGCACCATGGTGGGGTCCACCATTCCCGCTGATCCCGGGTAGTGCTGCGCCTTGACCAGATGGGCCGCGGCGAGGTCATGGGCCAGGCGGGAATCGCCGGCCTCGATGGCATCGATCACCTGACGGTGTTCCTCCAGGACCGCCAGCCGCTCGTCGACGGGCACGATGCTGTGGTCGCTCACCTGGGTTGACCAGCTCTGTTCGTGCGCCGACCAGAGCGTCTCGAGTGCCCCGGCCAGCATGATCATCGTCTGGTTGCCGCAGTAGGCGACCAGGGCTTCGTGGTAGCGCCGGCTCGCGGAGATGGCGCTCTGAAAATCGTCGACGGCATCGACGGCCTCGGCGTGCAGCTGGCGCAGCGCCGGGACCACGGTGCGGCTTCGGTCGTCTCGTTCGGCGCACAGGGCCGCGCACGCCGGCTCCATCTGCCTTAATGCGCCGCCGACGTCGGACAGGCTCACGTCCTGGGAGCCGAGTACCAGGCCGATCGTGTAGGCCACGTTGGCCGCGTTGGGCCGACGGACCACGGCGCCGCCGAGCTTGCCCCGCCGCACCCGCAGCAGGCCCTCAGCTTCCAGGATCCGCATGGCCTCGCGCAGGGACGGCTTGCTCACCGGGAACTCGCGCAGCAGTTCGTCCTCTTTGGGCAGGATGCTGCCGTCGGCGAGCTCGCCCAGCAAAATGCGCCGTCGCAGTTGGTCGGCGACCTGCTCGGCGAGACGGCGGAATTGAACGGTTGGTTCTGACACGGACCGGATCTCTATCGCTGGTAAGTGATCTGCATCGTACAAGCGTGGCCCCACTGCAGCGGTGACTGTCGGCCATGTTTCTCCACCGGATCTCCACACAATCACCAAGCAACGATCCGTGCCGGTGCGAAGCATGGGGGAGGTGCGGCACCAATCCGCGGCCGTGGAAAAAGTTTCACAACGCCCAACGTCGCGCGCAGTGATATCGACTAGAACAGGGCCACTTTCATGAGCATCGGCATCGAAGACAACGACGCAAGTAAAGACTCTGGGACAGAACAGAACTCATGTCCGAGTTTCGAGCGCGACATTCTGCCGCTCACCGCCGAGCTGTATCGGCGCGCGCTGGGTTACACCAAGAATGCCGCTGACGCAGAGGATTTGGTGCAGAAGACGCTGTTGAAGGCGTACAACGCATTCGACCGGCTGCGAGGCGATGCCTATCTGAAAGCATGGCTGTTGCGGATCATGCGCAATACCTGGATCTCTGATCATCGCGCCCGCCTGCGCCGGCCGACCGAGAACTTGGTCGGTGAGGTCGACGATGGGACCGAGCACGCACTGTCCGCCGAGAATCAGGTGTTTCGGCAGCTGATGGATCCCGATGTCAGAGCGGCGTTGTTCTCGTTGTCGACCGAAATGCGGGAGACGCTCTACTGGGTGGCCATCGAAGGGATGAGCTATCCGGTCGGTGTGCGGTGATCTCGTCGAGAGTGGCTGGGGAGCAATAATTCTCGGCAGCGATGGAGTACCGCTGAGCCGCTTGTCGTCGATTGGGCTCGTGGACCAGTGCTGAGCAGAGGTGACGTCCGGGCCGGCCGACTCTGCGCACGGCAGGTCGACCTTTGCCGCGGGGTAGCGGGACTTACTTGTGCGCGGGGCGCTTCAGGAGGTATTGAAGCCAGCGGACGTCGAGGAGCATGTGACTCAACGTATGGCTCAAAAATAAGGTGGCGGGGTCCTAGCGGTAATACGTCGCTAAGAAAATTTGCCAGAGCGCCATTATGTTCGGGGTGCGCAGCACCCAGAACGAGTGGTCCGTAGGTGGGCGTTCGTCGCGATCGGGCTGCTCGGCCGTTACTTCCCCGGAACCGCTTCGTGTTCATCCGTTCACGAGTCTTTGACGCTCGACCAGTAGCTGAGCTCCCTGGCGGTCAGTTCGTTGTCCGTGATCGCCCCGAAGGCGGCCGCCTCTCTGGCGAATGTCGCCGGCGCATCCGGTAGGGCATCGGGGCCTTCGAGCCGGAAACAACTCGGAGCCAGCGGCCCGAACAGCAGAGCACGTTGTAGATCAGGCCAACGCTCCAGCCGCGGCTCCACCCCGGCGGCACGGGCGAACGTCACGGCGGCGAGATTCATCCGGGTCTTGCGCGGTCCGTCAGCGTGGCAGGCGGCAATCGCCGCGCGCTGGTCGGCTTCGCTCGCGGCCTCGACGACGCCGCCCCACGTGTACGCGATCCACCGGGCCTGCAGTTCCAGCGGCACGAAGTAGCCGCCCGACTGGTCCCACATCCCCATGAACGCCAGCCCGGGCAGATCGGGGTGGAACGTATACCGGTCCGTGTCGAAGCCGCCCGCCTCCAGATTGAGGATCGCGCGCACGTCACCGTCCAGGAACGGCAGGCTCAGCCGAAAGCCGGTCCCAAACACGATGCCGTCGAACTCCTCGACGCCCCCGTCGTCGAACGTCACCGCGGTCCCGGTGACCGACCGCAGCCAGGGTCGGACGCTGATCGCCCCTTCAGCGACGGCAGGCAGGTAGTTCTGGCTCAGCGTCACCCCCGCCGCGAAGAGCGACTCCGCAGGGCGTGGGGCACCGTACTGTTCCGGACTGCCCGCGGACTCGACCACGATCTCCTTGAGCTGGCGGTCGACTTCGCTGGGAGCCAGCGTCTCGTTGGCCAGGGCCCCGTACCGGGTGAACATCCGGTGATCCGACGGCACGCCGGCGACGAACTTGGGCAACACGTAGCGCTGGCGGCGCTGCGTGACCACGACTCGCTCGGCGCCTCGGGCGGCGAGTTCGGCGGCGATCTCCAGGGCACTGACCGCGCACCCCGCGACCAGGACTCGCTTACCGCGATACGACGACGGCCCGCCGTAGTTGTAGGAGCTGATCGCGCCGGCGTCACCGCCGAAGCTGTCCAGGCCAGGAACGTCGGGGAGGGCCGGCGTGTGGAACCGGCCGGCGGCCACCACGACTTTGTCGAACGTCTCCTCGTTGTCGCCGTGGCGCACGAGCCACTCCCGGCCGCAACGGCTGACCGCTTCGACGAGGGTGTCCCGGCGCAGGCGGGATGTCAGATCGAACAGGGCGGCATAGCGGTGCAAGTAATCCAGAATGTCGTGGCCGGACGGGAAGACGAGATCGCCGTCGTGCGGGAGATCGCTGAACGCGGTCAAGATGCGACTTGTGTTGGTGTGCATGCCCGGCCATACGCCGCTGCGGCCGGGGAGCGCCGTCCACTGACCGCCCAGCGTCGGGCACTGCTCGAAGATCGACGGCTCAAGTCCCTGCGCCAGCAGCCATCGCGAGACCACCAGCCCCGCGGGGCCGGCGCCGATTACCGCGACTGTCGCCTTCATCTGGAGAAACTCTCCCACGTGCGTGCGGCGTCGGTAGCATCTGGTCGATCCAGGAGATCGTCTTGACCCGGGTGTCCAGATACGCTCGTGCTACCGGGTATTCGGTCATGTAGCCGTACCCGCCGCGCAGCTGCAGGAAGCGGTCGATCACCCGTTTCTGCAGCTCACTGACATACCACTCGCCTTTGGCGGCATCCACCGGTGTCAATTCGCCTGCGTTGTAGGCCAGTACCGACGAGTCCCGGCTCGCCGAGCAGGTTGGCCTCCGGAACCACGGCATCGTGGAAGAACAGCTCTGCGGTGTCCTGCCCGGGCAGACCGAACTTGCCGAGCTTGCGTCCGCGTTCGAATCCGGCGGTGTTGCGCTCCATCACGAATAGGCTGAAATCGCCTGAGCCACTGGTGTTGTCGGTATGTGCGGCCACCACCACGACCGAGTAGTCCGCGCGATCACACCAGGCTCGCCGAGGTTGGGGCGTAGTCGCTAGCGCGGCGTGCGCCGAGCGGTGGCCCCGTCGGCCGGGCTGATCCCGCTGCGCACGATGGCCTGTGCGTTGGCGACGATGCTGTCGAGTGATCCGCGCTTGGGATCCCACCATTCCGCCGCCCAGTTCAGCGCGCCCAGCACCAAACCCTGCACGATCCGCGGATCGAGGTCGGCGCTCATCTCGCCGTCTGCCGCGGCGTCGTCGAACAGGCGGTGCCAGATCTTGCCGTAGGCCGCGCTCTCCTTGCGTTCTCGGCTGCGGAGATGCTCGGGAATCTGCCCGGAGTTGCGGATCGACGCCGTCGCGTAGTCGGAAAGCTCCAGCTCATGGCGAAGGTGAGCCTCCACCGCGGCCATGATGCGGTCGACGGGAGGCGTACCGGCGGGCAGGGCGTCCAGTGCATCCTGAAGGTGCCGGCGCATATCGCTGATCCCGCAGAACATCACCTCTTCGATGAGGTCCTCGCGGGAAGGGAAGTAGTAGTAGATCGCCGGTGCCTGCAGCTCGGCGTACTCCGCGACATCGGATAGCCGCGTTCCGGCGGATCCCTTCACGCTCAGCACATGCGCCGCGGCGTCGAGAATGCGTTGGCGGGTGCGCTGGGACTTCGACTCGACCTCGGAGTCGGGGGAGCCACTCGCGGCGGATTTTCTAGCCATCATTCAATGATATTGGTCAGGGCTGGCCGGCAGTGGAAAGACCATGCCGGATAAGGCATTGAGCGTTGGCCACAACAGCCTCGATGGATCCCCGGCGAGGATCCCACCATTCCACCGCCCAATTCAACGCGCCGAGGACCAACATCTGGGCGATGTAGGGATCGAATTCCCGACGCAGACCGCCTTCGCGCGACAGGTCGTTGAGCAGCCCCCGCCACACCTCGCCGTAGCGTTCCTCCTCGCGGATCTGGCGCTTGCGAATTGCCAGCGGAACCTGGCCCGCGTTGCGGATCGCGGCGGTGGTGTAGTCGGAGATCTCCAGCTCATGGCGCAAATGGGCTTCGGCCGCAGCGAGTAGGCGATCCAGTGGTGCGGTCCCGTCGGGCAGCGCGTCGAGTGCGGAGATGACGTGCTCCCGCATATTGGCGATACCCGCCCATATGACTTCTTCGATGAGTTCGTCGCGTGACGAGTAGTAGTAATAGATCGCCGGCGCCTGCAGTTCCGCGCTGGCGGCGACGTCGGTGAGACGGAGTCCGGCGTATCCCTTGGTGGACAAGACATGCGCGGCGGAGTCCAGTATCCGGGCCCGCGTCAGCGCCGATTTCGAGTCGGAGCTGACGTTATCGGCGGCGTGCTGTGAGGGAGACGTCCGCCTGGCCATCGCAACATGATCGGCCGGGACCCCGGCCGTCGGGTAATCGATCGTTATCAGGCCGGCTGGCCGTACACCGCCACCAGAACCGAGCGGTCAAGGCTGTTCACCGACCAGACGCCGATTGCGGTGTTCGCGCAGTTGGCCATGATCGCGAAATCGGCAGGGGCGTAATACCACTGGTTGATGACGTCGAGGTTATTGATCGCCAGGGCGGGGTTGATGGCCACCGTCTGCGCCACCGTCCCCGTGAAACCGGCTGCGGCAGCACGGCTCTGGGGCGTGGAGCCGTCGGAGCCCAGATCGCCGTCCAGGGAACGATTGTTGAGGACGTCGTTGGCGTGCCACTCCGCGGCCTGGGTCAGTGCGGGGTTCTTCTTGACGTCCCCGGTGCACCCGGCCTGATGCTGGACGGTGTAGACATTGGCGACCACACCGTTGTTGAGGCGAGTGTTGTCGGCATGCGCGGCAGGAGCGCCGGCAACAGCGAGCAGGGTCGCCGCGCCAGTCGCAGCGAGTGCGTGAATAGCTTTGGTTACCAACGTCTTTCCTTGCTATGCGGACGGGACGTAGCCGGCTGCGGACTGGCGTAGTTGCCAGATCGCGGCTGGGCACAGTTCCTGGGCGGACTGGCTGATCAGATATGACGCCTGGAACTCGTCATTGGTGGAGAAGTCGGCCTTGATGTTCTTGACCAACTGGCCGTAGCTGACCCCGGAGTTGATCTGGTCGCAGACGCCGTTGCCGTAGGCGAGCGCGGCGTCGGCATTGGGGAAGCTGTAGCCCGGCCGGACGGTGACGTTGATGAGGTAACCGATGTTATCGGCGTGAGCCGGTTGTGCGGTGGTCAGCACGCCTGCGGTGCCCAGTGCGGCGAGGGTGCCGGCGATCAGCAGGCGGGTTTTTGAGCTAGGCATTCCCATATTGTCCCATGGTTGATCGGCGCAGGTCGGGGAGTACTGGCGATCCGCGCAATATACATCGACGCTGATTCCCGTGATCTAGTATTCGGCCATGATTCGGCCGATCCACGCTGTGTCGATGGCGTTCCTGTTGGCTCTTTCCGGTGTGGCCGGAGGCGCTGTCGCGCACGCCGGACCCCTGCCGCCCTGTACGTACACCCTTTCGCCGCCCGCGGTCGGTCCCGGTGGGGTCACCGCCACCGCGGAGCTGGCCGGATGTGGGCCGGCCGGGGGCCCGTATAAGGCGGTCGCCTGTCTGCTCGGTGCGGACGGGGTTACGCACTGCGCGCAGGGAAGCGGCGCGGATCCCGCGACGATCACGGTGCCCTACCAGCCCGGCACGACCTATATTGCGACCGGCCGCGGTTGCCCGGTCTGGCTCGGCCAGAACGTTGCGCCCGACTGCCAGCTCCTCGGCCCTCTCAACGCCACTCTCTAGGAACGACATGTCGATCGACAAGGCCGCGGTTGTCGCGGGAAGTATCCGGCTGGCCTCAGGAGTGCACTTCCTGGTGGATCCGATGGGCGCCAACAAGCTGTGGGGCGAGCCGAACGATCCCGGCCCATCGGCGCGGTTGTTGCTGCGGTCGATGGGTTACCGCGACGCTCTCATCGGCGGGTTGCTGCTGTCCGCGGGGCTGCGCGGTCGCAACACGCGGGGCTGGTTCCTGGCCTCCGGCGGAGCTGACGCCGCCGATCTGCTCGGTGGGTCCAGCGTCCACAGCGACCTCACCCGCGGACAGCAGATCATCGGCCTCGGCGGCGCGGTCGTGGGCATCGGCGTCGGCCTGTGGGGCGCGACCCGGCGTCGTAAGCCGGCCGAAGAGGTAACCCAGTAATTCGGCGGGCAGGAGCGAAGCGACCCGGGGAATTGGTCAAGCGGGCCGTGGCAATCGGCGGTGCCGTTGGTCTCGTCGCCTGCGCTGCGCCATCTCCGCCACCGGTCACCTCGACACCCGTCGCGTCATCCACCACCGCCGCGGCGGGGCCCGTCGTGCGGACGGTGACCGCGGCCGACCTCGGCGCCACCTGGCGTCCCGGCTGCCCGGTCGCTCCGGAGCAGCTGCGCCGCGTCGAACTGGACTATGTCGGTTTCGACGGCCGCAACCACCGCGGAGCCCTCGTCGTGCACGAACAATTGGTGGCCGACGTGATCGCGATCTTCGGCGACCTGACGCGACAGCGCTATCCGATCGCGAAGATGCAAACCGCCGAGCGCTATCCCAATGCCGCCGACGAACTGTCGATGGAGGACAACAACACCTCGGCGTTCAACTGCCGGCCATTGCCGGGCAGCACCAGCTGGTCGCTGCACGCGTACGGGCGCGCCATCGACCTCAACCCATTTCTCAATCCGTACATCGACCGGACCGGCGATCTCGAGCCGACGACCGCGGGGGCATACCTGAACCGCGCCCGCACCGATCCGGGCATCCTGCATGCCGGCGCCCCGGCGGTGCGGGCGTTCACCGACCGCGGATGGACCTGGGGCGGCAACTGGCACAACCCGATCGACTATCAACATTTCGAACGCCGGTAAGGGGCACGCCGTGCAGCTGTGGGAATTGGTGGCCAGGGAGCGGATCCGCGACACCCTTGCGCTCTACAACTGGTCGGGCGATGCGGGGCGCATCGAGGATCTGATCCAATCCTTCTGTCCGGACGGTGAACTCGAGGTCCGCGGCACCGCGACGGCGACGGGTCGTGCTGCGATCGCGGAGTTTCTGGGCGGAGTGGCGGCACCACCGGTCAACTCGGGGGTCAAGCGAATCGTCCGGCACACCCTGACCAACATCCGCTTCACCGAGCTGACTGCCGAGCGCGCGCAGGTCTCGTCGTACTTCACGGTGTTCACCGAGATCGGGCTGGATCACTACGGCCGCTATCGCGACGTCTTCGCCCCGGTCGGTGACGCGTGGCTGATTGCGCACCGATTCGTCTCGACCGACTGGCGTGCACCGAACTCGACGATGGCGCCTCCGTCGTCGGTGTCGTAGGGAAAGAACCTGGTTGGTTGTCGATCGACTCTGCGCTCAGGTCATTGAGCCTGCGCACAGGTCGAAATTTCCGATGATCGTGCGATCTGAATGCAGACTCGATGAAGCTCAGAGGCTCAAGCTGACCGGCCAGAAGCCATGGCCTCACCGAACGCGATCAGGCCCACCCGGCCGATTTTCAGGATCGCCTCGTCGAAGTCGTTGTTGTCCCGGTAGGACAGCTCGAGCATGCGGTCGGCCAGCTCGACGGCCACCAGCATGGCCAGTGGGTCGGTGTCGGCGGGAAGCAACCCGGCAGCCACCAGGATGTCGTGTAACCGGCCGGCCAGGGCCTGCATCCGGGCGTGGACATGTTTGGTGACGGTGGGTGAGGTGCGCCCGCCCATCCACAGGCCGGCCGCGCCCGGGTGCTTGCGGTAGTAGTCGACGTGCAGGTTGAGCTCGTTGTTGAGCAGGTCGGCGATCGAGGTGATGACCCAGGTCTGCTCGGCGGCCACGCAGCGTGCGTCGATCTCGGCGCAGTGCTGCTCCATCAGCTCGTCGAGGATGGCATCGCGGTCAGCGAAGAACCGGTACAGCGAGGGATAAGACACCCCGGCGCGGTCGGCGATCGCGCGGGTGGTGACCGCGTCGACACCCTCCTCGTCGGTGATGGCGGCCGCGGCGTCGAGAATGCGGGCCACGGTCTGCCGGCTGCGGGCCTGAACGGGGGCCCGCCGCGGAACCGACGCCGTGGTCATCGCCTACCTCCTGGGAACCCTTGACAGCTGTTCGCAAAACTATAACACTATTCGCGTTACAGTTTGAACCTTGAAACCGGAGAGTGTCCGATGACCGTGAATTCGCTCAACCAGGCCCGCCCGACACAGCCGCTCAGTGGCCACGTCGACGTGCTGATCGTCGGCGCCGGAATCTCCGGTCTCGGGATGGGCCACTACCTGGCGGCCAGCCAGCCCGGCAAGACGTTCGCGATCGTCGACGGCCGCGAGGCCATCGGTGGCACCTGGGATCTGTTCCGGTACCCCGGCATTCGGTCGGACTCCGACCTGCACACCTTCGGCTACGAGTTCAAGCCGTGGACCAGTGACAACGCGATCGCGGATGCCCACGAGATTCTCGACTACCTGCACGAAGTCGTCGACGAGGACGATTTGGCTCGGCGGATCTACCTGCAGCACAAGGTGATCCGGGCTGATTTCGACTCGGATGCCGCGCAGTGGACGGTCACACTGGAGCGGGCCGGCCAGCAGTTCGAGGTGAGCTGCGACTGGCTGTTCGGGGCGACCGGATACTACGACTACGCAGGCGGTCATCGTCCGGACTTCGAGGGCGAAGAGGACTTCGCGGGGGTGATCGTGCACCCGCAGGCCTGGCCGGAGGACCTTGACTACGCGGGCAAGAAGGTCGTGGTCATCGGCAGCGGCGCGACCGCGGTCACGTTGATTCCCGCGATGGCCGACGACGTCGAACACATCACCATGCTGCAGCGCTCCCCGTCCTACGTGATGCCGCAGCCGCGCAAGGACCCGATCGCCAACACTTTGCGAAAGATCTTGCCCGCCAAGGCCGCCTATGCCGCGACGCGGCGGTTCAACATCGGCAAGGGCCGATTCATCTACAACCTGTGTCAGCGCCATCCGAAGCTCGCGCGGCGCATCATTCATTCGATCAACGTCAAGGCGCTGCCCGAAGGTTACGACGTCGACACCCACTTCAAGCCCACCTACAACCCGTGGGACCAACGGCTGTGCGCGGTGCCCGATGCGGATCTGTTCCGGTCCATCAAGCGCGGCAAGGCCGACGTGGTCACCGACCGCATCGCCCGCTTCACCAAGGACGGGATCCTGCTGGAGTCCGGCAGGACGCTCGAGGCCGACATCATCGTCACCGCAACCGGTTTGAAGCTGCTTCCGTTCGGTGGCATCCAGGTCTCCGTCGACGGTGAGGTCAAAGATCCGCACCAATCCCTGGTCTACAAGAGTTTCATGATCTCTGATATCCCGAACATGGCGTTCGCCTTCGGCTACACGAACTCGTCGTGGACGTTGAAGGTCGGCCTGGTCTGCGAGCACCTCTGCCGCCTGATGGGTTACATGGATCGGCACGGCTACAGCACGGTGGTTCCCGTCGTCGACAATCCGTTGATCGAGAAGCGTCCGATGCTGGACTTCTCGGCCGGCTACATCCAGCGCTCCGTGGACCTGTTCCCGCAACAGGGCACGACCGGGCCATGGACGGTCGAGATGGACTACTGGGCCGACCACGACCGGCTGCGCAAGGGCCCGGTCGACGATCCGGCGCTGCGGTTCAGCACTCCCGTTGCGGCCAAGGTGGATTCGAGGCTGGCACGCACATGAGCGACGCTTGCGGAGCGAATCAACAGCGAACATGCGGGTCCCGAGCCTGCGAGGGAACCGCATGAGCCGCCCGACGTTCGTCGAGGTCGACGGCCGCCGTACCCGGGTTCGGGTCGACGGCGACGCCGACGCCCCGCCGGTACTGCTGGTGCACGGGATCGGTCGCAGTATGGAGGACTGGGCGCCCCAGTACGAACGGCTGGCGCAGTCCTACCGGACCATCTCTCTCGACGTGCCCGGCTTCGGCTTTTCCGAGCGCACCAGGGAGGCAATCACATTGGCGGCGCTGGCACGCGGCGTCGCTGACACCCTCGACACTCTCGGGGAGACCAGGCCGGTCCATGTGGTGGGCAACTCTCTCGGCGGGGCGATCGCCCAGCAGTTGCTGGCCGACCGGCCCGAGCGGGTCGCCAGCCTGGCGCTGATCAACAGCGCCGGGTTCGGCAGCGAGGTCACCCTGCTGCTGCGGATGCTCACCATGCCGGTGCTCGGGGCCATGAGCACGCGACGGCCCACCCGGATGAGTGCCGTGCTTTTCGAGCGCACCATCCACGCCAACAAGGCGGTCGCCACCAAGGAGCGCATCGACCACGCCTTCGCTGTCGGGTCGCAGCCCGGAAACGGTGCGGCCCTGCGGGAAACCGCCCTCGAACTCGGCACGCCGCGCGGGGTGAAGCCGCAGTGGCGGCGTGACCTCGCCGCCGCCGTCACCCGAACGCCCCGGCCCACGCTGATCATGTGGGGCAGCCAGGACCGCATCCTGCCGGCGCACCACATCGACGAGGCTATGCGCGTGTACCCGCATGCCGAGGTGCATCTGCTGAACGGGGTAGGCCACATGCCGCAGATCGAATGCCCGCAGCGTTTCGCTGACCTGCTGCTGCCATTCCTGGCGCGTGCCAACGGCTGATCAGCGGGTGCTGATCAACCGAGTGACCGCCCGCATCGCCTGACGGCTGGCCGCGTGCTTGACCCGATCGGGCACTGAAGGGGCCTCCAGCGGTGCGGCGGCCACTCCGGCTTGTGTAACGCCGCGAGGTAGTTGGCCGGAATGGCGTGGGCGTGGGTGTCGATGCGTGACATGGCTGGCGTCCTCTTCAGTCGTCGGCGATACCGGCTCCGGCCAGAGCGGGCACGGTGGCCTCGCGGTGCAGCACCGAGTGCGCACCGGTTTTGAATCGGCCGAACAGCTCGACGATAGCCTGCCCCTCGGGGGTGTGTCCCCACATGCTGATGCCCTGGTGAGTGGTTGGTTCCCAGGTGGATTCGTCGACGACGATCGGGTTCCAGCCGACCTCCCACTCGAATCCCGACGGGCTGACCGCGTAGAACGACAGCTCCTTGTCATTGGTGTGCTGGCCGACCGACAAGGCCATGTCGAAACCGAGTTCCCTGACCCGGTGGTGTGCCATGGTCATGTCGTTGAGCTCGGCGACCTGTACGTTGCAGTGCTGAATTCTGGTGCGAATCGGGTTGAGCGGCAGGCGTTTTGTCGCGGCGATCGCGACGGTGTGGTGACGTTCGTTGACCCGCAGGAACCGGATCTTGAACTTGAGGCCACTGATCGTCTCGTCGATGTAGTCCGACAGGCGGGCATCGAACACCGTGCTGTAGTAGCCGCGCATCTGCTGCGGCCTCTTGGTGGCGATCGCGACATGACCCATTCCGGCCTGCCCGGTGACGAATCCACCACCGGCGTTCAGCCGCAACGGTTCCGACCCGGCGCGGGGGTTGACGTAGATCTCCTGGGTGAGTCCGTTGGGGCCGGGGAAGCGGGCGAACCGTTCGACACCACGCAGGGCGGCATCCTCGGGGTTGCCCTCGGTCACCAGCACCCCGTGGCTGCGCACGCGCGCCTCGATGGTCTCGAAGGTGGCGTGGTCATCGAGCTCCCAGCCGAGCGCGGTGGTGTCCTCGGCGGGACCGCGCTGTAGCAGGAAGCGGCAGGTGTTGTCATCGAGGCGGAAGCGCAGGACGTCGGCCCGGGTCTCGTCGAGATGCATGCCGATGGCGTCGCGGCCGAATCTGCGCCAGTCGGCGAACTTCTCGGTTTCGATGACGAGGTAACCGAGGTGAGCCTTGCCGAAGACGTTCATGCGATCGCCAAATCCGATTCGGGGGAGAGGAAGTCGGCGACCAGCCGGTTGAACAACTCCGCGCGTTCCCACTGCATCCAGTGCCCGGTGTGGGAGGTCATGATCAGCTCGGCATTGGGCATGAGCCGCAGCAGCAGCGGGCCGCCCGAGGGGCGGTTGACCTTGTCGTCGCGGCCCCACAGCACCAGAGTGGGGTTGGGCAGCTGTGCGAGGCGCTTGTCGCGGCTCAGGTCCATCCGCCACAGCGTGCGTAGTCCGGACGGCCGTTGGAGCGGCGGGTTAGCCACCACCTCCGGGTCGAGCGACGCCTGGTAGCGCAGGTCGATCAGCTCGTCGGGCACGGCAGCACCGTCGTAGACCAGGTAGGTGCGGATGAACGTGGCGAGTTTCTCGCGGCTCGGCCCATCGCCGCCGTAGTACGACAGGAGGCTCTTCAGTCCGTCGGTCGGCAGACCACGGGTGGTGCCTATGCCGCCCGGGCCCATCAGCACGAGCTTGTCGACGCGCTGCGGGGTGTCCAGGGCCAGCCGCAGCGCGGCGGCACCACCGTAGGAGTTACCGACCAGATGTGCACTGGCGATACCCATTTGGTCGAGTAGGCCGCGGATGGTGTCGGCGAGGTAGCCGAACGGATCGTTGTGATCGACGTGCTTGGCCGACCGGCCATAGCCGGGCATATCGGGTACGACGACCCGATAGCGTTCGGCGAGTGCGTCGATGTTGCGCGCGTAGTTCGAGACTCCCGAGGCACCCGGCCCGCCACCGTGCAACATGACAACCGTTGGCCCGTCGCCTTTTTCGGCGACGAAAATCTGATTGCCCCCGACGGTGACGGTGTGTTCGGTGAGCTCGGTGACGGTCATGCGTGGTCCTTTACTCGGATGGCAGGCGTGGTGAATCCGGCCGGCGGTGGGGGTATCGGTTGTTCGTCGGTCCCTGCGGCGTAGACGAATCCGTCGGGTCGCACGGCCACGACGGTTGCCTTCTTCTTGTCGAGCCAGGCGGTCAGGGCGCCGTCGTGGTCGACGATGCGGTCGATGCCGGGGGTGCTCCCGGATGGTGCGATCCGTAACGCCCGTACGCCGGCCGATCGCCACTGCGGCCACGGACGTTCCACGCTGGTGTACAGCACCATCCATCTGCCGCCGATGATGTCGTCGAAGCGGCAGAGGCCGCCCGTTTCGTCGATGACCCACGGCTGAGGTATCAGCCAGCCTGCAGCCGGATTGCCATTGCGGGCAAGCAGGCCGGAACGGTAGCGCGCATCTGGCAGCCACCGGTGATTGCGCAGCCACGTTGTGAATCCGGGCACCTTGGTGGCGAACCGGAAGAATCGATTGCGCACGGCGGAACGGATGCGATTGCGCTCGATGATGAGCTCGCCGACCTTCACCGCGCGGTTGGTGACTTCTTTGACATGGGGCAGTCGCTCGGCCTGATAGGTGTCGAGCACCGAATCCGCCAACGATCCGGATGTGACGGCGTGCAACTTCCAGCACAGGTTCGCGACGTCGCGCACACCAGCGCACATTCCCTGGCCGATCCACGGCGGCATCGCATGAGCCGCATCGCCGGCGAGGAAGACTCGACCGATCCGCCACCGGTCGGCGAACCGGACATGGTGGTTGTAACACGCGAAGCCGATGATCGCGACGTTCGCCTTCGTGATGCCCTGCCCGGCAAGGACGTTCCAGATGGCGTCCTCGTTGAGGAGGTCCTTCTCGTCCTCCTGGTCGCGCACCGGAAACTCCCACCGATGATGGCCAAGGGGAGTGGGGCAGTCGACCGTCGGCCGCGCGGGATTGCAATGGAAGCGCAGATCATCATGGCCGGGCCATTCCTCGATGACCTTGGTATCGATCACAATCCAGCGTTGCGAATAGGTCCGGCCGGTGAATCCGACGCCCAGTTGACCGCGAATGGCGCTCGAGCCGCCGTCGGCCGCGATCACATACGTGGCTCGGATGCGCTTGAACTGGTCGCAGGTGAGGTCCGCAAGCATCAGCTCGACCGAGTCGGTGTGCTGGCTGAGGCGCAGGCACTCGTGTTCGAGCAGCAGCGAGACATTCGGGAACCGGTCGACGCCCGCGCGCAGCACCCTGTCCACCGCAGGCTGGTAGATGAACTGCTGCGGTGGATGCCCGTTGCCCCGGTCGGCCGGGAGCAGCTTGGCAATGGATATGCCGGCCGCGTCGACGAAGTTGGCGCCGCCACCAGGCTGCATATCGGCGTTGAGTTGGTCGGACAGTCCGACCTGCTGCCAGATCCGCACCACCTCTTCGTCGGTCGAGATCGCGCGGGCCCGAAAGTAGATATCCGGATCTCGTTCGATCACAACGACATTGAGGCCCATTTGGCCCAGCAGATTGGCGGCGGTGGCGCCGACCGGGCCGTAGCCGACGATCGCGACGTCGTAGGTGGCTGCGTCACTCATGGCTGGCTCTCATCCGTCAGGTCCCCGTCGACCAGGACTTGTTCTGTAGTGATCGATACGGTAATGTATCGATCACTACAGAGTCAAGAGTTGGGAAATCGATGGTCCCGAAGGAAACGAAGACCCGGCAGCGCCGAGCTGACGGCGAGTTGTCTCGCGCCCGAATCCTGGACGCGGCCACCGAAATCGCCGCGGAGCGTGGCTATGAGGGCACCAGCATCGGCGCGGTCAGCACGAAATGCGGACTGCCGGCCAGCTCGATCTATTGGCATTTCAAGGACAAGGACGATCTGATCGCGGCAGTCATCGAGCGCAGCTTCAACAACTGGCTGAAGGTGTGGCAGTTGCCGGAGGATCTGGTCGGCCTCGACCGGCTGGTGGAGGTCGCCACCGGTACGGCGAAGGCGATCATGGATTCCCCTGATTTCCTGCGGCTTGGCCTCATGCTCGCCCTGGAGCGGCGCCCCGTCGAGCCACGGGCCCGGGCGATGTTCATCGGCGTCCGCGACCAAGCTTTCGGCGCGCTGACCCGCAGTCTTGTCGACCTGGCGGCCGGCCTGACCGGGGCGCAGGTGCAACAACTGGCGACCTACGCCATTGCCGGTGCCGACGGCTTGTTCATCGCCAAGGAGGTCGGCGGTGACAGTGTGGATCCGGTCGCGATGTTCGAGATCCACGGACAGGCGCTGTACGCCACCGCGCAGCGGATGATCGCCGAGAACGAGGGTTAGGCGCCCGAGTGCGCCAGTGACCACGCCGTGCTGGCCAGACTGCGGTACCGGTCGCGGAATTCCGACGATGCCGCTCTCGCATCGGCCGCATTACCGTCGAGGCCGCGTCGCCACACGCCCGCGGTGATTGCGGCGAGCCGGAACATCGAGAAGACCACGAACGGGGTCAGCCCTTGCGGCGGCTCACAACCCGCGGATCGGGCGTAGGTCGCCACAAAAGTCTCTTGGTCGGGAATGCCGGTGTGGCTGAAGTCCTCGCCGAGCAGCCCCGACAGCCCGCTGCTACCGGCCTCGAAATAGTAAGTGATGCAGGTGTATCCGAGATCGGCGAGCGGGTGGCCGATCGTGGAGAGCTCCCAGTCCAACACCGCGACGATACGGGGCTCGGTCGGGTGGATCAGGACGTTGCCCAGCCGATAGTCGCCGTGGGCAATACAAGCGTCCTCCTCTTCGGCGGGGATGTGCCGCGCCAGCCACTCGGCCAACCGGTCCATATCCTGGTTGTCTTCGGCGCGCACGGCATCCCACTGCTTGGTCCACAGCGCGAGCTGGCGTTGGATATAGCCGCTGGGCTTTCCGAAGCCGTCGAGCCCGCACTCGCGCCAGTCGACGCGGTGAAGCAGACCCAGCACTCGCGCGAGTTCGTCGTAGATGGCGCGGCGCTCGTCCGGTGTGCCCTCGCGCATCACCCGGTCGGGATACATCCGTCCCGGAACGTAATCCATGACGAAGAACGGTGTGCCGATCACCGAGTCGTCGGTGCAGAGCAGTCGGGCTTCGGGTACCGGCACCTCACTTGCGGCCAGTGCGGAGATGATGCGGTGTTCGCGTTCGACGTCATGCGCGCGCGGCAGAAGCTTGCCGGGCGGCTTCTTGCGCAAGACATAGTCGCCCGCGGTGGTGCGCAGGTGAAACGTCGGATTGCTCTGGCCGCCTTGGAATTGGGATACGTCGAAGGGTTCATCGAAACCCGGCAGCCGCGGACTCAGGTAACGCGCCAACGATTCCTGATCAAAACGATGCACCGCCAGTGGTGGTATCAGTTCGGGTTCGCCCACAACAAGCGACGCTACAACGAACTGCTCGTGGGCCGTATCGTGATGCCGTGGCCAGCGACCGATGGGGCTCTTGGTGGATTCTGGCGGCGGTCTCGATCGCCCTGTTCTGCGTCCAGATCGACTACTTCGCGGTGAACCTGGCGCTGCCGCGGATGGCCGCCGACCTGCACACCACCACGACCGACCTGCAGTGGGTGATCAGTGTCTACATGCTGACCCTCGGGGCGTTCATGGTGCCCGCCGGCCGAATCGGCGATATCTTCGGCCGGCGCCGTGCGCTGCTGGCCGGCATCGCGCTGTTCGGGGTTGCATCCGTCTGCTGTGCGATTGCGCCCGACGTCGGTGTGTTGATCACCGCCCGCGCGGTGCAGGGGATCGGCGCGGCGTTGATCTTCCCGGTCTCGGTCAGTGTGTTGACGAATGCCTATTCGGCGCAACAGTCAAGTCGGGCAATCGGTTTGGCCTACGGTATCGCGGGTCTGGGGAACGCGGCCGGGCCGGTGGTGGGTGGCATACTGACCGACACGTTGGGTTGGCGCTCGGTGTTCTGGCTGCTGGTCCCGTTCGCGGTCGTGTCGCTGATCCTCGGTGCGCTCGCGGTCCCCGAAACGTTCGACGACACCGTCCCGCGCCGGCTGGACTTGGCCGGTCTTGCGTTGATCATCACGGGCGTCGGCCTTTTCACGCTGACCGTTGATCGTGCGCCGGCCTGGGGGTGGACGTCGGTCGCGACGACCGGTGCGTTCGCCGCGTCGGTGGCGCTGCTGGCCTTCTTCGTCGTTGTCGAACGCCGCACGCGTTGGCCGCTGCTGGATCTCTCGCTCTTGAGCAACGGCCGGTTCGTCATCCTGGTGGCCGCGGGCACGGTGGCCAACGTCGCCTACGCGGTGACGGTGTTCTTGTCGACGCTGAATCTTCAGCAGGTGCGTGGACTCACGCCGCTGGTGGCGGGTCTGTTGTTCCTCGGCCCGTCGGCGGGCGCGGCACTGGGTGGGGTGATCTCGGGCCGGCTCGCCAATCGACACTCGCCGATCGCGGTGATGGGCGTCGGGTGCACGGCCGCCGCGCTGTCACTGGGACTACTGGCCGCCGCGGGCAATGCGGTGGTCTATGTCGTTGCGTTGACCGCGTGCGGTTTCACGATGGGGTTGGTGTACGCGTTCACCACCGTTGCGACGCAGGCCGTCGTCGCGCCGGAGCGTGCCGGCGGAGCCGCCGGCGTCACGCTGACTTTTCTCGTCACGATCGCCGGTGTCGGGGTAGCGGTCGCCGGCACCACGCTGGAAGCGTTGCAGGACAACGGCTTCAGTGTTGGAGGAAGCATCAGCACGATTCTGGTGGCCATCGCGGCGCCGCTACTGGTTGCGGGGCTGGTCGTCCTGCAGCGGTCGCGGGTCAGTCGATAGGGACATCGAGGATCGGGCGCTGTACCCCAGCGCCGGGACCGTCGAAATGCCACCATTCACCGGAATAGACCGCCAAGCCGCCGCTTCCATTTCCCGGGTCGCTTCGCTCCTGCCCTCCGGCGCCCATCGCGGTGCGCAGCCGGGCGCGGTTGGCCTGGGCGGCGGCGCTGACCCCGTCGGTCGCGTAGGCCGTGGCGCGGGCGGAGAAGTCGTCGAAGTCGGTGCCCATGTCGACCAGTTGGCCGCGCTCGGCGATGGTCACGTCGACCGAACGTCCCGCCTCGTGGCTGCGCGCGTACGGTCCGGGTTTGGCCACCCACGCCGGGTTGGGCACCGCATCGAACATCCGCACCTGGACATCGTGCGGGCGGTAGCAATCCCAGAACACCAGCACGTCACCTTGGGCCCGCAGTTCGTCGGCGGCCTTCGCCAGGCCCGGTGCCATCGACTCGTGCACCAGGCAGCGGGCGTCGGCGGGGTACAGCGGGACTCCGACGAAATTGTGCGGCGTCGCGTAGCGCAGGTCGATGACCGCATCGGGAACCACGGTCCGCACGTCGACGAAACCGGCCGCCGCGGCTTGCGGGCTGACCGGCGGAACGTCACCACCGGGGACCGCGCCGGCCGGCGCCGCCACCGCTACCGCGGCCGAGATCGTTGCCGCGGCTAGCACGCCGCGGCGAACACTCACGTCACGGCGAGTGGGTCTCATGCGGGCTAAGGATGCGCTGGTCTGCACTCAGCAGCAAGTTGTCGTAGGCCGACCGATGCGGCGACGTCTTGGATTGGGACAGGCCGACGAAGTCAGCGACCACCCGTTGGGCCAATAGTCGGAGCTTGACGTTGGCGTCCTGGGAACGCCACCGCAGCAGGTCGAACGCCGCCGAGGAGTCGATGCCGTAGACCACCATCAACATGCCTTTGGCCTGTTCGATGGTCGCCCGGTTCTCGGCGATCTCGGCGATCGCCGCGCGGAGCTGTTTCTGTTGGTTGTCTTCGGCGGGGCTGACGTCGACATAGAAGCCGTGGGTGCCGATGACCGCACCGGACTCGTCCTGCAGCTTGTCGGCCACCACGATCACGTGGTGGATCCGGCCGGCGGTGTCGATGATGCGATGCCGGGTGCTGAAGGCTTGATGTTGACGGCGCACCTCGTCCAGCGTGGTCGCGACCTGTTGGTAGTCGTCGGGATGTTTGTGCGAGAGCACCAACTCGGTGGTGGGGGACACCGTGCCGGGCTCATACCCGTGCATGGCCTGGACCTCGGCCGACCATTCCCAGCGTTCGTCGTCGAAGAAGAAGCGAAACCAGCCCACCTGCTCCGGGCGTACCGCCGCCTCTTCCCCGTCGTCGACACTCGCTATCGGATTCTCGTGCGCAACCATCGCACTCCCCAACAACTGCTCGCTCTTGAGAATTGCCGCATGTGCCTGGGATGCCGCAGGGTGCCGTGAAGGCAGAACCCATCGCCATCCCAGGTTCTGCGGGCAGACATGTTCTACCCCGTCAGCCGCCGCGTTATCAAGCTCAATCTCCGGTGCCTGCCAGCCGGACAGATGCCGTGAGACTGAGGTGGCACAAGTGACAGGTGTAACAAACTGAGTTCTCCGCCGAAATCACCTCTACAGGGAGTTCACCGGCCGGTCGGGCGCGGGGACGCCGTCCTGCAGGATCCGCGGAGGACACGACGGTGAAGATCATGATGGGGCTTGGCGCACTGGGCGTCGCGACGGCATTTCTGGCAGCGCCCGCGGCGTTTGCCGACCCGACTGATCCCGCCGATCCGGCGGTGCCGATCCCGGTGGCCACCGATACAAATCCGCAGGTCGCGGTCGCCGCGCCGGTGGCCGCCCCAGCCCCGGTCCAGCACCTGTCCAGCCCGGACAACCTGCCGCCGGGGACCTCGGCGGACGCCATCCCGCCGCAGGGCCGCCTCGGCTATTGGCGCGACCTGTTGCACGCGATGCGCACCCAGGAAGTGTCGGGCAGCGACGCGCTGCTGTTGCTCACACAGCGTCCGCTCGACGCCGATACCGCCCCGCCGCCCGGGATGCCGGCAGGCCCGTCCGGACCGGTCGGTTCGTCCGCGGTCCCGCCCGCGGCCGATGCGAGCGTGCCTGCGCCGGGTTAGGCCGGATCGACGGCGTCGACGGCAGCATTGAGGTCCGGCTGGTAGCGGCCGTCTACCTCGAATTCCTGCCACCAATCGGTGCGCTGCACTGTCCGCAAGTTCCGATCGGGTAACGAGGTGATCATCAGCCGGATCCCGGCGCCGGACAGCTCGAGTTCGAGGTCGACCAAGATGTGCAGAACCGTCGACTCCAGGACCGTCTGTCGCACCAAGTCCAGCACCAGCGTCGCCGGCTGCGTATCAGCCTCGAGCGTGGCCGTTCTGATCGCGGCGATATTCGGCCGCACGTTGGCGGCATAGAGCGGAACGAGGCAACGCAGCACCAGTGGGTCGGCGGGAACGAGGGCCGCGTTCTCGGGCTGTTCGGTCCACGTGCAGTCGTGGTGCCGTACGACTTGAACGACGTGTGGAGCGTTCACCACGTGCAGCACCATCAGCAGGGTGACCGCCACCGCGACGGCCACCGCCGGGATCAGCCCGAACGCCAGACCGACCAGGGCCACACCGATGGCGCCGTAGCACTCGCGGGGATTGAGTTGGTAGAGCCGGCGCAACGCCCCGATGTCGACCAGGCGGGTGACCGCGATGACCACGACCGCGCCGAGCACCGCCTGCGGCAGCAGGCTGAGGATCGGGGCGACAAACAGCGCGACCAGTACGGCGAGGGCCACCATCACCAGGCCGCTGATCTGGCTGCGCGCACCGTTACGCAGGTTCACCGATGTCTGCGCGAACCCGCCGGCCGGCGGCAGCGAGTGGAAGAACGCCCCCGCCACGGAGGCCACCCCCAGCGCCATCAGCTCACGATCCGGGTCGATCGTGCTGTCCTCGACGCGCCGCGAGGTACGTGCCACGGCAATGGTTTCCAAGAAGGCCATCACGGCGATCGCCAAGGCGCCCGGAAGCAGCGGCACGATATGGCGATCGAGACGGGGAATCTCGGGCACCGGAAACCCGGACGGCACCGTCGGGATCAGCGCCACCCCGTGCGCCGGGAACGCGACGACGGCGCTCACCGCGATCCCCACGGCGATGACCGCGAGCGGCCCGGGCACGCGGGGAACGAACTTCGTCAGCACGACCAGCACGATCAGACAGACCGCCGAGACCGCCACCGTGACCAGGCTGGCCCGCGGGAGATCGGACAGCGCCGCCCACGCCACCTTGAAGAATCCGGTTGTACGCGGATGCGGGGCCACACCGAGCAGCTTGGGTAGTTGGGCCGCCATGACGGTCAGTCCGACGGCGATCTTGATGCCGATCAGTGTCATGTCGCTGATGTTGTCGACCAGCATGCCGAGCCGAAACACCCTGGCGACCAACAAGAACAAGCCCACCAACAGGGTCAGCGTGATCAGGTCACCGCGCTGGTCCTCGGAGCCGATGAGGACGCCCCCGGCCAGCATCGTCGAGGCGGTCAACGTCGAGACCGTCGACGAGGTACTGATACTGGCCACGCGGGAGCCACCGATGAACGCGTACACGACGACCGGGACGATGCAGGTGTACAAGCCCATCTGGACGGGCATATTGGCGACCGTCGCGTACGCCATCGCCAACGGGATGACGACCGCGCCGGTCCCCAGCCCGGCCAGAATGTCGGCCCGCAGCCAGCTCGCGCGATACGGCCGGATTCCCGGCGCTAGCCAGGTGGGCGGTGCGGAGGTGGGCACGACCGGAATTCTGACACCTCCGCGTTTCCTGCGTAGCTTATGAACCTTTGCCGAGGGTGAATTGGTTGACGTCGATGTAGCCGACGCGGAACATCTTGGCGCAGCCGGTCAGGTACTTCATGTAGCGGTCGTAGACCTCTTCGGACTGGATCGCGATCGCCTGGTCGCGTGCGGCTTCCAATGACGCCGCCCAGTGATCCAGGGTGCGCGCGTAGTGCAGTTGCAGGGACTGCACTCGCTCGACGGTGAAACCCGCTGCGGTTGATCGTTCTTCGACCATCGGGATCGACGGCAGGCGCCCGCCCGGGAAGATCTCGGTCACCATGAACTTGACGAACCGGGCGAACTCGAACGACAACGGGATGCCGCGGTCGATCATCTCCTGGGGGTGCAAGCCGGTGATGCTGTGCAGCAGCATGACGCCGTCGTCGGGCAGTATCGCGAAAGACCGGGCGAAGAATTCGTCGTAGCGGTCGTGCCCGAAGTGCTCGAAGGCACCGATCGACACGATGCGGTCGACGGGTTCGTCGAACTGCTCCCAGCCCTCCAGCAGGACGCGCTTGGTGCGGGCACTGTCCGAGGCATCGAACAGTTGCTGGACGTGGGCGGCCTGATTCTTGCTCAGCGTCAGCCCGACGACGTTGACGTCGTAGGACTGCAGCGCCCGCATCATCGTCGCGCCCCAGCCGCACCCGACATCGAGCAGCGTCATGCCGGGTTGGAGTCCCAATTTGCCCAGTGCCAGGTCGATCTTGGCGATCTGCGCCTGTTCGAGCGTCATGTCGTCGCGTTCGAAATATGCACAGCTGTAGGTCTGCGTGGGGTCGAGGAACAGCCGGAAGAAATCGTCCGACAGGTCGTAGTGGGCCTGGACGTCCTCGAAATGCGGGGTGAGGTTGCCGCCCGGCGGCTCGTTGCTCATGTATCAGCTAAGCACGTATCAGTGGGGACGCCCACCACTACTTCGTTGCGCCGCAGGCAGGGCAACGTCCACGGCGGATCGTAGAACCATGCCAACGGGTCGCCGGTGGGTTGAATATCGTTGCGGTACAAGATTTTCAGGAGTTGTGCGGTGCGCGCGGAAACCGCTTCCGGATCGATGGTCCCGGTGAACCGCAACACCGCCACGGTTTCGGAAGGAACCGTTACCAGTCGCACTCGGTCGTCGTTCGGGACTGGCAGCGATTCCAGGGTGTACGTCGACGGCATGAAGAAACGGATCACCCATTCACCCGAGGATGTGCGCTGAGTTGCGACCGGCGCCGTCATCGCGATCGCCTCGCTGGTCTGTTGGGCCACGGGAGCCGTCATCGCGATCTTGTCGCCGCTGGAGTTCGCGCCGAATATGTAACCCGCCAGCAACCTGAACCCTTGATTGCGCGCCGACTCCTCGTCGGCGCCGATAGTCGTCTCGGCGGCGACGCGCGGCCCATAGCGGCGAACCTGGACTCGGCCGACCTCGCCCTGCACCGTGAACGCGGGCTCCTCGATGCCGTGTCGGATGCCGAAGATATTGCCCACACCCTGGGCAACCTGTCCCACCGCATCAGTAATCGTGTTGAGCATGTGCCGACCTCCTCAGATCTTGGTAGGGATACCCAAATACTCAGGTGAAAGTCGATGACGTGTTTATGACTCAATTTCCGGCCCGTCATCCGCCCGCGATGGCTCGGCGTATATGGTCCGGGCATGAGTCGGGTTTCGATTATCACAGGTGGCGCTGGTGGCATGGGTCAGGCCACGGCGAAGATCGTCGGTCAGGACCGCACACTGGTGCTCTGCGACGTCAGACAGGATCGGCTGGACGCGGCATCGGCTGCGCTGAGCGCTCTCGGGATCACGGCGACGACGGTCAATTGCGACGTCACCGACCGCGATGCTGTCAGCCGGCTGTTCGAGACGGCGTCGGCCATCGGGCCGATCGCCTCGGTGATCCACACCGCGGGGGTCAGCCCCAGCATGGGTGACGCCGAGTACGTGAACACCACCAATGCGCTCGGCACGCTCAACGTCAATGAGGTGTTCTTCGCCTCGGCCGGCGACGGCGCGGCCATTGTCAACGTGGCGTCGATGGCCTCGCACATGCTGCCCGAAGAACTGGTCCCGACACAGCATTTCGACCTCGCCTTCACCGACGAGAAGCAGTTCCTGGCCGAGCTGTTGGCGGCCTGCGATATCGCGGGGGAGGAGATGCGCTCCGGGCTGGCCTACAGCATCAGCAAAACCTTTGTGCGGTGGTACAGCTCGTCACAGGCCGAACGGTTCAACGGCCGGGGCCTGCGCATCGTCTCGGTCTCCCCGGGGTCCGTCGACACCGAGATGGGCCTGCTGGAGGCGGACGCCGGTGCCGGCGCGATGGTCGCCAACGCTGCGGTGCCGCGCTGGGGCAAGGCCGAGGAGATGGCCGAGCTGTTCGCCTTCTGCGCCAGTGACCGTGCGGGCTATCTCACCGGGACCGACATCCTCAACGACGGCGGCGTGATCGCGTCGATGCGGGAACGGGCTCGGGTCGCCTCCCACAACACCTAGGGCCGAGTCAGTTTCGCGTACCGCGCGCGGTGCTGGTCGGTGGAACCGAACTCGTACTGCAGCGCGGTGAGCCGCTTGAAGTAGTGGCCGATGGCCAGTTCCTCGGTCATGCCCATGCCGCCGTGCAGCTGGACGGCGTTCTGGCCCAGGAAGCGGGCGGCTCGCCCGATGGTCGCCTTGGCGGCCGACACCGCGCGAGCCCTGGTGTGCGGCTCGGCATCGAGGTTCAGCACCGCGAGATAGACCGCGGCGACGGCCTGTTCGACCTCCATGTACATGTCGACCATCCGATGCTGCAGAACCTGGAAGGTGCCGATCGGCTGACCGAACTGCTGTCGCTGCTTGCAGTATTCGACAGTGTCGGACAGCACCTTTCGCATCGCGCCGACCGCCTCCGCGCACACCGCGGCCGCACCTTCGTCGCGGGCTTGCGCCAGTGACGCTGTCGCGTCCGCGGCGAGCAGCGCATCGGCGGGCAGGCGCAGTTGGTCGAGCGTCAAATCGGCGGCACGCCGATCGTCGATCGTGCGGTAGCTGTGCACCTCGACGCCCGCCGGCGGTGTAGCCGGATCGAACTCGGCCAGGAACAGCGAAATCCCTTGGTCCTCATCGGATGTCCGTGCGGTGATCAGCAAATGGGTGGCCAGTGGTGCGGCGGTGACGACGATCTTCTCGCCGGTGAGCACCCACTCGTCTCCGTCGCGGACCGCGGTGGTCGACACGGTACGTTCGCCGCCTGGCTCGGTGTTCGCAAGGGCGAGGATGGCGCTGCCCTCGGCGATACGTTCCAGCAGCGCCGCGGCGGCCGGGTGGTCAGCTCGCTGCAACAGGCCACCTGCGACGACGACCGTGTCGATGAACGGCTCGATCGCCAGCGCACGACCCAATTCCTCTGCGATCACCATGATTTCGACGGGACCTCCGCCGATTCCGCCGACCGACTCCGGGAACGCGGCGCCGAGGATGCCCAGTTCGGCGGCCAGTCCGCGCCAGATATCGGGCTGCCAGCCCGGCCCCAGCTTGGCCGCGGTGCGGCTCTTCTCCAGGTCGTAACGGGTGGCCAAAAACTTGCCGAGGCCGTCGCGCAGGAGCTCTTGTTCTTTGTTCAGGTTGAAGTCCATTACAGCCCCAATGTCGCCTTGGCCAGGATGTTGCGCTGAATCTCGTTGCTGCCGGCGTAGATCGAGCCGGCGCGGTCGTTGAAGTAGCGCAGCGCCGCCACCGCCTGCCATGGTTGCCCGCTGACGTAACCGTCCGCCGGTGGTTCGAAGTCCGAGACCGGTCCGCCGGGCCGGGTCGCGTGCGGCTGATACGCCCGGCCGCGCGGGCCGGCGGCTTCCATGGCGAGTTCGGTGATGGCCTGCGAGAGTTCGGTGGACAGGATCTTCAGCATCGACGACGCGGCCCCGGGATTGCGCCCTTCGGCAACCGTTGTCAGAACGCGGTATTCGAGGATCTCGAGCACTTCGGCCCGGATGCGAATGTCGGCGAGTTTGGCTGCGAACGCCGGATCGTCGATCAGCGCGCCGCCGGCCGGGCCGGGCTGCTCGGCCGCCTCGGTGGCGATCGCGCCTGCCAGCGCCTGCAGCGCGGGAGCCGTTGCGCCGCCGCCACGCTCGAACTCCAGCAGGTACTTGGCCACAGTCCAGCCGTCGTCGATCTCGCCGATCACGTTCGACTTGGGTACCCGCACGGCGTCGAAGAAGATCTGATTCTGCACCTTCTCGCCCGACGTCATCACCAGCGGGCGGATCTCGATGCCTGGCGTGTTCATGTCGATGAGCACGAACGTGATGCCCTGCTGCTTCTTGGCTGAGCGCGACGTACGCACCAGCGCGAAGATCCAGTTGGCCTCGGTGGCGTGGGTGGTCCAGATCTTGCTACCGGTGCAAATGAGATCACCGGCCGATTCATCATTGGTCGCCGACATCGTCAGCGCAGCAAGGTCGGAGCCCGCCTCCGGTTCGGAGTAGCCCTGGCAGAAGAACACCTCACCGGTCAGGATGCGCGGCAGGAAGAAGTCCTTCTGCTCGGCGGTGCCGTAGGCGATGATCGCGTGGGCGACCATCCGGATGCCCATCGGCGACAACGACGGCGCCCCGGCCAGCGTGGATTCGCGGCTGAAGATGTAGTGCTGGGTCAGCGTCCAATCGCAGCCGCCGTGCTCCACCGGCCACGCGGGGGCGGCCCAGCCGCGTTCGTGCAGGATCGCCTGCCACGCCATGCTGGCCTCATGGTCGGCGTAGACGCTGGTCATCAGCCGACCCGCCTGCCGCAGATCCGGGGTGAGTTTGTCCTCCAGGAACGCCTGCACCTCGTCGCGGAACTCGAGATCCTTCGCCGACCACGACAGGTCCATCTGCTGTCCCCTTATCTGCGCACGGCCGTTTTCAGAAATGACCATAGCCCGTCGATGTCCGCGGGCCTGCTGAGGGTGCCGCCTGGACCCATTCTGCGCGGCCGGGTTTGAGGATCGAAGAGTGGGGGAACAGTGCTGGAGGCTACCGGCGGGCGCCCCCGAAACGTGACACTGAGAGGCCCGGTCCCTGGACAAGGGACCGGGCCTTTCGTCTGTCTGCGGTCAGGGTCAGGCCGTCGGCGATGCGCCCAAAACCCGTTGGATGTCGGGCTTCATCGCCTGCAGCTGGCCACCCCAGTAACCCCAGCTGTGTGTGCCGTTGGGCGGGAAGTTGAAGACACCGTTGCGCCCGCCTGCGGCTTCGTAGCGGGCCTGAAACGCGTGGTTGGTGCGACTCGTCAGGCCCTCGAGGAATTGTGCGGGAACCTGCGCGTTGCCCAGTCCGGCGTCGAGGTCGGTCGGGTTGCCGTTGCCGCTGTAGACCCAGACCCGGGTGTTGTTGGCCACCAGCTGGCCGACGTGAAGCATGGGGTCGTTGCGCTGCCAGGCCGCTCCGCCGAAGACACCCCACATGTCGAGGGCGTTGAAGCCGCCGGCATCGGCCATCGCGATCGAGACCAGCAGCGGCCAGGTCTGCGCCGACAGGTTCAGGAAGCCTGACAGCGAGCTTGCATAGACGAACTGGCCGGGATGGTAGGCGGCCAGTGTGAGCGCGGCGCTGCCCGACATCGACAGCCCGACAACGGCGTTGCCGCTGGGGCTGATGCCCTTGTTGGCCGACAGCCACCCCGGCAGCTCGGACGTCAGGAAGGTCTCCCATTTGTAGGTCTGCGTGGTGCCATTTCCGGTCGCGGGCCGATACCAGTCGGTATAGAAACTCGACATGCCACCGACCGGCATCACGACGGAGACGCCGGAGTCGTTGAACCAGGAGAACGCGCCGGTGTTGATGTCCCAGCCGCTGCGGTCGTCCTGGGCGCGCAAGCCGTCGAGCAGGTACACCGCCTTCGGGCCGCCGCCCTGGAACTGGACGGTGATGTTGCGACCCATCGACGGCGACGGCACGCTGAGGAACTCGATCTCGGCGGCCTTGGCCGTCGGTGGTTGGGCCGCGATGGCGCCGGCCACCAGGAGTGCAGCGATGGCGGCAGTCGCCGCCCGAATGATCCCCCGACTGCGTATCTTCCGAAATGGATTCATGAGAGGTCCTGTTCTGCAGTCGTCAACCCCCGGACCTACCCGACGTATCGGAGGCCGTCAGCCATCAGTTACGCCCGCGATAGTTTTCTCGATCTTCTGGTCGGCGACGTCACCGCATTGCTCGACGGGCCCGGCCGCGTGGTCGTCGGCATCACCGGACCGCCCGGGGCGGGCAAGTCCACCTCGGCGCTGGCGCTGGCGACGTCCTTCGGCGGCGCGGCGTATCTGCCGATGGATGGCTTCCACCTGTCGAACGCGGCACTGGAGCGGCTGGGTCGCCGCGACCGGAAAGGCGCGATCGACACCTTCGATGCCGCGGGTTACGTCGTTGCACTGCAACGGGCGGCGGGGGAGTTCGGCCGTCGCGATGTCTACGTACCGGCCTTCGACCGCAGCCTCGACGAACCGATAGCCGCCGGGCACGTCATACCCGCCGAGTGCCGGCTCGTGGTCACCGAGGGCAACTACTTGGGTGTACCCGACGGTGACTGGGCCGCGGTGCGTCCGCTGCTGAACCGGCTCTACTACGTGGATTGTTCTGCGCAGGTTCGGCGAGAACGGTTGGTAGCGCGGCACATTGAGGGCGGTCGCTCACCGCAGGCGGCGCAGGCGTGGGTCGACGAGGTCGACGAGCCGAACGCGCGGGTGATCGCGACAACGCGGGAGTTCTGCGACCGGGTGCTCGCCGACTGCTAACGCGCCGAACGTAACGCCAGG
The DNA here is from genome assembly GCF_013337765.1 of Mycolicibacterium sphagni. GTDB lineage: Bacteria > Actinomycetota > Actinomycetes > Mycobacteriales > Mycobacteriaceae > Mycobacterium. The sequence continues at coordinate 152,505 of NZ_VBSB01000012.1, forward strand.
GCGCCATTCGGCGCCGAATCCCGCCCTGGCGTTACGGTCGACGATGAGTGGCAACGCCTGCTGCCTGTTCAGCGGATCATTTTCGTTGTTTTCCGGGATTGGCGATAACAGCGCTTTCCCAGGCGTTAAATACAGGCAAGGCCTCAATCAGAGGTATCCATGGGCTATCGCGCCAGCCGCTAAAAACCAGGAGCAACAACATGATTCGTGCCACTCTGCCCGGCGGCCGCACCAATCGGGCGCTCGTCGGCGCGCTCGGGGGCGCCGTGGTGTCAGCCACTTTCGCCGCCGCCACGCTGGGTTCGGCAGCGCCGGCCAACGCAACGTGTGCGTCCTTCTTCGGCATCGGTAACAGTGCACAGTGCACCAGCAGCCCGACGAGTATCGCCATTGCGTTGGGACCCGGCGCAACGGCCAAAGCGACCGGACTCTTCACCGTCGCGATCGCCAACGGTCTCGGCAACGGTGCAGGGCAGACCACCATTGCCACCGCCGACGGCTCGGTGAACCTGGCCTACGCGGGCGGTTCCGACTCAGTGACCGTGACGCACAGCAACTTCTCCGTCGGAATCGTCCAGGGCAAGCGGGTCGCCGCGGTTGTCGGGAGCGTGACAGGCAAGGACTTCTTCAACTCTGCCCTGAGCCTGGGCAGCCAGGGACTGGTCACTCCAACCCAGACCGCCACCTACACGCTTCTCGTCGCGGGCAACGGCAACATGGCGGTTGATTTCGGTGGCGGGCAGGGTGATACCGGCGGGTTCATGGAGGCCTACGGCACCCTGAACTCTGTCTTCAGCTTCGGCAGCCGGGGAAGCTTTGTCGGCGCGGGCACTTTCGCAATTCCACTCGGCCCGGCGAAACCGGCGGTGTTCAGCACGGCGTTCAATCTCTTCGGCACCGGCAACATTGTGACGACGATTCCCGGTCCACTCTCGATTGCCGGCTCCATCGGCCAGACCGGGGCGACTATCAAGCAAGCGGGCCCGGGGATCAACATCAACAACACCGTTGTCCTGTCCGCGGCGGCCACCGGCGCGTCCAACAGAGCGGCGTCTGCGGCGGCGAGCAACAAGCGCCCGTCGGCGGCAGACGGCAGCCGGCACAAGGCGTCCGCCGCTGCGAGTACCGGCGGCAGCAAGCGGGGGTCGCTGCACTGACCGACTAGCAGCAGCGGGCCGTCGGGTTGGTGTCCGCGTCGTGGTGGCGCATGCGCCAGTACTGCGCCTCGTTGAGCACCGGCTCACCTGGGTGGGTGCGAGCCCGGTGCTCGACGTAACGGCGGTAGTGGCTATCGCCCATCAATGCGCCGATGTACCAACGGATTTGGCGTGCGACGAGGGTAGCGCGTCCCATTGTTTCTGCACCTCCTTCTCCGCGGGTGTGGAGATCAGGCTGGACGGCCCGAAGATCTTCGACGGCACCGGGGCGTCCTCGGTCAGCTCGCGGCCGCCACCGCGGATGGCCCGCACCGCCATGATCACCCCGGCGAGCACCACGATGATCACCAGGACGGCGAACACGATCGACAGCGTGCCCTGGATGAAGGTATTGCGGATGACGGCATGCAGCTGGTCGGCGTTCTTGGCCGAGCCGAACGTGGTCTTGCCGGCCTCCGCGGCGGCGCGGTACTGGAAGTGCTGCGTCCAGTAGCCGAGCTTGGGATCGCCGGAGAATATCTTCTGCCACGACGCGGTGAGGGTGACGACCAGATCCCACAGCAGCGGGATCCCAGGGATCCACGCCCACTTCAGCAGACCCTTCTTGATCACCACGACGGTGACCACCGTCAGCGCGATCGCGGCCAGCAGCTGGTTGGCGATACCGAACAGCGGGAAGAGTGTGTTGATGCCGCCGAGTGGATCGGTGACCCCCATCAGCAGGATCGAACCCCAGCCGGCGACCACGAGCAGGCTGCAGATCCACGCCCCTACCCGCCAGCTCGGGTTACGCAACCGCTTGAGCGGACCGCCCAGATTCGCCAGGCCGTCGGAGAGCATGAACCGGGCGACCCGGGTGCCGGCGTCGACGGTCGTCAGGATGAACAGCGCCTCGAACATGATCGCGAAGTGGTACCAGAACGCCCGCAGCGAGGCGCCGCCGAACACCTGATGCAGCACCTCGGACATACCGAATGCCAACGTCGGCGCGCCACCGGTGCGGGAGACGATCGAGTGTTCACCGACGCTCTTGGCCGCATCGGTGATCTCGGCGCCGGTGATCGGGGCGCCGGACAGGCCGAGGCCGTTGACGTACTTGGCTGCGGTCTCGGCGGTGCTTCCGGTCTGGGCCGACGGCGCGTTGATCGCGAAGTACAGATGCTGGTTGAGGATCGCGGCGGTGATCAGCGCCATGATCGCCACGAACGACTCGGTGAGCATGCCGCCGTAGCCGATCAGGCGCATCTGGCTTTCCTTCTCCAGAAGCTTGGGTGTGGTGCCCGAGGAGATCAGCGAGTGGAATCCCGACAGCGCACCGCAGGCGATGGTGATGAACAGGAACGGAAACAGCGAGCCGGCGAACACCGGACCTGAACTGTTGGAGGCGAATTGCGAGATCGCCGGGGCGTCCATGACCGGGCGGGCCAAGAGGATGCCCACTGCCAGCAGCGCGATGGTGCCGACCTTCATGAACGTCGATAGGTAGTCGCGCGGCGCCAGCAGGAACCAGACCGGGAGCACAGAGGCGGCCAGCCCGTAGACGATGATGCACCACGACAACGTCACCTTCGAGAGCGTGAACCAGTCTGTGCCCCAATCGGTTCCGGCGACCCACCCGCCACCGGCCACGGCCAGAAGCAGTAGGACGACACCGATCAGAGAAACCTCGGAGACCCGGCCGGGCCGCAGGAACCGCAGATACAGGCCCATGAAGATGGCGATCGGGATCGTCATCGCGATGGAGAACACGCCCCACGGGCTTTCGGCCAGGGCGCCCACCACGACCAGGGCCAGCACCGCAAGCAGGATGACCATGATGACCAGCACGGCGATGATCGCCGCGGCGCCGCCGACCGCGCCCAGCTCGTCGCGGGCCATCTGCCCCAGTGAGCGACCGCGCCTGCGGGTGGAGATCGACAGCACCAGGTAGTCCTGGACGCAGCCGGCGAACACCGCGCCGACGATGATCCAGATCGTGCCGGGCAGATAGCCCATCTGCATCGCCAGTACCGGGCCGACCAGCGGGCCCGCCCCGGCGATGGCAGCGAAGTGGTGACCGAACAGCACCCGCCGGTCGGTGGGCATGTAGTCGGTGCCGTTCTCGAGTATCTCGGCCGGCGTGGCGTGCTCGTCGCGCGGGCGGACGATCTTCATCTCGATAAGCCGGGCGTAGAACCGGTAGCCGATGACGTAGGTGCAGATCGCCGCGATGACGAACCAGACCGCGTTGACGGTCTCGCCGCGGAAGAAGGCGATGACCGCCCAGGCGATCGCCCCGAGGACGGCGACCGCACCGAAGATCAGTTTGTGCCGGGTGGTGATCGGCGAGCGGTCGACGACGGCGACCGGCGGCAGATCCTTCTCGGTACGGATGTAGGTGACGTCGCCCCTGGTCTCCTCGATGTACTCCGACGGCGCGGCGGTCGGTGAAGCCACGTGTTTCTCCCTTGACGAGGCGTGCATGTCTGGCTGTGCGGTGATCCTTCCATTCACAGGTTCGCCAGTTCGGAGAACGCGGAAACGCCGCGCCGCTATTCGGTGCGCTCGTAAAACGCCCGCACGGTGTCGATGGTGTCGGCTTCGGCGGGGCTTTTGTCGTCGCGGTAGCGCAGCACCCGGGCGAACCGCAGTGCCATGCCGGCGGGATAGCGGCTGGAGCCCTGCACTCCGTCGAACGCGATCTCGACGACCTGCTCGGGACGCAGCGGGACGACGTATTCATCCAGCGGTCCCGTCGCGAGTTCGGTGAAGCGCGTGGTCTGCCAGTCCAGCATCGCGTCGGTCATGCCCTTGAAGGTCTTGCCGAGCATCATGAAGCCGCCGGTCTGCGGATCCAGCGCGCCCAGATGGATATTGGACAGTTTGCCCGTTCGCCGTCCTGAGCCCCACTCCACCGCGAGCACCACCAGGTCCAGGGTGTGCACCGGCTTGACTTTCAGCCAGCCCGCGCCGCGGCGGCCCGCCTCATAGGGGGACGTGGGTGATTTGGCCATGACGCCCTCATGGCCGGCTGCGAGCGTGACATCCAGAAAGTCTTGTGCCGCAGCGGCATCCATGGCGGCCAACCGGTCGACACGCTGTGCGGTGGGCACGATCGCGTCCAGCGCCGCGAGCCGGGCGTGGGTGGGTTCGTCGAGCAGATCGACACCGTCGAGGTGGAGGATGTCGAAGAAGAACACCGAAAGTGGTTGGGCCGCCCGGGCTGCGGCCACATCGGTGCTCTTGCCGAACCGGGACGCGGTGACCTGGAATCGGTGCGGGCGGTTATCGGGACGCAAGGCGATCGCCTCACCGTCGGCGATCAGGTTGGTGACCGGAAGCGCCAGCGCGGCATCCACCACCTCTGGCAGCCGGGCGGTCACGTCGTCGAGGCTGCGGGTGTAGACGGTGACGTCGTCGCCGCTGCGGTGGATCTGCACGCGGGCGCCGTCGAGCTTGGCCTCGAAAATGGCGTCGCCGCCGAGCCGTTCGAGGGCGTCGGCCACGCCCGTCGCGGTCTGGGCGAGCATCGGGCCGACCGGCCTGCCGACCGCCAGGCTGAACGCGCTGAGCGCCTCGGTTCCGCCGGTCAGGGCCGAGGCCGCCACGGCGGGTAGGGCGCCGCCGAGCATGGCGGCCCGGCGCACGGTCGCGGCGGGTACGCCGGCCGCCTTGGCGACCGCGTCGGCCATCACGCCGGCCAGCGCGCCCTGGCGCAGCTCGCCGCCGAGCAGCCGGCGCAGAAACACCTGCTCGGCGTCGGTGGCCGAGGCGAACAGGCCCGCGAGCAGCTCGGCCCGCCGGGCCTGCGAGCCTTTGCCCGCAACGGCGCCGATCTCGGTGAATGTCGCGTCGACCGCGAGGACCGTCAGCGTCGGCTCCGCCGCCGGAGCGGGCAGCGTGCGCAGCGCCGCCCAGCCGACCCCGATCTGGCGCTGCGGCAGGTCCCCGGACAGCCACGACACCACGACCGCCACCACGTGCGGGTCACTCACCCCGGCGAGCAGCTCCGCGATCCGCGCCACCTTGGCCAGCCGCGACGACGTCGCTGACACATCGATCGAGGCCGCCGCGACATCGCCAAGCAACATGCCTCCAGGTTGGCACGACACCCCGACAAAGAGCCGGCGTCAGGCCACCTCGAACGACACCGTCGGCCAGCCCGTCGCGCCGTCGGGCGCCGGTGGTGCCTGGTCTTCGGTCTGGACCGCGCCGGTGTTGTCCGTCGCGCGGGCGGTGACGGTGTGGAACCCGCCCTGGGTGGCCGTCCACGGGAAGCTCCACAACCGCCAGGCGTCCTTGGAGTAGGCCGCCCCCAGCTGGGCGGGCTGCCACGGTCCGTCGTCGATCCGTACCTCGACGCCCTTCACCCCGCGGTTCTGCGCCCACGCCACCCCGCCGAACGTCACCGGGCCCTTGGCCACCTTCTGGCCGTCGCGCGGCACGTCGATCCGCGACTCGGTCTTGATCGGGCCGCGCTCCGACCAGCCGAGCTTGGTCCAGTAGGCCTGCGCGCGGTCGAAGCGGGTCAGCTCCAGGTCCACCACCCATTTGGTGGCCGACACGTAGCCGTAGAGCCCGGGCACCACCAGCCGGGCGGGATAGCCGTGTTCGACCGGCAGCGGCACGCCGTTCATCCCGATCGCGAGCATCGACTCACGCGCGTCGGTGAGCGCCTCCACCGGGGTGCCCGCGGTGAATCCGTCTATCGACGTCGAGAGCACCATATCGGCATCGGGATGGATTCCGCTGTCGCGCAACAGGTCTGCGACCCGATAGCCGGTCCAGGTGGCATTCGAGATCAGGTTGCCGCCGACCGGGTTGGACACGCAGGTCAGTGTCACGGTCTTGGTGATCGGCGCGAACTTCGCCAAGTCGTCGAAGGTGTAGTTGACTTCACGGTCGACCATGCCGTGGATGCGCAGCCGGAAGTCGGCGCGCGCGAGCTGCGGCACGCTCAGCGCCGTGTCGATTCGGTAGAACTCCTTGTTGGGCGTGATGAAGCTGGGCAGCTGTACGCCCTGCGGCGTGACGTCGGCGGGAATCGGCGACGGCGGCGGAGCCGATGGCACGGCGAAGCTCTCCCGGTCGCCGGACACCGAGTGCAGCCGGCGGCTGGTCACCGCACCGGCGACGCCGCTCAACAGCCCGAGCCCGCCGATGCCCAACGTCAACAGGGACAGCCGGCGTCCCGGATCGACGTCGGCGTCTTCGGTCGTCTCGGTCGCTTCGCTTGCGGTGATGCGGCCGGTGAGGAAACGCAACACCGCGATCCCACACACGGCGCCGAGCAAGGTCGGGATGATGTCGACGCCGCGCGCACCTGGAACGGCCAACACCGCGGCGCAACCGGCGACCGCGGCGGCCACGAACGCCAGCGTGCCGGCCGGGATGCGGGAGCGTTCCCAGATCGCGGCGACGGCAGCCAGCACCCCGATGACCGCGATCACCGACACCGACAGGAACAGCTTGTCGGCGGTGCCGAAGGTCTGGATCGCCCATTCCTTGACCGGTCCGGGTGTCATGTTGATGACCGCGGTGCCCACCGCCGTGCGGGCATCGGCGGCAGGGGAGAAGAAGGCGGCTGTCAGCTGGACCACGCCGAGAGCGACGGCGGCGGCCGCCACTCCGGCGCTCATCCGCAGTCCAGTTGTGGATTGGGCCATGTCGCCCAACCTACCGCCGGGTAGACACCCTTGTTCATGACCGTTTTGTGACGAGCGGTAACGTGCGTACCGGCTTGACACCTGGGGTGTCCTGCGAATGGAAAAGTGAACGCCTAACCGCACGGTTAGCGTGCCGGCGTCAACCGACAGGAGTATCGGATGGAGATCTCGGGCAAGAAGGTAGTCGTCGTGGGCGGCGCATCGGGCTTCGGGCGGGCAAGTGCTGAACTGCTGTCCTCCCGCGGAGCTCAGGTGGCGATTCTCGACCGCGAGGGCACCGACGGCCCTGAGGTCGCGGCCGGTGTCGGCGGCCCCTTCCTCCCTGTCGACGTCACCGACTTCGCGGGCACCGAGAAGGTGCTGGCCGACGCGGTCGAGGCCCTCGGTGGCCTGCACGTGGTGTTGACCACCGCCGGTGGCGGCGTCGCGGAGAAGACGTTCGGCAAGAACGGCCCGCACGCCCTGGAGACCTTCCAGAGCACGATCAACCTCAACCTGATCGCCAGCTTCAACATCAGCCGACTCGCGGCAGCGCACATGGCCAACAACGAGCCCGAAGAAGAGGAGCGCGGCGTCATCATCAACACCGCCTCGATCGCCGCGTTCGAAGGCCAGATCGGCCAGGTCGCCTACACCGCCGCCAAGGCCGGTATCGCCGGCATGTGCCTGACCATGGCCCGCGATCTGGGTCCGGTGGGCATCCGCGCGCTGGCCATAGCGCCCAGCCTGTTCGCCACCGGACTGACCAAGGGCATCCCGGACGAATTCGCCAAGGCGCTGACCAAGGACGCTGCCTTCCCCAAGCGCCTTGGCAAGCCCGAGGAGTTCGCCAAGCTGGTCGCGGCGATCGTCGACAATCCGATGCTCAACGGCCAGTGCATCCGTCTCGACGCCGGACAGCGCTTCGCCCCCAAGTAATCTCCGCGTCGCAGCTACTCCGCCAGAACGTCGGGTTCAATCCTCACATTGGTGGTCGTGCCGCCTTCTGCCAGGCGAGTGGATTCAGTTCGCGGTAAGGGTCGCTGTTTCGGAGTTGGAGGAGGTCGGTGATGGCCTGCTCCAGTGCTTCCTGGGTGTTCTGTTTGATGGTTGCCACCCACTTGTCGTTGGCGGTCCGCGCGGGCTTGTCAGTCGGAATCGGTTCGCTGAAGCGCATATACATCCGCTGCGGTCGAGGAATCAGGGTGGGGCCGACCCCGCGCATCAGCGGCACGGCCATGTCGGTGCGGCCGGAGAGTCTTTCAGATATCCGCTGGCTCAGGCGTTCCCAGCGGCCGCCGCGCGTCGACAGGCTCCGGTAAACGTCATCCCCGCCGACGAGAGCGACGGGCACGATCGGATACTGGTACTCCACTGCCAAGCGGGCGAATCCGGCTCGGTCCTGCCAGCGCAACGTGTGCTCCTCACCCTTGAACTTGGCAATTTCACGGCCTCCGCCGGGAAACACAAGAATGGGTTCGTTGTGGCGCATTAACTCACCCGCGGTTTCGGGAGCCCCGACGACAGCGCCTGCGGCGGCGAGCAGATCACCCGGCAAGCCGCGCATCCGGCCGAAGGTGCGGTCGGCCAGCGGTCGCACCCGCATGCCGACCTGACGCCGCACGTAGTAGGGAATCATGAGGCCCTCGGCACCGAACTGGGTGTGATTTCCGACCAGCAGGAACCGGCCGTCGGAGGGCAGATTCGACAGGCCTTCGACGTAGGGACGATAGAGATCCATCAGTGGTGCGGCGCCGTCTGCGAGGGATTCCACGATGCGGCGCAACGTTTGAATCCGACGCGGTTGGTTCATGATCTCGTCGATGTTCAACGTAGCCATGTCTATTCGTGCTCCTCATGTCTTGATGCGCCTGCGGGTGTCGAGTTCGTGTCGGGTCGGGAGAACACCAAACTGCCCATGTGGGGACCGAACCGCACCGCTGTTGGCAGGAATTCGATGCGCATATGTGGGTCGGCCGCTTTGCCGAGCGCCACGAACGCCGAGCGGCTGTAGACGCGCAGACTGCTGATGAAGCCGTCGTGCACGACGTGGCGGAAAGACGGCCGCACTGCGATCGCGATCGTCGCAAGCGGCGCGATCATCAATTGGGTGAGGATCAGCAGCGGCGGGGACAAACGTTTGATATCGATCACCAAAAATCGTCGACCAACCCGGGTCGCTTCAGCGATCGCGCGCACCGCGACCGACGGCGCCAAATGATGAAACGCTGCGGCGAACACCACCAGGTCGTAGCTACCGTCGTCGGCGTCTATCGCGCTTGCGTCGACGACCTTGGTGCGAACGCGGGAGTGGGCGCCCAGGTCCCCGGCCGCGATAGTGGCTACCGAGGTCGGGTCCAGATCGCTGATCGTCACCGTCGCCGTGGGATGCAGCTCCACGATCTTGGCCGACAACATGCCGTGTCCGGCGCCGAGTTCGAGGATGCGGGGGTTCGGAATGTCTGATACCACGCCCAGTGCCGTGCGGGCGTTCTCCTCGTGCTGGCCGGTGCGGGCTCCCACGCGATCCAACGCGCCGATCACCGTCTGCTTGACCTCGTCGGGGACGTCGTAGCGATCGGTGTACTCCAGGACATCAGTCTGCAAGCGACGATCCAGCCACGACGCGTTTGGTCCGCCTCGCGGCATGTCCGCGATGGCAGGATCCATCGCCCTCACCTCACCCATCCTGAACTCCTCGTTGTTGTGACATCGAATGACGGTTCGACAATACCGAACGAACTAGTTCGTTTGTTAAGATTCGGCTGTGAGACGAAGAACTGAGCTTCGCGGCGAGATCCTGTCAGCCGCCCGCGCGGAGTTCGCCCAATATGGGTTGGCCGGCGCCCGCATCGACCGCATCGCGCGCAATGCGCAGGCCAGCAAGGAGCGCCTTTACGCGCATTTCGGCGACAAGGAAACACTCTTTCGCGAAGTGGTTGCCGACGACACTGCCGAGTTCTTCGCGGCGATCAACCTGCACCACAGCAACATCGCCGAATTTGTCGGGGACGTCTACGACGTGGCCCGCAATCACCCCGCGCACGTGCGGATGATCACCTGGGCCCGGCTGGAAGGGTTCACCCTGGACGAGCCGACGGCCGACGGCCGACCCGTTTTCGCCGATACCATCGCTGCGGTCCGAGCTGCCCAGGCCGCCGGTGCTGTGGACCCGTGGTGGGAGCCGGCCACCCTGATCATCATCCTGGTGGGCATCGGTCTGGCCTGGGCGAACTCACCCGACCCGAGCTCCGCGGCCGGCGACGGTACTGTCGTCGCGCGCCGCCGGGCCGCGGCGGTCGAGGCTGCCGGTCGGATCATTGCAACCCGTCGGTGAAGCGAATGCTCAGTAGTATTGGCAGCAGCGCATCACACGGGCGCCTCAGCGCAGGACTGCCACAGGACCTCTTGCGGTTCAACCACTTTAGTGAGCACCTGTCATCGACCACTGCATCCGCTTGACCCTGGAAAACGAGGAGTACCCAAGGCCGTGCACCAAAGAGACGTCGTCGTTCCCGACTTGGCCGGAAAGCTGATCGTCGTCACCGGCTCGACCTCCGGCGTCGGGCTCGCCCTCGCCGCTCGGTTCTCCGCCGCGGGCGCCGAAGTGGTCATGGCGATCCGCAACCGGGCCAAGGGTGAACGCGCGCTGTCGCAAATCCGCGCGAGGACTCCGGATGCCGCGGTGAACATCAAACGCCTCGACCTTGCGTCGCTAGACAGCGTCGCTGCGCTGGGTGAGGAGCTCACCGCCGAAGGCAAACCTATCGACATCCTGATCAACAATGCCGCCGTAATCGCACCGATGAAGCGCGATACCACCATCGACGGATTCGAAATGCAGTTCGGCACCAACCATCTCGGGCACTTCGCGCTCACCGCGCACCTGCTGCCGCTCCTGCGGGCGGCCCCCTCACCTCGCGTCGTCACCATCAGCGCAATGGCCGCCCGCAACGCGCGCATCCACTTCGACGACCTGCAGTTCGAGACAAACTATAAACCCATGCAGGCCTACGGCCAGTCGAAGCTGGCAAATCTGATCTTCGCCCGCGAGCTCGAACGGCGAAGCCACGACGGCGAATGGGGCGTGATGTCCAACTCCGCACACCCGGGCATGGCAAAGCTCAACTCCCCCAAGGCCACAGAAGCAGGCGAGAAAGCCCAGGTTTCTCGTCCTGAACGGTTCATCAGGCTCACCCAACGGCTACTGCCCTTCATGTGGCAGGAAATAGAACAAGCCATCGAACCCACCCTCTACGCAGCTACCTCGCCCCAGGCCGAAGGCGCCGCCCTGTATACCCCGCGCGGATTTCTCGAGGCCGCCGGCGGAGGCGTGCGCCAAGCCGCCATCCCAGATCAAGCCCAAAACGAGGCAGCCGCTCACTGGCTATGGGAGATCTCCGAACACCTCACCGGCACAAAGTATCCCGCAATGCAGTGAGCGCCGCCGAGAGCGCGGTTGCGGCGACGGCGTGGGTGACGCCGAAAGTGGGCGGACACCGCTTCGCCGCCGATTAATTGGCCTTTGCCACACAGGACATGGTAAGGCATTAGAGGAACAGGCACCGCCGCCTCGAGGAGGACCCGATGGGTATCGCACTGACCGACGACCACCGTGAACTCAGCGAGGTGGCGCGCTCGTTCCTTGCCGCGCAGAAGGCCAGGGCGGTGACACGGGACCTCCTCGCCGACGATGCCGAGGAGACTCGTCCGCCGTTCTGGTCGGAGCTTGCCGAGCTGGGTTGGCTCGGGCTCCATGTCGACGAGCATTACGGCGGTTCGGGTTTCGGGCTGCCGGAACTGGTGGTGGTCATCGACGAGCTCGGCCGCGCGATCGCGCCGGGCCTGTTCGTGCCGACCGTCGTCGCCTCCGCCCTGGTGTCCGCCGCCGGCAGCGACGAGCAGAAGGCTCGTCTGCTTCCCGGTCTGGTGGACGGATCAGTCACGGCGGCAATCGGATTCGGCGGCGCTGTCACGGTGACCGGCGAGACCGCCAGTGGTGACGCCGGTGTGGTGCTCGGCGCCGGACTGGCCGACCTCTTGGTGCTGATCTCCGGCGACGACGTGCTGCTGGTAGAGCGTGGCGCCGACGGGGTGTCGGTCGAGGTGCCAGGGAGCCTGGACCGGGCGCGGCGGTCCGGCCGGGTGTCACTGCGCGATGTCGCGGTGGCGGGCAACGTGTTGACCGGAGCGGGTGCGGTGGCAGTTGCCTTGGCCCGCACACTGTTTGGCGCCGAGGCGGCCGGTGGGGCGTCCGACTGCGTGGACACCGCGGTCGAATACGCCAAGGTGCGTGAGCAATTCGGCCGCACCATCGCGACCTTCCAAGCGGTCAAGCATCACTGCGCCAACATGATCGTGGCCTCGGAGTCGGCGGTTGCCGTCGTGTGGGATGCCGCCCGCGCGTTCGGCGACGATCAGAAGCAGTTCGAACTGGTCGCGGCCGCCGCGGCCGCATTGGCGTTCCCGGCCTATGTCGGCAACGCGGAGTTGAACATTCAGGTGCACGGCGGGATCGGGTTCACCTGGGAGCATGACGCGCATCTGCATCTGCGGCGCGCGCTGACCGTGCAGGCGCTGCTCGGCGGGGACGGCCCGGTCACCGACGTGTTCGCCCTGACCGAGTCCGGCGTCAGTAGGGCCAACAGCCTTGACCTGCCGGCCGAGGCCGATGAGCTGCGCATCCAGATCCGCGCCGACGCCGTCGAACTCGCCAAGCTTGACGAGAAGGCGCAACTCGACGAGCTGATCGCGACCGGCTACATCATGCCGCACTGGCCCAAACCGTGGGGCCGCGCGGCAGGTGCCGTCGAGCAGCTGCTGATCGAAGAGGAGTTCGCCGCCGCCGGTGTCAAGCGGCCCGACTATGGCATCACCGGCTGGGTGATCCTGACCCTGATCCAGCACGGAACCCCCTCGCAGATCGAGCGTTTCGTCGAGAAGGCGTTGCGCAAGGACGAGATCTGGAGCCAGCTGTTCTCCGAGCCGTCGGCCGGTTCAGACGCCGCGGCGGTCAAGACTCGCGCCACCCGGGTGGACGGCGGCTGGAAGATCACCGGGCAGAAGGTGTGGACCAGCGGGGCGCACTACTCGAAGCGCGGCCTGGCCACCGTCCGCACCGACTTCGACGTACCCAAGCACGCCGGCATCACGACGGTGATCCTGGACATGGAGGCGCCCGGCGTCGAGGTGCGGCCGCTGCGCCAGATCACCGGCGGCGCCGACTTCAACGAAGTGTTCTTCAACGACGTGTTCGTCCCCGACGAGGACGTCGTGGGGGAGCCGAACGCGGGCTGGACCGTCGCGCGCGCCACGCTCGGCAATGAGCGGGTCAGCATCGGCGGCGGCGCCGGCACCATCGCACCCGCGGCGGCGTGGCTCGTCTCGCTGGCCACGAGGTACGGCGACCGGCACGCCGGCGCGGTGCAGTGGGTCGGCAAGTTCCTCGCCAGAGATCAAGCGCTGCGACTGCTGAACCTGCGCCGGGTGGTCCGTGCGCTCGAGGGCGCCGGCCCCGGGCCGGAAGGCAACATCACCAAACTCATCCTGGCCGAGCAGTTCCAGGAGCAGGGCACGATCGCCGCGGCGCTGGTCGGTCCGGACGTCGCACTCGACGGCGGCGAGGGTGAAATGGCGGGCCGGACGGCGCTCGGATCCCGCGCGCTGTCGATCGCCGGCGGTACCTCGGAGATCACCCGCAACCAGATCGCCGAGCGCATCCTCGGTATGCCGCGTGACCCGCTGATCAAGTAACTCACACAGGTTTGCGCCGTTGGCAAACCGTTCTCGAGCTATATACCGCAGGCGCGGCGGTTATTGGCTAATCTTTCGGCCATGCGAACCAAAGGTCTAGTACTGGCTGCGCTCGTCGTCGTCCTGGTGGCCTGCGGAGGGCCCAAGCCCATCGTGCCCGCACCGAAGTCGAACATCGCCAATTCGACCGGCGGTGAGATCAAGATCAGCGGCGATTCGTCCGCGGAGGTCAACAAGCTGGCGATCCAGGCGATCGCGGACCTGCAGAAATACTGGGCCGAGGAGTATCCGAAGCTCTACGGCAGCGACTACAAGCCGGTGGAGGGTGGCTTCTTCGCGGTCGTCCCGAAATCCGGGGATCTGCCGCCGTGCGCCCAGAGCATCGACGACATCACCAATAACGCGTTCTATTGCGCCAGCAAGGACGTGGTGGCCTGGGACTCCGCGGGGCTGCTCCCCGACTTGCAGTCCAAGTTCGGTGATTTCGTCGTCCCGATCGTGCTGGCTCACGAGTGGGGACACGCCATTCAGGCCCGGTCCAACTTCACCGCCCGCACCGTGACCAAGGAACTGCAAGCGGACTGCTTCGCAGGCGGCTGGGCGAAACATGCCAAGGACTCGGGGTTATACAAGGTCAACGCAGCCGAGATGGACAACGCCCTGGCGGGCATCATGGAACTGCGGGACTCCCCGGGCACGAGCAAGATCGACACGTCGGCACATGGCAGTGGTTTCGACCGGGTCAGCGCGTTCCAGGACGGCTACGACAACGGGCCTACCGCATGCAAGGAGTACCGCGACGACAACCCGGTGGTCGTCGAGCTTCCGTTCCAGAACGCCGAAGACGAGGCCGCCGGTGGCGACATGCCGTACGACGCGATGGTCAACGACGTGCCCTACGACATCGAGGACTACTGGGCGCATGTGTATCCGGAGCTGACCAATGGCGAGGCCTGGGTGCCGGTGAAGGGTCTGGAACCGTTCGATCCGTCGAACCCGCCGATGTGCGGCAACACGCGCGCTGAAGGCTATGCGCTGTTCTATTGCGTCCCAGACGATTACATCGGGTGGGACAACGTCGACGCGATGCCGACGGTATACCGCAAGGGCGGCGATTTCGCGGTCGCGACCTTGCTGGCCACCCAGTTCGGACTAGCCGCGATGACCAGGGCCAACGACAAGTCCGACGACAAGACCCAGTCGTTGCGCGGCGACTGCTTCGCCGGGGCGTACACGGCGAGCGTCCTGCTGCAGAACCGTAAGGACACCAGCAGCTTCGGCATCTCACCCGGCGACCTCGACGAGGCCATCACCGCCCTGTTGGTCTTCCGCGGTGACGGTGACGTCGAGCGGCAGGGCGCCGGCTTTGAACGAATCCGGCACTACCGCAACGGTGTCCTCAACGGCGCCGAAGCCTGCCTGAAGGACTGAGTCGGGCCCGGCTGTTCGGCCGCGCGGCGCGTCGAGATCTGCCTGGTGGTCGTTCCTATGGCCCGATCACGACCGTGAGGGCGATTTCGCGAGGCTCTCCCAGCGTCAGTGCCGCGGAAACAGCTGCGGAAACATATCGTGAAGTCGTTGCCGCACACTGGGTTCGCGCTTCGGCGCGGCGGACGTGGGCGCTGGCGCGGCCGGCGGCGGCGCGAGAGTGGAGGCGACGGCCGTCACGCTCCATGACGTTGGCGGCTGCGCCGATGGTGCGGGGACCGACGTGCTGTGGTTCACCGGCACCGGCGCGATCGACGTTGTGGCGGTTGCCGATGGGTGAGGCTGCCCGACGGGACGAGACGACTCGTGGGACACCGTGACGACGGCGAACACGAGTACACCGAGCACCAGCACGCCGAGGGCGCCCAAGATCGTCGAGACCCAGCCGCGACCGGCGTGGGGCCGATCACCGCGGGGCAGCGGCATCGTGGCGGGAGCGTCGACGGCGACGTCCGGCCGTGTTGTGGCGTTCATCGACCTGGCTTGACCTCCGGATTTTCCAGTTCGCCAGCTGATAGTAGTGACGCTGCCCGAAAAATAGCTGTGAACACATCGGCGATCTTGTCTTCCCTGCTCGTCATCGTGCATGCTGCGGGGCGTGGCAGGCACCGACAAACTAGTTCTGGGCGCGAGCGGCTTCCTCGGCTCGCATGTGACACGACAGCTGGTCGAGCGCGGTGAGACGGTCCGGGTCATGCTGCGCCCCAGCAGCTCGACCCGTGGGATCGACGACCTGCCGGTGCAGAAGTTCTACGGCGATATCTTCGCCGACGCCGCCCTCAAGGAAGCGATGGACGGCTGCGACGTCGTCTTCTATTGCGTCGTCGACACCCGCGCCAATCTGCGCGACCCGGCACCGCTCTACCGAACCAACGTCGACGGGCTGCGGCACGTCCTGGACGCCGCTGCGGACGCCGGCCTACGCAAGTTCGTGTTCACCAGCACCATCGGGACGATCGGGCTCGGTACCGGCGGAGTCGTCGATGAGGACACCCCGTTCAACTGGGGGAGCAAGGCCGGTGGCTATATCGGCTCGCGGGTCGCGGCCGAGAAGCTGGTGCTGGACTACAGCCGCGACAAGGGACTGCCTGCGGTGGCCCTGTGCGTGTCCAACACCTACGGCGCACGCGACTGGCAGCCGACCCCGCACGGCTCCCTGGTCGCCGCCGCGGCGGCCGGCAAGCTGCCGATCTACATGGCCGGGATGGCCACCGAGGTGGTGGGCATCGAGGACGCCGCCCTGGCGCTGGTGCTGGCCGCCGATCACGGCCGGGTCGGGGAGCGTTACATCATCTCCGAGCGCTACCTGCCCTACCGGGAGCTCTATGAGACCGCGGCACGCGCGGCCGGCCGGCCGGCGCCCCGCTGGGGCATCCCGAAGCCGGTGATGAAAGGGATCGGCGTCCTGGGCGGGATCGCCGCCGCGGTGACGCGGCGCGACCTGCCGCTGAACCCCACCACGGTGCGGCTGATGGACATCATGGCGCCGATGGATCACGGAAAGGCGGTCCGCGAATTGGGCTGGCAGCCGCGTGACGTCCACGAGTCGATCGCCGACGCGGTCGCGTTCTTCGATCAACGCCGACGCGACCGTGGCGAGTTTGCCCGCGATCACTGAGAAGGCCGACCGGTTGAGCGGCGGATGACTACGCTCGTCACGTGCGCGCGGGCCGGTTCATCCACCGATCACGTGGACGGACCGCATGAACGCATCGGACGTGCGCGATCGAATCGGATACGCGGCGGGCCTGTTCGGCTGGGTGGCCTTGCCTTATCTGGCCGGCTCCGTCTTGTCATGGCAGACGTTCGGCGCCGGCATCGGGCCGGCGTTCTTCCCGCCGGCCGGGGTGACGGTGGCGGCAATGCTGCTCAACCGGCGGGCGCTCTGGCCGGTCATCGTCGCCGCGATCGTGGTGGCCGAGTTGGCTGTCGACCTCCGGTACGGAGCCGCAGTAGGCACCTCGGTCGGATTCGCGCTGGCCAACTCGGTGGAACCGTTGGTCGGGGCATCGTGTGTGCTGGCCTGGTGCAAGGGGCCGCCGGACCTGCGTGAGCGAGCCGACCTGGCCCGGTTCGTGGCCGGAGCGATGATTCTGGGGCCCCTGGCGGGCGGCGTCGTCGGCGGGGTGACCACCGCGATCACCAATCAGGTCTGGTCGCCGATCGTGATATTGCACTGGTGGGCCGGTGACGGGGTTGGCGTCCTGCTGATCGGCGCGCCGATCCTCCTGTGGCGCTTCCAATCCCATCTCTTGCGCGCCCGCCTGCTGGAGACGTTCCTGGTCCTGGGCGCCATGGCAGGGTTGACAGTGGTGTCGTTCCGGCTGGAGATCCCGCCGGCACTGTTCCTGTTGCCGGTGATGGCGTGGGCGGCCCTGCGCCTCGACATGATCGGAGCCGCACTCTGTGGCGGCGTGCTGGCCTTCACCGCCAATTCCATGGCCAACGTGGGATATACGACATTCGAGAATCTGGATCTGCGCGCGCCGGGTCAGCTCGCGGTCGCCCAGGCGTTCATCGGCGTGGTCGTGCTGGTCGCCATGCTGACCGCACAGGAAGCCGCCGGGCGGGTCACCGCCGTGCAGCAACGCCAGGCCGAACGGCGCGAGCGGGCCCGCTTGGAGACGCTGGCCAACCTCGGCCAGTTGCTGTCGGGTGCGTTCACCCAGAACCAGATCGGTGACGCGGTCCTCGGGCAGGTGATCAACGACGCAGGGGCACAAGCACTCGCGGTGGGACTGGTCAACGACGAGGGCACCGCGCTCGAGTGGGTCGCCATGGGCGGGTACCCCGAATTCGTCGCCAATCAGTTCTCCGACGGTGTGGCGTTGGAGGATGCCACCGCGGCCACCGACACGGTTCGCACGGGCAAGCCCGTGGTGATCCGCACGGTCGCCGAATACCGCCGGCGATACCCCGATAACGCCAAGTGGATGGTCGCCAGCGGCGGCGCAGCGGTGGCGAGCTGGCCGTTGACCGTGGGCGGCAAGGCGATTGGGGCGCTGGTGTTGGCCTGGGCTGACCCGCAGCCACTGGACACCGCGCAGCTCGCCTACACCTCGGCAGTCGCCACCATGATCGGCCAGGCGCTGGTACGTGCACGGATGTATGCCGACGAACACGCCCGTGCGGCGGTGCTGCAGGCGGCGGTGCTGCCGACCAGTCCCGCCGTGATTGCCGGCGTGGACGTCGGGGTGAGCTACGAGCCCGCCGATGTGGTGCAGGGCCTCGGTGGTGACTGGTACGACGCACTCGAATTGCCGCACGGGCAGACGTATCTGGCAGTCGGCGACGTGGTGGGTCACGGGCTTCCCGCCGTGGAGGACATGGCGCAGCTGCGCAGCGCCGGGCGGGCGCTGGCATTCCAGGGTCTGCCACCGGCGCAACTGCTCGTCGCCCTCAACACGTTCACCCGGCAGGCCAGCAACGGAAAATTCGCGACGATGGGTGTGGCGGTTCTGGATCCGGCGACGGCAACACTGTCCTACGCATCGGCAGGTCATCCGCCGCCGCTGCTGCGCCGGGCGGGAACCGGAACGGTCATCCGCCTCAGCGGCGCACACGGCCCGGTGCTGGGCCCGATCGAGCGCGCGTCCTACAGCGAGGGCCACGTCGAGGTGTACGACGGCGACATCCTCGTCATGTACACCGACGGGCTCATCGAGCGGCGCGGCCAGGACATCGAATCCGGGATGGCGCGCGTGCAGCAGCTCGTCGCTCAGTGGAGCGGTGACGAAGTTCTTCCGCCGGCCTGCCGGCAACTGACGCAGACGCTGGCGCCACCGCCCCGCGACGACGACGTCTGTGTGGTCGCGGTGCGTTTCGGCGCGATCGATACCAACGGCTCGGCGGACCGTTGACCGGAACGCTCGATGATGCCGCCGTGGCGGCGCTGAGCGCATGGGTTCGTGAGCGCGGAATCGGTTCGGCGGTAAGCGATGTCGAGCCGCTGACCGGTGGCACCCAGAACGTGGTCGTGCGGCTGCGGGTCGACGGCCGCCCGGTGGTTTTGCGCCGGCCGCCGCCGCATCCGCGTCCCAACAGCAACCGCACCATGCAGCGCGAGATCGCGGTGTTGCAGACGCTGGCAGGCGGTACGGTGCCCCATCCCGAATTCATCGCCGGCTGTGAGGATCTCGACGTACTCGGCGTTGTCTTCTATCTCATGGAGGATGTCGACGGCTTCAACCCGGTGACCGAGGTTCCGCCGGCGTATGTGGCCGATCCGCGGATGCGTCATCAGGTCGGCCTGAACTACGCGGCCGACTTGGCCCGGCTGAGCGCGGCGCCGTGGCAGGGCCGCCCGCTACAGCAGCTGCACCGCCCGGGATCCTTTCTGGCGCGCCAGGTTCCGAACTTTCTCGGGCTGCTCGAAAGCTACCGGCACGAGGGCTACCGGCCGGAGATACTCGACGTCGGGCGACTCGCGGACTGGCTCGACGGGAATCGGCCCCCCGACGGTGAGCCCGGCATCATGCACGGCGACGCGCACCTCAACAACGTTCTCCTTCGTCGCGACACACCCGAGGTTGCGGCCTTCGTCGACTGGGAGATGTGCACCATCGGTGATCCGTTGCTGGACCTGGGTTGGATCCTGGTGTGCTGGCCCGAGGATCCCGACCCGATCAACGCCGGTCGGGAACTGGCCGCACTCGGTGGTCTGCCGAGTCGCACCGAACTCATCGCCGCGTACGCCGAGGCCGGCGGCAGGCCCACCGAACACCTCGACTGGTACGTCGCAATGGCGTGCTTCAAGCTGGCGATCGTCATCGAGGGCACGTACTCGAGGTACCTGGCCGGGCAGACGCATCGCGAAGCCGGTGAACGCCTGCATGATTCGGCGAGCCGGCTGGTCGGCCTGGGCATGCGCGTGACGACGGGGGACAACCCCTTCGTGTGACCGCGTCAGTGCTGCGGCTGGCCTGCCCGCTCGCAGGTGCACTGCTGGGCCGGCGGCACCTCACGCATCACCTGGTCGACGTGCTCGCCACAGCCTTCCCAGGTGGTCTTGTGGCAGCGCGGGCATTCAACGGGGTAGCACATATCAACTCCTTTGCCTCGGAAGCTTAAGCGGACGACAGGGCATGAAACGCGGGCCCCTGCTGTTATACCCCCGAGGGTAAGCTGAGCGAATCGACCTGAGGAGGTTTCACCATGGTTGGTGATGAAGACGCCATTGCTGCGGTGCTCAACCGACTGCGCCGTGCACAAGGCCAGCTGGCCGGAGTGATCTCGATGATCGAGCAGGGCCGCGACTGCAAGGACGTGGTCACCCAGCTTGCCGCGGTGTCGCGGGCGCTGGACCGGGCCGGCTTCAAGATCGTCGCGACCGGGTTGCGGGAATGCGTCGTGGGCGCCTCCGCCAACGGTGACGCCCCGATGACCGAGGCCGAGCTGGAGAAGCTGTTCCTGGCGCTCGCATAACTCGTTTGCACACGCCGCATGGCGAGGTCTAGCATCACGAACGTGCATCGTGCGCTTGTCGTAGTAGCTACCCGCAGCGGGGTCTGATCCAGACCGACCCCCCGCTGTGGGTCGAAACTACGACGTCGGTCAGCCTCCGTTCGACGAGAAGACCGATTCATGGCTCCGCACAGCACCACCATCTCTGAACCTTCCCCGCACTTCTGCACGCCGTTGCCCGCCGGGCTGCGTGAACATGCCGAAACCATGCCGTGGAGTGCGTTCACCGCCACCTACAGCCCGATCGGCGGCCCGGTTCGCCTTGGCGCCTGGGAATGCGATGACGTGTCCCGACGCGGCCCGCAACCCCGCCGATTCCGCGCGACGCTGGCCGTCAGCGACCGCATCGAGACGGCGACCGCCCATGCCAGCGGCCCGGTCGCGGCACTGACCGCGATGCTCTACGAGCGGGGGATCCGCGTGGAGGTGACGCACTTCCACCAGCTGGCCTCCGGTGCGCACACCGCGACCTTCGTGCATGGCAGCGACGGCCAGCGCCGGGAATGGGCGATGGGCTGGTCAGAAGACCCCACTCAGTCGGCGCTGCGCGCCGTGATCGCCTGCGCCAACCGCCTACTCACCTGACGCCCAAACCGACGTTTCGCCGGGAATGTGCGAGTAAAACCCGACAATTCGTCGATCTCGGCCTCAGTGCAGCGGGCGCAACACGATCGGCATACCGTCCATCGGCACGGGCATGCCGCCGTAGTCCTGCCGCGGCTCATAGCCCGGGCGGGGCAGCTCGAGCCGGTAGCGGCGCAGCAGCCGGTGCATGATCGTCTTGATCTCCAGCTGGCCGAACACCATGCCGATGCACTTGTGCGCGCCACCGCCGAACGGGGTGAACCCGTACCGGTGCTTCTTGTGCTCGTTGCGCGGCTCGGCGAAGCGGGCCGGATCGAACGTGTACGGGTCGGGGTAGATCTCCTCGAGCCGGTGCGTCATACCCGGGTAGTAGATGACGTTAGTGCCCTCGGGCAGGTAGTAACCCAGCAGCTCGGTGTCGCGCACGGTCCGGCGCATGGCCCACTGCACGGGCGACACCAGGCGGATCGACTCGTTCATCACCAGGTCGAGGGATTCCAGCTTCTCCAGCGCCTCGATGTCGAGCGGACCGTCGCCGAGCCGGTCTGATTCGTCGCGGCAGCGCTCCTGCCACTCGGGGTTCGCGGCCAGGTAGTGCGACATCGTCGTCGCCGTGGACGTCGAGGTGTCGTGCGCCGCCATCATCAGGAAGATCATGTGGTTGACGATGTCGTCGTCGGAGAACTTGTTGCCGTCCTCGTCCTCGGTCTGGCACAGCACCGACAACAGATCCGAGCCGTCCTTGCCGCGCCGCTCCTTGACCCGCTCCTCGAAGTAGCGTTCCAGGTATTCGCGTGCCTTGAGGCCGCGCCACCAGGTGAACGGCGGTACGCCGGTCCGGATGACCGCGTTGCCGGCCCGGGTGGTGACGGTGAAGGCCTTGTTCACCTTGGTGACCAGCTCGCGGTCGGTGCCGGGCTCATGGCCCATGAACACCATCGACGCGATATCGAGCGTCAGCTCCTTCATCGCCGGATAGAGCAGGAAGCGCGGATCGTTGGCCACCCAATCGTTGGCCACGACCTGCGAGACGACCTTGTCGACCTGTTCGGTGTAGCCGACCAGACGGGTCCGGACGAACGCCTCCTGCATGATCCGGCGGTGGAACATGTGCTCTTCGAAGTCCATCAGCATCAGGCCGCGGTTGAAGAAGGCTCCGATCATCGGAGTCCAGCCCTGCTGTGAGTAGTCCTTGTTGCGGTTGGAGTAGATGGCCTGTCCCGCGTCGGGGCCGAGCGCCGCGACCGTCGGGATGATCGGCGAATCGAGCAGCATGACGGGGCCGTGTTTGCGGTATTTCTGCAGCCAGAAGTCGGGCCCGCCGCGGAACATCTCCACCATGTGGCCGATGATCGGCAGTCCGGCGTCGCCCATCACGGGCTTGAGATCACTGCCGGCCGGGGGCTGGGCCATCGCGTGCTGCGGCCAGTCACGGGCATTCAGCCGCTTCTCCAGCTGACCCATGCCCGGCAGTGTCAGCATCGGCGACGTGGTGACGCGGCGTTTCGCCTGGTCCAGCAAATACTGCGGGGTGGTGATCGTGGGCATCAACGCTCCTCGGGCAAGGGGGCGGGCAACCGGCTCGATGTGGCCGGGGCCACACGTGTACCCCATCCTCGCCAACTTTCTTGACGCCTGTCAAGTTTCATTTCGGCCGCGGCGTGGTGCAAGGTAAACGGGTGACCGCGCAGCAGGAACCCGTCGAGGCGCCCCGTCGGCGCGGCGACAAGCAGCGGCACGCCATCGTCCAGGCCGTGCGTGAGTTGCTCGAAGAGAAGCCGTTCGCCGAGCTGTCGGTCAGCACGATCAGCGACCGCGCCGGTGTTGCCCGGTCGGGCTTCTACTTCTACTTCGACTCCAAATACGCCGTGCTGGCCCATATCGTCGGCGAGGCCGCGCACGAACTCGAGGAACTGACCCACCAGTTCGCGCCGCGCGGCGCCGACGAGACGCCGACGGCCTTCGCCAAACGAATGGTGCGCAGCGCCGCCGCGGTCTACGCGCACAACGACCCGGTGATGTCGGCGTGCAACGCCGCCCGCCACACCGACGCCGAGATCCGGGAAATCCTGGACGGGTTCAACGACGCGGTGATCGATCAGATCGTGCCGATCGTCGAGGCCGAGATCCGTAACAACACCGCCGACCCGATCACCGACGACATCCGTGGCCTGGTGCGCACTCTGGCGGCGACGACGGCGTTCACGCTGTCCGGGGAGTCCGCCTTCGTCGGGTCCGAGAAGAACATGGACCGCTCGGTCGAGGTCCTCGAGAGCCTCTGGCTGCATGCGCTCTGGGGCGGACGGGTCGGCAACTAGTCCATGGGTGACGGCTTCGCGGGCAAGAGGGTGTTGATCACCGGTGCGGCCAGCGGGATCGGCCGGGCTACCGCCCTTCGGCTCGCCCGCGACTGCGCTGAGCTGTATCTGACCGACGTCAACGCCGACGGCCTGGAAGAGACCGTGGCCGACGCCCGCGCGCTGGGTGCGCTGGTCCCCGTGCATCGGGCGCTCGATATCGCCGACTACGACGCGGTCGCGGGGTTCGCCGCCGACATCCACACCCACCATCCGGCGATGGACATCGTGATGAACATCGCCGGCATCTCGGCATGGGGCACGGTCGAACAACTCACCCACGGGCACTGGCGCTCGATGATCGACGTAAACCTGATGGGCCCGATCCACGTCATCGAGACTTTCCTGCCACCGATGGTCGCCGCCGGCCGTGGCGGGCAACTGGTCAACGTCTCGTCGGCCGCGGGCCTTGTCGCCCTGCCCTGGCATGCCGCCTACAGCGCGAGTAAGTATGGGCTGCGCGGACTTTCGGAAGTTCTGCGCTTCGATCTCGCCCGCCACGACATCGGGGTCTCGCTGGTGGTGCCCGGCGCGGTCGACACCCCGCTGGTGCGCACCGTGCAGATCGCCGGCGTCGACCGGGACCACCCGAAGGTGCAGCGCTGGGTGCGGCTGTTCAGCGGCCACGCCGTGACGCCGGAGAAGGTCGCCGAGGACATCCTGAGCGGGGTCACCAAGAACCGCTTCCTGATCTACACCTCGGTGGATATCCGCGCGCTCTACGCATTCAAGCGGCTGGCGTGGTGGCCGTACAGCGTGGCAATGCGGCGGGTCAACGTGTTCTTCACCCGGGCGCTGCGGCCGCGCAGCGCAACCTTCACGCCGCCGAGCTGAAACCTCAAGCGGGCGGCGCCAATTCGAGGCGCACCCCGAGCAGGCGTACCGGGCGGTCGAGTTCGAAGAGATCGAGCACCCGCAGTGCCGCGGCCGTGATCACCACGGCGTCGACGCTCGGCTCATCCAGTTTGCGGATCTTGGTTCGGGTGTAGAAAGTGTTGGTGCGCACTGTGACTGCCACCCGGGTGACGATGCGCGACTGGGCCACCACATCGGTCAGGGCTTGGCGGGCGAGATCGACGACGGCGGCGTCCATCTCGGCGCGCTCGGTCAGATCCTGCGGGAAAGTGACCACGTGGCTGCGTGAGCGGGGGATCCACGGCTCGGCGCTGACCGTCGCGTCACCGCCGCCCTTGGCCAACAGCAACAGCCACAAGCCGGTACGCGGCCCGAAGGTGGCGGTCAACAGCTCGGCATCGGTGTGCGCAAGCTGCCGCACTGATGTAATGCCCAGGCTGTCAAGCTTTTTCGCGGTCTTAGGCCCAACGCCCCAGAGCGCATCCACCGGGCGGGCGCCCATCACCTCCATCCAGTTGGCGTCGGTGAGGGTGTAGACCCCGTCGGGCTTGCCGAAGCCGGTCGCGACCTTGGCGCGCTGCTTGTTGTCACTGATGCCCACCGAGCACACCAGCCCGGTCGCGGCCGCGACCGTCGTGCGGATCTCCTCGGCCAAGTCCACCGGGTCGGCGACATGGGCACCGACGTAGGCCTCGTCCCAGCCCCACACCTCGACGGGATGGCCGAGATCGCGAAGCAGGCCCATCACCTGATCGGATGCCTCGTCATAGGTGGCCGGGTCGGACGGCAGAAACGTCGCATCCGGACATTTCCGCGCGGCACTGCGCAACGGCATCCCGGCGTGCACCCCGAATGCGCGGGCTTCATAGGACGCGCACGTCACGACCTTGCGGGGTTCGGTGGGATCGCCACTGCCGCCGACGATTACGGGCAGGCCGACCAGTTCTGGGTGGCGGCGCAGCTCGACGGAGGCCAGGAATTGATCGAGGTCCACATGCAGGACCCAGTCGCGGGGAGGCGGCGCGCTCAACGCCCGCACAACTTGCGCGCGACGCTGTCCCAGGCGTCGCCGATGGCGTCGAGTGTGCGGCCGCGCTCGAGCTGATGGTTGACGTAGTCGGCATCCAGCAGCGCCAGCAGCGCGTCGGCCTGCGCGTCGAGATCGCCGGTGGTGCCCGCGGCGTCGAGCAGGACCCGCACATGGGTGTGCATCACGGCGAGCGGGGCGCTGTGGCGGGTGTCGGGGTCCCGATTGGCTTCCGACAGTAGCTCGCGATGGGTCTGGGCGAAACGCAGCCGTTCGCGGCCGAAGGCCAGCAGTCGCTGCAGGGGAGGAGCGTCGGGGCCCAAGGGCGGCGGTCCGAAGAGGAAGGCTTGCTGAATGGCGCGCTCATCCTCGTCGAGCAGGACCATCATCAGGCCGGCGCGGCTGCCGAAGCGACGGAACACCGTGCCCTTGCCCACCCCGGCCGCCGCGGCGATATCGTCCATGGAGACGTTGTCGGCGCCGCGTTCGGCGATCAGGGTGCGGGCGGCATCGAGGAGAAGTAGCCGGTTGCGGGCGGCGTCGCCGCGTTCTTGTGGCGTCGAAACCGGCAGCTCGCTGGCTCGCTCGATCGCGCTCACTCCCACACTTTAGCTCAGCGGGAAATAAACCGGACCATAGTCCGGTTGTGGCGTGCGAGTATCTCGGACGACTGAGAGGATTGCGGACATGGCGGATATCAAGGTTCTGACGCTGGTAGGCAGCTTGCGCGCGGCGTCGGTCAATCGCCAGCTCGCCGAACTGGCGGCCGAGGCCGCGCCGGACGGCGTCACGCTGAGCATCTATGAGGGGCTGGGCGACCTGCCGTTCTACAACGAGGACATCGACACCGAGGACGCACCCGCCGAGGTGGTGGCGTTGCGGGCGGCTGCCGCGGAGGCTGATGCCACCCTCGTGGTGACGCCGGAATACAACGCCACCATCCCCGGCGTGCTGAAGAACGCGATCGACTGGCTCTCGCGGCCGTACGGCAACGGCGCGCTGAAAGACAAGCCGCTGGCCGTGATTGGCGCCTCGTTCGGGCAGTACGGCGGGGTGTGGGCGCAGGACGAGACGCGCAAGTCGTTCGGGGTCGCCGGGCCTCGGGTGGTGGAGTCGGTCAAGTTGTCGGTGCCGGCCAAGACCCTCGACGGCAAGCACCCGAGGGAGAACGCCGAGGTCGGCGCCGCGGTGCGCGATGTGGTCGGCAAGCTCGCCGCCGAGGTGAGCTGACCGGGCTCAGACGGTTCGGGTACTGCCGCCGTCGATCACGTACTCGGCTCCGGTGATGTAGGTCGCGCGGTCGGAAACCAGGAAGGCCACCAGTTCGGCGACGTCCTGTGGCCGGCCCGGCGCTGCGAGCGGGATGCCGCCGATGGAGGCCATGATCTGCTTGCGAGCCTCGTCGATGTCAACGCCGTTGATGGCCGCGATATCGGCCGCCATCTGATAGGCCGATTCCGTCTCCACGTAGCCGGGCGCCACCGCGTTGACGCGGATGCCGCGCGGTGCCAGTTCGTTGGACAACGCCTTGCTGTAGTTGGCCAACGCGGCTTTGGCGGCGGCGTAGGGCAGGGTCGTCGGCAGTGGACTTCTCCGCTGGATGGACGTGACGTGGATTATCGCGCCATCGGCCGGCAGCTGGGTGATCAGCGCGCGGTCCAGACGCACAGCGCCAAAGAAGTTCAGCTCGAACGTCTTTGACCATTCCTCGTCAGTGGTGGTGGCGGCACCGCCCGCGTTCTGGCTGGATCCGCCGGCGTTGTGCACGACGATGTCGATTCCACCGAGCCGTTCGGTGACCGCGTGGGCGATGGCGTCGGTGCCGGCCGTGGTGCTGATATCGGCCACGACCGCCGACTCCTCCGGCTGATCGGCCGGAAGCGACCGGGCGGCCGCCAGTACCGTCGCTCCGCCCGCGCGCAGCCGTTCGGCGATCGCCCGACCGATGCCGCGGGTGCCGCCGGTGACCAGCGCTCGACGGCCGGCGAACTCATTCGGGTGCGTGGTGGACATGACGACTCTCCTCGACTCTGGGTACGTGCTATAGCGGGGATATAGAACTACTATAGCGATGTGCAAGACAAGGTAGACCATGCCGGAAGCGCTCGCGACAGGCTGCTGTGGGCGGCCGCCGAGCTGCTTGATGCCGCACCGGGCGAGCCGGTGTCCACCCGGGCGATCTGTGCGCGGGCTGGGGTGGGCGCGCCCACCCTCTATCACCACTTCGGCAACAAGCAGGGATTGATCGACGCGGTCGTCGAGTACGGGCTGGGTCAGTACGGGACCGACTCTGCCGAGGATGACGCCCTCACCGACCTGCGGGCGGGCTGGGACAACCACGTCCGCTACGGCTTGGACAACCCCGCGTTCTACGTACTGCTGTACGGCCGCATCGCGCCGGGCCGGCCGTGCAAAGTGACCGCGGTCGCCGAGGCGCGCCTGCGAACCCTGGTCGAGCGGCTGAACCGCGACGGGGTGCTGCTTGCTCCCGTCGAGGACGTGGTGCAGCAGATCGTCGCGGCCAACGTCGGGATCACTCTGCAGTTGATCGCCGAGCCCGCGGGGACGGCTGATCTGACGTTGTCGACCGCGCTACGTGAGAACGTGCTGGGCGGCCTGATCGCTGCGGCCGGACTGAGCGGACCTGCCGTCACCGGGGGTGAGATCGCCGATGCCGCCGGGCGGCTGGCCGCACTGCTCGGCCGCGGATCGACAGGCGCGTCGGGGCTCAGTGCGGGAGAGCGCGTTCTGCTCGGCGAGTGGCTGGCGCGGCTGGGTGAATCCGCGTGATTCGTGGGTTGCTGTACGAGTGGGTCGCCGGGTCGAGCGCGCCGACATTGTCGGTGCCCGCTGGTAGATCTAGACACAGTTGGTGTCGCTCGGCGTGTTGTGACATGCGACACGCCGAGACGGGCGGCGCCGAGGCGCTTACGACCAGGGAATTTCACAATTGTTATTCAGAACATGTTGTATCTCTTCTCGCTGTCGGACACTAGGTGTAGTGTTCGACAAGCCGACAGACCCGAGAGTCACAGGGCCGCCGGAACGCCGGAACCGAAGCTGAGATGTCGGTCCGAGCGGTCCGAGAGCCAGGGAATTTCACGGTCCGGAAGCTCGCTGAAAGTTCGTGAGTGCCTGCGCACAGACCATCCCGTGACCGTCTTGAGTCCATCTCTATGTTTCGCTGAGGAGCCATTCGCAGATGACCATCACCGTTTACACCAAGCCCGCCTGCGTGCAGTGCAACATGACCTACAAAGCCCTGGACAAGCAGGGGCTGGCCTACGACGTTGTCGACATCTCCGAGGACGCTGAAGCCCGCGATTACGTGATGGCGATGGGCTACCTGCAGGCCCCGGTGGTGGTTGCCGGCGGCGATCACTGGTCAGGGTTCCGGCCCGACCGGATCAACGCCCTCGCCGGTGCCGCGCTGACCGCTTAGCGACCCGGGCGCCACGAGGAGCGACGTGATGAATCCGGATGGCAGCCTGGCAGGCCCGGAGCGGTTGGTGTACTTCTCCAGTGTTTCGGAGAACACCCACCGCTTCGTCCGGAAGCTGGGCGTGCCGGCCATCCGGATTCCGCTGCATGAGCGCATCGAGGTGGACCGGCCCTATGTCCTGCTCCTGCCGACCTACGGCAGGGGCCGCGGGGACAGCCCGACGCTGGACGCCAAGGGATATGTGCCCAAGCAGGTCATCGCTTTTTTGAATAATCCGCACAATCGGTCCCTGATCCGCGCGGTGGTCGGGGCTGGCAACACACAATTCGGTGCCGAGTACTGCTTTGCGGCCAGCCTGGTCTCGCACAAGTGCAACGTTCCGTTTCTGTACCGCTTCGAAATGATGGGAACCGCAGAGGACGTGGAAGCCGTTCGTGCGGAATTGGCGAAATTCTGGGAGGACGAGGACACGTGGCACCTACAGTCACAGCTGCAGAGCCTGTAACGACTTCGGGGCACGCGTTGCCTGGGGAGACCGATTACCACGCGCTCAACGCGATGCTCAATCTGTACGACAAGGACGGCAAGATCCAGTTCGACATGGATCGTCTGGCCGCCCGCCAGTACTTCCTCGAGCACGTCAACCAGAACACCGTGTTCTTCCACAATCAGGACGAGAAGCTCGACTACCTGATTCGCGAGAACTACTACGAGCGTGAGGTTCTCGACCAGTACTCGCGCAACTACGTCAAGACGCTGCTGGATCGCGCCTACGCCAAGAAGTTCCGGTTCCCAACCTTCCTCGGCGCATTCAAGTACTACACCTCGTACACGCTGAAGACTTT
The DNA here is from genome assembly GCF_013337765.1 of Mycolicibacterium sphagni. Classification (GTDB taxonomy): domain Bacteria; phylum Actinomycetota; class Actinomycetes; order Mycobacteriales; family Mycobacteriaceae; genus Mycobacterium. The sequence goes on from NZ_VBSB01000012.1 coordinate 182,101, forward strand.
CGACGGGAAGCGCTACCTGGAGCGCTTCGAGGACCGCGTGGTGATGGTGGCGCTGACGCTGGCCGCGGGTGACACCACCCTGGCCGAGAAACTGGTCGACGAGATCATCGACGGCCGTTTCCAGCCGGCCACCCCGACGTTCCTCAACTCGGGCAAGGCACAGCGCGGTGAGCCGGTGAGCTGCTTCCTGCTGCGCATCGAGGACAACATGGAGTCGATCGGCCGCTCGATCAACTCCGCGCTGCAGCTGTCCAAGCGCGGCGGCGGAGTTGCGTTGCTGCTGACCAACATTCGTGAGCACGGCGCGCCGATCAAGAACATCGAGAACCAGAGCTCGGGCGTCATCCCGATCATGAAGCTGCTCGAGGATTCGTTCTCCTACGCCAACCAGCTCGGTGCGCGCCAGGGTGCGGGCGCGGTCTACCTGCACGCCCACCACCCCGACATCTACCGCTTCCTGGACACCAAGCGGGAGAACGCCGACGAGAAGATCCGCATCAAGACCCTCTCGCTGGGCGTCGTGATTCCGGACATCACCTTCGAGCTGGCGAAGAAGAACGAGGACATGTACCTCTTCTCGCCGTATGACGTCGAGCGGGTGTATGGCGTTCCGTTCGCCGACATCTCGGTCACCGAGAAGTACCACGAGATGGTCAACGACGGCCGGATCCGCAAGACCAAGATCAAGGCGCGTGAGTTCTTCCAGACGCTGGCCGAGCTGCAGTTCGAGTCGGGCTACCCGTACGTCATGTTCGAGGACACGGTGAACCGGGCCAACCCGATCGAGGGCAAGATCACGCACTCCAATCTGTGCTCGGAGATCCTGCAGGTGTCGACGCCGTCGCTGTTCAACGAGGACCTGTCGTATGCCAAGGTGGGCAAGGACATTTCCTGCAACCTCGGTTCGATGAACATCGCCAAGGCGATGGACTCGCCGGACTTCGCGCAGACCATCGAGGTGGCCATCCGCGGGTTGACCGCTGTGAGCGACCAGACGCACATCTGGTCGGTGCCGTCGATCGAGCAGGGCAACAACGACTCGCATGCCATCGGCCTCGGCCAGATGAACCTGCACGGATACCTTGCGCGCGAACGGATCTTCTACGGATCCGAAGAGGGCATCGACTTCACCAACATGTACTTCTACACGGTGCTCTACCACGCGCTGCGCGCGTCGAACAAGATCGCCATCGAGCGCGGGTCGTCGTTCAAGGGCTTCGAGAAGTCGAAGTACGCCAGCGGTGAGTTCTTCGACAAGTACACCGACCAGGTGTGGGAGCCGGTGACCGAGCGGGTGCGCGAGCTGTTCGCCGAGGCGGGCATTCGCATTCCCACGCAAGAGGATTGGCTGCGGCTCAAGGAGTCGGTGCAGGCCAACGGCATCTACAACCAGAACCTGCAGGCGGTTCCGCCGACCGGGTCGATCTCCTACATCAACCACTCCACCAGCTCGATTCACCCGGTGGCCAGCAAGGTCGAGATCCGCAAGGAGGGCAAGATCGGCCGCGTCTACTACCCGGCGCCCTACATGACCAACGACAACCTGGAGTACTACCAGGACGCGTACGAGATCGGCTACGAGAAGATCATCGACACCTACGCCGCGGCCACGCAGCATGTGGACCAGGGGCTGAGTCTGACGCTGTTCTTCAAGGACACCGCCGATACCCGCGAGGTCAACAAGGCGCAGATCTACGCCTGGCGCAAGGGAATCAAGACGCTGTATTACATCCGCCTTCGCCAGATGGCTTTGGAGGGCACTGAGGTCGAGGGTTGCGTCAGCTGCATGTTGTAGCTGACTTTGTACTACTGCGTTCAGGCGGAACTGAGAGCGAGAATTCGGCGAATTCTTCGCTCTCAGTTCTGTTTCAACGGGGTCGGGGCGGAATACCCAAGCGCCACTGCGATAATCGCGAACTTGATCGAGGGGGCGATCTGGGCGGTGCGCGCGTTGACGGCGATGTTCTGCCCGTCGAGCACACGGATCAGTGCGACGCCCTCAATCGCGTCGCCCGCGACAGCGACTGCGGCCATGGCAGGTAGCCACGCCGGGTGACCCCGCCGTCGACGACGGCGGTCGATGAGGAGCCCCAGTAGGGCTCCGTAGGTAGTCATGTATCCGAAGTCGAGCCACATCGACTGGCGCGCTGCGCGCTGACCGATCTCACCCCAGCGGGCCAGGATCTCTTCAGCTTTGGCCGCGGTGCCCGCCAGCTCGAACGGGACGATTCCTGGCCCGCCGGTGGCGCGCATTTGATTGTCCAGCCGGAGCATCACCGCGGAGTAGCCGACGTAGGCGATGGTTGCCGCCGCGATCGGGTTCCTGCCCATCCATGCCAGGGGAGTGGTCATGTTCGGCAGCTCTAACGAGCCTTCTCGGCGCGCAGCGCCTTCACCCGACGCTCCTCGGCCAGCACAGCCTGATAGCTCTCGCGTTCGGCGACCAGCCAGTCCGGCTTCTCCGCCAGCAGCGCATCGATCTGCTCGGTGGTGAGCGCATCCACCACACCGCCGCGCGCGAGGCCGGAGATCGAGACGCCGAGCTTGGCCGCCACGAGGTTCTTCGGGTGCGGCCCGTTCTTGCGGAGGTCTTTGAGCCACTGCGGCGGGTCGGCCAGCAGGGCGGCCACCTCGTCGCGGGTGATCGCGTTCTCCTGGAACTCCGCAGGCGTCGCGGGCAGGTACACGTCCAGCTTCTTCGCCGCCGTGGCGGGTTTCATGGACTGCGCGTTGGGCCTGCTCATCGCACAAGCCTATCGGTAGCCTGATGCCGTGACCCAGCCCTCGCTCACCCTCGGGTACGTCCCCGGGGCGACGCCTGCGAAGTGGGCGCGGACCTGGGCCGAGCGCCACCCTGACGTTCCACTGCTGTTGCGCGCCATCGCCGCGGCCGACGCGGGCGCCGAAGTACGGGCCGGGACCATCGACGTGGCATTGCTCCGGCTGCCGACCGACACCTCGGCGTTGGCCGTCATTCCGCTCTACGAGGAGACGACGGTGGCCGTGGTGCCCACCGACCACCTTCTCACTGCGGCCGACGAGATCACCTCCGCCGACCTCGCCGGCGAGTCGATCCTGTTGCCGCTCGACGACGTCGTCGCCTGGGCGGACGCGCCCGGCACCCCGATCGACCACCGGCCCGAAACCACTCAGGATGCAATCGAACTCGTCGCGGCAGGCCTGGGTGCGCTCATCGTTCCGCAGTCGCTGGCCCGGCTGCATCACCGCAAGGACCTCACGTATCGCCCGATCACCGATGCGCCGACGTGCGCTGTGGCGCTGGCCTTCCCGCAAGGGCAACCGTCGGAACTGGTGGAGGAATTCACCGGGATCGTGCGGGGCCGCAAACCCACATCGTCGCGGGGCGCTGCCCAGTCGGCGGCCAAACGCACCGCACGGGAGAAGACCCTGGCCAAGCAGGCCGCCCGTGCCGCCGCGGGCAAGGTCGCCCGCAAGCCGGATCCGGCGAGGCGGCGCAAGCCGTAACGGGTGTGTGACGCTGTTTTACCTGGTCAACACACATGCTCCGCGATACTCGAAGCCATGACGTTGACGCATGTTCCGGCCGACACCTCCCCGGCCGAACTCGCCGATCTCCTACGCCGCGATGGTTACGTCATCGTCGACGACCTGGTTCCGAACTCGATGATGGACATCATCAGCGACGAACTGGCGCCCTATCTCGATACGACGCCCATGGGCTACAACGCGATGATCGGCCGCAAGACCCGCCGCACCGGTGCACTCGTCGCCCGTTCGCCGGCCTGCCGCACGCTGATTCAGGACCCGACGATCCTCGGTGTGTGCCAAGACTTTCTGGGCCACGCCAGCGCTTTCCAGCTGATGCTGACCCAGGTCATTTCGATCGAACCGGGCGAATCGGACCAGGCGCTGCACCGCGACCAGAATGCGTTCGACTTCTACCCCTTTCCCGACGACTATCACGTGCAGTGCAACACGCTGTGGGCGATGACCGACTACACCGCCGAGATGGGTGCCACCCGGGTCGTGCCGGGAAGCCAGGTCGGCGACAAGAAGCCGACCGACTACGCCGACGACGAATGCCTGCAGGCCGAAATGTCGCGCGGTTCGGTGCTCCTCTACTCCGGCAAGATCGTGCACAGCGGCGCCGCCAACCGCAGCGAGAAGGTCCGGCGTGCCATCAACGTCAACTATTGCGTCGGCTGGGTGCGCCAGGAGGAGAACCAATTTCTTTCGGTACCACCCGAAGTCGCACGTACCCTCGATGACGACCTGCTGAAGCTGATCGGCTATCAAGAGGGCGCGTGGGCCATGGGTTACTTCCGCGACTTCGAGGACCCGCTGCGCGCGATCCGCGGTGACGAGGTGGCCTACGGCTTCGACGCGGCCAAGCTCAACGGCAACGCGGGCAGCGCGTTCGCCGACCAGCTCACCCATAGCGAGTAATCGGTCCCGGAACAGAACCTGCCGTCGCGCGGTTAACTAATTCCATGACCGCACCCATGCCGGCCGCGTTCATCGGGCACGGCAGCCCGATGAACGCCCTGGAGCACAACCGCTACACGGCGGCGTGGCGCGCGTTCGGGGAGTCCGTGCCGCGGCCGCGGGCGATCCTCGTCGTCAGCGCGCACTGGTACATCAACGCCACCGCCGTCACCGCGATGGCCGTACCGCGAACCATCCACGATTTCTACGGATTTCCCACCGAGCTCTTCGAGGTGCAGTACCCGGCGCCGGGTCTGCCCGAGCTCGCCGACGAGATCGCCGACGTGGTCGAGCCGACCTGGGTGGGCGCCGACGTCGACAGCTGGGGCATCGACCACGGCACCTGGTCGGTGCTGGTGCACGCGTTCCCGGAGGCGTCGGTGCCGGTGGTGCAGTTGGCCATCAACGCCGAGAAGCCGTTGGAGTACCACCTTGAGCTGGGCGCCAAGCTCACGACCCTGCGTGAGCGTGGCGTGCTGATCCTGGGTAGCGGCAACATCGTCCACAACCTGGGCGGTATGGATCCGGCGTTGGGGGACAAGGGTTTCGACTGGGCACACCGCTTCGATGACGACGCCCGCGCACAGCTACTGAATGACCCCGCCGAGGCCGTCCGGCTGCGCGAGCACGCCGACTATTCGGCGGCGGTGCCGACAGCGGACCACTTCCTGCCGATGCTGTACTTCGCCGGACTAGCGGCCGTAAGCGGCCAGGGGGTCGGCGTGCTCACCGACGGCTATGCGTACGGATCGTTGTCGATGACGTCGTACACGCTGGGGATCTAGAAGATCGTCGATGTCTTTCCGTGCGGGTTCTGCCCGTCGGGGAACCGGCGCAGCAGCGCCTCCTGAACGAACGACGCCACCAGCCGGCCGTCCTCGGTGAACGCATGGCCGCGCCCGTAGGTTCGCCCGCCGCCGGTCGCCTGAGCCTCGTGATCGATGAGCAACCATTGCCTGGCGTCGAACGCGTCGTGGAAGGTCACGTCCTGGGTCAGCACACCGGTCGACACCTCGGTATGTGCCATCGCCTGGCCGAGGCCGGCGTGGGGTCGCATCGCGGTGGCGATCAGCCAGCCGTCAGTGGCGGGAGCGAGTAGTGCACGTGCCACCGTGTCGTCGCCGGCCGGCGCCTCAGGGAAGCGGACCCACAGCTGCAGTGTGGGCGGCCCGGTGAGCGCAGGGTCGGCGATGTCGACGTCGCCGACGACGATGGTCTGCGGGGCCGCCAGCCAGTGCGGGACAGCTTTCGCGGCATCCGGGGACGCGACGTCGGGCATCGGGATCTGGTAGCGGACCAAATCCGGCTCGGCGACGTCGAGCAGGACCAGCGCGCGTGCACACAACCGCCTCTCCTGGGTGAATATCACTGTGGCACTGGCGATATTACGCCCCTCGTGCATCGGCTCGACCTGGATATCGACGGGCTGATCGAGGCGGGCGCCTCTGGGTGAAGTACGGGGCTCGCAATATGCCGTCACCGGCGTCGGTGAGGGTGAATGCCGCGTTCAACTCGTCGCTCAGCGATGTCACGCAGCGACGGTATCAGTAGGTTCGCGGCTAGCCGATCAGATCGGACCAGAAGTCCACCGTCGGCGTCGGCGGCTGCGACGGGGCGGCCTCGACATGTCCGAGTTCGCGCTCGACATAGCCGAAAATATCGGTGCCGCAGGAGTTTACGGCGGCTTGATACACCGACAGCACAGGGTGGCTGTGACTGCCCCGGCCCGCGGGTAGATAGCAATTCGAATGCACCGGCACCAGCTGCGGCACCCGCGCCAGATGATAGTTCGCGCTGCGCAACGCATCCTTGATCCGGGCCGGGCGGACACCCCAGTCGACACCCCAGAACTCCCGCCACTCGACGGCGAACAGGATTCCCTCGGCCGGGAGTCGTAAGCGCTGTTGCAGACTGCGGCGCGGAGCCTCCCGCCAATTGGGCCACGAATCCCCAACCGGCAGACCGCACGACAGAAACGCGCGGTGGTCGCCGGCGAATTCGAAACCGAACTCGCCCTCGATACGCGCCAATTCTTCGTCGGTAAGGCCGGGGGCTATTGTCACCGTGCCGTCGTCGGGCATGCGGCAAAGCCTAATCCGGAAAGGGCCCGTCATATCGCCGCGCGAACTCATCGGCGGGGACCGGCCACCGATCGCCATGCTCGCCCAGCACCAACCATTCGCCGGCGGAGGTGGTAACGCGGCCTTCGAGGGTGTCGACGATTTCACCGTCGCGTGCCGGCCGCGCTCTGACCACGCCGCGTCGTCGCCAGATTCGGCCGCCGAGGTTCTCGTAGCGTGCGCGGAAGATGTCGTCGCGCACCGACCATGTGTGCCCGCTGGTGGTGTCTTGAACAGCCCAGTCGCCCGCGTTGGCCGTCATGGTTTGTCCGGAGCGAAGTGTCCACGTCCAGTCTTCGGTTCGCTGTTCGGCGTCGACGGTGCCGATCCGTCGAAACAGCTGCCATTCATCGTCATTGGAGTCATCCGGCGAGTGCGGGGTGGTGTTCACGCGGCAGCGCCGCTCGGACGCGCTTGTGCCAACGATGCAGACCCCACAGAGTGACTGTAATCGGCACGGTTGTCGGGTCAATGACGAACATGGTTGGGGCCGTATAACGGTCGAACCTGGTTCTTTCGTCCGAAACTACCTACACGCTGGCATTTCTTGACATACCGTGACCTGGTCGTTAATTCGCCGATGTCGTTCGGGTTGGGTCGAAGTTCGCTGGGGGTGACGTCATGTCCCGCATCTTCCTCAGTCACTCCAGCGTGGACTCCCGCGAAGCGATCGCGTTGAAGCATTGGCTGATCGAGCAGGATGCTGCGCTACCCGACGAAATCTTCCTCGACGTCGACCACCACACCGGATTGAAGGCCGGAACGCGGTGGAAGGACGCATTGCGCCAAGCAAACGCACGCTGTGAAGCCGTCGTATGCCTGTTGTCGCGAAATTGGGAAGCGTCGCACGAGTGCAAGGTGGAATACCGCACCGCGGAGAACCTGAACAAGCAGATCTTCGTTGCTCGGCTGGAGTCGTCCGCTGGTGACGATCTGACGTTGGAGTGGCAACGTTGCGACCTCTTCGGCGAAGGCCCGACCACGCAGATCGATATCGGTTCCGGACCGCCAGTAGCCTTCGCGAACGACGGACTGGATCGTCTACGCGAAGGGCTTCGTGGAGCCGGAATCGGTGCCGAGTCCTTTGCCTGGCCACCACGAGATGACCCGGGGCGGGCTCCGTATCGCGGCTGGGAGCCGTTGGAATCCGCCGACGCGGCAGTGTTCTTCGGGCGGGACGCGCAAATTGTGCGCGCGCTGGATGCCCTGCGCGGTATGCGGATGTCCGGAGTGAACGCCTGGTTCGTGGTGCTCGGTCCATCAGGGACGGGCAAGTCGTCGTTCCTGCGCGCCGGGCTGCTGCCGCGCCTGCGGCGAGAGGACCGCCGTTTCGCGGTGCTCGACATCGTTCGTCCCGAGCGCAGCGTGTTGACCGGACAGTCCGGCTTGGCGGTGGCGATCTGCGCGGGACGGCGAACGTTCGGGCTGACCAAGCCCAGCCTGGGTGAGATCAAGAAGGCCTGCCTCGGCGGCGATGTTGACCGAGTGGCGGCTTGGCTCAACGAGATTCGCGATGAAGCCGCAGCGCGGCTGTTGGAACGCGGGAATGACGAGGACGCGCCGGTGGCGCCGACACTGTTGCTGCCGCTGGATCAAGCCGAAGAGCTGTTCTCCGCCGATGCGGGCGAGCAAGCCGACGAGTTCTTGCGACTGCTGGAAGGTGTTGGGCGTCAGCTCAACACGGCACAGGCCGGCCTGGTGGTGACGGCCACCATTCGCACCGACCGATACGAGCTGATGCAGACGCATCCGGCGATGGCCGAGGTCGGCACTGTGCTGTTCGACGAACTCAAACCCATGCCGCCCACCGAGTTCAAGGAGGTGATCACCGGGCCGGCGCAGCGCTCGACTGATGCGGGACAGCCCGTGAAGGTGGCCCCGGATCTGGTTGAACGCTTGTTGCTCGACGCCGCGGATGGCGCTGACACACTTCCTATCTTGGCGCTGACACTGTCCCGGCTCTATACCGATTACGGCGATACGGGAGAGCTGAGCCTCGAGCACTATCAAGCGCTCGGCGGGATGCACCGAGTCGTGCAAACCGAGATCGACGAGGTGCTGGCTGCCCATCCGCAGCAACAGGAGGAAGAACTCGAAGCGCTGCGCGCGGCGTTCATCCCGTGGCTGGCCACGATCAACCCCAACAACGATCAGCCCATGCGGCGGGTGGCGCGCTGGTCAGACCTGCCCGAAGCGAGCCGCCCCCTCGTCGATGCGCTGGTGGCAAAACGGCTGATGCTGAAAGATACCCGCGACGGGCAGACCGTCGTCGAGGTGGCATTGGAGAGCTTGCTGCGGCAATGGGATGAACTCGCCGACTGGCTGCGTGAAGAGCGGCAAGACCTCAAGGACGCCGACGACCTCGAACACTATGCCCACGCGTGGGAGGCCAATGACCGTGATCCGGCCTGGCTGCTGGAAGGCAGGCGGCTCGACGAAGCGGTTGCGCTCCTGGACAAGCCCGGTTTTCACGAGCGACTCGCCCGCGCCGGCGAATACCTTGGCGCCTCAAGCGAACGCGAGGAACACCGCCGCGCGGCCGAGGAGCACCAACGGGAAGCGGAACTGCACGCCGCGCAGGAGCGGGCCGAGCATGCTCAGGAGAAGCAAGTCATCGCCGAGGCGCATTCTGCGGTGCTGCGCAAGAGGTCTCGAGTGCTGCGTGTCGTCGTCGCGGGCACGGCAACCGTCGCGGTCCTGGCGATAGCAGCGTCAGTGTGGGCCACATCGGCACACAGTCAGGCGCAGGCCCGGTTCCGGCAAGCGACGGCAGCCAGATTGGAATCCGAAGCCCAGGGCATGCTCGAGCAGGTTCGCCCTGGGGGTGACCAACGGGCACTACAACAGGTGCTCGCGGCCAGACTGATCGACAACGACCCGAACGACGACGCAATCTACAGCGCTGCCGTCACCCGGCACGACCTCGTGAAGATCATTCCCGCCGGCTCTCCGGTATACAGCGTGGCCTTCAGCCCTGACGGGAGCCGCATCGTCAGTGCCAGTGATGACCACCTGGTGCGGGTGTGGGACAGGGTGAGCGGCAATCTTGTCGGTCAACCCTTGGCCGGGTTGACGGACGCGGCGTTCAGCGTCACGTACAGTCCCGATGGCCAGCGGCTGGCCGCAGCCAGCGAGCAGTCCGTTCTGCTGTGGCGCACAGATGCCACTTCGGGTGGCGGTACACCCATGCAGGTCGCCGCAACCAACGTCAAGCAGGTGATCTTCAGCCCCGATGGGCACCGGCTCGCCACCGGGTCCTCAGACGGAACGATTCGGTTGTGGGATGCGAACACCGGCGCGCAGCTGGCGCAAGTTCTCGTCGGCCCCGAGGATGCGGTCAATTCGATCGCATTCAGCCCCGACGGGAATCGCATCGCCTCGGGCACCAAGGACAAAACGGTGCGGCTGTGGGATAGCAAGGCTCTCACGCCCATCGGCGAACCCCTGACCGGGCACAAAGACGAGGTCACCGCCGTGGCCTTCAGCCCCGACGGGCACCGGCTGGCATCGGGGTCCAAAGACAAGAACCTGTATCTCTGGGATGCGGATGCCCGCCGGCCGATCGTCGGTCCGATGGTTGGTCACGACGACGTCATCCATGAAATCGCCTTCAGTCCCGACGGGCGGATGCTCGCGTCGGCCGGTGGCGACAACGTCGTGTGGATGTGGGATGCCGGGACGGGTACGGCTGTCGGTAAACCGTTGACCGGACACGAGTTTGACGTCTACAGCCTCGCGTTCAGCCCCGACAGCCGCTACATCGTCACCGGCAGCTACGACCAGTCCGTTCGGCTGTGGGATGTCGGCGACATGATTCTGGCCGGGCAGGGCGAGTTGTGGGCCGTGGCGCTGAGCCCGGATGGCAGGTTGATCGCCAGCGGTGGTGACGACGGGTCGGTGCGCCTGTGGGACACGCAGTCCGGTCTGCTCGTCGGCGCACCGCTTCCTGGCACACCTAAGCAAGCGGTTGAGGCCGTCGCGTTCAGCCCCGACGGTCGGCGGGTGGCCGAGGGCGGCGATGACAGGACCATCCGTATCTGGGACACGAAGACCGGAAAGCTGGTGGGCCGCCCACTCATCGGCCACACAGACCTGGTCTGGACCATTGGCTTCAGCCCGGACGGGTCCAAGCTGGTATCCGGCAGTGCGGATCGAACGATCCGGATCTGGGATGTCGATTCCGGTGCGCCAGTGGGCAATCCGATCACCGGACACACCAATGACGTCTACGGGGTGGCCTACAGCCCCGACGGGTCGCGCATCGTATCGGGCAGTGTCGATCGGACGATTCGGTTGTGGGACGCCAACACCGGTGCGCAGATCGGGAAGCCGATCACCGGCCACACGAATACGGTCGACAGTGTCGCCTACAGCCCGGACGGAAAGCGAATCGTCTCCGGCGCCAGCGACGGCCTCGTGCGGCAGTGGGATGCCGATACCGGTGCACCCATCGGCAAGCCCCTCATCGGCCATACCGACGCGGTCGGCTCAGTGGTGTACGGACAGCAGGGCCAGTTGATCGTCTCCGGAGGCTACGAGGGGGATGTGCGGTTGTGGGATGCGGCATCTGGGAGGCCCATCGGTGCACCGCTGCAAGGGCACGCCGCCCTCGTCGTGGGCGTCGCGATCAATTCCGAGCACCACCTGGTGGTGTCAGCCGGTGACGACGGAGCTTTGCGCTTGTGGTCCACCGAGGCCAGTGCCGGAGACCTGTGTTCCAAACTGACCACGAACATGAGTCGCGCACAGTGGAACGACTGGGTGTCGCCCGACATCGACTACATGACCACCTGCCCTGGCCTTCCCATGGCCACGGACCAATAGTGGCCGGGCGTCATGGCCTATAAGACTCTCGATGACCACCTGTTCGGCGACGGCCCAAAACGCATGCTCTCCTTGGACGGTGGCGGTGTCCGGGGTGCGCTGAGCCTCGGCTATTTGGCCCGGGTCGAAGACATCCTGCGGAAACGGGTCGACAACGATCCTGATTTCCGGCTGTGCGACTACTTCGATCTGATCGGAGGCACCTCGACCGGCTCCATCATCGCCGCGGGTCTGGCCATGGGCATGTCCGTCGAGGAACTGATCAACGTCTACCACACGCTCGGGGTCGACGTGTTCGAGCAGAGCCTTCTTCGGTTCGGGGTGCTCGGTGCGAAGTTCCCCAAAGAGCCACTGATGCGGGCGCTATCCACGTTCTTCAAGGACGAAACGCTGGGCAGCAAGAAGTTGCGGACCGGTTTGATGGTGATGACCAAACGTCTCGACACGGGCAGTCCCTGGCTGCTGCACAATAATCCGCGCGGCAAGTTTTATGACGGGCCCGACGGCGCTGGCAATCGAAACTTACTGATCCGCAATGTCATCCGTGCCAGCACGGCTGCGCCGCACTACTTCGAACCGGAACTGTTGAAGGTATCCCCGCATGTCATGGGCGCCTTTGTCGACGGCGGGATCAGCCCGTACAACAATCCGTCGATGCAACTGCTGATGATGGGCACCTGCAGCGGCTACGGGCTGGAGTGGCCATACGGTGAGGACCGATTGTTGCTGGTCTCGGTGGGAACAGGATTTCGCCCCGCGTCCGTCGCGGCCGCCGATGTCGTGAAGATGCCGGCGATCAAGCTGGCCGCCGAGTCGGTCGTGTCAATCATGCAGGATGCCAACTGGCTGGGCCAGGCTGTGCTGCAATGGATGTCGCGCAGCCCGACCGCGTGGGAGATCGATGCTGAAGTCGGTGACCTGAGCTCTGACGTACTCGGGGGTGGGCCGGCGATGATGTCGTATTTGCGCTACGAGCTCTGCCTGGAACCACACTGGCTGTCGAAAAACCTTGGCATCGAACGTAGTGACCGCCAATGTGACGCGCTCTACACGATGGATAACGCGAAGAACCTTCCAGAGTTGACGCGCCTGGGTCGAGCTGCGTCGAAGGTTCAGATGGAGCCTGCGCACTTTCCCGCGAGCTTTGACATCTAGACGGCTGACCCGCTCGGCACGGGCCGGGAGATGTAGCCGAGTTCGCGGAGCTTGGACAACGTGTCCGCGAGGCTGGCCAAGGCGGTGGACAGAAGCTCAGGATCGGCCGCGATGGTGTCCCACTCCACCAGCTTGTTGTGAATCTTTTTGGCGTCGTCGCGGATTGGACCGTATTTCCATCCCGCCTGCCGGTAGTAGCGACACCAGTCCTCGTGCTCGCGGCGGGCCATGGCGATCGCGGTGTCCTCGTCGAATCCGATCGCCTTCAGCCGCTCCAGCGGCGCGAGGTCGTGGAGTTTCACCGCAGGCACCGGCTGTGCGGTATCGCCGAAGGTATTCCACGTGTGACCGCCGATCGCCTCCACCATCCACAGCGCGTTCTGCACTTGGCGCCTGTTCGAGCCGCGATAGAACTCGCTGAGCTGATCCCACGGTAGCGTTGCGGCGGAAGGGGTTTGGATCTCGGCGACGTAGCGATCGTGAATCAGGCGGGCCGCCCGTTCCCACGTGTCATGTGCTTTGCCTGCGGGCATGTGCATGCTGAGCTGGTAGATGTACAGCTGCCCCACCAATGGCGTCCGGTCATCGGTTGCCTGTGCGTCAGGGTGCCACGCATAGATTGGCGTCCTCGGGTAGCGGGCGGCGAGGCGTGTGCCCGTGCTGGCCTCGACGTGAACATCGTCGACCAGGATGACGGCGGTGCTGCTCGGTGCGGCGTCGATGAGTGATATCAGCATTGGCACAGTGGGCTTCTCGGCCATGGTGGCAAGTTCTCGATGCTCGGTTGACGGGCCCAGATGCCGGTGGGCGTAGAGGTGATCCTGTTTGAACTCCTCGGCGCTTTCGGCGATCAGCGTCAGCGGCGGCAGCGGTTGCCGGTCGGGTGCGGAGTAGTAGTCCCACTCGAGTTGCCGCTGGACCATCTCGGCGCACAGTGCCAGCGTCAGCTGCGAAGCGCCGCACACCAGAATGCGGTCAACGGGGGTGGGTCCGAGAACGTCGTCCAGCAGTCGCCGCGCGGTGACCTCATACTTGCCGACCGTGTCCGCCGCCCAGCGAGTCTCCGCACCCCCGAAATGCTGTGCGCGCCATGCTGCCGCCTGCCACGGGTCGTCGATACGCACGATCAGCGGCAGGCGTTGTTTGCGGCTGACCGTCGCCAACCGCTCGGTGATGAGTGCCAGGCGTCGGGTGTTCGCGGACGGATCCGGTGAGAGCAGGTAGAGCTTGTTCAACTTTCGCCACAACGGTAATGCCGTCAGTGTGTTGGGTTTGGAGAAGTCGACTGTCACGATGCGCGCGCCCATGTTTCGTGCGTCGCGCACGCATTCACGGTTGGGCGAGGCGGTGATCACGGCCAGCGTGCTCCCGCGATCCAGCGTGGTCCGGATGGCGCTGACGACCGACTCCGCATCGTCGTCGATGTCGACCACCGCGGTAATCGATCGAGCCAGCGAGATCCTCAGCCGGTCCACACGGGATTGGAAGAGTGCCGCGGCGATGCCGAAAACGCTGATAAATATCGCGGCTGTGCCGGTCACCCGGCCCAAGTCCAGGGCGATAGGGGTGGTGGACGGGCATACCAGGCCGAAGGCGAGATCGTGGTCGCCCGTGCCACCCTTGACGAGCTCGGCCGTCCAGATCAACGGGGTGAAGATCCTTGGGTTGTCGGCGTCGAAGCACCGCCAATAGGACGCCAGGCCCAGCACGGCGGTGATCAGCAACAGACTCGCGACGATTGCCACCGGCGCGCCCGACTGGCCAGCCCCGGTTGAGTAGAACGCGACCCAGCCCAGCACCAGGAGCACCGCTACCAGAATGAGCAGCGTCTGCCAGGAGCTGGGGCTCCCGAACCACCGCCACTGCGCGGGCATCCGCTCGCGAAGTTGCGGTGCGATCGCCAGCACCGTCACGTAGCCCAGAAGCAGCGCCGCGATCACCGACAGCGATACCCGGGTGAGCGCGCTGTGCACTGGCCACCTCGTCAGGTGTGTTGGGGGCTCTGCGCCTTCTTGTACAACGACTTCAGCAGCAGATCACGGAAGGTGTGGTTGTCGAGCAGTTTTAGCCCGGTTTCTGACACCTTCGGGTATCCGGCCAGCTTGTTGAAGAAGCGCCCGCGCTTGTACTCGCGGCCCCACGCCGCCTCCATGCGCTGCTGGTAATTGGTGAAGTCGCTGGGCCCACCGTTTTCCAGCGCGGCGATCGCGCATTCGCCCGCGGCCAATCCGGATTCCAGCGCCTTGGAGATTCCGGCACCCGACACCGGCTTGCCCGCACCCAGCGAATCGCCGGCGAACAGCACCCCGGGGCGCCATGGCGGCCAGGCGGTGAAGCCCATCGGCAGCCGCCAGGCCCGAACGGTCTTGTTCTTCTTCAGTTCCTCGACCGAGGGCAGCTCCCACTCGGCGGGCAGGGTGCGCAGGAAATCGCCGAAGAAGTGCGTGGCGTTGATGGACTGCCAGTTCTTGTAGCTGTTGACGTAGCCCAGCCCGATGTTGAATCGGCCGCCGCCCATCGGGAAGATCCAGCCGTAGCCCGGCAGCTGATCGCCCTGGAACAACAGCTTGAGGTAGATCTCGAAGCGGTCGGAGTCCGGCCGGTTGGCATGCATTTCCGAGCGGATCGCTATGGCGGAGTAGCCGTTGTAGTCCGAGTCGATCTTGAGTCCGCGCTTGATCGGGGAGTAGGCGCCGTCGGCGGCGATGACCGCGTCGCCGAAGACCTTCTCACCACTCTTGAGGACGACGCCGATCACCTGGCCGCGTTCGTCGAACTCGGGGCCGGCCACCTCGGCGCCCTGGCGCACCACCGCGCCGGCCGATTCGGCGTGCTTGAGCAGCATCGTGTCGAGCTCGGTACGGCTGGCGGTCCGGCCGTAATCAGGCATGCCGGGACGCTTCGGGAACGACAGCTCCCACTCCGACGGGCTGAATACGGTCACGCCGGTGATCTTGTGGAACTGCGACACCTCGTGGGCCAGGCCCATCTTCTGCAGGTAGCTGACCGCTCGCGCGGTCAGGCCGTCGCCACAGGGTTTGTCCCGCGGAAACTCCGCCTTGTCGAGGACAACCACTTTCGCGCCAGTTTGCACGGCCTGCCATGCCGCGGCGGCCCCCGACGGGCCTCCGCCTGCTATCACCAGGTCGAATCGCTCGGTCACTGCGTCTCGTCTCACTTCGCTAATCGGGTTGCCTCGATGCTATCTGAGAACGCGCGTTTGCTCCGCTCGGCGCAGGCTGGTGTGCTCGTCATCGCCGAAGGTCGACCCTGGTCCAGGTACAGTGCTTGACGTGCGCAGAGTGTCCAGATCGCGATCCGGCTCAGAGCCGGTCAAGGTCGACGCCCGCAGCGAGCGCTGGCGCGAGCACCGTGAGAAGGTGCGCGCCGAGATCGTCGACGCCGCATTCCGCTCGATCGACAAACACGGCCCCGAGGTCAGCCTGCGGGAGATCGCCGAAGAGGCCGGCACCGCCAAGCCGAAGATCTATCGGCACTTCAAAGACAAGTCCGACCTGTTCCAGGCCATCGGCAAGCGCCTGCGCGACATGCTCTGGACGGCCATCTTCTCCAACATCGACGCCGCCACCGACCCCACCCGTGAGGTCGTCCGCCGCGGTGTGGCCGAATACGTCAACTTGGTCGAGCAACACCCCAACGTGCTGCGGTTCATGCTCCAGGGCCGCTTCCCCGAACAATCGGAATCCACCCAGCGCGCGCTCAACGAAGGCCGCGAGATCACGATGGCGATGGCCGAGATGTTCAACAACGAACTGCGCGGAATGCAACTGGATCCCGCGGCTCTGGAGCTGGCCGCCGCAGCCACCTTCGGCTCCGCCTCGGCGGCGACCGACTGGTGGCTGGGCCCCGACCCGGACAGCCCGCGGCGGATGCCGAGCGAAGAGTTCATCAACCACCTGACCACGATCATGCTCGGCACGGTCAACGGCACCGCCGACCTCTTGGGTGTCCACCTCGACCCCGACCGGCCGATTCACGACGCGACACCCCGGCGGGCTGCGGCCGCGGGCTAAGGCGCCAACGCACCTACCCGATACCGGTGGTATTGGGTACTTTGGTGGCATGACCGTTGCCGAACCGTCCGTCGCTGTCACCACCACCGAACCCGTCCACACCCGGGCGCTGGTCATCGGCACCGGATTCTCCGGGCTGGGCATGGGGATCGAACTGCAACGCCGCGGCGTCGACTTCCTGATCCTGGAAAAGGCCGACGATGTCGGTGGAACGTGGCGCGACAACAGTTACCCCGGCTGCGCCTGCGATATCCCGGCGCACCTCTACTCCTTCTCGTTCGAGCCCAAACCCGACTGGACCTACGTGTGGTCCCTGCAGCCGGAGATCCTCGACTACCTCAAGGGTGTGACCGACAAGCACGGTCTGCGCCGCTACATCCGCTTCGGTGCCCACGTCGACCGCGCCCACTGGAACGACGCCGAGTTCCGCTGGCACGTCTTCACCAAGGACGGCCGCGAGTACATCGCCCAATTCCTCATCTCCGGCGCCGGCGCGCTGCACATCCCGGCCGTGCCCGACATCGAAGGGCTGGCCGATTTCCAGGGCGCGGCCTTCCACTCCGCGCAGTGGGATCACAACGTCGACCTCACCGGCAAGCGCGTCGCTGTGATCGGCACCGGCGCCAGCGCCATCCAGATCGTCCCCGAGATCGTCGACAAGGTCGGCGGGCTGCAGCTCTACCAGCGCACCCCGGCCTGGGTGCTGCCGCGGTCGAACAACCCCATTCCGGCCCGGATGCGCGACGCGTTCGGGACGGTCCCCGGCGCCCGGGCACTGCTGCGCACCGGCATCTACTGGTTCCAGGAAGCGCTCGGCTTCGCGATGACGCAACGGCCCGAACTGCTGACGCTGGGGGAGAAGGCCGGCAAGTGGAACATCCGCCACCAAGTCCGTGACCGCGACCTGCGGCGCAGGCTGACCCCGAACTATCGGCTGGGCTGCAAGCGAGTCCTGTTCTCCGACAAATACTTTCGCGCCATCGCCAAGCCGCAGTCGGAGCTGGTCACCGACCCGATCGCCCGGATCACCCCGCACGGGATCGTCACCGCCGACGGAAAGGAACGCGACGTCGACATCATCGTGTTCGCGACCGGCTTCCACGTCACCGACTCCTACACCTACGTCGCCATCGTGGGGCCCGGCGGCGAGGATCTGGTCGACCGCTGGAATCGCGAGGGCGTGCAGGCCCACCGCGGCATCGCCGTCGCGGACATGCCGAACCTGTTCTTCCTGCTTGGGCCCAACACCGGATTGGGCCACAACTCGGTGGTCTTCATGATCGAGTCGCAGATCCGCTACGTCGGGCAGGCGATCGACGCCGTCGACAAGGCCGGTGCGCTAGCGCTGGCGCCCAGCCGATGGGCGCAGGACACCTTCAATGCCGAACTGCAGCAACGGCTTGCACGCGCGGTGTGGAGCACCGGTGGTTGCAGTAGCTGGTATCTCGACGAGCACGGCAAGAACCGGACGCTGTGGAGCGGCATGACATGGCAGTACTGGTTGACCACCCGTTCGCTGAAACGCTCGGAGTACCGGTTCTCCGGGGTGGCGTCCGGGGCGTCGGCCGGAGCGTCGACGCGGGCTGCGGCCGGCTGATCGCTCGACACGCCGGGTGGTTTGGCGGCGCGCTCCGGACCTGTGGATTCGACATCGGGGAAACACAAGTTGTTGTGTTGCGGCGCGTTGTCACACCCCAGGGGTAGTGTTTGGTCGTCAGCCGGAAACGGGGCAAACAGCGTGGTGAAGTGGGGTTTCGGTGAGCGATGGAGCGAAGCTGATCGACCGGGCAACGGCGATCAACTGGAACCGTGTCATTGACGAAAAGGACGCGGAAGTCTGGGATCGCTTGACCGGCAACTTCTGGTTGCCCGAAAAGGTGCCGCTGTCCAACGACGTGCCGTCGTGGAACACGCTGACCGCCGATGAGAAGCAGCTGACCATGCGGGTGTTCACCGGGCTGACGCTGCTGGACACCATCCAGAGCACGGTCGGCTCGGTCAGCATGATCCCCGACGCGCTGACCCCGCACGAAGAAGCGGTGCTGACCAACATCACGTTCATGGAGTCGGTGCACGCCAAGAGCTACAGCTCGGTCTTCTCGACGCTGTGCTCGACGACCGAGATCGACGAAGCCTTCCGCTGGTCGGAGGAGAACGTCAACCTGCAGCGCAAAGCGCAGATCATCCTCGACTACTACCGCGGCGACGACGCGCTCAAGCGCAAGATCGCCTCGGTCTTCCTCGAAGCGTTCCTGTTCTACTCCGGCTTCTACCTGCCGATGTACTGGTCGAGCCGGGCCAAGCTGACCAACACCGCCGACCTGATCCGATTGATCATCCGCGACGAGGCCGTGCACGCCTACTACATCGGCTACAAGTTCCAAAAGGGCTTCGCGATGCAGACCGAGGAGCGCAAGCAGGACCTCAAGGACTACGCCTACGAACTGCTGTATGCGTTGTACGAGAACGAGATTGAGTACACCCAGGATCTGTACGACTCGGTCGGGCTGACCGAGGACGTCAAGAAGTACCTGCGCTACAACGCCAACAAGGCGCTGATGAACATGGGCTTCGAGGCGCTGTTCCCGCGCGACGAGACCGACGTGAACCCGGCGATCCTGTCCGCGCTGTCACCGAACGCCGACGAGAATCACGACTTCTTCTCCGGGTCGGGCTCCAGCTACGTGATCGGCAAGGCCGTGGTCACCGAAGACGAGGACTGGAACTTCTAGTCTTCTGGCAGCTCGGCGAACTGCCTCTTGATGTCGTTGTACCAATTCATCGATTTCTTCGGGTGGCGCCAGCGGCTCTTCATGTCTGCTCGAGCGGGGCGGTGGGTGTCATCGCCGGCCCGTTCGCATTCCTTGAGGTGTTGATCCTGCGCGTTGATGATTTCGTTGGCGTCCTCACCGCGATGGGCGAGGTCGCAGGGTCCACCGAGGTCTTTACAGGTCATGATCTTCACGAAGGGTTCTCCTCCTCTGGTCACACCGGGCGGTCCGGGTGCGTCAATGTGATGACGCACCCGACGACGAAAGTGTGACCGCCATGGCAAGCGACGATCAGCTGCATAACGGCTTCCAAGCCGAGCGGCCACGCCTACAGCGCATCGCGGCGCGGATTCTCGGCGATGCTCATGCAGCCGAAGATGTCGTGCAGCAGGCGTGGCTGCGATTGCAAGCTACCGACGAACCGATCGACAACCTGCCGGGCTGGCTCACCACGGTGACGTCGCGGCTGTGTCTCGACCGATTGCGGGCACGGACGCCGGTGCCCACCGAGTCGATAGAAGTCGAGGCGACCGCACCCGATCCGGCCGACGACGTGGTGCTGGCCGACACCGTCGGGATCGCGCTGCAGGTGGTGCTCGACCGTCTGACACCCGCCGAACGAGTGGCCTTCGTGCTGCACGACAGCTTCGGTGTTGACTTCGAGTTGATCGCCTCGATGCTTGACACGACGCTGGTCGCGGCACGCAAACTGGCCTCGCGTGCTCGTGCCAAGGTGCGCCCAGCCGCTCGCGAGGACGCCCTCGCAGACTGGGAGATTGTGGACGCCTTCATGGCCGCGGCCCGAGAGGGTGACTTCACAAGGCTGCTTGAGCTGTTGGCTCCCGACGTGGTGGTCTCCGGTGACGCGGCTGCGATCGCGCTCGGTACGCCCACGCGCCTCGAGGGCGCCGGCGAGGTGGCCAACTTCTTCAACGGCGCGGCCGCAGCTGCCTTCCCCGTCTTCGTCGAGAACCGCCCTGGCTCCGCCTGGATCCACCGCGGTGAGGTCAAGGTCGCCTTCGATTTCACCGTCAAGGACGGACGTGTTCAAAGCCTTCGGTTCCGCGCCGACGACGATGTGCTGGCCGGCGTGCAACGCCGTGAGGGTGGGATCCCGCGGCAGTGACGACAGCTAGACGACGGGGAGTTCGCCGCCGTCGACAATCAGGCTGGCGCCGGTGATCCACTGCGCCCGGTCCGAGGCGAGGTAGGCGACGGCCTCGGCGATATCTCGCGGGTCTCCGGGGCGACCCAGCGGGATGGCCGCCGTGGTATCGGAGAGCGAGACGCCCATCGCGTCGGCGAAGTCCTGCCGAATGGCGTCGGCGCCCGGGGTGAGCACGTTCCCGGGAACGATCGTCACGACACGGATTCCGGCCGGCGCGAGCTCGGTAGCGAGCGCTTTGCCGTAGGTGTTGAGTGCGGCCTTGGCGGCGCCGTAGTGGGCCAGCGGCGGCGCGGGCGTCAGCGCCGCTCCCGACGATATGTTGACGATCACGCTGCCCGCCCCTGCCTCGCGCATCGCCGGCAGCAGCGCGTTGTTGACCCTGACGGCGGAGAGATAGTTGAGGTCGAGTGCGTCGAGCCATTCCTCGTCGGGGATGGATGAGATGCCGCCGAGGTGGGCGCGTGCCGCCGCCGCGTTGTTGACCACGATGTCGACGCCACCCAGTTCGGCGAGCGCTGCCGCGGCGAACGCCTGCGCACCCTCGAGCGTGCTGATGTCGCCTCGGATGAAGGTGGCGGCTTTCGGCGTCTCGTCGGTGGCGCTCCGCGCCGTGGTGACGACAGTCGCGCCGCCGTCGAGTAGCCGCTGCACGATGGCCGCGCCGATGCCGCGCGAACCTCCCGTGACGATCGCGCGCTTGCCGGAGAACTCAGAAGGGTCGATCGCTGGGGTTTTGAACATACGGTCCACCATAGAGGCTTTGGATCGACGGTCCAGAGCGCTTGGCCCACTGGATGATTCGGCCTCCTCCAGCGCTAGCTCGGCAAGCCGCTCTTCACGGCCTGGTCCTGCTTGCGGGCGACGTCGAACACGAAGTCGGGTGCCGGGGGACTGTCGGGCGCGTTCATGAATACCAAGTTGACTGCCGCCCGACCTTCACCGAAAACGACTTCGGTCACCGACTTCGTATTGTCGGGCGACATCCCGGTGGCGATCAGACCGTTGGTACCCACTTCGAACGGCTGCGGTGCGGGGTTATTCACCTTCGGGAAAGGGTGCGTCTTTACGGCCTGTTCGGCCGCCGCCGGATCGGCCAAAACCAGGACGCTGGCGACGACGATGCGAGAGCCGTCGGCGGTGTTGAAACTTTGACCCACACCGGGCAAGCCACCGGCATTCTGTGTCGGCTGGCCATACCCGGTGAAATCGGGGCCGATGTCGCTGGCCTTGATCAGGGCTGCGGTGTAGTCACCCGTCTGCCCAAGTGCAGGTGTCGGCTGCGCCGCATCGGACGTGCTGGCCGCCGCGGCCGAAGTCGACGACGCCGACGAGGACGACGATGGAGATGTGGTGTTGTCGCTGCTACAACCCGCGGCAGCCGCAACGGCTAAGACCGCGACGGCTACACAGATGGGTGCACTTCTCATGGACATCCTCTCCAGGGGTTGACGCTTATGTCTACGCCGGTGCGCAGGGGCGTCACTGAATAAGCAGGAAATGGCTGAGCAGCGGTGACACGATGTAGGCGTGGGCGCGTCGGGGGACGGTCGCGGTGATCTGGTCGCACGGCTGGTGCCGTGTGGGTCGTGCGGCGTCGAGTTGCCGCCGAATTCCAGGTTCTGTAACCAGTGCGGTGCACCTGTCGTACCCGTCGATCGATCTGCCGAGTACAAGCAGGTGACGGTGCTGTTCGCCGATGTGGTGCGCTCGATGGATATTGCGGCTTCGGTGGATCTCGAGCGGCTGCGCGACATCATGACCGAGCTGTTGGAGCGGTTGGTGGCGGTGGCGCGCCGCTATGGCGGCGGGACGATGGAGTACACCGGCGACGGGTTGATGGTGTTGTTCGGCGCGCCGATCGCTTTAGAGGACCATGCTTTCCGTGCATGCCTGGCTGCGCTGGCCATTCAAGAAGAGGCTCAGCGGCTTGCTGCGGAGGTCTTGCGTGCCGATGGTGTGGCTCTGCAGTTGCGAGTCGGCCTGAACTCGGGTCGGGTGATCGTCGGTCAGGCCGGCGCCGGGTCGCCCAGAAATGCTCCGGCAGGAGAGACGATCGGGTTTGCCCAACGGATGGAGTCGGTTGCTCCGCCCGGCGGGGTGATGCTCAGCGCGTCGACCGCGCGACTCGTCGAGAGCATTGCGCATCTGGGTGAGGCGCAGCTGGTCCACATCAAAGGCGCGGAGAGGCCGGTACCCGCTCGCTGCCTACTCGGCATACCAGAACAGCCGAACTCCGCTCAGCCCGCGGGGCCGCATCTGGTTGGCCGGCAATCGGAGATGGCCGCGCTCCGTGGCTTATTCGACCGTGGCATGGACGGTCGTGGCGCTGTGGTGAGGCTCGTGGGGGTGCCCGGAATTGGAAAGAGCCGCTTGGTGCGTGAGGTTTCCGACCTGGCTTCCGCGCGAAACGTGGAGGTGTTCAGCACATTCGGCGAGTCGCATGCCTCCGATGTGCCCTTCCGGGTTGTGGCCCGGCTGTTGCGGACGGCAACCGGTGTGCACCATCTCGACGGCGCAGCCGCCCGCGCGCGGATAAGGGGTCAGTTCCCCGACGCAGACCCCGACGATGTGTTGTTGTTCGATGACCTTCTGGGCATTGCCGATCCCGATGTAGAACTGCCGAGGGTCGATCCGGATGCGCGTCGGCGGCGGATGACCGGACTGGTCAATTCCGCATTGCTTACCCGGCAAGCGCCCGCGGTCTACATCGTGGAGGACGCGCATTGGAGCGACGCAATCAGTGCGTCGATGGTTGCCGATTTCCTCTCGGTCATTCCGCAGACCCGTTCGTTGGTGGTGATTACCTACCGGCCCGAGTACGACGGAACACTAGCGCGACTACCGGGGGCCGAGACAATAGCCCTTGAGCCGTTGGGCGCCCGGGACGCCGCATCGTTGATCGGTCGGTTGCTCGGACGGGACGAATCTGTCGATCTGCTCGGCGATACGATTGCCGAAAGGGCGGCCGGGAATCCCTTCTTCGCTATCGAGATGGTTCGTGAGTTGGCTGATCGTGGTGTGCTGGAAGGCAATCGCGGTGAGTATGTGTCGAACATTGCGGCCGCAACGGTGGACGTACCCGCGACATTGCAAGCGGCGATCGCCGCCCGAATCGATCGGCTCCAGCCAAAAGTGAAGCGCGCGTTGAGCACAGCAGCGGTCATTGGGTCGCGGATCGACAGAAATGTGCTTGATGCGCTGCAGATGGAGTCCGAGATCGTCGAACTTGTGACCGCGGAGTTCATCGATCAAGTCCCGTCCACTGGTCAACCGGAGTACGTGTTTCACCACCCACTGATTCGCGCAGTCGCCTACGAATCGATGCTCAAGTCCGATCGGGCTGACGTGCACCGCCGAGTGGCTGCCGCCATCGAATCACGAGACCCGGCAGCTGCTGAGGAAAATGCTGCACTGATCGCTGAGCATCTCGACTCCGCCGGTGAGTTGCGGGCGGCTTACGGCTGGCACATGCGTGCCGCGCGCTGGGCGACCAGCCGCGATATCGCCGCGGCACGCAGTAGCTGGGAGCGCGCTCGCTTGATTGCGGACGCGTTACCCGAAGGGAGCCAGGATCGCACCATGATGCGCATCGCTCCCCGAACTATGTTGTGCGGGACGGCGTATCGGGTTCATGCGGCTGGAATCGATGAGCACGTCGAGGAATTGCGCCAGTTGTGCAGCGAGGCAGGAGACAAGGCGTCGCTGGCCATCGCCATGGCCGGCTTGGTCATGGATCACGTGTATCAAGGCCGAGTGCAGGAGGGATCGCGACTGGCGTCGGAATCGATGGCCCTCATCGAATCGATCGGCGACGACGCATTGACGGTGGGGCTCTCGTTTCCGGCGATTTACGCCAAGATCGAAAGCGCCGAATATTCTGACGTGCTGCGGTGGTCGCAAGGGATGGTCGATTCGGCCGACGGCGATCCGTCCAAGGGCAACTTCATTTTTGGGTCTCCGCTTGCGCTCGCGTTGGCGTCCAGGGCGGTAGGACGTTACTGCCTCGGTCACACCGAGTGGGCCGACGACGTGAGGAATGGCGTGGTGATGGCGCGCAACGCCGACCCATTGACCTATTCGGCGGTCGTGGCTTGGGGCTACTTCCCGGGAATAATGTTCGGCGCGCTGGTCGCCGATGATCGCGCGGTTGCGGAGATTCAGGATGCGCTGCGGGTTGCCGAGCGATCCGGAAACAATATGGCACTGGCCTTCGCTCGGCTTGCGCTGGGTGTCGCTCTGGTGCATAGGAATTCGGTGGCAGAGCGTGATCAAGGCCATGTTCTTCTCACAGACGTCAGCGACACTTTCCTGCGCCAGCAACATAATCTTGGCGATCGCCCCCTGGTTGACGTCTACGTGGCTCGAGAATCGGCTCGGCGCGGAGATCGTGACGCGGCTCTCTCGCTGATGGTCGCCGCCGTCGAGCATTTCGTTTCTGAGGGCCGGCTGGTGGGATGGGGCGTTCCCGCAACGGGTGTTCTGGTGGAGACGTTGCTTGATCGTGGGGGCCCAGGCGACTTGGATAGGGCAGAGGCGGCGGTGGAGCGGTTAGCCGCCGCGCCGACCGATCACGAGTTCGCAATGCGTCAAGTCTGGGTGCTACGGCTGCGCGCACTTGTGGCTCGCGCCTACGGTGACCACATCGCCTATCGCGAGTACCGGGCTCGGTACCGGGATGCGGCGACATCCCGGGGATTCGAGGGGCACATGGTGTGGGCCAGCAGCGAATAGCGGCAGGTTATCGGTCTCGACGAGGTAATAGATGGTGTCGCCGTGGCTGGGACGAACTCAGTAGCGCACTAGCGCAATTGCGGTCAGTTCACCGCACCACGGGTGACCTGCGGCGCGGGGGCGGCGCGATGCCGCGACAACAGACGCCCAGCTTGCCCGGGCGCACCGAGCTGAAGCATTGCGGCCAAAGCCGTTTCGAGGATCACTTCCTGCTGTACCCGGCTGCCGCCGATCGACGGAAGCCCGGGCAGTGATTCGAGGAGGTAGTCGAGCGCGGCGCGCGGCTCGCCTTCGGTCAACGCGATCAGCCCTTCGCCGATGAAGCGCAACGTGTTGGCCTGCTCGTCAGTAGCGCCGGGAACGTTGATCGCCCGAATGGCCGACGGGTCATTGGCAGCTGCCAGTACCAGCAGCGCGTGGAACGCGATGAACGGCGTCTGCGGCGCGTACGCAAGCGAACCGGCCTCGGCAAGTAGCGGCATCGGATCAGGTGGGGTGACCCAGTCGGGATGCAGGCGCGCCCGCCACGCGAGCGAGCCGGCGTCAACCAGACAGCGCACGTCCCTGCTGTGTGGCGGCGCGAGGAACGCGGCGTACCGACGGGCCGCGGCCGCCGCATCGCCCATCGCCAGCTCGTGCAGCGCGGCGTGCCACTGAAAGTGGGGGAGGTACCGCTGCGTGCTGCCGTCGCTGGGGATCCAGTCGGTCAGCCACTTCAACCCCGCACCGTGCGCATCAGTTTCGTAGTGCACGTGGGTAAGGGCATGCGCCGCATTGCCATTGCCGGGATCCAGTTCGAGTGCAGCGTCAGCCAGGTCGGCGGCGTCGTACCAGAGGCCCTGTTCGGTTCGGCCGTAGGCGCGCAATCCGAGGTACCACGGTGCTTCGCCGTGCACGCTGGTGAATCGCTCGACGTACTGCCAGGCGTCCGGCAGCGCGTCGCCGGCGCCGGCGAACGCAATCGACGGTGCGAGCACAAGCAATGCGACGGCGTCATCCGGGACGCGGTCGAGGTGGTCGATGAGCGCCTCGGTGCCTGCCGCATTTCCCTTCTCGCACCACGTCGCGATGGCCTCGACGTGACTACGGTCATCGTCACTGCCGTGGGCAAGTGCGGCCCGTGCTCGCGCGAGGTGGCCGTCGACTGCGTCGGGGCCGCCTGCGCGGTCGGGCCGTTCCATGGCGATCATCGCCAGCGCCACGTGCGCCCGGGCGTGGCCGGGGTCCTCGGCGACTGCGGCGGCGAACGCGATGGACGCGCCGTCCTGGACGGAGAGCAGGCGCCGCACACCCTCGGCGTACGAGGCGCCGGCACCCGTCGATTCCTGTACAACCGGAACAGGATTGGGCCGCCGTACCGGATGATCGCTTGTGTCGTCGGCGACCAGCTTCGCGACAGTGGCGGCCTGCGTCCGGATTTCCGGAATGGCGGTGGTCTCCCACTCCTCACCCTGGCGGATCGACCCGAGGCACACGATGCCGGGCACCGTGGCGCCGACGTCGTCGATGAGGCGGCCGTCATCGTCGAGGCGCACCCCGATGCCACACGGGTGGACGGAGGCGACTCCAGAGGCCAGCAGGTTCGCCCACAGCGGGGAGCGTTGCAGAGAACGGCGATCCCACGCGGTGCCGGTGGCGACGACCACCGCATCGCCACGCCGGCGAACTGATTGATCGCTGGTGGTGACAACCAGTTCGACGCCGCTTCCGCGCAGCGACACGTCGGCGACTTCGCCTGCTGTGACAGTCAATTGGCCGCTTTCGATCGCCGCGTCGATCGCGTCGGCGACCGTCGGCGGCATGCGGTGGCGCAGGATTTCCCACTGCCGCAAGTCTTCGCGCAGGAACCGGCGCTGGTCTTCCCACCGCAGCGACCGCCACAGTCGCGATGTGTGCGGCCGTATCGCATCGATGACTTGCCGCCAG
This sequence comes from Mycolicibacterium sphagni, assembly GCF_013337765.1. Classification (GTDB taxonomy): domain Bacteria; phylum Actinomycetota; class Actinomycetes; order Mycobacteriales; family Mycobacteriaceae; genus Mycobacterium. The sequence continues at coordinate 209,297 of NZ_VBSB01000012.1, forward strand.
TCCGAACCGGTTTCACGCGCTTGCTCGAGATCCGAGCCGAGCGCGGCACGTAACTGCTCCAGTGAGATCTCGGTCCCGAGCGCATCGAGGTGCGGCAGTGCTGCCGGCGCACCGGTGTTGCGGAATCGTTGGGGGAGTGCGCCATTGCGCGACAGCAGTGTGACGGTGGCGCCGCGCGCGATGAGATGTAGCGCTACGTCAACACCGGTGAGTCCCGAGCCGATCACCAAGACCGTCGCGGGCCGCCGTGCACCGAGAGCGGCCAGAGCTCCTGGCGCCCAGGGATCCACCACAACCCTGCCGTCGGTGTCGGCGGCCAACACCGGAGCGAACGCGCGCTCCAACGAGTCAGGCATGCCGCCATCGGGGCGTCCCGATGCGAGGAGAACGACGTCGGCCGACAACGTCCTGCCGTCGTTGAGCTTCAGTTGCGTCGGTGCGCCCGGTATCAATCCGACAACCTCGGCGGTCTCGATTCGCACGTTGGCCGCCGCGAGTTGTTCGCGCAAATAGCGGCCGTACGCAAGACGTGGTGCGAAGCCTTCGACGGCGGTGACGGCCCGTTCGTCGAGCCAACGGCAGAAGTGGTCGGGGTCGTCTGGCCACACGGACATCCGCTGGGCGACAACGTTCAGCAAGTGCGCCGGATCGCTGGTGCCGTACGCCGCACCGGTGCCCGGCCGGCCGGATGCGTCGATCAGCGTGATCTGTGAGTCCGGCTTGTTCCGTCGCAGATGGATGGCGGCGAGCACACCGGCCGCGCCACCACCCACGATCGTGACTCGCATCACGGGGGGATGCTATCCGTTGCAGGGTCGATGACGGTGGCGAAATCCCAATGCGGCAGTGTCCTAGCCCGCAAGGTTGAATCGCCCCTGGCTGCCGTAGATCGCCAGCGAGATGAGTAGCGTCACCGACACCACGACGACGAGTGACGTGCGCACGGCGTCCCCGGTCGCGACGCCGACTCCGGAGGGTCCCCCGGATGCGAAGAATCCAAAGTAGGTGTGGATCAACAGGATTGCCAACGCCATGAGAATGGCCTGGACGAACGACCACAGCAGATCCGTGGGGCTCAGAAATGTCGAGAAGTAATGGTCGTACAGGCCGGCCGACTGACCGAGGAGTGCCACCGTGGTGAACTCGCTGGCCAGGAACGACAGGATGACCGCGACGGCGTACAACGGTGCGATCGAGAGCATTCCGGCGACGATCCTGGTGCTTACCAGGAAGACCAGCGGCCGGATCGCCATGGCTTCGAGTGCGTCGATTTCCTGGTTGACCCGCATCGCACCCAGCTGAGCGGTCACCCCGGCACCGAACGTGGCTGCCAAACCGATCCCGGCGACGACCGGTGCCGAAATCCGCACATTGATGAACGCCGCCAAGAACCCGGTGAGTGCCTCGATGCCGATGTCGCCCAGCGAGCTGTAGCCCTGGACCGCCAGCGTGCCGCCGGTGGCGACAGTGAGGAATCCAACGACCACCAAAGTGCCGCCGATCATCGCCAGGACCCCTGCGCCCATGCTGATCTCGGCGACCAGACGGACGATCTCACTGCGGTATAAGCGAACCGCGCTCGGGATCCCCGCCATCGCCCTGGCGTAGAACAGCGCCTGATCCCCGATCCGGCCCAGCACATACCACGGCCGCTCCGCTGCCCGGGTCAGCCGGGGGAACACCGCCCTATGCGTCACGAAGGTTTCCGTCTCACCTGTTCAAGCTCCGCCCCTGCCGCACTGCGCTGTAGGGCCGTTCGTCCCACCTCTCGACACCCAAATGCTTCATTCGGGTGGGACCGGTGCTTTGAGCTGGCGGTTACATCGCGGATGCTGGTTGCGTGATCACACCGGAACCGTTCAGCGCGCTCGGCGTCGACGGCATCCGCATCGCCGCGGATCGGCTCGGCGACCCGGACTCGCCCGCCGCCGTGTTTCTGCATGGCGGCGGACAAACCCGCCGCTCCTGGGGTCGGGCTGCCGCCGCGGTGGCCGCCAGGGGCTGGCAGGCGATCACCGTCGACCTGCGCGGGCACGGGGAGTCCGACTGGTCAGAAGACGGCGACTACCGGGTCGTCAGCTTCGCCGCTGACGTGCTGGAACTGCTACGTGAGCTGCCGCCGCGGCCGGTCATCGTCGGCGCCTCCCTTGGCGGCTTCACCGCCATGCTGCTCGCCGGTGAGCTCGCCCCGGACGCGTTGCGCGCACTGGTGCTGGTCGACATCGTCCCGGATATGGATCCGTCGGGAGCGTCACGGATCCACCAGTTCATGTACGACCGGATGGAGTCGGGCTTCGAATCGCTCGACGAGGTGGCCGACATGATTCAGGAGTACAACCCGAACCGGACCCGGCCCGCCGACCTCGACGGTCTTCGCACAAACCTGCGTCGGCGCGACGGCCGGTGGTACTGGCATTGGGATCCCAAGTTCATCGACGGCACCGCGGCCAGCCCGCCCATCGAGGTCACTGAGGTCGAGCGGATCAACGCGGCCGTCGACGCCATCCTGGCCGCCGGGGTCCCGATGCTGCTGGTGCGCGGTCAGATGAGCGACCTGGTCACCCAGGACCGCGCCGACGCGTTCCTGGCACGCTTCCCCCAGATCGAGTTCGTCGACGTCGCCGGCGCCGGGCACATGGTCGCCGGTGACCGCAACGACGTGTTCGCCGAGGCCGTCGTCGACTTCCTGGCCAGGTGCCCCGACAGTCGGTGAACGCGGCGTGAATCGGCGGCGAACTGTGCCACCGGTGGTGGCGCGGCGTGCACGCAACCGAGAGACTGAGCCACGTGACCGCTACGTCGCTTGTGCACTCGATTCTCAACTGGCTGCGCGCCGGCTACCCGAACGGTGTTCCGGGGCCTGACCGGGTGCCGCTGCTGGCGCTTCTGCGCTCCACCCCGTTGACCGAAGATCAGGTCAAAGAGGTAGTCGCGCACCTCACCGCGAAGGACTCGCCGGCACTGGAAGGCGGGATCGACGAGGACGAGATCGCTGAGTTCATCAAGGACGTCAGCCATCACGATGCGGGGCCGGAAAATGTCAAGCGCGTCGCGGCCACGCTGGCCGCGGCCGGGTGGCCGCTGGCCGGCGTGACCGAGGAAACGGGCAGCGAGTAATTACTCGCCGCGCAGCGATTCGGTGTCGATGACGAAGCGGTACCGCACATCGCTGGCCAACACTCGCTCGTAGGCCTCGTTGATGTAGTCGGGCGTGATGACCTCGATCTCGGGCGTCACGCCGTGTTCGGCGCAGAAATCGAGCATCTCCTGGGTTTCGGCAATACCGCCGATCAGTGATCCCGACAGGCTGCGCCGACCGGTGATCAGAGCGGCGGCAGGCACCGGCATCGGATGCTCGGGCATACCGAGTTCGACCAGCGTGCCGTCCAGAGCCAGCAGGCCGAGGTAGGCGTTGAGATCGAGATTGGCCGACACGGTGTTGAGAATCAGGTCGAACTTGCCTGCCAGTTTCTCGAAAGTCTCTGTGTCACTGGTGGCGTAGTACTCGTCGGCGCCCAGCCGCAGCCCGTCTTCCATCTTCTTCAGCGACTGGCTCAGCACGGTCACGTGGGCACCCATTGCCTTGGCGAGTTTCACGCCGACGTGCCCAAGGCCGCCGAGGCCGATGACCGCAACCTGCTTGTCCGGCCCGGCATTCCAGTGCCGCAGGGGCGAGTACAGGGTGATACCGGCGCACAGCAGGGGCGCCGCGGCATCCAGTGCGATGCTGTCGGGGATTCGCAGCACGTAGTTCTCGTCGACGACGATCGACCCGCTGTAGCCGCCCTGAGTCGCCTCACCGTCGCGGCCGACACCGTTGTAGGTGCCCACCATGCCCGGGTTGGTGCAGTACTGCTCGACGCCGGCCTTGCAACTGGGGCATTCGCGGCAGGAGTCCACGAAGCAGCCGACGCCTACCCGGTCGCCCACTTTGTATTTCGTGACATCAGGCCCGACTTCGGTTACTACACCGGCGATTTCGTGACCGGGCACCATCGGGTACTCGACATCACCCCACTCACCGCGCACGGTGTGGATGTCGGAGTGACAGATGCCCGCGAAGTGGATGTCGAGCTTGACGTCGTTCGGGCCGACGTCGCGGCGGGTGATGGTGGTCTTGGCCAGCGGATCCGTCGCGGATGTGGCGGCATAAGCGGTGGCTGTGCTCATTCGTAATTCCTTGAGTTCGCGTTTTAGGCAGCACTGATCAATTCAGCGTTTTGGTCATATGTGGTGTCGCGACGCTGCGACCAAAAGGAACAACCGAGTGCCGCGGGTGCCTAATCCCGCTTGAGAGATTTATAACCCGGCTGCGCGAATTCCGCCGTTGAAGGACGCCCGCTGATAGCTGACGACGCCGGCCAGCGTGTACGGGTCGCGGTCGATGATGCTCTGCGCGTCCTCGACGCTGATATCCGCGGTGATCAGGACGCCGCCGGTGCCGTCGTCCAGACGGCCGGCCAGCAGCAGGCGCCCCGCGGCGACCTCGTCGTTCAGGAAGGCCAGATGGGCGGGCCGGGTCTGGTCGACGACGTCGAGCGGCTTCTCGTAGGTGATCGTCAGCACATGGAACACGTGGCGAAGATTACCCGCAGCGTTAGTTGATCGGGGCGTTGAGCCAACGGAGGTCGTCCAGAATCCCGCGCGCGGCGACGATGCCCTGGCCGGTCTGCCACACCTCGTTGTTGACGACGAAGACCCGGTTGTCGCGGTTGGCCGACAGCTTGCGCCACGCCGGGCTGTCCAGCACCGCGGGCGCGCGGTCCTTGGCCGCCTGCGACGCGAACGACAGATACAGGATGTCGCCGTCGGCGGCCGACAGGTCCGGCGAGCGGTCCAGGTCGGCGTCGGAGATCCCGATCTCGACATACGGCTTGTCGGTAAACCGTTGTGCAGCAGGGCGATCCACCCCGACATCGGCCAACACCGAGGCGGGGAAATTCTCGGCGCCGTACACCCGCATCGTGGTGTCGGTGAACTGGACGATGGAGGCCTGGAAGTGCGGGGCGTCGTTCGCGATGCCCTTCTGCTTGGCCAGCTCGGTGAAATCACCGACCAGATCGCCCGCGGCGCCGGCCCGGCCGGTCGCGGCCCCCGTCGTGCGCAGGTTGTCCTGCCACTTGGCGCCTGGTGCGTCGGTGAACACCGTCGGCGCGATGGCGGCCAGTGCGTCGTGCGACTGCGGGGTCAGCGCCTGCGAGCCCAGGATGAGGTCCGGCTTGGCGGCCGCGATCGCGGCCAGATCGGGTGCGCTGCGGGTCCCGGCGCCGGGCACGTTGTGGATGACGGTGCCCAGATACGACGGCTGGCCGGCCGATCCGTCGGGCAGCGCGGCCGCCACGATCCGCGACTGCAGACCCAGGGCGCACAGCGCGTCGAGCTCGTCACCGGCCAGCACCACGATGCGCTGCGGGTCGGGCGCCCCCGGATCGAGACGGGCCGGCTCGGGCGCACACGATTCGTCAGGCCTGCGCTGATTGCCCAGCACGCCGGCACCGGCGATCTTGGTGGTGCTCGTGACGAGGCTGCCCGCTCCCGGCGGGGGCGGATTCTTGGCTGAACCTGAGCATCCGCTGACGACCGTCATGGCGACCGCTGTGAGCACCGCTCCGGCCGCCACCACGACACCCGAACGCTTACCGCCGATCAGCACGACGCCGACGGTAACATCTGACCGCGGCACGGCCGCTGAGCTGCGCGGCAGGCCCTCGCGGAATCGAATACGACAGAATGTAGGACCCACAGCCCATCGGCGGCGTCGGGCGGCTAGGATCAACTACACGTTCTCGGGTGCGCTAACTGATTTTGGAGGACCGTTGACTGCCGTAGTGCCTTCGCGGGAAGAACTCGAGGCCACTCGGCCCATGCCTGCACGGATGGGTCCCAAGGGCAATCTGATCTACAAGCTGGTGACCACCACCGATCACAAGTTGATCGGCATCATGTACTGCGTCGCCTGCTTCATCTTCTTCTTCCTCGGCGGGTTGATGGCGCTGTTCATCCGCGCCGAGTTGGCCGTACCGGGCCTGCAGTTCCTGTCGAACGAGCAGTACAACCAGCTGTTCACCATGCACGGCACGGCGATGCTGCTCTTCTACGCGACGCCGATCGTGTTCGGGTTCGCCAACCTGGTGCTGCCGCTGCAGATCGGCGCCCCCGACGTCGCCTTCCCCCGGCTGAACGCGCTGTCGTTCTGGCTGTTCATCTTCGGCGCGATGATCGCGCTGGCCGGCTTCATCACCCCGGGCGGTGCCGCCGACTTCGGCTGGACGGCCTACACCCCGCTGTCGGATGCCATGCACAGCCCCGGCGCCGGCGGTGACCTGTGGATCCTCGGCCTGGCCGTCGGTGGCCTGGGCACCATCCTCGGTGGCGTCAACATGATCACCACCGTGGTCTGCATGCGCGCCCCTGGCATGACCATGTTCCGGATGCCGATCTTCACCTGGAACATCTTCGTCACGTCGATCCTGGTGCTGGTGGCCTTCCCGCTGCTGACCGCCGCGCTCTTCGGCCTGGCGGCCGACCGCCACCTCGGCGCGCACATCTATGACCCCGCCAACGGCGGAACCATGCTGTTCCAGCACCTGTTCTGGTTCTTCGGGCACCCCGAGGTGTACATCATCGCGCTGCCGTTCTTCGGCATCGTCTCGGAGATCTTCCCGGTGTTCTCCCGGAAGCCGATCTTCGGCTACACCACCCTGATCTACGCCACGATCAGCATCGCGGCGCTGTCGGTGGCGGTGTGGGCCCACCACATGTACGTCACGGGTGCGGTGCTGCTGCCGTTCTTCAGCTTCATGACGTTCCTGATCGCGGTGCCCACCGGCATCAAGTTCTTCAACTGGATCGGCACGATGTGGAAGGGCCGGCTGACATTCGAGACGCCGATGCTGTTCTCGATCGGCTTCCTGGTGACGTTCCTGCTCGGTGGCCTGTCCGGCGTGCTGCTGGCCAGCCCGCCGATCGACTTCCACGTCAGCGACAGCTACTTCGTGATCGCGCACTTCCACTATGTGCTGTTCGGCACCATCGTGTTCGCGACCTACGCCGGCATCTACTTCTGGTTCCCGAAAATGACTGGCCGCCTGCTCGACGAGCGTCTTGGCAAACTGCACTTCTGGCTGACCTTCATCGGCTTCCACACCACGTTCCTGGTGCAGCACTGGCTGGGTGACGAGGGCATGCCCCGCCGCTACGCCGACTACCTGCCATCCGACGGTTTCGAGACGCTGAACATCGTGTCGACGATCGGCGCGTTCATCCTCGGTGTGTCGATGATCCCGTTCGTCTGGAACATCTTCAAGAGCTGGCGCTACGGCGAGATCGTCACCGTCGACGATCCGTGGGGCTACGGCAACTCGCTGGAGTGGGCGACCTCGTGCCCGCCGCCGCGGCACAACTTCACCGAGCTGCCCCGGATCCGTTCGGAGCGGCCCGCTTTCGAGCTGCACTACCCGCACATGATCGAGCGGATGCGTGCGGAGGCTCACGTCGGTCGGGCGCACGGTCCCGATGACGGTGACGTGACGCGACTCGATGACGAGCACGTCCGTACCTAACGCGGGATACGCAACCTTTCAGGTATGACCATGTCCAAGGTGTCGGTGCTGATCACCGTCACCGGTATCGACCAGCCTGGGGTTACCTCAGCGCTCTTCGAAGTGCTGGCCCGCCATGAGGTGGATCTGCTCAACGTCGAGCAGGTGGTGATCCGTGGGCGGCTGACGCTGGGAGTGCTGGTCTCCGGCAGCGCCGATGTGGCCGACGGTGCCCAATTGCGTGACGACGTCACCGATGCCATCCATCGCGTAGGGCTCGACGTCACGATCGAGCGCAGCGACGACCTGCCGATCATCCGCGAGCCGTCCACACACACCATCGTGGTGCTCGGGCGGCCCATCACCGCGGCGGCATTCGGGGTGGTGGCCCGTGGCGCCGCCGCACTCGGGGTCAACATCGACTTCATCCGCGGCGTCTCCGATTACCCGGTGACGGGGTTGGAGCTTCGGGTGTCGGTGCCCGCCGGCGTCAGCGGCGAACTGCAGACGGTGCTGGCCCGGGTGGCCGCCGAGCAAGGTCTGGATATCGCCGTCGAGAACTACAGCCTGGAGCGTCGGGCCAAGCGGCTCATCGTGTTCGACGTCGACTCGACCCTGATCCAGGGCGAGGTCATCGAGATGCTGGCCGAGCACGCCGGCGCCGGTGAAGCCGTCGCCGCGATCACCGAGGCGGCCATGCGCGGCGAGCTGGACTTCGCGGAGTCACTGCACCGCCGCGTCGCCACCCTGGCCGGCCTGCCCGCGGAAGTGGTCGACGAGGTCGCCGACCAGATCGAGCTCACCCCTGGGGCGCGTACCACGATTCGTACGTTGCGCCGCTTGGGTTTTCACTGCGGTGTGGTGTCCGGCGGCTTCCGCCAGGTCATCGATCCGCTGGCGCACGAACTGATGCTGGACTTCGTGGCGGCCAACGAACTGGAGATCGTCGACGGCAAGTTGACCGGCCGGGTAATCGGTGAGGTTGTCGACCGGGCCGGTAAAGCCAAGGCGCTGAGGGATTTCGCGCGCCAAGCCGGGGTGCCGATGGATCAGACGGTGGCCGTCGGGGACGGCGCCAACGACATCGACATGCTGGCCGCCGCCGGCCTTGGCGTGGCCTTCAACGCCAAGCCCGCGCTGCGCGAGGTCGCCGACGCGTCGCTGAGCCACCCCTACCTGGACACCGTGCTGTTCATCCTGGGCATCACCCGCGCCGAGATCGAGGCAGCCGACGCCGTCGACGGCATGCTGCGCCGGGTGGAGATCCCGCCGGAGTGACGGCGACTGTGGGCCCTGTGCACGCGAAATCACGAAAATGCGTGCACGAGGCCCACACTCGACGCTAGATCACGACCGCCCTGGCCTCGGGCGCGGCCGATCCGGTGATGCTGCGCCAGGCCCGGCCGAGCAGTTCGATGGCCTGCGTCAGCTCTTCTTCGGGCAGCGCGAACGGAATTCGGACGAATCGCTCCAGCGTGCCGTCGACGCCGAAGCGTGGTCCCGGGGGCAACTCGACACCGAGCCGCGATGCCGATGCGCACATCGCCGAGCTGACCGGGGCGGGCAGTTGCACCCACATCGACATGCCACCCGTGCCGGGCAGTGGTCGCCAGTCCGGCAGGTGCTCGGCGATCAGGTCGAGCAGTAGCGCGCGGCGGCCACGCAGGATCTCCCGGCGTTCGGGCAGCACGTCGTCGGCTCGTTCGGTGAGAAGCCATGCGGCAGCTAGTTGTTCGATCACCGACGTGCCCAAGTCGATGGACGGACGAACCGCCCGGATAGTCGCCAGAACGTTCGGCTCGGCCCGGATCCAGCCGATGCGCATCCCGCCCCAGAACGACTTCGACATCGAACCGATCGTGATCACGAGGTCGCTGCGTGAGCTCATCGACGCGGCCACCGGCGGGGGCACCGGCTCGTCGAGCCAGACATCGGTCAACGTCTCGTCGATGACTGTGCGCGTGCGGGTCTCGGCGATGATGTCGGATAATCGCTTGCGATCGACAGCGGGCATCGAGAACCCTGTTGGATTGTGGTTGTCAGGCACCAGATAGGCCAGAGTCGGAGCGAGTTGGCGCACGGCGGCGTGCACGGCGTCGAGTTCCCAGCCCTCCCTTGTCATCGCGACAGGCACCGGCCGGGCTCCCGCTGTCGCGATCGCGGTGAGCACGCCGTGATAGGTGGGTTGTTCGACAAGGACTCGGTCGCCGGGCTGAACATAGGTCGTCACGATCAGCGCGATCGCGTGCTGCGCGCCACTGGTCACCATGATCTGGTCGGCGGTGGTGGGAAGCCCTCTGGCGCAATAACGTTCGGCGATCGCGGTACGAAAGGCCAGCACCCCGTGCATGTCATGACCGGTGTGCTGAAGATACGACGCGGACTGACGGGCCGCCTCGGTGAACGCCTCCTGCACCGCGCTGGCCGGCGCGGCCAGGGCTGCGGCGGCCAAGTTGATGGCGGCCGGTACGTCATCGGGTGCGACCACCGGTGTGCGGGGCAGTGCGATCGTGCTGCGCGCGCCGCGGCGGGCATGCAGGTAACCGGTGTCACCCAGGTCGGCGTACGCGGCGGTGATCGTGGTGCGGGAAACGCGCAACACATCGGCCAGCACGCGCTCGCTGGGCAGGCGCGACCCGACTGGCAGCCGGCCGTCGACGATCAGCATCCGCAGGCCGTCGGCGAGCGCCTGATACGTAGGTCCACTGCGGCTGGAGGTACGCCAGTTGCCCAATTCGCGGGCCAACAGGTCTGGATCGAGCGCTCTAGAAGCCATAGATGTCGCCATTTGGATGCCAGTATGTGCTAACTGGCTATTGAACGGCAAGCCAGTCGAACGGAAACATGTCTGTCATGAGTAACTGGTTCTCCCGAGTGGCCCACCGGCTGTCGGCGTTGCTTGACGCCAATCACGGGCCGTGGAATCCGACAACGTCCGGGTGGTCCGCAGGGGATGAGGCTGACGCCGATGTCCGCCGGCTGCGCGGTGATCTGGACGCCCTGCGCGTCCGGTTCTCCGACCACCGGTGAAGCCGACGCTGCGCGGGATCGCCTTGCTGGTCGGACTGGCCTGCTACGGCTTCTCGATGGCCATGATGGTGCGTGCCGGATTGGGCCTGGACCCGTGGGATGTGTTCCACCAGGGCCTGACCCGGCACACACCGATGTCCATCGGGGTGGCCTCTGCGGTGGTCGGCGTCGTCGTGCTGCTGGCCTGGATTCCATTGCGGAACAAGCCCGGCATCGGCACCGTCGCCAACGTCATCGTCATCGCGGTCACCGTCGATGCCGGTCTGGCCGTGCTGGCCGCCCCGGAATCGATGCCTGTCCGCATCGCCATGATGCTCGCGGCGGTCGTTCTCAACGCCGTGGCCACCGTGCTGTACGTGGGTGCGGGACTCGGGCCCGGCCCCCGCGACGGGCTGATGACGGGATTGGTTGCGCGGACCGGCATTTCGGTGCGGCTGGTGCGTACCGCGATCGAGGCCACCGTGTTGACCGCGGGCTGGCTGCTCGGCGGAAGCGTCGGCGTCGGGACCGTCATATACGCGTTCGGGATCGGACCCATGGTGCAACTCGTGCTGCGACTGACACCCAAGCCGATCCTGGCTGTCAGCGGCTGGGGACACATCCTCGGACACACCCGAAATCGCAACGACCCCACACGTGCGGACCGAGACGAATGCGGCACGATGGTGCAGTGCCCGACGCCGCAGACGAGGTCGACCCCGACCTGCTGATCGACTTCCGGAGAGTATCGCTGCGCCGTGGGGGACAGGTCCTGGTCGGACCGGTCACCTGGCAGGTCGAACTCGACGAACGCTGGGTGGTGATCGGCCCGAATGGCGCGGGCAAGACCTCGCTGCTGCGGATCGCGGCCGCCATGGAGCATCCGTCGTCCGGCACCGCCCACGTGCTCGGCGAGCGACTGGGCCGCACCGACATGGCCGAGTTGCGCCAGCGGGTCGGGCTGAGCAGCTCGGCCCTCTCGCAGCGGGTACCCGACGACGAAGTGGTTCGCGATCTCGTCGTCTCGGCCGGCTACGCAGTGCTGGGCCGCTGGCGGGAGACCTACGAGGACGTCGACTACGCCCGGGCCGTCGACACGCTGGAAAGCGTCGGCGCCGAACACCTGGCCGAACGGACCTATGGCACCCTCTCCGAGGGCGAACGCAAGCGGGTGCTGATCGCGCGCTCGCTGATGACCGATCCCGAGCTGCTGCTGCTCGACGAACCCGCCGCCGGTCTAGACCTCGGCGGCCGTGAGGAGCTGGTGTCCCGGCTTGGCGATCTGGCCGCCGACGCCGATGCGCCTGCGCTGGTTCTGGTCACCCACCACGTCGAGGAGATCCCGCCCGGCTTCAGTCACGCCCTGATCCTGTCCGAGGGCCAGGTGGTGGCCGGCGGGCTGCTGCATGACACGCTGACAGCGGAGAACCTGTCCACGGCGTTCGGGCAATCGATCGCGCTGGACACTATCGACGGCCGCTACTTCGCCCGGCGCGTGCGCAGTCGCGCGGCCCACAGGAGGCGCTTGTGAGCGAGGACAAACCCGAACCGCTGCCGATCCGTCCTGCGGCGACGGTCATGTTGATCAGGGACACCGCGCAGGACGGTGTCGAGGTCTTTCTCATGCGCCGGCACCGCGCGATGGAGTTCGCCGGCGGCGTGATGGTGTTCCCCGGCGGTGGGGTCGACGACCGTGACCGCAACTCCGATACCGCCTGGTATGGCCCCGCACCGGACTGGTGGGCGCAGCGGTTCGGCATCTCCGAGGACCTCGCCGAAGCACTGGTGTGCGCCGCGGCACGCGAGACGTTCGAGGAATCCGGCGTGCTGTTCGCCGGACCTGCCGACGATCCCGACGGCATCGTCGCCGACGCCTCGATCTACGGCGACGTCCGCGCGGCCCTGGTTGACCGCAGCCTGTCGTTCTCCGAATTCCTGCGAAGGGAAAACCTGGTGCTGCGGGCTGACCTGCTGCGGCCGTGGGCCAACTGGGTGACCCCCGAAGAGGAGCGCACCCGCCGCTACGACACCTACTTCTTCGTCGGCGCACTGCCCGACGGCCAGCGCGCCGACGGGCACAACACCGAATCCGAGCACGCGGCGTGGACCAGCCCCGAAGCGGCGCTCGAGGATTTCGCCGAGGCGCGCAGTTTCCTGCTGCCCCCGACCTGGACCCAGCTGGACTCGCTGGCCGGGCGCACCGTCGGCGAGGTGCTGGCCCTGGATCGTCAGATTGTCGCTGTGCAGCCCAATCTTGCTGTCCACGGAGGTAATTGGGAGATCGAGTTCTTCAACAGCGACCGCTACAACGAGGCCCGCAACCGCCGTGCCCCGCAGGGCTACGGCGGGGACTGACATGCGCGAGTTTGTCAGCATCCACGTCGGCGAGCAGCATCCCGGTGTCGGGGTGCTGCTGGTGTCGCGCCCGCCGACCAACGCGCTGACCCGGCAGACCTACCGGGAGCTGATCTCGGCGACGGCTGAGGTGGCCGAGCGCGCCGACATCGCCACCGTAATCCTGTTCGGCGGGCACGAAATTTTCTCCGTCGGTGACGACGTTCCGGAGCTGCGCACGCTGAATCGCGCCGAAGCCGAGGCCGCCGATCTGCTGCGCCGCGAGGCCATCGACGCGGTCGCCGCGATCCCGAAACCGACGGTCGCCGCCATCACCGGCTATGCCCTCGGCACCGGGCTGAGTCTGGCGCTGGCCGCCGACTGGCGGGTCAGCGGCGACAACGTCAAGCTGGGCGCCACCGAGATCCTGGCCGGCCTGGTCCCCGGGGGCGGTGGGGCGCAGCGGCTGGCCCGTGCGGTCGGGCCGGCGCGGGCCAAGGATCTGGCGTTCAGCGGCCGGTTCGTCGACGCCAAGGAAGCGCTGGTGCACGGGCTGATCGACGAGATGGTGGCCCCCGATCACGTCTTCGATGCCGCCGCGGTGTGGGCCGGCCGCTTCGTGGACGCCGCACCGAGTGCGCTGGCCGGTGCCAAGGCGCTGATCGACGGCCGGCTCGATGCCGGTGAGCAGGCGCAACGCTACGGTGAGGTCTTCGCCGCGGGCGATAGCCGTTAGGCTGCCCTGCATGACCACGATCGACCCCACCCCTCAACCTCACGCCACCGCGGAGCAGGTGGAAGCGGCGTTGAAGGACACCAAGCTGGCCCAGATTTTGTATCACGACTGGGAGGCCGAGACCTACGACGACAAGTGGTCGATCTCGTACGACAAGCGCTGCGTGGATTACGCCCGCAACCTGTTCGACGCCACCGTGCCGCCGGAGGAACTGCGTGAGCTGCCCTACGACCGGGCGCTGGAGCTGGGGTGCGGCAGCGGTTTCTTCCTGCTCAACCTGATCCAGGCCGGGGTGGCCCGGCGCGGCTCGGTGACCGACCTGTCGCCCGGCATGGTCAAGGTCGCCACCCGCAACGGCGAGAACCTGGGCCTGGACATCGATGGCCGGGTCGCCGATGCCGAAGGCGTTCCGTACGAGGACGACACGTTCGACCTCGTCGTCGGTCACGCCGTCCTGCACCACATCCCCGACGTCGAGAAGTCGCTGCGCGAGGTGGTCCGGGTGCTCAAACCCGGTGGCCGATTCGTATTCGCCGGCGAGCCCACCAGCGTCGGTAACACCTACGCGCGGTCGCTGTCGACGCTGACCTGGCGGGTGGCCACCAACGTCACCAAGCTGCCCGGCCTGGAGGGCTGGCGGCGGCCACAGGCCGAACTCGACGAATCGTCGCGCGCCGCGGCGCTGGAGGCGGTCGTCGACCTGCACACCTTCGACCCGGACGACCTCGAGCGGATGGCCCGCAGCGCCGGAGCGGTCGACGTCTCGACGTCCACCACGGAGTTCACCGCTGCGATGCTGGGCTGGCCGCTGCGCACCTTCGAGGCCGCCATCCCGCCCGGCAAGCTCGGCTGGGGCTACGCGAAGTTCGCGTTCAACAGCTGGATCGGGCTGAGCTGGGTCGATGACAACATCTGGCGGCAGGTCGTGCCTAAGGGCTGGTACTACAACGTCATGATCACCGGGGTTAAACCGTCCTGACCTTCGGGCGAGACGACGTCACCTACCTCACCAGTGACGCCGGTGCGGCGGCGCTGGCCGAGATCGCCCGCTATCCACTGACCGACGCCAGTCGGCTGGCCGATGTGGCCGCCATCCGCGACCGGTTCGCCGAGCGCGGCACCGCCCTGATCGAAACCACCCTGTTGCGCCGTAAGGCCGTCACCAAGCTCGGCGAGCTGGGCGACGTCTCGGGGTGGCTGTTCACCGACGACGCGCTGCAGCAGGCCACCGCGGCACCGGTGGCGCGGCATCGGGCCGCCCGCTTGGCCGGTGCGGTGGTGCACGATGCGACCTGCTCGATCGGCACCGAACTGGCGGCTCTGCGCTCGACCGCGGCCGTCGTCATCGGCACCGATATCGACGAGGTCCGGCTCGCCATGGCCCACCACAACGTGCCCGACGTGGCGCTATGCCGCGCCGACGCACTGCACCCGGTCAGCCGCGATGCGGTGGTGCTGCTCGATCCGGCTCGCCGATCCGGTGGGCGACGCCGCTTCGACCCGCGCGCCTATGTGCCGCCGCTGGACGGGCTGCTCGACGTCTATCGCGGGCGGCCGACCGTGGTGAAATGCGCGCCGGGAATCGATTTCGACGCCGTCCGCCAACTGGGCTTCGACGGCGAGATCGAGGTGACCTCGGCCGGTGGTTCGGTGCGGGAGGCCTGCCTGTGGTCGCCCGAGCTGGCCGAACCGGGAGTGCGCCGCCGGGCCTGCGTACTGGACCGCGACGAAGTCGTCACCGACGCCGACCCCGACGACTGCCCGGCCGGCCCCGCCGGTCGGTGGATCGTGGACCCTGACGGGGCGATCGTGCGCGCCGGGTTGGTCCGGCACTACGCCGCCCGGCACGGACTGTGGCAGCTCGACCCCGATATCGCCTATCTCAGTGGCGATCACGTGCCCGCCGGAGTTCGCGGATTCGAGGTGCTCGACGAACTGCCGCTGCGGGAAAAGGTGTTGCGGCACGCGCTCGCGCAGCATGACTGCGGACAGCTGGAGATCCTGGTGCGCGGCGTCGACGTCGACCCCGACGCATTGCGGCGGCGGCTGCGCCCAAAAGGAGGTTCATCACTATCGCTGGTGATCACCCGGATCGGCTCGGGCCCAGGCGAACGCACTTCTGCGTTCCTGTGCCGACCCGCCGCCGCAGTGCGCTAGGCGCGGGTACGCTGGCGGCGACGGCGCCAGTGCCGTCTTCACAGCGCGAGGACGATCGACGAATGCGCATTCTCACCCTGACCGCACTGCTGGCAGCGGGCGTTCTGCTGGGCGAGCACGACATCGCGATCGCTGGCGCGCAGACGGACTGCACGGCGCTCGGCGGTGCCGTCGAAGGCGACAACGTCTGCTACGTGCACAGCAGCGCGGCCAGCTACACGATGGATTTGCGGTTTCCCACCAACTACGCCGACGAGCAGGCCGTCATCGATTACGTGACGCAGAACCGCGACGGATTCACCAATGTCGCGCAGATGCCGGCGGTGCGCAGCATGCCCTACGAAATGGATGTCACCACACAGTCATTCGCCTCAGGGCCACCCACCGGCGGCACCCAGAGTGTGGTGCTCAAGCTGTTTCAGGACATCGGTGGCGCGCACCCGACGACCTGGTACAAAACCTTCAACTACGATGTGGCGCACAAGAAACCGGTCACCTTCGACACCCTGTTCGCACCGGATGCCAAGGCCGTCAACGCGATATTCCCCATCGTACAACGGGATCTGGAGCGTCAGACCGGGCTGACCGGCGTCATCGCCACCAGCGACGGGCTCGACCCGTCGCACTATCAGAACTTCGCCGTCACCGACGACGCGGTGGTCTTCTTCTTCAGCCAGGGGGAATTGCTGCCGTCGGATGCCGGGGCCACGTCGGCGTCGGTGCCGCGCGCGGCGCTACCGCCGCTGCAATTGAACTAAGCGGGATCGAAGCTGTACAGCTGGCCGGCACTGGTGGCCACCACCACTCGGCGGTCCTGACCCACTGACACCCCCACTGGGAAGCCGTCGGCCTCCGGGAGGGGGTAGCTGTTGAGGGTGCGGCCGTTGGCGGGATCGAACACCAGCAACGAAAACCCCGACGGCGGGCTGGCGACCACCGTGTAGCCCACCGGGCCCGCCTGACTCGATGAGCTCAGCGGGGTGACGTCGTCACGGCGCCAGGCGATGTCAGCGTGGTTGCCCGAGTCCTTGAGCGCGACCAGGTGGGTGTTCGGGCCACCGCCGACGACGATCAGTCCGTCCGGTGACACCGACGGCGGGGTCTGCGGCAGAAAGTCCAGTGGCACAGACCATTTCACCTTGCCATCGGAGATGTTCAGTGCCCACAGCTTTTGGTCGCGTCCGGTGACGTACACCGTGGTGCCGTCGGCAGAGGACACCGGCGCGGCCAGCACGCCGGCGGCGATGGCGTCGGTGGTCCACTCCTTGGTGAGCAGTGGGGTCTGGCCGGGGTGGTACTGCAGGCCGACGAGCGTCGAAGCCTTGGCGCCCGGCTGCCACAGGCTCACCACGATCATGCGGGTAGCTGTGGCGTAGGTCGGCGGTGCGGACACCGGGCATCCAGCCAGGGCGTGGGCGCAGTCGGTCAGCCCGCGGGTGGAATCGGTCGGATCGAGTCCCTCGACGAGGTCGAGCGGGGCCCCGGTCACGTCGCCGCGATGCGAGTCGAAGACCAGCACCTGGCCGAGGTGGGTGACCACCAAGAGCTGGCCGCCACCGAGAAACCTTGCGGTGGTGGGCATTCCGATGACGTTCTGGCGCCAGCGGATCCACTGCGTTGGCGGGTAGGCTTGCATCGCGCCGGGCTGGCCGATGAACAGATTGTCGAACTGGTCGAACAGCGGGCTGGCGAAGCCGCCACCGAGCGCCTGGCGGATGCACCAGCGTTGCCTGCCGTTGTTGTCGTTCTCCCACACCATCAGCGAACAGCCGCCGGCGGTCTGGCCGTTCACCGCGAGGTAGCCGATATCGCCCAGTGCGGCTCCGGCACCCAGCTCACCCTTGACCGACCGGCTCCATTTCAGCCGCAGCGCCGACGCCCCGCCGGTGGCGGTGTAGCTGCTGTTGGCGGCATCGCCGTATTGGGCGGACCAGCCGTGCGCAGCAGTGGAGTCGACCCAGGAGTCGGTGTTGCCGCACCCGGCCAAGCCGGTCACGGCCAACGCGGCCGACGCCGACGCCAGCAATCGCCGCAGCACCCGTGCCACCTTTCCATCACGTCATCGAAGAACCGGACAGTACAGGCGAGGGTAACCCGTGCCGCTGCTGGCGTTAGGCTCTCAGCCCATGACGTCGATGTGGGGTTCGCCGATCCACAAGCGGTGGGTAGGCTCGCGCCTGCGTGATCCGCGCCAGGCCAAGTTCCTGACCAAGGACTCGCTGCGCTGGGTCATCGCCAATAAGGCGTATACGCCCTGGTACCTGGTGCGCTACTGGCGGCTGCTGAAGTTCAAGCTGGCCAACCCGCACATCATCACGCGCGGCATGGTGTTCCTCGGCAAGAACGTCGAGATCCACGCCACGCCGGAGCTGGCGCAGCTGGAGATCGGCCGCTGGGTGCACATCGGCGACAAGAACACGATCCGCGCCCACGAGGGCTCGCTGCGCTTCGGCGACAAGGTGGTGCTGGGCCGCGACAACGTCATCAACTGCTACCTGGACATCGAGCTGGGTGACTCGGCGCTGATGGCCGACTGGTGCTACGTCTGCGACTTCGACCACAAGATGGACAACATCGAGATGCCGATCAAGGACCAGGGCATCGTCAAGGGCCCGGTACGCATCGGCCCAGACACGTGGATCGCGGCCAAGGTGACCGTGCTGCGGGGCACCACGATCGGGCGCGGCTGCGTATTGGGAGCCCATGCCGTGGTCAAGGGCGACATCCCGGATTTCTCGATCGCCGTCGGCTCGCCGGCCAAGGTCGTCAAGAACCGCAAACTTGCCTGGGACACCTCAGCCGCCCAGCGCGCTGAGCTGGCCGCAGCGCTGGCGGATATTGAGCGTAAGAAGGCTTCTCGTCTAGAGGCTTAGGGCCCCAGAGGGCAGGCCTTTGGGCACTATGGTCGGGCGTTCGTCTGGAGTTATGCCATGGTTGCCTCTATTTTGCTCAGAGGCGTCCATTCACGTCTCCTCGGGGAGGGCCCTGTGACGATCTCCAGAATCATCAAGACAGTACTGGCCACCGCGGTGAGCATGCTCATCGTGCTGGCGGCCGCGCCGTTTTCGGCAGCGGCCAACTATCCCATCGTCGGCAAGCTGGGTAGCGCGCTGACGATGACCGACAGTGTTGGCCAGGTTTCCTTGACCTGGACGGTCAGCGGCCTCAAACCCTCCAATGACGTGATGCCCGGCTACCCGGTCGCCGGTCAGCTCTGGGAGGCGACGGCCACCGTGAACGCCGTGAATGGTCCGGTTACACCGGCCATTTCGCAGTTCAATGCCGTCGCTCCCAACCAGGCGGCCTACCGAGTGTTGTGGATGGTCGCCGCCCCGTCCAATATCAGCGGCGCCACCATCCCGCCGGGCGCGACGGCGACGGGCAAGATCCACTTCGACGTCACCGGACCGCCCCCGACCACGGTCACCATGAACAACGGCATGCAGGACCTGCTGATCTGGACGCCCTGACTACCAGTCGATAGCGAACGACTCGGTCGAACTATGAGCGCCCCGGCAGGGCGTGCTCGATGATCGGCCGGCGGGGAAGCGGATCGCGTTCGTGGCGCTTGGCGGCCAGATAGACCTGCGCGGTCTCGGCGGCCACGGTGTGCCAATCGAAATCCGATGTCAGCCGGGCCCGTGCCGCGGTCGCCCGCTGTTGTGCGGCAACAGGATCGTCGAGGACGCGGCGCACCGCGTCGGCCAGCGCCGCGACATCGCGCGGTGGGAAGGACACCCCGGTCTCGCCGTCGATGACGGCCTCGCCGAGTCCGCCCACGTTGGAGGTGACCAGCGGTGCGCCTGCCGCGGCCGCTTCGAGGGCGGCGATGCCGAACGGTTCGTAGTGGCTGGGCAACACTGCGGCGTCGGTCTGGTGCAACAGGTGCAGCAGCTTGTCGTGGTCCACCCGGCCGGCGAAGCGAACCGCCTTGAGCACCTTGTGCTTTCGTGCCACCTCGACCAGCCAGTCCTGCTGGGTGCCGTCACCGGCGATCGTCAGCGTGGTGCCGGGGTGGGTGCGCCGGATCCGGGGGAGCGCCGCGATCGCCTCGTGCACGCCCTTCTCGTATTCCAGCCGGCCGATGTACAACAGCTCCGGCGGTCCGGTGCGGGCCCGGCGAGGAGCGAACGGCCAACGGCTCGAATCGATTCCGTTGCGGATGACGACGATCTCGCCAAGGTCGGGGCCGAACAGGTCGGAGATCTCGTCCGACATCGACGCCGAGCAGGCGATCAGC
The DNA here is from genome assembly GCF_013337765.1 of Mycolicibacterium sphagni. Taxonomy (GTDB): domain Bacteria; phylum Actinomycetota; class Actinomycetes; order Mycobacteriales; family Mycobacteriaceae; genus Mycobacterium. Next base: position 229,314 of record NZ_VBSB01000012.1, read on the forward strand.
GAATCGGACTCGCGGACGAACCACGACTCCACGGCGTGCACCTGGCGGCTGATCTGTCCGGACACCCAGCCGGAGTGCCGCCCGGCCTCGGTGGCATGCACGGTGGAAACCATTGGCACATCGAATAATTCGGCAAGCGCGATCGCCGGGTGGGCGACCAGCCAGTCGTGGGCGTGTACGACGTCGGGCTGCCAGCCCTTGGCGTGCAGGGTCAGCCCGGCGCGCGTCATGGCGTGACCCATGGCCAGCGTCCAGGCCATCAGGTCGCGGCCGAAGTCGAACTCGTGCGGGTCCTGAGCGGCGGCGATCACCCGCACGCCCTCGTGGATCTCGTCGGTGGTGGGATGGGTGCTGGGATCGGTGCCCGACGGCCTGCGCGAGAGCACCACCACATCGTGTCCGTCGGCGGCCAGCGCGGTCGCCAGCTGGTAGACGTGGCGGCCGAGGCCGCCGATGATCACCGGCGGGTACTCCCACGACACCATCAGGATCTTCACGGCAGCCGCCTCGCATCGAGAGCGCCGAACAACCCGTCGGCGCGGTTCCACCCGGCGGCCAGACGTTCGGCCGCGTCGCGGCGCCCCGACGCCAGCGCGTCGGAGATCTCCCGGGCGGCGTGCGCGTGCAGATGGGCGCGGTAGCGCGCGTAGTCGGCCGCGGAATCCTTGCTGACCATGAACGGCCAGTCGCTGGACACCGTCAACAGTGTCTCGCGCAGGATCTGGTCGGCGACGGAATCCCGGCTGGGGGCGCTGTGGGCCAGTGCCTTGTCGACCGTCGCCAGTGCGGTGTCGACGACCTCGGTGTTGAGCTGGACCAGATCGGCTACCTGCTCACCGGACCATACCTGCCAGTCCTTGCCGGATCCCCATGAGCTGGGCGGTAATTCGACGGGTGCGCCCACGAACCCGCCCGACAGTGCGTCGTTCAGGGTGCCGACCTGGACACCGGCTTCGGGGAGCGCGCGCAGCAGGCGCTCCAGCCAGATCGGTCCCTCGTACCACCAGTGCCCGAACAGCTCGGTGTCGAACGCGGCCACCACATGTGCGGGCCTGCCGATGCGCTCCGACTCCGAGATCAGCCGCTGACGCACGACACCGACGAAATCGGCGACGTGGGCGTCGATCGCCTTGTCGGCGCGCTGAGGATCGTACGGCGCCTTGGCATCTGAGTCCACGTTGCGGCCGGTGACCCGGGCGGGCTTGAGCCCGGTGAGGTGGTCGTAGGTGTGGAAGTCGCGGTAGGCGGCATGTCCGGGATAGCCCGACTTCGGCGACCACACCCGGTAGCTGACCTGAAGGTCGCGGCCGAACGCCACCACATTCGTCGACCCGACCGGCCGGCCCAGCGCGGTGTCGCCGTGCAGCGAGGGTCCGTCGACCATGAAGTGTCCGACGCCTGCGGCGGCGTAGTCGTGCTCCATACCTGGGGCGTAAGCACATTCGGGCGCCCAGATGCCCCTCGGTGTGTGGGCGAAGCGCTGGCCGGCGTCGGCAAGCCCCTCGCGTAGCGCGAACTCGCGCAACCGGGGATTGAGCAGTGGCTGGAACGGATGGGCCAGCGGGCCGCCCAGCAGCTCGACGGTGCCGGCGTCGATCAGCTCGCGCAGGAGCGGGCTGGCGCCGTGCCGCCAGAGTGTGCCGAACTCCTCGATCGCCCGCTCGGCTTCGTCGTACTCCCGAATGCCGAACTCGCGCAACGCTTCCGGGGTGGTGGCCGTACCGGGTTCCGCGCCGGTCGGGGTGCGCAGGGTGGCGGCCTCCAGGGCGCGCAGCTGCCAGTTGGCCAGCCAGCGGTGCATGCCGTCCAGGCAGTAAGGATCGTCGAGCTGGGCGGTCACCACCGGCGTCATGCCCAGCGTGAGCACCCCGCGGCGGCCTTCGGCAGCCAGCGTGCGCAGGACCCGCATCAGCGGGAGGTAGGCCGCCGACCACGATTGGTAGAGCCATTCCTCGCCGACGGGCCAGCGGCCGTGATGGGCCAGCCACGGCAGGTGGGTGTGCAGGACCAGGGTGAACTGCCCGGGGACCCGCTCGGGTCCCGGCGGGCAGGAGCGGAGCGACCCGGGGATTGATTTTGCCAAGCTCATACGCGCACCGCGATTGCCACCAGATCGAGGCTGTCGTCGATATCGCGCTCGCCGTCGGCGAGCAGGTCGAAGTCCTCGCAGCGCACCGCTGCTACGTCGGCGAGCAGGTCGTCGGGCCATGCGGCGTCGGCCAGCGCCCGCTCGATCTGGGCGTCGATGATCGAGCCGCCGTGGCGCTCGTCGATCGCGACCAGGCCCGCGCCGTGAAACACCCCGCTCATCGACTGCACGGCGAAGAAGCCGCCGTCGGTCAGCAGCTCGGCCAGTTCGGCGGCGTTGAGCTCGCGGGTGTGGAACGGGTTGATCGGGGTGTCGCGGCCAGGGGAGAAGGTGATCCGATTCGGGGTCGACATCAGCAACAAACCGCCAGGTCGCAGCACCCGCGCGCATTCGGCGACAAACTGTGGCTGATCCCACAGATGCTCGATGACCTGGAAATTCACCACAACGTCTACTGAAGCGTCGGGCAGCGGAAGCGCGGCCAGATTGCCCGCGACCACGCTGACCCGGGGGTAGCGGGTCTGGACGTGGGCCACGGTCGCTTCGTCATAGTCCACAGCCACCACCCGCCGGGCGACCGAGGCGATCAAATCAGCCCCGTAGCCTTCGCCACAGCCGGCCTCGAGTACATCGCGACCTGCGCAAAGGTCCAGCAGGCGGCGGTACACCACCTCGTGGCGGCGGAACCAGTAGTTCTCTTCCGCCAGCCCGGGGATGGTCCGCTCGCCGGTCAGCGGCAAGCCGCTGTCACCTGCGTCAGTCACGAATGCGCTCATTGCAAGGCAGGCTAACCCGAAGTTGGCAGTTCGCGAACTGCTCGGTACCGATGGGCTGCTAGAACACAAACTTCGACCAGCTATGGTGTTCGTGCGAACCACTCTAAGTTACTCGTCGGTAACATGATGTGAGTTGCGGAATGACCAAAAGTCCTGCGACCTTCCCTGGTCGCAGGACGCCTGCCAGGAGGACGTAGAAGACTCATGACGAACATCGTGGTCCTGATCAAACAGGTCCCAGACACGTGGTCCGAGCGCAAGCTGTCCGACGGTGACTACACGCTCGATCGCGACGCTGCCGATGCCGTGCTGGACGAGATCAACGAGCGCGCCGTCGAGGAAGCGCTGCTGATCAAGGAGAAGGAAGGCGGAGAGGGCACGGTCACCGTGCTCACCGCCGGCCCGGAGCGCGCCACCGAGGCGATTCGCAAGGCGCTGTCGATGGGTGCCGACAAGGCGGTGCATCTGCTCGATGCCGGCCTGCATGGCTCCGACATGGTGCAGACCGGTTGGGCCCTGGCCCGCGCGCTGGGCGCCATCGAGGGCACCGAGCTGGTCATCGCCGGTAACGAGGCCACCGACGGCACCGGCGGTGCGGTCCCGGCGATCATCGCCGAGTACCTCGGCCTGCCCCAGCTGACGCACCTGCGCAAGGTGACCGTTGAGGGCGGCAAGATCACCGGCGAGCGTGAGACCGACGACGGCGTGTTCACCGTCGAGGCTTCGCTGCCCGCGGTCATCAGCGTCACCGAGAAGATCAACGAGCCGCGCTTCCCGTCCTTCAAGGGCATCATGGCCGCGAAGAAGAAGGAAGTGACCACCCTGACGCTGGCCGAGATCGGTGTCGAGGGCGACGAGGTCGGCCTGGCCAACGCCGGTACGACGGTGACGGCCTCGACGCCGAAGCCGCCGAAGACCGCGGGCGAGAAGATCACCGACGAGGGCGAAGGCGGCAAGAAGATCGCCGAGTACCTGGTTGCCCAGAAGATTATCTAGTTCGTTCCCCGGACAATTCGAAAGACTAAGAGGCTGAACAGCTATGGCTGAAGTACTTGTGCTCGTTGAGCACTCCGAAGGTGCGGTGAAGAAAGTCACCGCCGAGCTCATCACCGCCGCCCGCGCGCTGGGCGAGCCCGCCGCCGTCGTGATCGGTGCCCCCGGCACCGCCGCGCCGCTGGTCGACGATCTCAAGGCCGCCGGTGCGGCCAAGATCTACGTCGCCGAGTCGGCCGACGCCGAGGGCTACCTGATCACCCCGTTCGTCGACGTCCTGGCGTCGCTGGTGGAGTCGGCCACTCCGGCCGCCGTGCTGCTGGCCGCCAACGCCGACGGCAAGGAGATCGCCGGCCGGCTGGCCGCGCGTACCGGTGCGGGTGTGCTGTCCGACGTCATCGAAGTCAAAGAAGGCGGGGTGGGCATCCACTCGATCTTCGGTGGCGCCTTCACCGTCGAGGCCAAGGCCAACGGTGACACCCCGGTGATCACCCTGCGTCCCGGCGCCGTTGACGCCTCGCCTGAAGCCGGTGCCGGCGAGCAGGTCAGCGTCGAGGTGCCCGCACAGGCCGAGAACGCCACCAAGATCACCAAGCGTGAGCCTGCCGTGGCCGGCGACCGCCCGGAGCTCACCGAGGCCAGCGTCGTGGTCTCCGGTGGCCGTGGTGTCGGCAGCGCCGAGAAGTTCTCGGTCGTCGAGGACCTCGCCGACTCGCTGGGCGGCGCCGTCGGTGCATCGCGTGCGGCCGTCGACTCCGGCTACTACCCGGGCCAGTTCCAGGTGGGCCAGACCGGCAAGACGGTCTCGCCGCAGCTGTACATCGCGCTGGGCATCTCCGGGGCGATCCAGCACCGCGCCGGTATGCAGACGTCCAAGACGATCATCGCGGTGAACAAGGACGAGGAAGCGCCGATCTTCGAGATCGCCGATTACGGCATCGTGGGCGACCTGTTCAACGTCACCCCGCAACTGACCGAGGCGGTCAAGGCCCGCAAGGGTTAAATCGCAGCTCAACGGCTACGGCCCCCGCACGTCACTGTGACGTGTCGGGGGCCGTCGCTTTTATTGGTCATCGAGAGTGCACGAACACGTCACGCGGGCGTTGACATCTCGCCGAACGCCTCAGCAACCGTTCAGCTATGAGCACTGCATCTGTACTCATAGCCCCTGACCAGAACGAGACTGCCGCGTTGCGCGGCCCCCGCTACTCGCTCCTGCTGTCCACCGACCCCACCCTGATCGAGGCGGCCCAGCGGCTGCGCTATCAGGTGTTCACCACCGAACCCGGTTACGCGCTGCCCGCCGACGGCGACGGCCGTGATGCCGACCGGTTCGACGAATTCTGCGATCACCTCCTGGTGCGTGAAGACACCTCGGGCGAGCTCGTCGGGTGCTACCGGATGCTCCCGCCGCCGGGTGCGATTGCCGCTGGAAGTCTGTACACCGCAACAGAATTCGATGTCAGCGCGCTTGATGTGCTACGGCCGTCGCTGGTGGAGATGGGCCGTGCTGTGGTGCGCGGCGACCACAGGAACGGCGCGGTGGTGCTGCTCATGTGGGCAGGCATCCTGGCGTATCTGGATCGCTGCGGCTATGACTACGTCACCGGCTGTGTCTCGGTACCGACGCACTCAGAAGACCCGGCGGGTGCACCTCCAGGCTCTCAGATTCGCGGGGTGCGCGATTTCGTGCTGCGCCGCCACGCCGCCGCGGCCGAGCACACGGTGTACCCGTACCGCCCGGTCGTTCTGGACGGCGTGGGCCTCGACGACATCGCGCCGCCGAGCAGGCCGACGATTCCGCCACTGATGCGCGGCTACCTGCGCCTGGGTGCCCGGGTCTGCGGCGAGCCGGCCCACGATCCCGAGTTCGGGGTCGGCGATTTCCCGGCGCTGCTGGACAAACGGCAGGCGGACACCCGCTACCTGACCCGGTTGCGGTCGGTTTCGGCGGCCAGTGAGATGGCCGGCGGGATGGGGGAGACGGCATGACGGTTCAGGATCACGCCTGGTTGCCCCGGGCGCTGTGTGACGACAGCTGTGTGCGCGCCGGTGGCGCCCCGCCGTCGCGGCGGGTGATCGCGACGGTGCGGGCCACGCTGCGCATCTCGTCCGCACTGCTGCTGTTGATGATGGTGCCGCTGCTGGCGGTCCCGATGCCCGGCCGCGGACGCGTCCAGCGGGTGTACTGCCGGACGTTCCTGCGCTGCCTCGGTGTGCGAATCACGGTGTCCGGCGGCCCCATTCGCAACCTGCGCGGTGTCTTGGTGGTCAGCGGCCACGTCTCCTGGATCGACATCTTCGTGATCGGGTCGGTGCTGCCCGGCGCGTTCGTCGCGCGCGCCGATCTGATCGACTGGCCCGCCGTCGGGCTGGCCGCGCGGATCATGAAGGTCATCCCCATCGACCGGGGCAGCCTGCGCCGGCTGCCGCAGGTGGTCGCACTGGTGGCCGAGCGGCTGCGCAACGGGCAGACCGTCGTCGCGTTCCCGGAGGGGACCACCTGGTGCGGGCTGGCCTACGGACAGTTCCGCCCGGCGATGTTTCAGGCGGCGGTCGACTCGGGCCGGCCGGTCCAGCCGCTGCGGCTGACCTATCACCACCGCGACGGGCGACCCTCGACGGTGGCGGCGTTCGTCGGGGACGACACGCTCTGGCAGTCGCTGAGCCGGACTGTTCGGGCCCGCCTGACGGTCGTCGACGTCGAGGTCACCTCCCTGGAGCTGCCCGGCGCCGACCGGCGCGAACTGGCCGCTCGCTGCGAGGTGGCCGTGCGCGGGCAGATCGCACGGCGCTTCGAGCACTCCCACGCGCTGGCGGGCTGAGGCTCCTTTCCGGCGCCGAACGGCGCCCCAGCGTCACGCTCGGCGCCGAACGTCACACCAGGGTGACGTTCGGCGTGGACGGGACCACCTCTAGCGGCCGGTATCCTGGACGGGCTATGAGCCCGACCACCGGTCCGGTGTATCTCGACCACGCTGCCACCACCCCGATGCATCCTGCTGCCATCGAGGCGATGACGGCCGCGCTGGCCACCGCCGGTAATGCCTCCTCGCTGCACACTGCGGGCCGCGACGCCCGCCGCCGGATGGAGGAGGCCCGGGAGAGCATCGCGGCCCGGCTGGGCGCCCGTCCGTCGGAAGTGATCTTCACCGCCGGTGGCACCGAGAGCGACAACCTCGCCGTCAAGGGCATCTACTGGGCGCGCCGCGACGTCGAGCCGACCCACCGGCGGATCGTGACCACCGCCGTCGAGCACCACGCGGTCCTCGACGCCGTCACCTGGTTGGCCGAGCACGAAGGCGCCGAGGTGACGTTCCTGCCCACCGAGCCCGACGGTTCGGTCACCGCCGGGGCGCTGCGCGAGATCCTGCTCGAGCACGACGACGTGGCGCTGGTCTCGGTGATGTGGGCCAACAACGAAGTCGGCACGGTCATGCCGATCGCCGACCTGGCCGCCGTGGCCGCCGAGTTCGACGTGCCGATCCACAGCGATGCCGTCCAGGTCGTCGGCCATCTCCCGGTCGACTTCGCCGCCTCCAATCTGTCGGCCATGAGCCTGGCCGCCCACAAGTTCGGCGGCCCCACCGGTGTCGGCGCCCTGCTGCTGCGCCGCACCACCGCCTGCGTCCCGCTGCTGCACGGTGGTGGGCAGGAGCGCGATATCCGTTCCGGTACACCGGATGTCGCCGGGGCAGTGGCGATGGCGGCGGCCCTTGATGTCGCGGTCGCAACGCTGGACGCCACCGGCGCGCGCCTGCGCACCCTGCGCGAGCGGCTCATCAACGGGGTCTTGGACTCCATTGCCGACACGCATCTCAACGGAGCACTCGGCGATCGCCGACTACCGGGCAACACTCACTTCACCTTCCGGGGGTGTGAGGGCGATTCCCTGCTGATGCTGTTGGACGCCAACGGAATCGAATGCTCCACCGGCTCGGCATGCACCGCCGGCGTGGCTCAGCCGTCACACGTTCTGCTGGCGATGGGCGCCGACGCCGAAGCCGCCAGAGGATCGTTGCGACTGTCCTTGGGGCACAACAGCACTGAGGCCGATGTCGACGCCGCGCTGCGGGTGCTGCCCGCCGTCGTCGAGCGAGCCAGGCAGGCCGCACTGGCCAGTTCGGCACTGGGAGCGCTGCGATGAGGGTGCTGGCCGCGATGAGCGGCGGCGTCGACTCGTCGGTGGCCGCCGCCCGGATGGTCGACGCCGGCCACGACGTCGTCGGCGTGCACCTGGCGCTGTCCAAGGCGCCCGGCACGCTGCGCACCGGCTCGCGCGGTTGCTGCTCCAAAGAGGACGCCGGCGACGCCCGCCGCGTTGCCGATGTGCTCGGAATCCCGTTCTACGTCTGGGATTTCGCCGACAAGTTCGCCGAGGACGTCATCGACGACTTTGTCTCGTCCTACGAGCGCGGCGAGACCCCCAACCCGTGCGTGCGGTGCAACGAGAAGATCAAGTTCTCCGCGCTGGCCGCCAAGGCGCTGGCGCTGGGCTTCGACGTGGTGGCCACCGGCCACTACGCCCGGCTGTCCGAGGGCCGGCTGCGCCGTGCGGTCGATGTCGACAAGGACCAGTCCTACGTGCTCGCCGTGTTGAGCGCCCAGCAGCTGCGCCACGCCGCCTTCCCGATCGGTGACACCCCCAAGCCGGCGATCCGCGAAGAGGCCGCGCGCCGGGGGCTGTCGGTGGCCGAGAAGCCCGACAGCCACGACATCTGCTTCATCCCCTCCGGTGACACCCAGGCCTTCCTCGGCGCACGGATCGGCGTGCGGCGCGGAACGGTCGTCGACGATGCCAGCGGCGCAGTCCTCGCCCAGCACGACGGTGTGCACGCGTTCACCATCGGGCAGCGCAAGGGCCTCGGCATCGCCGGACCCGGACCCGACGGCCTGCCTCGCTACGTCACCGGCATCGACGCGGACTCGCGGACGGTGCGGGTGGGCACGGTCGAGGACCTGCAGGTGCATTCGCTGACCGGCGCGAAGCCGGTGTTCACCTCCGGCGTCGCGCCGCAGGGCCCGGTGGAGTGCGCGGTCCAGGTACGCGCACACGGCGGGGTGGTGCCCGCCGTCGCCGAACTCGTCGGCGACGAGCTGACGGTGGCGCTGCGGAACCCGCTGCGCGGTGTTGCGCCGGGCCAGACGCTGGTGCTCTACCGCCCCGATCCGGCCGGCGACGAGGTCATCGGCAGCGCGACGATCCTCAACCGCCCGGGATCTTGTTGACGATGTTCGACATCACGATCTCGGGCACCGACTCGGGGTACGTGCAGAACGTCACCTCCACCAGCACCGAGGCCTTCAGTCGGTAGTCGCGCCCGCACCGGCCTGGGCGGGCATGCAGCGAATCGGTGTCCGCGTTGACCTGGCCGACCAGATACGGCCCCATCGGACCGTCGGCGCAGCGATGGACCGCGGTCGAGAGCGTGTTGAACGCCTCTCGTGCCGTGGCGTCGTCGCGGTAGGCGGCCGCGCCCTCGGAGATCAGCGCGCGCCGGGCGGGGTGCTGAAAGCTGGTCTTGTGGAAGTCCTCCACGTCGGTGCCGAAGGTATCGGTCTCGGCGAACAGGAAGCGGCAATCAGTGGGCACCGACTCGGCAAGCTGCTCGATGTCGACCGGCGCCTTGCCGTCCATGGTCGGAATGACCGTCAGGTCCTGGCCGCCGCCGGTGATCGCCTGCATCTGCGCCTTGGTCAGTAGCACCTGGTCGACGTCGACGACCCCCGGCGGGTGGTACGGCGGCTCGCTCAGGGCGCGCAGCGGATCGCCGTCGACCCACTGGGTGCAACCGGTCAGCACGGCCGCCGCCGCGCAGCAGGCCAACCCCGCGCGTACCGTCATATCTGCCACGGTAGGCCCCCGGTGCAGTGGTGCGCCGGGGCTGTCCAATACGGTTGGCCGGTGAGTGTTTTCGCGGCGGCCACCGGGATGGGTTCGTGGCCGGGCTCGGCGCCGCGGGAAGCCGCCGACATCATCGTCGGCGAGCTGCACCGGCTGCCGCACCTGGTCGAGTTACCGGCCCGCGGTGTGGGTGCGGACATGATCGGCCGGGCAGGTGCGCTGCTGGTCGATATCGCCATCGACACCGTGCCCCGCGGCTACCGGATCACCGCCCGCCCGGGCGCGGTAACCCGCCGGGCGAAGAGCCTGCTCGACGAGGACATCGACGCCATCGAAGAAGCCTGGGAGAAGGCCGGCGGGCCCGGTTCGGGGCGCCCGGTCAAGGTCCAGGCACCGGGCCCGATCACGCTGGCCGCCCAGCTGGAGCTGCCGAACGGTCACCGCGCGCTCACCGACGCCGGGGCGGTGCGGGACTTGACGTCGTCACTCGCCGAAGGGGTGTCACGGCACCGGGCCGAGCTGGCGCGCCGGTTGTCGACGACGGTGGTGGTGCAGTACGACGAGCCCGTCCTGTTCGCCGCGCTCGCCGGCCGGCTGACCGGCGTGACGTCGATGAGCCCGGTGCACCCGGTGGACGAGGTGGTCGCGATCGGCCTGCTCGACGAGTGCGTGGCCGTCGCGGGTACGGAGGTGCTGCTGCACAGCTGTTCGGCTGAGTTGCCCTGGAATGTCTTGCAGCGCAGTGCGATCAACGCGGTGTCAGTGGATGCGGGCACGCTCGGAGACGCCGACTTCGACGGACTGGGGGAGTTCCTGGACTCGGGTCGCACAGTGGTCTTCGGCCTGGTGCCGACGAGCGCGCCGGCCAAGCGGCCGTCGGCCGAGGAGGTTGCCGCGGCGGCGGTCGCGATCACCGATCGAATTGGCTTCTCCCGCAGTTCGGTTCGCAATCGCGTGGGCATCAGCCCGGCGTGCGGGCTGGCCGGTGCGACCGCTGAATGGGCGCGCGTCGCGATCGGCCTGTGTCGGCGGGCCGCCGACGCCGTCACCGAGGACCCCGAAGCGATCTAGCTGCGTAGTCGCCGCTAACCGCCACGCTGTACAGAATGGCGCCGAACGCCTCGCACGGGTCGACGCCCGCACGGCATCGAAGGCTGAACCCGACGAAGCCAAGTCCGCCTGACAGCAAGTTAGCCCCGCGCCCCGTCCTCGGGTGCGGGGCTTTCTGGTATTGCGGCTTCGACGTCGGCAAGATTCAGACTGAAGTGCTCCTGCGCTAGATCGAGGTGATCTTGGCGCGCAGCGAGTATCGCTTTCCACGCTTCGCCGAGTGAGGTCGTATCGGGCCGTCGCCCATTGAAGATGCCATCGTTGAGCTGCGGTATCTCTATGTTCTTGTATCTCTTTCACCAAACTAATCAGGGCACAACTGAGCTTTGCCGACCTCCGGGGCGCTGAGCTTTGGTCCACCGACTTCAGTGGCGCGAACCTCTGGCGGGCAAACCTGTCTGGTCTCGAGTTGAAGTGGCTGAATTTGACGGTGCGGACCTCGAAGGGATCACATACGACGGTGCGACCGTGTGGCCTGACGACTTTGATCCACCGCCCTCGCGCAACCTGTACGACTGGTAGTAATTCGACACGATCGCATACTCGACCGTCGACATCCCCACGTTGTCGGCCGCCGCCCCCACAAGCCGCGTTTTTCAGCCGCACGGGAATTCGAGTACCGCTCTACTCGTAGTGAGCTGCGTATGCGCTCCTAGCGTTCGATCCATGACGATTCTCGGGGAACGCGCTGTGGTGCTGGGAGCGAGCATGGCTGGGATGCTGGCCGCGCGAGTGGCCGCCGAGCACTACCGGGAGGTCGTCGTCGTCGACCGTGACGTACCGCCTGAGCGGCCGTCCAACCGTCGCGGCGTGCCGCAGGCGTGCCACGGCCACGTCCTGCAAGCCGGCGGGGTGGCGGTGCTCGACGAATTGTTCCCCGGCGTCCTCGACGAGATGGTCGCCGACGGCGCGCCGGTGTGGGGCGACGGCGATCTCTCCCGGGTGATCGTCGAATATGGCGGACACCGATTCTTACCGTCCGGTCGACTGCCCAATCCGGTGACCTCCTATATGCCGAGCCGTCCCTTTCTGGATTGGCATGTGATGAAACGACTTTCGGCGCTGCCGAACGTCACTGTGCTCGGTGGCCATGACGTGGTCGACGTGACGTCGTCGGCGGACCGCCGCCGGGTGACGGGCGTGGTGGTCGCGCGCCGGGACGCCACCGATGCCGCGGTGCTGGGTGCGGACTTGGTCATCGATGCCACCGGCCGGGGTTCCCGCACCCCGGTCTTTCTCGACGACCTCGGATATGGTCGCCCTCGCGAAGACGAGCTGGTGATCAACTTGGCCTACACCAGCCAGTGGCTGCGGATCCGTCCGGACGGCATTCGCGAGCACATGGTGGCGACGTTCCCCAAGCCCGGCGAGGCGACCACGGTGGCCCTGCTCAACCACGAGAACGACACCTGGTTGATGACCGTCGGCACGATGGGAGAGGAACCGGCCCGGGACTACGCCGACATGCTGCGGATCGCGCGTCGGCGAGTTCCCCGGCACATTCTGGACGTTCTCGAGGCTGCCTTACCGCTCGGGAAGACGGCGCACTACCGGACGCCGTCCAGCCGTTGGCGCCGTTACGACGAAATGTCCCGCTGGCCCGACGGCTTCGTCGTCATTGGGGACGCGGTGTGCAGCTTCAACCCGATCTACGGACAGGGAATGACGGTGGCGGCCCTGGAGGCGCTGACGTTGCGGCGTTGTCTGCAAGGGGGCGACAACGACCTGCCGAAGCGGTTTCTCCGGGCCGCCGCCAAGACCGTCCGCGTCGCGTGGCGCAATGCCGTCAGTGCCGATCTCTCATTGCCCGAGATCGCCGGCGAGCGACCGCTGGGAATGCGCATCAACAACAGGTTCGCCGACATGGTGCTCACCGCCGTTGAAACCGACCCGGTGGTCAACAGCCAGTTCTTCCGGGTGCTGGGCATGCTTGATTCCCCGACCCGGCTGATGCGGCCGTCGATCTTGGTTCGGATGGCGCGGGCCAATCTCGCACGTCCGCAGCAGGTTCGAGCGCCGGAACCCGCACTGGCCGGTTAGGCGCGGCCCGCATCGATTCCGGCCAGGAACAGATCGATGCCGGCGAGGAATTGCTCGCGGTCGTCATGCTCAGGCAGTTGCGCCGCGATCTGGTGGACGAACGGGTATTTCGCGGGATCGTGCTGGGCCCATCGAGAGGCGATTGCCGCAAGGAAAGCCGAACGATCCGTCTCGCGCGGAACCAATTGCATGACTGCCGCGTACTGCGCCGCGAGGCCCAAGAGGTAGCTCACGAGCGCGGACGCCGAATTGAACTGTGCCCCTTCAGCAACGCCGAGTGCCTGGAGCTGTGCGCCGATACCTTCGAAGATGTGGACCATTGCGGGCTGCCAGGGCTCGCGCGCGAGCTGGGTTCCCACCCATGGGTGTGCGTCGATCGCGTCGAACACGCCGACGGCAACCGTGCGGATCGCTTCCCGTGGCGCTTCATGGCCGACGTCCTCGGTCATGACGCGCGAGATGACAGCATCGGTCGCTGCGTCAAGTAGGTCATTCTTGTCGGCGACGTGCCAGTAGATTGCGCCGCTCCCGGTGGACAGGCGAGCGGCGAGGGCCCGGAAGGTCAGTGCGCTCTCGCCATCGCGGTCGAGGATTTCGATTGCCGCCTCGACGATGCGTTCCTTGGACAGGGCATCCGCGCGCCGTCCGGCCCGTCGGACTTTGGCCGCCATGAGAAGTCATTTTGACACAAGTGGAACGATGTTCCAAGATGTGTCTGGAACGTCGTTCCACTGACAGTCGACGTGAGGAGCGCGATGACGCCAACAATCTCCATCGTCGGTGCCGGGCTTGGTGGTCTCACCCTGGCCCGTGTGCTGCATGTGCACGGCATACCCACCACCGTCTACGAAGCCGACAGCGCGGCGGGGGCTCGCACCCAGGGCGGCCAGCTCGACATCCACGAGCACGACGGGCAGCGTGCCCTCAAGGCGGCCGGACTCACCGACGAATTCCGCGCGATCATCCACGAGGGGGGCGAGGCGTCGCGAGTGCTCGACCCACACGGGACCGTGTTGCTCGACCAGCCCGACGACGGCGAAGGTGGGCGTCCCGAAGTCTTGCGCGGCGAGCTGCGCCAGATTCTGCTCGACTCGTTACCGCCAGAAGCGATCCGCTGGGGACACAAGGTCGCCGAGGTCCGAACTCGCCGCGACGCCCGGCATGAACTCCGCTTCACGAACGGCTCGACGGCCACGAGCACGGTTCTCGTCGGTGCCGACGGCGCCTGGTCGAAAGTCCGGGAAGTGCTCTCAACGGCTGAACCCGAATACATCGGCACCGTGTTCATTGAGACCTACCTGTTCGACGTCGACCGACGACACTCAGCCGCAGCGCACGCGGTCGGCAGAGGCGCGATGTATGCGACCACTCCTGGACGTGGCATCCTCGCGCACCGCGAGGCAGGAAACGTGATTCACACCTACGTCCAACTGACTCGCGACCCGCAGTGGATCGACGATATCGACTTTACCGACGCCGCCGCGGCCACCGCTCGAGTAGCGGCCGAGTTCGATAGCTGGGCAACAGAACTCACCGCATTGATTACCGAAGCCGACTCCGCACCGGTGCCACGCATGATCTACACCCTTCCGATCGGACACCGATGGGAGCGCACACCGGGTGTGACGTTGATCGGTGATGCCGCCCATCTGATGCCGCCGGGAGGTGACGGCGCAAACCTGGCGATGCTCGACGGCGCCGAACTTGGCGAGGCGATTGCCCACCATCCCAACGACATCGAAGCGGCACTGGTTAGCTATGAGGCGGTCATGTTCCCGCGCAGCCAAGCAATGGCCGTCGAGGCGCACGAGACCCTAGACATCTGTTTCGGCGAGCACACGCCATCACGGCTCATCGCTCTCCTCACGGGCGTGGGTTGAGGACGGGCTGCGCGGTCGATCTAGCCGGCCGGCGCCTGCGACCGAAACGAGGCGTCCACGAGTTCGGTGACCTCGTCCCAGCCGACCTTCGCAGTTACCGAGGAACCGGAAGCTATCTAAGCCACAACCGCATCACGCACGGGGCGAACGTGTTACAAGGTATGGCGTGTCTGCTTTGGCGGGGGTGAAGCGGTGGATGGGGTTTGCAGTCTCGGCCATTGTGCTCATCGCGGCATGCTCGGCGCCGGCTCACGATCCACAGGCGAAACCCGCCGTTCGGCTAGCGCCTTGGGGCCCGTGCATCATGACTGAATCGATGCCGGACTCCAATGGCGCTCATCCTGGGGTCGATTGCTCCACCCTGACCGTGCCGTTCGACTATGCCCAGGCCGATGGGCATACGTTCACGATCCCGGTCATCCGTATCCCCTCGAAGGCCGCGAAGCCGAGGCTGTTGATGACCAACCCGGGTGGACCGGGCATCGGTGGTGTGCACGACCTGCTCTCGGCCCGTGAGTATTTCGAGAAGCTCACCGATACCTACACGGTGGTGTCGTTCGACCCGCGCGGCGTGGGCGGATCAGTGCCTGCGGTCCAATGCCTCGACGGCCAGCAGCGGCAGGCAATCTTCGATCAGCCCAGTGTTCCGACCGGTCAAGCGGACATCGAGCGCGCCAAGGAACTGGCCGCCGGCATCGGCGAGTCCTGCTTACGGCAGTTCGGCGATGCGCTGAAACATGTCGGTACCGCGAACGTCGCCCGCGACATGAACGAGATCCGCAAGGCGATGGGCTTCGACAAGATCGACTATCTCGGCTACTCGTACGGGACTTTCCTGGGTGCAACCTATGCCGACATGTTCCCGGGCACGACCGACCGGATCGTGCTCGATTCCGTGATGGACCCCACGCTTGATTACCCGATGGTCAGGCTCGGCCAGGCGCAGGGCATGCAGCGCAGTGTCACCGCATTCGTCGAGGACTGCCTGCGTCAGCCGGACTGCCCTTTGACAGGTACGGCCGACCAAGCGCTGCAGCAGATATCCGGGATCATCGCCCAACTCGACGGGAAGCCGTACATCGGTGCCAACGGGCAGACGCTGTCGGGAGCCCGGATGCTGGCACTTGTCGAATCCTCCCAATACTCCCCGAAATCGGGGTGGCCCAGCCTTCGGGCGACGTTGCGGCACGCCATTGCCGGCCAGTGGCCGGCGGTGATGGACGCCGCGTATTCGCCTGACCTGATGGTGAATCCGGCCGACTCGGAATACCTGTCGGTCGTGTGCATCGATTTTCCGACCGCGCGTGATCCGGGAGAACCCCAACGATTGGCGCCCACCTGGGCCGCGGAGAGTCCCATTAGCGGCGGCAACCGCGCTTGGTCCCTGGCGCCCTGCGATATGTGGCCGGTATCCCCGGTCCGGCGCCCCGGGCCTACGCCCGCGGAGGGTGCGGGACCGGTCCTGATCCTCAACACCACCGGTGACCCTGCCACCCCGTTGTCCTGGGCACAGTCGCTTCACGGGCAGATCAAGAATTCCACGCTGGTCGTGGCTCCCGCTGAGGGCCACATCGCCAGCTCTCAGAACGGCTGTGCCGAGGGCGCTCTCACCGCCTTCCTGAAAGACGGCACTCTGCCGCCGGGTCCGGTCTTCACCTGCCCGCCGGACACCTAAGCCTGCGAGCCCTCGGGTGCCCGCATCTGGTCCAGTCGCCGTACTAACCCGGCCGGAGCCTGCAGCCGAAACGACGCATCCACCAATTCGGCGACTTCCGCCCAGTCCACCTTGGCGGCGTCGAAGTCCAGGCCCAGCCAGCCGTACGGGCCCAGGTAGGCCGGATAGAAGAATCGGGGATCCTGCTGCAGGGCCTGGCGCTCGCTGTCGTCGACCTTGATCAGCAGCGCGTGCTCATATCGCGTGTGCGGGCCGGTCGGATTCTTGCGGCTGCCGCCGTAGATCGCGAACATCTTCGGCGCGGAGAACGTCGGCCTGCCGTGCGAGATCTTCTCGATCGCCTCGGGGAAGGCCAGCGCGATCTTGCGCACCTTGGCCAGGATCGGGTCGGCGTCGTCGAACATGATGGGGTGCCCCATGGCGTCCACCCTGCCACGGCGGTGGCGTCGGTGGCCTCCGATAACCTGCGAGGGTGGCTTCAGAGACATCCGATCCCGAGGTTGACCCCATCGATCCGGATGTGCGCCGGCGCTGGCAGGACCTCGCTGAAGAGGTGCGTGAGCATCAGTTCCGGTACTACATCAAGGACGCGCCGATCGTCTCCGATGCGGACTTCGACACGCTCTTCAACGAACTGCTGGCCGTCGAGGAGCGCTACCCCGAGCTGAGAGTCCCCGACTCGCCGACCCAGCTGGTCGGCGGCGCCGGTTTCGCGACCGACTTCGCCGAGGCCGCGCACCTGGAGCGGATGCTGTCCCTGGACGACGTGTTCAACACCGACGAGCTGGCCGCCTGGTCCAACCGGGTGGAGGCCGAGATCGGTCGCGACCCGACGTATCTGTGCGAGCTCAAGGTCGACGGTGTGGCGATCGGCCTGGTGTACCGCAACGGGCGGTTGGAGCGCGCAGCCACCCGCGGTGACGGCCGGGTCGGCGAGGACGTCACCAACAACGCCCGAACCATCGATGACATCCCCGAAACCCTCACCGATTCAACGGAATACCCGGTACCCGCGGTTCTCGAGGTGCGTGGGGAGGTCTACTTCCGGCTCGCTGACTTCGAGAACCTCAACGCCGGCCTGGTTGAGGAGGGTAAGGCGCCGTTCGCCAACCCGCGCAACAGCGCGGCCGGCTCACTGCGGCAGAAGAATCCGGCGGTGACGGCCAAGCGCCGGTTGCGGATGATCTGTCACGGGCTGGGCCATACCGAGGGGTTCACCCCAGACACGTTGCACGACACCTACTTCGCTTTGAAGGCGTGGGGGCTGCCGGTCTCCGACCACACCACGCAGGTCGCCGGATTGGCCGCTGTCGAAGAGAAGATCACCTACTGGGGTGAGCGCCGCCACGAGATCGAGCATGAGATCGACGGTGTCGTGGTCAAAGTCGACGACTTCGCGCTGCAACGCCGCCTGGGCGCCACGTCGCGCACCCCGAGGTGGGCGGTCGCCTACAAGTACCCGCCGGAGGAAGCCCAGACCACGTTGCTCGACATCAAGGTCAACGTGGGTCGCACCGGCCGGGTCACCCCCTACGCGGTGATGACGCCGGTGAAGATCGCCGGGTCCACGGTGGAAATGGCCACCTTGCACAACGGCTCGGAGGTCAAACGCAAAGGCGTGCTGATCGGTGACACCGTGATGATCCGCAAGGCCGGCGACGTCATTCCCGAGGTGCTGGGACCCGTCGTCGATCTGCGCGACGGCACCGAGCGTGCATTCGAGATGCCCACCCACTGCCCGGAATGCGGCACCCCGCTGGCCCCGGCCAAGGAGGGCGATGTCGACATCCGCTGCCCGAACGCCCGGTCGTGTCCCGCGCAGCTCCGTGAGCGAGTCTTCCACCTGGCCGGCCGCGGCGGGCTCGACATCGAAGGGCTGGGCTATGAAGCTGCGACCGCGTTGCTGGCCGCCAAGGTCATCGGCGACGAGGGCGACCTGTTCAGCCTCACCAGTGCCGACCTGCTGACCTCGGAGTTCTTCACCACCAAAGATGGTGCGCTGTCGGCCAATGGCGCACGGTTCCTCATCAACTTGCAGCAGGCCAAGGACCGTCCGCTGTGGCGCATCCTGGTGTCGCTGTCCATCCGGCACGTGGGGCCCACCGCGGCGCGGGCGCTGGCCGTCGCCTTCGGCAGCCTCGACGCCATCATGGCCGCGACCGAGGAGCAGCTGGCCGACGTCGAGGGTGTCGGGCCGACCATCGCCGCCGCACTCGTCGAGTGGTTCGCCGTCGACTGGCACCGCGCGATCGTCGAGAAGTGGAAAGCGGCAGGCGTGCGGATGGAGGACGTCCGCGACGCCGCGATAACGCCGACGCTGCAAGGACTTTCGATCGTGGTCACCGGGTCGCTGCCCGGCTTCTCGCGCGACGAAGCCAAAGAGGCCATCATCACCCGCGGCGGCAAGGCCGTCGGCTCGGTGTCGAAGAAGACGTCGTTCGTAGTGGCCGGGGATGCGCCAGGATCGAAGTACGACAAAGCCGTCGAGCTGGGTGTCCCGATTCTCGACGAGGACGGTTTCCGCACCCTGTTGGCGGAGGGGCCACCACCACCGGCACAGACCGAGACCGAGACCGCCGACTGAGTCAGCGCAGGATCGTCGCGACGATGCCGGCCAGGTAGCCCAGCCTGGCCACTTCCGAGGGGCGGAACAGCGGGCCGCCTGGGCGGCCGAGCATGACCGCGGTGTTGGAGTCACCTAGCGGCGCGGCGGCCAGCGTGGTGTCCATATCCCGCCATACCTGCGGCACCCACTCGGCGCTGCCGTCGAGCGCCTCGGCGTGGGCCAGCGGCAACCAGGGCGCCGATTTCGCCTGCGTCTCCGGTGCGCCGGAGCTGCCGACGATGCGCCGCAGACCCTCCTCCGAGATGCGGGCGACCGTGCACCAGCCCACCCGGAGCACGCGCGGCGCCTCGTCGGCCAGCACCTGCAACCGGTCGTCACGGTCGGCCGCGGCGATGTGGTCGATCAGCTCGAGCTCGCGGTGGGCCTCCAGCAGACCGGTGTGCGGCCGGATGGTGTCCACTCGCACACCCTCGAGCCGTTCGGCGGCCGTGATCAGCGTGTCCGGCATCGCGCCGTGCGGCAGATCGACCACCAGGTCGTCGATCGCGTAGCCCGATCCGCGCTCGACGACGTCGAGCGACAGGATGTCGGCGCCGACCGAGCCCAGGGCGACGGCGAGCGAGCCGAGGCTACCGGGCCGGTCGACCAGCTGGACCCGCAGCAGATACGAAGGCACGCCGCCACCCTTTCATAGCCGCCTGGACTCAGCATTCCGGCAGGTTCGCCCGCTCAGCGCCGCAGATAGACCGTGCAGGGGGCGGTCCCGCAGCTGAAAGACGGCCGAAACCGCACGTCAGCACGGGCGATGCGACCGGTGACGGAGTCGTCGCCGACCATTAGGACGGCGACATCGGGATCGGCGAGCACATCACGCGCTTGGGCCGGTGTGACGTCGTCGGGAAGCCGGATTGCGCGGTGCGACAAATCGGACGGCCAGGCCAGATAGGGCAGGTCCATCGTGCTGTCGAACACCGTGATCGCCCCCGGTGGCAGGTGGTCCATGATGGCCACGAAATCGCCAGGCGGTCCGTCGGCGCCGACCGCCGCGCGTCGCTGCTCGGGCGTCAGGTGCGCGTATGCGCTCAGCGGCGGTCCCTCGCCGGTCAGGCCGGGGTAGGCCAGCCACAATCCGTGGGCCGCGGCGAGTGCGACGGTAGCGAACACCGCTTGCCGCCAGCGCCTGCCGACACGGTCGACGGCGGGCACCGCGAAGGCCAGCACCAGGCCGGCGAAGCCCAGCACGTAGCGGGCCACCGCAGGATCGGGGGTGGCCAGCGCCGCCGCGAAACACAGCCACACAGCAGGTGACCGGGTCAGCACGGCCCGCGCCAGCGCGAACGGCAGCGCCACCAGGAACACCAGCCCCAGCCCGCCGATCCGCATGTCGAACACCGGAAGCGGCGGGACGATGGTCGCCCAGGACCGCACCACCCGGCTCAGCAGCGGCCCGTCGAGGTGCGGGGCGGCCGCCCCCGATTCCAGCAGCGCCGACAAGGCCTTGGTGCCGGGCAGATGCAGCGCGCCGACGTCGATCCGCACCGGCCACACCGGGTTGTGATGACGCGCGATGTTGAGCGCATAGGTCGGCGCACCGAGCAACAGCGCGGCCAGCCACGCCGGCGCGAGCGCACCGCGTTGCCCGGCGCGGACTGCCCGGACCGTCAGCACCGCGAGTAGCAGCACGCCCGCGACGAGTGCGTTCGGTTTGGAGCCCAGAAACAGCCCGACCGCGGCACCGGCCAGCAGCACCTGCGGGCGGCCCATCGGCGCCAGGATGAACGCGATCGCCGTCAGCATCAGGGCGGCCGACGCCACGTCGGTGTAGTTCGACGGCAGCTGAAGGAACACTGCGGGCAGCGTCAGCCACGCCGCCCCGGCGGCCACCGCGTGCGCGGTGCGGGCCCCCGATTGGCGCGCGATCGTCGCGATGGCCAGCGCGCCCAGCAAGCCGAACATCAGATGCGCCAGCTCGACCAGACGGTCGTCGGGCAGCAGCGCCCGCCACGCGATGAACGCGTCCTCGACGATGTGCGGATAGCTCGACAGGTAGGCGACGTCGGCGGGGACGTCGGCGAACGTGCCGCGCTGCAGCGCGAAGTTCACGTATGGCAGGTGATAGCCCAGCGCGTCCCACTGCCACACCGGCAGCCAAGAGGCGGCGACCACGGCCAGCACCACCGCGGCCAGCCCGACGAGCAACACCGGCGCGGTCTCGATGCTGACGGCGCTCCGCCACGGCAGCCGCCACCACGGCACGTTTCGGCGATGAGCCACCAGGAGCACGGCCAGCGTCGCCCACGCCAGCACCGCCAGCAGCAGCATGCCGGTCAGTCGGCCCGCGGCGCCCAGCCCGACGACGGCGGCCACCACGCCGGCCAGTGTCAGCACCGCCCCGGCGAGCAGCCGCTGCGACGCGGGGCGGGGCAGGATCAGCGCCCCGCACGCGAGCAGCAGCAGCCCACCCAGCGGCAGGCCGAGCGGAAGCAGTCCCCACGGCACGCCATCGAGCCTTTCACCTAGGCTTGAGCATCGTGTCCCAGATCTCCCGCGACGACGTCGCCCGGCTGGCCAAGCTGGCCCGGCTGGCGCTGACCGACCACGAACTCGACAGTTTCGCCGGCCAACTCGACGCGATCTTGGGGCATGTCAGCCAGATCCAGGCCGTCGATACCGGCGATGCGAAGCCGACCGGCAATCCCCTGACAGACGTGAACGTCACCCGCGCTGACGTGGTTCAGCCGTGCCTGACCCAGGAGCAAGCCCTCGCCGAGGCGCCGGCCACGGTCGACGGCCGGTTCGCGGTGCCGCAGATTCTGGGGGAATCGGAATGAGTGCGATGAGCGACCTCACGCGCCTCGACGCCGCCACGCTCGGGGAAAAGATCGCGGCCAAGGAGATCTCCTCGGTCGATGTGACCCAGGCCTGCCTGGACCAGATCGCCGCGACCGACGAGCAGTACCACGCCTTCTTGCATGTCGCCGCCGACGAGGCGCTGGCCAGTGCGGCGCGGACCGACGCCGCCGTCGCCGCCGGGGAGACGCTGCCGTCGCCGCTCGCCGGTGTTCCGTTGGCGCTCAAGGACGTTTTCACCACCACCGACATGCCGACGACGTGCGGGTCGAAGATCCTCGAAGGCTGGGTGTCGCCCTACGACGCGACGGTGACCGCGCGGCTGCGGGCCGCCGGTATCCCGATCCTCGGCAAGACCAACATGGACGAGTTCGCGATGGGCAGCTCGACCGAGAACTCGGCATACGGCCCGACCCGCAACCCGTGGGACACCGAGCGGGTGCCCGGCGGGTCCGGCGGTGGCAGTGCCGCCGCGCTGGCCGCATTCCAGGCGCCGCTGGCGATGGGCACCGACACCGGCGGCTCGATCCGCCAGCCCGCGGCGCTGACCGCCACCGTCGGGGTCAAGCCGACCTACGGCACCGTGTCGCGCTACGGCCTGGTGGCGTGCGCGTCGTCGCTGGATCAGGGCGGACCCTGCGCGCGCACGGTCCTCGACACCGCGCTGTTGCACGCGGTGATCGCCGGGCACGATCCGCGCGACTCCACCTCGGTCGAGGCCGAGGTCCCCGATGTGGTCGCCGCGGCGAAGGCCGGGGCCGGCGGCGATCTGTCCGGGGTCCGTGTCGGTGTGGTCAAGCAGCTGCGCAGTGGCGAGGGCTACCAGCCCGGCGTGCTGGCGTCGTTCAACGCCGCCGTCGAGCAGCTTGCGGCGCTGGGCGCGCAGGTCAGCGAAGTCGACTGCCCGCACCTGGACTACTCGCTGTCCTCCTACTACCTGATCCTGCCGTCCGAGGTGTCCAGCAACCTGGCCCGGTTCGACGCCATGCGCTACGGCTTGCGGGTCGGCGACGATGGAACGCATTCCGCCGAAGAGGTGATGGCGCTGACCCGGGCGGCCGGATTCGGCCCAGAAGTCAAGCGCCGCATCATCATTGGCACCTACGCGTTGTCGGCGGGCTATTACGACGCCTACTACAACCAGGCGCAGAAGGTTCGCACGCTGATCGCCGGCGACCTCGACGCGGCCTACGAAAAGGTCGACGTGCTGGTGTCCCCGGCCACCCCGACCACCGCGTTCCGTCTGGGTGAGAAGGTCGACGATCCGCTGGCGATGTACCTGTTCGACCTGTGCACGTTGCCGCTGAACCTGGCCGGGCACTGCGGAATGTCGGTGCCGTCGGGCTTGTCACCCGACGACAACCTGCCGGTCGGACTGCAGATCATGGCGCCCGCCCTGGCCGACGACCGGCTCTACCGGGTGGGTGCGGCCTACGAGAGTGCGCGCGGTCCGCTGCCAACAGCGATCTGACGGGGCAGGATAGGGCCCATGCGAATCGGAGTGCTCACCGGCGGCGGTGACTGTCCTGGCCTCAACGCTGTGATCCGGGCGGTCGTGCGGACCTGCGACGCCCGCTACGGCTCCTCGGTGGTCGGGTTCCTCGACGGCTGGCGCGGCCTGCTGGAAGACCGCCGGATCCAACTGCACAACGACGACCGCAACAACCGCCTGCTGGCCAAGGGCGGCACCATGCTGGGCACCGCCCGCACCAACCCCGACAAGCTGCGCGCCGGGCTCGACGACATCAAACAGACGTTGGAGGACAACGGGATCGACGTGCTGATCCCGATCGGCGGCGAAGGCACGCTGACTGCCGCGCACTGGCTCTCCGAGGAGGGCGTGCCCGTTGTCGGGGTGCCGAAGACCATCGACAACGACATCGATTGCACCGACGTGACATTCGGCCACGACACCGCACTGGAGATCGCCACCGAGGCCATCGACCGGCTGCACAGCACCGCGGAGTCGCATCAGCGGGTGATGATCGTCGAGGTGATGGGCCGGCATGCGGGCTGGATCGCGCTCAATGCGGGGTTGTCCTCCGGTGCGCACATGACGTTGATCCCCGAGCAGCCCTTCGACGTCGAAGAGGTGTGCCGACTGGTCAAAAAACGCTTCCAGCGCGGCGAGTCGAGTTTCATCGTCGTGGTCGCGGAGGGGGCCAAACCGGCCGAGGGCACCATGCAGCTGCGCCAGGGCGGCACCGACGAGTTCGGCCACGAACGGTTCACCGGGGTGGCCCAGCAGCTGGCCTTCGAAGTGGAGAAGCGGATCAAGAAGGAAGTCCGGGTCACCGTGCTCGGCCACGTGCAGCGCGGCGGCACCCCGACGGCCTACGACCGGGTGCTGGCCACCCGGTTCGGCGTCAACGCCGCCGACGCCGCGCACGCCGGCGAGTTCGGGGTGATGGTGTCGCTGCGCGGGCAGGACATCGGCCGGGTGCCGCTGGCCGACGCGGTGCGACAGCTCAAGCTGGTGCCGCAGAGCCGCTACGACGATGCGGCCGCCTTCTTCGGCTGACACTTCTCCCGCGAGCAGACGCAAACGGGCCCTAATCCCCGGCGTGTCGGGGGCCTTTGTGTCTGCTCGCGGAGAAAAAGTGACCCACTAGGATTGAGGACATGACTGCCGCGACGCAGGCCGACCTGCTCGACTACGACGACGTCGTCGCCCGTTTCGACCCGGTGCTCGGTCTGGAGGTGCACGTCGAGCTGTCGACGGCCACCAAGATGTTCTGCCCCTGCTCGACGACATTCGGTGCCGAGCCCAACACCCAGGTGTGTCCGGTGTGCCTGGGCTTGCCGGGTGCGTTGCCGGTGCTCAACGAGGCCGCCGTCGAGTCGGCCATCCGCATCGGCCTGGCGCTGAATTGCTCGATTGCGCCGTGGTCGCGCTTCGCGCGCAAGAACTACTTCTACCCCGACCAGCCGAAGAACTACCAGATCTCGCAGTACGACGAGCCGATCGCGTTCGACGGCTTCCTCGAGGTCCCGCTGGACGACGGCAGCACCTTCCGCGTCGCCATCGAGCGCGCGCACATGGAAGAGGACACCGGCAAGCTCACCCACGTCGGCGGCGACACCGGCCGCATCCATGGTGCGACCACCTCGCTGCTGGACGTCAACCGCGCCGGGGTGCCGCTGATCGAGATCGTCACCAAGCCGATTGAGGGCGCCGGTGATCGGGCTCCCGAGGTCGCGCGCGCCTACGTGACCGCGCTGCGGGATCTGCTGCGCGGGCTCGGCGTCTCCGATGTGCGGATGGATCAGGGCTCGCTGCGCTGCGACGCCAACGTGTCGCTGCGGCCGATCGGCCAAGCCGAGTTCGGCACCCGTACCGAGACCAAGAACGTCAACTCGCTCAAGAGTGTCGAGGTGGCGGTCCGCTACGAAATGCGCCGTCAGGCAGCCGTTCTCGAGGCGGGTGGCAAGGTCCATCAGGAGACCCGGCATTTCGATGAGGCGGGCTTCACCTCGCCAGGTCGTGACAAGGAAACCGCCGAGGACTACCGGTATTTCCCCGAGCCCGATCTGGAGCCGGTCGCGCCGAGCGACGACCTGGTGGCGCGGCTTCGCGCCACCATCCCCGAGCTTCCGTGGTTGTCGCGCAAGCGAATTCAGGACGACTGGGGTGTCTCTGACGAGGTCATGCGTGATCTGGTCAACAACGGTGCGGTCGAGTTGGTGACGGCCACGGTGGCTGCCGGAGCGTCCAGCGAGCATGCCCGTGCCTGGTGGGGAAACTTCTTGGTGCAGAAGGCGAATGAGGCGGGCATCGAGCTCGATACTCTCGCGATCACGCCGGCCCAGGTCGCCAAGGTCATCGCCCTTGTCGACGAGGGCAAGCTGTCCAACAAGCTGGCCCGTCAGGTCATCGAGGGTGTGCTGACCGGTGAGGGTGAGCCCGAGCAGGTGATGGCCGACCGCGGCCTGGCCCTGGTCCGTGACGACTCTCTGATCCAGACCGCCGTCGACGAGGCGTTGGCCGCCAACCCCGATATCGCCGAGAAGATCCGCGGCGGCAAGGTGCAGGCCGCCGGTGCGATCGTGGGTGCGGTGATGAAGGCGACGAAGGGGCAGGCCGACGCGGCGCGGGTGCGCGAGTTCGTCATGGCCGCTTGCGGCCAGGCGGGTTAGCCGGAGCATGGCGGCCTGCGGGCAGAGCTGACCTACTGCCGCTGGCTGAGCCACCAGCGATTGTGCAGCCGCTTGCAGTGCCGTGCCGACAGCGGCTCGCGCCCGTCGTACCCGGGCAGCACCGCCGCAGCGCCGGTGAAGTCTTGGTCGGCCGTGTAGTCGGTCGTGACGATGACTGTCGCCAGCCCGGCACCCCTGGCTGCCTGCAGCCCGAGGGCGGAGTCTTCGATGGCCATCGCGCAGTCGGGCCGGATGCCCAATTCGTGCAGGGCCCGCTGGTAGGCCTCGGGGTCGGGCTTGAGCCTGGTCACGTCGTCGCCGGTGATCATTACCTCGACGACGCCGTCACCGATCAGCTGGCGGACCAGAGGCTCCACCCAGGACCGGCGGCCGGTCGTGGCGATCGCGATGCGGACATCCGCGCAGTGCAGTCCCCAAATCAGGTCCAGCAGCCCGGGCCGGGCATCGATGTCACCGTTGAGGATGGAGTCGCGGAACAACGCAGTCTTGGTCTGGTGCACCGCGGTGGCCACGCTGTCTGCGGCATCGCCGTACCCGCGGGCACGCAGGTCGGCAGCGATTCGGCGCTGGCCGCCGGTGATCCGCAGCAGCCGTCCGTACTCGACGGCATCCCAATACACGTTGAGCCCGTGGTGGGCGAACGCCGCATTGAAGGCCAATCGGTGGCCGTCACGTTCGGTGTCGGCGATCGTCCCGTCGACATCGAAGATGACGGCCTCTAGCGCGGGCAAGTCGGCGTAGGCGCAGCGCGCCCGGTCCCACCAGAACGACCGGCTCCTGGTGAACGTGTCCGCGTGCATGACCGCCACACCCGCAGTATGACCTGGGGCGATACCGGCCGGCATCCCCCGATCAGGGGATGGTGGGAGCCAAACCTCACCCGTTCCGTGGTCATGTGCCACCTACCGGCCGGCAGCCAGCACGTGATGCATCAGCACCATCTGGGTGATGGCCAGGGGAGTGCTGCGCTCATCGGCGCCGATCCGGCCCAGCGCTTCGGGGACCGCTGAACCGTCCCGGCCGAGTGCGTGCCACACCATCTTCTCGGCGGTGGCGTTCTCCTCCGGACTGGCGTAGCCGTGCACATGCACGCTGTCGACCGGACGCCCGTCGCCATCGCGGGCCAGACGCATGTGGATGGTTTGCGCCATCCCCGGCTGCAGCACCTCCGAGAGGTCGGGTTGCTGGATGGTGGTGCGCAGAAGTAGCGATGCCGAAAGTGGCGTGCCGGGTGCATCGTCGCGGGCATCGACTGGGGCGAACCGGACGACAATATCGGCGTGGGCGCGCTGCGGTCGGATGAATTCCGCGGATTCGGTCTCCCGATCCATCAGTTCGGCGAGCACCTGCTCTTCGGTGTAGCCGCGACTCGTGGTGTCGCGGTTCACCTTCCAGCCCCGCCTTATCTGTTCGGGTGGGTCGAGGTAGACGGTGATGTCGAAGCATGCTCGGGCCAGCTTGCTGTGCAGCGGCAGCAGCCCCTCGACGACGATCACCTCGGCGGGCTCGACCAGCTGCGGGCGGATCAGCCGCCCGGTGCCGTGGTCGTAGACCGGTTTGAGGATCGGCTGGCCGGTGGCCAGCAGCTGCAGGTGTTGGGCAAGGATCGATAGATAGTGGCAGTCGGGATGCAACGCGGTGAACGGCTTGTGCGCGCGCTCGTAACGGTCGTAGCGGTGGTAGTCATCGGTGGACAACACCGTGCATCGCTCTGACCCAAGGGCATCCACGATACCCTTGGCCACCGTCGATTTGCCGGCCGCGCTGTCTCCTGCGATGGCCAGCAGCACCGGGCGACGGCGGTCCTCGTGCGAGGCGCGGCGGATCCGAATCATCTTGTCAGCCATCGCCATCCGGAGGAATTCCGGTGGATTGAGCCAGTGTTCGCAGTGCGGTCTCCGCCACCGCCGACGCCGACAGACCCAGATGTTCGGCGACCTGCGCGCCGGGCCCGCTCTCGCCGAAGCGGCTGATGCCCACCACGGTGTCCCGCGGGCCGGCCAGCGCCTTCCAGCCGGTCGGCACTCCGGCTTCGATCCAGACCGCAGGCACGTCCGACCAGCCGCGCGAGCCGCGGACGGCCTCGAGCCACTCTCGGCACATCACCGACACCACGGCGGCGGCCACCCCACGCTCGGCCAGCAGCTCGGCGGCCTGCTGCGCCACGGCAACCTCGGAACCCGAGGCGGCCAGCACGATCTCGGCCGGTCCGGATGCGGCGCGGACCGTGCGTGCGCCGTGCATACGGATGTCGTCGAGTCCCGCGGCACCGAGCGCGGGCAGGTCCTGCCTGGACAGGACCAGCGCCGTCGGTCCGTCCAGGTTGGTGGCCGCCAGTTCCCAGGCCAGTGCGGTTTCGGCAGCATCGCCGGGTCGCAGCACAGTCAGCCCAGGGATCAGCCGCAGTGACTCGAGTTGTTCGATCGGCTGATGGGTGGGCCCGTCCTCGCCGACATGCACGGAGTCGTGGGTGAACAGGTAAATCACCGGCAACCGCATCAGCGCTGACAGCCGTAGTGCCGGGCGCAGATAGTCGGCGAACACCAGGAAAGTGCTGCCGAAGGGCCGCAACCCGCCGTGGAGTGCGATTCCGTTCATCACCGCCGCCATGGCATGCTCGCGGATCCCGAAGTGGATGGTGCGCCCCGCGTAGTCCCCGGGGGCGATATCGCCGCCGGGGATCGACGTGTTGGTCGATGCCGCGAGGTCGGCCGAACCGCCGATCAGCCCCGGATACACTTCGGCGAGAGCTGTCAGCGCTGCCCCGGATGCCTTGCGGGTGGCCATCTTCGAGTCCGCGGTATCGATACTCAGTTTGGTCAGCACGTCGACTGTCGTCGGTTCCGGCACATGAGAGAGCGGGAAGTGCTGAGCCAGGCCAGGATTCGTCGCCGTCCAATCGGCGTGGACTTGGTTCCAGACTGCATGGGCGGCTTCGCCCTGCGCAGCGCTGGCTGACGCGGTGTCGGCGACCGAAGCGGGAACATGGAATTCGGTGTCGGGCCAGTCCAGGCGCGCCCGCATCGCGGCGAGCGTTTGGGCGCCCAGCGGGCTGCCGTGTGCCTTCGAGGTGCCTTCGATACCGGGTGCGCCGTAGCCGATGGTGGTCTTCACCCGTATGAAGGTCGGCCGGTCTTCGTTATCTCGTGCGCGGGAGAACGCGCGGTCCAACGCCGGCACGTTGTTACCGTCGTCGACGCGCAGCACGTGCCATCCGTATGCGGCGAACCGGGCTTCGACGTCGTCGGCGCAACTGCGATGGGCCGGACCATCGATGGTGATGTCGTTGTCGTCGAAGATCAGCGCCAGCTTGCCAAGGCCCAGCCGGCCTGCCAATGACGCGGCCTCGTGGCTGATGCCTTCCATCAGGCAACCGTCACCGGCGAGCACCCAAACCCGGTGATCGACGACGGTGTGCTCGTCGGTGTTACAGCGCGCGGCCAGCATCCGCTCGGCCAGCGCGAGGCCCACCGCGTTGGCCAGGCCCTGCCCGAGTGGCCCCGTGGTCGTTTCGACCCCGGGCGTGTGACCGTACTCCGGGTGCCCGGGGGTTTTCGAGCCGAGCTGGCGGAAGCGGCGCAGCTCGCTGACCGGCAGGTCGTAGCCGAACAGGTGCAACAACGAGTACAGCAGCATCGAGCCGTGGCCCGCGGAGAGCACGAACCGGTCCCGGTCCGGCCAATGCGGGTCGGCCGGGTCGTGGCGCAGATGCCGGGACCACAGCGTCCATCCGATCCCCGCCGCACCGAGCGGTAGACCGGGATGGCCGCTGTTGGCGGCCTCCACACCGTCAGCAGCCAGGAACCGAAGTGTGTTGATCGCAAGCAGATCCAGCTCGCTGGTGCGGGCCTCGTCTTCGACCGTCGGGGCCAGGGTCATCGCAGCACCAGCTTTTGCGTTGCGGCGGTGCGAATCTGGTGTGCTCGCTCACTCATGGTGCCGGTGCCGCTGAAAAGCGCCGAACCGGCACAGAACACGTCGGCACCCGCCGCGGCCGCCGCGCCGATGGTGGTGGAGCTGATTCCGCCGTCGACTTCGAGTTCGATATCCAAACCGCGGCGGTCGATTTCAGCTCGCGCCGCGGCGATCTTGGGTTCCATGTCGGCCAGGTAGCGCTGGCCGCCGAAGCCGGGATTGACCGTCATCACCAACAGGAGGTCGGTCACCTCGAGGACATTGATGACGGCTTCCAGCGGCGTGGCCGGATTGAGCGCCACCCCGGATAGTGCGCCCAAATCCCTTATGTGCGAAAGCGTTCGATGCAGGTGGGTGCAGGCCTCCGCGTGCACGATGATGATCTGGCATCCCGCGTCGACCCAGCGGTGCAGCATCGGATCGGGGTTGTCGACCATGAGATGGGCTTCGAATCCGATCGGGGTGCGGCCACGGTTGGCGGCGATCACGTCGGGTCCGAAGGTCAGGTTGGGCACGAATGACCCATCCATCACGTCCCATTGGATGCGGTCAATACCGGCGTTGTCGATCTGTTCGACGTCACGGCCCAGCTCGGCGAAGTCCGCCGGCAGCACCGAGGCAACCAGCTTCGGGGCCGACATCGTCCTCACGGTCATCAGCACATACCTCCTCGTGTCTGGCCAGATGCTAGGGCCGGCACACGGTGGCTGATGTCCCCCGAAGGGGGGACCGATCGAGTTAAGTTGCCCGGGTTGAAAAGACCCGTGCCTTATCGTGGTGCCATGACGGCACCGCTGACGAATGGACCTGTGCGGGTCGTTCTAGTCGACGATCACGAAATGGTGATCGAAGGTCTCAAGGCCATGCTTTCCCCGTTCAAGAATCGGGTACGGGTGGTTGGCGAGGCCGTGGGTGTCGAGAAGGCACTGGCTGTGATCGCAAGCCTCAAGCCCGACATCGTGCTGTGTGACGTGCGTATGCAGGGTGCCAGTGGCCTCGATCTGTGCCGGGCGGTTCGCGAGCGCGACCCCGAACGCAAGGTGATTCTGCTGTCGGTCTACGACGACGAGCAATACCTGTTCCAGGCCCTACGGGTGGGTGCGTCGGGCTATCTGCTGAAGGGAATCAGCAGCGACGAACTCGTGCGGCAATTGGAGTTGGTGCACGGCGGAGCGACGGCGATCGATCCCGGGCTTGCCGCCCGCGCGGTCGACACCGCGGCGCGGCTGCAACGCGACGAGTTCTGGCCGGGCGCCCGCCAGGGTCTGACCCAACGGGAAAGCGAGATCTTGTCATTCGTGGTGACCGGGCTGTCCAACCGCGGTATCGCCAGCAAGCTGGTGATCGGTGACGAGACCGTGAAAAGCCATCTGCGTTCGATCTATCGCAAGCTCGGGGTCAGCGACCGCACCAGCGCGGTGGCCACGGCGCTACGGGAGGGTATCTTCCAGTGACGTCGTCCGGGGGCTTGGGAGCTCACGACGTCCACGGCCTGGTCGACGCCGACCGTGAGGTGGCGCTGCTACTCGACATCATCGCGGCCACCTCGAGCGGTCCGGGGGTGGAACCGATGGCTGCGGCCGTCGCCCGAATGATCACTGCGGCCACCGCATCCGACGTCTGTTTCGTGCATGTGCTCGACGACACCGACCGCTCCCTGAGTTTGGCCGGTGCCACTCCGCCGTTCGACGAGCAGGTCGGCCGGGTGCGGCTGCCGCTGGGTTCGGGGGTGTCTGGCTGGGTGGCCAGCCATCGTGAGCCGGTGGTCATTGTCAGCAACAAAGAAGACGATCCGCGATACATGCCGATCGGTTCGCTGCGGGGTTCGGATTTCACCTCGATGGCCTCGGTGCCGATGGAGACCGAGCCGGGCGGGTTGGTCGGAGTCCTCAACGTGCACACCATTTCTCGGCGTGATTTCACCCCGCGTGACATCCAGCTGCTATTGGTGATCGGCCGGCTGATCGCCGGGGCGCTGCACCAGGCGCGGCTGCACCGACAGCTGGGTGCGCGTGAACGCGCGCACGAGAACTTCGCCGAGCAGGTGATCGCCGCACAGGAAAGCGAGCGTCGCCGGCTGGCCGCCGATATTCACGACGGCATCTCGCAGCGCCTGGTCAGCCTCACCTACCGGTTGGATGCCGCGGCGCGAGCCGTGGACCACAACGAAACCGCCGAAGCCGCCGAACAGATCGAAAAGGCGCGCGATCTGGCGGATCTGACGTTCGCCGAGGCGCGCTCGGCCATCGGCGGTCTTCGCCCCCCAGTGCTCGACGACCTCGGCTTGGCCGGCGGGCTCGCCAGTCTCGCGTCCTCGATCATGGAGGTCGATCTGGAACTCGAGCTCGCCGACGACCGGTTGCCCGAGCACATTGAGGTTGCGCTGTATCGCATCGCCCAGGAAAGCCTGCAGAACGTCGTCAAGCACTCCCGTGCGTTGACGGCCACCGTCTCGTTCACTGTCGTTGACGGCGCTGCTCGGCTCGAAGTGTCCGACAACGGCGTCGGCTTCGACCCGGGGAATGAGCGGGTGCCGGGCACCAACAATGTCGGTGGCTATGGCATGTTGTCGATGGCTGAGCGGGCCGAGCTCGTCGGCGGCCGGCTCACGGTCCGGGCGCGGCCTGGCTCGGGAACAACTGTGACGGTGACGATTCCGCTCGATGTAGTCGACGCGACTCAGACCGACTGAAGCTGGCCACGCATCCGCACCGCGGCCGCATTTGCCGCAACGTGCGCGGACAGCGCTGCCTGACCGTCGCCCACCCGGTCTTCCTCGCCGTGCCAGGCGGCCAGTGCCGGAGACACCAGCGCCCGTCCGAACGAGAACGTCAGCGGCCACGGGGTGTCGTGGCTCTGCATGGCGGCCAGGTTCGCGGTGGCCCGCTCAGCGGGTTGTCCGCCAGACAGGAACGCCACCCCCGCCAGGTCGCCGGGCCAGCTGCGCAGCACCTCGACGGTGGCGGCAGCCACTTCTTCGGGCGTCGCGGGATGCGAATTATCTTCGCCTTCGGTGACCATATTCGGCTTGAGCACGATGCCGGCCAGGTCGACGTTGAGCAGCGCCAGATGTTCGCGCACCGTTTGGTGGACGGCGGCGGTGACCTCGGCGCACCGGCCGATGCCGTGGGCGCCGGCCATCAGCACCTCGGGTTCGACGATCGGCACCAGGCCCGCCTCCTGGCAGGCGGCTGCGTACCGGGCCAGCGCGTTGGCGTTGGCCACGATCGAGCCGCGGCTGGGGGCGTTGTCGGTGATGGTGAACACTGCGCGCCACTTGGCAAACGCGGCACCGCTTCTGGCGTAATCGGCCAGACGGCCCGCCAGCCCGTCGAGGCCTTCAGTGATCGTCTCGCCGGGCAGACCGGGGCAGGGCTTGGCTCCGGTGTCGACCTTGATGCCGGGCAGGATGCCACGTGCGCGGCAGGCCTCGGGGAACGGGGTGCCGTCAGCGAAGGTCTGGTTCAGGGTCTCGTCACAGAAGATGATGCCCGAGACCCCGTCCGCTAAATCTGCTGCGGTGACGAGCAATTCGCGGTAATCCCGCCGGTTCTGCGCGGTGGGGTTGACACCGGCGTCTTCCAGGCGCGACGACATGGTGCCGATACTCTCGTCGGCGGCCAGGATGCCCTTGCCGAAGGTGGTCATCTGCTGGGCGATCTTTTGGGTCGTGGTCATGGTTGCTCCTGTCCTCAGCGGTGGCGCGGCAGACGCAATGACGCACCGAAATGCCCTGAAACGCAGGACCTTGCGTCTGCTCAGCGTTCGGGGCCACAGTAGGGACGGCCGCGCCGCCCGACCTCACCCATGCGGTGGAGGCCCGGGGGGACCGTCTAATAGTGAAGTAAATACTACAGAGTTAGGGCATTATTCTTGATAGACAGATTCAGTGTTGGGCGGGCAGCATTCAGGGCATGACGGAGAGATGGAACGCAGGGGTCATTCCCTATGCAGAGATGGGTTACTGGCAGCCGGACTATGAGCCGAAGGACTCTGATGTCCTGTGCGCATTTCGGATCACCCCGCAAGACGGTGTGCCACCCGAGGAGGCGGGCGCCGCTGTGGCGGGCGAGTCCAGCACCGCCACCTGGACGGTGGTGTGGACCGACCGGCTGACGACATTCGAGCACTATCAGGCCAAGTGTTACCGGGTCGACGCGGTGCCGGGCACCCCAGGGCAGTGGATCGCCTGGATCGCCTATGACCTCGACCTGTTCGAGGAAGGCTCGATCGCCAACCTCACCAGCTCTATCATCGGCAACGTCTTCGGTTTCAAGCCGCTCAAGGCCTTGCGCCTCGAGGACATGCGGATTCCCACCCAGTACGTCAAGACATTCCAGGGTCCCGCACACGGGATCGTCATGGAACGTGAGCAGCTGGGCAAGTTCGGCCGCCCGCTGCTGGGAGCGACCACCAAGCCCAAACTCGGGCTCTCGGCGCGCAATTACGGCCGCGTGGTCTACGAAGCGCTGCGTGGCGGCCTCGATTTCACCAAGGACGACGAGAACATCAACTCCCAGCCCTTCATGCGCTGGCGGGACCGGTTCCTGTATTGCATGGAGGCGGTCAACCGCGCCCAGGCGGCGACCGGCGAGATCAAGGGCCACTACCTCAACATCACCGCCGGCACCATGGAGGAGATGTATCAGCGGGCCGATTTCGCCGCCGAGCTGGGCTCGGCGGTCGTGATGATCGATCTCACCATCGGTTATACGGCGATCCAGTCGATGGCGAAGTGGGCTCGGGACAACAGCGTGATCCTGCACCTGCACCGCGCCGGCCACGGCACGTACACCCGGCAGAAGTCGCACGGTGTGAGCTTCCGAGTGATATCGAAATGGATGCGGTTGGCCGGTGTCGACCACATCCATGCCGGCACCGTCGTGGGCAAGCTGGAAGGCGACCCCAACACCACCGCCGGCTTCTATGACACCCTGCGCCTGGATCACATTGATGCCGATCCGATCAAGGGCCTTTTCTTCGACCAGGATTGGGCGTCCATGCCGGGTGTCATGCCGGTGGCGTCCGGCGGCATCCACGCCGGCCAGATGCACCAGCTCCTCCACTACCTCGGTGAGGATGTCGTGCTGCAGTTCGGCGGCGGCACGATCGGGCACCCGATGGGGATCTCGGCGGGCGCCGAAGCCAACCGGGTGGCGCTGGAGGCGATGATCAAGGCGCGCAACGAAGGTCGCGACTTCTACAAGGAGGGCCCGGAGATTCTCAAGAAGGCCGCCGCCCGCAACCGCGCACTCGATACCGCCCTGGCGACCTGGGGCGACATCAGCTTCAACTACGAATCCACCGACACCCCCGACGTCGTCGCCACACCGACGAGTATCTGAGGAGATGAGCATGCGAATCACCCAGGGCACCTTCTCTTATCTGCCCGACTTCACCGACGAGGAGATCACCGCGCAGATCGACTACGCGCTCAATCACAGCTGGCCACTGTCGGTGGAGTTCACCGACGACCCGCACCCGCGCAATATCTATTGGGAGATGTGGGGGCTGCCGATGTTCGACCTCGTCGACGCGGCTGGGGTCCTGATGGAGGTGAACGCCTGCCGGGCGGCCTACCCGAATCACTACATCCGGCTCAACGCCTACGACGCAAGCCTCGGTCGGCAGACCACCGCGCTGTCCTTCATCGTGAACCGGCCAGAGGACGAGCCCGGCTTCCGGCTCGAGCGTGCCGAACGCGGCAACCGCACGATCGGCTACACCACGCACGCCTACGCTGTCGACCGCCCGGCCGGCGACCGGTATCCCGGCGGCGAGTGAGGCGACGGTGACCGCAGCCGCCACTCCACGGGTGTCGTTCGGATTCCGGCCCGGTGACGTGGAGCCCGAGGTGCTGCTACCGCCCGACGCCGTCGTGGATCTTGCTGTCGCCCGCAATGATTCGGGCATCGACGACGTACTCGACCGGCTCGACGCCGAGCTGGTGGGCCTCGAGCCGGTCAAGACGCGGATCGCCGAGATCGCCGCGCTGCTGCTCGTCGACCGGATGCGGGCCCGGTTCGGTATCGATGCGGTGCAGCCAACTCTGCACATGTGCTTCACCGGCAATCCGGGTACCGGCAAGACCACGGTGGCGCTGCGGATGGCCGACCTGTTGCACCGGCTGGGCTACCTGCGCCGCGGTCACCTGGTCAGCGTCACGCGCGATGACCTGGTGGGAGAGTACGTCGGGCACACCGCGCCCAAGACCAAGGAGGTCATCAAACGGGCGATGGGTGGCGTGCTGTTCATCGACGAGGCCTACTACCTGTACAAGGTCGAGAACGAGCGGGACTACGGCTCCGAGGCGATCGAAATCCTGTTGCAAGTCATGGAGAACAACCGCGACGACCTCGTGGTGATCCTGGCCGGCTACGCCGACAAGATGGACCAGTTCTTCTCGGCCAACCCCGGTATGCAGAGCCGGATTGCCCACCACATCTCGTTCCCGGACTACACGGTCGGTGAGCTCGGGCAGATCGCCGGATTGATGAGCGAAGCGATGGGATACCGGTTCTCGGAGGAGGCCGCTTCAGTGTTCGGCGACTATCTGCGCCGGCGAGTGGACCAGCCGTGGTTCGCCAATGCCCGCAGCGTGCGCAATGCGCTGGAGAGGGCGCGCCTTCGACACGCGCGGCGGTTGTTGGCCGAGCCTGGGACCGTCGGCCTGGCAGAGTTGTCGACGATCGAACCCGCGGACCTGTTGAGCAGCCGGGTGTTCGGCGAACCGCCAAGTGAGGAGCCGCAATGACAACGAAGGCCAGGTTGCGTGCACTCGTCGAACTTGCCGACACCGGATCGGTCCGGGGCGCCGCTGAACGGCTGGTGGTGACCGAATCCTCGATCTCGTCGGCGGTACGTGCGCTCTCGGCGGAGATCGGTATTGCGCTGCTCGATCGAGACGGCAGGGGTGTCAAGCTCACCGCCGCCGGGCAGCGCTACGTCGAGTACGCCCGCCGAATTCTCGGCCTGCACGACGAGGCCATTCTGGCCGCACGTGGCGAGGCCGATCCCGAGAACGGCTCGGTGCGGTTGGCCGCCGTGACGACGGCGGGCGAGCTGTTGATCCCGGCGGCGCTGGCATCCTTCCGGGCCAAGTACCCCGGCGTGGTGCTGCACCTGGAGGTGGCCTCTCGCAATGCGGTGTGGCCGATGCTGGCGCGCCACGAGGTGGACCTGGTGGTGGCCGGGCGCCCGCCCGACGACCTTCGCAAGAAGACCAGGGTGCGCGCCGTCAGCCCCAACACGCTGGTTGTCATCGGACCGCCCACTGCGGCAATCGATTTCGAGCCCTCGTCGGCGACGTGGCTGCTGCGTGAACCGGGCTCGGGTACTCGCGCGGCCACCACGGCGCTGCTGGACGACCTCGACGTCAGTCCGCCGCTGCTGGTGCTCGGCTCCCACGGGGCGGTGGTCGCCGCGGCCGTGGCGGGCCTCGGCGTCACACTGGTGTCCCGGCAGGCGGTGCAAGTCCAATTGGACAGCGGTGCCCTGGTGGAGATTCCGGTGCCGGGCACGCCATTGAAGCGGCCTTGGCATCTGGTCAGCCAGATCGCCCCGACCATGTCGACGGAGCTGCTGGTCAAACATCTGGTTGGACATCGGGAACTGGGCTGGCGCTCGATCAGTGCCGTTCGCAGCGCCGCCTCCTGATCGGCGCGCACCCGATCACTCAGCGCCGCAGCGTTTCCGATGGTGCTTCACCCCAGCGCTTGCGGTATTCGACCGCGAAACTGCCAAGGTGGTGAAAGCCCCAGCGTTCCGCCACTTGAGTGACGGTCACTCCGTCTGAGGGCAGGGCGTCGGTCAGCTCTTCGTGCACCCGCTCCAGCCGGCGTTCCCGCACGAAGTTCATCGGGCTCATCCCGAGCTCTTCGCGGAACCCCTGCTGGATTGAGCGCACGCTCATGTGCACAGCCTTGGCGATACAGTCCATCGTGATGCGCTCGGCCAGGTGGTTGTCGATGTAGTTCATCGCGTTCTGCACCACGGCCCGGCGCTGATCGGAAGGCGGTGGGGCGAGGAATTCTTCGTGGTAGTTCGACGGCTGCAACTGCAGCAGGCTGCTCATGACGAGTTCTTCGACCGCGCCGATTCCCTGGCCTCGCTGAATCAGGGAGCCCTCGTGGAACACCTCGGTATGGATCAGCTGCACCGCTGCGTGCCAGCGCATCGCGGCTTCGCTGGCCATGTCGAACTCCGGCTGAAAGACCAACGGGTGCTTGAGGCTACGGCCGAGCAGACGGGTCAGGTGCGCAACCATCGCGCGTTCTTCGACGCGGATGATGAGCTGCGGTGAGTCGTGGTCGAATGCCATCCGCAGCGACACCCCTGGACTTGTCACCGCAGACCGAATTGTGTTGGCCTCGAAGGTATGTCCGCGGTGTTCGATGATGGCACGTCCGTTCATCGGCATGTGCACCCCGAAGTACGGGCCGAGCGTGGGGATATCGATCGCTGCCGCGACATGGACGTCGAGGTAGAGCAGGCTGACGTTGCGCAGGCGCACTCCGTGCATCGTCGCAGCAAACCCGCTGACCTCGTTTGTGCCGACGGTGAGGTTCAGCGGCCCGAGTGTCTTGGCGATCAGCCGAGAGGCCTCCGGCACATCCTCGGTGTAGAAGATCTCATTGTTGGCCAGCGCCGGCGGCACACCGCGTGAGCGGACTTTGCGGCGCACCGGGTTGCTGGTGCGGCGGACATCGATATAGCCGAGGCGGGTGAGTCGCGACATCAGCACTGACCACGGATTTGCCGGTCAAATTGTGAAGTTTTTAATAAAGTCTCCGCGGTAATCACGCAAGCCTCCAAGCATCCGAGCGCGCACTGGCGCGCTGAACTCTGCGTAATCCTGACAGCTCCTGCGCGAAAGCGATAGGCATGGCGGTGATGCCCGACTAGCTTGTGACGGAGGCCACAGTTGCTGGCGAGGACGCCAGCGCAGCGATCGGGAGGTTTGCATGACGGCTAACGGGCAGGCGGTCGCGTTATCGCCCGCGGATCAGATCCGTGACCGACTCGATGACCCGAAGGTCGCCGCTTCGCTGAACAACCTGCTCGATCATGCCGACCTGCTGGCCGTTCTGGTCGAAGGTCTGGACGGTTTCGTCCGGCGTGGCGACCTGATCACCGACTCGCTGACGTCGGCTGTCAACGACTTCAAGAGCGTTTCGGTCGCCGGTGTCGTGCCGGGCGCCGACGCTCTGAAGGGCGTCGACCTGCAGGGCCTGGCTCAAAGCCTTGCCATGCTTTCGGGTTCGCTCATCGGGGCCGCCCCAGCCCTCAACACGTTGCTGTCTCAACTCGGACCGGCGTTGGCCGAGGGTCAGGCGGCTGCGGCCGCGGACCCGGGTGGCCCCAGGGGGCTGTTCGGGCTCTGGAAGGTGACCAAAGACCCCGACGTGGCACGCGGCCTGGGCTACCTGATTCAGGTTGCCCGAGCCTTCGGCCGCCAGGTTGGCCCGTAATGCCCCCGCGGTTCTGACGCAATATCGCACAATCATTTCAGCCCAACGAATTTCGGCCGCGCCCTCGGTCGTCATCTGAGAGGAGTTCTTGTATGGCTTCCGTACTTTGGTTACAGGGAGGGGCATGTAGTGGCAACACCATGTCGTTCCTCAACGCGGAGGAACCCAACGTCGTCGACCTCATCGTCGACTTCGGTCTGGATTTGCTCTGGCACCCGTCGCTCGGCCTGGAGCTCGGCGCCAACGCGCAGAAAGTCTTCTGGGACTGCGCCAAGGGGGAGCGTCCGCTGGACATCTTCGTCTTCGAGGGCAGCGTCATCGAAGCCCCCAACGGCACCGGCCGAATGGACATCTTCGCCGACCGGCCGATGAAGGACTGGGTCACCGACCTGGCCGGCGCTGCGCAGATCGTCGTCGCAATCGGTGACTGTGCCTGCTGGGGTGGCATCCCGGCGATGGAACCCAACCCGTCGGCATCGACCGGCCTGCAGTTCCACAAGCGGGACAAGGGCGGATTCCTCGGCCCGGACTTCCGCTCCAAGATGGGACTGCCGGTCATCAACATTCCCGGTTGCCCGGCGCACCCGGACTGGATCACCCAGATCATCGTCGCGCTGGCGACGGGGCGTGCCGGTGACATCGCGCTGGACGAGCTGCACCGACCGGAGACGTTCTTCAAGACGTTCACCCAAACCGGTTGCACGCGTGTGCAGTTCTTCGAGTACAAGCAATCGACGATGTCCTTCGGTGAGGGCACCCGGACTGGATGCCTATTCTACGAATTCGGCTGCCGTGGTCCCATGACGCACTCGCCGTGCAACCGCATCCTGTGGAACCGGCAGTCCTCGAAGACCCGCGCCGGCATGCCGTGCCTGGGCTGTACCGAGCCGGAGTTCCCGCACTTCGATCTCGCGCCGGGAACGCTGTTCAAGACCCAGAAGGTTGGCGGAGTGATCCCCAGGGAAGTGCCCGAGGGATCTGACCATTTGACGTACATGGCACATGCGGCCGCCGCTCGCATTGCGGCGCCGCAATGGTCCAAAGAAGACATGTTCGTCGTCTAGCTCGCCGAAACCACCAGCCCTGGTTCAGCTCAATCCTTTTGGAGGACATTTCTCATGACCGCGCTAGACCTTTTTGTCAGCCCACTGGGCCGTGTCGAGGGTGACCTCGATGTCCGGGTCACCGTCGACGACGGCGTCGTCACCTCGGCGTGGACCGAAGCCGCAATGTTCCGCGGCTTTGAGATCATCCTGCGGGGCAAGGACCCGCAGGCCGGTCTTGTGGTGTGTCCCCGGATCTGCGGCATCTGCGGCGGAAGCCATCTCTACAAGTCCGCCTACGCGCTGGACACCGCGTGGAAGACGCACTTGCCACCGAACGCAACGCTGATCCGCAACATCGCCCAGGCGTGCGAAACGCTGCAGTCGATTCCGCGCTATTTCTACGCGCTGTTCGCCATCGACCTG
The DNA here is from genome assembly GCF_013337765.1 of Mycolicibacterium sphagni. Lineage (GTDB taxonomy): Bacteria > Actinomycetota > Actinomycetes > Mycobacteriales > Mycobacteriaceae > Mycobacterium. Next base: position 270,150 of record NZ_VBSB01000012.1, read on the forward strand.
ACCAACAAGAACTACGCCAAGTCGAAGATGTACGACGAGGCCGTCCGCCGGTTCGCGCCGTACGTCGGAACCAGTTACCAACCGGGCGTTGTGCTTTCGAACAAGCCGGTCGAGGTGTACGCAATCTTCGGCGGGCAGTGGCCGCACTCGAGCTTCATGGTGCCCGGTGGGGTGATGTGCGCCCCGACGCTGTCGGACGTGACCCGCTCGATCGCGATCCTCGAGCACTGGAAGGACAACTGGCTCGAGGCCAGGTGGCTGGGCTGCAGCGTCGAGCGGTGGCTGGAGAACAAGACCTGGGAAGACATCTTGGCCTGGGTCGACGAGAACGAGTCCCAGTACAACAGCGACTGCGGGTTCTTCATCCGGTACAGCCTTGACATCGGTCTGGACAAGTACGGCCAGGGAGTGGGTAACTACATCGCCACCGGCACCTACTTTGATCCGGCGCTGTACGAGAACCCCACCATCGATGGCCGCAACGCCGCACTCATCGGTCGCGGCGGCATCTACGCCAATGGCCAGTGGCACGAGTTCGACCAGGCCAACGTCCGGGAGGACGTCACGCATTCGTTCTACGAAGGGAGCGTCGCGCTGCATCCGTTCGACGGGGAAACCATTCCGGTCGACCCCGAAGACGGTAGGAAGCAGGGCAAGTACAGCTGGGCCAAGTCGCCGCGCTACGCCGTCGGGGATCTCGGTAACATCCCTTTGGAGGCAGGCCCGCTGGCGCGGCGGATGGCCGCGGCCGGCCCCAACGCCGGCCCGCACCAGGACAACGACCCGCTCTTCAACGACATCCACAACAAGATCGGACCCAGCGTGCTGGTGCGCCAGCTTGCCCGGATGCACGAGGCGCCCAAGTACTACCAGTGGGTCAGGTCGTGGCTCGATCAGATCGACTTGAGGGAAAGCTTCTACACCAAGCCCACCGAGTACGCCGAGGGCAAAGGCTTCGGTTCCACAGAGGCCGCGCGCGGGTCACTCAGTGACTGGATTGTGCTGGAGGACAACAAGATCAAGAACTATCAGGTGGTCACCCCGACGGCGTGGAACATCGGGCCGCGGGACGGCAACGAGGTTCTGGGCCCGATCGAGAGGGCGCTGGTCGGCTCGCCGATCGTGGACCCGGACGATCCCGTCGAGCTCGGCCACGTGGCACGCAGCTTCGACTCCTGCCTCGTGTGCACCGTGCATGCCTACGACGGCAAGACGGGCAAGGAGCTCTCGAAGTTCGTCATAAACGGAATGGTGTGATCCCGGCGAGCAAGCCTGGGTCACACGACTCCCGCAGCGACCCAGGCGGTTCCGATATCCGCACCCCTTCGCTGGATATCGGACCGCCTGGGTGTGCGGTCTTGGTGGTTGGCTGCGGAAACCTGTTGCGCGGCGACGACGGTGTCGGTCCCGTTCTGGTCCGGCACCTGTGGGACCGCGGTGTGCCGACCGGGGCGCGCCTGGTGGACGGCGGCACAGCAGGGATGGACGTGGCGTTTCAGATGCGTGGTGCCGAGCGTGTGGTGATCATCGACGCGTCGGCCACCGGTGCCGAGCCAGGGACGGTGTACCGGGTCCCCGGCGAGGAGTTGGCCGACCTGCCCCCGTTGCAGGGCCTGCACACCCACTCGTTTCGGTGGGATCACGCCATCGCCTTCGCCCGCTGGGCATTGGCCGACGCCTGCCCCAACGACATCACCGTGTTCCTGATCGAGGCGGCCGCAGTCGAGTTCGGCACCGACCTCTCCGAGCCGGTGCAGGCTGCGATGGATCAGGTGATCGACCTGTTGGAGCGGGACTATCTGGGTCCGCTGCGGCCCACCCCGGGCGATGACATCTCGGTGCGGTTCACCGACGACGGCTACATGCGCCTCGATGCGGTCTTGGCGGCCAGCCGGTTTCCGTCAGACGCCGTGGCGGCGATGGTACGTGAGGACGACCTCTGGCTGATCCCGCTGCGTGGCCCCCGCAGCGGCGGACTGCTACTCAAGCAGCGCAACCCCGCCGGCGACCGGTCTCTGCTGGTCCGCGAGCTGGTCGGAGACCTCCCCGTCACCGGCGTTCATCCGGCATTCTGGGACGATGCGCAACAAGCCTTACGGATCCCGCTGGGGTTGGCCCGGTGATCCTCATGTGTGAAGAACCGCGGCCGAAGACCACAGTGCAGAAGGACAGTTCCACTGACGAGGCGCTGGACGTGCAGACCGTCGTCGTGGAGGAACGCGGCAGGTGGGCGGTCGACATCGTCGTGGTGTTTGCCGATGGCGTGGTCCGCAGGCGCATCGACACCCATAACACCAAAGCGCGAGCCGAACTGTCGGCTCGATTGATCAAACGCGCAGCCGAGCGCGATATCCGCGGACCCATCCACGGATGACGGGAGAGATGCTGTGACCGCACTTGCCAACACCGAACCGGTGGACACCGACGTTCTCGCGGTTCGACCGCAACCACTAGGTGCGTTCGCACTTCCCCTGGGCTACATGCTGATTCCCGCATCGCCCGACACCGATGAAGCCCGCACGGCACTACTCGCCGGTGATGTACCGCGGTGGCCCGAGGCACTGCGAGCACATGAGCTCGCGTTGGCCGGCGATCGCGACGGCGCATTGGCACTGCTGGGCGGCGACGACCCGGTCAGCCGTTACAACCGGTTTGTGATGGACCCGGACGCCGGCGATCCGGACGAATTACGCTCGCTTCTTGGTGAATTCGGCGTACTGGTTGACGTCGTGTTGTTCGCCGTCGGTCGGTCCGACACCCCGCCATCGCTGGGATCGGTCACTGCCGAGCTCGCCGCCCTGGTGCTCTCGGCACAGGCCAGTCGCGCGTTCCACGACGGCGATGCCGCCGAGGCCGTCGTACTGCTCGACCGCGCCGCCGACGAGGCTGCCGCGACTTCGGCTCCGCTTCGCGGTGTGCTGCTGGGTGCGTCGGCGTCGATCGCCGCGCACGCCGGACACGACGATGCGGTGCGCCGCTTTGAGGCGGCGCTCAAGAACCTCGAGGGCGCCGACGGTCTGCGCGTAGCCCGGGCCGAACTTCACCTGCATCTGGCGGGGCTGCTGCACGAGCAGGCCCCGCAGCGGCCTGAGCTGCTGGCAGTCATTGTGCCGCATTATCATTCGGCCCTACAGCTGGTGATGCGCGAGGAGGCCCCGCTGCTGTGGGCATCGGCGCATGCAAACCTGGCCACGGCGTACCTCACGATGCCGATGACGGAAGCGTCCGGTCAGCTGCGGCTGGGCATCGCCGCACAGTCGCTGCGTTCGGCGCTCAAGGTCTACACCCGCGACGACTATCCCGAGCAATGGGCGAGTGTCCAACTGAATCTCGCCAATTCGCTGGTATACACCCCGTCGAAACATCAGGCCGACAACCTGGTCGAGGCCGTCGAACTCTACGAAGCGGTCCTGGACGCCCGTGATCGCGACAGCGATCCGATGGGCCGCGCCCGGGTGCTGGCCAATCAGGGCAATGTGTTGGCTCATCTGGGCGCGTTCGACCAGGCGAAAGCCAAACTCTACGAGGCCCGGTTCCTATTCGAGGAGCTCGGCGACGACGACTCGGTGCGTTCCGTGCGCGGCGTGCTCGACGAGGTCGCCCGGCAGATCACGCTGGGCCGAACCGACACCGAGATGGATTGATCGGAGATCGCGATGTCCACAACCACTGAACGGCCCCTCACCGAGCCGACTTTCGAGGCGCTCGCCAAACGTGTCGACGACGCCGTCACCGCGTTGGGCGGGCTAGACCCGGCGGCCCGGGAGGTGGCCGAGGAGCTGCGATCGGCGATCGAGGAGATCCACCGTGCTGGGCTGGTGACGATGGTGCGCCGGATGCGTTCCGACGGCGCGGCCCGGGACGTGCTGTTCGAATTGGTGGACGATCCGACCGTTCATCTGCTGTTGTCGCTGCACGGCATCGTGCGGCCGGACCCGGTCACCCACGCCAACCAGGTGCTGGCTACCGTTCGCCCACAACTGCACAGTCACGGTGGGGACGTCACGTTGGTGCGGGTGGAGGATGCCACGGCGTTCGTCCGCCTGGAGGGCGCCTGCAACGGTTGCTCCATGTCCTCGGTGACATTGCGGAATCTGGTCGAAGAGGCTTTGGTGCAAGAAGTTCCGTCGATCTCATCAGTAGAGGTGCTGCCGAATGAGCCGACGCCCACCCTGATCCCGATCGAGGCCCTGCGGATCGGACTGGACCCGGCAAGCGAAGGCTGGGTCGAGGTTGGTCCGGCGACCGAACTGGCCGTCGATGATCTGTCCCCGTTGAGCCTGACGACAGCTACCGGCGAGCGTGCCGAGGTGATCGTGGTCAACGCCGGACAGCGGCTGTCGGCTTACCGCAACGAGTGTGCTCACGAGGCGCTGCCGTTGGACAACGCGGTGCTTGACCTGAGCAACAACACGCTGACCTGCCCGTGGCACGGTTTCTGTTACGACGCGACGTCTGGGGAGTGCCTGAGTGCTCCGGGCGCGCAGCTGGAACAGCTGCCGCTGCGAGTCGACGACGGCGTCGTCTGGGTCCGCGTCGACGGATGAGCCGCTACACAGTCCGGCACAACATCAGCGGCGGCGTGGGTACCCGCGCTGATGTCATTCCGGACGTCGACCTCACCGGCGGCTGGTCGCCTGCGCGATGGCTGGGCGCACCGGCACCGGGTGGGCTGGCGCTGCCGCCGGCGAAACCGTCCCTGGCGTGGATGTATTCACCGCGCGGAGTGTTTCTCGACGAACAGCACGTCGTGGTGGCCGACTCCGGCAACCATCGTGTTCTGATCTGGCATGGAATGCCCGACCACGACGAGCAACCCGCCGACGTGGTGCTGGGGCAGCCCGACGGTGAATCGGAGGGCCGGGCGGCGAGTGGCCGGGGGCCGGAGCGAGGGATGAACCTGCCGACCGGGGTTCTGGTGCACGACGGCCGGCTGATCGTCGCGGACGCCTGGCACCACCGGATTCTGGTCTGGAACACGGTGCCGCAGAACAGTGACGTGGCACCCGATCTCGTGCTGGGCCAGCCCAACGCCAGCTCGGTGGCGGAGAACCGGGGCGGTGAATGCTCGGCCTCGACGCTGTACTGGCCGTTCGGTATCAGCATCGTCGGCTCGGCCTTCTGGGTCGCCGACACCGGCAACCGCCGGGTTCTAGGCTGGCGCAACGGGATTCCCGAACCTGACCAGCCCGCCGATGTCGTGCTCGGCCAACCCGATGCCGCCGCGCGGGAGGAGAACCGTGGTGGGGCAGTGGGACCTGCCACCTTCCGCTGGCCCCACGACATCACCGGCCGCGAGGATCTGCTGCTGGTCGCCGACGCCGGCGATCATCGCCTGCTGGGATGGTCGCCCGCACCGGATGCCGACCGGGAGGCCGATTCGGTGCTCGGGCAACCCGACTTCACCAGTGCGCTCGAATGGCCCTATGGACCGCATACGTCGGATCGCTTCAGGTTCCCGTATGCGGCCTGCCTGGACGATCAGCGGTTGGCGGTGGCCGACACCGCCAACAATCGGATCCTGCTGTGGGACAGCGTGCCCGATGACGGGTGCGGAGCAGATCATGTGCTGGCTCAACCGGACTTCAGCTCCAACGGGGAGAACCGCTGGACGTCGGTGCAACACGACACCCTGTGCTGGCCCTACGGACTGTCGCTGTGCGGTGACACCCTGGCCGTCGCCGATTCCGGCAACAATCGCGTGATGATCTGGCGCCGGGAATGAGACCCCGAATCATCCAGGAGGACGGCCAGATCGGGTTCAACTGGGCAACACCGACCGGTAGGCCGACATCGTTGCAGGCCCTGGTGGTCGACGACGACGAACCGGACCGGCTGGTCGCCACCCACCTCGAAGCGCTGGATGACGCACTGATCATCGCCGCTGGCCGATTCGGTGAAATTCTGGGTGGCGGCAGGTCACCCGCGGACGCTGATGAACGCGACGACCTTGTCGAACTGCATCGCACGCTGGACCGCCTGTGCTTCGAATATGCCGCGGCACTGGACATATCCGGCCTCAGTGCCGATTTGCGGGCCGGAAAGATCATCGGGACGGCAGCCTTGTTCTCCATCCGGGCGCGACTGCCGCTGGACCTGCTCGGGCCGGCACCGTTTGACGGCGAACTCGACGACCCGTCGATCGGAGTCATCGGTGGCTTCGGGGAGTTCCATCACGTCGACCCGGCAGAGCCGTGGCGGGGCGGCCGCTGGGTGGTGCGGACGGAAGCGGGCCAACGGTTTCCGCTGACGTTGGCGATGCTGTTCTTCGACAGCTCGGGAGTGAACAAGGAGGCCGCGCGTAAGGAACATCGTGATGCTCTGCAAGCGGTGGTGTCGGCAGCCCATTCACCCGCTGCCGATCCGCTGACGGTGACCTGCGCGGTGGATTGGCTACTCTACGACTGGCTGATGGCGCACCGCGAAAGCCCCGACGGTGCGGAGATCGTGTTCCCTAAAGGCTATGAAAGCGATGCCGCCCTGGTGGTTTCCGCCGCGGCAGCCTCCGTAGCAGCACGCGCGACCTTCGACCCTGGTCTGGTCGGCCTGATCGCCTGAACCATCCGCGTGCAACCGCCCACTGAATCGCGAAAGTTACTGGTGGGTATCGAATCTCACCCTCTGCCTCACCATGCTTCTCCCCCCTAACGGGGGATACGTGCGCAGCCGCGAGCGGTAAACATACGCCTACCGCTCGGCATCGTCGGCGCGGTGCACGCCGTCACCGACAGGAGGCAGGGGATTGAATCTGTATCTGCCCATTTTGGTGTTGGGGGTG
>NZ_VBSB01000013.1 GCF_013337765.1 Mycolicibacterium sphagni
AATAAGGTAGGTCGGTTAAGTCCATTACGAGGTAGTCACACCCGCTCTGCTCGAACCGCAGGCCGGCGTCTTTGCGCTCCTGCTTGGTCATCTCTTTGAGTCGGGCATCGAGGCGTTTCTTCTGTGCCTCGATGCGCTTCTTGCTCACGGAGGTGACGGCGCGGTCTTTGTGGCTGTCGAGCTCATCAAGCTGCTTTTGAATGTAGTCGCGTTGGGTATCGTCGTTGACTCCGATTGCGGTGAACAGACTTTGGGGCACGATGACCATGTCCCAGTCGGCGGCGGCCGATTGGGAGACGAAGCGGCGCCGCCCCTCGGGGTTGGTGCCCGCCTCGCCGAGCAGGATACGGGCCGCTGGATACCATTGGGCGGCTTCACGACCGACCTGCTCCACGATGTGGTTGGGAACGACAAACCAGGGCTGAGTAACCAGCCCGAGGCGCTTGAGTTCCATCATGCCCATCAGGGCAGACCCGGTCTTGCCCGCACCAACGACATGGTCCAAAAGCACTGTGGGCTCAGCAATTATCCTCGCCACGGCGTCGCGCTGGTAGTGGTGCGGCTCGAACTTGTCGGACAGTCCAGGCAGGGTCAGGTGGTCGCCGTGGTGTTTAGGGGCGACCAGGCTGTTGAACCGGTGGTTGAATTCGGTGACCAGAACGTCGCGGCGGGCGTCGTCGGCGAAAATCCACTTCTGGAATGCTTGGGTGATCTTCGCGGCTTTGGCCTGGGCTGCGGATGTCGCTTCGAAATCCAGTGCTGGGCCGCCGGTTTCAGCGACCACCTCGGCAGGCCGATTCACCACAACTGGTTTGGAGTTGCACAGCGCGTCGAGCAGGTCGATCGCGTCTTTGGATTCGGTTCCCCATGTCTCGGTCATGGCGACCGTGCCGCGCAGATGGTTGGGGCATTCGACCGACCAGGAACCGCCGATGTGGTCAGCACTGACCTTCTCGGCACCGAACGTCTCGATCGCGAACTGGGCGATGTATTTCGCGTCGATCCAGGGCGCACCGGGGCGGGTCTTGATCTGGGAGGATTCCTTGTCGCGCGGCATCACCTGGCGCAGCGCGGTCACATAGTCGTCGTAGGCGGGGTTGCGTGCGGCGGCATCGGTTGCCGCGACCAGCTTTTCGCGCACGTTCCCGGACAAGGCGGTGACGGCGGGGACGAGCTCCTCGGGGTCGTGCAGGGACGGGTACGCCAGGCCGCGCAACTGTTCGCGCGCGGCGTCTGGATCGACGTTCAGAAGTGTTGCGATGTAGTCGATGTCGATGCCGTGGCGTTGATCCATGCTGATTGCCATGGCATCGCTGATGGTGGCGGCGGTTTCCGGGACGGTGCGGGCCGAGAGCACATCGACGGAGAAGATCGGGGCTTTGGTGGCGACGCCGGTCAGCTCGTTGAAATGCTCCAGGCTGGCTACATGCGCCCAGCCTGGATCGTCTTTCATTCCGCCGTCGAGGTGCGGCCGGCGCTTGGACGGGGCGTTGGGCTCTGCCGCCTTTTCCGCCCATGCTTCTTGCAGATGCTGGGGCACCGGACCACGGTATGGCCGGCCGTCCTCGCCCTGGTCTTTGCGCCATTTCTCTTCGGATTTGGCGTACTTCCTGGCTTGCGCCTCCTGGGTCGGCGGACCCGGAACAATCAGGTTGAACCGGTTGACCGGGCCGTGCTTGGCGACATAGGCGTCGTAGAGCCGGTTCAGGTGGGCGCGCAGCTGCTCGCGGACCTCCAGGGGCTGATCGTCGCGTTGGGAGGCAATCACCGATTGGGCGGCGTCCCGCAGTTCGATCAGCGAACGCGTCTCGCGCAGACGGGATTTCGGGGTGCGCTGCTCCACCCAGGCGAATTCGTTCCACCGCTGGATGCTGCCGGTGGCCTCGTTGTAGCGCAGGGTATCGGGGATGGGACGCTCGGCACGGTCGGCGGCGGTGAGCAGACCGGGATCGAACACGGTCGCATCGACGTCGATCAGCGATTCCGGGGTGGCCGTCAGGCCACGCCCGAGGCCCTGGGCGCGCTCGATGATGGCGCCGAGACGGTCTCGGACCTGCCCGGCGAGTTCGTCGCCGCTGGACTCCCCCACCACCTTCAAGGTGGCTGACCCGTAGATGCCTTGGCCGAGGGCGAGTTGGCCGAGAACATTCTCCGGGTGGTTGCGGAAGTACTCGTTGATGTTGAGTGCGCCGTCGACATCCTCGGGTTTGAACATGGTTTCGTCGACGAGCTGCTCGACGTCCTCGAGAACGAGGGTTTCGGTGTCGATCCAGCGAGTCATGTCCTCGTCGGCGACCGCGTCAAACTCTTTGCGCCGCAACACCAGAATGTCGGTGACCACTTCGGTCCCGGCGACCCGCTTGAAGGCGGTGGACGGCAGCCGGACCGCGCCGACCAGTTCGGCTTGGGTGGCCATCGCCTTGCGGGCGCGGGTGTCCATGCTGTCCATCGTGTAGCGGGAGGTCAGGACGGTGACGTACCCGCCGGGTGCGGTGAGCGCGATGGCCTTGTTGATGAAGTGGTTGTGGATCGAAAAGCGGCCCGGATTGTGGGCGGGGTCGACCAGAGAGAAGTTGCCGAACGGGACGTTGCCGACAACGGCGGCGAACGAGGCGGTCGGTACCCGGGTGGTCTCAAATCCTTCGGCGCGCACCTGGGCGTTCGGGTAGAGCGCCGCGGCGATAGCGGCGGTCATGGGGTCGTTCTCGACACCAACCATGACCGCGTCCGACGGTGCGAGACCGATGAAATTGCCGGAGCCGCAACCGGGTTCGAGGACACGACCACCGGTGAATCCGCCCGATCGGACCGCGTCCCACATCGCCTGGGCGATGGCGGGATCGGTGTAGTGGGCGTTGAGGATGCTGGCTTCGGCGGCGCGGTAAGCGTCCGGCCCGAGGGTCTCGCGCAGGTGGTCGCGTTCGGTGGCGTACTGGTCGCTTCGGCGATCGAATAGGTCCGCGCAGGCGCCCCATCCGGACCAGGTGGCCAGCACCTCTTGCTCGATGGGGGTGGCGGGCCGGTCTTCGCGGCGCAGACGCTCGATGACGTCGATCGCGGCGAGGTTGGCTTGGATGCGGGCTTTGGTTCCTGACGGGACGCGGATGTCGGTGCCGGGCCGGAATGGGATGGCCTCGACGACAGCCGGGGCGGCGAGCGCTGGCGGGGGTGCTACTTCTGTGGATGCTGCGGCGTCTTGTGTTGGGATGGAGGGGATTTCCGCCGGCGCGGGGGCAGGTGGGGCCGTAGGCGCGGCTGTTGTCGGTGCCGGGGTTGGAGCTGGTGCCGGGGCCGGTGGGGCGGACACCGCGGGGGCCGGTTCGCGGCGGGGTTGGGCTGCTGGGGTGGCGCGCCGCTCCCCCGGTGCGGTGAAGACGGTGCCGACCACGGGGTCGGGCCCGGTGGCGGCTTCGATGTAGGCGCGACCGGTGGCGCTGTGGAATTCGGCGGCCGCCGTGTCGCGGGCGAACAGGTTGTAGCCGCCGAGCTCGCGCACGGTGGTGACCGCGGCGTCCATGTCGTCGGCCTGTTCGGCTCCGGTGATGGTGTTCGTGGCCAGGTCGATGTAGACGATGCGGTATCCGCCCGTGCGGGTGACCGGGGCGGGCGGGTTCGAGGCATGGTCCGACAATGCGGCCGGTGGCGGGACCTGGGCTACGGGGGCAGGCACGCGCGCCGGCGGGAGCGGAGTTCCGCCGGGATCGATGCTGCGGGGGTCGGTGGGTTGGTCGAAGTCCTCGAACAGCGAGAGTTGCGGTTTGGGTTCTACTGCTCGGGGTAGCCGTCGGCCACCAGGTCCGCGTACACCAGCGGTGCCAGTTCGGCTGCCAACGGATGTTGGGGGCCGTCCGGTACCGGAAGCTGGTCCTCGATCAGGGCGATCAGCAGGTACGCCGCCTTGATCCGGAACATCACCGAGAAGTCCGGGTCCGGCCACACCATCTCGGCCAGGGCGTCGATCTGATCCCCCGGATCGGTCCGGTAACGGGCGTCGTTCCACCGCAGATTCCACGGCACCTGGCTGGCCGGCACCGGCTGATGCAGCGGCGGGTCGACCGGCACCGTCTCCTCCGGTTCCTCCTGCTCGATCAGGTCGTACAGTTCCTGCCGCACGATCGTCTCCCGCGCGTTCTGCAGCGCGCTCTGCCGCAGCCGGACGGTCGTCGAAAAGTCCGGGTGAGCTCCGTGGCGGCTGCTCCACTGCTCGATCGCGGTGCTCGCCAGCTGGTCGGACAGATCGGCGGCCATCCGGTCCAGCCGCGCCGTCTCGGCGACCAGGTGCCGTTCGGTCTGCTCGGGCGTCCAGTCCGCTGGCAGGGGCAGCCACTTCTGGTACACGTCGTTGACCGCCTGGCGCATCCATACGGTCACTGGTGTCGTCGCCTTCCTCGAAGCTGAACAGATCCGGCTGGTCGATGTTGTCCCTGCGCGCCATAGTGTTCTCCCGGTGCCGCTGGTCATGAGTTGTCCTCGTGATCTGCGGCATCGACCGGGGTGGCCGTGCCCATGCCCGGCGCCGCCAACGGTGCTGGACAGACTGTGCCTGTCACCGTGGTGGTCGCCTGTGTGCGCCGCGGGGGCGCGATCGTCATCATGACGATGACGATGACGTCGTTGTCGGAGTGGTGATTTGGAACGGCCGTGGCGTGCCCAAGTCCTCGACCACCAGGTATGCCTGCGACAAGGCCTGGTCGATGTCCTTGATCTGCTGATCGATAGTCAGTTGCTGGCGCTCCGCGCGGCTTTTGAGCACCTTGAGCTTGTCGATGACGCTGGTGACCGGCACGAGTGCGGGATGCGGCTTGATTTCGATCCGGCGGTTCACTGGAGTGCCGCCTTTGAGGGTGGCCAGGGCCGAACCGGGCTCCCACATGAGGTGGGTGTCGAGTCGCTCCAGGGTTTCGGGGCTGGTCTGGTAGCCGCGCTTGCCGAGGGTGGCCAGCGTGGTGCGACCGGGTCCGCCGATGGCGGCCAGACGGCTTTTGGTCATCTGGAGTTCAAGGAGCCGTTTTTCGATCCAGACTCCGAGATTGTCGAAATCGTCGTCGGCGTCGGGGTTGATCACCGGCCGGGGACGCTTGCCCACCTGGGTCTCGCGGGGAACGGGTTGTGCCCCGAACATGATGTCGTGCGCCGACCCGGGTTCCCAGGAGCACAGCTCATCAAGCTTGGACAGCATGGCGCGGCCCGGCACCCGGAGCTCTTTGCCGTCTTTCTTCGCTTTGCCCAGCAGATTGAGCGAGGAACGGGAGACGAGGCCAAGTTTGCTGGCTTCGAGCTGACTCATACCCAATTCGCGGAGGCGGTCATTGATGTACTGCGCCAACCGAGCCACGTCAGGCTTCACACTGCTGCTGGCCAGCATCTCCACGTGATTTTGATCGAGCCCGGTTCGGGCCACGACCTCATCGATGGGGTGGCCCTCGCTGAGCAAGGTGCGTGCCAGATCGGTAGCGGCATCCTCGTCTAACGGCGCGGCGGTGATGGTCGCCTCCTGGTCTAACCGGTCGGTGGTCCCCCGTTCCCAGGGATAGTACATGTTTCAGTATGGCACTAATAGAGCAATAGAGTCACGCCCGCAACACAATGGTGTTTACGTAAGTTAAGCAAACCGGGCAGGGTTCGCAATGGGGGATGTCTTCGCGGCCGGGCCTTCACACTCGTGAAGCGCCGGGTTGCGGTAGCGGGGCTCAGCGAAGTTGCTACAGGCCTTGATCGTAGCCCCGGAACCTGGTTACCGGGGGCTGAAACTCCGTTGACACGGTCATATCCCCCGCCGGACGGGTGATTTGTTCGAAGACCGGCACCATCCAATCGTGCGCCGGCTCGGTCTGAGACATGTCCGGGCAGGAGAACGCGGCGCGCTGCACGAACACTTCCCTGGAGATCGCGCTGTAGTCGAGCTGCCGGGAGGCTTTCGCGGCCACGGCGCTCATGAAGAGGCGGACTGTTCGGCCGTTGCCTTCCCGGAACGGGTGAGCGAAGTTGATCCACGAGTATGTCTGCGCGGCCTTGTCGGCGAAGTCGGCGTCGTCCAGGTCGGGCCAGTTCGTGTCGGCGATGATGGCGGCGGCCCGGTTGACGCAGGAGTCAATAGCCGTGGTCGCGGCGAAGCTGCTCCACTTAGTTATCTCGACGTCCCGGTACTCGCCGGCGAACGGGTACACGTCCTGGAACAGCCAGCGATGAAGGCCGCGCAGGTGGTCGGCATCGCAGGTAGCTGGTATCGGCGCTTGACCGCGTGCCACTTCGATGCCACGGGTGTAGGCGAACTGCTGCTCGAACTCGTTGAGTTCGGCGGCGTCGTAAATGTTGAGGTGATTGCGGAGCACGTTGGTCCCCGGCCAGAAGTACTCATTCCACTGCACTGGGCCGGTGCGGGTTCTCTCGTCGGAAAGGGGGTGGTGTCGGGGTTACCGGTGCTTAGCGTCGAGTCGGGCGCGCAGCTCGGCGCGATACTGGTCTCCGGTGATCTTGCCGGTGGCCATATCGGCCAGGCGGGCCACCGACTCGAGGTCGGGGGTGTAGCCCTCGATGGCTCCGCTGACCACAACGTCATGCACGAGTCGACGCTCGCGCGCCGGCAACCCAGCCAAGATGCCTTCGTAGGTGTCGGCCGCGTGTGCGCTGGCGCTCGCCGGGGTCATAAGGACAGTCTACCCGGCGGCGGTGACAACTACTCCCCTGTTTCCTGCTGTGACGTGCGTGTTTGTAGTTCAGCGGCATCCCGTGCAGCGGTTGAGGGGACAGGATCGGTGCACACGTGACCGTCCGGTGACCTGCGGTTTTGACTTTGTGAGCCATGCCACAGCGCCACGGTCTCGTCCGGTCCGTGATGCGGCCCGATCCGGGCCCTCGCGGACGCAGGGCCGTTGACCTGGGGTTTTCCTGCGCTCCCCGACGGGGTGTATGGGCGGACCGTCTGCGGCATTGGACATAGTCCTGTGTCAGCGCGCCACAACCGCGTTATGTGACCCACTCCCCTACCCTGGTACTGGGACATTGGACATAAATAGCGGGCACCGTTGACGTTCTATGTCTGGGTGCCATGATGGGTAACAATGCAGGTCACCCATATTGGCGCGAGGCTTGGTTACATGTAGTAGTGCCAATATTGGTTAGAGGCTTGGTGTGACGATGGTGTGCCATGACAGGTAGACACGCACGGCTATCAAATACAGCGCGCTAGCACCGTACATAGGTACAGTTATCCCATGGTGTTCCATGCTGTAGCAATCACGTGTGGTGTCACACAGTGGTACAACGACATATTGCTACAGCAGATGGCCGTAACTAGGTGCATGGGTATGTACCTGTGACGTATTGCAATGGTTTAGGTATCAGTTGCAGAACAACATCAGGAACGTATGACTATGCATCAAGACAGAGCCATATGTTATGTGCCATACTCAATGGCACAGGACAGATGACACACACGGTGAACAGTGATGAAGCACTAACACAAGGTGCAATGTCACTGAACTACGTTGACTTGCTCTACCTCAGCACTACAACCATTGAGCCATATAAGAAAGGGCCTCTGACGTGCTAGTTATCGGAATCATCAACCAAAAAGGTGGTGCTGGAAAGACCACTGTTGCCGTCAATCTTGCCGCCAGTTTGTTGTGGATGGGCAAGGTTCTTCTACTCGATATTGACCCTCAAAAGTCGGCGTCATTCTGGGCAAAGCGGGTAGGGGAGAAGGCTGGGTTTGATTACACAACCAGTACCGACCCGGCCATTCTCGATCAACTTCGGAACCTCCAGAACTACGCAGTGGTGGTGGTGGATACGCCTGGATCGCTCGAAGGTGGCGACGTTCTGAACGCCGTAATCCCCAAATGTGATGTTGCGATCATGCCCACCGAGCCGTCCGCATTGGGCTTCGAACCGCTCAAGCGAACGGCCAAACTGGCCGAGAAGTTGGGTGTTCCGTACCGAGCATTGCTCAACCGTGTGGACCCTCGATCCGACGAAGCGGATATCAAGGAGACCCGCGAACTGCTCGACGAGATGTCGATTCCGTACATGAGTTCGCGCATCCGGTCGTACAAGATTCACAGCCGGGGACCACTGGAAGGCAAGGTTGTCACCGACATGGGATGGAGCCGCGCGGGCCGTCATGCTCGCGAGGACTTCGAGAAATTGAGCCGCGAAGTGGTGGCTGTATCCGGCAAGCAGGGAGTGAAGGCGTAGAGCGATGGCCAAGGTTTCACTGAAGTCGTTGGTGACCGATGACGACGACGAGACGACCGAAGACGCACCCGATTCGGTGCCGGTTCAGAACACCGACACATCCGTCACAGTGACGAATCCCGTTGGGGCGGTAGGACATACCGCGCCAAAGTCGCGGGGGAGGGCTCCGCGCGGTCCGATCAAAACGATCGCCACCGTGTACACCGGGAACCCCACTTTTCAGCGTCTGCGGCAGCACGTGGCGGGCTGCAAGATCAAAGGCGACATCGTCTCGTACGGGGTCGTGACACTGCTGGCCGTGCAGGCGAACGCCGACGAACTGTCCCGGTACTGGACCGAGGGCCCAGGCCGCGAAACGGCCGGCGCGGACGGCGGCGGCATGTTCGGTGTCACCGTGCGCAAGGCCGGGCCGAAGAAGGTGCCGTGGCAGCTACACGGCACGACATCCGAGCAGGTCGAGTTGCTCGATGGCTTCGTCGAGCAGTGGGGTGCCCCCAGCCGCTCAGAGCTCGTGGAGGTCGCCCTGACGATGTACCTCGGGCCGGCGCGCCGCGTACGCGGCCAGGCCCGGTAAGACACCGTGCGTATCCCGGCCCCGGCGGTGCCGTCACCACCTGGTCGCCGCGATGGGTAACCGCGGCACGGTCACGTGGGCGGCGACCAGCGTCCCGGAAATCCGGCGGCAATGGTGCGCCGCTCTGGATTCAGTGGCGGCGCAGCATGCGGAGGGACTCAAGCCGCAGACCGGCTCGCTGGCCGGCACACGCCGCCTGGCCCGGATGCAGGACAGCCTCGCCAAGACACTTGAGGCAATGGCCGCCGAGACGGAGGCGTTGCGCGCGGCGCAGCTGTACTGGGTGTCGCGGGACATGACGACGACGGTGGTGGAGGCCGCCGCGACGCTGCCCGAATGGACGCCAGCTGTCGCGGTGCCCGCCCCGGCCGGACTGCTGTGCTGGGCACGGCCTGCGGGCACCTGTAGCTTCGCCCAGGGTGGGGGAGCGAGCACCGATGTCGCGTGGGATGCGCTGTTTTGGTTCACCCGCGCTGATGGAGTCATGCAGTTGACCCCGGCGTCACGCCTGTCTAAGGACCGGGACCTGCTCGCTCCGTTCAACGTGGCGTCGCCGCTGTGGGGAACTCAGACGGTCGTGCTCAATCCTCAAGCGATCCGCACCGAGGAGAGCACCAAGTCCACCGATGCGCACCAGTTCGTTTCGATTCTGGGTGCCGCGTGGCTGCTGATGGGGCAGAAGAATTTCGCCGACACCACACGCACCGTGCCGGGCACCATCGCCGACCGGCCGGCGCCCGGTACTCGAGCACCGCGGCCGCCGCAGACCGTCACCCTGGTCGACATCCGCCGACCGTCGTCCGCCCGTGAGAAGCCCGAAGGCAAGGGCTCAGGCCATGGGTACGACCACCGGTTCTGGGTGGCGTCGCACTGGCGAGACCAGCCGTGGGGGCCGAACAATTCGCAGCGCAAGCCCAAGTTCATCGAGGCCTATCTCAAAGGTCCCGAGGGTGCGCCGCTCAAGACTCACGACAAAGTCCGCGTCCTGCGGCACTGACCAGCACGTACGAGTGCTGGTGAATCTGCCCTGGTGGCCGGTTGGTGCGCGCAGCGTGGACGCGGTCGTGGTCTGGAAACCTGCCGGCCCGTAGGCGCCCATGTTCTGCGCGAGTAAGGCGCCGCGCCCGATATGGTGGACGACATTGGTGGTAGCGGCAGATCGGAGGTGAGTGCCATGGCTGGGGATGTTCGCGGCGATGTGACTCGGGTGGGACCGGACCTCCGAACTGGCCAATACGTTGTCGTGCCTGACGGGCCGCGCACGACGGCAAAGTTTCATGTGCATGAACTCAAGGATTGCCATACTCATTTCCCTGCCAAGCTGGCTGGCCACGGGCGACTAAAAGGCCGGAAGAAGCGCCCCGCTCGAACCTGGAAGCGCTCAACTCCATCGGCGCCAGAGTCGACGTCAGCGCCGTTAGTAGTCACCAGGCTCACGGCGGACCTGGACCTTAACTCGTTGCCGGTTGGTTCGCATGTGTTTGTCGTGTCCCCGACTGTCGGGGCTGTGGCCGAAGCGCCGGCGAACGTGCAGGAGTACACCAAGCAGTTGTTGGCGCAGCTGGAACTGAAGCTGAAATCGCGGCTGTCCTCGATCGACGCAGCTGATATTGATCTTGCGGTGCTCGGGTCCGTCGCCGACCTCGCCGACACCATGATGTCGCAGCTGCCTGCAAGTCATCCGTTCGACGAGACGATCGGGCCGTTCTTCGACGCGAATGGGGCCGCCAACCGCATGCACGTCGCTCCGGAGACGATGCAGGACAAGGCACGCAATAACGAGCTGCTGGCCTGCCCGACTGCCGAGGGTGACTTGGTGTTCCCGACCTTCCAGTTCAATCCCGACGGCACGGCGTTGCCTGGGCTGGAGCTGGTGTTGACGGCTTTGGCAGTGGGCACGCAGGACCGCTGGCAGGTCGCGTTGTGGCTGACGACGCCCAACGACGAGTTGAAGGGCCGTACTCCTCGTGAAGCATTGAATGAAGGGGCTTCGGCTGCGGTGCAGAAAATTGCTGAGCAGACTGCCGACCGCTGGTGCCACTGAGGCGCACCGGCCTGGGGCTCCGCAAACCTCCGGCGGACATCAGCGGCTTTCCCACCAAGCAGCTTCGTAAAGGCAGGAAGCTCTACCGCGCCCACCACGCGGACAACGGGCCGTGGTGGTTCGCGAGCGACGATGGTGGGCGGTTCAACCTCGATTCGCCGGCGGGCACCTGCTACCTGGCGATCGACGAAGAAACGGCGCTGCGTGAGCGCCTGGGCCGCGCCATGGTGAAGCGTGGCGTGGTTTCTCAGGGCTGGGCCGATGAGACCGCGGTGTCGCGGGTGGGTGTGTTCAAGGGCGGAAGAGTCGCCCACACCTGCCACCGGGAGGCAACCCACTACGGGATAACCCGGGAGATCGCCACATACGCCCGCCGCGGGTACGGGTTGACCCGGTCATGGGCGCGGCGGTTTCACGCCCTGGGGTTGCGCGGCGTTCTGTACGAATCGCGGTTCACCACGATCACCGCCCCGAACGCCTACGCGCTGTTCGACGACGCCGGATCGAAGCCCTGGCCGGCAGACCCGACGCCCGCACCCGGCGCTGATGCGTGCAGACGGGCTGGTTTGCACGTGCTCGCCCCGCCGTCAGCCAAGGCGCTGCGCATCGTCCCGGCGTGACGGGCACCCAAATTCGCCGAATCGGGCACGCCATCAGCGGGTGTGCCGCTGGGAATCAGCGCAGTTAGGTCGCGACGATGCGGGCCCCGAGGATGTCGGCGACGAGCTCGATCACGTCAAGGTGTTCGTCGGTCTCGGGTGGCCCGTTGGCCATGGCGGTAGCCCAGAAACTCTGCTCAGCTCCGACATCGGTGGGTTGGCCCTGGGCGAGGACTGCCAGGGTGGTGGCTTCGTGCTGTTGTTCGCGGTCGTCGAGCCAGGTGCGCCATTCCGCCCGCTCGGTGCGGTACCTGCTGATGCGTTCTTCACGGGTGGTTTGGGTGTCGTGGGCGGCCGCGAGTGCGTCGAGCGTGACGGGTCCTGCGGCGACTATGCCGTGGCCGGTGCGGGTGATCAGGCCGACGATTTGCAGGGCGGTCATGGCTTCATCGCCAGCGGTGGGGGAGACCGCGGCCGCGGCGTAGATGTCGGCGCGGCGGGTCAATCTGTGGTGGACGACCAGTTCGTAGATGCGGCGACGGGCGTGACCGGCGATGGACCAGGCGTCGTGTACTGGCTCGACGCGGACGCGGTCGGCCCAAATGTCGTCGAGCTTGATGCCGTGCGGCGTGGTCAGGGCGTAGGTATCGGCTTCGACGCCGACGTGGGGTCGGGTCAGGATCAGTGGGGATCCGACGCGGTCGCGTAGGTCGCGCAGTACCCGCCATACGGCGTCCTCGCTGAGCAGTCCTGTACCGAGCGATAAGTTCCGTCCGCCCACTGACACCAACCAGGTGCCGTTGATCTGTTCTCCGCTTGTGTAGGCGTGCCAGGCGAGGGTCTGGAGAACCGCGTGCACTGTCCAGCGCCCGCGTTTGCCTCGGTACTCGACGTCGGCCCATGCCAGCGCGTGCGCGAGCCAGCGCCGCAGGGCGGGCGGCCCGAGCGGTCCTGCTACCTCTGTGCCCCCCTGTGAGTACTTCTTCTTGTGCTGCGGATAGCGGTGTTTGAGGACGTTTGCGCAGAGCCAGTTCAGGGCTTTGGTGACGTCGCGGCCGAGGGCGTTGTCGCGACCGGTGCGGTAGCGGCTGTAGGCCTGTCCGAGGCCGGCGGCCCACGGTCCTCCGGGGGCGATGAGTGCGGCCAGGCTGGCTTGGCTGTGTCCTCGGGCGATGGCGGCGGTCACGACGGCCATGCGGGCTTCGGATGGCGTGTCCCATTGCCGTTGGCCGGCGGGCATGTGGCCGTGCTGGGCGTAGGCGGCGATGTCGGGGTCGTAGGGGTCGGTGCGCACGTAGGCCGGTGCGAGGGTCCGTTGGTCGCCATCTCCGGTGCAGTAGGCCGCGATCTCGTGCACGTCGGCGTTGGGTCTGGTGGCGGGCGTGGCGGTGCGGGCCTTGACGGCGCCGAGCAGTTCGTAGAGGCGGGGCAGCAGCTCGGGCGCTGATCGGGTGGTAAAGGCGTCGATCGCGGCCGCGAGGGTGCCGTCGAGCTGGCGGTACCCGCCGGTTTTGGCCGGGGTGCCCGGGACGCTGAGGCAGCCCGACCGGGGGTTGGTGTTGGGGGTGATGTCCAGGCTGGGAAGGCGTGCGCCGAGCAGGCGGGTGAGGTGGTTGATTTCGGCGGCTGAGGCGGTAGTGCCGATGGCCAGCGGGCACAGCAGGTGCCGGCCGCCGGGGGACCGGTCGGTGACTACGGCACCGCCGCAGCGGGTCAGCCATTCGGCGGCGGTGGCCATGTCCGCGTCGGCGGCATCGGCTCCGGCGCGTTTGTTGTCGAAGTCCAGGCCGAGGACCAGGGTTCGTCCCTGGCTGGTGAACAGATACACCGCGGCGGGGCGGCCCGGCAGTCGCGCGGACAAGCGGCCGGTGTCGCTGAACCGGCCAGTCTCAGCGTTGTACAGGCGCACGGCACGTCGGCCGGGGGCACTGATCAACGGCGCCAGGGCGCGCCAAACTTTGTCTGGACGCTCCGGAACAGCCAGTGCCGCAGCAGGATTGGGGGTGGCCATCAACTGAACCGCCGGTTCGAGTTTTGGCAAACCTCAACGGGCGGTTGTGACGCCTGTTGAGCGTGGGGCGCGAGGTGCGCCAGCGTGGTCGTGGCCACGCGCCTGGGTGCCGTTAACCAGAGGTCAGCGGGTCCCGGGGTAAAGGTTTGAACACGGTTAACACACAACTTTGCGGCCGTTACTGTTCCTGGGGCCGCAAATGCGCTACCGTGAGACCTGACCTACTCAAAGTCAGTCCCTTCGGGGAGTGCGGGTGCGAAGAACCCGGAGCCGAGCGCCAACTCGACTTGAACTCTTCTGACCTGGCCCCGCCTTAGGCGGGGCCTTGGTCGTTCAGTGGGTCGTTCCACACCGCTATTCAGATGTCACATATGGCCCGCGCGCTGTCCTTCGGGAGACAAAGCCGTCTGAGCGGGGACCGTGGGTGTCACATCGCCAGCGGCAGCGCCTCCTTGCCAAGATTGAGTTCACGCACCAGGTTTGGGTAACCGAGTAGGTAGCAGCAGATGTCGGCCAGCAGCGTCGGGCGAGTGATGCCGCGCCGCTGGTAGTCAGCGACGACCATGTCCGCGACTTCACGCGGCGGCCGGACCTTCACGTGCGGGCCGATAAGGCGGCCCTCGGCGGTCACTTCTCTTGCGGCAGTGCGGCTTTCGAATAAAACCTGCTGCGATAGATGACGCATCAGATCAGGTCGGTCGTAGTGATAGCAGACAATGTCGGACAAGATCGCGGACCGATCAGTTGAATGATCGGCCGCGACCGCGTCGGCGGTGCGCAGTACCGCGATGGGCAGGGGAGCGGTCATGATCGCGCGGTCGCCAAGGGAGGGTCGACCCATGCGAGCTGTTGCAGTCATGACGTTGATCCTGCCTCGGCGTTTTCCAGAAAGTGGTTCGACACGCCGACAAACACGGTGCGGGTCGTAGTCCTCACGCTGATTCCCCCTGGATATGGCCGAAGCCGTCGTGCAGGTCTAGCCGATACGAAGCCGTTGCGCCCAAACCTTGCGCACCCGGTGGCTGATGCTACACACTAGGCAATGAGTAAACGCAAGTGCTGCAAGCTGTTGTTGTATACCTGTGATGTCGAAAGGAGTGGGGATGTCTGAACCGATTTCCCTGGATGGCGACGCCGCGCGGCAGGCCATCCAAGAGTGGCACGACTACGCCGAGCAGGTGAAGGCCTATGGGGGCCAGCACCACATGTCGATCGAAGAGATTCGCGCGTCCGTGGGTGACACCTACGCCCCGTTTGTGGAGGCCAAGCAGGCCGAGATGGAGGCGCGTGAGGCCGCGTATGCCCGCATGAGCGCGCAGGCCCGTGGACACGCCGAGCGGCTGTCGAACACCGTCACGATCTTCGAGACCACCGATGAGGACTCTGTATCGAAGATCAACCGCATTCTGGACGCGTAGCCTGCGACTATGGACTTGAAGGTCGATCCGGACGGTCTGCGCGCCGACGGTGCTGCCCTGGCAGGCTCAGCCAGCCAGGGCAGCACCGGCGCAGCGTGCCTGGCCGCCGCGTCAGACACAGTGTCGACACACGTCGCGGACACGTTGACTGCGTGGACGCAGTCGCTACACACACTGATGGATCACGCAGGCCAACTACGGGTGGCCGGCGGGCTGGCGCTCACCGGTACCGGCAATGACCTGCAATCAGCAGACGACACCAATGCCCGCCACATCGCGAGCGTGATCGACGGCGCAGGGGCAGCCCCCTCATCGGCACCTGGCCCATCCTCGGCGTCGCCGCCGAACGTGCCGACCCCGTCGTTGCCCTCGCTGCCGTCGATGAACCCCCTCGCGCCGATGACCGGTGAACAGGTCGCCGCGCTGGTGCACGCCGGGCCGGGCCCGGCCAGTCTGCGTGCTTTCGCCACGCACATCCGGACCACGGTCGCCCCGGCGGTGATGACCACTGCACAGGACGTCCGCAACTACGGCCAGTCCGTGCATGCCCACTGGGACGATGGCCAGACCCTCGCGGCCAAGAACGTTGGCGACCACGCCGACTGGCTCGAATCGACTCTGCATCCGCACTTCCTGTCGGTCGCCTCGGCCGCCGACTCTGCCGCCGAGCACACCGACACCCTGATCCGGGACACGCCAAAGCCGCAGGAGTTCGCTGACCTGCACCAGCGACTCAACGTTGCGATGGCCAATTTCCGGGCCACCGGCGGCCGCAACGCCGCCCAGGTCGCGAAGCTGCAATCCGACCTGTCCGACAAGCAGTCCACAGCGCTGGCCAGCTACCAGACGTTCGCGGCCGCGGCACCGACCACTACGGCGGGCGCCGCGCCACCGGCCCCGGCCCCGCCGATCGTGCACGCCGCTGGCGGGCAAATCGAGAAGCTCAACGAGACAGCTCATGTCAAGCAGGACGGCCCCGGCCACGGGAAGGCGCACCACGGCCAAGGCCCGGGCGATGAGGACTCTCCCGTGCCGACCAACGCTGCACCGGGAACACCAACCGGCACCCCGCCCGCAGCGGCGGCACCGACGGCCGCAGCCGACCAGGCCGCTCCCGGCATGGTCGCCAATATCGCCGGCATGATCATGGGCGCTGGTGCGGGAGCGGCCGGGCAGGTCGCCAATAGCCTGCACGGGCTCACCGGCGGCGGCTCGCCCCTGTCGGCGCTATCGAGTCTGTCCTCGCTTCCGGGCCTGGGCGGTATGCCGCACACAGGCTCCCCGCAGCTCCCCAGCGGACCCGGGGACGGCAACGGTATGCCGGAAAGCGATCCAACCGACTTCGGCACCGGCGGAACCAGCCCCGCCTCTGGCGGGGGAGACGGCGGCGGCGGCGCGCCGTTGTCGAGCTCGAGTCCTGCGGTCGGCCCCTCGGTGGGCACCGGCATTACGGCCGGCGCGCCCGGCGGCGGCAGCCCCAGTGGTGGCGTCCACGGCGTCGGCGGAATGCCGATGGTGCCGCCGATGATGGGCGGCATGGGCGGCAAGAACGACGAAGGCCGCAAGACCGACGATCGCCGACGGGTGGTGCTGCGGCCCGTCCCGAACACCGAGCCCGTGTTCGGCGAGGTCCGCCAAGAACGCCGCACCCGCGCCGACCGGGATAAGAAGAAGACCTAGCTAGACCAGGGGAGTTGCGCTGTGCCACAGCGCAAGTGACAGAGGGAGACAACGGAGATGGCCACACGGACCGAGCAGATGTCATCAATGCTCGACAGGCTGTTGGAGACGGTATTCGAGTGGGAAGACAAAGTGAACGCGTTCACCGCCACCTCGGACATCGACGACGAGATCGTGATAACCCACGACGGGCGTGGTCGCCTGATCGGCTGCGATATCCCACCCGGGCTCCAAGAGCAGCTGTCCGTCGAAGAATTCGAGGAGGCGATGAATGAGGCCATCGCCAAGAACGCGCAACGCACCTATGACGGCATTCAGGCCCTGGCCGCCGAATTCCGGGACAAGTGGGCGAACGTCCCTGAAGAGTTCGCCAACCACCCCGTCGCGGCCGAGTTTTCGGCAGCGCTGCGAGGCGTCAGCTAACCCCGCGCTGTCGCCGCCGAAAAATACGTCCGGCAGCGTCAGTGCAGGCAGTTACCATTTCTAGAGGAACGGAAAAGAGGGGGAGTCAGATGGACGCGATCCGCAACGATGTCCCACAGCTGGAGACCACCAGCGGGGGCTGGTCCGCCACTGCTCCATCCCAAGACGGCATCCATCCGATCCCGACACCGGGAATGGACGCCTTTTCGGGAGCCGTCACCGCCGCCGTCGGGGGCTGGCCGGCAATCCACGAAGAGTTCGTCGCTGGCCGCGTGGAAGCGGTGGGTCACCTGGTGGCCGCCAACGGCGGCACCGTGGCCAATATGACCAGCACTGACGCAGCGAGCACGGCACAGATCAACGGGATTGAGGTATAGCGATGACCACTCAGTACACCCACCCCTCGGTCGTTGCGCCGTACCCAGGTGCCCCGCGTACCGGTGAGGTGCCGCTGCTTCCCCCGATGCCGCCGATGCAGCAGCAAGTGCCGCCCGGATATCCGCCGGCTCAGCCCCCACGCAAGTCCAAGGGTGGGTTGATCACCGCTGCGATCGTCGGTGCAGCCGCGATCGCGCTCACCGCGGGGGCAATCGGCGGGCTCATCGGCAACCACATGGCCACCGCACCCACGGCGGCAGCACCGGCCGCACCGCCCGCCCCGACCGCAGAGCAGGTGCATGTGGCAACCGTCGACCTGTGCACCCGATTCGCTGCGGGTGATCGTGCGATGCCGTCGCCGCAAAACACGGGATTCGATGTCATCCCGAGTTACAACTACATCGCGGAAGCACTGCGCGACAACCCAGCCGCTGACAACGCTATCCGCGATGCAGTCGGCGAAAGCCTCAAGCTCGCACGCGATCAAGCCGCGCATTTCAGCAACACGCCTGCGAAGGGCGCCATTCAGCCAGCGAACGGATGGACTGTCGATGCAGCCAACGCCGCTGACCAGCGTGTATGGGATTTGTGCAAGGCATACGGAGGCTAAAGAATGGACGCGGGAGCGGAAAGTAGTACCGGGGGGGCCGCTGCCGCTGGGCAGGCCGGTGCTCACATCGGGATGCAATTGTTCCATAAGGCGGTCAAGGCCGCCGACGCTGCGGCAAAAACCGCTAGTGGTGCCGCCACCAGTGGAGCGAACGCCGCACGCGAGCTCGGCGAGGGGCCGTTCGCGATGGCTATCAAGGAGGGGCGACGGCCACCGGACAGCTTGGTGCAGTTCCTTACTGAACTCCACGAGTTCCACGCGGGCGTGGCCGGCGACCTCGACGAAGCCATCGGAACTTCTCAGACGTACTACCGGCCACAGTTCGCGGCGGCACTGACCGGTCAGGCAGGTGACGCCCTGCTGGCGGAACACGATCGCAACATCAAGTTGTGGGATTCGCACATGGATCAGCACAACAGCGCGGCCGCGGCCGCACTGCAAGCGAAACAAACCGCGCAGACGCTACAGGGCTGGATCGACAGCACCGCCGAAGCTGGCCAAGAAGAATTCGATCGTGCAGTAAAATCCCGCAATCCCGCTGCGGCCATGCAGGTTTGGACCACCTACAGTGCCCAAGCCGACAGCGATGTCGCCGAAAGCGTCACGCGAGTCACCCAAGCGCTCGACGGAAAATTCACCATTCCGCAGAACGGTCCTTCGGATAAAAAGCCTTCAGACGGTAAGGAAGCCCACCGAGGCGAAAGTGACAAGAAAGATCAGAAAGAAGCGCATCGGTCCGACGGTAAAGGAACCGCTGAAAAAACTGGAGGCGCTGAAAAGGCTGGGACTGGCGCCGGCTCTGAGGGCAACGACAAAACTGGCGCAGCAGATGCCACTCCTCGCACAGATAATCCGCTGAAGCCCGGAGTCACTGACCCAACTGCAGCAGATGCGACAACGCCGCGAACCGCGCCCGCAATGCCAATGACGGGTATGCCCGGCGGCGGTACGCCCGGCGGTGCCGGGGGTGGTCGCGGTGGTGGCGGGTCCGGGGGTGGCGGCATGAGCTCGGGTATGTCCGGGCTGGGTTCGAGCATGAAGCCGCCTTCCGGACTTGGCTCCCCGGGCGGCGGCATGCCAGGAGGTAGCAGCATGCCGGGCGGCAGCAGCATGTCTGGTGGGGCGTCGACGTCGCCGGCGTCCGCTTCCCCGTTGGGTAATGCTGGGTCGAGTTTCCAGAGTGGGTTGGCCTCTGGAATGAGTGCTACCGGTGGCGGTAGTGCTGCTCCGGTTTCGCCTGTGTCGCAGTCGCTTTCGCAGCAGCAGGCGGCGGCCGCTTACGCCGCGCAGGGACCGGGAAGTGCTGTGCCCCAGGTCGGTAGTACGCCTGCTGGCGTGCCGATGGGCGGCGGTCCGTCGGGCGCGGAGGTCGGTGGTGGCGCCGCGCCGAGCGGCTCGGGCGGCGCGCCCATGGGTGGCGGCGCGATGATGCCTCCTGGCGGCGCGATGGCCGGTGGGCCGATGGCGCCTTACAGTGCGCCGGGCGCTGGTGCTGGCGGTGCTGGTGGAGCTACCCCTGCTGCGCCGTCTGCGGCGACGTCGCCGGCCAGTGCTGGTGCGAGTGGTTCGGGTGGTGGTGGTCCGGCTGCGGGTCCGGTGATGGCTGCTGGGCACGGTTCTGCGGGTGCAGCATCTGGCCTGGTTTCCACTGGGGCTGAGGTCAATCCTGATTTGTTGTTGGCGCAGAGGGTACTTGGCGGTTTGGTCCGGGCGTGCGAGAACTGGCCGTCGCTGATCGTCTGGGCGGTGAGCGTGGTGAAAACCCCTGTGGGTTCACAGATCATCATCGCGACCAGCGCGGGCGGCGGCGGCTATGTTCCACCGACGGTGGTGCTGCCGACGACTGCTCGGCTGGCCGTGGTTGATCCAGTGCTGCCGTTTGGGTGGGCGGCGCGGTGGATGGGGTGCCAGAGGCCGTCGAAAATTCTGGCGGACCACTTCGAGTTGTTCCGTAAAAAGACTGCGGGAGCGCAGCTTTCGGCGATGGTGACCACGGAACTGTGGCCGCAGGCCCCCGAGGGGGTGCAGGACTTCCTGGGCATGCAGCATCGGGATGCGTTGGCGTTGGCGAGTGAGGCTCCGCGTCTGGATGGTGGGCATCAGCACCGTTTGGCCGCTTTTGATGCCGGCTTGGCCCATCGGGTGGCCCATCTCAGCAAGGCTGCTGACGTATCGGCCTGGGCGTCCGCGAATGTGACGGCCGCAGTGATCAACGCAGCGCACGCGGAGCCGGATCCGTCCGGCGACAAGCTGGTGACCGATGACGAGCTCGCGGTGCTGCAATCGGTGCACAGGGGCACCGCAGATGCTGTCGGGTGGGGGCTGTACGACACCTTGGCCGATAAGCGTCACGGTGGGGTGTTGGCCTGGCCTGAGGTGCATGCTCCGCAGGATTTCGATGGGTCAGCGCTCAACCTCGACACGGCGCACGTGTATCGGAAGTACTTCCGGATGGGTCAGATCGTTGAGCTGGTGCGGTGCTGGAAGTTCTCGCCGCCACCGCTGGCTGACCTGGTCTATTGCGGCATTCATGCCGGGTTCGGGGCGACCGTGGTGGCCAAGATCGGGGAGTTGGAGCAGCAGTTGCGCGGGCAGGCGTCGTAACAGCACACGGATTCTCGTGTGTTTGTGCTGGTGGCGGTACCTTGCGGCGTGACACAAAATCAATTGCAGCATCGCTGTTCACGATTGCTTCTTTGTGTGTAAACTGCTGAGGTAATGATTTGGTGACGTGTTGAAAGGGGCCGTCGTGGAGCTTGCGGAGGAGTCGGCGAACGACACCCAGGAAGTCCGCGTTGTGGCTTCGGCTGTGTCGGTCAAACGGACCATCGCTGCCGAGGTGGGGGACAACGGTTGCGTCGTGGGGGTTCGTTTCCTCAGCGAGGCGTTCCGGCGCTGGGACTCATACACGTTGGGAGAGCGGGTACTCAAGGTCGCTGATGTGGCCCATGACCGGTACCTGTCCAATCAGCCGAACCGCGACGGGCACTATCCCGATCGCGCGGAGGTGTCTGCGGCCGAGCGCAAGCTGAACTTTTAGGAAGGGACGACACCGCGATGTCAACTGATTGGGACCCGATCAACACGGTGCTGGGCGGCATCCTGGGCACGGCTATCGCCGCTCCGCTGGGGCCGCTGGCGCCTGTCGCCGGCATGATCGGCGCGAATTTCCTCGGTAAGGAGGAGCATCCGGATACGCCGATCCATCTGGGTCGTGTCGGTCCGGACGCGCCGGCTGCTCCGGCCGGCCCGCTGCCGCCTGTTGCCCCGCCGACCCCGCCACCGCCCCCTCCGGGTGGTTTGGCGCCCGGGCCGCCGCCCCCTCCTGCGCCCGGTCCGCCTCCGCAACCGCCTGCTGGCCCCGCTCCGAGTACTGGCGCGGCGACCGATGCGGCGAATAAGGAGAGCAAAGAGGTCGCCGATGTCATCGCACAGCTGCACGAGTTGGACAAGTCGGCGGCGAGCACCATTGACGCGATCCATGCGGCCGGAACTGCTGGACAGCAGCAGTTGGATGGCATCAGCAAGGACGTCCAGGACAAGATCACCGAATTGGGTCCTCGGCTGAACACGCCAGCTGGTCAGCAGGAGCTGCGAGACTTCCTGAAAGAGAAGCTGACCGCGGCGAAGAAGGTCATCGACCAGCAGATCGCCGACGCGGACGCGAAAGCGCGGCACACCCGCGAACTGACACAGAAGTACGCCGGCCTCGGCGGTGGTGACGACAACAAGGTCCAGCCCGCCGGCAACGCCAGCAACGGCGGTAACGGTGGCGAAGGCGGCAACGGCGGCAGCCCAAGTGGCGGCGGCGAGCAGGGCACTGCCCCGGCGAGCGCGCCAGTGAACGCGGCGGCTCCCGGCACGTCCCCATACGGGCAAGGCATGATGCCGGGCGCAGGCATGATGCCTGCGGGTATGCAGATGCCGCAGATGCCGTCGTTCGGCGGCGGCATGCCGTCATTCGGCGGTGGCGGCGATCCGTTGGGCGCGTTGAGTGGGTTGGGTTCCCAAGGGCTGGGTCGCGATCCGTCGTCCTCGTCGTTCCGCGACGACACCAAGGACGGCAAGTCGAGCACCGACGGCCCGTCGAACGCGAAGTTCAACAACGGCAACGAGTCCGGGCCGGGCAACACCGGCGGCAAGCCGGGCACCGACCCCAATGCCACGACAACCCCGGCGGCGGCGCCTGGCACGACCGGAACCAACGGCGGCACAACGGAATTGGCCGGCAACCATCAGGGCGCTCCGGGCACTGATCCGAACGCACCCGCCCCGAGCACGCACGTATCGTTGCCCGGCGGGCAGGACGCCACTGCGCGCACAGTGCAGGGCGCGCAGGCGGTCAAGGCTGCACTTGGTGGCGCGACCGTCGCCGATGCCTGGCATCAGGCCGGCGTGACGGTTCCGCCTCCGGGTACCCCAGTGACTGACCCGATCCCGCCGACGAAGTTGCAGGCCGGTGATGTGGGTATCTGGCAGGACCATCTGGTGATGGCCTTGGGCCAGGGGAAGGTGCTGGTTTCCGGTCAGCCGCAGCCGTTGTCGAGCGTGGGCACCGGCCCGGACTTCCTGGGCTGGATGGACCCGAGCGCGCTGGCTCCCAAGGGTGGCGCCCCGGCGGCGCCGCCTGCAGCGGCACCGCCGCAGCAGCCGCC
The DNA here is from genome assembly GCF_013337765.1 of Mycolicibacterium sphagni. Taxonomy (GTDB): domain Bacteria; phylum Actinomycetota; class Actinomycetes; order Mycobacteriales; family Mycobacteriaceae; genus Mycobacterium. The sequence continues at coordinate 22,589 of NZ_VBSB01000013.1, forward strand.
GGCGGCCCCTGGGCTGCCGTCTTAAGAAGCTGTCCGGTGGGAAGCGGGTGGGCGATGAGGCGACGTCACGGTGATAGCCGGGTTGTCGGGTCATCGCCCACTGGCGTGCGAAATGTGGGTGTCCAATGAGTCTTGATGGGTTTGTGCGTGCTGCGGGTGCGGCGATGGGGATGGCTCGCGAATCCTTCGGTACCGGCGGTGTGGCGTTGGCGCCGCCCCCGGACATTGCC
>NZ_VBSB01000014.1 GCF_013337765.1 Mycolicibacterium sphagni
TGCCCCCCTGGGCTCGGGCGCTACGCGCCCGCGATGGGGTTCCTACAGTTCGACGCTTCGCGCCGAACTCGTTGCAACACTTGCGTTTTCGAGACGTGCGGTAAGCCAATGCGCCGGCCTATTGTTTGACGCTTCGCGCCAAACCCGCTGGCTTGTTTGATGTTTCGCTTATATCTGTTCAAAGACGGTTGCTATCAATACCTTTCAATAATGCTCGCCGCTTCGCGGCTCCCCGGTGGCAATTTGATTGCCTACCAATGGCTTCCACCGCTGCGCGGTGGAACCACGTGGGCGCTTCGCGCCCCTAAAGTCCGCGGTGACGACTCTTTGGATGGGTCGGTGGTACGCCGCCGGCAGCGACCACCGAGACGACATGGAGGAAAGGACGTTTCTCCCCTCCCCCCCTTTGGTCAGGGGAGGATTCACCCCCCCGCCTCGCCAGCACGTGGCCGCCAACCGGCCTGGCCGACCAGTTCGTCGTCGCAACTGCCGGGGGGAGCTTCCACCCCCTCTCCTACCCGATCCCTCGCCTTGCGGCGCCCTCGGCGAGGGTGGATTCACCTCCCCCCGGGCCGCGCTGCCGCCAGGACGAGGCCGCCCCGGGCAACAGGACGCCGAGCGGGTCCGCACTCGACAACTGCTGGGCTCGGTAACCACCGACTGACTGCCCTCACCCCCAGGGGACGATTCACCCTCCCCGGTCTTACGCTCTGCTCGCTTACCAGCCTCAGCGCAAATTTTGGTGCACTTACCACCCGCCCTACGGCGTTAGCGTTGAGACATAGATCGGTCTCGCCAGCACACGACGTTCAGCAATGGGACCCAGGACGCCAAGAGGGATGCGATGACAGCACACCGCTCCACTAGCACGCACGGCGACGACCAGCCGCGGACTGCCACCGACGACTACGTGCGCCGAGTCAGGATCGCGTGCGACGACCTCCACGACGACCCGCTCAGTGCCTCGGCCCGCACCGCGCTCCGCGCGCTCCTGGCCGAGGGGGAGGAATCACCCACCCAGCCTGTGGCTCGGGTGCGCCGTAGCGCTTAGCAATGCTCGTGGGGGCCAGGCCCCTCCCCCACTCACTCGGTGCTGCTGCACGCCTGGTGGACCCTTGAGTACTCGTTAGGGAAGCTAGGAGCTCACGGACTTCAGTCGTGTTCGCCGAAGCTCTGCGGCGATCTCTACGGCGCTCCGCAGTTGATCCGCGGTGTACATCCAGCCGCCTTCAGCGGCGGCCCAGGTCCGCGGCACGAGTTGGGCGACCACGGGCTGCGGCAGACCACAAGCCTCGGCGACGTCCTTCACGGTGAACATCTCCGGCGATCGAACCTCGCCGCGGTGCAACGCCACCGCCCGATCGTTCCCCTCAGCCATGACCACAAGCCTATCGCCCCAGGCAGCTTCCCCATTCCGCTTTCTGAACTGGCGCCACCGGTCCGCGGGCCCGGGCGGCTTCGCCTGGCGTGACCGGTTCCGCCGGCCGATCGGCATATACCTCCTGGAAAGCAAGTCCTTCGAGAGAGGAAGTCCCCATGTTCACGATCGCAGTTCTCGTTGCGCCGCTGCAGACCCGCAAGGCCCGTAGCCTCGCGGTCCGAAAACTCGCCGCCCAAACTGCGGTCACGGCCAGCAAGAAATCCGGCCGCCCCGTCGACCCACGCGTCCAAAAACTTGCTGACTCATGAAAATCACTCTCGCCCTTGCACTGTCAGCTTGTTATGGTACCGTAACGCTATACACCTGATCCGGTGTACTGACTTCTCCGAAGGGAGACGCTTTGATGTCTACTCAGATCAATGATTCCACCACCACGTCAACGCATTTCGCCGCCAAGTGGGCCGATGTATTACGGGGTTGCGCCTACGGCGACGCGTGGGGCAACACCAACGAGTTCAAGTCCTACAAGTCGCTGACCCGCACCACCGCGTACGGTCCCAATCTGCCCCAGCGGCTGGTGATCACCGACGACACCCAGATGACGTTGGCGCTGGCACGGGCGATCGACACGGCCGGAACCGCCGACGACGAAGCGCTGCGGACCGCCATCGTTGATGAGTTCGTCGGCTGGCGAAGCGATCCGGACAACAACCGCGCACCGGGCAACACGTGCTTGCGCGCTACCGCCGCCCTAGCAGCCGGTTCCCCGTGGACCGCGGCCACCGTCGTGGGCTCCGATGGCTGCGGCACCGTGATGCGCACCAGCCCGGCCGCGTTCCTCCCCAATCACCTGTGGCGGCCGGTGGCCGCCTGGCAAGCCGCCGTCACGCACGGCAAGGCCAGCGGGATCGCCGCGGCGTTGGTGATGACCGCCGTCATCCGCGAAGCCGCACGAGGATGCATGCGACCCGGTAAGGCGCTCGGCTACGCCGTTGAGCTGTCCACCCACCCCGCGCTGCGCCACGGGATCGGCAAGTGGATCGCCGGACATCCCCAGGCTTCCACTGCGGCCGAGGCGGACGCCTTCCTCGCCGAGGGGCTCCGCGAAGTAGCGGACGTGCTGCGCCACGCTCACAGCGCCGTAGAGGCCTTCCAGCGCAATCCCTGGGGTGATGACCCTTGCCGCTACGCGGGCCAGGGCTGGCGGGCTCAGGAGACGCTGGCCGTGGCGCTGCTATGCGTCGACGCCCTCCCCAGCGACCCGGTGTCCGCGCTGCGCCGCGCCACCGTCACCGAGGGTGACTCCGATTCCATCGCCGCAGTCGCGGGCGCGATCCTCGGCGCACTACACCGCGATCCCTGGCCCGCCGAGTGGGCCGACCGGCTAGAGCCGCGATACCGCGACTGGATCAGCACCGCCGAGAACTACCAGTTCTAAGACCAACCCCATCCGAAACCGAAAGGGACACCAAGTGATCACCCGGCTGACTCTCCCCCAGAGCACACATCCCGCACACATCACCACGACGCATCACGGTCACGGTGGCAGCGGATTCTTCGACATCCTTTTCCGTGGATTCGCTTGGCGCACTGGCGAAGACGTAGCCAACAACTTGTTCCACATGGCCCCGGGTCTGATCACCCTTCTCGTCGTGGCAGCACTGCTGTTCTTCGGCATCCGCTGGGCGCTCAACCGCAGACGCAGCTGACCCGCAGCCGGACAGCCTAGAAGGACCCAGCCGGCGCTGACCCGCAGGCTCCCCGGCACACAAGACCCATTCATCCCCCAAAAGGAGCGCGCAGTGGCCATCACCGATACCGCCCGCCAAGCGCAGCGCAAAGCCCAGCACTGGGAACTGGTGGGATCCGCCGATGCCAGCTATGGCGTGCACCACGGCGTCACCAACGACGCCATCGTCCGCTACGTCACCCAAAACCGTTGGCCGCTATACGGAGTCACCGATAACGCCGCCCAACGCTCCTACATCAACGGTGTCCGCCGGCGACTCCGCGAATACGAGACCATCGGGCTGCTGCCAGCCGGCAACAGCGCCGCCGCATCCTCGGAAACTGTCCGCCCACCAGCAGAGAATGAGTAGATGACTGATCCCCACCGCCCGCGGCCATATCTGATACCTGTCAACGGCGCACCGACGCTGCCTCCACCACCGCTGTCCAAACCCACCATTCAGGCCAGCGAGCTCTCCGACAGCCAGTACCCGGGCCGCCGGATCACGTTCCGCGGAGCCACCGGCGTCTTCAAAGGCATCGCCTTCACCTCCGGGTTGGTCTTGGACGCCAACGGTCAGACCCGGACCGTACCCAGCACCCCGCACATTCACATCGTCGACGACTGCGGCACCTACCACTACCTCGGCTTTGACCCCACCGCCGACAGCGTCACTCTCCTCAACTGACGGCCGACGCCGGAAGGCTCCGACACCGGCTATGGGTGCGTGCTGAAGCCGTCGCCGTTCGCCAGCCGCATCCTCAAACTATCGACGGGAACGTGAAAAGCGCTCTCCCTCACCGCCGCCAGATCCCGGCGGGCATCGTCGAGATAAGTGAATGCGGTCGCCTGACCGAGGAATCCCGGATGCCCGTCGACCGGTACAAGCCCGACACGTTGCCAGTATCGATTGAGCCGCTCGACCGCCTCGACCTTGCCCATCGAGATATCGCCGTCAAACTCCGCATCCCAGTGCGGAAACATCACCGCCAACCCCGCCGAGGTGGGCAACATCGTCCCGACCCGCCTCCGACACCGCCCACGCACCCAACTGGTGTCCGCGCGCTGATTCATCGACGACGACGTCGAGCACGATCATGACCACGTCGATCGACGCTGCGGCCGCGAAACACCCTTCCTCCTCGACGTCGGAGGCCAGCCACGATCCGTCGAACAAATCAGCGAACCTCCGCGCCTCCTCGGAGAACTCCGCGAGCACCAGGTCTGCAGGCTCGTGGCCCAGCTGAAGGACCAGGAAGTCGACGTGCCCCACGACGACGTCGGGATCGCCGACGTGCGACTCCATCACCCCGAGACGGATCTCGGCACGCCAATCCAGACAACACGGCAAGAAAGCGTTCGAATCCAGGCTCACGTAATGCATTCGCGGAGCCACGAATTCCAGTGTCTCCGCAGCGTTCAGTTCGGGAACGTAGTCCCCGAGATCACGTATGAAGTCGCACAGCTCGACGGCCTCCACCCCACAATTGTGGCGCATTGGCAACTCCTAAAGCCGCCGCGGTCCGCGCCTCACCCGATCGTGTCGGCGAAGTACCCGGCAATTGCGGCGGCTATCTCGATGTACCGCTGTCGTGTGTCCGACACGATCGGGCCCGAGACGTCGATGACACCACCGGTACGCAGATGCGGGTCGAATGGCATCTCGATTACCGGCCGGTCGTGCCTGAGGAGCTCCTCACGCCACATCGCGCGGGTGTCCCTGTCTGCGTGACCGTCGGAATGGTTCAACACGATGATGGTGCGCTCAAGCAGACGCTCCATGCCGTTGCCGGCCAGCCACTCAAGTTTCTGCACGGCCAAGGACGCGCCATCCACTCTGGGTGCGCCCACCACGATCAACGCATCAAGATCGCGAAGCGCTTCTCGAGTGACCGCGGAATCGAGTGACGAACCGCAGTCGACGATGACCAGGGTGAAGTGGCGGTCCAGCTGTATGGCCGCTTCCCGGTAGATGAAGGGATCCAGTACCCGCCGGCGCCGACCTGCGTCCGCAGCTTCGCCGGCAAGAACGAACAAGCCCGCAGCGTTGCAGCCGAGGCTGGTGCGGATATCGGCGAAGCTGTCGAGGTGTCGCCCAGCCGCCAAGTCCCAGTAGGAGCCGACGGCGTGCGGATCAATCCGGGCACTGAGATGGCCGAAGGCCGTGTCGGCGTCGATGGCCACAACACGGTCCGCCCGGCGTAGCTCGGCGAAAATAGAGCCGACACCAGCGGCGATGCTGGTTTTCCCGACGCCGCCCTTGCCGACTACGCCGAACTTGAAGCGTCCCCGAAGGGGCGAGCTGATCGTAGCTTCTAGCGTTGCTTGCCGAAGCTCCTCCGAGGACGGGCCCGGAGCGACCAACCCGAACGTGCCGGTGTGGATCCATTTACGCCACCCGTGCGTGGGCTGCGCTGCCGTCCTCTTGGGTGCCAGCTCGGTCGTGATCGTGTCGCCGAACGTCCATGACGCTGGGAATGGTTCATGGCCTACTGCGTCTGTCCACCCTGGCGTATCAGCCCATCGGAGTGGTTCAGTGGGTAGGTCGTGCGCGGGCACGATGAGTGCTTCCCAGTCTGGAAACCCCTCGCCGTCGACCACCCATACCTCCACGATGAACTGGCGGCAGTCGCACTGGAAGGCCACGCCGCACGCCCAGCTTGAAGCCTTCCGCACGATCGCGCCGTTGATCAACGCGAGTTCGTGCCACACCTATGCCGGAGGAGCAGACAAACTGGTCATTCCAAGCGGAGACGCTGCTCTGGGTTTCACCACCCCTCCTCAAGGGCGTCGAGACGTGCCTCTTGTTCGGCGCTGATGGCGCTGAGTTTCCAGGTGTCCCAGGCGTCGAGTGTCACGATTTGGTCAGGGTCGGCGGGCAGGATGATCCCGTATTCACCAGTGTCGGATTGTGGCTGCGGGAAGGTGACGTGCTCGCCGTCGATGGTCGCGTCGGTGGTGAACAGTGATCGGCGGCGGCACACTTCCAAATCGAATTGTGGTCCTTCGCCGACGATCTGGCGGAACCACAGCAACGGCTCGGCGTCGTCGAGGCGAATTTCGCGGGCGATGGGTTGGCGGTAGATCATCTGATCGGTGGCGCGGTCGAAGACCTGGACCTGAGCGCCGCCGGCCGCAGGTCCGTCGGGATCGAATCCGTTGCGGCACAGTCTCCGGAGGACGTCGAGCCATTCTGGTTGGTTCATCCGGACACCACCACTTTCTCGACTGGCCGCCCACCGATGGTGGTGATGCCGGCCTTGGCCAGGTCGGCCAGCAGCGTCTTGCGATAGCTGGAGGGACACATCACCTTATCGGGGGCGTCAGCGCCCAGCAGATCCAAACCGTGGCTGATCATCACCTCGTTGCTGCCACCGCTGAACTTCGCGACCTGGTGCGGGTCGCGGGTCTGACCGCTGGTGCTGTATCCGGTGCCCGAGATCGCTGCCCCGAAGTGATCGCCGTTGTAGGCGTACCAGTCGGTGCGTGACAACATCTTCTCCGGGTTGTTCCAGATCAGCCGGGCACCGCTGAGATGTGCACCCTGAGGCTGGACGCGGACGAAAACACTAGATGCGCCTCCGGATTTCATGTCGGACTGTTCGGACATACCCAGGCCGTGCTGGACACCCATCATGCGGCGGCGCTCGGTGGAGGCCAGCACACCAGAAGTCAGCACGTTCGACAGGTTCTGGTGTCCGCCGGTGATGTGATGGGTGATGCACTTGTTGGCGAACGCCGGTTTGAGATCGGCGGTGGACTGCCCGATACGGCTCCAGGTGAGCCACCCGCGGGCCCGGTGCGGTTTGGGGTCGTAGCTGACCGCCTTGGCCATCGCGGCGCCGTCAGCATGCCCGAGCGCTTTGGCGACACCGTCCTTGAGTAGCCGCACCTTGTCGGGCAGCGCATCGGCTTCTGCGTCGAGCTGCAGTTTGCGCGCGAACTGCGCCAGCCCGGCATCGTCGAGGCCGATCGCCTTCGGCGCACGCGCCATGAGCAGCCTGTGCGCGTGGGCTTCTTCGATGTCGGTGGCGGACTGGACGGCCCCGGTGACTGCCGAATTCTTCTCCAGGCCGCGCGCGGCGATATTGCGCTGCAGATACGTCCATTCCGCTTCGGCGGCGTTCATCGGCCGGTTGACGATGTTGAGGTGCCCGAGCTGTTCGAGCAGCTGGTGCTGGTGGCCGGCGCCCGGCGGTGCGATGACCTCGACGGTGCCGCGCAGGCTGGCGGCGCATTGTCCCGGAGGGTTCATCGACGTCGGTCGGACGACCGCTTGGAAGCCGTTGCCCAGGTCGATCGCCAGCTCGGTGCCCGAGGTGTTCTCGCGACCCTTCCCGTCCCAGGTGGACACCCCGTCGTCGGCGTGCGCGGAGATCCGCGACATGGGTCGTTGAGTCACGGGCAGCCCCGCTCCCTGGAATGTCGGGTCGGGCACCATCTTGGTGACCATGACTTCACCGGTGTGTTCAAAGGCGTTGACGGTCGGTATCTTTCCGCCCTCGCCGTAGGGTGTCGTGAAGTCAGAGGCCATGCGTTGCTTGCAGTCGGCGATCGCCGCTTGATAATGCGCCATCATTTGCTGCTCGGCGCTGCCGGCCGCCGGCCCCGTCGCCTGCAACGCCTCGAGCTTCTTGTCGACCGAGTCGATCCGATCGATGGTGTGCTGCGGGATCGGGGTTCCGTCCTTGATGTGGTGGTTGATCGATTTCGCAGCCCGGGCGAGCTCTTCGTGCAGCTGCTGCTCCTTGTCGATGGGAAGACGGCCGGAAACCGTCTCAGGGACCTGGATCGGCACCTTGGGTGCATCCGCCGGGCTGAGCGCGTCAAGCAGTTTCTCCTCGGCGTCGGGGGTGAGGGTGGCGCGAAGCACCTCATGGGACGGACCGCCCTTGGGGTCTTTGTAGGACGTCAGGATCGCCGCGCCGTCGGCCAGATCCGCACCTCCGACCGCGACCGCGGTACCGATGCCGTCACCGACGTCGAGTTCATCTGGCACTGGGGTGAGCAGCTCATCGTCGCCCCACTCCTCCGCCGAGGCCGCAGCCGGCGGGGCCGCGCTGTCGGGTTCCTCGCCGGCGGCCGGCTGGGCCAACATCTCCTCGAGCTCGGCGACCTCGGATGCAGGCGCGGGCATCTCGGCGACCGTTGAGGATCCGCCGGCGGCCTCGGCCGCATCTTCAGCCGAGATCACGTGCGAGCCGCATTCGCCGCAGATGCTGCCCGTCTCGGCCGAGATCGGCGTGCCACACATCAAGCACGGGACCAACTCTGCCGGATCAACCGTGTCCCCGACCGCTGTCACGTCGTCGAACGTCGGCGCGCTGGCTGGCGTCGTTGAAGCCTGCCCGTCCGGGATCTGACCTTCGGCGGTGACAACCTCAACGGCCAGATCGTCGGCTACCTCGGGTGCCGGTGCGATGGTGAACGGCTCATGAGTTTTCTGTTTCCCGGACCCCATCAGGCGACCTTCGAGATGATGTCGGCGCTGTCCACCTTGGCGTCAGCGAAGAACTTCGTAAACGCTTGGCGGATAGTGTTTTTCCGCTCCACTCCGAATGCGATGAATTCGTCAGCGACTTGCTGCGAGGTGGGTGCCTTGCCGTGTTTGGCCGCGGCGCGCTTCTCGAACACGGGCCGCCAGTGTGACGTCGAGCCGCTCGCGGCCCCGGCCTTGGCCGACGGTGCAAGCATGGTGGAGAACTCACTGTCGGGAATCGATTCGATCGACTTGATCACCGGCAGCGCCGCCGCGGGCCGAACCTTCACCCCCGGCGCGAGCTTGCCGTTCTTCGACGCCTCGTACAGCGTGTTCCACACCGGAGGGTGCGCCCCGTACGAGGAGTTCGGGTGAAAGTCCGGGGCGAGCTTGTCCTGGCCCCAGAACTTGAACGCCTGACCGTGATCGCATGGCACCACACCGCCGCTGGGGGTGCGCAACAGGTTGTCGTGCTTGGCGTCGTGGTCGCCGACCAGCCAGGCCGCGGCGTGATACCGCACGATCGCGTCCACGTCGCCTTGGCTCCACTGACCCGGATTCGACGGGAACGTCGTCGCCCCCTTCATCAGAGGTTGCACGGTGCCGTTCTGGCCGTTGTAGGGCCGCGCGTACACGGGCACGGTCGGGATGCCCGCGCGATGCAGAATGCCGTTAGCACCCGACTCCGACAACGCCCGGTAGGGATCCTTGGTGGGCTTGAACATCCACAGCGACCCGTCCGGTGCGGTCACCGCTTCCTTGGTGTGCGCACCACCGAGGTGCATCGCCGGCCCCTTGGAGAACTGCCAGGCGTCCACATCGGCTGCGGGCGGTCGCGGCGGCGCATCCGCCAACGACGCCGTCTGATGCTTGAGTGCCTCGACCATCTGCTGCTGCTTGCGGAACCACTTCCCGGATCCAGCCGTCGGCGACAACGGCGTCACCGAGCCCGGCGCCGGCGAGGCCGCGCCCGCCGGCGCCGCAGGTGAGCTCGTGCTGATCGGGGCCGCCGCCGCCGGCGGCACTACCGAGGGGGTCTTCTTCTGGGCCTTCTTGGCGGCAATGTTGGCCGCGATCGTGTCGGCTTGCACCGAGGGGTGCCACTGTCCGATCAGCCAGTTCTGCAGCTCAGCGCGCGATGCGCCCTTGGTGTCTTTGAGCCCTTCCATCGTGGCGGCCGCGCGCAGCTGGTCCATCGACAGCGACTTCGCGCCATGCCGCAGCCCCTGCGCGAAGGTATCCGCGGGGATCGTCGTCCCGATCTTCGAGCCCGGAGTGTAGGGATGGTTGACGCAGTTCCAACTCTTCGCGTCCTGTTGGACCGACACGATCGACTGGGCCGCGTTGTTATAGGCGATCACGTCGGCAGCGGACTTGAATGGCAGCGGTTTCTTCGTGAAGGACCCGCCTCCGCACAGTCCGGAGAGTTTGGCCTGGGCAGCGTTCTTCTCGGCGACCTTGGCGGCCCGCTCGCTGATCAGCTGCTGCAGTGCGGCCTTCTCCTCACCCGGGGTGCTCTCGCGCATCAGCTTGAGTGCCTCCGAGCGCGACAACAGGTCGGCGTTCCCGGGCAGCTTGCCGTCCTCGATGGCGGAGTTGACGACCTGGTTTCCGGCGTAACCCTTCTCGACCCGGGCGTCGACGAGCTCCTTCGCCTGAGCCTGTGACGCCGCCAGGGCATCACCGAGTTCCGGGCAGTGAGCGGTGGCCAGCTTGTTCTCGGCGTCGATGAGCGCTTGAAGGTCCTCAGGCGAGGTTGAGTTGCCGTGGCTGTCGGCGGCGGCGAGGAACGCCGACTGTGTTTCGAGCACTTCGGCCGGTGTGGCCTTCCAATGTCCCTCGGGTAGCTCCGCCACCGGAGGGGGCACGATCTGGCCGGCGGCGACGGCAGCGTTGTACCGCTCCATCGACTTCGCGGCGATCTTGGCCTTGTAGTCCGCGTCGGTAGGGTAGGAGGGGTCCAGCCAGCCCGAAAGCGCCTTGTGCGACACCATCTCTGGGTGCGGGAACCCCGCCGCTGCGGCCATCTCGTCGAGCTCGTCCTTGGACTTCCCGTCCAGCCAGTTCTTGCTCGCGGCGTGGATGGCCTTGTTGGATTCGTCAGCCAACTGGGGGATCTGCTGCTCGGCCGGCTGGTTGTTGGCGGCCTCCAACTCCGCCTGCGCCGCGGCGACGGCGTTGCTCATCTCCCCGAAGCCGGCGGCGCCGGTGATCGGCCCGATCGCGTCGTCGCTGGGGTAGTGGTCGAAAAGCTGCTGGTCGCTGGCCGTGACCGGTTCGATTGCGGTCGCCGGCTGGGTGCTGGGCGCGTCATCGTCGGCGGGTGCGACGGTGAACGACTCGTGGTCCTTACTCTTCCCGGATCCCATTGTCAGGCTCCCGCCACGAGCAGTTCGTCGAGGGTGTCGCGCACGGCCTGTTCGGCGTCGGGCCCGGCACCGTCGAGGTCGAGCACCTCGACCGCACTTACCGAGTAGCTCATGGTCGGCTCGTCAAAGAACCGCTGCAACCAGCGTTCCCGCTCGGCGGGGTCGAGGTCGTCGATCACGGTGTAGCGCAACTCGCGCGCCGGTTCGCTGAGGGGAACCCAGTCCCACCACGTCCAGCCCTGGCTCCAGCCCACCGCGGCGACTGGGCGCGTTGACCACCCCGTGGACGGGTCGTAGACGCTGACAACAGCGACTCGCATGCTCATGCCCGGAGGTATATGCCGGCCCGCAGGCCAATCCGGTCACTGCGGGCCGGATCTCCCCGAACACCGCGGACGCGCAACAAAGACGGCCGGTGGGACCGGCACAAAAGGCAGAGCACCCCGTCTGCGTGACCGGAATCGGGATCCCCCCGGGCATATACCTCCGGGCATGAACATCCTCGGATCGGAATCTATCGGTGGCGTCCAGGCCGCCAGCACTGATACCGACGTGCCATCGGGCCCGCGGGCTGCCGCCCTCCAGGTCGCCCAACACCTAGAAGCCCATGTCTTCCAGTGGACCAACGAGCGCGAGCTCCAGCACGGCATCGGCGATGCGCTAACACCGCGATTCGACGTCCAGGCCGAAGTGGTGTTGTCCCGCCACGACCGACCCGACTTCGTGGTCACCGTGCCCCCCTACCGCGTGGCGATCGAAGTCAAGGTCGCCGGCGCCAGGACCGCGATACTGCGTCAACTCAGTCGCTACGCCGCCCACGCCGGCGTCGACGCCCTGGTGCTCGCCGCCGGCCTCCGAACCCTACTGCCAGGCATCCCCACCGAGATCCACGGCAAACCCGTCCTCGTAGCGCACACCAGGGCACCGCTGCGATGAGGCGCATCGCCGGGACCATCGCCCGCCACGGTCAGTGGTGGCAGATCACTGCCGACCCCGACATCATGATCCGTGTCAAACGCGCCATCCCCGGCGTGAAGACCAGTCGCGCAGCCGCTCTCCTGGTCTCCGACACCGAAGCCAACGGCACCGAGCTCGAATGGCTCTTGGACCGCTGGACATTCGACATCACCCCCTCCGACCGCGCGTACCTGGGCCAGCGAGCCGACGCGGACCGCGCCCGAGAAGTCCTGGTGCAAGGAATCATCACCGGCACCGACACCGTCACCCGAGGGTCGCAGTGGCTGACCTCCAAGCTCCCGCTGCGCGACTACCAACAGGTCGCCGTCGACATGATCCGAGCCACCGGCTCCACCTTGATCGTCGACGAACTCGGCCTGGGTAAGACCCTGGTCGGTCTGGCGCTCCTCGAAGACCCCGACGCCCGACCGGGTCTCGCGGTCACCCTGACCGGATGGCTGGGCCAACAATGGCTCCAGGAACTCCGCAAGTTCTACCCCGAATTGCGCGGCGTCGAGATCAAGACCACCAAGGCCGAAGAGGAATTCCCGCGGCTCTGGAAGGACGAGAAATTCGGCTACGACCTCGTCGTCATCAACTACGCCAAACTAGCGAGCTGGCGCCACCACCTGGCCGGCACCGTGCGGACCGTGATCTTCGACGAGGCGCAAGAACTGCGCCGCCCGGAGAGCCTAAAGTATGAAGCCGCAGCACATATCGCCTCACGCAGCCGTGTCGTCACTGGACTGACCGCAACGCCGATCTTCAATTACGGCGGGGAAATGTATTCCCTCATGGACGGTATCCGCCAGGGCTGCCTGGGCGACCGTGAAGAGTTCATGCGCGAATGGGCCGGATTCGGGTCGCTCTCTGCAGACAACAACGGCAAGGTCCGGATCGAAAACCCCGAAGCACTACGAACCCACCTTGCCGCCCGAGGCCTCTTTCTGCGACGTACCCGCGAGGACGTCGGAATCAGCCTTCCCGCAATCGAAACCGTCGAGCAGTACGTCCCGTCAGATCCCGACACACTCAACAAGCTCTCCGGCGATGCGATCGAAATGGCCAGACTGCTGCTGTCCCAGGACTCCACGAACACCCAGAAATGGCAGTCTGCCCGCGAACTGGACTGGCGGATGCGCCACGACACCGGCGTTGCCAAAGCTCCCTTCGTCGCGGACTTCGTCAAACTCCTGCTGTCCAGCGAAGAAAAGATCGTCCTGTTCGGATGGCACCGCGCCGTCTACGACATCTGGATGGAGCGGCTCGCCGAATTCAACCCCGCGATGTACACCGGCTCGGAATCCTCGGCAGCAAAGGCGTTGTCCATCAAACGATTCCTCCACGGCGACGCCCGCATTCTGATCATGTCGCTGCGATCCGGGGCGGGGATCGACGGGCTACAGAACGCGGCCTCCACCCTCGTCTTCGGCGAGTTGGATTGGTCACCGGGCGTACATCGTCAAGCAATCGGCCGACTGGGACGGCCCGGTCAAACCCGACCGGTCCTGGCCTACTTCTGCACCACCGACGACGGCGCCGACCCCGTCATGCTCGACACCCTCAACATCAAGTCCATGGAAGCCGACCGGCTCATCGAACCCGAACAACCCAAGCTGCAGGTGGTGAGCGAAGAAGGGGTTCGGCCCGACCGGATCAAACTCCTGGCCGAATCCGTGCTCGAGCGCGCCGGCTCGCTACCTCAACGACGCACGGCATGACCGCGCATTCTCGAACAAGAGAGGATCACCGCGTGTGGAATCCCTACAACTCCGGGGCAACGGTCGGCGATCAGGGCTCCGAACACGGCGTGATCCTCCTCGACGACGAGCACACCGACGGCGCGCGCATCACTCTCGAACGTGATTGCCGGCCAACCATTCCGTTCGCGATCACCTGTGGCATCTACGGGCTGTTGGTGCACACCCGGTTCTTCGGCGAAGAGATCGAGGCGCGCACGCAATTCGACCAGATGAAGAATGATCTCGCCGTGCTCGTTGAACAGCTGCCGGACTGCGGGGCCGGGGTTCCCGAGGACACCATTGAGGCCCTGGACGAGTTCGTCCACCGGTATCCGTAAGCCGAGTCAACTCCGTGCGCTGCACCGTGAAGTGAGCAGATCTTGGGATGAGCCTCTACCACTGGGGCTTCCGGGACGACGCTGTCGTTAGGACTTGAGGACTCCGAGGCTCTGCAGCTGCATCACTGCGTAGCTCTGGACATGGCGCTTCACGTCGCCGCGAGTCTCCGCGGCTGTCTGGGTACCGTATTCCTGGGACCATGCCTCCTCGTCGACGTCAACGGTGAAGCTCACTTTGACCTGCATGCGCGGTTCCCGTCCAGATCGAAGGCGTCGAGCACAAATCCGTTGAGGAGCAGAGCTTTACGAGGCGCTGCGCCATGCTGGACATCGCGTACGGTGTCGCGTGCGATGTGCGAGCGCGGTCCCTCGATCGTGGTGCGGGCGTGCCAGGCGGCGGCGAAGTCGCCGGAGATCTCCGATAGTGCTCGCACGGCAACGGACTGCCTCATGCTCATGCCCCGTCTCACTCGATGGCGATGTCGTCGTGGCCGGGCAGCAAGACGGTGCGGCCATCGCAGAGCGTGATCTCGACGGTTTCTTCGCGGGGGTTGTCGACGCTCACCTGGGTATCGCGGACGGTAGCTCCGTACTCGGGCAGATAGTCACCGGCCATCACATCGTGAACGAGTTCGATCGCCATCAGGGCCCGTGCTTCACGGTGGGCGCTTGGGCGAGGATCTGGCGGCCTGCGTTGGTCAGTTCGACGGGTGTACGCCAGCCAGGATCGATGGGCTCCGGGTGCGCCGGGATGGTTCTCGTGGCGGTTCCCGTCAGGCCGCGGTAGGTCTGCGTGCGTTCGGGGACGATGTGTGTGGAAACGAGGCCGTGGCGGACGGTGATCCAGCCGCGCTCTTCGATTGCTTGCCAGGTGGAGCGCCCCGGTCCCTGGCGGCGGCCGTCGATGACGAATGCGCGCATGACCAGGCCGTTGCGTCTCGCGGCGCGGCGGGCCATGTTGGGGTATTCAGCGCCGTATTCGACGTGGCCTTGGGCGACAAGGGCGAGGGCTTCACGCTGGCGCGGCGTTGGGGTGCGGGTAGTGCTCATGTTGTGCTGGTGCCTTTCGCCTTTCGGGACAGTCGGTGGTGCGCTTCCCTGGTGGTTCCGGCAGGCGCGTTCATCGGTGAGCGTCGATCAGGATGAGCCAGGTGTTCTCGGGCACGGTGGCGATCCATGCCGAGTAGTCGAAACGCCACCGGCGGACTTCAGGATCGTCAGGGGCCAAGGCAGCGGGGAAGAAGAGGCGGCCGCTGTCGTGCCAGCTTCCGTCGAGATCGATGTAGCCGGTGGTGGCGGTCAACGACGTCGGTTCGATGTCGTGCAGCCGGGCGATGTAGCCGCGGCCCTGGTTGGGCCACTGCCAGGGCGGTGACGCGGTATCGACGTGAGACTGGTGGGTGAGGATCCAGTGGTTGGCGACCCGTCTCCCACCGGCGATCCAGCCTTCCCACCTGCCACTCGCGGTGACCGCGTCGACCACTTGGTCGACGTCGCCGTAGGGCTCCAGTGCCCGCCCGACAGCCGCGGGGAGCTCGTTCACGTCGTGGCTTCCGTCGATCGCGACGGTGATGGAGATGTGCACATCTCCTCCCTTCATTCTATACGCCCGTTCCGGTGTATTAACTGTGACTCTACCGGCCGGGTCCGACAAGGCCGAGTGTCGGGTCAGCCGGTCGTGCAGCTGTGGGCGGCAACGTCACGATCGCTGCGGGTGATCGGGAGGTTGTACTTGGCCACAACGCGGAGGTATTTCTCGATGTACGCGCAGACATAGGCTTGGTTCGAGGGGAGCCATTCCTGCAGTCCTGCATCCGATTTCGCGACGTTGGCCGGGCCTGAGACGGCCAACAGGTTGTCGGTGTCGTTGGCGAACGCCTGGCGCTGCTGCGCCGTCCACGCCCACGCGCCCAGGTCCCACACTCTAGCTAGGGCAGCGATGTGATCTATCTCAACGGCCGTGGGATCTGCACTGCTGTAACGGATGTCGGTCCCGGTGTACGGATCGTGCAGCAGCCCACCGAGGACCTTGCAGTCTCTGGTATTCGGCTTGAAGGTGACGTCGACCAGCTGAGTCCTCAAAATGCGTTGGCGCGTATCACAACCCGAGTGATCGCTCGGATCGTTCCACGCCGGGCCAAAGACGCACCCCTTGCCCTTCTTGCAACTTCGCTGGTAGCCGGGCACCTCGGGCAGCTGGTCGACGACCTGCACGGTACCCAGGAGCTCGGCGACGCTGGCGGACGTGACCGCGGGTGCCGGCGGGGCCGCGACGGATATCGCGTGATCGCCGCCGTCCAGCGCTGTCCATCCCGCCACCAATGCCGCGGCAACACCCATCGCCGCCGTCAGCTGCCGCCTCTTCCAGCGCCTCATGAGGTCTCTCCACACCAGCGAGTAGTCACGTCGGTAGGTATATGCCCGGCGGATCCCGAATCCGGTCGCGTTGCAGGTGTTCTCATTCGTCACCGCCATGTCAGAGCCTTCAGATACGCTCCTCACTATACACCGGTAACGGTGTATAGAACTTTAGGGAGGTACTGTCGTGACGGCACAACCGGGACACCTGGTCGACGATGACGACGATGACGAGGCCCCCGAGGTCTGCCGCGACCCACATGACGAGGGCTGTTCGGAGCCTCTCGACGACGGCGAGGGCTATGACGGCTGCTGTGGAACATGCGCCGACCGCCTGGAAGCCGCCGGACACTGGGCATAGACCACAGGAGGGCACTTCCGATGGGACACAACACTTGTGTACTGCGCATCAGCATGGCGGAAGCTATCTGAGGTGGCCAAGGAGATGCTCGCCCGTGATGACTGCACCACGCACCGCGACAATTGCCGGTTCGGACAACGCGACACCTGGCCGACTGGCAACTACATCGAAACGAATGAAGTCGGGGCTCTCCGCCGCATCGGCTTCGGACAGTTCCGGCGCGACGTCTACTGGTGTTTCACGTGCGACGGGCTGTGTTATGCCGACGCCAGGCACACGGCGTGATCGCGGGCGTTACGCCTCGGTGAGCAGCGAGGAGTAGTAGCGGACGGTGGCGGCGAATGCGACGGCGACGTCGGCGTGGACGTCTTCGCGGCCGTTGGGTCCCATGATCGCGCCGTGGCGGGCGTACTGGACGGGGTTCTGGGAGATGACGGTCAACCGGTCACCGTAGAGCTCCAGCAGTTGGTCGATTCGACTCTTGCGAGACGATCCGACGACCACCATGCGGGTGTCGGCGGGCAGTTCCCCACCTAGCCACGACAGGCCGGGTAGCGCCATTTCCTCCCAGTCGGCGTCGGTGCGGAAGGTCTGCAGATTGATCGCGACCGCCGGCGGCGCGATGTCGTCGAGCCAACGTGCATACCGCTGGAGGTCTTCGAGGCGGTACCAGTACAGGTTGGGGACGGCGTTGACACCGGCGGCCAGCAGTTCCTCGGCGATGACCATGTTGCGGCGGAAGTTGATGAGATGTTCTGTGCGGGGCTGATTTCCATACATGCTGAAGTTCGGCGAGAGCACCAGGTCCCATTCATGTTCAGCCATCACGGGATAGATCCGATGCCGACGGGTCCAGAACGCCTCAACCAACGGATCTTCGCCGTAACCGACGAGCACCGAACGCTGTCCGTCACTCAGACCGAGAGCCTGCCGGGCGGTGGTGCCGCGGAAACCGGGCAGCACGTTCCACACCTTCGGAGAGAACACGCGTCGCAGTCCCACGGCGTAGGCCGGCCAGTCCAGGTCGCTGTCGAGCTCGGCGGTGTTGGTGGTGTCGACCTGGGGCACGAACCGCGGCATGCCGTCGGGCCAACGCAGGCCTTCGAGGGTGATGTCGTCAAAGGACAAGGTGCCGCCGGCGTCGCGCATCCAGGCCCGGATGTCGGTGCGCGACCCGCACCGGATCGGGCACTGCCCGCACGACGGGGTGAGCTGATCGGCGGTGCGCGCGCAGCCGCAGTAGGAGCAGTCGGAGTTGGAGCCGCTGCAGATCGGTTCGGCCGCATCGGGATTGTCGATGAAGAACGGGCAGACCCGGCAGTCACAGGCCCGCGCGGGGGTGAGCACGGTCAGCGGCAGCGAGATGGTCATGACGGCTCACCGCCGCCGGCGAGGGTGAGCAGTTCACGGGTGTGCAGCATCAGCGTGCCGCCGGCGTATCCGGCGAGCTTCTTGCCGGCGCGCAGCTCGGCCAGCAGCCGGGTGACGGCGGTGACTGCGGATCCGACGATCTCCGGATCGGCCTCCTCCACGGCGGTGTCGGTGTCCCCGCGCAGCGCCGCCGAGCGGGAGGCGTTGGCCGAGTCGTGCAGCTGTTGGGCGATCTCGACGGCGTCTTCAGGGCTCAACGATGGGTCTGCCATCGCCGCGCGGACCGCTCCGCCGAGCAGCTTGGGGGTGCCGCGGTCCCGCACGGCCGCCCAGATCTCCGATGCCGCGCTCTGGCGGCCTTTCTCCAGTTTGAGGTACTCCAAGCGGGTCGCCAAGGCGACCCCTTCGGCGTCCATGTCGGTGCTGACTTCTGTCGGCAGTGATTTGAAGGCCCGCACGATCTGCTTGGCCTTTTCGGCGTTGAGCTGCACACCGATTCGTTTGAGCACTTCGTCCCACGGGGCTCCGACCATGTGCGCGCCGGCGGCGACGCGGTGCTTGTCCAGCAGCATCCAGCGGGTGATGGGGTCCTCGATCGCCATCAACTCCGCCGGCACATCGACCCCATGGGCCTGCAGCGCACCCGCGAGTACGGCGGCCCGCTCGAACAACAGCGCTGCGCCGAGCTCGCCGACGCCGAGGTCCTCGCGGGCAAGGTTCTCCACCAGCTGCCAGCAGCGGCGTTCGTCTTCGGTCAGGGGCCCTGGGCAGACCACGGCCGGCGCGGTCTGAAAGTGCGGATTGTCGGGCTGGTGGACGTGCCCCCATCGCAGCGCCCGCAGCCGGCGTTCACCGGCGACCAGAATGTGGCGGTCGTCGATCTGCTCGACCAGCAGTGGCTGCAGCAGCCCAACGACGGCGATCGAGGAGATCAATCCCTCCAGGTCGGCGGGACTGGTGGAGTCGCCCGGCGCCCGCCCCTGCACCTGAGTGACCGGGGCCGATGGCCCTTCGACGGCCAGCATGGTGAAGTGCCGCTTGCGCAGCCGCTCGGAGGCCGCCATCCGTTCGATGGCCGAAGCCAGGCTGTCGGTCGCCGCCTCGACGGGCAGCGGATCGAGTGCGGTGGTCGTCATACCGGAAGGTATATGCCCGGCCGAACGTGGATCCGGTCAAGCCCATCAGCACTGCCCCCGCAGCCGTCATCTCTCAGCTGTGTTGTCTCATGACTTGGTTACGCGGTGACGGCGGCACGAACCAGAAGAAATGGCGGGAGCCCGATCCGATGTGGATTGGTTGCTCGCACGCGGTCGTCGGGGGCTGGCTCTGCCAGCACATCTAGGGCAAAGCCGTGATTCATCAATGTGTTGACGTAGGTCGCGATGGTGCGATGGTAATTGCCGGCTCGGCGGACGCTCTGCGGCTCGTTCAGTCTCCAAAATCCTTCAGCGAAGTAATCACCGATCAGTCGGCGAGGACTTCCGTTGATGGTGACTGAGCCGCCACGCGGCGCGTTGAAACATGGGTGTGGAACGGTAAAGGCAATTCTGCCTTCGGGTTTGAGGACACGCTTGATTGATTCGATGGCGGAGTCCAGATCGGGGATGTTGTTGAGTGATAGTGCGGCGGTGACCCAGTCAATCGTGGCGTTGCCGACGCTTGACAGTGTCGATCCGTCGTCTTGGCGGTAGATGGCTCCGATGGGTTGAGCCCGCTCGGCGGCTTGGGCATGTTCGATCAGGGCCGATGTCGGGTCCACACCGAGAGCCGCAGCGCCGCGTGCCGCGACGGCGCGGGTGATCAGGCCTTCCCCACAGCCGATGTCGAGAACGACAGCCCCCGTGAGGGTCAGGGGGAGCACCGACAGCAGGATGTCACGGGAGAAGGTGTGCATCGGGGAACCGTCACGCACCAAAGCTGCGTACCAATCGGCGATGCTGTCCCAGTTCTCGTCCACCGGAACCTCAGCGTATCGGGCCGCGGCGGTCCATTTCACGCCAGAGCGATGGCCAAACCACCTTCAGGCGACGGCACCACCCTCATGAGACGCCACGGCTTAGTCGTTGTTCTTGAGGGGTGCCGAGCCGATTTTGCGGTCGTAGCTCGGTTTCTTGACGGGTTCGGGTTTGGCGCCCAGGACGGCGGGTGCGTGTTCCTGGTCGTCGTCGTCGAATTCTTGGCTGTCGGGGAACAGATCCTTGTTTCGGGTTTTGTCCTTCTGGTTGCCGCCGCGTGCGGCCGCGCCCATGGCCCCCATCGGCGGCATCATCCCCATCCCGGCACCGCCCGGCGCACCCGCACCCGCGGCCGGCGGCCGAACAACTGCGGGCCCTGCCGGCATGGCCGGCACTGCTGTCGGCGGTGGGGTGCTGAGTCTGGCGCCACCCCCAAGACCTGCGGGCTTGGTCCCCCCGCCGCCTTTACCGCCGCCTCCTCCGCCGGCCTTCTTCGCCGGCGTGGCAGTGGTGGCTTTGTGCGGCAAGCTGGCCGCGTTGGCGGCCGATGCGCCCTTGGCCATCTGACTGATCTGGGAGACCTGTTGGGCGATCTGCTGAGGAATCTGTTGGATCGGCTGCAAGAGGCCTTTTCCGGCCGCCCCGAGTCCACCGGCTGCGCCCGCCGCCGCGGCCAACATCGCGGTCATCATCGTCTTGGGATCCTGCATGCCCTTCAGCGCCGGATCGTCGGTCAACCGATCCTTCAATGGTCCCGGGGCCGGCCTGGGGACGCCGTCGACCCGCGGCGGCCCGGCTGACGAAATCGGCGGCGGCGCACCGGGGTCGGCGAACGCGGGTGCGGACGACTCGCCGGCGTCGTAGGCGGCCATCTCGGTTTGGGTGGTGGTGTTCTGCTGGGTGTACTCGTTGCCCCAGTGCACCACTTGTGGAGTGCTCATCCCGCCGTTGGCCGCGTTGTCGTCCATCGCTTGCACGAGATTCTGCTTGGTCTGAGACGCGTCTTGGGGAGTGGGAATGTTGCTTCTGACCCGCCGCCAACCCTCGACGTGGGTGCTCCAGTCCTGCCCGAGCTGAGTGGCGGACTTACCGGTGTCATCGACCCAGGCGTGAAACTTCTGCAGCGCGGAGTGCGCGCCTTCGGCGTCCGGGGACTGCCAGCCGTTGCGCAGCGCGTCTCGGGCTACCCCCAACACATCGGAGACTTCGGCCAGACTTTGGCCGGTGTTGGTCCAGAACTCGGCCGCGGCCGTGTGCGGCGCATCCCCGCTGCCACCGTTGACCAGCATGGAGGTGTACTCGGCGTCGATCGCTCCCGGTGGCGCCGGCACGTCGGGCATCGTCAAGTCCGGAATGGTGGGCGGCGGCGGGAAAGCGGGCAGCTGCGGCGCCGGCACCCCACCCGCGCCCGCCGTACCGGAGAAGCTGGCGGCGTTCTCGGCTTCTTTGGCCAGGAAGGAGTGTGCGGCGTTCTCTACCTCGACGGCCCCGCCGGCGAGCACCCAGCTGCCCGAATCAAGCGTCTTGACCAGATTCATGGCGCGGGAGTTGAGACGCGCTGCGGCTTTGAGGGACACCTCGTCGAGGCCGGCGGGAGGAACGGCGGTGGGCACCGCGGCGGACAGCATCTGCGCTGACACAGCCTGCATCGACTGGGCGGCGGTCAACATCACCGGGATGTGCGCCTCCACATGCGAACCGCCACCAGCGCTGGCCCCCTCCATGGGCCTACAAGCCCTGGACGGGCGCGTTCAGGGCGCGGCTGCTGTCGGCCTCGCGGGTCCGGAAGCTGCCCAGGCTGGTTGTGATGGCGTCGCTGACGCCCTGATTGATGTCGGCCTGGTCGCCGGCGAAGGTAGTCCGCCGCTGCTGGTACTGCTCGAGCACCTGGGCGACGGGCTCGGCGACGACCCCGTGGCTGCGGCGAAGGGCGGCGAGGAAGCTCTCCCCGCCGGCTGGCCACTCCTGCCAGGCCGCGGCGATGGACTGATGTTCAGCAGCGTGCTGGGGAAGCCTCCCCAAGTCGACGTCCATTTGATCAGACATGTCGGTGACCCTCCCGATTGCTCGTGTCGATCTGTGCCGAAAATTCTACCGGCCCACCACCCCCATAGCGAGCCGCGTTTACCCTCCACGACACGCCAGACCAGCAAAGTCGGCATTTGCTAACAGACTACGATCAATAGCCAACACCATTGCCTCCGGCCTTTTCTTCTCATTAGCGTTCTCTTTGTTGTAATGCGCGGCCACCGGGAAAGGACCCAACCGCCTTGGCTAAGAGGGTGACCGTCAGGCTCGTCGACGACCTCGACAACACCCGCGCGGCGGCCGAGACAGTGCCCTTTGGTATCGACGGCCAGCAGCTGGAGATCGACCTGAGCAAGGCCCATGCCGCCGAATTCCGCGCGGCCATGCGTCCCTGGATAGCCGTGGCCCGCCGCACAGGCGGCCGCCGGATCTCCAACCCCCCTTCGCCGCCAGCTAGCGCCGCCGCCGATATACGGGCGTGGGCCAAAGACAACGGCCACGTGATATCTCAACGCGGACGAATTCCGCGCACCATCACAACTGCTTATGAGGACGCCCACCGCTAACCAACTTGCCTGGGTTGTACTCGCTGAACCCGGTAGCCTCACGGACATGAAAAGTCTGGTGGGCGCCTTCCTGGCCATCATGGCGATCAACAGTGCGCCGGGGTTGTCAGCTGCCACGGCGACTTATCTGACCGTGCTGGCCGCACTCCTGGCCGCGGTTGTCTACGTCGCGGTGCGGGGCCGACGCAAGCACGCGGCCCTCGTTTCTCCTCCTGCTGCCGCGCCGGGGCCGACGATCGTCCAGCACATCTACACCACCCAGCCGGTCTTCACCGGTGTCTACCAGCCCGGTGCGCCGACGCCGCAACCGCTGCACGTGTACTCCGAGCGGGGCGGGCAAGTCATCCTTCCCGACTCCATCTACCGGCGACCGGCGAAGTAGTCCCCCCCCCCGAGGGCCCCGAGCGGTGATGAGTACCGAGGTGAGCGACATCCCAGCCGTCGATGGTGGACTGCCCACAACCGACGTCTTCGTGGCGCGCCGCAAGCAGATCTTGGCCACCATCGCGCCAGTGGACGCAGGTCTTGAGCCGCCGGAGCCGCCGGCAATGCCCGTCGCCGATGGCGCTGCCGCCGAGCCGACCCACGACGACCCGCTCGACGACGACGGCTACCCGGCCGAAGCGTCCTCGGCCGGTTTCCTCCAATTCCCCTCCGGCGACGACGACGATGACGACCTGGCCGACGACGACCTCGACGATGACGATCGCGCGCCCCGGCCTACGCCGCCAACGACGGCACGCCACCCACTGTCACAGCGGCTACACGGCATCGACTGGAAGTCCCCGAAGGTTCTCATCGGGGCACTCGCCGGGGCCGTGCTCATCGCAGTGCTGGTCATTGTCTTCAAGCCCAGTCCCGCCCCGGCCCCGCCACTAACGATCAGTTCTGCCCCGCCGCCCACGGCCGCCGCGCCTCCCCCAGCCCCAGTGGACGGACCCATCAAGATAGAGTCCGCGACCTCGAAGTGCCCCGCCGGCAGCTCGGAAGAGGCCAACGCGTTCGACGGCCAGACCGACACAGCATGGACATGCAAGATGCCCTACGGCCCCGGACAGATCCTCACCATCAACCTCGGCGACGTATACGTCGTCTCCAAGCTGTCCCTCGTTCCGGGCTTCAACAAGATCAGCACTTCCGGGGACGAATGGAACAAGTACCAGACCGTCACCAAAGTGCGGTGGCTGTTCGGGGAGTACTCCCCGTCTAAACCGTGCACGCTGGACAACAACTGCTTGGAGCAAAACACCGACAACACCCGAGATGTGGTGTCGATTCCGGTGATGCCCAACAAGAAGGTCTCCACCATCAAAATGGTCATCCTCAAGACGACCCCCCCGCCCTCGGACTCCGGGCTTCTGGTGGACCCCAACGCTGCGACCGACAGCTTCGCGGTCTCCGAGATCCAGATCATCGGCCACCCCGCCGGCTGATGCCTGACACGGCGAGGACCTCACCCTCACGACCACTTCCCCGAATGCCGCGCCCAGGCGCTCGGGCTGCCTTGGATGACTCACCACGTTGGGCGAAAGGGGCAGAAGGTGACGATGCGCAAACCGCTGACAGTCAGCATGGCCACACTTGCCGCGGTCACAGTGGCAGCAGGTTGCTCTGCGACGGTGCAGGGCAATGCGGTCCCTCAAGCCGGAGCCGCTCAGGTTTCCGCGCAAGTGGACGGTCTGGTACTCAGCGCTGCTGAAGTCAACAAGGCAATGGGCGCGACCGACATGGAGTTCGGTACGGGCCGAGACTCCTTCGTGGACAACAGCGACCAGACGAGCCCTCATCAATGCCTGGAAGTCAGCAACATGGGGCAGGACAAGGTGTACGCCGACACCGGATGGTTGGCCGTGCGAATTCAAGGTGTGCGCGAACCGGTCGACCACTTCCAGCACCTTGCTCACCAGGCGGTGGTGTCGTTTCCTCACGCCTCCGACGCCGACGCCTTCATGGTTTCTGCAGCCCGCGCATTTCTCGGCTGCGCCAATCAGCGCTACACCTACCGCGGCGAGAACGGCGATCCCGACACTGTCTGGGATTCAGGGCAAGTGGCCAACACCGACGGCGTCTTGGCGATATCCGCGACTCAAGAGGGCGGAGACGGCTGGACATGTCAGCGTGGGTTGACCGCGGCCCGCAACATAGTCGCCGACATCATGACGTGCAGCAGCAACCCTGCCCATAGCGCCGCCGTCACGATCGCACGCGGCATCGCCGACAAGGTGACCGGGCAATAAGTCCCGCGCGGGAGTGCTCTGCTCTCCCCCAGTTCCCGACAACTGTCGGCGCGGACCAATGACACCACGAGGGAGAGCGCTCTGTTGTTGTTCATCGGAGGTTGTTCATCGGGCTTGGAGTTGCCCGATCTGGTTGAGCATCCACTTCGACATCAGCTGCACGCCGGTGTGGCCGGCCTCGTCGAGAGGTGCGTGATCGTAGGAAGTGTGTGCACCGCCCTGGAGGAAACGGGCGAACGCCATCAGATCCGACGTCACTTGTTGCGGGGTGAACTGCGCGTAGAACGAACCCAGCGCGGGGAACTGTTGCGGCGGCACGGCGGCCATCAACGCGTTCATCCCCACGGTGACGACGTCGAAGAGGCTCTTGGTGCGATCGGCGATCGCCCCTTGGTTGTCGGCGCCGGCTTGCTGCAGGGCGCCGATGGCGTTGCCGGCCGCGGCCCAGTCCTGTCCTGAAGCGTTGTCGGATACCGCGGGGGCGGTGGCGGCGATGCTGGCCGCCATGTCCGCGCACGTCTTCACTGCGGTCGTGACGAGCCCGGGAATCTGGACGAAGGCCCGCGACTGCACCGCCGTGATGATTCCTTGAATCGCGGCGATCACGGTCCCGACGCCTTGCAGTATCGGCCCGGCGCTGCCTGCCTGTTGGATCAGTGCGGCCACGAATCGCTGTCCCCCGGTGATGAGATTGGCGACGAAGTTCGGCTGGCTGAGCATGTTCGTGAATCCGGCCACCGCGGCGGTTACGGGGGCAAGGAATGTGCCGACGGCGATGCTCAGCACTTGCCGTGCACTGTTGGATGGGTCCGCGGAATCGATCTGGGATCCGAGCAGACCGATCAGTCGAATCGTGGGGGACTGTGTGGGGACATTGCAGTAGAAGTCGTCGGGTGCGCATATGGAGATCACCCGGTCGGCAAGTGCCCCGAAGCCTCCTGGTCGAGCGCCGGCGAACCCGACCGCGGGGCCGGTGACACCGAGGGTCGCTTCTCCCTGAGGTGCTTGTCCGGGGTCGGCCAGGAGCGCAACGCCGATGACCTTCTCGGGCTTGACTGGGCTCTGCTGAGCGCCGATGAGCGCTGCCAGGTCACCAGCGACGTGCGCGCCTTGCGAGTAGCCAGTGATGAGGAAGCGAGTGTCAGGGCACTTGGCAGACTGATCTTCGATGACCTTGGTGGCGTTCTCGACCCCGGTGCGACGGCTGAAGTTGTAACCCAGCGCGTTCGCCGTGCCGCCGATGATGTCGGCCGGATAGGGCACATACATGCCAGCCACGCGGACCGGGCGCGCCGCGTTCTTGATCGGCTCAATGACTTTCTGGAGCATTCCGGTCGGTACCCGTGGGTTGGCGTCCGGGTTGGTCTCGGTGGTTCCGGGGACCGCCACCACCATCGCTCCGGGGCAGGATGCTGCCGATGAAGTCGCGATCGATGCGCCGGTTGGGCCCACAATGAACGCAACGAGGACGGTGATGATCACCGAGAGGACAGCGGCAATGTGACGCATGGTCGGCTCCGATCGAGGTTGGATGGGTGCGATTAGTCAGGCAACTGCGCCCACAGTGGCGCTCGTTTCACGGCCGTAGTGGGCTCGAAGTTTCACCAGAGCGCGGCGCAGTTTGGTCTCGCAGTAGCTCACCGATTCGCCCAATGAGCGGGCCAGGGTCGGCACCGGGACGAGGCTGTCACCGAGGAATCGGTCGCAGAGAAGCTCGCACTCGGACTGACTGATGACGCCCGCTTTGCGTGCATTGGTGACCAATTCGCGGACCGAACCCTTGCGCTCGATCGCTTCCCAGTCGATGGTTGTGTGCTGGGCGACGGGTGCGACGTCGACGTTCGCGAGGTTGCGATGAGTGTCCCCGAGACCGCGGTACTCCTGATGGCAACCGCGCGGGCCACTGTTCTGGAACGCGCCACCGACATCCCATTGCTCATACAGATAGGTGCCGCTGGCGGGGTACTGCGGGACGGTCGGTCGCTCGCGAGTCGTGCGCTTGAGTGTCTCTCCGTACAACCGGCCGGCGATGGAGAGGCTGTGCGGATCGGTCGTGGACGCGACATCGTAGAAGACGACCAGGACGGCTTGGGCGCGGACCTCAGGTCGGTCGATCTGTTCGCAGTCGTCGAGTCGGGCGTAGCGAGTGAAGGTGATCAGCGCCGGCCGGAACGCTTCGACGAGGACGGCGGCCGCCAGCTTCGATCCGGCTTGGTAGTAGGCGACAACAGCGCCCAGGCCGTGCGGGTCGTCGCGCAGATTGTCGACCAGTTCGGCTGGCGTATCGGCGCGCCATCCGTGGCGTTCCTGCCACTGGGCGTACTCCGTCCTGGCGGAGGCGGTGGAGCACTGCCGACGGAAGTCGTTGGCAAGCTGGCTCCACACCGACTGCCCGGGGGCAGATACCGGTGTTTGCGGAAGTGAATCGAAGTCGGGGGTGGCGTACGGGTGGCCGGTGGTGGATTCGACTGCGGCGTAGGTGGCGGTCATCGCGGAACTCCTGGAAGCGTCGGTGTGTGATTCCGTGTTCCATTAGCGAGTTCAATAGTTTCGTGACCAGGGCTTTTACCGTTGCCGGTAACGCGTTACGACCGCATCGAAGGCCCCTAAATATATGTGATGTGCATCACAATTGACCGGTAGCGGGTTCCCACGACCAGCATTGTTCAGACCGGCGCAACGATGGCGCCAAAGATTGCCACGACGGATCCCACAACAGTCGGCGCGAGCGTGCGTCGACGCGTGTTACGGCCCGCAGAACCGTGCGAGCAACACCGCGGCATGCCACAGGCCGACGCACGGTCGACGGTGACGACACCCGTGACGACCGTGGTGTGCGCCCAGCTGCTAACACGCGTGGTAGCGATCGCGCTCACCACCAGGTGAGTGAGACGACCTGACGACAGGGCCGTTGTCTCAGCGGCGCACGCGTGCGCTACCGGGCGAGACAAAACGACGGTGATCTGGCGCGCTCACCGGGGTGCCAACCAGGTTGGTAACAAGTCTCGTCACACATGTGACCACACATCGGCCCACAGCTACGCCTGTTCTCAACCATTTTAGCTGGTGAGAAGGCAGTTGCACTAGCTTGTGGCTAAGTTCGTATGTGAGCGCGCCACTATATGGGGGAGGGAGCCGATCCGCTCCGCTTCTCCTTCGTCGAGCTAGGCGGATCGAGCGTACAACCCCTTGTCAACCGATGTGATGGCTTCATAACACGCAGCGACCACGGCGTCCGCGTGCCAACCGCCCTGGCCGAAGGCCGCCGAAAACTCGGGCCACATTCATGACCGGAACCGCGATCGGGTCGGCATATACCTTCTGGCGTCCTGTCCCTGACCCTCGCCGCGAAGGATCCCGCCGATGCACCCACTCCGCCGCCGCTCCGGCAGCGCCGACCGTCGCGCCGCCGTCGAGCACGACCCTGCCGACGACGCCGCGCGTGTCCGTTCCTTCACCGACGACATCACCGCGGCGTGCATCGATTTGATCGACCTGCCCCTCGACATCACGACGCAGCGACGCGTCGTCGAACTGCTGCTGCACGCCGCCCCCGAAGCCGAACAAGCCATCACCCGACTCAACAACACCGCTGTCCCCCACTGACCGGGAGATCCACATGCCCAACGCCACCGACTCCAACGCCGACCGCCGACTGCTGCGCGCAGCCACGCGCCGCCAGGCGGTGATGAAGTACGTCATCATCGCGGGCGTCGTCCTGGCCGCCATCGGTGGGATCGGCCAACTGTGGTCTCTGGGTTCCGCGGTCGTCGGCATGGTGAGCCGCCCCTCGGATCAGACGGTCGGCATTGCATCCGCGGACGACACCGCCCGCGTCGGCGACTTCGCGGTGGACTGGGTCCAGACATTCCTGTCCTCCGCCCGCGGTCACGAAAGTGACCTCGCCGCGTTCTACACCGGGGATCTCACTCTCCCCGAAACACCTGTCGACGCGATCGATCCTCAGCTGGCCTCACTGCCCGAGCCGCAGCCCGGCCCGGCGCCCAACCTCGTGCAGTGGTCGGTGGTCGTCAGCGTCGCCCAGCGCGACTCGGCCGACAGCCTCCAACGCCGCCGCGTCTACTACCAAGCCACCATCGTCGTCCTCGACGGCACCCGACTGCGCGCGATCACCCTGCCCGCCGTCGTCAGCCCCGTGTGGAGCACCGGTGTCGACGTGAGCCTGGACTACGAGACCGTCGTCTCCGACAGCGATCCAGCCGTCGTTGCCATCACCGGCTTTCTCCGGGCACTGCTGGCCGGCGGCAACGACATGAGCCGCTACGTCGCGGCCGGTTACGACGCCCGACCGATGGCCCCTCCCCCGTTCCGGTCCATCGCCATCACCAATGTGCGCTCCCAATCCCCGACGTCCTCGGCCGCCGGGGGCACGCAGGTCCGGATGCTCGCCTCCATCAAGGGGACGCGCGCCTTCTCCACCGTGCCGATGCAGTACCCGCTGCGCCTGATCGTCACCGACGGCCGTTGGGAAGTCGCCGGCATCGAGCTGTTCCCGGCCCTGGGATCCAAGGCCACCGACCCGCCCGCGCCCCCCACCGCCGGCCCGGCCACGAGCACCGCACCCACCCCGGGCGGAACACCCACCGACAGCGTGTTCGGCAAGCCGTGATCCACCACCTGAAAGGAAACAACCCGAAATGATCACCACCGTGTTGGCCGCCACCGATCCCGGCACCATGATCAACAACGCCTTGACTCTGGTCCGCAACGTCGGTGTCAGCCTCATCATCCTGATGGGGTCAGGGCATCTGATCTCCAAGACCGTGAGCCGCCAGTTCACCATCGGCGCGCTCACCCGCACTGCCGTCATCACCTGCCTGGGCGTGGCCCTGTTCCTGATGCTGCCCACCCTGGCCGAGTCCTTCACCGGAGTCACCCAGAACGTGACCGGCGGCGGCAGCGGCGTGCGGTGACACCAATTCACCAACCACCACCGCGCCGCCGGGCGCGACAACAGCGATCGACAAGTGAGGTGGGCACATGGCGCTCAGTGCTGAACTGACCGACCTGGGTTACCGAGCCGTGCGTGTCTACACCCTGGCGATGCGTTTTCCCCGGATGGTGGGCAAGGGCTTCAACGGCGAACGCCTCCCGGGCGGCCCGTACACGCTTCCCCAGTTCGTCGGCGGCGGCATGATCTTCGGCCTGTCCGGCATCTCCGCCTACTTCCTGCCGATCATCAACCCGCTGATCAATCTGCTCGCCGGCGCAGCCCTGACGGTGATCGTCGGCGGGCTGCTGGCCAACATCCCCATCGACGGGATCAGACTCACCACCCGGATGGGGTGGCTACTCGGACTGCTGCTGTCCACCGCGCCGTCCACCTCCGAACTCATGCCCACCACCAGCCCGGTGGCCATCGTCGGCGGCGACGTGATCATGTTGGACTTCACCCGCCGCACTCCGCGCCAGACCATGCCGGCACGCCAGCCCCGCAACAGGGCCGCCACTGCAACCCGCGAGCCGCTGTTCCCACCACCGGCCCCGGCTCAGGCACCGCCGGTTCCGCCGGTCACCGCAGCCCCGGTGGCAGCCGCGGCCGTGTTCGGCGCCTTGACCCGACGCCCCCTGGACGAGGCCTCCTAACTCCGAGCATCCAGCCGCCCGTTCCGCCGCACGAAATCTCGCCTCAGTGAGGTGACCGGAATCCAATTTCGTCCGGCATATACCTCCGGGCATGAGCACCAGTGCCCCCGCTGCCGCACCGTCTCGATCACTGCGCCAACACCTGCGCACCAACACGCTGCAGCCCACCGTGGCCATCGCCGGCAATCTTCGGCTCACCCGATCAGGCACCTGGTGGGCTGATTACCTCGTCGAGGGCTTCGACTACGGACTGCGCGACGTCGACGACAAGGACCAAGTCCGCGCGCTGCACCAGCTGCTGTTCCAAGAGGTCCCCGACTACACGTTGCTCGCCGGATTCTCAGCCCCGATGGATCTGCCTGGCGCCATGCGCCGGATGGTCTCCCCCGCCGACCTCGACCGTCACGACTACATCGACGAATGCAACGCCCAGGCCGCGCGGCTGCACTCGCTGCGCCCCAGGAACCGGCTCTATTGGCTGAGCATGCCGCTGGATCAGAAGTTCCGGCACGGCCCCGCCGGGTCGCGGCTGCTGAACATGGACTTCTTCGGCGGCGACAACCAGCCCAGCACCGAGGACGTCGACGCCGCCGCCGCCAAGGCCGACGAGCTCGCTGAGCGACTGTCCTCGATCGTCACACTTCATCCGGTCACCGGGCGGCAGATGCGGTGGCTGTGGGACCACCACATCAGCCGTGGTCTCGACGCCGGCCCGTGCCCCCCGGCCCGCGACGGCCGCATCCGCGCCGGGGTCCGCACCTTCACCGAAGCGCTGTTCGACGAGGGCGCCAACGCCGACCGCGCCAACCACACCGGTTGGTGGCAGCGCAACGCACCGTCCTTCGGACGGATCGTCAAGATCAGCCGACCCGACGACGACGACCCACGCACCACCTACCAGTGCATGCTGACCGTCAAGTCGTTCCCGGCCGACGAGATGATCTTCCCCGGCGGCACCGAGTTCTTTCAGCTCGCCGACACCATCACCGGCCGCGGCGACAAGGCGGTCATCGACTGGGCCGTGCGCATCCGCAAGGTGCCCCGCAACGAGGTCCTGGCCCGCAACATCAAAACGCTGCGCCAGATCGACGAGCAGATGGATCAGCGCGACGGCGAGACCAGCTTCGGCGCCTCCATGCTGACCGAGAAGGCCTACATCCTCGCCGACTACAACCGCCGCATCGAAGGCGCCGACGACGAGGTTGAGATCCGGTTCACCCCGATCTTCGCCGTCGGTGCCGCCACCCAGGCCGACGCGAGCGCCGCGGTCACCGAGCTCACCCGCGCCTGCAGATCCAAGCGCATCACCCTCGAGGCTCCGCTGGGCGCCCAGCGCGAGCTGTGGATGTCGATGGTGCCCGGCGCCCACCACATCAAGGCCGTCGACGCGTGCGTGCACATCACCACCAGCGAAGAAGTCGCCGCCTTCGTACCGTGCGTGTCCGCCAAGGTCGGCGACGCCGAAGGCCCGATCATCGGCGTCAACCTGACCAGCGGATGCTTCGAACCGATCCACCTGGCGATCATGGAGCGCACCGCCCGCCAGGAAGCCGCCAGCGTGGCCACCGTCGGCCAGCCCGGCGGCGGCAAAACCTACTTCCTGCAGACCATCAGCGGTCAGATCATCGACCGGGGCGGCCAGATCCTGGCCGTCGACCGTACCGAACGCGGCGAGTACGCCGAATGGGCGCGCGGCCTGACCAACCCGACCGTCATCGACCTCGCCGCCCCCGACTTCAGCATGGATCCGCTGCGGGTGTTCTCCCGCGAGGAGGCCGCCGACCGCACCCTGGATCTGCTGCTGCCGCTGATCAACGTCTCGGCGAGCTCGCCGGCGGCCAGCGTGCTGCAAAGCATGCTGCACCCCGACGTCCGCGACGACAACGACATCCACAGCCTGGCCGATCTCGTCGGGTTCATGGCCAGCCCGGACCTGCCCGCCGACTTCCGGCGCGGCGAGATCGCCGAGCTGGCCAACATGCTGTCGTTCTGGATCAACAACCAAAACGCCGGCGCCCTGTTCGACCCCAATCTCCGGCCGCTGCAACTGACCTCACCGGCAACGATCATCCGCACCCACCGCCTCCAGCTGCCGACGGTCGAGGACATCCACTCCCCGCACCTGTTCCAGCAGCTGACCCCCACCAAGCACATGGGCCGCGCGCTCTACGGGCTGACCGCCACCATCGCGCGACGCGCCTTCTTCGCCGACAACTCCCGCTTCGGTGCCTACGTCCTCGACGAAGCCCACCACCTCACCACTACCCACGGCGGCCCGCAGGTCGTCAAGGAGTTCGCCCGCGACGGCCGCAAGCACAACGCCGCCATCCTGATGGGCTCCCAGGATCCCGACGACTACGGCGACCTCACCGACTTCTTCACCACCCAAGTGGTGTTCAAGCAGACCAAGGAGAACCAGGCCCGCAAGTCACTGGCGTGGCTGGGCCTAGCCCCCGACGCCAATCCGCAGCTGATCAAGGATCTGCGCTACAACACCTCACCGGCCGGCAAGGACGGCCAACGTCCTCCCGAGCACCGCCGCGGCGAGTGCTACATCCGTGATTCCGCCCTCAACATCGCCCGCATGAAGACGCTCGGCCCCGCCCTGGCGCGCCGCGCCGAGCAGATGAACACCAACGCCCCCGAGGCGCGGCGATGAGCACCACGGCTCGGCTGTGGAACCGACCGCTGCTGTGGGACACCAGCTGCCCACCGCACCTCGCACTGACGGGCATGGTGCTGCGCTGGGTGCAATCGGGCAGCCGCTGGCGCACCCGCATCGTGTACGCGTTGCTGATCTGGCACCTCGTCGGATTCTTCGTCCTCGTCGTCGCCGGCCCAGCCTTGGCCGCCCCCAACACCGACACTCCTGCGCCCAAACCCAACCCGGCCGACACCTCGATGTTCGGGTGGATCGACGTCAAGGACTCCAGCGGAATCCCGGTCAGCGACTACTTCATCGCCGTCGACCAGGGAAACGCGTTCTCCGTCCTGCCCGGGGTGGGCGACGAAGCCAAGAGCGCCAACATCGCGCTCGCCCCGATCCTCGAACTCGAATACGGCTTGTTCAAGATCACCTGCCAGGTGGCGCTGTGGATCATCGGCTACGGCCTGTCGTTCAAATGGCTCGACTTCATCGCCAAACCCTTCGACAAACTCGGCCAGGCCACCGAAGGCCTGACCCACAACATCGGCATCCTCACCCTGGCGCTGACACTCGCCGGCGGGGTCGCCGCCTTCGCCGTCGTACGTGGCCGCACCTCCAAAGCCGCCTACCAAATCGGCTCGGCAATCGTGATCACCGCGCTGATGGCCAGCATCTTCGCCCACCCGGTGGCCGCGTTGGTCGGGTCAGACGGCTACCTGGCCAAAGCCCGCGACGTCGGAATCAGCATCTCCGCCGGCATCACCCGCGGCACCGCGGCCTCACCGGCCGGCTCGGATCCAACCATCAACGAACTGCAAACCGCCCTCGCCGACGGGTTCGTCAGGACCCCAACTCAGATCCTCAACTTCAACGCCAACGCCGACGCCAACGGCTGCAAGGGGGTGTGGAACGCCGGCATCCGTTCCGGAGACCGCGACAAACTCAAAGACTCGATCGCCAAGTGCGGCGGCTCCGGCAAGAAGATGAAAAGCGCCGCCGACCACCTCACCGGCGACCGGCTGGCCAGCGCCGCGGCCATGCTGCTGCTCTCCACGATCTTGCTGGCGTTCGGCTGCTACCTGATGGGCAAGATCATCCTGACCGTCGTCCTGGCGCTGTCCAACGCGATCATGCTGCCCGTCGTCGGCACTCTGGGCGTCGTCGCCGGCGGGCTCCAAGGCATGGCATTCAAATGCCTGTGCAACCTCGCGCTGGCGCTGATCAAAATCCCGCTGACCGTGGTGTACGCGGGTGCCTACGCCGCGCTGCTGGGCGCCATGCTCCGCGTCGACGGCAATCCCGTCCAGATCCTTCTGCTGTCGACGATTCTGCTGATCGTCGCGATCGTCGCGTTCCGCCGCATCGAGGGTGGCGTGAAGAACGGCCACGGCAACATCCTGAGCTTCCTCAACCGCGGCGGCGGCTCCTCTGAACTACCCAAGTCACCACCCTCGACTCTGGCCCGGCGTAGCACCGCCCTTGCGCTGCAGGCCGGTGGGGCCGCGCTCGGAGTCCCGCCGACCTTGACCGGGCTGGCAGTCGGGGCCGGCCGCTCGCTCCGCAACAACGGCGGCGGCCGCGGCGCCCACCTCGCCGCATCGCGCAGCCACAGCCAGCAGCCCAGCCAACACGACGACCCGGCCGCCCAGCAGCAGTGGAACCAGTGGTGGCAGCACCAGCAGCACGCCGCCAATCAGCAACAGCCCACCGCTCAAATCACCGGCGACCCCGGGGCCGGATCCACCGCGGCGACGCCGCCACCCCCACCGGCCGGTGAGTCCGGGCCTCCGGCCTCGCGGGTGGCTCAGGTTCTGCGGGAGGTGCCCGCGCTGCATCCCGACGTCGCGGCCGCGGTCAGCGCGATGCCCCAGCAGATCCAGCCGGCCGCATGGCTGCCGCCGGTAAACCATCCACCATCACGGGCACCACAACCGCCGCGGGCACCACAACCGCCGCGGGCGGCCGCGGCGGCATCCGTGCCCATGTCCAACGAATCGCGCCGCGACGCGCTCCAGGCCGCCGCCTGGTGCGGTGCCCCACTCAGCCGCGGCGGGTTCTGCTCAAACCACGCCGGATCGTGCCCGCACCATCCGACGCAAGGCGCCCCACCTCCCCGCGCCGCCGACATCGTCAACCGGCCGCGCCCCAGCTAGCAGCGCGCCACCATGAAAACCCTCGACCCCAAAGCCCTACTGGCAGCCCTCATCACGCTCCTCGTCGGCGCGGTGGCCATACCGATTCTGATCATCGGGCTGATCATCACCCCGAGCACCGTGGCCAACAGCCCCGACCAACAGCTCAACAAGTGCGACGCCCAGATGCGCGCAGCCGGGATGCTGGCCCAGAACGCTCCAGCCGCCGACATCACCGGCCCCAACGCCGGCAACAACGCCCAAGTCGTCGTCGCCGTCGGCGAAAAGATGCACGTCCCACCCCAGGGCATCATCGTCGCCCTGGCGACAGCGTTGACTGAGTCTCAGC
This sequence comes from Mycolicibacterium sphagni, assembly GCF_013337765.1. Lineage (GTDB taxonomy): Bacteria > Actinomycetota > Actinomycetes > Mycobacteriales > Mycobacteriaceae > Mycobacterium. The sequence goes on from NZ_VBSB01000014.1 coordinate 35,607, forward strand.
TGAAGAACTACGCCAACGACGGCACCGGCAAGCTGGCACCCGATCAGCACGGCATCGAGGCCTCACTGCGGTTCCCGCACGACGCGGTCGGCCGAGACCACGGGTCGATCGGCATCATGCAGCAGCAGTGGCCCTGGTGGGGCACCATGCAAGAGCTCATGACGCCGGCGATCGCCGCGCGCAAGTTCTACGAGGCGCTGTACAAGGTCAGCAACTGGCAGAACCTCCCGGTCACCGTGGCCGCCCAGTCCGTGCAGGGCAGCGCCAAACCCGACGCCTACGCCGCGCAAGAGCCGCGGGCCCGCGCCCTCTACGCCGCCTACCGCGGCGCCGGCGGAGCCACCGACGACGAGGAAGCCACCCTCGTTGGGCTGAGCGTGTCCACCCCCGGCGACCCGCGAGCTCCCCCACAGGTCGACGGCGATTCAAGCACCACCAGCGACCTGTGCAACATCCTCCGCGTCGGCGTCCAGCAGCAAAACGCCGCCCAAGCCAATCCAGTCATCCACTCCAGCGAGGCCGGGGTCCGGGCCGTCCAGGCCGCACAGTCTCAGATCGGACTCCCCTACGTGTGGGGCGGCGGCGGACCCAATGGACCCAGCGGCGGCGGGTTCGACTGCTCCGGGCTCACCTCGTACGCGATCTACCAAGCCAGCGGCAAGACGCTGCCCCGTCAGACCTACGGCCAGGTCAACGCCGGGGTGCCGGTGCCCGACCTCAGCCAGATGCTCCCGGGGGATCTCGTACTGTCCAACTTCAGCGAGCGCGGCCCCGAGCACGTCCAGCTGTACGCTGGCGGCGGCCAAGTCGTCGAGGCCCAGCAGCGCGGCGTCCCGGTGAAGATGAGCCCGTTCCCCAAGGGCAAGGTCATCATCCGACGTGTCCTCTGACCGCGAAATCCCCTCTCTCCCCGGACATCCGGCTACACCCATGAGTAATTCACCGACCACACGGCGCCGCCAGGGCGAGCACCTACGCGCCCAGCTAATGGCCGCGCTGGCCGCCGCACCGGCACCGATGACCACCGCCGAACTCCGCGAGCATCTCGACACCCAGCTCGGCCGCCCGATCGTCATCGAAAAGATCTACCGGGCCCTGGTGATCCTCGCCGGCCGCGGTGAGATCCACCGCGTACCCACCCGAGGCCGCAACACCCAGTGGGCCAGCACCCCGGCCGCCCAGCGCAACTCCGCTGACACCGTCTCCCAACAAACAGCAGACGTACCTCTGCGCTCAACGGATGGGCGCCCGCAACGGCCCGCTATTTAGTCGCCCCACGGTGACCGGATCGGCGAAACCGTCGGCATATACCTCCGGGCATGAGCACTATCGAGCCCGATTCCGGGCGCGACACGGTCGCCGACTGGCCCGCAGACGACTGGGACGACCCCCACGGCCGGAACGACACCCGGCCAGCATCCAGAGATCCGCGCGAGGTGGAGGTGGTTCCCTCCCGGTGGGCCGACCGCGCCGACGAGGTCCTCACCGGACCGGCCCCGCGGCGACGATGGTGGATTCTCGCAGCAGTCGCGGGGGCGGCGATCGCGGCGACGGTCTGGTGGCTGCTGGGACGAACCCCCGAAGGACCCACCGTGACGATCGCCCCGGCCACCCCCACCGCGCACGAGACGCCTACGCCGTCCGCCCAACCCGACATCACCACCGACGTCCCCGTCCCGACGACGAACACCCCGGTGCCCACCGGGCAACCGGAGACCGGACCGGCCAACGACGTCGCCGCGGGTTTCGCCGCCGACTACGCCAATCCCGGTGCCGGCAAGGATGACTGGCTCAACCGGATCAGCCGGTGGACCTCGCCCCAACTGACTGACGGCTACCGCCTCACCGACCCCAACCGCCTCCCGGCAGCACAGTTGCAGCGGCTCTCCCCGCCGTTGAACAACGACTCCGGCACCGTCATCTACGACGCCTTCTACGACACGTTGACCCTGGAAATCCGCGTCGCCTTCCTCGACGACCGCTGGCAAGTGATCGCCGCATTGGACACCCGCCCCTTCGATGACGACGTGTCACCACCGGGCAGCACACCCCCGCAGACCACGCCCTACCTCCCGCCCGACATCGGCGCACCCCAACCCCAACCCTGACTCGACCCGGGCGAACGAAAGGTCCACCCCCCGTGGCTCAACGACTCACCATCACCTGGGCAGGAACCCAGATCCCGTGGATCGCCATGACGATCTGGACGGCGGCGATCGGCACGGCTACCGCCGACTGGCTGCACCTGAGCAATCCGCACCGGTTCCCCTTCTTCGCCACCGCGTTCCTCATCGTCTCTGCGCTGGCCGCGGCCGCCATCGTGGCCATCGTGGCGCGCCACGCCGCCCGGCGTGCCGCGGTGGTCGCCGAACTCGTCGAAGCGCTGCACACTCCGCTGGGCTGGCCCGCCCCCTCCCATGGGCTCATCAGCGCGAGCGGATTCAAACCCGCCCCCCGCGCGGTCCGTCGCGCGCACGGCATCTATCCGACCAAGATCCGCATGCATTACATCCCGGCCGCCGCGGTCAAACAGCAGTCCTCTCTCCAACGCCTGCAGCTGCCCAGCTCCGGCGACAACGACCCCGACACGGCTGGGACGAATCCGGAGTGGCTGCGGCTCATCAACTCCTTGCTCTCGGAGAACCTAGGGGTGTCCTACACGCTGTCGGTGGATCGCCGCGCTCGCCGGCTCACCGCCACACCGGACACCCGTGAGGTCACCGAGGAGCCCGCGGCGATTCAGCGGCTACGCGCGAAGGTGGCCAGCCCAGCAATGTTCGAGTCCGGCGCCACCGTCACCGACTACACGCTCTCTGATCGGGGCCGGATCACTGAATTCGATGTCGCACACAATATTTCGGAGAAACTGGCCCGCTCCGGAGCGCGTATGCACCAGATCGAACGGGTGATGTCGAAGATCCTTGCCGGTCGGTGGCGCGCCGACTTCAAGCTCGAGCACGACACCGTCCATTTCGAGTTGCGGCCCAGCCTGCCCAGGCTGGTGTGGCCGCGCATCTACCCGGAGATGGCCGGCGTCGCCGAGGCGATCGCCAACTACAAGAACACCCGCTTCTTCTACGCCTACGACGAGGACCGCAACCCGATCTCCTGGCACCCGAAAACGCAGCCGCAGAGGCTGATCATCGGCCCAACCGGTTCAGGCAAGACGTCGACGATCCATACCTTCATCACCCAGGCCGCTCGCGCCCACTGGGCAGTCAACATCGCCGACCGCAAGAACATCGAGTACCGCGGCTTCCGGGACTGGCCCAACGTGCAGTGCGTGGCCACCCGCATCGAGGACCAGATCGCGTTGATCTATCAGACCTGGATGCTGATGAAGGACCGTTACGAGGCCGGCGAGTCCGGTGTGGCCCGCACCGAGGATTTCTCACCCGTGCTGCTGGTGCTCGACGAGTTCACCGAGTTGGTCAAGGACATCGCCGCCTGGTACGTCAAGCTGCGCGGCAGTAAACCGGCATCGGAGACCAAGAACTGGCCTCGGGAACTGCCGATCGAAGAGATGGTCGGGTCGGTCCTTCGGCTGGGCCGCACCGCCCGCATCCACCTCATCATCGGCATGCAGCGCCCGGACGTGAAGTACGTCGAGGGCGAGAACCGCGACAACCTCACCGGCCGCCAGTCCCTTGGCCGCCTCGGCCGCCAGGGTGCCGACATGCTGTGGGGCGACTACTACACCGGCACCACCATCCCGCCCGGGCTGCTCGGCCGCGGCATGGCCTACAACGACCACGGCGAGCCGGTCGAGGTGCAGAACTTCTTTACCCCCGACCCCTACAAGCCCGACGACCTCACCGACCCCGTCGCCAAACGTGTCCTCAAAGAGCTGCGCCCCACCTCGTGCAGCCATCCCCGCATCGTCTTCGACACCCCATTCGACCCACACGAAGACGAAGACTTCCACTACACCGACTATCTCGAAGCGCGGGTGTACCTGGCCGAGGAACGCCCCGCCCTGGATCCGCTGAGCCCGCAGTACCGGTTCAAACCGCAGCTATCGGCGGCGACCGCATTCGCAGCGACCTCCGCGCTGGGCCCAAACACCGCCCACCACAACGCCGCTCCCATCCCGGTCACAGCGCCGACACGACAGCGCCACACTGCCGGCTCCGACCGCTGGCCCGGCTACGGATCCCCAGCCCCGCGCATGGTCGACGACCTCCAGGTCGGCGACCTCATCTGCGTAGACGCAGGCCTTGGAGTGTGGGGAATCCTCGACAAGGCGCCCGAACCCGACCCGGTAGATCCCAACGCCTTGCTGTTGAGCTGGCGCAGCGCCGACGACGACTACGACCTCTTGACTGTGCCGGCCGACGACTCCATCGTGTCGCGCCCACTACTCGACGACGACGACCAAAGCCGCGCCGCATGACCCCACCAAGGAGCCCACACCATGACCCAACCCACCAGCAGTTCCGGCGAACCCGAATGGGTCGAAACACTGCTACCACTGATCATGGTCGCCATGATCGGGTTCGCCGCCTACACCAAGCGCGCGGCGATCATCGGCTGGCTGACCGCCCGAAACATCATCGTCGGCCCCGAACAACAACCACTGATCACGTTCTACGCGGGCTACGGAATCGACCTTCAACGCATCGTGTTTCTGCTGATTCCGGCCGCAGCCACAGCGGTGTGTTCGGTCCTCATCGGCATCGCGATCTGGCGCAATGCGACCGCACCCCGACGGCCCAGCTGACCAATTCGCCTGGGTTTAGATGTCTCCAGCTAGGTACGATAAGTCGCCATAGGAAGCCGTGTTGTGTTGCCGAGAAGGGGTCGCTCCGGATGCCGAGACGTTCCAGTAAGAAGGCCGAATATCAGGCGCGCGCTGACGAAGCGATTCGCGCGCAGCTGGCCAACCGGAAGGCCTTGGTCGGTGCGATCGGGACCGCCGAGGAGAAGTACGACCAGCAGCAAGAGGCCGTGGCCGAGGCGCAACGCGTGCTCGATGAGCGCGCCGCCGAGGTCGCCGACGCCTACAACAAGGCCCTCGACGGCGGGTGGACGGCCGCTGAATTGAAGGATCTCGGGATTACCCGCCCCGAGGCGAAGCCGTCGAAGTCACCGAAGACGTCAGCTTCCAAGTCCGCCTCCACCGGCGATCCGTCCGGCGACCCGGGCACCGACAATCACAACGGCGCGGACAATCACGTGGCCTCATCCGAGTCCACGACCGAACCGGCCCACCAGTAACGCGACGGGAGAAACCTCATGACCAGCCCTGACCAACCGCTGCCTCCATACCCCTATCCCACGCCGCCACCGACTCCGCTGCCGCAGTACCCGCCCTATATCCCCGAACAGGACGTCGATCTCTCCCATCTTCCGGAGAGCGCGCTCGACGGGATCCACGGCGACGGCGATGTGGTCCTCAAGAAGCCAGGCGAACTCGGCCCACCGGCGTATCCGCATGGGCCGGACATGACCGAGTCCCCGCCCGGATCGGGTGTGTGGGTGCCCGATCACCGCCCGGAGGCACCCGGTCAGACCCATCCAGCCGGGTATCACTCGGGTGGTGGAGATACCTATCCGACCACCGGGGATCCCGCCACCGACGAAGCGATCCGCCAGACCTTCACCAATCTCAGGGACATCCGCGACGCCCATGGCACCGGCCAAACCCCCGCCGACGGAACCTTCTACACCGACGCCGCCAACCGGGCTAGCGGCATCCAGTCCGACCTCGAAGGCGTCGGCCGCGCCGCCGGCACCCACTGGACCGGCGAGGCCGCCGACATGTACCAGACCATCAACAAGCGGCTAGCCACCTAGCCTCAAGATCAGGGGAGATCCTATGAGCGGCGGGGACACCAACGGCGACGGCGCCGTCGACTGGAAAGACCTTGTCGCGGCTGGCGTTCCGACGCCACCCGCGGCCCAGCACTCTCCTCTCGACGACTATCTGGGCAGCATCGCCCCGCCACCGGCGGCTCCACCGCCCCCGGCGCCCGCCCCACCACCGCCAGCCAAGAAACCGCCCGCAGGTGGCGGCTCGGGCGGCGGCGGCCAGGGCAACGGCGCCGGCACGGCGGCCAACACCGATAAGAACGCCGGCGCAGCGGTCGACGCGTCGGCGGCCAACTCGCAGAACGGATTCAACAACTCCCAGGCCAATCTCGATGCGCTGCGCTCGGAGATCGAACGACTGGGCCCGATCCTGGACACCCCCGAAGGCCAGCAGCAGTTGATGGAGGCGTTGCAGCGTTATGCCCAGGCCGGCGGTGGTCAGTTGCAGGCCACCGATGGGGCGGCCCAGCAACAGGCCGGCGACCTTCAGGGGGTGCTCGACCAGCTCAAGAGCGGGGACAAGAAATCATCGAGCTCCAAAGACAAGGACGACGACAGCGACGACAGCGACAGCAAGGACGACAAGAAGAGCAGCGACAGCAGCGATCTCAAGGATCTGCTCTCCTCGCTCGGTCCGGCGCTGCAGAGCCTCAACCCGCTCGGACAGCAGAGCCCGCTCAGCCAGCTCGGACAGCAGAGCCCGTTCGGACAACAGGGCCAGAGCCCATTCGGGCAGAATTCGCCGTTCGGCCCGAACAGCACCCCGGCCGGCAGCGGTGTCACCCCGGCGGCCAACCCCTTCGGATCAGTGCCCGGCGCCACGCCCGCTGGCACCCCGGCCGGCGGCGGCGGCTCCACACCGGGCACACCTGGCTCTCCGTTCGACGCGTTGAAGACCGACGCCGAGAAGCAAGCCGAGGGCGGCCAGGGCGGCGACGGCAAGGACGACCCGAACAGCAAGACCGTCACCCTGCCCAACGGCGACAAGATAGAGGCTCCCACCGTTGAGGCCGCCCAGGCGCTGCGCGCATCGGCCACCAGCGATGACGCCACCGCCGCTTATCAAGCCGCCCACGTCGACATCAAAACCAACCCGGGCACCTTGGTCGACCCCTCAGAGGTGCAGCCCGGCGACTACGCCCGGTGGGACGACGGCCAGATGTCGGTGGCCGCCGGCCCTGGCCGGGTCATGAACAACGGACAGGTCGTCGACGTGAACACGGTCGCCACCGACGATCAGGGCTTCGAGGGCTGGTACCGCCCACCCGGGGACGATGCCGGCGGGCAACCGCCAGCCACAACCCCTGGGACCACCGTGACCGCCAGCGGCGACAAGTAGCCGATGCTGATGTCTGCCCGCTCAGCCGTCGACTGGTACTTCCAGGACGACGGCGACGGACTGGTCGATTCCGCTGTCGCCTCCCTCGGGCGCCCCACACCGCCGCTGATGGCGATACTCGCCGAGCCGGACACCATCTCGGTACTGCCGAGTCTGGACAGCACCTTCCCGCCGCCGCCGCGGCCCTGGGCGCATGTACCCGAGATCGACTCCTGGACCTGCAGCACCGATGCTCTGCACCCCTCGGCCGCCGCGGCCCGCCGGCCGGTGATGCTGCCGATCGGGACAGCGCGCGGTGGGGTGTTGCTGGTGAATCTGGAGGAGGTGACCCCGCTGACGATCAGCGGCGACGCCTCGGCGGTCACCGCGGTGCTGCGAGCGTGGGTCATGAATCTGCTGCTGGCGCCGCACCGGGTCGTGGCTGCTACCGCGGCGGCGACCGCGCAGCTCGGCGCAGTCGGTAGCGACCGTTTCATCACCGCCCCCGACGCCGCCGCACTGCGGGAATTCCTGGCCTCCCTCGGTGTGGACGCTGACGTGGTCGTCCTCGACGACGCCGATCCGCGTGCCGCTGAGTTGTTCCCCACCACACCGTGCGTGATCACCACCGCCGCGGCTGCCGGTATCTGGGATTTCCGGGTAGCCGGCCACTCGGCCACCCTGTCCAACGACGCCCGCAACCTCTCCCTGCCCCTGGATGCGATCACCTCGATCGACGACGACGGATGGGAGCGACTGGTGGCGGGGCTGCTGGCCGACGCACCGCCCGCGCCCACGCACAGGGTGCCGACCAACGGTCATCGCGCCCCCGCCACGAACGCGGCCCCCGCTCCCCCCGCGGCTGCCGAGCTCGGTGATGATCAAGTGTCGCCGCATATCTGGGTCCGGGTACTGGGCGAGCCGGTGATCACCCCACCAGACGGCCGCACCATCGACGACCCGGGCCGAAGCCGGGTCTGGACGTCGGTCATCGCCTACCTGGCCACTGTCGGCCGTGACGGTGCGACCCGCGAAGAACTGCGCGACTGCTGGGGCAGCGCGTCCACTGTCAGCGACCAAAGCATCCGCCAAACCGTCTCCCGCATCCGCGGCTTCCTGGGCAGCACCGCTGACGGGCAGCCGCTGCTGCCGGAGCTGGGCCGCGGCGGCCGCCGCGCCGACTCCGAACCGCCGCAGGCGCACAGACTGGATCCCCTCGTGCTCAGCGACTGGGAACGCTGGCAGCATCTCGTCGGTGATTCACCGGCCACCGCGAGCGACGACGCTCTGGCCGAAGCCCTGGCTCTCGTCCGTGGCCCCGCCTTCGACGTGCTGGCCAACACCGCAGCGCGCTATGAGTGGGCGAAGTTTCTCATCGACGAGATCACCGACGCCGTTCCCGCGGCCGCGCTCCAGCTGGCCAGCCGAGGCGTCGACCGCGGCGATCAGGCGGGCACGGTGACCGCCGCGCTGGCCGGCCTCAAAGCCAATCCGCAGCGCCAAGACTTGTGGCGGCTGGCGCTCAAGGCCACCACCGACAAGGTCGACCTGGGAACACTAAGCAACCAGCTTCGCCGCGCGATCCCCAGCGGCGACATCGAAGCCGCGACACGGAAGCTACTCACTTGAGCCCCAACGCATTCCAGACCGAAACAGAAGACACCGAGGACGACGGCCCCGAACACTTCGTCGGTTACAACCGCGACCATTCGATCATCGTCACCTACAGCTACTACGGGTTCGTCGACCTAGAACTCAGCGACCGCGCCTACCGGCTCAGCGAGAAGGCCCTCGCTGGCGCGATCGTCGAAGTAGCCAAGCTGGCTCACCAGCGAGCCATGGCCCATCTGCGGGAGCTCCAACTCAACCTGGGCACCTCGCGGCGGGTTCTGGATCGTCGCGGATTGCCGACGACCGCCGATGTCGATGCGCTGCAACAGAAGATCGAGGAAGATCCCGACATCTGATCCGCCAGCGAACTAAGGCTGGCCTCGCTTACAGCCCGGTCTCTGCAGCGTTGCGCTATGGCCACCGCACTCGAATCACCTAGGTAATACATCGGGCCGGGCGTATCGTCCGGCCCATGACGGATATGCGTCAGCCGCCTCAGGATGAGGCCGCCGAGCAGTCCACGCTGGGCGGGATGCTGCTGAGCAAGGACGCGATCGCCGATGTCGTGGAGCGCTTGCGCGGCAACGACTTCTACCGGCCAGCACACCAACTCATCTTCAACGCCATCCTCGAAATGTATGCCGACGGTGAACCCGCCGACGCGATCACGGTGGCCGCCGAACTCGACCGGCGCGGAACGCTGCGCCGGGTTGGCGGCGCGCCGTATCTGCACACGCTGATCTCGATGGTGCCCACCGCCGCCAACGCCGGCTACTACGCCGGCATCGTCGCCGAGAAAGCTCAGCTGCGTCGCCTCGTCGAGGCCGGCACCCGCATCGTGCAGTACGGCTACGCCGGCGCCGACGGCGACGAGGTCGACGACGTCGTGGCCCGAGCCCAAGCCGAGGTGTACGAGGTCACCGCCGGCCGGCACACCGAGGACTACGTCCAACTCGAGTCGCTGCTGCAACCCACCATGGATGAACTCGACGACATCCAGCACCACGGCGGCCTGGCCCGCGGTGTGCCCACCGGCTTCCCCGACCTCGACGCCGTCACCAACGGTCTGCACGCCGGCCAAATGATCATCATCGCCGCCCGCCCGGGCGTGGGAAAGGCCCTGGCGATCGACACCCCGCTGCCCACCCCCACCGGGTGGACCACCATGGGTGAGGTTCACGTCGGCGACACCCTCATCGGCGCAGACGGGCGACCCACCACAGTGCTGGCCACCACTGACGTGATGCACGACCGCCCCTGCTACGCAGTGGAATTCAGCGACGGCACCACCATCGTGGCCGACGAGAAACATCAATGGCCCACCCAGCGCGGCACCCGCACCACCGGCCAGCTACGACCCGACCGCGACACCATCTGCGCCGCCGCCGCGATCACGCTGCCCACCGTCAAACCCTCGACGCTGCCGATGACGCCCTACACCGCCGGCCGCTTCCTCGGCGACCCCTCGACCCGTCGCACACCGGCGATCCCGGTACGCGAGCTACACCCCTACCTTCGGGCCAGCGACAAGCAGCGCCGCTCGCTGCTGCGCGGGCTCGTCCAGGCCGCCGGCCACCGCGACGGCACCGCGGTGACCATCCGGCTGCGGCCCAACCGGCCGCCCTACAAGGCCTTCGTTCAGGAACTGTTGCACTCACTGGGATACGTGCTCGACCCCGACTCGGCCAGCTACACCGCCCGCTTCCACGAACACCCCCCGGACGCCTCGCCGCCGGCGCGCACCGTGACCGCCCGCCGGCCCATCGCCAGCGTTGCGGTGCGCTGTGTGCAGGTCGACAACGCCGACCACACCTACCTCGCCGGCCACGCCATGGTTCCCACCCACAACTCCACCCTGGGTCTGGACTTCATGCGGTCGTGCTCGATCAAGCACGGCCTGGGCAGCATCATCTTCTCCCTGGAAATGAGTAAGTCCGAGATCGTGATGCGGCTGCTGTCCGCTGAGACCAGCATCAAACTCGCCGACATGCGTGCCGGCCGGATGGGCGACGCCGACTGGACCAAGCTCGCCCGCCGCATGAGCGAACTCAGTGAAGCTCCGCTCTTCATCGACGATTCCCCGAATTTGACGATGATGGAAATCAGAGCCAAAGCGCGGCGCCTCTCCCAACAGCAGGAATTGCGTCTCGTCGTCATCGACTATCTGCAGTTGATGTCGTCGGGAAAGAAATACGAGTCCCGGCAACAAGAAGTGTCGGACTTCTCCCGCAGCATCAAATTGATGGCCAAAGAACTCGACGTGCCGGTGGTGGCGATCAGCCAGCTCAACCGTGGCCCCGAACAACGTCAAGACAAGCGGCCGATGGTCTCTGATCTGCGCGAAAGCGGAAGTTTGGAGCAGGACTGCGACCTCGCTCTACTGCTGCACCGGCCCGACGCATTCGAGCGTGACGATCCGAGAATGGGCGAAGCAGACATTATTATCGGAAAACATCGAGCGGGCCCGACTAGTACCATTACCGTCGCGCACCAACTCCATTTGAGTCGCTTTGCAAGCATGGCACGCGGAGATTCTTCCGCACCGTAGCTTGATAAAGCCTACCGCAATTTCTCACAGGCTGACTGCATTTCGCGGTGCGCGGCGCTGCTCGCGTTGGATACAGGGCAAGCTGCCCCACATTCGCACCCCGATGGAGCGTGTCCGCGAAGCCCAATTTCCGCTCGGCCGCCGTCGCATCCGAGTCGCAAACTGTCCACGTATTCGCCTGGAGACATTTCGTCCGTACTGGGATACTTACGCCAGCTCAATTCTTCTAGCTGGTGTCACACTCCGGAGGCCAAACGTATGGAAATCTCTGCCCGCTCCTACCTGACCGCCGGAATGGCGCTAACCACGGCGTCTGCCATCGCGTTCACACCGCTGGTCAGTCCGCACGCCTCACCGCACGGTATCGCGCTCCCCCACATCTCGACGTCGACCGTTCAGCTGACGGCGCTCATCACCCCGGCCGACATCGGGGCACTGATCAACAACCTCAACACTGCCGCGAACTCGGTTTCCTCCACGGCAACCTCCCTTGTCGGCGTTCCCGGACAGACCCTCGTCGGTGCACTCAATTCCGCTGTGGCACTGAGCAACACCCTGTGGGACGGGTTGATCGCCGCCACCAGTAATCCGACGCTGGTCGCGGTTCTGACCGCACTGAAAGCCTCGTCCAACGGCGGGCTGACCAGCCTCGCCACAACAGTGGGGGCAACCAACGACACTCTGACCTTGACCACCGGCCAGGTCGCGGACCTCCTGACATCCACGCTGACCGGATCGCTGGGCACTGCGCTGCAAGCCGTGGCCAACATCATCAACAACCCGCTGTCGGTGTCCAGCTACACCGGGCTGCTGACGGCTCCCCTGGGCATCGTCGGCCTCGCGCTCAACAACGGGCTCACCGCTGCAAGGGATCTCGGCGTCAACGCTCTCACTCTCGGCACCGCACTGGTCACCGGGGTCACCGCTCAGATCACCAATATTCTGTCCACGGTCAACGGTCTGATCGGCGCCGCCGGCGACGCCTCGGGCAGCGCTCTCGTCGACGGCGTGCTCACCGCGGTACAGGGCATCGTGTCCGCGCCGGTGACCGTAGCGGTGGCCGGGGTAAACGGTGTCACATCAGCGTTTTCGGGGGCCGCGAGCATCGCTTTGACGAAGCTCACCAACGGCGCTTCCTCGGCGGTGAGCACCTGGTTCGGTGAGGGCACTTCACCCGGAGCTCTCCAGACCGCCATCAACACCATCGGCGCGGCCCCGCTGAGCCCAGCCAGCTACACCAACGCGCTGTCGGTGCTCGTCGGGGCAGGAGTCACCACGGTCAACACGGTCTTCAGGACTGCCGGCTCGTTGGCGTCGATACCCTTCAGCACGGCCGCAAACCTCACCACCACCGCGGCGAACATGATTACCTCGTTCACCAGCGGCGTGGCCACCGTTGCCAGCGGCCTCCTGGAGGCGGCTGGACTTCCGTCCCTCGTGTACGGACTGCCGCATGCCCTGGCGGCCACCGTCAACGGCGCCGTCAATGTTGCCGCCTTTGCAACCTCGGCTGGATTGAACGTCATTGCTTCGGCGCTGGACATCGGTTCCACCATCGCCGGTGCCCTCTCCCAGCCGCGGGTCCTCACGTTGAGCGTTGCCTCCGATTCCCCGGCTGCGGTCACACCTGAATCGGCGCAATCCGTCAGCGCTACGGGATCGGCAACCGATACCACCCAGGGCGCCGCGTCGAGCATGCCGGCCGAGGGCAAGACCACCAAGACCGCAGCGCTTGAAGAGGCGACAAAGGCCGCGACCGAGGTGGACCCCGCGGCACAGGAAGCCGCCGGCAGCCCGGTGGCGATCGCGGTCCCCGAGAAGACCGCACCGGCCTCGGCCACGGTCACTGAAGAGGCGACAGAGGTCGACGAGACCACCGCCGCGTCCGTCGAACCCAAGGACCCAACGACCGACACCAAGGACACGACGACATCCGCCGCGCGGCGCCCATCGACTACCGCTGACACTCCGTCCAACGAGCCCAAGAAGGCAGCCGAGTCGGCGGCGACTGCGCCCACCACCCGCAAGGAGCCCAAGGACGAATCCGAGAAGGATTCGGCCAAGAAGGACGAATCCAAGAAACCAGCCAGCAGCGACTCCAGCGGCACCACCACCGGTGGCAAGCACGCACCCGGCGCCGTCAAGAACGGCACCTCGGTCCACGAGATCAAATCCAAGCTCGATAAGGAGGCGGCGGCCGGTGCGAGCACCTCACGCCACAGCGCCGCGGCGGCCTAATCGGGTTGCTGCGCGGCGACGGTGGGCGCCACCGAAACCTGAAGCGACCACGAGCCCATCCCGAGCTTCCTGTTCAACCGACACGTGAACGGTAGGTTCTGACTGTGCCAAGGTTCGCCATCCGACGCCTCCAGACGGGGCCAGAGGAACTGCGCGCCCAGTTGCCCATCACCGGGCGTACCGTCGACCGCCGCACCAACCCTCACGGAACCGGCGAATTCTTCTACGCACGCCTGGACCAGCGCCTGAAGTATCGCTTTCCTCGCGAGTCCAACGCCGCCCGCAGCACCGGCCAGCATGCGGACCGTGACGACCGCGGACCGTTCATGTGGGTGAGTGCTGTCATCCTCAGCGCGTACACCCCGGGACAACAGCCCCACTTCGGGATGCGCGACTTCGCCGTCGACCTGGCCTACGTCGTAGACCCCTCGCTGGCCGACGACTCGTTCATGGATCCGGACAGAGTCGACTACATGGGGGTCGCCGAGATCGACGACGACGTCGACACCCTGGACACCGTCGACGTTGCGGTCCCTCACGTGAACGGGGAAGCTGCCGTCCTCACTACCGCACCCGAGGTGGTCGCCGCACCGCTCGTCTCCCCCAACGACTTCCAGCCAGTGCTCGATCAGATGACGGCCGCACTGACAAGCCTTGCCGGCGAACAGAGCAGCCGCGCCGCCGTCGTGCCGCAACGCATCGAATCCGACGACGAAGCCTTCGAAGACACTCCCACCTACCGCCTTGACGCCGACGCGCTGCGCTACCGCACGTGGGACCCGCTACACGGGTGGGTGCTGCGCAAAACCACCGACTCCGACGAGCTCCTGTACTGGATCCTCGACGACATCGCCAGCGGCATCGCCTGGCGGTGGGCCCAACAGGCCCCGGCGTTCACCGACATGGACGAACACCACGCCTTGCGGACTCTGTGGATGCCCTACTGGCACGTCCTCATGTACGCACTACGCCCCGAATGGGGAAGACGGACCCGCGAATCCATTCGCCGACTGGCACAAGACAATCCGACCCCCCTGCCGATCCGCGACGGTGCCCGGCACGGACCCGACCGCATACCCGAGGTCCGGTGACCGGTTTGACGCACTCATGGACTCAGCCGATCACATTCATCGCTGGATGGGCACCCGGTCGCGGCGTTAGCATCGGCACGTGACGCAACGAGAAGCCCTCTGGGATGAGGACTTCGACTACCTGTTCGGCGACCGCGACGTCCGCTGGTGGGACAACGAGACCGTCGCCGAACCCATGCCGGCGGCAGACGACTATCGGCTGAACCACCGTGAAACCGACCGAAACGGTGATGCGGCCCCGGCCGCCGGCCGGATCAGCACACCGCTGTCCAGTATCGGCTCGTGGACCCCGAGCGCCCAGCAGCACCGTCGCCGGCCGAGCCTGGACGCCAGGCAGACCCGGATGACCATCCTCGCCCTGGTGGCCACGGCGGCGGTGGTGGTGGCCGCGCTGCTCGTATGGCGCCTGTCCACCGGCAGCGACGAGAACGACTCGACCCCCGACGTGACACCGACCAGCACGCAGCCCACGCTCAGCAGCGTCGCGCCCACCCCGAGCGCGGCACCGGTGCCGCCACTACCTCCGCCACCGCCACCACCTCCGCCCGAGCCGGACACCCCGACATCAGCGATACCTCGCCAAAACCAGAACTACTGGCCGCGATCCACCGCCCCAACGCAGAACGACGGCCCACGAATCAATGTGACCCGAGCCCCGATGAGCGTGGCACCCAAACCGGTGACACCCCCGAAAACTGCCACCCCAGGAGGAAACGGCGGGGGCCACCGCGGCTTCTTCTAAACCCAGCCAACGACTGCAAACGCGACACGCTGATGGGACACGGGGTGCCGTCACGGTTCAGTCTTGACCGTTGGGCGTCACCGCTCGGGCTGGACACCACTGCCGAATCTTGAGTCGGCCCTTCTTGTTTCCCGTCGGAACCTCGCAGGTGATTAAGGCAAGCCAGCCTCCGCGAGTGGAACGGGCCCAAGCGTGCAGATGCCCGGGAACCTGGTCGAGGAATTCGAGCCCCTCGGCCTTGACCCTCATCGAGACCGCGTCGCGACGGAACGCGTCGTCGCGGTTGTCGAGGAGGCGGCTCAGATCCACCAGTACGGGTTGAGGTGGATCCACCACCGTCCGCGGCGGCGGGTCCATCGTCACAGGCCAGTCCTCGAACATAAGGCCCCCTCGGTTACCAGGGCAGATCCACAGTGCGAGACCGTCCTGTGCTGCAACCACCACATTGGGCGATCCCTACCAGTTCCGAGCCGCTGCCCGGGGCGGCACCGCGCGACGGCCAGTGCGCAGCCCGCGGCTCCTGCCGGCCTCGGTAGGCCAAGCGCAGCTCCATACCGGGATCGTACAGGTGTTCGATTGCCGGTAGGTTTTCCGCTACGGTCTTCACAAGGAGGTAAAGGTGGCGAAGACAGGTACGCGCTACTGGCATGCCGGCTGGAGCGGACGCCGAATCGGTGATCTCTTACTGCCGGTCGCACAACAGCGCGGTGTGTACGCCGACGTGCTTCGCGCCGGCGTGGTAGAGGCTCGCAAGAAGACCACGGATCCAGACCTTGCCTCCGGTCTCATCTACGACATCAACAAGTTGTACGTGACCTCGAACCAAGATTTCGCCCACGCCTGGGCTGTCTGTGTACCCGACCCCTCCTTGGTGCCCATGCTGCAAGCGCTCTATCGCGTGGGCGAAAGGGCCTACTACGAGGTCGAACTACTCGACGCAGACGCTCACCCGCTACTCGCTGCGCCTGAGCCCGATCCCGACTACCCGGTCAGCGGCTGTTATCAGGTAGCGCTGGCGCGCGTGATCGCCATTCGTCGACCTCAGATGTCGCTCACCACCGCGCGGATCCACATGGACCGCATGGCCGGAATCCCGGCTACCGGAAGCGCTTTTTGGGCTCAGCAGCGACATCATCGCGATACCGCCGGCTGACTCACCCCCGCGCTGACCTACACCCGGCACGCGACGAGTGCCTCGCTATCCGGCTTCATCGGGGGTCCACAGAACCCGAGCGGTCAAGGCCAGTCGCACCCAGGGAAATGGGCGCTCATCACCGAAGACCACCCCGCGTGTGGCGTCGAATCGACAGGCAATGCTGCCCTCAGCCGATCTCACCACCACCCCGACCGGCAGCCGATCGAGCTCCTCGACCGTCCTAATGGTGCGCGCCTCCAGCAAGAGTTCTGCGGTCGAGGCGTATCCGAACAGTTCGTCCTCGATGCGTTCGGTGAGCGAGGCGGCGAGCTCGTCGCTGATACGTCCGCCATTGAGATCAGTCGGGGATCCCACGACCTGGCCGACAAGCGCGTTCTTGATGACCTCGGTGCGCGTAACGCGTTGGCTCACTTCGCTTGTCCTCCTTGGTGCGTCGCGCTCATGGCTGCCGCGGTATCGGGATCCAGTCGCGCAGTCCGGCGATGCGCGCACCGTTCGCGGCCCGGGTCTCCCCGAGGATTTCCGCAGCGGCGGCGTCCTGATCGCGCCGGCCGGCGGCGCGGATCTCGGCGATGCGCCGACACGCGTCGGCGTCGGCTGCCGCGACGTCGGACTGGGTGACCGCGATGTCGACGCCGGTGGCCTCCACCCAGTTCCGCAGCCCGGTCATGATGCGCGCCAGCGATGAACTGCCCTCGGCCATGGCCTCAGCGGCGGCCGCAAGTGCGGCCCACGCGGCGGCGAGGTCGGGATTCTCCGCGGCTGCTGCCCGCTCCGCGATGGCCTGAGCCTCGCTGCGCATCTTGTCGGCCGAGGCGGCTGCCTGGGCGATGATGTCCTCAGCGCGGTCTTGCTGCTCGGTGACCTTCCCAGCCACCGTCGCCAGCCACGTCTCGTCGGTGTTCACGACCGCCTCCGAGCCTTGGTGGTGCGCACTCGGGCACTTGCCGGTGGGGACGGGGCAGTGTCGGTGAGCGCGGTGATGTGGGAGCGGTGGTTGCTGTTCTTAGTGACGCACAAGATGCGGTCGACGTGGGGTTCGATGCTGTTGACCTTGTCGTCGGGTGCGCCGATGACCAGCTGGAAACCGAGCCCCTTCCAGGCGGCCACCGCGCGCCCAGCGAAGGCGGCATCGGACTTGATGAAGCCCTCGTCGAGGATAACCGGCGCGTAGCGGGGCCATTGGGCGTCGCCGAGTTGATAGCGCAGCGCCGCCCCGACGATGAAGGCGATGAGTTCCTGGGATTCGCCGCCGGACTTTCCCGCCAGGCTGGCATAGACATTCAGTGTGGCGCCGGCGGTGTCGCGGCGTTCGGCTTCGATGTAGACGTGTCGGCGCACATCGAGGTAGTAGTCACGCTCAGAGGTGCTCTCCGACTTGCGGATTCGGTTGATGAACCGGGCCAGCTTGAGGAACCGTTCGTGCACTTTGGCTTCGTCGTCACCGGATGCGGTGCTGGCCCCGGCCAGGGCTTTGAGTTCCTTGCGGAACGCGGTGACATCCGCGGTGTCGGTGCGGCGCAGCGTGATGTGCAGCCGGTCCGCGCCCGCGCCGAACGCCAGCGTGGCCAGGATGTCGTTGATCGGGCCCAGCCGGGATTCGATCTCTTCGACGGCCTCTTCGTAGGCGCCGTGCAGACGCAGCAGATCGATACCGGTCCAGTCGTTGACGTCGCGGACGAAGGTGGCGCGACGCTGGTGCAGCCCCTGGGCGTTGAGCTCGTCGAGGATGTCGCGGTAGCCGGGGTAGGCGGACACGTCGGTACCCAGATCGGGTCGCGGCCACTGCCGTTGGAACGCCTCGAAGGTCGCGGTGAGCATCTTGGCGGCGCGCGCGGCCGCGGCGCGCGCGGTGTCGGTCTTGGCGGACAGCACCGCGGCCAGCCGGGCCAGGGCTTCGTCGAAGCCGGCGGCGGTGACGTTCGCGCCGGCGGCCGCGGCCAATTCGTCGTCGAGCCGGGCCGCCAACTGCGCGGTGAGGACGTCCTCACCGGCGGCGGGCACCGCCTCGACGAGCTCGCCGGCGAGATCCGCCCCCCGCACCTGCAACCCCTCGAGGTCCTCGGTGAGGCGCTCGAGGTCCGCTTCAGCCAGATGCCGGATCCGCGCGGCACTTTCACGGCGCGCGCGCAGCTCGTCTCGGCGAGCACTGACCTGGGTGGCTTCCCCGCCGCCGGCCGCGAGCTCGGCGCGCTGCGCGGCGGCGGCATTGATGCGCTCAGCCGCCGCGGCGACGTCGATGCCCGACCAGGTGGTGTCGGCGATGTAGCGGTGGGCGTCACGCCGGGTGTGCAGCGCATCCAGTTCACGGTCCAGATCGCCGATCGCCGCGGCCGAGTCAGCCATCTCGGCCTCGACGACGTCGACGTCGGCCCGCAGCTGGTGGCGGCGTTCGGTGTTGGAGAACCCGATCACCGGGGCGCGGTTTCCGCCGTGCGCGCCGCGGCGCCCAGCCTTGGTCTGTCCGGTGATGGTCAGGCCGCGCTGCACTGCCGCCAGGTCGTCGGGGTCCTCGACACAGACGTAGTCGAAGCCGGCGACGATACGGTCCAGCAGCCAGCCGGCGAACACCGAGGCCTCGTCGACCACGATGCGTCCGGCCAGGCGGCGATCGTCGCCGCCCGACGGGATGGGCGCGCCCGGCTGGGCACCTTCGAAGCTCAGTCGCCGCGACAGGCTGAGGTCGTTGATCAGCCCACGTGCCCGGTCGAGGTCCTCGGCGTCGATCAGCACGGTGGTGGCGAACCCACCCAGCGCCCGGTCGGCGGCCAGTCGCCACGCTCCGAAACCCGCCCGCATGTCGATCAGCTCACCGACGAACGGCACCTCGGCGGGGGCGCACCCGAGCGCGGCCGCCACGGCGCATCGTGCCTGGTGCAGATCGGCGGGGATGACCCCGGTGCGACCCGACAGCGACTCCAGTTCCTCGGCCAGGCCGGCGCGACGTTCCTGCAGGCGGTGGTGGTGGCCGACGGCGGCGTCGCGGCGCCCGCGCAGCGCGGCCGCCGTCTCGGAGTGGTCGGCGAGGAATTCGGCGGCCACGGCCGCGACGGCGGCGAACTGTTCGGCGGTGCTCGGCGGGGTCCCCAGCGCGATGGTGCGTTCTCGGTAGATCTTGAGTTGTTGTTCGGCGTCGCGGTGAGCCGCCGAGAGCGCCTCGATAGTGCGGTCCAGGTCGTCGATCTGGGCAGTCAAACCGCCGGTGTGCGCGGCGTGCATCGCCTCCAGCGCCGTGTCGGCGTCGTGTTCGTCGCGCCGCGCGGCCGCAGCCCGCGCGTGGGCGGCTGCCTTGTCCGCCGCGGCCGCACGCGTCGCTTCGGCGACGAGTCGCTGCTCGGTGCGCAGCGCCCACACCCGCAGTGCGGTATGGCCGTCGACGTTGAGTCCGACCGCGTCGATGGTCTCCAGATCAGCTTGGGCGCTGCACCAGTCGCTGTTCCACTCGGTGATGGAAGCCAGCGTTTCGACTTGCTGCTCAGCGGTTTTCATCGCCTCGTAGGAGGCTTGCAGATCATCGAAATGGGCGGTCGCCTCGTCGGCGACCGCCAGGGTCTTGGGCCGTTCCAACACCATCGACTTGAACAGTCCGTCGACGGTGGTGACCGCACGCCCGGCCTGGATCCGCGCCAACAGCCCCAGCGCCCGCTCCCCCTCGCCGGGCAGCCCGATCCCCAGCCGGGTGCACACGGCGGTACTGAAACTGCGGTAGGAGCCGTGAAACTCCCACCCGCCGAACCGGTTGCGTAGCTGCGGGGGATCGAACTGGTTGGCGGCGAACTCGGCGACCCCGGCCAGGTCGAACCCGCCCTCGACGGTGACCATCCGCTTGGTGATGTCCTCGAACCGAGTAGCTGACGGCGCGGCGTAGTACAGCCGCACCGCGCTGAACAGATGCCCCTCCCCGGTCTCCCAGGTCGCCGCGATCGCCGACCAGGTGGGGGTGTCACGACCGCGCAGCACCTGATCGGTCAACGTCGCCGACCCGGCCGGCCGGTCATCGTCGATCTTGCCGCGCATGTAGCGCAACACGTTTCGTTGATCACCGCCGCGAGCCCGCCCGGTCACGTTGTCGTTGGACGCCCCATTGAACGGGATCCGCGAAGGCATCAGCAGCGCGACGTACGCGTCGAGCAGCGTCGACTTCCCGGTGCCGGTGGCACCGCTGATCAGCGTGGACGCAGCGGACAGATCCACTCGGTGATGTCCTTCGAACCCGCCCCAGTTGACCAGCTGCATCGACTCCAGCCGCCACTGCCCGCCTCTACCGGCGCTCGTCATGCCACCAGCCCATTGATGAGTTGATCGACGAGTTCGGGGACGCGCTCAGAAGCCGCACCGATCACTCGGTAGTCGAACTCCACCGCGCTGGGTTCGATGTTGATCTCGACGGTGGTGGCGCCCGCGGTTTTCGCGATCGCGGCGAACTGGCTGGCCGGATGCACGGTCCCCGATGTCCCGATCGCCACGAAGATGCTTGCGGTGGACAGTATTTCGACGACCGATTCGAGCCCAATCGTTCGCTCACCGAACCACACCACGTGAGGCCGCCACTGGCGATCGGTCTCGATGACGTCCCCGGCCCAGGGCAGCACGTCACCGGTGTCGACGTTGCGGATCTTGGTCAGTTCGCCGTGCATGGCGGTGATCTGGGTATTGCCGGCGCGCTGGTGCAGATCGTCGATGTTCTGTGTGACCAGGTGGAATCCGCGCCCGAGGGCCCGTTCGAGCCGAGCCAATGCGCAATGCGCCGCGTTGGGCGCCACGTCGTCATCGCGCAACCGGCGCCGTAGCCGGTTGTAGAAGCGGTGCACGGTGACGGGGTCTGTGTCGAAGGCTTGCGGAGTGGCGACGTCGACGACCCGATGCCCTTCCCATAAACCGTCCGGACCCCGAAACGTCGACAACCCCGACTCGGCGCTGATCCCCGCCCCGGTCAGCACGACCACTGTTTGCATCGTCACTGCCCCTCCGCGACGTCACCGTCGCCGGGCTGCAGCGTTTTCAGCCACGCCACCAGTTCGGTGAGCCGCTCCAACGACATCAGGACCTCGACGATCGGCGCCACCCGGAACCGCTCGGCGTCGCCGCTGTCGATCAGCAGATCCAGCCGTACCAGCGAGTCGATCGCCGCCCGGGCGGCTTTCTCATCCCGCACCTGGTTGGTGGCCTCAGCCGGCCGGTAGTTGGCGATCTCCTCCATCAACTCGCTGCGGTCGACGAAGACCGCCGGGTCCTCGAGCTGGGCGCCGCGCAACAGCATCCGCAGGTGCACGAGCAGGATCGTTTCTTCACGCGAGTAGCTCTGATCGTGCAGCACCGTGGGGAACGGCTGGGTGCCCTGATCGGGGTGGGCATGGCGCTTGTAGGCCACGCCGCGGTCGGCGTCGACGACCAGCTTGATGAACAGTTCGTTGAGCCGCGATTCCAGCAGCCGACGATTCTGCGTCAATACCCGCCAGTCGACCGGGTTGCGGTCAGCGGAGATGTAGCGCTTCTTCAGCAGCGACACCAAGGTGCGTCGCACCTCGCCGGCCAGCTGCCCCTGATCGCCCTCGAACAGCGGGCCCGGCCCGTCGAAATCGTCGACCTCCTCCGGGGCTGCCCACTGTGGGCCCGTGACATCTTCAGCGTCCTCCACCTCGGTCACCGGTGCTCCTCGCTGCCGGCCGGGGCCAACTCGCCGCGGTGACGGTGATCGAAGGCGATGAGCGGCAGCCGCAGCGCGCGCCGCGTGCCGTCCACGCGCACCGTGTCCACCACCTCACTGCCCTCCTCGCCTGTGCCGTCGAGGGCGCCGAGCGCCGCCGCCAACTGCATCAGCCCCAGCACCTCGACCGGGCGGCGCAACTCCTCGGGCAACGCATTGAACACCTGTGCCGCCGACACCCCGTCACCATCAAGGGCAGCACGCACCGCGGCCCGCAACGCCGCCACACTCGGCCCACCCCGTTGGCGCAGCACCTCCAGCGACGGCGCCGGCGCCGCGTCGGCCGCGGTGTCGACCAACGGGGGCGGCGGCGCATGCTCGGCGGGATCGAAGAACCTGTCCCGCGTGTTGCCGATCTGCAACCCGGCCAACCCCAGCTGCAGTGGCACCCGCGCCCGCGGCCCGCTGACCCGCATCCACCCGGCCATCTCCTTCTTGGCTTCCCGCAGCGCATCGTCGAGATCACGATCGCGCAGCGCGTCATGGCTGGTGATGTAAGCGCGCAGAGTCGAGGACAGCCGCCGGCGGGCCTCCAACACGGTGGTGATGCCGCGCCGGATCGAGGACACGGTGTTGCGGAAGTCGGCCACCTCACCGGCCGGCTGGGTGACCGCGAAGGGATGCGAGGCGATCGCGTCCAGGTCGCGGCGCAGCTGATTCATCAGGTCCTCGTCGCGCAGCAACTCCACCGCACCCATGAATGCCTTGCCCTCCAATGATTCCGACATCAGCGCCGCCGAACGCTCCAGGTAGGTGTCGAGGACCTCGCCGGTGCGCCGGCCCTCGTGACGGAACTCTTCGACCAGTGTGCGGTGCATGTTCTTGACGTGCTCGGACAGGCGCAGAAAGTCCGCCGGCAGCTGCGCGGTCATGTCACGCACGTTGAGGTACTGCTCGACCACCCGTGCCTGCGGCACCACCTCGGCGCCGGCGCCGGCCGCCAAGAGCTTGCGTTCGGCGCGCAACGCGGCGATCTGCTCGTCCAGGCGCGCGAGCCGGGTGTCGGTGTTGGGGTCGGCGTCCATCGCGCAGCGCCGCGCTGCCTCCACGATGGTGCGGATCCGCGACTCCCCGAACACCGAGCGGTCTCCGGCGAGGCGGTGGACGTAGTCGATCGCCTCCCGCGCATGTGAGGTCAGCGCGTACTGCTCTTGCCCGTCGTCGCTGGTCGCCAAAACCAGCCACTGCTCACTGACCCACCGTCGACTCATCGCCCGACTGGACTCCTCAGCGGCCCCAAGTTCGCGCATGAGGGCGTCGACGAGCGCATGGAATCGTTCGGCGGGTATCGCGGTGCGGTCCTGGCTGAACACCTGGCTGAACACCGCGACGACGACGGGAGCGTTCTTGCGGGCCAGCAGACTCAACGTCGGCTTGGCGAATGCCCGTTCGGCGCTCGCGAGCGCGGCGGCGATCTCACTCATCGTCTGCCCCGTTTGCTCATGCTTTGCGAGCCTAGGCGGGGGTTGCGCGAAGATCGAGGTGATTCGGGATTGGCTGCTGCTGCTGTCACCAGCACGAACGGTGCGGATGTTATGGAGCAACGACACCCCCGAGCTTGTTACGGAGCCATCCCATCCCTGGGGCGCACCTCGGGTGCCACCCAGCACTCGAACTCAGTTCCGCAGAGAAGCTCTTCGAACGGGGGAGCATCGCTGTTCAGGTCCGCACCCCGCCCCGCGAGCAGAAGGTTGATCACCCCGACGGCGCGCCTTCGATCATCGTCGGATAGGTCAACGAATGTCGGTCGCGGACCGTCGCCCTCTAAATAGTCGAGGTAGGCGGCAACAGCGCTCTCAACTGGGTCGTTCATTTCTTGGTTATCCATACCTGTCTGTCGTCCGCTCAACACGAATCGAAAGGCGGACACGACGACGCCTCCGCCGAGGAGTGAATTGGAGCGACCGCGGTGACGGGATCGGCTGAACGGCGGGCATATACCTGTAGTCATGCGAGCCCCGTTCCCGCCCTACCCCCGGGCCATCCTTCATCAGCGCATCGCCGACCAGAGGCGACACCACCCAATTAATACACCGGGTACGGTGTATTAATCTGGACTGACGCGGCACTAGCCGTGCCCCGCGATGGCCCTACCGAGAAAGAGGATCCCGCCGATGAACCCCGACGACGCCGAACGCTGGACCGTGGACGTGGCCTCACAAGGCCGGACGCCACCGCACACCTGGATTCCAGCCTGGACTGGCCTCAACCTCGCGGCCCTACGCGAGGAGGTGCTGAAGGCCGGTTGGGAATGGCACCTCGTCGGCGACGTCGATGATCACCTCCTGTACGGACACAGCAGCATGGTCGACGAACGGACCGGACCCAGAATGCTTGGCTTCCAAGATGATCCAGCCCTAGTCCGCAAGCTCACCCTCATCGCCCGCGAACGCTACGAACGTCCCCGCCCAGCCACCAGCCCGCGGCGGTGGCCGGCATCAGGCCGAATGCTGCTCGCCGTCGGGCCGGGATTCGATGGCCGCAACCCGGACCTACACTGGCTCGCCCGACTCGGCCGCAGCGTGGGCATCCACCTAGGCGTAGCGACCCAGCTGAGCACCCCACAGCGCGCGCCAGCGGAGTTCCGCGACAACATCACCGGCTTCTGGCCCGGCCATCACATGGCAGCCCACTCTGATCGTATCCGCTAGCGCAGCAGGGAGATTGAAGGGAACATGACTGGATTTCTGGAGCGGCCGAAAGGCACACTGGAGGACGCGATCGCCGCGCGCGATTTCGATGCGGTGGCCCATTGGGCCCGATATCTCGATGAATGCAACCACATCCATATGGGTTCACTGCTCAGTGTGTGCCGGGTGGTCGAAGAGGTCGGCTACGTGCTGTCGGGGACTCGTTACGAAGAGACCGAGAGCGTATGGAACGTGGCTGCGCGGGTCGCCCGTGAGCGCGGGTCCGATGACCTGGTCGACGAGGTAATGGCCGGATATGAGACCGAAAGTCGGCGAGCCGAGGCCTGTTTCGCCGGGGCGGTCGCGCTGCCGGAAGGCGCCGCCTGTGTCTGATCTCGTCAGTGTCGTGAGCGACCATCCCACAGCCGTGCTGATCGGTGTCGGGGCTGGGCTCGCGGCCGCCGCCGTGCTGAGGATCATTCGCCGAGTGCGGCGGCTGCTCGTTAGCGCCGCGGTACTCGCCGTGACCGGCGGCGCCGGCGCCGGCGGAGTGACCGCGATCGTGCACACCGTTGCTGGGTGGCGGTGATGAGCGTGTCGGCAGCCGCGTTCTGCTTCTTGGCAGACGGAATTCGCAGAGCCGCCAGCCGCCGGCCAGCGGTGTCGGCAGTCCAGTAAACGCACCTAGGATGGGAAGGCAAGCCGATGACGACGTTACGGTTCCCTAACATTTCCGAGCTCGTTATGGTACTGTTCCGTCATGGCCATTGACGTGCACGAACAGCTCGCCCAACTGGGGGCGCAGCTGAGGAATGCCCGCCTCAAGGCCGGGCTGGCTCAAGACGAAGTCGGCCGCCGCGCCGGGGTGTCACGCCAGCTGCTCAGCCGCATCGAATCCGGGCACCCCCACGGCGAGATCGCCGCGGTCGTGGCGGTCGCCAACGCCTTGGACTACCGACTATCTGCGATACCGAAGAAGCCACCCAACACCGGAGAACAGGCCGCCCTGGATCTGATCAGCCGGCTGAACACACGCCCCCCCGCCGATGAGCACTGATCTCGTCGTCGTCCTCAACGGCGAGATCGCCGGTGTGGTCACCCACGATTTCGGCCGACCACAGTTCGCCTACACCGACGACTACGTCCACACCGTCCACACCCCGCTGTCGCTGTCGTTGCCGCTGCGCGCCGGCCACGTCTACCCCCACCGCACCACTGCACCGTGGCTGGCCGGGCTGCTGCCCGACGATTCGCGTGTGCGGGAACGCTGGGCCCGCGAGTTCGACGTCTCGCCGCAAAACTCCTCAGCACTGCTCGAACATCTCGGCCGCGACTGCGCCGGCGCTGTGCAGCTGGCGCCTGTCGACGCGATCGGCGATCTGCTCGCCCAGACCGGGCACATCCAGCCGGTCACCGAGGCCGACATCGGGGCCCGGCTGCGCCAACTGCATACCGAATCCGATCACTGGACCCGCGAGCAGGACCGCTGGAGCCTGGCTGGCGCGCAGTCGAAGTTCACCGTCGCCACCACCCCCGAGGGTGGCTGGGCCTGGACCCATGGCAACGCCGCCTCCACCCACATCGTCAAACCGGGCATCACCCGCTTTCACGCCCAGGCCCTCAATGAGCATCTGTGCCAAAAAGCGTTCGGGCTCATCGGCATACACGCCGCCCGCACCGACTATCACGAATTCGACGGCGCCCCAGCCATCGTCGTGCAGCGCTACGACCGCATCACCAACCCAGACGGCACCGTGGTGCGCATCCACCAGGAGGACATGTGCCAGGCCCTCGGGGTGTGGCCGCACAAGAAGTACGCCGCTGACGGCGGACCGTCCGCGGTGGCCATCGCCCATCTCCTCGGCCGCCGCGCCACCCAAGAGGACGTCGACCGCTTCACTGATGCGGTGGTAGGTCAGTATCTCGCTGGCGCTCCCGACGCCCACGCGAAGAACTACAGCGTGATCCTGGCCGGTGACCGGGTGGCGCTGGCCCCGGTGTACGACGTGGCCAGCGTGCTGCCCTACAACCCCGACCCCAACTCCGGGCTGGCACGCGTCGCCATGCCGATTGCCGGACATAGCCGCTTCGGTGACGTCGATCTCCACCACATCGAGAAGTTCGCCGGCGCCGCCGGCACCGACCCCGATCGCCTCGTCGAACGGACCCGCCAGATGGCCGCCGAACTGCCCGACGCCATCACCACCGCCGCCGCCGACCTCCCCGCCGACGCCCTCGGCCCGCTGGCCGACCAGCTACGCGACGGCATCGCCGAGCACTGCACCACTCTGGACCGGCCGCCCACCAGCAGCCGCCGCCGACGTGCCCCCGAACCCGAACTAGAGCCGGAGCTCGCGCGCGACCCCGAGCCGGTCGATGACACCATCCCGGTGGTCGGACACTCCCGCGGCGGCCACCCCATCTCCCAGCATCGCCGCCACCGGCCCAGCCAGTCGCTGAGCAGTTGACGGGCAAGAAAAGGGACTCAACTGCTCACCAACCACACAATTCCTGACACCCTCCCCCGCATTGATCGAGTTCCATTGAGCGCATATACAATTCGCGCACCTATACGCCAAAGTTGTCAGACCCCGTAAATACACTTATCGCATGAAGTCAGTGGGGTTTGTCGGACGGTCCCGAGACGACCTTAAATCGTTTCCCAAGCCCATTATGCAGCTGGCCGGATACCAGTTGTTTCTTATGCAGATGGGTGAAACCCCTACTGGATCAAAGCCGATGCCCCGGGTGGGGAAGGGCTGCGTCGAGCTTGTCCTCAACGGCGACGGTGTGTGGTTCCGAATTCTTGTTGCCCCGACCGTAGATTCCGACACGATCTGGGTTCTGCATTGCTTTCAGAAGAAGACGAACACGACACCCGCCAACGACATTCGTCTGGGCCAGGCCCGGTTCCGCCAGATAGGCTGATGACCATGGTGACTTACGAGCGCGTCTGGGACGCGCTGACCACCACCCTCGCGGAGGCAGACGAGCTGCACGCCCGCTCTCAGCTGCTCCATGCGTTGACCAGCCTCGTGCACACCCGCGGCTGGAGCGTGGAGGAAGCCGCCCGGCACCTGCACCTCACGGCCGTACGCACCGAGCTCCTCATCGCCGGCGACATCAATGCGTTCAGCCTCGACGAATTACGCGCCCTCGACGACCTGACCCGCACACCGGGCGGTTGACGCCCGCCCGTCGACGCAACCAGCGTGGGCGACCACCACGACTACTCCTCGCCCGCCTCTGCGGTTGTGTCGCCGCGGCGAAAGGTCTCCGCCAACGGGACGGAGATGTCAGTGCTCACCAGTTTGGCGTGGCCAGCAGGATCCTCGATGTTGGAGTATCGCCGCCAGGTCCCCAGCCCGGGCTGCTTGCCGGTGAGATGGATGCGGCCCGTCAGATGAGACTCCAACCCGTGCGGTGCCCACAGCTGAACGTGCGTGGTCGGCGTCTGCCACGTCACCACCAGATGCACATCCAGGGCACGCCCCATCCGCAGCGCCGCGGTGGCCGTAGCGGGCGGGCGAACCTCGCCACTGGATCCCAGCCAGTGCGGGTCGTCGACCATCACCACGACCGCCGGCAGCGGATCTTCCCCCTCGCCACTGGTGCGCATCCAGCCGCGCTCCTTCAGCTGCGCCTGTCGGCCGGCGAGCACCTCCTGGAGGTAACCCCCGAGGTCTGCGGGTATGACGGCGGTGTGGGCCAGACTGTCGAACAGCGGGGCCGGCGCGTCGGTGCTGAGCACGATCTCCACGCCACGCGGGGGCGGGGCTTGCAGCATCGATTCCGCCATTACCGCGAGCAGATTCGTCTTCCCCGAACCTGTTCTTCCCGAGATTCCGCAGTGCGGACCCAATCCGCCTAAACTGGCTTCCTCGAAGTTGAATCGCACGAATTTGCCGTTTTCTTCGGCGCTAATTACTGCGGTCAACGGGTGGAAATCATTCAACCGGGAAACAATCCGCAATGCTTCGGGATACGGGATACCCGGATGCTGCTGCTGATACAGTTTCGCGGCTTTCTTCCTTGCTTCATTGGACGCCATTATTCGATGATTCCCTTCAAAGTTACGCCGCGACCGCCCACATCGATCGCGTCGTTTAATTTCTTTGTCGGGTATCCGCGCGTGACCCGGGGGGTCTGGTCTCGACTGGACTGCCCGATGTGGGCGGGTGCAGTCACGTTCCGAGGAGTCCGCCTTCGCGCGTGGCGCTGTCGAAAGTGTAGACACGGCGCACACACGGTTTCCAGCTATCTCCGACCGGATCGTTGGCGCAACCCCGCCCATGGCTGCGATCATGGACTCATGCCCGCTGCCGATACTTCAGGTGCGTCCGGCCGGCCGCTCTATGCCGAGCCGCTGCAAGCTCATACGTTGATCGCCCAGGGCGCCCAGGTGGGCACCAAGGCCGGCGCCAACGCGGTGTCCTCACTGCCCGGCACGGCTGCTGGCTCGATCCCGTCCAGCCCGTTCGATGCCGCCGTCCAGACCGCCCAGATCTCGCTACCCCAGGAAGACGCCGCCGCGGTCACCGCGGCCGCCGCCAGTTCGACCACCCACGCCGGCGGATCCGAAGCCTCAGTCACCAGCGTGACCACCACCGATACGCAATCCGCCGGCGACATCGCCAAAGTGGAAAGCCAGATTGCGCAGAGCACGGTCTACACGATCTGATCCGCCGGGCGCAGCGCCGCGGCCGCCCTTCGGGGGTCATCCCATCTGGTGGGGGTGTTACGCGCCCGCGCTCTCACGCCAGAACGCAATGACCGCTGAGGGATCCGGATCGTTAAGGCAGTAGTACGTGAATTCGTCGCTTTCTGGACGCTCCGCCACGATCGGCCACCGGGTCGGCGGCTGGTAGTCGCTGAGGATCCGTCGCCACCACGGCGGCACATGGAGATGCCGGGTGCTGGCATCGCGATCGATGTCGGCGGGGTCTGGCAGTCCCTGCCGCCGAAGCAGAGCACGGAAGTCACTGCGGTGCAGCGCCGCCTCCTCGAACTTGTCATCGTAGGCCGCTGCAGCTGCCTTGACCGCACGGCTCGCCTCCTCGCTACGCTGCCAGGAGACCTCGATATAACAAGCGCGCGTGCGGATTTCAGCTTGATCGACCACGATGAAGAAGTGGTCCTTCAATCTTGGCCATCGGCGCTCAGCACGCATGGTGGCGTCGTCGAGCTTGTTCAGCAGTTCACGGAGCAGCTGGTACTCCTCGAGCACGTCGAGGACCTCGAGGTAGCGGTGTGAGAGCGGCTTCATGCCCGCCACCATATCCACGACCGACGACATCCCCCAGCCATGAATCACAGCCAACGGAGCGTGCGCCGCTGTCGACGCCATGCCGCGGGTGAGCGGTGCATCACCGCCCGAATCGGCTTGTTTTGCCGGTAGCCGTCGGTAGCGTCACGGATCATGGTGTTCAAAATCCCCGGATTCGGCCGACTCACCCGCCACGTCCGCGGCGACACCGCTCAAAGCACGATCGATGAGCGTGGTGGCCCCATCGACCCCAGCCCCGCGCTGCGGATCCCGATCGGGTACACCGACGACGACACCCGCACACCGATTGACATCGATCTCACAGAGCCGGGAACTCACGGGTTGCTGGTAGGCACAGACGGCTCGGGCAGAACACATCTGCTACGCACCATCGTCACTGCCGCCACCGATATCTACACTGCCGCCGAACTCATCGTCGTGGCTGTCGACTTGTCCCGCCACGACGACTTCGCCGGCCTGACCGATCACACCAGCACCCTGGAGCCGAGCCGCGCACTCACCGTCATCACCACCGATCCCTCACACGACCTGACCCACCTGTTCCTGCGGGCGGTCCGCTTCGAGGTCGGCGGGCGGTCTCAACAACTTCGAGACGCGGCCCGCCAGCTGAGCCGAGAGATCCCAGATTTCGCTACCTACAACGCGATACGTGCTTCAGGACAAGCGCTCCCCGCGCTCCCCGCGCTTCTGGTCGTCGTCGCCGAGTTCCAGCGTGGCGACACCGGCGAGTCAACCATCATCGCTGAACTCGACCACGCACTGGCAATCGGCCGCTCCCTGGGGATCGACTTCCTGTTCGCGACATCGACTCTGTCCGGCCGGGCCGCCACCGCACTGACATCTCGCCTGGGTTATCGCATCGCGCTGCGCACCAACACCATCCAGGAGTCACGAACCGTCATCGGCGCCGCCGACGCCTCCGAGATCCCGGACTGGCAACCAGGTGTCGGGTTTCTCCGCGTCGGCGACGGACCGCCAGTCAGATTCCGCACTCCCACACCGGAGGCCACGCAATGATCGACCTACACCGCACCCGGACAGATACGTCGATGACCCACTGGTCGACCTACAGCCGGTGGCATGAGCCCCGCATCAACGCCGACGCGCTGGCCGCCTACCTCGACACCACCACCGACTGGATCGAGCACTGCTTAGCCGAGGGCAAGCCCTACGTCCCGGCGCCAGCCGACCGCCAGTTCAGCCACCCCCGTTGGACCGAACACCAGGTCTTCACCACCATCCTCAGCCGCTACTCCCACCTGGCGGATCGGGTACCGCGCCTGTTTCCCACCACGACCGATGCCCGCCCAGCGCAGTTCCGCACCGCCGAGCCCGTCGACCTCGGTGACGGTAGCTTCGGTGCCCGCGGCACCTTCGTGGTGCACTACTGGGAACCCGCTGACGGCCGCGGTGTCGTGGCCATCGCCTACCCCACCGACTACGCCGACGCCGTCCGCGTTGACGAGGCGGCCACCGCACTACTCGACCGCATCGACGCCAGCGCCGTGGCCGTGGTGTGCGGCATGCAGGAACGGCTGCCCTTCGAGATCGGCCAGTACCAGCCCGTTATCGGGGTTGCCGACCGTTCCACCACCGTGCTGTCCAACGGCCGCTGGGGCTGGTTCAACCTCCCCGCACTACTCAACGTCGACATCCCCTGGTGGCCACTGGGACTGACCGACTACGACGCCATGCTCACCTGGCGCCCCGGCGACTCCATCCGCCGGTTGCAAGCCACCGATCGCGGCGCCAGCGCCGCCTGGCTGACCCACGCCGCACACGCCGCCGAGGACGACACCAAGCAGGCCCTGGCCACCATTGCCTCCTGGATCGACTACTCCATCTGCAACGCCAGCCGACTCACCCCTGACGGCCGCGACGACATGACCGAACGACCCGGCCTCATCCGCGCCGCGATCGCCGAAATCCCCCCTCACCACACCGAATACACTCCCGCCGAGGCGGCGTTGGCGCTGCATCACCTCGCCGAGGACCCCACCACCGCCTACTGGGCCGTGCGCACCGGACTGATGTACGACGCCTGGATGCCGTTGGCTGGCTTCCACGTCCTGGTCATCGACCGCGACCACCTCAGCCGACTCGGCCACGAATGGTGCAACCGCCTCCGCCCCGTACCCCACCGACAGAGCGAACTCGGATTTTCGCTACTCACCGGCATGATGAACGGCCGTGACGCTTCACCACAGCAGTGGTGGTCAGACCCACTCAACCCCGACATGTGGGCCATCAGCGACGACAACGGCATCTTGTTCGCCACCATCGGTACCCGCGTGCCCGCCCGCGGCCACCTCTGCGAGGTCACCGTCGGGCACCCGCTCGACAAACGGCCCGGCGAGCAGCTGGTGTTCTTCCGCGACAGCCACGACAACACCTGGCCCATGCCAACAACCCGGATCGGCTACTACTGCAGCGGCAGCGACGACGACCATGCCGACCGACTCGCCACCAGCCTCGTCACCCTCGCCGACAACGCCGCCGCCGACACCAGTCACTGCCACGACGACACCATCATCGACACCGATCTGCGCCACTACATCGCCACCACCCGACCGCCGTTCACCCTGACCCGCAACGACATCGAGAAACTGCGCTAACCCTCGGCGGGGATCACCGGCGAGCCTTAACACCCACAATGCGAGGCAGGAACGATGACCACACACGGGCGACTCCCAGACAACACCGCGGATTGGACATGGAGTGACCTCAGCCGCTCGGTGTTCGCCTTCGCGCGCGCCCTCAGGGCCGCCGAACTCATGCCCGACGATGAGGACGAATACTGGGAGCAACCGTGGAAATGGAACCGCGAGCATCAGCTGTGGGTCGACGCCGGCGAACCCGCAAGCCCCGACCACGGGGCGCCGGCCTCTCTAGCTTGGGAACGGTTCAGCCGAGCAGCGACCGCAGCCGCGAAATAGATCCCATACGCGCCTTTGAAGGCCCGAATCCAGCCGTCCCGCTACAGCGGATCAGGCACCTGATGCCGGGTACGAGATCAGACTTGGTTGGCCGCCTCGTTCGTCGTACAGCGTGTATCCCAGGAACTCCCCGGGCTGCGCGTCCACGTAAGGCATGATCCAGTCCAAGAATTTCTCGAACTCGCGATTGTAGTTCTTCGCCGAGCAATGAATGATGAGCCGCCATTGATCGGGATTGCCTTCGTCGATCCAAAATTGGACTGGGACAGGGTTTGTCGGTGTGGCGAATTCACCCATCGCCAAGGCCGTGCGCCAGTTGGCCGCGCGGAAGAACTCATGCTCGGGAAGCCCGTTCGGGATACGGGGCTCGCCTTGTGAGTACCCGGCGAGTGCATCGACAACCGCCGGGGCTGCGTCCTCCCGCAGTTCCGCGCGGAAGAACATCTCAGTGTAGTTGCCCATGCCCCCTGGATACCCTTCATATGTCGTTACTTGCCAACCAATTACGGACTCGTTGAGCCACTTGTCGTCGCCGGGCTCGATCGCTGCGATACAACGGCCCAGCGTGACGCAATCACCGTCGACGGGATGAGTCCGAGCTGTTCAAGAGCGCCGAGAGCCGCCAAGATCGCATCTCCGAGTTCGGCTTCCAGGTCAGCGTCAGTTGCTCGCCCCTGGGGTGCGCTTGATCAGCGCACCCATCACCTCGCCGCATTCTTCGGCGACCTTCCCGACCCTGACCCAGTCAGCCCGCCGAGTCGGTCGAGGTGCGCCCATACATCTCGAGCAAGTGCGTCGACATCTATGTCGGCCGCCCTGTCAACGCTCATCCCGCGCGCCCTTCTCGTACCGCGAGTGTGGACGCCATGCCTTGGATGAGGGTGAACGCGCGGGCCTGGGTGGCCTCGTCCCAGGTGCTGCCGCTGCCGCGGTCGTAGAGGACGTGCGCAGCATTGCGGGAGCCGCCATACACCGTGAGGCTTTCGCCGCCCCACCGTTGTCCGGGTTTACGGATCGTCCAGCATTCGGCAACGGCGTCGGTGCCGAACACATCGAGGCCGTGCCGATGTGCGGATTCGAGCAACCGGCGCGCCCGGGAGCTATGGACTTGGGCTACCTCGGCGGCGCCGAGTGGTCGATCTTCGGCCATCAGTGGATCGCGACCGGGCCGGGGTTGAGAGCAGGGCGCACCACGGTGAGGAACTCGGGATCCTCCCACCACTCGTACTGCCCATCGGCGACGTCCCAGCGCACCGGCACCAAACCGCTGTCGGCATATCGGAGTCCATCACCGGCGTCCCACAGATCGAGCTCCACGGCACGGCGCAGCCCATGCTCGCTCGCGCTCGTGGCCAGAACCTCACCGATGACGCTCGGGTCGCTGTTGACCACCCAGTCACCAACGTGAATCTCACACATCTCTCGAATCTCCTTCACGTAGTTGCGCATACGTTCACCGGACAGTCGGTCAGTACGGCCGGTACTCGGCGACGTACGCCGCCTCTCGGTAGCCCGCCATGCCGGATCGGGCGTCATGCTCGCGCGCCTGGCGCAGCATCTCGTCGGTGTGCTCGGCGTCGGATACGAAGCCAACGCAGCTGTCGCGGCGTACGTGCATGTACTGGCCCTCGTGGTCGGTGTCGCGACGGTTGCACCAGCCCTCGACTGGCCGGACACTTTGAGCTTGTGTCATAGTTCGGATCCTTTCCTCGATGTTCTTGTGGGCATCGGGCTTAGGTCAGGCTTAGGTCCACTCCCAGGTTGTGAGCGCCTGGGCCACCTTCATAGGCCAGCGGGTTGGTGATTCGTCGAGGGGATAGTCCTTCGCCCACACCGGGTCGTCATCGGGAGGGGACGCGCGAATAAAGCCCTCTCGATCGAGCAATAGATACACCGGTCGGACCTCGCCGTCATCGCACCGGACCGCGAGGAAAGCGCGACCCTTGGCCACACTCGCGTCAATCGCGACCGCGTTCGGGTACTCCTGCTGCAATGCCGCTGTGATCGAGATGCGGGGCCGAGCATTGGTCTCAGTCCCAGGAATTGCATCCCAACTCATCTTGGCCTCCGTGATCTCGATACTTTTCGCCGACTACGCAGCGCCGGGTGATGCGGTCGTAAAACCGACCGCACGGCAACCGTCCAACAGGCGGTGGTCATAGGTGACGAACGCCGTCATCTCCCCCTCGATCTGGGCAGCGGCCGCGAGGTGAATCGCGTCAAGAGAACGCAGCGTGGGCGGCCCGACCGTTTCAGCCAGAGCAATCACCTGCTCAGTGAGCGGAAGGACGTCGAGCCCGTCGAGTAGGTAACGCGCACGGTCGGATTGGCCCGGTTCCCCGTATCGGGCAACGACTCTCATCAACTCGACGCGGCCTAGCGCGCTCGTCGCCGTGTACTCGCCCTGGTCGCTTTGCATGGCGAGCCATACCCGCAGTTCGGGCGTCTCTGGCTCCGTGACGAGCAGCTTGGTCAGGGCCGAGGTATCCATGTAGATCACTGCTCGTTGCGCATCTCATTGAGAACATCGGACAGATTGCGCTGGCGGTCTCGCGCCGGTATAGCCGTGACATCGAGGAGGTTTCGCGGGTGGCGAGCCGGTATCAGGGCACCTGTCTCTATCAGAGCTTCACGAGAACGCGTGGCGGCTTGCACGGGGACGAGTCGGGCGACGAGCCGTCCGTTGTTGGTGACACCGAGTTCCTCGCCGGCTTCAACTCGGGCGAGGTATCGCGATGCGTGCTGTCGTAGTTCGCGGACGCCGATCACTTCCATACCCGTCAATGTAGCACACAGTGTGCTACACGGTTGTCAACGTCGCCCAAGGCGACGGTTCAGTTCGGCTGAACGCTCCGCCACAGCGGCCGCCGCCTCCGTAACGCGCCGCCGATGTTCCGCCTCCGCGCTGCGAGACGTTGCCTCACCGGCGGACGCGCTGTCGTCTTCTTTTGCCATCATCAACATCCTGACCTGAAATGACGTGCGCCGTCCGTGATTCCCGAACAGCGTTCACAGCCACCGTAATCACCACTTCCTCTATACACCCATTCCGGTGTATCGTTGGATTGGCGATTCAACCGCGACCACCCGCATGAAGACCCGCACCGTGGGGAGCCCACATGACCAACACCACTGCCGCCGACACAGATCAGATCCTCTACCGCGGCCACACCGACGGCAGCACCGTCACCATCGAACGCCCCGGCGCCCACGGCGCCGTCCGGCTACCGCACTACGTCAAGCACTCTCCGACCGGCTTCTCCTGGGGCTACGCCGGATCTGGCCCAGCCGATCTGGCCCGCTCACTGCTGATTGACGCCCTCGGTGACTCGGCACGGTGCAACGTCTGCCACGGCACCAACCAGGTTGTCTACGACACCGCCACCGACACCGACATCCCCCTCGACCTCACCACGCGCGAACTCATCGACGCCGAGCCCGACCGCTACTCCCAACCCATGGACTGCCTCGCGTGCGAAAACGGTTGCACCGTAAGACCTCCGCTGTACCAAGAGTTCAAATTCGATGTGGTCTCAACGCTGCACGGCAGCTGGACGCTCACCCGCGCCGACATCGTGGCCTGGGTCGACCAGCACCAACAGCCATGACTGCCGACGTCATCGACAATCACTCACCGGGGCAACGCTACGTCGATGCTCCGCACCTATGCGAGGCGCTGCTTGATCGGCGCGCGCCGTCGCCTTCTTCTGCCGCCACGAACCTCCTTGCACGCCGTGACCGGATCCCCGTCGCGGCGGGCATATACCTCCGAGCATGAAGACGTCGGTCGTGAGCGCCGAGCTCGCCCAGACAGTCCCTGCCCGTGGTGACCCTCTGGACTGTCCCGACCCGATCCGTCCACGTGTCATAACTCGTGACGGTGTGCAATTGGCTGTCCGAGACCACGGTCCTCGATCCGCCGGCCACACCGTTGTCTTCCTGCACGGCTTCTGCCTGACCCACGCATCGTGGGCCCGCCACATCCAATACCTGGTACGCCGCTACGGCGACGGCATCCGCGTCATCGCCTACGACCACCGCGGCCACGGCGACTCCGCCGGCGCCCCGATGAACACGTACCGCATCGACCAACTCGCCACCGACCTCGCCGACGTCCTCCTCGCACTCAACGTCACCGGCCCGGTCACCCTTGTCGGCCACTCGATGGGCGGGATGACAGCCCTGGCGTACCTCGGCCGGCCCCTCGTCGACCAGCCGGTCGAGCCTGACGGTCTGGTCTTGGTGGCCACCGCCGCCGGGAAACTCGCGCAACGGGGCCTGGGGCGACTGCTGGCCACCGCCCACGCCACGACCGCCCTGTTCCGGCTCGTCGACCACGCACCTCACCAGGCATTCAAAGCGCTCGCCGGGCCCGTGCTCGCGGCGCTCAACCGACAGGGCGACGTCGGGAACGCCCAGCGCGCAACACTTGTCGCGCTCGCGGCCGCAGCGCTGGCCACCACACCCGTGTCCACTGCTGTCGGGTTCCTGCCCGCGCTGTACCGCTACGACCAGTACCAAACGCTCGGCTCCATTCGGGCGCACACAGTCATCGTCAGTGGAGGCGCCGACGTCCTGACACCGCCGGCGCACTCCCTCGATCTCGCCGCCGCAATCCCCGGCGCGACCCATGTGCACATTCCTCACGCCGGACACATGCTCACCCACGAAGCCTCCCCCATCATCAACGAGGCCATCGGCCGGACATTGACGATTCCCTACGGCATGGGCCGGTTTGCGGCAGCCGGAAACGGCAGCTGATGGAAACGTCGGACCCCACCGCGTCAGTGAACGTGTCGGACACCGCTACTAAATTCCCGACTGTGACCGCTGAGCCGTCAACAGAGTTGCGCGCCTACCGGTACGCGCTCGACCTGACGGCCACCCAGGAACAAGCCGTCCGCCAACACGCCGGCGCCGCCCGCTGGGCCTACAACCACGCCCTGGCCGCCAAATACTCCGCACTCGAAAACCGCCGCGCGACCACCGCCGAGCTCGTCGCCGTCGGCATGGACCCGAAATCCGCCGCCGCGCAGGCCCCAAAGATCCCCACCAAGCCGACCATCCAGAAAACCCTCAACGAGGCAAAGGGCGACGACCGGACCGGCCACGACGGAATCTGCCCCTGGTGGCACCAGGTATCCACCTACACATTCCAATCCGCATTCGCCGACGCCGACAATGCCTGGAAGAACTGGATGTCCTCGATCACCGGTCAGCGTGCCGGCCGACGAGTCGGCCGCCCACGCTTCAAATCCAAACGCCGCTCACGTGACTCGTTCCGCATCCACCACGACGTCACCAACCCCACCATCCGCCCCGACGCCGGCTACCGCCGCATCACCGTTCCCCGGCTCGGATCACTACGCGTCCACGACTCCACCAAACGACTCCGCCGAGCTCTCGAACGCGGCGCCGTCATCCAGTCTGTCACCATCTCCCGCGGCGGGCACCGCTGGTACGCCAGCATCCTCACCAAAGCCACCACCACACCCGCTGCTACCACCCGACGACAGCAGCGCGCCGGCGCAGTCGGCGTCGACGTCGGCGTCCACCACCTCGCCGCCCTTTCCACTGGCGAGATCATCGACAACCCCCGCCACCTCAAGACGGCACGACGAAAACTCACCAAAGCCCAACGCGCACTGGCCCGTACCGAGAAGGGCTCGAACCGACGCCGCCGCGCCGTGGGACACGTAGGCCGACGCCATCACGAGGTCGCCGAGCGCCGCGCCACCACGCTTCATCATCTCACCAAGCACCTCTCCACCCGGTGGGCCGTCGTCGCGATCGAGGACCTCAACGTCGCCGGCATGACTCACTCGGCGCGCGGCACGCTCGAGCAGCCGGGCACCAATGTGCGCGCCAAGGCCGGGCTCAACCGCGCGCTCCTCGACGTCGCGCCCGGGGAGCTTCGCCGGCACCTTATATACAAGACTCGCTGGTACGGATCCACCCTCGCCTTGTGCAATAGGTGGTTTCCGTCCAGTCAGACATGCTCGGCCTGTGGAGTGAGAGCCAAACCCACACTCGCCGATCGTGTATTCCGTTGTGCAGCATGCGGTCTCATCCTCGATAGAGACACCAATGCTGCGATCAACATCGCCGCCCACGCGGCCGTCGCCCCCGGCACGGAGGAGACGCAAAACGCCCGCCGAGCCGCCACAGACACCCCACCCCAGGTGAGGACACAGTCCATGGTGGCGCTGAAGCGGGAAGGCCACACCGTACGCGGTGTGGTCACCCCAGCCGGGCAACCGGCTGGCCATCCGAAAACTACTGCACCAGCGGACTATCCGCTGGTCAGTTAGTGTCCGCTCCGCGCGAACACGGATGTGCCCTGGCCAATCCTGGTGCTCTCAGAAGTGCCCGCGTCCGCTCCGCGCGGACACGATGTGCCCTCCACGAGTTGGTAGTTCTCTCCTGCCCGGGGGGACTCGCCTGTCCGCTCCGAGCGGAAACGGGTGGGCCCCGGTTGGCGGTGTCCGTGTGTGTGCCGGGGAACGTGAAGGTGGTTCGGGTTACGCGATACGCGCTACGACACCCGGCAGTTCATCGAATTTTGCTCGGCCGTCGGTGGTCAGGATGACACGATCTGTGGCGCGCGCTGTAGCGGCGATGATGAGGTCGTGGGCGCCGCGCGCTGCGCCGGCGCGAGCAGTGTGCGCCAAGAGCTCAGCGTGGTGTTCAGCGACACTGCGGTCGTATTCACTGACGGGCACGACGGCCAAGACATCGTCGAGGAAAGCCTTCTGCGCGGCCTGTCGACCCGCATCGGAACCTAGGTGCACGCCGGCAAGGAACTCGGCGACTGCGATGGCCGGAATCGCGATGTCCGCGTCGTCGGGCAGGCTCACTCGGCCGCGGACCGCCGCGACAAGGACGCCGGTGTCCAGGATTATTCGCTCCACGGGTCCGCGTCTTTGTCTGTCGACGCCGCAGCCCGGGCTCCGGCGATGCTTTCAGTGAAGACGTCATCGAGCGCCTCTGAGCCGTGCCACTTGGCGATCACCTTATTCAAGGCCGTCCCGTTAGCCGCGGGGGCTGGGGTGATCGCCGCGATACGACGACCACCACGTGTGACCACCACTGTTTCACCCTGTTCAACCGAGTCGAGCAGAGCCGAGAAATTGCGGGATGCCTCGGACGCAGTCACCTCACGCATAATCTCACACTATCAGATTCTGATAATCAGATCTCAATAGTGGTAAGATGGGTCGTAGGCGTAAACGACCGCCAGGCAAATTGGCCTGGTAGCGACTAGATGTAGCTGCGATAATGCAGAGGAAGCGGGGACTAGAGGGGTGACTATGACTGACCAGATGTGGGCTCGCGGTGCGACCGCGCCCGTCACGCTGCCTCCGGCCCCCGCGCCGCCAGCACCCCCGACCTATTTCCCGCCCACCGCAGAGGGTGGCCGGCCTGGTCGTGGGCCGCGTCGCCGGTTCCCGCGCTGGATCGCCGGAATCGTAGTCCTGATTGCCGTTGCCGCAGCCGGCATCGGCGGCTGGGCACTTCGGGGCGCTACGGATACCGATCCAGTCCCTCCGGCGGCTCCCGCCGCGGCACCTTCTGTTCCGTCCTCAGGGAGTGGCCTGTCGCCAGAACAGGCGAAGGCGCAGACTTGTGGGGCCTACAAGACACTGGGCACGCAGTGGTCTAGCGCATACCAGAAGTGGCTGACGGCGCTACCGCAGCCGTGGTCGTGGAATGACCCGGTCGTGAAGACCGCGACCGCCGAATTCGATGCAACGGCCACGTCCGTGGCCTCGCAGCTGGCGCAGCTGACTGCTCCGAACGCGCCAATGGATGTCACAAATGCGGTGCGCGACGTGCGGCTGCAGATCGTTGATTTAGCCGCAAGCCACGGGCAGACAGGCACCGGCGCTGAGACTGACGCAAAGCTAGACGCAGTCGACGCCGCCATGGCCACTGCCAACAAGGCTTGCGGCCTGTAATTCCCTATGGACGTCGGGTCTGGTAAGCCGACAGGCAAGTACGCCGAGCGGATGGTGGCTGGCGCGTGGCCAGAATCTTCTCCCGCAGATCTATATGCGCAGCAACAGCATTGGCGTGAGATGCGGGACGCGGCGCGCGACCAGTTCCATGAGCTGCGGGATAACGCAGCGCAGCTGCGCCAGGTGCTTGACGGCGACGGGTTCGACGGGTTGCATCGCGATCGGGAGCTCGTCGCGCGGAATTTTGATTTTCTCGGGGAGACGCGTGACGACGCTTCTCGGATTTGGGAGCATGCGGGTGACTCGGCTGGTGTGCTGCGCAAATCTATGGCCTCGACGGTGCGGATCGTCGAGCAGGAGATCACCGACATCGAGATGAATCCTCTGCTCGAGGATTCCGATAAGCAGGCTCTGATCGAGGCGCTGGTCGAGACCACGAATGCGCAACTCATCGCGCAGAGCGCGGAGGCCGGCGCAGCGTTAGCCGCTCAGGTTGCATCGCACGCAGCCTATATGGGCTCACTACCTTGGCATACCTCGACCGCCAACTCCGCCCCCTCCAATGGTGTCCAGATGCTTGACGCCGGATGGAAGCAATCTCCCGCGCTAACAGGCAACGGCGCCAGTCCCGGGCAGGGACCAGGGACCGGTGGAGAGCGGCCAGGTCAACAGCAGACCCCGGGTCAATCAACCGATGGCGCGCCGGGGACGAATCAAAAACCGGGCGACACCCAAAAGCCTGGAACAGACACTGGCGGCACCAAACCCGCTGTCGGCGAGCCAAAGCCCGGAGCATCACAAGTGCCTGGGACCTCCACCTCGACGCTCCCAGGGACGGGAACCGGTGCGTCGCCTGGCGCGACGCAGACTCCAAGTCCTCCTCTTGCCCTTCCATCGCTTGGCAGTCCTGGAGGCTCGGGGGGTGGGCTTGGCGGGCCACCTGGCGGCGGTTTGAGTGGACTGGGTAGCGGCGGATTGTCGCCCGGCGGGTTAGCTTCTTCGCCTCAAGGCCTTCTGTCGGCGTCTAATCCGTTGAGTGGTGCAATCCCACCGGCAGCTGCGAATCCGTTGGCGACGGCGGCGAATCCGTTGTCGTCGGCGTCTGGTCTTGGTGCTGGTGGTGGTGCTCCGAAGGCGCCTGTGCCGTTGGTGCAGGCTCCGCCGGCTCAGGCTGTGCCGGCGGCCGCGGCTCCGCCGGCGGCGGCGCCGGCGGGTGGATCGGTGCAGCCGGCGGGGATGTCGTCCGCGCTGCCTCCGCCTGTTGCGCAGTCGGGTGCTGCTCCTCCGGCGTCGGGGACGTTAGGGCCGGCGCCGGCGTTGGCTGGGCCGCCGCCACCTCCGGCGGGGGCTATGGCGCCTGTGGGGCCGTCGGCGCCGGCTGTTCCGCCTCCAGGTGTTGGTGCTCCGCCGGGGCCGTTTCACTCGCCGTTGCCGCCGGTGGGGACACCGATCGTCCGGGGTGGGTTGGTGGAGCGGGCTGAGGATCCGGACATCATCCGTGCCCGCCAGCTGATCTGGGAGTTGATGTGGGCGGGGCGGCGGTATCCGTCGTTGGATTGGGCGATCGGGCTTCACCGTGCCAGTGGCGACACCGGCCCGACGAGGTTCTTCATCACGTCGTCTGAGGGTGAGGGCTATATCCCGCAGCATGCGCATTTGCCGGTGGATCCGGTGCTGATTCCGATCTTTCAGGACGCGGAGTTCGCTCGGCCGGGTTGGCGGCAGCAGTGGCAGGGCTGGGTGGATCCGGCTCGGATCGTGCACGAGCATCACCGGCTGCGGCAGGAGGCGGTCGGGCGGTCGGTGTTGCATGCGATCGTGTCGTCGCGGGAGATCAGCGGCCTGTCTCACATGCTTCCGGCTGGGGTTGTGTTGGAGGTCGTGGACCCGGAGAAGAATCCGTTCGTGGATCCGTTGAAGGCGACGGAGATCCCGGCGATCGCGACCGGGCGGGCGCATCGGCTGGCGATCGCGTCACCGGATTTGTTCGCGTTGGTGCAGAAGGTCCCCGAGAGTGAGCGCTGGTCGGCCGGTGTGGATTTGGCGGCTGATGCGGCGGCCGCCACCGATGAGCGCCACGTCCGTCAGGGCCTGGTAGTGCGGGACATGCCTGGTCTGCAGTCGATGGATTCGGGTGCGGCAGTGTTGCATTCGGTGATCGACCAACTTCGTGTGCCGGGCGGGGCCGTGGATGCGGGTGGTTGGGCGCAGCTGCAGACGGCGTATTGGACGCAAGTGATGGGGGCTCAGGGTCGCCGGCACACACCCCAGGACCTGACCGATGACACCGGCTACATCGACGCGTATCGGCGGGCCCGGGCGTATGAGGGGGCGTGGCTGCTGAACGCTCCGGCTGGCCCGCTGTCCGCGGATTGGTTGGCCGACGTCGCGTACACGCACTTGTGTGCGACCGACAATCCGAACCGCTGCGGTGACCTTTTGGTGGCCCGCGTCTGAGGCGTGTCGGCGCGCGCTGCCGGTGCTTTTACCTGGACGCTGTTAAGAAGTGCTGATACGACGTCGTCGTTCGGCCCGGCGCTGGCGGATGCTCAAGACCAGTTGTTCGAGCCACGTCGGTTGCGGTCCGTCAGCCAACACATCGATCTGTGTGTCGGTCAGGCCGCGCGGACTACCTGAGGCGGTACTGCCGGTGACGAGAACCGGGCCCCACAACAGGGGTACGTTTCGGGGGAGCTCGCCGCTGGCGGCGAGTAGGTTTAGCGTCGCCATCCGGTTGACAGTCTTCCACGCTCCGGTCGCGCTGAACCAAAAGATGATGCCAGACCCGACGCTGACCGCTTCGGCGTGACCGCCCAGATATTCGGTGAGCATCTCGGAATCGATTGCAACGAGGGACATTTGCTCATGTGGGTCGATCGCGATACCGATATCGGCGCCGGTGTCCAGGAGCATGTCGTCGTTGTCGCTGAGATAGCCCCCTTCGAAGTTGTTCACCTGGTACTCCTCATGTCCGTGTCACTGCGATGGCCGCTATGCCACCCGGCCGCGTCGTTTAGCTAGTTCGTCGTGCATATCGTTCTGTCGGCCGCCCTTGACGGCCTCTGCCGGGAAGCTGCGGATGTCCTCACGCAGGCCTGGCAGCGAGGCACCGACGGCGATGCCGAACACGCCCTGGCCCCCAGCGAGTAGGTCGACGACTTCGTTGGCGGTGGTGCATTCGTAGATGCCCACACCGTCGGAGACCAGCGTGAGCCCGGCCAAGTCCTTGACGCCCCGATCGCGCAGAGCCGCGACGGCGGTGCGGATGTTGACCAGTGATATGCCCGCGTCGAGGAGGCGTTTGACGACACGCAGTACGAGCAAGTCGTGGAAGCTATATAGGCGCACGCTTCCAGATCCGGCGGCGGTAGCGATGGACGGTGGAACGAGATCTGTGCGTGCCCAGTAGTCGAGCTGCCGGTAGGTGATACCCGCGACCGCGCAGGCCGCTGGCCCACGCCAGCCCCGTGTGGTGTCAGCGACTTCGGATGCGGCCGTAAAGGTACCGGCGTCCAGGTCGTCGAAGCTGAGTTGCTGTTCGGTCATGGCGGGCCCCTCCGGACGTTCTCTACCTGTCCCCTGGCCCCATGGTAAGCCGGTGCCGGGATCTCGGGTCCGATGGCG
Organism: Mycolicibacterium sphagni; assembly: GCF_013337765.1. Lineage (GTDB taxonomy): Bacteria > Actinomycetota > Actinomycetes > Mycobacteriales > Mycobacteriaceae > Mycobacterium. Next base: position 80,264 of record NZ_VBSB01000014.1, read on the forward strand.
CGCGCGGCGTCATACCTGGATTGATCGTCCGGATTTGAGCACTGAAGCATCCCAGATCACAGTTGCCCATTGTGGGAAAATGGGTTAACTTGGTGTGGTGACTGAGCTTGCATTTGTCGAAACCGATGGCCGGAGCCGCGCAGTCCTCCCCGGCCGGCCCAACGAGCGCTTCGTAATGCGTGAGAATCCCGATGGCAGCTTGCTTTTGCAGCCCGCGCGAGTGGTAACCGACGCTCAGCACGAATTCGATACTGACCCTGAACTGCGCGAACTACTGGCGCGCGCTGCGGCATCTCCGACCGTGCGTCGGACGCGGGCTCGTCGGACGTGAGTGTTGGGGGCGATTATTCGGAAGTCGCTGATACCCAACTTGACGAGCTCGAAAGCGGCTCAGATGTGGACTTGTACGACAGCGTTCTGGACACCATCGATTTCATCTTCCGGCTGCCTGGGCAGGCGCAATCTCTGTCGACGGCGATCACCACACCAGCCGGCATTCGCATGCGTCTGCCAGTCATTGGGCACGCGCCCTACAAGGTCTTCTGGTCCACCGAAGGCCCTCGCATTGAGGCGGTATTTCCGCATCCATAACAGCCGCCGACCCTCTGGGTTCGGGAATAAGCAGATAGAGGGGGGATTGGCATATGCCTTACGAGATGCGCATCGCAGAGGGATCGACCGTCCGATGGGTTGAGACGATCGTCGGAGACTCCTACGGTGACGCGGCTCTGTTCATCGCTTTGAAGCAGCTGCGAGCGCTAGGCGCTGCCGAGACTGAATTAGCGGCCTTCGACGCTCACTTACGACACGTGTACGAGACACAGCACGGAGAACTGAATATCGGAGTTGGCGACACCGTCTCTGGGCGAGCCGGAAAATTCGACGTGCTGATATCGCGCACGTAGAGCCAGCCGAGGCATATCGAGATGGCAGCGCCGACGTCGCCCAGGTTCATGATCACCCTGTACGGGATCGACCTTGAGGCGTGGCGCGAGGAGTTCGACATGGCCGTCGCGAGCGACCGCCAGGTCCTCGCCAGCATCAAGGACTATGCCGGTCGGTACATCAATCAGCACTTCGATCGGCTTGGTATCCAAGTCCACTGAACGTACGAGGAACGACGACAGGGAGTTTGGCGATATGGCTGACCACTTCGGCGTGGATCTAATGCGTAATTCGCGAGGAAGCCTCGGCGTCAAGTTCGACGAACCGTCTCGCCGAATTCTCGTGGGCACGATGAATGATGCACAAGACGACCTTCTTGATGAGAAGGAAGACGTTACTAGCACGGCTGTGGTGGCGGTGGCTGACTATGTGTTCGCTGGTACCGGGGCAATCGAGGTCAACCTTGGAGACGACACCGCCTATCGGATCGAGGTGGTGAAGATCGGCCGCACCCGATCTGGTGACCGGATCGCGTTGCTGCCCGGATCGGGAATTGTCGGGTTGCCGGGTGACGACGACTATCCAGATATCGGATAGCCGAGTCCAGTAATCGTGAGTCGAGATGTCACACCCACCGAGGAGCATCGAGAAAAGGAGGTCCGACGTGTTCCGCAAGAAGAAGACGGTAAAGCGAGATGGTGGTGCGCCGTCAAGTGAAGCTGTTCCCAGTTCATCTGCCGACCTGGAGACGGCCAGCCTTGGGGAATCGTCGCTGTTGCGCATATCGATCCGAGTCACGCCCATGAGAAGCATCCGACTAAGTTCGGCGCTGAATCGGGGCATCCGGTGGTCACGGTGTATCCGCCGCTGGCGCAGTTTGCGCCCCACCACTACACAGGCCTCCGCCGGTTAGTGCAATGGCGGCGGGTCGCACCCGTGGAGGTGTGCAACCACTGAGCGGTCAGGCCGTCCGGTGAGGGTGCGAATAGCCAACCGCTACAGGAGTTTTGAATGAGGCTTTTTGACTTCCCGGACGTGCCGTTCGCCAGCCCTTACGCGGTTGTTTCTGCCGATCGGCCGCGTGAGTCCAGTGATCGGACCTACCGCTCGGTGCAAACCGCGGTGTTCTCAGGAGGGCGGAGAATCACCTTTGCCAGTGTTGAGCCATACCAGCCAGGCACTCACCTGCTGTTTCCGCAAGCAGGGGACCCGCCAGCGGTGTCAGTCGATGGCGTCCGGGTCGACTTCGTTGACTTCGTTGTCCCCTGACAGCCTCGCTGCGAACGAACCTGTTCATCCGGGCGGTCCGGTGAAGGTACGAGAAAGAAGGAGAACGCGATGTCCGTCCTGGTGGTTGGCCCCCGCGAGCTGCGCCCCGGCGATGAGATTGTCGGGGTACAGAGGCGGGGCGTTGGTGACGCTGTCTCCCCGCGAACCGGCAAGATTGTCAAAGTCGGTGCCGGCAGGCACCCCCGTGGCGGGGAATGCATCCAGCTGCGGCGCCGGGAAAGTGATCCGGACTGGTATGAGCTGAATCTCTGGAGGGGAAACGAATACGTCGACCAGACCTTGTTTCACATACGACGGGCCTGAAGTTGAGCGGCGTAGTCGGGCACGCGAATGGCGAGCGGTCGATGATCCGAGTTCCGCGCATGCGGCGCCGCTGCCCGTGTGGGTGCGGTGGTACCTCGACTCACAGTGGTCGCGGTACGAACGGTGTTGCGTTGATGTGGGGATGCGAACTGCATGTGCGGCGGTGGGTACGGGACGGTTACACACCCGAGGTGCTGGGGTGGACGTTGGGCGAGGATGGGTTCTACCGCAAGGACGGTGTTGCGATTCTGACCGTCGCGCAGCAACAGCATCTCGTCGATGACTTTCGCTCCGGTAGGTACACGGTGGATGAATTGATGGAGCTGTATCCGCTCGAAAGTGAGGCGGTGCTTTACGCGGCGGTCGCGCGGCTGGCGCCGGGTTCACGGTCATCGACCGATCGGCGCTGAGTGCCAGGGCCTCGCTGGTGGTCGCCCAACCGTGGGACGCATCGCTGGCGGCTCACAGTGTGGCCTCGAGGAGTTCCGCGTCGCCACGGCGACCCAACAGTGCGGCGACCTCTTCAGGTTGGCAACGCAGGCCGCGGGCGAGGTCGGCGACGGGGTTGCGTACCGGTTTTCCGAGCAGGACGCGCAATCGCTGTCTTACGTTCTCGCCTGCCCGGATCCGCGTTGCCTTCACCGTTGAGTCACGCACGTTGAACGCCAGCACGATGGTGTCGTCCATGTCGGCGCCGAGCGCGGTAGCCAGCCCGCGTAGGGAGCCGACGCTGGCGCCGTTGGTCGCGGACAGCCGCCAGAACAGGTCGATGTCGTGGGTGCCGGAGAACGACCGCCGCTGGCCGGGGTGGATGCCGAGCGCTGTGGCCGTCGCTGGGCTCAGTGTTTGTCCGGAGCCGCGTAGGAGGTCGTAGTCCACTGCTATCGCGATGCGGATCTCGTTGCGGCCGTTGTGGAATGCCCCGCGGGCGGCGTACAGCGGTGCGACCGTCGGCCAGCCGTCGGATTCGGTGCGCCGGCGCACCATTGCGTTGTCGATCACGAAGCCGGGCGTACTCAGATAGCTCCGGATGGAGCTTTCGGCGACGTCCGGAAAGGTCGCTGTCATGTCGTCGACGATGGCCTTGATGCTGATCGCGCCGCCCGCGGTGTCGATGCGCGCGGCGATCTCGGCGAAGACGCCGATGTATTCGCTGATGCCCCATTGACGAAGCGCCCATGTCTGTTTGGTGGCGCGGGTGAATCGTGGGTCGCTGTAGAGAACGTCGCGCACGGACCGTTCGTGGCCTCCTATGGTGGCGGCGATGAGCGCGGCGGAGGCCGGGACGCCGGACAGGCGGAGGGCGGCTTCGGTCTTGTCGGCGGTGGTGGGTCCCCATCGCACCCACCGGTCGCCGAAGCGGCGCAGTCCGGGGCGGCTGTGAATGAATTCGCTCGCGGTCTGCGGGGGAATGTCTAGGGCTTCGAGTTCGAGGATGAGGGCCGCGGTGGTCGGCGCGCCCGTCTTGGCGAAGGCTGCGTCGAGGGTGTCGCTCGCGGCGCGCAGGCCTTGGGCGGCGGTGTCTTCGAGCCAGGTGTCTCGGCGGGAGTAGGGGCCGGCGAGGTGCAGCAGCAGTTGTCCGGCGTCGGTGGTTAGGTCGAGGCCGAGGTCGTTGAGCGCCCGTTCGGCGGTGTGTTGGTGTGTTAGTGGGCCGAGTCGGTGGCGCAGATCTTCGGCGTGGTCGACGACGGCGGCGTGGGTGGGATCGGCGAGCAATTCCCGGAACCGGCGGTCGGCGCGGGGCTGATTGCGCTGCACGTTGACGGGTGCGACGCCGAGTTGGCGGGCGGTCACCGGAATGGTCTGTGGGTTCAGTGCCCACCCCCGGGCGGACAGCAGCTTGTGGTCGTAGTCGGTGAGTCGATCGAGCAGTCGGTGGATGGCCGTCGCGGCATCCAGGTCCTCGTCGAGCCGGGTGGATCGGGCGAGGGCGACGGCGTCGCGGGCGGCGATCATGATGGCACGCACCGTGCCGATCCCGCCTTTGGGCCGGTTGACCAACGACGAGATGGTCTCGCCAGCCAGGTCTGACCAGGTGGCGAAGTCTGTGCCATAGAAGGTGCGTGCGCGGCCCGGTAACCAGCCGTACGGGATGGCCTGTTCGGCGATCTCGTCGAGGCCGGCGACGAGATCGCGGATCGGGGTTTCGGTCAGATCGTGGATCGTCTGCCACCAGGCGGCGGAGTCCAGGTGCTCACTGACCACGGCCTGGGTCACGACGCGTCGCTCGGGGGCGTCGGACGCGTTGAGACGAAATCATGGACGAGCGTCTTCGGGTTGCTCCCACATCGCGTTGGTGGCTTCCTCGTCAGCCTCGGAGCTCTGCGCCATCCGGTCCATCAGAGCCCGTGAGGGATTCTTGCGCAGCGCCGCGTGAATAGTGTCGTCGTTGTCGCTCGTCATGGGATTGCCAGTGCGATTCGTAGGCCGGTGTTGACCCGGATGATGGTGGCCGGGCTCAGGGCGCCGAGGTGGTCGGTGAGTTCGTCTTTGGTGAGCTGCTGGAGGTCGTCGCAGACGATCCAGCCTGTCAGGGGGTCGGCGGCGGATAACGGAATCCAGGTGGGCAGATTGGCGTGCTTGGTGGTGGTGGTGATTCGCACGGCCAGGAGATCGCTGAGGGCGGTGTTGCGTCGGTTGTTCGAGACGACTAGCCAGGGCTTGGCGCCGAAGCCGATATCAGCGCGATAGACCTGGCCGCGAGCCGGGCGCGCTTGCACTAGCTGTCCGTGTTCGCATCGACGCGAAGGGCGTATCGGCGTCGGCGCTCAGCGGCTTCTGGCGCGTCGTGGACCTCGGGATAGATCTGGGCGAGCTCCTCGTATCCGAGTTCGAGCGCTCGTTGTTGGACCGTCGCCGCTCCGGTGGCGATCAGCGCCCTGATGAGGGCTGATTCGGACTTGTCGCGGATGTCGACGCCTAGCTCTTCTGCGATGGCGTGAAGGGATGTGGATTCGGGTCGCGTGGGGTCGGCGACTGCTTCGAGGACTTCGAGGTCCCGGGAGGTGAGCGTCACCGTGGTTCGTTTTGCCATCATCACATCGTACATCATTATGTGATGCGCAATGGTGCATCACGCGGTGGCGCCGGTAACGGCGGCGGCGCGGAGTATCTAGACCCGGGATGCGTGGCCGCCGGTGCACGAGGCCCTGGCGGCGGCGGGGCGGGCGCTCGGCGCCGAAGGCAGCGGGACGGGGCGTTCAGCGCGGTGACCTGCAGCGACGGGGAGTCCGCCCTGTGGCGGAGGCCTCGAGCTCCCAGAAGAAGAGCAAGCACTCTTCTTCTAGGGCAGGAGGCCCATCGTGGCTTCGGACAACACGTACGTGTGGCGGCGACGGGCCGCGACAACGCTGGACTGGGTGGCGGTGGTCGGTGATGTGACTGCCGGTGTCGCCACCTTCACCGGGGCAACCCACTGGTCGGCGATCGCGACCATCGCCGCGGTGAGCGCCCGCGCGGTGGCCGAGGCCGTCGCGCCGCCGCCGGATGATCCGCCGCCCGCTGACGGCTGAATCGACTTGGTCGTGTCGACATGGGCCAGAAGAATCGTCGGGCATGAACCTCGTTCTGTTGATCTTCCTGATCGTCGCCGCCGTCGGGGTCTTCCTGATGTGGCCCGGACGGTCCGGCACGGACTCCTGGTGGATCGGGTCGGGGACGCGGGACAGCCGGGGCGGGCGGATACGGCTGCTGATCGGTGACGTGCTGCTGATCGGCGGTCTGATCGGAACGACGGTCGTGCAGCTGATCGGTGTGCGCTGGGGTGTGGGTGTGGTGATCATGCTCGTGGTGCAGGTGGTCCTGGTGCTGCTCGTTGGGCGGCTGGCAGTCCGGCATTGGCGCAGCACGCGGAATGCTCCGCAGCCGCCGACTGCCTGATCGCCGCGACGACCGGTGTGCGATCGAACGTGCGGTCCGTGCGGACAATCGGTATAGCCGGTGCATTTCTTGGCGCTCGAATCGGACTCGGCTTCCTTCGCTGGCGCGGTTCTCTTAGCGTGTATTCATGACCAATCCGTCGGGGCCCAGCCAGCGTGACGTGACGAATCCGGCGGGGACCAGCCAGCGCGAGTCCGGCTTCCGGCGGGCGGAAGCCCGTAACTGGACCACACGCATTCAGGTGTCCGGTTGGCGGTTCATGTTCCACCGGCTGGAGCACGCGTTGGTGCGCCGTGACACCCAGATGCTGCACGATCCGATGCGGTCGACGTCACGGGCGATGATCGTCGGGGTGATCCTGGCGGTGCTAGCCGGCGTCGGTGCGGTGGTGTGGTCTTTTCTCTCGCCCCAGGCGAAGTTGGGTGACGCCGACATCGTGGCCGACAAGGACACCGGGGCGCTGTACGTGAAGATCAACGAGGTGTTGCATCCGGTGTTGAACTTGGCGTCGGCGCAGTTGATCACCGGCAGTCCGAAGAATCCGTCCTTCGTGAAGCCGGCGGAGTTGGCGACGTTGCCGCGGGGTCCGCTGGTGGGGATTGCGGGGGCTCCGGAGCGGACGCCGAATCCGGTGGCGGCCTCGGAGGGCAAGTGGTCGGTGTGTGATGACACCACCCCGGCCGGTGAGACGACGGTGACGGTGATTGGGGCTGCCCCGACGCTCAGTGACGCGATTGGGCCGTTGCCGGCCGGGTCGGGCATCTTGGCGGGGTTCGAGGATCAGGCATTCCTGATCTATGACAACAAGCGGACGCCGATCAATCTTGAGGATAAGGCGGTGGCGTTGGCGGTGGGGGTGGATTCGTCTGCGCCGCCGGTGCTACCGATCAGCCGCGGGCTGCATGATGCGTTGGAGGAGACTCCTCCGTTGGTGGTGCCGGCGATCGCGGAGGCGGGTTCGCCGTCACCGTGGCCGCTTCCTGCGTCGGTGGTCATCGGGTCGGTGATCAAGGTGCGGCCCGTTGATGGTGGTGAAGACGCGTTCTATGTGGTGCTGACCGATGGTGTGGAGCGTGTCAGCGCGGTGACCGCGGCGATCATCCGCAACGCCGATCAGCGTAACCCGCCGCCGCCGGTCGAGGTGGCGCCGAATGCGATGCTGTCGATCCCGACGAGTAGGGCGTTGAATGTGGACTTCTATCCGGATAAGCCGCTGAAGCTGATCGACCCGGTCGCTGCGCCGGTGACGTGCCTGGCGTGGACTCAGTCGCGTGATGAGACCAAGCCGCGCACCGCGGTGTTGACCGGGCGGACGTTGCCGCTTCCCACGGATGCGCATCCGGTGTCGGTGGTGACCGCCGACCCCGCCGCCGGCACGGCCAGTGCGGTGTACATCCCGCCGGGTACCGGTCAGCTGCTGCAGATAGCCGGTGGTTCGCCTACGGCGGCGACCGGGGAGTCTCAGTGGTACATCGCTGACACTGGGGTGCGGTACGGGTTGGTGACGAGTGGGGCGAATCCCCGTGACAATCCACAGGTTTCGTTGGGGATCACGGCGCAGCCGTTGCCGGCGCCGTGGAGCATCGTCAGCTTGCTGCCGGCGGGGCCGGCGTTGTCCAAGGATGATGCGTTGATCTCTCACGACTCGTTGCCCGCGGATCCGCGGCCGGGTGTGGTGTCGACTAAGGCGAATCAGGCGGGCGGCTGAGATGGTCTGTGGTGGCATGGTTTTCATCGTTGAAGGGGAGATGCGGGCATGAGCACGACTACGGGGTTTGTGCGGCCGGATCGGTTGGATGCGCCGAAGATTCCGGGCGGCAAGCACGATCTTGGGTCACCGCCGGAGGTGCCGCGCAAGACCCCGACGCCGATCGTCCAGTTCATCTTTCCGGTCGTCATCGTGGTGATGCTCGTCGGCATGGTGGTCGTGATGGTCAGCTCCGGGGGTGGGTTGTCCGGGAAGAGCTTCAGCCCCTACATGATGATCTTCCCGCTGTTCATGTTGATGAGTGTGATGGGCATGGCCAGCCACAGTGTTGGTGGTGGCAGCCAGATCGGCGAGGTCACCGAGGACCGCAAGGACTATCTGCGTTATCTGGGGATTCAGCGTCGCCGGGTGCAGAAGACCGGCGAGATTCAGCACCAGGTTCGGCAGTGGGACAACCCGCAGCCGGAGGTGCTGCCCTCGTTGGTGGAGTCGGCGCGGATGTGGGAACGCCGTAGTGATTCACCGAATTTCGCCCAGGTGCGTGTCGGGCTGGGTACCGAGCGGTTGGCCACCAAATTGGAGCCACCCGATACTGCGCCGATCGATGAGCTCGAGCCGGTGACGGCGCGGGCGTTGCGTCGATTCGTCGACACCCACAAGACGCAGTCGGGGATGCCGCTGGCGATCGCGCTGCGCACCTACCCGTTCATTTCGATCACCGACGAGGCCGGCGGCGCCGATGCGGCCGGGTTGGTGCGGTCGATGATCTGTGAGCTCGCGACCTTCCATGGTCCCGACGATCTGCTGGTGGCGGTGATCACCGAGGATCCGGACGGGCCGGCGTGGGGTTGGGTGAAATGGCTGCCCCACAATCAGCACCCGAGTGCTGAGGACAGTGTGGGCAGCGCGCGGATGGTCTATCCGGACGTGCCGACGGCGCGGGAAGCGCTTGACGGTTTGGTGCGTCAGCGCACCGCCCACAACAAGGACACGACGACGTCGGTGCCGCAGTTGGTGATCGTCTCGGATCGTGCTGAGTCGATGACGTCGGCGGCGAGCCTGATCGGGCGTGACGGGATTGACGGGGTGACGTTGATTGATCTGCAACCCGGCGCGGTGTCGGAGACGTTGAAGGCGCCGTTCCCGTTGACGATCGTCGATGGTCTGCTCTATGCACCCGATGATCGGGGTAAGCAGACGAAATTTGCTGCTCCGGACTCGGTTTCGGTGCAGTTCGCCGCCGATTCGGCGCGGATGCTGTCACGGTTTAGGCCGGCCAGCGAGATGGACATCATTGAGCGGCAGGTGACTCGTAAGGTCGCCAAGGCGGGCTTGTTGGGGCACTTGGGGATCCACGATGCGGCGATGGTGGATCCGGCGGTCACGCAGCGTTCGGCGATCGAGATGCGTGACTTCATGCGGCCGGCGATCGGGGTGACCCCGGCCGATGAGTTGGTGTATCTGGATTTGAAGGAGACGGGCCAGGGCGGTACCGGGCCGCACGGCATCACGATTGGTGCGACTGGAGCGGGTAAGTCGGAGTTCTTGCGCACCTTGGTGTTGTCGCTGGTGTTGACGCATTCCAGTGAGCGGCTGAACATGCTGCTGGTCGATTACAAGGGTGGTGCGGCGTTCCTCGGGTTCGACGCGTTGCCGCACGTGTCGGCGATCTTGACGAACATGGAGGCCGAGCATCATCTGGTCGACCGCATGGATGTGGCGATCCGTGGTGAGATCAACCGCCGTCAGGAGGTCTTCCGCGCTGCTGAAACGCGCCCGGACGTCCATACCACTGTGCCAAATATCCACAAGTACAACGAGATTCGGGCATCCGGTATCCCGTTGGAGCCGCTGCCGGCGTTGTTCATCGTGGTCGACGAGTTCTCGGCGCTGTTGGAGCAGAATGCCGACTTTGCGAAGCTGTTCGCGCTGATCGGTCAGCAGGGCCGGTCCATGGGTATCTATCTGCTGCTGTCGAGTCAGGAGCTACGCTCGGGTCGTATCTCCCAGGTGGAGGCGCACCTGTCGTATCGGATCGCGCTGCGCACCAACAACGTCCAGGAGTCGCGCGACGTTCTGGGCACCGGTGATGCCAGCGAACTCCCGGAGACCCCTGGGTCGGCGTACATGAAGACCGTCAGTGGGGATCTGATCCGGTGGCGGGCGTTCTTCACTGGTGATGCCTATGTGGCGCCCAAGCGGTCGGTGGCGTCGGCCATGACGGCCATCGGGGCGGCGCCGGATCGTCCGCGCCCGCGGTTGTTCACCGCGGCGCCGGCGCTCACCGCTGCCGAGCAGCAAGCCGAGTTGGCGGCGCGATCGGCGCCCGAGCTCGCCGCCGGGAGTAACGGGCACTCCCCGAACGGGACGCCTGGTGTCGGTGCCGCTACCCCGGCCGGGGACTATCACGCTGTCGGTGGTGTGTCGGCGGCCGTGGTGGCTGCCGTGCCGGCCGCCGCGGTGCCAGCGGGTACGCAGGCGGTGTCGGGTGCTGGCGCGGCGCCGGCGGCCGCGGCCAAGACCGACAGCCCCGTCACCGGCATCAACGTCAGCACCGTCGCCCAGGTCCTCGTTGACCGGCTCAAGGGTCACGGCTTGGAGGCCCACCGCATTTGGCTGCCGCCACTGGACTACACCCACAGCGTGTACCAGGTCCTTCACGATCCGGACTTGTACTGGCCGGTCCAGCGCGGGCCGCTTCGGATCCCGATCGGCGTGGTCGACACGCCGTACTATCAGCGGCGCGACGCGATGGTTATCGATCTGATGGCCGACAACGTGGCGGTCATCGGCAGTGGTGGAAGTGGTCGATCGACGGCGTTGCAGACGTTGATCATGTCGGCGGCGGCTACCCATTCCAGTGGTGAATTGCAGTTCTACTGCTTGGATTTCAGCAACGGCAAGTTGATGGCACTGTCTGGGCTGGCGCATGTGGGGTCGGTGGCCACCCGCAACGAGACGGCGAAGGTGTCGCGCACCATCGCCGAGATGACCGCGATCGTGCGGCGCCGCGAGAAGCTGTTCGTCGAGCACAACATCAACGGTCTGGCCGACTTCCGGCGCCGCAAGGCCCAAAACGATCCGGCGCTGCGCTCAGACAAGCACGGCGATGTGGTGCTGGTCATCGACGGATGGACCACCATCACCAAGGACGAGGCCGCTGGATTGGATCACCTGGAGAGCGCGGTGACTCTGCTGGCCGCCCAAGGTAAGTCACTGGGTGTGCACGTGGTGATCGCTTCGTCGCGGCACGCCGATTTCAAGCCGGCCATCAAGGAGGAGCTCGGGTATCGGCTGGAGTTGCGGCTCAATGAGGCGACCACCTCGGAGGTGTCGCGGAAGAAGGCCGACACGGTGCCCAGTAAGCCGGGTCGCGGCATCGTCAAGTCGACGCGTCCGCGCAGCGGGGACGTGTACAACCCGGAGGTGCTCGATCTGCTCGTCGCGTTGCCGATCCTGACCGCGGACATGCGGCCACAACCGTTGAGCACCCAGCTCGAGGTTGATGTTCGGGATTCGATCGCTCTGGTCAACGGCACCAATCCGGTTCGGGCGCCTCAAGTTCGGCTGCTGCCCAATGATCAGCCACGCGCCGAGTTCATGTCCTTGGTGCCGCCGCAGCCGCCGCCCCCGGGGCCGCACAGGGCGCAGCTGCGGGTGGCGCTGGGGTTGGGTGAGGCTGAGTTCGATCCGAAGGTCGTGGACTTCAACGACAACACGCAAACGCATTTCATCGTGATCGCCGACCAGCAGAGCGGTAAGACGACGGTGTTGCGGCACTTGGTCACCAGCCTGATCGAGCAGAACGGCCCCAACGGGGTGCGGTTCCTGGTCGTCGACTTCCACCGCCGGCTGCTCGGTGTGCTGCCCAGCGCCGAATATGGGGTGTACGCCACCACTGACGAGGAGTTGCAGCAACAGGTCGCGGTTCTGGCCGAAGCGTTGCCGGCGCGGTTCCCGCCCAGCGACATCAACCCGGCTCGGCTGAACCGCCGCGACTGGTGGACCGGGCCCGACATCTTCGTCATCGTCGACAATGCGCACGAACTGGCCGGCCAAATGGGTCGCCCAGATGCGCTGTACCCGCTGCTGAAGTTCCTACCCCGCGGGCGTGACGTCGGCCTGCACGTGGTGGCGTCCTACCGCACCGGTGGTGTGTCGAAGTTCATCTACGGCAGCGGTTTGCTTGGTGAGCTCAAGAACCTGAACTCGCCGGGCATCGTGATGAGCGGGTCCAAGGACGAGGGGCCGCTGATCGACACGGTGCGGGCGACCGCCCAGCCGCCGGGGCGCGGCACGTTGGTCACACGCGAGTTCACCGAGCTCGTCCAGGTGCCGAACCTGCCCGCACCCGACGACGAATAGTCCGCGCAGCCCCTCACAATGTGTATGAGCCAAAAGAAGAGAGCGCCATGACCGACCCCGCTGGCCTGAGTAGTCGCCAGGCGCCGAAACGCCCTCCCGCCCGGATCGGGGACCTGTCGCTGCTCGTACGCGTTCCTGGCCGACCAGACGCCGTTCGGGCCTTCACCGCCGCCGAACAAGGCGACGCCGACACCTACGCGGCCGCCGCGGGCGGAATCGTCGAGCCACTTCCACTAGCTGTGCTGTCTCAGGACATTGGTTACACGGAGTATCTGCAACTACGAACTAGGGGAATCTTTCATGACCGCGAACGAAGCTCAGCTGTCAGCGCTGTCGGAGCTCGGCAATAGGGTGCTTGTTAACCGTCATCACGGTATCGGACCCGGTGCGGCCCACGACGAAGCGCGTGCTGCGCGCGTTGCGGCGCAGGCCCACAAGAGGGGTATGACGATGGCCGAGATCGCGGCGGCCATGCACCTGGCCACCGAGGACATTAAATCGTGGCTTCAACAGGCGGATTGAAGTGAGTAGATCGGCTCGAACTCCGCACTGGGGGCTAACCCCGTCCGGCAGCATGGGTTCCGCTGGCCACCTACGGACTGAGCGCAGCCGGAATCGTGGTATCTCAACTCCCAGAGCGACCGTGCAACTCGCATTTGATGATTCACCGCGTGACCAATCTCGTGAGATAGCACAACTAGCCCCGTAGCGCACCGCAACGCCCACCAGAGGCAGGGAGTAAGAGATGTCATACGGAATCGACTACGGCCACTTCAGTGAGAACATCCACATCGGGCGGCTTAACAAGGCCCGAACAGAGTTCGTGACCAAAGAGGATCACACCATCCCCGCTGCACTAGCGGTGGCCGCGTGGGTGACCAACGCGCATGGCGGGGAAGTGGATCTCACGCAGACGAACGGTGGATCTGGGTTCCGGATCACCGTCGAGCGTATCGACAGCACAACGTAGCGGCGGTTGTCGAGTCAGATCCGCTGTGCGGCAAAGCTCTTGGTGTACGAGATGGGTGATGGCCGGCTGCGGCGCCGTCGGGGTTTCCGCTGGTCTGCGAAGTCTGCCGTGGCCAAGGTGATCTCAGGTCACGGCTCGGGTTGATCGTGGGGATGTTCGGTGTCGGGCGTCAACCACCATTGCCATTGGCGTGCTTGTTGGGGGGCCAGGGTGGCTGCTTGTTGGAGCTTCTGCGGCTCTGCCGTCGCCCACTGCGTTACCGGTTGAGACTCACTCATTTTGGGGTTTCTTTTCTTGCGTTCGCTGGTCGATGACGAGCGCCGGTGTCACGGTAGGTCAACGCCCGGTGTCTAGCGGCTTTGTGCCGCTTCGGATTCGGCTTCAGCGGCTTTCTGTATGCCGCGGGTGATGTCTTCGCCGGTGAGGTCGGTGTGTTCTTCGATTTCGTCGAGGTCGGTGCCGGCGCGGATCAGTCGGCGGTTGCGCGCGGTGGATGCGTGCTTGATGACCTGGCGGATGAAGCGTCCGTTGCCGAGGGTGTCGATGCGGCGCAGCCCGGTATTGGGGTCGATGTCGTTGTAGATCTCGGTGCATGCGGCGCGCAGTGTGTCGCGGGCGTCGGCGGTCAGTGGGGCGCCGGCCTTGGGGGCTAGCACGTCGGCGATGGCGACGAGTTGGTCGGCGTCGTAGGAGCGGAAGCGGATCCGCTGGGTGAAGCGACCCAACAGGCCGGAGTTGGTGCGCAGGAATTTGTCGATGTCTTCTTCGTAGCCGGCGACGATGACCACGAGTTGTTCGCGGTCGTTTTCCAGGCGGTGTAGGAGGCCTTCGATGGCTTCCTTGCCGTGGTTGTGTTCGCGGCTTTCCTTGACCAGGGTGTAGATCTCGTCGATGAACAGCACTCCGCCCAGGGCGCTGTCGATGACTTTCGATGTCTTTTCTCGGGTTTCGGCGACGTACTTGCTGACGAGGTCTTCTTCGGTGGCTTCGACGAATTTGTCGGTTTCGATGACGCCGTGGCCGGCGAAGATCTTGGCCAGGATGCGGGCGACTTGTGTCTTGCCGGTTCCGGCTGGACCCGATAGGAGGATGTTTTCGGTGAGTTCTCCTACGGGAAGGCCTTTTTCGCGCAATTTCCCGGCGACTACGGCGTTGGCTGCGATGTCTTCGATGTTGTCCTTGACCGATTCCAGGCCGATCAGATTCGCCATCTCGTCGGCGGCTTCCTTGAGCAGGGCGGTGCGGCGGTCCTCGGTGATGGCTCTGTCGACGGTCGGGGTGGTGGCTGGATCCCAGATGTTGGTGCGGGCGGTGATGAGGTCTTCGGTGGTGACGGTCATGCGGACGGTGGGGTCGGTCAGTGCCCGTGAGGCGGCGGCGCCGAGCTCGGGGTCGCCCATGTGGGCGTGCAGCGCTTCGAACAGGGCCCGGGCCTGGTTTTCGTCGCCGAGTTCGCGGTAGACGTAAGCCCGCTCGAGGAGAGCCTTGTTGTAGACGTCGCCCATCGTGGTGGTGACGGCGTCGAGGCGGCGCGCTGCTTCGGTGAACATGCCCAGGTGTGCGCACGCGGTGCCGGCCATGTAGTTGACGCAGTCCAGCAGCACGCCTTCGGTCCAGTCGTGGGTGTTGAGGACGGCCAGTACGTCGGGCCAGCGCTCGGTGCGCATGTAGATGGTGCCGAGGAGGTAGTCGGCGAGTTGGTGGGAGGTGTGGGTTTTGACGATTTGGTCTTTGATCTGGTTGATCAGGGCGACGGTGTCGTCGTATTGGAGGTCTTCGGCTAGCAGTGCGGCGCGGGCCAGGCCGACGTCGTCGCGGCTGCACATGCGGAGGTTGAGCATGCCGGCTGGATAGAGCCCGGACAGGGTGTTGGGTGCCAGGCCGAGTCGGCGCTGGTCGGTGCCCAGGCGGTTGCGGGTCCGGTAGCACTGGTTGATCAGGTGGCGGTCGATGACTGCGGCGGTGCCTTGTTGTTCTTGCATGGTGACCATGGCCAGGCCGAGCCAGGCATCGCACATGCCGTCGTCGATCTCGACGGCTTTTTGGAAGGCGCGGCGGGCTTCGGGGAGATTGATGGACCTGAGTTCGGAGGTGCCGCTGGTGGGGATGCCGAGATTGCCCACTCCGATGCGGAACGCGCGTTCGGCCAACTCCGTGTCAGTCACAAGGGGGATTCTAGGTCGGTGTTAGGCGGTGCGTCGATCAGCGAGAACGGCGAAGGGCACCGATACTTCGCCTTCGTGGAATAGTGCTCCGCCGGCGATTCCGGTGAATTCCGTTTTCTCTCCGCGGCCGTCTCCGTTGAGGGCTTTTGCGTAGCACTCGGCGGTAATCGGGCAGTGTGCGCAATAGTCTTGCACCATCGGGAAAGCTGCCTCTTGCTTGCGTTTTTGGGAGGCGCGGTGGGAAATGACCGAGTCGAGTTGGTCTTCGAGTTGAGCCCATTGCTTGTAATTGCGTGCGCATGGAGCGCTGGGGACGAAAAGGGGCTCGATGTTAGAATTTGGCACGCCGATTCTCCTTATCGGTGGTGTTCTTCTGGGTCGCCCGTTCCCGGCAAGGTCTGGCGACTCAGGAGTACACCGTATCACACAGCGTCTTCGGAGTGCGACACTTCGTTCCCGTGCGGAGACTGTGAATCCCTTGTGTCAGCTGGGGCGGTAGCCCTTGAAATGAGCCCGAGAACACGCCCGGCCGACCGCGGCGCTCGGGCTTGGCGTATCTGGGCTCAAGACCTGGCGGCGTGTCACGCCGCCTGGCGTTAGGCCGAGTTGGTGGTGCCGTGCCCGTTGTCGCGGGCGGCGGCGGCGTCACGATCGCGGACCAGGGCCACGCGTAGTTCGTTGAGCCGCGCCATCATTCCGTCGATGTCTTCGACGGCCGCGTCGACCTTGTCGATGGTCTCGTCGAGGTAGGTGTGGTCGTCGACGAAGTAGCTTGCGGGGACCTTGAAGAAGCGGGCCAGGGCTTCGATGAGGTCCAGGCGGGGAATGGCACGGCCATCGACGAGCCGGTACAGGTGGCCGCGGCTCATCGCCAGATCGGGTTCGTCTTCGATGAGCCGGTAGAGGCCGTCGACGGTGATGGCGCGGCCGGTTTCGGCCGAGCCGAGGCCCTCCATGAGGGCGCGCAGTCGAGCGCCGAACCGGCGTCCGGTCGGTGTGACCTCTCGTGGGTCAGCCACGTGCACTTGTCTCCTTGTTCGCCGCTGCCCCCTAAACCCGGGGTTTAGCGTAACAAGCAGATGTACTGGTTCTGTGACAAACATCGGTTGCTGGTCGGCGGGTCTGGCGGTAAGGATTGTGTTCATGGACAGTGAGCCCGAGCAGCTCCCGCGAAGCACCTACGTGGCGGGCAGTGCGGCGGTTCAGGAGATCTTGGACCGCAATGTGCAAGTGGAGCACCGTGTCGGCGGGGTTGTTCGCGACGTGGAAAACCTTCGTTGCCGGGTGGCCTCCGATGACGAGGACGTGGTTGCTGAGGTAGATGGTTTGCAGCGCCTGACGGATCTGTATCTGGAGCCGGGAGTTCAGCGGCAGTATCGGCCCGCGCAATTGGCGGCATTGATCAGCGAAACAGTGCTGGCCACAGGGCATCTGGCGCGTGAGGAAGCGGCGGGTATCCGGGCCCGGTATTTTCTATCAACTGACAGTCCCGATGATTAGCTGCGGCGCTGTGACAGGTGGCGGCGTGTCGGTTTGCCCGACAGGTCGAAACCTTCGCTGGATTGGCGTTGGCACCCCGCTGGTGTCTGCGTATACTGCCCTTATGTCTTCGTATGGAGACGTCTAACCGCTTTTTTGGTTCCCGGAGGCGCACATGGACATCGTCGGAGTCGAGACCCCAGTCGTGGCGGGTGTGGCGGCCAATCTGCTGGCACAGGCCGTGCAACTACAGTCTGCGATCATCGCGGCAACCCCCGCGGCGGCCGCCATCGTGCCCCCAGGCATGGAAGAGGTCTCGGCGATGGGTGCGGCAGCGTTCTCGGCGAACAACAACGAAGTGCTCGCCATGTCGCAAGCCCACGTCGCCGAGCTGCTCAACGCGGCCACCGAGGTCGGCGGGGCTGGCGTTTCCTTCGCCATTCAGGACCTGGTGAATAAGGGTCTTCTGCTTGTTTAACCGTCGAGGGGGGAGGGCGTAATGCCTGGGCAGTACTTGGCTCTGACGCCCGATATCAATGCGGCGCGGATCGAGGGTCCGGGCGAAGGATCCTTGCTTGCCGGTGGAGCCGCGATGACCGCCTTGGGTGGCGCGGTCGCAGCCGCAGCCGCCACCGTCAGCGCTTCGGTCTCCACTCTGGCGGCGGCGGGGTGGACCGGCCCGAGCGGGGTCAGCACCGCCGCCTCCTTCGCCCCCAACGTCGCATGGATGAGTGAGCACGCCGCCAAATGCGCGGCGATCGGCGCCAAGCACATCGCGTTCGCCGAGGCCTACCGCACGGCCAATCTGATGATCCCGAAGGTGCCGGTGGTCGCCGAGAACCAAGCCGAGCACATTGCCCTTCAGATGAGCAATGTGTTGGGTATCAACGGGATGCCGATCGCCATCAACCGCGGTGTCTACCAAAGCTATTGGACCGCTGCCGGCACGGCGATGAACGCATTCGAGACGGTCGGGACCATGGAGGCCACACCGATCCCGGCTGAACCGCCGCCACCGATCACCAGCATGGGCGTCGGGATGTTGTCCTCGGCGATCAGCACTGGTGTCTCGACCGGTGTCGGGATCGCCCAAGGCGCCATGCAAGCGGCGACCAGCGGAATAAGCGCCTTGACCGGTGCCGGGACCGCCGCTGCGGGTGCCGTCGCCCCAGCCGCTGCGCAAGCAGCGGGCACCAACCCAGGTGCCGTCGGCGCCAACGGAACGCCAGGAACCCCCGGTACCGCCGGGAAGGCTGACGCGGGCCAGCAGTTGACGTCGCTGCTGCCGCAGGCCGCTCAGGCGGCGGGGCAGCTTCCTCAGGCGCTGGGCTCGGCTCCTCAGGCCGCCACTCAGGCGTTCAGCGGTCCTGGACAGGCATTGATGGGGCCGCTGCAGAATCTGATGACCGGCGGTTCGGGCTTGGGTTCTCCGATGAGTGCCGGCACTGGTGGGCTCGGCGGAATGTATCCCGGTGGTTTGGCCAACGCCGCGGATTCCGGTGCACGCTCGGCGTCGCGATCGGCGGGCCTGACGCGCTCCGCCGGTTTAGGCGGCGGCGGCAGCGGGAGCTTCGCGACGCCCAGTGGATGGCGCAGCACCGCAGACACTTTGGGCATCGGTGCCGCGCCGGCCTCGGCGATCGGCAGCGGCCGGCCGGTGGCCGGTGGAGCGGACCTCCGCAGCAGTGGGGCCGGCGGCGGGATGGGCCCGATGATGGGCCCGGGCTCGTCCATGGGCAATCGCGGTCGGGGGATGCGCAGCAGTGCACCCCTGTCGTGGGAGGAAGACCCGTTCGGCGCTGAAGAGGAAGACGATCTTCCGATGATGCTGTCCTCCTCGGGTGAAAGGGGGACATGACCCACATCCTCTCCCCCGCACGACATCACATTCGGCACACTCGAAAGGACACCTAGAAAATGGCAGATAGTATGGGCGGCGGCGGACAGTTGCACGCCGACAACCCACAGATGCAGGTCGCTGTCGCGCACATGGACAGCACCTCCTCGCAGATCCGGTCTCTGATGCACTCCATCAGCGGCTACGTCAGCGACGTTAGTGGCTCGGCCTGGGGCGGCGAAGCCAACGTCGCGTTCCAGAACTCGATGACCCACTGGAATGAGGCCGCGGTCAAGATGGACAAGGTCCTCCAAGACATCCACGACGGAGTGTTCCAGTCGCGTGTCGCCCACGACAGCCAGGAAGACGCCAACGTCTCCGACCTGACTCGGGCTGGTCACGCGACCTTCGGCATCTCCCCGATGTGACCCCATCCTCCATCCAGATTCTTTGAAGGGAACCAACTTTCATGGCTGATTCGATTAGCTACAATTTCCCGGCGATCGCCGGGGCCGCGGGCAACATCGCTGGTGCATCCTCCAAGCTGGAGGCGCTGCTCAGCGACATGGACGCCTCCGTGCGTACCCGGTTGCAGCAAGCCTGGCAGGGTGACGGCGGCGACAGCTACCAGCAGATGGCAGCGCGGTGGAACAACGCCGCGCTCGAGGTGCGCACCGCTCTCATGCAGCTCGGCCAGTCCACGGGCACTGCCGGTGAAGGCATGGGCCAGACCAACAAGGCAAACGCCGCGCGTTTCGCCTTTGGATGATCGACCTCCGCGCCCGTCGCGCGGGGTGTGTGATACCGGCCCCGGCCCGCAAAGACCTCCCCCCTTCTTTGCCGGTCGGGGCCGCGTCATATCTGAAACCCGTTGCTCAGGAAGGGAATGCTTGTGGACACTATGGACGCACCGGTCATCTCCGCCGAGTTCAACCTCGACGAGGTGCTGCTGCTGCAGAACATGCTGAAAGTCGGTGCATTCCCGACCGTCCTCGAAATCTGGCCGCCGCGGGACTATTTCGAGGATGAGATCCGCGTGGCTGCTGAAGCTGAGGCCCGGGAGTCGCTGAGCGACAAGGGTGTGATCACCGGCGGTGAGGTCACCGAGGCGACGGTTGCTCAATGGATGCGTGTGTTGCAGCGCCCCGATGTCGAGCTCGCTGCCCGGATCTGGCGTGAGGGCGCGCAACTGGGACTCACGGTGTGCCGGCGCGGCGCGTTGCACGTGGTGGCGATGCGTTACCGCGATCTGATCACCATTCAGCACCTCAACAGCCGGGCCGAGGTCACCAGCATCGCCCAGGTGATTGCGCCGGTGCTCGGTGCTCTCGGAGAGGCGGTGCCCGCCACCTTCGAACCGATCAATCTGCTGGTCGCCGACGGTGCGGCGATCGATCGTCGGGTGGCTGAGGGCAGTGACTACTACACGGAGTTGCTGCACGCTGGTGTGGCTGAGCCGTCGGCTCGGTTTCTCACCGAGGCGCTGCGCGACCGTGATCAGGTGTGGCGTTCGGAAATCGTGGCGATCGAGTACGTTCCCGGCAACCAGATCTTGTCGAAGGCCTCGGTTGGGGTGTTCGACACACCCGCCGGTCGAATCGTCGCTGCGCCCAGCCTGGCGTTGGACGGAACGATGTGGTCGACGTTCGCTCCGGGTACCAATGGTCGCCTGGTGAGTTCGACGGAACTGATCGTCGAGACGTTGCCCTCGGCGTCGTGGTTCTCCGCTGTGCGGCACTAGGAAACTCGCCTGGCTTTCTGCCTTCGGCGGTCTATACGCTCGCAGAAAGCACAGCATTTGAGCGGACGACGGGCGGTTAGCTGCATGAGCATCAATCATGACTCCCAGGGCTCCTACGACCGGTTCTTCCCGCCGGCGGAGGGTGACACCGGTGGACAGCCGGCGGCCGGGGACACCGGTGGACAGCCGGCGGAGGGCGCCCGGCGCGGAGCGGGCCCATTGCGGAGGTTCGGCGGGGATGAGGGGCAGCCCCAGCAGCGCGGTGAGCAACAGCCTCCTGGCGGTCCTCCCCATAGCGGACAGCCCTACGGGCAGGACCCCGGCTACGGTGGCGACCCCTACGGTGGTCGTGATCCCTACGGTGGCCGTGATCCCTACGGTGGCGGTGATCCGCGCAATGAGCAGTCCTACGGTGGCCCACCGCAGCAGTTCGCACCCACCCGGCCGGCTGGTCAGCCGGTCGAGCGCTACGGTCCGCCTCCGCAGCAGCCGCCGCCTCCGCCCGAGCGCTACGGTCCCCCGCCGCAGCAGCCGCCGCCCCCTCCGGGCGGACGGTCCTACAGCGGCCCACCGGTAGCGCCGGCGCCGCCGGTGGCCGAGCCCGCGCAGCCGGCCAACCCCCGGGAGAACTTCTGGACCACCAGCGCTGAGGCTCCGCCCGCGCAGCCGGTCGAGCGGGCCTGGACTGAGGAGGTTGCTCCGGCGCAGCCGGCCCCGCAGCCGAATTGGACGGCGCCGCAGCCGAGTTTCGATCCTGATCGGCACCAGCCGCCGCCGGCGGTGCCGGACTGGATGAACGAGCCGATCGATTCCCGCTATGTCGACCAGCGGGTGGGCGATGACGAGGATTCGTTGACGTTCAACGCCGACCGGCTTGATCTGGTGGGGAAGCGAAAGTTGCCGCCGGGTCGCGGTTGGCGAAAGTGGTTGTATTGGATGACTTTCCGCGGGCTGAACCTTGGGTTGTCCCCCACCGAGGTTGCCTATGCCGAGATGGTGGAGTCGATCCGCCAGCCGATCCGCGGTGACTACAAGATCGGTGTGGTCTCGCTCAAGGGCGGGGTCGGTAAGACCACGACGACCGTCACGTTGGGCAGTGTGTTCGCCCAGCTGCGCAAGGGTGATCGTGTTGTCGCACTGGACGGCAATCCTGACTTTGGCAATCTCGTCAGTCGGGTTCCGCGGCAGACCAATACCACCGTCAAGGATCTGTTGGCCGACGTGGATCTGAGCCGTTACGGTGATGTGCGCCATCACACTTCACAGAACATTCACGGTCTGGAAGTCGTTGCGGGTGAACGGGATCTGGCTCAGTCCGAGCGGTTCTCCAAGTCGGAGTACGAGCGGGTCATGGCGGTGCTGCAGCGTCACTACAGTCTGATTTTCACCGATTGCGGGACCGGCTTGATCAACGAGGCGATGGCCGGGGTTCTCGATACCGCCAACTCGCTGATTCTGGTGTCGTCGATGACGGTGGACGGGGCGCGGGCGGCTTCGGCGAACATCGAATGGCTGCTCATTCATGGCCACCAGCATTTGGTGCAGCGTGCGGTGGTGATCCTCAACACCAACAAGCAGGGTAAGTCCAGCGCCAACGTGGATCAGCTCAAGGAGCACTTCAGCCCGCATGTGCGTGCGGTGCACGTGATCCCGTTCGACGACCACCTGGCTGAAGGTGGTGAGGTGAACCTCGATCTGCTCGACAAGAAGACCAAGCGGTCCTTCGAAGAGCTGGCCGAGCTGATCGCCACTGATTTTCCCAGCGCGACCGGCAAACACACCAGAGAGGCCTAGATCCGGTCGGTACCGGTGAGGGGCACGACAGTGAGTGTTGCGGGGGCCTCGTCACGGTCTGTGCGTGGGTTCGCTGTGTGCCTACGACGTTCGCGTGCAGTCAGTTGGTTGCCTGGGCTCGAATCGCCTCGACTCTGCGGTGTGGGGCTGGATAGATTTTCGGATATGAGACAGGCGCCCGACGTGTTCTGGCGGGGTATTTCAGAGTCGTTTTTTGGGCGGGGTGAGGAGGGTGTGCGATGAGCATCGACGGTAACGGCAGCAGCGGGGCCGGCAGTGGGTCGGCTGGCGGGGCGGGGGGCAGCGACACGGCGATCCGGACGTTGCGGGCCGCGGTCCTGGTCGGGGCGACTCAGACCGACTTGGTGTTGCCCACCGAGGTTCCGATCGGGTCGCTGATGTTCGACGTCATCCACGTTCTGGGCGACAAACTGCACGACCAGGGCAAGGACGTCAGTGTGTTCCGCACCGGCAAGACGCCTGGGCGGTGGACCTTCGGTGAGGTCGGGGCTCCACCGATGCCGTCGACGAAGACGTTGAGCGAGCTCGGTGTGGAGGACGGCACCCGGTTGGTGTTGCTGCGGGCGCTGAGCAGCGAGGAGTACCAGCCGCTGGTCGACGACGTCACCGACGCCGTCTCGATGATCACCGATGCCCGGTTCAAGGCGTGGGATCCGGCGATGTCGCGTCTGGTCGGTGGCGCGATCGCGGTCATCGGCTTTGTGGCGGTGGCTGTCTTGATCGGGCTGTACGCGCTCGCCGAGCGGTCGGTGTGGGTGCCGCCGGCGGTCGCGGTGGTGGCCGCGGCCGTGGTGTTGGGCGCGGCGTGGCTCGCTGGTGAGCGGTTCGAGAATCCGACCCTGGCGACCGCGCTGGTGTTGGGTGCCTATCCGCTGGCCGGGGTGGGTGCAGCGGCGATCGTTCCTGGCGGCTGGGGTGCCTTCCACGCGGTGTTGGGTGCGGGCGCGTTGGTCGCGGTGGCGGTGGTGTCGGCGGCGGTGTTGGGGCGGGCGGTGACTTTGGCGGCCGCGGTGATCACCGTCGGCGTGATCGTCTTGGCGGCGGCGTTGGTGCGGGGCCTGTGGTCGACGGGCTATGTGGCCGTGGGTGCTGGGGTGGCGTTGGGGGCGCTGCTGGCGCTGTTCTCGGCGCCGAAGCTGTCCCTGATGGCCGCCCGGGTGCCGCTGCCGCCGGTGCCGACGCTGGGGGTGGGGTTCAACGAGCCCGATAAGTCCCCGCGGTTCATCGTCGCCGGTGCCGGTGGAGCCCAGCAGTACAAGGCCCCCGGCGCTGAGGCGTTCGAGAAACGGGCGGCCGCGGCCAACGAGTATCTGACGGGCATCGTCATCGGGGCGGCGCTGTTGTTGGTGGCCGGTACGGCCCTGGCAGCCCAGCCCGGGCATCGCCGGTACTGGATGGCGTTCGCGTTCAGCGTCCTGGTCGCCGGGGTCATTCTTCGGCGGGCCCGCACCGGCGCCGATCGCCGCCAAGCTGCGGTGCTGCTCGGGACCGGTGCCATCATCGTGGCCGCCACACTGGTGCGGCTGGCGCTGGCCGATGGGCGGCTGTGGGTGGTGCTGGTCGTGACCGCGGGCCTTCTGCTCGCCGCCGGCACGATCTTGGTGGCCGGTGTGGTGCTGCCGGATATGCGTTTCAACGAGGTGCAGCGACGGATCGGGGAGCTTCTCGAAGTCGCGATGATCGCGGTGCTGCCCATCCTGGCGGTGTGGATTATGGACGTCTACGGGGCGTTGCGGGGTATTCGGTGAGCATTGTCAAGCGGGGTGGCCGAGTCGCGCTGTCGCTGGGCGCGGCGGTGATGGTGGTGGTGACCGTGGCCACCACCAGCGCGGGGTCGGCGTGGGCGGTCGAGCCGCCGCAGATCAACCGCGACGCCGTACCGCCCGATGGGCCGCCGGGACCGGAGACGCCGAACAAGAAGAACTACGACTGCCGGGTGGCCGCGGTGTTCCCTGGTGCTGACTTCAAGGCGGTCAACCCGGCCGTGGCCAGCCTCAACCTCGGTGAGGCGTGGCGTTACAGCCGCGGTGAGGGGCAGACCGTCGCGGTCATCGATACTGGGGTGCGGCCGCATCCGCGGTTGCCCAATCTGCGGCCTGGAGGGGACTTCGTGATAGCCGGCGGGGACGGCCTTGACGATTGCGATGCTCACGGCACGATGGTGGCCGGAATCATTGCCGCCCAACCGGTTCCGGATGATTCCTTCGCCGGAGTAGCTCCCGCTGCGGCGATCTTGTCGATCCGTCAGGAATCGGAGCTGTTCGGGCCCGTGGACGCCAAGCCTGCCAACCCCGACGATCCGAACTCCACGCCCACCGCCGGTGACGTGCGTACGCTGGCGCGGGCGATCGTGCATGCCGCCAATCTGGGTGCCACGGTCATCAATATCAGTGGGGTGTCGTGCATTTCGGCATTGCGCCCAGTTGATCAGACCTCTTTGGGTGCGGCGGTGTGGTACGCGTCGGTGGTCAAGGACGTCGTCATCGTCGCCGCGGCCGGTAACACGCAGGGTGAGTGCCTACAGAACCCGCTCTACAACGCTGGCAAGCCCAAGGATCCGCGTGACTGGGGTGGGGTCGTGACCATCTCCGCCCCGTCGTGGTTCAGCGACTTCGTGTTGAGTGTCGGTGCCCTCGGCCAGGACGGGCAGCCCGCTCTGTCGGCGCAAGGCGCAGCCCCACTGACATTGGCCGGGCCGTGGGTGGGGGCGGCTGCCATCGGGGTCAACATCATCTCCCTGGATCCCAACGGTCCCGGACTGGTCAACGCTTTGCCGGCCAAGAACGGCGGGCTGGATGCCATCAACGGCACCAGTTTCGCTGCCCCGGTCGTGGCCGGCCTGGCTGCGTTGGTGCGGTCCCGATTCCCCACACTGACTGCGCACCAGGTGATTCGGCGTATCACCGAGACTGCGCACAATCCCGCCCGCGGCAACGACAACCTGGTGGGCGCCGGTGTCGTTGATCCGGTCGCCGCGTTGACCTATGCGGTCTCCCCCGGTGACCCGTTGCCCAAGGACGCGTGGGGCAAGCCGGTCGCGGCGCCGATGATCGCGCCACCACCGGACCGGCGCCCGATGTACACCGCGCTCATCGGGCTGGGGGTTTGTGTGCTGGTGGTCGGCGGGATCGTCGGTATGTCGAAGTTGAGGCGGGCCCAGCGATGAGCACACGACACACCAAGGCCCCGGCGAAAGCACCGGCAAAAGCGGTGTCCAAGAAGGGGTCTGCGGGGGGCTCACCGACGAAGTTCACCGGTGCCACCACTACGGGGCGATCGAAGCTGGCGGGTTCACGCGAGGAGCGTGGACGATTTCCGCTGCGCCTGTATGCGCCGGCGGTCAACATCGTCATCGCCGAGGTCGTCGCCGGTGTCGTTGTCGGGGTGATGGCGTGGCGTGGGTTGGAATGGCCGTGGATGGCCGCGGCCGCGGCGGCGGTGTTCCTGATCGCGTTCGTGGCGTTCAAGGACGCCAGCCTGACGCACTGGGTGGTGATCTGGTGGCGGTGGTGGCGTGGCCGCAGTTCCAAGCCTGCGACCCAGGTTTGGGCTGCTGCACCTCCGATCGTCGAGGTGGCGCTGCCTAATCGGGAGGGTGTGTGCGGGCTGCGGTGGGACGGCGACGTGTTGATCACCGCGGTGGAGTTGACCGCGCGGCCACATACCCCCACGGTGCTCGCCGACGGAATGGCGATCACCGAAGACGTCGTGCCGATGGATGTGGTCGCTGAGTGCTTGTGGCAGTACGACATCAACCTGATGGGAATCGACCTTGCTTCCGGGGGCCGGCGCATCGCCCCCGGCACGGCTTATGCCGGGTCCTATGACCAGCTCATCGGTGTGAAGCCGGGCGTTACCGCGCGGCGCTCCTGGCTGATTCTGAGGCTGCGGTTCGACCCGGACGATCCCGGTATCCGCAACCGCGGCGGGGGCATCGACGGTGCGGTCAACGCCGCGGTAGCTGCCACCCGGCGGGTGACGCGGCGACTGCGGGAGGCCAACTGCTTGGCGGTGGTCGCCGACGCGGCCAGTCTTCGGGCCGCGCACACCGCACTGGCCGCCGGCCTGAACCCAGACGACATTCAGATCGAACGCGGCACCCTGGCCACCCCCAGCGGGTTCGTCACCACCTACCGGCTGCACCCCGATGATCTGACCAACGTCAACCTCGGCGCGTGGTGGGCCTACCGGTGTGTGTCGGCGGCAGTGATCGTCCGGATCACCCCCGGCCCCAAGCGCGGCCAGGTCCACACCCGCACCTGGGTGCGCCACGTCTCCACGTCGCGGCCGAGCCGCTCGGATCGGTTGCCCGGTCTGATTCGCCAATACGGCGACCAGGCCGAAGCACTCACCGCGACACTGCCGTTGGGTGTGCACAGTTGGGCGGCGCAGCAGCGCATCGTGACCAGCCCACAATCGGTCACCCCCGTCGAGGCGCTGGCGGGGCTACGCATCCCGGTCGGGGCCAGCGGTCAGCTGATCGGCTCCACCCCCACCGGGCATCCGCTACTGCTGCCGTTGGCTGAACGGGGAATGCTGACAAGGATTTACGTCGACGCGCCGATCTGGGTGGCCCAGCAGCTGGTGCTGCGCGCCCTAGCCGGAGGCGCCAGCGCTCGGGTGAGCTCGAGTCGGCCCGAGGCGTGGTGGCCGATGATCCGGCGTCTGGCCGAACCGCGCCGGCTGTGGCTCTCGCAGTCCGACAACAACCGGGTCGGCACGATCCAGGTATGCGATCACGCTCCGATCAGTTATCCCAGCGGCGCCGAAACGCTGCTCATCGCGGGCGACGTCGCGGCGGCCGCTGACGCCGACATCATCGTGCGCCTCGATCAGCGCTCCGGTCAGGTCACGGTGACCGTCGGCGACGGCCCGGCGCGGCCGGTCATGTTGGATGCCACCAAGGAAGAAACCCGCTACCTCGGCCGACTCGACTGATACGGGAACCGAAGCCGTGAACTGGGAAACCGTTTGGCGTGAGGACCAATTCAACTCCTTGCCGCTGGGAAGCTACGTGACACGGCTGGCGAAGTTCGACCCTGATTTCACCGCCAACTGGTATGTGGCCTGGAAGGCCGATGAGGCCAATTCACTGTCCTTTCCGGACTACCTGCGGGCGCTGGCCAGACACGACGACAGGACCCGCGCTGCCTGGTACACCGTCTGGATCAACGACACGCGACATGGATTGTCCTACCCCGATTTCCTGGATCGGCTCGCATCCTTCGACGCCGACTTTCGGACGGAGTGGTGGTACCACGTGTGGCGCCATGATGACGCGCACTCGCTGAGCTACCTGGACTACTTGGAGCGGATTGCACCGTTCGATGCACGGTATCGGCTGGATTGCCATGATGTGTGGCGGCGCGAACGGACCCAGCGGGTGACTTCCCTGTCGTTTCCGGACTTCCTGAATGCCCGTGTGGTCGGCTGACGTCGACACCGTCGTCGGCGGCGGCGGCGGCGGCCCCGATGCGTGTTCGGTCGCCCCATCGGCACTACACCGGGTAAAGTCGTCGGGGTTATGGCATCCCAGAAGTCGGCCGCATTGCGGCGTGTTCGCGCCGAAGCCAGCGAGCTTGCTCGGCTCGATGACGACCGTTCACACCATCTTGCATTGCGGGATAAGGCCATTCGTCAAGCCAAAGAGGCTGGTGCGACGTGGACCGAACTGCAGTCCGAAGCCGATCTCACCCCGGCCGGGCTTAGGAAGGCGTTGTCCCGTACAGACAACGAGCACTAAACCCGGTATAGTACCGGTGTGGCCGCCGTTGGCCCATTCGCGTTGTGTGACACAACCACTGCCCTCAATCGACGGAGCGCACGATGACCGTTCTCGCTGAGCCGACACAGTTGCCCACGAAGACCGAGTCCGACCCCGGGCCCAGCACCCGGCAACCCCACCAGGCGGCGCCTCATGTTGCACCCGCAGCCACGACGCAGCAGCCACCTGAACGGGCGCCGTGGATCACTTTCGCGTGCTACTTCGTGGCGCTGGCCAGCTTGACGGTCAGCTTGAACACCTCATGGCGGTTCTTCGCCGAGGTGCTCCACATCCCCACCGCCTACGGCGAGCGCTACATCATGTTCACCGTCGCGGAGATGGCGTTGGTCGTCTCCGGCGCCGGAATGGCTGCCAACGTGCGACGCACTGGGCGGCCCGGTTCGTTTCGCTTGGTCGTGTGGGGGATGTGCGCGGTCAGCGCCTACATGGCCTGGAAGATGTCCAACTTCGAAGAGGGGCTTGGTCGCGTCATCCTCGGACCCCTCCTCGGGACGATCATGCTGCACCTGGCCTTGGGGCTCGAGTTGCGTACGCGCCACCACCGCACCGGGGTTCTCGCCCGCGTCGGTCATGAGATGCGAGAGCGGCTGCTCTCGCGCCTGGGTCTGGCCGATGACGAACGCGATGCCCTCCAGCGCACCCGCGACCGCGCCGCCTTCCGCGCCGCCCAGCTGTCCCTGCCCCGCCGCTGGCGCTGGTCACGCGAAGCGCGTCTGCAGCGGGCGCTCCTGGCCGCCAACGTCGCCGATGACGCGCACATGCGCGACAGGATGCTGGCCCGGCTCTCGGTTCTGCGCCATGCTCACGAACTCACCACACACGACCAGTCCTCGCCATGGCTCATGGCGCAGGAGGAGGTGCCGGCCGGTTCGGTCGAGGCCGTTGAACCTCAAGAGCGTTGGGAGGCCGTGGCGATGGAGATCAAGGAGCGCGGGATGACCACCCAGCCGGTGCCGGACGTGGTCAAGGTTCTGGAATTCACCTACGAGGATCCGCGCGAGCTGACCATGCGTGAGATCGGCCGCAAGACCGACATGAATCACGAGGCCGTGGGTCGCATCCAGGCCGCTGCCAAGAAAGTCCTCGGCCACGAGCCCGACGAGGTCCCCGCCGCGGTGTAGCGGGCGGACCACCACCTCACCCTCTAGGTGTGGAGCGGCGGCGGATGCGGCGAACGGCGTATCCGCCGCCGGCGATGACTCCGCCTCCCGTCAGGTAGGCCCACCCCCACGAAGCGTGGAGGGCGTACCCGGCCAACGGGGTGAGCCGATCGGTGACGGCCAGTCCCGCAAGAGCGGCGGCAAGCATGATGACCGTGGTGATCGCGATCAGGTGTCCGGACTGGCGGATGGTCCAGTGACCGCTGCTGATCCGAGCAAGGGTGCGGTCGAGGAAGTCGATGAACCCGATCGGCGGGGTGTCGGCCCGGATGCGCGCCAAGCATGGGCTGCTGCCGCATGTCGCGCAGGGCGGCCCGGTGGACGTGGTGGCGGTCGCCGGCGTTGATGACGACGTCGACACTGGTGGCTGTACCTCGGGGGGCACTTCCGGCGGAGTGACTTGCATGAGTCGGAAGCTACTTCGACGGGGTGCACGGGCCAGCCCAGCACGGATCTGGACAGGACGAGCGCAACGCTCCAGATGTGCTGTTCGTCCACCTTGGTTACGCGGATTTACTTACATACCGCAGCAGCCAGGTCATTGAGCGATGGATTTACTTACATACCGCTGCCCGTTGCCGTGAGCTCACCGAGCGGTTCGATGTCGGCCGGCTAATGCGGGGGTCCACGCCTGGGCACATCGACTGCCTGCCTCTTCAGGCCTGTAGCGCCCGGGTACCCTCCAGCGCCTCGGCAAGCGTGGCAGCCGTTTGCAGTTGGTCGAGCAAGACCCATAACCGTCCAGCCCGGTACTGCGCCCCACTGGGAATGGGCTCCATCGGTGGTAACCGCGGCCCAAGGTCATAGATCGCGTGCTGGCCGACCGTGACCTGGTTCGCGGGGACGTCTGGCCACCGGTCGAGGAGCGAGGGCACCACTTCGGCGTGAACCACGCGATGGATGCGCTGCACCGCTCCCTCCCAGCGGAAGGCCATGAAGTTCGGGGGCTCGGTCGGCCACCTGTTGACACCATAGGGATGGAAGTAGCAGTGCTCGTCGGTGACGAACTCACGGAAGGTGTGGGCACCGCCGCCGCCTGGTCTGGCGTTGTTCAACACCACGCAGTAGGTCATGCTGTCGGCCACCGATCGCACCCGGATCACACCTCTCAAATAGTTCTGTAGCTCATCGAGCCATAGACGTTCTCGGCCGCGACACGAGCGGCGTGCTTTCGAGATGTCGGTCAGGACGTCGCGCCACGGCAGATGAACGACGGGGACACCGTCGACTGCGGAGGGAAGGCTCGCCCGGGCCAACTCATGCGATGCCTGCGAGAGCGTGACGAGGACGCCGCGGTTGGGGTGCTGTGCAACCCGCCCGGCGTACTTGCCCAACTGGGACCGGGTGGGCAGCAGCCAGCCGCGTTTCGCCTCGAAGATCACCAAGGCGCCCGACGTGCGCACCTCCAGGTCCGTACGCCCGTCCTCGCCGCGGACCTCCAGGGCAAGAGTTAGGTCATCACCGGCGGGCGCCACGGCGGGCGGCCACACGCGCTGCAGCACCGCTTCGCACAACCTGGGGCACCGCGCGAACGCGAACCCCAGAGCAGCGGTCAAGTCGTTCTCGTCGTGGCCGACCAGACTGAACACCGAGCTCACTTCAGTGCCGTGGCGGGTCAGAGCGGTCATGGCTCAGATCATCCTGGAGCGGCCGACGAGGTTGGGCGTAATCGCGCCGGGCGCGGTTCTGCCAGCGGGGTTGTGGCTGCCTTGGCGTGCTCGGTCAGTGTGGCTGCGGGTCGTGCGGCTGGGTGCGCCGAGTGGCCCGCGGTCGTGTACACGCCAGCTGTCGTGCGGGTGTCGTGTGCGTGGCTGGTCTGCTTTGGCGGATTCTCGGCCTGGCGGACGGCCCGAGCGCGGTGGCGTGCCGTCTGGCCGGGGTGGCCGGGGGTCGAGGTCGTCCCCACACGCGTGGGCGGGTTTGTGGCGCACCGGCGACGTGGACCAGCGCGCCATTGCGCACGCCACTGCTGCTCATGGCGGTCGGGTGCGAGTAGCGGCGGTGGGGCTTGCGGAGCGGGTGGCCGGGTTCGAGTACCGGTGGTCGGCAGTCGGCGGCGCGCCGGGTGGCCGCGCCTTGGGTGACGATGCCGTCGGTGTGCGCCACTCGATCCCGCGCGGTGGTCTGGTGTGGCGCACGGCGCGTCCGATACCGACCGGTGGCCGGAAAATTCGTGCGGTTGCGTCTCGGCTGGACTCGGTGGAAATTTTGGCGGTATGCAAGCGATGGCGACAATCTGGCGCTGTTAACACATCGTGTTAACAGGTCGGGTTAACAGTTTCGCTCACAGGCATACGCACATTTATGCCACCGCCTTTGTTAGCGCAGATCGTTAGCATTGCTGTTGGCCGTAACGCGCACAGATTCGTTACCTTGTTAACAGTCGTCGTAACACTCTTCGTCACTGTTGCAGTAGTTCTTGGTGTGGTGTGTGAGACTGTCACTCATCACACTGGCCAGTCGTCTCACTTACGCACTAGCGGAGTTGCACACCGTTGTGTGGTTATGTGTGTTGTCCGGCGTGTCGTTTGGCTAACTCAATGGACAGTGAGTGTGATAGCAGGTACCATCACAGAATGCTTGACGCCCCCATCACCCGCCCGAGAGTGCTTGCTGTAGCGATGCAGAAGGGTGGCGTCGGGAAGACGACAACCGCGATCAACCTGGCGGTCTGTATCGCTGAGCTCGGACAGCGGGTTGCGTTGCTAGACCTGGATCCCCAGGCCAACGCCACTGAGGGTTTGGCGGTCGAAATGGGCCCTGACGACGTGTCGATGTTCGAGGTCCTCATCGACATTGAAGAGGATCGCGTCCCGCTGGCTGATGCCCTCATTGAGAGCAAATGGGGAGTTTCCGTCGGTGCGGCACACCGCGCGATGCGCCGCTTGGAGCGCTATGGACTCGGCCCGAGTGGCTACACACGTTTCAGTCGACAGGTTTCCGAACTCGACTTCGACGTCGTGATCATCGACTGTCCGCCCAATCTCGGCGAATTGACCGTCGCCGCTTTGGCGGCAGCCGACTCGGTCTTGGCCACGGTCAAGCCGGGTCCAGATGAGATCAAGGCGCTGATCGAGTTGCAGCGCTCGGTACAGGAGACCCGCGAGGGACTCAATCCGCGCGTCAACATCGACTACGTCGTGTCGACGATCTTCGATGGCCGCACGTTGGTCGCCAAGGACGTCCGACGCAATCTGGAAGCCGACTGGAGCTCCGAGTACCTGGGGGAGGTCAGCCAGACAGTCCGTGTTGCGGAGGCCAAGAACCGCCGCGAGCCGGTGGTGTTCTATGCGCCCGAGACGGAGACGGCGGCCGATTACCGACGCATCGCCAAACTCATCGACGAGAGGATGCCGGTCCATGTCTAGGAAGCCAGGGCTGGGCACGGTCTCTACGCGAACGCGTGAGGACGCGCGAGAGGCCGCGGGGAGAATCAGCCCAGAGCCGGACACCGTCGTCGCCATGGCACCGCAGCCGTCCAATGGCACCGCGCCACAGATGCCAGCCGCTCCGCCGGCCGACGCCGATCCTGACCCGAATCCCGAGGTGGAGGTCGAGGTCGATGACGACACCGGTACTGACGAGGAGCTCGACTCCGACGCCGAACCGGAGCAGCACCGCACAGAAGCAGCGGCGCCGGCTACGCCCAAGGTGTCAACACGCGGGCGCCGGCGAGCATCGGCCCTGCCCGACAGTCTGACGCCTTCGCGTGTGTCGCAGCGCCGCATCCAGATCGGGCCGCGCCTCCGGCCGTCAATTCACACGGATTTCAACGATTACTGCTTAAAGCTAGCAAATATTGGGGTAACGCAATCAGATGTCGTGGAATCGGCATTGGTGGAATACATGAAGCGCTATCCGGCCGAAGATTTACGCGCAGCCTTACTCGCCGGCGAATGATCGAGAATGCGCACCGCGAATCGTTTCCTCAGACACCTTCAGGGCGTCGGCCAACGCCGATACGCGCTGGGCGTCCAGCTGGCCGCGGCCGCGTTCGAACGCGCCCACCACTCGGCGGGATATCCCTGTTCGTTCCGCGAGCAGCGCCTGAGTCAAACCGGCAACAATTCGCAGATCAGCGAGGGTTCTCTCCGACTCCGGCACGGTCAGGAAGCGATCGATCGAGGTGCCGAGAGCCGCAGCGGCCAGACTCAGGGAGTCCACCAGTGGTAGACACTCGCCGCTTTCCCATCGGTGTATCGCAGCCCGATCGACGCCGGCTTGCTTGCCCAACTCCTGGACCGTTAGATTCGCGTTCTTACGCGCGCACGCAAATTCGTTGCGGTCGAAACCGCGCAGAACACTACTGGGTACAGGCTTTTCACGCCGGTCGTCTTGCCGTTGCGAGTCGTTCATTTCCCGTCGATCGTGACACCCGTCCGGCGATCACAGCAAGTTATCCTGCTGGACGCAGGGGGTCGAGTATCCTTACCCAAGGGGCATTCAAGATGCTCGCAGCGAAGGAGGCGTGGTGATGTTGCAGCCACCAGTCCGCGGCTTCAACCGTAGCGACCTTTCGCGTCTACGCCGTGAGGCGAATCTTTCGATTGCTGAACTGGGCGTTCGCGCCGACATCGCCGGCTCTGTGCTGTCCCGGTGGGAGAGCGGGCAGGCCAGCCCGACCCCGGAACTGTTGCGCCGGGTCGCCGATGCCATGGGCGTGTCGACGTCGGAATTCGTTGACACGCCGGAAGGCGAACGGACCCTGGGCGACCTCCGCAGTCTGGCCGGTTTCAGCCAGCGGTCCCTGGCCAAGCATCTCGGCGTTCCGTTCAAG
Source organism: Mycolicibacterium sphagni (assembly GCF_013337765.1). Lineage (GTDB taxonomy): Bacteria > Actinomycetota > Actinomycetes > Mycobacteriales > Mycobacteriaceae > Mycobacterium. The sequence goes on from NZ_VBSB01000014.1 coordinate 114,423, forward strand.
ACGTTGGCCAAGCTCGAGCAGGGTCTGATCGATCTCGATGACGAGCGTGCTCAGACTCTGGCCGACACGTTCGGCGTTGAGGTCGTGGTGCTTCAGGATGCCTACCGGCGGGGTGCGATTCGCGTGCTGCGGCAGCGCCTCAACGAGCTGGAGTCTCAGCCGGCCGCCGCGTCGGCATAACGTCGCGTTTCACCACGCCTGCTGAGGGCATCAATTATCGGCCGAACAGCGGCGATCTGACTCGTTGAAGATTTTCTTGTGCTCAGGTGACCGAATCGCCGGCGACACGGGCATATACCTGTGGCGGTGAAGGCGATTGAATTCTCGATCCCATTCGGGGCAAATTGTGCTGGTCAGAACGGCTACTCACGTCGTGTCCCTTGCGAGCCCCCAAAGATGTTCCCTATGGTAGACGAATCGTCTTATCTTGGGCACTACGGCGTGTTAGATTGCTAGCTGAGTGTCTGCATGATGCACTGCCACGGAACTACAACGAGAAAGACACGAAATGGCATCGAGCAGAGAGGGGGACGGCGACCCCGCCCCGCGGGTGACCCACCTGTAGACAGACAGCAATCAACCCCTTTTGGCGAAGGAGTGATTGCAAAGAACTGGAAGTCGAAGTTGGCGCTTCGTCTTCCGAGAATCCCGGAGAGGGACGACAGTTGTCTGAAACTGCGTCTCAGGGTAGTGGCTACCCTGATGGCTCGTCAAGCGTGACGCGTGTACTCGCCGCGTTCACTGCTGGCGTCGGCGCGGGCCGCCCCACGGGCGACCGCACGCTGTTTGCCTGCCCACTTCACGGTGACGACGTCCCCACGCTTAGCGTTCGCCTCAACACTGTCTCTGGCACCGTCGAGGTGCACTGCACGGTGGGTTGCCCGCAGCCTGAGATCCTGTCCGCCGTGGGCCTGACCGCAGCCGACTTGACCGCCCCTGATGCTCCAAATTCGTTGGCGGGTAAGCCTTCTCCGTCGCCAACCCGTGTCGGCGACGCCGCCTCGAACACCTTCACGTACCTCTCGGCAGCTGGTGATCGCCTCGGCCAGGTGGTCTACGCCGACACCGGTGCCCCGCGGTTGCGCAAGTGGAACCCCGCCACGACGCGATGGGCTACCGGCGAGTTCGGCACCCACCTGTATCGCCTCCCGGAGATCGCCGCGGCCGTCAAAGCGGGGGAGCCGGTCTGGATCCTGGGCAGCGAGGCCGATGCGCACCTGATCGCCGACCACCAGATCGCCGCCACGTGTGCCCTCGGCGGGTGGGATGCGTTCGGGATCGAACACGTCGTGCAGCTTCAGACGCCGAGCCTCGTCGTCGTCGCCGACCGCACCGAGGCTGGATACCGGCGCGCGGTGCGCGTCCGTGATCTGATCGCCGCGAGCGCGCCGTCGATCACGGTCACGGTGGTGGAGTCGGCGGTGGGAATGGACCTCGGTCAGCATTTCGCCGCCGGCCGCGCGATCGGTGACCTCGTGGCGATCGATCCGGTCCGCCAACTCACCGCGCCGGCGGACCCGACCGCGCCGACGCCCGCGCCTGGCCCTGCCCCCCTGACGGTGGCGCCCACGGTGCGCCGCGGCGGCCGCGGCGGCGATGATGACGGCGCCCCGAACCGGGCAGCGGTCTACGCACACCGACACGGGCAGACCGTCCAGGTGCGCATCACGCGCGGCAAGAGCGGTGAGACAGCCCAGCGCTGGTATGACGTGATCTGGACGTGCGAGGTTCGGGTCCGCAAGATCACCTATCAAGATTTGGCCGAAGACCCTGCCGCACCGCGCATCCCGGGATCGTGGCTGATCGAGCTGCGTAGGCGCATCATCGACGACTCTGGACACTTCGTGACCGACAAGAACAGCATCGATGGGTTCGCCTACGAGACGGCCTCGGTGACGATCGCCGCCGAGGATTTCCACACCCCGGGCTGGCCGGATCTGCTGCCGTGGGCCGGGGTGATCGCCAACGAGACCCCCAATGGGCGGGCCAAGGCGCGGGCCGCGGCGATCGCAGTGTCCGGGATCCGCAGCACCACACCGGCGTTCGCAGCCACCGGATGGCGCGAGTCCAAAGGATCGGCGATCTACGTGCATCCCGGTGGCGCGATCGGCGACAGCGGCGAGCTGATGGGGGAGGTGACGCTGAATCTGCCGGCGCGCTTCGCCCCGATGGCGATGGAACGCCCGGTCGATACCGGCAACACCGATCTGCTGGCCCATGCGGTCACCCACGGCCTGGACCCGTTGTTGACGATGCTGCCCGCCGACGTTGCCGCCCCGATCATCGGCTATGCCTTCCGCACCTTCTTGGGCAAGCCCCGCGGATCGATCCACCTGATGGGCGCTCCGGGAACCGGCAAGACTGTCGTGGCCCGGGTATGCGGGATGTCCTGGACGTCAACGGCTTTCCACGAGCATGGCCACACCAGCCTGTTCACTGGCGGGGACAAGATGGACGATTCGATGCGCGCGCTTGCGCTGCTGATGCACTCGGCCAAGGACTCGCTCATGCTCGTCGACGAGTTCAAGGGCCGCACCGCCCAGGAACGCGTCAACGCGCTGCACACGCTGTTCTGGAATGGCCAGGAGCGTTCGGTGTCGACGACCCGGGGTCAGATCCGGCGTAGCAGCGGCCCACCGCGGTGCGGTTTGGTGACCACCGGGGAGGTCGGCTCGGTGGGGTCCAGCGCCACCCGCACCCTGACTTTGGCGATCAACCGTGACGTGGTGTCTGACCCGGTGTCGGTGTGGTCGCACCTGGAGTCGGCGGGATCGCGGTCCTGGCGTGCGCAGCTCGGCGCGTCGTTCGTGCAGTGGCTGGCCGCTGACCATGACGCGAAGATCGCCGCGGCGCAACGCTACGGCGCCGGCGCGGCGACGGTGGCCTGGCAGCAGTTCTGCGCGTCGCTACCGCACACCGAGGGTTTGGCGGGGCGGTTGGTGGCCATCGCCGCCGACATCACCGTTGGCTGGTCGGTGCTGGTCCAATTCCTCATCGACCGCGGGGCGATCAGCATCGAGCGGGCCGATCAGATCTGGCAGTGGGCGATGGGCGGGTTGGCGGCCCAGCTGCGCGCCCAGGACCACAGCGTCGGTGACGGCGCCGAGCAGCTGTTGTCGCTGATCCGCGAAGCCATGACCAGCGGCGCCGGGCATGCCACCGACCGCGGCAGCGGGGAGGTTCCGGTCGCGGGCATCGGTGGGCCCGCCGATGACGCCGAGGTGGCGCGCGCGTTCGGGTGGGTATCTCGGGGGGCGCGTTCTGAATCAGGCACCCAGGCCTGGTCGCCGCGCGGAAACCATGTCGGTGTCGTCGATTCCGCTGATCGCATGTTGTACCTGTTTCCGCGGGAAACCCTGGCGACGATGGCTGCGCTGACGGCGAGGGTGGGGGAGCACTTCACCGCCACGGCGGCCACGATCACCTCGTCGCTGGGTCGGCGCGGTTGGCTGGGTCTGGAAGGTGACGGCACCCGGCGTAGCCGCATCCGGGTCGCCGGGGTGCTGACCTCGGTGTGGCCGGTCCCGCTGACGGAGTTCTACGGCGATGACGGCATCGACGGCGACGATGCCGGGCAGCCCAGGCCGCAATTGCCGCTGCCGCCGTGGCGTTCTCGGCCGCGGATCGTGCCCACCCCGATCGACGAAGAGACCACCGATGATGACACCGATCCCGGCGCGCCAGCGGGCGACGCCACTGTGAGGGGAGATGAGTCCATGACCCAGGAAATGCTCGATCTGGGGCTCACTGTGCCGACGTTGAGCGTCGTTCCTGGCAAGCATGATCAGCCCGCGGCCAGCAGTGCCGCCGAGGTTGAGGGGCGCCCGGTCGAGGAACCAGCGCCCGATGGCCGCGAGGGCGACACCGCAGATGCCGGTGGGGATGTCGTCGTCGAGGACCTCGCCGGTGCCAAGGTGGCGCAGCCGCAGGGCGAGGAGGAGCAGTCGGCGCCGGCCGCGGACGGTGCCACCTCGAGCGAGGATCCCGCCCCGGTGGCGTTGCGGCCGCTGGTCACCGCTGGCGGGGAGGAGACGCGTTGGCTCTACGCCTCGGCGACGATCACCGAGGACGCCATGGTGCTGCCCGACGGCGATGTCGTCCCGATCGCGCTGGGACCCGACCTCACCATCGCCCATCTCGGTGACTTGGTGGAGCTAGCGGGGGCGCTGCGGCTCGGATTCGGTGGGGGCCGTTCGCTTCCCGATGCGCCGCAGCTGCTGCTCACCGAGGCCGCCTTGGCCAAGTTGGGGGTCACCCTGCCCGACCTGACCGACGAGCCCAACCCAATCGAGGTCGTGGCCGCCGCGGGTGCGGATCTGATGAAGGCCACCCTGGACGCCGGATATCAGACCAGCAAGGCAGGCACACTGCGGATTTGGACGAAGGTGTGGCGCGGCAACCTGTCCGCCGAGTTCGTGCTGCTCCCCGCGGTGAGCGTCACCGATCCGCAGTCGGGACTATTGGACGGCACCGAAGAACCCGTCGATCTGGCCTACCGGCTGCACCGGGTGGCCGAACTGCTGGGCACCACGTACTCCTCCTCCGGGGCGGTGACCGGTCGCCGGCTCTACGAGCGGCTACACCCACCCGGCGGGCGGGCGCTCACCCCGACCGAACTGGTGATCCCGCCCGAACCCTTCCGCAAGGCCGCGGGCCGCCTGGCCGCCGGCGCCATGACGTGGGTGCGTCCGCTGAGCGCAGATGAACAGGCCCATAGCCACATCCACGGCTACGACATGCGCGCCAACTACCTCACCGCCATCCAGAAGGCGGTCGTCGGGATCGGCGAGCCCGAGCATCACCTCGACGCAGTCGAGTTCGACCCCAAGGTGGTGGGCTTGTGGCGGGCGACCGTCGGTGCGCAGCAGTACCCCGGCTACATCGCCGACGGCGGTGGCCACGCGATGCTGCCCGACATCATGGCCCTGGCCCGCGGCCGCGACGCCACCACCGGCTGGTTCACCACCGCCACACTGAAATACGTTGCCAAGGAGTTGGATTGGCCCGTCGAAGTCCACGAGGCCTACACCTGGTCGGTGACCCGGAGGCTGTGGGAGACGTGGGGCAAGCACATCAACACGGCTCGGCTAGCCCTGGAGGAACATCTCGACGAGCACCCCACCGACATCAACGCGTTGGCCGAACGCGGCGCGATCAAGGCGGTCTACCGCGGGTTCATCGGACGGCTGGCCTACAGCGGTGACTGCGACGACAAGGGACAACCGCTGACACCGTGGCACCGGCCAGACTGGCGGGCCACCATCCAGGCCGAAGCCAACGTCGATCTGCACCGCAAAATCCGGAAGATCGCCGACACCACCGGCCGCTACCCGGTCGGGGTGTTCACCGACGAATTGCTCTACACCAGCGATGAATCCGATCCGACGGCCGCCAAACCCGAACCGATGCCGCTGGGAATCGGGCTCGGTCACTGGGACCTGTCGCGCAGCCACGCGATCACCGACGTCGTCGTCGACGCCGCGGCCCGGCGCGCCATCACCGACTTCAACGCCGCCCTCCCGAAGAACCTGAAGAACCTATGACGCACCGTCCTGCCGGCGCGCGAAAAGGGGTGAGCCGTGGCCCTACATAAACCCACCAGCAATATCGGTGAAGCCCTGTCCAACACCGCGCTGCCGGCCACCCCGCGAAATCTGCGCGCCCAGGTCAGCGAGCTCGGCGGTGTCAAAGCCGTCGCCGCGATCGCCGGCCGCTCGGCCAGCAGCGTGTACCGGTGGCTGCGCGGCCAGAACAAGCCCAACCCGGACGCCAAGGGTGCGCTAGATCAGGCCAGTGCCGCACTGCGTGCCTCATCGGCGTATCGCCGCGCCCAACTCAAGTCGCGCCGCGAGAAACGGTTCCGCGCCCATGGCGCCAAGTTCCGGTTCAAGGGGGTGGCCGGCCCCAAGAACGACTCCCCGAAGACCAGCGTTCGGCCGCGTGACTTCAGGTTCGACATGTCGGCCGAAGGGGTGGCCGAAGTGTTGGACGCCTGGCTCAACGGCGGCGACGAGCCGGCTCTGGACGTCCTGGGCGACGTGATCGCCGGCGAATACATGGACGGTGAGGCCGAAGGCTGGGAGTTCCAGTCGATCACCCTGTTGAACTTCTCCTACTCCGAGTTCTCCAACTAAGACAGGAGCACGTCGAGCAACCCACGAATGTAGGTTGCTGACCGCTATCGGTATTGCACGATAGCGGGTTTTTTCGTGCCCGCACCACAGATCACGAAATTGTAACGGTAGCGGGTCTCGTGGCGCATTCCGGAGGATAGCCGGAACAGTGTGAGCAGCGATCCTGGTAGGGCCGGAACAGTCATTACCCATGTCTATCTGGTGTCTTGCGGCATTTTCGGCTCGTTCCGGCTGTTCCGGCTCGTCGTGGGAAAAGAGACGACACGTTGCGGGAATCTCGACCAACGACCTGGAAAACCGGAGCGACAGCGGGTCGTGAGGTGCATTTGCTAGGGAGGGTGCGAATCGCCTTGGTTCTCGGGGCTCGTGGCCGTAATTTCAGCGAGGAAACCCGCCGCATCTCGGTGACCGGAATGTCCTCGCGCCCGGCATATACCTCTGGTCAGCAAGCCGGTGCGACGAGCCACCGCAGTGGGTTGAGCCGGCAGCACGCCTGGCCCGACAGAGAAGAGAAAGGCAACGCCGATGAACACCTACACCCGTCAGGAACGCGCCGCGGCGGTCACGCCCACCTTGGCGGCCGGGCTGGCCTGGCTCTACCAGACCGAGCAGTCGCGCGATGCGCTGGTGCAGCCCCAGGGCATCGCACTGCCGGCCGTGGCCGATCGACGGTTCATCTTCGTGCCCGACGTCGGCGGCCAGGGCGCCGCGGTGGTGGTGCACGTGACCACGGCGGCGCACCTCGACGGTCCGAGCGCCCCACGTGAGGTGCTCACCGGCGAGGAGCTCGCGGACATCGCCGCGGCGTTGACGGGCGCCCACAGTGGCGTGCACACGCGGCTGGTGTCCACGCCGGGAACGGTCTCCGGGCACATCCAACTGTCCGTGAAGGCCCACCCCTCACTGCTGGCCGCGGTCACCCGGTACCGGGCCGGGTGCCCTCGTCATCGCCAGCCCGCATGCGGTTACATCCGCAATACCCAATGCAGTTGGTTCGCGCACGGATTCACCCGTCTGATCCCGCCAACTCCACCACCCCCGGCGCCGCGCCGGCGATCCGATTGCGCTGTCGTGGCGCCGGAGGTGCCCCGGCAATCGGCGAGCAACGTGGCTGCGCTGGGCGCAGCCAACCAGCAGCGTCGCGAACGGGGAGCCGCGCGCGCCGTGGCGATCGCCGTCGAGGCGATCGCCACCTTGTCCCGACGGCCCCGCCGCAGCGCGACCACCGAGGAGGCGTTGCAGGTGTTGCAGCTGCGTGTCGATCATCCGGAGTTCTCGTTGCGGGAGCTGGCCGCGGCACACATTCCGCCGCTGACCAAGGACAGCTATGCCGCGCGGTTGCGGCGTGCACTGCGGGCCGCCGGTGGTGAGAACGCGCGAGTTCAACAAAGGCGTCACACCAACGCTGCGTAATACACCGGACCGGGTGTATAGTTGCGACCATCGATCGTCACGACTCGTCGAAAGGCGGTGAGGCGCATGCCCACCGATATCACCATCCCCAAGACATCGGCATTGGTCATCCGTACCGCCGCCGTGCGTTCGCAGTGCCGCTGCGCCAAACCTCTACTCGGTTACCGCGTCGACTTCCTGACCGGAGACATCGTCACCGATACCTCGCCGGAGCCGCTGCCGACCAGAGAGGACGCAGCGGGCTGGGCGGTGGCCAAGGTTGCCCGCTCCTACACCGGAATGCGCATCGTCCCGGAGCCCAACCTCGACTACCGCCCCGACTGCTTGAGCGCGATTCTGCCCGGAGACCGCTACGTCGAGGACACCCGCGGTGACCGCGACGGGGACCGCTACTGCCTTCGGTGCGGCATCGGGCGCGCCGCAACCACAGGGGAGATGTGATGAGCGCTGCGATCATTCGTCCCGCGCTACCCACTGCCGCGGAGTCACAGACCGTCCGCGGTCGACACGGCGTCGTCGAGATCTACCAGCGTTGCGACTGCGAGCCCGACGACGCCGATTTCCAGACAACACATTTCGTCGTCGCCGACGTAGGCGTGACCTGTGCACGGGGACTGCTCTACGTCGTGTGCACCGAGTGCTGCTGTGGTGAGAACCACCAGCGCTGCGAGGACACCCACGTGCACGGCCACGGCCACCCCTGGTGCCCGAAAGCGGGCACGGACAACGGAAGGCATTGAGGGAGCGTCGTTGTGATGACCACATCTCTGATACAGAGCCACCAGATTGATCCGCCCGCCGAGGTACCGGTGCTGAGCGCAGAGGTAGAAGTCGAGCTCGCGAAATCGATCGAGGCAGGGTTGTATGCGGGCCATCTGCTCGACCACGGCGCAGTCGGCCCCCGTAAGGCCGAGCTACTCGAGGTTGCGGCCGAGGGAAAGGCGGCGTTCACCCAGTTCGTCACGGCCAACATCCGGCTGGCCGCCTGGTACGCGCGCCGGCGTGCCGCCGTCGCCGCCACCGGTGGCCTCACCATCGAGGATCTGACGAACGAGGGTGTGCTCGGAGTCATCCGGGCCGTGCAGAAGTTCGACTACACCCAGGGCTACAAGTTCTCCACCTACGCCTCGTGGTGGATCCGCAATTTCCAGCAGCGTGCGGTCACCGCCGCCAGCCCCGCCACCCTGGATGCCGCCGACCGGGAGCAGTGCACGACGATGCTGACCGAACGCCAGTATCTTGCAACAGAACTCGGTCGCATACCCACACCTGCCGAGATCGCCTCCGCCATGGGCACCACTGTCCGGGCGCTGAGTCAGTGGCAGGGCATGATCGCGCCGGCCTACTCGCTGGATGCACCACTGGCACCCGGGGCTGCCGTCAGCATCGGCGCTACCTTGGCCGCACCGGATCCCGGCGACGTCGCGGCGCTGCGCACACCGCGGCGCGTCAGTGATCTACTGGCCGTACTCACGGACCGCGAATGTTCGGTCGTGCGCGAAATGTTCGGCCTCGACACCGGCATACCCGCCCCGCTAGCTCAGGTGGCGGCCACCCGAAAGGTTGCCTCCGACAGAGTGGTTGCCGTCGTGGAGGCGGCGCTGAGCAAGCTGCGGGCCGCGGCTACCGGCGAGGTGGCGGCATGACCGTGCTCGCTGACGTCGATCAGGCCCCCCCGCTGTGTGGACCGGCCCCAAGGCCACACCAGATGCGTGCACTCGACGCCGTGGCCGAGGTATACGCCGGCGGTGCGCAGCGTGCGCAATTGCGGATGGCGTGCGGCACGGGCAAGACGCTGCTCGGTCCCTGGCTCGCGCAGCGCCTCAACGCTCGGGTCGTGGTGGTGTTCACTCCCAGCATCGCTCTGGTCGCTCAGACTCTGGACGAGTGGCGGTTCGCGCTCGGGGCGCTGCCGACTCTGGCGGTGTGCAGCGACCCGACGACCGCGGTGGGGCGCGCCGAGATCGGTGTCGATGGCATCGACCCGTTCGGTGGGCGCCACGACGTCGACGGGACGGTTACCACCCGCCCCGACGTGGTGGCCCGATTCCTGGACTGGGCCGCGGCCAACGACACGGTCTCCGTGGTCGTCTCGACCTACCATTCGGCTCCGGTCCTGGCCGAGGCGCTGCGGTTGACCGATCGCTGCCAGGCCTTCGATCTGCTCGTCGCCGATGAAGCCCATCATCTGGCGGGCCGGACGAATCCGCGTTTCCTGCCGGTGCTGGCCGAGCATGGAGTTCGGGCACGGCGGCGGCTGTTCACCACCGCCACCCCGGTCGTGATGGGCAATCTGTCGGTCGTCGATCCCCTCGACGACTGGACCGGGGCCGTCGACCACATCCGCTCCATGGACGACCCGCGACTCTTCGGGCCGGTCGCCCACACCCTCAGCGTCGGGGAAGCCATCGCCGACGGAATGCTCGCCGACTACCGCGTCGTGGTGACCACCCCCGCCACGATCTCGGAGGGCTCGGGGACCGAGCCACCTGAGACGGCCGCCCTGGCAGCGCTTGCCGACGTCGTGGGCCGCTACGGGCTGCGGCGAATCCTGACCTTCCACAACCGCGTCGCCGCCGCACACGCCTTCGCCGAGCGAGTCAACGAGCTCGGCGCTATCGGAACCATCCCGGTCCGCAGCTACGCCGTTGACGGCTCGATGCCAGACGCACGACGTCGCCAGATCCTCGGCCAGCTGGCAGACGAAACCAGCGGTGCCGTCACCGTAGTCACCTCCTCGCAGTGTCTGCGAGAAGGCATCGACGTGCCCGCCGTGGATGCGGTGCTGTTCGCCGATCCGCGCACCAGCCAGGTCGGCATCATCCAGGCCATCGGTCGCGCACTGCGCACACACCCAGGAAAGACCGTCGGCACGATCGTGGTTCCCCTGGTGCTGCGGCCCGACGGCGACGACCAGGAACAGCTCGCCACCTCGGCCTACAACCACATCTGGCGGGTACTGCGGGGACTGCGCGCCCACGACGCCCGGATCGGATTCGACATCGACCGTGCCCGGCTCTCCCAGGGCCGCAACGGGATCGCGGATCCCGCCTCGCTCGGTTGGCTCGACGTCGTCGGCGACGATCCTGGTGCGGTCGTGGCTCGGCTCCTGGAGCGCACCTCGGCGGCCTGGGAGCATTACTACGGGCAGCTGCTGGCCACCGTCGCGCAGCTCGGATCGGCGGCCAGGATCACCATCGACGCCACCCGGATGGGCGCGTGGATCACCGCCCAACGCATCCTGTACCGCGATGAGGCGCTCGATGCCCAGCGTGTGCAGCGCCTGGAAGCGGTCGTCGGGTGGCGATGGGATGCCGCGCACGCCGCTGACGAGCGCGCCCTGGACGCGCTGCGGGCGGTCGTCGATGAGCATGGGACCGTCTGCGATCGCCCGAGCGGCGAGAGCATCTTTCGTGGCCGCACTGATGGGCTGGGTCGGCCGCTGGCGTTCTGGGTGGCCACTCAGTTGTTCAAGGACCGCGATGGCCAGCTCACCGCAGAACTGCGAGATGCGTTGTCGAAGATGCCGGGATGGTCCTGGACGCCGTTGGATCCTGGCGATGACGCCGGAGTCGAGGCCTACCGGTCGTTCGTGGCCTGGGAGGGGCACACCGACATACCGGCCGATCACGTGGAAGACGACGTCGCCGTGGGCTCCTGGATCCGACAGGTACGGCGCCGCAAAATCCTTGGGGCACTGCCGCCGCTGCTGGAGGCGATGGTGGTCTCGGTCGCGCCGACTGGGCGGCTGGGCGACCGACGCTTTGCGTGGGAGCCCTCGCAGACCTACTGGTCGCTGGGCATGGATGCTGCGCGCCAGTACCTCGCGCGGGCGGGAACGCTCGCCGATCTGCCCGTCGGTCACAAAGAGGTCCTCGACGGACACGAGGTCGACCTCTATGGGTGGATTACCCGGACGCGCTCCAGTTACCACCGCGGGAAGCTGGCCGCTGCGTATGCCGCTGAGGCCGAACGGCTTACGGGCTGGGTGTGGCGGGTCGCGCGCGGCGGACGACGTGGCATCGCCATCGGTGAGCCGTTGGCCACGGTCGACGAGCACGGGCATCGGGGCTTTCAGCAAGGCTGCCACTGCCTGACGTGCGTCACCGCTTCCCGCGCCTACAGCCGGGCCGCGGCGGCCTCGGCCCGAGAGGCCTATCGCGCGGACTGGGTTGCCGCCGAGGACGTGCGTGACCATGTTCGCGCGCTGCTGGCCATCGATGCCGGCCGGGACCGCTCCGACTCACAGTTCACCCTCGGCGCGATCGCGGCTGCCGCCGGTGTTCCACTCGGGCTGATCCGAACGCTGACCTCCCCAGACCACGACCCGCGCTGCCATCCGCTGCACCGCCGCGTCCTGCTGGCCCTGACCGCAGCCGACATCGAGGCGGTCCGTTCCACGCCGCGCAGTCGGGGCCGGCGCGGTATCGCCGGACACCGCGATGCCGTCGATCCGGAGCCGACCTGGCGCATCCTGGCGGCGTTGACCGACGCGGGATGGACCACCGCCATGCTGGCGGCCGCGCTGGGCTACACCTCGGCAGCCAACACCCCTCGCAGCGGTCGGCCGGTGACCGCAGCGCAAGCGAAAATGGTTCGGCTACTGCATGACTCACTCGGCGGAGATCTCACCGCACCAGCAGTACCAGCCAAGCGCACGATTCGCCGCGATGGCAGACCCGTCAATCACGTCGACCCACAAGCCGAGCAGTGGGCTCGCTCGCTGCTGCGGCAGGGATATCAGGTGGCGCACGTCGCGCAGCGCACCGGGCTCTCGGCCGGGGTCGTGTCCGCGCTGCACACACAGATCGGAGGCAAGTCGTGACCATGACACCTCGCCAGCAGCAGATACCGCACCCTCGCGCGGCGGCCCGCCCCGTGGTGTGTGTGCTCGCCCCTTCCTGGCGGCGACGCCACAGCGCGTGCACGTGCGGATGGCGGGGGCGGCGCCGGCTGCTGCGTGCCGTGGCCGTACTCGACGCGCTCACCCACGCCCGCGACGTCGGCTGCGAGCCGGCGATCCCGCTGGTCTACCGCCAAATCCTCACCCGCCGACCCGGAGGTCCACGGTCATGACCGTGCTGCATCTGCCGCTGCGGTTGGGCCACCACACCGAGTCTTCGGCGGTCTTCAGTCCGTGCGGCAACTACCGTTATCGTCTTGTACGCGTGTGGGACTCGGCGCGTCCACTGCTGGGCTTGGTGACACTACAGCCCTTGATGGCCGACGGGCGGCGCAACGACGCAACCATCTGGTGCTGCAGCGAGGTTGCCCGCTCCTCGGGGTACGGCGGCATCATCGTGCGCAACTTGTACGCGCTGGTGTCGCCTCATCCCGACCGAATCGGCGACCACCCCGATCCGGTGGGCCCCGACAACGACGCCGAGCTGGCACAGTGCTCCCAGCACGACCTCACCGTGCTGGCATGGGGACCCGGCGCCGGGCCCGCGCGGGCCCATCACGTGGCCTTCGCGTTGTGGCGGGCCAGCTGCGCGCACGGCACATCCCTGGCAGTCCTGGGATGGACCGCGACCGGGCAACCTGAACACCCGCTGTCCGTGGCCGCCGGAACCACGTTGAAGTGCTACACGGCGGCGGCTTCGGCCGGCGCCCACGAGGACGAAGACCCTCGCTGGGGCCGGTTGTTCTTCAGCGGAATCGCGGCATGACCAATGCGGGCCGGAACCAAGTAGCTAACTGCGGTGGAGGATAGATTTATGATCAACGTCGGAGCCAAGGTGTGGATCGACGGAACCCGCATCGATCGCGGGCCCGGCAGCAGCAACGCCGACGCGGCGGGCGAGCTGTCCAGCCACGACGGCATGGTCGAGCTGACCGTACCTATCGACATCGGCGCACTGGGCAAGACGGTGACCGTACGGTTCCCGATGTCTGCGCTGATCCGCCTCAATCAAGCCTGAGCGTTGAAGGCCATGGTGCTGGCGCGGCGCGGCCATAGTTGGCCCTACACAGCTGGTTTCACCATCCCAGCTGGACTTGAGCGTTCGTTGATGTCGTCGCTGCGAGGCGTTGGTGGTGAATCCCGTTGGCGACCAGCACATGGTGCCGCAGAGACACCGATGCAGCCGGGAAGTAGCGTACGTCCCGAATTCTCTTGGGGCGGTTACACACCGACGCCGACCACCGGTGCGCGCGAGGATTGGCGATGAGCCGCAGACCAGCCACTCCCACTGTCGCGGTCCGCGACCAGATTCTCGCCATACTGCGCGGCGCGGATGATCCGCTGTCGACGCCGCAGATACTCATCCGAATGGGCAACGGCGGCCGCAATTGCAACGGACCGCGCCCCGGCAGCTGCCGGTCCCCAGGGGACTGTCCGGCGTGGTGCTGGTCCACGCCAGGCCCGCACGGGCCGCCGGTGTACCCGCAGCTGCGGGCGCTGGAGCGCTTGGGTCTGGTTGCTCGCGCGCACTACCCCAATCCCGACAGCATCGCCAAAGCGGTTGCGGCCGGAAATCTCTACCACCACATCGTTGATGCTGATCCGCGCTGTGTCTATTGGCGATACGTCGACACCGACACCGACGAGGTGTTCAACGAAGTACTCCGTGCGCTGGAAGGTTCCTAGACCTAGCCTCCCGAGCTCGAATCGAGCTCGTTGGTGGCAGCTGATCTACCAGGCCAGCGGTGGCGTGAGGCTGATCCTGCTCGTGGACGTGTCAGGGCGCCGCGGCGTCGGTGTCGATGGCGTCGATGGTCCATGGGCGGTGCGGGCGGTGGTACTCCACCAGGACATCGGGCGGCAGCCCCGCCACTGGCGGTTGCGGGTCGGGGTGCGCAGTGATCTGGGGGACGGCGGTGACCGCGGACAGCACGGCGTGCAGCCACTGCTGCTGGGTAGCGGAGCCGGTTGATTCACCGGGGTAGTAGATGCGGGCGCCGATGACGCTAGTGCCCGGCGCTCGGTAGGTGCGGTCACCGGCGTGCACGGTGATCGCCGCCTTGATGCGGTGCAGCGCCAACAGCGCCGCGAGGTGCTGGGCGAGGTGGTCCTGGTCGGATCCGCGAGGGTAATGGTGGCCGTCGATGACCGGGGCACTGAACAGTGCCGGTGGGTGGGGCCCGATCAGCCAACCGTTGAGGGTCGCCGATTCCTTGTGCGGTGCGGGATAGAGGATCACCGTGCCGGCCGGGTTCACGGTGAAGGTGAACGGCCATTCGCCTGGCTGACCCGAGTGCGCGGTCATGGAGCCGACCCGGTGGAACTTGCGGTAGTGGTCCTCGCTGATGGCGGCGAAGCCGGAGAGGTCAAGCCAGTCGGCCAGTTCGGTAACCAGCCTGGTACTGGTCTGGCGGGCGTGATCTTCGTCGACCGCACCGGTGGCTAGCACGGCGCGGATGCCGGCGACCTCGGCCAGACAGACAGACACGCCGTCGATGGTGAAAACCGGTGGCTGACCCGGCTTGGGGCCGTAGATGGCGGTGTCCTCCACCCTCAGAACGGTACACCCGATTAGATGTATAGTTGCTGGCCTACGGTTGAGGTTCCGCGTCGCGGCGGCGGTCATTGCGGCTGCTTTAGCCACCTGATGCGGTGTATAGTCCCTGGCGTGGCAGCGGACAAGGTCCCGGAACCGGAACGCTTTTTGTCGATGAACGAGGTGGCCGAGCTTCTTGGTGTCTCGGTCAACACCGTGAAGAGCTATGTGCTTAAGGATCTGGCCGGGTTTCCCGCTCCGAATGCCATCATCGGTCAGCACCGTGGCTGGCTGCCCCAGGCGATCAAGGACTGGAATTACAACCGGCCGCGGCCTAGTCGCCGCCAACCAGATCCTTCGATGTTGAAGAACCGCCGTGACCGGCGGGTCAAGCGCTAGCGCGCAGGCCGAGAAGCGGGGGCGGGATGTCTGCCAGCAAGGACCTGACAGCGGCCGGTGACGCGCTGCGAGACGCCTACCGCGCCGATCAACTCGCCGACGTCCACCGGTGCGTTCAGAACTGCCGCACGGCGGTCGACTACGCCGCTTCGGTGATCTTGGCGCCGGATGCCTCCAGCCAACAGCGCGCTCAGGCACGGCGACATCTGGATGAAGCCTTGTCACTCGACCCCGAGACGGTGTGGCGGCGGGAACGTCTGCATGCCCGCATCTACGGAACCCGGCGGCCCGCTTAGCACCGGTTACCGGCGCGAGTGCCGCATCAGCACCTGGTGGTCATCGATACGTCGTTGTGTGCAAGCAGAATCCGCAGCGCCAGCGCCATTTGCGGACCCATGACCAGGTCCAGCAGCGTCAGATAGATGTCCAGGAATTTCGGGCCGTGGGTGGCGCCGTCGCTGGTGTCGAAGTGGTGGGCCACCTCGTGGACCACCACGAGTTCGCGCAACATCGCGCGGGCCGAACCGGAGATTGGCATGGCGATCACGGCGGTGTCGGGTTCGTAGTGGGCCTTGTCGGCGGTGCTGTTTCGGGCCCGCACCGTGACCGGTGGCCGCTGGCCCAGGCGGTCGATGACCTGGTCAGACGACATCAGCCGGTCGACATAGCGTTGGACGTCGGCGATGGTGGCGAAACGCGCTTCAGGTGGCAGCGTCAAGGTGATCGAGTCGATCGTGACGGTGGGATTGCCACTGGCCGCACAGTTTTCGAGCATCCGGGACAAGATCGTCTCGGCGGTGTAGACCCGGCTGCGGTGGCGGTCGGTGATGGTCATGGTCAGCTCCCGGTCAGCGCGGCCGGGGCGCCGGCGAGTTCGGTCGGGGTGTTGAACTGGGCATTCTGGCCGGCGTGATCGCCGGCCGCGCGGCCGCGCGGTGATGGTGTCGAAGATCGGTGGCCACGGTAGCGGCGGCCTTTGGCGATGCTGTTGGCGGTGTAGTAGTCCTGGACTTGCAGCTGTTTGCCGGCGATCACGAGTGTGTTGCCGCCGGCTGGCCGCGCCGCCTGCACCCGGGCGGCATCGGTGGCGGCCGCGGCCTGGGCGTCGCGGCGGGCGTCGCGAAGGCGGGCCTTGATGCGGGCGGTGAAGGCGGCGTGAAATTCCAGGCGTGCCGAAATCTTGCTCACCGGGGTC
The DNA here is from genome assembly GCF_013337765.1 of Mycolicibacterium sphagni. Taxonomy (GTDB): domain Bacteria; phylum Actinomycetota; class Actinomycetes; order Mycobacteriales; family Mycobacteriaceae; genus Mycobacterium. Next base: position 131,003 of record NZ_VBSB01000014.1, read on the forward strand.
TGTGGGCCGGTGTCATCCAGTGAGCTTGTGCGGGTCGTGGTTTCGTGTTTGTAGTCACCGGTGGCGAGGTAGTTCTCGCATGTGGTGACCATTTGGGTGACCAGCCGGGTGTAGAGGGCTTCGGTGACTGCGATGTCCTCTGCGTAGCCGAACACGTAGACCTCGGTGAAGTTTCGGGCGATGTCGATCTTGACGTCGTTGGCTCGGGCGATGACCAGGAACAGGTCGACGAAGGTGCGTAGCCCTCGCCGGCGGGCGGTTCCGATGGCGACGGTCTTCTGCAGCGGTGCCACCTGGCGGCCACGCTGGCCGGCGCGGGCCCGGGCCACGGCGAGGTCGATCGAGTTCAGTGTCGCCAGCGTTTGGGCCCTGGTGATGCACGCCTCGGCTTCATGCGGATAGTCGGTGTGCTCGGCGCGCAGCAGCAGCGCACCGATGCGGGCGATCGCCTTGTCTGTATTCATCCCTAAACTGCGCCTCTCTCTTGTGTCAACGCGCCCACACTATACACCGTTTCGGGTGTACTCCCGGAGTGTCGCTGGGGGATACGGTGGCCGCGAGGATTGGTGCGCGAAGCGATGGTCGGTAGGCATTAGGCTCGAAAAGATGGGGAGGAGCGGTAGGTGAGGAAGCTGGCCTGGTCGGTGCTGGGTGTGGCGCTGATGCTTGCTGGCTGTTCTTCGATCGTGGACGGCAATGCTGAGTTCGCGTTACCGGTGACTGATCCAAAGGCGTTGGCGGCCATGCTGTTGTCGCCCGAAGAGATCAGCGCGGTCATGGGCGGGGCGATGTCCACATCGGGGACCAAGACCGATTTCGTGCGGACCCGCGCCCTCGATGACACCCGCTGCCAGAACCCGTGGGCGCCGGCTGATGACTGGAGCTACGACGGCACCCCCACGACTGGCGTTCAGGTGCGCACCTTGCAGTCTGCGGACACGGCGGGACCGGAACTGCGGCTGGTCTCGGAGGCACTCATCACCTTCTCGGACATCTACGCAGCCGATGCCTTCATCGCCGATTCGTTGGCGACGTGGAAGCTGTGCCAGAACCGTGCGATTACCATCACCCCGCCGACCGGTGAGCCGCCCTCCACGTGGACGTTCGGGCCGGCCGGTGTCGACCAGGACCACGGCACCATGACGATCTCGCGTACCTCCGCCGACGGGGCGGTGTGTCAGCGGGTGATGGCCGTGCGGGCCAATGTCATCGTCGACGTCGCCGCGTGCGGGTATGGGGTGAAAGATCAAGGCGCGCAGATCGCCGACAAGCTGGTCGCAAAGATCCGCGTCACCAAGTAGGAAGCGGCGGCGGGCCGATCAGGCTGCGGCGCTGAGGTGTGCGGGAGCCAATATCTGGTCATACCAGCGCGCGACCCAGCGCGCGTCGCCCATCGCGGTATGACGTTCGGCTTCGGTCGGGGGAGTAACACCGCATGCCCGTGAGGTGTCTTCGGAGCTCCGTTGCAGCGGTAGTCGGCGCCCGGCGAGGTAGCCGGTGGCCAGCACGGCGATGTCCCACGGTTGAAAGTGCCAGTCCCACTCCAGTCCGTGGCGGTGGAGCAGCGCGTCGAGGCATTCTGTGTCGAAGGACGGGACGACGCCGTAGACGCGAGCCCGGTGATTGGTCCAGGACTGCACCAGGGCGGCCGCCTCCGATGCTCGGCACAGCAGCTGCCCTTCACTCAGTGGTGCGCCGAATTGCGGATGGCGGCTGTGGAACCCGCCGATGCGCAGCGCGTCGGGGTCGGCATTGTCGAGGTCGAGATCGGCTGCGTCGACGAAGATGGTTAGTGCCTTCTCGCCGGTGTCGTCGCGGCGGATCATGGCGATCTCCCACGGCCGGCGGTCGCGGCCCGTGCTGGTCGTTTCTGTGTCGAGGAAGACCACCGTGTCCATCGCGTGCACCCCTTTTCGGCTGTCGTTGCCGCCAGTGTCGCGTGTGCGACTGACAACTGGCGTTGCGCGTGCGTGCGGTCTGTACCGCGTCGCCCACCCAGCAGCGTTGTTATCCCCGCGGTGCGCATTGTTGTTAACAGCCTTTGACATGCGGTGATGGACGTGTCGTCACCGATTAAGTGAGTGATCCACCCGGTCTCGTCGTGGTCGCCGACACGCCGGGCCATCGGCGAGCCGCGCCGAGAACGCCCCCCGATGGTCCTTCGTCCCGAGCTTGTCCGGGCCCCGGGCGCGGGCCGGTTGGTGCAGGGCATGGGGATGTCGCTCGTCGTTGCTCGTCGCCGCGGGCCGTCGATGCTGAAAGGTGCTCCCACGCTGGGTTGTTCCGCTTGTCGGTGCGTTGCGTTACCGTCTGGATTAATACACCTCTTCCGGTGTATACATGGATGACGACTCGACACTTCGGAGACTGAATTGACCCCCACGCTGAGCGCCGCACGCCACGCCGTCGCGGCCGCACGCACCCTCCTCGAGCTGTCCACCGCGACGCCCGATGCCCGGCAGCGCGCCGCGCTCGAGGCGTTCCCCGGTTGGGGGCCAGCGGCTACCCTGTTCGATCCGCAGCCCGGCGACGCCTGGGCCGAGCTGGCCGACGAGCTCGACGACGTCGCCGGACAGGCCATGCTCACCGCCGGGCGCGTGGTCGACACCTCGTTCTTCACCCCGGCGGCACTGATCGGGCACATCTACGGCGTGCTGCGCGCCGCTGGGTTCACCGGTGGCTCCGTGCTGGATCTGGGCTGCGGATCGGGGCGATTCCTCCGCCATGCACCCGCCGATCTGCCGATCGACTACACCGGTGTGGACGCCGATGCGATCTCGGCGCACATCGCGGCCACGCTGCACCCCGAGGCGCACATCATCACCGGTGAGTTGCAGTCGATATCTCTGCCGCACAAGCGATTCGAGGCCGCAATCGGGAACGTGCCGTTCTCGGCGGCCAACGTGCACGACGGTGCGATCGGCTTTTACGGACCGCTACACGAATATTTCCTGGTCCGCGCCGTATCTGCGGTGCGGCCCGGCGGCTACGTGGTGGTGGTGACATCGCGGCACACCCTCGACGCCAAGCACGGTTTGTCCTCCACGGTGCGTGCACACGCTGATCTGCTCGCCGCGGTGCGGCTGCCGTCGAGATACTTCAGCGCTGAGGGCACCGACGTGGTCGCCGACGTGCTGGTGCTGCGGGTGCGTAACGGTGACGATGGTCCCCGACACGGCTGGCATCCCGGATCGGCGGCCACCGTGGAACGCAGCGACGTCATCGCCGGGCGGTACTGCCGAACCTCGGTGAGCAGCTTCTGGGGTCAGCATCCGCAGTGCGTGGCCGGGCAGCTGCGGCTCACCGGGTTCGATCGCAATGCCTTGGCCGTGGACGCCGACGATCCCGACGCGGCAGTGGCGGCCGCGTTCGGCGCCGTGTCGCCGATGCTGGTGGCCTATCCCGATGAGGCGGCGCTGCCGGCTGAGTTGGTCGACGTGAGGTTGACTGATGCGCAGGGCCGCAAGGAGGGCTCTCTGCACGTCGTGGGCGGCCAGGTGGTCCGCGTCGTCGACGCGGAGCTCCAATCGGTCACGCGACCCAGCGCTGAACTGCACGCGTTGATCGAGCTGCGCGACAGGGCACTGGAGTTGGTGAGCGCCGAAGCTGATTGGGCCTGCCCGGACACCGCCGTGGAGCCGCTGCGCGTAACGTGCCGTGAGGCCTACACCGACTACGTGCGGCGGTTCGGGCCGCTGAACCGAGGCGTGGTCACCGAGGGGAAGGTCGACCCAGAAACCGGTGCCCCCAAGCTCGGCTGGAAGGTACCCACCCTCGGCGGTTTCCGTTCTGACCCCGATGCGGCCATCGTGCTGGCGCTCGAACACTTCGACCAGGATGGAGGTCAGGGGATACCGGCCCCGATCCTGACGCGTCGGGTCAACCGGCGCCCGCAGCCCGTACACCACGCAGCCACCGCCGGGGCGGCGCTGGCGATCAGCATGGGGGAGGGCCGCGGCCTAGATCTGGAGCGCCTGGCCGGGTTACTCGGCCTGCCCGGCGCCGATGCGGTGTTCACCGCGCTGGGTGATCTGGTCTACCGGGATCCCGGTGACGGGCGGGCCGTCACCGCCCGCGACTACCTGGCCGGCAACGTGCGCACCAAACTGCGCGACGCCTTGGCCGCGGCCGCCGGCGACGCGAGCTACGAGCGCAATGTGGCGGCGCTGCAGGCGGTTCAGCCGCCCTGGCTGGGTCGCCACGAGATCCGCATCGAACTGGGTTCACCGTGGGTCTCTGCCGGTGACATCGCCGACTTCTGCCACGAGGTGTTCGGTCATCAGGCCAGCGTCGAGCACATCGCCCCGCTGGCGGCGTGGGAGGTACAGGGGTCGCGCTACCGGCTCTCCGATCAGGCCAAGATCGCCTATTGCACCCAGCGTAAGGATGCCTTCGACTTGCTGCAGATCGGTCTCAACGGGGCCGCTCCCATCGTCTACGACGAGGTGTACGACGAGCGGGCCCGCACCACGCGGCGGGTGCGCAACGCCGAGGCTACCGAGGCGGCCGAGCAGAAGCTCGCCGCCATCGGTGAACGGTTCTCAATCTGGGTGTGGGAGAACCCTGATCGCGAGCAGCGCATCGTCGATCGCTACAACCACGCGATGAACTCCCACGTGCTGCGCCGCCACGACGGGTCGCACCTGACGTTCCCCGGCTTGGCCGAGGGAATCGACTTGTGGCCCTGGCAGCGTGACTTCGTCGACCAGGCGGTGTCGAGTCCAGCGGTGATGGCCAGTCACGAAGTCGGTCTGGGAAAAACGCTGACTGCCATCACGTTGGCGATGACACTGCGTCAGTTCGGCCTGGCCAACAGAGTGGGACTCGTTGTCCCAAATCACTTGATAGAACAGGTAACTCGCGAGGCCTACCAATCCTGGCCGGCGGGGCGATTCCTCATCGTCACCCGCGCCGATCTGCACAAGGATGCACGGCGGCGGTTCCTCGGGCGTTGCGCCACCGGAGACTGGGATCTGGTCATCATGACCCACGAGACGTTCTCGGCGATCCCGGTACCCGCCGAGGTGGAGCGGGCGTGGCTCGACGACCAGCTCGCCGATCTCGAGACCTACGCCCGCGGCGCGGGGTATACCGGCAAGCGAGTCGCGGCCGCCGTGCGGTCCCTCCAGGGCCGCATCCAGCGGCTGCGTAATTGCACCAACGACCCCGACACCATCACCTTCAAGCTGCTGGGTCTGGACTATCTGGCAATCGACGAGGCCGACCGATTCCGCCGGCTCCCGGTCACCACCCGCGCGGACGGGTTCAGCCTCGGTTCGTCGAAACGGGCCGTGGATCTGCTGCTGAAGATGTCAATGTTGCGTCGCGCCAACCCAAACCGGCCGCACGCGGCGTTCTTCACGGGTACTCCTTTCACCAACACGCTCGCTGAGGCATACGTGTGGACACAGTTCTTGGCGCCCGAACAACTCGCTGAAGCGGGGCTGTCGCACTTCGACGCCTGGGCGGCTCAGTTCATCCGCTACGAGACCATCGTGGAGGTTGCTCCTGACGGCGGAGGCTTCCGTAGCCGGCGCCGGCCGGCCGTGGTCCAAAACATACCCGAACTGCGCACCATGCTCGGCGGATTCATGTCGATGGTGCGGGCAGACACCACCGGGTTGAAGCGGCCAAATCCGGTGCGCCACACCGTGGTGGTTCAGCCCAGCACCACTACTCGCGACTTCATGGCAACCCTCGTCGACCGCGCCGACGCGCTGCGTACCCGCCGCGTCGGCGCCGACGAAGACAACATGTTGCTCATCTGCGGAGACGGCCGCAAGGTCGCGCTAGATCCCAACCTGGTCGGTTGCACCGAAGAAGCCCCAAAGCTGGAGGCGGTCGCCGAAACAGTCGCCGAGGTGTACCACCGCACCCGCGGGCTGACGTATCCCGGCTCGGTCAAGCCGGGGGCATTCCAGCTGGTGCTCTGTGACCTGGGCACCCCAAAACCGGGAGACAACCAGAGCTACGGACGGATCCGGACGGGCCTGATAGGCCGCGGGGTACCCGCCGAAAAGATCCGGTTCGCCCATGACGCCACCACGCCCAAAGCGCGCGAGGTGTTATTCGCCGGATGCCGCAATGGCGACATCGCCGTCTTGATCGGCAGCACACCAAAGGTGGGAATAGGAACCAACATCCAGACCAGATTGCACTCACTACACCACGTGGATCCCACGTGGACAGCCTCGGCGTGGGAGCAACGCAACGGACGCGCCATCCGCACCGGCAACCACCACGAAACCGTCGGGATCTACAGCTTCGTCACCGCCCACACGTTCGACGCGTTCATGTTCGGTGTGATCGAACGCAAGTCCCGGGGATTCGAGCAGCTCTACCGCGCCGACAGCCAGCTGCGCGAGATCGAGGACCTGGGCGATGGCACGCTGAGCTTCGCCGAGCTCAAAGCCGCCGCCGCCGGCAACACCCTGTTGCTGCGCCAGCACGAACTGTCCGTCCAGATCCGCAAGCTGCGTCTGGCGCACGTCACCGTGCAGCAGAACGTGCGGGCCATGCTCCAACAGGCCACAGCGGCCGAAGAGACCGCTGACATGCTGGCCCGGCGCGTCGAGCGGCTCTCCGAGTTCGCCGAGCACCGCGAGGGTCTGGGCCCGGTCGATCTCTCCGCCACCGCGAGCGCGGTCTGTGACCCGCGCGGACTGCATGAACACCGCCACCACCGTTGGTCGGATTACCACGTCAACATCGGCTTCTCCACCCTGGATCCGGGCTACCAGCTGCGGTTGTCCTTCGGGCCGCGGCGCACCCAGCTCTGGTCGCAGGTTCTGCCGCCCAAGGTCCGCCGGCGCGGCGCCGGCGCGGTCCAGGCCTGGGCGGAAGCCGTCGTCGGTGACTGGATGGCCGGACTGGCCGGCGAGATCGCCGACACCCAACGCCGTCGCGACGCCGCTCATCAACGGGCCGTGGAAGCCCGCGTTGCGGCAGCCTGCGCCGACACCAGCGAGCCGCACGCTCTACTCACCGCCCGCCGCGAACTCGACGCCGTCAACCGGGCCATCCACGATGAGCTAGGAGACGCCGGTCGCACCTCAAGCGCCGCGTAATCGGAGATAGGTTGCGGGGCCGATCTGCGCGGTTCTAGGCTGATCGTGTTTCCTCTTTGTGACGGGACGACCTGGAGTAGCTGCCCTACGCCGCACATTGCCAGATGTGCACCCAAAGGCGTAGGGCAGCTGTCTTTCTCGACAATTTTGGCCTTCACCACGAGTGACCGCGGAATCTGTCGTATACACCCGGTAAGGTGTATTACATGGATAGCGCACCAGTGGACGTCGTGCCACAGCCACCGCAGCACATCACCGATAGCGACGCGTTCGCCGCGTGGCAGTCCGCTGTCGCCGGGCAGCTCACGGATCTGTCATTCAGTGACTTCACGCGTTACCACCAGCGGGTTGATCATCCGCTGTCAACCGAGTTCTCGCTCGCACTCATGGTGCCGCCGTCCGTGTTCAATCAGGCATGGAACACCACGCCTCGCGAAGTCATCGCGCAGAGCTTGCGATACATCGCTGATCAGGTCGACGGCACCAACCTCGGCGAGGACGACGACCGCGAATTGCCCGGCGACTTCCCGGTGTGGATCCGGGGCACACGCGTCGGTGACTGGGTTTTCACCAATCTGCCCGAGCACGACACGTCGTGGCTGCTGGCCGTCACCAACGCCCACACCGACGACTCCCAAGGCCAGACGAGATGACCGCTGCACACATGGCTGGCACGTTGATCGCCAGCACTCCAACCATTCTCGGATACTTCCCGCAACAGTCACTGGTGGTCATGACCTTCCGTCGTGGACACCTCGGCGCCACGACCGCGATCGATCTCCCCTCGGACAACGACTACACCCTCGCCAATCTCACCGACTGGGCTGTGTCGGTCAGGGCGGAGGCCGCGGTGGCGATCGTCGTCGACGCACACGCGGGCACCGCGGCGCGGCTGACCGCACATCGCGGCCTCACTCAAGCCCTGGACCACACACTGGGTTTGAGGGACGTGCGTCTGCTCGCGACGCACGTCGTACCTGAAATCAGCGCCGGTGCGAAGTGGGTCTGCGGGGACGGATGCGGAGCCGACGGACTCGTGGACGACCCTGCCACCACACCAGTGGCCATCGTCGGCGTCGTAACCGGCCGACGCGTGTATGCCTCACAATCAGCGCAGTCCGCCGCGGTGGAGATCGTCGACATCCAGCGCACTGCGGCCCTGGCCGATCTCATCGAGGCCAACATTGGCACTGCGGCTGCCGATGAATGTGATGACCAGACCGCGCGCCGGGCGATCGAGCACGCTCTCGCGGTAGCCAAGCGGGTCTCACGTGGGAGCCAGTTGCGCGATGCCGACTACATCGAACTGGCCCGCACGCTGACCAACGCCCGGGTGCGGGACATGCTGCTGGGCATGGTCGTTACCTCGAAAGCTCCGCGGGCCGAGGTGCTGTGGACCGTGCTGGCCCGTTCGTTGCCGCACCCGTGGCGAGTCGAGGCATTGGTGATGCTGGGATTCTTTGCGTTCGGGCGCGGTGACCAGCCGTTGGCCGCCGTCGCGGTGGCCGCTGCCTTGCAGTCGAATCCGGCGCACCGCATGGCCGACACCCTCGACGTCGCATTGCGGACCGGTCGACGACCCAAACGGATCTGGGAGTTGGGGGAGTTCGCCTACGGCGTTGCCCAGCTGGCCGGCGTCCGCATGCCGCGCCGCATCGTGCACACCCGTCGACCGACGTAATCCCACTCCAAATGCCAGGACACCAGCCCATGCCCGACACGACCGAGTGCCGCGTGACCTGGGAAATCGACATCGACGCCGACAACCCACACGCGGCCGCCGCCAAGGCCCTGGCGATCCAGCGCAACCCCGAGAGCATCGCGACGTTCTTCGGCGTCACCGCCCGATCTGGTGGCGCCACCAACCACGTCGACTTCCACGACGACGACGCACCCTCCACCACCAACTGAAGGCTGACCGATGGCTGTTCACATCACCTCAGTCGTGGTTGTTCGTCTCGACGGATCTGACAACGTCGCCGTACAGATCACCGACACCGCGAGCAGCACCCTACGGCTCGACCTCACCGAGGACTACACCCTCTATCACCGTCTCGTCGACGGCGTCGATGCCGTTTGGGATTCCGACGCTGCTCAGGAGCACCCATGACACTGCAACGACGGCGCCGTGGCCACGCCTTCGGCGCAACCACGGATCGAATCAGATGGCCCCTCAGCGATCCGCCCAACCTGAACTGCCCAATGGGGTCAGGAACCTCTGGCTGAGCGCTCTACGGGCCACACAGCCCCTATTTACGCCGTGATCTGCCCAACACCACCACTAGGACATTCCCATGAGACAACGCATCGAATGGACGCCGGCCAAGAAAGCTCAGGTCAGTGTCGTCACCCCCGAGACGATCGAAGACAGCTGGAACCTCGACGTCGCCCCATGGGATGACGGTTCGCCGATCCTGGGCGCACCGTTCGGACTCGGTTTGTTCTCCCCCAACGGAGACGGGCTGAGCGTGGCAGGAACCGCTGACGAGCTCGTGGAGTTCGCCGAACGGATCCTCCGAATCGTCCAGCGGCTCGTAGACCACGCAGCGTAACTGTCCCCGCTCCGAAAGCCTGTAACCACAACGCTTTTGAACTTGCTGCTAGTAGATATTCGAAATGTGTTGCTGTACAATAGAATTACAGCGAGCTAGAGGGGTCAGCCTCAGTATCAAGCACCGAACCCACTCGAGCATTCCGCCGGATGACAGAGAGCAACGAAAGACACTGAGCCACAGCAGTATTCATTGTCATATTCGTAATCGCCTACATACCAAGGCAACCCAAGTCGCCGGCAAAGCAATCAGACAGATAAACAGTTACGGGCCAACGGGTTTGGCGCGTAGCGCCAACCAGTAAGATCCCTACCGTGGGCGCGCAGCGCCCAAGCCCAGGGGGGCGG
>NZ_VBSB01000015.1 GCF_013337765.1 Mycolicibacterium sphagni
ACTGCACCTACGAACTTAAGGACCACCATGCCCACCCTCGCCCCACCAGTCCGAGACGAGCGCAACGCCCTACGCGAGTTCCTCGCCTACCAGCAGAGCGCCTTCGTCGCCGTCGCCTACGGACTCACCGACGAGCAGGCCCGAGCCACCCCGACGGTCAGCACCCTGTCGATCGGCGGCCTGATCAAACACGCCACCGGGGTCCAGCGGGGCTGGATGGCACGGGTTGCCGCCGCACCGGACGAAGTGCCTGCCGATGACCGTCCATTCGAGGAGCGGGCCGCGGAATACCAGGACGAGTACCTGATGCGACCCGACGAGACATTGGCGCAGCTGCTGGGTGCCTTGACCAGGCAAAACGCGGCCTCACTTCGGCTGGTGGAGACCGCCGACCTGGACGCCGCGGTGCCTGTGCCACGCGATGCGCCGTGGTTCCCCAGCGACGTCGACGCATGGTCGGTGCGATGGGTGTTCGAACACCTGATCACCGAGCTGGCCCGGCATGCCGGCCACGCCGACATCATCCGCGAAACCATCGACGGCGCAACGATGTACGAGCTCGTCGCGGCGGCCGAAGGAATGGAACCGCAGCCGTGGCTGACGCCGTGGCAACCTAAAGCGTGAGGTAAACCGCTTTGTGACGGACATCGCTGCGCGACTGGAAAATTGGTGATAGTCATTGCCGGTTTGGCACACTTCAAGAATGAATTCGACCAAACACCGCGAAGTAGCCAAGCTCGATCGCGTTCCGTTGCCGGTCGAGGCCGCCCGCATGGGCACGACTGGCTGGCAGCTCACCCGTACCGGCGCCCGCGTGCTCGGCACGCTGCCGGGGCGTGGGCGCTGGCAGGACAAGGTCATCAAGCAGATTCCGAAGGCCTTCAGCGACCTCGGGCCCACCTATGTCAAGTTCGGTCAGATCATCGCGTCCAGCCCTGGCGCATTCGGCGAAGGGCTGAGCAGGGAGTTCCGCGGCCTGCTTGACGCGGTCCCGCCCGCCGACACCGCCGAGGTCCACAAGCTGCTCAAGCAAGAGCTCGGTGGGGACCCGGCCGACCTGTTCGCCACGTTCGAGGAGGAGCCGTTCGCGTCGGCCTCGATCGCCCAGGTGCACTTCGCCACCCTGCACAGCGGCGAGGACGTCGTCGTCAAGATCCAACGGCCGGGCATCCGCCGCCGGGTCGCGGCCGACCTGCAGATCCTGAAGCGATTCGCCCAGCTCGTCGAGCTGGCCAAGCTGGGCCGGCGGCTGTCCGCCCAGGACGTGGTCGCCGACTTCTCCGACAACCTCGCCGAAGAGCTCGACTTCCGCATCGAAGCGCAGTCGATGGAGGCCTGGGTGTCGGGTCTACACGGTTCGCCACTGGGCCGCAACATCCGTGTGCCGCAAGTGCACTGGGATTTCACCAGCGAGCGGGTGCTGACCATGGAGCGCGTGCATGGCGTGCGCATCGACGACGTCAAAGCAATCCGCACGAAGGGTTTCGACGGCACCGAGCTGGTGAAGGCGCTGTTGTTCTCCACCTTCGAGGGCGGCCTGCGGCACGGCCTGTTCCACGGCGACTTGCACGCCGGCAACCTGCTGGTCGACGACGACGGCCGCATTGTGTTCCTGGATTTCGGCATCATGGGCCGCATCGATCCGCGGACCCGCTGGCTGCTGCGGGAACTCGTCTACGCGCTGCTGGTCAAGAAGGACCACGCCTCAGCAGGCAAGATCGTGGTGCTGCTGGGCGCGGTGGGCACCACCAAGCCCGAGAAGGAAGCGGCCAAGGACCTCGAGGCGTTTGCCGCCCCGCTGACGCTGAAGACGCTCGGGGACATGTCGTATGCCGATATCGGCAAACAGCTTTCGACACTGGCCGATGCCTATGACGTCAAATTGCCACGCGAGCTGGTGCTGATCGGCAAACAGTTTCTCTATGTCGAGCGCTACATGAAACTGCTGGCGCCCAAGTGGCAGATGATGAACGATCCGCAGTTCTCCGGGTACTTCGCCAACTTCATGGTCGAGGTCAGCCGCGAGCACCAGAGCGATGTCGAGGTCTGATGGAAATCCGCACGGGCACAGCGCAAATTACTGACGGCGTCGAGATCTACTTCGAAGACATGGGCAATCCCGGCGACCCCGCGATTCTGCTCGTCATGGGGCTCGGTGCTCAACTTCTGTTGTGGCGCAACGGTTTCTGCGAGAGACTCGTCGACCAAGGTTATCGCGTCATCCGCTACGACAACCGTGATGTCGGGCTGTCCTCCAAACTGCACGGCCAGCGCGCCGGCGGAGGGCTGGTACCCAAGCTGGCTCGCTCCTTTCTCGGGCGTCCCAGCCCGTCGGTCTACACGCTGGAGGACATGGCCGACGACGCCGCGGCGTTGCTCGATCATCTCGGGATCGACCGTGCGCATGTGGTCGGGGCGTCAATGGGCGGGATGATCGCGCAGATCTTCGCAGTACGGCACAGCCTCCGAACGAACGCATTGGGAATCATCTTCTCGTCCAACAACTCCGCACTGTTGCCGCCTCCGGCGCCGCGTGCGCTGCTGTCATTGATCACCGGTCCGCCGGCCAACTCGCCGCTCGAGGTGATCATCGAAAACTCGATCCGGGTGGGCAAGATCATCGGCAGCCCCGGCTATCCCGTACCCGACGAGCAAGCCCGGGCGAATGCCATCGAGGCCTACGAACGCGCCCACTACCCGCAGGGCATCGCGCGACATTTCAGCGCGATCCTCGGCAGCGGCAGCCTGAAGCGCTATGACAGGCAGATCACCGCGCCGACCGTCGTCATGCACGGCCGCGCCGACAAACTGATGCGCCCATCCGGCGGACGGTCGATCGCGTCGGCCATTCCGAACGCGCGGCTGGTGCTGTTTAACGGGATGGCCCATGACCTGCCCGAAGCGCTGTGGGACGACATTGTTGGCGAACTCAAGACCACATTTGCCGAGGTCAGCTAGCTAATTGCCGTGCGCCACAGGGTCGTCGAATCGCAGCAAGACGAGTTAGCATCGATTCTGCACAAGCGGTAATCGCACAATCTCGGGGGGGATACGTGGTTGCTGCCTAAGCAGTCACATGCGAAAGGCACACCGGCATGGCCAGACGGCTCAAGCCTCATTTCGAAGACGTACAAGCCCACTACGACTTGTCCGACGACTTCTTCCGGCTCTTCCTCGATCCGACGCAGACCTACAGCTGCGCGTACTTCGAACGCGAAGACATGACGCTGGAAGAGGCCCAAATCGCCAAGATCGACCTTGCGCTGGGCAAATTGGGCCTTCAGTCCGGTATGACGTTGCTGGACATCGGCTGCGGATGGGGCGCCACGATGTTGCGCGCCCTGGAGAAGTACGACGTCAATGTCATCGGGCTGACGCTGTCGAAGAACCAGCGTGATCACGTCGAGCAGGCGTTTCAAGAATCTGCCAGTCCACGACACAAGCGCGTCGAGCTCGAAGGCTGGGAGCAGTTCGACGAGCCCGTCGACCGGATCGTATCGATCGGCGCCTTCGAGCATTTCGGCTTCGACCGCTACGACGACTTCTTCGCGATGGCCCACCGGGTGCTGCCCGAGGACGGGGTGATGCTGCTGCACACCATCACGTCCTTCACATTCGAGACGATGGCTGAGCGGAAGGTCCCGCTGACGTTCGAGGCGGCGCGGTTCGCGAAGTTCATGCTCACCGAGATCTTCCCGGGCGGCCGGTTGCCATCAGCCGAGAAGGTCGAGGACCATTCGAGCAGGGCGGGCTTCACGCTCACGCGTGTCCAGTCGCTTCAGCCGCACTATGCGAGGACACTGGATTGCTGGTCGACCGCGCTGGAAGCCAACCGGGAAAAGGCCATCGAAGTGCAGTCCGAGGAGGTGTATGAGCGGTACATGAAGTACCTCACAGGATGTGCGAACGGCTTTCGCGTCGGCTACATCGACGTCAACCAGTTCACACTCGAAAAGCAACCGAAGGACACGCACGGTTAACGCACTGTTTGACGGCCGTTCCGGTGGGGCAAGACGGTATGGTCCAGATCACATAGTGCATACTGGCGCGCAAAACCACTCGCGGGGGCAGTGGTGAAGGTAGACAAGAAAAATCAGGAAGGCTTAACACTCATGCCCGAGGCAACTGAAACCAAGGACATGCGGCCCCATTTCGAAGAAATCCAGGCGCATTACGACCTCTCGGACGACTTCTTCGGCGTCTTTCAGGACCCGACCCGCAAGTACAGCTGCGCGTACTTCACCAAGCCGGACGCCACCCTTTCCGAGGCGCAGATCGCCAACGTCGATCAGCACCTCGAAGCATTGGACCTGAAGCCGGGCATGACGCTGCTCGAAGTGGGCTGCGGATGGGGCCTCACGTTGCAGCGCGCGATGCAGAAGTACGACGTCAACGTCATCGGCTTGACGCTGTCGAAGAACCAGAAGGCCTACTGCGAGCAGCTGCTCAGCAAGATCGACTCCAAGCGCACGTTCGATGTCCGGCTCGAGGGCTGGGAACAGTTCCACAGCCCCGTCGACCGCATCGTGTCGATCGAGGCCTTCGAGCACTTCGGCTTCGAGCGCTACGACGACTTCTTCAAGACCTGCTTCGACATCCTCCCCGACGACGGCCGGATGACCATCCAGAGCAGCGTCGGCTACCACCCCTTCGACCTGGCCGAACGCGGCAAGAAGCTGACCTTCGAGCTGGCCCGCTTCGTGAAGTTCATGATCACCGAGATCTTCCCCGGCGGCCGGATTCCGAGCACCAAGATGATGGTCGAACACGGCGAGAAGGCGGGGTTCATCGTGCCTGAGCCGCTGTCGCTGCGCAATCACTACATCAAGACCCTCGGCATCTGGGCGGCGCGGCTCGAGTGGCACAAGGACGAAGCCATCGCCGCCGCAGGCGTCGAGAACTACGACCGGTACATGAAGTACCTGACGGGCTGCCAGTACTACTTCGTCGACGAAACCATCGACGTCAGCCTGGTGACCTACCTGAAGCCGGGCGCGGCCGCCTAGTTCCGGCAAGCAGACGCAGAGTGCCCCGCCACGTGAAAGCGTGCGGGGGATTTTGTGTCTGGTGGCGCATGTCGGATTAGGCGGGCGCCGTTCGTCAGACAGGTAGAGAGTGGAACCAGCAGGGTTCCACTCCCCCACCCTGGGAGGCATCGCCATGTATTACTTCGCACTGCTTCAAGGCAAACAGCGCGTCCTGACCGAAGACGAGGCGGGCCGCGAGATGGCCGCCTACATCGATTTCCACACCCGCGAGGCGGCGGCGATCCGGGCGGGTGACGCGCTGAGTTCGGCCGCCGAGGCAGTGCAGATCACTGGCGGTCCGGACGCGCCGGTCATCACCGACGGCCCGTACGCCGAAGGCGCCGAGATAGCCGGCGGGTATTACGTGTTCGAAGCCGAGAATCTCGACGACGCGCTGCAGCTGGCCCGGCAGGTCCCGGCCGCCGAATACGGCTCGGTTGAAGTCTGGCCGATGGTGCACTGGAATTCGGTCGGCCGGCACACCACCGACTCGGACTGGCTGGCGCTGCTGCTCGAACCCGCAGACGGCGTGAACGTCCCTGGTAGTTCCGAATGGGAGCAGGGTCTGGCCAAGCACGCCGAGTTCGGCGAGGCTGCAGGGGCGCACATCCTCGGCGGGGCGCCGCTGCACCCGCCGTCCACGGCGACGACCGTGCGGGTGCGCGACGGCGAGATGGTGCTGACCGACGGCCCGTACGCAGAGGGCGCCGAAGTGGCCAACGGCTACTACATCCTGGCGGCCGCCGACCGCGACGAAGCGACGAAGATCGCCTCGATGATCCCGGCGTCGGTCGTGCACCTGCGCCGGCTGGCTGGTGTGTCCGGGCTGTAGATGCGCGCCCTGGACGGTGTCTTCCGGCGAGAGTGGGGTCCCGCGGTAGCTGCGCTCGCGCGGTGGTCGGGTGATCTCGGTATCGCTGAGGATGCCGTCCAGGAAGCGTGCGCCGAAGCGCTGCGCAGCTGGCCTCGAGACGGCGTGCCCGACAACCCGGGCGGCTGGCTGGTGGCGGTAGCCCGTAACCGGGCCAGAGATCGATTGCGTCGCGAATCCATCCGTCCGGGAAAGGAATTGGCGGCGGTGCTTAACGACGAATCAGCCGACGCCCCTGTCATGCACCGGGTCCGCGACGACGAGCTGCGGATGATGTTCACCTGCGCGCATCCCGCACTGGAGCGCCTCTCCCAGCTGGCACTGACATTGCGGCTGGTATCGGGCCTGACGGTACCGGAGATCGCGCGAGCGTTACTGCTCAGCGAAACGGCCGTGGGTCAGCGGATCACGCGGGCCAAAAACAAGATCCGCCAGGCGAATATCCCGCTTCGCGTGCCACCGCCGGAGCTGCTGGGCGAGCGCACGCCGCACGTACTGTCGTGCATCTATTCGGTGTTCACCGAGGGATACTGGTCGACGGCCGGACCGTCGGCGATCCGTGACGAGCTGTGCGATGAGGGAGTGCGGCTGGCCGGCGAACTACGCGCGCTGATGCCCGCGGAGTTGGAGGCTCACGCGTTGTATGCCCTTGTCCTGCTGCATGATTCACGTCGGCTAACCCGAATTGATGCCGCTGGCGTACTGGTGCCGCTGGAAGAGCAGGACCGGCGCCGGTGGGATCGGGGCAGGATCGCGCGGGGGCTCGATGCACTGCGCCGCGCCGCAGGGTCGGCCGGGCCGTATCTGCCGCAGGCGGTGATCGCCGCCGCGCACGCGACGGCGCCAACCTGGGAGCAGACGGACTGGGTGACCATCTGCCGGGCCTACGACCTGCTCGTGAGGTTGACTGATTCGCCGGTGGTACGGGCGAATCGAGCGCTGGCCGTTGGCTTTCGCGACGGTCCGGAGGCGGGCCTGGCGGCACTGGACGGGGTTGCACACGACCCGCGGCTGGTTCGTTCCAATCTGGTGCCGACGGTGCGCGCCGATCTGTTGCGCCGGTCCGGGCGGCACCGCGAAGCCGTCGATTGGTATCGGAAGGCAATGGAACTCAACGGCTCTGAACCCGGGCGGGTATTTCTCCGTCGGCGAATCGCCGAATGCGGCGGCTGAGGCCGAGTTAGTGTCGAATTCATGCTTGTTGGCCGGCTCGCCGATCCGAAGTGCACACTGGGCACCGATCCCCGATCGGATCCGCGGATGGTGGCGGCATTTGCCCCGATCGGCCTGGCCGACACTCTCCCCGACGCGCCGCTGACGCCCGACTCGCCATTGGCGGATCGCTTGGCATATGCGACCGCTGCCGAGAACGCCGTCGGCGCTGTGCTGAACGCGTTCGCGTCGGCCGCCCCCGCTCCCGACGGCGTCACGACAACGACAGTGTCGATTCCCGGCGTCGACGGCAACGAGATCACACTGTTCATCAGCCGCCCGGATCGCGCCGACGGCCCGCTGCCTGCGGTGGTGCATTTTCATGGCGGGGCGATGGCGATCGCCAGCGCCGGCGACGCCGGGTACCGCCATATCCGCGAGAGCCTGGCGGCCTCGGGTTTGGTGGCGGTTGGGGTGGAGTTCCGCAATTCAGGCGGCCGGCTCGGCGCGCATCCGTATCCGGCGGGATTGAACGATTGCGCGGCGGCCACTCGCTGGGTGCACGCCAATGCCGCCGATCTCGGGGTGAGCCGCCTGATCGTCTGCGGCGAGTCCGGCGGCGGGAACCTGACGCTGACAGTCATCCACAAGGCCAAACGCGAAGGGTGGCTCAGCGAGATCGCCGGGGCGTACGCCCAGTGCCCCTATATCTCCAACCGCTGGCTGGACTATCCCGATGCGCTGCCGTCGCTGCGGGAGAACGACGGTTACTTCATCAGCTGTCAGCAGGGCGCGCTACTGGGCTCGCTCTACGACCCGGATAAGACATTTGCCGGGGATCCGACCTGCTGGGCCGGCGTTGCCAGCCATGACGACCTGGTCGGCCTGCCGCCACACGTGATCTCGGTGAACGAACTCGATCCGCTGCGGGACGAGGGACTCCTCTATTACCGCCGGTTGCTCGCCGCGGGTGTTCCCGCGGCAGGACGGATCGTCGTCGGCACCTGCCACGGTGGGGACTTACTATTCCCGGCGTTGATGCCGGAGGTCTTCGCGGCTTCAGTGAACGACATCAGTGGCTTCGCGCGTTCGGTGAGTTGAGGGGCCAATAATCGGTCTGCAACCGGGAGCCGACAAGTTCCGGCCCTTCCCGATCAAGGTTCGCGGCGCGGTTCGAGGAAAACATCGACGAAACAGCGCCATTCCGGTTGACAGCCCGTACCAGCTCTGCGACTATTTACCCAACCCGTATGGGATCAAGACCACAATTTTGGGGGGTAAGTTATGTCGGCCATGTCAACCAAACTTCAGGCCACTGCGTCGGCAGCGGTGCTCGCTGCAGGCCTGGCCATCACGCCGGCCGTCGCGCACGCAGCGCCGAGCCTGGCGCCGTTCTCTACGAACGTCGGCAACTCTGCCGAACTGCTCATCGACCCGGTGGTTATCGTCCCCGGTTCGAACAAGAAGGCTTCGGCCGCCGCCAGCGCCTCAGCTACGCCTGTCCAGGTCGTTTTTGGTGGCCTAGCTGAGTCAGTTAACCAATTCGTGGGAGCAACTGTTGCTGCCCTTGGCTACGGCACAGCCGCGGTGTTGGTTGTTACCGGGAACGTCATCTCGCTATTACTGCCCGCCCTCGGCGCACCAATCACCGCTGCCGGAGTGGCGGTGTCCAATGCGACCACCAGCTACGTCGTGAATCAAAAGATCGGCCCCTACTCCACCCTCTAGCCAAATCTTTAGAAAACGACTCGTCAGTTGTTGCTATCGGCAGCTGACGAGTTGTTTTGTATTGGTCAGTGGTTCAAGGTTGCGCTGCTCACGCAGCTCGCACTGGTGCACGGGGAAGTAGATAGGTGAAATTCTTCTCGCGGCGACGGTTCAATGAAGATCCGGCCGATGACGATGACGATCTGACCGAAGACGACGAGCAGCATTGGTACAAGCGGCGCGAAGTATTGTGGACCGGCCTCGCCGTGCTCGTCCTTATCGTCGTGTTCGGCGGTTGGTTAGGTTTGCGCGCGCAACAGGCGAAGACAAACCTTGAGCAGGCGCGCACCAGCGCCCAGCAGGCCAAAGACGCTCTGCTGCAGGGAAATACCGCGGATGCATCACGGTTGGCAGCTGATGCCCAAATCCATGCGCAATCAGCTCGTGACGCGGCACATTCCCTGCCATGGAATGTTGTGTCCGCTGTGCCGTGGTTAGGCAGCCCGTTCAAGACCGGCCAGCAGATTGCAGACGTCGTGCTCGGTTTAGCGGCTGACGTACTGAAGCCCACCGCAGATGCCGGCACCACTGTCGCGCCATCTCAACTGCTCGCCAACGGCCGGTTGGACGTCACGGCCCTGCGCAAGGAAGAGCCCGCGCTGAGCAAGATTGCAGCAGATGCAACTCGACTCAACGACGCCGCAAAGGCGATCCAAGAGCCGGCGTACCTTTCGGTCATCGGCGAGGCTCGATCACAACTTCAAGAGCAGACCGCCAACATCGCGCACCTACTTCAAAACACGGCGCTCGCCGCTCAGCTAGCACCGTCGATGTTGGGCGCGGACGGACCGCGCAGCTATTTCATGGGTTTCCAGACCAATGCCGAGGCTCGCGGTACCGGCGGACTACTCGGTGGTTTCGGGGTTCTTCGATTCGACGACGGCAAGCCAAGCGTGGACAACCTCGGTCCGAACACGGACTTCAACAAGCCTTTCACGCCGTTTTCGGTCAACCCAGAATTCGACGAGCAGTATGGATTCACCAATCCCACTACCGACTTCCGCAATACCAACCAGAGTTCGCACTTCCCGTATGCGGCGCAGATCTGGAAGTCATTGTGGGCACAACAGTCAGGGATGAATGTCGACGGGGTGATCGCGATCGATCCCATCGCCCTGAGCTACATCCTCGGCGCTACTGGGCCGGTCACGATGCCTGACGGCGAGACGATCACCAAAGACAACGTAGTCGAGCTCACCGAGTCGACCGTCTACAGCCGTTTCCCCGATCCCAACGATCAGAGCGGACGTAAGCGCTACCTGCAGGCAATTGCGACCGAGGTTGTCAAGAAGATCACCGTGCCCGTCGAATCGCCGCGCAAGCTCCTCGACGCATTAGGGCGAGCGGTCAGTGAGCGACGCATTTCGGTGTGGAGCTCCTCACCAACGGACCAAGCCCTTTTGGAGAAATCCCCCCTCGCTCACGAGATCCCGGATGATTCCGCGCCATACGCCGAAGTCGTCATCAACAATCTTGGCGGCAACAAAATGGACTATTACCTCGATCGACAGATCGAGTACGTGGCCGACGGCTGTGACGGTGACAAACGCAAGTCGACCGTGACCATCCGGCTTACCAACACGCTCAAAGACGCCGCGGGCTTACCCGAGTACGTGGCGGGGCGGCTGGGATTCTTCCCCGAAATCCCGGGCAATGTTCCACCGGGCACGATGCTTACCTCCGTCCGTCTCCTCACTACCAAAGGTGCTGACGTCCTAAGTGTTCTGGTAAACGGTAAAAGGACCCGCGTATTCGGGTCGACAGAACGCGGACACCCCAGCTTTGAGTCCCAGGTAGCCATTCCACCGGGTCAGACAGTCGAGTTGATATTCCGCCTGACTGAGCCGACGTCCTCTGGTGAGGCACGTGTTCCGGTCCAGCCGCTGCGCGGCGGTGTCACACCGAAGGTATCGGTGCCAACATGCACTCGATAGCGCGCATTGTCGCAGTTCTGAAATGTCGAAATTAGGCCCGCGCTGAGCTGCACGCGGCTCGCCTGAACCCGGGAATGCACAGCGGTATGCTTCCCGACAAGGGGCGATGAAGTATCGATACAGGGGGTAAGGGGTCGCTTTGAATCTTCGGGACTTCGCAAAACTACTGCGCGCTCGTTGGATCACCGTGTGTGTAACGGCGCTTGTCGTGGTCTTGGGAGCTGTCGTATACACGTTGCTCACCACTCCGCTCTACCAGGCCTCGACAAGGCTCTTTGTATCGACAAACTCGGGTGCATCGGTGTCAGATCTTTATCAGGGAAACCTGTTTTCCCAACAACGCGTGCTCTCCTATGCGGAGTTGTTGAGAGGCGAGACGGTAGCGCAGCGCACCATCGACAAGCTCGGCCTTGACGTGAGCGCGACCGCGCTCCAGGCAAGGATCAAGGCGTCTGTCAAACCCGACACCGTTCTCATAGATGTACAGGTGCTTGACGAGTCTCCTGTTCGAGCGCGCGATGTCGCGAACACATTGTCTGACGAGTTCGTCGCTTTGGTGAATGAACTTGAGACGCCGACCGCCGGCGTGCGTCCCGACGCACGTGTTGTCGTCGAGCAACGCGCTTCGATCCCCACCGAACCAGTGGTGCCGAATCCCGTTCGCAATATCGCGATTGGACTCGGCCTGGGTGCACTGCTGGGTGTTGGTCTTGCGGTTCTTCGTGATCTGCTCGACAACACCATCAAGAGCCAAGAGGATCTTGAGGAAGTCACTGGTTCCAGTGTCGTGGGCTACATTCCCCTCGACAAGGAAATCCGCAAGTCGCCGGCCGTGGCTTTCGTTTCGGACAACTCGGGAACGGCAGAGGCGTTCCGGAAACTCCGGACGAATCTGCAGTTCCTTGCGGTGGACAACCCGCCCCGAGTGATTGTCTTAACCAGCTCGTCGCCTGCAGAGGGCAAATCGACCACCGCGATTAATATCGCTCTAGCACTGGCTGAAGCTGACCACGAAGTAGTTCTCGTGGACGGCGATATGCGACGCCCAAGCCTGGCCAAGTATCTCGATTTGGTCGGCGAAGTCGGGTTCAGCACGGTGCTTAGTGGCGCAGCATCTTTGACGGAGGTCTTGCAACCGACAAAGTTCCCGCGGTTGTCTGTCCTCGCGGCGGGCCCCATCCCACCCAATCCCAGTGAACTCCTCGGCTCGTTGGCTGCGCAGAAGGTACTGAGCGAGCTTCGAGCCAAGTTCGACTTCGTCATCGTCGATTCGTCTCCGCTGCTCGCGGTGACCGACGGTGCGGTCCTCGCGGCCGGTGCCGACGGGGCTCTCATTGCAGCGCGGTTCGGAAAGACAAAACGTGACCAGCTCGCTCACGCGATCGGCAATCTCAACCACGTTGGCGCGTCAGTCCTTGGAGCCGTAATGACCATGATGCCGACGCGCGGAAGCGGCTCGTACAGCTACAACTACTATTACGGCAAGGCGCATGACGATCAGCAGCCCAAAGAGGGTGTGCGCCAAGAGGCTTCGGCGCGTCATGTCAAGACCAAGCGAGCTTCTGACGATTAGCTGTTTCTTGATTGCCGATTCCGAAACGAGTTGCTGGGGCTGGAAGCCTCACCCGCGATGATTTCGGCAAATACGCTGGCGGCCAACGTTCGTGGTGGCCCATTCGGGCCCTGGTGCGGGTGATCACCACGCGCTAAGGGAGGCACGCTTCCAAGTGTTTGCGGCCGTACAGACGTACAAATATGACGAGTCCGCGGCCCACTGGCCCACCGCGCCGGCAGACGATGCAGTAGCGGGAGCCGGAACTCTGGCACCCACGGGATTGCCAGCGATACTTAAACCAGCGGCTGCATCGAACGATCCATCAGTCCCGAGGGTTCCCGCGCCAGTTCGGTGGATGGCAACGTCGGGGGCCGCATTGCCCGGCCCCCAGGTGATTCTGCCATCGGCATGAACGGAGATGCGCGCCGCAGTGTCCCCATTCACCGAGCTGGCGACGGCGACATCGCCGCTGGAGTTCATATGGGCGTCGACAGCCGTACCCGGCCCGGTGTACATGATGTTGGTGCCGAGATTGATTTCTGTGCCCGGCTGGGTGTTGATGATCCGAGTGGCCGACTGATAGCGGCCCATGTTGTCTACGTTGCTGGTGAGTACCTTGACATTGCTGGCGTCGGAAAGGTTGAGGTTTTCGACGAAAACTCCGGACATGTCAACTATGCCGGGAAGGGTGCCCGCTGAGAGCGTGTCCGCGGCGATTCTTGGCGACGGCGTGGTGTCCTTGATGCCGAACCAATGTCCGCCGACTGCGGAAACATTGGTGAGATTCCCCGCGCCGCCGAAGAAGTGACCGTCACCGTAGGTGTTCTCTATGTGTGTCCCAAAGATGGCAACTCCCATTGCGGAGATGCCGCTCATGATGTCGAAGTTGTTGTGCGTCGACGGATTTGCATAGAGGTACCCGTTGTGTATCGACAATGAGTTCCACCCCGGACCGTCGAATATGACGCCGATGTTGTAGCCGTCTCGAATTGTGGCGACCTGTGCGGAAATTTGAATCGGCAACGCAAAGTTGCAGTTATTTAATGCGATGGCCCCACCGGATGCATGGAAGCGCCCGGCGACCGCCTCCCCAGGCGTATCAGCGTGTTTGGCGACGCTGCAGTGGCTGAACTTTGCGTCGTTGTTGTTGTCGCCAATCCACCCGATGCTCTGGTAGCTCTTGATGTACAGGTCGTGAAACACGTGCCGCAAGGAGGGCCCGATGGTGGGGTAGGACGAATCAAGGCAGGTTTTTGAAATCCCAGCCCCGTCCAGGGTTAGACCGGAGATGCACTTGGCGGCGGCGGTACCGTGGGGACCGTCAGTGAGGGTGAGCAGCGTCTTACTTCCGGTCCGTGCCTTGATAGTGGTGTTCGGGTACCCGTCGCCAATCCATGGGACATTCGAACCATCGGCGATGTCATCGGTGAGATAGGTGCCTGGTCGAAAAAATAGCGGTTGATTGGCGGCTTGAGCTGCGGCGAGCGCAGCCGCGAGCGCGGCGCTGTCGTTGGCGACACCGTCACCCACGGCGCCGAATGCCGGGTCTCTGACATCAACGAATGGCTTGCCCACAATCGATCCCCATACGGCAGACGGCACCACCAGCGGATCTGCGGACGTCGGGGCTGCAGGGCGTCCGAGAACAGTTGCCCCGAAAGCGACGCCGGCACCGACCAAGGTGGTTCGCGCCGCGATGCGCCGGCTCATTTCTGTCATTGTGCTTCCCCCTCGTCGGCTGGGTCAGCGCCCGACCCGCCGCTCACTCGTGCTGACGGTGGTTCGCCCTCGGCATGATTTTGCTAGGCAAGGTATCTCTGTGGGCAAACCGCACAATCCCCGAACAACGCGCCGACGAGTTGGCCGAGAATCCACTCAGCTTCACAGAGTAAGCTTCGACGGCCCGATCGTCCGCACTCGCAGCTAAAGATTCAGAGTCGGCAGGGTGTTCACTTTGACACAAGCCGGCCCGCGGCAGCACTGCACAACGCGACCGGCCGGGCACATCACAGCTGATATGTAGGCATCGTCTGTCAAGCGGCAGGTGAAAGCCGCCCCGGTTTGGTGCCGGGGCGGCTTTCGTTTGATCGGGTTAGTCGGCGTCGTGGCGGTCGTTGGCCAACGACGGCGGTGTCAGACTGATATGCGCGGGTTGGGTACCGCAAGACGATGGTTCGGCGGGAACGCTAGGCCCGCTCGACTCGACCCGTCTCCTCTTCGACGGCAACCGTTGAAACTCACCGGAGGCCTGCTGAGCTGCAACTGTGGCTCTACCGATGCGAGTGTTCACCCGACGCCGGCAACCCACGTCCGATTGCAGCCCGAGGCCGTCGGCATCCAGTCGCCCCCAAACCGTCTAGGGCCGTGGCCTCCGCTCAGATATGAACGAGGGTCGCTGACTTTTCCGGAGACGGACCATTGCCGGGAACAAGCCGACCCGCTGGAGCCGCGACTTGACGGTTCGCTGCAGCGCACGCCTCGGGGCGCAATGAACAAAAAGTTGCGCAATCCGAATTGCCTGCCTGCGCCGGATCCGCACAGTATTGGGCGGTCTTCACATCGGTGACAGCGGCTTCTTTCGCGGCTTGCTTACATATTGCGGCGCGCAATGAACAGAACTTACTGCAGTCCGCATTGCCCGTCTGCGCGGGAGCCGCACAGTACTCGGCAGTCTTTATGTCAGCAGCCTCGACATTTTTCGCGCCCTGTGCACATATTGCGGCGCGCAATGAACAGAACTTACTGCAGTCCGCATTGCCTGCCTGCCCTGGATCCGCACAATACTCGGCAGTCTTCAGGTCAGCAGCCTCGACATTTTTCGCACCCTGTTCGCAGGCCGCTGCGCGTGTGGAACAAAACTTACTGCAATCCGCATTGCCCGCTTGATCGGGAGCGGCGCAAGATTCTGCGGTCTTTACGTCCTGCGCAAACACCACTTTGGCGCCCTGCTTACATGTCTCGGCGCGCAACTCGCAGAATTTGTTGCAGTCGGCACTTCCCGCCTGCGCCGGATCCGCACAGTATTCGGCGGTCTTCAGGTCAGCAGCCTCGACATTTTTCTCGCCACGTTGACAGAGCATGGCGCGCGTCTCGCAAAACGTGGCGCAATTCTCGTTGCCCTGTTGGTCGGCGCCCGCACAGTATTCCGCGGTCTGCAATTCCTTTTGCGCGACCTTTCCTTCGGTGCTGGCGGCCGAGTTACCCGGTACTCCGGGGGCAGCGAGCGGAGCGTTGCAGTTGAGGTAGAGGAGAATCTGGCCGCCGCGGGACCTCCCGCTGGCATCCTTGTTGGGGCCAATTACCGAGCGCGTGACGATGCAGTCATTTGTCGCGAGCTGATCGCCGACGACACTGGCGATAACTGCCTTGTTGCCGGCGTTCGTGATCCCCTCGGCGGCCTTTTCATATGTCTGACCGGCGTAGTAGTCGGCAGCAGAGACTCCCCCGCCTGTCACCAGCAAGCCCAATGCGACAACTACGACCGCGACTAGACGAAAGATGGCAGTCATCCAGCCCCCCTGGTTTCGAATCTCGTTCCCCCTGCGCGCACGCAGCAACTGCGACTCTAGTGTCCGCGATGATACCGCACTGCGCTGACGAGCCGCATCGGACCTGGCTATGAGTTCGCCGACCGACAACCCTGCATCGGCTGTGCATAACGCATCTGCCATCGACCGGAACGGTCGGTATTCGCGTCGTCGGTGGCATTGGTGTCCATGACGGAGGGGTCGCGGCCACCGTGTCCGATGCACCAGGATTGGCCCCGCGATGGGTCTCGGGCACCGGCAGAACGTCGGGGAAGCCTGCGAAACTCGCTGACGGTCAACGTGATCAGGTCCACCAACAGGTGTGGCCCGCATTCCAAGGCACAGATAACAGCACCTTGAGCATCGTGTTAGCGATGTTCATCGACGCGAGGGGCCGGTCCTGCGGCAGGTGTCGATCCAGCTCGAACGAACGTTGTGGACTGGATCTGTTCCTCGATGCAGAATAAGTTTGCCCGACCACGGTGACAAGGCCGCAAACGGGTTACCGCTGCAGGGCAGAGCATAGGTAAGCGCACTCGCGTGCTGACCTATAACGCGGATCAGCAAACAGCCTCCTGAGGCCGGCGGTCGCAACCTGATCCAAAACGAGACCCTGTGTCACGAACTACCGATCAGTGTGAGGCGCGCCAGGCTTTGCGTTCGCGACGATCCCCCGAACCAAGTCGAGCAGGCCGGAGCCGGTGAACAGGTGCGAGGCGACGGAGGCCCCTACTGCTGCCGCGCAGTCCCTCGGTTTGTCGCCGATTAGAAAGCTGCTTGTTGGGTCGATGTTGAGCTCGCGAATTGCTCGGAACAACATGCCCGGCTGCGGCTTTCGGCATGTGCAATCGCGGCGGTAGGCTGGCAACGCCGCATCGGGATGATGCGGGCAGAAGTACACGGCGTCTATGTGTGCTCCTGATTCACGCAGGTCCTCGTCAATCCAGCGATGAAGAGCGCGGAACTCCGACTCTGTGAAGTAGCCCCGCGCGATGCCCGACTGGTTTGTGACGACGACAGTGACATAGCCGGCTTCGTTGAGATAGCGGATAGCTTCCCGTGCACCGTCTACCCATTCGAAATCCTGCGGTTTGACGACGAAGCCGTGATCGACGTTGAGCACGCCGTCTCGATCTAGGAAAGCTGCACCACGGAGCTTTTGCGACTTCACATCCGATGCCATTAGGTCGGAAGTGCCCGCGCGAGAGGCGATTTCGCGCCCGACTGCCAACGCAATAGTTCTGTGCCTGCGAGCATGATGTGATAAAGCGTGCTCGCAGGCATTCTACGGCGCGATGGAGTGCCGTCCTCCGCGAGCTCCTCGAACCAGAGCGGTGCCTCGCGCAGGAAAAAGTGCTCGTGAAGATCAGAGACGGTGGCGGCGATCGCGGGGTCGAAATCTCGCGCGGAGTTCTCGGCGCGGACAACATGAGCTTTGAGTTGTTCGGTTATCGCCCACAACTTCACAGAGGCCCGCAACTTGACGCCGCGCGTGTTGACCTGCTCGACGGGGCGCCCGTGCGCATCGAGCCCGTGACTCGTGGCGAAATCGAAGAGCTGCGATGCGAGCGGATGGATCGGCTCGCTAGTCAAGCGGGCATACTCGTGCAACAGCCAGACCCATTCGTACTGGTGTCCCGGCTCGACGATCTCGCCGAGGGCTCCGTCTGCGGGGGACCACGGGTCGTCGAAGTATTCGCGGAGCGCTCCTGTGCTCGTCACGAAGCGCCGCTCAAGCAGATCGACGATCATCGCTGAACGCAAGCGGAAGATCTCATCCCCAGTCACCTCGTAGAGGGCTAAGAATGCTTCGAGTAGATGCATGTGGGGATTCTGGCGGCGCGGCAGTCGCGCGCTCGGTTCTTCCAGGTAGCCGCCATGGTGACTTGCCATGTGGGCATCGAGAAAGACCAGCGTGCGGTAGGCGTATTCCAGTGTCTTCGACTCGCGGTCAATCGCATAGGCCCACGCGCACGCCAACAGGCCGAACGCCTGGTCGTAACTCTCCCGCACCACGTCACTGGGGAGGCCTGTTGGGTCGAGTTTGTGGACGAAACCGCCGTCGGCGTGCCACGCGGCAGCAGCCGCACGATGAAATAACGCACAAGGCAGGTCCGGCATGCCGAAACCCATGATTGCTGCCCTAGCGAATACATAGACCTGCCGGAACTGGACGAGCGACCTGCGGTAGCCAAGTTCCTTGGGCTTGGCATCGAAGCCGAATTCCTCGTGCGCGAAACCGTGGCAATCGATGCCCCGCTCGGTCCAAAACGGAATGGCCCAATCGAACAGCCACCGTCCGACCGTCTCGCACTCTGCCCGGTGGGATGCGTTTGCTGGCATCATCCAAGCCCTTCTACGCAAGTATCCAAGTGGCGCTCAGAACTCATGACATCCCGATCAGCTTCAAGGGTGCGGAAAATGCATGGCCCATGCGTATGTCTCTTGGGAGTACCAGGTTAAAAGCCTATAGCAAGGCCGCCAGCGGAAACACCTCTGTAGCCTGCGTCGGCCGTCGTTGCTTACTGCCATCGATCCCCGGCACCGTCAGCTTCGCGGGTCAGCAGCCGAGCAGAGCACGCAGCCCCCGGGGGCGACGACTAGACTGCGAGCCGGGGATCGGGGCCGGCACGCACACTCCCGGGGGACCAGACCGAATTGTGGTCTGGCAGCACACCGAGCGTGAGCGCAACGGGAGGGACTGACGATGTCGTACACAGTCGCATCAGTACAGATCAACTTCGACGCAGCACCCACGCGCGGCACCAAAAGTGCGGGTAGCTGAATATGACCGACTCCGAAGTCGTTCGAGCCCGTTTCCGGCGCCGCTACGAGAACCAGTCGCGCGTTTTCTCGCTGCTCGACCGCACCCTCGAATTTTTCTTCGGCAAGGCGCGAATTGCGCACTCGTCCAGTTTGCCGGCGCCGCGAAAGTTGTTAATTTGCAACCACGGGCAGGTCGGCGACATGGTGATCACTCTGTCTCTGCTGCCGGCGCTCAAGCGCGCGTTTCCGGACGTGGAGCTCGGCCTGTTGTGCGGTTCATGGAACAGGCAGCTGGTCGAAAAGGACCCGTTGCTTGATCACATCCATTACCTCGACCACTGGAATCAGGTGCGTAACTCGGCGTCGCGCGCACGGAACATCGCGACCTACTTACGCGCACTCATGCGGACTCTCCGTGAGCTGAAAGCCGTTCGTTACGACACGGCGATCGACAACCGGGTGTGGTTCCCCAACGGCATCCTCGAGCTGTGGCTCGCCAGGATACCCATTCGAGTCGGGTACGACTTCGTCGGCTTCACACCGCTGCTGACACATGCCGTCAAATTCGAGTTCGATCAGTGGCGCCACGAGCGGGAGTATCAAGCGGCCCCGCTGGCTTGCCTGCCAATCGATCGGTCGATGCTCGACGAGGTTCCTGAGCGATGGATCGAATCCGACGGAAACGGATTCGAGATCGTTGCGCAGCACAGGCAGGGAGCACTGCCATCTCGCTATGTCGTCCTACATCCCGGCGCGAGCACCGAGGTCAAGAACTGGACAGAGGACGGTTGGGCCGAGATCGCTCGTAGAGCAATCTCGGCGGGAGCGCTCCCCGTCCTCACCGGCCTCGGCACCGAGCAGGACGCGCTAACCGCGAGAATCGTGGCGGAAGTCCCTGGTGCGCTCAGTCTGTCGAGCAAGGTCTCGTGGCAGCAGCTCGTCGCGCTGATCTCGGATGCTCACACCGTCTACTGCGTCGATACTTCCGTCGGCCACCTGGCCAGCGCGGTAGGGGTCCCCTGCGTGGTGATCTACGGAGGCATGGAGCTTTACGCACAGTGGAAGCCGGTCGGCAGTCGCGTCGCGATCGTTAGGCAGGATCTACCGTGCAGCCCGTGTTTCCAGAAGACGGGGTGCGAACACATGTCGTGTCTGCGAAGCATCACAGCCGAGCAGGTGTGGCATGCGAATGGGTAGTGCGTCGCTGCGACTATGACAGCAGCTGCTAATGCGCATGGAATCCCTTGTAGCGCAATCATTTCCAGGGGATCCCAGAATTGAGCGGGAACGGGGCCAACGAGACGGCGATGAAGCTCGACGACCGCTCACGGCAAAGGCGGAGCGTGCACAACGCCCGCGAGCAAGGCCCCATATACTCGCACCGGGCATCCAGCGTGCATTGGGGGATTAGGCTCGTGTTGCGAAACCAAGGCCGAAAGGCACCGTTTGTCACGTTCCGCACTTACCTACCGAGAACTGCGCAAAATCCGCGTCGAAGAAGTGAATTCGCAGCTCAGCGCATCAACGGACACATAATCGACGGGCCACAGCGCAACGGCCGCCCGATCGTGAATCTGCCTGATGATGCAAGTTAATTACATCCCCGACTTCCAAGAAGCCCGGGTCCTTGTAGTCGGCGACCTGATGCTCGATCGCTATTGGCGCGGTGACACTTCCCGCATTTCCCCCGAAGCACCGGTACCCGTGGTGCTGGTCAACGGCGTTGAGGAGCGCGCTGGCGGTGCCGGGAACGTCGCCCTCAACATCTGCGATCTTGGTGGGCGCGCCGCAGCGATAGGCCTGACGGGCGACGACGAGGCCGCCGACGCGCTCGCGAAGTGTTTGACCGCCGGAGGCGTTGAGTGCCATTTTGAGCGACTTACCGGCTATCCAACTGTCACCAAACTGCGCGTATTGAGCCACAACCAACAGCTAATCCGCCTCGATTTCGAAAACGGCTTTCCCGGTCACGATCCGCAAGGGTTGGTTGCGCGCTTCCGTGACAACCTCGACGGCTGCAATGTCGCAATCCTGTCCGATTACGGCAAAGGCACCCTCGATTGCGCCCCCGAACTGATCAAGCTGGCGCGCGCGGCAGGCACCGCGGTCGTTGTCGATCCCAAGGGCACAGATTTCTCTCGCTACCGCGGCGCTACGGTGATCACCCCGAACACCTCCGAATTCGAAGCCGTGGTGGGCAGGTGCGCCGATGTGGATGATCTGGTGCGGAAAGGCGAAGCACTACGACGCGAGCTGGAGCTGGAGGCTCTGCTCATCACTCGGAGTGAAAAGGGGATGACGCTGCTGCGCGCCGACCACCCGCCGCTCCATCTACCCACCAAAGCGCGTGAGGTCTACGACGTGACGGGAGCCGGCGACACGGTCGTGTCGGTGCTTGCCGCCGGTCTCGGCGCGAGAATGGACATGGCAGAAGCAACAGCTCTAGCCAACATTGCCGGCGGCATCGTCGTCGGCAAGGTCGGTACCGCGACGGTCTCGGTGCCCGAACTGATGCACGCACTCCGCGAGCATGAGCCCCCTGAGTTGGGAGTGGTCGGAGAGGAGCGTCTCGTCGAGCTGGTGCGGGAGGCCAAAGCCCGCGGCGAAACAGTGGTGATGACCAACGGCTGCTTCGACATACTGCACGTCGGTCACGTCACCTATCTGGAACAAGCCGCGAGACTGGGCGCGCGGCTCGTCGTCGCAGTAAACGATGACGCCTCGGTGTCGCGCCTCAAGGGTCCCGACCGCCCTGTCAACACAATGGCGCTTCGCATGCGAATGCTGGCCGCGCTCGGGTTCGTCGATTGGGTCGTACCGTTTTACGAAGATACGCCGGCCCGGCTGATATGCCGTGTGCAGCCTGACAAGCTGGTCAAGGGCGGCGACAACGATCCCGCCAATATTCCCGGTGGTGATTGTGTGCGCGAGGCAGGCGGTGAAGTGCTGGTGCTGGATTACGTCGAGGATCTGTCCACCTCTGCGATCATCCGCACCATTCGTGCCAGCGAGAAGACGTAACTGATGAGTGATTCATCAGTTCAGGTCGACGTCGCCATCTTCGGCGGTGGTGTCGCGGGATTATGGTTGCTAGCACGATTACGCAAACTCGGTTACCAAGCGGTGCTGTTCGAATCGCAGACGCTGGGTGCCGGGCAGACCCGCTACTCCCAGGGCATCGTTCACGGCGGCACCAAGTACGCGCTCACCGGAAAGCTCACCGGCTCATCGGAGTCGATCGCCGAAATGCCCGCGATCTGGCGAGCTTCATTGGAAGCCAGAAGCGAGCCGGATCTTCGCAACACCAAACTCCTCTCCAGTCACCAGTTCATGTGGTCGACCGGAAAGCTGACGTCGCGTATGACCGGCTTCTTTGCGAGCAAACTGATGGAGAGCCGCACCGCCAGCGTGGAAGATGACGCGCGCCCTGAGGTCCTTCGCAACCATCATCTGAAGGGGCAGGTCTACCGTCTCGATGAGCCGGTTATCGACGTCGCATCGCTCATTCATTCACTGGCTGAACCGCATCGCGAGGCGATTTACAAGCTCCCTGAAGGCGGACGCTACCGCATCGAAAAGCGTGAGACTGGGTGGCAAGTCGAATTGCATGACGCGGCCCAACCTCTGGACTTCAGGGCACAAAAGCTCGTATTCGCCGCGGGCAGCGGGAATGCCACGCTACTCAAGATGATCGGGCGCGCATCACCGGCCATGCAGGTGCGGCCTTTGCACATGGTCATGGTGCGCGGCAACCGAGAGTCCCCGCTGCCCGGAGAACTCTATGCCCACGGTTTAGGCACGAGTGCCAATCCACGCATCACCATCACCACCCACCACGACCGTGATGGCAACATCCTTTGGTACATGGGCGGAGAAATTGCGGAGAAAGGCGTGCTCCGCAGCACTGACGCACAGATCGCCGCAGCACGCCGGGAGCTCGACGAATTGTTCCCATGGCTTGATCTGGGTAGAGCGCAGTGGGGCGTGTTGCCTATCGATCGGGCAGAACCAAAGATGGCCAACGGCGGCCGTCCCGACAACTTTTCCTGCACCGATGAGAATGGCGTGATCACCGCCTGGCCAACGAAACTCGCGCTGGCACCGCGTCTCGCAGACACCGTCATCGCAGCGATTCAGAAGGGCGGCGTGGTACCAGGTCCCCAGACTGCACTGCCACGAGCGCCGCACCCCGGATACGCCGTACTGCCGTGGTTGGAGGACCACCGGTGGAGTTGAGGCCGTTGGGAGGCACCGGTATCGGCGTCAGTCCGTTGGGACTTGGCACCGTCAAGATCGGACGCAACCAGCAGGTGAAATACCCATCAGCTTTCACCATTCCCAACGACGGTGCAGTACGTGAGCTGTTCGATCTCGCCTGGGAACTGGGCGTCAACGTCGTCGACACCGCACCCGCGTACGGCAACAGCGAAGAGCGGCTCGGAAAACTACTCCCCCACAAGAATGACTGGATTGTCGTAAGCAAGACGGGCGAGATCTTCGAGAATGGGGCATCCCGTTTCGACTTCTCCGCAGAATTCACTCGCAAAAGCGTAGAGCGAAGTCTGCGGCTGCTCGGCCGCGATTACATCGATATCATGCTGGTTCATTCCGATGGCAATGATATGAACATAATCCGCGAAAGTGCAGTATGCGATACTTTGCAACAACTCAAGCAGGAGGGGCTAATTCGCGCCGTCGGCATGTCCACGAAAACTGTCGAAAGCGGCCTCTGGTGCGTGGAAAACATGGACGTCGTCATGGTGACCTACAACGTTGACCACACCGACGAACTCCCAGTACTGCAGCGTGCTGCTGAACTCAAGAAAGGCGTGTTGATCAAAAAGGGATTGCAGAGTGGCCATGCCCAGAGCATTAGCGACTCGCTGCATTTCGTTTTTACGCAGCCCGCCGCACACAGTGTCATCGTCGGCACCATTGATTCTGCGCATCTGCGCGCTAACGTTGCGGTCACCGAGCGCGTACTAGCGAGCTGTTCATGAACGCTTCTCCATGCACGCTGGTGGCGCGTCGACCCGGTTGGCGGCACAGTCCCTAGATCAGGCCGACATCGAAGGCGCCTTGGTCAAGTCATCACCAATCTGTCGCTGCAATCGTGGTGCTAGCCAACGCGATCATCGACGACGAGACCAAGTTTCCTCGCTGCATTCTCCACCCGCGTCAATTGACAGCTGAGACTGACCGCCAGCGAGCATCCCTCAGTTTGAGCATCGCCCAGAGTCTGAAGTCTTGTAGTTGTATGAACTCCGCCCGAGGCCGTAGGTGAAACCCGAACTGATTCAATGACTTTCGACAGAGCCGGAATGCACGGCCAAACATTCCGGAGTCGGATTGCACCGAGGCGACGAGTTGGA
Organism: Mycolicibacterium sphagni; assembly: GCF_013337765.1. GTDB lineage: Bacteria > Actinomycetota > Actinomycetes > Mycobacteriales > Mycobacteriaceae > Mycobacterium. The sequence continues at coordinate 23,972 of NZ_VBSB01000015.1, forward strand.
TGCGGCGGTTAGCACACGCTGGCAGAGCTCCGCCCGTACAGCAGAATCGGCGCCGCGATCGCTTTGCGTGGAGCGTTGAACGCCGGCTGCACGACGCGGCCGAAGTCGCCCTACACTTCGGCACGGTGCGGGTCGCGACCACCGCAGAGGCGACTCTTCTTGCTGTCACGGCAAGCGCGCCGTAGAGTAAAACGCAAAGCCGCAGAGCAGAAATGATTTATCAAGGCTGGGGGAACAGGCTCTTGAATATTACCGCCGCTATCAAGCGCGTCCTCCCGGCGCCCGCATTCAATGCCGTGAGGTCATCTCCCTATAAACTGAGGGACCTAATCCAACCGCCTCCAGCCGGCGAAATAATCCCACCGCTAAGCCTGCAGACCGATGGCCCCAGAGGCTTCGATATCTTTCGCGCAAATGGCCGAGAGGCCTACCAATATTACCTTTCGGAAGTGGGCGTGAAGCCCGGCTCCAGGATTTTGGACATCGGCTGCGGCGTCGGCCGCAAAACAATCCCACTACTGAACTACCTTGGCAGTGAAGGTCTGTACGTGGGCATGGATATCGACGCCAACGCCGTCAAGTGGTGCTCGCGGAATATTACAGCCGAGCATCCTAACTTCGTTTTCTTTACGCTGGATATTTTCAATAAGTTCTACAACCCAGCCGGCAGGATCGAGCCCGCAAACCTTGTGCTGCCTTTTCCAGACGACAGCTTCGATTACGTGGCTCTCTGGTCGGTATTCACGCATATGTACCCCGGCGACGTGCAGCACTATCTCGACGAAGCGCGCCGCGTATTGAAGCCGTCCGGACGGATTGTCGCCTCTTACTATCTGATCAATCCGCACGCGAAGACAGAAGTCGCAGCCGGTAGGGCGCTTTGGGACGTGAGGTTTTATCTCGATGCCCAAAAGTGCTGGACCAACAATCCAAATATTCCCGAGGACCTCATAGGCTTGGAGGAGGATTGGCTTCGTGGAGCATACGAGCGCGCCGGCCTCAGGATTGCGGAGCCATTGCAGCTCGGGGGTTGGGCCGGCCGTATTGTTCCCGATCAATTCAGATCTCTGAATAGCCAGGACATCGTCATCGCCGATAAGATTTGACCCTCGCATTGGCCTGACCGGCTCCAGCAATGCATTCAAAAGCCGACCGACTCCTGCGAGGTGCTGTGTGAGATCCGTTCTGGTGCTCGTCATTGGGCTATTGCCTGCCAGTTCGTGGAAGAACCGACTACTCAACCTCCTCGGTCACAACATCGACCCCACGGCGTCGATCGCGCCCGTTTTGATCCTTGGCCGCACCCGCCTCATAGTGGGGCCGGCGGCGACGATCGGTCCACTGAACGCCTTCCGAAATATCTCAACGACGCGGATTGGTGCAGCGTGCGAAATCGGACAGCTCAACTGGTTCACCGCTGCTCCGTTCATCGTCGACGGCTCACCAAACCCCGACGCCGCAATATTCGAAATGGGCGAGGCAGCATCACTGACTAACCGGCACTACATCGACGCAGGTGGCGGGGTATTCCTCGGCGCATACTCCCTGGTGGCCGGGGTTCGCAGCACCTTCATGACGCACTGGGTGGACGTCGTCAGCAACACTATGAACACCAAGCCCATCCGAATTGGCGCTCGCAGCATGGTCGCCTCCAACTGCCAACTACTCCCAGGGGCGGTTGTTCCCGACCGGTCCATAGTCGCTATGGGCTCAACCGTGGTCACCGCCCTACGAGGAGAAGAGCAACTCTTCACAGGAACCCCGGCAAAACCCAAAAAGCCACTACCACCCTCACGCTTCTGGACCAGAACCAGCGGCCCCGTCCTCCCCTTCTGGCGCGTAACACCGTCCGAGCGCCAGATCGAACGGGAGGACAGCTGATGGGGGTGGTCGCCGGGCCGCGACGCCGTACCTGGTGTGATGCGTCTTAAGAATCCTCTACCCGCGCGGGCAGACACCGGGGAGCTGCTGTTGGCGACCGAAGCATCAATGGGGGTGCTGGTCATCTGTAAGTCAGATCGCGTCGCCCTCGCACAGGCCGCTAGTGCGAGCGGTCGCGCGGTCGTTGCGGCGGGCAGTGCATCGATCCCGATGTTGATCGCCCAGCCTCTGTGAGGCTGCAGGTTAAGCGCATCGGACGCGTGCTCGCCCCGAACATCGGGATCGCGCTGCTGCGGGGTTCGCAATTGTTGATCCTCGCATTGCTTGCGCGATCCGAGCCCGAGATCCGGAACGCCTTGCTGACCGGATTCGGGTTGATCGCCGCTTTCTCGATGCTGTTCGGGGAAGGCGCCGGGCTCTACATACTAGGGGTCGAACGCGGCCGTCTGACCCGCAAAGTGCTGGCCCGGTCGTTGGCCGTTCAGGTCGTCACGACCAGCGTAGGAATGACCGCTGGCGTGGCGTTAGCGCTCGCAGTATCTGGCGAGGCGAGGTTGAAGGTCGTCGTGGCACTCGCCGCATTGGCCGTGACCACTGCCATCGAGGGCCTGACGCGCGCAGCGAAGGCTCCGCTGCTGGTCCTCGGCCGTGACGGCATTTATGGGCTGATCGACCTGGTCCTCGGTACCGCAAAAGTGATTTTGCTTGCCATAGGCCTGATCCAAGGCTCCCTGCTGGTCCTCCTGATACTTCCGCTGCCCGGCCTGGCGGGATTGGTGGTGACTACCCGGTGGGTTGCCCGGAGGTTGCCAGGAGGACAGCCGGCTCCCGCCGGGTTGACACGCGAGATCCTCACGATTGGGCTGGCAGGAGCGCTCAGTGCAGGGTATTCGCAAGCTCCAGTGCTGGTCGGCAGCGTCCTGCTGCCGTTGCACTCAGCTGCGCTACTGGCCGCATCGACCCGCATTGTGCAGGCCATGGAGTTCATCCCAGGTACGTTCTCGCTGCAGGTGATGCCTCGACTGCGGACCTGGCGCCATTCCTGGCAACGGGCCTACGGAGCGTTCCTTTTGTTGGGTGCCGCCATGGCGCTGGGGGCCTACCTCTTCCGTCCCCTCCTTGAGGCATTCGCGCACGTAGAGCTAAACCTGGTTCCGGTATTCGGCCTGCTACTTCTCACTTTTGTGATCAAGTCCGGCAATCTGTTCCTCACGGCACGGCTGTTGGTCTTATGGTCCCCGCGCGTGCGGATGGTGGTATGCGCGGTGATCGACGTGGTCGCATTGGGGCTGACTGTCGCTGGCTCCGCCGTAGCAGGGTTGCCGGGGGTCGCAGGAGCCGCCGTGGCCATCGAGGCGGCCTTCGCGGGTCTTGCCCTGCTCGCAATGCAGCTGATCCAGCCGCGCGGTTGAGCACTGGAACCAGCCCGCTCACTGACCACACCGGTCAAAGGCAAGTTTGAGGGGCGACCAGACCAAATTCCGGTTGCAGGGGAGCCGAGGTGACCTCGCCCTTGCTAGATTGAACTTGATGTGAACGACCTGAGCGTAGGTCGGAGAGTTGTACGTCACCGATAACTGTGCTGAGGTCGTATTAGCGCGTGAGTGAGCTTTGGCGGGGGCCGGATGGAAGCGTATGGGGGCTGCAGAGATTTTGTGTCGCCGGAGCCTGACCTGCGACTGGCGGGATCTTTCTAATGGGTGAGGGCCTCGTCCCCATGATCGGCGATTTCTTCTCGAATTTACTCTTGGTCGCTTCCGGATTCATCTATCTATGCGGTACGTACCTTGTCTGGCCGAGCAAGTGGAATATCCCAGCCCACTTAGCCACAGGTTTCTGGTCTGTCGCCTACGTCGTACCCGTCCTGATTGTTCGGGTTCAGGACGACTTTGATCCGGTCGCCTATGACTTATTCTGGCGAGTTTCAGTCGTCGGCGCCGTATTTTATGCGCTGGGCCTCGTCTTTGCTCGTACTGTAATGCTGACGCACCCGCGCAGTAATCAGAACGCTCGAGATTTCTTACCTTCCCTTCGGTTTCACACGTTTGACAACGACGACGACATATACCTGCGGCGCTTGAAGTTGGTGGCGATTGTTGCGATCGTCCTCATGGTAATTGCGTTAGTAGTTATGGGTTTCGTACCCATTCTGGCGCCGGATTCCTTCGCGGCGAAGTTCCTCAGGGGTGAATACGGGGAAGCGTACCGTCCCGTTGCCCCGTTGTATCGCGCGGCGACCTCGATTTTCGCTTGCTTCATGGTTGTGTTCGCGGTTCTCGCCGTACGCCGCCGGACAGCGTTATGGATTGTGATATTTGGCTCTTCGGTACTGCTGATGATCTTGACGCTGCAGCGACAGCCGGCGGCGTCTGGCATCCTCTTGGCGCTCGGTATATGGCTTGTCGCTAGAGGCCAGACGCGTTCGTTTGTCATCCTCGCAATTGGCGCGAATATTGCGGGAACACTTTGGTACGCGGTGTTGTACCAACTCGGCATTCTCAAGACGGAGTCGGGGCTTCAGGTTGGATTCTGGGCCTCCGTGGCCGGGTCCGCGCCGGACGTCAGCGACGCTGCTCGGTTCTTTGCGCAATGGATGCGTTTTGGGGAGCCCCTAACAGACGGAAGAACGTTTTGGGGAGGTCTGGTCCCGGGGCGGTATACCTGGAACCCCTCAGTTTGGTCTCTGACGTTGGGAGATCCGCGCGCCGATCCCACAAAAATCATTAGCGGTGGGCTGCGGCTCCCTGTTAGCACGTGGGGTTTTGTCAGCTTTGGCGAGGTAGGTGTCGTCATCGTTCCGCTGATGGCTGGCATTGTTGCGGGAGTCCTGGCGATTCTCTTGCGGTCCGCGCTGCCGGCCCAGGATCCGGTCGGCAGCGCACTCATCCTGGCGTTGTACAGCGTTCTTCAGGTAACCGTCGGTCAATTTTATGCGTTGGGTTACTCGAACGCGCTGGCCTTATTAGTAGTCTTGTGGGTAGTGCGAAGGCCCCGGTCTCCCATTTTCGTTGGCGGCTCGAAGGCAGCCCAAAATCACCGCGGCGTACGGCGAGGGCTGAGCCCTCCCGTCGTTACCGGGACTCCGAGTCTGAAATAGATCTGTCGCAGCCCGGATATCGTCGAGTGTGCGATCATCTACCTCGATTTGAGGTCGTGAATGATTCCGGGTGCGCGCGCTTTGAGCCAACACATCGGAACTTCCGCAACCTGACTTGCGAATATTAATCGTGTATCCGGCGAATCACCGGGCAATCCTCGTCCTAATCTTGAAATGCAAGCGGAGAAAAGTACGCGCATAGTCGAGCAACACGCTGACGGTTGACGAGCTCCGAATCTGGTTTGCTTGCGGAATAAAGCATTCGACGATTTCTTCGATCACGATTCCCAGGAACGGATGGCCGGTCGCAGAACATTTTTGCGGCCCTAGAACTTCACATGGCTGGGCGGCAAGGTTTCTCGAGTGTTAAGACTTCAACCGGATCGGATCTGGCATCTGCCCAACAACTAGGCGCCATTCGTTCCTGGCATTCCAGCGCGATACCCGCCGTGGAGCAAGGTATAGTGAGGCGCTGGTGGGGAGTCATTAAGTCGAACACCGCAATATCGGCGAGGCTGTTTCGACGTTGTTCTTGCGTGAATACGCTTGGCATGTTCTTCAAGAGTGCGCCGGCGGCCAGACGAAGTGGCGACCGACCTAACGCACCGACGATGCCGAAGTAGCCTTGCCTCGGCCACGTGACGGTGCTTCGACCTGAACGGAGAGATCGGATGAGAGTCCTGATCACCGGTGGGGCCGGATTCATCGGGTCCTCCACGGCGCAGATGTTGACCGAGGTACACGGTGCCGACGTCGTCGTCCTCGACTCACTCCATCCCCAGATCCATGGTTTGGAACCAGAGTCGCAGTCATGGACTTACCAGCGCGCCAAGGCGTGCGCGGAAATGACGAGAGGTGACATCACCGTCCGCGAGGATCTCGTTGAGGCGCTGCGCGGCGTCGACGCGGTGCTGCACCTCGCAGCCGAGACCGGGACCGGCCAGTCGATGTACGAGATCGACCGGCACGTAAGTGTGAACGTCGGGGGCACCGGCCTGCTGCTCGATGTTCTGCGCAAGGAATCCCACCGAGTGCGGCGGCTGGTCGTTGCCTCGTCCCGATCGGTGTACGGCGAGGGGCGCTACTGGGCAGAGGGAATCGGCTACTTCTACCCCGCAGGTCGCGCGGTCGAAGACATGCGGGCCGGCCGCTTTGATGTTCAGCACCCTGCGGGGTCAGGCGAGGTCCGGGTGGTCACCACCACAGAAGACTCCTTTCTCCAACCCGCCTCGGTGTACGCAGTCACAAAGCAGGCTCAGGAGCAGCTCTGCCTCGTGGCTGCCACGGGCATGGGACTGACCGGTGTGGCATTGCGGTTCCAGAACGTCTACGGGCCGGGGCAGTGCCTTTCCAACCCGTATACAGGGATCCTGTCGATCTTCTCCACGCAGATCCTGAACGATCAGGGCATCAACGTGTTCGAAGACGGCTTGGAAAGTCGCGACTTCGTCTTCATCGACGATGTTGCGCGGGCAAACTGCCTCGCCCTCACCGGGGACGACTCGGTGACAGGGGTCATCAACATCGGGTCCGGGGTCGGCACCACGGTGCTCGATGTGGTGTCGGCACTGATGAGCGCCTACGGTCGCGAGGTGCCGGTCGAGGTGACGGGGCAGTTCAGGTTGGGGGACATTCGACACAACATCGCCGACATCGAGCGAGCCGAACGCGTACTCGGTTTCACTCCCGAAACCGACTTTGCAAGGGGCAGCGCGGCGTTCGCGGCATGGGTGTCGGGCCAGCCGTCGAGCGACCCCGGTGGATACCAGGAGTCGCTGGACGAGCTGCGTCGGCATAACCTTCTAAGCTGATGGCGCGCGTATTACTGGTATCCCTGAAGTTCTTCGGGTACGAACAGCAGATCGTCGAAGGATTGAGGGCGCGCGGCCACGAAGCCGAGCACCTCGATGACCGAGCGTTCAATTCAGCGCTGGGTCGAGTGGTACTCAGGCGCATCCCACAGCTGGTGGAGCCGGCCAGCCGACGTCATTTCAAACGCGCGTTGGCGGCTCTCGGCCCGCTCGACGTTCTGCTGGTACTCAAAGGTGAGAACGCGCCCCGCTGGTTCATTGAGGAGTTGCAGGCCCGAAATCCTGGATTGCGCACGATCTTCTACACCTGGGACTCGCTGCGGAATGCCGGGCGAGCCGAGGAGCTGTTCGACTTGTTCGACCGGAGGATCAGCTTCGATCCCGGTGACGTCAACATTCGCGCGGACATCGACTATGTCCCGCTTTTCCACTCGCCAGTTTTCACCGTCGCCCGCACGGCGACGGAGGCGCGCGACATCGATCTCTCCTTCGTTGGCACCCTGCACTCTGACCGTCACTCGTTCGTCCGGCGGGCCACAGCCGGCATTCCGGCCTCCAGGACGAGCGTCCGGCTCTATGTGCAGGCGCAGTGGTACTACTGGGTCGGCCGCGCTTTGGGCCGGTTCCGCGGAGTGCGGCGCGACGAAGTGACCTTCGACAAGCTGGGGCTCGAGGACGTCGCCAGCCTCTTCGCGCGTTCGCGAGCGGTCCTAGACATGCAGCGCACCCACCAAACGGGCCTCACCATGCGTACCTTCGAAGTGCTCGCGGCAGGCGCGGCGCTGGTCACCTGCAACTCCGCAATCAGCGACGAACCCTTCTATGACTCGCAATACATTCTGATAGTCGACGCGGACGCGGATATGCACAAGGACATCAACCGGTTCTTGGCAGCGCTGCCTGACCCAGCCCGGATCTCTGCCTCGGTCGAAGGCTACGCGCTTGATCGCTGGCTCGATCAGGTTCTCGGTGACGCCCTGCACGATGCGGAGTGAGGGACGCGTACCCCCTGCGCGGCAGCACCAGACCGGTCCGTAGTCGCCCCGGTCCACTTGCACTTCACGGAGTTGAACAACTCTTTACTGGAACTCCACCAGAAGCCCAAGAGCCACTCCCGCCTTGCCGCTTCTGGACCAGAACCAGCGGCCACGTCGTCCCCTCCTGGCGCTGACGCAGGGTTGCGATCGCGCTTGGTCGCCGATGCGCGACTGCAATCCGCAGGTCAGCGGCGACGATGGATCGTCAAGCAGCGAGAAGCGCGGCTTTCGCGACCGTGGCTAGGGTCCCTGGACTGGTTCACATCGGCCGCGGGTGACGCGGTTATTCTTCGACGCAGTATGAGGCCATCGCCGCACCGTCAGTACGCACCGTTGCGCCCGAACACAACCTGCGGCGTCTGCAACAGAATCCGTAGATCCCACGACAACGACCATGACCTCACGTACGCCGAGTCCAGATGCTGAAGGTCCGCGTACGACAAGTCACTACGGCCGCAGACTTGCCAGAGTCCGGTGATGCCCGGGCTAACGTCGAGACGAGCTAGCGCGGCACCGTCGATACGGTCAGCCTCCTCGGTCGGCAGTGGGCGCGGCCCAACCAGAGACATCTCCCCGCGGACGACATTGATGAGCTGGGGCAGTTCGTCGAGGCTGGTCTTTCGGATAAACGCACCAACCCGAGTGACCCTCGGATCGCTTTCCATTTTGAAGAGCGGCCCATCCGACTGGTTGAGCTGTGCGACCCTCATCCGCTGCTCCCACGCGTCGGCAGTCATCGAACGGAACTTGAAGATCCGGAAAGGCTTGCCGCCCCGCCCGGTCCGCTCCTGCCGGAAGAACACTGGGCCGCGAGTATCGAGCTTGATCGCCACCGCGATTACGAGCAACGCCGGAGCGGTGACCAACAGCGCACACGCTGCGAGCGCAACATCCATGAGTCGCTTCGTGATTCGCGCGCTCGGGGCCAGCGACGGCGTGGGCAAATGCATCAGAGTTAGACCGTGTAACTCCTCGGCTTCGCTGCGCCAATTGTGCAATTCAAAGTAGCGGGGAATCTCAGATACCGGCACTTGGCCCTGAAGTCGCCGCAACGCGTCGAGCACGATCGAATCGCTGGTGTTCGGAAAGCCGACGATCACTCGGTCGATTGCGTACCTGGCGCAGATGTCGGGTAGGTCATCCAGACCGCCGAGGACGGCGACGCCTGGTGCCGCGTTGTTGTCGACGTGTCCTATCACGAGAGTGTCTGGGCACCTTTGCAACCTTGAGGTCAGTCGATCAGAAACTGGTCCCGTGCCGATCACCAAGATGCGGCTCACCGTTGGGTCGAACATGCGCACGACCAGTCGACGCCCGAAGGGGACCAACACGATCGCTGGCAGAGTCATCGCGACGGCAGCCGTTAGGGTCATCGCCCGCTCGCCGCGAAGGATAAACGCATCGGCAGCAAGCGCGAGCAGGGCAGCCGTCGGGAGGCAACGCGCGATGACCGCTGGTCGCCACCATTCACTCGGCCGCAGCCGCCCGTCAGGCCGACGGTACAGGCCGTGCAGCTGCAGCGCCACGGCCAGCGCAACCGCAACTACGATGACGTCTCGGATACCGAGGTCGCCGGCGCGTGCGGTGCTGATGTGGCGGATTAGTACCGCACCGACGACCGCCGACGCGGCCAGCGTGACCGAATCGGAGGCCCGCAACAACTGGCGATGGCGAAGGCCGCGCCGATGTGCCTTCTCGGGGTCGATCTCGATTTTGGTCTTGTTCTGAACCAATTGTGGCACTGGAGCGGTGCGTTGACCGCCGAACGCAGACGCGGGCCGCTTTGGCGGCACCTCAATAGACATAATTCCCCCCCAGGATGCAGTGACGCGGTGTCACCAGCCGAATCCAATCACGCGTAGGCCGCACCTGGCGAAATTGGCTTCGGGCAAGCAGTTTCGGCCATCAATCACAAGGTCGCCGCGCATGACCCTGCGCAGCTCCGCAGGATCGATGAGGGTGAACTCGGGCCATTCCGTTGTCAAGACAACAGCATCCACCCGGTCAGCCGCCTCATAGACATCGTGCGCGAGCCGAACCGGCCCGAATTCCTCTGGCAGCGCCTTAACAACGGGATCGAAGGCGGACACCACCGCGCCGGCAGACAACAACCGCCGGGCGATGTCCAGGGCTGGCGCATCACGCAAGTCATCCGTACCAGGCTTGAATGTCAAGCCGAACAAAGCGATGCGACGACCCTTCAGGATATGGAGCTCCCGCTGGAGCTTCCGAACGGTCCGAGCCCGCTGCATCTTGTTGATCTCGACCGTCGCCTGGAGCATCGGAGGCAGGTAGCCGTACTCCTCGCCAGATGAGATGAGCGCGGAGACATCCTTACCGAAACACGATCCACCCCAACCGACGCCGGGATTCAGGAAGGCAGTCCCGACACGGTGGTCCGCGCCGATCGCGGGTAGAACCTCGCGTACGTCGGCTCCGAACAGCTCGCAGAGCTGCGCGATCTCGTTTGCGAAACTGATCTTCGTGGCCAAGAATGCGTTCGCCGCATACTTGATCATTTCCGCGGACGCGAGTTCTGTAGTAATGAGTGACGGGCGACGACCTCGCTGCCCACCTTCGAACGACTGGTCGAGGACGGGCCGGTAGAGATCGGCAACCTGACCGACATCTGATGTGTTGCCTCCCAACACAATCCGATCCGGGTACAGGAAGTCGGTGATCGCAGAGCCCTCGCGGAGGAACTCTGGGTTGGAAACGACGTGGAACGACAGCTGCCGGCTTCCCTCCAGAGCATCTTCCAGAATTGTGCGCGTCCAGTTACCTGAGCCGACCGGCACCGTCGATTTGTTGACGATGATCACGTCGCTTCGCAGATACGGAGCTAACGACTGGATGGCAGATTCCAGCTGGGCAAGATCCGGGGCACCGTCTGACCCCGGCGGTGTTCCTACGCAGAGGAAGACGAAATCCGCATCGACAAGTGCGTCGGCTGGGCGATCAGTGAACCGCAGGCGATCAGTCGACAGGGTCTCGACCAGCAATTCTGACAAGCCCGGCTCGTGGAAAGGGACCTGCCCCTTGTTGAGCTGGCCTGCGCGCACCGGATCGATGTCCAGGCCACACACGGAATGCCCAAGGAAAGCCAGGCAGGTTGACGTCACCGCCCCTACGTAACCGGTGCCGATGACAGCAACCTTGCTACGGCGGTATTCCTGTTTCTCATTCGTCTTCGACGGTGCTGAGTTACCGACGCGAACTCCGAGACCTGCCCGATCGCGGAACCAAGCGATGGTTTCCAGGAGGCCTTCGCGCGCGTCGATCTTCGGCTCCCAATGCAGTTCGCCACGTGCGAGTGTGATGTCGGGCTGACGCTGGGACGGATCGTCTTGCGGGCGGGCAATGAACTCCACTGGAGAATCGGATCCCGTGAGCTCCCGAATGAGTTCCGCCAGTTCCAGCACGGTGACTTCGTGCGGATTCCCGATATTGACCGGGCCCGCGAGATCCGAGAACAGTAATCGCAAGGCACCGTCGACTAGGTCGTCAACGTGGCACACCGATCGAGTTTGACTGCCGTCGCCGTGAACGGTGATCGGTGTGTTCGCAAGTGCCTGGTTAATAAAGTTCGGGATCGCGCGACCATCATTTGGACGCATGCGGGGGCCGTACGTGTTGAAAATCCGCATGATCGCGGCGTTGACGCCGTGCTTTTTCCGGTAGGAGACGGTGAGTGCCTCAGCGAACCGCTTAGCCTCGTCGTAGCAGGCCCGCGGCCCCACCGGGTTGACATTGCCCCAGTAGGTCTCAGGCTGGGGATGAACGAGCGGGTCACCGTAGGTTTCCGAGGTCGATGCCAGCAGGTAGCGGGCACCCTTCTCCTTCGCCAAGCCCAGCGTGTGCAACGTCCCGAGCGAGCCAGCCTTCAATGTCTGAATCGGAAGCTCGGCGTAATCGACTGGAGAGGCCGGGGACGCGAAGTGCAGCACGTAGTCAATCGGCCCCGGAACGGAGATGTAGTCACTGACATCGGCCTTGATCAACCGGAACCCGCCGTGACCCTGCAAATGGGCAACATTATCTGGTGAGCCGGTTACAAAGTTGTCAAAGCAGATCACATCGATGTCATGCGCCAACAGCCGCTCTGCGAGGTGTGACCCAACAAACCCCGCACCGCCCGTTATCACTGCACGTCGCCGCATGTCCCCCCTTGGTTCCGCAGCCCGTCTAACCGTTTCGGTTACTACTACGCCCGGCCTGACGAAGCGCGAGAAGCGCAGACCGCCAGTCGAAAGATTGAGAAGGAACGCGACCCTGGAAATGAAGATGTTGATTCAACGACTCACCCCCAAGTGACGCCCCCGACAGATGCCGTTACGCTATCACCGCGAGACCCGCCGTGTAACTCGAACAGCTGATCTGACCGACCTATATCAGATTTGCCGCAATAGGGCGGATCTCGCCCTTCGCACCCGGGTATCTGCGGTCGCGGCAGCCCGCATCACACGTGCTGTCGGGTCCGCGTTGATCGTCCGTTGTCCCGAAGGCGGATCGACGTTCAGGTTCCACCGCTACGCCCTCGCCGCGGCCACCGGACCGGTTTAGACCAGTTTATGGAGCCATGATTGCTAGCCTCAAACTTGAGTGCGCAGCGACCTTGGCTAAACCGTGCGAAGCCTGAGGCGGACGTGTGTCGAACAGTCTCTGCCGTCGCTAGCTGTCAATTCGAGAACGCGTCGCCGCGAAGCTTCTAGCAAAGCGAGCGGCTCTTGCGCGACCGTTATTTTGTGACCAAGCACACACCTCCGGGCGCACTGGCCGCTGTGGCGGAGCACCGCGGCAACCAGCAGCGGCAAGCGAGTGGGTTCCGCGGCTGAGTTGGCTGCCCCAGATTTGTGCTGCCGAGCGGGTCCGTCACGTTACGGATATCGCGTCGATGTTTGGGACTGTACGATCGTCGAGATTCAATTTGGACTTTGCTGGACGGGCCTCACGAGGTTCGCGTTCATCAACGAATATCACGGTTCGTAGCACGAGCGGCGCGGGAAGTGACTAGCTCAGCTATCGAAGGAGTCAGCTCTGCGTATCTTGTTCGTGTGCACGGGAAACATCTGCCGTTCACCGATGGCGGAGCGACTTGCCGCTGCCTATTGCACTCAATCTCAATCACAGGGACTCACGACCTCCAGCGCGGGAACCCGCGCCGTGATCGCAAGCCCAATCCACCCCGAGGCGGTTCGCGTGCTTGAGCGGCTTGGCGGAGATGCATCCGATTTCGCCGCGCGACAGTTGACACCACAAATTGCCAGCGATGCGGACCTTGTTATCACGATGACAAAGGCTCATCGGGACGCCGTTCTGGGACTGGCCCCGCGTCAGCTCCGCAGAACTTTCACGTTGAGCGAAGCCGCCCTACTCGTGTCAAAGTGGAACGCGCAAAGTGTCGCCGACCTCGCTTCGCTTCGGCCGCATCTCGCGTCGACGGAGGTGGCAGACATTCCCGACCCGATTGGCCAGGGGCCGGAATTCTTTACGAGAGTCGGTGCGCAAATCGCCGACCTCCTCCCGCCCGTGCTCGAGCTCTGCAAGCCGTCTTGACACGACGAAACCCTCGGCCGCTACTTACGGCGTTAGTCGTCGTCGGCTTGCTGTTCACCGTCGTCGCCCTCTGCGCGCGTGCTCTGCCGATATCGAATGTTCCAAGCCTTGTCCTGGCCGTCGGGTCTCCGTATATGTCGTTCGTGGCGTTGACAGGATTGGCCTTGGCCGTGTTAGGCCGGCGAATCCTGCTGATCGTGCTCGCTGCGGTAGTGCTCGCAGCGAGCCTCGCTGTCCAAATCCCGTGGTACTACTTCGGCCGACCGACCGATGTTGGTGCCCACCAGAACATTCGGGTGCTTTCGTCGAATCTCCGCTACGGACAAGCGGATCCAGCTTTCGTCGTAAATCTGGCCAAGGAAAACGCCGACGTCATCACCGTCGCTGAGCTGACACCCGAAGCGGTGCAAAGACTCAAGCGATCAGGAATCGAATCGACGTTTCCATACGCGAATCTCGATCCCAAACCTGGGCCCGGAGGCATTGGTATGTGGAGTCGATATCCGCTCGACAGCCTCTCAGCACTTCGACTATCGCCCTTCGTTATTACCGCGGCACGCCTACAGGTGCCGGGCCTACGCTTCGAGCCGCTTCTCGCAAGCCTCCACGTCCAGTCTCCCGTGACCGGAGACACGAACACCGTCGACGAGTGGCGAAGCGGAATGGCCAGCGCGAAAGCGCAATTGGACAGCCTCGCCGCGACGGCCGGGCCGGCGGCGGTGATCATCGGCGGCGATTACAACAGCACACCCGACATGCGCCAGTTCCGGGATCTGCTCACCAACGGCTACCGCGACGCCGTCGAACAGAGCGGGTCTGGATTCGCGCCGACGTTTCCGGCCGACTGGCCGTTTCCGCCCGTGATCACCATCGACCATGTGCTGACACGAAACGCAGCGTCCGAATCCGTGCGAACGATCGAGGTTCCCGGCTCGGATCACCGAGCCCTCCTGACCACCGTCCGGGTGCCAATCGATCCGACTGCATCCTGAAATGACAAATGGCCACCTACCGCGGTAGGTGGCCATTTGCGCTAGAGACTTACTGCTGATCCTCGGTGAAGTTCCGGACGACGGCGGGGTCGACGGGGATGCCCGGGCCCGTGGTCGTCGACACGGTGATCTTCTTGAGGTAGCGGCCCTTCGAGGACGACGGCTTGGCCCGCAACACCTCGTCGAGTGCGGCGCCGTAGTTCTCGGCCAGCTTCTTCTCGTCGAAGGACGCCTTGCCGATCACGAAGTGCAGGTTGGCCTGCTTGTCGACACGGAAGTTGATCTTGCCGCCCTTGATGTCGTTGACCGCCTTGGCTACATCGGGAGTGACGGTGCCGGTCTTGGGGTTCGGCATCAGACCGCGCGGGCCCAGCACGCGGGCGATACGACCCACCTTGGCCATCTGGTCGGGCGTGGCGATCGCGGCGTCGAAGTCCAGGAACCCGCCCTGGATCTTCTCGATCAGGTCGTCGCTACCGACAACGTCGGCGCCGGCGGCCAGTGCGGCCTCGGCCTTCTCGCCCACCGCGAACACGGCGACGCGTGCGGTCTTACCCGTGCCGTTGGGCAGGTTGACCGTGCCGCGGACCATCTGGTCGGCCTTGCGCGGGTCAACCCCGAGCCGGATCGCCACCTCGACGGTCGCGTCCTGCTTCTTCGACGAGGTCTCCTTGGCGAGCTTGGCCGCCTCGAGCGGGCTGTAGAGCTTGGTGCGGTCCACCTTCTCGGCGGCTTCGCGATATGCCTTGCTGGTCTTGCTCATTGGTGTCTCCTTGGTTCAGAGGTCGTGGTTGCGAGCCGAAGCGGGCTCTCCCACAGAATCGAATTATTCGACCGTGATACCCATCGACCGGGCAGTGCCGGCGATGATCTTGGCGGCTTGGTCGATGTCGTTGGCGTTGAGATCTTCCTTCTTGGTCTCGGCGATCTCGCGCACCTGATCCCAGCTGACCTTCGCCACCTTGGTCTTGTGCGGCTCGGCCGAACCCTTCTGGATACCGGCAGCCTTGAGCAGCAGACGGGCAGCCGGCGGGGTCTTCAGCTGGAAGGTGAAGCTGCGGTCCTCGTAGACGCTGATCTCCACGGGGATGACGTTGCCGCGCTGGTTCTCGGTCGCGGCGTTGTACGCCTTGCAGAACTCCATGATGTTGACGCCGTGCTGGCCGAGCGCAGGGCCTACCGGCGGGGCGGGGTTGGCCTGCCCGGCCTGGATCTGCAGCTTGATCAGCCCGACGACCTTTTTCTTCTTCGGGGCCATGCGGGGTTATTTCCTTTCTAGCGATCGCGAAAAGCGATCAGATCTTGGCGACCTGGGTGAAGGTCAGTTCGACGGGCGTCTCGCGGCCGAAGATGGACACGAGCACCTTGAGCTTCTGCTGTTCGGCGTTGACCTCGCTGATCGAGGCCGGCAGCGTCGCGAACGGGCCGTCCATGACGGTGACCGACTCGCCCACCTCGAAGTCCACCAGGATCTCCGGGCGTTCCAACGTGGCCTCCGAAGAGGAAGCAGAAGCAGCCGTTGACGCCGCCTTGCCGGGCTTCTTCGCCGCGCCTTGCGGCAGCAGGAACTTGACCACGTCGTTCAGCGACAGCGACGTCGGCCGCGACGTCGCGCCGACGAACCCCGTCACGCCGGGGGTGTTGCGCACGGCGGCCCACGAGTCGTCGGTCAGGTCCATCCGGACCAGGATGTAACCCGGCAGCACCTTGCGATTGACCTGCTTGCGCTGGCCGTTCTTGATTTCGGTGACCTCTTCGGTGGGCACTTCCACCTGGAAGATGTAGTCGCCGACGTCGAGGTTCTGCACGCGGGTCTCGAGGTTGGCCTTCACCTTGTTCTCGTAGCCGGCATACGAGTGGATGACGTACCAGTCCCCCGGCTTGCTGCGCAGCTCAGCCTTGAGTGCGTCAGCCGGATCGAGCTCCTCCTCGACAGCCTCGCCTGCGGCTTGCGTCGCGTCAGCGTCAGGCGCCGCCTCGAGCTCAGGTGTGGTCTCGTCGATGTCCGAGTCGGCCGCCGATGCGGTTTCGTCGATGACATCGATGGCCTCACCCGTGGGCGTATCGCCTTCGGGGGTTGTCACGGTAGTCAGTCCTCTCTAAAAAACGTCAGCGTTCGCTAGCCGAACACCCACAGCACCAGCTTGGCCAGGCCTAGGTCGACCCCACCGATCAGGGCCACCATGAAGGCCAGGAACAGCAGGACCACGGAGGTGTAGCTGACCATCTGTTTGCGGTTCGGCCAGATGACCTTGCGCAGTTCGGCAACGACCTGCTTGAGGTAGTTCCAGACAAACAGGATCGGGTTGCGCGACGGTCCGGACTTCGCCTTCTTCGCCTTCTTGGACTTCTTGGCGGATTTGTCCTTCTCGACGCCGAGTTCCTCGGCGGTCGATTCGGCTTCCTCCGGCTCAGCCAGCGCGGTGGCACCGGCACGCCGGGAACGCTTGCCAGTGGGACGCGCGGGCCGGGTCACGACGACGGTCTGCCCGCCGGCGTCCTCGTTGCCAGCCAGTCCGCCATTGCCTGCGGCGTCAGCACTGTCGCGCTCGTCGCTCACCGCATGCTCCTTTGTGTCGAGTGTCTAGGCCAAGAACCCCAGTCCGGAGTACCCCAGCCCGGTGTGCACCCTCCAGTGTCCACCATGTTCCAAACCAGTCTTATTCAGTTATTGCAGGGGCGACAGGACTTGAACCTGCAACCTGCGGTTTTGGAGACCGCTGCTCTGCCAGTTGAGCTACGCCCCTCTGCGACGGAGAGCCCCACATAGCTCGCGCGCTCCCCGTTCGGTCAACCCGAACCGACGGACAGCGCGCTTATCTGGGAAAACCCCGAGGTCCGAGTGTACAACGGCACATCGGGCAGGTGTTAATCCGTCGTCAGTCGTGACTGACCGGTTTGCGCAGCACCTGCCCGGTCTCCGGATCCCAGCCCGCCGAGATCGAGTTGTCGCCCTCGTGACCCATCAGCGTGGTGAAAGACTCCATCACGATCTCGCCGTTTGGGTCGGTCAGGACGTTGCGGGTGGTGACGATGTCGGCGCCGAAGCGCTCCTCGACCGACTCGATGTACATGGTGCCTTGGAGGGCGTCGCCCTCGACGATCGGCCGGTTGAACCTGAACTTCTGATCCACCTGGACGATCTGCATGGTCTTCAGGCCGACGTCCACGTGCTGGAAGAAGTGCCGCTGGATCATCACCGCCAGGATGGACATGAACGTCAACGGCGCCACCAGGCCGGAGTGCCCCAGCTCGGCGGCGGCCTTTTCGTCGATCGAGGCCGGGGCGGCGGACTTCACCGCGTTCGCGTACTGGCGGATCTGCTCACGGCCCACCACAAAGGTGTCGGGGTACTTCCAGACCATTCCCCGGATATCGGTCTTGAGTGCCATCGCTACGCCAACTTCGCTATCGCCACGGCGCGGCCGAAGATCTTCTTTCCACCGGTCGTCGCGACCAGTGCGATCGTCACCGTCTTGCTCTCGGCGTCGGCGGACTTCACCTTGCCGCTGAACACGATCTCGGCGCCGACGCCGTCGTTGGGCACCGGCACGATGGCGGTGAAGCGCACGTTGAACTCCGTCACCGCGCCGGGGTCGCCTACCCAGGTGGTCACGAAGCCGCCGCCGAGGCCCATCGTGAGCATGCCGTGGGCGATCGCGGTGTCCAGGCCGATCTGCTTGGCGATCTCGTCGTCCCAGTGGATCGGGTTGAGGTCGCCGGACACGCCGGCGTAGTTGACCAGGTCGGCACGGGTCAGGGTGATGACCTTTTCAGGCAGCTCCTCGCCGACCTTTACCGAACTGAACTCACGAAGTGCCATCGTTGAAGCCACTCTCTCCCGTCTCACTCACGGCGCCGAGCAAGCGTCGTGTAGGTCTCCTGTGCTATCGGCCGTCGGTGGACGACCGATAAGTCAGCGCGACTCTTTGTGCGGCTGGTGCTGACCGCAGTTCGGGCAGAACTTCTTCAGCTCGAGGCGGTCAGGGTCGTTACGACGGTTCTTCTTGGTGATGTAGTTACGGTGCTTGCACACCTCGCAGGCCAAAGTGATCTTGGGCCGTACGTCAGTACTGGAGGCCACGTCCGTTGCCTTCTTTCACGTTCTCGTTTGCATCTACTACCTGTAGCGGTGGGGAGGCTCGATCTCCCGACCTCACGATTATGAGTCGTGCGCTCTAACCAGCTGAGCTACACCGCCCCGATGGGCACCTGTGGAACTCCGCGCCCAGAGGTCAGCCGAGAGATCCGAGTGTCCACCGAGCCCCCTAACGGAATCGAACCGTTGACCTTTTCCTTACCATGGAAACGCTCTACCGACTGAGCTAAGGGGGCCTGACCCCCGACGCAATATTCAGCGCGGCGTGGGCCTTAAAGAGGGTACAGCCTGCGGCTCGGCTCAGCCAAACCGCTCGTCGAGGCGGCGAAACGACCCCTGGGCCACAGCGAGCACCGCTGGTCGAACGCCTACTGTTAGGCCATGGCATCGACCGACCGCCTTTATTTCCGGCAGTTGCTCTCCGGCCGCGATTTCGCTGCCGGCGACATGATGGCGCAGCAGATGCGCAACTTCGCCTACCTGATCGGCGACCGGGAGACCGGTGACGCCGTCGTCGTCGACCCGGCCTACGCGGCCGGCGATCTGCTCGACACCCTCGAGGCCGACGGCATGCACCTGTCCGGTGTGCTGGTCACCCACCACCACCCCGACCATGTCGGCGGAACGATGATGGGCTACACGCTGGCGGGGCTGGCCGAGCTGCTTGAGCGGATCGAGGTGCCCGTCCACGTCAACACCCACGAAGCGCTCTATGTGTCGCGGGTGACCGGCATCCCGATGAGCAGCCTGACCGCCCACGAGCACGGCGACAAGGTCGACGTCGGTGCCATCAAGATCGAGCTGCTGCACACCCCTGGCCACACGCCGGGCAGTCAGTGCTTCCTTCTCGACGGTCGGCTCGTTGCCGGGGACACCCTGTTCCTGGACGGCTGCGGCCGTACCGACTTCCCCGGCGGCGATGTCGACGAGATGTACCGCAGCCTGCAGCAGCTGGCGGCGCTGTCCGACGATCCGACGGTGTTCCCCGGGCATTGGTACTCCATCGAGCCCAGCGCCGCCCTGTCGGAGGTCAAGCGCTCCAACTACGTCTACAAGGTCTCCACCCTGGACCAGTGGCGTTCACTCATGGGCGCCTGAGCTTCTCCAGTTCCATTGACAGCCAGGGCTTTTCAGCATGCCTGACACGCTGTACGCCGACGTCTCCGAATGGCAGGTCGGCGTGAACGCCACCTACCCGTATCCGGTGTTGTCCATCCGCTCCAATGACGGCACGTATCGGGACCGGCAGTGGGTGAACAACTACAGCTGGTGTCTGCGCAACGTCGACAACGGGCGCCTGACGTTCTTCATCGTGTACTTCGTCTGGCGACCCAACTGGGAAGAAACCGTCGAAGTATTCAAATCCCAAGTGCGAGCACCACATCCACGGATGGCGGTGATGCTCGACGTCGAGTCGTGGGGCGGCCAGATCTCCGGCGACCAGTCCGCCGGAATCAACGCCGCACACGGCGCGGTGGGTGCCTACGTCGGCTCGCCGGCCAAGGTGATCGGATACGGCAACGTCGGGGACCTCAACCGCTTGTGGCCCACCAAACCGGCGGGTGTGCGCCTTGTCGTCGCGGCGTATGGCTCCAATCCCCCATACCCGGGCAAGGTCGCCCACCAGTACACCGATGGGCAGGGTTACGGCGGCGGCCTGCCCGAGGGCGCTCCCCCGTTCGGCCGCTGCGATATGAACTCTGCCGACGGACTCACCGCGCAGCAGTTCGCGCAGGCCTGCGGTATTCCCGCCGTGCTGCCGGTAACCGTGGCCGCGAGCCGGCGGCGGGCGCTCGCGGCAGCGAGCCCGTTCGCCGCGCAGCGCCGGTTGGCCTGAGCCACAATAACTTTCACTTACGTCAATACTGAAGACGTCAGTTTGCTGTGATATAAGCAATGGGTGGAAAACGCGAGTGATCTCGCGGATCTGTGGGGTGAGGTAACCGGAGTCGGGGCCGGGACGTGGCTGGCGGTGGCCGCCTGGGCAGCAGTGCTGCTGGGGCTGGCGGCGCTGCTGTACACGCATCGGCAGATCCGTCGACAGCAGAAGAGCACCATCAAACAGGCGCGACCGCACGTCGCAATGGTCATGGAACCGCACGCCGCGGACTGGCACGTCATCGAGCTGGCCGTCCGCAACTTCGGCAGCACTGCCGCCTACGACGTGGGGTTCACCTTCGACAAACCACCGACCGTGGCTCGCTATGAGCACACCGAGGATGGGTTCACCGACATCGTGGAACTGACTCTGCCGCAGAGCATTCCCGAGCTGGCGCCCACCCAGGAGTGGCGCACGGTGTGGGATTCCACGCTCGATCGCGGCCAGTTCGGTTCGTCGATCGAATCACGCTTCAAGGGCGTCGTCTCGTACTACGACCAGCCCGAGCCGCAGGGCCGCTGGGCCAAGACCTTCGGACGCAAGCGCACGGTGTACCGCACCAAGGTCGTACTCGATTGGGAGGCATTGCAGCCGCCTCGCCGGATCGAGATGTTGACCGGCCACGATCTGGCCAAGCGCGAGCGCGAGAAGCTGGAACTGCTGCGCAACACCCTCGACTACTTCCATTACGCAACCAAGGAAGCCCGGGTGGATGTCCTGCGCAGCAAGATCGACCGGATGAAGCGTGCCGCCGAGGAGACGCAGAGCCGCTGGCGGCGGGAGCGGTTCGAGCACCCCACCGAGGTCGTTCGGCTACCCAGGCACGGCTGACCCCGAATCACCTCTTGGCAATCGGAACTTCGTTACGTAACGTCGGTACGAAAGTAGACGCTGCGACGAAGGAGCCTCCATGAGTGGATCGGTCAGCTATCGCAAGGACGACGCGATCGCCGTCCTCACGATGGACGACGGCAAGGTCAACGTGCTGAGCCCGGCCATGCTGGCCGAGATCAACGACAACCTGGACCGGGCGCTGGCCGAGGACGCCGGTGCGGTGGTGATCGCCGGCAACGAGCGGGTGTTCAGTGGCGGCTTCGACCTCAAGGTGTTCCGCTCCGGCGACATCCAGGCCTCCATCGACATGCTGCAGGGCGGGTTCAACCTGTCCCACCGGCTGCTGTCGTTCCCGAAGCCGGTTGTTGCGGCGATCACCGGCCACGCGATCGCCATGGGATCGTTCCTCGCGTGCAGCACCGACCATCGAATCACCGGTCCCACGTACAACTTTCAGGCCAATGAGGTGGCGATCGGGATGGTGCTGCCCTACCCGGCGCTGGAGGTGATGCGCTTGCGCCTCACCCCGTCGGCCTATCAGCAGGCGGTCGGGCTGGCCAAGAACTTCCTCGGCGACACCGCAGTGGCCGGCGGCTGGGTGGACGAGATCGTGCTGAACGATCAAGTGCTCGCACGCGCCGAAGAAGCCGCCCGTGATTTCACCACCCTGAACGCCAGCGCGCACCTGGCCAGCAAGCTGCGTGCTCGCCAGGCCACCCTGGACGCCATGCGGCACGGCATCGACAACATCAGCTCCGAGTTCGGGCTGTCCTAGTCCGTGCCCAGGGTCAAGCAGCGCACTCCCGAGCTGCGCGACCGCGTGGTCGGCGTGGCAGTGAGCACGCTGTGCGAAGACGGGATGTCCGGCTTCACCACCCGGCGGGTGGCCGAACGTGCCGGCACCTCGGTGCCAGCGGTCTACGAGCTATTCTCCGACAAGGACGGGCTGCTGCGGGCAGTATTCTTCGAGGGGTTTCGCCGGCTCGGAGGTGAGCTGGTCGCGATTGCCGAAACCACCGACGCACTGGCCGACCTACGCGCGGTGATCCCCGTGTTCCGCCGGTTCTGCCTGGACTATCCGCCGCTGGCGCGGGTGATGTTCAGCCGCCCGTTCCAGGACCTGGACCCCGATCCCGAGCAGCTGGCGGTCGCGCCGACCGTGCGGGAGATCCTGGTCGGCAAGGTGCAGCGCTGCATCGACGCCGGATTGCTCAGCGGTGATCCGGTGGATATCTCCCACGTATTGCTCGCTCTGGCACAGGGTTTGGCGGTCCAGGAAGCCGGTCGTTGGCTGGGCACGTCGGCGGATTCGGTGAACCGCCGCTGGGATATCGGAGTGCAGGCGGTGCTGGCCGGCTTTTGCGCCTGACGCGCCGAGCGTGCGGGATTTCGGTGAAGCCGCCGACGAATTTCAACGACATCGCCCACGCTCGGCGACGTTGGCGGGCAGCTCACAACCACCCCCGTCAGCACAGGCTTGACCCCACCCACCGGTCAATCCGCTCGGCCACGGCCTCCCAGCCGTGCTCGAGCATCATGTTGTGACCCATGCCGGGAAACATCACCGGCTCGGTCCGGTAGGCCCGTGCGGTGGCAGCCACTTCGCGGGGGGTGAAGAACCCGTCCAGCTCGGCACCGAGTACCAGCACGGGGCTGGTGACCCGCCTGGGCTGGGCGAGGTGGCGGAAGAGCAGATCGCGGTAGAGCACCCGGGCACTCTCCGGGCCGAGCCTCGAGGTGCAGGCGGTGACGATCTCCTCGGGCGTGGCCGAATGGTAGAAAGTCGCTCGTGAAACACCCGGTGCGGCAAAGAAATCCAGCGGCCTGCTGAACGATCGTGTCCGCATCGACTGGCGCCAGTGCCGTGCGGCCACCCGCACCGTCGCGGGGGCGATACCTGTCGGGGGCGCCGAGGCGACCAGCACAGCGGCGGGTGCGGCGTGCACGGCCAGGTACTTCTGAACCACGAAGCCGCCCATCGAGTGACCGATGACCACCGGAGCGACCGGCAGCCGATCGGCGACGGTGCTCACGTCCCGGACATAGTCGAAGACGCTGCACTCGTTGATCGGTGCCGACGTCGGGCTGCCGCCGTGGCCCCGAAGGTTCAGCGCCAGCGCGTGATAGCCGCGCTCGGCGAAGTAGTCCAGAAAATGGTCGTCCCAGCACCACGCACCGTGGAAGGCGCCGTGCACGAACAACAGCGGCGTGGCGTGGGTGGCCGTCGCGGCACCCTTATCGATCACCTCCAACACAGCCGCCCACCCTATCGGCGGCGGTCTCCGTTTGGCGGGCGAACGCGGCGGTAACACACATTGATGATCTGGCTCCTGCAGCTGCCCGCCCCGCTCGTCGGCCTCGTCGTCGTCATCATCACCGTGAGCTTCGCCGTGTTGGGGCTGGTCGTCACCCGACGTGTCTTTCCGCAGCGGCGGCTGGCGGCTACAGATGGGGTGGCCGGGCACGTCTTCAATCTGGCCGGCGTGCTGTAGGCGGTGCTCGTGGCCTTCGTCGTCGTGGTGGTCTGGGAACAGTTGAACCAGGCCGAAAAGGGCACCGAAGCCGAAGTCATCGCGATCTCCGATCTCCTGCGTGATTCCGCCGGACTACCGGTCGCCAACCGTCCAGCGCTGCAGCAGAGTTTGATCGGCTACACCAATGACGTTGTGGACGACGAGTTTCCGAGGATGCGGCACGGCGAAACCATCGAGCAGCAATCCGACCATCTGACGGAGGTGTGGCAGAACTACCTACAGGTCCAGCCGGTCTCTGAGCGAGAGATCACGTTCTTCCAGGAGTCGATCACCCGACTGGACGAGCTCGGCAGCGCCCGCAAGACCCGCATCTCCGGCAGCCAGTCGGAGATCCCCGGTGAGTTGTGGGTGTTGCTCCTCGGCGGCGGGATGGTGATGCTGCTGTTCACCTACATGTTTCCCTCCCCCGAAGTCGTGGTCCACGGTGTGCTGATCGCGCTCGCCGGTTCACTGCTGGCGTTTGTCCTCTATCTGACATTCGCCATGGAACACCCGTTCATGGGCTCGATCGCGGTGTCGCCGGAGGCCTACCAGCACGTGCTGGACACCTGGTCTCAGCTAGCGGCCAAGTAATCCCATCCGGGCCGGGTGGCCCGGTACCGTGCGGCCCATGGGACGCGTCGAGGGCAAGGTCGCCCTGATCACCGGTGCCGCTCGCGGGATGGGGGCCGAACATGCCCGCTTGCTGGCCAGTGAAGGCGCCAGGGTCGTCCTCGGTGACGTCCTCGACGAGGAAGGCGCCGCCACGGCCGCCGAGATCGGCGACGCCGCCCGCTACATCCACCTCGACGTCTCCGATGCCGACGACTGGTCAGCGGCCGTCGCCCTGACCCTGCGCGAGTTCGGCACCCTCAATGTTCTGGTGAACAACGCCGGCATCGTGTACCGGCGCACCCTGAAGAACCTGGAACCCGAACGTTGGCAACGGGTTATCGACGTCAACCTCACCGGCACCATGCTCGGCATCAAATCGGTGATCGAGCCGATGACCGATGCCGGCGGTGGCTCCATCATCAACATGTCGTCCATCCAGGCCATGCGCGGCACACCGGGAAACCACGGCTACGTCGCCTCGAAGTGGGCCATCCGCGGGTTGACGAAATCCGCCGCACTGGAACTGGCCGCCAGCAATATTCGGGTGAACTCACTGCACCCGGGGATGATTCGCACACCGATGACCGCCCACATGCCCGACGATCTGGTGCCCGCCCCGATGGGACGACTGGGCGAACCGCGCGAGGTGTCGACGTTCGTGCTGTTCCTGGCAAGTGACGAGTCGTCGTATGCCACCGGGTCAGAATTCGTCATGGACGGCGGCTTGATCACCGACGTGCCACATCGCTTGCCGTAGTTGGGCGCCCAGCTTTCCGCTCAGGACGATCAGAACTGCATCGGTTGACGCAGTGGTGGCGCAATGCCCGCCGAATCACCGATCTGACGCTGATCGAACGAGCATTGGGCGACTCGGCGTGGCAGATCCGCGTGGGCGCTGTTCGCGCGTTGTCCGGCGCTGGCGAGGCCGCGGTGGAATCGCTGTCCCGCGCGTTGGTCGACCCGCACCTCGACGTGCGCAAGGCTGCCGTCCTCGGTTTGACCCGTTGGGTGTCGCAACCGGCCGCGCACGATGCGCTATTGGGGGCGCTGGACGATACCGACGCCGACGTGCGCGCGTATGCTCGACAGGCGCTCGCCCGACGTGCCGAGTTCGCCGAGGTCGCTGACTAACCTGCGACTAACCTGCGGCACAACGCCGCCGGCTCGTCGTCATCCGCTCGAATTTCACCTTTGGCAGGGAAAGTGCGAGTAGATCCCGGCTAAACGTGAAACTCGATTCCGCACAAACACACATCGGTGGGGAGCATGCGCTCCCCACCGATTTTGTGTCAGGTCTTCGGGTCAGAAACCCATGTGGTGATCGGCCTGGGTGTGCGACGCCGCGTCAGTGCTCGCCTGGGTGTGCGAGGCCGCGCTGTCGTGGCTGGTGTCGTACAGCGTGTGACTCGAGTAGTCGGTGCTCGCATGCGTGGACTGGTCGTACGCCGAGTGATCCGGCGCCACGGCCGCTGCCGCGTGGCTCGACGAGTCGATGGCCGCGTGCTGATCGACCGTGGCCGACTGGTGCGAGGTGCCGACCGAGCTTGCGCCACCGCCACTTGCGCTGCCCTGCGAGCTGGTGATCACCGAGCCACCGTTGGACCCGGCGGCCACCGAACCGCCTCCGGCGGCGGAGCCGTCGGAGTGGATGACGGTGCTCTGCGACGGGGTGCTCGCCGAGCCGTGCGTCGTCGTCGACGCCGTGGTGCTCGCTCCGGTGTTGACCGTGCCGTGTCCACCGAGGGCCGCGGAATCCTGGCCCAGGATGTTGGCCTGGCCGCCAAAGGCGTTCTGGAAGGAGCCATTTCCGCCGGCCGTCACATGACCTGCCGATGCCCCACCGTTGGCCGAACCCGCCGCCTCGACGGAGTTGTGCAGATTCAGGTTCGCCGCATCGTGGTTGAGGAAGCTGGTGCTGCCGCCGCCGGAAGCAGTGGCCCCACCTTGGATGCCGGTGCCACCGGCGATGCTGGTACCACCGGTGATGCCGGTGTGGCCGCCCGCATTGGCCTCGACGGCCGAATCTGCCTCGGCGGTGGTGTGCCCGCCCAACGATCCACCGGCAGTGGTCTGGCCACCGAACATCCCGCCGAGGTTGGTCTGTCCACCGAACGCGCCACCGAGGTTGGCCTGTCCACCGAAGCCTCCGCCCAGGTTGGTCTGGCCGCCAAGGGCCGCACCGTCGTCGTGCAGGAAGCTCACGGCCGCAGTGTTGCTCGCAGCCGCCTGCGCACTCGCGGTCGCACCGCCGAGCGGGCTGGCGAACGACGCCGCGGTGGTGGAGTTCACCGCGGTGTTGCCAGCCGCAGTCAGGCCTGCGCCGCCGACACCGATCGCGCCGCCGCCTGTGGCAGCCGTTTGGGTGTTGAAGCCGGCGCTACCGACCGGGCTGGTGAAGCCGACGTTGGACGTGCTGTTGAAGTTCGCGTTTTCCTGTGCGCTCAAGCCGGTTCCGACATTGGCCGATCCGCTGCCACCGGCACTTGTCGAGCCGCTGAGTGTGGCGCGCCGTTCGGCCTCGACGTCGTTGGTGTCGATGACGCGGGCCCGATCGTTCACGTGCGCGCCGCCACCGAACTGGCTGCCAGCACCGGCCGCGAAACCGCTACCCGCGTTGGCACCGCCGGCGAACTGTCCGCCACCCTGCGCACCGAAACCGCTGTGCCCCTGGATGTTGGAGCTACCGCCAATGGCGCCACCGGCACCTGCTCCGGCTGCGCCGCCCGCTGCCGCGGCGCCACCAAACTCGGCACCCAGACCCGAATTGAATCCGCCGCCAAGCTCAGCGCCACCACCGGCACCGAAACCAGTGCCGAAGCCAGTGCCCAGACCAACCCCAGTCTGGCCACCCAGCTCGGCACCACCGCCAACTTCAGCACCTGCGTTGAAGCCCAGGCCCATCTCGGCACCGAAACCGGTCTCGAATCCACCGCCGAGCCCCGCACCGCCACCGGCACTAAAGCCGGTACCGAACCCTGTGCCCAAGCCGGTGCCAAGGCCGACGCCACTCTGGCCACCGAGCTCCGCGCCGCCGCCGAGTTCAGCACCCATGCCGGCGTGGAAGCCCGCTTCCATCTCGACGCTCATGCCAGCCTGGAAGCCTGCGCCCACCTCGGCGCCCAGCCCCGACTGAAAGCCGCCACCGGTGTTGAAACCGCCGCCGAGCCCGGTACCCAGGCCCACACCGGTTTCTCCACCCAGGCCCAAGCCGCCGCCGAGCTCAGCGCCGAGTCCGGCTCCGATGCTCTCGCCGAGGCCAAGGCCGATGCCGTTGCTCACCGCGGCAGCCAGGCTCGAACCGCCGTCGACGCCGAGACCCAGCGCCTGGTCGCTGACCACGTCAGCGGCCACCGCCGGGGCCGAAAGGAGGTTCGGCACAACGCCTTCCACCGGCGCGAAGCCGTACTGGTTGGAAAGCGCCTGCGCCAGTCCGGAGACCGGGTCCCCGCCGACGAGCTCGAGCCCCGGAACGGCCGAAGCTGCGACGGACTGAAGCTGCTCAGGGCTGACCCCGGCCAGTCCCGCGTTCTGAAGCGCCGCATTGGGATCCGCGACGTAGTTCTGCGCGGCCGATTCGTTGTTGAACAGGTCAAGGATGAATTGGAGCAGGTTGTCCATTGGAGTTCCTTCCGGTGATTACTCATCACGGTATGAAGATCGCGCTCACCCCGAAATGGGGCCCGGTCCCCTACCCGATACAGGTAGTACCGGGATATCCCAGCAATCCCCATTAGGGGATTAGGGGATCACTAGGGCGTGTACCGCGCGTCTTGCAGAACACCAGCAATAGGATCGGTATAGATACTGTTCACAGCGTCAAACATGAGCAACCGCAATTTGTGAACTGATTCACAACCGTTACCCATAAATTGACATGCAGGTAATTATCAGCAAATCTTTTTCGGCGTTAATTCGCACGTCGGACGGCATTTCTGGGGCAAGCTCGCCTGGACCGAGGGGCGGGCGGTCGGGACACAGCTAGCGAGCGCCCGGGCATGCCCGGGTGCGCGATCGCCGAACAACCCCGTTACGCGGCGTGATGATGCGGGTGGTCGGGGTGATCCGCCAACCAGCGACGCTCGACACGCTTCACCCGGTGATGCTCGGCCATGATCAGCAGCGCGCCCACGATCAGCAGGCCTGCCGCCACTGATCCCAGCATGAGCAGCAGCTCGTGGTGGTTGTACGCCAGCGCCGCGACAATGCCGGCCAGTCCCACGACGCCAAGGGCAATCAGAAACAACCCGGGCAGCCACAACGTGTCGATGAACGACTCGCCGGCATGCGGTTGTGTTGTTCGGGAGTGATCGACCGGATCGCGATATGCACCCTTCATCGCGCCTCCCTTCCCTTCAGAGACGCCTTCCACGCTACGCCTGATGTGAGCTGCATCACAGCAAAGATCCGATGTTGGCGGCGGTCCTTGGATTTGACCTTTACGTCATTTACGCTGACCCCTCAACCACGTACCCGGGGGGGATCATGGGTGGATTGATTCGCAAGACTGGCCGCACATCGCTTCTCACTGCCGCGTCAGTCGCGGTGACCGTCGCGATTAGCGCGGCTCACCCTCCAAGCGGGATTGCCGCCCCGGAGATCATTCGATCGGCGCACATACCCGGCATCCAACTGCAGGCGATCGTCACTGGCATCGCCGAGACTGCTCCGACAGCCGCCGCAGCGACCATCGCGCCACGGCGGACTGCCGCGGCAAGCCCGCTGGCCGGCCTCAAACTCCCCACTCCGCAGCAGGTGCTGGTAACGCTCGGCACGATCGCAGTGGCGGCGGGTTGGTATGCGGCATTTCCGATCACCCTGCCGACAAGCTTTGTGCTGGGTGCCGTCTTCAACGTGTTGGTATCCGGCGTAAGCATGCAGGGACCCATCCTCGACCCCGTGGCGATCATCAAATGGAGCCTCGGCATCTTCGCCGGAGCACCGTTTCTTGTGGCGGTCACGGTGCTTTCGGCGCTTCCCGCTGGCGGGACTTCGTCTCGGGTGACCGACCCGTCGACACCATCCGCGGCTCAGCACACGAAGTCGGGCGTGGCCAGCTCACGACGGACCGCCGGCACGAGCACCAACGCTGACCGGAAACCGACGGCGCACCGCAACGCCAGGACCGCACCAAAGGCATCCACCGAGAAGAAGCATTCGGGCACAGCGAATTCGGCCCGACCTGCCAGACCCAAAGGCTGACCTTATGGCTTGGGCGAGAGTGCGCTGCCCTTCAGCCATTCGCCCCACGGCACGGTCCAGTCGCCGTTCTGCCAGATCTCCAGGCCGGGGCCACCGGTGTTCTTGACCTCCACCACGTCGCCGGGCTGGGAGAAGTCGAAGAACCAGGACGCGTTCTCGCCGTTGAGGTTCAGGCAGCCGTGCGAGACGTTGGTGTTGCCCTGCGCCCAGCGGGTTTCGTTGAGCTGGTGCAGATAGATGCCGTCGGTACTGATCCGGGTCGCGTACGGGATCTTCACCTTGTAGCCCATCGAGGAGGCCACTGGCAGACCATAGGTCGACGAATCCATCGTCACTGATTCGGCCTTGTCGATCACCGTGTACACCCCGGGCGGTGTCCAGAACGAAAACGTCCGTCCGGCAATGGTTTGGTAGCCGCCCTGGCCCATCGAGGTGGGCATGGCCCGAACCAGTTTGCCGTTGTCGAACACGCTGACCGTCTTGGTGACATCGTCGGCGATCGACACGTGCGCATCGCCGATGGTGAAGGTGGCCCTGGCGTTCTCGTCGCCGTAGAGCCCGTCGCCGAACTTGAGCCCAAAGATGTTGGCGGCCACCGAAACCGTCGTGCCGGGTGCGTAGTACTTGGCAGGCCGCCAGTGCGCGGTCTTGTCATCCACCCAGTACCACGATCCCTGCACCGGTGGGTTGGTGGTCACCACCAGGTTGCGTTCGGCGGCAGCCTTGTCGGTGATCTGCTCGTCGAAGCGGGCCGCGATGATCGTGCCGATGCCGTATTTGATGTCGTCGTGGATCGGCAGACCGCCGGGTGTCTCGAGATAGACCTGGGTCAGGTTGTTGGGCGACGCGGTCGTGAAGGTGGTGGTCCGCGCCAGCGGCACACCGCTGGCGCCCTGGCTGGCCACCTGCATGGTGTACGTGCGCCCGTACTTGAGCGGCACGGTCGGCTGCCACGACGTCCCGTCCGGCGAGAGCGCCCCCGCCAACGTGTTCCCGTAGTCGTCGACCAGCGAGACGTTCGTCAAGCTGCCGCCGACCACCTGGGCGGACACCCGGCTCAGTGGATTAAGGTCGGCCGAGCCGTTCGCGGGTGCGATACCCAGCAGTGGCGGCTTCGGCGGTGCCGGCGGCAACTGCACCTGCGCGGCTGCGGTGGCCGTCTTGCACCCGTCTCGGCAGCCGGGCAGCCCAGCGACGTCACTGCCAAGGACGGCGAGGAGTAACGCCCCGACCACCAGGCAGGCCGTGCTCGCACGACGGGAAAAGGCCACCGAAATCACTCCACAAGTAGTCGACGATGAGTCACCGGCGTCACCATTGACGCCTGAGATCATAGACGGCCATCAGGCCGCCGTGTCACTCGAAGAACGCTGACGCGGCCGTCACCTGCAGCAAACAACCAATCATTAGCGGAATCTAACTTTCCCGACGACATCTCAGTGCAGCGCACTGCCTTTGAGCCACTCGGCCCACGGCAGTGTCCAGTCGCCGTTCTCGGTCAGCTTCAGCGGTGGGCCGCCGGTGTTGTGGACCTCGACGACGTCACCGGGCACCGAGAAGTCGTAGAACCATTCCGCGTTATCGCTGCTGAGGTTCAGGCACCCGTGCGAGGTGTCGGTGTTGCCCTGCGCCCATACGGTCGCGTTCAGCTGGTGCAGGTAGATCCCGTCCGGGCTGATGCGGGTGGCGTAGGGGATGGTCTCGCGGTAACCCAGCCGTGAGTTGATGGGCAGGCCATACGTGGACGAATCCATGATCACCGGATTGGCCTTGTCCATCACGGTATAGACGCCGGGCGGCGTCCAGAACGTCAGCGTCTGGCCGTCGATCGTCTCCGAGCCACCCCTGCCCATCGAGGTCGGCATGGTGCGCACCACCTTGCCGTTGTCGAACACGCTGACCTGCTTGGTGTTGTCGTCGGCGACGGACACGTGCGCATCACCGATGGTGAACGTCGCCGCGGAGTCCTCTTCGCCGTAAAGCCCCTCGCCGAGCGGCACGCCGTACACGTCGGCGTGCACCGTCACCGAAGTTCCTGGGGCGTAATACTTTTCCGGGCGCCAATGGGCATTCTGATCGTCGACCCAGTACCAGGATCCGCGCACCGGCGGGTTGGTGGTGACCGCGAGCCGGCGCTCGGCGGCCGCCCGGTCGGTGATGGCCTCGTCGAAATGCGCGACGACGACGAGGCCGATTCCGAACCGGCCGCCGTCGAGCGGATGCCCACCCGGCGTGGTCAGGTACACCTCGCTCTGATCGCTGGGCACCAGGGTCTGGAAGGTCGACGACATCGTGGATGGCACGCCGCCGGGCCCGCGGGCGTCGACTCGCAGGGTGTAGGTGCGTCCGTAGCCCAGCGCCACGGTCGGCTTCCAGGTCTTGAAGTCGGGGGTGACCACGCCGGGCACCGGCTTGTCGGCGTCGTTGACCATCGTGACGTGAGTCAGCACCCCGCTTGTCGCTACGACGGTGATCCCGCCGAGCGGGTCGACGCCGGTGGCACCGTCGGCGGGTGTGAGCGTGACGGCGGCCGGGTCTCTCGAGGGCGCCGGCTGCGGGTCACGGGCGGCGGCCTCGGTGCGGCAGTTCTCGGGACAGCGCGGAGCCGCGGAGACGACGACACCGCCGAGCACAGCCAGCACCGCGAGGACGATGCCGAGGCACGCCCCTCGGGCACGACGACTAAAGCTCAACTGTTGACTCCATGACTAAGAGGTCGGCCACTGTTGCCGGGATACCGATGATCAATCGGGCCCTTGAAGCATAGACGTAGCCGCGGGGCGCCGCGTTCGGGCAAAGGCGCGTGCCGCGTCACAACATGGACAAGACTCGAGCACATGACCGAACCCGGTGCGGCCCGTGTCGCGGTGTATCTCGACTTCGACAACATCGTCATCTCGCGCTACGACCAGGTCAACGGCCGCAACTCTTTTCAGCGCGACAAGGCCAAGGGACTGGAGTCCGCGAAGCTGGTCCGCGCGCGTGTCGATGTGGGCGCGATCCTGGACTTCGCGTCGTCGTTCGGCACGGTGGTGCTCACCCGGGCGTACGCCGACTGGTCGGCCGACGTGAACGCCGAATACCGCGAGCAACTTGTCGGGCGGGCGGTGGATCTGGTCCAGCTGTTCCCCGCGGCGGCTTACGGCAAAAACGCAGCGGACATCCGGCTGGCCGTCGACGCCGTCGAGGACATGTTCCGGTTGCCCGACCTCACCCACGTGGTGATCGTGGCAGGCGACTCCGACTACATCCCGCTTGCGCAGCGCTGCAAGCGATTGGGCCGCTACGTCGTCGGCATCGGCGTGGCCGGCTCGTCGAGCCGGTCGCTGGCCGCCGCCTGCGACGACTTCGTCATCTACGACTCGCTGCCCGGCGTGCCGGCGTTCGAACCGACGGCAGCCGAGGAGCCGGCGAAGCGGACCACGCGCACGAAATCGACCGAAGCCGATACGCCCGACCCGCAGGCCGCCGCGACCGCGCTGCTGAAGCGGGCCCTGCAGATCGGCCTGGACAAGGACGACGTCGACTGGCTGCACAATTCGGCGGTCAAGGCGCAGATGAAGCGGATGGACCCGTCGTTTTCGGAGAAATCGTTGGGCTTCAAGTCGTTCAGCGACTTCCTGCGCTCGCGCACCGATGTCGTCGAGCTCGACGAAAGCTCGACCACCCGGATGGTCAAGCTGCGCTAAACGGTCGAGTCGATCCACACCGCGCGGGCGGCCGCCAGCGGTTCCCCGTCCGCGGTGTAGAGCGCGGAGTGCGCGCCGATCTTGCGGCCGTCGCGCCAATCCGACGTCGCCACCACCACGCACTGCTCGCCCACGTACGGAACCCGGTCGATGCGGGCGGTCATCCGGCCGAGGACTGCGACGCCGCCCGGGATGCGGTTGAACGCGGCCCAGCCGCCCGGGCAATCCAGCGCGGCCCACACGATCTCGGGCCGCACGGCGCCGTCATCGTCGGCCAGCGACTCGTCCGGTGTCCACAGGTCGGCCAAAATCGATTGGCCGGGAAGACGTTTGACGAAGATCCGCAGCCCGTCACCGGGCTCGCGATCCGGACCGCAGGTGAAGCAGCTACGGAACGGATGGTTGGCGTCGGTCACCGCGCCCTCAGCGTCAACGGGGATGTCCAGCACGGGCGGCAGGACTTCGACGGGCTCGTCGACCGGTTTGGCCACCGCCACCACGTCCCCACCGGCCGGGCGCACCTCGTACACCGGCCCGGTTTCCTCGACCAGAAGCGCCGTGTCCAACGGGGGCGGGTGAAGGAGCGTCACCTCGACCAGATCGGCCGGGACGTGGCCGGCGATCACACCGCAGGCATAGCCGCCGTTGGCGCTTCCTGGCGGCCCGTTGAATCGGCCGGGGAACATCAGTGACGGTTCGGTCATCGCCGATCCCCTTTCACCCGAGCCAGCAGCCACGCCTGGCCGTCGCCTTCGCCCGCGGCAAGAGCCTGTAGATCTGCGAACGCGACGTCGAGTTCCCCCGCCGCGGCTCGGAAAAACCCCGGCTGCGAACCGGCCTCACTGAGCACACTGATGGCCAGCAAGCCGCCGGGCGTCAAGCGGTCCACCATCGCCGGGTACAGCCGCGGATCGCGAAAACGATGGCACAGAATCATCTCGACCGGCGGGCCCGGCGGCAGCCCGTGGTCAAGATCGGCCACGGAGAACCGGCACCGGTCGCTGACTGCGTGGCGATCCGCCAACTCGCGCGCCTGTTCGATCGCGACGGCTGAGACGTCGACACCCCATACAGTCAGCCCGCGCTCGGCCAGCCAGACCGCAGCCGAGCCGGCCCCGCAGGCCACATCCAACGCATGTCCGGTCATCGGGATTGCATCGGTATAGCCGGTGAACACGGCGGGAAGGGCGGGTGGACCACTGGGCCGACCAGCATATTTGTCGTCCCAGCGGACGCGATCGGTGTCGGCCACGTCACCACGGTAGATGTGAAACGAGCGACGCTTGTACTGCTATGCTTGGGCACAACGTTGGCGTCACGATGAAGTCGCTAACACGTCGTGGAACACCTTCACTACACCGGCACTTCCGGAATTCCGGGAACCGAGTTCAGAAGCGGTGCCCCCAGGCACGCAGTCTCGCGGCGATCGATTTTGCCCCCCGGCAATCTCGCCACACATTCGATGCCCGAAAGGCACCATGCAAACCGAATCAACCTTTGCGGACCTTGGCGTGCCCGCACCACTGGTGCGCGCCCTGTCCGACAAGGGCATTACCGATCCTTTCCCGATCCAGATCTCGACCCTGCCGGACACCCTGGCCGGTCGCGACGTGCTCGGCCGCGGCAAGACCGGCAGCGGTAAGACGCTGGCGTTCGCCATTCCGCTGGTCAGCAGGCTGGGCGGCACCACGCGACGTCCGTCGCGGCCCTCGGGTCTGGTGCTGGCACCCACCCGCGAGCTGGCCACCCAGATCACCGCAGCATTGCAGCCGCTGGCTGAGGCCTCCGGCCTGCGCGTCACCACCATCTTCGGTGGCGTACCGCAGAACAAGCAGGTCAGCGCCCTGAAATCCGGCGTCGACATCGTCGTCGCCTGCCCGGGACGTCTCGAAGACCTGATGCGCCAGCGCCTGATCACCCTCGACGGTGTCGAGATCACCGTGATCGACGAGGCCGACCACATGGCGGACCTGGGCTTCCTGCCCGGCGTCACCCGGATCCTGGCGGCGACCCCGGCCGGCGGGCAGCGATTGCTGTTCTCGGCGACGCTGGACAACGGCGTCGACAAGCTGGTCACCCGCTTCCTGCGTAACCAGGTGTCGCACGCCGTCGACTCGGACCAGTCGCCGGTGGCCGACATGACCCATCACGTGTTCCACGTGGCCGGCGTCGACGCCAAGAAGCAACTGGTGCACACGTTGGCCTCCGGTACCGGACGCCGAATCCTGTTCCTGCGCACCAAACATCACGCCCGCAAGCTCGCCAAGCAGCTGACCGAGGCTGGAATTCCGTCAGTTGACTTGCACGGCAACCTTTCCCAGCCGGCACGCGACCGCAACCTGGCGGCATTCTCCGCCGGCACGGCGCGGGTGCTGGTCGCCACCGACATCGCCGCTCGCGGCGTCCACGTCGACGACGTGGAACTGGTGGTGCACATCGATCCGCCCGCCGAGCACAAGGCATACCTGCACCGCTCGGGCCGTACCGCACGCGCGGGCCGGGCCGGCGACGTGGTGACCGTGGTGTTGCCCGAGCAGCGCCGCGACACCCAGGCGCTGCTGCGCAAGGCTGGCATCAACGTTGCACCCCAACAGGTTTCGGCTGACTCGCCGGAGGTTCACGCCCTCGTCGGTGAGGTCGCTCCTTACCAGCAGCCAGCAGTCGTTCCAGCCGCCGCGCCGCAACGCCGCTCCCCCGCTCAGGGCCGCCCCCCTCGTGGTGGGCAGTCCGGCGGTGGTCAGCGCAACGGTGGTCAGCGCAACGGTGGTCAGCGCAGTGGTGGACAACGCAGTGGTGGTCAGCGCGGTGGCGGCCAGCACAACGGTAGTCAGCATGGCGGTGGCCAACCCGGCCGTCGTCGCTCCAGCCGACCGAGCTCGGCGGTTGGCACGAAATAGATTTCGTCCCGGCGATCCCGCCGGAACGAAGCATTGGATGTCTTCGGACATCCAACTGAAGAAAGAAGAAAGACAGATGGCACAGGGAACTGTGAAATGGTTCAACGGCGAAAAGGGCTTCGGCTTCATCGCTCCCGACAGTGGCGATCAGGATCTGTTCGTCCACTACTCGGAAATCCAGGGCAGCGGCTTCAAGTCGCTCGAGGAGAACCAGCGTGTCCAGTTCGAGGTAGGACAGGGACCCAAGGGCCCCCAGGCGACGCAAGTCTCCGCGGTCTAATCGAACCCCATACCACCACCAGGGGCTGGTACGGCAATGCCGTGCCAGCCCTTGGCTTTTGGTTAGGCCTTGGAAACGTCGACGGCTGAAACGCCGACGGCCGGCTTGTCCAGCGTGCGGGCCGATGCGCTTTGCGCCCGCGCCGCGCGTATGACCTGATCGGCGACCGCGTATTCGGGAACATCGTGGTCGTCACCGACGAGCGGCATGGTGGCCGCCCGCCGCATCACCATCCGGCCCAGCGCCTGAGTGGTCGTATGCGGGATCACCAGCAGTCGCGCGCAGCCATTCTTGCCGACGATGACCATGATGCGCTGACGACTGTCGTTCCACCGCATCGCGCGCATCGCGGTCGCGAAATGAGCATCCAGGATCGGCGCCGCCGCGGTTGCCGACCAGTTGATATCGATGTCGATGATTTCACCCAGTGGCGTGTGCAGCACGTCGATGAGGTCGGGTAGCTCACTGGCCAACGAGCCGGTGCGTGGCCACCACGCTCCGTCGATGTCACCGCCCAGGATGTCGTTGAGACTGAGGCGAACCGGGCTGGCCCGGCGGCGCGGCCCGCGCATGCCGTTCACGAGAATGCTGCTGCAGTAGCGATGTGATCCATTGGCGTTCCTCACGCAGCAGATTGGTCGATCCGCGGACAAACTGCGAAACGGACCATCCTCGACACTACTCTGCGGCGCGCCCGGAGTCTCCGGGCCACCTCATTTCGGCGGTTCGACGAGGTCCCTGATCGTCGCG
Source organism: Mycolicibacterium sphagni (assembly GCF_013337765.1). Taxonomy (GTDB): domain Bacteria; phylum Actinomycetota; class Actinomycetes; order Mycobacteriales; family Mycobacteriaceae; genus Mycobacterium. Next base: position 61,101 of record NZ_VBSB01000015.1, read on the forward strand.
CAGACCGAGGTGAGAGTGCGCTCGTCACGAGTCGACAAAGTCAGCACGAACGCGCCCTGGATCAGGGCCAGCACCGCATCGGCGAGGTCCCCACTGGGGCGGTCCTGACGAATGTCGCCACGCTCCTGCCCAGCCGTCAGCAGCGTCGAGAGCTGCGTCTTCCACATCCCGATCTGTGTGGCCAGCTGCGGCCGGAAGTAGTCGGACGTCGCGCCCATCTCGGTGGAGAATTTCCCGGTCAGACATGCGGTCTGGAAGCCGGACTTGATGAAGATCTGCGACATGTCCTTGAAGTAGCCGGTCAGCTGATCGACGGTGGACAGGTCGGTGCGGGCGAACCACGTCGTGAACAGCCCGCCCTGGAACGCGATGTAGCGGTCGAGAACAGCTTGCGCGAACGCATCCTTGGATCCGAAGTGGTGATAGAAGGACCCCTTGGGAACGCCGGCCTCGGCCAGCACGGCGTCGATCGTGGTCCCGTGGAAGCCGTTCTCGTAGAACAGCTTGATCCCAGCGCGCAGCAGCCGCTCCTTGTGCGGGAGGACCGCTTCCTGGGTTGTCATGTGAACCGCCTTCGATATGCGCCGCTGAGGTGGGCTTTTCCACTATAGGGCGGTTTCGCCGACCACTAGACCGAGTGGACTAGACCACATCGTCCAATTTATGTGGGCTAGACCACATCGCCTAGACCACACCGTCTAGACGTTTTAGTCTAGCGCGAAGGGGTCAAGCGAACGGAGGACCATCCATGAGCACCACTTACACACTCGGACACGAGGACAGTGAGGTTCGCCGGCTCCTGCTACAGGGCCGGGTGTACCGGGCGGACACCAGACACGCGTTGCTGATGGCGGGCCTCAAACCGGGGATGCGGGTCCTCGACGTGGGCTCCGGTCCTGGTGACGTTTCGTTCCTGGCCGCCGAACTCGTCGGGCCGACCGGTTCGGTGCAGGGCGTCGACGCCGCGGACATCGTGCACCTGGCCCGCTCCCGCGCAGCCGAACAGCGCTGGACCAATGTGACGTTCACCCAGTCGGCGCTGGACGAGCTGGTGTTGGAGGAGCCCGTCGACGCCGTCATCGGGCGGCTGATCCTCATGCACCTCCCCGACCCGGTCGCCGCGCTACGCCAGCTCGCGGGCCTGGTTCGCCCGGGCGGCATCATCGCCTTCGCCGAGAACGACATCGCGACGGTCCGCAGCTATCCCGAGATCCCGTCCTTCCGCACGGTCACCGACGCGGTCGCGCGATCATTCGAATCGCTGGGACTCGATATCTCGTTCGGGCCCAAACTCGGGACGCTGTTCCAGGAGGCCGGCCTTGGCATCCCGCGGATGGCGGTCGGTGCCCCGATGGGCGGCGCCGACGACATCGACCTGCTGACCTACGCCGTCGAGATCTGGCGGTTGGTCTACCCGATCGCCGAGGGGCTCGGGCTGACGGGCGGCGACGTGCCCACCCCCGACGAGATGCTGCCGGTGCTGCAACGCGAAATCGCCGCCGCGCGAGCCAGCATCATGATGCCCCCGCAGATCACGGCCTGGGTACGGGTGCGGTGATGGTCGCCATCGGAACCGGCGGTCTGTCGCCGGCACGCTTCCTGAGCCGCGTCGTGGCCTGGCTACGGGCGCCCGCGTTCGCCGAGCCCGAGGGTGAAACCCGGTACAGGAGAAGGCATTACCCGCCGCAGCGGGCCAGCTTCGTCGAGCAGGCGTCGATGTCGCGGGAGATGTTCCGGCTCTAGCCGGCTCACCCGATCGAGACGAGATCGTGGATCGAGTCCCTGGGCAGATCGCCGTCGACGATGGCCATGACCTCCAGCCATTGCAGCGTGATCGAACCCTTGTGGTTGTCCAGGAACGCGATGTCGGCCGCGTCACGACCCGTGGCAATCCGGACCAATGTCTGCCGCGGCGCCAGGAGCGTTCCGTCGACGACTCGCCACTGACCGCTCACGTACGCCTCGGCAACAGCATGGAAGTCCATCGGGAACAGGCCAGGCGCGTACACCGACACGACGCGGGCCGGCACGTTGACGGCCCGCAGAAGTGCGACCACCAGATGTGCATAGTCGCGACAGACCCCCGCACCAGCCAGCAAGGTATCCACCGCTCCATCGATCGGATCACTGGAGCCTGGCACGTAGTTCAACCGGGCGGCCACCCACAGCGACACCTTCTCCAACAGGGTCTCCGAATCGAGGTAGCTACCGAATTCCGTTGCGGCGAAGCCATAGAACTTGTCGGCCTCGGCGTAGCGACTGGGCCGCAGGTACATCGACAGGTCGTATTCGGTGACCGGCGCGGGGTCGGTCCGGCCCGTGACTGTCGCCTCGTAGTCGACCTTCAGGCTCCCGACCGGGACGTCGAGTTTGTGGATGCGGTTTCCGTGCGTGCCGCTGATCTCCAGAGCCGAGATCGGCGATCCGTCCAACACGAATGACAACGCCTCGGTCACCGAAGTACCCGGATGCGGCGCGACAGCGATCTGGAACTCCAACGTCGTCGGGGCGACGATCTCGACCTCAAGATGCGCGCCCACTTCTCGCCTCATGTCAACCATGATGGTGCAGGACCTTCAGTCACGCAGTGCCGACAGCAGATCGGGCAGTGGGACGGTGGCGAAACCGATCGCGGCGTCGCCGATCCCATAGGGCAGCACCAAGGTGTCGGCATGAACGAGCGCGCCGCAGGAGTAGACGACGTTGGGAACGTAGCCGTTCTGCTCGTCGGGGGCAGGGCTCAACAGCGGCTCGTGGAGGCGACCAAGTACTTTCGTCGGGTCGTCGAGATCGAGCAGCACGGCACCGATCCGGTAGGTGCGCATCGCGCCGACCCCGTGGGTGAGCACCAGCCATCCGGCTTCGGTTTCCATCGGCGAGCCGCAGTTGCCCAGTTGCAGTACTTCCCAGGCGGCAACCGGACGCTGGAATGGTTGCGCGTCGGTCCACACAAACGGGCGGTCCGAGAACGTGATCGAGTTCGACTCGCGGTCAGCCCTGGACAGGGCGGCGTAGCGGCCCTTGATGCGGCGCGGAAACAGCGCCAAGCCCTTGTTGGCGGCAGCGCGCCCCACCATCGGGGTCGACGTGAACGACCGGAAGTCGTCGGTTTTCAGCAACTGCTGGCTGATGTGTGACCCGCTATAGGCGGTGTAGGTGGCGTAGAACGTCGTCGAGCCGTCATCGTCGACGAAGCGCACGAAGCGGGCGTCTTCCATGCCGGCTGACTCGGCCTCGGTCGCCGGCCAGAGAACCCGTTCGGAAAGCGGTATCCGGGGCGCGAACTCGACTGCGTAACTTCTGTCGGCGATAGCCCGAATCTCGGAAATCGTCTCCAGCGCATGGCCGCGTGTACTCGCGTGAGCTTCGAGTACGGTCAGTCGACGCTCCAGGTCGGCTCGGCTGAACCGCTCACCGAGCGCATCGAAGACGTAGCTGGCCGCCTCCCCCGCGCCGTCGAGGCGGCTTAGCTCGTGGCGGAAGGTTGCCGCCTCCAGCAGCGTCGGTGTCGCCAATCCGACTGTGGCGAGCGCGGCCGGAGGATCGATCTTGGGCTGCCCAGACGCGTCAATCACACCGGTCCGAAATCCGATCGAGGATTTGTGGCCTTCACCGATACCCCGCACACTCATCACGAAACGCAGACTGCCCGCAGCCGTCCCGCTCTGGTCTGGGTGCGGCACGATGCTGGGGTTGCACAGGGCAGCCGCTTCGATCGCATACTCGCTCGTGAACGCCGCACCCAGTAACACCATTCGGGCATCGGACACGTGCGCACCGGGGCGCAGTCGATCGGCGAGCTCACGCGCGTGCCGGCGAAACGTGTCGCCGAGGTTGCGGTGTCGGCTGTCGAATCGCGCGATCACATCGTCCAACGACGACAAGACCTCGTCTTCGCTCAAGGCAAGGATGCGCGCCAGCACCGCTCCCGCCCGCGAATCCTGGTGCTCGAAACCTTCCTGCCCGGGTACGAACAGCCGGGTGACGACCCGTGACGGATCGGCAGTCAACCGCACTGCCGCTCGCTTGACGAGGCCGGCCTTCATCGATGTCATCTCTGTAGCAAGGAGATTCGCTGGGCGTGCTGCAGCGTTGAGATGACGGCCAGTGTCGACTCCGTACCTTGGTTGCGGTTGACGCCCTCGGCCTGCAACCCGTCGAATCCGCCGCCGGTCTCGGGGTCCCACATGACTTGGCCGGTGTCGTTGGCACCGGTGAACCAGGACGCGGCAGCGAGCACTCCGTCGTTCCATCTCGCAGCGGGGTCGATGGAGGCGGCACGCGCGCACGCGTCGGCCAGACTTGAAACTTCAATCGGCTGCTGATCGAACGCGGGGCCGACCTCGCCCGGCCCCCTTCCCCCGACCGGAGTCGGCGACAGGTGATCACCAGAGGTTTCGAGGTCCAGAAGCCAGCCCAGCAGGTCCAGGCCCCGCTGCCAGAGATTGGGCGCCTCCAACGTGACGCCCGCGGCGATGATCGCCTCGGCGAGCACCGCATTGGCGTAGGTCAGCCTGGGCTCAGGCCACGGCCAGCCAGGATCACCGCTGGGGTCGGGCAACGAGACCGCATAGTCGGTAATCAATTTGCGGGCGGCGCGATGATCAGGGTGAGCCGAAAGAACTTCCGCGGCACCCAGCGCCGCGTACGCCATTGCGCGCGACGATGGCGACCGCACCTGCGCAGCGCGCTCGAACTGCACGATCGCTGATTTTCGTACCCAGACAGTGTCGCTACGCGCTACCGCGGTGCCGAGGCCCCACAGGCATCTACCCCAACAGTCATCCACGCTCGGCTCGTCCAACCAGTTGCCCTTGACGTCCATCCGGTTCCGGCAGGCGCCGGTGAGAGCCTGGGCCTCACCCAGGAACCGCAGGGCAACACCCGCCACGCGGTTGATTTCGCCGGTGGAGTCGGGCTGGCGGCTGGTGACGACAAGCACGCGGGCCATGTCGTCGGTGCAGTAACCGTGTTCGGGCCGTGGCTGATCGAGGCACGCGTGCTCGAAAGTGCCACGATGGTCTGTCATCCGCAGCAGCTGACCGAAGACCGGAATCGGTATGTCGCTGCTCATGCGTAAGCCGACCTCTTGGCGCAAAGTCGTTGTGCCAGATACAGATAATCCTTGGCCACCACCGGCCAGGCCATCGCAGGGGCCAGGAGGCGCGCCCTTGCCGCCATACTTCCGGCCAGCCGCGGCTGTGTCAGGACCATATGCAGGGCGGACCTCAGGGCATCCGTATCATCGTGCGACACAACGATCCCGGTACCGTCACCGAGCAGCTCGACAGCGTGCGGGAATGCAGTTGCCACCGTCGGACGTCCATTGGCGATCGCGTCGACCAAAACACCCGAGGTGACTTGGTCGGTGGAGTCGTACGGTAAGACCACCGCCGCAGCGGACTGCACCATCGCACTGAGCGCCAGGGTGTCCCGGTAGGCGGGGTCGAAACTTACCGAGTCCGCAACGCCGCGGGATATCGCCCGTTCCCGAAGGGAATCGAGGTAGGCGTCGCCGTCAGCGGCGAGAACCTTGGGATGCGTACGGCCGGCAATCAGGTAGCGCGGGCGCCCGGGAAGCTCGCGGAGTGAGTCCATGACGTCGATGACTCGCTCGATGCCCTTACCCGGCCCCAACAGGCCCCAGGTCAACAGTGTGGGGCGCCCGGAGCGCTTCACCTGGACATTGGCGGCCACGGTTGCCCCGTGCGGGATCGTGGTGACCTTCCGGCGGTCGATGTCGTAGCCCTCGCACAGCCGCGCATGCGCAGCCGCGGTCATCACGACAACCTGATCGACCTCTGCCGCGATTGTTTCCAGCACCCAACGCTGTTGTGGCGTAGGCGCTTTGAGTACAGTGTGAGCGACAACGATCGACGGCACCCGCAACCCGCGGATGATGTCGACGATCTCGTCGCCATCGGCCCCGCCATAGATGCCGTATTCGTGTTGCACGATGACGACGTCGGACCGATTCAGCAGTTCGACGGCGGCTGCCACCGACGCCGGCACCCCGTTGACCAACTCCCCGACGACTCCGACGTCCTCGCTGGGCGCTCCGTCGGCGATCCGAACCACATCGACCCGAGCAGCGTTGGCACGCAGTCCTTCAGACAGGGCGGCGCTGAAGGCGGCCAGCCCACATCGTGTCGGCGGATAGGTACTGAGAATTCCGATGTTCGGGACGCGGGAAAGTCCCTGATACGGAACGACGGTAGGCGTCAGCGATGGAAGTACGGACAAAAAACTCAAGGTGATCCCGCCTGGCGGTTGTCACCGACGTGTCCGGCATGAGCGATTGCTCGGCAAGTTCAGCGGCGGACGGCTGACTTATTCCGGACTGGCTGGGTTTCCAACAGCACCAACGCTACACCCCGGGACCAGCGGGTGTGCGGGCGCGGGCACGGCGCACTGCCTCGTCAACCAGGCTCTGAGCCACGTCGACGAGCTTGCGGTGTTCGGCTTGGCTGATCGCCCGCAGGTGGCTCAGCGCCTCCTCGGCGCTACGCCCGGTCCGTCCACGGATGAGGCCAACCGCTTGATCGATCACCGGCCGGGTCAGCAGGGCGGCTTGCAAGCGCGCGGTCAGCACTTGGGCGTGCGCGAGAACCTGCGCGTTGTGCACGGCGACCGCAGCCGGCCTGGCGAACAGCTCGCCCAGCTCGACGGCACGCTCACCGAACGCGTCTTTGCCGTTGGCGTACACGCTGATTGCGCCGACGACCTGATCGGCCACCACCAGTGGCAGCGCGAGCACGCTGTGCACACCGAGTCGTCCCACCCGCGGACCGAATCGAGGCCACCGCTGTTCACCGCCCAACGAGTCGGACCGCACCGGGCGGCGTTCCCGCACCGCGCTGAGCGCGGGTCCCTCGCGGAGGATGACGTACTGGATCCGCTCGATCTCCTCGACGACTGCGGCACTGGCCGACGACGCTTCCACCGTGTCGTCCGGCGCGGGCCGGAACAACGCCACCCCGACACCGTCTGCCCCCGGTATCGCCCGCACCGCGAATCCTGCTACCTCCGCGAGCGATTCGGACAGCGACCGACTACCCGCGACCAGACCCGCCAGATCGCCGATCCCGGCGCGAAGGTTCGCGTCGTCAGCACCGATCTGATCGAACCCCGCCATCCTGGCCACTGTACTTTGGCATCCCTTTTGACCAGTGCCGCCTACCGGAGCGCATTCGCGCGTAGAGTCGTTGACATCGGGACCGTAGACAGGCCCCCTATCGAAGGGCCTCACGTGGCAGACAAATCCCCTCGCCAGTCCATGACGAAGAAGGCCGGCAAGTCTCTGAAGGAGAAACGCGCGGACAAGCGCGCCAAATCCGACGGCAGTTCGACCGACAACCTTCTGAACACCAAGCATCGCTGAGTAGTTGTTCAGCCGATAGCTTCGATTTATCCAGGCGCACAATCATTTTCGACTGATTCGCGGAGCGCCTTCCACGGTGCCGCACTGTGGCGCCAATGGCCGGGTTCCCGGCCGCAGACAGGAGCGTCCTATGACGCAACCAGACGCTCGCCCGTCCGTTGGCTGGAAAGAGCCGCCACCGCAACACACACCCCGCCTGAGACTGAAGCCAAAAGGTCCTCTGACCGGTCGTGTCGACGGGGCGTGGTGGCCGCACACCGATGACCTGGAGGCAGAAGTTCCAGATCTGCTCGCGGTGTTGTCGGTTCGCCTCGGCCCCATCAGCTACGTCCTGTACAAGATGACGGAGTGGGTGAAGGCCCGCACCAAGATGCCGATCGGCGACCGATTTGTCCGCCTCGGCGGCTACCAACGCCAGCCGAGCAATACCGTCGAAGTCCAAGGACTGGGCGGCAGGAAGGTCGTCCTTCTGGTCGTGCCGGCCGCGACAGATCCCGAGGGCGCGCACGCCATCATGATGGCCGCCTCGGCTCCCGAAAACGCCTCCTCCGTGGAGGATTTACTGGCAGCGGGCGACGACGCTTAGGTGACGCGCCGGCCGTTGTCCCCCGATCGGTGGACGGGCAATCAACCGTCAAGATGGGCTGGCTAGCGGATACCCGCACCATCTGCAGATGGTGACGATTGCCACATGGAAACACTCGGGGTAGTCCGCACTCGCGCCCGTCGCGTCGCCCTCGCCAGCTACGTCGGTTCGGCGATCGAGTACTACGACTTCTTCATCTACGGAACCGCCGCTGCGCTGGTGTTTCCGGTCGTCTTCTTCCCGCACCTGAGCCCGCTGATGGCCACGATCGCCTCCCTGGGCACATTCGCGGCGGCCTTCCTGTCCCGTCCGCTCGGCGCGGCGGTGTTCGGCCACTTCGGCGATCGCATCGGGCGTAAGAACGCACTGGTGTTCACGCTGGTGATCATGGGCGCCTGCAGTGTTGGCGTCGGCCTCATCCCGAGCACCGACACCATCGGCGTGGCCGCCCCGCTGCTGCTGATCGCCATGCGGTTGCTGCAGGGCTTCGCTGTCGGCGGCGAGTGGGCCGGTGCCGCGCTGATGAGCGCCGAGCAGGCCCCGCGCGGTCGCCGCGGCTACTTCTGCATGTTCACCCAGCTGGGCCTGGGTACCGCCCTGGTGCTGGCCAACCTGGTGTTCCTCGGCGTGCACAGCGTCTTCGGCGACGCCAATTCCGCCTTCCTGCAATGGGGTTGGCGGATCCCGTTCCTGTTCAGCGCCGTCCTGCTGGCCGTCGCGATCTACGTCCGGCTGCACGTCGAGGAGAGCCCGGTCTTCGCCGAGTCGGCCGCCGAAGGACCCGTCGGGGTCCCGATCGCCGAAGCCGTGCGCACCCAAGGCCGCGAGGTCGTACTGGCCGCCGGCGCCGTCATCGCCATGTTCATGCTGGCCTTTCAGGCCGGCACCTATTTCCCCAATTACGCTGCCACACATCTGCATTACGACGAAGACCTGATCCTACTCGTCGGCGTGATCGGCGGCCTGTGCTCGATCGCGTTCGTCGCCGCCTCGGCAACGCTCAGTGACACCTACGGTCGCCGCCGCGTGCTGGCCTTGGGCTCCGGTCTGGCCCTGCCCTGGACGCTGATCCTGTTCCCCCTGGTGCAATCCGGTGACCCGATCCGCTATGGCATCGCGATCATCGGCACCTACGCCATCATCGGAATCATGATGGGGCCCTTGGCCGCGTTCATCCCCGAGATCTTCGCCACCCGCTACCGCTACACAGGCGTCGGCCTGTCCTACAACATCGGCGGCATCCTCGGCGGCGCGCTGCCCCCGGTGCTCTCCCCGATGCTGCTCTGCTCGTCGGGCAGCTGGGCGATCACCGCGATGATGGCCGGATGCACTGCGGTGAGCTTGGCCAGCATCCTGCTGCTGAGCGAGACCCGTGACATTCTTGACTGGTGAGCACTTGGGACGACAGCACTGACACCGACGGCTACAGCGTCGAGGACGACGACCAGCTCCAACCCGAGGACACCCTGGTCGACCGCGGGGTCGACGACATCCTCGACGAGGGGATCTCACCGCCGGAACGACCGTATGCACGCACGAACCTGGACCACCCCGGCCCGGAAACCCTCGACGAGCTGCTGGCCGAGGAGGAACCCGACCCGGTGTCCCGGCTGGGCAACGTGCTCGACGAGCTGAACGGAGACGACTCCGACGACGAGTCGGAGTTCCCCGAGGACGACGAGGTCGGCCGGGCGCGCTCGGGCCGGCTGGTGGGCACCAACGAGGGATTCGGCGAGGACGACGACTCCGAGCTGTTCGCGTCCGATGTCGGCATCGACGGTGGCGCGGCATCGGCCGAGGAGGCCGCCATGCACGTCATCGACGACGAGGACTAGCGCACGGCGCCGTTGATCGCCGGCTTGTCGATCATGCCCTTCTCCACGCCCCACATCGTGGCGATGGTGCGGTACTCCCCCGTCTCGATCAGATGCTGCAGCGCCAGCTGGAGCGATCGGGCCAGGCCGGAGTCCCTGTCCACCGGCCAGCCGTAGGGCGCCGAGTCGAACACCGAGCCCGCGGCCTCGAGCTGTCCACCGCTGGTCTTGACGGCGAACCCGGTGACGGGTGAATCGGCCGACATCGCATCGACCTCGCCGGCCATCAGTGCGGTGTTGAGATCGTCCTGGCGGGTGTAGATGACCTTCTTGATCGGTGGCTTACCGGCCGCCACACAGGCGTCGCTCTTGGCCGGAAGCTCCTCGGACTCCTGCAGAGACGGGTAGGCCACACCGACTTTCAGCCCGCACGCGTTGTCGGGGTCGATCGCCACCCCGGGGCGCTGTGCCCACAGGGTGCCTGCCGTGAAGTAGGTGACGAAATCGGCGGCCTCTTCGCGTTCCTTGGTGTCGGTGAACGAGGACATGCCGACGTTGAAGTCACCCGCGCGCACCGACGGGATGATCGCCTCGAACGCGGTCTGGCGGTATTCCGGTGTCAGCCCGAGCGTGCGGGCCACCGCATTCATCAGATCCACGTCAAACCCGACGACCTTACCGTCGGCATCGATGAATTCGTTTGGCGCATAAGGGATGTTGACGCCGACGATCAACCGTCCGGAGTCCCGGATCTTTTGCGGCACGGTGGCGGCGATCGACGGCACCGCGCCCATCGCGGGCGGCGTCGGCTCCGAGCTCGACGCTGTGCCGGCCAGACTGGTCGCACCACTGGACCGGTTGTCTGATGCTTGCCACTGCCAGGCGCCGATCCCCGCGGCCGCCACCAACAGCACCGCACCTCCCACAGCGAACACATTTCGCCGCCGGTGCGACTGCGGTCCCGTGGCCAGCGAGTGACGCCCCGACCCACCGACCTTGCGCACCCGCGTCGTCAACGCCTGGCGTGCGGCGGCGGCCAGCTCACCGGCGCTCCGGTAGCGCTCGGCGGGTTTCTTGGCCATGCCCTTGGCGATGATGTCGTCGAATACCGCGAGCCTCGGGTCTTTGTCGGACGGGCGCGGGGCGGGCGTGGTCATGTGCCCGGCGATCTGCTGTTCCAGGCTGTCGTTGGGGTAGGGCCGGGAGCCGGTGAGACATTCGTAGAGCACGCACGTCAGGGCGTAGACATCGGATCGCAGATCGGCCTGGCCACCGCTGAACCGCTCGGGGGCCATATAGGCCAGGGTCCCCAGCGTGCTTCCTGCCGTCGTCAACCCCGCCTCACTCGCAGTACGAGCCAGCCCGAAGTCGATGAGATACGCGAAATCGCGGGCGGTGATGAGGACGTTGGAGGGCTTGACGTCGCGGTGGATCAGACCGGCCGCGTGGGCGGCGTCCAGGGCGGCGGCGACCTGCTCGACGATGTCGACCGCCAACGGGGGCAGCAGGGGCTTACCCGCTTCGGAGAGGATCGCGTCCAGGGTGCGGCCTTCGATCAGGCGCATATCCAGGTACAACCGGCCGTCGATCTCACCAAATCCGTGGATGGGGACGACGTGCGGTTCGTTGAGGGCGGCCACCGCCTGCGCTTCCCGCCTGAAACGTTGCTGGAAGACAACGTCTTCGGCCAGCCGGTGCGGAAGGACCTTGAGGGCGACCACGCGATCGGTCTTGGTGTCGTAGGCCCGGTAGACCTCGCCCATGCCGCCGCGACCTATCAGCTCCTGCAGCTGATAGTGCCCAAATGGTGTCGCATCCACCATCTACTCCTTGGCAACGCCCTGACCGTCGATTGAAGCTACATCACCTTTGCCAGGGATACCGCCCGGTCAGCGGGAGGAAAACACAGGTCGGGTTATGGCCTGCGAGCCTTCGACCCCGAGCCGCGTGGCGCGGTACGGTCAATGCGGCTGACCCACCAGCTTCTCGGAAACGTCACGGCGGCGATCTGAACTCCCCGCTGAACGGGCACCCCGGCCCGACGTAAGCCGACCTGCAGTTCTGGCGCCCATTCGGGGGCGCGTGGCCCGACAAGCGCTGCTCTCCCACGGCAACTCGCGGCGTTCCGCCCGCGACAACAACATCGCAGGTCACGCCGTTGCGCGGCCTGCAGAAGGAAGGCTCCGTGAGCCAGTTCACCGAGACGATGTTTCGCAACGCCCGGTGGAGCATGAAGGGGATGATCACCGGAGAGCCCGACGCCCCGGTGCGGCATACCTGGGCTGAGGTGCACGCGCGCGCCTGCCGGATCGCCGGTGGCCTGGCGGCGGCCGGGGTCGGGCACGGCGACGCCGTTGCCGTGCTCGCCGGACTTCCCGTCGACATCGCACCGACCGCACAGGGCGTCTGGATTCGCGGCGCCTGTGTCACCATGCTTCACCAGCCCACGCCACGCACCGACCTGCAGCGTTGGGCGGAGGAGACCGCTGCGGTCCTCGACACGATCGACGCCAAAGCCGTCGTCGTCGGCGAGCCGTTCCTGCCTGCCGCGCCGCTCCTCGCCGAGGGGGGGATGCGGGTGGTGATCGCCAGCGAACTGCTGCGGGCGGACCCGGTGCGTCCCGTCGAGACCTGCGGCGAAGACCTCGCGCTGATGCAACTGACCTCAGGTTCGACCGGCTCTCCCAAGGCAGTTCAGATCACCCACGCCAATGTCGTGGCCAACGCCGAGGCGATGTTCCTCGGCGCCAAAGTCGACCTGGATACCGACGTGATCGTCAGCTGGTTGCCCTGTTTCCACGACATGGGTATGACCGGCTTTCTGACCGTACCCATGTACTTCGGTGTCGAGCTGATCAAGATCACCCCGATGGACTTCCTCCGCGATAACTTGTTGTGGGTCAAGCTGATTGACAAATACAAGGCGACGATGACCGCGGCCCCCAACTTCGCCTACAACCTCCTGGCGAAGAGGCTGCGCAGTCTGGCCGAGCCAGGCGACTTCGACCTCTCGTCACTGCGATGGGCGCTGTCGGGTGCCGAACAGGTCGATCCCGCCGACGTCGAGGATCTGTGTGCGGCAGGCGCCCCCCACGGGTTGCAACCCGAGGCGATCCTGCCCGCCTACGGCATGGCCGAGACCACCGTTGCGGCATCTTTCTCCGCCTGTGGTGCAGGCATGACCGTCGACGAGATCGACGCCGATCTGCTGGCCGTCCTGCACCGTGCCGTGCCGGCAACCCGAGGCAACACCCGGCGCCTGGTGACACTCGGCCGCCTGCTGAACGGGCTCGAAGCCCGCATCATCGACGAAGACGGTGGCGTGCTCAGCGCCCGCGGCGTCGGCGTGATCCAACTCCGCGGCGAACCCGTGACGCCCGGATACACCACAGTGGCCGGATTCATCTCGGCGCAGGACGAACAAGGCTGGTACGACACCGGCGACCTGGGATACCTCACCGAAAGCGACGAGATCGTCGTCTGCGGCCGGCTCAAGGACGTCATCATCATGGCCGGGCGCAACATCTACCCGACCGACATCGAGCGTGCCGCCGCCCGCGTCGACGGCGTGCGGCCCGGCTGCGCGGTGGCCGTCCGCCTCGACGCCGGGCATTCCCGCGAATCCTTCGCAGTTGCGGTGGAGTCCAAGGCTTTCGACGATCGCGACGAGGTGCGGCGCATCGAGCATCAAGTGGTCCACGAGGTGGTGGTGGAGGTCAACGCCCGGCCACGCAACGTGGTGGTCCTCGCGCCGGGAGTCATCCCGAAGACACCGTCGGGCAAATTGCGGCGCGCGCACGCGTTGGCACTCGTCACCTGATGGATAGCGAGTAGATTTATCGCCCAGGAGACGAGGTGATGGACGACTACGACGCACAGCCTGACCGTAAGCCCCCTCCAGGACCCGAGCTTTCCCCCGCCCAGCTCGAGGCCGACGAGTTCGACCTGAACGCCGGGCTCAGCGGTTTGGCAGGGATTGTCGCGGGCGCCTGCGGTGTCGACGAAATGCTCAGGCAGGTAGCACAATTCGCGGTACAGGCGATACCAGGCGCTGATGGCGCCGGGGTGACGTTGATCTATCCTCACGACGCCGACTCGGGCGATGAATTACGTATCCAGGCGTGGTCGGTGACTGCGGACTTCGTTCAGACCATCGATACCCTGCAATACGACAAGCTCGGCGAGGGCCCGTGCATCACCTGCATTCAAACCCGGCGCCCAGCGGTCAGTGGGTCGCTGGGAAGTGACCGTCGCTGGCCCCGTTTCGGCGGGTCCGTGGCGCGCATGGGTGTGCACTCTGTACTGGCCCTGCCGTTGACCGTCGGCGACCGTGTCGTCGGCTCCATCAACTCCTACGCCCGTAGCAAGGACGCTTTCACCGAGCACGCCGTCCAGCTGGGCAGCCAATTCGCCGGTCCCGCAGCGGTTTCCGTCTACAACTCGCAGGTGTTGGCGAATACCCAACTGCGCACGACGCAACTGCAGCAGGCCCTGCGCAGCAGGGCGGTGATCGACCAGGCGATCGGCATCATCCGCAGCCGCTCGGGCGCCACCGCACAGGAGGCATTCGACCGTCTCACCCGCATCAGCCAGCGGGAGCACATCAAATTGGCTGACGTCGCCGAACAGCTCGTCGACGAAGCTGTCCGGCGGGCCCGCGCCCGTCAGTAACGAGAAGTGCTCACTGCTGGCCCTGACCGCGGGCGAGTTCCGTCAGTGCCCTGACCAACTCCGGGCGGGTATGCCGATCTCTCATCAACCGCCGCGCGACATCGGTCAGGTGCTCCCCGCGGCTCCTGCTGTGGCTGCGGATCAACCGGAACGCCTGATCCATCGACACACCGAGCACCTCGCTGATAAACCCTTTGGCTTGTTCGACGACGACACGACCGGTGAGTGCGGAGCGCAGCGGCGACACGACCGTAGCGAGGGTGGGCGGGTGTTCCTGCAAGACCGCCACACACGCGATATGGGCGAGGGTCTGAGCGACCAGTCGATCCGCCTCGGTGAGTTCACCGGGCTGGGTATCGAACAATCCGAGCGCGCCGAGTACGACGCCCGCCCCTCGCATCGGCACAGCATGCACCGCCGCGAAGCCGGCCTGCGTCGCGGCCGGCACGAACCGCGGCCACCGGTCGATCTGCGCGCCGAGGTCGGCGACCAGCACCGGCTCCCCACTCCGGTAGCAGTCGATACAGGGCCCCTGCTCAGCCTGGAGTTGGAACAGCTCGATATCGCGCGTCCGCTCGGACGTGGCGGCCATCAGATGAAGTTGATGCAGCGGATCGGCGAGCAGGAATCCGGCCGAAGCGACGTCGAGCAGTTCGGCACAGCGTTCGGTCAGTTCCGTCAGCAGGTCCACGACGTCGAAGTCATCGAGCAGACTGTCGACCAGTGATACCACCGCGCTCAGCACGCGAGTTTCACGAAGATCATCGCTCACCATGGCTTGCCTCCCGGCCTGGATGTGCGTGCGCATCTGTCGTCCATCATCGGTCCGTCTCCAGTTTCAGCCGCCGGTCGATGATGTCGCGGGCGACCTCTGTGGCGCTGCGGCCGGTGGCATAGGCGTGCGCACGCAGCCGCACCAACGCCTCGGTCGGATCTACGTCCAATTGCGCCACCAGCATTCCGGTTGCCTGGCTGACCTCGGCGCGGCTCAATGTCACCAGCTCCGCCCAGGCATTGCTGGAGGGGTCGTCGACGGCCGCCTGCAGATCGCCGACCAGCAGATCCAGCACCGGGATACCGGCCAGCTCCGCGGCGGCGGCCGCACCCGCGAGCTGTTCGCCCACGAGAGCACCGGGCTGCGCTCGGAACAGGTCCAGTGCGCCGATGTACTCGCCGGCTGCCAGCACCGGCATGGCAAAGACGCCGCGGATCTGGTGCTCAAGCATGGCCCGTCCATAACTGGGCCAGCGCGCCTCCCCGGGGTGGGCGAGATCGACCACGACGACCGGAGCCCGCAGCGTGACCGCGTCCAAGCATGGCCCTTCCCCGTAGGTGAACTGCAATTCGTCATACGTGCGAGCCGAAGTGCCGCTGGAGCCCAGCGTTCCCGCGTTCGCACCGTCGAAAACAAGCGAGATCGCCGCTGCATCAATGTCGAGCAGCAGCACGCACGCTTCACAGAGCCGGTCGGCGGCTTTCACTCCACGCTGGCCGTCGACGGCCGCAATAAGCTCGTCCTGGATCGTCAAACTAGCCGGACCAGAGTAGGAAGGCTGGTGCGGCGCGCAACAGTTCCGCAGCCATCCCTCCACCCTTCCCTAGTCGGCTCCCCAATGCGTGGATTTGTCCAAGCCCGCGACAATGCCGCCACCACGTCGAGCGGGTAGGCTGGACTTGCTGGTACCCGCAGCCAGCCCGAATCGGCGCCCCACATCCGCGGCTCCGCGAGCATCCGCTCAGGTCGGGCATATCCTCCAACGCCGTTGTTGCACAAGCACGCAACGGTCGCGCTTTCGAGGACTCACTTATCGCTATCACAGACGTCGCCGACTATGCCCACTTGAGCCGGCAGGAGATCGACGCGCTCGGGGCCGCTCTCGATGCAATCCGCACCGAGGTCGAGAATTCCCGCGGTGCGCGCGACGCCGCCTACATTCGCCGGACGATCAAGTTCCAGCGGGTACTGGATGCCGGCGCCCGCCTGCTGATCTTCGGCAGCCGGTCCCGGGGCAGCTGGGCGCTGGGAGTGGTGTCGCTGGCGGTGGCCAAGAGCATCGAGAACATGGAAATCGGCCACAATGTTGCTCACGGACAATGGGATTGGATGAACGACCCGGAAATCCATTCGGCCACCTGGGAGTGGGACATGGCCGGGCTCATGTCGCAATGGCGGTATTCGCACAACTACCGCCACCACGTGTTCGCCAATGTCGTCGGCGTCGACGACGACCTCGGCTTTGGCATCATGCGGGTCACCCGTGACGTCCCGTGGCGACCACGCAACCTGATGCAGCCGTTCCGCAACGCACTCCTGGCCATCATCTTCGAGTGGGGCATCGCCCTGCACGGTTTGCATTCGGACCATGAACGCGCGACGAACGCCGAGGAACGCAACGTCCAGACGCGAGCATTCAAGTCGAAGATCAAGCGCCAGGTCATCAAGGATTACGTGTTGATCCCGGCCCTCAACGGATCTCGCTGGCGTCGGGCGTTGACGGCGAATGCCGCGGCCAACATCCTGCGCAACCTCTGGGCCTACGCGGTGATCTTCTGCGGGCATTTTCCCGATGGCGTCGAGACATTCACGCCCGATGCCGTCAAGCACGAAAGCAAGGGCGAGTGGTATCTACGCCAGATGCTGGGCAGCGCCAATTTCCGGGCCGGGCGCGTGCTCGCGTTTCTGAGCGGAAACCTGTGCTACCAGATCGAGCATCATCTGTTCCCTGATCTCCCGAGCAACCGTTACGCCGCAATCGCCGTTCAGGTGCGCGCACTGTGCGACACGTACGGGCTGCCGTACACCACGGGGCCGCTTCTGCGCCAGTTCTTCCAGGTCCAGCGGAGCATCCTGAGGCTGGCGCTGCCAGATCGGTTACCGAGCGCCACACCGAGCGGCGTCGGCGCCCGGATCTAGCCGGGCAATCCCGCCACGACGGCGGCGGCCTGCTTGCGGGCGACATCGAGCACATGTATGGCGCCTACTTGCGGGTCCACGGCACGAATTCGCTTCACAACGCAAAGTCATTGCGCTCTGACAGACCTGGCCATCACCGGATCGACTGTTCACTTGATCAGGACCTAAGGGCAATTATGTTAATCAATATTCTTCATTTTCTTGACGGCCGGAGCAAACTCGTCTTACGGTGACGACCAGTAGGGGGACGTCGACAACGCGAGTTTCGGACTCAACGCGACGGTGGGCTAGCGCAAGCTCCATCGCACGCGTCGCCCTTCTGCTCGCCAAAATGCATGGGGTTCACCATATTTGCGATACGGATGACAGTGCGAGACCGTGACGATTGCTGAGCGCGAGCCATCGCCGGTCGATGCCCGCACCCCCGGCGGGGTGGCGGCAATCGAGAACTGGACCGTCGGGTATGTGAAGCGACATCCGCTCGCCTCCCTCACGACTGTCGGCGATCAGTTCGTTCTCGGGGTGAGAACCCTCCAGTACTTGATTGTCGACCTGGTCACCGGACGCTTTCCCCTCACGGAGTTCGTCCGTCAGGGCGCCTTCATGGCGGGAACGGCCGTGGTGCCCACCGTCCTGGTGGCGCTGCCGGTCGGGGTGACGTTGTCGATTCAGTTCGCCCTGCTGGCCGGGCAGGTCGGCGCAACCTCCCTGTCGGGTGCGGCCAGCGGTCTGGCCGTGATCCGGCAGGCCGCGTCCCTGGTGGCGGCCATCTTGATGGCGGCCGCCGTCGGCTCGGCCATCACCGCCGACCTGGGCTCGCGCACGATGCGCGAAGAGATCGACGCCATGGAGGTCATGGGCGTCTCGGTGATCCGCCGCCTCGTCGTCCCGCGGTTCGCCGCGGCGATCATGATCGGCGTCGCCCTCACCGGCGTGGTGTGCTTCGTCGGGTTCCTGGCGAGCTACCTGTTCAACGTGTACTTCCAGAACGGCGCCCCCGGCAGCTTCGTGGCGACCTTCGCGTCGTTCACCACACCGGGCGACATGGTGCTGGCCCTGCTCAAGGCGGTGGTGTTCGGCGCGATCGTCGCGGTGGTGTCCAGCCAGAAGGGCCTGTCCACCCAGGGCGGCCCGACCGGTGTCGCCAACTCGGTCAATGCCGCTGTCGTCGAATCGATCCTGATCCTGATGATCGTCAACGTCGTCATCAGCCAGCTCTACAACATGCTGTTCCCGCGGGTGGGGCTGTGACGTGACAGCGCCGTCGACCTACAGCCCGTTCCGGCTCCCATGGCCCCGGTTCACCCGGGCATTGTTGTCCCCGGTCCTTCGGCTGGGCCACATTCTGGTGTTCTTCATCCGCGCGGTGGCCGCGGTGCCGATCGTGTTGCGCCACTACCGCACTGAATTCGCCCGGTTGCTCTCCGATATCGCGTGGGGCAACGGGTCACTCGTGGTCGGCGGCGGCACCGCAGGCGTCGCGCTGGTCCTCGGCGTGACCGTCGGCGCGATCGTCGGCATCGAGGGCTACAACTTCTTGAACCTGCTCGGCCTGGGACCGGCCACCGGGATCATCTCGTCGTTGGTCAACACGCGCGAGCTGGCGCCGATCGCAGCCTCACTGGCGTTCGCGACGCAGGGCGGCTGCCGGTTCACCGCCCAACTGGGTTCGATGCGGATCGCCGAAGAGATCGATGCACTCGACTCGTTGGCAATCCGGCCCATCCCCTATCTGGTCACCACCCGGCTGATGGCCTCGGTCGTCGCCGTGATCCCGCTCTACGTCCTGGTTTTGGCGACGAGCTACCTGACCACCCAGATCGTGGTCGAGGTGATCAGCGGTGGCTCGAATGGGGCGTATCTGCACTACTTCACGCTGATGCTGTCCGGCACCGACGTCTTGTACTCGCTGCTGAAGGCGGTCGTCTTCGTCTGGATCGCCTCGACGATCCAGTGCTACTACGGCTTCTACGCCAGCGGCGGACCCGAGGGTGTGGGCATCGCCGCCGGGCATGCGATGCGGGCCGCGATCACGGTGACGATCGTCGTGAACATGCTGATGACCATGGCGCTGTGGAGCGTCGACGCCGGAGCGAGATTCGGCGGATAGATGGCGAATTCCTTTGACCTGGACGGGCGCGGACCCTCGGACCGGCAGCTGATGTTCTGCGGGCTGGCGGTGCTGCTGGTGGCGGCGCTGGTCACCACGCTCCTGCTGGCCAAGTCCAACGGCAAGCTCACCGACTACGTCCGGGTGGTCGCCGACCTGCTCAACGTCGGCGACGGGCTGCCACAGAAGTCGGATGTGAAGTATCACGGCGTGCTGGTCGGCGCGGTCGACAACGTGATCCCGGCCGCCAACGGCCATCCCAACTACGTGCACATCGACCTCAAACCCGAATACGCAGGCTCGATTCCGGCTTCGGTGACCGCACGGGTCGTGCCCTCCAACGTGTTCGCGGTGTCGTCGGTGCAGCTGGTCGCCGCCGGGGCGGGCCCGGCGATCCGCGCCGGCGAGCACATCCCCGAGGACACCGCACTGCCGACGGTGTTGTTCCAGACCACCATCAGCAAGCTGCGTGACGTGCTGGCCGCTACCGGGCGCGGGCGTGAGGACCGCAGCGTGGGAATCCTGGCCGCTGTCAACGCCGCAACCGAGAACCGCCGTGGCAAGCTGCTCACCAGCGGCGCCCAACTCAACCGGCTGCTCGACCAGCTGAACTCGATCGTCAGCACCGACCAGGGACCGTCGACGGTGTCCGCATTGATCGATGCCACCCACGGATTGGCCGACACCGCACCCGATCTGGTCGACGCCCTGCACCAGGCTGTCGAACCCATGCAGGTCTTCGCCGAAAAGCGGTCATCGCTGACCACGTTGCTCACCGGCGGCCAGCACACCGTGGGCACCACGCAGACCGCGATCGACAATCACATCGATCAGCTCACCGGGATCACCAATCACCTCACCCCGGTGTTGGGCAGTTTCGCGATGAACGCGGGCAAGTTCGTGCCGGCGTTCACGAAGCTGAACGGGTTGTCCCGCAAGTTCTTCGACGAGGTGTGGATGCCCGAATTGGACACCGGCAACATGCGCGTCAATCTGTCGCTGACGCCGACCTACACCTACACCCGCGCCGACTGCCCGCGCTATGGCCAGCTGCTGGGCAACAGCTGCTACACCGCGCCGGAGATCGTGGTGCGCCCCGACCTTCCCGAGATGCTGCTGCCACAGAACTACCAGCCGCCGAAGGATCTGGCTCCGACGCCGGGCACCGTCGTCGGCCCGAATGGCAACCTGGTCGCCGTCGGCCCGCCGCTGATCAACCCCAATCCGAACCTGGCCGACCCGAATCCACCCACGCCGTGGTGGGCACCGCCATTCCCCCGTGTGCCGGGCACGGCTGATCCCGCCGACGCACCACCGCCGCCGGCAGCCCCGGCACTCCCACCGCCGCTGCCCGCCGAAGCGCCGGGAGGCAACTGATGAAGTTTCGCGCCCCACTGATCGGGCTGTCGCTGTTCATGGTCGTGGCGATGACGCTGACCTGGCTGGTGTACGTCACGCTGCGCCGTGACGTGGCCGGGCCCACCACTCCGTACGCCGCGATGTTCACCGACGTGTACGGACTGCGCGAAGGCGACGACGTCCGGATGGCGGGTGTGCGTGTCGGGCGGGTCGAAAAGATCGAACTGGCAGGCAAATTGGCCAAGGTGTCGTTCGTGGTGCAGAACGATCAGCACCTGTTCGGCAACACGGTCGCCTCGGTGACCTACCAGAACATCGTCGGCCAGCGCTATCTCGGGCTCTCACTGGGCAAGGCCGGTGACCCGGGTCCCCTGCCGCCGAACACCACCATCCCGGTTGAGCGCACCGATCCGTCGTTCGACGTCGGGACGCTGCTCAACGGCTACGAGCCGCTGTTCAGCGTCCTCAACCCCCGGGACGCGGACAACCTGACCAAGGGCGTGATCCAGTCATTGCAGGGTGACAACGCCTCGATCGTGAATCTGGTCAGCCAAACCTCCACCCTCACTAACACATTCGCCGGTAAAGATCAGACGCTGGGCAGCGTCATCACCCAGCTGAACACGGTGACGGGAAATCTCGCCGCACAGAACAACAACCTCGATCAGGTGCTCGTCCAGACCAGCAAGGTGGTGTCGGACTTCAACGCCCGGCGCCCTGAGCTGGTGGATTCGACGGGCACGATGGCGCGGGTTCTGCGTCAGCTGTCGACGATCTCCGACACGGTCGACCCCCAGCTGAACGAAATGGTCACCCGCCAGCCCGGTTTCACCGGGCATCTGGTCGACATCGAGCCGCAGCTGGCGTTCACCGGTGCCAACCTGCCGCTGATGCTCAAAGGGCTGGCCCGAATCACCAACGAGGGCGCCTACGGCAACGCCTACGCCTGCGACCTGAACATCAGCGGCTACTTCCCCGGGCTCAACGACGTGGTGCCGATCATCGTCGACCACGCGACACCGGGAAACAAGGCCATGTACACCCCGCGATGCAGGAACATGGCCAATGGCTAGGCGCAGGCTGGAGAGCTACAACAAGACCTGGCTCGGTCTGATCGCAGTGGCTGTGGTCGCCGTCGTCATCGGGGCGATGCTGATTGCCAACGCGGCCAACGTCGGTCATCGGCATTACACCGCGAAGTTCCTCCAAGCCGCCGCGCTGCAGGTGGGCAACCCGATCACCATCGGCGGCATTCAGGTCGGCAAGGTCACCAGCATGGCACTGGCCGGTGACCACGTGGAGGCGGGATTGGAAGTGCGCAACGACGTTGCGCTGGGCAAGGACTCGCGGGCGGTGATCAAGGTCGCCACGATCCTCGGCTCCCGGTATCTGTCGCTGGAGCCCGAAGACGGTGGGACGTTGCTCGACAACACCTTCGCCCTGTCACACACCGAGGTGCCCTACGACCTGCAGGCCGCGCTGGCCGATGTGACGACCACCTACGAGCAGGTCGACACCGATGCGTTCGCGAAGTCACTGGGGGTCCTGGGCACGCAGATGCAGGGCCTGCCCGCTGTGGTGCCAGAAGCCATGCGGAACATTCAGACTCTGTCGACGGTGATTGCCGATCGCCGAGATCAGCTGGGCGCCTTGCTGAAAAGCACCGACATGGTCAGCAGCACGCTGGAACGTCAGCACGCCAACATCGCCGCGATGATCAATCAGGGCCAAGAGCTGATCAGCCGGTTCGTGGAACGCAGCGCCACGTTCCACGCGATGATGGCCGCGCTGACCAATCTGGTGAACGAGATGAGCACCACCGTGGTGACCAACCGCGGCGAATTGGATCAGACGATCAAGAACCTGCGTCAGCTGTCCGACCTGCTGGCCCAGCATGACGATCTGCTGCGCAGCACCCTGCAGGCGGGTCCGGTGGCGCTGCGGGGATTCGCCAACGCGAGCGGCACCGGAAACGCCTTCGACTTCAACACGCCGAACGGGATCGTCATCGATTCCTGGATGTGCGCTATCAGCGGGCGAGCCAAGCAGTTCGGTATGACCCAGTACTACAAGGACTGCAAGTGAGCGCGCGGGCCAGGCTGCTGGCGATCGCGACGGTGATCGTGGTTGTGGTCGCATCGGTGGTCACCGTCGCCTGGGCGTACTTCAAGTCCACCACCGATCACATCACCTTGACCGCCCAATTCGACAGCGCTGCTGGGCTGTACGTCAACAACACGGTCGCGGTACTCGGCATGCCGGTCGGCACGGTCACCGCGATCACGCCCAAGAGCGGGTACGTCGAGGTCCAGTTCACCGTCGACCGCAGCGTGAAGATCCCCGCGGACGTTCAGGCGGTGACGATCTCGACGTCGATTCTGACCGACCGCCAGATCGAACTCACCCCGCCCTACCGCAACGGCCCGGTGCTGAAAGACCACGACACCATCGGGCTGCCTCGGACCAAGACACCGGTCGAGTTCGCCCGGGTGCTCGATGTGCTGGACAAGATCTCCACGTCGCTGAAGGGCGACGGCAACGGCAACGGCCCGGTAGCCGATGTCGTGAATTCCGGTGCGGCGATCGCCGACGGCAATGGCGAGAAGATCAAGAGCGCGCTCGGCGAGCTGTCGAATGCGTTGCGGCTCAGCGCCGACGGTGGCGCACAGACCCGCGATCAACTGACCACGATCGTACGCAACCTGAGCTCGTTGTTGCAGGCCGCCGCCGACAATGACGCGAAGTTGCGCGACTTCGGGACGACCGTGCGCCAGCTGAGCCAGATCGTCAACGACGAGGACTTCGGCAGCGGCACCACCGGCAAGACGATGAACAACCTGCTCGCACAGGTTGGCGATTTCCTGGAGAAGAACCGCGACAACATCAAAGCCGTTGTCAACAACGGCAATACGACGGCCAACACGCTGGTCGAACGTCAACGGGATCTTGCCGAGTTCCTCGATGTCGCCCCGTTGACGCTGGACAACATGTACAACATCGTCGACCAGAACAACGGCGCTGCCCGGGCACGGATACTCACCGACCGGGTGTTGTTCGACAGCCAGTACACCAAGGAGGTCTGCAACGTCATGGGGCTGCGCCAGCTAGGTTGCAGCACAGGAACATTGCAGGACTTCGGACCGGACTTCGGGCTGACGTATGTGCTCGACGGTATGGCTGCGATGGGACAGAAATGAAACGCACCGTCGCCATCGTCGCTGTCACGCTCGGTGTTGCGGGTTGCTCGTCGAACGGGTTGTCCAGTCTGCCGCTCCCGGCGCCGACGGTCGGCACTGGCGGCTACCGCCTCACCGCCATTTTTTCCAACGCGCTGAACCTGCCTGCCAACGCCAAGGTGAAGCTCGCGGGCGCCGACGTCGGCCAGATGGAGACGATGGTGGCGCGGAACTACACCGCGGTCACGACGATACGAGTGATGGACGGGGTGCGACTCCCCAAGGGCAGCACCGTCGAACTGCGGTCGGCCACCCCACTGGGCGATGTGTTCATCGCGCTCAAACCACCGGCAGACGCCTCCGCAACCACGCCGCTGTTGAAGGACGGCGACACCATCGGCCTGGATTCCACCACGGCAGCGGCCACGGTGGAGTCGGTACTCAGTTCGGCGGCGGTGTTGGTCAACGGCGGTGCGGTGCGCAATCTCACCAACGTCATCAATGGAATGGGCAAGGCGACCGGCGACCAGGGCCAGGCCTTCGGGGACCTGATCGCCAAGACCAACGACACGTTGTCCACGCTGACGGCGCGCTCCGATCAGATCTCTGCGGCGCTCACCGAGACATCGCAACTGGCCAAGAACCTCGACGCCAAGAACCAGGCGCTGAGCGAGGTGATGGCCGCGGCGGGTCCGGCGACCGACACGCTGGCCGTCAATGCCGACACCGTCGCGGACGTCGTCCAGCGGGCCGGTGACACCAGCAAGCAATTGGAGAAATTCCCGTCGATCGCGGGCACCGACACCAGCGGGCGCAGTGTGATCGGCGACGCCAACACCGTCGCGCGGGCGTGGAATGACTTGGTGCTGGCGCCGGACGCGAACCTGGCCGCCTTGAACCGGCTGATACCGCCGCTGATCAAAGCGACGCCCAGCAATGCGTTTTCGGTTCGAGCCAGCATCGACCGGTTGGTGCTCGGGTCGATCCCGGACATCGGCTTCGGCGGCGACCCCGGATTCCACGGGCCGAAGCGTTATGACTGGGCGCAGATGGTCGGCTCGTTCAAGTACACGCTGTGGCGCTTGCAACAGCGCGTCGTCGGACAGGGTCCCGACGTGCCACAGGTTCCGGTGCTGCCCAGTCCCACCGACCCCGGTGAGCTGATTGTCGCGCCGCAAGGGCCGCCTCCTGGACCCCCGCCGTCGGAGCCGCCGCCATGATCGACAAGGCAGCTGACCAGCTGGTGCGACTGGTCAGGTTCGGGCATCGACACCGATTGTGGCTGTCGACAGCGGGTTTGGTGATGACGCTGGTGGTCGCGGCGGCCTATGTGATGGTCGGTGCGCTACGGGTGACGCCGTTCGACTCGGCGTACCGGGTGACCATTCAGCTGCCGGAATCCGGTGGGCTGCTGCCCAATCAGGACGTCACGCTGCGTGGTGTACCGATCGGGCGGGTGCAGTCTCTGGCGATCACGCCTGACGGAGTCGCCGCGGTGGCCACCGTGCGTTCGGATGTGCGGATCCCGACGGCGAGCCCGGTACGGGTGTCGGGACTGTCCCCGGCCGGTGAGCAGTACATCGAATTCGTGCCGGATTCCGATACCGGGCCGTACCTGCAGGACGGCAGCGTCGTCGCGCAGAACAAGACGTCGGTGCCGGTCAGCCTGGCGCAGCTGCTGGCCAATGCCGACGGCATGCTGAGGCAGGTCGATCCGGCCAAGCTGGAGCTGATCAAAAAGGAGCTCAGCCTCACCAATCAGGGCCCGCAGAAGCTGGCCGACATCATCGACGGCGGCACCTTCCTGTTGTCCACGCTGGATTCGGTGCTACCGCAGACCACAAGCATTCTGCGGACCAGCCGGATTGTGCTGACCACGGCCGCCGACAAGAACCCGGGCATCAAGGTCGCCACCGGAAATCTCAGCCGCACGTTCAGCGGGGTGGACAAGATGCTCGACGGGTATCGCCGGTTGGTTGACCAGACGCCGCAAACCCTTTCTGCCACTGACAATCTATTCACGGACAACTCCGACTCCATGGTGGGGCTGTTGACCAGCATGGCCACCGCGTCGCAGCTGTTGTATGTGCGGGTGCCGGCGCTCAACGCACTGTTCCCGGACTACCGCGGGTCGCTGCTCGACGCGTGGAGCACCACGATGCACGACCACGGCCTGTGGGCGACGGCCGACATCTACCCGCGCTACGCGTGCGACTACGGGACACCACGGCGGCCATCATCGTCGGCCGACTACCCCGAGCCCTACCTGTACACCTACTGCCGCGACGACGACCCGGCGGTGCTGATCCGCGGCGCCAAGAACGCACCGCGACCGGCCGGCGACGACACCGCCGGTCCCCCACCCGGCGCCGACCTGGGTGCGACCACCGACCCGACACCCAAGGGCCGCTACACCATTCCGACCCCCTATGGCGGCCCGGTGCTGCCGATCGAACCGCCGAGCTAGAAGGAGATTGCGGTGACTGTTACGAGTGAGACCGAAGTCGAGGTTGAGTCCGCCGAGGTCGAGGCTGCCGATGCACCCGTCGATGCGCCCGAGACCGAGACTGAGACCAAGGCGGAAGAGCCGTCGCCCCGGCGGTGGCCGCGGCTGGTCCGCCGTGGTCTGTTGTGGGCGTTGATTGTTGGGCTGCTCGGGGCGTCCGGGTTCCTGGGCTGGCAGGTGTGGCAGCAGCGGGAGATCGCCGCGGCGTCGCGTGATGCGCAGGCGGCGGCCGTCCACTACGCGCAGGTGTTGACGAGCATCGACTCCAACAACGTGGACCAGAACTTCGCCGAGGTGCTCAACGGCGCGACCGGCGAATTCAAGGACATGTATTCGCAATCCAGCGCCCAGCTGCGCCAGCTGCTGGTGGACAACAAGGCCACCGCGCGTGGTGTGGTGATCGATTCGGCGGTGAAGTCGGCGACGAAGAATCAGGTCGTCGTGCTGATGTTCGTCGACCAGACGGTGGCCAACAAGGCCGCGCCGGATCCGCGCATCGACCGCAGCCGGGTCAAGATGACCATGGACAAGGTCGATGGGGCCTGGCGGGCAAGCAAAGTCGAACTCCCCTGATTCGTATGTGGACCCGTCTGTGTGGAACTCTCGCGGTGGCATCGGTGATCGCGGCGCCGGTGGCCGATGCGTCGGCTCCGGATTTCTGCGGGGGCCTCGGCGCCGACTGGGACGGCCTGTACTGCCACACGTCGGTGCTGTCGGAACGCAAGGCGATCCGCGATATCAAGGTAGCCGTCCCCGGGGATCTGATCGACAATCCGGTGACGGGCCCGACCATCCGGGACTACCTGACGCAGCTGGTCAACAACTGGCGCAGCGTCGGCGTCCACATGGTCGCCGACAGCTTCGGTGAGGAGAACTTCCAGGTCCTGCAGCGTGGTGACGTGCTGACCGTGGTGTTCCACGAGGACTATCACGCCGATGGGCCGAAGCCCAACAACGCTTTTCGCACGTTCACTTGGGACATGGCGCGTGGGGTTCGACTGGGGCTGGCCGACGTGCTGAAGCCCGGGGTGGACTTCGGGGCGATCGCCACGCTGGGGCAGCCGTTCATCGAGGATGCGCTGAATCAGGCACCGCCGGCGCATCAGCCGGGGACCTATCCGTTCGTGGTGGACCGGTGGGGCCCCGACAAGGTGTATTCCGGCGGGTACAAGGCGTGGGCGCTGTCCGGCGACGAGCTGATTCTCTACATGCCGGACTATCCGGTCGGCCACGATACGCCGATCAACTACACCCCGGGCGTCATGCAGTGGTCCATGGATGGCGGCACCGTACAGGCCCACATCCCTTTGGCTGCACTGAGTTCGGTGCTGCGCCCACAGTTCGGCGGGGCGTGATCTAGCGTGGAGTCCGTGTCAGATGGCGAACCCGCCGTACGGCGCCGGCCGAAGGATCGCAAGGCGCAGATCGCCCGCGCGTCGGCCGATGCGTTCGGGTCGCAGGGCTATCACGCGGTCAGCATGGAGGACATCGCCGCGCGGGTGGGCATCACACCCGCCGCGCTGTATCGGCACTCCTCCAGCAAGTACGACCTGTTCCGCGACGCCGTGTTGGGGCTGGGGCAGATGCTGGTGGATGCGACGGCATTCGCCGACGATCTGGACGACGATCCGGCAGGGACGTTGCGGGCGTTGACTTCTGCGTTGGTCGACACCACGATCGGCTGCCGGACTGCGGGCGGACTGTACCGGTGGGAAGCGCGCTATCTGAAGGACCCCGATCGCGCCGTCCTGGTCGATCAGCTCAAGGTGGTGAACCGCCGGCTGCAGATTCGCTTGGCGCAACTGCGGCCCAAACTGACATCGTCTCAGCAGCGGACGCTGTTGACGGCCACCCTCAGCGTGATCGGCAGCATCACCGATCATTCCAATCCGCTTGCGACAGGCGAGATCCGGTTGTGTCTGAACACCATGGCGACGGATCTGCTCGCTGCTGAGCTGCCCACGACTCGGCGTCGCACCGGCGTGCGGCGGGAAGCCGTCAGCCCCGGGGCCGAGGCCGGGATGTACGAGCATGTGCTCTACGAATCGGTGCGGCTGTTCTACGAGCACGGGTACCGCAACACGAGCATGGAGGACATCGCGTCGGCCGTCGGCATCCAGACTTCCGGGCTGTACCGGTCATTCCCGGGCAAGGCCGACATCCTGGCGTTGGCGTATCGGCGGGCAGCCGATCGGCATTCCAGTGATACCGCCGATGCGCTGTCCCGCACATCCGATCCTGAAGTGGCACTGGACGAGTTGATCGATGACTACATCGGCCGGGTGATGGAGTCGCCGGATCTGCCGTACGTGTATTACACAGAGCGGCACAACGTTCCGGAAGCGGATCTGCGGGTGTTGGAGACCATCGAGCATTCGACGATGGATGCGTGGGCCCGACTGGTGACGGCAGCACGACCCGAGCTGAAGGTCGGTGCGGCGCGGTATGCGGTGGCGGCTGCATTCTCGCTGACGGTGGACTTCGGGCGGCTGTTCAATCGTGATGCCGACCCGGAGTCGGTGGCGACGATCCGGCGGCTGATGGAGGTCACGCTGCTGGGCCGGCCGGTGAAGCGTCGGCGGTAGCTTCTGCTGCGCCGACTGTGGGGCTCATGTACAGAAAATCGCCAAACTCTGTACAGGAGGCCCACACTCGGCGTTATTAGATGCGGATCCGATCCGGTCGACGAAGGCGTCGACCGGATGTAGGTGACTGCGTAGGGTCAGCGCACGCCGTGCCGCCCCCTGCATGAGGTGATCGGCCACGCCAGCTGCCACAAGCAACTCGCCGCCGGCTGCGTGTTGTTGCATCCGCGCCGCCACGTTGACCGGATCCCCGAGCGCGGTGAAGTCGACGACCGCACCGCCGACATTGCCGACGTAGGCCGTGCCTGCGTTCACCGCGACCCCGAGCGATAGCCAGGGACCGTCGGCGCTGCCGTTTCCGACCGCGTCGAGCAGGTCGCGGCCCGCCTCGACCGCGCGACTCCGGTAGTCCGGACCGCTAATGCCGCGGACGAAGAACGCCATGATCTCGTCGCCGATGAGCTTGTCGATGATCGCGTCGTGCCGCAGTAGCGTCCTCGTCGCGGTCTCGTAGAACCGGTTGAGCAGTGCCGCAAACTCGGGGGCCGTCGCCTGCTGACCCAAGGCGGTCGAGCCGCGGACGTCGGCGAAGAGCACCGCGATGTCGACCTCGGCGCCGCCGGGCGGCAGGGCGTCGCAACAGCGGCTGCACAGATTGGGGTTCTTGCGCGACGGAGTGAACCCGGCGACGCCGAGAAGACGTCCGGCTGGGCCGCCGAACGGGTTGTTGCACATCTTGCATCGTGGGTTCGACGGCAAGTAGCGAAACAGTTTGCGGGCCCTGACGAGTGGGGCGTGTCCATCCGTCAGCACCTTCTGCCAGAGATCGACTGTGGGCGCCGACGTGGCGGCGATTGTTTGAACCATGTCCTGAATCGTTGACCCGGCGGGTATCGCCGCGCATGAGGCATGGGCCTCAATTACCAGACGCGGATGTAGTCGATCAGCATGTTCGCCGGGTAGGTACCGCCCCGAGGGTCGCCGCCGCCGGAGCCCGCGACCGCGAGGTCGAACACCGGAAACATCTGGTACCCAGCATCATTGAACTGCCAGTCCGGAAGGGTGTGCGCCGGAACGTTATAGTACGGCGCGGCGCCGTCGACGTAGTCCTTGTAGAACCGCATGCCGGCGTCGTCCCACACCAGGCGCCAGGTGTGCCAGGCGGGATCGACGGCGATGCGCGCGCTGACGTGCTCGCCGCCGTTGAGCTTGGCGTGGATGGCGGTGGCAGGGCCCCAGCTGCCGTTGCCGTACCACTCCAGGACGTCGACCTCGCCGCCGTTGACCGGGCTCTCGTTGGACAGGTACCAGGCGGGCCAGCAGCCGGCGGTCAGGCAGTCCAGCTTCATTCGGGCTTCCCAGGTGTGGCCGATGCCGCCTTGCCACTTCCCGAAGATCTTGCCGCTGTAGTAGGTGGGCCCGTCTTTGGCGGCGTGGAACACGAGGTTGGAGTTGCCGTCGAGGTACACGTTGCGACGGTCATCGCGGTATTGCCCGACGTTCTCGGGCAGCTCCCAGAAGGTGGGGTCCTCCATGGTTTCGCGGGCCAGCGCGGTGGTCCACTTCGAGGGGTCGGGAGCCGAGCCGGCGGGGCCGTCGAACTCGTCGTGGAAGAGGTAGTTCTGCGGGGCGGGGGCGGCCGGGGCCGGTGTGGTCGGTGTGGCGTTGGCGCCAGGGAGTTTGGTGGCGGCTGCCAGGAGCCCGAGCCCCGCTGTCATGAGCATGTGGCGACGGTCCATGACCCCATACAAGCCGGATCGTGCTGCGGGTCGCAACCTTGGGGTCGCCTGTATGGGCAATGACCTGGTGTTATGCGGGTAGCGGTCGTACGGTGGGTGCGTGGCAGAACAGACAGCGGCGATCACGCCGGCACCTCCGCCGGATGCGATCATGCGGGCCGTCAACCCGCTCATGCGGTATCTGTTGCGCACCCCGCTCGCGGGCGGGCTGCGTAAGCAATTCATGGTGCTGAGTTTCAAGGGACGCAAGACGGGACGCGAGTTCGTCGTGCCGGTCAGTGCGCATCACATCGACGGCGATCTGTATGCGTTGATCGGGAGCGTGTGGAAGGTGAACTTCCGCGGCGGGGCGACGGCTTCGGTGTTGTACGAGGGCTCGTCGCGAGCCATGCGGGGCGAGCTTATTGAGGATCGGGCGCTGACGGCGGATCTGTTTCACCGGTGCGCAGTGGCGTACGGGGTCAAGCGCGCGCAGCGGATGATGGGGTTGCAGTTCCGCGACGCCCGGGTCCCGACGCTGGCGGAGTTCGCCGAAGCGATCGAGGTGAACAAGCTGGCGGCGATTCGGTTTACGCCGTCCTAGTGGTGTGTCACGCAATTAGTTAACTGCATGTTCGGGACTATGTGTCGGTGAGTGCATCACCAATGGCCAAGGCCGCGATTGACTGCTGCTGCCTGGTGGATGGAGGCCTTGAGCTCTTCGTAGGCACACTCGTGGGGACGGAGGGATTTCAGCGGTCTGAGCCGAATCGTCTTCTGCTCCGTAACTTCTCGGTTGAGAACACTCGTCGGCAGCACGTAGAACGTCCATTGCGCGACGTTCAGCGGGTCGGCATGTTCGCGGTCCGTAACGGTGAGCAGACAGAAGACGTACACGTCGGCGCTTCGCCCCGCACTGGCCGCAGAGGTGTTGGCGCGAGCGTCCCAGCCCTTTGCGGGGCGGATGTTGAACGCGATCTCCGATAGCCGGGTTTGCTTCCACGTTTGCACGTAGGCAGCCGACTTCACCTCGACACCGATATCGCCGATGACGAGGTCGTACTTGTCCCATTCGACGCGCTTCGTGTCGCAAATGCCGAGTGATTTGGCCACGATGTACTCGGCCAGCACACCACGGGTGGTGTTCGTGAGCAGGTCGTCGTACGCCCAGGCTAGAAATTCCTGTCTATCCAAGTAAGTCATCGTCGCGCCTTCATCGCTTGCGCAGTTCCCCTTTCCCAGTACTGTCGTCACTTTGTGCCGGTCGATGTCGTCGAGAGTCAGCACCGATTCGGGAGTTCCAACATGCAGTTAAACAATAATGAGACGGACCACTAGTTAGGCTCCCGCGCAAACCCCCGAGTCGCGGATGGTAGTGCCGTAGACGTTGGCGGTCGCGATGTGCGCGTTGAGCTGACCGGACGGCAACTGGTGCTTCATGTTGTCGCTGATCTGGGTGAGCTGATACCAGAGATGGAACACCGAATCCCCGTTGTAGACAGGCGAATACTCGCTCTGGTCGGGGTAATTGACGATGAACAGGGTGTGCGCGCGGGGGTCGAGGAAGGCCGCGGACTGGTCGAGGTTGGCTTCGACGGTATTCGCGGCCGACTGCACGCCGGGTGCGGTCCAGACGTCGTGACGGTCACCGAGAAAACGCTGGAAGCCGAAGACCTGGCTCATGAGCGTGCCGTACTGGGCGTTGAACCACTGGCAGGATTCGCGCATCGCGGTCAGCTGCTCGGGGGTCACCCGGTTCTGCCACAGGTTGTATGGATAGACGACGGTGTTGGGCTGCCAGTCACTGTCGTGAGGGACGAACTGCGGCAGTGACGGTGTGGGGTTGTCGGCGTAGGCGATTGGCGTAGCGATGCCCGCAGCAGCGAGGAACAGTGCTGCGAACTTGACCCACCTGCGCATTGGGTCATTCTTTCGCGTGACAACCGGCGTTGTCTAGGGATCCGCTAGGGACAGTGAAGGGCACAAGGGCCCTAGCGATGTCCGTCAAGGGCGATCCATCGTGGGGTGATGGGCTCGGTCAAGCACTGGTTGGTGATGGACAGCGGGGGCGACGCGGCCCGCGCACCGTTCACCACGCGGATCGCCGGTGCGGGGCGGCACCTGCCGGCCACCCACCTGAGCACCGACGAGCTCATGTCGACGACCCGACACCGCACCCATATCGATCTCGAGCGGTTGACCGGCATCCACGAGCGGCGGGTGTCCGTCGGCGACGAAGATTCCTACACGCTGGCGATCTCCGCCGCGCGGGACTGCCTGGCCCACGCGAATCGGTCTGCGCAGTCCGTTGATGCCGTGATCAGCTGCAGCATCACCAAGTTTCACGACGGGCTGACCCAGTGGCTCGAACCGACGATGGGCGGCGCGGTCGCCGAGGCGGTCGGCGCGGGCAAGGCGTTGACGTTCGATGTGTCCAACGCCTGTGCGGGGATGCTGACCGGTGTCACCATCGCCAATAACTGGATCCGCCAGGGGAACATCGAGCGGGCACTGGTGGTCAGCGGCGAGTACATCTCTCAACTCGGACGCAATGCGGCACAACATATCCGAACCATCATGAGCAACGAACTGGCGTCGCTCACCCTTGGCGACGCCGGCGCGGCGCTCCTGCTCGAGCGGGCTCCGGCCGGGTCGGCAGGCATCAGCCTGGCGGGGTTCACCACGGTCGCCGACCACAGCCGGCTCTGCCTCGGCTATCCGAAGGGGCATGATCCCGCAGCCCGGATGTTCACCGACGCCAGGGCCATCCACCGCGTGGCGATGGCCGACACCCCCCTGCTGCTGCACGAGGTGCTGGACGCGGCGGGCATCGCGCTGCGCGACGTCGACCATGTGATCACCCACCAGACGTCGGCCCGCGCGATCCGCAAGGGCATGAAGGAGATGGTCGCCGAGTTCGGCGAAGGACCGCGCCACGACGCCGTCATCACCGTCGACCGCTACGGAAACACCGCGTCGACCACCCATACCGTTGCGCTCGTCGAGGAACTCGAGGCGGGCCGGATCCGTCCGGGAGAGACGATCGCGTTGATCGCGTTGGCATCGGGCCTGGAGATCGGCGTGGTGCTGCTGACGCTGGACGAGGAATTGGTGGGGGCCTATGGGCACGGTGATTGATCGGCTCGAAGTGGTCCACGGCGGCTGGCGTGCCCGGCACAGCGGGCTGCGCCTGGCCGTATCGGCGGCCAAGAAGTGCCTCCACGAGGCGGACTGCGATCCCGACGATCTCGACCTGCTGGTCAACGCGGGCATCTATCGGGACCGGAATCTGGGCGAGCCGGCGCTGGCGGCGTTGATCCAGGAGGATATCGGCGCCAACAGCGAGGATCCGCATGCTGGCGCGCACGGCACCTTCTCCTTCGACGTGGCCAACGGCACCTGCGGGGTGTTGACCGGGCTGCAGATCGTGGACGGATTCCTGCGCTCACACACGATCAAACGCGCGCTGGTGGTGGCCAGCGACGCCGATCCCGGGCACGGGATGAGCGAGCATTTCCCGTTCACCGCGGCCGGCGGCGCGATGTTGTGCCGGTGGAGCGACGACGAGTACGGGCTCGGCCGGTTTCATTGGACCAATCACCGCGATGGTGGTGAATCATTCAGTGCCACTGTGGGATTGCACGATTCCCACAATGTGCTGCGATTCCAGCGATCGGAGTCGATGGACCAGCAGTTCGCGGGCGCCGCCGCCGAAGCCGCGAACGATTGCCTGCGCGAGTCCGGCCTGTCGCTAGCCGACGTCGACGTGATCATCGCGGCGCCCGCCCGGCCCGATTACCGTGCGGCACTGGCGGAGCTGCTCGGCGTTCCGGTGGAACGGGTGATCGTCGCCGGCGACGAACGCCTGCACACCGCGGCCTTGGTGGCCGCCTTCGGCAACGGACTTCCTCGGGGTACGCGGGCGCTGATCGTCGCCGCGGGTGCCGGGGTTACCGCGGGGGCGGCGATCTATCGCGAACCTGCTTAGGCGTTACTTCGCGTCCCGCGCGCTGCGCCTAACAGCGGAAGAAGATTCGTAGCGCGGTGTAGCACATCTCGCTACACTGAGGCGTATGGCAAGAACGATCCCGCAACGTGAACTGCGCAACGAGAACGCGAAACTGATGGATGCGGTGGCCGCGGGTGAGACGTTCGTCGTCACCCGCCGCGGGGAGCCGGTCGCCGAACTTCGCCCCATCCAGTCTGTCCGCAAGACATTCATCAGTCGCGACGACCTGGCACGCATCGCCGGTGCGGGTGTCCGGATCGACCCTGACCAGTTTCGTCGGGACCTCGACGCCGCGATCGATCAGAGCGTGTAGATGGCGGCCGGGCTGCTCGACACATCGGTGGTGATCGACTGGCACGATCCGTCAGTCGCCGACAAGCTACCGAACGAGATGGCAATTTCCGCCATCACCGCCGCCGAGCTAGCCGCCGGTCCCCTCTTGGCGAGTACGCCTGTAGAGGCCGCCAAACGCCAGTCGAGGTTGCAGGAGGTCGAATCTCTTATCGAGCCAATCCCTTTCGACGGCAGCGCAGCTCGCAGCTACGGTCTCGTCGTTGCGGCCGTCATCAGCGAAGGCCGCAAACCCCGCAGCCGATTCGCGGATCTGCTGATCGCCGCTACCGCGCACGCACATGGCCTGGACCTCTACAGCCGCAATGCGGACGACTTCGCGGGACTTGCGAACCTGGTCCGCGTGGTAGCGGTGTGATTTCGACGATTGGCATTCACCACACACCGATCCACTGGTGCGAGTTGGGACACACGTACAAGAAGTGCTGTGCTGCACCTACATCCGCGGGGACGGGACCACGCCGGTGAACACTGCGCGCCTGCAGGTGGTGTTGCGCGATGTTGTGCCGGCGGTCGCCCGAGTGATCGACGTCCCGGCGTCGGCGACCGTGCCGGAGCTGCACGAGTTGCTGCAGGCAGCGATCGGCTGGACCGATTCGCACCTGCACCAGTTCGTCACGCCGCAGGCAACATATGGGATGGTGATCCCCGGCGAGGAGTTGTGGCCCGAGGATCAGCGCGACGAAACCGAAGCTCGGCTGGCCGATCTCGAGACCGTATTCGAATACCTCTATGACTTCGGCGACGGCTGGACCCCACGACGTCGAGGTCCTCGGGCACGGCGGTCCGACGCCGGGCTGCCTCGACGGCCATGGCGCCTGCCCGCCTGAAAACTGCGGCGGGCCCGGCGGGTATGCCGAACTGCTCGACGTGCTCGCCGACCCGGCACACCCCGAGTACGAGCGCCTACGCGGCTGGACCGGTAATCGGTTGCGGCCGTTCGACCTTGCCGCAACGAATCAGCGGATGCGGCGGGTCGTCGGAGAGGTGCCCGAGAGCGTGCGGCTGCTGCTCGATCTCCTCGCCGACGGGGCGAAACTCACTCCCGGTGGGCGGTTGCCGCGAAGGGTGGTGCGCGCCATGCAGGCACACCGCCCGCACTGGTATCCGCTCGACCGACCCGTCTCCACTGAGGACAACCTGCCCCCGCTGGCGGCGCTGCACGATCTGCTCCGCCAGGTCGGGCTGCTCCGGCTGCGCCATGGGGTGCTCGCCCCTACCAAAGTCGCCGGTGACGATCTCGCCGTGGTGCGCCGCATCCCGGTCGGCGTTCGAGCCCAACACCTTCACCACCGAGATCACCGAGTTGACGATTGGGGTGCTCGCCGCACACGGTCCGCTCCGGATGGATGAGCTCGCGCCGCAGGTGCATCAGCTGCTCGGGCACGGCTGGCAGCTCGGCAGGCAACCCATCGACGTGCGGGACGTGCGCATGGCAATCGCGCAGCAGTCCCCGATCATGAAGGGACTCGACCTGATCGACAACGCCGACCTGCGCGCATGGGCCACCGGCGCTTCAGCCCTGTCTCTGCTTCCCGGCGCCACCATGCTCGCCGAGATCTGGACCAACGACAAGGGATCCGCAGATCCGGGGCCACGGATTGACGACCTACCGGGAACGGCCTGCTGGGTAGGAATGCGTTGCCGGTGTGGCCTTAGGCGGGCGGCGGGGTGCCGACGAGGACGGCGGACATGCGGTAGCCGTCCGGGCCGGCCTTCCACGCGTGGTCGACGCCGTTCATGACGACCATGTCGCCGGCTTCGACTCGATGGACGCCATCACCGAGGATGAGGTCGACGCTGCCGCTGAGAACAGTCTCGAAGTCGATGGTGTCGGTGTGGTGCATCGGGGTTTCGGTGTTCGGACCTTGCTCGACGACCATCCAGCGGACATGGCCGGGCTCGAGGAACTGGTCGATGAGGTCGGCGTGGCCCTGGGGGCGCGCCGGTGGCGGGCTCTGCGTGGTGGCATAAGGCAGGGCGATGGCGAAACCGGGTGCGACTGAATTGATTTCGACCTCGTCGTTGCTGACGACGCAGGACTTGCCGTCGGCATCGACTCCGGTGATGAACAGTCGCATGGGGTTTGGCCTTTCGGTCGGGGTGGAGCTGTCACACGTTGTCGGGGACTTTAGCCTCCGGCTCGGGTTCCGGTGTCGCCTGGTGGCCGGCCGCGCCGAAGACGGCGACGGCCACAGCGCCGGCGACGGCGCCGATGAACCCGAGGACGACGACCCAGCCCATGCCGGGCCGCGCGGTGTCGCCGAGGAACACCACACCGACGATGCCTGGGACGACGGTCTCACCGACAACAAGCGCGGCGGTGGCCCCGTTCACGGAGCCGAGTTGGAGGGCGACGGTGTGGAGGTAGAAGCCGCCGATGCCGGCGATGGCGACGGTCCACGCGGCCGGGTCGGCGAGGATGACCCAGGGCTGGAAGTGGTCGACGCCGTGGAGAATCCGGACGCCGATCGCGAGCATGCCGAACAGCACGCCGGCGATCAGCCCCGCCATGACGGCGCTGCGGGAGCCGAAGATGCGGGTGAGCGCAATACCGCCAAGCAGGATGAGGACGGACACCGCGAGCACGATCCAGTGGATAGTGCGGTCTGGATTGTCGTGGTGGCCACGCTCACCCGCGCCGAGCCCAAGCACAAATAGCGAGACGATGACCGCGACGATGGCGACCCAGTCGCGGGTGTGCAGGCCGATGCCGAGGACGGCGATACCGAGCACCGCGGTGACGATCAGGTTGGCGCTGATGATGGTTTGGGACAGGAAGAGCGGAATGAGGCGGGCAGAGACCGCACTGCCGACGAAGCCGACGACATCCAAGGCGATGCCGACGATGAAGGCTGCGGTGAGGGCGGCGTGGATGGTCGAGAGGAGGGTCGGGCCGCCGGTCGCGGTGACGTGCCCGGTGGCGCCGCGGTCGCGGGCGGCGGCCGCCGATCGGCGTGCGCCGTAGGCCTGCAGCACCGAGGAGACCCCGTAGCCGAAGCACGCCAGGAGTGCGGCGGCGATGCCGATCATCATTGGTCGAGGTTAGACGTAGTTCCTGGCGACGGCGGGCGCCAGCGTAGTTCTATGTGGTGGCACGACGCCGCACAAGTTGCCTCATTTGTCGGAGGTCAGGCCGGCCCAGGTTTCGCAGCACGACCCAACCGATATGGAGATTAATTTCGTCCGCACCAGTGAGCGGTCGATCGTGGGTCTGGCCGAGGTGACAGCCTGAGTCACCCTTGTTCTGCGGAAAGTGTCGGAACCAAACCGCATACTGCGAGTCCATGCCTCCAGGTGGGCCGGGGAACGGACGCATATCTCCCCACCAACGGAAGCGCGAGTAAGTAAGTTGTTCACGACAAACACGACAAGGGGGTGACTCACCGGTGAAGGACGGCCGCTGGGTCCAGATCGCCGAGTCGCAGTTCGCCCACGAACAAGAAGGCCTTGAACTCGTCAAGCAGACCCTCCCCGATGCTGCCCCCTACCGAGCTTGGGCGAACTTCGAATTCCGCGACAACCGCGGCCGCTGGCACGAGGTCGACCTGTTGGTCCTTACCCCCGACAAGCTGTTCCTGATCGAACTCAAGCACTACCGCGGCATCCTGACCGGCAATGACCATCTGTGGCGACGTAACGGCCGCACCGAGGACTCCCCACTGTTGCTGGCTCGACGCAAGGCGCAGTACTTCGCCTCGCTTCTCAAGGACGCGATCCGGCAGCGCGGCGGCGACGACGCCGCACGGCGGATCCCTTACGTCCAGGAACTGGTCTTCCTGCACCACACGGAGTTTCTCTGCGAGCTGCAAGACAACTCAAAGATCAACCTTTACGGTCTCGACGGCCTCGAAGGCCGGACCCGCCTGCCCGGCATCTCGAAGGCCCTGCTGGCACCGCCTCGCCACGACCCGATCTCCGAGCGCGACAGCCAACTTATCGCCGGCCTGATGAAGGCCATCGGCCTGGCACCTCGCCGGCAACGCGAGGTCGGCTCGTGGATCATCGACGAACAACCGCTCGCTGACGGCGAGGGCTGGCAGGACTGGCCGGCGTTCCACCACGTCGACGCCGAGCGCCACGCCCGCATCCGCTTCTACCTGACCAGCCAGGGCGCGTCGTCGGCAGACAAGCACGCCCGCCACCGCGCAGTCACCTCCGAATACCACCTGCTGTCCCGGCTGCGCTACGACGGCCTGCAGGTGCCCGAGGACATCGTCGACGAGCCCGAGCTGGGCATCGGGCTGGTGTTCCCGCAACCCAAGAACGACGTCCCCCTCGACCTGTGGCTGGCCGATAACAAGGCCAC
Organism: Mycolicibacterium sphagni; assembly: GCF_013337765.1. GTDB lineage: Bacteria > Actinomycetota > Actinomycetes > Mycobacteriales > Mycobacteriaceae > Mycobacterium. The sequence goes on from NZ_VBSB01000015.1 coordinate 100,590, forward strand.
GCTGTCGCTGGAACGTCAGCTCGACCTCATCGGCGATATCGCCGATATCGTGCACTACGCGCACCGCAACCGCGTGGTGCACCGCACCCTCAACCCCCGCGCTGTCGCCATCCGTGAACGCGGACCAACGCTGCTCCCCCAGGTCACCGACTGGGACAGCGCCGGGGTGCTGCCCGCTAACCCGGATACCGCGGTCAGCCGCCTGTCGTCGGGGTCACTGAGCCTGATGGCGGCTAGCCCCAGCGACGCCGCCCAACTGTTCGCCGCCCCCGAAGGGCAGCGCCCCACCGACCCGGCCCGCATCGACATCTTCGGCCTCGGTGCGCTCGCCTTCTTCATCCTGAGCGGCCAAGCACCGGCCACCGAACGCGGCGAACTCATCGACCGGCTACGTCGTGACCGTGGCCTCGACCTCGCCGCCGAGATGCCGCAGGTGCGGACGTCGTTGCGGCAGTTGGTGCTCGACGCCACCAACCCCAGCCCGGCCGAACGGATCGCCGACGTCGGCGCCTTCCTTGATGAGCTCGGCAAGGTCCGCAAGGACGTCCTCGGCGAGGCTACCGGCACCGACCCGCTGGACGCGTTGCCGGGCGACGTGCTCGACGGCCGCTTCGTCTACAAGCAGAAGCTGGGCGCCGGCTCGACCGCCGTCGGGCTCCTCGTGACCGACAAGCAGGTCGGCGACACTGAACGCGTACTCAAGGTCGCCAAGGATGCCGAGGCCGCCGAACGACTGCATGCCGAGGCTCAGGTGCTGGGCAAGCTGGAGAACGAAGACCGCATAGTCACCCTGTATGACCGGGTCGAGGTCGGTGGCCGGTCCGCGCTGCTGCTGCGTTACGCGGGCCGCACGACGCTGGCCGAGGAACTCAACAACCGCGGCCGCCTATCGATCGATGTGTTGGAACGCTGGGGCAGCGACCTGCTGACCGCCCTGGTGACCTTGGAACGGGTCGGCGTCACCCACCGGGACATCAAGCCGTCGAATCTTGGTGTTTACCAGACTAATTCCCGCGCCGACACGCACCTGATGATGTTCGACTTCTCGATGGCCGGGGTCGACGCCCGCCACGTCGAGGCCGGCACCCCGCCGTATCTCGACCCGTTCCTGGGCATCGGTGGACGCCGCCAGTACGACACCGCCGCCGAACGCTACGGCGCCGCGGTGGTGCTCTACGAGATGGCCACGGGTGGGCGCCCTTGCTACGGCCCGGATGAGAACGCCAACCCGGCCACGGTCGACGACGACGTGACACTGCGGCCCGAGCTGTTCGAGTCGAGCATCGCCGCGGCATTGACCGGCTTCTTCAGCGCCGCCCTGTCCCGGCACGCCACTACCCGGCCAGATACCGCCGAGGACATGCTCCGGGCCTGGCGGGCCGTGTTCTCCACACTCGGCGCGCAGGCCACCGAGACGACGCTCGACGACACTTCCGCTGAAAAGGCCACCGCTGGAACCGCTTTGACCGCAGCCGGGTTGACCACTCGCGCCGTCTCCGCACTCGCGTCAGTCCAGGTGACGACCGTAGGTGAGCTGCTGGCACTCGATCCCACCCCGCTTAATCGGTTGGTGGCCCGGGAGGCCAAGGACACCCGTAAGGAGATCACCGCGCGGTACCGCGAGTGGGCCACGCGACTCGGCAAGGCGAAGAAGGGTACGTCAGACGACGCACTGATGGGTCTTGATGACGCCGTGGATCTGCTGCTGTCGGCGGTGTCCGGCGCCCGGTCCTCGACCCGCCAAGATGCCGCCGAACTGCTGCTGGGCACCAAGGGCAAGATGGATGCCTTTGCTAGCAGCACTGAACTTGCTGCGGCTGTCGGTAGGGCCTCGCAACGCGGTCCCCAGCTGCTCAAGGAACTTCAGGACGACTGGGCACAACGCCAGGACACCCGCGAGTTGCTCGACGCGATCGGTGATATCACCCGCCAAGTGCTCGCCGATTTCGGCGGTGTCGCGGCCATCGACACCCTGACCGCCGAGATCCGCGCCCGCCTGCCCGAAGCCGCGGCCACCTCACCCGACCGGTACCAGCAGGCTCGTGCCGACCGCGCCGCCGGCGGTCTGCTCCGGATCGCGCTTGAACGGCTCAGCGAACACGAAAATGCCTCGGGTGATAAGGAATTCGTGCGACGACGGCATGGTCACCGGCTCGCGCTGCTCGCCACCGATGAGCTGTTGCTCGCTGCGGCGGAATCAGCGGCCAAACGGGCCGATGAGATGGTGGCCGCCGATCACAACATCGTCATTCCGGCATCGACCGCGGCCCGCGAACTCGGTCTCGCTTTCCAGTCCGGCTACCGTGCCGTCAGCGACGACGCCGACGCGCGCACCGCGCCGCCCAGTGACGGTCGTCTGATCCGGCTGGCCGCGGCCATCTCGAAGCACGCGGCGGTTTCGGGGCGCAGCGAGCTGCACAACCGCGACATCGCCCCTGCCGCGGCGATCCAGACGGCGCTGACAGGCCTGGCGCAATCGGAGTCGTTGTCTCCCTCGCAGATCCGCAGCCGGGTCAGCGCTCGATTCCCCGAGCTGGATCGGGTGCCCGCCCCGCCGCATCTGGAGACCTACCTGGCGCAGACCACGCTCAATCTCGAGTGGGATGCAACCAAAGGCACCTACCGGTTCCGCGACGCGCAGCCGCCCAGCGCGACGACGATGCACACCCGAAAGCCGACCGCGGTCCCCTCGGCCGCCGCCACGGCGGCCGAGGGGACCCAGAACGGCGTCGATCAACACGCCGTTCTGCGGCACAGCATCGCCGAGCACGGCTTCCTCGCGATCGGTGTACCGATTCCCGCGGACCGACCGGGCCAACACGAGCGCGTGGCGGTTCAACTCGCCGACGCCTTCAACGGGCAGTTGGTCGATGTCACCGCACGTCTGATCGATGCGATGCGCACTCTGGCTCGGCAGCAAGGGATCTCCTGGGATCTAGTGCGTGGGGCCGATGCTGTGGATGCGACGCCGATGGATGCACGTGGGCTGCGCGCGGTGATCGATCGGGTGGTGCCCCAATTGCGGCAGGACTTGGAGGCCGACGTCTTCGGAGGTGACGGTAGGGGTGAGCCGTTGATCCTGAGCGAGCTGTCGCCGCTGGCCCGCTACGGCCATCTGGATGTGTTGGCCACGCTGAGCGATCTCGCTGCGCCCCGGCGACGGCCAGTGTGGGTGATACTGCCGCAGCTACCGGGACGACACGGTGCGTTGGTCGATCGCAAGCCGATTCAGCTGGGTTCTCCCGGCGGGCAGTTTTTGCTGTGGAAGCAAGCCCCGGACTTGGTGCCGGCGAGCGACGATGAAGGAGTTTTGTAATGGCCTCGGCTCCATCGGATTTGGTGGCGGCACTACGCCGACTGGTGCTGGAGTTGGAGGCTGATCTGCGCGCCCGGGTGGATGGCGATGACGTCGATGTCCGCGAGGTCGGGGTGTTCGAGGCGTGGAAGCGCGACTACGACAAGGCCGCCGCCGCGAATCGGACCGCAGCAGCATGGCCCGAGTGGCGCAACGATCGGGTAACCCAAGCCGCGGTCGCCTGGGTACTGCTGACCGTCTTCGGACGCTACTGCGAAGACAACTCCCTCGTCACGCCGCGCTGGATCTCCGGCGCGAACGCCGACGAACGTGCGCACGCCCTGGACGCACGGCGCGCCTACTTCCAAACCAATCCCGAAGACACCGACCGGGAATGGCTCACCCAGATTAGCGAACACTTCGCCCAATACCCCGCCACCGCGGGCCTGGTGGACCGCTTCTCCCCCATCCACCTTGTTGCGCCGTCGGGTGACGCTGCCCGCAAACTGCTGGAGTTTTGGTGGCAGCAGAACTCCGACGGCGAACCGCTGTTCCCGTTTGCCGGCATGGACACCCGCTTCCTCGGCGACGTGTATCAGGATCTGTCCGAGCACGCGAAGAAGACCTATGCACTGCTGCAGACCCCGGAGTTCGTCGAGGAGTTCATCCTCGACCAGACCATGGAACCCGCCCTGGCCGACCGGTCGCTGGAAGGGTTTACCGTCATCGACCCCACCTGTGGCTCAGGGCATTTCCTGCTCGGCGCCTTCCACCGCCTACACGAAAGGTGGCAACGCCACGCGCCCGCGCTCGGCCCGCGCGAACTCGTGGAGAAGGCGCTCGACGGCATCTATGGCGTGGACATCAACCCCTTTGCAGTCGCCATCGCACGATTCCGACTACTCGTCGCGGCCTTGCGCGCTACCGGGGATACCAGCGTTGAACAACGCATTGCCTACAACCCGCACCTGGCCGCTGGCGACAGCCTCTTGTGGGGAGCGAATCAACAACTACTGCCTGACGACTTGCTCGCGAGTGAGCCGTCGGTGCGTGCCGACACCACCGAGGATGCCGACGCGCTCACCGAGATCCTGCAGCGGGAACACGATGTGGTGGTGGGCAATCCGCCGTACATCAGCGTGAAAGACTCGGCGCTTCGGGATCTGTATCGCAACCTTTACACCTCGCCGCACGGTAAGTACCAGCTGTCCGTTCCGTTTATGGAGCTGTTCTTCAGTCTGGCGCGTCGTTCGGAATCAAGACGCGCAGTTGGATGGGTCGGGCAGATAACTTCGAATGCGTTCATGAAACGTGAGTTTGGCACGAAGCTCATAGATCGCTTTCTCCAAACCGTTGACCTCTGCAAAGTGATCGACACTTCTGGTGCATACATCCCGGGCCACGGAACGCCGACTGTAATCCTGGTCGGAAGGAATCAACCACCTTTGACTGGGCCGATTCGCGCGGTGCTCGGAGTGCGCGGTGAGCCCGGACGCCCGCCCACTCCCGCTGAAGGCAAAGTTTGGCAATCGATCGTCAACCACTTAAATCAGAAGGGATTCGAAAACGCCTACGTCAACGTGGTTGATTTGGAGCGTGAAAGTCTGCGCAGGCACCCATGGAGCCTGAGCGGCGGGGGTGCAGTGCAGCTATCGAGCTTAATACAACGAACTAGTGCCGGCCCGATCGGTTCAAAATCGTCCATAGGCGTTTGCGCAGTCATTGGCCAGGATGAACCGTATGAACTAGCGACATGGTCCCGATTGGCGAGCCGCACCATGGTCGATGGGGCGCTTGTCCGTGATTTCCAATCATCCGGCTACCGACGCTACTGGCCCTATCTCGACCCGAATAGCAACGGGTTCCGGGTAGATCCTCAGTCAGCGTCAGAACGGCAAATGTGGCCATATCGAACCGTCGTCCGCAACTACATCTGGTTCGGCGAGACAAAGGACGAGCGCGGGCAAGTGTGGACGGAGTACGGGCATCTGCACAAGCAGTTCTCCATTGCCCCCATACTGATCACCTTCGCGGAAGTCGCAACTCACAACCACTTCGCGCTCGAACGTGGCGGGCAAATCTCCAATAGGACCGCGCCGGTAATCAAGCTGGCAGAAGGGGCGTCGGTCGAGGACCATCTCCGGCTGCTCGGGGTCCTCAACTCGTCCGTGGCATGCTTCTGGTTCAAGCAGAATTGCTACCCCAAGGGCGGCGATCCAATCGGCCAGGACGGCGCACGCGTCAGCGCCGAATCCTGGAGTGACCGCTACCAGCTGAACGGCACAACTGTTCAGGACTTCCCACTACCAACCTCGACACCCGTCGAGAGTGCCAAGATCCTCGATCACCTTGCACAGGATCTGCAAGCGAAGACTCCGCGCAAGGTCGCTGCGGGCGATACACCATCGGCATCCGCTCTATCCGCCGCAAGGACTGAGTATGAGCGCCTTCGCGCCCTAATGATCGCCCACCAAGAAGAACTCGACTGGGGCTACTACCGTATTTACGGCCTGATCGACGACGACCTGACCTACATCGGCGAGGTCCCCGAAATAGCTCTCGGACAAAGGGCTTTTGAGATTGCACTCGGTCGCGCCATGAAGGGCGGCGAGGAAACCGCATGGTTCGACCGCCATTCGTCGACGCCAATCACCGAAATTCCCGACGATCTCCCGACTTCCTACCAAACGCTACTTCAGCGTCGACTAGATGCCATCGAATCCAATCCTCACATTCGCCTAATGGAACGCCCAGAGTACAAGCGGCGCTGGGCCGTTGAGCCATGGGATAGGCAGGTGCAATCGGCGCTTCGGGATTGGCTGCTCGACCGCGTCGAAGAGAAGTCATTGTGGTTCGACCGCGACGGCCGGCCCACCCCCACGTCGGTCGCACAGCTCGCCGATGTTCTCGATCGCAATGACGACTTCCGTACCGTGGTGCGGCTGTGGGCCGGCGACGACAACGCGGCCACCGGCACTGCTTTAGCGAAATTGCTTGCCGACGAATCGGTTCCATACCTGTCGGCCTACCGTTACAAGCCATCCGGACTTGAGAATCGGGCGGTATGGGAGCAGACCTGGGAGCTGCAGCGCCGCGAGGACCGTGGTGGAGAGCTCGACGCTCCGATCCCGGTTCCACCGAAGTACAAGCCCGCAGACTTCGCCAAGGCCTCCTACTGGTCACACCGCGGGAAGCTCGATGTGCCCAAAGAACGGTTCATCTCCTACCCCGGTGCCGGCCGTGACTCCGACACCACCGAACTGCTCGGCTGGGCAGGCTGGGACCACGCCGACCAAGCCCTCGCCCTCGCCGGACTGGTCAGCCAACGCATCGAAGACGGCTGGGATACCCCCAAGCTCATTCCGCTGCTCGCTGGCCTCAACGAGCTACTGCCCTGGGTTCGGCAGTGGCACAACCAGATCGACCCCGAGTACGGCGAATCCGTCGCCGACACCATCGCCGACGAACTCACCACCCGACTGAATGAGCACCACCTCACCGTCACCGAGCTCACCATCTGGCGGCCAGAACCGACCCGCAAGCCACGCACCAGGAAGACGTCATGACCACACTGCTCAAAGACGTCATCACCATCCCAGAACGCGTCGGCAGCGACGACTACGTGCTGAAACTCACAGACAGCACCAACGACGAAGCCCACATCAAGGCCACCCTCGACGAATACGTCATCACCGACTCGCTCCGCGATAACTTCGCCGCCGCAATCGATCTCGTCGCCGACGCCCTGAACAAGAACACCTCGCGCGCCGCCTACCTCACCGGCTCCTTCGGCTCCGGTAAGAGCCACTTCATGGCTGTGCTCTACGCGCTGCTCGGCAATCACCCGATGATCCGCACCGCGAAGTTCCAGGATCTCACCGGCCGCTACGACGGCGCACTTGCCGGCAAGAAGATCCTCCGCCTCACCTACCACCTACTCGGCGCCAAGAGCCTCGAACAAGCCATCCTCAAGGGCTACGTCGAGCAAATCAGCCACCTGCACCCCGACGCCACGCTGCCCGCGGTCCACGTTTCCGACAGCCTGCTCGCCGATGCCGAGAACTTGCGCGACCGCATGGGCGATGACGAGTTCCTCGCCGGACTCGGCGGCTCAGGTTCGGGGGGTGGGTGGGGTGGCCTGCTGGGTGCCGCCTGGGACCTGCCCCGCTACCATGCCGCTCGTCAGGCCTCTGCCGAGGACCGTGAGCGTCGTGACCTCGTTTCCGCATTGGTCAGCACCTATTTCAAATCCTTTACCGAAACCGCCCACTACATCGACCTCGACCGCGGCCTGGTCGTGCTCACCGAACACGCTAAGTCGCTGGGCTACGACGGTGTCGTGCTGTTTCTCGACGAGCTCGTGCTCTGGCTCGCATTCTCGGTGCGCGACACCGAGTTCTTCGCCCGCGAATCGCAGAAGATCACCAAACTCGTCGAGTCCTCGGGTCGAAGCCGCTCAATCCCCGTGATCTCCTTCATTTCTCGCCAGATGGATCTACGCAAGTGGTTCGCTGATGCCGGGGCCTCGGGCGCTGAGCAGGAAGCCATCGACCGGGCATTCCAATATCAGCAGGGCCGCTTCCGCGAAATCCAACTCGGCGACGACAACCTCGCCGAAGTCGCGCACGCCCGGTTGCTGCAACCTAGGGACGAGGCCGCACGCAAGATCCTCGACGAGGCATTTGCCAATCTCACTCGCAGCCCTGCCGTGTGGGAAGTGTTGCAGGACAGCCTCAATACCGACCAACAACATCGAGGGGCCTCCGAGCAGGAGTTCCGACTCACCTACCCGTTCTCACCGGCGCTGATCTCGACGCTGCGCAACCTGTCCTCCGTCATGCAGCGGGAGCGCACCGCGCTGAAGGTAATGCAGCGCATGCTCGTCGACCGCCGCGACACCCTCACCGTCGAAGACCTCATACCGGTCGGCGACTCATACGACTACATCGTCGACGGTGGTGACCCCATCGACGGGCATGCCGGAGCCATATTCAAGGCCGCAAACGACCTCTACAAGAACCGGCTGATGCCAGCGCTAATGGACAAGCACTCCGTCAGCCAGCAGCAACTCGACACCGATCCCACCTCAGTGCCTAATGGCTTCCGCGGTCAAGAGCGCATCGCCAAGACGTTGCTATTGTCGGCGATTGCGCCGAAGGTGCCCGCTTTGCGCGACATCACCTCGGCACGGTTGGCCGCACTCAACCACGGATCGATCAAGTCCAAGTTGGCAGGTGGCGAGGCCCGCACGGTGCTAGGCGTGGTCCGGGAGTGGGCGAAGAAGGAAGTGCCCGAGATCAACGTCTCAGATGGCACCAATCCCGTAATTCGAGTGCAGCTCGCCGACGTCGACTATCAGTCGGTCCTCGAACGTATTCGCGGGGAGGATAATTCGGGCAAACGACGTGTGCTGCTACGCAGGCTGATTCACAAAGCCCTCGGTGTGGCCGGTCGACAAGACGACCTCAGCGGTGCCGCTACGCGGACGGTCATCTGGCGCGGGTCCCGCCGCGAAATCGACATCGTCTTCGGCAATGTCCGCGACGCTAGTTCGCTGCCCGAGCAGACCTTCGACCACCGCCCCGGCACCTGGCGCATTACCGTCGACTACCCCTTCGATGAGGCCGGCTACACGAGCGCCGACGACGTGAGCCGCATCGACCGCCTGTTGTCGCACGGTGACCGCAACACCCTGGTATGGCTGCCCCGGTTCTTCACCGATTCCGCGATGGAGGACCTAGCCCTGCTGGTCAAACTGGACTGGCTGTTCACCGGCAGCGGAGACCGCTGGACGGAGAACTCCGATCACCTCTCCGCCACCGACCGCGCCCAGGCCCGCGGTATTTTAGAGAACCTCTTCAGCGGCACACTCACCAGTATCGAGAGCCTGCTCAAGCAGGCATATGGCATCGAACCGCACGACCCCAAGCGGATTAGCGACGAGTCAACCCAATTCGACGTCCTCACCTCACTGTCGCGCGACTTCAGCCCCGCGATGCCGCCGGCGGCCAGCCTCGAAGACGCACTTCTGAAACTCGTCGACCAAGCCTTCACCACGACATATCCGAGCCACCCCGCGTTCGACCCGGCTGACGACGAAGTGACCGCCCGCAACTACGAAACGGTCCGGGATTACGTCGAGCAGGCCTCCGCTCACCGCGACGGACGGATCCCCACCAACCCGGGCACCGACCGCAAGGCCGTCCGTCGGGTCGCCGCTCCGCTGCGCATCGGGAAGGCCACCGAGGATCACTACCTGTTCGGGGAGGATTCCTTCGCCTACTGGGCAGGCGAACTCGACCGCGCCGCGCTGACTGTCGACCCGGTGACCATCGGGGCATTGCAGAACCACGTCGACGGCATCACCCCAGCCTGGGGATTGAGTCCCGAGGCCCGTGATCTCGTCATCAGCGCCTGGGCCCTGCTGCGCAAACGTGCGTGGTTCGAGGCGGGGCAGGCCATCACTCCCCCCGCACTGGGCCGAATGCGGCCAAACATCGAGCTGCGGGCCGAGGAACTCCCGGAGCCGCAAGCCTGGGACGACGCCCGCTCAAACTCATCAAAACTGTTCGGGTACACCATGCCTCGCACCTACCTCACTGGTGCCAATGCCGCTGAGTTCGCCACCCAGATCCGGTCCAAGGCCACCGAGGGCACGAGCCAGCTGAGCTATCTGAATGATGAGCTGCGGACCGCCTACCAACGGTTAGGCATGACAGCGGGCGGCGGTGACCGGCTGACCTCTGCTCAAGCGCTACAGAGCCTGCTGGACACACTGCAAGCAACAGCCGGCACGGTTCCGGTGATCAATGCCGTCGCCAGTATCGACCTACCGGTGGCGCCCGAGACCGCGGGCCAGATCCGTAGCGACGCAGCGCGCGACACCCAAGCACTGCGCAGTTTCCGTTGGAAACTGGTGGAAAAGCTGCACCAGGGAGTGGACCGCTCCGATGACTCCGGCGACAGTGCACGCGCCATCGAGAAGGCTCTGCACGAAGCGATCTCGATTCCCGGGCGATCGCTCAGTGACGAGCTATCCTCCGTCGAGAACAAACTCGTCGCCTGGGTTGTCGATGACGGGACTGGCGCGCCGCCCTCTCCCCCGCCGCCACCCGGCAAGCCAAAGGGTGACGTCACCCTCAAGGGGGCTGCCGATCTTCGCGCACTGACCGCCGATCTGCAGAAGGCAGTCTCCGAGCACGGCAACCGGGTCCACGTCCGCTGGTGGGTGGAATGACGACCGTTACCGCCACCGAGCCCGTCATCCGCGCGCGGCTGAAGAAAGCCCGCGAGAAGAACTACGCCAACGGCGTGCTGGGATTGCGCGCCAAAGCCACCTACGACGGCAGCGACTTCGACTACGACGGGACGCCCGTCACCGTCGCACCGTGCCCGTCGGTGTTGGCCATCTGGGAGGCCATCGACGGCCGTGACCCGAACGGATGGACGGTCGTGCTGACCAGCGTTGACGATGACGACCTCGGTGACACGGTGTTGGCCCATCTGCTCGACGGGCGCCTCATCACTCCCGATCCGTGGGATGCGCTGCGCAGCAATTTTTCTGCCACCACCATCGAACCCGCTCTATACCGGACCACCAACGATCGTGCGATAGCCAACGGGCTGCTCGCCACACTGTCTGCCGATGCCTACATTCCCGCACCGGGCGGTGTGCTGACCCGCGACCACGCGATGGCGACGCTGGCCCGCGACACCCTCGGCATAGTCAAGGACGTCGACGTCGAAATCGACACCCTCGCTGTGTTGGAATGGAGTCGCTCATCGGACGTCACCGAACGTGTGACTGCGTTGAACATCAACGGTGGACCGGAACTGTCTGCCGCCTTCTACCAGTGGCTTGCCGGACGAAGCGGACGCTTGGCCGCGCCGGTGGCAGCTCTGCTGCCGGCGGGACGCATCTCCGAGCTCGTCGCGCTAGGCATCGTCGCCGGCGTATTCGATGGCACGGAGAGCGTTGCGCTGGGCAAGTTCCTCGTCCGCAGCGGCTTGTCTGACCTGTCTCCCGACAGTCTGCAAGTCTGGTACCAAGACACCTACGGACTGGTCACCAATTCCCTCAAATCCGAGCAGCAGCAAGCAGTCCTCTCCGCCGCCGGCACCATCATCTCGGAACTGGGCATCAGCGAAGCCGCAACATCCTCGGACCTCCTGCCACATGGGCTCGAGGCGCGCCTGGTGTCCCTGTCGAACGCCATCACCGCGGCGCTCCCCGACCCGCTTCCCAGCGAGGTGGATAGCCGGCTGGTGTCCGAGGAGGCGCTGCGCGATATCGAAAATCGTTGGGAGCATGTACAACAGCACTTCCTGGCGTCGACGGACCGCAGCGCCCACGCCTTCGGCGGCGCTGTCCGACTCGCGCGCCACCTGGCCACCGGCGTCGCGCCCACAACCGGCCTCGCACCGCTGGCCGACCGACACCTACGCACCGACTCCTGGGTAGATTCCGCGCTCGTCGTCGCGCGACGGGGTGCAGACCAACCGGTGCCGGCCGCCGCGTTGCGGGCCCTTATCGACATCGCGCTGGCCCGCCGCGCTCGCCACGATCGTGCGTTCGCCACCGCACTCGCCGATGCCCCAACCCCGTCTGTGCAGACCATCGAGAACGTCATGCGCGACACGGTGATTCCGATTGCGAAGAACTCCGCAACGCTGCTGCTGGTGATCGACGCGCTCTCCGTCGCCGCAGCCAACGATCTGGTCCGGTCTATGCAACAACACGGGTGGACCGAGGTATCGGCCAACAACGCTAAGCAACGCGGCGTAGCCCTTGCTGTGCTACCCACCCTGACACAACGCAGCCGCTGCTCCCTGCTCTGCGGTGAGCTCCGCGAGGGCACTTCCGATCGGGAGCGGACCGGATTCCTTTCGCTGCTGCGGGAATCAGGGCTAGAAGCGACCGGCGGCGTCCCCGACCCGATCTTCCACAAGAAGGCCCTTGACGCCGTACCCAGTGGGGCCCAGCTCGCCACCGACATCCGCAACGCGATTGCCGACACCGACCGTCAGAAATTGGTCGCCGTCGTCCTCAACTACGTTGATGACACCCTGCACCACACCGACCCCGGCGGCACCGACTGGACACTACAGACCATCACCCATCTCGCGCCGCTCCTGGCCGCCGCGAAGAACGCCGGCCGCACGGTGGTCATCACCTCCGATCACGGCCACATCATCGAATACGGCACCAGCGCCAAGGTGGCCCGCGCCAACACCTACGGTCAACGCGCGCATGGCGATCTGGCTCGTGTCGATCCCGACCGGGAGGTCGTGGTCAGGGGGCCGCGGGTGCTCACCGAATCGCAGCAGGTTGTCTTAGCAGTCGACGAAACAATCCGCTACGAGGCCCGCAACGCGGGCTACCACGGCGGTGCCACCCCGGCCGAAGCGATCGTGCCCGTGGTGGCGCTGGTCGCAGGCGAACTGTTCGAGGGCGCATCACGGGTCGTCGGTACCGAGCCGTATTGGTGGCACGCAGGGTCCCTCGCTGCCACTGAAATACCGCCTGACGTGTCGACCAAGAAGAGCCGCAAGCCCGCACAAGACAGCCTCGGACTCTTCGACGATCCAGCTCATTCGACTACACCGGCAAGCGGGCTGCCCGGCGCTGTGCTGCGCAGCAAGGTCTTCGCCGAACAGATGAAACGATCAAGCCGAATCGCGCTGCGAGAAGACCAAATTCAGAATCTCCTGCAGACATTGCTCGCAACGTCGGCGCGCGAGATCACCTTGGCGCAGGCAGCAGCAGCGCTCGGCGTCGAGACTGCACGCGCCAAAGGAGCCCTGATGCAGGCCAAACCCCTGCTGGATGTCGAAGGCTATGAGGTGCTGCGCGTCGACCGCGACGTCGTCCGGCTCGACGTCGAGGCGCTCAAGGAGCAGTTCGGAATCTCCGAATGACGTCACCGGTATCCGCTCGCCGCCGCCGCGAAGTCTTGGATGCGCTGCGGCGGGGTACCGTGCCATCTAACGGTCTCGACCAATTGGCTGTCGGGCTCGGTCGCTTCGAGACTGAACTGGACGCCGAACTTGACGTTGTGGCCGCGGGCGGTGCGGTGTTCAAAGCCGTGCGCGGCGAATATGGTTCTGGTAAAACCTTTTTCGCACGATGGTTAGGCGATCGGGCGATGAAGAAGGGCTTCGCCGTCGCCGAAGTGCAGATCAACGAGATCGACACTCCGCTGCACAAGTTGGAGACCGTCTACCGTCGCAGCATCGAGTCGCTGCGCACAGCCTCCATCCCGCCGAGCGCGCTGCGGCCGATCCTCGACGCCTGGCTGTTCACCGTCGAAGATGATGCGCGCGAGCAAAATGTTGACGTCGATACGATCCTGGAACGTCGGCTTAACGACGTGGCGACGCACGCCCCCGTATTCCCGATGGCGATCCGGGCCTATCGGCGGATGGTCGCCGATGAGGATCACGACGGTGCCGACGGTTTGGTCGCCTGGCTGGGCGGACAGCCGCACGTCGCCGCATCGGTGAAACGGCGCGCCGGCATCAAGGGCGACCTCGACCACTTCCTCGCCTTAGGTTTTCTGCGAGGACTGCTTGCAGTGCTCGCAGACGCCGGACACCCCGGCTTACTGCTGGTGCTCGACGAGGTCGAGACGCTGCAACGGATTCGCAGCGATGCACGCGCCAAGGCGTTGAACGCGCTGCGGCAGTTGGTCGATGAGGTGCACGACGGCCACTTTCCCGGTCTATACCTATTGATCACCGGAACGCCAGCGTTCTTCGAAGGGCGGCAAGGTATTCCGCTGCTACCGCCACTGGCCGATCGGTTGCACACCGAGTTCGCCAAGGATCCGCGCTTCGACAATCCACGGGCCCCGCAGCTGCGGCTTGCTGGCTTCGACCAGGACCGGCTGGTCGAGTTGGGTACTCGGGTGCGGGATCTGTACGTATCCGGCATCCCCGATCCCGAACGAGTGCGCGGGCTGGCCGACGACGCGTTTCTGGCACGGTTCGCCGCCGCCGTCGCTGGCGAGCTGGGCGGCAAGGTGGGCATCGCCCCGCGGCTGTTTCTCCGCAAGCTGGTCGACGTGCTCGACAAAATCGATCAGTTCCCCGACTTCGACCCGCACAAGGACTACGAGGTCAAGATCGCTGCGGCCGAGCTCTCAGATTCCGAACGCGCCGCACTCACCGCAGACGATATCCCGCTCGATCTCTGATGGATGCGTTCGACCGGCTACATCCTGGGGTGCAATACCACCTCGCGAACACCCTGCGGTGGAACAGCCTTCGCCCCACCCAGGCCGACGCGGTCGAACCGATCTTGTCGGGGCAAGACACCCTAGTGTTAGCACCTACCGCGGGTGGTAAGACCGAAGCGGCCGTCTTTCCCCTGTTATCTCGGATGGCCTCGGAAGACTGGCAGGGCGTATCGGTGGTGTACGTCTGTCCGCTGCGGGCGTTGCTAAACAACCTGCAGCCCCGCATCGATGGATACGCCCGCTGGCTCGGGCGGGCGGCGGCGGTCTGGCACGGCGATGTCGGGCGAACGCAGCGACAGCGCATCCTGGCGGACCGGCCCGACATCCTCTTGACCACACCGGAGTCCATCGAGGCCATGCTGGTCTCCACGAAGGTAGACCCGCGGGTGTTGTTCTCCGGGCTTCGGGCTGTGGTGGTTGATGAGATTCACGCCTTCGCCGGTGACGACCGCGGATGGCATCTGCTCGCGGTCCTGGAACGGCTGTCGCGAGTGGCGGGACGTGAGCTTCAGCGGGTCGGCCTGTCGGCGACCGTCGGCAACCCGGAGGAGCTATTGAGGTGGCTACAGGGCAGCTTTCACGCCCGCGATTCTCTCGTGGTGGCCCCCGCGGCGACGGCTGCAGCCGTGGCCCCAGACATCACGGTCGACAGCGTCGGATCATTGTTCAACGCCGCCAAGGTCATCGCCTCCCTGCACTCCGGCGAGAAGCGACTAGTGTTCGTCGACAGCCGTCGCCAAGCCGAAGAGATCGGCGCGATGCTGCGCGACAATGGGATTGAAACTTACATCTCACATTCATCTCTGTCGGCCGCTGAACGGCGGCGCTCCGAAGCGGCGTTCGCGGATGCACGAGACACAGTCATCGTCGCGACGTCGACACTGGAGCTAGGGATCGATGTCGGCGACCTGGATCGCGTCATTCAAATCGGATCAACGCGTTCTGTGGCGTCATTCCTACAGCGGTTGGGACGGACCGGTCGACGCGCCGGGACATCACGGAATTGTCTATTCCTATGTGCCGACGACGAATCTTTGTTGCTCGCAGCCGGGATGCTCAAGCGGTGGTCGGATGGATGGGTCGAGCCGGTTGAACCTCCCGCGCACCCACGACATATCGCGGCGCAGCAGTTGATCGCGCTGTGCTTACAGGAGCACCGCATTACTGCGGACGCGGTATCCCTTTGGGGCGATCTCGCAGTGTTCGACGAGTCCGCAGGCCAGATCTTCGAATACCTCGCGGCCGAGAGCTATTTCGAGGCTGACGGCCCGTTCTTCCATATCGGGCGGGAGGCGGAGCGGCGGTTCGGCCGCCGATACTTCTCCGACCTAACGGCGGTGTTCACGGCGGCGCCGGAGTTTCTTGTGCTCGCCGGCCGGGTCGAGGTCGGGACTATCGGGACCGACCTACTCACCGACAAAGTCGACGGGCCGCGGACTCTGCTGTTGGGCGGGCGATCGTGGAAGGTCACCCGTGTCGACTGGGACCGGCGGCGCTGTTTCGTTGAGCCCGCCGATAGTGGCGGGAAAGCCAAATGGTCGGGGTCGGGCGGCGGACTGTCCTACGACATCGCCCGAGGAATGCGTGAAGTCGTTCTTGGTTCGCTCCCCTATGGAGTGAAGTTTACTGGCCGTGCCTCGGACATGATCCAGCAGTTGCGACTGACCTACGGCGAGAACGCCGCTCACGATAAGTTGATCGTTCGCCTGCCGTCCGACTCAGCCGGTCGGTGGTGGACGTGGGCCGGTACTGCGGCGAACCGCACGCTGCAAGCCTCGTTGCCCACCATCCTTGATCCTCGGCAACGGATCGATGAGAAATCGATCCGCCTGATCCCCGGTGTGACGGTCGAGGAGTTCAGCGCAGCGGTTGGCCAGGTCCGATGGCAGGAGCCGGCCGTGGATGCGAATGCCCTTCGTGGACTGAAGTTTTCCGCCGCCCTACCGTTCAATCTTGCCGAGCAAACGTTGAGGTCGCGGCTCGGCGATCAGTTCAACGCACACAGCGTTGTAGGTGAATTCCGATCAGTACGCAGAAACGACTAAATATGGGGGTTTAGATTGATCAAGTCCGTTGCCAACGACCCCGTGCACAAGCTGCTCAGCGGAGAAGACACAGTTGTGTACGAAATCCCAAAGTATCAAAGAGAATACGCCTGGACGCGGCAACAATGGGACGAGCTCTTCGATGACCTGCTTGAGGAAGACGACGCGGCCGCAGGGCACTTCCTCGGGACGATTATCTGCATCAATAGAACGTCGAACGCAACCAAGGAAAACGTTCTCGAGCTCGTCGACGGTCAACAGCGACTGACGACTCTATCGATCCTGATGGCTGCTATTTTTGCGTTTCTCACCAGTCACGCTGACCAACTCGATGAAGACGATCGCATCGACGTGAACAACTTGCGCCGACAGCTCATACTGAAAGATCCGATCCGGCCGCGTGTACGCCCCCAGGCACAGAACAACAACAACGCTGACTACCTGAACGTGCTTAAGGCTGCAGGCATTGAGATCAAGGCACCGGTCGTCAAATTCCTCGGTAACCGCCGTATCATGAAGGCATACAACCACTTCAGTAACCTCATCGCGCAGCACGCGGGCCCTTACACCTCGGTGGGGCCCGTGCTCGACCTGTTAGACAGGGTAAAGCGCGCGATTCTCGTAAAATTGGAAGTCGAGAGCACCTCGGATGCCTTCACGTTGTTCGAATCCCTAAATAACCGAGGCATCCCACTTACCCCGATAGACATTATCAAGAACTCTCTACTCGCAGCAGCCGATAAGAAGCGGCCCAAGGGCTTGTCGGCGGACCATGTATTTCAGCAATGGAACGAGCTCCTGCGCGACCTCGGTGACCACTATAAGATTCAGGAACGCTTCTTCCGGCACTACTACAACGCCTTCAAAGATGAGCTGCCTTCGATTCCAAAGGTTCAAGTCGCAACCCGGTCAAACCTCATCAAGATCTATGATCGTGTCATCGAAGCGGACTTGGAAAGTCGGCTCGACGACATTCTGCTGTGCGGCGGACTCTATCGACGCATCGTTGGCAACCTAGACGCCGATGAAGCCACCGACTCGTTCGATGATGCGCTAGCCAATCTTGCACGCGTGCAAGGGTCACCTTCGGAAGCGCTACTGCTGTACCTCATGGCATACCGCGATACCCGCGAACTCAGCGATGAATTACTTACCGAGGTCACAGAAATTCTAACCAGCTTCTTCGTCCGGAGAAACCTCACAGGCAATCCTGCAAGTAATCTCCTGCAGCGCCTGTTCATGTCGATCATCGCTGAGGTATCCGGGATGACTGGTCAACGGATCGTTGAAACGGTGCGGAAACGACTTCGCAAGGTCGTTTCGGACGATGCAGCGTTCCACGCCAAGCTCACCGGACCTCTGTACAACGAAAATGCGGACGTGACCCGGTACATCCTGGTTGCGTTGGCCCAAGATGCCATGACGAAGGAGACCTACACGGACCTGTGGGAGCGAGAAGGCAAGAACTACAAGTGGACGATCGAACACATCTTGCCGCAGGGGCCGGGACTCCCCAAGGAGTGGCTGACAATGCTTGGCGGAGCGGAGGCAGCATCCACGACCCAGCAACAACACGTTCACCGGCTGGGCAACCTGACCATTACAGGCTACAACAGCACGCTAAGCAATCGGTCATTTCCGGCAAAGAAGGACCGGAAAGACATCAAGGGCAAGTACGTAGGATTCAAGAACGGTCTCGATCTCAACGCCGACGTCGTTGCGGCAAGTAAATGGACTGCAATCGAAATCGACACCCGGACAGAGAAGCTCGCGAAGCGCGTGCTAGAGCTCTTCCCGCTCTAGCCGTCTCGTTTCAGGTCGGCAGCGAACTCGCCGAGATGACGCACACCTCTGCTTCCCCAGCGCATCGGTGCGAATCCGCCGGCGATCAACGTCGTCGTAGTAAACATTTCTTACCGTGAACGATGATGGAGCCCCGCCCCCTAAGCAGGCACCAACGTAATCGGAACCTGCGACTGCCCCGGCCGGGTCATCTGGCAGTTGCCCTGCTGAATCTCAGTCACCTGACCCTGCAGGGTCTGGCTGTTCCACACGAAGACCATCGCGCCCTTGGTCTTGGTCTTGTCCGGGCACACCGGAACCTGACCGATGACCCTCATCATCCAGGTATGCGCGCCTTGGTAGACGGCCTGCCCTTCGATCAGCGGTGAGGTCACGTTGGCCAGACAGCCCGTCTCGATCACATTGCACAGGTTCGAGATGTTCCAGGTGTCCAGGACCTCGTTCGGGCCCTTGACTTGAAAGCTGCCGCTGAGCAGATCCTCCGACGCAGACGCCACCGGCGCGGCCGCCAACGCAAGGCAACCCACGACGGCGCCCACCAAGACACGGCCCACGCGCATGAACAAACCCCTTACCAACAGTCGACGGCTGTCAACAGTATGCAGACAATTTACGAACCGGCAGCTTGAGCCTCCAAGCTACCCACGCAAACCGTCTGCGACCCCACCTGTTCAGCCCGTTTATCGCCGCCACCTGGGCTACCGTTAGCCCCGATCCCCATGGCTGCAGACGACGAACTCACCGCCGCCCGCGACGCGTACTCGCAAGGAAACTGGCGCGCCGCCTACGACCACTTCACCGGAGCCCAAAAAACCGCCGAACTCACCACCGACGACCTGTCCTCCTACGGCCTGGCCGCCTGGCGCCTCGGCCACGGCCGGCACTCCATGCAGCTCTCTGAGCAGGCCTTTAACCGCCTGAACTCCGCCAACGACACCCGCGGCGCCGCCATGAAGGCTGTCGAAGTCGCCCTGCAGTGGTTCAACGGCGGCGACCTGACCATCACCCGCGTCTGGATCAACCGCGCGCGCCGCCTGCACGACAAGCAACCCGACGACCAGGTCCTGGCCTACCTGCTCTACCTCGACTCCCTCGTCGCCATCGACGAAGGCCGCAATGACGTCGCCGCCCAGCTCGCCGAGGAGCTTCAAGAGGTCACCACGAGACTCAACGACCCCGGCTTCAACGCCCTGTGCTCGACCGCCAGCGGCGTCACCATGCTCCCCTTCGCCCGCACCGCCGATGCCTTCGCCCAACTCGACGAGGCGATGATGCCCGTGCTCGCCGACCAGGTCCCCGTCGACTGGGCCGGCGACATCTACTGCGCCGTCATCCACGAATGCCATCGCCTCGCTGACCTCAACCGCATGAAGACCTGGTTCGAAGCCATGGAGGTCTGGCGCAAGGGCCCGCAGGTCTCCGCCACCTGGTACGGCACCACCTGCGAGGTCCACAAGATGGACCTGCACAGCGCCACCAAGGACTACCACCAGGTGGAACAGCGCCTGCTCGACGCGATCGGCGCGCTCGGTGACTTCCCCGGCACCGCAGGCAAGGGCTACTACGAACTCGGCGAGATCCGTCGCCGCAAGGGCGACGTCGAGGGCGCCCGCGCCGCCTTCGCCATCGCGCGCGACCACAACAAAGACCCCCAGCCCGGCGAGGCCCTGCTGCGCTGCCACCTCGGCGAGGACGCCGCCGCCGCGACCGACCTACGGCTACGCATGGACGCCGAGCAGGACGAGATCAACCGCACCCGACTGCTGCCAGCCGCCGTCGAGATCGCCCTGGCCCGAGGCAAACTCGACGAGGCCGACCAGTACTGCACCGAATTAGAAGCCGGCGCAGAGAAATTCGACTCCACCGGCTTCCGTGCCTGGGCCCGCCACGCCCGCGGCTCGGTGCTCGTCAAACAAGGCAAGCCAGCCGACGCTCTGCCCGTTCTCCAAGACGCACTAAAGCGCTACCGCAGCACCCAGTGCCGCTACGAGATGGCCCAGGTGTACGAGTGGATGGCGCTGGCTCGCCAGGGCGGCGGCGACCCGGCTGGTGCTGCCACCGACACCGCCAACGCCGAGGCCATCTACCAGCAGCTCGGCGCCCTACCCACCCAGGCGACCCCCACTACCCAAGCGCCCGGCGGCCTGACCAAACGGGAACTCGAGGTGCTGGCCGGCATCGCCGCCGGCGCCTCCAACCGCGACGTCGCCACCAAGCTGTTCATCAGCGAAAAGACCGTCGGCCGGCACCTGGCCAACATCTACGTCAAGCTCGGCGTCTCCTCACGCACCGCCGCGGCGGCATGGGCGCACGAAAACAAGGTCCGGGCGAGCGCGTCTACATCATTTGCACCATAGCCTGCCTGCATAAACGCACCTTTCTCCCGATGTCGTGGGGTGCCTGCGCGCCATAAATTCATGACCATGATCAACACCGCCAAGCTCGCACTGGTCACCCTGGCCGCCCCGGTTCTCGCCGCGCTCGCCGTCGGGCTGGCCGGCCACGCCGCCGCCGAAACCCCCGACACCGACGGCGGCACGGTCTCCGCGGCCGACACCGTCGGCCAATTGCGCGACGAAGGCATGCACGTGGTCGTCAACAAAGACGACGCCACTCCGCTGGAGAAGTGCTCGGTGATCTCGGTGCACCAGGAGCGCCACGAGCACCACGGAGGCCAGAGCCGCGACGCCTTCGAGACCGCCTACGTCAACGTCTTCTGCCACGCCTAAGCCATGCGCCACCGTTGGCTCGCGCTGAGTGTGCTCAGCCTCGGCGTCCTGCTCATCGGAGTAGACGGCACCGTCCTGGCCGTCGCGACACCGATGATCTCCACGGATCTCGGCGCCTCAGCCACCCAAATCCTCTGGATCGGCGATATCTACTCATTCGTGCTCGCCGGGCTGCTCATCACGATGGGCAGCCTCGGCGACCGCATCGGGCACAAGAAGTTATTGCTCGGCAGTGCAACCGCTTTCGCGCTTGCCTCCCTGGCGACGGCCTACGCGCCGAGCGCGGAGACCTTGATCGCCGCCCGTGCGCTTCTCGGTGTCGCGGGTGCGAGCCTGGCGCCGTCCACCCTCGCCTTGATCCGTGGCCTGTTCGCCGACTCGCGGGAACGTTCTGTGGCCGTGGGCATTTGGGCCTCGGTGTTCGCTGCCGGGACGGCGCTGGGTCCGGTCGTCGGCGGCGCGCTGTTGGAGCACTTCTGGTGGGGCTCGGTCTTCCTGATCAACATTCCCGTGATCGTGGTGCTGGTCGTCGGCGGCAGCCTGCTGCTGCCCGAACTGCGCAACCCGATACCGGGGCCGTGGGATCTCGTCGGCGTCGGCCTATCCCTCGTCGGCATGCTGGGTCTGGTGTACGCCGTCAAACAGGGCGCCGCACACGGATTCCACGCTGAGATCGTCGTGGCCGCGTTGGTCGGCATCGCGGCGTTGACGTTGTTCGTGCGACGTCAGCTGACGACCCCCAACCCGCTGATCGACGTGCGACTGTTCACCAATCCCCGGTTCTCGGGCGTGGTGCTCACCAATACGCTTACGGTGCTGGGCCCTTCGGCGCTGCTCTACTTCCTGTCCCAATACCTGCAACTCGTCGAGGGATACAGCCCGCTGCAGGCCGGCCTGGCCGAACTGCCCGCCGCAGTGGCGGCCATGGCGTTCGGTGTGCTGGCCGGTGTCGCCGTGCGGTACTGGTCGCAACGCGCGGTCCTCGCCACCGCGCTGATGTCGACCGGCCTCGCGATGGGATCGCTGACGGCGCTGACCCCGTCGACCACCTATCCCCAGATCGGGATCGCTCTCTTCGTCATCGGCGCCGGGCTCGGGGTGGCCTTCGCCGTCGCCAACGACGTCGTCATTGCCAGTGTTCCGCCACAGAACGCCGGTGCGGCGGCCGGGATCTCGGAGACCGCCTACGAGCTCGGCACCGCACTGGGGATAGCGCTGCTGGGCAGCGTGATCGCTGGCGTGTACCGGCAATTGGCGCATGCGCCCGATACCCACCCCTTCGCCGCGGCGATCACCGCGGACCACAACGCCTTCGCCAGCGGGCTGGCCGCTGCTGCGGGCATCGGCGCGGCCTTGCTGTTAGCGTCTGCCCTGGCGGTCTGGATCCTGCTCAAGCCGCCGCCCCACCAGCGGCTTCTGCCCTATTGTGACTCCAACTGTGCGGAAGGCTCGGTGCCGGGATGACCCTTGAATCCACGAACGAGGAACTCCGCCATTCCGGATATCAGCCGGAGCTCAAGCGAACCCTCGGCCAGTTTCAAGTGTTCGCGATTTCGTTCGCATTCATCTCGGTGCTTGTCGCCATTTTCGCGACCTATGGCTCCGTGCTCAATACCTCAGGGCCCGTGGGTATTTGGTTGTGGCTCATCGCCGCGGTGGGCCAAACACTCGTCGCGCTGGTCGTCGCGCAGTTCGCCGCCCGGATCGCACTCACCGGCTCGTCCTATCAATGGGCCTCACGGCTAGCCAGCCCGAAAGTCGGGTGGTTCTTCGGCTGGCTGACGTTCTGGTTCCTGGCCAGCGGTGTGGTCGCGATGAACAACGCACTCGCCAGTCAAGCCCTGATGCCGCTGCTCGGCATGGCCCCCGACGAGAATATCGCCCGGCTGATCACGTTGGCGCTGATGCTCACTGAGGCCATCCTCGTGATCGCCTCCACCCGGTTGCTCGGCATGGTCACGTCCACCACGGTGGGACTCGAGCTGGTGATACTGGTGGGGCTGATCATCGGCCTAGGCGCGGTCATGGTGTTCTCCGGAACCGGCACCGTCGACAACCTCGGCTCACGCGGCGTTGCGGCCGACGCATCGAACTATTTCGCGATCGGCGGACCCCTGATGGCCGCCATGATCATGGGCCTGACGACGCTGGTCGGTTTCGACTCGGCGGCGAATCTGGCTGAGGAAGCCAAGGATCCGTTCCGCACCGTCCCCCGCGCCATCGTCTCCTCGGTCGCGGCGTCGGCGGTGCTGGGACTGCTGTTCGTCGTGATCCTCACGCTGGCGATCAAGGACATCACCGAAGTGACGACCAGTGGGTCGCCCGTCGCCACGATCATTCGCGACCAACTCGGCCCGGTCATGGAACGAGTCCTGTTGACGGGCATTGCCTTCGCGATGTTCGGCGCGGGCATGGTGATGATCGCCGCATGCTCGCGGCAAGCGTTCGCCATGGCGCGCGATTCCCGCTTTCCCGCCCACACGCTGCTGCGACGGGTCAGCCCGCGCACGCAGACACCCGTGCCGGCAACCATCCTGATCCTGGCGATCGGGGTTGTCCTGATGGTCGCGCTGCCCGGCGCCGCACTGCTGCAACTGATCATCGCCTCGACAATCCTGCCCGCCCTCCTCTACGGCGGGATCGTCGTGCTGTACCTGTGTGTGCGTAAGCGCTTGGAGGCCAAGGAGGGCAGCTTCAGCCTCGGCCGCTTCGACCTGCCGGTGGCCTACGCTGCACTCGTCTGGGTGGCGTTCGCGATCTTTGTGCTCATATCACCCAGGGACGCACGGGTTCCCGGCCTGGTCGTACTGGGGCTGATGCTGGTCGGTGGGCTCTACTTCGCCTACATGATGATCGTCAACCGTGAAGCGCTGGACACGGAACCCGGCGAGCCCGGCGCATTTTGAATTCAACATAGGCAGAAGGCTCTACGTGGGTGTACGCTGCACAAACGTTAGGTCGGGGGGCTTGCACAGTCGGTTGATTGCGACGGCCTCCCCCTCGAGGAATAGGGGCAACGGCAATGCGAAAGACCCCGTGCTACCTAGTTTTAGGACTGACCTTCGTCATGGGGCCGGGCACCCTCATCACGGCGACACCCGCCTTGGCCGACTGCACCAATGCCGGCGCGGCGACGGTATGCGCACAGGGTGAGGTGCGCGGCGGCGGGCCAACCGCGCCGGTTGCTGGGCCTGCCTATCCGGGCTACTGCGCTGATCCCTGGTATTGCGATGACGCCTGGGGTGTCGATATCGATCTGAATCCCCGGCCGCCGGTACGCCCACCCAACCCGCCCATCCGACCCGGCAGACCCGGGCGTGGCTGAGCACACCCTGTCCCTATCCCCCATCGTGAAGGAGTCACTCCCATGTTGGTCCGCAGCTTGATCACCGCCGGCATCATCGCCGGCGCGACACTCCTGGGCAGTGCGGCAACCGCTGCCGCCGATGAACCCAATTGCACGGCAGGCGATCTCACCCAGGTTCTGTCGGGAGTCAACGCGGGCATGTCGGTGTATTTGTTCACCCATCCCGACGTGAACGCCTTCTTCACCGGCCTCAAGGGCAAGTCCCGCGAGGAGATGCGCACCGAGGTCGCCAACTACCTGCAGGCCAATCCTGATGTCCGCGACCAGATCAAGGCCGTCCGGCAGCCGGCTGCCGATTTCCGGGCCCGCTGCGATGCGCAGATGCCTGACGACATGGGGCCGATGGGCTAGGGGTCAGCCGACCGCCGAGCGTGCGGGTTGTGGTTGAAGATCGACGAAAAAGCAACGACAACACCCACGCTCGGCGCGTGAAGGGGCTCAGGACACTAGTTCTTCTTGGCCCGCTTGCTTCCCGCGGTTCCGGTCTTCTTTCCGCTATCGCCAGGCTTGCTGGCGGCGCCGCTCTTCGCCGCCGAGCTACTCCCGCCGGTCGCCTGCGCCCCGCCGATGCGGAAGTTGTTGATCGCGATGCCGGGGCCCACCTTGGTGACCGTCTGCCCGTTCGTAAAGATCGTGCCGGCAAGGGCGAGCGGTCCCGGTCCTGCGCTCACCGTGTTGGTGCCGCCGCCGATGTTGAACCCGGCAGTGAAGTTGCCGCCAGCACCGCCTGCCGACACACCGTTGTTGCTACTCAGTGCATTGAAGACGAGGTTCCAGTTACTCCCAGCGCCACCGGCGCTCAGCGTGTTGTTGTTGCCGATGATGTTCACCACCGAGTTCTCGTACCCGGTCGTCGACGAGAGTGTGTTGCCGGTGCCGCCCAAGAAGTTACTGGCCGAGCTGTAGATGCCACCCACAACGGTCACGGCGTTGCTGGTGCCGAACCAGTTCTGCGCGGTGCTTCCGTACGCGCCGCCCGTGACCGTCACGGTATTGCCGCCGCCGAACAGGTTTCGAACGGCGTTCGCGTAGCCGCCAGTGATCGTGACCGTATTGCCGTTGCCGAGAATGTTGCGGGCCCAGTTGTAATAGCCGCCCGTTGTGGTGACGGTGTTATTGCTGCCGAACAGATTGCTCGCGGTGTTCACCAGGCTGCCATTGGTGGCGACGGTGTTGTTGTTGCCGAGGAGGTTCGTGGCCCAGTTGAAAATGCCGCCTTCGGCCGTGACGTTGGTATTGCTGCCAAAGAGATTCGTGGTCAAGTTGAGCAGCGAGCTCGTCGCGGCATCACCGGCCTCGATGACGTTGTCGTGGCCGCCCCAGTTGGTGGCGATATTGAGCAGCCCGTGCGATGTCACAGCCATGCTGCCCGGATCGTTGGCAGTCCCCCTGCCGAAGAGGTTCAGGGCGATATTGCCGGCCGCACCGTTACCGCCCGCGGTGACGGTGCTGCTGTTGGTCGGCGCATTAAACGGCGTCAGGTTCAGGGCGATGTTGAACCCGGGGTTGGCAAGCAGACCCGAGCCCTGGGTGATCGCCGAGCCATTCGGCCCGAGTTGCGTTGCGATGCCGAACAAACCGTTGGCCGTGGCCACCGATCCGTCACCCAGCGCGGTGGCGAGGGTGAACGCATCACCCGTCGTGGCCGCGGAGTTGGTACCGACCGCGAAGGCCGCACCCAACAACCCGCTCGCGTGGGCGGTTGCCCCGCTGCCGACCGCGATGGCGATGCTCAATGGTGTGCTGGAGCAGTCAGCACTGTTCCCGATACCGAAGAAGGATGCGCAGCTCGCGTTCGCGGTGGGAGCCGATCCCAGCGCAGCGCCGGCCAGTAGCCCGGTCGCGGCGACGCCGGCAGCGAGGACTCCCGTGACCGCGCCACGGGATTTTGCGGATGAATACATGATGCTCCCCTGATCACAACAAGATCGTTCTTGTTGAATTTGCTAAGTAGCTGCGTTCAGTATGGCCGAGTAGCGCCGGTTTGACGCCGATTTAGCGGTCAAACGGCCGGTAACGGGATGAGCAGGAAGGAGTTGCCGGTCGGGACCGCAGCCGCTGCAGTCAAGCCACCGGTCAGGCCGAAGAGATTCGCCGCGCCGAAGGCGAACACCAAGAATGCCGCCGCGCCGACTCCGACCAACTGGCCCACGGCGACGGCGATCGGGTTGTCGCCCAACAGCGCACCGATCCCTTGGCCTGCTGCCTGGCCGAGCGCAATTTGCAGCGCCTGGCTCTTCACCACCTGCGCAACCACCGTGTTCACCAGCTCGGTCGCCGATGTTCCGTTGAGCAGGTCGCCGGCCAGGTCGCCGATCAGGTTCTGGGCGGCCGGGTTCGCCACGAAGGCGTCCACCGCCGCTTTGGTCACCTGGCCCACCGCCTGGGTGTTCAGCGGTGTCTTGTCCAGAAGGCCGGCGACAACGCCCTGTGCCAAATCGCTGACCACGTTGCGCACGGCGGGCGCCTTCAGCACACCCTGCAGTGCTTCCGGAACGGTGGCGTTGAACGCAGCCACGATGTCGGCATCGGCCACCAGGGACTGCAGACCGTACTGCAGGGCGTCGGTGAAGGACACGCCAGCCAGCAGCGCGGTGACGATCTGGTCGGCGGTGGCCGACAGCGCCGCCGCCACCCCGGCCTGGCCGAGGAAGCTCGTGATCACCGCGCCGGCCGTCGCAGCCAGCTGAGCCGCGGACGCCGGATCGGCCAGAGTGGCCACCACCGTCGGGCCGTACTCGGGTCCGAACACGTCGCCGAGGTACGCGCGGACGGCCGCGTTACCGGCCACATCGTTGACCAGACCCGTGACGGTCGACGCCAGCGCCGCGACCACGTCGGAGTTGGTGGCCAGCGAGTACACCGCACTGCCTGCGGCCGGGCCCAGCGCCGATCGGAATGCCGAATCAGCAATCAGCCCTTGCCAAGCCACGTCCAGCGCGTCGATCCAGTTCGTCCCGCCCAGGGCGGCGGTGCCGAACTGAGTGATGAAATCGGCCACCGCCGCGGGGACACCCGGTGTGCTCAACAGATTCGTGACCGCCGCGCCGGCGACCGTGGCCAGCCCCTGCATCGCGTTGGTGTTGCTCAGCAGGCCCTGCACAGCATTGCCCACCGCATCGCCGATACCGGTAGCGGCAGCGCCGCCACCCAGCGCGTCTGACACCCAGCCGCCGGCGACGTCCCCGAGCCACGCGGACACGGCCGGACCGGTGGTGAGGTCGATGACCGCCTGGGAGGTGGCAGACGCCAGCGTGGCCTGAACGGTCGCGTTGCTCAGGAACGTGGCAATCTCGCCCGAGGAATTGGCGACGATCGACTTGAGGTAAGTCGACAGGGGCGCAATGTTGTTGGCCGCCAGGCCCGCCGTGATCGCGGCGTACTGGTCCTCGGTCGGGCGCACCGCGTTCGCGAGCACATCGAGCGCGCCTTGAACGCCCGCATTGCCCAACACGTTTCGAACCAGGTTGACCGCAGCCGTGCCGACGACATCGCCCACCGAGGAGGGCACGCCGAGGTAGGAGTTCAGCGCGCTCGAGATCTTCGTCGAAACGAATTGCCGGATCTCGTCATTCGCGACCAGCCGCTGCACCTCGGCAGCAATGGCGCCGTTGCTCAACAGATCCTGGATGCCGTCGGCGACGATCGGCGCCAGCTGGTCGGCGATGGGCTTCAGGCCGGGCAGGCGGGTGTCGATGAAGTTCCGAACGGCGGTGCCGAGGGGGCTACTGGCCGTGGCGGACGCCCCCGGAACCAAAGCGGTTGCGCCGGTGGTGATTCCTCGGCCCGGCACGTCGATCAGCTTCGCCGATCCGGCGATCTTTTCACGGCGGGTCACTGCGAGCACCGCCAAGGACAGCGGCTCGACGACCGGAGTGAGCGGGGCGTTGCCGGTACCCAGCCGGTCGACCGGCACCCGGCCGGCGGCCGTGAGCGCACCGGACGGCTTGACCGCAACACGGCTCGCAGGCTTGCTCGCATTCCGGGGGGCAGGCTTGCCCGCAGACGAGGTCGTCTTTCCCGAATTCCCCGCACCGGTGTCCGCGTCGGCCGCTGCCGGCAGCGCGAAGATCACCCCGCCGATGCCAAGTGCGATGGCCAAAGCCCCGACTCGTCCAATGCTGTAGCGACCCTGCTGCCCCATGGCACCTACCCCGACGTTGACGTGCAAGTAATTTGCTAGGGGTATAGCACACTGCGCCGGTGACGCGAACGTGTACGGCAGGACTAACGGTCAACAAATTGTTCATTGACCCCGGCCCGAGGAGCCAACTCCACTAACGTTCACGGGGTGGGGGGCGAGCTTTCCGTTGGCGCTTTGCAGACCATCATCAAGGTCCAACAAGCCATCAACGACGCAGACGTCACTGCCGACGCAGTGATGAAGATCGTCGTTGAGCAGGGACGGATTGCGACGCGAGCACCCGGCGCGGTCATCGAACTCGCCGAGTTCGGCGAGATGGTTTACACCACCACATCCGGTTCGCTGGCCGGCACCGAAGGACTTCGCCTGGCGATGTCGGGCAGCATGTCCGGCGAATGCGTCCGGACCGGCAAGATCCTGGTGTCCGAAGACACCGAGACCGATCCCCGGGTGGACGTGGCGGCCTGCCGTCGAGTCCACGCCCGGTCGATGGTGGTGGTTCCCCTGGTTGAGGAAAACCGCACCCAGGGGGTCCTGAAAGTCACCTCAGACCAGCCGCACGCCTTCACCGAAGAAGACGTCGACCTACTCGAACACCTGGCCCAGTTCATCGCCAAAGCACTGGCACGGGCCAACGTGATGGACGAGAAAGCGCGTGCCGCATCCGTCGACGCGTTGACCGGCCTGGCCAACCGGGCTGCGTTCCTGTCCGGATTGGAGTCGATGATCTCCGACGCGGCCGGCACCGGTGATCCCGTCGCGGTTGTGCTCTACATCGACCTCGACGGCTTCAAGCCGATCAACGACGTCCACGGGCACGCGGTCGGCGACGAAGTGCTGCGGGCGATCGGCCAGCGGATCGCCGCCAGCTGTCGCTCCGATGACCTCGGGGCGCGCATCGGCGGGGACGAGTTCGCGATCCTGCTGGCGAACTCGACCTATCCCCCCGACCCGTTCAGCCTGCGCGATCGGCTCGTCGGCGTATTGCAGCAGGACATGATCACCAGCGTCGGGCCACTCAAGATCGGAGCAAGCTGTGGGGCCGCTGTCGTGGGCGGCCGCGATCTGGCCGAAGCCGTGCTGGCCCGCGCCGATGCGGACATGTACGCCGCCAAGCGGACCAGATCCGAGCCGCGACGCTAACAGCCACCTTGGCGGACCCACACCCTGCGACAATGAACCGATGGATGTCGCCACCCGCAATAACGTCACGCGCGTGGGCGACGCAGACGGACCGACGCTGGTCCTGGCCCACGGCTTCGGCTGCGACCAGCAACTGTGGCATCCGGTGGCGGCGCGGCTACGGGACCGCTTCGACCTCGTGCTGTTCGACCACGTCGGGTCGGGAAACGCCGAGCCCGCGGCCTGGGATCCGGAGAAGTACGCGTCACTGAACGGCTATGCCGACGACGTGGTCGAGCTCGTCGAAGCGCTCGACCTGAAGGATGTGGTGTTCGTCGGGCATTCGGTGGCCGGCATGATCGGGGCGCTCGCCGTCGCAGCGGCGCCGGCGCGCTTCGCCAAGCTCGTGATGATCACGCCGTCGCCGCGCTACATCGACGCCGACGGGTATCGCGGCGGCTTCACCCGCAACGACATCGACGAGCTGCTGGAGTCGCTGGAGAGCAACTACCTGGGCTGGTCGCAGGCGATGGCCCCGACGATCATGGGCAACCCCGACCGCCCGGAGCTCGGCGAAGACCTGGCGGCGACGTTCTGCCGCACCGATCCCGCGGCCGCGAAGGTCTTCGCCCGCGCGACGTTCCTGGCCGACAATCGAGCCGACCTGGCGCGGGTCTCGGTGCCCACGCTGATCGTCGACTGCCGCCAGGACGCCATCGCGCCACCGGAAGTGGGCGCGTACGTGCGTGATCACATCCCCGGCGCCCAGTTGATCACCCTGGACGCCACCGGCCACTGCCCGCACGTCAGCGCGCCGGACGCCACGGCTGAGGTCGTGGCGGCATTTGCCGGCCCATGACCGATATCGAAGAACTCTGGGAGAACGGGCCCAACGGCCAACTGGCGGCCACTACCGACGGGCAGATCGTCATGGTCAACGCCACCCTGGCCTCCTGGCTGGGCAGCACACCGAAGGCGTTGCGCGGCAAGCAAATCGTAGATCTGTTCACGGTTGGCGGACGGATCCACTTCGAAACGCACTTCGCGCCGATGCTGACGATGAGTGGGCAGCTCGACGAAATCAGCGTCGAGCTGCTGACCGCGGACGGATCTCGCCGGCCAGTCTTCCTGAGCGCCAACGTCAAGACCGACGACGACGGACGCCCGGTGTTGCTCCGCGTCGCGATCCAGGATGCCCGCGACCGACGCTCCTACGAACGCGCCCTGCTCGACGAGCGCCAGCGCGCCGAATCCGAGCAGGCCCGCGCCCAGTCGTTGGCAGACACCTTGCGGCGCTCGCTGCTCCCGCCGTCGCTGTCCGTGCCCGAGGGGCTCGTCGCAGCCGGCCACTCGCAGCCCTCGGTGCAGGATATCGGCGGCGACTTCTATGACCTGTTCCCGTTGTCGCCCAACATGTCCGGATTCTTCTTGGGCGACGTCTGCGGCAAGGGCCCGGAGGCCGCGTCGATCACGTCGTTGATGCGGTACACGATGCGCACCGCGGCCGTCGTCGATCCCGACCCGATCACCGTGCTGCACCGGCTGAATTCCGTGCTGGCACAGGAATCCGACGACGAGACGCCCCGGTTCTGCACGGTGGTGTTCGGCACCCTCACACAGGGCGATGGCGGGTTCGTGGTGCGGTTGGCCAGCGGCGGACATCCGCCGCCGTTGCTACTCGAGAACTCCGGGGAGGCCAGCTATCTGGACATCACCGGCGGCATGGCGGTCGGCCTGACCGATCGGCCGAAGTTCGTCGACGCCTCACTGCGGCTGGCCCCCGGCGACACCATGCTGCTGTACAGCGACGGCCTGACCGAGGCGCGCGTCGGCGAGGGAATACACCGATTCGACGACGACGGGGCGCTGCGCAGATTCGCCACCGCCCTAGCGCCGACCACACCGGACGTGCTGATCGACGAAATCCGGGAACTGCTGGTCAGTTTCGGATCCGGTGTCGAGGACGACACCGCAGTGCTGGCATTGGGTGTACCTAGATGACGAAAGTGAGCAATCGATGACCGCACGGTTCGTAGTGCAACGCAACGATCTTCGTAACACGCAGTGGGCCGAGTCACCCACGGCGGCCCTGGACGACGGCGAGGTGCGACTGCGCATCGATGCCTTCGCGCTGACGTCGAACAACATCACCTACGCGGCACTCGGCGACGCCATGAACTACTGGCAGTTCTTTCCTACGGGCGATCCCGCGACCGGCCATGTTCCGGTGTGGGGATTCGCATCCGTTGTCGAATCACGCTGCCCTGGCGTCGAAGTCGGAGAGCGCTTCTACGGTTACTGGCCGATCGGCGACGACATCGTGTTGCGGCCCGAGGGGGTGCATCCCGGTGGTTTCACCGATGGTGCCGAACACCGGCGCGCCCTGCACCCGATCTACAACCAGTACGTGCGGTGCAGCGCCGATCCGGGTTACGCGGCCGACCGCGAGGCGCAGCAGGCGTTGCTCCGTCCCCTGTTCGCCACGGCATTCCTGATCGACGACTTCCTCGCCGACAAAGGGTACTTCGACGCGTCGGCTGTGATCCTGTCGAGTGCGTCCAGCAAGACGGCGTACGGCACCGCGTTCTGCCTGGCGCAGCGGCGCAGTGCGGTGAAGGTGGTCGGGTTGACCTCTCCCGCCAACGCCGAATTCATCCGCGCGCTGGGCTGTTACGACGACGTGCTGCTCTACGACGACATCGCGACGGCGCTGCCCGAGGCGGCCTCGGTGTACGTCGACTTCAGCGGTGACCCCGCGGTGCGCGGCGCCGTACATCGCAGGCTCGGCGACCGGTTGGCCTACAGCTGCCTGGTCGGAGCCACGCATTGGGATGCGCTCGACGGCGGCGGCGAGCTGCCCGGTCCGGCGCCGGTGTTGTTCTTCGCGCCCGATCAGGCCGGCAAGCGGATAGCGGAGTGGGGCCCGGCCGCATTCCAGGAGCGGATGGCCGCGGCGTGGACGGCATTCATGGAACCCGTCACCGATGACGAGAAGCCCTGGCTGACAGTGGTTTCAGGACAGGGTCGACACGCCGTCGAGCAGACCTACACCGCGCTGCTCGACGGGACCGTGCCCGCCAACGAGGGACACATCCTCCGAGCATGAAAATGACCAAGACCGGTGCCGGTGAGCCGCCGCTTGTCTTCGTGCACGGCTTGGCGTGCGACGGGACCGACTGGCGCGCTCAGGTCGACGCGTTGACCCCCAGGACCACCGTTGTCGTGTGTGAGTTGCCCGGGCATGGGTCGAGCCCGGGCGTGCCTGCCGACTGCACGATCGCGGCCTATGGCGCCGGCGTCGTGCGAGCACTGGCGGAGCTGCAGCTGCCGCCCGCGATCCTTGTGGGTCACAGCATGGGCTGCCGGGTGGTCCTCGAGGCGAACCGAATTCAGCCCGGCGCCGTGTGCGGATTGGTGCTGGTCGACGGGAGCCGGATCGGTGCGGGTGATCCGCTGGCCGCCGAGCGGGCCATGGCCGATGAACTCGCCGGCGATGGCTACCCGCGATTCATGCGGCAGTTCTTTGAATCCATGTTCTTCCCGTCGAGCGACCCCGCACTCGCCAGGGCCATCGTCGATCGCGCGCTGCAGCTTCCCGCGGGGGTGGGCAGGCCCCTGATCACAAACCTGGCCGGCTGGGACGCCGGCTGCGTCGAGAACGCCCTCGACGCGGTCAGCGTCCCGCTGCTCGCCATCCAGAGCACGACCATGGATGCGACACGTGTGCGGGTGTCGCTCTCACCGGGCCAGAGCTCTGGGTGGGTCGACCTGATCCGCGCCCACGTGCCGAAGGCCGCCGTCGCGCTACTGCCCGGGACTGATCACTATCCGCAGATCGATCGAGCCGATGAGGTCACGGCGTTGATCGCCAGTTTCGCTTCTCTGCGTGAGGGACTAGTCGAACGGTGAGCGGTCTCGACCGCACGAGGTACCGGCGGGTGGCAGCGTTGCGGTGAACAGATAGTCGCGTTTGACCCGCTCGGTGCAGGTGCTCGCGACGTACATGCTGGTGTGTCCGGCGCCCTCGGTCACGACTACGCGGGCTTGAGACAACTCGGCGGCCCCCGCGTACGCGCCGTCCAACGGCGTGGCGGGGTCATTTCTGGTGTTGAGCACCAGGATTGGCGCCGACGTGCGCCGGTTCCAGGGGCCGGTGTAGCGGTCGGTGTCGTGGCCCTGCCAGAACGCGCACGGGATCGTGTCGAATACCGAGATCCGCCCGAAGCCCGGTGATGACTTAGCTGCGGCGGTCGATGCGCGACGGTAGTAATCGGGGTCGGTCGGCACGATGCTGTCCGCGCACTGGATGGCGTTGTACGCCTCTTCACGGTTGCCCAGATACAACTGCTCGACGTCCACCGGGGGCGGGTTGGTGCCAACGATATCGGCGACGAGTTCCGGTGCAGCAGTGCCGGTGTCGTAGAACTGTTGAAGCGCCTCCGCCAGCTCACGATAACTGTCCGGTACCGCGAGCGTGGAGGCGACGATCTCCGCCAGCGTCCACGGATGGCCGTAGACCTCAACCGTCGAATTGCGAAGACGGTCGGTCAGAGCCGCCCACTTGGTCCGGGGATCCCCGTCGGCAAATGCGCAGCGCCGGCCGGCCGCCGAACAGTCCCTGAGGAATTCGTCGAAGGCGGACGCGGTGCCGACGGGAACGCCCTGCCGGGTGTTCAGCGGAACCGTGGTCCCGTCGGAGCCGTGACCGGAGATGTTTCCTACGAAGTCGATCGATCCGTCGAAGACCATCGCCCGCACCCGGCCCGGGAAGAGGTTGGCGTAGATCGCGCCGAGCTGCGTGCCGTACGAGATGCCGTGATAGGTCAGCGCCGGATCGCCGACCGCGCGGCGCAGCAGGTCGAGATCGCGCGCGGAGTTGGCCGACGACGTGTGGTCCAGGATCGACCCCGCACGCTCCCGGCAGCGGTCGGCGAAGCCCTGCGCCCAGGCGAAGAGCTGGTCCTCTGCTGCGGAGTCAGCCGGCAGCCCGGGACTGGGTACGAGATACCGCCATTGGTCTGCGTCGTCGGGAAAACAGCGCACCGCCGCGCTGCGGGCTACCCCGCGCTGGTCCCAGGAGACGAGATCGAACCGCTGTCGCAACTCATCGGAGAACAGCCACGGCCACCTCGCCCGCAGACGCAGCCGATCCACACCCGAATTGCCGGGACCACCAAAGTTGATGAACAACGCACCGATTCGCCTGCTCGGATCGGTTGCGGGCAGCTTGATTACCGCAAGGTCAATCTGTTCGCCATGCGGCAGGTTGTAGTCCATCGGGACTCCCGCTGTCGCGCAGAGGAATCCGTCATCGCAGGCAGCCCAGCTCAGACTCGGTGTGTCGGCAGCCTCAGCGAGCGGGTCGACAAACGAGTCCGGTGCGCCGATGTCGGCGCTCGCGCTGGACGGACTCAACAGGCCGGCGACGCTCACGATCACCGTGGCGATGACTGCAAGAAGCAGGCGCCGCCGCGGCGTCACTAGGTGATGTTGCCGCACAGGATCGGCGCGAACAGCAGGCTGGGTTTGCCGTCCTTTTCGATCTGGTCGTGTTCGCCGAGATGAATGTTGATGTACCAGCCGGACGCCGGTGGGGCTTGACTCACATCCTTGATGACAGTGGTTGTCTCGGCAACGCCGTCGGATTTGGCGACCAAGTCGTTGAGTGGGTAGACCACCTTGCCCTGTGAATCGCATGACCCGGCGTGAATGTGCGCCGCGTGAGTACTGCCGGCGACAAGGCCAGTGGCACGGGCCGACACGGTGAGCGTCTTTGCCGCCGGGTCGTAGTTCAGAATTGCCTGACTCTGCGGGTGATCGCCGAATTGTGGCAGCGGCGCCATCTGGAGCGTCGCCCCGGCCGCGGGGTCGATATTGGCACACGAGATCGGCATGTACGTCTGAGATCCCGGTGCACCCATCTCGTTGGCCGGCGCAAGGTGGATGTTCAGGAGCGTGCCCGCAACCAATCCGGTATTCGAGGGCTGCGCGCTCAGCATTGAGTCGTTGATTTTCCCGGTGTCGTCGGCGGTCACGTCGAGGAACGGGACCAAGACATCGCCCTGTTTGTCGCAGGTGCCCTGATGGATGTGCATGGCGTGCGTGCTACCCGGGGTGAAACCGACCATCGCGATCTTCGCGGTGATGTATTTGGTCTGCGGGTCCCAGGTCAGCGTCACGGTTCCGGACGGCTCGTTGCCCAGGGGCACGATGATCTGCGCCGGGCCGCTTGCCGCCGCGCTGGTTGTCGCCGATGCCGACGACGCGGCACTGGACGAGGTGGCCGATGGCGCCGAATTCGAACCGCATGCGCCAACCATCGCAGCAACGATCACGCCTCCGAACACGACGGGCAGCGCCCTCGATCTTGTTGTATTTGTCCCCACGATGACGTTCCGCCTTCCACTGACGCAGTCGCCGTGATTGGCGAAGGCAGTTGACCCGCTCAGCGTACGAGCCTGAAGGGCCGGCCGGAGCGGAATGTCAGCGCCGGCCCCCATCACCTCTTCATCGAGCGCTCGTTCAGTTGAGGACGATCGAATCGCCTTGGACCGAAATCGACTTCGTCGGCAAGGGAAGCTTCGCCGGGCCGTTGGCCACGGTGCCGTCGAGGTTGAATTTGCTGCCGTGGCACGGGCAGTCGATCGTCCCGTCGGTTACCTTGTCCAGCTTGCATCCCTGATGGGTGCAAATCGCCGACAATCCGTTGAACACCCCCTGCGTCGGTTGCGTGAGCACGATGTCGTCGATGATCACTCCCGAGCCGACGGGAACCTGCGCGGTCTTGGCGATGACCTTGGGCGCGGCAGGCGCGATCGGCGAGGCGGTGGTCGCGGACGTTGCTTCAACGGTGGAGCTTGCAGCCGACGGTTTTTTGGTTGTCGAGCACGCCGCAACGACGAGCCCGATCAAGCCGACGCCGCTGCCGATGAGCACCGTGCGGCGGCCGGATCGCAGATTTTCAAGACGCATTGGTGCAACTTACGACGAATCGAGTCGCGACACAGCACAGTCGAAAAACCGGGCGCGGTGGACGAAATGGCTAGCAGAGTCCGCACGCCCCCATGATCACGCCCCCGTCGGCGCTTGCGCCATAACGAATCCGCCGATCTGGGCGAACAGGCCGTCCAGCAAGCCGGAGCGGACCACCAGCATCAGGGGTAGCGCGTTCACGACGATGAAGAGCCCGGTCGGGATCCCCACGAACTGCCCTACCAGGTAGCCGATCGGGCCGCCGCCGAACAGCGAACCCACTGCTGAGCCCACCGCCTGACCGATGGCGAGCTGCAGCCCTGGGCTCCCGAGCACACTATTCACCAAGGACCGCACCACATCTTCACCCGGCGTCCCCGACGCCAGATCTCCGACGAGGCTGCCGACTAGCTTGCGCACCGACCCGTCGCCCAGCAGCGAGCTCACGACGGACTTCAACGCGTTAGTCGCCAACCGCTCCACCGTCGGGTTGTTGATCCCTGCCGAGTCGAAGAAATCCTGGACCGCGTAGCCCGCGATTCTGGAGGCGGCGTCTTCCAGCGCGTGCACGCTCAGTACGCCACGCACGGCAGTGGCGAGGGCGGATTTCAGCGCCGCCTGGATCGCCGGATTCGCTTGCAGCTCAGCGACAATGCCCTGCAACGCAGCGTTGGGATCCGCGCTGCTGAACACCGCGAGGACGGCCTGGTTGACGGCGCCGCCGAGCGCGTCCGAAACTCCCTTCGCTTGCAGGAACTTCGGCAGGGCCGTCGTGATCGAGCCGATCAACTTGTCCATCGCGGCCGGGTCGTTCAGCACGTCCACGATCTCGTTACCGTACTGCGCACCCAATTGCTCGAGGAGCGCGGCGTGGATCGTTGGGTCGGACGTCACCGAGGCGAGGAACGTCTCCACGGTCGCGCTGATCTCGTTCAGGACGCCGGTATTACCGATGACGGACTGCACCGCACCCTTGAGTGATTGACCGAGTGCCAGGTGAAGGGCGGGATTGGCCTGCAACGCCTGCGTCGCGGCCTCCCACGCCGCCTGCGCCTGCTGCTCGGTTCCGTTGGCGATGGCATCCGCGACCGAGTTGGCGGCGTTGGCCAGTGCCGTACCAACACCCGCGTAGTCAAGGAAAGTCGATACCCCCGTTTCGACGGTGCCCAACGCGCCGTCAACAATCACGGCGGAGCCCAGAAGGTGTTCTACCGCAGCACGTCCCGCGAGGACGACGACCGCGGTCACGGGGTTGGTGTCCAGGCCGTCTCCCAATGCCAGCTCGACCTGATCACCGATGAACGTCACCCACGCGGACGACGGAGCTTCTTTCCAGCCGCTGAGCCCGACGAGCACGTGAGCGGCGCCCTTGATGGTGCTGAACACCGCTGAGCGAAAGGCGCTGTCAGCGAGGACCACGGGCACACTCTTGATGACCGCCGGCGCGCTCTGCAGGGTGACCTGGCCGACGTAGTCCTGCAACGTGTAACCCGGCGAGTTCAAAGTCGCGATGAAGGCTGCGGTTGTCGACCCATTGGGCACCACACTCAACGCATGTACGACAGTGCCGACGGCGTTCTGGATAGCCGTGTTACCCAAGATGTTCTGCGTCAGGTAGCCGGCGGCCTGGCCGACGACGTGCGCGGCCTCCGTGGGCAATCCGTTTGCCGTCAAGCCTGTTTCGATCTGGCTGGTGACGAGGTTCAACAACGTTTGGTTGTTGGACAGGCTAGTCAGAGCGCTGTTGACCGGGCCCTGGGTGTATGCGGCACCCAGCACGTCGACGATGGTGGGCAACACGGCGTCGACAAGAGCCTTGCGCTGAGTGTCCAGACCGGCGTAGCCGATACCTGTCTTAATGAAGTTGGTGAGGGCCGGCGCGATCTGGCCATTCCACGTCGCGGCGTCGCCGGCTGCGGCTGGCAGCGCCGCCGCCGAAGTGGCCGGTTCTCCGGTGGTCACCGTCGCTGCCGGAGCCAACGCGCCGTTGCTGGTCGAGGACTCACGGCGCAGAGCCAACGCCGCCAACGTCAGCGAGTCTCCGCTTCCGCCCGGCAAGTCCACGCGAACACGGCGTGATGTTCCGAGTGACTTTGGCGCAGTGGCAAGTTCATCGGTCGAGCGCCCGGCCTGTGCTCGCTTGGACGAGACGGCGCCACTCGCCTTGGGTCCCGCCTTCGACGGTGCCGAGGACGTCGTCTTTCCCGAATTCCCGGTGCCGGTGTCCGCATCGGCTACTGCCGGCAGAGCAAGAATGAACCCACCCACACCAAGTGCGACGGCCAACGCTCCGACCCTGCCGATGTGCTGAGCCGAGCCCCGACCACCGTTATGCCTAGTTGCCACTGTTCCCCCAGTTATTGACGTGTACGACGATTCTGAATTGATAGCACGCCGGAAAGGCCGTGAGAAGGGTTTTTGCGGCGGTTGCCGCTCAAATATGTGCAATCGCGAAATTGGAGTAGTTCACTACTTACGCCCGGATTAACAGGAGTGGCACAACACGGGTCAAAGCACGATTCTTTGCCTTTCTCCTGATAAATTCTCAGAAATCGAGCGACCCAGTCGTAGCAGCGCCGCCAATGCCTCGAGCAACAAAAGCCAGAGCCGCGCATCGTCGCAGAAGTCGACCATCAGCAAGCGCGCGGTGGGCGGCAGCGGGCGGAATCGCTAACGTTTACGGCAGGCCCTTACCCGGCGGATAGGAAAACCTTCCCTATCGGCAGCCGGAATCTGGTATTCGCGGCGATTACGCCAGAAGGCCGTGGTCACGACCATTTGAGTCATGACCACATACCTGCCCCACACGGCGACAGCGCCCCTCGGCGCGACGGAGCCACGGTTCCGCGATGTGGCAGGCATCCGCCTCGCCGAGAACCTCGACGTGCTGTCCCGCGACGAGATCGAGGCAACCCAACAGCAGAATCTGTGGGCCACCCTGAGCGCCGCACACCAGTCCACCGCCGTGTCGCGGCGCTTCCCGGGACTCGGGGTCCTGGAACCCACCGCCACGGCCGACGATCTCGCTTGCCTGCCACTGCTGGCGGCTGCGGATCTCTCCGCGGGCTGCCCCCCGCACTCGACTGAGCTTCTCTTCGACCAGAGCCCTGGGCTCGTCCTGCGCTCCAGCGGGACGGCCAGCCGACCGAAGGTCCTCTACCACTCCTGGGATTTCACCGACCGGGTCGGACATCTCGGTGTGCGCGGGGTGCGCGCCGCCCTGCAGACAGTGCCGAGCCGCGTCGCCAACTGCCTGTACCCCGGCGACCTGAACGGCGCGTTCCTGTTTGTCCAGGACATCACCCGGGCGCTGCCTGCGCTGTCGTTCGCCATGGGTGAGCTGACCGCGACCGCCGACGCCGCGGCAGTCATCGACGCCCATGGGATCGACACCCTGGTTGCGTCACCGGCCTACGGCGCAGAGTTGTTGGCTGGCGCCGGGGACCTGCCGCTGCGGAACTTCCTGTTCATCGGCGAATCGCTGGGAGCTGAGCGGGAGCGTGTAGTGCGTTCCGCCGCACCGGATCTCACCGTGCGATCGCTGGCTTACTCGACGTCCGAGACGGGTCCCCTTGGCTACCAGTGCCACCACCAGACGGCGGGGGTGCATCACCTCCACGAAGACGCCAACGTGCTGGAGGTCGTCGATCAGGCCGGCCGGCCCGTGCCGCCGGGAACGCCGGGCGAGCTCGTCGTCACGCCCCTGACGACGTCGGGAATGGCGCTGCTGCGCTATCGACTCGGCGATCGGGGTGTCTTGCTCAACGATGCATGCGCCTGCGGCAGTGCGGCCCGCTCGATCAAACTCCTTGGCCGCATGCCGAACTCGATGACCGTCGACACGATCACGTTCTCCAGTGACCACCTCTTGGCAGCCCTGGGGACACTCGGTGTCACCCAACCGAGCGACTGCCAATTCCAGGTCGTGTGGGAGGGCCACCGCTACCGGGTGCGCCTGCTCGTATCACATTCCGCCCCAGCCGCATTCACCACAGAGGCGGCGCGATCGGCGCTGCGCCACGCCCACGAAATCCACGAGGTGATCGTGAGCCAGCGGTGCCTGGACTTCCAGGTGCACCGGGCGGGCATCGATCAGTTCGCGCGCACGCAACGAGGCAAGGTGCCGGTCCTCTACCAGCACGGAATCACTGGTTAACGGAAGTTCTTTGAAGGGAGATCGAGTCATGAGACACCAACGCACTCTGGAGATGCTCCGCGCCGAGCTGGATCGGATTGACGTGGAATTCCTTGCGTCACTGGGTGCACGGGTCGCCGTGTGCCGCAGCATCGCCCACTACAAGCGCGAGCACGGCGTGCCGATGATGCAACCCCACCGAATCGGTATGGTGCAGCAGCGCGCGGCCCAGTTCGCCGACGCCACCGGTCTGGATCGGACCTTCATGAAGCAGCTGTACGACCTGATCATCGCCGAAACCTGCCGCATCGAGGATCTGATCATCGACGCCGACCTCGACGGGAGCGCGGCCTGATGCGCGTCCTGCTGGTCGACAACTACGACTCGTTCACCTACAACCTCTACCAATTGATCGGCGAAGTGGTCGGGCAACCGCCGACCGTCGTCCGCAACGACACCCCTTGGGCGGAGCTGCGATTCGACCAGTTCGACGCCGCCGTCATCTCCCCCGGCCCCGGCCGGCCCGACAACGATCGCGACTTCGGTGTGAGCGCCCGCGTGATCCTCGACAGTGGGCTGCCGGTACTCGGCGTCTGCCTTGGCCACCAAGGCCTGTGCCACCTCTTCGGCGGTCAGGTCGTCAACGCTCCCGAGCCCATGCACGGCCGCATCTCGCCCGTCCGCCACACCGGTGTCGACCTGTTCGCCGGTATTCCTTCGCCGTACGACGTCGTGCGCTACCACTCGCTGGCTGTCACATCGCTTCCCGACGACCTCGAGGAGCTGGCGTGGACAGAGGACGGCGTAGTGATGGGCGTGCGTCACCGTCGACTTCCGTTGTGGGGCGTGCAGTTCCACCCCGAATCGATCAGCAGCACCCACGGCCACGACCTGCTGGCCAACTTCTTCACCCTCGCCGCGGACCACTCGGCGTCCGCCGCTGCCCCCGCGGCGGACACCGAGCCCCAACGTCCCCACTACGACCTGCACGTGCAACACCTCGACATCAACCCCGAGGCGCTCGCGGCCTACCGTTCCCTCTTCGCCGACGGCGAGCAGGGATTCTGGCTCGACAGCAGCTCGGTGGTCGACGGGTTGTCGCGCTTCTCGATCATGGGCAACGGTGAGGGCCCGCTCGCCGAGCACGTCACGTACAGCGTCGCCGACCGCCAGGTCGTCGTTCGCCGATCCGACGGGACCGTTGCGCGCATTCGGCAACCGTTCTTCGACTACCTCGACGATCAGTTGCGCGCCCGCGAGGTGCCGGCGCCCGACGGCCTGCCCTTCGAGTTCAACCTCGGCTACATCGGCTATCTGGGCTATGAGCTGAAGGCAGAGACCGGCGGCACCGACGCCCACCAGTCCGACACACCGGACGCCGCCCTGCTGTTCGCCGACCGGGCCCTCGTCCTCGACCACGCGACACAATCCAGTTATCTGCTCGCCCTGTCAATCTCGGGTTCTATGGACAGCGCCGCCCAGGCGGAGACCTGGCTGGCCACCACCGCCGAGACCCTGGCTTCTCTTCCTGCCGCTCCGACCGTTCCGGCTCCGAAGCTCACCCTGTCCGGCCCGGCGATGACCGATCCCGATATCGGCATGAACGTCGAGCTCCGGCACGACCGGGCCGCCTACCTCAAGCGGATCGACGAGTGCTTCGACGAGATCAACGCCGGTGAGTCCTACGAGATCTGCATGACCAACATGGTCACCGTCCACACGCAGATCGACGTGTTGCCCACCTTCGAACACCTCCGCCGGGTCAGCCCCGTCCCCTTCGGTGCGCTGCTCGACTTCGGTGACGTGGCGGTGCTCAGCGCATCCCCGGAGCGGTTCCTGTCGATCGACCTCAACGGAGCCGTCGAAGCCAAGCCCATCAAGGGAACTCGGCCCAGGGGCGCCGACGCCACCGAAGATCGGGCCCTCGTGGCCGAGCTGCGCGACAACCCGAAGGACCGCGCCGAGAACCTCATGATCGTCGACCTGCTCCGCAACGACCTCAACACCGTCTGCTCGGTGGGCTCGGTCCACGTGCCGAAGCTGTTCGACGTCGAGACCTACGCTGCGGTGCACCAACTGGTCTCCACGATCCGCGGCACGCTCGCCCCGGGCCGTTCGGCCGTCGACTGCATCCGCGCCGCCTTCCCCGGCGGGTCGATGACCGGCGCCCCCAAGGTCCGCACGATGGAGATCATCGACCGACTCGAGCAGGGCCCCCGCGGCGTGTATTCCGGTGCACTCGGCTGGTTCTCGCTCTCCGGAGCCAGCGACCTGTCGATCGTGATCCGCACCCTGGTAGTCGATTCCGGGCGAGTCAGCTTCGGCGTCGGCGGCGCGGTCGTCGCCCTGTCCGACCCGGACGGCGAGTTCGACGAGACCGTCGTCAAGTCCAGGGCGATGATGACCGCCCTCGCCGCGACCGGACGGCAGGAGAGCTCGAAATGACCGGAACGATCGGGCGCGTCGTCATCGCCGGCGGCTCAGGAGCGGTGGGATCGGCGTTCGCCGAGCACCTTTCCGAATCCGGCAACGACGTCGTCATCGTCGACCACGCCGTCCCCCGGCCGACCCACCAGGTCACGCGCTTCGTGCGCGGCGATATCAGCGACCCCGGCGCCGAGGTGGCCGACGTCGTCCGCAGCGCCGAGGCCGTGCTGCTCTGCGTCCCCGAGCCGGCGGCACTGGTCGCCATCGGCCGGCTGGTCGGAACGGTACGACCGGACGCCCTGATCGTCGACACGTCATCGGTGAAGTCCACCGTGGTCCGCGCCCTGCAGGAGGTCACGATGATCTCCGGCGAGGTGGAGGCACTGAGCCTCAACCCGATGTTCGCACCCGCCTTGGGCTTTGCCGGCCACCCGGTGGCCTCGGTAGTGGTACGCGACGGCAAGCGCGGGCGAGCGCTACTCAACCTGATCGAAGAATGGGGTGCCCGCGTGGAGAACGTGACCGCCGACCAACACGACCGGCTCTCGGCCGCCACCCAAGCCCTCACCCACGCCGCGGTGATCGCGTTCGGTGCTGCGCTGGCCGAATTGAACGTCGACATCGCCGACCTGGACCGGATCGCACCGCCACCGCACGCCGCGCTGCTGTCACTGCTGGCCCGCATCACCTCCGGTGCACCGGAGGTGTATTGGGACGTGCAGGCGGCCAACCCCTATGCCCCGGCGGCTCGCCGCGCACTGTCGCGCGGGGTGTCGCAGCTCGCGGATGTCGTCGACAGCGACGACCCCGCGGCATTCGGAGACTTGCTCGACCGTCTCAGCGGGGTCCTCGGGCCCCTGCGGGGCGCCTACCGCGAACGCAGCGCAAAAGCATTGCGTGCCATGACAACCAACGTTCAGAAGGAGACATTCACATGACAGAACTCATGAGCCGGCCCAACTGGGTCGCATCCCGCGTCAGCAAGACCTCGGACTCACTCGACCGCGCCTTCGCCGAAGGACTTACCGGGCACGTCATCACCGCCCGGACCGGCAAGCAGGTCATACTGGCCGACCGCAGCCAGGCTGTGGAGTTCGTGTCGTGCTCCTACCTCGGACTGGAGTCGCACCCCGACCTGATCGCCGCGGCGACCGAGGCCATGGGCCGGTTCGGGCTGCACTTCTCGACCTCCCGCAACCGGGGACGGCCGCCCTACCTGTTCGAACTGGAAGACCTTCTGTCCGTGATGTACTGCGGCGCAAAGGTGGCCGCCTTCACCTCGGTGAGCAACGTCCACCTGGGCGTACTGCCG
This sequence comes from Mycolicibacterium sphagni, assembly GCF_013337765.1. Classification (GTDB taxonomy): domain Bacteria; phylum Actinomycetota; class Actinomycetes; order Mycobacteriales; family Mycobacteriaceae; genus Mycobacterium. The sequence goes on from NZ_VBSB01000015.1 coordinate 145,178, forward strand.
CTGTTGGGCGCCGGTGCCCTGCCCAGCTATCCCGTGGCAGAGGCCGGCGTCGCGTTCCTCGTCGAGAAGACGGCACACGCCTCCATTCAGGTGATCCGCGGTGTGCTCGAGCAGATCGGGCCGACCCGGCGCTTCGACATGACCGACCCCACGGCACTACCCGACGCGGTCCGCGAGGTCGCGGCCAGCGGCCGGACGCCGATCGTCTTGGTCGACGGCGTCGGCTCGATGGGCGGTCTCATCGACGTCGCGTCGATGCTCGCGATCCTCGAACCGTGCGGCGGGCATCTGTATGTGGATGACGCCCATGGCGTTTCGATCGAAGGCCGCCTCGGCGCGGGTTACGCGTTCGAAGCGCTCGGCGGCATTCTGCCCGACAACGTCATGCTCGCCGGCTCGCTGTCGAAGGCCTTCGGCGGCGCGGGCGGCTTCGTGGTCGTGCCGAGCGAACACGATATGCAGGTCATGCGAAAGTTTGCCAACCCGTTGGTGTTCGGGCATTCGATCATGGTCCCGATGCTGGCCGCGAACGTCGCCGCGGCATGGTTGCACATCGAAGGTCAGGTGGCCGAGCTGCAGAAGCAGCTCTGGGACAACGCCGCCGAGTTCGACCGGCTGACCAGCGGACGCCTGGTCAACGCCGGACTGCGGTCCCCCGTTCGCGGCGCGCTGTTCGACAGCGAGGACGAGGCGTTCGCCGCGGCCCGCCGGTTGAAGCAGGCCGGCGTCCTGGTCTTGCCCGCCTTCTATCCCACGGTCGCCAAAGGCACCGGGCTGATGCGCTTCGGCGTCTCCGCCCTTCACCAGCAGCACCACCTCGAGACGGCCGCCCGGGCCCTCGGACTCTGAATCCCTCAATCACTCTCAACGACAAGGAGTTACTTCAATGGCTATGACGACTCACGCACTGCTGACACCCGCCGAACGCTCCCGCCTCGCCGCAATGCCGGAGCTCGGTGGCGGCAACCTGCTGGCCACGGCCATGGCCGTGCACCCCGACCCGCACATCCCGTTCATCCGCACCGGCCGGCCGGTGATCAACACCGCGGGCGAGGAGCAGACGGAGTTCACGCTCGCCCAGCTCGACGCGCTCACCCAGAGCTGGTCGGTGTGGTACCACGAGAAGGGCGTCGGCCCGCGTGACCGGGTGGCGCTCTACATGGCGGACACCTTCGCCTACACGATCCACCTCAATGCGCTGGCCCAGTTGGGCGCCATCGGCGTGCTCATCAACAGCAAGGCATCGCCCGCACTCGCGCTCGGCCTGTGCGCGCGCACCACGCCGGTGGGGATCTACACCGACCTGGATCGCCTCGCGCGGATCGAGGAAGGCCTCGAATCCCTGGACGGCCTGCGCTGGGTCCAGTTGGCCGAGGACGTGCCCGCCCCCGCTCCGGCCGCTCTGCCCGACGCCTGGCGGTTCAAGCACGCACCGGAGGACCCGGTGTCGATCATGCATTCGTCCGGCACGACGGGAATTCCTAAGGCTGTCACACAGACTCACGCGTCCAGCGTCGCCGGGCCGCGCTTCCGTCTGCAGAACTATGTCGAGCCCGCCAACGAGCGGATGATGACCGCCCAACCGCAGTCGCATCTCGGGTGCATCGTGTACACCGCCTACTCCATCCTGGCCGGCACGCCGCTGGTGGCGCTGTACGACCCGACCGGTGAAGAGCTGACGGCGGCCGTGCACCTGCACCGCCCGAAGGGGGTCATGGCATTCGCCCATGCCTACTCCGAGCTGGCGGCACTCGACACACCTGCCGGTGCCGTCGATTCAGTGGACTACTGGGTCAACATGGGTGACGCGATCCACGAGGCGCACATCGGTGCCATCCTGGCCAAGCGCAGCCCGGACCAGGAGCCCCCCACCTTCTACGACCGCTTCGGCACGACCGAGCTCGGCTGGGGTCTGGTGGTCCAGCCACGCACACTGGCCTCGGAGCGCGCCGACCGCCGCATCGGCAAGCCTGATCCCGTCGCCGAAGTCGCGGTGCTGCGCGCCGATGGCAGCAAGGCACCCGTCGGCGAAGTGGGCTTCTTCGGCGCCAAAGGACCGTCCATCACCGCCGGGTACTGGAACGACTCCGACACCACCTACCGCTCCAAGCTCGGCGGCTACTGGCTGACCGGCGACCTGGTGTACCAGGACGTCGACGGCAACTACTTCGTGGTCGACCGGACGAAGGACGCCATCGAAACCGCCGAGGGCACCGGCTATTCGGTGCTCATGGAGGAGATGTTGCTCAGCGAGATCAGCAGCATCACCGATTGCGCCGTCGTCGCCGGCCGCCACGGCGAGCAGATTGTTCCGGTCGCCGTCATCATCACCGACGAGTCACCGTCTGAGGCGGGACGCCTGCTGGCCGAGGCCAACGCGGTGCTGGCGAACGCGGGTCATCCCCGCATCGCAGTGCTCGATGTCGCCCTGACCCCACAGGACTTCCCGGTGGGCGTCACCGGCAAGGTGCTCAAGCGCGAACTGCGGGAGCGCTACGGCGACCTGTCGATGTGCGCGTCCCCGGCGAACCGTGCCGTCGCCGCGTTCATGACCGACCAGCGCGTCAGCGAAGTGGCGTGATCATGGGGAACTGGCTGTCGAGCCTGGTGCCCGAGCCCGGCGCACGTCGCCGCCTGGGCTTGGGCACCGGGATCTACAACATCGGCACCGGCATGTTCATGACGTCGTCGGTCCTGTATTTCACTGAGGGACTGGGGCTCTCGGTCACGGAGGTCGGCCTGTGGCTGGCCGTCGCCGGATTGATCGGCCTGTTCGCCGGTGTGCCGATGGGTCATCTGGCCGACCGCCGCGGACCCCGCGGGGTCGCGTCCTTGAGCCTGGTCGTGCTGGCGGCGACGATGGTCGGCTACGTCTTCGTCACCCACATCTGGATGTTCGTGGCAGTGACGGTCGTGGAGATGCTGGCCACCGCGGCGTCGAGAGCGTCGCGCGGCGGACTCATCCGCCGCGTCGGCGGGGAAGGCGCGGCGGCCTACCGATCCCAGCTGCGGGCCATCGAGAACGCCGGCGTCGGGATCGGCGCCGCCGTCGGGGGTTTGGCGCTGACGCTGAACAGCCTGGCCGCCTATCAGGTGCTGTTCATCGCCAACGCCGTGACCTTCCTGATCGGCGCTTGGGTGTGCGTCAAGCTTCCGCACTTCGCGCCGTTGCCCGCGCCACCCGGAACGCGGCCCGGGGTGGCACTGCGCGACAAACCGTTCATCGCCTACACGATCCTCAACGGGGTGATGAGTCTGCAGTACGCGGTCATCACCTTCGCACTCCCGCTGTGGATCGCGATGGAGACCAACGCGCCTCGCTGGATGGTCGGCGCCGTGTTGATCGTCAACACGGTGGGCGTTGTGGCGCTGCAGGTGTGGGTCGGCCGGAAGGTCAAGACAGTGCAGCAGGGCGCTGCCGCCATGCGCATCGCCGGCCTGGTCTTTCTGATCGCCTGCGGCGGCGTCGCGGTGTCATCAGGCCTGCCCGGGTGGGCCTCCGCCGCCATCTTGCTTGCGGCGGTGGGCGTCCACTCCGTCGGCGAAATGTGCCACGCCGCAGCGGTGTTCGCGCTGAGTTTCGAGCTGGCCCCGGCACACGCGCAGAGCGAGTACGTGGGCCTGCAGGACATGGGCCTTGGCGCCGCATTCGCGGTGGCGCCCGCGGTGCTCGGCTTCTTGTGCCTGGACATCGGCAAGGTCGGCTGGCTACTCCTCGGCGGCATGCTCGCCGCCGCGGGCCTGGCGACCGTACCCATCGTCCGGTGGGCGATCCGAAGCCGGCCCTTCCCGACGACGGAGGATGTCCTTGAGCAGGACGCCGAACCGGCCACCGTGCGACTGGTCGCGGTCCGGCTGCCCGCCCGGCTGCAGTCACCGTTCCCGCAGACGACCGTGCAGATTCGCAGGCCGCTCGACTCTGTTGTCCTCGACGATGATTCACGATTCGTCCTCGATCGGGACTGTGTGGTCGGCCGGGACCCCAGCCACGGCGACGCTCCGCTGAACGGGCTACGTCCCATCCGGATCGACGTCCGCGCCAACGGGATGTCCCGCGCCCACTTGGAAATCCGTCGCATCGGCGGGCGGGTGTACATCATCGACCGCCAGTCGAGAAACGGTGTCGCCATCCGACTGGGCGGGCAGACGGTATGGACACGGATCGCACCGGGGAAGCCGACGATGTGGCTCCCCGGGATGTCCGTGCGGATCGGCAGCCGAGTGCTGCGGCTCGAGGCGAACACCCCGCGGGTCGCGGCCCCGCTGCCGCCGTCCAGTACGCCGACCGTCCGCATGAAGCGCACACTCGTCGCCGCTCTTTCAGAAAGGAACGCATCATGAAGCCTCGCGCTTTCATCCTGACCGGGTACCTGCCCGTCGTCTGCCGAGATTCGGTTTACATCGACGACTTGCGCAGCCGCGACCTCAAGGTTCTGGTGGTCACGCCCGCGATCTCGCGCTCGTATGTGCTTTCGCACGGTGACGATCCCGCCCACCCCATCGCTGCGATCGACGAGATTGCCTTCGTCGACGGGTCGGTCGCCAGCGAAGGCTCCTACCTCCCCGGGGTCATCGAACACGCCGAGCGCTGGCGCAAGCACTACGACGTGGTCGGCATCTACGCGGTCGGGGAGACACTCGTCGAGCCGACCGGCCTGCTCGCCGACTACTTCGGTCTGCCGTTCCCCGGCTTGCGGGCCTCGCGCGCCTGCCGCAACAAGTACCTGCAGCGCTGGTACCTGCCCGATCTGAGTCCGGTGTGCATGTTGATCCCGCCTGGGACGCGCGATGGCGTCGAACATGGAACCGTCCCCTTCCCCGCCGTCGTCAAGCCGGCCACGCGGCACTCCAGCGAGGGTGTCCAGCTGGTGCACGACCACGCCGAGTTGACCGCGCGATTGGCCGGCTATCCGGCGGAGGAGACCATCCTCGTCGAGCAGATGATCGGAGGGCAGGAGTACTCGGTGGAGAGTCTGACCCAGGATGGCAAGACGCTGTTCTCCTCGATCACCCGCAAGGAGACGACCGACGTCGACTCGCAATATTTCGTCGAGATGGCCCACACCGTGCCTGCTCCCCGCGACGGCGCGTGGGATGCGGTGCAGCGGGCCAACATCGAGATGCTCGACCGGCTCGGTGTCGAGAACGGCATCACCCACGCCGAGTGGCGGCTCGATGATCGCGGCGCGCCCCGGCTGATGGAGGTTGCCGCGCGCACTCCCGGCGACGGCATCATGGTGCTGTACCGCCTTGCGACAGGCCGGCCGATGGAGCCCGAGATTCTGCGGATCGCGTTGGGCGAGCCTGCCGACTATCCCGCGGCCCGGCGCTATGCCCGCCAGGTGTACGTCGCGCACGAGCCCGGGACGCTCGTCGACGTCACGGTCGACTGGCCCGGCGTCGAGCCCCGGTGGGTCGACGACGGCAATCCCTGGCCTGACATCCCCCCGCTGGCCGCCGATGCCCCGGCGGCGTTGCGTGCGGTCCTCGTCTACGAGCCCATCGGCGCGGAACTCGGCCCCATCCGAAGCTCCGACGACCGTGCGGTCACGTTCTTCATCGATGCGCCGAGCATGGCCGAACTGGACGAGATCGAGGCGCGCGTGCGCGAGGCGGTCTGCGTTCGAGTCAGACCTCAGAGCGAGGAATCCGCACAATCATCGCTCTGACGTCTGGACGGACGGGCTGTGGATGGAGGTACACCTCTATCCACAGCCTCCATCACACTTTCGCTGATGCAGCGTGTGTTCGTCGGCAGTGAGTCGGTGGCTGCGGGTGAGGTGACGAAATACCAACTTCGTGCGCACTATCAGCGCGTCTTCCCCGACGTGTACGCGCGCGGGCCACTTTCGATCGAAGACCTCGCGCTAGCGGCCTTCCTCTGGTCGCGTCGACGAGCAGTTGTCACCGGGGTAGCGGCATCGGCGCTACACGGAGCTAAATGGGTCGACGCACGGAAGACGCCGATCGAACTCAACTATCCCAACAACAAATCACCCCACGGCATCATCACGCGCGACGAAACTCTCCTCGATGACGAGGTGCAGACCCTGCATGGACTGCCAGTGACGACATTGCCGCGCACCGCTTTCGACCTCGCGCGACGCGGGACCATACGACAAGCGGTGGCGCGCCTGGATGCTCTCGCCAACGCCGCGCATTGGTCGAGGAAAGACGACGTACTGGATCTGCTGCCGCGCCACCCGAGGCTCAGCGGTGTACCGCGCGTCCCGGAAGTCCTCGATCTCATGGACGCAGGAGCGCAATCGCCCAGGGAGACCTGGTTGCGGCTGTTGTTGATCGAAGCCGGCTTTCCGCGTCCGCGTACTCAGATCCCGCTGTACGGTCCGGGCGAAGGCCGCCCGCGGTACTACCTCGACATGGGCTGGGAGGACATGATGCTCGCCGTCGAATACGACGGTGAGCACCATCGAACCAGCCGCGACACCTACACCAATGACATCATCCGGTCCGACTTCATTCACGACCTCGGATGGCGGATGATCCGGGTGGTCGCAGGTCATCGTCGAGCCGAGATCATCGAGAAAACCAGGCGCGCATGGTCGTTGCGTCAGAACTCAGCGCGATGAATCCCGGGAATTATCGCTCTGAAGTCTGACTCCCGTCCTTACCCCGGGGGTAGGAAAACCTATCCAGGCGCATGGAATTTTCTGGTAGCGCAGGCGATTACGCCCAAACGCCCTGGCAGCGAGCATTTGAGTCATGACCACAGACACACTGCTCGTGTTCGACGAAGCTGTTACTCGCGCCGGCGTCGAGGGGTGGATTCAGCACTTCTCTTCGAAAGGCTCGGCCGCCGACCTGTACCGCCTCGGCGACGCCCACGTCCTCTCGGTAGCCGACGCGGACCTCATCGACACCGCAAGCCCAGCGCTTCCGACGCCGACCCACCGGGTCGCCAAGCACAGTGAGGCTTGGCTGGGCCGCAGGGAACTGCGCCCCAGCGGGACCCAGGTCTCGTTCGGGCCGACGACGATCGGCGACGGTTCCGTCGCGGTGATCGCCGGACCGTGCGCCGTCGAATCCGCCGAACAGACGCTGGCCACCGCGGCCATCGTCGCCGCCGAGGGCGCCGTCGGCCTACGAGGCGGCGTCTTCAAACCCCGCACCTCGCCCCATTCCTTCCAGGGCCTGCAGTGGGACGGCCTCGAGCTGCTGGCCGAGGCCAGGGAGCGCACCGGCCTGCCCGTCGTCACCGAGGTGATCGATCCCGAGCACGTCAAGCGGCTCGCCGGGGTGGTCGACGCACTGCAGATCGGTGCGCGCAACATGCAGAACTTCGTGCTGCTGACCGCCGCGGGACAGAGCGGCCTTCCGGTGGTGCTCAAGCGTGGCTTCGGCTGCACGGTCGAAGAGACCCTCGCCGCCGCCGAATACCTTCTGCTCGAGGGCAATGACCAAGTTGTGCTGTGCGAGCGAGGTATTCGCACCTTCGAGCCGTCGGCACGATTCACGCTGGACCTCACCGCGGTTGCGCTGTGGAAGCAGCGCACCCACCTGCCGGTGATGGTGGACCCCAGCCATTCCGGCGGACACCCCGACCTGGTGGCACCGCTGTCGCTGGCCGCGATCGCCGCCGGCGCCGACGCGCTGATCATCGACGTCCACGTCGCACCGGAGCAGGCCTTGTGCGACGGCAAGCAGGCACTGCTGCCCTACGAATTCGCCGAGGTGATGGCCCGACTCGCTCCCGTGGCGACGGCGCTCGGCCGCCAGATGAGCGGGGTGCCCAGTGTTCACTGAGCAACTGCATACCGCGATCGTCGGGCTCGGCCCACGCGGCTTGTCGGTCGCGGAACGACTGTGCGCCAACGCCGATTCGCTTCTGGCGCCCGGGCAGGAACTCGTCATCCACCTGATCGACCCCCATGTGTTCGACGGCAGCCAGGTATGGCGAAGCACCCAGGATCGGGTGCTGTTGATGAACACGGTGGCCTGCCAGGTGACCATCTTCGTCGACGACAGCGTCGACTGCGCCGGCCCCGTGGTACCAGGGCCGAGTCTCTACGAATGGGCCCGCTCGATCGCCTTGATCGGCAGTCCGAGCGTCCCGGAAGCTGTTCGCGCCGAGGCTCTTACGCTCGGTCCTGACGACTACCCGTCGCGGCCGTTCTACGGTAGCTACCTGCAGTGGGCGCGCGACCGCATCATCTGGACCGCGCCGCCGGCCGTCAGCTTCGTATCGCATCAGGCGACCGCCGTCGACGTTCGCGACACACCAGATGGTTTGCAGGAAGTGCAATTACACACCGGGGAGGTCATCGACAACCTGCAGTCGGTAGTGCTGTCGCTCGGTCATATGCCGCATCATCTCGGCGACGTCGAAACAGCGCTTAGTCGATTCGCGGACCACAACGACCTGCGATACATCCCACCCAGCAATCCGGCCGACGTGTCACTGGACGCCATCCCCGCGGGCGAGCCCGTCATCGTGCGGGGCATGGGCCTCAACTTCTTCGACTACATGGCGCTGTTCACCATTGGTCGTGGCGGCACATTCGTGCGCGACGCCGAAGGCACCCTCACCTACATACCGTCCGGCCGGGAACCCCGCCTGGTGGTCGGCTCTCGGCGTGGTGTGCCCTACCACGCTCGCGGCAAGAACCAGAAGGGGTCGTTCGGCCGTCACACACCCCGTTACGTCACCTCAGAGGTGATCGAGCGGCTGCGGGCTCGCGCCGACGCCGGCTCGCCTGCGGACTTCCGCCGGGACATCTGGCCGCTGATCGATCAGGAAGTCCGCACGGTGTACTACGCGACTTTGGTTCGTGAGCGTCGATGCATCTGCGACGCAGACGAATTCACCAACTTGTTCGCCGCGGCAGAACCGGCGGTGGTGCCGATCTTCGGCGACCCCCTGGCGATCGAGGAGAGCGAGGCTCAGCGCACCGTGCTCGCCAAGTTCGACATCGATGCCGAAAGTGGTTGGGACTGGCGGAGGATCGCGGCACCCTTCAGCGACGCCGACGTGTCCTCGACGACGACGTTCCGCGGCTGGCTGCGGTCGTATCTGGACGCCGAAGTCCGAGAGGCCGGAAAGGGCAACGTGACCGGCCCGCGCAAGGCCGCCATGGATGTCCTGCGTGACCTGCGCAACGAGATCCGGCTCCTGGTGGACCACGGCGGCCTGTCCGGCGACTCCTACCGCGACGAGCTGCAGCGGTGGTACATGCCGTTGAACGCCTTCCTGTCGATCGGCCCGCCCGCCGAACGCATCGAACAGTTCGGCGCCCTGATGGATGCCGGTGTGCTCGAGGTGCTCGGCCCGGACCTGCAGGTCGACTGCGCGGACGGGCAGTTCATCGCACGCTCGCGAACCTGCCCGGACCTCACCGTGACCGCCGCGACGCTGATCGAGGCACGCCTGCCGGAAACCGACCTGCATCGCACCGCCGATCCCCTGCTGCGGACGCTGCTGGACCGGGGCGAATGCCGGCCGCACCGGATTCCGATCCGCGGCGGTGGACACTGGGTCGCCGGCGGTGTCGCCGTCACCCGTCGTCCCTACCGGGTGCTCGATGCGCACGATCGTGCGCATCCGCGGCGCTTCGCATTCGGCGTGCCCACCGAGTCGGTGCACTGGGTGACCGCGGCGGGCATCCGTCCCGGCGTCAACTCCGTGATCCTCGGCGACGCCGACGCCATCGCCCGGTCGAGCCTGCGGGTGGCGACCGACCACCTGAGGGAGATATCAGCGTGACCGACTACGGAATTCTGGCGCCCGCATGGGCGGCCACGGGTGCGGCCGACCTGGTCGACGACGAGGCGCTGCTGACCGCGATGCTCGCGACCGAAGTCGCACTGGCCGAGGCGCAGGCCGAATTAGGCGTGATTCCCGCGGGCGCGGCGGTGGCCATCAGGGCCGCCGCCGTGCCTGCACACATCGACCCCGCCGCGTTGGCCGCCGGGGTGCGCGACACCGCCAACCCCGTCGTGGCATTCGTCGCGGAGCTCACCGCCGCGGTCCGGTCCGTCGACCCGTCCGCCGCGGAGTATGTTCACCGCGGGAGCACCAGCCAAGACATCCTGGACACGGCCCTGACCCTGCTGTGTGCGGCGACCATGGACCGCATCCTCGACGACCTCACGACATGCGCCAACAAACTGGCCGAACACGCGCAGCGCCATCGGGACACGCCGATGGCCGGGCGCACCCTGACCCAGCACGCCGTGCCCGTCACCTTCGGATTGAAAGCGGCCACCTGGCTGCATCTGGTGCTCGACGCCACCGAACGGGTGCGCCGCGCCCGCGCGGAGCTGCCGGTCTCGCTGGGCGGCGCAGCGGGAACGCTTGCGGCATACCACCAGTACGCATTGGACACCGACGACCCGACGGACGCGACGCTGCGGTTGCCGGCATTGGTCGCCGCCCGCCTCGGGCTGGCCGAGCCGGTCCTACCCTGGCATCAGATTCGCACCCCGCTGGCCGACGTCGCCGCGAGCCTGATGATCACCACAGGCGCGCTCGGCAAGCTGGCCGCCGATGTTCTTGTCTTGAGCCGCACCGAGATCGGCGAGGTCAGCGAGGAACACGCCCCGGGACGCGGGGCGTCCTCGGCCATGCCGCAGAAGCACAACCCCGTCTTCGCGACACTCGTCGCGACCGCTGCGCGGCAGCTGCCCCCGATCGCCGTCGTGCTCTTCGGCTCGATGGTGGTCGAGGACGAGCGGTCCTCGGGTGGCTGGCATGCCGAGTGGCAACCACTGCGCGAATGCCTGCGCATCGCCGCCGGCGCGGCCGCCAACGCCGTGCGCCTGACGGAAACACTTCAGGTCCAACCCGAGGCGATGGCCACGAACCTGCGGATGACCCGCGGTGCCATCGTCTCCGAGCGCGTCAACGCGGTGCTGGCGCCGCTGCTCGGCAAGGCCAACGCCAAACGGCTCCTGGCTGACGTCACCGCGGCGGTCGAGCGGGACGGTGCCGATGTCGCCGACCTGCTCGCCATCGCACTGCAGGACGCCGGAGTGACCGGTCTCGACCTGACCGGGCTGTTCGATCCGTCCGGCTACACCGGGATCTCCGGCCCGCTGGTCGACCGGGCGCTACAACGTTTCGCATCAGTCATCAAGGAGAACGCATGAATGCCCTTGCCGCACAGCTCGTCCCGAACAGCAAGCGCGAGGAACTGCTCGCCACCCCCGGGTTCGGCGACATCTTCACCGACCATATGGTCACCATGCGATGGACCGCAGACGTCGGCTGGCACGACCCCCAGGTCGGCCCGCTCGCCGCGATGCCGATGCACCCGGCCACCATGGCATTGCATTACGGCCAAACGATTTTCGAGGGCATGAAGGCGTTCTGGCGACCCAATGGTCAACGGGCCCTGTTCCGGGCGAAAGACCATGCCCGCCGGTTCAACAACTCGGCGCGCCGGATGGCCATGCCCACCCTGCCCGCGGAGGATTTCGTCGCGGCGGTGGAGGCCCTGGTACGTGTCGACGGCGCTTGGGTGCCACCCACCCGCGGGCACAGCTTGTATCTGCGGCCGTTCATGATTGCGTCGCAAACCGGCCTGGGCCTTCGCCCCGCCGAGGAGTACCTGTTCTCGGTGATCGGCACGCCGTCGCGGCCCGCGTCTCTGGAGCCGAAGGCCATGCGGCTTTGGGCGGCACCCGAGTACATCCGCGCCGCGCCGGGCGGCACCGGCGCGGCCAAGTGCGGTGGCAACTACGGCGGCTCCTTCATCGTTCAGCGCGAAGCCGCGGCCAACAACTGCGACGAGGTCGTGTGGCTCGACGCCCGCGAGCGCCGGTACGTCGAGGAAGCCGGCGGCTGCAACCTGTTCTTCGTCGAATCCACCTCCGACGGCCCCCGCCTGCGGACACCGCCGTTGAGCGGGACCCTGCTGGCGGGCATCACCCGAAACTCGATCCTGCGGTTGGCGCAATCGCTCGGCTACCCCGTTTCGGAGAAGCCGATCACCCTCGACGAGTGGGAACAGAGCTGCCGCGACGGGCGCATCACCGAGACGTTCGCATGCGGCACCGCACGCTCGATCGTCCCGGTCGGGCACGTGGTGTCCGCTCACCAGGACTGGCCGGTGGGCGACGGAACAGCAGGACCGGTGACGTCGCAGCTGCATCAAACGATGCTCGACATCCACCACGGCCAGGCCGTCGACGACTTCGGCTGGATGCGGCTCATCCGCACCGAAGACCCGACCGAATAAGCTATCGACATGCCTTCCCACCTGGAAGTCTGGAAACCATCCGGACGGCAGCTGATCACACTCGACGACGAGCGCGTGACCGTCGGCAAATCCTCGACCAATCTCGTGTCGCTGGACCACGACTCGACGGTCTCCCGCGTGCATGCCGTGTTGGAAAAGCTGGGCAACGCCTGGTCGGTACGCGATGTGGGCAGCCGCAACGGCACCTATCTGAACGGGGAAAAGATCGCGGCCGAGCGGGTGCTGCGATCGGGCGACGAGCTGCGGATCGGCAAGTCGAAATTGGTCTTCTGGGAAGTCAAGGGCACTGACGAGGCGACGCTGGGCGAGGCAACAGTTTCCGTCGCCCCCACCCAGCCGCCGCCCCACCTGACTCGGCGCGAACTCGAGGTCCTCGTGGTCCTGTGTCGCCCGCTGGTTTCCGGCGACCCCTTTCCCGAGGCGGTCTCGGTCAAGCAAATGGCTCAGGAGCTTTTCGTCACCGAGGCAGCGGTCAAACAACACCTGCAAAACCTGTACGACAAGTTCGGCATAGCAGCCGAGGGCGAGCGCCGGGTCCGCCTGGCCAACGAGGCATTTCGGCGTGGAGCCGTCACGCTCCACATGCTGCGCGACACTCCCAAAGACTAAGTGCACGAAGGCGTTAGGAGAAGTCCAACGCCTCGACCGTCGCGACAGCACCTTCGTGCGTCGGCCGATTGGCCCCGCCGATGACATACACGGTGTTGCCGACGGCAGCGACCACTTCACCGTGGCGCGCCGTCGGCATCGGTGTCAGTGAAATCCACTTCCCCTCGGCGATGTCGTACATCTCGGCGGTGCCCAGTACCTGCGTCGGCTCCTCGCCGCCAATCGCGACGATCCGCCCGTCGATGAGGGCCGCGCCGTAGCTGCCCCGCGGAGTCGGCATGTCCACCAACCGCGTCCACTCACCGGAGCTCGGATCAAAGCGTTCGAAGGCGGCCGAGTTCTTGTCGGCGGAGAGGAATCGTCCGCCGACGGTGTACACGTATTTCCCGTCCGACACCGCCGCCAGGTGTTCGCGCGGGGTCGGCAGGTCGGCGGCGTCCTTCCAGGACTGGCCGTCGAACACCTCGGTCTGCGCCACCAGCTGCTTCGCGTTCTGGCCGCCGGTGACCACGAGCTTGTCGCCGACGACCGCCGCGGCCGCGGCCGCTCTTGCGTGGATGAGGCTGGGTAGCTCCACCCAATTGCTGCCACGCAAGGCGTAGACCTTATTGGAGGCATTCGCCAGTTCGTCGGTGGCGCCCCCGATCACGACCATTTCGCCGCGGTAGGTCGCCGCGGTCGCGTGGTGCAAGGGCACGGGCAGCGGAGGTTGTGTTTGCCACGCGCCGGTCTGCGGGTCATAGCTCTGCACCAGTTGGAGGTTCTCACCGTGCCGCATCCCGCCGGCGATGAAGATCTTGTCGTCCAAGACCGTCCACGCCATCATCAGCCGGGCGGTGGGCGCATCCGCTAGCGAACGCCAGGTCGATGCGGGTTGAAGCTTGCGCGGGGCCAGCTTCAAGGTCTCCGCCGTCGACGTCACCTGGGTGTTGCCTGCGGCGGTCGCCCCACCGATCACGTAGACCGATTTGTCCACCGCGGCGACGGCCATGCCATGGCGCGCAGTGCTCATGTCGGGCAGCCCGGCCCACGACTTCGCGGAAAGGTCCATCACCGAAACGGTCTTGAGCACCTGTCCCGCGGACACACCGCCGACCGCGACGAGCCGTGCATCGGCGATGGCCACTCCGACGTCGCTGCGCGGCTGAGGAAGGGCAGGCAGCGCCGTCCAGGAGTCCGCGGCGGGATCGTATGCCTCGACCGTCGGCAGGTCTGTGGTCCCGTCTGTTCCGCCGACGGTGTAGACCACCTTGTCATCCGATGCCACACCCAACATCTTTCGCGGCGTTGGGATTTGGGCTGCGAGCTTCCACACCGTTCCGTCGAAGACCTCCGTGGTGTTGAGCAGCTTGCCGCTGGCATCCACACCACCGGTGACCACAAGCCGGCCGCCGACCACGGCCGCGGCGCCCGCTGCACGCGGCTGCAACAGTGGCGGCAGTTCCACCCAGTGACTGTTGACCACGCGCCAGACCTTGTCGGTGGCGATCTGGGTGTTGGCGCCCTCGGCTCGCCATCCGCCCAGCACGCACGGAGTTCCCTGCCACGTCACCGACATCGCGTGCTGAACCGGAACGGGGAGGTCGTCGCCGCCCTTCCAGCTGTCGATGGCGGGGTCATAACCCTCGTGCCGTCCGCTGACACTGCCATCACTTTCCAGCCCACCGAAGATCCAGATCGTGCCGTCGGCCTGCGTGGTCGCCGTCGCCTCGCGGGCAACCCGCGCATTCGTGATCGGTTTCCAGCCGGCCTGCGCCTCGACCGTCGGTTGGCTCACGCTTGTCGTGCTACCGCCGCCCGCTTGGTCGCTCTTGTCGCGCGACGACACGAGATAGATGCTGCCTGCCACCAACAGCAGCACCACGATGGCTGCCGCGGCGCCCAAGAGCAGCGACCTGGGATTCTGTGGCTTCTTGATGATGCTGGTTGGTCCGTCGGGTCCCGGGGCGGGGTGTCGGTGCTCGCTCGGCGGGGTGGGTCCCGGCGGGACCGGCGGCAGCGGCGGGATCGGCCCGGTCGAGGTCGGCGGACTGGGCACCTGCGGCGGTGGCGGCGGCGCCGGCGGTGCGACGAGCGCGATGGACTCTATCTCGGACAGATCCGTCTGCTCAGCGGTCGCCAAGGAGATCGCCGCAGTCTCCGCGGGCTGTCCCGGCTGACCGTTGGACTCGCTGAGGACCATCGAATCCGCGATCAGCCCGTTGTGACGCTGGGCCGCCTGCAGTTCGCGGCCGAAGACCGCCGCGGACACGTGCCGCTCGCTCGGATCCAGCGACATCGCCTTCTCGATCGTGGCGCACACATCGGCTGGGATTCCCTGCGGACGCATATCCGGCACGGGCGTCGAACTGATCCGGAGGTAGTGCGCGACGAGGTCCTCGCCGTCCTTGCGCTCGTGAGCGGCGGCGCCGGCGATCAGGGCGTAAATCGTCGCGCCGAGGGAGTACACGTCCGACACCGCCGTCGGCGGATTCCCGGCCAGGACTTCGGGTGCGGTGAACGCGATGGTGCCGGTGAAGAAGCCGGTCGCGGTCTCATAGCCACCGACAATGCGCGCGATGCCGAAGTCGCTCAATTGCGGTTCGCCGTAATCGTTGACGAGAACGTTCCCGGGCTTGATATCGCGGTGCAATGTGCCGGTCCGGTGTGCGGTTTCCAAAGCGCCGCACAACTTCACCGCGATGCGCAATGCGTCCGGCCAGCCGATCCGGCCGACGCGGTGCAGTCGCTGCGCCAGGGAACCCGCTTCGTGGTAGGGCATGACGATGTACGGCCGGTTGGTGTCGGTGACGCCAACCTGCAGGATGTCCTCGATGTTCGGGTGGCCGGAGAGTTTCCCCATCGCCAGACCCTCACGGAGGAAGCGCTCCCGGTTGTCTTGGTCGAGATCGGACATCAACACCTTGATGGCGACGCTTCGCGCAAGCGACGTCTGGTAGCAGCGGTAGACGATCCCCGCGCCGCCCCTGCCAACCTCCGCGGCGTCCAAGAAGCCGGCGGCTACCAATTCGGCAGCGATCCCGCTCCCCGGGGCCTTGGAGCCCTCCCCACGTTCTCCGGCCATATCGCCGATGGTCCTCCGATGTGATGCGGCTGATTCGCGATCTCCAAAAGTATCGAGCCTAAACTCACCGGCAATGGATTTGCGTCAGCCGCCGCCTGCAAATCCCGTCGTCACCAGAAGGCTCGTAGTTACATACAGCTCGTAGTTACATTCTGAACTGGGCGGCGTCCTAGCTCCAGGTTTTGGGTCATGCAAGGCTCCGGCCCCCTCCTATCAGGCGAGACACGTCGCTCAAGTGCCGCTGGTTCACACTGTGCCCGAACTCCCTGTTCGGCGCAGTCGGCCGGCCCGCCACTACTCCCCGAGTGACGGGCCGAACCTTGGCTGATACGGGAGTTAGCGGGTTGCAGCCGCGCGGGGCAGGTCGATAAGGACTCCGATCTTCGAGGGGTTGTTGGGCTTGACGGTGCCGCCAGTGCTGGCCGGCGCGTTGGCGACGACGATCGATCCGCCGCGGCAGGTCACGGTCTTGCCGTCGACGATGACGCTCTGGCCCTCGTCGATCGGGATGTCGTAGCCGTCCTTGTCGGTGTAGTGGCAGCCGCCGCCGTCGTTGTGCTGGACGGGCTGCGCGTGGGCGACGGCCGGGGCCAGGGCGACGAAAGCCAGGGCGCCGATGAACGTCGCTGCGTATTTGAATCCGGTCATTGTGGGTTTCCTTCTCGGTTGGTTTCTGTGTTCCGTTGTTGAGAAGAAATGCTCCCGATTTGGCGGTTCCGCCGTAATCGCCCACAAGCCAGACTTACTCATGAGATAGGGAAGGAATACCTATCCGCCAGGTAAGGGTCATCGCGGCTGTTTTTGAAAGGTGTTGGGAGAAAGCCACTTACGATGAGGCGCGCCGATTCGCCACGGGAAGTGCACGTGCGATACCTGAACCCGCCTACCGCTTCGTCCAGGGGTTGGTCACCGCCGGAGCCGTCGCGGCAACCCCAACTACCTCGGCCACGTGCTCCGGACCTGTGCTGGATCAAGCTTCAGGAAGGACCGAATCATTGCATCCCTATTCCTCTGAGAACCTCTGTCGGACAGGGTGAAAAGTCGGGGCACAAGCGGACCATCAACACGACCTTGAGGACCGATGCTAAAAGACGTCACTTCGTACTTGACGAAAACTTTCCCGTCGACCGAGTAAACCGACCTTCCGTCTCTGTCGGTCAACCTGATGCCGTTTTGGATGATCTCGGCCATCCGCCGTTTAGTTACGTCGGCCAGCAGCAGTCTTTCCGCTTCTCGTGCTTGCACTTCCCGGTACCACTGGGTGTTTTCCTTCGGTACCTGGATTTTCGGGATCAAGTCCAACAAGCTCTTTTGCTTGGGGCTCAAGTCGTCCAATCTTTGCAACGGGTTCAGAGTCGTTTTCCGGTTGAGGAGTTCCTTCAGCGTGCCCGTGAGGAATTTTCCGAGCGCGCCCAGAGGGTCACTCCTACTCGCCGCTACGACCACCTTCGGCGCGGGCGCGTTCTGCGCCGCAGTGACCACCTGTGAATTCACGGTGGTCGCGCTGCTGAGCCGCCCTGCGAGCGGGGAGGTTTCGGCTACCGCGACGTGGTTGGGGCGAGACGTCACCGGCAACGACGCATCCGTCCGGTTCGCTTTGCGGGGTGTCGTCGACCGGGTATCAACACGGGTGCGCGGCTTGGCCTTTCCAGTACCGCCGTTGGACGACGAGGCCGACGACGACCCGACACCGCTATCGGCGCCGGCAACGCCGATCTCAGACCCGACAAGCGACCAGCCGATCAACGCCGCACCCATGCCGGCGGACGCCGCACCAAGCTGCAGCCACCGACGCACACGCAAATCCTGACGGCGATGCCCAGCTGGGCAACCACCGTTTGCTGATGTTGACATGACAAATCCCCCGGTGCTTGGTGCGCTAGTTCATGATTGAGCGACTGGCGACTGGTACGCGCCCGATTCTGGAGCTCGACGCCGACTATCGTACCTTGCTCGATCGCGCTGAGGGCCTGTTCAATGTTGCCGTCTTTGTTTGCCGCGATGGTTTCCCACCTCGATCCCAGTAACGACGAACAGTGACTGTTGATGCCCACAAACACCTCAGGCCCCCTCGATGAGGGGGCCTGAACAACGTGGCAGGTACAAGATTCGAACTTGTGTAGGCTTTCGCCGACGGATTTACAGTCCGTCAAGCGGGGTTTCCAAGCGTGTCTCGTGATCCCCCGAGTGACGCTGAACTGCAGCGATGGACTCACCGCGTGCCCGGTCGTCCCGTGTCGTTCCGTAGGTGTTGTGACAATCCGGTGACAACAGCCCACCGCCGCAGTGTCTGCGTTTGCCTGCGGTCACGGCAGCCTCAATCTGGGAACGCTCAGGATCTTCAGGGCTGCACCAAAATTGGCGCGGGTACATGAGTGAACCGACCGAGTGCGCGCTGAAGACCTTGGCATCCGATGGCCTGCCAGAAGGGCGGCGCGTCGCCATCCCTCGCCTCATTGATCGGAGCTTGTGAAGTCTGCACGGCTGCGGCTTCGGACTCTGGTCCACCGTCGTCCAAGGCTTGACCCTCCCCAAAGGAGGGGTCTGCTGCACGAGTAGGTGACATCTTGACCTGACCCACCGTTTGGGTTCCAGATTCGGTGACTAAGTGACGGCCTGTACGAAAGGCTGACCGTCACGCCACGACCGTATCCGGCCGAGTTCCGTGCCCGCGCGATCGCGCTCGTGCGCGCCGGCAAGCCGCAGAAACAGACCGCCGACGACCTCGACATCCATCCCGTCACGCTGTCGAAGTGGATCAAGCAGGACGATATCGACCGCGGGGTGCGTCCCGGTGTCCCGACGAGCGAATCAACCGAGCTGCGAGCAGCGCGGCGAAGGATCCGCGAGCTGGAAACCGAGTTGGCCATCGTGCGCCACTCCGAACATCCTGCTCGATGACGTGACACCGTCGCGGCCCCTCCAGATCATCACACCGAACCTGTTCCCGGGCGCCTCTATCAGCGCCGACCTGGGCAACGGACCCGGCATCCAGGAGGTGGCGACGTTCTCCACCGATGTGTCAGGTCCGGACGGCAAAGTCGCGGAGTCCAACGCACACGGCACGGTCACGGGCGCGGCGGGCGGTGTACTGCTGCGCCCCTTCGCCCGGTTGATCGCGAAATCCGGTGACTCCGTGACGACCTACGGCGAACCCTGGAACATGAACTGATTTCGCGCGGCGAGAGTAGATCAACGATGAGCCGCAGCGGATGTTGAGCGGGCGTAAACAGCGCCGGTCCAGGCGATTCGGCTGTGGCCAGGTTCGTCGACACCACTTTTTGCAAACCTCTGCGTTGTGGTCAGCCTCATCGTCACCTCCAGAGCGACACGAGGCGCGCCCATCAAGATCCTGAAAATGGCACCTTGCGCCGAACATTTGAACTAGAGGCGAGATGGTCGGCTGGCCACCTGACAAGTCAAGCGTTGTCGGCGTCGAAAATGACGCAGCTGGCCCACTGGTGCAGTTCGATCACATGGCCTTGCTGTTGCGAGGGAGCAAGGCGCCACCGCAAGAAGCCGAACCAGCGGCACCCACACCGCGGGTCGCAGCTACGTGGTGATCGCCATCGCCGCAGTCAAACTCCTCGCCGCAGATATCCGGGAGCCGCGCCACCGATGAGGTCAACCCATTGCGGTAGCGCTCGGGCGAGGCGCGCTTTCGCTGATTGACACCAAGCTTGGACACTCCTATGGTAGCCAAACCTAAATAAGCTTAGGCTGACATCGCTGGAAGGCTTGCTGTGAGCGCTGTTCAGATCGCCACGTTGGGTGCCATCGCGGGATTCACCATCTTTCTCGGACTTCCCGTTGGGAGACTGCAAAATCCGTCGTTGAGGATGAAAGTGGTCCTCAACGCGACGGCCACCGGTGTGCTGTTATTTCTGTTCTGGGATGTGCTGGCGCATGCCGCTGAACCGGTCGAGACTGCCCTGATTGCCGTGGCGCGGGATGGAACGGGCAGCTGGATGCGTTTCGGCGCGTTGGCTGCCGTCGCGGCGGCCTCGTTGATGTTGGGACTGATGAGCCTCATCTATTACGAGCAGTGGGCGGCCGACAATGAGCCCGACGATACGGGGCGGGCGCCTGGGCCAGGGGCCGCCGGAATCGCCGAGTTCACCAAGGCGCGTATGTCCGACCCGGCGACAGCTGGCCGGCGGTTAGCGCTCTCGATTGCCGCGGGCATAGGGCTGCATAACTTCTCGGAAGGATTGGCGATCGGCCAATCCGCAGCCGCCGGTGAAATCAGTCTTGCGGTCTTACTGATCGTGGGGTTCGGGCTGCACAATGCGACTGAAGGTTTCGGTATCGTCGCCCCGCTGGCTGGAGACCCGAGTCGGCCCAGTTGGCGTTTTCTCGCGCTGCTGGGACTCATCGGAGGTGGCCCCACCTTCGTCGGTACCCTCGTCGGCCAGTCCTTCGTCAACGACACCGTCTCGGTCGCCTTCCTCGCGCTCGCGGCAGGATCCATCCTGTATGTAATCGTGCAGTTACTGCGTGTCGCACAAAGTCTCGGCCATCGCAGCCTCATGCATTGGGGCCTTCTGCTTGGCCTGTTGCTCGGGTTCGCCACCGATTTCGTCATCGTGGCCGCGGGGGCGTAGTAGCCGCTGAGTCCTTGCTGCTCGTCATCTGCGACTGCCGCTTCCCCACTGATGGCTTTTGTGCTGCGCCTTGACTGCGCCAGGATTGGGCCTTCAGCCCCCGTTGAAGTGGTCGCTGCCGGGACGTGGACTCCCTGACGCCACACGGCTGACGGCGTCGAATTGGGGCACCACCCCACCCATACCGAGCAGGAGGCGGAAACCGCACACCGCGGTCGCCGCCTTTGCTGTGTGCCGCCACGTTTTCTCCGCCTCCGACACCCTGACGCACCGGAGGCGGAGAACCCGCCGATCAGGCACGGACTCGCCGGACACCGGCGAGCCCGAAGTAGATACCTATCCTCGACACCCCTTGCGGCCGACCCCCCAATCGCGCCGGGGATCAGGCCGATCAACTGTCTCAGCATTCTCACAGCGCCACTGCACCATCGTCGCTCTCAAAGCGCCAAGCGACGTGAGGAGACACATGGCGATCAGATCGACGCTCCTGGCCACTTTCGTTGGTGGCGCAGTGGTGGTGACTGTGCTCAGCGGATGTGGCGGCGAAACGGATCCGGTTTCCGGGTCAGCGGCGAGCCAGCCCACAGTGAGTCCGACACAGTCGGTTGCGGAATCACATCCGCCCGGCGACATCCCCGACAACCAAGCCTTCGTCGTCTTCACCGCTGCCGATCGTCAGTACACGGTCAAATATCCCGAAGGTTGGGCACGCACCGATTCGGGTTCGGACGTGCTCTTCAGCGACAAGTTCAACAGTATGACCGTGGCCCCCTACGACGGCTTTTACCAGCCCACCGAGTCCTTCGCCCGCTCCGTCCAGCTACCCGAGATCGCTGCGAGCACAGCTGGATTCGTACCGGGGACCATCAGCACCCTGCGACGGCCAGCAGGACAGGTCATCTTGGTCACCTATCAGGCTGACTCCCCGGCGAGCCCGGTCACCGGGAAATCGATCAAGCAGGATGTGCAGCGCTACGAATTCGTACGGGAAGGTCGTGGCGTGGTGGTGACGTTGTCGGCGCCGGCCGGCTCCGACAACGTCGACCCGTGGCGCATCATCACCGATTCCTTCACTTGGCTGCCCTGATGAGCACGCCGGTCACCGACCCCTGTTCCGCCACGCCCGAAAACGACGTGACCCCAACGGTGCTGGAGGCCCAGTCGCTGTACCGGTTCTTCCGCGCCGGTGACGAGGAGACCCTGGCACTGCGGGAAGTGTCGTTGACGGTGCGCCGCGGTGAGATGGTCGCGGTGGTCGGTCCTTCAGGGTCGGGGAAGTCCACCCTGCTGGCGTGTCTGGCCGGGTTGGACGAGCCTGACGGCGGCGCGGTGGCTGTGGGTGGGCAACGGATCAGCCACCGACCCGAACGGCTACGCACCCGGCTACGGTCCCGATGCATCGGAGTGCTCTTTCAGGATCGGAACCTGCTGGCACACTTGACTGTTGAACAGAATGTCCAGTTGGTGCAGCGGATAGCGGGTGGGGCGGTGTCCCCGCACCCGCTTGTGTTGCTGGCGTCGTTGGGGATCGGCGAGCGGAGCTCTGCGTACCCCCATCAGCTGTCGGGCGGTGAGCTGGCCCGCGCAGGTCTCGCGGTCGCATTGGCCAACGATCCCCTCGTCGTGCTCGCCGATGAACCGACAGGGGAGCTCGACACCGTCACCGAAGCGGGCGTCTTGGCGGTCCTGCGCGGTCGGGCCGCTGCTGGTACCGCGATCGTGGTCGCCAGCCACAGCCCCGCAGTCGCCGCCATCGCCGACCGCACCATCGCCCTGCTCGACGGGCAGGTCCACCAATGAACGCCGCACACGCGGCGGGCGCCGCGGCGCTGATCGGACCGGATGACTCGGCCGTGGCGCGCGCTGAGGGGGTTGTGCGGCGTTTCGGCTCGGGCACCGCGACGATCGTCGCAGTGCGGGGCGTGACCGCCTCGGTGGCGCCGCGGGCCCGGATCGCGTTGACCGGCCCGTCGGGATCGGGGAAATCCACCTTGTTGCATCTGTTGGCCGGGCTGGACACGCCTACCAAGGGAACGGTGTGCTGGCCGGAAATCGAACGGTACGCCGTTTCCCGCCCTTGGCGGATCGGGGTGGTTTTTCAGGGCCCGAGCCTGGTTCCCGCATTGGATGTGACCGAAAACGTCTGCCTTCCATTGTTGTTTGGTGACTGCGCCGAGGCCGAGGCGACCGCCCGCGCTGAACGCGCATTGGAGCGGCTGGGTATCACCGAGCTGGCTCACGCGTTGCCCGACGAACTGTCCGGCGGCCAAGCCCAGCGGGTGGCGATCGCCCGTGTCATTGCCGCAGCGCCGCGGCTGATTCTGGCTGATGAGCCCACCGGTCAGCTCGATCAGCACACCGCCGCATCGGTCATCGAGGTACTGGTGCAGACCGCCGACGACCTCGATGCGGCGTTGATCGTGTCCACTCATGACGCGGCGATCGCCCGCCGGTTGCCCACCGAATGGACGATGCGCGACGGTCGACTCACGATCACCGCACACCGCGGCCACGACGCGGTGCCGCGATGAGTTGGGTGTGGCTGGCCGGGTTGCTGCGCCGCCGGCCCGCGCGACTAGTGGCCGCCGCAGCCGGAGTGGGCGTGGCAGTGGCATTGCTGGCCTGCCTGGGATCATTTTTGGCCAGCGCGCAGGCCACCATGACCGAGCGGGCGGTGCGCACCGTGGCCGTGGACTGGCAAGTTCAGCTCGCCCCGGGAGCCGACACCGGTGAGGTCAGGCACCTGATTGACAGCAGTCCGGGGGTGCTCACCACCGCTGCAGTCGGGTTCGCTCACACCAGCGGATTGTCGGCAACAACCGGTTCGAGCACCCAAAACACCGGCCCCGGCATCGTACTGGGACTTACGCCTACCTACCGTGCGGTGTTTCCCTCGCAGTTGCGTACCCTCACTGGCGCTGAGAACGGCGTGCTGCTCGCCCAGCAGACCGCGGCCAACCTGCACGCCGCCCCCGGCGACCTCATCACCATCGGCCGCCCCGGCGTGGCGCCCGCCCAGGTCACCGTCGCCGGCATCGTTGAACTGCCCCAAGCGAACTCGCTGTTCCAGACGGTCGGCGCCCCGGCAGGCGCGCAACCCGCTGCCCCACCAGACAATGTGGTGCTGTTGCCCGAGAGGCAATGGCATGATCTCTTCGATCCGCTGTCGGTGACACGTCCGGACCTGGTGTCCACCCAGATTCACGTGCAGCGCGACCAGCACATGCCGCCGGACCCCGCCGCTGCCTACACCGCGGTGCGCGCCGCAGCGCGCAACCTTGAAGCCCGCAGCGCCGGCGCTGCGCTGGTCGGCGACAACCTGGGCGCCGCCCTCGATTCCGCCCGCGCCGACGCCGCCTACGCCCGCATCATGTTCTTGTTCCTCGGCCTACCCGGCGCGGCGCTGGCGGCCGCGCTGACGGCCACCATCACCTCCGCGGGTGCCGCCACCCGGCGCACCGAACAGGCGCTGTTGCGGGCCCGCGGCGCCACAGAGCGCCAACTGCTTTCACTGGCGGGCGTCGAAGCCGCCGTCATCGGCATCACGGGTGCGACGGTGGGTCTGCTGGCAGCTGCCGTGGTCAACACCGTCACGTTCGGATCACCGCGATTCGGGCCCACCGTCACCACCGCCATGGGTTGGCCCGCGGCCTGCGCAGGCATCGGGATATTGGTGGCCACCGCCGCGGTGCTGCTGCCTGCACGACGCGGCCTGCGCGACCACACCGTCACCGCCGGACGCACCCAGATCAGCCCGCACGCCGTACCGATCTGGGCGCGGCTGGGACTGGACGCGGCCCTGCTCGCCGGTGCGGCGGTGGTGCTCCTGGCCACCACCGGTACCGGATACCACCTAGTCCTGGCGCCCGAGGGGGTCCCGGCGATCTCGGTGTCCTACTGGGCGTTCGCAGGTCCCGCGCTGCTGTGGCTCGGCGCGGCCCTGTTGACCTGGCGGCTAGCCGACCTGCTCCTCGGGCGCGGTCGAAGCCTGCTCGCCCGCGTTCTGCGGCCGGTCACCGGGCGGCTGGCCGGCATCATCGCGAACGGCATGTCGCGCCAGCGCCGCCCCCTGGTGCGAGCGATCGTCATGCTCAGCCTGGCGATCGCGTTCGCCGCGTCGACGGCAGCGTTCAACGCCACCTACCGCCAGCAGGCCGAGGTCGATGCACAGCTGACCAACGGGGCCGACGTGACGGTGACTCCTGCGCTGGGCGCCGCGCTGGCACCGGATACCGCCAGGACGCTCACCGCGGTGGCCGGAGTGCGGGCGGTGGAGCCCATCCAGCACCGCTTCGCCTACATCGGCGCCGATCTCCAAGACCTGTACGGGGTTCGACCGGCGACTATCACGCAAGCAACCGCGTTGCAGGACAACTACTTTCCCCACGCCACAGCGACCGCCGTGATGGCCACCTTGGCGGCCAAACCGGACTCGGTCCTGGTGTCGGCAGAAACCGTCACCGACTTCCAATTGCACCTCGGTGACCCGGTGATGTTGCGGCTCATCGATGCCGACACCCAGCAGCCGCGACCGGTTACCTTCCACTACGTCGGGATCGTCACCGAATTCCCCACCGCCCCCAAGGACAGCTTCTTCGTCGCCAACGCCGAGTTCATCGCGGCCAAGACCGGCTCGGATGCGCCCGGCGCCTTCCTCATCGACACCGGCGGCCGCGACACCGCAGCCGTCTCCGCCCGCATCCGCGCACTGGTCGGCACCTCAGCCGCCGTCAACGACATCGCCACCGTCCGAAGCAGCGTGGGATCAAGCCTGACATCGGTGGACCTGTCAGGGCTGACCCGTATCGAACTGGCCTTCGCCCTCGTTCTGGCCGTCGGGGCGGGAGCACTGGCGCTTGCGCTCGGTCTGGCCGAACGCAAACGCAGCTACGCCCTGTTCACCGCCCTCGGCGCGCACACGTCACACCTTCGGGCCATGGTGCTCAGCGAAACCGCCGTGCTCACCGTCGTCGGGATTCTCGCCGGCGCGCTGACCGGATCGGTGCTCTCGGTGGCATTGATCAACATTCTCACCGGGGTGTTCGACCCACCCCCGGCCACCATCGCCATCCCGTGGGCGTACCTCACTGCCGTCCTCATCGTCGCGGTCGGCGCTTTGACCGCGGCCAGTGCGGCGTTCGTCGCAGTGCTGACGCACAAGTCCGCCGTGACCGTCATTCACGACGCATGAGGGCCGGGGGCCCTGGCCAGATCCGGCCGACAGGGCTCTCAGCGGTCGTTCAGCGATGCTCATCGACACTCTCGGGATGACCGAACACACCGGCGCACCGCGGGCCGCGCCCGCCACGACGATGATGGCGGTGCTGATCTCGCTGTTTGTCGCGCTGGGTTTCGTTGCCCATGCCACCGCCGCAGGCACCACGGGCGATCACGCGGTGCTCGCCTGGATGGTGCACCATCGCCACCCTTGGCTCACCGCGTTGGCGATCACGGTGACCAATCTGGGCAGCCCCGCGGGGGTCGCGGTGATCGCGATCGCCGCGGCTGCGGTGGCCTGGTGGCGGGTCGGTTCGGCCCGGCCGGCACTGCTCATCCTGACCACGCTGGTCGTCGCGAGCACCGTCAGCACCCTCACCAAGTCGATCGTCGGTGCCCACCGTCCCGCACGGGCCGTCCAACTCGTCGTCGAGACTGATCGGTCATTCCCCTCCGGGCATGTCACCGGCACCCTGGCGCTGCTGGGCGTGCTGGCCGTCGTAATCGGTCAGCACGCCCGGCGGTCGG
Organism: Mycolicibacterium sphagni; assembly: GCF_013337765.1. Classification (GTDB taxonomy): domain Bacteria; phylum Actinomycetota; class Actinomycetes; order Mycobacteriales; family Mycobacteriaceae; genus Mycobacterium. Next base: position 171,418 of record NZ_VBSB01000015.1, read on the forward strand.
CGTGCGTAGCGATGATCGCGCTGGCCGGGGCGGCGACCATCGCGGTCGGGCTCACGCGCCTCTACCTCGGTGTGCACTGGGCGACCGACATCGCAGGGGGCCTGTTGCTGGGCACCGCCGCCGTGGTGGGCGCCTACCTCACCTATCGGCGCATGATGGGAACATCCGACACCGCCGGTCGGGCCTCAACGTCCGCGCCGTCGCCGTCGCCACCCACAATCGGGGCCTAGACAGGAGACAACTAATCGATGGGCAACCCAGCGCTGTTCATCGCGCTGTTCATCGCGGTGTTCCTCGCCTGCGCCGTCGAAGCGGTCGAAGCCCTGACCATCGTGCTTGCCGCAGGGATCGCCCGCGGGTGGCGTTCAGCGCTCTGTGGTCTGCTCGCTGGCCTGCTCACCCTGACTGTGACCGTCGCCGCCCTCGGGCCCGCGGTGTCAGCTCTTCCGCTCAACGCATTGCGGCTCGTCGTCGGCGGTTTCCTCTTGATCTTCGGACTGCAGTGGCTGCGCAAGGCGATACTGCGGGCCAGTGGACACAAGGCGCTGCACAATGAGACCGCGGCATTCGCGGCCACGCTGGACGCCGCGCAGCACGCACCCGCACGGCGGGCGAGCCTCGTCCCCGACGGGTATGGCATCGCCCTCGCGTTCAAAGGCATCGTCCTAGAAGGGATGGAAGTCGTGTTCATCGTGCTGACTTTCGGCAGCAATCAGCACAACATGAGCTTGGCAGTGGTGGCGGCGCTGGCCGCGGTGCTCACAGTGGCCGCCGCGGGTGTGACGGTGCGGGCGCCGCTGTCGCGGGTCCCCGAGAACAGCATGAAGTTCGTCGTCGGCATCATGCTCACCACCTTCGGGATGTTCTGGGGAGCCGAAGGTGCCGGCGCGCGGTGGCCGGGATCGGATCTGGCATTGCTGATTCTCATTCCCGCTGTCGGCCTGTATGCCCTCTTCTTGGTGGCGACGTTTCGGCGGCGCGTGCCGCGCGAGAATGCCGTGGGCGCCACATCTGAGGAACCGGAGGGCACACACGCATGATTGGGCGCATTCGCGCGTTCGGCGCCTTCTGGTATGGATTCGTCGTCGGCGACGATTGGCGCGTCGCCGTGGGGGTGATCGCCGCTCTGGCGATCACTCGCCTGCTCAGCCGCGTCACAACCCTGCCGACGTGGTGGATCGCCGTCGTTGCCGTCGCCGCTCTGCTCGCCCTCAGCATCCGCCGGGCGATCCGAAGGCGCCCCAACATGGTCCAGACGGCGCCCCGGTGATCACACCGCGTATGCGATGAGGCTGGCCATGGTGACTCCGGCGCGGTGGAAGGTGCGCACCCGCTCGACGGTCGCGGCTGCCATCGTAATGACCGTGGGCATGGGTGTGGCGTCGGCGGCGATGTTACTGGTGCTCTATCACACGCTGCAGCGATCGGCTCAGCAAGCCGCTGAAGCTCGCGCCCAGCAGCTCGTCGAGCAGCTGCGCAACGATGTGCCAGCCGATCTCGATCCCGGCCTGCTGGGCACCGACGGCCAAGTCGGCATCATCCAGATCATGGACCGCCACGGCACCGTCGTGGCCGCCTCCTCCGATGCGCCCGCGGCACCGCTGGTCCCAGATACGGTATCGCCGGGTCAATCGGTGTTCCTGGGTCACGTACAGAGTGCCGCCGAGGACGGCGACTACTGGATGACCGCCCACGGTGCCGATACCCCGGCCGGCCCGGTGACAGTGACGGTGGGCGGCGCCCGTGAGCCTGTCGAGTCGATCATCGAGACCGTCGCGGTACTGCTGGCCGTCAGCGGACCGCTACTGGTGGCGTTGGTCGCCTGGGCGACATACGTGCTGGTGGGCGGGGCGCTGCGGCCAGTAGAGCGGATCCGGGTCCGGGTGGCCTCGATTTCCACCGAGCAGCTCGCCGAGCGTGTTCCGGTACCGCCGACCGGGGATGAGATTGCCCACCTCGCGGAGACGATGAACGAGATGCTGGCCCGCCTGGAGTCCGGGCACGCCGCGCAGCGGCGGTTCGTCAGCGACGCCTCACACGAGTTGCGTAGCCCGCTGGCAACTATCAGCAGCGGGCTCGAACTTGCACACAATCGTCCCGACATGCTCGACGCCGCCTTGATCGACGAGTCGCTGATTCCCGAGACACGTCGGATGCGCAATCTCATCGAGGACCTGCTGCTGTTGGCCCGCGCCGATGAACACCAGTTGCCCCAGCGCAGCGGCGACGTCGACCTCGACGACATTCTCAATGCCGAACAGACGCGGCTGCGAGGCAATTCCGTTGTGGCCGTGCGGGCGTCGATCTCCGCCGCCCGAGTCACCGGTGACGCGCGTCAACTCACGCGCATGGTGCGCAATCTGGTTGACAACGCCGCCCGGCACGCGAGCAGTGTCATCGATCTGCGCTGCGAGCTACGAGGTCGTGTCGCCGTGATCGGCGTCGCCGACGACGGACCTGGTATACCTCGCGAGCAGTGGGCGCGAGTATTCGACCGGTTCGTCCGCCTGGACGCACCCCGCGCCCGCGATGCCGGTGGCAGCGGGTTGGGCCTCGCGATCGTCGCCGAAATCGTTGCCGCACATCACGGCACGATACAAATTAGTGACCGTATTGGTGGCGGCGCATGCTTCACCGTGACGTTGCCGGCCAACGTCGACAGTTACGTCGCCGCAGATGCCAGCCGGTAACCGACACCGCGCACCGTGTGGATGCAGTGGGTACCGAACGGTACGTCCACTTTGCGACGCAAGTACCCGACGTACACCTCGACGATGTTGTCGTCGCCCTCGTAGTTGATGTCCCACACCGACTGCAGAATCTCCTGCTTGGTGACCACGGCCCCGGCATGGCGCAGCAAGAACTCGAGCACCCCGTATTCCCGGGGCGTCAAGTCCACCTCGACGCCACCGCGGGTGACCCGGTGGCACGCCGGGTCCAACGCCAGGTCGTCGACAGTCAGAACCGGCGGCCGGGCCGGCGCGCCCCGGCGCAGCAATGCTCGCAATCGTGCGATTAGAACCACAAAAGAGAACGGCTTCACCAGATAGTCGTCAGCGCCCAGATCGAACGCGTCGGCAAGGTCATATTCGCCATCTTTGGCAGACAACATCAGCACCGGCGTCCACACTTCAACCCCGCGCAGCGAGCGCACGATGTCATAGCCGCTCATGATCGGCAGCATGATGTCAAGGATGAGGACATCGAACGCGCCGGTGGCGGCCGCCTCGAACCCGCAGCGCCCGTCGTGCTCCACCTCGACGACGAAGCCCTCCGCGACCAGCCCGCGGCGGACAAGTTCGGCCAGTCGCGGCTCGTCCTCGACGAGCAGGATGCGCACACTGACCTCCACTTGGTCGAACGTCGTTCTTACTTCAGTACAGCAGACCGCGGGTGTCACTGCGTCGAGCGTGATGCCGCCACGATCGCACCGATGAGCCAGTGCAGAAACCGGTTCCAACGAACCGGCCAGGCTGCTCACGAGCATGCACGAATGCGAGCAGAACGGGGCAGCCCGTTCGCGTCGTCACCGTTGGCCACTAGCCAAGTGCAGTCAACAGGGCGGTGAGAGTCTGCGTCTCGGTCGCAGGATTAGGGTTGCCCGCCCGCAGTGCTTTGAGGACGGCGTCAATCTGACCGTCGAGGACGGTCCAGCCGGTGTCGTCCATGGGTTGCAGCGTCGACTGGTCATCGTCCCAGGCGGTTTCGAGGTCCTTGATCCGGGCGGTCGCGGCAGCTTGGTCGCCGGCTTGCACCCTGGTGAGTGTGTCGGTGGTGATGGTGCGGAACTTCGCGACCTCGGCAGGCGGGAAATGTGTGGTCGCCGCCTGCCCCGGGGTCTGGGTCGCAGAGACCGACGAGCCGGATTCCTCTTCACTGGCGGCCGCGATGGAGTGCGGTTGCCCGGCAGCCCATACCAGCAGGGCAGCCGTGGCGACGGCAACGATCGCGTAGTACCCGTGCATGACGTGCTCGCGGGTCTGGCCCGTGGTGACCGCGGGGGCGTCGGTCCGGTCGTGTTCTTCGATGACGTCGCTGTGAGTGAGCGTGAGGTACAGGACAGTAGCGAGGATCGCGGTCAGGAAGATCACGCTGGTCAGCGCAGCGCCCAAGCCGAGGCCCTGTTGGTCCGGCGGGAAGCCCAACCAATCGCCGAGGTTGGCCCCCAGCGGGCGAGTCAGAATGTAAGCGAGCCAGAAGGACAGGACTGGGTTGGCGCCCAGCCTCCAGCCGATCACGACCGCGACTATCAGACCAGCAGGCAGAAGGACCGATGTGCCGGGTCCCCAGCCGGTGAGTTCCAGTACCCAGTCGCCGGCTGCTGTGCCCAGGGCGAAGGTAACCAAGATCGCCAGCCAGTAGAAGCATTCCCGCGGCAGTGTGATGATGCTGTGGATCGACAGTGTCCGCTCGCGAGCCCACCAGGCGCCGAAGACTACGGCCAGCGCGGCCGTGAAGATGCCCGTACTCAGTGCAAGCGGAACGTGCAGATCATCTGTGAGGATGTCGGTATACAGCGTGCCGGTCACGCTCACCACGACAACCGTGAGCCAATACACCAACGGGGAGTAGCGGTGCAGGCTCAGCTGCCAACCCAGTACGGCCGCAAGTATGACCGTGAAGATGAGGGCAGTCGTGTTCAGGCCGACACCCAAAGTCATGTTGATCCAGTCGGCGAAGCTCTCGCCCACGGTCGTGCATAGGATCTTGATGATCCAGAACCACATCGTGATCTCGGGAACCTTGCTCAGCATCACGCGCGCGGACTTGATGGTCCCAGATTTCGTCGTGTCGGTCACAACGCCGGACCGTATCGACCAGCCGCTGAACGAACGCTGAGAGAGCGACTGAAAACTCGGTAACCCTGGGCCGTACCCCATCAAACCCGAAACGAGTTCAGAATCCTCAACCGAGCAGTCCGGGCCACATTCTTGCGCCACCAGTTGACCGACGAGGCATCAGAATCCCTTGGGCCGCAATGTCTTTACCGCCGGTCTAACAACTGCCGACGTCAACGTCGTCGGCAACGTCGTCTGGGTGCTGGTTTGCCCCATAGACATCCCGCCCCCTAGCGATTCCGGGACAACGGCTGCTTAAAGCTCATAGTTCGAGTCCGTTGTCAGCGCTGCGCTCCCGAATTTGTTCCTCGCTCTGTTGTTGCACCGTTTCCACGGCACTCTCGTAGTCTGCGAGCTTGTTCTGCCAAGCTCGGTACTCCGTGGTCAAGTGATCGATGACCGCCTCATGGCCGTCGACCGCGGCGCGGACACCGCTTGGCAGACTTTCGCGGTTCATCTGGGCGGCGTAGGTGTGCGCGGTGACGGCGGGATGATCGTCGTGAACCACGAGGTGCTGGATCAGGGTGGCGGCTTCGTGACTGTCTCCACGTCCGCGATCGGACCTGCCAAACGCGTTGTGTGCATACTCGTGTTCACCACCGACACGCTGGTAGACGTGTGCGTTGTTCGCGTCGCGCCCACGAGTCAAAGCGACGTAAAGCAATGCGCGGCTGGTGTTCTCACCGAGGACTGCGTGCGCGGTGTCCGCGGTGGCGCCCTGGGCGGAGTGCACGGTGAGTGCGTAACCATACGTGACGTGCTCACGGGTGTAGCCCGTGGGAAAGATCGCGTAGGCGTTGTCGTCAAGACGGCGGGCGAGCACCTGTTGATGGCCGATGTGGATCTTCTCCACCTGCCAGCGTTGCCCGTTGCGGACTGGCCCAGGGTCTACCGAGTGACTCTCGCGGTAACGCAGGCGGATCGACGCATCGTTTTGTCGTGTGAGTATGAGATCGTCCACCGCGAGCCGCTGTCCCCGGGCTCCAGCCACCGTCGCCGGATCCGCGGCGACCGTCTCGTGGTGCAGACGATGGTTGAGGGCGTCGGCCATTTCTTTGGTGTCGCAGAGCAGCAGTACGTCCTTGCCGGCTGCTACATCGGTTTTGTAGGCGGTTAGGGCGGCGACGGCCATCGTGAGCTCATCACCACAGTGCAGGCGGTCGTGGCGGCGGTACCAGTCGACCGCCCGGCTCACCGAGTTCTCATCGCCGTCTCTTAGTGCGAGAGAAGCCTCACGTTCTTCGGGATCTCGCATCCGCCACACCTCGGACAGCTGCTGGGTCCAGGGCAGGTCCTCACAGAGTTGGGCGAACATCCCACCACGGGCTTTCACCGGCTCCAACTGATGGGGATCACCCACCAGGATCGTCTTCGCACCCGCCTGTGTAGTGGCGGTCAGCAGCCGGCGCAGGTCGCTGGTGCCGACCATGGCGGCCTCATCGACAATCACCAGACTGAACCGATCCAATTCCAACTGCTTCGCGTCGAGCATTTGCAGGGCTTTGGCGACGGTGTAGCCCTGATCGCCCGCCCCTGCCCGCAACGCCACATCGACAGCTTTCCCGGTCGGGGCGAGCAGGATCGCTGTTCCCCGCGTGACGCCGTGCGCGGCGGCCGCCAGGGTGCGCAGGCAGGTGGTCTTGCCCGCACCGGCGGGCGCGGTCAGCGGTTGCACCAACCACGGCGAGCGCGCGATCTCGGTCACCGCGGCGCGCTGATCCGCGGACAGCCCCGCGGTGTCGCGCGCGGGCAGCCACAACTGCGCGCGCTCGTTGCGCGCATCCACCAACGCCATCACCGCGGCCTCCTCGGCCAGGATCGCGTCGAGGGTGAAACGCTCATGGCCTTCGCGCTGGTGCGCCGCGCGCGGCGCAGACAGCCGCACACTGACCGCATCCACCGCACGCTCGACCATTTCCCGTGGTGAGAGCTCCGAGTCGATCGGCACCTGCGCCCCCAACACCTCGACAAGATCAGCCCGGGTGAACACCGCTTTGTCGATCTTTTCCGCGGCCGCCAGGACCCGCGCGCGGTCGAACGCGGTGCGCGCATGTGCGCGCCGCGCCGCGCGGGCGGCGAGAAACTGCGCGCGGTCAATCTCCATCCCGCGCGGATCCGCGCGCCACTGCGCCACCAACGTCGACCACGCCAATTCCTCCGGCTTGGTCGGGCGGGTGGCTTTCTGCGCCGTACCCAGCTGCGCCGCCGACCACGCGCCGTCTTCTCCGACTTCCAAGTGTCCGGCCGCCCAGTCCCGCAACTGACTAGAGCGTCGCGACCACGCGGTGATCGTCTCCCGCGACATCCCGGCGAGCTCGGCCATTCCCGTGCCCGGGTCGACCTGCTCCCACTCGAAGCCCAACGAGTGCTGCAACTCCCGCCGCAAGGTGGCCTGATAGATCACCCCCGCGGCCTTCGCCTCATGGAACAACGACGTCCCATCCAACGACACCAACCGACCATCCGCACGGGCCTGGCGGTTGGGCACGATCACATGGGTGTGCAGATGCGGATCCCCACACCGACTGGTCTCATGCTGATAGGCAATCCCCACGATCCCGGGCAACCGCTGCAGGTCCTTCTCCCCCGTCACCGGGTTATGGATCCGGGTGTAGCCGGCATGCTGCGCGAGGTACTCCATCGCCTCGCCGAACGCGGTGGTGTGCGCGTCGGCGATCCCCTTCTGCACCACATCATCGCCACGAAGGACGCGCAGCAGCGACACACTCTTCGGCGCGCTGAATGTCAGATCGAAACCGTGCACCCCGCGGGTTCCGAAGGTACGGCCAGACAGGCCATTCGGAACAATGCCCTCATCAAGCCAACGCGCCACCAGCGACGAATTCGCTTCGCCGCCGGCCCGCTGAACGTCGTTGAGACCGACCAGTTTCGCAGCAGCATGTACGTCACCGGCGCGTACCCAGACCGGGGTGCGGGTGTCGTGTTCTGAGTAGTACTCCCCCAACCCACCACCTGCTGCACTGGCATCGCGGCTGGCGCGCGCGGCGGTGTCAGCCGTGTCGATGTAGTAGCTGATCGACCACTGCTTGAGCTTGGAGATTGTCAACATTCGCCGGTTTATCCACAGATTGAGACGTTGATGCTTACTGCACCACAACCATTCTCGCACCTTGTGCAAATGTGCCAGGCGGAAATCAGGGTGTGTCGGGACGTGTGTGATGGACGATAGTGGTTGCGGGACAGATGATCTGGATACGTATGTGTGTGGATGCTACGGGATGGCTAGGGATTGTTGATACAAGGAGGCATGAGAACGATGCTGTGGGAGAATTTTTGGCGTTGCCGTGGCATGTGTGATCGTTCTTGACCTGCGCACCGCGGCGCCATCGGCGCGGCATGGGCTTCATGTGGTCGTTGTCGAGGCCGACGAGATTGTGCAGGAACCATCGAAGTGCGGAAATTACACTGGTGAGATAGCACTAGACACCAGGAGATCGCATGACTCCCAGACGCTTCCGAGGCGACTATGACTGGTTCAATCTCGTTTGACAGCACGGTTCCGATCGGCCGTCGGCTTCTCACCGTTCTTGAAGCGGCCGACGCCTTGAGAATTTCGCGCTCATCCGTCTACCGCCTCTTCGACGCCGGCCAACTGGCCTGGGTCCAGATCGGGTCATCGCGACGAGTGGCATCGAAAGAAATTGAGCGGTTTATCAATGCCCACACCGAAGAGGCGGCATCGTGATGATCGAACGTCCTCCGCGTTAGGAGCTGACCATGGCCGAACGGCGGCAGTTACCCCCGCAGATTAAGCGTGTCGAGCTTGATCGGCGTGATGGAGGTAGGGCCGTTGTGCGCTACCAGCTGACCGTCGATGTCGGCGTCGTCGATGGGAAGCGCAAGCAGTATCGGAAACGATTCGCCACCGAGAAGGAAGCGCGGGCCGCCCTGGATGGCATCCGAGGTGATGTTGCGCGCGGAACCTATGTCCACCCGACCACAGTTACCCTGGCGCAGGCGTGTGAAGACTGGCTGGCCGCGAAGCACGGACTGAAGCCGTCCACGTTGCACGGCCACCGTGTCAATCTTGCAGCCGCGATGGCCGAACTCGGCGAGATCGAGGTTCAAAAGCTGACGAAGCGGAATATCGATGACCTCGTGACTAAGCTGCGCGCTGGTGGCCTGCCATCCCCTACCGGCAAGGTGCGCAAGCCGTGGTCACCGCGCTCGATCAACTACATGCTCGGACTCCTCACTGCTGTTCTCAAAGATCAGATGCGCCAGGGCCACGCGGTTCGGAACGTCGCCGAACTCGTTGATCGGATCCCTGCGGATCCGAAGCAAGCTGAGACCTTCACTCCCGCCGAACTGCAACAGGTCCTTAACCACGTCGACGGCGACCGCTATGCGATCGCCTGGCAGCTAGCACTCACAGGGTTGCGACGCGGTGAGGTCGCCGGTCTGAGGTGGAGCGATATCGACCTAGATCAACGAACGCTGCAGATCTCGGCCACGCGGCTGCGGTTCGGCAAGAACCTCATCGAGGACACGCCCAAGTCGCGCGCCGGCCGACGCACCCTACCAATTCCAGACCATCTCGCCGCGACTCTGCGCTCTGCGCGGGCGATCCAGGCAGCCGATCGCCTCGCCCTAGGTGAGGAGTACGAGCCGAGTGGTTTCGTTGTCGTCAACGAACTGGGTGAAGCGCTGAGCCCGCACGCTCTCACGTCGCGGTGGGCCCGGATGCTCAAGGCCGCCGGGGTCCGTCATATCCGCTTCCACGACGCACGCCACACCTGCGGGACGCTAATGCATCTGCAGGATGTGCCGATTGCACTGATCTCCGCCTGGCTGGGTCACGCGTCCAAGGCCTTCACCATGGCGACATACGTTCATTCGCAGCCAGGTGCACTGACTGTTGCAGCCAATAGCTTCAGCAACGTCATGCCCGAGTCCCGACGCCTCCCATAACTAACTCCCCCATACAGTTACCTCTCGTGAAGCGAACGCTGGAGGTGGAGGGACGCATCTTGCTCGGGTGGAGCCAGTTCTAGATGACCGCCCATGGAGACGAAGAATCGATTCGTAGAGCAGAGGTCAACGAAGTCGTTGAGTCACACGGCGGCCCCGCGCTCTATGGAATGACAGCCGGTGGCTATGAAAACGGGTTCCTTATTTTCGAAGCGACTCGTTGCTACCGCCTCGGTGCCGATTTGGCATGCATCTTGTGCTGCCACGCCTGCTGTGAACGAGAGCTTGCCGGGATTTTGAAGTGGCAACACCCTGCAACTCCAAACGCCGAGCGCTGGGGATTAGGCCGCCTGGTCCGCGCAGGGAAAGAACGAAACTGGTTCGATGCTGACCTCGCCTCTCGACTTGAACAACTCAACGAGAACCGGCGCACCCTGTACCACTTGCAGGATTTCGGAGCACCCACCGGCCTATGGAGTCGCGCGATTAACAACGCTCACGATGCTGTGACCAAAGATGATGTTGCTGAAGCGATTCCAGACACGCTCCGCCAAGAAGCCCTACATGCCCTTGACTGCGCTTTCGCCGTCCGGACGATTGAGGTCGAACGAAACTGGGATTAGATCGTGTTCCAGTCAGGATCGTCGAAGGCGAACGCTCCGCAATGACCGACCAGACGCAGAAGCAAGCGCAGATGCGGGTGCGTTTGCGCAGGGTTGGCGCGGACCACGGACAAATCGTAGGCACCACCCTCGATCACCGAACGGACGTAATCGAGTAGCGGATCGGGCACGAACCCGAGGTGCATTCCGTGATCAATAATCTTGAGTGCATGCGGGTTGTACGGGTTCGCGGGATCCGGTTCTAACCCGAGTCGGTAGCCCGCAGACAGGGTGGTTATCCGGTCGCTAGCTTTTACATCGCGATGCCGCACTCCGTGAGCAAGGAAATGTGCCGACGTTTCGCCCGTAGTTCGATCAAATCGAGGTAGCGAGATCAGTTCGATTGGGTCGCCTTCGCGGTGCCCTCCAGAGGCGGTGAGAATTTCCCACGCATCAGCGTCGGCGTCGAGATCCAGAGCCTCAAGGTATTGGGGGCGGTCCGGTCGCTTTGCGCTCATCACTCTGTCCGCGAAAGAGGGAAAGAGCCTTTCCGAGCGATAGAGGCGACCGACGTCTCGGAAGCCGACGATCGGGACGAAAGTGGGATCCTCAGCCACGCGCGCCAGGTACACGAACTGATACGTCGGGCGCTCGGCCTCTCTAGTCAACTGGTCGAGGTAGCCGATCGCCCGATACACGCCATCGTCAGCACCGCGACGCGTAACGATCAACCTTGACCGGTGAAGGCCTGGATCGGCATCTGTCGACTCGATTAAGACATCAACGGACTGCATCACGGATTCGCTTTCGATTAGTGGCTAGCGCTGTCCTCACAAAACTACGGGTCGGGTCTGACAGATTCGGTGTCGCTGCAACGATATCGAAGCATACATCCAGGTCAACGTCGGTTATTTGCGCCGCCCAGTGTTGTCGCGCCGCCGCTCCGCACACCGACAACGCATCAAGAGCAATATCTACGAGGTTGGTCGCCTCGCCACCGCGGAAGCGCTTCGTTCGACCGTGTTCGCACCAGGTAGCGACCCTCTGCTGCTGAACGCGCAGGGCTCGAACTCGATCTTCGTCTCCGCTGGCGAGAGCCGACCCGTGATCGAAGCTCGGACCAAGACAGACGTCACCTGTCCTGGGGTCTTGCAACACTCCCCAATTGTGAGCGTGCCGATCGGTATTGGCGATCCAGGCATCCAAGAGGAGGTATCCGGCGAAAACGTCGAACGCGGCCCAATCGGCGTAGTCGGTACCCACTGGGCCTCGGAGCCCGTTGAGGGCCTCACGAATCGCGTCAACTGTATGACCGCGGCATGACTTGGCATCGAAGTCGTCGTCGCACTCGGCGAGCAATGCAGCTCCTGGGGTCCACGCCCACGTGTGCGGTCGCATGTCTCGGCTCATAGAGCCGAACACTCGTTCGTCAGTACGCAATTGAACGACCGTCGCAAGTTCGGTTTCGGCCGCAGGAACACTTAGCAGCTTGGCGACTTCGTAGGAGATTTTCTCGGCCCAATCTTCGCCACGGATAAGCACGTCGGGCCGGTCCCCGCGGTCCCGGCGCTCCTTCGATAGCTCGAGGGTCTTAATGCGCCGAGGCTTGAACAGCCAGTGGCCGGCGTGAGGGGAGGTCTCGGGCGCTATGAACCAGCGCTTTGCCTCATCGCCTCCCGGTTCGCTCTCACCACGAGTCCAGTCGACAAGGTCGACGACGTCGTAGCTGTCCACCACGTTGCGAACTCTAAGTGGCGCGCCCGTCAAACACCGCCAGACAGGCCGCTGCTGCTGCCGGCCTACGAACAATCGTGCGGGTCGCGACGGCGCGACATTCACGCGTGTTGTGACAATCCGTGACAATTCCGTCGGGACAAATGTGTCAGGCCCCCTCCGCAGAGGGGGCCTGACCAGGCGTGGCAGGTACAGGATTCGAACCTGTGTAGGCGTTAGCCGACGGATTTACAGTCCGCTCCCATTGGCCGCTCGGGCAACCTGCCTAGGTGCGCGCCACACCGGGGATCCGGTTTGGTGCGACTAGCAGGGTACAACGAGGATGTACCTCAAATACAAACCGGCCGATCACGTAAGGGAAGGGGACGAGTCCAATGGCGGATTCATCGTTCGACATCGTGAGCAAGGTCGACCGCCAAGAGGTCGACAACGCGCTGAACCAGGCGGCCAAGGAGCTGAGCACCCGCTTCGACTTCCGCGGCACCGACACCACCATCGCCTGGAAGGGCGACGAGGCCATCGAGATCGTCAGCTCCACCGAGGAGCGGCTCAAGGCCGCCGTCGACGTCTTCAAAGAAAAGCTGATTCGCCGCGACATCTCCATGAAGGCCTTCGACGCCGGAGAACCGCAGGCCAGCGGCAAAACCTACAAGGTCAGCGGCGGCTTGAAGCAGGGCATCGACCAGGAGAACGCCAAGAAGATCAACAAGCTGATCCGCGACGAGGGCCCCAAGGGTGTCAAGACGCAGGTCCAGGGCGACGAGATCCGGGTGAGCTCCAAGAAGCGCGACGACCTGCAGGCTGTCCAGGCCTTGCTGCGGGGCGCCGACCTGGACGTGGCGCTGCAGTTCGTCAACTACCGGTAGGTCCCTCGCTCGACCGCCCGCCAGTGCTTAATGTGGTGACCATCACTACACGCACGAAGCGAGGACCGCGATGACTGCTACCCCGGACACCGAGGCCGCAACGACCGAGCAGGACGGCGGGTCCTACGACGTCGTGATCATCGGCGCGGGATTTTCCGGGCTCGGCGCGGCCTACCGCATTACCGAACGCAACCCCGGCGTCCGGTACGTCGTCCTCGAACGCCGCGAGCGCATCGGCGGCACCTGGGACCTGTTCCGCTACCCCGGCGTCCGCTCGGACAGCAGCATCTTCTCGCTGTCCTGGCCGTGGGAGCCGTGGACCCGCAAGGAAGGCGTCGCCGACGGCGACCACATCCGCGAGTACATGGAGGACACCGCCCGCAAGCACGGCATGCTCCCCCACATCCACTTCGGCACTCACGTGGACTCCGCCGACTGGGATTCGACCACCGACACCTGGACGGTGCACGTCACCGAGAACGGCGCACGCAAGACCTACCGCGGTCGCTTCGTCTTCTTCGGGTCCGGCTACTACAACTACGACGAGGGCTACACCCCCGACTTCCCGGGTCTCGACGCGTTCCGCGGCACCGTCGTGCATCCGCAGTTCTGGCCCGAAGACCTCGATTACACCGGCAAGAAGGTGATCGTCATCGGCAGTGGGGCCACCGCCATTTCGCTGCTTCCGGCGCTGGCGCAGAAGGCGTCCAGGGTCACCATGCTGCAGCGCTCGCCGACCTATCTACTGGCCGGCTCGCGGGTCAACCCGATCATCGACCTCGTCCGAAAGATCACTCCGCGCAAGTTCTCTCACGCGTTCGGCCGCTACTTCGCGGTCGCGTTCGAAAGCCTCGTCTGGTTCTTGTCCCGGATCTCCCCCAGCACGGCCAGAAAGATGGTCCGGACACAGAACATCAAGGAATTGCCGCCTGGCTATCCGGTCGACGTCCACTTCAACCCGCGCTACAACGTGTGGGATCAGCGGCTGTGTCTGGTGGCCGACGGCGACTTGTTCGAGGCCATCAGAAATGGTCGCGCGGAGGTGGTCACCGACCATATCGACCACTTCGACGAAACCGGCATCACGCTGAAGTCTGGCCAGCATCTGGATGCCGACATCATCGTCACGGCCACCGGCCTGCAACTGCACGCTCTGGGCGGCGTGCGAATCACGGTGGACGGCAACGAGATCAAACCGCAAGAGAAGTTCTCCTACAAGGCGTACATGCTCGAGGACGTGCCCAACCTGATCTGGTGCATCGGCTACACCAACGCCTCTTGGACGCTGCGCGCCGACATGACGGCCCGCTCGGCGGCAAAGCTGATCGCGCACATGAAATCTCACGGCTACACCCACGCCTTCCCGCACCTGGGCGGTGAGCCGCTCGCCGAGAAGCCGGCGTGGGATATCCAGGCCGGCTATGTGCTGCGCAACCTGCACGCCCTGCCCAAGTCAGGCCTCAAGCGGCCGTGGGTGGTGCGGCAGAACTACCTCGCCGACGCCTTCGACCACCACTTCATCGACAAAGTCGACGAGAACATGACGTTCGGGCGGGTGGCCAGCCCGGCGCGTATCGCGGGATAGCTGCCGATGTGGGCCACCATCGGTGAGATCGCGCTCGTCAGCTGGCTGGTCATCGCCAGCGGCGTCATTGTGGTGACCTATATCCGGCGTTCCCGAGCCAACGGCCGCTCGGGCCACACCGGCACGGGACACCTCGCCGCGGTCAAAGGGCGCTACGCCCCGACTCCCCTGCCCGAGTGGGCGACCGACGACCAGGACCCAGATTCCGAATCGGACGACCGTCGCTGACGACTCAGGCCGGGCACGCCGCGTTCAGCGCCACCAGTTCGGTGTGTGACTGGGTTTGCATCTCGGCGTAGGTCTTCGCCCACGGCGGTGGCGTCGGCGCCAGCGGACCCGAATCGTCGCTGCGGGCCTGTTGCACCACCGACACCGTCTTGGTGGCCAGGTCGGCAAGACGATGGGCGTGATCGGCCAACGCCGGATCTTTGATCTCTGCGGCGTACTTCTGCATCTGATCCGCCCACTTCTGGTAATCGCCGACGCTGGCTTCAGTGCCCTTCTCGGGATCGGACGCCGATCCGATCGCGTGCGACTGCGACCGGTTGTAGTCGATCATCGACCGGACGGTCGCGCAGTCCGAGTTCGACCGATCCGGCAGAAACACCACCAGGGCAACGACCACCGCGGCGACAACAGCTGCAACGCAGGCGATCCAGAGCCCGCTGCGGCGACTAATTGCCACGGACGATCACCGGGATTTTCGGGGTGTGTGCACCGGTGACCGGAACGCCGCCTTCGAAGTTGACGGTGCCACCGCACCCGTCCGGCAAGTAGTACGTCGTGTCCATGTTCTTCGCCGACAGAACCGCGATCTCAGGCAACGAGATCGGCTTCCAGTCCTGATTCAGGTTTTGGATTGGGGGCAGCCCCCCGAGATCGCTTTCACCACCAGGATCCAACGGCCGCAGCCCGATGTCACCACCTACCGAGAACCGCGTACTGCGTTGCGACTCATACACGTTCTGCACCCACCGTTGCTGTTGCCAATGACCGTTCTCGTTGACCATTCGGGTCGTCGTCGTCGCTTCGGTACCCGCGAGCCGGAACTTGTATGCCTCGTCGTACTGCATGGCCGGCGGGTCGATGTCACCGATCCAGCTCTTGCCGGGCGTATACATGCCCGTCGACGGTCCGTCTTTCAGCGCGGTGCCGTCGGGGTAGGGACGGTATTCCGGCTTCAACGGCGGTGGCTGTCCGACATACGGCGGCGGCGGAGGCACATCCTCCCAATGGCCGAACCGCTCGTCACCCACCGCCCAATCCCGAGGGTCTGCCGAGCTGCCGGGCTGCGGCGGAGGCGGCGGTTCGGCGCCTTCCCTGACGTCCAGTGGGCGAGTGGTGCGGTCATCTGCGCCGCCACCGTCACCCGGCTTCTCGTCGAAGCCGAGCGCACTGACGCCACCGCCCGCGGCGGCGATCTTGCCCGCGGCCTGCTGATCGAGCGCCGCGAGCGTCCCCGCGCGCTCGCGGATTTCGGTGGCGAACCCGACAGCCTGCGATTGCCGAGCCGCGAAGGCCGCCGCGGAGCCGACGCCTCCCGGGTACGTCACCGAAAGGTCTTCTCCCACAGTGAATCCCGCGGCCCGCGCGTCCTGGATCGCGGACAACACCCGCTGCTTTGCCGCTTCCAGCTCGCGAGCCGCACCGCGCGCAGCACTGGCCGAGTTGTGCAGCTGGTCGGCGACCCCGATGACCTTGAGCCGGTCTGCGTACGCCCGCTCCTGGGCGGCCTCAGCCGCTTCTCCGACCCACGGCGTTCCGCCGGGAGCGGCCATCTGGTCGGACACTCGGGAGAAGACGGACTCCCAGGTGTTCGCCGTCGCGCTCCAATGGTCGGCGGCCGTGGTGAGGTGCGCTGTGTCCCACGCCTTGATCTGCGACAGGCTCGGAACGGGACTCGACGCCGGCATCTAGAGCCTCAGCTCGTCGGCCGCACCAACCTCGTGCTGCTCGTAGGACGACGCCGCCTCGGCGACCTTGGCGGCCGTCGCTCCCATCCGTGCGACGAGCGCCGCCGCAGCGGCGTCGACATCCGCGTGAAGGGCCTGCACCGCGGCTGCGGTGGCTTGACCCGAGAGGCCACTGACGGCCGGCGCGGCGGTTTCCAGTTCGCCCGCTGCGGCCGCGCACGCGGCGGCGTGCTGTTGCAGGCCTGCAGCACTCGCCTTGAGAACGCCCATGGCCCGACTATAGATCTGTTTGCTGAGCTGCGGCGTCGCATCGCAGTTGCCGAACTCCACATGAACAACGGGGTGTTCGCCATACCCTGAACGCCATGACGTCTGCGCGCCGCGAACCCAAGGTTGTCGTACTCGGTGGCGGATCCTGGGGCACCACCGTCGCATCCATCTGCGCCCGCCGGGGGCCGACGCTGCAGTGGGTGCGCTCGGAGGAGACCGCCAAGGACATCAACGAGAACCACCGCAATTCCCGTTACTTGGGTGATGACGTCGAACTGTCGGAAACCCTGCGCGCCACCACCGATTTCACCGAGGCCGCCAACTGCGCCGACGTCGTCGTCATGGGCGTACCCTCGCACGGATTCCGCGGCGTACTCGCCGAGCTGAGCAAGGAACTGCGCCCATGGGTGCCCGTCGTGAGCCTGGTCAAGGGCCTCGAACAGGGCACCAACATGCGGATGAGCCAAGTCATCGACGAGGTTCTGCCCGGCCACCCGGCCGGCATCCTCGCCGGCCCGAATATCGCGCGCGAGGTCGCCGACGGGTATGCGGCCGCGGCAGTGCTGGCCATGCCGGATCAGCACCTGGCCGCCAACCTCGCGAAGATGTTCCGCACCAAGCGGTTCCGCGTCTACACCACCGACGACGTCGTCGGCGTCGAGATTGCCGGCGCGCTCAAGAACGTCTACGCCATCGCCGTCGGCATGGGCTACTCGCTCGGTATCGGCGAGAACACGCGGGCGCTGGTGATGGCCCGCGCTGTGCGCGAGATGTCGCGACTGGGTGAGGCCATCGGCGGGCACCGCGACACCTTCTCCGGCCTGGCCGGCATGGGCGACCTCATCGTGACCTGCACGTCCAAGCGCAGCCGCAACCGCCACGTCGGCGAAGAATTGGGCTCAGGCAAGACCATTGAGGAGATCATCGCCTCGATGAATCAGGTCGCCGAGGGTGTCAAGGCCGCCAGCGTGATCATGGAGTTCGCCGAAAAGTACGGACTGAACATGCCGATCGCCCGTGAAGTCGATGCCGTGGTCAATCACGGCGCCAACGTCGAGCAGGCCTACCGCGGCCTGATGGCCGAGAAGCCCGGCCACGAGGTCAACGACTCACACTTCTAGCGCGACTCAACCCGGGAACGACGGGAACAGCGGGTTGCCGTTCTTCGGCCGATCCAGCATCGGGCTGGGACCCGACGTGAATGTGGCCCCGGGGCCGACGACGAAGCCGACTTGATCGTGGTTGTTCACACACGCGACGGTGCCGCCGCCGTCGACACCGCAGCTGACGTCACGAAAGCTCAGCCGCGTATTCGGTGGCAACGGCTTGACGTCACCGGCCGCCGCGTAGATCGACGCGCCCGTACTCGAGAATCCCGGCTCTCCGGAGGGGCCCGCACTGACCAGATTCGCGCCGCCCGGCGCACCGGGTAGCGCACCGCTGCAGCCGTAGCTGCCGTTCCCCTTGTCCAGAACGCAGACCACACCGGGCGGACCCGCGAACGCGTACCAGTTGCCGCCCATCGCCGTGTACGCCGCCGGGCTCACCGGCGTGTAGGCGTTGACGTTGGGAAGGACGGGGGCCGGCGCCGGCTCAGGGTCGGCCGTGGCCACACCCGGTACGCCGATCGCAGCTGCCCCCGCAGCGCTCACCAGGCCGATCAGGATTCTGCTCAGCATCACCACACCCTACGTAAGCGCCGCTGGCGGCGCAGTCTGCACACGTACCTCGTCCTTCGACCGGACCACCCCGATTCGTTACCGTGTCGAGCCATTCCGACTGGCACGTTCGCGTCAATTTGGGCTGGCCGCGGCCTACACTAAAGCGATTCCGAGTTTGACCTGGAGAGGCCGTTCGGTGCGCAGGCACATGACTAGGCCGCTGCGCGGAGGCGCGGCGGTGGTCAGCCTCGCCCTCGCAACCATGGTCCTCGCCGCGACACACCCACAGACCGTCAGCACTCCCGTCGTCGGCCTGGCCGCGATGGTCTTCGATAACACCGCTGCCAACCCCGTCGGTGACGCGATGGTCGGCATCTTCAACTACAAGGCGTTGCAGACCGAACCCGACAGCGGGGTGTTGTCCATCGGCGGCGGCTCAGACGACGCCGCCACCCTCGCCGAACTCCTGGACTCGACCGATCCGTCGACCAACGAATTCCACATCAACTACGAATTCGACGCCCGCGCAAAGGTTCAGGTACTTACCGTCTTCACCGACGGCAACGTGCTGACCAAGCACGACGCCAAACGGCCCGTCGACAACGCCGGTGGTATCGACTGCACCGGCGCCATGATCTGCCACACCGATCCGCGCACCCAGACCACCACCGTCACCTACCCCGACGGCGTCGTGGCGGTTGTCGAACGCATGAATGACTTTGCCATCGAGGCCTCCAAGGCGCTCGGCGCGGCCGTACTCGGCCACCTCAACCCGCCCCGCAGCGACGCACCCGCGCCCGAGGCTCCGCCGCAGTCTCCCCCGCCGGCGTCAGCGCCCACCGACCCCGCTCCCGCGGCGGCGCCGGCGGCTGACGACCCGCCAGCAGCGCCCGCCGCCAGCACCGGACCCCGCCTCAACGTGGTGCGGCCGGCACCGGACTTCACCCCAGGGCGTCCCGGATCGTCGACCACCTCGCCCGGGTCCAAATTCGACCTGTCCGATACGACCGACAAGTTCGTCAACGACGTGTTGACCCAGGTTTCAGACACCGTGAATCGGTTGTTCAGCCGCCCCAACGCACCCTCGGGGACCGGCAAGGTGGGTAAGCCGCCGTCGCCCGGCGAATAGTGATCGGCGACACCCATCAGGTGTAAAAGTCACCGGATCGGGAAACGCAACGACGGACCCTGTGCTTGACGCACACCAAACGAGCGCCACGACAAGGCAATTCGCGACAACGACCATGAACTCAATCACAACGACGTACCTAGCTGCCGTCAATTGGCAGGACTTCTGGACCGGACAACTCGGCGAGTGGCTGCGCACCAAGGGTTTGCACATCGTGCTGGTGATCGCCGCCGCCCTGCTGGCCACCCGGCTCTTCCGGTGGATCGCCGGCAAGATCGCGCGCCGTCTCGACAGCGGCGAGGAGCTGGTGCGCTCGGAAGGCGCCAAGCACCGCGCCGCCGTCGCCTCGGTGATCTCCTCGGTGTTGATCGCCGTTCTCTACGTGTTGGTCGCCGTCGACCTCTTCGACCAGCTGGGCCTGCCGATCGGCTCTCTTGTCGCACCGGCCGCGGTGCTGGGCGCCGCACTGGGTTTCGGTGCCCAGCGGATCGTTCAGGACCTGCTCAGCGGGTTCTTCATCATCACCGAGAAGCAATACGGCTTCGGCGATCTGGTGGCGTTGACCGTCACCGGATCGTCCACCGAGGCGCAAGGCACCGTGGAGGACGTCACCCTGCGGGTGACCAAGCTGCGCACCAGCGACGGCGAGGTG
Organism: Mycolicibacterium sphagni; assembly: GCF_013337765.1. Taxonomy (GTDB): domain Bacteria; phylum Actinomycetota; class Actinomycetes; order Mycobacteriales; family Mycobacteriaceae; genus Mycobacterium. The sequence continues at coordinate 191,600 of NZ_VBSB01000015.1, forward strand.
TTCACCATCCCCAACGGCCAGATCGTCAAGGCGTTGAACCTGTCCAAGGACTGGGCCCGCGCCGTCGTCGACATCCCGGTGCCCACCAGCGCGGACCTCAACAAGGTCAACGACGTCCTGCACGACGTCGCATCGGCGGCGACCACCGATGCCCGGCTGGACCAATTGCTGCTCGACGAGCCCTCACTGATGGGCGTGGAGAGCATCAAGCTGGACACCGTCAACCTGCGGATGGTGGCCCGCACTCTGCCGGGCAAGCAGTTCGAGGTCGGCCGAGTGCTGCGGGCCATGGTGTTGCGTTCGCTGCGTCAGGCCGGAATCGCCAGCCCCACCAAGCCGACGACGGTCGAGGCGATCACCCACTCAGGCTCGAGCGAAGGGGTCTAGTACCCGGCCATCTTCTCGAGCCGGGCGATCCGATCCTGGACCGGCGGATGAGTGGAGAACAGCTTGCCGATCTTCTCGCTGGCGCGGAACGGGCTGGCGATCATCAGGTGCGCCTGATCGGCCAGCTGCGGCTCCGGGGGCAGCGGCGCGTTCTCCACCCCGCCACTGATCTTGCGCAGCGCCGACGCCAGCGCCAGCGGGTCACCGGAGAGCTCCGCCCCGGACGCATCGGCCTGGTACTCCCGCGAACGGGACACCGCCATCCGGATGACCGTCGCGGCGATCGGACCGAGCAGTGAAACCAACAGCAGGGCAAAGGGATTCGCGCCGCCTTCGCGGTTGCCGCCGCTGAACATCCCGGCGAACAAAGCGATGTTGGCCAGCGCGGTGATCACCGAGGCCAGCGCACCGGCCACGCACGAGATCAGGATGTCGCGGTTGTAGACGTGCGAGAGTTCGTGGCCCAGCACCGCGCGCAGTTCACGCTCAGTGAGCAGGTCGAGGATCCCGGTCGTCACACACACCGCGGCGTTGCGCGGGTTGCGACCGGTGGCGAAGGCGTTCGGGTTGGCGGTGTCGCTGATGTAGAGCCGCGGCATCGGCTGATGGGCGGTGGTGGCCAGCTCGCGCACCATGGCGTAGATCTGCGGGGCCTGCACCTCGTTGATCGGCTGGGCGTGCATGGCGCGCAGCGCGAGCTTGTCGGAGTTGAAGTACACGTAGACGTTCATGCCGATGGCGAACACCAGGGCCAGGAACATGACGTTGCGACCGAACAGCGAACCTATGAAGACGATCAGCGCCGACATTCCGACAAGCAGCATGAACGTCTTCAACGAGTTGGCGGCAGGATGCCAAGTCATGAATTCCTCCTACGAGCAAACGCACTCTCCGGGAGATTAACGCCTCGAACCGACTGCTAGGTTCCGCGAACCGCTTAGCCGTGCCGGTTGATTGTGTAGTCCATCAACGACGCCAGTGCACGACGGCCCGGCCCGTCGGGCAACCCGGCCAGCTCCTCACCGGCCTGTTCGGCATACCGCTGGACAGTGGCCTTGGCTTTGACGATGCCCTCCCCGGAACGCAGCAGCGCCAGCGCTTCGGCCAGTGCGTCGTCGTCTTCGATCGGGCCTCTCACCAATTCCCGCAGCCGGTCGGCGTCGCGACCGGTCTCATTCAAGGCATACAGCACCGGAAGGGTGTGCACGCCTTCCCGCAGGTCGGTGCCCGGTAGCTTGCCCGACTCGTCGGGGTCACTGTCGATGTCGATGATGTCGTCGGAGATCTGGAACGCGGTGCCGACGATGCCACCGAGCCGGCTCAGCCGCTCCACATGATCATCGGTGGCGCCGGCGAAGGTGCCTCCGAAACGGCCCGACGCCGCGATCAGGCAGGCGGTCTTCTCATAGACCACCTTCAGGTAATGGTCGACCGGATCCACACCAGAGGTGTTGCCCTTGGTCTCACGCATCTGGCCCGTCACCAGCTGGGCGAACGTCTCGGCGATGATGCGCACCGCGTCCGGACCGAGCCGGCTCACCAGCCGCGATGCCGTCGCGAACAGATAGTCGCCGGCCAGGATCGCGATGTTGTTGCCCCAGCGGGCGTTCGCACTGGGCGCCCCGCGGCGCATCTGCGCCTCGTCCATCACGTCGTCGTGGTACAGCGTCGCCAGGTGCACCAGCTCGATCACCGCGCCGGCCACCGTGACCTGCCAGGCGTCCGGATCGGGGCCGATCTGCGCGGAGAGCACGGTGAACAGCGGCCGGAACCGCTTGCCGCCGGCCTCGAAGAGATGCACGACAGCCTCGGTCATCAGCTCGTCGCCGCCGCGCAGTTCGGTGCTCATCAGCTCTTCGACACGGCCCACCCCGTCGCGGACGCTCTTGGCGAACGCGGGGTCACCAAAGTCCACCCCTGCTACCACCGTCGCCGGAGTACTCACCCTGCCAACATACTGGGGACATGGACTTGCGGTCAGAGGTGGTGGTCGTCGGGGCCGGACCAGCGGGTTCGGCGGCAGCCGCCTGGGCAGCGCGGCGCGGCCACGAGGTGCTGGTCATCGACGCCGCCGAATTTCCCCGAGACAAGCCCTGCGGCGACGGGCTGACCCCGCGCGCGGTGCTGGAGCTGCAGCGCCTCGGACTCGGTGACTGGCTCGACGGCCACATCCGCCATCACGGGCTGCGGCTGTCAGGGTTCGGCGCCGACGTCGAGGTGCCCTGGCCCGGACCGTCGTTCCCGTCTGGCGGCTCGGCGGTGCCCCGCACCGAACTCGACGACCGGATCCGCAAAGTCGCCGCGGACGCCGGGGCTTCGATGCTGCTCGGCGTGAAAGCCGTTGACGTGTCGGTTGATTCACGCGGGCTGGTGGACGCGGTGATCCTGGCCGACGGGTCGCGCGTGACGTGCCGCTGGGTGATCGTGGCCGACGGGGCGCGCTCCCCGTTCGGTCGGGTGCTGGGCCGGCAGTGGCACCAGGAGACCGTCTACGGGCTGGCCGTGCGCGGGTATCTGGCCTCGCCGCGGGCCTCGGAGCCGTGGATCTCCTCGGATCTGGAGCTGCGTTCAGTCGACGGGCAGGTGCTACCCGGTTACGGCTGGATCTTCCCGCTCGGCAACGGCGAGGTGAACATCGGCGTCGGCGCGCTGGCCACCGCGAAGCGGCCCGCCGATGTGGCGTTGCGGCCGCTGATCAAGCACTACACCGACCTCAAACGGGAGTCGTGGGGCTTCGAGGGCGCGCCGCGCGCCGTGTCCTCGGCACTGTTGCCGATGGGCGGGGCGGTCTCCGGGGTCGCCGGACCGAACTGGGTGCTCATCGGGGACGCCGCCGCGTGTGTGAACCCGCTCAACGGCGAGGGCATCGACTACGGGCTGGAGACCGCGCGGCTGGCCGCCGAGATGCTGGGCTCCGGGGACTTGTCATTGGCGTGGCCTTCGGTTCTGCAAGCGCACTACGGCCGGGGCTTCTCGGTGGCCCGCCGGCTGGGACTCCTGCTGACACTGCCGCGGTTCCTGCCGCTCACCGGCCCAATTGCCATGCGCTCGAAGGCGATGATGGGCGTCGCCGTTCGAGTGATGGGCAACTTGGTGACCGACGACGACGCCGACCTGGTGGCGCGGGCGTGGCGGGTGGCGGGGCGGGGTTCGCGAGCCCTGGACCGTCGTAAGCCGTTCACCTGAGCATCAACTACTGGACAAGCGAACCCTCTTCCGGCACCCCTCGGCGACTACGACGAGATGCGCTCGCCTGCAACGCATCACCCAGCGTCCATATCGCCGCCCCCAGCAGCGCAATGTCTTTGACGAGAAACCCTCCGGTGTCAGTCAGCAACGGGGTCCCACTCGTGTGGTCGACGACACCCGGGGTCGTGAAGAGAAAACTCACCGTTGACAGAAACAACACGATCGCAAGGACGCTGCCGACAGCGGACAACCGTGGGAATACGGGCGCGCCGGCGATCAGCACTGCAGCGACGATTTCGATGACACCAATCGCATTTGAAATTGTTTGGACACTTAATATTTGGTAGATCCACCCCATCAGAGGCTGATTTGCTACGAGCGGCATGATGGCCTGGGCTTCTGCAGTTGTGAATTTTGCGATGCCGATCCAAAGGATCGGCACAACCACGCCATAACGGATGACCAGGCCGCCCCAGCGGGTGAGCTTCGTCCCGAGCGGACTTGGCTCGATCTGGTGGTCGATTGACATGTGCGTACTCCATTCCTGTCGTCACGACCACCCCTGGTCGACATTCTCTGTACCATACAGTACGGTTTGAAAGCGTCAGTGCTCCACCGAAGTTGGACGACGAGACGGCCAAGACCCTCAACGTCGTGGCCGAAAGGGGAAACCAGATGTCGCGCATTTCCATCGTCGAAGTTGCTTCGGCTAACCCCGAGCAGTTAGAGGCGCGGGCGGCGATCAAGAAAGCGTGGGGGCGGGTTCCGAACATCGGCGAGGTGATCGCGTTGTCACTCCCGCTGACGCGCGCAATCCTGGATTTCGATGACGCGTTGGGCGCCGGTACCTTTCGCGACGACTCCGCCGAGCTCTTGGCCATCGCAGTGTCCGAACAGAACAGGTGCGCCTATTGCTTGTCGGCACACAGCGCAGCCGGTCGAGCCGCGGGCGTCGCCTCGGCAGACGTAGCCACCGCCCGCACCGGTTCGGTCACCGACCCAAAGATGACAGCGGCATTGACATTTGCTCAAGGAGTGGTCCGCGGTCGGGGTCACGTCACCGACGATGCGCTCGCAGCGGTGCGGGAAGCCGGGTGGTCCGACGTAGATATCGTCGAGATCGTCGGCCATGTCATCGCCACGACACTGAGCAACTATCTGCACCATCTGAGCAATGTGCCGATCGATTACCCCCTCGTGACGTTTGCACATGACGCGGATCAGTCACGGGAGCGGTAACCGCTGCCAGCACAAAATAGGCCTGGAATCGCGGTGCCGCGACGTGCACCTGGCCCGCGGCCTCGGCGCAGGCTCCCCAGCGGCCGAAAAACACAAACCGCGCGATATTGTGAGCCGATGTCACAGGGGAGCCACTCGGAAAACCCCAAGCTGCCCGCCACGCAACGCGGGCGCCGCAGTCGCGCGGCGATTGTCGACGCGGCCGCTTCGATGATCTATCAGCGTGGCGTCGGAGCGACCAGCCTCGATGACGTGTTGGCCGAGGCGGGGTGCGGGAAATCCCAGCTATATCACTATTTCGACGGCAAGTCCGACCTAGTACAGGCGGTCATAGAACGCCAACTCGAGATGATTCTGGCCGCGCAGCCCGAGATCGAGCTAGTGGACTCCTGGGCAGGTCTTCGACGATGGGCTGACCAGATCATCGCAGCACATAGCGTGCCGGGCGGCCCCTTCGCCTGCCCCCTCGGGTCGATAGCGGCCGAGTTGAAGAATGATGCCGCATTCGTCCCGAGTCTTGACAGGGCGTTCAGCCGGTGGGAGCAATTCCTATCCGACGGCCTCCAGAAGATGCACGACCGCGGGCAGCTACGTCGGAGTGCGCAGCCCCAACGGCTCGCGCGGTCGCTGATGGCCGCGCTACAGGGCGGAATGCTCCTGGCCCGCATCCATGGTGATGTCAAGATTCTCCAAGACTCCGTCGACAGTGCTCTGGCCGGCGTGCGCAGCAAGGCTGCACCGAAGCACTGAGCCGCCAAGTCGTGCCGGTCACTTGGTTGGGCGATTGCAGTTGCAGTTGCAGTTGCCCCGAGAATTGTCGGCCCGCCCGTGTCCGCGTTGAGGATTGGCGAGTTCTCCTGGGGGCGTAGCCGAATGTGCTATGGCCGGCTTCACAGCAGGGAATGGGCCCGCAGCCCGGCTAGCTGTACCATCTAGTACAGACAGCGGCGGCCGATCAGCGCCACCTCGGACCAGAGAAGAGCCCTATGCCTATCGATGTTGGTTCCGCCTTCCCCGTCGACGTCGTCGTGCAGGCGCCGCGGGGGCCGGTCAGTATTGGCAAGTTGGCCGGAACCGGTCCACTCATCGTGGCATTTCACCGGATGTGGTGCCCCTTCTGTCAGCAGGCGGCCCGGGAACTGCTCGCGGCCAAGGCCCAATTCGATGCGCTCGGGGCAAAGGTCGTGATCGTCTACCGCGAAAACGCAGACACCGTCCAGCGTTCCTGCGCTGAACGCGGCATATCCTTCGATTGCCTCAGCGACAGCGAACGCAAACTCGAACAGGCGGCCGACGTCGAGAGATTCTCGCTGCGTCGCTATCTGTCCTTCTCCCCCGCCAAAGCGGTGAGGGCGCTGCGCTCGGGCAGCCGTATCGGTGCGGGTGCGGATTTCCTTCAAGGCAGAGGCACGTTCGTTATCGATCGAACCGGCAGGGTTGCCTACGCGCACCGCGGTGTAAACGCCGCAGACATCCCTTCGATCGGTGAGATTCTTGACGCGGTACGGGCTCTCACCGAAGGCTGAGCCACCAAAGACCCCAAGCCGAATCCGACATTCTCCCAACGTACGAGACGTGAGGTTGATATGGATGTTCCACGAACGCCAGTCCAGTCCCTCAGTAACCTGCCGGACTTCCCCTTCGGGCCCCATTACGTCGACCCGAATCGTTTCACGCGGGGTCGTCGCGGCCAATACGGTCCTGCCAACGGGCCAACGGCGTTTGGGTGAGGCAGTTGCGACGTGGCAGCGATACAGCCAGGAGACACCGGACCGCCACCAATCGGCGGCCGTTGGCGGCAGTCGTCGCAGGCGCCACGCTGGTGGTTGCGGCATTTGTCATACCCACGCTGCATCTGGGCACAGTGACACCCCTGCGACAGCGCGGCGAACGAGCCGGAGTGGCCGACGCAGCGCCGATCTTCGGCTGGTGGGACGCCCACATCGGCTGGGGGACAATGCCGGCGATCGCCATTGGTGCGTTCGGCGTCGCGTGGGCCCCGGCGCAGGCCCGGCGTCTTCCGTGGCGCCATCTGCTCGTCGCCACGTGGGCCACTTCAGCGGCTTGGGCTGTCTCTCTCGCATTGATCGATGGCTGGCGCAGGGGATTTGTGGACCGGTTGGCAGACCCGAATGAATACCTGTACCAGGTGCCATCCATCACCGACATACCCGCTGCTCTCCGGTCCTTCGTGCGCCGAATTCCGGACTTTCAGGGCGACTCTTGGGTCACGCATGTTGCGGGCCATCCGCCTGGCGCTCTCCTCACATTCGTGTGGCTTGACCGGCTCGGACTCGGCGGCGGCCTGCCGGCGGGGATCCTGGTGGTATTCGCCGGCTCCAGCGCTGCCGCGGCGGTAGTCATTACTGTCCGCACGGTCCACGATGAAGTCACCGCCCGCCGGGCGGCCCCTTTTCTGGCCCTGGCCCCCACAGCGATTTGGGTTGCGGTCTCCGCCGACGGTTATTTCATGGCAATCGCGGCGTGGGGCATCGCTTTGCTCGCACTCTCAATCCGCCGCTCCGGTCGGCCGGGATGGGTCTTGGCCGCGTCCTCCGGCCTGTTGCTCGGGTGGGCGGTGATGCTCAGTTACGGATTGGTTTTGGCCAGCCTCATAGCACTGCCCGTTGTGCTCACCGCGGCAAACCGCGCCACCGCGCTGCGCAGAGCCGCACTTGCCGCGGCGACAGCGGTCGCGGTCGTCGGGATCTTCGACCTGCACGGATTTTGGTGGGTTGACGGATATCATGCTGTACAGCAGCGATATTGGCAGGGAATAGCCCATGACAGGCCCATTCAATACTGGAGCTGGGCGAACCTTGCCTCGATAATTTGCGCGATCGGATTCGGCAGCGTAGCGGGTATCGGCCAAGCACTCGACGCCTCGGCTCTGCGTCGAAGACGCGGATTGAACTTGCTGGTTGTCGGCTCACTTGCCGCGATCGCGGTCGCCGATGTGAGCCTGCTCAGCAAGGCCGAGACCGAGCGGATTTGGCTCCCGTTCGCCCTCTGGATGACGGCAGCGCCCGCGTTACTGCCGCCGCGATCGCAGCGGTGGTGGCTGGCCGTCAACGTCATTGGGGCATTACTGATCAACCACGTGATCTTCACGAACTGGTGATTATGCTTTGGGGGAAACGCGAATTGCGGCACGCATCCAGCACGCCTGCACACAAATCGTACCGAATAGTACAGTATGTTCGCACTACTGGCGGCCGGCGTGCATTCGCATGTACGGCAATTTCTGACGACTCGATCACATCGCGCGACTCACGTACGCGCACGCCGGGCGGGCTGGGCTAGCGTGATGCCGTGAACACGTCGGCCAAAGGGGTCCTCTCGCAGCACGTCCGCTCGTCTCCCTCGACAAGCAGGAGAGCCGTTCCAGTTCTAGGTCCCCTCGCAGTCAGCCTGTCCAACTTGCGATCTCGCCGCAGGCGCGTGGACACCCCGGTCAGCAACACCGAGAGTCCCGCGGACCAATCGAGGCATCAGCTGGTGGCGTTCGTCAGCCACGATCTATGGACGCCGCTTGCGAACATTCGGATGCTGGCCGAGGAAATCGCGGCCGACTCGGAGAACGCCATCGACGCGCGAAGTAGAGCCAGACATATTGAGCAGGAGTCGATCCGGATGTCCGACGCGGTGGCGGCGGTCCTTCAGATCTTGCGGGTCGACACCGGTGGGGCCACGCCCGGTAATGGGCACGCGGCACCGGATGGGTCCGTTGATTCAGCAACACTGCGGCCAAGGATTGCCGATGTCCAGGCTGGCGAGCACACCGCAACTCGAGCTGGCCAGCGCTGATTGGAAGATTGCGCACTCGACTTCGCACGACCACTTTGTATCCACCTGTTCGGCCACCCGCCAGCTGGCCCTGATCCGGCGCGAGCCCGTTAGTTGATCGTCGACAGTCCCGACCGCAGCAGGTCCAGGCTTTCGGCGCTGACCTGCGACAGATCGCCCTCGCACTTGTCGCGGGCCCATTTCTCGAGTGCGACGATCAGCGCTGCGGCCACCGTCGCGCCGGCCACGTCGGCGGCCAGATCGACGTTGGGCCCGCGGCGGTACCGGTCGCGGACGAAGTCCGTGATGACCGCCGCAAAGGACGCCTGCACCAGCCGGATGTGCCCGGCGGCGCGCTCGCCGTCGATCAGGGTGGTGCGGGCCAGCGCGGCCTGCCGCACCACCTCGACGTCGTGCGGGAAGCTGCCCATCGCCGCCAGCACAGCGTCGATCAGAGGCTCATGGACCGGCCTGCGGGCTAGCGCCTCCTCGAACCACTCGAAATGTGTTTCGTAGTCGGCGAACAGCACCGCTTCCTTGGTGGGGAAATGCCGGAAGAACGTGCGCTCGGTGACCCCGGCCTCCTCGGCCAGCTCGGTGACGGTGACGTTGGCGAACCCGTCCCGGGCGAACCGGTCGAACGCGACCCGGCGCAATGCGTCGCGGGTGGAGCGTCGGCGCTGGTTGTGCAGGTTGCCGGACATGGTCACCTAATCCAAATGACAAATTTGACAAAACATGGCGTAATTGCGTCAGTACTGACATAAAGTACGCCGCATGACGGATTACGACGCGATCATCGTGGGGGCTGGACACAACGGGCTGACCGCAGCGGTGGTGCTGCAGCGCGCGGGCCTGCGGACGCTGTGCCTGGAAGCCAATACCTACAGCGGCGGCATGTCGGCCACCGTCGAGCTGATCGACGGGTTCAAGTACGAGATCGCCGGGTCGGTCCGCTTCCCGACCGCGCAGAAGATCAACAGCGAACTGGGCCTGGACACCCTGCCGACCATCGAGTCGGAGATCATGTCGGTCAACCTCGGGGAGAACGGCGAGGAAGCGATGATCTTCCACAGCGACCCGATGGCGATGATGACCCATCTCAACGAGAAGCACGGTATGGACGCCGTGATGGCCATGGCGAACCTGTACGCGTGGAGCACCGGCCCCGGCAAGGCACTCGGCCGGTTCGACGCATTGGCGCTACCGAAGACCATCGACGAGATGTACGCCTGTGCCGCAGACGAAAACGAGCGGCGCGCCATCCACGAGATGCTGTTCGGCTCGGCGATGGACGTCGTCGACCGGTTCCTTCCCGACAAGGAGAAGCACTCCGTCATCCGCGGCATGCTGGCGTTCCTGGCGGTGAACTCGACCTACCGCGGCCCGTATACCCCAGGCAGCGCAACGTGTTTGGCGTTCGCGATGGCCATGCCCCCAGAGGGCGGCCAGATGACCACCAAACTCAAGGGCGGAATCGGTGTCCTCGCCGAGCATCTGCGCGATCTGTTCGTCGACGCCGCGGGTGAAATGCGCTACCGCGCGAAGGTCGGACAGATCCTGGTCGAGGATGGCAAGGTCACCGGGGTGCGCCTCAAGGACGGCGAAGTGATCACCGCGCCGATCGTGGTGTCCAACCTCGCGCCCGAGACGACGCTGCTGGATCTCGTTGGCGTCGAACATCTCCCGTCGTCACTGGTGACCCGTCTCGGCGGCCGCGACCACCGGGCGTCGTTCATGCAGATCCACTTCGCCCTCGACGGGGCACCCGAGTACGCCGCGCCCTACGACTTCCTCAACGAGCCGGGCATGCAGATGTCGGTTGGGATGTTCGGTTCACCCGAAGAGCAGCAGCGGCAATGGGAGAAGGCCCGCGGTGGTGAGGTCCCGGACAACCCGGCGCTGTCGATCCAGATGCCGACAGTCGGCGACCCCGAGATGGCTCCCGAGGGTAAGCACGCCGCCAGCGTGTACGCCTATGGCTTCCCCATCGAGGCTCCCCGCGAGCAGCACGGTCAGCTGAAAACCGAGATGGCACAACAGGTCATCGACAAGATCACCCGCTACGCCCCGAACTTCAAGGACATCCTGATCCGCGACATCACGTTCGCGCCGTATCACATGAACACGATGTTCGCCGCGCCCAACGGCGACTTCTGCCACGGCCTGCTGCAGCCCGAGCTGATGGGCGTGAACCGGCCGGGGCCAAAGGGATTCATCGACGAGCCGATCCCGATCGAGGGCCTCTACCTCGGCGGTGCGGGCTGTCACGGCGGGCCGGGCATCACCTTCGTCCCGGGCTACAACGCCGGCTATCAGGTGCTTGCCGACGCCGGCCGCTGAGTTCGTTTGACGCCGAACGTGACTCTGGTGTCACGTCCGGCGCCCATCGCGACTCTGGTGTCACGTTCGGCGATGAGGTTACTTTTTGACGGCCGCGTGCAAGGCGACGATCCCGCCAGTCAGGTTGCGCCAGCGCACATCTGACCAGCCGGCGTCGCGGATCTGGGCAGCCAGGGCCGCCTGGTCGGGCCAGGCCCGGACGGACTCGGCCAGATAGACGTAGGCCTCGGGGTTGCTCGACACCGCGCGGGCCACCCGCGGCAGCGCCTGCATCAAGTACTCCTTGTAGACGGTCGAGAACACCGGCACCACCGGCGTGGAGAACTCACACACCACCAGCCGCCCACCGGGGCGGGTCACCCGCGCCATCTCGCGCAGGCCCGTCGGGTGGTCGACGACATTGCGCAGACCGAAGCTGATCGTGACCGCGTCGAACACCTCGTCGGCGAACGGCAGCTTGGTCGCGTCGGCGGCGACCTTCGGCACCGGTCGCGCGGCCCCGGCCGTCAGCATGCCGACCGAGAAGTCCGCGGCCACGCACCACGCGCCGGATTTGGCCAGCTCGACCGTCGACACCGTCGTGCCCGCCGCCAGGTCCAGCACGCGGTCGCCCGGTCCGATGCCCAGCGCTGCTCGCGTGGCCCGCCGCCAGGAGCGGTCCTGCCCCATCGAGAGCACCGTATTGGTGATGTCGTAGCGGCGCGCGACGGCGTCGAACATCGACGCCACATCATGGGGATCCTTGTCCAGCGTCGCGCGGCTCACGGTGCCGACGCTACCCGAGTGGGAATCACGGGCAGGCTCACGCGTTGCACACAGCCATGAGTGAAAAAGTTTGGTTCATCACCGGCACATCACGTGGCTTCGGCCGGGAATGGGCGATCGGCGCCCTGGATCGCGGCGACAAGGTGGCCGCCACCGCCCGCGACACCGGCACCCTGGCTGATCTGGTCGAGCGGTACGGCGACGCCATCCTGCCGATCCAGCTCGACGTCACCGACCGGGATGCCGACTTCGCCGCCGTCAAGCGGGCCCATGACCATTTCGGCCGGCTCGACATCGTGGTGAACAACGCCGGCTACGGCCACTTCGGCTTCATCGAGGAGCTGTCCGAGAAGGACGCACGCGACCAGCTCGAGACCAATGTGTTCGGCGCGCTGTGGATCACTCAGGCAGCGCTCCCCTATCTGCGGGCCCAAGGCAGCGGCCACATCATTCAGGTGTCGTCGATCGGCGGTATCACCGCGTTCCCGCTCGTCGGCATCTACCACGCGTCGAAGTGGGCGCTGGAAGGCTTCTCCCAGGCGCTGGCTCAGGAGGTCGCGCCGTTCGGCATTCACGTGACGCTGATCGAGCCGGGCGGCTTCGACACCGATTGGTCGGGGCCGTCCTCGAAGCGGTCGGTCGAGCTGCCGGACTACGCCGAGTTGCACCGCCAGGTCGACGAGATGCGCGCCAAGCGCTGGGCCAAGCCCGGCGATCCCACGGCATCGGCGAGGGCGATCCTCAAAATCGTGGACGCGCCCACACCGCCGCTGCGGGCATTCTTCGGAGAGTCGCCGCTACAGACAGCAAAGGCCGACTATGAGAGCCGCCTTGCCAATTGGGAGCAGTGGCAGCCCGTCGCCATTGAGGCGCAGGGCTAGCTACATCGCGTGGGCGTCGATCCTCGGTAGTTGACGCGCGCGACTCGCCATCCGTTCGCTGAGGTGAATCAGCCGATCCTCGTGCCCAGCAGGCATGGTGTAAGCCAACTTACGGAGTTCGAGGGCAAATTCACTGAGATCTTGGCGATACGACGCGTCGCTCATCGGCCGTCCCCCGTCGTGGAAAGGTGGTGTTGACATTTGCTGTTGGCGTTCCCCCGCTTGCCATTCAGTCTGCTCCAGACCACCGGGTATGGAAAGGTTTCTCAGGAACAATTAAGGGTTGAGTACGGCGCGGCTCAGGCTGCACGGGTACGTCGGCGGCGGCGTCCGGCAACGCGCACCGCCTCGTAATGACCGAGTAGCTCGTCACAGATCGCCGGCCAGGTCCGGCCGAGCACGCTGCGGCGAGCGGCCAGTGAATAGCGCGCCCGCTCGTCGAGCAGATGGTCCACCGACTGCGCCAGTCGCGCCTCGAATTCATCGACGCCCAACAACAGCCCGGTGCGATACGGCGCCACGAGGTCACGCGGGCCCCCGGCATTCGGCGCAACGACCGGCAGGCCCGACGCCATCGCCTCCTGCACGGCCTGACAGAAGGTCTCGTGCTCACCCGGGTGGACGAACACGTCCATGCTCGCGTAGGCGGCGGACAACTGCTGCCCGTAGAGGGCACCGGTGAACACCGCCGACGGCAACAGGGCCTGCAGTTTGTCCCGGTCCACCCCGTCACCGACGATGACCAGCTGCAGGTCGTCGCGGTTGGCCAGCACCGCAAGCCGTTCGACATGCTTCTCCGGCGCGAGCCGGCCGACGAAGCCGACGATCGGCTTGCCGGCCGGTGACCACCGCGCGCGCAGCTCGCCGCTGCGTGCCGACGGGGCGAAACCGGTGACGTCGACACCACGGGCCCACCGGTGCACGCGCGGGATGCCATGGGCGGCAAGATCTTCCATCGCAGCAGACGATGGCGCAAGGGTCCGGTCGACGCGGGAATGCAGGTGGCGGTTCCACGCCCAGGCGGCCTTAGAGGCAGCACCGATGCCGTAACTCTGGGCGAACCCGGCGATATCGGTCTGGTACACGGCCACCGTGGGCACGCCGAGCAAGCGCGCGGCCTGCATGCCGCCGTAGCCCAGCAGTGCCGGGGAGGCCAGGTGGACCACATGCGGGTCGAAGCCACGCAGCACCCGCACCATGCGCGGCCGCGGCACCCCCAACGGCAACGACGTCACCTTGGGGAACATCTTCGACGGCACCCGGTGCACCCGGATTCCGTCGTGGACACGCTCGGCCGCCGGCTCACCACGCGGGGTGTCCGGGGCGATCACGAGCGCTTCATGACCCGTGCGGCGGAGGTGCTCCAGCACCCGCAGCACCGAGTTGGTGACTCCGTTGACGTTGGGCAGGAAGGACTCGGCGACAATCGCAACGCGCACACAACGAGAGTTGCAGCGGCGCCTGTCAACGAGGTTGCGCCCAGGCATACACGACACGAAAAACAAGTGGAACGAGGTAGCGTGCGTTTATGCGGTTCTGGTCGGTGGTCGTGGTGGTGTTGATGATGCTAGTTGCCGGCTGCAGCAAGGAAATCGCTGGTGTGGCACAGGTGGATCCGCGTGGGCCGGGGACCGCGCTGAGCAAGGACGGCTTCGGTATTGACGTCGGCGATCCGAATGCTCGGGTGCACATCGAGATCTACACCGAACCGCAGTGCAACCATTGTGCCGATCTGCAGAAGGATTTCGGCGACGAGTTATCCCGATATATGAACCTCGGCCAACTCCTCGTCACCTACCGGCCGTTGACGTTCCTGGACGAAAAGCCCGGCGGATACTCCGATCGGGTGAGCAACGCGATGTTCTTGGCGGCCGGCAAGGGGACGTCAGCCAAGGCATTTCAGGCGTTCGTCCAAGATCTTTGGGGCCATCAGGACTCCCACGGCAAGGGGCCCAGCGACACCGAGATCGCTGAGATGGCCCGCGAGAGCGGTGTGCCGCTGACGGCGGTCGAGGCGATGCGGGCGGGCAAGCCCGCGCTGGACATACAAGAGATGGCCGACACCAACTTCGAGTATCTCTACGAGATCGACCCGATCAACACCGGCACCCCAACGGTATTCGACCTCGATACCAACGAGAAGGCCGATATCTACGACGACAACTGGCTTTCCAAGTTGATGTCGACCTGAGCCAGCCGACGCTCAAGCATCACCAATCCGCTCAGCACCAGCCCGCCGATCAGCCATGCCACCACCGCGATCGAGCCGGCAGGGATGATCGCCAGCGCGGCGGTACGGTGTTGCACCCGAACCAGATCCGGGTCGTTGCGGTCGTATTCGACGTAGATGCGCATGCCCTCGGACAGCTCCGAGGGGTAGAGCACGCCGAGTTCGGGACGGTAGGTGATGCGATCAGGCGTGACGAATTCGATCGTCGAGCGGCGCGGTCCGGCCGAAAGCACCTCGGCCTGCGCGACACCCATATTGCGTTCGATCTGGCGATCGTTACGCCACGCACCGGCCACCAGCAGCAGGGACTGCAAAGTGACCAGGCCTATCAAGATCCACACTGCACACTTGCTCCAGCGCAACAGCTTTCGCTGGGTAGTGTCGACGAGGTCGGGATTGCGCCGGGGCAGAGCCGGTTTCAACAAGGCGGGCAGCCTGCCGATCACAGTGCCGCCCTGATCGCGGCGTGCAACTGCCGCAGCGACGACCGGTCGGCCTTGACCTCGAGCACCCGCATGCCGTCGTGTGGTTCGGCGAGCGCGGGGCCGAGCTGATCGACTTCGATCTGGCGGGCGTCGATGTGGTAGGCGCGGCACAGCGCACCGACGTCCACATCGTGTGGCGTGCCGAAGATGCGCGACGACACGTCGGAGAACCGTGGGTCGCCCTGCTCGAGCAGCTCGAAGATGCCACCGCCGTTGTCGTTGGACACCACGATCGTCAGGTTCTTCGGCGTCGGCTCGGTGGGACCGATCAGCAGCCCCGAGCTGTCGTGCACGAACGTCAGGTCACCGATCAGCCCGATAGTCCGGCCCGTATGTGCCAGGGCCGCACCGATGATCGTCGACACCGTGCCGTCGATCCCGGCCACCCCGCGGTTGGAGCGCACCTTCACGCCGTCGGTGTTCAGTCCGACCAGCGCCGCGTCGCGCACCGGGTTGGACGCGCCGAGCACGAGCTGATCCCCCGGGCGCACCGCGTCGGCCACCGCCGCCGCCACGTGCAGGCCGGTGGTCAGCGGATGGGCAGCCAGCTGGTCGCGCACGGCAGCCATCGCCTTCTCGTTGGCTTCCGCGCAGCGCTGCAGCCACGCCGGGTCTGGGGTGCCGCTGGTCTGCGCACGAGTCCCGGTGGCTTGTGAGTTGCCCGAGACGTCGGGCCAGCGCGGGCCGGTGGTCAGCGCGAACACCGGCACCGAGGAGTCGGCCAGCAGCGACGACACCGGCCGGTGCAGGGTGGGTCGGCCGAGCATGATCACCTGGCGGGGCCGCAGCAACGGCAACGCGAGCGGGTGCAGCGGAGTGGTGGCGTGCGGCGCCGTCGGCTCGGCGACCGTGGGCAGCGCCGCCAGGTTCGGGTGCACACCGGCGCCGTGCCCGGCGATCACCACGGTGTCGGGGGTGAGGTCGATCTCCAAGGGCTGGTCGAAGACCACCGGCGGGTTGTAGGTCCACGGCTTGCCGTCGGGCCTGCCGGGCGGGAATTGATCGCCGCCGGGGCTCGGATCTCCGGCACCCGGCACCAGCGGCTCGCGCAGCGGGATGTCGAACTGCACCGGGCCGGCGTTGGCGGTGCGGGCGCCGGTGGCCGCGGCCAGCACCCGGCAGGTGGCCGAGCGCCACTGCGCGTTGAGTTCATCGAGCTTGTCGGGCGCCTCTTCAGCGAGACCGAGGCTGACCGCCGTGCGGACCTGAGTGCCGAAGTAGCCGAGCTGCTCGAAGGTTTGGTTGGCGCCGGTGCCGAGCAGTTCGTACGGGCGGTTGGCCGACAGCACGATCAGCGGTACGCGCGCATAGTTGGCCTCGACGACGGCGGGTCCCATGTTGGCCACCGCGGTGCCCGACGTCATCGCCACACAGACCGGGGCCCGCTCGGCCACCGCGAGGCCGATGGCCAGAAAGCCGGCGGTGCGCTCGTCGATGCGGACGTGCAGGCGAAGCCGGCCCGCGCGGTCGGCGTCGGACAGCGCGAAGGCCAGCGGGGCGTTACGTGAGCCGGGGCAAAGGACCACGTCGCGGACGCCGCCACGAATCAATTCGTCGACGACGACACGCGCCTGGGTCGTCGATGGGTTCACCACTACAGCGTGTCACACGTCGATTTCGAGGGCCTCAAACAAGCGTGCCCGCGAAGAAGTCCAACATCGCGTTGTTCACGGTGTCCGGGCGCTCCAGGAATCCGAGATGACCGGTGTGGCCGATCTGCACGTAGCGGCCGTTGGGCAGGGCGTCGGCGACCTCGCGGCCCAGCGCCGCCGGGGTGAGCACATCGTCAGCGAATCCGATCACCAGCACCTCGGTGCGGATGGACCGGTAGGCGGTCAGCCGGTTCTCCTTGGGATACACCTCGAGCTGCGCGGCCAGCCCGGGGGTCCGTTTGATCGGGAACGCGGTGAACATTTCCATCCAGTCCCCGATGGCTTTCTCGTCATTGATCGTCTTGGGCGAGAAGTTCTCCAGCACCCGCACTTTCGCGGCATACGCGGGCGGCAGGTTGATTTCGGCCTTGGCGAGTTCGACGTCGGCGGCGCGGATGGCCTTCCGGATGCGGTCCAGACGCCCGCGAGTGCCCATCAGCACGGCCTGGCTGACGAGCTCGGGACGGACCAGCATCAGCTCCTGGGCGATGTAGGCGCCCATCGACATCGCCACCACCCGGGCCGGGCCGCCGTCGGCCACCTGCTCGATCAGGGCGGCGGTGTCGGCGATCATCTGCTCGGTGCCGAAGCCGCCCGCGGTCTCGGTGGCCCCGATCCCCCTGTTGTCGAAGGTGACGCAGCGATAGCCCGCCGCGACGAACTGCGGGACCTGGTGAATGTGCCACGTGCGCCCGGCGCCGCCGGTGCCGGCGATGAACACGACCGGATCGCCGGAGCCGCTTTCCTCGTAGGCCAGGTTGATCACCTGGCAGAGGCTACGCGCCCCCGTTTGCGCCTGCCTCGCGACCGGGCCGCTTCGATGGCACCGGTCCACAACAGCGACGTCATGGCCTTGAGCTGGGTGGGGTTGGCCAGATCCTTGGCCATCAACGCAGTGGCGCTGGCCTTGGTGGTCATCGAGGCCTTCGACATGTGCCCGGAGTCGAACGGTGGCTGCGGGTCGTATTCGATCGACAGCTGAATCACCTTGGCGCGGTCTTCACCACCGATCTGGCCGGCCAGCCACAGCGCGAGGTCGATGCCCGCCGAGACTCCCGCACTGGTGACGATGTCTCCTTCGTGGACCACCCGTTCGTCGCTGACGGCCGTGACGCCCAGGGCCTTGAGCGCGGTCAGCGCGGCCCAGTGCGATGTCGCCCGTTTGCCCCTGAGCAACCCGGCGGAGGCGAGGATGACCGACCCCGAGCACACCGAGGTCGTCCAGGTGGCCGTTTCGTGGGCTTTGCGCACCCAGTCGAGCAGCTTCTCGTCGCGGGAGTGTTCGATCGTGGTCATCCCGCCGGGAATGAGAATGACATCGGGAGAAGGGGTTTCGTTGAACGAGTGGGTGGCGCCGACGACCAGCACACCGGAGTCTGCGGTGATCGGTCCTGGCTCGTGCCACAGAAAGCGCACCTCGGCGTCGGGCAGCCAGCGCAGCACCTCGTAGGGCCCGATGAAGTCCAGGGCAGTGAAGCCGGGATAGAGCACGATGGCGATCTGCATGGGATTCTCCTCTTACGCAAAGGTTTTGCGGTATTGGTCGGGTGATACGCCGACGCGGCGAATGAAGTTGCGACGCATGGTTTCCGATGTGCCGAATCCGCACCGCGCGGCGATGGTCACGACGGTGTCGTCGGTCTCCTCCAGCTGACGGCGCGCCGCTTCGGTGCGGACGCGTTCGACGTAGGCGCCGGGCGCCTCGCCGACCTCGTCGGTGAACACCCGGGTGAAGTGCCGCGGGCTCATCGCGGCGCGCCGGGCCAGATCCGAGATACTGTGGGCCGCACCGGGTTCGGATTCGATGGCGTCCTGCACATCCCGGATGGGCTGGCGGCGCGCCCTCGGCATCCATACCGGCGCCGCGAATTGGGTCTGCCCGCCCGGCCGTCGCAGATACAACACCAGGTAGCGGGCGACGGTCTGGGCGACCTCCGTGCCGTAGTCGTCCTCGACGAGGGCCAGCGACAGGTCGATGCCCGCCGCGACGCCCGCCGCCGTCCAGACTCGCTGCGAGCTGCGCAGGAAGATGGGCTCGCGGTCGACGGTGACCGCCGGGAACTCGCGGGCCATCCGATCGGCGAAGGCCCAGTGCGTGGTCGCGCGGCAGCCGTCGAGCAGGCCGGCCTCGGCGGCCAGGAAGGCGCCGGTGCACACGCTGACAATGCGGCGGGAGTTCTGGGCGGCCCGCCGGATCCAGGCCATGGTGGCGGGGTCATCGCGCGCGGCGTCGACGCCCGCGCCACCGGGCAGGACCAGGGTGTCGATCTCCCGAGGCTCGGGCATCGGCTGCCCGACGAAGGCCAGCCCGGTTCCGGTGGTGATGGGCTGACCGTCACGGGAGACGACGCTGACCCGATACCCGCCCTCGGTGAGCAGGGCCGCGCCGGTGAACACATCGTGCGGCCCGATCAGGTCCAAAGCCTGCACGCCGGGAAACCCGAGGATCACCACCGACCGCGCCATGGGTTCAGTGTCGACCTTGGGCATCATGGCGTCTACGCCATGGGCCCCACAAATCAGGACATCGGCGCGTGGGTCAGAAGTAGTGGGCCTCGAGGTCCTCGAGCAGGCCAATCCCGGTCGGTTCCCACCCGAACCGCTGACGGGTGATGGCGCTGCTGGCCGGGATGTCGAGGGCGAACACCGCGCCGATCCAGCCGAAGTGGTCCATCGCATCCTCCGGGGCGACACTGGTGACGGGCACGCCCAGGTTCTGGCCGATCGCCCCGGCGATGGCGCGGGTGGCGACGCCTTCTTCGCCGATCGCGTGGACGATGGCTCCGGTCGGCGCTTCGACAGCGAGCCGGAACAGGACGGCGGCGTCGTCGCGGTGGACTGCCGACCAGCGGTTGGCGCCGTCACCGACGTACGCCGCCACGCCCTTGTCGCGGGCGACATTGATCAGGGTCGGGACGAACCCGTAGTCACCGTTGCCGTGCACGGTCGGGGCGAGCCGCACGATCGATACCGGCACCCCGCGGTCGGCGAAGGCCAGCGCGGCCGACTCGGAGACCCGGGGCGACTGCGGGTTGGCGGGCTGATCCTCGGTGAGAACATGGCCGATCGCATGCCCGGCGGTTCCGCTCGTGACGACCAGCGGCCGGCCGGAGTCGGCCAGGGTCTCCCCGAGCGCGGTGATCGCCTGGCGGTCGAGTTCGCCCGCATCGGTGAAGTTGTCGAAATCGTGGTGAAACGCCAGGTGGATAACGCCATCGGCCGCTTTGGCGCCGCTGCGCAAACTGTCCAGATCCGCGAGGTCGCCGCGGTGCACGTCGGCACCTTTTGCGGTTAGGGCTTCCGCGGATGCGTCGGAACGGGCCAGGCCAACCACCTGATGGCCGGCGTTCACGAGTTCGGGCACCACCGCCGAGCCAACCCATCCGGATGCTCCGGTGACGAATAGTTTCATGGCACAACCTCCATGTCAGTCGCTGTCATCAGGCTCTAACGGTGATGTCAGCAGCTGTCATCCCGGTAAAATTCCCCCATGGGTCGCTGGGAGCCGGATGCGCAGGGTCGACTGCAACAGGCGGCGCTGGCGCTGTACACCGAGCGCGGGTTCGACCAGACCACGGTCGCCGAGATCGCCGAGCGAGCCGGGCTGACGGAGCGCACGTTCTTCCGGTACTTCGCCGACAAGCGTGAGGTGCTCTTCGCCGGCCAGCGGCCACTACTCGAACAGCTGACGAAAGGTGTTGTCGAAGCGCCTGATTCGTCTCCGCTGGAGGCCGCGAGTGCCGCGCTGCAAGCGGGCATGGCGTTTCTGGACGGCCGCCGCGAGGCATCGCGGCTGCGTCAAGCGGTCATCGACGCCAATCCGGCACTGCAGGAACGCGAGCTGGCCAAGCGCGCCGCGATGGCGGCAGCGCTGGTCGAGGGGCTCGTGCAGCGTGGTGTCGCCGAGACGACTGCGCGCCTGACCGCGGAAACTGCGGCGGCGGTGTTCGGGTTGGCATTCGAACAATGGCTCGCCGCCGACGAGCACGACTTGGCCTACTTCGTGCGCGCCGCAATCGCCGAACTCAGGGCTGTGGCCGCGGGCTAACGCGCATCGAGATCGACGTTTTGCAGCGATCTACTGGCGATTGTTCTGCCGTTTGTCGGTTTGGGCGTCAGGAAGGAGTGCGAAGCACTCCTTTGCGCGGGCGATCCACCAGTCGCGGCGCCCGACCGGGGCGGCGAGCGCAGCGAGGCGCGCCCGATCGGGCGCCACGTCGCCGACGGGCAGGCCGCCATCGACGGGCACGATATCGGCGACGTCCTCGACGAACAGTCCGCCGGTGCCCAGCCCGCACGCATGCTCCAGCCGCGGGAGCGCCCCCGCGGCGGCCAGTCCGGCCGCGATGCCGACCGCGGTGTCCAGCGCGCTGGACACCACCACGGGGATGTCGATTTCGGCGGCGATGCCCAACATCGCGGCGACCCCACCGAGCGGCGCGACCTTGAGCACCGCGACGTCAGCCGCCCGGGCCCGCACCACGGCCAGCGGATCGGCGGCCTTGCGAATGCTCTCGTCGGCGGCCACCGCGACCGCGACGCGGCGGCGCACCTCGGCCAGCTCATCCACTGTCCTGCACGGCTGTTCGAGGTACTCCAGCGGGCCGTCGGCACTGAGCGCGGCCGCGGCGGCCACCGCCTGCTCGACCGTCCACCCGCCGTTGGCGTCCACCCGCACCGTCGGGATCAGCGCGCGGACGGCGTTGACCCGGGCGACGTCGTCGGCCAGCGTCTGCCCCGGCTCGGCCACCTTGACCTTGGCGGTGCGCGCTCCCGGAAACCGCTCCAGCACTTCGGGCACCTGCGCGGCGGGCACGGCGGGCACCGTCGCGTTGATCGGTATGACCGAGCGCACGACGGGAGGTCTTGTGCCGTAGGCGGATTCGATACCGGAAGCGAGCCAGTGCGCGGCCTCGGGTGGCTCGTACTCGACGAATGCGCCGAACTCGCCCCAGCCCGTCGGCCCGTCGATCAGCGCCACCTCACGAATCATGATGCCGCGGAAGCGCACCCGCATCGGCAGTGCGACCACGTGCAGGCGCTCCAGCAGGTCGTCCAGCGATACCGCCATCAGATCGCGCGGCCGCGGTTCTCCCAGTACGGCGTGCGCAACTCGCGCTTGAGCAGCTTGCCGGTGGGGTTGCGCGGCAGCGCCTTGGAGATCTCCACGCTGCGTGGGCTCTTGTAGTGCGCCAGCCGCTCCCGGCACCAGGCGATCAGCTCGGCCTCGGAAGTCTCACCGCCAGCAGACAATTCGACGACCGCCTTGACCGACTCGCCCCACTTGTCGTCGGGGATGCCGAACACCGCGGCATCCAGCACGGCGGGGTGATCGGTCAGCACCCGCTCGACCTCGACGGAGTAGATGTTCTCCCCACCCGAGATGATCATGTCCTTGAGGCGGTCCTCGACGAACACGAAGCCCTCCTCGTCGACGCGACCGATGTCACCGGTGCGGAACCAGCCGTCCTCGGTGATCGCCGAGTCGGTGGCCTCGGGCTTGTTGTGATAGCCCTTCATCAACTGCGGTGTGCGGAACCATAATTCGCCGGGCTGACCGGTCGGCACCTCGGCAAGGGTCTCGATGTCGACCACCCGCACCTCAACCTCACGGGCTGGCCGGCCCGCGCTGAGCATGCGCTCGGGGTGAGAGTCGTCGCGGTGCGCCTCCGGCGGGAGCTGGGTGATCGAGCCGCACACTTCGGTGAGCCCGTACACCTGGATGAAATCGGTGTCCGGCCACGCCTTCAGCGCCGAATTCAGCAGCGCAGGCGGCATCGGCGAGGCCCCGTAGACGAACGTCCGCAGCCCGCTGAACAGCTTCACCGCGTCCTCACCGGATTCCAGCACCTTGCCCAGCACCGCGGGCACCAGGAAGGTGCGGTTGGCGCCCTGCAGCAGCGCGCCCGCCAGCGAGGCACCGTCGGCCTCGCGCGTCATGATCGTCGGGATGCCGGCGTGAATACCGTACTGCACGTAGGCCGACCCGCCGACGTGGAACAGCGGCATCGCCACCATGTTCTTGTCATCGGGGCCGAATTCGAAGGTGGCCGCATTGATCGTGTGCGCCAAGATGTTTCGCTGGGACAGCACCACACCCTTGGGCTGTCCGGTGGTGCCAGAGGAGTACATGATCAGGCAGGTGTCCTCGGGGTCGACCTCGGCGGGGCGACCGGTCGGCGTGGCAGCGGCCAGCAGCGCCTCGTACGGGTCGCCTCCAGAGTCAGCGCCGCCGTCGGGTGTGACCTCAACAATTTCCTCGACATGGGTCAGCTTGTCGCGGATCTTGTCGACGGCCCCGATCAGCTCGGTGCCGACGATCAGCAGTCGCGCGCCCGAGTCGTTGAGGACGTAGTCCATCTCGGTGCCGGCCAGCCGGAAGTTGATGACGGCGGTGGCCGCGCCCAGCGAGGCCGCGGCCAGCTGCAGCTCGACACAGGCCGGATGGTTCTTGTCCAGGAATGCCACCACGTCACCGCGCCCGATGCCGCGCTCGACCAGCGCGCCGGCCAGCCGGCGGATCCGGTCGTTCCACTGCGCCCAGGTCCAGCTGCGGCCGAGGTAGCTGACCGCTTCGCCGTCGGGCTTGTGCTGCGCCCAGTAGCTCGGCCGGTCGTCGAGAAAGCGCGGTTCTGGTGCTTGCATACCGGCCAGAGTGCCATGTCAGGTTGAGGGCGAGCCAGCCTTCGGTCGCAGCAGTACCCACGCGACCACGATCGCGGCGGCGGGCACCACGGCCATGATGAGACTGAGGTCGTGGATGGCGGTCAACCAACTCTGGGTCGCCTCCGACACGACCCAGCGGGCTTTCTCCGGGTCGAGCACTTCGGCACCCGCCGCCGGCCCGGGGACCCCGCCGTGCGCGACGCGCAACGCGTCGCGGGCCTGATCCTCACTGATCCCCGAGCCCTCCAGCTTGTGGCGGCCGTCGCGCAGGAACAGAGTGGTTCCCACCAACGCGAACAGCGCCGGGCCCAGCGAGTAACTGGCCTGTCCGACAGCCGGTTTCACCGCCGAGACGACGCCGCCCAGCTCGGCGGGCGCGCTGGACATCATGATCGTGGACTGCGGGGTCTGCACCACCGCACCGCCGATCGCGTTCAGCCCCACCGCGACCCCGAGCACCCAGATCGGGGTCTGCGCGTCGAGCGCCACGAGCATCACCATGCCGACCAGCAGGATGGCCAGCCCCGTCACCAGCACGGCGCGTTCGCCGAACGCGGTGACGGCGCGGCCCGCCGCGGTAGCCGCCAGCGACGCCAGCAGCACCGCCGGAATGAGCAGCAGCCCGAGCAGTTCGGCTGATTCGCCGCGGATGGTGACCAGGTAGTAGGCGAACAGGATGGTCGCGCCACCCTGCAGGAAGTTGAACGTCGCACCGGCAATCACCGCGGCGTTGAATCGGCCGGATCCGAAGATGCGCATGTCCAATGCCGGAGCGTTGGTGCGCAATTCCCACCACACGAACGCCAGTCCCAGTCCGATCCCGACCAGGATCTGCACCAGTGCGGTGACGTGGAAACCGCCCTGCAGCTGGGTGAGCCCGAGGATCACCAGGATCAGCCCGACCGCGATCAACAGGATGCCGACGACGTCGAGCTTGCGCTGCCAGCGCAGTGTCTCCGGGACGTAGCGCATGGTCAGCACGAGCGTGACCGCGGCCAGCACCGGGGTAACCAGAAAGCAGGCGCGCCAACCGAAATGGGCGGCCAGCCAGCTTCCGATGGCGGGCTGAAAGACGCTCAGCGCGTGGCCGACGCCGAGATACATCGCGATCGCGGCCGCGCGCCGTCCCGCTGGGAACACCGCGTTGATGATGGCCAGCGACAGGCCGAGGACGAAGGCGAACGCGATACCGACACCGGCTCGCGCGAAGGTGAGGACAGCGACGTTGGGCGCGACGGCGGCCAGCACACCGAATCCGATCGAGCCGTAGCTGCCGATCACGAACATCCGCTTCATGCCGTACGCGTCGCCGAGTGCGCCCGCGCCGAGCACCGCTGCGGCCAGCGTGAGGGTGGCTAAGCAGGCCAGGAAACTGGCGGTGCTGGGGCTGAAGCCCAGGCCTTTGCGTACCTCGGCGAGATTGGCCGACAGGATCGTCGGGTCGGCGGCGGTGATGCTGTAGCCGAGCCCCATCGCCACGACCGTCATGGTCGCCGCGCGCCCGGTGACTTCCTGCTGCTGCGGCATCCGCAGATGCTAGCCGCGGCGGGATCGGGCGCGATGAATAACAGCACCCCTTCCATCAAATCTGGAACACGTTCTAGTGTGGACGCCATGAGTGACGAGCTGCTGCGCCATCCCCTTCATTCCGGGCACCTGACGGTCGGCGCGCTGAAGCGCAACAAGACCAAGCCGGTGCTGCATCTGGGTGACACCACGCTGACCGGTGGCGAGCTGGCCGACCGCATCAGCCAGTACATTCAGGCGTTCGAGGCGCTCGGCGCGGGATCCGGTGCAACCGCGGGGCTGCTGTCGCTGAACCGGCCCGAGGTGCTGATGATCATCGGTGCCGGCCAGACCCAGGGGTACCGGCGGGTGGCACTACACCCTCTCGGTTCCCTCGACGACCACGCCTATGTGCTCAACGACGCCGGCGTGACGTCACTGATCATCGACCCCAACCCGATGTTCATCGAGCGGGCACAGGGCCTGCTGGAGAAGGTGCCCGGCCTCAAGCAGGTGCTGACGCTCGGCCCGGTTCCCGAGGCGCTGGCCGATTCGGCGGTGGACCTGATCGCCGAGGCCGCCAAGTACTCGCCGAAACCGTTGGTGGCGGCCAATCTTGCCCCCGATCACGTCGGCGGCATGGCGTACACCGGTGGCACCACCGGTAAGCCCAAGGGTGTGCTGGGCACCGCGCAGTCGATCACCTCGATGACGACCATCCAGCTCGCCGAGTGGGAGTGGCCGGACAACCCGCGGTTCCTGATGTGCACGCCGCTGTCGCACGCCGGGGCCGCGTTCTTCGTGCCGACCGTCGTCAAGGGCGGCGAGCTGGTGGTGCTGACGAAGTTCGATCCGGCCGAGGTACTGCGGGTGATCGAGGAGCAGAAGATCACCGCGACGATGCTGGTGCCGTCGATGATCTACGCGCTGATGGATCATCCCGATTCGCAGACCCGCGACCTGTCCTCGCTGGAGACGGTCTACTACGGCGCCTCGGCGATGAACCCGGTGCGGCTGGCCGAGGCGATCCGCCGTTTCGGCCCGATCTTCGCCCAGTACTACGGCCAGTCCGAGGCCCCGATGGTGATCTCGTATCTGTCCAAGAAGGATCACGACGAGAAGCGGCTGACCTCGTGCGGGCGGCCCACGCTGTTCGCCCGCACCGCGCTGCTGGACGCCGACGGCAAAGAGGTGGCCCAGGGCGAGGTCGGCGAGATCTGTGTCTCCGGGCCGCTGTTGAGCGGCGGGTACTGGAATCTGCCGGAGGAGACGGCCAAGGCGTTCAAGGACGGCTGGCTGCACACCGGTGACATGGCCCGCGAGGACGAGGACGGCTTCTGGTTCATCGTCGACCGGGTCAAAGACATGATCGTCACCGGCGGATTCAACGTGTTCCCGCGCGAGGTGGAGGACGTCGTCGCCGAGCATCCGGCCGTCGCGCAGGTGTGCGTGATCGGGACGCCCGACGAGAAGTGGGGCGAGGCCGTCACCGCGGTGATCGTGCTGCGACCCGACCACCCCAGCGACGACGACGCGGTGGCGACGCTGACCGCCGAGATCCAGACGGCGGTCAAGGACCGCAAGGGTTCGGTGCAGTCCCCCAAGCAGGTGATCATCGTCGACTCGGTGCCGGTGACCGCGCTGGGCAAGCCGGACAAGAAGGCCGTGCGAGCGCAGTTCTGGGAAGGGGCCTCGCGCGCTATCGGCTGATACCGATCTGGAGCGATAATGGGTGATGCTGTCCCGCGTCATCCCGCTCGAGTACCTCAAAGAGCGCGATGTGATGTTCTGGCTGCCGCCCGGCGGCCAGGACAACGACGTGTGGGCCGACACCTGGGTGATCATCGCCGACCTTGATGCCGCTGACGCCCGACCGGTGCTCGATCTCTTGCAGGACAACGATATTGGCGCCTACGTCGCCAAACCGAGCGGCCTCAGAGGTGCGCCCAGCCCGGGTAGGCAGCTCTACGTGGACCGCGAGCAATACACGCGGGCAACCGATGTGTTGATGCTGTTCCTGCGACAGAAGGACCAGCCGGCGATGCCGCGCATGGAACGGATCGCTCCGAAGCTCCGCAGCAAGATCAAGACCCCTGCCGTCCCACGCGCCGTCGTACTGGTACTCAAGGTCGCGTTCGTGGCGGGGCTCATTGCCCTGGGTATGGCGTTCGCCTACTATCGCGGCGCTTCGATGTTGGAGCACCGACTGCACCACCCCACGCCGACCTCGAATGCGCCCGGGATGACCAATCCCACCTGGACCCGTCCCGGACCCTGAGCTGACATTCGCCGAACGTAACGCCAGGACGGAATTCGGCACAGGATCCCGCCGTGGCGTTACTCTCGCGCGCTGGCAGCATGGTGCCATGCCCGTCAGCGCCGTTCTGTTCGACTTCTCCGGCACCCTGTTTCGCCTCGAGGAGGACGACAGCTGGTTCGCCGGCCTGGAACTGATCGACGACGACGGCCGTCGCGCTGTCGACGAACACATGCAGGCCGAGCTGATGGAACGCCTGACCCATCCCACCGGCGGTGCGGTGACGCGGACCGAGGAGGCCCACCGCGCGTGGGTCAACCGCGACCTCGCCCCCGCTCTGCACAGGGAGGCCTACCTTCATGCGCTGCGCGACGCCGGCCTGCCCGACCACCACGCCGAAGCGCTCTACCGACAAGCCATCGACCCTGCGTCCTGGGTGCCGTACCCCGACACCGTCGAGGTGTTGCGGTCACTGAAGGCCCACGGCCTGCGCACCGCGATCGTCTCGAATATCGCGTTCGACATCCGCCCGGCGTTCCGCGCCGCGAGCGCCGATGCCGACGAGTTCGTTCTGTCCTTCGAAGTCGGTGTGGTCAAACCCGATCCGCGGATCTTCCAGATCGCGCTGCAGCGTCTCGGTGTCGCCGCCGAGGAGGCCGTGATGGTCGGCGACAGCCTGGAGAACGACGGTGCCGCCCGAGACGTCGGCTGCGACTTCATCCTCGTCGACCCGCTACCTGTCGCGCAGCGTCCGACCGGGCTGATCGACGCGCTGCGCGATCGCGGTGTCAGTTGCTGACCGCGCCGACCAACCCGTCGAGGCCGTCGAGCAACCGATCCAGTTCGCTGCGTTGCCGCTCCAATATCTTGATGCGATACCGAATGGACTTCACCCCGCTGGTGCTGCCCGATCGGCGCCGGGCGGCCAACCGCCCCGCATCGTGGGCCAGTCGCGCCTCGAGCTCGGCTCGGCGCTCGACCAGGAGGCACCGGAAGTACTGCGCCTGACCGCTGTCAGCCGCTGACGTGCTCGTCAAATGTGACACATGATTCGATCGTGCTCGGTGTGGCAGCTGTTACAGAGAAGTCGGCCGTCCGACTGGGCGTTATCGGGGAGGCGTAATTTCGTGGGCATGGCCGACTCCGAGCGCATTCGACCGCCGTGGTGGCTCAAGCCGATGAACAAGATCTTCATGGCGGTGATGCGGCTCGGCATCCCATTCGCCGGGGCCGAAAGCCCGATGGTCCTGACGGTTCCGGGCCGCAAGTCGGGCAAGCCGCGGTCCACGCCGGTCACCCCGTTCACCGTCGACGGACAGCGCTACGTCGTCGGCGGATTCCCCGGCGCCGACTGGGTGCTCAACGCCCGCGCCGCCGACGCCGCCACCCTGACCCAGGGCAGGCGGCGCGAGCAGGTCCGCATGGTGGAGCTCTCCCCCGATGACGCCCGCCCGCTCCTGCGGGCCTTTCCCACCCTGGTTCCCACCGGCGTCAGCTTCATGAAGAACGCCGGCCTGGTCACCGACGGCAAGCCCGAGGAGTTCGAGGCACTGGCCGGCCGGTGCGCGGTGTTCCGATTCGACCCACTCACCGAGAATGGAGTTCAAACACCTTGAACGACAACCCGTTTGACCCGTCACAATGGCGCGCCATCGACGGCTTCGAAGACCTGACCGACATCACCTACCACCGCCACGTCTCCGACGGAACGGTGCGGGTGGCGTTCGACCGGCCCGAGGTGCGTAACGCATTTCGGCCGCACACCGTCGACGAGCTGTACCGCGCCCTGGACCACGCCCGGATGTCGCCTGATGTCGGCGTGGTGCTGTTGACCGGCAACGGGCCGTCCCCCAAGGACGGCGGCTGGGCGTTCTGCTCCGGTGGCGATCAGCGCATCCGGGGCCGCAGCGGCTACCAGTACGCCGCGGGTGAAACCGCCGAGACCGTGGACCCGGCGCGCGCCGGACGGCTGCACATCCTCGAGGTGCAACGGCTCATCCGGTTCATGCCCAAGGTCGTCATCTGCCTGGTCAACGGGTGGGCGGCCGGCGGTGGGCACAGCCTGCACGTGGTCTGTGACCTGACACTGGCCAGCCGCGAACACGCCCGGTTCAAGCAGACCGACGCCGACGTCGGCAGCTTCGACGGCGGCTACGGCAGTGCCTACCTGGCACGTCAGATCGGGCAGAAGTTCGCTCGCGAGATCTTCTTCCTGGGCCGCCCGTACACCGCCGAGCAGATGCACCAGATGGGCGCGGTCAACGAGGTTGTCGACCACGCCGAGCTGGAGAACGTCGCCGTGCAGTGGGCCAAGGAGATCAACGGCAAGTCGCCTCAGGCTCAACGCATGCTGAAGTTCGCCTTCAACCTGCTCGACGATGGCTTGGTGGGACAGCAACTGTTCGCCGGGGAGGCCACCCGGCTGGCGTACATGACCGACGAAGCCGTCGAGGGCCGCGATGCGTTCCTGGAGAAGCGCGACCCCGACTGGACCCCCTTCCCGCGGTATTTCTGATGGCGAGCAGACGCAGAGGCTCCGATTTCCTCGGCGTGTCGGGGACTTTCACGTCTGCCCGCGCGAAAGGGTGAGCCCGTGAATCCCCTGCGCCGCAGACTGACCGATGCCATCGCCCTGACCGGCATGCGCCCGCCGCTGAGCCTGCCGACCGGCATCAACATCGACCTGCGGGGTAAGCGGGTGCTGGTGACCGGTGCCTCGTCGGGCATCGGGGCCGCGGGTGCCGAGTTGTTCGCCGCGCAGGGCTGCGATGTCATCGTGGTCGCGCGACGGGCCGACCTGCTCGGTGAGGTCGTCGACCGCATCACCGTCGCAGGCGGAGCGGCGACCGCGATCACCTGCGACCTGTCCGATCTGGACGCCGTCGACGCTCTGGCGAACGACGTCGGCGAGGTGGACATCCTGGTGAACAACGCAGGCCGGTCGATCCGCAGGCCGCTGGCCGAGTCGCTGGACCGCTGGCACGACGTCGAGCGCACGATGACGCTGAATTACTTCTCGCCGCTGCGCCTCATCCGTGGGCTGGCGCCCGCGATGATCGAGCGCGGCGACGGCCACATCATCAACGTCGCGACCTGGGGGGTGTACAGCGAAGCCTCCCCGCTGTTCGGTGTCTACAACGCGTCGAAGTCCGCGCTCAGCGCAGTCAGCCGGGTCATCGAAACCGAATGGTCGAGTCATGGCGTGCATTCCACGACGCTGTACTACCCGCTGGTGGCCACCCCGATGATCGCGCCGACCAAGGCCTACGACGGCCTGGCCGCGCTGACCCCCGAAGAAGCCGGGCAGTGGATGATCGACGCCGCCCGGCACCGCCCGGTGCGGATCGCGCCCCGCATCGCCGTCACGGCCCGCGCGCTGGACGTCGTCGCCCCCGGTGTCATCAGCCGGGTGATGAAGCGTCAGCGCCTGCAGCCCAACTGAGGTAAACACAACGGCATGGAGATCCTCGCGAGCCGGATGCTGCTCCGGCCAGCGGATTACGAGCGCTCGGTGTCCTTCTACCGCGATGCCCTCGGTCTGGCCATCGCGCGCGAATACAGCGGCGGCACCGTGTTCTACGCCGGCCAGTCGCTGATCGAGCTCGCCGGCCACGGCGCGCCCGAGCAGTCCGGCGCCCCAGTTCCGGTGTCGCTGTGGCTGCAGGTCCGCGACCTCTACTCAACCCAAACGGATTTGCAGGACCGCGGTGTGGAGATCGCCCGCGCGGCCCGTCGCGAACCGTGGGGTCTGCACGAGATGCACGTTAGCGATCCCGACGGGATGACACTGATCTTCGTGCAGGTCCCCGAGGACCACCCGCTGCGCCGCGATACCCGCGACTAGTGCGATTCGAGCGGCCAGCCCACCGAGGCCAGACGGCCGGCAACCTGGTGCAGCTCTTCGGGATTGGGTTCCTTGTCGATGAGCTCACGGACGGCGTCGCGGATCTGATCCTCGGTGACCGGAGTGTCGAAGTCAGCGTCACGCAGGACTGAGTGGGCCGCCTGAACGACCTCGTCCTCCGACAGCGACCTCTTCAGCAGGGCCAACAGTGGAAAGTAGTCCTTGGGCGGAACGCCTTCCGGATAGCCCTTGTGCAACCAATCCAGGATGTTCTCAAGGAAGGCGGGCGGTCGCTGCTCGACAGTCATCGCTGCATCACTTCTTGATCATCGGGAAGAGGTCGATACCGAAGTGATGGATGATCGTCGTCCGGGTGATCCAGGCGACAGCCGTCACGATCACGAAGGAGACGAAGAGGAACAGCAGAATCCCCAGATACTTCAGCGCGGGATTCGGCTTGTGCATCACATGGTCGGCTTCCTCGCCGCCTGCGCCGAACGAGTAGGCCAGCATGCCGGTCGCGAAGACCGCCGGCAGGCCCGCACCAAGGACCAGCCCAACCACCAGCACCTTGAGGATCGATTCGAAGTACGTCATCAACGTGTCCTTTTGCTTGTCGCGGTGATCAGACCGTGGCCGAGGGCTCGGCCGACTTCGCGTCCTTGGCGGCCGCCCGGACCTCAGCGGGAACCACGGAGTTGGTCGACGAATCCCAATCGGCGTTGACGTTCGAGGAGTCGACCTTCTGCTGCTGGGCCCGCCACCACATGTAGAAGGACAGGCCGACCAGAATGATGAAGATCAGACCGTCACCCATCAGCTGCGAGTTGGTGAGGTCCTTGACGACGTAGGACAGCCAGTAGGACAGCGCGCCGACCAGAGCCGCGGCCGGGAGCGTGACGAGCCAGGCCACCGCCATGCGCCCGGCTACCGCCCAGCGCACCTCGGCACCCGGCTTGCCGACGCCGCTGCCGAGGATCGATCCGGTGGCGACGTGCGTCGTGGACAGCGCCATACCGGCCGCGCTGGAGCTCAAAATGATTGCGGCCGAAGAGGCTTCGGCGGCCAATCCCTGCGGCGACTCGATCTCCACCAAGCCCTTGCCCAGCGTGCGGATGACCCGC
Organism: Mycolicibacterium sphagni; assembly: GCF_013337765.1. Classification (GTDB taxonomy): domain Bacteria; phylum Actinomycetota; class Actinomycetes; order Mycobacteriales; family Mycobacteriaceae; genus Mycobacterium. The sequence continues at coordinate 223,954 of NZ_VBSB01000015.1, forward strand.
CAGCCGCCGATGTAGGTGCCGAGGCCGATGGCCAGCGCGCAGCTGAGGATGATCCAGAACGGCAGGCCGTCCTTCTTCACGTCGCCGGTCAGGTGGCCGGTGGTGATCAGCGCGAGCGCGATGACACCCATGGTCTTCTGCGCGTCGTTGGTTCCGTGCGAGAGCGCGACCAGTGAGGCGGTGGCGATCTGTCCCCAGCGGAACCCTTCCTCGCGGCGCTTCGCCAGCACCTTCCGGGTGATCCGGTAGACCAGCCAGGTACCGCACGCGGCGACGACGCCGGCGATCACCGGTGCGGCGACAGCCGGGATCAGCACCTTCTGGGTGACACCGTCCCAGTTGACGCCCTTGCTGCCGAGTGCGGCCAGACCGGCGCCGATCAGGCCACCGAACAGGGCGTGCGACGAGCTCGACGGGATGCCGAACAGCCAGGTCAGCAGGTTCCACAGAATGCCGCCAATGAGGCCGGCGAAGATGATGGTCAATCCCATTGACGCGTCGATGCCCGGCAGCAGGTGACCGGTTTTGCCGTCCTGCACCTTGAGGACCGACGTTGTCACGGTGACGGCAACCTCGACCGAGAGGAACGCGCCGACCAGGTTCAGCACGCCGGCCAGCAGCACCGCGGTTTTGGGCTTGAGAGCACCCGTGGCGATCGACGTCGCCATGGCGTTGCCGGTGTCGTGGAATCCGTTGGTGAAGTCGAACGCCAGTGCGGTGGCAATCAGCAACACCAGGATGATCATCTCCGTGCTCATAAGTGAGATTGTGGTGGTTGACAGGACCCTTTGACTAGCGGCCAAAGGTCCTCGAACTGCGGATTTGCGAACGTCCCGCAGCTGTTCATCGGTTGTTAACCTGTGGGGCGACCGCGGTTCGTCTGGGCCGATGGATCGCGGGTACAAGGTAGGGCGCGGCGAGCGCGCGCCGTTTAGGATTCTCGTAGTCCACTGGGCGCCCTCAAACGCCCCCCGCAAGGGAGATGCCGCGGTGACCAAATTCCTCACCAAGATCGTGGCCTGGATCAAAACCGGCTACCCGGACGGGGTTCCCGATCCTGACCAGGTGCCGTTGTTTGCCCTGCTGCGCAGGCGGCTGAGCGACGACGAGGTCATCGTGGTCGCGCAGGCGCTGCTCGAACGCGGCGACTTCGACCACATCGACATCGCGGTGCTGATCACCGAGATCACCGACACGTTGCCTACCCCCGATGACATCGAGCGGGTTCATGACAAGCTCGCCGCCTACGGGTGGCCGCTGGATGATCCGCGAGACAGTGAGGACGTCGAATAACCATCCTGCGAGCGCTCGCCATCCCGCCCGGCCCGTCGGCGCAGTCCCTGATGCCAGCCTTGGCCGGTGTCCTTGACGGACGCGACGCGCCACTGGTTCCCATCCCGGCCGGAGACTTTCGTGAAAGCGAGTTACTGACAACGTCTTTGCGGGTCGGCGAGGAGATCGACGACAACGTCGCGCTGGTGGTGCCGACGTCGGGAACGACCGGCACCCCCAAAGGCGCGATGCTCACGCCCGCAGCGCTGGTCGCCAGCGCCGCAGCCACCCATGACCGCCTCGGCGGCCCTGGAAACTGGCTACTCGCGCTGCCCGCCCACCACATCGCCGGAATACAGGTTCTGGTGCGCAGCCTGCAGGCCGGCACCGTCCCCGTCGAGCTGGACATCTCGGCGGGCTTCGATGCCACCGAATTGCCCACCGCTATCGCTCAACTCGGCTCCGGCCGGCGCTATACCTCGCTGGTCGCCGCTCAGCTCGCCAAGGCGCTGCTCGACCCGGAGGCCACCGCTGCATTGGCCGACCTCGACGCAGTCCTGCTGGGCGGTGGCCCCGCACCACGGCCCGTTCTGGAAGGCGCGGCCGCCGCGGGTATCGCGGTGGTGCGCACGTATGGCTCCAGCGAGACGGCCGGCGGCTGCGTGTACGACGGTGTGCCACTGGACGGGGTGACGATCCGGCTCGACGACGGTACCGAACCCGGCGAGGGACGCATCGTCATCGGCGGGCCGACGCTGGCACTCGGTTATCGCAACCGGCCTGATCCGGATCCGTTCGACGAACCCGGCTGGTTTCGCACCGACGACCTCGGAATCCTCGACGAGGCCGGCAGCCTGACGGTCCTCGGCCGGGTCGACGAAGCGATCAGCACCGGGGGCCTGACAGTAATGCCGGCGCAAGTGGAAACGGTGCTCTCGCGGCATCCGGCGATCGCCGACTGCGCGGTGTTCGGGCTGGAGGACGATCGACTCGGTGAGCGGGTGGCCGCCGCAGTGGTGCTTGTCACCGGTGCGATTGAGCCGACACTCGACGACATCCGGGCGTACTTGTCACAGTCGCTGGATTCGACGGCCACACCCCGTGAACTGCACATTGTCGATGAGCTGCCGCGACGCGGCATCGGCAAACTGGACCGCCGCGCGCTGCGGGAGCGATTCGCCAACGGCGGCGACCTCCCCGGCGGCTACGGCTGGTGAACAATGGTTTGCATCGCCGGATAAAGGGGACAGCAACATCATGGACGAGCTGAAATATCTCGATCTCCACGGAAACCGGGTGGCCTACCTGGACGAGGGACAGGGCGAGGTGGTCCTGCTGCTGCACGGGATGGCCGGCAGCTCGCAGACCTGGCGTTCGATGCTGCGCCCGTTGTCACGCAAGTACCGGGTGATCGCCCCTGACCTGCCGGGCCACGGCAACTCGGACAAGCCGCGCAGTGACTACTCGCTGGGCGCGTTCGCGGTGTTCCTGCGCGATTTGCTCGACGAACTCGGGGTTACCCACGCCACCGTCCTGGGGCAGTCGCTGGGCGGCGGTATCGCCATGCAGTTTGTGTACCAACACCCCGACTACTGCCACCGGCTGATCCTGATGAGCAGCGGCGGCCTCGGGCCGGACGTCGGCTGGACGTTGCGGCTGCTCTCCGCGCCGGGTGCCGAGCTGATCATGCCGATCATCGCGCCGCCGCCGGTGCTCGCCGCCGGCGAACGGGTGCGGAGGTTGTTCGGCAAGCTGGGCGTCACCTCGCCGCGCGGCGGGGAAATCTGGAACGCCTACAGTTCCTTCTCCGATGCCGAGGCGCGGCAGGCGTTCCTGCGCACGCTGCGCTCGGTGGTCGACTACCGCGGGCAGGCCGTCAGCGCGTTGAACCGGCTGCACGTCGCCGATATGCCGGTCATGGTCATCTGGGGCGATCAGGACGCCATCATTCCCGTCGAGCACGCATACGCCGCCTGTGAGGCGCGCCCCGACGTCCGGCTCGAAGTGCTGACCGGGGTCGGGCATTTCCCGCAAGCTGAGCGGCCCACCGAAGTGGTCGACCTGATCGACGACTTCATCTCCACCACCGCGGCCGCCGATATCGAGCAGCCCGCCACCCAGGCGTGACCGCTCCCGCTGACCGCTTCGCGGCAGCGAAGGTCGCCAGACTGGCGACCATCACTCCCGACGGTCCCCCACATCTGGTGCCGATCGTGTTCGCCGTGGCCGAGGGATGCGTGTACACGGCCGTGGACGGCAAGCCGAAAACCACTCAACGACTGCGGCGGCTGGCCAATATCGAGGCAAACCCTCGGGTCAGCATCCTGGTCGACCACTACGACGACGACTGGTCGCAGCTGTGGTGGGTGCGGGCCGATGGCATCGCGGCGATTCACCACAACGGTGCGGTGTGCGAGCGTGGCTACGAACTTTTGCACGCGAAATACCCGCAGTATCACTATGTTCCGCTCGATGGTCCGGTGATCGCCGTCGAGGTCGATCAGTGGTCGTCCTGGGGCGGCTGAGCCGCCAGCTCGGAGCGGAGGCCACCGAAATCGACGTCATGGCTGCGAATCTCGAGATGTCACAACCATGTCGTCGATCTCGCGATCGGAATGAAGGGCAACGCCCGTACGCTGGAGACTTGTGAGCATCGGTCGCAGGGAAGCGATCGCCGTATCCGTCGGCGTGCTGCTGGTGGTCGCGGCGTTCGTCGTTCCGCACCTGCACCTGGGCATCGTCACGCCGCTGATCAACAGCACGCCGGACCAGATCAAGAGCTTCGCCGACACCGCGCCGATCTTCGGGTGGTGGAACGCCCACGTCGGCTGGGGCACGGTTCCGGCGATCCTGATCGGTGCGGCGGCCGTGGCGTGGGGCGCCTCGATCGCGAAGCGGCTGTCCTGGCGGTGGTTAACGCTGACGGTGTGGGCGACGTCGTTCTCGTGGGCGTTCGCCATGGCGATGATCGACGGCTGGCAACGCGGCTTCGCCGGCCGGCTCACCGCCCGGCACGAGTACCTGAATCAGGTGCCGACGATCACCGACATCCCCGAGGCCGTCCGGACGTTCTCCAGCCGAATCCTTGATTTCCAGCCGAATTCGTGGATCACCCACGTCTCCGGTCACCCACCCGGCGCGTTGTTGACGTTCGTCTGGCTGGACCGCATCGGGCTGGGCGGCGGCGCGTGGGCCGGTCTGTGGTGTCTGCTGTTCGGGTCGTCGGCCGCGGCGGCGATCCTGGTGGCCGTGCGCGCTCTCAGCGGTGAAGAGACCGCCCGGCTGGTGGCGCCGTTCGTCGCCGTCGCCCCGACCGCGATCTGGATCGCGGTGTCCGCCGACGGATACTTCGCCGGCGTGGCGACATGGGGTATCGCGTTGCTGGCCTTGGCGGTTCGCCGATCCGTGCGCTGGCCGGTACTGACCGCGGTGGCGGCCGGAGCGGTGCTTGGCTGGGCGATCTTCCTCAACTACGGACTCGCGCTGATAGCGCTGATAGCGGTGGCTGCGCTCATCTGCGCGGCGTCCCGACGCGACGCGATTCGTGCGCTGGTGCCCGCGGTGCTGGCCGCGCTGGCGGTGGTCGGCGGGTTCGCCATCGCCGGATTCTGGTGGTTCGATGGATACACCCTTGTGCAGCAGCGCTATTGGCAGGGCATCGCACTGAACCGGCCGTTCCAGTATTGGAGCTGGGCCAACCTTGCCTCGGTGGTGTGTGCGATCGGGTTGGGCAGCGTTGCCGGCGTGGGCCGGGTATTCGACATCGCGGCGATCAGGCGGCGCTCCGGGCTGCATCTGCTGATACTGGCCGCGCTGACCGCGATCCTGTTTGCCGATCTGTCGATGCTGTCGAAGGCCGAAACGGAGCGGATCTGGCTACCGTTCGAGGTCTGGCTCACCGCCGCCGGAGCTCTGCTTCCCGTTCGGGCTCAGCGATGGTGGTTGAGCCTCAACGTGATCGGAGCTCTGGTTCTCAACCACGTCATCCTGACCAACTGGTAGCACCCGGTCGCCGACCAGGTAGAGCAGCGCGGCGCCCCACACGACAGCCAGCGCGATCCAGAAGCCGGCCTCGTAGTCGCGGTCCAGCACAGTGAGATTGTCCAGATGCAGTCCCGGCTTGTCGTAGACCGGGATCGCCAGCAACACCAGAACAACCGTCAGCAATGCGGCCACCAGCACCGGCGTCCACCACTTGTGCGGAAGTAGGCGCCGCCCTGCGAAGCCGAGTGCCACACATACCGGCGCGAACACCGCGTCATGCAGCAGCACCCCGATCAGCGCCCACACCACGATGCGCACGATGACATCAGGCGAGTTGTCGGCCACCAGCACGACGCCGTAGATGCCGACCGCCAGCCCGAGGCCGATCAGGAACACCCGCGTCGACGTCACGCCACCACCTCGATTCTGGACAACCATTTGGTCTGCAGCACACCGGGTCTCGTCGGCGCGATCAGCCTACATGGGTAGCCGTGGTCAAGGTCCAGGGTTTGGCCGTTGAGTTTCAGTGCGATCAGTGTCTGCGAGTCCCTTGTGTGACGTGCGGGCAGCACGGTGCGAGAGTACGGTCCCGGTGGCTCCAGCGAAATCATCCGGACATCGGAATCCGGTTCGCCGCCCACCTCTTTGAGCAGATCGGCAAGCACGACCCCGGTCCACTCGGCGGTGGCGCTCCAGCCTTCGACGCACGCGATGGGGAGCCGGTGAGTGGTCTGTGGCATCGCCGTCAGCTCGTCGAGAGTGAACGCCTTCGTGGTGGACCCGTTGACCACGGTGAGTCGGTAGTCGGGCGATCTCGCGCTGCCCAGGACGCCCGCGGCGAACGCCGACCGGTTCACCGGAACGCCCTGGGGTCCGTCGCCCGACCGCGGCGCCAGCAGCGAGACCTTACGCAGCCACGGAATCGTCTGTCCAGCAGTCACTATCGTTGCGACGCCAACGGCCAGCCCGGTTCCGGCCAGCACGGCACGCCTACTGGGACCCTTACGCAGCTCACCGGTCGGGATCTCCTCGAGCGGCTCACCGAGCGCTCGGCGGATCACCGGCAACTTCACGCCGATATGCACGAGCACCGCACCCGCAGCCACGTAGGCCATCGCATAGTGGCTGGTGGTGAAGAAGAATTTGAATGCATACCACTGCGCGATGTTCATGACGCCGGTGGAGAGCTGAAAGATCATGGAGCCCACCAGAACCAGGATCGAAGCGCGTTCGATCTGACGGGTCACCCCGCCGATGATGGGCCGCTCGAACAGCTTGGGGTAGACCGACCACAATTTGACGAGCAGGAGTGGGATCGCGGCGATACCCGAGATGACGTGCAGGCCCTGCGTCAACTGGTACAGCCAGACGGGGCGGGTCGGCCAGAAGAACCAAGGCTGCGGGTGCTGGATGAAGTGGCTGATCAAACCCGTGGCGAAACAGACAGCCACGGCGACGCCCAACGCAACCCCGACTCGGGCCGTTACTGCTGTGCTACGTAAGGAAGCCATTACGGATTTCCCATCTGCGGCGTCACGTCAGTGCGAGTGTAGCCACGACACGCTGGCCGATCGGGTGAAACCCGACCAAGGCCAGACCAACCTCTGCGGCCAGTGCCGCCGCGCAATCGACACCCACCGAGGCCCACCGGAACCAGGGCCCGACAGTGCGGGAGGATTCCAGTCGAACCCAGCTGGCCCGCACTCCGGCCGTGCTCGGATCGAATTCGGCGACGCAGTGGCCGCCCACCTGCAACAGCTCGGCGGCCCGCCGCAGAATCCGGCGGGGATCGCCGGCCAGGCCGACGTTGCCGTCCGCCAGCAGTACCGTCTGCCAACGACCGGTGCCGGGCAGCGGCTCGAACACGTCACGCAATAGCGCGGGCGCGCCACTGCGCCGCGCCAGGCGAACCGCCGTCGCCGACTGATCGACGCCGAGGGCCGGAATCCCGCGCTGCACCAGATGGGCCACCAACCGCCCTGGGCCACAGCCCAAGTCGATCGTCGGCCCGTCACACAGCGCCACTACCGCCGCATCGAACACGGTGTCCGCACCATTGCCCCCCAGCCAGCTTCGCACCGGAAGACGATGCACCCGCCCGTCGTCGTGGCGCAGCCAACATCGTTCGCCGGTGAGTGCGCGGTCGTAGAGCTGTCCCAACATGTCATATCCCTCGGGTTACCTGGACGAACCGGCTTGATGCCGGGCACACCCCGCGGACGTGCGGGATGTCGTCGACGGTGTCGACGTCGTGGAGTTCTTCGACAAGGCTCACGCAGATACCGGTGTGCTCCAGCGCGGCAAGCGTTACAGCTCCCGTGTCGGATTGCGACATCGGCACATCGCGCACGCAGTCGGCGGTGACGGCGTCGGCAACTCCGAGCACCCACCACCCACCGTCGCGCGCCATTCCAAGCAGGGCCGGCACGGTCAGCAGCCGCCGCGCGCAACCGGTGAGCAGTTCGGCACTGACTTGCGGAGTGTCCATTCCGATCTGCAACACCGGCTGGTGGCCGGTCGCCGCGGCGTCGGCGTGTGCGTTGGCCAGGCGGTCAGCGAAGCCGTCGCCGCGCTGCTCGATCACGGTGAATGCGGCCAAGCACTCGCGGATTTCGCCAGCCCGGCTGGCCCGGTCGAGATCACCCGTCATCGCGACCACTCGGTGCGTGACCGGTGTTGCGCAGACCGCGTCGAGCGTGTCCAGCAGGGCGGCGGCGGCGATGTCAGCGGCGGCCTGCTCCCCCAACTTGGCGGCCAATCGCGTCTTGGCCAGCCCGGGCACCGGAGCCTTCGCCACCACCAGCACGGTTACCGGTATCGGGTCCGGTGTCACGAGATGGCCTTCCAAAAGTCGAGGGCGGCAATGAAACTCCCGCGCACCGACCCGCTGACTTTCGACGTGCCGCCGGTGCGCGGGCCGTAGTCCACATCGACCTCCACCACGCGCCATCCCGCGGCCGCTGCACGGACCAGTAATTCGAGCGGATACCCCGAACGACGGTCGGTCACTCCGAGCGTCAGTAAAGCGTCACGATTGGCCACCCGCATCGGCGCGATGTCGTGCACCGGAAGTCGATGCCGGGTGCGCAGCCGCCAGCACACCGCCGCGGTTCCCAACCGCGCATGCCACGGCCACTTCAGGCCGCGCACCGGGCGGCGGCGTCCTGTCACCATGTCGGCACCGCGCTCCAGTTCGGCGACCATCCGCGACAGATCCGCCGGATTCAGCGAACCATCGCCGTCGAGCACAGCGACGATCGGCGTCTCCGCGGCCACCACTCCGGCGTGCACGGCCGACCCGTATCCCGGCCGGGTCTCGCAGACGACGTCCGCACCATGCCGTCGCGCCACCTCCGCGGTGTCGTCCGTGCTGTTGTTGTCAACGACAAGAGCCCGATAACCAGCAGGTATGCCGGCGAGCACGGCTGGCAGCGATTCGGCTTCGTTCAGGCAGGGCAGCACCACCGTGACCGGATACTCGGGCATATCGCCCAACCTAGTGCCGATATGCGCCGGGGATGAATGACGAATCGCTGACATCAATGCAGGTGAGGGCGGGTTGTTGGTTAACCTTCTGAGCTATGCCCGCTCGCGTTCTGATCGCCGACGACGACACCGTCGTGCGCGACGTCGTGCGACGGTACTTGGAGCGCGACGGCCTCGAGGTGATCGTTGTCGGGGACGGCAGCGATGCCCTGCGCATCCTGGGGACCCAGCGCATCGACGTGGCCGTGCTCGACGTGATGATGCCCGGGCCGGACGGCCTGTCGTTGTGCCGGACGCTGCGCAAAGGCGGCGACTACAGCGTGCCGGTGATCTTGCTGACAGCACTCGGCGAGGAGGACGACCGCATTGCCGGACTGGAGGCCGGCGCCGATGACTACGTGACCAAGCCGTTCAGCCCGCGCGAGTTGGCACTCCGGGTGCGTTCGGTGCTCCGGCGGGCGCCGTCGCCGGCGGCGCCGCTGCCGCTGGAGATCACCGTCGGCGATCTGACGGTGTCGACCTCGTCGCGAGCCGTCCACGTCGCAGGCCAGCCGGTGGGGCTGACCAGCCGTGAATTCGATCTGCTGCTGTTCTTCCTCACCCACACCGACACGGTGTTCTCCCGCGAGCAGTTGCTGCAGCTGGTGTGGCGCTGGGAATTCGGCGACTTGTCGACCGTCACGGTGCACGTCAAGCGGTTGCGGTCCAAGCTCGGCGAGCACCACCGCCTTCAAACAGTCTGGGGACGCGGCTACCTGTGGGATTCCACGGCCGGTGGCGGTGACCGTGCCACCGCATGAGCTAGCCCGGATGGCAGTGCTGGCGCTCGCCTGCTCACTGCCGGTGGTCCTGCTCGGCGCCTTGGTGATTCGTCTCGCCCGATCCTTGTCGATGACGGTCACCATGGCGGTGCTGGTGTTGATCCCGACACTGGCCACGCTGACCGGGGTGCTGGGCGCGAGCGGGTTCATGATCACCAGCACGTTCACGTCGATCGCCATCGTGTTGCTGATCGTGGCGATCGTGACGCTGCCCGCTGCGGTGATGCTGGCCCGCTACCAAGCGCGACGGACGGTGTGGGAAAAGGAAATTCGCGAGGCCGAGCGGATGGCCGAACAGTCCCGACGGCAGCTGGTGGCGTTCGTCAGCCATGACCTGCGTACTCCGCTTGCCGGTATCCAGGCGTTGGCCGAGGCCATCGCCGACGGGGTGGTCAGCGGTGGCGAAATACGGGTACAAGCCAAACATATTGAGCATGAATCGGTCCGGCTCTCCGAGATGGTGGACGACCTGTTCGAGATGTCGAAGATCAACGCAGGCGCCGTCCACGCACCGTACGACAAGGTGGCACTCGATGAGGTGATCGACGACGTGGTGGCGGCGCACAAGATCACGGCTGAGCGCTCCGGGGTTTCTCTGGTGGCAGCAGTCCCCGACAACCCGGTCCCGGTCATCGGCAGCGACCGTGCTCTTGTTCGGGTGCTGTCGAACCTGGTGGCCAACGCGATCGCCCACACTCCCTCGGGCGGAACGGTGACGCTGGCGCTGGGCACCGACGCGGACGGGGCGTGGGCCCGGGTTGACGATACCGGGGTCGGCATCGACGAAGCGGATCTTCCGCGCGTCTTCGACGTGGCCTACCGCGGGTCGAATAGCCGTGTCCCGCGGGAGGATTCGTCGCTGCCGAGCGGTTCGGGCCTGGGGTTGGCAATCGCGGCCGGGCTGGTGCAGGCGCACCGCGGGACCCTGTCGGCGCTCAACACCGCGCACGGGGCTCGCTTTGAGGTCCGGCTGCCGCTGGCCGAGTAATCGGTCGGTAGCCTGGACAGGTCGACCGTCGCCGTGTCGGGAAATTGGAGATAGAGATGTCCGTAGCCCAACGCGAACGTGCCGCCCTCATCGCAGCTCTGCGCGAGGTCGGGCCGGATGCGCCGACATTGTGCGACGGCTGGGATGCCCGAGACCTGGCCGCGCACTTGATGGTTCGCGAGTACCGCGTCGATGCCGCACCGGGCATCCTCATCCCCCGGTTCGCGGCCCACACCGCACGAGTCCAAGACGAGGTGGCCGAACACACCGAATGGGACGACCTGGTGACCAAGGTGGCCTCGGGCCCACCGCTCTATTCACCACTCAAACTTGTCGACTCGGTGGCCAACGTCGCCGAGATGTTCATCCACCACGAGGACATCCGCCGCGCTCAGCCGAACTGGGAACCGCGGACCTTGGATTCCGATCTGACCGGCAAGCTTCGCCGCACCCTTTCGATGATGGCGCGGCTCACGCTGTCGAAGATGCCCGCCCGGGTGCAGCTGCGCACCCCGGACGGTGAGACGGTGCTGGTCGCCGGCCGCGGCCCCGCGGTGACGGTCACCGGTCCGCCCGAGGAGCTACTGCTGTTCGCGACCGGACGGCTCGCCCGCGTCGACTACAGCGGCGATCCGGAGGTCGTGCGAGCCGTGCAGAACGCGCCCAAGGGTTTGTGATCAGTCGTCGTCGAGTGACCTGCACAGCCGTTCGGCCGCCGCGAGATAGTCCTCGATGAACTCCAAGACGACTTCACGGGCGGGCTTGACCTTGTTCATCAGACCCACCCCCTGGCCGACGAAGTACGTCGCCAGCGCCTGAGCCCCCGGATGGCCGCCCTCGGCCAGCTTGTCGATGCGCCGCAGCACCGGCTCGGCGATCATGTTCTGCAGCGGCAACGGCAGCGGCTGCCGCCCACCCTCGTGCGGCGCCCACGCATCGGTCCAATCCGAAACCAGTTGCCGCGACGGCTTGCCGGTGCGTCCGGCCGACCGGACCGTATCCCGCGACGTCGCGGCCAAGAACTTCTGCACGGTGTGCGGGGCGGTCTCGGCCTCCTCGGTGGTCAGCCACACCGAACCCGTCCAGGCGCCCGCGGCACCGAGGGCCACCGACGCGGCCATCTGCCGGCCCGTCACGATCCCACCGGCCGCCAGCACGGGCACTTCACGAATTGGCTTGATCGCCTCGATCACCTCGGGGATGAGCACAAGGGTGGTCACCTCGCCGCAGTGGCCGCCGGCCTCGGTGCCCTGCGCGACGATCAGGTCCACACCCGCGTTGACCTGTTTGATGGCATGTTCCTTGGCGCCGACGAGTGCGGCGACCGGAATGCCGGTCTGCTTACCGGCTTCGATCATGTAGTCCGGCGGTACGCCAAGTGCGTTGGCCATCAACTTGATCGGGTGATCCAGTGCGACCTCGAGCAGGCTCGCGCCGGTGTCCCCGCTCAGCGACGACGCGGCCACCCGAGGCTGGTCGCTGATGTCGATGTCGTGGGCGGCCAGCAGCTCGTCGATGAAGCTGCGGAAGTCGTCCGGGATGCGACCGGTGAGCTGATCGAACGACAGGTTCTCGCCCTTGCCCTCGAACTTGGCGGGAACGATGATGTCGACGCCGTAGGGCCTGCCCTTCACCTGCTCGTCGATCCAGCTCAACTCCTGGTCGAGTTGATCGGGGCGGAATGCGGTGCCGCCCAGCACTCCGAATCCGCCCGCGTTGGTCACCGCCGCGACCACATCGCGGCAGTGGCTGAACGCGAACAAGGGGAACTCAATGCCGAATTGGTCGCAGATCTCAGTCTTCACCGGCCCAGTATGCGCTCGACACCCTTCCCGACCAACCACCGGGTTGGGACGGGTGTCGTGCTCCCGATTCGTCAGGCGAAACTGGAACCAGCCCAGATTATGTGAGGACGATAGGTTCGACAGGCCTCCGCGCCCAGGGTCTCACGCCCGCAGCGGAGCGAACGCGAAGTCCCAAAGGCCGTCATCGGGATCGATCGCGGCGCGGAAGCCCAGCACGGCGCTCGCACGGGTCGGGTCGGCGACGATGTGGCGGACATCGCCGCTCCGGTATTGACCGGTGACAACCGGCGCCTGGCCGCCACGAGCTTCACTGAGTCGGGTGGCGACCGTCAGGATCGAGATCGGCCGGCCGGAGCAGACGTTGACGGCCAGGAAGCCGCCCTCATCCGATCGCACGGCTGCGACGTTAGCGGCCGCGATGTCGTCGACGTGCACGAAATCGCGCATCTGTCCCCCGTCTTCGAAAACTCTTGGCGGTTCACCCTTTTCAAGGGATGACCGAAATATTGCCGCCACCCCCGAGTATGGGGTGTCGCGCGGCATGCCGGGGCCATACACATTGTGATAGCGCAGTGCGACGACCGAGCCCCCCGTCGACTCTGCCCACGCCAGCGCGTAATGCTCCTGGGCGGTCTTGCTAGCGGCATACAGGCTGCGCGGGCGCAGCGGCGCGTCCTCATCGACGAGCCGCCAGGACAGCTCCTCCCCGCCGATCGGACAGCGGTGCTCGAACACCCCGGCGTCGAGATCGGCGCGGATACGCGGCACCGGATCGACCACACCGTGCACGGGGCAGTGATATCCGCCCTGGCCGTACACCACCATCGATGACGCCAGCACCAGTCGCTGCACGCCGGCCTCGAACATCTGCGCCAGCAGCACCGCGGTGCCGTAGTCGTTGTGTCCGGCGTACGACGGCGCGTCGGCAGCATTGACCCCGGCACCCACGACTGCAGCCTGATGGCACACGATGTCAACCCCGGACATCAAGCGCGCCAGGGCATCCGCATCACGCATGTCAACCCGGTGACAGTCGTCGGGCAACGCGGCATCGGGACCGTGGGCGGCGTCGAGCATGACGTCTGCCGAAACCACCTCGTACCCGCCTGCCTCAAGAGCGGCCCGTACCCGACTGCCGATGAACCCGGCAGCGCCGGTGAGCAACACCCTCACGGCAGGTCGAACGGTAGCTCGACACCATCGTGGGAAAGGCAACGCGTACAGACCCGATCAGGCGGTACCTGTTCGATCGCCTCCAGCACCAGCTTCTTGAACGGCCCCATGTTCTTCTCGAATTCCGCGAAGACGTCGACTGCGCGCACGCCAGCGCCAATGTCAACGCCGGCATCGAGATCGGTCACCAAAGCAATTGCGGCATAACACATTTCCAATTCGCGAGCCAAGACTGACTCAGGATATCCGGTCATATTGATCAGAGAGAACCCTTCGCGCGCGAACCATTGACTCTCCGCACGGGTGGAGAACCGCGGACCCTGGACCACCACCATGGTGCCGCCGTCGACCACCCCGGGTAGATCAGCGGCCGCGGCGCGCAACGTCGGACAGTAGGGATCGGCGAACCCGACATGGATACCGCCGGAGTCGAAGTAGGTGTCGTCGCGGCCCCGGGTACGGTCCACCAGCTGATCGGGCACAACCACCGCGCCGGGGCCGAGCTCGGGCGTGAGGCTGCCTACCGCGCACGGCGCGAGTACCCGTCGCACCCCAAGCGCCCGCAAGGCCCACATGTTGGCCCGATAGGGCACGGTATGCGGAGAGAATTCGTGGCTGAGGCCGTGCCGCGGCAGGAACGCCACCTCATGATGACCGACCCGACCGACGGTGATCGACGCACTGGGCTCGCCATACGGGGTGTCCAGGTTCACGCTGCGCGCATCGGATCCGAAGAACGTGTAGAAACCGCTGCCGCCGATTACTCCGAGCATTCAACCATTGTGGAGCATCGACGTCGGTGGGCGTTCCCGGGCTAGCTGTCCGGCAGGTCGAGGGTCGCATCGGCCGCCTTCAATCTGGCGCTTATCCGTCGGCAGCCGTCGCCGAGAGCAATCATCTGACGCCTGCTCAGTTCATCAAGAAAATGGGCGCGCACCAACCGGGCATAGGTTTCCAGCGACGCCGTGGTCGACCTGACGCCCTCTTTGGTTATCGTCGCCAGCACGCGTCTGCCGTCGTCACTGCTGGCATCCCGGCGGACCAGCCGCCGGCGCTCGAGACGTTGGATCTGTTGGGTCAACGCGCTGGGGGTGACCATCAGCATTTCGGCGAGGGTGCCCATCTGCCTGGGGCCACTGCTCTTCAGGTGCGCCAGCAGCTGAACGTCTGCCAGGCTCAACTTGTGGTGCTGCATCAGACCGCGATTGACGACTGATTGCAGCGCCATCGCCACGGACTCGAAATGTAGCCACGCGCTCGCCTCGAGCTCATCGAAGCCGAGACTCAGATACCGCTGATATGCGGACCGACCGGCGTTGCCTGCGTTGGGTTCCCACCCGCGCCGCGGCAGCGGGTCCTCCACCCCCGGAAAACACAAAGGGTATTGGGCAGAGGACCCGCTATCCGCATCGTCATGATGCATCGAGTGGTCTACTCGGCTGTGCGCCCACCTCGGTGCGGCCGCGCGCTCTTCGCCCCGGTCGACTTCTTGGCGCCCGTCGGCTTCTTGGCAGCGGCGGCCGACTTGGCAGTCGACTTGCCGCTCGTGGGCGCGCTGCGGACCGCACCCCTCGCCGATCCGGCAGTGCCCTTGGTGGCCGGCACAACGCTCGCGGCAGGCTTGGCAGCCCGCGCCGCCGCAGGCGCTGCCGGGGCGCCGATCGCCGTGGCGATCGCCTGCGGAATGGTCACCAGCAGCGAGTACACGATGCCCTGATTGAAGCCGGTGTTGTCCGGCGGAGTGAGCAGGCCCGGATACAGGGTGCCGTCCGTCGTCGTATAGCCGTTGATGATGGCGGTGGTGATATTCGGCCCGAGGTCGAAAACGGCCTGGGCAGCCGCCGAGTAGTCCTTGTCGTTGACCGCGTCGAGGAAGGCCTGCGCGGTGTCACCGGTCGCCCGGATCACGCCGCCGACCGGTCCCACCACACCGAGCACGAGATTGAGCAACGTGCCGAGACCGGTGGCCGCCTGGACTGCTGCGTTGAGGTTCGTGGTGATCAAACCGGGGATCGCCACGATCGGGAAGGCGGGAAGACCGACATTGACCACGATCCCGAGGACCGCATCGGTCAGGGTGGCCGCCGCCGCTGCGGGGTCGCCGTCGCGGAGCTGTTGGAAAGCCGTTTGGAGTGACTGCGGGAACGACGTGGTGAAGTAGTCGAACGCGGCCTGAGCGACACCGGCGAGCGCGGTTGCGGTGGTTTGGCCGTAGCCGATCCAGTTCACCGCGACCTGCCTGGCGATCGGCAACGGGTCGGCGAGCACCGCAGAGCCGAGCACTCCTGCGTTGGTCACCGCGGCGGTGAAGACATCCACCCACGGGGTGATGGGGTTGGGCAGCGCCGCAAGTTCGACGGCAACATTCGAAATAGCAGCGGGGACATTGACTTCCGACAACGGCAAAGCGACCGAACCGACTGGCTGTATCGGTGACAAGGCAATGGCACTGGCTCCCACCAGCGCGACCCCTGTTGCAACGGTGGAACGCACAGCTATGTGCATGTTTACTCCCGTCAAGGCACTCACTTGGACGCGGCAAACACTAACTGAGCAGAAGCTGAGAACCGGCTGCATTTACCGAAGTGCTTACGGGTCCGTCAGCGCGGGGTAACCCCGTGCAATCGCCGTGGTCCAGAGACCCGCTGGTGGGCGAATGAATTCAACGTGACAGCAAACAAAATCGCACGTCTTGATTATTTTAGGAAGGCAACTAACCGCGCCGGTACTGAAACTTGTTATCGGTCTGGATTTGATTAACTGAACACCTTCAAAGACCTGTCACCACCCGTCTGCCACCACCCGTAATGGCCATCAATTGAGTTTGCTGAACCAAGGTGTCGCTGACATGCCGTCGTATGAATTTGGTTATTTTGGCGAATCGCACGTGGCTATCACCTGAGGTGATCGATCGGCAAAGACGGCCGCGCCAGGAGAGGTGTTCTCAGCAGCGGCCCACGGCGTGTGTATCGGGGCAGACACCCTGGCTGGCTAATCCAGGCCCAGCCATCTCCTGGGCCTTGCAGCTACACACGGTGTGCCAACGTCGTGCAGATCCAGCAAACACTGCTCCGCGTGGTCGCTGTGCACCCGAGTCGCTGCAAACGGTCCGTGCGACGATTGCGAGCATGGCGAGCATCGCGCAATGGATCGAGGGAGCCAGGCCCAGAACCCTGCCCAACGCGGTGGCGCCGGTGATCGCGGGCACGGGTGCGGCGGCGTGGTTGGACGCCTTTGTGTGGTGGAAGGCGCTGCTGGCACTTGCCGTTTCGCTCGCGCTGATCATCGGTGTCAACTTCGCCAACGACTACTCCGACGGCATTCGCGGCACCGACGACGAGCGCGCCGGACCGCTGCGCCTGGTCGGCTCCAAGTTGGCAACGCCACGGGCTGTGCTGGCCGCCGCGATCGTCAGTCTCGGGGTAGGTGCCGTCGCCGGGCTCGCGCTGGCGATCGTCAGCGCCCCGTGGCTGATCGCCGTCGGCGTGGTCTGTATCGCCGGGGCGTGGCTGTACACCGGCGGCTCGCGGCCCTACGGCTACGCCGGCTTCGGCGAGGTCGCGGTGTTCGTCTTCTTCGGGCTCGTCGCGGTGCTGGGCACCCAGTACACCCAGGCGCTGCGGGTGGATTGGGTCGGTCTGACATTGGCCGTCGCGACGGGCGCGCTGTCCTCGGCGGTGCTCGTCGCCAACAATCTCCGCGATATCCCGACCGATCGGGTCGCGGGCAAGCTGACCCTGGCGGTCCGCCTCGGCGACGGCCGCACCCGGGTGTTCTACCAGTCGCTGCTCGGGCTGGCCGGTGTGCTGACGCTCGTTCTGATGTTGGCAACACCGTGGTGTGCGGTCGGTTTGGTCGCGGCACCGCTGGCGTTGCGTGCGGCCGGCCCGGTGCGTCGCGGTCTCGGCGGTCGTGAGCTCATCCCGGTGCTGCGCGATACCGGCCTGACCATGCTGGTCTGGTCCGTCGCCGTCGCGCTGGCGTTGAGCTTTGGCTAGTCCTTTTTCTTGCGTGATTCCCGGGTCGCTTCGCTCCCGCCCTCCGGAGCCCCGCGCAGCCGCGCCTGCAGCTGCTCACGATCCCGGCGACGGCGCTCGTCGACCAGCGCAATGCTCTCGGTGGCGCGCTTGCGCAACGGGGCCAGGACCCAGATGCCCAGCGGCAAGGCGATCACGATCGCGAACAACAGAGCCACGATGAGCGGGAACTCGCGAATCCCGATCAGCTGGGCGGCATAGTAGATCACCGCGGTCAAAGCGACCACCAAAGCGATCCGCGCGAACGTGTAGATGACGACGTCACGCGCCAGGCGGCCCGCCGAGCCCGAGGTCTGGTTGTCCGAATTGTCCGACACGGCGCCGAGCCTACCGACGCGCGTATATTCGGACAAAGGAGGTTTCCGTGCTGTACCTGCTCTTAGTCCTGATCATCGCCGCGGCCGTCTATGTCGGATGGCGTGCGATTCGCGCTCAATCGAATCGGACAAAGACCAGGGTCGTCGGTCCCGACGATGATCCGGACTTCCTGTGGCGGCTGAGCCACGGAGACAACAACCCGCGCTAGCCGAACCGCTCGGCTGCATCGGTCGCGGGGAATCCGTCTGCCACCACCGCGGCCAACCGGATCAGCGCCTCCCGCGTCGTCGGCTTCAACCGATCGAGCGCGACCTCGGCGCCCTCCTCGAGATGCGGGTCGAACGGGACGACGCATACCGCGCGGCAGCGCCGGGAGAAGTGATCGACCACCTTCTGCATGTCGACCTTGCCGGTCCGCGGCCGCACTGCGTTGATCACACACACCGACCGGCGCACCAGATCCTCGTGGCCGTGGGCGTCGAGCCAGTCCAGCGTCGCCGACGCACTGCGGGCACCGTCCACCGAACCCGAACTGACCACGATCAGGGTGTCGGCGTGTTTCAGCACCGATGTCATCGCCGAGTGCAGAAGCCCTGGCCCGCAGTCGGTGATCACCAGGCTGTAGAAGCGCTCGAGTACCGCCAGCGTCCGGTCATAGTCGTCGGCGCTGAACGCCTCGGACACCGTCGGATCACTCTCGGAGGCCAGCACCTCCAGCCGGCTCGGACCCTGTGAGGTGTAGCCACGGACGTCGCTGTAGCGCTCGAGGCCGTCGGCGTCGCGCAACAGGTGGCGTACGGTGGCCGGCGTCTCCAGCGGCACCTTCTGGCTCAGCGTGCCGCGGTCGGGGTTGGCGTCGACCGCCACCACCCGGTCACCCCGGATCGAGGCGAACGTGCCGCCCAGGGTCGCGGTGATCGTCGTCTTGCCGACCCCGCCCTTCAGCGACAGCACAGCGACCTTGTAGCACCCCGACAGCGGGCGGTTCACCTGTGTGGTGAGGCTGTGGCGACGCGCGGCGCCCGGACCCTCACCGACGTTGATCAGCTTGCCCGACAGCACATACAGCCACTTGCGCCAGCCTTCTGACGGCGTTGGCTTGACCTGTCGCAGCAGCGAACTGGTCGACAGGTCCGGATACGGTGTCGGCGGCACGGTCGGCCGGTACGCCGGTTGTTCGACGACATACTGGTTGAACAGCGGAGCCGGCGCTGGCAACGGATCCATCGGGATGCCGATGGGTGGCGTCGAGGCCAGCCAGTCCGGTTCGGGCTGCGGCGTCGCAGTAGCAGGATCGGTGAACCGCTGTTCGGTGCGGAACACCGTTGTCGCATCAGTCAATTCGTGGCCCTGACGGGGCGCAGGATTAGACACGTGCACTTCCCCCTGACATATCGTTTCGGGTCGAGTGGTTTTCTCGTGGCGTTTCTCCCGACCCTAGCGCAATGTCAGATCAGCCCACCCCGGCGTAGGAGTGCAGGCCGGTCACGACCAGGTTGATGAAGAACAAATTGAAGACCATCGCGACGAAGCCGACGACGTTGATCCAGGCAGCCTTTTTATCCCGCCAGCCGGCCGTCGAGCGGGCGTGGAGATACGCGGCGTAGACCACCCACGCGATGAAGGCGACCGTCTCCTTGGGGTCCCAGCCCCAGTAGCGGCCCCACGCCTCCTCGGCCCAGATAGCGCCGAAGATCACACCGAAACCGAAGATCGGGAACGCGAAAATCGTGGTGCGGTAGGCGATCCGGTCGAGAGTCTGCGCGTCGGGCAAGCGTTGCACGACTCGCGCAAGCGCCCCGTCCCGGCCTGGCGCGGCCAGCGGCGACATCTTCAGCAGGAACAGGATGCTGGCCACGCCCGCGACCAGGAACACACCCGAGCCGAGGCTGACCACCGACACGTGGATCGGCAGCCAGTAGGACTGCAGGGCGGGCATCACCGGGGCAGCGTTGGAGTAGAGCCACTTGCCCGAGACGGCCAGCAGGATCAGCACCGGTAGCAGCACGAACGCCCACAGCGCGCGGTACTGCGGCTTGCGCAGCACGATCGCGGCTGCGATCAGACCGCAGAAGCTGGTCAGGTTGATGAACTCGTACATGTTGCCCCACGGCACCCGCGAGGTCGCCAGCCCGCGCAACACGATGCAGGCGAACAACGCCGCGATGCCGACGTAGACCAGCGACAGGCCGGCCTTGCCGATGCGTTCGTCGACGGACCGTTGTGGCTTCTCGACGACGACGCCCGGGCGGTCGCTGTCGGCGGTCACCCCCGCCGAGACCAGCTCGCGAGCCTCGACCTTGCGGCCACGGCTGTACGCGAGTTCGACGGCCAGCAGCAGCAGCGCGCCCACGAGAATGACGATCGACGATGTGAACGCCCAGTCCGAATAGCGGGCCAGCCCGATGTCGATGTGCTCGGTGTTCATACGCCTGCGACCTTCTCCTGTGACGGCTCCGGGAGGTCCGCCAACATCCGTTCGGTGAGCTTCTCGAACTCGCCGCCCCACCCGGAGTTATCGGTGCGGGCCAGACCGCCCAGCTCGACGTTTACCGTACCGGCAGCGTCCAGCCTAATCCCCGGGTCGCTGCGCTCCTGCCCGCCGGTCGCCGGACCAATCTTGGCCCACACCCGGCGCCGGCGCACGATCAGCGAGACCACCAGCCCGGCCATCATCGACATGGCGAACACCAGCACCCACACCTGACCGGGATCGTGGGAAACCTGCAGGTTGACGAACGGGGTTGCGCCGTCGAACCGCACGACCGTGCCGTCGTCGAGCCGGACCTCTTCGCCCTGCTTCAGGTTGGTGCGTTTGACCTTGGTGAGCCGCTTCTGCTCGATGAGCCGCGGGTCGAGGGTGAACAGCGACTGGGGACGACCGGTGTCCAGGCCCGTGTCACCGCGGTAGATGTCGATGGCCACCGCGGGGTCGTTGGCCGCCGGGAAGCTCGACGACAGCAGGGTGCCGTCGAGTTCGGCGGTGGGGGCGAACAGGCCCATGATCGCCAGCTGATGCTTGCGCCGCTCGGAGGGATCGGGGTACATGCCGCCGGGCGGATCGACCCGGATCACGCCCGAGGACAGCAGGGTGACCGGGTCGTCGGGCCGCCACTGCAATGTCTGGGTGCGCTGCTGTCCGTTGGGAAAGATGACGGTGAACGTCGGGGCGTAGCCGTGGCCCTGCATGTACACCCTGTCGCCGCCGATGCGCAGCGGATGGTTGACCTCGAGGCGGTACGGCCGCCAGGTGCCGGCGGCCAGATCGTCTCCGGCTTGGTAGTCGATGTTCGACGCGAACGAGAGGGCCTGCCCGCTGGGCAGGTAATGAGCCTGGAAGTCGTTGACCCGCAGACACATCGGATACAGCGATGTGCCGTCGACGCTGTTTCCGGCACGGAAGGAGTCGAACGCGGCAGGTGAGGCCGAGCAGAAGCCGGGGCCGCCGTTGGCGACGACGATGACATTGCCTTCGTAGCCGAACAGCTTGCCGACCGCGATCGCCACCAGCAGGCCGAGCAGCGAGAAGTGGAAGACGATGTTGCCGAACTCGCGCAGGTAGCCCTTCTCGGCGGCAATCTCGAAGCCCTCGTCGGTCTTGCGGGTGACACGTCGCCAGCCCTTGAGGCGTTCGGAGATCGCGGCCGCCGCCTGGTCTGCGGTCCCCGACACCTCGGCGGTGGCGTACTTGGGCAGCCGGGACAGGTTGCGCGGGGCCGGCACCGGCACCGCGCGCAGGCTTTTGACGTGCTCGAACATCCGCGGGGTCAGACAGCCCACCAGCGAGATGAACAGCAGCGCATAGATCGCGGTGAACCAGAAGCTGGAGAACACGTCGAAGAACTGCAGGCGATCCAGCCACGGCCCGATGGTGGTGTGTTCGGCCAGGTACTCGGCCACCTTGGCCTCGTTGAGGCTGCGCTGCGGCACCAGCGCACCCGGCACCGCCGCCAGCGCCAGCAGGAAGAGCAGCACCAGCGCGGTGCCCATCGAGGTGAGCGCGCGCCACAGGGTGCGCACTTGCCTACCGAGCAGACGCACAATCGCACCAAAACCCCGCGTTTTGGGCGATTCTGTGTCTGCTGGCGGCGGGGACGTCATCAAATCGGCAGCCTCACGTCGGAGACGAACGCGTCGCGTACCCAGGAGATGAAGTCGTTCCAGGCCCCGGTGACCAGCGCCAGCCCGACCGCGATCAGCAGCACACCGCCGATGATCTGGATGGTCCGGGTGTTCCGGCGCAGCCAGCCGAATCCGTTGACCGCCCAACCCGATCCGAGCGCCAGCAGGACGAACGGAATCCCGAGGCCCAGGCAATAGGCGATGACCAGGGCGACGCCGCGGGCGACGCTGGCGCCGTCGGTGGCCGAGGCGACGGTGATCACCCCGGTCAGCGTCGGGCCCAGGCACGGTGTCCAGCCCAGCCCGAAGACCGCGCCGAGCAGCGGGGCGCCCGCCACGCCGGCCAGGCGGGTCGGCGTGAACCGCGCCTGGCGCTGCAGCGCCGGGATGAAGCCGATGAACACCAGACCCATCACGATGGTCAGCACGCCGCCAACCCGTTGCAAGACAAGCTGATTGGTGATCAGCGAGGTGGTCATGCCGAGCACCGCGACCGTGCCGAGGACGAACACAACGGTGAATCCGGCGACGAACAGCAGCGCCGATCCGGCCACCCGCCAGCGCTGCGCCTTGATCGCCACTCGGCCGGTGTGCGCGTCGAGGTCGTCCACCCCCACGACCGCCGCGAGGTAGGACAGGTAACCGGGCACCAGGGGCACCACGCATGGTGACGCGAACGACACCAGCCCGGCCAGCACGCAGATGCCAAGAGCCAGCAGTAGTGGGCCCGCGGCGGCGGTCTGGGCGAGACCGGTCACGGTGCGACCGGTTTCGGCTCGGCGGCCAGCCGCTGCACCACCGGCAGCAGATCCTCGGCCAGCAGCTCGCGCAGGAACACCGCGGCCACCCGGTGTTCCCGGTCGAGGACGACGGTCGACGGGATCACCGTCGCGGGGTACTTGCCGCCGAAGGCGATCATCGTGCGCATCGCCGGGTCGTAGATCGACGGGAAGGTGACTTTACGGTCGGTGACGAAGTCCTGGGGTGCGGTGATGTCGTTGTCCCGCACATCGATTCCGAGGAACGCCACACCCAGGTCTCGGGTCTGGTCGTACACCTTCTCCAGTTGGGTGATCTCGGAGCGGCAGGGCCCGCACCACTGGCCCCAGACGTTGATCACGACGACTTGGGAATCGAAGTCCTTCAGCGACAACGTCTTCGACGGGTCCATCAGTTCGGGACCGGAGATCGGACCCGGCCTGCCGCGGCTGGCCGGCGGGTCGTAGAAGATGTCGGTCTTGCCGCCGGGGGCGACGAACTCGAAAGTGCCACCTTGGGCGACGGCGTCGTCACCGGTGGAGCAGCCGGCCAACACCGTCGCCGCCACCAGGAGCACCAACAGCCGCTTCACCGGCCGGCTAGCTCCGCGTATCCCCAGCCGACGTAGTCGTCCCCGTCGTAGTAGAACGAGGTCAGCGAGGCCAGGTTGCACAGCCGCCGAGTCGGGAAGTGGTGCAGCTGTTTGCCTGTCATCGCCCTGCGCAGCGTCTCGACGGGTAGCTGGTGGCTGACGCAGACGGCCTCGTGGCCGGCCCCCTTGGCCCGGGCCCGGTCCAGCGCCTGCTCCATCCGCGCGGCGATCTCGCGATAGGGCTCGCCCCACGACGGGGTGCGCGGGTTGCGCAGGTGCCACCAGTTGCGCGGATCGCGCAGGGCGCCGTCGCCCGGCGATACCCGTTCGCCCTGAAAGACGTTGTGGGACTCGATGAGTTCGTCATCGGTGTCCACGGCCAGGCCGTGATGAGCGGCGATCGGCGCGGCCGTCTCCTGGGCCCGCTCCAGCGGTGAGGCCACCACATAGACAATGTCGCGTGCGGCCAGCCAGGTGGCGACCGCTTCGGCCTGGGCCCGGCCGCGATCGGAGAGGTGGAAGTCGGGCAGGCGACCGTAGAGAACGCCGTCCGGGTTGTGCACTTCGCCGTGGCGCATAACGTGCACAATCGTGCGTTCGCTCATTGCGGCTTCGCTTCCGCTGCAGCGCGAGCCGCACCCGGCAGGGCGTCGGCGATTCGGTCGAAAGCGGCCTCGTCGAGAGCGGCCGAGACGAACCAGGTTTCGAAGGCGCTCGGCGGGGCATAGACGCCGGCATCGAGCAGGGCGTGGAAGAACGCCGGGAACCGCCAGGTCTCGCTGGCCTTCGCCTCGGCGAAGTTGGTGACCGGCGCGTCGGTGAAGAACACCGACAGGAAGTTGCCGGCGCGCGGAACCTGATGGGCCACACCGGCTTGCGTCAGCGCGTCGGCGAGCAGGCCGGCCAACCGGTCGGCGTTGGCGTCGAGTGCGGCGTAGACCGCGTCGTCGGCGTTGCGCAGGGTGGCCAGTCCGGCGGCCACCGCCACCGGGTTGCCCGACAGAGTGCCGGCTTGATACACCGGGCCCAACGGGGCCAGGCGCTCCATCACGTCGGTGCGTCCGCCGAACGCCGCGGCGGGCAGCCCGCCGCTCATCACCTTGCCAAAGGTGAACAGGTCAGCGTCGACGGGATCGATTCCGTACCAACCACTTCGGCTCATCCGGAAGCCGGTCATCACCTCGTCGACGATCAACAGCGCGCCGTGTTCGGCGGTGATGCGCCGCAGTGCAGCGTTGTAGCCGGGCAGCGGCGCAACCGCGCCCATGTTGCCAGGACAGGCCTCGGTGATGACCGCGGCGATGGTGTCGCCGAACGTGTCGAAGGACTCCTCGACAGCGGCGATGTCGTTATAGGGCAACACAATCGTGTCGGCAGCGGTGGCGCCGGTGACGCCCGGCGAGGACGGCAGACCCAGGGTCGCGACCCCGGAGCCGGCGTCGGCCAGCAGGGCGTCGACGTGGCCGTGGTAGCAGCCGGAGAACTTGATGACCTTCGACCGGCCGGTGAAACCGCGGGCCAGGCGCACCGCGCTCATGGTGGCCTCGGTACCGGAGTTCACCAGGCGAACCCGTTCGACGGGCTTCATCCGGGCGATGATCTCGGCGGCCAGCTCGGTCTCCCCCGGCGTGGGGGCGCCGAACGACAGGCCGTTGGCGGCAGCGCGCTGCACTGCCTCGACGACGGCCGGGTGGGCGTGGCCCAGGATCATCGGGCCCCACGAGCAGACCAGGTCGATGAAGCGGTTGCCGTCGGCGTCGGTGAGCCAATAACCCTTGGCCGAGGTGATGTAGCGGGGCGTGCCGCCGACGGAGTTGAAGGCCCGGACCGGGGAGTTCACTCCGCCGGGGATGACCGCGCAAGCGTCGGCGAACAGCCTGGCCGATGCCGCGGTCGAGGCGGCCTGATCCGTGCTGCTCATGGCCACCAGTGTCCCAGGCATGCGGGGATGCTCAACTACAGGGTGTAGCAGTTGGGTCGATCACCACACAGAGCGGGCGGCATCTCCGCGAGATTGCACTCACGCAGGGAAAGTTCGAGTGGGTCTCTGCGTGGTTGCAATCTCGCGAGAGAGGGGCGCCTCACACCGGGTCGAGGCGGAAAACCGGGTGGTCGGCGGGGTCGGGCAGCTTGGCGAAGTAGCCGTCGACGGTCTTGCCCGCCTTGACCCGGTAGGCCTGCAGCACGGGCGGACGGTCCGCGACCGGCAGTTCAGCGGCGGTGAACCGCGCCGCGCCCACCTTGGTGTCCAGGATCACCACTGGGTTGGCCCGGACGTTCTTCACCCATTGCGACTCCCCCCGGGTCGACACCAGGTAGCGGGCGTCGTCCACGTCGACGGTGATCACCGGGATCTTCTGTTCCTGCCCGCTGGTGCGGGCCGTCACCGTGAGCGTCTCGCTGCCCGAGACGCCGGTGGCCATCGCGATCTTGTTGAACACCTTGGCGGTGAACCACGGAGGCTTGAGGTAGGCCATGGTAGAGAGTTTGATGTGGTGATGCAGCTGCCGCAATGGTTGGCCAGATTCAACCGGTATGTCACCAATCCGGTGCAGCGACTGTGGGCGGGCTTCGTACCGACGATGGGCATCCTCGAACACGTCGGCCGCCGCTCCGGCACGCACTACCGCACCCCCTTGACGGTGTTCACCACCGACGAGGGGGTGGCGATCCTGCTGACCTACGGACCGAACCGGGACTGGCTGAAAAACATCACCACCGCCGGTGGCGGCCGGCTCAAACGCTACGGCCGGACGTTCACCGTCAGCAATCCCCGAGTGATGACCAAAGCCGAAGCCGCCCCTCATGTTTCGGGCCTCTGGCGGCCGGTCTTCACGACGTTGCCGTTCGAGAACGCGGTGCTGCTGACCCGCGCCTGAGCAGCGACCAGCCACACAGCACCACGGTGATCGCTTCGGCTAGCACGCTGATCGGCCCATGGGGCGCCGCCCAGCCGCGCTCGACGAATCCCATCACCCCGACCGTGCGCGACATGACGAACGCACCGAGCGCGCCGAGCGAGACCAGCAACGCGACCACGCGCAACCAGCCGGGTCCGCCGAGCGCGATCAGGATCGCCAACGCCACGGAAACGCTTGTCAGAACGAGGAAGCCGGGACCGATCGCGGGGATGTACCGATACCCGTGCAGATACAGGTAGCCATGGCTGGCGGCGCCGACCAGCAGGCCGGCCGCGATACCGAAGTTGACGATCCGGGTCATTGCAGCGTCTCCTCTTTCAGCGCCAGCATGGTCTGGCCTCGGGTGTAACTGACCTCGCGAATGCCGAGCGCGTCGTGCAGCTTCCCGGCAGGCAGCGTGAGCGGTTTGGGTGCCGGTCCGTCGCCGGGATGCGGCAACGGGTAGGCCGTCGTGGTGCCGCTGTAGAACGTGATGTTGTCCTCGGTCTTCGAAAATAACTGGTGCACATGACCATTCAGACAGGTGACCGAGGAGAACCGGCGCAGGTAGCTCAGCGCCTGGGTGGCATCGTCGGTGCCCCAACCCCAGTCGGGATACATCGCAAACAGCGGGATGTGGCTGAAGACGATGATCGGGGTGTCCGAGGACAGCGACGCGACGTCCTTCTCGATGAACTCCAACTGGTCGGGCCCGAGGTGGCCCAGCTTCTTGAGGTTCAGCGTGTTGACCAGCCCGATGACGTGCACACCCGCGATATCGAAGCTGTACCAGCCGTCACCCCGCGTCCCCGCACCGAACACGGCGCGGTACTTCTGGCCGCCGTCGTCGACCGAGTCGTGCTCGCCGGGCACGGTGAAGACGTGCGGGGTGTTGAGCCCGCCCATCATCTGGTGCACCTGATCGAACTGGGCCGACGTGGCCAGATGGGTGAGATCACCGGTGTGGATGACGAAATCGGGCGTGTAGCCCAGGTTGTTGATCTGCCGGATCGCCCGCTCGAAGGACCCCACCACGTCGGGGTTGGCGGTGCCGTTGAACCCGATGTGACTGTCACTGATCTGCGCGAACCGCAGGGTGGGCCGAGTCGGGGTGGCCGCCGGCGTTGCGGCGACATGGGAGAGCACCTCACCACCGACGACCGCAAGGCCGACAGCGGCACCGAACCAGGCCCCGTGCCGCATGAGCTGTCGCCGACTCATCTGCTGCGGATCGCCGTTCATCGGGTCACCACCACGGTGCCGCGCATGAACGGGTGGATGCTGCAGATGTAGTCGAAGCTGCCCGGGGTGGTGAACGTGAAGGTGTACGTGCCGTTGGCGTCCAGCCCCGGCGAATGGAACGAGCCGTCGTTGGCGACGACGGTGTGAGGTTCCTCGTCCTTGTTGGTCCACGTCACGGTCTCGCCGACCTTCACGCTGAGGTTGGCCGGGGCGAACGCGAAGTTGGTGATGTCCACGGCCGTGCCGGCCACCGGCTGGGTCGGGGCGCTCGACGTCGTGGCCGACGGCATCGGCCCCATGCCGGCTATGGCCGACGACATCCCTGGCATGCCGACTGACGTGCCGCCGTTGGGACCGAAGTCGACCGTCGGTGCGGGAGCTTTCGCCGGCGCTGAGCACGCGGCGAGGCCAACTGCGACCGCCACGCAGGCGAGCGCGGTGCGGGTGTAGTGCATGAAATCTGCCTCCTCGGCTGAACCATGTCCGCGGCGCGGACCGTCTCATCAAGAGGTAGGGCGACGGTTACACGGACGGCTGTGTAACCCCGCCACCTATCTCTGGATGATGAGCGGAAGGCAAACGATGGCGGCGGAGGACGATCGACGCCCGAGACCAGACCTGCGTCTGGTCCCCGAAGCGCGCTATCCGGATTGGGAAGCCGTCTACGACGACAACGTGACCTGGGTGTACCGGATGATCCTCGGCCGGGTCGGCAATCGCGTCGACGCCGAGGACCTGACCTCAGAGGTCTTCCTGGCCGCGATGCGGCCGCTGCGCCTGACGGCGAGCATCGCCGAGGTGCGCGCCTACCTGCGGGCCACGGCGCGCACGGTGCTGGCCGCACACTGGCGGGCCACCCTGGGCACCGAGATCACCACCGTCGAGGACCTGCCCGCCACCGTCTTCGGTCCGGCAGCACCAAGCACCGCACCGCAGCGCGTCGCCGCCCTGCTGGACGCGCTTCCTGACAACTACCGACGGGTACTGGAACTGCGCTTCCTGCAAGGCTGCTCGGTGCGGGAAGCTGCCAGTACGCTCGGCGTCAGCGTCGCGAACGCGAAAGTACTGCAGCACCGGGCGCTGCGGCTGGCCGCGCAGATCAGCGAGGGGGCACTGCCATGACCCGCCGTGAGCTCCGCCGCTACATCGACGACCTGCTGGCCGGTCGTCAACCCAAGGGTTTCCACCCTGACGATTTCGAAGCCGCGCAGCTGCGCACCGCGATCGGTCTGACCGCCGCGCGCGACGATGCCGCCGAGCCCCGCCCTGAGTTCGTTTCCGAGCTCAAGGCACGGTTGGCCGCCGAAATGTCGTCAGAGGCTGGGCCTGTCGACGATGTCGCGCCCCCCGCCAAGACCGGGCCGTCAGCCACCCGCCGGCAGGTGATCGTCGGTACCAGCGCGGCCGCGACGGCAGCGGTGGCGGCGGTATCCGTCGACCGACTGGTGCTTCGACCGACCGGCAACGAGCCACAAGTGGCCGACGCCGATATGGTGCCGACCGACGGGTCCTGGCAGGCCGTGGCAGCCAGCTCCGAAGTGTCCGCGGGCACGATGCACGCGTTCGACCTGGGTTCGGTCAACGGGTTCGTCCGCCGGGTCAACGGCCAGGTGGAAGCGGTCTCCGGCGTATGCACGCACCAGGGCTGCAAGTTGTGGTTCGACCAGAACGTCGACCAACTGCGCTGCCCGTGCCATTCGACGTCGTTTTCCCCGGCCGGAATGGTCGTCACTCATGCCCTGCCGATCGCCCCGAAGCCATTGCCGCACTTCGATGTTCGGGAGCGCAACGGTGTCGTGGAAGTGTTGGCCCCGCCTACTCAGTCGACATGAGCTGTAACCTGCTCGCATATCTAAAGATATGTACAGCAACCTAATTGGAGCAGCACTCATCAGCGTCGCGCACATCGTGTCGTCGTCGGGAACCGGCTCCGCCCCCGACATCATCAGCCAATTGCAGAGCCAGGGCTACCAAGTGCAGCTCAACGGCCAGCCGACCGGCGGGCTGTCGCAATGCACCGTTACCGATGTGCACCAGTCAATGCCCACCGCCTACGTGGATCTGGACTGCACCAGCAACGACTAGACCGGCACTGCCCGCAATGCTTGGGGCAGGCTCGGCAGGAAGTGCTTGGTGGCGAAAGCCCTTATTTCGTCGGCAGTTTCGATCGGATCGGGGCTAGGCAGCAGAGTCACCATCATCGCGTAGCGCCAGATACTGTCGGCCAGCTCATGCACGGCCCGCGGCCCGATCCGCTCGGCGAAGCCGGGCGGGAAGATCACCTGCAATGCGGCTTCGATGCGGTACACCGCGGCCGCGTAGTGGCGGCGGGCCAACTCCAGCGTCAGCGCGGGCTCGTCGTGGACCATCCGGTTGAGCACCCGGTGCTTGCGGCTGCGCAGCATCGCTTGCGTGAATGCCTCTACGTAGTAATTCGACTGCGGCCGTTTGGTTTTGAGTTCTTCGGCGATATCAGCGAAGAGCTGGGCGTTCTCCCGATCCACCACGGCGGACACCAGGTCGTCCTTGTTGGCGAACCGGCGATAGATGGTCGTCCGGCTCACCCCGGCGCGCCGGGCCACGTCATCAAGGGCGACCCGGCGGATGCCATGCTGATCGAACTCGACGAGCGCGGCGTCGAGGATCGCTTCGGTCGATGGGTCAGGCATGCCCTGCCCGCGCGAAACCCGCTGTGGCGTAGCGGTTGTAGCGGACGCTCATCGGTAGATGATCCCACAGCCAGTTGACCGGACGCGAGCGCCACAACGCGGCGAAGCGCTGATAGTTGCGTTCCTTGCGCTCACTCCAGGGCAGACCGAGCAAGTCGCGGGTGCGCGGCGGCATGCCGCCGGTGGTCAGGAACGCCGCGACAGGGTTGAACACCGGTGCCACCAGCCGCCACACGATCGGGTGCACAGCCTTGGGCCGCGGGAATCCCTTGGTGACGTAGCCGACGCCGTACTTGGCGGTGGAGTGGGCGACCAGCACCTGGTCGATCATGCGGTCCCAGTAACGCTCGAACTCCGCGTAGTCGGCGGGCATCGGGCGATCGCTGACGCCGTAGCGGCGGTACCAGGTCTTGGACTCCAGGTACATCTGCTCCTTCTCTTCGCGCGAGAGCCGCTT
The DNA here is from genome assembly GCF_013337765.1 of Mycolicibacterium sphagni. Classification (GTDB taxonomy): domain Bacteria; phylum Actinomycetota; class Actinomycetes; order Mycobacteriales; family Mycobacteriaceae; genus Mycobacterium. Next base: position 254,579 of record NZ_VBSB01000015.1, read on the forward strand.
GACGAAGGTGTCGGCGAAGTACAGCGCCTGGTCGAAGAACGTCGCGTGCGCCCAGAAGTAGGTCTCGGGATCCAGCGCGTGGTAGCGGCTGCCGTCGGGCATATCGCCCTTGATGTTGTGGTGGAAGTCGCGGACGCTGGTGCCGGCGTTGTCGCCGTCGCTGCCGTAGACGGTCATGAAGATCGGCGGCAGCGAGCGCTTGACCCGGGCTGCGGTGTCGGCGAAGAACACCGAATGGTCGAGCACGCCCTGGCCCAACTCGGCGAGCATGTTCTGCAGCACGGCCGGCCGCGGTCCGATGAGGAACATCCGGTTGTCACCGAAGTAGCGCCACACCAGTGACTGCGGGCCCAGCGGCAGCGCATCGGTGGCGGACTGGGGCTCGGCAAGATCCGTCATGTGGGACAGTGTTACAGATTTCGCACTTTGTACCAACGGGTTCGTGACGAGCGTCACCCCGCGTCGAGATCGACGAAATGCTGCGATCTACTCGCACTTTCTCGGCCAATCGTCGGTTTCGGCGAAAGAGAGAAGGGTGACGCGGCGTGGTCAGTAAAAGCGCTTGAGGCGCAGGCTGTTGGTCACCACCAGCACCGAGGAGAACGCCATCGCGGCGCCGGCGATCATCGGGTTCAGCAGGCCCAGTGCGGCCAGCGGGATCGCCGCGACGTTGTAGCCGAACGCCCAGAACAGGTTCTGCTTGATGATCCGCAGCGTGCGCGACGACAGCCGCAGCGCGGTCGGCACGGTCCGCAGGTCGCCGCGGACCAGGGTGATGTCGCCGGCCTCGATCGCCGCATCGGTGCCGGTACCCATCGCCATACCGACGTCGGCGGTGGCCAGTGCCACCGAGTCGTTGACCCCGTCGCCGACCATGGCGACCTTGTGGCCCTGCGCCTGCAACCGCTTGATCGCCTCGGCCTTCTCCGACGGCAGCACACCGGCGATCACGTTCTCGGTGGCGATGCCGACCTCGGCGGCCACCCGCGCGGCGACCGCCGGGTTGTCCCCGGTGAGCAGCATCGGGGTGATGCCCATCCGCTTCAGCTCGGCGATGGCCTCGGCGCTGGTCGGCTTGACCGCGTCGACCAGCCGGATCACGCCGCGCTGCGCGCCGTCGGCGGTGACGGCCACGCTGGTGCGGCCGTCGTCGCCTGATTGCTCAGCGGCGCGCGCCACCCGAACGGTCACGCCGTCGACAATGCCGCTGACCCCGGTTCCGGGATCGTTGACGAAATCGGTCACCGCGCGCACAGCCAGGCCGCGCTCGCGGGCGGCGGCCACGATCGCGGCGGCCACCGGATGCTCGGAGGCCGACTCGACAGCGGCAGCCCAGGCAAGCACGGTGTCCGCGTCTGCGCCGGGTTCGGCCTCGACGGCTGCGACCGACATCGTTCCGGTAGTGACCGTGCCGGTCTTGTCCAGGACGACGGCGTCGATGCCGGTGACGGTCTCGAGTACCTGCGGCTCCTTGATCAACACCCCGAGCTGAGCGCCGCGGCCCGTGCCGACCAGGATCGCGGTCGGTGTCGCCAGACCCAGCGCGCACGGGCACGCGATGATCAGCACGGCCACCGCGGCGGTGAACGCCGCCGTGACAGGCCCGCCGGCCACGAGCCAGCCAACCAGAGTCAGAGCCGCGATCACCAGCACCACCGGGACAAAGATCCCCGACACCCGATCGGCCAGCCGCTGGATCGAGGCCTTGCCGCCCTGTGCATCGGCAACCATCCTGGCCATCCGGGACAGCTGGGTGTCGGCACCAACACGGCTGGCGCGCACCAGGATTCGTCCGTACGTGTTGACCGAGCCGCCAAGCACCTCGGCGCCGGCTCCGACATCGACAGGCACCGACTCACCCGTCATCGCCGAAGTGTCCAGCGCGGAAGCACCGTCTACCACGACACCGTCGGTGGCCACCCGCTCGCCGGGGCGGACCACGATCACGTCGCCAACCCGTAACTCACCCACCGGGATTCGCACCTCGGCGTCGTCGCGCACCACCGTGGCATCCTTGGCGCCCAGTGACAGCAGCGCGCGCAGCGCAGCCCCCGCCGACCGCTTGGCTTTGGCCTCGGCATACCGGCCGGCCAACAGGAACACCGTCACCGCGGCCGCGACTTCGAAGTAGACGTGGCCGTGCCCGTGCTCGGCAGCCCCGGTCAGAACCGCGTAGAGCGACCACAGGTAGGCGGCCAGCGTGCCGATGGACACCAGGGTGTCCATCGTCGAAGCCCCATGGCGCGCACTGTTCAGCGCGGCCTTGTGGAACGGGTAGCCGCCCCAGAACACGATCGGCGTCGTCAGCGCCAGCACCAGCCACAGCCAGCCGGGGAACTGCCACGGCATCACCATGGACAGGGCCACCACCGGTACCGCCAGCACCGCCGAGCCGATGAGCCGCGGGCGTAACTGCTCGGTCGGGACGTCGTGGTTCATATGGTCCTGGCCGTGACCGGAGTGGTCGACCACCGAGGCGTGATAACCGGTGGATTCCACAGCCTGGATCAGATCGTGCTCGGAGACCTGCGGCCCGTGTTCGACATGCGCGCGCTCGACGGCGAAGTTCACCGTAGCGTGCACGCCGTCGAGGTCGTTGAGGCCGCGTTCGATCCGCGACGCGCAGGACGCGCAGCTCATGCCGCTCAACTGAAGGTCGGTTGTGGTCATGCCCTAATGATACCCCTAGGGGGTATGAAGTCCAGGGCTACCCGCTCACCACAACAAGACGCGGAGTTCCTCGTCCGGCGGCTCAGGATCCTCGGGTTCCGGCGGCTCAGGATCCTCGTCGGCATCGCTGAGCGGAGGAACCGACCACAAGTGCCGATGCTCGCGGGGCGTCATGCCGGCCGACCCGCTATCACTTCGGCCAGCCCAGACACGGGCGCGATGGCATCCACGGCCAGTTCCTGCAGGCGCTGGCGGTCGGCAGCGGCGACGAAGCCGGCCAGGCCGGGCAGTTGAGCAAGGACCGCCAGCAATCCGCACGCGAGCAACCACGGCTCGGCCGGCTTTCCCGCGATCGCGTTCCGAAGGGCGTCAGCGACCTCGTCAGCCAGGGCGCCGACCCGGCTTGCGTCGTGGGGTTCCAGACCCGCATCGGGGATCGCCATCATCGCGAGCCGGCCGTTGCGTAACCAGCCCTCGGCGATCAACTGGTTACGCACCGCCGAAATGGCGCAACCGTGATGTCCGGCGATCAGCTGTGCCCACGTCGCTCGATTGTGGACGCCGACCTGGGCGAATGCGGAATGCAAGATCTGATCGCCGGGGCTGGCCGCCTTGCCGGGAACGGGGCGACCTTCGCGCTCCACCAGATAACCCGTCAGGTAGAGCTCGGTCAGCATCGCCGCGCCTAAGGCCAACCCGAACAACGTGGAGTCGTGGCGCGAGAATCCACCCTGTTTGGGGTCGAACGCGAGCAAAAACAGCTGGCCGTGAAGCGTCGACGGGACATGCGAGACGTCGGACGACAGACCGCGAAAGCGCTCCATGCCCCCTCCTACCTCCCCGCTGGTGTGTCGACTCACATATCATGTTGTCGCAGAACAGGTTTGAGATTGATCCCGCGCCCGGGCGACGGCACGTCGCTCCGCCTGAATCAACTGTCCCGCACGTACCGCAAAACGACATGCGTAGGCCACTACTTCATTTTTTCCGCTGACCACGTGCACTCCGGTGGGACAATGGGCGAAGGCGACGAGGAAAAGATGACCGAGATGACTCTGACGCACATCGAGCAGCGGTCGGCACCGACCGAACACATCGCGGTGCGGTGCGTGGATTGCGACGTCCACCCGGTACCGCGACGCGGGGTGCTGATCGACTACATACCCGAGCCCTGGCGCACGAAATACTTCCTCTCCCACCCGATCGGGGAGCAGATCTACTACGACGCCCCCGACTACGCGCACGCGTTCGCGATGCGCACCGATACCTTCCCTGACGACGGTGAGTTCGCTGGCAGCGACCCTGACCTGGCATTTCGCCAACTGGTCATGGAGGCCGGCGCCGACATCGCCATCCTGGAGCCGCTGGCTCCCGGCGCTCGGCTGGCCGACGCGGCACAGGCCGCGGCCATCGCCACCAACCTCTGGCTCGACGAGCACTGGCTCGACAGCCGCAACAACTGGCACAAGCGCTGGCGCGGGTCGATCTCAGTGGCCATCGAGGACCCCGACGGGGCGGCCCGGGAGATCGAGAAATGGGCCGGCCACCCGTACATGTCGCAGATCCTGATCAAGGCCGAACCCCGGCCATCGTGGGGCGACCCGAAATACGACGCCGTCTGGGCGGCCGCCACCAAACACGACATCACGGTCAGCTGCCACCTGGGCCGCGGCAAGTACGAGAACCTGCCGATCCCGCCGGTCGGCTTGCCCAGCTACAACCACGATTTCATGGTCACCTACTCGCTGCTGGCCGCCAACCAGGTGATGAGCCTGATCTTCGACGGGGTCTTCGACCGCTACCCCACCCTGCGGATCGTGTTCGTCGAGCATGCGTTCAGCTGGATCCTGCCGTTGATGTGGCGGATGGACGCGATCTACTCCGCGCGCACATCGTGGGCCGACATCAAGCGCAAACCGTCCGAATACGTCAAAGAGCACATCAAGTTCACCACCCAACCGCTGGACTACCCCGAGGACAAGACCGAACTGCTGCGGGCCTTCGAATGGATGGAATGCGAGAAGATCCTGCTCTTCTCGTCGGACTACCCACACTGGACCTTCGACGACCCGCGCTGGCTGGTCAAACACCTACCCGAGCAGGCCCGCGACGCAGTGATGTGGCGCAACGGTGTGCAGACCTACAAGCTGCCTACGTCAGTTCCTGTACTGGAAGGCCAGACGCGGGTGTTCTGAGCGTTGCGCCACGAGCGCGCCTGGCCCGCACCAGACCGGCCACGCCCAGCACCGCCAGCACGCCGGCCGCGGTCACCAGGCCCCAGGTCAACATCATCAGCGGCGGGTCGAAGGCCACCGAGGTCGTCGACGGCTGACCCTCGGCGACCGGCGCCACGAAGACCACGCTGCGGACCTGCAGGCTGGTGATGACCCCGCCGGCCAGCGCCAGCGCGGCCAGCACCAGCTGGATGACATGCCTCACGGAGCGCTCGCTGTCTCGCCCTCGACCAGCTCGGTGAGCGCGGCCCGCAAGCCCCGGTGATTGCGCGCCCACGCCTGCGCCATGCGCTTCCCGGTGAGCTCGACGCCGATCCCGGTACGCCCGCGGGGCACCCCGGACAATTCGCCGAGTGCCCGCGCCGTCTGCCACTTCTCCAGCGGCTCACGGGATTTCACGGAATGCTCCGCCACCGGGAATACCCGCACGATATGGCTCAAAGGGGTGACCTCGGTGCCCTCGCGCAACGCATCGCGGGTGAGTTCGACGCTGGTGTGAATCCGCGCAGCCTTGACCTGCAGGCCCAGGAAGCCGGTCACCAGCACCAGGAAGATCAGCGGGACCCAGGGCTGGAAGCCCACCCCGCCCTTGATCTGGATCAGCAGCATCGCGATCGCTGCAATCGGCCCGGCAAGCAGCCAGTACCAGCTGGCACCGCTCTCGAAGAACAGCCGTTCCGGCTGCTCGAGCGGCTGATCCTCAGGCATTGGGCTCCGGCGGGTCAGACGGCACGTACCACTGTTGCGCCGACGGGCGCATGATCACGACCGCGCCGACCGTCACCAGAATCAGAACGAACAGCCAGACCAGGCCGCTGGTCATCACCGCGAACAACGCCAACAGCACCGCGAGCGCAACCGACAGCGCAACCGCCGCGCGCCGGAACCGGGTATCGCCACCACGGGCCCGGCCGGCCAAATAGCTCAGCAACGCACCGGTGACAATCCACAACCCGCCGGCGCCCCGGAAGAACATCGGCGCGGGGCCCTGTGCGAACACCAGCAGCAGGCCGCCCAACATCAGCAGGATCGCCGCTGCCAGCCAGCACCAAAAGGCAACGGAGACGGCGCGGGGCCTGGGTTCGGGGGCGGTCATGGTCCGGCCAGCCTATCGGTTGACGTGCTCCCCACCATAAATGGCGGGGATTCCCCTACGGCTACGCCGCGGTTGGGGTGCTTCCTGCTTCATCGCCCCGCGCCTGCCCACTGGTGGCAGGACTTACTGGGACTCCACAGGCGTTTAACCTCTCTGCCCGCCCGGCAGCGAGAATGACCTTGGCGGCGTTGTGGTCACGATCGTGAACCACTCGGCACGCCGGGCAAGTCCATGTCCGGACCTGCAGCGGGAGTTCGTCGAGTCGGTGCCCGCAGCCCGAGCAGGTCTTGCTCGACGCCAACCACCGCGACACCGTGTGCACGGTCCGTCCGTAGCGGTCGGCCTTCTCGCCGATGATCCGCACGAACTGACCCCACCCCGCATCCGAAATCGCCCGCGCGAGACGGCGGTTTTGGACCATGCCCAGAATGTTGAGGTCTTCGACATGGATCACTTGGTTGTCGCGAACCAACGCCAAAGCCTGCTTGTGGTGATAATCCCGCCGAGCACGGGCGACCTCGTTATGCGGAACCGCAACCTTGCGCCGCGACTTGTCCCTGTTGGCTGACCCTTTCTGCCGGCGAGACTTCTCCCGCTCCAGCTGTGCCAGTTTGCGTAGCTTGCGACCCAAACCCTTCGGATTGTCGATGTCAGACCGCACTCCATCGGTGGCGGCGATCGTCGCCAGCCGAGCGATCCCCACATCCACCCCTGCCTCGCGTTCCACCGGCGGCAGCGGCGAGGCCGGTACGTCAACGACGAAGCTGGCGTAGTAACGACCATCCGGTTCCCGGATGATCGTCACACTCGACGGCTCCGAAGGCAGCTCGCGCGACCAGCGCACACCGACTTCGCCGACCTTGGCCACGAACAACCGGCCATTAGATCTCAGACTGAAACCATTGCGAGTCAGCCGGAACGACTGCCGGTGATCCTTGCGGGATTTGAACCGTGGGCGACCCATCTTGCGGCCCTTGCGTTTACCGCTTACCGATTCGAAGAAGTTGCGCCACGCCCGCCGGGAATCGTTGACCGACTGCACCAACGCCACACTGGGTACCTCACACAACCAGGCCCGCCGCGTGGTGGTCTTAGCTGTGGTGACGACGCGGCGTTGAATCTCGCTGTCGGACAGCTTTACCCCGGCCCGGTACGCCTGCTCGCGGACCCGCAGCGCGTCATTGAAAACCACCCTGGCGCACCCGAACACCCGCGCTAGCGTCGCCTGCTGGGCTGGCGTCGGTTCGATGCGGTATCGGTGACGCATCTGCATTCCCCGACTCTAAGGCGGACCTATGACAACACCGACCTATCGCCGCACGCGGCACAGCGAGTCGTTACTGCACGCACATCTGGTGCCCAGTGTGTGCACCGGCCTAGGCGCCGAGTTGGTCAGTGCAGGGCGAATCCGACTACGTGCACCTACTTGTCGCCTACACGCCCACCCTGGCGATCTCCACGCTCATCCAGCGCCTGTGTCCGGGCCCCCATCGACAACACCTCTCGTGCCGGCCTGCTTCGCCGTCTCCGGCGGAGGCGCACCACTGCCGACCATCGAGCAATACGTCGAGGGCCAAGCCCGCCCACGCAGAATGCCAGGCTACAACTCACGGTATGGGCTCACACCGAACTCAAGTCCAGCGCTTGCGCCCAAGGTTCGGGTCACTTGGTGAAGAACCCGTGCGCGTCCTTGCGGTGCAACAGAACGACGCCGCCGAGGATCAGCACCGACCCGACGATGCCGGTGACGGCAAAGATCACCGCCTGCACGGCCTCCCGCTCGGCGCCGAAGAGATTCACCCCGGTGTAGATGACGGTGGCCAACCCGCCAGCGGTCAGCACGGTGCGCGTCCAGCGATACCCGGATCGCATCAGGAACAGGAAGGTAAGGACCAGGGCGGCAATCATCAGCGTGAACATCACGTTGACGCCGATGACCAACAGCGAGTGCTTGCCCGCCGCGAAGTAGGCGTTGGCGATATAGCCGGTCACCATCAACGGCAGCGCGATCAGCCACAGCCAGAACGCGGTATCGACATCGTCCGGGCGCGCGGGTGCCTCGGGCGGCGGTTGGTGGGTCACGCCGCCACCTCGCAAGCGAGGGCGCGGCGTGTCCGCCCATGGTTTGCTCCGCAAGCGTCGCTCACGCCAGCCAGCCAGCCACGTCGGCAGCCCAGTAGGTCAAGACGATGTCGGCGCCCGCCCGCCGGATGCTGGTCAGCGACTCCAGCGCCGCGGCTTGGCCGTCGATCCATCCGTTGGCCGCGGCCGCGCTGATCATCGCGTACTCCCCCGATACCTGGTAGGCGGCGACGGGTACCGGCGAGACGTCGGCGGCCGCGCGCACGACGTCCAGGTAAGCCATGGCGGGTTTGACCATGATGATGTCGGCGCCCTCGTCGATGTCGAGTGCGATCTCGCGCAACGCTTCTCGCGCGTTGCCACTGTCCTGCTGGTAGGTACGCCGATCCCCCTGCAGACTCGAGCCGACCGCATCGCGGAACGGGCCGTAGAACGCGGAGGCGAATTTCGCGGCGTAGGCCAGGATCAGCACGTCGGCGAACCCTGCGGCGTCGAGCCCGTCCCGGATGGCGGCGACCTGACCGTCCATCATGCCGCTCGGGCCGACCACCCGCGTACCGGATTCTGCCTGTGCCACAGCAAGTTTGACGTACTGCGCATTGGTGGCGTCATTATCGACCCGGCCGCGCGCGTCGAGCACGCCGCAGTGCCCGTGGTCGGTGAACTCGTCGAGGCAGGTGTCGGCCATCAGCACGGTGTCATCGCCGAGGTCCTTGGCCAGATCGCGAAGGGCGGCGTTGAGGATCCCGTCAGGGTCGACACCGCAGGACCCCACCGCGTCCTTGTCCGTCTCACGCGGCACCCCGAACAGCATCAGCCCGCCGACACCGGCTTCGACTGCCTGCTCGGCGGCACGGCGCAACGAGTCGCGGGTGTGCTGATGAACACCGGGCATGGACGGTATCGGCCGCGGCTCGTCGATCCCGTCGGCGACGAACATCGGGAGCACCAGATGCCGTGGCTCCAGGCAGGTTTCGGCTACCAATCGGCGCAACGCCGGAGTTGAGCGCAGGCGACGCGGACGCTGTCTTGGATAGCTCATGCGAGGACTTTCGCTTCTAGCGGCGTCGGCTCTTTTTGCGCGGCGGCGGCAGCGCACCCTCGGCACGCAGCCGGGCGGCGTGCTCGGCCAGCGCATCGACCAGCGGACCGACCGCGGCCGTCTCGGGCTGGACGTCCACCCGCAGGCCGAACTCCGCGGCCGTCTCGGCCGTCTTCGGTCCGATGCACGCCACGATCGTACGGGCGTGCGGCTTGCCCGCGATGCCGACCAGGTTGCGCACCGTCGAGCTGGAGGTGAAGCACACGGCGTCGAACCCGCCGGTCTTGATCATCTCGCGGGTCTCGGCCGGCGGCGGTGCCGCACGCACGGTGCGGTAGGCGGTGACGTCTTCGATCTCCCAGCCGCGGTCACGCAGACCCTCCGCCAGCGTCTCGGTGGCGATGTCGGCGCGCGGCAGCAACACCCGGTTGACCGGATCGAAGATGCTGTCGTACTCCGGGAATTCGTCGAGCAGGCCCAGCGAGGACTGCTCACCGGACGGCACCAGCTCGGGGCTCACCCCGAAGGCCCGCACCCGGTCGGCCGTCGACTCGCCAACGCAGGCGATCTTCACGCCGGAGAAGGCGCGGGCGTCCAGGCCGAACTCGCCGAACTTCTCCCACACCGCACGCACCGCGTTGGTGGAGGTGAACACCACCCACTGGTACCGGCCGTCGACCAAACCCTTGACGGCCCTTTCCATCTGGGCCGGGCTGCGGGGCGGCTCGACGGCGATGGTCGGCACCTCGATGGGCAGCGCGCCATGGCCGACCAGCCGGTCGCTCATCTCGCCTGCCTGATCCTTGGTGCGCGGCACCAGCACGGTCCAGCCGTACAGGGCCCGGCTCTCCCACCAGTTCAGCTTGGCGCGGTGGGCCACGGTCTTGCCGATGGTGGCCACCAGCGTGCCGGTCAGCGGGCCGGCCGGATCGCTATTGCAGGCCAGGGTGGCGCGATCGATCAGCCCGTGCAGAGTGGTCTCGACCGAGCGCTGCCCGCAGGTGGTGCCGTTGGAGGTGACCACGCACGGAGTGCTGTCGGACAGGCCGTATTCGATCAGCGTGCGGGCCGCCTCAGGCAGGTGCGAGGCGCTCGCGGTCAGGATCAGCGGGCCGGGGGCAGCGGCCAGCGCCGCCCAGTCGACCTCGCCGCGCACGTCGGCGACGGTGTGCGCCGATCCCAGCGGCAGGCCCGCGTAGGTGGGCACCGCGCTGGTGGCGGGCAGGCCCGGCACGATCTCGAACTCGGCGTGGGCGCGGGCCACCGCGTTCACCTCGGTGATGACCGAGTCGATCGACAGCGGATCACCGGCGACCAGGCGCACCACGTCGAAGCCGGTCTTGGCCTCCGTGACGAGGGTCTTGGCCACCTCGGCGGGGTCGCCGAGCGCGGGGCGGATGTCCGGACCGACCGAGACGACCGGCGGCGCGGTCTCGTCATGGCCTTCAGCAGGCACATTGCCGGAAGCAGGCGCCGGGGCGGGGCCGACCGCGGGCGGCAGGTCGGTGCCGACCACCGCGAGCACGGCCTGTGGCACGTCTGGGTCGGTGAACACCAGCGCGGCATTCGCCAAAACGGTGCGGGCGCGCGTCGTCAGCAGATTGGGGTCACCTGGACCCGCACCGACGAACGTGATGTGTCCCGGCTTCGCCTTACGTCCCCGACCGCTCACATGCCCAGTCATCGCTTCACTCCCGCTCCACTCCGTCTGTTTTCACATTCACGGAGCCTTGTACCGACATCACCTCGCGCGCACCGAGTTCGAACAACTCCGCGGCCACCGAGAGCCCCAGCTCTGCGGGCCGGTCGGGAGTGCCGATACCGGACGCACGAATCACGTCGGATCCGTCTGCTGCCGCCACGCATGCGCGCAGTGACAGCTCGTCGAAGACGCGGCCGTCGTCATCGATGGACTCGACCACTTCGGCGATCGCGCCCACCGGTGCGGAACAACCCGCCTCCAGTTCGGCCAGCAGGGTTCGCTCGGCGGTGACCGCGGCGCGGGTGTCGGGATCGTCCCACTTTCCCAACAGCGCCACGAGCTCGGTGTCGCCGGCGCGGCACTCGACCGCGAGCGCACCTTGAGCCGGCGCTGGCAACATCTGCACCGGCTCCAGCGTCTCAGTGACATCGCCGAGGCGACCGATGCGGGCCAGACCCGCCCGGGCTACCACGATGGCGTCGAGATCACCGCTGCTTACCCTGTTCAACCTGGTATCTAGGTTGCCTCGTAGGGGGCGAATTTCCAAACCGAGACCCAGTGCTCTAAGCTGTGCCGCCCGCCGCACGGAGCTCGTGCCGATCACCGAGCCCGCCGGCAACTCCCCCAAGACCATGCCGTCGCGGGCCACCAACGCGTCGCGGGCGTCCTCCCGGCGGGGGATCGCGGCGATCACGAACCGGCCGTCGGGCGCCGTCGGCAAATCCTTGTACGAGTGCACGGCCATGTCCACGCGGCCGTCGGCGATGGCTTCGCGCAGGGCGGCGGTGAACACGCCCACCCCGATTTCGGCGACCGGCTTGTCGGATCGGTCACCCTCGGTGCTGATGATGACCAGCTCGGCGGGATGCCCTCGCTCGATGAGTTGATCTCTAATGGTCCCGGCCTGCGTTGTCGCCAGCAGACTGCCCCGGGTGCCGATCCGGATTACCGCGTCGTTACTGCCGGCCAACCGCGCTACCCGGTACCGTCGGCTCGGCCTTGATCGAATTCCGTTGTCGGCAGGGGCAATTCACCTGCGGCAACGGCGTCGACGGCCTGTGGATCGAGTTCGAAAAGTTCCCGCAACGCCTCGGCGTAGGTGTCCCCGCCAGGCGCACTGGCCAGCTGCTTGACCCGAACGGTCGGGGCGTGCAGCAGCTTGTCGACCACCCGGCGGACGGTGCGGGCAACCTCGTCGCGCTGGGAGTCGTCCAGGCCGGGCAGCCGGTTGTCCAGCCGCAACAGCTCGGCCTCGACGACATCGGCGGCACGCTGGCGAAGTGCCGTGACAGTGGGGGTGACCTCGGACATCCGCTGACCGGCCAGGTAGCTGGCAACCTCGGCGGCGACGATCTGACGGGCGGCGTCGGCGTCGGCGGCCGCGGCGCGGGCGGACGGCTCACGCTGCACGCGGTCCATGTCGATGACCGAAACACCGGGCAATCCGGCCACGGCGGGGTCGACATCGCGGGGCATCCCGAGATCGCAGAGCACCAGCGGCGGGGCGGTCTCGTCGCGGCGGGTGCCGGCCAGCGCATGGTGCACATCGGCCAGCGAGACCACCGGGCGGACCGCGCCGGTACAGCTGACCACGACGTCGGCGGCGGCCAGTGCGGTCGGCAGATGCTCCAGGGTCAGCGCCTGCGCGGTGGCACCATGCTGGCGGATGCTCTCGGCCAGCCGCTCCGCACGGGGCAGCGAGCGGTTGACGACGTCGATATGGGTGATCCCGGCCCGAAGCAGGTGCGCAACCGACAGCCCGCCCATCGAGCCGGCACCGACCACCGTGGCGGTGCGCCCACCCAAGCCGTCCAGCCGCGAAGCGGCGATGTCGAGTGCGACGGACACCACACTGGCGCCGGCGGCGTCGATCGCGGTCTCGGAGTGCACCCGCTTGCCCACCGACAGCGCCCGCTGGGCCAGGTCGTGCAGGATCCGGCCGACGGTCTTGTTGGTCTCGGCGGTGGCGTAGGCACGGCGGACCTGGCCGAGCACCTGCTGTTCGCCGATGACCGCGCTGTCCAGGCCGCTGGTGACGGCGAACAGATGCTCGACGGCGGCCTCGCTGTAGCGGACGTAGGCGTACTTGGTCAGATCGCCCATCGACATTCCGGAGTGCTCAGCCAGCACCTGGCCGATGGCCGACAGGCCGCCGTGGAAGGCGTCGACCACCGCGTAGACCTCGACCCGGTTACAGGTGGACAGCACCATCGCCTCGGTCACCAGCGGCGACTGCAACAGCTCGTCGACAATCTTGACCTGATCGGACTCATCCGTGGACAACTGCTCAAGGACGGAAACGGGAGCGCTTCGATGCGACACCCCGAACAGCAGCACGCTCACGGCACGATCACCTGGCCCGCTCCCTCGCTGTCACGGAATGCTCCGTTAGTGAAACTTACTTCCACGGTAAACGCTGCGCAGGCGGCTGGCCAAATTCCGGCGGTCGTTCACACGCCGTCGTCGGCGGCCGGATGGCCGAGGGCGAGATCGGCGCGCAGCCGTTCGACGTCGACATCCCAATAGCTGTGCTCGCTGCCGTCGAGCAGGACGACGGGCAGGCGATCGCCGAATTCGGCTCGTAACGCGCTGTTCCCGGCGGCGGCCGCGGCGTCGACGTCGGTGGTGGACAGTTCGAAATCGAGTTCGGCGGCCAGCTCGGCCAGCCGGTCGTAGACCCGCTGGCAGATGGTGCACCCGGCCCGGGTCAACAGCTCTACGTGTGCGCGGCTCACGCGAGCAAGTGTCGCAGTTAGGCCAAGAATGCGTCGCAGCTAGGGTTGGTCCCATGGGGCTCGGGGACCAGGACCAGGAACTCGCCGGTGACGCGAGCGCCGAGCGGGCCGTCGACGAGCTGGTCGCCGAGCAGGCCAGCGCCGTGGCCCGCGATGCCAGCATGGCCGCGCATCGCGAGCCGGGGCCGCAGGCCACCGAGCCGGCCGAGCCGCCGCCCGCCGACCTCACCGCGGCGGCGTTCTTCGACGTGGACAACACGTTGGTGCAGGGCTCGTCGCTGGTGCATTTCGGTCGCGGCCTGGCCGCCCGCAAGTACTTCACCTACGCCGATATGGCGAAGTTCATCTACGCGCAGGCCAAGTTCCAGCTGACCGGCCGGGAGAACAGCGACGACGTCGCCGAGGGCAGGGCCAAGGCGCTGGCCTTCATCGAGGGCCGCTCGACCGCCGAGCTGATCGCGGTCGGCGAGGAGATCTACGACGACATCATCGCCGACAAGATCTGGCCCGGCACCCGCGCGCTGGCTCAGATGCATCTGGACGCCGGCCAGCAGGTGTGGCTGGTCACCGCGACTCCCTACGAGCTGGCCGACACGATCGCCCGGCGGCTGGGCTTGACCGGTGCGCTGGGTACCGTCGCGGAGTCCGAGAACGGGGTGTTCACCGGCCGGCTGGTGGGCGACATCCTGCACGGGGTCGGCAAGGCGCATGCGGTGCGACAGCTGGCCGTTCGCGAGGGTCTCAACCTCAAACGCTGCACGGCCTACTCCGACAGCTACAACGACGTGCCGATGCTGTCCCTGGTCGGAACGGCGGTCGCCATCAACCCGGACGCCAACCTGCGCGAGCTGGCTCGCGAGCGTGGGTGGGAGATCCGCGATTTTCGGACCGCGCGCAAGGCGGCCCGCATCGGCGTGCCCTCGGCGCTGGCATTGGGCGCGATCGGCGGGGCGCTCGCGGCGGCCGTATCACGCCGGCGCTGACTCGGCTCAACACGGCTCACCCCCACCGTCACCGCAATACCCGCTGATAGGCTCCCCGGGTGTCAATCGCCAGCGACATCATCGGAACGCACTACCGGTACCCGGACTATTACCTGGTCGGCCGGGAGAAAATCCGTGAGTACGCCAAGGCGATCCAGTCGGACAACGAGCTGTACTACAGCGAGGAAGCGGCCAAGGCCGCCGGCTACGCGGACGTGGTGGCCCCGCTGACGTTCATCGCGATCGCGGGACGTCAAGTGCAGTTGGACATCTTCCGAAACTTCGATGTCGGGATCAATATCGCCCGTGTCATTCACCGCGACCAGAAGATCCATTTCCACCGGCCGATCGTGGCGGGCGACAAATTGTTCTTCGATTCCTGGCTGGACTCGGTGGTCGAATCGTTCGGCACGGTCATCACTGAATTGCGCAGCGAAGTCACCGACGAAGACGGCAAACCGGTGATGACGACAATCGTGACGATGATCGGCGAAGCCGAGGGCGACGAACAGACCAATGCTCAGGTGGCGGCGATCGCCGCCGCGGCGATGGGCAGGCAAACGGCCCGCTGACTGGCGGAGCTCAGCCCACGAACATGTTGCGACGTTTGGTCAGCAACTGGTACAGCGTCTGCTGGATGGTCTCGCGCACCTGATCGGTGAGATCGAAGGTGACCATCGGATCGTCCGCAGCGGACTCGTCGTAATCAGCCGTCTCGATCGGCTCACCAAATGTGATGTGCCACTTGGACGGAAGCGGTACCAGCCCGACCGGACCGGCCAGCGGGAACAGCGGCGTGATCGGGAAGTACGGCAACCCCAGCACCCGCGCGAGGAGCTTCACGTCGGCGATCATCGGGTAGATCTCCTCGGACCCGACGATCGAACACGGGATGATCGGAGCCCTGGTTCGCAAAGCCGCCGACACGAAGCCACCGCGGCCGAATCGCTGCAGCTTGTAGCGATCCTTGAAGGGCTTGCCCAGCCCCTTGTAACCCTCGGGGAACACCGCCGTCAGCTCGCCGCCGACCAGCAGCCGGTGGGCATCGACGGTGGACGCCATGGTGTGGCCCGCCTTGCGGGCGATGGGCCCCATCATCGGCATGTCGAACACCATGTCGGCCGCCAGCAACCGCAAGTCCCGGTTGTTCGGATGGTGGTCGTGCACCGCCACCGACAGCATCAACCCGTCGAACGGCAACGTCCCGGCATGATTGGCGACCAGCAGGCCGGCGCCATTCTTCGGCAGGTTCTCGATGCCGCTGACCTCAACCCGGAACCAATTCTGGAAAAAGAAGCGCAGCAAAGGCAGGACGAGCGCGTTGTTGAACTGCGGATCGAATCCGAATTCGTCGACCGAGTAATCGCCGGTGAGCCGCTTGGACACGAAATCAGCGATCGCCGAAATGCGTTGCGCCAGTTCATTGGGAGCTTCGGCGGGCCCACCAATTGTGCTTGTTCCGCGCCGCGCGTCGATTTCCCTGACGACAGCGGCAATTTCTTCGGCCGACGCCCGGGTGCCGGGGTCGGCCAACAGTGAGGGATGTCGGCGGGCCGCCTCCGCGCGCTGTGCGGCCCGTCTGGCAGCCGCTGCGCGCGTTGAATTTGAGTGCAGCGGAATCACTTTCGCCTTGGAATCACCCGCCACGTCGGCTACCTTCTCCCCACCATCGGCTCATCAGCCGCCCCATCGCTGCGCAACGGCGACCGCGCGACTCTCCAGAGAGCGTACCCATTTCGGGTCGATGATCGGGGTCAAACCTCGGCCACGCACGTAATCGTCGAAGGCTTCTATCGTCGTCCATTTCGGCGCAAAGCCCAACTCGGAGCGCATTCGGGTGGTGTCCATGACGCGTCCGTAATTTAGCCAGTCCATCTGGTCACGGTTGAGGTCGGAAGGCCGACCCGCCCGTCGCAACGAATACAGTGCCCAAACCCCGGAATTCGGCAACGGAACCGCAACCCGTCCGGAACGCCGAATCGCCTGCGACATCATGATCACGCCGTCAGCTCCGATGTTGAACGTGCCTGACTTGCCCGCCATCGTGGCGCGCTCCAGCGCGCCGAGCGCGTCCTGCTCGTGCAGCAGCTGCAGCCGCGCGTCGTGGCCGAGCACCGTGGTCACCAGCGGGCCGGCCAGATAGCGCGACAGCGCGGTGTCCATGGCCGGGCCGATCATGTTGGCCAGCCGCAGGATCGTGACCGCGATATCGGGCCTGCGCCGGCCCAGCCCGCGCACGTAGCCCTCGATGTCGATGCTGTCGCGGGCGAAGCCCTCGCCCGGCGGCCGGCGGCTGCTGCTGTCCTCGGTGTAGACCACCGGGTCGTGGGCGTGCGAGCCGTAGACCTCGGAGGTCGACTTCAGGATCACCCGGCGCACCGAGGGCGCCTTCTGGCAGGCCGCGAACAACTGCATGGCGCCCATCACGTTGATTTCCTTCAACGTGGCGCGCCCGCCCGAGCGCGGGGCGTAGGAGGCCGCCGAGGCATGCACCACGGTGTCGACTTCGCCGTTACGGATCACCTTGGCGATAAACGGGTTTCGAATATCGGCGCGGACGAACTCGGCTCGGCCCATCCGGCGCAACATGTCCTTGCTCGGCGCGACGGCGTCAACCGCGATGACCTTGTTGATCAACGGGTTCTGCGCCAGCCGCGCGGTCAGGTACCCCCCGAGGAAACGGCATGCACCGGTGACCAGCACAACCTTCGGGTAGTGCGGGGCCTCGGTGTCGGTGCCGCCGGAATCCATCAGGACAGCCTATCGGCCGGGACGGCGTGCGGCATGGCTCACCATCTGCCGGGCCAGGACTGGCCTGACGCCGGCAGAGGAGCTACTTACCGAGTTTTCTGCGCTGGACCCGGGTACGACGCAGCAGCTTGCGGTGCTTCTTCTTCGACATGCGCTTGCGCCGCTTCTTGATGACTGAACCCATGAAATCCGTTACCTAAACCTTTGCAGTGCCTGCACGAGAGCAGGCTTCTCTATGTCCCGGACACCTTACCTAAGCAGGGATGCGGAACGGAAAACGGCCTCTGCGCGAACAGCGTCTGACTAGCCGCCGATGAGCGCTTGCGCGACGAGCATCTAGCCTGCGTCGAAGTAGGACGTCTCCAGCAAGTCGTGGACGGCCTTGGCATGCACCCGGAACGACCGGCCGACCCGCACCGCGGGCAGCTCGCCGTTGTGCACCAGGCGGTACACCGTCATCTTGCTTACCCGCATCAGCGAGGCCACTTCCGCGACGGTCAGAAATTGAGCTCTGGCGGCCGGCGGGCTATCGGCGCCACCGGCATCCCGCGCCGATTTTCCAGCCGAATCCCGCGCCGATGGCCCGTTCATAGACGTCATCGCAACCCAATCCGTCAGGCACGGGCAGTTCCAGCGGCTTCCCCACCGCTGGCACCCAGCCGTGCATACACGAGGAGAATAGCGTGGCGGATGGGGTTACTGCGACGGGTGTGGGTAGATCCGTCAGAAAATTCTTGAACTACTCTGATGTAATTCCTAGCTGCTCAGAGCGTGTTTTCGCGGCGTCGATGGCAGCAGCGACAGCGGCCCGGACCCCACCCCTCTCGAGTTCCCGCAGGCCAGCGGCGGTGGTCCCGCCCGGGGAGGTAACCATCGCCCGCAGCCGGGCCGGGGATGTGTCCAGCCCGCTGTCTTCGCCGGCCGCCCGCTCACTGTCGAGGCGTTCCAGCAGCATTGCCGCGGATCCGGCCATCGTCTGCACCGCAAGATCGGTCGCGACGGCTCTGCTGAGGCCGTTTGCGACCGCCGCATCGACCAATGCTTCGACGAAAAGGAAGAAATACGCGGGCCCCGAACCGGAGACCGCCGTGACCGCGTCGAGCTGACTTTCCGACACCGTCAGCACGTCGCCGACGCACTTGAACACCGACGAGACGTCGGCGAGCTGCTCAGGCGTGGCAAACCGGCCCGCTGCCAGCGCGCTGACGCCCGCGCCGACCAGAGCCGGGGCGTTGGGCATCACCCGGACCACCGGCGAGCCAGCGGGCAGCCGGGCCTCGTAAAAGCCGATCGTCACACCCGCGACGACGGTGACGAAGACCTGTTCGATGGTGTCGCTCTCGGCCTGGGCGGCGGCGTCGGCGATCTCGGCGACGACCGCCTCGGCATCGGCGGGTTTCACAGCGACGATCACGAATGTCGCGGTTTCCACCGCTTCGGAGACGGTCGCCATCCGAACCGAGTACTTCTCGCCCAGGTAGCGGGCACGCTCCGGCATCCGCTCCGACACCACGAGGTCTTTGACCTGCCGGCCCGCCCGAAGGAGCCCGGCGAGGATCGCCTCGCCCATACTGCCGCCGCCGATGATCGCGATTCTGGCCATGTCGCAAGACCCTAGCGGGCCTGAGCAAGCGTTATTGGGCGGGCACCAAGGCCAGCTGACGGGTCTGCACGATGATCCGCCCGGCGCTGTCGACCACCGTGTGGTCCTCGTCGAACCAGTCCTGGCCGATCTGCGTCGTCGTGCAGGCCACCCGCAGCCAGCCGTCATCGGGCAGGCCGCGCAAGTACGCCGTCATCTGGACCGTGGGCGCCCAGCCGCGGCGGTTCACCGCGTAACAGACCGGCACTGAGATGTCGCCGCACATGAGCGCGAACAACACGTCCACCGGCCCCTCCTTGGGCCGCACCCAGATCTTGAACACCGGGGCGCCGGCCTCGTTGACCGTTTCGGTCAGCTCGGGACGGATATCGCAGCCGCGGGCCAGATTGTTGATCGCCGCCGCGGGATGGCCAGGGCCGACCGGCTCGATATGCGCGGGCGGCTCGACACTCATCAGCGCCGTCACCGGATTGGCGGACAGCAGGGGCTCGACGTGATGCTCCGCGTCACCGAGTGTGACGACGGTGCGCACGCAGATGCGCTCGCCCTGGGACAGCGCCACGTCGACCAGGCCGATGCGACGGCCGCGCTTGTGCACTCGGGTGACCAACCGGACCGTGCCGGGGTCGGGCGCGGACAGAAAATCCGCCGACACCGCAACGGGCTCGACTGCGTTAATCCCCGGGTCGCTTCGCTCCTGCCCGCCGGTGCCTTCATGCGCGTACGCCTCACGAGCAGCCTTGGCACACAACGCCAGCATCACGCCGCCGTGGATTTTCGGCCCAATTGTCCAGTGCTCGTTGAGGTTTGCTTCGAAGCCGTTATCAGTCGGCCGTAACGCCATCACATCGTCGAACCGGGGGTACATCAATGCCTTTCTCGCTCAACGCAACAGGTGAGTGCGCGCGAACTGGAGCGACTCGACCAGAAGCGCCTCTCGCTCGGCCTTGGTACGCGCACCCGATGTGGTGACTTCGAGGATCACATGCCCGGTGAAGTCGCTGGCCGCCAGCATCTGGCACACCTCGACGGTGGGCTGTGTCCCGCGGCCGGGTACCAGGTGTTCATCGGTCGACGCGCCGTTGCCGTCGCACAGGTGCAGGTGCACCAACCCGGAACCCATCCGATCGGCCATCTCCAGAGCGTCGGTGCCCGCCGTCGCGGTATGCGACAGGTCCAGCGTGTAGTGGGCGTGGTTGCCATCGAGTGGGTCATAGGATGGCGCGAACGCCGAAATCCCAACGCCGGGACGGCCACCGCGCTTACGCATCCGTTCGATCGACGGATCCCCGGAGCCGAAGAACCGGTCGGTCCGGAACGGGAACATGTTCTCCACAGCGACCAGCACATCGCTGCGGCTCTCCAGTTCGGCGACCTGCTCACTGAATCCGTCGGCGTAGCGGCGCTGCCACCGGAACGGCGGGTGCACCACCACGGTCTGCGCGCCCAGCCGCTCGGCGGCCTGCACGCTGCGCGTCAGTTTCGGGATGGGGTTGGCCCCCCAAACCCGTTGGGAGATCAGCAGACAGGGCGCATGCACCGACAGCACCGGCATGTTGTAGCGGCGCGAAAGCTTGGCGATCGCCCCGACGTCCTGGCTGACCGTCTCTGCCCACACCATGAGTTCGACGCCGTCGTAACCCAATTCGGCCGCGTACTCGAAAGCGGCCTCGGTCCTCAGCGGATAGACCGAGGCCGTCGACAGACCGACCTTGATTGCGGGGCGCACTGATGAATCAGGTCGATTGCAACAGCGCCAACGGCCCGAGTGTGACCAGCGCCCCGACCGCGACCGCGATCAGAGTGCTGGCGATGTCCTCGGTTTTCCGGACGATTCGGACAGCCACCACGAGGCCGAGGATGACCAGCACCGACAGCACCAGCGCGACGATGTTGTTCCACCGCCACAGCTGGTCGAACGCGATGAACAACCCGGCGCCGAACGCGACGGCCAGAATCGATTGGCCGACCACCAGAAGGGCCCGCCACAGCGTGGTGAGCTTGCCCTCGCGGGGCAGCGATTCGGCAACTGCGCTATCCGCGTCGGTGGCCACCGCCACCGCACCGCCGTCGTACTCGTCGTCTTGTGCGAGACCGCGCCGGGCGCGGTCGTCGGCCACCGTCTGGCCGCTGAACAGCGTGCCCCCGGAGGACCGCAGATACGACTGCAGCTCGGCAGCCTCGGTGACCTGCTCGTCCGGTGCCAAATCCAGCGCCGGAGCTGCCTCGTCGAGTGGGTCGAAGGCCATCTGCTCGGCGCCGGAAGCTTCAGCGGCTTCCGCCGCGGGCGCTTGTTCGGGTCGACGCAGGGGGCGGGGGTCGTAACTGCGCTCAGGGCTGCGGTCACGCCGTGGGAGCGGGCTGTCCGCGCGCGGCGGTGGTGCATCGAAGGGTCGCGCCGGCTCGTCGGCCACCTTCTCGACCGCGGGGGCTGATCCGTTGGTTGCCGGTGTTTCGACGGGTTCAGGGGCCGCCGTCTCCTCCTCGACCGTCTCGTCGGCGACCGCCTCGTCGGCCACCGCTTCCTCGGCCACCTCGACGTCGGTCACCTCGACATCGCGCGCAATCGGAATCTCGCCGGTCCGAATGATCGGGATCTCGCCGGTCAGTTCGGCGACGGTCACCGCGTCACTGTTACCGCGCCGACGACGGCGCCGCCCCCCGACCGGCGGCGAGCCGATCGTTCCGTTCTTGGCGAGCAGCTCGGCGACTGAAATGGGCCGACTGTTCTCGCTGTCATCTGGTGCAGTCATCGTGTGCCTCTCGATCGGGCGCCAGTCGACCGATCAAAACCCTTGTTTCCAGCATCCCCCACGGAGGTTTCCACCAGGGCAGTTCCATCAGCTTCGCTGTCGAGTCGGCGCAGGATAATGCCCTCGCGCAGCGCCCAAGGACAGATGTCGACCGATTCCAAGGAGAGTGCTCTCATGCTTGCCTCCGCCACCAGAGCGCCTGCCACGATCTGTGGCGCCCGCTCGGCACTGACTCCCTCCAACTCGGCACGATCTGTCGTGGTCATCCTAGAGATGAAAGATATGAGCTGCCTCAGACCGTTGGCCGTCAGCGTTCGCTTGACCCTGGGCCCGGCACCCGAGGGCGCCGCACCGGTGAGGCGGGCCAGCGAGCGGAACGTCTTCGACGTCGCCACCGCGAGGTCGGGAAGCCCGGCGTCCAAGACGAACGCACTGGCCTCGGCGAGCTCGTTGTCCAGCCAGTCGCGCAGCATCGCCACCCGGCGCCGGCCCGGCGGATCATCGGGCAGCCACTCACGGGTGAGCCTGCCGGCACCCAGCGGCAGCGACAACGCCACCTCGGGCGCCTCGTCGACCCCGTTGGACAGCTCGAGCGATCCACCGCCGATATCGAGGTTGATGATCCGCCCGGCACTCCAGCCGTACCACCGCCGCACGGCCAGGAACGTCAGCCGCGATTCGTTGGCACCGGATAGGACCTGCAGGTTCACCCCGGTTTCAGCCAGCACGCGGGCAAGGACGTCCTCGGAGTTCTTCGCGTCGCGGACCGCGGACGTGGCGAACGCCATCAAGTCCGCACAACCAGAGCTCGCGGCGATCTTGGCGAACTCGTCGACGGTGTCGACCAGCTTGTCGGCGCCGCGGCGGGTGAGCTTGCCGGAGTCGTCGATCGCCTCGGCGAGGCGCAGTGCGGCCTTCGTCGAACTCATCGGAGTTGGATGCCCGCCCCGGTGTGCATCGACCACCAGCAGATGAACCGTATTGCTGCCCACGTCGAGCACGCCTAATCGCACGTGAACAAAACTAGCGTGACGACGACGTGCTCCACGTGCGACATGGGGCAAATGCCAACGAGAAGCCCGAGCACATGTGGACTACCGTTGGGCGCTGTGACAAATGGGCACCCCGGCGAAGTTGAACTGGACTTCCCTCGAGAGTGGGTGGAGTTCTACGACCCGGACGATCCAGAACACCTCATCGCCGCGGATCTGACCTGGCTGCTGTCCCATTGGACGTGTGTCTTCGGGACCCCGGCCTGCAAGGGCACGGTCGAGGGCCGCCCGGATGACGGCTGCTGCTCACACGGGGCGTTCCTGTCCGATGACGACGACCGCGCCAACCTCGACGATGCGGTCAAGCAGCTGACGGACGCCGATTGGCAGTTCCGGGACAAGGGTCTGGGCCGCAAGGGTTACCTGGAGAAGGACGAGTACGACGACGAGCCTGCCCTGCGCACCCGCAAGTACAAGGGCGCCTGCATCTTCCTCAACCGCCCGGGTTTCCCGGCCGGTATCGGCTGCGCCCTGCACACCAAAGCGATCAAGCTCGGCGTCGAACCGCTGACGATGAAACCCGAGGTGTGCTGGCAGCTTCCCATCCGGCGCACTCAGGAGCGGATCACCCGGCCTGACGGCAGCGAGATCCTCAAGACCATGATCACCGAATACGACCGGCGCGGCTGGGGCGAGGGTGGGTTGGACCTGCACTGGTATTGCACCGGCGACCCGGGGGCACACGTCGGGAAGAAGCAGGTGTGGCAGTCCTACGGTCCCGAGCTGACCGCGCTGATCGGTGAGAAGGCGTACGCGGAACTGGCGGCCATGTGCAAACGTCGCGGTGGTTTTCCGCTGCTGGCCATCCACCCGGCCACCCGCGCCGCCCAGTAGCCGCGTCACACACATTCGATCGGTCCCAGGGTGGCCCGGCCAGCAAATCTTCCGGATGGATTATTTGCTAGTTCTGTATCACACTGCACAAGACTGGTGACGAAGACCATCTGGCCAGATGGTTGCCTCGCGGCCTAACTAGAGTTACGGTGCAGTTAATCGCAGTTCCGTGATACCGAGGGCAGATTATCGCTGTGCTGGCTGAACAGTCCGATAACCACATCTCAGTTGGTAACAACTGGGATAAGGGACTTCGCCAAAACTCCACCTCGACGTTATTTGACGAGAACAGCATCCCCACTCTTTGGCCCGAGGCGCGCGCCTCGCAACGTGAGAACCGACAGGTCCGGCATTCCAGGCGGAAGGTCCTCAGCGACGCCGGAATTATTTGCTTGGTGGTGGCAGTTGCGACGGTTGTCGTGTTTGCCGGCGAACCGGACGCGTTGCTGACCTACGCCGTGGGATCGGCCGGCCTCGCCGCCGCGTGGATGGCCGCGCTAGGTCTCAACGGCTACCGCGCAAACCGAGTGGTCGGCCGCCGGGTCAGCGAATACACCAGCGTCGCCCTCGCCACCCTTCAGCTGTTTGGCCTGATCGCGATCGGTGCACTGCTGTTGCACGTCGACATCTCGCGGAGTTATCTCGCGATCGCCTTTCCGGCCGGATTGGTCGGACTGCTCCTGACCCGCAGGCACTGGCGCCGGGTCGCAGCCGCCGAACTCAGCAGTACCGAACATCAGGTCTCGGTGCTCGTCGTCGGTAGCTCGAGATCGGCTGCCGACGTCGCCGCCACCTTCGTTCGGGACCCCGCGGCCGGCTACCGCGTCGTCGGGATCTGCACCCCCGAAGGACCAACGTCGCGAGACCGCAGCGTCGACGTCGACGGACAGTCGATCCCCGTCGTCGGGATCGACCAGGTCATCGCCGACGCTGTGCGCCGCACCGGGGCGCACACCGTCGCGCTGGCAGCCACCGACCATCTGCACCCCACCGAGGTCCGCCGGTTGATCTGGGAACTCGACTCGCTGGGTGTGGATCTGATGATCGCGCCCGGGCTGGTCGACATCGCCGAGGACCGGTTGCACAGCCGCCCGGTCGCGGGCATGACGATGTTCGAGGTCAGCAAGCCTGCGCACCAAGGGGCGAACTCCGCCGCCAAGCGGGCCTTCGACATCGTGTTCACCACGATCGCGATGATCGTGGTCGCGCCGCTGTTCGCGCTCGCTGCGCTGGCCGTGCGGCTCTCAGGCCCCGGACCGGTGTTCTACGTGTCCGAGCGGATCGGCCTCAAGGGCACCACGTTCAAGATGCTCAAGTTCCGCAGCATGGTCGACGGTGCCGACGCCGGCACGCCGGCGATGATCTCCGCCGACGGCACCAGCCCGATGTTCTGGAAGGCCAAGGACGATCCGCGGATCACCCGGGTCGGCAAGGTCATTCGCAAATACAGCATCGACGAGCTGCCCCAGTTCATCAACGTGCTGCGCGGCGACATGAGCGTTGTCGGGCCCCGGCCACAGGTCCGCCGCGAGGTCGATTCGTACGACTACCTGATTCGCCGACGGTTGAGCGTCAAGCCCGGTTTGACCGGTCTGTGGCAGGTCAGCGGACGGTCGGACCTCCAGACCGAGGACGCCGTCCGGCTGGACCTGAGCTACATCGAGAACTGGTCGCCGATCAAGGATCTGGTGATCATCGTCAAGACGATCAAGACCGTCTTGGCCGGCGACGGCGCCTACTAGCGGCTAGCCCTCCAGCTTGTAACCCAGCCCGCGCACCGTGACCAGGTGTACCGGGTTGGCCGGGTCCGCCTCGATCTTCGACCGCAGCCGCTTGACGTGGACGTCGAGGGTCTTGGTATCCCCGACGTAGTCCGCACCCCACACCCGGTCGATCAGCTGACCGCGGGTGAGCACCCGTCCGCTGTTGCGCATCAAGTATTCCAGGAGATCGAACTCCTTGAGCGGCAACGTAATCGGCTCGCCGTTGACGGTGACGACGTGGCGCTCGACATCCATCCGGACCGGGCCGGCCTCCAGGATGGCGTCGCCGATGCCGGACTCTTCGGTGTCGCTGCCGCGGCGGAGCACCGCGCGGATGCGGGCGATCAGCTCGCGCGCCGAGTACGGCTTGGTGACGTAGTCGTCGGCACCGAGTTCCAGGCCGACGACCTTGTCGATCTCACTGTCGCGCGCGGTGACCATGATCACCGGCACGCTGGAGCGGGCGCGCAGCTGCTTACAGACATCGGTGCCGGTCATACCCGGCAACATGAGATCCAGCAGCACGATGTCGGCCCCGGAACGGTCGAATTCAGCCAGGGCGGATGGGCCGTCACCGACCACGGTGGCCTCGAACCCCTCCTTGCGGAGCAGGAAAGCCAACGGGTCGGCCAGCGATTCCTCGTCTTCCACGATCAACACATTGGTCATTGGCGTAGTGCCTCCTCGTCAATGGCCGATTGGTCGGCCGGTTCGTCGTCTTCGTTGTTGGGATAGGCGGGAATGGACAGGGTGAACGTCGAGCCGGTTCCCGGCTGGCTCCACAGCCGGATACTGCCGTTGTGGTTGGCCGCCACATGCTTGACGATGGCCAACCCCAGACCAGTGCCGCCAGTGGCACGGGAGCGCGCTTTGTCGACCCGGAAGAACCGTTCGAACACCCGCTCCTGATCGGCGCGAGCGATACCGATTCCCCGGTCGGTGACTGCGATCTCGATGTTGTCGCCGCGACGGCGGCGGCTGATCGACACCTTCGATCCATCCGGTGAGTACGCGATCGCATTGGAGATCAGGTTCGCCAGCGCGGTGACCAACAACGACTGGTCGCCCAACACCCGGAATCCGCTCGGCGCGTCGGTGGTCACCTTGATATCAGCGTTGTCGGCTGCCACCTTGTGGCGCGAAATAGCCTCGCTCACAACGGAATCCACGTCAACGCCATCGAGGTCCGGCAGCGGCTCGGCGCCCTGCAGACGCGACAGCTCGATCAGCTCATGGACCATATTGGCCAGCCGCTGGGATTCGGTGAGGATCTTGCGGCTGAAGTGGTGCACGGTCTCGGGGTCTTCGGCCGACTCCAGCAGCGCCTCGGCCAGCACGCCCATCGCGGCGACCGGTGTCTTGAGTTCGTGGCTGACGTTGGCCACGAAATCACGCCGGCTGGCCTCCATGCGGGCCTGCTCGGACTGGTCGTCGACGTAGACCACGGCGAAGCGCGGATCCTGCTTGCTCAGCAGCCGAACGTGCCCACGCACCGACAACCCCGAGCGACCGGCGGCGGCCCGCTGCGGCTGCTGCGACAGATCGACTTCGACGCCCTCGCCGGTGGCCAGCACGTGCTGCGCCGCATTCCAGGCCCGCTCGTCGAGCTGCCGATCACGCACGAGACCCAGCTCCGTGGCCCGGTCGTTGACGAACACCACGTCGCGATGTGAGTCGACGACCACCATGCCGATCGGGGCCAGCGACACCACATGCTGCAACATCTGCGAGACGGTGATCCCGGCTTCGGTGATCGCGCGGCGCTGCCTGCGCTCCAAGATCCGTGGGGTGAGTGCGGCCCCGATACCGAAACCGACAGCGAGCGCTACCAGCGCCGCGACGGTGGCCAATAGTGCCACCGAGCCAACACTCACACGCAAAGCGTACGCATTGGGTGAACGTCATCCCAGCAGCGTGCGGCTAAATCGGGCTACGTCACATAGTTAGGGCGTATGTATTCCGCCCCCGTTTACCCGGCGTTTGCCAAACCGGGCCGCTGATCGGCCGCCTACTTGGCGCCCTGGCTGGCCACCGCGGCCGCACCCGCGGCGGCGGCCTCGGGATCCAGGTAGGTACCACCGGCCACCAGCGGCTTCAGGTCCGCGTCCAGGTCGTAGCGCAGTGGGATGCCGGTCGGGATGTTCAGGCCCACGACATCGGCGTCGGACATGCCGTCCAGGTACTTCACCAGCGCCCGCAGCGAGTTGCCGTGCGCGACCATCAGCACGGTCTTACCGGCCTGCAGGTCCGGGACGATCACTGAAGTGAAATAGGGAACGAAGCGGGCGACGACGTCGGCCAGGCATTCGGTCAGCGGGCCCCCGCCGATATCGGCGTAGCGCGGGTCGGTGTCCTGGCTGTAGGTGCTGCCCGGCTCGATCGGCGGCGGCGGCGTGTCGTAGCTGCGCCGCCAGAGCATGAACTGCTCCTCGCCGTACTTCTCTTTCGTCTCAGCCTTGTCCAGGCCCTGCAGCGCACCGTAGTGCCGCTCGTTGAGCCGCCAGTCGCGGTGCACCGGGATCCACAGCCGGTCAGCGGCGTCCAGCGCCAGGTGCGCGGTGGTGATCGCGCGCCGCAGCAGCGAGGTGTAGAGCACGTCGGGCAGCAGTCCCTGCTCGGCCATCAGTTTGCCGCCGCGCACCGCCTCGGCCCGGCCCTTGTCGGTGAGGTCGACGTCCACCCAGCCGGTGAACAGATTCAGCGCGTTCCATTCGCTCTCGCCGTGGCGCAGCAGGATCAGTGTGGAGTCAGCCATGCCCGAAATCCTCTCACGCCCAGGATCAGTCGTCGCCTTCGTGGGACGCTCGACTTCTCCTCATCGTTCGTCCCTCACTCGCATCGTCGTCTTCGGTGATGAGATGCTCGAACGCCTGCAGATTCTTCAGCGATTCACCCCGCGAAACCCGCCACGCCCACTCCTTCTGGATGGACGACTTGAAACCCAGCTCCAGCAGGGTGTTGAAGTCGGTGTCGACGGCCTCGAGCACCTGCCCGAGTACCCGGTCGAGCTCGTCGGCGGTGACCGACTCCAGCGCCATCCGGCCGACCAGGTAGATGTCGCCGGTGTTGTCCAGCGTGTAGGCCACGCCGTAGAGCCTGCGGTTGCGTTTGAGCAGGAATCGGTAGACACCCTGGTGGTTCTCGTCGGGCTGACGGCAGACGAACGCCTCGACCCGCACCGAATGCTCACCGACGCTCAGCAGGGTGTTGGTTGTGAGCTTGCGCTCCCCCGGCAGTTCGACGATCAGTCCCGGCAGCCCGCCGTGGGCGCCAACGTGGCGGCTGTAGACCAGGCCGTGCTCGGTCAGCGCGTCCTCGATGACCTGCTGGACGTTGGCGATGTCACTCATGCCCGCACGCCGCGCCGCATCGACCAGCGCCTGCCATTGCGTCGGGCCAGCGCATCACCGGCCGCGCGGCGGCGCCGGGCGCCGGCGTAGTCGGTGATCGCCCGGCCGTAGCTGGCCAGCAGTCCGTCGACGGTGGTGGCCCAGGAGAAGCGCTGCGCATGCGCCACCGCGGCGGCACTCAGCTCGTCCTGGTCGCGCCGCAGCACCCCGGCGATCGCATCGGCCCACCGGGCGGGGTCATGGCTGGACACCAGCGCCCCACTCACGCCGTCGGCCACCGCGACGGGCAGCCCGCCAACGGCCGCGGCCACCACCGGCGTGCCGCAGGCCTGCGCCTCGACCGCGACCAGTCCGAACGATTCCGAATAACTGGGCACCGCAACCAGATCCGCGGCCCGGTAGACGTTCACCAGCTGCTCACGCGACTGCGGGGGAAGGAACGTCACCCGGTCAGCTATACCCAATTCGGCGGCAAGACCCACCAAGACGTCGGGTGCCGCCAGCCCACTGCCGGACGGACCGCCGGCGACCAGCACGCGCACACCGGGCAGCTGCGCGGCCGCACGCAACAGGACGTCGGGCGCCTTCAGCGGCTGGATGCGCCCGACGAAGGCCACCACCGGTTCGTCGGCCCGCAAGCCGAGCGCGGCCCGCGCAATGCGCCGGTCACCGGGCGTGAACGTCTCTAGGTCGACGCCCGGGTACACCACGTCGATCCGCTGCGGGTCGGCGTTGTGTAGCGAAATCAATTGGCGGGCTTCATCTTCGGTGTTGACCACCAGCCGGTCGGCCTCGTCGACCACCTGCTGTTCGCCCACCGCGCGCAGCGGTGGTTCCGGCGAGTCACCGTCGGCCAGTGCGGCGTTCTTCACCGCGGCCAGCGTGTGGGCGGTGTGTACCAGCGGCACCGTCCAGCGGTCGCGGGCCAACCAGCCGACCTGACCGGACAGCCAGTAATGCGAATGCACGATGTCGTAATAGCCGGGCTCGTGGTTGGCCTCGGCGCGCAACACTCCTGCGGTGAACGCGCACAGCTGAGTCGGCAGGTCGTACTTGTCGAGGCCCTCGAAGGGGCCTGCGACCACGTTGCGCACCAGGACTCCTGGGGCGACGCGAACCAGCGGCTCGTCCGACGATGATGTGGCCCTGGTGAAGATCTCCACCTCGACCCCACGCCGGGCCAGTTGCAGTGCGGTCTGCAACACGTAGACGTTCATCCCGCCGGCGTCGCCGGTGCCGGGCTGGGCCAGCGGCGAGGTGTGTACCGACAACACCGCTACCCGACGCGGCATGCCATCGGTCGAACTGTCAGTCAGTTCCCGGGCGTGCCGCACGCCTCCATCTTTACACCGCGGCTTCGCGGCGGTTCTGCGCCCGTCTCAATGCGCCGATCGGGTCGGCATACAGCCCACCCAGCGACACGATGCCGGCGCCGGCTTCCTGCACCCGGTTACCGAACGCAGTCACCCGGATATCGCGGGTCGGCAGCACCGAACGCTCGGCGAACGCCGACTCGACCGTCTGCATGCCTTCGGGGTACTCGGTGAACGCCTGGCCGCCGACGACGAGGTCGTCGGGGTTGAGCATGTCGCGCAGCAGCGCAACCGCCCCGCCGAGGACACGGGCGCGTTCGGCCAGCAGCGCCTGAGCGCCGAGGGCGGCCCGGGTGTCACCCTGCCGGGCGGTACGCAGCAGGGTCGCCATCGAGGCGCCGGGCCCGGAGGCCGGCACGATGCCGCGCTTGCGGGCGGCGGCAAGTACGGCCTCGTCGCTGACCGTCGATTCCAGCTGTCCACTGCCACCGAGCAATTCGGAGACCACGGGCAGCGCGGCAATGGTGCCCGGGCCGCTGTACGGGCTGTGCACCCGCCCGCCGATCACCAGCGCGAAACCGACCGTCTCACGGGCGTAGACGTACAAGCTGCTCGACGTCGGGGCCGGCGAGCGCCGCAGACCGAGCAGAACCTCGGCGCCGGCCATCGCATCCACGTGGGACGCCACCGATATCGGAAGGCCGAGCGCCTCGGCGAGCACCGGGCCGACCGGGGCCTGCGCCCAGCCCAGCCGGCTGTGGTCCACGTGGCCCGTGACGCTGTCGACGACACCACCGATGGCGACGCCGATCCACAGCGGACGGCGGCGATGCCAGCGGCTCAGGTAGCGGCGCGCGCTGCCGGCCAGCGAGGCCAGTGCAGCGGCCTGCCCACCCCGCGGTGTCGGGGTCTCGACGGCGTCGAGGGTGCGGCCGAGCAGGTCGGTCGCGACGATATTGGTGGTCCGCGCGCCGATGTGGACACCGAGTGTCAGGAACGGCTCGTGGTTGACCTCGACGGGAACCCGCGGACGGCCGATGGCGCCGGATACCGCGAGGTCGGCGCGCTCGCGCAGGATGCCGGCGTCCAACAGGGCGGTGACCTGCCGGTTGACCGTGGCGATCGACAGGTTGGTGACCTGCGCGATCACATCCCGGCCGATGGCTCCGCGCTGGCGTACCGCGGCGAACACCGACGCGGCGGCGGCGTCCGGGATCCGCAGTGACGGCGCCACGATGTGGTGGCGGGTCCGCAAGGGGTGCGGCCGGGCTCCGACGCGAGCCGCGTCATGGGCCGAAGTGCGGAGCGGGTCATGGGAAGAAAGAGCGACGGTGCGCATAGGGGTGTCCTTCTCGAGTCGGATCTGGGGCATATGCCACACCCGGCGACTTGAGCGGGACGAGAAGAAGAATGTCCGGTCGGTCAGGCGCAGCGAATCGCGTGACAACAACACGCGGTGTGCGCGACCAGACAGCTGGTCAGACCGAAACGGATCACGGGAAGAATTTAGCACAGTTACTAGAGTTGGAACGATGACAGCTCCAGACGCCCATTCCCGCGTTGCAGTCGTCACCGGCGCCAGCTCCGGCATCGGCGAAGCGACCGCCAAAACCCTTGCCGCCCTTGGCTTTCACGTCGTAGCGGTGGCTCGCCGAGCCGATCGCATCCAGCGACTGGCCGACGAAATCGACGGCACCGCCGTTGCGGCCGACGTCACAGACGATGCCGCGGTCGAGGCGCTGGCGGCCGGGTTGACCCGGGTCGACGTGCTGGTCAACAACGCCGGCGGAGCCAAAGGGCTGGAGCCGATCGCCGAGGCGAACCTGGACGACTGGCGCTGGATGTGGGAGACGAACGTCCTCGGGACACTGCGTGTGACCAGGGCGCTGCTACCCAAACTCGTCGCGTCCGGTGACGGGCTGATCGTGACCGTCACGTCGATCGCCGCGCTGGAGGTCTACGACAACGGCGGCGGATACACCGCTGCCAAACATGCCCAGGGCGCGCTGCACCGAACACTGCGCGGCGAGCTGCTCGGAAAACCGGTGCGGCTCACCGAGATTGCGCCGGGCGCGGTGGAGACGGAGTTCTCCCTGGTGCGCTTCGGCGGAGACGAGCAACGCGCCGAGAAGGTCTATTCCGGGATCACGCCGCTGGTGGCCGCCGACGTCGCCGAGGTGATCGGCTTCGCCGCGTCCCGCCCGTCGCACGTCAACCTCGACCAGATCATCATCCGGCCCAGGGACCAGGCCAGCGCCAGCCGGTTCAACCGCCGGTTGTAGCCGTCCGCGTCGTCGTCGGGCTCGACGTTGTTCCAGTGGTCGTGTCACTCGACGTCGTCGTGGGACTGGACGAGGTCGTCGGCGGAGTCGTCGTGGTCGTGGTGGTGGTCGGTGTGCCCGACAGCGTCGGCGCGTCGGTCGGGGTGGCCGGCGCGCTGCTGGGCATGCTCGTCTCCGGCTTTGTGTCCGACAGCGCCGACATGGCCTTCCATTCGTTCCAGTCCACCGCCCAGTCCCAGATGTCGCCGTCGGCGTAGGACAGCTGGATCGAGGTGCCGGTCACCTCGACCGGGTCGCCGTAGACGGCGGTGCCGAAGTACTGCTCGGCGTCACCGGTGGACAGATTGATGCAGCCATTGGTGACGTTGGTGTTGCCCTGCGCGCCCGACGAGGCCGGGTTGGCGTGGATGAACTCGCCATTGTTGGAGATCCGCACCGCCCAGCGCTCATGCACGTTGCTGTAGCCCGCGGCCTGGTTGGTCATGTAGAAGTCGGCGTACTTCTCGCTGACAACGTGGATACCGCTGCGGGTGACGTTGCGGGGCTGGTCAGCCTCGCCGTAGCTGCACGGGAAATCCATCGTGACGCCCTCGTCGGTGATCACCTGGATGCGGTGCGAGGTGGCGTCGGCCTTCACGACCTGTCGGCGGCCGATATCGAAGTCCAGCGTCGAGTCGGCCGCGCCGTAGGCGTCCTGGCCGAACTTCACGCCGTAGAGGCGGGCGTCGACGTGGACCTTGGTTCCGGCCGGGTAGTAGTCCCGGGTTCGGTAGTGCACCCGTGACCCGCCCACCTCGTCGGGCAGCCAGGCCCAGCTGCCCTCGGCCGGCGGGGTCGTGGTGACGGTCAACGCCTTTTCCACATCGGGCTTGTGCTCGTCGTCGATCGCGGCGTCGAACTGCAGGATGATCGGCACCGCGACCCCGACGGTCTGCCCGTCGGACAGCTGGAACTGACCGTTGACCTTGGTGGTCGGGTCGACGGTCGTGAACGATGCGGCGACGGGCAACGCGTTCCCGTCACGCCCGACCGCAGAACCGGCCCAGGTGTAGGCGACGCCGTAGCCCAACGGCTCGGTGACGGTGAAGGCGGTGCGGTCACGGTTGAGGACCCCCGCGACAGGCTTGCCGTCGGCGTTGGTCAGGGCGACGTGCTGCAACCAGCCGTCTTTGATCTGGAGGCTGGCCGCAGTCGTCGGCAGAACGTCCTTGGCGTCGTTCGACGGGGTGAAGTTCAGCGACGGCTTGGGCGGCGGCCCTGAGGCCACCGTCTGTTTGCCGGGCACCTTGTCGCACGCAGCAAGAGCAGCGGGAGCAGCCACACCGAGGAACAGCGCTGTCAAAGCGCGTCGCCGATTGATCGGCGGCAGTCGGTCGGCTGGGCTCACGTCAATCCAAGATACGGAACCCAACCGCCGTGCTGCCAATCGACGCAGTGTGGGCTGCGCCCCACCTCAGTCGACGGTCAGAGACCGAAGATCTTCAGGAACGCCGGTGCCGCACCGCCGAACTTCGAACCGGCGAACACGATGTCACCGGCGCTCAGCGTGACCGTGACGCCGGACTGGGTGGTGCTGTATTCGTCCCAGCTCACCGACAACGATCGCGGCGCGGAGAAGAACCCGCCTACCGGGATGTGAGCCATGATGGCCGGACCGGTCCCACCGGTCGGAAGCGGCAGGTCGAGCGTGCTCGTGCCGAACAGCAGGGCGTTGGTGAACTTCGGCGCCGCCGAGGCCCAGGCGACGAATGCCCCGACGACGTTCCCACTCTGGGCCGCGCTGACGAACGCCTGCAGGCTGTCGGCGGCGCTGATCCCGGCTCCGACGAACGCGCCGGCCGCGCTGGCGGCGAATGCCACCGCCGGCGGCACTTCGATCGTTCCATCGGTCAACGCCGTGGTGCTCGTCGGCGTGGGTGTCGCCGTGAACGTCGAGGTTCCGTTCAGCGCGAACTTGGCACCACCGAGCGGTGTCTTCGCGGTCACGTCCACCGTCACCGCACCACTGTCAGGCGGGGTGGGGGCGGTCACGTTCGCCACGAACGAGATCGGACCGAACGGAGTGTCGATCGTCTGGTTGATCGGCGGAATGGTGACGTTGGCGGTGGCCGTCTTGCTGGCGGCGGCAGGCTTGCTGTTCGCCACCTTGGCTACCGGTGCACTCACCCGTTTGGCTGAGGCCACACCTGTGCTGCGCGTGGGTCCGGCGTCCGGCTTGCTCGACGAGCTGGACGAGGCCGAACTCGAAGCCTGGTGGCCACCGGTGTCCGCTTGGGCAACGGCCGACCCGGCGGCCAGGGCGGCCCCGACGCCTACGGTCAGCGCGCCCGCACCCAGCCAAGTCTTGACGCCCAGTGTGCGGTTGCGTCCGCGCGTCGCAGTTTTCGTGGTTCCAGTGGCCATTTCACAATCCCCCGTCGTTCCTGAAGCTAACCCGTGAGCGGGCTGACACCCACCATTTTGCCCATTTTTCGTCGCCCGGGTTAATTTTCAGAATATTCATCGGGTCGTGTCGCGGTGAGGCTGATGAATCCCCCGCTCAGGGGGCGGCGCGCAGCGCTACAGCGAACACCCGACCAGCACGGGTTCGGGCACCAGCGTGATTCCAAACACGTCGTGCACGCCGTCACGGACGGTGCGCGCCAGCGCCAGCACGTCGGTCGTGGTCGCGCTGCCGCGGTTGGTCAGAGCAAGCGCGTGTTTTGTCGACAATCGGCACGGCGCGGCGTCGGTGCCCGGATAGCCCTTGCCGAAGCCGGCCTGTTCGACCAGCCAGCCGGCGGCCAGCTTGATCCCGTCTGGCGCCGGGTAGTGCGGCACCGCGTCGTCTCGACGGGCCTGGAGTTCGTCGAATCGATCCGCGGGCACGACGGGGTTGGTGAAGAACGACCCGACGCTCCACGTGTCGTGGTCGGCGGCGTCGAGCACCATGCCTTTGCGAGCCCGCAATCCCAGCACGGTGGCACGCACCTCGGCGGGCCGGGCCCGCTCACCCACTTGCACATCGAGGGCGCCGGTCAGCTCGCCGTACCGCAGCGGCGCCGAGCGTCCGGTGTCGTCGAGGGCGAACTCCACCTCGAGCACTACCGCATCCGAGGAGTTCTTCAGGTCGCTGTGCCGGTACCCCAGCCCGAGTTCGCCGGCTGGCACCCAGCGCACCTGCGAACTTCGGCGGTCCAGCAGCCGAACCCGCGTCAGGTAGTCGGCCACCTCGACGCCGTAGGCGCCGACGTTTTGCACAGGGGTGGCACCGGCCGAGCCGGGAATCCCGGACAGGCATTCCAACCCGCCCAATCCGGCCGCCACGGCAGCGACCACGACGTCGTCCCAGACGGCGCCGGCTTCGGCGCGCAGCAGGCCACCGTCGAGACCGACAGTCTGGTTGGCCAGCCGGACGACCGTCAGATCGGTGAGATCATCGGCGATCACGACGTTGGAGCCGCCGGCCAAGACCAGCACCGGACCGTCGGCCGCGTGGTCGACGGCGCCCAGAGCCGCCACGATCTGCTCGGAAGTGGTGCAGGTGATGACGCGGCGCGCAATCGGGCCGACGCGCAGGGTGGTCAACGGCGCCAGCGGGACGTTGTCGGCAACCGCCGCGCCGCCGTGCTCCTGCCGTACTGCCACGGCCCGTAACGGTAGCCTCACCAGCTATGCCGCGTTCATTCGACATGGCCACCGATTACGAGGGCAGCGTCGAACAGGTGCACCAGGCATTCCTCGACAAGCAGTACTGGTTGGCCCGGCTCGCCGATTCCGGCGCCGACGACGCGACGCTCAACTCGATCCGAGTGACCCCCGACGGTGGCGTCGAGGTGACCACCACCCAGGTGCTGCGGGCCGACCGGTTGCCTGCCGTCGTCACCCAGTTCCACCACGGCGATCTGGAAATCCGCCGCGCGGAAAGCTGGACCGCGCTGGTGGGCGGCCAAGCCGAGGCCGCCGTGAGTGGCAGCATCCCCGGGGCGCCGGTGACCTTGACCGGAAGTGCTCAGCTGGCACCCGCAGAGTTGCGGGCGCACTTGGCTTTTCGGGCCACCGTCGAGGTGCGGATCCCGCTGGTCGGCGGCAAGGTGGAGAACTTCATCGGCAATCAGCTGGTCGACCTGCTGATCGCCGAACAGCGGTTCACCACCATGTGGATCGCCGAAAACGGCTGACGCCGCAGGTACGGTTGCCTCATGTCCCGCCGCATGGACTACGTCATCGGACTCGACAAACCCGTGGCTGATCTCTATCAGAGCTTCACCAGCCGCGAGTATTGGGAAGACCTGATCGCCGAACACCAAAAGCACACCGATTGCGAGCTCACCCGGTTCGATTCCGACGAGAGCGGCACCGACATCGTGTTCACCCACACGGTGTCGCGCAGGGATATGCCGTCATTGGTGGCCCCCATGGTTCCGTTGCGGCTCACTATCACCCGCGAACAGCATTTCGCCCCGTTCGACACCGCGAAGAACTCGGCCGACGGGCACTACCGGGCGCTGGTGCCCGCCGCCCCGCTGCACTTCGACGGAACCTACGTGCTGCAGCACACCCCCGAGGGCAGTGAGCTACGGCTGCGCAGCCTGTGCAAGGTCAACGTGCCACTGGTCGGCGGCAAGATCGAACAGTGGGTGTGCGACGGCCTGCGCGGATTATTCGACAGCGAACGGGATTTCACCCGCGACTGGATCGCCGGCCATTACTAGACCGCCCCGCCCGGTCGGCGTTCCGACCCGCGGCACCACCAACGCCAATCGGCTGCGGCGGGCCGACCGCTGGCTGGTGAACTCGTTACGGGTGCGCGCCGCACTGGAATCGACCGCCGAACCGGTGATCGTCGATCTGGGCTACGGCCGATTGCCCGTCACCACACTGGAACTGGCGGCACGGTTGCGCGCGGTACGCGCCGACATCCGGGTGGTCGGACTGGAGATCGATCCGCAGCGGGTGGTACCGGGCGTCGACGGCGTCGAATTCGGAGTCGGTGGCTTCGAACTCGCCGGATTGCATCCGGTTCTGGTGCGCGCGTTCAACGTCCTGCGCCAGTACCCCGAGGACGCGGTGGACCGGGCGTGGGCGGAAATGCGAGCGCGGCTGGCACCGGGCGGACTGATCCTCGACGGCACCTGCGACGAGCTCGGCAGGCGCTGCTGCTGGGTGCTGCTGGATCGCGACGGTCCGGTGAGCCTGACCCTGGCGTGCGACCCGCGGCATATCGAGCGCCCGTCAGATCTGGCCGAGCGGCTACCGAAAGTTCTTATCCACCATAATGTTCCGGGCCAACCCATCCACACCCTGCTGTCGTCGGCGGATCGCGCCTGGGCGACTTCAGCCGGTCATTCGGTGTTCGGCCCGCGGGACCGCTGGCGCGCCATGCTCACCGAGCTGCGCGCGTCCGGAGTTCCGATCGAGCCGCAGCGGCGCAATGCCCGCGATGCGGTGCTGACGGTGCCCTGGTCGACGGTGGCGCCGCACGTAAGCTGACGGCATGCGGATTGCGCTGGCCCAATTGCTCTCGGACGCTGACCCTGCGGTGAACCTCAAGCTGGTCGAGGAGTACACCCGCCGTGCTGCGGACGCCGGTGCCCGACTGGTCACGTTCCCCGAAGGCATGATGTGCCGGTTCGGCGTCCCGCTGGCGCCGGTGGCCGAACCTCTGGACGGACCGTGGGCCGACGAGGTGCGGCGCATCGCGCACAGCTCCGGGATCACGGTGCTGGCCGGCATGTTCACCCCGGTTCCCGACGGCCGGGTCACCAACACGGTGCTGGCCGTCGGCCCAGATGTCGACGCGCACTACGACAAGATCCACATGTACGACGCATTCGGGTTTGCTGAATCCGAGGCGGTGGCGGCCGGCCGCGAGCCGGTGGTGATCACCGTCGACGGTGTCCGGGTCGGAATCACCCTGTGCTACGACATCCGCTTTCCCGCCCTGTACACCGAGCTCGCCGACCGCGGAGCACAACTGATCACCGTCCACGCGTCGTGGGGTGCCGGGCCCGGCAAGCTGGAGCAGTGGACCCTGCTGGCCCGGGCTCGTGCCCTGGATTCGACGTGTTTTGTGGCCGCGGTCGACCAGGGCTATCCGGGCGACGAGATGGCCAGCGCGTCCAAAGCGCCGACCGGTGTGGGCGGCAGCCTGGTGGCGTCCCCGCTCGGTGAGGTGGTGGCGTCCGCCGGCGACGATCCGCAGTTGGTGGTGGCCGATATCGACATCGATCGGGTCGCACCGGTGCGGGAAATGCTCGGGGTGCTGCGTAACCGCTCAGAGTTCGCTCAGGCTGATAAGGCAGAATCGCCCCGGTGACAAACCCGCCACAAGGCCCGAACCATCCCGTCGGCCCCGGCGACCCGACAACCCCGGCGTGGCCAGCGGCCCCGGGGCAGGGCACACCCACCGAGTACATCCCGCGCCCGGTCGATCCGCCGACGCAGCAGTTCGCCCATGTCCCGCCACCGGCACCTCCCGCTCAAACGGCACCACCGACACCGTCGGAGGAGCCCGAGGAACCCAAGCGGGGATTCCTGCGCGACCCGCTGACGATCGTCCTGTCGCTGATCATCGTCGTGGCAGTGGTGATCGCCGGACTGCTGGGCACCGAGCTCTACGTGCGCCACGTAGCCGACACCGTGGTGTCCAGGGCGGTGTCCTGCGTGGTGCAGGACCAGACCAAGGTCTCGTTCGGCGTCCGCCCGTTCCTGCTGCAGCACCTCACGAAGCACTACAACGACATCTCCGTGCAGACCGCGGGCAACCAGATCCGTCAGGCCAAGGGCATGAAGCTCGACCTGCTGCTCGATGACGTCCGGATCAACCAGACGGCCGACTCGGCAGGGACCATGGGCTCGCTGGATGCCAACATCAGCTGGTCCAGCGACGGCATCAAGCAGACCGTGCAGGACGCCATCCCGTTCCTGGGCAGTCTGGTCAGCGGGGTGACGACCTCCCCCTCGGACGGCACCATCGAGCTGCAGGGCGGCCTGGGCACCGTGATCGTCAAACCGGCGGTGGCCAACAACAACCTGACCCTGCAGGTGGTCAGCCTGACCGGGCTGGGGTTCATGCTGCCGAAGGAATCGGTGCAGCCGGCGCTGGACGCATTCATGAGCACACTGACCAAGAACCTGCCGATGGGCATTCACGCCGACAGCGTGGCGGTCACCGACGAAGGCGTCACCGCCAAGTTCGTCACCCGCAACGCGACGATCCCCAACGGCCAGCAGGATCCCTGCTTCGCCGGGGTCTAGAGGCCGTCCGCTAAAGCCCGTCCAGGACAGCACGCGTTCCGGACAATCCGAGCCGGGTCGCGCCCGCGTCGAGCATCGCCACCGCATGTTCGGCAGTGCGGATACCGCCACTGGCCTTGACGCCCAGCCGACCGCCGACGGTGCCCGCCATGATCTCGACGGCGATCACCGATGCGCCGCCGGCCGGATGAAAGCCGGTGGAGGTCTTGACGAAATCGGCGCCGGATTCTTCGGCGGCCCGGCACGCCGCCACCAATGTCGCTTCGTTGCCAAGGCTGAGCAGAGCGGCGGATTCGACGATGACCTTCAGCACCGCACCGGGCACCGCGGCCCGGACCGTCGCGATATCGGCGGCCACATCCGCGACGTTCCCGGCGAGCGCGGCCCCGACGTCGATGACCATATCGATCTCGCCGGCGCCGGATTCGACGGCAGCCGCGGCCTCGCGGGCCTTGATGGCCGGGAGGTGCTTGCCGGACGGGAATCCCGCGACGGCGGCGATGACGAGGCCTTCGGGATGCGCGCCAACCGCCTTGTGTGCGACGGAAATCATCGATGGCGATACACACACCGCGAAGACCCCGAGATCGGCGGCCTCCGCGACGAGCGCGGCCACGTCAGCCTCGGTGGCCTCGGGTTTGAGCAGGGTGTGGTCGACCAGGGCGGCCACCTCGGCGCGCAGCACTAGAACGGCTCGTCCAGGCCGCCGGGGTTGCAGCCGGCCTGCGTCATCGTCTGGTCGTCGACGACCGGCCGGAACGGTTCCAGATTCCAGCTGGTCTTGCCGGGCTGGCCGAACTCGGCGAAACGGAAGTGGCAGACGAACTGATCACGCATGCCTGGCAGGTCGGCGTCGGGCGCCAGCGCCAGCACCTCGCCCCAGGCCTCGTCGATTTCCGACGGGGGTTTCAGCAGCTGCGCGGCAGCCTGCCGACCGGCCGGGGTGGGGTACACCCGCAGGCTTTTCAGATCGCCCCAGTTCGTCCATGTGACGTGATCGATGAACGGCGGCGCGGGCGTGGTGTCGGCCCCGGCGGGGGCGGCCAGGCTCAGTCCGGCAGAGGCGATGACGAGCATCGCTGCCAGACGAACGCGTGCGCTCAGCGCGACTTCCCCTGGACCTCAAGCAGCTTGGGCCGGACGTCCACCAGATAGACGCCGGAGGCCACGGCAGCGATCGCCACACCGGTGACACCCAGGAACAGCGACAACAGCCCCGCGACACCGAGGATCACCAGCCACACCGGCTTGGTGAGCTTCTCGGCCGCGGCGTAAGCATCAGTCCGCTGCATCGCCGCGTGGACGAACGCGTAGATGGTCACCGCGGTGACCATCCAGAACACGACGTCAAGAACAAGACCCGCCACACCTTGCAGCATCACAACTACAAGCGTAGGCGGGTCTTGTCCCTAGACGAAATTACTTCTGGGTGACCTTCTTGGCCGGAGCCTTCTTGGCCGGAGCCTTCTTGGCGGCAGCCTTGGCCGGAGCGGCCTTCTTGGCCGGAGCCTTCTTGGCCGGAGCCTTGGCCGGGGCCTTCTTGGCCGGCAGGTCGACGCCCACCAGCTTGGCGGCCCGCTCACCGACTGCGCGGGTCTGCGACGAGACGTTGCCCAGCGCTTCCTGGGTCAGCTCGACAGCCTGGTCGACGTAGCCCTCGGCACGAGCGGCGACGTCCTTGATCTCGGGCTGGTTGCGCAGGCGCTCGAGGGCGGCCTCGCCACGCTCGACGAGGCTGTTGTAGGTCGCGGTGGCGGACTCGACGTAGCCCTCAGCAGCCTTACGCAGCTCCTCGGTGGACAGCTTGCCGCGCAGTTCCTCGGCGCGGGCAGGCAGGTCTTCCTGCAGCTTGGTCAGGGCCGCGCGACGCTCTTCGACGCGGGTGCTGGCCTCGGAACGGGCGTCTTCGGCGCGATCGCGCAGAGTCGCCAGGATCTCGTTGACGGTGGCCAGGGCCAGATCGGCGGCGCCGACAGCAGCGAGCAGCGGGGCCTTCAGGTCTTCTACGTTGGTGTTCTCAGCCATGTCATGGCTCCTTTCAGATTTGGAATCAGTTGTCAGTTAACGGAATTCAGGGCTGGTCTGTTGTTACTCAGTCGACAGCTCCTCACGGGCAGCTTCGTTCTGCTGACAGAACGACGTGTAGATGTCGAGCAGCACCTGCTTCTGACGCTCGGTGATCACGGTGTCTCCGATGATCGCGTCGTGCACCTGGCTCGGCTCTCCGGGCTCGAGCATCCCTGCGCGGATGTAGAGCACCTCAGCCGACAGTCGCAGCGCCTTGGCAATCTGGCTCAGTACCTCCGCAGAGGGTTTCCGCAGACCTCGTTCGATCTGGCTGAGGTACGGATTGCTGACACCGGCCTTCTCGGCCAACTGTCGCACCGAGACCTGAGCGGCTTCACGCTGCGCCCTGATGAAGCCGCCGATGTCATGCGCAGCGGTGGCCACCACGGCCTGAAGATCGCCGTCTTGCGCCATGGTTCACCTCCAGTCGCGTTGGGTATCCGGTGCGTACGGACGCCACACTACGTGGGGGTGCTAACTTTTGCAAGCACCTGCTAGCGCAGGTCAGAACATGAATTGCGCCACAGTGTAGATAATCAAGCCGGCCAGAGCGCCCACCACCGTGCCATTGATCCTGATGAATTGCAGGTCACGGCCAACGTGCAATTCGATCCGCCGACTGGCTTCCTCGGCGTCCCAGCGCTCGATGGTGTCGGTGATGATCGTGGTGATCTCAGCCCCGTACTGGCCGACCAGATGCTGGGCCCCGCGCACGATCCAGTTGTTCACCTTGTCGCGCAGCTCGGCGTCGTCGCGCAAGGACTCCCCGATGCTCACGATCGAATCGGTAATCCGCGTGCGCAGCGCACTCGACGGATCGTCCACGCCGTCAAGCACCAAGCGCTTCAACGTCTTCCATGCGGTTTCGGCCGCTCGCGTGACTTCATCGCGCGCCATCAGCTGTTCCTTGACCGCCTCCGCGCGGGCGATCGTCGCGTCGTCGTTCTGCAGATCGTTGGCGAACTCGAACAGGAAACGCGTAGCCGATTGGCGCAGTTCATGATTCGGGTCACGGCGCACCTTGTCGGTGAAATCCATCAGCTCACGATGGATCCGGTCGCCCACGAGCGTGTCTACGAATCGCGGTGACCAGGTCGGTGAGTCGCGGGTGACGACGCGTTCGATGGTGTCCCCCGCGTTGAGCGCCCATTGGAAGGCCCGGTCGCACAGCAGCTGGATCAGCGCCTCCTGGCGGTTCTCGGCCAACAGCTGCGCCAGCACCCGGCCTACTGGCGGCCCCCACTGCGGCTCGGCAAGCCGTTTGACGATCGTGCGGTCGATCACCTGCTGGATGTCGTCGTCGTTGAGCAACTCGACGACCACCCGCAACACGGTGCCCGCCTCGCTGGCGACCCGGGCGGCGTGCGACGGCTCGGACAGCCACTTGCCCAGCCTGCCGGCCACCTCGGCGTCGCGCAGCTTGGTCTCCACCACCTCCGGGGACAGGAAGTTCTCCCGCACGAACGTGCCCAGCCCCTCGCCGAGCTGATCCTTCTTGCGCTTGATGATCGCCGTGTGCGGGATCTTGAGGCCCAATGGGTGACGGAAGAGCGCCGTGACGGCGAACCAGTCGGCCAGCGCACCGACCATGCCCGCCTCGGCGGCCGCGCCCACGTAACCGATCCACGCCGGTCCGCCTTGGGCCTGACCCCATCGGCAAACCAGGAAGATCACCGTGGCGCCGATCAGAAAACTCAGGGCGAAGGCCTTCATCCGGCGCAGCCCACGGCGCCGTTGCGTGTCCGCCTCCGGGTCGGCCCCGGCAAACGACTCCGCTAACGACGTACCCGTGCGGGCTACCTCCGTCGGCAACGCCGGGAGGCGGTGTTTGGCTGCCACCCCTACATCATCCGCTATCCGGC
The DNA here is from genome assembly GCF_013337765.1 of Mycolicibacterium sphagni. Lineage (GTDB taxonomy): Bacteria > Actinomycetota > Actinomycetes > Mycobacteriales > Mycobacteriaceae > Mycobacterium. The sequence goes on from NZ_VBSB01000015.1 coordinate 297,992, forward strand.
GAGCCAGTTAATGTGACCTTGCCCTTTGGTTAGACAGTAGAATCGTCGACAACGAGGGGAACGGACTTCGCGATAGTGGCACAGCAGATTAACCACGGGCCTGCCAAGACCGATGGTCGCAAGCGACGCTGGCACCAGCACAAGGTCGAACGCCGCACCGAGTTGGTGGATGGCGCGCTCGAAGCTGTCCGTCAGCGTGGCCACGACGTCAGCATGGACGAGATAGCTGCGGAAATCGGCGTGTCCAAGACCGTGCTGTACCGCTACTTCGTCGACAAGAACGATCTGACAACCGCGGTCATGATGCGCTTCGCACAGACCCTTCTGATCCCCAATATGGCCGCGGCGTTGTCATCGAATATGGACGGTTTCGACCTCACTCGCGAGATCATCCGGGTCTACGTGGACACCGTCGCGAACGAGCCTGAGCCCTACCGATTTGTGATGGCAAACAGTTCGGCCAGCAAAAACAAAGTGATTGCAGACTCGGAGCAAATCATCGCCAGGATGCTCGCGGTGGTGCTGCGCAGACGCATGTCGAGAGCCGGGATGAACACGGGCGGGGTCGAACCCTGGTCCAATCTGATCGTCGGTGGAGTCCAGTTGGCGACGCACTCGTGGATCACAAATCCGCGGATGACCAGTGACGAGCTGATCGATTACCTGACCATGCTGTGCTGGAACGCGCTGTGCGGCATCGTCGAAGCCGGCGGCTCGTTGGGCATGTTCAACGCCAGTCCGCACCCGTCGCCGGTGCTACCGCCCAACCTCACTTGAGATACGGGCCGAGCAATTTGTCCCACGAGCTGCTCAGCTTGGCGTACTCGCCCTCACAACCGTCGGCGCGGTCCTGGGGCAGCGAGCCGTTCTTGACCAGATCGGCGTTGCCGACGGGATCGGCGCCATAGACCCAGCATTCGAGGTTGTACATGCGGGCGAGGTCCAGCGAGTGCACATCCGAAAGCTGGCCTTCGTCGATCTCACCGCCCTTTTGGTCGCTGTATCCCTTGAACTCCCTGGCGAAATCCTTGACCGCCTGCACCGACGCGGGGTCGATCTTCCCGTCGGGCCCGGGCGCCAGCAGGATGTAGGCGGCCAGCTGATCGGCGACATCCTCTTCCTTCCCGGTCGCGGGCAGGTCGTAGAGGTCGATCACCATGTGGCCGGACTCGTGGTAGAACGTGGCGATCTCGGAGTTGATCGCCGAAGCCTTGGGGTCGGCGTCACCGGCCTTGGTGTAGATGTCCAGCGCGTCAGCCGCATCCTCGTAACAGATGGTGATCGACTTGTCGCTGGGGCTCCAGTAGGCATTCGCCGAACCGCACTGCTTGCCGATCAACGGGATGTCGTAGGGCAACTTCATGGAATCGGTCATGCCGTCGGCGAGATCCTCCAGCAGGTGGTCGTTCTTCATGATGTCGCGACCGGTGATCGCCTCAGGTGAGGTCGCATCCTCGTAGGTCGCCGTCATCTTGCCCGGCCAGTCCTTGTCGTCGCTCGACGCGTCCGGCAACCCGTTGGCGTTGACGTCCGGCCGGGCGGACACTTCCGGTGGCGCTTGGGCGGTCTCGGCGACCACGGCCGCTTCCGACGACTCCCCCGACGACTTCGATGACCCGTCGTGTCCACAACCGGCGATGACGACTGCCAGCGACAGCAGCGCCACTCCGATCGAGCAGGTTCGCCCGCCCATTCATCCCCCAGACTCACTCATCCAATGCCGGATGATGTTAACTGGAGCGCACGCGCGACGCTGGGCGAACACGGAATCGGCCGTTCGAGGATTGGTACAAGTCATACCAATTCATGCAGGTTGCACGGATGTCTTTCCGCGCCAACGGAGCTGCCGATTGATAGCGTCCCTCCCGCGATCCCGGAATGTGCCGAGCCGCCGGTCCAAATGCCGGCAATTTCAGCGCCTTCCGCAACGATCTTGGGCGACATGCCAATTCAACGGCGAGTCCGCATGCGCCAACCGAGACACGATCGAACGAGGTCAGCCGCGCCGCACCCCGTTGCTACCAGGCAAACCACGAATGGAAAGCGGCCGAACCATGCATGAAGGTCATTCGGGTTCAGATAGCGAGCGTTTCGATCAAAGGGGAATCAGGGTGGGAACCGACAGTTTCGCGTATCGCAAGCCAGCAGGCGTCGTTGCCGCAGTAGCCGTGTCGTTGTGCACGGTGTTTGCTGGCGCTCCCGTCAGCGCTGCCGATCCGTACGACGGCGACGACGGTGGCAGCAGCTACGACGGTGGCGGGGATAGCGGAGGCGGCGGCGAGGGGCCCTCGGGCGGGGGCGTTGAGGCACCATCCGGCGGAGGCGTTGAGGAGCCGAGCGGCGGCGACGAGGAGCCGTCCGGCGGAGACACCCACGACGAACCCGGCAGCACCCACGAAGAACCGGGCGGTACGCACGAGGAGCCTTCCGGCGGCGGCAACGAACCCTCCGGCGGCGGCACGAACGAAGTGCCCGGCGCGGGACCCAACACCGGGAACGGTGGTAACGCATCCGAGCCGACACCCCGGGGTCCGCAGGCCCCGCAGCCAGACGTCAAGACGGCGTCGGGCTCGGAGGTGACGACCACGACGTCCACCCAGATGACCTCGGAGGAGGTCACGACCTACCAGGAATCGATCTCGTCGACGGTCAGCACCTCGTCGCTCACCACCGGGCTGAGTTTGAGCAGTCCTGTGGCACTGTGGAATTCGGGCTGGATCTTCTACGACCGGTTCTACCGTCCGGTGTTCACCAACCCGTACCGCACACCGCTCAGCGTGGTGTACACCTCGGGCGGCCAACCTCAGGTCTTCACCGTGCCGCCGCTCCAGCGAGCCGCGCTGAACGTTCCCAGCACGGGCGTCTACAACTTCACCGCCATGACGCGCCCCGACTCCGGGCCGGCGACCAACCTGTCGGTGGGCAGCTTCTCCGGCGGTGGATACGAGCCCGCCCCCGGGCAGGTGCCACCCCAGCCGCCGGCGTCGCTGAACACGCAGAAGAACGTTCTCGTCCAGGTGAAGTTCGACCGGGGAACGTCCGCGCCGTTCCGGGTGAAGACGCTGACCGACCTCGGCGCCGATCCCGCTGTCAACGGCACCACCAAAGTGTTGCTCGACGAAGAGATCCCGGCATGGGGACAGTGGTCGAAGACCGACAAAGGCGAGGCGCTGTTCGTCATCAACCAAACCCAAACCATTCCCGGCATCAATCCGCCGGCACAGGAACCGCTGCCTGGCTACAACGTCAAACTGACCGCAGCCGAGAAGGCCTCCTGGATCGACAAGAACAAGACGTTGCTGATCAGCGTCGCCGCCGGCGCGGGCGTGCTGGCCTTGGCCGGCGTCGGGTTCATCCTGCTGACGAGGCGCAAGCGCGGTACCGAGTGAGGTCGTAGACCACCCGTCCACCCACCCGGTCCGTGCTCGCGATGAGGGCACCAAGAGCCGACCGGTCCCTGTCGACGCGGGTTACGATCCCCCCACGCATGCATGCCTGGGGGGCGCCGTGAATCTCGGACACTCGCCTGACGGCTCCGATGAGACGCCTCGTCAACGCCTCATCGGAGCGTTGTCTGCCTCGATCGAGGAGGTTGGCTACCCGGCCACCACGGTGACCGACATCGTTCGTCGAGCCAAGACGTCGCGCCGCACCTTTTACGACTACTTCGCCGACCGCGAAGCCTGCCTTGTCGAATTGCTCACCCACATCAACACCCAGGGAATTCGCTCCATCCGCGCGGCCATCGACATCGAAGCGCCGTGGGAGGTTCAGATCGCGCAGGCGGTACGCGCCTGGATCGAAAACGCCGCACCGCAGTCGGCGGTGATGTTGAGCTGGATTCGTGAGACACCGGGTCTCGGCCACGCGGCACGCCAGCACAAGCTGGAAGTGACCGAGGCGTATATCCATCTGATCCAGAGCTTCAGCGACACTCCGTTGCACCGCGCGGCGGGCTACGAGAAGGTCGCACGATCGCAGGCGATCATGTTCATCGGTGGGCTGCGGGAACTGACCGCGCTGACCCTGGAACGGGGCGGACGGATCCAAGACTTGATCGACGACGCCACCATCGCGGCGCTTGCGTTGTTCAGCCCGCACCAGGCACCGGTTCCCGTCGTGCCGGCGCGCAGCCAAGGGCGGGCGTCAAATACCTGGAGCTGAAACGGTTTCGCCGAACCGCTCTAGAATCCGTCAGCGGTCACGCCCACTGCCGCGCAGGAACGCACGGTGACTCTGGCCGTGTATCCGATATCTCCGTTCGTCACCGAGAATCAAGGGCAATGCCGATATCGCCGCAGGCGGACTGTCGATCACCGCCGAACGTGAACGGTGCTTTGACTTTTCGCAGCCGACTCTGGATGCCGGCCTGCAGATCTTGGTTCCCCACGAGGACCACGCGGACTCCACGCCAGGACTGCGCAGTTTCGTGGACCTGCTGTGGTCCAAGTCCATGTTGGTCTGGTTGGGGCCGCCGCAGCGGTCGCCCTCATCCCGGCCCACATCATGTGGCTGACCGAGCGACGCCTACCGGAAGTGGTTCGGCTCCGACGAACACGCGTCCGGCGACCACAACTGATACCCGGCGTTGCCGACTAGTGTCGTCGGCTATGACCGATCTGCCGTCTGAATGGACCCACGAGCCGCGCAAGATCCTGAAGTTCCGCCCGGGTAGCAAGGTCGCCGACATCGACCCGAACTCCAGCCCCGGCTACTCCAGCGACAAAGACGGTTGGGAGTCGGTGCAGGCCGAGCGCAACGTGCGCTTCGCAGGCCTGCAGGAGATGCTCTACGCCAACGGGAAGTCCGGCGACAACCGCTCCCTGCTGTTGGTGCTGCAGGGCATGGACACCGCGGGCAAGGGCGGCATCGTCAAGCATGTCGTGGGGGCCGGCGACCCAATGGGCATCCGCTACACAAGTTTCGGCGTTCCGAGCGAAGAAGAGCGCGCCCACCACTACCTGTGGCGCATCCGCAAGGCGCTCCCGTCCGGCGGCCAGATCGGAGTATTCGACCGGTCGCACTACGAGGACGTGCTGGTGGTCCGGGTGCACGACCTCGTGCCGCGCGACGTGTGGGAACCGCGCTACGACGAGATCAACGCCTTCGAGAAAGAGCTCGTCGACTCCGGGACCACGATCGTCAAGTGCGCGATGTTCGTCTCCCTCGACGAGCAGCGACGCCGGCTGGCCGAGCGGCTCGACCGGCCCGACAAATACTGGAAGTACAACCCGGGGGACGTCACCGAACGTCTGCTGTGGCCGGCCTACCAGGAGGCCTATCAGGCTGTGCTGGACCGGACTTCGACCGATCACGCGCCGTGGTTCGTGATCCCGTGTGACAAGAAGTGGTACAGCCGCCTGGCGATCAACGAGTTGCTGATCGAGGCGCTCAAGAGCATGAAGCTGTCCTGGCCGCCCGCCGACTTCGACGTCGAGGCCGAGAAGAAGCGGCTCGCGCAGGCCTGACGGTCAGCCCTTGACGAGGGTGAACTGGCCGATGTTGGTGATTCCGCGGCGGAAGAAGTCCGCGCAGCCGGTCAGGTACTTCATGTACCGGTCGTAGATCTCCCGCGAGGTGATGACGATCGCCTCGTCCCGGTTGGCCACCAGCTTCGAAGCCCACATGTCCAGCGTGCGCGCGTAATGTTGCTGCAGCAGGTGGATGCGCTCCAGGGCGAAGCCGGAATCGGCGGCGAGCGCTTCGATGTCCTCGACCGCGGGGAGCCGCCCGCCGGGGAAGATGTCGCTCTCGATGAACTTCATAAACCTCAGATCACTGATGGTGACCTTGATCTGGTTGTCCCGGAAGAACTTCTGGGTGTGCGCCAGGATCGTGTGCAGCAGCATGCGGCCGTCGGCAGGCAGCAGGTTGTAAGCCTTCTCGAAGAACAGCGGGTACCGCTCGACCTTGAACGCTTCGAAGGCGCCGATGCTCACGATCCGGTCCACCGGTTCGTCGAATTCCTCCCAACCCTGCAGCCGCACCTCGATCGAGCGGTTGGTGTCGAGTGCGGCCAGGCGCTTGCGAGCGAACTCCGACTGGTTTGTGCTCAGCGTGATGCCGATGACGTTGACGTCGTACTTCTGCACGGCCATCTCGAGGGCGCCGCCCCAGCCGCAGCCGACATCGAGCAATGTCATGCCGGGCTCCAGGTTGAGCTTGCCCAGCGCGAGGTCGAATTTGGCGTTCTGCGATTCTTCGAGCGTCATATCGTCGCGCTCGTAGTAGCCGCAGGTGTAGCCCATCGTCGGGCCGAGAAAGAGTGCGAAGAAGTCGTCAGAGACGTCGTAGATCGACTGTGATTCCTCGTAATAAGGAGTCAAATTCGCGTCTACGTCCACCATCAACAGATACCTTCCAGCTTCCTACTTACATGGTCGGGTACCGCGAAAAGCGGTGTTGCTGCAACGGCCCCCCGACCAAAACCAGGAGCCTAGTCAATCCTTCTGGGAAATGCACAAGGCGCGGGGGCGGGCCAGTGTCAGTAGGTGTAGAAGCCTTGTCCGGACTTCTTGCCCAACAACCCGGCCTCGACCATGCGCAGCAGCAGCGGCGGCGGGGCGTAATGCGCGTCCTTGAGTTCGGCGTACATCGAGTCGGCGATGAGCTTCATCGTGTCGAGACCGATGAGGTCCGAGAGCCGCAACGGCCCCATCGGATGCGAAAGACCGGCGACGATCGCGGTGTCGACATCCTCGATGGTGGCAACGCCGGCCTCGACCATCCGGATGGCTGACAACAGGTAGGGCACCAGGAGCGCATTGACGACGAATCCGGAACGGTCGCCGCAGTGCACCACCTTCTTACCGAGGACCTCGCTGGCGAACTGCTCGACCCTGGCGACGGCCCCATCGGAGGTGACCAGCGTGTTGATCACTTCGACCAAGGGCAACACCGGTACCGGGTTGAAGAAGTGCAGGCCCAGTACCCGGCTCGGGTTCTGCGTGGCCGCAGCGATTTTCATGATCGGGATGCTCGAGGTGTTCGACGCCAGCACCGCGTCGGGGTCGGTGATGATCCGGTCGAGTGCACCGAAGATCTTGGCCTTGACGGTCTCGTCCTCCACGACCGCCTCGATGACGAGCTGACGATCGGACATGTCGGCAAGATCGGTGGTGAACGTCAGCCGGGCCAGCGCCGCGTCCCGATCGGCCTCGGTGAGCTTGCCCTTGCTCGCCGCCCGCTCGAGCGAACCGGTGAGGCGGTTGCGGCCGCCGGCGAGGAGTTCCTCGGTCGGTTCGAAGACGACGACGTCTGCGCCTGCCTTGGCTGCGACCTCGGCGATGCCGGAGCCCATTTGTCCCGCACCGACCACACCAACTCGTTGAATGCTCACGAGGACTCTTTCTACTAGACGCGCGAACAGACGCAAAAGTCCCCAACACGCGGTGGTGGAGGGGACCTTTGCGTCTGCTCGCGGCAGGGCTATTGGCGGCAGGGGGATTAGTGGAACTGACCCTCTTCGGTCGAGCCCGCGAGCGCGGTCGTCGAGCTGGTCGGGTCCACGGTGGTGGCGATCCGGTCGAAGTAGCCGGCGCCGACCTCACGCTGGTGCTTGGTCGCGGTGTAGCCGCGCTCCTCGGCGGCGAACTCGCGCTCCTGCAGCTCGACGTAGGCGGTCATCTGGTTGCGGGCGTAGCCGTAAGCCAGATCGAACATCGAGTAGTTCAGGGCGTGGAAGCCGGCCAGGGTGATGAACTGGAACTTGAAGCCCATGGCGCCGAGCTCCTTCTGGAACCGGGCGATGGTCGAATCGTCAAGGTGCTTGCGCCAGTTGAACGACGGCGAGCAGTTGTAGGCCAGCATCTGGTCTGGGAACTCGCTCTTGACGCCCTCGGCGAAGCGGCGGGCCAGGTCCAGATCCGGGGTACCGGTCTCCATCCAGATCAGGTCGGAGTACGGCGCGTAGGACTTGGCGCGCGCGATGCACGGCTCGAGTCCGTTCTTCACCCGGTAGAAGCCCTCGGCGGTGCGCTCACCGGTGACGAACGGCTTGTCGCGCTCGTCGACATCGGAGGTGATGAGCGTGGCGGCCTCGGCGTCGGTGCGGGCGATGACCACGGTTGGCACGTCGGCGACGTCAGCCGCGAGACGGGCCGAGGTCAGGGTGCGGATGTGCTGCTGGGTCGGGATCAGCACCTTGCCACCGAGGTGGCCGCACTTCTTCTCCGAGGCCAGCTGGTCTTCCCAGTGCGAGCCCGCGACACCGGCGGCGATCATGGCCTTCTGCAGTTCGTACACGTTCAAGGCGCCACCGAAGCCGGCCTCGCCGTCGGCGACGATCGGGGCCAGCCAGTTCTCCACCGAGGTGTCGCCCTCGACCTTGGCGATCTGGTCGGCGCGCAGCAGCGCGTTGTTGATGCGGCGCACCACCTGGGGCACCGAGTTGGCCGGGTAGAGGCTCTGGTCGGGGTAGGTGTGGCCGGACAGGTTCGCATCACCGGCGACCTGCCAACCCGACAGGTAGATGGCCTTCAGGCCGGCGCGGACCTGCTGGACGGCCATGTTGCCGGTCAACGCGCCCAGCGAGTTGACGAACTCCATGTCGTGCAGCTGGTTCCAGAGCACCTCGGCGCCGCGGCGGGCCAGGGTGGCCTCCTCGACGACGCTGCCCTGCAGCGCGACGACGTCGGCCGGGGTGTAGGTACGGGTCAGGCCCTTCCAGCGGGGATTGGTGTCCCAGTCGCGCTGGATTTCGTCTGCGGTCTTCGGCTGGCCAACGGTGGACATGCCTACTCCTTCTCAATCGAGGTGCCACCTTGACGGGAAGTAAACTGTTAACGCCAATGCAGCTGAGCTTGTGTGCTTACACGAGCATGCCTCGCATCATTAGTGCAGTTCAAGCCGTTGTGAGTGCCAATTTTCGCCAACAGCACCGATGAGTTTGCAAAGATTGCGAAGGTCGTCCTCGCCTGAACCGGTTCAGAAGTTACCGTCGGATAGCACCTTTTCGCAGGTCAGTACGCTTGTACTGTTAAACCGCGTCGCTCAGAGCGGGAAGATCGCGGCGAGCGCTTTGATCTCCTCGCCCACGACGTATGTGAGCGTTCTAACAGTGCGATCGGTCAGCTCCGGACCGAACTTGTCGGTAGACCCGGGCGGATACACGTGCACCAGAATTTCGAGCTTGTCGCCGAAAGCCACCGGCGCATCGTGCTCGATGGTCACGCGCAGCGGGGCTTCGAACAACTCGGGATGAGGCGCCAGGAACTCCTCGACGACCTTCCAGTACACCGAGTTGTTGACGTGGTCGAACAGGTCGATGTCGCTGACGCGGATCGGGAAGTCGCGGATTTCGGTGGCGTCGTGGCGCGCGCCGGCACTCAGATAGGACTTCCACCGCAGCCGGCCTTCACTGGTGGTCCGCTTCAGGCCGTCCAAGAAGTCATCGGAGATCCGCGCCGGCCCCTGGGTCTCCCGGTTGATATTGATCCAGAACGCCTCGGATTCAATGAGCCCGCCCTTGCGACCGTCGATGCGGACCCGCATCTCACACCAGCGATTCGAAGTGCCCGAACACCAGCGCCGCATCCGCAGGACGTCGTGGAATTCGATGGGGCGGATCAGGTCGACCATGGTGCGCCGGACGATCCACAACGGATGGGTTTCCTCTTGGCCCATCTCGCGCAGCTGGTCCTGTCCGACGTCCTGGATGTGACGGCAGGCCGCGTCGAGTCGCAGCCGGCCGACGCGGTCGATATCGCCGACGCGAAGGGGCCATTCCCGGTCGAAGACATCGGGATTCGGATCGGGGACGGGCATCAGCACCTTCGCCAACCCGGTGTTCGCGGTGCGCTGCGGTGCACTCATCTTGCCTCGTCCTCTCCCCATCCCCACCCCAGCGCGATCATGCCAAAGGGCCAGTTGAATGCCAACCAACCTGCCTTGCCAACGCTGCGAAGACGCTCTTCGCAGCCCTCGGTAGGCTGGGCAGGGTGTCCAAGACATTTGTCGGCTCCCGGATACGACAACTGCGCAGCGAACGCGGTTTCAGCCAGGCTGCGCTGGCGCAGATGCTGGAGATCTCCCCCAGCTATCTCAACCAGATCGAGCACGATGTCCGCCCGCTGACGGTCGCGGTACTGCTGCGCATCACCGAGGTATTCGGGGTCGACGCCACGTTCTTCGCATCCCAGGACGACACCCGGCTGGTGGCCGAACTGCGGGAAGTCACGATGGACCGCGACCTCGATCTCGACGTCGACATGACCGAGGTGGCGGACATCGTCAACACTCATCCCGCCGTCGCCCGCGCGATCGTCAACCTGCACCGCCGCTATCGGATCACCACCGCACAGCTGGCGGCGGCGACCGAGGACCGCTTCAGCATCAACACCGGCGGCAGCGGCACCGGATCGATCTCCATGCCGCATGAGGAAGTCCGCGACTACTTCTACCAACGCCAGAACTATCTACACGAACTCGACACCGCCGCCGAGGATCTCACCATCCGGATGCGTATGCACCGCGCCGAGTTGCCACGGGAGCTCTCCGACCGGCTCACCATGGTGCACGGTGTGCACATCATCCGCCGCGTCGATCTCGGTGACACGCTGCTACACCGTTACGACCCGGTATCTCGCACTCTGGAGATCAGCAATCACCTCTCCTCCGGTCAGCAGGTCTTCAAAATGGCAACCGAGCTGGCATATTTGGAGTTCGGCGACCTGATCGACCGCCTGGTGGACGAGGGCAAGTTCACCAGCGAGGAATCCCGCAAGCTGGCGCGGCTTGGACTGGCCAACTACTTCGCCGCGGCCACCGTGCTCCCCTACGGCCAGTTCCACCACATGGCCGAGAACTTCCGCTACGACATCGAGCGGCTGTCGGCCTTCTACCAGGTCAGCTACGAAACGATCTGCCACCGGCTCTCGACGCTGCAGCGGCCCTCGATGCGCGGCGTGCCGTTCTCGTTCGTCCGAGTGGACAAGGCAGGAAACATGTCGAAACGCCAGTCCGCCACCGGTTTTCACTTCTCCTCCGCGGGAGGAACCTGCCCGCTGTGGAATGTCTACGAGACCTTCGCCAACCCGGGCAAGATCCTGGTGCAGATCGCCCAGATGCCCGACGGCCAGAACTACATGTGGGTAGCACGGACCGTCGAACGGCGCGCGTCCCGCTACGGTCAGCCGGTCAAGACGTTCGCGATCGGCCTGGGTTGCGAGGCCCGGCACGCCAGCCGGCTGGTCTACTCGAAGGGCCTGGACCTCTCGTCGGACAGCGCGACACCGATCGGCGCCGGCTGCCGGGTGTGCGAACGCGACAACTGCCCCCAGCGCGCCTTCCCCGCCCTGGGCCGGGCGCTGGATCTCGACGAGCACCGCAGCACGGTGTCGCCCTATTTGGTCAAGGAGTCATGATGGGTCAACGCATTCCGCCCGGCGGCCGACGCGAACTCGGCTTGATCAACTGGGCCATCGCCCGAGTGGGTGCCCGCTCGATTCGCGCCCCGCAGATGAACCTGTTCAACGTCCTCGGTCAGCACAAGCTGCTGTTCCTGTCGTTTCTGCCGTACTCGGGCGTCCTGCTGAACTGGGGCAAGCTGCCCAAGCGCGACAAGGAGCTGGTGATTCTGCGGGTGGGCCACCTGCGCAAGTCGGAGTACGAACTGCAGCAGCACCGCAGGCTGGCCAAGAGTCGCGGGGTCGATTCTGCGTTGCAGGACAAGATCTTTGCCGGTTCAACCGCCGAGGGCCTGACCGACCGTCAGCGTGCCCTGCTCACGGCGGTCGACGAGTTCGTGCTCAACCGGGACCTCACCGATGACACCTTCGCCGACCTGTCAGCGCACCTGACTCGCGAGCAGATGATCGAATTCTGCGCTCTGGCAGGGCATTACGACGCGATCGCCGCGATCTTGGCAACGTTGCGTGTTCCGATGGACTTTCCGGACTGATGCTGCCAGGTTGGTACCCGGACCCGTGGGGCGGACCGGGACAACGCTATTGGGATGGCCGGCAGTGGACGGCGGCCACCGTGGCGGGGTCGCCCAAACACCGGGTATGGCTGTTGGTGCTCGTCGCCGTCATTGCGGTCCCGGTGTTGTTCTTCGGTGGCTGCGCCGCCGTCATTGCTTTCGGCTCCAGGAACGCCCCGGACCTCTCCGACGAAGACTATGTCGGTTCCCGATCGATCGTCTCCGATCAGCGAGCCGAGCTCGGTGTCTACTCGCCGAAGTGTTTAGCCTTGACCGCAGGGGCCGCCTTGGCGGTGGCCAAAGTCGCTGGCGCAATCGTCGTTGTCACGGTGTCGCCCTGGGTCATTGGGCCGGGAAGAATCGGCGCGGCGACCGCGGGCAACACCGGCGAGGCGCCCTGATCAAACGCGACGGTCAGCCCGGCCATCGCCACGACGGCGCCGCCACCGGCCAGCGCCAACAGGATTTTAGTGCGCGACGAGCGCGCCGAATCAGCCATTCTTCCCCCGTTTTCAGCTGCGTGCCAGCACTGGCACAGGTTCTACAGACAGTGGAAGCCGCGATGCTTCAGAAAACCTGAAACGCACCTGGCGAACGGCTGGCAGATACGCAGACATGCCGTCTACAGGTAGGTGACCCCGAGCACAATCAACGTGAAAATCACCGGCGAGACCGGCACGCAACCCAGAAACGCCGCCCACACCATCCGCTTGCGCTGGTAATTCCGCCACGCCAGGAACCCGATGACGACGGCCAGCACCGCGATCACCGCGGACAGGATCAGCACCCAGAAGCTGACATCCTCGCCGTTGGTAGCGATGGAAATACCGATCAGCCACAGGATGTGGCCGACCACCAGTCCGCCGATACCGGCGATCAGCGTCGGTCTCAAAAGTTGATCATGTGGCCGGCGAGACCGTGGAAGCATTCCTGGAGTGCCTCCGACAGCGTCGGATGGGTGTGCACGTTTCGGGTCAGCTCGTTGACCGTCAGATCCCACTTCTGTGCCAGGGTCAGCTCCGGCAGGAGTTCGGAGACGTCCGGCCCGATCAGGTGGCCACCGAGCAGTTCCCCGTACTTGGCGTCGGCGATGACCTTGACGAATCCGGTGGGGTCGGCCAGTCCGTGCGCCTTGCCGTTGGCGGTGAACGGGAACTTGGCGACCTTCACGTCGTAGCCCTCGTCGCGGGCCTGCTGCTCGGTGAGACCGAAGCTGGCCACCTGCGGCTGGCAGAACGTGGCACGCGGCAGCATCCGGTAGTCACCCAGGGCCAGCGTCTCGGCGCCGGCAATGGTCTCGGCGGCCACCACGCCCATCGCCTCGGCAACGTGAGCCAGCATCAGCTTGCCGGTGACATCGCCTATGGAGTAAATGTGCGGCACGTTGGTGCGCATGTAGTCGTCGATGCCGATGGCCTTGCGATCCGTCAACTGCACCCCGGTGGCCTCGAGTCCGAAGCCCTCGACGTTGGGCGCAAAACCGATGGCCTGCAACACCTTCTCGGCCTTGAGCTCCTCGGTCTTGCCATCCTTGCTCACGGTGACGGTGACCGTCGAGCCGTCATCGGTGATGGATTCCACCTTGGTGCCGGTGAGGATCTTCACGCCGAGCTTCTTGTACTGCTTCTCGATCTCCTTGGAGACCTCGGCGTCCTCGTTGGGCAGGGCGCGCGGCAGGAACTCGACGATCGTGACGTCGACCCCGTAGTTCTTCAGCACGTAGGCGAACTCCATGCCGATCGCGCCGGCGCCGGCGATGATGATCGACTTCGGCAGCTCGCGAGACAGGATCTGCTTCTCGTACGTGACGACGTTCTCGCTCAGCGACGTGCCCGGCACCAGCCGGGTGCTGCTCCCTGTAGCGATGATTGCGTTGTCGAAGGTGACCGTTTCGGTACCGCCCTCGTTGAGGGCGACCGACAGGGTGTTCGGGTCGGTGAACGTCCCGTAGCCGTGGATCTCGGTGATCTTGTTCTTCTTCATCAGGAAGTGCACGCCGGCCACGCGGCCGTCGGCGACCTTGCGGCTGCGGTCGAAGGCGGCCCCGTAATCGAAGGTTGCCTCGCCGCTGATGCCGAACGTCTTGGCTTCCTTGGTGAAGATGTGGGCCAACTCGGCGTTGCGCAACAACGCCTTCGACGGGATGCAACCGACATTGAGGCAGACCCCGCCCCAATACTTGGGTTCGATGATGGCGGTGTTCAGCCCGAGCTGGGCGGCGCGGATCGCCGCGACGTACCCGCCAGGACCTGCTCCGAGAACGACGACGTCATAGTGAGTCACGTCGTCAGCCTATCGTCGGACGCGCGATCCATTCGAAGTAGTACGCACCGTGCAGTAGCGCGGCGGTGGCCACCGAGGCCAGTGGCGCCGACATCAGCGCGATAGCCAGCGCCGTTACCGGCGGCCGGTTCTGCACCATGGAAACCAGCATGCTGCCGACCGAGCAGAAGATCAGGTAGATCAGCACGAAGAACACCGCCGGAGTCTTGTTCAGCGATGTGTACCACCAGAAGTACAAGCCCAGGCCGGCGGCGCCGGCCAACACCCAGATCGCGGCCACGATGAACACGAACTGCCACCGCTTCACGAACTGGTACGTCCCTGTCGCCGCCGATGCCGCGGGCGGCACCACCACCGGCTCCGCGTGCAACGACCCGTTGACCGGGTGCAGGAACGCATCGGTGTCGAAGCTCTCCAATTCGCTGAATGCGATGGACGGCCCCGAGATCTCCGCCTCGGGTTCGTCGGTCAGCGACTTCAGAACCTCGGGGTGCGGTCCGGTGTCGAAGATCGGCGCGTGGTGCGGCTCCGTCGACGGGAGGGACGTCTTGTCAGCCACTGGACACCACCTGAACCAGAACCAATGCCCCCAACCAGCCCGGCGCCATCGCCAGGATGAACGCCCCCGCGGACGTGACCCAGCGCCGCCTGGAGAACAGGATGAGCAGCATTCCGATCACACTGGGGACCGCCACCACCAAGCCAACCACGAGATCGGGGCGAACCGGTGTTTTGACCAGGACGGTGGCCGCGACGGCCGCTATCAGACCGGTCACCGTTCCGACCAGCAACGCACTTGTGAGCAGCCATGCCCGAGGCAGGGGTATCACCCTTATGAGGGTACTTGCCCCCAAGCCGACTACGGCTGAACGGCTTCGGCGTGCCGACCAGGGATTGCACAGGCGTCAGCGGCCTCAGCGACGACCAGATCGGCCCGTTCCGGTAGCCGCTCACCACGCTCGTAGTCGGCACCGGTCAGCGGCAATGCGCTGGCCAGCAACTCATTCTCCGCGTCGGTGAAGGCCCGGCCGCGGCTCAGGAAGCGCATGCCCTCGGGTGTTTCCAGGCTGAAACCGCCGCCGCGGCCGGGAACGACGTCGATGACCAGCTGGGTGTGTTTCCACGTCTCGAACTGGGGGCCGGAGATCCAGACCGGGGCACCCTCGAGGAGGCCGAGCAGGACGTCCCGGTCGCCGACGATGAATTCCCCGTCGGGGTAGCACATCGGCGACGACCCGTCGCAGCAGCCGCCGGACTGATGGAACATCAGTGGCCCATGTCGCTCCCGCAGCCGGTGCAGAAGCTCGGCGGCCGCCGCGGTGATCAACGCCCGCGGCGGCGCCTGCTCCCCGCGATTTCGGCGCGTTTCCGATCGCTCAGCGGCGGATTGCGCGCCGAAATCACTCATTAGAAAAACCCCTGCGCCTTGTTGGAGTACGAGACGAGCAGGTTCTTGGTCTGCTGGTAGTGATCCAGCATCATCTTGTGGTTTTCCCGGCCGATGCCGGACTGCTTGTAACCGCCGAATGCCGCGTGCGCGGGATACGCGTGATAGCAGTTGGTCCACACCCGACCGGCCTTGATATCGCGGCCGG
>NZ_VBSB01000016.1 GCF_013337765.1 Mycolicibacterium sphagni
CCAGCACCAACAGCCACCACCACAACCAAAATCACGCCGTATCCCCCGGGGGCACGCTCCGTCCGTCGAGGGCGACGAAGCTGCACGCCGAGGTCGGTTCCGGGTCGTACACCGTGCGCCCACACCTCTGGCAGGTAAAGCTGCGATGCGGCCCGATGCCAAGCCGTGCGCAGTTGGCGCATTGCTGGGTCCGACGAGGACTCGACGAACGCCGCGAAAGGGATGCCCCGCAGGGCATCGCTCAGGCGGGCCTGGTTCGGCGTAGCCCTTCAGTGTCCGTTTGAGCCGACGCTCCACTGTTCGATCATATGTTCCCCAGGGTTCGGGCGGCGGCCCCTGGCTCGGCTCCTAGGGCGACCCGTCTCAGCTGCTGACTGCGAAGTTGGCGTTGCTGGTGGACCTCCGCCCCCACAGTGCGCGAATGTACGTGTCGTTGGGCCTGCCGTGCCGCCCAATCCAATCTTGACCCAGCCCATTTCCCTCGGGAGATCTGCGCCAACCGACTTGGAGCACCACATATGACGACCGTGATCGGAAAACCGCTGGCCTGGGGGCGCATCAGCGCTGCGAGCGACTCATCAGAAGCGGTCGGCTGCCCCGTTGACGAGGACAGCCACTCCGCGGCTGTTCCCCACCCCGCTGGCGACCGGATGCAACAGCAAGCCGCCCGGCTCTCGCTGGTCCGTCTTACCAGGACGACGGCGGTGGCCATCACGATCCTCATCGGGGCGGCGAGCTTCGTGCTGTCATTCGCCTCGTTGTGCGATCTCGCCGCGCGTACGGTCTGGCCTGGGCACCTCGCTTGGCTGTGGCCGGTGATCGTCGATGGTGCGATCGTGCTGGCGACGATGGCTCTGGTGGCCTTCTCCGCGTATCCCGAGCAGCGCAGTGCGCGGCGCTACTTCTGGACCCTGCTGATCGTTGGGGCAGCGGTCAGCGTGAGCGGCAATGCCCTCCACGCGATGATTTATCGATCACTGCCGGTCTGGCCGGTGGGCTCTTGGCTCGCGGCGGCAATCGCGTGCGTGCCCCCTATTGCCTTGGTCGGCGCGACCCACGCTCTGTCCCTCTTGTGGCGGTTCACCCCGTACGAAAAGACTGATGAGCAAGCAGAACTCAAGGACAGCGCCATGGCCCTGGCTGCCGAACGTCTCGACCGCTGGGATGCAGTAGCCGCGGCGATCCACGAGCGAGGCCTGATGACGTCGTATCCCACCGCGACGATCGTCGAGATACTGCGTTTGCTTCACGACCATCAGCCGCCCCTGCCGCTGCGTCAGATCGGCGAACAGGCCGGTGTCCGCCACGACGCCGTGGCGCGGATCCGCGACGCGGCCAGGACCGTTCTGGATCGTACCGACCAGGACTGACCAAACGACGACCCGATTGGGCCCCGAAGTGGCGACCGCGCTGTCGGCGTCCCCGGGCGTGATGCACGGTGCATCACCTGCGCGGGAGAAGCACTAAACGCGGCAACCTCACCCACTAGCCGCGTGTTGTTCGCTGCGGATCAGTGTCCATCCCGTTAAGGTGACCGAGTACATGTATTGCATGTTGGGAGTGTTGGATGGCAACAGGAAATGTGACCGCGGCGAAGCGGGCGGGCGCTCGTAAGACCGCGAATAAGCTTGCCCGCTTCGCGGGCGGTCCAGAGACGTCGGAATTCCTTGCGGCCGCACAAGACATCGACTTAGCGGGTGGGATCACCGCGGGGTTGGCGTCGCTGGCTGCAGCAGACGGTCAGCGGTTCATCAATGCGCCCACGGAGGCGATTGCCCCGCACCCCTACAACGCTCCCACTCGATCCGTACCGCAGCCCGACAACCCGCGATGGATCGAGTTGGTCGGCTCGGTGCGGGCTGCAGGCGTGCAGGTTCCGATCCTTGTTGTCAGTCGTGCGGCTTTCGTCCGGGCCCGTCCAGAGCTCGAGCCGTCGTTGGAGCCTGCGACCCGCTATGTGATCATCTACGGGCACCGTCGACGGGCGGCTGCTCTTGAGGCCGGCCTGGCCACGGTTCCGGCGGTCATTGATGACTCAGCGATGGTCGACGGTGGCGATCTCGATGCGATGACCATCGAGAATCTTGGCCGTGAGGACCTTACCGAGTTTGAACAGGCGGAGGTGTTCGCGCGATACAGCGAGGCCGGGTTCAGTCAGCGCGACATTGCCGGCAAGCTCGGCGTGAACCAGTCCACGGTGTCGCGGAGACTGAACTTGCTTCTGCTGTGCCCCGAGGTGCGTGCGGCAGTGGAGAGCGGCAAGATCAAACACACCGAGGCAGCCGAGCTGGCCGGCAAACTGCCCTATGGTCCCCGTCGGCCGTGGCAGCAAGACGTCCAGGACGAGCAGGACTCCGACAGTCGGCGAGCCGATCAAGTAGCTGCCTGCGATCTCGTGGCCACGGGCGCGACACTTAAGCGCGCCGCTGAGCGCGTGCTCGCAGAGCGTCGCGCGCGCCAGCGCGCAGCATCCGAAGGGGTTGAGATCATCAATCCCCGCGAACGTTTTGGTGCTGATTATCAGCAATACGCGATCGAATCACCTGCCATGGTAGCGGGACAGCGGGTCGTTGGAGCGATTGACGAGCTCCAGGGCGGCCTGGTGTATTACCCGGCTGCCGTCCAGCCAGCGCAGCGCGAGGCTCCGCAGACGGGCGCCGCAAGGGACGGCGCGCCGGCTCGACAGCGCACCGCCGCGAGTCGAGCGCGGCTGCTGGTGTGCCCGCGCCTGGTTGCCAGTCCCCCGCCACGGGAGAAACTGCTGCCGCTGTTGGCCGGCCAATATGCATCCGGGATTGCCGCGCTCGGCGGCAGTCAGGCCGGATGGAAGCTCGCCTTCGATCTCAGCCGTTCTGCGGGTCTTTCCAGTGCCGAATATTCCGATGTCGGGACGTTCCGCGCTGCTGCCAGCGCGGCGGTGACGCTGAAATGCCAGCTTGAAGTTGCCTGGGCATGTGCGGTCGCAGCATTCGAACTACACGCCGCAGACAAGGCACGGAACCGGTGGGATCACCTCGATGTCGCCTATGTTCAGCTGCTGCAGGATCGCGCGGGTTACTCCCCTACCCCATGGGAGCTCGAGCGCATCGCGGCGGCTACAGGCGGGGCAAATGGCAACGGGGGCCCCAGTGAACCCCTCTCCACCTGCAGTGATGGCGAATAGCTCGAGTATGATGCACCATGCATCACTGTCCCAGATTCCTCTGATGCACGGTGCATCACCGCCCGCCCGCCCGCGGCCACCAGGTGGTGATGCACGGTGCATCACCGAGTCAGCAGCATGGCGCGGATGGTCGAGCGCAGCGCATCCCGTCCGGACGCCGAGCTCACTCGCGGCCGCTCAGCAGGTGCCCGAGCCCGGCGGCGCCACTCCTCTAGCGTTACCGATGCACGGTGCATCACTATCCGTAAAACCGCCATCAGACCGAGCTTCGCACCTAAACCATGGCCGCCACCATCTGGTCTAGCCCGACACCAAAAGGAGCACTACGCATGGGCACGACTTACGCCTTCGCCAGCCTGGCAGGTAGCACAGGAAAGACCACCACGGTTGTGACCCTAGGTACGCAACTCGCGCTGGAGGGGCTGCGGACCCGCATTGTCGACCTGGATAGCCAGGCCAACGCCAGCACCTGGTTGGGCTACGAAGACACCCACGGCAAGACCGTGGCAGACATCCTTCGCAACGAAGCGAGCCTGGCAGAGGTCGAGCTTCCCGGCCGCGTCATCAAGGGAGTCGATGCCGACGATGAGCCGATCGTGGGCGAGATCCCGAACTTGACACTCGTGCCGGCACGGCGCTCCACGCTCGACAAGATCATGATCGAGCTGGCCGCCGACCAGGGTGGAGTGCTGCGACTGCGCAACGCCCTCGCCCAAGCCGATCCGGTCGACGTCACCTTGATCGATTGCCCGGGAACCATGTCGACCCTTGTGGTCGCGGGGATCCTCGCCACGAGCGTCAGCGAGCGCGACACGAGTGCCGGTGGATGGGGCGTCATCGCGTGCACGAAGCCTGCCTACAAGGAGAGCCGCGGTATTCCCGACTTGGAGCAGCAGCTGCATATCCTGCGCGAGACGTACCGCATGGATTTGCGCCTGTTAGCGATCGTGCCGTGCGTGGTGCCGCCTGAAAACGCGGGCCGCGTCTACATCGACCAGATGGAAGATCTACGGGAGCTTTACGACACACTCGTTACCCCTGGTGTGCGGCGTGCCGGCATTGTTGACGAGGCGTTCGTCAACGCCACTCCCCTGCCGCTGTATGGATACCGGGCCCGTGGGATCAGTGAGGATTACCGTGTCGTCAAGGATTACCTCGCCGACTCACTTGGCCTGTTCAACCGCAGGACTGTCGCGGCATGACACGTCAGACACACGACCGACCGACAGGGGGTGACGATCCGTCCGTCGGACCCGGGCGCACGACCGTCAATGTCAGCGCAGAACTCTTGGCGCTCTCTCGTGCCGCCGTCCGCCTGGTCCGCGCCACGACCGGCCGAGCGTACTCGCTGCGACAATTCACCGAAGAAGCCTTTGCGGCTCAGATTCAGACGATCGCTGATACCTATAACGATGGCCGCGCCATTTGGCCCGACGACACGCCTTTGGAAAAGGGGCGCTCGGCTTAGTGATGCACCGTGCATCACTAGGCGTTGACCGCGGGTGGCCGCTTCGATCGTGACTGACTGGCTCACCGTGGCAAGCCCCGGTGGGGGAGAGGCGTCACACCCGACTCGCCGGGCAAAGGCGCGGTGCTTACTGTTCGCGGTGTTAGCTGGCGCCCGTGAGAGTCCGCACCGAGCTAACATTCGTACCTGCATTCCGTCACAGTGACATAACACGACACCGTACTGCATGGGCGTGGTGGTGTTTGGCCCATTCCAGGCGACCCTGCGTCGGATGCCGCGCTGCTTATCCGGACAGAAATGTGCTGCGCCGCACGGTGTTTCAGAGGTCGGTGTGGCTTCGATGGGGGAGTGGGTGCCTGGGTGCCTTCTGCTCAGCAGAGCGGGTCCGACGTCCGCTCGGACGGTGCAGATCTGAACCCCTCGACTGGCGGCTGTTACGGAACGATTCGCAGCGTGCCGGTCGAGGGCGGCGGCAGGACCGTGAGCCCGGCGCGACGGCACGCTTCCGCACCGAGTGTGGGGCTGGGGTCCTCGGGCCAAGGTTTGGCACCTTCGGCGTCGAATACGGCGTAGGCGTTGGCCTGGGCGATGGTGGTGAATCTCGACTCGTAGACGATGCCGCGCAGTCCGAAGTCGTAGAATTTGTTGGCCCACAGGCGGGTCAGGGCGTAGCCGCGGCCGGCGTAGGTGGCGACTTCGCGGGTCATGCCAAACCGTGTGGCTTTTGTGTGGCAGGTGTCCGCAACGCGGCCGCCGCGTTGTACGGCGAGGGTCGAGACTCGTGTTTCATCGGCCCACCCATGGGAAACCACGCCGGTGGTGGGGCCGAGGCGCTCGCGCAACGCCGTTTCTTCGTCGACGGCCAGGTAGCAGGTGCCGTTAGGCGCGTCCAGATTGAATCGCCCCCCGGTGTCGCTAGCAAACCACCATGCCCCGAAGTCGCGGTGATGGGCGCGGTAGAGTTCTCCGCCCTTTCGGAGCCGCCGTACAGGGAATCCGGTGAGGTCGGCCGTAGGTTTTCGTAACCCAAGCCTTCGGCGGCCTACCGGCGCCATCGAGCGGCGGTGTGCTCAGCAAACTCCTGGACGATCTTGGTGTCTCCGGACTGGAGTGCCTGCGCGGGCGTGCGGTCGTTCAGCTCGTCGACCGGTGTATTCATCCACAGTGCGACTTGCCAGCGGTCTGTCGTGGCGCTGGTCATCGTGTCGAGGATGTGAGCCAGGCCTGCGACGCTGCTGCCGTCGGGATTGAACTGGCAGGTCGGAAACACCACCGTTCCTTCCGCGGTCGGGCATGCAAGGAGCTTGCTGTGCTCGACACGCTTGCGGACGTCAGCAGCTGTGGTGCGCAGGCGGCGGGCGACCCCATCAACGTCGTAAAACGGGCCAGTAAATTCGTCGAACGGGTGGCTCGCGGGTAGGGCGCTGGCGAGCCATTCCGCGACGTCCCTGGGCGAACCAAGGGTGTGGATATCGATGTCGGCGTTAGCAAGGCTGCCCAGGCGTGCCTGCAGAATGCCCCTCAAGGCTGACAGGACGGATTCGGCGAATTCATCGGCGCCCCACGTCTTCTCCGCTCGAGTCGTGCCCTGGCGACGGGGCAGGAGATCTTTGAGGGTCTTGACCACCGTGATCTCGGAACCCGTGGTGGAGTCGCCCCTTACCTCAAGCAGAACCTTGTGCCGGATACCCCTGGGGTCTCGGCGGGGGAGGAGCGCCCTGCGCTGCTTATCGAACTTGTGCATCCCGGTCTTGGCGCTCCGGACGACGACGACTCCACGCTGTGTGGAGCTCTTTCCGAAAGTCCCGGATTCTGCGCTGTAGCGGGCCATCGCCCTCCTTCGGACACTGTGCTTCCACACCTTAGCCGCCCAAGCGGAGCCATGACGCGGTCGCGCGCTAAACAGGCCGGTCGGCTAGCCGGCCGGCGGTAGGGCTTTCGATGTTCTGCTCAGTGCCGCGACAACCTGGCTCATCGACTCAATGGTGGTTAGAAGTTCGGCGCGATCTTGCAGTAGCCGGTCGATCGTGGCCTGCAGCTCGTGTTCTCGGCGCCGGGATGCTTCGAGGTCGGCGCCCTGAAGCAGGAGTAGCTGCTCGAAATCTCGGGCGGGCTTGCTGGTCGCTGGGGGCCAGCTGCCAGTGCTCTCGAGGTACTGCTCGAAGCTGTCGGCGATGAGAAACCACGACGCGGTGCCCTTGCGGCCGGCGATGTGGCCTCGCTCGCTGTCGACGGGGGAGTCCTCGCGGCTCGCGAGGTCGGTCGCCCAGCGCTGGGTACGCTGCGCCAGGGCCGCGGCTTGCCCGGCCAGGTAGGCACGGCGACCTGAGGGGCTTATCACCTCACCGTATGCACCGTCCGGCCACGGCGAGCCCACCGGGCCGCTCATCGGCAGAATTCTAGCGGATATGCAGAGATCTTCTGCCCTGAAGGCTAAAATTTCCGTATAGCAGGATCAAGAACGGTCGCTGACACGCCGACAGCGACTTCTTTCCGGAAATCGACCGCGATCGCTTAAGCTAGAGCACAGCACAAGAACGGCCTTTGATCACCTCGTATTGGACTGAAGATCACGGTGAGCGATTTCGGAAATGACTTGACGGTTTCCGGAAAGTATGGCTCAACCCTGATCCAGAGATAGGGGAGCAGCGATGGCGAAGGAGACCCGCACCGCCGTCCTCGGCGATGCGGCGCGACGTAAGAGCCGTCAGGGATCAGAAACCCGCGACATGAGCGCCTTTTTGCGGGTTCGCTACCGCGAGGATCAGCTCGAGGTGCTCTCGGCGCGCGCCGGCAAGCGACTCCCCAGTTTGATCAGGCAGTACGCCGATCTCCTTACCGAGATCCTGCCGGTCGCTGACGCCAAGGGTGTCGATCCGTTCGAACTGGTTCGACAGACCATGACGGCATTGCTCGACCAGGATGAGCCTCAGGCGCGGGCGTCGTAACGCTGGGGGCCCTGCGGTTAGCGGCTGAGTAGCCGTCCGCCCAGAATGTCGGCGATGATGTCGAGGGCGACTCGTTCTTCGTCGATCTCGTCGCGGCCGGGCGGGCCAGTCGCCATCACGGATCGCTGCCATGCGGCGTGTTCTTCGGCGTCCGCATCACCGATCGCGGCGGGTGCGAAGGTCCGTGATGGTCCCCCCTCGACGGTCTGGGCAGTGCTGCGCTCGTGCTCGCGCTCCTCGAGCCATCGTCTCCACGCAGCACGTTCGGCCCGGTGCCGTTGGAGTCGCTCGAGGCGAACCTCCTCGACCCGGTGACGTGCAGCGATGTCATCCAGGGTGACCGGTCCTATCGTGACAGTCCCCCAGCCTGCCGGTGCCAGAAGCCCGGCGGTCTGTAAGGCGGTGACCATCGCATCGCCGGTCGCGCGGGGCACGCGCGCGCTGGCGTAGACCTCTGACTTGCCGGCCAGGCCGTGGTAGGCCACCAGCTCGTACACGCGGCGCAGGTGGTGGCCCAGCACGCTCCAAGCTTCGTGGACGGCCTCAACCCGGACTCGCTGCGCCCGAATCGGGTCCGCGGTGACGACGTTGTGCATGGTCAATGCGTAGTGGTCTGCTTCGGTACCGATCGCACGCCGTACGAGAATCAAGGGCGCCCCCGGCCGGTCACGCAGGTCTGCCAGCACCCGCCACACGGTGTCCTCGCTGAGAAGGCCGCTGCCCAGTGACAGGGTTCGCCCGCCGACACCCACCAGCCAGGCACCTGATCGGTGTTCTCCGGCAACATGGGCGTAGAAAGCAAGGCACTGCAGCACGGCGTGCACTGTCCACCGATACCGCTGCCCGGAGAACTCTGCATCAGCCCACACCAGTGCGTTTGCCAACCATTCCCGAAGATTCTTCGGTCCGCGCCACCCCTCCGCCCTACCCCCCGGTGTGTAGTTCTTCTCTTTGTGCCGCGGGGGAGAGGACTTTACGACGTTGGTGACATACCAGTTCAAGGCCTTGCTGTAGTCGCGAGTCATGGCTAGGTCGGCGCGGTGACGGTAGCGGGCGTACGCCGCGCCGAGGCCGTCGTGCCATGGGGCTCCGGTTGCCACCTGGCTCTGGAGGTCTCGCAGGCTGAAGCCGCGGGCCACGGCGTGGACGACGACCGACATGCGGGCCTCGTGGTTCGAGCGCCATGTGGGCCGCGAGGGCGACAGGGTTCCATTGGCGGCGAAGTCCGCGACGTCGTCGGGAAGGGGCCTCGTGCGCCGGTAGGCCGGCGCGAGGCGTTGATCATCGCCGACGCCGTCGACGTAGGCCTCTACCGGCGCCGGATGTAGGGGTGTAGGTAGTCTGGTCGACGTGTGGCGTGGCGATGCCTTGAGCGCGCCGAGCAGCATCAGGAGTCGAGGGATGAGCTCTGGCGCTGATCGTGTCGTGAGCGCTTCGACAGCGGCATCGAGGGTGCCGTCAAGTCGGCGGTAGCTGCCGTACTTGTCGGGAGACCCGGGCACGCTGATGCAGCCCGTGCGTGCGTTGGTCGCTGGGGTGATGTCGAGGGTGGGAAGCCGGGCCGCGAGAAGCCGCACGAGACTGCTGATTTCGTCGCAGGTTGCGGAGACGCCGATGGCTAAGGGACACAGCAGGTGACGTCCGCCGTTGGTGGAGCGGTCGGAGATGATGGCTGCACCGCACTCCGAGAGCCAGGCCGCGGCTGTGTTGAAATCGGCATGGGCGCGTGCGGCGCCGTACTCTTTGATATCGAAGTCCAAGACCAGCATTTCCGTGCGGCCCTTGGCGTAGAGATACACGGCGGCCGGACGCGTGGGAACAGAGTCGGTGAGGCGCGCGGTGTCAGAAAACTTGGTGGTCCGGGCGTCGTAGAGCCTCATCTGGGCGCGCCCGGGTGCGGCGATCATCGGGGCCAGTCGCTTCCAAACTACATCCGGCGTGGCCTTCTGGGCGGCCGGCTGACTCGCAGTGGTCATCGGCATGCCCGCATAAAGCGTTGGTATGGCGAGTATCTCGTGTTATGGGAAGTATCCCGCGGGGCTCTGCCGGTCGATAGTCCGATGCCGTCGCACAGCGTCTTGCGGCTCATGAAGGTGGCCTTCTATACTGGAGCCAGATCTTGTGTGTATCTGGTTCCGTGAACACGGAGCCCCGCCAGCGGAAGCGGCTACTTCTTCTGGCGGATCAAAACCCCTGGGCTGGTGCCCGGGGGTTTCTGGTTTGTTGACTTCGTCATGCGGTAGGGCAGGTGGGGCGCGGTGCTTGGGGGTGGCGATGGCCTCCTGTCGTGACTGGTGTGGCGCATGTTGTGTTTAAGTCTTACAACAGATGCGCGGTGCTACCGCGCATCTGTGCGGCGTGTCGCGCCAAGACGCGCGCCTCATGGTGATCGACCCTAGAAGCCCCCACGCCCAGTAGGCCACCATCACAGCCACATTCGCCGGGGCGGATGACTTCTCAGCCGACTCAGGGCGGCACGTGTCTTGTCACGCTGGGTGCGGGTGCGCTCCTCCGAGATTGATCGCGAATATGGCTGTGGTGGTGGACCGCTGAGAGCTTGCGCTCCTATCGTCCGATTCATGAACTCATTGGTGGCGCATCTGCTGGCCGCAACGCTGGCCGACGCAGCTGACCAGCTGTCTGGCACACCGCCCGGTGCGCAGGTCTCGGTTGCGGATCGGACCGTGGGCTGCTGTGTCGGCGCTCACGGAGAGGGCCGCTGATGGCAACCGCGGCCGAGGTCGTCTCTGCCATCGACCACATCTTGCGTTACAAGCCCGACTGGCGGGGCACGTTGAACGACGCGGATTTCGCGGTGCTCAACGACATATATCAGCGTGCGAAGAACCATCCTGAGGACTGGCTAATCAACAGGGATCTTCCGATCACTCTCGATGACAAGTACCTGGGCGCACTACGGCTCGACAACCCGACATTGTTCAACGGCGGCAAGCTCTTTGACCCGCCTGGCCCACCGCCCGCGACCGTGCCCGCCAGCGTCGACACTCCCGGATCGGGTAAGCCAGGCCAGACGCCTGACCCCGCCGACAACGGCTTCGCGGGCCGAGCCGCCGAAGCGTCCCGCCGCGTGGACGACGCCCTCGCGAAGAACAAGACGGCGCTGGCCGAAGCCGACGATGAGCTCATCGACGCCGTGCTCGGCGCCAAGACGGGTTCTGATCAGGGCAAAGCACAGTTACAGGCACTGCAGTCGGCACTGGTCGACCAAATCCACAAGCTCGGGCCAACTTTGGACACGCCGGCCGGACAGCAGCAGCTCAATGACTTCCTGCAGAGCAGGACTCAGGAGATTCTGGGCGTTGTCAAATCCTCGGGGATCGACGCCGAGTCCAAAGCTGAGGTGCTCGACGCCTTGGCGCAGCGGTATGACGCGGTGAAGGACTCCGCCGGCAAGGGCACTGGCTCCACCGATCCGGCGGCCGGCAGTAGCGGCAGCGGCCAAACCGGCAGTGGGGCAGGCGATTCAGCGGGAGGTCCCTCCACGGGGCAGGGAACCACTGCCGGTGATCCCTTGGGAAGCGATCCCTTGCTCAACGGCTTGGCCTCGGATCCGCTGATGGGGGGCCTCGCTGGGTTGGCAGGCCCGGCGATGGGCGCCTTGTCCGGGCTGCCGGGCGCGATGGGGTCGATGATGCCGGCAATGGGTGGCTTCGGCGGGGGAGGGGGCCTTGGCGACCTGGGTGGGGCGATCGGCGGGGCGATCAAAGACGCGACTGCCCGCCGTGCCGACGACCACACCGGGGCGCTGCAAGACAAGGACGACCCGCTGGCAGCGGGCAAAGGCGTAGCGGATCCGGGCAAGACGGACAAGGCCGATGCCAAAGCCGAGCACACAACTGATGACACTAAGAAGGATGATGCGGCGACTGAGCCCGCGGCGGCCAAGCCCGCCGACGGTGCTCATCCTCAACCGGTGGCGGCTGAGGGCGGCCAGGTGCCGGCGGCCCAGCCCGGGCCCGATGTGTCGGTGAAGTTGCCGGACGGGTCGACGGTCACTGCTGACAGCCCGCAGCTCGCCCATGCCGGGCGCCTTGTTCTGGGCGGGGCCAATCTTGATGACGCCGCGGGGCAGGCCCAGGTCACTGTGTTGCCCCCGGGCGCTCCGGTCAATGATCCGGTCTCGCCCAGTCAACTGCGGTTGATGGACTACGCCCAGTTCACTGATCACCGCGTGGTGGCGCTGGGCAACGGCAAAGTGTGGCTCAACGGCCAAGTGACCCCGGTCGAGCAGATGCCGACCGGGCCGAATTTCCTGGGTTGGGCACGTCCCCAAGTCCAGACAGCTCCTACAGCTACGGCGCCCACCGTGCTGGCGGGGGCAAATTAGCTGTCCGCATAGATACCGGAACGGGGTTAAATTGTGAGTGTGGTAGTCCAGGTCGAGCCCTCTGAGCTGCGTCGGCGCGCGGAGGTCCATGCGCAGGCGATTGACCAGATCAAAGCTGCCCGCGCCGACAACGAGCGCATGACGACCGAGGCGCAAACCCTGGGTCCGCTGTACCACCAAGTCAAAGCCTCCATCAGCGAGGTTGCCGCCAAGCGGGATGCGGCGCTAGCCAGCGAACAGGATCGCCACGAGAAGATGCGTGATGCTCTGTTGGCGTCGGCCGCCGACTACGAGCGGATCGAAGCCGAAAACCATGCCCGCCTCACGATCAGTCCGTCCGATACGTAGGGGGATTGGTGCTGGAGTCCGCGCAAGAGACAACGGTGGAGGTCTTCGAGGCCACCAGCCACGATGAGTCCATCGTCGTCTCTGTCGACCGTCAGGGTGCCTCGGTGGGGGTGCAGCTGGAGCCGGAGGCGATGACGCTCCCCGACGAAGAGCTGGCGGCGCGGATCATCCGGTTGAACACCCTGGCCTACCTGCGGTCCCAATTGGCGCTGCGTTTGGAGATGGAACGCAACCACGTCGAGAATGTGGGGTCGTTTTTGCCGACCGAGGATCAGGTGGCCGCGTTCGCGATGACTATCGACTTCTAGGGGAGACATGCCAAGCAGTGGGGGGCCTCGCGTTGACGTGCATTACGCCGGGTTGGCCACCGTCGCGGCAACCATGACCTCGACGGCCGCCAGTCTGTCGGCGGTCGCTGCGGTACCTCCTATTCACCCCCCACTAGCCCCGGATGAGGTGTCAACGAGCGCCGCCGCGCGCCTGACCGAGCATGGAGCCGTGCTGTCGAGCCGGGCACTCGATGGCGCGGCCGTCCTCACTGCAGCAGCGCAGGCGGTGGCCGCGGTCAGCACGAACATGGCTGAGATCGACGGCGCTAATGCGGCATCGATGGCCGTGGGTGCTGGCCCCGCGGCCCCGGTGGGCGGTCCGGCGACTCAGGCCGCGGCCAAGGCCAACGCGGTGGCAGCAGAAACCCCGATCATGCCGATGGCCCCGCGCCCCGGCGAGGCGACCGCTGGACTGATCGAGGCTGGTAGCAGTAGCGCGGGGGCAACGTTTCATACGGCGTGCCGGGCTTACCAAGGGGCGTTCGAGGCCGCCGCCGCCGCTGCCCGCGCTGCCGAGAATGCCGTCGCCGCCGGGATCACGGGCCGCACCGGCCCGCAGTTGAGTGCCTCGCTGAGCAAGTTCGCATTGTGGGCTGATCAAATGGCCTCTCACTCGGGCACCGTGGCCCAGTCGGCGCAGGATCACGGTGCCCGATTCGACCGCACGCAGGCCGAGACACCCCGTACTCAGCAGTTCACCAACGCTCGGCAGTCGCTCACGAGAGCTCAAATGCTGATGATGCAGACCGGCGGGCTGATGGGCTCAGACCAGGTTGCGCGCTATGGAAATCACCTGCAGCAACTCGACAACCGGGCCACCGCGGCTGGAGTGTCTTATCACCTTGCTGAGCTGCCTCAAGCCCCGCCGCCACCGCCGCCGGTGGCCGACATCGTCCAGGATGGCAGCTCGCCGAGCGACGGCTCCGGGCAGCAGGGCGCCCCTAACGCCGGCCGCAGCGGTAACGACCACGGTGCCGGTGCCACCTCGGAGACCGGGGCAGCCTCCACTACGGCTGGTGGCGCAGATCCGCTAGCCGACCCTTCGACCGACTCTGCGCTCTCCGGTGGCCAGGGCGCGTCACCGATGGGCGCTGATCAGCTACAGCAGATCCTGCCGATGGCCGCGATGATTCCCTCAATGATGGCCGGTGCCCTCGGCCGCGCTATCGGCGCCGTAACCAGCGCTCCCCAGCAGCTCATGGGCGTAGTCGGCCAGGTGATGCAAGGCGCGGCCGCGGGCATGCAACAGGAGCCTGATCTTGGGATCGACGCTCCGACCGACGATCCGGGCGTGTCCGACCTCGGCGGTGGCGCGCTCGGCAGCGGTGGCGGCGGCGGGGGAGGCATGGAGCCGGCTGGGCTCGATACCTCGCTGCCCCCAGGTGGCGGTGCGTTGGCCGCTGCATCAGCGCCCGGTGGGGCCACGCCCGCTCTGCCGGCGACATCGGGGGCCGTCCCCTCGGCTGGACCTTCCGCCCCTGTCGGTGCCGGCATGGGCGGCATGGGAATGATGCCGCCCATGGGCGGTATGGGCGGCGGCGGTGCAGGTGGGGGCCGGCCCACAGCGCCGCCGGACAAGAAGGTCGTCGTTCCCTCCAGCCCCAACGAAGAGCCGGTCAAGGGCGAAGTAGAGCGCCGCCAGACCGTCAGCGTCGACAACGCTGCTACCTCCAAGTCTGGATCCGGTGATCCGGCCGCACCTGGGCGTCCGCGCCGCCGCGTCGTGATGCCACCCGACAATGAAGGAGGCACGGCATGACCGCGGCCTACCAGTCCGAGGCGGAGTTGGTCGCTCGCAACGTCGCCCGCATCGAGCGAGTTCAGCAGACGTTGCGCGACCTCAGAAAGCAGTGGGCCAGCATCGACGTGCAGATGGAAAGCGTCGATGGTGATGTTCAGCTCTCGGTCAATCACCACGGCCGGCTCGTATCTTTGTCGCTGGCCCCGGGATGCACCACCCGGCACACCAACGAAGGACTCGAGCAGGTAATCAGCACCACGCTGCAGGCGGCCGTGGCCGACGCCTACGCCGAGCGCGCCGCCATCGAGCAGAACGCTGAGCAAGCAGCGCTGGCCGCCGCCGAACTGCTCGGTGACCTCTAGCGGATAAGGGCCATGCAGTTAGCTAGCCGATGTGTGAATCCGACTTTCCTGGTAGCCACATGTCATCGTTCGGCGTTACGGTTAATGGATGAGTGAGGGCACGTCACCGCAGCTCGGACCCCCTGTCGCGGGTCCGGGTTCACCGTGGGCGCCCCCGCACAGCGCCGAGCACCCGCCTCAGAGCGAGTTCCCCGGCGCGATTACTGGCGTGCTTCCGCCGCAGCCAGGCCCGCCGCCACCCGCATTTATGCCTCCCCCGCCCGCCCGTGCACCACGCGAACGCACGTCCAAGACGGTGTGGGCGCTGTCCGGTGGTGCGGTCGTTCTGGCGATCGCAGCAGCGGTGATGAGTGCCCTCGCCTGGACCCGGCCAGATCCATCGCCAACCACAACAACAGTGACACCCTCGGCACCCTCCTATAGCGCCGAGGAGATCAGCGCCGCCCGCGATGATGCGTGCGCTGCGGCAAAGTCGGTCGTCGCCGCGGTCTACGAGGCCTCGGTTCCCCTCGTCGCGGCTCTACCCAACCGCGACAGCCCCGAGTACAAGGCGGCCCTCGCCAACGAGCAAGCAGTGGTTCTCGTCGAGATGGAGTACCTGCGGCTGCACACCCGACCCGCTACTCCACCCGAGATTGCCGACCCGATGCACGACTACATCAACGCAACACTTGCCGTCCTAGCAGCTGATACCAGTAATCAGGACCGCAACCTACCCGCCCAACAGACCCAGACCGCCATGGACAAAGTCCACGCCGCCTGCCAAAAGTAAAGGGGAACAGTCGATGCCATCGGTAAACAAGCCAGTAGACCAGAAGTCCGCAGCAGCGCAGATTCTGAATGTCGCTGGCTCCGCTATCGCGGCGTCAGCCGGCACAGAAGCAGCTGGCTCAGGCAGCTCGGCGAGCGCCGTAGGTGCGCCAGCCGGAGCAATGTGGGAAGGCTTATCGACAGCCGCCGCAGAGAACATGGCAACAAGCAAAGCCCTTGCCGCGCATGGCATCCGGCGGATCGAAGCCCTATCCCGACTCCGGAGCGAGGCCGTACAGCGACTGGAAGGAATCGATCAGGAGAATAGGCAGGCGTTAACCCTCCTTCCACCCGGCCTTCGCACATGACCACTTACGCCACACCTCCAGCTCAGGGCGCCCCCCCGGATGGGGGACCATTCGGGGCTTTCAACCAAGACTTCAGTGGGCGTCCTCCTCAGCGCACGATTTCTCGTCCGGAACGCGCCGGAGTTTTGATAAGTGGATGCGCCTTTATCGGGGCGGCCTGTGCGACGGCCGTTGTTGCGACGGTCCTCGTCCACTCGCCTTCGCGCCCACAGCGGATCGTCAACGTTGCGTCCCCACCCGCAGAGGTCTACGACACTAGCCAGGTTCAGCTCGCGAAAGGTGCCGCCTGCTCCGCGTGGGACAAGGCGGCTCGGATCACAGCGCAAGCCAGCAAAGCTAGTGCTGTGGCACTAAATTCGAATCCGGACTACCAATCAACTGCTAGCGCCGCCGCCCTCATCGACGAAAAGCGGACACGCACTGTCGCCCTCAATTATCTGCGTACACAGCTGTCGCCCGCGACACCAAAAGAAGTTGCTAAGCCGATTGAACTGTGGATTGCTGCCAGCGTTGATGAGCTGCACGCGTTGGTCCAGAGGTCGTGGGCCACAGCAGAAGTGGCGCAGCAGAAGGGTAATGACCTTATTGATCCCGTTACACACGCATGCGGGTTGCGCTGATGCCAGCCGCCGGGGGGCTGCATAGTCGACTGGTCGTGACACCAGACATGGTGCCACCGGCTGCGACAATCTGGGACAACGTTCAAAAGATGCACCAGGCCGAGGCGGCTAGGTGGGAAGGTATTCACCAAGAAGTCACGCACAATAACTACCTCTTTCGAGATGTCGCCGACTCTTGTGGATTCGATGAGGCGCACAGCGCAGGTGCACGAATCGCCGAAGAGGTGAAGACCATCAACGAATGGCACGTGAAGGCGGCACACGCGGCTGGTGAGATCGCTAGCGCCATTCGGCAGACGGAGGAAGGCCAGCGGCAGCGCGTACGCGAGGCAGAAAATGAAATCTCAACCTCAAAGCTTCCCGGCCAGACTGAAGTCATAATTGCGAAATACCATGCTATGGCGTGGTATCAGACTGAAGCGGGCACCAACGCGGCGCTCGCGGAGCATGCCGCAATGCAGGGGAGCCCTGAGCACACACGAGCTGTCAGCATGCTCGGCAACCTGGGCGACATCGCCACGGCCCCGGCACCGCAGCCGGTCGACAAGAACACGTCTCCGGGTATCACCCAAGACGACGACCCATACCGAATCGCCTCAAAGCCGGAGCTCAAAGAAGCCAAGGCCCCAGAATCCGTCGCACTAGGCGACGGGGACAGCGGGCCGGCTACAGAGGCCGGTACCGGTTCGGCAGCTGGGGGTCCCAACACCGGCTCCGCTCTCAGTGCCTCAGGAGTGCCAACTACTCAGGCAATGCCTGCGGCCATCGCTCCGATGAGGGAATCTGCCTCGCCGCTAAGTAGTGGTGGTATGCCATCGATGGGCGGTCTGGGAAGCGGCGGTGGCATGGGCTCTGGTGGGATGCCGAAGATGCCGGGTGGACTTGGCGGCGGAATGCCGGGGATGGGGTCAACCCCACTCTCCAGCGGCATGGGTCAAATGCCCAGTGCGGGTAGCGGATTGCCTACCGGCAGCGGTCTGCCGACTTCTGGAGCCGGTGCGGGGTCGCCTGCTGCGGCGTTTTCTCAGGGGCTGTCTGCGGGGGCCGGTATTGGCGGGGGAATGCCGTCCTCGGCATCTTCCGCCCCAGCCAGTCCGTCGTCGGCATTGACCGGCGGTGCCCATGCCGGGGCGGCCCCTGTGGCGGCCGGTGCAGCCGGTGGAATGTCGCCGGCCGCGGCGCAGCCTGGCATGGTCGCTCCTGCCGCCTCGAACCCTGCTGTCTCGGTCGGGTCCAGCGTGGGCGGGAGTGGCGGTGGCGGCGCTCCCATGATGCTCCCGCCGGGCTCGATGGGACCGCCGGCTGCTCCTATGCCGCCCTCGGCAGCGACGGTTCCGGCGGGGACACTCGGCGCTGGCAGCACTACCCCGTCGGCTTCGCCACCAGCGGCTTCCGGTGGGGGTGGGGGCGCAACGCTGATTCCGGCGAGTGTGGTGGCAGCAGGTCAAACCGCTGCGGCGCGGGAACGTCGGGAGTCGCCCGATGCGGCAGCTGCTAAGGAGTTGGCCTGGAAGCTGCAGCATGCGGCTCAAACGGTCGGCTACCCGATTGAGTGGGCGGTGGGGGTGTTCCGGTCGCCGAGCGGTACAGAAACTGTCATCACGTCGAGTGATGGGGCCAGCTACATTCCTGCGGGGGTCTTCGTGCCCCGCTCGGTTCGCGTTGTGTCCTCAGATCCCCTGGTGGATGACCACTTTCGGCAGCTGTGGTTTGGTTGGGCCGATCCCGCACGGATTCTAATCGAGTACGCTCAGCTGCGTGCGGACTTGAGCTGGCGCCTGGTGGCCGCAGCGACGACCGGCCCGGTGAGCGCCCTGCGTGACGCTGGTGTTGAGCATGCGCCGTCCTGCTCACGCCAGACCAACCCGCTGCTCCAACCTGGCCAGCTGGTCGCTGCCCCCGGCATGGACGGCATGCACGAACATCGGTTGGCGGTGCTGTGGCCCGATGCCTACCCCCGTCTCATGCGGGTGATGGACGCTGATCCGTTACTTCAGGACCGGATCGTTTCGGCGGCGAGCGCGGTGTTGATGAATACGGCGACCACGCAAGCCCAAGCCGTCGATGGGGGCATTCCTATCCCGATCCGCCAAATCTGGCTTACGCGCGGCGGCGATCGTGACCCGAGCCCGCAGCAGTGGGCCGAGTATGACGCGGCGGCGAAAGACTTCAATACGGTCACGTCGATCTTCCGTCCGGGGTTTGTTGGGCAGAGCGATCCGAGCGAAACCATCGAGGAGCTTGCGCGTTATCGCGCGCATTGGGTGGTGGCGCGCACCGCCGAGCTGATTGGCGGCTGGGCCACCCGCCCCTTGCCGTTGCCCGACATGTGTTACGCCGCGGCCGCCGCCGGCAATATCCACATCCGGGAGTTGATTGTCGACTCGCTGACCAGTGTCGAAGAGGATCTCGTCTACGCTGGTTGATGCCGTTTAGGCTTGCTGGCGAGCGTCACGCCTAAGAGGCTGCGATCTCCGCAGGCCGGGTGTGGTCGCTGTCTCAGCAACGTCGACAAAACTCCTTCGCAGTCAATTTGGCTGCGGTGGTGGCTGGGGCATTGTTTTGCACGGTACGGTTTTGGAGTGCCGATGAATTTGGCCTCCAAGACACAGGTATCGGGCCACTACTTCCTGCGTCGACGACTGGGATTTGCATTTCAGCGCCGGTCAGTGCGGATGCAGACCGACCGGATGCGGACCCAGCGCCTGGTGCTGATGATCTCGGCACTGCTCGCGGTCCTGGTGATGGTTGGGGCTCTCGTGGTGGGCTGGCTTCGTCCGGCTGGGTTGGTCAACGACTCCAAGATTGTGGCCGACCGCAAACTCGGGACAGTATTCGTCTCGGTTGATGGCCGGCTGCATCCGGCGTTGAATCTGATCTCGGCGTGGCTGATTGCTGGCCAGCCTGCCGAGCCGACGTTTGTCAGCCCTGACGACCTGGCCAAGTGGCCGCGAGGACCCCTGGTGGGCATTGAGGGGGCTCCGACCGAGCCGCCGCAAGTTCTCACCCCGGAGGTACCGCGGTGGGCGGTGTGCGACACCGCGTCGGACACGATGAGCGGGCGGCCGGTCATCACCGGTATCAACGGTGAGTTGACGCTGGGGGACCGTTCCCGCGAGGTCACCGGCGACACCGCCGTTGTCGGCTCCTTCAACGGGCAGGCCTATGTCATCGCCAACGGTGTGCGAATGCCGGTTGACCTGACGGATAGGGCGGTCGTCGAGCCGCTGGGGTTGCAGACGGCAGGTGCACCGGTGGAGCTGTCTCAGGCGATGGTCGACGCGTTGCCGGCCGGTCGGCCGCTGCTGGCGCCCTCGGTGCCTGGTTCCGGAGCGCCCAGCACGGTCAATCTGGGCACACCGGCTCCGCTGGCCAATGGGTCGGTTGTGGTGTCTCAGGACGTCGCCTCGGGCAAGGACCAGTTCTTCGTTGTGCTTCCTGATGGTGTTCAACCGGTGTCCTCGGTGGTGGCGGCGATGCTGCGTCAACGGGATTCGTTCGGGATTCCGCAGCCTCCGCGTATCGCGCCCGACGTGCTGGGCGACGTTCCGGTGCGCAATGTCCTTGATGTGACTGGCTATCCCGATGCGCCGCTGAAGGTTGTCGACTGGCGTGCCGAGCCGGTGCTGTGTGTTGCGTGGGAGCGCGGAGCAACTGACCGCCAGGCGCGTCAACGGTTTCTAGTTGGGCGGGCGCTGCCGGTCAAGGCCGATCAGGAATCGCATCTGGTTCCGCTGGTCTTGGGTAGCGAGGAGCAGGGCAAGCAGGCCGACCAAGTGCTGTTGGCCGGTAGTCCCGCAACGTGGGTTTCGACAACCGGGGCCAGCGCCGATTCGGCACGGCGCGAAACCCTATGGCTGATAAGTGAATCGGGCGCTCGCTACGGCGTCCCCTTCGATGACGATGCGCTGCAGGCGTTGGGTCTTAAGAACACTCCGCCCCGGCTGGCGCCGTGGCCACTATTGCGGGTATGGCCTGCAGGCCCCGAACTGTCGCGGCAGGCAGCTATGACGATGCACGACACGCTCTCTGGCCCGGCCGCACCGATCACCGGACAAGGACGGTAACCCCCCTATGGCAACAGTGAAGCCCCGCCAGGGCGCGGTGAAGGTTCCCCCGACGATGGGCGGGAAGCTATCGGTACCCGAACCGCTGGAGGCCCCGCGACCGCTGCCGCGCAGTAAGGCCGCGATCATCTTGCCGGTAGTTATGGGCGTGGCCTTCCTCGGGATGATGGCCCTGATGCTGTCGCAGCCCGGTCTGCGGGGCGGGACGATGGGCATGATGAGCCTGTTCTTCCCGATCATGATGATCGTGTCGATGGGCTCGTACATGTTCTCGAACCGGGGCGCCGGCGGAGACAAGCAGATGTCGGGCCCTCAGCTGGAGCAGGCGCGGCGTGACTATTCGATGACGCTGGATGAGACGCGCGACAGCGTCCAAGCTGCCGCGCGTGCCCAGCACGCACAGTTCGAGTATCTGCATTCCAGCCCGGCGCTACTTTCGGGCTTGGTCGGCTCGGCACGGATGTGGTGCAGAACCCCCAATGACCAAGTGCTGAAGGTGTTTTACACCCAAGTCCGGATGGGGCTTGGCACCTCAAAGGTCGTCAAGGAGTTGGAAACAAACGAGCTTGGTCGCCGTGAGGATTACGAGCCAGTCACCTATGACGCGTCCTCGGCGTTTCTGCAGACTCAAAGCAAGCTGCATAATGCGCCAAAGCCATTGCTGCTGCGCAACATTGCCGGAATGGCGCTAATCGGCCGGGACGGCATGGAGCCGGTCTATGACCTGGCGCGGGCCATGATCTGCCAGGCCGCGGTGGCGCACTCGCCCCGCGACTTCAAGATCATGATCGTTACCGACGATCTGGCCCGCTGGGAATGGTGCAAATGGTTGCCGCACTGCGCCCACCCGACGCTGCAGGACCGGGGTGGTCCTGCTCGGATGTTGTGGACGACCGGGGAACAGATGGATGTCGCCGTGGGCGCCGAGCTGCATAACCGTGAAGCTTTCCGCGCGAACTCCACGACCACGCCGCATTGGCTAGTGATCGATGATCGCCGTCGTCGGGGCGACGATCGCCACTGGGAGACCCTGACACGTGCTGGTGGTGTGGCGGGCGTGACCTTTCTGGCGTTGTCTCCCGAGCCGGGGCGAGGCCTTGGGTTCGAAGAGGCGAATACCTATTGGGTGTCGACTACTGAGGTAGTCCATCGCGCTCGGTGGTTCTGCCGGCCCGATGCGATGGACGCTGCCAGTGCACGGGTGTTGGCCCGCAAGATGGCTCGTTACCGCGTGGAGGGCGAACGTTCGCGCAGCATCATCGACGACAGTTCCGTGGAAGCCGACCTCTACAAGATCCTCGGTATCGACGATCCTGGGAATCTCGATGTGGAGAAGCTCTGGGCGCCAACGCTGTCCGGGCCTCCCTTCGAGAACAATCCGTGGGGGGCGAAGTGGCTGCAGTTCCCGATCGGTGTCGACCCGACGGGCGGCCCCGTCTACATCGACTTCAAAGAGACCCATGAGGGCGGTATGGGCCACCACATGGTGATTGCCGGCACTACCGGCTCGGGCAAGTCGTCTTTCCTGACGACACTGATCCTGTCCGCTGCGCTGACCCATTCCCCGGAGACGTTGGTCTTCGCCTTCTTCGACTTCAAAGGCAAGACGACGGCGAACATGGTGGCGGGCCTTCCCAATGTCGTTGCGGCCATGGGTAACTTGAAGGACGACTCTTTGTGGATTGAGCGCATGGGAGATGTGATCAACGGTGAGCTCGAGCGCCGCAAGACGCTGCTGGACCGCGCCGGCCTCAGCGAGGTCGCGGAGTACGAGTATCGCAGGATTCACCTGGGGCAGCGGCTTGAGCCGTTGCCGGCGCTCATCATCGTCATCGACGAGTTCACCCAGATGTTTATCGACGCACCCGAGTCGAAGAAGATCATCGACGAGATCGGCCGCCAGGGCCGCGCGCTGAACGTGAAGATGATTTTGGGGTCCCAGCGCCTGGGGCACGAGATGCAGTCAGGAATCATGGCCAATATCCCGATCCGCTTGGGTTTGCGCACCCTGGACGCGGGGGAGTCGATGGCGATCATCGGTACCGACGAAGCCAAGCATCTGCCCGAAAAGCCTGCCGGCGCGGGCTTGTTGCGCGTCCAGGGCCGCGACAGGCTGGTGCGCTTCCAATCGGCGTTCGCGCGCAAGGTGTATCACCCGCCCCGGCGGGTGGTGGCCGAGGCAGTGCGCGCCCAAGCCGGTTACATGGCGCCGGAGGTCTTCACCGCAGCCCCGATGGCCGCGATCCCGTCTGCACCACGTCCGTCTGCGGCCCCGGTACAGTCCGCCGACACTATGCTTGGGCCGGACGGACAACCAATCCGGGAACTGGAAGCGTCAGTCAAGTCGCTGGTGGAGCAGACACGGGTGCCGATTCACCAGATGTGGCTACCCCCGCTCGCTCCGGTTCCCGTCGAGGATCTGGTGCGTCGCCTGCGGCGTAAGCCGTGGTATCAGGATTACGGCAATACCGCTGGGCTGCAATTCCCGGTCGGGATCGAGGACCGGCCGTTCCAGCATGCTCAGCGCGTGTACGCACTGGACTGCTCGTCGGGCAACTGTGCAGTCATCGGTCGGCAAACTTCGGGTAAGACGACGGCGCTGGCCACGATCATCACCGGTGCGGCGATGATGTACCACCCGCGCCGGGTGCAGTTCGTAGTGGTGGCGATGGGCGGAACAGGTCTCAATGAGGTCGAAGCGCTACCGCATGTGAGCTCATTCGCCCGCGCCGGGGACCGCGAGCGGGTGCAGCGCTCGATCGCCGAGATGAAGTTGCTCGTCGAGGAGCGGGAGGAGGCGTTTAGCCGCCTCGGCATGACGATCGAGACCTTCCGGGCCCGCAAGTTCGGCGGTGAGGCCGGGCTGGTGCCCGACGACCCATTCGGCGAAGTGTTCTTGGTCATCGACGGCTGGCAGCAGTTCCGTAATACCTTCGGTGACGACATGATTGCCGATCTCGGCGTCATCATGCAGCGCGGCAACGGCCTCGGCGTGCGCACCATCATCGCCGCGGCCGGTTGGATCGCCGGAGGCTTCCCGTCGTGGATGTCGAGCTCATTCACACTCAATGTTGAACTGGCGCTGGACGTTAACGACGATCCGTCCAGGAACAATCGTGATGTCGCCAAGAAAGTCCCGTTCGGGGAGCGAGAGCTGCTCGCTGACCCTGACGATGAGAACGCCGAGACGCGCACCGAAGCCGTTCGCGGTCGGGGCACGTCGATGGCGGGGTATCACTTTCAGACGGCGCTGCCTGTCCTGACCGCGCCGGACGGCAGGAGCATCGGGCCGCGTGAGGCTGCCGCGGTGATCACCGAGCTAACCGGCGTCGACCAGGTCGCGGCGGTTAGGGTGCTGCCTAGCGCAGTGGGCCTTGACGAGGTGTTCGCCGCGCGCCGCGAGCCGCGCCACGGCGTTGTGCCGTTTGGCATTTCGGAGGTGGGATTGGTAGCGGCGGAAGCCGACTGCACCCGCAATCCCCACTTGATGTTCATCGGCAATCCCGAGTGCGGGTTGTCGAACTCGTTAGCAGCTGTGGCCGGGGCGATCATGCGCTGCTACCGGCCCGAAGAGGCCCAGCTCTAT
Source organism: Mycolicibacterium sphagni (assembly GCF_013337765.1). Lineage (GTDB taxonomy): Bacteria > Actinomycetota > Actinomycetes > Mycobacteriales > Mycobacteriaceae > Mycobacterium. The sequence goes on from NZ_VBSB01000016.1 coordinate 24,099, forward strand.
GTCATCGATCCAGGCAACTCTCTGGTCAGGGTCGTGCAGGGTCCCCATCTGGGCCGTTACATCGGCGAAGACGGTGTGGAATCGGAGGGCTACACGTACTACGAGGACGACGTGCGAGCGATGGTCAGCCACATCGATGCCCTCCTGGCGCCGCGCATGCCGCGCGGGCGCGCTGGGCAAGAGGAACTCGCCCAGGCCAAGCGATCATGGTCGGGACCGGAAATCTTTGTCGTCGTCGACGACGAGCAGATCGTGGCCGGCTGGAGCTCCGGGGTCAACATGTTCCGCGCCGACGGCAAGGGCCCGGCGGTCGAGGGGTTAATCAAGTACATCGGCCGGGCCCGCGAGGTCGGCCTGCACCTGATCGTGGGCAGACGCTTCCCGTGGGGTCCGGCGATGTCGTCCCCGCTAGCGGGGCGCCTCATCGCCCAAACCGTGCCCCTTGTCGTGATGGACGGCGAACGCATGGAAGGCGAGCTGATCAGAGGGGTGAAAGCAGCTCGGCAACCGGTGGGACGCGGTATCTATGTGACCGATCGCTTGTCAGCTCCCGCCCAGATCGCGAAAGTGCTGCCCGTTGAGTGACCGGGGGAATCGACTCGGTGCCGCCGTGGATGCAGCAAGGCTGGATTTGGGCCTGTCGAAGATTGACTTGGCCAAGCTGGCCAGGGTGGGCCGTTCTACAGTCACTGATCTGATCAATCGCGGCAAGATTCCCGCGCGCGACGTCACGCGGGGACGGATCGAAGCTGCCCTCGGCTGGACTCCCGGGAGCCTTGAGCTCGTGCTCGCCGGGGCGGAGCCCACTTTGCGGGACGGTGCCGACTACCCGCTCAGCGCGACCACGGAGGTGCTGGTTGAGCAGCTCACGCAGATTGCGCAGGAAGCCCGGGCGGGGTTGGCGGCCGCGACGATTCTCAGCAAGCGGCTCCAGGTCATCTGCGACGCTGCGGAATCCGCAGCACAGCTCGCGGCACGGCCTCGCTGAAGTTAGTGTTCGGACCATACTGTGGTAGCTGAGACAATTGAGGTGTGACGAAATGTCTCGAACTGAAGCGGACGCCCGGCGAATATGCTGCGGATGTGCCTGCGCTGGTGGCCGGCATTGCTGAACCGCTCTAGCATCGACCTATCACGCACCAAGCATCTAAGGGGAGGCTCATCGTGACCTTTTTTGTTGACCCGGTCGGAGTTGCTGCCCAATCCGTAGCTGAGGCGACCGGCACCGCAACGACCGCCGGTGTACTGGCCGGTTCCGCGCCGGCTATGGCCGCCGTGGTTCCCATGGGAAGCGAGGAGGTCTCCGCCCTGCTGGCGACGTCGATCCAGGCGCACAACGCCCAGTTTCTCGCCCAGACCGGAGCCAACGTCGCCGATCGCGGAATGTTCGCTGCCAACGTCGGGCTTTCCGGGGTGATGTCCACCGCGACCGAGGCAGTCAACGAAGCGTCGCTGCTGCTCTGAGCGCATGCCTGTCCAGTACTGGGGCCTAACCCCTGAGACGAACGCCATCCGGCTCACGACGGGACCCGGCGCGGCGGCCATGGCGTCAGTGTTGGCCGCCTACCAGACCGCCGGGATCACCCACATGGAGCAGGGCGCGCAGATGATGACCACCGCCGCGACGACCGCTGCGGGCAGTTGGTGGGGTCAGGGCGGAACCTCGATGTTGGCTGCGGCCGTGCCGAAGTCGGAGTGGCAGCTCGAGGCTGCCGCGCACGCCGAGAAGGCGAGCGTGCTGATCAGCGAGGCGGCGGCCGCACACTCCACCGCGGTAGCGGCAACCATCCCCTACCCCGTGTGCGTGGCCAACCGCGTGCGCGAAGCGGTGCTGCAGTCCACCAACTTCATGGGCTTCAACACCATTCCCATCGCTGAAACTAACGCCGAGTACGGCGAATTCTGGTCGCAGAACGCCACCGCCATGACCGGCTATGCCACCGCGGCAGCAGGGATCGCCTCAGGGCTCAGTGTGCCGCTGCGCCCACCGATGGTCACCGGTGGGGACGCGGCGGGCTTGGCGGCCGGCGCGGCCAGCATGGCCGCCCAAGGCATTCAAAGCGGCGTCCAGGCCGGCCTCCAGGGGCTTGGTGAGCCATTACAGGCCGCGGGCCAAGCCGTGTCCTCCGCCGCACCGGCGGCCCTGTCGGCAGCTACCGGTGCAGCCACCGGGCAGTCTGGCGCCCAGTCCGGTGAGACCACGGCGGGCAGCGCCCAGCCGGCACAGCCCGGGAGCACTGATCTGATGGGCGGTAGCCAGGGGATGATGGGGGTGGCCAGCGCTGCACCCCAAGCGGTGCAGGGAATGGCCCAGCCGCTGTCCCAGCTCGCGCAGGTGCCTCAGCAGATCGGCGGACAGCTCGGCGGAATGATGGGCTCGATGGGCGGCATGGGTGGCGGCCCCTTCGGCGGGCTGTCGGCCAACGCCCCCGGCTCGAGCCTGGCGGCGTCGATGAACGGCGTCAGCGGCAGCTTCGGCTCCGGTGGCGGCCCGGTGACGGCCGCCCTGACCAAACCCGCTGGCCTGGGTATGGGGGGTGGCAGTGGACCCATCGGCATGCCGGCGTCGTGGTGGGGACCGGCCGCCGTGGATGGCTCCAGCGCACCGGGACAGGGCAAGCCGACAGCGGCAGCCCGCGCCGGTATGGGCACCGGCACAGGTGCACCACCAGGGTCAGGCATGCCCGGCATGATGCCGATGGGAGCGGCCCAGGCTGGTCAGCGGCGCGATCAGGGCGCCAGCCGCGGCCAGGACGACACGTCCCTCTCGGTTGTTCTCGACGACGCCGATGCGATCCCCATCCTGACCGCCGACGGTGTGGTCTACACAGGCGGGGGAGGTTGATCGGCTCGGAAGCAACCGACATACACAAGATGACGCCAACCACAGACAGACAACCCCGCGGGGAAATGAAAGGACACGAGCATGTTTCAGACTGACTCAACCAAGTTGCGCAGCGCCGCAAGCCATCTCGACGAGATCAAGAACCAGACGCTCAACGCGCTGGGCCGCTACGTCTCGATGAACGAAGACCTCGGCGGAAGCGCGTTCATCGGCCTGGCCGCCGGCGCATCGCTGAAGAGCACCAACGAGATCGCCACGACCGGCCGTCACGTGTCGTCGCGGTTCGACCAGCTGATCCAGGCCATGCAGATCGGCGCCAACGAATACGACCGCGTCGAGACCGAGAACCAGGCACACCTGGCTGCCATCTCGACGCAGTCGTAATCCACTACACCCGAACCACTTTCGACAAGGAGAACATCGTGATTGAAGGTATGCGTTACGACCAGGCCAAGATCATGGATCACGTGGCCGCACAGTCCGGCTTGGTCACTCATCTAACCGGTCTGAAGGACCAGGCGCTCAGCGTTCTCGCCCAGACTCAGGACTTCTGGATGGACAAGGGCGCCAACGCCTACGCCGAGGCGCAGCGCGCGATCGCCCAAGCCTATGAGGAGGTCTTTGCGACCATCGCCCGCCACGGCCACGCCCAGGGCGGCGCCGTTCAGAACACCGACACCGGCGACACGACCAATGCCGCCCGCTTCGTCGGGCTCTGAAAGAAGAAATCAGCCAATGGGAGCGCAGATGTCAACCACGTCGGAAGGACTGTGGCTGACAGCTGCGCTCTCCGGCATCACCAGGCTTCCCGGTGCATTGCGGGTGCGGCCCGTCGGTGACACCGAAGCGATGTTAGCTTCCCATCCGGGTCTGCAGGTCCTTGAAGAAGCCGGGGTGTGCCAGGGGCGCACACTTGACTCCGACGTCCGGGATTGGCTTCTGACATTGGGCCGCTGCGACATCGACGTATCAATTCAGGTCATTCGCCCCGATGAGCGCTCCGATCGCCTTACCGGGCCTCCCGAAATCTTCACGCCGCGGGCGGATCCGCTCAGAGACCCGCACGCCGCCGCTGCCGCGCTGCGCGCGTGGCGCACGCATCAATCGGCCGAACGCACGGCGGTTCTGTGTCGCCGCGATGGCAAATGGGTTGTCGCAGCGCGTGTGTGGCGAATCGGCGATGATCCGATCGACGACGTGACCGTCAGCCCGCTGGAGGGCGATACGACAGTCTTCCAGGCAGTCAATGATCTGCTCGGAGACGAAGTTCCCGCCGACTTCGAGGGCATCAACATCGAGCCCGAACGTCTGGAAGCGGTGCTCAGCGCCTGGCAGCTCGACCGTCAGGGCTATGACGTGATCGGAGAGCTGCTCAAATTGGGGCTCACCGCGCGACAAGCCCGCATCATTGTGGCCGTCTCCGATACCGGGGCCGTACGTGCGGCCATCGCCGCCACGCAATACTCGGTGGACGGGCCTGAGTTTGCCGCGTCCGGAGCGATGGTCGTGGACTCGCTGATGGGCCGGGTGGTGATCTCGTCCAACACCACCGACGATCAGCAACGGTGGACGATGCTATTCCCCGGCACCACCGCGAGAGTGAGTCGGGCGGTCAGCGATGTGCTGCACAACCTGCCCAGCGGAACCGGCTGGGAACGCCACCAAAGAATTCAGGCATTTCAGTCACGCTAATGTGCATAACGTCGTGGACGCCTGAAACGTGAGGTTGGTAGTCTCTGCGACGGTGATATTCACCGATTCGAGGAGCTTGCAAGTGCTCCCCGGTGAAGATCGGCAGAAGGGCGGGGCGACATGACTGAGTCCAGAGATCAGCAGTTCTTCGACGCGCTGAGGAATGCGGGGCGCGACGACGGTGACGACCCACCAGTGGGTGCGCCAAACATCCACGCCCCGGGCGATTCCGCCGGGCCAGCGCCGGCGCACCCACCGCAGCGATTTGCTGCAGACTCCGATCAAGCTGATCCGGCCAGCGGTCGACACCACGTCGATCTGCCTGCCAGTGAAGGCACCAGCGGCTGGGGCCAGCCCTCGCCCGCGGTAGGCCACAGCTTGCCCCCGTGGACGGCGGCCACGCCGAGGGACGCCGGCTCCTCGCAGCCCGACGACGCGGCAGCGGCTCCGCCGTTTGAGCCGCAAAAGCTTGAGGGGCCCGTGCAGGACCCCGTCCACAGCGCGCTCCAGGGCTTTCCGCCGCCCGCCGGTGAGGTGACAGCTCAGCTGCCGCCCTCGGCCACGTCTCCCACCGCTGAGTGGTCACCCGATGCGCAAGGCCAGCCCACGGCGCCACCCCCGCCGGCGTGGCAGCAACCGGGTGGACCACAGCGCCCTCGTGCCCAGGGACCGGCTCAGCAGGACGCCGGCGCCCCTGCGCCTGCCCCTCGTCCGGTTGCCCCCGAGGAGCGCACCCAGTTCCTGTCCCGGGACTCCCTGCGCAGTGCGCTGAACCCCACGTCTTCGCCGCCTCCGGGTGGCTGGCCGGCCCGTGCTGGCGCACCGTCGTACGGGGCGGATCAGCGCACCAACGTGCCCCCGCCGGGTTGGCCCGTACGCGAGGCTGGGTTCTCGGCAGGGGGGCAGGGCGGCAGCCCGAGCGGGCCTCGGCCGCCGGAGTGGGACTGGCCCCAGGGCGCGGGCTTTGGCGGCACTGAGCTTCGTAGTGAGCAGATTTCGGCGTCGGAGCTCGTCGCTCCCCGCAAGATCCCGTCGTCGCGCGGATGGCGCAAGTGGCTCTATGTTGGCAGCTTCAAACTCATCAACACCGGCGAATCGCCCGACGAACAGCTGGTGCGCAACCTCAACGCCACGGTGGCGGGCCACTTGCGCGGCACGTACTCGATCGTGGTGTTGGGCGGTAAGGGGGGCGTCGGTAAGACGACGACGACAGCGGCGATCGGGTCGACGTTCGCGTCGCTCCGCAAAGACAAGGTGATCGCCATCGACGCCAACCCTGACCGCGCCTCCAACCTTGCCGACCGGATTGACCCGAGGGTCACGAACTCCTACAAGGACGTCCTGTCCGACCGAAACCTCCACGGCTACAGCGATATTCGTTCGCATGTTGGCATGAACGAGGCAGCGGGCCTCGACGTGCTGGGCAATCGCTACCAAGCCGATCGTGAGCCGCTGACGGCCAAGATTTACGCCGACACTCACACGGTGCTGGAACGGTTCTATAGCGTGCTGATCAGCGACTCTGGTACCGATGTTGATCATCCGGTGATACCGGGCCTGATGAGCCGCGCCGACGCCCTGATCATGGTGGCTTCGACTGCGCCGGACGGCGCGAAGGGCGCTGCAGAGCTGATGGACTGGGCGTATGAGGCTGGCTATCACCGGCTGCTGCAGCGCACCGTGGTGGTCATCAATGACGTGCGCGGTCAGAAGGGCAGCGCCCACCGCAAGCTGGTGGACTCTCTGGTGGAGAAGTTCTCGCGGTGGGTGAGTCCACAGCGCGTCTTCGTGGTGCCGTTTGATCCGCACATCGCCTCAGCCGGGGTTATCGACATCAACGAACTGCGCCCGCAGACCCGTCGCCGCTACCTGGAGATCACCGCCCGGCTGGCATCGGGGTTCAACAGCAGTGAGGACGGGCAGTGAGCTCGACCGAGCCGACTGCCCCGGCGCTGAGCCGGGTTGCCTTGCTGGTGGGGGAGGACTTCGAGATCGACTACTCGCTGCCCGCGGCGGTGGCGCTGATCGCGGTGACCGAGGACCTCGTGGCCCGCGTCAACGAGGTTTTGCGCGAGCGCGGCCGTCGGCAGCTCGACCCCGAGCAGAGCTATCGCCTATGCCGAGCTGACGCACAACCCCTGGACCCGCAAAAGACGCTCGACGAATGCGGGGTGCTCGACGGTGAGCAGCTGTGGCTGCTGCCCGCAGCCTCGGCAGAGACCTACGAGCCCGTCACCGAAATGGTGTCCACGGCGATCGCTCGCGCTGCGACACAGATGCTGGCCACCCTGACACCTGATATGGGGCGCCGCGTCGCGGTCTGGTTGACCGCTGGAGTCGTCGGCTGGGCATGCCTGATCTTGGTTAATTGGTGGTGGAGTATCGGCGGCACCGAAGCCTCTTACGGCTGGATCGGCGCGGCCGTCGCGTGGGCCCTGTTCGCGGTTCTGGTCGCGGCATCGCGCGGGTTGGCGAACGCTCAGGCCGACACCGCGGCCGGTCGGGAACGCCGCGCCACTGGGCATGCCTTGTCCTGGATCGCGATCATGCCCGCAGCGGCAGCGGCGGCCATGTCGCTGCCCGGCAGTCCAGGACTTTGGCACCTGGCCGCCCCCCTGGTCGCGGTCATCGCCGGGGTGACTGTGCTCGCGGCGATCTGGGGCCGCCACATCGTGGCTATCTCGGCGATGCTGACGGTGAGCGTGTTTGCCTTCGCCGCCACCGTTGTGGCGGCGTCCTCCTGGACGGTGCGCCCGGAGCGAGTCGCTGTCGTCGCCCTCATCGGCGTCATCGTGGCGGTGACGTGGGCGACGAGCGCCGCCGTGGCCGCCTCCGGCGTGCCGACACCGCTGTTTCCCTCAGTCACCAACCGCGGCGTCTTCGAGCGGCTGCCCGACAAACCTGCCGACACCGTATCCCCGGTCGGTCCGACTGGAGTGGCCACCGCCGAGCAAGTCCACGCCTGGGTCAGACGCGGCAATAACACCATGACGGGGATGATGATCGGCCTCGCCGGGGTGACCTGGGTGGCGGCTCGCTACGCCGTCGTACCCGGCCAGCCCGGCGGCTGGCGCTACACCGCCTTTGTCGGGGCGGTCTGCGTGATCCTGGTCGTTCGCTCCCGGTCGTTCGTCGACCGCTATCAATCGGTGGCGCTCATGGTGGCCGGCGTCGGTGGCGCCGCCGTGGCCATCGGTCGCTACGCCGCCCACGATGCCACCAGCATGAAGGTGGCCCTTATCTGCGTCGGGGTGATTCTTGCCGTCGCGGTGATGGCGCTTATCTCCGCGTTGGTGGTGCCGTTCCGTGAATACACAGCTCCCCTAAGGCGATTCGTCGAATTGGTCGAATACGCTTTGATCCTCGCGCTGCTGCCGTGGGCGCTGTGGCTACTCAACCTGTACCCGGTCCTTCGCAACAGCGTCAGGCACGGCATATGATTCCCAACCGGTTTCGCGTCAGGGCGCGCGCCGGTGCCGCATTGGCCGGCACGCTGGCACTGATCGCCGCCACCAGCATGGGGGCGAGCTGGGCGATCACACCGCCGGTCGTACCACCCGGGCCGCCGCCGCCGGATCCACCACCTGCACCGGATTGGCCGATGAAGCAGACCCGTGCCTGCACGTTGACCGGTGTCATCCCGGGCAGCGACCTGCGCGAGCTGCCCCCGGCGCTGGACATGCTCGATATGCCCGCGGCATGGAAAGAGTCCACTGGGGCTGGCGTTGTCGTCGCGGTCATCGACACCGGCGTCGCACCCTCCCCACGGCTACCTCACCTCGTCGCAGGCGGCGACTTCGTCATGGGCCAATACGGTGACGGACTGTCTGACTGTGACGCACACGGCACCCTGATCGCATCCCTTATCGGGGCAGCACCCTCGGGTGCACCCCTGCCGGTGCGACCGGTCGGGGCCCAGGTCGCCCCGCCGCCTCCGGCAGCGCCTGCGCCACAACCGGTTCCGCCACCGCCGCCACCACCGACCATCACCGTCACCAAGACCACCGCACCACCACCACCGCCACCACCCCCGCCCGACGAACCCGGCCCCCCTCCGGCCTGGGCTCCGTCCTCGCCGAGCGCCCAGGCTCCTCATCTGCCGGCTCCGCAAGTGCCGCCACCGACGGGAGGGCCGGACGGGCTGATCGGCATCGCTCCCGACGCGGTGATCCTGGCGATCCGCCAGAGCTCGCAGAACTTCGGACCGAAGGACCCTCCCTTCGATCAGGACCCTGAGCAGAGTCGACGGACCGGCGACATCAACACGCTGGCGCGCGCCATTGTGCACGCCGCCAACCTCGGGGCGAGGGTGATCAACATCTCTCTGGTGTCGTGTATCCCCGTGACCAAACCAGCCGACCAGACCGTCCTGGGGGCGGCCCTGCGCTACGCGGCGGTCGACCGCGACGCGGTGATCGTGGCCGCAGCAGGCAACGCCGGCACACAGGGGTGCACCCAGAACCCGCCACCCGCGACCGGAGAATCCGGCTGGGATGACGTGGTAACCATCGCCTCACCGGCCTGGTTTAGCGACTATGTGCTCGCGGTGTCGGCCACCGACAACTCCGGGGCACCGCTGATGGGTCAAGCCTCGTCACTGCACGGCCCGTGGGTGAGTCTGGCAGCGCCCGGGTCTGACATTGTGGGCCTGTCCACGTCCGGCAGTGTCATCAACGCCTCGATCGATGAAGACAAGTTCAAGCCGATCATCGGCTCGTCCTTCGCCGCGGCCTACGTCTCGGGTGTGGCTGCACTGGTGCGGGCCAAGTTTCCGCAGATGCCCGCTGCCGAAGTGATCCACCGGCTCACCGCCACCGCCCACGCTCCAGCAGGTGGGCGCGACAACGTAGTCGGCTACGGCGTCGTGGACCCGCTCGCGGCACTGACCTGGGATGTGCCAGCAGCCCCGGCCAAGGCTCCGGCACCCACCCAAGCCCCCCTGCGTGTGCCGCCGCCTCCTGCTGCACCAGATCCACGCCCCGCGCGCATGCTGGCCGCCCAGATCGGGGCGGCCGCGGTCGTGGTCGGCGCGGTGCTGTGGGGGACGACCGTCTGGCGAAGGAAGCAGAAGCGATGAAGGAACGCACCTGGAGTACGCGCGGCGATCTCCTTCGCGCCGCCCTGCCCACCGAGGTCGTGGCCGTTCTCGGGGCGGCCATCGCGGTAGCCAGCGCCGCGCCTTGGTGGGCCGGTGCCGCCGCCGGTGCGTTGGTAGGGGCTCTTCTGTTCATGGTGAAGGCGGCGCGGCTGACGCCCTGGCAGTGGCTCACCCGGTCGATCGGGCGTCTGCGCCGCCGCGAACACCGGATCGAGGTGGGGGAGTTCGTCGACGTCGACAGCGATGGGCAACCCCTGGGTGTGCACATCGACGGGCACACGGTGGTGACGATGGTCAGTGTGTGGGGTCGGCCCTACATCCCCACACTGCTGCGTCCGCAAGGCTCAGAAACACCGAACACATTGCCACTCAGCGTGATTGCCCAGCAGATGCAACGCTTTGGGCTCGGCGTCGATGTCGATGTGATCGCCCACGGCCGCCGAGTGTCCAACGACAACTACGGCCAGTTCTACGCCCAACTACTGGCTGACCGGCCCGCCGCCGGACAGCGCGGCACGATGCTGGTGATCCGGCTGGATACCCGCTCACCGGATACCACCGCCGGCTTGATGTGGCGCACCGACACCGCAGCGGCGGCCGCGGCCGTTACCCGCCGGATCACCCGGGCCCTGCGTCAAAGCGGTTGCCGCGCAGAGCCGATGACTGCTACCGACATGCGGCAGGCCGTGGTCGACATGCACGGCGGCAGTGAAGAAGATATCGAAAGCACCTTCCGCGAGGGGTGGAAGGACCTCACCCACCGAGGCACCCACGTCACCAGCTACTACCTGAGCGCCGAGGACCTCACCGCCGAGCGCCTCGATGACATGTGGGCAATCGCCTCTGAGCACACACTGCTCGCGCTACACCTGCGCCGCGCACGCGACGGCATCGCGGTGTCTGCGACGGTGCGGTTCACCACCGCCCAGCCGATGTTGACTCCACCCGCGGTCATCCTCAACCGGTACACCGGCCGCCAATGGTGGGCGCTCTCGGCGCTGCTGCCTGGTACCGAACGCATCCAGGGTATGCCGGCACGCCCACTGACCGACGATCTCGACACCGCGATAGCCATCGGCTCCTCGGGGGTGATGCTCGGCAAGGTCGATGACGCGCTGCTCCTGATGCCACTGCGCGATCCGGCCGGGCCGACGCGCATCGTCATCGACGCCGACGACGACTTGGCGATCCGCCAGCTCATCCGCCGCGCCTCCGCCAGCGGTGAGACCGTCGCCGTCTATGACCCGCGACGCCGCTGGGCCATGGCCGGAGCCTCGTCGCGGATCTGGAACACACCCGACCTACGCGCTCAGCCGCCGCGACCTCCAACAGTGGTGGTGCACAACGGATCCGCCAATCCTTACCCCGGCGCACTGGTCAGTATCAGCGTCGGGGCCGGCCCCCGCTCGATTGAACCCGACGTGCGCATCACCCAACGCAACGGCCGGATCCGCATCGACACCGAGCGGTTCACCGCGCGGCTTGACGCGGTGACCTTCCGCAACGAGCAGACCTTCCTCAACTAGATCCCGAGTCGGCGGTGGACGCCCCGAACTCAGCGTGCGATGACAAACTGGATGCGTGAGCGACACCGAGTGGGCCAAAGCCGCAGTCCTCGATGCGTCGTTCCTCGATGACGGCCGCCTCAACATTGGACATATCAAGCGTCTGGCTGCCGGTCTTGCGCTGCGCGGTGCCGAGCTGTGGATACCCGAGGGTGTGGTGCTGGAGTTTGCAGTCCATACCTGGGACGACCTGAGGTTGGGGCGACGAATGCACAAGCGGCTGCGGCAAGCCGGCCTCACCGACGAGGACCCGCTCTCGGATCTGGACAGCGCGCAGATCGCCGATAAGCTCCTCACCGACTGCGCTGACATCGCCGCCAATGTCGCCATCATCGGACTGACCGGCGAATCGGCGGTGGCGGGCCTGCGTGACCAAATCCTGGGCACCGGCGCGGGCTCGGTGAAGACCGGCGTGCGCACCGGCGCCGCCGACTCGGCCTGGGTGCGCGGCGCCCTCGCCCGGGCCAACAACGAAATTCAGTCGGTCGTCTTCCTCAGCGGCGACGAGGGGGCGGTGATCAAGACCGCCCTGGCCCTGGGCCACGAGAAGAGCGACGTCCAGATCTGGCGGCCATCCGGCACAAAGGGCGAAGACGACATGCTTGATAAGTTCTTCGGCCCAGCGCCCGCCCCGCCCGAGCCCGCTGAGGGGATCGACGTCGTCACGATGCTGGGGATCATCACCACGTCGTTGCAGCACGACTACGACACAGCAGCAGCGCACGACGATCGCCATGGGCCGCCGCTGGAATGGATTGAGGTCAGCGCGGTCGGCATCGGGCGGAATCACTCCTGGGGCGATGACGACGAGATCGCCACGATGATCGATCCCGAAGCCGAAGTCGAGCCCGGTGGGCAGCTCGTCGACATCGCGGTGAACGACATCTACGCCGCATACCCAGGCGGAAGTGGCGTGATGGTGGACTACACCGTGCGACTGTTGGCCGATGTCCGAGTCGAAGGACAGAACATCAACAACGATGGCGAAAGCTATTGGGACTGGGTGATACTGCGCGACCGCCTGTTGACCGTGCCCTACACCGCCGAGCTGCACGCCGGCGCATTGATCGATGTCACGCAGACCGATACGGCTGAAAACGACACGGCGTCACCGCGTTTCGACGACAACTACGACGCCTACCGCTGGCTCTACACCGAAGAATTGAGCACGTGGCAACACATCACCGTCCATCCGCTCAACGATGATGCCGACCTACCGATGACATTCCAGCTGCACGGGCCATACGGGCGGGTCGAGACCGCCGAACTGTATCCCCCCGACCTCACCGGGGACTGGACCCTCGAATTTGAATCCTCAGGCGCCAGCATCAGCGCGACCTACGATCACACCGCTCGAGTAGCGCTGGGCCGACACGACTCCTACGACGCCTTCCCCCCGACGTCGCTGCACAGCTCACTGCGCCGAGCATCGGGATCGTGGTCGCAGCCTTACACCGGGTTGGCTGCGGTATGGGCATACCTCTTCAGCCCAGCCGAGGCGGACTAAAGCCAGGTAGTGAGCCCCGAAAACCGTTGCGCGCGAGCTCAAGCCAGGCAGAGTCGGCGGTGTGCCCGTGCTAAGCGGGAGCCAGAAGGGTGGCCGGGTACGCCGCGAGCGCACTCGCGACGGCGGCCAGGTACCAGAGGCTGCCAGCAAGGGCGATGCCGGCGGGGATGGCTAGGCGCATCCAGTTGATGGGGGCCGGCCGGCGGCGCGGTATCCGCGGCGCGTCCTCTGATCGGGGAGTGCCGGAGGGCGCAGGGTCAAGCAGTGTCGGCATGGGCACAGGGGCGGGCCCGAGGATGAGCGTGTCGTCGACGTCGCGCTGAGCCGGTGTCAGTGGCCACCAGTCACTGGAGCCGTCGATCGCCAGCCAGCCTTCGAGGACTCCGTAGGCCGCGGCGGCGGCGAAGCTCGCCGGGATCTGGGCCAGCAACCAAGGGATGAGCAGAATGCTGGTCAGCGACGGACTCGGGTCGTACAACAGCGGCAACGGTGCGCCACTAAGGATTGCCGCACCGATCAAGGCCGCGATCGGGTACGACTGCAAACGCTCCGGGATGAGCCTGGTGATCACGCTATAGAGAACCCGTCCCAGCGGCCAGCCCAGCGGTGCGGCCAAGGCGAGAACGCCGACGACTCCGGTCTCGACCGCGCCGGTCGCGGTCGACGATGTCCGGAAGATCAGCGGTGGTGTCACTTGATCGTCATGGGGGTCGGGTCGGGCGCCGACCTTGGCGCGGCTACGCGCGCGGATGCGCTTGCCCAACAGCTCGGCGCGACGCTTCTGGAACATCCAGATGCCCGCGCGAGCGGAGATCCAGGCGCGGCGCTCCTCGTCGAAGACCTCAGCGGCCACGGCCAGTCCCGAGGAGGTCTTCGACGAGCTGCAGAGCGCTGCGCAGCTGCGTCCGTGTGCTTTCCAGGACCGTGACCACATGTTCGTGTGCCGGGCAGGCTTCTTCACTCGGTGCGGGGATGTGCGAGGTCGGGCTGCCACCACCCATCACAGCCTCGGCTGAGCCCGGCGCCCACCCGAGCGCTCGGTCGATACGGTCCAACGTCGACCGGGACAGTCCCCGGTCGCCGGTGAGCGCTTTGTTCATGGTCGACGGCGACGGGCCGCCGCGGGTGAACATCTGCGTGCGGCTGATGCCTAATGCGCGGCGACGTTCGGTGACGAAGTGGTGCAGCCGCTCGATGCCGTCTTTTGGTGCCTCCATGCGCCATACAGAATCATATTTCTCCCTTAGTCGTCCATGAGTGTGGACATATCTAGGCATTAATAGATACCGTGCGGTCACAGAGTTACGCATGGACAAGACGGTGGAGGTGGCTGGACGTGAAGATCGTGCTGATGGTGGCGGCCGGGGTAGCGGTCGGGTTGACCGTTGTCCTTGCCGTTGTCGTCCAGATAATCGAACGGCTCGCGCCGGTCCTGGTGGTGGTGGCAGTCGCCATCGTGGTGCTGCGGCTGGTCCAGCGGCGAACCTCCGCCTCTCGGGCCTACCCCGCTGGTTCGCAGGCCAAATACCCTGCGGTCGCCCTGCCGTCCCTGTCGCCGGCATCACCACCGACGCCGCCAGCGATTAATGAGGCACCTGACGCGCCGTATCTGCGGTGGGGACCGGCACCGGACGACTTCGCGGCCGTTCCAGTCAACGCCGCTCGCGGATCAGGACCGGCGGTTCACCGCCGCCCACGCACGGCAAGCCGCCCATTGAGTCCCGCTCGGGGGCGTCGGCCATGACGCACGGGATCGACAACGACCAGTGGCTGCGCAACATCGGCGCGGTCACCGTCCACGACGACGACGATCGCCGCGACGAGTCCTGGCCGCGCCCCGACGTATCCGATTCCCCGCACCCCGCACCCGACGGCGAGGCGGAGCTGGCCAGTGGCTCTCGCATCGAGTCCGCCGAGATGCCGTTCGATGACGAGTATCACGACTACGGCGACGATGGCGGGCACGATTCGCTGCTCACTGCAAGCTTTGAGCTGGGCGATCCGGTGGACCTGGACAGCATCAGCGTGCCCGCTACCGCCCCAGCGGACTCCCGCCCTGCGCGCCGCTTCACGCCGTGGGTGGTGGGGGCGTTCGGTGCCGCAGCGGCCCTGGCCATGGTGATCACCCTGGTGATCACCATGGCCAACTCGCCGGGATCGACGCCGAGCAAGCCCGCGGCGGCGCCGGTCGCGGCTCGTGTCGTTGAGGCGGCCCCGCCAAGCCCTCCGCCGAATACTGATGGGCCACTGCCGTTTACCGCATCCTCGGACTGCCCGGCAGGGTCCACGTCCGCGCAGTCGGTGGCTGACCCCAATTCGACAACGCCGTGGGTATGTGTGCGATCGGTCGATGGTCAAGTCCTGCAGATCGATTTGGGCCGCACCTTCGTCATCACCGCGGTATCGATTGTTCCTGGCGCGGTCAACAGGGTCGACAACGGTGGCGGTGATGGCGGTGATCAGACCGACCCCTGGCTGCAGCACCGCGTGGTGACTCGGTTGCAGTGGCAGTTCAACGACACCGACCGCACGGTCAAAAGCCAGAACACCGGCAATGTTCGCGGCGAAGCCGTGGAGCCCATTCGGCCGGGGGTGCTGGCGTCCAGGATCACGGTCATCATCCAAGAGACCAGCCGGCCGCCGGTGATCGCACCGTCCGGCACGACCCCAACCCCGGGGCCGACGCCCCCGGGCGCCGGGTCCTCGATCCTCGGCAGCATCCTCGGCGATCAGGGCGGGTCAGCCCGGACGCCCGCGCACGGCGTCCCTGACGACACTACGTCACCCGACCCTGCGGACGGCACTTTCGCGGTGGCGAGCGTCAAAATCATTGGGCACAAGGCGGTTTGACATGCAACTGACCCAGACGTGGCGACGACGGCTCACGACCACCGGTCGTGGCGGCGCCAAGGCGGTCGTGACCATCCTGGTGGTCTGCTCGGTGATCAGTGGCGCTTCGACGCTGTGGCGGTGGGTGTTCCCGCCCGACAGCACACCAGTCGCGGAAACCGCACGGTCGGTGGGCAACGAGACGGCACTGGTGGAAAGTTACGCAATCGACTGCGTGACAGTACTTCTGACCGCCAGTAGCAGCCGAGCCGCCGAGGTGGCCCGCTGCTTTCCCAGCAGCACCGACATGTCGCTGCCGACCACCTCACCGCTGATCGTCACGGCCCAGGCGGCCTCGGCGACGTTCGTCGGCCAAACCGCGCCCGGTGTTTCGACCTACGGGGTCATTGTCGCGGTCACCGAACAGTCCTACACCAATGCTCCGCCGGTGCGCAGTTACTACCAGCTTCCGGTCAGCGTCTACAACGGCGGAGCACCGCGTGCGATGGCCAAACCAGCCCGCCGTGATCCCCCACCGCCCGGGGTCGACGTCACCCTGGACTACCCGGTCACCATTACCAACGACGCCACCCTGGCGGCCGTGATCACGGGGTTCATCACCTGCTACCTCACCGATGCCAACGGGCTCGAACGGTTCATTACCGTCGACTCCGGCCTTGGCCCGCTACGGGCGTACTCCTCGACCACTGTCACCTCCATCAGCGCCCAGCACCCCGCCCCGCAAGCCCCTTCCGATGGGACTGAGCTTCGGGTGTGGGTGACGGTCAGCGCCCGCGCCGCGGACTACACCATCACCCCGTTGGAGTACCCGCTGACACTGCGCGCGACCGGCGGCGCGTGGTCAGTGGCAGGTATCGACGTGGTGCCGGCAATCGACCCGAACGCACCACCCACCCCGGTCGCGGCGACCGCGCGATGACTCCTCCCGGTGGGCGCCGTCCGCTCAGTCCATCCACCATCACATCGAAAGGAGAATTATGAACATCGCTTCTCACACAACCTTTTTGGCATCGCAAGGCATCGTCGGGATGTCCCAGGAGCTGTTCAAAATGGTCGTCATCGTCGGCACCTTGGCGGCAATGGCCCTGGGCATCTTTTTAGCCTTTCGCGCCGGGGTGAAGCAAGGAATTGGTGCCGCCATCGGTGCCGTTGTCGGCGGCATCATCTTGTCGCTGATCGTCGCCAACGTGGCCGGGTTCCAGGAGTCGGGCAACCAAGAGCTGCAGCAGCGCGGCATTGTCTCGGTATACGGCAGATGACGACTCGCGTGCCCGAGTTACGCGCCTCACTGGCTGGGCTGCTCGTCGTCGCAGCTCTGATTCACGGTGCGACAGGACTGATCGACACCGAGAACGACCGCCCCCTTGTCGTGAGCCAGCACCAAGACAAATAGCCACGTCCATCGGGGCAGCGCCAGAGCGGCGAGCCGTGACGATCTCCTCACCGACCACCACTGACCGAGCGAGGCAACTTGTCCAACAACGATGTGTCAACCGGTGAACCCGCCAAGGTCTTCACCGGGATCCGCGACGTTCCGATTTACGCGGGGGAGTCATCGGCGGGGAATCGTCTGCCGGGTGGCCCGTACCGCAGCGCCGAACTGATCGCCATCGGCCTGATCATGGGGCCCGCGCTGTGGTGGTTTCGCACCCACGAAGGGGGAGGCTTCACGGTCCTTGCCGGCGCAGCGGCTGCGGCGGTCGTCGTGACCATCATCCTGCGGATGGTGCTGCCCACGCGCCGGCCATCGCTGCTTGCCCGCGCCAGCTTCGCCGTGTCCTCGATTTTCCCGACGCATGCGTGCGCAGCCCGCCCGCACGCAAGGAGTAGTCATGGCGCGCAACGCTGATCCACGTGTCGATCACGCCTTCGACCCGCCGCTCGCAGTGATCGGTAACCTGCGCTTCACCCGCGGCGGGGTATACGCCGACTATCTCATCGACGGTCTGCCTCTGGTCCTGCGGCCACTGCGCACCCATGAACGGGGAAGCCGCTTCTACCGCAACCTGGCGCGCGCCCTGCCCTCAGGCTGGAGCCTGTCCGGTCTCCTCGACACGACCGACCCGAATCGCCTGATGCGCAACATCGTTGGCAATCACAGCCACCGCCCGGACTGGGTCGAGCACTGCCGTTTGTGGGAGCCGACGTTCAATCCCGCCACCGCACCAGTTGGCGCTGCGGTGTTCCTCGAGGAGCGGCGCCGCGGCTGGCTGACATTCCCCGTCGACAGCGGGCGTGCCGGGCGCACTGCTGCCGGCGCGGCCACCAAGGCTAAAGACTGGGTGGCCGGTCGCGACGTCGACTCCGACAACTCGGTGGCCGCCTACGCCCGCCTCGCCGCCGAGGTGGTTGCCTCACTTCCCCAGCAATTCAGCGTTCGGCCTGCCACACCGTTGCAGATCCTTTGGCAGCACCGCCACAGTGTCTTTCGCGGCACGCGGCGCGACTCGATGCCTCCGGCCACAGCGGGCCCAGACCGGCTTACAGCCGCCGATTTCATCCGCCCGGCCGTCGACGAGGGGGCCAACGCCGTGCGTTCGACGCGGTGGCCAACCATGCGCCCGATCGTGCGCCTGTATGACACCGATCATCCTCAGGGGCCGTGCAGCTATCAAGCGCTGCTGCCCGTAACCCACTTTCCCGATACCGGGCTTCGGTTCACCAAGGCCGCCTACCTCTACGCCCTCGATAACGTCGATACCGAAGCCTGCATCGACTGGATGCAGCACGTGACGGTCCGCAGCCCCGAACGCGCCGAGGCACTCAACGCGCGAGCGGCCAAGAACATCAAGGACCAGATGCGGCAGCGAGGCCGCATGATTGAAGAGGACGACGAACTCGATATCAAATTGGCCAACACGCGCGAGTACAACGCCCAGATCAAGGGCAATCCCAGCGAGCGGGAACTTGATGTCGCGACCCTGATCGTCGTGGGCGCACCGACGATCGCGATGTGCGAGGACGCAGTCAAACAGGTGCGCCATGAGCTCGACCAAGCCGAGATTGCGGTCAGCCGCTGGCGCGGTGCACAGTCCAAGCTGTGGGCCGCGTTTAGCCCCGGCACGGAAAAGGACACTCACCTCGACGAGTTCAGAGATCCCACCTCAGCCCACCTCTGGGGCCGTTTCACGCCGCTGATCTCCACCCGGGTCGGTGACTCCCGCGGCACACCGCTGGCAGAAAATCAGAACACGTTGCGACGCAGTCTGATCCTGCACGATCCCGAGGGGTGCGCCCGCCGTAACAAAAACACCGGCCTGATCGTTATTGGCGATCCTGGAGCTGGAAAGTCCAACCGGGCCAAGCTATCCGGTATTGAAGTCGTCCTGCGGGGCGGCAAAGTCGACGTGTTCGACCCCGGTACACACGGCGAGTGGGGTCAGGCGTTTCGCAATGTCACCCACACGACGGTGATCGATCTGGGGGATTCCCGATTCAGCCTCGACCCGTTGCGAATGTTCCCTTTTGAGGAGGCTGGCGCGGTCGCCGCTGACCACATTCTGCCGATGATCGGCGTTCCGGCCGACAGCGACATGGAGAACCGGTTCACGCTGCTGGTGAGCCCGGCGATGCGCGAGGCCCGCGGCATCGGCTCGATGCGGGCGCTGATCGGGTATCTGCGGACCCAGCCGGAGGCACACAGTGACATGCTGCTGGCCCGTCTGGAGGCCTGGGCCACCCAGCCAGCGGCGCGGGCCATCTTCGACGAAACGCTGCAGCCGTACTCGCCCACCCAGTCACTGGCCACCATCTGGCTGACTAGCCGTCTCGGACTGCCTGACGCCGACGACATCCTCAACCCCCACTTGTACTACAAGCTGCCCAAGGGTGCTCGGGCTGGCATGGCGATCTATGGGCTGATCATCGACACCGTGCAGCGTCATCAGTTTCTGCACCGCGAGCAGTTCTCCACGATGATCTTCGAGGAAGCCGCCGAACTGATGGCCTATCCTGCCGGCGCCCGCACCGCTCACCGCATCACTCGCCAAGGACGCAAGCACGCCACCGGTATCTGGCTGATCTCACAGGACTACCGCGATTTCGCGCGGATGGGCGATAAGTTCATCACCCAAAAGTGGCTATTCGCGATCCGCAACGAGGAGCTGGCCACCAAGACCCTGGAGTGGGCCGGGGTCGACCCGGCTCTCTACCCAGAGGTGGTGCAGTCCTACTACGAGGACACCAGCCCGGCGGAATCCGCCGATGATGAGGACAGCGACGACGACGCGTTCGGAAAGGTTCATCCCACCCGGATGGGGGAGGGGTTCATCGTCGATGAGCGCGGTCGCCGAGCGCGCTGCCGCTTCCTCGGCGCCCCCACCCCGCAGCTGGCCGCCGACGTCGACAGCACCCCTCCGGCAGAGGTTTTCGCATGATGTCCGGTGCACTCGCGCTATGGCTGGCCGATCACTCGCGCGCCCGACGCGCCCTGGTCACCGTGGGGCTGACCTATGCCCTGTCGTTCATCGCCCTGCTGTGCGCGCCCAACGCTGTGGCCGCTGGCGGCTCAGCGACGCTGGGCTGGACCGGGCTTCGGGATTCCGATGGTGTGCCGGTCGCTTTCTACTTTCTGTCGATGGTCTCGTCACGGGAGGCGGCCACCAACAACGGTCAAGGCATCTCGGTTCTCGATCCCAGCTCATGGATGCCGTGGATGGCCGCAGCGATGGAGCGTGCGGTCGACAATGCCACGGCCGCATGGTGGTTGACGCTGATCGCCGGCACCTTCATCTTCATTATGGCCGCCGCGCTGTGGTTTCTACGCTTCGCGCTCTCCACAGGTTGGCTGGTGGCCATCGCCACCTTCGCCCACCCGCTGTACAACGCCGTCAGCTCGTTGGCGAGCTCCATGCTGCTCGGGCCCATCGCCGTCACGATCTGCGTCATCGTCGCCGGCTATCACATGTTGCGCGGACATCCCGGCCGCGGATGGGCGATGATCGGCACCGCCATCACCTTGACGGTGCTCCTGGCGACGGTGTTTTCCGACCCGATCGGGGACCTTTACAGCGAGCATGGACTGCTGGCGCTGGGACGGGGCACTGGCTTGGAGATCGCGCAAGCCGCCACTGGGGCACCCTTCGCGTCAGGCACCTCCTTGGACGCCAAGCTCGATGCCCTAATGGCCAACGTCGTGACCGCCGGCGTACGGCATCCACTGCAAGTCCTCAACTTTGGGATGGTCATCGACGACGTCGGCGGATGCCGGCAAGCTTGGAATGCCGCCATCACCAGTGCCGGCGGCGTTGATGGTCCCGGCCCAGCGCACGCCATGGCCACCTGCGGTGCACCCCAGGCCTTGGCCTACGCCCAACGCCTCGGCGGCTCTGACGCCACCACCGGCCTGCTGCTGGTGATCGTCGCCATCGTGGTGGCGTTCTTCTACTTCTATGTCGGCCTTTCGGCCATGCTGGTCGGGATCAAATCCCTGTACTTCGGGATCTTGCTCGGGCCGTCGTTCCTGATCGGCATGGCCGGGCTCGTTCGTGCCCTGGCCTTCGCAAAGCACTGCGGCACAGAGCTTTTCATGCACGTCGTGCAGCTCATGGTGTTCGAGGTCTACCTTGCCGTCTCGGCGATCGGCATCACTTGGGTGCTGACCACCGACGCCTTCGGCGCCTCGACGGCCACCGCCATCCCCCGCGTGTTGATCATGGCCTTGGTAGCCGCCGCGCTGTGGCTCGGCTTCCGCGTTGTCGACCGCTCCTTCCATACCGACAGCATGAGCACGATTGTCCGCCAGGTCGGGGGAGCGTGGCGAGCCGGGACGGGCACCGTCCGCAACGAAGCCGCGGACTACCGCGGCACGGTGCAGAACACCCGAGAGCGGCTCGGACAGCTCGGCCGCCGCCGCGGTCACGGCGCCACCGACGACGATAACGAGGCCGCTGGCGCGACACGACGGCTGCCGGGCATGGAGTGGTTCAAGCCGCGCTCGACGAGTCCGACCACCGCCCAGCGTGGCCCGGCAGCCGGACCCGCCAGCCCGGCCCCGGACTCCGCCGCCAAGTCCGCAACCACAACCGCCGTGCTCGGCGCGGTGAAAGTAGCCGCCCCAGAAGTCGCCGTGCCCGCCTCGGCCGCGGAGAAGGTCGCCAGCACAGCCGGGCACCTCGTGACGACCGCGAAGAACAGCGGCAGCTCCGCATCACGCCCGGTCCCACCGGACGCGCGGGGCGAGGCCTCGCCCGCTCCGTTACGACCGGCGCGCACCGACACCACCGGCACGCCCTCGATCATGCGCGAGCCCACCCAGGCGCCGACCCTGGCCAGCCGCAGCAGAGCAGCCCGCCCCGCCACCGGCGAGGCGCAACCGGCGCGCGGGACAGGTGCGTCAACGGGGACAATCGATACCGACGAGCGAGGTCAGCGCGACACCACGCAGCCTGGCCCAGCCCGCCCCACGCGACCACCCCGAGAGATTGGGTCTTAGACGATGAGCACTGCGCGTGACTACCTCGACGCTGGTATCGACGCCCTGGGCCTGCTTGGCGGCCCCGCCGACCTCAATGCAGCTCGTGAGCAGTTTCGCCGCGCGGTCAGCATGGACGCCGGAATGTGTGATGCCTGGCTGGGGCTGATCGCAACCGGTGACCACGCCAGCGAAACGCTGCGACACGCACACGAGACCAGCGCAACAGTGCACCGCGAAACCCGCCGCCTGGGACTACAGGACACGGCCCTGGAGGCGTCGGTGCCCTCTCCGGGCTTCATTGAGGTGTTCCCCCACACCGCTGCCACGATCACGCTGGCCTACATCGCTGCGCTGCTCAGCGAAGGCGATCACGACACCGCCGAGAAGCTGTTGGAGTCCTTCGACACCGGCCGCGAACCCCACCAGACGCCGATCTGGCGTTGCTTGGGCGTCACCCTGCACTACATCACCCAGCGCTGGACCGATGTCCTGGACTGGGCGGGCAGGCCAGTTAGCGGGACCCTGCGGGTGGTCGACGCCGCCACCGACCTGATGGCGGGTGTCGCCCATGTGCACTTGGGCGAGTTCGAGGCCGGGCTGGTTCTGCTGCGCGCTGTCCCCACCGACCAGGTGAGCGCCCAAGCTGGCGCCCTGGGCGCGCTGTACCGAGGCTACGCGCTGCGGAGGCTGGGCCGGGAAAACGACGCGCGCACAGAATTCGGGATGGCCAACGTCAACGGCCGGATGCTTCCCGACGCTGCCGCAGCGCTGGGCGACGCCACCTTTGCGCCAGCGATCACCACGGCCGAGGCGATCGCCGCTCGGACCAGCCGCTGGGACCCGCAGTCCGGACCGACTCCCGACGAGCTGCGCGAAGCCGAACAGGCCAAAGCCGCCCAATCCGTCCTTGAAGAATCCGAGCGCGATCTGCAGGCCTTCATCGGCCTCGGAACCGTCAAGGCTCACATCAACAAACTCAAGCAGGGGCTGGTGTACGACCGTGCGATGGCCGCACGCGGCGAGGCGGTCGGGCAGCGCAACGCCCTGCACATGACCCTCGTCGGCCCGCCGGGCACTGCGAAGACCTCCATTGCTCGGGTGATGGGCAAGATGTACTTCGGCCTGGGCATTCTGAAGTCGCCGAAATTCATTGAGGTCTCCCGTAAGGACCTCGTCGGCTCGGTCATCGGCGACACCGAGGCCAAGACCGGCGCGGTTCTTGAAAAAGCGCGCGACCGCGTCCTGTTCGTCGACGAGGCCCCCGAGCTGTACAAGTCCGACAACGAACGCGACTTCGGCCGCATCGCGCTCGACGTCATCATGAAGTTCGCCGAGGATCACCGCGACGACACCTTGATCGCGCTCGCGGGCTACGCCGAGGGAATGAATCGGCTTCTGTCGGCCAATCCTGGCCTGCGGTCACGCTTTCCGAACAAGCTGGAGTTCACCTCCTACAGTGCCGACGAACTCGGTCAGATCGCCGCCTTGTTTGCCGAGAACTATCACGTCCTGGTGCACCCCGAGGCGGTCGCAGCGTTTAACCGCTACACGCAATGGCTCACCGCCACCTCGACCAGCAACTCAGAGGACCCCACCGAGACACTGATCGACATCGCTGGCAACGGCCGCTACGTGCGAAACGTCATGTCCGAGGCGGTGGAACTGATGAAGGCCCGAGTGGTCGCGGACACCTCGATCGACATGGCCACCGCCGACCTCGACGTGCTGCGCACCGTGACCAGCCACGACATGATCGGCGCCGTCACAGCGATCCTGGCCAGCGCCGGAATACAGACCCAGTAGAGCCAGGCATGGCGCGACGACGAATGCCGGCGCAGAGACAAGAGCGACTAGCTCGAGGACCGGCATGCCAGCAGTGATGCTCCGGTCGCCGCAGAGTGCGACATGAGCGACAAGACCATCTCAGACACGCCAGCTCGCTCCGGCGTAGCTGCCGCGCCGGTACGCGATGCTGGAGCCATGTTCGCAGCAGCACTGTGGTGGCGGGATATCGCATTGAACAGGTGCTGGCCACCGGCGCGACCGGAACGGTGTACCTGGCGAAAAACCCGACGCTGCCCCGACGCGATGCGCTCAAGGTGCTCAGCGCGGACCACGCGTTTCGCGAACGCTTCGCCCGTGAAGCCGACATCGCTTCGCTGCTTGAGCAGCCCAATATCGTCGCGATCCACAGCCGCGGCGAAGCCGAGAAATGGGCAACCGTGGATCGCTATGCAATATGTCGCCGGCACCGACGCCGAAGCGGCATTGCGGGCTGGCACCATGAGCGCAGCACGAGCGATCCGCATCATCGGGGAAGTCGCCAAGGCCCTCGACTACGCCCACCGGCGCGGTGTGGTCCATCACGACGTCAACCCGGGAAACCTACTGTTGGCCTTGGATTCTGACGACGAGGAGCGAGTCTTGCTTAGCGACTTCGGGGTGGCGCGGGCCGCCGGGAGGCCGGGCGGCCCCCAGCAGCTGACCGACGATGCGACGCTCGCGGTAACCCTGGCCTACGCCGCGCCCGAGGTGATCACTGGCGAGGCAATCGATGGCCGCGCCGACATCTACTCGCTAGCGTGCACCCTGTTCCGGCTGCTCACCGGTAACCAGCCGTTCTCCAGCGCCGAGGGAACCACCGCCCTGGCCCTGGCCCATCTGCACCAACCGCCGCCACGGATCTCCGACCACCTGCCTCACGCGACTCGTCAGCTCGACATCGTGATGGCCAGGGCGCTGGCGAAAAATCCCTCGGATCGCTTCAGCTCGGCGCGCGAGTTCGCCGCGGCGGCCACCGCCGCGGCGCAGTCGATCATCGCGCCGACCCCTCCGACTCCGCCGGCGGGCGCGGGCTATTCCCGCGGTAATCGGTTGCTGTCCAGCTGGTCTCGACCCAGCGACCTACGCGAGGCGATCCGGACTGCGCCGATCGCGCTGTCACAGCTGCGCCCGCAGCGACACCTAGACGGTATGGGTGACTGCCAGCGTTGAGTTGGGGTTGCGGGCCGGGGCCCCACTCACCCATGTTCGTGGGTTACCGAGTAGGGAGCGCCTGCTCGGTCTATCCGACAGTGGTGGGAGGCCCCGGTGTTTACAGAGCGTACGAGTGTTGGCTTGGACGTGCACGCACGTTCGGTGGCGGCAGCGGCTATCGACGGCGTGACCGGGGAGGTGTACCAAACCCGGTTGACCCCGTCTTACGAGCACATCCGGTCGTGGATATCGGAGTTGCCGGGCCCGGTGGCGGTGGCTTACGAGGCCGGTCCGACCGGCTTTGGACTGTATCGATTCTTGTCCGAGGCCGGGATTCGGTGTGAGGTGGTGGCGCCGTCGAAACTGCAGAAACCCTCTGGAGACCGGGTCAAGACCGATGCCCGCGATGCGGTGCATCTGTCCCGGTTATTGCGCTTGGACGAGGTCACCTCGGTGTCGATCCCGAGTGTGAGTCAGGAATCGGTCCGGGATCTGGTACGGGCCCGGGAGGACTGTCGCGGTGATCTGATGAGAGCGCGTCATCGGCTGTCCAAGCTGATGCTGCGTCATGGCATCGTCTACTACGACGGCAGGGCGTGGACCGGTGCCCATGATCGGTGGTTGCGTACCGTCGCCGCACCCCGGTTGACGTTGCCAGCGACCAAGATGGCCTTCGACGCCGACTACGACCACGTGCTGACCATGGAGGCTCGACGGGGGCGTCTGGACGCGGCCATCGAGGACATCGCCGCCGACGGTGAGTTCACCGCGATCGTGCGCAGGGTGTCGTGTCTTCGCGGGGTGAGCACGTTGACCGGGTTGGCGTTGGCGGTGGAGATCGGTGATTGG
This sequence comes from Mycolicibacterium sphagni, assembly GCF_013337765.1. GTDB lineage: Bacteria > Actinomycetota > Actinomycetes > Mycobacteriales > Mycobacteriaceae > Mycobacterium. The sequence goes on from NZ_VBSB01000016.1 coordinate 49,896, forward strand.
AATCGGTTCACCGGCAACACGATTGGTTCGTTCGTCGGGTTGACGCCGTCGGAGTACTCGTCGGGCTCCTCGCGGGCGCAGGGCCCGATCACCAAGGCCGGGAACACTCACGTGCGGCGGTTGCTGATCGAGGCGGCCTGGCATCACCGGCCCCGTTACACCGTGGGTGCGGTGATGCGTCAGCGGTGGGACCAGGCCCCCGCAGCTGCCCGCGCCCGCGGAGACGAGGGCAATCGCCGCTTGCACGGTAGGTGGGTGGGCTTCCTGGAACGCCGCAAGCGACCCGTGGTCGCCAACGTGGCGATTGCCCGCGAGCTTGCCGGCTGGTGCTGGTCGCTGGCGGTGATGGAAGACTGATCGCCACCTGAACTGCTTCCTGCCCGAGTGCGGTGGTGGCAGCGCGTGGATCGACCCGCGACACAACTATGAGCAGGCCCTCGGGTCGACGCTCGACCCTAGACACGCGGATGCGATCCAGCCGAATCACCGTCCTGCGGTAGCCAACCCGCGCATATCAGTCTGACCGCGCGTCGCCAATGACACGCTCACCACACGGACCCGCTCAGGAAGTACGAGGCGCCGTCGGGGTAGCTCCCCGGCGGCGCCTCCCCTTGCCCTCTTGACAAACTTCTCTACATATACCTAGTCGTTCTGTGGTCCGTCTTCGCCGTCGTGGCAGCCATCGCGGTAGTGATGTGGGCAGCTCTGCAGTGGCCCGACGGGGATTCGGCCCAGCCGGGCCTCACCGTCAACGACAGCTCCCACGACAGCCAGCAGCACGTCCGCCGCTGCGGCAGCGACACTGGCGCGGCTGCTCCCGCCGGGTTACCCGCCCGATGCGTGCAAGCCCGCCCCCGCCAACGCGAAGGTGGCCGCGGTCCTGTCCTGTGGCCCCAGCAGCGATCCCGGTGGGCCGACGTCGTCGACCTACACACTCGCCCCGGATCTGCCGACACTGCGCACCGCGTTCACCGACACCGTCAGTCACCGGGCCCGTGGCGACGCAACGACAGCCCCACCGTGATCCGGGGCACCCTGTTTTGCGGCGCTCAATCCGGCCAACCTGTGGTGGCGTGGACCGACGACAGCAGACTGCTGCTCAGCGTTGTGCGAACCGACCCTCCCGGCACCTTGGACGGGCTCTACGCATGGTGGTCGTCGCACTCGTAGCCGCCATGAGCTTGCTTTAGGCGGTGCGCCGCCTGCGAGCTTGGATCGCTTGATCGTAGATTTCTAGGAACTGGCTCCAGTCGGGGATTTGGACACGGCGTCCGGCGGTCCCGCGTAGCAGCAGCTGAGCCTGTTCGAGACTCTGGGGCAGAAGTTCCTGCCACTCGATCCGCGCCCCCAATTGCGAGGACTGCGAACGACTTCCGCCGTTGGGCTCGTAGGATTCGGTCCGCCGAGTGGCCAGCCCCTCCCAGTGTGAAGCCTGTTCGAGCAGGTGGCGTTCGTGAGCTCCATACATCACCACCGTTCCCGGGAAGATGTCACGCAGCGCATCCGCGTACTTCGGCCCGTACACGACGTCGAAGTGACTGGACGCCTGCACGGTGGCCATGATGTTGACACCGAGTCCGGCCGACTCACCGACGTAGTTGAGCAGCGCCGGCAGGGGGCAAGAGTTGCACACCTCGTCGAGTTCGAGCAGCAAACGATGGTCAAGCTGATGCTGGGCAGTGCGCTTGCGGAAGTGGCGAATGATGGAGTCGATCAGCGCCACCGCAGCGCCAGCGACGGTGCCGGTATTCGGGGCGATAACGAACAAGCTGGCCTCGGGATCATCCAGCATCGAGACATCGAACGCCTCCATGCTGAGCCGGTCGACGCCGCTGAGGCGGTCTAGGTGCTCAGTGCTGCTCAGCCCGAGCCGAACCCACGGGGTCACCGCCTTGGACACGGTGATCGCCACACTGTCACGCATGCGACTGTTGAACGTCAGGACACGCTGCATCGGGTCGGCCAGCATCGGGTGAGGGCACAGCGCCGCCGCGGTGGCCCACGACGGGTCGGCGTGCAGCGACAGCTGAGTCGGGCCCCCGGTCTGATCCTCATCTTCGATTCCGAGGTTCTCCACCGCTTCCAGCACCCACGGCATTCCCTGATTATTGCCCTGCGGGCTGGCCGCGTACAGCAGGCAGGCTAAGGGGCGGCTTGCCGTGGACTCCCATAGTCCGCCGGCAGCCACTGTTTGGCCGCTGGAGGCTCCGCCGAAGCCCACACCCGAGGTCGCCAGCATGGTCTCGGCGACGGTCAGAGCCTCGTTTGCTGATGCAATCGCCATGGTGGGATCGCTGACCATCGACCGCACGCCCTGCGGCCACACGAGTGTCTTGTCCGGGCGCAGGTCAATCACACCGGTGGGACCCAAGCCGCGGCGCATCAAGACGAGCTCGGCGAGGTCTTCCTTGCTGGACACCGCCACCAGTGGTCCGGGATGCAGCACCGCGGCCGGCGCCAACAAGCGCCGGGTCTTGCCGGTGCGAGTGGGTGCACTGATCGCCAAATGTGGCGCCCCCTGGACCTTTTCGTATTGGTCCTTGTCGTTGACGACCAGCCCACAGTAGGGGCTGTAGGGCTCCGAACGCTGCGTCATGAAGCTCATCGTGACGGGCGCTGCACCTGGCAGTCCACCACCAGAGCCTGATTAGCGAAGCCCGAAGAGTCGCGAAGACGTCAGCGGCCGCTCGGCCGTCCTCTTCTGGGCGACGTGCGGGGCGAAGCGCGTGAGCCGAGGCGCCAAGCTCGTACCGCTTGGACTTCATGACCGCTCCTGTTCACCTCCCGCTTCCATGGTGGCGATTGCTTCAAGTAAAAGATCCGACAGCGGGTTGGTGTAGTTGGCGATCGCGAACTTGTAGAGGGCCACGAGTTTGGAGACCGCTTCATACCCGTCGGGTTCGCGGTCTAGCACCGATTTCCAGTCGCTGTACTCGTCGATCAGGTGTCGCTTGCCAGGGTGATGGGACCACCTGATTGCCAGGGGGATGGGACCACCGTGGCGCGTTATTGAGGATGCTCGTCGGGGTGGTCTGGGTCAAGCCGGCCGGCCGCGAGTGCGTTGGCGGTAGGACGGTCCTTCGATGACGAGGGTGTGGGCGGTGGCGGTCAGCCGGTCGATCGCTGATTGGGCCAGCAGCGACGCGCCGCTGGTGGCCAGCGATTCCACGGGTTCGCGGGTGGAGGTGCAGTGGGTGGGCATGGTGCGGTG
>NZ_VBSB01000017.1 GCF_013337765.1 Mycolicibacterium sphagni
GGGAGCCCTCGGCAACCTGTTCAGCGGTGCGGGTCGACAGTCCCAGTCCGGCGGCGGGCCGGAAGGCGCCGAGTTGGCGGGCATGGTCCGTCCCGGCGACGGCGGTGGCAAGGGCGATCAGATCGTACGAAACGCGTTGACCCAGTTGGGCGTTCCGTACGAATGGGGCGGCGAGAAGCCTGGGAAGGGCATGGACTGCTCGGGGTTGGTGCAGTGGGCCTATCAGAAGGCGGGGATCAGCATTCCGCGTACCACCTACACGATGACGGACTGGGGTGTACGGGTGCCGCCGAATCAGGCTCAGCCAGGCGACATCTTGTTGTGCAACCGCCGGGATGGGGCGTGGCAGCACGTGATGCTGGTGATGAACGATCACCAGACGGTGGAGGCGCCGCAAGACGGAATTCCGGTGAGAATCGGGCGCTGGCCCTCTGGCTCATTCGAGGTCAGACGGGCCGCATAGACAAATGACAGAGGGGTAGGGGAGAAATGCCGCCTGGCGGTTTGAATTACGCATCACTGGAACAGGTTTCGGCGTGGCGGTTCCTGCGTCACCGGGTCGCGGTGGCCGTCGGCCGGCGCAACGTGCGTTTGGTGCACGATCCGTCGAAGAACTCGGTGGCTGCGCTGCGGGTGAGTTTGGTCGCGGGTGTGCTGATCGTGGGCATCTTCTGCGTCATCGCGTTCATCAAGCCGACGGGGCAGATCGGCAAGGACAAGATGGTCGAGGCCCGTGGCTCCAACGGCGTGTACGTCGATGTGGGCGGCACGTGGCATCAGGTGCTCAATAAGGCATCGGCCCGGCTGATCACCGGATCAGCCCAGGACCCTGCTCTGGTGCCCATGAGCGAAGTCCTCAAGCAGCCGATTGGCCCCATCCTGGGCATCCAGGGTGCCCCTGATGACCTGGGTGTCCGCACACCCGGTGATACCGGGTGGTCGTTGTGCGACAAGCTGGGATCACAAGGCGCGCAAGTTGTTCCGCGAACCACCGTGATCGACGGCCTGTCAACGATGGGCGATTGGGCGCACACCATCGATTCCCCGCAGGCGGCGTTGATGACGTACGGCGGGGAGAACTTTCTGGTCACTGACGGGCACCGCTCGGCCATCGACCTGGCGGACAAGCCGGTCACGCTGGCGTTGGGCCTGCCGGTCGGCGATCTGCATCCGTCAGCGATGTCCCGCGCTCTGTACCAGGCTCTGACCCCGACGGCGCCGCTGCGGGTTCCCGAGATTCCAACCCCCGGCGGCCCGGTCAGTTATGCCACTGCGGCGCTGCCGCTGGTGTCGGGGAGCGTCATGAAAGTCTCCGACGTGACCGGCGATCCGCAGTTCTTCGTGGCCCTGCCCGCCGGGGTCCAGCGGATTCCGCAGACGGTGGCCACCATGATCATCAATGCCGCAGTGGTGCCGGGGGCACAGGTGATGGTGGCCAAGTCTGCGGCACTGACGGCGATGCCGCAGGCCGTGGGGTTCGACACCAGCGTGTATCCATCTGGTCTGGTCAAACTGCTCGATAAGTCTGCCGAGCCGGTGACATGTGTGACGTGGCGGCGCACCAACGGGGAACCGCAGGCGCAGGTCTCCACGGTGTCGGGGCGGCGCCTGCCGATCCCGGTCGATCAGGAGCGGCGCGTGGTGCCGTTCGTGAGCGCTGGCGCCGACACCGCCGACGCGGTGTATGTCAACCCGGATTCGGCCAATTATGTTCAGGTCACTGGCGTGGAGGCTGATTCGAAGCGCGGTGAGAGCCTGTGGTTTATCGGCAACAACGGCACCCGGTTCGGGGTGCCGACGGCCGGCTCGAACGGTGACGACCAGAGCCGGCAGGCACTGGGTCTGGACAAGGCGACGCCGACACCCGCGCCGTGGGCGGTCATCAAGTGGCTGCCTGCGGGCCCGGCGTTGTCTAAGACTGCGGCGCTGACTCAGCACGACACCTTGATGCCCGACCAGAACGTTGCGGCGCTCCCGACTCCGAAAGCAGGCTCGTAAGTAAATGAGTACAACAGGTTTCATCCGCCAAGAGGTCGGTGCGCCGTTCGTTCCGGAGGAAGCGATCCAGATCGACGACACGGCCGAAATCACCCGACCGGCGCCGGCGAAACCCCCTACCTGGGTGTGGATCCTCATCTTCGTCGTGGCGGCCGTGGTGCTGATGGTGTCGCTGTATTTGTCTGGCGCGCGCCAGCTTTCGGGCGCAAGTTTGTTCATATTCCCGATGATGATGGTGTCGATGTTCGGGATGATGCGCAACCGGATGGGCAGCAACGGTAAGAAGGACCACGGCTCGGCCATCAACCAGGACCGCGCGGTGTACTTGCGCGGGCTCGATGAGAAACGGCGCGATATTCATGTTGCAGCCCGGGCGCAGGCGACCGAAATCTCCTATCACCATCCCACCCCGTTGGACGGGACGCTGGGCACGTTGGTGGGGACCGGCCGGATGTGGGAGCGCACCCCGGACGCACGCAATTTCGGGCATGTTCGGATGGGTGTTGGGATCACCCGACTGCAGACGAAACTGCTTCCGCCGCTGAAGGTTCCGCCGCCAGAGTTCCGGGAGACGGTGACGACCGTAGCCGCGCGTGATCTGCTGATAGCCCAGAACGTGGTCCACGATGTTCCGCGCCCGCTGCATCTTTTTGATCAGCGTGGCTGGAGCTTTTTCGCCGAGCCGTCGTTGCGGGAGACGGTTCAAGGGCTTCTGCGGGCGATGGTGTGCCAGGTGTGCGTGTTCCATGGTCCCGACGATGTGCAGGTCGCCATCATCAGCGATGACTTGGAGTCCTGGGACTGGGCCAAATGGCTGCCTCACGTGGGCGATGACGAGTTTGTCGATGCGTGCGGGCCGGCGCGGCTGATGTTCCCCGACGTGGCAGCGTTCATGGAGCGGTTCGAGTCGTCGTTGGCGTCACGTCGTCCCTTCCAGGCACGGCAGGAGGGTGGCGAGCGGGCCGACCGGTGGCTGGTGGTGGTGCTGGACCTGCCTGGTGCCGATGCCACGGTGATTCTCACTGAGGAGGGCCGGATGGGCGTGTCGGTGCTCGAGGCGACCGGCAACGAAGACAGCGTGCTGGCCACCGGCGACACTGCGTTTTTCGTGGCGGCCGATGAGGACGGCACGGTCAATCTGCTTAAAGCAGCAGGATAAAGGGGGAGTTTTACGATGGTTGCCGTTACTCGGGAGGTTCCCGCCGGTCTGCGGTTCGCCGCGGTTCCGGATGTCATGCCGATCTACGAGGCCGAGGCGCTGGCGCGGTCACTGGCTCAATACACCCCCACCGATGAGGCCGAGAAGCTATTGGCCAAGCACGCGGCCGAGGCGCGTGCCGGGCAGGACTTCACTGATGCGCTCAATATCTACGACCTGCGGGTGTGGAAGCCGCGGCTGCAATGGAATGACCTGACCCCGGCCCGCCGCCTGAAAGTGCCTATCGGCAAGTCCCCGAGCGGGGCGGTTGTGGAGCTCGATTTGAAGGAGGTCGCCGAGGAGGGCATGGGCCCGCACGGCCTGATGGTGGGTATGACCGGCTCAGGGAAGTCCGAGCACCTGACTTCGTTGGTGCTGGCGTTGGCGGCTACCCATTCACCCGAGGAACTGCGGTTGCTGCTGGGTGACTTCAAAGGTGAGTCGGGGCTCGGTGATCTGGAATCATTGCCGCACGTCGAGGGCCTCGTGTCGAACCTGGACAACAGTAAGCACAAGTTGATCCGGTTCCAGTCGGTGCTGCGCGGTGAATTGGGTCGTCGCCAGGAAGCGTTGCGCCGCACGGGTTTTAAGGGCGTTCGTGAATATGAGGCCGCCCGCAAAGCGGGGCGCACTGATCTGGAGCCGATCGGCGCGCTGATCCTGGTGCTCGATGAGTTCGCTCAGATGCTGCAGTTGCTCCCGGAAATGGGTCCCACCATGGACGAGACGGCCCGGTTGGGGCGCTCGCTGTGGATTCACATTCTTAACGCATCACAGCGCGTGGAGACCGGCAAGGCGTCGGGTATGACTGCCCAGCAGAACTTCGCGATCGGCATGAAAGTCAAAACTGCCGGCGAGTCGCGCCAAGCGATCGGAAGCCCCAGGGCCTACGAGGAATTCAAGAACGCGGCGCCGGGCGCTGCGTTCCTGGTGGTGGACGACGAGCACGTCCGGTACCGCAGCTTCTACTCTTCGGGCCCGTACACGGCACCGAAAGTGAAGGCGGCTGAACGTGATCGGGCCGAAGGGCAGTACCTGGGGGTTACCAAGTTCACCAGTGGGGTCGCCGCGTTGCCCGACACTATCGGGGTCGATGACGAGGATGAGCTCGACGACGTTGACGTCCCGGACGCGGTCGTCAAGACGGTGCGCGAGATGATGGTCGAGCGCATCTGCGAGGATGCGCGCACGCTGCCACGCGGGCATCGGATGTGGCTGCCGGATTTGGGGGAAACTGAGAAGTTACCGATCGACGCCATTGTCAACGAATACTGGGGTCGCGAAAGCTGGCAGGATTTCACCGAGGATTCGGGCCTGGTGGCTCCGTTCGGGCGGGAAGACGACTGGTACCGGCATTCTCAAGACGTGGTGGCCGTGGAGTTGGGCGGCAACCACGGTGGTGTGGCTGGAGCGCCGCAGGCCGGCAAGTCCACGGCGTTGCGGACATTGATCATGTCGTTGGCGATGGCCAATTCCCCTGCCCGAGTGCAGTTCTACGGACTCGACTTCGGCGGCGGCAAGCTCGCCACCCTTGCTGGTCTTCCGCATGTGTGCGGTCTGGCGGCCACCGGCGATGACGAGAAGGTCGGGCGGGTCGTCTCTGAGGTCGAGCGGATTCTGCGCAACCGCAAGCGCGATTGGGCCCGGTTTGGCGATTCCGGATTGGACGTCACCCGGTACCGCGCCGCCAAGTTCGGTCCGAACAAGATGCCGGTGCCCGATGACCAGCATGGCGACGTGTTTCTCGTGGTCGACAGCATCAGCGTGCTCAAAAGCGAATTGCCCGACATCCACGACCGGATCATCGCGCTGGCTGAAGGATCGCTCAACTTCGGTGTGCACGTTCTGATCAGCGGTGACTCGTGGATGACGATCCGGAACGCGGACAAGCTTGCTGCCAAGGTGGAACTCAAACTCGGTGATAAGTCCGATTCGAAGATGGATCGTTCGGTGGCCGAGGATGTTCCGGGCAACCAGAAAGGCCGGGGGTTGCTCGCGTCGGGCAACCACATGCTGGTCGCGGTGCCGTACCTGTCGAAATACGTGGACCTGAGCGACACCGACGCGACCGAGGCTACGGCGAAAGACGTTGCCGCCGAGTGGAAAGCGCGTGGGTTTGGTGCGGCTCCTCGCTTGCAACAGCTGCCGCCCGAGATTGGCTTCGCTCAGTTGGCGCCGTTGCCTGCGAGTGCGCCACGCCACGCACTGCCAGTGGGTGTGGGCGAACGCGATATGACCACGGTGTGGCTGGACCTGGAGCAGCTTCCGCACGCGTGGTGCACCGGAACCTCCCGATCGGGCCGCACCAAGTTCTTGCAGACGGTGTGCGCCGCCATTCAGGCTCGGTACAGCCCCGAGGAGGCGCAGATCATCATGTTCGATCCGTCCTCCGACGAGGATTTGGCGCTGGCAGTAGACGACGCCTACCGGGTCGTGTACGAGAACGAGCAGCAACGGGTCGCTAAAGCGTGCGAGCAGATCGCCCAGTTGGTTGAGAAGCGTAGGCCGCCGGCGGGTATGCAGCCGCGGGAGCAGCGGGAGTGGCGGGCGAACGTGGTGCGGCCGAAATGGTTCGTGATCATCGACGACTTGAACTTGCTCACTCCGGCCAACAGCATGGTCTCGGCGACATCGCCGCTGGTCGGGCCCGCCGAAGCGGCGAAGAACCTCGACCTGCACATCATCGCGGCGATCACAATCGACAACTGGTACGCCAAGGGTGGATCGCACAAGTTGATCTCGGCCATGACGACCGCCGGCGCTGCTGCTGTGATTCTCGATGGAAACAAGAAGGAACTGATCATCGACCAGGTGCGGCCTGCGTCGCGGGCTCCGGGCCGCGCCGAGCTGTACGAACGCAAAGGTGGCGGTCAGCTCATGCAGATCGCACTGCCTCCGGTCTTGGCGGACGAGCCGAGCCGTGCGTTGTGACGGTGCCGGGCGGGTGCTCGCGAAAATTGGTGTCGGCACGAGTGCCCGGGAACAGGGATGATGGTCCTTAGGGCGGACGCAGGGGGTGGCCATCGGGGTGTTTCTGAGGTTGTGGGTGCAGTCGTCGGCGCCCGTTGCATCATGAGTGAACAATGAACCGTTTACGTATTCCATTACTTGCATCGTCATGTGTACACTGACGGCAAGTCCAACCGAATCAAGGAGTTGTGATGACCAGTTTTATTTCTTTGGAGCCTGAGGCCGTGATGGCGGCGTCGGGGATGACGGCGGGCCTGGCCGGCGAAGCGGCCGGCCACGGCGGGCAGGTGGCGGCCTCGGCCGCGGCGGTGCCTCCGGGGATTGAGGAAATCTCGGTCGCCAACGCCGCCAAGATCGCCGAGTTCGCCAGCCAGGCGTCAGCGGTGCTGGAAGCTGGCGCCGCTTTCCAGGCCGAACACGGTGTGGCCGTGGGAATTTCGTCGGCCGTCACCGATCTGGCCGACGCGATCAACTACGCCGCTATCGGCCAAATCATCTGATACGGGCTAGGGACGGGTTCAGGGCGAGGCGATGACAGCTCCAGGAGCGTGGGGGGCACTCCCACCGGAAAACAACAGTGCCGGGTTTTGGCTCGGCCCTGGTGCGGAGTCGTTTTTCGCGTCTGCCGAGAACCTTCTAGCGGTGGCCTCGGGGCTGATCGCAAACCTGGGTGGGCATGAGGCCGTGAACGCCGCGCTGGCGGCGTCATGGCCCGACCCGACCGGGGAATTGGCGGTGCTGTCGAAAGTACCGCTGATGCTCTGGCAGGCACTGGCCGCCGGCCAGATATCCGAGGCCAGCGCCGCGATTCATGCCACCGGTTTAGCGTTTGAGACCCTGAAAGCGGACACGCCCACGCCCGGGGAAATCCTGGAAAATCAGACCGAGCATGGGGTGCTGCAGGCTAACAACTTTCTCGGCATGCTCACCCCACTGATCGGGACGAACCGGGCCAACTACGGGCGGATGTGGGTCACCGCCGCCAGCAACAAGTACGCCTACGCCGCTGCGTCGGCGACGGGCGTGCAAGCCATTCCGCCGATTCCGCCGCCGCCCCCGGCGACCGTAGGGGCGGCCTCCACTCCGTCCATGCCGACGCCGAGCAATAAAGCTGAGGACCTGGCCAGCAGTCCCGAACAAGCCTTGCAGGCGTTCATGGGTCCGCTACAGCAGGTCGGCTCCATGGGCAGCCAGTTGGGCAGCGGCGGGCCGCTGAGCAGTCTGGGGCAGATGGGGCAGGGGGCGCTATCGCCGTTGACCCAGATGTTGCAGTCGGGCATGGGCGGCAATTCCGCTGACGCGCTGGCCTCGTCGATGTCGGCGGACTGGCTCTCAGCCACCCCGGGCGCAGGTGGCCCGGTGGCGGCCAACCTGGTCTCCGGACTCGGCGGTGGCGGGGGTGGTGGCGGGGGTTTGGGCGGTCTGGGCGCACTGCGCGGGCCGACCGGCTTTGCATCGCCTCCGACGATCAACGCCGCGACGGCCAATCCTGAGGCGACCGCGTCGCGGGTCACCGAGGCGCGGATGGCAACCGGGGTTCCGGCAAGCACCTCAGGCATGGGTAGCCCCGGCGCGATGATGGGGCCGATGGCCCGGGGCGGCGAGCAGGACAAGCAGGAGGCCGGCAAGGAGCGCCGCAGCACCCCGTTGGCGTCCTTGGCCGCGCTCTATCGTGCGCCAGAAACCGTGCCGGTCATCACCGGCGGTGGGGGTGCGGTATTTCGGGGGGAGGGGGACGGCACACGGGCGACGTGACGCACCGACGTACAGACCAGGCGGGTAACCGCACCGATCGACAATTCACCTACAGCTACGAAGGGAAATACCAGACATGACCAACGGACCCATTTTCGGTGATCTTGAAGCCATCGGCAAGGACGCCGGCACCCTTCAGGAGATTTCCGACCAGCAGGCCGCCATCATGAACCACCTGGGGAGCACGATGGAAGCACTCGCCCCCGCGATGAAGGGTGGCGCCGGCAAGGCTATGCAGCAGGTCGGCGAGCAGCTGCAACACCAGGGACAGCAGTTCAGCACCCAGTTCGCTGACCACTCCCAGAAGATGAACAACAACGCTCACATCTTGAGCACGGCCGATGACGAGGGTGCCTCGATGATCAGCGGAATCAGCAACCTGATCGTCTAGTCCCGGTCGTCTGACCGCCAAACACACCAACAGAACATTTCCTGAAAGGACATCACTGTGCAGCTTTACTACGCCACCGCGGCCATCACCGACGCTTCCGTCCAGATCGATCACGCTGCCGATCAGACCGAGCAGAACCACCAGCGCAGCCTGGCGGCCGTGCAGGCCAACGCCGGCAACTTCGGCGGCACCGGTAGCGCTGCGTTCCAGCATGCCATCGCCACCGTCAACCAGAAGTACGCCGACTCCCAGACGGTCATCAAGAGGGCCGGCGCGGTTCTCGAGCAGGCCAACCAGGAGATGACCGGCGCCGACGGCAAGTCGGCCGGTCAGTACCACTAGCTGACCTGCTGGTCGATTCACCTGCGGCCCGGCGACAGGGCTGGATACGCCGGAAACGGCCAATACCAGTTTCTTTCGCCGGGCCGTCGTGTGAGCACGATCAGTGACGTCCCTCAGGACAAGAAAGTAGGCATCACCGATGGCGCGACCTCCCACCTTCATCAAGCGACAGGCCGCCGCACCACGCGGGCCGCAGCCGATCACGGCCATCGAGACCACATGCGAAGGCGCATGGCTGCTGCAGGCTCTCTGCGGAATCGAACAACTTCCGCCGGCGATCCTGTTGCGCCCCTTCGTTTCTGCGTCAGGGCGCCCGACCTGGCACCCGGGCATTCCGATTCTTCGTGAGGCCGGTGCGATCATCGACGAGGACACGGTGCACCCGGCCGTCACCCAGTGGCTGGAAATTCTCGGCGCCCCCGACATCGCGTTGTCGGTCGACGTGCGCCGGCCTGGGGTCGAATGCCTTCGACTCGTGATCGCACGACGCGGCGGGAAGCACGCCGCGATCTCGCGGGGCGGCGTCGACAACGCGGACAGCATCACGATCGAAGAGGTCGCATCGGTCCCGTCGCTGAAGGTGCTGTTCGAGCGGATCATGCAGCTGTGCGACCGGGGGTTCGGTCCGGTCGAGCCAGCCGTCTTTGCGCCGATCACCGTGCGCACGGCGGCTCTTTTGGATGGTTTCAGCGCGATCGTGCAGGGCGATCACACCCCCGCTGTTGCGCTCGCGTCGATGAATCTGACGACCGAACAGCGGCGCATCGTGACGCTGGCGGCTGACCAACCTCTGATGGAGGTGGGGTTCTCGTTGCAGGTGCACGATGCGCGGGGGGATCACTTCGCCCTGGCGTCAGCGGCGGTGACCGACACCGTGGAGGGCCGGCTCGTCACCGGACCTGTCGTGGGTGAGGATCGGACGTGGTGGACCCAGATCGTCCCGGGCACCGCCGACGCTGGGGGGAGCGCACTGCGCGCTCTGGTGGCGTCAGTGGGTACGACGTGGGAAGGGCACTCGCGGTATCAATAAACACACAATTCATGTGTTTACGTACTGCCTCGATTGCTTCATTTGTGTTATTTTGACGGTATGGATATTGGGGGTGTCTGGGCCACCGGCTCCGACACAAAAATTGTGGGAGAGACTGTGAGCCAGACCAACGACGACGATTTCCTGTCGCAGTACATCGCGAACGAATCGTCAGCGCAGCATGCTGCCGACGAGCATGCACCCGAGGTAGAGCCCGACGTCGTGCCGCCGGCGGGCTTGCCCTCCGATCCCGAAGGCACCGCGATCTTGCAGGACCCGGATGCCCATGCACGGCTGATGGCGGAAGTGGACGCTTATCGCGCCCGGCCGACGTCCGAAGAAACGACGCGGCCACCGCGCACCAGCGCCGATGAGCCGACCACCATCGGAGTCATCCCGCCGTTCTCCGGACCTCGGCACGGCCAGCCTGCCCCCGATCAGGGACGCCACACTCAACCCCCTCAGGCGCCCCCCGCCCCACCTCAACGCCCCGTCTGGGACAACAGCGCCCAGTTCGGTCCGCAGCCGGGCGCGCAGTGGAACGGTCAGCCCCAGCCGGGCGCGCAGTGGAACGGTCAGCCCCAGCCGGGCGCGCAGTGGGACGGTCAGCCCCAGCCGGGTAGCCCGCAAGGGGGTCAGCAGCAGCCGTACGGACAGGGCAACATCAGATCGCAAGGCGACTCGGTCCTGGACGATGACTCGTCAGCGTCGGTTGGCCGTACGCGCGCTGAGATTCACGAAGCCAACGTGGTCCGGCCCTACAAGCTGGTGCCGCAGACCGGGTGGCGCAAAGGCGTGTACAAGGCCACCCGCCTCAATCTGGGCTTGTCGAAGGACGAAACACACTGGAATGACCTCAAACGCCGCCTCAAAGTCAACGTGCGGGGCCGCTACGTCATCGCCGTCATGCAGGGAAAAGGCGGAGTCACCAAGACGACGTCGGCCGCCATCCTGGGCGCTGTCCTGGCTCAGTACCGCGACGAGAAGGTGGTGGCCATCGACGGCAACCCGGCGTCGGGCAACCTCGCCAAGCGGATCGACGAACCGTCCACCGAGTCCTGGCGTGGACTCAATGCCGACCCACGCCTGATCAACTACAGCGATTTCCGCAATTACCTGGGCAAAGACTCGCACTCGGGCCTGGAAGTGCTCGGCTCCGATCGTGGGAAAGTGCCGATGTCGGGGGCAGATCTGCGCGAGGCGTGGGCGAGGCTGCAGAAGCTGTACCCGATCGCCATCGTCGATTGCGGGACCCAGCATTTGGACGACTTGACCAGGGCCATCCTCGACTACCTGCCCATCGACGCGCTGGTGGTGCCCTCCACCACGTCACTCGATTCGGCAATCGAAGCCAGCGCTACGTTGAACTGGTTGATGGACGAGGGCTACCCGCACTTGGTGCGCGAAGCTGTCGTGATCGTCAGCAACGTCAAAAAGGTCGACGCAAGCACGCAGGTCAAGCAGTTGCATAAAGACTTCGAGCGCACCGTGAAGTCGGTGCACTCGGTCGGCTTCGACCCGCACCTGAGCGACGCCGTCGCCATCGACATCAACCGGCTCCAGCCGCAAACCTGGCAGACGTACGTGGAAGCGGCGGCATCCCTGGCCGACGGGTTCACCCGCGCTGCCGAACGCGAACCTCAGCAACCCAGCCACCCGCAGCGCTCACCACAGCAGCCCGGCCCGATGGTGGGCCAGCAGCAGCCCGGTCCCGGACCGTGGCAGCAAGGCGGCGGACAGGGCCAATGGCAGGGCAATCAACACCCGGGTGCCGGCCAATGGCCGACTGACGGCCGGTGGCAGGGCGGGCAGAACCGGTGAGTGCAGCAACCGAACGCGCCGGGGCCAAGCCCAGCGCCCACGTCCGACTGCGTGAACAGGTCCGCGTCGCTGTCCTGTTCGACGGCCGGCAGACCGATCTGGTACTCCCCGCGACCGAAGTGGTAGCCACCGTTGTCGGCGAAGCATTGCGACAGGTCACCGCCGATCAGGGCGAGGACATCCGTCCTCGTGACGACAACGACCAGATCAACCCCGGCAAGGTCGTTCTCAAGCGGGTCGGAGGCTCGGCCCTGGCCCGTGGCCAGTCACTGCGCGAGCAGGGTGTGACCGACGGCGCCTTGTTGTGGCTCGACGTTGAAGACGCCGAGGTGTCGTTCACCCCGGTCATCGAGAATGCGTCCTCGGCGATCGCCGACATGAACGCGCGCCGATTCAAGTCCGTCACCGCGAAGACCGCGACCACGGTGGCGGCGGTCACCGCGGGGCTCGGCGCAGCACTGGTGACCGCACTGTTGGTTCGGGTGTGGGCGCTTGCTCACACAGCAGGCGTCGACTGGCCCGTGGTTCCGCCTGTTGCGTGCGGGGCGATCGCGGTGCTGTTGGTAGCGGGAGGCGCAATCGCCTGGTGGCGCCAGCACCTCACCGTGGTGGCCAACGGCCTCTGGGCCGGGGCGCTGTTGGCAGCGGGTGCCGCGGGCTACACCGCAGTGCCTGGCCATCCCGGGCCGTGGAACGTCGTGTTCGCGGCCGCGCTGACCGGAGTCCTCGCGGTAGCCCTGTGGGCTCTTGGCCCTGCGCCAGCGGCCATGCTCAGCTGGTTGACGATCGTGTCCCTCGGTGCGGCGGGTATCGGTCTGCTGCATGCCGTCGGCATTCAGATGATCTACCTGTGGACCGGTGCACTGGTGGTGGCACTGTACGTGCTCAAGAACGCGGACACGTTGTCGGCGATGCTGGCCCGGGTGCCGATGCCGTCCTTCCCGACGATCACCGGCAAGCTCACGTTCGACGACGCTGACGAAATGGCTTCTGAGGCCCTGGTAGCCGCCGAAACCGAGGGCACTCCCAGCGTGGAGGAGCTCTCTCGTGCACAGATATCGGCCAACGGCTACTTGCAAGCGATCGTCGCCGCCGTCGCTCCGTTCTTTGTCCTCGGCGCTGCGGGCGCGGTGTCACCGGGGCAGGGACGCTGGATTTGGTCGACCGTATTCGTCCTCGGCATCGCCCTGATTCTGGTGCTGGGCGGACGTGCCCTGGATGACCGCGCTGCGGCTGTGACCGTAGTGGGCACGGCGTTGGCGATGAGCGGCGCGCTGGGCCTGAAATACGCGTTGTCGAGCCACAATTCGGCGATCAGCCTGATCGTTGCGGGACTGGTTGCTGCGCTGGGGCTGTCTGCGCTCGTGGTTGCGGCCGTGGTACCGAGACGACAGTTCTCCGCACCTCTGCGCAAGGGCATCGAATGGTTCGAGTACCTGCTGACGTTCCTGGTTTGGCCCGTGTTGCTGTTGCTGCTCAACGTGTACGACCTGGTCAGGAACACGCTGTGAGCGCGCGGCGATGCAGCCAGGCCCTGGCCGTTCTGGGCACCAGCGCGCTGGTGATGACCAGCCCGCTGGCCACCGGCACCGCGCAGGCGCTCTCCCCGCCAGTGGTCGACCCGGGCGCCGTACCCAGCCCGGACCCGGTCGGCCCGGCCGAACCGCTGCGCCAAGAACACGAATGCACTCCTACCGGCGTGCTGCCCAACTCCGACCTCGGCGCGCCGACCGCAGCGCAGGCGTTCATGGACCTCCCCGCATTGTGGCGATCCGCTGGGCGCGGCGCGGGACAAACGATCGCCATGATCGACACCGGGGTGAACGTGGCACCCGGCCCTCCTGGCGCCCCGCCCCGGCTGGCGCATGTGCACGGTGGTGGCGACTATGTCGATCCGGCAGCGAAAGGCTTGGCAGACTGCGACTCCCACGGCACGGTGGTGGCCAGTATTTTGGGCGCTCAGCCCTCGCAGACCGACGGCCTGGTCGGCGTGGCACCAGATGCGGACATCATCTCTATCCGACAATCCTCCGAGGCGTTCGTGCCGGCCAACCCGTCGTCGGCCGATATCGACAACGACCGACGCGCCGGAACGGTGTCCACCCTGGCCAAAGCTGTTGTGCTGGCAGCTAACTCTGGCGCCAGGGTGCTCAACATGAGCATCGTGGCGTGCATCCCGGTTCTCAAGCCGGTCGACCAAACCACCCTCGGGGCGGCGCTGCGCTACGCAGCGGTCGACCGCGACATGGTCATCGTCGCGGCCGGCGGCAACCTCGCCAACCCCGGTTGCGCGCAGAACCCCGACATCGACGCCACCAGCGCGAAAGACCCGCGCAACTGGAGCCGGGTGGTCACCATCTCCACACCGTCATGGTTTTCGCAGTACGTGCTTTCTGTGTCCGCAACCGACGGCAGCGGACAGCCGGCTGTCGACCAGAACGGCCGCGAAATCAGCCTGGCCGGCCCGTGGATCGGCGTGGCCGCCCCAGGGACGTTTGTCGAAGGCCTCGACGGCAAGGGTGCGGTCATCAATTCCACGTTCGATCAGCAGGCCGGGGTGCTGAAGGCCATCAACGGCACGAGCTTCGCCGCACCGTACGTCAGTGGACTGGCTGCGCTCATCCGCGCGAAATATCCGAATTTGACTGCGGCCCAGGTGATTGCGCGCATCGAATCGACGGCGCACTCCCCGGCGGCATCACCGCAATCGATGGCCGGCGGTGCCGTGGTGGACAACCGCATGGGTTACGGCGCCATCGACCCGGTCGCCGCTCTCAACGATGACGTGCCGCTCGGTCCGTCCGTACCGACCGAACATCTGACCCGGCCGCTGCACCCGCCGCCACCACCGCCGCCACCGGACCGTCGACCGATGATCGTGGCTCTGGTTGGTTCCGGTGTCGCAATCTCGGTACTGGTGGCCCTGTTCTTCCTTAGCCGAGTGATCAGGGAGCGCCGACCATGACCGCCCCGCGAGTGGACGTGACCGACCTGAGCAGCGTCGCCGCCGAGGACATCAGCGCCGACAAGCCGGGGCACCAGCTGCCCCGCTGGCAGTTGCGCCTGCCGATCCGGCGCGCCGTCACCGCCGAAGTAATCGCCTCAGCGCTGGTGGCCCCACTGGCACCCGTTGTGCCGTGGTGGGCACTGATCCCGAGCGCCCTGCCGGTAATCGCCGGTGCCGCGCTGACATATCGGGGAGCCACCGCTGCCGAATGGATTGCCAGGCCGTGGCGGTTGCGCCGCAACACGCACAGCGCCGCGCTGCGCGCGGCCCGGGCCAGCATCCCGACACCGTTCTCCGCCGAACTGCCCGGCGTCGGGCCGAGCGCACTGACCTGGGACGGCCAGTATGCGATCACCATGATCGCGCTGCAGGGCCGGCCATATGCACCGTCTGTGCTGGTGTCCGAGGGTGCCGACTCGAGAGATGTTGTGCCACTGGAGGTATGCGGCGAACTCCTCGAACAGTTCGGCGGGCTGGAGTTGCACTCGGTGGACGTGCTCAGCGAGGGCACCCGTACTGCTCCCGACGGGCGTTTCACCGCGCGGTACGACGAGATGGTCAGCGACCGCGCAGCGGTGGGTTCGCGCCGCACGTGGCTGGTACTGCGGCTGCGGCCCACCGGCTGCCTGGACGCGATGCGTTACCGAAGCAACGTGGGCGAGGCCATTTCGGCGGCGACCGAACGCATCCGGCAAGCAGTCGCGCGGTCGGGATGCCGTGCGTCGACATGCAGCGTGGAGCAGATCAACGCGGCCACCGCGGCGCTGTTGGGGGATCGGGAGTTGTCCGCCTACGAGGAAGGGTGGACCAACTTGCGGCTGGGTAATGACTACGTCACGCCGTATCAGGTCTCAGGCGCGGACCTGACCACCCGAGTACTCAACGACATGTGGACCATTCGGTCGAGCAAAACCGTTGTGCTGGTACGCATCACGCGCGATCACGAGACTGGCGGGAACCAGGTCGGTGCGTTGGTGCGCATCCACACCAACGCACCGCAGACTCACCCACCACTGTCGACCCTCAAGACTGTGCCGGGTCAGACGTTCGAGGCGCTGGCTGCGACGTTGCCGCTGGGGGACCGGTCGGTGAGCCTGCCGATCTCATCGCGACCGCTGAGCGCTGCGCCGCTGGCCGTTCAGGTCGGGCCGACCGGGTTCCTGCACGGCATGGCCGAGCAGTCCGGCGTTCCACTGCTGATGTCGTGGACCGATCCGCTGCGGTTCCTGCGGGTCGCTATCGCGGCGGACCTCGACGTCGTGGAAGCTCTCGTACTGCGTGCCACCTCAGCCAGCTACACCGCGGAGATTCACACCGACCGGCCAGATGTGTGGCGGCCCATCTGCGACGACACCCGTATCAGCATGGCCCGAGGTCAAGAGCGCTCCAAGATCGCCACGTTGATAGTGGCCGACGGCGCCGAGCCGCAGCGGGTGCTGCGCGAAAGCGGCGAACGCGGACACTCATTGGTCACCGTGCTGCCGGCGGGAGAGGTGATGCCCTCAGACTCTGATATCCGGATCCGCCAGATCGGACCCAACCGGATCGCCGTGGATACGCCCACACGATCCCGGCCGATCGAACTGGGAATTATGCGGCCCCGCAATGAAGCACACACCCTCGCGCACCTGCGCGCACAATCGAACGGGAGCCACAGCCGATGAGTCCTCGCAGCGTTGAAGCACTACGCGCGGGGGTCAAAGCCCTGGGCACCAATCGGCGCAAGGCGCTCGAAGTTCTGCGACTGGCCACCGACGACGATCCAGGGATGGCCGACGCCTGGCTGGCCCGGATGGCGGCCGGCGACTGGTCTCCCGCGACGGTGGCCAAGCTCGCCGAGTCCAGCGCCCGCCTCGGCTCGGACCTGCGGATCAGCGGCTCCGGGCTCAACCCGAGCCAGCTCGACGTCACGTTCTCCGTCGAGTACGTGACCTGGGTCATCAGCGATCCCACCACCGCGCAACTCGCGTACGTGAACGAACTGTTGAAGGCACGCGAGTTCGACACGGCCAGTCGGGTGCTCGCGGGAATTCGCACCGACCCCCGGGTCCAATTCACCCGCGCGGTGCTCATGCAGATGACCGAACGCTGGCCCGACGTCCTCACCGCCTTGGCGGGGCGCGAAGCCTGGACCCAGGACGATGTGCTGTCGCGGTCGAGCGCACTGCTGGAAGCCAAAGCCGCAGCCCACCTCGCCAAGTTCGATCGAGCCAGCGCGGCCGTGGACGCTGCTACCGAGTCACCGTTTCCGCTGAACACCGCTGTCCACGAGGACCCGGTGTCTCGCGACGGCGCATACCTGCGGGCCATGATCGCGCGCGCGCAAGGCAACGAAGACGACGCCCGTAGGCTCCTGGGCGATGTCCTGCTGCGTTGGCCGGACTATGAACTGGCTCGGACTGCTGTCGCGGATCCGACATTCGGCATCTCCGTGGTCGATCGGGACACCATTGAAACCCGCGACGATCCGTGGGACCCGACGACCGGACGGACCCCGCAGCAACGCCAAGACGACGCAGAGTCCGCCGTCGCCCAGGAGAAGCTGGCCGAAGCCCAAGCGACATTGGACGCCATGATCGGCCTCGATGACGTCAAAAAGCAGGTCCGCATCCTCAAGGCGAACACGCTCGCGCGCGTCATCCGCCAGCGCAAAAACCTCCGCACACCGGTCATCAGCAATCACCTGCTGATGACCGGCCCGCCCGGGGTGGGTAAGACCCAAACGTCCAAGGCCATCGCCGGGACGCTGTGCGGTCTCGGTGTATTGAAGACATCGAACGTCTTCGAGACGAGCAAGGAGAAACTGGCCGGCCGGCACGTCGGCGACGTGGAGACCGAGACCCGGGAGCTGCTCGAAAAGGCGCTCGACGGTGTAGTGCTGTTCGACGAATTCCATGAACTCTTGCACGGCGGATTCGCCGGCGGTGACCCGATCGGTCAGGGCATCATCGGCGCGCTCGTTCCGTGGATGGAAAACCACAGGGACAGAGTCGTTTTCATCGCGGCCGGATACCCGGCGGCCGTCCAAAAAGTCATCGACTACAACCGCGGCTTTCAGGGCCGGTTCTCCACGACCATCAGGTTCGAGACGTACCCACCCGATGTCCTGCTGGAGATCACCGCATCGATCATTCGGCACGGCGACAGCACCGTGAAGCCCGCGGTCTTGCAGCGCGTGCTGTTGGAGCCGTTCGCCAAGTTGTACAACATGGTGACCGTTACCGAGGATGGCGACACAATCCGTGGGCTCGACGAGCTCAACAACGGCCGATTCGCCCGCAACATCGTCGAACGGGCGATCAGTATCCGGAACCTGCGGATGATGGACAGCTTCGGCCTGGACAGCCTCGACCTCAGTGATCCGTCGATTGGGTCCGAGATTCCTGACGACATCGTCCAGCTGCTCACTGAGGAGGACTTGGCTGACGGCCTGTTCGAGACCCTGCCGGCGGCCTACAAGAGCGTCATCTGAGCCCGCGATGACCCTCGTGTCAGCACGGCCAGCACTGTGAAGCATCGCCCAGGACCAGGTGTGACACCGCTCGCGCACTGCGTTACGACAGCCGTAAATGACGTTGCTCCACACACCGCAGAGTCGGATGATCGACGAATGACGAACTGGGCCAACGAAGACGCCCCTCCGACGGGCATGCACGCAGCGATGCTGGGTGATACCAACGAGCAGAAGTGGTCTAAGTACCAGTGGGCCGTCACGAGCGCCGCACTTCGCGGTGCCATAACCCCAACTCAAACCGACGACGTCGTCCCCATCGTCGGACTGGAGCGCGTCGAGCCGGACCTTGAAGGTGTCGCTCTGCTGCTGGGCAGCCTCAAAGGCTTTGATCCGGAGCGGGCATGGGAGGTTGCCGTCAGCGGGGACACCGCGGCAAGTATGGCCGGCACCCACACCCGGCAGGAAGACGAGTGCAATGCGACAGCCGCCTTGCTCACTCGGGCGGCGGCGTACGGCTGGTGGCCTAAGCGGAGGATCAACGGCGACTACATCGCGGTTCGGCTAGACCAGTGGGTTGCCGAAGGGCACCCGTTCACCCGAAAAGTCCCTAATGCCGACGCCATGTTTGATCGCTGGGCCATCCACCCGGTCGTGATCGACGGTGCAGCGGACGATACTTCAACGCACTCGTAACCTCGGGCATGGTCATCTGAGGTAGACCTTCGGCGCCGACGACTCGCAGGTTTACCGGCAGTCGCTACCAATAATTGGTAATCTAGATCGCGTGAGTCGAAACACCTCCTTCAACCTCGACGATCATTACGGCGCGTTCATTGACGGTGAGGTCGCCTCGGGACGCTACAGCTCGGCAAGCGATGTTGTGCGCTCGGCGCTGCGACTCCTTGAGGAACGCACCACACGCGTCAATGCGCTGCGACTGGCCCTAATCGAGGGCGAGCAGAGCGGCGCATCGGTAGAGCTAGATTTCGATCAATTTCTGTTGCAGCGCAGGCAAATCCGCGATGCTCACCCATCGTGAGGCGGATTGTTCTTAGCCCGGCAGCGGTCGCGGACCTGACTCATATCTGGGATTTCACCGCTGAACGCTGGGATGTCGAGCAGGCCGACGAGTACCTGCGTGAGATCGAACGGGCACTGGGGCGATTGGCAGACAATCCGCTGATCGGCCGCGCCTGCGACGAGATTCGCTCTGGCTACCGGAGACATTCGGTGGGTTCGCACTCGCTGTATTACCGGTACACCGGCGACGACGTTGACATCGTTCGCGTCTTGCACCACAGAATGGACGTCGACCGCGCGCTCGACTGAGATTTCACCCGGACGGCTGCTCGCCGCGTTCGCGGTTCGCGGACTTGCCGAGTACGCATTCCTATGGGCGGTGCCGGTACCGTCCGCAGTCCACCAGCGGAGCTCCCTCGCTATCGAGGATCGATGCCCGCAGTTCGGCCACCGTGAGCGTCAGGAACTGCGAAAGCGGCACCAACCGAACAAGACTCATGATTTCGTCGCGCGACGCCGCGACCGGGCCCCCGTTGGTGCGGCGCAGCGTACGGTACCCGCCGGCCATCTCACTCAGTTCGAAGCCCGGCGCTAGATCTTCGGGCTGAAACGGTAGCTGCAGGTACGGCAGTTCCAAGTCGTCGCGGATGTCATCGCCGAGGACGCCGATGAGAAATCGTTCAACGACCGTCATGTCGGCGGCAAACAAAACCTCTTGCGCGACGTCATCGACGTCCACTTCGACAACGCCAACGCGATCACCGGTTCGACGGCAGATGCGGTACTCGCCGCGGTTGCGGTCGTGCGACCGAA
This sequence comes from Mycolicibacterium sphagni, assembly GCF_013337765.1. GTDB lineage: Bacteria > Actinomycetota > Actinomycetes > Mycobacteriales > Mycobacteriaceae > Mycobacterium. Next base: position 19,800 of record NZ_VBSB01000017.1, read on the forward strand.
GGACTGTGTTGCCGCCGCTGTTGTCGAGGTCGCACCGGGCCATCCGCGCCCAACCCCTGAATTGGTCAGACAGTGGCGGCGCGGACATGGCTGTCGATTTTACGCAGCGGCCCATTGATCGATGCTCTTCGTCAGCGGTCTCGCTAAGGACCTGGGCCAGAAGAACCGGAGACGGCCCGGCGACGGTTCCGTGCCATTGGCCGCAGTGCGTCGCGCTTAGTCCGCGCGTTCTATCGGCGTGAGCGCCCGGGCTGGGCATAGGTGTTGAACGGCTAAGCCCGCCTTGCGGTTTCCGGTGGGGATGTCAAGAGTGACGAGCGCCAGCCAGCTTCCCCTGGCTGTTTTGATCCAGCCGTGTACGAGGCCGGCAACTTCGCAGCTGACGTCGACGCCGTCCAGTTTGGTCCACATGGGCACAGTGTCGAGACGAAACGAATCATCCGGGGCGGCAATCATCCTGGTGAGGTCGACAATCACCGGACGGGGCGGGCGAGTCGCCCGCCGGACGGTGGGCGCCAACGATCGCGCCCAATTGTCGAACATAGTTTCGAAGTTTATTCGACCGCTGCCCGCTGGTCTAGACGCCTATGCGCATTCAGGCCTCCAACGCGTGACTAGGTCAACATCCCGCGAGCCAACTGGCCACCAGGGCAGGTCACGCCGCAAGAGGTACTTAAGATCAAACAATCCGACGTCGTACACCGACGTCGGCGGATGGGCGGTCAGATCGAGTCGGCTGGGCCGCCACGATCGGCCCGGGGTTGTAGGCATTGCGACCGCGTTCCACGGCAGCCATACCGGGTTCTCGGCGACTTCTGCCACGATGACTGTCCGCTGGAACTCGTCTTTACGGTTCGGTATCGGTCGAGCGTCCTCATCGGTGACGACGACCGCTGCAGACGCTATTTCCCGGCCATGGAGGAGGCGCGCGGCGCTGACCGCCAGGTCGCGGGCATCCCAACGGTCCAGTGCAGCATCACCTGCCAGGTAGACCACCGCCAACGTTCCCTCGGCGTCTCCCACGGTCCAGTAGTGCACGATCGGCATCCTGCCCGGGCAGGCGCTGATCGCCGGCTTCAGATTGCGGCTGATGTCGGGTACAGGTTCGGCCGCAACGAATCGCGCCCGAGCCAAGTGACTGGCACCGCCACAGCTGGTGGGCGTAGGCCAGCACAGTGGATACACACGCGGGATGCCGCGCTTCGGGGCCAGGCGATTGGCCCGCGACGTCGCGCAGTAGTCAAACACCTGAGCCAATGTCCACAGGCTCGATTTCCCGCGACCGGCTACCGCAGGTGCGGGAAATCTGCTGTCCCCGCACACATAATTTTGGACGGTACGCACCGTCACACCCAACTTGGCCGCGAATTCTGCCGCCGTCACCATCGGCACATGCCACACCGCGGCTGAGGCCAAGGTGCGCTCAAACTCTAGCTCGTCGCGATCGTCGAACTGCACCTACCAGTCCTTCCTTCTGATTGAGGCCCACACGAAACCTGTTTCGCAGAAGCCTATTTGGGAATGCGGCACCCGTCACAGCACCGACGGTGGCGGGCAGGTGCCGCATCCACCGACCAGCGGCAGCGCTGGCCGGTCTACTCCGGCCCTGCCGCCGCTGCCGCGAATCGGCGGCCGAGGTCCCGGATGAGGTCATTCGGGACCAAGAATCCCCGGAATCGTTCGGCCTGCGCGCCTGGTTCCGGCGAGTACATCCCCACGCCGGTGGGTAGCTCATGCGCATCGGCGTTGCCCAGCACCTGGTGCGAGTCCTCGGCGGTAAGCGTGCGCAACACGATCCGGCTATTGATCAACGACCCGCCGGCGCCACGCTGGCCCACGGCGACGACGTGGATTCCAAGGCTGCGGCCCGTGCGAAGGAGGGTGTCGAGCACATCGGCGCATCCTGCAACGCTGCGTTGAAGCTCGGGAAACTCATCAACGACCACCATCACAGTTGGCAAGGAGGGAAGATCGGCTCCCTCGGCGCTCGCACGCAATTCGCGGTAGTGACGGATGTGGGCTACTCCAGCCGCAGCCAATGCCCGCGCGCGCTCCTCGCGCAGCTCGATCAACGCAACTCCGCAGTCATCTGGACCCATGACCGCCGCTGGACCCAGCATCGCCGCAGTGTGCGGGTATCCGGCGAAATCCTCAAACTCGCCGCTTTTGGCCTCCACAAGCACCAATTGCAGTAGATCAGGGGAGTGCTGTGCACACAGTCCGGCCAGCATGGACCGCAGCACAGTCGATTTGCCCGACCCGGTCTTACCGACCTGTAGCACGTGCGGGCCCGCACCTTCGTCAGCGGACTCTTTGAGGTCGAGCCATACCGGCACACCGTCGGCGCCAAGGCCGAGCGGAACGCGAAGCAGCGGGCCGAGGTTCACCCGTTCGTCGGTTCCAACGGGCAGATCGCGGGCTGCCCACAACGCGGCGATATCGAGGACACTTGCCTCGCCGAGGCCCAGCACGGACAACATTTGCGCGGCATCCGCCAAGGCAGGGACATCGCCCGCCTCACCGGTGTCGCCGCGACGGTCCAGCTCGCGTCGCGCGCGCATGTAAGACGTCCCTGTGGACTTCTGGTGGCGGCGGGCTTTGCTCTTGAACGAATTGTCAGACATGACAAACACATCCCATCCAAAGTTGTGTCGCGCAGCCCACATCTGCAAGGCGACAGTTCTCTGTCAGGGTGTGCGCGGCAACCCCGTGGGTCTTGTCCCGAGTGGTTCAGGCGAATGGTCGATGTGGGCGACCAATCTTCTGTCGGGAGTCGCGCCGCCGCGGCGACGGCACTGCTCACTATGCTACCTGCCCGGCAGGACATTTCAGGCGCATAATCGGGCTGGCACGCGGCAAGTCGCCGACCCTGTTGTTACCGCGAAGCCGGCCCGCCCGGGCTGTAGCCCCGGTGGCGATGTGCTCGAACGCGGCAGGCTGGTGAGCAGTAGATGCGACGACGGCCGGTGGGAGCTTGCTGAATTGCCCCTGCGCAGACCGGGCAACGAGTTTCGTTACATCCGGGCATGCTGGACGGCGTTTCGTTACACGCGTCGGCGTTTTCTTCGAAAAGCCTCACGTCAGGACATATTTCGGTACGCAGCGGACGGTTGGACCACAGCACCTCTGTGCGGCCCTTGTAGACACCGCCTTGACTTGTAGCGGCGCCGAGTTCCACGCGGTACCAGTCGGCGTAAAGATGGACGTCGTAGAGCGTGGACGCATACCCCGATAGGACGACGGTTGCAGCGCATGAGCGCAAGGCATGGGCTAGTTCCCGATGTTCCTCCGGGGACAGCATCTCGTTGCGGTAGTTGCGTTCTCGTACGTCGCCGACGTACGGAGGGTCGACGTAGATCAGCGCGCGCCGACCCTTGCCGTAGGCGGCGATCATGTCGAGACCCGCTCGGCACTCGAGCGACACAGACCGGATCCGCTCGGCGACGGACTCCATTCGCCTGATGTAACCGTCAAGGCGCCGCGGCATCGACGTGTGCGCGAAATCCGCCGAGTCAAAACGCCAGCCAGTTGGGCGCAGCGTGCCAGTGCGTCCTTGCGCCAGGCAAACCCAGACCCGTCGGGCGCGTTCGAGGTCATCTAAGTCCACGGGACGGTCTATCGCGGATTTGCGCTCTGCGCGCGAGTGCGGCGTGAGCGCGCATTGACGCGCCAACTCGTCGGGGCGTTCTCGCAGCATTCTCCAGAAGTGCACGATGTCGCCATCGAGGTCGTTAACCGTTTCGAGCCGACTTGGCATCTTGGCCAACAGGACTGACAACCCGCCCGCATATGGCTCGATGTAATGGGTGTGCTCGGGCAGCATCGCTGCGATCGACGCGGCGATCTTCTGCTTGCCACCGAAATAGGCAAACGGCGGCCGCAAGATCGGCGTAGCCATGGTTCCCCCTGCCCCGCTCAGCGCGGAGAGATCGGGACGTCCAGGTCGACTACCTCAACCGTGTGCGGATCGTCCGGAGGCGCGGTCGGGGTGTCGTCAGTGTCGGGGTCGGCCAGCCGCCACGATGCGGGTTGCCCTCCGGTGCGGGCCGGGTACCACTCGACGACACCGAACGCGGTGAGTCGGCGCAGCTGTGGATAAGCCTGCGCATACCAGCAGAGCCCCGGGCAGTCGTCGCCGAATTTGCAGTCGTGCGGGATTGATGCGGGGACGTGTTGAGGGTCGTCGTTGTCTCGGCGGTATCGGTGATTGCACCCGAATTTGACCCGGAGCTGACGCTGAACGTCGTTGGTGACCAGAGCGTCTGGGTAGGCATCGGCCAACACTGCGAGCAGTCGGGTGCGCACGCCTCTGGTCACGGGCAGGCAGTTGGACAGCACATCGTCCTCGCGGTCCACGATGTCCTCACTTCTGTATGTCGGTAGATGTTGTGATGCGGAATCAGCTGTGATGCAGCCTGTTTCGTGCTGAGTTGGCGGCGCGGGTTCTTCTACAACCCGATGCCGTCATCGACAGCAAGTGCGGGGCGGGATTGGTGCCCCCGAGTTCGCAGGTAGTTCTGCAACCAGAGCTGATCGGCCGGGGTTAGCCCGGAGGCTTCATCGTCGGTGTGAATGCTGTCGGCGCCGCAGGTGTTGGCCCGGCCGTCCAGGGCCAGGCCGGTGCTGAGGAAGAACCGTGCGGCGACGACTTCGCGGTGGGTGGCCAAGGGATCGAGCAGCGTGGTGGCCGCGCTGTCAATCGCTGCTCGGGCGTACTGGGCTTGCCGTAGATCATCGCCGTCACAAAGGGCTTGCTGTGCGGAGGTGATGTCGAAGCGGGCCTCATCGAGCGCTTCTCGGGCGGTGGGTTCGACGGTCATGCTGCCCTCCGGGGCTAAATCAATCAATACGCGCACATTAGCATGTTTACCGGTTGTGTTGTCTGCTTCTATCTGACAAGATGAAGTGATGAACACACCCCGTGGCGGCGCCGAAGATCGTGGCGCGATCACGCGGAACATCACCGGCGTGGCAGTGAACCATGCTGTGCAACACCATGATCAGCGTCCGACTATGCGCGATCGAAACTCGGCGACCCATACCCCATGCGGGGCGGATTCTTGGCCGACCGTTCGCGAATTGCAGCACAGACGTGAACAGTCGCGGTCGGTCAGCGGCACAGTATTCGCCTCGCTGGTGGGGCGCTCGCGATGACCGTGTGCACCGTGCCGCACGCCGCGATAGCGGCGCGCTCGGTGCAACAGACCATCTTGACCCGCGATGGCGTGTCGTTAGCCGTCTATGCCAGTGGACCTGCTGATGCGGCACACACCGTGGTCCTGCTTCATGGGCTCTGCCTGGGCGCCGGAAGTTGGCAGGTGATCGAGGACGAGCTGCGCGAGCAGCTTGGCGAGTGGGTGCGGATCATCCGCTACGACCACCGCGGGCACGGGGGTTCCGGTCGCGCACCGATGCACACCTATCGCGTCGAGCAGCTGGCCGACGATCTCACTGACGTGCTCGTCGCGCTGCGGGTGCGCGGCGCCTTGACGGTCGCTGGCCATTCGCTCGGAGGTATGGCCGCGATGACGTATTGCGCTCGTCCCGTTGAACAGCAGCCGGTGCGCCCGCGTGGACTGGTGCTGGTGGCCACTGCGGCAGGAAAGCTCTGCGAACGGGGTCTGGGCCGGTTATTGGCTACTCCTGCACCGGATTTCCTGTCCGCACTGGTCGCGCATACGCCGGCGTACGCGGCGGAACACGCGGTGCGGGCTCTTGCCCGGCCGGTCTGCGAACTGGTCGGTCTCAGCCGAGGATGTGCGCGGGCCGAACGACGTGTCTTGTGCTCGATGTGCAGTGCGGCGCTGTCGACGACCGCGCTGAGCACCGCGGCGGGCTTTCTGCCCCATCTGCGCCGATTCGATCAGAGCGCTGGGCTGGGCAACATTCGCGCCACCACCACCATCTTGAGCGGAGACGTGGACACCGTGACCCCGACTGCCCATGCCCAGGAGATGGCCAAGGCGATTCCGTCGGCGAGGCATCGGCAGTTCCGCGGTGCCGGGCACATGCTGTTGCATGAGCGGCCCGCGCAGATCGCCGAGGAAATCGCGTCGATCGTGTTGCGGCGCACCGCCTCTTCTGGGGTGGGCGCATGACCATGGCTCTTGCCGAACGTCCGCGTACCGACCGCTCTGTCGGGTCTCGTCGATCCACGCCGCAGCCGGTCGGAGTGAGCGCAGACGATGTATTCGCCGGTGGCGTGAATAGGGTTCTGCGCGATGCGCTCTATCAGTGGTACGAGCAGCGCGGACTGACGGCGGACGTGTTCGGCCCCTTTGCTTTTGAGGCGGTCGCCTACGCGCGCAGGGTCGCCGGCGTGGACGTTGGGGGCGACCACATCAGCGCTGACGAAGCGTATCGGCGCGGTCTGTGCGTCGAATGCGCCACGGTGCCCTACAGCCCCGGCATGCTCCGCTGCGAGCTGTGCCATCGCAGGTACCTGAACCGGCGAGGCGAGCGCGCATGAGCGCCGTTGTGAGCACTCCCGCCGAAAACCGTTGGTTGCGCACCCTTCTCGCCGGCCGCCCGCACCAGATCATCCGCTCCGAGCGGGGTGTGTATCTGCACCGGTACTTCCTGTGGCCGAGAAATCGGTGGCACAACCTATACCTGCATCGCTTCGTTGGATCTGATGATCCGCCGGCGTTGCATTCACACCCGTGGAGCTTCGCCACGCTGATCCTTTCCGGGGCGTACACCGAGGTCACCAAGGACGGCGCGCACTGGCGCGGCCCGGGCAGCCTGGCGTTTCGGCGTGCCGGGCACCGGCACCGCGTGCAGCTTCTGCGCGACAGTTCCGGACGCGAGTTGCCGTGCGTGAGCATCGTCCTAACTGGCCGCCGCACCCAGGCGTGGGGATTCTTCTGCCCCCGGCGTGACGGAACGTGGCGGTTCATTCCCTGGCAGAACTTCGGCGCCGGGGGATGCGGCGAATACACCGACTCCGCAGACGCGAATCTGCGTGACACCAAAGACGAACCAGGCAAAAGGAATTGACGATGACGGCTCTGATGACGACGGTGACCGATGAAACGGTCTTTCATTACGTTCGTCCACTACGCGGAGATGAACACGGCGACCTGCTGAGCATCTGGTCAGGACACGACATCCTGTTCCTGTCCCGGAGCACACCGGGCTGGGCGCTGATCGATGCCCAGAATCAGGTGTGGGGCTGGCATCGTCGCGAACCGGAGTGGTCAACCGCATCTGCCGCGCTCGACGGCTTCATCGCCGACCCGATCATGCGGGAACGGTTGGTAGCAGATGGCTTTCGTGTCCTCGCTGACCACGGTCCGCTGCTCGAAGACTTCATTCGCGGCAACCCGAGCTACGGGCTGCCGCCACTGGCCAGTGGTCCAACGGGGCGTCCCGCTGAGCCCATCTTGCCCAACTGGGGGCACCTGCTCGATCTGGCCCAGCACGCAGTGCGCGGCGGGGACCCACACGCAAGCACACCCGTGGAAGACCTGATCCTGGCCGGGAGGGACTTCCACCGTCCGGCGGTCTTCAAACCTGCGGTGATGCGGCGCTGGCTCGCTAGTGACGACGCCCCCGCCGCATTGAGCGCGATGCGCGCCGCCGCCGGGCGCAGCGACAGTCCCAGGACGACCGCAGAGGCATTCGCATTGTTGGAACCGTTGGGGTGCAACCGTTCCCCTGGCGATGGCCACACCCTTGACGCTCATCTGTCCGATGCCTCCACCGACGGTGACTGGCTGATCGGCACCTGCGGGCGCTGCTGGCACCCGATCGTCGAGCACGAACGCCCGGACCTGACGGTGTCCACCTGGAGCCTGTTCGGCGATCTGCGTTGACACCCTCGTTCCCTTTCGACCCGCCTGGAGTTTGCAATGACCTCGACTGCTGACCGTCCCGAACAGACCATCATGAAAGTGGTCGGCCCACCGGTCGCTTACGCCTTGTGCACGTTTGAGATTGACGTCGAGAACGGGACCTTGCTTCCGGCGGTGACCGCGGATCGGTCCGGCTGGGACCTGGCCTACGCGTATTACGACTGCGAGCCGGCGGGCCACGCCGATCCCTACGGTGGATGCCACTGCGGCGCATATGGCTATCACAGCCTCGCCAAGCTGCGGGCCTCTCATCCGCAGGCCGCCACGCTCGTAGCAGTCATGAAATACAACCCGTCGCGGGCCGTCGAAGAGTCCGGCGAGGTGCGCGTGTCGGAGTCCACCCTCGTGGCCTATTGGATCAGCCCGGATGTGCCGCTGCGCGGGTTGGCGGCGGACCTCGTGCACGACCTGACCGGGAAACTGTGCATCGGATACGACGACCTGGACTGCATGCTGGCGCGCTACGAAATCATCGAGGAGTCGGATTGGGACGACGAGGCGCACGCGGTCTCTGCGGACGACGGTGTGGTTCCCGTTCCTCGGTGGGCGGGCGCGGTCGGAATGACGCGGGTCGTGCTCACCACTCGTGCTGTGCGCTCATGGGCGACGGTGGTGGGACGCCCGCTACTCGAATCGTTTTCTGACGCAACGCGCTATGCCACCAGGACAGCGCGAATCATCTTGAAGGTGATCGTCATCGCGTGGTGCGCTGTCGGTCTGCACGTCTACGTCAGCACGCACGTCACACCGTTCGCCGCGCTCGATCCGGTCCTGGTGGCCGGCCATCGGCTGATCGCTGCCATCGACACGCCGCCTGTGCGGCTCCTGATGATGTTCGGGTTGGGACTGGGCGCCCTGTTCGATGCCGTCCGCCTGGCGCGTCCGTTACCCGGTCTTGCCGACCCAATCGGCTGGGTCACGAAGGTGATCCTCCCTTTCGTCTACCTGTTCGCTGAGGAGACGGTGCTGATCTTTGGAATGCTGGCCGTGCTCGCCTCGGCCAATGGGCACCCGGAACCGGGCGAGCTGGGGTGGTGCCTGGCCGCGATGTTCGTCCTGATCGTTGCCGCGCGAAGCGCAGCGCCGTTGTTCGCGATCATCGGTCGGCTGCGTGCTATCCGGGCGCACAACTCCGATTGGGCGTCGGCCGATGTATAAGGAACCGCAGACGCCGTATTGCGGCTTCATGCGTCGTCAGGTCAACGGCCGCGAGCAGCTCTACGTGCCCCGCACCGCCCCCCACTGCCTCATCTCAGCTCCCACTGAAACGGGTAAGACCCGCAGGCTCCTCGCGCCCGCAATTTCGTTGTGGGGCGGGCCAGCGCTGGTGGTGAACTCCAAAGACGACATCTTGGACCTGGTCATGCAGTGCCGGCTTGGGCCGACCGCTGTGATCGACTTCCGGCCGATCGCCAACCCGACGTACCCGGCCGGGGTGGTCCCCATGACCTACGACCCGACCACCACCATCGAAACGCCGCTAGAGGCGCTGACCATCGCTGAAAACATCATGCAGATGGCCACGGTCGGCATGGGCAGCGGCGCCGACCAGGTCTCCGACGGGGGAGTGTGGGAGTCCCAGGCATCCGGCCCGCTCGCTGCTTTCCTGTACGCGGCCTCGCCCAACGGCAACGGCATGGGCATGGACTGGGTCCTCAAAGCTGTCGACAACATGGACACCACCGAGACTGGCGCCACGCAGCCCGGATGGCTGCAAGCGGCGGCTTTGTGCCACCAGTACGAAGTGCTCGCCATCGGCATGACCAAAATCCTGAACATGGAAGCACGGCAACGTGATTCGGTGGCAATCACGATGCGTAAGGCGATCACCCCGTGGCTGCGCATGAGCCTGAACATTGCCATGGGTCATGACGTTCCCTGGACGTTTGACCCCTCCTTCCTTGATCACCCCCAGGCGACGGTGTTCATCCTGGCGCCCGCCGATGGCACAGTGGCCGGTGCCGCGGTCACGATGATCGAGGCGCTCTACCGGCGGTGGCGGGAAAAGACCGCGCGGCGCGAACAAATGCATCGGTTGCTCATCGCGATCGACGAGCTCCCCAACACAGCGCCGCTGCCCAGTCTGCGCCGGATCATCGGGGAGGGGCGCGGGCTGGGCGTCAATGTGCTGGCGTGCGTGCAGAACTCAACACAGCTCGACACGGTTTACGGTCCGATCTACGCGAACGAACTCCGCAAGATTTTCCCCGCGAACATCATCATGTTTGGTGCCGACGAGGACGAGCTCCTCATGGGTCCTGAGAGCTGGTCCGGCCTCACATTCCGCCGGTCGGAAGGCTTCGGGCAGGCCGACGGTCACCGAAACCTGAACTCCGACTTCGGGGCAGGCTTGCGCTGGCAGGAGTTGCTTCCGCCCGACTACGAACACGCCCGCCTGATCCTGCGCGGCGGTCTCGGGCACTGCGTCGAGATTCCTGATTGGAGCCGATTCCGCGTCCTGTACGACCGGGCTAGCGCGGCCGCGCTCCAACGGGCAGGCCGGGCGCCGCTGGTGCCATCAGCGGCTGCCGGTCCTGGCCGAGAAGTCAACCGGATGCGCCGACTACGGCACTTCATCGTCGGCGAATAGCCGAGCGCTGCACACCCAACCCGACCACCACACAGAAAGATCGGCCTTTGAAGATCTTCGCACGCACTGCACTCGCCGCCGCCATGACCGCCGCGGCCGCCGGATGCAGCCACCTGCCCACCCCCGGCCTGACTGCCTCCAGCACCGCAGGGGTCACCGACGGGCCGTACACCTTGATCCAAGAACCCCAAGCCGGGTACAGCACCATCAGCACGCGCATCGACGGCGCCAAGAAATCAGTTCGCGTCGTCATTTACCAGCTGGCAGATGACGCCATTGAGAAATCGCTCGAAGACGCGAAGAAGCGCGGCAACGACGTCAAAGTATTGCTGGACTACGCATTTCACGGGCAGCAAGCCAACCAATCGGCCTACACGAGGCTGCGCGCGGCCGGGGTAGCCGTCAAATGGGCACCGGCCGGCACCATCGTGCACCAGAAGACAGTCGTGATCGACGACGACACCGCCGTCATCAGCACCGCGAACTTCGACGCAAAATACTACCCAACCGGACGCGACGCCATGATCGTTTCCACTGTGCCCGAACAGGTCTCGGCAGTGTCGGCGACATTCGACGGGGACTACGCAGCCGCCGACAACGGTCGCCTATCGCAGGCGGTTAACGCACCCGGCCTGATCTGGTCGCCCGCCGCCCGGGCCGATTTCATCCGAACCATCAACGCCACACACACCGTGCTGGACATAACGAGCGAGGAGCTAAAAGACCACGCCACAGCGATTTCCATCGCCCAGGCGGCCCAACGTGGTGTGCCATGCAAAGTCCTGCTCAACGCCGACGACGCCGCCACACCCGCCGCCACTCAAGTCAAAGACGCGGGTTGCGCCCTGCGCGTCCTGCCCAAGACAGCCAAGGGCCTGTACATGCACGAAAAGATCGTCGTGACAGACGATTCGCTGATCATCGGCAGCCAGAACCTTTCAACCAAGAGCCTGACCGAAAACCGTGAGTTGTCCGTTCGGCTCAACAAGTCCGCCGCACCGAACATCGTTGCGGCAGTCACCAATCAGTTCGCCGAAGACTTCGACAAAGCCACCCCGGCGTGAACCCAAGGAGACGATCATGGCCACCGCTGTACCAGCCGCCGTAGGCACCAATGCCGCCGCACTGAACGTAGCCGGCACGCACGCTGAAGTAGTCGCAGCATGACCACCACCACCCTGTCCGCACCCACCTTCAGCGCCGCGCTAGAGGCCGGGGTGCGCTGGCTCTACGCCACCGAGCAGCCTCATGATGCCCTCGTGGAACGCTGCGGCGTGCGGATGACCACCACTGAACGCATCGTTCGGTTCCTTCCCGTCGGAGTCGACGGGAAGCCGCTGATCATCCTTGATGCTCGCAGCCCTCGATGGACACCCGTCGGCCGCGGGCACGTGACCGGCATCCTCCCCGAATGCGAATTAGGCTCTCTCGCAACGCAGTTGCGCGAACTGGATGTCGAGCCCAACCACTGGCACTACCACACCACCACGGGCACGATCGTGCTGTCCGCCCTGGCGCACCCGTCATTGCGCGCCGCCATCGAACGATTCTCTACCGGTTGCCCATGGCATCACAGTCAAGTCTGTGACGCGCCGATCAGTGCCGGCGGGCTGGGATGCACCTGGCATACCGATGGTCACAACGCCGCCGTATGGCCATCGATACCGGCCCGCTGCAGCGATACCGCCCGCGACATCCACCTCCTTCGGAACTGAGCACCCATGAGCCAGCCTCTGCACGCCACAGCAAGGCCGATTACCGACGATGACCCGGACTTCGACGAAGACATTCCCACGTCCACGCCGCCGCAGCGTTGCCACCCCGACAACGAGTCAACGGCTCGCCCGGGAGCGCTGACCAACGGCCAGCCGCATCACGGAGACCATGTGTCGGCGGGCCGCGCTGGATCGAACACGTGCCACGCGACCGGCTGCGGCATCGCGTGCACCGGTTTCATGTGCGAGCCGCACTTCAAACTCGTACCGCCCGCGATGCGAATGGTCATCGAGTCGAGCCCTGACCTTGACGCGGTGCCCCCTGCCATCGCCAAAGCCGCCATCGCCGAAGTCGCACACCGAGAAGCCCGAAGCAAACCCAAGACCCGACAAAATCAGACCCCGCCGGCGGCCGGTGACACTGCACCCAAACCGGCGGCGACGGAGACTCGGCCGAAACCGGCGAGCAGGAAGTCCCGGGCCAAACCCTCAGGCGACAAACCGCTTCGCCGCAACCCGGTGCAGCTCGCGCTATTCGGCGATGACCAAGTTCTGACGAAAGGAAAGCGCCGATGACCACAGCACTGGAAGGTCAGCAGCACACCGCTTTTGACATCGAGGGCCGACGTATAAACGATGTGCACTCCACGGCGTCCCAACAGGTCCTCAGTGCTGCCAAGGCGCTGCATGTCAGGCCGCTGTGCCTATGCCAATACCCGGGTGTGCCGATGTATATCGCCACCGGTGGGCACGAACTCATCGTCAAACGAATGCCGGGCACCGCGGCCAGCCACCACCATCGGTGCCGCTCCTGGCTGCCACCTGAAGAGTTATCGGGGTATGGAGCCGTCGCGGAGCAGTCCATCGTGGACAACCCAGCAGACGGCACAACCGCTCTGCGGCTGGGGTTCTCGTTATCGAAGTCCGCTGGGCGGGCCGCCCCGGAGCCCTCGGATAAGGAGTCAGACACGGTTCAGGCCGACGGCAACAAACTGTCGTTGAGGGCCGTACTGCACTATCTATGGGACGAAGCCGAACTCACCACGTGGCAGCCAAGTTTCGCCGGGCACCGACCATGGGCAGTGGTGTACCGGCGCCTGCGCACCGCCGTCGACGGGAAGACGGTTCGCAAGAATCCGCTCGGTCCCGCATTGTTTGTCCCCGAACCCTTTTCCGCTGACCGCAAGACCGAAATCGAACAGCGCCGAATCAAAGCATGGGCCACGGCGCGCCGGCAACCCGGGAAGTCCACCAAGCTGCTGATTGGCGTCGGCGAGGTCAAAGCTTTGGAAGCAACCAGTCACGGATACAAAATGCAGATCCGGCACCTGCCTGGGCACCCGTTCTTTCTTGAAGAGGACTTGTACCGCAAGCTGGGCAAACGGTTCCCCGTCGAACTCGAGCACTGGCAAATGGCCGAACCTGGCGATGTCCGGCTGATCGCGATCGCCACGTTCTCCGTATCACGAGCCGGCTATGCCACCGTCGAGCAGTTATCGCTCATGACCACCGACCGCAACTGGCTCCCGTTCACCGGCGATGCCGACCGTACCCTGCTGAGCACCGCAGTAGACGACGACCGCGCATTCCGAAAAGTCCTGTCCTACAACGGAAGCTCCCAGGCGATGGCGTCCATCGTCTTCACTGACTGCAACCCGGCGGTGGCCGGCTTCATCGACCGCCCGGCCGGCGACTCCGATGACGAGGAATCGTTGGTGGCCGGTCTTCCTGTATGGAACTGGCGTACCGACGAGGACATGCCTGAATTGCCGCTGGACGGCGATCACCGCAACCCGGACCAGTCGGTCGGCGCCGACAGCGATGTCGAACCACCCAGGTCAGATGCGCCATGGCCTGGCATTGATGAACTGCTGGAGTAGTCGCGGACCCTGCGCACTGCGGCGCCGAAACTATGAAGCGATGAATCGCGAACTCCGACACAGAGATAACCAAATTGAGACATCTTGAAAGGGAATTACTAATGAGCACCTCTATGCCGAACGCCAAGAGCGGTGCGTCGTCAGTGCGTGAACAAGCCCGTCGCACCGTGCAGGCTGCGGCGCCGCTCGCCGTCGGTGCGATCGTAGGCATCGCTGGGTGGGAGTGGGCGGCAGGGCGGCGAGCAGACCGGCGACAGCTGCCTCACACCGACGCCGCGCCCGCTGGTACGCCAGCCACTGGTCAGCAGACCGAATTGGTTCCGGGTGTTCACGGCGAACCGCACGGGCTCACCCCGCTCACCCCAACTGCCGGCGGAACAACCATCGACAAGAATGCTTCTGCCCACCGCGTGAAGATCGCGGCCGCTATAGCCCGGCGCCCTCGCCCGACGCTCGCAGTAGCGGCGCTCGTCGTGGTCGCGGGTATCAGCCCGATCGTCATGTTCGCCGACCGCGCCGATCGGCCAGCACCTGTCATGCCGTCACCGACGACGTCCGCCGCACCCGCGTTTCCACCAGCGCAAATGATCCCCGCGGCAATGGGTGCAGATATGTGCCGGGATGACTGCGTGGGGCAGCGGTTCACGATGGAGTTCGGCAAGCCCTGGCTTGTCAGCCAGGTGGGATTCCGGCCGTTGGAACTCGTACCGGGCCGACGCGTGACTCGAGTCCGCTGGGAACTGCTGGACCCTGAACGCACAACTGACGGCGGAGCGTACTCCTTTACCCAAAACGAAGACTCCGGCGCAGGACACAACATCGCACTCTCACATTTGGGCGACGGCCCCGGCTACCGCACTTTGGAGATCGTCGCCGTCGTGGAAACCACCGTCCCCGCGCCCGGCGCCGGCCCGTCCGCACACCCCGCCGCCCGGCCGCCATTGGTCGCCGTCGGGAACCGCACCGAGGATTCAACCGATGCCCCCGACGACGTGCCTGCACACTGGGTGACTCAGCACGAGAACGGCGCGCTCACCCTTCGGTTTCGCAAGCCGATAACCCTCACACAAGTAGTCATCACTCCGAAAGATGGCGAGTGAGTGCACCGAAGAATCGAATGGGACGACCCGCTGTGCCTGATGACAACACCGCTGCCAGCAACCTCTACCTCGCACGCCGACTGGAGACCGCCGCGGCAAGCGCGGTGAATGGTTTGGAAGAGCAGTATCGCAGTGGCGTCGCGCGGCCGACCATAAGCCTGGGCAGCACCGGACTCAGCGACAGTGACCGGCTGACGTTCAACAACAACGGGATTCGGGTGTGTCGCTTCCAGGATCGCACCATATTGCAACTGATCGCGCGCACCGCCGACCAAAAGATCATGGCGATGGTCGAAGCCCACAGCAGTGACCCGGCATCTGACCGACCGGCTACCTCGGCGATCCGCCAGCTCAGAACCGGGGCGCTGTTGTGGCAGGAGCATGATCGCCGGGGCTACCAATTCCCGCATGCGTACGTCACCGCGTCGGATATCGACGAGCAACCTTTTGCCTTGGTACGCAACGACGACACGGAACTATCGACGTGGCGGTTGCGCCGGCGGCACGCCCCCGGTGTCGCGATCGAGTACCCGTCATTTGACGAGGCCATTCTGGACGTTGGTCGAGGTGTCGACGTCTCGGTCGCCGCCGAGCGTGCCGGTAGGCTGCGGACTTTCGAGACAACGCTGACGGTCGACGACCTGCGGTGGGCTGCCGATACTCAACGCCACCTCAACGGCCGTTCCACTGATCCTGGTATCGGCATCTAGCGGTGGTGCTCCACGTGGGCTACACGAACTGACCTACGCGAAAAGCGTTAGGTCGTCCTGTTCTTCGGCGAGCGACGTCGGTTCCGGCTCGGTCGAGCCACGCTTGCGACGGGCTCGCTGACGGCACGTGTCGGAGCATGTTCGGCGCGGCCGGCCCGTCTTCGGTTGCGGTAGATGTCCGCCGCACTGAGAGCACATCGAGGGCCGCAGAGTTTCGTGACTTTCGTCGGCAGTTTCGTGACATTCGGGGAATGAATCGCCTCGAAGCCACAGGACGCGGCCCACGTTCGTCGGATGATCGGCACCCCGTCGCCGGCTCGGGCGGTCCCAGCCGGGATGCGCCTTACGTCGAGCGACCGGCGTGAAACCGGCTGCGCGCAGCGAGGCTCCCGTTTCGCCTTCCTGGGTGTAGGTGATGATGCGCCGGGCGCCCAGTTCCCGGCAGATGCGCCAGACGGCTCCGTAGAGCGCTGAGTTGGCATTACGGGTGCCGTCTGTGCAGGTTCTCGACACTTCCAGGGTGTCACCGCCATCATCGAACAACCGGGCCACCGGACGAGAGACGATGGCCACGCCCACGAGGTCGGCGGTGCCCGTGATACGCACGCCGATCGATAGTTTGTGACCGACCGGACTGCCGTGGTGGCGGTGGTGTTTGTCGACGAATGCCTGGGCCTCACGCAAGGTGATGACCTTGGTGCTCAGGCGTGGTCCACGATTGCTCACCGTCGGTTCCCTCCCTCGGTGTCTATTCCAAGCGCGGGGCGCTGGCAAGCAATCCGGGTCGTAACCGATGTCACGGGAAGAACAGAGGGCTCCTGCCGGAATGTAGTCCAAGCAAGAGCCCTCAGGAGTGGCGACCAACCTGGGCCACGAATCTCTGCGTGGGGCAGGCTTTTACCGTAGCAGTTGCTGAGTGGGGGAGCGGCATAACCGTTGAGGCGTAAATCATTTCGTGGAACCCACGCCGTGGAATAACGCATCTAGCTATCCCGATTCCGTAGAGTTCTGCCGGCCAGCGCGAGGGTGTCGATCGGTGTTTGCGTGTCGGTGTTGTCGTGCATCCAGAGGGCGAGCAGATCGGGGTCGGCGCCAGCTGAGATGAAGACCGACAAGATGCTCACGTCGGTGGTGCTGAGAAGGTCGCGTGTTGTCACGGTCGTACGCCCTTTGGGTGGTTGGTTGCGACTGTAAAGGCTGGGGCAGACACGGACGACGGAGGTTGGAGTGTCTTCATGTCCGGTCCGGGAGGAATTAGATTGCGGGTACCAGCCGAGGATTCCTTCGACGGTTTCGAGCGCTGCGACATCATTGTGCAAACTCCTTGAGTGCGTGCGCTTTACGTGCTCATCGGGTGAGAGTGGTGGGTGATGTCCACGAGACCGCTGTGACGGCGTCGGTGAGGGCGTCTTTGACACCGATAGTGACGGCGCCGGTCATCCAGGCCGCACCGATCGCGCACAATGCGAGGCCGATCTTCACCAGGTGCAGAGATTGCAGCGATTGGGTGACCTGCGAAACGGGAGTCATGTCGACTGCTGATATCGGCTCGGCTACGTCGAATACGGGTGGGGCGGTGAGGTCGTCGGGGCCGAACGGAACGTCCATATCGACGGCCAGCGGCGGGGGTGTGATCGGCCACCATGTCGCCGATCCGTCGATGGCGAGCCACCCGTTCAAGATTCCGTAGATGCCGGCGATGGCGAATGTGGCGGGTATCTGTGCCAGCAGATACGGCGCGAGGAGCGTGCGGAACAGAGAGTCGTCGGGGCTGTAGAGCAGGACAGTGAGCAGCCCGATGCCGATGGCGGTGCCGAACATGGCCGGGACCGGGTAGGCGCGCAGGCGTCCCGGGATGAACTGGACGGTCAGGTCATACAGGAGGCGACCGGCGGGCCAGCCGATCGGAGCGATTAGGGCGCTCAGCAGGACGATGATCCCTTCCAAGGTGATCTCGACGGTGGACCCTCGGCGCGCCCAGTGCGGGTGAGTCAGGTTGTCGTCGTAGGGATTTGGACGTGCGCCCGCTGTCATGCGGGTGCGTTTGCGGATCTGCCGGTTCAACCGCTCACCGCGTCGCTTCTGGATGTTCCAGATGCCGGCGTGTTCGGTGATCCATTCGTGGCGAAGTTCGTCGTAGCGATCGGGCGTGATCTGTCGCATGTGTGTTTACCTATTGTCGTAGTTGCTTCGATCTGCCAGAATCGACAGGCATGAAGGTGAGCGTAGTCGCTGACGCGGCTCTTGTCGCCGAGCAATTGAGGGGAGTTTCCATGGGAGTGCTGACAGTCGGCCTGCAGGCTATGTTTGCGCTGGTTGGGCTTGTTTTTTTGATCCTGGCATGCAGCGGTGGCGGGCACCCGAAGCCCCCAGCCACCCCGGCGTTTTGCGTACCGAACACTGCCTGGAAGGGGCCCGAAAACATGCAGTTCCGGAACACTCAACCGGCCACTGATGGTGTTCACCAGATGCCGAGTGCCGTGGCTGCGTGGCCGTCGATGTGGGTGGGCCCGGCTCCGGTCGCTGCGCCTGACCCGGTGGTGGTCGACGCTGCGCCCGCACTGGTGCAGCGTCGTCAGCCGAGCGCATCGGCGCTGCGCCTGATCAGCCATCGGACCGCCTCGTGACGACGTCGCAGGCGGTGTCCGACGAGGACTGGGGCCGCGAACTGCAGGAGTACGGGCAGGACGACCACTACGACGATCGCGATGACGTGGGTGATGTCGACGTGTCCGCGCTCATGGCGGACGACGATGACGACGACGCCCCCACGGAGCCGGTGGACCTCGACGGCGACTCCTGGGATGAGAGCAGTCCCAAAGAGCGGTTCGATCACAAGCTGTTGTGGGGTTTCGGCGGTCTCGTCGCGGCCGGCGTGGTGGCGGCCCTGGCCGGCTCGGTCCTGATGTACTCGCATGACGACAAGCCCCGCCCGGGCAGTGGTGGGTCATTGAGTGAGCCTCAGGCGGTAGCGGTCGCCAAACCGTCGCCGACGACCACGTCCAGTGCCGACAGTGCTGGCGTGGACCGCTCGCTGCCCTACACCGCCGATGCGAAAGGGTCGTGCGCTGAGGGATCGACGCCAGCGCAGACTATGTCGGGGACCGATCCGCACAATGCGTTCGTCTGCGTACGCGGTGGCGGCGACGGCCAGACGATCGACATCGACTTGGGCCGCACCTACATGGTCACCGCCATCTCGGTAACCCCCGGTTGGGTTGGCCAAGATGCCAGCGGGGTCGCCCAATGGTCACAGCACCGGGTCGTGCGCCTCGTGCAGTACAGCTTTCCGGACAACCCCGCGATCACGCCGGTGACGCAAGACACAAAAGATGTTCACGGCGAAGCGGTGCAGCCCATCAAGCATGTACTGGTCTCCCGCATCAGGATGTTGATCCGCTGGACCGAGCGCCCCCCGGCCGACCCTGCCGCGCCGTCTACGACCGCGCCCCACTCTGGCGGCGGATTGACGAGCGTGTTCGGCGAGTCGGCCCCGTCCGTCGCGCCGATCCCCGTGCCGAACGTCTCTCCGCTGGGAGGCCAAGGCAGTGACGGCAGCGACCCGGTCGATGCCACCTTCGCGATCAGCACATTGAAAATCCTTGGACACGAGGCGGTTTGACCATGCACCACTCGACAAGCGGCGAGCCACCACACCTCATTCGCCTCGATCGCAACATCCCCGGATGGATGGGCGACCAAATGTGGCTACAGAACACCAGCCGGGGACTGCTTCTCGGCGCAGGCGTTTTCGGTGCGGTCATCGTCGCCGGCGCTGGTCCAGAGCGGATGTTCCCTCCGGGTATGTCGGCCGCAACCTTGGGCACATGGCCCTGGCTCGCTCTATGGGTGCTGGCTGCTGCCCTCGTCACCTGGCACGTCATTGCCGCCGCAGCGCTTCGCGGCATGCGCGCCGCCAGTCGCGAACTGCGTTTCGAATCACTCACCCGTGCAATGAGCTTCGCCGAAGACATGCTCCTGCTGAGCCGGAGCCATTGTGAGCCGGTGTGGAGCGACCAAGCCGTAATGCCACTGACCGCGTTGGTGTATGCCGCGTCGACTAACGGCAACGGCCAGGGCATGCCCTGGGTGCGGAACATGGTCGACCACCTGTGCACCGACGGCGCCGACGGGTGGCGCGCAGCTGCTGATGCCGTCGGCGAGATCGACCATCAAATGTCCGCACGCATCGTTCGGCTCGCCGAACTGCATGGACGTCAGCGCGACAGCATCGCACTGGTCTTGCGCGAGGCTGTCGGCGAAGTCGCGGGGGCGCGGGCATGAAGATCAACAAGACATGGCAGGGTCGCGTCGGCGCGTCGTCATCGGCACTGCGCCGCTACGGGACGATCGCACTCGTGGTCTTGGCCGCGATCAGCGGACTGAACACTATGTGGGACTTTGTATTTGGACGCCCGACTGATGTCGTAACACCCGCCCGCATCATTGTGAACAAGTCGGCTGTGGTGAGTTCCTTTGCCGAGGACTACGTCACGACGTGGCTGACGGCCACGAGCTCGACGAGCAAGTCGCTGAAGCAGTTTGTTTCGGTCAATTCGGCCGAACTGCATCTGCCGACCACGCCGGCCGTGGTGATCGGTTCTCCCACCGTGGTTGCGGTAACAGCCGAGGGCACAGCGGGCAAAGACGATGCCGCCGAGGTGTATTCGGTTGTCGTTGGCATCAACCAGCGACCCTATGACGCGGCCGCACCTATCCGGGCGATGTACCGGGTGCCGGTGCTGTGGTCGAAGTTCGGTCCCCGCGCGACGGGCCTGCCCTACCGGGTGGAGGGTCCGGGCCCGGGCGCTGACCTGGCTCAGGCATACCCCACGCCGCTCACACCCACCGACCCGGCCTACAAAGTCGTATCCGGGTTCATCACGGCGTACCTGACCGCTGCTGGAGGCGTCGAACAGTACGTGACCTCAGACTCGATGCTCACCGGTCTCGGCGGGCAGTACCTGGCGCTCAAAGACTCCAACGGCAAAGACTTGCCGCTGGTGACGGGCGTGAGCGCGGCGGCGGCGGTGCCGACGCAACCAGCAGACGGCCAGATCGCGCAGGTGCTGGCGGCGGTGACCGCGGTGTCATCGCAGTACGCGAACGTTTCGATGACCTACCCGCTGACGTTGCGCGGTGTGGGCGGGAACTGGTCTGTCGCCGGCATCAACCGCGCACCGCTGCTGTCGACCGACGACGACATGGTGCCGGTGCCGGCCAACGCCCAACAGTCCACGAACTGACCACCGGCAGTTCGTCTTTCATCAATCACAAAGGAGCACAACGAACATGAGCGTTACCAGCACATTGGCGGCAGGCGACATTTTCCAGGGAGTCGTCTCGCTGTGGGACGGCTTCCGCGTCCCCGGGTCCATCGGACTGACGATGGCCGGCATTGTCGGAGCGATCGTCGGTTACAACAAGGGATTTGGGCACGCAGCAGGAAAGTTGATCGGCGGCATCGCGCTGGCCGCGTGCGCGTTGGGTGCGGTTGGCCTCGTCAATTCTGTTGAGCAGACGATCGACAAGCACGGCGGCGGCGTCATGAGCGGTCAATACGGCGGACAGTAGCGCCGGTATTTGAATTTGAGGGGGATTGGCACGTGAGCAACGACTATCGCGACGACAGCACCGCCAGATCATTCGGCGACGTGATGGACTTCCCGATCCGTGTGGGATATCTGGACGAGCACACGCGACTTCTGTTGGGGCCGTGGGGAAGATATGACGGAGCTGCCGCTGTCGTGCTCGGTGGTGGCACCTTCTGGGCCACCTACCACTGGTCTGACTCCGGGCACGCCCGGGCGATCTTCATCTACGGTCTGATCCTCACGGCACTCGTGGTGTACCTGGCCCGGCAAATCCCGATCAGCCGCCCATCCCCGGAGTACCGGATGTTGTGGCTGCTCAACAGCTTCATCGGCACTCAGAGCCGTGCCGACGTCACGGGCAAGCGTGATCCATGGAAGTCTCCGCCCAAAACGGTGATCGACAACTTGGTGTTCACCAAAGGTGGTGTGTACGCGGACTTTATCCTTTCCGGTCAAGCCAGCGGAATGGAACCGTTCTCGCAGCGCCGCAAAGTGGCTGACGATCATCGCCCGCTGGTACGGCAGCTGCCGTCCGGCATGGTGTTTTGGGGAATGTCGCCTCAGGTCGACCCGACGCTGATACTGCAGCGAATGCTCAAAGGCCGTGAGCACCAGCCTCGCTGGGTGCGCGAGGTCCGCGAGTGGGAGCCCTACATTCGGTCCAACCCCTTCTACGAAGACGTGTTCGGCGTTCGGATCGCAGTCGACGCCGGGATGGCCGGGCGTAGTGGCGCCGGGGCAATCGCCAAGCTGGCCGCGACTGTCGTCGGCCGCGATCACGACGCCCCGGAGACCCTGGAGGCGTTCGGCGAAGTTATCGACGAACTGCTGGCCAAGATTCCCAGCGATTTCGAGGCACGGCCGGCCACTCCGCAACAAATCCAGTGGCTCTACGAGCGGCATTGGACCCGGGGTGCAGTGTCGCGCCCGTTCCCTCACAGTGACGGCGGGCCGCGGCGGCTAGGGCGCAAGGATTTCTCCTGGATGACGCCGATCGAGTTCGACGAAGGCGATCAGCAAGCCCGCAAACAGCACCGATCGTGGTGGCGCCGGTTGTGGCCCTCACGCAAGCCCGTTGTCGTGTTGCGGGGCCCGGCCGGGGCCAGCTATCAAACGCTGCTACCGGTGGCCGAACTTCCGAGCGGCGGCCTGAGCTTTCCGGGCGCCGAAATCCTCCAGTCCGCTTACGACGTGCACTTCGACGCCGACGTCGATTGCGATTGGTACCAGCACGTGAGCACCACCGCACGGGAAAAGGAGCTCAATCGAGTTGAACGGGCGCAGCGCAACCTCAACGACCAGTCTTTTCAGACCTCTGGAGCCCGCGACACCGATCTGGCCGATCGGTATGCCGCCGGGGAAGACTACGAGCGGGAGTTGAACTCGAGCTCGCTGGAGCGGGCCACACACTCGACTACCGTGCTCGCCATCGGTGCAGCGACCGAGTCAGCTCGCGCCGATGCGGTGCAACAACTTACGACCCATTTCGCGGAAGAACTCGACACCGTCCTGGCTGCGCGCGGTGGTGCGCAGTCCTCACTCTGGGAGATGGGCCACCCTGGCAGCGAAGGCCGCGCCCCGCACAGCCAGTTCTCGCAGCCCACCACCACGCGGCAGTGGGCGCGCTATGCGCCTCTGGTGTCTTCGGTGCTCGGGCACGAGACCGGCATCCCGTTCGCCCGGAACCTGGCCACTCGCCGCAACAAGCTCGTGAACCTGGACTTTGAAGGCATGAAGGACCGGCGTGGAGCACCGGGGATGTTGTGGTTCGGAGCGCCTGGTGGTGGAAAGTCGCAGTCCTGCAAGCGCGTGGTGGATGCACTAATCAAGCGCGGTCATCAGGCGTCGATTCTTGAGCCCGGCACGATGCGTGAGTGGGTGCCCGCCCTGGCGCATCACGGCGACCGAGTCGCGCTGATCGACCCCGTCTCGGGCAAGTGGTCGCTGGACGGCCTGAAGATCTTCCCGGGCAAAGACGCCGTCGAGCACACCCTCGATCACCTCTTGCCGATGATGGGCATGGACGCGGTGTCCGCGCCAGCGCGTCAGTTCGCCCGACTCCTACGCCCCGGCGATGCTGTCGCCAAAGACCTTGGGGGACTGGTCCGCTGGTTCAAGAACCTGGACCGCAAGGATTACGCCGAGTTCGAGGAACTGGCCGACAGCCTGATCTACTACTCCGAAAAGGATTACCTGCGGGCGATGTTCGACGAATCACTGCCCGCCCCGCCACTTCGGGAAAAGGATGCGGTGATCTGGGCCCTGGGCGGCGTGGAGTTGCCGTCGAGCTCCGAAACCGAGGAAGTACACCTCTACCGCCGGCAATCACCGCGCGCCCGTGCAGGTTTGGCGATCTACGGCATGATCGCCTCGCTGACCCGGTTGACCTACACCGACCCTCGTACCCGACGTCCTGACGCCTTCGGGTTCATGGTCGCCGAGGAGGCGCGCGAGTATTTTGCCTCCCCGGTTGGGCGCAAAGACGCTCAACGGATGGGGCTGCAAGGCCGCAAGGAGAAGTACGGGCTGCTGGCGATTTCCCAGTATGTCGAGCACTTCGAAGGTATCGGCATACAGAACCTTCCTATGCGGGTCATCACCCCGTTCAAGCCGACCGACCGAGACTATGCCCGAGACTCTTTCCGGCGCTTAGGAATTGACCCCGATGAGTATCCGGAAGTTCTCGACACACGTGTTCAGGAGGGCCGCGGATTGGCCTATCTGTTCGACGATTTGGGGCGAGTGGGACTGGTCGACATGCTGCCGCCGGTGCAGCAGGAACTCGTCGATGCGTTCGATACCCGCGACATGACCGACCAGGGGTGGGCGGCATGAGTGAATTCTTCGCAGCGTGGATGTACACGCACCCGCGTGCGCGGCGCGTTTGGTTTATGTTCCAAGCGATTTGGGCCTTCTCGATCATTGCGGTCTACACGGCTCCGAATGCCACCGCCGACACCCTTTCGGCGGCCTGGAACTTCACCGGGCTACACGACAGCTACGGCGTACCTATTGGTGCCCATTTCGTTGCCGTCGTGCCACTGACAGAGATGATCGGTGCCAGCGGACCGCAGTTCGGTGTCTCGCCGGACACCTGGGGGCCGGCCATCATGTCAGCTTTGGCCACTGCCGGAACCTACGCCCAACTCAATGAAGCGCTCGCCGCCGAAACCGCATTCCTGATCTTCATTGCTTCGGTGGGCATCTGGATCATCAAGTTCGCCCTCGGGGTCTTGTGGTTGGGCTGGCTGGCCGCCATCGCCGCGCCGATCGTGGACACGCTGAAAATGATCGTCGCCAAGACGCACCTGCTGGAGGGCGGCATCGTGGTGTGCATCATCGTGGGCGGATTCGTCTGCCTGACAACCGGATACGCCACCGGAATCGGCATCATTGTCAGCGGGTTTGCCGCCCTGATCCTGTTCTGGGTCCTGTTGCGCGACCCGGTCGGTGAACTCGTCAGCGACAACGGCATCCTGGGTATGGGCCGGTCGATTGGGTACTCGATTGCCCAGGGTGTCGTGCAGAACGGCCCGGTTGCTGCCGGTGGCACCAGCGCTCAACTCGACACGCTCTGCTCCTGGCTTGTGGACGTTCTGGTCCGCGACCTCATCCAACTGCTGACCTTCGGCCAGGTGGTCGACACCATCCCCGGCTGCGCAGCCAGGTACAACGCCGGACTGCTCAGCGGCATCGGCGACGCCCCGGCAACCTACATCAAGGCCTGCGCGCCGCAAGCCTACGAGCACGCGTTGCACCTCGACTTTCTCACCGTCGGGTTGTTCTTCTGCTGCAACCTGCTCATCTGCGTCATCCTGCTCGCGGTCGACTACATGGGGATGGAGGCATTCAGGGTCGGCTTCAAAGCATTCTGGAATGTCCTGATCCTGGTCCCCGTCGCGGCGATGGCCACCTTCCCCGGCCCGCCCCGGCAAGCCGCAAAGAAGGCTGCCGCCCGCATGCTGCTCCATGGCGCCGAAATGATCGCCGGAACAGCGGGTTTGGGAATCTTGGTGCTCATCATGGCCGGGGTTACACGCGGTACCCTTCCCGGCACCATCGGAATGACCGACACGCTCGCCAAGATGCTGGTGATGACCCTGATCGCCGTCGCGGGTGCGTTCGCCTTCCGCTTCGCACTGTTGCGGATGTTTGGTGATCACGGTATCCCCGGTCCCATTCGCGCGGTCAAAGGCACGTTCCGAACGGTCACCGGAGCTGCCCGTACCGTCAACGAGGTCGACTACGCCGGGCGAGTCCTCAAAAGTGCCGGGGGACGTCTTCGCGACTTGCGGCAATCACGTGCCCAAGCCCGCAAAGGCGAGGACGACGCGAACGGCACTGGGCCGAAAGCCCCAGGGCGCAAAGCACATCCGCCAACAACCGGTCCTGGCCGTGGCAACTCCGCGACGGGCGCGAACGGCTCCGGTCCGAATCGGCCCGGCGGCAACAGCCCCACCGCACCGCCTAAGGCACCGAGCTCACCACGCCCGCCCACCGGGGACGGGGTGGCCCCGCCGCCGTCAACAGCGTCCAAGGCTCGGGCCACAGCCGCCCAGGCGGGACGAACAGCGGCCAAGGACGCCGCCTGGGCGGGCGCGACCGCTGTTGCGCCGGAGGTTGCCGTCCCGGCCAAAGCCGCTGCAGCCGTGGCTCATCGGCTCAACCACGGCCACAACCAGGGACACGGCCACGGGAAGGGTTCGCACGGTTCGGCGCCGGGCCGCAGCGCTGGCCACCAGCCCGCCGCACCTATTCCCGGCCCGGCTCAGAACGGGCAGACCAGCCCGCTCAAGCCCCAGCCAAAGGCGGCAGATACACCACCGCCGCCGGCGCCGGGCCGCAGCACCTCACGACCAGACCAGCGCCAATAGTCGGCGCACCGCCACACCGTCAGCAGAAAGGAACGACTCATGACGATGGCACTGACCACGCACGACCAGACGGGGCTGTGGGCACCGACGGGCACTAACGTCGGCCCGCAGCCGCGTATGCACCGACCCGGCCACCCCGCCGCGCTCGGAGCTGTATCAGTCAGCGACGGCAGCGATTTCGCGAACCCCTTCGCCGTCGGCGCACACACTGAGGATGAGCGGCAGGCGGCACTGACCGAGTACGCGATTTGGCTGGCCGGCCAACCGCACCAGATCGCTGCGACCCGCGCACTGGGCGGCCACGACCTGTCCTGCACCTGCGCGCTGGGTGAGAACACCTGCCACCGCAATGTGCTGCTCGATATTGCCAACCCGCCGCACAACGCGTTCGCCGCCGAAGGACTCGCCATGGGGCTCACCCTCCGGCGTCCCTGGGCGTCGCTTCTTCTGGTGCCAGAGACGTTGGGCGGCAAGACCATCGAGAATCGGACCTGGCCCACTGACTATCGCGGACCGGTGCTGATCTACGGCGGCACCCGGATCGACAATGCCGGCGTGGCAGCGGCTAAGCGGGCCGGGCTGGACACGTCGTGGCACGTCGATCAACAGGGATGGCTTGGCGCGGCGATGTTGGTCGATGTGCACCGTTCACGCGGATGCTGCCGCCCGTGGGGCCAACCCAAAGTTCGCGAGAATGCACCGGTCTATCACTGGGTTTTCACCCACCCGCAGCGGCTGGCCGACCGCACCTGGGGACGTGGCTTCGTCGGCCTTCGGCCCACGTCCTGGTCGGTCCTGGTCCGGCGCCGACTGCTCAAAACCGTCGCGACATCTCAGAAAGGCGCGAACCGATGACTGCTCTGCTTGACGACTACGACACCGACGCTGCCGCCCTGCGCGCCGAGTCGGCCGCGGATGCCCTGCGCGCCGAGGCTGAGCGCAAAGTCCAGTTCCGGGCACGACGCAAGCGCGACAAGCTCGTCGCCCGCGTGGGTGTGCTCGACGGGCTCGCCTCTGGATACACGGAGGCACTCAAGTCCGCGCGCCCGAATATCGCTGAGGTGGCCGGGTTCTTCGACATTGATCACGGTCCACTGCAGACGCTGCTGCGGCATTGGCATGAGGAATTTGTGTCCGACGGTTGGCAGCCGGGCACATTCTTTGCACCACATGTGGACAGCTGGACCGAGAGGGCGATGATCCGGGCTGCGCTACTGCTCGAAGACGGCGAGTCAGAGGCGGCGGACGAAATCAAATACCTCCTCGACCAGCGAGACCTACCCTTGGCGTATTCCGCACGCGGACACCGGATTGCGGAGTGCTCAGCACTCTTCGAAGACGCAATGAGCCTTGTCGGAGCGGTCCACGGGGACGCCAGTGCCGAGGTCGTCTGGCGGCACCTACAGGATATGCCCCGCTATGACCTCCAAGCACTGGTGGTCGCCCTTGCGGCAATGGTCCCCGACGACGCCGAAGGCATTGGTTCCTATCTGCGTGAAATCAGTGGACGCAACGGTGGCGTCGCGCACGGGTTGACGCTGCTGATACCCAGGCCGTCACGGCTGTTTCAGCGCAGGCGCAAGCCCGGACGGCTCAGGTACATCGATGAGCCCGGCGGTGTGTCCGTCACCGCGCAGCGATGACGACCGCCGATACGATGCTGTTGCGCGACAAGCTGATTGCTGAATTGCAGGGCAGTGCCACCGCCTTGGCGACGGCCGATCTGGCAGCCCGGATGCCCGGGAAGGTGGAGCACAGCAACGATTCGTGCGATCAGCTGTGCCACCGCAGCACCCCCGGCTCAGGCGTGAAAGTACTTGAGTGCCACCGCAGTTGGCACCTCGTGGAATACCGTCGCGCCACCCACGGGTACACGGGCATATACCGCCACCTACGTGCGCTGGAAGTCCAGGGACTCATCCGGCGCACCGTGCGCGATGGCCGCAAACGCGTGTACTGGATCCATACCGGCCCCGACGTCGCGGCCGCACCTCATAACCACACCGGCGACGGTGGTGGTCGGCCGTAACCCGGGCGGCCACCACCGATCACACCTGCACTGAAAGGGACGACCCCGCATGTCCACCGACGACCGCATGCCCTTGACACCCTGGGCCGCCAACCTGATCCGGGTCAGCGCCGCGCTGCTGGCGATCGGTGTGGGTTACGCCGCCATCCGGCTGAGTTTCACCACCCTGTGGGACATCGCCACTCGCGGACACGTCCCACCCGACCAGGCGTGGCTGTGGCCCGGCGCACTCGACGGGGCCACAGTGCTGGCGACGCTCGGCGTGGTGGTCGGCGGCAAACGCGAGAAGCGCTTCTTCTGGCCTGTCCTGGCCGGCGGACTACTGATCAGCATCGTCGCCAACGACCTGCACGCAATCCTGCCGCCGGGCGAAGAATTGCCGGTGGTCTGGCGAGCAGTGGTCGGAGCAGTAGCGCCGATCTTCGGCGCATTGACCATTCATGGATTCACCATCCTGATCGGCATGAAGTGGCATCCCCGCGCCGAACGGCAACAGGGCAGCCGCCCGACATCATCGGTGGTAGCCGATCGACCCGCGCCGAATACCGCGATAGCACCGAGCATCGACGCAGGGCAAGCAACACCCAGCAGTCCAGCGCCGAACGAATCCACGGCGTTGCCTGCCCCGGCGATCCATGTCGGCGACGGCAAATTCGACGCACTGGCTGGCAAAGTTCTCGGTGTCATTACCGTCAAAGACGTTGAGCCAGACGATGTGTCCGAGGTACTGCGATTGAGCTACGACCTGAACATGGCAAACCGTGAGATCGGTCGACAGCTGAACATGGGGCACCACACGGTCGGAAAGATTGTCGACGCGAGCGCGGCCGTCCTGCGCGATGAGCCGATCGCCGTCGCGTCCTGAGCAAAATTGGGGTCGGGAGGTACTGCCCGGCGCAACTATCATCGGAGGGTAGGGGGTTCAGTGGCCCCACCCATTTTCGACCAGTGATGGAGCTACACCGATGACGATCATTCTCGATGCCACGGGGCTGACCGCCGCGGCTGGACAACTGTCGGGCAGCACCCAGGTCCACACTCCGGCCGTCGCCCAGCCACCAGGTCTGGACACGACATCCGTATCGGCCGTCGCCCAGATCAACGCGGCTTCGGGCGCGCTCGCCACTCTGCTCAACCACGGCAGCGCGCTGCGGGAAGTGGGTGGGATCGCCGTCGCTGGCACCGCCTCGACCCTGCTCGGGCAGGACGAGTCCAACGCGTCCTCGATCCTCAACGGGAGCTCAGCTTCCGGGCCGGCTACCAGCGCGCCCACGCTCCCGTCGGTGCCGCATCCGAGCGTGCCGGGAATCCCCACCGTCCCGGCAGCGCTGGTGCCCCTGCCGGGTGAAGCGCACTCGCAGGCTCTCTACGGCGGCCCAGGATCATCGAGCTTGCACAGTTTCGCTGACGAATGGGCTAACCACGCCACGCAGCTGCGCCAGCAGGCTGAAACGATCACCAGCGCGGGGCACGCGATCGACGCGAGCTGGGATGACGGGAAACAGCGCGCGGGCGCGAACACGCGTGAGCACGCCGAGTGGCTGACGTCGATGGGCGATCAGGCCGACAAGTTGTCCAAGCATGCGCGCACTGTCGCGGAGGGCTTCGATACCGCCAAAGCAAACACACCCTCGCCGCACGAGTTCGCCCAAGCTCATCAGGACCTCCAGCACGCGATGCAGCGGTTCGTTGCAAGCAAGGGTGCAAACGCCGCAGAAGTGCAGATGCACACCCAGGACATCGCGGACAAGCAGACCCAAGCCACCACGGCGGCGACCGGTTACCACACGCAGGTGACCGAGGGCAGCCTGTCGTCGGCCACCGAGTCGTTGAAGACGGCGCCGCCGATTGCCGGCGGTAGCGGCAGCCCCGACCCCGGCAGCGGCAAGGGTGCCGGGGTTCAAGCGGTGGACTACAAGCCGGGCGATGAGCACCACTACGCGCCGATCATTCGCGGTCAGAACGGGCTGGGTCCGGCGCAAACCCCCGACGGCCCGCGCTGGGTGGAGCTCGGCGACCGCTCGGGCAACTGGGTCCGGCAGGACGAACTGCCCGGCTTGCAGCTACTCAAGCCCGGTGCACCCGGGCCGGCCACGCTCTACGACGGTCATGGCAATGCGGTCCCGTGGGTTGAATTGGGTAAAGGTTCCGGCGCGTGGGCTCCGCAATCTGACTTCCCGAAGGCACAGTTCCTGCCTCCCGGCGCGCTCGGTCAGTACGGCTGGGACGAGTACTTGCCGAATTCGGGCATCTGGCTGCCCAGCAAGGATTTGAAGATCGACCCGCTAGACCCGTCACCGCCGAGCGGTGCGGTGCGGCCCGCGTAACGAGCTCGCGCCCGCGCGGGGACGAACACGTACACAACGGGCGCGCTGGCGCCGGGGGACACGGGGAAGCAATCGATGACTGGACCGGATACAGGCTGGAATCCGCACCAAGGGTGGGGCCCTGCCCCGGTAGGCGGGCACCAGCCGCCCGCCGATCCCAACGCCGGCTGGGGCACCCCGACGCAGCCGCACGCACCGGGGTATGGCTATCAAGGTCCGCCGTTGCAAGGTGAGCAGTGGGGTCCGTTTACGCCGACTCGACCGCGCCGATCGCGGCGCAAGTTGGTGATCGGCGCGGTCGCCGCGGTGGTCCTGGTGGCCGGCGGCGTCATCGGCTATGTGGCCTGGCCCGCAGGTTCATTTGGCAAGCCGTCTGGTCCGGCCGAGGCGGCGGTGCCGACCACCGCGTTGTCGGCCTCGACGGTGCGGGTGGTGCCGGCGTCGGTGCTGCCCACCGAGCAGCAGCTGCAGCAGGCCACGCTCCTGGACCTGAAAAAGAACGGCGACGTCGACACCAACGTCTATCCGGATACCAAAGTCGACCCGCCGAGCTGCACCATCGCGGCGTCGCCGGATAACGCGTCGACGGCCGGTCAGTCGGTGTCGATGGCCGCGCAGCTGTACACCGACAAGCCTGGTGATGACTACCGGCTTTCGGCGTACGTGTCGGCGGTGGTGTTCGACACCGACGACGGTGCGGCCTCGGCGTTGACGAAGGTCACCGACGCGGCGAAAGGCTGCGCGTCGTACACGTACACCGGTAACGCCAAGCCAGGTCAGCCGGCCCGGCCGTGGAGCATCTCGGACATCAAAACTCAAGGCACGCAGGTCACCTGGCTCAACAGTCAGGCGATGGATGCGACGCATTCGACGCCCTGGAAGTGCGGGCGCGCGGTGCGGGCGCAGGCCAACATGGTGGTGACGTCGGCGGTGTGCAGCCAGAACCCGTCGTCGGGTCCGTCGAAGCTCGTGGACACGGTGATCACCAACGTCAACAACGCGAAAAAGTGACTTCGCCTGGGAATCAATGGATTCCGCCGCAGCAGCCACCCACCGGACCGCTTCCCATGCCGCCCCACTACCCGGGCGGTCCGCAGCCGGGGCCGTCGCGCAACCGAGGTCCGCTGATCATCGGCGGGGCACTGATCGTCGCCGGGGTCATCGTGGCCACGGCGTTGGTGGCGACCCGGCCGGGCTCCGGTGACCCGCCTGCGGCAGCCCCGACCAGCAGCACGTCTGAAACCAATTCCGCAGCAACATCATCGGCGTCCGCGCCGCCGACCGCCAGCGTTGCAGCAGGGCCGTCCTATCAGGTGGTGCCGCAGAGCACCTTGCCGGCGATCGCCGACGTGTCCCGCCTGACCGGCATCGCCATGTCCAACGTCGCGGCACCGCTCGTGTCGCCATCAGCTGATGCGAACACCACCCCGCCGTCGTGTATGTCCGCCTCCGACTCGGCCAGCCAGTCCACCTGGAAGTCGGCGCGCGCCATGGCCGGGCAGCGGTACATCGAGGGCACGTTCGACAGCTACAACGCGTCGGCTGCGGCTGGGCTGGCGGTGTTCGCCGGCGGGGCGGATGCGGCGACGTCGTTGTCGATCGTGTCGGGGTCGGTGCGCGGGTGTACGTCGTTCACGGTGCCGGACTGGAATCCGAAGAATCCGCCGGCGAGTTGGACGGTTACTGATGTTGAGCGCGGTGATGACCACATCACCTGGAGCACGACGGCGGCCAATGGGTGGTCGTGTCGGCGCAGCTATCGGGTCGTGGCCAACCTGGCGGCCAACGCGGTGGTGTGCAGCGACAAGTCCGCTGCCGGCGCGGCTGCTGCGCTGACCGATTTCGTGATCGCCAAGGCCACCAAACAGTGATGAGCAGCCGATGACTGGCCTTGGACCACAACCGAATTCGCCGTATCCGCCGCCGTGGACACCGGTCGCCGGCCCCACCTATATGCACGTGACGCCGCCGCCGTCGCGGGGACCGGTGATCATCGCCGCGGCCATCATCACCGCGGCGATGATCGTGGCCGGCGTGCTTTTCGCCACCCGGGATTCGGGCGGATCATCGCCGGCCGGGCCGGCTGCGGGCTCCGCATCGTCGACGGCGTCGACGCCGACCTTGGTGCAGATGGTTCCGGCGACGCTGCTGCCCACCGCCGACCAGGTGCGCCAGGCCACGTTGATCGACGTGAAGTACACCGGCGACGTGAGCACTAAGGTGCTTGCCGATGCGGTGACGACGCCGCCGAAGTGTGCGCTAGCGAACGACACGACTACCCAATCCGCCTGGGCGGCAGCGATTTCGACCGCGTATCAGCAGTTCGGTGACGGCCCGACCTATGCCAAGTCCATCAACTTCGGCGCCGTGTCGGTGGCCATCTTCGACACCCCCACGGCCGCGGCCGACAGCCTGGCCAAGGTCAGCGACTCAGTTCATGGCTGCACCGGCTTCACCGTTCCAGACCGTCCCGGCGGCGCGCTGGCGTGGACGGTGGGTGACGTCGCGTCCCAGGACGACCGGATCACCTGGACGGACACCGAAGGGGGCGTGAATACGCAGTGGAAATGCTCGAAGTCCTACCGGCTGCTGGCCAACGCGGTGGCCTTCAGCACGGTGTGTGCGTCCAATCCCGGTGATGGTCCGGTGAAGCTGACGGATCAGATCGTGGCCAACGCCACCAAACATCAATAGCGAGTGGAGTATTCGTGACCGGAAACGATGGTTTCGGCCCGTATCCCACCGGAGGGGGCCAACCCCCGGCCGCACAGCCGCAGTGGGCGCCGCCGCCTGGTGGCGGACCGTGGGGGCCAGGCGCACCGCCTTGGACGCCGACGCCGACGCCCAAGCGTTCCCGTGGTCCGTGGATCGCCGGCGCGGTGGTGATCGTCGTGGTCGCGGTCGTGGTCTCCATCGTGGTGGTGAGCCGCCAGTCCACTTCCGTGGACATCCCGACGCCATCGACAGCGATCCCGAGCTCGATGCCCGCTAACGCGACACCGAAGGCGCCGTTCTACATGCTCGCTGACCCCGCCGACGCGCTGCCCACCGTCGATGAGGTCAAGGCGTCCACGCTGATGGAGCTCACCCCCAACGGCGCCCCGCGGACCACATCGCTGCCGGACCATGCCACGAACCCGCCGAATTGCACCCTGGCGACGTCGTCGACGACCCAGTCGATGTGGGGCGATGCCACCCAGCTTGCCGGGCAGCAGTTCACCGACCCGCACGGCAGCGGCAGCCGGGCGTGGGCGGGTCTGGCGTTCTGGGAGTCGGACAAGGCTGCGCAGGCCTCACTCGATCGGCTGACCGCTGCGATTCAGGGGTGCCCGGCGTTCACCTTGATCGGTGTGGCGCCGGACCCCGACACCAAGTGGGCTGCTGGCGACATTCGCATTGGTGATCACCGGATCGGGTTCACGACCACCCTTGCTGACGGTGACAAGCCGTGGAAATGCATCCAGGACTACCGCGTCGAGGCCAACATCGCGGTGACCGCGAGCATGTGTTCGACGAACCCGTCCAGTTCGGCGGCCGCGCTGTCCGATGTGGTGATGAGCAAGGCCACCAAACACTAGATCGCCGGCCGCCCGGGCGTGACCGTCACGGATGGCCGAGCGGGTCGTTGAGCCAGGGCGCGTCGAGATATTCGCCCACGGATAGCACGAGTGTGCGTGCAGGCGTGGCGATGTCGACGTAGTGATGGCCGCTGGTGACGCCGTTCATCGCCGACAACTTCGCGATCATGTCGGCCACCGTGGCGTGCGGGATGCGCCATCGGACGTGAGCATCGTCCAGGCCGACGTCCGCTGCGCCGTCCTGGACCTGGACTTCGAGGGTGCGTGGGTGATGCTCGATTCGGCAATCCCCATGCGCGAGGGCCTGGTTGAGGGCGGCGATCAGGACAGCCAGTCCGGCAGCATCCATCACCACCACCACGGCATCGCCACCGAAATAGAAGTCGGGAAGGTGCACGACACGTAGAACGCTCATCTGCGGCTCCGGCCTGTTGTGATGGAGCAGGTCCTTGTGGGGGTCGCTCTCGGCCAGTATGGCTTGGCTGCCCGGTAGGGATTTGACGACCAACCCGCTGGACCCGTCGCCGCCGACCGGTTCGGGGGCGCGGTGCGGCCCACGTGACGAGCCCCCGAAGAGTCGCACAACCGCTCCGGCGGGACGAATATGGACAAACGTACGTAAAAAATTACGCACTCACGTGACATGGCCATGAAGAGGGGCTACGGTCGCACTTATGCGCATCGACATGGGTGACCTTGTCTCGGCGACCGACCTGGCACGCCAGTCGTCTTGGCTACTCAAGGAAATTGCCGCAGGCCGGCGCTTCGTCATCGTCAAAGGGAACACACCGGCAGGTGCGTTGGTCAGCATCGCGGACCTCGAAAAACTCGCTGCCGTAACAGAATCCGAGGCGACCAGCAGTGCGTCCGTACGGAACCTGCCTGCCCAAGTCCCGTACGCCGACCTCGATCCTCTGTCCTACGCCGCCCCGCGCCACGCACTGCCGATCGGAGTCGGCGAGGACGCGAACACTGCGTGGCTCGACTTGGAGCAGTACCCGCACGCGTACTGCACTGGCACCAACCGATCAGGGCGAACCACCTTCCTCCAAGCGGTGTGCGCGGCGATCACGGCGCGCTACACACCCGACGAAGCGCAGGTCGTGGTCTTCGATCCGAATTGCGGTCTGATCGACGATCTGGGCGACGAATACCGCACCGTGTACCAGTACGACCCCAAGCGCATCGGGTCGGCCGCTGAACAACTTGCCGTCTTGCTCGATCAGCGGCGTCCGCCGCCCGATCTAACACAGGACCAGCTCAGGGAGTGGGACCCCGTACGGCCGAAGTGGTTCGTCATCGTGGATGATCTGCACCTGCTGACCGGCGGCGGAAGCTCACTATCGACGCTCCTGGCGCCGCTGGTAGAGGCCGCTGAGACTGCCCGCCGGCTAGACCTGCACATCATCGCGGCCATCACCTCGGACAATTGGAATTCCAAGGGCCGCGCCAACCGGCTGATTAACGCTATGGACGTCGGCGGCGCGACGGTCGTGG
Organism: Mycolicibacterium sphagni; assembly: GCF_013337765.1. Taxonomy (GTDB): domain Bacteria; phylum Actinomycetota; class Actinomycetes; order Mycobacteriales; family Mycobacteriaceae; genus Mycobacterium. The sequence continues at coordinate 55,550 of NZ_VBSB01000017.1, forward strand.
TTCTCGAAGGCAGCCCTCGGGAAATCATCATCGACCACGTGCGCCCAGGGCCACGGTTGCCGGGGCGCGCCGAACTGTACGAGCGCCGCGGCGGCGGCCGAATGATCCAGATCGCGTCACCACACGTAATCGAACAAGAAGAACCAAGCGCCCACTGAGGACTGGAGATGGAGCGGGTGATGAGTGGCACTGGTGATCTGCGAGGTATCAGCGGACTGGTCGTTGCCGACCTCACGCTGAGGCGTGGGTGGGGTGATCCGATCAAGCATCTGGTGCAGCCGCTGACCGCGAATTTCGCGCTGTGCCCAGGTCTTGATTATGACCACCACACCGGGCGGTGGAGCTATGTGAGTAGGTGGTGGTTCCTCTGCCACATTTGGGTTGGCGAGTACGGGAATCTGGAAGGCCGGGATTTCATGGTTGTCGGTCAAGAGCTACCCGTAGAACCCGGTGTCGTGGGTCGACCGGCGCTGGCGTTGGACCTGGAGGTGTGTCAGCTTTTCGCCGAATGGCTGGAGCAGCAATACGACTGGTCCTCCCGGGTGGCGTCGCTGAAATATGAGCTGTACCACCCTGCGGTCGGCGAAGAGATGCGTCGGTTTCAGGATTCACCCAACCTGTGGGAGCCGCCCGTCCGCGAACTGGGCGCGGCATCCAGCTCAGCTGAGGTGGGGAGTGTTGGCGAGCTCTCTGCCGGTCCCCGCGACCGTCAGCAGGTGGCTGACGAACCGCCGACCCGGCGATCACCGTGCGACAGATAGCTATTGCCAATCAAGTGGTGCACTACCGCTACACCTGGTGCAGGGTTCCACGGTGCCCACCCGGCCTCTGACACTTCTTACTCAACAGGGTCGAAATCGGATCAGGCTCGATGATCGAAGAAAGTGCGGTGAAACATGCAAACCTTGTCGGCGAAGATCAACCGCCTCTTTGAGGTCATGCACCGACGGGGTGAGCCCGCAATGTCGACTGAGGTTGCAGCGGCAGGCATCGTAGACCGAACGGGTGTCGCGGTTGATCCAGCTTATCTAGGTCGGCTGCGGTCAGGAGCGGAGTCGGCGCCGAGTGTCGCTGAGCTGGTGGTCATCGCCAAATTTTTCGGCGTATCGCCGGAGTATCTAACCGAAGATAGGCCAGACATCGACGACCAACTGACGCTGTTGGAAACGATGCGCGATGGGCCGCGCGTCTTTGAGTGCCGGCGCCTCGACACGCAGTGAGGCATCGGACATCCGAATCACGAAGTCTCGCAACGTCAAAGCTTCTAAGGGTTCGTTCGCAGTGCCATCTTCAAGTCGGACCGACGAATCGTTCGCGAAGGCAGGGGATCGCGGGTTTGACCGATGACGTAGTCCCGGTGACGCGGTAGCTTGCGCGCTGAATTCGGACGCAAGACCTGCACCCTTCGTCGCGGACGCGCGGACAAATGGGTTCGACCGCGCCGTGGCTCACGCCGGATCGACGGCATCGCCGGTAGCATTCGTGCGTCGCGCGAAGGAGGTCGTCGCCGTGGAATTGACCGTCGACGGATGGCTAGCGGCCACGGGGATGGCCTGTTCCGATATTCATCGGGATTTGCTGCTAAAAGGTTTGAGTCCGGCGTCGCCGGACCGGGAACCGCTGGCGTTAGCTGATCCCGATTCCGAGGACGCGCGTGCGATCGTCGCTCTGCTGAACAAGGGGCAGGTGCCGACGTGCCGTGCCGTTGCTGCGCGGGCGGCAACTCCGCAGCATCGCGCGCCGTTGCGTTCCTGGTCTGTGGACGAGATTGACCATTTTGGTCAAGTGAGCGCCCATTGGGCGCACAGCTTCGGAGGCTCGCAGGCGGGTGGTCCGACCTGGACCGAACTGTTCACGAGCCCGGCGGTCGAGCTCGTGCTCACCGGTTTCGGGATTCAGCCAGGTGGGGACGGTGGCCAACGGGATCGCCGGCGGGATCGCGATTTTCAGGCGTTGATGAGCGGAGCACGGCGGCGCGGGTGGCTCGCATGGAGTGAGCAGCCGCGCAGTCTGTGCGCGGGCCCGAGCTTTTTCGCCGGAAGGGTTCGGGGGCCGGTACCGATAGGCCGGCGGGTAGCCTCGGCGATTCGTCAGTATCGCGGCGCCCATGGTGGTGCGCATCCGCGCTGGTGTGACATCGTCGATGTGCTCGACTCGACGGGGGTAAGGGTGTTCCGGGACCTCGGGGACGCTCAAGAACAGTCCTTGTGGCTGGAAACGGAGCAATGGATCGTGGTCACATCGGGGCGGGTAGCTCCGGGTCAGGCCGCTGAACGTGAACGCTGCCGCCGTGCGGCGGACCCTGACCGCGGCCGCACGCCGCGTGGTCGCGCTCAGCGTGGGCAACAAGCCGTACCAAGTCACACATAGCGACGTGACCGGAGGCGTGCCGCATGGGTTGGGATTCAATTCCGGGAACCGAAAGCGGTGCGCGGCCGCGCATTTCGATCGAGTCAGCGTTGCGTGGGATGTACCCGGAGGCCGTAGCGATCGACGCGAGCGTGGCGAAGGGACGCGCTTACCTTGCGGTCGGCTGCCCGGCTGCCCCGATGGGCAGGTGCGCCCGGTCTATCTGCGTCTTGACCGAGAGGGATTCGCTGACCTGGCCGAGCCGGGTGATGATCGGGTCTGGGCCAAGGACTTTCCGTTGGAGGAGTCGCCAATCCGATGGCCGAAGAAAGTGGCGGAGGCCCTGACCACCTGGGAATGGTGACGCGTCCAGCCGAAAGGGTGTCAGAGTTCTCGGCCGCTTTCTCGCGCGCGCTGTTGGTCATTGTCGGCTAGGCGCCAACGCTCGTTGTGGAACCGGTTGCCGGACTCGTGGTCGCGGCGCAGGCGTCGCCGTTCTTGAAGGGCTTCGGTGATCTCGCTGGTCAGAATCTCCGGGTCGCAGCGCTCGGCCTGGTCGAGCACCGCGTCTCGGTCGGGCTGCATGGCGCGGCGAGCGGGGGTGGCCGATTCGACAGAAAGGGTGACCGACCAGGGCAGATCGCGGTGCAGCAGCTTGAGCATCGGCGCCGACGGTGCGGGCGGCCAGCCACGGTCGTCGCCGTCGACGAGAACAACACGGGCGCGGTGTTCATCGGCTTGCTCGGCCAGATCAGCCAAGACTTCCGGGGACGCCAAGCCGGCGCGGTCCACGACGATCATGGTGTCCGCATCAAGCTCGTACTGGCCCGTGCCGATCTGCCGATGGGCCTGCTCGATGGTGAACACCGAGTCCACGGCGTCGGCGCCGACGATCCGGGCAGCCCGTTCAGGATCGGGGCTGCACCACAGAATGCGGCGTCCTTTTGCCTGTGCCGCGGTATGCAGAACATGCAGCGCATCGAGGGCCACACGGTCATCGCCCGCGTGCACAGGCGTCACGGTGAAACCGCTGCGGGTGATCGCGTCCAGACGATGGAGCGTGTCGCTGGGCAGCGTGTCGCGGTCAGATTCGGGGACAGTAAAGCCGCGCTCGACGACGTAAGCCCCGGCCGAGCGGAGCATGTCCATCTCGGTGCGCAGACTCTCGACGTTGTCCAAAACGTGTGCGGCATTGCGGGTTTCCGCTTCGGCGAATGCCACTGCGGTCGCCGTTTCCGCGCGGTCCAGTTCCCCGGCGAGGCGATCACGCTCAATGCGGGCGGCTGTGACCGCGTCCCAGTCTTGCCCCATGGCCCGCCGACGCTCGGCGTCAACGTCCTCGGCGGTGACGATGCGGTCAGCACCGCCGGCGGCCTGCGCCCGCCGCGTCAATGCGTCGGTCAAGTCGGCTTGGAATTGCTCGGCGGGCGTCTGGGCAGGCAGTAGTGACAGCGCGTGGGCTACTCCAGACCGGGCGACATCTACAGCGACTTCGTCAGCGTTCGAGTCCGCCTCCAGCCGTGACAGTTCGGAACGTTGGTGCCCAATCACTGCATTGATGCTCTCGTAGTGCTGCTCGGCGTCGGCCCATCGCGACATGACGTCCTGAACGGCAAGCATGTACGGACGGTCAGCGTCTGCGCGCGCACGCATTTCGCGTAGCTTGTCCTGCGCGGCCATCATGGAAGGTCCCTGATCGGCCATCGCGTTGCGCCGCAACACCTTGAGAGCTTGGCCGGCCGCGTGGTAGCGGCGGCGCAACTCGAGGACGTTGGCCAGCACATCCGCGACCGGCCGGGTGAGCGGACGGACGGTCAGCAAGTCCTCGAACGCCAAGGCGTCCTCGCCTGCATATTCGTCGTACTCGAACGGATCGGGCGCAACGTCCTCGAACAGATCGGGGGCGATCAGGCTGCCGCCGTAGCCGAGGCCAAGCTTTTCAAGCAGCGCGTCATCAGACAGTCCGGCATGAGCGTCGGGCAGGTCCAACGGCTGCTCGGGATCGGGGTACCGGTGGGCAAGTTCCTCGTGTTCTTCGACGCTGAGCGGTTCCTCGTGAGGCACCGGGATGTCGATGTGGTCGTACGGGTTGGCGGTCGTGAACAGATCGACCGAGTACGTGAGCAGTTGGGCGTACTCGTCCGGGCGAATCGGGGTCGGGTGCTCGGAGCTGACGTCACGCAGGTGGTCGTGGGCGACGTGCAGCAGGTCGATCGGATCCCAACGCAGCGGGTCGGCGTTGTCGACGGCGGCGACGAGCCGGCCGAACGCCGGGTCGGCGATGATCGTTTCGGCGATCGCTGTCCCGAACACCGTGTTCAGGTCCGGCAGCCAGGTGGGCTGCAGGTAAGGGGTGGATGCTTCCAGTGCGGCGGGCTGCACGCGCCCAGCGAGGCGCCACCACAGCGCGGCGCCCGGCATGAGGTCGGGCAGCGGGCCGTCGGAGGCGGCATCGGCCACGAGCTGGGCCAAGTCGATGTCGGTGCGGGCAATCTTGGCCAGGTGGGCGGCCAGTTGCGGCCAGTACGGGTCGCGGCGCACGCGCGGGTCAACGTTGTCGACGAGGTCGTGGAACCGGTTGGTCTCCGGCGCCGTGCGGCCGATCTCGGCGGCAGCCCTGTCTTCGAGAATGAGCTGAATCTTGCGGTCGCGCACCGCGTATTGGTCCGGCCCGGTCAGACGAGTGTCGGGCTCGGGGACATCGTGGGCGGCGCGGAAAACGGCGATTTCGGCGCGCACTTTCGGGCTGGCGGACAGTAATGGACGCGCCCATGCGGGGGCTGTGGTGGCGTCCCAGCTCGCGGCCGTGGCCCGGATCGCGTCGGCCAATTCGGTGACCAGATCAGCGCGGCCGCGCAGGTAAACATAGTCGGATTCGGTCAATCCGGCGGGTAGGTCGGGCAGCCAGCGCAGCGGTCCGGTCCGCGCGGAGTGAGCGCCGCTGGAGTCCAAGCGCCAGTCCAGGACGGCGGCGACGTCGCCGGCTGTGCCCAATTCTCGTGAAGTCGCGGCCTGTTGCAGGGCGGCGATCGGGTCATCACCGGCCACGGCGATCGTGGCCAGGTGCATCCGCAGGATCGGCCAGGCGGGCATGCGCGTGAGGCCGGGGTGGACCTGGTCGGCGGCCGTGTCGATCCTGGACATAGCGTCCGCGCCGAGTTTGTTCTCGGCGATCGCCCCGACCGAATGGGTGTACCGGCGGGTGTTCTCACCCAAGCGGGTAAAGGGGTCCTGGGCCATGTGGTCAGCGGTCGTGGCCGAGACCTGCGCGCCATCGGTGGCTAGGACCTTGGTCAGCACGTCGATGGCGGTGTCGGGGTGGGTGGCTCGGGGGGTGAGAATATTGTGGGCGTCGGTCTCGGCCGTCTCGATGTAGACGTGGCTTTCATCGGTGGCGCGGGTCATCGCCACATACAGCTTCTGGCGAGTGAGGTTCGCCGAGCCGATGACGTGGGAGGTGCCCTTCGTGGTGCGCGACCCGATGGTCATGCCCTGAGATGCGTCGATGGTGGAGGCGTAGCCAAGGGTGACGTAGGCGTTGACGTACCAGGCGGGAAGGATGGTCTTCTGCCCGTTGTCGAGCCGCGACACCTTCAGGTTGCCGTCGCCGGTGACCGAGTCGACGCGCCAACGCTGCCCGTTGCGTACGTAGTCTTTGCCGCCGGCCAAGCGCAGTCTGCGCTGATTTTGGCGGGAGGCGATGATGTCACCGGCTGATGCCCGCAGCCCGTCGGCGAGCGTGGCTTCGCGCGTCTGAGCTGCTGAACGCGGGGCCGCGTCAGGGTCGGCGGCCAGGGCTTCGAGCCGGTCCAGGCGGGCGCGCTGGTTGAGTTGGGTGACGATCGGGTTGGTGGGTGCCAGCATCGTGGAGTCGTGACCGGCGGCGACGTCGGCCGCCCAGCGGGTGTAGGCGGCGTCGATGATGCTCTCGCCCGAGCCGACGTGAATTCGGCCTGCATCGGCGTAAAACGCCAGCCCAGTCGGGTCCCCTTCTCGTAGCGCGAGACCGGCTTGAGCCTCGGCGCGGTTCTTGAACCGCATCACCTCGGTGAGGCTGAGCGCGCCGTAAATCCGCTCAACGTCGCGCAGGATGCCGCCCGCAGAAATGGACGCGAGCTGACGGTCATCACCAATCGCTTTGATGCTCGCGCCGCGCGCCCGCGCGAATGTGTTCACCTCATCGAGCTGCAGCGTCCCGGCCTTACCGGCTTCGTCGATCAGGAGCAGCGTGTTTTCGTCGATCTTGTCGAACCACTCGCGCGCCGGGTCGTCGGTGGCGTACGGGCGGCGCAACAGCCAGATCAGCTTGTCGATGGTGTCGGTGTTGGTTTTGATGTCGTCGCGCAGGATTTGGGCGGCGTTGGCACTGGGGGATAGGCCTAAGACGTTGCCGCCGGATTCCTCCCATGCGCGGGAAAGCACCGACATGGCCGTGGTCTTTCCGGTTCCCGCGGGTGCCAACGCAAGCTGGAAACGCGATCCGGAGCACGCCATTTCCCGGACCATCGCCGCTTGGCCTGCATTCAATGTCCGTCCGCGCTCGGCAGTTTCGGCCAGCAGCGCCATCTCGATGGTGTCACGGTCGATGGTGCGTCCATCGGTGCGCCCGGCAGCATCGAGGATGCGCTTTTCCGCCGAGAGAATCGCCTGCGAAGTGAACAGTTGCGTCCGGTGGGTGGTGTAGACGCTGGCCCCGTCCCGGCGGCGCAGCATGTCCGGCTCAGCCAGGTCGTCATCGGCGACCCGCGCGTGCTCGTGGCTGTTCGGTTCGTCCAGTGCCGCCGCGGTGACCCTCTCGGCAAGATCAAGGTCAGCGGCCCAACCGGCTGCCCGCACCGCTCGCAGTGCCTCGGCGTAGACGTGGTTGTACTGCCAGCTCGACCGGGACTCGGAGACAGTCTCGATGACCGCGCTGGCGGTGACGGACACCCAGTCCTCGGTGATGTCGGCGACGAGACGGCGGCCTGGTTGGCGGACCTGTACCAGCATCGCCGACAGCGCCTGCTCGCCGCCGAGAACCTCGACCGCCTGGGCGCGCCACTGCTGACGCTGTTCGGCCAACGAGCGCGGTTCGTGCTTGGCGACGCGGGTTTCCAGGTTGGCCCGCTCGTGCAGCGCGATGGCTTCCACGGTGGTCGGTTCGCGGCCGTGGTCAGCCTGAAATGCCTTCGCCAGTTCGGTGTACCGGTGCTCGATCATCAGGCGCCGTGACGAGAATGCGTCATTCAATTCGGTGGGCACGCCGACGATTTCGCGGACCGGCCGCTTGCCTCGTTCGGTGGCCGGGCGCTCCTCCAGACGCAGCCCGGCACGCTGGATGCACCCGGCTTCGATGCGCGAGTTATAGAACTCAGACGCCGAAACGGTGCCTTTGAACAGCGGACGGCCGTCGATGGCCAGCCACCGGTAAATGCCGTCGTGCCCCCGCGCGCGGACCTTGTTGCTGATCGGCACGTGGGTGTGCAAATCGGGGTCGCCGGCGCGGCTATCGCGGTGGGTGAACGTCGCCGCGATGATGCCTTCGGTGTCGAGTTGGGCGACTCCTTGAGCGCCCATCCGCGTGAACACCATGTTGTTTTCGATGTACTCGATGGTCTCGGCGACGGCCTCATCGTGAATGTCTTCAAGGACTTTCGCGAACTCCCGGGGGGCTACCGCCCAGAGCACAGAGAAGCTCTTAATCGGGCTGAACGTCATGTCGTAGCCGGCGGTGGAGGTGGTCTGATCGCGGGACTGAGTGGCGATGAAGCCGGTCAGTTCACGTTCATCGAGCGGCGGGCGGTCGTACTCGGCCTCGAACATCTCGCGGGCGATGCTGGTGCGCATCTGAGCGCGCAGCGTCTCGTCGATGGGCGAGTTCCACGCCAGGGACTGGCTCAGGTTGTGGTCCCTGTACGCCACAGCGAGGCGCTGTTGCAATTCGGTTGCGGCGTCGTTGATGACAAACGGGCGGCCAAGGCTCACAGCGGCTTTCGCCGCGGCTTTTCCGCTGCCACCCATGATCATGTGTTCGGCGATCTTGCCGGCGTTCGGGTGAAGTCCGAGCCCGTAGAGCGCCTTCATTTGGTCTTCGGTGACGGCCGAACCGGGCGCCACGCGCCACATCGCGTCCTCGACGTCGGTGTCCAAGGTTCGCGACTGAGGGTCGGATAAACCGGCTAGTCCTTTTCCGACCCAGCGGCCCGGAGATTCGCCTTTTTCGGCGTAGTAGTCGCCAAGTGAAGTCCGGCCACGGTTTTCGGCATCGTGCGCGGCTGTTTGGCGGATGAGGTAGAGGTACCCGTCGCCCGCTCCGAGCTTGTGAATGCTCATCATGGCCGCTTCACGAGGTGACCATAAGGGGGTGTCCGGACGCTTCTTTTGAATCTAGACACCGGCTACCGCAAAGACGCCCGTTACCAGTTCGTGACCTTAGTGCAAGAGGTGTGTGGTGCGAAGCGAGGGCAAAAACGAAAGATGCAGGCCAACAGGCTTTGGTTTGAAAATGCAGTGAAGATTGACAAACTGGCACGGGTTGATAAACAACGACGAGCAGGGACGAAAATTGACGAACAGCAAACAGGGTCATGAAGGGCACGAGACGACGAAACGGTGGTTGAAAAGCGGGGCGCGGGCCGCAGGCCGGCCGAGCGATGTCTAGATTCGGCGGAAGCGTCCGGGGTAGCCCTTAGCATCTGGACGCATGGAGAAGACCACGAGCCGCAAGGAGGCGCGTCGTCGCCTGATGGAGCGGCAGCAGAGCGTCGCTGAGGCGCGAGAAGCACGCGAGCGCGCCAACATTGGTGATCTGACCGAATTCACGGTGCGCACCGCGCAGGTTGAGGAGGTCGACGACTGGTTGGCGAGTCGGATCGAGAAGCTTAAAGGCGAGGCTGACAACAAACGGCAGGCGCACCGTATTGCTGCGGGGAAAGCATTGCAGGCGATGCGGTTACGCGGAGAGACGCTGGCGAGTATCAGCATGGCGACCGGATACAGCGTTCCCCGACTACGCGAATACCTCAAGTACGCCACCGAAGCGCAGGATGCGGAGCCGACCGAGACGCCAAGCACCGACGCCCAGGTCGTGCCGCTGCCCACCCGCGCGCCGGTCGACGAGGACGGGACGCCGACGGGCGATGCCGTCGTGGGCGCCCAGTAGCTCGGAGGATCAAAGGTGTTGGGCAACGGTAGAATTGCGGCGGCGGCGCGCCTTCGGAGGTGTTCGCAACCGCTACCGTTGCGCGTCGACCCGATCGCCCATGCCGACGAGATCGCTCGCTTCCGCCAACGGCTTGTCGCGGGCCCACTGGACAGCGACTGCTGGGTGTGGAGCGGAGCGCTGAGCGACGACGGCTACGGCGTCTTTCGAATCCGGCGGGACGGTGTGCGACGCGTCGTGCGCAGCTCGCGGTACGCACTCGCGCTGTCGCTCGGCGGGAAGTTGTTGGAACCAATGATCTTTGCGCTCCACACCTGCGACAACCCAGTCTGCGCCAGAACGGTGCCGCTGGCTGATGTGGAGCGCGGCATCACCGAGCATGTGGTCGGTGGCACCCAGCGCGACAACATGGAGCGCATGGTGCGCATGCGGCGCGGCGGCGGAAGGCCGGCCATCGTCGCACGCGGTGCGGGTGTGGCGGCCCGGGCCGAACGTTCACGCGCCATCCGCGCGGCGGTCGCCGACGGTTGGGACGCGGAGCGCGTGAGCGCAGCACTGCTCGGCACGGCGCAGCCGACATTGTGGTGAACGCGCACAACACTGTTCGCACGTGACGGCCGCGAGCATCGACGTACCGATCGACAACGGCAACGAGTCCGGGGCACCCGCCACTGTGTGGCGGGTGCCCCGGACTCGTTGCCGTTGTTAGCCGCTGCGCCTACACGTTGGGGTCGATCGTGGTCTGGCCGGTGCGGTAGTGCTCATCAGCCAGTTGGCCGAGCACCCAGGTGGTCAGGTCCGTACCCGACCCGGCGGCGGTGACATCGACGTAGCCGTGCAGCCAGCCGTCCACGAGGTACTCCTGCCGTATCCAGGTGGCGAAGTCCTCGGGCGCCAGCCGTTGCAGGGTGGCGGCTGCACGGTCAAGCTGCGCGCGGGTGATGCCGTTGCGTTCGGCGTTGGCGTAGTGACCCGCGACTTCCTGGCCGGCGGCGCGATCGGCGAGTAGCTGGTTGGCCAGCTCGAAGGTGTAGGGGCGGTTGTCGGTCATGGCAGAACCTTCCTGGTGTCGGTCAGTAGTTGGTTGGCTTGGTCGCAGATGGTGGTCAGGTAGCGCCAGAGCGCGTCGCGTGGTTCGTCGTCGGGCTCCGGGTAGGTCAGGTGGGTCCAGCCGGTGGTGAGCCCTGGGAGGGCGGGGTTGCCGCGGGGGCGCACGATCAGCACGTAGCCGGGGCCGGGTGGGTCGTCGGCGACGATGAGCTGAATTTCGACCCGGCGGTCCCCGACGAGCGGGCCGATGGTGGCGGCTTCCTCGACCAGGCCGCCGAGCAGCGCGGCGGGCCCGGGTAGCGCGCCGGGTGCGGGCAGCTCGTTCTCGATGGTGTCGGCTTTGAGGTCGATCCAGTCGTCAAAGGCGGCGTCGTCCACACGAAAGGGTGCCAGCGTCGTACGCACGTCGGTCATTGCTGCCTCCATCGTGTGGCGCGGTCGGCGGGGCGGATTATGCCGCCCGCATGTCGGGTTGGTGGGGTTCGATGGTGGCGGTGGCGATGACGTTGCGCTCGGCCAGGCTCACCAGGTCGTAGCTCTGGTGCTCGGCGGTGAGCTGGTTGGGCTCGGGGTCGCAGTCGTGAGCGGTCAGGTAGTCCGCGAGCGCGGCGGCGGCCGTCTTGCGGTCTGGGTGAGTGCTCACGACTTCGGGCCGGTGGTCGGCCGGGTCGACGGTGAGGCGGTACATGACGGGTTCCTTCCGTTCCGGTCAGGCGATGTCTGCCAGGTCGAGCAGGGAGAGCTGGGGCTGTAGGCCACGTGCTTCGGCGATGATGTCGGCCATCGACAGGTCGGCGCGGAAGGTGTGACCGGCGGCGGCCTCGACGGCGGCGTAGCGGTCGGCCAGCTCGGGATTCAGGCGCGCCGAACACACCAGGTCGGCGCGTGAGGCCAGGACACAGAACCGGCAGCTCAGTCGCGACATGCCAGCGGCGTAAGCGGGGTGCGGGCGAGTTCCCGCTGCGGCGATGCGCTCCCACACGTCGGCGACCGTGTAGTGGTGGATCGGGTGCCAGTCATCGACGCGGCGGCGCCCATTGGATGCGGACGGGTTGTGGGTGTAGGCGGAGCGCCGTGCGCGCGCGGTGCTTTCCTCCGCACGCAGGCCCATCACGTTGAGCAGTCGCACCGGGCGGCCGGTAACGCTGCCGCTGTCACGCAGCTCGGCGACCAGCTTGGTCATGACCGTGCGGATGGGGCCTCTTTTGTGGTCGCTAGTGCACCAACGAATTTTCGAGCTCGGCCACAACCCGCGCTGGGCGACGCGCTCAAGGATGGTCTCGGTGTGCCCGTCTGCGGCGGTGCGTCCGGTCAGCTCGAAGCGCAGGCCGTAGTGGGCTGCGTGTTCGGCGGCGAGCTGGGGGACGCCATCCCATTCGGCGTCGCCCAGGTCGGCGTGCACGACCACCACACGCTCGAGAACGCCTGCGGCGCGGGCCTGCTCGACCACGACGTCAAGACTGGCTTGCGAGTCTTTCCCTGCGCTGGAGTTGACGAGAATCACGTCGTACTGGGTGAGGTTGGGGGTTGGCGCGGCGGTGACAGTCGGGACTGCGGTGGCCGGCGTCGCCGTGGTGGCCGCCGGGTCTTCGGCGGTGCAGCTTAATTCGAGGTGCGGAGCGGTCGCCGGGGCAGCGGGCGGGGTGGCCGTCTGGCGGGCGTCGAATGACATGGTGATCGCTCCTGGTCGGTACGTGGTGGTCAGGCCGCGGGGGTGGGGGCCGGTGCGCTGGGGCCGGCCGGTGCGGAGCCGTCGGGGGTGAGTTCGTTGAGGACGGCCAGGATGGCGGCGGACGCGGCCCTCAGCTCGCTGGAACTGTCTGCTTGGCCCCACTGGGTGGCCAGGGCGCGGAAGTCGCGCAGTTTGGCGTACAGGGGTTCGACGGTGCGGTGCTTGTCTGATCGCATGAAGTGCGCGCGGATGCTGACGGTGATCAGTTGTGCCCGGGTCGCTTCGAGCGCGGTGGCCAGGTCGCGGTGCAGGGAATCGGTGCAAACGAACTTGTCGCGGGCGCGGGCGATCAGGTCGCTGGCGTCCGGCAGCTCGTCGGCGGGCACCGCCACTGGTGGCCAGTCGAGCAAGTCAGCGAGCAGGTCTTCGCGCCCACTGGAGCGAATGACTTCCGTGAGTTCGGCGATGGTGTGATCGGTGAACGCGATGTGCCGCGAGTTGTTCATGCCGGTACCGCGATTTCGTCGTTGGCTGGAGCGAATGACACGCGGCGTCCAGTGAAGGGGTCGTGGGCGTGATCAGCCCAGCTTTGGCAGCTGTAGCAGGTGAGGCGATCGTCGGCGGCAAGGCCGAGGTCTTCGAGCTGATCGTCCAGCTGGAGCGTTGCGGCGAGGCCCTGGTCTTGCTTGGCTGCGGCGCGGCGCGCGAGCAGGGCTTGCATCATTGATGCATCTGTTGTGGCAGAAACGATCTGGGTTGATTCGGCGGTCTTGGTGCGGCGATGATCGCTGGTGACCTGCGCGCTCATGCCGACACCGCCATGTCCTGATTCGCGATGGCCTTGATCCGGTCAGGCCGGAAACCCGACCAGTGCTCGTCGCCGGCCACCACGACGGGAGCCTGCAAGTACCCGAGGGACAGCACGTACTCGCGCGCCTGGGGATCGGTGCTGATGTCGACCTTCTTGTAGGCGATGCCCGCCTTGTCCAGCGCCTTGTAGGTGGCGTTGCACTGCACGCATGCCGGCTTGGTGTAGACAGTGAGGGTGCTGTTCATGATGGCCTCCGAATTTGTCTCAGCAAATTGTTTTGTTGTACCTTGAGTCTATCGTATAGATGCAGGTCAGGCACTATTAATAGGGATATTCTTAGGGTATTTTAAGCAAGTCGTTATCTATTGTTTGCTTTTCAGTTCGGTAGGCTCTGAATTGCCACTAAGGCACTTAGATGGGGCGGCTTTTTCTTCTCCTGGCCATTTCGGAACTGGCACCGATGCCAACCGCAGCGTCCCCTTGGATGCCGTGGTGCTAAGACAGGTCGTCGAACAGCGACAGCTGGCGGCTCGGCCGCACTGCAAGAACCCGGTGACGCCATTTCAGGGCATATTCCAGGCAGTTCGCACACGACGAGTGGGTGTGACCGGCAAGGGGCGGTTCCCTTCTGGCCTGATAACTCCACGCAAGGGAGTCCGATGTATAGATTTTGCGGCCGTACAGCTTCAGGCCACCCGCTTTGACGCCGAATGCGTGCAAGGGCATCTCCGGGTCGCGGTGCAAGATTGTTGAAATGACGGTGTCGATTTGCGAGCTGGCTTGGCGTCGGCACACCGAACCAACGCCGACAATTGGGTAATTGGTCAAATCAACGCCGTATTTTGCGTACAAGTCAAGGCACCGTAAATAATCTTCTGGCAACCATCCTTGAATTACCGGCATATACGGATTGTCGTAGCTTTTGCCATCCCACAGTGCCTGGAGCTCGACGAAGTTCTCGACGGTGCGGCGCGGGGAAAGGTCTTGCGGCCGGCCAGTCGGCGGTGCGAAATGAAGAGGGGCACACCAGCTGTCGCGAGCCAAGAAACCTGGTGACTGCCCATGTAGAAGGTGTGCAACGGTCTTCCTGTCAGTAGTGGTCGATGCCGACGCTCACGGTGTGGGTGCCGTCGCGGTGAAACGTGTGCTGCTCGTGGCGGCGGTAGCCGCGCAGGGCGAGCTCGATCAGGTCGGGCAGCTGGTCGGCGGTCGCGGTGTGATGGGTGACGCTGGCCAGCCGGGTGCACGAGTCGACGTCGGGAATCGCCGGGACGGTGGATCCGCCGGGGACGGTCGCGGTGAGGTCGACGGGGAGTGCATCGGGGTCGGGCGGGTAGATGGACACCTGCCAGCCGACGTAGTGGCCGTCGGCTTCGGCGGCCAGGCGGCGCGGTAGCGGTGTGACGTCGCAGTCGGCGTCGGTGATCCAGATGAAGTTGCCGCCATCGAGGATCGATTCCAGAATCATGATGTTGCCGCCAGAATTGAAAATCGTTGGCATGAAACCGAATCGGGTGTGAACCTCGGCGAGAATGGCGTCGTATCCGTGGTCGTAGGTACCCATGGGTCGGTTACTCCTTCCGGTGGTGCGGCGGGGCGGTCAGGGCAGCAGATCGCCGGTGATCGCAAAGCGGGCTTGGGCGTCGGGCACGAACTGCGCGACCAGCTCGTCTCCGATATCGACCAGCTCGCGCCGCTTCTCCTCGATTTCGGCGATCTCCCGGTCGGACAGCAGGTCCTTGCTGCACAGGTCGTAGAGCCGGTCGCGGACCGGAAACCAGTCGATCAGCAGGCTTTTGACTGCATCGGTGAGAACCGGTGCGGGCGCGGACAGGGGGGCGGGCACGTGGCGGCCGGCATCGAGGGCTGCGGCCTGCTCGGCGGTGCGGCGTACCCGGGCCACGTGCTGGCGAGCCTGGGCATCGGCGATGCAGTCGGCGCGAACGAGGGAGTAGTAGCGCGCCCATGCGGCCTCGTCATCGACCTGCCAGCTGTCGGCGAACACGTCGTCCACGTCGCGGTAGCACTTGCGGCAGACGATGCTCGGGATGCCATCGGCGATGGAGCCTTTGCCGGAGGCGCCGCAGCAGTTGGTGAGGTAGTAGATGCGACCTTCGAAGTAGGCCAGCGTGATCGGGACGGTGGTCAGGATGGCCTGGCCGTGCTCGTCAGTGGTGAAGGAGGGGGTGGAAGCTTTGGTGGACATGGCGTTTGGTCCTTTCGCGGTGGTGGGGGTTGGGGTGTGGAGGGGTTGCGCCGGGGGTGGGGGAGGCTGGGTCACCCCACCCCCGGGAAGCTGTCAGGCGGCGAGCGTCTCGCGGTGCAGGGCGGCGCGCAGGCGGGTGCCGATCCATTCGCCGACCTGGGGCGACACGGCGTTGCCGTAGCCGTCGACCTGGTTGCGGGCCGATCCCCAGACCACGAAAGTGCCTGTGTAGTCACCGAAGTTGACGTCGAAGCCGCATCCCCGGCCAATCTCGTGGGGGGCCATCATCCGGAAGTAGCAGTCCTCCAGTGACAGGTCGGCGAGCATGGCGTGCCATTCGGCGGTCATCAGGGCGGTGGTGTCGTGGGCGGTGACGGTGCCCAGCGGGTCCGACAGCGGGTGCGGCGCGGTCTCGGTGCCGGTGCTGCCGTTCTGCTTGAACCAGCCGCTGAACAGGACGCCTTGGGTGACGGCCGACCCGACGACCGTGCCCATCGGCTTGTCGACCGGGTAGGCGCGGTACTTGGCTTCCTCGATGGAGCCGTTGCATTGGACGCGGCCTGCTGCGGTGAGAATTCCGGGAATCTGGTCGGAGGTCACGGTGGGCATGGCCTCGGCGTGGGTGGTGGGAATGGTGTTCTGGCGGAAGGGGATCACACCGGAGGACAGCAGCCCGAACGCCTCGGAACCGGCCTGGGTGGGCAGCGGCTGGTCCGCGCCGCGCGGTTCCATGCCTTTGCGAAAGGTTGTGACGCCGAGCAGGACGGCGCGTTCGTGGGTGCTGGTCACGGTGTCCATCGGCTGGGTGATGTGCTTGCCGTCGCCGTTGTGCCGGTGCGCGGCCAGGGTCTGGCCGGTGATCGCGACGGACGGGGTGAGCAGGCCAGTGGCGTTGGTGGCGGTCTGTGCCCACAGTGGCTGGCTCAGGTCGCGGCTGCGGCAGGTCGATCCGGGGCGCTCGTAGGTGTTTCCGGCGGCGGCGACCAGGGCGCCGGTCGACAGGATCGCGGTCTCCTGCTGGCTGGTCTGGGTGGCCATGGGCTGCCAGGGGTGGCGCTCGGAGCCGTGCAGGGCCTTGGCGGGCATCAGCACAGCGGGGAACTCGTTGAACCGCTGGCGGCACCGCTCGGCGCGCGCCATCGTCGCTGCGGCCAACGGCTTCTTGCGGTCGCCGATGCGGGTGCCCAGGTTGGTCAAGTCCATCGCGGCCAGCGACGGGGTCATGTTGGGGACCACGACACCCCGGCATGACGGGCAGCGGTACTCGTACTGCTTGCCGTAGCGGACCGAGCCGGTGGGGGGCACGCCGGTCTTCCACGTCCACACGGCCTCAACAAGCTTGTCGCAGAACCCGCAGGTCGTCACGGGGCGGTGGTCCAGGTCCGGGGTCGGAATCTTCTTGTCCCAGAACGCAATGTAGAGGCGGTCGCGGGACTGGGGAACTCCAAAAAACATGCTGTTCAGGTAGAGAACGCGGTGCTTGTAGCCCAGCAGATCGAACTGCTTGAGCCACCAGCGGTAGGTGCTTCCATCGCCGACCTTGCGCTTGCCTTGGATAGCCGGTCCCCAGGAGGTCAGCTCGGTGGTGCACTCGACCAGGATCAGGCGAGGGTGGTGCTGAGCGGCGTAGTGGAGCACGCAGTTGGCGGTGGCCCGGTCGCGCTCGGAGCGGGTGACGCTGTCCTCGAAATCAGGGTCCTCCAGATCGAACAGGGACAGGCCCTGCTCGTATGCCTTCTTGGTGTTGGCCTGCGAGTGGTTCACGCAGCTGACACCAGCGGCGAGCAGGTCCGCCTTGGGCAGGTCACGCACGGAGTGGTAGTTGGAGGATTCGGTGTCCACCAGGTCGGCGATCCAGTGCTCGGCCTCGGGGTGGTTGGCCTCGTGAACCTGGATTTTGTACTCCGAGTGGTTCGCGCAGGAAATCGCTTCGAAGCCCGCGCGCTGAATTCCCTTGGTAAGTCCGCCGAATCCAGAGAACAGGTCGACGGCGGTCAGGGTGTCGTGCGAGTACCGGCGCTTGCCGAGGGCAGGGCGGTGTTCGGCGATGGAAGTCATTGGTGTGTCCCCTCTTTCGTCCCGGTCACTTTCTCCGGGTGTTGTCTATAGTCTACACCACAGTGTTGACTATAGGCAACATCTTAGAGGGTCTAATTGCCCTGAATCGAGTACCAGTTTCGGGGCCGTCCCCGTGCGGAAAGTCCCCGAAACTGGTTGCGTGAGTTACACGTTCACTTCCTTGCGGGTGCAGACCCGGCGGGCAATCTCGATGATCCTCAGGGCCGCGTCGTGCTCGGCGTCATTGCTCGCCAGGTCGCTCTCGATGACCTGGTCCCAGTGGTCGCACGCGGCGGCGAGCTCGTCAAGCTCATCGGGCACCTGCTGCTCTCCTGGCGTTGTTGTCGGTGGGTCCAGGAACTCGAGCTCGTCTTCGGCGAAGGTCCACCAGTGCACGCCTTTGACGAGCCAGCGGCCTTCGCGCAAGAGCGTTGCCTCCCACGTCTCGGCGTCGTCAGCGTCACGGTCGCGGAAACGGACCAGGTGCACCTGGTCGGCTGCGGCCTGCTCGAAGGTGTCCGCGTTGCGGTTCACGTACCCGACAATCTCGTCGATGATGGCGCGTTCCTGCTCGCTGAGGGCACGGTCGCGGGGGTTGGTGCTCGTTCCCATGTACCAGGCGGTTTTCTCGTGCCACAGGCGCACGTAGGTGCCGGCAACGCATCCTTGCTCGGCGTCGCGCTTGGTGGTGAAGCGGTCGACGACAGCTCCGTCGGTGGTGCGGATGTGCCAGGTGCGGGTGTCGACCTTGTGCACGGTCCAGGTGGCCGGCGGGTTGGCGAAGTGTGAGCGGGCGGCGGTTTCGAAAGCGGCGATGGTCATGGTGTCAGTTCCTTCCGGTGGTGGGGCAGTGGCAGATCGCGCCGCGGTGGCGGCGGTAGTCGTTGAGGGCCGCAGCGGTGAGTGCGGCGACGTCGGCGTGGTTGTCGGTGGTGTCGGCCCAGCCGTGCAGCTCGGTGTAGTCGGTTGCGGCACTGTAGATTCCGACAGCCCAACCGACGGAGTGCCCGCCGTGGCAGGCGCGGGCCCGTTGCGGGTAGGGCGACAGTGGGCCGTCGCGGTCGGAGACCTGGATGCGGTAGCCGCCCTCCAGCAGCTCACCGGAGACGATGAGCTGACAGCCGCCCCCGGAGTCGGTGACTCGCCAGTCGACGTCGAGCAGGTCGGCCAGGGTGGACAGGGTCTGGCCGTAGCCGCGCGCCCCGTGTGGGTGGGCGTAGTCGATGTCGGGATCAAGGAAGCACATGGGCGGTGCTTTCGGTGTGGCCGATTGCGTACGGGGACTGCGCGTATGCCTGCTCGGCGGTTGCCCGCTGCTCGGTGGTCAGGTCGCTCTCGTAGTACGGCGCGTTGAGGATGGCCGCTGCGGCGTAGGCGGCGGCGTCAAGGCGCTGTTCAAGCTCCGCGTGCGGCAACTGCCATTGCAGCTGGGCGCCGATGCCGTTCTGGAGGGCGAGGTTGATGTCGGTGGGGTCGATGGTGTTGATCAGTGCCATGAGGGGCTCCGTGAGGTCGTCGGGGTGGGGGTGTCGATGTACGCGGCGTCGGTGAACAGCACGGCCGGGGCAGCCCAGATGGGCTGGCCGGTGTCTGGCACGAAAGAACTCGGGACGCTCGTGCGGGCGATAGGTGAGTCGCTGCGGGTTGGTCAGGTCGACGTCGGCGAGGGTGCCTTTGATCCAGTCGGTGAGGCTGACGCGGCGGGCGTGGCCGACGACGGTGCCGCGATGGGGGCCGGCGTCTGCCCTAATCGACCAGAGGCCGTTGTTCAGGTTCCGGTACACCGAGACCTGGGCGGCGGCGAACGGGTCCCGGCCTTTGAGGGCGATGATGATGGCCACGGCAGCTGTCGTTTCTCGGATCAGCCGAAGCGCAGCAGGTCGGTGACGCGCAGCTGGACGTAGGACCGACCGGTCGGGCCGAGGGCCGCTAGCTCGGGCGATTTGTTGATCTTGTCGGCGACGTCGGGACGCAGTTCCTGAAAGGTGGTGACGTGGTTGATCTTCCGGGCGGCGACCAGTTCCATGACGTGTTGGTGTACTTGGCGGGCCAGGGTGTCGACGGTGACCCAGAAGTCGACGCCGTATCCGGTGACCGATGACAGGGCGTCGTGCTGGATGCGGGTCACCCCGACGAAGGTGTACTTGTCGTTGACGTAGCGCACACGGGCCAGCGGTGCACTGTCCACGGTCGCGGCGGTCTCGAACGGGGTGACGCTGGCAACGTAGGTCGTGGTCATGGTGAACTCCTTTGCGGTGGTGGCGGTTTGGTGGCAGTTGGGGTTGAGGTCAGAGCGTGGCGAATAGGTCGAGCTGTTCGGCTTGGGCCTCGTCCAGGCGCAGGGCGCGGCGCATGATGTCTTCGGCGATGTCATCGAGGCGGTTCATCGCGGCGTAGTGCGCGGTGTCTTCGTCCTCGGTGGGGTGGTATCGGGTGCACGGGCCGCTGTGCGCGTTGGGTGCGGTGCGGGCGTGAGGGCAGTGGCACCAGCCGTATGTGCGCTTGCGTTCATCGGCCGCTTCGTGGCGAATATCGCTAAGTTCGGTGCGGATTGAGGTCGGCAGGGATCGGGCGTAGGCGTTGATCTGAGCCTTGGTGATGACCACGCGCACCTCGCCGTGGCCGGGTGAGACCACCTTGCCGTTGCGGGTCTCGAAGCTTGTCATCCATTCCGGGCCGCCCTGCGGGTGGTCGTGGTTGCAGCCTCCCCACATGGACCGCATCAATCGGTCGGTGCCGGTGGAGTCGATCAAGCAGTCACGGATCATCCATCCGCCCATGAAGTAGAGCAGCCATCGCTGGTCGCTGGTGAGGTCGTGGTCACTCATCTGGTCTTTCCTTCCGCTCCCTAACCTGTTGTCTATAGTCTACACCTTGATGTAGACTATAGACAACAGGTTAGGGAGCGGATTTCCGAAATGACTTTGACGGCAACCGATTTCATCGGAACAATGCGAATCGCACCGCTCGACGGACTCAATGAAACCGAACACGCGCCAAGTGTTGTGGCGTCTTACGGCCTCGGCCTGGACTCGACCGTCATGATCGCGCGCTGGCTGGCCGACCCGTCCTCGCGAGACTTCGAACTGTCCGAATTGGCCCTCGTATGTGCGATGACCGGACACGAAAGTCAGGCCACGATCAGCGCGGTGACGCGGTTGATTCTCCCAATGCTCACAGCCCATTCCGTACGCCTCATACAGGTGGCGCGCTCGCAGCGCCGCACCACCCGCGCCGGGGCCGGCGTCGTCGTCCTGGACGATTCCCGGTCGCCGTCGCGGCTCTACGCCGATGGCGTCTATACCTTGGGCCACGAAATGATCTCTGCGGCAACACTTCCGCAGTTGGGAGGCAAGCGCCTGTGCTCAGTGCACGCGAAGGGAGATGCGCTCGATCCTGTGATCGCCCGCATCACCAAAGGCCGACCGTACCGGCATGCTGTGGGCTTCGAGGCCGACGAACGATCCCGGTCAGACAAGGACCGTCTGCACGATACCGCGCTGCGTACCGGCTGGTATCCCTTGCAGGACTGGGGCTGGACACGGCGCGATTGCTCCCAATATGCGATGGAACTCCTGGCCGAAGACATCCCAAAGAGCTGCTGCGGCTTCTGCCCGTTCGCTATGAGTAGCGCGGCGGGCCGCGATCAGGTGATTGCCCGCTACCGTCGGGAACCACTGCTCGCCGCTGACGCGCTGTTCCTGGAATACGTTGCCCGCAGTATCAATCCGTCACAAACACTGATCGTGGGCAGCAGCCTGGCTGACCTGATCACCGGCGCGGGCCTTCAAGAAGCGGACGCACTCTTTCAGACACGACTGGACACCTGCGAGTGGTCACTGTACGAGGTACGCCGCGTGGTGCGCCCGGGCAAGGACGGCGGGCGCGGTATCACCGCCCGCTCCCTTCGCGTCATGGCTACCGGCACCCGGGGGAACATGGCCGAACAGCTCGCCGCCCAGCCCGGTCAGCGGGTGCGCGGGCCTGACGGCATCGTGCGCCACATTCTGCGGGACCGGTCCGCTGGAAGGACCGATCACCTGTTCGTCGCGGCCCCGTCGGGGCCACAGTCCAAGCAACGCAGCGGTTTTGAGCAATGGTGGCAGGAGGCGACCGGTGAAGGCTTGTTCTGACTTCATGGCCGAGGGCGCGGGCCGTAGACTATATGCAACACCAGCCCCAAGAGAGCAGGCCCGCATGTCCAAGAAGCACACGGACGACGACCCCGCCGTCCTGGAGCGGCTGGGCGCAAACATCAATGCACGTCGCGTGCAACTGGGCCTTTCGCAAGGTGACCTGGCCGGAAGTGCGGAAATTGACCGGACCTACGTAAGCCAGGTCGAGAACGGGCGCAAAAGCGTCACCATCAGTATGTTGGCGCGCATTTCGAAGGCGTTGAGCACGACGCCATCGGCTCTGACCCAGGGCATCATGTCGGACAGCGCCGAGGAAGCCGAACACCAGGGCGCGTAACGCCGCTGATCCGAGGACTGGCAACCTGCTCTCGCCGATCGGCTCCCAGGTTGCCACCCGGGCCGCTGACCTGCGCTTGCGCACCCAAACCCGCTGGCAACCTGCTGTCCAGGCTGTGCAGGTTCCACGCTCCAGTGCCGGACCGAACTGCCTGAACATAGCCGGCCAGCGGTCACCGCCGTGCCCACCACCTCATTCGTCACGCCGAAGGTGCAAGACAATCCGGGCGCGCCCCCCAATTACCCTGCGGAGCGCAAACGAGATGGGCTACCCGGCGCCGTAATCATGCGGCAAAGATCGGGTGGCGCTCGTCGGAATTTCCTACAGGTCCCAGCTGACCGTCTCGGCAAGGGTGTCGTCACCTCGGCGGGACAGGACTGCGACGACGTCATCCGGGGAGCAGTCCAGACTCTCGGCGACGTCGGTCAGCGCCACGGGCGAGCGGCCCAATATTCGTTCGAGCAGCGCGCTGCCTGCGGTTCCTGCGGCGATGGCACTAGCGGAGGCTCGGGCGGCGGCGGGATCGAACGTCAGCACCAGCGTGTCCCGGACCTGGGCGCCGACCGACCTGGCCAAGGCCCGGACCGTGCCCAGTCGGGGCCCGTTGGTGGTCCACAAGGGCCAGACCACCTCGACGTCGCCCACATCGGTACCGAAGGTGCGCCGCTGACCGGGCTCTACGCCGACGCCAGCGGCGGCGGGCGCCAGGATCGCCACGGCGGATCCGCGCAAGAGTTCGGAGGTGACGGGCAGCGCGAGGCGAATGCTGCTGCCGTGCCGGAAAGTTCCGCGCGCGGTATTCCAGTGCGGCTGTGGCGGAAGCGGGTCATCGTCGCGGCGGCGCCGCGCGGTCCCGTGCTCGACAACGAACGCGAGCGACGCGAGGTATCCCCGTACAGATCTCTCGGCAACATCGGGAATGGCAGCGCAAACCTCAGCCACCAGCGCGGCGGCCGGGAGTTGGCCTCCAGCAGCGTCGATGCGGCGGCCGAGTTCGTCGACAACGCTGCGATACTCGTCCAGTCCCCACGCACGCAAAGCCCATGTCGTTCTCGATGCCCGGATGAACTGCTCACCGGTCGACAAATTGCCCATCAGGGTGGCCAGCGTCAGTGGCTGGCTGTCGATGTGTTCGTGAATCTGCCTGCCAGTCATCGGCTTTCCGTGCGCGTGCAGAATTGCCTCGGCCTGTTCACTCGACGTCTGACCCCATCGCACGCACACATCGTTGAGGCGGCGCAGCGTGAAGAAGCCGTCCAAGAACACGGGCACGACGGTCGCGGGCATTCCCGCCTCAACCAGGGTCGCACTGAGCGAGCGGGCGGTCTGGACGGGGGATTGCTCGAAAGCGCGGTCGACGAGGTCGAGCATCTGGCGCTCGCCGTCGGCGGCACGATTCTCGTGCCAATCGCCGCGGGGGACATACGGTCCGGCGATGTACAGGTACATCTGTGCTTCGGCGCTGTCCGGGTCCAGGCGAAGTTCCCGGAGGTAGTGCGCGACCCGGTGAGTGGGGGTGTAGGGGCCGAGAGCGGTACGTAGCCAGTCAGCGTGGCGGGCGACGTCGTGGTGTGCGGGTTCGGCAATCAGCTCCGCGAATCGCCTTTTGGCGCGGGGGCAATTCCGCCCGAACCATGCGGCGTCTACACCGAGGTAGGCGGCAACATCCTCCCGGGGCACCGGGTCGATGGGGAACACGAGACGGGTGAGCATGGTGCGGTCGGCGGGATCGAGTCGATCCAACAGAATGCCGGCGGCCGCTGATGCAGTGAGCCGGCGGCGACCCCGGGCTGCGTGATGGGCAGCGACCGTTTCGTGCGCTACCGCAAGGGTGGCGCGCAGCGTGCGTTCCCCTGCGCCGCGCAAGGCCATGAGGTCTTCCATTAACTCGTCGCCGAGGTCGGCCCACTGCGCGTAGCGGGGGCGGTAAATGCTGGCCGCCCGCCCCGGTAGGCGCGCGTATGGAATGGCGATGGAGCCGATGTCGTCCAGGCCGGCCACCTTGGACCCGAACGTATTGTCTGGGCCGACCCATTCAATGGGTATGTCAGGCAAGGCGGGTGGGTTCCTTTCGCCGGGGTGGTGCGTCGGTGGCCGGGATGTCGTTGTCGGACGTACCGCTACCTACCATCCGGCGTAGGAGACCAGGAGGTCCGCGACGACTTGGCGGCGGGGCTCATCGAGGCGCGCTGAGAGGTCGCTCAGGCCGCGCGCGCCGACCACCTTGAGCATTTCGCCGCCGGATTCGGCGTCGTAGAAGGACACCAGGGCGGCAAGGAAGATGGATTCGCCGGACGACAGCACTGGGAGATCGTCGGTAATGCGGTCGACGCGGGGTTCCAGGTCCCATTTGTTGCGTGCTGTGGTGGGGGTATGGGTGACGCCGAAATAGCCTGACCCGGCCAGGTTTACCGCCGTCTTCCATGCCTCGAAGAAGGCGTCCTCGTCGTAAAACTCAGTGGTCACGGGATGTCCTCTCGGAGGGTCGAGATGATGTGGTCGGCTAGGTCGGACACGGTGATTGACGTGCCGGCGTGATGTGTTTTATCGCCGATGACCCAGGACGGCGGCTCGAACCGGTTGAAGTAGACGTTGAGGTCCACGCTTGCGCCGTGTCCGTCCTCGTCGATCCCGCAGACACCCGCGTAACCGTCGTCTTCGCCGCTGCGGGGCCAGGCAGTCCAACCACGGGAGCGCAGCTCGGTGGCGAGGGATTCGGGGGTGGCGTTGGCGAGCTCCGTAGCGGCCAGCGACTCGATGGCCGCTGCCACCTCGGTTTTCATGGTGTCGACGAGGTTTTTCGCGGTCGCGATGTTGCTCAGGATGGTTGATCGTGCCTCGGCGGCTTCGGGGGTAAGTGCGGTGTCGACGGGTTGCCAGTCGGACCGCAGCCAGTCGCGGACCTCGCTCAGGGCTGCTCGCGCGGTGTTCAGTGGCTCGATGCAGCGGTCGAATAGTTCGGTGCGAGTGGGTAATTCAGACATCGGGGGCTCCTGGGTCTCGCGATCAGGCTGGGCTCGTTGGCGGCGTCGCAGTGTTCACCGGGTCCCTCAATGCCGCTTCGGCTCGCTCTAGCGGGGTGCCTGGCAGCGTATCGGGGGTTGTGGTCTGTGCGATCCCGTCGGCGATAGCGGTCTCTATCGCGCCGATGGCCCAGTTCGGCAGAATGCTCTCGGGTGCCTCGTTCCAGGGGGTGTCCAGATCGACCGCCACGATCAACGGCACAGGCAGCGAAAGGTCCTCCAGCCGCTCGGTGACGGCATGAACGAGCCGTTCGCCATACTCGGTCAGTTCCTGGCGGCAAAGGGCTTCGAGCTGGGTTCTGAGAGCCTCGATCGCTTCGAGTGCCTCTTGCTCGGCCGGGTCAGTGGCGAACGCGAAGCCGTCCGGATCGGCGGCGGCCGCGGCGAATGCGGCCTCTATCTCTTCAAGGGTCGGTTCCGGCGGCGGAGGACCGTCAATGATCTCCACGCCCCTGTCCATGTAGTACTGCCGCATCTCCTCGGGCAGTTCGTGCCCCGGGTAGCTGTACACGTGGCCGGGGCTGATCGCGTCTTCTCGGCGCGAAAGCTCTGCTTCAGCGGCGTCGAGGTCGCTGAACCACGTCGATGAATCGGTGTCGAACAGGATGCGTTCGGGATGGAGGACAACCTTGACCGGCTCGGTGCGGTGTCGCCACAGATCCCATTCGTCGGGGCCGACGGTGGACGTGAGTGCCTGCCGGATCACATCGGCCTCCCATGAGCCGGGACGCCCCGCGAGAATAAGTTCGGTGCCGCCGATGTTGGCCGCCGCGCCGGCCAAGGCGTGCGTCACGAACTCGGCCCAGTCGATCGCCAGCGCGGCTCGGGGGTCCGGGTTTGGCTCCCAACCTCCCGAACTTGTCTGTCGCATAGGCTGATTCGTGAGGTGCGCAGCCTCGGTCAGAACCGCGATGGCGTCGTGAAGCACCTCGGCGTAGGGGCGAGGGGCGGCGCTGGTCGCCTCAGTCAGATACCCGCTGTCAAATAGCGCTGCGGACAACACATTTCGATAGGGCTGGCCAGTAACCCTGGTGATCGCGTTCAAGTTGTCCAGATCGTGCAGCTGGCGCAGCTTCTCGGTACGCCAGTTGTTCAGCTGCCTGCGGCTTACGCCGATACGGCGCGCCAGTTCGGTATCAGCGACACCTGTGGCCCTCTTGTATCTGTCGATCAGGGCACCGAGGCGAGTGGTGGTGGCGGCCATGCCGCCAGTATGAACCCGTTTCACCGCAGTGTCTACTGGCATTTCCCAACACTGTAAAATGCGAGTTTACATAAGATATATTATCGGCCTTTATTCAGGCTGGAATACGCGCCTGTTTAGTAGACCGAATGAGAGCGCGTATTACGTCAAGTTGCTAGGCTCGTCGCATGGTCAAAACCAGCCCGAATCGCATGCGGTCAGTCACCGATGCGCGAAGTGGTCTCAACGCACTGCTCGCCGATGCCGAAGATGGCATCACGACCCACATCGTGAAAAACTCGAAAATCGTTGCCCACCTCGTGCCTTCGAACGCACTGATCTTGGACGGGGCCGTCGATCTGCTCGACCAAATGCTCACCCGCCTGGCCTTTGATGCCGCCGCAGATTCCGCCCGATGGCTCATAGATGGCCAGCTGGCGAATGCCGGCGACTTTATGGGCGAGTTGCTGGCCTGGGCCTGGACCACCGATCTGCACGTGTTCTGCTTCACACTGGCGCATTACCACCGCGCATTGGAGCGCCAGATCGGCCACGACCTCACTCGCGAGATGTTGTTGCCTGGCGTGGAAACAGCTCTGGGGTCCGCCATGAGCGGTAGCGAAATCCGCGAGGTGCGATCTTACTTGCTCGGAGAGCTCTACTGGCGCGACTACTACCCAAACGTGAACGGGCCATTGAGCTATCGCCCCAATCACGCGACGCCTACCCGTAGCTAAACGTCACAGTGACAAAAAGGCCGAGGATATACGCCTGTGCTGGACGAGCCGGGTAACCCAACACTGGTTACTCGGCAGGTTCAGTCATCGTCTGCCGGCGTCGTCGGTAACGGTGCGGGCGATCTTCTGGGTCATGGTCGGGTCTCCCCTGCGTTCGCTGATGGTTGGTCGACCCATATCAAGGCGTCGGTGAGGATCGCGATTTCCCGGTTGTCGGCGTCGTAGTAGTCGTCCGGGGAGGAACTGGAGGCGGTCGCGAAGGGTGTAGACGGCGGCGCGCGGAAACTGTTGAACCATGTTGAGCCCGGGTGCTTGGGCGATGGTGCTGGCGGATTCAGGTATACCGTCGTACTGATTCGCCTCGCCGGTACCGGCTGTGTCGCTGCGAAACATGTTGGAAGTCAACGATACTTCCCTACTGTCCGAATTGGTGCGACATAGGCGGTGGGAGTGGGTGTGTTCCGCCGTGGCTGATAAGCCAGGGCACCGCCCAGATGGCCAGCAGAGTCAGCCCAAGCACCGCAAGCGATTTGACTGCCGGCCGGATCAG
Organism: Mycolicibacterium sphagni; assembly: GCF_013337765.1. Classification (GTDB taxonomy): domain Bacteria; phylum Actinomycetota; class Actinomycetes; order Mycobacteriales; family Mycobacteriaceae; genus Mycobacterium. The sequence goes on from NZ_VBSB01000017.1 coordinate 82,803, forward strand.
TGGAAGATATCGGTCGGCGTTCTCTGCAGGGCGGCGCCAGAAGACCGCCGCCGCGGCGGTGATCGCCACCGCCGCCGCGCCCAGAGCCACCAACCCGCAGATGCCAACGACGTCGAACACCGCTTCAGGAACCAGGCCCACCGGATTCAGCAGAGACATCAGCCTTTCCTTTCTCCAAGAACGTCTTTGACGACCGCCACAAAAGTCCCCGAAGTCAGCTCAGTGGTTGACCACGGCGTCGAGTCCGTGCTGGCGCAGCCAGTCAGCGGTCGTGATGTGCGCGGTGTTCTCGTCGAGGTCAAGGATTTGACGGGTGAGCGCGTTTGTCCGATTCACAACGACTTCGGCGACAGCTGCGACCTGGGACTGTCCGGACGCAATGATTTCATCCCGCCGGGCGGTGTCATCTTCGTTGAGCCGGTTGATTTTTCGCGTGGAGCTCTTGACGATCTGCTTGACGCGCTCCTCGCCGCGCTGTCGGATGGCAATTGCCCGGCTACCGGCGTCCGAGGTGACCCGCAGCTTGCGCCCAGACTCTTCGTGTCGAGTCGATGACCATCGGAGCATTTCGGTGAGGTCGTCCATCATTTCCTCCCACCGGTCGGTTCCCATGAGCGCCTGCGAGACAGTCATTTCGCCGCGCTGGATCGCAGCAGCGGACTCCGCGCTGTCGGGAATGGGGTGCGCTTTGAGGTGTTCTCGCCAGTCGATCAAACGGTTCTGGCGGTCCTCCCAGTCGCGCAGATGCTGCTCGTAATCGCGGTGAGTGACCGCGTTGGCGGCTAGGCAGAATCCGGCAAAGGCTTGCTCGACGGCGGTATCGCCTGTCGGGACAGGCATCGGCTCGATTTTCTCTGGCCGCATCTGGGGCAAGAACAGCTTCTCGACGATCCCCATCAAATGGTTGACTTCTGACATATCTCCCCCGGTTCTTGTACTGCTATGAGCTGCTCATGGCCGTGCGGCCGTGCGGTTTTCGTTGATGAGTGCGTCGGTGATGCCGGGCCATACGATGGGGTCGAGGTCGCCGAGCATCGTTGTGACGGCATCGGCCCACTCGGGGCCATGGATGGCTTCGACTGCGTCGATGGCCTCGGTCAGAGCGGCGACGTCAATCGCTGCCTCTATCTCTGATTCAGGAAATGCCGCGGCTGTATCGTCGGTGTCGACCAGCCACGGGACCTGGCAGAGATTGCGGCCCAGTAGCTCGCGACGTAGTGCCGCAACGAGTTTGGTCTTGGTGGTGTCGGACAAAGGTTTGATGGCTGTCATTGTTTGGTTGACCCAGTGGGCGCCGACGAACCCGCTGCCGCCGATCATGCTGTGGCATCCCGAGAAGCTGAGGACTGGCTCACCGTCGGCGGTGTAGCAGATCGGTCCAGTCGTCCCCTCGTGCTCCGGAACGGGCACCAGCTCCGAAATAACCTGTGCCAGTAGTGGGGTCGTGCCGCGTACGCGGCCGCCGATCCACCAGGCGGGGTGTTCGAGCCTCAGCCGCCACGTCTGGTACGTCTTGTCATCATCGAGCAGACGCGCAAGGTCCGACCAGCGGCTCGCGCCGGCTATCAGTGCTGCGGTGATTGAGTCGCGGTCCGCGACGTGCTGCTCCCAAGCCTGCATATGCAGGTGGTAATGGAAGCCCGGATTGCCCTCGGTGAGTCGGGCATACCGGGAGATGAGCAGGTCTGCTCTGCGCTCGGCCTCCGGCGACAGTGTTGCAGTAGTCATTCTGGTTCTCCGATTTCGTCGTACTGGGCGAATCGCCAGCTGCCCGGGGCGAAGTGCGAGACCCTGCGGCCACCGTCGATTTCGGTGATCAGGGTCAGAACTCCCGCGTCGATGTGGCATGTGCGGTTACGGAATTGCCCGGTAGTGACGCGGGTGCGCAGGGCGTCGTCGACCTCGATGGACATGTTCTTCTGTGACATGTTCTGCTCCTTCGCTCGGTGCCGCTATTCAGTTAGGTGGTGAGTGCCTGCATCGGCGCGCTAGGGCTGGCCAGGAGCGGCCGCAAGCGGGTATCGCTGCTCCAGCTGGGGCCGTAGATGGCGTGCGCGCACCACAGGGCGATGGCCGGCGCGGCGGGGCCATCGAGCCGCAGCGGGGCGCATCGATCGCCGAATGCGAACGTCACTGAGCGCGCCATCACGTCCGGGTAGAACTCGGTGACGTACTCCAACCAGAAGTCCACCAGGGTGCCGTCAGCCCCGCTGCACATGATGCGTTCGTCGGTGACGATGACGGTGGCTTGGCGCGGGTCGTGCCATTGGGCGATCTGGTCTCGTTCGGCCTGTTGGCGGCGGCGACGGTTCATATATCCCTGGGCGGCAAGCATTCCGATCATCAGGCCGGGGCCGCCGAACAGGAACGTGGAGGATCGGCGGTAGCTGCCGTCCCCGGCGAGGAGTCGGCTGGCCACCGCGGACGTGCAGACACGGGCCTCCTCGCCGTCCTCTAGGACCGGCCCGTAGACGCGTACCGATGGAGCGGGCTCACCGCGGTAGAGCGCGAGCGCGCAGGCGTGTGCGTAGTCCCACCATGGGTCGCCCCCGGCGACAACGTCGATGCTCATCGTGTCCACCCCCGTGGATGTCGTTGATGGGGTGACCGTACCTCGCCGCTATGACAAGCGGGGCTGGCGTCACGGGCGGCATCCGCGAAGCGGGGAGAGTGCCCAGCGGAATCAGGGTCGGGGGTGGTAACCCATCCGCCCGTGACGGCCAAGCTGACGATAACACCGACCCCGGACGCTCCCGGCGAATCAAGACCACCAACCGGTAACGCTATACGTGAACAGCGGGTGAGCTGTTCCGCAATTGCATAACCGTTCATGTAGAGACCCTAGCATGGGTGTTTACGGATTGCCTTTGTTGCTCTACTATTTCGCTCAACAAAAGCAATGGTGCCGCCCTCGGCAAAGTCGACCGACGGCACCGGACACCTCGGGGGCTCCATGGGCGGGCGATGTAGTGCGCGTAAAGACGCATCGCGTTCACCGGCGAATTCACAGCCCCGTTGCGGCACCGAGCCGCCTCTTAGACCGGCGCATCACGGCTGTCGTCCAGGCTGCGTCACGTCATAAACGCTCCAAATCCCCTCTACCCCACTGTCATTCGGAAGGCCATCATGGAAATCTCTGCACGCCCCTATCTGAACGCCGGGCTGGCGATGTCGTCAGCGGCGATGATCGCGTTTACCCCGCTGGTCGCAACCAACGCTGGGACACCCCTGCTGCCCACCCCGCACATCTCGACCGCGCACGTTGACCTGACCGCCCTCATCACGCAGGCCGACGTGGATGCGCTGGTGGCGAATCTGGCCACGGTGCTGCATTCGGTTGATTCGACGATCACGTCTGTGGCAGCGGTCCCCGGCGCTACCGTTCAGGGTGCACTCAATACTGCTGTGTCGCTGAATGATTCGTTCTGGGGCGGTCTGATCGGGGCCACCAACAACTCCGCACTGGCCGCTCTGCTGGCAGGGTTGAAGGCGTCCTCCAGCGGCGGCTTGACCAGCCTCGCATCCACCGCCGGCTCCCTGTCGGGCACACTGACGCTGACGACCGGGCAGGTCGCCTCGTTGCTCACCTCCGTGCTGACCGGTTCGGCCGGGACGGCAGCGCAGGCCGTCGCCGCCGTCGTCAACAACCCGCTCGCTCTCTCGAGTTACACGAACCTGGTGAACGTGCCACTGAACCTTGCTGGCCTGGTGGTGAACACGGCGATCACCGGTGTCGATCAGCTCGGTGACAATGCGCTCTCGGCGACCAACACCCTGGTGCACGGGGTTACCGCCCAGATCAGCAATCTGCTGACCGCCGTGGACGGTGTGGTCAACTCGGCACAGATTCTCGCGAACAACAACGTCATCGACGGATTCCTCACCGCGGCCCAGGGCATCGTGATTGCGCCGACGTCGGCTGTCGTCGAACTGGTCAACGGGGTGTCCTCGGTGCTCACGACGTTCGGTACGACCGTGCTGGATAAGGTGGCCGGCGGTGCGTCCGCCATCGCGTCGGACTGGCTGGGCAACGGCACCACACCTGGCGCCTTGCAGAATGTGGTTACCGACATCGGATCCAACCCGCTGTCCCCCGCCAGCTACACCGCCGCCGTCGGAGCCCTGGTGAGCGCCGCCGTGGACACCGGCTACCGGGTGGTCACGACCGCAGGCGGCCTGGCCGCCGCACCGTTCTACGCCACAGCTGCGGCCACGATCGCGGCCGCGAAAGTCACCGGGGCGTTCATCAACGGGGCGGCGTACGTCGCCTCCGGGCTGCTGACGATGCTCGGGACGCCTGGATTCATCTCCAACCTGCCGCATGCCCTGGCCGGCACCGTCATCACGGCGCTGAACTTGACGGCGAACGCTGTTGCAGCAGCCATCAACGGCGTCGGCGGACTGGTCAGCGCGAGTGCATCCGCCGCCAACGCACTCGCCGCGACGACCATCCCCACGCCGGCGAAGGTGACTTTCGCAGCAGCACTGCCCGCACCGGCAGTGGCCTTGGCGGCGACACCGTCGGCCAAGACCAGCGGTGCAGCGGGCACTACCGGTGGGGCGAAGACCGTCGCGGTCGCAGAGCCGAGCGCGACCACCGAATCGTCAACCACCGACGCCCCCGCAACGAAATCCACACCCAGCGCGGACCACAGTGCTGCCGCAACGTCCTCCACGAAGAGCAGCGAAGCGTCGGCCAGCACCACCCCGGCGAAGACTTCGATTCCTACGTCCTCCACCACGACCGGGTCGACGACATCGAGCACGTCGGCCACACCGTCAACCGGCGGCGCCGCCGCTGCCGGCAAGTCCACGTCGAGCGGCCCAGATAGCCCGGCGGCGGGCCGCCACGCGGCCGGTGACGGCGCATCAACCGCGACGAGCGCCAAGGCGGGCAGCGGTGCAGGCAAGCACCGCTCGACCGATGGCGCGAGCACGGCGACCACCGGCACCGCGGCGACCGCCGTATCGTCGGACCAGGGCGGGCGGCACCGGCGCGACGAGGGCTCCTCCCCTGCCGCATCCACCAAAGCAGGCCAGGGCGCGGCCGGGCACTCCTCAGAGCATGGTGCCCGGTGATGCGCCGCACGTAGTACCCAGGCTCGGGTGTGCCGGCGGCGCAGGGCGCGGTGCTGGCACACCCGAGCGTCATGCTCGCAAGGGCCGGATCGGCTGGGGCAGCACCGCTTTGGGGACCGAGGTCGGGAGGAATGGGGAAGTCGTGGATCAGTGGACACAGCATTCGCGTTGGGCATACCGCGCCATGTACCCGCAACTGGTCGCTGCGCTGTTCGACATCACCGTCGAGCGCCTGATGCAGGACGTCACCGCGGGATCACCCTTATACCCGAGCCCTAACGAGGTCCGGCTAGGTAAACCCACGTGGTCCGAGCAAACGGTCTTCACCGCGATCCGCGAGCATTTCCCCGCACTTCGGCCGCGTATCCCTCGGCTGTTTCCCGATCCTCGCGCGGGCGCCCCGGCCCAATTCGTGGGCACACAGATCGTCGAGCTCGACGACAACCACAATCAGAATGACCACTACGGCGTTCATGTGTGGTCCCCCCGCGACGGCCGCGGCTTGGTGGCCATTGCCTATCGCACCGTTGGCGTTGACGTTGACGCCGACGCGGCGCAACGGCTGCTTCATCATCTCCAGCCGGTCAGCGCGGTCGTCATCCCCGACCAGCGTGCGATGACCATCCCGGGGGGCCAGTTCGGTCACCACCAGCCGTCTGTTCACGTCGCCGAGCGTGGCAGCTCTCCACTGAGCGGTTGGGCGTGGCTTGACGTTCTCGGGCTGCTGCGCACCGACATTCCATGGTGGCCAGCGGGTCTCGATGCCGACCTGGCCACGATCCTGTCGTGGCGCCCTGGAGACGCTGCCAGCCCTGCCCCGGTCGTCATAGGGCGGCCGTCATGACCGTCTGGGTCGACGACATGCGGATGCTCGCTCGGGTGGGTCGCTTCCAGGCGCGCTGGTCGCATCTGATGGCCGACACCGACGAGGAACTGCACGCTTTCGCCGCCCGACTCGGCGTCCAGCGGCGCTGGGCGCAGTATCCAGGCACCTGGAAATCGCATTACGACGTCACCGACACCAAGCGCCGGGAAGCCATCCAGCTCGGCGCGGTGCCGATCGCCTACGCCGGTCCCGAGTCGGTCGCCCTGATCAAACGCAAACGCGCCGAGGAACGGGCGCGGGCGGCAGACCCGAACGTGTCAGACCCGACGAGGAAGATCTAAGCCATGAGCAACCCTCAGAACATCTGCTCGACCACCGAGCCGATCCACGACGGCGACACGGTGTTCAGCCTGCCCAACAGCGCCCCGGCTCGCGCTGTGTACTACCTGCTGCTGGCAGCGTTCTTCGCCTGGCAGATGTGGAACATGGCCACAGGCGCAGGCGGGGACGACCAGCTGCCGGGATTTCTGCGGTTCTTCGTCGCGATCGTGTGCGCTGCGGTCGCCAAGAGGCTCGTCGGCGACGCGCTGGCTCAATGGCGGATATACCGCAGCCGAGGTGTCGGGCCGGCGATGGAGTACATCGACCCCACTCCGTCCGAATGAGCAATCAACCCAGCGACGGCAGCTGGTCTAAGCCTGGTGCGGAGCCGATCCGTATCGACCTCGTGTTCGCTGAGCGGGGCCTCGGACCAGCCCCGGATGCCACGTTGATGGCCCGATCGGACGGCGTGGCGATCTGGCACACCGAGAAGGTCGCCGCGCCTGACGTGCCGTGGTGGCTTCCGCCATTCACCTCCGAAACCGAGCTTCTATGCCTGTACCGCGGATTTGCGATCGACAACCTGCGCAACGTCCTCGAACATGGGCTCGACGTCCCGCCGCAGTGCGCATTCTTCGCCACGCCCTCCAGTGAGAAAGCGTGGGAGTATCCGCATAGCAGAGAGCTGGCGGCGATGCTCGTACTCGACAGCGACCACGCGCTGCCGAGCTACGCCAGAAAGCCCGACGGCGCTGACGACTCGTGGCGACCAGATAACACGTTGTACCCCAACACGTATACCGATGGCGGTCGGGTGATCCATACGCGTTTCGGCGACGGCCGGGGCACACGCACCTTTATGGATGAGCTGATGTACGGCCGCTGGGTGCCAGGCGATGCCCGCGACGCTCTCATCGCGGTTGTGTTGGGAGGTCCGCGCTTGGCAGTCCGAGAGAGGCTGGAAGACATGCAAGGCAGCGGCCTGTACGGCTTGGAGTTGCAGTAAAGGTAAGCGGCGCTGGTTCTTTCAGGGCATTGGTGGCACGTAACTACAGCTGCGTGTCACGATCACGCCGGGTCAGTCGATGTGCTCCAGCTCGGATGCAGGTAGTCCCCATTCGCCGCCGAGGTGGTCACGGAACCAGACGAAGCCCTGGCCCTGCACATTGACGACGTGTCCGAATAGAGGGTCAGTGTTTCCTGCGGCGGCGTGCTGTGCCCGCACTGCAGCCTTCGCTCCCACCCGGTCACCGACTCGGAATCGGCACGTCTGATCAGCGTTCATTATCGTCATTCACCCGGCTTGCGCTTGTCTCGGGACCGTGCGACACCGCACTACACCGCTGATGCCAATCGTCCCAAGCCCGTTGGGCGGCCCCGGATTGTCCACTGCCGTGTCCGCGAAATTCGCCGAAGTCGCTGACGGCGACCCAGCCCAGTAGGCGATCGCGGTAGACACTTCCGATGCGTGTTGCCGAATCCCGGTCAATCAGCGTGCCGTCGCGCCGAATGATGAACGGCTTCTGCTCGGGCGGGCCGATGCGCTTCACGCTGACCGCCGGTGGCCGGGTGCCGTCCGGGACTGCTCGTGCACGAACTGTCCCGATGGACGTTGCAGGAGGTCGCCTAGTCGGCGCCATGCGACTGCTGACAACGTCAGGGCGGCGCCAGCCGCGACCAATGAGTCGGGCAACTGGGCCGCGCGCATCGCGGTGCGTGTGCGTAGATCGCGGCCACGCAGTTCCGTCACGAATTCGTTGTACGCGGCCTCGATGGGGAGTCGCGCGAACAGTTCAGCTGTCCGACGGTACAGCAGAGCCGATGGGACGTCGGCGGTATATCCGGTCTGCCGGTGGAGCACAGCGAGGCGCTCGCCTTGGCGTAGAACTCGGAACAAGGACGTGATATCCATTCGCGAGTGTCCGCCTGAGGCAGGCCGTGCTTGCGTCATGCGGGCGTCGTCATCGCACATCAAGACGCCGACGTGGTTGGGCACCTCGTCGAGTGCACGGTCGACTTTGTTGGTGGATACCACGACGAACACTTTCTCGAAACACCTTGAGTAGCTGCAGAGTTGGAGTTCGAGGCGCGAAAAGCTGTCGAGATCGGTTTTGATTTCGAAGGCTGCCGCCGTCTGCCCGGCGATCACGACGTCGGCGATCGACACGAACACCGGTAAGCCGACGAACGGATTGGCGGTCGGCTCGGTATGAAGGGCCTGGCGAATCACGGCGGTCTTAAAGACGTACTCGCACCGGTATTCATCGGCGATCTGTTGATAGGCGGCATCGAACGCGACGCCCAGCGGGGTGTCATCGTCGACCAGGGCGGCCGCGGCGGCGACTCTCTGGCGAGCCCATGAAGCGGGCTGGGGCCGGGACAACTCACGCACCACACGCGTGGAAAAGGCGGCCGCTAGTTCGTGCGCCACGTGTCACGCCGCCGATTCGGGGTCTGTTTCGAACGCCATGAATGCTTCGGCGGTGGCACCGATTCGACAATTCACGTTTACGCCGGCCGATCACCGGGGCGCCACCGCGAAACCTCATGTGGTAGACGAGGTTCCAGCCACTTCGGCGGTCGCGCGAGCTCGATGTGGTGGAGCTGGCGCGTTACTGCGGGCACGAAATCAGGGCTGGCCGGAGTCGAGATGAGCACAAGGTTGATTCGCCGCGATTGAGGCCGATTCACCAGATTCAGCAGATGATCGAGCCCGCCATTACCGATATCGGCCAGCAGTTCGGTGGTGTCGATAACCACCAAGACCGGAACGGGGGACGGTGCCAGGTTCTTCCCTGCGGTGTCGGTGTCCGAGAGCAGCGAACCGTGTTCAGGTGGAGTCGACGCAATTTTCACCCCGGGCCAGTCTTCGAACTCACGGTATTCGCGCCCAAACTGACGGAGCACGTGTACATCCCACCCATTGCGACACGCCTGGATCACCAGATTCTCGGCGGTAGTGGTCTTGCCGCTGCCCACCGGTCCGCCGATGAAGATGTGCGGGTTCCGGACCTGTGGAATCCAGTCCACTTCCCTGCCGTCTAGATCGACGGCGAGCGGGAACACGTCCGCGAGCAGGTCGGTGCGATACTGCGTGAAATCTGGGTTGAAAATTGAGAACACGGTCAACTCCTTGCGAGTGGGTTCTTGTAACCAACTTGATCCGGGCCGCGATCAGGCTGTGATGGCTTGGCGCTGAACGGTTTCGATGCAGCGGGTGACGTTGGTGACAAGGCGTTCCGGAACAATGAGACCGACGTCATCGAGCAGGAGGAGTGCCTTGCTGTGGGCGGCTTGGGCCTCGGTCGGTGAGGTGCCTGGGTGAGTGGCCGTGGTCATCAGTTTGCGTGCTTGTTCGAGCTTGCGTTTGTCGGTGTCGGTAAGCCGGCGATCGTCGTGCACGATGCCGATCCGTGCCTTCCGGCGCGCGTTCTGATCGGCTTTGTTGAACGCGCGTTGGGCCGCGGCTGCGGCCGCGACGAACGCGGCAATGGCGGCGTCGTCGGTGGGGACAGTCTCTAGCTTGAGGCCTTGGGCTGCGCCGAATGCGGCGTAGAAGGCGGCGGTTGCCGGTTCGTCGGTGTCGCTCAGTAGCGGTCGGGTGAAGTACACCGACTCGGGGTCAGTCTCGAACGCGATCAGTGCTTCGGCGGCGTCGTTGAAGCTGGCGATGCCGATGTCCCAGCGGTCGAGCTGTCCCTGACGTTGTAGGTCTTGCAGGGACTTTCGGTGCTGGCGGTCTTGAATGGCCGACCAGGTTTTGTAGCCGGCGTAGGTGAGTCCGCCGCCGCCGGCGGCCACGGCGAGAGCGATGACGAGAGGGGTCCAGTCGGCCGGAGTGGACGGCTGCGCTGGCGGCGAGGGCACGGGCGCTGCGGGGGCTGGTGCAGGCGTTGGGTCCGCCGTAGGCCCGGGTGCGGCGCTGGGTGTGTCTGACGAGCAGCTTGAGCCGCAGAGCTGATCGAGCAGGTCAGGTTTGTGTGCCTGCCCGTCCTGGCCAAACCCAGTCATCATCGCCGACGTGAAGTAGAGCGAGGTCGAGACCATGCCGGCTAAAGCCAGCGGGACCAACGCCTGCCCAATGCCCCTGCGGTTGGGACTGAGGAGACGAAACAATGAAACGCATGCCGCGAGCGCCAACAACGGGCCTATGACTGCGGTTGCGATGGTGTGTAGGTTCATATTTCGCTGATTTCGCCCGGTTAGTCGTTACGAATAGGTGGCCCGACAACGACATACACGTCGTACTCGTTGTCGCTTGGGGTGTGTGTCACTGAGCGCACCGAGAATGTGTCCTCGTCGTCGTCAGCATCGATCGCGAATCGCACTTGCTCACCGACGCGTGGGCAGGTTGGGTGGTCAACAATTCGCTGGATGTGCTGGGCGGCGGCGACGCCGCGGAAAAGGATGTTCATCGATCCCCCGTCGGCGGGCGTGGTGGGGTCCGCACCCTGTTCATCGTCAGGAGGGCTACGGGCCTGGGCTCGTCGTAGTAGTCGCTGACCTGCCTGCTGCCGTCCGAAACGTCGTGGTAGACGTCGGAGCCGAACGGCTCAGCGGCGTGGGTGGATTCGCGCTGCATGGGCACAACGCTGACGTCCCGTACTCCGTAGTTACCCAACGGTTCATCCTCGGCGTCGAACACGACGGGCAGGGAGTGATCCAGCCGGGATAGACGGTCGATGACCTCACCGACGGTGAGTGTCCGATTGACGCGCGATCGCCCGTCTTCGACAGCTGGCGGGTTGGCGGGTTCGTCGACGGTCATGCGATTCTCGTGAAGTTCATGCGGTCCGACTTTCCGAGGTGATGGTGGTTGACGGTAGCGCTGGGGTATGACAGCTCACCGGGTGGCTGTCCACCTCGAATGTACGCGATCTAGCGGTGGCTGTACACCCTGTGTGAGAATGGCTCCATGCCGAATCAGCACAAGTGGCCCGCGACGTCATTTCGCGTCCGGCCGTCGCTGCGCGAACGGTCGAAGATCGCGGTGCAGCCCGATTCGACGCTGCGCGAACACATTGAAGGCTTCTTGACGTGGCTGGTCGGTGACACCGAGGAGCTGCCGTCCCGGCCCGGGCATCAGATTCCGAACGATTTCGCTCACCTCGACGAGCCTTACGAGCGGCACTAGCGCCACTCCCCCAGCGCATGTCATTGGCCCAGACCGTGGTCCCCGCCGGCCTCGCGGTCGCGTTCGGCGGACCGACCCGGGATGCGGTGTTCGCCGCTGTGCTGTCGGTCGATTAGACGCTGCAGCGCGTTTTTCGCGTCTTCCGGCAGACCTGAATCGCTGAGGTCGAGTCGTTCGAGTGTGTTGTCCGCCAGGGGAATTGGCCGCAGCGTTTCCTCTACGACGTGCAGGTCGGTGCCGTTGGCGGCGATTTCTCGGAGTTGCTCGGCGGTGGTTTCCGGTGCTGACCGAAATTCCACCTCGACATCGGGGGTGAGTTCGTCGGTCGTCATCGTGACCTCGTCCAGGGGGATGTCCGCATCTTCACAGGCGTTGAAGAATTCTTCGACGTCGGTTTCGCATTCGGCCCGGAAGGAGAACACCGTGCCCGACGTCTGGTCCTCGTGGGTGCGGGTGGGTTGCTCGGTGTCCATGGCGGCGCGCTCCCTCTCTCGTTGTTTGTCGCGTTGTTCGTTGATGTACTCGTTGGCCCGGTGTTGTTGCATGAGCAGTTCGGCGGCGCGGTAGCTGGCCGCGTCGGGCAGGCCCGATTCCGCGACCAGTGCCGGCGTCGGGTTGAGTTCGAGGGTCCAGCCGGGTTGACGGCCGGACTCGAGCATCCGCTCTTGCGCAGCGAGGGCTTTGGCCTGGGCGGCTTCGCTCTGGGCTTCCATGCGCAGCTGGGCGCTCAAGGTGCTCAGTTCGAGGCGTTTGGCTTCGAGTTCGTCGGCGTGTTCGAACTCGCCGAGGCTGGTGTTGTCGAAGTCGTCCAGCTCGCCTTGCAGCCTGCCGACGCGAGATTCCAGCCGGGTGCGGTGGTGCGGAATGTCCTTGTAGGCGTTTTCCATTCGTTGCAACAGGCCGCGCGCTTTGGTGGCGTGGGTGTCGCCGCTGATCGTGGGTGCGGTGGCGAGCAGTTCGGCATCCTCGATGGCGACGGTGGTGGAGGGCACGTTAAAGGTCAGCCGCAGTTCGCTGCTGATGTAGCTGCGTGATGCGGTCATGCCGATCCCGTTGAAGGTGACATCGAGCTGCCTGTTGTCAAAGCTGCTGGCGTTCTTGAGCCGAAGAAACGCGTCGCGGCAGGCAGCGGCGAACGGCGCTGCGGCGTCTTTGCGTTCAGCGAATGCCTTCCCGTCGACGGTCACCTGAACGGGTTTGTCGCCGTTGGCGGTGATGCTGTCGATGATCTGGTCCAGGTTGGCCAGTTCCTTTTTGGTGGCCTCGAATTCGCGTTCAGTGTCGCGGCGTTGCCGGTCACGGCGTACCCCGGCGTCCAGGTGGGCGTTCTCCAACGCGGTGAGCCGTTTGACGTCGTCGTCGAGCTGAACTTGCTTGACGTAGCGGGGGTCCCCGGTCGCGATGGCTTTGGTCTCGGCGGCGGCCCCTGAGATGTCCCCTCCCCCAAGGTCTTCGATTTCGTCGACGTCAACGTTTTCGCGCTTGACCTGTTCGATGAACTTGGCTTTGGCTTCCACTTTCTGCCACATGACGGTGTCGAACGCGCCCTCGGTGACGTAGGTGAGGATCTCCACTTCGTCGTTCTGGTTGCCTTGACGGATGATCCGGCCTTCGCGCTGTTCTAGATCCGCCGGCCGCCAGGGCACGTCGACGTGGTGCAGTGCCGTGGCGCGTGTTTGGACGTTTGTTCCGGTGCCCATCTTCTCGGTGGAGCCGATCAGTACGGAGATTTCACCGCTGCGGCAGCGGTGTTGCAGCGCCAGCTTGTCGGCGGGTTTGACCGCGTCGTGAATGAACGCGATCTTGTCGGCGGGCATCCCGCGCGCGATCAGCTCGTCGCGCATGGCGCCGTAGATGGTGAACTGCCGCTTGTCTTTTGACGGTGTTCCTCGGTCGCAGAATACGATTTGTAGGCCGCCGTGGATCGGCGAGATTTCGCCGGTCTCGGCGTCACGGTAGACGCGATCGGAGGTGGCGTGATGGATCCGCATGATTTCGTCGGCGGTTCGGCTTGCCCGGGACACCGCGGGTGCGGGCAGGTTCGCCATCCGGGGGTCCAGGCTGACGTTGCGGCCGTCGTTGGCGCATTTGAGGGTGTTGTCTTTGTCCGGTCGACGCGGGTCCAGGTTGTCGAGGCGCCAGCCGAGGTCGGTGATGAAGTCTTTGACGATCTGATCGGGCACCATGCTGATCACCGACCGGTGCCCGTCGCGCAGCTTGGGCAGTGCCATGGGAACTTCATCGCGGGTGACGACGTCGGTGAAGATCGACGACAGTGACAGCAGCTCGGGCAGGTTGCAGAACTTGCCGACGCGCGTCACCGGCCGCAATGAGGTTCCGGTGGCGTTGAATTCGACGGTGCTGACTGTTGTGGTGAAGTTGGCACCCCAGTCGTTGATGTCGGCGACGCCGGCGGCGGCGAGAAGATCGGGCCGCAGATAGTTCTGCATCACCCACAGCTCGCCGAGGGAGTTGGCCACGGGGGTGCCGGTAGCGAAGGTGGCGACCCGCTCCACGATCTGGTCGCGGCGTAGCCCGGCGGCGCGACCTTCCTCGCGGCGGCGTTGCCGCAACACGTCGAGTTTCATGGCGAGGTCTTCGGCGCGTTGGGCGCCGCCGGCGCAGGAGAGTTCCTCGATATTGCTAAGGCGCCCTTTGTTTTTGAACATGTGGGCCTCGTCCAGTTTTCCAACTGGCTTCCCGGCTGCAATGGAGTTGGCATGCGCTTTTACGTTGCACACATATGTGTGCAACGTTGACCGTTGGTATGAACCCAATAGCCCGCGCCACGAGGTGGCGTACCGCGCTGGCCCACCCGAATCAAGACACCGTCATGTGACTAGAGGTAGCAGACGAGGCCCAGTCCCGGAGCGCCGTCGGGCGGCTACGGATTCTTTCCGGCGCCTGGGTTTGATCGCGGCCGCGACCTCTGCCCACGCCACGCGGCTCCCGCC
>NZ_VBSB01000001.1 GCF_013337765.1 Mycolicibacterium sphagni
GCCCCGCCGCCCACCCAGATCGACCCTCCCTCCCTCCCCGACGCTCATCCGATCGCGCCACCGTGGGCGCACCACTATCAGCGACCCAAGACAGTTTCACCGTCACCATCACCGACGCCCACGGCGGACAAACCACCCAAACCATCACCGTCGCAATCAACCCCACCAACACCGCACCGGTAGCCGGCACCCCACTGGTCGGCACCGCCAACCCCACCACCGGAACCGTCATCGGCTCCGCGGTCGCCACCGACCCCAACACCGACACCCTCACCTACACCGGACCCACCACCAGCACCGGCGGCGGCACCGTCACCGTCAGCCCCACCGGCGCCTTCACCTACACCCCCACCACCACGAGCCGCCAGGCTGCCGTGGGCAGCCCGCTCAACGACAGTTTCACCGTCACCATCACCGACGCCCACGGCGGACAAACCACCCAAACCATCACCGTCCCCGTCGACCCGATCACCGCCGTTGTGGTGACGGGCCTTCAAGAACCGACGGATCTCCGGTTCCTGCCCGACGGTCGAATGCTCATATCCGAGCGAGGTGGTGTAGTGCTGCTTGCCAGCAGGGACGGCCAGATCCAGAGCCAGCCGGTGATCGGGCTGCCGATGGATACCATCAACGGCCGCGGCCTGCTGGGTATTGAGGTGGACCCGAACTTCACCAGCAATGGCTATATTTACGCGATTTACGTCACCTCGAGCAATTATGAACGGTTGTCGCGCTTCACGGTGACTGACCCGCAGGCGTCCATCCTGGCTGCCAACCCCGCTTCGGAGCTCGTACTTATAGAGGGAAGCCAGGAGGCGGCCGACGATCATCTTGGCGGGGGGATCAGGTTTGGCCCCGATGGCAAGCTCTACTGGACGATGGGCAATAACGATGGCTGGGCAATACGGCCACCCGGCTTTGTTTATCCAAGCAATAACGCACAAGATCTTTCAAATATTTACGGCAAGGTTCTGCGCCTTAACCCCGACGGTTCAGTGCCCACCGATAATCCGTTCGCCAATACGCCAGGCGTAAATCCCTACATATATGCCTACGGATTCCGTAACCCGTTCC
Organism: Mycolicibacterium sphagni; assembly: GCF_013337765.1. Lineage (GTDB taxonomy): Bacteria > Actinomycetota > Actinomycetes > Mycobacteriales > Mycobacteriaceae > Mycobacterium. The sequence continues at coordinate 1,075 of NZ_VBSB01000001.1, forward strand.
GGATAGCGTTTACAACGACTGGCGCGCTCTTGGTGACGGACGTCGGCGAACTCACCTGGGAAGAGCTCGACAATGTAACCGCCGGGGCCAACTACGGGTGGCCGTTGGCCGAGGGCCCCTGCGACGGTGTTGGAACACCGTCTTGCTCCATACCCTCCTCCTACAACAACCCGATCTACACATACGACCGCAATCTGCCGGGCGTCGGCACGAGCTTCTCCGCCGCGATTACCGGTGTCCTCGCGTATACGTCGCCCGGAGGCCAAGGTCAGAACCTCGTGTTCATCTCCGATTGGTCGCGGGGTTGGACCGAGGAGCTGACGTGCAACTCGGATTACACATCTTGTGGCAATTCACGGACGGTTGACACGACGTCGCTCTTTGATGGCCCCGTAGCGTTGGTCCAGGGACCTGATGGCCTCATCTATGAGGTACACGTCGTCACCGGCACCATTTCGCGCCTTGCTCCAACAAGCTTGTAGAAGGGCGTTAACGCAATTACTTTAAATTCAGGCGCTGGAATTGACAGCCATTTGGTCCGTCCCTACAGCGGAGCAGTCGGCATGTCCGGCATTCCGGGACTCGTCGGGGCGGTGCGGTCAGTAAGCAACTGTTGTACATGTGTCAACATGTCCACATGCCGGATTCACCCGCACGTCGCCGCCTGTCGCCCGATGACCGGCGTAACGAGCTGCTCGCCCTGGGCGCCGAGGTGTTCGGCCAGCGTCCGTACGACGAGGTCCGCATCGACGAGATCGCCGAGCGCGCCGGAGTCTCGCGGGCGCTGATGTACCACTACTTCCCCGACAAGCGGGCGTTCTTCGCCGCCGTCGTCCGGGCCGAGAGCGAGCGCCTGTTCGAGGCCACCAACACCCCGGCGGCCGACGGCCAGACCCTGTTCGACCGGCTGCGCACCGGCGTGCTGGCCTATATCCGCTACGACGAAGACCATCCGCACGGCGCGTGGGCGGCCTACATCGGGATGGGCCGCACCGACCCGGTGCTGCGCGGCATCGACGACGTCGACAACGAGCGCCAGATGCAGCGCATCATGGCCGCGATCACCGATGTGGCGCACGGAGATCTGGACTCCAAGGTCGAACGCGACCTGCGGGTGGTCGTGTACGCCTGGCTCGCGTTCACCTTCGAACTGTGCCGCCAGCGGGTCCTCGACCCGTCGGTCGACGCCGATCACCTGGCCGAGCAGGGCGCCCACGCGCTACTCGACGCCATCAAACGCGTCCCGAGCATCCCGGCCGCGCTGATCGAAGCCGTCGACGCATGAGCCCCAACACCAGAATCAAAGCCGGCGACCTGACCCAGGAGCACGTCGGGAAATTCGTGAGCATCCACGACCCGGAGTCCGGCTACGTCTATCCGGCGAAGGTGGTTCGGATCGAGCGTCGTGAGGATGGGGATTCTCCCGGCGTGTCCATCTGGCTTGAACACCCGACGCTGCCCTCGGGCCGACGCACCCGCGGCGGACTGGCCCATGTGCGCTTCGATCAGGAATTCGAACTGGTCGACCCGATCTGATATTCGACCCGATCTGATATTCAGCGCAGCGTGGCGAAGAACGCGCGAACGTCCTCGACGTACAACTCCGGCTGCTCGAAGGCGCCGAAGTGTCCGCCGCGTGGCATGTCCGTCCAGTGCGTGACGTTGTAGCTGTTCTCGCACCAGCTGCGCGGGGGACGCATGATCTCCTTCGGGAATCGCGCTATCCCGGTGGGCAGCTCGACCTTGCCCTGGGCACCGAAGAACCGGAAGCTCTCCCAGTACAGGCGGGCCGAGGACGTCGCGGCATTGGTGACCCAATAGATCATCACGTTGTCGAGCAGCTCGTCCCGGGTGAGCGCGTTCTCGGGATGCCCGTCGCAGTCGGTCCACCCCCAGAACTTCTCCACGATCCAGGCCAGCTGGCCCACCGGGGAGTCGGCCAATCCGTAGCCGAGGGTCTGCGGGCGAGTGGACTGCTGCTTGGAGTAGCCCGAGTCCCACTTCGCGTAGTACTCACCCGCAGCGAGCGCGTCCTTCTCCTCCTGCGTGGGATTGTCCAGAGCACCGCTCGGGAAGGCCACCGGCATGTTGGTGTGGATGCCGATGCAGTTACCCCCGTTGCGGCCGATCTGCGTCGTCACCGCCGCGCCCCAGTCACCGCCCTGAGCGCCGTACCGCCGATAACCCAACCGCGCCATCAGGGTGTCCCACGCTTGCGCGATCTTCTCGATCCCCCAGCCGGTCGAGCTCGGCTTTCCGGAGAACCCGTAGCCCGGTAACGACGGGCACACCACGTGGAAGTCCTCGGTCAGCGGTTCGATCACCTTGGTGAATTCGACCACCGAGCCGGGCCAGCCGTGCGTGATGATCAGCGGTAGCGCATCGGGATTCGACGAGCGCTGGTGAATGAAATGAAGGTCCAGCCCGTCGATCTCGGTGACGAACTGGTCGAACCGGTTGAGCGCGGCTTCGCGCTGGCGCCAGTCGTATCCGTCGGCCCAATAGGCGGCCAGCTCGCGGGTGTAGTCCAGCGGAATCCGCTGCGACCAGTCGTCCACGCATTCCCGCTCGGGCCAGCGGGTGCGCGCGAGCCGGTCGCGCAGATCGGCGAGAACCTCGTCAGGTACGTCGATCCGGAACGGACGGATATCGGTCACCAGAAGCCGAAGGCCGGGAATCCGTAGAACGGCTCCTCACCGGGGTACTGCTGCGGTGTCGAGTTCAGTTCGACATTGCCCGGTGTCTCGCACATCGTGGTCTGCCCACCCGCGATCGAGCTGCCGTCGTAGGTTTCGCAATTGGGCAGTGGCCCCGGATTGGGTTGGATGAGTGTGGTGTCAGCGGCGGCAATCGGAGCGGACAGCACGGCGGCGGCAATACCGATCCCGGCGGCGGGCAGAAGCAGCAACTGGCGGATCCGTGACATGGCTGTCCTTTGTGTCGGTTTGCGCAATCGTACCCAGCTAGACTTCCCGCCACCGGTGATGTCAGGACTTAGGAGCCGCATGAAGTCTGCAAATCGATACCTTGGCCGTGCCGCCGCAGTCGTTCTGGCTACCGGCGCGGTACTTCTCGGCACGACGGGAACCGCAAGCGCGGACCCCATTCCGGGCTGCACGGCCGGCGACGTGACCGCGGTGATGACGGGCGTGTCTGCGGGTATGACGACGTATCTGTTCACTCATCCCGACGTCAACGACTTCCTGACCAGCCTGCAGGGGTTGGCGAAATCCGACGCCAAGCAGAAGACGAAGGACTACCTGGCCGCCAACCCGCAGGTGCGCGACGAGCTCAACGCCATCCGCCAGCCCGGTGTCGACCTGCGCAACCGCTGCAACATTCCGTTGAAGGCCGAAATAGCCAGCGTTATCTGACGGACCCGTCTAGTGTCCGCTCATGCGGCTGGTTGTCGATCTCAACAAGTGCCAGGGCTATGCCCAGTGCGTGCCGCTGGCGCCGGAGGTTTTCGAGCTCCTCGGTGAAGAGGCCCTGGCCTACAACCCCAACCCGGACGATTCACAACGCCAGCGAGTGTTGCGCGCGGCGGCGTCCTGCCCCGTACAGGCGATCATCCTGGAGGTCGATCCGCCTGCGGACCGGGACACCAAATGACCAGGAGCACGCACACCCTGGTCAGCCAGCTCGTCGAGGCCTTCCGCGCGGAGGGCCGCATCGTCATCGTCGGCGCCTCACTGGCTGGGCTGCGTGCCGCTGAGGCATTGCGGGAGAAGGGTTTCCGGGGTGAGCTGACGATCATCGGTGACGAACCGCACGAACCCTACGACCGGCCCCCGCTGTCCAAGCAAGTGCTCAAGGGCTGGGTGCCTGCCGACCACACCAAGTTGCCCCGGCTGCGGCCGGTCGACGCCACCTGGCGGTTGGGTGTCGCCGCGGTCGGCCTCGACCGCGCCAACAATCAGGTACTGCTGGCCAACGGCGAGAAAGTGGACTACGACCGGTTGTTGATCACCACTGGAACGCGGGCGCGGCCATGGTTCAACCCCGAGGAAGCCGGCCTGCAGGGACTGTTCACCGTCCGAACCTCCGACGATGCGGCCAAGCTGGCGGCGGCGCTCAAAGACCGCCCGCGCCGAGTCCTGATTGTCGGGTCGGGCTTCATCGGCTCCGAAATCGCCTCTGTCTGCCGCGATCTCGACCTCGAGGTGACGGTCGCCGAGCGCGGCAAAGCCCCGCTGGTCGGTGCACTGGGCGGGGTGATCGGTGATATCGCCGCGCAGATGCAGCTCGAGGCGGGAGTGGATCTGCGCACCGGCGTGGCGGTCAAGGCCCTCGACGGCGACAGGTCAGGTCATGTGCGGCAGGCCCACCTGTCTGATGGGACAGTGCTTGACGTAGACGTGGTGGTGGCCTCACTCGGCTCGATCCGCAACGTCGAATGGCTCGAGGACGCCCAACTGGCCACCGGGTTCTGGGGTGTCGCCTGTGACGCCGGCTGCCGCGCCTTCGACATCAACGGCGTGGTGACCGACAACATCTTTGTCGCCGGCGACGTCGCGCGGGCCCCGCACGTCCTCTACGAATACGAATTCATGTCCCAAGAGCATTGGGACAATGCGGTTTCCGGCGCTGAGGTGGCCGCCAACAACATGATCACCCTCGGGCTGGACAGGCGGCCGCACCTACCGCTGCCCTCGTTCTGGTCCGGCCAATTCGGCGTCAACATCAAGGGCGCCGGCGTCTGTTCGTTCGGCGACGAGATCGTCTTCACTCAGGGCTCAGTAGAAGATCGCCGGTTCGCTGCGGCATACGGCTACAAGGGCCGCATCGTCGGCGCGGTGACGTTCAACCACGGCAAGTGGCTGCCCTACTACGCCTCACTGATCGAGAAATCGGCACCGTTTCCGCCACCGCCACCAGGTTACGACCGGCCTGCCGATGCCGAACCAATGCCTGCCCGGTTCCCCGATCCGCGCGAGCAGACCGGCATTCCCGACGTCGTGCTGACCGGACATGATCCGACCTCGCGCGCTGCCGAATTCCGCCCTCGCGCTTAAGGAGTGAGCATGGATGCCCAAACCGCCTGGGCCGAGGCGATGAAGTTCGGCAACCGGCCTGACCCGTACCCGTACTTCGAGGAACTCCGAAAGACGCCGGTGGCCAAGGTGTCCGAGAAAACCTACGTCGTCACCGGCTACCCCGAACTGCTCGCGTTGGCCCACGACCCGCGGATCAGCTCCGACATCAGCCGCAGCCCGTCGGGCCTGCTTGGCGAAAAGCCCGACCCCGAGCCCGGCACGCAGAACATGGCGAGCTATGGCAAAGATTCCAGCATCATCGTGTCCGATCCACCCGACCACGACCGGATGCGCCGCCAAGTGATGCGACATTTCGGCCCGCCACACTCCCCCGACCTGATCCCCGGTATGGAGCCGTTCATCACCGAGTTGGCCAACAGCCTGCTCGACACGATCGCGGCCGAGGGCAAGTCCCGCTTCGACGTGGTCGACGACTTCGCCTACCCCATCCCCGTTGCGGTGATCTGCAAGATCCTCGGCATACCCGTCCAGGACGAACCCACATTCCACGCCTGGATCTTCGACTTCATGAAGGGCACCAACCTGGGCCCCGAACGGGACACCGAGGAGGGCCGGGCGTTGGCCGCCAAGGCCGTCGCCAGCACCGTCGCGCTGGACGGCTACCTGCGCGACCTCGTCGAAAAGTACGCGAAGGAACCGGGTGAGGGCCTGCTGTCGGGGCTACTGCACGACGACGGGCCGGACGGGCCGATGTCGGTGGAAGAGACCACGGCCAACGCGTCACTGCTGCTCGTCGCCGGGCACGATTCCACGGTCAACACGATCACCAACTGTGTGATGACGCTGCTGCGCAATCCGGGTTCATGGGAGCTCGTTCGTGGCCGCCCCGAGCTGATTCCGCGCATGATCGAGGAGGTGCAGCGGTTGCAGTCAGCGGTGCAGTTCTTCCCCAGCCGCAGCGCCACAGCGGACATCGACATCGGCGGGACGGTGATCCCGGCCGGCGCGGCGGTGCACCTGATCTATGCGGCGGCCAACCGCGATCCACGCCGGTTCCCCAACCCCGACCGGTTCGACCCACTGCGCGAGGACAACGAGCACTTCGGTTGGGGCAGCGGTATTCACACGTGTATGGGCGGGCCGCTGGCTCGCCTGGAGGTCAATCTCGCGCTTGAAGCGTTCCTGAGCCGGGTGTCCTCGCCAAAGCTGGTCGTCGATCCCCCGGTGTACCGGCACAATCAGGTGTTCCGCGGACCCCAGCACCTGTGGGTGGATTTCGCGTCGATCGCCCCCGAGCAGAAAGCTACCCTCTGAAGAATGCGCTTGTCGTGGCCACTGATCGGCCGGACCGGGCAGATGCGAACCATCGAGTCCGCGATCGCGGCCCCCGACGTCGCGGGGGTCGTCGTGTCCGGGGCGGCCGGCGTCGGCAAGACCCGGATCGCGCGGGAGGCGCTGAGTTTCGCCAAGTCGCGGGGATTCGAGGTCAGGTGGGTCGTGGGTGCGTCCTCGGCCCGGTCTATTCCGCTGGGCGCCTTCACTACCTGGACCCAGCCCGGCGCAACCGAGACCGTTCAGTTGGTGCGCGGCGTCATCGATTCGTTGGCCACCCGGCGCTCGGGTGCTCGGGTGGTGCTGGCAGTCGACGACGCGCACCTGCTGGACGATCTGTCGATATTCGTCGTCCATCAGCTCGTTCAGCGCAACGTCGCCACGGTGGTCTTGACTGTGCGCGACGGTGAGCCAGTCCCCTCGGCACTGCAGGAGGTTTGGACCTCCTCCCCGTTCGATCGCCTCGACGTCCAGCCGCTATCCCTCGACGAGACCACAGCGGTACTCGCCGCCACTCTGACTGGCGCCGTGGAACCCAGTTCATCGCAACGTCTTTGGAAGTTGACGGGCGGTAATGCCCTGTACCTGCGCAATATCGTCGAGCAGGAGGTGGCAGACGGGCGGCTCGCACCGCAGCGCGACACCTGGCGGTGGAGCGGCGATCCTGATCTGCCTGCCGATCTGATCGGGTTGGTCGAATCCCGGATCGGCACGCTACCCGCCCCCGTCGGCGACGTGATCGACGTGGTGGCTGTCGCCGAGCCGATGGATCTGGACACGCTCATGCGAATCACCGATCCGGCAGCGATTGAAGACGCCGAGAACCGCAATCTCATCACACTGGAGCCCGGCGGCGGCAGGGTCCAGGTGCGGGTTGCTCACCCGATCTACAGCGAGGTGCGGCGGCGGCGCGCTTCGCTGACCCGGCTGCGACGACTTCGCGGACTGGTAGCGGCGGAATTAGCCAAAGCTGTTGATGCCGACGATATCCGGGCAGTCGTGAAGCGGGCGGCGTTGGGCATGGAGTCCGATCTACCACCCGACACCGACCTTCTCATTCGGGCGGCACACGGCGCGGTGTGGATGGCGGACCTGCAGCTCGCCGATCGACTTGCCGAGGCCGCAGTTGCCGCCGGAGCCGGACCAGAGCCGAATTTCGTTCGGGCGCATGCACTCTCCTGGCTGTCGCGGGGTGAGGAAGCCGACGCGGTCCTCGACGGAGTGGAAACCGGCGCGCTCACCGATGTCGACCGGGCCCGCCTCGCCTTTCTGCGCGCCAGCAACGTGCTGTGGGCGCTCGGCAATCCGGGACGTGCGATCGAGATCGTCGACCAGGCATCCGGCATCACCACACCGCAAGCACTCGGCTACCTCGATGCGTTCCGCACGGTGCACTGGTTCGCCACCGACGACCCGCAGGCCGCTACGCGGGCGGCGAAGGAACTCGTGGTTGACGACCTGCCCCCGGTCGTCGGTGCCGAGATCGGCTGGGCACTCACGGTGATCTCGGGCGAGGCGGGCAAGACCGCCGAGGCGGAGGCTCGCGCGGAGGCCGGATACCTCGCCGCGACCCGTCGCTTTGATGCCCCCCAGATGCGGTTCAACATCGCCGATGCCCATCTCACGGCACTGCTGCTGGCCGGCCGGGTCCGCGAGGCCGTTGCGGTGGCCGCCCAGGTGCGCAGCCAAGGCGACGACCTTCCCGGCGATGCTCATCTGCTCGGAGCCGCGGTGGCCGGCCGGGCCGCGCTGGGCGCCGGGCAGCTCGATTCGGCGTGCCAGTTGTTGAAACAAGCCACCCTCGGCCTCTCTGCCGCCGGTCATGTCATGGGGTGGGGGTTCCGCTACGACGTCGTGCTCGTGACCGCACTCGCGATGCACGGTGACACCGACGAGGCCGCCGCGCGGATGGCCGAGCTCGACAACGTTCGACGCCCGTTCCGGTCGCTGGACTATGAGCGGAGCCTGGCCCGCGCGTGGGTGGTAGCGAGCCAAGGCGCGGTGAGCGAGGCGATCGGCGGCTGCCTGTCGGCTGCCGAAAGAGCCTCGGAAAAAGGCCAATTCGCTGCCGAGGTGCTCTGTCTGCAAACAGCCGCCCAGTTCGGAGACCGAACCCGTGCCGCACGATTGGCCGAGCTGGAGTCCGATGTCGAGGGACCGAGGGTAGGGCTGGTCGCCCGCTTCGCCGCCGCCTTGCAGGATGGCGATGCTGGCGAACTGTCCTTGGTATCAGAAGGTTTCGAAGAGCTGGGTGATGTGGTCGCCGCCGTCGACGCGGCCGCGCACGCCGCCCTTGCGTACCGGCGTCACGACCAGCGCGGGTCGGCTCTGGGGTGTTCGACCCGTGCCGCGGCGCTGGCCGAAGGCTGCGGTGGGCTGGTCACGCCGGCGCTGCGCCAGGCCGCCGAACCGTTGCCGCTGACCGAGCGGGAGCGGGAAATCGCGATGCTGATCGGTCAAGGGCTGTCCAACCGCGCGATTGCCGAGCGGCTGACACTGTCGGTCCGCACCGTCGAAAGTCATGTCCTGCGAGCCATGGCCAAGACCGGATGTTCCAGCCGCGAGGAGCTCGCCGCGTTGGTGCGCCGCTCTGGCCGCAAATTGCAGTAGTGCACTACTGCATGCATCCACGCCGATCCGCACAATGATGAACACGTGTTCAGAGGTTGCCGATCCACTGTCGCCGCCGTCAGCGCGGCCATCATGGTGGTGGGACTCGTCACGGCATCGCCCGAACACGACGCGGGCCATCCCCCGCGCACCGCACATCCAGCGGTCGCGCTGGCCGTATCGACCACGTCATTCCAACCACACACTGCGGGTGGGCGGTCGGCATCCCGGTCCCCCAGCGCTTCATCCTTGTCGCCGACGACTCCCCTGGTGGAGCTCTTCGCGCCGATAGCCGTAGGCGGATTCGTCGCCGCCGTGGGCGTGTCAATCGTTGCCCTTCTCGGTGTCTTTTTCGCTGCATTGGTTGTCATCGGGCCGGTGTTTCTCGTGAGCGACGCCTTTGGCCTGGGACTCCGGGAGTATGTCCGTCACCACCTGCCCACGCCGGCCGCGGGACACGCGATCGCGGCGACTAACAAAACCATCCAACCGTCGGCGCGACGAACCGCTCGCCATGCCCCCGTGCGCAGACCAATGCCGGTCAGGAAGCCAGCGAGCGCTCAACACACAAAGCGCACGTCGGTAGCCACCAGCGGGCGGCTGCCGCGAGATAGCCGGTGAGCGCTGGCTCCGGCCCGCTGGGGGGACAGGCTGGAGTCAGCGCTCACCCTTCTCCATCGCCTGAGCCGAGGCGATATGACCGTCGAAGCCGAGCGATTCGGCCATGGCGCGATAGCTGGCCACCAGGTCGCGGTAGGACGGGTCGGCGCGTGCGCGTGCCAGCAGCGCCTGCACCCGCAGTACGGTGACGTCGCGTATCGCCAAGACATCGTCGGGTCGCATCGTCGCCACGCGACCGATCTCCGCTTCGGCGTCGGCCAAGTCGTCGCCGGCCCCGCGCTCGATCAGCGCCTCCGCCAGAATCCCAATGCCGGCAAGGCAATACCCGAGCCGTCCGTCCGCATACAGCTCGTCGACCGCACGGCGCATCATCGTGATGGCGGCGTCACGGTCGCCGACCCACGCTCGCTCGCGGGCAACCCACAACGCGGTGACGGGCACCAGGGACGGTATGCGCACCCGCAGCATGACGAGGGCCTGCTCCATCAGCTCCAGTCCCCGCCGCCGGTCATCCGGGTTCTCCCGATGCAACAACACAAGTCCCAACCCGTACTCGCACAGGGTCACCGCGTTGTCGTTGCCGGTTCTCTGCGCGGTTTGCATGGCCTCTTCGCTTGCCCGAACCGCGGCATCGTCGGCAAGAAATACCCCGTATGCGATCTCGAGGCCGTAGGTCCAGGCGAGAACGAACGCCAGCGTTGCCGGGTCGGAGTCGTGAGCCATCGCGAGGGCGTCGCGGAGGTCCTCACGCCATCCGGACCTGCCCTGCCACCACCGGGCAATTCCGCGGAAAGCTGTCGCGACCGACAGTGGCGAGGCCATTCCGAAGACAGAACCTATCGCGGCATCACCGGCGGCCAGGTCGATGACCGTCTGTGTCCACCGCGCGATCTCGTCGAATTCTCCGGTGTTGAACCAGCTGGCGAACGCGACGAATCCCACCCCGACGGTCAAGTTGGCGTCGCCGATCGACTCGAGCAGCGCCATCTGTTCGGACGCCAGCCTCGCGGCTTCTTCGGCCCGACGTGCGTAGAGGTATTCGGTCACCAACCCCGTCATGCCGATGGCAAGCGAGACCTTGTCGCCGGCCGCGCTACACAATTCCGTCAGCTGGGCAAACCTCCCCCGACTCTGTTCGGCGTCGCCGGCATGAAAGTCGCTGGCGCACAGCATGGTCAGCGGCGCGATGCGCATCGACAGTTCGACGGGGCCATCCTGCGGGATTCGTTCGGCAATGCGGACTGCCCGCTGCCAGCACAGCCGGGCAGCCACGATATCGCGCTTGGCCGACCAGGTGGCCGCCCGCATCTGCCAGCCGTACGCGGCGCGCGGATCACCGGCCGAGTCGAGGTGTTCGGCAATCAATGCCGCGTTCTCCTCCACCGCTTCGGGTGCACACGCCTCGATCGCGGCAGCCAGCCGCCGATGCCATTCGCTGCGACCGGATTTCAACTGCGCTTCGTATGCCACGGCACGGATCAAGGGATGGTGGAAGGCGTATTCGGTCAGTGCCGAAAGTTTCACCTTGTCGATCAACTCCGTGTTCAGGAGCTCGGTGAAATTGGCATCGACACCCATCGACGCAACCAACTCTGCGCTGAAGCGCTCGCCGATGACCGACGCCGCATTCAACGTCTGCCGTGCCGAGGCGGCCAGCCGGTCGATGCGCGCGGCGATGGCCGCCTGCACCGTCGCCGGCACGGTGATTTCGGAAACGTCTCCGGCGCAAAGGTAGTGGCCGCGTTTGCCGGTCAGCACGCCGCGCTGGGCAAGTTCGCGCACCATCTCCTCGGCGAAGAACGGATTTCCTGCCGCTCGGTCGGCGATGATCGCCGCCAGGTCACCGACCGTGTGATCTGCCCCCAGCAATTCGTACAGCAGGGTTGCGATCTCTGAATCAGCAAGGGGGGAAAGCGGTATCGTGCGCGCACCCGGCAACCGCACCAGCGGTCCGTCGTATTCCGGGCGCGAGGTGATCAGTGCCAACGTCGGCGACTGGTCGATGACAGCGAGGAAGTCGGTCAGCATCGACTCGCTGACCGCGTCGATCCACTGCACGTCCTCGATGACGAGGAGTACTCGCCGGGTGCGGGCCAGTGACGCGTTGTTGATCAGCGCGGTCAATCGCCGGCGCCGCGCATCCGGATTGATGGCCGGCAAGGGCAATTCGGGATCGGCGATGCCGAGCAGGTCATCGAGCAGCAGCAGATCCTGCGGGTCGGCGTCGGGCACGATGGCGTGTGCTCGCGCACGGGCAGTCTCACCGTCAAGTTCTGCGACACCGATGCTGGCCCGCAGCAGTCGCGCGACAACCCCGAACGGGACGTCGCGGGCATGTGACTCGCAAAAGACCCACACCGCCTCGGCCCCGCGTGCCGCGGCCAGCGCCGCCGCCTCCCGGGCGACGCGGGACTTTCCGATCCCCGGCGGCGCCACGACGTTCAGGACGCCGCCCCTGCCATCGACCGCGGAATCGAGCGCCGTCTCGATGGCAGCCATTTCCGCGCTGCGACCGACGAGACTCGACTCGACGCGCCCCAAGCGGCCGCTGCGTGGCGGGATACCGAGCAGCTGCCGGACTGCGGCCGGTTGTTCGGCGCCCTTGACCCGCACTCGCGCCTGGCCGCCCAGCAGCACCCGGTCCTCGACGAGGGAGGCGGTCGACTCCGACAGCATCACCCCGCCGGCGGGCGCGACCGATTCCATCCGCTGGGCGAACCCGACGGTCTCGCCGATGGCGCGGTAGCCGAACGCCCCCGAGCCGATCTCACCGGCGATCACCCGGCCGGAGTTCAGACCGACCCGAACGCGCATGTCGATACCGTCGCGCTGCTTCACTTCGGCGGCCAGCCGACTCGCCTCGCCCTGGACCTCGATGGCGGCCATACATGCCCGGAAGGCGTGGTCTTCCAACGCGACGGGGGCACCGAACAGGGCCATGACCCCGTCGCCGTTGTATTCCACGGTCCCGCCGTAGCGGCGCAGCACCCTCGTCGACCGTTCCACCAACTCGGTCATGACCTCGCGCAACCGCTCGATGTCGAGGGCCGCCGCGATGTCCATCGACCGCTCGACATCGGCGAACAGGACCGTCACGTGCTTGTACTCCGCGGTATCGGCATCAGTCGCCAGCCGAGCCCCGCAGGCACCGCAGAACCGGGCGCCTCCCGGTGCCTCCGTCTTGCAGGACCGACACACTGCCGTCGCCGATGCCAAAACTGCACCCCCGAGCCTCGCAGCCCCCCGGCTGCCTCAGGCAACAGTATGGCCCTGCGATCTGCCCATCCGTCAATAAATCAACTCCGCACCAGCCCTGTCGGTACCCCCTGGCAGTCTGGACACGTGAGTCCCGCCGATCCGATGGCCCGGTTCAGTCCGCTGACCCGGCGCTGGTTCACGGGCACCTTCGCCGAGCCGACCGCGGCCCAGGCGCGTGCCTGGTCGGCGGTCGCGGACGGCGACAACACGCTGGTCATCGCCCCGACCGGGTCGGGCAAGACGTTGGCGGCGTTTCTGTGGGCGATCGACCGGCTGGCCCATGAGCCGGACCAAAAGGGCACGAGGGTCCTCTACATCTCCCCGCTGAAGGCGCTGGCCGTCGACGTCGAGCGCAACCTGCGAACCCCGCTGACCGGTATCACCCGCATCGCCGAACGGGAGGGCGTGCCTGCCCCGCAGATCAGCGTCGGCGTCCGTTCCGGCGATACCCCGCCGGCGCGCCGCCGCGAGCTGATCACCAGGCCACCCGACATCCTGATCACCACACCCGAGTCACTGTTCCTGATGCTGACCTCGGCGGCCCGCGAAACGCTGACCAACGTGCAAACCGTCATCGTCGACGAGGTGCACGCCGTGGCGGGCACCAAGCGCGGCGCGCACCTGGCCCTGTCGCTGGAGCGGCTCGACGCGCTCCTGGAAACTCCGGCCCAGCGCATCGGGCTCTCGGCGACGGTCCGCCCACCGGAGGAAGTGGCCCGGTTCCTCTCAGGGACCAGGCCGACGACCATCGTCGCGCCGCCGGCCGCCAAGACCTTCGAGCTGGCGGTGCAGGTGCCGGTGCCCGATATGGCGAATCTGGAGAACAACACGATCTGGCCCGATGTCGAGGCCCGCATCGTCGACCTCATCGAGGCGCACAACTCGACGATCGTGTTCGCCAATTCCCGGCGCCTTGCCGAGCGACTCACCGCCCGTATCAACGAGATTCATGCCGAGCGTTCCGGTATCGAGCTGGACGCGCCACCCAACCGGCAAGTGCCAGGCGGGCCGCCGGCCCACATCATGGGCAGCGGCCAGACCTATGGCGCCGAACCGCTGTTGGCGCGCGCCCACCACGGGTCGGTGTCCAAGGAGCAACGGGCCATCGTCGAAGACGACCTCAAGAGCGGGCGGCTCAAATCGGTAGTGGCGACGTCGAGCCTGGAGCTCGGGATCGACATGGGCGCAGTCGATTTGGTGATCCAGGTGGAGGCCCCGCCGTCGGTGGCCAGCGGATTGCAGCGCGTCGGTCGCGCCGGGCACCAGGTCGGCGAGATCTCCCGTGGCGTGCTGTTTCCCAAGCACCGCACCGACCTGATCGGCTGTGCGGTCAGCGTGCAGCGCATGCTGGCCGGTCAGATCGAAACCATGCGGGTTCCGACCAATCCGCTCGACATCCTGGCCCAGCACACGGTCGCCGCGTGCGCCCTGGAGCCGATCAGCGCCGACGAGTGGTTCGACGTCGTCCGCCGCAGCGCCCCGTTTGCGACGTTGCCGCGCAGCGCCTATGAAGCAACCCTGGATCTGCTGTCGGGCAAGTACCCCTCCACCGACTTCGCCGAGCTGCGGCCGCGTCTGATCTATGACCGGGACACCGGCACGCTGACCGCCCGCCCGGGTGCCCAACGCCTGGCCGTGACGTCCGGCGGGGCCATCCCGGATCGCGGTGCGTTCACCGTGTACCTGGCCACTGATTCCGAAAAACCCTCGCGGGTAGGCGAACTCGACGAGGAGATGGTCTACGAATCGCGGCCCGGCGACGTCATCTCGTTGGGTGCCACGAGCTGGCGGATCACCGAGATCACCCACGACCGGGTGCTGGTCATCCCCGCGCCAGGACAACCGGCGCGCCTGCCGTTCTGGCGTGGTGACGACACCGGCCGGCCCGCCGAGCTTGGCCAGGCGATCGGGAAGTTCACCGGTGAGCTGGCCGGGCTGGGCCGCGAGGACTTCGAAAAGCGCTGCAGCGATTTGGGGTTCGCCGATTATGCCACCGACAACCTGTGGCAGCTGCTCGACGATCAGCGCACCGCCACCGCTACCGTGCCCAGCGATACCACTCTGCTGGTGGAACGCTTCCGCGACGAATTGGGCGACTGGCGGGTGGTGCTGCACTCACCGTACGGCTTGAAGGTGCACGGGCCGCTGGCCCTGGCGGTGAGCAGGCGACTGTTGGAGCGCTACGGAATCGACGAGAAGCCGACGGCCTCAGACGACGGAATCGTCGTGCGGTTACCCGACACCGAGGATGCCCCACCCGGAGCCGACCTGTTTGTGTTCTCTCCCGACGAGATCGAGCCGCTGGTCACCACCGAAGTCGGCGGTTCGGCATTGTTCGCGTCGCGGTTCCGGGAGTGCGCGGCACGCGCCCTGTTGCTGCCCAAGCGCAACCCCGGCAAACGGTCGCCGCTGTGGCATCAGCGTCAACGGGCGGCCCAATTACTCGATGTCGCACGCAAATTCCCCGACTTTCCGATCGTGCTGGAGGCCGTACGGGAATGCCTGCAGGATGTCTATGACGTTCCGACACTGACCGAGCTGATGGGCCGCATCGCCCAGCGGCGGGTGCGGTTGGTCGAGGTCGAGACGCCGATGCCGTCGCCGTTCGCGGCATCGCTGATGTTCGGCTACGTCGGGGCCTTCATGTACGAAGGCGACAGCCCGCTGGCCGAACGCCGCGCGGCCGCGCTGTCATTGGACAGCACGCTGCTGGCCGAGCTGTTGGGTCGCGTCGAGCTGCGGGAACTGCTCGACCCTGACGTCATCGCGGCCACATCGCGTCAGCTGCAACACCTTTCCGAGGATCGCAAAGCCCGCGATGCCGAAGGGGTGGCGGACCTGCTGCGTCTGCTCGGTCCACTGACCGAGGACGAGATTGCCGAGCGCTGCACGGCCAGCGATGTCGGCGGGTGGCTCGATGGCCTGCATGCCGCCAAACGTGTGCTGCCGCTGACGTATGCCGGGCAGTCGTGGTGGACAGGGATCGAGGACATCGGGCGCCTGCGTGACGCGGTCGGCGTCGCGGTTCCGGTCGGGGTGCCGGCGAGTTTCACCGAGTCGGTTGCCGATCCGCTCGGTGAGCTGATGGGGCGCTTCGCCCGCACCCATGGTCCGTTCACCACCGCAGAGGCCGCCTCCCGCTTCGGGCTTGGCCTGCGGATCGCCGCCGACGTGCTGGGCCGAATGGCAGTGGATGGCAAGCTGATTCGTGGCGAATTCGTCGCCGGCCCCGCTCCGGTCGGATTTCCCGCCTCCGCGGGGGTTGATCAGTGGTGTGACGCCGAGGTGCTGCGCATACTGCGCCGCCGCTCGCTGGCGGCGCTGCGCGCCCAGGTGGAACCGGTGAGCACGTCGGCGTATGGCCGCTTCCTGCCGGCCTGGCAGCAGGTCGGAAGCTCCGCTACGTCCGGCGTCGACGGGTTGGCCTCGGTGATCGACCAGCTGGCCGGGGTGCCGTTGCCTGCCTCGGCGGTCGAGCCGCTGGTGTTCGGTCCGCGGGTGCGCGACTACCAGCCGGCAATGCTCGACGAACTGCTGGCTTCTGGTGAAGTGACGTGGTCGGGGGCCGGTTCGATCTCCGGCAGCGACGGTTGGATCGCCTTCCATCACGCCGAGACCGCACCGCTGACGTTGGCCACGCCGGCCGAGATCGACTTCACGGACACCCACCGAGCCATCCTCGAGGTGCTGGGTGAGCCCGGCGAGGCGCGCGGGGCGTTCTTCTTCCGGCAGCTGGTCGGTGGCTCCGAAGAGACGTTCAAAGCTGCACTGTGGGACCTGATCTGGGCTGGCTGGGTCACCGGCGACACGTTCGCCCCGGTGCGCGCGATGTTGGCCGGTGGACGCAGGCCAGGCACGCGGCGCCCCACCGCGCCCGCGCATCGGCAACGGCGTGCGCCGCGGCTGAGCCGGTATTCGGTGGCACATCCGCAGACCCGAGCGGTGGATTCGACGGTTGCCGGGCGATGGTCGGCGCTTCCGGTTCCTGATCCGGATTCCACTGTGCGGGCGCATTTCTCGGCCGAACTGTTGCTGAGCCGGCACGGCGTGCTGACCAAGGGGGCGACCGCCGCCGAAGGCGTGCCCGGAGGGTTCGCCACGCTATACAAGGTGCTCACCGGTTTCGAAGACGCCGGGCGTTGTCAGCGCGGCTATTTCGTCGAGTCGCTGGGCGGGGCACAGTTCGCGGTGGCGTCAACGGTCGACCGGCTGCGCACCTATCTCGACGGGGTGGATCCGGAACGCCCGGACTACCGGGCCGTCGTGCTGGCCGCGGCCGACCCGGCCAATCCGTACGGTGCGGCGCTGCCGTGGCCGGCTCGCGCGGATGCCGACGCGAGTCATCGGCCTGGGCGGAAAGCGGGTGCGCTGGTGGTGTTGGTCGACGGTGAGCTGGTGTGGTTCCTCGAGCGCGGTGGGCGTTCGCTGTTGAACTTCCACACCGACGCGGAGGCGCAGCGGGCTGCGGCGGGGACGCTTGCCGAGCTGGTCGGTAGTGGCCGTATCGGCGGTGTGCTGGTCGAAAAGCTCGATGGGGTCTCGGTATTGGAGGCCGCCGCGCATCCGGACCGGAAGACGACGGCCGACGCGCTTGTCGACGCGGGGTTCTCGCGGACTCCCCGAGGACTGCGTCTGCGCTGAGACGTTGGGATCGGTAGCCAGCCGGTTGCAGTGAACTAGGTGCCATGAAGACCGCCCGGTTCGTCGTTGGAGCACTCGTCACCGGATCCCTGGTGACCTGTCCACCTGCGCACGCCGATTTCGACTTCGAGTGCAAACCGGGCTGCTGGGGTGCAGCCGCGGCATCCGTCTCGACGGGGCAAGAAGTCATGCGGCTCAACTACGAGACTCGCCAAGACGCCGAAGACGCCGCCGAGCTGTGGTGTGACGTCAAGGGGCAGACCAACGACTGCCAAGTACTGACGTCGGGACTGGGGTGTCTGTCGATCGCGGTGAGCGCCGACGGCAAGACCTTCATCGGAGGCAACGCGCTGTTTCAGGATGCCGCCGACGCCGCCGCCCTGAATGCCGCTCCGCCGGGTTCGACGATCGACCTGCGGGATTGCAACGGGTGAGGCAGCCGGTGGTGAATGCTGTTGGCGCCGTTGCAACCGGGTGAAATTGATGGATTTCCGGCGCATACTCGAACGCATGTTCGATCATTGGCCTGCGGAGGATTTTGAGCCGTCTGATACCGACGAGTCGTCTGGCCTGTTCGAGCGGCTGACTAATGTGTCGCGGTTGGAGAATCGGGCTGCCGCGCAAACGGTTGCGGGTGATCGCCGACATCTTCGAGCTGCGTCGCCGCCAGCGTGGTGAGCGTGAGGATTGGGCGGTGGATACCTGGGCTGCGGTGGGTGCTGAAGTCGCCGCTGCGCAGCGGGTGAGCTTGGGTAAAGCCAACAGCTACATGAACTATGCAGTGGCGATGTTGCGGCTCCCTGCGGTGGCCGCCGTCTTCGAAGCCGGTGATATCGACTTCCCGCTCTACAAGACGATCGTCTTCCGCACGCATCTGATCACCGACGCTGAGGCGATGGCCGGGGTTGATGCGGAGTTGGCGGCGGTGGTGGCGCGCTGGCCGTCGATGAGCCGCCGCAAGCTGGCTACCGAGATCGACGACGTCGTGATCCAGCGTGACCCGGATGCGGTGCGTCGGATTCAGGAGCGTGGCAAGGACTGCGATGTCACGTTCTGGGAGAACTGCGACGGTCACGTGGAGATGACGGCGGTTCTGAGCGCTGCTGACGCCGAGCTCGTGAAGAAGCGGCTCACCGCGATGGCGACGTCGGTGTGTGAGGCCGATCCCCGCACGGCTGGTCAGCGGCGCTCGGCGGCACTCGGCGCGTTGGGTGCTGGCGTCGATCGGCTGGCCTGCACGTGCGGTCACGCTGATTGTCCAGCACCGGAAAAGCCGACGGGCTCGGTCGTCATTCACGTGGTGGCCGACCAGGCGACGCTGGAGGGCACCGCCGCCAGGCCGGGCTATCTGCTTGATACCGGAGAGCTGATTCCCCCGGAGTTGTTGGCGGAGCTGAAGACGACGGCCCGCCAACGCCCACTCGTCGTTCCCATCGAGGTGCCGCCGGACCCGAGCTATCACCCCTCGCGGGCGCTGGCTGATTTCGTGCGGGCCCGCGACCTGACCTGCCGGGCGCCGGGCTGTGACAAACCGGCCACCGTCTGCGATATCGACCACACGATCCCGTGGCCGTACGGGGCGACGCACGCCGCCAACCTCAAATGCTTGTGCCGTGATCACCAGCGATCTCGTGAAGTACATTTAAGGCGTGACCGAGACTCGCGCCGCTATCTACCTGCGTATATCTGCCGATCCGACGGGACACCAGCTTGGTGTGTCGCGCCAGCGCGAGGATTGCGAGAAGTTGTGCGCGGACAAGGGTTGGACGGCAGTCGAGTACGTCGACAACGACACGTCTGCCAGCTCGGGCAAGCGGCGGCCTGCGTACGAGCGGATGCTCGCCGATGCGCGCGACGGCTTGATCGGTGCGGTTGTCGCGTGGGATCTGGATCGGCTGCATCGGCGCCCGATCGAGCTAGAGGCGTTCATGGCGTTGGCCGACGAGAAGCGGTTGGCGTTGGCGACGGTCTCCGGTGACATTGATCTGTCGACCGCTCAGGGGCGCCTGACAGCGCGTCTTAAGGGCAGCGTCGCGGCGCACGAGATCGAACATAAGCGTGCTCGGCAGTTGCGTGCGGCTCGGCAGAAAGCGGAGTCGGGTCTCCCTCAGTGGCGTCAAGCGTTCGGTTACACCGCTGATACGCGCGAGCCTGACCCGGTGACCGCGCCGCTGGTGCGCGAGGCGTACGCCGCCGTTCTGGCGGGTGGGTCGATCAGTGATGTCTCCCGCGAGTGGAATGCGGCCGGGGTCTGCGGGCTTATGGGTAAGCCTTGGACCGCGCAGACACTCAGCCTGTTCCTACGCAGCCCTCGCAATGCGGGGCTGCGCGAGCACAACGGCGACATCGTTGGCACGGGAACGTGGCCGCCGCTGGTCGATGAGGACACTTGGCGTGCAACGCAATCGGTGCTCAATGCGCCGGGCCGCGCGCCCGGTCGCAAGTCGGTGCGACGCCATCTGCTGACCGGCGTACTGCGATGCGGCAAGGCTGGCTGCGGTGGGTATCTGTCGGGTCAATGGGTGATGCAAGCCCAGAGGGGCGCCCCGCGCTCGCATTCAATTACATACGCCTGCAAGACATGCCGGGGTTGCAGTATCCGCGCCGAACACGTCGAGCCGCTGGTGTACAAGGTGATTGCCGGTCGCCTCGCGAGGCCGGATGCGGTGGATTTGTTGAAGGCTGAGGTGCACGACGCGGCGGAGGCTGAGACGCTGCGCGTCGAGCGTCTGGCACTGTTGGGCCGCCTGGACGAGATCGCCGATGAACGCGCCGATGGCTTACTCACCGGGCAGCAGGCCCAGCGGGCGACGGCACGAATCACCGAGAAGCTGTCCGCGATTGAGGCCCGGCAGCAGGACGCCGACCGGCTTCGCGTGTTCGATGGTCTGCCGTTGGGCAAGCCCGAGGTCGCCGAGGCGGTCAAGGAGTTGACACCGGATCGCCTGCGCGCGGTGATCGACGTCCTGGTCGAGTTCGTCGTGACGCCCGTCGGTAAGGGCGGTCACACCTTCAAGCCCGATCGGGTCGAGGTGAACTGGCGCTAGCTGCCAAGACGACCAAACCCGTTGTTGCTGTTGATATGTCAACAGGATAGCGGCGACAGGTTCCGGGACCCCAGTGAACCCGTTTTGAACGGGACACGGTGTACGTTAGCGGTCGTAACACCCACAACTGAATATTGATAGGAGCGTCCATGACGCCCGAGCACACCATTTCGGTTGCCGAGGCCGCCCGCCGCGCAGGAGTGCAGCCCCGCACGATGCGCCGCTGGGTTACCGACGGCATAATCACCGGTTACCGCATCGGACCGCGCCTACTGCGGGTCAGCGCCGTCGCGGTCGACGAACTTTTCGCTCCGGTTACCGAATGAGCTGCGATCAGCTCCACGACCGCGCCAAGCCCATTGCTCTCGACGACTATGTCGATCAAGTGGTTGCGGCCGCCCCGCCACTGACAGACCGGCAACGCAGCCAGCTCGCCGAACTCCTGCGGCCTGCCCGCCGCCCCGGGCAGACCCAGGCGGCCGCCGCATGACTCTCGGCGCCAAAAGCATCCGATACCAAGACGGGATCGACGCCCTCAAGCGGTGGGGTGTGCCGATCAACGACAAACCCGGAGCGCGCTGGCATGACGTGCAATGCCCGAAATGCTCGGCCCACAACCCTGCCGACATGGCCTTGCGCGTTCAATCTCGACTCGGCAACCTAGAACTCCAGTGCCGCAACAACTGTCACCCCGTGGCTATTCTGCAGACGATCGGCTTCAGCGGCGTGAAACAGGTCGACCCGCCACCGCGACGGCAGGGCACCGAGGCGCACAGCGGGCAGGTCCGCATGGCCTATCGGCTTGCCGAGGCATACCGTGACCGGCTTCTGTACGTGCACGGCGTCGGCTGGCTGTATTGGGACGGAAAGCGGTGGGCACTCGATGACCGCGGATTCGCCAAACGCGCGGTGCTCGATGTATTCGCGGCGGCCTTGGCGGAGTCCGTCACCAATCAACCGCTGCGCCAAGACGTCGTCAAGTGCGAAAGCAACAACGGCATCGTCGGCGTGCTCGGCGTGGCCTCCGCATTGCTGGCCGCGGCGGTCACTGACCTCGATGCCGACCCATACCTGCTCAATGTCGCCAACGGCACCCTGGACCTGCGGACGATGGAATTGCGCGATCACGATCCGCGGGACCGCATCACCAAAGTGACACTCGGCGCACACGATCCGACGACCCCGGCCGCTGCATGGACGCGCTTTATCAACCAGGTGCTCCCCGACGAGCAGGTGCGGGCATACCTGCAGCGCGTCGCCGGGGTGGCGCTGCTCGGCAAGGTCGCCGAACACGTTCTGCCGATCCTCACCGGCACCGGCGCAAACGGCAAAGGCACATGGTACGGCGCCATGATGTTCGCCCTCGGGGACTACGCAGCGCCGGCCGATCCAGACCTGTTCATGGCCCGCGAGGGTGCACACCCGACGGGACAGATGGATCTGCGGGGGCGGCGGCTGGTCGTCGTGTCCGAAAGCGATGAAGGACGGCGGCTCAACGAAGGCACGATGAAGCGGCTCACCGGTGGCGACCGCATCAAAGCTCGACTGATGCACCGAGACTTTGTTGAGTTCACGCCGTCGCACACCGCATTTCTCGTCACCAACCACCTGCCCAAAGTCTCCGGTGATGACCCGGCCGTGTGGCGTCGGCTGCGGGTCGTCCCGTTCGAGGTCGTAATCCCGCCCGAGGAACGCGATCCGCATCTCGACGAGAGGCTGCAGACCGAGGCTGACGCCGTGCTCGCCTGGGCCATCGCCGGATGGGCGGCCTACCAGCACAACGGCGACACCCTCGACGAGCCACCGCAGGTACTCGCGGCAACGGGCAAGTACCAGCAAGACAGCGACGCGGTGGCCCGCTTCGTTGACGAGGAGTGCGTCACGACGAGCCCAGCGTTACAGGCGACCACCCGCAAGTTGTTCGACGCATGGGAGCGGTGGCGGTTCCGTGAGGGGGCAGAACAGTTGTCGCAGAAAGCCTTCGGGCAGGCCCTCGACAAGAAGGGCTATCCGGTCACCAGCAGGACAAGCAGCGGCCGCCACCGCGGAGGCATCGACGTCAAGGTGCAAACCCAATGACGCATGACGGATATGACGCAACTTCTACAAATCGTCTATGTGAGGTGCGCAGGGGCGAGATTGCAGATAGCGCGTCATCGCGTCATATGCGTCACGGGTAGAGAAAACAGCAGTTCAAGCAGCACAACTGAATAGAGATGAGGAACACCAATGACGTATACCGTCACCACCTGGACCACCACATCGGTGGCCCGTATCAAAGCGGACTACGTTGTCGTCCATCGAAAGCCCAACGGCACCCGGTGCGCCATCGACGCCAACATGGTGCTGACCCAGATGAACGAGGTCGGCGGTAGGCGAACGATCCTCGGGATTGTCGACACCACCACCTGCGAAGTGACCGCCGCCCCCGACTTCGACGGATTCGAAGGACTCATGGACAGGGACCTGTGGCGGAGTCGGCGAGTCCATATCAGCCTGAACGAACATGGCGAAGGGGCGCGGGCATGACGATGCACCCAGAGGCAGACGACCCGATCGCGCGGGCATTCACTGACTATCAGCGGGCGCCCCGAGACGTCGTGCCCCACACCGTCCACCATTCCATCGACGATCTGCGAAGGCTCGCCGACAACACGATCCAGGTCATGCTCACGCACTACGAGATGAGCGACGACGGCGTCACCAAACACACCGAATGGGCGACCGTTACCCGACCAGTCACCATTGATCGAGAGGAAAACCGTTGAGCAACAGCACTGCCGAGGCCGTTGCGGCCGGGGATACACCCGTGGACACCGACCCTGCGCCCGCCGAAAGCGAAAGTAGCCGAGACGACGTCCCAACAGACGGCGGCGGCAACCGCGAGGCGGCCAAATATCGGCGCCAACTGCGCGACGCCGAAGCTGCCCGAGACTCGCTCAGCGAGCGACTATCTGCGTTGCAGCGGCGCGAAGCTGAACGCCTGGCCGCCGACCACCTCGCCGACGGCACCGACGTGTGGCGCGACGGGCTCGACTTGGCGGCCCTGCTCGACGATAGCGGCGACCTCGACCCCGCCAAGGTCGCGGCGTCTGCTCAAGCCGCACGCAAAGCGCACCCGCACTGGGCCGCGCCGCGTCCCATCAAGCGCAACCCAGCGGGTAGGGGCGGCTTCAAGTCCGGGGCCGACAGCGGCAATCGCCGCCCCGCGACGTCGTGGCACGCGGTACTGAACACCACAAGCGGCGACGACTGACCGCCGCGCTCAAAAGGCCGCTCAGGTAGCCGGTTTGAGTCGAGGCACCGCTATGATGGTCGGTGCGGTGGCCTGTGAGTCTGTGACTTCGGCCGCCGCACCGATCAGCCCAGGCGGGCAATCTGCCGCAGGCCGTAGGCCGCGCAGTCCCAGATCCTTCGTTCACTTTTCAATTCGCCTGAAGGGCAACAACTTAATATGACTCTCATCACCTCCGCTGCCGGTGGTACACACGCCCTGCTGCACGAGCAGCTCGGCCCCCTCATCGTCCAGCCCGTCCGTCAAATGTCTGTCGCACTACGCATTGCCAGCGTGATGACCACTGATGCCACCGAGTACCGCATCCCCATCGTCGAGGGAGACGCTGGTGTTGCGTGGATCGCCGAGGGCGCCGAAATCCCGTCGACTGACGCCGAATTCGACGAAATCGTCGTAACCCCGCGCAAGATTGGCGGCCTGTCGATCATCTCCCGCGAGCTGGCCGAGGATTCAGAGCCCAGTGCACAGGCCACCGTCGGCGAGGGGCTGGCCGAGAAGATCGCCCGTGGCCTCGACTCGGCGTTCTTCGGCAACACCGTGACCAACGGCCCCAGCGGGCTCCTGTCGGTGGTGGGTGTGTCCACCGTCGACACCGCCGGGACAATCGCCAACACCGACCCGTTCGCCGAAGCCCTGAGCCTGGCCGAGACCGCCGGTGCGGCCGTGACATCGTTCGTCGCCCACCCCACCACCGTGCTCGCGCTAGCCAAGGTCAAGAAGCAGACCGGCAGCAACGAGCCGCTGCTCGGCTACGACGCCAGCCAGCCCACGCAACGACAGGTGCTCGGCATCCCGCTCATCCCCAGCGCCGCGGTGGCTCCCGGAGATGTATGGGCGATCCCGCAGGCCAAGGTCGTAGTCGTACTGCGCAACGATGTGCGCCTCGACATCGACCGCTCCCGCTACTTCGAGTCCGACCGGGTCGGCATCAAGGCGACCATGCGCGTCGGGTTCGGCTTCCCGCACCCCGCGGCGATCGTGCGCCTGTACGTCGCGCCGTAACACCTTTCGGTGGTGTGGCTGTCGTGCCCTCTCCTATTCGGGTGAAGCGCCGCCACTGCGGAAATGCTGCAGCACACCACCATCCCGAGAGCGCCCCGCGCGTGCGCGTAGTTGCGACCTCCGCGCCGCGCGGGGCCTCACACCCAAGGGGGGTGGCGGGTGCCCCCGAAGTCGCCTATTTCCGCATCTCACGGCATAGGCGGAAATCTCTCCCCGGTGTTTTTTCCCAACCGTTGTCGGTGCCGACCCGAACGCAGGCGCTCGGCGGCGTGGCCCGTCGTAGTACCGCCAGACGCAGACGACGAAGGCGCCACCCCCGCGGGGATGGCGCCTTCGTGGCCGAGACCTACAGCTGAGCGGGGGCCTTCTTGTACCAGCCCGTGATGACCCCGACCAGATGAACGATGTTCTGCGTCCGCATGATCGGTGCATTCGCGTTCGGCTCGAAGTCACCGTTCGCCTCGGTGGTGCGCCAGATGCTCGTCTCAGCGACCGGCGCCGCCATGTGGCGGTCCAGCTTCTTGAAGAAGTCGGTGATGTCATCCAGCTCCGCGGGGTCGTCACCTGCGCGCAGCTCCCGGAACACCCCGGCCAGCACGCGCAGCATGCCCACCGAGCCCAGCAGTGAGGAGCGCCGCAGGGTCTGCGACGTCGACAACTCATCGGCCTTCAATTCGGCTTCAGGATCGTCTTCGGTGACCGCGGCCAGCCCCACGAAGGCCGTGGAGATGACGTCGAGGAAGTCCTTCACCTGTTCGATCACCTCACCGTCGGTGAGGGTCTGCTCGGCCTTCTTGCTGATGCGGCCACCCGCGCCGGCGATCACCGCACGGGTGATGTCGGCGACGTGCTTGGCGCCCATCAGGTTCCGGTTCTTCATCGTCATACGGTCCTGCTCGGCGTCGACCCTGCCCTTGAGCAGAGGGTGGTCGATGACGTCGGACAGGGTCCGGTTGGCGACCTTGTAGCTGTCGAAGCGGGCGCGGACTGCGCTGCTAATGCCCTTAGCGTTGTCGGCGACGTCCACGAACATCTGCTGGCCCTTGATCGGGTCGGGCTCGACGTAGATGTCCAGACCGACGAATTCCGTCCTCAGCCGATTCATCTGGGCTATCAGGGTCTCGCGCTCCTGGGCGAGCTTCGCTGCCTTCTCGGGGCTAACCTTGCGCGCCGTCTCGCGGTCGTTCGCAGCGATCGCGTCGGTGATGCGCTGCTTCTCGAACCACACACCGAGGACACGGTGCTGTCCGTCGATGGTCCGCATCGACGAGATGCCGCCAATGGCCCACGGCACCGTTAGGTAACCCACCGCGCCGTGCTCGTCCACCTTCTCGAACTTGCAACCTCCGGTATCGCGGGCCAGCAGAGCGGGAGCGACCCAGTCCTTCTTGGTGTCGAGGTACTCACCGAAGTGCTTGGCGTGGAGCCGGTCGACCTTGCGGTTGTCCTTGTCCACGTTGTTCGGATCAGGCACCGGCAGAATCGTCGGGAGATCCAGCAGCGGAACCCGCGTGCTGTAGACGTCGCGGCCTCCCTGCTGGGTCCGAATTGCCAGGTACGTGCTGGAATCTTGCGGCTTCGACAGCCGCAGCGGGTCAACCGAGATGGAAGTGGTCACGCAAGCTCCTATGTGAGGTGTTAACCCCCAAATCGGAGGCCGGTAGTGACAAACTATACAGACACCGCGTTGTTGACGCAAATAAGATCTTATCGGACCCAACAAGAGGCTACCAAGCCATGCCGTTAGGAATGGCATGTAAGCCGGTGGGCCGTCAGTCCGAGGGCGCCGACCAGGACCGCGTTAGCCGATGGCCGACCTGAGCATCGACATGGACTGCTCGGATCGTGCGGGCCCAAAGAAGGGAGCCGACACGCGAACCCTCGAAGTCTGGGTGCTGTAGCTTGTCTGGCTGCGCGGGTAGCGTTCTGCGCGGGAGTGGCGAAACCCCGACGGGGGCCGACCCGCCAGTCGGGTTCACGCCGATCGCGTTTGGTCGATGCAGGACCGGCGGCAACACCAGACAATTCGGCTCCGCAGAAGGAACGAAAACGGCGAGTCGGCAGATTCGGACCACATCCGGGATGGATCGAACGTGGCGAAGAGGGACGAGCCGCTGCGGATGGATGAAACGCACAAGCGGCTGCTGGACTGGACCTACGGGCAGCCGCCGTCGGAGCGGCTCGCCGCGCTGATTCTTGATGACGAAGGCTATCGGGACATCGACCCGTCACATCCGCTAGGCGGCCCAGACGGCGGCCGCGACGGCCACTGCACCCGCGACGGCGAGGAAGGGGTCTGGGCGGTGTACTTCCCCCGAGGTCAGCAGAGCTTGAAGGACATCGGCGACAAGCTGGTGGCAGACATCGACGCTGCGCGAAAGCACGACCCGGAGTTTTTGGTATTCGTGACGAACCAAGAGATCCGCCATTCCGAACGGACCAGCCTTCGAGCCCTCGGCGGTGAGATCAGAATCGAACTGCTCCACCTAGAACGGGTCGGCACCAATCTAGATCGGCAAAGAATGGCCGCCGTCCGCGAGCAGTTCCTGAAGATCCCGGCGACGCCGGTGTCTGATGACCCTTCTATCGACTTGAGGGTTTCGTTGGTCGGCACCGCCCACATGTTCACCGACGACAACAAAGTTCTGAATCACTGGGTAGCGATACGTGAAAAGGAGATTCGCAAGAAGTCGGAACAAGGGCATGCAAGGCTGCGGGCCGAGCAGGAAAAGAAAGAACGCGCAGAAGCCGAACGGCGGGCTCAACAGGCTCGACAGGCAGCGGAGAAGGCCCGCGAGACCCGCATGGAGCCCTTTCCCGGACGGTTCGGCGGCAGCGCCATTGAAATGCCTTGGGGGGGTGACTTCTTGCGTGACAGCAAGATTTTCGATGCAGTCACGATGGAGCAGGCTGTGCCCGACTTCATTTCACGGATGCGAGGCATCCAGGGCGTGGAGGTGCCGCAGCCACCCGAGCCCCTGAGCGAGGAGGAGATCGCCAGCCGAGTCGCTGCGTACCGAACCACCTTAGAGTCGCGCTGGCCTTCGTGTAGGGACTACCTCGCAGGTGTCGGTTGGGATGGCATGCACATCCGAATCAAGAACGAGGCCAAGAGTTTTCTAACCGACGTCGAGGTCATCTTGACGTTCCGTGGCGCACGCGGAGTAGACCATGAAGGGCTCGACGACTTCGAACTCATGAAGGTCCAGGACCCGGCCTGGGAGCCTCCGAGGGACCCGCTCTACTACACCGCCATACCCGCGATGGCCCGCTTCCGCTCCAAAGATTTTCCTATCGAGTGGCGGGACAACGACGATGGGGATCTGGAGGTGACCATCACACTTGCACGCCTGCGGCCGCTTTCTGAATGGCGAAGCGAGGACTACGGCGACGAGGTCGTATTGGTCGTAGACCCCGGCGCAGACATCGACGAGGTCTCTGTCACGTTCACTGCGACCGCACGCACCCATGACGATGTCTTCGAGGGCGCGCCACTCACGGTCCCGGTCGAAAAGATTTCGATGCTGGACAAACTGTTGGCAGTGATGGAGGCGACGAAAGACACCTCTGATGACTAGGGCGTTCTTTAGGGAATCGTTGCCACCGGTTGACGAAAGACTTCCTTGTTGGCCATAGTCTGCGCCTGACCGCTGGCCCGAATCGGTGTTGCCCTCTCATGTCCACCCCGTATGGCGCAGAAGGAATTTCGCATCTTCGCGAGCGCGAGCGCATACCATCATCACGTACAAGGGCAACAAGGAGGGATCCATGCCGGGGGTATCACTGGCTGTGTCGGGTGGGATGGCCTGTGGCTGAAAGTCACCAGGAGCGCAAGAAGACACGCATTGCGCGCAAGGCGGCGGCGGAGGCGCAAGCTGCTGAGAATGCGAAGTTAGTTGCCGAGGCTAGAGCGTCAGGCAAACTCGCCGCCCCGAACGAGCAATGGCTAGCTCGCGCGAAGGCAGCTGGCAAGGCGGTCAGACGCGCGAAGATGCCCAACCCCAAAAAGCCGCAGGTGCCGATCATTGGCCGTCAACGTGCTGTTAACCGGTATGTAGACAATTCGCCTCAGTCTGAGTCGGGCAAGCGGGTTCCTAAGCGAATTACGTCCGTCGTTCGGGGGGCCTTCCGGGATTGGGGAAGCGGAGCTGAACAGCTGTCGCAACAGTCTTGAGGCCACACATCTCATCTTTAGAACGTCCTTCACCAAATCGCTGACACCACATCCTGAAAACGTTCTGGGGCTGGACAGACGAACAGCTGCCCGACGGCACGGTGATCTGGCGGCTTCCCGGCGGCGACACCTATGTGACGACCCCCGGCAGCATCGTGCTGTTTCCCGCACTCATGACACCCAC
Source organism: Mycolicibacterium sphagni (assembly GCF_013337765.1). Classification (GTDB taxonomy): domain Bacteria; phylum Actinomycetota; class Actinomycetes; order Mycobacteriales; family Mycobacteriaceae; genus Mycobacterium. The sequence continues at coordinate 30,236 of NZ_VBSB01000001.1, forward strand.
AACCCCACCGCCACCTCCGGTGCAACCGCCACCGCATCGCTGTGGCACCCGCACGGTGATGATGCCCCGACGATCGACGACCCGACGACAGAACCGCGCCCACCACATCACCACCGAACGCACCCGCAACCACACAGACCGCACACCCACCACAGCCCGATCGGCACCCCACAACAGCAACGACGACACGCCGCCCTTCTAATCTGGAACCATGCCCGAGGGCGACACCGTCTTCCACACCGCGGCCAACTTGCGCGATGCGCTGGCCGGTAAGACGCTGACGCGCTGCGATATCCGCGTACCGCGCTACGCCACCACAGATCTCAGCGGCAACACCATCGATGAGGTCATCAGCCGTGGCAAGCACCTGTTCATCCGGGTGGGCCCGGCCAGCATCCACTCACATCTGAAGATGGACGGCGCTTGGCGCGTGAGCCCGCGTGGGACGCCCCAGCGGCAGGCCCACAAGATCCGAATCATCCTGGAAACAGCAGACATTCAGGCCCTCGGTATCGACCTGGGTGTGCTGGAGGTCCTGGACCGCGACAACGATCAGGACGTCGTCGCGCACCTCGGGCCCGACCTTCTCGGCGACGACTGGGATCCCCAGCTGGCTGCGGCCAATCTGACCAGGGAACCCGACCGGCCCATCGCCGCCGCCCTGCTGGATCAGCGGAACCTCGCCGGTGTCGGCAACGTCTACGCAAACGAGCTGTGCTTCGTGTTCGGTCGGCTGCCGACCAGCCCGGTCAACAGCCTCGCCGATCCGCTGCGCGTGGCGAACCAGGCGCACAAGATGTTGTGGGCCAACCGCACTCGCACGAACCGCACCACCACCGGCAACAGTCGTCGCGGACAAGAACTCTGGGTCTACGGCCGCGCCGGCGAGCCGTGTCGCCGCTGTGGCACACCGATCCTGCGCGCCGAATCCTCCGACTCCGAGCGCGTCACGTACTGGTGCCCGTCGTGTCAGCGGTGATCGGATGGCCCGCGGCCGACATTGCCTCGGCGACCGTCTTCTCGATGCTGTTGATGGTGGCTTTGTCCAGCCGAAGCGCCACGAACTTCGCCGCACTCGACAGAGTGATCTCGAGGGGCATCCGGCCGTTCGGATACACGACAGCCACGATCACACCGGTGCCCGCCTCCAGCGCGTCCCCGATCTCGTTTCGCAGACCCGTCCGCAACTCATGCTCGGCGATCGCCGCGACCAGCCCGGCCGCCGCACCGCCGACCACGACCGACAGCCCGATCGGTGGGATGAACAGGCCGAGCAACAACCCCAGGCCGGCACCGATCCCGACAGCGGTCCGGCCATGCCGGTTTTGTGCCTCGATGACCTGCGGGTGCCCGTCGGCATCCTTGGTGACCAACGCGGCGGCGCGCAACTCCAAACCGTGTTTGATCCGCGCATCAAGCTCGTCGAAGTCGGTGCGGGCGCGGTCGAGATCTGTATACGCGGCTATCAAAACCAACTCGTGATCGTCGTCCATACCAAGAGTGTGACCCCGTTCACATCCGTCGGCTAGGGACCGGAGACACCGGCGCAACTGACGAACGACCGTAGTTCGCCCGTGACCGGATCATCGAACTCCAGCCGATGCGCCACCAGCCGTAGCGGCGTGGAGAAATCGTCGGCAGCCACCTCGAGCACCCGCGGATACAACGGGTCGTTGTCGATCGGCAGCCCCAGCGACGCCATGTGCACCCGTAACTGGTGCGTGCGCCCCGTCCGCGGACTCAATCGATAACACCCCTCCGCCTGCGCCTCCACCAACGTCTCGGCATTCGGCTCGCCCGGTTCTTCAAAAGCCTGTAACTGACCACGCTGCTTGATAATTCGGCTTCGCACGACAGTCGGCAGCTCCACCGAAGCCACGCCAGACGACCGGGCCAGGTACGTTTTCGAAACCAATCCCCGCGCGAACAGCGTCTGATACGCACCGCGAAGCTCGCGGCGGACCGTGAACAGCAGCACCCCCGCCGTCAGCCGGTCCAGCCGATGCGCCGGGCTCAACTCCGGTAACTCCAAAGACCGACGCAACCGCACCAAAGCCGTCTGAGCGACATGCCCGCCGCGCGGCATGGTGGCCAGGAAATGCGGCTTGTCGACCACCACGATGTCGTCGTCGCGATAGAGCACCGGAATGTCGAACGGCACCACCACCTCGTCGGGCAGCTCCCGGTACAGGAAGACGTGCGCACCAGGCGGTAACACCGTCGAAGGCGTGACCACCACGCCGTCGGCGTCGACCACCTCACCGCTGAACACCTTCTCGGCGGCGGCCTCCCCGAACCGGTCGGCCAGTTCGACGAGCACCGCCCCACCACGCAGCCGCACCCGCGCCGGCCCCACACCGTCGCGATCCGGGAGTGGTGCCGGGCGCCGCCGCCTCAATTCAGCGGAACCGGCTCAAGAATCTCGGCCCGCGCCTCCGGCGCGGCCGCGCGCAACGCATCGGCCGACTCGTCGTCGGGCTGGGTCTGCGACAGCACCTCGGCCTCCACCCTCGCGATATACGTCGCGACCTCGCGGGCACAGTCAGCCTGGCTCCAGCCCAGGATCGGCGCGACCACATCGGCTACCTCGGCTGCGCAGTCCACGCCGCGGTGCGGGTATTCGATCGAGATCCGCATCCGCCGCGCCAGGATGTCTTCGAGGTGCAGCGCTCCCTCGGCGGCCGCGGCGTAGGCCGCCTCGACCTTGAGGTACACCGGCGCATCGGTGATCGGCTCGAGCAGCTCGGGTTTGTCGGCTGCCAGCGCCAGCACCTCGCCGATCAGCGAGCCATACCGGTCCAGCAGGTGCCGCACCCGGTAGGGATGCAGGCCGTAGCGCGCCCCCACGCTCTGGGTCTGGTTGATCAGCGCGAAGTATCCGTCAGCACCCATCAGCGGCACCTTCTCGGTGATCGACGGCGCCACCCGGGCCGGGATGTACTCCGCCGCCGCGTCGACCGCATCCTCGGCCATCACCCGATACGTCGTGTACTTGCCGCCGGCGATCGCGACCAGGCCCGGCGACGGCACCGCCACCGCATGCTCGCGCGACAGCTTCGAGGTCTCCTCGCTCTCCCCCGCCAGCAGCGGCCGCAGCCCGGCGTACACGCCGTCGATGTCGTCATGCGTCAGCGGTGTGGCCAGCACGGTGTTGACGGTGGCGAGGATGTAGTCGATGTCGGCCTTCGTCGCAGCGGGGTGGGCCAGGTCGAGGTTCCAGTCGGTGTCGGTGGTGCCGATGATCCAGTGCGTGCCCCACGGGATCACGAACAGCACCGACTTCTCGGTGCGCAGGATGATCGCCACCTCGGACACGATGCGATCCCGCGGCACCACGACGTGCACACCCTTGGACGCGCGCACCCGAAACCGACCGCGCTCCTTGGACAGCGCTTGAATCTCGTCGGTCCACACCCCCGTGGCGTTGATCACCACGTGGCCGCGAACGTCCTCGACCGCGCCGTCTTCGGAGTCCCGGATCGTCACCCCGATGACCCGGTCGCCCTCGCGCAGCAGCTTGACCACCTGGGTCGACGTGCGCACCACCGCTCCATAGTGAGCGGCCGTGCGTGCGACGGTCATCGTGTGCCGGGCGTCGTCGACGACGGTGTCGTAGTAGCGGATGCCACCGATCAGCGAACTGCGCTTGAGGCCCGGCGCCAGCCGCAACGCACCCGACTTCGTCAAATGCTTTTGCGGCGGAACGGATTTCGCACCACCCAGTTGGTCGTAGAGGAAGATACCCGCCGCGACGTACGGCCGCTCCCACACCCGCTTGGTCAGCGGGAACAGAAACGGCAGCGGCTTGACCAGATGGGGCGCCAGCGTGGTCAGCGACAGCTCGCGCTCGTGCAGCGCCTCACGCACCAGGCCGAACTCCAGCTGCTCGAGGTAGCGCAGTCCGCCGTGGAACATCTTCGAACTGCGGCTCGACGTGCCCGACGCGAAGTCCCGCGCCTCGACGAGCGCCACCTTGAGACCGCGGGTCGCGGCATCCAGTGCGCAGCCCGCACCGACCACGCCACCGCCCACGACGACGACGTCGAACTGTTCGCTGCCCAATCGCTCCCAGGCGCGCGCACGCTCGGTTGGTCCGAGAAAGGTCTGACCGGTGCCCGGTCTAAGGATCGGGTCGCTCATAACGCCCCAGGCTAGTCGAGATCGTCGTGGGCCATCAGGCGGCGCGCAGCCTCGACGATCGACCCCGACAACGACGGGTAGACCGACAGCGTCTGGGCCAGATCGGTCACCGAAATGCGGTTTTGCACCGCCAGGGCGATCGGCAGGATCAGTTCGGAGGCGATCGGGGCCACCACCACGCCGCCGATCACCACGCCGGTGGCCGGCCGGCAGAAGATCTTGACGAAACCACGCGTGAGCAGCGACATCTTCGCCCGCGCGTTGGTGTTCAGCGGCAGCATGATCGTGCGGGCAGGCACCGAACCGTCGTCGATGGCGGTTTGCGGGACGCCGACGGCGGCGATCTCGGGCCTGGTGAAGGTGGCCGAGGCCACCGTGCGCAGCCGGATCGGGGCCACCCCCTCACCCAGTGCGTGATACATCGCGATGCGGCCTTGCATGGCCGCCACCGACGCCAGCGGTAGCAGCCCCGTGCAGTCGCCGGCGGCGTAGATGCCCGACGCTGCCGTCCGGGACACCCGGTCGACCGGGATGTAGTTGCCTCCCCCGAGCTCGACACCGACGCGTTCAAGCCCCAGACCAGCGGTGTTGGGCACCGAGCCGACCGTCATCAGCGCGTGGCTGCCCTCGACGACGCGACCGTCGGCCATCGTGACCTTGACCCCGTCGTCCGTGCGGAGCACCGAGGACGCCCTGGCGTTCTTGACCAGCGTCACCCCGCGCTCGGCGAAGACTTCTTCCAGCACGGCAGCCGCGTCACTGTCCTCGTGCGGAAGGATCTGGTCGCGACTTGCCACCACCGTGACGGTGACGCCGAGTTCGGTGTAGGCGTTGCAGAACTCGGCTCCGGTGACGCCGGACCCGACGATCACCAGGTGTTCGGGCAGCTCAGGAAGGTCGTAGAGCTGGCGCCAGGTCAGGATTCGCTCGCCGTCGGGCTCTGCGTTCGGCAGGACGCGCGGGCTCGCGCCGGTGGCGATCAACACCACGTCAGCCTTGAGGGTGCCACCCTGGCCGTTTGGCGTGGTGACCTTGACGCGGTGGTGCGCCATGCCGGGCACCGAGTCGATCAGCTCACCGCGACCCGCGACGACGTTGACCTTCTCGCGCAGAAGTTGCGTGCCGATGTCGGCGGATTGCGACCGGGCCAGCGTCTTCACCCGGTTGTTGATCTGGGGCAGCGAGATCTTGGCGTCGTCGATGCCGATGTCGAAGCCCAGGCCGGAGGCGCGGCGCAGTTCGGTGCGCACCCCGGTGGAGGCGATGAACGTCTTGGACGGCACGCAGTCGAAGAGAACGCAGGCACCGCCGATGCCGTCGGAGTCCACCACGGTCACCTCGGCACGCCCCGCTGCGACCAATGCGGCCTCGTAACCCGCCGGCCCCCCACCGATGATCACGATCCGCGTCGCCACCCGGCCAAGGTTAGTTGACCGACTCCCCGCGCTCGCGCTGAGAGGACGCTCTAGGCTTTCCTCCGTGCCGCTCTATGCCGCCTACGGGTCCAACATGCATCCCGAGCAGATGCTGGAGCGCGCGCCGCATTCCCCGATGGCCGGAACGGGCTGGTTGCACGGCTGGCGGCTGACCTTCGCCGGCGAGGACATCGGCTGGGAAGGCGCGCTCGCGACCCTGGTCGAGGAACCCGATTCCAAGGTGTTCGTGGTGCTCTACGACATGACGCCGTCCGACGAGCAGAACCTGGATCGGTGGGAAGGCTCGGAACTGGGCTTCCACAAGAAGATCAGATGCCGCATCGAATGCGAATCCACCGACACCACAACCGATCCCGTGCTCGCCTGGCTCTACGTGCTGGACGCCTGGGAGGGTGGGCTGCCCTCGGCGCGCTACCTCGGCGTGATGGCGGACGCCGCCGAGATTGCCGGTGCCCCAGCGGAGTACGTGCACGACCTGCGCACACGTCCGGCCCGCAACATCGGCCCGGGGACCAGCGGCAGCTAGTCAGGCCCGCGAGCGGGTGAACTCCCAAGCGTCGGCCACGATCTCGTCGATGGTGGTGTGCTGAGGCTTCCAGCCGAGTTCGGTGACAGCCTTCTCGCTCGACGCGATCAACACAGCCGGATCACCGGCCCGGCGCTCGACATCACGCACCGCGATCGGCCCGCCGGTGACGCGCTCACAACACGCGATCACCTCACGAACCGAGAATCCGGTTCCGTTGCCCAGGTTGTAAATCCGATGCTCGCCCGGCTTCGCGGTCTGCAGTGCGAGCAGGTGAGCATCGGCCAGATCGCGAACATGGATGTAGTCGCGGATGCACGTGCCATCCGGGGTGGGCCAGTCGGTGCCGAACACCAGGATCTCCGGGCGCTGGCCGGTGGCCACCTGCAACACCAGCGGAATCAGGTGCGTCTCGGTCGCATGGCGCTCACCGCAGCCGGCGTAGGCACCGGCGACGTTGAAGTATCGCAGGCTGGTGGCGGCCAGCCCGTGCGCGGTGGCATACGACGTGATCGCGTGGTCGATCGCAAGCTTGGTGGCGCCATAGGCATTCGTCGGCCGAGTCGGCGCGTCCTCGGTGATCGGCACCGACTCCGGCTCGCCGTAGGTCGATGCGGTCGAGGAGAACACCAACCGGGGTGTGCCTGCCGCGCGCATCGCCTCCAGCAGCTCAAGGGTCTTGGCGACGTTGCCGTGCCAGTACTTCTCCGGCTCCGCCACCGACTCCCCCACCACCGACTTCGCAGCGAAGTGCAGCACCCCGTCAAATGATCCATCGCCGAGCAGCTTCGGCGCGACCTCGACCATGTCGGCCTCGATGAACTGCGCCCCGGCCGGCACCGCGTCGCCATTGCCCGTCGACAGATCGTCGACGACCACGACCTCGTGCCCCTGCTCCAGCAACACCGTGGCGCACACACTGCCGACGTAGCCCGCGCCGCCCGTCACCAGAAGCTTCATCAGTACCCCGCTGACTGCTCGACGATGTTGACCAAGACCCGGACGCCGACCGCGAGCGCCCGCTCGTCGAGGTCGAATGTCGGTTGGTGCAGATCGAGCTGTTCTCCGCGACCGCTCCACACGCCGAGGCGCCCCATCGCGCCGGGCACTTCTTCCAGATACCAGGAGAAGTCCTCACCGCCGCCGGACTGACGGGTGTCCGCCAACGCATCGGGAGCGACGGCTTCGATGGCGTGCGTCATGATCTGCGTCGAGCGCTCCTCGTTGACCACCGGCGGCACGCCACGATGATATTGCAGGGTGTGCTCGATACCGAGTGGGGCGAGCAGGCCTGAAACCGTCTCCCGAACAAGGCTTTCCATGCCGACCCAGGCATCACGACTGGCCGTGCGCACCGTGCCCGCCAGGGTCCCGGTCTGCGGGATCGCATTGGCCGCGACGCCGGCGTTGGCCGCGCCCCACACCATCACGGTGCTGTGCCGCGGGTCGATCCGGCGGGACAACACACCGGGCAGCCCGGTGATCAGGGTGCCCATCCCGTACACCAGATCCGAGGTCAGGTGCGGCCGCGACGTGTGGCCGCCGGGTGAGTGCAACGTGATCTCGATCGAGTCCGCCGCCGAGGTGATCGGGCCGGGAATGATCGCGACCCGGCCCACCGCCAGCCGAGGATCGCAGTGCAGCGCGAAGATCCGCGATACCCCGGTCAGCGCGCCGGCAGCGATCGCGTCGATCGCGCCGCCGGGCATCAATTCCTCGGCGGCCTGGAAGATCAGTCGCACCCCGACCGGAAGTTCGGGTGCCGACGCCAGCGCCGTTGCGGCGCCGATCAGCATCGCGGTGTGGGCATCGTGGCCGCACGCGTGCGCGACGTTCGGCATCGTCGAGCTGTAGGGGGCGCCGGTGCGCTCGGCCATCGGTAGCGCGTCCATATCGGCCCGCAGCGCGATGCGCGGCGCGTGTTCGGGGCCGAAGTCGCACGTCAGCCCGGTACCGCCGGGCATCACCTTGGGGTTGAGCCCGGCCTCCACCAATCGGTCGGCGACGAACTGGGTGGTGGCGAACTCCTGGCGGCCCAGCTCCGGATAGCGGTGAATGTGGCGGCGCCACGCCACCAGATCGTCGAAATGCGCGGCCAGCCAGGACTCGCACGCGTCGGCGATGCTCATCCGCGATCCACCCCCCGTCGATCCCGCAACTCCAGCACGCGGTCCCGCTCTACGGACGTCTGCGCCAACCGAACGACCGTGCGCGCCAACATGATTGCCCCCTCGGTGACCGCGCGGTCCCCGCTGGGGCTTGCCGCTGCGACAGTGAAGCCGGGCTGGTGGATCACCGCGCCGCCCGATTCGACGCCGACCACCGGATGAATGCCGGGGAGCAACTGCGTGACGTTGCCCATATCCGTACTCCCCAACGGCATTGCGGCTTCCACCTCGACCGGAACCGGGTTGCGGCCCACCTTCGTCATCTCGTCGCGGAACACCTCGGCCAGCCACACGTCGGGGGTCAGCTCGGCGTAAGGCGGTGCGGCTTCGGCGATCTCGTGTTCGCATCCGGTCGCGACCGCCCCGGCCGCGAAGCAGCCGCGCATCTTGGCTTCCAGCCCCCGCAGCGATTCGGTGTTGACGGCCCGCATCGTGTACTGGAGCCGAGCCCGGCCGGGGATGATGTTGGTCGCCGAACCACCTTCGGTGACGATGCCGTGGGCCAACTGGCCGGGCGCCATCTGCTGGCGCAGTAACCCGATCGCCACCTGCGCGACGGTCACCGCGTCGGCGGCGTTGACGCCCAGATGCGGCGCGACAGCCGCATGGGATTCGCGGCCGGTGTAGGTCACGATCACCTCGGAGAGCGCCAGTGAGCGCGCGGCGGCGATATCGATCGGCCCGGGGTGCAGCATCACCGCGGCAGCGACGTCGTCGAACACCCCCGCCTCGATCAGCAGGGCCTTGCCGCCGCCGGATTCCTCGGCCGGCGTGCCGATCAGGGCCACCGTGAGCCCGAGTTCGTCGGCCACCTCGGCCAGCGCCAGGGCGGTGCCGACCGCCGACGCCGCAATGATGTTGTGCCCGCATGCGTGGCCGATTCCGGGCAGCGCGTCGTACTCCGCGCAGATCCCGATCACCAGCGGGCCCGAGCCGAAGTCGGCCCGGAACGCGGTGTCCAAACCACCGGGCGCCGCACTGATCTCGAATCCACGCTCAGCCACCAGCGCCTGGGCCTTGGCACAGCTGCGGTGTTCGTTGAACGCGAGTTCCGGCTCGGCGTGAATGGCGTGGGAGAGCTCGATCAGATCGCCCCGGCGCGCCGCGACCGCGTCCTCGACGCGGGTTGACGCGGTGGCGGTAGGCATCCACGAAGTATCGCATTGCCAGATAGGCTCGCAGGCTGTGAGTCCAGACGCCGAGCATGCCGCAGCGGTGATCGCCGAGCGCACCGGTGTGGAGCGCCACGACGTCGCCGTGGTCCTCGGATCCGGCTGGACACCGGCGGCCGCGGCGCTGGGAACACCGGCGGCCGAGATCCCGATGTCGGTGATCCCCGGCTTCACTCCCCCGTCGGCACTCGGGCATCGGGGACGCGTGCTGTCGGTGCCGCTCGGCTCGCACAACGTGCTGGTACTACTGGGCCGCATCCACGCCTACGAAGGCCATGACCTGCGCACCATCGTCCATCCGGTGCGCACCGCGCGGGCAGCCGGCGCCAAGATCGTGGTGTTGACCAATGCCGCGGGCGGCCTTCGACCCGAATACCAGGTGGGCCAGCCGGTGCTGATCAGCGACCACCTCAACCTCACAGCCCGTTCGCCGCTGGTCGGGGCGCAGTTCGTCGATCTGGTCGATGCCTATTCCCCGCGGCTGCGGGACCTGGCCCGCTCCGTCGATCCGAGCCTGACCGAGGGCGTCTATGCGGGCGTGCCGGGCCCGCACTACGAGACGCCTGCGGAGATCCGGATGTTGCGCACGCTCGGCGCCGACCTGGTCGGTATGTCGACGGTGCACGAGACGATCGCGGCGCGGGCGGCGGGGGCCGAGGTCCTCGGGGTCTCGCTTGTGACGAACCTGGCCGCCGGGATGACGGGCCAACCGCTCAGTCATGACGAGGTGCTGGCCGCCGGTCGGGCGTCGGCGACCGCGATGGGCTCGCTGCTGGCCTCGGTGCTGGCGCGCCTGTAGGCCAGCCGCACGAAACCGCGGGCCAGCAGGGGTGCGGCGAACAGCATGAGAAGCACCCGCAGCACCTGGGTGGCGATGATGAACGTGACGTTCGAACCGGTTTCCACCGCGGTGGCCAGCACGGCGTAGATACCGCCCGGGCTGGTGGCCAGGTATCCGTCGAGCAGGCTGACCCCGGCGATCTTCGACAGCGCCACACCCAGGCCCGCGGTGGCGACGTTGAGCAGCACGATCAGCCCGAGCGCGGCAGGCAACAGCCGTTCGATCGAGCGCAGCGATTCGCGGGTGAACGCCACCCCGGCCTGCCAGCCGATCAGCATGTAGGACGCCGACACCAGCAAGACCGGCACGGTCAGACCGAACGACCAGCCGCCGAGTTCGGCCATGATGGTCAGCGCCATCGGGCCGAGCAGACCGGAGCCGGGCAGTCGGGCCAGCCGGCCGACGACGGACCCGGCGAACACCAGTGCGACGATCAACATCAGGCTCAAATACCAAGGGGCTGAATGAGATTGCGTCGCTGCCGCGGCCGCGTGCGACGACCGGTCGGCGTGGTAGACCAGGGTGACCACGAGGGGCATTGCCGCGGTGATCACCGCCACCCGCAGGTATTGGATGACGGCGACGACGCGATCGTCGCCGCCGAGTTCACGCGCGATCGCCACCAGGCCGGAGGCCCCACCCGCCACCAGGGCCAGCGCGCCGGTGAGCGGAGTGATGCTCCGGTGCATGCCGAGCAGTGCCCCGGCGGCGATGCTGAGCAGTAGCGTGACCACGCCGACACCGACCACGACCGGCCAGTGCGGGCCCAGGGACGACAGTGCGTCCGACTGCACCATGGTGCCGATGTAGACGCCGAGCCCGCCCTGGGCGGCCAGGCCCGCGACGCGCGGCACGCCGGCGGGTGCCAGCCTGGCGATCGCCAGCACGATACCGACCAGCAGGGCAGCGAACAGGGCCGCCGACGGGACACCGAGCCGGTCGAGCGGCACGGTGACCCCGATTGTCACGATCAACAGCAAGGCCCAGCGCATATATCAAGTATGCCCTTGCTTTTATCCCGCTGTCACCCGCGATTCAGGCGAGATAAGTCACTAACTAGCAAGGTATAACTTGTAATATGACCGCAAGCATCGCGCCATCCGCCGCCGCCACCGAGCTGCGGGAAGCCATGATGGCGCTGGCCCGTCAGCTTCGCAGGCACCGCCCCGACAACGGGCTGACGCTCAGTCAGCTCGAAGTTCTGGGTGACGTGAGCCGGGCCGGCATCACCACACCGGCCGAAATCGCCGCGCGGCTACAGGTTCGGGTCCAGTCGCTGACCGACAGCATCAACGAGCTCGAGTCCCGCGGGCTGCTCTTCCGCCGTCCCGACGCCACCGACCGCCGCCGGCAGCTCATCGAGCTCACCGGCGACGGGTTGGAACTGCTGCTGCACGATCGGGCCCAGCGCGACGCCTGGTTGTACGAGTCGATGCGCGATCACCTCTCCGAGCTGGAAGTCAACCTGCTGATGCTCACCGCACCGGTGCTGCGCAAGCTCGCCGACGCCGACCGCGGGGCACAATCGGTGCCGTGACCCCGCAGGAGTGGATCGCCCATGACCCCGATCCGGTCACCGCCGCCGAGCTGGCCGCCCTGGATCCCGCCGAGCTCGCGGCCCGCTTCGCCCGGCCGCTGACCTTCGGCACCGCCGGCCTGCGCGGGCCGGTGCGCGGCGGCCCGGACGCGATGAATCTCGCGGTGGTGCTGCGGGTCAGCTGGGCGCTGGCCCGGGTGTTGACCGACCAGCACCTCGGCGGCTCGACGGTCGTGGTGGGCCGTGACGCAAGGCACGGGTCGGCGCAGTTCGCCGCCGCGGCAGCTGAAGTGTTTGCCGCCCTGGGATTTTCGGTGATCACCTGGGAGCATCCGGTGCCGACGCCGATCGTCGCGTTCGCGGTCCGGTGCACCGGCGCCGCGGCCGGGGTGCAGATCACCGCATCACACAACCCAGCGGCCGACAACGGCTACAAGGTGTATCTCGATGGCGGACTGCAGATCATCGCCCCCACCGACCGCGAGATCGAGGCGGCGATCGCCGGCGCGCCGCCTGCCGACGAGATCCAGCGCCGACCCGTGCAACCCAGCGATGACGCATTGGTGGACGCCTACGTTGCCCACGCGGCCACGCTGCGGCGAACCACGCGGGGCAAGCCGCGGGTGGCCCTGACGGCCATGCACGGGGTCGGCGGCGAGCTCGCGGTACGCACCCTGCACGCGGCTGGGTTCGACGACGTGCACACGGTGGCAAGCCAATTCACCCCGGACCCCGATTTCCCGACGGTGAGCTTTCCCAACCCGGAGGAACCCGGCGCCGCCGACGCACTACTGGAGCTGGCCGCGCAGGTCGACGCCGACGTCGCCGTCGCACTGGACCCCGACGCCGACCGGTGCGCCGTCGGCATTCCCGCCGCCGACGGCTGGCGGATGTTGTCCGGCGACGAAACCGGTTGGCTGCTCGGCGATTACATCCTGTCCACGCTATCGCCCGAACAGTCCGCCGCAAGTGTGGTGGCCAGCAGCGTGGTCTCGTCGCAGCTGCTGGCGTCGATCGCCGCCGACTACGGCGCGCGGTACGTCGCGACCCTCACCGGGTTCAAATGGCTCGCTCGCGCCGACGCCGAGCTGCCCGGGCACCGCCTTGTCTACGCCTATGAGGAAGCCATCGGGCATTGCGTCGACCCGGAAGCCGTCCGCGACAAGGACGGCATCAGCGCGGCAGTGCTCATCTGCGATCTGGTGACACACCTTGCCGCACAGGGTGAATCGATCCCGTCCACACTCGACCGTTTGGCCCGAAAGCACGGCGTGCACACCACGGCGGCCGTGTCACGACGGGTGGCCGATCCCGGCGAGGTCGCGGCGATGATGACCCGTCTGCGCACGGCGCCGCCTGCCGAGCTCGCAGGCTTCCCGGTGCACGCCGCCGAGCAGGCCGACGCGGTGTTCCTCACCGGTGGCGATCGGCAGACCTCGGTTCGGGTGGTGGTGCGACCGTCAGGAACCGAACCGAAAGTCAAGTGCTACACCGAGGTTGGCCAGGTGGTCGGCACAGATCTGGCCGACGCACGCAGGCGCGCGGCCGCCGTGCAGGAGACGCTTCTGCAGGCCGTGCGGAACTGGTAGTCAGCGCGGCCCGAACTGGCGGTCGCCGGCATCGCCCAGACCGGGCACGATATAGGCGATCTCATTGAGGCCGTCGTCGATGGTGGCGGTGAACAGGCGGGCGTTCGGGGCGACTTCCTCCAGAGCGGCAATGCCTTCCGGTGCGCACACCACACACACCACGGTGATGTCGCGCGCACCGCGATCGTGCAGCAGTCCGATCGTGTAGGCCATCGAGCCGCCGGTGGCCAGCATCGGGTCGAGCACCATGACCGGCTGGGCGCTCAGGTCGTCGGGCAGTGACTCCAGATAGGGCGTCGGCAGATGGGTGGTCTCGTCACGGGCGACACCGACGAACCCCACCTGCGCCTCGGGGATCAGCGCGCTCGCCGTGTCGACCATCCCGAGCCCGGCCCGCAGCACCGGCACCAGCAGCGGCGGCGCGGCCAGGCGTGAGCCAGTGGTTTGCGCCATCGGAGTGTGGATGGTGACGTCCACGCAGCGCGCATCGCGGGTGGCCTCGTAAACCAGCATGTGCGTCAGGTCGGCAAGGGCACAACGGAAGGCGGCGTTATCGGTGCGCTTGTCGCGCAAGGTGGTCAGCCGTGCCTTGGCCAGTGGGTGGTCGATCACGCGCACATCCATGCGCAGAGACTGTAGTGGGGGGCAGGCTACCCGTCAGCAAGCGTCGTTAGGCTGTGCGGCATGGCTGCTGAGCTCGTTCCGGTCCGCATCGGCGTGACTGCTGGTGACCTGTACACGTTGTGGGCGCCCCGCTGGCGCGACGGCGGCGACGAGTGGGAGGCGTTCCTCGGCAAGGACGAGGACCTCTTCGCCTTCGAGTCGGTGGCCGACCTGGCCGCATTCGTCCGTACGGACACCGACAACGACCTGGCCGATCACCCGGCCTGGGAGGACCTCGCGTCGGCGAACGCCCACAAGCTGGAGCCGAAGAAAGACCGCGAGGTCGACCTGATCACCGTCGAGGAGCTGCTGTCCGAGAAGCCCACCGAGGAGTCGGTGACCGCCCTGGCCAACACCATGGCCGTCGTCTCCTCGATCGGCTCGGTGTGCGAGCTGCCCGCGGTGACGCGGTTCTTCAACGGCAACCCCAATCTGGGGCTGCTCTCCGGCGGCTTCGAGCAGTTCAGCGGCAAGCCCGGCCTCAAGCGCTGGAGCGTGGTCGGTGAGATCGTCGGCCGCGGATGGGACAGCGTGCTGTCCGCGATCGACGAGGTCATCACCACCCCCGACGTCGACGAGCGAGCCGCCAAGCTGGCCGCCGACGAACTCGAGGAGCCGTACGAGGAAGAGGTCGAAGAGACGGCGGCCGTCGCGGCCGACGAGGATGCCACCGACGCGGATGACGATGCGGACGCCGAGGAAGCCGCAGCGGACGAAGTCGTAGGGGCACCGCAGGACGCTGTCGTCCTCGGTGGCGACGCGGACTTCTGGACCGAGGTCGGTATCGATCCGGTCCGCATCACGACCGGTTCGGGCACCGTGTACACGTTGCGCTGCTACTTCGACGATCGGCCGATCTTCCTCGGCCGCAACGGCAGGATCAGCGTGTTCGGGTCGGAACGTGCGCTGGCCCGCTCGCTGGCCGACCAGCGCGACCACGATCTGGCGGACCTGAGCACCTACGACGACATCCACACCGCGGCCACCGACGGCTCGCTGCGGGTCGACGTCACCGAGGAAAACATCTACATGCTGACCGGGCTGTCGGACGATATCTCCGACGGGCCCGACACGATTGACCGTGACCAGCTGGAGCTGGCGGTCGAGTTCGTCCGCGATGTCGGTGAGTACGCCGAGGAGGACCTCGTCGACCGGCTACTGGCCGACGACCACGCGCTGGGCAAGCTGGTCGACTACGTGCTCGATCCTGAGGAGAACTCCCGCCCAGCCGGACCGTACGCGGCCGCGGTGAAGGAGTGGGAAGAGATCGAGCGCTTCGTGGAGTCGCGGCTGCGCCGCGAATGACGCGCTAGGAGCTCGCGCCCGCGCTGGCCTTCGCCCGCTTGGAGGAGCCGACGCCGCTGTGCTTTGACGACGTGGACGACTTCGTCGAGTCGCTGGCGCTGTCGCTGCTGGCCTTGGTGTCGGTCTTGGTGTCACCCGCGCTGGCTGCCGCGGCCGCGGTCTTCGTCGCCGTGGTCGACGGCGTCGCGAGTGACACACGCGGCTTGAAGCCGCCGGTCGACTTCTTCACGGTCGACGTCGTCTCGGTCGACTCAGCTGCCGAATCCTTGGCCGCCGCGGCGGTGTCCGTCGCCGCCGCCGAGCTCGACGAGTCGGTCGTGTCGGGGGTGGTGTACGTGACGTCAGGACCGCCGACACCGTAGGGCCCGGGCCGCGTCGTCCGGAACGGGCGAACACCGAACAGGTCCTGAAGGCCGTTGTCCAAACCCACCGGAATCGCTTCGAGGAAATCCTTGGTCAGTTTGACCGGATTCTCGAAGTAGAAGATGTTCCACGATGTCGGCTCGCCCGGGCTTTTGCTGCGGTCGTACGCCGATTCGATGATCACCCGCAGTGGAGCGTCCAGGGTGTCGGCCAGCGCGTGACCGAGCGGCCCGAGGTTGTTCAGCGGCATCAGCAGCGGCAGCACCGGGGTGGAGATCAGGTAGTAGTGGGTGTCGCCGTACTGACCCTGGTCGACGACACCCGGGTCGGTCAGGGTGGTGTCGTCGTAGGTCCCGCCGAGGTGCAAATAGGTGATGCCCATCATTGCGTTGATGTCGGCCAGAAGATTCAGCGGATTCACCGGGAAGTCCGACCAGCCGTCGTACTGGGCGGCGATGTCGACGGTGTCGTACTGGGTATTGGTCGGGGTCGGGCCGCTGAACGTCGCGCCGCCGAACTGCAGGAACCACGGGATGGTGACGCCGGTCGGCCCGCGCGACAAGAAGCCGCCATTCGGGCGGTTTCCGTTGGCGATCAGGACGAAGCTGACGTCTGGACCTTCGCCGGGCGCGTATTCGGCTGCCAATGACCGCTTTTCGAGGGTGGCGATCGTGGCGCTCTGCGAAAAGCCGTACACCACGAACGTGTCGCCCGGGGCCGGCGCCACCGAGCCCACCTCGGTGTTGTAGTTGCATGACGTGCCCTTGATGCAGTTGTCCAGGTTCTGCTGACCAAGGGCCACCGACTGATCGAAGGTCAACGTGCCCGTGTCCGGGGCGAACTGCTCAGGGGTGACGACGGCGACCCCGTTGTAGGGACCCGAAGGAACACCGGTGCCCAGGGTCGATGCGGGAGCGACGTAATTGCCGACGGCACTGGCGATGTAGTTCTCGACGAACGCGTTCGTATCCTCCGCAGGGGACAGCGAATGGCCCGTACCGCCCATCACGAGAACCGTTGTGCCAGTGAGCAGAAGCTTGAGAGCAGCGGTCGTGGTCGTCATCAAGACCACGGAAAGGAACGCTGCCAGTGCGGCGATTCCCACTGCGGTGCTGCGAGCTGCTAGGCGCATATCGGGCCACTCCCCTTTTCCCCGCCAACACCGAGCACGACGAACCGGCGCACCCGCCCCCGACTAGGCCTGAGAGACTCTATCAGCAAACGTGCTCAGTCAGGTATGCACCGGGGTCGAATGCGGCCTCGACAAGGCCAGCGTCTGGAATTAATTGACATCGGCGTAGCTTCTCCCGCAAACCGGCTGCTGGCGCCCGATGGCCAAATGCTAGCCTTCTGAAAACGACAAGCCTTGGGGTGAATATTCAGTGAGCCGCGTCCATATCCCTAAGTTGGGGATAATCGCCGCACTGCGCCGAAAGACCGACGTTAAGCGCTGGGCCGATACCCGCAATCTCTACTCCGACTGGGAGCCGCGCACGGCGCGCGCCGCCGAGCTGATCCCGGCCGGCAGCCGGGTGATCGAATTCGGCGCAGGCACCCGGGCCATCGAAAAGCACCTCGACCCGTCGTGCACCTACACGCCGTCCGATCTCGTAGACCGGGGCCCCGGAACGATCGTCTGCGATCTCAACGAGCGTCCGCTGCCCAACCTGGGCAAGGACACCTACGACGTCGCCGTGATCATGGGCGTTCTGGAATACCTGCGCGACGTCCCGTCGGTGCTGGACTGGCTGTCGGCGTTCGTGCCGCGCGCGGTGATCTCCTACGGCTGCCCGGACAGCAACGACCAGTTCCGGCGGACCAAGCTCGGTGCCGTCGACCGCATCAGCCGGGGCTGGTTGAACAGCTACCTCGAAGCGGATATTCGGACGCTCTTCGGTGACCGCGGCTACACCAGCGAGCACGAAGAGAACTGGGCAAACGTCGACGGGTATCAGCACCGGCTGTTCGTCTTCACCAAGTAGTCCACCAACGCGACCGCGTCACTTTCCGGTTGCAGGTGACTTCCGGCCCTCGCAGCCAGCATCGATCGCCTGTAGCGTGGATCGCGGATTTCGATTCCACGCTGGCCGTGGCCTATCGTCGTGGGCTGAGGGAGGTATCACTGGTGACGTCGACACTGACTTTGTCTGACCTGCTGGCAAACCAGGGCATCGCCGATTTGACCGGACTCTGGCCGGTCGAGATGGTCGAAGACTGGAATCGCCGGCTCGATCCGATCTTCGCGGGAACCGACGGTGAGCGACGGTCGTACGCGAGCGCGGACGCGCTGGCCGAGACCGGTATCTTCGCGGAGCTGTTCAGCGAACCCGTTCGTCAGGTGATCGCCGGCATTCACCCCTCAGCCCTGCTGTACCACTGCCATAGCTACGAGATCGCCGCCAACCAGGGCCGGCCGCACATTCACCGCGACAAGCCGCTGGGCTGGCATCGCGACACCGAGACGATCGGCGCCTACACCCCCGATTTCCCGTCCTTCATCAGCATCTTCATCCTGCTGTCGCCGGTCGGCGAGGGCGATGGCGCGTTCGAGTTCTACCCGCATCGCCCCAACAACGGCATGCGTGCCGGCGGCGACGCGGTGCAGCTGGTCGGCCCGGTCGGCACCGCAGCGATGTGGAACCGCTCCTACTTCCACCGCGCGTCACCGAACCGTGGTGCGCTGCGCCGGCGCGTCCTGAAGGTTTCGTTCCAGCCCGCCGGCCTGCCGAACGACCGGATCGGGTTGCCCGAGTTTCAGGACGCCCGCCCTCACCTGACCGATCCGGCCTTGCTCGCCCTCATCGACGAGCGCCGGGTGGGAACCACCACCCCGCTGCAGGATCGCGGCGAGATTCCGGCAGGCACCCCGCTGCCGCCGACCACGAAGAACGAACTGTCACGGGCGCAGGCGACCTACATCCGCGCCCAGACCGTCGGTTTTCGAGTGCTGGCCGCCGCGGGCGTTGTGTGACCCAGCCCAGTAACCGGCTGCGGGCGCTCGTCGTCGGTTCCGGATACCGAGTCCGCAACGCCTTTCTTCCGGCGTTGAATCTGCTCGATTCTCATATCGAGGTCGTCGGAATCCATTCTCGGACTTACGACAACGCACGCCGCGCCGGTGAGCGGTGGGGTGTGCAGGCCATCGAGGACCCACGGGTCTTGCGCCCGGGAGACATCGACATCGCGCTGGTGTCGGTGACGGTGACCAACAACGTCGCCGTCCTGAAGTCGATTGCCCACCTGGCGCCCGGGGCGGCTTTGGTGATCGATACCCCCGGCGTTGGGCGGCTCGACGATCTTGCTCGCCTGACACAATTCCGGAAGTGGTCGCAGATCCGGGTCGGCGAAGACTTCATGAACATGCCGCAGTACCGTCTGGTCGGCGACGTCATCCGGTCCGGTGCACTCGGCGACGTCAGCCGAATCTCGATGTCGGAGATGGGATATCGCTACCACGCGTTGGCGCTGCTGAGGTCCTGGCTGGACCTGCTGCCGCCGAGTTCGGCCCGCAGTCAGCGTGTTCCAGGTGGCGTCAACATCGACTACCGGTTCCGCGGCGGGAAGACCGGCGAGGTTCGCGAGCCGTACCGGCAGGGCGAGGGATCCTTCACCGTCACCGGCAGCAAGGGCGCCCTGACCGGACATCCGATGGGCTACGCGATCCCAGATGTCCAGGGCGCCAAGCTTGTTCGCCTGCAGGACGACAGCGGCCTTGCCGGGTTCGCCATCGACGGGCTCGCGACGCCGATGACGATAGACCTTCCGCATCACGCGGCCATAAACGCCATGGGGCTCGAAGACGATTCCGAGTTCAACGTGCTGCGGATCGACGGGCTCGCCCAGGTGATCTCATCGCTGTGGGAGCCCGATCCGGTGAACACCCGCTACCGGCTCGAAGACGCCGTCGCGGACAACCTCGTTAGCTGGGCCGCCCGGGCCGTCCCCTGGCTGCCTGCGTCGGCTATTCGGCTTCGAGGTGCAGGTCGGTAGGAGGCTCGTCCTCGTCGATCGCCTCGTCGAATTCCTCCGGCAGCTCCTCGGCCACGGTCTCGTCGTCGAATTCATGGTCGAGCACCGCCACGGGCGCCGCGACGGAAGCCGCAGCGGCGGCAGCGGCAGCCGCCTTCGCAGCCTCGATCTTGACGCGCGGCGGCTTGGAGGGCCACCAGTTGGCATCGCCGACCAACACGGCCGCCGCAGGCACCGTGAGGGTGCGCACCAGGAACGTGTCCAGCAGCAGACCGACGCCGATAACGAAGCCGATCTGAGCTGCCGTGAGAATGCTGCTGACGGTCAGCGCCATCATCGACGCCGCGAAGATCAAGCCCGCCGAGGTGATCACCCCGCCGGTAGCCCCGACCGTACGGATAACTGCTGAGCGCACACCGTATTTCGCCTCGTCGCGGATGCGCGAGATCAACAGCAGATTGTAGTCGGCGCCGACGGCGACGAGCACCATGAACGCGATTCCCGGTACGCCCCAAGACAATTCCTGGCCCAGGATGAATTGGAATACCACAACCCCGATACCCAACGCAGCGCCGTACGAAAGAATCACGGACAGCACCAGATACAGGGGCGCGACGACCGAGCGCAGCAACACGAACAGGATCAGGAAGACGACGACCAGCGTCATGAACAAGATGTAGACGAAGTCGGAGTCGTAGAAGTCCCGGATGTTGGCGTTGATCGACGAGTACCCCACCATCGAGATCTCGGCACCCGCCAACTGCGTATTGGGCCGCGCGGCGTTCGCGGTGTCGACGATCACCTTGGTTTGATCCATCGCCGCGATGCCGAACGGATTGAGCGCCGTCTGAATCAGATAGCGCGCCGAATGGCCGTCTTCGGAGACGAACAACGCGGCGGCCTTCTTGAACTCGTCCATCGTCAAGACCTGTGGCGGGATGTAGAAGCCCGACATCGGCGGGTCGGCCGCCTCCCGCTTCATCGCCAACAGGAACCCCGAGGCCTGATCCAGGCCGGCGCCCAGATTCCTGGTCTGGTCGACGAGCACCTGAACACCCACCGCGAGTTGACGACTGGCGTCGGCAAGCTGGTTGGCACCGGTCACCGCTTCGTTGAGCTTCTTCTCGACACCACCTGGTTGGCCGACCCCGAGCGCACGGGCGGCCGCCGTGGCCTTCTGCACATCCTGGCTCAGCGCGCGGACCGACTCGTCGAGCTTCTGCGACCCGTCTGTCTGTGACAGTTCTCGAGCAAACGCCTCGATGGCATGGACGGCCGGGGTGTCACTGACATCGACGATCTTCTGAAGGTCCGAACGTGAGGCCACGCAGGCCGGATCCGCATCGCACTGCGGACTGACATTCAGCGCGAGCACCATCGGAGTGGCCCAGTCGCTGATGCTCGTCACCCGAAGGATGCTGACGCCCAGCGAGTCGCCCAGGGTCCGCATGTTGGTCACCAGCGAGGCGGTCTTGTCGATCTGGTCCAGCGTCTTGGACCCACCGTATTTCTGCGACATGGCGTCCAGCGCGCTGGTCAGCCCGCGAACACTGGCGATCGATCCCACCACCTGGGTGCGGATTTGGCCCAGGACGTCGGCCATCTTGCCGGCACCACCCGACAGCAGGCTGAGGTTGTCGTCGTTGGTGTGGATCAGATTGGACGCGTCACCGAGCTTGCTGCCCACTTCACCGGCCTGATAGGTCGTTTTGGCCTGCTCGAGCACCTGGCCGGTGGGCCTGGTGATGCCACGGACCATGTCGATATCGGGCAGCTGCGCGATACGTGCCGCCATCTGCTCCATATCGGCCAGCGCCTTGGGGGAACGCAGATCGTTCGGGGATTGGATGAACAAGAACTGCTGCAGCGTGCTGCTGATCGGGAAGTGCCTGTCCATCACCTCGTAGGCGTGGTTGCTCGCGGAATCCTGCGGCAGGTTCTTGCGGTCGTCGTAGTTGAAGTTCATCACCGCCGTGGTGGCGGCCAGCGCGCCCAGGATCAGCACGCTGGTCGTCAGCAACAGGACGGGCCGGCGGACGATCATCACGCCGGAGCGCCGCCAGAACCGGCCGGTGACGTCGCGCCGCTGTTTGATCCAGCCCCGCCGGCCGGCCAGCACGATGAATGCCGGGAGCAGGGTGATCGATGCCAGGAAGCCGACGAAGATGGTCACCGCCAGGGCCGGGCCGACGCTCGAGAAGATCGCCAGTTTGGTGAAGGACATCCCCAGGAAGGTGATGGCGACGGTGCCCGCCGAGCCGGCGATCACTTCACCGATCGAGGCCAGCGCTTCCACCAGGGCATCGTCAGACGCCAACCCGGTCTTGGTGAGCTCCTGATATCGGCTGTAGAGGAAGACGCCGTAGTCGACACCAGCGCCCATGACCATGCCGGTCATCAACATGATCGTCTGCGGGCCCAGCCCCAACCCGAGTTCACCGAGGCCGGCCACGGTCTGCTGGGAAACCACAAGCGAGACGCCGATGGTGAGCAAAGGCATCAGCATGGCGACCAGGCTGCGATACACGATGACCAAGATCGCGAACACCAGCCCGACTGTCGCGATTTCGATCATGTGCTGGTCGTTAGCGCCAATGACGGTCAAGTCCTCGAGCGTGGAGGCGCCGCCCACCACATTGACCTTCAGCGACGAATTCTTGCTCTCCTCGTTGGCGGCTTTGAAGACAGCGCGATACGCCTCCTGGCCGTCCGGGGCGCCCATCGTGCCGGACATGCTCACCGGCAGGTTCCAGGCCTTCCCGTCCTTGCTGGTCATCACCTCTTTGAGTTCCGGGATGTGCACGAAATCCTGGAGCGACGTGACGTGCTTGGTGTCGGCCTTCAGCTTGTCGACGATCCTGCGGTAAGTGTCCTCGTCGGCCGGCGTCAGGCCGTTCTCGTTGCTGAGGATGACCGCGGCGAAATTGCCCGCGTTCGCCTCGTGAAAGGCCTCCTGCATCTTGTGGGCGGAGACCAGCACCGGAGCATCTTGGGGCAGGAAATCCGGGGGGTTGCGGGCCGCGACGACGGACAACGGGGCGATGAGGGCCACCAGGGCGCCCGCCAGAACTAGCCAAGCGGCGATCACGAGCAGTGGGTGGTGAACGATCGCCCGACCCAAGCCCGTGAAGAACCTACGTGCTGACACGCCCTTGAAAACGGCGCGCTTGGACATCACACCAAGTTACATCGCGCAAACGCGCGGACATGTATCACGAGGTGACGAGACAATTCGTGGCGAGCGCAGGCCCGCGAGTCGGATCGTACGCCCGCTTCGAGAACTAAGCGCGGCGAGAACAGCCGTATGCCACGATGGAGCAAACAAAATGGGAGTGGCAGATGAGCTGGATGGTCACTGCGGCCGGCGCGCTGATCGTGTTAGCCACAACGGGGGCGCCACTGCCGCTCGACGACCCCGATCAGGACCTTCCCACCGGTCCGCAAGACCCCGCGTGCCTGCAATTCCCCGGGTACGCCGCGTGTCAGGGAGGGCCCTACTGGCAGGGGCCGCCGGTGAGCCCGCTCGACCCCCAATGCGCGGCCATGCCCGGTTATGCGGCATGTGTGGGCAGCCCGTTCACCCCGGCTCCTCCGCCGCCACCACCGCCGCCCCCGCACGTGCCGGAAATGCCGATGACCGGCGGTATGCCGGGAATGCCGGGCCACATCTAGGTCGCGTCAGCCGATCAGCACGGCATAGCGCGGCTTGATCACCTCGTCGATGATGGCCAGGCGCTCGTCGAAGTGGATAAACGCCGACTTCATCGCGTTGATGGTGAAGCGCTCGAGATCACTCCAGCCGTAGCCGAATGCCTCGACCAGCCGCAGCATCTCCTGGCTCATCGTGGTGTCGCTCATCAATCGGTTATCGGTGTTGACCGTGACCCGGAATCGCAGCCGGGCCAGCAGGTCGAAGGGATGGCTGGCGATACTGTCCACCGCGCCGGTCTGCACATTGGAACTCGGGCACATCTCCAGCGGAATCCGTTTGTCGCGCAGGATCGCGGCCAGCGGCCCCAGCCTGGCCGTGCCGTCGGCCAGCACCTCGATATCGTCCACGATGCGGACGCCATGGCCGAGGCGATCGGCTCCGCAGTAGGCAAGGGCTTCGTGAATCGACGGCAGGCCGAACGCCTCACCGGCGTGAATGGTGAAGCGCGCGTTGTTGGTTCGCATGTACTCGAACGCGTCGAGGTGACGCGTCGGCGGGTAGCCGGCCTCGGCGCCGGCGATGTCGAATCCCACCACTCCCTTGTCGCGGAACCGGATCGCCAGTTCGGCGATCCCCCGGGATCGGGCGGCGTGACGCATCGCGGTCACCAGGCAACGCACCACGATCGGACGACCGGCCGCGGCTGCGGCCTTCTCGCCGTCGGCGAAACCGGCCAGCACCGCATCCACTACCTCGTCGAGGGACAGCCCGCCATCGATGTGCAGTTCGGGGGCGAAGCGCACCTCGGCGTACACCACGTTGTCGGCGGCCAGGTCCTCGACGCATTCGAAGGCGACCCGGTGCAGCGACTCGGCGGTCTGCATGACAGCGACGGTGTGCGCGAACGGTTCCAGATAGCGCACCAGCGACCCACTGTGGGCCGCGGTGCGAAACCAGGCGGCCAGCGAGGCCTCGTCGGTGGCGGGCAGGCCGTCGTAGCCGATCTGCTCGGCGATCTCGAGGACGGTGGCCGGGCGCAGCCCGCCGTCGAGGTGATCGTGCAGCAGCGCCTTGGGCGCCCGGCCGATCATCGCGAGGGTCAGCGGGGTGGGCATCAGCCAATCCGATCGATGATCAGGGGGCGTACCGGCGGGCAGGAGCGCAGCGACCCGGGGATAGATCCAGCCGGTGGGCAGGTGTCGACGACGGACCAGGACCCGTCGAGTTCGCCCATGGCGGCGGGCAGCCGCTGCGGGTTGTCGGTGTACAGCGTGAAGAGTGGCTCACCAGCGGAAACCGGCTCGCCGGGGCGGCGGTGGATGCGCACGCCTGCGCCGGATTGCACGCGTTCGCCCGGGTGGGCCCGGCCAGCGCCGAGCCGCCACACCGTCAGCCCCATTGCCATCGCGTTGATGTCCCCCATTGTGCCGCCTCGAGGTGCCAGCACGGTCTCGGAATGACTACCGATCGGAAGCTGTGCGTGAACATCACCGCCCTGGGCGGCAACGAGTGCCCGGAAGCGGTCCATCGCGGTGCCGTCGCGCAGTGTCTGCGCGGGGTCGCGGCCGTCGATGCCGGCAAGATCCAGCATCTCGACCGCTAAGCGGATGGTCAGCTCCACAACGTCGTCGGGGCCGCCCCCGGCGAGCACCTCCAGGGACTCGGCGACCTCGATGGCGTTGCCGACCGCGCGGCCCAGCGGGATGTCCATATCGGTCAGCACGGCCCGCGTCGGCACACCTTGGGCCAGACCCAGCTCCACCATCGTGGCCGCCAGTTCCCGGGATTCGGCTTCGGTCTTCAGAAACGCCCCGCGGCCGACCTTCACATCGAGCACCAGAGCGTCGGCGCCCTCGGCCAGCTTTTTGCTCATCACCGAACTGGCAATCAACGGCAACGACTCCACCGTGCCCGTGACATCGCGCAGTGCATAGATCTTGCGGTCCGCGGGTGCCAGCTCGCCGGCAGCGAAGATGGCCGCCCCGATCTCCAACAACTGCTGACGGACTTGGGTTTTGGTGATCTCGGCGGTGAATCCGGGTATCGACTCCAGCTTGTCCAGAGTGCCGCCGGTATGCCCGAGACCGCGGCCCGCGGCCTGCGGAACCGCCGCACCGCATGCCGCGATGACGGCGACCAGGGGAATGGTGATCTTGTCGCCCACTCCACCGGTGGAGTGTTTGTCCACCGTGGGCACCCGACGACCGTCGCGGCGCAGATCGCTGAAGTCCAGCTTCTCGCCCGAGGCGATCATCGCGGTCGTCCACCGGGAGATCTCACCGCGATCCATCCCACGCAGGAAGATCGCCATCAGCAGCGCCGACATCTGCTCGTCGGCCACCCCGCCATGGGTGTACGCGTCGATCACCCAGTCGATGGCCTCGTCGGTCAACCGGAAGCCGTCGCGCTTGGCCCGGATGACCGTGGGAGCGTCGAATGTGAACTCCGTCACGGCTTTTCCCGCTCCACCCGCGCCAGATCGTCGGGACCGAAGGCGTCCGGCAACAGCTCCGCCAGCCGGCGCGGGCCGCGTGCGTGATCGACCAGCAGCTCCGGCCCACCGTGTTCGAGAAGCAGCTGCCTGCAGCGTCCGCACGGCATCAAGGCCGCCCCGGTGGCATCCACCACCGCCACCGCGAGCAGCCGTCCGCCGCCGCCGGAAATCAGGGCGCAGACCACTGCGCATTCGGCACAGAGACCTAGGCCATATGAGACATTTTCCACATTGCAGCCGGTGACGACGCGGCCGTCGTCAACCAGGCCGGCCGCCCCGACCGGAAACCCCGAGTACGGCGCGTAGGCATGACGGGATACCCCAATAGCCTTGGTACGCAATAATTTCCATTCGTTTTCGGCAACCATGTGTCACTCACCACACCCGTACTGAATGCATTCACCAACCGCCTAACAGGACTTGCCCAGCGGCGGCTACCCGGCCCAAATCGGCACCCGTAGCCGCCTCTTATCTCTGCACGGTAGTTCTTTGCACCCCATAAACGGCGTTAGAGTCCACCCAAACTATGGCGATGGTGTTGGAGGCGCTGATGAGTACAGCGGCACCGGTCGTGCCGGGCCCGCGCGATAAGTCGACTCGACGACGGCGCACTCTTTATCGCGGCGACCCCGGAATGTGGTCGTGGGTGCTGCACCGCATCACCGGCGCGACGATCTTCTTCTTCCTGTTCGTCCACGTCCTCGACACCGCTCTGGTCCGGGTCAGCCCGCAGGCCTACAACGAGGTGGTCGAGACCTATAAGTCGCCGATCGTCGGACTGATGGAGATCGGCCTGGTGGCCGCACTGCTCTATCACGCACTCAACGGCGTGCGGATCATCCTCATCGACTTCTGGTGGAAGGGACCGCGCTATCAGCGCCAGATGCTGTGGGCGGTGGCCGGGGTCTGGCTGCTGGTGATGGTGCCGTCGCTGGTGATCATCGGCATGCACATGGCGGAGCGATTCCTGTGAGCGCGCCGGAGAACCGGCTCGGCCCGCCGGCCCCCATCCTGGAGCGCAGCCACGACCGTCCGGCCGGGCTGGACAATCCGCGCACCCCGCGCCGCCGTGGCGGTATGCCCAACTTCGAGAAGTACGCCTGGCTGTTCATGCGGTTCTCGGGCGTCGTCCTGATTTTCCTGGCGCTGGGACACCTGTTCATCGGGTTGATGTGGGACGGCGGCGTCTACCGCATCGACTTCAACTACGTCGCCCAGCGCTGGGCCTCGCCGTTCTGGCAGACCTGGGATCTGCTGCTGTTGTGGCTGGCTCAGCTGCACGGCGGCAACGGGATCCGCACGATCATCGGCGACTACGCACGCAAGGACTCCACCAAGTTCTGGCTCAACTCGCTGTTGGTGGTCTCACTACTCATCGTGTTGGTGGTGGGGACCTACGTGCTGCTGACCTTCGATCCGAACATCTCCTGAGTCCGAGGCGAAAATGATTACCGAACACCGCTACGACGTGGTCATCGTCGGCGCAGGCGGAGCAGGCATGCGCGCTGCCGTCGAGGCGGGCCCGCGGGTGCGGACCGCGGTGCTGACCAAGCTGTATCCGACGCGTTCACACACCGGCGCGGCCCAGGGCGGCATGTGCGCCGCACTGGCCAATGTCGAAGAGGACAACTGGGAGTGGCACACCTTCGACACCGTCAAGGGTGGCGACTATCTCGCCGACCAGGACGCCGTCGAGATCATGTGCAAGGAAGCCATCGACGCGGTGCTCGACCTCGAGAAGATGGGGATGCCGTTCAATCGCACCCCCGAGGGCCGCATCGACCAGCGCCGCTTCGGCGGGCATACCCGCGACCACGGCAAGGCACCGGTGCGCCGCGCCTGTTACGCCGCCGACCGCACCGGCCACATGATCCTGCAGACGCTCTACCAAAACTGCGTCAAGCACGACGTGCAGTTCTTCAACGAGTTCTATGCCCTTGACCTGGCTTTGACGCAGACCCCGAGCGGTCCGGTGGCCACCGGCGTCATCGCCTACGAGCTGGCGACCGGAGACATCCATATCTTCCACGCCAAAGCCATCGTCTTCGCCACCGGTGGCTCGGGCCGGATGTACAAGACCACCTCGAATGCCCACACGCTGACCGGCGACGGCTTGGGCATCGTCTTCCGCAAGGGACTTCCCTTGGAAGACATGGAGTTTCACCAGTTCCATCCGACCGGTCTGGCCGGCCTGGGAATCCTCATCTCCGAGGCCGTCCGCGGCGAGGGCGGCCGACTGCTCAACGGTGAGGGCGAACGGTTCATGGAGCGCTACGCCCCCACGATCGTCGACCTGGCCCCCCGTGACATCGTCGCGCGCTCGATGGTGCTCGAAGTGCTCGAAGGCCGCGGCGCGGGCCCGCACAAGGATTACGTCTACATCGACGTGCGGCACCTCGGCGAGGACGTGCTCGAGGCCAAGCTGCCCGATATCACCGAGTTCGCCCGCACGTACCTGGGTGTGGACCCGGTCAAGGAACTGGTTCCGGTCTACCCGACGTGCCACTACGTCATGGGCGGCATCCCGACCACGATCACCGGACAAGTGCTGCGCAACAACACCACAACGGTGCCGGGGCTCTACGCCGCAGGCGAATGCGCGTGCGTGTCGGTGCACGGCGCCAACCGGCTGGGCACCAACTCGCTGTTGGACATCAACGTGTTCGGCCGCCGCGCAGGCATCTCCGCGGCTAACTACGCTCTTGCCCACGACTTCGTCGACCTGCCCGAGGCGCCGGCCGGCACGGTGGTGAACTGGGTCTCCGACATCCTGAGCGAGCACGGCAACGAGCGCGTCGCCGACATCCGCGGTGAGCTGCAGCAGTCGATGGACAACAACGCCGCAGTGTTCCGCACCGAGGAAACACTCAAGCAGGCGCTCACCGATATCCACACCCTGAAGGAACGGTATTCCCGAATCACCGTGCACGACAAGGGAAAGCGCTACAACAGCGATCTGCTGGAGGCCATCGAACTGGGCTTCCTGCTGGAGTTGGCCGAGGTCACCGTCGTCGGCGCATTGAACCGCAAGGAATCCCGCGGCGGGCATGCCCGCGAGGACTACCCCAACCGCGACGACACCAACTACATGCGGCACACGATGGCGTACAAGGACGGTCTGGATCTGCTGAGCGATATCCGGCTGGACTACAAACCCGTTGTGCAGACCCGCTATGAGCCGATGGAGCGACGGTATTGATGGAGAAGGACGCCTGATGACGATCGCACCTGAGCGCAAAGATCCCGTGCTGCCACCGATCCCCGACGGGGCGGTGATGGTGACGATGAAGATCGCGCGGTTCAACCCCGAAGATCCCGACAGCGCCGGCTACCAGAGCTTCCGGGTGCCCTGCCTGCCGAGCGACCGGCTGCTGAACCTGCTGATCTACGTGAAGAGCTATCTGGACGGCACACTGACGTTCCGCCGCTCGTGCGCACACGGGGTGTGCGGTTCGGATGCCATGCGGATCAACGGGGTTAACCGGTTAGCCTGCAAGGTGCTGATGCGAGACCTGCTGCCGAAGAAGGACAAGCCGCTCACCATCACCATCGAGCCGATCAAGGGCCTGGCCGTCGAGAAAGATCTCGTGGTCAACATGGAGCCGTTCTTCGACGCCTACCGTGCGGTCAAGCCCTACCTGATGACCTCGGGCAACCCGCCCACCCGTGAGCGCATTCAGAGCCCGACCGACCGGGCCCGCTACGACGACACCACCAAGTGCATTCTGTGCGCCTGCTGCACCACCAGCTGCCCGGTCTACTGGAGCGAGGGGTCGTACTTCGGGCCTGCCGCGATCGTCAACGCCCACCGGTTCATCTTCGACAGCCGCGACGAGGGGGCCGCCGAGCGGCTGGACATCCTCAACGAGGTCGACGGGGTGTGGCGCTGCCGCACGACGTTCAACTGCACCGATGCCTGCCCGCGCGGTATCGAGGTCACCAAGGCGATCCAGGAGGTCAAGCGCGCGTTGATGTTCGCGCGCTGACTTTCCTGCGCGAGCAGACGCAAACGGTCCCGAAACCCCGGCGTGTCGGAGTCCTTTATGTCTGCTCGCGGTAGAAATTGCCGCGGGCCGGACGCTCCCACAGCACGCCGCCCTGCGCGGTCACCCCGGCCGCACTCAGTTCCCGCTTGAGGATCTTGTTGGTGGCGGTCTGCGGCAGGTCGGCGTTGATGCGGACGAAGCGCGGCCAGGCCTTCGGTGACAGGTCGGCCTGCTCGGCCAGGAATGCCTCGAACTGCTCCGGCGTCAGCGACTGCTCTTGGCGCAGAACGATTGCGGCCATCACCTGGTCGCCCACCCGCTCGTCGGGCACGGCGTAGACGGCCACTTGGTTGAGCTGCGGAAGCCGCAGCAGGATCCGTTCGATCGGGGCGGCGGCCATGTTCTCGCCGTCCACCCGCATCCAGTCCGAGGTCCGGCCGGCCAGATAGATCCAGCCGTCGGCGTCTTTGTAGGCGAGGTCGCCGGTCCAGTACATGCCGTGGCGCAGACGTTCGGAGGTGGCCGCCGGGTCGTTGTAGTAGCCGGCGAAGGGGCCGGATCCGGTGGTGTTCACCAGCTCCCCGACCGCCTCGTCGGTATTGGCCAGTGCGCCGTTGCCGTCGAAAACGGCTGTGGCACACTCGGTCACGGTGTCGGCGTGATAGATCGCCACACCACCCCAGCCCTTGCCGATCGATCCCGGCGGGGTGCCGTTCTCGCGGACGACGACGACGGCGAACTCACTGGAACCGAAGCCGTCCATGATGCGACAGCCGAAACGCCGAGAGAATTCGGCGATGTCCCGCTCGGTGGCCTCGTTGCCGTACATGACGCGCAGCGGGTTGTCGGCGTCGTCGGGTTGCTCGGGGGTGGCCAGCACCAGCGCGAGCGGCTTGCCGACATAGTTCATGAAGGTGACGCCGTAGCGGCGTAGGTCCGGAAGTAACCGCGACACGGAGAATTTCACCGGCACCATCGCCGCCCCCGCCGACACCGCGACCGAAAAGCCAACGGCCACCCCGTTGGAGTGGAACAAGGGCATCGCCAGATAGCAGACGTCGGCGGCGGTGATGTCCATCTGAGCGACCAGGCTCAGGCCGCACATGACGCTCATCGCATGGGCGAACGGCACGGCCTTGGGGTTACCGCTGGTGCCGGATGTGAAGATCATCATGAACGGGTCGGTACCGCTGACCTCATGCGGGACAAGGGGTTCCGCGGCATCTACCGCCTCGGCGTAGCGCGGGCCCGTCACGTCGAGCACCGTGACGCCCGAGAGGTCGAGCCCGTCGAGCAGCCCGGCGTAATCGGTGTCGACCAGCAGCAGTTGGCAGTCCGACCGGCGGATGTCGGAGACCAGACCCTCGCCCCGGCGCGTGGTGTTGATCCCGCACAACACATAGCCGCCGAGTGCGGCCGCGGCCATCGAACGCACGTAGGCCGGTGAATTCGTCAGCAGTGCACCGATATGCAGCGGCCGGTCCGGGTCGGTCATGGCCAGCAGTGCGGCGGCTTCAGCACTCGCCTCGGCGAGGTACTCGCGCCAGGTCCAGCTGCGGTCGGGTGAGATCACCGCGATGGAGTCGTCATCGATCCGGCCGCGCAACAGCTTCTGGACGGTGTCGATCATGTGTCTGCGGGGCGGTAGCGCAACAGGGTCATGCCGCTGTCGGGGAGGTCGCAGAACACCGGGGTGACCCGCATTCCGATCCGGACGTCGGCGGGTTCGACATCGACCAGCTCGGTGGAGAACCGCGGACCGACGTCCCACTGCACCACCGCGGGCAGCTGCGGCAACGCATCGGCCCATGGCGGCCCGGTCGGGCGGCGCCCGACCGTGTAGGTGTACAGCGTTGCCGCACCGTCGATTTCGCGCCACTGCAAGTCATCGGCCAGGGTGCCGGGGGCCAGCGTACGCGGATAGAACACATAGCGTCCGCTCGACGGCGAGTACTGGATCAGGATCCGGTGCGCGGCCAGCCCGTCCCAGAACGGTTGGGACACCGGGGTGGGTTCGGGTATCGGCATCGGTTCGGCCATCAGTCGCCTCCCAGCACCAGCGCGACCTGCTCGCTCATGATGCCGCCGGTGCCTGCGACGAAGGCGGTGTTGGCGTGCGGGACCTGCGCGGCCGCCGAGCGCCCCATCAATTGGCGGGCGGCGTCGACGACGTGGTGCATACCCCCCGACATCCCGGCCTGCCCATAGGACAGCTGGCCGCCTGCGGTGTTGAGCGGGAAGTCACCGCGGAAGGTCAGGTCCCGCTCCTTGATCCACGTCATGCCTTGACCTTTCGGGCAGAAGCCGGCGTCCTCCAGAGTCATCAGCACGGTGATTGTGTAGCAGTCGTAGATCGAGGCGATGTCGACGTCGGCCGGGCTCAGCCCCGCCATCGCGAAGGCCCGCTGGGCCGAGCGGGCGATCGGGGTGACCATCGGATCCTGGGCGTAGGTCGTGGTCTTGAACGAGATGTGCTCACCGAAACCCTTGATCCACACCGGCCGATGGCGCGACTTACGTGCCAGGTCGGCGTTGGCGATCAGCACCCCGGTGCCGCCGTGGACCGGCATCACGATCTCCAGCATGCGGATGGGATCGGCGATCATCGGGCTGTCCAGCACGTCGGCTTCGGTGATCGGCGTGCCGTGGAACACCGCGCCCGGGTGGGCGCAGGCGTTGGTGCGCTGATCCACCACGATCTTCGCCAGCGCCGACGGGTCGTAGCCGTACTGGGCGCCATAGCGTTGCGCGATCTGCGCGAACGGAGCGTTCTGCCCGACGTTGCCGTACGGGATCTCGTACTCGGCCTGCGGGGAGCCGTAGTTGTTGCTCGACGCCCCATACCAACTCGGCACGACCGGCGCCAGGCGCGCCGAGCGCGGGACGTTGCGCGAACCGGGCAGCACCGCCAGGACCGCGTCGCAGAGCCCCAACTCGACGGCCACGGCGGCGCGCCACACCATGGCGGCCGAGGTCGCCCCGCCGAGATCGACCCGTTCACCGAAATCGATCGGCAGCCCGAGGTGTTCGGACAGGGTGGCCGGGACGAACATGTCCGATTCGGCGAGCCCATGCGAGATCAACCCGTTGACCACACCCGCGTCGAGTCCGGCGTCGTCGAGCACCAGCTTGGTCAATGCGGCGTACTGGTCGAGGGTGAACAGTTCGGGCCGGGTCGGCTTGCGTTCGGCTGGCAGCTCGGCGATCCCGACGATCGCCGCCTCGCCGGCCAGTCGCATCAGGAATCCCCAAGGCGTCGAGGCAGTTCCACGGTTGCGGTACCGGGCATCAGGATGTCGGATTCCCGTCGTCCGGCGATGTCGAGATCGACAAGGCCCCGGCCGGCATCTACCCGCTTGCCCGTGACGGTCCCGCCGAACGTCAGCGGCTGACCGGGAAACGCCACGCCACGGTTCTGCACCGAGTAGTCGACCAGCCGGCCACGGCCGCCGATCCAGTCGGTGATCGCGCGGGCCAGCAGTGCGGCCTGCAGCGGGCCCTGCACCAGGATGTCGTCGTAGCCCTCCTTGCCGCGGGCCCAGTCCTTGTCGTAGTGGATGCGGTGCCCGTTGTAGGTGGCTGCGCTGAAGAAGAACATCTGCGTCTCGTCGACGGTGACCGTCAGCTCCGGCAGTTCATCGCCCGGCGTGACATCGTCGAAGAACAGCTGGGTCATGGTCGCGCAATCATCGAGGTGGAGGCCTCGGCCACCAGTTCGTCATGCTGGTTGCGGTAGACGGTGTGCCAGGTGACCAGAACGAATCGCCCTGAGCGGCCTTCTTTTTCGACAACTGATTCGATGGTCCGCACCATTTCGATCTCGTCGCGATGGTAGGCGGGCAGGTGGAATGTGGTGCTCTCACCGCCTGCCATCCGGCGCGGCGCCTTCGGGAACGCGAGGCCCCCCGAAACGGCCCCGGACGAGCCGTCGGGGCGCAGACCGGAGAGCGCACTGACCCCGAGGATGGCGTACTGCAGGTACAGCGGCGGGCAGATGACGTCGCGGTAGCCGTTGGCGCGGGCATAGTCCGGGTCGAACCACAGCGGGTTGTCGTCACCGACCACGGCGGCCCAGCGCTGCCAGTCCCGGCGGATCACCTCGCCGGTGGCAATGGCGGCGACCGTGCCCACCCGCGCTGCGGTCTCCGCGTCGATGAGGTCAGAGGTCATTGGCCGTCCTTGCGCCGCAACCGATCCCCGACCGCCGCGCGGCTGACCACGTCGTCGTCAAGCCAGGCGGCGGCGATGTCGGCACCGCCACCCAGTGTGGACAGCACCCTGGCCCGTTCCGACCACAGGTACAGATCGGTCTCCACGACGTAGCCCATCCCGCCGTGCAGCTGGTGGGCGTCGAGGGTCGCCCACTTGGCCGCGGTGGCGGACTGGATTCTGGCGATCGCGGTTTCGCGGATCGCGGTGCGGCCCTGACCGATCGCGTGCACCGCGGACTGGGCGGCCAGCCGCGCTGCCGACAGCGCGATGTGCATATCGGCCACGATGTGCTGAGCGGCCTGGAAGGAGGCGATCGGCCGGCCGAACTGGTGCCGCAGCGTGGTGTAGCGCACGGTCCGCTCCATGACGGCCTCACCGACACCGACCAGGTCCAGCGACGCCAGCGCCACCGCGGCGTTGGCTACCCGCCGCAGCTCATCACGCGTGGGCGAGGCGCCGTCGTTCAGTACGTCGTCGACCGGCACATCGTCGAAGCGCACCACCGACGTATGGTGGCCACCCATCAGCCCGAGCGACCGCAGCGTCACACCCTCGTTGCGCAACCGGACGACGAAGCCCACCGTGTTTCCGGATTTGTCGAACCCGGTCACGACGATCATGTCGGCGGTGTCGGCGTCGGTGACGAAATCGGCTGTGCCGGTGAGGCGCCAGCTGCCGTCTTTCGCTTGGTCGGCGCGCATGCTGGCGGTGACGTCGGAGGCGTCGTTGGGGTTCCACAGCGCGGTGGTGCCCGCGATGCGGCCTGCCGTGAGGTCGGGCAGCCATCTGGCCCAGGACTTTTCACCACTGAGAACGTACAGCGCGTACCCAGCGATGGTGGTGCTGTGCACCCGCACGGGGCCCAATGCCCGGCCGGCCTCACGGGCGTAGATCCCCAGGTCGGATAACGTCCCACCGGATCCGCCATAGCATTCCGGCAGACCCAGTCCCATCACACCCGCGGCGGCCAGGTCGCCCCACAGGTCGGCGCGACCGGCACCCAGCAGGCCGCGCATGCTGGAAGCCAAATCGCGTTCATCTTGAGAGGCAACGAGTTTCATATCAACGTCCGTAGGAGGGCATGCCGTTGCCGCGCTGGGCGATGACGTCTCGGAGCACCTCGTTGGTGCCGCCGCCAAAGCGCATCAGCGGCGCGAACCGGTAGAGCTTCTCGAACCGTCCGCCCGCAGGGGCTTCGGGATTTCGGTGCACCAGCAGGCCTTCGGCGCCCAGCAGGTCGATACCCAAATCGGCGATGCGCTGCCGTAGTTCGCTGCTGAAGACCTTCTCGACGCTGACTGCGACGGTCGGGATCACCCCGTCGGACAACAGCGAGGAGGCCTCGTAGCCCATCAGCCCGGCCACCTCGACATCGGCCTCGGCCTGGGCCAGCCGCCGCCGGAACCCGGCGTTGTCGATCGGGACGGTGCCGTCGCGCCGTGGCATGCGTGCCAGCAGTTGCAACTCGTCGAGCGCGCGACGCAGGTCGCCTGCGTTGGTCAGCGCACCCCGCTCCAGGTCGAGAGCACCGGTGATATAGGACCAGCCGCGGTTCTCCTCGCCGATGAGGTTGCCGACCGGTACCCGCACGTCGTCGAAGAACACCTCGTTGGTCCGGTAACCCGACCAGGCGATCAGCGGACGGATCCGGACACCGGGGCCGTCGACGGGGACCACGATCACCGAGATTCCCCGGTGTCGCTGGGCCTGCGGATCGGTCCGCACACACAGCCATTCGTGGGTGGAGCGCTGGGCACCGCTGTTCCAGATCTTGGACCCGTTGATCACCCACTCGTCGCCGTCGCGCACCGCCTTGGTCCGCAATGAGGCCAGATCGGTACCGGCGTCGGGCTCGGAATAGCCGAGGGCGCAAGTCATCTCGCCACGCGCGATGAGCGGGAGGAATTCGTGTTTGTTCTGCTCGGTGCCGTGCCGCATGATCATCGGCGCGATCGAGGTGACCGTCAGATCGGGGCCGGGCGCACCCCAGTACTCGAACTCGGTCATCAGCAGGTGCATGTAGACCGGGCCGAGCCCGAGGCCGCCGTACTCCGCAGGCCAGTTCAGGCCGAACCAGCCCATGGCGCCGAGCTTGGCGCGGAACGCCGCCACCTCACCGCCCGGGTGTTCCAGATTGTGTTCGGCGATCTCGGCGCGCAGGGCATCAGTGACGTTCTCGCGCAGGAATTCCCGAACCTCGGCTAACCAGGCGCGCTGTTCGGCGTCAAGGTCGAAATCCACAACTGAGCACCCTAGCCGAGTAGTTAGCCCGTCAACCCAATATTGATGCGGTTCGGGGTGTCACATTTCCACCCCGGCGAGCATCTTGAGTACATGACCAGCAAAACACGAATTGAAGCACTCACACCTGAGAAGGCCCCGCTGCTGACCCGGCTGATGTACCGCTGGGCCAGACGGCGCTTCGGCGAGGTCCCCGAACCGTTCGCCATCTACGCCCACCACACCCGTCTCCTGGTGGCCAGTGCCGTCCACGAAGGCCTGCTGCAGAACGCGTCCAAGACCCTGCCGGTCAGCGTCCGCGAACTCGCGGTGTTCTGGACCGCCCGCGCCGTCGGCTGCTCGTGGTGCGTCGACTTCGGGCAGATGCTGATGCGGCTGGAGGGGCTGGACCTCGATCGCCTCGCGCACATCGACGACTACGCGACTTCGCCGCTCTACAGCGACGACGAGCGGGCCGCGATCGCCTACGCCGACGCGATGACGTCGGATCCGCACACGATCACCGACGAGCAGGTCGACGATCTGCGGCGGCGGTTCGGCGCGGACGGCGTCGTGGAGCTCACCTATCAGATCGGCGTGGAGAACATGCGGTCGCGGATGAACTCGGCGCTGGGCATCACCGAGCAGGGTTTCAGCTCGGGCGACGCCTGCCGGATTCCGTGGGCAAGCGGCGACAGAAACGCTTGATTCATCAAAGGCAGCCCGGTCATACGACTAATTCCATTGCAGTGTTACCTGCAGGAAAACAATTCCGCAGATTCCGCGCGGATTCACCACTGAAACCGTAGTCTCGTCTCGTCTAAGCAGGCCTCACGCAGGAGATGCCATGAGTAAAGGCGAGCTGACGCTCGAGCCCGGTGGTCCCGCCCCGTCCAACTCCGTCGAGAGCAAAGGTCTCAAGGGCGGCGCGCTGGGGCTGGTGTCCAGCATCGTCGTCGGCATGGCCTCGACCGCCCCGGCCTACTCCCTGGCGGCGACGCTGGGGCTGATCGTGGCCAGTGGCGGCTCGCTGCTGGCGGGCGAGAAGGCGCCGGCAATCGTGCTCATCGCGTTCATTCCGATGTACATGATCGCCGTCGCCTACCAGGAGCTGAACAAGGCCGAGCCGGACTGCGGTACGACGTTCACCTGGGCGTCGCGTGCCTTCGGGCCGCTGGTCGGTTGGCTGGGCGGCTGGGGCATCATCGCCGCCGACGTCATCGTGATGGCCAACCTGGCGCAGATCGCCGGGGCCTACTCCTTCACCTTCGTCGGCGAATTGGGTTGGACGTCGGCGGCCACGCTGGCCAGCAGCACCCTGTGGTCGACGGTGGCCGGCGTCATCTGGATCATCGTGATGACCTATATCTGTTATCGCGGCATCGAGGTGTCGGCGCGAATCCAGTACGGCCTGCTGGGCATCGAACTGGTCGTGCTGGTGGTGTTCTCGATCGTCGCGCTGGTCAAGGTCTACACCCACCAGGCCGAGGGCTACTCGCTGATGCCATCGCTGTCCTGGTTCTGGCCTGGCGGACTGGATTTCGGCACGGTCATCGCGCCCGCCATCCTGACGGCGATCTTCATCTACTGGGGCTGGGACACCGCCGTCGCCTGCAACGAGGAGTCCGACGACCCCGGCACCACCCCCGGCCGGGCCGCGGTGATCTCGACGTTCCTGCTGCTCGCCACGTACGCGATGGTCAGCGTGGCGGCGGTCGCCTTCGCCGGCACCGGAACCGAAGGCATTGGGCTGGGCAACCCGGATAACGCCGCGGATGCCTTCGCCGCGATCGGGCCGGCACTGTTCGGCGACAGCGTCCTTGGCAAGATCGGGCTGCTGCTGTTGGCGGCGTCGATCCTGACCTCGGCGTCGGCATCGACCCAGACAACGATCCTGCCGACCGCGCGAACCACGCTGTCGATGGGTGTCTACAAGGCGCTGCCGGACTCGTTCGCCAAGATCCACCGCACGTATCTGACCCCCACCACCTCGACGATCGTCATGGGCGCCGTGTCGATCGTGTTTTACGTTCTGTTCACTCTGGTCAGCCCGAACCTGCTGTCGGCGCTCATCGGCTCGGTCGGCCTGATGATCGCGTTCTACTACGGCCTCACCGGGTTCGCGTGCGTCTGGTTCTATCGCAAGGACCTCACCCGCAACCTCCGCGACTTCATGATGCGGGGGGTGGTCCCGCTGGGCGGCGGGGTGATCCTGCTGGTGGTCTTCGTGTACGGCCTGATCCAGTACGCCAAGCCGGACTGGCTGACCGACGACGACGGCAACAACGTCACGATCTTCGGCTACGGCGCGGTCGCCGTGGTCGGCGTCGGGGCGCTGGTGCTCGGCGTCATCCTGATGGTCGTGTGGTGGCTGATCAGGCCGGGCTTCTTCCAGGGCCTGACGCTGTCGCGGCGCTCCAGCGCCGATCTGGTGCTCGAGCCGGCCACCGCCGTCGTCGCCCACTTCGGCCTGCCCGACTCCGGAGACATGCCGACGGTGATCGCACCCGACCTCTCGAACCTGCCTCCGCAGGGGACCGCGGTCAATCCCGAGACGGGTGAGGAGTTCACCAAGGACCCGCGGGCCTAGGCAAGTGCACCACGACCGCCGCACCGTCCGAGCGAGGGTCCGACGCCGCGGTCATCACCCCGGAATCATCGGCGAAGACCACATTGGCCTGCCCGAGCGACTCGGTGTGCGCCGGCACTTCGACCGGGGTGAATCCGGCGCGGTGGATCGAGGCGAGTGCAGGCGCCGACAGGTCGGCCTCGACCGTGACGGCGTCAGCGCCGCCACCGATCTGGTTACCGACAATGGCGCGCGGAGCGGCGACAGCGTCGATCGCACTCGCACCGCGCAGCGCGCGCAACAGGATCTGCCCCAGGATCTGCAGCTGACCTTGACCGCCCATTGTCGACAGCACATGGCGAACTCGCCCGTCTCGCAACGTCATTGCCGGCATCAATGTGTGCGCCGGTCGCTTACGGGGCGCAATCACGTTGGGTGAGGCCGGATTCAACGAGAACCCGCAACCCCGGTTCTGGAAGAGCACACCGGTCGCCGGGTCGATGAGCCCCGAGCCGAAGGCGTAGTAGACACTCTGGATCAGCGATACGGCGTACCCCTCGCCATCGGCCGCCGCAATGCCCACCGTGTCGCCGTTCGGTCGGCCCGGCGGTTGGGTCAGCCTCGTAGCCACGTCGACGGTCCCGAACCGGGGGTCGGCGAGGTGGCTGTCGCGAATCTCGTTGCCGCGGTGGAACACCGCAAGCAGCTGGCCGAGACCCTCGCCGACCGGGTCGCCGATGGCGCTGTCGCGCACCATGCCAAGTGCGTACGGCAGCAGGAATCCCTGGCTGTTCGGCGGGCTGGTCAGCAGCGTCAGGTCGCCGAACTCGGCACGCAGCGGCTCTTGCACCTCGGGATGGAATTCGGCGAAATCCGATGCAGCCAGCAATGATCCGCGAGACCGCAGATAGTTCACCGTTTGCGTGACCAGATCGCCTGCGTAGAACGCGTCGGGTCCCGCGGTACGGAGAGTCGCAAAGGTGTCGGCCAGGGCCGGCTGCCGGAACACGTCACCGACACCCACGGGAACGGACTGAGGCCGGAACACCCGATCGAAGTCTTCGGTGCCGACGAGGTCGTCGTTCTCGGCATCGTTGAGGTGATGGGCCAGCGAAGGCGGCACCCGAACGCCGTCCCGCGCCAGCGACTCGGCATCACGCAGGGTCGCACTCCAGGATATTCGGGAACCGAAGCGGCGCATCGCTTCCCAGCCCCTGATTCCGCCAGGGACGGTGACAGCAGCGGCACCGCGCGGCGGTAGCCAGTCGCCGTGCCGGGCACGAAGGCCGGTGGCGTCCACCGCGGCACCGGCCCAGCCGGATGCGTTGACACACCTCACCACACCGTCGGGTGTCCGGATCAACGCGAACAGGTCGCCACCGAGTGCGACGTTGTGCGGATAGACCACCGTGAGCACCGCGGCGGCGGCGATCGCGGCGTCGATGGCAGTGCCGCCGTCGCGCAGCATGCGTGTCCCGGCCTCGGTCGCCAGGACGTGCGGAGCGGCGAGTGCTCCGAGCGCCGCGGTATGCGTCACCTACCGCAGCTTGAAAATCGTCCGGTGCCAGCCCTTTTCGGCGACGCCGGTGATGTCGCTCATCACATGCTTGATGGTCAGGTATTCCTCGAACGAATAGTCGCTCATATCCTTGCCGAACCCCGACGCGCCGACCCCGCCGTGCGGCATCTCGCTGATGATCGGGATGTGGTCGTTGATCCACACGCAGCCCGCGTTGATCTCGCGCGAGGCGCGCTGAGCGCGGTAGACATCGCGGGTCCACGCCGAGGCGGCCAGCCCGTAGTCGGTGTCGTTGGCCTGACGCAGCGCGTCGTCGTCGCCGTCGTGCGTACGCACGGTCAGCACCGGGCCGAAGATTTCGTCGCGGTAGATCTCCGAGGTCTCGGCGACATCGGCGACCAACGTCGGCAGGTAGAAGGAACCCGGCCGGTCCGGCGCGGCGCCGCCGGTGGCGATGCGCCCGCCCTCACCAGGCGCGCGAGCCACCATCGCGGCGACCTTGTCCCGATGCGCGGCCGAGATCAGCGGGCCCAGATCGGTGTCCGGGTCCTGCGGGTCGCCGACGACCATCTTGCTCATCAGTTCGGCCACCCCGGCGACGAAGTCGTCATAGAGGTTGCGCGCGACGATCGCGCGGGTCGCGGCGGTGCAGTCCTGCCCGGTGTTGATCAGCGATCCGGCGACCGCGCCATTGATCGCCGCGTCCAGGTCGGCGTCGTCGAACACCACGAACGGCGCCTTGCCGCCGAGTTCCAGTTGGGTGCGATGCCCGTGCACGGCTGCGGCGGCCATCACCCTTCGGCCGACGGCTGTGGAGCCGGTGAAGGTGACGACGTCGACGTCGCGGTGGCCGGCCAGCGCCGAGCCGACATCGGACCCGGCGCCGGTGAGGACATTGAGCACCCCGTCCGGCAGGCCGGCCTCGGTGGCCAGCCTGGCCAGCGTCAACGTGGTCAGCGGGGTCAGCTCGGCGGGCTTGATCACCACCGAACAGCCCGCCGCCAGTGCAGGCAGCACCTTCCACACCGCCATTTGCAGCGGGTAGTTCCACGGCGTGATCGTCGCGACCACGCCGACGGCCTCGCGCCGGATGGAGGAGGTGTGGTCGCCGGAGTACTCCCCGGTGGCCTTGCCCTCCAGGTGACGGGCCGCACCGGCGAAGAACGCGATGTTGTCGATGCTGCCGGGGACGTCGAACTCGGTGGCCAGCCGCACCGGCTTGCCGGTCTGGCTGACCTCTTCGGCGACGATCTGCTCGGAATGGGCGTCGACGAGCTCGGCCAGTTTGGCCAGCACCGTGGCCCGCTCGACCGGGGTGGCCCGCGACCAGCCGCTCAGGGCCGCGCGGGCGGAGGCCACGGCGATGTCGACGTCGACGGGCTCGGCCAGCGCCAGCTCTGCGACGACACTTCCGTCGGCCGGGTTGATCACCTGGTGAAGGCTGCCGCCGGTCACCACCGGCGCGCCATCGATCCAGCTACTGGGCACAATGCGGGTCTTGTCAGAAGCGAGAGTTGTCACCGCCCCACGGTAACCGACCGCCACAGGGGCTGCTACGCATTCCCGCAGTAGGGGTGGGTGATGACCACCAATTTCATTGATCTGGTTGCCTAAAACAACTGATTCCGTGCACAATCATGGGCATGCGCGACTCGGGTGTACCGGCCACTCGGTTTCCCGTCCGCGCCGTTGCGGCGGGTGGAAACGGGCCCGTCCAACTGGACGAGATGTCCAAGGCCATTATCGAGAAATTGCAGCAAGACGGGCGGCGTTCCTACGCCGCGATCGGTAAATCCGTCGGGCTGTCGGAGGCGGCGGTGCGCCAGCGCGTGCAGCGCCTCGTCGACTCCGGGGTCATGCAGATCGTCGCGGTCACCGATCCGTTGCAGCTGGGTTTCTCCCGGCAGGCAATGATCGGCATCCGCTGCACCGGCGACACCACCAAGGTCGCCGAGAAGCTCGCGCTGATCCCAGCGGTGGACTATGTGGTGCTCACCGCGGGCACCTTCGACGCCATCGCCGAAGTCGTCTGCGAGGACGACGCCGAGCTGCTCGAGCTACTGAATACCGAGATCCGCGCCGTGCCGGGAGTGACATCCACCGAGACGCTGGTCTATCTGAAACTAGTTAAGCAACAATACAATTGGGGTACCCGATGACAACCACCGCCAGCCAGAACCTGACCGCCGAACTCGGCGCCAAGGCAGACCGGCACCTGTGGGGCCACTTCGCCCGCCACGGCGCCGGGATCACACCACCGATCATCACCCGCGGCGACGGCGTCCACATCTGGGACAGCAACGGCAAGCGCTACATCGACGGCCTGTCGGGCCTGTTCGTCGTCCAGGTCGGCCACGGCCGGGAGGAAATCGCCGAAGCCGCCAAGAAGCAGG
Organism: Mycolicibacterium sphagni; assembly: GCF_013337765.1. GTDB lineage: Bacteria > Actinomycetota > Actinomycetes > Mycobacteriales > Mycobacteriaceae > Mycobacterium. The sequence goes on from NZ_VBSB01000001.1 coordinate 72,990, forward strand.
CCGAGACGCTGGGGTTCTTCCCGCTGTGGTCCTACGCCACCCCGCCGGCCATCGAGCTGGCCGAGCGGCTGGCCAATTACGCGCCAGGTGATCTGAACCGGGTGTTCTTCACCACCGGCGGCGGCGACGCTGTCGAGTCGGCCTGGAAGCTGGCCAAGCAGTACTACAAGCTGACCGGCAGGCCGGGCAAGTACAAGGTGATTTCCCGCGCCATCGCCTACCACGGCACGCCGCACGGCGCGCTGGCCATCACCGGCCTGCCGACCTTCAAGGCGCCCTTCGAACCGATCACGCCGGGCGGTTTCCGGGTGCCGAACACGAACTTCTACCGCGCGCCCGAAGGCCACGACACCGACATCAAGGAGTTCGGGCAGTGGGCGGCGAACCGGATCGCCGAGGCCATCGAGATGGAAGGTCCCGACTCGGTGGCGGCGGTGTTCCTCGAGCCCGTGCAGAACGCCGGCGGCTGCTTCCCGCCGCCGCCCGGTTACTTCGAGCGGGTCCGGGAAATCTGCGACGAATACGACGTGCTGCTGGTCTCCGACGAGACGATCTGCGCGTTCGGCCGCATCGGATCGATGTTCGCCTGCAACGACTTCAACTACGTGCCGGACATCATCACCTGCGCCAAGGGCCTGACCTCCGGGTACGCCCCGCTGGGCGCGATGATCGCCTCCGACCGGCTGTTCGAGCCGTTCAACGACGGCCAGACGACGTACGCGCACGGCTACACGTGGGGCGGGCACCCCGTCTCGGCCGCGGTCGCGATGGCCAACCTCGACGTGTTCGAGCGTGAAGGTCTCAACGACCACGTCAAGACGACGGCGCCGGCGTTCCGGGCCACCCTGGAGAAACTGCTCGACCTGCCGATCGTCGGTGACGTCCGCGGCGAGGGCTTCTTCTACGGCATCGAGCTGGTCAAGGACAAGGCCACCAAGGCGATCCTCGACGACGAGCTCAGCGAGTGGCTGCTGCGCAGCTTCCTGTCCGTCGAGCTGTTCGAGGCGGGGCTGTACTGCCGGGCCGACGACCGCGGCGACTCCGTGGTGCAGCTCGCCCCGCCGCTGATCAGCGACCAGGCCGTTTTCGACGAGATCGAGCAGATCCTGCGCCGGGTGTTCACCCAGGCCTGGGATCACCTGCAGACCCGTGGCGACGCCTGGCATTAAGCCTCCGGTCGATCCCGTGCGGTGGCAGCCGCCGCCGTCGGCTGCGCTGCCCCCGCCGGATCTGTCCGGACCGCTGCACGTCGTCGATGTTCCGGGCCATGCCCCCGAGGACGTGGTCGTCGACGCCGATGGCGCGATCTGGACGGGGACCGACGACGGCGCGATCGTGCGGATCCGGCCCGGCTCGGCACCCGAGGTGGTGGCCAATACCGGCGGCCGGCCGCTGGGCTTGGCGGTCAGCCGGGACAGGCGGCTGCTGATCTGTGACAGTCACCGCGGGCTGCTGCGGCTGGATCCGGCCACCGGAGCGTTCGAGACGCTGGTGAGCGAGGTGGCCGGGCAACCGCTGACGTTCTGCAGCAACGTCATCGAATCATCAGACGGCACAATTTATTTCACCGAGTCGACGTCCAGGTTCCACTACGAGTACTACAAGGGTGCGGTCCTGGAGGCCCGCGCCAGCGGGTCGCTGTTCGGCAGGGACGTCGACGGCACCGTGACGACACTTGCCAGTGGGCTGCGGTTCGCCAACGGGGTGGCGCTGACCGCCGACGAGTCGGAGCTGGTGGTCGCCGAGACCACCGCGTGCCGGGTGTCGCGCTATCCGCTGACCGGTTCCGGGATTGGCGAACCGGTGCCGCTGATCGAGCACCTGCCCGGCTATCCGGACAACATCTCGCTGGCCCCCGACGGCCGCATCTGGGTGGCGTTGGTCAGCGAGCGCAATGCCGTCGGCGAATGGCTGGCCCCGCGCGCCCCTGCGTTGCGCCGGCTGCTGTGGCGGCTGCCGTATCACTGGATGCCCAACCCCAAGCCCGTCGTGTGGGCGATCGCCGTCGACCTCGACGGCCGGGTTCGGGCCCAGCTACGCACCACCGATCCGCGGTTCGCGCTGGCCACCGGCCTGGTGGAACACGACGGCAAACTCTGGCTGGGCTGCATCGGATCGTCGGCCGTCGCATGTCTCGATTTGTAACAACTACCACTCCAGTCACAGCGCGGCTCCACTGTTTCGGGGCTCCAATCCCCTACTCTGCGACTCGATGGCGAGCTCGAAATTACTCACGCGGTGTGCTGCCGCAGTGGCCGCGGCGCTGTGCGTCGTCGGCACGCCGGCGATCGCGTGGGCCGAACCGAACGGGGCACCGGACCCCAACACCTGCCCGTACCGGGTGACCACACCCCCGGCTGTCGACTCCTCTGAGGTGCCTCAGGCCGGGGATCCGCCGCAACCACTCCCCGTCCCGGCAAAGCCGGTCGGCGGTGACGCACTGTCGGGTTGCGGCGTGATCGTCGCGGCGGGCACCCCCCCGGTTCCCGACGACATCTCGGCCGAGTCGTGGTTGGTCGCCGATCTGGACACCGGCGACATCATCGCCGCGCGCGACCCGCACGCCCGGCACCGGCCCGCCAGCATCATCAAGGTCCTGATCGCGATGCAGTCCATGAACGAACTGCCGCTGAACAAGATCGTCGAGGGCACCCAGGACGACGCCAACGCCGAGGGCACCCGGGTCGGGGTGGACGAGGGCGGCAAGTACACCGTCAACGATCTGCTGCACGGGCTGCTGATGCACTCCGGCAACGACGCCGCCCACGCGCTGGCCAGGCAGGTCGGCGGCTGGGACACCGCCCTGCAGAAGATCAACGGGCTGGCCCGCAAGCTCGGCGGAGCTGACACTCGCGCGGCCACACCGTCCGGGCTCGATGGGCCTGGCATGAGCACATCGGCCTACGACATCGGGCTGTTCTACCGATATGCCTGGGCGAACCCGACTTTCGCGAGCATCGTCGCCACGGGTAAATACGACTTCCCGGGACATCCGGCCAAGCCGGGCGATGACGGCGACCACCCCGGCTATGAGCTCGAGAACGACAACCAGCTGCTGTACAACTATCCGGGTGCGCTCGGCGGCAAGACCGGCTACACCGACGACGCCGGGCAGACGTTCGTTGGCGCCGCGAACCGCGATGGCCGCAGATTGGTGGCGGTGCTGATGCGCGGTACCCGCCAACCGATTCCGCCGTGGCAGCAGGCCGCGCACTTGCTGGACTACGGCTTCGCCACGCCGCCGGGAACCAAGATCGGCGACCTGATCGACCCCGATCCGTCGCTGATGCCGCCAAAGCCGGAGGCGGACAGTGCGATCGCCGCCAAGGCCTCAGGAGTGCTGCCCGAGGCTGACGCGGTGCCGGTGCGGGTGGGCGTGGGTGTGGTCGGCACGCTGATCGTGTTCGTGCTGATCATGATGGCGCGTTCGATCAACCGCAAGCCCGTGCGGGGCCGGTAGCGCATAGGTTTTCGCCGCGAGATTGAATTCACGCAGCGGCTTACTCACACTTTCCCTGCGTGAGTTCAATCTCGGTGAACTGTCGGTGGCTGGGCCCATGATGACGCGATGGGTGAGGTGTTCATCGGCAGTGAAGCCCTTGGTAGCGGCGCCCTGACACGACACGAGTTGCGCCGCTTCCACGACCGGCTGCTACCCGACGTCTATCAAGCTCGCGGACAACCTGTTTCACTGCGTGATCGAACGGTTGCCGCGTGGTTGTGGTCGCGGAGACGGGCGATCATCGCAGGCGCCGCGGCCGCCGCTCTGCACGGGGCACAATGGATCAGCCCGTCTGAACCCATCGAGTTGATCTGGGATAACGGACGGCCGCCGCCCGGTCTCGTCGTCCGTAATGAGACCTTGGCCGACGACGAGGTCACTCGGGTGGCAGGCCTTCCCGTCACCACCCTCGCGCGGACAGCGTTCGATCTTGGGCGGTACCTTCCGCGTGCACGGGCGGTGGCGCGACTGGACGCGCTGATGCGGGCAGATTCCTTCTCCAGTGAGGACATCCTGTTGCTGGCCAAGCGATACGCCCGCGCCCGCGGTGTTCGTCGACTCCGTGAAATCGTGCCTCTCGTTGACCGTGGTGCCGCATCTCCGAAAGAGACGTGGCTGCGTCTCTTGCTGATTGACGCTGGCTTACCCATCCCCACAACGCAGATTCCCCTCTACGACGAAAGAGGTCTCGTGGCTGTGCTCGACATGGGTTGGGAGGAGTTCAAGGTCGCCGCCGAGTACGACGGTGACCAGCACCGATCCGACCGCGGTCGATACGCATGGGATCAGAAGAGGTCTCGACTGGTTGCCGGCATGGGGTGGAAAGACATCCGGGTGATCAAAGAAGACCACGCGGATGAAGTGATCTCTCGAGTACGGGATGCCCTGATTTCACGGGGATGGCACCCGTGACGGTCCGCGAGATTGAAGTCACGCACACGTCTACTCGCACTTTTCCTGCGTGAGTTCAATCTCGCGGAGTTACTCGCGGCGCCTGCGCCAGACCCGCGAAAGACCAAGCGCTCCAACTGCACCCACCGCCATCGCGGCGACCGTCTGCCGTGCGCTCAGCCCGTCGTCCGGGCCGACCCGCGGCGTGATGATCGCCGGGCCGGGCGCGCCAACCGGCTCGAGGCGCAGATTGTCGCGCGACGTCGCCGCCCACGCGGTGGCGAACAACACCAACCGGGCGGTGATATAGGCGAACACCATCAGGCCCAGCACCGGCCCGAATGTCGCACCCGCCGGGCCGTGCACCACGGACCGCAGATAGATCGAGCCGACCAGTTTGAAGATCTCGAAGCCCACCGCGGCCATCAGGCCGGCCCGCAGGCTGCTGCGGAAGCTGACCGACTCGCGCGGCAACCGCGTGATCATCCAGCTGAACAACAGCCACGACACCGCCCAGGACATCACCAGCGAGACGACACGCAACACCCCGCCCAGCCCGTCGGGATGGGGGACGCCGATCCACTGCAGCGCCTTGGTCATCACCGAGGGATCCGCCAGCGCCGTCAGGCCGATGGTCAACACGATCGCCACGAACAGCGACAGCAGCACCACGACGTCAGAGAGCTTGGTGCGCACGAAGTTCAGCGGCTCGCCGCGCTGATCCCACATCTGAGTCAGCGCCTCACGCAGATTGGAGATCCAGCTCAGCCCGGCCCACGCCGCCGTGGCCAACCCGATCACGCCGACCGATGTACGGGACTGGACCGCCGAATCGATCAGGCCGATCAACTGCTGGCCGAAATCGCCGGAAACCGTTGCCTTGATCCGGCTTTCGATATCGGCCAGCACATGCGGCCGGCTCGCCAGCGCGAAACCGGCGGCCGCGAACCCGACCATCAGCAACGGGAACAACGCGAAGATCGTGAAGTAGGTGATGCCCGCGGCGTAGAAGTCGCCCTTGGCGTCCTGGTAGCGCTCCTGGGCGCGCATCACGTGATCGAACCAGTGATAGCGGGCCCGCAACCGGTCCAAGCGGCTCGGCTTCTTGGCCGGTTCTGTCATCGCCCAGCCTCCCCGCGCTCAGCCACATCCCCGTCGGCTACCGACTTGTCGGCAAAAACCCTAACCGCTCGTATACCCGTCCGATGGTCTTGGCAGACACCTCGCGTGCGCGCGTCGCACCCTTGGCCAGAATCGCCTGCAGCTCGGCGGGGTCGGCCAACAGTTCGTCGACGCGCTGTTGCAGTGGGGTGACGTACTCGACGACGGCGTCGGCGGTGTCCTTCTTCAGGTCGCCATAGCCGCGGCCCTCGTACCCCGCCACGAGCGTGTCGATGTCGGTGCCCGTCACCGCGGATTGGATCGACAGCAGATTCGACACCCCCGGCTTGGCGTCGACGTCGAATCGGATCTCGCGCTCGCTGTCGGTGACGGCCGAGCGGATCTTCTTGGCCGTCACCTTCGGATCGTCGAGCAGGCTGATCAGGCCGGCCTCGGTGGCCGCGGACTTGCTCATCTTGGCCGTCGGGTCGGCCAAGTCGTAGATCTTGGCGGTCACCTTCGTGATCATCGGCTCAGGGATGACGAAGGTGTCGGGGAAGCGGACGTTGAACCGCTGCGCGACATCGCGGGCCAGCTCCAGATGCTGGCGCTGATCCTCACCGACCGGAACCAGGTCGGTGTCGTAGAGCAGCACGTCGGCGGCCATCAGCACCGGATAGGTGAACAGGCCCACCGTCGTGGCCTCGGCACCCTGCTTCTGCGACTTGTCCTTGAATTGCGTCATCCGCGAGGCCTGGCCGAACCCGGTGAAGCAGCCCAACACCCACGCCAGTTCGGTGTGGGCTGGCACATGGCTCTGCACGAAGATCGTCGCCCGCGCTGGATCGATGCCCAGCGCGAGGTATTGCGCGGCCGTCACCAGGGTGCGATGACGCAGCGTGGCGGGGTCCTGCGCCACGGTGATCGCGTGCAGGTCGACCACGCAGAAGAACGCGTCGTAATCGTCCTGCAGACCGACCCACTGCCTGATCGCACCGAGCGCATTGCCCAGGTGGAGCGAATCAGATGTTGGTTGGACGCCGGAAAAGACGACGCGACGCGATGAGCTACTCATGGTCTGTCAATCCTGTCATGAGGCGCGTCAGGGCTAGCATCCTGCTTCGTGCGACGTGTACTGGCGCTGGCCGCCGTAATGACGATGATCGGCGCGCTGGCCGGTTGCCAGAGCAATTCCTCCTCCACCGAGGAGAAGCGGCCGGCGTCCACGGCCGTGGTGATCGTGTCCGGTGGGGATGCGACGACGCCGTACACCGGCCCCGACCAGGCCTGCAAGACCGGGCTGGCCGCCGGCAATACCGACACCGCACTGCGGGAGTACCTGCTTTCCAAGGGCTACGCCGTCTACACCTCCCCCGCGATGGCCGGCCGCGGCCAGGTGGTCGACCAGACCGGGTTCGGCCCGTTCGGGGTCTGCCCGGTCACCCTGCCGGAGAACATGACCGTCGACTCGACCGGCAGCATCGACACCGCCGGTGAGCATCTGGCCCGGTTCCTCAACTGGCTGCACACGGACAAGGGCGTCACCGAGATCGACTTCGTCGGTCACTCGATGGGCGGGCTGTACTCCCGCGCCGCCATCCGGGTGCTGACGTCGACGAACTCGCCGCTGAAGGTGCGCTCGCTCACCACGATCGGGACGCCATGGCAGGGCTCGTATCTGTCCGACTACGCCAACGGCATCACCCCGCTGAGCGACTGCAAGGGCGACACGTTCTGCGAGACCGCGATGAAGGGTTTCGCCGACGAGGTGAAACGACTGATGGCGGGCTCGGGCCGCGAGGTCAACCAAGCGTTCCTGATGGGCAAGAACGGCTGGAACGAATACCAGTCCGGGGTGCTCGACAAGATCCCGGTGGTGTTGATCGGCGGCAAGAAGTTCACCAAGGACGGCCAGGTGAACCCGGCGGTGTGGCCCAATGACGGCATCGTGGCGCTGCAGAGCGCGCTCGCCAAGGACATCAGTGACCCGGTGCTGCCGCATCGGCGCTGCTACACCTTCGACGACACCCACAGCATCTACGTCTCCAATCTTGCTGGGCTGGAACAGAAGACCGCGCTGACGTGGGACCCGCAAGTGCTCGACGTGGTGCGCAAGGCCATCGACGACGCCCCCACGGCGCTCGACGGCGCCAACCGGGAAGGCTGCCCGGCCTAGTGCTGGCCCGCCTAGCGCTGCGCAGCCTAGCGCTGCTGGCGGCCGTCACGCTGGCCGGCTGTTCGCACCCCGCTCCCACCGCGCGCCAGCCGTCGCGCTCGGTGGTCATCATCTCGGGGCTGGCCAGCACCAGCCCCTACACGTCGCCGGAGGCCGCGTGTGCGGTCGGGTTGGCCGCGGGCACCGACCACACCCCGTTGCGCGAACACCTCTTGGCCGCAGGGCATTCGGTGTTCACCGCGCCCGCGGTGGCGGGTCCAGGTCAGGTTCACGCCACCACCGGCTACGGCGCGTTCGCGTCCTGCCCGGCGCCCCTGCCCGCGGCCATGACCATCGACAGCACCGGCAGCATCGACCTCGCAGGCGAGCACCTGGCTCGCTTCATCGACTGGCTGCACACCGAGAAGAAGATCGACGAGGTCGACCTCGGCGGCCATTCCATGGGGGGCCTCTATGCCCGAGCCGCTATCCGAACCCTTTTGGCCGACGGTTCTCCGATCACAGTGCGGTCGTTGACGACGATCGGAACACCTTGGCAGGGTTCGTATCTGGCGAACTATGTCGAGGGCACCGTTCCGTTGGGCGCATGCCTGGGAGATCAGTTCTGCGAGAGCCAGATGAAGGGATACGTCAGAGATATTGCGGCGGTGCATATTTCCGGTTCGGCGCGTGAACTCGGCAAGTCTTACCTGACCGGACCCAAGGGCTGGAACACCGCCCAGGCCGGCGTCCTGGACCGGATCCCGGTCACCCTGATCGGCGGCAACCGCTACACCCACCCCGACCCCGCGGACGCCGCGGTGTGGCCGAACGACGGGGTCGTCGAATTGCGCAGCGCCCTGGCACGCGACGTCGACGACACCGTGCTGCCGCACCGGCGGTGCGACACCGTCGACGACACCCACAGCGACTACGTCTCGATGATCACCGATCTCCCGCGCACGACCGCCCTTACCTGGGATCCGCGGGTGCTCGACGCGGTGACCGCGGCGATCGACAACGCACCTAAGGCGTTCGACGGCCCGAATCGGCAAGGCTGCTGACGGCCGAGACCAGCAGCAGAACGGCGGCCGCCGTCAGCGACGTGGCCAAGCCGAAATGCGTGGCCAGCATTCCCCACAGCAGCGAGCCCAGCGCCTGCGCTCCGATCAAGACCACCAGGAACACGGCAAGCCCGCGAGCCCGCACCCACTGCGGCAGCAGCAGTTGGGCCGCGACCGTCAGCGTCGTCAGCGCCGCGATCCAGGCGACCCCGGTCAGCAACAACAGCGGAACAGCCGCCCACAGCGGGAAATACGCCGCGGCGGCCAGTCCTACCGCGGTCGTGATCGCGGCGACCGCCAAGATCAGCGCGGGCGGCAGCTTCGCGCTGATCCGCGGCATGAGGAACGCGCCACAGATCGCCCCGACGCCAACCGTGCCCAGGACCGTGCCGTACCCGATCGCCCGAAGTCCCCACGACTGGGACGCGACCAAGGGCAAAAGTGCCCACAGCGCCGAGGCGGGAAGAGCGAACGTCGCCGACTGCACCAGGATTCGGCGGCCCTCCTGGCTGCGCCAAATGAAGCCGAGGCCGCCGGCGCCCGGTTCGGGCGTGGCGTCCACCGGGGAGGACTCCGGGCGCTTCCACGCGACCAGCGCGACGATCACCGCGACGAACGAGATCGCGTTGAGTCCGAACACCGCGGCGGGTCCGACGAAGGCCACCAGCAGGCCGGCGACGGGCGGGCCGATCGCACGCGCCGCGTCGGCCGCGACCCCGCCCAGCGATGCAGCGGCGGGGATCTGTTCACGCGGAACGAGTTCGGGCTGGATGGCCTGCCATGCCGGGGTGGTCAGTGCTGAGGCGCATCCGATCGCGAACATGAGGATCAGCAGCGTCAGTGGGTCCAGCAGACCTGCGGCGGCGACCACGGTCAGCACCGCGGCCGCAGTGGCCGCGTAGATCTGCACCAGAATCAGAAGTCGGCGGCGATCCACCCGATCAGCCAGCGCGCCTGCGAACACCGTCAAGATCAGTGTCGGCGACAGGCTCGCCGTCTGCACCAGGGCGACCACGGTCGGGTCCGCCTGCTCGATGACCAGAAACCATTGCGCGCCGACGGTCTGCATCCAGGTCCCGATATTGGAGACCAGCGCCGCTACGAACAGACTCCGGAATGCCGCATTCTTCAGCGGCGCCCAGGCTTCAGACACTCGGAGAACTCTACGGTCACCGGGGCGTGATCGGACCAGCGAAGCGCGTACAGCGCAGGCTTCTCGACGTGGGCGGCCACGGTGCGCGCGGCCAGGCTCTCGGTGGCCAGGTGGTAGTCGATGCGCCAGCCGGCGTCGTTGTCGAACGCCTTGCCTCGCCACGACCACCAGCTGTACGGGCCTGCGACGTCGGGGTGCATCTGGCGCACGACATCGACCCACCCCGACTCCAGCAGGTCGGTCAGCCACTGGCGCTCACTGGGCAGGAATCCGGCCTTCTTGACGTTGGCTTTCCAGGCCTTGATGTCGTTTTCGGTGTGGGCGATGTTCCAATCGCCGCAGATCACCGCGTCGCGGCTGTCGGCCGCCAGCTCGGCCATCCGCTTGGCCAGTGCAGCGGTGAACCGTTCCTTCTCGAGCTGGCGGTCGGTGCCCGCCTCCCCGGTGTGCACGTAGACGCTGCCGACCGTGTGACCGTCTGTCAGGTCGACCTCGAGGTAGCGGCCATGCGATTCGAATTCGGTTGCCGCCAAGCCGATTCGGACCGCGGCGAACGGTGTGCGGGACAGGATCGCCACCCCGCTGCGGCCCTTGAGGTGCGGGCTGGCCGCTGCCAGATGCCAGCCGTCGGCCAGGGCTGGGGCCAGCGCCTCAGCGATCTGCTCGTCGTCGGAGCGGGTCTCCTGCAGGCACACGACGTCGGATGTGGTCCGGGTCAGCCAGTCCAGCAGGCCGAGGTTTTCTTCCGAGCGCTGGCGCACCGCGGCGCGCACGCCGTTGACGTTGATGGTGGTCACGATCACGGTGGAAAACCTATCGTGCGGTATTGCGGTACCGCCGGTATCACCTTTACGGTCGGGTTGTGGCCCCCCGCGAACCCATCCATTCAGGTGCCGGCGAACCGATCCTGCTGCTACACCCGTTCATGATGTCCTCCTACGTCTGGACCGACGTCGCGGCACAACTGGCCGACACCGGCCGCTACGAGGTGTTCGCGCCGTCGATGGCCGGCCACAACGGCGGCCCGCGCAACCGGTCGTGGTTCCTGGACACCAACACCCTGGCCGACCACGTCGAACGGCAACTCGACCAGCTCGGCTGGGACACCGCCCACGTCGTCGGCAACTCACTCGGTGGCTGGGTGGCCTTCGAGATGGAGCGACGCGGCCGGGCCAGGACCCTGACCGCGATCGCGCCTGCCGGCGGCTGGCACCGCTGGTCACCGGTGAAATACGAGATCGTCGGCAAGTTCGTCGCCGGTCTCCCGGTCTGGCTGACCGCACTGGTACTGCGTGAGCGCGCGCTGCGGCTGCCGGGTGCCAAGGCCGCAGCCAGCGTGCCGATCAGCGCCACCCCGGCCGGCCTGACCGAGGTGCAGCTGCAGGAGATCATCGACGACGTCACCCACTGCCCGGCCTACTACCAGCTGTTGATCAAGGCCCTGCTGATGCCGGGGCTGATGGAGCTGACCGAGACTGCGGTGCCGACCCACCTGGTCGTCTGCGAACGCGACCGGGTGCTACCCCACCCCCGGTTCAGCAACCACTTCCGCAAGCACATCCCGAACATCGAGAAGGTCACCGAACTCGACAGCGTCGGGCACATCCCGATGTTCGAGGCCCCACAGCGTGTGACGAACCTGATCGCCGACTGGGTCGACGCACACGTGCCGCCGGTGCGACAGAGTCAGGCAGGCGCTAGCTGAGCGCTTCGTTGAACGTCTTGGAAGGCCGCATCACCGCGGCGGTCTTCTCGGGGTCCGGGTAGTAGTAGCCGCCGATGTCGGCCGGCTCGCCCTGCACCTCGTTAAGTTCGGCGACGATCGTGGCCTCGTTCTCGGCAAGTGTCTTGGCCAGCGGCGCGAAATGCTCGGCCAGTTCCTTGTCCTCGGTCTGCGCGGCGAGCGCCTGCGCCCAGTACAGCGCGAGGTAGAACTGGCTGCCCCGGTTGTCCAGCTCGCCGGTCTTGCGCGACGGTCCCTTGTTCTCGTCCAACAGTTCTCCGACCGCGGTGTCCAGCGTGGTCGCCAGCACCTTCGCCTTGGCGTTGTCGGTCTTGTTGCCCAGATCCTCGAGGCTGGCGCCGATCGCGAGGAATTCGCCGAGCGAATCCCAGCGCAGGTGGTTCTCCTCGACCAGCTGGCTCACGTGCTTGGGAGCCGAGCCGCCTGCGCCGGTCTCGTACATGCCGCCGCCGGCCATCAGCGGCACGATCGAGAGCATCTTGGCGCTGGTGCCCAGTTCCAGGATCGGGAACAGGTCGGTGAGGTAGTCGCGCAGGATATTGCCGGTGGCCGAGATGGTGTCCTGGCCGCGGATCAGCCGCTCGAGCGTGTACCGCATGGCCCACACCTGCGGGAGGATCGTGATCTCCAGGCCTTCGGTGTCGTAGTCCTTGAGGTAGGCCTTCACCTTCTTGCGCAGCTCGTTCTCGTGCGGGCGCTCGTCGTCGAGCCAGAACACCACGGGCATTCCGGACAGCCGGGCCCGGGTGACGGCCAGCTTGACCCAGTCCCGGATGGGGGCGTCCTTGACGATCGGCATCCGCCAGATATCGCCGGCCTCGACGTCCTGGGTCAGCAACACCTCACCGGTGTCGTTGTCGACGATGTCGGCGACGCCGTCCTCGGGGATTTCGAAGGTCTTGTCGTGGCTGCCGTACTCCTCGGCCTTCTGCGCCATCAGCCCGACGTTGGGAACGGTGCCCATGGTGGTCGGATCGAAGTTGCCGTGGGTCTTACAGAAGTTGATGACTTCCTGGTACATGCGGGAGAAGGTCGATTCCGGGTTGACGGCCTTGGTGTCCTTGGTGCGGCCGTCGGCGCCGTACATCTTGCCGCCGAGCCGGATCATCGCGGGCATCGAGGCGTCGACGATGACATCGCTCGGTGAGTGGAAGTTCGAGATGCCCTTCGCCGAGTCGACCATCGCCAGCTCCGGCCGGTGCTCGTGGCAGCGGTGCAGGTCTTCGATGATCTCTTCGCGCTGTGAGGCCGGCAACGTTTCGATCTTGTCGTACAGATCGGACAGGCCGTTGTTGACGTTGACGCCGAGCTCGTCGAACAGCGCCCCGTGCTTGGCGAACGCGTCCTTGTAGAACACCTTCACCGCGTGGCCGAACACGATGGGGTGGCTGACCTTCATCATGGTGGCCTTCACGTGCAGCGAGAACATCACGCCGGTCTTGTAGGCGTCCTCGATCTGCTCTTCGTAGAAGTCGATCAGAGCCTTCTTGCTCATGTACATGCTGTCGATGACGTCGCCGTTGTCGAGCTCGACCTCGGGCTTGAACACGATCGTCTTACCGCTGGCGGCCTTGAGCTCCATCCGCACCTTGCGGTCTTTGTCGAGAGTCAACGACTTCTCACCGTGGTAGAAATCGCCGGTCTTCATGGTCGCGACGTGGGTGCGCGACGCCTGCGACCACTTGCCCATGCTGTGCGGGTGCTTCTTGGCGTATTCCTTGACCGCATTGGGGGCACGGCGGTCCGAGTTGCCTTCGCGCAGAACCGGATTGACCGCACTGCCGAGTGCCTTGCCGTAACGCTGCTTGATCTCGCGCGCTTCGTCGGTCTTGGGATCATCCGGGTAGTCGGGCAGGTCGTAACCCTTGGCCTTCAGCTCTTTGATCGCGGCGACCAGCTGCGGCACCGAGGCGCTGATGTTGGGCAGCTTGATGATGTTGGCGCTCGGATCCTGGGTCAGCTCGCCCAGCTCGGCCAGGTTGTCGGGCACCCGCTGCTCTTCGGTCAGCCGGTCGCTGAACTCGGCGAGGATGCGCGCGGCCACGGAAATGTCACTGGTCTTGACGTCGATGCCGGCGGGCTCGACGAAGGTGCGGAGGACCGGCAGAAAGGCGTACGTCGCGAGCAGCGGCGCCTCGTCGGTGAGCGTGTAGATGATGGATGGTTGCTCGGCGCTCATGTGCTGTTGTCTCCCAGCGGTCGTTCAGGTGCGGTGGCGGCTATCAGTATCGCGTCGCATTCGAACCTACGTGACCGCGGTCGTCGTATCCGTGGAGAGGTCTGCGTCACAGTCCGTCCCCGAATCGCCCCGGATAACCCGCTGGCCTCCCGTTACGAAGGTCCGCTATGCTTCAAGGCGGTCATGAGCGCCAGCGTCAAGCCCCGGCTCGCTGGCCGGCAACCCTCCAACCGCGGTGGGGTGCTCCGGGTGAAGACCAGGTTGAGCAGCTGCAACTAGCTGCACGGCAAGCGCGGGTCCGTCATGAACGGGCCCCCAGAACAGATGGAGGTTCGTTTCACATGACCACACCCGAAATCGACGACCCCAGCGCAAGCTGGACCTTCGAGACCAAGCAGATCCACGCCGGGCAGACCCCCGACTCCGCGACGCACGCCAGGGCACTGCCCATCTACGCGACCACGTCGTACACCTTCGACAACACCGAGCACGCCGCCGCACTGTTCGGGCTGGCCGAGCCGGGCAACATCTACACCCGGATCATGAATCCGACCCAAGACACCGTCGAGCAGCGCATCGCGGCCCTGGAAGGCGGCGTGGCCGCCCTGTTCCTGTCGTCCGGGCAGGCCGCGGAGACCTTCGCGATCCTGAATATCGCCGGCGCCGGCGACCACATCGTGTCGAGCCCACGGCTGTACGGCGGCACCTACAACCTGCTGCATTACACGCTGCCCAAGCTGGGCATCGAGACCACGTTCGTGACGGACCCCGACGACCCGGAGTCCTGGCAGGCGGCGGTCCAGCCGAACACCAAGGCGTTCTTCGCCGAGACGATCTCCAACCCGCAGATCGACGTGCTGGACACGCCGGCCGTGTCCAAGGTGGCCCACGACAACGGGGTGCCGCTGATCGTCGACAACACCATCGCCACGCCGTACCTGATCCAGCCGATCTCCCAGGGCGCCGACATCGTCGTGCACTCGGCGACGAAGTACCTCGGCGGCCACGGCACGGCGATCGCCGGGGTGATCGTCGACAGCGGGAACTTCGACTGGACGAGTGGCAAGTTTCCCGGTTTCACCACCCCTGACCCCAGCTACCACGGCGTGGTCTTCGCTGAACTCGGCCCGCCCGCCTATGCACTCAAGGCCCGCGTTCAGCTGCTGCGCGACCTGGGCTCGGCGGCATCGCCGTTCAACGCCTTCCTGGTGGCGCAGGGCCTGGAGACGCTGAGCCTGCGCATCGAGCGCCACGTGTCCAATGCGCTGAAGGTGGCCGAATACCTGGCCGGGCACGACGACGTCGTATCGGTCAACTACGCGGGGCTGCCCACGTCGCCGTGGTACGAGCGCGCAAAGAAGTTGGCGCCCAAGGGAACCGGTGCGGTGCTGGCGTTCGAACTGGCCGGCGGTGTCGAAGCGGGCAAGGCGTTCGTCAACGCCCTGACACTGCACAGCCATGTCGCCAATATCGGCGACGTGCGCTCGCTGGTGATCCACCCGGCGTCGACTACACACCAGCAGCTGTCCGCCGAAGAGCAGCTGGCCACCGGTGTCACCCCGGGTCTGGTGCGACTGGCCGTCGGCCTCGAGGGCATCGACGACATCCTGGCCGACCTGGAACGTGGCTTCGCGGCCGCGAAGTCCGTGTCGGACGGGCAAGCGTCCGACCCGCGGGCCGTGGCGGCCTTTTGAGTGAGCCTGACATGACTATCAGTGATGAGCGCATAGTGACGCTGCCCGCCGAAGGTGAGATCGGTGTCATCGACATCGGCCCGCTGACGCTGGAAAGCGGCGAGGTACTCGAGGACGTCTCGATCGCGGTGCAGCGCTGGGGCGAGCTGTCCCCCACTCGCGACAACGTGGTGGTGGCGCTGCATGCCCTGACCGGTGACTCGCATCTGACCGGTCCTGAGGGTCCCGGCCACCCGACCCCCGGCTGGTGGGACGGCGTCGCGGGCCCGGGCGCACCGATCGACACCAACCGTTGGTGTGCGGTGGCCACCAACGTGCTGGGCGGCTGCCGCGGCTCGACCGGGCCCAGCTCGCTGGCCCGTGACGGCAAGCCGTGGGGTTCGCGGTTCCCGATCATCACGGTGCGCGACCAGGTCAAAGCCGATGTGGCCGCGCTGGCCGCGCTCGGCATCACCGACGTCGCGGCGCTGGTGGGCGGTTCGATGGGCGGCGCGCGGGCGCTCGAGTGGATGATCGGCTACCCCGAGCGGGTGCGGTCCGCCCTGGTGCTGGCCGTCGGCGCTCGTGCGACCGCCGACCAGATCGGCACGCAGTGCACCCAGATCGCGGCCATCAAGGCGGATCCGAACTGGCAGAACGGCGACTATCACGGCACCGGGCGCAAACCCGATGTCGGTCTGGAGCTGGCCCGCCGGTTCGCCCATCTGACCTACCGCGGCGAGGCCGAGCTGGACGACCGGTTCGGCAATGACGCCCAGGACGACGAGGACACGCTGGCCGGCGGCCGGTACGCGGTGCAGAGCTACCTCGAATACCAGGGCGCCAAGCTGGTCGAGCGGTTCGACGCGGGCAGCTACGTGACGCTGACCGAGACGTTGTCCAACCACGATGTCGGGCGCGGACGCGGCGGAGTGGCCGCGGCCCTGGCGTCCTGCCCGGTGCCGACCGTCGTCGGCGGGATCACCTCCGACCGGCTCTACCCGCTGCGCTTGCAGCAGGAGCTGGCCGCCCTGCTGCCGAACTGCTCGGGGCTCAATGTCGTCGAGTCGATCTACGGTCACGACGGGTTCCTCGTCGAGACCGAGGCCGTGGGCGAGTTGATCCGCCGGACACTGGATCTGGCCGACGGCGAAGGTACCCGCACCCCGTGACCGAGTCACAGCGCGAACGTTCACTGTCCTTCGGATCCGAGGCCGCCGCCTACGAGCGCGGCCGGCCGTCGTACCCGCCGGAGGCCATCGACTGGCTGTTGCCTGCCGGGGCGCGCGATGTGCTGGACCTGGGCGCGGGCACCGGCAAGTTGACCACCCGGCTGGTCGAGCGTGGCCTGGATGTGGTGGCCGTCGATCCGTTGGCCGAAATGCTGGAGCTGCTCAGCTCGGCACTGCCCGACACGCCGGCCCTGCTGGGCACTGCCGAGCAGATCCCGTTGCCGGACAACAGTGTCGACGCGGTACTGGTGGCGCAGGCATGGCATTGGTTCGATCCGCAGCAGGCGGTCGCCGAGGTGGCGCGGGTGCTGCGACCGGGCGGGCGACTGGGCCTGGTGTGGAACGCCCGTGACGAAAGACTGGGCTGGGTCAAGGATCTCGGGCGGATCATCGGCCACGAAAATGCTCAGCTCAACGACACCACGACCCTGCCCGAACCGTTCACCGACCTGGCCCGCCACCGTGTCGAGTGGACGAGTTATTTGACGCCACAGGCGCTTATCGACCTGGTGGCATCGCGCAGCTACTGCATCACCCAACCGGCGGCGGTGCGCACCCAGACGCTCGCGGAGGTTCGCGAGCTGCTGGCCACCCATCCCGCACTGGCCAACTCGACAGGTTTGGCGCTGCCCTACATCACGGTGTGCCTGAGGGCGACGCTCGGCGGTTAGGGTCCGAACCAGCGCGCGAGTGCCGATTGGAGACGGTGGGCATTAGCAGGCCCGAAATCGTCTGCGGCCCAGGCGACATAGCCGTCCGGGCGGATGAGCAGCGCCGCCGGTCCGTCGGTCAAGTCCGCTTCGACGATATCGACGCGGTCGGCCCAGCCGTGCGCGCCGGCCGCGGCCGCACCACCGCAGAGGTCGAGTAGGACCGGCCTGGCTTTGTGCAGCAGACTCGCCACCCGGCGGCCGTCGTCGAGCGTCAGGTCGGGCACCAGGTAGCCGGAAAGTGGGTGGTCGTCGCCGACCTCGTAGCGGACATCGGAACCGGCCAACAGCGCCGCCATGTTGGCGGTGACCTGCGGAACGGCGATAATTTCTGCGAAAAGCTTTCGCAGTTGGGCAATTTCAGGACCTGGCGCCATCAGCGCGATCTGGGACATCGAATGCATCATCACTCGCTCTCCGACCGGAAAGCGCTCAGCCTGGTACGTGTCGAGCAGGGTATCCGGTGCGGCGCCGTTGATGACAGCGGCCAGCTTCCAGCCCAGGTTGAAGACGTCCTGCAGACCGAGGTTCAGGCCGGGGCCACCCATCGCGCTGTGCACATGTGCCGCATCGCCGACCAGGAGGACCCGGCCCTCCCGATATCGTTCGGCCTGTCGGGTGTTCTGTCCGTTGATACGCCGAAGTGCATGCGGGCCCGGCCCCGGTGGCTCGTCCACCGGTAACTCGGTGCCGAGCACGCGGGCGAGGCTCTCGCGCAACTCGTCGAGCGACATAGGTTCCTCGCCGCCCGACGGTGTGCCGTATTCCATGGTGCCCAGCAGTGTCCGGTCGGCTTCAAACGGCGCATAAATCACCATGCCACGATCGAACCTGTTGTGGCCAAACGCGACTCGGCCAAATCCGGGCACGTCGAGACCTCCGTCAGCGTGCACGTACTCGTCGGGAACCGACACGTGGGCGACCCTGGCGATCGTCGGAGACGTCGCGCCGGGAAAGTCGATACCCACGCTCTTGCGGACGAAGCTGCGCCCACCGTCGGCACCCACCAGGTAGGACGCTGCCATGGTGTAGACACCGGACTCGGTGCCGATCGTCAGCTCGACGCCGTCGCCGGATGCCTTCAAACCGGTGAGTTCGTGGCCCCAGCGGATGTCGATGCCCAGCTCCCGCGCACGTTCGTCAAGGAAGCGCACCAGCTTCGGCTGCGCAATCGGCAACGCATACATCGGATTGTTGTCCATACCAACGAAATCCAGTGACATACCGGAGAAGATCCAGCCCTCCGACGGGTGGGGTGGATCGGCGAGGCCGGTGATCCTGGCGTAGAGACCACGCATGTCGAGCAACCGAACCACCTGGCCCACAAGACCGTTCGCCTTGGGCTCGTCGTTGGGTCCGGGTAATACGTCGAGCACGGTCGACTGGACTCCAGCAAGCGCGAGTTCGCAGGCCAGCATCAGGCCGTTGGGTCCGGCACCGGAGATGACGACGGGATGAGAGTTCACGATGACGTCCTTTTCGGTTCGGGGAGCCCGGCGACGACGTCGGCGAAGCCTCGGCGCATCAGGCCGACGATCGGAACGGGCGGGTCAGAGGCGATGTAGGTGTCCATGGCGGCCTCGGCGACAGCGCGGATGCTCGCGGCCACCAGGCGCGGATACATGTCGCGCGCCGGATCGGTACCGGTGCGCTCGGCGATCGCGTCGATCCATTCAGCCATCAGGTCTTTGGCCAGCGCGTTGCGCACTTCGATGGCCATGCTCAGCTCGACGAGCTGGTCGAGCTGTTGGCGCGTCGGCGCGTAGTCCTCGCCCATCTCGGCGAGCAGAGGCGCGAGCACCGACTCGGTGATCGCCGTCCACAGCGGTTCGCTCGCGGGCCGGGCCCGAAATGCCGCAAGGCTGCGCCGCATTCGCTCCAATTGCCGGTAGGCGATGGCTTCGTACTTGCCGGCGAAGTAGTTGTTGAACGTCCGCAAGGACACCCCGGCCCGCTCGGCGATGGCTTCCCGGGTGACGTTCTCCAGGCCTCGCTCGAAGGTCAGGTGCAGCGCGGCATCGCTCAGCGCCCTGCGGGTGTCAGCCTTCTTGCGCTCGCGCAGTCCCTGGCTCATGCCGCCACCGTACGCTCAAAGTTGCCTACCGTGCAAAATTACCCGGTAGGCAGTGTTATGACGTCCCCAGCGGGTCGATCGTCGACGCGATGTAGACCATCGCCACGCACACCGTGGTCATCGTGGCGAAGTCGACGCCGCGGGACCGCACCACCAGCAGCCCCGCACGATCCTCGGACAGCACCAGGCGCAGCGCGGCGGCCACGCCGACCGCGATGCCGATCAGCAGCGAGCCGCGGCGCCAGAATTCGGCCGCCACGAGAACGAAGGCGACCGCGAAGATCACCCCGACGCTCAGGATGGGCCACTGCGAACGCACCATCCGCCCGGTGAAGGCGACCGCCTCCGCACGGGTCGGCCATCGCCGCCTGGCCCGAGCCGTCACTGGGCCGCTTCGGCCAGTTCGACGACGTTGGTCAGCAGAAACGCCCGAGTAAGTGGACCCACCCCGCCGGGGTTGGGCGACACATGCCCTGCCACGTCCCAGACATCGGGATGCACGTCGCCGGTGAGCTTTCCGTCGACCCGGCTTACCCCGACATCGACGACCGCGGCACCCGGTCGTACCATGTCGGCGGTCAGCATGTGCGGCACCCCGACCGCGGCGACGATGATGTCAGCCTGCCGGGTGAGCGCGGGAAGGTCACGAGTTCCGGTGTGGCACAACGTCACTGTCGCGTTCTCGCTGCGACGGGTGAGCAGCAGGCCCAGCGGGCGACCGACCGTGACTCCGCGGCCGACGACCACCACGTGCGCGCCGGCGATCGGCACGTCGTAGCGGCGCAGCAGGTGCACGATGCCGCGCGGCGTGCAGGGCAGCGGCGCTTCCTTACCCAGCACCAGCCGGCCCAGGTTGGTCGGGTGCAGCCCGTCGGCGTCCTTGTTGGGGTCGACCCGCTCCAGCGCGGCGTTCTCGTCGAGGTGGCGCGGCAACGGCAGCTGCACGATGTAGCCGGTGCACTCGGGGTTCGCGTTGAGCTCGTCGAGGGTGTCGTCGAGCTGAGCCTGGCTGACATCGGCGGGCAGATCACGACGGATCGAGGTGATACCGACCTTGGCGCAGTCAGAGTGCTTGCCCTTCACATAGGCGTGCGAACCGGGGTCGTCACCGACCAGCACCGTGCCCAGTCCGGGAGTGATTCCCGCGGCGGTCAGCGCCGCCACACGGTCCTTCAGATCGACGAAAATCTCGTCACGGGTGAGCTTGCCGTCCAGGGTGATTGCGACCACGCGAAGTATTGTTCCATCGCACCGGGAGCTGTCGTTGACAGCATGGAGTACCGCGTGGTCAGCTGCGGTTATGAACAGTGCGCCAGATGTGTTCAGCCCGGCCAAACTCGGACCCATCACCCTGCGCAACCGCATCATCAAGTCGGCCACCTTCGAAGCCCGCACCCCCGACGACGTCGTCTCCGCCGACCTGATCGCGTTCCACCGCGCCATCGCCGCCGGCGGCATCGGGATGACGACGGTCGCCTACACCGCGGTGAGCCAGGGTGGGCGCACCAACGGCGGGCAGATCTGGATGCGTCCGGAGGCCGTGCCCGGCTTGCAGCGCCTGGCCGACGCCATCCACGCCGAGGGCGCGGCGATCAGCGCGCAGATCGGCCACGCCGGCCCGGTGGCCAATGCCCGGTCGAACAAGGCCACCGCCCTGGCGCCGGTCCGCTTCTTCAACCCGCTGTCGATGAAATTCGCCAAGCACGCAACCAAAGACGACATCAACGACGTCATCGCCGCCCACGCGTCGGCGGCCCGGTTCGCCATCGACTCCGGTTTCGACGCCGTCGAAATCCATCTCGGCCACAACTATCTGGCCAGCTCGTTCCTGTCGCCGATGATCAACCGGCGCACCGACGAATTCGGCGGCTCGTTGGAGAACCGGGCGAAAGTGGCCCGCGGCATAGTGATGGCCGTGCGCCGCGAGGTCGAGCGGCTCGGGCCTGCCCCGATCGCGGTGACCGCCAAGCTCAACATGGCCGACGGGGTTCGCGGCTCGATCCAGATCGAGGAGTCGTTGCAGACCGCGAAGTGGCTTGAAGAGGACGGTGGCCTCGACGCCATTGAGCTGACCGCGGGCAGCTCATTGCTCAACCCGATGTACCTGTTCCGCGGTGATGCCCCGGTGAAGGAGTTCGCCGCGGCGCAGAAGTGGCCGCTGAACTGGGGCATGCGCATGACCGGCAAGAAATTCATGCGCGAATACCCCTACCGCGAGACCTATCTTCTGCGCGACGCCGAGCAGTTCCGCAAGGAGCTGACGATGCCGTTGATCCTGCTCGGCGGGATCACCAACCGCGATTCGATGGACCGCGCGATGGCCGCGGGGTTCGAGTTCGTGGCGATGGGCCGCGCCCTGTTGGCCGAACCCGATCTGCTCAATCGCATTCAGGCCGACGGCGACGACCATTCTGTGCAATCGCTGTGCACGCACTGCAATAAATGCATGCCGACGATCTACTCGCGGACTCTTTGTGTGGTGACGGGCGGTCCGGCATAACCAACCTTCGGCGTCGCTACCGATAGAGTTGGTGTCGATGACTCGACCAGCCGCGCCCGTTCTGACAGTTCGGTACGACGGGTCGGAGCGCACCTTCGCCGCAGGCCATGACGTCGTGGTCGGTCGCGACCTGCGCGCCGACGTGCGCATCGCCCACCCCTTGATCTCCCGCGCCCACCTGGTGTTGCGCTATGACCACGGCCGGTGGATGGCCGTCGACAACGGCTCGCTCAACGGCATGTTCGTCAATGGCCGCCGAATGCCGTCGGTCGACATCTCCGACGGCATGACCCTGAACGTCGGCAATCCCGACGGGCCGCCGGTGAGCTTCGGGCTCGGCCGCGCCCAGGGATCGGTGGGACGTCCGCCGCAGACCTCCTCGGTGCGCCTGGCCGCCCCGCTGTCCTCACCGTCGTGGCCGGCCGCGCCGAGCCGGGGTGCGGCGACCGCCGGATCGTGGCAGCAGTCGCCGCCGTCGCAAGGGCATCCGACGAACCAGGCGCCGCCGCCTGCGTATCCGACGAGCGGTTCGCGCGCGCAGCCGACGTATCACCAGCCCACCGGAGCGCACGCCGCGCAGCCGCCTGCGACCGCGCCGACCCAGCTGCGGCAGGCGGTGGGCAAGCCTGCTGCCGGGTCGTCGAACCTCGCGACGTCGATGCTCAAGATCCTGCGCCCGGGTGCGCCCAGCGAGGTGCCGCCCGGCGGTATCAAGATCGGCCGCGCGACCGACAACGACATCGTCATCCCCGACGTGCTGGCCTCGCGCCACCACGCCACCCTGATCCCGACCCCGGGCGGGACGGAGATCGTCGACAACCGCAGCATCAACGGCACGTTCGTCAACGGCACCCGGGTCGACACCGCGATGCTGAACGACGGCGACACGGTCACCATCGGCAACATCGACCTGGTGTTCGCCGGCGGCACGCTGGCCCGGCGCACCGAGACCGAAGCCGCCACCGCCACCGGCGGCCTGGACGTGCGTGCGGTGACGTGGACGATCGAGAACAACAAGACGCTGCTGGACAACATCTCGCTGACGGCCCGCCCCGGCACACTGACCGCGGTGATCGGCCCGTCGGGCGCAGGCAAGTCCACCTTCGCGCGACTGGTCGCCGGCTACACCCATCCGACAAGCGGCACAGTGACTTTCGAGGGTCACAACATCCACGCCGAGTACGCCTCGCTGCGCTCCCGCATCGGCATGGTGCCGCAGGACGACGTGGTGCACGGCCAGCTGACGGTCAACCAGGCGCTGATGTACGCCGCCGAGCTGCGGCTGCCACCGGACACCACCAAGGAGGACCGCCAGCAGGTGGTGGCCCAGGTGCTGGCCGAGCTGGAGATGACCCAGCACCAGAACACCCGGGTGGACAAGCTGTCCGGCGGGCAGCGCAAGCGCGCGTCGGTGGCCCTCGAGCTGCTGACCGGCCCGTCGCTGCTGATCCTCGACGAGCCGACCTCGGGTCTGGACCCGGCGCTGGACCGCCAGGTCATGACGATGCTGCGCCAGCTGGCCGACGCCGGGCGTGTGGTGCTGGTGGTGACGCACTCGCTGACCTATCTCGACGTGTGCGACCAGGTGCTGCTGCTGGCGCCCGGCGGCATGACCGCGTTCTGCGGTCCACCCAGCCAGATCGGCGCGGCGATGGGCACCACCAACTGGGCCGACATCTTCAGCAGCGTCGCAGGCGATCCCGACGCCGCCCATCACCGCTACCTATCGCAGACCGGGCCTGCTCCCCCACCGCCGCCGTTGGAGACGCCGTCGAATATGGGCGAGCCGACGCACACCAGTCTGTTGCGGCAGTTCTCCACGATCGCGCGTCGCCAGATGCGGCTGATCATCTCCGACCGCGGCTACTTCATCTTCCTGGCGTTGCTGCCGTTCATCATGGGTGTGCTGTCGCTATCGGTGCCCGGCACGGTCGGTTTCGGCAAGCCCGATCCGATGGGCGACGCCCCCAACGAGCCCGGCCAGATCCTGGTGCTGCTCAACGTCGGCGCGATCTTCATGGGTACCGCGCTCACGGTTCGCGATCTGATCGGCGAGCGGCCGATCTTCCGCCGAGAACAGGCAGTCGGATTGTCGACGACGGCCTACCTGTTGGCGAAGGTCTGCATCTATGCGGTGTTCGCGATCGTGCAGTCGACGATCGTCACCGCGATCACCGTGGCGGGCAAGGGCGGGCCGACGCAGGGCTCGCTGACGTTCCTGAGCCCGACGCTGGAGCTGTTCGTGGTGATGGCCGCGACGACGGTCACCGCCGCGATGGTGGGTCTGGCGCTGTCGGCGCTCGCGAAATCCAACGAGCAGATCATGCCGCTGCTGGTCGTCGCCGTCATGAGTCAGCTGGTGTTCTCCGGCGGCATGATCCCGGTGACGGGCCGCATGGTGCTCGACCAGCTGTCGTGGATCACCCCGGCCCGCTGGGGCTTTGCCGCGTCGGCGTCGACCATCGATCTGATCACGCTGGTGCCCGGCCCGTTGACGCCGAAGGACGCGCACTGGCATCACACCGCGTCGGCCTGGTGGTTCGACATGGGCATGCTCGGAGCGCTGTGCATCGGCTATCTGAGCCTGGTGCGCTGGAAGATTCGACTGAAGAGCGCCTAACAGGCCGCGTCCGGTGCGATCATGGCGCATGCTGCTCACTTCGCGCCGGTCTCTTTCGCCAGCCATCGCCCTCATCGGAGTCGGCGCGATGATCGCCATGACACCGACCCCGGTGGTCGCCGCACCAGCTCCGGTAGTCCGATCCGAAGCGATCGCGTTGACGTCCGCCAGTTCCGACATCGCCCATTTCGTCGGGTTCTTCATCGGCAACGGCGCCGATGCTGACCCGGCTACGTGCACAGCACCCTGCAACGGGGGCAATGCCGGCATTCTGGCCGGCAAGGGCGGCAACGGCGCGCTCGGGGGCGCCGGCGGCCGTGCGGGTTTACTTTTGGGCGACGGCGGCGACGGTGGGCGGGGCGTCGACGCGACGTATGACCCAACGACAGGCACGTTGCTCACCGCGGCGACTGCCGGCGGAAAAGGCGGCGCCGCAGGACTATTCGGCAAGGGCGGTAACGGTGGCCGAGGCGGCGACGACACCGGCACACCGGTCCCCGCGCTGGTAACGGCATCGCCTGGTGCCATCGGTGCGAACGGCGGAAAGGGTGGCCGGGGCGGGCTGATCTCGGGCGTCGGCGGCGACGGGGGCAACGCCGGTCGGGCACTTACCTTTCTGGGAAGCGCGATCGGCGGAAACGGCGGCAACGGCGGCGGTGCGGGCCTGGTCGGCACCGGCGGTATGGGCGGTTGGGGCAACGACGGCACCACGGGTGACCCCTCCCCTACGGTCTACGCGGTCGGCGGTGTGGGTGGTAACGGTGGTCGTGGTGGTCTGCTTTCGGGCGACGGTGGCTCGGCCTATATGGAGCCCACGGGCGTCTACGTCAGCGGCGGATTTGCGTACGCGGCGAACGGGACAGCCACCGCGGGCGCCGGCGGTAACGGCGGCGATTCCACCATCGGCTCGGGCGGTGCCGGCGGGGCCGGTGGCTTCGGCCACACCGGGACCGCAACGGCGACCGGTGGCGCTGGCGGAAACGGCGGCAGCACAACCCTCCTCGGTGCCGGCGGAGCCGGTGGTGACGCCGGCGAAGTGGAAGCCGACACGACCGGCGGGCGTGTGACCGCGGGCGCGGGCGGCACGGGCGGGAGCAGTGGCGTTGGCACACCGGGCGGGACAGGCGGCAAGGGCGGTGGCGCCAGCACTGTCGACCAGCCCGCCGTCGGCGGTAACGGTGGCGCAGGCGGCCGCGGCGGACTGTTCGCTGCCGGTGGCACCGGCGGCGCCGGGGGCACTGCCACCAGTACCTCGGGAACCACCACCAACGGCAGCACCGGCCGTAGCGGCCGTTCGGGGATCGGTCATCACCCCTGAGGCCAGCTCCCGTTGAGGTGCAGCGCAACTGGTATTCGTGTCGCGGTTGACTGCTGTTCATCCGACGTCCATAGCGTTCCGCGCATGAGGATGAAAGCGGCGGCGCTGGCCGCAGCAGTGACACTGTCTGTCGTGCTTGCCCCGACCGCGGCAGCCGATCCGAGCGTCGACAAGTTCGGCGGCTGGAACCACCTCGTCGACAACGGCGGCACGTCGATCACGGTCTGGAAGATCAGCGATCTGAAGCCGAGCTCCGACACCATCCCGGGCTACCCGCTGGCGGGCAAGCTGTGGGAGGCCACCGCCAAGGTCCGCGCCGCCAAAGGTGGCGTTACGCCGATCATTCCGGACTTCAACGCCCGCGCCGCTAATGGCGCCAACTACCCGGTGCTGTGGCAGGCCGCCACACCGCAGGGCATCAGCGGTGCGACGCTGCTGCCGGGCGACTCGTCCTGGGGCAAGCTGTATTTCGACGTGACCGGCCCGGCGCCCACCCAGGTCGTCTACAACAACGGGGTCGAAGACCTGCTGGTCTGGAAGTAACTCAGGCGCAGCTGAAACCCGCCACACTGTTCGTATGGCGTATCTCAAGCCGACGTGGTTCGAGAAGAAGTTCAGCAGCATCATGGCCGGGGCCAACGTCGCTGAGAGGCTGACGGTGACCGGGCGTGTCAGCGGCGATCCGCATCAGGTTGCCGTCACGAGTGTCGACGTGAACGGCGTGAAGTATCTGGTGTCCACACGCGGGGAGAGTCAGTGGGTGAAGAACATCCGTGCGAACCCCAACGTGACCCTTACGGTGAAGGGCAAATCCACCGCATACGTTGCGGCTGAGGTGCCAGTGCAGGAGCGGGCGCCGATCATTGCAGCTTTCAGACCCATCCTCGGCACATTGCTGGTCGGTCGGTACTTCGCAAAACTGCCAGCAGATGCCGATCACCCCACCTTCGCGCTGGCGCCGTCAAGCTAACCGCGATCGGGACCGGCTTTCTTGGCTGGCCCACGATGCCAACAGGGCCAGATTCTCAGCGGTCGGCCCGCCCGCGGGTGCGGTGTAGACATTCAACTGCAGGCCAGGGTCGGTGGGCAGATCCATGGACTCGAAATTCAAGTCGAGCCGGCCCACGACCGGATGGTTCACACGCTTGCTCCCGTATCCCTTCAGCCGGACGTCCTGAGATGCCCACTGCTGTCGGAATAGCTCGCTGCACATTGATAATTCGTCCACCAAGGCGATGAGTTCCTCGTCGTGGGGATTACGGCCCAGTTCCATACGCAACATCGCGGCCGCATTCCGGGCCACCAGGTCGTAGTCAACGAAGAACGTCTCGGCCTCGATGGGATTCAAGTACACGAACCGCACGGTGTTGGCGGGCCGTCGAGGGTCGGTAAGCACCGGTGAATACAACGCGCGTCCAAGGTGATTCACCGCGAGAACGTCATAGCACCCATTGCGGATCAACGCCGGCGCACCGGTAATGGCATCGAGCATTTCCTGCAGCGCCGGGCGCACCGTCGCGGAAGTCTTGCGGTGTCGTCGACCGCTGGGCGCCCCGGACTGGCGTGCGAGATGGAACAGGTGATCGCGCTCCGCTTCGTTGAGCTGCAAGGCGGACGATAGCGCGTCGAGCACGCCCTCTGAGGTGCCAGCCAGGCTGCCGCGCTCAATGCGCACGTAATACTCGACCGATACCCCAGCGAGTAGCGCAACCTCCTCTCGACGCAGACCCTTGACCCGACGATTCCCGCCGTAGGCGGGCAATCCAGCCATCTCAGGCGCGATGCGGGCGCGACGCGACCTCAGAAACTCCCGGATTTCGGTGCGCAGGTCAAGCGTGGCGGCCATTCACTCACCGTAGGCCCGCACCGCAGGCGAAGGGAGGTACCGCCAATACCCTGAAGCATCACGCGGTCGTGGCGATCCCTCCGTCGACAGGGATGATGGTGCCCGTTAGGTAAGCTCCTGCCCGGCTGGCGAGGAACACGGCGACACCCGCCATGTCGTCGTCGCGGCCGATCCGGCGCAGCGGGGCCGACGCCGCGATCGCCTCGCCGAACTCATCGAGGGTCGCAGCCATCATCGTCGACGGAAACGGTCCCGGCGCCACCGCGTTCACCGTGATGTGCTGCGGGCCCAGCTCCTTGGCGAGCACCCTGGTGAGTTGATGCAGCGCAGCCTTACTGCTGGAGTACGAATAGTTGGGCCGCGCAGGGATGTGGATGGCGGCGATGCTGCCGATGTTGATGATCCGCGCGGGATCGTCGGCGGTCCCGGCGCTGCGAAGTGCAGGCAGCAGCGCCTGCACCAACCAAAACGGCGACTTCAGGTTGACGTCGATAACGGTGTCCCAGGCTGCGTCTGGGAATGTCGCCAACGGCTCGTCCCACATTGCACCCGCATTGTTGACGAGGATGTCGAGACTCCCCGAGTCGGCCGTGACGAGGTGAGCGAGGTGCTCACACTCTTCGTGCCGGGACAGGTCGGCGGGGACCGCCCAGACGTCGCCGAATTCGGACAGCTGTTCCTGCGCCTGAGCGCACGCTTCTGCGTTACGTGAGCTGATGACCACGCGGGCGCCCGCCTGGAGAAGCCCGCGCGCAATCATCATCCCGATGCCCCTGGTGCCGCCGGTGACGAGGGCCCGCTTACCAGTCAGGTCGAAACGTTCTGCATGCGTTGTGAACTGGCTGTCTACCACCTGTCACCTTCCTCATTGGTCGGACAAGACTGTCAGTTGATGGCGCCGTCTCTTCGTAACAAAGCTAGGCGGTGTTGCAGACGCCTAGGAGATCCCCGTAGTAGGGGTACTGCCAGACTCCCCCTTGTCCGGTTCGGTGACGTTGCCATCTCCGTTTGAGGACCGATGGTCTGCCACACTGGGGCGATGGCACCTCAGCGCACCGTGCTTCGTGCGGCGACTTCTGACGATGACGCGTTCGTCGTCGAGATGGCCCGTCACGCCTGCGTCATTGAAGATCGGCCTCTTCCCGACCCCGATGACGACGAAGTGCTGGAGATGCTGCCGCCTGCCGGGGTGGTGCCGATCATTGCCGAGGATCAAAGTGGCACACCCGTCGGTGCGGTGTGGACCTATCACAGCACTCCGCCGTTGCGCTGTGATGCGGCGGGTGCGCCATTGCCCGAACTGTGCATCGCTGTTGCACCAGGGCGCCGCGGCGCCGGCATCGGTGGCATGCTGCTCGACGCACTGGTCGCCGATCTTGCCAGGCACTACGACACGATGTGCACCAACGTCCACGTGCGCAATCCCGCAAAGCGCCTGTACGAACGCAAGGGTTTTCGCGTTGTCGGCCAGGGTAATGGTCCGCTAGGGCTCGCGCTCGTCAAAGACCTTCGATGATTCCCAGACTTCCTGGTCTGGAAGTAACTCAGTACTCTTGCAGGCTTTCTCGCAGAGTGGTACCGGGATAGCGGGTGCGGAAGCGGCCGCGCCGCTGCAACTCCGGCACCAACAGCTCGGTCATATCGTTGAAGCAGCCCGGCGTGTCAGTGGCCAGCATCATGAAGCCGTTGCAGCCGCCCTCGTCGAGGTACTGCTCCATCTGGTCGGCGACGTCGGAGGGCGTACCGACGGCCACGGGTGCGCCCATCGAGACGCCGTAGATCTGCGCGGCTTCGCGTACGGTCACCGGGGCGCCGTCCTTGGCCTCCAGGATCGCGTCGAACAGCCCGCGGATGCCCTGCACGTCGGCGTCGACCACATTGTCGTCGAGGCCGAGGGTGGAGAAGTCGAAACCGGTGTGGCCGGACAGGATTCCGAGCGCACTCTCGATCTGCACCTTCTCCACGAACTCGGCGTAGCGGTCGTTGGCGCGGCCCTTGTCCCGGTCGATGATCGTCTGCAGGCCGTAGATCAGCTTCACCGACTCCGGATCGCGGCCGGCATCGCTGGCGCGGGTGCGGATGTCATCGGCATAGGCCCGCATGCTCTTGGGCGTCGGGAAGATGCCGAACACGGATTCGGCGTGTTTGGCGGCGAATTCGCGGCCCTGGTCAGAGGATCCGGCCTGCCACAGCACCGGCCGCTTCTGCGGGGAGGGGGCGACGAAGTGACGGCCCTTGGACTTGAAGAACTCGCCCTGGAAGTCGACCTCCCGCACCTTGGTCGGGTCGGCGAAGATGCCGTTCTCCCGGTCGTAGACGATCGCGTCGTCGTCCCACGAATCCCACAGCTGATACAGCAGCTGCATGTACTCCTCGACCACCTCGTAGCGCTTGTCGCGCGGCGTGAGGTTCTCCTTGCCCATCGCCTGGAACTCGCTCTTGGAGTACGACGTGACGATGTTCCAGCCGACGCGACCGCCGGTCAGGTGATCCAGCGTCGAGAGCTGGCGGGCCATCATGTACGGCGGCACAAAGGAAGTCGACAGGGTGATGCCGATGCCGAGGTTCTTGGTGAAGGCGCCGACGATCGGCACCACGCTAGCGGGCTCGTGCACCGGACACTGACCCGCGAACTTCACCACCGGATCCGAGTTGCCCTTGTAGGTGGTGTAGGGCGCCAGTTCGTCCGCGATGAACATCGCGTCGAAAAGGCCACGCTCCATGGTTCTTCCGAGATCGCGCCAGTACTCCGGCCGGGACCAGTGGTAGCCGACCTTGTCGCGAGGATGCGCCCACATGGTCGAGGCGTGATTCATCACGCCGTGCTGGACGAAACCCAGCAGGTGCGCCTTCTTCTTGATCACGCGGCAGTCCCGGCGCGATCGCCGCGCAACTCGAGGACAAAGGCCACGATCACCGCTGACGCGGTCCCGAGGCCGCTGAACGCAAGGACGTACCAGAAGACCCCGCTGTAGGACGCGATGACCAACAGGACGAACGACGTCAGTACCGCCAGCGACGCCTTCCACGTGAAGCCAGGAACCAGCGCGATCTGTTCAGCGTCGATTTCTTCGGCGAACGCGTCGATTCCCGTGCCAGCGGCCAGCTCTCGCCGGATCCGGAGGAAGCTCAGCGTGCCGACGACCAGGTAGATGACGGCGAGCACCAAGCCGATGCCCGCGCCGAGGTAAAAGAGGGTCACTAGAGTGCCTTTCGAGGGTCTCGGGTGTTACTGCTGTCCGGCGGGGACGGCGTCGGTCTCCTCCACGGCCGCAGCCGGGGTGTCGCGTTCGAGCAGCGCCGCCTTCCCTTCGGCGAGGCTGTCGAAGTCGAATCGGGTGTTGGCGCGCAGGCTCACCACGACCGAGACGATCGCCGACGCGGCGATCAGACCGATGATCCCGAAGAGTGGTCCGTAGGTGGGCCCGAGCGTCTCCCGCAGCGGTCCACCGACCGCGATACCCGCGAGCACACCCGCGACGTAGCCGGTCCCGGTCATGCGGGACCAGAAGATGGACAGGGTCACCGGGATGAGCAGGCTGGTGCCGTAGAAGTACACCGTCGTCACCAGATTCACGTAATCGATCCCGGTCAACACCACACCCCCCGCGATCGCAGCGGCGACGATCATGCTGCCTTTGGTGATGGTGAGCAGCTTGCGCTCGGACACCTTCGGCCAATACCGGTGCACGATGTCGACCGCCACCAACGAGGTGACACCGGACAGGGCCCCGTCGATCGCCGCGAAGCACGCATTGACGACCACCAGCGTGTAGAGGGCGACGATGAACACCGGCAGACCGAGGCTGGCGATGACGTGCGGGCCGATCGCCCCTGCGCCCAGCGAGCCCAACTGCTCAGGCGTCACGCCGTAGGCGACACCGATGAAGCCGAGCAGGCCGAGTGCCAGCGGAATGGGGTAGAACCACACGCCTGCCCACAGGAAGCTGCGGCCGAGATCCTTGGGCCTGATCGCCCAAACACGCTGCCAGAACGACTGATCGGCGATGACGTTGGTCAGCAGCCCGAGCGCCAAGGCGAGACCGAAGCTCGCGGCGGTCACCGGATTGAAGGGGTTCAAGTGCTGGTCACCGAGTGCGTCAACCTTGGTGAAGATGAGCTCGGCGCCGCCGGCCTTGGCAAGTGCGAAGAGCACCACAACAGACGACCCGACGCCGAGCAGCAGCGTGTTCAACGTGCCCGTGACCGCGGACGTCGTCAACCCACCGAAATACGAGTAGACGGTGACCACGACGATGCCGGTGATGACGATGCCCACCGGGGTGAGTCCGAAGATCTTGTTCATGACGAGCACCAGCCCGGCAAGGTTGATCATGATGACGCCCAGCAGCGCGCCGATCAGGAAGATCAGCGTCGCCACACTGCTGATCGTGTTCTGGAACCGTGCGCGGATGAACTCGGCGAGCGTGTAGCCGGACGGCATCTTCTGTCGGAGCTTCAACGCGAACGGTACCATGATGATCACGGCGAGCCCGTTGGGCACGATGAACCAGACCAGGCCCGAGGTGCCCCAGGTATAGGCCTGAGCGGATGACAGCATCACCGCCATCGACCACGTCCACACCGAGATGAGCGACGCCACCCCGAACCCGAAGCCGAGCAGCCGGCCGGAGATCACGAAGTTGTGTGTCGTCTTGACGGCGCCCTTCACGGCGAGGGCGATGAGCAACAGGACGATGCCTGGACCGAACAGCAGCGTGTAGCCCAAAGCGCCCGACTGCTGGATGAATTCGAGGTGCGGCACGGCCGGTCTCCTTGTGTGGGTGATGAATTGGTGAAGCTACTGGCTTGCAGCGGGTTTCCAACCGAGTTCCGGTGCGATCTCCTCGGCGAAGATTCGCAACCGATCGACGTTGAGATCCGCTCCGGCAGTGCCTGTCCTGACGGACGGGAACAACCCGGTGGTCGGGAAGAAATCGGTGACGAACCCCAGCAATGCGGGATCCTCCCGAAGCTGCCGAACGATGTCCTGTGTAGTGCCGGTTCGCGTGACCTCGCGCAGATACTCCTTCGGCGACAGCGCCCCCAACTGCGGGAAGCGGGCGTCCAGAGTCCGTTGTGTGGATGCCACGTGCGGTGCCAGTTCGTCCGCTATCGCGTCGGCACTCTCACCGTGAAAGGTGAAGCGCTGTGCGCCCACCCGCGCCTCTTCGAGATTCCCGTGGAGTGACAGCCATTCTTCGAGGTAGCCGACGATGAACCGCAGCTGATGGAAGATGACGTGGTCGTGGAACGCGCCGATCATGAGCCCGTTGCCATTTCGGGCGATCAACCGAGCTCTGTCCTCGCTGCTGGCAGTCTGCCACAGCCTGCCCCGCAGGCTCGTCACGCTGGGGAAGAGCCGCTTCGGCTCCAGATCCGCTGACGCCTGTTGGCCTGCAACCGAATCGGAGGAGGAAAGCCGCCCTGCGGACGCGGGCTCACCAGCACTATTCGCCGGCTTGGCGAACTCCGTACAGTAGCGGCCCTCCAGCAGATGGTGAAGGATCTCCAGATTGCGATCGAACAGTTCGTGCCGGGCCGAGAAGTCGACCCCGAAGGTGTTGAAGGCCTGCAGATCTCCCCGGGCCCCGCCCAATCCGACCTGGACTCGGCCGCCTGAGATCTCGTCCAGCACCGAGAGATCCTCGGCGAGCCGGATGGGGTGTTCGAAGGGCAGGGCGACGACCGCTGTGCCCAGCTGGATCCGCTTGGTCCGCGCCGCCGCAGCGGCGAGCACGACCAGAGGAGCCGGAACCCCACCGTCCTCGGGGCTGAAATGGTGCTGCCCGATCCAGACGCTGTCGTATCCGATTTCCTCAGCGACGACGATGCTTTCGATCAGCTCGTCGTAGGTGCGTCGCGCTGGCTGGTCGGTTGGGCTGGGTACCTGAGTGAAGAATCCCAGTGCGAATTGCTTACCCGGTTGACGCAGACGCGCTGCGCGCTCCTCTAGCTGTTCAGACACTGACATGCTCGCGGAGCACTCCGTTCTCGTCGAAGGCGTCCTGGAACAGGTAGCTCGAGATGTAGCGATCGGCGGAGTCCGGCACCAGCGTGACGATCGTCCGAATGGAGGGGTCTGCACGTTCGGCGACTTGCCTGGCGGCGGCTACTGCGGCTCCCCCGCTGAGGCCGGCGGGAATTCCGGCGTGCCTGGCGAGTTCCCTGGCCGTGGCGGCTGCGTCGTACTCGGTGACACGCAGAATTTCGTCGACGACCTCGTCGGCGAAATTCGGACTCTTGAAGTTGGGCCCCAGGCCGTAGATCTTGTGCGGATTGAATTCCTCGCCGCTCAGAACCGCGGAATTGTCGGGTTCGACCGCGAAGATCTTGATACCCGGGTTCTGCTCTTTCAGGAAGGATCCGACACCGCTGATCGTCCCGCCCGAGCCGACGCCGACGACAACCGCGTCGACGTCTCCTGCGGTGTCGCGCCAGATCTCGGGTCCCGTCGTCTGCCGATGGATTTCGCGATTGATGGGAATGATGAACTGGTGCACGAAGAATGCGCCGGGAGTGCTGTTGGCGATCCTCTCGGCTTCTTCCACCGATCCGCGCACACCGTCTTCCTTCGGTGTCAGGACGAGTTCCGCCCCGAGGTTTTGGATGACAACTTTCCGTTCGTAACTCGTGTCTTCATAGATGACGATGACGACGCGATAGCCGCGGGCGGCTCCGGCGGCTGCGAGTCCGATGCCGAGGTTTCCGCTGCTCGCAGCGACGATCGTGCCGCCTGGTTGCAGCTTTCCGGTCTTCTCCGCGAAGTCGATCGCGCCGACCGAGAGTCGATCTTTCACGCTGGTGGTGGGATTGAAGTACTCGAGCTTTGCGAGCAGCTCGACGCCTTCGGTTGCGAAATGGTCGTTCAAACGCACGAGGGGCGTGCCGCCCACCGTCTGTGTGACGTCGTCGAAGATTCGTTTCTGGTCGGTTGTCACGTTGTCCCGTATCCGTTAGGCGTTGCCCCATAACGGGGTTGGGGGAAAATTAACAACGCCCCGAGGGGATTGAAACGGATAAAAGCAAGGTGAATCGAAGTCGCCCAAGCCAGGCCCGGAACTACCTGACGGACGCCAGCTCAGCCTGCCGGTCGCTCGTTGGGTCCCCAGTTCCACACGGTCGCATCGGCCTGCGGATACTGCATGCAGACATCGGTTGCTTTGGCCACGACACCCTTGTTGTTGAAGAACAACTTCGCCCAGTTGCCCCAGTGGGTGGCCATCTGCTCGTAGTAGACGTTGGTCGCGGTGTCTTCGGAATACTGTCGGCGGCCGACTGCATCGAGGGAGAAGAACCAGTAGATGCGATCGCGGGCCGCGTCCTCGACGTCGACGGGGCGGTTGTTGTAGTCGATCATGTACCGCTGGTAGTACACCGGCGAGGTGTCGCGAGCCGCGGCCATGTACTGGTCGACCGTGCAGGTGGTCTGGATGATCCGCTTGGGAATCGGGTAGTCATCGCTGGCGTCCGCTGCGGCCTTTCCCGGCAGCGCGACCACGCCGGCGACCATGGCACCGACGATCAAAGCTGTCCACATCGGACCCCGAAGTCGTTCTCGCATAGTTTGTCTCACCCTCCACTAGTCCCGGCTGCCTGCTGTAACAGGACCTGCTTGTCCGGACAGTAGACCGGGTAGGCCAAGCCCAGGAACTGCCAGGCTTGTGCTGTCGTGGCGTTCTTCGGCAGTTGTCGCGAAACGAACCGGGCGGAGTCCGATGCGTTGTGGTCGACCCCGCGATCGAGGCGCTCACAAGCGATCTTGGCGATCCAGGCGTTGTAGTCCCTCGGCCCGTAGACACCCACGGTGTGAAGCTGATTCGCGAAATCGGTGTCCGGGTCGGCGTGGGCGGCGGCCGGTGCCGCGATCATCAACGGGACGACAGCGGCCGCAGTGATGATCCTGATTACCGGCCGGCGTCTGCTCGTCGTCATGCCGACACTTCCTCACGGTCAGGGTCAGGCTTGGGCGCCGGCCACGGCTGCGGGCGAGGGCGAGGCCGGACATGTTGCGGCCACCAGAACCAGCGACCGAGCAGCGTGGCGATCGACGGTGTCAGCAGTGATCGCACGACCAGGGTGTCGAACAGCAGACCCAGTCCTATGGTCGTGCCGACCTGTCCGATGACGACCATCTTGCTCACCGCCATCGAGGCCATGGTGAAGGCGAAAACCATACCGGCGGCGGTGACAACGGAGCCGGTCCCCACCATCGCTCTGATGATCCCGGTCTTCACGCCGGCGTGGATCTCTTCCTTCATGCGCGACACCAGAAGCAGGTTGTAGTCCGCGCCGACGGCCAGCAAGACGATCACTGACATCGGCATCACCATCCAGTGCAACGGCAGCCCGATGAGGTGCTGCCAGAGCAAAACGGACAGGCCGAACGATGCGGCGAGACTGAGCACCACGGTGCCCACGATGACCGCCGCGGCCGCCAGGGCTCTAGTGAGGATCACCATGATGACGAAGATCAGGATCAGCGCTGCGATCGCGGCGATGATCAGATCCCAGTTGGCCCCTTGTTGCATGTCGGCGTACATCGCTGCACTGCCACCGAGGTAGATGCTGGACCCCTCCAGCGGGGTTCCCTTGATCGCGTCGGCTGCAGCGATCTTGAGCGGCTCGATTCGTGAGGTACCTTCCTCGGTCAGCGGATCACCCTGGTGAATGATGGTGAAGCGGACAGCGTGTCCGTCAGGTGAGAGGAACAACTTGATACCGCGTTTGAAATCGTCGTTGTCGAAGGCTTCCGGTGGCAGGTAGAAGGAGTCGTCGTTCTTGGCAGCGTCGAAGGCCTGGCCCATCGCGGCGTTGTCCTTGAGCGAGGCCATGTTCTGGTCCTGCTGGGCCTTCTGCGCTTGATACTGATTGAGCATCAGCTGCTTCTGGCTCTTCATCGACGCGATCATCGGCGGCATGATCGTCACCATCTGTCCGGTCAGGTCGGACATCCGGTGAAGATCGGGCACGATGTCTTGGAAATCGTCCGACATCGTCGAGATGCCGTCGAGCGAGTCGAACACCGAGCGCAGCGACCAGCACATCGGAATGTCGAAACAGTGTGGCTCCCAATAGAAATAGTTGCGGATCGGCCGGAATTGATCGTCGAAGTCGGCAAGGTGGTCACGCACGGTCGCGATGTCGGCGGAGGTGACGTCCATCTTGGCGGCCATACTCCGGGTGACATCGGACAGCTGCTGGGTGATGCCCTGCATCTTGGTCATCGAGTCGATACTGACCTGCATGTCGTCGGCTTGTTTGAGAGTGTTGGCGATGATGGTCTGCTGGTAGTCGTTGTTCATGATCTGACCAGTACCGTTCTGGCTCAACGAGTACGGAATCGTGGAGTGCTCGATCGGCTTACCCTCAGGCCGGGTGATGGTCTGCACCTGTGCTATTCCGTGCACTCGCGCCAGCGCTTTGGCGATCTTGTCGATGACGAGGAAGTCGGCCGGATTGCGCAGATCGTGGTCGGCCTCGACCATCAGAAGATCGGGGTTCATCTTGGCCCGGGAGAAGTGCCGCTCCGCCGCGGTGTAACCGACGTTGGCAGAAACGCTGTCGGGCAGATAGATTCGATCGTTGTAGGTCGTGTGGTAGCCGGGCAGGGTCAGCAGACCAACCAGCGATACCGCCAATGCGCAGACCAGAACGGCCCCGGGCCAACGGACGGTGGCAGTCCCCACCTTGTGCCAAAGCGTGTGTCTACCATTTACTTTCGGCTCCAAGACCCGGCCGAAACGGCTCGCCAGCGAGATCAGGGCCGGCCCCAATGTCAGCAACATGGCGACCACGATCACCATGCCGCAGGCCAAGGGGATACCCATGGTCTGGAAGTAGGGCAGCCTAGTGAAGTGTAGACAGAAGGTTGCGCCCGCTATGGTGAGCCCTGACGCCAGCACCACGTGGGCCGTGCCGTGAAACATGGTGTAGTAGGCCGATTCCCGGTCTTCACCCGCCCGGCGTGCCTCCTGATACCTACCGATCAGGAAGATTGCGTAGTCCGTTGCCGCAGCGATAGCCAGCGTGACGACCATGTTGGTCGCGAATGTCGTCAGCCCGAAAACGTTGTGGTACCCCAAGAACGCCACCACTCCCCTGGCGCCGGACAGTCCGAGCCCCATCATCACCATCACGATCAGGGTGGTGATTACCGAACGGTAGACGATCAGCAGCATGATGGCGATGACGCCGAACGTGACGAGTTCGATCGTCTGCATGCTCTTGTCGCCCACGATGTTCTGATCAGTGGTGGTGGCTGCAGGTCCGGTGACGTAACCCTTCACCCCCGGTGGGGCCGGTGTGTCCGCGATGATCTTGCGGACGGCCTCCACCGATTCATTCGCGAGTGTCTCGCCTTGGTCACCGCCGATGTACACCTGGACGTAGGCAGCTTTGTTATCGGCGCTCTGTGCGGCCGCGGCGGTGAACGAGTCGCCCCAGAAGTCCTGAACATGCTGGACATGTTTGGTGTCTGCGCGGAGTTCGGCGACGATCTTGTCGTAGTACGTATGCGCCTCGGGACCCAGTGGCTGGTCACCTTCGAGGACCACCATCACCGAGCTGCTGGTGTTGTACTCCTTGAACACCTGACCCACCCGTTTGGTGGCGATCAGTGACGGCGCATCGTTGGGACTCATCGAGACCGCACGGAGCTTTCCGACATCCTCGAGCGAAGGCACCACCGTGTTGAGCACCACGATCAGTGCGATCCAGCCCAGAAGGATCGGCACGGCCAACGTGCGGATGAGCCGAGGAAGTCGCGGCCGGGCCCGGTGACGGGCGGCCGGGATGGCGTCGGTCGGCGCGTCGTCGATGCCGAGGGTCATGCGGACTTCACCAGGCAATAGGTTGCGGCGTTCATTCCCGCAGCGGTCCTTTCCTCTTTGACCACGTCATCGACGGTGATCCGGCATCCGATTTCGCTTCCGTCGCCCTGGGCAACGATGTTCGGCGAGGCCGACGGGTTCGTCGTCCGCAGCGTCAATGTCCATGGCAGCGACACACTTCCGGTCCGCTGGGGCGTGCCGTCGAGGTCCACATAGTTGATCTGCGCGACGGCGCCGGAACCGAACACCTCGTAGGTCACCACTTTGGGATTGAAGTCCTCCGCGCCGTCGGAGGTAATTGGCGTCACGACAACCGGGTTCGAACCGAAGATCTCGCGGGCATTCTTCACCGCCGCGACTCCCGCCGCGGCGACGACGACGACGAGAACCGGGATCCACAACCGGCCGAGCAGCCCAATTCGCGGGGACACCACAGCGGCTGATTGACGTTGGTCGTCATCGGTTGTCGTGAGCGGGGGGTCGTCAACAGTTGTCATGGCGCCGGCCTTTCAGCGTGGACGACCGCGGTTCGAGCGGCCGGGAGTACTGATCAGTACCGAGAGATAAGCTAACCAAAAAAACGGATAGGGTCAATCCACTTATCTTGTGGCGGTCGTTACACTCGCTCTGGTGAGACCCGATTCGGCCAAGGACCGCCCGCTACGCAAGGACGCCCAACGCAACCGGCAGCGCATCATCGACGCGGCCCGCGACCTCTTTGCGCACAAGGGCCTCGAGCCCAGCCTCAACGACGTCGCGCACCACGCCCGGGTCGGAGTCGGCACCGTGTATCGGAGGTTCGCCACGAAGGAATCCCTGCTCGAAGCGATCTTCGAGGAGGGTTTGAACCAGCTGAGCGCGCTCGCGGAACGGGCGGCGCTTCAGCATGATTCGTGGCAGGGCTTCGCGTGGTTCGTCGAGCAGATGTGCCAGTTGACCGCGACCGATCGAGGATTGCGGGAGGTGGCCTTCAGCAAGAGCTATGCCGGCGACCGGGTCAACTCCGCCCAAGAACGTCTGGTTCCCGCACTGAACAAGCTGGTCGAGCGAGCACAGGCGGACGGCCACCTACGGCCGGAAATCGCCGCTCCGGACATGCCCATCCTCGGATTGCTCGCCGGAACCGTGAGCGAGTTCGCCGGTGCGGTCAACACCGAGCTGTGGCGCCGTTACGTGGCCCTGCTCATCGACGGGCTTCGCTGCCGGCCCGAGCAGACGCGGCTGCCGGTAAACGCACTCAGCGAAGCCGAACTGGACCTCGCCATGCACACCTGGGAGCCGGCGGGCGCACCCGCCGTCACTAACCGCTGACGTCGAGACCGTGCGCGGCGGCGAACGCGAGCGCCTGCGCGATGTCGATGCGTGCGCCCCGGCAGGCCGCCGTCGTCCACAGCGTGGGGTCGATGCGTGCGCCCCGCAGATCCGCCTGCTCGAGCCGCAGCCCGTTGGTGCGCGCGCCGGTCAGGTCCGCCCCGCGCAGCACCGCCTTGCGCAAATCCGCTTGCACCAGGCTGGTTTCCCGCAGCCGGGACCCTGACATGTCCACCCCGCGCAGGTCCGCGCCGCCGAGGACCGCGAGGGTGAAGTCGACCTCGTCGCACACGATCGGGCGCAGCCGGCAGTTCTCGAAAGTCGAGCCGAGCATGCTGCAGTTACGAAAGGTGCTGTGCCACAGCGTGGTACGCAGGAACCGGCAGTTACGAAACGCCGACCCCTGGTGCACAGATTCGGACAGGTTGGCACCGCCGAAGTCGCACTCGGTGAACACCACCCGCTCGGTCTGCAGGCCGGAGAGATCTTCGTCGCGAAAGTCGTGACCGGTGAATTCGCGGTCGATCCAGTGCTGCACGCGCTGTTCTAAGACGCGCCGGGCGCCAGGCTGGCCAGCGCGTACTCGCTGATCGCGATCAGCGCATCGGTGGCCGACTTTCGGTCCCTGGCATCGAGCGTTAGCACCGGCGTCGTGTCCGGCAAGGTCAGCGCACGGCGCACCTCGTCGGTGGGATACCTTGGTGCACCGTCGAATTCGTTGACCGCGATCAGGAACGGCATCTTGCGGTGCTCGAAGAAGTCCACCGCGGCAAAGCTGTCCTGCAGTCGACGCACGTCGACCAGGATGATCGCGCCGATCGCGCCGCGCACCAGGTCGTCCCACATGAACCAGAACCGGCGCTGTCCCGGGGTGCCGAACAGGTACAGCACCAGGTCGCGGTCGAGGGTGATCCGGCCGAAGTCCATCGCCACCGTCGTCGTGGTCTTGTCCGGGGTGGCCTCCAGGACGTCGACTGCGGTGGACGCGTCGGTGACCATCGCTTCGGTGCGCAGCGGCATGATCTCCGACACCGCCCCGACGAACGTGGTCTTGCCTGCACCGAACCCACCCGCCACGACGATTTTCGTCGAAGCGGCTGTCCGCCCATCAGAGGGCTCGTAGGCCACGCAGGGTCCTTCCGATCAGGTCGCGGCGCTCGTCAGGTGTCGAGCGGTCGGTCAAAGTGGTCTGTACCCGAAGATAGCCTGCCGTCACGAGATCACCGACGAGGACCCGCGCGACACCGAGCGGAAGATCTAGCAGCGCGGCGATCTCGGCCACCGACGGACGATCGCTGCACAGCCGGCAGATTCGCCCGCGCACGTCGCCGGACGGCCAGTGATGGTGCACCGCCGACGACAGCGTCTCGATGGGCGCCTCCACCGGAAGCTCGACGGTGGTGTCGGTGCGCCCCGCGGTCAGCGTGTACGGGCGAACCAGGTCCGCCTCGGCGTCGCCGGTCACGAAGGTTGCGGGGTGCGCCGGGACGAGGAGACGACGTTGCCCACTCGCTCAACCAAAACTGCCATCTCGTAACCGATTTGGCCGATGTCGCAGTTGGGTGCGGCCAGCGTGGCCAGTTGCGAGCCGTCGCCGACCCGCATCACCAACAGGTAGCCTCCCGCCATCTCCACCACCGATTGGAGCACCTGACCGGCTTCGAAGAGCTGGGCCGCTCCGGCGGCCAGGCTGGCCAGCCCGGAGGTCACCGCCGCCAGCTGCTCGGCGCGCTCGCGCGGCAGCTGCTCGCTGGCGGCGATGAGCAGGCCGTCGACCGACACCAGCACCGCGTGGGAGGCGCCGGGGACGTCGCGGGCGAAGTTGGATACCAACCAGTCCAGCGAATTGTTCGGCGGGCGTGGCGGATTGGTCATTGGCCTTCTCGTCCGTTCTCTGCGGATCCGTTCTGAAGGTCGGAGCGCGCGGCCCGTACGCCGCCGAAGTGGCTACTGAAGGTGGCTCGGACCGCGTCGGGATCTCGTTGCGGGAGTTCAGGGGCAGGCGGCGCGGCTTCGACAACCTCGGCGGCGCCGGGGACCAGCCGGGCGCCGGGATCGCGCACCGGCAGCCCGTGTTCGGTGTGCGCCTGGACCGGAACGTTCTCCACCTCGGCCGCCGTTTCCCAACCGTTGTCCCACACCGACTTCCAGTCCTGGGGCACTACCAGGGTGTGCGGGTCGACCATGATTTCGTTCAGCATCTTTTGATAGATGTAGTCGGTGTCGGTGCCTTCGGGCTCGGGCGCCGACAGGTCAGCGGCCAGCACGTCCATATCGCTGATGTCGATGTTCTCCTGGCGTGCCTCCTCCGCGCGGGCGCGGGACAGGAAGAACCGTGCGGTGTCCGTCGGATGCTCGCGAGCCGGCGCGGCTTCCTCGGCGTGGGCGAACCACTGCGACGGCTGGGCGTGCGGCTCGGGTTCGGGCTGCTGCGCAGGTACCCCGGTGATGCCACTGGAACCTGGCGACCGCTGCAGCAGGCCATTGGCCTCGCCCGGCTCCGAGTCGACCACCGCGGCGAACGGCGCGGCGTAGACGTCCTCCTCGTCCCCGGTCGCCGAGGGGGCGTCATAGCGCCGTGCGTCAGCCCCGATCGGCGCGCCGTGCTCGAGCAATTTCGGCGGGATGTAGAGCTCGGCAGTGGTCCCCGAGGACGGCTCCCCTTCCACCGCGTTACGCAGCCGCACGGCCATCCCGTGCATGTGCGCGAGCCTGCCTACCACGAACAGGCCCATGTGCCGGGTGTTGTCCTGGCTGACCTCACCGCCGGCGTGCAGCCGCATGTTGGCGATGCGCAGGTCGCTGTCGGTCATGCCGATGCCGTCATCGTGCACCTCGATGAGCAGCCCGGCGTTGCTGGTGTGTTCCGCGCTGACCCGGACCGGTGAGATGGGCGGCGAATAGCGCAGTGCGTTGTCGATCAGTTCGGCCAGCATGTGCACCGCGTCGGCGGAGATCCGGCCGACCAGCGCCGAGTCCGGCACCTCGCCGATCTCCACCCGTTTGTACTCCTCGACCTCGGAGACCGCTGCATTGACCGCGCTGGCCAACGGGAGCGACTCGCGGTGGTCGCGGGACACCTGCGCGCCGGCCAGTACCAGCAGGTTGGCACCGATCCGGCGCATCCGGGTGGCGAGGTGGTCGAGCCGGAAGAGGTTGTCCAACCGTTCGGGATCGTCCTCGCTCTTCTCCAGGCGATCGATGAGCGCGAGCTGCTGATCGACCAATGAGCGGTTGCGCCGCGACATCGTTTCGAACATCTCGTTGATCACCAGCCGCAGCCGCGCCTCGTCACCGGCCAGCAGCAGCGCCTGGGCGTGCAGCTCGTCGACCGCGTGCGCGACCTGGCCGATTTCCTCGGTGGTGTAGACGGCCAGCGGTTCGGGCTCGCGTTCGTCGCCGGCCCGGACCCGGGCGATGCCCTGCTCGAGATCGGTGTGCGCGACCCGCAATGCGCCGTCGCGCAGGATGCGCAACGGCCTGACCAGTGATCGCGCCACCAGGAACACGACCAGCAGCGCGATGATGAACGCCGCCGACACCAACAGTGCGTCGCGGATGACCGCGCTGCGGCGATCGCTGGCCTGCTGTTGCACGGCCGAGGTGACCTGCTCGGTGGTGGTGTTGATGACCTGGCCGGCGATGGTGTCGGTGGCTTGCAGTGACTGAAGCAAGTCGGTGTTGCCGACCAGCACCGCGTCCGGGTTGGACATGATGTCCATCCGGCGGACCATCTCGCTCTGCAGCGCCTTGGCATCCGCAGAGCCGACGCCCAGTACCTGGCTCATCCCGAACAACGTCGACGGCTCGGTGCCGGCCAGCGTGATCATCGACGTCCGGAGCTCCGGCTCGGCGAGCTCGCCGCCCTGCTGAACGAGCAGCGCCTGCATCAGCATCTGGCCGCGAGCGCCGACGGCGCGGCTCAGACCTTGCGCCTCTGCGCGCAGCCGCTCGTCGTCGAGACGCACCGAACCGTTGATCGCGTCCTCGGCGGTCAACAGGATCGGCGCGTAGGTGGTGATCCGGTCACGGAGTCCGATGGCGTTCGCCGACACAGCGCCGACGAGCTTCTGGCCGCCGCTGAGCAGGTTGGTCACCCCGGTGCGGACGTCGGGGGCGGCCTCGGTGGAATTGAGCTTGTTCTGCAGGGTGGCCTGGGCATTGTCGAATGTGCGTGTCGCCGCCGCGGTGTCCCCGCTGGAGCTGTAGGCGGACAGGACACCTTCCACCGCTTTGACGTAGCTGACGATCACCGGGATCATCTCGACGCGATCGGCGGCCACCTGCAGATCACGCGCCGCATCGACCTCGTCCCAGATCCTGGAACCGGCGAAGACGAGCGCCAGTGCCAGCGGTATGGCCACGATCGCAAAGACTTTGCCCCGCACCGGCCAATTGGGCA
This sequence comes from Mycolicibacterium sphagni, assembly GCF_013337765.1. Lineage (GTDB taxonomy): Bacteria > Actinomycetota > Actinomycetes > Mycobacteriales > Mycobacteriaceae > Mycobacterium. The sequence continues at coordinate 117,297 of NZ_VBSB01000001.1, forward strand.
GCGACCAACGCGACGGCCGCTTCGGCCGCGCGGTTGTCGGCTGTTGAGTCTGATTCATCCGGACTTTCCTGGTCATCGCTGCCCGTGTTGGCGACAACGGAGCTGCGCATAACCCCTGGCAATTCGTCGAGTATGACAGCGATCGTCCCGCTTCTCCATAGTCGTTACTGAACAGAGAGATAGCAGACCGACCACGGTATTTAACGCATTGGGGTGTCGAGCAAATTGTGCTGTGGCACAACTGAGATGATCAAACCGCAGTGAAATACCTAAGCTGGCCGAAGAAGCGCGACGAGAAAGTCGGAGTCATCGGTAAACGGCCGCAGGTCCCAGCTGGAGAGCAGCAGATCGGGTGTCAATCCGCCAGCGGCGGCGTCGTCGAAAAACTGGCCGAATTCATACTCGCGGCCCGCGCCGAAACCGATCGCCACTCGCCCGTCGCTCGCGAGGTGGGCGCGCAGCCGCGAGAGCACCCGGACCCGGGTGCCCGGGGCGAGAAACGTCATCACATTGCCGGCGGACACGACGATGTCGAATGGTTCGGCGATGCCTCGCGCGGGCAAGTCGAGTTCGGCGAGATCGCCGACGAGCCAGCGCGGTCCGGGATGATCCTGGTCGGCTGCCGCGATGAGCGCGGGGTCGACGTCGACGCCGACCACTTCGTGGCCGACCGAAGCCAAATACCCACCGACCCGGCCCGGCCCGCAGCCGGCATCGAGAATGCGGGCGCCGCGGGGTGCCATCGCGTCGACGAAGCGAGCTTCGCCGGCAAGGTCGTCACCGGCGCTCGCCATCGCCCGAAAACGCTCGATGTACCACTGCGAATGACCGGGATCGGCCTCGACCTTCTGCATCCAGATGCTCGTCTCGACCATGCCGCCATTATCCGCGTCGTCAGAGGATGGTCGTTGTGTTCAGAGTGATGTTCTACTCACCGCGGATCGCGCCGAACACCGGCAATGCCATCCGCATGGTGGCGGCGACCGGATGCGAACTTCATCTGGTCGAACCGTTGGGTTTTGACCTCTCCGAACCGAAGCTGCGCCGCGCCGGGCTCGACTATCACGACCTGGCATCGGTGACGGTGCACGCCAACCTCGATGACGCGTGGACGGCGGTCGGCGACGCGCGGGTGTTCGCGTTCACCGCTCACGCGGCGCGATCATCCTTCGAGATCGCCTATGAGCCGGGCGACGTGATGTTGTTCGGTCCGGAACCGACGGGGTTGGACGAGGTGATGCTGGCCGACCCGCACATCACCGAACGGGTGCGCATCCCGATGTTGCCGGGCCGGCGGTCGCTGAATCTGTCCAACGCCGCAGCCGTGGTGGCCTACGAGGCGTGGCGGCAGCAGGGGTTCTCTGGCGCGGTCTAGGTCACCAGGTGTCCCAGTGCGTCAACTGCTCGGCCGGCAGCCGCTTGGCGGGCTTGAAGTCGGTGCCCTTGGTGTAGGCGATCGGCCACAGACCGCCCTGGGTGTACTGCTCGAAGGGAATGCCGAGGATCTCGGCCGCCTGCTTCTCGCCGTCGCCGATCAGGTGCAGCGTCGTGTACGCCGAGCCGAGGCCTCGCGAACGCAGGGCGAGCATGAAACTCCACACGGCGGGAATCAGGGAACCCCAGTAGGACGCCTGCATGCCGGCGGGGGCGCCGTCGGGGCGGCCCTCCAGGCACGGGATCAGGAACACCGGAGCCTTCTCGAGGTTCTCGTTGAGGTACTTGGCCGAGCTCAGCACGGAGTCCATCTGTCCATCGCGGATATCGCCCCGCACCGGCGCGGGCATGTTGAGGTAGGGCGTGCCGGTGGCCCGGTAGATATCGGCCAGCGCCTTCTTCTTGGCGGGGTCCTCGACGAACAAGAACTGCCAGCCTTGGGCATTGGATCCGGTGGGCGCCTGCAGCGCCAGATCCAGACACTCCATCAGCACCTCGCGCGGCACCGGTCGGTCGAAGTCGAGCCGCTTGCGAACCGATCGGGTGGAGGTCAGGAGTTCATCAACGGTCAGATCGAGTGTCATGCGGTGAGACTACATTCGGGCCATGGCAATTGAACTGGGTCAAGAGGTGCGCGATCGGCTCGTCGGCGACAACTTCGGCTGGTTGACCACGGTCGCCAAATCCGGCCAGCCGGTGCCCAAGTTGGTGTGGTTTTACTTCGACGGCACCGACGTCATCATCTACACCGCGCCCGGTTCGGCCAAGGTGCGCCACATCGGCTCGCATCCGCGGGTCAGCCTGAATCTGGACTCCAGCGGCGACGGCGGCGGCATCATCGTCGTGGGCGGTCCCGCGACCGTCGACAGCGAAGATGCCGACCCGCGAGACGACGCGGCGTTCTGGGCGAAATATGGTGCGCAGTCAGATCAAGCCGGGTTGACCGACTCGATGGGCGGGTACAACCTGCGGCTGCGGATCAGCATCGACACGGTGTGGACGACCCCGACGGAGTAGGGGTGGCTTGCCACATAGGCGCCGAGCGGCGCACCTCAACTGCCAAGCAGCGCAGCGTTTTTCCCCAGTCTCAGATCCATCCACAGGTCAGTTCTGCGCGCAAAAATTGTCGGCGCCACAGAGTAGTCTTTAGAACATGCGTTCGATCCATGCGGCACTTGACGCGCTCGACGCCGCGGTCGAACTTCTGGGTGCCGCTGACATCGAGGAGCTGCCCGCTCCGGAACGCTTTGCGGCTATCGAGCGGCTGGAGAGCGCCGTGCGTCGCCAGGTCGCGGTCTCGCACGAGCAGATCACCCATCTCGACCGCTACGAGGGGTGCCCGCCAATTCCGATTGTGTTGGCCGATGTGTTGCGGATCAGCCGTGCCGCCGCCAAACGGCGGGTCAGCGATGCCGAACAGCTGACCCCGCGCACGACGCTGACCGGCGAAGCGCTCGCACCGCTACTGCCCGAGACGGGCAAGGCGTGGGAGGCCGGCCAGCTTGATGGTGAACACGTACGAGTGATTCAGAAGTTCTTTCGTGAGCTGCCCGGCCACGTCGGACCGGTCGAGATCGAGAAGGCCGAGCGCACCCTGGCCGAGCACGCCCAGGCAATGCGGCCCGATCAACTGGAGAAAGTCGCCGACCGGCTCGCCACCCTCCTCAACCCCGACGGGAAGTATTCCGAGGAAGACCGGGCCCGTAAGCGGGGCTTTCTGTGGTGCGGTGGTCAGCGCCCCGACGGGATGAGTGTCGGGAAACTGGTGGCCACCCCGCAGCTACGCGCCGAGCTGGACGCCGTGTTCGCCAAGCTCGCCGCCCCGCAACCCGATGACCTGCGTAGCCACGCCCAACGCCAACACGATGCCCTCTCGCAGCTGGTGCGCGACCGGCTCGGAGATCCGAAACTGGGCCAGCACAACGGCCTTCCGGTCACCATGATCGTCACCACCACCCTGCAAGACCTACAAGCCGGCGCCGGCCACGCCGTGACTGCCGGTGGGACCTTGATCCCAATCACGGATCTGATTCGGATGGCCACCCCTTCCTACAATTACCTGGCGGTGTTCGACGGCGTCACCGGCCAATCGCTGTGGCTAGGGCGCAGCAAGCGGCTGGCCTCAGCCGATCAACGAATCATGTTGCTGGCCAAGTACCGTGGCTGCACCGCACCGGGCTGCACGGTCAACGGCTATAACAGCCAAGTCCATCACGCCACCAAGGATTGGAAACACGGCGGCACCACCGACATCGACCACCTCACGCTCGCCTGCAAATGCGACAACCTCGTGGTCGAAAACGACGGCTGGGCCACCCACCAACTACCCAATGGCCAAACCCACTGGACCCCACCATCCGACGTCCCACTACGCGGCGGCACCAACGACTTCCACCACCCAGAACGATTCCTACCCAAAGACGACGAAAAGGACTAACTCACCGGAAGTCCCGCGAGCGGGAGCCCACCTTCAAGGTGATGCGCCCCATCCGCTCGGCCATCACCGTCACCGCACCCGTGGCGTTTTGCACCTGACCGCGGATCAGCAGGGCCGAGGCGGTCTGGGCCAATTTGCGATGCCGGGTCCACACCCCCGGTGTGCACAGCACGTTGACCATGCCGGTCTCGTCCTCGATGTTCATGAACGTCACGCCTTGCGCGGTGGCCGGCCGCTGCCGGTGGGTCACCGCACCGGCGATCAGCACCCGGCTGCCATCGGGCACCTCCAGCAGCCGGTCGGCCGGAAGCACCCCCATCGCGTCGAGATCTTCCCGCAGGAACTGGGTCGGATAGCTGTCCGGCGAGATGCCGGTGGCCCACACGTCAGCGGCGGCCAACTCCACCTCCGTCATGCCGGGCAGGGCCGGCACGTGCGACGACGAGCCGACACCGGGCAGCCGGTCAGGGCGCGCAGTTGCCGCCGCACCGGCCGCCCACAGCCCCTCCCGGCGCGTGACCGAAAAACAGCCCAGCGCCCCCGCGGTGGCCAGCGCCTCCGTCTGCGGAACCGAAAGCTGCACCCGCCCAGTCAAATCCAGTAGTGAGGCGTATGGGCCTTTCGCGTCACGCTCGTCGACGATGCACTGGGCCAGCTCGTCACCGATATGACGCACGGCGCCCAGCCCCAGCCGCACATCCAGTCCGGAGTTCTCCAACGTGGGATACGCCAGGCTGGCGTTGACATCAGGCCCGTGCACCTCGACGCCGTGTCGGCGGGCGTCGGCGACCAGCGACTGCGGCGAGTAGAACCCCATCGGCTGGGCGCGCAGCAGCGCGGCGCAGAACGCCGCCGGATGGTGCAGCTTGAACCACGAGGAGTAGTACACCAGCGAGGCGAAGCTCAACGAATGACTCTCCGGGAAGCCGAAATTGGCGAAGGCTTCCAGCTTCTCGTAGATCCGCTCGGCGATCTCGCCGGTGATACCGTGCCGCTGGGCCATCCCGGCGTAGAACCGGTCGCGCAGCCGTCGCATCTTCTCGGTGGAGCGCTTGGACCCCATGGCCCGGCGCAGCTGGTCGGCCTCAGCGGCCGAGAAGCCAGCGCAGTCCACCGCAAGCTGCATGAGCTGTTCCTGGAACAGCGGCACCCCCAACGTCTTTCGCAACGCGGGTTCCATCGACGGATGGTCATAGGTGACGGGTTCCAGTCCGTTGCGCCGCTTGATGTAAGGATGCACCGAGCCACCCTGGATGGGCCCAGGGCGGATCAGCGCCACCTCCACCACCAGGTCATAGAACACCCGGGGCTTCAGCCGTGGCAGGGTGGCCATCTGGGCTCGCGACTCCACCTGGAACACCCCGACAGAGTCGGCCTTCTGCAGCATCTCGTAGACCGCCGGTTCGGTGAGATCCAGCTGAGCCAGGTCGACCTCGATGCCCTTGTGCTCGGCCACCAGGTCGATGACGTAGTGCAGCGCCGAGAGCATACCGAGACCGAGCATATCAAATTTCACCAAACCAATTGCCGCGCAATCGTCTTTGTCCCATTGCAGTACACTGCGATTCTCCATGCGCGCCCACTCCACCGGACACACGTCGGCGATCGGACGGTCGCAGATCACCATGCCGCCGGAGTGGATGCCCATGTGTCGCGGCAGGTTCTTGATCTGGGTCGCCAGCTCGACCACAGGTGCGGGGATACCCTCGACGTCCGGCGAATCGGCCCCGGAGTGCCAGTGGCTGATCTGCTTGCTCCAGGCGTCCTGCTGTCCCTGGGAAAAGCCGAGCGCACGAGCCATGTCGCGCACCGCGCTTTTGCCCCGATAGGTGATGACGTTGGCAACCTGCGCGGCGTAGTCGCGGCCATAGCGGTCGTAGACGTACTGGATGGCCTTTTCCCGAAGATCGGATTCGATGTCGATGTCGATATCGGGCGGCCCGTCGCGGGCCGGTGACAGGAATCGTTCGAAGAGCAGTTCGTTGGCGATCGGGTCGACGGCGGTGACGCCCAGCGCGTAGCAGACCGCGGAATTGGCCGCCGATCCCCTTCCCTGACAGAGGATGTCGTTCTCCCGGCAGAACCGGGTGATGTCGTGGACCACCAGGAAATACCCCGGGAACTTCAGCGCGGCGATGATGCCGAGCTCGCGCTCGATCTGGGCGTAGGCCTCCGGCGCGCCGGCTCGCGGCCCGTAGCGCCCGGCGGCTCCGACCATCACCAGCTCACGCAGCCAGCTGTCCTCGGTATGCCCATCAGGCACGTCGAACGGTGGCAGCTGCGGCGCGATCAGCGCCAGCCCGAAGGCGCACTGCTCTCCGAGATCGGCTGCGGCGCTGACGGCTTCGGGGTGGCGTGCGAACATCATCGCCATCTCGTCACCGGAGCGCAGGTGTGAGCCACCGAGCGGGGCCAGCCAGCCGGCCGCTTCGTCCAGCGACTGGCGCGCCCGGATCGCCCCCATGGCCATCGCCAGCCGCCCGCGGCTCGGCTCGGCGAAATGTGCGCCGGTGGTGGCGACGACTCCTATCCCGAACCGCGGCGCCAGCGCCGCCAGCGCGGCGTTGCGCTCGTCGTCGAGCGGATCACCGTGGCAGGTGAGTTCGATGCTGACCCGGTCCCGGCCGAAGCGGTCGACCAGATCAGCCAGTGCCGTTTCGGCCGCCTGCGGACCACCGTCGGAAAGAGCCTGCCGGACATGACCTTTACGGCATCCGGTGAGGATGTGCCAATGCCCGCCAGCGGCCTCGGTGAGCGAGTCGTAGTCGTAGCGCGGCTTGCACTTCTCGCCGCCGGCCAGATGCGCAGCGGACAGCTGGCGAGACAGCCGACGATAGCCCTCCGGGCCGCGAGCAAGCACCAGCAGGTGCGGACCGGGCGGGTCGGGCAGCTCGGTGCGGGCGGTGTTGCTCAGCGACAGTTCGGCGCCGAAGACGGTGCGCATGTCCAGTTCCTTGGCCGCCTCGGCGAAGCGCACCACGCCGTAGAGGCCGTCGTGATCGGTCAGCGCGATGGCCCGCAGGTCCAGCCGCGAGGCCTCCTCGACGAGTTCCTCCGGAGTGCTGGCCCCGTCGAGGAAGCTGTAGGCCGAATGCGTATGCAGTTCGGCATAGGGCACGGCCGACCGCTGCGGGCGGTCGCCGATAGGCTCGTAGGGTTCCCGACGACGCGACCAGGCCGGACTGTCTCCGCCGTCGGCATGCGGCTCCCCGAGCGACAGGCCTGGGCGGCGCGGCTTGCCGTTGAGCACCCGCTCCATTTCCGACCAGCTTGGTGGCCCGTTGAACCAGTTCACCCGATCGACCTTATCGAACATATGTTCTATGCGCAGCCACGGAAATGAGGGCCATGTCGAAGCACGCACACGAGCACGAGCTGGAGTCCGAACAGGACTACCTGGCCGGGCTCTATGACTGGCTCGACGCCAAGCGCATGCAGGTCAAAGCCCAGTACCGTGCCGCACTCGGTGGGCCGATCGACGTCCAGGACGGCGGGACTCTGGTTGCCCGAGACGCCGACGTGCGCGCGCTGGCCCGATCGATGACGCGGTTGGACGTCGCCGACCAGGGGCTGTGTTTCGGACGCCTAGACGCGATTTCGGGCGAGCGGCTCTACGTCGGCCGGATCGGCATCTTCGACGAGGACCACGAGCACGAGCTAATGCTGCTCGACTGGCGGGCCCCGGCCGCCCGCGCCTTCTACATCGCCACCGCCGCCAACCCCGAGGGCATGCGCCGCCGTCGCCAGTTCCACTCCATCGGACGACGGCTGGTCGACTTCACCGACGAGGTTTTCGGCCTTCCCGACCCCGACGCCGGTGACGACAGTCCGTTCAGCAGCGACGCGGCCCTGCTCGCCGCGGTCAACGCGCCCCGCGGTCCGGGCATGCGCGACATCGTGGCGACCATCCAGGCCGAACAGGACGAGATCATCCGGCTCGATCATCCGGGCGTGCTCGTCATCGAGGGCGGCCCGGGCACCGGCAAGACCGTCGTGGCCCTGCACCGCGTCGCCTATCTGCTCTACACCCAACGGCAGCGGATCGAACGCCACGGGGTGCTGGTCGTCGGGCCCAACCAGGCGTTCATGAACCACATCGGCCGTGTGCTGCCGTCGCTGGGTGAATCGGAGGTGGTGTTCATGACGGTTGGCGAGCTGCTGCCCGGGCTGCACGTCACTGCCGAGGACACCCCGGATATCGCCCGCATCAAGGGTTCTCGCGCGATGTTGGACGTCCTCGCGGCGGCGATCGCCGACCACCAGCGGGTGCCCGAGCGCCCGCTGGAGATCCCGCTGGCCGACGTCACGCTACAGATCGCCGCCGATACCGCGCAGTGGGCCATCGATGAGGCGCGCGCAAGCGGGCTGCCGCACAACGCGGCCCGCGCGGTGTTTCGCGAGATAGTCACCTACGTGCTGACCGAGCGTGGGACGGCCCGGATCGGCCGCGGCTGGCTGACCCGCGACAATCGCGACGCCTGGGAAAAGGTCCGCGCGGATCTGACCACCGACCTCGAGGACAATGAACGGTTCACCGCCGCCCTCGACCAACTCTGGCCGGTCCTCGAACCGCAGGATCTGCTGGCCAAGCTGTACCTGTCGGCCGAGCGGTTGCGCACCGCCGGTGCCGACCCGGCGCTGTGGCGCGAAGTCGGTGACGCGTGGACGGTGTCGGATGTGCCCTTGCTCGACGAATTGATCGACCTCCTGGGACGCGACAAGGCGACTGACGACGCCGCCGAGCAGGCACGCAGGGAAGAAACCGATTATGCCAGAGGCGTTTTGGAGAACATGGTCGCGCACGAGGACCTGATGGACGACGAAGATCATCTTCTCGCGCAGGACTTGATCGGTGCTGAGGATCTTGCCGAGCGCTTCGGAGAGCGCGACACTCGGGATCTTGCCGAACGTGCTGCCGCCGACCGGGAGTGGACGTATCGGCATGTCGTCGTCGACGAAGCCCAGGAGTTGTCGGAGATGGACTGGCGGGTACTGATGCGCCGCTGCCCGAGCCGGTCCTTCACGGTGGTCGGCGACCTCGCGCAACGCCGCTCGATGGCCGGGGCGATGTCGTGGACCGAGATGCTGGAGCCGTACGTACCCGGGCGGTGGGTGTACCGGTCGCTGTCGGTGAACTACCGCACCCCCGCCGAGATCATGGCCGTCGCCGCCGCGTTGCTCGCCGACTTCGCACCCGACGTCCGGGCACCGGAGTCGGTGCGCGCGTGCGGCATCCGGCCCTGGTCCAGGCGCGTCACCGCGGACCGCCTATCGGCCGCCATCGAGGAGTTCGTCGCATCCGAAGCCGCACGGGAGGGCACGAGCATCGTGATCGGGCCGCCGGACGTGCCCGGCACGGTCGCGCCCTCGGAGACCAAGGGCCTGGAATTCGACGCGGTGCTGGTCGTGGAGCCGGACCGAATCCTCGCGAACGGGCCGCGCGGGGCGGCAGAGCTGTATGTCGCGCTCACCCGCGCCACCCAGCGGTTGGGCGTGCTGCACGTGGACCAGCTGCCCCTGGCGCTGACCGGACTGGTCGAATGCGACGGCTCATAGCATTATTTGAGTGAAAGGCTGGCAAATAACTGTGCGTGCGCTGTGCATTGCTGGAAAGCTGTGCACAGCGGATTCCCGTACGGGAACTGAAGCCGACGAGCCTCGTCGGCACCGCCCCTAGCCAGGAAGGGAAAGCCCCGATGGAGCTTGCCGCCAGTCGTTCGATGCGCACCGTCGCCGCCCTGACCACCGTCGGGGCTTTGGCCATGACACCGGTTGTCATCGCGCCGCCCGAACTGCACGTTTCCACCGTCTCGGCAACCCGCGTATCCACGCAGGCCGTTCAGCTCACCGACGCCTGGTACGACCTGCTCAACAACACCCTGTTGAACGTGGGCGTACTCGGCGAGGTGTTCCTCGGGGCAGATAGCGCCTACCCCTTGCCGAACCCGACCATTCCGCTCGCACCGATCGCCACGCAGTTGGTGCTCAACCCGCTGATCTACACCGTCCAGCTCATCACCGGTCAGGGCGCCAAGATCCCGGCCGAGATCACCACCCACCTATCGCAACTCGCCGACGTCATCACGCTCGTCGTCACCCAGGTGCCGCCGATCATTGTCGAACAGATCCAGGCGCCGTTTGTCGCCGTCGCGCAGGCCCTCCAATCCATCGGAAACAGCGGCAACCTGCTACTAGGGTTGATCGAGGCGCCCGCCGTCTTTCTCGACTACGCCCTCAACAGTCAATATGGCCTCCTCGGCGGCGCGGGTCCGGTCGCGATTTCGCTCATCATCCGAAACCTGGTCGCCAAGGCGCTCGAGACCCCGCTGCCTGTGGTCGTGCTGCCGTTCAAGAAAGCCAGTGCCGCAACGCTGCGACCCAAAGCGGCCACAACCGCCGCGCCGAAGCCGGCGGCTCCGTCCGGAACGGCGAACTCGGCCCGGTCCAAGCCCAAGTCGCCGTCTTCGGCAGCCAGCAGCAAGCGCAAGCCGGCGGCATCCACCAAGGCGAACAACAACACCGGCCAGGGGCACAGCAAGCGCAGCTGAGACGCCGCCGCCATCTCAGGACACACGTTCAGATGTGGCAAATATCTATGCTGTGGCTGAGTGCTGCGGTATAGCTAATACCCAGCGGATTCCCAATCAGGGAAGTGAAGCCGACGAAGCCCCGTCGACGCCGCCTCTACGAGGGAGAAAAGCCCAGATGGAACTTGCCGTCGGTCGTCCGATGCTCACCGTCGCCGCATTGACCACTGCGGGGGCGCTGGCCTTGTCGCCCATCACCGTGACACCGCCCGACATGCATGCGCTCGACCTCTCCCCAGCGACCATTTCCACCCAAGCCGTCCAGCTCACCGACGCCTGGTCCGACTTGCTCACCGACACCGTCGGGAGCGTGGTCCAACTCGGGGGGTTGTTCCTCGGGCAAGACAGCAATTTCCCCTTACCGAATCCGACGATTCCGCTCGCCCCGATCGCTACCCAGCTCGTGCTCAACCAGCTGATCTACGTCGCTCAGCTAGTCACCGGCCAGGGTGCCAAAATCCCGACCGAGATCATCGACCACGCGACCCAGGTTTTTCAGGTTGCTTATGAACTTGGCAAGGTATTGCCTGAGGTCATCCTCACACAGCTGCAGGTACCGATTTTCGCCGCCCAGGAGGCGCTCAAATCGATCACCACGAGCAGCAACCTGCTGATCGGGTTGCTGGAAGCACCCGCCGTCTTCCTGAATCTCGCACTAAACAGTCAGTACGGGCTCCTGGGTCAGACGGGCCCGATCGCGGTCCCGATCATCGTCCGAAATCTTCTGGCCAAGGCCGTCTACACCCCGTTGCCCACAATCGTGCTGCCGTTCAAGAAAGCCAGCGGCGCTGCCGCGGTGACACCCAACGCGGCGGCCGCCGCCGCAGCGTCGGGTACGGCGTCCTCGGCCCGGTCGAAGCCCAAGGCGCCGGCGAGCAGCAATCGCAAGGCGACATCCGCCAAAGCCAAAAGCAGCGCCGGCTCAGGCACCGGGCACAGCAAGCGCGGCTAGCTCCGATGACTAATGGGGGCGGGGCGAGTCAATCCCTGTGAAGGAACCCGACGACAAGGAGCCTCACATGTCCGCCCTGCCCCCGGTAGTCGACCAGCAGACCTGGCGCACCGCGCTCGACGAACTCCGCAAGCGGGAAAAGGCCGCCACCCGCGAACTCGATGCGATCGCCGCGCAGCGCCGTCGCCTGCCGATGGTCCAACTGCCGGAGTACACCCTCATCGGCGCCGACGGACCGGTCTCGCTGGCCGACGTGTTCGACGGACGTTCCCAGCTGATCGTCTATAACCACATGTGGACCGATGGTCAGGACTGGCAGTGCCCGGGATGCACCGGGTTCACCTCACAGTTCACCCGACTGGAATTCCTCGAGAGCTACGACGCCCGCTTCGTCATCGTCACCAACGGCCCGATTCGAGAAGCGTTGGCGTACAAGGCCAAAGTCGGCAACAAGATGGATTGGTACTCGTCCTCGGACAGCACTTTCGGCGCCGACGTCGATGCCGGCCCAGGTGCGGGATTCGGGGTCAACGTCTTCTTGCGTGACGGCGATACCGTCTATCGCACCTGGCACACCAACGGCCGCGGGACCGAGCAACTCAGTCACTCGTTTCCCCTCATCGACCTGCTGCCGTGGGGACGTCAGGAGGAGTGGCAGGACTCCCCCGACGGCTGGCCGCAGCGGCCGACGTACTCCGGTTGGGCCGACTCGCCCGACATCGCGCGGGCCTACGGCGAAAGTCCTACGCTGCACACGTGACAACACCTGTGGACCCGCCAGCCCACCCCTTCGAGCCCCACCACGGCGCATTCGGCAGCCGGCTGAACTGGCTGCGTGCCGGGGTGCTCGGGGCCAATGACGGGATCGTGTCCACAGCGGGCATCGTGGTCGGCGTCGCCGCCGCGACCGCCGAACGCGGGCCGATCTTCACCGCCGGCATCGCGGCACTGGCCGCGGGGGCGTTGTCGATGGCGGTCGGCGAATACGTGTCGGTCAGCACCCAGCGTGATTCCGAGCAGGCGATGCTCAAGAAGGAACGTCGGGAGCTCGACACCCAACCGGCGGAGGAACTCGACGAGTTGGCCGCGCTCTACGAGGCCAAGGGGCTGACCCCGGCGACCGCGCGGACCGTGGCCGAGGAACTGACCGACCACGACGCGTTCGCCGCGCATGTCGACATCGAACTGCGCCTCGACCCCGACGAACTGACCAACCCGTGGCAGGCCGCGATTTCGTCGGCCCTGTCGTTCACCGTCGGCGCCATCCTTCCGCTGCTGGCGATCCTGTTACCGCCGCCCTCGCTGCGGGTGCCGATCACCTTCGCCGCGGTGCTGATCGCCCTGGCGGTCACCGGCTTCATCAGCGCACGCCTCGGCGGCGCCAACCCTCGTCGGGCGATAGCCCGAGTGGTTATCGGCGGTGCGCTGGCGATGGGGATCACGTTCGGTATCGGCCACCTCGTCGGCGGCGCGGTCGGCTAGCTGTACTCGGCCGTGCCGTCGTCGAGGACGATCCGCGCGTTCGAGCCGTCGGGCCCGCTGGCCTCGGTGGAAAAGACCGCACGCCCAGGCTCGGTGCGCCAGATCGAGGTCGTCAACGTCTCACCGGGGAAGACCGGCGCCGAGAACCGCGCGCTGACCGCCGTGAGCTTCGCGGCGTCGTTGCCGGCGAGCTCGGAAAGCAGTGCGCGCCCGGCGAATCCGTAGGTGCACAGCCCGTGCAGGATCGGCCTGTCGAAACCGGCCAGCTCACGGGCGAACCACGGATCGCTGTGCAGCGGATTGCGGTCACCGGAAAGCCGGTAGATCAACGCCTGGTCGCCGCGGGTTTCCATGGCGATGCGGGCGTCGGGCTCGCGGTCGGGGAATTCCGGGGCGGCCGGTCGCTGACCGGGCTGCCCGCCGAAGCCACCTTCGCCGCGGATGACGGCAGTCGACAACGTCTCGGCGATCAACTCACCGGTGGCCGGATCGGTGCCCTTGCCGCGCATCACGATGATCGCGTTCTTGCCCTCGCCCTTGTCCTGGATGTCGGCAACCTCGGAGACCACCGAGAGCTCACCGGAGGCGGGCAGCGGCGCGTGCAACCGGATCTCCTGCGATCCGTGCAGCAGCATGCCCCAGTTGAACGAGCCCACCTTGGTGGCGGCGCCGAACGCCGGGCAGCAGATGACGGCGAAGGTCGGCAGCACCTGCTGGGCGATGTCATGACTGTTGTCGGTGGTGAAGGGTAGGTCGTCGGTGCCCGCGCCCACGCCGAGCGCATAGAGCATCGTGTCGCGATCGGTCCACTGGTAGGGCTGAGCGTCGGTGACCGCTCCGATTGCCGTGGGGTCGATGGGCATTGCCGCACTCCTGGGGTCGTGGATGGAGAAACTCCATAGTCGCACTGCGGAAATCGCACCCACCACAGCGGTGGACAGTGCACGCTAGGACCATGCCTGTTTCCCGCACCCGGACCCTCGTCGCGATCCTCGCTGCGCTGATGGCAGCCGTGCTGCTCGCCTCCTGCAGTTCGTCCACGCCGAGCGAGCGCACGATCACGCTGACATTCATCCGGCACGGGCAGTCGGAAGCCAACGCCAACGGCATCATCGACACATCGGTGCCCGGGCCGTCACTCACGCCGACCGGCGAGCAGCAGGCCGACGCCGTGGCCAGCCGGCTGCAAAGCAACAAGTACGACGGCATCTACGCCTCGGAGCTGGTCCGTGCCCAGCAGACCGCCGCCCCGATGTCCAAGGCTCTCGGGGAAAACGTGACCGTGTTGCCGGGCCTCAACGAGATCCCCGCGGGCTGGTTCGACGGCGGCAGGGAAGACAAAGCGGCCATCACGTACATGGTGGCCCCGGCCGACTGGCTGCGCGGGGACACCAGCTTCAGCATCCCGGGATCGGTCAGTGGCACCGATTTCAACGGGAAGTTCACCGAGGCGGTGCAGCGCATCTACGCCAGCGGCAACAACAAGCCGGTCGCCTTCTCCAGCGCCGCCTCGATCATGATGTGGACCCTGTTGAACGCGCGCAATGCCAAGAACAGCCTGGCCACTGACCATCCGCTGCCCAACACCGGCCGAATCGTGGTGACCGGCAACCCGGTGATCGGGTGGACACTCGTGGATTGGGACGGCGTCACCCAGTTCTGAGATGAGCTCCGAACGGTTCGGCATGCCGCTGCGGGTTCGGTACGTCGAATGCGATATGCAGGGCCGGGTTTTCAACGGCCACTACCTGACGTGGGTCGACATGGCCCTCAACGAGGCGCTGCGCGAGATCGTCGGCGACTACCAGACGCTGACCGACGCAGGTATCGATTTCGTGGTGGCCGCGGCCGAACTGCAATTCCGCCGGCCCGCGCATTTCGATGACGACCTGGTGATCGGGGTGGGATTCGACCCGCTGGGCCGCACCTCGTTGCGCAGCACCTACGAGATCCGTCGCGGCCAGGATCTGATCGCCGAGGCGGCGATGATCCACGTCTGCGTCGACGCCACGACGCTCGAAAAGCAGCCGTGGCCGGACTGGTTTCGGGAGCTGATCCACGCGCCCCATTGACCGCGGCAGGATCGCCGATCAAAGATGACCCATGCGCTATGTCGTTACCGGCGGTACCGGGTTCATGGAGCGCCGGGTGGCAGCCCACCTGCTCGATCGGTATCCCGACGCTGAGGTCCTGTCTGCCGATTCCCGGCCCGGCGGCGCCGACCACGTCATCAACTGCACATTGGCCTCGACCGAGGCAGCCCTGGCCCTGGCCCGCGAACTGGGAGCCACACTGCACCAGCTGTCGTCGGTGGCGGTGGCCGGCGACTTCGCAGGTGAATACACCGAGGATGATTTCGACGTCGGCCAGCAGTTGCCCACCCGCAGGCACCGGGCGGCCTTCGACGCCGAACAGCTCGTGCGGTTGTCGTCGGATGTCCGTTGGCGGATCTATCGGACCGGCGTGGTCGTCGGCGACTCCCGCACCGGCGAGACCGATCGAATCACCGGGCCCTATCACGTCTTCGGGCTACTGGCCCGGCTGACCGGCCTGCCGTCGGTGACCCCGATCCCGCTGCCCGACATCGGCCGTATCAACGTCGTCCCCGTTGACTATGTCGTCGCAGCGCTCGTCGAACTCATGCACAGCGATGGCAGCGACGGTCAGACCTTCCACCTGACCGCGGTCGAGGCGATCGGATTGCGCCAGATCTATCGCGGGGTGGCCCGCACCGCCGGGCTACCGCAACTGCGGGGTGGTTTACCTCGCCGAGTGGCCGAACCGATCCTGGGGATGCGTGGTCGCGCAAAAGTGTTGCGGGACATGGCGGTCACCCAGATCGGCGTGCCACCCAAAGCCGTCGACAGCCTCGAGACCGCAGCGGTGTTCCATTCGGAATCCACCCGAGACGCGTTGGCCCCCAGCGGAATCGAGCCTCCCGAATTCTCGGCGTACGTCCCCGCGTTATGGCGGTACTGGGCCGAGCACCTCGATCCCGCACGCACCCGCGATGGCGATCCGGACGGGCCGCTGGTGGGCAGACACGTGATCATCACCGGAGCGTCCAGCGGCATCGGCAGGGCCGCGGCGGTGGCCGTCGCCGCGCGCGGCGCCACGGTGTTCGCATTGGCGCGCAACGGCGCAGCGCTGCAGGAGCTCGTCGACGAGATCGAAGCCGATGGCGGCCGGGCCTTCGCCTTCAGCTGCGACGTCACCGACACCGAGTCCGTCGAGACGACGATTGCCGAGATCCTCGGCGGGTTCGGCCACGTCGATTATCTGGTCAACAACGCCGGCCGTTCGATTCGGCGTTCGGTGAGCGCCTCGACCGACCGGTTGCACGACTACGAACGGGTGATGGCGGTCAACTACTTCGGCGCGGTGCGGATGGTGCTGGCGCTGCTGCCGCACTGGCAGGCCCGCCGGTTCGGTCACGTGGTCAACGTGTCCAGCGCCGGTGTGCAGGCACGCAATCCGAAATACAGCTCGTATCTGCCCACCAAGGCCGCGCTGGACGCCTTCACCGATGTGGTGGCGTCGGAAACCCTTTCGGACAACATCACCTTCACGACGATCCACATGCCGCTGGTCAAGACACCGATGATCGCGCCGTCCGGCCGGCTGAACCCGGTACCGCCGATCAGCGCCGAACACGCGGCGGCGATGGTGGTGCGGGGGCTGGTGGACAAGCCGGTGCGGATCGACACGCCGCTGGGGACGCTGGCCGACGCCGGCCGGTACTTCACCCCGAAGTTGGCCCGCCGGCTGCTGCACCAGCTCTACCTGGGCTATCCGGACTCGCCGGCCGCGCGGGGCGAGGTCCGGCGCCCGTCGTCGCCTGGTCCGCGTTTGCCGGCGGTGCGACTTCGCGCGCCGCGACCGGTCAAGCGAGTGGTACGGCTGGTGCCTGGCGTGCACTGGTGAACTCAGCCGGATCGGCGCGAGAGTCAGCGGCGGACGGGGTCGCCACTTAGGCTGCTCGCATGCGGACGGGTTGGCAGCTACTGGAGCGCCCAGCCAAGCACGAGGTCATCACATCCGCGCTGTCCGACAGCGAAACCTCAGGCGTGGTGATCACCGGCCCCGCAGGAGTCGGCAAGACCACGTTGGCCCGCTCGGTCACCGCGTCCCTTCCCGGCCACGCGCGGTGGGCCGCATGCACCAGCTCGTCCAGCAGCATCCCCCTGGGCGCGTTCGCCCAGTGGGTCAAACCCACCGACGCCCGCGATCCGATCGAGCTGCTGGTCTCGGCGCGGCAGTCCCTGCTGGCCGACGGACCTGCGGTGATCGGCGTCGACGACGCTCATCTACTCGACCAGCTGTCCGCCACACTGCTGCACCAGATCGCGGTGGAACGCACCGGGTCGATCGTCGCGACCGTGCGCAGTGGCGAGCCGGTGCCCGACTCGGTGATGTCGCTCTGGAAAGACGGCTATCTGCGCCGCATCGATCTGGAGCCGTTCAGCAAGCGAGAGTGCACCGCACTGGTCGAGTCGGTGCTCGGCGGCACCCTGGAAGAGCTGAGCGCCAACATCCTGTGGTCGCAGTCCGGAGGCAACCCGCTGTTCTTGCGACACATAGTCGAGGCGGCGCTGGAAGCCGGCACCCTCGGCGAGGTCAATGGCGTCTGGCAGTTGCGTGGGGCGACCACGGTGTCGTCG
The DNA here is from genome assembly GCF_013337765.1 of Mycolicibacterium sphagni. Classification (GTDB taxonomy): domain Bacteria; phylum Actinomycetota; class Actinomycetes; order Mycobacteriales; family Mycobacteriaceae; genus Mycobacterium. The sequence goes on from NZ_VBSB01000001.1 coordinate 134,850, forward strand.
GGATTGGCCACGCTGCTGGAGAGCCGCTTCGACAATGCCGACCCCGAAGCCGTCACGGTGCTTCGGCTGTTGGCGCTGTGCGAGCCGCTGGACATCGACGCGCTGGTGGAACTCGCCGGCGAGCATGCCATTGATGCCGCGGAGAAAGCGCATCTGGTGCGGATCGACCGCGACGGGCCGGCGCTCAACGCCCGGATCAGCCATCCGCTGTACGGCGACGTGGTGAGGCGCCAGATCGGGACCGCATCGGCGCGCATGCTGCGCGGCCAGATCGTCACGGTTCTCAACAGGCACAAGCCGACGTCGGCGGCGGGCCGGATTAGGCTGGCCCAGCTGTACCTGGACAGTGACCAGATCGCTGAAACGGGTCTTTTGGTAGCGGCCGCCAAAGATGCTGTGTCACTTGCCAATGCACCCTTAGGTGAACGGCTGGCGCGCACCGCATTCGAACGTGAATACGAAATGCGGGCAGCACATCTGCTGTCCAGGGCGCTGATGTGGCAGGGACGGCCCGGCGAGGCCGACGAGATCCTGGCCCGGTTCGACCCCGACGACCTCGACGAAGGCCAACTCCTGCTGTGGGGTATCCCGCGGGCGTCGATCGTGTTCTGGTCACTCGGCGAGGTGGCGCGGGCCCATGAGGTGATGCAGTTGCTCCGGACTCGGGTCAGCAACCCGATTCTGCGACCGATGGTCGACGCCGCCGACGCTGCCTTCACGATCTTCGAGAACAAACTCCCCGACGGTTTGGCGATGGCCGAGGCGGTGCTGGCCAATCCGGGGGCGCCGGAGCAAGCCGTGGAGACGGCGGCTTTCGCGGCCGGACTGGCCATGCCGTTGGCCGGCCGCGGCGCCGACTTCGTCGCGATCGCCGAACGCTGTTTCGACACACAGCGATCCACCGACGGCTTGATCCGGATGATCGCCCGCTATGGCGAGGTGCTGGCCCTGGTGTCCATCGGCGAATTGGATACGGCCGAGAACCGTGCGGTGGCCTACGGCGAGTTCTCGTCGTCGGGCGAGTTCCTCGGGTGGGCGGTCGCCAAGATGATGACGGCCGTCGTGGCGATCTGCCGGGGCAGGTTCGCCGAGGCGATCCCGACGATCGAGCAGGCGCTGGCCGCACTCAATGCGGAGAACTCACTGCCGTGGCGGCTGCCGGGCAGGCTGCTGCTGGCCCGCGCCTATGCCGGCTCGGGCAGGCCCGATGAGGCCGACCGGGTGCTGGCCGAAGCCGCTGAACATGTCGGCCCCAGCGTGGCGTTGTTCAACCCACAGGTACTGGTCGTCAAGGCGTGGATCGCCGCGGCCCGCGGCAGCGGACGGCGGGCCGTCGAGATGTCCCGCGCGGCCGCCGATGCCGCCCACCGCAGCGGCCAGTTCGCGGTGGAAGCTGAGGCGTTGCACGACGCGGTCCGGTTCGGCGATCGCAAACTCAGTCACCGGCTGCGATCGCTGGCGGTGTGCATCGACGGTCCGCTGCCACAGCTGTACGCCCGGCACGCCGCCGCCTTGGCGAACTCCGACGGCGATGCGCTGGACGCGGTCAGCGTCGACTTCGAACGGGCCGGACTGCTGCTGTCGGCCGCCGACGCCGCCGCGCAGGCCGCCGGATTCCACGAGCAACGTGATGCCCGCCGCCGGGAGATCGAATCGGTCACCCGCGCAATGCGTCTGGCGTCATTGTGCGGGGGCGCCTCCTCCCCTGCGATCCGGGCAGCCGCGCGACCGCTGCCGGTGACGGCGCGCGAGCTCGAGGTCGCCGAGCTCGTCGCCGCCGGTTTGCCGAATCGGGATATCGCCGTGCAGCTGTCGGTTTCGGTGCGCACCGTCGAAGGTCACGTGTACCGGGCGTGCCTGAAACTCGGTGTGTCCGATCGCGATGGGCTGGCCGCCATCATCCGCGAGGGTGGTCCGCGCCCTACCGGAACGTGATGCCGAGGCGGGTATCGTTACCGCGGTGAGCGTCGGGGATGGCGTCGGAGAAGACCGAGCCATTGCGCTGCCCGTCTTCGCTGACGTGGACACCGGTGTCGACGACGCGATGGCGCTGGTGTACCTGCTGGCCAGCTCCGACGCGGACCTTGTCGGGATCGCCTCCACCGGTGGCAATGTCGCCGTGGATCAGGTGTGCCGCAACAACCTCGGGCTACTCGAGCTGTGCCAGGCCGGCGCCATTCCGGTGTCCCGGGGCGCCGATCAACCGCTCAGCACCGCGATGCGCACCGCCGAGGACACCCACGGTCCGGCCGGACTCGGTTATGCCGAACTGCCCGCACACCAACGTGAGCTCACCGATTACGACTCGGCCGAGGCGTGGGTACGTGCCGCCCACGCCCAGCCCGGCGAGTTGATCGGCCTGGTCACCGGACCACTGACCAATCTCGCACTGGCCGTGCGCGACGAGCCGGACCTGCCGTCGCTGTTGCGGCGGCTGGTCATCATGGGTGGTTCCTTCGACTACCGCGGCAACACCACACCGGTGGCCGAATGGAACATCAGCGTCGACCCCGAAGCCGCGGCCGAGGTCTTCGACGCGTGGGGGCGGGCCGCGGATGCCAAAGTGATTCAGCCACATCAGCTTCCGATCGTGTGCGGGCTGAATCTGACTGAGAACATCATGTTGACGCCGAACATCCTGAGCCGGCTCGCCACCGCATCGGGGACCACCACGACAGCCATGAGTGTGCTCGATTCCCGAGGCACGCGATCCACGGCCGACAACACCCTGATCCGCGGGCTCGAAGACGCGATGCGGTTCTACTTCGAGTTCCACTTCGACCAGGGTGAGGGTTTCCTGGCGCATCTGCACGACCCGCTGGCCGCGGCAGTCGCCCTGGATCCCGGCCTGGTCCAGACCCGGGCGACCACCGTCGACGTCGAGCTCACCGGAACGCTGACCCGTGGCATGACCATCGCCGACTGGAGCCGGCGGTGGGGCCGGGAATCCAACGCGCACGTCGGTGTCGGGGTCGATCCGGCGGTGTTCTTCGATCGGTTCATCGAACGGGTCGGCCCGTTTGCACGCGCGCTGGCTCATTCGTAGACGCCTTCCAGATACCACCGCCGCTGCCGATAACACAGCAGCAGTGCGGATCCCAGCTCACCTGGCTGGTTGTCCACGAGCACCTGGGCGCGTGCCGTCCGGCCGGCCCTTGACTGCTCGCCGGAATCCCACCACCGCTCGTCCACCGACCACGGCCCCGCCCACCACCGCAGCGCACCCCGGTAGTGGTGACCCGCACCGTCCAACCGCGCCGGTTCGGTCGTGAACATGCCCCGGCCGGTCACCCGAACCGGATTACCTTGAGCATCAAGCAGTTCCACCGGATCGTCGAGGATCACCGACGGGGCGGGTTCGGGTAGCTGACCGGGCCAGGGCCGGTCCGGGGCGGCCCTGGGCACCAGTTCGTCGCCGAGTGGAGTCAAGGTGATGCGTTCGGCGGGACCGCGACCGCCGGACAACACCGGCAGCTGGACGGCTTCCTGCCCCAGCAAACCCTGCACACGGACCAGTGCGCGACGGGCCCGTAACCGGTCCTCCTCCCCTACTCCACCCCACAGCGGCAACTGAAGTGCTTCTGCGGAAACAACTTCCACCGGCTGCAGCCGAAGCACCATCACCGGCGAATTCGGCCGGTCGCCCGGGTTGCGCCGGTTGAGCCAGCCGTCGAGCTGCCAGCGCACCCGGTCGGCGGTGGCATCCTCGGTCAGCGGTTCGGCGCACCGCCATACCCGGGTCAGCTCACCGCCTCCTGCGGTGATGGCGTGAATGGCCAGTCGCGTGCATCCGACCCCTGCGGCCTCCAGGCTGCGGTGCAGGGCGCTGGCCAGCGTCCGGCCCGCGAACGCGGCCGCGTCGACCCGGTCGACCGGCGGGTCGCAGTGCAGCACCGCATCGAGATCGGCTGCCGGCTCACGGCCGGACGGCCCGCGCACCGGCTCGCCTCGGGCGAAGCGGTGCGCTGCTGTCGCATCGGCCCCGAACCGGGAGGTCACATCGCTGCGGGACAGCGCCGCGAACTGACCGAGGTTACGGATCCCCATGCGCCACAACAGATCGGCCAGTTCTTCCCGGCCGGGACCGGACAGGCTGGGTTCACCGGACAGCTGGCGGATCGACAATGCCGACAGAAACGCGGCGTCCCCGCCGGGCTCGATCACCCGGCCTGCGCGAGCGGCGAAGACGGCCGTCGGAAGCTGGTCGGCAACCCCCACCTGGCATTCGGCACCCACGGCGGCGACGGCGTCGACCAACCGCTCGGCGGCGGCCGGCTCGGAACCGAAATAGCGGGCCGCGCCGCGAACCGACAACACCAGCAGCCCCGGCCGTAGCACCTCCGCGCGGGGCACCACCTCGTCGACGGCCGCCGTCACCCCCTCGAAGTAACGCGCATCGCGAGCCGGGTCGGCGGTCACCACATGCAGCTGTGGACACCGGGCCTGCGCCTCGCGCCGGCGCAAAGTGCGGCGCACCCCGGCCGCCCGGGCAGCCGCCGAACAGGCGATCACCCGGTTGGCCAGAGTGACCGCGACCGGGGCCGTCGCCGGCAGTCCGGCCGCCGTAGCCGCGGCAACCGCAGGCCAGTCCATGCACCAGATCGCCAGCACCCGGCCGGTCACATCAGCCCACCGTTGCAAGTGAGTGATCATTAGTGTTCACGCGACTTGCACCCCGTCTCGGGGTTGTTCGGCAGCCTTGCGGCTGCGTCCCTTCCGCGCTTCATCGCCACCTGCCCGGCTTGGCCGGGTCTTGCGGTCGGCTCCACGCTTCACGGCGGCCCCAACTGGGCCGACGACGCTAGGTGTTTCCTCGTAGCGTGCGAGGTTGACAGCGGCATTGTCGTCACGCTGATGCGTGGCCGAGCAACCTTCGCACTGCCAATTCTCATCCCAGCCGATGTCCTGGACACACCCACACTGGTGGCAGGTTTTCGATGATGGGAACCAGCGGTCCGCGACCACCAGTTGTGACCCGTACCAGCCCGTCTTGTAGGACAGGTGGCGGCGCGGTGTGCCCAGGGCGGCATCCGAGAGTCCGCGCCGACGAGCGCGTGCTCCGGGCAACCCTTTTTGCCGCAACATTCCCGCCGCATCCAACCCTTCCACCACGATGTGGCCGTGGATGTTGGCCAATCGTTGGTCAGGACGTGCAAATGATGCGTTCGGACATCGTTGATCCGGCGATGGAGCCCGGACATCTCGGTGGTGCGCTCGCGGTATCGCCGTGAGCCTTTCGTGCAGCGTGAGCGGGCACGACTGACGTGCCGCAGCTCGGTGAGCGCGGCGTCGAGCGGCCGGGGATTCGGCACCCGCTCGATGACATTCCCGTCAGCGTCTGTGACCGTGGCCAGACGACGCACACCCACGTCGACACCGACCCGCGACTCAGGCAGTGCCACGCCTGACTGCTGGGGTCGCTGTACGAGCATCCGCACGCTGGCATCCACCCGGGTACCGTTGCGGCGCACGCTGATCGCCAGCACACGCGCCCGCCCCGCCCGGATGAGCCGTTCAATCCGGCGGGTGTTCTCATGCATGCGGACAGTGCCGATGACCGGCAACGTGAGGTGCCGGCGATCGGGCTCGACGCGCATCGCCCCGGTCGTGAACAACACCCGGTCGGCGTCGCGTCCCTTGCGCTTGAATCGGGGAAAACCGACCCGCTTACCGGCGCGAGTCCCGGCGCGGGAGGCTTGCCAATTCCAGTAGGCATCCACCGCGCCGGCGATCCCGTCGGCGTAGGCCTCTTTCGAGCACTCCGGCCACCACACATCCCCGGTCGCGGCGTTCACACACACCGAGTCTTTGACCGTGTTCCAGCGTTTGCGCAACACCCGAAGCGACGGCTTGGCCGTCTCGACACCAGTCTCACGCCACATCTGGATATCGGCTTTCAACACCGCCACGGCCCAGTTGTATGCCTTACGGCGAGCGCCGAAATGCCGCGCCAACGCACGAGCTTGGTCTTCGGTCGGGTCCAGCGTGAACCGGAACGCCTGAACCGACCAACCCTCGGGAACCTCGAACTTCGCCATCAGGCCGCCTCACCATCACTGGCAGCCGTAATAGCCTTATTGGTCCGGTTAGCAGCAGCGCATTTCCCGTAAAGCCGGGCACACATGCTGGTGAGAATTTCGGCCATATCGCGCACCAGATCGGCGTCTACCTCAGCGGAGTCGACCACGACCAACTCACGGCCCTGGGCAGCGAGTGCGGCTTCGACATACCCAGAGCCGAAACGGCAGAACCGATCCCGGTGCTCCACCACGATCCGCGTCACCGCCGGATCACCCAGCAGCGCCAGAAACCTTCGGCAGTGCCCGTTCAATGCGGAACCGACCTTGGTCACCACCTTGTCGACCGGAATCTGTTCCGCCGTGGCCCACGCGGTCACCCGAGCCACCTGCCGATCCAGATCAGCCCTCTGGTCCGCCGACAAGACCCGCGCATACACCGCCGTCCGCCCGCGCCGCGATGTCTCGGCTGCCGCATCGTTGACCAGGATCAGCCGACCCACTCGTTGCGCCGGAACAGGCAACCGGCCTGAGTGAAACCAGCGATACGCGCTCACCCACGCAACACCGTTGCGCTCAGCCCACACCGCCAGATTCATCATCAGCCCACCCTGGACCGTGCCGCGCGGCCGTGCGCCCGGACGGACAACCGCACCCGGCTGATCCGCCCGGAACCCGACACCGGGGCGCCATCGTGACCGGCGGTGGTCTCATAACCACTCACCCGCGCATCCAGGCGCATCGTCGCGCCCTGCCAGTCCCCCCGCGCAACCAACAGGGTGCAGCCCTTCTGCCGAGCCCTGGCCACCACCGCCCGCGCCCGGGTGGCCGTCACCGTCCTGCCGGCCAGCCCGAGCACCACCAGATCCATCCCGTCCATCAGCACCGCGGCCACCTCGACGGGATCGGTGCCCGGGTCCGGGATGACCGCCAACCGGCTCAGGTCGGCACCCATCTCCGCAGCGGCCAGCAGGCCGAAATCCGGCAGCCCGACGACGGCCACATGACCACCGCCCGCCGTCACCGCCGCGGCAATGCTCACCGGTAGCGAGCGGGCCCCTGACAGCACTGCGACAGCACCCCGCGGCAACCCCATCGGCAACGGTCCGGCCAGCGATTCGGGTATCGGTAGCAAACTTTCGGAGGCCGGTAAAACCTCATTCGGCACATCCGTAACAGGCTGGGTTACGCCAACCTTCCCCGACACCGCAGCCATCTGACGCCGGAGCTGTTGTAGCTGCTCAGCGCGGTCAAGCTGCCGTTTCTCCAGGGCAATCGCCGCCGTCATCGCCCACCTCCAGCTGCGATCCCAAATCACTGTGTTCGAATGTATGTTCGATATCTTGAGTAAACACCTGCCCACCGACAGCGTCAAGCGGGAGTCGCTCCCTCGAATGTGGCCGAAAACTCACCTGGCACGATGCATGCCATGACGAACACCGAACAGGCTGAGAAGGTAACCCACGGAGCCGGCTTCATCGCGGCGCTGGACCAGAGCGGTGGCAGTACCCCCAAGGCGCTGAAGCTCTACGGCATCTCCGAGGACGAGTACTCCGGTGACGAGCAGATGTTCGATCTGGTGCACCAGATGCGCACCCGGATCATCACCAGCCCGAGTTTCGACGGCGACCGCATCGTCGCCGCGATCCTGTTCGAGATGACCATGGACCGCGAGATCGAGGGCCGCCCGACGGCCGACTACCTGTGGAACGTCAAGAAGGTCGTGCCGATCCTCAAGGTCGACAAGGGCCTGGCCGCCGAGGAGGACGGCGCGCAGGTGATGAAGCCCATCGACGGCCTGGACGCGCTGCTGGGCCGCGCGGTCGACAAGGGCATCTTCGGCACCAAGATGCGCTCGGTCATCAAGCTCCCCGGCGGTGGCCTGGAGGCCGTGGTCGACCAGCAGTTCGAGGTCGCCCGCCAGATCTTGGCCGCCGGCCTGGTGCCGATCATCGAACCCGAGGTCGACATCCACTCACCCGAGAAGGGTGGGGCTGAGGAGCAGCTCAAGGCCGCGATCCTGCGCCACCTCGAGACCCTCGGCGACCAGAAGGTGATGCTCAAGCTCACCCTGCCCGAGACCGACGACCTGTACCGCGAGCTGGTCGAGCATCCCAACGTGATGCGGGTGGTCGCGCTCTCCGGCGGCTACGACCGCACCGATGCGTGCGAGCGGCTGGCCCGTAACCACGGCGTCATCGCCAGCTTCTCCCGGGCGCTGACCGAGGGCCTGACCGCCCAGCAGAGCGACGACGAATTCAACAAGACCCTTGACGAGGCGATTACCGAAATCGCCGCTGCCTCAAGGACATAAGACTCGCCGGCTACTCCCACTCGATGGTGCCGGGCGGCTTGCTCGTGATGTCGAGCACCACCCGGTTCACCTCGGGCACCTCGTTGGTGATGCGCGTGGAGATGCGCTCGAGTACCTCGTAGGGCACCCGCGTCCAGTCGGCGGTCATCGCGTCCTCGCTGGACACCGGCCGCAGCACGATCGGATGTCCATAGGTGCGCCCGTCACCCTGCACACCAACCGACCGGACGTCGCCCAACAGCACCACCGGGCACTGCCAGATCTGGTTGTCCAAACCGGCTGACGTCAACTCCTCGCGGGCGATCAGGTCGGCGCGGCGCAGCGTGTCCAACCGAGCTGCCGTCACCTCGCCGACGATCCGGATGCCTAGCCCAGGTCCCGGGAAAGGTTGGCGGGCAACGATTTCCTCCGGCAGGCCAAGCTCACGGCCCACCGCGCGCACCTCATCCTTGAACAGCAACCGCAGCGGTTCGACGAGCTTGAACTTCAGATCCGCGGGCAGACCGCCAACATTGTGGTGGCTCTTGATGTTTGCCGTCCCAGTCCCGCCCCCGGACTCGACGACGTCGGGATACAACGTGCCCTGAACCAGGAATTCGATCGGGTGGCCATCGGAATCGCCGTCGGCCAACAGGTCTCGCACCGAACCTTCGAAGGCACGGATGAACTCGCGGCCGATGATCTTGCGCTTGCCTTCCGGGTCGTGCACGCCGGACAACGCCTCGAGGAAACGCCCCTCGGCATCCACCGTCACCAGCCGGGCGCCGGTGGCGGCCACGAAATCCCGTTGCACCTGCGCGCGTTCACCCGCACGCAGCAGGCCGTGGTCGACGAACACACACGTCAGGCGATCCCCGATGGCCCGCTGCACCAGGGCGGCAGCCACTGCGGAATCCACGCCGCCGGAGAGCCCGCAGATGGCCTTGCCGTCGCCGATCTGCTCGCGAACTTGCTCGATCAGGCTCTCGGCGATGTTGGCAGGCGTCCAGCTGGCTCCGATCCCGGCGAAGTCGTGCAGGAACCGGCTGAGGATCTGCTGCCCGTGCGGGGTGTGCATGACCTCGGGGTGATACTGCACCCCGGCCAGGCGACGGGCGCGGTCCTCGAACGCGGCCACCGGGGCGCCGGCACTGACGGCCACCACCTCGAAACCCGCCGGTGCGGAGGTGACCGCGTCGCCGTGGCTCATCCAGACCGGCTGCATACCGGGCAGGCCCGAATGCAGTTCGCCGCCAAGGACTTCCAGTTCGGTACGGCCGTATTCGCTGGTGCCGGTGCGCGCGACGGTGCCGCCGAGGGCCTGGGCCATCGCCTGAAAGCCGTAACAGATGCCGAATACCGGGATGTCGAGGTCGAATACAGCCGGATCCAGCTGCGGGGCGCCGTCGGCGTACACGCTGGACGGCCCGCCGGAGAGCACGATGGCCTGCGGATCTCTGGCCTTGATCTCCTCGACGGTCGCCGTGTGAGGGATGACCTCGGAGAACACCCGGGCTTCCCGGACTCGCCTGGCGATCAGCTGGGCGTACTGGGCACCGAAATCGACCACCAACACGGGGCGAGGCGATGGGGATGTCACGCGCCTGAGTCTAGTGCGCCGGATCGGCCGACCCGTTCACCAGCCGCGGGTAGCCTGTCGCAGAAAAAAGCCCTGCCGGCGGCGCTGCGGCACGCTGGCGATGCGCGGTTTCGGCGAGGAGCTGCCAAGTTCTTCCGTAGCCACCTCTGAGACATTCCCGTCCAGCAGGCATGTTCTCTGCTGAGAACGGGAACGGACAGCGGGGAGCCATGCTATCGGAGGTGGCCCGTGCTGGGACTGGCCGACGGAGTGAAGGCTTGTCTGTTCGACCTCGACGGCGTGCTCACCGACACCGCCCGGGTGCATACCCGGGCCTGGAAAGGGATGTTCGACGCGTTTCTCGAGCGCCGAGCGCAACGGGCCCACACCGCATTCGTGCCGTTCGACCGCGTTCAGGATTACCGCACCTACATCGACGGCAAGCCGCGCGCGGACGGTGTCCGCTCGTTTCTGGCCAGCCGCGATATCGAGCTGCCGGAGGGCGACCCGTCCGACCCGAACACCGCCGAAACCGTCAGCGGATTGGGCAACCGCAAGAACGCCATATTCCTGCAGCTGCTGCAGAAGCACGGCGTGGAGGTGTTCGAGGGATCACGGCGCTACCTCGAGGCCGTGCACGCCGCGGGCATACCAGCCGCGGTGGTGTCTTCCAGCGCCAACACCAGCCAGGTCCTCGAAATCACCGGGTTGGAGAAGATGGTGCAGCAGCGAGTCGACGGCATCACCATTCGCGACGAGCACCTGCGCGGCAAGCCTGCCCCCGACTCGTTCCTCCGCGGCGCACAACTGCTCGGCGTCGAGCCAGCGCACACCGCGGTGTTCGAGGACACGCTCGCCGGTGTGGCGGCCGGGCTGGCCGGAGATTTCGGGTTCGTCGTCGGCGTGGATCGCCTAGGCCAAAGGGAGGCGTTGCTGCGCAACGGCGCCGACGTCGTCGTCACCGACCTCGCTCAATTACTGGAGAAGTAATGATCAACGGTGACGCGTTTCCGATCGAGCCGTGGCAGGTCCGGGAAACCCATCTGAACACCGACCAGCTGGCTCAGTCTGAGTCGCTGTTCGCGTTGTCCAACGGACACATCGGTTACGCGGCAACCTCGATGAGGGTGAGCCGTTCGGCATCCCTGGAACCTACGTGAACTCCTTCTATGAAACCCGGCCACTGCCCCAGGCCGAGTCCGGTTTTGGGTATCCCGAGGACGGTCAGACGATCGTCGACGTGACCAACGGCAAGATCCTGCGCCTGCTCGTCGACGACGAGTCCTTCGACGTGCGCTACGGCGACCTCGATGAGCACGAGCGGTTCTCGATCTGCGCGCCAGAACCCTGACCCGCCGGGTGCTCTGGCGTTCGCCGACGGGCAAGAACATCAGATTGGTATCGACGCGACTGGTGTCACTGGTGCAGCGGTCCGTGGCGGCTATCGAGTACGTGGTCGAAGCGGAAGACGAATTCGCCCGTATCACTGTGCAATCCGAACTCGTCGCCAACGAGGATCAACCCGAGCAATCCAGCGATCCCCGAGTATCAGCAGTACCGAAGCACCCGCTGGAGGCGATCCAGCACCCGCCCGATGAGTACACCGCCGTGATGCGCGACAACGTGTTCACCAATCTCATGGCCGCACACAACTTTCGGACCGCCGCCGACGCCTGCAACCGCCACGCCGAAACCGCGTACGAGATGGGTGTCAGCAACGAGGAAACCGCCGCATGGCGAAATGCCCCCGGCAACGCCCACATTCCCCATGACGACCATCTGGGGGTACATCAACAATGCGAAGGCTTCACGAAACTGCGGGAGTGGAACTTCACCGACGACACCGTCTACCCCCTGCTACTGCACCAGCCTTACGTGCGACTTTATCCATCCCAGGTGATCAAACAAGCCGACCTGGTACTGGCGATGCAGTGGCACAGTCACGCGTTCACCGACGATCAGAAGGCCCGCAACGTCGACTATTACGAGCGCTGCACGGTGCGCGACTCGTCACTGTCGGCCTGCACTCAGGCGGTCATGTGCGCCGAGGTCGGCCACCTGGAACTGGCCCACGATTACACCCAGGAAGCGGCGTTGATCGACCTGAGGGACCTGCAGCACAACACCCGTGACGGACTGCACATGGCCTCGCTGGCCGGAACCTGGACCGCGCTGGTCGCCGGTTTCGGCGGCCTCCGCGATGACGAACACATCCTGTCGCTGGATCCTCAACTGCCCGAGGAGATCTCACGACTGAAGTTCGGTTTGCGCTGGCGCAAGTACCGACTCGCAGCCGAGATCACCCACGATGAGGTCACCTACATGTTGCGCGACAGGCCAGACGGCCAACTCGCCATCCGGCACGCTGGTGCCGAGCTGACGTTGACCACACGCGGCCCAACCACGGTGACGTTGCACCCCCGCCGCGCCCTGTTGCCCACGCCCGAGCAGCCGCCCGGCCGCGCCCCGCGGCGACACTTTCAACGCGCGGAACATCAGCCCGATCTTGGACCGACCTGCTGGATGTCGTTCGATGGTGTTGAGGGTCAACGCCACCACTAATCGATAGCGTCATCCCCGGCTCGGAGCCGACACAGGCGAAGAGCGAGGTGCGTGTCGAGACTACTGGGTGCGCGGCGCCAACTCTCCCCGAGAATGGTGTCGATACGGTCAATACGTTGTCGCACGGTGCTCATATGGACATGGAGTGCCGCGGCCGTCCGGGCCAGGTGTCCACCGTTCTCAAAGTAGTGCCATGCAGTTTCACATAACTGCGTGTGGCGATCCTGATCGTACGAGATGAGCGGACCGAGGAAGCGGTCGATCACCCGGGCCACCCACTTCTGATCTCGCGCCCCGGAAATCGCTCCTGCCAGACCGAGATCTATAACGTCAGAAGATCCGTGAGTTCGACCAAGTGCTCGCATCGCCGAGACCACTGCGCGCGCCTCGTCATGCGCGGCTCGCACTCCGGCAACGCAGGACGCTTTCGCACTGCCGACCAGCACGGTCTGCCCTGCGGCTTTCAACGCATCCGCGATCGCTGTGCCGCGTTCGTGCGATTCGGTGGCGGGGAATAGCACGCAGATATGTCCTGCATGCACAGCGACGACAGCGGGGATGCCAGTCGTCGCAGTCTTGATCGCCGCGACCGTCGAGCTCTGCTGCACCGAAGCCGTTCCTTCGCAGACGTGCACTTCGAGAGCTTCACCCTTGCTGAAGCCATACGACTGTAGTCGCAGTTGTAACGCAGCCTCGGTGCGTTCCCGCATGTTCATCAGCAGTTCGATCAGTTCGAACTGTTCTCGATTGAACGAGGCTTCCAACGTCCGCTCGAACAAGAAAGCGGTAGACACGAAAACCGATGCGCGAGCGATGATCTCGCGTCGCCCCCGCCGGTCCTTCGTAACCATGGTCGCGAGATGTTCTTCTCCGGTGGATACCGCCATGACGAGCAATGGGGCGCCACCCGACTTGACTACAACTGGGCCCTGTTCGCGATGCGAGATCGTCACCGACATCCGTACCTCCGGTGTGCACAGCCACCCGTCGGCTGTTATTGCCTGCCCGACAACGAGATTGCCATCAGGATCGTGAATGCTCACCGGTGCACCGAGGAACTCACCGAGCACGTCGACGATGCTCACCAGCGCGGTGGCGCCGCGGAGGGCGGCCGTGAGACGGTCGTCGAGGAGTAACAGTGACTCCAGTTCGTGCTGGCGACGCTCCGTCGACGACACGGTCTGGGACAGCGCTTTCCGCAATCCTGTGACCTCTCGCCGGATGCGCAGGTGTTCGAAGGCAACACCAGCCTCTGCGGCGATGTCAACCAACGCGGCGACGGCCTGTTCGGAGAACGTGCAGCGCCGTCTGCACGCAACGAGGAGCGCAGCCACCACCCGGCCGCCAACGCGGATCGGTGCCCCGAGGATCGAACGAACCCCTTCGCCGCGGACGATCTCGTCGATCCCCGGCAGATGGTTCATGTTCGGATCCGTGAGGTAGTCACTGGTCTGCACGGGCGCATTCCCCGCAGCAACCGCGCCGAGGATTCCGGTCCCCAGCGGCATGCGGATGGAACGGTAGGCATCGGTCTGCACGCCGACGGCCTCTTCGATGCATGTTTCGCCGCGCTCCAGGTCATTGACGCTGAGATACGCCATGTCGGCGTCCAAGAGGGTGCGGGCGCGACGCAGGATTGCCTGCAACACAACTCCACGGTCCCGGACGCTGGTGAGGTCCTCGGCACACTCGCGCAGCGCGCGGCGCACGTCGTGCGTCGACGGAACGGTGGACACCGGAACATGCATCGGTTCGCCGACCTCAACTGTGTCACTTGATGTCATCTCTTCAGGCTACATATATCACCCTGCGCTGTATCCGAGGTCGAAATATTCGGTCACAGTGAGGAGCGCCACAGGAGTGAGGGGGGCCACAGAGTGAAGGAGATTGCAGTGGTCGATATGAAGGTGCACGTCCTGTCCACCGGCGTGATGGAAACGGACTTGACTTGGTTGCTGCTGAAGGGCGGCCGCACGATCCGTGACAGGAACCACAAGAATGATCCCGTGGTGTGGGCGGAATGCCCCACCCACGCGGTACTGATCGAGCACCCCGAGGCGACCGTTCTCTGGGACACCGGAGTCCCACGGGACTGGGAACAGCGCTGGGCGCCGACCGGTTTTCACGAGTTCTTTCCGGTCAGCGATCCTGTGGACGGGCCGGGATACCTCGACACGTCGCTGGCGAGCCTCGAGCTCACGCCCGACGATATCGACATCCTGATCCTGTCGCACCTGCACTTCGATCACGCCGCCAACGCGAAGATGTTCGCAAACCTGAAGACACGGATCCTCGCCCAAGCCGACGAGATCGAAGGCGCACGCAGCATCACCGGATACTCCAGCGGCGCGCACATCGTCAGCGATTACGACGGCCTCGATCTGCAGCCGGTCCACGGAGATGCCGAGATCCTTCCCGGCGTTAACGTGATTCACACTCCCGGTCACACGTGGGGAACCATGTCGTTGCAGCTGGACCTCGAGAACGATGGCACGAAGATCTTCACCTCCGATGCGGTGTACCTCGGCGACAGTTGGGGACCACCGGCCACCGGCGCCGCGATCGTCTGGGACAACCTGCGTTGGCTCGAGTCGGTGGACAAGCTGCGCGGCATCGCCGACCGCACCGGCGCCGAAGTAATCTTCGGACACGACGCCGCGCAATTCGAGACACTGCGGCTCGCACCCGACAGCTACTACAGCTAGACGGGCACGGGCACATGATTCTCTACGACTTCGACTGCGAGAACGGGCACCGTTTCGAAGACGGCTTGCCGAGTATGGACTCCGCGGCACCAGACTGCGTGGTGTGCGGGAGCGTGACCCGGCGGCGAATCTCCAAGGTGCACATCGGCGGAATGGCGAAAGCAGGACCCAGCCGCGCACAAATGCCGAACACGTGGCGGGCGGTTGGGCAGGGCGACCGGGAAACCGTTGCCCACTGGCACGAGCTCGTTCGTCGGCGTGAGGCACTCGAAGAGCGGCACCCGGAGCTGGCCGGCGACCGCCGCCCGGTGCTCGCTCACGAAGGAATCTTCGCCGACAACCCCCTGCGCGCCGGCGACGACATTCTGGCCTCCGTTGCCAGCGCGCTCGCGACATCTGGCCGCGGTCGCTACAACAGCCATGCAACGACGAAACCCACTGCAAAGGAGAGTGATCCGGCATGAAAATCGTCGGAGCCGTACTCGAGGAAAGCGGCATGTCGCGGCCCTACGCCGAGTCCCGGCCGATCGGCATCCGTGAGCTCGACCTGGATCCGCCCGGGCCCGGAGAGCTTCTGGTCAAGATCGAGGCCGCGGGACTGTGCCACTCCGACCTGTCCGTCGTGGACGGCAACCGGGTCCGCCCCGTCCCCATGCTCCTCGGGCACGAGGCCGCGGGGCGGGTCGTCGAGGTCGGGCCGGAGGTGAACGACCTGCGCCCGGGCCAGCGGGTCGTGATGACGTTCTTGCCGCGATGCGGCGAGTGCGCGAACTGTCGGACCAACGGGAGGCTGCCCTGCACTCCCGGTTCGGCGTCGAACAATGCCGGCGAACTGCTCGCAGGAGGCCGCCGACTGCATTGCGACGGTGGCGACGTCCATCATCACTTGGGCGTCTCGGGCTTCGCCGACCATGCGGTCGTCGACCGCCGTTCTGTCGTGCCGGTGGATGACGACGTCCCACCGCAGATTGCGGCTGTCCTCGGCTGCGCGGTCCTCACCGGCGGCGGTGCCGTCATCAACGCCGGTGATCCGCAGGAAGGTGACACCGTCGTCGTCGTCGGACTCGGTGGCGTCGGCATGGCCGCACTGATCACCGCGGTGTCGCTCGGGCGCGGCCCGGTGATCGGGATCGACGCTGTTGCCGACAAACTCGAGCGCGCGCGTGCGCTGGGCGCGACCGCCGTGTACACACCGCAAGAAGCGATCGAGGCCGGCCTCAAGGCACCGATCGTCATCGAGGCGGCGGGCAACGCCCGCGCCTTCGAAACCGCGGTGCAGGTTTCCGGCATGGGCGGTAAGACGATCACTGTCGGCTTGCCCGCGCCCACCGCCACAGCCACGATCACCCCGCTCGGGATCACCGCGGAAGCACGCACCATCGTCGGCAGCTACCTCGGATCGGCCGTCCCTTCCCGAGACATCCCCATCTTCGCCCAATTGTGGCGTGAGGGACGGCTTCCGGTCGAGGTGCTCGTCTCGTCGACGATCAGGCTCGACGAGATCAACCAGGCAATGGACAACCTTGCCGACGGCACCGCCATCCGCCAGGTGATCCTGTTCGAGAACGGAGTAACCGCATGACCGCACAACTCGTTGGGCAGCAATCAAAGACGACACCACGCGAGCGGGAACTTCTCGCGACAATACCCACCGGACTGTTCATCGCCGGCGAATGGCGTCAGTCGTCGACCGGCTCACGATTCACGGTCGACGATCCCTCCACGGCCAAGGCATTGGTGTCGGTTGCCGACGCCTCCCCGGAGGACGCACGCGCCGCGCTCGCCGCAGCCGTTGCAGCACAAGAGCTTTGGGCGGCGACCCCGCCGCGTGTCCGCGGCGAGTTGCTCCGCAAGGCACACGAGGCGGTCGTCGCCCGGGTTGACGACTTCGCGCTCCTCATCAGCATGGAAATGGGAAAGTCGCTGTCCGAGGCGAAGGGTGAAGTCGCCTACGGCGCCGAGTTCCTGCGCTGGTTCAGCGAGGAGGCGGTGCGCATCGACGGTCGCTACACCCGGTCACCCGACGGCAATTCACGTCTGCTCATGCTGAAGAAGCCGGTGGGGCCTTGCCTGCTGATCACACCGTGGAACTTCCCGCTCGCCATGGCGACCCGCAAGATCGCCCCGGCACTGGCAGCAGGATGCACGATGGTGGTCAAACCCTCGGAACTCACCCCGCTGACAACGTCGCTGTTCGCCCAGATCCTCGACGAAGTCGGCGTGCCGGCAGGCGTGATCAACGTGATATCCACGACTGACGCGGCAGCAGCGGCGGGCCCGCTGATCGCTGATCCGCGGCTGCGGAAGCTGTCGTTCACAGGCTCGACACCAGTCGGCCAGAAGCTGCTCGAACAAGCGTCCGCCAACGTGCTGCGCACGTCGATGGAGTTGGGCGGCAACGCACCGTTCCTGGTTTTCGAGGACGCGGACATCGACGCGGCGATCGAAGGCGCGGTCGCGGCGAAGCTGCGCAACATCGGGCAGGCGTGCACTGCGGCCAACCGCTTCTACGTGCACGAGGACGTTGCCGGCGAGTTCGTGCAGCGCCTGGCCGCCCGATTCGAGGCCAAACGCGTAGGCCGCGGCACCGAGGACGGTGTGGAGCTGGGCCCGCTGATCGACGAGAAGAGCCGCGGCAAGGTTTCGGCCCTGGTCGACGATGCAGTGCGCCGCGGTGCCAAAGTCGCGACCGGCGGATCCCCAATTCCGGGGGACGGATGGTTCTACCAGCCGACTATCCTGACCGAGGTACCGAGCGACGCGAAGATTCTGTCCACCGAGATCTTCGGCCCCGTAGCACCGGTGGTCACCTTCCGCACCGAGGACGAGGCCGTTGCATTGGCCAATGCCACTGCGTTCGGTCTGGTCGCATACGTCTACACCCGGGACGTGGGACGCGGGCTCCGACTCCCCGAGCGTTTGGAAACCGGGATGCTGGGCCTGAATTCGGGTGTGATCTCGAACCCTGCCGCGCCCTTCGGCGGAGTGAAGCACTCCGGCATCGGACGCGAGGGCGGCAGCGAAGGAATCAACGAATACCTGGAAACGATGTACGTCGGCATCTCCGGTCTATGACCTACCGCCAGTAGTGGGGCCACGCCCGCAGATTCATCTGGCGGGCCGCTGTGTCCCAGTCTGTTTCACACACTTCGTCGCCCGTCCCGGGCGTCGGGATCCCGTGCGCGGACGACAACCCACGTCCCACGTAGCGGTGTTCGTCACCAATTGGAAGGGGAGGAATCCACGATGAGCGTCGACAATAAGCCGAAACCCGAGAGCGAAGCCCCACCATCGGGGCTGAAGAAGGTGGTCGGCGCGTCCATGGCCGGCACCGTCGTCGAATGGTACGAGTTCTTCCTCTACGGAACCGCGGCAACGCTGGTGTTCAGCAAGGTCTTCTTCCCGGCCGGAGGAAACGAACTCGATGCGATCATCGCGGCATTCGCAACCTACGCCGTCGGCTTCGTGGCCCGACCGCTCGGCGGCATCGTGTTTGGTCACTTCGGCGACAAGTTCGGCCGCAAGCAGCTGCTCCAATTCAGTCTCGTCCTGGTCGGCGCGGCCACCTTCCTGATGGGCTGCCTGCCCACCTACGGTCAGATCGGCTACTGGGCCCCCGCCCTGCTCGTCACGCTGCGCTTCATCCAGGGATTCGCCGTCGGCGGCGAGTGGGGTGGCGCGGTCCTGCTGGTGGCCGAGCACAGCCCGAACACCTCCCGCGCCTTCTGGTCGTCTTGGCCGCAGGCCGGCGTACCCGCAGGCAACCTCGTTGCGACCGTTGTCCTGCTGATCCTGACGACGACACTGTCCGATTCGGCGTTCCTCGGCTGGGGCTGGCGCGTGGCGTTCTGGCTGTCGGCCGTGATCGTCCTCATCGGCTATTACATCCGCACGAAGGTCACGGACGCCCCGATCTTCATCCAGGCGCAAAGGGAAGCCGAGCACGTCAAGCAGACCTCGTTCAATGTCTTCGAGGTGCTCAAGCGTTACCCACGCGGCGTACTGACGGCGATGGGTCTGCGTTTCGGCGAGAACGTCATGTACTACCTCGTGGTGACGTTCTCGATCACCTACCTCAAGGTCGTCGTCCACACAGGCACCGGGCAGATCCTCTGGTGGATGCTGATCGCGCATGCCGTGCACTTCGCGGTGATCCCGCTCGTCGGACGCCTCTGCGACACCATCGGCCGCCGTCCTGTCTACATGATCGGCGCCTTGACCGCAGGCACCTGGGGCTTCTTCGCCTTCCCGATGATGAACAGCGGGCACAACGCGGTCATCCTGGCAGCGATCATCGTCGGCCTGGTGTTCCACGCGTTCATGTATGCCGGCCAGCCGGCGATCATGGCCGAGATGTTCCCGACGCGCATGCGGTACTCGGGTGTCTCCCTCGGCTACCAGGTGACGTCGATCGTGGCCGGTTCGTTCGCGCCCGTCATCGCGGCCAGCCTGCTCAGCAGGTACCACTCGTCCGTTCCGATCGCCATCTACCTGGCGCTCGCCTGCCTGGTCACCGGCGTCGCCGTCATCGTCGCCCGGGAAACCAAGGGCATCTCGCTCGAATCCGTCGACGAGGCCGACGCACGGATCCTCGCCGACGAGAAGACCGGAGCCCGCGCATGACGCAGCAGAAGCTGCTCGGCGTCACGGGTGAGGAATGTTGCGTGCCCATGAGCGCTACGCGCCGGTGTTGATCGGTTCGATCGGCAGGCGACGCAGGCCGCCAGGTGCATCGGCAGGTACCACCGGGTTCTTGGGTTCGATGGGCACAAGCCGTCGGTAGGGCTGCCCCTGAGCCGGTCGCTGGTCTTCTTCACCCTTGTTGGGCCACAAGGACGTTGCCCGCTCCGCCTGCGCAGTGATCGACAACGATGGATTGACACCGAGGTTGGCTGAGATCGCCGCGCCGTCCATCACGTGCAACGTCGGGTAGCCGTACACCCGCTGATACGGATCGATGACACCATGTTGAGGACTGTCACCGATTGCCGCACCGCCGAGGAAGTGAGCGGTCAACGGGATGTTGAACAACTCCCCCCAGGTTCCGCCGGCAACCCCGTCGATCTTCTCGGCAACCCGCCGAGTGACCTGGTTGCCCGCTGGAATCCAGGTCGGGTTCGGTAGGCCGTGGCCCTGCTTACTGGTCATCCGGCGCACGCCGAGCACACCACGCTTGGTGTAGGTGGTGATCGAGTTGTCCAGGTGCTGCATGACCAGGGAGATCATCGTGCGTTCGCTCCACCGACGTGGGCTGAGCATCCTGAGCATGGCGCGCGGATCTTCGGAAGCATTGGTCAACAACTGCTTCCAGCGCGGCACATCGCTGCCTTCCGGGCCGGGGCCGTCGGTCATCAGGGTCTGCAGCAGGCCCATCGCGTTGGATCCCTTGCCGTAGCGCACGGGTTCGACGTGGGTGTCCGGAGTCGGGTGAATCGACGACGTGATGGCCACGCCGTGGGTGAGGTCGAGATCGGGGCGTGCTTGCAGACGCCCGGCGCCCACGATCGATTCCGAGTTGGTGCGGGTCAGCACCCCCAGCTGGTCGGAGAGCTTGGGCAGCGTACCGGTGTCGCGCATGCTGAACAGCAACTTCTGGGTTCCCCACGTGCCCGCCGCCAGGATCACCTCGTTCGCGGTGTACGTCCGGCGGTCCCTGCGGGCCACCCGTCCGGTGCGAACCGTGTGAATCTCCCAAATACCGTCGGACCGCTGGGCGAATCCGGTCACGGTTGTCATCGGAAAGACTTGCGCCCCAGCCCGTTCCGCAAGGCCAAGGTAGTTCTTCACCAGTGTGTTCTTTGCCCCGTGCCGGCAGCCCGTCATGCACTCGCCGCACTCGATGCAGCCGGTGCGGGCCGGGCCGACGCCGCCGAAGTAGGGGTCGGGCACGGTCTTGCCGGGTGTCTTCTCGCCGCCCACGCCGAAGAACACACCGACCGGGGTGGGCGTGAAGGTGTCACCGACGCCCATCTCCTCGGCCACCTCTTTCATGATGCGGTCGGCGTCGGTGAAGGTCGGGTTCTTGACGACACCCAGCATCCGCTGCGCCTGGTCGTAGTGCGGCATCAGTTCGGCGCGCCAGTCGGTGATGTGCTTCCACTGCGGATCGTTGAAGAACGGGTCCGGTGGCACGTAGAGGGTGTTGGCGTAGTTCAGTGAACCCCCGCCGACGCCGGCGCCGGCCAGGATCATCACGTTGCGCAGGAGGTGGATCCGCTGGATGCCGTAACAGCCCAGCCGCGGCGCCCAGAGGAACTCGCGCAGTCGCCAGGACGTCTTGGCGAACTCGTGGTCGGCGTAACGGCGGCCGGCCTCCAGAACGCCGACCTTGTAGCCCTTTTCGGTCAGCCGCAGCGCGCTGACGCTGCCGCCAAAACCCGAACCGATGATCAGAACGTCGAAATTCGGCTCCATCGAACCAGTATGAACTTACCGGCGGGTAACAAGCTAGAGAGGGCGGCCTAACCTCCGCTGGCCCGCGTTTCCTGGGTTGGTGGCGCTGGCCTGATTCGCTGAGTAGAGGGGTTGTCACCGGTCCCGTCGGGCGACCGCTGAGCACGTAGGGCGTCGTTGTCATCTTCGAGGTCGAGGATGCGTGCGATGCCTGCGATGTTGACGCCATCGTTGACCAGCGCGGTGATGCGCGCGATGCGGGTCAGGTCGTTGTCGCTGTAGATCCGCGTCCCCCCAGAGCTCCGGTGCGGAGCCAGGAGTCCCCGCTTCTCCCACAGCCGAATGGATTGCACCGCGGCGCCGGACAGTTCGGCGGCGACCGAAATCGCGTAGAGGGGGTGCTCGGGTGCCCCCCGCGTGGGATGACGAGGCTCGGTCATTTTCGGTCGAGTACTCCCGGATCGGTTGCGTTGAGAAAAGTGTGCCAGCGTCTTGCGATTTCCGCCTATCCGAGTTATATAAAATCTATGCCAATTGGCATAGATCACTGCAGACCGATGAGACAAGGAGTGTTGAGGTGGCGACCATGTTGGTGCGTAGCGACCCGTTCCGGGATCTGGACCGCTTCACCCAGCAGGTTTTGGGGACTGCGGCCCGTCCGGCGGTGATGCCGATGGATGCCTGGCGCGAAGGTGAGGAGTTCGTCGTCGAATTCGACCTGCCAGGTATCGATGAGCGGTCGTTGGATCTGGACATCGAGCGAAACGTCATCACGGTGCGCGCCGAGCGTCCAGACGTGGATCCGGGCCGGGAGATGCTGGCCACCGAACGGCCTCGCGGGGTATTCAGCCGACAGTTGGTACTCGGGGACAATTTGGACACTGACCGCATCCAGGCGGCTTACCACGCGGGCGTTTTGCGATTGCGGATACCGGTGGCCGAGAGGGCCAAGCCTCGCAAGATCACCATCGACCACGGTGAGCGTTCCCGCTCTATCAATGAAAAGCAGGTCATCGACGCCTGACTGTCCCGTGCGACTGCGACCCGACAGGAGGAGGTGAGGCCATCACCGTATTACCGCCAGCCCGCCACCGGAATCACCTAACGCCCGAGCCTCGTTCAACCGTGGCCAAGGGCCGCCAATGCCTATGCCAGGCAACCCTTTCCGGTGGCGGGCTCACCCAATTCTAGAGCCTTGGCAGACGTAGACCACGCCTTCGTGCTCAACCTGGCGCCACACGTACGCGAGAATCACATTCTCGCCGATCAATCCCTTCGCGAACTGGCATCCGAGTGAAAGACTGGCGCGCGAGCTAGTCATTCATTAAGTTAATCATTAATAAATTGAACTAGACTCGAGGCGGGCCAGTCGCACGATGCTGGCCTGCAATCACTGTCTCTTCGAAGGGTTCTCTATCGGTGAATCAGACATCGCGAGCGTCCGTGCCGACCTTGGGTCAAAGAGCATTGGTGGAGAATGTGCGTGGATTTCCACAGATGACCGTCGTCGCGGCCGCATGCACAAGCACGACCGGTCTACCAGCCATCGATCAATTCGACTCCTGGCGAGCGGATTTGCGGCGCACGGTCCTCGCCCAGGTCACCGAATTCATCGCCGCCCGCTGCGCTGACACGTTGAGTGATTGCGGCGTCGATGCGGCAGGCGAAACACTCCTGGAGTTCGTGAACGGCGGTAAGTGCCTGCGGTCGACGTTCATGTACCTGGGCTGGCTCTGCGGGGCACCGGCCAATGATGCTGCGCTCTCGGCAACAGCAAGCCTTGAGTTGATCCACGCATTCGCCTTGTTACAGGACGATGTGATGGACAATTCGCCATCCCGGCGCGGACGTTCCGCAGCTCACGTGCAACTGGCCGCCTGGCACGAGCAGCGTGGTCTTCCCGGATCGTCACGCCGGTTCGGCGAATCGGCGGCCGTGCTGCTCGGCGATTTGTGCCTCATCTGGGCCGAGCGGGTGCTGCGCGAGAGTGGCCTGGGGGCTGAGCAGCTGGAACGGGGCTGGCCCCACTACGACGCAATGCGAACGGAGCTCGCGACCGGCCAATTCGCCGATCTCGCGCTGGACATCCGTCAATCACCCACGTTGGAATCCGTGCTGCGGGTGGCGCGGATGAAGTCCGGTAACTACACCGTGCGGCGACCCCTGGAGATCGGCGCCGCGATGGCAGGTTGCGATGAGCGGACGCTGGCCACACTCGGAGAATACGGCGTGGCTGTCGGCGAGGCGTTCCAGCTGCGCGACGACATCCTGGGCATCTTCGGATCGACCGGGACGACGGGCAAGCCCAACGGCGGCGACCTCGTCGAACGCAAAGCCACCACTGTCATGATCACGGCACTCCAGATGGCCGACCCGTCGACGCGTTCGCAATTCGTCGAACTCATCAACACCGACCACCTCGACGACGCCGACCTGGAGCGCTGGCGAAGCCTGATCCTTGCCACCGGCGCCGTGCAGCGCATCGAGGCGCTCATCGCCGAGCGTATTCGGGCTGCGCAGCAAGCACTCGACGGCAGCGATATCGACGGCGTGATCAGGGCCGCGCTGCTAGACATGGCCAGCGTGTGCACGAGCCGCGCGGCATGAGTGCGGGGGTGATGGACTGATGCGAAAGCTGTCGGGACCCACTGATCGGGTGGTTGTCGTGGGCGCGGGCTTCGCGGGGCTCTCCGCGGCGCTTCACCTCGCCGGCCGCGGCCGAACTGTCACCGTCGTCGAGCGAGAGCCATGGCCCGGCGGGCGGGCGGGCCGCCGTGATATCGGCGGGTACCTGGTCGACACGGGCCCGACGGTCATCACCATGCCGGACCTCATCGATGAGGCCTTCGCCGCCGTCGGTGAAAACTACTCTCAACGAGTCGAACTGCTTCCCGTGGAGCCCGCGTACCGAGCCACGTTCGCCGACGATGCGAGTATCGACGTCCACACCGACGCCGACCGGATGGCTGCAGCCGTACGGGACTTCGCCGGTCCGCGGGAGGCCGCCGGATACGCGGCGTTGCGGGACTGGCTCGACACGTTGTACCGGACCGAGTTCGCGGGGTTCATCGACGCCAACTTCGACTCCCCGCTCTCGATGCTGACCCCCCAGCTGGCGCGACTGGCTGGCCTCGGCGGGTTCCGCAAGTGGGAGACGATGGTCAAGCGGCACATCGCCGACCCACGTCTGCGACGAGTGTTCACATTTCAGTCCCTCTACGCCGGGGTCGCACCGCGAGATGCGCTCGCCGTCTATGCGGTGATCGCCTACATGGACACCGTTTCCGGGGTCTTCTTCCCACGGGGAGGGATTCGAGCATTGACCGATGCCCTGGCTGCGGCAGCGGAGAATGCCGGGGTCGCCTTCCGGTATTCCTCGACGGTCACCGAACTCGAGCGCACGTCGGACCGGGTCACTGCCGTGCTCACAGCCGCGGGCGAACGCATCCCCTGCGACGCGGCGGTGTTGACCACAGAACTGCCCCTCACCTACCAACTGCTGGGCCGTCGGCCGAAAAGGCTGATGCCCCTGCGCGCGGCGCCCTCGGCGGTGGTGATGCACCTGGGATGCCGGGCGACCACAGCAGGCACGTCGCGTCTGCCGCACCACACCATCCTCTTCGGTGACGCGTGGGAGCAGACGTTCACCGACATCATTCGCGACGGCCGGCTCATGCAGGACCCTTCGCTGTTGGTGAGCTGCCCGACGGCCAGCGATGACACCCTCGCTCCCCCGGACCGTGAGCTGCTCTACGTGCTCGCGCCTGCGCCGAACCTGACCCACGGCCGGATCGACTGGGCTGACGCCGCCGCGCCTTATACCGAGTCCATGCTCGACACGGTGGCGCAGCGTCTACTCCCGAATCTGCGTGACGACCTCGAGCTGCTGCATGTCGACACCCCCGCCGACTGGGCCCGTCAAGGCATGCTGGCCGGAACACCTTTCGCGCTCGCGCACACGTTCGCACAAACCGGCCCCTTCCGGCCGGCCAACCTGGTGCGAGGGATTGAGAACGTGGTGCTGGCCGGTTCATCGACCACTCCGGGCGTGGGAGTGCCGACCACTCTGATCTCGGGGCGACTGGCCGCCGACCGTGTCACCGGCGTCCCGACCCGGTCAACGACCAACCTCGACATGAAGGCCCGGCTGCGATGATCCACACCGAACTGGCAGCGGCTGGAATCGACGAGCCGCGGCTGCGCACGGCATACCGCCGGTGCCGGCACATCGCCGCCGAGAACGGGCGGACGTATTTCCTGGCCACCCGCCTGCTGGCGCCCGATCAGCGTCCCGCCGTTCACGCTCTTTACGCCTTCGCGCGTCGCGCCGACGACATCCTCGACGAGTTCAACCCTGCCCTGGACGCGGCGGCACGTGGTGAACGCTTGCGACTCTTATCCGAGCAATTCTTCAGCGGCGGAGACCGTCTGGACGACCCGGTGCTGATTGCCGTCGATCACACCGTGGCCCGCTACCGCATTTCCCGCGACCTGTTCGAGGACTTCCTGAACTCGATGCGCATGGATCTCAGCGTCACCGACTATCCGGATCGAGCAGCACTCAACCACTACATGCGCGGATCGGCGGAAGTCATTGGCTTGCAGATGCTTCCAGTCCTGGGCACCGTCGGCGATCGTCACGAAGCTGAGCCGTACGCGGCCGCACTGGGTCAGGCCTTCCAGCTGACCAACTTTCTGCGCGATGTCGACGAGGATCTGATGCGGAATCGGGTGTACCTGCCCGCCGACGAACTCGCAGCGCATGGCGTGGACCGAGAGCTGTTGAGTTGGTGCCACGATCACCGCCGCACCGACCCACGCGTGCGGAAAGCCTTGGCCGAGCAGCACGAAGTGACGAGGCAGATCTACCGGTTCGCCACGCCGGGGATCTCGACCTTGGCCCCGCGTTCACAGCCCTGTGTCGCAACGGCGTTGACGCTGTATTCGGAGATCCTCGATCGCATCGAGGAGTCCGATTTCGCGGTGTTCAGTCACCGCGCCACGGTCGGAAAGGCGCGACGGTTGCAGGTCGCAGGCGGCGCGTTGGTCCGATCATGGCGGGCCCGAAGGGCTCACCGCGGCAACGGGGCCGAACGGCGGGATCACGGTGCCGCGTGAACGGCCACTGGCAGTACTTGCTTCTGCTGGGCTTGTGCCTGCTCGTCACCGCACCGCTGGAGTTCTTCGGATCCGGCGTCTACCGCCAACTCCGACGCACTGTGGCGGCAGTACTGCCGGTGGCAGTCATTTTTCTGGTGTGGGATTCGATCGCGATCGCGACGGGGGTTTGGACGTACAACTCCGCGTACGTCACCGGGATAGACGTACCGCCGAACATTCCCATCGAGGAGGTGTTGTTCTTCGTGGTGATCCCGCTGTGCGGCTTGCTGACCTACAACGCGGTCAGCTCGATCCTCGGCAGAAGCAAGCGCCGGTGAGCGGACTCGGCTACACGCTGCCCGCGCTGCTCGCCGCGCTGGCCGTGTGCGTGGTAGAGCTGAAGCTGTTGCGCACCGGCCTGTTTCGCAGCCGTGCCTATTGGCTGACGATGGCGATCGTTCTCGGCTTCCAAGTACTCGTCGACGGTTGGCTGACCAAGCTCAGCGCCCCGGTCGTCATCTACAACGAGCGGCAGACCAGCGGCCTGCGATTTCCGTGGGACATTCCCGTCGAGGACTTCCTGTTCGGCTTCGCCCTGGTCACCGCGGTGTTGTTGGTATGGGAGCGCCGATGACCGACCGCCGTCGTCAGAAACATCGCGCGCCACAGGGTTTGGCGGACGCCCATGCGTTGTCAACGCGTCCCCGCGCAGTGGTGGTCGGCGCGGGCATCGCCGGCCTGGCCGCCGCCTGCGCGCTGGCGGAGCGGGGCATCGCTGTCGACGTGGTGGAGTTGGAGGACTATCTCGGCGGCCGAGTCGGCGGGTGGACCGAACATCACGCAGGAGCCGACTTCGCGATGAACCGCGGATTTCATGCGTTCTTTCGCCAGTACTACAACCTTCGTGATCTGCTGCGTCGAATCGACCCGCAACTCCGGATGCTGACACCGGTCGACGATTACCCGCTGATCGACCGAGCAGGCCGGCGCGACAGTTTCCGCGGCCTGCCCCGAACGCCACCGCTGAACGCACTGATGTTCGCGTTACGGAGCCCGACCTTCACGCTCAACGATCTGGCTCGAATCGACGCGCGGGCGGCCGCGCCCCTGGCTGCCGTGTCGGTGCCCGATATCTATCACCAGCTGGATCATTTGGATGCCGAAACGTTCTTGAAGAACATCAATTTCCCGGAGTCTGCCCGGCACCTGGCCTTCGAGGTGTTCTCCCGTAGCTTTTTCGCCGAGCCCTCACAGCTGTCGGCCGGCGAGTTGGCGACAATGTTCCACATCTACTTCCTTGGCTCCAGCGAGGGTCTTATCTTCGATGTCGCTACCGCCAATTTCGATGTGAGTCTGTGGGATCCGCTGCGGGACTACCTCAGTGATCGCGGCGTGCACTTCAGGATGGGTACCCGGGTGCGCCGCGTTGACACCAACGGTGTCTCCGAATTCACCGTGCATACCGATACCGGGGATTCGATCAACGCGGATGCAGTCGTCCTGGCCGCTGATGTCAATGGCCTGCAAGCTATCGCCGCGCAGTCTACAGATCTCGGAAACACGCTGTGGCACGACCATATTCGACAGCTACGCAGCGCCCCTCCGTTTGCCGTGCACCGGCTGTGGCTGGACCGGCCGGTCGCGTCCGACCGGCCGCCGTTTCTCGGCACCTCGGGCCACGAGCCGCTCGACAACATCAGCGTGTTGAACCGCTACGAAAGCGAGGCCACCTCATGGGCAACCGAAAACCGCGGCTCGGTCGTCGAATTGCATTCGTACGCAATGAATTCTTCCACTCCCCGCGAGGAATCCACGCGGCAGCTGCACAAACTCTACCCGGAGACCGCTTCCGCGAACATCGTCTATGAACGCATACTGGAGCGAAACGACTGTCCCCTGTTCACTCCGGGAACCTACGCAGCGCGTCCGCGAATCGTGACCCCGCAACCTGGTTTGGTGTTGGCCGGCGATGGAATCCGGGTCGACCTGCCGGTCGCATTGATGGAGCGGGCCGCTACCAGTGGCTGGCTGGCCGCCAACCACGTGCTAGCACGGTGGGGCATCACCGGACACGATATTCACACCGTTCCCACCCAGGGCAGGTCCAGACTGTTGCGCGCGCTGGCGCTACGCCAGGGAAGCGCGAGATGTTGAACGTTTCTGAACGCCTGAGTCATCGGTGGCCCAAACATTGGCCGCTGCAGCCGGTTCCGCGCACCTCGTGGACGGCGCAACCGCCCACCTACAGCGAAGCGCAGCCGGGAACAATCAACTCGGCGCTGAATCGTGCTCTGCGCCGATCGACGGGAAACTGGTACGCGTTCGCGTCGAGCGCGGACGTCCGCCGAGGCCGTCCGTGCGGTGTGCGCGTAGCCGGAGTCGAGCTGGTTGCCTGGCGCGGCAGCGAGGGTGAATTGATCGTCGGACCCAGGGCATGCCCCCACCTTGGTGCGGACCTCGCGACGGGCACCGTGGTCCACGGCACACTGTTCTGCCCCTGGCATGGCCTGGCCATGGACGGTAGGACGTGCGCGATGAGATGGAATGCGCTGCCCAGCCACGACGACGGCGTTCTGGTTTGGGTCCGCGTCGACTCCATCGGGGGTGAGGCGGCGCTGGCTCAGCCGGTGATTCCCGTCCGGCCCGAGGGTGCCACGCTGGCGGCCGTCACCCGAATCGTCGGGGTGTGCGAACCGAAGGACATCATCGCCAACCGCCTCGACCCTTGGCATGGGGCCTGGTTTCATCCGCACTCCTTCGTCGGGCTCGAGGTGCTGTCCACGCCAACCGAGAGCGACGACCGTTTCGTCGTCGCGGTCACCTTCCGAGTCGGACGATTGGGCGTGCCCACTATCGCCGAATTCACCTGCCCGGACGCGCGGACCATCGTGATGCGCATCGTCGAGGGAGAAGGCGTCGGCAGCGTCGTCGAGACCCATGCGACCCCAATCGGGCCAGGACCGGATGGTCGGCCGAACGTCGCAGTGCTCGAAGCCGTCATCGGCCAGTCTCCGCGACCGGGTTTCCGGGCGGCGCGCGCCATCGCACCGTTGATCAGGCCGCTGGTGCGGCGCGCCGGGCACCGCCTGTGGCGCGACGACATCGAATACGCCGAACGCAGATACCGGCTGCGCGAACACGGATCGGGATAGCCTGACCTCCTGATGAAGAAGGCCCATCTCGCCACTGTTATCGCCTCTGTCGTCGCACATTTCGGCTACCTGATCTACCTGCCGAGCGGTGGATTCATGGCGCTGCGCTGGCGACGGACATTCTGGTTGCACCTACCGGCAGTGTGCTGGGGCCTCGGCGTTGTGACAATGCATCTGCCCTGCCCGTTGACGGCACTCGAACAACGGGCACGGACCAGGGCCGGAATGGCCCCGCTGCCGACGACCGGATTCATCGGCCGCTATGTCGCGGGCGTCTTCGTCCCGGCCAGGCGGATCGGAGTCGCCCAATCGCTCGCGTTCGCCGCGGTCGTGGTGTCGTGGGTCGCGCTGGCGGTGCAAGGTCGCCCACGCCGATCGCCGGGCTCCGCGTCGTCCCACAGATAGCACCCAGGAGCAGCCGTTGCGGACATTCTGGGCGCAGACGCCGTACCCTTGGAAACCTGATGAAAGATGCAGGTAGGTGAGCAGCAGGGGTCTGTCAGGCGAACCTCAGCCCGACCGGGCTGAGTTGGAACGGCAACTCTCCGCCGACGTCCGCGCAATGACGGCCCGATCCGACCGCGTCGGCCGCTACTTCGCCCGCGCGAATCACGTCAACAACACCGATTTTCACGCCCTGCTGCACATCATGGTCGCCGAAACCGCCGGCGCGCCGCTGACCCCGGCGCAGCTGCGGCAGCGCATGGATCTCACTCCCCCGGCGATCACCTACCTCGTCGACCGGATGATCGAGTCGGGTCACATTCGGCGTGAGCCCGACCCCGGCGACCGGCGCAAGTGGCTGCTGCGCTACGAGGCACGGGGCATGGAAATGGCCCACGACTTCTTCAGACCCCTCGGGTCCCGCATCAGTGCCGCGCTGACCGATCTCGACGACAATGATCTGGCCGTCGCCCATCGAGTTTTCATGGCGATGATCGACGCGATGACAACATTCGAGGACGACCTTGTCGCCGTCGATTCTCACGCGTCACCGTCCGTCGCGCGAAGCACCCCCGCCGCGCGAGGGGCTCGGGGGAAGGCCCGGTCCGCCGCGCGCACGGATTGAAAGCAATCGCTGTTCGATCAGATCTGCCCCACGTTCCAGCCCCCCGGTCGCAGCGAAACCTTCGGCCACGCGTCGGGCGCCCTCGGCCATCGTCGCCGCGCGCAGCACGGCGCCCCGCAGTCGCAGTGGCGTAAGTCGTTTCGGGAGCAACCGGGTGCCACACCCGGCCACCTGTACTCTCCTTGCGACTTCGGCTTGATCGCGCGCGAACGGCACGACGCAGACTGGCACGCCGCGGTCGAGCGCTTTGACGGTTGTTCCCATTCCCCCGTGGGTGACCGCGCAGATGGCGCGCTCGAGGACCAGATCATGCGGGACGAAGCGACACACCGTCGAGTTGGGCGTGCGAGGAAGTCCGGGGGGTATGCCGGCTGGGAAGGACGCGACGACGTGCACCGGCTGATCGGCAAGGGCCTGGAGCGCAACGTGTCCGAGCCGGGCATCGCCCTGGGCGATCGAGGACGTGCCCACCAGCACGATCGGCCTGTCGATCGCGGCCAGCCACTGCGGAGGGGGCGCGGTGTTCCGTTCGGCGGCGCAGGCACCGATGAAGTGGACGATATCTCGCCAATCGGGGTGTGGGTATTCGAACGGCTCTCCGCCGACCGCCAACAGCAGCGGTGCTCTCCGCATGAGTCCGTCCACGGAGTCGACCGGGGTTGCATGCAACCGTGCCCGGATTGCGTTGATGCGGGGAACGACCGGCCGGTCGAAAAGGTAGGACACAATCGGTCGCATCATCGTGTCGCGAATGGCGCCCACTATTCCAGGCAGCGGCCGCAAACCTGGTCCGAAGGGCGGCGCATACCGCGAGCGCAGATAGGGCGTGAACGGTGAAAAGAGGGACCAGGGAACGTCTCCCACCTCCGCGGCCGAGATCGCGCCCCAGCAGTTCGCATCGATGATCACCGCGTCGGGCCGCACCTGCTCAACAGCTCGGCGGTAATCCCCTACCTCGATCGCCGCGCGGCGACAGAGCACATCCGTCGACCTCTTGAGGACTCCCAAAGCGTTGCGCGCCAACCAATCCTGCCCGTCAATCGCCTCGATTCGCGAATCGACCGCGTCGGCGTGCAAGCCCAGCGCCCGCATATTGTCGACCTGACCGGCCATCGTACGCAGGTGCACCCGATGGCCCCGCCGAGCCAACTCGACCAGCAGTGTCGACAGTGGATAGACATGCCCCAGTGCCGGCGAGCCGTATGCCAGAATCACCGCCATCGCGTCGCCTAGCTGACGGGTGCTACACCAAGGCCGCGCAACGCAGCCAAATCGGTTGCGCCGCAGCCGTGCAGACACACTCGAAGCTCGTCGATGAATCTCTGGAGCCACTGCGTCACCGCCGCGGCCGAATCTATCGCGGCCGACAGCAACGGACGGGCAACCGCCACCACATCCGCGCCCAAAGCCAAAGCTTTGGCCGCGTCCGAACCGGTTCGGATTCCCCCGGAGGCCACCAGCGGGATGCGGGGTAACGCGGCTCGGACCTCCACAAGCGCTTGGGCGGTGGGGATTCCCCAGTCAGCCAGGTCTGGGTAGCGTAATTCGCCGTACCGGACCAGTTGCTCGACACGATTCCACGACGTTCCGCCGGCACCCGCCACATCGATCGCCGCTACCGGCGACTCTCCGGTCTGCCGCAGCAATTCGACAACCGCGCTGGCACCGATGCCGTGGCCGACTTCCTTCAGCAGCACGGGACAGTCCAGCATCGACACGACCTCGTGCAATCGATCGAGCGAACCGGTGCAGTCTGTGTTGCCACTGTCCTGCATCGCTTCCTGCAGTGGATTCGTGTGCACCGCAAGTGCATTCGCGCCGACCCTCTCAAGAGCAGAGGCGATGTCCGGGACTGATTCTTTGGTCAGCTGAGCCAGGCCGATGTTGCCGACCAGTAGCACATCGGGTGCCACATCACGGACGACGAAGCTCGTCGCGGCACGCTCACTCATCGCGCTGCTCAACATGACTCGTTGCGAGCCCAGCATCATCCCGATACCGAGGCGCTGGGCGGCGGTGGCCAGATTGCGGTTGATGACCCCCGAAAGTTCCGCTCCGCCCGTCATGGCCCCCACCAGAACCGGCGCGCGCAGTCGGCTGCCGAGAAACTCGGTAGACAGATCAACGTCGTCGAGGCAGGTCTGGGTAAGCGCGTTGTAGGGCAAGCGGTACCGTTCCAGACCAGTTGTGACCCCGTGATACCCCACGTCGCCGTCCAGACACACCTCGATATGCCTGCGTTTGCGGTGCTCGAGCAACGCCATGTCAGACACCACCTAGTCTCGTTGCGCGTCGGCCCGGTAGCAGTCGCACCCTAGCCTCGAATCGAGTTTTGTTAATTCATTGAATAGTTCAAATATTGAATATAACTTGGGATCGGAGGACGCGCCAGGTCGGGTACGCCCAGTTGGCGGCCGAAATCATGAGCCCTAGGACGGTGGATGTTAGCGGGAATCGCCCGGTTAGCCATCGCGAGGCCACGACGGATAGTCGCGGTCGCAGCACTCCTGCTGATCGGCGCCGCGGCCCTCGGAATTCCGGCAGCATCAAGCCTGTCCGCCGGCGGATTTCTCGATCCCAGATCGGAGTCCGCGCGCGCCTCGGCGATGCTGGCCAACACTTTTCACCAGGGTGACATGGACCTGGTGGTCCTGGTGGAGTCGCCGAGCGGGGCGGCGACGGGCGCCGCGCGCGCCGTCGGAATCGAGATCACCCGAGAACTCGCGGCCGCACCGTTTGTATCAACGGTCATCAGCCCTTTCGACGCAGCCCGATCGGCACCAGGAACGCTGAGCAGCGACGGAAAATCGGCAATGATCATCGCCGCGATCGAAGGCGACGAGAACACCGCACCAAAACGAGCCAGGACACTAGCCGATCGGCTGCCGCGGGGAAACGACGGAGTCGAGGTGCAGGCGGGTGGGTCGGCCCTGGTCTATTCGGAGATCACCCGACAGACCGAAAAAGACTTGATACGAATGGAAGCGATCGCGATACCCCTCAGTTTCCTGGCGCTGGTATGGGTTTTCGGCGGCCTGTTCGCTGCCGCGCTGCCGGTGGCTGTCGGGGGTTTCGCCGTACTGGGATCGCTTGCGGTCCTCAGGGCGATGGCCATGGTGACCGATGTTTCGATCTTCGCTCTCAACGTCGCAGTGGCATTGGGCTTCGCATTGGCGGTCGACTACACCCTGCTGATCATCAGCAGGTACCGCGAGGAACTCGCCGGCGGTGAGACCCGCGACCAAGCCCTGGTGCGCACGATGACCACTGCCGGCCGCACGGTGTTGTTCTCGGCGATGACGGTGGCCCTGTCGCTGGTCGGGATGGCGCTCTTCCCGATGTATTTCTTGAAGTCCTTCGCCTATGCGGGGGTGGCGGTCGTGGCGTTCGCCGCCTTTGCCGCGGTGGCCATAGCCCCGGCGGCGATCGTGCTGGCCGGCGACCGGCTCGACGCCTTGAACATCCGGCGGTTGGTGCGAAGCGTCCTCGGCAGGGCCGACCCGCCGACTCCGAAAGTCAACCACACTGCGTGGTACCGCATGGCGAAATTCGTTATGCGCCAAGCGATTCCACTTGGCTTGACGTTCACCGCGCTGTTGCTGATGCTCGGCGCGCCGTTTCTTCACGTCAAGTGGGGGTACCCCGACGATCGCGTGCTACCCACGTCGTCGTCGGTACGCGCCGTCAACGACAAAGTCCGCACCGATTTCGGACTGGACTCCAATACGGCGGTCAAGATCGTGGTGCCGGACACGACCGGACTGAGCGAGACCGAACTCGAGACGTATGCCGGGCAACTCTCCCGCGTGCCCGATGTGACCGCCGTGTCGGCGCCGACCGGCACGTTCGTCGGCGGTGAGCGCAAAGGTCCACCCTCGGCACCGGCCGGTAGGACCGCCACCAGCGCGTTTTTGACCGTCGAGAGCGGCGCACCCCTGTACACACCGGCGTCCGAGATCCAGCTGGACCGGTTGCATGCCGTTGCGCTGCCGGGGCAGGCTTCCGCCCTCTTCACCGGAACCGCGCAGACCAACCGCGACTCCGTGCAAGGCATCACGTCGCGCCTGCCGGTCGTGCTGGGTTTCATCGCCGTCGTCACGCTGATATTGCTCTTCCTGCTCACCGGCAGTGTCGTGTTGCCGATCAAAGCGGTTCTGCTCAACGTACTTTCCTTGACGGCGGCATTCGGCGCGCTCGTGTGGGTGTTCCAGGACGGGCACCTGTGGGCGGCTGGCACGACGTCAACAGGCACCCTGGCCGTCAACGTACCCGTGCTGATGTTCTGCATCGCGTTCGGATTGTCGATGGACTACGAGGTCTTTCTACTCTCTCGTATCCGTGAGTATTGGATCGCTTCGCCCAGAACAAGTTCCGACAACGACGAGAGCATCGCGCTCGGCATCGAGAGCACCGGTCGGGTTGTCACCGCCGCCGCGCTACTGATGACAATCTCTTTTGCCGCACTGATATTCACGGGTGTGTCGTTCATGCGCATGTTCGCGGTCGGGCTCACGATCGCTGTCCTGGCTGACGCGACCGTGGTACGCATGCTGCTGGTGCCCGCATTCATGCATGTACTCGGCAAGCTGAACTGGTGGTCACCCGCGCCTCTGGCGCGCTGGCACCGGAGCGTGTCCTCATCGACCGCGGGCGCCCATCGCGCCCAACGATCCCAACTCAGCGGCCGACGGTGAGGCCGACCTTCTGGAATTCCTTGAGATCGCAGTACCCGGCCTTGGCCATCGACCGGCGCAGGCCGCCGACCAGGTTGAGCGAGCCGAACGGGTCGTCGGACGGCCCGTTGAGCACCTTGTCCAGGGACGGGCGCTCCCCCGCCGCGATCTGCAACAGGGCACCACGTGGCAGCGACGGATGCGCCGCGGCCACCGGCCAGAACCAGCCGTCGCCCAGGGCCTCGGCGGACTCGGCCAGCGGGGTGCCCAGCACCACCGCGTCGGCCCCGCAGGCGATGGCCTTGGCCAGGTCGCCGGAGGTGTGGATATCGCCGTCGGCCAGCACATGCACGTAACGCCCGCCGGTCTCGTCCAGGTATTCACGCCGAGCAGCAGCCGCGTCGGCGATCGCGGTGGCCATCGGCACGCTGATGCCCAGCACCTCGTCGCTCGTGGTCACCCCGAGCGTCGAGCCGTAGCCGACGATCACACCTGCCGCGCCCGTGCGCATGAGGTGCAGCGCGGTGCGGTGGTCCAGAACTCCGCCGGCCACCACCGGGATGTCGAGCTCGGAAATGAAGGTCTTGAGGTTCAGCGGCTCGCCGTGCGAGTCCACCCGCTCGGCGGAGATGATCGTGCCCTGGATGACCAGCAGGT
The DNA here is from genome assembly GCF_013337765.1 of Mycolicibacterium sphagni. Lineage (GTDB taxonomy): Bacteria > Actinomycetota > Actinomycetes > Mycobacteriales > Mycobacteriaceae > Mycobacterium. The sequence goes on from NZ_VBSB01000001.1 coordinate 171,050, forward strand.
CGATCCCCGCCGCGACCAGTGCCGGTGTCAGCGCTTGCGCGTTCTGCGGGCTGACCCGTACCGCGGTGGTGACCCCGGCGTCGCGGATGCGGGCCACCGCGGCACCCAGTAGCTCGGGGTTCAGCGGCGCGGCGTGCAGTTGCTGCAGTAGCCGGATCGCGGCCGTCGGCTCGGGCTCCTTGTCGGCGGCCTCGATGACCTCGATGACCTTGGCTTGGACGTCGGCGTGCCTGCCGATCAGGCCCTCGCCGTTGAGCACCCCGAGCCCGCCGAGGCGACCCAACTCGATGGCGAACTCCGGGGAGACCAAGGCGTCGGTCGGGTGGGCGACGACCGGGATCTCGAACCGGTAGGCGTCGAGCTGCCAGGCGGTCGACACGTCCTGGGATGAGCGGGTGCGCCGGGAGGGAACGATGTTGATGTCGTCGAGTTCGTATGTGCGGCGGGCAGTTCTGCCCATGCCGATTTCAACCATGTCACGCATCTGCTGAGCCCCTAGCGCGCGTAGTAGTTCGGCGCTTCGGCAGTCATCGTGATGTCGTGCGGATGGCTCTCTTTGAGCCCTGCCGCCGTGATCCGAACGAACTGCGCCTGCTGCAACGCCTCGATGGTTGCCGCACCGGTATACCCCATCGCCGCGCGAAGGCCGCCGGTGAGCTGGTGGACGACCGTCGACAGCGGGCCACGGAACGGCACCCGGCCCTCGATGCCCTCGGGCACCAGCTTGTCCTCGGACAGCACATCGTCCTGGAAATAGCGGTCTTTGGAGTAGGACTTCGCCGCCCCGCGTCCCTGCATGGCACCCAGGGATCCCATGCCTCGGTAGCTCTTGAACTGCTTGCCGTTGACGAAGATCAGCTCACCTGGCGCTTCGGCGGTTCCGGCGAGCAGCGAACCCAGCATCGCGGTCGACGCGCCCGCTGCCAGCGCCTTGGCGATATCACCGGAGTACTGCAGTCCGCCGTCGGCGATCACGGGCACACCGGCCCGCGCGCACACCGCGGTCGCTTCCAGGATCGCGGTGATCTGAGGCGCACCCACCCCGGCCACCACGCGGGTGGTGCAGATCGATCCGGGTCCAACCCCGACCTTGACGGCGTCGGCGCCGGCCTCGACGAGCGCGGCGGCCGCACCGCGGGTGGCGACGTTGCCGCCGACCACCTCGACCCGGTCGCCGACCTCGGCCTTGAGCTTGCCGACGGTGTCGAGGACCCGGCGGTTATGGGCATGAGCGGTGTCGACGATCAGCACGTCCACCCCGGCATCGGCCAGGGCCATCGCGCGATCCCACGCGTCGTCGCCGACGCCGACCGCCGCACCGACGAGCAGCCGCCCGTCGCTGTCCTTGGTGGCCAGCGGGTGCTGCTCGGTCTTGACGAAATCCTTGACCGTGATCAGGCCGGTCAGTCGGCCGTGTCCGTCGACGATCGGCAGCTTTTCGATCTTGTTGCGCCGCAACAAGCCCAGCGCCGCATCGGCCGTCACACCCTCCTGCGCGGTGATCAGCGGCGCCTTGGTCATCACCTCGGCGACCGGCTTGTTCATGTCGACTTCGAAGCGCATGTCCCGGTTGGTGATGATCCCGACCAGCGAACCCTGCGCGTCGACCACCGGAAGACCCGAGATCCGGAACCGGGCGCACATCGCGTCGACCTCGGCCAGGGTGTTCTCCGGTGAGCACGTCACCGGGTCGGTGACCATGCCGGCCTCGGAACGCTTGACCATCTCCACCTGGCCGGCCTGCTCGGCGATCGACAGGTTGCGGTGCAGCACACCCATACCGCCCTGGCGGGCCATCGCGATGGCCATCCTGGCCTCGGTCACGGTGTCCATCGCGGAGCTGACCAGCGGCACTTTGAGCCGGATCTTCTTGGTCAGCTGACTGGACGTGTCGGCGGCGGCGGGCACCACGTCGGACGCGGCGGGAAGCAGCAGTACGTCGTCAAATGTCAGGCCCAACATCGCGATCTTGTTCGGGTCGTCACCGCCGGTGGGAACCCAATCCCCCAGCAGGCCGTTCAGGTGCGCGGTCAGGCCGTCGATGCGGCCGGCGCTGCCTTCGGCAATGGTCATCGGGAGGCCCCCATCAGCTGGCGGAATGTGGACACCATCCTATCGGCTTGCCGCTACGTTCCCTGGCGCGATACCCGCTGCGCTGCGTAATGTGGTGTCGTGCGCGACCACCTTCCACCAGGCCTGCCACCAGATCCGTTCGCCGACGACCCCGCCGACCCGTCGGCCGCGTTGGATGCGCTCGAGCCGGGACAACCGTTGGATCCTCAAGAGCGCGCCGCCGTCGAGGCCGATCTGGCCGATCTTGCCGTCTATGAAGCATTGCTCGCGCACCGCGGTATCCGCGGACTGGTCGTGTGCTGCGATGAATGCCAGCAGGATCACTATCACGACTGGGATATGTTGCGCGCCAACCTACTTCAGCTTTTGGTCGACGGCACCGTCCGTCCGCACGAGCCCGCTTACGATCCTGAGCCGGACGCATACGTCACGTGGGATTACTGCCGCGGATATGCCGACGCGTCGCTGAATGAAGCAACATCGGACTACGACGGATTCCGCTGACCGCGGACGACGGCTTCCGCTGAGTCAGTTCCCGCTGCTGGAGCTCGGCAGCTTCGGTAGCTGCGGTATCGGCATCATCATCGTGGTGGTGATCACAGCAGCCGGTGCCTGCGTCTTCGGCGCCTGAATGACCGTCGACGGTATCGAGGCGATCGTCTGCGGCTGCGTCGCACTCGGTATTGACGCGACCGTGGGCGCCGACTGTTGCACGACCGCCGACGTGGTCGCCGCCGCGGCCGGAGACTGAGCCGCCGCCTCACTCGTCGTTGCCGCCGCGGCTGGTGACTGGGCTGCTGCGGACGGACTCGTTGCAGAAGCCCCAGCCAGCGTGGTCGTCGTCGTGGTGGTCGTCGGCGCCACCGTCGTGGTCGTGGTGGTCACCGGAGCCACCGTCGTCGTTGTCGTCGTCGGAGCGACCGTGGTGGTGGTCGTCGGCGCGACGGACGTGGTGGTCGTCGGCGCCACCGTGGTGGTCGGCTCAACCGTGGTCGTCGGCTCGGTCGCCTCAACCGACGAGCTCGGGGTGTCCGACGGCGACGGGCCGAACGTGCCGGTGCCATCCGGCGTCGTCGAGATCGTGATCGGCTGGTCGCAACCGGCGGATCGGCATGCGTCGGTGGGCAGCACCTCGGGCCCGTTGGTCGCGGTGATCGGGGCCGGGACGATCTCGGTGGCCGATGCAGGCACCGTGTAGGTGATGCCCGGCGGCACCGTGGCCTCAGGATCCTTCTGCACGACCTTTGCCGACAGCTCGTTCCACTGTTCGAGCACCGCCTGCTTCTGCGTGTCATCTTCGACGGTGGACACCTGATTGCTGACCTCGACCAGCTTGGCCTGGGCCGCCGGCCAGTCGCCCTGAGCGACCAGCTGCTGAACCTGCTCGAGTTTCTGCGCGGCGGAGGCCAGGGTGACCTGGTCAGCGCGGACCTGCTCAGACTCGCCGAACAGCATCGTGTGCAGCCCGTAGAGGGCGTCACCGGGGCCGGCACCGTACACAACGGCACCGAATCCACCGAACACCAGCACACCGGCTGCTGCGGCGCCGACGATGCTCAGACCGCGCCGGCCGCGCCCGCTGCTCTGCTTCTCGGCCAGGCCGGTCCGCAAGGCGTTGACGGCGTCACGCTCGGTGATCAGTCCGGTCGCCGGCGGCCAGCGCATTTCGTCGCGCCACCCGCCGAGCAGCTCGGCCAGCATGGCGTCACCCTGGTCCTGCGGGGCCACCTGCTGGCCGTTGGCCAGGGCGTCGATGAAGCGGTCGCTGTTGACGATCGCGTCCAGCGACGGATCGTCGTTTCCGGAATTACGTCGGAAGTCAGGCATAGCCGTGACCTCCTGCCGTGATCTCCGTTTTCAGCTTGGCCAGCGCCCGGTGCTGCGCGACGCGGACCGCTCCTGGCGTGCTGCCGACCGCCTCGGCGGTCTCTTCGGCCGACAACCCGACGACGATGCGCAGCATCAGAATTTCGCGCTGCTTTTCGGGAAGTACCTCTAGCAATTTGCTCATCCGGGCGGCGGAATCGGAATTCACCGCCATCTGCTCGGGACCCGCTTCCAGCGAGTACCGCTCCGGCACCACATCAGTGGGGTCGGACCGGTTACGGCCGGCGGCGCGATGTGCGTCCGCGACCTTGTGAGCAGCGATGCCGTACACGAAGGCCAGGAAGGGGCGGCCCTGATCCTGGTAACGCGGCAGCGCCTGGATGGCGGCCAAGCAAACCTCCTGAGCGACGTCGTCGGCTGAGAGGCCAACCCGCTCCGTGGAACCCAGGCGAGCCCGGATATAACGAACCACGATGGGGCGGATGGTCTCTACAACTTCACGGAGGGCATCACGGCTGCCGGCTACTGCTTCAGCAACGGCCGCGTCGAGACGATCTCCTGGAATTGTCATCGACGGCGATATCTCCAACGTTACGAACGGGACGCTTCCCGGCAGGCACTGCGCTAGACAATATCGGCCCGAACAGCCGTTGGGGCGTTAGCGGCGGGTCCACCGCCCGCCGCGCCGTGTGATAACGCCAGCACAGTCGTCCCGGATCGCCGAGACCTGCTGAGACGTAAGTGTTGCGCTATTGATATCGGCCAGCAGACACGCCAGCGCCCAACGCAGCGGAACCAAGCCGTACGTCTGCGTGTCGCGCAGCGCGGCGTCGGCGACCTCGCGCGCGCCGTCCAGCGACCCCGCGCAGCACAGCGCCGCGGCGAGCACGACGCTGCTTTTGACTCGATGGCGCCGCAAAGCGGGCAGCGCCTGCTCGGCAATCTCCACCCCGCGCCGCGCGTGGGTGAGCGCATCGTCGCCTCGGCCACCAGCCATCGCCAATTCGGCGCTGACCCAGGCCAGCCGGATGGCCAGGCGCGTCGGCGGCGCCGCGGCGCGGTCCATCATGTCCGCGGCTCGCTCGAGCAGTCGCGCGGACGCCGCGAGGCGGCCCACGCCCAGGGCGTCGGCCGCCAGTCCGACGACGGCATCGACGCGGGCTTCCAGAGCCAGCGGGTCATCGCCTGCGGTCTGCGCCAGCGCCAGCGCGCGGCCGTCCCAGCCGGCGGCATCGCGATGCCCACCGAGCTGGCGTAGCAACGACGCCTCGGTACTCAACGACAGCGACGCCAACGCGCAGGAAGGTTGGCGGCGACGCAGATCCGCCAGGTCGGCACGGGCGCTGCTGTACCGGCCCTGACCGGCGGCCGCGACGGCCCGCAGCCATAGCTGGGCGGGCGTGTTGGCGGTGAGCAGCGGCCAACAGCCCGGGGTGTCGCCGAAGGCGGCTGCGGTCAGTGCGGTGGAGTTCATCTGACCCGGCACGCTATCAACCGGCTACCCAGATCAGGTCAGTTAACAGTTCGTGGTCGTGATGTTACGGCTGTGTTTACTACCTATTGAGCGCTAGGAAATCGGGCGACGACGCCAGAGGTGCCACGCTGCGCAAATCACGAAATCATCACGATCGATACGCATCAGATAGCACGTTGCCCGGCGACGGTGGGTCGCAATGATGAACGTGATGTAAATTCTCGAGCTGCGATTATGTGATTGCGCACATAAGTCGACTATTGACTCGGTTTGCGCAGCACCCCTAACTTTGTGGGCACGAGTAGTCATAGGCGACAGTGCTCGGATCGGTTCCACAACTCACGCACGTGAAATATGTGCGGAGAGAGGGGTTTTCCAATGCCACAGCCGCAGCAGCTACCCGGCCCTAACGCCGACATCTGGGATTGGCAGATGCAAGGCCTTTGCCGAGGTGTCGATTCCTCGATGTTCTTCCATCCCGACGGAGAGCGTGGCCGTGCCCGCGCTCAGCGCGAGATGCGCGCCAAGGAAATGTGCCGGAGTTGCCCGGTGATCGCTCAGTGTCGTTCGCATGCTTTGGCCGTCGGTGAGCCTTACGGGATCTGGGGCGGATTGAGCGAGTCGGAGCGCGAGTTGTTGCTCAAGCGCGGAATTCGCCGCACCGCCTGAATCTTTAGCAAACATCAAGAGAGGCCCATCGTGTCGCGGGGTGGGCTTCTTTTGGTCGTCAGGCAAGCGATCGCCTCACGGCGCGCCGGACGCCAGCCATTGTTCGAACGTCGTCGGGGCAATGCGGGCGTCGTCGCCAGGAAGTAGGACATCCCCCGCCAGCTCCTGCCCCAGCGGACCCGACCACGTCGGAACCAGCTTCACCGAGTGGCCGAGGACGGCGTGAGTGCGCCGGGCCATGTCGACCAGGTCCTGGGTCTCGGGGCCGGCGACATCGACGTAGCGGCCCTGCGGCGTACCGAGGGCCACTTCGGCCAACACCTCGGCGATGTCGTCGGGTGCGATCGGTTGCACGAGCAGCGGCGCGATGAGCGCGACGCCGTCCTGTTCGGTCCAGCTGGCCGCCATGGCCGCGAAGTCATGGAACTGGGTGGCCGGGACGATCGTCCACGGCACCCGGCCCGCCTCGATCAGGCGCTCCTGCTCACGTTTGCCCTCGTAGTGGGCGGTGCCGCCATCGATCTTGTGGATGCCGACGATCGACAGCAGCACATGGTGACGCACGCCGGCCCGTTGCTCGCTTTCGAGAAGGTTTGTCGTCGTTGTTGCGAAATACTCACGGGTCTCATCGGGGCCGATCGGCGGCGCGCTGATGGCGTCGATCACCGCGTCGACGCCGGCCAGCGCCGCGTCCAAACCGTCGCCGGTGATCAGGTCGACACCCAGCGAGCGGCTGATACGCACGACGTCGTGGCCGTCGTGTTCGAGGGCCGCGGCGGTGCGAGCACCGATATTGCCGGTCGCACCGGCTACCGCGATTCGCATGTGTTACCTCCGGAGATCGTTGTGGGTATCTGATACACCCAACGCCGGCGCGTCGGCCTTCTCATCCGGGGATCACCGGGATCGTGAGAGCCGAGGCACCCGGCCCCCAGTACACGACGGCCCGACCCCGTCGGCTCGGTAGGTAGCGCGCGGGTAGATGCCCGAACAGCGGGTTGAACGGTTCGAGGTACCGGCCGGCGATGATCAGCCGGAGCTCGTCGCCCGCACGAAACAGTGTCGACGAGGCGCTGAGCTCGATGTCGGCGTCCACGATCTCCCCAGGCCGCAGTGAGCGCAGCGTGTCCAGCGAGTCTCGCAACGCCAACCGAAGCCTTCCGTCGGCGATGCGGTCGCGCCCATAGCCGTAGGAGCCTTCGAACGGCACATAATGCCCGCCACTCCACTTCTCAACGCCGACGAACAGATTCGCGTCGTCGGCCCCGTCCAACGAGATGCGCAGCCGCAGGCTCATCGGACCGGTGAGTTCGACATCGCCGTCGAAGCGGTGAGCGAACGCCACCGCCTGATTGCGCAACCGGAATTCCGCGGTGCCGGTTGCGGTCGACTCGAGTTCACCGAGGGCGCCGTCATCGCCCAGGTGCAGCGCCGTCCACCGGGTGCGGGCCAGCGGCCATTCCTGCTCGTCGCGCACGGCCACCACGGCACCACGGCTTTCGCGCACCTCCAGGCGGACCCGCGGCGGCGCCGGTACGTCGACTCCGCGCAGGTGCCGGTCGAAGAAGGCGGTTTGGGCACGCTGCGCCTCGTCACCGTAGAAGACCGCCCACTTACCGCCGCGGTGGCTATAGGCGCTGCGTTCGGCCGACCCCGCTTGCTCGACCAGCCGCCACGAGCCCTGGCTGTGCAGGTTGTGGTCAGAGAAGCTGGCGCAGGCCAGAATTGGCACCTCGATGCGGGCGAGGTCGGGCGCGATAGATTGCCACCAGGCGTCACGCAGCGGGTGTTGCCGTCGTTGTGCCCCGAGGTTGACGGACAAGCGGGCATTTCGGCGGGTGATCGCCGTCCAGATCACCGAGAACCCGCGCTCGGGGATGCCGCCCGGTGTCATGAAGTCGCGGTAGGCGTCGGTGAACCCTTCCCACGGGCAGATTGCCGCGAGGTGCGGCGGGCGCAGTGCCGCGGCCTTGTACTGCGAGATCGCCAGGTAAGAGACGCCGAGCATCCCCACCCGGCCGTTGGACCATTCCTGCGTTCCGGCCCATTCGATCAGGTCGTAGACGTCACGAGCTTCGTCGTCGGACAGCAGCGACCCGACACCATCTGAGGAGCCGGCTCCGCGCGCGTCGGCGTTGATCACGACGTAGCCCCGCGCGACCCATGCCACCGGATCCGGCGCTTCCCATCCGGTTTCGCTCGAAATCTGGTAAGGCTCAGGCTGATTCATGATCCGGAATTGGAACGTCAACCGCCAGCCCCGACGGGTACGTTCCGGCAACTTGTCCTTGCCGTAGGGGTGCGCGGACAGGATCACCGGGAACGGGCCGTCGCCCGGTGGGCGATAGACGTTGACGCGCAACGCAACACCGTCGCGCATCCGTACCGCGACATCGTGATCCTTGATCAGGTCGGTCGGCGCGGGAACGACGGTCACCGGTGGATGCAGGAAGGCCCGGATCCGTTTCCGGGCGTACGCGGCCGCCCCGGGCCGCCGCCATGGCCGGTCGTATCGAGTCGCCATCTCAGCTCGGTGCGGCTTCGTCCTCGACCGGATGGTCGACAGCGGCAGGCTGCGGCGGTGTCGGCTCGGGCCGCCGCGCCCGCACCAGCCGCACGACGACGTAGACGGTGCCACCGATGACGGCCAGCACGGCCAACCAGGGAAGCAGCAGCCCGAACAACAGCACAAGGTTGCCGACGACGGAAACCAAACCGTCCCAACCTCGTTCGATCTGACCGAAGAAGCCCCGGTACTCAGTCGGTGCAGGGCCGCCGATCGTCTCGGCAACGAAGCTGACGTTGACGGTGCTGTACTCGATGCGGTCGCCGAGCGCCTCCCGTTGAGCGCGGAGGCTGTCGAGCTCCGCCTGGCGTTCCGAGAGCGCGCCCTCGGCCTTGATCAGGGCGTCGGGATCCTTGGCGTCGCGCATGATGCCGAGCAGCCGGTCGACGGAGGTCTGCAGTGCCTTGATCCTGGCGTCGAGGTCGACGCGCTGCGCGGTCACATCGTCGGAGGTGATCTCGACGTGCTCGACGGTGCCCAGTGCCTTGAGTTGGCCCAGCACACTGTCGAGCTTGGCGGCAGGAACCCGCAAGACCACCGTCGAGCGTGCCCGGCCGGTGCCGGATCCCGCATCCTCGGAGCGGTTGTCGACACGGCCGTCCGCGGTCGCGACGAGGGCGGCGGCTTGATCGGCGGCCTCGGCGGGGCGAGCCACCGAGATCGTCATCGACGCCGTCTTGACCACATCGCGTGTGACCAAGGGCGGCTGGCCCGGCGCATCCTGGGGCATCGGTGCTCCGGCCGCCTCTTTCGAGGCGACCGGCCCGCTCGCCGGCCGTTCGATAGACCCTCCGCAGGCCGTCAGCGTGCCCACGGCCACGCAGCCGGCCATCGTCAGTACCGCCACGCGGGCACTGAGTGTCCTCAACAGTTGGTTCATCTCACCAAGCTATGCGGGTTCGGAGCGCATCGACCCGAGGAAGTAGGTTTCCTGCCCGGTGGGGTATCCGCCACCATCGGTGGCAATGTGCACGTGGTCGTAGTGGTTGGCGGTTTCGTTGCCGTAGTCGGCGGTCCAACTCGGCGCGCCGATGCCCGGGTAGAAGCCTTGCCGCCAGATCACGTGCAACACTCCCCATCGCTTGGCATTGGCCAGGGCGAATCCGGCGATCTGGTTGCCGAGCTCGATGCCTTCCTGCGTGTGATAGTTCGGGATCATCACGTCGATCGCCAGCCCGTTGGGATGCCACGGCAACGGGTCTTGCCGGTAGCCGCCGATCGTCTTGATCTCGAGGAACATCACGCTGATGGCACGCGCCACCCAGATGGTGTGGACCTGCAAACCCGCTTCGGGCGCGATGCCACGCGGCAGCGCGAGCTGGAAGTCCGCGCCGGCGACGGGCGCACTGGCGGCCAGTAATTCGGCTTCGGTAGGCTGCGCGACGCGGGGGGCTTCCGGCACCGCCGACGCCTGCGCTGCGGGTGAAACAGCGGGCGCGGCAACATGACCCCGGGTCTCGTTGCTCTGGGCGTAGAACATGGCCGTGGCGACGGCGACCGACGCCGCCACCGCAAGCCAGCGACCACGGGCACCGGCGAACACATTGACCACGAGCAGCACTTTACTGCGGCCGCCGACCCGATGTGGCAACCTTCGCGCGCTCGCTACTGACGCATATGGGATGCCCCGCCGATGTACCAGGTCTGCCCGTTGATCCATTCGGCCTCATCGGACAGCAGGAACGCCGCCACGGCAGCGAGGTCGGAGGGTTGACCAAGCCGGGTCACCTTGGCCGCCATCAGGAACATCTGCTGCATCTGCTGGTCGTTCTGTCGCTCCTGGGTCTCTCCCATCACCAGACCGGGCATCAGCGCGTTGCTCCGAATTCCCTTCGCCCCGTAATTGTTGGCGACGTGGCGGGTGATCTGGTTGACCCCTGCCTTCGCCACGTTGTAGGCGACGTGCATCGGGTCGGTGCCCAGTGAGCCGCCCGACGAGGTGTTGACGATCGCGCCGCCGCCCTGCTCGAGAAGATGCGGTAGCACCGCCCGGATGGTGCGGACGTAACCGAGCAGATTGACGTCGAGGGTGCGCTGCCACACCTCGAACGGGGTGTCCAGGATCGTGGTGTCCCGCCCGAGATTGCCCTCGGACAGGTCGGCGCCGACATTGTCCAGGCCGTGGATCGCGCCGAATTCGGCGATCGTGGTCTCGACGAGGTGGTGGATCGAGTCATCGTCGGCGAGGTCGAATTGGACCGCGATGGCGCTGCCCCCGGATTCGGTGATCTGCCCGACGGTGGCCCGGGCACCGGCGATGTTGACGTCACCGACGGCGACGGACGCACCTTCGGCGGCAAGGCGTTTGGCCGTTCCGGCGCCGATTCCGGTGGCTCCCCCCGCGACGATGAACGTTCTACCTTCCAGTCCTCGCATCAGTGCTCCCTCTCCTGTCAGCAGAACGCGACGCCGAGATCGACCGAAACAGCGCTAGCGGTCACGAATTTCGACTCATCGGAGGCCAACCAGGCGACGGCGTCGGCGATGTCCTCCGGTTGAGCGATTCCCTCGGGCAGCAGCGGTTTGTGTATGCCCTGGAGGTAGGGATAGGTGTCGGCGGCGCCTTGGAGCGCGTCACGCATCCGGCCGGTGCCCATTGGACTCGCGACCGCCCCGGGGTGCAGGCTGTTGACTCGAATGCGGTGGCGGCCGAGTTCGGCGGCAAGTCCGCGGGCCATCCCGGTGATAGCGTGCTTGCTGGCGGTGTAGTGGACCATGAAGGCCTGCATCTTCACGCCTGCAGCCGATCCGACCAGGATGATCGAGCCGCCGTGCTCGCCCGCGATGATGTGGTGGGTGCCGGCCATCACCGTGTTCCAGGTACCGACGACGTTGGTGTCGATGGTGTCGCGGAACGCCTCGGCGGTGATCTGGTCCCACGGTGCGGGGCAGCAGATTCCGGCGTTGGCGACGATGACGTCCAGCCTGCCCAACTGTGAGACGGCATCGTCGACGGCGGCCCGCAGTGCGTCGAGGTCGCGGATGTCGACCTTGGCCGCTACCGCGCGCCGGCCGTTCACGCGCACCAGCCGGGCGGTTTCCGCGAGGTCTTCCGGTGTTGGGGAATCGTAGGGAACGCTGGCAGGCAGCGGCCCGGCGACGTCGACGAGGATGACGTCGGCACCTTCGGCGCTGAGACGCTGGGCGTGCGCCCTGCCCTGGCCGCGGGCCGCGCCGGTGATCAGTGCCACCTTGCCGGTGAGCCGGACGGTCACGACCCCAGGTCGATCTTCTCGATCGGGTTCGAGCGTTCGAGCATGCCGTAGGTTTCCTCGCCGTCCCAGCGGTAGCGCACCCCGGCCTGTTGCAGCGCAGGAAAATTCGGGTTCGCCTTCTTCATCTCACGCACCGAGAAGGTGTTGTCGTTGTGGTGGATGTCGTGGGTGGAGAACACGGTCTCGCCTTCGATGCGCACGGTGCCCTCTGCCGTTTCCAGCACCACCGACACGTCTTCGCCGAGATCCCGCAGCTTCGTCAGCCACGGGGCCTGCACGGCACGGGCCGGGATCAGGTCGCCGTCGCCGGTGAACAGATAGCCCTCGTTGAAGGTCGGCTGACCGTCAGGGCGCGGCGGATAGGCGATGTAACCGAATGCCTTGCCGCTGGGGAACAATGCCGATTGCCATGCGTGACCCCAGAATTCGGCGAGCTTGCGAACACCTTGCCTGCGGATCCGCAGCCCACTGCCGGTGAAGTCCTGTGTCTGCCCGCCGATGGTGACCGACCCGCGGGCCCGGAACAACTGCTCGTAACGCGGGCCACCCATCAGGTCGCCTTCGACGGACTTCTTGATCTGTTCGGCGGCGTCGCGCTGCAAGGCGCCCTGAATCCACGGCGGCACCGCCATCGTCGCCTCGACAGCGAAGGCCACGTCGACCAGCGGTCCACCGGTTCGGCCGGCGACCAGATCGGCCGACGACGTCTGGATTGCTTTGCCGTCGTAAGTCATCGTCCAGGTTGTGAACGGTTCGACACAACGAAATGCCAACCCGCCCGCACCCAGCACCGTGGGCTTACCGTCGGGCCCCTGCGGGGGCAGCGACGCTCCGCCGTCCCGCAGCCGGTACACCCTGCCGTCGGGAAAGGCGATGTTGATCTGCAGCTCGTGGTTGTCCCAGTTCGCGGCAACGGCTTCGATTCCGATGCGGGGCAATCCGATTCGCCCCTGATCGTCGAGGGTCCAGAAGCTCACCGAGTCACGCATCTCCGGGTTCTCCGGACGCTGCGCGAACACATACTCGCGAGACGGGTCGATCCCGCCGGTCAGGTCGGTCGGCATGTCAGCTCCTAGTGGCTTGTCCAGCGGTTGGCGTGCTCGACGTAGCGCGCGAAGCGGGGCCGAACCTGGTCGAAGTCGATGGCGAACGCTGTCGGGTCGGCGTGTGAGCTGGGTTCGCGTTCGTTGGCGGCTTCCTGCCACCAGCTGTGCATACGCCCCGCGAATTCGTCGGTGACCGGTGCGCCCAGCCAGGTGTACAACCCGGTGACCTCGCCGACGGGGTCGCCCTGCATGGCCCGAAAGTCGATGTCGTAGAAGCGGCCCTCGGCACCGCCCGCTCGAAACTCCAACGCGCGATCCATGCCCAGCGACCAGTGCTCGACGTTGAGCCGACCGATATAGGGCCGGTCGATATCGTCGGTGAACGTGCCGATGATGTCGGCGTACAGGTCGGCCACCGAGAGGATGACGTCGGTCGGGTCACGGTGTGTCATAACGTATTTGGCGTCCGGGAACGCCGCGTCGACGGCGTCGAGCCACAGCACGTGCGACGGGCACTTGAGACGCCACGCCCGGGCGGGTTCGCCCCATTGGAGCAGCTTCATCACCCGCCGCTGATAGGTCATCGTCGTTGTCAGATCGGCCTTTTCGATCAGCCAGGACGAGTAGGTCGGCACCTGCGCGAAGGACTGGAACAGGTGGGACTTGAAGTCCAGTGCCATCAGTTCATGGCATTCCATCGGTCCGTGGGTGTCGGCGGGCACGTGGTAGCGGGTGCCGATCATCTCGCCCTTGTCCGGCGGGACGCGGGGATCGACACCGACCACGGTTGACGGCGGCGGACACGGCTGCGACGACTCCCACCGCCGCAGATACCGGATGTCGGGATCCTGGGCAAGCAGCATCGCCAACGCGGTGGATCCTGTTCGGGGCAAGCCCAATCCGATCAGCGGTGTCAGGACGGGTGCGTCGTCGATCTCCGGATGCCGCCGGTACCAGTCCTCGACCTGCAGGCGCTGGGCCAGATATCCGGTCAGCCGGTGGTAGATGAACGCCTCACCACGGGCGTTGAGCCGGGCTTCGTCGCTAAGGGAGGCCAGCAGAATGGCAAGGCCTTCCTCGAACGAGTCCACCCCGAAATCGGTCAAACCCGTTTGTTCAACGGCCTTGTCCTTGAGCTCGTCGACGCTGACCATCGCTCAGCCCATCCACTGCCCGCCGGCGACATCGATGGTCTGCCCGCACAGGTAGTCGGCGGCTTCGGATGCCAGGAACGCCACCATGTTCGCCGCTTCTTCGGGCAGCGAGGCCCGGCCGAGTTGTACCTGCGTGGTGATCGCCTCCAAGATGGCGCCGCGACCAGCTCGGTGCTGGTCATTCTTGGGCTCGAGCAGGTACTCCATCATCTCGGGCTTGATCATGATGCCGGGTGCCACGCCAAGAACGTTGACGCCTCGGGGGGCCATCTCGTGAGCCAGGTTGCGGGTGAAGCCGATGACACCGGCCTTGCAGGCGTTGTAGACGACCAGGCCGCGCTGTTGGATGCGGCCGCCGACCGAGCCGATGTTGATGATCTTGCCGGAGCCTTGCGGCAGCAGGAATTCCAAGGCGGCATGGGCGCCGTACATCATCATCGTCAGGCTGCCCAGCACGGTGTGGTCGATATCGGCCTTGGTGTGTTTCTCGAACGGTCCGCCGACCACCATCACCGGGTTGTTCACCATGATGTCCAGGCCGCCAAGCTCCCCGTGCGCGACGCGGACCGCCTCGTGGACCTGATCCCAGTCGGACATGTCGGCCTTCACCGGGAAGGCGTTCACACCCCAGCGCTGCTCGATCTCCTTGGCCCGGCGTTCGACCTTCTCGAAGGTGCGCCCGATCAGGGCCACGTCCGCGCCGAGGCCGGCCAGCCGGTTGGCGATGGCCTGGCCCAGCCCGTCTCCGCCGGCGCCGGTCACGAACGCCTTCTTGCCCGTGAGATCCATCAGCTCGGTCACGCGCTTGTCGACGATGTGGCGCGGCAGACTGTCGAGATTCAAGGCCGCAATGGCCGCAGCATCGTCCTGAACCATCATTGGTTGTCCTCTCACCAGGCCTTCGACTGCCGACGATAGGGGCGGCGGAGGCCGGGGAGGTAATACCGATTACGGGGTTCAGTCATGCCGATTCTCGATGGCTGGTATACCTCTGTTCACGATGGACACGCATCGCCTGAAGTACTTCCTGCGGATCGCAGAAGAGGGATCGATCACCCGCGCGGCCGGCGTGCTGGGCATCGCCCAGCCCGCCCTGAGCCGACAACTCCAGCTGCTGGAAGACGATCTCGGCATTGCTCTGTTCCGCCGGACCCGCCGCGGAGTGGAGCTCACCGAGGCGGGTGAGCGGCTGCGCGCGTCGACGGCCGGCCCGCTACGACAGCTGGAACTCGCCGTGCAGTACGCCGGGTCTCCGGTCGCGCGGCTCAACCGCAACATGCTGCTGGGCCTGCTGGAGACCGCGGTCGATGTTCTTGCCGCGCCGCTGCTCGGTAGCTTGACCGCCGTCTTCCCCGATGCCACGTTCTCCGTCGCGACGGGCAGCACCGAGCAACTGGTCGAGGCGATGCTCAAAGGCGTCGTGGATGTGGCGGTGATCAACCCGGTGCCCGACGAGAGGGTGTTCTATCGGGAGCTGCTGGCCGAGGATCTCGTGCTGGTGGGCGGACCGGAGTCGGATCTCGACCCCGCCCAGCCGATCCCGTTCGTCGACGCCGTCGCGCTACCGCTGGTGATTCCGCGGTCGTCCGCCGGGATCGGCACACTGCTTCAGAACGCGGCGCTGCGGGCGAAAGTCACTGTGGACCACCGCACCACAACGGATTCGGTATCGGCGATGAAGAGCCTCGTCGACGCCGGACTGGTGTACGCGATGCTGCCGCTGTCGGCCTGCCGTCGCGAAATCGACCAGGGCCGAATGCGATTCACGCCGATCTGCGAACCTGTCTTGACGCAACGCATCGGCGTCGCCGCGACATCTCAGCTCGACCTGCCACGCGAAGTCATGGTGAAGGTCGGGACCACGATCCGCGACGAAGTGGCAGCCCTGGTCAAGTCCGGTCGCTGGCAGGCCGAGTTCGTCGCAGCGGGGAGCTGGAATCCCGCGTTGAGCGACTAGGACTCAGCGGCCGATCATCTCCATCTGCGCCTCGTTGTGGTGCTCACCCGACGCGGGAGTGAGGTTGTCGAGCTTGGTGACCTGTTCGGCGGTCAGCTCGACGGCGTCGGCACCGACGTTCTCCTCCAGCCGGGAAACGCGTTTGGTGCCCGGAATGGGGGCAATGTCATCGCCTTTGGTCAACAGCCAGGCGATCGCGACCTGTGCCGGCGTCGCACCGACCTCGGTGGCGATCGCCGCCACCTCGTCCGCGATGGCCAGGTTGCGCACGAAGTTCTCGCCGGTGAAGCGCGGGTTGGTGGCGCGGAAGTCAGTCTTGTCGAACTGGTCGGTCGAACGGATCGCACCGGTCAGGAGGCCCTTTCCGAGCGGCGAGTAGGGCACGAACCCGATGCCGAGTTCACGCAGCAGCGGCAGCGTCTCGGGTTCGGGGTCGCGGGTCCACAGTGAGTACTCCGATTGCAGTGCGGCGATGGGATGAACGGCGTTGGCGCGCCGGATCGTTCCCGTTCCCGCTTCGGAGAGACCGATGTGGCGGATCTTTCCCTCGGCCACCAGATCGGCGAGGGCACCGACGGTGTCCTCGATCGGCGTGTTGGGATCAACCCGGTGCTGGTAGTAGAGGTCGATGCGGTCCGTGTCGAGTCGCTTCAGCGATCCTTCGACGGCGATTCGGATATTGGCCGGGCTACTGTCGAGGATTCCCGGGCCTGCTCCGGTGTGGGAGATCATGCCGAATTTGGTTGCCAGCACGACGTCGTCACGGCGGCCCTTGAGCGCGCGACCGACGAGTTCTTCATTGATGTACGGGCCATAGATTTCGGCGGTGTCGATCAGCGTCACTCCGAGATCGATCGCGCGGTGAATCGTGCGGATCGACTCCGCGTCGTCACTGCCCGCGCCGGTGAATGCGAACGACATGCCCATGGCGCCAAGCCCGATGCGGGCGACGTCGAGGTCGCGTAGGTGGACGTGCTTCATAGCAGTACTCCTAATTCTAGGGCTGGATAAGGACTTTGAGTGCTTTGCGGTCGGCCATGGCGCGATAGCCGTCGGGCGTCTGATCGAGGCCGATCGTGCGGTCGAAGACCCGGCCGGGTTGAACGGTGCCGTCGAGGATGTCGGGCATGAGCTCCTCGATGTAGGCACGCGCGGGTGCCGCTCCGCCGGTCAAGGTGATGTTGCGCATCATCGTGTCGAATCCCATTGGCACCTGCCGGTATTGGGACACGCCGAGGCGACTGACGAAGCCGCCGTCACGGACGGCGGCAACAGCGGTGACCAACGACTGCTCTGTGCCGACGCATTCGATGACCGCGTGCGTTCCGTCACCGCCGGTGAGTTCGCGTATCTTCGCCACGGCCTCGTCGCCGCGTTCGGCCACGACATCAGTCGCGCCGAAGTCGCGACCCAGATCGGTGCGGTCGGTGTGGCGGCCGTTGAGGATGATCTGTTCAGCGCCGAGTCGCTTGGCGGCCAGCACCGCGCAGAGTCCGACGGCGCCGTCACCGATGACGGTCACCGAGGATCCTGGCCGTACTCGGGCGGTCACCACGCCGTGATGGCCAGTACAGAACACGTCGGACAGCGTCAGCAACGACGGCATCAGAGCCGAATCCTGGGCGACCGGAAGTTTGACGAGCGTGCCCTGCGCCTGCGGAACGCGGACGGCTTCGCCCTGCCCGGCATCGACGCCGCGCGCACCCCAGCCGCCGCCGTGGCGGCAGGAGGTCTGCAGACCCTCCCGGCAGAAGTCGCAGGTGTTGTCGGCCCAGACGAAGGGAGCGACGACCAGATCACCGCGCTGGAAGCCGGTGACGTCAGCGCCGACGTCTTCGACGATGCCGATGAATTCGTGGCCCATGCGGCGGCCACCGTCCTTGTGCGGCATGGACGCATAGGGCCACAGGTCGCTGCCGCAGATGCACGCGCTTGTGACCCGCACGATGGCATCGGTGGGGTTCTTCAGGACGGGATCAGGCACGTTTTCGACGCGCACGTCGCCGGCTTCGTACATCACGGTTGCTCGCATGCTCTTGACACTAGGTCGCCTGCCTGTGGCCCGGACAGGGACGGCCGTTCGGGGTATCAGCAGTACCCCCCCGACGACGACCGGGCGCATCTACCGTGAAGGCATGGGCACGATCGATATGCGGCGCGAGGTGCGCGAGTTCTTGAGTTCGCGCCGTGCCCGCATCAGCCCGGAACAGGCGGGTTTACCGGCCTATGGCGGCAATCGTCGCGTCAAAGGGCTGCGGCGCGAAGAGGTGGCACTGCTCGCCGGTGTGTCGATCGACTACTACGTCCGCATGGAGCGTGGCAATCTTGCCGGCGCTTCGGACGGCGTGCTCGATTCACTGGCTTCGGCATTGCAGCTTGACGAGGCCGAGCGAGAGCATCTGTTCGCACTCGCCCGCGAGTCCGGCCCACCCAGCAGGCGGCGTAAACCCAAAGCCGTGGCAACCGTGCGCCCGGTACTGCAGCAAGTCCTCGATGCCATCACCGACGCGCCTGCCTGGATTCGGAACGGCCGCCACGACGTGCTCGCGATGAATCAATTGGCCCGCGCGTTGTACGCACCGGTGCTGGCAGGTCCGCGCCGACCGGCAAACACCACCCGGTTCGTGTACCTGGATCCGGCTGCCAAAGAATTCTTCGTCGACTACGACCAGGTCGTTCGCGACGCGGCCGCGATGCTCCGGCTGGAGGCCGGCCGCAATCCTCATGACGAGGACCTCATCGCCCTGGTCGGCGAATTGTCAACGCGCAGCGAACTTTTTCGCCAGCACTGGGCGTCGCAGGACGTCCGCTTCCACCGGTCGGGCCGCAAGCGGCTGCGGCATCCGGTGGTCGGGCAGCTGGACCTGGACTTCGAGGCGATGGAATTGCCCTCCGAACCAGGCCTGCAGTTGAACATCTACACCGCCGCTGCGGGCACCCCCACGGCCGACGGGCTAACGCTGCTCGCCTCGTGGGCCGTCAGCCAAGAGCATCTGCCGTCGGAGCGAGCGACTCCGACGCGCTGACGCCAATACTCGCGGCCCTATGCCAATTGGGGATTGAGAAAGACGTACAAGACGGCGATCTTGTCGTCGCGGACATGGATGAGGTCCAGTCCGGTGTACTCGGGCGCTTGGCCCTGCGGGCCCGATCCCCACGCGAGAAGCCCCGCATCGTGGAGAACCGCGGGCTCGCCACGGTGGGCGTAGACGAAATGCGGATGCATCGCCCGCAATTCACCGGCGAACGTATCGACGGCCTCGCGGCCGACCAAGATTCCGTCGGGGGTGTGCACGACGCAGTCGTCGGTGTAGAACTCCTCAACGGCGGCGCGCCGTCGAGCCGCATCCCCCTCGCCGAAAACCTCTTGAAGGTTCCGGTGGAGAAGTTCGATGATCCGCTCAGTCATGCTGACTCCAAACCGTCATCCGCGCGTGCGTATTCCTACGCATCGAGCGGGTTGGCCCTGATGCGTGTAGCGCCGCCGCTCCCGACAGCGGCCGCTGCAGCGCCGTCGGGTTTGCGTCTCGCCTGATCCTCGAAGCAGGCGAGAAACTCCTCTCCGAATCCCAGTCGTGGATACTGCGCAAGCACCATCGCTCGGGCATCCGGCGCGAACTCCTCCGCTCGTCGTCCGGCGACATCCCAGGCTGTCGCGACCTGTAGCAGGTGCGACTCGGGATCGACAGCCGCCGCGACGTCGTCGCGCATGTGCAGCACGATGATCTCCTCGGCCCTGGCGGCCCGGTCGGCAGGCCAGCCAGCCGCTACCCCGAACACCCAGGCCAAGTCGCCCCCGGCTTCCTCGAAGGACACCCGGTGACTGTCGAACGGGTCGGTGAGCGCAACGTCGTGCAGCATCGCCGAGACGAAATAGAGCTCGTCGTCGAACGTGATGCCGTGTGCGGCTGCATAGCTGGCGCCCCACAGATACGAACGCAGGCAATGGTTGAGCAACGCCGGCGAGTAGAACCTGGTCGCCACGGAAACTGCGGCCAAGGCCGCGGGTGTCGAGGGAGGCATGGCAACTCATTCTGCCCCCGACGAGACCTACTTCGGCAGGTTGTAGGCGAATGACTTCTGTTGGCGCTGCTTCATTTTCTCCAGGCTCTGGTGATGCTTGTTCTCCAGGCTCTGGTGATGCTTGCGGGCGTGATACGCCAACGGAAAATAGGTCAGCCGTTCGGGCAGCACCCGGTAGGCCGTCCGGATCGCGGTGTATCTCCTGGTGAGCTGACGCTCCTCTTCGGCGCTCCAGGTGACGCCGAGCTTCGCCCGAAGACGGGGCTCCAGCAGTCCGACGATCGACAAGTAGTTCAGCGGCAGCGCGGGCTGCAGCGCTGCCCGCGCCAGTGCAGCGACCGGTTTCGGGGTAGACGGCGGCATCTCGACCTTGCCGGTCTTCAGATCGTGGATCAACGACAGCGCCTGCGGTGTGCCTTGCAACGTGTCGATCATGGCCTCGTAGTAGTCGGCCATCTCCTGTCGTGTCTCGGGATAACCGCGCATCGGCACGTGGAGCAGCCTCGCCAGTCGGCGGTTGTCACGCAGCAGTTCGTCCTTCTCGGCGTCGGTGAACTCCCGGCCGATCATCAGCCGCCCGGCCTCTGCGTTGACGATGTAGCCGGTGGCGATGACCCACTGATAGGCCTCCGGGTTCAAAGCGCTGATCTGCCTACCCGTTTCAGCGCTTTTCATGGTGATCGGTTTGTGGAGATCGCGGACCCGGTTGCCTTCGGCGATGGCCTCGGTTCCCCCGTAGGTCCAGCGCAGCACCGAGTCGACGGACCGGATTGCGCGACCACCCGGGTCACCGTGGAACGCAGCGGAGTACTTGCCCGTCACCTCGGCGATGACCGGGTGCATGGCCTGCATCATGAACGCGGCACCCTCGAGGATGAGGAACGTCCAGTGCCCGGTGTGCTCGGCGGTCAGCGAGTCCGGTGGAACGAGTTCGATCGGCCCTGAATCTTCATCTACGTGCTGGGCCTCAAGATCCGGTGTGGCGGTCATCAGCGACCCTCCTGTCGATTGACGAGACGCTAACCTGACTGTCAGGTCGCATTCAAGTCGCGTCAGGAGTTTCTGGTGAGCACAGCTAAGCCCAGGTCAGAGCGCCGGAAGGCGCCACAGCAGGAACGCTCCCGCGAGATGGTCGCAAAAATTGTCTCGACGACGGCGTCCTTGCTGCGTAAGCACGCCCCCGAGCAGATCACCACCAATCTGATCGCCGAGAAAGCAGGGATCAGCAAGGGATCGATCTATCAGTATTTCGCGAACAAGGACCAGATGATCAACGCCGCTATCGAGAAGTTGGCCGTCGAGCAGGCACCCGCGATCGAGGACATGCTGCGAGCGGTCACCCTCGACCAGCCGGAGTCGGCCATGGAGTCGTCGATCGACATCCTCATCGACTACACGATCGCCAATCGCCGGCTGATCCGCTATCTGGCCGAGCGCCCCGATCACGTCCGCACGTTCGAGAGTGTCTCCGGGCTCAATGCCACCCTGCTCGCGATGACCAGGCTGCACATGAATCACTACCGCAACCAGTATCGCGACGAGCTGAGCACGAGCGCGTTGGCGTGGTTGTTCTTCAATATGGCCGTGGCGACGACGATGCGCTATATCGAGTCCGACGACCCGATCAGTCTCGACGAGCTACGGGCCGGGTTGAAGTTCGCCTCGGCCGGATTACTGGTCGGTGGTCGCGGCCAGCAATCCGTCACCCCGCGATGACACCCGCTTGCCGGAGCTCGTCTTCCTGATCCGAGCGCCCCAGCCGGCCCAGCACATCCGTGGTGTGCTGACCCAAAGCCGGTGCAGGACCGGCCAATTGGGCTGGTGTGCCATCGAACAGAGCCGGATGCCTCGGGATACGAGTGCGCCCCACCACCGGATCGTCGGCGTCCACGAACAACCCCATCTCGATGGCGTGCGGATCATTGGGCAGTTCGCTGGGCGGCACGATCATGGCGTAGGGCACATCCTCGGCCTCGAAGCGCGCCGTCGCTTCTTCGACCGTGAGTTTCTCTGCGCCCGCGTAACAGGACTCCATCACCTGCGCCATCAACGGACGATGCTGGTTGCGAAGGTCAGCGGTCGCCAGCCGTGGATCGTCGGCTCCGGGTACGTCCAACGCGCGGCACATTCCGGTGAAGTCGGAGTCCGAGATCGGAGTCACCACACCCCAGCCGTCGATGAAGTGGAACGGCTTGAAACCAGAGGTGAAGCTCGATGGCTGTGAGCCGTCGGCGTCGAGCAGTACTTCGTTGCCGGCCGCGTCCGTCCACAGAAACGACACGACCGCGTCGACCATCGAGACGTGGACATGCTGTCCGCCACGGCCGTTCGCCCGGGCGAGCAGTGCGGCGGTGACAGCCTGGCTGGCGTAGAGGGCGGTGACTTTATCGGCGATCACTTGCTGCAGGAATATCGGTTCCCCGACGTCCGGCGTCGCCTGGCTCGACGCAACACCGCCATAAGCCTGAATCACCGTGTCGTAGGCGCTGCGATCACTGTAGGGCCCGACCTTGCCGAATCCGCTCAACGACAGATAGACGACATCCGGGTTGATCTCCACAACGTTCTCGTACCCCACGCCAAGCCGCTCGGCCACGCCGGGACGGAAATTCTGGATGACGACATCGGCCTGCGCAGCCAGTTCGAGTGCGATCTCCCGGCCGGCGTCGGTTCGGATGTCGACGGCGATCGACTGCTTGCCGCGATTGCAGACTCTGAAGACCGCACTTAACCCGTTGACGCTCGGGCCAATCCACCGCAGGATGTCGCCGATATCGGGACGCTCTACCTTGACGACATCGGCACCTTGATCGGCGAAGAGCGCGCCGATATATGGGCCGGTGAGCGCGAGCGACAACTCCAGAACCCGAATACCGCTCAGCGGCCCCGTGTGTTCCATCCCAGTCCTCTCGGTCATCGTCCGGTCCAGCGTGGCGGGCGTTTGTCCCGGAAGGCGGCGAGGCCCTCCTTGGCGTCCGCGGAGCGCATCACCTCGACCACAAACCTCTGCTCGATCTGACGGGCGTCGTCCTCATCGAGCCACCCGCTGGCAACGATGGACGCCTTTGCATTGCGCACTGCGAGAGGACCGTTGGCGCACACCTTGGTTGCGATCTCTCGCGCCTTCTCCAGCGAACGCCCCGTCGGCACCACGTGCCCGACCAGACCGAAGTGATAGGCCTCGGCGGCGGTCAGCGGCTCGCCGGTCAGGATCATCTCCATGGCCTTGGTGTAGGGAATCTGGCGTTTCAGACGGACCGTCGATCCGGCGCCGGCAATCAGGCCCCACTTCGCCTCGGGCAACCCGAACACCGCGTGTTCTTCAGCGATCCGAATATCGGTCTGTTGCAGCATTTCACACCCACCGCCCAAGCAGGCTCCATTGACAGCTGCGATCAATGGCGTGGCCAGCGAGCGGGTCAGCAGCAGCCCGTCGGTGATGACGCTGCCGCCAGATTTCCGTTCTGGTTGCGGCTCGGGGCTCTTGTCTGACGATTTGCGAACCATCCAGCCGTCGGCAAGGTCGCCGCCCACACAGTACGACGAGCCCTCCCCCGTGAGGATCGCGACACGGATGTCGAGGTTGGAGTCGATCTCATCCCACGCCTGCGCCATCAACGTGATCATCGAGGGCGTCAGCGCATTTCGCCGCTGCGGGTTGTTCATCGTCAGCACGACGACATTGCCGTCACGCTCGAACTTCAGGTGCGGCTCCTCGGCCGAATTCGTCACGACTTGTGTGTATCAGTTCTCGATGAGCTCGGGCAGCGGCTCCGCGTCCGTCAACCAGTGGCGTCCGGCCTCACGGGCTGCCGCCCACTTGGGGATGCTCACCGCGTCGTCCTGGCCGAGGTCCGCGGGCGTCGGGCCGATCCGTTCGACCAGCGGTGCGAGCGCCTTCAGATCGAAGTTGTAGATCTCGGCGGCGGCCAGCCCAAGGATCTGCCGGGTTTCGTCGATCGGGATGTCCCAGAACGTGTGCCGCAGCCATTTGCGCGTGTTGGGCCACGTTCCCTCAGGGTGCGGATAGTCGTTGCCCCACAGCATGTTCGGCACACCGATCTCGTAGCGCCGCGCCAGTTCCCGGCGCTCGGTCGTGGTGGCCCCGATGAAGCAGTTCCTGTCGAAATACGCCGAGGGCGGCATCGTCAGATCGCCCTCGAGCAATTTGCTCATCTTTTTCGCGGAGTGCTCACGCAGGAAGCGGGTGTCCATCAACCAGAGCAGATCGTTGGCCCAGTACGCGCCGCACTCGGTGGCGCCCCAGCGCAGGTTGGGGAACCGCTCGAATACCCCGGCCCACAACGCGAACCACAGGGGTCTGGCTCCCCACCACCGCACCTCGGTGGTGTAGATGCCCAGGTGTGGTCCGTACTCCTCGCTTGGGGCCGGCCCGACGTGGGTGTGCACTGGCATGTTCAGGTCTTGGCAGGCGGCCCAGACCTTGTCGTAGCGACGGTCGTGATAGGGCGGGTAATCACCCCACAGCACCGGAATCAGGATGCCCCCTCGCAGCCCGGATTCGGCTGCTCGGTGGATCTCGGCGACCGCTGCGTCGACGTCGGCCAGGATCGGGATCACCGCGACCCCGGCCCTGCGCTCGGGGCTGTGGCTACACAGTTCGGCGAGCCACCGATTGTGAGCCCGCGCCCCCGCCATCGCGCGGCCCGGGTCGAGGTTGCCCGACTGCCCAAGGCCGGCGCCGAACGGTGCACCCGCGACACCGGTCACCGCGTCCGCGTCGGGGAAAATGACCTCCCCGGCCACGCCGTCCCCGTCGAGTTCTTTATCTCGTTGTGCGACATCCCATCCGCCGGCAATGCCTTCGCCGTTCTCGGAGAACCATTCCTGGGCGAACTCCTCGTCGATGAACCCGCCGGCTTGGGACGCGGCGATCTTCTCAGCGAGATAGACCTCGAAATCTTCGCGGTATTCGGGGTCGACGTATTCGCGGTACTGCTCGGTGGGGAGCTCGGCATGGGTGTCTGCAGAGATGATCAGGTACGGGTCCATTGTGGTCCTTTCGCTACCAGGTACGGATCGGGTCGGGCTCGAAGACCGTGCTGCTGGCACCCGCCGGTACCGCGTCCAGCGGCTCGGCGACCTCGGCCGCGGTGGGGCCGATGCGGTCGGTCAAGGGTTGGAGTGCTGCGAGGTCGAAGCCGTAGACGGCCGCCGCGTTACCGCCGAGCATCGCTGCCACTTCCTCGGGTGGAACGCCAGAGAAGGTGTAGCGCAGCGCTTCTCGCGTGAAGGCACCCGTCCCCTCCAGGTGCGGGTAGTCACTTCCCCACATGATCCGATCGACGCCGATCTCGTGGCGCTCCGCGCATTCGACCGGACGCATGAAGCTGGCACCGACGTAACACTGGCGGTCCCAGAACTCGCTGGGCTTGAGGCTCAGCGAGCCTGCGGTCGGGCCGGCGAACCGGGCAATCGCCGAACCTTCGCGCGCGTAGCGGGCCGCCGCGACGTCGAGCGAATCAAGCGTTGCCGGAATCCATCCCGCACCCTGCTCGGTGAAGACTACGGTCAGGTCGGGGTGACGATCCATGGCGCCACTGAAGATCAGGTGCCACAGGGCGCGGTGAGCGAACCAGTGCGTCTCGTACACCCAGATCGCGAATGAGCTGCCCCATCCGTCGAGCGGGCTCGGTCCGGCGTTGCCGCCGTGGTGGTTGACCACCACGCCCGCCTCGGCGCATGCCGCCCACAGGGGCTCCCAGTGTTCGGCGTAGAGCTGCGGGATGGCTGCCCCCGGCGGGATGCCGGGCAGCAGAACACCGCCGCGCAGACCGAGCTTGGCGATCTGCCCGACCTCGGTGATGGCTTCATCGAGGTCCTGGAGCATGACCTGGCCCACCCCGGCACGCCGCTGCGGCGACAGGGAACAGAAGTCGGCCAGCCAGCGGTTGTGCGCACGCAGGCCGGCGCAGCGCAATTCCAGCTCGCGGGCGGTCTCCGGTGGTACGGCCGCCAGACTCGACGAAGGAAAGAACGGCGGAATGGTGTTGGGGTAGATGACCTCCCCCGCGACGCCCTCGATGTCCAAATCGGCGTTACGCCGGTCGCTGTCCCAGTTGCGTTCGGCGTCAGCGTCGGCGAGGTCGGCGAACGGGTTGACGTATGCCGCTGCCCAGCTGTCGAATTCGTCCCGGAAGACAGGGTCAAGATAGTCGCGGTAGTCGAGCAGGTCAGCACCAGCGTGGCAGTCCGCCGAGATGACGGTGTAGCGGTCCATGGGCTATACCCGCGTCGGCTCGGGCCTCGGGGCGGCGAGCAGGGCCACGTCGTCGTAGCGCTGGTGCACGTACGGCAGCAGCCAGTCCTGCGGTACCCGTTCCGCGATCCGCCCGACCTGCACCGTGCGCCGACGACACCAGGTGATCGACTTGAGTTCGCGGACAACGATATCGGCTACCGGGTCCAGTGGCGACTCCCCCAATGCGACGGTGCCGTCGATGTCCTCCAGCAGCTCGTAATGCCGGTGGTATTCGCCGTAGACCAGGTGGGGGTCGGTGATACCGTCGCCGTCGGGGGCACGCAGGAACTTGAAGTAGAACTCGGTGTTCACCTGGTCCGGCGGCAACGCGGCCGGCCCGGTGATCCGGCCGGTGACCGTGATGAGCGGATACCCCAGCCTTGTCACGGCGGCAGTGACGGCGTCTCCATCGCGCTCGACAGAGATGTCGGCTAGTTTCTTTGGCTCGCCGAAGGTTTCACGCCCGCCCGTGACCGACTGTTCGGTGGACTGCGGCATGAAGAGCGGATAGTCGCCCATCACGTCGCCGTGCCGGGCGGTCACCGAGAACACCGCCGACCCGAACGGCGGGCGACCCTCGATTTGGACCCGCTGAAGCGAGATGCGCACCAGCGGCTCGGCCGCCGGCTCCAGCGGCTTGGGCAAGACGGCCGCGATGATCTCCGGATCGGTGAGGTAGGTGACGGTGACGGCCTCGGTCGCGATGGGCGCCTTGGTGGCGTCGATCTCGTGGTCCACCCGCGCCTCGGGTGGGCGGGGTCCGTAACGAACGGTGGTGGTGCTCAACGCTTTCCTCCTCCAGACTCCGACCCGTTCTCGGCGTGCTTGCCGAGGACGTCGACCAAATAGTCAGGCTCGCCCCGAGCCAGAATCGATGCCGCCTTGGCACTCACGACCTGATCCGAAGGTGCGGGCGGTCCCATCATCCAGAAGCTGTCCGCCCGGATCCCCTCGATGACCTGGTCGGCCACCTTCTCCAACGGCGTGAATTCGATGTGGACACCGGCAGATTCGAAGCGGTCCACAACCTTCGCCAGAGTCTGGACGGGGGTACGTCGTTCCTGCGTTGCGGCGTACTGCTGCGGCCGGTTCCGCCACGACTCCCAGATCCCGGTGTTCAAAAAGCCGCCGGGAAACAGGACGTGCGCACGTACGCCGGACTCCGTCATCTCCAAGTGGGTGTAGAGGCTTTCGGTCAGGCACAGCACTGCGGCCTTGGTCATCGGATAGACGGCCGTGGCAGGCCCGCCCATCGCGCCCCTGGCGATCGGAGCGAAACCGCCGTTGCCCGAACAGGTGTTGACCACGTGGCCTTCACCCTGCTCGAGCAGGATGGGCACGAAAGCCTTGATGCCGTGGATGACGCCAAGCACGTTGACATCGATTCCCCAGCGCCAATCGGCGAGGTCGTGTTCCCACATGTATCCCTCGGAGACCGCGCCGGTGCCGGCGTTGTTGCAGACGACATGCACCGCGCCGAAGCGGTCGAGCGCCTGCTTGGCGAGCGATTCCACCGACGAGAAATCGGTGACGTCGGTGACCACTCCGATCGCGTCGATGCCCTCGTCCGCGAGCGCCTCGGTCGCTTCGCCGAGTGGTTCGGCGAGGACGTCGGCCAGCACCACCTTCATGCCCTCTTGGCCGAATCTCCGTCCCATGGCGCGGCCGATCCCGCCGGCACCACCGGTTACGACGGCCACTTTGCCTTGAAGGTCCTTCATTGTGGCCATCGTCACATGGTCGCTTATAACACCGCAAGCAGTCGCACTATGCGACCATCGGCCAATGGCTCCGCGACCTTCCCCGCAGACCGAACGGGTGGTGAACCTGTTCGAACATCTGGCTGGCGATGGGACCCGCGGGATCACGTTGGCCGAGGTGTCACGCCATTTGGGCGTCCACAAAGCCAGCTGTCACTCAATGCTGTCGGAACTGCTGCGGGCCGGTTGGCTGCTGCGCGACCCGATTCGCAAGACCTATCACCTGGGCCCCGCCCTGGTTCGTCTCGGCCGGAAGGCTGCCGGCCGGTATCCGGCCCTGGTGTTGGCCCGCTCGGCGATGGCCGAGCTGTCGGCCGCGACGGGCGCCCATTGCGTGGCGTTCTCGGTGGACGAGGACTTTTCGACCGTTGTCGATCAGATCCGCAGCAGTCACGGCGGCGGTCACCCGATGCCGATCGGCACCCAGATTCCGCACCGGCCGCCGTACGGGGCGTCGACGGTCGCGTGGCGAGGGCCGGATGTTCAGCAGCGCTGGCTGACCACCCTGCCCGAGGATGTGCGGGATCGGTACCGCGAGGCCATCGCGAACGCCAACGCGCGGGGTTACGCGGTCGGCCTGCACATCCTGCCCGATCTGCGACTGCAGGAACTGGCGCTCGTGGTGCGCAGCGCCGAGGTGCGCTCCACCCGGCTGAGCCAGTTGGCACAGGCGCTGACCGACGAGCTGATCCATCAGGAGGAGTGGTTCCCGGTCAGCCTCGCTCCGCAGGGCACCTACACGGTGAGCCACATCGACTCCCCGATTCTCGGGCCGGATTCGCGCATCTCGCTGATGCTCAGCCTGGTGCCCAGCGCGGAACCGATGAGCGGTGCCGATGTCATTCGGCTGGGCGAGCAACTTGCTGCGGTGACCCGACGACTCAGTGTCGCGTTGACCGACGACGTGTAACTCCTGGGCCCATGGGGCCGAATACATTTCAGAGACCAACGGAAAGGACATCCCGGTGCGAAAGCGTGCATGGGCCGCCATCGCTGGGCTGACGCTGCCCGCGGTCCTGAATGTTGCCCCGGCTCATGCCGATCCGCTGCCTGACTTCTGTGCTCCGTCCGCTGTCGTCGACAACGTGTGCACCACGCGACTGACGTCGGTGACCGCCGACGTGATCAACGGGACCATCACTGGCAACTCGGTCGGCGGCGGGGCGCCGGTAACCCTTGCGGGACAACTGGATGCGTACCAGAAGTCAGCGGGATTCGGACCCACGCCGCCGGACCCCGTTCAACGCTGGGACGCCAGCATCGACAGCGTGAGCAATCTCAGCGTCGACCCGTCGGATCCCGGTTGGTACGGCAATGCCAAGTCCCGCGTGTTCATGCCCAGGACGCTGAATGACCTTGCGACGCAATTTCCCCCGGACACGTTGTTAGTCGGGTTCACGCCTGACGAGGCATCGCCGGGCACCTTCCGGCTGGTATCGATTCAGCCGACGGCGCGCTAAGCTGACCAGATATTACGGCCCTAGGCGATGAATACCACTGGGCTTGCTTCTATCTCGAGTGTTCCAGTCAGATCGGGCTGCTGCAGTCAGCCGAGATCAAGGGCAGGACTCGATGTCCTTCTTCACTACGCCAAAGTTGATCTTTGTGCTCTCCGTGAAGCTCGTGCCGGGTGCGGGAGTTGAACTGCAGACCACCCAGTTTCTATCGTCAATCTGCATTCGCCCTTTGCCCGTGAGGTCGGTCGAGCCGCTATACCAGACAGCATCACTGGTCAGCGACTGGATGGCGTCTTGCGCACCCTGAAGATCCTTGCCGATCAAGTTCGGCATGGTCCAAGTGTCAGCGGAGGCCGGCGGCGCGATCCCCAAGGCGGTGCCAGCAAGTCCGATCACACCAAGCACTGCAACGATTTTCATCAGGCCTGTTCCGCTGCTATCCGAACCAAGGCCGATACGAGCAGGGCCCTTGTCAGCATTCACAGGCGTAGCCGTCGCTGTCGCGGTCCTGGCTCGGGGTGTACAGCGGACTGTCGGTCGTTATGTCGCAGTACCCGGCTGCTTTGGCAGCCGTGCAGTTCTTGAACGGCACCGATGGAGCCGCGTACGCGGGTGCTGCGGCGCCAATGGCGACGGTGAAGAACGCAGACACGGCAAGCATGCCGATAGGTCGAATCACGATGAATCCCCCGGTTTCCTAATCAAGTGCTTTCGCCGCGAGACTATTTGGAATAACTCCACTTATTCACTTAAACGTCAACATTGAGGGCTTTTGGTTCGCAGCTTGTCCCCGGCCACCGCCTCGGTGATGTTGGGACTACGACCACGACGGACGACAGCACTAGCGGTGACGCCGCTTCGTCTGAGGGCACAGTGACCTTGACCGAAACCAGCACGGAACCTACCCCCAGCAGATCACGGCACGTCCGCATCCGCTTCGCCGACCAACCGCGACCGATCAGTGAGGATGCCTGTCCGGCAGCGAGCCGAGCTAGTTATCTGTTGGCGGCGGGGCGTGTGGTTCGAAGGGGTTGTACCACCGCCATTGGGCTTTTTCGCCGGTGGGCCCGGGACATGGTGGGACGTTCGGTGGTGGATGGTTGGGTGGTCGGGCTAGTGATCCCGGGGTGAGTGGGTCGCCGTCGCAGTCGAGGACGGTGAGCTGGTGGGCGGGGCCGGTGATGGTGATCTCGCCGCGGTGGTGAGCCCGGTGGTGATACGGGCACAGCAGCACGAGGTTGGTCAGCTCGGTGGGGCCGCCGTCTTCCCAATGCTGAATGTGGTGGGCGTGCAAGCCGCGGGTGGCGGTGCAGCCCGGCACCGCGCAGGTGGCGTCGCGATGTTCCAGGGCGCGGCGTAGCCGGCGGCTGATGGTGCGGGTCGTGCGGCCGGCGCCGATGGGGTGGCCGTCGCGTTCGAACCACACCTCGCAGGTGGCATCGCAGGTCAGATACTGGCGATCACCATCCGACAGCAGCGGCCCCAGATGCAGGGCGGCGATGCGCTGTTCGACGTCGACGTGCACGACCACGGTGGTGCGTTGCCCGTGCGGGCGCCGCGCGACATCGCTATCCCAGCCGGCCTCGACCAGGCTCATGAACGCATCCACGGTGTTCGGGAACGGCGGCGCATTCTCGGCGGAATCGCTGTCGTCGTTCTCGTAGTCAGCAACCAACGCATCGCGGTGGGACTGCAGGGCCGCATCGAAGGTGGCGGCTTCCTCATTGGGCAAGGTGATCCGCCAACTGGTCGAATCCTCACCGGGGCTCTTGTGGATCGAACGCGGCGGATCGGGCTGCGGGCCCGGTGTGGGCGGGCGCGGCTCGAGCTTGACCGCGGTACGCAGCTGGGAGACCGAGGCGACCGACGCCAACTCGGCGTAGTGCTCATCAGAACCCTCGCCGGCCCGGGATGCGATGACCCCGACCTGATCCACCGACAACCGGCCCTCCCGCAAGGCCGCCACGCAACGCGGAAACTCCGAGATACGATGCGCCACCGCCGCAATCGCCTTGCCGTTGGCCGCGGTGGTGCCCAACTTCCAGGCCACCACCGCGGCCACCGACCGCGCCCCGGTGAAGCCACACAAATTGCCGTGGTCCAACTCAGCGATAAGGTCCACGATCCGGCCATCGATCGCATTGCGTTGACCGGCCAACTCCGCCAACTCCTCAAACACCTGCTCAAGACGCTCAATAGGCATCAGCTCAGCGGTCGAGGACATACCCCCATCATGACAGCAGGGTCCGACAAAAAACCGCCACCGAGACGTCATCCGCTAAGCAGCGCAACCGGATTGCTCATCGGGCAAGATCCGGCTAAACCCTAGGCGGGATGATTGGATTACAGCCATGACTGCGAACGACACTGCTGACAATGCATCCGAGGGCACAGTGACCGTGACCGAGACGGGCACCGGGACCTATACCCAGCAGATCACCGTGGGTCGGCATCAACTACTCGCGGACGAGCCACAGCCCATCGGCGATGACGCCGGGCCCACCCCGTACGACCTGCTGCTGGCCGGTCTCGGGGCATGCACCTCGATGACGGTGCGCCTGTACGCCAACAAGAAGGGCTGGCCGCTCGAGCAGGTCGAGGTGACCTTGCGGCACAGCCGCATTCACGCCGAGGACTGCGCCCAGTGTGAAACCACCAAGGGCTGGATCAGCCACATCGATCGGACCATCGATTTGGTCGGCGACCTTGACGACACCCAACGGCAGCGGCTCATGGAAATCGCCGAGCGTTGCCCGGTTCACCAGACACTGACGTCCGAAGTCGACATCGCCACGTCTCTGGCGTGACGGACATCGTCCGCTATTCAAGCCGTCGTCACGTCATCGGTGGGTCGAGACCGAAGACCTGCACCGGGGCCGACTTCCCCTTCAATACATGCGAACCCCGTTCGATGAGTCCTGCGGGCCGGACCCCCAGGGCTTCGACAGTCCGGGCGGTGAGGAGAATCGCGTCACCCGTTGTCTTGGTGAGCTGCTCGACGCGGGCAGCGACGTTCGTCGTGTCGCCGATCAAGGTGAATTCAAGATGACCACCCCCACCAATCGTGCCGGCAATCACGACACCGGTATTGATTCCGATCCCGATCCGAAGCGCGCCACGGAACCGCTCGGCGACCAGGCGATGGATCAGCACAGCCGCGTTCACCGCGGCATCGGCGTGATCCGTATGGTCATTGGGAGCGCCGAAGACGGCCAACGCGCCGTCGCCGAGGAATTTGTTCACATGCCCGCCCGCGTCGACGACGGCGGGGACAACGATTTCGAACAAGGCATTCAGGCGGGCGACGGTATCTTCCGCGGTGTTCGCCTCCGCGAACGGAGTGAAGTCGCGGACATCCACGAACATCACCGACACCTCACGGCGTTCACCGGTGAACACGTCGTCACCCTGCTCCAGCAATCGCGCCGCGAGGACGGGGTCGACGTAGGCGCCGAATGCCACCTGAAGTCGCTGTCGCTCAGCCAAACCCGCCTGCATCCTGTTGAACGACGCCGCCAGGGCACCGAGGTCGTCATCCTGAACCACCGGCACGCGTTGGCTATAGTCGCCTGCCGCAACACGTTCGGTTCCAGTGGCCAGATCGCGTAGTGGTCGCAGGGACGGCGAGAAGGCGGTTCCGACGGTGATGGGCACAGCGAAGGCAAGCGTCAACCCACACCCGATCAGAACCCAAAGACCCGGGGCCTTGTTCGCACCTTCAAACGCGGCCGCCACCATCGCACCGCCGATAGCGAACGACAAGGCGACCGCAATCACCGACAGGTTCGACCACGCGGCAAACGTCGGGCGGGAGCGCGGTAGGGCGTCACCAATTCCGGTGTGACCGCCGAGAGCGAGCCTGGCCGGCCGCATCAAGCTTTCTACGAGGCTATGGACAGCGGTTAGCACCAGGGAAGCTCCGAGGAACGCTCCCAGAATTCCGTACTGGAGGAGCCGTGATCCTGACGCGCCGGCGATCACACCAACGAGCACCAACTGCGCGCCGCACACGACAGCCCCGCCAGCCACGCCCCTGGTGGGGGCTCCGCGAGCGTATATGTAGGTGTCTTGCAGAGCTTTCGCCCGATCGACCTTGTGGCCGGCGGCCCATTTCTCCGCAAGACGAAGGCCGCCGAGACCAGCCGGAAGTAACGAGTATGCCTGCAGGAAGACGCCGACAACGGTGACGGCGACGACCGTCACATTTAGTGTCCTGCCCTCAAGAGCAACAAGGACGACCGAGACGAGCAAGTAGACGGGTAACACGAAGAGAAACGCGGTTGTGCAAATTGCCCACGAGTACTTCGTCCCGTACCGATCCCACGTCCACTGACAGATGCGATCCATGCCGCCAACAAAACACCCCCGACATCGTGGTCGGGGGTGTTTCGTACCGAACTATTTCGTGCGCGTGCCCGTTATGGAGATCAGCGCGGCGGGCCCACAATGATCTGCCCATACATATCCGCCCCTTCGGCCATACGTTCGGGCGAAATCTCGAAGCCGTCCGGGCGCGGCGTCGCCTTGTCTCGTCCGGCGTGACGGAACATGCCTTCGATTCCCGCAGGGGTGTTGATCATCAGCAGGTCCGCCTTTTTGGACGTAATGCGGTACGCGTGCGGAATGTTCTTGGGCAAGAAGACAATCCCGCCCTCCGAAAGTTCCATCTCCTGGTCGTCGTACCAGAGCAAGGCCGTTCCCTTGATAAGCATGAAGACCTCATCCTCGCGTGTGTGCTTGTGGTAGGGAGGTGCTTCACCCTCGCTGACATCGAAGCGTCCAACCATCAACTGTCCGTCGGTCGCCTTCCCGTCGAGCAAGATCGCCAACGTGCCGCCATCGAGCCACTCCAGCTGCTGCTGCTGATCCGGTTGTGCCAAGTACGCCATGCTCATGGCCGAAATTATCCATCCACCGGCGCGAAAAGGGCTGATCGAAACGAAACACCCCCGGCCCAACAGGACCGGGGGTGCATCGCAGGCGAACTATTTAGTGCGCGTGCCCATGATGGCCATGGCCGTGGCCGTCGTCGACTGCCTCGGCAGGCTTCTCGACGATCGCGGTCTCGGTGGTGAGCACCATGCGTGCCACCGACGCGGCGTTGAGCACCGCGGAGCGGGTCACCTTGACCGGATCGATCACACCGTCGGCGATCAGGTCGCCATAGGTCAGCGTCGCGGCGTTGAAGCCGTGCCCGACCGGCAGCTCGCCGACCTTGTTGACCACGACAGCCCCGTCGAATCCGGCGTTGGTGGCGATCCAGAACAGCGGAGCCGACAGCGACGAGGCGAACACCTCGACGCCGAGCGCCTCGTCACCGGACACCTCTGCCCGCAGCGCGTCGAGCGCCGAGTTCGCCTGCACCAGAGCACTTCCGCCGCCGGCGACAATGCCCTCCTCGACCGCGGCCTTTGCCGCCGAGACGGCGTCCTCGACCCGGTGCTTGCGCTCCTTGAGCGCGGTCTCGGTGGCTGCACCGACCTTGATCACCGCAACGCCGCCGGCCAGCTTGGCCAGCCGCTCCTGCAGCTTCTCGCGATCCCAATCGGATTCGCTCGCCTCGATCTCGCTCTTGAGCTGCTTGACGCGGTCGGCGATCGCATCGGCGGAACCGCCGCCGTCCACGAGGACGGTGGAGTCCTTGCTGACCACCACGCGACGCGCGGAGCCCAGCACCTCGAGGCCGACCTCACGCAGCAGCAGGCCGACGTCGGGGTTGACCACCTGACCGCCGGTCACGACCGCCAGGTCGTCCAGGAACGCCTTGCGACGATCACCGAAGAACGGCGCCTTGACCGCAACGGCCTTGAGCGTCTTGCGAATAGCGTTGACGACCAGTGTCGACAGCGCTTCACCCTCCACGTCCTCGGCCACGATCAGCAGCGGCTTACCGTCCTGGGCCACCTTCTCCAGCAGCGGCAGCAGGTCGGGCAGCGAGCTGATCTTGTCGCGGTGCAGCAGAACCAGCGCGTCCTCGAGGACGGCCTCCTGCGAATCGAAATCGGTGACGAAGTAGGCCGAGATGAAGCCCTTGTCGAAACCGACACCGTCGGTGATCTCCAGCTCGGTGTTCATGGTCGAGGACTCCTCGACGCTGACCACACCGTCGGTGCCGACCTTGGTCATCGCCTCGCCGACCAGCTCGCCGACTTCCTCGTCACGCGAGGAGACGGTGGCGACCTGGCCGATGGCGACCTTGTCCGACACCGGTTTGGCCGCGGCCAGCAGTGCCTCAGACACGGCGTCGGCCGCCCGGCTGATGCCCGATCCGAGTGCGATCGGGTTGGCACCCGCGGCCACGTTGCGCAGGCCGTTCTTGATGATGGCCTGTGCGAGCACGGTGGCCGTGGTGGTGCCGTCACCGGCGACGTCGTTGGTCTTGGTGGCCACCGACTTCACCAGCTGAGCACCGAGGTTCTCGAACGGATCCTCGAGCTCGATCTCGCGGGCGATGGTCACGCCGTCGTTGGTGACCGTCGGGCCACCGAACGCCTTGGCGAGCACCACGTGGCGACCACGCGGACCCAGCGTCACCTTCACGGCGTCGGCGAGCTTGTCGACGCCGACCTCCATGGCCCGGCGCGCAGTCTCGTTGAACTCAATCTGCTTGCTCATATGTCAGTCCTGACTTGGCTTCAGCGCGATCCGCCCCGGAAACCACCCGTACGAATACGGGGATCTCCGGGGCGGTTCACGGTTGCTACTTGTTGACGACCGCCAGCACGTCGCGGGCCGACAGGATCAAGTACTCCTCGCCGTTGTACTTGATTTCGGTGCCGCCGTACTTGCTGTAGATGACGGTGTCGCCCTCGGCGACATCCAGGGGAATCCGCTTCTCGCCATCCTCGTCCCAGCGGCCGGGGCCAACTGCGACGACGGTGCCTTCCTGCGGCTTCTCCTTGGCGGTGTCCGGGATGACCAGACCCGACGCGGTGGTCGTCTCGGCCTCATTGGCCTGTACGAGGATCTTGTCCTCGAGTGGCTTGATGTTCACGGCCACGATGGAGTCCTCCACTTAGTTAACTTGCGGGCCGGGGCTTGTGCGCCCGGACCAGTCCGAATTACTAGGTTTTTGGCATACGTCCATGCCCTCGCGCCGTCGTCGCGGGTGCCGGAACAGGGGTTGTCCGCAAGCCACCTAGCACTCTATACATGCGAGTGCTAGCACTCAAGGGTGGGTTGCTGCGTATTCGCCCAGAGCGGACGCCGCCGCTCAGACCGGCCGCTCGTGCAACACCCGCACATCGCCGAAAAACGCGATGACCAGGGCATTGAACAGATCGGCTCGTTCCCACTGCAAGAAGTGCCCGGCGCCGGGCAGCACGACCGGCCCGGTCCGATTGGTGAACGCCACCTCGCACAGGTGCACAAATTCCGGGCCGACGACGTTGTCGTCCATGCCATAGAGGATCAGCGCCGGCACATCGACCTTGCGGTCCATGATCGGCGGCTCACTGAACGGCCTGCCGTAGGCCAACTGGTAGACGGCCCACCCGGCCCGCAGGCGCTCCTCGGTCCCGAAGGGTTCGGTCATGAAGTCGACGTCGGCGTGGGCGAACGTGCCCGGCGAGGCCCAAAGCCGGTGCCCGTACATCTCGCCGACGTAGCGCCGCCGTTTGTCGACACTATCGAGCTCCGCGGCGAGCTCGTCCGGGGTTTCGCCCTGGCGGTGGCGGTAGTCGCCGGTCGGTC
Source organism: Mycolicibacterium sphagni (assembly GCF_013337765.1). Lineage (GTDB taxonomy): Bacteria > Actinomycetota > Actinomycetes > Mycobacteriales > Mycobacteriaceae > Mycobacterium. The sequence continues at coordinate 208,225 of NZ_VBSB01000001.1, forward strand.
CGTCGCTCAGGATCGCCCCCGGGTCGATCCCGGCGGCGACGTAGTCGTCGAACACCAGCGGCGGCACGGTGTCGAAGAACACCAGCTTGTCGACGAAGCCGGGATACCGGTGCAGCAGGTCCACCGCGACCGCTCCGCCGACGTCGCCGCCGACCACCCCGCAGTGCTCGTGGCCGAGGACGTCGTGGACCAGAAGGTAGACGTCTCGGCTGTAGGCCGCAATGTCGTAGACGTCGTCTTGCGACAAGTCGGAATCGCCGTGCCCACGCAGGTCCGGGGCGATCACCTCATAGCCGGCCGCGGCCAGTGCGGCGATATTGCGCCACCAGATCCGTTTCGTCTCGGGATAGCCATGCAAGAGAAGTAGGGGATACCCGCCCCCACTTTTGGGCCTCTCGTGGACAAAGGCCAGCGTCAGCCCGTCGCGACCGGGACTGGCCGGCACCTCGCGCCGGTGAATCTCGAACGCGTCCGGCGCGGGGGTTTCTGGCTGCGCCGGGCGCAGCCGAAGGTCGTAGTGCATCAACGACCGGATCGGCTGGTCGCGACCTGCCCGGCGATAACCGGCAGGCCGGGATCGCTGCGGGCGTCCAGCGGTGACGGCGCCGCTCCGGCGGCGATGAGGTGCGCGGCAAACGAGGCGATCATCGCTCCATTGTCGGTGCACAACCGCGGTCGCGGAACCCGCAACGTCAAACCTGCTGCTGCACAACGTTCTTCGGCCAGCTCGCGCAGCCGTGAATTGGCGGCCACCCCGCCGGCGATCAGCAGGGTCGACACTCCGAGCTCGCCTGCCGCGCGTACCGCCTTGGCGGTGAGCACATCGGCGACGGCTTCCTGGAATCCCGCGGCGACGTCGGCGGTCGCTGCGTCAGGGTTGTTTTCGACGTACCGTGCGACGGCGGTCTTGAGGCCGCTGAACGAGAAGGCGAAGGGTTCGTCGCGCGGGCCGGTCATGCCGCGCGGGAAGACGATCGCGTCGCGGTCGCCGGTGCGGGCCAGCTCGTCGAGTGGTCGCCCGCCGGGATACCCGAGACCCAGGAGCCGGGCCACCTTGTCGTAGGCCTCCCCCGCCGCGTCGTCGACGGTGCTGCCGAGTTCGACGATCGGCTCACCCAGCGAGCGCACGTGCAGCAGGTGAGTGTGCCCGCCGGATACCAGCAGGCCAACGCATTCCGGCAGCGGGCCGTGGTCGTAGACATCGGCGGCCAGGTGCCCGCCGAGATGGTTGACGGCGTAGAACGGCACCCCCCATGCGGCAGCGTAGGCCTTGGCGGCGGCCACCCCGACCAGCAGCGCGCCGGCCAGTCCGGGTCCGATGGTGGCCGCGACGACGTCGGGCTTGTCGATCCCTGCGGTCTGCAACGCCCGGCGCATGGTCGGTCCGAGGGCCTCCAGGTGGGCCCGCGACGCGATCTCGGGAACCACCCCGCCGAAGCGGGCGTGTTCGTCGACGCTGGAAGCCACCTCGTCAGCGAGCAGCGTGATCGTGCCGTCGGCGTCCAGGCGGGCGATGCCGACTCCGGTTTCGTCGCAGGAGCTTTCGATGGCCAGGATGATCACGCCTGCGGGTCCCGTCGCATGGTGTAGGCGTCAGCGCCGCTGACCCGGTAGTAGCGTTTGCGCACCCCGACCCGCGCGAAGCCGAGGCTGGCGTACAGCGCGATCGCCGGCTCGTTATCGGTGCGGACCTCCAGGTACACCACTGACTGTGGGCCGACCGCACCGAGCAGATCGATCATCATCTGCCGCCCGATGCCGTGTCCCTGATATGCGGGATCGACACCGATGGTGTGGATTTCGTATTCGAAGGGCTCGGCGCGGCCCAGCCGGGAGATTCCGGCGTAGCCGACCAGTTTGTCGTCGACGCGGGCGGCGACATAGCGGTTGTGCGGGGCGGTGAGCTCACGGATGAACGCGAGTTCCGGCCACGGGTCGTCGCCTTCGAACAGCATGTTCTCCAGCTCGGCGCAGCGGGCGGCGTCGCTCTTGACCAGTGGGCCGTACAGGACGTTCACCGCAACACACCTCGTTCGGCCAACGTCTTGGCATCGGGTCGGCGCAGATACAGCGGGACCACTGGGGCGGGCTCGCCGGTCCAATCGGCAACGGCAGCAACCAGACCCGCCGCCGTCGGATAGGCAGGCCCGACGATGGGCAGGGCGAACAGTGCAGCGTGCTCGGGTGACCCAGCCGCGGCTTGCGCTCCACCCATCGGCACGTCGGCGGGCGCGGCGACATCGGGGCCGTCGATGCGAACCCCGTCGCGATACCGCGCCCAGTACACCTCGCGGCGACGGGCATCGGTGACCACCAGGACCTCACCGGTGGTCAGTACGCCGATGGCGTCCAGGCTGCACACGCCGTACACGGGCAGGTTAAGGGCGTGCCCGTAGGCCGCCGCGGTGGCCATCCCGACCCGCAGACCGGTGAAAGGCCCTGGGCCGCAACCGACGACGACGGCGTCGAGATCGGCCATCGTCAGCCCGGCATCGGCGACCGCCGCCACCGCGTTGGGGGTCAACGTCTCGGCGTGAGCGCGCGCATCGAGCGTGATCCGCTCCCCTGCCACAGCGATGCCGCCGTCACGGACCACCACCGCGGCGGTCACAGCCGGTGTGGCGGTGTCGATGACCAGAATGTTGCGTGTCATTCGTGGTTCCACTGCCAGGTCACCGTGCGCACGTCGCTGTCGGCGCTGCGCGCCAGTGTGATGTCCAGGTGGTTCTCGGAGAGTCGCTCGGCCAGGCCTTCACCCCATTCGACCACGACGACGGCGTCGTCGAGATCGGCGTCGAGGTCCAGCGAGTCCAGTTCGGCCAACAGATCGGCACCGGTGTGTTCGAGCAGCCGGTAGACGTCGACGTGCACGAGTTCCGGCTGCCCGGCCCGCCGCGCCCGATGCACACGCGCGAGTACGAACGTCGGTGAGGTCACCGGCCCCTCGACATCCATGCCGAGGGCAATTCCCTTGGTGAACGCTGTCTTTCCCGCCCCAAGAGGTCCGGACAGGACGACGACGTCGCCCGCCCGCAGTTGCCGCCCGAGCTGCTCGCCCAGCGCGATCGTGTCCTCGACGGTAGGCAGCTCGGCCCTGCCGCTGCGCACCTGCGTCCTATCCACGGGCGCGATCCTTCAGCCGGCGGGTGAAGGCCACCAATTTCGACGGGGTCGCCCGCTCGACCAGGTGCACCAGCGCGTCGTTGATCAGCTCGGGCTGTTCGAGCTGCACCAGATGCCCGGCGCCGCCGACGATCAGCAGTTCGCAATTGGGCAGCACCGCTGCCATTTCTTCGGAGTGCACGATCGGGGTCAGCACATCGTGATCGCCGCACGCGATCAGCGTCGGGATCCTGGCCAACACCGGCAGCGCCGCGCTCTCGTCGTGAACTTCCAGGGCGTGCAGGAACTCGACCAGGGTGGCGATCGGGGTGTCGTGAATCATCTCCTCGGAGAACGCCACAACGCGCGGGCTCATGTGATCGTCACCATAGGACGCGGCCCGCAGGATCGGGCGAATCACCGACCGGGCCGCGCCGCGCGTGCGGTGCACCAGCTTGGGTGCGTAGCGCGCGGCGAATCGCACGGCCTCCAGCGCAGGGTTCTGCAGGATCTCACCGAGCGGTGAGCGGGACAGCCCCTCGGACGCCGACGAGATCAGTGCCGCACCGACTATGCGACTGCCGTAGTTCTTGGGGAACTGGCGGGCGTGTGAGAGCACCGTCATGCCGCCCATCGAATGCCCGACCAGAACGACCGGTCCGCGTGGAACCATCACTTGCAGAATGGTTTCCAGGTCTTGGCCCAGCTGGGTCACGTTGTAGGTGTCGACCGGCGCGGGGCTGGACTGGCCGTGACCGCGCTGGTCGTAGAACACCATCCGCACCTGATCGCCCCACCGGGCGGCCAGGGCCGCGCGCTGGAAGTGAAACGATCCCATCCGCAGGCAGAACCCGTGGGCGAACACCACAGTCAGCGGAGCGGTGACGGGACCGACCTCGCGGACCACCAGTGGGATACCGTCCGGCGTGGTGACCACACAGCCGCGATCTGCTTCCAGCAGCCCGAAATCCTCGCCCTGGTAGGCGTCTTGGATGTAGGAACGGTGACCCAGTGCGCGGGCCATCGACACTCCCGCGACAGTGCCGACCGCGCTCAGCCCAGCCATCCCGGCGAGCAGTCCGGCCTTCTTGCCCACGCTCAGACCGGGATCGCCGGTCTTGCGCGCCAGCCGTTCGGCACTCTTGGCGGCACGGCGCGCCAACCGCTCGTCGATCCCGCGTTTTGAGTTGGTCTCGTCGTCACTGCCCACCGGTGTCGGCCTCCCGATACGTGCGCACCACCCGCCCGCGCGGGCTGGTGACCACCTCGTAGTGAATGGTGCCGAGTAAGTCGGCCCAGTCCTGGGCCGTTGGTTCCCCGGATGTGCCCGGGCCAAACAGGATTGCCTCGTCACCCTCGGCGGCGTCGGGCGTACCGGGGCCGAGGTCGACGACGAACTGGTCCATGCAGACCCGTCCGACGCTGCGGCGCAGCCTGCCGTTGATGAGCACATCGATCCGGCCGCCGAGTGGGCGGTACAGCCCGTCGGCGTAGCCGATGGGCAGCAGCGCCAGGTTGGTGTCCCGCTGGGCGATCCAGGTGTGTCCGTACGACACTCCGTCGCCGGCCTTGACCGGTTTGACCATCGTCACCGCGCATTTCAGTGTCATCGCCGGGCGCAGTCCCATGTCGCCGCGTTCGGGGATGGGGCTCAGCCCGTACACCGCGATGCCAGGCCGAACCATGTCGAAACCCAGGTCCGGGCGCGTCATCGCCGACGGCGAGTTCGACAGATGGGCGACCTCGAATTCGATTCCCCGCCTGCGTGCTTCGGCGATCACATCGGTAAAGCGTTGCGCCTGAAGGTCGTTGAGCGGATCGTCGGGAGCATCGCCGTTGGCCAGGTGCGACATGATGCCGCGCAGGCGGATCGCGTCGGCGGCGACGGCACGCTGCAGTTCGGTCAGCACCGCCGGGACGTCGGCGAGGCTGACGCCGTTGCGGTTGAGGCCGGTGTCGACCTTGATGGTGATCTCGGCCGTGCGCCCGGTGCGCTCGACCGCGTTGAGCACCTCGGCGACCTGGCGTGCTGAGGACACCGCGAGCTGGACGTCGGCCGCCAGGGCTGGGGCGAAGTCGGTGCCGGGCGGATGCAGCCACGCCAGTACGGGCGCGGCGATGCCTCCGTTGCGCAGCGCCACCGCCTCGTCGATGGTCGCGACGCCGAGTGCGGCGGCCCCGGCGGCGACCGCAGCCCGGCCGGCCTGCACCGCGCCGTGGCCGTAGGCGTCGGCCTTGACCACCGCCATCACCTGGGCGGATCCCGCGTGCTCACGTAAAACACGCACGTTGTGGGCGATCGCGCCGAGATCGACGAGCGCTTGGGCGCCTGGACCGGGAACCTGGGTTTGCGTCGACGGGGTCAACGAAGTCGTGTGCATATTCATGTCACCGCCGCCAATTGTCCCAGAAGCCGGCACAGAAGCTCGCATAGGGCGCTGACCTGTCATTTCACGGCCGCTGAGGGCGGTAGAGTCGTCGGAATGCAGGTGCTGTCGATGGACGACGCCGTGCTGGCCCAGCGGCCGGACCTCGGCGGCCCGTCCGAGCAGCCCGCCCACTCCCGGATTGCCGTCTGGCTGGAGAAACTCATCGTCACCGGCCGGTTGACCCCAGGGGACAAGCTGCCCTCCGAAGTCGAGATCGCCGGGGCGCTGGGCGTGAGCCGGATGACGCTGCGGCAGGCGCTGGCCGCCATCGAGGCCAAAGGGCTGATCCGGCGCAGCCGGGGGCGGTTCGGCGGCAATTTCGTCGAGACGCCGCGCCTGGAGTTCGACCACATCGGGTTGCCGGGCTTCACCGAGCAGCTGCGCCGGCTGGACATGTCCGCGGGCGCGCGGGTGATCCGGGCTACCACGCGCCCCGGGTCGGCCGTGGTGCGCCAGGCGTTGCGGCTGAAGAGTGGCGCCTACGTGCACGAGATCATCCGCATCCGGTCAGCCAACAACACGCCCGTGCTGCTCGAGGAGACCTACCTGCCCGCGGCCCGGTTCCCCCGCCTGCTGTCCGCCGACCTCACCGGCTCGGTCTACACGCTGATGGCCGACCAGTTCGACACCCCGTTGTTCTCGGCCGACGAGCACATCGAGGCCACCCCGGCGTCCGAGTCGTCGGCCGAGCTGCTCGGCGTCGCCGTCGGCGACCCACTGCTGGTGGTTACGCGAACCGCGTACGACCGCAATGACGTTCCGGTGGAGTTCTCCCACGATTACTTCCGCTCCGACCGCACTCGCATCCGGGTGAAGTCGCGCGTCGACGGCGGTCCCGACGCCGAAGTGGAGACCTCGCCCGCGTCCTGATGACGCGGTCCCGTGTTTTTCCTGTGTGGCACTGGATTTAGTGCCCCAACATCATTTATGATCTAGGTCGTCTCACAATTATCTGGAGTGCGAGATGAATTACAAGTTGTGGCTTGCCAAGCGCGCGGCCGAGATCGGCGTCTCGATGGTCGGCGAGCGAGTCCGGCCGCCCGCGCTGCACACCGGTGCGGATGTTCCACGTAACGGCGTCGATCTCAACGAGGAGTGGTTGACCGAGGTGCTCTGTCGCGAGCACCCCGGCGCGCGGGTTGTGTCTTTCTCGACGCCGGGAGGCAGCGTCGGCACCTCCACCCGAGCCGCGTTGCGGGTGACCTACAACGAGGTCGGTCAGGCGGCTGGGCTGCCGACCGATCTGTATACCAAGACGACCGCACAGTTCAGCCAGCGCCTGATGCTTGGCGGCGCCAACGTGCTGCACGGCGAAACCCAGTTCTTTCTGACATTCCGCCCCAACGTGAAGATGGAGGCCCCGAAGGGATACTGGGGAGGCGTCGACGAGAAATCCTGGCGCAGCATGATTCTCATGGAGGACATCGCTGCCACCAAGGGTGCGACGTTCATCGATGCGACGACACCGCTGACCCGCGGTCAAGTCGAGGACGTCCTGCTCAATATGGCCGCCTACCACGGCGTGTGGTGGGAGGCTCCCCAACTCGGCATTCTGAAGACCCCGAAGGACCACTACAACAATCTGGCCAACTTATTGGATTTCGAAGGCCGCTGCGCGGTCGGTATGGAGCGGGCCAAAGCCGTTATCCCCAAACGGTTGTACGGCCAGGCCGACCGGCTGTGGCTGGGCACCCACAAAGGGCTCGAGATCGCCACCGACGTGCTTCCGCGCACCCTGCTGCACGGTGACAGCCACGTCGGCCAGACCTACATCACCGGTGACGGCCGGATGGGCCTGACCGACTGGCAGGCGACCCTGCAGGGCGGGTGGGCCTATGACTTCGCCTACTTCGTCGGGTCGGCATGCGAGCCCGACGATCGCCGCGCGTGGGAGAAAGACCTGCTGGCGCTCTACCTCGAGGCACTGGATGAGGCGGGCGGCAAGGCCCCCAGCTTCGACGAGGCGTGGCTCAGGTATCGCCAGACCCTCTTTTACCCATACTCCGCCTGGGCGTTCACCATCGGGCGCGCGTTCTACCAGCCGAAGATGCAACCCGAGGACGTCTGCCTGGCCATCATCAAACGGCTGGCCACCGCCATCGACGACGTCGACGGCTTCGAGGCACTCGGTATCTGAGGGCGGGTGCTCCGCTGCGTCAGTTGTTGCTGTCCGGGCAGGCAAGGTCGACGGTCACGACACCGGCGATCGAGTTGGGCGCCATCATCATCATGAGGCTGCCGTCGGGCGTCATCATCACCGTCAGCCCGTTGATACCGCTGACAGTGCAACGGGATAGCTGCATTCCCGAAGGCATGTTGAATTGGACGTTGTAGCCCTGGTCCTGAAGGTGCTTCACGACTACATCCGCGGACGCGCCCGAGATGGGTTCGGCCGACGCCGGTGTGGCCCACCCCAGGGCCCCGGACGCGACCAGGCCGGCGGCGACAGCTGTGACGGCGATAATCTTCATCTGTCGGCTCCCGTTGTTGCGGTTCATGTGCGGATGGCTGCGGGGACGGACGTTATCACCGGAATTCGGGCCGATCGACTGAATCTTCCAGTGTTGGCGAAGATGTCATTGTTTGACCACAATTGCCGAGAGCAGGTGCGTCACTGGCGATGTCGACGCAACGACGACAGCACGTGCTCGACGATGTCGGGTGACAGGCGCGGGATCAGTGCCGGCGCCGCCGCCGTCAGCTCGTCGCTGGGTGTGGCGCCGACGGCGATGCACCGCATACCCGCCGCCAGCGCGCCTCGAACGCCGGGCACCGAATCTTCGAAAACCACGATATCGGTTGGTGCACAACCGAGTTGGGCGGCTCCGGCAACGAAGCCTTCCGGGTCAGGTTTGCCGCGGGTGACATCCTCTTCGGCGACGACAACATCGATCAGCTCACCGACAGGACTGCTTTCCAGGACCGCGCGAACATCGTCTCGCTGGGCACCGGTGACGATGGCCAGCGGGACCCCGCGCTCGGCGAGCAGCTGCACCAGGCGCACGGTGTCGGGCTGGATCGGGTTGTCGCCAGCCACCAATTCCCGGTAGCGCTTCTTGCGCAAGGCGAGCAGCCAGTCGACATCGCGCCCCTCGACCCCGGCGACCTGGAGAGCCTTCTCGACGATCTCGCGGTCGCTGTGGCCCAGCAGCTGGCTGTCGTAGTCCTGCTGGGTCATCGCCCAGCCCAGGTGCTCATGGAAGAGCTCACCGAAGATGCGGAACAGGATCGGCTCGTCATCGGACAGAGTTCCGTTGAAATCGAAGATCACCGCCGGGCGCTGTGCGGTGGCCCACTCCGATATCAGCTCATGAGCGAGCATTGACTTCGACACGAGTCAATAGTCTAGTCTTTTAGACGCGATATCCCTCCCGGCGCGAGGATGTTTGTATGCCGTTCCTGTCAGACCCGGAACTGGATGCGCTGCTGGACCAGCTGCCGGCACTGGTCGGCCGGCCGCGCCAACTCGAGGATCTCTCCGGCGGCCTGACCAACCGGAACATCAAGATCACCATGCCCACCGGCACCTACGTCGCGCGGTGCAGCGTCAACAGCACCAACCTCCTCGGCATCGACCGCGACAACGAGTACTACAACAGCAAGGCCGCCGAGCAGGCCGGTGTCGGTGCACCGGTGATCGACTACCGCCCCGACCTGGGTATCCTGCTGGTCGGCTTCCTCGAAGGCGACACGCTGACCAATGCCGACCTGCAACGTCCCGACGTGCTGGCGCGGGTTGCCGCGGGTTGTCGGGCCCTGCATGCCGGACCGCGATTCCGGGACCGGTTCAACATGTTCGAACGCCAGCCCGCCTATCTGAAGGTGGTGCAGGAGCGGGGTTTCCGGATACCGACCGACTACCTGTACTACACCCGCGAATTCCAGGCGGTGAAACGGATCCTCGGACCGGACGAGCATGCCACCGTGCCGTGCAACAACGATCTGCTGGCGGGCAACTTTGTCGACAACGGGCAGAAGGTCTGGCTGATCGACTACGAATACTCCGGCAACAACGATCCGTGTTTCGAGCTGGGCAACATCTGGGCCGAATGCGGGCTGTCCACCGATCAGCTCGACGAACTGGTCACGCTGTACTACGGCCGTCGGCTGCGGCACAAGACGGCCAGGGCCCGCCTGCAGGGCATCGTCGGCAAGTACGGCTGGACGCTGTGGGGCTGTATCCAGAATGGCTCGAGCTCTTTGGATTTCGACTTCTGGGAGTGGGCGATGGAACGCTACGAGTCCGCCATCGCCGAATTCCGCGGACCAGACTTTCCCCGCCTGCTGACCGACGCACAAGCATCCGACTGACGACCGATAGGAATCCATGGCCACGCAAGAGCTGCCCGACCGCGCCCAGATCGTCATCATCGGCGGCGGCGTCATCGGCACCAGCGTCGCGTACCACCTCACCAAGCTCGGCCACACCGACGTCGTGCTGCTCGAGCAGGGCCAGCTGTCCTGCGGAACGACTTGGCACGCGGCAGGTCTGGTCGGGCAGCTACGCGCCTCGGAGAGCGGAACCCGGTTGGTGCAGTACTCGACCCAGCTGTATGCGGAACTGGAGGCCGAGACCGGTTTGAGCGCCGGCTACAAGCAGTGCGGCGGTGTCACGGTGGCCCGCAGCGAGGATCGGATGACGCAGCTGCGGCGCACTGCCGCCAGCGCGGCGGCCTATGAGCTCGACTGCGAACTGCTCAGTCCCGAGGAAGCTTACGAACGCTATCCGGTGATCCGCGTCGACGATCTCGTCGGCGCGATCTGGCTGCCTGCCGACGGCAAGGCCAACCCGACAGACCTGACGATGGCGTTGGCCAAGGGCGCCCGGCAGCGCGGCGCCAAGGTCGTCGAACACGTCCGGGTGCTCGATGTGCTCACCGACGAGGGCCGGGTGACGGGCGTGCGCACCGACGCCGGCGACATCGAAGCCGAGATCGTGGTCAACTGCGGCGGGCAATGGGCCAAGGCGATCGGTGCGATGGCCGGGGTCAACGTGCCGCTCTACTCCGCCGAGCATTTCTACGTCGTCACAGAAACGATCGCCGGCGTGCACCCCGACCTGCCGATCCTGCGCGATCCCGACGGCTACACCTACTTCAAGGAGGAGGTCGGCGGGCTGGTGATCGGGGGCTTCGAGCCAGAGGCCAAGCCGTGGGTGGCACCCGACAAGATCCCCTACCCCTTCGAGTTCCAGCTCCTGGACGAGGATTGGGAGCACTTCGAAATCCTGATGGACAACGCGCTGTTGCGGATTCCCGCCCTCGAGCACACCGGGCTGAAGAAGCTCTACAACGGGCCGGAGAGTTTCACCCCGGACAACCAGTTCATCTTGGGCGAGGCACCCGAGTGCGCGAACTTCTTCGTCGGCGCGGGCTTCAACTCGGTGGGTATCGCCTCAGCCGGCGGGGCCGGGCGCGCGCTGGCGGAGTGGATTGTCAACGGCTCCCCCACCACCGATCTCACCGGTGTCGACATCCGCCGCTTCGCACCGTTCAACGGCAACGTGGCCTGGCTGCACGACCGGGTCGCCGAGATCCTCGGCGTGCACTACGAAATCCCCTGGCCCAACCGGGAACTGGCGACCGCACGGCCATTCCGCCGCTCGCCGGTGCACCACCTGCTGGTCGCCGCCAACGCCAACTTCGGCAGCCGGATGGGCTGGGAGCGGGCCAACTTCTTCGCCCCACCGGGCAGTGAACCCGTGATCGAGTACTCGTGGGGCAAACAGAACTGGCTGCCCTGGTCGGCGGCCGAACAAGTGAACACCCGCACCGCGGTCACCGTCTTCGACCAGACCTCGTTCTCCAAGTACGTGCTGGCCGGGCCGGACGCCGAGGCCGCGCTGCAGTGGCTGTGCACCGCTGATGTTGCTGTGCCGGTGGGCAAATCGGTGTACACCGGCTTGCTCAACGAGCGCGGCACCTACGAGTCCGACGTCACCGTCACGCGCACCGGGGCGCACGAGTTCCTGATCGTCAGCAGCGCGGCCACCACCGAGCGCGACAAGGACCACATCCGCAAGAACCTGCCGGCAGGCGCGCACGCCGAACTGGTGGACGTCACGTCCTCGATGGCGGTGTTCGGTGTGATGGGGCCGAAGTCACGGGAGCTGCTGAGCAGCCTGACCGACGCCGACCTGTCCGACGCCGCGTTCCCGTTCGCCACCAGTCAGGTGATCTCGCTGGGCTATGCGACGGTACGGGCCACCCGGATCACCTATGTCGGCGAATTGGGCTGGGAGCTCTACGTTCCTGCCGAATTCGCGGTGGGCGTGTACGAGGATCTGCTGTCGGCCGGTGAGCGGTTCGGCATCGCCCGCGGTGGCTATTACGCCATCGAATCGATGCGGCTGGAGAAGGGCTACCGGGCGTTCGGCCGGGAGCTGACACCCAACGACAATCCCGTCGAGGCCGGTCTGCTGTTCGCCTGCAAGCTGAAGTCCGACGTCGACTTCCTCGGCCGTGCGGCGGTGGCGAAGGCCAAGTCCGAGGGGCCGCGCCGGCGATTGGTCAGCTTCGCCGTCGGGTCACCGGAGCCCATGCTGTGGGGCGGTGAGCTGATCCTGCGGGACGGCGTCGTCGCCGGGCAGGTCAGTTCGGCGGCGTGGGGTGCCACCACCGGGGCCTGCGTCGGGCTGGGCTACGTCCGCTCCTCCGACGACACCGTCGTCACACCGGACTGGGTGCGGGCAGCTTCCTACACCGTCAACGTCGGCGGCGAAACCTACCCGATCACCGTGTCGCTCAGGCCGATCTACGACCCGGCCAACGAACGAGTGCGCTAGCTTTCAATCGTGAATATCTCGGTGGGCGTTTGCAGATTCAGCATGACCAGCGGAATGCGTCGACTCGTGGATTGCTGGTACGAGATGTAGGGCGGGTACAGGTGACACATGTACTCCCACACCTGATGCCGCTCATCGCCCTCCGGTTCACGCCACGAGGCCTCGAAGGCCTGGGTCGCGATCTGTACGTCGAGCGTGTCCCCGGACACGACGTTCAGGTACCACTCCGGATGGCTGTCGGCTCCGCCTTTGGACGCGACGATGACGATCTCACCGCCGAAGTTGCCGTAGATCAGCGGCTTGATGTAGCGCTGACCTGACTTGCGCCCGGTGTAGCGAATCAGGCAGTGGGTGGTGCACGTGCGGCCACCGACATCGTGCAGGTTGAGGATGTGCCCCTGCGCGCCACCGGATTCGAGATATGTCACGAGGTGTTGAGCCGCCCACTCAGCGCGGCTGGCGCGGATTGCTGCAGCGTCTGCGTCGGCCATCAGTGCGCGAAGTGTTCTTGAGTGAAGTACCCGCCGGGCTTGATCGCGTCCATGTGCTTGAGCACCGCGTTGAGGTCCTCCCACAGCGAGCGGGCCAGGTCAGCGGAGAAGCCCTCGCGCACCACCACCCGCAGCACCGCAATGTTCTCGGCGCCCTCGGGCATCGTGTACGCGGGCACCTGCCAGCCGTAGGATCGTAGCGCCGTCGACACGTCGAACTCGTTGTAGTCGAAGCCGCCCTTCAGCCTGAACGCCACCACAGGGATCGCTGACCCGTCGGAGATCACGTCGAAATGCTGGCAGCCCTCCAGCTGATCGGAAAGCCAGCGCGCCGTGCCCGAAAGGCACTGCATCACATGGGTATAACCGGCTCGGCCCAGCCGCAGGAAGTTGTAGTACTGCCCGACCACCTGGTTGCCGGCCTTGGAGAAGTTCAGCGTGAACGTCGGCATGTCACCGCCGAGGTAGTTGACCCGGAACACCAGATCCTCGGGAAGAGCGTCGGCGTTGCGCCACACGACGAATCCGACGCCCGGATAGGTCAGTCCGTACTTGTGGCCGCTGACGTTGATCGACGCCACCCTCGGCAGTCGGAAATCCCACTTGATGTCGGGATGCAGGAACGGCACCACGAACCCGCCACTGGCGGCATCGACGTGCACCGGGATGTCAAGTCCCTTGTCCTGCTGCAGTTTGTCCAGCGCCGCGCAGATATCGGCAATCGGCTCCAGTTCACCGGTGTAGGTGGTGCCGAGGATTCCCACCACCCCGATGGTGTCCTCGTCGACGTACTCGAGAACCTGCTCGGGGGTGATGACGAAACGGTCTTCAGTCATCGGAATGTAGCGCGGCTCCACTTCGAAGTAGCGGCAGAACTTCTCCCAGACCACCTGCACGTTGGAACCCATCACCAGGTTAGGGGTCCGGCCCTTCCACTTGTCCCCGACCCGTTCCTTCCACCGCCACTTCAGCGCCAACCCGCCGAGCATCACTGCCTCCGACGAACCGATCGTCGACACCCCTACCGCGGTGGAGGCGTCGTCGTCGCGCAGATTCTCGGCATGGAACAGGTCGGCAACCATTGCCACGCAACGTGATTCGATGGCGGCGGTCGCCGGGTACTCGTCCTTGTCGATCATGTTCTTGTCGAACGTCTCGGCCATCAGCTTCTCGGCCTCGGGGTCCATCCACGTCGTGACGAACGTGGCGAGGTTGAGCCGGGAGCTGCCGTCGAGCATCAGCTCGTCGTGGATGAACCGATATGCCGCAGAGGGTTCCATCGCTTCGTCGGGCAACCGCAGCGACGGGATGGGATCTGTCGACAGCCGCCCGGTATACGCCGGTGCGATCGACGGGGAACGGTACTTGACGTGGGGCACAAGGGTCCTTTCTACAGTTCTGCGATGGTTTGACGAATGTGGGCGAGGATGCGCGACGCCGACGTGGGCACCGGCGTAGGGCCGGGGTCGGCGGCCGATGCGTTGGCGGCGCGGGCGTGCACGAACGCGGCCGCGGCGGCCGCCTCGACCGGCGGCAAGCCCGAGGCCAGCAGCGCACCGATCACACCGGACAGCACGTCACCGGATCCGGCGGTCGCCGCCCACGACCCGCCGGCGGGATTCAGATAGACCGAACCCGACGGGTCGGCAATGACCGTCACGTTGCCCTTGAGCAGCACCGTGGCGCCGAACGCGTCGGCAAGCCTGCGAGTGGCCGCCACCCGGTCCTCCCCCGGCGGTCCCCCAGCAAGCCGAGCGAACTCACCGGCGTGCGGGGTCAGCACCGTCGGTGCCGTGCGGCCCGCCACCAGTTCCGGCTGGGCAGCCAGGAGCGTCAGCGCATCGGCATCGACGACCACGGGAAGCGCAGTGCCCAGCGCGAAAGTCAAAGCGCCAAAGGCCTTTTCGTCGGTGCCGAGCCCAGGCCCGACAACCCAGGCCTGCACCCGGCCTGCGGCGTGCGGATTCGGGGCGGCCACCACCTCAGGCCAGTGCGACACCACCTCGGCCGCCGCCGATCCGGCGTAGCGCTTCATGCCCGACGTCGCAGCCACGGCAGCCCCGGCGCACAGGATCGCGGCACCCGGATAGGTGGCCGAGCCGGCCATGATGCCGGTGACCCCCTGGGTGTACTTGTCGTCGTCCACGCCGGGCACCGGCCAGCGGGACTTGACGTCGGCGGCGTCGAAACCCAGCAGCTCGCTGGCGGGCAGGTCCAGTCCGATGTCGACGAGTTCGACCCGGCCGCAGTCGGCCAGGGCATGAACGGGTTTCAGCCCACCGAACGTCACGGTGACGTCGGCGCGAACGGCGGGGCCGGTGATCGCACCCGTCTGCACGTCGATACCGCTGGGAATGTCGACGGCCACCACCGGAATCCCGGCCGTCTCGACAGCGGCGAACACCCCGGCAGCCGCTTCGCGCAGCGGGCCCTTGCCTGAGATACCGACGACTCCGTCGATCACCAGATCTGCCGACTGCGGCACGGCCGGCACCACCCGGCCGCCTGCGGTACGAAACGCCGCCAGCGCCTTGGCATGGGTGCGTTCGGGGTTCAGCAGCACCGCGGTCGCCGCGGCACCTCGGCGGCGCAGCAAGGTCGCCGCCCACAGCGCGTCACCGCCGTTGTCACCCGACCCGACCACCGCGCACACGTGCCGGCCGGCCAGCACACCAGTACGAGCCCGCAGCTCCGCGGCGATCGCGGTGGCCAATCCGTAGGCGGCACGACGCATCAGCACACCATCGGGCAGGCTGGCCAGCAAAGGCGCCTCGGCGGCGCGAATCGCGTCGGCGGTGTAGTAGTGCCGCATCGGCACCAAGGTTACGTGCTGGACGGGCGATAGCAGCGAAGTCCGCCAATAGACAAGGCCTCGGTGGCCGTCGTGCGCGGAAAGCTGGTTGGCCGCAGTACTATTTTGGAGTGGCTGAACCAGAATCTGTCCGTGTTCCCGCCGCCGTCAACGGCCGCAACCTGACCCGCAAGGGAGCCCAGACGCGGGACCGGATCGTCACGGTTGCCGCCGATTTGATGCAGGAACGCGGAGTCGCTCGGACCACTATCGAAGACATTCAGGCCGCTGCAGGCATCAGCTCCTCGCAGCTGTACCACTACTTCGCCGACAAGGGCGCTCTGGTGGCGGCCGTCATCGAACTCCAGGGCCAACGAGTGCTCAGCGTCCAACATCTGGCCCTGGACCGGGTCACCTGCGTCGACGACCTATGGCGTTGGCGTGATCTCGTGGTCGGTATCCGCACAGCTCAGAACTGTGTCGGCGGATGCCCGCTGGGATCTTTGGCTGCGGATCTCTCGGAGACGGATGCGTTGTCCAGGGCCCAGCTGGCGCGCTGGTTCGCCGAGTGGGAGCGCATGCTGCGTGAGGGTCTGGCCGCGATGGCTTCCGCCGGCCAGTTCGTCGCGGGTACCGACACGGACCGCCTGGCACTGGCATTGCTCGCCGCCACTCAGGGCGGCCTGCTGCTCAGCCAGGTCAATCGGGACACCACGGCGTTGATGGCGGCGATGGACACCGTGATCGCGCAGATCGGTGCCCACTTGACCGAGGCAGCGGGAAAAACCGTCCGCCGGACCTAGCTTTTTGGTGTTGACACTCCATTTTCTGCTCGCCACGATCGGGGGTGAACCGACGAGAGGAGTCAACGTGTCCACCACCGAACCGATCACGATCGCGGCCCAAGTCGCCCAACTGCAGGAAGGTATGGCCGGCCATCTGCCCGCCGAGGCTATCGAGGTGTTCACCGCCGATCAGAGGCGCATGGTCGCCGACGGTGCAGCACCCGGTGCGGCCCAAGCCGGAACCTCACTACCCGACCCGGAACTGCTTGATGCGCATGGAAATCCGATCAGAATCGGAGTACTCCGGGCCAACCGGCCGGCAGTCGTCGTCTTCTACCGTGGAGCCTGGTGCCCCTATTGCAATCTGGCACTGAAGGCTTATCAAGACCAGTTGGTGCCTGAACTCGACAAGCGCGATATCCCGCTGATCGCCATCAGCCCGCAAAAGCCCGACGGATCGTTGTCGACCGCCGAGGCCAACGCCCTCACCTTCGCGGTGGTGTCCGACCCCGGCAACCAGATCGCCTCGGCGCTCGGCATCGTCACCGCGCCGTCGGAGGCATCTCGGGCGGTGACCCAGCAGCTCGGTATCGATCTGAGGGAGGCCAACGCCGACGGCGGCTACGAGCTTCCGATGCCGACGGTATTGCTGGTCGACCGCGACGGCGTGATCGCGTGGAGCGATATCCACCCCGACTACACCACCCGGACTGAGGTTGCCGAGATCCTGGCAGCCGTCGCCCGAATGGACTGACCGCGGCTATTCGACCGTGACGGACTTGGCCAGGTTGCGCGGCTTGTCGACGTCGTAGCCGCGAGCCCGGGCCACCGCCGCGGCAAACACCTGCAGCGGGACCGTCGACAGCAACGGCTGGAAAAGCGTTGAGACCGCGGGTATTTCGACGATGTGGTCGGCGTACGGGCGCACCGTATCGTCGCCCTCCTCGGCGATGACGATCGTGACCGCGCCGCGGGCCTGAATCTCGCGGATATTGCTCAGCAGCTTGGCGTGCAACGTCGCCGCGTTCTTCGGCGACGGCATCACCACGATGACGGGCAAGCCTTCTTCGATCAGCGCGATCGGGCCGTGCTTGAGCTCGCCGGCGGCGAAGCCCTCGGCGTGCATGTAGGCCAATTCCTTGAGCTTGAGCGCACCCTCGAGCGCCACCGGGTAGCCGACGTGGCGGCCCAGGAACAGCACCGTCGGCGACGACGCGAATTGGTGCGCCAGCTCGGTGATGGGTCCCATGTGGTCGAGCGTCCTGGCCACCAGGTCGGGCATCGACTCCAGCTCGTGGTACTCCCGCTCGACTTCGTCGGGGTACTTGGTGCCACGGGCCTGGGCCAGCGCGAGGCCGACGAGGTAGTTGGCGGCGATCTGGGCCAGGAACGTCTTGGTGGCGGCCACCCCGATCTCGGGTCCCGCGCGGGTGTACAGCACCGCGTCGGCTTCCCGCGGGATCTGGCTGCCGTTGGTGTTGCAGATCGCCAGCACTTTGGCCTTCTGGCTCTTGGCGTGCCGGACGGCTTCCAGGGTGTCGGCGGTCTCGCCGGACTGAGAGATCGCGATCACCAGGGTGCCGCGGTCTAAAACCGGGTCCCGGTATCTGAATTCACTCGCGAGCTCCACTTCCACCGGCAGCCGCGTCCAGTGCTCGATCGCGTACTTGGCCAGCAGTCCGGAGTGGAACGCGGTGCCGCAAGCCACGATGAAGACCTTGTCGATCTCGCGCAGCTCCTGGTCGCTCAACCGTTGTTCGTCGAGCACGATGCGGCCGTCGACGAAGTGGCCTAACAGGGTGTCGGCGACGGCGGCCGGCTGCTCGGCGATCTCCTTGAGCATGAAGTACTCGTAGCCACCCTTTTCGGCGGCCGACAGGTCCCAGTCGATGTGAAATTCCCGGGCATTCGCGGTGTCGTCGACACCGCTGAAGTCGGTGATCCGGTAGCCGTCGGCGGTGATGACCACCGCCTGGTCCTGGCCCAGCTCGACGGCATCCCTGGTGAATTCGATGAACGCGGCGACATCGGAGCCGAGGAACATCTCGCCGTCGCCGATCCCGACCACCAACGGAGTGGATCGCCGGGCGGCGATGATGGTGCCGGGGTCGTCGGCGTGGGCGAACACCAACGTGAAGTGCCCCTCCAGCCGGCGAAGCACTGCCAGGACCGAGGCTTCGAAGTCACCGGCGGTCGGGCCCTGCCGGTAGGCGCGGGCGACCAGGTGGACGGCCACCTCGGAGTCGGTGTCGCTGGCGAACTCGACACCGTCGACTTCCAGCTCCTGGCGCAGGATCGCGAAGTTTTCGATGATGCCGTTGTGGACGACGGCGAACTTGCCCGCCGCATCGCGGTGCGGATGGGCGTTGCGGTCGGTAGGGCGGCCGTGGGTGGCCCATCGGGTGTGGCCCATGCCCGCCGAACCGGCCAGCGCGGCCGGTTCCGTTTCCGCCAGCGCCTCCTCGAGATTGGTCAGCCGGCCAGCGCGACGGCGCACGGTCAAGCCGCCGTCACCGTCGAGTAAGGCAATACCGGAGGAGTCGTAGCCGCGGTACTCCATCCGCCGCAGTGCGTCCACGACGACACCCTGGGCAGGGCGATGGCCGACGTAAGCCACGATTCCGCACATGTTGATCCAGGGTAGTGCAGCAGCGGCCCCGGCCCCGTGGGCTAGGTTCGTGGGGTGGCCCGGACTCGTAAGCTCTTCGCGGCACTGACTCGCCGCGGTCGGCATCAGGTTCTACGCGGTGACCTGGCCTTTGCCGGGTTACCCGGCATCGTCTACACCCCGGCGTCGGGCTTCAATCTGCCCGGTGTGGCATTCGGCCACGATTGGCTCACAGATGTCGATCACTACGTGAAAACGCTGGAGCACCTCGCATCGTGGGGCATCGTGGCCGCCGCCCCCAACACCGAACGCGGCCTGGCCCCGTCGGTGCTGAACCTGGCGTTCGACCTGGGCACCACCCTCGACATCATCACCGGGGTGCGCCTGGGCCCCGGTCAGATCAGCGTGCATCCCACCAAACTGGGCGTGGCCGGCCATGGCTTCGGCGGTTCGGCCGCCGTGTTCGCCGCGGCGGGCCTGTCCGGGGCGGGCGCCTCTGCGCCCAAGGCGGTCGCGGCGCTGTTCCCCTCGGTGACCAAACCCGCAGCTCAGCAGCCCGCGGCGTCATTGAAGGCGCCCGGCCTGGTGCTCAGCGCACCCGACGATCCGCAGTCGCTGCGGACGAATGCCCTGGACCTGGCCGGCGCCTGGAAGGGGTCGGTGCTGCGCATCGTCAGCAAGGCCGAGTCCGCTGGGCTGGCCGAGAAGCGTCGGTTCGCCGGCGCATTGGGCCTGCCGGGTTCGGATCGGCGTACCCAGAAGACGGCGCGCGCGCTGTTGACCGGCTTCCTGCTGTATCACCTGACCGGCGACAAGGACTATCGCGAGTTCGCCGACCCCGAGGCGCTGTTGCCCAAGACCGAGGCGCTCGATCCCGAGGCACCGCCGGTCACAACGGAGGAGCAGATCGTCGCGCTGCTCAAGTAGCCCGACGGCCGGCCAACCAACTGGTTGGTGATATAACGTCCTCATGCGCACCGGGATCTTTCTGGACTATTCGGGCGGCTTCCGTGAGGCCGTCGAGCACATCGTGGTGTTGGAGAAGGCCGGGGTGGACATCGCCCTGGTGGCCGAGGCCTACTCCTACGACGCCGTCAGCCAGCTGGGCTATCTGGCGGCCAAGACGTCGACCATCGAGCTGGGCTCGGGCGTCTTCCCCATCTACACGAGGACCCCGTCGCTGCTGGCGATGACGGCCGCCGGGTTGGACTTCGTGTCCGACGGCCGCTTCAGCCTCGGCATCGGCACGTCGGGCCCGCAGGTGGTCGAGGGCTTCCACGGGGTGCCGTTCGACGCGCCGCTGGGCCGCACCCGCGAGGTCGTCGACATCTGCCGGCAGGTCTGGCGCCGCGAGCGCGTGCAGCATCAGGGCCGCAGCTACCAGATCCCGCTGCCCGCCGACCAGGGCACCGGGCTGGGCAAGCCACTGCACATCATCAACCACCCTGTGCGCGAACGCATTCCGATCACCATCGCCGCACTGGGCCCCAAGAACGTCGAACTGACCGCCGAGATCGCCGAGGGCTGGCAACCGGTGTTCTTCTACCCGGAGAAGGCCGACGCTGTCTGGGGCGACGCACTGCGGGCCGGAAAAGCCAAGCGGGACAGCCAACTCGGCGAACTCGACGTGATGGTCGGGGTGTCGCTGGCGATCGGCGACGACGTCGAGGAGCGGCTGAACTGGGCCAAACCGCATCTGGCGCTCTACATCGGCGGCATGGGCGCCAAGGGGCAGAACTTCTACCACAAGCTCGCCACCCGCTACGGGTATGGCGAGGTGGCCGACCACATCCAGGACCTGTTCCTGTCCGGCCGCAAGGCCGAAGCGGTCGCCGCGGTGCCCGACGAGTTGGTGCGCCAGGTGAACCTGATCGGCCCGCGCGGGTTCGTCAAGGAGCGCATCGCGGCCTTCGCCGAGGCCGGCGTCACCACACTGTTGGCCACACCGACCACCACCGACGCGGGCGAATACATCAAGTGGGTCGACGAATTGCAGCAGCTGCTGCCCTGATCACCGGTGGGCGCGCGCCGCGCTGCTCGTCAGCCGGACGCAACAGGCGACGTTGTGACGCAGGAATGATTGGCCGGTCACGCTCGGCGGTCACTGGCCGACCTGCGCCAGTTCGTCGGCGGCGATCTCACACGGTGTCTGCTCGTCGGGTTGCTCTGCTGCCAGCGGTTCAGACTGTGGGCCCGGTGGCGGTGCAGCCGGAGCCGCGTCGGTGACCATCGGCTGATCGTCTGGCTGCGGTTCATCGACGACAGGGCCTTCGGCGACCGGAACGTTGTCGGGCACTTCTTCTTTGGCCGCTGGATCGACGACGCCGTCGTCGGGCTTGTCCTCGTCCTGGCCGTCCGTCTGCTCGACGGGTTGCTCGAGCCCGGGCTTGTCGTCGGGGGCACCGCTGTCTGGTATGCCCTCGACAAGCCCGCCGAGCGCATCGGCGATCTGACCCACCAGGCCTGACAGACCGCTGGCAACATCCGGCATCGCGGGCGTACCTGCCGGCGCGGCACCGCCGGCACCAGCCGGTGGTGCGGTCAGCGACATAGGCGGAAGTGATTGCGCCGGAGGAGTATCCGGCACCGGCGTCGATGGCGCTGGTGCGGGGTCGGCTGCCGGTGGGAGCGCCGCCGCGGCGGGCACGGCCTGCGCGGCGGCGGGCTCGGCCACCACGGTAACCGTCGACGACGCTGGGACGGACGGCGCGTCGAACTGGCCAGGAACGTCGAAATATGCTGCTGGACTGCCGTTCAGCTGTCGCAGCGCGTCTTCGCAGGCCGCCGCCACCGAAGCCGTCGCCGAGCGCATCGCGGTCAGCCAATCGGTACGGATGTCGGCGTCGACGTACGGTGTGATCTGGTGCGTGACGATCTCGACGGCCTCGTCACGGCCCGCTCCCCCACCCGTCACAGCTGCCGCCGCGGCCAGCCATGCCGGGCGCTCGGTGGCGCGCCTGTCGTCGATCGACACTGCCGCACCGACCTTTTCGTCGACCAGCCGACCTAGGGTGTCCCGCAGCATCTCGCAGGCGCTGACCGCGGCGTGCAAAGCGCGGGCCACCGCCTCCCCGGCAGCACAGTGCCGGTCGATGAAATCGGTTGCCACCGATGATGATTGCCCTTGCCACGCCGCCGACAGCGCAGCGCTCCCATCACGCGCCAGTCGGAGAGCTTCGTCGGCTGCGGTCGCCGCGGCACGCAGCAGCGCACAGTCGGAGTCCAGCGCGTGCAGATCCAAACCGTCCTCACCGCAGTACCATTCGACGATCTGTGCCGCGTGTGCGGTCAGGTCCGGATGCTGATAGCCCACGGCGTGGCAGGCCGACACGTAGGCCTGGGTGTTGGCCACCGAGGTTCGCCCGGCCGCCAACCGGGCGGCGGCGTCCACAGTCATCGGGCCGCGCGCAGTTCGGCGTCACCGTATCGGTCCGCAGTGACTCGCAGTGCGGCGGCGATCTCGTCGGCGGCACGTGACCACTGCGCGACCTCGGCGCCCAGCCGGTCCAATGCCGAGCGCAACGCAGCGCCGTGAGCAGCGTGCGTTCGCCCGGCCACGCTCCCGTCGAACTGCAATCGGTTCAGTGACGCGCCGCTTAGTACATCGGCGGCGGTGTCGAAGCGTTGTGCCGCAGCGCGCACCGCAGCGGTGTCCACGCGTGTGTTACCCATGTCCGTCTATGACGCACGGACGCGGTGATCGGTTCCAGGATGTGTGAAATCAGCCTTCGGCGCTGACGGATTCCGCGATGCGGATCGCCAGCCGGCGGGCGGTGTCTTCGTCGGCGGCTTCCACCATGACGCGCACCATCTGCTCGGTTCCCGACGGCCGCAACAGAATTCGCCCGGTATCGCCGAGCTTGGCCTCGGCCTCGCGCACGGCGCTCTGTACCGCGGGCGCTTCGGCGACCGTCGCCTTGTCGGCGACCTCGACGTTGATGAGGACCTGCGGCATGGTCTGCATCGGCGCGGCCAGCTCGGCCAGCGGCAAGCGGGTCTGCGCCATCCGGGCCATCAGCCGCAGGCCGGTGGCGATGCCGTCGCCGGTGGTGCCCAGTGCGGGCATCACGATGTGGCCCGACTGTTCACCACCCAAGGTGAACTCACCGGCCCGCAATTCCTCCAGGACGTAGCGGTCTCCAACGCCGGTGGTACGCACGGTGATACCGGCCTCACGCATGGCGATGTGCAGACCGAGGTTGCTCATCACGGTGGCGACCAGTGTCTCGGAAGCCAATTCGCCGGCATCGCGCATGGCCACGGCCAAGATCACCATGATGGCGTCGCCGTCCACCACCTGACCGGTCGCATCCACTGCCAGGCAGCGGTCGGCGTCGCCGTCGTGGGCCAGGCCGATATCGGCGCGGTGGGCCACCACCGCGGCCTGTACCTGTTCCAGATGCGTCGAGCCGCAGCCGTCGTTGATGTTCAGGCCGTTCGGTTCGGCGTTGATCGCGATCACCCGCGCGCCCGCGGCGTGGTACGCCCACGGCGCTGCTTGGAATGCGGCGCCATGGGCGCAGTCGACGACGACCGTCAGCCCGTCCAGCCGGATCGGCGCCGCGGCGCTGACGTGGTGCAGGTAGCGCTCCAGAGCGTCGTTCGCGTCGAGGACGCGGCCGATCTCGGCGCCGACCGGGCGCAAGCCAGGCCCCTGGGCGACGAGTTCCTCGATGCGATCCTCGGTGTCGTCATCGAGCTTGTGCCCGCCGGGGCCGAAGATCTTGATGCCGTTATCGGGCATGGGGTTGTGCGAGGCGGAGATCATCACGCCGAAATCGGCGCCGTAGGCGCCCGTCAGATGAGCCACCGCCGGGGTGGGCAACACGCCGACTCGCAGCGAGTCCACTCCCTCGCTGGTGACACCAGCGATCACCGCCGCCTCGAGCATCTCGCCGCTGGCGCGCGGATCGCGGCCGATGACAGCCACCCGCCGCCCCGAGCTCGTCGTCGCAGCGAGCCGGCGCGCCGCGGCCGCCCCCAGTGCCAGACCCAGCTCAGCGGTCAGTTCCCGGTTGGCGACGCCTCGGACTCCATCGGTCCCAAACAGTCGACCCATGCGGTCCAACCTCTCACAACTCGCGGCTCACGACACAACCGCTGAGGTTATCCGCCGTGTCGCCGCCAATTCGACACTGCTCTGATACGCCCGGAAAGCAAACACTGCCCCGCACCAGCTCTAGGTGCGGGGCAGCGTGAGTTCTAGCGGTTACCGGCTACCGGTCGTCGGCACCTCGGCAGGCGCCGGCGCCGTGGTCGTGGCGGTCGCACCGATACCCGACGAGCCGTGGCCGCTGCTCTGAGCAGGCGCGATCTCCGAGTTACCCGGACCGCTGGTGGTGAACGTGTAGCTCACCCCGGTGGTGCCGCTGGCGCACACGGGAACGGTGTCGATCTGGTTGGTGGCCAGCTGCGGCAGCTTCGACGACAGGTCGTCGCTCGGGCACACGCTGGAGGCCAGGGTCTGGGCGGTGTTCAGCGATACGTTCTGGATGGTGCCGACCTGCTGGCCATCGACGGTGAGGCCCACGTTGAGGCTCTCACCGGTCACCGGCGCAGGCGCCTGGGGTTGCGGCACCGCCGGAGCGTCCGGGGCCGCGTTCGCGAGACCAAAACCACCCGCGACGAGCATCGATCCACCGAGAACCGCACCAGCGGCCATCTTCGTCATCGTGTTCATGTTCGCTCCTTTTTCTTCCTGTTATTGGCAGGGAGTCACAGACCTGCGGGAGCTATCGCCACACAGCCCCGAAGGAAGGCACCGACCCCCCGAAGGGTCCCTCTCCTACCTCGGGCAGCCGACGTTGCCGCCGGCTCCATGGAGCGTTGCCGAACGGCCAGGTACTCAAACCGAAACGTAACAATCGGTC
Organism: Mycolicibacterium sphagni; assembly: GCF_013337765.1. GTDB lineage: Bacteria > Actinomycetota > Actinomycetes > Mycobacteriales > Mycobacteriaceae > Mycobacterium. The sequence goes on from NZ_VBSB01000001.1 coordinate 233,085, forward strand.
GTCACACTGGCTCTGAACTGGGCATTCGCGACGTGACTCAGGCCACTAAAGCGAATCGCCGGGCGCCTCCAGTCGAAACTGGGCGACGCCCGGCGAGCCGTTGCGTAGGTAAACGCAGCAGATCAGCGCTTGCTGTACTGCGGCGCCTTGCGGGCCTTCTTGAGGCCGTACTTCTTGCGCTCGATGGCACGCGGGTCACGCGTGAGGAAGCCGGCCTTCTTCAGTGCCGGACGATCCTCGGGCTGCACCAGGATCAGCGCACGGGCGATCGCGAGGCGAAGCGCACCGGCCTGACCCGAAGGGCCGCCACCGTCGAGGTGGGCGAAGATGTCGAAGGCGTCCACCCGGTCGACGGTCACCAGCGGGGCCTTGATCAGCTGCTGGTGCACCTTGTTCGGGAAGTACGCCTCCAGGGTGCGGCCGTCCAGGTTGAACTGGCCGGTGCCCGGCACCAGCCGGACCCGCACGACAGCCTCCTTGCGGCGGCCGACGGTCTGGATGGGACGGTCGATGATGATCGGCGCGCGCGGGGCAGCCTCGACGGCGACCTCTGCTTCGGCGACCTCGACGACCTCGGGGGTCTCGATCACCTCGACGACCTCGGTCGCCTCGACCTCAGTCGTGTTTTCTGTCGTCTCGCTCACTGAGCCACCTGCTTGATCTCGAACGGAATCGGCTGCTGCGCGGCATGCGGATGATCCGGGCCTGCGTAGACCTTGAGCTTCTTCTGCACCTGACGGCTCAGCTTGTTATGCGGCAGCATCCCGACGATCGCGTTCTCGACGACACGATCGGCATGCTTGGCCAGCTCGTTGCCGAGCGCGCGGGCACGCAGACCACCGGGGAAACCCGAGTGGCGGTAGAGGAACTTCTTGTTGAGCTTGTCGCCGCTGATGGCGACCTTGTCGGCGTTGATGACGATGACGAAATCGCCGCCGTCGACATTCGGCGTGAATGTCGGCTTGTGCTTGCCGCGCAGCAACTTCGCTGCTTCAACGGCGAGCCGGCCGAGCACCACGTCGGTGGCGTCGATGACGTACCACGAACGTGTGGTGTCACCCGCCTTCGGCGTGTACGTAGACACAGCGCTACCTTCTTCTCTTCTCGGGTTGATCCCGGTCTGACCCGGGTGCCGGTCGGGACGCGTCGGTGGGGGTTGCTTCCCGGCGACCAACACTGACCCGAGAACCCGGCTTACTCCGCGGTGCGAAACCGCGGCGTACCGCACGCCAACGTGGCAGCTTACCTGCGACGATCCGGGCAGGTCAAAACGCCGTCGCCCGCTGGTAGGCGATGTTGGCGACGGCGCGGACATAGCTTGTGCCGTCGGCGTCGGTCATGGTCGCTGCGACCGTCCCCATCCGGCGGCCGACGCGTTCGGTGGTGGTGGCCAGCTCCAGCGGCCGCCCATCGACCGGAGGCGACCGGAAGTAGTAAACCGACAGGTCAGCCAGGGTGTATCGGTCGCCGGGGCCGGTGTGGGCCTGGCCGGCCAGTGAGCAGGCCTGGCCGATGAGCGAGGCGATGACCCCGCCCTGGATGGCGCCCAGCGGGTTGGCCATCCACGGCTGCGGCTCGACGGTCATGACGGGCTCGTCCTCGATCTCGACGGTCATGGCCAGCAGTTCGCACAGCGGCCCGCGGGCGATATCGCCGCTGCTGATCGCGGCCAGGATGCGCCGGCCGTCCCAATCCGGGTCGATGGCCGAGACTTCTGTGTCGACGTCTGGCGGTGCGGGCAGTGTCTCGACGGGTGTCGCGATGGCGTCCTTGTCGAGGGCCCGCAGCGCTTCGGTGCTGCGGCCGACGCGGACGGCGCGAGCGACCCCCGAGCAGACGACCTCATGGCTTGCGGTGGTGATGGTCATGGTGGCGGTGCCGTGGGCGTCGTCGTGGTGGGCCATCGCCGACACGGCGTGCAGCCGATCCCCCACCTTGGGCCGGGCTCCGGCGGTGAGGGCGAGCCAGGACTGCACGGTGGCGATCGGCTCGGCGAACGTGTACCAGTAGGCGCCGCTGGTGACCGATTCCGCCATCACCGCGTAGGCCGGCATCTCGATCAGGCCGCGGTGGTCGACCAGCGTCTGGTGCACCTGCTGATCCAGCGAGATGCCGGCCTCGCTGACCCGGGTGAAGCCGACGCTGAAGACCGACTGGGGTCCGTTAGGTGTGCTCATCACCTGGCATCTTCGCAGATGGCCGGGCAGGTCAGGATTCGAGATACAGTCCCGGGACTTCGGTCACAACGACACGCTTGGGCGTGAATGTCACCCACCGACCGGTGTCATGTTCGTCGCTGGACATCTCGTCCCGCCACGTGACCGCGGCGGTGCCCGACAGTTGCAGCGTTGTCCCGCTGGAGAAATCGACGAACACCAGGGCGGCGGTCGAATCGACAGCCAGGTTGCCAAGGCTGTTGAACAGGTTGTTGCCCGGATAGTCCGCCCAACAGAGACGGTCCTGGTCGACCCGCACGAATCCGGCCGATCCGCCGCGGTGGGAACCGTCGCCGCCCGCCGTCGGGTGGGTCGTCCCCAGGAAGAACGTGTCAGCGCGTTCGATGAGCCGCCGGTCCTGCGGCCGCAGCGCATCTCCGGCGAACACTGGCGTGCGACCCGGTGTTGACGCACCGCCGGCAACATGGAGCCGACGCGGCTGAATGTACTTGGGGCAGTTGCCGTACGCCTGCTCGACATCGATGGTCAGCCCCGTCGCAGCGACGCCGGTCAGCACGCCGTTGATGCGAAAGCGCCTCCTGGCGGCGAGGTCGATCACGACCAAGCCTGCGGGTTGATTGGCCGGCAGTCCGTACAGCGGATCGGCTGCGGGGAAGCGAGAGTCGATATGCAGGGTCATCGGGGTGACCGCGCGCAGGAACCCAGCAGGCCCCAGCAGGGGCGAGATCCACAGCCGGCCAGCGCTATCGCGCGCGGTGAGCACCGCGAGTCGCGCCGCCGCCAGGAACTCGGCGGTCGCGGGGCGTAGCCGGCCCTGACCGGCCATCGCAGCCAGCTGGCCCGCACGCTCTGCCACTCCGGCGCGCGCTTGGACCGCAAGCTCGCCGCCATGGAATCCCACGGCGACGCGCGTGCGGTCCCCGCGCATCAGAGGCTCCACGTGATGTTCCGCTCGGCGGTCACAACGGGTTGCGGCCCGCGAAGGCCACGACTCGCTGGGTCGGGGTAGCAGCGGCACCCGTCTCGACCTCCGTACCGAAAAGCTCTTGCTGGCGCAGCGGTGGAACGAGCTGCGTTCCCACCGCTTCGGCCAGTTCGGCTTCGGCTTCGTCGAATTCGACCGGACGGCCGACCGCCACCGCGAGATCCCAGCTGTGAACGAGAGTGGAATAGGTGATGATCCCGATGGCCTGCTCGGCCGGCATTTCGCCGAGAACGGTCGCGACGGACTGCTGCCAATCAGTGACCGTCGCCCAGGCACGTTGCGAGCGCTCCACGGACCGTTCGACGACTGCTAATGGGTCGGTGCCGAGGATGTCGACCCCGCTGAACAACTCCTGCTCGGTCGGGCCAGCGCCGCCGTCCAACGCCGCGGCGAATGCGTCGATCGACGCGACGGTGTGGCTGAGCAGCGATCGCACGTTCCATGCCGAGCACGGGCTGGCCAGATCCAGGTCGTCCCCACCCAGGACGCCGGTGAGATCGATCAGGCGGCGATCTGCGCGTTGCAGTAGTTCCAGCGAATTCATTGAACAAACCCTCCACGTTCTAACGTTTACATCGTGCTATTGACGTTAGATTCCTACCTTATGGAGGCTAACGCTGTCAATACCCTGATAGCATTAGCAAGGTGAATGCCAGGTCGCGGATGGAAACGGCGCAGGCGGCTGGCTTCATCGTGGCGGGAGAACCCTTGGCCGTGGACTTGGCGGACACGATCATCACCACCACCGATCCCGCTACCGACCTGCTGTGCGATGAGGCGACCTGTCGGCGGTGGTGGAGCCTTCAGCGCGATCGCCTGCCCGAGAACGCAACAACACCCGAACTCGCGATTACCGTCGAACTCCGCCGTGCGGTGCGGGAGATACTCGATACGCACATCGCCGGGACCGCGGCCAATACGGCCGCCGTTGACTACGTCAATGACATTTCTGCCAGGGTGACCGCCACCCGGCGACTGCAGCACACGTCGGCCGGCTGGACCGCGGTCACTGCCCACCATGCGTCTGCCGCCCGCAGTTACGAAATCGCGCTTGGCGCCGTCACCGATAGTCTCGTCGATCTGCTTGTCGGACCGACCCACAACCGCCTACGCAGGTGCCAAAACCCGGCGTGCAGCATGCTTTTCGTCGCCGCGGACGCACGCCGGAAGTTCTGCACCCAGAACATTTGCGCCAACCGGACTCGGGTGGCTCGCCATTACCACCGCCATCACCCCGGCTGACATGGCGCACGATATCTGGCCGCTGGCCGACCTGCAGGTGGTGACACCGCGGGTCGTGCTGCGCTATGTCAGCGACGAGCTGGGCGCACAGCTGGCCACCCTGGCGGCCAAGGGGATTCACGATCCGGCGACCATGCCGTTCAGCGAGCCGTGGACGGATGTGCCCTCACCGCTGTTGGAACGCAACAGCCTGCAGTACTACTGGCGCAACCGGGCCGAGACGACGGTCGAGCGGTGGAACCTCGACCTGGCTGTCCTGGTCGAGGAGTCGGTGGTCGGCATGTGTTCGGTTCACGCAGAACATTTTCCGCAGAACCGGAGTCTGACCACCGGCTCGTGGCTGGGGTTGGCGCATCAGGGTCGGGGCATCGGCAAGGAGCTCCGCCAGGCGGCACTGCATCTGATCTTCGCCGGCTTCGACGCCGACCTGGCCGTCACCCGGGCCTGGCATGACAACACCGCCTCGCTGGGGGTAACACGCTCGTTGCCCTACGTCGAGATGGGCACCACGGTGGAGAACCGACGCGACCGCCCCGACACCATGGCGGGATTCGCCATGACGCCGGGGCGGTGGGCCACGATCCGACGCGACGACATCCGTCTGGTCGGCATCGAACCCGTGCGCGAGGTGCTGGGGACTCAGCGGTAGTCGATGACCACGCGGCCGTCGATCTGGCCGCGCTCCATCCGTCCGAACACCTCGTTGATGTCGTCGAGCTTGGCCGCCTCCACGGTGGGATGGATCAGGCCGCGGGCGTAGAAGTCCAGCGCTTCGGCCATATCCTGACGAGTGCCGACGATCGATCCGCGAATCGTCAAGCCCTTCAACACGATATCGAAGATCGGAGCCGGGAAGTCGCCGGGCGGAAGGCCGTTGAAGACGATGGTCCCACCGCGCCGGGTCAGCCCGATCGCCTGGCCGAACGCCTGCGGATGCACGGCGGTGACGAGGACCCCGTGCACGCCGCCGGTGGCCTTCTGGACTTCCGCGACCACGTCGGCGGTCTTGGCATTGACGGTGACCTCGGCGCCGAGTCGCGCGGCGAGAGCCAGTTTGGCGTCGTCGATGTCGACGGCCACCACGCGCAGGCCCATCGCGCGGGCGTACTGCACGGCGATGTGACCGAGACCGCCGATGCCGGAGATGGCCACCCATTGGCCCGGGCGGGTGTCGGTGACCTTCAGGCCCTTGTAGACGGTGACGCCCGCGCACAGGATCGGCGCCACCTCGAGCGGGTCGATGCCGTCGGGAATCCGCGCGGCATAGGCCGCATTCACCAGCATGTACGTGCCGAAGCTGCCGTTGACGCTGTAGCCGCCGTTCTGCTGGCTCTCGCACAGGGTCTCCCAGCCGGTGCGGCAATACTCGCAGCTGCCGCACGCCGACCACAGCCAGGCGTTGCCGACCTTGTCACCGAGCTTCAGGTCGGTGACACCGTCGCCGAGCGCGACGACAGTGCCGTAGCCCTCGTGGCCCGGGATGAACGGCGGCGCCGGCTTGACGGGCCAATCACCATGGGCGGCATGGAGATCGGTGTGGCACACCCCGGAGGTCTCCAGCTTGACCAGAGCTTCGCCGGGGCCGGGGGTGGGCAGGTCGACGTCGGCGATCTGCAGGGGCGTGCCGAATTCGGTGACGACGGCAGCACGCATGGTGTCGGTGGCTGTTGATGTGGCAGGGGCGCCAAGTGTCTGAGTCATGATTGTTTTCCTTCGTGAAAGTGGTTGTGGTGGAGTTCTTTAAGCTCAACGGGGCCTTCGCTTCTTCGCGCAAGCGCTCAGAAGAAGCCCTGGGCTGTGTTGGAGTACGAGACGAGCAGGTTCTTGGTCTGCTGGTAGTGATCGAGCATCATCTTGTGGTTTTCCCGGCCGATGCCGGACTGCTTGTAACCGCCGAATGCCGCGTGCGCGGGATACGCGTGATAGCAGTTGGTCCACACCCGGCCGGCCTTGATATCGCGGCCGG
>NZ_VBSB01000018.1 GCF_013337765.1 Mycolicibacterium sphagni
CACCAAAAACTGGCATCAAAAAACAAAAAGCCACACCCCAACACGGGGGTATCAAAGCATGGCAAAAAACAACAACAAACAATAAAACCACCAAACACACTATTGAGTTCTCAAACAACACACCCGGCTGACACCCGCCAGCAGGCAACCCTGCCAGCTTACTAGTCTTTCTTGGCGGCGTCAACTGCCGCTGCCCTCCCGTTTCCGGGCCCGGCGCGGCTGGCCGACCGCCTACATTACACGCGTTCTATCTCAGCTCCAAGTCGCACCAGATTCTCCACGAACAGCGGGTATCCCCGGTCGATGTGGAACACGTCGTGAACCTCGGTTTCACCGTCGGCCACCAGCCCGGCCAGCACCAATCCGGCACCGGCCCGGATGTCCGAGCACCACACGGGCGCACTCGACAGCTGCGGGATCCCCCGGACCACCGCGTGGTGGCCGTCAGTCCTGGCGTCGGCACCGAGGCGGATCATCTCCTCGACGAACCGGAACCTCGCCTCGAACACGTTCTCGGTGATCATCGACGTTCCATCGGCGATGGACGCGAGCGCGATCGCCATCGGCTGAAGGTCGGTCGGAAAGCCCGGGAACGGCAGCGTCGCCATATTGCCGGCCTTGGGGCGCTCGTACTGCACCACCCGGAACCCGTTGTCGTGCTGGGTGACGGTGGCTCCGGCGTCGTGCAGCTTGTGCAAGACCAACTGCAGATGGGCCGGGTCCACGCCGGTGACCGAGATGTCGCCGCGGGTCATCGCGGCGGCAATCCCCCACGTCGCCGCGACAATCCGGTCGCCGATCACCCGGTGCTCGGTCGGATACAACCGAGGTACCCCGGTGATCGTCAGCGTCGACGTGCCTGCGCCCTCGATCTGGGCACCCATCTGATTGAGCATCTCGCAAAGGTCGACGACGTCGGGCTCACGCGCCGCGTTGTGGATCGTGGTGACGCCCTCAGCGAGGACGGCCGCCATCAGGATGTTCTCGGTCGCTCCCACCGACGGGAACTCGAGTTGGATCTCCGCACCGCGCAGCTTCTCGGCGGTGGCCACCACGCAGCCGTGTTCGATATTGCAGTCCGCGCCGAGCTGCCGCAGACCGGCCTGGTGCATATCGAGTGGTCGCGAGCCGATCGCGTCACCACCAGGAAGCGCGACACGGGCTCGCTTGCACCGTCCGACCAGCGGGCCCAACACACACACCGACGCGCGGAACTGACGCACCGCGGCGAAATCGGCTTCGTATTTGGGCTCCTCGGGCGACGTGATCCGCACCGTCGGACCGTCGAGTTCGACATTGGCGCCGAGGCCACGCAGGACCTCGGCCATCAGCGGCACATCGAGAATGTCCGGGCAGTTCGTGATCGTCGTGGTGCCCTCGGCCAGCAGACTGGCGGCCATCAGCTTGAGCACGCTGTTCTTGGCGCCCCCGACAGCCACTTCACCTGACAACCGATTGCCACCGGTCACCACGAAACGCTCACCCACGCCGACAGTTTAGTGGAGGCAGAGCCATGTACCTGCGCACTCGGCCGGTACCGTTTCCCCCATGGCAGTGCACTTGACCCGCATATATACCCGTACCGGCGACGACGGCACCTCGGGACTGAGTGATTTCTCACGGGTCGAGAAGAATGACCCTCGCCTGATCGCCTATGCCGACTGCGACGAGGCCAACGCCGCGATCGGCGTCGCCATCGCTCTGGGCGGCCCCAACGACGACCTGCGCAAGGTGTTACTGCAGATCCAAAACGACCTGTTCGACGCGGGTGCCGACCTGTCCACGCCGGTCGCCCGAGCCGAACGGTCGGCGACATCGGACGCAGCGAAGCCGCAATCTCTGCGGATCACCCCGCCGTATGTCGAGCGGCTCGAAGCGTGGTGCGACCACTACAACGAGGCGCTGCCGGCCCTGAACTCGTTTATCCTGCCCGGCGGGACCGCGCTGTCGGCCCTTCTGCACGTCGCGCGGACCGTGACGCGGCGCGCCGAACGGTCGGCATGGGTCGCGGTGAAGGCCAACCCCGAGACCGTCAGCGCGCTGCCCGCGCGCTACTTGAACCGGCTCTCGGACCTGTTGTTCATCCTGTCGCGGGTCGCCAATCCCGACGGCGACGTGCTGTGGCAGCCCGGCGGCGCGAAAGCCCAAGGGCCGGAGAAGAAGTAGTTCACGCCGTGCGGCGGCGCGCCCGCGGCGACGGACTGGACTCGACCCAGGACAGGAACGCCGTCAGCGCCCCGCGGTCCAAGGCGATCTCGTAGCTACGCCAGCGGTCGATCGTGGTGTCGTGCAATTCGAGCACGACGATCGCGTCGGTCATGATGTCGAACTCGTCGCCGCGAGGAGCGCGCCGGGAAATGACCTCGAGCCCGCGCCGGCTCAGCCGGCGATCCGGCCACCACCGCAGGCTCGACAGCCGGTAATACCGTGCCTCGTCACCGCGGTAGCGGATGACTCCGTGCCGCCAACCATGGCCGCCGACCGCAGGGATGTCCCGCAGGATCGCGGCGGTGCCGCCTTGGCGCAGCTTCCACAATCGGTACGTCAGGGCAACGACCGCGAGCAACAGCACACCGACCAGCGCGACCATGAAAATCATCGGCGCGCTCATCGGTCGCAGGCCCGCGGCTAGTCGAGCTGGCCTAGGGCGCGCAGGCGCGCCCTACCGCGGGCGGCGGTCTGTGGATCATCGGAGGCGGCGTCAGCCTTGGCAGACTCCGCGTCGATCTCGGACTCGAACTCGGCCGACTCCGCGAGGATCGTCACGCTCTCCTCGGTCACCGACAGGTAGCCGCCGTCGACCGCGATGCGCAGATCGTCCTCGCCCTCGCGCTCGACGCGGACCATGGCGTCCTCGACCAGCTGTGCGACGAGCGGGATGTGGCGAGGCAGGATGCCGATCTCGCCCGACGTGGTGCGGGTGAAGACGAACGTCGCCTTACCCGACCAGATCTTGCGCTCGACGGCGACGATGTCGACGTCCAATTCGGCCATCTCACCTCCCCTTTCGAATAAGGCTCAGAAGCTCAAGCCCTTGGTTCTTCGCGCAAGCGCTCATCACAGCTTGGCGCCGAGGCTTTCGGCCTTCTTCGCCAGGTCGTCCAGGCCGCCGATCAGGAAGAACGCCTGCTCGGGCAGGTGGTCGAACTCGCCCTTGGCCAGCTTGTCGAACGCCTCGACGGTTTCCTTGAGCGGCACGGTCGAACCGGGCTGGCCGGTGAACTGCTCGGCAGCCATCATGTTCTGGCTCAGGAAGCGCTCGATCTTACGAGCCCGGTACACCAGAACCTTGTCCTCTTCGGAGAGCTCGTCGATACCGAGGATCGCAATGATGTCCTGAAGATCCTTGTAGCGCTGCAGGATCCGGATGACTTCTTGGGCGACCCGGTAGTGCTCGTCGCCGACGACGCTCGGGTGCAGGATCGTCGAGGACGACGCCAGCGGGTCCACTGCCGGGAAGATGCCCTTGGAGAACACCGCGCGCGAAAGCTCGGTGGTGGCGTCCAGGTGCGCGAACGTGGTGGCCGGCGCCGGGTCGGTGTAGTCGTCCGCGGGCACGTACACGGCCTGCATCGAGGTGATCGAGCGGCCACGGGTCGAGGTGATGCGCTCCTGCAGCTCACCCATCTCGTCGGCCAGGGTCGGCTGGTAACCCACCGCGGACGGCATACGGCCGAGCAGCGTGGAGACCTCGGAACCGGCCTGGGTGAACCGGAAGATGTTGTCGATGAACAGCAGAACGTCCTGGCCCTGCTCATCGCGGAAGTACTCCGCCATGGTCAGCGCGGACAGGGCCACGCGCATACGCGTGCCCGGCGGCTCGTCCATCTGGCCGAACACCAGGGCGGTGTCCTTGAGCACGTTGGCATCCGCGAGCTCGACCCAGAGGTCGTTGCCCTCACGGGTGCGCTCCCCCACGCCGGCGAACACCGAGGTACCACCGAAGTTGCGGGCGATGCGGTTGATCATCTCCTGAATGAGCACCGTCTTGCCCACGCCGGCGCCGCCGAACAGGGCGATCTTGCCGCCACGCACGTACGGGGTCAGCAGGTCGACGACCTTCAGGCCGGTCTCGAGCATCTCGGTGCGGGGCTCGAGGTCGGCGAAGGCCGGCGGCTTGCGGTGGATCGACCAGTGCTCGAAGTCCTTGCCGTAGCCAGGCTCGTCGAGGCAGTCACCGAGTGCGTTGAAGACGTGACCCTTCACGCCGTCGCCGACCGGCACCGAGATCGAGGCGCCGGTGTCGCTGACCTCGACACCGCGGACCAGTCCGTCGGTGGGCTGCATGGAGATGCAGCGGACCAGGTTGTCACCCAGGTGCTGGGCAACTTCCAGGGTCAGGGTCTTGGCGAGCGCACCGAAGGCGATGTCGGCGTGCAGCGCGTTGAACAGTTCGGGCACCGAGCCACGCGGGAACTCCACGTCGACCACGGGTCCGGTAATGCGGACAACCCGTCCGGCGGTCTTCTCTGCGGTAGCAGTCATTTCCTCTTCGCTTTCGCTTGCTACGTGGACTATTTCGCGTCGGCTAGCGCGTTGGCGCCGCCGACGATTTCGCTGATTTCCTGGGTGATCTGCGCCTGACGCTCGCGGTTCGCCGCCAGCGTGAGCGCCTTGATCAGATCGTCGGCGTTGTCGGTCGCCGACTTCATGGCACGGCGTCGAGACGCCGACTCCGACGCCGCCGCCTCGAGCAGCGCCGCGTACACGCGGGTCGCGATGTAGCGCGGCAGCAATGAGTCGAACAATTCCTCGGCATTGGGCTCGAACGAGAACAGCGTGTGCGGACCTGTTTCCGCCTCGCCGACGTACTCGACCACCATCGGTGCGATCCGCAGCGCCGCAGCCGACTGCGACAGCATCGACCTGAACTCCGTCGACACGATGTGCAGTTCGTCGACACCGAGGATGCCGTCGGCACCCGCGTCGTCGCCCTCGTCGTCGACACCGGACATGAACGCGCTCACCAGGGTCTCGGCGATCTCCTTGGCGTTCTCGTACTCGGGCCGCTCGGAGAAACCGGTCCACGACTCGGTGACGGTACGTTGCCGGAAGCTGTAGTAGCCCAGCGCTTTCCGACCGACGACGTAGAGCACCGGATTCTTGCCCTCGTCGCGCAGCAGCGCGAACAGCTCCTCGGCCCGACGCAGCACGTTGGCGTTGTAGCCGCCGCACAGACCACGATCCGAGGACACCACCAGCACACCGGCTCGCTTCGGGTTCTCCCGCGCGACCAGCAGCGGGTGGTCCAGCGCGCTGGCGCCCGCGAGTTCGGTGAGCATGTTAGTGATCTCGGTGGCGTACGGCCGGGCCGCGTTGACCCGGGCCTGCGCCTTGGCGATCCGCGACGTGGCGATCAGCTCCTGGGCCTTCGTGATCTTCTTGATCGACGAAGCGGATTTGATACGTCCGCGAAGCTCGCGAAGTGTGGCTGCCATTGGTTACCTAGCTCTTCTTCGGAGCCGGCTTACGGACCTTGACGGATTCCTTCTCCAGGTCCTCGGGATCCAGGGCCTCGGTTCCTTCGTCGCCGACGACCACCGAGCTGCCGTCAGTGGCGGCGAAGCCCTTCTTGAAGTCGTTGATGACCGAAACCAGCTTCTCCTCGGCTTCCTCGGAGAGCTTCTTGGTCTCCTTGATGCCGGTGAGGATGTCGTCGTGGCTGGCCTTCACATGCTCCAGGAACTCCGACTCGAACCGCGAAACGTCCTCGGCGGGAACCGAATCCAGGTGGCCCTGGGTGCCGAGGAAGATCGCGACGACCTGATCCTCGACCGCCATCGGGCTGTACTGGGCCTGCTTGAGGAGCTCGACCAGCCGGACACCGCGGTCCAGCTGAGCCTTCGAGGCGGCGTCCAGGTCGGAAGCGAAGGCCGCGAAGGCCTCCAGCTCGCGGTACTGAGACAGGTCGAGACGCAGCGAGCCCGCCACCTCTTTCATGGCCTTGATCTGAGCGGCACCACCGACGCGGGACACCGACACACCGACGTTCACGGCCGGGCGCACGCCCTGGTTGAACAGATCGGACTCCAGGAAGCACTGACCGTCGGTGATCGAGATGACGTTGGTCGGGATGAACGCCGAGATGTCATTGGCCTTGGTCTCGATGATCGGCAGACCGGTCATCGAACCACCGCCGAGCTCGTCGGACAGCTTCGCGCAACGCTCCAGCAGTCGGGAGTGCAGGTAGAAGACGTCGCCGGGGAAAGCCTCGCGGCCCGGCGGGCGGCGCAGCAGCAGCGAGATCGCGCGGTAGGCGTCGGCCTGCTTCGACAGATCGTCGAACACGATCAGAACGTGCTTGCCGTTATACATCCAGTGCTGTCCGATGGCCGAACCCGTGTAGGGCGCAAGCCATTTGAAGCCGGCGGCGTCGGAAGCCGGGGCCGCGACGATAGTGGTGTACTCCATCGCGCCGCCCTCTTCGAGGGCCCGCTTCACCGAAGCGATGGTGGTGCCCTTCTGGCCGATCGCGACGTATACGCAGCGCACCTGCTGGTTGGGATCGCCGGTCTCCCAGGCTTCCCGCTGGTTGAGGATGGTGTCGACGCAGACGGCGGTCTTGCCGGTCTTGCGGTCACCGATGATCAGCTGGCGCTGGCCGCGGCCGATCGGCGTCATCGCGTCGATGGCCTTGATGCCGGTCTGCAGCGGCTCGCCGACGCCCTGGCGCTGAACCACCGAGGGGGCCTGCAGTTCGAGCTCGCGACGGCCCTCGGCCTCGATGTCGCCCTGCCCGTCGATCGGCTGGCCCAGCGGGTTGATGACGCGACCCAGGAAGGCGTCGCCGACGGGCACCGAGAGCACCTCGTTGGTGCGCTTGACCTGCTGGCCCTCGGCGATCTTCTCGAACTCACCCAGGATGACCGCGCCGACGCTGTGCTCATCCAGGTTGAGCGCGACACCGAGCACGCCACCGGGGAACTCCAGCAGCTCCTGGGTCATCACCGAGGGCAGACCCTCGACGTGGGCGATGCCGTCGCCGGCGTCGATGACGGTGCCGATCTCCTCGCGCCCGGAATCGGCCTCGAAGCTCGAGACGTACTCCTGGACGGCGCCCTGGATATCGTCAGCCGAGATTGTCAACTCTGCCATGGCTTTTCGTCTTCCTGCCTTTGTTTTGGGTCTTGGGGTTCGGGGGTGGTCGGGCGGCTAATCGGGGAGTTGCGTCACAGCTGCAGACAGCCGTGAGGACAACGTCCCGTCGATCACCTCGTCGCCGACGGCGACCGAAAGGCCGCCCAGCACAGAAGGATCGATGTTCAGCTGCACCGAAACAGGGTGGTTGTAAATCCGGGTCAGCACCTGGGTCAATCGGGAGCGCTGCGCGGCGCTGAGCTCGGCAGCCGCACTCACGTGGGCGACGACCTCACCACGGCGGGCGACCGCAAGCTGGGCCAGTGCCAGCACCGCTTCGTCGGCTCGCTCGCCGCGCACCAGGCTGATCGTCTGGACCAGCAGGGCGGTCGCGGTCGCGTTCGCGCCACTGCTGTCGTCGAGCAGCTTGCGCAGCAACGCGACCCGGCCATCGGCGGGGGTGGTGTAATCCCCGAGCAAGGTGCTCAGCCGGGGCTGCTCGTCAAGGATGCGCGTGAAGCGGAAGAGCTGCTCCTCGACCTCGTCGGCCTGGTCGTCGCGCTCGGCCCGAACCAGCAGGGCGAGCCGGGCGACGTGCTCGATGACGTCGACCAGATCCCCGGTGTGCGACCAGCGCACCGCTACCGCGGTTTCGAGCAGATCCAGGGCGTTGGCCCCGACCTTGCCGTCCAACAGCCGATGCACCAGTTGCTTCTTGGCCTCGGACTCACCGGAGGACTCGGCAAGGTGGCGGGCCAGGATCGGTTCGGCGATCAGCAGTCCGGCCACCGACGCAAGATCGTCGGACAGGGTCGACAGGTCATCGGTAGACAACCCCGAGGACACAGCGTCGAACTTCTCGACGACGGCGGCCTGTGCCTCACGGCTGGCCGACCGCAGATCCGAACCCGTCTCGGGAGCGAAAGCCGCGGGCGCCATCGAATCCAGCTCGTCCAGGAACCGATCGACGGTGGCCGACTGTGCCTGCGCGTTGGCGACGTGTGCACGCACCAACTCGCCCGCGCGCCGCACCGACTCGCTGCCGAGGTCCTGGCGAAGTTGGCGGATCAGCTGAGCGCGCAACAACTGAACCTGTTGCCCGCCTTGCACTTTGATCCGCTCGACCTCGACGTCGGCTTGCGCGCGAAGCTGCTCGACGATGCGCTCGGCATCGTGGCGGGCCTCTTCGACGATGTGCTTGGCCTCGGCCTTGGCTTCGCCGACCCGCGCAGCGTGATGCTTGTCGGCGTCAGCAAGCCGCGTTGCGGCCTTGGCGCTGTCGTCGAGCTGCGTGCGCACCGCGTCCTTCTGGTTGGCCATCATGCGTTTCACCGGCGGCACGACGTACCGCCAGATGATCGCCACGATGACCAGAAAGCCGATGAGCTGTCCGATGAAGGTTGACATGTCCTACCGTCCCGGCGCCGTTGTCGCCGACTCGCTGGTGGCGGTGCTAGTTAGGCTGACACCCAGGACCCGGCTGGCCAGCGTCGCAGACAGCGTGTCCACCGACGACCTCAGCTCGGCGGCGATGGCATCGCCCTGCAGCTTGAGCTCATTGGCAGCCTGCTGCAGCGTTGCCGCCGCCTCCTCGCTGGCGCGGCCCTTGTGTTCGTCGAGGATCTTGCGACCCTCGGCCCTGGCCTCATCACGGATGCCCGAAGCCTCGCCGCGCGCCGTGGCCATCTCCTTGCGGTAATCGGAGTCGGCTGCGGCCTCGAACTCGTTGGCCTTGCGGTTGTCCTCGGTGGTCTTGGCGACCATCTTCTCGCGCTCACCGAGCACCTTCTGAATCGGCGGCACGACAAACTTGCCGATCACGCCCAGCACGATCAAGAAGATGGCCAGTACGAAGAAGAAGGTGCCGTTGGGGACGAGGAAGTTCTGGGTGCCACCTTCCTCGGCCGCCAACAGGGTGACGCTGTGCTCCCCCATGCGTACTAGGAAGCGCCAGGCGTGGCGAACACGAACAGGGCCATGAACGCCAGGTTGATGAAGTACGCCGCCTCCACCAGACCAACGGTGATGAAGAAGGGCGTGAACAGCCGGCCCTGGGCCTCAGGCTGCCGGGCGATGCCCGAAATCAGGGCGTTACCGGCGATGCCGTCACCGATGCCGGCGCCGATGGCGCCGCCGCCCAGGATGAGCCCGCCGCCGATCAGGGCGCCGGCGACAATGGTGGGGTCTGCCATTCCTTATCCTCCTTGATTGCTGGTAGGACACCTACCAGGCTGTGGGTTGTTCGGGGGTCGAACACGTCTTTTAGTGGTGCTCCTCATCCAGTTCCATGGACTGGCTGAAGTAGAGAATCGTCAACAGCGAGAAGATGAACGCCTGGATCAGGCCGACGAACAAGTCGAACGTCTTCCAGATCGCGTTGGGCGCCCACATGATGTACGGCGGGAACAGCGCGATCAGCGCGACCATGATGCCGCCGGCGAAAATGTTGCCGAAAAGTCGGAGCGACAGCGAGATCGGCTTGGCGATTTCCTCGACGAGGTTGATCGGGGCGAGGAACGCGACGTGACCCTTGAGCACCTTCACCGGGTGGCCGATCAGACCGCGTCGCCAGATGCCGGCAGCGTGGTAGCAGAAGAACACGAACAGCGCGAGCGCCAGCACGAAGTTGATATCGGCGGCCGGCGGCTTGAGCAGTTCATGCGTGCCGCCCTCGGCGGTGCCGTACTGCACGGGCAGCACCGAGATCCAGTTGGCGATCAGGATGAAGATGAACAGCGCCACCGCCAGCGGCAGCACGAACGGGGCGATCTTCATGCCGATCGCCGATTCGATCTGGCCGCGCATCTGGGTGGTCAGGGTCTCCCAGAGCAGCTGGACGCCGCTGGGCACACCCGTCGACGTGACCTTGGCGCGCAGCACGAAAGCCAGCGCGATGACGATCACCGCGGCGATGCCCGTCGCCAAGATGGTGTCGACGTTGACCGTCAGACCCAGCCACTTGGCGGTCTCGTGATGGCCGACCTCGATGGCGGCCTCGGCGAGGATTCGTTCACTCATCGTGCGTTCAATCCTTCGGTGCTTCGTCTACGGAGCTTGTGGCCCCGGGAGGTGTCGTGGTGTCAGCCGCGTCGTCCTCGCTCCCGGTGCGAATCTTCTTCCATACCGGCAACGCGGTGCTCAAAACCAGCAGAACTTGGAACAACGCCAGGCCGAAAAGCACGCCGAGCCCGAGCGGGCGGAACAGGATCGCGATAGTCAGCCCGATCGCGGTGATCACCAGCAGCCGGGTGGCGGAGTTGAGCGCCATCTTGCGCTTGAGCGGGTGATCCCCTGCGGTGATCGACTCCACCGACCGCTGCACGAGCACCGCATTGAGCAGACCCAGCGCCAGGCCGATGCCGAAGAACACGCCGAACATGATGTAGGGCCCGGCCGTCGCGCCCGCGATGATCACGAGCGCCGTCAGCGCAGCACAGATGGCAAGCAGCCGAACGGGCCGGAAGGCAACGGACGGAAACACCAACGGCGCATCTTGCGCTGGCGTCGTCACAGGTTCACCTCAATCTTGCGTTCGCGAGAGCCGGTCGAGCGATTTCTGCGTGCTGGTCCGCCGAGCGTATCGGAGGGCGACATGCGCGCTGGAATCACCCAAGGGGCAGCTCCCTTTGTCGGTCGTAATTCGGCGCCGATCGGTTGTGACTCCGATGGGCCGGGCCGGCAACCCGCGAGGTTTCTTCGGGTTCTGCCAGCACCGTACCACATGGTAGACGGCAGAAAACACGTCTACTACTTGCTGTCGTAAAGTCCCTCGTAATCGTCGTCGCGGCGACGCAACAGCGGGATCAAAGTGACCACCACGGCCACCCCGATCGCGGCCAGCATGACCGCTGCGGTGTAGCGCGGATCGAAGAAGATGGTGGCGGCCGCACCGAACGCGATGATGCCCACCCACAGGTAGATCAGCAGCACGGCGCGGCGGTGTGAGTGCCCGATCTGCAGCAGCCGGTGGTGTAGATGCATCTTGTCGGGGCTCAGCGGACTGCGACCGGCGCGGGTGCGCCGCACGATGGCGAGCAACGTGTCGAGGGCGGGCACCAGCATCACCGCGACCACCAGCAGGAACGGCGACAGCAACGCGAAGACGTCTCGTGCGCCGTAGGCGCTCTGCGAGATCGGGCCGGCCGCGGTGGTGGACGCCGCGGCCAGCATCAGGCCGACGAGCATCGAGCCGGAGTCGCCCATGAAGATCTTGGCGCGATAGAAGTTGTGCGGCAGGAACCCCAAACAGGCGCCGGCCAACACCACCGAGATCACCGCGGGCGGGTAGAACAGCACGTCGCCGCCGTGGTCACGCAGCAGGCCGACCGAGAAGATGCAGATGGCCAGCGCGGTGATCAGTCCCAGACCCGCGGCCAGGCCGTCGAGGCCGTCGACGAAGTTCATCGCGTTGACGATCGACACCGTCAGCGCCAGGGTCAGCAGGATCGACGACACCTGGTCCAGCACGATCGTGCCGACCCCGCCGATCGGGATGTACAGCACGCTCCAGGCGACGCCCATGGTGACCAGCACGCTGGCCGCGGTGATCTGACCGGCGAACTTGGTCAGCGCATCCAGGCCCCAGCGATCGTCGATCAGCCCGATGCCCATGATCAGCCCGCCGGCGACCACCACCGCCGGCATACCTGAGGAGTAGATGAAGCCGCGGGCCAGCGCCGGCAGCTGGGAGGCCAGGAAGACGGCGGTGACCACCCCGACGTACATCGCCAGCCCGCCCATTCGCGGGGTCGGCTTGATGTGCACATCCCGCTCGCGGGGGTAGGCCACCGCACCGAGCCGGGTGGCCAGCACCCGGACCCAGCCGGTGGCGAAGTAAGTGATGATCGCGGCGGTCAGGCCGACGAGGGCCAACTCGCGCAACGGAACACCGGCGCCGCGGTCGGCCAGCGCCAGGGTGCTCGCTAGGGGATCAAGCATCAGGCGGTGAGGGACGCGACATCGGTGCCGAGGACCTCGGCAATGGCCGCCGCGCTGATCGGGCCCTCCCGCAGCAGTCGTGGGGTGGACCCGGTCAGGTCGACGATCGTCGAGGCGGCCTGCTCCTGGGACGGCCCGGCGTCGAGATACACCTGAACCAGATCGGCGAGCTGGCGCTGCGCCTCCTCGGATGTCGTGGCCGCCGGACGCCCGGACAGGTTGGCACTGGACACGGCCATCGGGCCGGTCTCGCGCAGCAGTTCGATCGCCACCGGGTGCAGCGGCATCCGCAACATGACGGTCCCCCGCGCGTCGCCGAGGTCCCATTGCAGCGAGGGCGCTTGCTGCACAACCAGGCTCAGCGCGCCGGGCCAGAACGCGCGGATCAGTTCGCGGGCGCTGTGCGGAACGGAGTACACCAGGCCTTCGATGGTGTGCCAGGAGCCGACGAGCACGCCGACGGGCATATCGCGGCCACGACCCTTGGCGGCCAGCAGCGCGGCGACGGCCTCGTTGTCGAAGGCGTCGGCACCGATGCCGTAGACGGTGTCGGTGGGCATCACGACCAGTCGGCCGCTCTTGACCGCGGCGGCGGCCGCGGTGATGGCCTCGGCGCGCTGACTGGCGTCGGCGCAGTCGAACACCTGGGTCACGCTGGCTCCTTCGTTCTGCACGCCGTCACGAACCGCGGCCGGCCTGCCAGGTCGCGATGGGGCGTGATATCGCTGAAACGCTTTGTGTCGCCGATGGTTTCGACGGTTTTATCCGACCTGGTGTCGTCGTGTTCGACGGCGAACAAGCCGCCCTGCTTGAGCCAGCCGGCGGCGAGCCGCGCGATCGGTGCGATGACGGCCATGCCGTCGGCGCCACCGAACAATGCATGCGCCGGGTCATGGTCGGCCACTTCAGGATCCAGCACGGCCCCGGCAGGGATGTACGGCGGGTTGGACACCACGAGGTCGACGCTACCGCGCAGGTCTGTGAGCAGCCCGGGGACGGTGACGTCGGCGTGGACCAATTCGACCGTCGTCGCTTCGGCGTTGCGGCGCGCGTAGCCCAGTGCGGTGGCGTCGTCGTCGACGGCGATCACCCGTGCCCGCGGCCAATGCATCGCCAGGGCGATGGCCAGCGCACCCGACCCTGTGCACAGGTCCACGATCACCGGCTGCTCGGGCAGTCGTTGGGCCAGTGCCCATTCCAGCAACGCCTCGGTCTCCGGGCGCGGGATGAACACCCCGGGCCCGACCTGCAACTCCAGCGGGCCGAACGCCGCCGAGCCGGTGAGGTGTTGCAGCGGGATACGGCTGCAGCGGGCGCCGACCACCTCGTCATAGCGGGTGAAGAAGTCGGCATCCGGCTCGTCGATCGCGGCCAGCCGGCCACGATTGACGCCGGCCAGGTGCGCGGCCAGCAGCTCGGCATCGGTGCGGGCCGAGTCGATGCCCGCCTCGGCGAGGGCAGCGGTGGCCATCTCGATGGCCTGCCGCAGGCGCGTCATGCCTGCTGCAGCCTGGTCTGCTTGTCGGCCTCGGCCAGCGCGTCCAACAAAGGATCGAGTTCGCCGTCGAGCACCTGGTCAAGGTTGTGCGCCTTGAAGTTGATCCGGTGATCGGCGATCCGGTTCTCCGGGAAGTTATAGGTGCGGATCCGCTCGCTGCGGTCGACGGTGCGGATCTGGCTGGCCCGGTCGGCTGATGCGTCGGCGGACGCCTGCTCTTCGGCCAATGCCTGCAGACGCGCGGCGAGCACGATCATCGCGCGGGCCTTGTTCTGCAGCTGCGAGCGCTCGTTCTGGCAGGTCACGACGATGCCGGTGGGCAGATGCGTGATGCGGACCGCGGAGTCGGTGGTGTTGACACCCTGGCCGCCCTTGCCCGACGAGCGGTAGACGTCGATGCGCAGGTCCGACTCGTCGATCTGGACGGCCTCGACATCTTCGGGCTCGGGATAGACGAGCACGCCGGCGGCCGAGGTGTGCACGCGGCCCTGCGACTCGGTGACCGGTACGCGCTGGACGCGGTGCACGCCGCCTTCGAACTTCATCCGCGACCACACGCCGTCGGCGGAGTCGCCCTTGCTGGCGATGATCATCGTGGCGTCCTTGTAGCCGCCGAGATCTGACCACGTCTCGTCGAGCATGGTGACCGTCCAGCCGTGGCGCTCGGCGTAGCGCATGTACATCCGGGCCAGGTCGGCGGCGAACAACGCCGACTCTTCCCCGCCCTCACCGGATTTCACCTCGAGGACGATGTCGTCGGCGTCGTGCGGATCACGCGGGGCCAACAGGTCGGTGAGGTGCGCGTCGAGTTCGGCGACCTTGGTCTCCAGTTCGGGCACCTCGGCGGCGAAGGACGCGTCCTCGGCGGCCAGCTCGCGCGCGGCCTCCAGGTCGCCGCGCGCCGTCTCCAGCCGGCGATAGGTCGTGACGATCGGCGCGAGCTGGGCGAAGCGCCGGCCCACCCGGCGGGCATTGCCCGCGTCGTTGTGCAGCGCGGGATCAGACAGCTGACGTTCGAGGTCCGCGTGTTCGGTCAGCACCGCTTCAACCGTCGCGTGCGTCATGTCTGCTTCCCTCCTCGGATCAACTGGGCCCAAACGCAAACCGACGCCCGGCCTGCGCGCACGGCGGCAGAGCGGGCGTCGGTAAGGCAGCTAGCTGTCGGCTGAGTCGGCAGTCTTGCGCTTTCCGTAGCGCTTCTCGAAGCGGGCCACGCGGCCGCCGCTATCGAGGATCTTCTGCTTGCCGGTATAGAACGGGTGGCACTGCGAGCACACCTCGACGGTGATGTGACCGCCGTCCTTGGTGCTGCGAGTGGTGAAGGTGTTGCCACAGCCGCAGACCACGCTGGTCTCGCCGTAGGCGGGATGAATCCCTGTTTTCATGGTGTCCTCTGCATTCGGTGGTCGCCGGGTCGCCCTAGGCGTTTCGCCTGGTAATCGAGCGTGAACCGGTACCTGAGGTGGTCGACGATCCAGTATGCCAGGTTGACCGTCACCTGCCCAAACGCGTCGCTGTCGCCGGCTATTCCACGTAGCTCTTGTCCCGGGCCGCCCGCGTCCACACTCGACCCTTTTCCGGCTGGGGCCCGCGCGCGATGAGCTCCCGTTTGAGCACCTTGTTGGTGGCGGTGGCCGGCAGTTCGTCAGCGATCCAGACGTACCGCGGCCAGGCCTTGGGCGACAGGTCGGACTGCTGCGCCAGGAACTCGGCGAGATCCGCCGAAGTGAGTTCGGCGCCGTCGGCGAGCACGATCGCCGCCATCACCTGGTCGCCCACATGCTCGTCGGGCACCGGGTACACCGCGACCTGACTGACCTGCGGCAGCCGCTGGATGATGCGTTCGATGGGCGCGGCGGCCATGTTCTCGCCGTCCACCCGCATCCAGTCCGCGGTGCGCCCGGCCAGGAAGATCCAGCCGTCGGCGTCGCGGTAGCCGAGGTCGCCCGACCAGTACATGCCGTGCCGCAGGCGTTCGTCGGTGGCGTTGCTGTCGTTGTAGTACCCGCCGAACATGCCGCCGCCGGTGGTGTTGACGATCTCGCCGATCGCCTCATCCGGATTGGCCAGGGCGCCGCTTTCGTCGAAAATGGCTGTGGCGCACTCCGTTCGGGTCTCCGGGTCGTAGATGGCCACGCCGGGAAAGCCGCGGCCGACCGAGCCGAGCGGGCAGTCGTCCTCACGGGTGATGATGACCGCACCCTCGGTGGAACCGAACCCGTCCCACACCGCGCAGCCAAAACGGCGGCTGAATTCGGCGATATCGCGGTCGGTGGCCTCGTTGCCGAAGGCGACCCGCAGCGGATTGTCGTGATCGTCGGGCTGTTCGGCCGTCGCCAGCACGTAGGCCAGCGGCTTGCCGACGTAGTTCATATAGGTGGCCCCGTAGCGGCGCAGGTCTGCCAGCAGTCCGGATGCCGAGAATGACGCAGGCGCCATCGCCGCCCCCGCATTGAGCGCCACCGCCCAGCCCGCCATCAACGCGTTGGAGTGGAACAGCGGCATCGAGAGGTAGCAGACGTCGTCGGCCGTGATCGCAAACCGGTCGACCAGCGCGACCCCGGCGAACGGCACCATCATGTGGGCGACCTGGACCGCCTTGGGCTCACCGCTGGTGCCGGAGGTGAAGATCAGCATGAACGTGTCGGTCGCGGTGACTTCCCGGTGCGGGGTCAGCGCCCCGGCCGAAGCCAGCAGGGCCGACCATTCCGCGGAGTCGACGTCGAACACCCGGACTCCTGGCAGCTCCAGGCCGTCGAGCAGCTCGCGATCGGCCGAATCGGTGAGCAGGATCTGGCAGTCGGCCTTGACGATGTCGCGAGCCAGCGCCGCGCCGCGCCGGGTGTTGTTGACCCCGCACAACACGTATCCACCGAGGCCGGCGGCCGCCATGGCGGTGAGCATCGCGGGGGTGTTGCCCAGCAGCGTTCCCACGTGCAATGGCCGATCCGGCTCGGCGATCGCGATCAGTGCCGCCGCCTGTCGGGACGCCTCGTCGAGATGTTCGCGCCAGGTCCACACCTGCTCGCCGAACTTCACTGCCGGGGTGGATTCGTCGAGGCGCTCACGGAGCAGCTGCTGGACGGTCTCGGCCACGGATCCCCCGTCTTTTGTCATCTTTTTGCATCACCACGCGTATTTGTGGTGCCTTAGGTCACAATAGAAGCGCAGGGTAAACAGAATGACAAATCTGTCTACCCATGCAGCGGGACCACCGCGGATCCGAGTTTGGAAGGATGTCCACATCGGGACTGTCGCGTCGATACGAGGAGGACCACGAAGGTGACTGCCAGCACCGACGCCGACAGCCGGCCCGGGGCCAAATCCGTCCAGGAACGACTGGTCGACGCGGCCGAAGTCTGCCTGCGCGCCAAGGGCATCCGCGCGACGACGGTATCCGAGGTGGCCGAGGCAGCCGGGGTATCGCGCGGCTGGCTCTACCGGCACTACCCGGACAAGGCGTCGCTGCTGGGCGCGGCGATAGTGCGCCTGAACAATGCGTTCTGGGCCGAGTCGCACGAAGTGCTGGACGGGCTTGGCACCTTCGAGGAGCAATTGACCGTGGGAGTGCGGCTGGGGCGCAGCGCCTACGACTCCCCCGGTGCGCTGGTGATGCAGCTGCGCCGCGACGAGCCCGAGGAATTCGCGGCCTGCGCAGGCGCCGGTGTGCAGGGCCTGGTGCCCGACCTCGGCCGGTTCTGGCAGCCCTACCTGGAGGCGGCGCGCGACCGCGGTGAGATCCACGCTGAAACGCAACTCGACGAGGCCGCCGAGTGGGTGGCCCGGGTTCAGATCAGCCTCGGCACCGTTCCCGGCGAGACCCTTGACCCCGACGACTACGACGCGGTGCTGCGGTACATGCGCCGATACGTATTGCCCGGCCTGCGGATGGCACCGGCGGAGCAGTAGGTCTGCGTCCGAAAACCTTTGGGCGCCAGGCGCTGTCGTGATCTGCTCGCAGTGTCGGGTGCTCGCCTGACACAATGGCGGCCATGGGGACATGCAGCCGCCGGGGGGCGGTCTTGGTCGCGGCTTTGGCCATCGGGCTCACCGCATGTGGTGGGTCGACAAGCACAAAGGCCACCACCACCGGGACCACGAAGGCCGCCTCGACATCGGCGAGTGCCGGCGCGTCACCGACGACTGCCGCACCGACCAGCGGCGTCTCCAACCAGCAGAAATATTCGGTGACTCGCTCCACCGCCGGGGATGCCACCACCGACGGCAAGGGCCGCTGGACGCTGGTCGTCGACACCATTACCGGTGGTGATCCGCAGGTCGCGGGGGCCTTCAACAGTGCGGTGCACGCGTCGGCGACCGGGCAGCTCGAACCGGTCAAAAGCGGTGCCGACCCGGACGGGACCTGGACGTTCGAGACCCAGCCGCAGATCTACTTCGGCGGTGCATCGGTGTCGGAACTGATCAGCGGCCTGTACGTGCACGTGCCGGCGGCCCACCCGAGCAGCTACATCAGCACCGTGGTGATCGACTCGCGGTCGGCCAAGCCGATCACGCTGGCGGATCTGTTCACCGATAAGCAGGCCGGTTTGAATCGGCTTTCGGAGCAAACGAAGGCCTTGTTGCCCGGAGTGACCGGGGTGGGGCCGACGCCGATGGCCGACGAGCCGGGCAATGCGCCGACCGAGGCCAACTTCGCCAACTGGATCCCCACGCCTGACGGGCTGGAGATCCACTTCGCGGATTACCAGTTCTTCCACGGGACGCCGACGATCACGGTGCCGTGGGCGGCACTGGACGGCCTGCTGGCGCCCGGTATGGACGCCCTGCGGCAAAGTTAGCCGGACGCGAAATCGACGTTTTGCAGGGCTTGTCTCGCGGTTTTCCTGCGAAACGTCGGTTTGGGCGTCGTTAGTCGAAGTCGGAGGCGCCGTTGCCGCCGCCACCGCCGCCGGGCGCCGTCTTGGACACCTGAACCAGGAACTCGTAGTTGTTCTTGGTCTTGCGCAGCTGGCTCATCAGCAAGTCGATGGCCTGATGGCTGTCGAGGCCGGAGAGCACGCGACGCAGCTTGTGCACGACCGAGAACTCGTCGGGGCTCAGCAGCAGCTCGTCCTTGCGGGTACCCGACGGGTTGACGTCGACCGCCGGGAACACCCGGCGCTCGGCGATCTTGCGATCGAGCTTGAGCTCGGCGTTGCCGGTGCCCTTGAACTCCTCGAAGATCACGGTGTCACCGGTCGAACCGGTCTCCACCATGGCCGTCGCGATGATGGTCAGCGAGCCACCGTGCTCGATGTTGCGGGCCGCACCGAGGAACCGCTTGGGCGGATACAGGGCGGTCGAGTCCACACCACCGGACAGGATGCGCCCGGAGGCCGGGGAGGCGTTGTTGTACGCGCGGCCCAGCCGGGTGATCGAGTCCAGCAGCACGACGACGTCCTTGCCCTGCTCGACCAGGCGCTTGGCGCGCTCGATGGCCAGCTCGGCAGCCTGCGTGTGGTCTGACGGCGGGCGGTCGAAGGTCGAGGCGATGACCTCACCCTTGACCGAGCGCTGCATGTCGGTGACCTCTTCAGGTCGCTCGTCGACCAGCACCACCATCAGGTGGCACTCGGGGTTGTTGCGGGTGATCGCGTTGGCGATGTCCTGCATGATCGTGGTCTTACCGGCCTTGGGCGGCGACACGATCAGGGCACGCTGGCCCTTGCCGATCGGCATGATCAGGTCGATGACCCGGGTGGTCAGCCGGTCGGAGGTGGTCTCCAGGCGCAGCCGCTGATTCGGGTAGAGCGGGGTCAGCTTGGTGAAATCGGGCCGGTTCCTGGCCTCTTCGACCGGACCGCCGTTGACGCTGTCGAGGCGAACCAGCGGGTTGAACTTCTGGCGCTGGTTCTGGCCGCCCTCGCCTTCCTTGGGCACCCGGACCGCGCCGGTGACGGCGTCACCGCGGCGCAGGCCGTTCTTGCGGACCATGTTCATCGAGACGTAGACGTCATTGGGGCCGGCCAGGTAGCCCGAAGTGCGCACGAATGCGTAGTTGTCGAGCACGTCGAGGATGCCGGCGACCGGCTGAACGACGTCGTCCTCGCGGAGTTCGGCGTCGTTACCGCCGCCGCCTTCGCCGGGGGTGCGCTCGCCACGACGGCGACGGTCACGGAACCGGCGGCCGCGACGGCCCTGGCGGCTGTCGTCGTCGTCATCGTCATCGCGGTTCTGGTTGTTGTCGCGGTTCTGCTGGTTGCCGCGGTTCTGGTTGTCGCGGTTCTGGTTGTCGCGATTCTGGTTGTCGCGATTCTGCTGGTTGCCGCGGTTCTGCTGGTTGCCGGACTGCCCCTGGCCGCCCTGCTCGGACGACTCGCGGTTCTCCTGCCGGTTCTGGTTCTGGTTCTCGCGCTTCTCGCCCTGCTCGGCTCGGTTGTCCTGCGACTTCTGCTGCTCAGCGCTCTCGGCGCCCGCTGCCCCGGCGTCGCGGGTGGCAGCCCGGCGCTCACGGCGGCGCGGCTCGGTGCCGTTGGGTTCGCCGTTCTCGGTCTTCTCGGTGTTCTGGCGGGGCTCGCTCGGCTGCTCGGCCGGGGCCGCAGCAGCAGTGTCGGCGCTGTGGTTGGTGCCGTTGCCGCCGTTCTGGCGCTCCTTGATCGCGGCGATCAGGTCGCCCTTGCGCATCCCGGAGGTGCCCTTGACGCCAACCTGGTTGGCCAGGGCGCGAAGCTCGGGCAGGACCATCGTTGACAGAGAGCCGGCCCGGCCCGCATCCCCGCTCGGGGTGGCCTGCGAATCAGGCGCCGAGGGGGTTTCTGCGGTCACGGCGGGCGCCACCGTCTGCGGGGCGCTCTCTCCAGCCGTGATCAGGTCCGTATCAGTCACGGATTTCCTTTCTTCCCTCACCGTTTCGTAGGGGCAAGGGGTTCTGGCATTCAGCCGATTCGCTGAATGCGAAGTCTCACCATCGTCTGTGCGTCAACGGTGATCGCCGGAATTCGCGGCTACATGGCGAACCGTCGGTCCACGAGTTGAACACAAGAGAAATTGGTGGTCGTCCTAGTGTCGGCGCAGGAACAGTCGCTGCGTTTGCCTGGACGGGACCGAGAATAGCCCTCTTCACGGCAGGAAAGCAAGAAACTGCCACCGGCGTGTGCGCAACTCAGCGCCTGACCGCGACACCTGAGCTCCAGCGAACTGCCTCGCCGATGCCCATCTCGCGGACGGTGAATCCCTTCGCGGCACCGAACTCCACCGCCTCAGCCGGCAGCTCTGCATTGGTTGTCAGTGCAAGAACAGCTGGACCAGCGCCGGACAGCACCGCTGCCACTCCACAACGGCGCAGCACCTGCAGGTATTCCGCCGAGGCCGGCATGGCCGGGCCGCGCTGGGGTTGATGCAAAACGTCGTCGGTGGCCGCCATCAGCAAGTCCGGGCGCTCCGTGAGCGCGACAACCAGCAACGCCGCCCGGCTGAGGTTGAAGCGAGCGGCTTCGTGGGTGACGTGGTCGGGCAGCAGCACCCGGGTCTCGGCGGTCGACGACCGCACCTGCGGGATTCCGGGGAACACCCGGATGTCGGGATGCAGTCGCAGGCGGGTCGCGGCGTACGTCGCGGGCGTCGTCTGCCCGTCGACCCAGGACACCACCGCTCCGCCGAGCACCGAGGCCGACGCATTGTCCGGGTGACCCTCGAATTCCGACGCCAGCTGGATCAGCTGCGCATCGGTCAGCGGCTCCCGATCTGATTGCGCCAGAAGGCCATTCGCGGCAGCCAACCCACCGACGACGGCCGCGGCCGACGAGCCGAGGCCCCGCGAGTGCGGGATCGCATTGTGGCAGCGCACCACGAGTCCGGGAACATCCGCGCCCCCCGCCGCCAGCCCGCGGTGCAGCGCGCGGACCACCAGGTGCTCGGGGCCCAGCGGCACCTGCCCGGACCCCTCCCCCTCGACCTCGATGAGCAGTCCGGCATCAGTGGTTTCGACGAGGATCTCGTCGTAGAGGCCCAGCGCCAGACCGAGGCTGTCGAAGCCGGGGCCGAGGTTGGCGCTGGAGGCCGCGACGGTGGCGCTGGCGGTAAGGCCGGCAGGCAGGTTCAGGGTCACCGAGGAGCCGTCTCTCAGACCAGGCCCAGCTCAGCGACCACAGCACCGGGGTCGACTGCGATGGGCTGAGGAGTCGGCATATCGCGCAGTGCGGTGTCGGGATCCTTGAGGCCGTTGCCCGTCACGGTGCACACCACCGTGGAGCCGGGCTTGACCCAGCCGTCCTCGATCGATTTGAGCAGCCCGGCGATGCTGGCGGCCGACGCCGGCTCGACGAACACCCCCTCGGCCTCGGCGACCAGGTGATACGCGGCCAGGATCTCGTCGTCGGTGGCGGCCAGGAAGCGCCCGCCGGACTCCTGTTGCGCAGCCACGGCGCCGTCCCAGGACGCGGGCGAACCGATCCGGATCGCGGTGGCGATGGTCTCGGGGTTGCTCACCGGGTGGCCGGACACCAGCGGGGCGGCGCCGGCCGCCTGCGTGCCGAGCATGCGAGGCAGCTTGTCGGTCAGACCGTCACGGTGGTACTCGGTGTAACCCATCCAGTACGCGGTGATGTTGCCAGCGTTGCCGACCGGCAGGGAATGTACGTCGGGAGCTGTGCCCAGCGCGTCGACGATCTCGAACGCCGCGGTCTTCTGACCCTGGATGCGCACCGGATTGACACTGTTGACCAGTGCGATCGTCGGGTAGTCATTCGTGAGCTTGCGGGCCAGCTCCAGGCAGTCGTCGAAGTTGCCGTCGATCTGAATGATCTTGGCACCGTGCATGACTGCCTGCGCCAGCTTGCCCATCGCGATCTTGCCCTGCGGGATCAACACCGCGCAGGTGATGCCGGCCCGGGCGGCGTAGGCCGCCGCCGAGGCCGAGGTGTTGCCGGTCGAGGCACACAGCACGGCCTGCTGCCCGCGGGCGACGGCGTCGGTGACCGCCATGGTCATGCCACGGTCCTTGAAGGACCCCGTGGGATTGAGGCCCTCGACCTTCAAATAGACTGTGCAGCCGGTCTTTTCAGACAGCCGAGGCGCGCTGATCAGCGGTGTGCCACCCTCGAGCAGGGTGATCGGCGTCCAATCGGGTGCGACTGGCAGCCGGTCGCGGTAGGCCGCGATCAGTCCGGGCCACGGGGTATGCACGGCTTGCGATTTCGTCGAGCTCATTCGCTGGTTCCCTCCAGACGCAGCACGCTATTCACTTCCTGAACGGCTTCGTGGTCAGCCAGCGCGGCAACGGTCTCTGACAATGCGGCATCGGTTGCCCGGTGGGTCACCACCACGATGCGCGCACCGCTGCCGCCGCTGATGCCTTCTTGACGCACCTCGGCGATGCTGACTTCGCGCTTGGCGAATTCGGCTGCCACCGAGGACAACACACCAGGCCGGTCGGCGACGGTCATGCTGAGGTAGTACCGGGTGGGGATGATGCCCATCGGAGCGATCGGCAGCTGGGCGTACTTGGACTCGCGCGGCCCGCGCCCGCCCTGCACCCGGTTGCGGGCGGCCATCACGAGATCGCCCATCACCGCCGACGCTGTCGGGGCGCCACCGGCGCCCTGGCCGTAGAACATCAACCGGCCGGCCGCCTCCGCCTCGACGACGACGGCGTTGAACGCGCCGTTGACGGTGGCCAGCGGATGACTCAGCGGGACCAACGCCGGGTAGACCCGGGCCGAAACCCGCTGCTGGCCATCACTTCCGGTGACACGTTCGCAGATCGACAGCAACTTGATGGTGCAGCCCAGCGCCTTGGCAGATTCGAAGTCCGCCGGGGTGATCTTGGAGATGCCCTCGCGGTAGACGTCGTCGGCGGTGACCCGGGTGTGGAACGCGATGGAGGCCAGGATCGCGGCCTTGGCGGCGGCGTCATAACCCTCGACGTCGGCGGTGGGGTCGGCCTCGGCGTATCCCAGAGCGCTCGCGTCGGCCAGTGCGGAGCTGTAATCGGCTCCGGTGGAGGCCATTTCAGACAGAATGTAGTTGGTGGTGCCGTTGACGATGCCCGCCACCCGCAGCACGGTGTCACCAGCCAGCGATTGGGTGAGCGGGCGGATCACCGGGATCGCACCCGCGACGGCCGCTTCGAAATACAGGTCGACGTGGGCACGTTCGGCGGCCTGCGCCAACTCACCGGTGGACTGGGCCAACAGCGCCTTGTTGGCGGTCACCACCGACTTGCCGCCCTCGAGCGCCGTCAGGATCGCCTTGCGGGCCGGCTCCACCGGGCCCATCACTTCGACGACGAGGTCGACGTCCTCGCGGGAGACCAGCTCCTCGACGTTGTCGGTGAGCAGCTCCATCGGCAGGCCCCGGTCCGCGGAGATATTCCGCACCGCGACACCGCGCAGTTCGAGCGGGGCACCGATGCGCGCCGCGAGGTCGGGCGCGCTCTCCTGAATGATCCGGACAACTTCGCTTCCGACGTTGCCCAGCCCCAATACCGCTACACCAATTGCCGAGGCCGCCGTCTCGGCGGCTCCATTGGCTCTGTCGGGTGCACTCATTGGCCTTACCTCACTTCCAAACTCAACAGGTCGTCGACGGTCTCCCGGCGCAGGATCAGACGGGCCCGCCCGTCGCGCACGGCCACCACGGCGGGGCGGCCGATCAGGTTGTATCGACTCGACATCGAATAGCAATAGGCGCCGGTGGCGGCGACCGCCAGCAGATCACCCGGTGTCACGTCCTGTGGCACCCAGGTATCCCGGACGATGATGTCGCCACTCTCGCAATGCTTTCCGACGATGCGCGCCAGCACGGGCGCCGCCTCACTGGTGCGCGACACCAGGCGGATGTCGTACTCGGAGCCGTAGAGGGCCGGCCGGATGTTGTCGCTCATCCCGCCGTCGACGCTGACGTAGCGCCGGGTCTTGTCGGACCCGATGACCACGTCCTTGACCGTGCCGACCTCGTAGAGCGTCACGGTACCCGGCCCGGCGATCGCCCGTCCCGGCTCGACGACCAGTCGCGGCGCGGGCAGTCCGACGGCCGCCGACTCGCTGCGCACGATCGCGCCGAGCTTGGCCGCGAGATCCTCGATCGGCGGCGGATCATCCTGGGGCAGATAGGAAATGCCGAGTCCCCCGCCGAGGTCGACGACGGAGATCTGCGCGGTTTTGTCCACCCCGAACTCGGCGACGACGTCGCGCAGCAGGCCGATGACCCGATGGGCGGCCAGCTCGAAGCCCGCCACATCGAAGATCTGCGAGCCGATGTGGCTGTGCAGGCCGACCAGGCGCAGGTGATCGGTGGCGAACACCCGGCGCACCCCGTCCATGGCTGCCCCACTGGCCAGCGACAGGCCGAACTTCTGGTCCTCGTGGGCGGTCGCGATGAACTCGTGTGTGTGCGCCTCAACGCCGACGGTAACCCGCAGCAGGACGTCCTGCACCACACCGGCGTCGCCGGCGACGGTGTCGAGACGCTCGATCTCGGCCATCGAGTCCAGTACGATGTGGCCGACGCCCGCCTTGACCGCGGTCGCCAGTTCGTCAAGCGATTTGTTGTTGCCGTGGAACGCAATTCGTTCGGCAGGGAATTCGGCGTGCAGTGCGACGGCGAGCTCACCACCGGTGGCGACGTCCAGCGACAGACCCTCCTGGTCGACCCAGCGCGCAATTTCACTGCACAGGAACGCTTTACTCGCGTAGTGCACGTTGTGGCCGCCGCCGAATGCCGCGGCGATCTCGCGGCAACGGCTACGGAAGTCGTCCTCGTCGATGATGAAGAGCGGGGTGTCGTACTCGGCGGCCAGGTTGGTCACGGTCACACCGGCGATCGACACTTCACCATCGGTGCCGCGAACAAGGTTGCGGGGCCACACATTCGGCGCGAGCAACAGCGTATCGCCGGCGGTCCGCGGCTGCGCCGGGGCGCCGCCGTGGTGGATTTCCTCGGCGTGGCGTGGCCCGGCGGGGTGAGCGTTCACATCCGCTCCGGTGCGGACACGCCGAGAATCGTCAGACCGTTCGCGATCACCTGGCGGGTTGCCGCGCACAACGCGAGCCGCGCGCGATGCAGATCGCCGGGTTCCTCGTCACCCATGGGAAGCACCCGGCACGAGTCGTAGAACCGGTGGTAGTCGCCGGCCAGGTCCTCGAGGTAGCGGCACACCCGGTGCGGCTCACGCAGCGAAGCGCCCGCCTTGAGCACGCGGCCGAACTCACCGAGGTTGCGGATCAGCGCGCCCTCTTTGTCATGGGTGAGCAATTCCAGATGCCCTGTGTCGGCAGCCATTCCGAGATCGGCGGCGTTGCGGGCCAGTGCCGAAAGTCTGGCGTGCGCGTATTGCACGTAATAGACCGGGTTTTCGTTGGACGCCGACGACCACAACTGCAGATCGATGTCGATCGGGGTGTCCACCGAGGAACGGGTCAGCGAATACCGCGCTGCGTCCACGCCGATGGCCTCGACCAGGTCATCGAGGGTGATGACGGTCCCGGCCCGCTTGCTCATCCGCAGCGGCTGGCCGTCCCGCACGAGGTTGACCATCTGGCCGATCAGCACCTCGACGGTGTCGGGGTCGTCGCCAAGCGCTGCCGCGGCAGCCTTGAGCCGGGCGATGTAGCCGTGGTGGTCGGCACCGAGCATGTAGATGCACAGGTCGAAGCCGCGCTGGCGCTTGTCGAGGTAGTAGGCCAGATCACCGGCGATGTAAGCGGGCTGTCCGTCACTCTTGATGACGACCCGATCTTTGTCATCGCCGAATTCCGTTGTGCGCAACCAGGTTGCGCCGTCCTTCTCGTAGATGTTGCCGGTCTGGCGCAACTTGGCGACGGCCTGATCGACCCGCCCGCTGGTGTGCATTGAGTCTTCGTGGGTGTAGACGTCGAAGTCGGTGCCGAACTCGTGCAGCGACTCCTTGATGTGGGTGAACATCAGGTCGACGCCGATCGAGCGGAAGGTCTCCTTCTGCTCGTCACCGGTCAGGCTGAGCGCATCGGGCGCCTTGGCCAGCACTTGGTCGGCGATGTCCTTGATGTAGTCGCCGGCATAGCCGTCCTCGGGCGTGGGTTGGCCGGTGGCCGCGGCGATCAGCGAGTTGGTGAACCGGTCGATCTGGGCCCCGTGGTCGTTGAAGTAGTACTCGCGCACGACGTCGGCACCCTGGGTGCTCAGCAGCCGGCCCAGCGCGTCACCGACCGCGGCCCAGCGGGTGCCGCCGATGTGGATGGGGCCGGTCGGGTTGGCCGAGACGAACTCCAGGTTGATGTTGGTGCCGTCGAGCACCGTCGAATTCCCGTAGCCCACACCGGCGTCGAGGATGTTCTGCACGATGACGCCCTGCGCGGAGGCCTCGATACGCAGGTTCACGAAGCCGGGGCCGGCGACCTCGGCGGCGGCGATACCGTCGGCGGCGGCCAGTGCGGTGGCCAGCCAGCCGGCCAGCTCGCGGGGGTTGGCGCCGACCTTCTTACCCAGCTGCAGGGCCAGGTTGGTGGCGTAGTCGCCGTGCTCGGGATTGCGCGGACGCTCGACAGTCACCGTCGCAGGCAAGGCGGCGGGATCCAGGTCATGCTCGGTGAGCACCGTGGCGGCGGTGTTCTTGAGCAACTCGGCGAGGTCGGCGGGTGTCACGGGGATCCATCCTATGGTCTGGCGTGGTCAGGCCCCGAATCCGCATCCCCGGCGGGCAGGAGCGCAGCGACCCGGGAAATAGGGCCGGCGGGCAGGAGCGCAGCGACCCGGGAAATAGGGCCGGCGGGCAGCAGCGCAGCGACCCGGGATTTGGCCGAGCGGGCACCGTCCGAGCGGTCCTTGAAATGCGTT
Source organism: Mycolicibacterium sphagni (assembly GCF_013337765.1). Classification (GTDB taxonomy): domain Bacteria; phylum Actinomycetota; class Actinomycetes; order Mycobacteriales; family Mycobacteriaceae; genus Mycobacterium. The sequence goes on from NZ_VBSB01000018.1 coordinate 27,266, forward strand.
AGGCTGTCGAGGCCCATCGGCGCAGCTGTTTCGTGCGCCCCCGTAGCTCAGGGGATAGAGCGTCTGCCTCCGGAGCAGAAGGCCGCAGGTTCGAATCCTGCCGGGGGCACTCTCTGAACTGCAGGTTTACCACGCCCTGCCATATACGCGTGCAACGTGGTCTCGCCAAAAGGGACACGTCACGACACGCCATGACGCAACCCATCCGCTGCCCACACTGCACGCTCAACAACCTGCAGAGAACCGCCCCCAACCGTTTCACGGGCGGGGGCTTTCGCTTTGGCCGAAGCAATATCGAGTGGTCGACTACGCATGCCCGGATGGCCTCCTCACTGCTAACGTGCGCGCCAGCAATTGAGCCACAGACGCACGCTTATTCGCTACAGCGATCAATGGCAACCCATGAGGAGCCGCGAGTTTGAAGGGATTCATGCGGAAACGTCCTTGGGTCATCCATGTCATGCTTGGCCTAGCGTTAGGCGGTGCCGTCCTGTTTTGGGTTGCGGCAGCGGTTTACGCGATTCACGCTGCACTGAGCGACGATGATGTTCCGGCTTAGCGCACCGGCGAAAAGAACCCAGTTGAGCGCGCTGCGTGGGCTCGGGGTGTAGTAGGGGCATTGTGGCGAGTAGCGATGGCAGACATGCATGTCAAAGCTTCGGTGCAGCGAAAAGGTTGCTGCTCACCTGGCTGAATCTGGCCACCTTAGCCCTACGCGTGGCTGGGTGTGGGCGCGCGATCATGCTCGGCGTGGGTGCAGCCCTGACCTGCGGATCGGGAATTGCCCGTGCCAATGACGGTCTGGGTGCGGGTCCGGCGGGATCTAACGATCGTTCCTCGACGAAATCCTCCAACTGGGCGCAGTCAGGTCGGCACGATGGGGGTTTGCGTCGACCGCGATGACCGGCCCGGCAAAAGACTATGCGACACCCCAGAGCGGAAGCATCAGCGACGCAGACAACAGTGCGAACTTAACCATGGCCGCGACGTCATCGAACTCCGCGAAGACGGCAACGCAACCGCCAACCACCGCAACCACCCCACCGTGTTGGTGATCGACACCATCGCCGTCGGGAGTGGTCCGAGGGCCGCCACTAGAGCCACGAATGCCAGCGCGGCTGGAACCACGGAACGCGAGGCAGCCCAAGCCGAGACCAACATGTTGGTCGGCTGTCTCCCGATTTCCTCAACAGAGCTAAATGGCCAGAACTTCGTCGTCGACTTTCAGGACTTCGCGAGCGCCGTCCTCAAAGGTGACTTAGCCCGCGTCCGTGACAGTGTCCGCGGCATGGCACTGGATGCCATCGCTTTAATCCCGTACCAACCCGGTGCCACTAGTCGACGATCCCCTAGCAGTGAGCTCATCAATGGAAACCTCGGATTTGTTCGCCGGGATGGACACCGCTACTCGGGGTCGGATTCACCACGACGACCATCCGCTTCGGACCGCACAGCCTCGGCGCATCGTCGGCAGCCAAGGCAACCGACCTGGCCCAAAACATCAGGGCCGCAGCCGGATCGAGAATTGAAGCCACAATCCCTAGGCCGCAGGTTCGATTCCTCCGGGGGTCCCATTTTGTGCTGGCGAGACTGCCCGCAGCTCCGCTTTCTACGTATAAGTCAATTGCTATCGAACGACGCCGCATACGCGGTTAGAGTTCTCGCGCCGGGCTCGAGATCCGACGGCGTGGAGGGCGAACCCGATGAGACTCTCAACGTACGTGTTCGCTACGACCGTGGCGGCTCTGCTCGCCGTACCGGCGATGACGAATCCGGTAGCGACGGCGACGCCATGGTGTGGGGCCGATTCGCTGAGCCTCAGTTCCACTGCGCCCATCTACCCCACCCAGAATCCCTATCCCTATATCTACTTTTCCGTGCTGTTGACGAATACTTCCGACCAAACCTGCACCCTGCAGGGCTATCCCGGTCTCGATCTCGTCGGCGCCGGCGGCCAATATCCTGGCGTTCCGCCTGACCCCGCCAACCCGCCGTTCAGCGGGATCGTCCACGCGTCGAGAACGGGCAGCGATGGGCAGCCCGTCGTACTGGTGCCGGGAGCTACGGCCAGCAGCCGTGTGGGTTTCATGCCGAAAACGACCGATACCGGGTTGGACTCCGCGTGGCCGCCGACGACGATCGTCGTCACCCCGCCGGATACCACCACCCAGCTCCAGACCCCGTGGCCATCCGGCGGCTTCACCGTCCTCCTCATCGGTGACGGGACCAAGCCGTTCGTCACAATCGACCCGCTGCAGCGGTACGCGTGAAACCCCCTCGGCGGGCTTCTGGCCGCCTTCGCGGCCGTGTCGAACCACCCACTTAGTCAACGAATCCACGCGGCGGCACGGTGCACTAAATTGACGTAAGCGTCAGCTATGAATCCCGACCACTTTCCGCGGGAAGACTGTCAGTGGCGCCCGATTGTCCGGTACGGTCCAAACCAGCAAAGACGTATGCGACGTAACGGAGATGTCAGTGAGTCGGGTTCGAGACGGGCGCAACGCGGCGCTCGGCGCATTGGTCGCCAGCGCGCTCGCAACTGGAGCGTTCACCCCAACCCCGACCGCCAACGCGACGTGCATATCCGCTTTCGGCCTGAACAACGGCAATGGCTGCACGAGCAACCTGACCACACTCGCGATCGCCATCGGCAACGGCGCGGTAGCAAACGCAGCCAACGCACTGTTCGGCGGCGCCATCGCGATCGGCAACGGCGCCAGTTCCATCACCGACATCGCCGCCTTCAGCTTCGGGGGTGCATTCGGTGACGGCGCGCAAGTCGCAATGCTGCAGTCGCTCTTCGGTCTCAACCTGCAATTCGGGCCGGGAGCAGCTTCGACGCTGAGCGGCGCCCTCGACTTCGTGCTCGGTATTTCAACCGGCAACGGCGCTGCTAACGCCTCTTCCATCGGCCTTGGCAACATCACCATCCAAATCGGGCCCGGGAGCGCGAACACCCTCGGCGGATTCAATCTCGCCTACGGCCTTTCGGGCGGCACCGGGAATCAATCAACTGCGGTCGCCGGCGTGGGCAACATCGCCGCCCAAATCGGAGCGGGCGTCGCGAAGGCCGCTGGCCTCCTCAACCTGGCCTTCAACTTCTCGCCCTACGGCACCGGAACGCAAACGACGACCGCCAGCATTCTCGGGAGCATCGCCCTCAACTTTCTGGGCGATGGCGGCAGCGTGACAGCACAGTCCTTCTTCAGTTCCGCGGTGAACTTCATCGGCGACGCAAACACAGTCTTGGTGCAAGGCATTCTGAACGTCGCCGCGAGTCTGTTGAGCTACCACAACACAGTGTCGGTAACCGGCAGCTTCCCCGGTCCGTTCAGTTTCGCGCTCGGCGCTTTCATCCGGGAGAGCACGCTGAACGCGATCGGCGGCCCACTGTCCATCGTTGCGTCGCTGTTGCAGACCAGCGGGACGGTAAAACAAGTTGGGCCGGGCATCAGCATCGGTGGCCCCTGGGTGCCGCCGGCCCCTCTCAGCACAAGCGCCGCAGGTACCCCCTCGTCCGCACGCGCCCATAGCGCCCGGGCAACGACCGCGGCACCGACTGCCGCCGACAGCAATGCCACGAGCACCACGCCCGCGGCGGAGACAACCGACAACAACACTCAGACCGCTAGCGCCACTCCCGCCATCGAGACAACCACCAAGACCGGCCCCCGTCACGCGCGTCCAGATACGACGGCGAGCAACGACAGCGGTACGACATCGACCGCGTCAAGCGGCCGGCACCGGAAACCGGAGGCGAGCGACTCCACCGACAGCGGCACGAAGTCCACCGGGACGGGCGCCCGCGACACAGGCGGCGGGAAGCACCGGAAGCAGTAACCGGCCTACCGCAACGGTCCAGGCACCACACGGTGGCTACCTGATTTCTGGAAACCCGCTGTACATCGCCATCCCAGTCCAGTTCTTAGATAGTTAAGCATGGCAAATAGTGGTGCCCAGGCGCGTGCCATTGGCATCAACGCAAAACAGGCCACCCACCGTGCTCCCACATCAGGTGACGGTCGCACCGCAGACGCACCCATCCGGTCCGAAATGCGGTCGCACATACGCCCAGCCAGAGCCCGCAGCAAGTCTCTGAAATGCGAAAACGACCGATGATTCGAACAGCCACTCAGCCTCCGAGGCATGCGCTCAGCGCAGATCGACCTGACGTTCCGGCGGGGTTATGTAACCACTGTCAGAGATGGCTTCGTGATTATCCGGCAAAAAGACTGTAAGCTCCACTCGCGTCAAGTACGGTCGTTGCCAGCAAAGATATCTTTACTTATAGGGCGTGTCGATGAATCAGGTTCGCGCTAGAGGTGGCATGGTGCTCGGCGCCCTGGTTTCGGGAGCGCTCTTGGCTGGCACTCTTGGGGAAGCCCCCGCAGCCAACGCGTCGTGTTTCTCGGCCTTCGGCATCGGCAACGGTGGCGGCTGCACGAGCAACCTGACCAGTGTCGCGATCGGAATCGGCAACGGCGCGACGGCCAGTGCCCTGAACGGATTCTTCAGCAGCGCGATCGCGTTCGGCAACGACGCGATCGCAATAACAACGCTTAGCGCCTTCAGCTCTGCGGTGGCGCTCGGCGACGGGGCGAACGCATCAGTACTGCCCGGACTGATGAATTTTTCGTGGCAACTGGGTCGGGGCAGTTCAGCCGCGATCGGCGGCCTGAATCTCGCCATCGGTATCTTGAGCGGCGGCAGCGGATCACAGCGGACCAGCGTCGCTGGCGTCGGCAGCATTGCTCTGCAAATCGGCCCTGGCCAGATGACCAACATCGGCAGCCTCAACCTCACCCTTTCCACGGCAACAGGCGGGGACGGCACAAAGTCAACGAGCGCCGGCGGCTTCGGCAATTTGGCGCTCAATATCGGCAATGCCGGCACTGTGCTGACGGAGGGCTTCCTGAGCTCGACCACCAACCTTCTCGGCAATAGCTACGTGGTGGCACGGGGCATCTTGTCCGCAGCAGGAAACGTCCTCGGTAACGGCAATACCGTGTCCAGCCAAGGCGGCATCTTCCCGAATACCACCCTGAGCCTGGCATTCAACTTCTTCGGCGATAACAACACCGTGACAGCCGGGGTCGGTCCCATCGCAATCGCGGGGGCCATCGGTCAGAACCTGCGGGCTATCACCAGATCCCTACCGGGCATCAACATCAACGGAATCAACGCGGGCGGAGCGGCAGCGGTCGCCAGTAGCAAGAGGCCCGCGAGCACGTCAGCGTCCCGGACGAGTACCGCTGCGGCCAGCAGCGGCGGCAAGACCGCGACCGCCTCAAAGGCGAGCGGCAAGAAAGCGTCGTCCACCAAACGCGGCACGGGGGCATCAGGACGCGGCTAGCGGCGGCCCTACACGCTTCGTAGGCATCCGGCCGTTCGCTTCAGAGCGCAGGACACGCTCCCTGAACTGTCTGAACCGAGCCCGATCGAGAGTTTGCCATGCTTTGCAACGCGCGTTGCTACCATGTGGCTCGAGGTCATTGGCGAACATGGGAGCAAACCATGACTGCACGGCATCGTGCGACTGGCCGGACTGGGTCAACAGCGCGAAGCACGGCTGCTCGCCATCGCGCACAGCAGCCGCACAGCAAAGTCTCATTGTGGCTGGGAACGGGCGCGGTGACCGTCGGCGTTTGCGCTTCGCTGGCCGGCGCGACCGGGGTCGCTCACGCTGACTCCACCGGCGGCGACTCGGCGTCGTCGAGCCACACCAGCACCGGACCGAAGGTAGGGAGCAGCGGCCGCTCCACCTCGGCCAAACAGACCGCCGCGGGCTCCAAGGTGGGAAGTAGCGGGCGAACCGTCGCGACGAGGTCGACCGCGGGCGCCAACCGCACGAGCACGACCTCCTCGGCGGCGCCGGCCGCGGCGTCAGAAGGCGCCGACTCGACGACCGAGGCCACCAACACCAGCTCGATTTCCGCTGTCGCCCAAGCCGGTAGCGCGCGATCCGCCAAGCCTGTGGTCGCGGCAGCCTCCGCGTCGACCCTGTTCGCGGCCGATTCACCGGCTGCCCCACCGAACCTCTCGTCGACGGACGTGCTCGCTGCAATCGTCGCGTTCGCGCGCTCGGCTGGTGGCGGCACGACTGCCGCCGTCAGCCTCCAGGACGTCGTCACCGCCCTCGCCACCAACCAGTGGCAGGGCCGACCGATAATCGGCAACGGCGCCGATGGCACCGCGGCTAACCCCGACGGCCAGGCGGGCGGTTGGTTGCTGGGCAGCGGCGGCAAGGGTTACTCCTGGACAGGTGCGACCTGCGCCTCCGCTAGCGGCTGCTCCGGCGGTGACGGTGGTAGCGGCGGGCTGATCGGCAACGGCGGCAACGGCGGAGATGGCGCCAACGGTGGCGCCGGCGGGGCGGGCGGGTCGGCAGTCTTGTTGGGCGCCGGCGGGGCGGGCGGTGCCGGTGGAGCAAACTCGGCCGTCGGCGGGGTCGGCGGCCAGGGTGGCGCGGGCGGAACCGGCGGGCTGATCGGCGGTGGCGGCGGTGGCGGCGGCGCCGGCGGAGACGGCGAAACCGGTGGTAACGGCGGCGCGGGCGGCGCGGTCATCAGCTTTGGATTCGGCTACTTCATGGGTATCTACCACCCGGGCAGCGTCGTCGGTGGCGACGGCGGCGCGGGCGGAAACGGCACGAACGGAGCGGGCGGCACCGGCGGCGCGGGGGGCACTGCCGTTTTGGCGAGCGACCCGGTATGGGATTCCCTGCTGTCGGTGGTGCAAGGCATAACGGGGTCCGCTACGGGTGGCAACGCTGTTGGCGGCAACGGCGGACCCGGCGGCGACGGCACAACGATCGGCGGGGCCGGCGGAGCCGGCGGCTTCGCCTACAACTACAGCCTCAACAACGCGGTCGGCGGCACTGGCGGTAAGGGCGGCAACGGGACGGTGTCCGGCGGTGGGGGCGGCACCGGCGGCACTGGGTGGGCGGCCAGCGGTACGGCCACCGACGGCGCCGACGGCGGCGCTGGAACGCCGTAGCGAGTTGTCAGCCGTCCAGGCGCGTGAACTGTTTGCGCTGGTACAGATCCCCGGACGCTTGGCGCCTGACCTTGCCGCTGGTGGTGACCGGAATCGACCCCGGGCCCACCAAAACGAGGTCTGACACCGCAATGCCGTGCGTGTTCGAGATCGCCGACGTCACGTCCTGCTTGATGCCTTCGAGCTTCTGCCGGGCCTCTTCGTCGTCGCCACGCTTTCTGACTTCCATCACGACGACGAGCTTCTCCACCTCGTCGTCCGCAACGCCGATCGCCACGCAGCGGCCGCCCGTGATCTCCGAAACCGTGGCCTCGATGTCGTCGGGCGAGTGGTTGCGGCCGTAGATGATCAGCAGATCCTTGATGCGGCCCACCACGAACAGCTCGCCGTCGGACATGAAGCCCACGTCGCCCGTCCTCAGCCAGGGGCCTTCGGGTGTGCCGGCCGACGGCTCGACGATCGTGGCGCCGAACGTGCGTGCGGTCTCCTCGGGCTTTTCCCAGTAGCCGATGCTGACGTTGTCGCCATGGCACCAGATCTCACCGGTCGTGCCCTCCGCAACCTCGGTTCTGTTTTCCGGGTCGACGATCCGCAACAGCGGCGACCGCGGGCTGATGGGGCCGTCGTAGCTGATCAGCGGTGTCCCGTCAGTACCGTCGCTTCGCTTGGCCTGGCCCGCGGTTAGTGCATCGGTATCGAAGTGCACGACTTTGATGGGGTCCTGCGGCCGGGGGGTTGACATGTACAGCGTCGCCTCGGCCATGCCGTAGGACGGCTGGATGACCGCCTCGTTCAAGTTGAAGCGGGCGAACCGGTCCGTGAAGCGCTTGATCGTGACGGGGTTGACGCGTTCGGCGCCGCTTTGGATCGTGTGCACACCGCCAAGGTCGAGTCCGGCCATGTCCTCGTCAGATGTCTTGCGGGTCGCCAAGTCGAATGCGAAGTTCGGCGCCGCGGTAAAGGCACAGGGATTCGTGGCCAGTAACTGCATCCAGCGCGCCGGCCGGACCAGGAACGACGCCGGGCTCGTCAGCACCGCGCTGGTTCCCAGCACAATCGGCGAGCAAACCCCGAGGATCAATCCCAGGTCGTGGAAGAACGGCAGCCACGACACGAACGTCAAGTCCGGCGGGGTTACTCCCGCATGTCGTGAGTAATCGGTCGTGATCTGCTGCAGATTGGTCAAGAGATTCGTGTAGGAGATCATCACGCCGGCCGGGGATCGGGTCGAGCCGGACGTGTACTGCAAGTACGCGGTGGCGTGCTCGCTGTCTGACTCGTACATGCTGAAGCGGGATGGACCATCCAGATCCAGCAAGTCGACTTCAATGATCGCCGGCGGCGACTGCCCTGGTTGCGGGACGATGCTCCGGCTCACCTCGGCCACGACCGAGGACGTGGTGAGAACAGCAGCCGGTGAGGCGTCACGCATCACCGAATCCACCCGCTCGTCGGTGATGCCACCCATCGGAACCGACAACGGAACCGGGATCACCCCGGCGTGCAGCGCGCCGAGGAACGCAACGACGTATTCCAGCCCCTGTGGAGCAATGATCATCGCTCGGTCACCGGGCGACGCGGAGACGCTGAGCTCACGCGCAAGGTTGCCGGCTCGCCGATACAACTCGGCGAACGTCACGCTGATGGGGACGCCGGCCCAGTCCTGGTCGTAGTCGATGAAGGTGAATGCCGTGTCATCCGGTTGGAGGCTGGCGCGTTCGCGCAGCAGGGCCGGAAGAGATGCCTCGATCGCCTGTGTCACGCGAAGCAAGCTATCAGTAGCCATAGGCGCAACACCTTCGAACACCGAAGTTGAGTGACGCCGTCGTCAAACACCCCATATCGCCGTCGACGCCTGGTACCGGGCGTCCGCAGCCGCCGCCGTAGCGACATCACCGCAAACTTTGCTGACAGGGCTGGTCAGCCGCGTAACCCCAGTGGCATGGGTCAATTTTGAAAGTGCATCCGGTGTCACAGTCTTGACTGCTAAATTTGCGCAGGCGTTAGCGTCCTGGCGGCGTTGTGTGCACAGGTGGGCGCTGTTCGAGGTATCGGATGTTTGCTACAAGGAGTTGTTCGGGATGAGTCCCATTAATGGTGCCGACAGCGGGGCTAACGGTGTATCGGAGGGCCGTGTGCCGATTGCGGTGATCGGAATCGGTTGCCGACTTCCGGGCGCTATCGACTCCCCCGAACAATTCTGGGAAGCGTTGCTGCGCGGCGACGATCTCGTCACCGAGGTGCCACCCGAACGGTGGGACAACGACGAGTACTACGACCCGCAGCCCGGGTTGCCGGGGCGGACGAACTCGAAGTGGGGTGCGTTCCTCGATGACGTCGCCGGGTTCGATGCGGACTTCTTCGGCCTCGGCGAACGCGAGGCATCCGCGATGGATCCCCAGCACCGCTTGCTGCTGGAGACGTCGTGGGAAGCGATGGAGCACGCCGGCCTGACTCCGCAGGAGGTGCGCGGGTCGTCAGCAGGTGTGTTCATGGGGCTGACGCACTACGACTACGAAATGGTTTCGAACGGCTCGGAGGCGATGGAAGGGCCGTACGGAATCCCCGGCAATACATTCGCCTTGGCAGCCGGCCGTGTCGCTTACGCATTGGGATTGCAGGGTCCCGCGGTGGCGGTGGATACGGCATGTTCGTCGGGATTGTTCGCGGTGCATGCGGCGTGCCGCAGCTTGATCGAGGGGGAATCCGAACTGGCGTTCGCCGGCGGGGCGTACGTGATGCTGGATCCCCGCAAGTTCGTCGCGGGCACAGCAGCGGGGCATTTGTCGCCGACCGGGCGTTGCCACGCCTTCGACGTGGCCGCCGACGGGTATGTGGGCGGCGAGGCGTCTGCGGTGGTGCTGCTCAAACGACTGGCTGACGCACTGCGCGACGGGGATCGGGTACTGGCCGTGCTGCGAGGCACCGCAGCCAACCAGGACGGTCACACCGTCAACATCTCGACGCCGTCAGAGGGCGCGCAGACTGCCGTGTACCGGGCCGCGCTGCGGACCGCGGGCGTTAATGCCGCAAGCATCGGCATGGTCGAGGCCCACGGTCCCGGCACCCCGGTCGGAGATCCCATCGAATACGCCAGCCTCAGCGCGGTGTACGGCATCGAAGGCCCCTGCGCGCTGGGGTCGGTGAAGACCAATTTCGGGCACTCCCAGTCAGCCTCAGGGATTTTGGGGTTGATCAAAGCCGTCCTGGCGCTGCAGCACGGCATCGTCCCCAAAAACTTGCATTTCACGGCGCTACCCGCCGAGATGGCTCGCATCGACACCAAACTGTTCGTGCCGCAGGAGGCCACGCCCTGGCCGACCGAGGGCACAACACCCCGGCGGGCTGCGGTGTCGTCCTATGGGGTATCGGGCACCAATGCACACGTCATCATCGAACAAGCCCCCGACGCCACGGCCGTCGCAGCCGAAACCGGCGCCGCACAAGCACCATTGTTGTTTGCGCTCTCATCCACCTCAGCCCAGGAATTGCGTACCAGCGCAGGACGTTTGGCTGATTGGGTGCAAGCGAATGACGTTCTGGCACTCCCGGATTTGGCGTACACCTTGTCGCGTCGGCGGGCACACCGTCCAGTGCGCACCGCAGTGGTGGCCAGTAGCCAACCTGAGTTGATGGCGGCGCTGCGCGACGTGGCCGACGGGGACACCCCGTTCGAGGCGGCGGTCGGCCACGACGACCGAGGCCCGGTGTGGGTGTTCTCAGGGCAGGGTTCGCAGTGGGCACAGATGGGCGCAGAACTACTGCGCAATGAACCCGTATTCGCCTCTACCGTCGCCCAGATCGAGCCGCAGGTCGCCGCGGAGTCCGGTTTCTCGGTGACCGAGGCCATGACCGCGACAGATGTGGTGACCGGAATCGACAGGGTGCAGCCGACCTTGTTCACGATGCAGGTCGCCATGGCGACAGCGTTGGCCGCTCGTGGTGTGCGTCCGAGTGCGGTGATCGGGCACTCGATGGGCGAGACCGCCGCAGCGGTTGTCGCGGGTGCACTCTCCCTCGAGGATGGCGTCCGCGTCATCTGCCGGCGGTCGCGATTGATGGCCAGCATCTCCGGGTCCGGCGCGATGGCGTCAGTGGAACTGCCGGCCAAGCAGGTGCTCTCCGAGCTGACCCTGCGCGGCATCAAAGATGTCGTGGTGGCGGTCGTGGCGTCGCCGCAGTCAACCGTCATCGGTGGCGCAACCGAGACGGTGGCCGAGCTGATCACAATGTGGGAGGGCCAGGGTGTGATGGCCCGCCAGGTCGCCGTGGACGTGGCATCGCATTCCCCGCAAGTCGATCCGATTCTCACTGAACTCGCCGAAGTACTGGCTGACGTCAAGCCGTTGACGCCCCAGATCGACTATTACTCGGCGACCGGCTTCGATCCGCGCGAACACCCGGTCTGCAACAACAAATATTGGGTGAAGAATCTCCGGAACACCGTGCGGTTCTCTGCCGCGGTACGCGCAGCGATGGAAGATGGCCATCGAGTTTTCGCCGAATTGGCACCGCACCCGTTGCTGACTCACGCAGTCGAGCAGACCGCGGCCAGTCTGGACGTACCGTTGATCACCCTCGCCGGGATGCGCCGCAACCAGGATCTGCCAAACGGCCTCGCCAACTTCGTCGCCGATCTCCACAGCGCCGGCGCCGCAGTCGATTTCGCAGTGCACTACCCGCACGGACGGCTTCTGGACCCGCCACTGCCCACCTGGACTCACCAACGCTTCTGGCTGGACTCGGATGGCAAGAAGGGCACGGGTCACGGGGCGCACACCGTGTCGGTGCATCCGCTGCTCGGCCAGCACGTGCGATTGCCCGAGCAACCCGAACGTCATGTCTGGCAGGCAGACGTCGGCGCAACCTCCCATCCCTGGCTGGCCGAATATCAGATCGGCGGAGTGCCCGTGCTGCCCGGGGCGGCGTACTGCGAGATGGCATTGGCCGCTGCGCAGGGCGTGTTCGGCGAAGAGGCGCAAGCCGTCGAAGTCAGCGATCTGCGATTCGAAAATGCACTGCTGCTCGAGGACCACACCACGGTCAGCGCGTCCGCCTCGCTGTCGGCGCCCGGGGTTGCGGAGTTCAGTCTGGCATCCGCCTCCGGCGATGATCACCTGCACCGCGTCAGCGCTACCCTTCGCATCGTCAACGACGAGACGATGCCCGCCCACTACGACCTCGCCACCCTGATGACTGCGCACCTGCGCCTCGCCGATGGGGATGAGGTCCGGGCGGGCCTTGCTCGCCGTGGTCTGCAGTTCGGTCCGGCGTTCGGCGGCCTGCACGCCGTGCACGCTGACGACACGACCGGCACTGTGCTCGCCGAGGTCGGTCTGCCCAACCAACTCCGTTCCCAGCAGAGCGTTTACGGTGTCCATCCCGCCTTGTTGGATGCCTGCTTCCAGTCGGTGGGGGCCAGTCCGCAGATCCAAGAATTGGGCACCAACGCGCCGGCCTTCCCGCTCGGGGTGCGCACGTTGCGGAGCTACGGGGCGCTGCGCAACGCTCGCTACTGCTACACCCGGGTCACGAGCGTCGATGACACCGGGTTCGAGGCCGACCTCGACGTTCTCGACGGCGACGGGACAGTGTTGCTGCGCGTGCACGGATTGCGCTGTGGTACAGCCAATTCAAGCGAAACCGGCAACGACAGAATCCTGCGCGAGCGATTGCTCGACATCGAGTGGCAGCAGCGCGATTTGCCCGAACCCGAGCAAGACCAGACGGGGCGCTGGCTGCTGATCAGCAACACCGACAACGATCCGATGACCACCTCGCTGGCCGCCGCTTTGGAAAAGCTTGGCGCCCAACCGATCACCGTTCACTGGTCGCAGGGCGACAACACCGCATCCCCGAGTCCGATCGCCGAACATCTCCAGGCCGGGAAGCTCGTCGGAGTTGTCGTCCTCACCGCACCAGACACTGCCGGCTCTGACGAGACGGATCCGGCTTCCCGCGGCGCCGCCTGCACGCACCATCTGGTGGACATCACCCAGGCGGTGTTGTCCGACGGCGCGCAGGTATCTCGGCTTTATGTCGTCACGCGGAGCGCTCGCAGCGTGCTCGACGCCGACATCCCGAACCTGGAGCAGGCTGGGGCGCGCGGGCTGCTGCGAGTGGTCAATACCGAATATCCGCATACCCAACCGACTTTGATCGATGTCGATAACGCCACCGATCCCGAACAGTTAGCGACTCAACTGCTGTGCGGATCGGCCGAAGACGAGACCGCTTGGCGTAACAACTCTTGGTACACCGCACGGATGGCCGGAGCGCCACTGGGCCCCGAGGATCGCCACACCACCATCGCCGACTACGACCACGACGGAATGCGTCTCCAGATTCGCACCCCGGGCGATCTGCAAACCCTCGAAGCCGTCGGCTATGACCGGGTTGCACCGGGGCCGGGTCAGATCGAAGTCGCCGTCCATGCTTCCAGCGTCAACTTCGCCGATGTGCTCATCGCGATGGGCTTGTACCCCCGCATCGACGGGCTATCGCTACCGGCACTCGGCGTCGATTTCGCCGGCACCGTCACCGCTGTCGGACCCGACGTCACTGACCACAAAGTCGGGGACCGGGTAGGCGGCTTGTCAGCCAACGGCTGCTGGGGCAACTTCGTTATCTGCGACGCCCGCTTGGCTGTCAGCCTGCCCGCCGACCTGTCAGACCAGCAAGCGGTTGCGGCGGCCACCGCGACGGCGACCGCCTGGTACGGCCTGCACGAGCAGGCCAGGATCACCGCTGAAGACCGCGTGTTGATCCACTCGGCGACCGGCGGAGTGGGTCAGGCTGCGATCGCGATCGCACACGCAGTCGGAGCGCAGATTTTTGCTACCGCTGGCAGCGAAGAACGTCGACAGTTGTTGCGCGACATGGGAATCGAGCATGTCTACGACTCCCGCAGCACCGATTTCGCCGACCAGATCCGCAGGGATACCGACGGCAACGGCGTTGACATCGTGCTCAATTCACTGTCCGGTCCAGCCCAACGCGCCGGATTGGAACTGCTCGCCACTGGAGGGCGCTTCGTCGAGATCGGCAAGCGCGACGTTTACGACAACACCCGGCTGGGATTGCTGCCGTTCCACCGCAACCTCACCTTCTATTACCTCGATCTCGCACTGATGGCGGTCAGCCACCCCCAGCGCATCGGCCGATTGATGGCCAATGTGTTCGGGCTCGTGGCCGACGGCACGTTGCCCCCAGCCCAATTCACCACCTATCCGCTGGCCGACGCCGCAACCGCGATTCGGGTGATGAGTGCAGCCCAACACACCGGGAAATTGCTATTGGAGATTCCCCGCACCGGGCAACTCAGCGTGGAACGGCCAGCCGAGAACATCACCCCGTTCCGTGGTGATGGTGCCTATATCGTCACCGGCGGACTGGGTGGTCTGGGCTTGTTCTTCGCCGAGAAGATGGCCACCGGCGGCGCAGGGCGCATCGTGCTGTCCTCGCGTTCCCAACCCAGCCGGAAAACCCTCGAAACCATCGAGATGATCCGCTCCATCGGCGCCGACGTCGTCGTGGCCTGCGCGGACATCGCTGACCCTGCCACGGCGGGGCAACTCATCGAATCCGCCACGGCCACCGGACTTCCCCTGCGCGGGATTCTGCACGCTGCGGCCATCATCGAGAACGCCACCCTGCCCAACATCACCGGTGATCTCATCGATCGGGACTGGGCCGCCAAAGTCCAGGGGGCGTGGAATCTGCACCAGGCCGCCGAAGACGCGGAGTATCCGCTGGACTGGTTCTGCTGCTTCTCCTCAGCCGCCGCATTGGTCGGTTCCCCTGGCCAGGGCGCATACGCCGCTGCCAACAGTTGGCTGGATGCCTTCACCGACTGGCGACGCGCCCACGGCCGGCCCGCCACCACGATCGCGTGGGGACCGTGGGGCCAAATCGGTGCCGCCACCACGTTTGCCGAGAACTCCGGCCAAGCGATCCTGCCCGACGAGGGCGCCCACGCCTTCGACACTCTGCTGCGCTACAACCGTGGGTACAGCGCATACGCCCCCGTCATCGGGAACGATTGGCTGACCGACTTCGGACAACGCAGCCCCTTCGCCGAGAAATTCGGCGCCACCGAACCCAACGCCAGTGGCACGTCCAAACTTCGCGCCGAGCTCGACACCTTGCCCCGCGACGAATGGCCCACCCGGCTGCGACGGCTGATCTCCGACCAAGTCAGCCTCATCCTGCGCCGCACCGTCGACCCCGATCGGCCGCTCTCCGAATACGGAGTCGACTCGCTTGGCGCACTCGAGCTGCGCACTCGCATCGAAACCGAAACCGGTATCCGACTGACCGCCGGCGATCTCGCCGGCGGCACCGTCCGGGGGTTGGCCGAGCTGCTCTGCGAGAACCTCGCGCCCAGCGACGTGTCGGCCTGATCGCGTTGCAGCCAAAGGAGAACGAGTGAAAGCCCTCCTCAACATTGCGTTCGTCGGGCTCGTCCAGCTCGCCGTGATCGCTGCCCTGGTGTTCATCCCGGCTGGCACCTTGAATTACTGGCAAGCCTGGGTCCTGTTGGCGGTATTCACGATGACCGCAGTCATCCCCAGCCTCTACCTCCAAATCACCAGCCCCGCAGCGATGGAACGCCGAATGCGCAGCGGGCCGATAGCCGAAGGCCGCACAGCACAGAAAATCGTCATGGCCGGCCTCTACGCATCCCTGGCCGGGGCGTCCATCGTCAGCGCTCTCGACCACCGTTACCACTGGTCACATGTCCCGATCGCGATGTGTCTGGTGGGCGCCGCCTTGGTCGCCGCGGGACTCGGTACGACCGTTCTGGTGGTCAAGCAGAACAACTATGCCTCCACCACGGTCCAGGTCGAATCCGACCAACAGGTCATCAGCACCGGCCTGTACAGCCATGTGCGCCACCCGATGTACACCGCCAACACCCTGATCCTCACCGGCCTTCCCTTGGCGCTCGGCTCCTACTGGGGACTGGCCTTCCTGGTCCCCGGCATCCTCGTACTGGTCTCACGTATCCGAGATGAAGAGAAGCTTCTCGTCGAGGAACTCCCCGGATATCGGGGCTACACACAACAGGTTCGGCACCGCCTCGTGCCAGGCATGTGGTAGCCACCAATTTCTTCCTGAAAATCGCGTGAGACTCGGAACAACTGCGACGCGAAGCGTGTGATAATTCCATTTGTAAACCCGGATCAGAAAGCGTGACCGACGATTACTGACCTGCATGTCCGAAAGCTGCGATTTGGATTCGCTGACTACGACGTTCCGTTTCTGTGGAACGAGTCCGATCCGACATTTTCGGCGGCGGCGAACGCGCTGTCGTTTCTGTTTCTCGGCATCGAAAAACTGATCACCATAACGGTCAACGAGGCACTGCCGCTGATCACGGAACCGGCGGTCTACGAAGAGGCGCACGCGTTCGTGCGGCAAGAGGGCCAACACAGCATGGCCCACCGTCAGCATGCCAAAGCCCTCATCAAGAGCCATCCCGCACTCAATGAAACGCTCGATGAGGTGATCGCGGAATACAGCCGTCTGGCCACAACCGCCGCTCTGGAATACAGGTTGGCCTATATCGCCGATATGGAAGCGACGTTTACGCCGGCATTCAAACTGCTCCTCGACAACGCTGACACCCTGTTCGCGCCCGGGGACGACCGCGTGGCGTCACTTCTCCTGTGGCACTTCGTCGAAGAAATCGAGCACCGCAGTTCTGCGCTGATCATCTTCGACTCGGTAGTCGCCAATCCGTGGTATCGCATGCGACTTGCGCCGTCCGTCTTCAACCATGCCACGTCAGTGGTGGTAAAGACCGCCGAGGGTTTCAACAAGCACGTGCCGCTCGAAGACCGGAGAGTCGACGCGATGTCGATGTTCGGTCAATATTGGAAAAGTGCTCTCGTGCAGCGGTTTCCGTCCCTCAATACTTTTCTGGCCGTCGACGTCCCCGACAACGGCCCGTACATGCGGCCGTATCGCGAAGTGCCGCTGCGTGAGCAGCTGGCCGCGGTCTACGGGGTTGTCCGAAGCCAGATTCCGGGTCACAAGCCTGCCAAGCAGAAACTCCCGGCCTTCGCTGCCGAATGGCTAGCCCGCTACGAAGCCGGCTGTGACGTCACCCGTTGGTACACCGCCGCGCGCAACGAGGCCTGAACGGCCGGCATCACGGCGACGCGGGCAACCGTCGGCCCAGGCTTCTGGCGGTCGGGGTGTCCAACAAGTCAGACACCGTCAGATCGGTACCTAGCGTTGCATTGATCGAGGCGACGGCCCGCATCCCGGCAATCGAATCGCCGCCGCGGTCGAAGAACGACTCGTTGATCCCGACGCTCTCGACACCCAACACCCGGGCGTAGATATCGGCCAAGGTTTTTTCGACGACGGTGGCGGGAACGTCCGCGTCGCCGCCGTTGCCGTCATGGTCGATCGCCGCGATGGCGGGTTCCCCGGTTACCGATACCTGATGTGAATCGAGCAGATCGAACGACGTCACCGGCTGCGCGGGATCGGCGGCCATCGCCACCAAGATCCGGTTCAAGTGTTCGGCCACGGTTGCGATAGCCGGCTCATCGAACACGTCTGTGCGGTACTGGATCCGCAGGTCCAGCTCGTTGCCCGGCACCGCTTGAATCGTCAGCGGGTAGTGGTAGTAGTCGCGGTTGGCGAGCTCGGTGATGGTCAACCCGTCCGCACCCGCCAGTGCGGCGGCATCGGTCGGGTAATTCTCGTAAACGAACACGGTGTCGAATAGTTGTCGATGGCCGGTGGAGTGGTGAATCTCGTTGAGCCCCAGGTGTTCATGCTCAATCGTCTGGTTGCGAGCATTCTGCAGTTGAGCCAGCAGATCGGCGGTCGTGGTTGTCGGTGTGACGGCGGCTCGCACCGGCACGGTGTTGATCAACAGACCCACCATCGCATCCACGCCGGCCACCTCGTCTGGCCGGCCCGAGACAACCGAGCCGAAGACAACGTCATGCTGACCCGTCAACGCCATCAGCAATTGCGCAAAGGCACCCTGCAAAACCGTGCTGACGGTGGTCTGAGACATTCGCGCCAACTCGCCCAGCGCGCGGGTGGTCTCCTCGGATACCAGGAGCGAAGTGACGTTTCGCCCGCCGCGCGCCGATAGCGCTTGCGGGGCAACCAAAGTCGGTGAGTCAAGCCCAGCCAACGCTTGCCGCCACACCGCACGCGAAGCTTCCAGATCACGCTCCGCCAGCCAACTGACGAATCGGCGGTACGGCACTGCGGCGGGCAATCGCTGACCGTAGTACCCAGCGAACACTTCGCCCAGCACCAGCGGCAGTGACCACCCGTCCAGCACGATGTGATGATTGGTCAAGATGAACCGGTGCTGGTTAGGTGCCGTGCGGATCAGTAGTGCACGGATCGGCAGCTGGCCGGCCAAGTCACAGACGGCAGCACGCTCGTCAGCACAGATGCGTGCGATCTGCTCGTCGACATCGACCCCGGGTTCCAGTTCCACGTGGTGCCAAGGTATTTCGGGATGGGCCGAGAGAATCTGTACCGGTATGTCGAACCTGTCGACAAATCGCGACGCCAAGTTGGGATGCCGGGTCACCACCGCCTGCACGGCTTCGCGTAGGCGGTAAGGATCGAGCCGCCCGCTCAATGTGAGATCCAGCTGCACCGCATACACGTCATCGCCGGAGCTGTGAGCGACGTTGGCGTGGAACAGCAATCCCTGCTGCAGTGGAGTCAACGGAAGGATGTCGGCGACGTCGTGCGTCTGGCACAGTTCGTCGATCTCCCGCTGACTCAGCGGTGCAGGCGCGATATCCGACGGCGTCAATCCCCCGCCGCCGCCGTGGACGTGCGCACAGATGCCGGCCAGGGCGTCGAACCACAGCCCGGACAGGCGGGTGACCTGAGCGTGGTCCAAGGCCGACAGCGCCCATGTCCAGCCGGCCCGAAGGCGAGGGCCGTCAAGAGTTTCCACCGTGCCTGCGTTCAGTTCGAGAGTGTGCATGAGTGGCATAGGGACGGCGGCTGCCGCACCCGCCACCTTCCAGCCGTCCTCGCGGATCTCCCAGTAGTCACCGGACATCTGGCCGCCGCCGCCACTCATGCGGCCCAGATAGTTGAACCCGATCGATGGGTCGGCGCCGGCCAGATCCACATCGCTGTTCAGATAACGCAGCAGACCGTAGGTCAATCCGTCGGGCAGGGCCCGAAGTTGCTCCTTGGCGTCCTTGATGATCGGCCCCAGCGCGGCGTGACCGGCCAGCACCTGCCCCCACTCCAGGCCGCCCGCCGCGAGCGCTATCGGGTACTTGGTGGTGAACCAACCGACCGTCCGCGACAAGTCGACATCTGCCACCTCTTCCTGGCGGCCATGGCCTTCGGCATCGATGACGACGGGTGAACCTGCCGTGCCGAGGAATTCGGTGAGCGCCAACCCGAATGCGATCAGCAGGATGTCGTTGATGCCGGCGTGGAAGGCGGCGGGCACTTCGCCGAGCAGCATCCTGGTGGTCTCGTGATCGAGCTCCACTGACAGGCTTCCGGCGTTGGCGTACGTGTCGACGACCGATTGCACGGGCGGCAGCGGCGCGGGAATGGCCGCGATGTCCCGCCATTGCTGCGCTGTGCTGACCACATCCGGGTGATACGCGTGCTCGGCCAGAATCGAGGCCCACCGGGCGAACGATGTCCGCGGTGCAGGCAATTCGACAGGTTGCCCGCCATGCAGGCGCGCCCAGGCGAGGTTGAAGTCCTCCACCAGGATTCGCCACGAGACGCCGTCAACGGCGAGATGGTGCACGATCATCAGCAGCTGCCCGGTGGGGGGTGCCCACAACGCGCTCACCATCGCCCCAGTCGCCGGGTTCAGCCTGGATCGGGCTTCAGTGACCGCTTCCTCCGACAACACGTCAACCGTGTGAAGGCAGGTGTGGGCGTCCACCGATCCCGGCTCAGGCACCGTCAGCGACCAGCCTCCGGCGCCGTCGTCCTCGACGAGCATGCGCAACATGGCGTGCCGGTCCAACACCGCCTGGAGAACCACTAGCACGTCGTCCTCGGTCACACCGACGGGCGCCTGGATCAACACGGTCTGGTTGAACTGATCGACCGGACCTTGAACGTCGTGCAGCCACTGGATGATTGGCGTCACCGACAGCTCGCCGACGCCCTCGTCGGTGCCGTCATTGTCGTCGTCGGTGACAGTCGCGACCCGGGCCAGCCCGGCCACTGTCTGTTCGACGAAGATGTCGCGGGGCCTGCAGAGCACCCCGGCAGCCCGCGCGCGTGCGACCACCTGCATCGACAGAATGCTGTCGCCACCAAGTTCGAAGAACGATTCGTCGACACCGACCCGCTCGAGCCCGAGGACCTGGGCGTAGATGCCCGCCAGGATTTCCTCCACCGCGTCCGAGGGGGCGCGGTAGGCATCGACGTCCTGATAGTCCGGTGCCGGAAGGGCTTTGGTGTCCAGCTTTCCGTTGACCGTGAGCGGCAGCGCGGCCATCGCGACGATGGCGGTGGGCACCATGTACGACGGCAACCGATCACCCAGCGCCCCACGAGCGGCAGCCGGGTCGACGTCGCCGGTCACATACCCGACCAAGCGCTTGTCACCGGGACGGTCTTCACGGGCGATGACGACCGCCTGCTCGACACCGTCCACATCGCTGAGCGCGGCCTGGATTTCCCCGAGTTCGATTCGGTAGCCGCGGATCTTGACCTGTTCGTCCGAGCGGCCCACGTAGCGCAGCTCGCCGTCGGTGCCCCACGCCATCAGATCGCCGGTGCGGTACATCCGGGCCCCTGGCTCGCCGAACGGGCAGGCCACGAATCGGGTCGAGGACAACCCGGCCCGGCCGATGTATCCGTCGGCGACGCCTGCGCCGGCCACATACAGCTCACCGACGACGCCCGCCGGCACCGGCCGCAACAATGTGTCGAGGACGAAGAAGCCGAGATGGCCCAGCGGGATGCCGATGGGGCTGACGGCACTGTCGGCATCGTCAGCGACGATCTCCCGGAACGAGGCGTGCACCGTGGTCTCGGTGATGCCGTACATGTTGATCAGGCGCGGTGTGCCTGGTGGATGGTTCTCCAGCCACGCCCGCATCTTTTGTGGTTCAAGCGCTTCCCCGCCGAACACGACGGCCTCGAGCTTCAGCTGAGAGCCGAGCTCAGGATGAGCGACATCGGCGGTCTGCAGCGCATAGAACGCCGACGGGGTCTGGCTCAGCACACCAACCTGCTCGGAAACCAGCAGAGCGTGCAGATCTTCCGGCGAGCGCACCACTGCATCGGGCACCACCACCACGCGGCCGCCATAGAGCAGCGCACCCCAGATCTCCCACACCGAGAAGTCGAATGCCAAGGAGTGGCACTGCGACCAGGCGAGCCCCTCCATGTCCATGTCGGCGTCCAGAGTCTTCAGCAGCCGAATCACGTTACGATGCGGGATCGCAACACCCTTGGGCATTCCGGTGGTGCCAGAGGTGTAGATGATGTACGCGACGTCGTCGGCCTGCGGGCCTGGCAGCCTCGCGGCCGTGTCCACCGCCGGGTCGATCAGGTCGTTGGCGTCAATGACCGAGAGGTCATGTCCGTCAAGCAGTTCCGCCAGAGCCGCCGTGGTGACCACGGCCACCGGCTCGGAGTCGCCGAGCACGAACTGCCGGCGCTGCTCTGGTACCGAGGGATCGATCGGCACATAGGTTGCCCCGGTCTTGACGGTCGCCACCATCGCCACGATCGCCTCGGCCGAGCGCGGCAGCAACAGCGCCACCCGCTGACCGGGACCTGCACCGCGGCTGGCCAATACGTGCGCAGCGCGGGTGGCCGCCTCGTCGAGTTCGCGGTACGTCATCGACTGGCCCTCGAAGGTGACCGCCGACGCGTCGGGGGTGCGTGCCGCCGCCGCGGCGAACATCGACGCGATCGTCTCCGAGGTGTGCACCGACTGGGTCAGCACCGCACGGTTGCCGACCTCGTCGAGTCGGGCGTGCTCGGCGCCGTCCAGAACATCCAGTGCCGACATCCGTTGAGCCGGATCGGCGGTCAACTCGGTCAGCACCCGATGCAACCGATCGACGAGGTTCTGGATTGTGGCGGAATCGAATACGTCGGTGCGGAATTCGACGCCACCACCGATCCCGACGGGATCACCGGCGTCGTCCCAGCGTTCGCCCAGGGTGAAGGTGAGATCCATGCGGGCTGTCTGGGTATCCACGGCCATCGGCTCGACCCGCAGGTCACCAAGCGACAGGCCGGCGGCGTCAGCCGCCTGCCAGCCGAAGTTCTGCCAGGCCAACACCACCTGTACCAGCGGGTGGTGCGCCATGCTGCGAGTCGGCTTGAGCCGCTCCACCAGCACCTCGAACGGCACATCCTGGTGCTCGTAGGCGGACAGGCTGCGGCGGCGCACCTGAGCCAGCAGATCGGCAAAGGTCGGATTTCCGGTCAGGTCGACGCGCAACACCAAGGTGTTGACGAAGAAGCCGACCAGCTCATCCAGCGCGGTGTCAGCCCGGCCTGCCATCGGGAACCCAACCGCCACATCGTTGTTGGCGGACAGCTTGGACAGCAGCACCGCCAGCGCGGCCTCAATCACCATGAAGGGCGTCGCATTGTGCTCGCGAGCCACCCGCGTCACCTGCTGCTGCAATTCCGCCGGCCACTCCACATCCAGCCGGGCGCCGCGGTAGTCGGCGACCATCGGGTACGGCCGGTCGGTGGGTAGCTGCAACTGCTCGGGCATCCCGGCCAGCGCGTCTTCCCAGTAGGCCAGCTCGGCGGAAATACGGCTGTCGGCGTCGGTCAGGTCGCCGAGTCGCGCGCGCTGCCACAGTGTGTAGTCGACGTACTGCACCGCCAGATCGGCCCATCCGGGAGCCTCGCCGACCGACCGGCTGGCGTATGCGACACCAAGATCCCGCACCAGCGGCGCGATGGACCAGCCGTCGGCGGCGATATGGTGCACCACGGCCACCAGTACATGTTCATCGCCGGCGACGCGGAAAAGCGTGGCACGCATGGGGATTTCAGTCGCCAGGTCGAACGTGTAGCGTGTCGCCGCCTCAATGGCGTCGGCCAGCTCGGCATCCGACCAGCTGGTGGCGTCGATGACGGACCAGCCGAAGTCGGCGACATCGGTGGTGACGACAAGCTGCTGAGCCACACCTTCGACCGCCGGGAACCGGGTACGCAGGCTCTCCTGATGGCCCACAACGTCGGTCAGCGCGGCGCCGAGCGCATCGGCGTCGAGCTCGCCCCGCAGCCGCAAGGCCACCGGCAGGTTGTAGATCGGTGACGGCCCTTGGAGCTGATCGACTATCCACAGCCGATTCTGCGCGAACGACAGCGGCACGATGTCGGGCCGCGGTCCGGCGACCAGTGGCTCGGAACGAGTTTCGTCGCCGGAGACACGTAGCGCCAGCTGCGCGATGGTGGGTGTCTCGAACAACACCCGGACCGCAAGACCCGAACCCAGGCTGTTGTTCACCGCGGCGATCAGGCGCATGGCCGACAGCGAATCACCACCCAGGTCAAAGAACGAGTCGTCGACACCGACCGTCTGAATGCCCAGCACCTGGGCGAAGATGCCCGCCAGAATCTCTTCGATGGGTGTGCTTGGCGCACGGTAGTTTTCGGTGTCCTGGAAATCGGGCGCGGGCAGGGCTCGACGGTCGAGCTTGCCGCTGACCGTCAGCGGCAGCGCCGACAACTCGATCACCGCAGCCGGAACCATGTAGGCAGGCAGTTGCTCAGCCAACGCGATCCGAATCTTGACCGGATCCGCTGTGCCGGTGAAGTAGCCCACTAGACGTGGGTCACCGGGCTGGTCATTGCGAGCGATGACCACTGCCTGGTTGACCCCGTCCAGACCGGCGAGTGCGGCCTGAACCTCGCCGGGCTCGATCCGGTACCCGCGAATCTTGACCTGCTCATCAGCGCGACCCAGGTACTGCAATTGTCCGTCGGCACGCCACCGCACGAGATCGCCTGTGCGATACATGCGCTGCCCCGGCTCGCCGAACGGGCAAGCCACAAACCGCGAAGCCGTCAAATCCGTTCGGCCGATATAACCAACGCCCACACCGCGGCCGGCCACGTACAGCTCGCCGACAACCCCCTGGGGCACCGGCTGCATCCGCTCGTCGAGAACGAACAGTGCGACCGTCGGTGGCGGCGCGCCGATCGGGACCTCGGCGCCCACGATCAAAGGCGCGCTCATCGACGCGTACACGGTCACTTCGGTGGGGCCGTAGGCGTTGATCACAACCCGTCCCGGCGCCCACTGGTCGACCACCTCCGGCGGGCAGGCCTCACCGCCGAGCAGCAGCGCCACCGACTCCAACCCCTGCGGGCTCAATGCGGCTGCCGCCGAGGGGGTTTGGGTCAGCACGTTGACGTGTTCGCTGACCAACAAGTCATGGAAATCATCCGGTGAGCGGACCACCGAATCCGGAACCACAACCAGCCGACCGCCGCCGAGCAGTGCGGCCCAGATCTCCCACACGGAGAAGTCGAACGCGTACGAGTGACACTGCGTCCAGACCTGGTCGGCCGGCAGCGCCGGATGCGCGGAGGCTGCCAGGTGACCCAAGTTACGATGGCTCAGCGCAACACCTTTGGGAGTGCCGGTCGTGCCCGAGGTGTAGATGAGGTACGCGATGTTGTCGGCAGACGGCGCCGGCAACGCAGCGTTGGACTGGCGATCGGCCTCGGGATCGTCGATATCGATGACCGCGACATCGTGACCGTGCAGCCGCTGCCGCAGCGCGTCGGTGGTGACGACGGCGACCGGCGCGGCATCGTCGAGCATGAACTCGATACGGGCCTCAGGCAGCGCGGGATCGATCGCAAGGTAGGCAGCACCGACCTTCAGCGCGGCCAGCATGACGACGACGGCTTCCGCCGAGCGGTCCAGCAGTAGCGCCACACAATCCCCGGCGCCGACACCGCGGCCAGAAAGCAGGTGCGCGTAGCGGTTAGCCGATTCTTCGAGCTCGCGGTAGGTCATCGAAACGGTGCCGGAGGTCAGCGCAACGGCATCCGGTGCGCGGGTGACCAGGGCGGCGAACAGCTCCGGGATCGAGGTTTCTGTCGATGCCGGCTCGGTCAGCACGGCACGGTTGCCGAATTCATCAAGCCGGGAAAGCTCAGCCTCATCGAGCACATCCAGGGATGACAGCAGCCGTTCCGGGTCGTCGGTCATCGCGACCAACACCCGCTGCAACCGCTCCAGCATCGTCTCGATGGTGGCCGCGTCGAACACATCGGTACGGAATTCGGCCAGCCCGGAGAGCCCGGCAGGTTCGCCGGCCTGGGTCACGCGTTCATTGAACGAAAACGCCAGATCCACGCGTGCGGTCCCGGTTTCGACCTCAATCTGGGTGACTTGCAGATCGCCTAGAGCCATGGCGATCTCGTCGCTGGCCTCGCCCGGCAGGCTGCGCCAACCCATCATCACCTGAACCAGCGGGCTGTGGGTCAGTGATCTCGTCGGGTTCACCCTGTCGACGACCACCTCGAAGGGCACGTCCTGGTGTTCATAGGCGGCCAGGCTGCGAGTGCGCACCTGCGCCAGCAATTCGGCGACGGTTGGGTCACCACCCACATCGACGCGCAACACCAGGGTGTTGACAAAAAACCCGACTAAGTCGTCGAGAGCAGCGTCCCGGCGTCCCCCGATCGGGAACCCCACCGCCACATCAGAACTCGCGGAGAGCTTGGCCAACAACACCGCCAACGCCGCCTGCATCACCATGAAGCTTGTCGCATTGTGCTTACGAGCCATCTGAGCTATCCGCTGCTGCAACTCGATGGGCCAGTGCACCGAGATGCTTGCGCCGCTTTGGTCGGCCACCGGCGGATACGGCCGGTCCGTCGGCAACTGCAGTCGGTCAGGCATCCCCGCCAACGCATCCTGCCAGTAGGCGAGCTGCCCGGCGATCAAGCTGTCCTGGTCATCGAAGTCTCCGAATTGCGCGCGCTGCCACAACGTGTAATCCACGTACTGCACTGGCAATTCGGACCACATGGGTGCGATCCCCAGGCACCGGCAGACATAGGCAATGCCCAGGTCTTTCACCATCGGGGCGGCCGACAGGCCGTCGGCGGCGATATGGTGCGCCACCGCCACCACCGCGTGGTCATCGTCGGCAATGCGGAAAAGCGATACGTGCAAGGGGATTTCGGCTGCGAGGTCGAATGCGTGACGCGCCGCAGCGCCGATGGCTTCGCTCAGTTGGCCTTCCGACCAATCCGCGGCATCGATGATTTCCCAGCCAAAGTCAGCCTGCTCGGCGGGCAGCACCACCTGCTGTGGTACGCCAGCAGGTGCTGCGAACAGCGTCCGCAAGCTTTCGTGACGGGCGACGACGTCGGCCATCGCCGCGCCCAGCGCGTCGGCATTCAGAGTCCCCTTCAGCCGCAATGCCAACGGCATGTTGTACGTCGGCGAGGGCCCCTGCAATTGGTCAAGGAACCACAACCGGTTCTGGGAGAACGACAACGGAATCACCGCGGGCCGCTCCACCGGCACCAGCGGTGCCAGTCGCTCACCCTCACCTCCGATGAGGAGCGCCAATTGGGCCACCGAGGGCGCATCAAACAACGTCCGCACCGAAAGACCCGCGTTCAGACCGGAATTGACCGCTGCGATCAGGCGCATCGCCGAGAGCGAATCGCCACCCAGATCGAAGAACGACTGCTCCACACCGACGCGTTCCACATCCAACACTTGGGCAAAGATGCCGGCCAGGATCTCCTCGACTGCGGTTGCCGGAGCGCGGTAACCGTCGGTGTCCCGATAGTCCGGCGCCGGCAGGGCGCGCTGGTCGAGTTTTCCGTTGACGGTCATCGGCATCGTGTCGAGTACCACGACGCCGGCCGGCACCATATAGGCCGGGAGTCGGTCAGCCAGCTCGGTCCGCAGCGCGGTCGGGTCCAGGGGGGCTGAAGCCGCGGTCACATACCCCACCAGACGCTTGTCACCGGGTCGGTCCTCACGAGCGACCACCGCCGCCTGTGCCACGCCATCCAGTCCGGCCAAGGCCGCCTGCACTTCGCCCAGCTCGATGCGATACCCGCGGATCTTGACCTGCTCATCGGCGCGCCCGATGTAGCGCAGCTGCCCGTCGGCGCCCCACGACACCAGGTCTCCGGTGCGGTACAGCCGCGTGCCTGGACGCCCAAACGGACTGGCGACAAAACGCGTCGCGGTCAACCCGGCCCGGCGCACGTATCCATACGCCAGCCCGGCACCGGCCACATACAGCTCCCCGACCACACCGGCCGGCACCGGCCGCAGCCACCCATCCAGAACAAAAAAACCAAGACTGGCCAGCGGCACTCCGATCGGGCTGACAGTGCTCTCGACGTCGGCTGCGGCGATCGGCCGCCGCAACGAGGCATGCACCGTCGTCTCGGTGATCCCATACATGTTGATCAGCCGCGGCAGACCCGGGTGATTGTCCAGCCACGTCCCAAGACGGTGCGGTTCTAGCGCTTCACCGCCGAACACCACCATCTGCAGTTTGAGCTGGTATTCCTCACCAAGCGTTCGCAATTGGGGCCACCCGAGCCAGTGCAGCACTTCACGTTCGAACGCCGTGGTCGCTCGTTCCCACCAGCGTTGCGCATCGACGTTCTGCAGCGCATAAAACGCGGACGGGGTCCGGCTCAGAACAGTGACCTCTTCGGCGACCAGCAGCGCGAGAAGCTCCTCCGGAGAACGGATCACCTCTTCTGGCACCACCACCAACCGGCCGCCACCCAGCAGCGCGCCGAAGATCTCCCACACGGAGAAGTCAAAGGCCGACGAATGACACTGCGTCCACACCTGACCCGCCAAATCCAGGTCGGCGCCCAGGGTGTCGAGCAACCGGATCACGTTGCGATGCGGAATGGCCACGCCCTTGGGGGTTCCCGTGGTGCCCGAGGTGTAGATGATGTAAGCCACATCATCGGGAGCCGGCGTCGCCAGCGCGGTGCTGTGTTGGGCGTCGGCAACATAGTCGTTCAGGTCCGCAACATCGATGACCGCCACACCGCAGCCGGCCAGCCGATCCGCCAGAGCGGCAGTGGTGATCGCGGCAATCGGTGCAGCGTCACCGAGGACGAATTCAATCCGGGCCGCCGGCACCGCCGGGTCGATCGGCACGTAAGCCGCGCCGGTTTTCAGCACCGCCATGATCGCGACGATCGCCTCGATCGACCGGGGCATCAGCAGCGCCACATACTCACCCGGGCCAGCACCCTGGCCGGCCAGCAGATGCGCTAACCGGTCCGCGGCCTCATCGAGCTCGCGGTATGTGCACGAACGATCACCGAAGGTGACCGCAACCGCCTCCGGGATGCAGGCGACCTGCGCGGCGAACAACGCCGGAATCGACGCGGATGTGGGCTCCGGCTGCGACAGCACCGCCCGGTTGCCCCACTCGTCCAGGCGGGCGTGCTCATCGGAGTCCAGAAGGTCCATCGACGACAACGGCCGTGTCGGGTCGGCAGCCATCGCCGCTAATACCCGGTTGAATCGCTCGACCAGTGTTTCGATGCCGGCCGCGTCGAACACGTCGGTGTCGAATTGGACGTGAAGCTCCAGTTCGCGGCCCGGGTTGGCAAGCACAACCAGCGGGTAGTGGTTGTATTCGTGAGCGGCGATGTCGGTGACGGCCAAATCCTGGTCGCCGGTCAACTTGCTGGCGTCGATCGGGTAGTTCTCGTACGCGAACATGGCGTCGAACAACTGGTCGTGACCGGTGATGCGGTGAATCTCGCTGAGCGCCAAGTGCTGGTGCTCAAGTGTGTCGTTGTGGGCACCGTGCAGCTGATCGAGCAGGTCGGCAGTGGTGGTCGCCGTCGTGATGCGTCCGCGCACCGGCACCGTGTTGATCAGCAGGCCCACCATCGAGTCGGCGCCGGGCAGCTCGGCCGGCCTACCTGAGACCGCGGTGCCGAAAACGACATCTCGCTGACCGGTCAGCTGGCACAGAACCTGCGCGAACGCGCTCTGCAACACGACGCTGACGGTGGTGTGGTGCGCTCGGGCGAGCTCGCCGATGGCCTGCGTGGTCTGCTCAGGCACCCGGTGGAAGGCAACGCCGTGCTGCCCCAACCCCATTCGGTCTGGCGCGCCGACAAAAGTTGGCGTGTCAAAACCGGCCAGCACCCCACCCCAGGCCGCCCTCGCGGCATCCAGATCCTGCTCGGCCAGCCAATCGACGAACCGGCGATACGGCACCGGCGCGGGCAGCCGCTGCCCGTAATACCCCGCGAATATCTCCCCCAGCAGGACCGGTAGCGACCAGCCGTCCAACACGATGTGGTGATTGGTAAGCACAAACCGGTACTCGTCTTTTGCGGCACGGATCAACGCCGCCCGGAACACCGGAGCGCCGGAGGCAAGGTCGCAGACTGCGACGCGCTCGGCAGCACACACCTCCGCGATCTGCTGCGCGGCGTCGGCACCATCGGTGTCGAGCTCGACGTATTGCCAGGGAACCACCGGATCAGCCGGGATGATCTGCACCGGCTCGCCGAACTGTGCGGTGAAGCTGGCGGCCAGGTTGGGATGCCTGGTGAGCATCGTCTGCACCGCCTCGCGAAGCCGGTGCTGGTCGAGCGGGCCGGCCACGGTGATATTCAGCTGCGTCGCATACACATCGTCGGTGCCGTTCGCGGCGCCGGCGAGGAACAGAAGACCCTGCTGCAACGGGGTCAGCGGCAACACGTCAGCGATGCGGTATTGCCGGGCGAACACGTCGATCTGCTGCTGGCTGAGGCTGACGGCGAGATCTGAGGGCGTCAACCCACCCCCGCCGCCACGCACGTGGGCGCAGATCCCGGTCAGGGCGTCGAACCACAATTCGCTCAGTCGGTTGACCTGAGCATCCGTCAGCAGGGACGGCGCCCAGGTCCAGCCGGCGCGCAGGGACGGGCCGGCGTCGGTGTCGACGGTGCCGGCGTTGAGTTCGACCGTGTGCACCAGCGGCATCGACAGCTTCGTGTTGGGGTTGATGTCAGACAGGCCATCCCAGCAGATCTGCCATGCATCGGCCGGTTCGTCGGACGCCTCGGCGGCCGTCGAACCCAGGCGGCCCAGGTAGTTGAACCCGATCGACGGGTCGTCCCCGTCCAGGTCGACGTCGTCGTTCAGATAGCGCAGCGCCCCGTAGGTCAAACCGTCGGGGAGGGTGCGTAGTTGTTCCTTGGCGTTCTTGACAAGCGCGCCCAACGCCGGCCCGCCGGCCAGAACCTGTGCCCAATCCAGTCCACCGACCGTCAACGAAACCGGATATTTGGCGGTGAACCATCCCACCGTGCGGGACAGGTCGATAACGTCAGTCTCGCCCGCCAACTCGTCGTTGCGGCCGTGGCCCTCCACGTCGATGGCGATCTGCTCGTCACCGGCGCCCAAAAACTCGGCAACCGCCAATCCGAATGCGATCAAAAGGATTTCGTGCACCCCGGCGTGGAACGCTGTGGGTACCTCACCGAGCAGCATCCGCGTGGTCGCGACATCCAGGTCCATCGACGCGTTCCCCGCCGTGGCCATCGTTTCCACGCCGCGCCCGACCGCCGGCAGCGCCGAGCGCACAGCCTCGATCTGCCGCCACGTCTCGGCCTGCTCGACCACACCGGGCTCGCGCGCGTATTCGGCGAGCACCGATGTCCAGCGAGCAAACGAGGTCCCTGTCTCCGGCAAGAACACGTCCTGGTCGGCGCGATGCTGAGACCAGGCAATGTTCAAGTCTTCCAGAAGAATTCGCCAGGAAACGCCGTCGACGGCGAGGTGATGAACGATTGCCACCAGCCGTCCGGTGGACACCACCCACAGCGCACTGATCATCAAGCCGGCGCGCGGGTTCAGCCGCGCCTGGGCCTCGGCCATCGCCTCATCGGTCAGCGCATCGACGGTGTGCAAGCAGTCACGGGCGTCGATCGTCCCGGCCTCAGGCACGTCAAGCGACCAGCCACCGACACCGTCGTCGGAGACCCGCAGGCGCAGCATGGCATGCCGATCCAGCAAGGCTTGGAGCATCGCGATGACATCAGCCTCGCCGGCACCTGTTGGGGCTTGTACCACCACGGTCTGATTGAACTGATCGATCGAAATACCGGAGTTTTCAAGGCTTTCCAGCCAACGGATGATCGGAGTGGCCGAAACCGGACCGACCCCGCTGTCGCTTCCGTCGGTGTCACCGTCGGCCACTGTCGCCACGGCGGCCAGCCGGGCCACGGTCTGCTCGACAAAAATGTCCCTTGGCCGGCACAGCACACCCGCGGCACGGGCGCGGGCCACCACCTGCATCGACAGAATGCTGTCGCCACCGAGCTCGAAGAACGACTCGTCGACCCCGACCTTGTCCAGCCCGAGGACTTGGGCGTAGATGCCGGCCAGAATCTCCTCCACCGCATCGGTCGGCGCGGTATAGCTGTCGACAGCCTGATATTCGGGCGCGGGCAAGGCTTTGGTATCGAGTTTGCCGTTGACCGTCAGCGGCAGTGCATCCATCACGACAACAGCAGTGGGAACCATGTAGGCGGGCAGCTTCTCGGCCATCATGGTCCGCACGGCGACCGGATCCGCATCGCCGGTAAAGTAGCCCACCAGACGCTTGTCGCCGGGGCGGTCCTCGCGGGCGATCACCACCGCCTGCTTCACGCCATCCACCCCGGCCAATGCCGCCTGCACCTCGCCAAGCTCGATGCGATAGCCGCGAATCTTGACCTGCTCGTCGGCACGCCCCATATATCGCAGCTGTCCGTCGGCAGCCCAGTAGGCGAGATCCCCTGTGCGATACATCCGCTCGCCGGGATTCCCGAACGGACAGGCGACGAACCGGGTCGCCGACAAACCAGCACGCCCGACGTAGCCTTGTGCCAGACCGGCGCCCGCCACGTACAACTCGCCGACGACACCGGTCGGCGCGAGGCGCATCCAGCTGTCGAGGACGAAGAAGCCGAGGTGGCGCAGCGGCACTCCGATCGGGCTGACCACACTGTCGAGATCTGCGTCCACGATCTCGCGGAACGACGCGTGCACCGTCGTCTCGGTGATGCCATACATGTTGATCAGACGCGGTGCCACCGGGTGCATCTTCCGCCACGCCCGAAGGCGTTGCGGCTCAAGCGCTTCCCCACCGAATACCACTGCTTTGAGCGTGAGCTGATCGGCGAGTTCCGGCTGCGTCTCCGCGGCGGCCTGCAGGGCATAGAACGCCGACGGCGTCTGACTGAGCATCGTGACCTGCTCGGCAGCCAGCAGTGCGTGCAAGTCCTCCGGCGAGCGGACCACCGCGTCGGGCGCCACCACGACACGGCCACCGTAGAGCAGTGCTCCCCAGATCTCCCACACCGAAAAGTCGAAAGCCAGTGAATGGCATTGCGACCACACCTGCCCCGCCAGATCCAGGTCGGCATTCAACGTTTCGAGCAGCCGAGTCACGTTCCCGTGCGGGATCGCCACGCCCTTCGGAGTACCTGTGGTACCGGAGGTGTAGATGATGTAGGCGACGTCGTCGGCACGCGGGCTTGATAGTGCTGCGCCGGTGGAGGTTTCGGCGCCCGAGTTCGCAAGATCGTCGATGGCGATAATTCGCAGGTCTTGTCCGTCGAGCAGATCAGCCAAGGCCGTGTTGGTGAGCACGACGGTCGGCGTGGAGTCGGCGAGTACGAACTGCATCCTCGTCGCCGGCACTGCCGGGTCGATCGGCACATAGGCCGCTCCGGTCTTCACGACCGCCAACATCGCCACGATGGCTTCGGACGCCCGAGGCAACAACAGTGCCACTCGTTTTCCCGGGCCCACGCCACTGGCAGCGAGCACGCGCGCCAACCGGTCGGTCTCCGCATCGAGGTCGCGGTACGTCATCGAGGCGCCCTGGCAGGTCAGCGCCTGCGCGTCCGGGGTTTGCACCGCCTGTGCAGCGAACGCTTCAGCGATCGTCAGCGGCGTGCTGACCGGGGCGGTCAACGCGTCCCGGTTCCCCCACGTTTCCAGCCGATCACGCTCGGGGGCATCAAGGACGTCCACCGACGACAACGGTCGAGTCGGGTCGGCGGCCATGACCTCCAGCACCTGCTCCAACCGCCAGGCCAAATCGGCGACTTCCATATCCGAGAAAAGCCCGGAACCCAAAGTGCTGAGAAAAAGGTCGTGGCCGACGCCGGAGAAAACAAATCCAAACCCGCCCACAAACGACGAATTGGTCATCGACGCAGTTGCCGGGATACCACCGAAGTCAACCGAGAATGCCATCGGGAAGATATCGATGACCACTCGGTCAGATGATTGCGCCACACCACGGTGATGAATTTTGCGTTCGAGGGCCGGCACCGGATATCTCTGCCGCAACAGCGCTTCCTGGATGCGTCCGTCGACATGCCCACAAAGATCCTTGACGGTGGACCCGGCGACGAGGTTGAGCACCAACGGCACCACGCCGGCGAGCATGCCCGGCAACGTCTTCGACTCCGCAACCACCCGCCGGCTCACGGGCAGGTCGAGGACCACTTCCGAGCCTTGGGCACAGTGGTCGCGCACCAGCAGCGCGCACGCCGCGATGATCACCGATGCACGTGGGATGTTCCACGCATCCGACAACCCTTGGACGCGGCGCAATACCTCAGGGTCCAGCTGCACTGGCACCGACTGCCAATTCGGATCACGCTCACTCGCGGTTTCCATCAAACCGGATTTCGAGTCGCTTTCCGGTGGCAGGTTATTGGTCCAATACGCTTCATCGTCGCGATAGGTGTCGGAAGCTTCGTATTCCGATTCGCAATCGACCAAGTCCTGCAGTGAACCAAAGAAGGCGGGCGGAATTGGTTCACCTGCGGCGACGGCAGAATAAACCGATGCGATACGGTTACCGACCAGTCCAATACCGGCCGCATCGATCACAATGTGGTGAAAACAAGCGAATGTGTACAGTTCCGCGGGACCCGTGCGGAATACCGCGTATCTGAACAGCGGCCCGGTAAGCGGCAATGGCGTGCGTTGAATCGACAATGCCGTTTCCTGGACAGCCAGAGTCGGATCGTCCGAACCGCTCAGGTCGTAGATCTCCAGCTCGATGTCGGGATAGTCGATCGCCCGCTGGTAGACCTGGCCGTCCTCCTCGAAGAACGCGGCCCGGATCGGTTCAGCCTCCTGCGTCACCCGCCGGACCGTCCACTCAAGGACCTCCAGGTCCAGCTCGCCGTCGATCTTCATCAGCAAGCCGGCTTGCCACTCGGCACCGGACTGATGACCCGTTTCGTGGGCCAGCCAGATGTCCAGCTGCGCGCGCGTCAGCGGTAAGGCGCCATTTTCAAGTCCCATTGGTTGCCTTGCCACCTACGCAGATTCTTGGGCAGGAGCTGCCGCTGCCAACCTCTCGCGTAGCGTCCTGGGCCGGATGTCGGTCCAGTTCTGCTCGATGTAATCCAGACACGCGGCGCGCTCCGCTTCGCCGTAGGCCACCCGCCAGCCAGCCGGAACGTCGGCAAACACCGGCCACAGGCTGTGCTGGTCTTCGTCGTTGACCAACACGAAAAAGCTGCCGCTGTCGTCGTCAAAAGGGTTGACGCTCACCAGGCCTCCGACCATCCGTTATTGACATGCGAGTAAGAGCTTTCGAAACCTTACTGCCCCGTGTGACCGCTGTCACGGAGTTGGGTGTGAGCCACATCACTATGGCGCCGACGCGATCCAGCAATCGCGGCTAAGTGCGCTGACACTGACGAAACGAGCGTCACTTGCGTGCTAAACCCGCCAGTCCCCCGGTTGCAGCTGTCCGTGCGGCAAAGATGCATGCGCTCACCGCACCGCCCCACGGGAGCGGCCGGCTCACCGGGCCTGTCGCAAGCGGACGAGACTCTCCAAATGATCCGCGGCAGCGGCGGCGCTTTGTGAGGCTGGGGTGATCTTGGCCGCGAGCTCGCGTGCCCTGTCGACGTAGTCCGGCGCGAGGATGGTGCGCAGGTCGGCCACCAACGACTCTTCGGTGGCTGTCGAGAAACGTCGCGCAGTACCCACCTTCAACCGCTTGACGGCCGCTCCGTACACCGCGTGAACCATGTCCCAATAGAGGATCAGCTGCGGAACTCCGGCCCGCATCACGATGGGCGTGGTACTCGAGCCGCCATGGTGGACAATCGCACGACAGGCGGGAAAGACCGTCGCATAGTTCATCGTGCCGACGATCTTGACGTTTTCCGGGTGAGGCACGTCGCTGAAATCGGATCCGGCCGCGCCGACCAGTGCCCGTTCACCTAATCGCGCACAGGCTGCGCTGATCATCGCGACGGTGTCGGCCGGAGACTCGACCGGGATGCTGCCGAATCCGAAGAAGATCGGCGGCGTTCCCGCGGCGATCCAGGACGCGATCTCGTCATCGGACTCGGTCGCCAATTCCAGCGTCAGGGTCCCGACGAAGGGCCGTTGCTTTCGGTAATCCGCCCATTCCGTTGCCAGCCCGGGAAAGCACGCCTCGTCGTAGGCCTGGATCTCCAACGATCCACGCTGGGTGATCCGTCGCGGTGCGGATCCCGTCGACTTCGGCAGGCCCAGCTCACGTCGCTGGGTGTCCTCGACCTTCTTCGTCCCCCGCCACGACACCCACCAGAACGCCGCCACCGCCGAGCGGCCAAGCCACTTCGGCAGGAAGGACAAGACCTGACTGTTTGGGCGCAGCGGGAAGTAGTGCAAGGTGGCCAGCGGAATGTCGTAGTACTCAGCCACATTCGCGGCGGCATCCTCGAAATTGATGCCGGTGAAGATGAGGTCGGCATCGTCGGCCAGCGACATCAACGTCGTGCTCATCTCCTGCCAACCGCGCAGCAAGGGGCCGGCGATTTCGACCCGCGCGTCGATCAGCCGCCGAATCCGCCACGGGTTGCGGAAGAAACAGGTCCAGAATTCTCGGTGCGCATCCAGAATGCCCTTCGAGTTCGGCCCGAATGCGACTGCCATCGGTCCGGCCGCCTCGGTGAAGCCGACCAGGTCGGGCGGCACCGCCATCGTCACGTCATGGCCTCGGCGCACCAATTCACGACCAACAGCAAGGCTGGGCTCGATGTCACCGCGACTGCCCCAGGTCGCCAGCACAAACTTCATCGCGGGTATGTGGCCCTTCTCAGTTCCCGATAAACGGAGTGTGATCGCCGAAGCGCGCTGGACCGATTCCTTCAGTTACGGGGAGATCCAGCGCTCTCTTTGAGAAATTCGCCGACGTACCTGGGCGACTTCAGGTTCAGCAGGCGCTTGCGGTCGGCCTTGAGGTCCGCGTACGTGAGCGCCTCCACCTGCTGCACCGTGTAGGGCAGTGTCGATTCAGGCTTTCCCTTACGAACGAACCCGAGACCCTGGTCGCATTTGAACACGCCTACCACGAGGTCAGGACGGGTGCTACGCAGATGGACGATCGCTTTCCAGACGTCGCCATTCCAGATCCCGATCGCCAAGGGTTTTCCTTTTTGCGATTCCATATGGGCTTCCCACGACTCCGCGCGACGGCCGGCGAGTTCGAAGGGAGGGTTGCAGTCATGCAGGAAGATGACGCCGTCGTCGCGCAGATAGCGGAGCGTCTTCTCGACATCGCGCACCACCTGCTCGTAGGTGTGCAACCCGTCGATGAGAGCGACGTCGATCGGGTGTCTGACGAGAAAATCCGCCTGTTCTTCGAAGAAGGCGTCGCTGGTGGTCTCGAAGTAATGAGTCTCGCGACCGCCGGCGTCAGCGAGTTCCCGCGTGCGCGCAGTGAGATTGAACTTCGGGTCGACGGCGAGCTTCACGTCGGCGCTGATCCGCTGGAACGCCTGTCCGCGCGAAACCCCGATCTCCAGATACACAGGCTTCGGCCGGCTTGCAAGGGCGCGTTGGACGGCCCGGATCCGATTCATGCCCGGCAGCGCATCCACAACCCGCACCAGTCCAGCGTTAATGCCCACGCAACGGTCCTCTCCACTCTTCAGGGCTTCTGACCAGGGCCACACGATAATGGTCGCTGACTGTCATGTCCTTCACTTGCGAAAAATTGACGCGCACGTTCCGGTTCAGCCGGATCGGTGGCTCCGGGCCAGCTCACCGAGCCCGGTCAGCTCCAGGCTCACCGACTTTCGCTGTCCGGCCGCACCGAGCATGAATGCGATGTCACCGATCGGTGCGCCGAGCCAGAATCGCCAGAACCGCTTGTCCCACACGGCCCACGTGTAGCTCCCGCCGCCGACGGTCCAATAGATCGCGATAGCGACGAGGTAGTACATCAGGCGCTTCCAGCGCGAGGTGACCATCTCGACGTTCATTTCCCAGATCTCGAGACCCCAGGCCCGGTAGCGCCATTCGAGACCGTAGCGACGCTGGAACTC
The DNA here is from genome assembly GCF_013337765.1 of Mycolicibacterium sphagni. Taxonomy (GTDB): domain Bacteria; phylum Actinomycetota; class Actinomycetes; order Mycobacteriales; family Mycobacteriaceae; genus Mycobacterium. Next base: position 64,595 of record NZ_VBSB01000018.1, read on the forward strand.
ATAGAACGCACGCATTTCGCCGTTTGTGACCAGGTATTCGTCGAAGACCAGAATCGACCCCTCGACGAAGTGCTCCTTGCAGGTCTCCAGCGCATGCAGGCAGCTCTCATAGGTATCCAAATCCATATGGAAAAGCCTGATCGGGGCCGCGGGCCGCGCCGCCAGGAAGGGCGCCAAGGTGTCGTACGTGCTGCCCTTGACGAATTCCACCGCGCGGCCGAGCGGAGCTGGCACCCCGTCGACGAGATGGACACCGGTGCCCTCCATGAGTCGCTGCGCGAGCGGCTCCGATAGCGAGAAGGTCCCACTCTTGACCACCGTTTGGTCGTCTACTTGCCAGTCTTCGACGAGACCTTCGAACGTGTCGAAGCCATAGACGGTTCGCCGTGAGGCATCCGCTGTGAGCCGCGTCGACCACCCGATCCAGACCCCCAGATCGAGTAGGAGTTCATCGGAATTCTGTCCGGACGGTAGCGCCAGCTCCGACGCTTCCCGCAGAAGTGGGTGGTCAGGAATCTTGCACTGGCGCAGATCGGCAAGCGTGTGATCGATGAAAGCCCGGTATTCGTCTTCATACATCCGGATATCCCGGGCATACAGATTCGGGATGAAGCGGTCGCGACCCCGATAGATCAGACGGCCACAGAGCAGCAGAACCAGAACTACCCCGATCACGACCAGGAGAACGGGCACGTAGTAGCAAGCCACTGCCACGACGATCACGATGCCGATGAAAATCGCCCTCGATAGTCGATGAAGGGTCGTTCGATCCACCATCGGCACTTCAGTCATGGTCATAGGTTCTCTCCCTTCGGAGACCCCGGCCCGCCGCATGGGCGAAGTTCGATGCGTACCACGCGGCTCAACGCAACATCCTCGACGACAGGGCTACGTGCGTTGCCCGTGACGCCATCACCGCGCTACCGCCAGGCCACCACACACGGGATCAAGATGCCCTGCGAACTCGATGGGCGAGGCATCGGCGCAGACCGCCTCGTCGAGGCGGATGCGTTTGCCGGCACGATCCGAGAACTCCAAAACGACCCGGGCTGGCGCCTGAGTCATGTTGGCGCGCAACGCCTCACCGTACTTGTTCACTTACTCTACTTCCGATTGGGGTGCTAGATGTGCGTCGAGGACGACGCGCGAAACGCCGTCAATGCGTCACCCTGGCACCAGCACTTGGGGACGACTCCACCTGGCCGGACAGGCGTGCATGCCTGTACTGCACACCTGAGGAATCACCCGCACGGGGGTCATGGTGGCATAGACCGATACACCCGGATAGCCGCTTTCGGCAAATTCGGTTCGATGAGTGTGCCACAATGCCTCGACTCCGGAGGATGCGTCTTGAAGAAGCAGGTGACTGTGCGTCAGACCGACAGCACTAGACCTACGCAAGAAGCGCAGTATCAACGCCCCGTACCGAAGGACTTCAGGCCCGACATCGAGGGGCTGCGCGGCTTCACGCTACTGGCAATCCTGGGCTTTCACGCCGCTATTCCGGGCGTGGGCGGTGGTTTCGTCGGGCCGGACGTGTTCTTCATCATCTCGGGCTTCGTCATCACCGGGCAACTCTGGCACCAGCTGAATAACAGCGGGACCCTGAAACTGCGCAGTTTCTACGGTTCGCGTGCCCGCCGTCTGCTGCCGGTAGCGGCCACGGTCATTGTCGTCACCTTGATCGCCTCCGCTCTGATATTGCCGCCGCTACAGGCCCGCACCGTCCTCGGGGACGGCATCGCCTGCGCGCTGTACGTCGGCAACTATTGGTTCGTTGTCCAAGGGGTCGACTACTTCGCCGGCCACGAGCCCTCGCCGTTCGAGCATTACTGGACTCTGGGCGTCGAAGAGCAGTTCTACATGTTCTGGCCCCTGACGCTCCTCGCAGTGGCATGGGTCGTCCGGCGGGTGCGCCGCCGCAGCGCCACCGGTGCGCCCTTGTCGAAGCGTCCGTTCATGGCCGTCTTTGGAACGATCGTCGTCTTGTCGTTCATGTCGTCGTTCGTCGAGACCTATGTGATGCAACCAGTGGCATACTTCTCGACTCACACCCGAGCCTGGGACTTGGCCATCGGCGGCATGCTCGCATTAACCGCCGACCGATGGCGCCGTCTGCCCCCAAAGGCCGCCTGGATCATCGGATCTGGCGGGCTGGCACTTCTTCTGTTGGTCTGCAATCAATTCCATGCGACCATCCCGTACCCGGGTTCTGCCGCGCTGTTGCCGATGATCGCCACCGTGATGGTGATCGGCGCTGGATGCGCTTTGCCCACAAAGGGAGCCGGTCGAGTTCTGGGTTGGGCGCCGATGCGCACCGTCGGCCGGTTGTCCTACTCGTGGTACCTGTGGCACTGGCCGATTCTGGTGCTGGTGCCGATAGTGTTGGGCCACCCGCTCGGGCTGGCCGGCAGAGTGGCGCTGGTCATCATTTCCGGCCTTCTCGGGGTCCTCACCTTCCGGTATATCGAGACCCCGTTGCGCTACGCGGGTCGCCTGCAACGCTCCCCCAAGCTCAGCCTTGCAGTCGGCGGCACCTTCACCGCATTGGCGGCGTGTGTGGGTCTGGTGCTGTTGACGGTGGTGCAGCCCCCGATCGGACGCGGCAGCCCGGCGGCGCCACTGACGATCACCATCGCACCAGTGCCTCCGGGATCCTCTATTGCCGCCTACGATGCCGCCATCCAACAGGGGTTCGCGCAGACTCAGGCCGCGGTCGTCAAATCGGCCAACCTCCAAGTCGTCCCGTCGAATCTCGATCCCTCACTTGCCGGCGTGGCGACCGAATTACAGAAGGAGATCTATTTCGGCGGCTGCCTACGCAATCCTCTCGAACAGGGGCACGCGGAGTGCGCGACGGGCAATCTCAACTCGTCGACGACGGTGGCCGTGGTCGGCGATTCGAATGCCGCGATGTTTTTCCCGGGGTTCCAGCAGGCCGTCGACCAGCGGCACTGGCGAATGCTGATGTTGGCCAAGGGCAACTGCCCGATGATCGACTTGCCGAACGACGGACTGCTCGGGCGTCTGGCTGAATATGCCCAGCACTGCCAGGAGTGGCGCGGTCAGATCCTCGCCCGGTTGCTCGCCGCACCCCCTCAGCTGGTGGTGGTGAGCATGTGGCGAGGGTTTGGTACCGGCGAAGCATTGACGGGTTTCCATGCATACGACTCGGTGTGGCTGGACAGGTTGAGCCGCCTCGTGCAACAGCTGCGCAAGGCGGGTTCCAAAGTGCTTGTGCTCGGGCCTATCCCGAGTGCGGGCAAGGTCGCTGTACCGACGTGTGTATCAGGTCACCTCGATGACGTTTCCACGTGCGGGCTGTCAAAGTCCAAGGCGTTCAATCCGTCTGGTATGGCCGCAGAGGCCGCCGCCACCGAGGCCGCCGGCGGCTACTACGCCGATCTCACCGACCTGTTCTGCACCACCGAGCGCTGCCCCGCAATCATCGGCAACAACTTGGCCTATCTCGACAAGACACACATGACATTGGCTTATTCCCGGACGTTGGGACCGGTCATGGGGGCGCTGGCAGACCGCGCGCTCGCTCAGCGGTGACCCGTGCGCCCAGCCGACAGCATCAGTCCCACTGAAGGACTGCCGGACCCGCGGACGCCTCCGACGAAGTTTCGCCCCGACATCGAAGGTCTGCGCGCTGTCGCCGTGTTGGCCGTCGTGCTCTTTCACGCCCACGTCCCCGGCTTGGACGGTGGATTCGTCGGCGTCGACGTGTTTTTCGTCATCTCTGGGTACTTGATCACCGGATTGCTTTGGCGTGAAGCACATTCCACGGGCACAGTGCGTCTCCGCAGCTTCTACGGTGCGCGGGCCCGACGACTGCTCCCAGCCTCGGCTCTGGTCGGGATCGTCACGGCGATCGCTGCGGCGGTGTTGCTGCCAGCGCTGAAAGCCCGCAGCGCAATGGGTGACGGTATCGCCAGCGCGCTGTACGTCAGCAACTACCGATTCGTTCTACAGGGCGTCGACTACTCCTCCCCATTGGCGGCGCCGTCACCCTTCCTGCACTACTGGTCGTTGGGTGTCGAGGAGCAGTTCTATCTGACCTGGGCGCCGATCATCCTCGGCACGGCGTGGCTGATCCGTGTGGTGGGCCGGCGCAGCAGAACCGAAGCCACCTCGTCCCGGCGCCCGTATTTGGTAGTCCTGGCTCTCATCGCGGCCGCATCCTTCGCGCTGTGCCTGGTTGCCTCGTACTGGGCGCCCTTCGTGGGCTTCTTCTCGTTGCCCACGCGCGCCTGGCAGCTGGCTATCGGTGGTGTGGTGGCGCTGACCGCCACCCAGTGGCACCGCCTGCCGCCCCGAATCGCGGCGGTCGTCGGGCTCGCCGGGTTGGCGCTGATCCTGCTGGCCTGCAATCAGTTGAACGAGTCCACCGTATATCCGGGTACTGCCGCACTGCTTCCCACGCTCGGCGCCGCCCTGGTCATCGGCGCCGGCTGCGCCACACCGACGCGGGGCTGTGGACGCATGCTTGCACTGGCGCCGATGCTCGCCATCGGCCGGATCTCCTACTCGTGGTACCTGTGGCATTGGCCGGTGCTGATCTTCGCCCCGCTGCTGGTGGGCCATCCGCTGGGGCTGGCCGGCCGGCTGGCGGCGGTGCTGTTGTCCGCCGTACTGGCCGTACTCACCCTGCGGTTTGTTGAGAACCCGCTGCGCTTCGCGGCGCCGATACGTAACTCCGCCTGGCGCAGCCTGGGACTCGGCGCGGCGTCGACCGCGGTCGCCGTCGCCTCGTGCGTGGCATTGCTTGTTGTGGTGCCGGCCCCGGTCGGGCGCGGTACGCCGGCGACGCCTCTGACCCTCACCGCCACGCCGGTGCCCGCAGGCTCGGGCGTCGATGCCTACAACGCCGCGGTACAAGAGGTCTTCGCCCAGGCGCAAGCGGCCGTCGCAGCCTCGGCCGACCTTCGAGCCGTTCCGTCTAACCTGCAACCCCCACTTGCCGACGCGGCTGCCGAACTCAACAAGGTGTATGCCAACGGCTGTCTTCTGAGCGCTTGGCAGATCCAGCAGCCCGACTGCGCGAGCGGCGACACCGGATCTTCGACGACCGTTACCGTCGTCGGTGACTCGAATGCTGCGATGTGGCAACCGGCGTTCCGTGAGGTCGTCGACCAGCGGCATTGGCGGCTACAGATGTTCAACAAGGCTGGCTGTCCTTTGCTGGAACTGCCGACCCTCAGCGCCCAGCTCAAACGGGAGTACACCGAGTGCGAGCGGTGGCGCGGTGAGGTAGCCGCCAAGCTGAAAGCCGAACCTCCCCGGCTGATCGTGTTGACCATGTGGCGGCAGTACGGTCGCGACGGCTACAAGACCGGCTTCTCCGCATACGACCCGGCATGGCTCGACAGCCTGACCCGCATGGTTCGCCAGTTGCGCGGCACGGGTGCCGAGGTCTTGGTGCTCGGCCCGGCGCCGGACCCGCAATCGGTGGTACCGGTCTGCCTGTCCGGCCACCTCGATGACGCCGTGGCCTGCGCGCCTCCAAAGTCAGCGGCAGTCAACCAATCCGGCATTGCCGCCGAGACCGCCGCTACCGAAGCAGGCGGCGGACACTACGCCGACGTCACGGGTCTGTTCTGTACCCGTGATCGGTGCCCCGTCATCGTCGGCAATACCCTGGTCTTCCTCGACATGACGCACCTGACGGTCGAATACTCCCGGCAGTTGGCACCGGCGATCGGGGCGCTGGTCGATCGGGCGCTCGCCCACTCCTGACCATCACCCCATCGGGATCGTTCAATCGGTGGCAGGAAGGCGCGAGTGCACTCTTGCGTACCGCTCTACCAAATCGGCGGCCAGCGCAGCACCTTTGGCCGGTTCAGTCATTCCGGTCGCAAGTTCACGAGCCCGGGCGACAAAGTCCGGACGCAGAATATGGCGCAGGTCTGCAACGAGCGATGTCTCACTAACGCTCGAAAAGCGGCGAGCGGTACCCACCCCCAACCGCTTGACCGAAGTCCCCCAAAGCCGTTGATTGATGTCGGTGGACAAGATCAGGGTGGGCACACCGGCCCGCAAGCCCAGTGCCGTGGTCCCCGCGCCGCCGTGGTGAACCACCGCACGGCAGGTGGGAAAAATGGCCGCAAAGTTAAACGCCCCAACCACTTTCACGTGGTCCAACTCGGGGACATCACTGAAATCGCTTGAGCCGGCGCAGACCAGGGCGCGCTCACCCAATTGTGCGCAAGCGGCGCCGATCATCGCGATCGCGTCGGCGGGAGATTCGACCGGCATGCTTCCGAAGCCGAAGAATATCGGCGGCGTCCCCGCGGCAGTCCAAGACGCCACCTCGTCATCGTCATCTGTTGCCAACTCCATCGTCAGCGCACCGACAAATGGTCGATCCCATCGCCGCCATTCCTCTGCCAACCCGGGGAAGCAAACCTCGTCATAGGCCTGGATCTCCAGGCAGCCGGACTCACGGATACGTCGCGCCCAAGGGGACTGGGACTTGGGCAGGCCCAATTCATGTCGCTGCGCATCCTCAAGACTCTTCGACCCGCGCCAAGCCACCCATTGAAGCGTGAACATTATCCAGCGCCCCAGCCACGCTGGCCGGATCGGCAGGAGCCGACCATTGGCCCGCAGCGGAAACCACTGCAGGGTCGCCAGCGGAATGTCGTATCGCTCCGCAACGGCGACAGCGACTTCCTCGAAATTCATGGTGGTCAGCACCAGGTCGGCTGAATCAACCATGGCCGCCAGAGTCGGAATCATGTCGCTTCGGGACTCGCTGAGGGGATCGAGGAATTCCCGGTACATCCGCCCGAGCGAACGAATTCGCCAGGGTGTGCGGAAAAAACTTGTCCAGAAGTCGCGGTACCGGCGCAGGATGTCGTTCAGATGCGGGCCGAAGGCGACTGCGGTGAGTCCGACGGATTCGGCGAAGCCAACGAGGTCGGGCGCCACCGCGATGTGCACGTCGTGCCCTCGGCGTAACAGCTCACGACCCACAGCGGCGCACGGCTCGATTTCGCCGCGGCTTCCCCAATTCACGAGCGCGAACTTCACTCGCGCGACCCCCGCTTCAGCAGCACAAACGTCGTTTCGGACACCCTGCCAAACCCAAGCGATCGCTGCAACACCCGATCATCTCGAATCCTGTCGGTTGGAGGCTACCGTGCCCCGGAAAATGACACTCTCAAATCCGTCCTCACCGGGACGTTCTGCTAGCCGACAAAAGCTAGGCAATATCACTTGACCATCTTCAAAAAATCTGCTGGATGTTTATGTAACAATGCCTCGACTCGAAGGCCGCATCGTCCCAGCTGTCGACACCGACCAGCGGGATGGGCGGTCGACCACACCCTTAGTGGGCATTGTCGATGGCTGGCAACCTCCGGCCATCAACGAACCGGAGGCATGAGGTTTTGTCAGAATCCGTTCTGATCACCGGCGGGGCCGGGTTTATTGGTTCCGCGCTCGCGCGGCGTCTGGTCGAGGCCGGCTACGAGGTCGCCGTCGTCGACGTCCTGCACCCGCAGGTGCATGGCGGCCAGGCGGCGATCGACCTACCGCCATCGGTTCGACTGTTCACCGGCGACGTCACGCATGCGCCGGACCTGGATGCCGTGCTTCGACTGTTCCGACCGGCCCAAATCGTCCATCTGGCGGCCGAGACAGGGACGGCACAGTCGTTATCCGAGGCGACGCGCCATGGTGCGGTCAACGTGGTGGGCACCACTCAGCTCCTGGATGCGCTGAGCCGCTCAGGCCATGTTCCCGAACAGTTCGTCCTGGCTTCGTCCCGCGCTGTCTACGGCGAGGGCGCCTGGCAGTGTGGCGAACACATCTTCTATCCGCAGCCTCGCAGCCATGCTCAGCTCGAGGCCGGCATCTGGGATCCCCAAGGTCCCACGGGCGAGCCTGCGGCTCCGCTCGCGAGCTGTGCCAGCCGCACCGAGCCCCGTCCCACCAATATCTACGCGGCGACGAAGCTGGCCCAGGAGCACATTCTGGCCGCGTGGGTAGCAGCTCGTGACACCAGTCTCAGCGTGCTGCGCCTCCCGAATGTCTACGGCCCCGGTCAGTCGCTGACGAATTCCTACACCGGAATAGTCGCGCTGTTTGCCCGATTGGCACGCGAGCAGCATGCATTGGAGGTGTACGAGGACGGCCGCATCGTGCGCGATTTCGTCTACATCGACGACGTCGTGGAGGCACTCTTTTCGGCGGTAGCAGCACCGGCGACGAAAGCCCGTTGCCTCGACATCGGCTCTGGTACTCCGACCACGATCCACGAGCTGGCTCGAACGATCGCCGGTATCTGCGGAGCCCCCGAACCCGTGGTTGTGGCGAAGTTTCGCGACGGTGACGTGCGCGCCGCGCGATGTGACATCGAGCCGGCGGTGACGGAACTCGGCTGGCGCCCCAAATGGTCACTCGACGCGGGGCTGCCCGCCCTGCTCGACTGGATCGGTAAGCAGCCAAAATGAGCTTTCACACCCGAACATCACGCGCCACGTTTGGCAACGACGACCAAGTGAAACGTGCTCCGTTCGGTAACTTCGCCCGGATGTCCTCCACACAGGATATCGTCGATTTTCGTGATTGAGCTCGACGCTGTAGCTAAGACGTTCAACGGCGATGTACAGGCCCTAGAGGACGTGACCTTCTCTGTCGAGCCGGGGTCGGTCTGCGGTGTGCTCGGCCACAACGGCGCCGGCAAGACAACGACGATAAAGATCCTCTCGACGTTGCTGCGGCCCACTTCCGGTCGGGCGATTGTGGCCGGCTTTGACGTCGTCCGAGACCCCACCCGGGTACGTGAGTGCATCGGGATCACCGGACAGATCGCAGCGCTTGATTGGCAGCTCACCGGGCGAGAGAATCTGGTGCTGTTCGGGCGGTTGCGGGGAATGCGTCGCAAACATGCCCAATTGCGCGCTGACGCTTTGATCGAACAGTTCGACATGGCGCATGCCGCCCATCGGCGGTTGGCCGACTACTCGGTCGGGATGCAGCGCCGCATCGACATCGCCGCTTCACTGGTGGTTCCACCCAAGGTGCTGTTCCTCGATGAGCCGACCACCGGGTTGGACCCTCGCAGCCGCCGCGCAGTGTGGGACACGGTGTCGGCACTTTCAGATCAGGGGGTCACGGTCCTTCTCACGACCCAATATCTCGAAGAAGCCGACCTGCTCAGCGATTCGATCGTCGTCATCGATCATGGTCGTGTCATCGCGAGCGGGACCGCTGAAGACCTCAAGAGCCGCGTCGGATTCAGTTACTGCACCGTGAGTCCGGTCAATCCGGCCGACCTGTTCAAAGTCTTCGAAGTTGTCGCCGATCTCGAGGGTGCCGAGTCCGATGTCGAGGCGAACGCCGTTTCGGTGCTGGCTCCCGACGGCGTTGCGACGCTCAGCGAAGTTTTTCGCCGGGTAGACAAGCTTGCCATCGAGCTGGCCGACATATCCCTCCGTAAGCCGTCGTTGGACGAGGCGTTTTTACACCTAACCCGGAATGTCACGACGTGACGGCGGTTGCCACCCTGACGGAGCGAATCGTTCGCGGCTCGCTACGAGAGGACCTTCCGTTCGCGCTTGCAGTGCCCGCCGGCCAGTTCGTCATCTTCAACTTCGCGCTGCAGAATGTGATCAACACCGGAGCAACGAGCTACTCCCAGTACATCCTCCCGGTCATCGTCGTTCAGTTCACCTTCCTCGCCGCGCTCATAACCGTTGATCAAGCTGCCCGAGACCAGCAGTCCGGGTTCGGGATTCGGCTACGCACACTTCCCATTCCGTTGGTGGCACCACTGATTGCGCGCATGCTGTACTCCCTCCTGCGTGGCGCGCTGGCCCTAGCCGCCACGATCGGCGTCGGATACGCATTCGGCTTTCGCATGACTGGCGGATTTTTCTACGCGGCGGCGTTTACCACTTTGGTTCTGGCTTTCACGCTGGCACTCTCGCTCGGCGCTGATGCCACGGGGTCAAGAATGGCGGGGTCAGCAATATCGAAAAACGGGACAACCAGTCAATTGCTCTTGGTTCCCCAAATGTTGTTGATCATGATGTCGACCGGACTGGCACCGGCTGACGCATTTCCCACCTGGGTACAACCGTTCGTGCGTTATCAGCCGGTTTCGCAGGTGACAGAAACCCTCCGCGCGTTCGCCTCTGGGCATGTCGCGCTCGGCAATCTGATGAGCAGTGTCGCCTGGTGCCTCGGGTTGTTGGTGGTGTTCGGCGCTGTCGCTGTCCGGGCGCAGAGGCGTACGGAATGACCACGGACTCAGTGCCCAGCAATGCGGCCACCACAAACGCACCACTGCGAAGCTCGCTCGCCAGCGAAAGCCTGTTATTCGCCAACCGGCTCTTCACGCACTGGCGGCGCGAGCCGGTGGTGGCGATACAAGCTCTGCTGTATCCGAGCTTCCTGCTCATCACCTATTACTTCCTGGTCGCGAAGTCGATGATGAACGTCACCGGCAAGGACACGCTGTACGGTTTGGTGCCGACATGCGCGATCGCAGGCGCTGTGTTAGGGGCACTGGCAGCCAGTTCCACTCTTCACATGGAACGCGACCACGGTCTGCTCAGCCGGTTCTGGGTGCTGCCCGTGCACCGGGCCAGTGCACTGACGGGCAGGCTGCTCGCCGACGCAACTCGGACATTGGCGGGCACCGTCGTGATCACTGCGGTCGGCGCCGGCCTCGGACTTCGATTCAACGGCAGCCTGTTTGCTGTGATCCCATTCATGTTGGTGCCCGTGGCGGTGGGCGTCGTGTTCTCGACGGCTATGATCGCGATCGCGGTGCGCTCGGCAGATAACAAGCTGCTTATCTGGCTGGGAGTCCCGGCCATCGCCATGGTTTTCGCCAGCTCTGGTGCTCCCCCGATCGAGATGATGCCGTCATGGGTGCAGCCGCTGATCCGGTTTCAACCGATGTGGGCGGCGGTTGACTCCATGCGCGCACTCGCCGAGGGTCGTCCCGCGCTGTCTTCGCTGTTGGTGACGCTTGCATGGGGTGTCGGACTGGCGGCGGTGGTCGTGCCGGTGGCGATCCGCGGCTACCGTACTGCGGCCGAATCCGGGACGCTCGCATAACGCCGTCCACCAAAGCGGGCCGCCGGTCAGGGGTCAGTGGACGCGATCCAGGCGGGCAAAGTCCTCCAACAGCTTTGCGGCGGCAACGACGCTCTCCGAGGGCGTGGTGAGCCGGGTGGCGAGCTCGCGGGTCCGGGCGGCGTATTCCGGGTCGAGAATGGTGCGTAGGTCGGCGACCAGAGTCTTCTCGGTGGTGCCCGAGAAGCGCCGCGAGGTGCCCACTTTGAGTCGTTTGAGCTGACCTCCCCACAGCGTCTGATGCAGATCGGTCGACAGGATCAGCGTCGGCGCTCCTGCGCGCAGGCCTAGGGCAGTGGTGCCGGTACCACCGTGGTGCACGACGGCGCGGCAAGCCGGGAAGATGGCCGCATAATTCACCGCACCCACAACCTTGACGTGCTCGAAATCGGGGACGTCGCCGAAGCTCTCGCCGGCGGTACCGACTAAAGCCCGCGCGCCGACCTGAGCACACGCCGAGGCAATCATGGCGATCGTGTCTGCCGGCGACTTCACCGGCATGCTGCCGAACCCGAAGAAAATCGGCGGCGATCCCGCCGCAATCCAGGACGCGACGTCCTCGTCGGCGGCCGTCGCCAACTCCATCGTCAACGTACCGACAAACGGTCTGTTGAAGGGTCGGCGCCCGTTGCCTTCGGCCCATTCGGCCGCCAGCCCCGGAAAACATGCCTCGTCATAGGCCTGCATCTCCAGCCATCCATGTGCGCCGATCGACCACGGCCAGGGGCCCTTAGCCTTCGGCAGGCCAAGTTCACGACGCTGCGCGTCATCGAATTTCTTCTCAGAACCGCCCCGAGACAGCCACTCGTACGCCGTCATTGCGGAGCGAACCACCGGCGCCGGCAGCGATGGGATGAGCTGGCCATTGGCTCGCGTCGGGAACCAATGCAACGTGGCCAACGGAATGCCATGGTGCTCGGCCACATTCGCGGCCAGTCGCTCGAATGCCAGGTTGCTGGTGAAGAGCAGATCGGCCCCGTCAGCCAGCGCCGTCAGGGCTTTGCTCATCTCGCCCCAACTGTTACGTGGTGTCGAAATCGCACGGCCCAACCGGCTCAATTCCCTGACCTTCCAGGGACTGCCGAAGAACGTTGTCCAGTAGTCGCGGTACGCATCCATGATGTCCTGTAATACCGGCCCGTACGCGACCGCGGTCAGCCCAGCGGACTCGGCATAGCCGACCAGATCGGGCGCGACCGCGATACACACGTCATGCCCACGACGCTGAAGCTCACGGCCGATAGCCGCACACGGCTCGACCTCCCCGCGACTCCCCCAACTCGCCAGCACGAATTTCACGGCAGACCAAACCCTTTCATCTGGTAGTCGTCCAGTTTCGTCGGTGTGGGTGCGGTGTGCGGCATGTCAACCATGGGCCAGTGCCCGGTCGGCGAGCGCACCAATGGCTGGCACCAGCAACCGTGAATATTCGTTTGTGATGTGATTGGAGTCGGAGTAGACGAGGGTGTTGCCGACGACGGCCGGGCATCGGTCTGCGGTGCAGAACAGGTCGGTGAGGTCGGCGTACTGTCCGCCGCCGGCTTGCGTGGCGGCCGACTCCGCCGCGATGCCGGAGGTGTTGACGGCGGTCGATCTCAATGGCGTACAGGCCATTACGTCATCGAGATGTCCAGACAGACAGACGGGTACCGATGTGTGCGGATCTGGATTCGGGCCTAGCACCAGCACCGTCGATCCCATCGCGCGCAGTTGCTGCACGAGGCGGGTCAGGCTCGCGATCCACGCCGAGTCGTACGCGGCATAGCCCGCCGTCGGCGGCGCCGTTTCGTCGAAACCGTATCCCCGCCACGTATCTACCACCACGAGTCGTGGATGCTCGGTACGTAGCCGGGTGATGATCTGAGTGCGCCACTGCTCGCAATGTGACGAGTTTTCATTCACATCCCGAAACAGGCTGTTCTGGTTGTACAGGTCCATAAATGGGCAGCCTGCCTTGGCCAGCACTTCCAATCGCCAGTGCTGCTCGGTGGCGACCTGCTCGAGCGCCGGGGCCCACATATAGGCGTGGGAGTCGCCGACCAGGGCCACTGTCGTCGCCGAGGTGACATCGCCCTTGGCGCACTCCGGGTGCCCGCTTTGGACGAAATCGCGCAGGCAGCCGTCGGCCGGAAATCCCGGTTGCTCGACGAGCCCGGCGAGCGGGGGGTCAAGGTTCGACGGCACCGCGGTGAGACCTGCCGAAGCAGCGACCGCAGCCTGCACCTCGCCGAAAGCCCGTTGCACTGCGGCGTCGTAGGCGGCCATTGGCGAACCCGCCGGAGGTGGCGAGGTCGCGGTGACATGCGGCGTCGCAGCCGGTGCGCCGCGCCCCACCGGAGTAGGCACCACCGTCAGCAGCGTCAGACCCACACAGACCGCGATCGCGGTGGCGACACCCCCAAGGGCGAGGCTGCGCCAGGGTGAGTTACGGATCGTCGGGGAAAACCGCAGCGGATTCTCCAGACAGCGCAAGGTGAGCCACGCCAGCCCGGCGGAGAGCAGGGCCGCGGCCAGTCGGGCGGGCAGCCCGAGCCTGTGGCCGGACAATTCCGGAGCCAGCACCAGTACCGGCCAGTGCCACAGATACCACGAATAGGAGATGCGCCCGATCGCCTGCATCGGCGACCACCCCAAGAAGTGCCCACAGCCCAGCGAGGGTGTGGCACAGCCGGCGGCGATCACCAAGATCGCACCTACCGTGGGCAGCAACGCGGCGGTACCCGGGAATAGCGTCGTCGGGTCGAACCAGATGCAGGCCAACACGATCATGCCCAGCCCAGCCCAGCCGATGACCGACGCGACATGTCGCGGCAGTCGGCGCCAGTAGCCGGCGGTGAGGGCGACCAGCCCACCGAGGGCTAGCTGCCAGGCCCGGGTCGGCAGCGGGTAGAACGCGGTGACCGGCGCCAAGTATGTAGTCACCAGTGACAATGCGAAGGACCCAACCGCGACCAGTGTGAGGACCACCAGGAAGGGCTGTTGCGAGACGATGGACTCGGCCTTCTTGCGCCGGCGCACTCGCCCCATCAGCCAGGCTGTACCGAGGAACATCGGCGCCCACACCAGGTAGAACTGCTCTTCGACACCCAAGGACCAGTAATGGAGGAACGGCGACGGGAACGAATGGGCGGTGAAATAGTCGACACCCTGCTGCAGGAATCGGTAGTTGCTGACGTAGAGCGCGCTAGCGATTCCGTCGTGAAGGACGGATGGCACCCGCAACGGCGGCAGCAGAAGGAACGAGGCGATCATGGTGATGACGCCGACAGCGGCTGAGGCCGGCAAAAGTCGCCGCGCCCGAGCCCCATAGAACGCGCGCAGCCGCACGCTGCCGGTGCTGTCAACCTCACGCCAGAGCAGTCCGGTGATCAAAAATCCGGAAATCACGAAGAACACGTCCACGCCGACATAGCCGCCGGTGACCCCCGGCATCGCAGCGTGGAACAGGACCACGGCTACGACCGCTACCGCACGCAAACCCTCGATGTCCGGGCGGAACGTCGTCTGCACTTTAGGCCGACTCTGCACTTCTTCGGCAGAGTTAACGCTCGTCAACGAGTGCACCGCGATCGGGCGAACTTCTCCACCAGATCAGCGGCGAGTGCAGCACCGTCCGCGGGCTTGGTCATCTTGGTGGCGAGTTCGCGAGCTCGGACGAGATAGTCGGGCGCGAGGACCGTGCGTAGATCCTCGACCAATGTCTGCTCTGTGGTAGCCGAGAAGCGCCGACCCGTGCCCACCTTCAGTCGCTTGACCTGTGATCCCCAAAGTGCCTGGTTCGCGTCCGTCGAGAGAATTACCGTTGGGACTCCCGCACGCATCCCAAGGGCCGTGGTGCCCGCGCCACCGTGATGCACGACCGCCCGGCAGGACGGGAATACCTCTGCGAAATTCACCACGCTCACGACCTTGACGTGGTCGAACACCGGGACGTCGGTGAAGTCATCCCACGCCGCTCCAACCAGCGCGCGCTCGCCCAACCGCCCGCTGGCTGCAGCGATCATGGCCAACGTGTCCGCCGGGGATTCCACTGGCATGCTGCCGAATCCGAAGAAAATCGGCGGTGCACCCTCGGCGATCCAGGCAGCCACGTCATGGTCAGCCTGCGTCGTTAGTTCGAGGGTCAGCGCGCCGACAAATGGTCGCTGCTCCCCCCATTTGGCCCATTCGGCCGCCAGTCCCGGGAAGCACACCTCGTCGTAGGCCTGGATCTCCAACGGTCCGCGATCCATCACCCGCCGTGGCCACGGCCCGCCTGCCGGGGGCAAGCCCAGTTCGCGGCGCTGCTCCGTCTCGACTTTCCGCGCCCAGCCACCCCGAGACAGCCAGTCGTACATCGCCATTCCGGAGCGGCCAACCGCCGCGGGCAAAAAGGGTGTGAGTTGGCCATTCGGCCGCATCGGATACCAGTGCAGCGTGGCCAACGGAATGTCGTGATACTCCGCGATATTCGCCGCCTGCATCTCGAAACCTACGTTGCTGGTCAACAGCAGGTCGGCCCCATCGGTCAACGCAGTCAGCGTTGTGCTCATATCCGCCCAGGATTGGCGAAGAGGCTCCCACATCTCATTCAACAACCGGGACAACTCGCGAACCTTCCACGGGGCGCGGAAGACTCCGGTCCAGAAATCGCGGTAGGCATCCATCATGGCCTGCAAATCAGAACCGAAGGCGACCGTCTCCGGCACCGCCGACGAGGCATAGCCAACCAGGTCCGGCGGAACAGCCAGCCGGACATCGTGCCCTCGGCTCACCAACTTACGACCCACGGCAGCGCAGGGCTCGACTTCGCCTCGGCTGCCCCAACTTGCCAGCACAAGTTTCATTCCGCGCTCTTCTTTCGTAACAGTCGAGACTTCAGTGCAAGAGAAGGCTTCTCGACGACAAACCAACTCAGCGCGGCGAGCGGAAGGGTGACGGTCGTTGCAATAAGTGCAAACACAAGCGGATTCAAGAACGCCAGCCCGCAAATGACCAGCAATTGCTGCATCGGGAATGCATAGATGTAGACGCCATAGGACAGGTCCGTCCGGAGGTTCAACCATTTTTTACGAAGCAGGGCACCTGACACGATGAGTGCGTACGCCAGCGGAATGGCGCCGAGCATCCGGTAGTTCGGCAGCAGGCTCGCGCCGAGAACGATGACCACGCACACTGCGACCAACGACCACCGAGCGGGTATCACGTTTCGCAATTGATACAGGAGCGCTCCGGCGAGGAACATGACAGCAAAACGTGATGCCGCCTGCTCCATGAAAACTGCGATGGTCGCAGGATCTATTGGCCGTTGGGGGTCAGGCGGTCGTTCAGCCAGGACGTTTTGTGCTGGCAGTCGAGCCGTCCAAATCAACGCCAAAGCCAACAACGTGGGGATAAGCCACCTACGGCGCAGAAGCCCTGTTATCCCGAGTGCAGCAATGGCGAAGTAGCACAACGCTTCCCAGAACAAGGTCCACAACGAACCGTTCCACGTGCCTGGCCATGGCACGCCTTGGGGTGTCCCAGCGATGTCGTTCAGTTGCATCAAGAGTGCACTGTCCGCGAGCACGTACCTGATTGGCGCGATCGACCCCAGCAACTTCATGGCCGAACCGCCTTGGATCGCAACAGCGATCGGTGCGATGACGAACGCGGTGATGACCAGGCAGACCCAGAATCCGGGCAGGATGCGTAAGGCCCGAGCACCAAAGTAGTCACGGAGGCGCGGATTTCTGAACCAGCTCCAGGTTATGAGAAATCCCGACATCGTAAAGAAGCCGTCGACAAACCCGTCTCTCAGCAGTTGATGAGCTGGCTCGAACGAAAACGTGCGGCCAGTAAGGGGCCACGAGTGCCACACGATGACACCCGTCGCCATCGCCAAGCGCCACGCGTTTAGCGCGTTGTTTCGTGGGTCGAATGCTTGCGCGAGCGTGGAGCCCCCTATGCGCAACCACCTTGGTCGGCGCCTGACAGCTTCGTTTGCGCCGTCTAGTTCGGCGTCTGCACTCACCTCGAATTCCTAAGCTTTCTCCGGGGGTTCTTCGAGATACCACGGGTTGGCACGCGCCCAGTCGATGGTGCGGCGGATGCCTTCTTCGACGTCGACCTTCAGACGCCAACCCAAGTCACGCTGCGCCTTTGCGGAGTCCGGGATACGGCGTGGGATGTCCTCATAGCGGCGACCGTAAACCGCTGTTGTGTCGACATTTTCGGGACCGGACACCGAGTCGACATTCGCGATCTTGATCGCGAGGTCGATGGCGTGACTCATCGTCGTCTCGGTCATGCTGCCGATGTTGAAGGCCTCGCCGATCGCCGCGTCACTCTCGGCCGCGAGCAAGGTGCCGGCGATCGCATCGTCGACGTAGGTGAAGCATCGAGTCTGGTTGCCCGAGTCGTAGAGCAGGGGTTGCCGACCGTTGAGGATCCGGTGGACGGACTGCGATATGACGAAGATCGGATTCTGCCGCGGGCCATAGACATTGAAATAGCGCACGACCGTCACCGGCAGGCCGTATGCGGCGTTCATCGCGAAGACCAGGTGCTCGGCCATGCCCTTGCTGGTGCTGTAGCTCCAGCGAGCGGTGCGCGTCGAACCCAGGACGCGGTCATCATCCTCAGCCCACGGCGGATTGGGGTTCTTCCCGAAAACCTCTGAGGTACTGGCGAATACCACGCGTGTCCCATGGCGCTGGCTCAGCTCGAGAACATTGCGGGTCCCGATCACGTTGACATCGAGAACCTGCAGCGGATCCTGCATGTAGTTCTTGACGCCGACGACGGCAGCGAGGTGGAACACCGTATCCACACCGGCCGTCAGAGCCTGCTCGAGCGCGTTCAGATCGGTGACATCGCCTTGGACGAACCGGAAGTTGGGGTGCCGGTCGAAGTCGATGCTGGTGTCACGGGTGTTCTTCGCGAAGTCGAACACCGTAACCGTGTCTCCGCGGTCCAGCAGCGCCGACACCAGATGCGATCCGATGAAGCCGTAGCCCCCGGTCACAACAACATTCGACATCTACAACTCTCTCATTTCCGCGTATCGGTACCGTCGACCGTGACCTACCGGCCGATCCCCTTGTAGACAAAGCCCGCCGCACGTACCGCTGCCGGGTCGAAGCTGTTCCGGCCGTCGAGGAAAACGCATCCGCCCGCGGTCAGTTCGGCCAACCGCGCCAGTGGAATCTGATGGAATTCGCGGTGCCCGGCCAGCACCACCAGCGCGTCGGCGCCGTTTACGGCGGATTCAATGTCTGCCGTCAAAGGAATCTTGGTGACCATGTGCGCCTCTTCACCCATGACCCACGGATCGTGAATGGCCAGACCGCAGCCGGATTCCTCGAGCAACTCAACAACGTACTTCGTCGGCGTGAGCCGGCAGTCGCCGGTGTTGTTCTTGAAAGCGATGCCCAGCACCGCGATCTTGCTGGCCTCGATCGTCTTGCCCTGATCGGCAAGGAGTTCCGTCAGCAGCCCGTAGGTATAGGCCGGCATCGCGTCGTTGACGGTGCGCGAGGTTCGCGGAATCGACAACTCCAGCCCGAGCGACTCGCCGAGGTGATTGACGAACCACGGATCCTTGGTCAGGCAGTAGCCGCCCACGCCCATGCTGGGCATCAGGATGTTGACGTTGTGGCTGCCCTTCGGCATCGAGTTGGCCGCATGAATGACCTGCAGTGCGTCCATACCGAGCCGGTCGCACACCTTGGCCATCTCGTTGGCCATCGCGACATTGAGGTCGATCCACAGGTTGTCAGCCAGCTTGACCATTTCAGCGGTCCGCGGATCGTCGACAACGATCGACTCCACGCCCAGGGCGTGCCGGAAGAGTGTGGAGCAGGCCCGCGCGCTGAGCTCGTCGACCGCACCAACCACGATGGGGATCGACGTCAGTTCCTTGATGGCTTGGCCTTCGGCGATCCGTTCCGGGCAGAACGCGAGCCCAAAGTCGACTCCCGCGGTGAGCCCGGAGACCTCCTCGAGGATCGGTTTGAAGAGTTTTTCGGTGGTGTCGGGCGGCACCGTGCTCTTCAGGATGATCAGGTGGCCCTTGCGCAGGTTCTTCCCCACCGCGCGTGCGGCAGCCTCGATGTCGTCGACGATCGGTTCGTAGTCGGGGCCGAGCGGCGTCCCAACGGTGACGATGACAAAGCCGTTATCGGCAATGGCAGTGAAATCACTCGTGGCGCGAAGCCGGCCGACGCGCACATTGTTGGCCACGATCTCGCTCAGGCCGGGTTCCGGCACGGTGGTCTTGCCCAGGTTGATCTCGTCAACGACGCTTTGTCGTACGTCGATCCCCGTCACGGGCCAGCCGCGGTCGGCGAGCACAGCACCGATCACGGTGCCGATGTAACCGAAGCCGACGACGGCGATCCCCGAGCGCATGCCGCGGACCAACAGGTCGATCTCGGCGTCGCTACGTCCAAACACGCCTTCAACCACCGCGGACCTCACCCTTCAGTTCGCCTGAGCGTTCCGCACAAAGGGAACCGGGGCGCTACATCCCCGGCTTAGCTCGCCGGGAGTCTAACCACTACCCGTAGCCGGCGATTGCAGAATCCAGAAGGTTGGGCAAATTTTGACGTGTGCGACGACAACCCGGACTGCGACAGCGAACAACCCCGTCCCGCCACAATTTGAGACCGTGCGACATCTGTCGCGTGCAAGCAGCAGACTTCCCGCTCGATACCGCCAACCACCCATGCCGCCGACACAGCAACTGCTAACCTGCCGCGGTGCTATCGCAACCGGAGAAGAACGCAGAGCGGCACCCGAGCCGCACGCCCCTTGCGCTGAAACGTGAAGGATCTGCTCTAGGGAACGGCGCGATGGATCTGAAGGCGGTCGGGCAAATTGCCAAGACCAGCTTCTCATCTTTTCGCCGGCTGGTTAACTCTGGTGTCTCCCTGTTTCTGTATCAGCCGACCGGCTCGGAGCCAGAGGAGTACCACAAGTGGTACTACAACACCTTCGTGTGGAACAAGACCAAATGGTTGGGGGTCGACACCTGGAAGTCGGTCTCCGATATGTGGAACTACCAAGAAATCCTGTCGGAGTTGAAGCCCTCGTTGATCATCGAGTTCGGCTCGAATCGCGGCGGCTCGGCGTTGTTCTTTGCCCACGTCATGCAGCGACTGGGCCATCCCTTCAAGGTGCTCTCCGTGGATATCAACCACAGCATCCTGGACCCCGCGGCGGTGAATGATCCGGACATCCTTTTTGTTGAATCGTCGTCCTCGGCACCCGAAATCGCCGAGCAGATCCAACGGCTCAAAGAGGAATTCCCCGGCAAGATTTTCGCCATCCTGGACAGCAATCATGAGCGGGATCACGTGCTGGCCGAGATGAAACTGCTACGACCCCTTCTCGCCAGCGGCGACTACCTCGTGGTGGAAGACTCGTGCGTCAACGGGCATCCGGTCCTTCCCGGCTGGGGACCGGGGCCGTATGAAGCCATCGAGGCATACGAGCACGAGTTCCCGAGCGACTACGCGCACGACGAGGGTCGGGAGCAGAAGTTCGGCTTCACGTTTGCGCCGTATGGATTCCTGATCCGGAACTAGCCCGCGACTGAGCCGTCGTTCAGACCCCGCACCTGAGACGGGCGAAGTCTTCCAGCCGATCGGCGGCGGCTATCACGCTCTCCGTGGGTTTGGTCATCCGCGGGGCGATCTCGCGGGCGTGAGCTGCGTATTGCGGGGTTAGAATCCGACGCAGATCCGCAACCAAAGTTTTCTGGGTGGTCGTCGCAAAACGCCGTCCTGCACCGACTTTCAGTCGTTTGAGTTGCGCCGCGAAGAAGGGCTGATCGGGCAGGGTCCAGAGAATCAATTGAGGGACGCCCGCGCGCAGAGCCGCGGCCACGGTGCCGGAGCCGCCATGGTGCACAACCGCCCGGCAGACCGGGAAGATCGTCGCGTAGTTCACCTGTCCGACCACTTTGACGTGCTCGGAATGAGGGATATCGCCAAAATCGGTCCCGCCGGCCCCCAGAATCGCCCGCTCGCCCAACTGCGCACAGGCCCTACTGATCATCGCGATCGTTTCGGCTGGGGATCCGATTGGGACGCTTCCGAATCCGAAGAAGATCGGCTGCGTGCCTGCGGTGGCCCACGCGGCGACTTCGGAATCGGAATCAGTGGGCGACGCCATCGCCAACGCCCCGACAAAAGGCCGCTGTCCATCCCACTTCACCCACTCGGCGGCCAGCTTTGGAAAGACCACCTTGTCGTAAGCCTGAATTTCCAGCGACCCGCGCTGGGCTATCCGTCGCGGCGCAGGAGCCGTCGCGTTGGGCAAGCCAAGTTCACGGCGTTGCGCATCCTCACTTTTCTTCGTCGACCGCCAAGACACCCAGTCGTTGAACGTCATTCCCATGCGGCTCAACGGTGCTGGCAGAAAGGGCAGGAGCTGACCGTGCGCACGTGTCGGAAAATAGTGCAGCGTGGCCAGCGGAATGCCGAGTTGCTCGGCGACGTTGGCCGCGGGCTGTTCGAAAATCAGTCCGGTGAGCAACAGGTCGGCGCCGTCCGCCACGGAGGCCAGCGTGGTGGTCATATCCGCCCAACACGCGTCGGCGAACTCGGCAGTTTCGCGCGACATCCGGCTCAGCTCCTTGAGCTTCCACGGCGTGTGCGAGTAGCACGTGAAGTACTGCCGCTGCAGATCCAGAATCGGCTGCGAGTCCGAGCCGTACGCAGTCGCGTTCAACCCGGCGCCCTCGGCGAAGCCAACAAGGTTCGGTGGGACGACCATCCGCACGTCATGACCTCGGCGTTGCAGCTCGCGCCCGACAACGACCGCGGGTTCGACATCGCCGCGACCTCCGTAGCTTGCCAACACCAGTTTCATCGCGATTGGGGCCTTCCAGTATCCGTTCGCTCACACAACACCCAGGAGCACCGGCATTATTACCGGTTCTTTCACACTCCGGCGGGGCATTCGGCTATTGACTCTGGTAAGTCGGTGCTTTGCTGATTCCGACCATGGCGATGCCACGAAGACACGATGGCCAGGTTTCTACCAAATGCTACGATCGCGACTCTCCCAGACGGGCGCAGGTTTGGGAATGCCCGCTAGGAGCTCGATTTGGCTGATAACCACCTGTCCGCGCATGAGGCCGAGCGTGTGCTTTGGGACGTGGTAGTGGTAGGCGCCGGAATGGGTGGCGGGCTGCTGGGCTATCAGCTCGCTCGATCAGGCCGCCGAGTCTTGTTCATCGAGAAGGGCCGATCCACATTGTCCGGGACCGCGGGCACTATACGTTCTGCGATGCCGGAGCTGGCCGAGCCGTCCGTGACCCATTCCGAGGCCGCCTACTTCGACGCCTTGGCGCGCGCCGGTCGATCGACCGATGAGATCGAGGACATCAGCAAGCGGCGGTCGAAGAAGTTCGTACCGTTCATCGGCAGTGGGACCGGCGGGTCGTCGGCTCTGTACGGCATGGTCTGCGAACGATTCTTTGCTCGCGATTTCACGCCCCGGGGAAATTTCCGCAACGTCGGCGACTCCACGGTCCCCGAGGCCTGGCCCATCAGCTACGACGAGCTGGCGCCTTGGTACGCGGAGGCTGAAAGGGTGCTGGGGGTCCGCGGCCAACCCGATCCCCTGCGGCCGGAAGCGGCCGCGGTGGGCTTGCCTGCGGCACCGCCGTTTTCGGCCGACAACCAGCCGTTGGTCGATTACCTTGCAGGTCGCGGGTTGCATCCCTACCACCTACCAATGGCATGCGAATACACCGATGACTGCACGACCTGTCAAACCTATTTGTGCCCTAAAGTCTGCAAAAACGAAGCGGGCCGCAACGGCGTGCAACCGGCCATTGCCGAGCACGGGGCCCAACTCCTGACAGAGTGCCGTGTGGTACGCCTGGATGCGGATCGCACGCAAGTCCGGCAGGTTATCTGCGAGCATCGCTCCGGCACACTGGCGATCAAGGCAAAGGTGGTGGTGCTCGCCGCCGGCGCACTGGCGACCCCGGTGTTGTTGCTCAATTCGCGAACCGGTGATTGGCCGGGTGGTCTGGCCAACGGCTCGGACATGGTGGGCCGCAACTTCATGCGTCATCTGCTGGACCCCATCGAGATCTGGCCGCAGCCCGATTCCCGAATCACGGCCGCCAACAAAGAAATCGGGCTGAACGACTTCTATTTCCGGGATGGCGAAAAGTATGGCACCGTGCAGTCGTTCGGTGCGCTACCGCCGATGGAGTGGCTGGCCAATCGACCCGATGCGCGCGGAAAGGCCCTACGCCTGATGCGCCCAGCGGTGCGCCGGGTCTACGAAAAGCTCTTCACCGGCGGATTGATTTTGGCGGCGATGACAGAAGACCTGCCTTATTTGGACAACCGGGTCCTGCCCGGCGACGGGCCGAGCACCGACGGTCGGCAACGAGCGCGAATTCAGTACCGTCTGCACGCCAATGACGCCCAACGGCGCACCGCCTTCCTGCAACTGCTCAACGATGTGCTTGATCCGTTTCGCAAGCGCGCCCTCGGCAGCGGGAAAGACAACTCGAACCTCGGCCACGTCTGCGGCACGGTCCGCTTCGGTACCGACCCCCGAACGAGCGTGCTGGACCAGCACAATCGGGCGCACGAAGTCGAAAACCTCTACGTGGTGGACACGTCGTTCTTCCCGTCGAGCGCAGGCCTCAACCCCAGTTTGACGGTGGCGGCCAACGCATTACGCGTCGGGACGCATGTGAGCCAGGCCCATTTCACCAACTGATGCTGCCAGTCGCCAGCACCCGATGATTTGCTGGTTTCAGCTTGGCATTCTGATCGGCAGGCCGGCGGCGCGATAGACCTCGTCGATGACGCTCATGTTCTCGACCGCTTCCTCCGGCGTTGTCCGCACTGGCTCCCCGCGCAGTACCGCCGCGGCGAATGCATCGAGCTGATAGGAGTACGTGGTTCGGCGCGAGAAGTGCTCCACCCGTCGGCCGCGGGCTGATCTGACCAAGAGGTGCGGGAAGAGGTTGGGTGCCGCCGGGCTCAGCCAGCGCAATTCACCATGCTCGCCAACAACTTTCGCGCTGGCTCGGAACAGATTGCCCGACCACAGTGCGCAGCGAAGCCGCCCGGTGTGTCCTTCGGCGTAGCGCACCTGGGCCGTCATGGCCCGGTCCACCCGTGGGTCGCGCAATTTCGCCTGTGCCGAAATAACTTCCGGGGTACCGCCGCCGAACGTGCGGAGCATGTGGACCACGTAGCTTCCGGCGTCCATCGACGCGCCACCGGCGAAGTCATAGTTGTAGCAGTTCCCCGAGAAGTTCGGCAGCATCACACACAAGGTGACATCCACCGACTTTAATTTGCCCAACTCACCTGAGGCGATGATCTCCTCGACTCGCAATGTCAACGGGTGATAGCGGAACTGACAGGCCTCCATCACAATTCGGCCCGAATTCGCGGCCAGTTTGGCGATCTCGCGGGCTTCATCACCGTTAGCGGTGAACGGCTTTTCACACAACACGTGCTTGCCCACCGCGAGTGCGGCCTGCGTCCACTTCCCGTGCATGCTCGTGGGGACCAGAACATAGACCGCGTCCAAATCGGGATCTGCGATGAGCTCGTCGTAACTGCCGTACGCCCGTGGGATGCCGCACTTGTCAGCGAAGCCCTGCGCATCGACCAAATCGCGTGCGGCCACGGCAGACACCACGACCTCGGGGTTGTCCCTAGCCGGGTTGATGAGCGTCGCCAGCGCGAAGTCTGACGCGCCCAGAACGCCGATACGTACCGGCCCTCCTGTATCAGGCATGGTTTTCTCCTATGTCAAACAGACGATGCATCACGCATGCTCGGCGATCCACGTTGTGGTGAAGTGCAACATCGAGGGAATGCTCTCGCTCAAGCCGGCCGCGATGGTTTGTTCGAGTTTGCCGCCCACCAAGGGCACTTTGACCTCGACGCTGACAGCAGAACGTAGTTGGGAACCGTTGGACGTCGGTGAAAGCGAATTTTGCGCACGGCTTGATCCCAAACCGCCGACCGAGACATTGACTTCTCCGCGCGTGTGGCCGTCATCGCCTGGTCGCCACGTCTCGCGGTAGCCGAGCTTCAGGTCTCCGGGCATGGACCTGGCAATCATGCCGGGCAGTAACTGGCGACCGAGATATTGGGTGATGTGCACTGTCACCAAGCCATCGGCGTCGATGTCCAGCGAATCCAGCGTGACAGAGTCGTCACCAGCCACACGCGCTAACCAATAGTCCTCGCGGCCGAATGCCGCATTTATCTGTTCAACAGTGGCGGGAGACTCGGTCAAAACGTCGATCGAACGCGGCATGGTCTGTCCTGAACTCCTACCATCTTTTGCGGAGAGCGTTCCGCCGAGGCACCAGACTAGGAGGAGATGCGACGCGAAGGAGGAGAATTGGAATTTGTGTATGGCAACTCTCCTTGGCAGGCCGATCAACGCGTAGCTACAGACTGGTTCTTAGCCGGCGGCGCGCCGTTTGTCCGGTGAGCCATAGGGTCAGTGCCATGGGGTTGTTCACGCGCGAGTTCGGGCCAGCCGAGGCGCCCACAGTCCTCTTCCTCCACGGTGCCGAACACAGCGGGCGGTCCTGGCAGCCCGTGATCGACCAGCTGCCGCAATATCGCTGCTTGTTCCCCGATCTACCCCAGCATGGCGAGAGTGTGCAGGAGGGTTCATTCACCATCGACCGGGCCGCCTCCGCGGTGGCAGAACTGGTCCGCTCCCGTGCGGACGCCGGCCGCATGCACCTGGTTGCACATTCGCTGGGGGCGCAGGTAGGCACGCAGTTGCTGGCAACCGAACCGCGTCTCTTCGACCGGGCGGTGCTGTGCGGAACGATTCTGAACACCTTGCCGGGAGTCTGGCTGACGCGGCACCTACTGGGGGCGGTTGCCGGCATCTCGCGGTCCTTCGAGATGTCCCAGTCCAATCTCGACGCAGACGGTGCCCGTCTCATGCCGGCCGGGCAGTTCTCCGAGATCGTCGCCGCGTCCGCGGGCTTCACTCTTCCGGAGGGGATCGACAGGTCGGATTCATCCACACTGATTCTGACTGGGGCCGCGGAGCCGCCATTCGTGCACCAGTCCGCGACGGTGCTCAGGCGGCGAATGCCCAACGGAACAGCGGGAGTCGCCCGCGGTATGCGCCACAACTGGCCATTGCACCATCCCGACATTTTCGCCCGCACCGTCGACAGTTGGCTCACGGGCAACGCCCTTCCCGACGAGATCGCGGTGTCGCTTCCGGATCGAGACCGGACGGCACTTCCTCAGGACTGAGTGCGAAGTGGCAGGCCAGCAGCACGGTAGATCGCGTCGATGACAGCCATGTTCTCGATCGCGTCCGCGGGCGTCGTCTTCACCGGTTCCCCGCGCAACACCGCCCCGGCGAACGCGTCAAGTTGATACGCGTAGCTGGGCCGCCGACCGAAGCGCTCCACCCGCTTGCCCACCGCGGTCCGGATCGAGAGCCGATGGAATATCTGAGGCAGGATCGGGTTCAGCACATGTAGCTCACCCCCGTCGCCGACCACCCTGGCGCTCATTCGCAACAAGTTCGACGACCACATCGAGCAGCGGATGCGGCCGGTTTGTCCGGCATCGAATCGCAACTCGGCGGTCATGGCCCGGTCCACCTGGGGGTCGTGCAATTTTGCTTGTGCCGAAACGACTTCGGGCGTGGAGCCGCCGAACGTGCGGGCCATATGCACCGCGTAGCACCCGGCATCCATTGTCGCGCCACCGGCGAGGGAGAAGTCATAACGGATGTCGGAGAACTTCGGCAACGGGAAGCACATCGCCGTCTCGATGTGGCGGAGCTTGCCCAACTCCCCCGAGGCGATAATCTCCTCGACCCGCAAGGTCAACGGGTGATATCGGTAATGGAATGCCTCCATCACAACCCGGCCTGAGTTAGCGGCGAGTTCAGCGACCTCCCGAGCCTCGGCCTCGTTGGCGGTGAACGGCTTCTCGCACAACACATGCTTGTCTGCGGCCAGCGCAGCCCGAGTCCATTTGCCATGCAAGCCGTTCGGCAATGGGTTGTAGACAGCATCCAGCTCGGGATCGTTGATCAGTGCCTCGTAACTGTCGTGCACCCGAGCAATCTTGTGCTCTGCGGCGAACGTACGAGCGCGGGACACCTCACGCGCGGCAACGGCCGCGACCGTGACCTCGCCATTGTCTCGGGCCGGGTTGACCAGTGCCTGCGGCGCGACACTTGCCGCACCCAAGATGCCGATCCGGACCCGGTACCCGCTGTCAGACACGGACACTTCTTCGGGCGAATTCCTCCACCAGATCAGCGGCGGTCGCAACGCTGTCGGCAGGTCTGGTCATCCGGGAGCCGATTTCACGGGCTCGGACGGCGTACCCCGGGCCGAGGATGGTGCGCAAGTCTGCGTGGAGTTTACGCTCGTTCGTGGTTGAAAAGCGGCGTGCTGTACCGACTTTCAGACGCTTGACCACTGTTCCCCAGACGAATTGAACGTCGGCCATCCAGAGGATCAGCGTGGGGATCCCGGCGCGCAGGCTCGCTGCCGTGGTACCCGCGCCACCGTGGTGAACGACGGCCCGGCACAGCGGAAAGATCGTCGCGAAATTCACCGCGCCTACCACCTTGACGTGGTCGAAGTGGGGGACGTTGCTGAAGTCGCTCCAGCCCGCTCCGACCAATGCCCGCTCGCCCAGCTGCGCGCACACGGCGGCAATCATCCGCAACGTTTCGGCCGGGGATTCAACTGGAATGCTGCCGAATCCGAAGAAAATCGGCGGTGTCCCCGCCGCGATCCAGGCCGCGACCTCCTCGTCTGCAGCCGTGGGCGATTCGAGCGTCAGCGTGCCGACGAACGGTCGCTGGCCATCCCACTTGGCCCATTCAGCGGCCAAACCGGGGAAGCAGACCTCGTCGTAACCTTGGATTTCCAGCCACCGACGTTCGGCAATCCGTTGCGGCGCAGTGCCTGTCGCCTTCTTCAGACCCAGCTCCCGACGCTGCACACCCTGGACCGTTTTCACGCTTTGCCAAACGACCCATTCGGAAGCGCGCATCGCCGACCGAATCAATGGCGCTGGTAGATTCGGAATGAGATAGCCGTTGGCACGTATCGGGAACCACAACAGCGTGGCCAACGGAATCTCGTGGCACTCCGCGACATTGAGCGCGAGCTCCTCATAGCTCAACCCCGTCATCAGCAGGTCGGCCCCTGCCGCCAGCGACGTCAGTGTCGTGCTCATCTCGGCCCACGCCTTGGTGCCGGGCTCTCGCGATTCGCGCAGTAATTTTTTCAGCTCGCGGATACTCCAGAAGTTGCGGAAAAATCGCTTCCAAAAATCGCTTGTCGCCCCCAACCACGCATCGTTCTCCGGTCCGTAGGCCACCGCCGTCAGCCCCACCCTTTCAGCAGAGGGGATCAGGTCGGGCGGGATCGCCATCTGGACGTCGTGCCCCCGGCGCATCAACTCACGACCGATGGCAAGCCCTGGCTCGACGTCACCGCGCGTTCCGTAGAACGCCAGCACGAGTTTCATATGCGTGGTCTTCGGCCTTTCACATCCCGCCGAGCTAGGTCCATGTTCCCTTGCGGCGATTGATCCTTGCGAGGACTTCGAGCGTCACCTTCACCAAGGGCGGCCAGAGGAACCAATTGATGTTGCGGTAGCGGCGGAAGTCCTCAAAAGCTATCCGGAATCCGCGCTCGCTCACCCGATATTCCTCGTAAACGCGATCCAACGCGGCCTCGTCCCAGGGCTGGTCTCGCGCCGCCGCGCTCATCGCCTCGTAAGTCGTGCCGATCCAGTCTGTCCCGAACGGCTCAGGAGCCGCGCCCGGCTGTCGGTGGTGCCGAAGGCCCGGGGCGAGAAAGCTCTCGATGGCACTCTCGTCGTGGTTATCGAGGTCGATCGCGAGCGCCGCGGCGACCCGCTTCACTTCCCGCCGCCAGTCCTCCAGAAGGTTGGGAAACTCAACGAAAACCCTTCGCACACCTCGCGTGTCTCGCTCGGCCAGCAGCGAATATTTCAGCCACCATGCACTCACGAGTTCCGGGGATGCCCGGACATAGTTCTGGCGGCGAGCACGTTTTGCAACGGAACCGATGCACTCCGCCGGATGCCGGACCGCGATAACGGCCGCCACTTCGAAGCCGGCTTTGCGAGCTGCCTCGAACCACACCTCGCTGATCGCCGTGGTCTTGGGTTCCTTGATGACGACAACCGGCGCGGTCGGCATTTTGGTCAGATACGCCTTGATCTTGTCGATGTTTGCGGCGTTTGTTTCGGCACCCGCCGAGCCATCGTCTGCGGTCCGCAATTTCAGGTCATATCCGGAGCGACCGGCACGCCGAAGGATTGCCTCGTTCAGGGAAATCGCTTCGCGCGGTTCAAAGCAACCACGCGTATTGTCTGCAATGGCACCCAAGAGGCCCGTCGGGAGCGCGGCACCGCAAAACGAGAGAACCCGCGTGAGTGCAGACGTCCCCGATCGTCCGAAACCCAGGACAAACACGATGACCGGGCGCCGCACCGACCCAGGCTGCGCAGCGGACTGCCGTGGAAGCAATTTTTAGACAACCTCTCGAGTTTGCCCCGCGCCCGATACAACTTGACCCCCGGAAGATTGCACCATAGTTCGCCGAGTCGGGAAGCCGAGTCGGTTAATCTGGCGCGATGAATCGGTCCCGCAAGGTCCAATCGATCCAGACAATCGGAGGCTGATCCGTGGCAGTTCTCAACGGCCGCACATCCTCTGGCGATGCGCGAACGGACAACCGGCTCGCATTGCTGGACCAAGGCTTCTACGCCGGGCACCGTGCCGCCGGCCAAAAGGAAGTCATGCAGGTCGGATGGGTCTACGACCACGCCATCGATACCGACGGCCTGAAGCGGTTCCACCAAAACCTGACTCACGGGTTGTTGGGTCGGCTCATCGAGAGGTCACCGCTCCCGTTCGGCCGGGATCGATGGGTCATGGATCCCCAGCCGGCCGACATCGATGTCGCTCCGTGCGCCCGTCCCCGCGCTGAACTCGGCGACTGGCTCGACGAATGCACGCAGCTACCCCTTGATCCGGAATCCGGACCTGGCTTTCGGCTGAGCGTGCTTCCACTGGCGGACGGATCGACCGCGGTCAGTCTGGTGCTGTCCCACTACGTGATCGACGGCATCGGGGCTGCCATCGCGGTGTCCCAGGCGGCCTTTGACCTCAACCGCGATCTTGGCTATCCGCCGCCACGCTCACGCAGTCGCGTGCAAGCACTGCTTGAAGACGCTCGCGGCGCGGCACGCGACGCGGCCCCGGTGGCCCGGGCGTTCGTCGCCGCCGCGAAAGAGGCACGACGTCGACGGAACGACACCACGCGGCCGGAGCCCACGCGGCCCGCCGCCGTGACAACCAACGGCGCCGACAGCCCGGTGACCGCGCCCTGCATCTGGATCCAAATCGCGATGGATGAGTGGAATGCCCGCGTCGAGGCCTTGGGCGGCACCAACAGCGCTCTGGCCGCCGCATTCACCGCGAGGCTCGATCGGCACATGGGACGCCAACATGGTGATTCCGATGACGTGACGATGCTGATGACGGTCAACAACCGCACCGGCGAGGACGACCTGCGTGCGGTTGCGGTCTCGTTTGCCCGTGTCAACATCGACCCGCTGAGTGCGACGACGGATCTGCTCGCTGCCCGCACCGCCATCAGGGATGCGTTGAAGACGTTCAAAGAAACGCAAGCTGATGACGAATCAGAAGTGTTTGCCCCGCTGACGCCGTTCACCCCGAAGCGAGCGTGGCTGCAGATGGTCGAATATGGGTTGAACGACCCCGAACATCCTGCTCTGTGTACCAGTCTCGGCGATACCGGGCCCGCGGCGATTCGGCCCGACGGCACGCTGTGCGCCACTGCCTTTGCTCGAGGGGCAAGCCAACACTTGACGCCGCGGTGGCTCGAGCGGATCGGCAGCCAATTGCATGTCTATTTCGGGACCGCTGTGGAGCTCAATACGGTTGGTATCTGCGTTTGCGCGTACCACCCCGACTCCGTGACGACCAAAGCCGATCTACGTGAGCTGGCTACGCGAACGCTGGCCGAGTTCGGGTTGACCGGCGAGATGAACTGAACTGCGCTACTCGGCGGTAACACCCGGATCAACATCCGCGGTGCTCTGAAGTTTTTGCGCGTGCGCCACTTGCTTTGCGGTGTAACCGATACCCAGCGCCACGACCGCCAGCAGCACCGCGACCCCGGCCAGGCATAGCAGCCCATAGGTGTAGCCGAGATCCAGCGCATGCAGCTGGCCCGCGTTCATGTTCTGTACCGGCCCGTCGGTGCCGCCGAGCTGCCGGGTGCGCAACGTGATCACCATTTGGATGATCACCAGCATCACCGGCCCGCCAACACTCTGCAGCATCACGATGATCGCCGAGACCGGTCCGATGCGGTCGGGCCCGACACTACCGACCAGCGCCAGACCTAGGGGCACGGTGATCATGCCGATACCGATTGCGCCAATGAAGATCGGCACGATCAGATTCGGGAAGTACGCGAGATCGCGACTCAGATTCGAGCCGCCGAAGAAGATGCCGCTCACGACCAGAACGGCACCCATGATCACCATGATCCGTGGCGAGAATCGCGTCACCAGTCGCGATGCGGTGATCGTCCCCACGGCCATTGCGATGGCCACCGGAACGAAGGCCACACCCGCGTGCAGCGGACTGTAGCCCATGATGTTCTGCAGGTAGAGGGCGATGAGAACGGTCATGGTGAAAGAGATTCCGCTGACCACGAAGATAGCCGCGAACGCGGCCACCCGACTGCGGTCGACGAACAGGTTGAACGGCACGATGGGATTTTCGGCTCTGCGCTCCACCGCCACGAACGCCACGAACGCGGTCAACGCCAACAGACCCAATCCGATGGTGGCCGGCGACAGCCACCCCTTCTCCGGCGCGAGTGAGAACCCGAAAACGGCGGCGATAAAGGCCACCGTGGCCAGGGCAGAGCCGGCCACGTCGAGCCGTTTCCGCTCCCGTTCGGTCTCTTGGAGCATGGTCCGGGCAAGGTAGAGCACCAGCAGCCCGACCGGCACGTTGAGCACGAACACCAGTCGCCATGACATCCCGGTGAGAACCCCACCCCACGACAGACCCAGCACCGCTCCGATGGCGGCCGTCGCACCGAACATGGCTGCCGCCGCATTGCGCGCAGGCCCCTTGGGAAAGGCGGACGCCAACAATGCCGTACAGGTCGGCGCGACGATCGCCGCGGCGACGCCGTGCAGCAACCGGGCCACCACCAGGGAACTTTCATCCCACGCGACGGCGCACAGGGCGGAGGCAACGGTGAAGAACGCCACCCCGAGAACGAATGTCCGCTTGCGGCCGAGGGTGTCGCCGAGGCGGCCACCCAGCAGGATCAGCCCCCCAAAGGTGAGCAGGTAAGCGGTCACCACCCAGCTGCGCCCGGCATCCGACAGACCCAGCTCGTTCTGGATCTTTGGCAGCGCGAAGACCACCACCGGGCCGTCCATCGCAGCCACCAATTGAACGATCCCGATCGTGATCAGCGGACCGAGGAATTCGCGCGACCGCATCCACGTCCGGGAGTGCTTGTCCGACCCGTTCATCATGGTGGAGTCCGCTGGCATGGGGCCACTCATTCTGCGCGCTGTTCCGTGAGGTTAGGCAGTGCATGCCTCCAGGAGAGGGCCGCCATACCGCGGGCCACCCTAGCAGGACGGACGGCCCGTGCGTCCCGCGTTTCGCGATAGCTAGCAAAATTGCGTGTTATTGACGACATCGACAGGAAAGCGGCCGCGCAGGGAAGCGGCCTAGGGATTACTTACCGAGTTGATGCCGGGCCGAGCTAACTGCACTTCCGCAGGCCCGCACCGCCCAGGGTTACTGAGAATCCTTGCGCACGGTAGCTCTCAAGTGCGGGAGTATTGCGAAAGAGCCCTCCGCAAAGAGCCTCGCATGGTTGACTCGCGTCGAAAATTGACGCTTGGGCATGCACTCGGTGCGAGCCGTGGCGTCTGTGAACTGGACCACATTCGCGGCAACGTATGATCGCTGACGCGTGTCTGGTCGCAACGTTGGTGCACGGTTTGTTGTCGGACCGGCAAACCGACGGAAAGGTAAAAGGGTGGCAGTGGTCGAAGGCGGTTTGCCCGATGTTGAGCCAGCCCTGGTCGACGAAGCCTCAGGTGGCGCCCAACCCCTCGGCCAAGAGCGCGATCGCCGGCGCATCCTCGGGCGATCGGCTTCCCAGTCTTCGCCAGGACCACGTCGCCGCCGCCGCCGTTTCGGGCTTGTTAAACCCGTCCTGCGATTGTGGATTCCGTTCGTGATCATCGTCGTGATCGCCGCTGGCGGGTTCGCCGTTTCGAAGCTGCGCGGCATATTCGGGTCTGACGAAAGCACCCCCTATTCCGACACCAGGACCGACGGCGGAAAGCCGATCGACCCCAAGTACATGCGATACGAGATCTTCGGGCCACCGGGAACGGTGGCCACGATCAGCTATTTCGGCGCCGATGGCAACCCCGAGAAAGTTGACGGGGTAACCCTGCCATGGTCGGTGGAATTTCCCATCACCACCGCGGCTTCCGTTGGAAGCATTGCGGCACAGGGCGATACCGACAGCATCGGTTGCCGCATCCTGGTGGGTGGTGAGGTCAAAACCGAGAAGGTCGTCCACCACGAGGTGAGTTCGTTTACCTCCTGCCTACTGAAGGCCGCATGAGCAATCATCAGGTGCCGGCCAAGCGCCCCTTCGCCCCCCGGACAATCCGGCGCTTCGCGCCGCTCATCATCCTGGCGTGGTTGGGAATCCTCTTCGCGTTGAGTGTGACGATTCCCCCGTTGCAGCAGGTCGCGAAAAGCCATTCGGTATCTCTGGATCCCGTGGATGCGCCGTCCTACAAAGCGATCAAGCGAATCGGCGCGATATTCGCCCAACCGGAAAACAGCAGTGTGGCGATGGTCGTCCTGGAGGGTCAGCAGCCCCTTGCCGACGAGGCGCGCGACTATTACCGCCGTTTGATACAGCAGTTCAAAGACGACCCGAAGCATGTACTTCATGTACAGGATTTCTGGGGTGACGATCTCACGAAGGGCGCGGCGCAAAGCGCCGACGGCAAGGCCGTATACGTTCAACTCGCCCTAGCCGGCAATTCGGGCGAGAGCCGCGCAGCCGAATCGCTCAACACGGTTCACAACATCGTCGATCACACCCCGCCTCCGCCAGGTGTCAAGACGTACATCACCGGTCCTGCGGCGGTTGCTGCCGATATCACCAACACTGGCAATAGATCCCAGCCGTTGATCATGGCCGTCACTGCCTCGGTGCTCTTGATCGTGTTGCTGCTTATCTACCGCTCGATTACCACGGTAATTTTGCTGTTGGTCGTCGTCGGCATCCAATTACAAATGGCCGAAGGAATTGTCGCTTTCTTGGGCTATCACGGACTCATCGGCCTCACCACTGTCGCCATCAACCTCGTGACATCCCTGGTGATCGCGGCGGGAACCGACTACGGGATATTTTTCATCGGGCGTTACCAGGAAGCACGCCAAGCCGGCGAAGATCGAGAGGCAGCCTTCTATACCAGCTATGGCGGGGTCGCCAAGGTTGTCTTGGCTTCCGGTTCGACAATCGCGGGCGCGATTTTCTGTCTGCACTTCACCCGCCTGCCCTATTTCCAGGCCAACGGCATTCCTTGCGCAGTGGCGATCATGGTCGCGGTCGTGGTTGCGCTCACATTGCTTCCGGCCGTCCTGGCAGTCGGAACACGTTTTGGCCTGTTCGATCCCAAACGGCGGGTCAAAGCCTATGGGTGGCGGCGGGTCGGCACGGCGATAGTACGGTGGCCCGGCCCAATCTTCGTCGCGTCGTTGACGCTCGCACTCGTCGGGCTGTTGACGCTACCGATCTACAATCCGAGCTACAACGAGCAGGACTACCTGCCCGACAATATCGCCGCCAGTCAAGGCATTTCGGCAGCTAAACGACACTTCCCGCAGTCGACGATGATGTCGCCAGAGGTTCTGATGATCGAGGCCGATCACGATATGCGGAATTCGGCAGATTTTCTTGTCCTGAACAAATTGTCCAAGGCCATCCTCGCGGTTCCGGGTGTTTCCAAAGTACAGGCAGTGACTCGCCCCGAGGGAACCCCCATCCCGCATACGACGATCCCCTACCTGCTGAGTATGCAACAAGCCGGACAGCAGCAATACATGATATTCCAGCAGAAAAGCATGGACAGCATGCTCGAGCAGGTTGGCAAAATAGACCAATCCCTCGCGATCATGAAAAACATGTACGCGCTCATGCAGCAGCTGGTCGCCACGATGAATTCGATGGTTGATAACACTCATTCAATGCAAGACATCACGAACGACCTGCGGAACAACATCGCCAACTTCGAGGATATGTGGCGGCCGATACGCAACTACTTGTACTGGGAACCGCATTGCGAAAACATTCCCATGTGTTTTTCGTTCAGAAGCGTTTTCGACACACTAGACGGGGTTGACGGGGTCACCGATCAGCTGGGTGAGCTCGTAAAGAACCTAGACCAGATGAAAGCGCTCTTGCCGCAGCTGGTCGCCCAATTCCCCGAGATGATCTCGATCATGGAAAGCATGCGAAGCATGATGATGACGATGCACAGCACATCGTCCGGGGTGTTCGGTCAGATGGGCGACAACAATGGCGATTCGACCGCCATGGCAAAGGCATTTGATTCGGCCCATAACGACGATACTTTCTACATCACTCCGGAGGCATTCGAGAACGCCGACTTCAAGCGGGTAATGGACATATTCATGTCCTCAGACGGAAAAGCCACCCGCATGCTGATATCGCAGAAGGGCGATCCAACCTCTGCCGAGGGGCTGTCGCGAATTGATGCCATAAAGGCCGCGGCCGAGGAAGCATTAAAGGGCACTCCACTCGAGGAATCACCAGTCTATCTCGCCGGCACCGCGACAATGACAGATGACTTGGTAAAGGGCTCAAGATACGATCTCGCTATCGCGGTGATCGCGGCGATCTGCCTTATTTTGATCGTCATGCTGATGGTCACGCGCAGTCTCATTGCAGCTCTGGTGATCGTAGGCACGGTGCTTGTTTCGCTCGGCGCTTCATTCGGGCTTGCGGTATTCGTTTGGCAAGTTCTGATCGGCACTCAAATACACTGGGCTGTGTTGGTGATGGCCTTGATCATCCTTCTGGCCGTGGGTTCTGATTACAATTTGCTCTTCGTCGCCCGGATGAAAGAGGAACTGCACGCCGGATTGAACACCGGCCTGATCCGCGCAATGGGTGGTACGGGCAAGGTCGTGACCAGTGCGGGGCTCGTGTTCGCATTCACAATGGGTTCCATGGCGGTCAGCGACCTGGTCACTCTCGGCCAAGTCGGTACGACCATTGCAATAGGTCTGATGTTCGACACGTTGGTCGTCCGTTCGTTCATGCTGCCGTCCGTTGCCGCTCTGCTGGGTCGCTGGTTCTGGTGGCCGCAACTGGTTCGGCCCCGCCCCGCCAGCACGATGCTCCGCCCAACAGGACCGCGTCCACTGGTGCGTGCCTTGATGCTGAACCAAGAGCGGTAAGTGTCCGGCGTCCAACTGAAAGCTGAGCCGACTAGCCCGACCCGTCGGCCGTTGGTGGCGCGATCCATCCGGATTCTTTCGCCCGTCATCATTGTGGTGTGGGTGGCGCTCACGATTTATGTCACGTTCTTCGTACCGTGGCTGGAGACAGTCAGTCGGAGCCATTCCGTACCAATGGCTCCTCGGGATGCCCCGGCCGTGGTGGCCATGCAACGCATGGGCACCGACTTCAAAGAGTCCACCTCCGACAGCTTCGCCATGCTGGTGGTCGAGGGCCAGCAGTCACTTGGCGATGATGCGCACGCGTATTACGACAAGCTGATTGGTGCCCTGCGGAGCGATACGAAACATGTTGAGCACATTCAAGATCTGTGGGGGGATC
Source organism: Mycolicibacterium sphagni (assembly GCF_013337765.1). Classification (GTDB taxonomy): domain Bacteria; phylum Actinomycetota; class Actinomycetes; order Mycobacteriales; family Mycobacteriaceae; genus Mycobacterium. The sequence continues at coordinate 101,658 of NZ_VBSB01000018.1, forward strand.
GACTCACCGCGCCTGGCGCGATAAGCAAAGACGGCAAGGCCGTATACGTTCAGATGAATCTGGCCGGCAACACCGGCACGACACTGGGCCAGGACTCGATCGCAGCGGTCCGCGGCATCGTCGACCGATCGTCACCGCCGCCCGGCATCAAGGTCTACGTCACCGGACCGGCGGCACTCGTATCGGACATGCAACAGGCCGGCGACCACTCCATGCTGAAGATGACCCTCATCGGCGGCGTCATCATCTTCATAGTCTTGCTCTTCGTCTACCGTTCACTCGTCACCGTCATTGCTTTGCTGCTCACGGTGGGCCTCGAAGTCCTTGTCGCTCGCGGGATCGTGGCATTTCTCGCCGACCACAACGTTATCGGGCTATCGACATTCGCCACCGCCTTGCTGGTCGGCCTTTCGATGGCGGCCGGAACGGACTACGGAATCTTCTTCTTCGGTCGATACCAGGAGACCCGTCAAAACGGCGACGACGTTGAAACCGCCTACTACACCACCTATCACAGCGTCGCGCCCGTCGTCTTCGGCAGCGGCCTGACCATCGCCGGTGCGATGCTCTGCCTCAGTTTCACCCGGATACCCATCTTCCAGAGCATGGGCGTGCCGTGCGCCATTGGCCTGCTCGTCGCCGTTGCGGTCGCGGTCACGCTGGTTCCATCGGTGCTGGCCCTCGGCGGGCGCCTCGAATTGTTCGACCCCAAGTACCGGCTCAAGAACCGTCGATGGCGACGGATCGGCACGGCGGTCGTCCGCTGGCCCGCACCCATTCTCATCGCGACGATATCGATCGCCTTGGTCGGCCTGCTCGCATTGCCCGGCTATCAAACCAGCTACAACGACAAGCTCTATATTCCGAAAGATTTACCCGCGAATCTCGGTAATGCCGCCGCCGATCGCCATTTTCCGCAATCCCGGATGATGCCCGACATCCTGATGATCGAAGCGGACCACGACATGCGCAATCCGAAGGATTTCCTCGTATTGCACCGGCTGGCGAAGGCAATCTTCCAGGTTCCGGGAATTTCTCGAGTTCAGGCCGTGACCCGGCCTGAAGGCAACCCCCTCGAGAACACGTCAATACCGTTCCTGATCAGCATGCAAAACGCTGGCCAACAGCAAGCCGTCGGATTCATGCACGGCATCGTGGACAACCTCCTCAAGCAGGCTGAAGCCATGGGTCGGCAGGTCGACCTGATGAAACGCATGCAGGTCCTGCAAGAGCAGCTCAACGTCACGAGTCATGCTTCAATTGCAGTGACGAAGGCGATGGCCCAGCAGATCTTCAAACTGCGGGACACCCTGTCGAATTTCGACGATTTCTTCAGGCCGATCCGCAATTATCTGTACTGGGAACCACATTGTTATGACATTCCCCTTTGCTTCTCAGTGAGAAGCATCTTCGACACTTTCGACGGTGTCGATAAGCTCAGCGATGCGATGTCGCGAATATTGCCCCTTCTCACCACGATGGACACCCTGACACCCCAGATCCTCGCGCAGATGCCGCCGATGATCGCAATCATGGAGAGCATGCGGGACATGATGCTCACGATGCACGCCACCATGTCCGGGACCTTCGGCCAGATGGACGAATCGGCCAAGAACGCAAACGCCATGGGGCAGGCGTTCGACGCCTCCATGAACGACGATTCGTTCTATCTGCCGCCGGAAGTGTTCCAGAACAAGGACTTCCAGCGCGCGATGGATGCCTACCTGTCTCCGGATGGCAAGGCGGCGCGGTTCATCATCTCCCACAAGGACGACCCGGCGTCCCCTGCAGGCATCGGGAGTGTTCCGAAGATCCGGACGGCGGCCGAGGAAGCGCTGAAGACGACACCGCTCGAAGGCTCGCAGATCTTCATCGCCGGCACCGCAGCAACTTTCAAGGATTTCAGCGACGGATCCAAATACGATCTCTGGATCGCGGCGATCGGCGCACTCTGCCTGATTTTCATCATCATGCTCCTGATCACCCGGAGCCTGATTGCCTCGCTGGTGATCGTCGGCACGGTCGCGCTGTCTCTTGGCGCGTCCTTCGGTCTCTCAGTGCTGGTGTGGCAATACATGCTCGGCATCAAACTGCACTGGATGGTGCTGCCGATGTCGGTGATCGTGCTCTTGGCGGTCGGCTCGGATTACAACCTGCTGTTGGTATCCCGAATAAAGGAAGAGTTGTCCGCCGGTATCAACACCGGCATCATCCGCGCCATGGGCGGCACCGGCAAGGTCGTGACCAACGCCGGCCTGGTGTTCGCATTCACCATGGCCGCGATGGTGTCCAGCGATCTGCAGATCATCGGCCAGGTGGGCACCACCGTCGGCATGGGTCTGTTGTTCGACACCTTGGTGGTGCGCTCATTCATGACGCCGACCATCGCCGTGCTGCTCGGCCGGTGGTTCTGGTGGCCACTGCGGGTACGTCCACGCCCAGCCAGCTTCATGCTCCGGTCTGAGGGAACGCGGGCGTCGGTACGGGCCTACATGCTGCCGCGTGAGGACCGCGAAGACGAGGTCACAGCCGAAATCCCAAGAGCGACAGTCTAATTCACCGCTGCGCGGGTCTCCAACCGAACGTAGCTCTGGAGCGTCTCGTCCGCGGGGGCCGGCACGAAACCCGTTGACTCGATTTTCGTCAGGTCCAGAACACCGCTGGCCGGGCGCGGCGAGACGGGATTCGTGGCCGAGGCGAAGTACTCGGCAGTCGAGACACCGCTCACCCGGTTGGGGTCGTGGCCGGCGAGCTCGAAGGTCCGTCTCGCGATATCAGCCCATGAGGTGGCCGGCCCGGACCCAGTCAGGTTGTACGTGCCATGCGGCGCGTGGCTTTCGGTCAGGTGCCGGATCGCGCGGGCCAATTCCGAGGTGAACGTCAACCGGCCGATCTGGTCGTCGACCACCGACGGGTCCACTCCCCGTTCGGCCAGAGAAAGCATGGTGCGCACGAAGTTTCGGCCGTCGCCGATCACCCACGAGGTGCGGAGAATGTAGTGCCGGTCCAGAGTGGAGATGATCTGATCGCCGGCGGCCTTCGTCTGACCGTAGACCCCGAGCGGGGCCATCGGGTCGTCCTCGCGATAGGGCTGCGCCGAAGTGCCGTCGAACACGTAGTCGCTCGAAATGTGAACGACGGTCAGCCGATGCGCCGATGCGACCCGCACCAGATTCGCGATGCCGGTGACGTTGGCGGCCCAGGCCGCAGCCCGTCCCTCGGGGGTCTCGGCCACATCCACCGCCGTATAGGCCGCGGCATTGACGATCGTGGAGTAGTCGTGCCAGGAGCGCGCCGAGGCGAAATCCGCGGAGGTGAGGTCGAAGTCCGGAAGGTCGACGTAGTCGACATGCGAAACACCCTCGTAGGCCGCCTGCAGGGCCCGGCCCAGCTGGCCACCGCAACCGATGACCAGGATCTTTCGCGGCTGGACAGGAACGACCTCGGACAGTGGCCCCTGGGCCCGGTCTTTCGCGGACAGCTCGGCTTGGTCCAGCGGGATCGGCCACTCGATGGCGATGGTCGCATCTCCCGGATTCAGTGACGTGTAGACGCCGTCCGGCGAGTAGTGGTCGTTGACCAGGTAGGTGTAAGCGGTGTTCGGCTCCAACGTCTGAAATCCGTTTCCCACACCCTGTGGCACGAACACTGCACGCGATGGATCGATCTCGGCGGTGACGACAGTCCCGAAAGTCGGGCCGTCGCGCAGATCGACCCAAGCACCGAAGATGCGGCCGGTGGTCACCGAGATGTACTTGTCCCACGGTTCGGCGTGGATACCGCGGGTCGTACCCGCCGATTCGTTGAACGACACATTGTTCTGAACCGGGCCGAAGTCGGGCATTCCGGCGGCGATCATCTTTTCACGCTGCCAGTTCTCCTTGAACCAGCCGCGATTGTCGCCGTGGACGGGCAGGTCCCAGAGAACAAGCCCTGGAATCGCGGTGGTTACCGCGCGCAGCGTCTTGCCGAGCTCTGTCATTACTTGCGCGCTCCTGTCATTGCCCGAGTCGGGCGTAGAACGCCTCCGTGGCGTCTTTGGCGGGCGCCCACCAGCTTTCGTGGTCGCGATACCACTCGATGGTCGCAGCCAAGCCTTGCTCGAAGTCCGGGTACCGCGGCCGCCAGCCGAGTTCATCACGCAGTTTCGTCGCGTCGATGGCGTATCGCAGATCGTGACCGGTGCGGTCGGGGACGTTCTCGTACGCGTCAGCGTCCAGACCCATGATCGTCAGGATCAGTTCGACGACCGTCTTGTTGTCCTTTTCTCCGTCGGCGCCGATCAGGTACGTCTCCCCGATCCGGCCCTTTTCCAGGATCTCCAGCACCGCCGACGAATGATCGTCGGCATGGATCCAGTCGCGGACGTTGAGACCTTCGCCGTACAGCCTGGGGCGGGTCCCGCGGAGGACGTTGGTGATCTGGCGCGGAATGAACTTCTCGACGTGCTGGTATGGGCCGTAGTTGTTCGAGCAGTTCGAGATCGTCGCTTGCAATCCATAGGAGCGCATCCAGGCTCGCACCAGCAGGTCGCTGCCTGCCTTGGTGGACGAATACGGCGACGACGGGTTATACGGGCTGGCTTCGGTGAACCGGCCTGAGTCGTCCAGCTCCAGATCGCCGTACACCTCGTCGGTCGAGATGTGGTGATAGCGGACCCCGTACTTGCGGACCGCCTCGAGCAGCGTGAACGTGCCGACCACATTGGTATGCAGGAAGGGCTGCGGGTCGTTCAGTGAATTGTCGTTGTGCGTCTCGGCGGCATAATGCACAACAGCGTCGGCCGAAGCCACCAGCTTTTCCACAATGCCGGCGTCTGCGACATCACCGTGAACGAAGTCGACCCGGCTGTGCGGCAATTCAGACAGAGACGCGAGATTGCCGGCGTATGTCAGCTTGTCCAGCACGGTGACGTGGTGGTCGGTCTGCTCGATCACGTAGTGCACGAAGTTCGAGCCGATAAACCCGGCGCCGCCCGTGACGAGAAGCTGCGTCACTAGAAACCCCTCTCCAGAAGGCCCAGCAGATAGGCGCCGTAGCCCGACTTCACCAGCTTCTCGGCCCGCTCGCGCAGCTCGTCGTCAGTGAGAAAGCCCTGGTGCCAAGCGATTTCCTCCGGAGCCCCGATCTTCAGGCCGGTTCGCCGTTCCATCGTGCGCACGTAGTCGGCAGCGTCGGTCATCTGGTCGAACGTACCGGTGTCCAACCACGCCGTACCGCGGGGCAGCACCTGCACCCGCAGCCGTTCCTGCTCCAGGTAAACGCGGTTGACGTCGGTGATCTCGTACTCCCCGCGATCACTCGGGGACAGCTCGCTGGCGATCGACACCACGTCGTTGTCGTAGAAGTAGAGTCCGGGCACCGCGTAATTGCTCTTCGGCTGCTTCGGCTTCTCCTCCAGGGACACCACCATCCCGCTCGAATCGAACTCCACGACACCGTATGCGGACGGCTCGGCCACCCAGTACGCGAAGATCGCACCACCATCGATATCGGCAAAACTCTTGAGCTGGGTGCCCATTCCCGGCCCGTAGATCAGGTTGTCGCCCAACACCAGCGCGACTTTGTCGTCGCCGATGAAATCGGCACCGATGGTGAACGCCTGAGCCAGCCCGTCCGGCGATGGCTGTTGGGCGAACGTGATGGACACACCGAACCGCGATCCGTCACCCAGGAGCCGCCCGAAGCTCTCCGCGTCGTGCGGCGTCGTGATCACCAGGATGTCGCGGATACCCGCGAGCATCAGCGTGGACAATGGGTAATACACCATCGGCTTGTCGTAAACCGGGATCAGCTGCTTGGAGACTCCAAGCGTGATCGGATGCAGGCGAGTTCCCGAGCCTCCCGCCAGAATGATGCCTTTCACGGCGTCCTGCGAACGACGCGCACACCCATCCCCCGCGTCTCATAGATGCAGAGGTCATCAACCCAGAACCGTCCATCGAACACGACCAGCACCCCCCGATCATCCTCCTCCGTGGAGAGGATATCGATCTCGGACCGGGTGCGCTTGTTCGTCGGGGTCACCTGACCGCGGAACTTCCAGCTGAACATCTGGTCCAATGCGACCGGCTCGAACTCGTATCCGTCTCCAGCGGGGGCATATCCAGCCAGTCGCGCCAACGCCCGAGCAGCTTGCTGCATGGCCTCCAGACCGAGCGATCCCGGCTGCACCGGGTCCTGGAAGAAGTGAGCCTTGAAGAACCACGCCGCAGGGGTGACGTCGTACTCGGCGACCAGTCGGCCCAGGCCGGCCTCTCCCCCGTCGGGCCAGAAGTTGACTCGATCAAGAACCTGGAGGCGGCCCTGGTCCAGCCATGGCGCGCCGTCGAGCTCCTCGGCACGGTAGGACAGAGCGACCGGAGCAGGCTCGGCAAGCGCCTCCAGTGCACCGGGCGCCGTCCGCAGTCCCACCTGGTTCTTCAGCGCCTCGGGGCTGAAGAACCCGAAGGCGGTCTTCATCGTCATGACGACCTCGTCGTCCTGGGTGCAGATGACGTCGAAGAACACGATCGTGGAGCCGGCCCCGTCGGCGAACCGCTCGAGAGTCGACGTCACCTTCAGCGTCCCGACCCGTGCGGGCCTACGCTGCACGACTTCACCACCGTCGAGGTTGCGGAACACCACGTCGTCGGGGCGATTGGCGGCGAACCCGTTGTACGAGGACAGCCAGCCGCACGGCTGCAGCAGGATTTCGATCAGGACCGGCATCGGGACCGCGTCAACATGGGCGTCCCCGAAATACCATTCGCCGGGCGGGACGTCGTATTCCGCTACGACGGTGCCACCCTTGGTCGGCACTCCAGGCGGGCTTGACACGCTGAGCACCCGCGACATGAAGTGGTAGGGCTCATCCGGCAGCCGCGGCGCCCGGCGAGTGCCGTCGAACGGTGCGTACAAGGCTCCGAACGCATCCGACGGCATACCACGCCCGCAGGCCAGCAGTGCGCCTTGATCACCGCGAACGTCGTTGGTACCGGCCAGGATCTGCGCCGGGCCGGGAGCCCCTGGCGGCATGGGCCAGTCCGGAACCAGGCGCATACCGAAGCGCCTGGCGTGGAACACCTTGAAACCATCACTGCGGCAAAGCAATGCGGCGAAGACCGTCGGCGTCGGCCCGTCGATGATCTCTTCGATGAACACCTCGTAGTCGAGCATGTGGTCGGCATCCGGGGTCACCTGCCCGCGGCACACGAACCGCGCCATGTCATCCGGGACGGGCTCAAACCGCCAACCATCCTTCTCGATGGTGAAACCGTAGGCGGCCACCGCGAAGGACAGCGCCTGGGTGGCCGCGTCCGCCATGAGCGTCCCCGGCATGCAGGGGTCGTTCTTGAAATGCCCGTCGTAGAACCACATGTCCTTGGGCACCGCGGCGGTGGCGCGCAGATAACCGCGGCCCCAGGGCCCGCCATTCGGATCGAACTCAGCGATCTCGTCGATCAGCCGCAGCTTGCCCTTGGGCAGCGATGGGGTGCGGGTGTGCGCAGCCGCACGCTCGAAACCGGCGCCGAAGCACTGGAACGCATGGCCTTCGACGAAGGAGTCCAGCTCGTCGCGGCTGAAGGAACGCTTCTGCGTGACAACCGGCGGCTCGTCGCGAACCGCGCCATCCCGCGGTGCGTCGTCGGCGGCATCCCACAACACCCCGTCGGACTCGGCGAGCTCCGCATCGGAGAAGAACCCGGCCTGTCCATTGCGCACCGAGATCATCAGGCGGTCGCCGATGTAGCAGTCGTAGTGGAAGAAGAACAGCCGCGTATCACCGGTTTTCGCGTGACCGTCGATGTGGATCTCGTAGTGCAGCGTGTCGCCGCCCTTGGGCAGTTCGCCCATGAACGTCAGATCACAACCGAGCAAGCGGTAGACGCGCTCGCTGCGGTTGGTGAAGTCCGCGCCCAGATACGACGCGAGCAACAGGTCGGCCTGCCCGCTCTCGATCACCACACCCGGCGACATCCGGCCGTTGTGGATGTACCACGCGTCCGCGTCGACATCGGTCTCGGTGACGATGAGGCCGGTACCCATCCCGCCGGGCTCACCCTCGATGCTCATCACCCGATCGGCCAGCAGTAGCGGCGGCTCCGGCATCCGCACCAGACGCTCGTACTGGTCGTACCCGGCGAACTTCGGGCCCATGACCTCCGAGACCTTGCCTCCGGCAAGGATTTCCAGCTGAGCACGGTCCCACAGTGGTTGTTTGACCGGTGCCGGACGCTTGCTCGGCGCCGGTACCGGTGCCGGCTTGCTTGGTGCGGGTGCCGGCTTGCTTGGTGCGGGTGCCGGCGCAGCCGTCACCGGCGGCGGAGGAGGTGGCGGCGGCGCACTCGGTGGCGCGGGTGCCGGTGCTGGCGCAGGCGTGCTCGTCACCGGCGCAGATGTGTACAGCGTCGGCGCACTGGCTGCGGACACAGGCGCTGATCCCCGCCGTCCCGACACCAGGGCGAGCAGGTCACCGCGTGACTTCAGGAACGACGTGTGCGCCTGCGCCTGTCGCTCGAGGAACGACGTATGCGCATCGCTCACCGACGCGACCAGATTCAGCGCGGCGGCCGTCTGATCGCTGACAGCCGCGGCCGCAGGGGCGACCGGCCTGGCGACGGCAGTCCTGGTGTCCGGGACGGTGTGGACGACGACCTCCTGGGCGACGACCAGCGGCGCGGGATGGACCGGCGCGGGCGGCATGACTTGAACACTTCCGTGGTCCACTTCTGGCATGGGCATGGGAGCACTCTCGATCCGGGACGCCTCCGGCGTCGAAACGTTCTTGGTCGCCTCGGGGGTCGAGACGATATCCGGCCAATGGGCGGCCAGTGTCAGCGTGCGTGTGTTCTCCGACGGTGCAGCCTGACCCTGTTCACGCAATTGCTGAATGCGCGCGTCGAATGCTGCGATATCGACCGGGAGCCCGTGCGCCCATAGCTTGCCGACGCTTTCGGCCAGGGCACGCAACCCGCGGCGTTCCTGGGGATCCAGTGCAACCGCCAGATGTGGCCGATCGCCAAGGATTTTCGAGACCGCTCCGGTCAGGATGGCGCGGGGCCCGTGCTCGACGAAGACGCGGACGCCGTCCTCCCACGCCTGCAGCACCGTCGCCGGGAAATCGATCGGCTCGAGGGCTTGCCGGGTGATCGCTTCGGCGGCCGCTTCCCTGGTCGGCACATAAGCACGGTTGACGGCGTTGGTGTAGAACCGGATGTCCGGCACCTCATGCGTCTCCCGCGTGTGTATAGCGCGCCAGGTGTCGGCGAACGGCGCCATTGCTTCGCAATGGATCACCATGTCCAGACCAAGGGGAATCGCGGTCGCGCCCGGGACGGCGTCGATCACCCGTCGGCACGCCGCGGGATCCCCGCCGATGACGCAATCGTCTGGTGCTTGAACGATCGTCATGTACGCGCGCGACTCGAGGGCCAGCGCCGCGTCGACCAGCGTCCGGGGCGCGGTGATACGCCAGCATTCCCACGGGGCCGGTTGGTCACCCAGCCCCCAGTCGGTCGCCGCCACCCGACATTCGCCGGTCAGCTCGTCGCCGTACATGCCCGACGCCTCGATCTCATCGAGCATCGGTTCCAGGTCGCTCCAGACCCCGAAGGCCATCAGCGAGTTTGTCTCGCCCGACGAAAGACCAATAGCAGCAGTGGGTTTGAGCCCCAGAACGGTCCGGGAGAACTCGGCTTGGGATTGGCAGACCAGAGCACAACCGGTCAGCTGGGTGCGCGGGTCCAGGGTGGTGATCCCAGCCCCGTGCAGAGCGCGGGCCAGATCGCCGACGCCGGAGAAGCGTTGGGTCAGTGCATCGCCGATCTCGGGCCACGCGAACAACAGGTCACGTCCGGCACCCGGGTAGGCCGCCGCCGCACCGGTGAATGTGAATGCAAGTTCGCCGGTGATCGGGGCGTCGGCGAACGCGATGCCCGGGATGACCGGTGTCTCGCCACGGTTCAGGCGTTGCACGGCCTGCTGTCGAAGCGTGTCAACTCCTGCCTGGCCATCCCCCACCAACGAGCACCGCACCGGGCCGCTGCCACCCGGTTCGCCGCGTTGTATCCGGCTCAGCAGATCGGCGCGGTCACCACCGGCGTACCGTTCCGATACCGGAACAACGCCGACAGCCAGCGGCTTCGGCGCGAAACCCGCTGCAGACACGGTTATCCCGTCGGCATGTCCGCCCAGTGCCTCGATCCATACCGCAGCAGTTGTGCCACCCGGGGCGGGCTGAGCACCGGCCTTGTCCACCCGCACCCGCGCTCGCACCGCCTCCGCGCGCGCCGCGATCTCCACCGCTGCACTGGCCGCGTGAGTGCGGCCGATCCGGTCGGCCGCGAAACTCGGATCCGTGGCGATCGGCTCATCGTCGCTGTCGATCACGACGATGATCTCGTCGCCCGCCGCTTCGGCATCGGCACGCCGCTTGAGAACGAAGGCCACGGCGGCATCGCCGTGCGCCACGCTGGTATCGGCGTCGAGCGCATCTGCTGCTCGCGAATGCGCTGGCTCACAACACATATCGACAGCGCCGGCGACGACCGTGTCGAGTTCGCGATGCCGCAACGCCCGGATGCCGATCTGAAGCGCGGTAACCGCTGACAGCTCCTCGGTGGAGACGGTGAAGCCGAACCCGCGGAAGTCGCGCTGCGCATGGATGCGGTTGGCGGGAATGTTCGGCATGGTTCCGATCACGCCGTCGGCGGTCAGTTTCGGGGCCGCCTCTTTGTTGGCCTCCAGCCACCGGTCGTTGTCGGTGTTCAGCACCCGCAACCGTTGCCGGGCGATGGTGGCATCGCAGCCCATGCCCACGAAGACGCCGGTGCGCTCCGGATCGGTGGTCACGTTGTGCAGCGCCTGGCCCGCCGCGGCCAGCATCACGGTCTGCTGGCTGAGGCTCCCGGCTAGCTCGTTGGGCGGAAAGCCAAGTCCGGCAAGCTCAAGCGCGACGACATCGAGCGGGATGGGTTGTGCTTCTGGTCCGAACACCCGGCGGCGGAACGCGTCGGCATCGCGTGCGTCGCCGGTGACCACACCGATTCCGCAGATCACGATCTCGTCAGTGGGCGGCTGTTTGCGGATGACTGAACCGCTTGGGCCCCGGTAATTCTCGACGATAAGGTGCGCGTTGTTACCGCCGAAGCCAAAGTTGCTGACCGCGGCGCGCTTGACCGGGCCGTCCCACGGCGTTGGCGTGGTGACCAACGTGAACGGCGTACCACCGATCTTGTCGGTCGGCTTCTCGCACAAGGTCGGCGGAATGGTCGAGGCCTGCATGGCGGAGAGCACATTCACCAGGCTTGCTGCGCCGGACACCGTGATGGTGTGCCCCAGATTGCCTTTCAGTGCACCCAACTTCAGCGGGACGTCGCCGTAGGCGGCCGCAATGCTCTGCAATTCGGTGGCGTCGCCAAGCGGCGTACCGGTCGCGTGGCAGTCCACATAGTCGATATCGGCAGGCGTCAGCCCGGCCTGCTCGAGTGCCGAGCACATGGCGCGAGTCTGACCACCGACCGCGGGTGCCAAGAAGCCGCTCTGGCGGCCGTCGTTCGAAAGCCCAACGCCCAAGATCACGCCGAGGATGTGGTCACCGGCCCGTTCGGCGTCATCGAGACGTTTCAGCGCGACCAGGGCCGCACCCTGCGCGGGCACCAGGCCGTCGGCATCCGCATGGAAGGGACGGGATTGGCCCGTGGGGCTGAGTGCCTGCAGCGAGGTGAAACCCAGATGCAGGAACAGATCGTCCGAGCCGTTGACACCGCCCGCGAGCATCAGGTCGGCATCGCCGTCGTGCAGCGCGTCGCACGCCAGTTTGATGGCGTAGAGCGATGATGCGCACGCCGCGTCGAGCGCGTAGACCGGGCCGTTCATCTCCATCGCCCCGGCAACCAGGTGCACCGGTAGCCCGGACGAGAACCTGTTGCGTGGATCGTCGTTGCCTTCGCCCGTCCATACCGCCTCGACGAACGCGGTGCCCATCGTGCTCGGATACGACAGATTGCCGACGATCAGGCCGGTCCGCGGTGCGGCGACCGGCCCACCCAGCGCCTGCTGCGCGCACTGGGCCAGCCAGCCAACGATCGGATCCAGCTGGTCGAGATCGGGTATCCGCGAGGCGAATTGGGTCAGGTCGAAGGAGGTCTCGACGTAGCCACCGGTGGCAGACGAAACCCGCAGCCCTTGCTTGTCGCTGGCCAACAACTTCCCGGGATCCACCCCGCGCCACCGATCGCGCGGGGTGGGCGTCAGCAGGCAGCGTCCGCCCAGGGAGGCGTCGAACAGCTCCTCGGGCGTGGTGACGCCCGGCAGTACACAACTGCGTCCGACGATCGCGACGGGGTCGAACCCGCTCACGCCGACGTATCCGCGGCGTTGCCCGCAGCGTAGAACTCCACACCCTCGAGCGTTGCGACGAGCGCACCGTCGGAGGTCTCGTACGCGATATCGAAGTCGACCCGCTTGTCGTTCACCGGGTGCGCGGCCACCCGGCAGCGCCCGATACTGCCGTCACCGAACGCGCGGTGCAGCACAACACGGCCGATCCGTATCGGCAGCACCAGGGGACGTCCCTGGGCGCTCGCCCACACGATGCCGAGCTGCAGCCCACCGTCGATGCTGGCGGCATCGATCGCCCAGCCGTTCTGGGGCCAGTCGAGTTCGTCCAGGCTCTTGAGAGTCGCTGTGCCACCACCAGTTCCGAAGGTGTCAAGTTGCTCGATGACGGCAAACTGCGGCCCGTGAAACAGTGGGCCTGCGTAGGCCTCGTCGACACCCAGCGGCCAAGCCGACCCCGAGACCTGCGGAACCGACTGTTCCGGTGAGGCAACGGCCGCCGTGTCCACCGTGGCGCGGTAACGCGCCCGCCCATCAGCATCACTGATCGAGACGGCATACGACGTGCCGGCCGGTTCGAAATCGATGGTGAGAGATTGCCGTTCACCTTCGGCGAAGGTGACTCCCGACAGCACCTGGAAGTCACGGACCACCGGGCACGCATCGGCGACCAGCCCGCGTGCCGCGCGCAGGATCGCGTCCAGCGCGATCACCACTGGCACCACTACCCGGCCGCGGACCTGGTGATCGGTCAGCACCGGCAGGTTGTCCGTCGACACATCCCAGTCCAGGCGCGTCGCGCGAAGCCGCGGCTCGGCGGGTGCGGCCACCACAACCGCGCTCGCCGACGAGCGGCACAACGCGTGCTCGGCGAAGAACTGTGCACCCTCGGCGATCGGGATGACACCGACGCCGCCGGCGAGGAACCGGCTCTTCAGCGTCGCGTCGACCATTCCGCCGTCCCACGGTCCCCACCCGAAGGCGCGGACCACGCACTCGCCGTTGCGGCGTGCGGACTCACGGGCCGCGATGGCCTCCAGTGCGGCGTTGGCCGATGCGTACGCGGCCTGCCCGGGATTCCCGGCTCGCGCCGCGATCGAGGAGAACAGCGAAATGAAGCGCAGTTCGTCGGTCGACGTCGCGTCCAGCAGTGCTTCTGCGCCAATCAGTTTGGTGGTGAAAACCTTGACGAACCCATCGTCGTCGAGGTCTTCCAGTCGCTTGTCGGCCAGCACGCCAGCACCATGGACTACACCGACGATGGGCCCGAAGTTCTGCCGAACCTCGTCGAGCACCCTGCGCAGGGCGGCTTCGTCGGTGATGCTCGCGGCGAAGTAGCGCGCCGGGGTTCCCTGATTCTCGGCAGACGCCAGCGTGGTGCGGACTTCCCGCGAAGCCAGCAGGCTTTCGGCTTGCGCCCGAGCTTGCGGCAGGCTCAGCTGCTCGCCACGCGCTCGCGCCGACGCCGCAAGCGCGGTGGCGATCTCGGCGGCGGTGGCGCCCGACGGCTCGTCGGCGGTGACCTCACGCAGCGGCGTGCGACCAAGAAGCGCCAACCGCAGACCGTGCTGCTTGGCCAGTGCCAGTGCCGATTCCGCCGTCACACCACGCGCACCACCGGTGACCACGACCACGCCACCCGGGGCGACGCTGATCGTCTCACCCTCCCCGACCGAGGATTCGATGTCGTCGACGGCAACCAGGCGGGTGCCGTCAGCACGCAGGGCGACCTCGATACCACTGCCGCCTTCCAGCAGCTCGGCGGCCAGCCGCTCGGCGTCGAGGGTTTCCATATCGACGGCCCGCACCGAGGCGTTGGCCCACTCCCAGCCGGCGGTCTTCACCAGGCTCGCGACTCCGACGGGAACGTCGGCGGCGACGAAACGGGCACCCGTCGACTGCACGGTGACGAAAAGCCGTGTTCGCGCGCTGCTCTTGGCAACGCTGCGTGCGGCGTGGAATGCCCGCAGATGCAGCGCAACACAGTCGTCGGGTGCGCGGGCCGGAGCCAGCGCGGCCAGGCTAATGACAGCACCCGCTTCGGCGGGCGCCTCGTCCACAGCCTGTACCTGGAGCCCGCGGGCAGTCAACGCACGCTCGAGGGCGTCGGCGAAGGCAGGGTCTTCACGGGTGATGAAGACGACACCGTCGCGCAGGCCTGCCATCGCCAACCCGCTGGGCGGCGCGGCCCGAAGCTCGGCCTCGGTGCAGGACAGGCCGACCAGCGCCGCCGGAGCTGACTGCTGCACTGCGGCGGTCTGCTCGGTGCGACCGCCGGCTGCGAAGCCGGAGACGGTGTCGACGACGTCCTGCAGGGTGCGCAGGTTGGACAACTCCGAGGCCGGAATCTCGGGAGCACCAGGGAACTTCGCCTGCAACGCCGCCAAAATCTCGACCTGCTTGATCGAATCGATCCCGAGCTCAGCCTCCATCTCCATGCCCAACCCGAGCATGTCAACCGGATAACCCGTCTTCTCCGAAACAATCGACAACACAACATCACCCGCAGACACCGACGGACCAGCCGGCGCCGCGACTACCGCAGCAGCACCAGGCGCAGCCACCGAAGCGAAATCGGCGATCGTATCGACCACATCCTGCAGCGTCCGCAACCCGGACAACTCAGACGCCGGAATCTCCGGAGCACCAGGGAACTTCGCCTGCA
>NZ_VBSB01000019.1 GCF_013337765.1 Mycolicibacterium sphagni
AGGTTTTCGGTGATGCCGGCGTGGCCGATGCTGTGGAGGATGGCCACGATCATGATCCAGACCAGGGAGACCGGGATGAGTAGTTTCCAGCCCAGGGCCATGAATTGGTCGTAGCGCAGCCGCGGCAGGGTGGCACGCAGCCACATGAAGATGAACAGGAACGTCCACACCTTGGCCACGAACCAGATCAACGGCCACCACCCGGTGTTGGCGCCGTCGATGAGGCTGATCGGCCACGGGGCATGCCAGCCGCCGAGGAACAACGTGGTGGCCAGGGCCGAGACGGTGGTCATGTTCACGTACTCGGCGAGCATGAACATCGCGAACTTCAGTGAGGAGTACTCGGTGTGAAACCCGCCGACCAGTTCCCCTTCGGCCTCGGGCAGGTCGAAGGGGGCGCGGTTGGTTTCCCCGACCATCGAGGTCACATACACCGCGAACGACGGCAGCAGCAGGAACACGTACCAGGTGTGTTCCTGGGCGGCCACGATCCCCGAGGTGGACATCGTGCCGGCGTAGAGGAACACCGCCGCGAACGACAATGCCATGGCGATCTCGTAGGAGATCACCTGCGCACTGGAGCGCAACCCACCCAACAGCGGGTAGGTCGAACCCGACGACCAGCCGGCCAGCACGATGCCGTACACCCCGATCGAGGTGACGGCCAGGATGTAGAGCACCGCGACCGGCAGATCGGTGAGCTGCAACGGAGTCCGGTGCCCGAACACCGACACCACCGGGCCTAGCGGAATCACCGCAAACGCCAAGAACGCCGGGATCACCGAAATGACCGGGGCCATCAGATAGATGGGCTTATCCGCCCCAGCCGGTATCAGCCCCTCCTTCAACGCGAGTTTGATGCCATCAGCCAACGACTGCAGAATCCCGAACGGGCCGACCCGGTTAGGCCCGTACCGCATCTGCATACGGCCCAGGATCTTGCGTTCCAGCAGGATCGCCACCAACACCGTCAGCATCAAGAACGCAAACACCGCGACCGCTTTGACCACGATCAGCCACCACGGATCCAAACCGAACACCGTCATATCCGGGTAGGTCATACCCCCGCCTCCCGCTCGATGCACACCACAGCACCGATGGTCACGCCGAGTTGCTCGTGCACCGCGCTGCCGGGTGAGTTCAGCGGCAGCCACACCACACCGTCGGGCATGTCGGTGACCACCAGCGGCAGGCTGATCGCCCCGCGACCCGTCGACACCGTCACCACATCCCCCTCGGCCGTGCCGATCCCGGCTGCCGTCGCCGCCGACAACCGCACCACCGCCGGCCGCGCCGTACCCGCCAGGTACGGCTCACCGTCCTGTAACCGGCCGGAGTCCAACAACATTCGCCACCCCGCCAAGACCGCCTCACCGCGCTCCAGCGGTGGCAGCTCCTTCGGCGCGACGGACGGGGGAGCGGCGCGCTCGCCGTCCCACCGCCCGAGTGCCGCGATCTCGGCGCGAGCCTCCTCAGCGGTGCGGAACCCCAGGTCCACACCGAGTTCGTCGGCCATGATCTGCAGCACCCGCAGGTCGGGGAAGGAGTTGGCGGGCAATGCGGGTTCGAAGGAGCGAATCCGGCCTTCCCAGTTCAGGAATGAGCCGGCCTTCTCGACGACCGGTGCGATCGGGAACACCACGTCGGCCAGTGCCGTCACCGCAGACTCCCGCAGTTCGAGGCTCACGACGAAGCCCGTCGACTCGATCGCGGCCAACGTGGCGTGCGGCTCTGGCAGGTCGGTGGGGTCCACTCCGCCGATGAGTAGTGCGTCGAGTTCGCCGTCGGCGGCAGCGGCCAGGATCGCGGTGGTATCCCGGCCCGGCTCCGTTGGAAGGTCGTCGATATGCCATGCGGTCGTGAGCTGTTGGCGCGCAGCGGCATTGGCGACGGGGCGGGCACCGGGGAGCAGGTTGGGCAGGCATCCGGTGTCCAGGGCGCCGCGGTCGCCGGCGCGGCGGGGGATCCAGGCCAGTCGCGCACCACTGCGCTGGGCGAGCCGGGCCACCGCCGAGAGCGCACCGCGGCTGGTGGCCAGTCGTTCCCCGGCCAGGATGATCGCGGCGGATGGCAATTCGGCAGCCAGCCCGTCCAGGGCCGACGCCTCTTGGCCCGGTTCGGTCTGTATTACCTGGGCGGCCAGTTTGGTGGATCCCGGCGAGGCGAACGGTGCGATCGTCACCACGCGCAGGCCGTGCTTGCGGACCGCCTTGCGCAGCCGCAGGAACACGATCGGTGACTCTTCCTCGGGCTCGAACCCGACCAGCACCACCAGCGGGGCGGCGTGCAGGTCGGCGTAGCTCACGTCGCGGCGGCCGGCCACCGCAGCGGCCAGGAACTCCTGTTCCTCGACTGAGTGCGGCCGAGAGCGGAAGTCGATGTCATTGGTACCCAGAGCCATCCGGGCGAATTTGGCGTAGGCGTAGGCGTCCTCGAACCCGACCCGCCCGCCCACCAGCACACCGGCCCGGCCCGAGGTCAGCCCGGCGGCCGCCACCGCGATCGCCTCCGACCACGACGCCGACCGCAGCGCACCGTTCTCGTCACGCACGAGTGGGGTGGTGAGGCGATCGCCGACGCGGGTGTAGGTGAACGCCCAGCGGCCCTTGTCGCAGTTCCACTCCTCGTTGACTTCCGGATCGTCACCGGCCAGCCGGCGCAGCACCACACCGCGGCGATGATCGGTGCGCTGGGCACACCCGGATGCGCAGTGCTCGCACACACTGGGGCTGGACACCAGGTCGAACGGGCGGGCCCGAAAGCGATACGCCGCACCGGTCAACGCCCCGACCGGGCAGATCTGCACGGTGTTTCCGCTGTAGTAGGAATCGAACGGCTGACCCGGGGCGATGCCCACCTGCTGCTGTGCTCCCCGCTCCAGCAGCGAGATCAACGGATCCCCGGCGATCTGCTCGGCAAACCGTGTGCAGCGGGCACACAGCACGCAGCGTTCCCGATCCAGCAGGACCTCGGTCGACAGATTGATCGGTTTCGGGAAGGTGCGTTTGATGTCGGTGAAGCGCGTTTCGACGCGGCCGTTGGACATCGCCTGGTTCTGCAGGGGGCATTCGCCGCCCTTGTCGCACACCGGGCAGTCCAGCGGATGGTTGATCAGCAGCAGTTCCATCACGCCGTGCTGAGCTTTGTCGGCGGCCGCGGAGGTGTACTGGGTACGCACCA
Organism: Mycolicibacterium sphagni; assembly: GCF_013337765.1. Lineage (GTDB taxonomy): Bacteria > Actinomycetota > Actinomycetes > Mycobacteriales > Mycobacteriaceae > Mycobacterium. The sequence continues at coordinate 3,181 of NZ_VBSB01000019.1, forward strand.
CCATGCCTTCGGTCACCGTGGTGGTGCAGCTGGCCATCGGCTTGCGCTGGCCCTCCACCTCGACCAGACACTGCCGGCAGGCACCGACCGGATCCAGTAGCGGATGGTCACAGAACCGCGGGATCTGCACCCCCATCAACTCCGCGGCGCGAATCACCAACGTGCCCTTGGGCACTGCGACGTCGACGTCATCGATGACGAGATTGACCATCTCCACGGGAGGGGACGTCGGTGCATTTATATCTGCGGTCTGCGTCATCAGGCACCCACCCCTTCCGGTGCGGCCAGCATCGAAGCGTACGGGTCGAACGGGCAGCTGCCGTTCAGGTGGGCCTCGTATTCGGCGCGGAAATACTTGATCGACGAGATGATCGGCGACGCGGCGCCATCGCCCAACGCGCAGAACGACTTTCCGAAGATGGTGTCGGAGATGTCGAGCAGCTTGCCGATGTCCTCTTCGGTGCCGCGGCCGGTTTCGAGCCGTTCGTAGATCTGGCTGAGCCAGTAGGTGCCTTCGCGGCAGGGCGTGCACTTGCCGCAGGATTCGTGGGCGTAGAACTCGGTCCAGCGCCGCACGGCGCGCACCACACAGGTGGTCTCGTCGAAGATCTGCAACGCCTTGGTGCCCAGCATCGACCCGACCGAGGCCATCCCTTCGTAATCCAGTGGCACGTCGAGATGTTCGGCCGTCAACAACGGGGTCGAGGACCCGCCAGGGGTCCAGAACTTCAACTCGTGACCCGCGCGGACCCCACCGGCGTACTCCAGCAATTCACGCAGGGTGATGCCCAACGGGGCCTCGTACTGCCCGGGGTTGGTCACATGCCCCGACAGCGAATACAGCGTAAAGCCAGGGGATTTCTCAGAACCCATGGACTTGAACCAGTCCACCCCGCCCAGCAGGATCGGCGGCACACTGGCGATGGATTCGACGTTGTTGACCACCGTGGGGCAGGCATAGAGTCCGGCGACGGCGGGAAACGGTGGACGCAGCCGGGGCTGGCCGCGGCGGCCTTCCAGCGAGTCCAGCAGCGCGGTCTCCTCACCGCAGATGTAGGCCCCCGCCCCGGCGTGCACGATGAGGTCCAGATCGAAGCCCGAGCCCTGGATATCGGTGCCCAGATAGCCCGCCTCGTACGCCTCGGCCACTGCCGCCTGCAGCCGCCGCAACACCGGCACCACCTCACCGCGCACATAGATGAAAGCGTGGCGAGCCCGGATCGCGTACGCCGCGATGATCGCGCCCTCGACCAGGAAATGCGGCGTGGTCAGCATCAGCGGAATGTCTTTACACGTACCGGGTTCCGACTCGTCGGCATTGACCACCAGATACTTCGGCTTTGCGCCGGCCCCGGTCGCGTCCTGGGGGATGAACGACCACTTGGTGCCCGTCGGGAAGCCCGCACCGCCGCGCCCGCGCAAGCCGGACTCTTTGACCGTCGCGATGACGTCGTCGGGTTTCATGCTCAGTGCGGTGCGCAACGCCTGGTAACCGTCATGGCGCACATAGGTTTCCAGCGTCCATGGCTCGGGCTCGTCCCAGAATCGGCTCAGCACCGGCGTCAGCGGTGTCGCGGTCGTCATCACACCTCGCTTTCGGGGACCGGTGGCGCCGTCATACCGAGTTCGCGTGCCACTCGCAAACCGGCCAGTGTCGCCCCGCCCGGTGCGCCGCCGCCGGATTCGCCGTCCTTGGACAGCCCGGCCAGTGTTCGGGCGGTGTCTCGGAATGGGCAGAGTTGGGTGCCGCGGGTGGGGTGGGGGGTGTGGCCGGTGCGGATGTCGTCGATGAGTTGGCGTGCGGTGGCCGGTGTTTGGTTGTCGAAGAATTCCCAGTTGACCATGATGACGGGGGCGTAGTCGCAGGCGGCGTTGCATTCGATGTGTTCGAGGGTGATCCGGCCGTCGGTGGTGGTGTCCCCGGCATGCAGGCCGAGTTCGGTTTCCAGGGTGTCGAGGATGGCGTCCCCGCCCATGACGGCGCACAGGGTGTTGGTACACACACCGACCAGGTAGTCGCCGGTGGGGGTGCGGCGATACATCGAGTAGAAGGTGGCCACCGCAGCTACTTCGGCGTCGGTCAGGTCGAGTTGGTGTGCGCAGAACGCGATTCCGGCGGTCGTGACGTAGCCGTCTTCGGATTGCACCAGATGCAGCAGCGGCAGCAGCGCCGAACGCGCCTGCGGATATTTGGCGATGATCACCGCTGCGTCAGCGGCCAGCCGCGCGTGCACCTCGGGCGGATAGTGGGTGGGTCCGCTGATGGGTGGTCCGGGTTCCTCAGGGCGCGGGCCCAGCACCAGATCGATGCTCACCTGTCGACACCTCCCATGACCGGGTCGATGGAGGCGACGGCGGCGATGACGTCGGCGACCATCGCGCCCTCGCTCATGGCGGCCACCGCCTGCAGATTGGTGAAGGACGGGTCGCGGTAATGCACCCGATACGGGCGGGTCCCGCCGTCGGAGACCATGTGCACCCCCAACTCACCGCGCGGGGATTCCACCGCGGTGTACACCTGCCCGGCCGGTACCCGGAAGCCCTCGGTGACCAGTTTGAAGTGGTGGATCAGGCCTTCCATCGAGGTGCCCATGATCTTGGCGATATGGGCCGGGGAGTTCCCCAAACCGTCGGGCCCTAACTGAAGGTCGGCGGGCCAGGCCAGTTTCTTGTCACTGATCATCACCGGGCCCGGCTCCAACCGTTGCAGGCATTGTTCGACGATCCGCAGCGACTGGTGCATCTCGCCGACCCGGATCAGATACCGGCCGTAGCAGTCGGCCCCGGTGTCGGTGACGACATCGAAGTCATAGGTTTCGTAGCCGCAATAGGGTTGGGTCTTGCGCAGATCATGCGGCAACCCGGTGGAACGCAGCACCGGCCCGGTGATCCCCAGGGCCATGCAGCCGGTCAGATCCAGATAGCCGATGCCCTGGGTGCGGGCCTTCCAGATGTAGCTTTCGGTCAACAGGTCTTCCAGCTCACGCAGCCGCCCGGGCAGGATCGTGAGCAGATCACGCACCCGCGCCGGTCCGTCGTCGGGCAGGTCGGTGGCCAGCCCGCCGGGGCGGATATAGGCGTTGTTCATCCGCAGACCGGTGATCGCCTCGAACACGTTCAAGATGAGTTCGCGTTCCCGGAAACCGAAGAACATCGGGGTCATCGCCCCCAACTCCATCCCGCCGGTGGCCAACGCCACCAAATGACTGGAGATCCGGTTGAGTTCCATCAACATCACCCGAACCACACTGGCCCGCACCGGAATGTCATCGGTGATATCCAGAAGTCGTTCCACCCCAAGGCAGTAGGCGGTCTCGTTGAAAAACGGCGACAGATAATCCATCCGGGTCACAAACGTCACACCCTGAGTCCAGGTGCGGTACTCCAAATTCTTCTCAATACCGGTATGCAAATACCCGATCCCACACCGAGCCTCGGTGACCGTCTCACCCTCGATCTCCAAGATCAACCGCAACACCCCATGCGTCGAGGGATGCTGAGGACCCATATTCACCACAATCCGCTCGCCGGCCTCACCCTTGTGAGCGGCGGCGACGACATCCTCCCAGTCCTGGCCGCCCAGGACGATCACGTTCTCGTCGGTACTCATCAGTGATACGACCTGCGTTCGTCGGGCGGGGGGATCTGGGCGCCGTGGTACTCGACCGGAACGCCACCCAGCGGGTAGTCCTTGCGCTGCGGGTGACCCACCCAGTCATCGGGCATCTCGATACGCGTCAACCCCGGATGACCGTCAAAGATGATGCCGAAGAAGTCATAGGTCTCCCGCTCATGCCAATCAGACGTCGGATACACCGAAAACAACGACGGCACATGCGGATCGGCATCCGGACAGGCCACCTCCACCTGCACCCGCCGATTATGCGTGATCGACATCAACGGATAGAACGCACGCAACTCCCGACCACTGTCATCCGGATAATGCACACCCGAAACGCCACAACACAATTCGAACCGCAGGCGCTCATCGTCGCGCAGAGCCCGCGCGACCGCCGGTAGATGTTCGCGGCGGACCTCCAGGGTCAGCTGATCGCGGAAAACGGTGATGCGTTCCACGGCCGCACCGAACGCGTCGGCGCCCAACACCTCGACCAACCGGTCGACGAGCTCGTCGAAATAGCCGCCGTAGGGCCGCGGCGTGCTCCCCGGTAAGGCGACCTCACGGACCAGCCGGCCGTACCCGGAGGTGTCGCCGCTGCCGTTGATACCGAACATGCCATGGCGAACACCGATGTGTTCCTCATCTCCGCCGCTCACCGCAGCAGTCCCTTCAATTCCAGGGTGGTGGGAGCAGCCAGTGCGGCTTTTTCGGCCGCCGCGATGGCCTCGGCGCGGTGCACCCCCAACGGCATCTCGGCGATCTTGGCGTGCAAAGCCAGGATCGCGTTCAGCAACATCTCCGGACGCGGCGGACAACCAGGCAGATAAATATCCACCGGCACCACATGATCCACACCCTGCACCACCGCATAGTTGTTGAACATCCCACCGCTGGACGCGCACACCCCCATAGCCAGCACCCATTTCGGCTCAGCCATCTGGTCATAAACCTGCCGCAACACCGGCGCCATCTTCTGACTCACCCGACCCGCCACGATCATCAGATCCGCCTGCCGCGGGGTGGCCGAAAACCGCTCCATCCCAAACCGGGCGATATCAAACCGCGGCGAAGCCGTCGCCATCATCTCGATCGCACAACACGCCAACCCAAACGTCGCCGGCCACAACGACCCCTTACGCACAAACCCAGCGACCTTCTCCACCGTCGACAACAAAATGCCACCCGGCAGCTGCTCCTCTAATCCCATTCCAGCCCACCCCGGCGCCACACATACCCATACGCCACAAACACCGTGCCCATGAAAATCAACATCTCCACCAGCGCGAACGTCCCCAACGCATCAAACGAAACCGCCCACGGATACAAGAACACGATCTCGATGTCGAACACGATGAACAACATCGCCGTCAAGTAGTACTTGATCGGGAACCGCTGACCAGTCGCCTCCCCGACCACCGGCTCGATCCCACACTCATAGGCCTCCAACTTGGCTCGATTGAACCGCCGGGGGCCGACCACCAACGCGATCACCACCGACACAATCGCGAACCCCGCCGCGATCACCCCCAACACCAAAATGGG
>NZ_VBSB01000020.1 GCF_013337765.1 Mycolicibacterium sphagni
AATAAGGTAGGTCGGTTAAGTCGATGAACAGGTAGTCGCATCCCGACTCCTCGAATCGCAGGCCTATGTCTTTGGTTTCGGCGGCCATGAGCTTTTCCAGCCGCGCCTGTGCGGTCTTGATGGCCCGCATGATGGCCTTCTGGCTGCGCTCGATGGTGGCGTTCTCCAGCTGCGCTCGCAGTTCATCGAGCTGGCCCTCGGCATAGGCGGTGCGTACGTCGTTGGAGACGTTGATCGCGGTGAATGCCGATTGGGGCACGATCACCATGTCCCACTCGCTGGTGGCGCTCTGGGCGATGAACCGCCGCCGTCCTTCAGCCGTGGTGGCCGAAGACCCTAACAGGACGTTGGCGGCCGGGAACCACTGCTTGGCTTCGCGTCCAACCTGCTCAATGATGTGGTTGGGCACCACAATCCAGGGTTGGCGCACCAGACCGAGGCGGCGCAGTTGCATGGCTCCCGCCACGAGGCTGCCCGTCTTGCCGGCGCCGACGACGTGGTCTAAGAGCACGGTGGGCTCGTTGATGATGCGGGCGACGGCGTTGCGCTGATAGCTGTGCGGGATGAAGTGATCGGACAGTCCGGGCAGCCGCAAATGGCTTCCGTCGTAGACCGGGGCGCGCAGTGAGTTGAACCGCCGGTTGTACTCGGCGACCAGGGTGTCACGGCGTTCCTCGTCTGACCACAGCCAGCGGGTGAATTCCTCGGTGATCTTGGCGCACTTGGCCTGGGCGGCGAAGGTCGCTTGGGCGTCGACCTCACCCTCTTCGGTGGTGATCACCACGGCCTTGGAGTTACAGACCGCTTCGAGAAGGCTCACCGCATCGAAATGGCGTTTGTTCAAGCCCCATTCGTCGGTCATGAGCCGGCCGTGGCGCTTGTATCCCGCCACCTCGACCGTCCAGCGGCCGCCGACGTGCTCGGCTGTGACGCCGGTGGCGCCGAAGGTTTTCTCGGCGAAGGCGGCGATCACAGCTGGCGGGATCCACGGTGCGCCGGGGCGCACCTTGATGTCTTCTGCTTCGCGCTGTTCGGGTTGCACTTGGCGCAGCGCCTCGACGTAGGGCGCATAGAGCGGGTCGGCGTCGGCGGCCTCGATTGCTGCGGCGAGCTTGGAGCGGACGTTGCCTGACAGTGCCGTGGCGGCGGGCACCAGCTCGTCGGGGTGGTGGAGACTGGGATAGACCAGGCCGTCGAGCAGCGCGCGGGTGTCGTCGTCCTCAACACCGAGCAGCTGCGAGATGAAGGCGATGTCGACCCGCCTGGTGCGATCCAGACTCATTGCGAGCGCTTCTTCGGGGGTGTCGGCGGTGACCGGTTCGACGTCGGCGGTGAGCACGTCGCGAGTGAAGATGGGTGCCTTAATGGCTTGTCCGGTGTCCTCGTCGAAGTCTTCGAGTGCGGATACCACTGCCCAGCCTGGGTCGTAGCGCATGCCGCCTTCTAGGTGGCGGAACTTCTTGAACGGCTCTGGGGGCTGCCAGGCTTCGGTCTCCCACTGATCAACGACTTCATCGGGCACGGGCCCGTCGTAGGCGCGCCCGGTGGTTCCCTCTCGCTCGCGCCAGAGTTGCTCGAGCTTGGCGATGCGTTTGTCGTGCAGGGCCTGGGTGGCGTTGCGCTGGACCCACTCGAAGCGGTTGATCGGGCCGCGCTTGCGGAGGTAGTTGACGTAGAGGGTGTTGAGGTGCGCGCGTAGCTGATCTCGCTCGTGTTCAGGCTCGCCGTCACGCTGGGCGGCGATGAGGGCGGTGGCCACCTCACGCAAGGCGATCAGCTCTTTGGTTTCCTCGACGAGAGTTTTGGGTGTCTTGTTCGGCTCCCAGCGGTGGCCGGCCCAGACGTCGATGCTGCGCGAGGACGCGTTGTAGCGCAGGGTGTACAGCGGCGGGTCGGCGGTCTCCGCGCCTTGACTACGCAGACCTGGTGTGAAGTGCTCGACGATGGCGGCTGGCAGGTCCTCGCTGCGAGCGGTCAGGCCGAGTCCGCGCGTCACGGCGGCGGTGATGATGGGCTGGAGGTGAGCACGGAGTTGGTTGGCCAGGCTGTGTCCGGTTTCGCCGGTGACTGTGAGCTGAGGTGATCCGTGCAGTCCGCGGCCAAGTTCGGTGGTGCCTAAGACTCGGAGCGGGTTGTTGACAAAGTAGGCGTTGATGGGCACCTGGTCTTCATCGCCGCTGTCGAGGGCGGTGAGGTCGATGTTGTCGGTATTGATCCATCCCAGCGCATCGAGATCGACGTCAGTCTCGTCGTCGCGGCGTCGAAAGATCAGCAGGTCGGTGACGACATCGGTGCCGGCGACGCGGCTGAACGCCTGCGCCGGTAACCGTAGCGCACCGATGAGGTCGGCGCGCAGGGCAATGTCTTGGCGTGCAGCAGTTCTCACCGAGTCCATGGTGTAGCGGCTGGTGAGGACGGCCACGTAGCCGCCGGGGGCCACCAGGGACAGCGATTTGATGATGAAGTGGTTGTGGATGCTGTGGCGGCGCGGGTTGTGCACGGGGTCGGTCAGGGCGTAGCGACCGAACGGCACGTTGCCGATGGCGGCGGTGAAGCTTCCCTCGGGGATGCGTGTGTTCTCGAATCCTTCGTTGCGGATTTGAGCTGAGGGGTACAGCAGCGAAGCGATGGCGGCGGTGATGTCGTCGGTCTCGACACCGATCAGCGCGGCGCCGGTAGGGGCATGGCCGATGAATGTTCCACTGCCGCAGCCGGGTTCAAGGACAGCGCCGCCGGAGAAGCCGGCGGCGGCGAGTGCATCCCAGACCGCGGCGACCACCGCAGGGTCGGTGTAGTGGGCGTTGAGGATGGAGGCCTGGGCGTGGCGGTACTGCTCGGGGGTGAGCAGGCTGGCCAGCTGCGCTCGCTCGATGGCGAAGTCTTCGGCGCGGGGGTCGAAGATTTGCGGGATGGCTCCCCAACCGGACCAGGAGGCGAGGATGCGCTGCTCGGGTAACGTCGCTGGCCGCTGTGCGTCGCGCAGGGTGTGCACGAGTTCGATGGCGGCCATGTTGGCGCGGGCGCGTGCTTTGGCACCGGATGGGACGAAGACTTCGATGCTGGCCGGGAAGTCCGCGGCGCTGAGGAACTCTTCGGCTGCGATCGGCGCCGGCTCGCTGGCGACCGAAAGGCTGGCCTCCGTGGGCTCAGTGCTGGTAGGACGGTCGCGCTCGGGTGCTTCGATGGCGTCATCTGGACCGATGACGAGGGCGGAGTCCTCGGCCTCGATCTCAGTGAGGTCATCGAAGAGGGAGACCTGTGTGTCTACCGCTCGGGCAGGCCGTCCGCGCGCAGGTCGCGGTAGATCATCTGCGCCAATTCGCCGGTCAACGGGTCCTCGGGGCGGGCGGGTAGGGGCAGGCCGTCCTCGGCTCGCGCTGAAGTCAGGTATCCCGCCTTGATCCGAAATGGACCCGAGAAGTCCGGCGCCGGCCACAGGCGGTCGACCAGCGCTTCGAGCTCCTCGCTGGGTTCGCTCTGGTGAGCTGGGGTCCTCCACCGCTGCTCCCAACTGAGCTGGGCTTGCGTCGGCGTCGGCGGCTCCCACTGCCTGCTCTCGTCCGTCTCGATCAGCTCGTAGAGCTCGCTGTTGAGGACCGTCTGCGCGGCCTGCGTTCGCGCCGCCTGCAGCAGGGCGACCTTGGTCGCGTGGTTCGGCACTTGGCCGTTCCGTTGACGGCTCCACGCCTCGTTGGCTTTCTCCCACAGCTCCTCGGCCATGCTGGCCGCCATCGAGCTGATCTTGTCCGCTTCGGCTGTCAGGAACTCGGTGCGGCGCTGGGGGGTCCACTCCTCGGGCAGGCTCAGGTCGGTCGAGTAGACGGTCTGCACCGCTTTCAAGATCTCCGGATCGATCACTGTCACCGCCTGAGCCGTCGAGGATGCTGAACAGATCCGGCTGGTTGGGGTCCGGTGTTCTATTGCGGCCCATATTGTCCTCTCCTGGCTGATGGTGGCGGGGTCTGGGTAGCCCCGGACGGCGAAGAACGCCCGTAGCCGCCGATCGCTGATGCCCATCGGTGGCCCCGGCGTCATGGCGGACACCCAACGTCGACGTCGACGGGCGGTCCGGCCGCAACGCGTCGCCCGGTCGCGTAAGTTTTGGTTGGGCCACCGCCAGTGCGTGCAGGTCGGTCGCGGGCGTGTGTCGTGTCTGGGGCACGCGCGCTGGCGCTAGTCATGCAGGGACACTCGCGCTGCGGGGAGTGGGGACGGGAGGTACTCACCGCATCCGCCGGAAGCAAACTGTTGCCGCGGGACGAAGGCGGGGCGTGCGCCCGGTCGTGGACACCAGAAGCCCCAACGCCGGCAGCGGGGACCGGTGATGATCACGGTGGTGACGGGGTGTCCGAGCAACTCCACCCGATGCTGGGCACTGGCAGGACGAAACGCCACCGATCCAGGCCCGCGCACGATGGTGCGGTGCTGACCGATCTCGCGGTAGTGCCCGGTGAGCACGATGGACGCGAAGTGCCACGGATGATCATGCGGGACACTGGGATCGGAGCGGCAGAACCGATGGCGGTAGATGTTGATGATGGGGTTGCGCGGAATCAGGAACCATCGCAGCAGATAGGGGTTTTGCGGGTCGTCGCCGATGACTTGGTGGGGCCGTCCGGACAACAGGACACGCAGCCATGCTGCGACGGGGAGTCGTTCGTCATGCTCGCCGCTGGGGGCATTCATGATGCGCCCAGCTGTCTCGCGCCGCAGCGACAGCCGTCGCTCGCGCCGCTGATCGTCCAGTAGCGGATCCGCTTGTTGTGTGTGGCTTTGAGGCGCTGCACCTCTCCACGGGCACGCAGTGCGTCCAAGGCCCGGTACACCTGGTCGACGACCAGCGGGGTTGAACGATCGCGGTTGAGCCACCGCATGAGGTCTGGGGTGCTGACCGGACAGCCGATGCGTTCCAGTGCGCGGAGCACTTCTGTGGTCAGCGGCGTCGCCGGCATGGATCGAACGTCGATGGTCGGTGGGCAGCTGCGGCGCTGGGGGCGCCGAATAGGGCTTCGAGGGCTGCGATTTCACGCTCGGCTGTGGGGTTGGGAGCGACTGTCCAGGCACGCCGACAGGCTCCACCTCCTGTCGCTAAGACGATTCCCTCGTTCTGCAGGCTGCGCAGCAGGCGGTAGATGGTTTCCTGAGTCGGCGGTAGCGGTCGGGCGCTGCCGTGCGCGGCCACCGACGGTGCGCCAAGCCTGAGCTCGGTCGTGGTCAGGGGCTGCGCTGAGCAGCGCAGCGCGGCCAGAAGGTAATCCCGCAGAACCCGATTGGTGCAGGTTCGGGGACCCGAGCTAGGCACTAGCGGACTCCGCGACCACGGCACCGCGGCCGGGGAACGCCGCGTTGTGCATCGCCTCACGGATCGCCAGGCAACGCTGCCGGTGAGCCTCTGGCTGGTGATCCATGGCGGCGACCACCATGGCCAGCTGGCGGCGGGCAATCGCAAGTTCCTCCACGGTGGCGTGTTCGCCGGGTAGGTCCACCCCGGCCCAGACACCATCTGTGGCTTGCAGCGCCAGCGCTGTACGCGCGCAGGCCTGGCGCAACGGGCAGTTGCCGCAGATCCGCTTGCACTGCTTGGCCTTGCGGTAGTCGAACCAGTCTTCTGGGTCGGCCGAGTAGTTGCACAGCCCGTTGATTTCCATCTTGGCTGGGTTAGCTACTAGATGCGTCATGACGCCACCTCCCGTAGTCGGCGCTAGTTGGGTGTTAATTGCCCCTTTATTGAGCATGAGCTGATCATAACCACAAAGATGCGCGTCTGTGCAGCACAAATCTTCAACTGTCCGCAGAGCATGCCGATACGAAGATGTAGAAACGTGTCTGGATCGGCCGTCAAATCGCGCACCATACGCCTGTGAACTGTACTTTTTCGGGGATCGATTGAGTTGTAGACCGACGACGTCTCCACCAGCTTTGCACGCGAAAGATCTCCCGCAGTCCCGGCATGATCGCGATAAAATGTGTTGTAGTTGGTCCTTAACAGCACCTCGCGTCCGGCGCGATAAGGTCTAAGCGGCGGCGTCGCTACTTGTTCAGATACGTGTCTGTTCGGCCTGCATATGGTTCACTTTGAGTGTGGCCGACGACATCGACAGCGAGGACTGCGAGACGACGCCTGCCAGCAGTGATGCCCTCGACCCCTCCCTGCTGCGACTCCGAGACTTCGTGGCGCGACGTCGCGCTGAACTGGGCCTAAGTCAACGCAGATTCGCCGAACTCGCCGGGGTGTCACTCGGCACGGCCACCAGACTCGAACGTGGCGCGGGTCCGCCGCGGGTAAGCACCGTGCCCAAGCTGGAGGATGCGCTGCAGTGGCCGCGCGGCACGTTTCAAGCCATTCGTGATGGAGAAGAGCCGCCGAAGGTGGCCCCACGTGTCCACGACACCCCACCGGGGGGCCGCATCGCAGCCCTGGAGCAACAGCGGGCTTCGACCAGTCACATCCGCAGCGCAACGCAATACGGACAAGCCCTGTCGATCGCCTCAGCGGTCGTGGGCATCACTGCGGTGTGTTTGGAAGTCCTCACCAGTGAGCTCAGCGACGCGGGCGCCCGGGCCGCAGCGCTCAACGCGCTCGATACCAACATGCGTCAGCTGGAGGCCCTGATCGCGGCGAGCTTGCCGGACGCGGAGTCGTTCGACGACGCGATCGCGGTGATGCGTGAGGTGCACGAAAGCCGCGAATCCATCCAGAAAGCGGCCGAGACACTCGCGTAATCGGCGCCGAGTGCGGTCACGCGCACAGCTGAGCGCGGCGCGACTGCCGGCATCACCCGACCCGGCGGACCTCGATGTGCCCATTAGGGATTGGCGAAATTTTGACCGATTGGCCGGGGGTGGGCGCCTCGATTGCCATCGTGGGAGACACCGCCATCATGACGTGTTCCGGCGTGCCGGGGCTCGACCAGTTGCACAGGATCAGGTCGCCCTCTTGGATGTCACCGCGGTCGACGGCTCGGCCAGCGTGCACTTGCTCATAGGTAGTTCGCGGAATGTGTATGCCGGCCTCGGCGTACGCGGCCTGCGTCAGGCCCGAGCAATCAAAGCTGTTGGGCCCCTCTGCTCCCCACACGTACGGCGCGCCGAGCTTGGACTTTGCATATGCCACCGCCCGAGCGGCGGCGCCACTCGGTAAGCCCAGGCCACCTGCGTGTGTTCTCCTGGCTAGCAAAGACCCGTCGCCTCGGCTCGAGCCACTCAGGCCTGACAACACCCCGGAAAGGCCACCGAGAGCGCCACCCACTCCGGTGCCTCCCCCGCCCATGCCGCCCATGGGCATGCCCATGCTGCCGGCGCCCATTGGGCGCCCGCCGTAGCCGCCGCTGGCGGCGCGAATCATGTTGGCTAAAGCAATATTCCGCTGTTCTGATCGCGTCAGGAGCGCTTTGGCGCGGTCTAGTT
>NZ_VBSB01000021.1 GCF_013337765.1 Mycolicibacterium sphagni
CGAGCGCGCGGGGTCAAAGCAGCGTTAGCGTGGGACACGAAGGCCTCCTGGTTGGCGAAGCGGTTCCTAGACAGCTCCACTTCACAACCGGAGGCCTTCCCTGTCACACAGGCTCACCGATAACGGGAGGAACAACCTCCCTGAACATCACACCTAGCCGCCGTTCTGCGCCATTCCCCAGCAGGTGACCGAATGGTTGAGGTTGCACGGGATCCCGTTCATCGTGGGGATCTGGTTCGGCTGGAAGTTGGTCGTCACGTCGGACGGACCGATCGCCTGGGGGATCTGGCCGCCCGATTGACCGGCGACGCACACGCCCGGGAACCGGGTGGCGACGGTGCCGGTGGGGCAGTCCGCGGCGGCCGGGGCGGCGAACGCCACCGAGCCCGACACCAACGCTGCCGCCGATGCCGCGATAAAGATCCGTCGTCGTTTGACCGTCACGTGGTTTCCGCCTTAGGGAGTCCCTGTCACCTAACCACGTTATCGACGCAGTGGCTACGCGCGTTAGCCAGCCTGCGGCAACGTGAGCGACGGCACCGATGGCAGCGACGGCACCGCCGTGCCGCTCAGCGTGTTGAGCGTGCCCGAGGCCTGGTTGGCGGTGCTCATCAGCTGCATGATCGGCCCGAAGTTGCCGTTGGCCAGTTGGGTCATGGCGGCCGGGCATTGCGACTTGATGGCCTGTTCGGCCACGAACCCGGTGACCTGGGAGGCGAGGCCACCATGGCCGCTCGCGGTCGTGGCGTTGGATACCAGGTCGCCACCCGGCTTCACGATCAACGGGCAGATCTGCTGTCCGATTTGCTCGATCAATTGCGTGATGGGGCCGCCATTTCCGATGCCGACCGCGCTCAGGAGGCCGCTGGTGTCGGTCGGGTCGGCGTACGCCGAGGCCGGCCAGGCTGTGGCGGCCACGAACACCCCGGCAGTAACGGCAAGTACCTGCGCGCCGACTGTTCGAACGGTCATCTGGTTCCTCGCTCTGGCTGATTGGGCTCTGGAGCAAGAGCCACAAATGTCACTTCGGTAACAATGGGCCACTTAAGTCACAGTAGGAACACGGATCTATAAAGCTTCGAAGCCTATGCGTTTCCTCTGCGCGATCTGTGCGGTGCGGATGCGAAACTCGCCGGCTCCTACAGCGCGTCGTTGATCTCGTTCTTGAGCACCTCGGCCTGGGTGCCGAACACGGCCTGCACGCTGTTGCCGATTTCGATCACACCGGCGGCGCCCAGGAGGCGAAGCCGGCCCTGGTCGACTTTGGCGGTGTCGACCACCTCCATGCGCAGGCGGGTGATGCAGGCATCGACGTTGCGCAGGTTCTCCCGGCCACCGAAGGCCGCGATGAGTTGTTCGGCCTTGCTGTCGACGGCGGCCGGGGCGGTTGTGACGCCACCACCGGAGCCTCCCGTGTCGACCACGGGGGCCGATTCTGCGCCTTCGCTGAGGTTGGCTCGCTCCTCGGCGTCGAACTCTGCCTCGGGCTCGCGCCCCGGGGTCCGCATGTTCCACTTCGTGATGACGAACCGGAACAGCAGGTAATAGACCACGAAGTAGACCAGGCCCATCACGATCAACAGCGGAACGTTCTTTGCCGCGGGCGCATTGCCGTAGAGCACCAGGTCGATCAGGCCCGCCGAGAACGAGAACCCGAGATGGATGTCGAGTAGATAGGCGATCGCCAGCGACAGCCCCGTCAGCACGGCGTGCACGATGTACAGCGGGAACGCCACGAACATGAAGGCGAACTCCAGGGGTTCGGTCACGCCGGTCAGGAACGCGGTCAGCGCCGCGGCGGCCAGGATGCCGACCGCGACCTTGCGCTGCTTCTTGTTCGCGACGTGGATCATCGCCAGCGCCGCGGCCGGCAGGCCGAACATCAGGATCGGGTAGAAGCCGGCCGTATACGCACCGCCGGTCGGGTCGCCCGCGGTGAAGCGCGGGATGTCGCCGGTGACGAGCTTGCCGCCCGGCGATTGATAGTCGCCGTAGAGGAACCAGATGTAGGAGTTCGGAATGTGGTGCAGACCAAGCGGTATCAGCATGCGGTTGGCGAATCCGTAGACGAACGCGCCGAGCGCGCCCGCACCGGTGATGAACTTGCCGAGCCCGGTCAGGCCCGCATCGAACACCGGATAGAAGTAGCTGAGCGCGAACGCCAGGAACAGCGACGCCACCGACACCACGATCGGCACGAAACGCCTGCCCCCGAAGAAGCCGAGATACGACGGCAGCGCGATCGTGTGGTAGCGGTCGAAGAGCCACGCGGTGAGCAGGCCGACGACGATCCCACCGAACACCTTGTAGTCGATCTGCGCCTGTTCACCGGCCTTGTTGAGCTGACCGGCGAGCACGAACGGCGACATCGTCTTGAACACCGCCTGCATCACTAGGTATCCGACGGCGGCCGACAGCGCGGTCGAGCCGTCGGCCTTGCGGGCGAAGCCGATCGCGACACCGATGGCGAACAGCAGTGGCAGGTTGTCGAACAGCGCCCCACCGGCGGCGCTCATCGCCTGGAAGAACGGCCCGATCACGGGTGCCTTGATCCGGCCCAGCAGGTCGTCTTGGCCAAGCCGCAGCAAGATCCCCGCCGCCGGGAGGACGGCGATCGGCAGCATCAAACTCTTGCCGAGGCGTTGCAGCTGCGCGAAGCCCGGTATGCGCAGTCCCGACTTTTGCTGTGCCCCTGAATCTTTGGTGGTTTCGCTCATGACGGGACGACCTCCCTTTGTCGCAGCACAGCCGAAGCTTAAACAAACCTTCGCATGTGAGACGAAGTTTTCGCCACGCCCGCGTACGCCGAGTCTCTATTGTCAACGACGATGAGCACCACACCCGTTCATGCACCGGTACCCGGGCGCGCCGTTGCGCTGCGCGATGTGCCCGATCCCGTGTTCTCCCAGGGCATGGTGGGCTACGGCGCCGCAGTCGACCCGCCCCGGGAGGTGATCGACGCGGTGGCACCGGTCAGCGGGCGGCTGCTCAAGCTGATGCCGCACGCGTACATCATCATGACGAGTGAGAACGTCGGCGTTCTGGTCCATCTCGGGCTCGACACGGTGACGCTGAAAGGTGCCGGCTTTTCCGCCCACGTCGCCGAGGGCGACACCGTGACCGCCGGCCAGACGGTGATCACCTACGACGTCCCGGCGGTGGTGGCGGCCGGGCTGGATCCCATCGTTCCCGTCGTCGTCATGGACGAGCGTGAGCCGGGTAATGTCGTGGTCGGCGACGCAGTTGCCACGGGTGCTGAAATCGCGTCTGGTTCAGCACTTTTCACAGCCAACAAGTAGGGCTGGGTCGATGGAAGTCATTATCCTCGAGGACGACCAACAGATCGGCACCATCGCGGCCGACGCGATCGAGGCGCTGCTGACCCGCAAACCAACGGCCGTCCTGGGGCTCGCCACCGGATCGTCACCGCTGTCGATCTACGACGAACTGGCCGACCGCTACGAGGCGGGGCGCATCACATTTCGTCAGGCCCGCGGCTTCACCCTCGACGAGTATGTCGGCTTGCCCGCCGATCATCCCGAGCGCTACCGCAACGTGATTGACGCGGTGTTCGTCTCGCGCGTCGACTTCGCCCCGGGTGCGGTGGCCGGTCCCGACGGCCTTGCCGCCGACATTCCGGCGGCCTGCGCCGGCTACGAGGAGGCGATCGACGCAGCGGGCGGTATCGACCTGCAAATCCTGGGGATCGGCACCGACGGCCATATCGGATTCAACGAGCCCGGCTCGTCGCTCGCGTCGCGCACCAGGATCAAAACGCTGACCAGCCAGACGCGTGTCGACAACGCCCGCTTCTTCGACGGCGATGTCGACCGCGTCCCGACACACTGCCTGACCCAGGGCTTAGGCACCATCATGGCGGCCCGTCACGTGATCCTGGTGGCTACCGGCCGCGCCAAAGCCCAAGCGGTACACGAACTCGTCGAGGGGCCGGTGAGCGCGATGTGGCCGGCCACCGTCCTGCAGCACCACCCTCACGTCACCGCGCTGCTCGACGGCGGCGCGGCGCGCCGGCTGCAGCTGGCCGACTACTACCGCGAGACCTATCTGTCCAAACCTGCGTGGCAGGGCATCTGAGTGCTGCTCACCGCACAGACACTGCTGACCGGACGAGAGTTGTTGCGGCCGGGCTGGATCGAGGTTTCCGGTCCCACGGTGCACGCGCTCGGAGCGGGCGCACCGCCGTGGACCGCCGACCGCGCCCTGAACACCGTGGTGCCTGGTTTCGTCGACACCCACGTGCACGGCGGTGGCGGTTCGGATTTCTCGGCGGCAACCCTCGCCGACACGGCGGCCGCGGTGGACCTGCACCGCCGCCACGGCACCACCACGATGATCGCGTCATTGGTCTCGGCCGGACCCGCCGAACTGCTGCATCAGGTCGAGGTCTTGGCCGGCCAGGTGCGCGACGGACAGATCGCCGGCATCCACCTTGAGGGGCCGTGGCTGGCGGTCGAACGGTGTGGGGCACACGATCCCGTCCTACTGCGCGATCCGGACCCCGCTGAGCTCGACACCGTCTTGGACGCGGGTGGCGGGACGATCCGGATGGTCACGCTGGCACCGGAGCGAACCGGCGGTGTCGCGGCGATCGAGCGGATCGTGGCTGCCGGTGCCGTGGCCGCGGTCGGGCATACCGAGGCGACCTACGAGCAGACGCGGGAGGCGATCGCCGCGGGTGCCACGGTGGGGACCCATCTGTTCAACGCGATGCGCCCGATCCACCACCGCGAGCCCGGGCCGGTGGTCGCACTGCTGGAAGATCGGCGGGTGACCGTCGAATTGATCGCCGACGGAGTGCACGTCGACGCCGCACTGTACCGGCACGTGACCCGGGCCGCCGGCCCCGACCGGCTGTCGCTGATCACCGACGCGATGGCCGCGGCCGGGATGAGCGACGGGCGCTATCAGATCGGTCGGATGGACGTCGAGGTCGCCGACGGGGTCGCGAACCTGGCCCGCACCTCGACGATCGCGGGCAGCACCGCGACGATGGACCGGGTGTTCCGGTTCGCGGTCGCCCGCGGCGGACTGCCCCGCGACGATGCGCTGCTGGCGGCGGTACGGCAATCGTCAGTGAATCCGGCTCGCGCCCTTGGGCTTCCATCCCCCGAACTGGCCGTTGGGGCGCGCGCCGACCTGGTCGCGCTCGATGCTGACCTGGCGGTGGCCGACGTGCTGCACGCCGGCGCATGGGTTCCTCGCTGAGTCGACGAACGCGTGTTCGATATTTTGTCGGACCCTCGGTGCATGGTGTCGGTGAGCCGCTGAACACACCACTGAAGGGGCACCGCGATGTGCTGGTTATGCGACCACCCGGGCAGCACTGTCACCGACTACCTCGACGAGGTGCGCGGAAAGATCCTGCGGAAGGGCTGGGCGGTGCAATACGTCGAATCCCCGCGGATGCCGTTCGCGTACACGATCGGGTTGAGCGATTACGACGTGCCCGAGCTGTTGATCACCAACGTGTCGCCGCAACGCGCCCTTCGGGTGCTCAACGGGGCGGCCGAACACATCCTTCGGGGCGTGGACCTCACCGCGGGCCAGCAGTTCACTCTGTGCGGCTGCCCCATGCTGGAGGTCGTCGAGGTCGACCATCCCGATGCCCACATGGGTTTCGCGGTCGCCATGTACGGCCCCATTCGTGCGCTGCAGCTGGTCTGGGCTGACGGCCGCGGTCGCTGGCCGTGGGCGGCCGACTTCTGTGACCGCGAAAGCCGCCAACCGGTGTTGGGCGTGCGCGCCAGGGCGGCCTGACGCGAATTCGTCTGATCACAAAGCCATTACGGCAGGTGTGCCTGGCCAGGTCGAGACCCATTGCGTTGCTACCGTGCTGACGTGATGACCTCGGTGCGCGCTGCGGTCCGCTGGGTGCGACGGTTCACGGCCGTCACGACGGCGGTCGTGCTGGTTCCCGGGGTCGTGGGGCTGGCCGGGCAGACCGCGCCGGCGGCCGCGTACTCGCGGCAGGGTCTGCCTGTCGAGCAACTCGACGTGCCGTCCCCGGCGATGGGACGCAACATCCGGGTCCAGTTCCAAGGCGGCGGCGCGCATGCGGTGTACCTGCTGGACGGCCTTCGAGCGCTCGACGATGCGAGCGGCTGGGACATCAACACCGCAGCCTTCGAGTGGTACTACCAGTCCGGTCTGTCGCTGGTGATGCCCGTCGGCGGGCAATCGAGTTTTTACAGCGACTGGTACCAACCGGCGGCCGGGTCCAACGGGACGGTGACCTACAAATGGGAAACCTTTCTGACACAGGAACTACCGGCCTGGCTGGCCACCAACAAAGCGATCACCCCGATCAACAACGCGGTCGTCGGGCTTTCGATGTCGGGCAGCGCGGCACTGACGCTGGCGATCTGGCATCCCACGCAATTCATCTTCGCCAGTTCGCTGTCCGGGTTCCTCAATCCGTCGCTCGGTCTGTGGCCGACGCTGATCGGTCTGGCCATGAAGGACGGCGGCGGGTACCGGGCCGCCGACATGTGGGGCCCGAGCAGTGATCCGGCCTGGCAGCGCAACGACCCGATGGTCAACATCCCGCGGCTGGTGGCCAACAACACCGCGGTGTGGATCTATTGCGGCACGGGCGCGCCGTCCGAACTCGACTACGGCGACGACGTCAACGCCGGCGGCTTGTTCTCGGCCGGCTACCTCGAGAACATCACGCTGAACACCAACAAGGAATTCCAGCGCAAGTACCTGGCCGCGGGCGGGCGCAACGCGGTATTCAACTTCCCGCCCAGCGGAACTCACAGCTGGGGCTACTGGGGTGCGCAGCTTCAAGCCATGAAGGGCGACCTGCAGCGGATCCTTGGCGCGACGCCCACCGGTTAGCGTTCAGTCGGGGTGACCGACGACATTGAGCACGTTGCCGCCCGGGGCGCGGACGAAGAACCGCCGCACACCCCACGCCTCCGTCGTCAACGGGTGGACGATCTCATAGCCACGCTCAACGGCTTCGGCGTAGGCCGCGTCGACATCATCGGTCAGCACCGAGACGACGGGCGCCTCGGGCCCGGTCGCGTCGCTGGTGAGCAGCTGCACGTTCGCACCGGTCTCACGGCTGGTGTAGCGAGCCACCCACCCGAGGTTGAATTCTTCGTCGTCCAGCCCGAGGTAGTCGGTGTAGAAGCTCTTGGCCGCTTCGAGGTCGGGAACCACAAGGTCGGCGATGATCCGGTTGACGCGCATGCGTTGATCTTCCCCGTGCAACGCACCGCCAACCATGCCGGGCGGCGCAGTGTCGCGGTGGCACACTGCCAATGATCAGGAGGTCGGGCGGATGGCGCATCCGGTAACCATTGTCTTGGTAGACAGCAGAACCGCGGCCACGCTGGCCCAGGTGCTGCCACTGCTTCTGCTCACCCTCGCGGTGGAATTGCGCCGCACGCAACGACATCGAGGCCTCAGTCGTTGGCGCATCGGGCTCTTCCTGGCGGTGTTCGGGTTGGCTGAGACCGTGTTGGTGCTCTCGATCGACGGCGCGTTCTTCCCATTCCAGTGGTTTGACATCTTCTCAGCAGTGATCATCTTGTGGCTGATGTCGCTGATCTTCCGCTTGTCGTTGTCCGACCCGTCGAAGGACGACAGCGACGAGGACGATCTCTAGTCCGGCCTAGTCCTTTTCGTCGTCTTTGGGCAACAGTCGTTCGGGGTGGTGGTAGTCGTTGACGCCGCCTCGTAGTGGGACGTCGGGTGGTGGGGTCCAGTGGGTTTGGCCGTCGGCGAGTTGACGGGTGGTCCAGCCGTCGTTTTCGATGAGCAGGTTGTCGCATTTGCAGGCCAGCGTGAGGTCGTCGATGTCGGTGGTACCGCCGTGTTTCCAGTCTTTGGTGGCGTGGTGGACCTGACTG
The DNA here is from genome assembly GCF_013337765.1 of Mycolicibacterium sphagni. Classification (GTDB taxonomy): domain Bacteria; phylum Actinomycetota; class Actinomycetes; order Mycobacteriales; family Mycobacteriaceae; genus Mycobacterium. Next base: position 7,881 of record NZ_VBSB01000021.1, read on the forward strand.
TTGTACCCGTTGACAGTGCATCCCGGTGCGGTGCAGCCCCGGTATTTAGCCAGCAGCATGATGCGTTGATCGGCTGAAGCCAAGCGCTTCGATCTGCCCAGCCATAGCGACTGCCCGGTCACGCCGTCGAACACCGCCAGGTAGTTGCTCCAAGGCGTTGCCATGCGGATCAGGTCCGTGATCGGAATCAGGGTGCCGCCCGCGGTCACGGCATGTCCTGCACCCGCCTGCAGCTCTTGCAAGGTGGTCGTGACGATCATCGTCACTGGTAATCCGTTGTGCTGGCCTAGTTTCGGATCGCCCAGCCTGCCGCGCACCAATTCAGCGAGTGCATCATGTTGGCGTTGGCTATGACTGCGGAGGTCGTCGGGTTGTGGTGTGGCGAATTTGGCCAACCAGGCATCCAGCATCGCGCGCAATTCGGGGGTGGCGATGAGCTTTCCGACGCTCATACCGTCTGGGCGCTGGCCACCGCACCATTGGAAGCCGCGCTTGCGGGCCCGATCTTCCTCGGAGAACTTCCCGTCGGGGTTGAGGTGGGTGGCGAGCCGGTCGGCGACCTTCTCCAACTGATCGGGCCGCAGGGTCTGGGCGTGCGCGGCCAGTGTGTGTTCGGCCTTCTCCACCTCGACCGGACCCACATGCTCGGGTAGCTCCCGGAAGAACTTCTGGATCACCCGGACGTGTTCGCCGTTGAGATGGCCGGCCTCCCACGCGGTGGCGGTGTTCGGCAGCAATGCGGGCAGCGGTTCGCCGGTCAATGTGGTGCGCGGGGTCAGCTGTTCGGCATCACGCAGTCGGCGCTTGGCCGCAGCACGGCTGATCCGCAACACATCAGCCAGCACGATCGAGATCGGCGGGCACCCCTCGTACCGCTCAAGCCGGGCGGTCTGGGCATGCGAGACCGCGACCAGACGGCGCACCGCGCCTTCCAGTCGTTCGATCGGCGCAAACCGCTCCGGCGCGGCCAACTCCTCGATATCGGCGGCGCCCACGAGCTCGACCGCGGCGTCGAGCGCATCCAGCGCCAACGTGATCGAACTCATGTTCGAATACTATGCCGACCCACAGACAAAAACCGCACCCAAAAGCAATCTGGGGATGAACCCGGGACTGGGGATAAAGCGTTGGCTTGGAACATGACTCAGCCATGCGGCACCGCCCTAGTCCCCGAAGCTGACGACCTCGCCCCGGTTGATCGAAACCCAGTCGCGCGCCTCGAGATACGGTCGGAACGTCTCGCCGATCGCCTGCAAGTCGGCCGAAGTCTTCGGCCGCTGAAGTTCGTACAGGTGCGGGAATTCCGTCCAAGCGACGACCGCATCCCACAACCGCACCGCCGCATCCCCGGTCGGCGGGTCGATGAGCACCGGACCGAACAGGCATTGCCCGTCGGGAAAGAAGAGCGTCGGCACGCCATAGCCGTCGGCCGCCACCACCCTGCGATGGTCGGCCAGTACCTCGTCGCCGGTGGTGGGATCGGCGATCGCCTGGTCCACCAACCCTGGATCGAAGCCGAGCTCCTCGAGAAGATGCCGGGCCACCGCCGGGTCGTGCGGTTTGTGGCCGTCGACGTGCAGGGCCTGGCCGGCCCGTTGGTACCAGGCCTCCACGTCGGCCATCGACTGGCGCCGCAACAGGGCCCCGATCCGCATCATCGACCAGCCGTAGGACCAGTCCCGTTCCCACGGGTGCTTCTTTCCCTCTTGCCGGTTGATCTCCTCGAGGCTGAAGAACCGCCAGTTCACCACCAGCCCGGTCCGGTTGCTCACCTCACGGATCCACCGCGAGGTCTGGTAGGCGTACGGGCACATGACGTCGAAGTGGAAGTCGACGGACTCCGGCCGGCCGGTCACATCGTGAACCTCAGGTTGCGGGCGGCGCGCTCACCGAGCTCGGCGTCACCGGTCCAGCTGACCGCACCCGAGTCGATCTGGGCCTGCGGGTCGATGCGCCCGCAGGCGAGCATGATGAACGTCGTCGAGTCCGTGCTCAACGTGGCATCCGGATTGTCCAGATGGTCAACCTGTTTGGCGCGTCCGTTGACCGCGACGTCGATCTCCCGCACAAGTGGCCCGGTCAGCTTGAAGGCGATGCTGCTGCCCTCGGGCACACCCACCTTCTTGCCAGCGATGTAGCCGATGGAGCTCTCCACCTGTGCCAACGCAATCTCCGCCGGGACGCCGCCATCGTCGGTCAGCAGTCCCAGTGGAATCGTGATGTCGCGGACGTGCACCCAGAAGTCGAAGACCCGGATCTCCAGGAACCGCCCGTAGGTCCCCCGCCCGGTGGGCATCCACGACGGCCGGTCCAGGTCGGCGGCGGTCAGCGCGCTCAGCTCGCGCCGACGCTCGGCGAAGACCGCGCGCACCTTCTCGACCAGAACCGCCGGATCGTCGGTACCGGCCAGGAACTCCGCCGCTCGCTCGAACGGTGGCGGTGTGGCGTCGTCCTGCGGCAGCCATCCGGTCATGACGGCTTCGATGCTGGTGACGTGCTGGACCACAGAACCCATGTCCCAGTCCGGGCACAGCGACTGTGCCTTCCAATTGGCGTCGCTCAGCTCGTCGCACAGGCCTTCGATCGACGTGTAACAGGCATCGAGCGCACCACGGATTTCGTCCAGACTCCTCATGGTCACGATCAAACTACGCGCGACGGACAGCCGGGCCTGATCGGCCGGATCTGCTAGCCCGCGGCGTTCGGCAGGAGCGGCGGGCAGTTACCCGCGGCATCGGTGGCCAGCTCGAAATGCCACAGCTCGTTGGCATAGATCCGGCACAGCCCGAACCGCGCGCCGTTGGCGATCAGCCACTGGTCAGCACCCACACCGCCGACGTCGACCGCCTGTCCGATGACATGCTTGGACGCCTCGGGCGTCTGTACGTACTCCCGCGCGGCAGCGAGGCTGCCGTATTGGGCGATCGCACTGTCGAGCAGCCGCTGCTGAAACTCCGGCGAGCGCCATCCAGACGTGACCGTCATGGTGACGCCGTCGGCCGACGCGGCGGTGGCCGCCTGCTGGATCGCTGTGAGCAGCCCCGGATCGAGGCGGCCGACGGCGGGGTTCTGCACGTCGAACGGGGTCAGGATCTGACCGTCGGCCAGCGACCCGTCACCGGCCGCAACTGCCGGCGGATCGACGCTGACGGTGTTGTCGGCCAACATGATTCGCGGAGCCGGGGCCGGCACTCCAGCCGCGCCGAGTGCCACCGCCGCTGTCGTCGCCACGCCCAGCATGCCTGCCGCGACGAAGGTGAAATCCATCCGCATGATCTCCCCATCATCGCAGAGCGAATTCGTTGTCCTGGTCGTCGCAGTACGACAGACTGCAGCGATGCGCACCCGACTCCGGACCCTCGCGCCCGCCACGGTCCTGCTCGCCGTCGCCGCGTGCGCACCGTCGGTGGCACCGTCGTCGGCCACATCCGCCGCCCATTCCACAGCAGCGTCGGTGCCCGCGGTACCGCTGGATTCACCGACGGCTCCGGCCGACGCAACGCCCGCGGGCGCCCAACCCCGGCTGGCATCGGATCCGGCGGTGATAGCCGATGACCTGGTCGCCGACGAGCTGGCCATCCGCGACCCGGCGACACCCGAACCCGTGCTGGTGGCCGCCGCCCGCCGCCAGCAGGTCGCCTACCGCGCCATCGGGCGTCACCCTGACTGGGACGCCGTCATCCGCCCGAAGATCCCGGCGGCGCTGGCCGAGGCCTACGACCGCAACGTCGACGCACGGCGCCAGCTCGCCTCGATGGCCCACGTTCGGGACACACTGCCGGCCTGGCGCATCGTGGCGCCTGCCCCGGCTGACGAGCTGCTCGGCTACTACCACGCCGCCGAGGCGGCCAGCGGTGTCGGCTGGAACTACCTGGCGGCAATCAACCTCATCGAAACCCGGCTCGGCAGCATCGTCGGCCTGAGCACCGCCGGCGCGGACGGCCCCATGCAATTCCTGCCGTCGACGTTCGCCGGGTACGGCGAAGGCGGGGATATCCGCTCACCCCACGACAGCATCATGGCGGCCGGTCGCTATCTGGCCGCCAACGGTTTCACCACCGACCCCGATCACGCGATCTACCGCTACAACCACGCCGACGCGTACGTGGCGGCAGTCAAGGACTACGCGGCGGTGCTGGCCGCTGATCCCGCGTCGTTCGCGGGCTTCTACCGCTGGGACGTGTACTGCGTGACGATCGACGGTGACGTCGTCCTTCCGATCGGCTACGTCGCCGACGCTCCAATCCCGGTCGGCGAGTATCTGGCGAGCCATCCGCAGTAGCGACAGGATTGGGCGATGCCCTCGGACGACGCGTCGCTGCTCCTGTCCTTCCTGGACGCCCAACGTCGCCGGGTCTTGGACGTCATCGCGGGTCTCGATGACGACCAGCTGCGCACCGCGGTACTGCCGTCAGGTTGGTCACCACTGGGATTGATCGAGCACCTCGGACGCGCCGAGCGGCATTGGTTCCAGGAGGTCGCGCTCGGCACCGCCGACTCACTGCCCTGGCCGGAGGGCGGCGAACCCGAACCGCCATTCGTCAGTGACCGCTCCGCCGAGACCGTGCTGGCGTTCTACCGCCACACCGTGGACGCCGCCAACCGGATGCTGCGCGATACCCCGCTGTCGTCCCCGCCCGCCGGACGGCACGGATACAACGACGAACTGGTTACCGATGTCCGATTCATCGTGCTCCACATGATCGAGGAGACCGCCCGTCACCTCGGGCATCTGGACGCTGCGCGCGAGCTCATCGACGGACAAGTCGGGCTGGGCCAGGACGATGTCTGACCCGAGAGCCCTCCCAGGAACCGGGCGTAGATACGGATACGGGGGCCTCGATAGCGAGAGGACGCCACGAGTGAAAACGATCGGCCTAGAAGAACACTTCGTCACAACGGACCTGCTGAAGCAACTGCCGCCGCAGGCGGCGATGCCGCGGGATCTCCAGCGACGCCTCGTCGAACTCGACGATCACCGCCTCACCGCGATGGACGCGACCGGCCTCGACGTGCAGGTGCTGTCACTGTCGACACCGGGCGTGCAGGATCTGCCGCCCGCTGCCGCCTCGCTTCTGCAGGGCATCACCAACGACCTGATCGCCGACGCGAGCCGCCCGCGAGTTGGAACGCGCGATCACTGAGCTTGGCCTGAACGGGGCGATGGTGTTTCCGCGCACGCAGGACCACACGCTCGACGAGTCACGCTTCTGGCCGATCTTCGAGGTCGCCTCGGCACTCAACGCGCCGCTCTACCTGCACCCCCAGGAACCCGTGCCGGCTGTGCGGGCGGCCTACTACAGCGGATTCGTTGACACCGTCGATGACGCCTTCGCCCGGTTCGGAGTCGGCTGGCATTTCGACACCGGGGTTCAAATCCTGCGGCTGATCCTGGCCGGCGTCTTCGACCGCTTTCCCAATCTTCAAGTGATCCTTGGACATTGGGGCGATATGGTGCTGTTCTACCTCGACCGGATCGACAACCTGTCGGCGGTCGCCAAACTTCCCCGGCCGATTTCGGACTATTTCCGCACCAACGTGTTCGTCACGCCGGGCGGAGTGTTCAGTCAGCGCTACCTGCGCTGGGCCACCGACGTCGTCGCCGCCGAACGGATCATGTTCGCCACCGACTACCCGTATCAATTCGCCGCCGAGTCCGGTGCCCGCCGCTTCCTCGAGGCAACCGACCTCAACGACGACGACCGGACCCGCATCGCGTCGGGCAACTGGGACCGGCTGTGCGCGGGGATTCGGCGCTGACACGCCGGTAACCTGACGGGCATACCTACACCGACGAGTCCGAGCGATCTCTCGGCACTGCGCTCTTTGCGCGACGACCCCGACGAAGTGTTCGCCTCGTTCGCGGCATGGGCCCAGTCGTGCGGCACCGCGCTGTATCCGGCGCAAGAAGAGGCGCTGATCGAACTGGTCAGCGGTGCCAACGTGGTGCTGGCGACGCCGACCGGCTCAGGCAAGTCGCTGGTGGCCACCGGTGCGATCTATGCGGGGCTGGCTCGATCTTCCGCAGGGCAGGGCCGCAACTTTTACACCGCGCCGATCAAAGCGCTGGTCAGCGAGAAGTTCTTTGCGCTCTGCGACATCTTCGGAGCGGCCAACGTCGGCATGCTGACCGGTGACGCCGCGGTCAACGCCGGCGCTCCGGTCATCGCCTGTACCGCTGAGATCCTGGCCAACATCGCGCTGCGGGAGGGCGCCGATGCCGACATCGGCCTGGTGGTCATGGACGAGTTCCACTTCTACGGCGACCCCGATCGCGGCTGGGCGTGGCAGGTGCCGCTGCTGGAGCTGCCGCACGCCCAGTTCCTGCTGATGTCGGCCACGCTCGGCGACGTCACGTTCCTCCGTGAGGACCTGACCCGCCGCACCGGTCGCCCGACGGCACTGGTGGCCAACGCCGAGCGCCCGGTCCCGCTCTACTACAGCTACGCGACCACCCCGATGCACGAGACGATCGGCGACCTGCTCGACACCAAGCAGTCACCGATCTACGTCGTCCACTTCACCCAGGCCTCGGCGCTGGAACGGGCGCAGGCACTGATGAGCGTCAACGTCAGCACCAAGGAGGAGAAGGCCGCGATCGCCGACCTGATCGGTGGGTTCCGCTTCTCCACGACGTTCGGGTCGACGTTGTCGCGACTGGTCCGGCACGGGATCGGTGTGCACCACGCGGGCATGCTGCCCAAGTACCGGCGGCTGGTGGAACAGTTGGCGCAAGCCGGCCTGCTGAAGGTCATCTGCGGCACCGACACCCTGGGCGTCGGGATCAACGTGCCGATCCGGACCGTCGTCTTCTCGGCGTTGTCCAAGTACGACGGCACCCGCACCCGGCTGCTCAACGCCCGCGAATTCCACCAGATCGCCGGCAGAGCCGGCCGGGCCGGCTTCGACACCGCCGGGACCGTCGTCGTGCAGGCACCCGACCACGAAGTCGAGAACCTCAAACAATTCGCCAAGGCCGCCGACGACAAGAAGAAGCTCCGAAAACTGGTGCGCCGCAAGGCACCCGACGGAATGGTGCCGTGGAGCGAGTCGACCATGACCCGTCTGGTCGACGCGACCCCCGAGCCGCTGACGAGCAATATGCGGGTATCGACAGCGATGATCCTCGATGTCGTCGACCGCCCCGGTGACCCGTTTCTCGCGATGCGCCGGCTGCTCACCGACAACCACGAGCCGCGCAAGCGCCAACTTCAGCACATCCGCGAGGCGGTCGGCATCGCCCGCTCGCTGCTGCAGGCCGGCGTGCTCGAGCGGCTCGCCGTGCCCGAGGCCGACGGTCGCCGCTACCGGTTGACCGTCGACCTGCCTTCCGACTTCGCCCTCAACCAGCCGCTGTCGACATTCGCCCTCGCTGCGGTCGACGTGCTCGACACGACATCGGAAACGTATGCGCTGGATGTGGTTTCGGTGATCGAGGCGACCCTCGAGGACCCGCGCGCGATCATGGCAGCGCAGCTGAACAAGGCCAAGGGCGAGGCCGTGGCGGCGATGAAGGCCGAGGGTATCGAGTACGACGAACGCATCGAGCTGCTCGACGATGTCACCTATCCCAAGCCACTCGAGGAACTGCTACGGCACACCTACGAGGTGTACCTGCAGACCAACCCCTGGGCGGCCGATGCCCACCTGTCCCCGAAGGCCGTCGTGCGCGAGATGTGGGAGCGCGCGTTCACCTTCCGGGAGTTCGTGAGTATGTACGGGCTGACCCGCTCCGAAGGTGCGGTGCTTCGCTATCTGTCCGACGCCTTCAAGGCGCTGCGGTCCGGCGTGCCCGCCGCCGCCAGGACCGACGAGGTCACCGATATCGTCGAGTGGCTCGGAGAGCTTGTCCGCCAGGTTGATTCAAGCCTTCTCGACGAATGGGAACAGCTCACCAGCCCGGACCAGCCGCACGACACCCCGGTCTCGGTACCGACCCGCCCACGCCCGTTGACCGGCAACGAGCGGGCGTTCACCGCGATGGTCCGCAATGCGCTGTTCCGCAGGGTCGAGCTGTTCGCCAAGCGCCGCTGGCATGACCTCGGCGTACTGGACAGCGGGTCCGGGTGGACGGCGCAGCGCTGGGCGGACGTGATCGACGCGTACTTCGACGAGCACGAGGACGTGGGCATCGGCGCCGATGCCCGTGGCCCGGCATTGCTGATCATCGACCGGCAGCCCGGGGTGTGGCGGGTGCGGCAGATCCTCGACGACCCGGCCGGCGACCACGACTGGGGATTCGACGTCGAGGTGGACCTCGAGGCCTCCGATGAGGAAGGCGTGGCGGTTATCCGGCTGGTCGACGCTGGGCGAATGGACTGAGCACGGGCAGCAACCGGCGCAGGATCGCCACCGATGATGCGGCGACTTCGTCGACGAAGGCGAGGAAGTCGAACCGCGAATCGTGTCCGGCCAGATCCGACAGCGCCCGGATGACCAGCCAGGGCACCCCGAACGATTCGGCGACCTGAGCCACGGCGCCACCCTCCATCTCGACCGCGAGACCGCCGAATTCGCCGTGCAGCCGTTCCCGGGTCAGGTCGCAGTGCAGATACTGGTCGCCGGAGAGCACGGTGCCGAACCGGATGGCCGCAGGCCGATGGCCTCCTCCTGCCGCTCCGGACAGCGGCGCAAGCGTGAAATCTGCGAGCCGGTCGACGACCCGTGCCAGCAGATCCTGATCGACCCGGTAGCCGAGTTGGTCGCTCGGGTTGATGAACGGGACATGCCCGGGCTGGTAGGTCTGGAGGCCGTCGTCTTCGAGCAGGCCCGCATCATGCTGGATCACCCGGTCGGCGATCACCACGTCGCCTACCGCGAGGGCTGGGTCGAGGCCGCCTGCCACACCCGAGAAAACGATTGCGCCGCAACCGAATCTGTCTGCCAGCACCGTCGAGACGAGCGCGCTGTTGACTTTCCCCATGCCGGAGCCCGCCAACACGACGTCGTGGCCGTCCAGTGTCCCGGTGATGAATTCGGTGTGGGCAGCCCGCGTGGGAACCGGATCGAGCAGCAGCGTGCTGAGGTGGGTGAGTTCCTGGGGAATCGCGCAGATCAGTCCGATGGGCACACCGCAGTGTGCCGCTGTCGGTCGCTGCTGCGCAACGGGTTACGTCTCGTCGGCGACCTGGTGTCGGTCGAGATTGTGCCCCGGTGCGTCGGGGTCGTCGTTCTGGTGATCGAGCTGCTGTTGTTCCAAAAGCTGGTCCTCGGTCGCCTTGGTGGCGTCGGCCGGGACGGGCGGAAGATTGTTACCCGGTTCCATACGTGAGACCTTCACTGTCAAAAAGCCAGCGATGGCCGGCGCGAACGCCGGCCATCGCCAACACGGCCTCTAGTTCTTGAAGGCGTCTTTCACCTTTTCGCCGGCATCCTTCAGGCTCGATTTGGCCTGGTCGAGCTTGCCTTCGTTCTCGGTGCTCTTGTCGTCGGTGGCCTTGCCAAGGCCCTCTTTGGCCTTGCCTGCGACGTCGTCGACCTTGTTGCTGATCTTGTCTGATAAGCCCATGATGCGGCCTCTCTTTCGGTTGGCCTGGATCTGGCTCTGAAGTGAACCTCGCAAGGAGTACCTCAGGACGGCGGTGATGAAACCCCGGCCCCGATGAGCTGGCCGTCAGCCGCGGACCGTCCACACCACTCGGTAGGAGCCGACCGCCGGTACCCAGCCGAATTGGCGCGAGTCGACGACCCCGGGCGCGCCGGGATTGTCCGAGCACGCCTGGAATGTGGCGCCGCGCCCGCGCCCCCTCACTTCGCCGACCCGCTTGACGAGCCATCGAGTCGACGACGTGGGATCGGGGAACACCCGGATCTGACCCGGACGGGGACGGCCGCCCCGAACCGACAACAGCCCGTCACCTGGGCGAAGCGTCGGGCGCATGGAGTCCTCGACCACCAGAAACCGGCGCAGCGGCCAGTACCCGAGCCCATGGTTTTCGCCCATCTTGAAAGGGTAAGTTAGGCCCATGCTGCAGAGACTTTTCGCCAACGCCACCCCTGCCCATGCCCACTGCGACCTGTATTGCGGCGTCTATGACCCCGCCCAGGCCAAGATCGAGGCGCTGTCGTGCCTCAAGACGCTCAAGAAGTACAACGACTCCGACGACGACCACTTCCGGACGCGCGCCATCATCATCAAGGAGCAGCGCGCCGAAGAGGTCAAGCATCACCTGATGGTGCTGTGGGCCGACTTCTTCGGCCCGGCCCACTTCAAGGAGTTCCCGGAGCTGCACCAGCTGTTCTGGGACGGCATCCACGGTGCCGGTGAGGTCAAGAAGTCGACCGACGTCGCCGAGGCCGAGAAGCTGCTCGCGACCATCGACAAGATCTCCGAGATCTTCTGGAAGACCGAGAAGGCCAAGGATATGGGCGTGTACCCGCCCTCCTGACAACTTTTGTCCACGTACCGCGCGGTCGCCATGGCCGCGCGGTACTTGTTTTTGGGGCGGCTACTTCCAGGCGAACAGTGGCTGCTCGAGTTCGTCGACCGGGTCGTGGCGGCCTTCCAGGCACAGCCAGCGCAGCTGCAGCAGCACAGCACCCGTCGGTGCATGGATGAGGTCGTTGCCCAACGGCATCTGGACCACCGGGCGAGGGCTTTCCGGAATCGTGATGAACCGCGGCGAGTCCGGTCGTTGGAGTTGGTGTAGCCCCACCCGGTAGACCGCGACGACCTCGTCGGGTGCCGGACGAGGGTCCAGCCGCCCACCGCCCCAGATCACCACGGGGGTGATGATGTAACCCGAGCGGGTCGGGTAGTCGTCGAGCAAGCCGAGCACCGACGACTCGGGCAGCCCGACGCCGACCTCTTCGTCGAGTTCACGCAGCGCGGCATCCACCACGGTCTCCCCCGGGTCCAGCCGGCCACCGGGTAGCGCCCATTGTGCGGCATGCGCGCTCAACCGGGACGCTCTGCGGCACAACAGGAATGCCGCGCCGCCCGATACCCCGACCATGCGCCCGTCCAGGCCCGGCTCCATCGGCCTGCCCGCGATCCAGTCGTCGACGGGAGCCGGATCCACCCGATCCTCACCCGCCTCCGAATCGACGAGCACCACCGCGACGGCGGCGTGCCGCTTGGTCGGGTCGGCTACCGCGCGGCGGTCGTGACCGGCCAGGTGACCGCGGATCTGATCCCGCAGCGCTTCGTCATAGGTGATCGTCACCGTACGACCATAGAGCGACGGCCTTGTTGGGACTTAGTCCGCACCCATCACCGTGGAGATCATCTCCGCCATCATCCGCGCCGCGTCATTGCGGTTCATCGAGGCCAGCAGTTGCCCGACAGCGCGCATCTGCTCGCCGACGAGTACGGTCGGCCCGTTGGTCAGATTGGCGAATGCCTCGTCGATCACATCGCTGACCGGTACCGCATCGGCCGGTGATTCGTCTTCGGAAGCGAGCGTGCCCCGTTGAGCCTCGAGCTTGCGCAGCGCGGGCGTGTCGGTCTTGCCGAGGAGCAACCCGATCACGTCGACACCCTTGCCGTGCAGTTCACTCCACAGCGCTTCGGCGAACACCATGTCGAACGCCTTGGTCGCGCCGTAGGCCACCATATTGGGACCACCGATAAAGCCTGCGCCGGAACCGAACACGACGATCCCGCCCCTGCCCCGCTCGACCATCGGGGCGGCGAAGTGGTGGCACAGCTGCATGGGCACCACGCAATTGCGTTGCACCATGGCCTCGGCCGCCTCGATCGAGTTGGACAAGAACGGCTTGAAGTCCGGGTCGGCGCCCGCGCAGTAGACCAGGAACCCGACCTCGAGGTCCGCGGTCGCATCGGCCACCGTGGTCGCCGCGCCAGCACCTGCGAGATCGACGGCGAGCGTTCGGGTTTCGACGCCGTGCCGGTCCCGGATCCCCGTCGCCACCTCGTCGAGCATCGCCTGCCGACGGGCGAGCAACACCACGTTGAGCCCGCGCGCGGCCAAGGCGTCGGCGAAGGCAGCACCCACACCGTCGGAGGCCCCGGCGATCAACGCCCATGGGCCGTACTTGCTTGAGAACTCGGCGCTCATCAGTACACGACCTTTACTGTCGTGAATGTGCGTCGTGCGATGCGCCAGCCAGCGTCGGTGCGCACGATCTCGTCGTCGTAGAAACCTCTGGCGTTCACCCCAGAGTCGTTGTCAGCAGCCATAATCCACGCGTCGACATAGCAGCGGGTGACGGCCCTGTCGCCCTGCAGATCGATCACGATATTGCTGATACGGTGCATGAGGTATCCGAGTTCGGCATGGACGACGTCCATGAACTTGGTGATCTCCTCCACGCCATCCCACACCCCGATCTGGCCGTAGTCGGCGTGGCACTCAGGGGTGAACACGGTCCGAAACAGATCCCAGTCGCGCCGGTCGATACCGGTGGCGTAGCGGATCAAGAGGTCCGAAATGTCCTGGCGGTCTTGAAGTTCACTCATGCGATATCTCCGTTCGGGTGCACGATGATGCGCGGCGGCCCAACGGAGCGCCGGGCCATGTCGATGGCTTCGGGTACCTCGTCGAGGGTCACGATCCTACCCACGCTGGGCAGGGGGTCGAGGCGCTTGGCGGCGATCGCGTCGAGCGTTCCGTACCAGTCCTGGGGCATGGGCCCACCGCCGAATTGGATGGTCACCCCCTGCCGCGTCGCGGTGGTGATGTCGAGGGTGTCGCCGGTGTACCAGCCGCCGGCGCAATAGATGCGCGTGGCCATGTCGGCGGATTCGACAAGCTTCTGGATCAGCCCGGCGGCGCCGACGCACTCGAAGACGACGCACGGCCCCCACAGATTGCGTTCCGCGCGCAGTTCTCGCCAGACGTCGAACGGGGATTGCTGCGCCGGATCGACGAGAATGTGCGCGCCGAAGGCGTCGCGCGCCAGATCGCGGCGGTCCTGCTGGTAGTCCGAGACCACGATGGGTTCGATCCCGCGCGCCGCCAGCGCGGCCACCGCCGAGAGGCCGATCGCGCCCGCCCCGATGACGATGGGGATCTCACCTGGTTGCACTGCCGCCGAGCGGACGTAGAACTCGCCGACCGCGAATGCGTCGACCACGGCGATCGCGTCGCTGGAGGCATCCCCCTCGACCACCCTGGCGATCGCTTCGCCGACCACCAGCAGTTCGGCGAAGCTGCCCTGCGCCTCGGGATGCTGACCGATGATCCGCGACCCGTCGGCTCCGCCGTTGACCAGCCGGATCGGAATGGACGTCACCCGCGCCCCGATCGGGAACGCCTCGCTGCACCCGGGCCCGCGGGCGATCACTTCACCGACGAATTCGTGGCCGAGGACGATGTCGCGCTCGGGGTCGTACAGGGAGCGACCTGTCGGATCGTCCACGCCCAGTTGCGGGTGGTCCATGAAGTGCACGTCCGACGCGCAGATCGCGGTGCTCAAGGTGCGCAACAACAGTTCACCGGGCCCGGGCTCGGGATCCGGTGTCTCCCGTACCTCGAGCTTGCCGTCTCGTAACACCGCTGCGCGCACCCGCACCTCCGCTTCATTTTCTCTAATAATCGAGATAGGATCTCGACCATTCAAAATGACAGTAGGAACCCCAACCGCCGGAGTCAAGGATGAAGGGCACAACGTCCGCGCCGACGGAGCGCGTTCTCGACGTCGTCGAGTTGCTCGCCAAGCCGGGCAACGAGCAGTTGCGGTTCTCGGACATCGTGCGCGAACTCGACCTCACCCAGGCCACCGCGCACTCCATCCTCAAGACGCTCAGTGATCGCGGCTGGGTGACCCGCGATCCCGTGGGCAAGGTCTTTCGGCTCGGCCCCGCCCTTGCCGTCGTCGCGGCCCGCACCGACGCCGTGCGACCGTTGGCCCATGCCGCCCACGCCGCTGCCGTGCAGCTGTCCGCCGAGTTCGGTTATGCGGCTTCGGTGGTCGAACGCGTCGGCGACAAGCTGGTGATCACCGCGTTCGAAGGCGGTGGGATCGGCTTGCACACGACCCCGCCCGGCGAACGGATCGCCTACGCACCGCCGTTCGGGGTCGCCTTCGCGGCATGGGACACCCCCGAAGAACAGCGGGCCTGGATCTCCCGCTCCGGCTCGGCGAACCCTGAACTGGCCGAGCGCCTCGAACGGGTACTCGTGCGCACCCGCGAACGCGGCTTCGACGTCGACTGGACCACCCCCGCGCTGGGCCAGATGACGCAGTTGGTCGGCACGCTGCGCGACGATGTGCCCACTCACGTGCGGGCGATGTTGGACCAGCTGTTGGTCGAATGCGCCACGATCGGCCTGTTGCCCGAAAATGACTCGGCGCCAAGGCCGCAACCCATCGCGTCGATCTGTGCGCCAGTGTTCGACGATCGGGGCGGTGTGCCGATGATCCTTGCGCTACACCCGTTTGTCGCGTTGCCGATGCGCCGCGTCACCGCGCTCGGCAAGCACCTCGTTGCGGCCGCGGCTGCAACGCTACCTGGGTAGGGAACCTACTTGGGTGCGAGCGGGCTGTAGAAGACCAGGCCGTTGCCCTTGCTGTCGTAGACCACGGCACGACGTTCGTGCGCATCGTCGTACGGGCCCTTGACGATGCCGCCGCCGGCCGCCTCGACGGCCTTCGCCGCCGCGTCGACATCGGCGGTCTTGATCCCGACGACGACCTGGCCGGGGATCGGGTGGTCGATCTCGGTCGCCAGCGCGAGGGTGACCGGACCGCCGTCGAGCGCGGCGAAATGGGTGCCGTCGCTGAATTTCAGTCCGAAGCCCAAGGTGTCGCGGTAGAACTGGATCGACTCATCCAGGTCGTCGGTCGACAGGATGATCATCTTGACTTCATGGTCGCTCACTGCTTGCCTCCTGTGTCTGAAGCACCCAGCCGTCAGACTACGACAGGGAGGCGTGGGCCAGGTTCTCCTCATCGGCGCCGGGGCGGGCGCCATGATGCAGCCAGTCCGCGATGTTGCGGACATAGTCCTTGAAGACGACCAGCCGGGACGGATCCTGGCGAATCTGCGTGCCGGGCGCTTCGCTGACGAATGACGGTGCGCCGCAGTCCAAATCCCAGTTGTAGTCCGCGAAGTGATGAAACGTCGATTCAGCCACCGCGCGCCCCATCGGGGTGCCGTCCGGTGCCATCTCGCCCTCGAGCACCACCGCCAGGGTGAAGCGACGGCCACTTGCGCTGCTTCGGCCCTCCGCCACGGCGGTGGCACACGGGCCTGTCGCCACGACCGCACCCTCGTGCGGATGGGCCGGGAACCACTCGATCTGTCCGCTGGTCGTGTGCGCGGTGCGTAGCAGTGGGTGCACCGGCGCGAGCGTGAACACCGGCTGGTATTCGCCGTTGGCGCCGGAATGGTAGTTCGGCCACGAGATCGTCGGGGTGTCCTGGTCGTCGCAGAGGTGGCTCTGGTCGACGGACGGATCCGCAAATGCGTTGGCCTGACCCAAGGATCCCAGCTTGGTCAGGCAACAGCCGAGGTCCTGGTGGTCGCGGGCGGTGAGCACGCCGCCACCGCCCCGGCGAAACCGCATGATGGCCTCGGCTTCGTTGTCGGTCAGGCCGTCGCCGGTGTCGACGGCCATCAGCCACACCTGATCGAAGCCCCATTCGTCGAGATGGCTGAGCACCGGATCGTCGCCCCGTCGTGCGCGGTTGCGCGCGATCACGTCGTGCCCGGCGGCGCGGAGTTCGTCGGCGAGCAGCGAGAAGCGGGTGACGTCCCAGTCGTCGGGGTGTGCGGTGATGGTCGTCTGGAGCAGGATGCGTGACATCGGATTTCAGTCCTTTCCGGTGGCTGGAGGCACCCGCAGATGGCTGCGAGCGGCCAGTTCGTTCTCGTCGACCAGTTCGAGCATCGGCCGCCCCGGGACGCACACCATCGTGACGACAAACCGGCTCTTGACGTCGTCGCGATTGTTCGCGTCCGAGTAGTGGATGACGTCGCCGCCGGGCTCCCAGAACGCTTCGCCCGCGCGGATGACACGAGGCGGCTGCCCTTCGAGTTCAAACAGCATCTCGCCTTCGAGCATGTAGCCGAACGCCGGGCCGCTCGGATGGCGGTGCGGCGGAGCACCCGCGCTGCCCGGCGGGTATTCAATGACAACGGTCATCACGTCGGCCCCGTCCGGAATGAACGGCGGGTGCACGTCCTGGACGACGGTCAGGGCGTTTTCCCATTGCGCGTCATAGGTTTTCGACATATCAGTTCTCCTTTAGGCGATTTGGGCTAGGCGATCCGTGGGTGCGTGCGCGGACTCGGCGAGAGCGGCGCGCAGCCGCTGCCTGCCCCGGGACACCCGCGACATGACGGTCCCCCGCGGCACGTTGAGGATCGTGGCGGTCTCGGCGAAGGTGTGACCCTGCACCTCGGCGTAGAACAGTGCGGTGCGGAAGTCCGCAGGCAAGGTCGCCATCGCCGAGCGGAGCTCGTGGTCGGGCAGCCTGGTCAACGCCTCGGCCTCGGCCGAGCGCGACGCGGTGGACAAGCGGGCCGCGCTGCTGGCCAAATCGCCCTCGGTGATGTCGTCGACCGGCACCTCCGACGGTCGGCGCTGCTTGGCGCGATACGTGCTCACCCAGCGGTTGTAGAGAATCCGGAACAGCCAGGCCTTGAAGTCAGTGCCCTCCCGGAACGTGTGATAGCCCATGAACGCGTGCAGCAGCGTGTCCTGCACCAGGTCCTCGGCGTCCGCGGTGGTCTTGGTCAATCCCCTGGCTCGGCGCAGCAGGGCGTCGAACAGCGGTTGTGCGTCCTGGGCGAATCGTTCGGCGGTCATGAATTCAGCCTCGCGCCCGCACGCTGAGGGCGGACCCTTGAAAACCCGTAGTCCGTAGCTCGTAGTCCGTAGGCCCGCTGCCCGCAGAAAAGCGAAATGCCGCCACCCCGCGGGGTGACGGCATAGCGCGCGGTTGGCCTGGCGTGAACCTACGCCTTGGCGGCTGCCGCGAGCACCCAGTCCTCGAACCGGGTGTCGAACAGTGTGGCGCCCGGGCCGGGAACCAACGTGCGCTCGCCGATGTCGATGCCCCAATACTGAGCGGCCGGATCGGCGACGACAGTGCGGCTGTCGCCGCGCGCGGTCAGCGCGGTCCGGATGAGGTCGGGCAACAGAACCATGTCCGGGCCGCCGATCTCCGCGATGCCGTTCACCGGTTCGCCGACCGCAGTAACCGCGACCCCTTCGGCGACGTCGGCACCGGCCATCGGCTGGAAGTAGGCCGGCGGCATGACCACGGTGTCGCCCACGGTCGCGGAGTCCGCCAGGGTGTTGAGGAACTCGAAGAACTGGGTGGCGTGCACGATCGAAAACGGGATCGGGCCTTCGCTGATCAGCTTCTCCTGCAGGAGCTTGGCCTGGAAGTAACCGCTCTGGGTGGCCAGCTTCGCGGTGCCCACCACGGACAGCGCGACGTGGTGGCCGACGCCGGCGTTCTTCTCGGCGGTGAGCAGGTTCGCGGTGGCGGTGCGGAAGAACTCGATCGCCGAGTCGTCCAGCGCCGGGGAGTTCGAGACGTCGACGACGACGGAGGCACCCGCCAACACCTCGGCAAGCCCCTCACCGGTGATCGTGTTCACGCCCGTCGACGGAGCCGCGGCAACCGCGTCGTGACCCCGGCTGGACAGCGCCTGCACCACTTTCGACCCCACCAGGCCGGTGCCACCGATTACGACGATTTTCATGATGAGCCCTTTCTGGCGTGCGGGGGCTGATCAGCTCCCTGACGGCCAGAACGGATGGATGCTCAGAAAGTCATCCCGACGACTACGCAGTGTGGGCGGTCAGCTCCACCGACGGCGTCGCGCCCGCGGCGGCCACCAGGCTGTACAGCTGTGAACCCCACGCGTGCGGGCCACCGAAGGTGGGCGCATACGCGGTGTGGATGGCGATGGCCGCGGGCGTCACCTTGGCGTCGGGGTCGTAGTCGCAGACCGGGTCGCCGACATCGCAGACGCTGATGGTTCGGGTACCGATCGTCGGCGGCAGCGGCGCGGTGTTGGTCGACGCGAGGAACGAGTGCTCCTGAGCGACGCCCTCGCCGCGGCCCGCAGTGACGGCCGTCGACCCCAGTTTGATCGTGCTGTCGACCGGCAACCGGTCACCGTCAGCGATCAGCAGCGCCGCCGCAAAATGCGGATCGTCGGCGAGCTTGTACAGATTGCGGTGGACGACCATGGCGCCCTGCGAGTAACCGGCCAGGACCACCTTGCTGTCGGGGCAGCGTTCGGTGAACGCCTGGTATTGCTCGGCCGTGGCATCGGTGCCGTCACCGACGCTCCCGAGGAAACCGAGCCAGCCGCTGATCCCACCCTCCAGCGGCACCGGCGCCGCCGGGTATTGCACGGCCTCGGCGTCGATGGTGCGCCCGTCGGCCGCCAGCTGAGCTTTGAGCTGTTGGTAGGACTGGTACACCACCGAACCCATGCCACCGTTGGCGGTGAGGCCCGCGCCGTCACGTTGACCGGAACCCGCCGCGCCGAGCCAGTGATAGTCGGCACATCCAGGCGCCGCCGATGCGGTACCGGTGGCCAGCCCGGCCAACCCGATACCCGCCGCGAGCACGACCGATCCAACGCGCCCAATCACAATGACTTCCCTCCACACTTGTCAGCAGGTAAATCGTCCGCAGCGCCCCATCTCGTTACGTAGATGCTGCGGCCGGACCAAACCACCTGGTGAGCGCGTCGACGAGCCCGGCTACCGAACCCTGGCCCACCCAGGCCACATGCCCGTCGGGCCGGATCAACACCGCGCTCGGTGTGCTGACCTCACCGAGCACCGGAAGTTCCCATCCGCCGTCGTAGTCGGCCTCTACCAATCGAATTCGCTTTGCCCAGCCGGCTACGTCGATGTGACCCGGCTCACCGAAAACAAGGAGAACCGGCCTGGCATCGTGCAGGAACGTGAAGACGCGCACCGGTCCAGCGGCCGTGCGCAGTTCGAGATCTGGCATACGCCTGCCGAGGAGCGGATGCCCGTCGCCCAGGTCGTAGTGGATGTCCAGTCCGGACATCCGTGCGGCGAACCGCTTGCGGGGTTCGTCCATGCTCAGCAGTTCGGAGACGTTGTCGTGCAAGGCTTTTGTGCGGTCATCAGTGCGCAGGAGCGCGATCTGCGCCATCGTGGTCTGCAGCACGCGAGCGGCCACCGGGTGTCGTTCGTCATGGTAGGTGTCCAGCGAGGTGTCGGGCGTGACGCCGTTGACCACCTGGGCCAGTTTCCAGCCGAGGTTCACCGCGTCCTGCACACCGGTGTTGAGGCCTTGACCACCCGCCGGATGGTGGATATGGGCGGCATCGCCGGCCAACAGGATCCGTCCGGCTCGATAGGCCGCTGCCTGGCGCGTCACATCGGTGAACCTGGCAATCGAAGTGGGACTGTGTATTCCGAAGTCGGTGCCGTAAACCGCGATCAGTCCCCGGCTCAGATCGTCCAGTGTGGGTTCGGTGGACGGTCCCAACTGCCGTTCGGTGACCATGACCCGAACTGGTTCGCCCTCGTTCTGCCGATCCAGGCCGTGGATGCCGATGGCGTCCCGGTGGATGCCGAACTGCGGTTCGTCGCGCACTTCGACCTGGGCGATCAGATAACTCGTCGTAGGCTCCCAGCCGGGGAATTCGATGCCGGCGGCCTTGCGCACCTTGCTGCGTCCGCCGTCGCAGCCGACCAGATACTGGGACCGTAGTGACCGGCCGTCGGAGAGCTCGACGTCGACTCCGTCGTCGTCCTGGGTGAGACCGGCCACCTCGAGTCCGCGGTGGATCGGCACTGCCAGTTCGACGACCCAGTCTGCGAGGAGTCGTTCGATATCGTTCTGCCACAACGCAAGTCCGTACGGATGCGGGGTGGGAAAGTCGCTGATGTCCAGCCGGATCTGAGCGAACCCGGCGACCTGCAGTGCTTGCCCCGCCGCCAGGAACCGGTCGGCGATCCCCCGCTGATCGAGGACCTCGAGGGTGCGACTGTGCAGGCCGCCGGCCCGCTGGCCGATCACGTCCTGGCTCGGGCGACGCTCGACGATCACGACATCCACTCCGGCCAGGGCCAGCTCACCGGCCAACATCAGCCCCGTCGGGCCACCCCCGGCAATCACCACGGCGCGATCTTCGAATTGACGCATGCGCATGCCCCTATGCAGTGAGTTTTGGCTTAGGGCAGCGATTTTGCGGTACACCCTGGGTCTTGCCGCAAGCCCCCCAGTGCGCTATATGTTGAAAGTGGCAAGGTGTTGATTTCCTTGCCCCTTTCTTTCAGACAGCGGCGAGCCCGGGTCTTCCGTACTGTGCTCGCATGTCTCGCGTCGCGCTGGTGACGGGCGCCGCCTCCGGAATCGGTGCCGCCGTCAGCACTGAACTCGCCGATAACGGCTGGGTGGTTGCGGGCCTCGATCTGCGGCCGGCGCCACGCCTTGCGGCGTCGATCGCCGTCGACGTGTCGGATGCCGGCCAGGTGCGTAATGCGGTCGACGCCATTCGCGGTCAGCTCGGACCGATCGACGCGTTGGTCAATGCGGCGGGCCACTATGAGATGACACCGGTGTCGCAGATCAGTGCCGCAGCGTGGACGACGATGTTGCGGGTCCATCTGGGCGGGTTGCGCAATGCGGTACATGCGGTGCTGCCGGACATGATCGAACGACGCACCGGGGCGATCGTGGCGATCTCCTCGGAGCTGGCGATCGGCGGCGGGGACGGCGACGCGCACTACGCCGCCGCCAAGGGCGCCGTCGTCGGCTTCGTTCGCAGCCTCGCCGCCGAGGTCGCCACCCACGGCGTGCGGGTCAATTCGGTGGCTCCCGGTCCCACCGACACCCCGCTGCTGGCCGCGGATTCGCCGTGGCGCGACCCGGCGTACCTGGCCACCTTGCCCGCGGGCCGGCTGTGCACTCCGGAGGAGATCGCGTACGCGGCCCACTTCCTGATCGACGGCCCTGGTTATTGCACAGGAGAAGTGTTGTCCCCCAACAGCGGAGCGGTGATCTGATGGGCAGCCGGCCCGTCGCGCTGGTCACCGGCGCCACGCAGGGAATCGGCCGTGCGATCGCCGAACGGCTGGCCGCCGAGGGGTATTCGGTCGGCGTCAACGGCCCCGAGCAGACCCCCCAGATGGCCGACGTCGTCCGGGCTGTCGACGGTTTCGGAGTACCGGCGGACATCTCCGATCCGGAAGCTGTCGCCGCGGCCGTTGCTGGCGTGGAAGAACGCCACGGCCCTATCTCCGTGCTGGTGTGCAATGCCGCGTACATGTCGATGGCGGCCCTCGTCGACCACGATGCCGACGACTGGTGGAAAGTGGTCGATACCAACCTCACTGGGACCTTTCACACCATCCAGTCGGTCCTGCCAGGGATGCGAAGGCTCGGCGGCGGCCGTATCGTGATCATCGCCTCGGAATGGGGAGTCACCGGATGGCCCCGCGCAACGGCCTACGCGGCGTCGAAAGCGGGCCTGATCGCGTTGACCAAGACACTCGGCCGTGAGCTGGCCCGCGAGAACATCATCGTCAATGCCATTGCGCCCGGCGTGATCGACACCCCTCAGCTCGAGGTCGACGCCGCCGATTGGGGCGTCAGCCTCGCCGATATGCACCAGACCTATGCCCAGGACATCCCGGTCGGCCGGATCGGCCGGCCGGGCGAAATCGCCGAGGCCGTCGCATTTCTGGTGTCACCCCGAATCGGCGCCCTCGTCGGGCAGACCATTCAGATCAACGGAGGAGCCGCCCGATGCCGAGTATGAGCGTTACGCCGGCCGAAGCCGTGGCCTGGCCGGCCGGCAAGCGAGCCGCCGCATGCTTCACCTTCGATGTCGACGCCGAATCGGCGATCCTGAACATCGATGCCGCACACGGCGATCGGATGTCGGTGATGTCGCATCAGGCATACGGACCGCTGGTCGGCGTGCCGCGTCTGCTTTCGCTTTTGGCGCGGCACGACGTCCGGTCGACGTTCTTCGTACCGGGGTACACCGCAGTGCGTTATCCCGATGTGGTTCGCGCGATCGTGGACGGCGGTCACGAGATCGCCCATCACGGTTACCTGCACGAGGTCCTCACCGGCAAGACGCCCGAGGAAGAAGCCATCATCCTGGATCGCGGCCTCGAGGCGCTGGCGGCCCTCACCGGCGAGGCCCCAATCGGTTTCCGCGCTCCGATGTGGGAGCTCAACTGGCACTCCCCCGCCCTACTGGCCGACCGCGGATTCCTCTATGACACCAGCCTGATGGACGCCGATCACCCGTACGAACTGCGTGTGGGTGACAGTCGTCGGCTCATCGAGATCCCGGTGCAGTGGGCGCTCGACGATTGGGAGCAGTACTGCTATCTGCCAGAGATCTCCGGCAGCGGCCTGATCGAAAGCCCCCGCAAGGCCGCGGAGATCTGGCGGCTGGAATTCGAGGGGTTGCGCTCGGTCGGCGGCTGCTTCGTGCTGACCAACCATCCGTTCCTGTCCGGTCGGCCCTCCCGGGCGGCCGCGCTGGAGGATCTCGTCGAACATGTGGTGTCCTGCTCGGACGTCTGGGTCGCTACACTGCGTGAAATCGCGTTGCACGTACGGGGTTTGGACCTGAGTCCGCGTTCGATCGTGCGGCCGGACCCCGCCGACTTCTAGGCGGATATCGCAGCTTCGAAGAAGCCCAGCTCCAGGTGCATGGCCCGCCGGTAGGCGCTGCGAACGGCCGGGGTGTCGTCGGCCTGGTCGTCGAGCAGCCCTTCCAACAGACGAGCGATGTTCTCGAACTCCGGATCGGCATACGTCTGGACCCACTGCGCGTACGGGCCGGCGTGGTCGGGATCCAGCGACTGACCGAGCCAGGCGTAGAGCCGCATACAGGGCGTCATCGCCGCGTAGATGACACCCACGTCCTGGGTCGCCGCAGTCGCCAGAAGAAACTCCGTGTACGCCGACGTCGCCGCGAGCGGCTGCACACCGCCCACGTCGATCCCCCACGAGGCCGCATACGACGAGTGCAGTCCCAGCTCCTCCCGAACGCCGGCGATCAGATCCGCCAACGCGAGCAGCGTCGCGGTGTCTTGGCTTCGCGCCAACGCCAACGCGTAAGCGCGGGCAAAGGATTCGAGGAAGAACGCGTCCTGCGCTATGTAGGCCGCGAATCGCTCCCTGGGCAGGGTGCCATCTGCCATACCGCGCACGAACGGATGCGCCAGCACATCGGCGGCCAGGTCGGAGTTATCGGACCACAATTGTGCAGACAACGACATGCCTGCCGAGCCTAATCGGGGCGTGCCCCCGCCAGCAGCACACGGGCCACCCACTCGACATGGTCCAGGGATTCGTCCAACGTCAGGCGCCGCGCACGGAATCCGGCGAGTGCCGCGCTCAGCGCGGCGTTCAGGCCGAAGCTCACTTTCGGAATGAGTTCGGGCGCAACACCGACCAACAGGCGGTTGAACAGCTCGACGTTGGTGCGCTCCATCTCGTCGATCGCCGACTTCACCTCGGGATCGGTGGAGCGCATCATCTGCAGCATGAGCGCGGTCATCTCGGGGTTGCGGTTGAACGCACGCTGGGCACGCCGCAGGTAGTCCAAGACCCCGGGGAGCGGGTCGCTGTCTCCTGCACCACCCGCCGTCAGGATCCTGCGGGTCAGCCGCTTCTGCCAGTCCTGCAGCGCAGCGGCAAGCAGGTTTTCCTTCGAACTGAAGTAGCGGTACAGCGTGGCCAGCGCGACTTCCGAGCGCTGCGCCACGTCGCGCATCTGGACCGCGTCGGCGCCGACCTCCGCGATCAGATCGATCACCTCTTCGATGATCTTGGCTCGGCGGGCCAACTGGCCGCTGGTCATGTCCGACAACGAGAAGACGCGGCCGGCCGGCGACACCAAATCGGGGACTTGTGTGTTGACGGTGCCACCTCCGCTTGAGAGAACTGTCTTCTGCGATGTTACGACATCATGCCTCACCCCAAGTGGGTTACACCAGGTAGAACCCCGTCCGAATCTTGACATAAAGTAGAACCGTGTTTCACTATGGAGCTTGCGGCGGTGTCCGTCGCGGTGATGGGAGGACACGATGGCCGGACCGGTTGGTCTGCCGGTAATCGATACGATGATCGGTTTTCCGCACGAGGGAACCGCTCAGTACGACTTCATCCGCAAGCAGACCAAGGACCGCGAGTCCAAAGAGGACTTCGATTTCCCGGTCGAGTACATGTTCAAGGACGTCCCCCAAGGACTGCCGACCGACGACCCCGTGTCGCTGCTCTTGCAGCAGATGGACCGGTTCGGCATCGAGAAGTCGATGATCGGGGTGAGCGAGGGCTCCGCAGCTGAGCTGGCGCTCAAGATGTTCCCTGACCGCTTCATCGCGTCGGGCAATGTCGCCGACCCGAACGACGTCATGGGCACGGTCGCCAATATCCGCCGCGAGTACGAGACCTATGGCATCCGTGCGGTGTCCTGCTTCCCGTCGGGCACGTTTCCACAGGTGCCCATCGACGATCCTAAGATGTACCCGGTCTACGCCACCTGCGTCGAGCTCGGCCTGCCGATCTTCTGCTGCGCCGGCGTCCCCGGACCGCGTATTCCGATGGCGCCGCAAGAGGTTTCGCGGATCGACATCGTCATGTTCGACTTCCCTGACCTGGTCTTCGTCACCAGGCACGGCTGTGAACCCTGGCAGGACCTGGCCGTCAAACTGATGCTCAAGTGGCCCAACCTGTACTACTCGACGTCGGCGTTCGCTCCGAAGTACTACCCGAAAGAGATCATCGACTACGCGAACACCCGCGGGGCCGACAAGATCATCTACGCGGGCTACTTCCCGATGGGCCTGTCACTGGAACGCATCTTCAGCGACATGCCCAAGGTGCCGTTCAAGGACGAGGTGTGGCCGAAGTTCCTGTACGGCAACGCGGCCCGGATTCTAGGACTGGAGAACTAACCGCTTATGGCGTTGGCAATCACCATCGAGCAGGAACAGCTGGCCGAGGCTGTGACCCAGTTCGCGGCCCGGCACGCCCCGATCGACAAGACCCGGGCCTCCCTTGACTCGATTGCGGCCGGTGAATTGCCCATCTGGTGGGAGGAATTCACCGGCAACGGCTTCCACGCCGTGCACCTTCCCGAGGCCGCCGGTGGCCAGGGCGGCACGCTCGCCGATATGGCGTGCGTCATCGAGGCCGCCGCGGCGGCGCTGCTGCCCGGCCCGCTGCTGAGCACCGCAACCGCCAGTGCCGTGGCCTCCCTTGCCGACGACTCGGCAGCGGCGCTGGTGGCGGACCTCGCCGGCGGCGCCCCCGCGGTGGTCGTGCTACCGGAGGACTCCGCGGTCCAGGCGGTGCGCGACGGCACCGGGTGGCGCCTGACCGGTTCGATCGGCAGCACCCTGGGTCTTTGTGCGGCGCAACGTGTTCTCTTGGCCTCCCGCGGCGAGGACGGCGCAGATCTGTGGTTCGCACTCACGGTCGGTTCCGCGGGCATCGTCATCGAGCAGCAGCGCGGCACCGACCTGACCACTGATATCGGCGTGCTCACGCTCGATGACCATCCTGCGGATGCCGCGGTGACCGGGATCGACACCGAGCGGGCTCGCTGTGTGGTCGCCGCGCTGACGGCATGCGCGTCGGCCGGTACCGTCCGCAAGGGCGTCGAGACCGCGGTGAACTACATCCGGACCCGCGAACAGTTCGGCAAGCCGGTCGGATCGTTCCAGGCGTTGCAGCACAAGGCCGCGATCCTTCTGGTCAACGCCGAGCTCGCTTCCGCATCGGCCTGGGATGCGGTGCGCGCCATCGACGAGAGCATCGAACAACACCGGCTGGCTGCGGCATCGGCCGCCCTGATGGCCGTGAGCGCCGGTCCCGACCTGATGCTCGACGCGCTGCTCATGTTCGGTGCGATCGGCTACACCTGGGAGCACGACACCCATCTGTATTGGCGGCGGGCCACCAGCCTGGCGGCATCGCTGGGTTCGGTGACGCGATGGGGCCGGGAAGCCGGCGAACTGGCCCGGACGCTGAAGCGTTCCACCGCAATCAATCTTGGTGACGTCGAGTCGGAGTTCCGGGCGAACCTCGCGAAGACGCTCGATGCTGCAGCGGCGCTGCAAAACGAGACCCCGACCGACGACGTTCGCGCTCCCGGGCTGGCGTTCGGCTCGCAGCGCGACCTGCTGGCTCAGGCCGGCCTGGTCGCACCGCACCTGGCCGCGCCCTGGGGCATCGACGCGAGCCCCGTGCAGCAGGTGATCATCACCGAAGAGTTCGACAAGCGTGCCGGCCTGGTCCGCCCGTCGCTGGGCATCGCCGAGTGGATCCTGCCGACGATCCTCAACAGCGGAACCGATGCGCAGCGCGAACGATTCGCCGAGCCGATGATGCGCGGCACCCAGCGCTGGTGTCAGCTGTTCAGCGAACCGGGCGCAGGCTCGGACCTGGCCTCGCTGGTGACTCGGGCGCAGAAGGTCGACGGCGGCTGGTTGGTGAACGGTCACAAGATCTGGACCTCGTCGGCGCACGTCGCTCAGTTCGGTGCCATGCTGGCACGCACCGACCCTGAGTCGCCGAAACACCGTGGTATCAGCTACTTCCTGGTCGACATGACCTCACCCGGCATCGAGATCAGCCCGATCAAGCAGGCTAGTGGCGAGGCCCATTTCAACGAGGTGTTCCTGACCGACGTCTTCGTCCCCGACGACATGCTGGTCGGTGAGCCCGGCCGCGGCTGGGATCTGGCGGTGGCGACCATGGCTGTCGAGCGCACCGCGATCGGCAACTACGTCAACATCGATCGCTCGCAGGCGCTTCGCCGCATGGCTGAGGTCGCCGGACCCGATCACGACGCGACGCTGCAGGCACTTGGTGGGATCGAGGCGCACACGACCGCCATCAAGGCGATGGTGCTGCGCGAGACCCTGCGGCTGGTTCAGGGTCAGGGCCCCGGCCCGACCTCGAGCATCGCCAAGTACGCCATGGTGCTGCTGCTGCGACGCGCCTCGACCGCGACACTGGGCCTCACCGGACGTCTTGCCATGCTGGAGGATTCGGATCCTGCGGTGATCAAGCCCTACTTCGACATGCCGTCCGAGCTCATCGGCGGCGGCACGGCAGAGATTCAGCTGACCATCATCGCCTCGATGATTCTTGGTCTGCCGCGGAAATAGCAGGAAGGACACAGACCAATGACCACTGCACTCCCGTTCAAGTTCTTCGACTGTGATAACCACTACTACGAGGCCGAGGACGCGTTCACCCGCTATATCGACCCAAAGATCAAGAAGCGTGCCATCCAGTGGGCTCAGCTCGATGGCCGGCAGCGGCTGATGGTCGGGGGCAGGGTCAACCGCTTCATCCCGAACCCGACCTTCGATCCGGTGGGCAAGCCCGGCGCGCTCGACGAGTACTTCCGCGGCCGCAATCCTCATGGCGCCGACCTGAATTCGCTGTTCGGCGAGCTGGAGCCGATCCGGCCAGAGTACCGGAACCGCGACGCGCGCCTGGCAGCCATGGACGAACAGGGCATGCAGGGCTGCATCATGCTCCCGACTCTCGGGGTCGGAATGGAGCAGGCGTTGCTGCCCGACTTCGACGCGACCGTGGAGACATTCAAAGCGTTCAACCGCTGGCTGGACGACGACTGGGGATTCGCCTACCAGGAGCGGATTTTCACCGCCCCGTACATCACGATGTGCCGTCCTGACAACGCGGTGCGTGAGCTCGAGTGGGCACTGGAGCGCGACGCCCGCTTCATCGTCATGATCCCCGGGCCGATCACCACCGAGGTCGGCATGCGCCCACCAGGCGACCCGATGTTCGACGAGTTCTGGCAACTGGCCAACGATTCCGGCATCACGGTGTGCTACCACTCAGGTGAGACCTACTACTCGAAGTTCATGCCGGCCTGGGGCGAGTCGGATTACATGATGTCGTTCAACGCGCTACTGGGCTTCCGCAGCTTGTTCAGCGGTGACGCGATCCAGGACACCTTCGCCAATCATCTGCACAACGGGCTGTTCCTGCGCTTCCCCAATCTGCGCATCGCCTGCATCGAAAGCGGCTCGACGTGGGTGTTCCACCTGTTCGAGAAGCTGACGAAGTCGTGGGGTCAGATCCCGTTCATCTACACCGAAGACCCTCGCGAGACATTCCGGCGTCACGTCTGGGTGTCGCCGTTCTACGAGGACGAGCTCGCCAGCCTGCTGAAACTGATGGGTGACGATCACATCCTGATGGGGTCGGACTACCCGCACGTCGAAGGCCTTGCCGAACCTGCGTCCTATATCAAGGATCTGGAGAACTTCGACTACACACCCGAGCAGTGCCGCAAGGTCATGCGGGACAACGGCATTGAGTTGTCGATTCGACGGCCGGTGTAACTCCGCTTCGTGAAGATCGCCAAGGCCAGCCTGGTCGCCATGCTGCTGGAGGCCGGCGAGGAGAACCCCGCTGTTCTGCTCGCTCGCTCGACGCTGCCCGACGAGCTCGACACCGATACCGATCTCGACGTCCTGCTCACCTTCGGGCTGGAACGTGAGCAGGTCGACGAAGTGGCACGCATGACGATCGGCGCGATCGAGCCAGAGGACGTCAACACCCGCCGCAGGCGCGACGAAATGGACAAGGCCATCTCGCGGCGCTGGGCCGACCTCGTCGACCGCTGGCTGACCTAGGCAGCCGTTCGCCGAACGTGGGGGATGCCGGTGAGATTTCGTCAAAATCCACCGATAACCCCCACGCTCGACGGACGCTAGGGCGGTGACCCAAGAACTGGCCGGGCAGACCGTTGTCCTCGTCGGTGGCAGCGCCGGCATCGGGCTGGAGACAGCCCGCCGAGCCCGTGCCGAGGGGGCCGAGGTCATCCTCACCGGACGCAACCCCGAACGCCTGCGGGCCGCCGCCGACGACGTCGGTGCGGAACGCACCGCGGCATTCGACGCCAACGACTCCCGCGCACTACGACAGTTTTTCGACGACCTGCCCGGCACCGTCGACCACATCTTGATCACCGCGGGCGGCCCCAGTTATCGGCCGATGCTCGATATGACTGCCGACGACATCCGTGAGGCGCTCAGCTCCCACGTCGTCCTCGGACTCGAAGTGGCGCGCAGCGCGAAACCCAAGATGCGGCCGGGTGGGTCGCTGGTGCTGATGGGCGGAACCGGCGGTCGCCGCATCGACCATCGGCTGGGGATCGTCCCGGCCGCCACCGCGGCCCTGCCACCGTTCACCGCGGCACTGGCGCTCGAGCTCGCCCCGATCCGCGTCAACCTCATCGCGGCCGGCTTCGTCGACACCCCACTGTCGGCAACGCTGCTCGGCGATCAGCTCGACCACCGCCGCGACGAACTGCGCAGCACCCTTCCGATCGGGCGGGTCGTCGGCCCCGAAGATGTCGCCGCGCTGGCGGTGCACCTGATGGTCAACGGTGCGCTCACCGGAGCCACCTACGACATCGACGGCGGGCAGCAGTTCATCTGATCTCTTACCGCTAGCCGGTACACCAATTGGCGGCCAGCGTCGATGTGCCGACCGACCGGGCCGCGGGACTCTTGGGGCAACAGTGCAGGACACCGCCTCGGGAGGAAACGATCATGAAGCTCAGCACTCTGGCCGCCGCAGGGATGTCGGTCGCGGCACTCATGGGGCCGCAAGCCACAGCCGTTGCCGCCGCGGACAACTCATGCCCAGACGTCGAGGTCGTGTTCGCCCGCGGAACCTTCGAGGCACCCGGAGTCGGCGCCACCGGGCAGGCCTTCGTCGACGCGCTGACCGCCCGGCTCAACGGCAAGGACACCGTCGGCGTCTATCCGGTCAACTACCCGGCCTCGCTGGACTTTGCGCAGGCGGCCGAGGGCGTCGCCGATGCGAGCAATGAGATCGAGTCCCTGACGGCGAGCTGCCCCGACACCAAGATCGTGCTGGGCGGCTATTCGCAGGGCGCCGCGGTGGCCGGCTACACCACCACCGAAACCGTCCCGGCCGGATTGGTCCTGCCCGCCGGCATCAGCGGACCGATGCCGCCCGCGGTCGCGACCCACGTCGCCGCGGTGGTGCTGTTCGGGACACCGGCGGACTGGGTTGTCGGCCTCGCCGATCGCAGTGCCCCGCCGATCACCATCGGAGCGTTGTACGAACCCAAGACCCTCGAACTGTGCGCTGCAGGAGACCCGGTGTGCTCCCCCGGCGGCTTGGACCGCTCCGCGCACAGCGCGTACAAGAGCAACGGCATGGCCGATCAGGCCGCCGAGTTCGCCGTCAACGCCATCGCGGCCGCGCCGACCGCATCGCCGAGCCATACCGTCTGAACCGGGGTAGTCTCTCAAGCGTCGAAAAGGACCAGGAGCGGCATCGGTAAGCCCGCTCCCTTCCGCAAGGAAGCTCCGTACCGCCCGTCGGACCCTCGGCAAGCAACTGGCGCTGCCGCGCCGGGGGCTTGGCGCGGGCATGGGCTAGCCGTCTCCGACCTCCGGTTTCGCAGCGCCTCCTACTAGGAGGTCACCATGCCGTTCATCCGAACCGATACCGGAATCGTCACCCAGATCAACACGTTCACCGTGCCCGAAGGCGGCCAGCAGCCGCTGATCGAATTGCTCGAAGAGGCAGCACGATTCGCGAGCACCACCCCGGGCTGGCGGTCGGCCAGCCTGCATCGCAGTCATGACGGCACCCGGGTGGTGAACTACGCGCAAAGCGACAACATCGAGGCGGCGCTCCGGGTGATCGAACGGTTACGCGCAGCGGGATTCTTGGACCGCAATGCCCATTTCGGCCAGGCACATCCCGGGCTCTACGACGTGGTATTCACATTGGAACGCTGACCCTCAGCAAGGTGGGGCAAAGTAGCAGTCGTGGACACTAACCTCACCGACAAAATCGCCGTCGTCACTGGTGCAAGCAAAGGCATCGGGCTGGCCATCAGCCAGACGCTGGCCGCCGCCGGCGCTCATGTGATCGCCGGTGCGCGGCACACCAGCGACGAACTCCAAGCCCTGGAAGCGGCCGGGTCGGCGACCTTCGTCTCCGCCGACCTCTCGACCGCCGAGGGACCCAAGGCGTTGGTCGCCGCCGCAGCACAGCGTGGTGGCCTCGACATCCTGGTCAACAACACTGGATCGGTCACCCCGCGTTTCGACGGTCTGGTGTCGGTGTCCGACGACGATTGGCTGGCCTCGATCGCGCTGAACTTCCTGTCCGCGGTGCGGGCCACCAGGGAGGCCATTCCGCACTTGCTCGCCCGCGGCGGTGGCTCGATCGTGTTCATCGGCTCGGTCAACGCGACGCTTCCGGAATGGAACATCGTCGACTACAGCGCGACCAAAGCGGCGCTGGCCAACTTCGCCAAGAGTGTGTCGAAGGAGTTCGGCCGCAGCGGAATCCGCGTCAACACGATCAGCCCCGGCCCGGTGTCCACCCCGTTGTGGCTGGCCGAGAACGGGATCGCCGCGCAGTTCGCCGCCGCCAGCGGAGCCACCCCGGATCAGGTGGTCGACTCCGTCGTCGCGGGCTCGGCAACCGGCCGATTCACGACGGCCCAAGAGGTCGCCGACCTCGCCCTCTTCCTGGCCGGTGCGCACTCGTCCAACATCACCGGCTCCGACATCCGGATCGACGGCGGCTACGTCACCACCCTGTAAATCCCCTGTAGGTATCGAAAGGACCTGATCGACTTGAGCACCAAGCCCAACCCCGTCATCTTCATCCACGGCCTGTGGATCCACTCCAGTGCCTGGCAGCCGTGGCTGGACCTGTTCACCGAGCGTGGGTACGCGGTCTCGGCTCCGGGCTGGCCCGGCGACTCCGACACCGTCGCCGCCACCCGTGAGAACGCCAATGCCCTCAACGACATCGGGATCGCCGAGATCGTGAACCACTACGTGGAGATCATCGGCGCGGGCGGCAAGCACGAAACCAAGCCCGTCGTCGTCGGACACTCCTTCGGCGGACTGATCGCCCAGGAGCTGCTGGCCGGCGGGCACGTTGCCGCCGCGGTCGCGATCGACCCAGCTCCCATCAAGGGTGTGAAGGCGCTGCCGTGGGCGCAGCTGCGTTCAGCGTTCCCGGTTCTTGGCAACCCGTCCAACAAGCATCGGACGGTGTCCCTGAACGACAAGCAGTTCCAGTACGCGTTCGGAAACACCCTGAGCGAGGAGGAGTCCAACGAGCTGCACGACAAGTGGACGATCCCCGGCCCGGGCCTCCCGCTGTTCGAGGACGCGACCGCCAACTTCCACAAGGACTCACCGGCCAAGGTGGACACCCACCTCGTCGATCGGGGTCCGCTGCTGCTGACGTCGGGATCCGAGGATCACACGGTTCCGCTGAAGGTCACCAAGGAAGTGTTCGCCCTGTACGAAAAGGGCGGCTCGGACACCGAATTCCACGAGTTCGAAGGCAAGGGTCACTCGCTGACCATCGACAGCGGCTGGCGCGACGTTGCCGATGTCTCGCTGGAGTGGCTGGCACGCAAGGGGTTCTGACGATTGACCGAGATGATCGCCCTGCGGGCGCATAGCCGCGGCGGCCCTGAGGTGCTGGTCGTGGAGCGGGCACCGATTCCGGCGCCCGCTCCCGGCGAGGTCTTGATCGAGGTGCATGCCGCGGCCATCACGTTCGACGAGCTGACGTGGGACGAGACCTGGGTCCGAGACGGCGTCGACCGCACCCCGACGATCCCCTCGCACGAGGTGTCGGGCGTCGTCGCTGCCGCCGGGCCCGACGTCACCGATATCGCCGTCGGCGATCAGGTCTACGGCCTGATCCCGTTCGACCGCGACGGCGCCGCAGCCGAGTATGTGGCCGTGCCCGCCGACTGCCTGGCCGCCCGGCCAACGACGTGTTCGCACGTGCAGTCCGCGGCGCTGCCGCTCGCCGGCCTCACCGCGTGGCAGGCGCTCGTCGACCATGCCGCCGTCCAGCCCGGCGAGCGGGTGCTGGTGCACGGCGGTGCCGGCGGTGTCGGCGCCCTGACCATCCAGCTCGCCGCCCGCCTCGGCGCTGACGTGACCACCACCGTTCGCAGCGACGTCGCCGACCTGATGGCCGAACTGGGGGCCGCGACGGTAATCGACACCCGCACTGTGCAATTCGACGGTCCGGGTGCGAAGTACGACGTCGTCATCGATACGATCGGCGGCCAGACCCTGGAACGCTCCTTCGAGGTTCTGTGGCCTGGTGGGCGGCTGGTCACCCTTTCAGCACCGCCGCCGCCCGGCAAGGCCGACGAGTTCGACGTCGACGCCACGTTCTTCATCGTCACGCCCGACCGTGCTCAGTTGGCCCAGCTCGCCGACCTGGTCGACGCCGCCGGGATGCAAATCGCGATCGCAGGCACTTTTCCTCTGGAGGACGGCCGCGCCGCATTCGAGAGCGGCCAGCGAACCCATCGCGCTCCGGGCAAGACTGTCCTGATCGTCCGCGATTGACCAAGGCAGGAAACGATGCACGACCTCGAGAAGGCGATCACCGATCGCCGGTCCATCCGGTTGTTCTTGCGGGACAAGCCGGTGCCGCATCACTTGGTGGTGGAGTCCCTCGAGCTCGCGATTCGCGCGCCGTCCAACTCCAACATTCAGCCCTGGCATGTCGTCTTCGCATCCGGGCCGGCCCGTGACCGGTTAGCCGAGGCACTGCTCGAACAAGCCGACATCGCCGCGCCGAATGTGCCCGCACTGCCAGAGTCGTTCGCCCATCTGCGTAGCGAGCTGGGAGCGCTGGTCTACGGCACGATGGGAATCGCGCGGCACGACGCGGAGGCCAGACGGCTTGCCGTACTGCGCAATTGGGAGTTCTTCCGCGCTCCCCTGACCGGCATCGTGTGCATGCACCGCGACCTGGACCACGTTGACGCCGTCGGTGTCGGCATGTTCCTGCAGACGTTCCTGCTTGCCCTCACCGCTCGTGGGCTCGGCAGCTGCGTGCAGGTGTCGGTGGCCGGCTATCCCGATGTTCTGCGTGAACACCTAGGCATCGGCGAGGAGATGCGGATCCTGTGCGGTGTCTCAATCGGCTATCCCGATCCCGAATTCGCCTGCAATCAACTGGATGTGCCACGCAATCCGCTCGACAAGAACTTCGTCTTCAAGGACAGTTGATCAGCGGGCCAGGTCCCACTGGCCGAAATCAGCCGCCAAGACATCGTCGACGTCGACACTGACACCGTCGATGATCGCGCCCGGGTCTGACGCGGTGACTACCTCGCGCTGAAACAGCACGGCGGCGGGTTCCCGCACGCCACCCGACCAGGCCCTGGTCTGCCACGCCCAGCGATACCCCGGTGTGGTGGAGTGCCCGACGACACCGTCGCCGATGGCCCAGCCGCATTGGCGGGCACCGCCGTAGATTCCGGTTCGTTCGACACCCATCACCGAGTTGATACCGCGAAACCATTGGATCGCAGTGCTTTTCCACGTATCGGCGGCGATGTCCTCGTCGACGCTGAAGAAGATCGGCGCGGAATTCGGACCCCCTGCTGCGCCGTGGAGTCGCAGTGCGATCTGCGCGTCGGCCACGCCCCCGTCATAGCCGCGGGTGAAGTCCGACGGCGTGGGCCAGCCGGGCTTACCGAACTGGTAGATACTCACGACGTGTAGACCGGCGGCGATCAGTCCGTCGGTGTACTCGCGGGTGACCGGCTTGAAATCGAAGGTGGCGCCAGGCCGCAGCTCCGACACGTACACCAGGGCCCCGTCATAGCCCGCGGCTTTGATCTGCTCCGGCGCGACCTGTCGCACCGCGAAATCGATGAGCCGCAACCCGTCTGCGGAGGCTTTCGGTGCCCCGAGGGCTGCTACAGCGGTGGTGCCGGCGACCGCCGCGAGGGCGAATTTGAAGACGTCGCGCCGGGACGCCGCCGGGGTCACGACTGGGCCGGGATCAGCGACGGGTCGCCGACTCCGATGGTGATCTGTGGGTTCGCCGCTGGGTCAAGCCAATTCAGGATCGACTTCATCTCCTCACGCCCGATGGCGACACATCCCCAGGTCGGGCTGCCGTTGGTCACGTGCAGGAAGATTCCAGCGACTTTTCCTGGAATGCGTTGCGGATTGTGCGCGATATTCACCGCATAGTCGTAGACCGGTCCGGAGTCGTAGAGGTTCTCGGCGATCCCGGACGGTTGGGCCGAGCTGCGCACGTGGGTGTTGTACGTGGGCGACTTGGCGTCCTCGTCCCACCAGTCCTGGTTGGTGGCCTGGAAGTACGGCATCTTGGTGCCCGGATTGGGCTCCCGGCCGAAGGCCTGGTCGAATCCGAAGGTTCCAGCCGGGGTGCGGTAGACGCCGTCGGCGGGAGCTCCGACGCCGAGCTCACCGACCTTCGCCGGAACAGGACCCAGTACCACCTTCCATTCCTGACCCACCCGCTGGAAAGCCGTCAGCGTGCCGGTGGTGGAACTGGCGGCCGGAACACCGACGACGATCCACTGCGTGGTCGCGACGGCGGGCTCGGCAGCGGCTGGCGCGGCCAGCGGCACGGTCATCAGCACCGCAGCAATACTCGCCAGTGTCTTGAAGAACTTCACTCCGCCCCTAGGGTGTCGGATTCGGCTGAAAGCAGGTTCATGGTAACCGCAACCTGCAGGCAGATCGGGGAGCCGAGTGCTTCAGTCCTGCGTGTAGCCCAGTTCGACGATGGCTTCGTGATGGTGTGCGGCGGCGTCGGAGAAGTCGATCGTCACCTGCTCGAGTACAGCATCGCGCAAGGAATTGGGCGATGCATAGTCCGCAGACACCGAGTAACCGGCACTGCGACCGGCCGTGAGAAGCTGCAGCGGGTCGAGAACGGGCATCCGCAGTCCGGAATACGTTGCCACCGGCCGATCGTCGACCGTCACCACGACGTCACCGACGACTTCCAGCGGTTCCGGTCCCGACCCGGTCCTGGTGAACTCGACGCCGAATACGCACTGCCCCAGGGGGATCGGTTCATCCGACCTGATGTTCTGCTCGTCACCCGCGATGTTGCCGACGTAGCACAGTCGGCCATCCGCGAGGTAGAGCGCGTGACCGCCGGATCGGTCGCCCTGGGAGAAGATCACGCCGTCGGCGGCGGCACTGTCGATGGTTACCGGCGCGCGCAGCGTGAAGCTCCGGCCGCCGAACAGCCCGCTCATCGGGGTGCGGCCGGCCGGCGTGTCGGGGTAGAGCCGAACGCGCCGCGGCGCATCTGCTGCCTTGGCCAACCCTCGGGTGACGAGCTCGGCCACGCTCAGGTCGTTGAGCGGATACCCGTTGTAGCGCAGCGCTTCTTCGTGCCACAGGGCCTTGAGTCCGTCCAGTAGGTCGGGATGCTCGGCGGCGAGGTCACGCACCTGGCTGCGATCGGTCTCGATGCGGAACAACTCCCACCGGTCCTCGGCGAACCTCGACCAACCCGGGCGACCCATCGACGCCGACGTCGGCGGGTGCACGGCGCTGGCGAACCATCCGTCATGCCAGATGCCACGTGTTCCCATCATCGAATAGAACTGCGTGTGCTTGTCGCTGGGCGCATCCGAGTTTCTCAGCGCCGCAGCACAACTCACACCGTCCAGTGGCTCTTGGGCAATACCCTTGACGGTCTCGGGCGGATCGATGTCGAGCAGATCGTAGACCGTCGGCGTGATATCGCTGACGTGTACGTAGTGGTCGCGCACCTCACCGCGCGAGGCCAATCCCCGCGGCCAGGACAGCACGCACGGGTCGGCGATGCCGCCCTCGTGGGAGGCGTACCTTTTGAACAGCTTGTAGGGCGTGTTGAATGCCATCGCCCACCCGTTCGAGTAGTTCATTTTCGTTCCCGGGCCACCGAATTCGTCGTACCGGTCCAGGGTTGGCGGGGCATCCACGCCACCCCGCATCGGGGTGAACTCGTCGAGGGTGCCCGACGGTCCGCCCTCACCACTGGCGCCGTTGTCCGACATGGCGATGACGATCGTGTTGGCCAGCTGACCGGTGGCCTCCAGATAGTCCAGGATCCGGCCGATCTGCGCGTCGGTGTAGCTGAGGAATCCGGCGAACACCTCGGCCATCCGGCAGGACACCCGCCTCTGGTCGTCGGACAACGAATCCCAACGGATGACGGTGTCGTGTTCGGGCCAGGGCAGCCCGTCGGCGCTGGAGCAGTCCGCATACGGGTTCATCGGCGACAGCTCGGTGTCCTCGGGGAGTAAGCCGAGTGCCTTCTGGTTGGCCAGGGCGATCTCGCGGTAGCGCTCGTATCCCATATCGAAGCGGCTCCGGTACTTGTCGGCCCATTCGGTGGCGACCTGATGGGGTGAGTGGCCGGCTCCGGGACACAGGTACATGAACCACGGCTTGTCGGGAGCCGCCGCCCGGTGATCACGCAGAAATTCGATCGCCTTGTCGGCGAGGTCTTGGGACAGGTGATATCCCTGCTCCGGCGCAGCCGGCGGGTCGATCGGGCGGCTGTCGCTGACCAGGCTCGGGTAGTACTGGTCGGTCATGCCGTCCAGGAATCCGTAGTAGCGGTCGAAGCCCCGGCTCAGCGGCCAATACCGCCTCGAACCGGCGGCGTGGCAGTCCTCCGGTGGCGCCAGGTGCCATTTGCCCACCGCGTACGTCG
This sequence comes from Mycolicibacterium sphagni, assembly GCF_013337765.1. Lineage (GTDB taxonomy): Bacteria > Actinomycetota > Actinomycetes > Mycobacteriales > Mycobacteriaceae > Mycobacterium. The sequence goes on from NZ_VBSB01000021.1 coordinate 45,339, forward strand.
ACCACCCTCGCTCGGCCAGCACTTCGGACATCAGTGCGGTCGTTGCGGGGATGCGCCCGTTCTGGCCAGGGAAGCCTTCGGCCAGATTCACCACCGACGACACCCCGACCGTGGTGGGGTTGCGCCCGGTCAGCAAGGCCGCCCGAGTCGGCGAACACAACGCCGTCGTGTGGAACTGGGTCAACTGGATGCCCTGCTCGGCGATGCGCCGCATGTTCGGCATGTCGACCAGGCCGCCGAAGCAGTCCCACGTCGCGATCCCGGTGTCATCCCACAACAGGTAGAGGACATTGGGCGCACCCTCGGGTGCGGCCGCCGCGCGATACGGCCCCCAGTCCGGGACCGAATCCCGGATGTCTTCGGCGATCTTTCCCTGGAACTCCACCGCGATCTCCTCCTGTGTCAGACGGCTACGGCAGCAGCGGTTGGGTGATCCTCGACCGCGCGGGTTTTCACCAACCAAGGGTGAATGATCGGACCGCCAAGGGCCGCCACGGCAGCCAGGCCGACGCTGACCCACGCGTCGGCGTGAGAGATCGAGGTGTCCAATGCGAGTCCCGCTGCCATCGCCAGTGCCACCAGCGTCACCTTGGCCATCAAAATCAACAGCCTCAGCGCATGCACCCACGGGGAACTGTCGCCCTGCGCCATCCAGAGCGCCCCGATCTTGAGCCCTGCGACGACATAGCCGGCTCGGATGAGCGCGCTTCGCGACATCTCTCGCCCAAAAACTGTCATGACTGACAGATTAGGAGAAAGTGTCAGTCCTGACAACTTTGCCGCGGCAATGCCATAGTTCTTGTATGACGGCGGGCCTCGGCAAGCGCGAGGAGCACAAAATCGCGACGCGAAGTGCCATTCAGTCGGCGGCAGACGCCCTGTTCGACTCCCGCGGCTACGCCGACACGACCATCAAGGACATCGCCGACGCCGCCGGCGTCACCGAGCGGACGTTCTTCCGCTACTTCTCGGGCAAGGAAGCACTGCTGGTGCGCGACATCGAGGAGTTCCTGCCGATACTGGGCGCCGAGATCCGGCGGCGACCAGCCGGGGAACCCCCGTTGGACGCCGTGAAGAATTCGTTCCTGGCCCTGCTCGACCGGTTGCGCCAGACGCGGCCGAACCTCTCGTGGCTGTTTCACGACGGGCCGCCGGGCCCCAAGCTGGCCAAGTCGACTCCAGGATTGCTGCTGAAGTTCGAACAGGAGATCGTCGACGCGCTCGCCGACCGGCTTCACGACCGCGGGCCGGACCCGGAATTCACCGCCCAGGTGCTGGCGCGGTGCGCGGTCGCGGCCCTGCGCAGCGCGGGCATCAGATACTGGCAACTGCGCCAGCGCGCGGACTCTCCCGGCGAGATCGATCTGATCAATCAGGCGTTCAACATCGTGCGAGGCGCGGGGCAAGGGGCGGGCGACTCCGCGTGACGCGTCGCCACCGGAGCAGATCGGACCGGTACTGTCCTGGACCGTACCGCCACTTCGGCTCTATGGTGGCCCTGTGACCCCGATCGCCGACTGCGCCACGGAGCCGTCTCCATGGTCGCCGCGTGAAGCCGAACTGTTGGCTGCCACGCTGCAGCTGCTACAGGAAAACGGGTATGAACGGTTGACCGTGGACGCCGTCGCCGCGACAGCCAAGGCCAGCAAGGCGACGGTGTACCGGCGCTGGCCCTCGAAGGGTGAGCTGGTTCTGGCGGCCTTCATCGAAGGCTGCCGCCAGGCGGCGGTACATCCCAACACCGGAAGTCTGCGCGAAGACCTGCTGGCTCTCGGCGAAGCCATCACCGCGCATGCGACCAAACACTCCGCCACCGTCCGCGCGGTCATGGTCGAGGTATCCCGCGACCCGGCATTGCGCGAGGCGATGCAGCACCAGTTCCTTGACCAGCGGAAGGCCCTGATCGAGTCGGTGCTGCGACAAGCCGTCGGCCGGGGCGAGATCCAGGCTGCCGCGATCAGTGACGAACTCTGGGATCTACTGCCCGGCTATCTGATCTTTCGGTCGGTCATGCCGACCCGCCCGCCCACGATGAAGACCGTGCAGGCTTTCGTCGACAACGTCATCATCCCCAGTCTCACCAGACCCCTGGCGTAGGGAAGTCTTGCCCCGATAGAACCAGTACCGTACCGTACCGTCTAGACGATCTCGCCCTGTCCAGTGTTCGCGCATCGCCGGTTATCGAAAGGCCTACGGGTGCATAGGTTTCCGATCGGAGCGCTGGCCCGGCGGAGCTGGATGCTGCTCGTCGCCGTAGCAGTGGTCGCCGTCGCGGGATTCGCCGTGTTCCGGCTGCACGGAATCTTCGGCTCCCACGACGTCACGGCCACGCCCAGCGGTTCGGCCAACGACATCGTCCCGTTCAATCCCAAGCGCGTGGTCATGGAAGTCTTCGGCCCGCCGGGCACCGTCGCTACGATCACCTACACCGACGTCAACGCCCAACCACAGCGCGCCGACTCGGTATCGCTGCCCTGGTCGTACGACACCACCACCACCCAGCCGGCGGTCTTCGTCAACGTCGCCGCCCAGGGCGACAGTGATTCGCTCGGCTGTCGCATCAAGATCGACGACGTAGTGAAAGACGAAAGGTCGGTCAACACGTTGAACGCCTTCACCTATTGCCTGGACAAGTCCGGATGAGCGAGCAGCAGGTCGCCGACCGTTCGTTCACGCATAGGGCCGCGCGAGCGTGCCGGGTGCTCGCCGCGCCGATCCTGTTGGTCTGGCTCGTCATCGCGGCAGTGAGCAATGCGCTTGTCCCGCAGCTCGAGGTCGTCGGTGAAGCCCACAACGTGGCCCTGAGCTCACCCGACGCGCCATCGCTGCAGGCGTTCCAGCGCATCGGCAAGGTCTTCGGCGAGTTCGATTCCGACAGCGCGGCGATGATCGTGCTGGAAGGTGACCAGCCACTGGGAGCCGAGGCTCACCGGTACTACGACGAGCTGATCCGGCGCGTCGAAGCCGACCACAAGCACGTCCAGCACGTCCAGGATTTCTGGGGAGATCCTCTGACGGCCGCGGGAGCGCAAAGCCCCGACGGCAAGGCCGCCTACGTTCAGGTGTTCCTGTCCGGCAATCAAGGCGAAGCGCTGTCACTGGCCTCCGTCGACGCCGTCCGCGACATCGTCGACCACACGCCGGCACCACCCGGCGTCAAGGCGTACGTCACCGGCGCGGCAGCACAAGTGGCCGACCAATTCGAGACGGGCGACAAGGGCACCACGAAGGTGACCCTGTTGACCATCGGGGTGATCGCGATCATGTTGCTGATCGTCTACCGCTCGCTGGTCACCATGATCTTGATGCTGATCACCGTCCTCATCGAAATGTCCGCGGCCCGAGGGATAGTGGCGTGGCTGGCCAACTCCGGATTCATCGGGCTCTCGACGTACTCGACCAACATCCTGACGCTTTTGGTCATCGCCGCCGGCACGGATTACGCGATCTTCCTCGTCGGCCGCTATCACGAGGAGCGGTCGGCGGGAGTCGACCGGGAGACCGCGTTCTACGACACCTACCGCGGCACCTCACACGTGATTCTGGGTTCGGGCCTGACGATCGTCGGTGCGGTCTACTGCTTGACTTTCACCAGGAACCCCTACTTTCAGAGCCTCGGCATCCCGGCCGCGATCGGTGTGTTCATCGCGCTGATCGCCGCAGTGACCTTGGCCCCCGCCGTGCTGACGATCGGCAGCCACTTCGGCCTGATGGACCCCAAACGCAAGACGAAGACCCGCGGCTGGCGGCGCATCGGCACGGCCATCGTGCGCTGGCCCGGACCGATTCTCGTTGTCTCCCTGGCGATCGCACTGATCGGTCTGCTGGCCCTTCCCGGCTACAAGACCAGTTATGACGTCGGCGCGTACATGCCCGACGACGCCCCCTCCAACGTGGGTTACACGGCCGCCGAGCGACACTTCTCCAAGGCCAGGCTCAATCCCGAACTGCTGATGATCGAGACCGATCACGATCTGCGGAATCCCACCGACATGATCCTGTTGGAGAGAGTCGCCAAGGCCGTCTTCCACACGCCGGGTATCGCGATGGTCCAGTCCATCACGCGCCCACTGGGAACGCCCTTGGACCACACCTCCCTGGCATTCCAGATCAGCGCGGGCAGCCTCGGACAGATCAACAACCTGCCGTTCCAGCAGGCCCGGGCCGCCGACCTGATCAAGCAGGTGAGCGAGATCGACACGTCGATCAATATCCTGCGCCAGCAGTACGCCCTGCAGCAGCAGAGCTCTGACGCCACCCACGAGCAGGTCGAGGCGTTCCACAAGACCGTGGAGGTAGCCCAGGATCTGCGCAACAAGATCGCCAACTTCGACGACTTCTTCCGGCCGTTGCGCAACTACTTCTACTGGGAGCCGCACTGTTTCGACATCCCGATCTGTGCTGCCTTCCGGTCGGTCTTCGACGCGCTGGACGGGATCGATGCGCTGACCGACCAATTGGCCAATGTCACAGCGAGTTTGGACAAGCTGGATGCGCTGCAACCGAAGTTGCTGTCCCTGATCCCGCAGAACATCGACAGTCAACAAGCCAACCGCGACTTGACGATGACGAACTACGCCACCCAGTCGGGCCTCTACGACCAGGCTGCGGCGGCACTACAGAACTCGACCGCTCTCGGCGCGGCCTTCGACGCCGCGAAGACCGACGACTCCTTCTACGTTCCGCCAGAGGCGTTCAGCAACTCCGAGTTTCAGCGCGGGCTCAAGCTGTTCCTGTCCCCCGACGGTAAGGCCGCTCGGATGATCGTCACCCACGACGTGGATCCGGCTACACCCGAGGGCCTTTCACACATCGACGCGATTCGGCATTCGGCGCAGGAAGCGATCAAGGGAACCCCGCTGGCCGGATCGAGCATCTATATCGGCGGCACGGCGTCGACCTATAAAGACATTGCAGACATGGCCAAGTACGACCTGGTGATCGCCGGGGTCGCCGCGCTCAGCCTGATCCTGCTCATCATGATGTTCATCACCAGGAGCATTGTCGCCGCGGTGGTCATCGTCGGGACGGTGGCGCTGTCCCTGGGCGCCTCGTTCGGACTCTCAGTGTTGGTGTGGCAGTACCTGTTCGGCATGCCGCTGTACTGGGTCGTGCTGGCGTTGGCCGTGATCCTGCTGCTGGCAGTGGGATCGGACTACAACCTGCTGCTGATATCGCGGTTCAAGGAAGAGATCGGCGCCGGGCTCAATACCGGCATCATCCGGGCGATGGCCAGTACCGGCGGCGTCGTCACCGCCGCCGGCCTGGTATTCGCCTTCACCATGGCGTCATTCATCTTCAGCGACCTTCTGGTGCTCGGCCAGATCGGCACGACGATCGGTCTCGGTCTGCTGTTCGACACGCTGATCGTGCGGTCGTTCATGACCCCGTCGATCGCCGCGCTGCTGGGCCGTTGGTTCTGGTGGCCGCTGCGGGTACGGCCACGCCCCGCGAGCTCGATGCTGCGTCCCTATGGCACGCGCGAATCCGTGCGCCAACTGCTGCTGTGGGAAGACGACCAGGTGCCGGGCGTCAGTCCACGGGTGAGGAACGAATCAGGTCTTTGACGACTGCGGGTTGGTCCGCCTCGACTTGCGGCGGGTCCGCGTGCCGTGCGCCCCAGCCGGCATATCCGAGTCCGAGGGCCAGCGCGGAGTAGATCGCGGCCTCGGACCACATGAAGCCCACGCCCCAGCGCCGTCCCATGAAGACGGGCTCGTTGATGATGCCGCGAGAGGTGGCAACCGCGTAGGCCGCGTGGGCGTAGCCAAGCGCAGCGAACGATCCCGAAAAGAACTTGCAGACTTCGCGATTCACGGCGGTTCCCTTCTCGGAATCTATCACTCGACGACCGGATGCAACCGGTCACGCATCAGGGGAAACTCGGTGTGCACGTGCCGATCCATCGCTTCGGCGAAGCCCGCCGAGAAGTAGAGGCGAAGAACCGGATCGAAGATCCGGCCCAGTCCTGTCCAACCGGCCGTAATCGTGTGGCAGACATGGACTCCGTCGGCATCATCAGCCACCTCTATCGTCAGCCAGCCGGGCAAGCGGACCTTTTTCTTCATCTGCCACTTGATCTTTCGCCCTGGTTCGGCCTCGACCACCACCGCTGTCATGCGCAACCGGTATGCACCGATGAACTCATCCATGAAGATCTCGTCCCCCACATGGTCGGCATCACCGATGGCCAGTGGGTGCAGGTGCAGATGGACACCCCGCCACCACTTCTGGTAATCCGCGTCGGTGCAGTCCAAGAGGAAGCTGGTGACCTCCGTTCCGGTCAACCCTGGGACCGTCACTCGGGATTGAATTGTCAGCACCTCGTCACCTCCCCGCGTTCGGTCGGTCAACCCGACCGTATTGCCGCCCCAGCGGCGTCCGTCAGGGGAGAAAGTCCCCTGCGAAGTCCGACATGTCCCCAATCCGCGGCGGGTGCTACCCGAGTGGGGTCCCCCAACCCCAATAGTCAGCAAGAACACACCGTTTCCATATCGAAATCACGGTTTATCCCATTCGCAACATGGGTAACTTTGGTAACAGGTGCTGATATAGGGGCACCTTTCTGACCAGCGACGAAAGAGCCGAATGGATTTCCGATATGAACACGGTCCTTTACATCAGCACCCGCGGCACCGTTTATGAAACCCGGGCCTACACCAAGGCCGATATCGATCTGCTCGTCCAGGATCACCAACTGCACTGCCTGACCAGTTCCGACCGGCAGTTCGACTTCTGGTTCAGCCCGTCACGACCGGGATGCCAGAGCAGGGTGAATGAGCGCGCTACCGAATTGTTCTTGGTGTCGCTTGCCAGGGTGATGGGACCACCTGATTGCCAGGGGGATGGGACCACCGTGGCGCGTTATTGAGGATGCTCGTCGGGGTGGTCTGGGTCAAGCCGGCCGGCCGCGAGTGCGTTGGCGGTAGGACGGTCCTTCGATGACGAGGGTGTGGGCGGTGGCGGTCAGCCGG
>NZ_VBSB01000022.1 GCF_013337765.1 Mycolicibacterium sphagni
TGCACCTACGAACTTAAGGAACGCCATGGCCATCCGCGTCGCACAAGTCGGCACCGGCAACGTCGGTGTCCACGCGTTGAAAGGGTTGATCACCAACCCCGCATTCGAACTCACCGGGGTCTGGGTCTCGTCGGATTCCAAGGCCGGCAAGGACGCTGCCGAACTGGCCGGGCTCTCCGGCCCCACCGGCGTCACGGCCACCACCGACCTCGACGAGGTGCTGGCCGCCAAGCCGGATTGCGTCGTCTACAACGCGCTTGCCGACAACCGGCTGCCCGAGGCGTTGGAGGACTACCGGCGCATCCTGGCCGCAGGCGTCAACGTCGTCGGCAGTGGCCCGGTTTTCCTGCAGTGGCCGTGGCAGGTGATCCCCGACGAGATGATCAAGCCGTTGGAAGATGCTGCCCAGGAAGGCAATTCAAGCCTGTTCGTCAACGGTATCGATCCCGGCTTCGCCAACGACCTGCTGCCACTGGCGCTGGCGAGCACCTGTCAGAGCATTCAGCAGATCCGGTGCATGGAGATCCTCGACTACGCCACCTACGACAGCGCCGCGGTGATGTTCGACGTGATGGGCTTCGGTAAGCCGCTCGACGAGATCCCGATGCTGTTGCAGCCCGGTGTGCTGAGCCTGGCGTGGGGTTCGGTGATCCGTCAGATCGCGGCCGGGCTCGATCTCGAACTCGACGGCATCGAAGACATGTACGTGCGCGAGCCTGCGCCCGAGGACATCGAGATCGCCGCGGGCACCATCGCCAAGGGCACCGCCGCGGGTCTGCGGTTCGAGGTGATCGGACTGGTCGGCGGCGCCCCGGTCATCGTCCTCGAACACGTCACCCGGCTGCGAGAGGACCTGTACCCGGAATGGCCGCAGCCCGTCCAGGAAGGCGGCAACTACCGCATCGAGATCACCGGCGAACCGTCCTATGCCATGGATCTGTGCCTGAGTTCGCCGAACGGCGACCACAACCATGCCGGATTGGTGGCCACCGCGATGCGCCTCGTGAACGCGATCCCGTCGGTGGTGGCCGCACCCGCGGGGATCTGCACGACGATCGACTTACCACTCGCCACTGGCAAAGGCCTGTACGCTGCTGGATAGGGGAACTGCCAGGAAGGGAATGCCAATGCGGCACAGGCTCCGCTATGCGTTTCCGATCGTCATCGCCGCCGGCGTTGCAGCGGCTGTATGTGCACCTGCCGCAAGCGCCGATACGACGTTGATCACCCCGTCAGTTCCCAGCTGCGTCGACACCGGGGGTAGCTCGGTCATCGGTGGCCAGACCACCCAATGCGCCACCCCCGGCAACGTGCAGCTCAACGCAACACCAGAAGTCCCCGAGGATTTTGCCTATCCCTGGGGCGACGAGTTCTACGGTCCCGCACTGATTTTCGGAGGTCCCGGTCCCGCCGCAGGCGGCGGTGGCGGTGCCCACGGCGGCGGGGGCCGCTGAGTTCGAGATCGCGGCCACAAAGGAGGCCACCATGGTTACCAAGATTGTTCTTGGGGCTCCGCTACTGATCGCGGCTGCGGCTGTCGTACTGGCCGCTCCGGCGGCAGCACGGCCGGCGCAATGCACGGACACCGGACCCAGCACCACGATCTGCGAAACCCCCGGACACGCGGCGATCGTGACGTCGCCCAACCCGGCCCTGCAGAATCCGCTGGCCGGGTGGGGCTTCGGCGGCTGGGGCATCGGTCTCGGCGGAGTCTTCATCGGCTTGTGACGCGGGCTGACTAGTTTCGGGTACCCTCACTTTCTTGTTTGAGTGTCCGGATAGAAGGCTCGTCGATTGGCACAGGTGACCCGCGCCCCCAGGGCGGGCTGGTATCTACTCGGCCCCGCCTTCGTGGCGGCAATCGCCTACGTCGACCCAGGCAACGTCGCGGCCAATATCAGCGCCGGCGCCCAATTCGGCTTCCTGCTGGTGTGGGTCATCGTGATGGCCAACGTGATGGCCGGGTTGGTGCAGTACCTGTCGGCCAAGCTGGGACTGGTCACCGGACGAACCCTGCCCGAAGCCGTCCGTGATCACACCCGCACGCCAAGCCGCATCGGGTACTGGATGCAGGCCGAGCTGGTCGCGATCGCCACCGACCTCGCCGAGGTGGTGGGCGGCGCGATCGCACTGCAGCTGCTGTTCGGCCTGCCGCTGCTCCTCGGCGGCATGATCACCGGTGTGGTGTCGCTGCTGCTGCTCGTCGTGCAAGACCGGCGCGGTCAGCGGGTGTTCGAGCGGGTGATCACCGGGCTGCTGCTGATCATCGCGATCGGTTTTCTGTCCAGCCTGTTCGTCAAGACACCGCCTGCCGCTGACGTGGTGGCGGGCCTGATCCCCCGATTCGACGGCCCGGAAAGCGTGCTGCTGGCGACGGCCATGCTCGGCGCGACCGTGATGCCGCACGCGGTCTATCTGCATTCCGGCCTTGCCCGCGACCGGCACGGTCACCCCGAGGCCGGTGCGCCGCGCACCCGGCTGCTGCGCATCACCCGGTGGGACGTCGGCATCGCGATGCTGGTGGCCGGCGCGGTCAATATGTCCATGCTGCTGATCGCCGCGACCAACCTGCAGGGCCGCAGCGATACCGACTCGATCGAAGGCGCGCACGCCGCCGTCCGCGATGCCCTCGGGCCCACGGTGGCGCTGCTGTTCGCGATCGGCCTGCTGGCCTCGGGGCTGGCCTCGACATCGGTCGGGGCCTACGCCGGGGCGATGATCATGCAGGGGTTGCTGCACAAGACCTTTCCGCTGTTGCTGCGCCGCCTGGTCACGCTGATCCCCGCTCTCGTGGTGCTGGCCATTGGTATCGATCCCAGCCGCGCACTCGTCATCTCGCAGGTGGTGTTGTCGTTCGGTATCCCGTTCGCACTGATCCCCCTGGTGCGGCTGACCAGCAATCGCTCTCTGATGGGTGCGGACACCAACAGCCGGCTGACCACGGTCCTTGGCTGGACGGTCGCGGCGGTCATTACGCTGCTGAACGTGGTCCTGATCTACCTGACACTCGAGCACTGAGGTGCGGCACCCGTATTTCGCCTACGGGTCCAATCTCTGCGTGCAACAGATGGCCCGGCGTTGTCCCGGGGCCGCCGACCCCCGGCCGGCGACCCTGGCCGACCATGACTGGCTGATCAACTCCCGTGGCGTGGCCACCGTCGAACCGTTCGCCGGCAGCATCGTGCACGGCGTGCTGTGGTGGCTGACCGACCACGACCTCGCCGTGTTGGACAGCGCCGAAGGCGTGCCAGTGCGCTATCGCCGTGACCGGCTGACGGTGCACACCGCCGACGGGCCGGCCCCGGCCTGGGTCTACATCGACCACCGCACCGAACTGGGACCGCCGCGGCCCGGCTATCTGGAACGGATCATCGACGGCGCGCAGCACCACGGCCTGCCGCAGCGTTGGGTCGACTTCCTGCGGCGCTGGGACCCGGCGCACTGGCCGCGGCCGCTGGCGTCGAACTCCTCTGGGCCGCAATCACTTTCCGAGCTTCTCACCGACCCGTCGATCACCGAGGAAAGCCGGCTGCGGTCGCGGTTCGGGTTTCTCGCCATTCACGGCGGCGGCCTGGAGCAGATGACCGACGTCATCGCCGAACGCGCCGCCGACGCCGCGGGCGCATCGCTGTATCTACTGCGCCACCCCGAGCACTATCCGCACCATCTGCCCTCGGCGCGCTATCTCGCGGCCGAATCCGACCGGCTGGCCGCCTTTCTCGACCACGTCGAGGTGGCGGTGTCGGTGCACGGCTACGGGCGTATCGGCCGCAGCACCGAACTGCTGGCCGGTGGCGGCAACCGGACGTTGGCCCGCCATCTGGCCGCCACGATCAATGTGCCCGGCTACCAAGTGGTTACCGATCTCGACGCCATACCCGCCGAACTGCGCGGCCTGCACCCCGACAACCCGGTCAACCGGGTGCGCGGCGGTGGGGCGCAGCTGGAATTGCCGACGCGGGTGCGCGGTATCAGCCCGCGTAGCCAGCCGCCGGATGTCGACGGGCTCTCGCCGGCCACCGCCGCTCTGGTGCGGGGTCTGGCCGCGGCGGCCAATTCCTGGGGCTAGAGCCCGCCGAGCAACAGGTACTGGGCCGCGGCCTGCTGACGTGCATCCTGGGAGTGCGCCGACGTCGTCGCGAACGCGTACCGGCCGCTGACACCTGCGCACCAATACCGGGTAGGCGACGCCGGGCCGCCACCGCGGTCGACACATGTCGAATCCGGAATCCCGACCACGCCATCGGTCGCCGTCGCCCCATCCGCTAACTCGCCCGAGGTGAGTCCGTTGATCAACTGTGCTGCACCCGTGGAACTTTCAGACCGGTAAACCGTTGTCCGGCCCAGCGACACCGCGCTCACCCCGGCTGCGGCGAACGCGTCTGCGGCCCGGGCCGGGTCACGCTCGAAGTGCAGCGCCCCCGGCGCGGTGTACACGCCGACGGCCGGTGGCAGCGTGTGCGCCAGTAGGAGGGCCGGGTCGACAGTCAGCCCCGGGTCGGTGGGGACGAACGCATCGATACGCGGCCCCTGGAGGTCGAGGATCCCGGCGACCAGACCCGTCGCCGCCTCCAGGGTGTTGCGGGTCTGCACCCACTGATAGAGGACGTACGGGCCCCGCGGGGTGAAGCTCTCGACGATGACCCCGCGGGGCATCGTGACGACCAGCGCCAGCGTCTCGCGATGGTGTGCGATCGCCGTCGGCCGCGCAGGTTCGGCACCGGTCATCTCTCTGGCGGCTGCCGCAGCGGCGCCGGCATCGGGGAAGTGCATCACCAGGTTGACGACCGACGTGGTGGGCGTCGGCTCGCCCTCGGTGCTGCGTGAGGAGGAGAAGCCGGCGACGAAGCCGTTCGCTTCGGCGATCCCGGCACGGCGGGCCCGGATGTCGGCCCGCAATCCCTGCGCGTCCAGAACCGGGCCGGTGTTGGTGCTTTCCAGCCGGCGGAGGGTGGCGTCGACGTCGGTGGGCAGAACCACACTGGCGGCCATGCGCTGACCTTCGAGAACGGTGGGGATACCCGGCCGCTGTGTCACCGCGACGACGGACGTCGGGTAGGGCCCCACGTCCAGCGGGCTCGCCATCACGGCCACACCGGTGACCGGGCTGCACCCGGCGACCAGCATGACCACGGCGGCCATCACCGCCCGGCGAGGTTGCGTCATCACTTCAGCATGAATACCGGATGCAAACTCCTGCAGACTTCTCGGTTAACGACAGCCTCGTCTGGTTACGCTTCCCAGCACGCTGGGACAGGATTTCAGGTTGTGGCCGACGTCGACTTCTCCCTGCTGGATCTGCCGCGCGAGACGCCACCGGACCCGCAGACGTACCTGGGCGCGGCGATGGCCTGGCACTTCGGCGCCGACACCGGCTCGCCGTACTGGCTGCGCACGGCCAAGGAACTCGACTTCGACCCCCTGACCGATGTCCGGACGTTCGCCGACCTTCGCCGATTCCCGAATCTGGTCAACCAGTTGCGCGACACCCCGGCCGAGGACCTGATCCCACGCGGCTACGGATCCCCGCCGCCGGTTCCCCTGATCTTCGAGTCCGGGGGCACCACGGGCGCACCCAAGCGGACGGCGCAGCTACCGGACTGGGTGGCCCAGGTCGCCCACTGGCAGACCGACGACTTCCGCCGGGCCGGATTTGTCCGCGGGCGCGGTTTCCTGTGCATGATGCCCAGCGGGCCGCATGGTGTCGGCCACTTCTCCCGGGTGGTGTCCGCCCGACTGGGGTCGGCCTGTCATCTGGTCGACCTCGATCCGCGGTGGGTCAAGAAGCTCGTCGCGCGGGGCGCCGCGGCGGAGATGTCGGCCTATCTGAACCACATCCTGGAACAAGCCGAATACGTCCTTCGCAGCCAGGACATCGCCAACCTGCACACCACTCCCCCGCTGCTGGACGCGATCGCGCGCAACGACACGCTCGCGCAGTTGGTCGGCGACAAGGTCCGCTTCATTCTGCTCAGTGGCGCGCATGTGGACCCCGACACCCTCGACGTGCTGCGGGACGTCTTTCCGGCCGCGAGCATCGCGATGGTTTTCGGCAGCACGATGATCCTGTCGCAGGCCCAAACCAGGACCGACGGTGAGACATTCGTGTTCGATCCGCGCAGCCCCTACGTATTCTTCTGGGTGGTCGACCCGGACACCGGCGAGCAGGTCGGCTATGGCGAACGCGGCCAGGTGGTGATGAACCACATCAGCAAGGGCATGTTCATTCCCAACAACCTCGAACGCGACAGTGCGATCCGCCTGCCCGGCCCCGATGGTCAGGTCGGCGACTCGGTCGCCGAGGTCGCTCCGGTCGCAGTGCTGGACGGCGAGCCGGTGATCGAGGGCGTGTACTGATCGTGATCGACCTGCCCGGTCTGGGTCCCAGCGGTGAATACCGTTCCCGCAAGCGCGAAGTCGTCACCGACACCGCGGGCGCGCCGGTCGCCGAGCTGAGCATCGCCCCGCCGCTCTACATCGCAAGGGCTATGGCCACGCAACGCAAGACCAAGCCGCTACCCGCCGATCAGCGCGTGGCCGCCCTGCGCAAGGCCGGCGCGGTGTTTGCCACCTCGACCGCAGCCGGCCTGGACTTCGAGTCGTATGTTCAAGTGGCGAGCCGGGTTTCGGGATTGCCGATCGCCGTCACCCGCGTCCAGGCTCGTGAGGTGAGCGAGGCCGTCGGCACCGCGTTCGGTGCGCTGCAACCGGCCCGTCCGGTTGGTGCGGTGCCGGATTGGGAGACGGTGCAACCCGGGCAGGCCACCGCGATCTGGTCGCGGCGCGGTGAGCTGTTCGGGGTCCACGCTTCCGGCAATGCGCCAGGCGTGCACGGTCTGTGGCCGCAGGCGCTGGCGCTGGGGTATCGCGTGGCGGTTCGGCCGTCGCGGCGGGAACCGTTCACCGCTCATCGGCTGGTGGCGGCGTTACGGGAGGCCGGTTTCCGTGAGGATGACGTGTGCTATCTGCCCACCGACCATGCCGGGGCGGACGAGATCATCGCGTCGGCCGACCTGGCTCTGGTCTACGGCGGCAGCGATGTCGCGGCCAAGTACGGCGGCGACGGACGCGTGTTCGTCAACGGCCCGGGCCGCACCAAGATTCTGCTCACTGCCGAGCAAGACTGGCGCGACCACCTCGACGTGATCGTCGATTCGATCGCCCGGCTGGGCGGAATGGCCTGCGTCAACACCACAGCCGTGCTCGTCGAGGGCGATGCGGCGCCGCTGGCCGAGGCGATCGCCGAGCGGCTGAGCGCCATCGAGGCGCTGCCGCCCGACGACGAGCGCGCGATCCTGCCCACGCAGGCAATCGAATCCGCGCGGGCCGTGGCCGCCTTCGTCGCCGCACGCTCCGCAGGCACTACGGCCCTCCTGGGCGCAGACCAGATCGTCGCCGACCTGGGCGACGGCCGCGCTGCCCTGCGCCCGGCCGTGCACGTGTTGACCGACCTGGACACCGAGAAGCTCAACACCGAGCTGGCGTTTCCGTGCGTGTGGATCGCCTCTTGGCAGCGCACGGACGGGATTGGGCCACTGCGTGATTCGCTCGTGGTCAGCGCGATCACCGAGGATGACGGTTTGGTGGATGCTCTGCTCGACGAGCCCTCGATCGCGAATGTGTACCGCGGCCCCGTGCCGACGTACTACACGGCGACCGGCCTGCCGCACGACGGCTTCCTGGCCGACTTTCTGATGCGTACCAAGGGGTTCATGAACGGCTAGTGCCACGTACCGAGACCGACGCTGTCGATCGGGCGGGGCTCGGCCATAGCATGCCGACATGGTCAGAGACTTTCGCTTCGGCATCGGCGTGCGATCGGTCAAGTCGGCGCAAAAGCTGCGCGACACGGTGCGACGGTTCGAGGATTTGGGCTTCGACGTCCTGCATGTCCCGGACCATCTCGGCCGCTTCGGGATCCCCGCCCCCTTCCCCACCATGGTGGCCGCCGCGGAGTACTCCAAGACCATGCGGGTGGGCACGTTCGTCATCAACGCGGCGTTCTACAAGCCCGCGATCCTGGCCCGCGACGCCATCGCTGTCGACGTGCTGAGCGAAGGCAGGCTTGATCTCGGGCTCGGCACCGGGTACGTGCGCGAGGAGTTTGAAGCCGCCGAGATGCCGTACCCGAGTGCCGGGGAGCGGGTCGACCACCTGCGGCACACCACCAAATATCTCAAGGAGACCGCACCGTCGATCCCCATCTTGATCGCGGGCAACGGTGATCGCGTGCTGCGGATCGCGGCCCAGTACGCCGACGTCATCGGCCTCACGGGCGGTGGGGTGCCCGACTATCCCGGGCACGATCCGCTCGCCGAGCGCATCGACTTCGTCCGGGCCGCGGCCGGCGATCGGTTCGCCGACCTCGAACTCAACATCGCCATCACCGGAGTGCCGACCGATTCCTCGGGGATCCCGGATCTCGCGCTCACCCGGGGCTACGCCCCGGATGCGACCGAGGAACAGCTGCTGGCCCTGCCGACCGTGCTGACCGGTACCCCGCGCGATATCGCCGACACCCTGCAGGCCCGGCGGGACACCTACGGGATCACCTACTTCACCGTGCAGGACTACCACGCGGAGTACTTCGCCAAGGTCATCGCCGAGCTGCGCTGAGCGTTTGCCGAATCGCGGGTCGGGTAACCGCTGACCTACGGGAGGCGATTCGATGACCGCGCTAGAGGACCACGGTGTGCGGCAGTACGCCGAAGGTGTGCTCGTCGGGCTGAAGCGATGCACGCTCGACGCGGCCTCCGACGAAATCGCCCGGTCCTCGCAGCGACATCACCTGGACAGCCAACGGGTGGCGCAGGCGCTGGTCCGGCTGGCCCAGGACATCGACCCCGAAGCGGACAGCAATGCCACCGCAGTGGCCCGCTTCGAGTGGGGCGCTCTGCTGGCGGGGCGGCATTGACCCTGCGCAGACAGGGTTACGCGCCTCAGGCGGTAAGCTGCCAGCCGGTGCGCCCCCGTAGCTCAGGGGATAGAGCACGGCTCTCCTAAAGCCGGTGTCGCAGGTTCGAATCCTGCCGGGGGCACTTCTTTGGGTGTATGCCCTCGGTTGATGCTTGACATTCCGGGGGGGCGGGTCAGTAGGAGCGCTTAACCCGGGATCGGCGCCCCGGCTGAGGGCTCGGAAATGCCGGCGACAGTCCACGCGGAAACATCGGCAAGCCGGATGCGCAGCGAATCATGCTCGACCATGGTGCCAGCGACATAACAGCGGGCTTTGCGCAGATGAAGAAACACCCTGTCCTGCTCAGCCTCCAGCGCCTCCAGGCGCCCGGCAACATCCCGGGCATCATTCCTCGCGAAGAAGTTCGCGACGTAGTGCCCAAAGTAGGTACTGGGTACCGTTATTCCCGTCACCACCCCCCACGGCAGGTACAACGTCACTTCGATGCTCACGCAATCAGCTTCGGCGTCGATGTGACGCAGGATCGCATCCGTCCCGACGCCACCAGTGTCCCGTGAGCTCATATCCTGATCCTAGAACATTTCCCGGACTCGACGGAGAAAATCTCATTCAGTTGGGATAGACATTCGCTGTCGGAATGGTTAGAGTTGGTCCCGTTGACAGAGCAGATGGTGATAGGCACGGGAGAGACGAACTGCCCGTGACGGCAAGAAGATGAGTGGCGGTGAACCGCGAGAACCATTGCAGGACATAGTTCTCAGACCCGTCCAGCAGAATGCAGTACCGGCAAGTGCAGTACCTGTAGCACAAGGTGGGAGAAGGGAGGGGTTACCGTCGGATCGCCCGCGATTGTCAGTCGGGTCGATGCCGCAGTTTTTTCAGCAGTGTCGATAGATGGTAGTTATCTCCTCAGGGCCGGCGGCCCCGGTGCGATTGTGCGCTCCGGGGTGCCGGCCCTTCTTCATGAGCAAGCAAGATTTTTCGAAAGGCGTTGTGGAACAAGCGAATGACGGCTCTGCCGACGGTCACCCGAACGACAAGATCGATGACGAGGACTACCCCGCATACAGCATGGGGAGCGCCGCCCGAATCCTGGGAACCACCCCCGGATTCCTGCGCAGCCTCGACGAGGCGAAACTGCTGACACCGCAACGCTCCGAGGGCGGGCACCGCCGCTACACCCGCTATCAACTGCGGATCGCGGCCAGAGCCCGCGAACTCGTCGACCAGGGCACCGCGCTCGATGCCGCGTGCCGCATCATCATCCTCGAAGACCAGCTCGCAGAAGCCCAGGCCATCAACGCCGAACTTCACCGCAACCTGGACAACCGGCCCGGTTCAACCCGTCAAAACCCGTCCTGAGCACCGCACCGCTGATGGCCACCGGGTTGCGAGTGGGAAACCCAGAAAACCCTCCCTACCTGCGGCCGTCGGCTCATGCTTGGCCGATGGTCCACGGGACGATTCGTCTGCGCGATGGGCGCACCCTCGGTTATGCGGAGTACGGGGCGCCAGACGGCCTGCCCGTCGTCTACGCGCACGGCGGCCTGTCCTGCCGCCTCGATATCGCCGCCGGCGCATCGATCGCACAGCAGAACGGCATCCGGCTCATCTCCGTCGACCGCCCCGGTATCGGGTTGTCCGACCCCAAGCCGGGCCGCACCGTCGCGGACTGGGCCGACGACATCGCCGAGCTGCGAGACCAACTCGGCATCGACACGTTCGCGGCGATGGGGTGGTCCATGGGTGGCCAGTACGCGCTCTCACTCGGCTACGCATTGCCCGCCTGCGTGACCCGAGTGGCGGTCATCGCCGGGGGGTTGCCGCTGACCGAGCCCGGCCGATTCGCGAAGATGCCGCCGGTCGATCGGGCCTATATTCACCTGTCGCAGCGTGTGCCGTGGCTGGCGCGGCAATGCCTGGGAGTCATGGGTTTCACGGCCAGACACGCGCCGAATCTGTTTACCCGCCTCGCCGCCGGCGACCTTCCGCCGGCGGACGGCGCCGTTGTCCGTGCGGAGAAATCCCCGAGTTTCGCAGAGGTATCCGCAGAAGCCCTTCGGCGGACAGCGGGCCACGTCGAGGACTATCTCGCCGCGATGCTGCCGTGGGGTTTTGCACCCGAGGATCTCACTGTGCCAGTGCATGTTTGGGGTGGCGCGGATGACAAGTTCCTCGACCCCAGCTGGCCCGCCGAACTCGCCCGCCGAATCCCGGGCGCCACGCTGACCACCCGCCCCGGCGGCCACTTCATGGCGCACCTGCATTGGCAGGAGATCTTCGACACCGTGCGTGGGCGGGCCTGAAAAGAAGAGGATCACCATGAAGCGATTCACCGACGACGAGATGAAGGCCCTGCTGCCGACGGCCAAGGCCTACAGCGTGGTGATCCTGAAAGCCGGGCCGAATTACCACAATCCCGAAGCGGCACCTATCGTCTGGGAGCACGGACGGCGCAACTTCGGACTGCGCGACGACGGGGTTCTATCCGTGGTGCTGCCGGTGACAGACGACTCGGACGTATGCGGCATCGGGGTATTCAACTGCCCGACCGAAGAGGCCGTGGCGATCATGGAGAGCGACCCAGGCGTCGTTGCGGGCGTGTTCGTGTACGACGTGCACCCGTGTCGGGGGTTTCCTGGCGACCAACTGCGCTGATGTACGTCAAGATCTGCGGTATCCGCCGGCTCGACGACGCACTGGCGGCGCTCGAGTACGGTGCCGACGCGCTGGGCTTCCTGGTCGGCCGCAAGTACCACTCTCCCGACTTTCTCGACGAGTCCGACGCGGCCGCCATCGTCGCCGCCCTGCCGCCACACGCGTCGTCGGTGCTGGTGACCCACCTCGCTGACCCCGACGACATCGTCACGCTCGCGACCGCGATCGGCGTCAGCACCATCCAGCTTCACGGTGACACCTCACCAGCCCAGGCGAGGGTGATCGGGCATCGACTGCCACATATCAAGATCCACAAGGCAATCCACGTCATCGACGGCCAATCGATCAACACCGCACAGCAATACGTGACTGCAGTCGATGCGATCGTGCTCGACACCATCAACGTCGCAACCGACCAGGTCGGTGGCACCGGCCAAACCCACGACTGGTCGATCAGCCGCCAGATCGTCGAGCGGCTGCCGATCCCGGTGATCCTCGCCGGTGGCTTGACCCCGGACAACGTCGGCGACGCGATCTGCCACGTCAACCCCCACGGAGTCGACGTGAACTCCGGCACCAAGGGATCCGACGGCTACAAGGACCGCAACACGCTCCGACGGTTCATCGAATGCGCGAAACGCTAAGCCGTTTGGCTCACGCCGCCATCATGGTCCGGCCGCGGGCGGCCGATGGGTTCGGTGTTCTGATGCCGGAAGCCATTGCCCCCAGCTCGTTTGGCGCGATACATCGCCCAGTCTGCGGTGGCGACCAGTCGATCGACGAGCGGGGTGTCCTCGCCTTCGGTGTCGCGCAGCCGGACGGCGGTCGTTCCGACACTGGCAGTGACGCCCGCCGGTGACTCGGCAACGCTAGTACAGATCCGTTGGGCCAGCTCCCGGCAGTCCGGGGTCGAAGACACGGTGGCCACCAAGAATTCCTCGCCGCCGCTGCGCGCGACGACCGCATGGTTGCCGGCGGCCACTCCGATGGCCCGGGCGGCATGGACCAACGCCTCGTCGCCGGCCGCATGCCCGTAGCGGTCGTTGACCGACTTGAACTTGTCCAGATCGATCAACGCCACGACTAGGTGCGCATCGGCGGTTCGAGCCGACCCGATCAGACGGGATGTCTGATGATGGAAGGTCCGCCGGTTCAGCAATCCGGTCAGCGGATCGCGTTCGGCGCGAAGCAGATCCGCCCCGAGTGCGCGCACCAAGATCTGAATCGCCAGGGGCAGCGCGATATTCACCTGCATGACGAGCCACCAGTCCACCGCCGCGAGCATGGGATGACCTTCGGCGGCCATCCTCGTCACTCCGATCGTCGCGACGACCGCCGCGATGGCGAAGTTGTACAGGACCAATCCCGTGCTGTGGAAGAACGCGATGTAGGCCCCGATGGTGGCAAAGGCGATACAGCCGATCACCGAGGGCAGCGGCCGTGGGTAGGCCAGACACGCCAGCGCGATGGAAGCGTTGGTGACCAACGCGAAAGTCACCGAATGCCATTGGGTGGGAAAGCGCAAACTCCACAGAATGGCCCCGGCCACCCCGCCCGCGACCGCCAGCCAGGTCATCGCGATCGGCACGGTTCCAACCGGACCATCGGTCGAGGCGAGCAATCCCAGCAGGCAGACCACCAGTGATGCCGCGATGAACGCCATCAGAGCACGCGTGGCACCACGCATACCCCGTGCGGCGAGGTAGCCACTCAACCAGTCGTAATGACTCGACTGCTGCCACCAGCGCCGGAGTGCACCGCTCACCATCGAGTGACCCCCACCACCAAAATTTCGCCCAACGATACCCGCTCGCGGATCAGTCCCCGCGGGAGTCGATCACCCGGACGGCGATGTCGACCAGCCGGACGTTGGTGGTCTGGGACAGCTCGCGCAGCATCTCGAACGCCCGCAGCGCGTCGACGTTGAACCGCTCCATGATCACCCCTTTGGCCTGTCCGATGGTGTCCCGGGTGGCCAATGCGGACTCCAGTTGCTCGCCGCGGCGGCTGGCGATGATGGCCGCCGCGGCGTGAGCCGCCAGCACCGACCCGATCACCTCGGATTGCGCGTCGAAGGCCCCCGGCTCCAGACCGAACAGATTCAGCGCGCCCGCCGTGCTCGAGCTGGTGTAGAGCTTGAACGACAATCCGCTGCGGACTCCGAGCTCGGCGGCCGCGCGGCTGTATTTGGGCCACCGCCGTTCAGTGGTGAAGTCGTTGGTCCGCACGATCAGCTCGTCGAGGGCGGCCTCGATACACGGCCCCTCTCCGCAGGCTTCCTGCAGAGCGTCGATTTTGTAGATCAAATCCGATGTACCGAACAGCGATTCGAACTTGCCGCCCTTGCCGATCAACAGCACACCGCAGGTGTCCGTGCCGGGGATCATTTCCGTCGCCGCGGCGGTCACGCCGCTGAGGACCTCTTTGACATCACGGGGTGGTGCGGTGGCGCGGGCCAGCTCGGCCATTCGCTGCGCCAGATCGTCGTTGATCGAAGACATTCACGCAGTGTTCCCCGCCGCGGGGGAATTAACGCCACCGCCTTGACTACCAATACGTTTGTGGACGACCGGGTTCGGTAATGCTCCGCAGCAAGCGAGTGCGGTGGTCGACACCCAAACTCGTGAGGTCCTGTCGGTTCAGACCACGAGCCGGCGGGGCCGTCCCCTGGATTTGGGCTAACTCAACGCAATCCGGCCCGCCACTCTCTTAGCTGTAGTAACTTCGCCGCTGTGGCAAGCAATGTCTGGATCCTCGGTGGCTACCAGAGTGACTTCGCTCGCAACCTCACTCGTGAAGGCCGCGACTACGCGTCACTCACCGGCGAGGTCGTGGACCTCACTCTGGCCGAGTCGATGATCGACGCCGCCGATATCGACGTCATCCATGTGGCAAACGCGTTCGGAGAGATGTTCGCCCGGCAGGGCCACCTCGGGGCCATGCCCGCCACGGTGCACGACGGACTGTGGGACACCCCGGCCACCCGCCACGAGGCGGCATGCGCCTCGGGCAGTGTGGCGGCTCTGGCGGCGATGGCCGACCTGCGGGCCGGCAATTACCGCACCGCACTCGTGGTCGGTGTCGAGCTGGAGAAGACGGTGCCCGGTGACACCGCGGCCGCCCACCTCGGCGCCGCGGCCTGGACCGGCCATGAGGGCGCCGACGCCAAGTACGTGTGGCCGTCGATGTTTTCCGAAGTCGCCGACGAGTACGACCGTCGCTTCGGCATTGACGACGCTCACCTGCACGCGATCGCCGCACTGAACTTCAGCAATGCCAAACGCAACCCGAACGCCCAGACCAGGGACTGGGAGGTCCCCGATCTGGTGTCGCACGGCAGCGACGACACGGTCAATCCGCCGACCGAGGGCCGGATCCGCCGCTACGACTGCAGCCAGATGACCGACGGCGGTGCCGGCGTGGTCCTGGTCAACGACGACTTCCTGCGCGATCACCCGGGCGTGCGCCCGATCGGGTTGATCGAAGGCTGGGGCCATCGCACTGTCGGGCTGGGGTTGCGGCAGAAACTCGACCGCGACGCCGCGAGCCCGTATGTGGTGCCTCACGTCCGCGCCGCCGTGTACGACGCGTTCGGCCGGGCGGGCATCGGTCTCGACGATCTCGACGGCATCGAGGTGCACGACTGCTTCACACCGAGCGAGTACCTGGCCATCGACCACATCGGCCTCACCGGGCCCGGCGAATCGTGGAAGGCGATCGAGAACGGCGAGATCGAGATCGGCGGGCGGCTGCCGATCAATCCGAGTGGTGGCCTGATCGGCGGTGGCCACCCGGTGGGGGCGTCGGGTATCCGGATGATGCTGGATGCCGCCAAACAGGTCAGCGATCGCGCCGGGGACTACCAAGTCGACGGCGCGCGCCGCTTCGGCACCCTGAATTTCGGCGGTAGCACCGCCACCACAGTCAGTTTCATGATCAGATCGGCAGACGATGCACACTGAGATCGTCGGCAAATTCCTGTCCACCCTTCCGGAGGATGACGACCACCCGTACCGCACCGGGCCGTGGCAACCACAGAACACCGAGTGGCGCGCCGACGATCTGACCGTGGTCGACGGCGAGATCCCCACCGATCTCGACGGGGTGTATCTGCGCAACACCGAGAACCCGCTGCATCCGGCGCTGAAGGCCTATCACCCCTTCGACGGTGACGGCATGCTCCACATCGTCGGCTTCCGCGACGGAACGGCCTTCTACCGCAACCGCTTTGTCCGCACCGATGGCTTCGAGGCCGAGAACGCCGCCGCAGGTCCGCTCTGGCCGGGGCTGGCCGAACCGCTGGGGCTGGCAAAGGTGGACTACGGCTGGGGTGCGCGCACGCTGATGAAGGACGCCTCCAGCACCGATGTCGTGGTGCACCGCGGCACCGCATTGACGAGCTTCTACCAGTGCGGCGATCTCTACCGCGTCGACCCTTATTCCGCCGAGACGCTGGGCAAGGAAACCTTCAACGGCGGCTTCCCCGGCGACTGGGGTGTCTCGGCGCATCCGAAGGTCGATGACCGCACCGGCGAGATGCTGTTCTTCAACTACTCGAAGTCCGCGCCCTACATGCGCTACGGAGTGGTGGACGCCAACAACGACCTGGTGCACTACACCGACGTTCCCCTGCCGGGCCCGCGGCTCCCCCACGACATGGCGTTCACCCGAAACTACGTCATCCTCAACGACTTCCCGCTGTTCTGGGACCCCGAACTGCTCGAGCGCGACTTGCACGTCGCCCGTTTCCACCGGGACATCCCGTCACGGTTCGCCGTACTCCCCCGCCGCGGCGGGAGCGCAGGCCCAATCCCGGGTCGCTCCGCTCCTGCCCTCCGCGACATCCAGTGGTTCGAGGCCGACCCCACCTACGTGCTGCACTTCACCAACGCCTACGAGGACGGCGACGAGATCGTGCTGGACGGCTTTTTCCAGGGCGACCCCGAACCCTGCGACAACGGCACCGGCACCAAGTGGCAGCGGGCGTTCCGGTTCCTCGCGCTGGACCGGATGCAGGCCCGACTGCACCGCTGGCGGCTCAACCTGCGCACCGGCGGGCTCACCGAAGAATCGTTGTCCGACAGCATCACCGAGTTCGGCATGATCAACTCCGGCCATGCCGGCGAGCCGTATCGCTACACCTACGCCGCCAGTGGGAAGCCGGGCTGGTTCCTGTTCGACGGACTGGTCCGCCACGATCTGCACACGGGCACCGAAGAGCGGTACGCATTCGGCGACGGCGTCTACGGCAGCGAGACGGCGATGGCCCCTCGTGTCGGCAGCCGGGCCGAGGACGACGGCTACCTGGTCACCCTGACCACCGACATGACAGCCGACGCCTCGTATTGCCTGGTGTTCGACGCCGCCCGGATACCGGACGGTCCAGTGTGCAAACTTCAACTGCCGGAACGGATTTCCAGCGGGACTCACTCCACCTGGGTGGCCGGTGACTCGCTGCGCCGCTGGCATACCAGTGATTCGGCCGCCGGGGCGATCGGACTGTAGTGGCCGATACCGTAGCCGCTGAGACGCCGACCGTCTTGGCGCCCGACAGCCCCAATGCCATCGGAAGGATGCTGGGCCTCCTCGGTGACGAGTGGAACCTGCTGATCGTTCAGCAGGCGCTGCTCGGCGCCAGCCGCTACAGCCAGTTCATGTCGCGGTTGCCGATCTCGAATTCGGTGCTGACCAGCCGGCTGCGGACACTGGTCAGTGACGGTCTGCTGTCCCGCACGGTGCACGCCTCCACCCGAGCCCGCACCGAGTACCTGGTCACCGGCCGCGGTCGGTCGCTGTGGCCGGCGTTGTTGTCCATCTGGGAGTGGGAACGCAATTGGGTGACCGGGCATCAGGAACGACTGCCGGCAATGCGCCACGCGGCGTGCGGATCCCATTTCGCACCCCAATTGCGCTGCAACGCCTGCCGTGCCGTGGTCACCGGACCGGAAGTGGCACTGAGCCTTGGTCCCAGCGGAACATGGACGCGGTCGGCGCCGGCCGCGTCGACGCGGCGCCGTTCGGAGTCCGACCCCGCCACCCGCCACGCCGGATTGTTCCCGGAGACCATGAGCATCCTGGGAAATCGTTGGGCTGCGGCCCTTCTGGTGGCCGCGTTCCTGGGGACTACGCGCTTCACCGATTTCCAGACGCAGCTCGGCGCACCGCCCAGCCTGCTGGCCGAGCGGCTGCAGACCTTCTGCAGCATCGGCGTTTTCACCACCTCACCCACAGAACGCTCGGGCCCGGAGCGAGCCGCGTACCTGTTGACCGAGAAGGGCCGGGCATTCTTCCCGGTGCTGGCGGCCGCGCTGCAATGGGCACAGTGGTGGTATCAGGCCCCCGAAGGCCCGGCGGTGGTGATGACCCACCACGACTGCGGCGCCGGCTTCACCGGAGAACTGGCGTGCGACCGGTGCGCCGAACGGCTCAGCGGCGAACAGGTCCACACGGTCGCTATTTAGGCGCCATCGCTATTTAGGCGGGAGTATCTGGAATCCCTTGAGGATCGCCGCGGAATCCGCGACGTAGGTGGGATTGTCGGCTTTGATCGTCTGCACCGTCACGGTGGTCACGTAGTTGACGTCACCGGCCTGGTAGACCACGGCCAGGGAGGCCGCGCTACGAGCCGGGATCTTTCCCATCGCGGGCGCGGTGTAGGTGGTCGATTGGGCCGTGGACCCGCACACCTGTGTCGGGGCCGATTTCAGGTCGGTGACCTTCAGCTTGGCCACCAGCTGTTTGTCCTGAGCGTCGAGGATCTGCTGCGGCTTGCCGACGTCGGCACCCACCTTCTGCAGGGTGACGACGGCATTGGGGGTGAACCCCTGGTCGGACAGGCCCTCGTTGCGCAGCGCGAATCGGATGGTCTCGGAGTCCAGTTTGGTGGTGCGCTCCCAACCCTGCGGCTGAGGTAGCCGCAACCGCGGTTCCTGATCGGTTCGGGTCGGGATGTCGATCATCGGCACCGACACCTCGTCGCATGTGACGGCGGCGGCCGGCTTCGCGTCGTCCGAGCAGCCTGCGATCGCCACCACCAGTGCGGCCGCCAGCACGGCCGACACGTGTCCCGTCACGCTGCGCAATCTCATCCCTTCGTACCCCCGGCAAACCCGCCCAAGCCTACCGGTGGCGGGCTCACCCTCATAGATCCAGGAGCTTACGACTGCAGGCCGGTCGTCAGAACGTCGAGCCGGCCTGACGAACTCCATGCCGCCCGCCGCCTGGCATTGCCTGCGGCACATCATATTTCGGTAGGCTGGGTCGCCCTTCGCCAGGGTTCATAGCGGTCGCGAAGCGGAAGGTCGACCACATCTGATGGTGGCCCCAGGAGAAAGCCTTGGCCGTACTCGATACCCAGACCGATCAGCGTCTGGAGCTGGCTCGATGTCTCCACAGCTTCGGCCACCGTCGTGGCGTGCAGCTCGGATGCCAGCGATTTCAGGGCGGTCACCATTGCACGAGCGATGGGCTCGTCGTCGATGCCAGAAATCAACTCTCCGTCGATCTTGATGATCTCGGGACGTAGCCTCAGCAGCTGGGTGAGGTTGGCATAGCCAGCGCCGACATCGTCGACCGCTACCGACACGCCCGCATCCCGCACCCGCTTCAGCCCCGGAACCGGGTCAGCGGGAAAGAGTTCGTGCTCGGTGATTTCCACGATCAGCGCGCGGTCCTGCGCAGCCAACACGTCCTGAATCACCGGCTCCAGCGCTGCGCTCGGACTCAGGTTGACCGTCACTGGACAGTCGCTGGGGATGCGACGCGCTGCGGTCAAGATCGTGCACAGCGCGGCATATTCCAAGTCGATACCACGGCCGAGACGCCGTGCAGCACTGAACCATTGCGCCGGCGCCAGGTCCGATTCTGCAGGGAAACGCATCAGCCCCTCGTAGGCAGCCGTCGTCCCATGTTCGAGACGGACGATGGGCTGGAAGACCGCTCTGAGTGCGTTTGGCTGCGCCAGCAGCGCGTCCAGTCGGTGTTGCAGACCTTCGATCTCGACTGCCTCGGGCAACATCACCGACGCGACGAATTGCGCCGTGAGAGCGCGTTGCCCGCGGTTGTCGCCATCGGTCATCACCTGGGTCAGCAGCGCTGAGAGCTGCAATTGGGCGCCGACCAAGGCGGACACGAACTCGCTGATGGCGAGCAGCGCGTCGACATCTGTCTCGGTGAACGCGCCGACGGCCGTGGCCGCCAACAGTAGGGAACCGATCGCGTCGCCGTTGTGCATCAACGGAATGACCGCCCAGGACCGAGTAACCCACTGCTTGTTCATCGCGCGAACGCGTGCCGACAGTCGCATGTCCGTCAGCGCGTCGTGTACCAGCTTGGGGCGCCGCTCCCTGGCCGCACGGCCCTGAAAACTGTTCTCCGGGGGCACAACGAAACCGATCGTGGCCGCAAGCGCGCCGTGTGCAGACACGGTCACGTACGCGTTGTCGGAGCCGCGAAGCAGCGTGACGGCCGCTCCGTCGGCAGCCTGCACGAAGGCGCAAGCCTGCTCAGCGACACGCCCGACCAGCGACACCGGGTCCATCGACGCTGTCAGTGCCTGAACCAGTCTCTCCACAGCACTCCATCTCCGCGCCGTTTGACATTAGCGTAAACGGGTGCTCATGGCCGCCGAAACGGATCGGTGTGGCGTCGGCCGAGGTCAGGAATGCCTGCTCAGCCTGAATGTCAGGTTGTTGCGAACCGCTGGCCATTCGATGTCCAGGATGGAGTAGACCACGGTGTCGCGACGGGATCCGTCGGCAAGCACCTGGTTGCTGCGCAACACGCCGTCCAGCTTGGCGCCGAGGCGTTCGATGGCAGCCCTGCTGACCTGATTGAAGAAGTGCGTGCGGAACTCCACAGCGACACAACCGAGTTGGTCGAACGCATGGGAGAGCATCACCAGTTTGGTCTCGGTGTTGACCCCGGTACGGCGGGCCGCCGCCGAATACCAGGTGTGGCCGATCTCGAGTCGCCGGTTGGCGGCGTCGACGTGAAACAGGCTCGACGAGCCGACCACCGCGTCGTCGCTGCGCCTGCGGATCACATAGGTGACGCCCTCGTCGCCGGCCTGCATCGCGGCCATCCTGCTCACCCATGCCGCAGCGTTGTCCGGCGACGGTGCGCTGGTGAACCACAGCTCCCCCACGTCGGCTGCGGCCGCGGTGATCTCGGGTATATGAGAGTCGCTCAGCGGCTCGAGTGAAACCCATTGCGCGCCGGTCAAAGTGACCGGATCGACGAACCGGCTCATCGCCTGCGCACCAGGGTGGAGACCAACGCCCACACCGACGACACCAGAGCGAATGCTGCGGCTGCCGCCCCGATATAGAAGCCGTATCCCGCCGACACCGGCGGGCTGACGTTGAGGTGGTAGTACCAGTAGGTCAGCACCGCGAGCAGCACCGAGATCACCAGCGCCGCCGCGGCGGCCAGCCGCGGGGACAGATTGCGCGCCACCATCGCACCCGTGACGATCAGCACCGAGGCCAGCAGCACGATCAATTGACCGGCTCCGAACCGCGGCGGCAGCTCGATGCTGCCGGCCGTGCCGCCGATCGCGCTGGCACGTCCGCCGCCCAGGACCGGGGTCGTCAGCCACGGCAGCCAGGCACTGACGGCCAGCACCACCGCGCACAGCACGACGACCCAGCCAACACGCAGGTGTGCCATGGTCAGACCCTAACCCGCCTCGTCCAGTACGCCAGGCAGCCGCATCGACAACGTCCGGTCCAGATCCAGCCGGGCCAGGAACTCGTCGTCGTGACTGACCACGATCACTGCCCCGAGGTAGGCACGCAAAGCGTCGACCAGCTGGTCCACACTGGCCAGATCGAGATTGTTGGTCGGTTCGTCGAGGACGATCAGCTGGGGCGGTGGATCAGCCAACAGTAACCGCGCCAGCGCGACGCGGAACCGTTCACCACCGGACAGTGTGGCCACCGGCCGGTACACCGAGTCGCCGCGCAGCAGGAACCGGGCCAGCCGGGTACGGACCAGGGCGGCATCACCATTCGGCGCCGTGACGTTGTCCAGCACGCTGGCCTGCTCGTCCAGGCCGTCGATGCGCTGGGGCAGGTAACCGATCCGATCGGTCAGCAATCGGCCTGCGGTCCCGGCGAGCAGATCGTCCAGCAGCCTGGTCTTCCCGATGCCGTTCGGCCCGACGACAGCGATCCGCTCCGGCCCCATCACCACAAATGGCCCACGGCTGCCTGGCAATTCGGCGAGCCTGCGGCTGGCCGGCACGTCAGGATCGGGAAGATCGACGCGGATGTGCTCATCGCTGCGGAGCCTGGCCTCGGCCGCCTGCAACGCGTCGGCGGCCGCCGCCGCCGTCGCGGCGAGTTCGGTGCGCAGCTTGCCCGCCGACACCTCGGCGGACCCCGCCCATCCGTTCATCACGATCTTGGGCGCCCGCTTATTAGCATAGTCCTTCTGCGCCTTGCGATTTCGGTGTGCCAGCTTGGTCTCAGCGGCCGCGCGCTGCCGCTTCTGCACCCGTACCGTCTGCTCGGCAGCCGAAACCGCTTGCGCCGCAGCGGCCTGCTCGTTGTCCAGGTGCGCGCGCCACTCGCGATACGGCCCGCCGAATGACGTGAGCCGGTGGTTGTGCAGCTCGGCGGTGGTGTCCATCCGGTTCAGCAGGGCAACGTCGTGGCTGACCACCACCAGCGTTCCCGGCCAGTCGGCGATCAGGTCGAACAGCCGGCTGCGGGCGTCCCGGTCGAGGTTGTTGGTCGGCTCGTCGAGCAGGGTGATCTCGGCGCCCTGGAGCCGAAGGGCGGTGACGGCCAGCAGCATCGCCTCCCCGCCCGATATCTGGCCGACCGTACGATCCAGGTCGGCCGCGCCCAGTCCGATGACGCGCAGCGCCCCGGCGGCACGGTCGGCGATATCCCAGTCCTCGCCGATGACCTCGAAGTCGCGCTCGGTGGCTGCGCCGGACTCGATTGCTGCAAGCGCGGCCAGTTTGGCGCCGACCCCGAGCCCGTCAGCGATCGACTGCGCGACATCGAGGGTCAGGGTCTGCGGCAGATAGGCGACGTCACCGCTGGCGACGATCCGCCCGCCGGTCGCCGTCAGTCGGCCGGCGATCAGGCGCAGCAGGGTCGACTTCCCGCTGCCGTTGGCGCCGACCAGTCCGGTCCGTCCGGTCGACAGCGTGGCATTGAGACGTTCCAGCGCGACGGTGCCGTCCGGCCAGACGAAATCGAGATCGATCAGGGTGATTGCAGAGTCGGTAGGCATGGGTCTCCGAAGTGGTTGTCAGCGGTCAGGTGAGCGACGCTGTGATCCACGACAGGGACCGTCCTTCCTCATGCACTTTGTGACGACCGTCGGCCACGCTAATGCGGCAACGCGAATGCCGGCAACCGATTTATCTCTACGCTGATGCCCATGACGGATCTCCCCGACTGGGTACAGAAGCTCGAGCTGGGTCCCCACCCCGAGGGCGGATATTTCCGCGAGACCTGGCGCAGTGAGCTCGTCGTCGGCGAGTCGGCGTTGCCGCCGGACTACAACGGATCGCGCAATGCCGGCACGGCCATCTACTTCGTCCTGCTGCCCGGCCAGCAGTCGGCCTGGCACACCGTGCGCAGCGCCGAGTTGTGGCTGTATCACCGCGGCAGCCCGTTGCTTCTCGAGATCGGCGCCGAAAGAGACAGCGCCACAACGGTTCTCCTCGGCGCCGATATCGTCGCCGAGGAACAGCCGCAGGTGCTGGTGCCGCCCGGTTATTGGCAGCGCGCCCGACCCCGCGACGACGAGCCGACCCTGGTCAGCTGTGTCGTGGTGCCTGGGTTCGACTTCGCGGACTTCGCGCTGGCAGCCGACGACGCCTAGCTGACGTCCCGCAGGACGTCATTGGCGGCCGCGACCAGTTCGGCGTTGCCCGGCGCCGTCGACCCGTCCGGCAGCGCCAAGGTGTCCTCCAGCCCGATCCGGGTTTGCAGGCCGCGCACACCCGCATGCGCCAGCAGTGGCCAACAACTCTCGTCCAGGCCGTGCAGCAGAATCGGCGCGGGCGAGGAGGCACTGCGGATCCTCGCGAGCAGGTCGTCGGCGGTCTCGGTGTCCCCGTCGGGCCCCAGCTCGATCATCACCCGCAGGCAGTGCGGCGCCACCTCGGAGCGCGCCCACTCCTCGGCGGCCTCGGCATGGAAGATGCCGATCTCGACGCCGATGCCCCGGCTCAGCAGCAGCTGCGCCAATGCCTCGGAGCCGGGTTCGTGCCAGTTGACCGAGGCGAAGTCGGGCAGCACGGTCCACGACTCGACGGCATGCAACCGCTGCTGCGGATCGGGCAGTGCCCAGAACCCCGTGGTCACGCCCAGCGGCAGGCCGGGCAGCGCGTGCCGGACGGCGGTGACGGCCGCGGCGACGGTGTCGGGGACCAGTGAATCCACCCCATCAGCGGTCTTGGGGTGCAGGTGGACGGCCTTGGCTCCGGCACCGTGCGCGGCGACGGCGGCGTCAGCCAACTGTTGAGGCGATACCGGCAGACCCGGATGCGCGTCGGGGGTGCGAGCGCCGTTGATGCAGGCCTTCACGTACGGGGCGGCTGGAGGCACTAAGGGCATAAGCCATTCTCACCCGTCACGCCAGAGGTTTCCGAAGTAGCGTTTCCCCATGCACGGCCACACCATCGTCTGCGGCGACGACGCACTCGGTCTGCGAATCATCGACGAGCTGCACAACGCCGGGATCACGGTGACGCTCTCGCAGGCACCCGAGGATCTCGAGGGGGCCGGAATCGCCACCGCCGCCGCGGTGATCTGCGCCGACGACGACGACGATCTGAACCTGCAGATCGCACTGCTGGCCCGCCAGGCCAACCCCCGAGCCCGGGTAGTGGCCCGGCTGTCCAATGCGGTGCTGCGCGAGGCCATGGCCGTCAACAATGGGCCCGGTGCCATCCTCGACGTCGCCGATATCGCCGCACCGTCGGTGGTCGAGGCCCTGCTCAACCGCACCACCCACACGATCTCGGCGGCCGGTATGGACTTCGTCGTCACCGGCACCACCGCGACCAAGGACGGCACTCTGCGGGAGATCTACGGCGATCTCGCGCCGGTCGCCGTGATCCGCGGCGACAATTCCGAAACCCCCGGCGAGGTGATCGCCTGCCCGGGCCGCGACGAGCCGGTGCACGCCGGCGACTGGACGGCGATGATCGGCACCGCCGACGAACTCGCCGAGCAGGGCATCAAGGTCGCCAAACCGATGGCGGCAACACCGCGGCCCCGGCCACTGTTCGTCCGCTTCTCCGACGCCGTGCGCGCGTTCGCGGCCGACCTGAACCCGATGTTCTACCGAGCGCTGGCGGTGGCAGCCACGCTTCTGGTCGGGTCGACGATCATGCTGCGGTTCGCCTACAACCAACCCGGAATGGGCTGGGTGGACGCGCTGTATTTCTCCGCCGAGACCATCGCCACCGTGGGCTACGGCGACTTCAACTTCCTCCAACAGCCCACCTGGCTGCGGCTGTGGGGTGTGGTGATGATGTTCGCCGGCGTCGCCACCACCGCGATTGTGGTGGCGTTCGTCGCCGATGTGCTTCTGTCGCACCGGATCTCGCAGAGCGCGAGTCGGCAGAAGGTGCGCCACCTCCAGCGCCACGTTGTGGTGGTCGGCCTCGGGTCCTTCGGAATCGGGGTGGCCGCCGTGCTCAAGGCGGCCGGACACGATGTCGCGGTGATCGAACGCAACGAAGACAACCGCTACCTGTCTGCGGCGGCCGAACTGGGTGTGCCGGTCATCTTCGGCGACGCCACGTTGCGACAAACCCTGCAGGCGGCCCGCATCGGCGAAGCCCGCGCAGTCGCCGTGCTCACCGCTCACGACATGGTCAACATCGAAACCGGCATCGTGGTGCGCGAGATATTCGGTCCGCGAACACTTCCCGAGCTAAAACGCCCCGACGTCCCGATCGTCTTGCGGATCTACGACCGGGCGCTGGGCTCGGCCGTGGGCAAGCGGTTCAAATTCGAATACGTCCGCTCGACCGTCGACCTGGCCACCCCGTGGTTCATCGGCGCGGCGATGGGCCTCGACGTCCACGGCACCTTCTCGGTGGGCCACCGCTCGTTCATGGTCGGCGCGGTGCAGGTTCAGCCCGGCAGCGAGCTCGACGGGATCAAGATGTTCGAATTCTCCACACAGGCCCGGGTGATCGCGATCGCCAGGGACGACGTCCCCCTGCGGTTACATCCACGCCGCGACACCCAGCTCATCGCCGGCGATACCGCCTACCTCGTCGGCCCCTACCGCGAACTGATCGCCACCCTCCGTAAAGGGCAGCAGCCCGACGAGGTGAGCTCACCGACGCAGACAGGTTGATCGCCTACCCTCTTTGGTCATGACGCAGTCGGGTCGACCGGTCGGCACCAGGCGCGACGACATCCGCCGGCGCCTCGAGGAGCGCGCACGGCGCCTGCAGGAGTCGCGTCGGCTCAAGCCGCTGACGGCACTGGTCGCCCGCTACAACGACATCGACGGCGGCACTCAGAGTGCGGTGGTCTCCACCCAGCTGTTCACCACCGTCATTCCGCTGATGGTCATCGGCTTCAGCTATATGCAGGGCTTCGCCGACAATGCCAGCCCCGGGACCATCTTCACCCGGCAGTTCGCCCTGGAACATCCGCTGTCCGACCGGCTGCGGGAAGCCTTCGGCAATTCGGCGGGACTGCGGGCCGACTGGACGTTGATCGGGGTGGCGAGTTTCCTGGTCTGGGGCATCCCGATGGCAGCCTCGGTCGCGTCCATCTTCGCCAAAGCATGGCGCCGCGAACAGTACGGACTGCTGACCCGGCTGCTGCGGGGCACGATCTGGTTCGCGTTGTACCTCGTCACGATGGCGGTGCGGGAGCGGATCATGTTCGGCCACCATCACCACGGCGTCAGCCGGGGACTGCTGTTCGTCATCGGGCTTCTGCCGGTGTGGCTTTTCTGGTCGGTGACCCCGGCGCTGCTGGTGCGCGACGGAGGGCGAGGCCTGCGCTCACTGGCGCTGGCCGGGCTGGCCGGTGTGGTGATCGATGGCGTAGCAATCCCACTCGGCGCCCGGCTGCTCATGCCGTCGCTGCTGCACGACTGGGATGGTTTCGGCCCGATCGGCGTGGCGATGGCGCTGCTGATCTGGTGCGGCGCAGTGGGCGCCGGATGGGTGCTGACGGCGTGCGTCGGTGCGGTGCTGTGGGAACGCAACGCACCGTCGGAGATGGTCGTCGAAGCCCAGACCGCCTAGGCCAGACCGAGCACCCGCAGCCCGTTGTCCTTGAGGATCTCCCGCACCACCGCGGGATCGACGTCGAGTGTGTCGAAGTCGCGCCGCCAGCGGTCCAGCGCGATGTAGGGGTGGTCGGTCCCGAACAGGGCCTTGGTGCGCAGCTGACGTCCGATCGCCAAAACAAGCTGGGGCGGAAAGTACTTCGGTGACCAGCCGGACAGGTCGATGTAGACGTTGGCCTTATGCGAGGCGATGGCGATCTGAGCGTCGACCCACGGCACCGCCGGGTGGGCCATCACGACGGTGAGGTCTCCGAAATCGGCGGCGACATCGTCGAGCAGCATCGGGTCGGAGTAGCGCAGCTTGATCCCGTGCCCGCCCGGTAGCGCCGACCCCAGTCCGGTCTGGCCGGTGTGGAACAGTGCCGGCACCCCGGCGGCGGCGATCGCCTCGTAGATCGGATAGAACCGGCGGTCGTTGGGTTCGAAGCCCTGCAGGCTGGGATGGAACTTGAATCCCCGCACGCCGTAGTCGTCGGTCAACTCCCGCACCCGGGCGACCGCGCCGGCATCCCACGGGTCGACCGAGCCGAACGGGATCAGGACGTCGTTGTTGCGGACCGTCCCCGCGATCAGCTCCTCCACCGAATTGGGCTGATGGCCCGACACCGTATGAGCGTCGATGGTGAACACCACCGCGGCGGTGTTGTGCTGCCGATAGTGCTCGGCGAGCTCGTCGACGCGGGCGAAGTAGTCTCCGCCGAGCTTGAAGTAGCGTCCGGTGGCCTCGGCGAGCTCGTCGTCGTAGGCGCAGTGGCCGGCGCCGTCGATCTCGACGTGAGTGTGGAAGTCGATCGCATCGACCGCATGGGTGTCGATGGCGGGCTCGTACCTGGCGGTCATCGACGCAGTCTAGGACCCGAGGTTGGGCCGGCGGGACGAAGAAGGATGCCTGCCCGCCGGCCCAAGTTGCGCGCCGGAGGGTGCAATTACCGTCGCGCAAGACCAACGATCCACCCAGCCGAGTCCCTGCACCAGGTAGTTCCCGGCCCCTCCCACACGGCGATGGTCTGCCGATTTCGGGACCAAAGTCCCTACCGGGCAGGGACGGTTCCAGGCTGTACTGCGGTGTGATCAAGGTGTTTCTGGTCGACGACCACGAGGTCGTGCGGCGCGGTCTGGCTGAACTGCTCAGCAGCGACCCCGAACTGACCGTGGTGGGTGAGGCGGCGACCGTGGCCGAGGCCATGAGCCGCATCCCCGCGGCACAACCCGACGTTGCGGTGCTGGACATCCGCCTGCCCGACGGCAGCGGTATCGACCTGTGCCGCGATCTGCTCGCCGCGCACGCCGAATTGCGTTGTCTCATCTTGACTTCATTCACCGACGAGCAATCCATGCTCGACGCGATTATGGCCGGCGCCAGTGGGTACGTGGTCAAGGACATTCGCGGTATGGCGCTGGCCGAGGCCATCAAAACCGTCGGTGCGGGAAAGTCGTTGCTGGACAACCGCGCCGCGGCCGCGCTGATGTCCCGGCTGCGCAAAGACACCGAATCCGACGAGCGGCTGCGTGACTTGTCGTCCACCGAGCGCATGCTGCTGCAACTGCTGGGCGAGGGCCTGACCAACCGCGAGATCGGTCAGCGGATGTTCCTCGCCGAGAAGACGATCAAGAACTACGTGTCGCGGCTGCTGACCAAGCTGGGCCTGTCCGGCCGCACCCAGGCCGCCCTGTTCGCCGCGGATACTTTGCGCCGCAGCGATGTTTGACATCGACGTCCGTGACGGTCTCATCGACGCGATGCTGGCCGTCTCGTCCGGGCTGGAACTGGAGAAGAAGCTGCACACCGTCGTGCACACCGCGATGGGTTTGGTGCATGCCCGCTACGGCGCGGTCGGAGTGATCGGGTCCGAACCGCAACCGACGCTGGAGCGGTTCATCTTCGAGGGGATCGACCAGGACACGGCCGAGCTGATCGGCCCGCTCCCCACCGGGCACGGAATGCTGGGCCTCCTGATGAGCGACCCCAAAGCGATTCGCGTCGAAGATCTTTCCCAGCATCCAGCCTCGATCGGATTTCCTCCGCACCACCCACCGATGCGGAGCTTCTTGGGAGTCCCCATCCGGACCCGCGATCACGTGTACGGCAATCTCTATCTGACCGAGAAGGCGGACGGAGCGGCCTTCACCGAAGCCGACGAGTTATTGGTACTCGCACTGGCCGGGGCGGCGGGCATTGCGATCGACAACGCCCGGCTCTACCAGGCGGCCAATACTCGCCAGCTGTGGATCGAGGCCACCCGCGACATCAGCACGGCCCTGCTGGCCGGTGACGACCCCGCCGCAGTGCACCGCGAAATCACCGCCAAGGCAGTGGCTTTGACCGGCTGTGACTTCAGCTTCTACGCCACACCGGACGATCTGGGCAACCTGGTAATCACCGCCTCGACGCGCGACGAGTTCTTGGGCCGGCAATTGCCGATGGCCGAGTCAGCGACGGGCCAGGCCTTCACCGATTGTCTTCCGGTGCGCGTCAATGATTTCCGCGACCTGTCCGACGTTTTTCCAGCGCTGGTGCTGCCTATCTGCGGACCCGACACCGCCAGCGGTGTACTGGTGTGCGTAGCGGCGCCGGGCCAACAGTTCACCGCGGCGGAATTGGACACGGCGGCGGCTTTCACCGCCCAGGCAGGACTGGCACTGCACCTGGCGACTGCGCAACGGCGGATGCGCGAACTCGACCTGCTCACCGACCGTGACCGGATCGCCAGAGATCTGCACGACCATGTGATCCAGCGGCTGTTCGCGGTCGGCTTGTCATTGCAGGGCGCGCTGAACGCAGACCGGGCCGAGGGCACCCGCCGGGTCACCGGCGCGCTGGATGACCTCCAGGAGGTCGTCGAGGAGATCCGCACAGCGATCTTCGACCTGCACGGCGGGTCGGTCACCCGACTGCGTCAGCGCATCGAACAAGCAGTGACCCAGATGACCGTCGACTCCGCGGTCCGCCCGGCGCTGCACATCAGCGGGCCGTTGTCGGTGGTCGACGCCACACTCGCCGATCACGCAGAGGCGGTGGTGCGCGAAGCGGTCAGCAACGTGGTGCGCCACGCCGCGGCCCGTTCGCTGACCGTCTCGGTGACCGTCGACGACGATCTGACCATCGGAGTCAGCGACGACGGGGTGGGGATCAGCGAGGACGTCACCCGCAGCGGGCTGGGGAACCTCGCCGCGCGCGCCCGCGACTGCGGAGGTCAGTTCACGATCGCACCGCGCCCCGGCGGCGGTACCAGGCTGGTGTGGTCGGCGCCGCTCCCCTAGGTCGTGCCCTAGACGGAGATCTCCACCGCCGGCTGCAGGATGAACACTTCGCGGCAGTGCCGCTCGACGAACAGCGGCACGAATTCGCGGATGCGGGCGCCGTCGAAGCGGTGGTGTGCGCTGTCCACGGTCTCGCTGATGACGTGATCCGGCACATAGGGGAACAGCTCGGTCAGGCGGTCGACCACCTGATCGATCTGGCGCTGCTCCTCAGCACGTTCCACGCCGGACATCATCGGACGAAATACGCGTTTCGCGCAACTACCGCCACGACGGCGGGTGTCGGCCAGGTGTCGGCTCGGTGAACAAAAAGCGGTGGGGCAAGCGCTGTTCCACCCGATGCGCGTGGGTCGCCTAGGTCAGCTACAGTTCGCCCGTGACATCACCGAGCATTGTGGATACGGGCAATCAGACGCCCGAATCCGCGAATCGCCTTCAGGCCGAACACCTCCGGGCGATGCTGTTGGCACAGTGTGAGCAGCTCGACGCTGACCTGGCTACCTATGGTTGCGCCCTTGAGCGATATCAGCGGCGCGGTGAGCAAACTCAGGCCCGACGGATTCGCGGAATGATCCGCGCCGCCGAACGCGAGCGCCGCTCGGTGCAGGATCTGATCTCCGGACTGGAGCGACGGTTCCTCGCCGCGGAGCAGGTGCGAGGCGAGCAGGGCAGGCAGCCGATGCCCGGCCTGGGACCCACGCGGCACGCAGCACCCCGCGTGCACCCCTACCCGAGCCCACATCGGGTCATCAGGCCCTAGCCCGGCTAAGACGGGGCAAAGACTTAGGTCGGAGCAAAGACGGTCACAAACCGGTTCAGCGACTCCTTGATGTCGCCACGCAGCGCCCCGGCCACGATCATGCCGATCGGCCCGAACAGCGCCGGACCACCCAGATGGACGTCCATCGTCACCACCGAGGCGTTCGCGTCCTTGTCCTGAGCCCGAACCTTGCCGATCAGCTTGACCTTGACCCCGCCGACACCGGTGCCGTTGAGTGTCATCGCCTCCGGCGCCTTGAAATGGACGATCGTCCACTTCACCCGGTTGGGCATGCCCTTGACCTCGACGATGGACTCCACGACCGTCCCCTTGTCGAGGGTGTCGGGCAGCTTCGAGCGCCAGACCCGGTGGATGGTCAGCCAGTCCTTG
Source organism: Mycolicibacterium sphagni (assembly GCF_013337765.1). Classification (GTDB taxonomy): domain Bacteria; phylum Actinomycetota; class Actinomycetes; order Mycobacteriales; family Mycobacteriaceae; genus Mycobacterium. The sequence continues at coordinate 31,278 of NZ_VBSB01000022.1, forward strand.
TAGCGCGACAGGTCCGAGGCATGCTGCCAGGCCTGCTCGGGTGGGAGTGGAACGTCGACAGATACTGAAAGCTTCGCCATAGGTCAGACTTGTTCGTCACCGGATTCGGTGCGGTTCTTCTCGACGATGTTCTTCGCGGCATCCTGCACCTTGTCGACGGTGCTGGAGTACTTGCCCTGTGTCTTCTCGTCGATGATGTCGCCGGCCTTGTCGATGGCCTGCCCGACCTTGTCGGCATTCTCGCTCAGGACTTCTTTGGTCTTGCCGAGGGCTTTATCGAGGAATCCCATCGGTCAATCTTGCACCGCGGGCTCGGTTCGCCACAACGTCCGCCGTTCGCCCAGTACCCGGCCCTGCACCCACCACAGCGCCTCGATCAGTCCGGCTGAGAGCAATCCCAGCGCCAAACCCGTCGAGGTGACCTCCAGGTTGGAGGGATCGATCATGAACGCCTTGCGGGCCAGCGGGATGGCAAAGATCACGACGTAAGCCAGGCCCGAGGTGGCCACCAGGGCCACCCGCCACCACTGGTAGGGCCGGGCGACGACGGCCAGCACCCAGACCGCCCCCATCAGCAGGGTGATCAACGCGGCGGTCGAGGCTTGCATCTGTTCGGCCGGGGTCGAGCTGTTGCCGTGATAGGCGATCAGGTACGACGCGTACGTCGTCACGCCGACCACCACCCCGGACGGCAGCGCGGAGGTCATCACCCGCCGCACGAACCCGGTGTGGGCGCGCTCGTTGTTGGGCGCCAGCGACAGGATGAACGCCGGGATGCCGATGGTGAACCACGCCGCGATTGTCACGTGGATGGGCTGGAACGGAAACAGCAGCGGAGCGGTCCCGAACAGCTTGTGGGACAACCCCGCAAACCCCACCAGCAGGGCCAGCAGGACCGAATAGACCGTCTTGGTCAGGAACAGGTTGGAGACCCGCTCGATGTTGCCGATGACCCGTCTGCCCTCGCCCACCACGTACGGCAGCGTGGCGAACTTGTTGTCCAGCAACACGATCTGGGCCACCGCTCGCGATGCCGGGCTTCCCGACCCCATCGCCACCCCGATGTCGGCGTCCTTGAGGGCCAGCACGTCGTTCACACCGTCGCCGGTCATCGCGACGGTGTGATCGCGCGACTGCAGCGCATGCACCATGGCGCGCTTCTGATCGGGCCGCACCCGGCCGAAGGTGGTGTAGGTATCCATGGTGTCGGCCAGCGCGTCAGGCGCGGACGGCAGCTGCCGGGCATCCAGGGTCTCGCCGTGTAAGCCCAGCGTCGCGGCCACCGCACCGACCGACACCGCGTTGTCACCGGAGATCACCTTGACCGTCACATTCTGGGAAGCGAAGTACTCCAGGGTGTCTCGCGCGTCGGGACGGACCCGCTGTTCGAGAACCACCAACGCGACCGGCGTGACGTGACCGGGCGCCTCGGGACTGTCGACGGGTGCGTCGCTGGCACAAAGCAGCAGCACCCGCATACCGCGGGCGCCGATCTCTTCGGCCTGTGCTGCGGTGGCCGATTCCGGGTCGAGCAGAACGTCGGGGGCGCCGATCAGCCAGTTGCCGTGCTCGGCGTAGGAGACCCCGCTCCACTTGGTGGCCGACTTGAACGGCGCTGCGGCCGTGGCGGTCCAGCCCGGCGCGTCCGGGTAGGCCTCGGCGATGGCCTGCATGCTGGCGTTCGGCTTGGGGTCGTCGGCGGCCAGCGACGCCAGCACGTCGGTCACCCGGTGCGCGGTGTCGTCCCGACCCACCGGCGTGACATCGGCCAAGCGCATGCCGTTCTCGGTAAGTGTGCCGGTCTTGTCCGCACAAACCACGTCGACGCGGGCCAGCCCCTCGATGGCGGGCAACTCCTGCACCAGACATTGCCTGCGCCCCAACCGGATGACGCCGACCGCGAACGCGATCGACGTCATCAGGACCAGGCCTTCGGGAACCATCGGAACCAGAGCGCCGACCATCCGCAGCACCGAATCCCGCCAGCCGGCATTGGTGGTGAACAACTGGGTGTAGATGACCAGCAGACCGGTGGGCCACAGCAGGTAGGTGATGAACTGCAGGACCTTGTTGATCCCGCTGCGCAGTTCGGATTTCACCAGGGTGAACTTGCTGGCTTCCTCGGCGAGCTTGGCGGCATAGGCTTCCCGGCCGACTTTGGTGGCGCGGTAGGCGCCGGTTCCGGCGACGACGAAGCTGCCCGACATCACCGTGTCGCCTGCATGTTTGGCGATCGCGTCCGCCTCACCGGTCAACAGCGATTCGTCGACCTCGAGGTTGGCGGCCTCGAGTAACTCTCCGTCCACGACGATCTGGTCGCCCGGCCCGAGTTCGATGATGTCGTCGAGTACGACCTCGTTGGGCGGCAACGCGTTTGTCCCCGATTGCCTACGTACGGTGGGCTTGGCCTGCCCGACGATGGCCAGGTTGTCGAGCGTCTTCTTGGCCCGCAGTTCCTGGATGATGCCGATACCGCTGTTGGCGACGATCAGCAGCCCGAACATGCCGTTGATCAGCGATCCGGTGGACAGCACGATCAGCAGCAGCACGCCGAGGATGGCGTTGATACGCGTGAACACGTTGGCCCGCACGACTTCCGCGACGCTGCGCGACGCGCGGGTCGGGACATCGTTGGTCTTGCCATCGGCGATCCTGGCGGCCACTTCGTCGGCGGAAAGACCTGCCGCTACACCGGCTGTCATCGAGCGAACGTTCCCATCTTCTCGGTGTCGTAGTACTCGAGCGTCAGCTTGTCGCCATCGAACGTCGCCTTGGAAATGCTTCCTGGCGGGAAGTTTTCGCTGGGGAAGCGGAAGGTGAACACGTCACCGTCCCAGTGGGTGAGCTCGACGGTGTCGGGCCGCGGTCCCATCGACAGCGTGAGCTTGCCGCCGGACTCGGCGACCGCGGCCGGACCCCAGTAGTCGTTGCGGTAGCTGCCGACGTAGCTGGCCGGCGGCTTGGCCGGGGCCGGGTTGGCCGGTGGCGTCTTGCCCGCCAGCGAGCCGAATGGTTTGTCCATGTCGGCGAAGGCGTGCGCGTAGAGCTTGCGCCAGTCCTCGCGAACCTCGCCGAACTGGACCAGGTCGGCGAATTCCGCGGTCAGCGTTTCCGGGATACCGGTGGGGGTCGCGTTGGTCAGCGCGACGATCGCGACATCGGCCGACGGGATGATGACGAAGTTGGTTGCGGCACCGAGATCGAAGGCCCCCGAGTGGCTGAGCTGCACCCGGGCCGCCGATGTGGTGCCGACGTTGAATCCGTATCCGTAGAAACCAGAGCGCATCGCAGGCTCAGTGGGTGGGCTCGACACGATCTGCGGTGACACCGCAGGCAGCAGCGCGGCGGGATCGACGATCTGCTGCCCGTTGTACTGCCCGTCGGCCAGCATCATGGTCAGCCAGTGGGTAAGGTCGTTGACCGACGAACTGACTCCTCCCGCAGGCGATTCGGGATCGGCGTCGCGCGTGTAGAGCGGTTCGTATTTTCCGTCGATGCGGATGTGCCCGAGCGCCTTGTCGGCCCTGGCCTCGTAATCGGCGAACCGGGAGCTGGTCGACGCCATGCCCAGCGGGCGGTAGAGCACCTGGTCGCTGAGGTCCTCCCAGGACTTGCCTGCCGCGACGGCCACCGCCTCGGCGGCGGCCGTCAACCCGAAGTTGGTGTAGGCGTAGGAGATCCGGAACGGAGCCAGCGGAAGCTGACGCAGCCGTTCCAGAACATAGCGGCGGTCGTAACCGAGATCCTCGAGCTGGTCGCCTGCGTGATCCGGCAACCCCGAGCGGTGCGAGTACAGATCGCCGACGGTGACCAGCTTCGTGGCCACCGGATCCGAGAGCGCAAACCACGGCAGCTTGTCGGTCACCGGGGTGTTCCAGCTGATCGCGTTCTGGCTGACCTGATGGGCCACGACGGTGGCGCCGATCGGCTTGGACACCGAGGCCAGCTGGAACACGGTGTCCGGATCGACGCGGTTGCCGGGGTCATCGGCCGGGCGGTTGACATCCTTGACCCCGAAGCCCTTGGCGTACACCGTTTTTCCTTCGTGGACCACGGCCACCGCCATACCGGGGATGCCGGATGCCTTGATCAGGTCCTCGGCGATACCGTCCAGCTTGCCGATGGCGTTGTCGACGGCGTTGTCCGGCAGCGCCAGCGCGGGCACCAACGGCGGCGGCTGATCGGACAGCGGCTTGGGAGTCTCGGGGGTGGAGGCGGGGCTGCTACACGCGGTGAGCGCAGCGACGAGAGCAACGATCGCGGCACGCGCTGCCAGAGCGGTCATGGGTTGCACCGTAGTGGCTCACAGCTCCCACCATCGGTCTATCGCCCCCGCCGTGGCGGTGACGACCCGGCCGCCGGGACGCGGCACCGCGGTCCGAACGCCCTCGTCCTGCGCGGACACCAGCAACCGTTCGACCGGCTCGGCCCACGGATGGGGGGCCAGCCGGAACGTGCACCAATGGATCGGGACCAGCAGCCCGGCGTCGCTGACATCGCGATGGGCGCGCACCGCCTCTTCGGGATTCATGTGGATGTCCGGCCAGGCGGTGTTGTAGGCCCCGATCGGCATCAGAGTCAGGTCGAAGGGGCCGTAATCGGTGCCGATCTGCTCGAAGCTGCCGGTGTAGCCGGTGTCGCCGCCGAAGTAGGCGCGGTGCTTCGGGCCGATGATCGCCCAGGACGACCACAGCGTGGTGTTGCGGGACAGGAACCGGCCGGAGAAGTGCCGCGCGGGCGTGCAGACCAGGGCCAGGTCGCCGATCCGGGCCTGCTCGTTCCAGTCCAGCTCGATGATCCGCTCGGCCGGGATGCGCCACTGCCGCAGATGCGCGCCGACGCCGAGCGGGACGACGAATGGTGCCCGCTGGGTGCGGGCCAGCGCGAGCACGGTGTCCATGTCCAGGTGGTCGTAGTGGTCATGGCTGACCACCACCGCGTCCAGCGCTGGCAGTGCTTCCAGCGGCGCGGGTACCGGATGCAGCCGCTGGGGCCCCACGGTGCGCGACGGCGAGCAGCGGTCGCTCCACACCGGGTCGGTGAGCACCCGGTAGCCGTCGATCTCGATCAGCGCGGTCGAGTGGCCCAGCCAGCTGACCACGAGCGGCTCGGAACTGATCGGGGCGGTCGAGTGGTCCAGCGGAATGGTTCCGGGCGGGCGGCTGGCCGAGCGGCGGCCGAGCATGTCGAAGAGGACGAGGCGGTTTTCCTCGGCGTCCAGTCGCATCGGCGATGCGGGCTCCAGGTTGTGGAACACGCCTTCGCGGAAATTGGGTGAGCCGTCGGCGACCGGGCGGATCTCACCGGGGCCGGCCCCCAGCGATGCGGGCGCATCGTTGAGGGCACGCAGCACAAAGCCGCCGGTGGCCAGCGATGCGGTCCCGGCGGCCAGTCGCAGGGCCGCCCTCAACACATCAGGCCCCCGTGAACTTGGCGGCGCGCTTCTCGATGCGGGCCACCTGGGCCTCGATGACGTCCTGGCTGCCCCACGCCTTGTCGAACAGCTCCTTGTGGACCGGCCACTGCTCCTCGAACGCGCCGTCGTCGTTGAGCACCCGCTTGGAGGCCTGCAATGACAGCGGCGCAAGACCGGCGATCTCGGCAGCCCAGGCCTGGGCGTCGGCCAGCTCGCCGAGCCGGTTGGCCATCCCGGTCATCAGCGCCGTGTCCGCGTCGAGCCTCTCGGCGCCCAGCAGCATGCCGCGGGCGCGCCCGTAGCCGGCCAGCGAGCTCAACCGCCGGACGCTCCAGTTGTCCAGCGCCAGACCGTATTTGGCGATCGGGAATTGGAAGTATGCACCCGGTGCCACCACGCGAAGGTCGCAGATCATCGCCAGTTGCACACCCGCGCCGATCGCCGGGCCGTTGATCGCACCGATCACCGGCATCGGGACGGCGTCGATCGCCTTGTTCAGGGCGATGGCCTTGTCGGGGAAGTCGGCGGCGAACACATCCCCGGACAGGTCGGCCCCGGCGCAGAACACCGTGCCCTGTCCGGTCAGCACGATCGCGCGCACGTCGTCGGCGGCCGCCTTCTCCACCGCTTCGCGCAGTGAGTCGACGAGTTCGGAATTGAGCGCGTTGCGTCTTTCCGAACGCTGCAGTTCGATCGTGGTCACATCCCCCACGCGGTTGATACCGATCATGGTTCGAGGGTACTGGCGGATAGCCTCACCTGATGAGTCGCATCGGGGCTGCCGAACTGCGCGACGCCGCACTCGACCCGGGGTCGTTCCGAAGCTGGGATGACGCACCTTTGCTCGTCACTGTCGACGAGGCGTACGCCCGTGAGCTCGAGCGGGCCCGCGCCGCCACCGGTTTCGACGAGGCGGTGCTGACCGGTGAGGGCACCGTGTTCGGCCGCCGGGTGGCGGTGGTTGCCTGCGAGTTCGACTTCCTGGCCGGGTCGATCGGGGTGGCCGCCGCCGAACGCATCACCGCAGCTGTCGAGCGTGCGACCGCCGAGAAACTGCCGCTGCTGGCGTCGCCGAGCTCGGGTGGCACCCGCATGCAGGAGGGCACGGTCGCGTTCCTGCAGATGGTGAAGATCGCCGCTGCGGTCACCCAGCACAAGAACGCGCACCTGCCGTATCTGGTGTATCTGCGGCACCCGACGACCGGCGGGGTGTTCGCGTCATGGGGTTCGCTGGGGCACATCACCGCGGCCCAGCCGGGCGCGCTGATCGGCTTCCTCGGGCCTCGGGTGTACGAGCAGCTCTACGGCGAACCATTCCCGCCCGGGGTGCAGACTGCGGAGAACCTGCTGCGGCACGGCGTAATTGACGCCGTGGTAGGCCTGGAGGCGTTGCGCACGATGCTGGATCGCGCGCTGACCGTCATCACCGATGCGCCGGCGGCACCGCCGGCCGCGATCCCCGACGAGCCGCTGCCCGACGTGCCGGCGTGGGAGTCGGTCATCGCTTCGCGGCGCCCCGACCGGCCCGGCGTGAGCTGGCTACTACGGGAGGCGGCCACCGACCGGGTGCTGCTGTCCGGCACCCACGGCGAGGCAGCCACCACGGTGCTGGCGCTGGCCCGCTTCGGCGGCCAGCCCGCCGTCGTCGTCGGGCAGCGACGGGTGGTCGGAGGGGTCGTCGGCCCGGTCGCACTGCGGGAGGCCCGCCGCGGCATGGCGCTGGCCGCCAGCCTGCAACTGCCGTTGGTGCTGGTCATCGACACCGCAGGGCCTGCGCTGTCGGCCGAGGCCGAGCAGGACGGGCTGGCAGGCGAGATCGCCCGCTGCCTGTCCGATCTGGTCACGCTGGACACCCCGACGGTGTCGGTACTGCTCGGCCAGGGCAGCGGCGGGCCCGCGCTGGCGATGGTTCCGGCGGACCGGGTCCTGGCCGCCCAGCACGGCTGGCTGGCCCCGCTGCCCCCGGAAGGCGCCAGCGCAATCGTCTTCCGTGACACCGCACACGCCCCGGAATTGGCTGCCGCACAAGGGGTTCGATCGGCCGATCTGCTGCGCAACGGCATCGTCGACGTGATCGTTCCCGAACATCCCGACGCCGCGGACGAGCCGGTCGAATTCGCGCGCCGGCTGTCCGACGCGATCGCCCGCGAGATTCACGACCTGCGGGACAAGCCGTCCGACCTGCGCTATGCCACCCGCCTACAGCGGTATCGGCGGATCGGTCTGCCGGGCTAGGTGCGCCGGAACAGCTCCGCGGGCCTGCCGCCGGTGCGGGTGACCAGATGGCCGGTCGGCCGCAGCAGCGGCTTCATCAGCCTGCGAAACCCGTCGCGCTGAAGCGGCCTGCCCGCCACCGCCTGGTGCACTCGGTGCAGCTCACCGAGGGTGAACTGGCGCCCGAGCAGGTGACCGGGGTCGGGTTGCTCGGCGTAGCGGTCGCGGACGTGCTCGACCGCGCGGGCGATGATCTCGGCGTGCCCGTAGCGCAGCCGGCCAGGGCGGGCCACCGCGACCAGTCGCGTCTGGCCCGGCCTGCGCGAGTCGAGCCGGCGGATCGGCACGACTTCGACGTGCGCCACCGACAGTGCCCAGCCGCGGCTGTCGCGCCCGGGGTCGTCGTACACGTGCAGCTGGCGCGGGCGCAGCCCGCGCACGTCGGCCTTGTCCTGTAACGACCGCTCGACCGCGTCGGCGAGCCGCTCGCCGGGGTGCAGGAAGGTTCCCGGCAACCCCCAGCCGGCGTCGGCCCGACGCACCTGCAGAACCATCAACTCCGGCTCGGCCGGATCGAGGGTCAGCAGTGCGGTATCCACGGCCACATTCGGGCGCGGATAAGAACTAAGTGGCTGAGCTTGATCGTCGCTTGCATCTTTGATCAACTCATCATTGCGTAAAGCCGTGCTCGGCGCACCGCAGTAGTGTGCAGACTTCCTCGTCCTCGGTCTGCTGGAAGTTGTCGTAGCCTTGGCCGACCGCGCTGAAATATGTTGGGGCACCCGGACATACGACATCGTCGGCATAGTGGCGCAATTCGGCGATCGTGTCGAGCGCACCGATCGGGGCGGCCAGCACCACCGTGGCCGCGCCGTGCGCGCGGGCCACCAGGCAGGCCGCGCGAGCAGTGGAGCCGGTGGCGAAACCGTCGTCGACGATCACCACGACCCGGCCCGTCAACGGAATTGGGGGCCGATCGCCGCGGTAAGCCTCGACGCGACGACGAAGCTCGGTGCGCTGCGCAGCCTCGACCTCCGCGATCTCGGCGTCGCTGAGCACCACATGTTTGAGCACCGCATCGTTGAGCACCCGCACCCCACCCTCGCCGATGGCGCCGAACGCCAGCTCGGGTTGGCTCGGCACGCCGAGCTTGCGCACGACCAGCACGTCCAGCGGGGCGGTCAGCGCCTTGGCGACCTCGTAGGCCACCGGTACACCACCGCGCGGAAGGCCGAGGACCACCGGGTTGCGGTCGCGGTAAGCCAGCATCCAGCCGGCCAGCCGGCGGCCGGCATCAGCCCGATCGGCATAGCGCCGCATACTTCGCAGTCTGCGCCTCGCGGCGTGCGTCAGGCCAGCGATTCCAGCCAGGCCCGGTGCAGCGCGGCATAGCGGCCGTGGGCGTCGATGAGCTCACTCGGCGGGCCGTCCTCGACGACGCGGCCGTGCTCGAGCACCAGCACCCGGCCGGCGATCTCGACCGTCGACAACCGGTGGGCGATGATCAGCGCCGTCCGGTCGGCCAGCACCGTCCGCAGCGCCCGCTGCACGAGCCGCTCGCTCGGGATGTCCAGTGAGGAGGTCGCCTCGTCCAGAATCAGCACCGCGGGATCGGCCAGGAACGCCCTGGCGAACGCGATCAGCTGTCGCTGCCCGGCCGACAACCGTCCCCCGCGGGTCGCGACGTCGGTGTCGTAGCCCTCGGGCAGGGCGGCGATGAACTCGTCGGCGCCCACCGCGGCCGCGGCGGCGTGCACCTCGGCGTCCGTCGCCGACGGCCGGCCGAACCGGATGTTGTCGGCGACGGTTCCGGAGAACAGGAAGTTCTCCTGGGTGACCATCACGACGTGCCTGCGCAGGTCGCTTTGGGCGAAGTCGCGCAGATCGACACCATCGAGGGTGACCGCACCCGATGTCGGGTCGTAAAACCGGGCGATCAGCTTGGCGATGGTGGTCTTGCCCGCGCCGGTGGTGCCGACGAGCGCGACGGTCTGCCCGGCAGGCACCAAGAGCGACAGCTCGGGCAGCACCGGGCGATCCGGCACATAGCTGAATTGCACGTCGCGGAACGCGATCTCACCGCGAACCCGCTCCGGGCGCACCGGAACCGGCGGGTCGGCGATGGCCGGCTTCCGGGCCAGCACCCCGGCGAGCTTCTCCAGCGCCGAGGACGCCGACTGGAAGGTGTTGAAGAACTGCGAGATCTCCTGCATGGGTTCGAAGAACATCCGCAGGTACAGCAGGAACGCCGCCAGGGTGCCGATCGTCATCTGCCCGTGCAGCACCCGGTAGCCGCCATACAGCAGCACGACGCCGGTGGTCAGGTTGCCGACGAGCTTGACCGCGGGCATGAAGATCGCCAGCTGGCGGAAGGTCTGTTCGTTGTCCGCGCGGTATCGATCGGCGACCTCGTCGAAGATCTCCTGATTGCGGGGCGCGCGGCGGTAGGCCTGCACTGCCTTGATACCGGTCATCGTCTCGACGAACTGCACGATCACCAGTGCGGCGCTTTCCCGCACCCGCCGGTAGGTCTTGGCCGACTCGGACGAGAACCACCACACCAGTGCGACCAGGATCGGGAACGCGGCCAGGCACATCAGCCCGAGGCGCACGTCGAGGACGACCAGCAGGATGGCGGTGCCGAACAACGTCAGGACGGCGGTGATCAGGCTGTCGAAGCCGGTCTCCAGCATGTCCTGGATCGCATCGACGTCGTTGGTCAGCCGGCTGACCACCCGCCCGGACGTGTAGCGGTCGTGGAAGGCGACGTCGAGGCGCTGGAAGTGCCGGAACACCCGACGGCGCACTTCGAGCAGCACCCGCTGGCCGATCCGCCCGGAGCGGCTCAGGAACATCAGCCTGCTGATCGCCTGCACGCACACCACACCGCAGAGCACCGCGACGACGATGATCAGCTCGCGCGCCGAGCCGCCGGCCACCAGCGGCGGGATCGCGTGGTCGATACCGCGCTGAACGAGCAGCGGAACCGACAGCCGCGCAACGTTTTCCACGATGACCACCAGCGCAAGCAGCCCGACGGTCATCGTGAACGGCGCAAGCAGCGAGCCCAGCAGCGCGCGGGCCTCGGCCTTTCGCGGCCTGGCCTCGTCGATCGGCAGGTCGTCGGGCTCCTCGTCGAGCCGGCCCCGCCATTCGGTGGCAGTCATCGTCGCCTGCCCTCCGACGCCGCGTAATCGGCGGCACGGCGGATGGCGTCGCGTTGCTCGCAGGCCTCCTCGTACGCGCGGTCGAGACGCCGGCGCTTGTCGTCGTCCTCCCAGCCGGGCCGGGGAGGCGACGAGCTCGGCACCAAGTCATCGCTGGCGGCCAGCAGGAAGCGGTAGCGCGGCACAGTGGCCAGCAATTGGGCATGGGTGCCGATGTGCGTGATGGTGCCCGCACCGTCGACCGTGTCGAGCAGCGCGACCTTGTCGGCCAGCAAGACCGTCGAGGCGCGGTGGGCGACCACCACCGCCGTCACACCACCCAGCACCCGGCGCAGCGCCTCGGTGACCTCAGCCTCGGTGTGCACGTCGAGGGCCGAAAGCGTGTCGTCGAGCACCAGGATCCGCGGCGCGGCCAGGATCGCGCGGGCCAGCGAAAGCCGTTGCCGCTGACCGCCCGACAGGCTCATGCCCTGTTCGCCGATCCGAGTCTGGATGCCGAACGGCAGGTCGTAGACGAACTGGGCGGCGGAGATCTCGATGGCTCTGGCGAGCTCGTCGTCGGACGCCTCGGGTCGGCCCAGTCGCAGGTTCTCGGCGACCGACATGGAGAACAGCGTCGGGTCTTCGAATGCGGTGGCGACGGTTTCGCGCAGCGCCTCCAGGGACAGCTCGCGAATATCGGTGCCGTCGATGCGGATCGCGCCCTCGGTGACGTCGTAGAGCCGGGGCAGCAGCGAGGCCAGCACCGACTTGCCCGAACCGGTGGCGCCCACCAGCGCCAGGGTCTCCCCCGGCTCGACCGTGACAGTGACGTGCCTTAGTGCAAACGTGTCGCTGTCCGGGAACCTAAACCCGACGTCGTCGAGCTCCAGCCGGCCGCCGCGCGGCGCGGCCGGGTCCGGCCCGTCGGTGATCTCGCGGGGGGCGTCGAAAATCTCGGCGATCCGGTTCGCCGCGGTCATCGCCTCCTGGGTCATCGACAGCAGGAAGCCGAGCGAGGCGATCGGCCAGACCAGCGACAGCATCATCGTGATAAACGCGACCAGGGTGCCCAGGGTGACCAGACCGTGCCCGGCGGCGTAGGCCCCGAAACCCAGCACGACGATCAGCGTGAGGTTGGGAATGACTTCGAGCATGGTCCAGAACTTCGCCGACACCGTGACCTTCTGGATCTGGGTGTCATAGAGCGTGCTGGCCTGCTCGTCGAAGCGGTCGTAGACGTAGTCTTCGCGGCCGAAGGACTTCACCGCCCGCAATCCCAGCGCGGACTCCTCCACATGGGTGGCGACGTGACCGGCCTGGTCCTGGGCTTGCCGGGACAGCCGGGTGAAGGCGCGCTCGAAGTGCAGCACGGTGAGCGTGATCGGCACGATCGAGACCAGCACCACCACCCCGAGCGGCCAGTACATCGCCAAGAGAATGGCCGTGACGACGGTGATCTGCAGGACGTTGAGGATCAAGAAGACCAACCCGAACGACAGCAACCGCCGAATAACGCTGAGGTCGTTCATGATTCGCGACAGCAGCTGACCGGACTGCCAGCGGCCGTGAAACGACATCGGCAGGATCTGCAACCGGGCGTAGAGGTCCTTGCGGATATCGGCCTCGACCCCCATGGTGGCCTTGGCCACCAGCCAGCGCCGGATGAACCACAGCACGGCCTCGGAGACGCCCACCGCCATGGCCGCCGCACCGAGCGCCCACAGCCCCCGCTGATCCTGGTGGCGTACGGGCCCGTCGATCACCGCCTTGGTCATCAGCGGGATGGCGACGGTGGCTACCAGGCTGGTGATCGCGACCGTGATCATCGCGATCCAGCGCGCCCGATACGGCATCAGATACGGCAGCAACCGGAACAGATCGGAGGCGGCCCGCGGGTCGGGACGCGGCGCGGCGATAGCCGGATCCGAGCGCACCCCGCCCGATTCCCGCAACCCACCTGACACAGAAGGCACCACATCCACCGCGTCAACCATTTCCTTAGTCATTGACCACCGTTGAAGATATGCAACCGGTCCGACACGACCCCCCGCGTTCGATGATCGCACGCACGGCAATCGGTTATCGGCCACGCTAGAACCTGAACAATGCTTGAGGTCAAACCCTTCCCCTGATGGCGCCGTGTCGCGGCGGCCTCCCACGGGTACGACCTTCGATCAGGCAAGATATGGGCCATGGACAGTAGTTCGGCCGCACCCCGAGTACTGGTGGTCGATGACGATCCCGACGTGCTCGCATCGCTGGAGCGCGGGCTGCGGCTCTCCGGATTCGAGGTGGCCACCGCCGTCGACGGCGCCGAAGCCCTGCGCTCGGCCACCGAAACCAGACCCGACGCGATCGTCCTCGACATCAACATGCCGGTGCTGGACGGCGTGAGCGTGGTGACCGCGCTGCGCGCGATGGACAACGACGTGCCGGTCTGTGTGCTGTCGGCCCGCAGCTCGGTCGACGACCGGGTCGCCGGCCTGGAGGCCGGCGCGGACGACTACCTGGTCAAACCGTTCGTCCTTGCCGAGCTGGTGGCCCGGGTCAAGGCGCTGCTGCGCCGCCGGGGTGCGACGGCCACGTTCTCCTCGGAGACCATTCAGGTCGGCCCGCTTGAGGTCGACATCCCGGGCCGGCGGGCCAGGGTCAACGGCGTCGACGTCGACCTCACCAAGCGGGAGTTCGATCTGCTGGCGGTGCTCGCCGAGCACAAGACGGCCGTGCTGTCCCGGGCCCAGCTGCTCGAGCTGGTGTGGGGCTACGACTTCGCCGCCGACACCAACGTCGTCGACGTCTTCATCGGCTACCTGCGCCGCAAGCTCGAGGCCGGCGGCGCGCCCCGACTGCTGCATACCGTGCGCGGCGTGGGCTTCGTGTTGCGCACTCAGTGACCTCGTGACGCTGCCGCGCATCTTTCGCCGGACCCCGTCGCTGCGCACCCGCGTGGCGTTCGCGACGGCGATCGGCGCGGCGATCGTGGTGACCATCGTGGGCACCATCGTCTGGATCGGCATCACCAACGACCGCCTGGAACGTCTGGACCGGCGCCTCGACGAGGCCGCCGGCTTCGCGGTGCCGTTCGTCCCCCGCGGGCTGGACCAGATCCCGCCGTCACCCAACGACCAGGACGTGGTGATCACCGTCCGCCGCGGCGACAAGGTCCGGTCCAACTCCGATGTCGTGCTGCCGCGGCTGAACTCCGACTACGCCACCACCGAGGTCGACGGCGTCCGCTACCGGGTGCGCACGGTGGAGCTGTCGTACCCGGAGGCCACCACGTTGGAGGTCGGCGCGACCTACGACGACACCATCGCCGACACCAACAACCTGCATCGCCGGGTGCTGGTCATCTGCGCACTGGCCGTCGGCGCGGCGGGTCTGCTGGGCTGGCTGCTGGCCACGTTCGCGGTCCGGCCGCTGCGACGGCTGGCCGCCCAGACCCGGCAGATCGAGGCCGGTGACAAGGCGCCCGATGTCGAGATCGGCGGCGCCACCGAGGCCGTCGAGATCGGCGAGGCGATCAAGGGCCTGCTCGAGCGGATCTGGACCGAGCAGGAACGGACCCAGGCAGCGCTGGCCTCGGCCCGCGACTTCGCCGCGGTGTCGGCTCACGAGCTGCGGACCCCACTGACCGCGATGCGCACCAACCTCGAAGTGCTGACCACCCTGGAGGTGACCGAGGAGCAGCGCAACGAGTTGCTCAGCGACGTCGCGCGCACCCAGGACCGCATCGAAGCCACCCTGGGCGCACTGGAACGCCTTGCCCAGGGCGAACTTTCGACCGAAGCCGACCACGTTCCCGTCGATATCACCGAGCTGCTCGACCGCGCCGCGCACGACGCGATCCGGGTGTACCCCGACCTCGACGTGTCGCTGGTGCCCTCCCCCACGTGCATCATCATCGGCCTGCCCGCCGGTCTGCGGCTGGCGGTGGACAACGCGATCGCCAACGCGGTCAAGCACGGTGGCGCGACCCGGGTCCAGCTGTCGGCGGTCAGCTCGCGCGAGGGTGTCCAGATCGCGATCGACGACAACGGCTCCGGCGTACCCGAGGCGGAGCGCGCCGCGGTCTTCGAACGCTTCGCCCGCGGGTCGACGGCGTCGCATTCCGGTTCCGGGCTCGGCTTGGCGCTGGTCGCTCAGCAGGCCGAATTACACGGTGGCACCGCCTCATTGGAGGACAGCGCACTCGGTGGCGCCCGGTTGGTACTGAGGCTGCCCGCGCCGCACTAGGCCGCCGGCGTCGCTCCGCAGATGGCGTTAGCGCCGTCGATGATCAGCGTGGTCCCCGTGACGTACGAGGCACCGGGGGTGGCCAGATAGGCGACGCCGGACGCGACCTCGTCGGCGGTGGCCGACCGCCCGATCGGGGTGGCGTTGCCCGCGGCCACCTCGGACGGCAACTGGGCCGCCGTCGCGATCCACCCGGGCAGCACCAGGTTGGCGGTGATGCCGGTCTTGGCGTAGTCGACCGAGACCGACCGCGTCATACCCAGCATTGCGGCCTTGGCGGTGTGATACCCGACGTCGCCGGTGTAGGCGGTCAGCACACCGGCCGTCGAGCCCACGTTGACGATGCGCCCGTAACCGCGCTCGACCATGCCCGGCAGTGCCGCCCTGGTGACGTAGAACGCACTGTGGAGGTTGCGGCGCAAGGCAAGTGACCACTCATCGTCGGTCATCACCATGAGCGGGTTAGGCTCTTCCGGGCTGTGCACCGAGGCCAGGCCGGCGTTGTTCACCACGATGTCCAGCTTGCCGAACGCCGCCACCGTGGCCGCGACCAGCCCACCGGCCGCATCGCGGTCGAACAGGTCGGCGATGTGTGCATCGGCCTGGATACCTTCACCTACGAGCTCCTGTGCGCGTTGGTGGACCCGGTCGGTGGTGCCGGTCACCATCACCGCGGCCCCGAGCTGACCCAGCAGCCGCGCCGAGGCGAAACCGATACCGATCTCGCTGCTCGACCCGGTGACCAGGGCAACCTGGCCGGTGAGATCGAACGCGCTTGGCGTAGCGGGCATTGTGCTTGCTCCCTTCGAATTTCAGGTGTGCTGGTGCCGACAGTGCTGTCCCGACCGACAGTAAAGGGCCGCGGCAGGCTTTTCTAGGTCGAGCGTCCAAATCTTGGACGTTCGTACAAGGTGGTAACCGTCATGTCACACAGTGGAAATCAGTCGACCCGAAACTGAGCCGATGAAACTCACGTCGGGAATCGCGCTCCTGACGATCGCCTTGCTACTCGTCGGCACCGCATGTTCGGGAAATACCAACAGTCCCAACGACACTGCCTCGACCGCGTCGGCGGTACGCACTCCGCTCATGTCCGACCCGCCGCCGCTGGATCCCGACACCTTCTACCAGCCCGAGGGTCTGCTGATCATGACCTCGACCTACCAGGGGCTGCTTCAGTACGCGCCGGGCACCACGAAGATCGCACCGCTGCTGGCGACCAAATGGGACGTCTCCCCCGACGGGCTGACCTATACCTTGACCCTGCGCGACGGCGTCAAGTTCTCTGACGGCACAACGTTCGATTCCGCGGCCGCCAAGGCCAGCTTCCAGCGCCGCATCGATATGGCGGGCGGGCCCGCCTACATGCTGGCCGACGTCAAAGACATGCAGACACCGGATCCGCACACCTTCGTCGTCACCCTCGCCAAACCCGTTGCGCCGTTTCTCGATTACCTCGCCTCCCCCTACGGACCGCTGATGACCAGCCCGACGGCGGTCGCCCAGCATGCCAGCGGCAACGATCACGCGTCGGCGTGGCTGGCGTCGCATACCGCAGGAACCGGCCCCTACGAGCTGACCGAGGCTGTGCCGGCCAGTCACTACACGATGGCCGCGAACAAGAACTACTGGGGCACCGCCGGCCAGATCACCTCGGTGCAGATGCCGGTGATCACCGCCTCGGCGGTGCAGCGACTCGAACTCGGCAACGGCCAGCTCGACATGGTGCTGCACGGCTTGTCCAAGGGCGACTACGAGGCGCTGGCCGCCGGCCCGGACACCGAGGTGCTTCAGGAGAGCGCCCTGGTCAAGGCCGAGGTCATGGTCAACCCGAGCTCACCGGTGTTCGCCTCGCGCGACGCGCGGGCCGCGCTGTCCGCCGCGCTGGACCAAACCGCCTTGACCACACAGATATTCGGTGCACAGGGAGCTCCGTCGACGCAGTTCTACCCGATCGGGATGCTGCCCGACGGTGCCGTGCCCGACAAGCACGACTACGACCCGTCGAAGCTGGCTGCGGTGGGCAAGGCCGGCGGAGACGTGATGATCGGCTTCCCCACCGGGGACAGCAGCCTGCAGGATCTGGCCAATCAGATGCAGGTGATCCTGCAGCAGGCCGGCTTGAAGGCCACCGTCCGCGACTTCCCGCTGGCGCAGTTCTTCGCCCTGCCCCAAAACCCGGACCAGCGCCCGGATCTCCTGCTGGCCTCGTTCAATCCCGATGCGGCCCACCCGGATACCTGGTCGCGGATCTACCAGTACACCAACGCGCCGGTGAATCTGCAGGGCTGCTCGGTTCCCGACGCCGACAAGCTGCTCGACGCGGGCAGCGCCGAACCCGACCCGGCCAAATCCCAAGCTATCTACATCGAAGCGGCCAAGGCCTACCGCGATTCACTGTGCTGGATCAACATCGCCGACCTGCACAACACGATCGCCGCCCGGAAGGGCTACTCCGGCTGGCAGAGCCAGCCCGCGTGGATGTGGGACACCGACTTCTCCACCCTGAAGCACCAAGGATGACGGCTGGCGCCACGGCCCGTGGTGCGGCGCGCCGCACCGAGATCATCGATGCCGCGATCGAGGTGATGGCCAGGGTTGGCCTCGCGGGACTGTCCATGCGCCTGGTGGCCAACCAGGCCCAGATACCCCTGGGTGCGCTGAGCTATTACTTCGACGACAAGTCCGATCTGATCGCCCAGGCGTTCGCTCAATTGTCGGAGCGGGAGATCGAGCGGGTCGTGCACACCGCGGAGCTCCTCGAGCCGTCGATGTCCGCCGAGGCGCTCGCCGATCTGGTCGCCGACATGATCATCGACGGATTCAGCTCACCGGCCGGCGCGATCGTCACCCGCTACGAGTTGGTCACCGAGGCCAGCCGCGACGAGCGGCTGCGACCGATGTTCGAGGCCTGGTATGCGGCAATGGTTCCCGCGCTGAGCCGGCTCTTCCGCGAGCTCGGGTCACACCAGCCCGAGCTCGATGCCCGCACCGTGATGGCGGTGATGGCAGGTCTGGAGATCGACAACCTCTATCGCCCGCTGGGACCGGTGGACAAGCGACGAATCCGGGCCACCCTGCGGCACGCCTTCACCGCCGTCATCGCCCTGCACAACGCCCGATAACCCCGACAGGAAGACGAACCCCAGATGGCAGGCACCCTCTTCGGTCCGGACATCACCTTTCTCGGTGTCCCCCGCTGTGATCTCACCGACGAATCCAGTTACGCCGATGCCGATATCGTCATACTCGGCGCCCCGCTCGACGGCGGAACGAACTACCGATCCGGCGCGCGGTTCGGCCCGTCTGCGCTGCGCCAGGCGTGCTATCTGCCGCAGGACGGCTCCCGCCCCAGCCTCGCGCTGCGGGTCGACGGCCTCAAGGACCTGCGCGTCTACGACGCCGGCGACGTGATGCTCTACAGCGGCAACATCGAGCAGGCCGTGCAGCTGATCGAAGAGGACGTGTACAAGATCAGCGCAGCGGGCGCGATCCCGATCATCCTGGGCGGTGACCACACCATCGCCTGGCCCGACCACACCGGGGTGGCCCGCCATCACGGGTTCGGCAAGGTGTCCATGATTCACTTCGACGCCCACGCCGACACCGGAGACATTCACAACGGGTCACTCATCGGGCATGGCACGCCGATGCGCCGGCTCATCGAATCGGGCGCGCTGCGCGGAGATCGGTTCCTGCAGTTGGGATTGCGCGGATACTGGCCCGACGAACCGGTCCTGCAGTGGATGGCCGCGCACGGCCTGCGGTCCTACGAGATGACCGAGATCGTCGCGCGCGGATTGGAGACGTGCCTGACCGAGGCATTCGAGATCGCCACCTTGGACTGTGAGGGCGTGTTCCTCTCGGTCGACATCGACGTGTGCGACCCCGGCCACGCACCCGGCACCGGAACACCTGAGCCGGGCGGCTTCTCGGCCCGGGAACTGCTGGACGCCGTCCGGCGGATCTGTTACGAGCTACCGGTCCTCGGAGTGGACATCGTCGAGGTGGCACCCCCCTACGACCACGCCGACATCACCGCACTGCTCGGCAATCGTGTGGTGCTGGAGGTGGTCTCCGCGATCGCCCGCCGCCGCAAAGACAAGGCCGAGGGCACCAGCTGGGATCCGATGAAACCGCTACTGGCCGGGCGTGAAGTCGACGAGCAGCTGCGGCTGATCACCGAGGGCGACGAGGCACGCCGCCGTGGCGAGGGCGGTGGGCGACCCCACCACCATCACTGATGTCCGACACACCCCGACCGCCGGTCGGTGCTACTCCGTCGACTCAGGTACCGCGTTACGCGGGCAAGGGCACATTCGCCCGCATCGCCGATATCCACGAGGTCGCCGACTACGACATCGCCGTCGTGGGTTTGCCTTTCGACGGTGGCACCTCCTACCGGCCGGGGGCACGGTTCGGACCGATGGCGGTCCGCCAAGCCGCCCGCACATTACGTCCCGGGTACCACGTCGAGTTCGGTGTGGCTCCGCTTGAGCAGGTGCAGATCGTCGACGCAGGCGACGTGACCATCACTCCGTTCGACATTCCCGAGGCGTGCCGTCAGATCGAGAACGGCATGCGGGAGATCATCGGTGACCGGGGGCGCAAGTTTGTCGCGATCGGCGGCGATCACACCGTCGCGCTGCCGAATCTTCGTGCCCTGCATGCGTTCCACGGCCCGCTCGCGCTGGTGCACTTCGACGCGCACCTGGACACCTGGGACACCTACTTCAACGCGCCGGTCACCCACGGCACGCCGTTTCGCCGGGCGTTCGAGGAGGGTCTGCTGATCGAGGACCATTCGATCCACGTCGGCATCCGCGGCCCGATCTACGACCGGATGGATCTGGACGACGACGCCCGGATGGGATTTCGGATCATCCGGGCCGGCGACCTCGACGTCATGGGCGTCGAGGCGGCCGTCGACGTCGTCGCCCGTCGCGTCGACGATCTGCCGGTCTACCTCTCGATCGATATCGACGTGCTGGACCCCGCCTTCGCTCCCGGGACCGGAACACCCGAGTCGGGCGGGCTGACCTCCCGGGAGCTGTTGCGAATGCTGCGCCGGCTCAACGGGATCAACGTCGTGGGCGCCGATGTCGTGGAGGTCGCACCGGCCTACGACCATGCCGAGATCACGTCGATCGCCGCCGCGACGGTGGTGTTCGACCTGCTGACCCTGATGGTGGCTAACGGGTAATCCCGGCTGTCGCACCACGGCGTTACGCTCGACGATGTCATGGCACGCCTGGAGACCCGCGTCGCACGCATCGCTGAGGCCGCGTTGGCCGAGCGGCAGTATGTCACGCCCATCGACGTCCTGATCGGCTTGGGCTGGCTCGCGCAGCCCAACGTCGAGCGCTGGACGTGGGGCCGGGTCACGTCACTCGACCGCTGCATCCAGGTGGACGACGCCCGGACGGTTGCGGCTCTCGACGCGCTACGGGATTGGGCCCAGGGAATTGGTCTGTCCCCGTGGGACACCGATTACGGCGACCTGCAGTTCACCGCGTCCGGCACCGCGCCAACCGAGCGCGTGTTTCGCATCCGGTGGGCGGTCGCCGAGCAGCCGGCGCCCGAGGCGCCGCCAAAACGGTCAACCGAGCTCAGGGTTATCGCGACCGACCACGCCTGGGAATGCAGCGTCTGCGGAGAGACGGGCGATCTGCTGCTGAAGGCAAGGCCGGGCACTATGTGCCTGGACTGTGCCGACCTCGGCCACCTCGAGTTCCTGCCCTCCGGTGATGCCGCCCTGACGCGGCGCGCCAAGAAGGCCAGCCGCTTGTCCGCGATCGTCATTCGCTGGAGCACCCGACGGAAACGCTTTGAGCGCCAAGGCATTCTCGCCGAGCGTGAAGCCATCGAGCTGGCGGCTCAGCAATGCTTAGCCGAGGCCGACGTTCGAGCCGCACGACGCACGCAAGATCACATCCGCCGCGGCGCGGTCGACGAGAAGTTCCGCGACGAGTTCGCAGGCGCGATTCGCGCCCAGTTCCCCGGCTGTCCGCCGGCCCGCGCCGAAGCAATCGCCTATCACGCGGCGTTGCGGGGCAGCGGACGCGTCGGACGCTCTGCCGCCGGCCGCGCGCTGGAGCCGTCCGCGATTCAGCTGGCCGTCGCCGCCTCGGTCCGGCACATCGATACCGATTATGACGACCTGTTGATGACCGGTGTCGACCGCGACGAGGCCCGGCAGACCGTACTTGTCCGCGTGAACTCCATCCTCGAAGCCTGGCGCAGCGGGGTCACGGCGCTGGACATCTGACCCCTCAGCTCGCACCGGGTACGTAGGTCCGTTGCGCCCACTGGAACACCTGCCAGGCCTCGTGCTCGTCGAGCATGTCGTGCACCCGCCGGGCAGCTTCGGCTCCAACCGGTTTGGCGTCGCGTGCCTTGACCTGTACCTCCGCGCAACGTTCCATCAGCAGGAAGTAGCCGACCGCCGAGTCGACGCTGGTGCCCACCGTCAGCAGCCCGTGATTACGCAGGATCGCGGCCCTGGCGTCACCGATGGCGGCCGCGATGCGCTTGCCGCCGTCGGTGGAACCGATGTTGATCTCGTCGTCGTCGAAGATCTCGTGGTCTTCGAAGAATGCGCACGACTCCTGTGAAATCGGCGCGAGTTTGGTGACAGCCGCGGAAAACGGTGTGCCGTAGGGGGTATGGCAGTGTGCGGCGGCGACGACTTCGGGTCGCGCCTCGTGCACCGGGGCGTGGATGTAGTAGGCGGCCACATTGATGTGGCCGCCGCCCTCGACCGTCCCATCGGCGTGGACGAGGACGAGATCGTCGGGGGTCATGAAGCGAAACGGCACGCCATAGCGTCCGAGCCAGAAGCTGTCAAGCCGCTCCGGGTCGCGGGCCGAGATGTGCCCGTCACCCAGCGAACCCCAGCCCATCGCGCCGAATACCTGATAGGCCAACGCCAGTCGGTGCTTGCGGTGGGCCCGCAGCTCCCCGGGATCGGTGATCGCTGGCTCGTCGGCAGCCGGGTCGAGGAACGCACTATCAACGCCCATCCTGCACCTCGCTTCGTCTGGAGATAGCCTAGCGAAATCACTGCAATTGAGCGCCCCATCGTGCTGGTCGTCACCGAGCCCGACCCCGAATTGCCCCCGCCCCCGATGGAATTGATTCCTTCCGACGTCACGGTGGTGGAGGTCGGGGCGACGCCCACCGACGAACAGCTCACCGGCGCGCAGGTGCTCTACATCTGGGATCACCGCTTCGCCGAGCTGGGTCCACTGCTACGCCGGGCTCCCGACGTGCGCTGGGTGCATGCCGCCTCGGTGGGGGTGAACCGGCTGCTGTGCCCCGAATTGGCGGCGGTCACGCTGACCAACTCCCGCGGCGTGTTCGACATCCCGATCGCGGAATGGGTGATCGGTGCGGTGCTCAGTCACGTCAAGGGGCTCGACGCGAGCCTGGCACTGCAGCGCGAGCACCGGTGGCAGTACCGGACCACCGGGCGGCTGGCCGGTACCCGCGCGGCCGTGGTGGGCACCGGGTCGATCGGCCGGACCATCGCCGAGCGGCTGGTGCGCCTCGACGTGGACATCACGCTGGTGGGCCGCGCCGCGCGGGAGGATCCTCAGTTCGGCTCGGTCCGGGCCAGCACGGAGTTGGCCTCGGTGACCGCCGACGTGGACCTGCTGGTCCTGGCCGCGCCGCTGACACCGGCCACCACCGCACTGGTCGGAGCCGAGGTGCTGCGCGCTCTCGGTCCGCGGGGATTCCTGGTCAACGTCGGTCGCGGGCCGACAGTCGTCGAGACCGATCTCGTCGTCGCGCTGCACAGCGGGACGATCGCGGGTGCGGCGCTGGACGTATTCGAGGTCGAACCGCTACCGGCCGAGTCGCCGCTATGGTCGATCCCCAATGTTCTTGTCTCACCGCATATGTCGGGTGACTATGTCGGCTTCGAGGTTGACATGGTGCGGGTGTTCACCGACAACCTCGGGCGATGGCTGCGTGGCGAGCCGCTGCACAACATCGTCGATCCTGCCCTCGGATACGTACCGAACTAGGCGCCTTCTGGCTGGCGCCATTCGATCGGCCGCAGCAATACGATCTCGGGCACCACACAACTGCGGGACACCCGAATCGTCATCCGGATCGCCTCGGCGATATCGCTCGGCGCGATCATCTCGTCGGCACCCACGCTGTCGCGGTAGTCATCGGCCATCGCGGTGTTCACCAGACCCGGACAGATCGCGGTCACCTTGATACCGGAGGTGGACAGCTCGTCATGCAGCGATTCGGTGAATCCGACGACGCCGAACTTGGTCGCCGAGTAGGACGCCAGGCTCGCCTCGCCACGTTTGCCCGCATTCGAGGCGATGTTGACGATCTGCGCCGATTTGCGCTGCTGCACAGCCGCTTCGAGGAGAGGCATGGACTTGCTGGTCAGCAGGATCACTGCACGCAGGTTCACCGCAAGCTGCTCGTCGAGAAACTCCGCGGTGATCTCGCCGACCTCGCGGTTGCCCGCGACCCCGGCGTTGTTCACCAGCATGTCCAGCGATCCGTACCGCGCGGAGTGCTCGGCGACGATCTGGTCGAGGAACGTCTCCTCGGCCAATGACCCGGACACGGTGTGCACCGGCGGGCCGCTTCCAAACGACGATGCCACCGCGGCCAGCTTGTCGAGGTCCCGGCCGACGAGGGTGAGCGCGAAACCCTCCTCGTGCAGCATCGCGGCAATCGCCGAACCAATGCCGCCGGATGCCCCGGTGACGATCGCCGTACGCGGTTGGCTACTCACACCGGCATTACACACGCTGAAAGCGCGCCGCGCTCGGCAAGCGCGCGGTTAGCGGGTGGCCAGCAGGTCGATGACAAAAATCAAGGTCTTGCCAGACAGCTGATGTCCGCCACCGGCCGGGCCGTAGGCCTGCTCGGGCGGGATCGTCAACTGGCGCCGACCACCCACCTTCATGCCGGGGATACCGTCCTGCCAGCCCTGGATCAGCCCCCGCAACGGGAAG
Source organism: Mycolicibacterium sphagni (assembly GCF_013337765.1). Lineage (GTDB taxonomy): Bacteria > Actinomycetota > Actinomycetes > Mycobacteriales > Mycobacteriaceae > Mycobacterium. The sequence continues at coordinate 55,283 of NZ_VBSB01000022.1, forward strand.
GAAATGGACTCCCCGCGATTCCACGAGCTGTCGAACTCTTCACCGGTGTCGTACTCGACACCCACGTAGTGGACATCCACGACGGCACCGGGGGTGGCCTCGTCGCCGTCGCCGACCACCAGGTCTTTGATGACCAGTTCGGTGGGCGCCGGGCCGTCGGGGAATTCGATCACGGGTTTGGTCGTCACCGGACTCACATTAGCCGGTCAGGCGCTGCTGACCGAGCGTTCTACCCGGCCGTCCGTACCGCGGCGTTCCCTGGCGGTGACGGTCGACGTCGTCGCCGTCAACCGGACCCGGTCGGCGCGGAACAGGTCATAGGCGTATTCGAAGGGCCGGTCGGCGGCATCACGGGTGACCCGGGTGATCGCCACCAGCGGGCGCCGGTGCGCGACGCCGAGCCACTGCGCCTCCCGCGGGCTGGCGCTGACGACCTCGATGGTCTCGCTGGAGGTGGCGGGCACCAGGCCGTAGCGGACGGCGAACAGCTCGTAGAGCGAGCCGCCCAGCGGTTGCTCCAGCAGATCGACGACGTGGTCGGCGACGAAACAGGAGAAGTCCACCGACAGCGGTACCCCGTCGGCATAGCGCAACCTGCGGATCGCGAAAACCTCTCGGCGGTCGTCGATTTCCAGTGCCGCGGCCTCAGCCGGGGTGGGCGGCCTGCGATCGGTGGCCAACACTCGGGTGGCGCTGGTGTGCCCGCCGCTGCGCAGCCGGGCGGGCAGGCCGGCCAGTTCGGCGGCATTGCGTTCCACCACGTCGGCACGGACGAACGTGCCGCCGTTGCGCCCGGTCCGCCGCTCGAGCACCCCCGCACGACTCAACGGCAGTAACGCGCTGCGCAGGGTGGACCGGGAAACCTCGAAGCGGTCGGCCATTTCGCGTTCGGTGCCCAACCGCGAGCCGGGCCGCAAGGCACCCTGCGCCAGCATGGAGAGGATGCGTCGCCGCACATCCTCGGCAATCGGTCCCCCCTCCGATTCCTCCATCGGACTAGGGGCGCACCGCATCCGGCGACTCCGGCAGCACCTGGCCACCGTCGACGGCGATGGCCTGGCCGGTGATGTAGCCGGCCTCGACCGTGGCCAGGAAGGCGGCGAGGTGGCCGATGTCCTCGGGCTTGCCCAGCGCGCCTGCCGGGATCGCGCGGGTCATGCCCGCGATGTACTCCTCGCCCATGTCGGCAAGGCCTTCGGTGAAGATGTTGCCAGGCAGCACCGCGTTCACCGTGATCCCGTGCGGAGCGAGTTCGATTGCGGCCGTGCGCATGAAGCCCAGCTGCGCAGCCTTCGACGCCCCGTAGTGCGACCAGCGCGGAAAGCCGGTGATCGGTCCGGTGATCGACGATGTCAGGATCACCCGGCCGCGCCCGGAAGCGATCAGCGCATCCAGGCAGGCCTGCACGGTGAACACGTTGCCCTTGACGTTGACGTCGAGGACCTCGGCCAGTTGCGCCGGGGTCATAGTGGCCAGCGGCGCCTCGGGGAAGATGCCCGCGTTGGCGCACACGATGTCGATACCGCCGAACGCGTCGACGACTTCGGCAGCCAGGCTGGCACAGGCCATCGGGTCGGTGACATCGGTCTGCACGCCCAGCACCTTCCCGGTGCCCAATGTCTCCAGATCGGCCACCGCCGTGTCGAGTTCGGCCGCCGAACGCGCGGCGATCGCCACGTTGGCGCCCGCGGTGGCGAACACAGCCGCGATACCGCGGCCGATGCCCTTGCTGCCGCCAGTCACCAGGACCGACGTCGACTGCAGATCAAACACGTGCAATCCTCTCTGCTACAGCGCCATTCAGACCCGCGACCCGAAGATCGCGTCCTGCAGCCAGGTTGGGTCGTCCAGATAGCGCTGCGCCAATGCAGCGGTGTCGGGCGCGAACTCCTCGCCGACACCGATCGCGGCGTCGGCGTCGTGATGGGATGCGATCCAGGCGGTGAGCATGATTCGGCGCATCATCACGAATGACGGGATCAGCGCAAGGTGCTCGACGGGGAACGACCCGGCCTCGAAGTAGCCGGTGAGCCACTCGGCGATGATGCGTTCGCCGGCGGGGGTGTCCTCGATGAACGACACCGCGGCCCCGAGATCGGCCAGGTACCACGACCAGCCCGAGTCGTCGAAGTCGATCACGGTGATACCGGCACCGGCGTCCACCGGGTCGACCATCAGATTGGCTAACCGGAGATCGGCGTGCACCAGGCCGAAACGATCTGGCGCGCAGCCGAAATCGGTCAGCTTCGCGGTGATGTCGTCGACGGCGCGCTGGATCATCACCCGATCGGCGTCGGTAAGGCCAGGTGCCAACCGCCAGTTACCCCATCGGGCCTGCGGACCGAGGATCGTCTCGAGGTCCCAGCGGAACCGGGTGAAGTCAGCGGGGAAGGTCCAGTTGCGGGCATGCTCGTGCATGATGGCGGTGATCCGGCCGAGCTCGTCGAATCCGACTGCCTCGGGATCCTCCTCCGCCGTACACCCCGCCACGAACGTCACCGCGTCGACGTGCAACGCGCCGCCATCGACTTCGGCGACCACGACGTCGGTGCCGTCGATGGCCTCGATCAACTCAGGCGTGGCAACGGAGGTCTCGGTGCGCAGCGCCTGCATCCACGCCAGCTCCGAGCGGATCGCCTCCAGCGAGTGATAGCCGGGCCGATGCACGCGCAGCACGATCGGCTCGTCGTCATCCACCAGGTAGGTGGCGTTCTCGGAGAGGCTGAGCAGCCGCAGCGGCGTCTCGCCGTCGCGACCGTAGGCGGGGAGGGCAGCGCGCGCGAACAACTCATGAGTCGGCGGCAGTCCCGGCATGCGACCAGTGTGGACCATAACCGCGCACCAAGCAGACCAAATCGACACTCTTAACGTCGTTGTTTCCTACCCCGGCTCAGAGAAACAAAGCCGAAACATTCGGCCGGTATTGACACGATTGTTCCTGTTGACCAGGCGATCTGGCAGAGGTAACAATGTCGTCGTCGCACCACAGAGCCGTTGTCGACATTGCCCTCGCTCCCCGGGTACACCCGCATCCGGCTAAACCAGACCAGCTCAAACCAGACCAAAAACCGGCGCGACCCCCAGTCACGCATCAGATTGGATATTCACACTATGAGCGACATCATCGATCCGCCCGTTACGGCGAGCACCGAGACCGTCCAGCGGCTCAAGCCCAATGCAGTCGGGCTGATCGGCGTCCTGTTCATGGCCGTCGCCACCGCCGCACCCATCACCGCGATGGTCGGCAATGTGCCGATCGCGGTCGGATTCGGCAACGGCATCTACGCCCCCGCCGGGTACTTCGTCGCCACCATCGTGTTGACGCTGTTCGCGATCGGCTACGCGGCAATGAGCAAGCACATCACCGCAACCGGCGCGTTCTATGGCTACATCTCGCACGGCCTCGGCCGCATCGTCGGACTCGGCGCCGGCTTCCTGACGGCCATGGCCTATATGGTGTTCGAGGCCTCGCTGATCGGGATCTTCGCCTTCTTCGGCAATGACACGTTCAATTCGCTTTTCCACGTGAACATCCCGTGGATCGTGTTCGCGATCGCGATGCTCGCGATCAACGCCCTGCTCACCTACTTCGACATCAACGTCGCCGCCCGGGTGCTCGGGGTGTTCCTGATCACCGAGATCGTCATGCTCTCGCTGATGGCGCTGTCGGTGCTGTTCACCGGCGGCGGTCCGCAGGGCTGGTCGTGGGGATCGCTCAATCCGCTCAACGCATTTCAGAACCTGTCCGGTGCGGTCGCCGGCGCCGACGGCAGCATGATCACGGTGGCGGGCTCGGCAGGCATCGGCCTGTTCTTCGCGTTCTGGTCCTGGGTCGGTTTCGAGTCGAGCGCGATGTACGGCGAAGAGTCCAAGAACCCGAAGAAGATCATCCCGATCGCAGTCATCAGCTCGGTGATCGGGATCGGCGTGTTCTACGTCATCATCTCGTGGCTCGCGATCGTGGGCACCGGACCGGAGAATGCCGTTGCGCTGGCGCAGGATTCGACGACGGCAGGTGACATCTTCTTCGGCCCGGTCGGTGCGCACCTGGGCACCTGGGCGGTCGATCTGTTCAAGATCCTGCTGATGACCGGCTCGTTCGCCTGCGGTATGGCGTTCCACAACTGCGCCGCCCGGTACATCTACGCGATCGGCCGGGAGAACGTCATCCCCGGGATGCGCAAGACGCTCGGTGCCACCCACCCGTCGCACGGCTCCCCGCACATCGCCGGTTTCGTGCAGACCGGTTTCGCCACCGTCGTGGTGCTGTTCTTCGCGCTGACCGGTCGTGACCCCTACACCGGGCTGTACGGACTGATGGCACTGCTCGGCACCACCGCGATCCTGCTCGTGCAGGCGCTGGCCGCGTTCGCGGTGATCGCCTACTTCCACGTCGGCAAGAATCACCCTGAGACCGCCAACTGGTTCCGTACCTTCCTTGCACCACTGCTGGGCGGGCTCGGCATGCTCTACGTGATCTACCTGCTGGGCAAGAACGCGTCGTTCGCGGCGGGCACCGCCGCCTCCGACTGGGTCTTCACCTCGATCCCGTATGTGGTCGCGGTGGTCGGCATCGGTGGCATCTTTTTGGCGGTGGTTCTGAAATACAAGTCGCCGCAGCGCTATTCGGAACTGGGCCGGACGGTGCTCGAGGAGGCACACGAGCGGTAGTGGATGCAGTCACGGGTCGCGTCAACGAGGCGAAGGAATAGCGCTATGAGTTTCTCGAACATCATGGATTCCAACAGCTATTCCGCGGATCACCCGGTCGATCCCGCCACCGAATCGTTGATCGCGGCCCGTGACCGCATGCTGGGCCCAGCGTACCGGCTGTTCTATCAACGGCCGGTGCACCTGGTTCGCAGCGAGGGCACCCGGCTCTACGACGCCGACGGCGCTTGCTATCTCGACGCCTACAACAACGTCGCCAGCGTCGGCCACTGCCACCCGCACGTGGTGGAGGCCGTCAGCAGGCAACTGTCCACCCTCAACACTCACACCCGCTATCTGCACGGCGGCATCGTCGAGTACAGCCGGCGGCTGCTCGACACGATGCCCGAGCAGATCGATCAGGTGATGTACGCCTGCACCGGCTCGGAAGTGAACGACCTGGCCCTGCGGGTCGCCGAAATGCACACGGGGGCAACCGGTGTCATCGTCACCAGCGACGCCTACCACGGCAATACGGCCGCCGTCACCGCGATCTCGCCGTCCATCGGCGGAGCGACGGCCCTCGGTGAACACGTCCGGGCGATCCCCCCGCCGGACAGCTACCGGGTCCCGGCGGGCGAGCTGGCCGCGAACTTCACCGACGACGTCGTCGCCGCCATCGCCGAGCTGAAGACCGCCGGCGTCGGGCTTTCCGCCCTGATCGTGGACACCATCTTCTCCTCCGACGGCATCTACCCCGACCCCTCGGTGCTGGCCCCCGCGGTCCAGGCGGTGCACCGCGCGGGCGGGGTGTTCATCGCCGACGAGGTCCAACCCGGGTTCGCCCGCACCGGCGAGGCGATGTGGGGCTTCCTGCGCCACGGCGTCGTCCCCGACCTGGTGACCATGGGCAAGCCGATGGGCAACGGCCTGCCGATCGCGGCGATGGCGGCCCGCTCCGACATCCTCGACGCCTTCGCCCGCGGGGTGCCGTACTTCAACACCTTCGGCGGTAACCCGGTGACAGTCGCCGCGGCGGCGGCCGTCCTCGACGTCATCGAGGACGAGAAACTGATGCGCAACGCCGACGAGGTGGGCACCCAGCTGCGCACCGAACTGGCCGCCCTCGGCGCGGAGCATCCACGCATCGGCGATGTCCGCGGCACCGGCCTCTACGTCGGCGTCGAGGTCATCTCCGACACCGGCGCACCGGATCGGGCAGGCGCCAGGGCACTGGTCAACGCGATGCGGGAGCGGCGGGTGCTGATCTCGGTGTGCGGCAGGGACGGCAATGTGCTGAAGATCCGCCCGCCGCTGGTCTTCTCGAGTTCCGATGTCGACTGGTTCTGCACCGAGTTCGCTGCGGTTCTCGCTTCGCCGTTCTAACGAGAGCATCCTCGGGCACACTGGAACCGTGGCATCAGACAACGAAACGCTCGCGCGCATCCACGACCTCGTGGCCCAGGAGCGCGAACTGCGTGAACGCTTGGTACATCGTCAGATCGACGAGTCGGAGGAGAACGCGCGCCTGCGGGCGATCGAGGTCGAGCTGGACCAGTGCTGGGACCTGCTTCGCCAGCGTCGGGCACTGCGGGAGACCGGCGGCAATCCCAGCGACGCCAGCGTGCGCCCCGGTGACGAAGTCGAGGACTACCTCAGCTGATCAGGCGCGCCAGGATCCTGCGCAACGCCGCAAGATCCTGTTCGTCCAGCGCAGCCAGCGCCGCGGGGGCGGGGTCGTCGGTGTCGTCGAGCACGGCGATGACGTCGCGGCCCGCCTCGGTCAGCGACACCAGCTTGCAGCGCCGGTTGTCCGGATGGGGCTGACGGTCCACCAGGCCGCGTGCCTCCAGATCGTTGACCGCCACCGTTGCGGCCGGGGCATCGATCGTCGCCGCCTCGGCGACCTCCTTGACCGTCATCGGTTGTGACGCGAGCCTGCGCAGGATCCGAATCCTGCTGAACGGCAAGCCGGTTCGATCCACGACAGCGCGGCGCCAGCCGTCCTTGTTGTCCAGTACCAGGCTCGACATCGATCGCCACACCTGATCGGCCACCGGATTACCCGACATGGGTGGCCCCGATTCTTCTGTCCTCGATCAGCGGGGCCAGCTTTTGCGCAGACAGCGTGGCGCGGCCCGACGTGGAGACCACGGCCAGCAGGGTGATCACCAGACCCAGCCCGATGCTGACCCACCACAGCGGCCGGGCTGCCGACGTGAAGTCCGCCCCGGCGACCGCCAGTGCCGAGCCGGCGACCGAACCACACAGTGCCACACCGATACTCACCCCGACCTGCCTGCTGGTCGAGGTCACCGCCGATGCGGCGCCGGCCCGGTCACGCGGCATCCCGCTCACCGCGGCGTTGGTGATCGGCGCGTTGACCATGCCGAAGCCGATGCCGTACACGGTGAAGATCACCAGCAGCTCCCAGATCGGGGTGGTGGCGTTCAGGAACGTCAGCATCACCGACGCGGCGGTGATCAGGATTCCCGAGACCAGCAGCGACGGGCGGGCGCCGAAGCGGCCGACCAGCCGGCCCGACAGCGGTGAGAAGAACAGGGCGCCGATCGCGATCGGCAGGTAGATCAGGCCGGTGTGGGCGGCCGAGTAGCCGCGCTCGCCCTGTAGGTAGAGCGACATCATGAACAGGAAGGCCCCCCAGGCGGCGAAGGCGCACACGGCAGTGACCGTAGCCGACGAGAACGGGATGCTGCGGAAGAACCGCAGATCGATGAAGGGATCGTGGCGGCGGGACTCGTAGCGCAGGAATGCCACCAGGGCCAGTGCCGCGCCCGCCGCGATCGCGAGGATGCGCGGGTTCGTCCAGCCCAGCCCTGGCGCCTCGATGAGCACGAACACCACGCCGAACAACGCCAGCACGGCCAGCAGCTGGCCGACCGGATCGATATCGCGCATGGTGGCCGACTTGCTCTCGGGAACGAAGATCGCGGTGAGGATGATCGCCGCCGCGCAGATCGGCAGGTTGATCCAGAACACCGCGCGCCAGCTGATCGCCTGGATGAGGAAACCACCCACGATGGGACCAAGTGCCATCGAGATTCCGACCACCGCACCCCACAGGCCCAACGCGCGGGCGCGCTCCACCCGTCCGACAAAGATCTGCGAAATAATCGACAGCGCAACGGGATTCATCATCGAGCCGCCGAGGCCTTGGATCAGCCGAGCGCCGATCAGCGTGTCGATGTCCGGCGCCAGACTGCACAGCAGTGAGCCCAGCGCGAAGGCGGCCAGGCCGATCTGGAACACCCGACGGCGACCGAACCGGTCACCGGTCGCCCCCGACAGCATCAGCAGCGAAGCGAGGACCAGGGTGTAGATGTCGATGACCCACTGCATCTGCGAGGGCGTGGCGTGCAGGTCGGTGCGGATCGCGGGGATCGCGACGTTCACGATCGTCGCGTCCATCGACACGATCAGCAGGCTCAGGCAGCAGGTCGCCAAGATGATGGTCTTGCGCCGCGCGCTCAGCTCACTGACAGTTGTAATCACACAACCATTGTGAAACTACAACTGTTAAAGGGTCAAGCTGCTGTGGCCCAGCAGACACAAAGTCCCCCGACACGCCGTGTGTCGGAGGACTTTTATGTCTGCTCGCGCAGGAAAATCAGCCGCGGCCGTCGATGGCGGCGTAGTCGCGCTCGGTGTACCCGGTGTAGATCTGGCGTGGGCGGCCGATCTTGCTGCTGCCCTCGTCGTGCATCTCCCGCCAGTGCGCGATCCAGCCCGGCAGCCGGCCCAGGGCGAACAACACGGTGAACATCCGGGTCGGGAAGCCCATCGCGCGGTAGATCACGCCGGTGTAGTAGTCGACGTTCGGGTACAGCTTGCGCTCGATGAAGAAATCGTCGGTGAGCGCGATCTCTTCGAGCTGTTTGGCGATGTCCAGCAGCTCGTCGTCGCCGCCGAGCTTGCCCAGGATCTTGTCGGCCTGCTCCTTGACGATGCGCGCCCGCGGGTCGTAGTTCTTGTAGACCCGGTGTCCGAAGCCCATCAGCTTCACACCGTCTTCGCGATTCTTGACCTTCTTGACGAAGGTCTGCACGTCGTCGTCGCCGGCCCGGATCTTCTCCAGCATCTCCAGCACCGCCTGGTTGGCGCCGCCGTGCAGCGGGCCCCACAGCGCGTTGATACCGCCCGAGATCGAGGTGAACAGGTTGGCCTGCGAGGAACCCACCAGCCGCACCGTCGAGGTCGAGCAGTTCTGCTCGTGGTCGGCGTGCAGGATCAGCAGCATGTCCAGCGCGCGGACGATCTCGGGATCCACCTCGTAGGGCTCGGCGGGGAAACCGAACGTCATCCGCAGGAAGTTCTCCACCAGGGTCAGTGAGTTGTCCGGGTAGAGGAAGGGCTGGCCGACCGACTTCTTGTAGGCATACGCCGCGATGGTCGGCATCTTGGCCAGCAGCCGGATCGTCGACAGTTCGACCTGCTCGTTGTCCAGCGGGTCCAGCGAGTCCTGGTAGTAGGCCGAGAGGGCGTTGACCGCGCTCGACAGCACCGGCATCGGGTGGGCGTTGCGGGGGAAGCCGTCGAAGAACCGCTTGAGGTCCTCGTGCAGCAGCGTGTGCCGCTGGATCTGGGTGGTGAACTTCTCGAGCTGCTCGGTGGTCGGCAGCTCGCCGTAGATCAGGAGGTAGCTCACCTCGATGAAGGTCGACTTCTCGGCGAGCTGCTCGATCGGGTATCCGCGATAGCGCAGGATCCCCGCATCACCGTCGATGTAGGTGATGGCGCTCTTGGTCGACGCGGTGTTCACGAAACCCTGGTCGAACGTGGTGTAACCGGTCTTGGACAGCAACGAGCCCAGGGCGATCCCATCAGACCCTTCGGTCGCATGCACGACCTCCAGATCCAACTCGCCGCCCGGGTACTTCAGGGTGGCGGTCTCGTCGGTTGCGGCCACAGGAACCCCTTCTGAGCTCTTCGACGCCGGCGGAGGCGTCCGTACTAGGTGAAGGTAGTCGTTATTCTGCCGCCCCGCCCGCGGGGGGTTGGCGGGGGGTGGGTCAGGGTCGCCAGAGCTGGGTGAAAACGCCGTACACCGACTCGATTCGGTTGCACAGGACGTCGGGCTCGACCGGCGGTCCACCCGGGGCGCCGAGGCCGTGACAGGCCACTCCCATCACCACCGCCCAGGTGTCGAAGAGGATGCGGATGGCCGGGTGACCCGTGGGGACCCCCATCCGCTGCGCCGCGACGTCGATCGCCTCGTGATGAAAGCCGTCCGCCCTGAACATGAACGGCCCGAGGCCGATCGCCGGGGCGGAGTTCACGATCGTCAGCAACAGTCGCATCCGTTCGAACGCCACCGAATTCGGGTCACCGTACTGGGCGCTGCGGAAGGTCTCCAGGTGAGCGCGGGCCAGGGCCTCGTACTGGGTGATATCGGTCGGCTGACGGGCGTAGCAGCCGGCCACATCGTCGGCGACCTCGCCGAGGATGGCGACGATGACCGCCTCTTTGCTCGGGAAGTAACGGCTGAACGTGCGCGGCGCGATCTCCGCCGCGGCCGCGATCTGCTCGACGGTCGTGTTGTCGTAGCCCTGCTCGATACAGAGATGGATCGCGACGTCGATCAACGTCGCGCGGGTTCGCTGTTTTTTCAGTTCACGGAGGCCGGTGGCGGCAGCGTTCGCGACAACAGCCACGTCGCGCCACCCCCTCGCCTCTCGCGAGCCCCCCGACGTCAAGGGGTAGAGGGTAGCCCCGATCGCACTTCCAGCGCGGCGATATCGACAAATTCTGTGAAAGTGCTGTCCAGCCGATCGGCCATGATGGCCGCGCACTCGTCGTAATCGTCAGGCCCGATCACCAGGTGGCCCCATGCGCCTGCGGTGATCGCACCCCACACCGACACGATCAGCGCCACCAGCCGGTCCCGCGGGTCGACACCGAGGCGGGCCGCGACTCCGAGTACCAGTGGGTGCAGCCGGGTCGCGGCTGCCGCCAGCCGCAGGGCGCTCGACGAGGAGATGACGTTGACCATCAGCACCAAGCGGTGAGTGGTCAGCTCCGTCACCTCGCCGGAGGGGACCCGGCGCAGCGCCTGGGCGTGCGCGCGAGCGAGCGCGGTCAGCGGCGGAACTCCCATGTCGATCCTGGCCAGCTCGGCGACCGCGGCGTTGACCAAGTCGTCGAGCACGGTCATCATCACCGAGTCCTTGGTCGGGAAATACCGACTGAAGGTGCGCGGCGACACCTCGGCGGCCGCCGCGATCTGCTCAACGGTGGTGTTGTCGTAGCCGCGCTCGATACACAGCTTCACCGCGGCATCGACCAGCATGGCGCGGGTTCGTTGCTTCTTTCGTTCGCGCAGCCCAGGTAGTGCCTGCGCGATGCCGTCGGCCACCTGAGCAATCGTAGTCGGAATACGCACGCTTACGGATTCGCCAGATTCACCCGGTAGCGGACAAAAACGGGGACCGCCGCGGCGGCGATGATGACGCCGACCACCACGAGCGCTCCCCCGCCTGCCGCGGCGATGGTGGTGCCGACCATCGCGGCCGCCGCGCCGTGTGCCGCGTCCGCAAGCCGGGGACCACCGGCGACGACGACCGTGAACACGCCCTGCAGCCGGCCGCGCAGATCGTCGGAGGCCACCTGCTGCAGAATCGTCGACCGGAACGCCGCCGACACCATGTCCGCGGCGCCGCCAATAGCCAGGAACACCACCGCAATCCACAGCATCGTGCCGGCATGGCCGTGCGCCAGCCCACCGGCCACACCGAAACCGATCATCGCCGCGCCCCACACCACGATCGAGATCACCACGGCCAAACCCTGGCGTTCGATGCGAGGAAACCAGCCGGAGAACACTCCGCCCAGGACGGCGCCGATCGACATCGCGGCCGCCAGGAGCGCCACGGTGGTGCCGCCCTCGATGGGCCCGCCGAAACTCTGGTGCGCCATTTCCGGGAACAACGCCCGCGGCATGCCGAAGATCATCGCGATCAGGTCGACGACGAAGGACATCAGCACGACCTTGTTGCCGGACAGGAAGCGGAAGCCGTCGAGCACGGAGCGAATGGCATCGAATCCCATACCCCGCCCGCCGACGGTGGGCGGTATCGGCGCGAGTCGGCAGGCCACCCAGATGGGCACGACACAGGTGAGCGCATCGATCAGATAAAGCGTGGACAGGTCAACCCAACGCAGCATCACACCGGCCATCAGCGGGCCGACGATGGCGCCGAACTGGAACACGGTGAAGTTCAGGGAGTTGGCGGCCGCCAGCTGGCCACCCGGGATCATCCGCGGTACCGCTGCCGAGCGGGTTGGGCTGTCGATCGCATAGAAGGCCTGCTGAACCGACAACAGACACAGCACCACCCACACGTTGTTCACCCCGAGCGCGGCCTGCAGCCACAACAGCACCGAGGACACCCCCAGCCCGCACGAGGTGATGATGAGCAGCACGCGCCGGTCCATGGCGTCGGCCCAGGCCCCGCCCAGCAGGCCGAACACGATCAGCGGAACCAGGGCGAACACCCCGGACAGGCCGACGTACGCCGAGTTCTGGGTGAGTGCGTACAGCTGCACGGGGACGGCGAAGATGGTGAGGTTGGCCCCGATGACCGTGACGATGCCGGCCACCCACAGCCGGCGGAAATCCGGCGTCCTCAGGGGGGTGGTGTCGGCGAACAGCCGCGCCACCTAGGGCTGCAGCCGCTCGATGCGCGTCCCGCCTGTTACCCGAATCCTGTTGTGGACCCGGTTCTCTCGGCCCTGCCAGAACTCGACGACCTCAGGGGCGATCCGGTAGCCACCCCAGTGCGGGGGCACCGGAACGTGCTCGTCACCGGCGAAGCGTTCGGTCGCTTGCGCAAGCTGACCCAGGAGCTCGGCGCGGGAGCCGATCGGGCGGGACTGCGCCGACGCCCACGCACCCAGCTGTGACCCGCGCGGCCGCCACCCCCAGTACTGGGCGGTCTCCTCGGCGGTCACCTTGGTCACCGCGCCGCGGATGTGTACCTGGCGTCCCAGGGCGAACCAGGGAAACGTCACCGCGGCGTACGGTGTCGCCGCGAGCTCGGTGCCCTTGGCGGAGTCGTAGTTGGTGTAGAAGGTGATACCGGTCTCGTCCACGCTTTTGCACAACACCGCGCGGCTGACCGGTCTTCCCGAATCGACGGTGGCCAGCACCATAGCGTTGGGTTCGGCGACCCCGGCCGCTTCCGCCTCGGCTATCCACCTGTGCAACAAGGCAAGCCAGCCCTGCGCGAGCCAGTCGACGTCGAGGTCGGTGCTGCCGTCCTTCTCGACGGAGCCGTACTCCACTCGCATCGCCGCCAGGTGATCACCGTCAGGGATTTCCACGGATCCACGGTACGCCGCAAGCCCGCGGCCGGCTGTTACCGACCGGTAGCGGCGGCCCGATCGGCGAGTGGGAGAATCCACGTCATGACTGTGGTACCCGACGATTTCGTGCCCGGCCTGGAAGGGGTGGTGGCGTTCACCACCGAGATCGCCGAGCCTGACAAAGACGGTGGTGCGCTGCGGTATCGCGGTGTCGATATCGAGGATCTGGTCGGCAATCGGGTCACGTTCGGCGACGTCTGGGCCCTGTTGGTCGACGGGCGGTTCGGCGATGGCCTGCCGCCCGCCGAGCCGTTCCCGCTGCCGATTCACACCGGCGACGTGCGCGTCGACGTGCAGGCCGGCCTGGCGATGCTGGCACCGATCTGGGGCTACGCGCCGCTGCTGGACATCGACGGCGAGACCGCCCGCGATCACCTCGCCCGTGCGTCGGTGATGGCGTTGTCGTATGTCGCCCAGTCCGCCCGCGGGATCTACCAGCCTGCGGTTCCGCAGCGCGTGATCGACGGATGCTCCACTGTCACAGAGCGTTTCATGACGCGTTGGCAGGGCGACCCGGATCCGCGGCACGTCGAAGCCATCGATGCCTATTGGGTGTCGGCGGCCGAGCACGGGATGAACGCCTCGACCTTCACCGCGCGGGTGATCGCCTCCACCGGGGCTGATGTCGCGGCCGCGCTCTCGGGTGCGATCGGCGCGATGAGTGGCCCGCTGCACGGCGGGGCGCCCGCCCGGGTGCTGCCGATGCTCGAAGAGGTCGAGCGCGCCGGGGATGCCCGCGCGGTGGTCAAGGGTGTGCTCGACCGCAACGAAAAGCTGATGGGCTTCGGCCACCGGGTCTACCGGGCCGAGGACCCCCGCGCGCGGGTGCTGCGCGCGACGGCCAAGCGGCTAGCCGCGCCGCGCTACGAGGTGGCCGTCGCGCTCGAGCAGGCGGCGCTGGCCGAACTGCACGAACGCCGGCCGGACCGGGCCATCGAGACCAATGTCGAGTTCTGGGCCGCCGTCATCCTCGACTTCGCCCAGGTCCCGGCGAAGATGATGCCTGCGATGTTCACCTGCGGCCGAACGGCTGGATGGTGCGCCCACATCCTCGAGCAGAAGCGTCTGGGCAAGCTGGTGCGCCCGTCGGCGATCTATGTGGGGCCGGAACCGCGCTCGGTGGAGACCGTCGACGGTTGGAACGAGATCGCGCACGCGACCGTCTAGCGACCGATGCCGCCGAGGAACGAGGCGGAGGAGGAGCTAGACAATCCGGCACCGTCTAGCGCTGCTGTATCGCTGCTCATGCCCTGAACGCCGAACCCCGTTCCCGATCCAGATACGTCTCGGCCTTATTGCGCAGGAAGAACACGTACACCACCAGCGACACCGCGATGCAGACCGTGACATAGCCGATGAACAGCGGTACCTGACTATGCTCCTTGGCCGCCTGGTAGATCAGCGGCGCCGTCCCGCCGAAGATGGAGTTCGCGAGCGCATAGCCGACTCCCACACCGAGCGCCCGCACCTGCGCCGGGAACAGCTCCGACTTGACCAGCGCGTTGATCGAGGTGTACCCCGTCAGGATCACATAACCGACTGCGACCAGCGCGAAAGACGCCAGCGGCGAGCGTGTCTGGGGCAGGTACGTGATGAGGACATAGGTGTAGAACACCCCGCCCACACCGAAGAACACCAACATCGGCTTGCGGCCGATCCGGTCGCTGATGATCCCGCCCACCGGCTGAAGCAACATCAAGAAAACCAGCCCGGTCAGGTTCACCCAGGTACCCGTCATGCCCTCGCCCTTGAACGCGGTCTTGACGATCGCCGGCGCGTTGACGCTGTAGGTGTAGAACGCCACCGTGCCGCCAAGCGTGATGAGGAAGCACAGCAGCAACGGCCGCCAGTAGTCCGTCAGCAGTGCCCGCATGGACCCGGCCCCGGCGTCCTGCCCCGCCTTGGCCGCCTCGATGACGTCCTCGGACAGCGACTCGTCCATGGTGCGTCGCAACCAGAACACCACCACCGCCGCGACGCCACCCACGGCAAACGCGATACGCCAACCGAATTCGCGCAACTGGTCATCATTGAGGAGCGACTGCAGGATCAGCAGCGTGAACTGCGCCAGCACGTGCCCACCGATCAGCGTCACGTACTGGAACGACGAGAAGAACCCGCGCCGCTCTCGGGTCGCGGCCTCGGACATATACGTCGCCGACGTGCCGTACTCACCGCCGGTTGCGAAGCCCTGTACCAATCGAGCGACGACGAGCACGATCGGCGCCGCCATCCCGATCACCGCTTGCGACGGCACCACCGCAATCATCAAGGAGCACAGTGCCATCAGCGACACGCTCACCGTCAGCGCCGCACGTCTGCCATGCCGGTCGGCGAAGCGGCCGAAAAACCATGACCCGACGGGACGCATCACGAATGTGATCGCGAATATCGCATACACGTACACCGTCGAGTTCTTCTCGGACTCGTCGAAGAACTGGCCCTCGAAATACGTCGCGAACACGGTGTAGACGTAAACGTCGTACCACTCGACCAGGTTGCCCGATGACCCACGGATCGTGTTCCAGATCGCCCGCCGGGTCTCGGCGGGGCTGGACCGCGGCACTGTTGTGGTGGTCATCGTTGGCCTCCCGGTGTCAGCCCGAACCGTACTCCATTTTCTGTCGGTGGCCGGTGGTTGCATCGGGCGTGGGTGATGAGTTCCGCCCGCCCGCGATGTCTATACCGGTGGCGGCCCGCTTGGCCGCCTCAACCAACAGGAGGCTGTTATGGCGATCGACGTAAAACCCGCACTGTCCCCGCACCTGGTCGTCGATGACGCGGCCGCCGCAATTGACTTCTATGTCAAGGCTTTCGGTGGCGTCGAAATCGGCCGGGTCCCCCGCCCTGACGGCAAGCTGATCCACGCCGCGGTCGAGATCAACGGGGCGATCGTGATGCTCAACGATGATTTCCCGGAGATGACGGATGGCAAGTCGACCACGCCGCCGGCGCTCGGTGGCACGCCGGTGACCATCCACCTGACCGTGACCGACGTCGATGACAAGTTTCAGCAAGCGGTCGACGCCGGCGCCACCGTGGTGATGCCGCTCGACGACCAGTTCTGGGGCGATCGGTACGGCATGGTCCGCGACCCGTTCGGGCATCAGTGGTCGCTGGGGCAACCGGTGCGCGAGGTCAGCTACGAGGAGATCCAACAGGCCATGAGCCAGGCATGATGCTCAGGTGACGCCAGATCGCCGCAAGATCCTCTACATCGACCTCGACAACACGATGGTCGACTTCGGCCATCGCATCGAGGGCCTCGACCAGGTCGTGGTGGACAAGTACCGCGGCCGGATGGACGAGGCGCCGGGCATCTTCGCATTGATGCGATCGATGCCCGGCGCGATCGAGGCCTTCGTCGAACTGTCGGCCCTGTTCGACACCTATCTGCTCTCGACAGCACCGTGGCGCAATCCGTCGGGCTGGCAGCACAAGATCGAATGGGTGCACGAACACCTCGGCACTGACGAGGATTCACCGGCCTACAAGCGGCTCATCCTCACTCACCACAAAGATCTCAACCGCGGCGACTTCCTCGTCGACGATCGGCCCAACAACGGCGCCGAGCAATTCGAGGGTGAGTGGAGTCCCGTATCTAATTAGACTACGTGGATCCACGGCGTTTCCCGACTGGGCTGCGGTGCTGAACTACTTGCGAGACAAGGCCTGAGCCCTAGCGCAACAGTCCGGCCAACAGCCGTCGGGCCAGCGGCGGTTCCGGCGCGGTGGCGGCGGCCGCCACCATGTCAGCCACCTCGGTGAACTTCACCCGCGGTCGGCCCTCGGCATCGCCGCGGGCGGTCTCGGCCGCGTCGATGGCACGCCAGCCGGCCAGATCGACCAGATCCGGTTGGCGCGAGCGAATCAGCTTGTCCAGCACGGCCGGTCGCACGGCGGGGTCGCCGAGACGGCCGGCGTTGAAGTCGTCGACCAGGTTCGAGACGGTCTGCATCGCACAGGATTTGTTGGTGCCGATGAAGCCCGTCGGCCCGCGCTTGATCCAGCCCGCGACGTACGCACCGGTGACGGCGGCACCGGTGGTTGGGTCGATCACCCGGCCGTCCCGGTTGGGGACGACGGCCGCCGTGTCGTCGAACGGCAGGCCGTCGATCGGCGCGCCGCGGTATCCGATCGAGGTGAGCACCAGCCCGGCGTCGAGCTGCACCGCCTCGTCGGTGCCGGTGCGGTGGAATTCGATTCCGCTCACTCGCCCGGTGCCGAGCACCCGGTGCGGAGTCAGCCGGTAGGCCAACCGGATTCGCGGGCGCGCGGCGATAGCGGCGGCAACGGGCAGTTTGGCCAGTATCTCGAGCTTGCCCACGGTGACGGGGTCGGTGGCGCTGGCCAGATCCTGCTCGACGAGGTCGTGGTCGTCGGCGGACAGTACCACCTCGGCCGACGACGTCAGCCCGATCAGCTCGGGCAGCGTGAATGCCGAGTCGACCGGCCTGCGGCGCGCGGCGATCACGACCTCGCGCACGGCCGAGCGCCGCAAAGCGCTCAGTGCGGTATCGGAAATATCGGTGCGAGCCAAGTCATCTGGGTCAGCGGTGAGGATCCGGGCCACGTCGAGCGCGACGTTGCCGTTGCCGATCACCACGACACGTTCGTGGCGAAGGTCGACGGTCAGCCCGGCGAAGTCCGGATGGCCGTTGATCCACGCGACGGTCTCGGTGGCGGTACCGGTTCCCGGCAGCTCCATCCCGGCGATGTCGAGCCTGCGGTCGTCGGGCGCACCGACGGTGTACAGCACGGCGTGGTGATGCTCCAACAATTCGGCGTGCGAAATATGCTGTCCCACTTTGACATTCAGGTAAAAGGAGAATCGTGACCGTTGACTGATCCGCTCGAAGATCCGCGTCACACCCTTGGTGTTCTGGTGATCGGGCGCCACACCGGCGCGCACCAGGCCGAACGGGGTGGGCAGCTTGTCGAAGACGTTGACCCGCACCCCCTTCTGCGTGAGCAACTCGTCGGCGGCGTACATCCCCGCGGGCCCCGACCCAACCACCGCGACCGTGAGCTCCGCCTCGCCACGGCGCACCTGGGGCGCGGGCAGCACCGGGGCGAGCTTGGAGGTCGGCGGCAGCTTCACACCGGCGGGCCGCTCAGGATAGAAGGCGGCGTTGAGCGCGATGAACGGCAACTGCTCGTCGGTGAGTTTGCTGTCGGGCGCGATAGCGCCGGCCGGACACGCGCTGACGCACGCGCCGCAGTCCACGCAGGCCACCGGATCGATGTAGAGCATCTCGGCGGTGGCGAAGCCCGGCTCGTCGGGACTGGGGTGGATGCAGTTGACCGGACAGGCGTAGACGCAGGACCCGTCGCTACAGCACGACTGGGTGATGATGTGCGGCATAGGCGTGCGCTTACGCGGCGCTCACGACATGCCGGCGCTGCGGCTCGCTGCGGTAGCGGCTCGGCGGTCCGTCGATTCGGCAGATCCGCCAGATGAGCTTGGCGAGCGGGTTCATCAGCCCGGTGTCGGTGGCGAGCATGCGGACATCGCCGAACATGTCGCGCAACATCTGTCGCGACTGCGGAGACTTGAAGAAAATCTCCTTGCGCACCGAGCGCGGGATGTCGAACTCCTTCCAGAACGCCTTCGGCGGAACGATGATGGCCGAGCACAGCACGCGCATCACCACCGGCACGAAGAGCGACAGCCAGAACCGCTTGCGCCGCGGCAGGTGCGGCACCCGCTTGCGCAGGTACTCGTGCGCGAACGATATGTGCCGGGCCTCCTCGGCGACGTGGATGGCCATCACCCGTTCCATGATCGGGTGTAGCGACTTGCCTTCGCGCAGAACGTTTTTCTGCGTGTGGTCGATGGGCTCTTCGCCGGCGAGGATGCCGAACCAGAACGGGATCGGCAGCGGCCCCGCGACAAGCGGAATCGCCGGCTGAACCCACTTCAGCAACCGAGGCATGCCCGGCACATCGGCGCCGATGTGGTTCACCATCTCCTGGAACATCATGGTGTGGTTGCACTCTTCTACCGCCTCGTGCAGGCAGTACCGGTACTCCGGTGAGCCGTTCGGCGTCCAGAAGGCGTACTCCATCAATCCTCGGATGAGGATCGACTCGAAGTGCAAGCCGACCTTGGCGACGTTGGATTGCCGCCACATGCCGATCTCGATCTGCCGCTCTTTGGGCTGCGACTGATACCAGGGGTGCTGTCCGATCGGGTCGGTCGCCGGCAGTATCCAGCGCTCGTCGTTCGGAACCACGGCGAACTCGGGCGAGTTCCAGTCGATGTCGGTGTAGGGGTTGAAGTTGCGCCGCACCGAGCCTTCCGACAACGTCATCAGCTTCTCGACATAAGCGATGTCGTCCTGCACGTCCATGTTGCGACGCCAGCGCCGGATGGTTTTGGTTCTCGCCATGACAGTCTCCTCAGAGAGGTTTACATTCGGGCGGGTGTTGTCCACACAGTACCGCCGGTATCGCATACTTGTCCATACCCGTTTTCGGGTTTGCTGAACGCCTCGGTGTGAAATCCGCTCGCGCGGACTTCTAGGCTTGTGGGCATGGCTGATCTCGTGATCCCCGAATCCCTGAAGCCCGCCGACGGCCGCTTCGGCTGCGGCCCCTCGAAGGTGCGCCCCGAGCAGATACAGGCGCTGAGCGACTCGGCCGCGTTGTTCGGCACCTCGCACCGGCAGGCGCCGGTGAAAAACCTGGTCGGGCGGGTCCGCGACGGCCTGCGCGAATTCTTCTCGCTGCCCGACGGCTACGAGGTGATCCTGGGCAACGGCGGCGCGACCGCGTTCTGGGACGCCGCCGCATTCGGCCTGATCGACAAGCGCTCGCTGCACCTCACCTATGGCGAGTTCTCCTCGAAGTTCGCCTCTGCCGCCACGGCCAACCCGTTCATCGACGACCCGATCGTCATCAAGGCCGACGCCGGCAGCGCCCCGGAGCCGCAGTCCGACCCGTCGGTCGACGTCATCGCCTGGGCACACAACGAGACCTCGACCGGCGTCGCCGTACCGGTGCGCCGCCCGGCAGACTCCGGGAACGCCCTGATCCTCATCGACGCCACCTCGGGAGCCGGCGGCCTGCCCGTCGACGTCAACGACGTCGACGCCTATTACTTCGCGCCGCAGAAGAACTTCGCCAGCGACGGCGGGCTGTGGCTGGCGGTCGTCTCCCCCGCCGCGCTGGCCCGCATCGAGTCCATCGCCGCCGCCGGCCGCTGGGTGCCCGACTTCCTGTCGCTGCCGATCGCGGTCGACAACAGCCTGAAGAATCAGACGTACAACACCCCCGCGATCGGCACCCTGGTGCTGATGGCCGAGCAGGTCGACTGGCTCAACGGCAACGGCGGACTGGACTGGGCGGTCAAGCGCACCGCCGACTCGTCGCAGCGGCTGTACTCCTGGGCCGAGGCATCCTCGTTCGCCACCCCGTTCGTCACCGATCCCGCCCTGCGCTCGCAGGTGGTGGGGACCATCGACTTCGACGATGCAGTCGATGCCGCGGCGGTGGCCAAGGTGCTGCGGGCCAACGGCATCGTCGACACCGAGCCGTACCGGAAACTGGGCCGCAACCAGCTGCGTATCGCGATGTTCCCGGCGATCGAGCCCGATGATGTCTCGGCGCTGACGCAGTGCGTCGACTGGGTTGTGGAACGCCTGTAAGAAAGCTCGGCGTGTCCTAACCGTTATATTCCGTCGCCTGGGTTAAATTCCGGACGGAGAAGGAGGTCGACATGCGAGAACTCAGGGTGATCGGACTCGATGTCGACGGCAGGCAGATCATCTGTGAAGGTCCCGACCCGGCCGACAAGTTCACCCTGCAGGTCGACGATCGACTGCGCGCCGCCGTTCGGGGCGACCGGTCGCTGGGCCAGACCCTGAGGGACAAAGAGGGCAAAGGCGTGTTGCGACCCAGGGACATTCAGGCACGCATCCGAGCGGGTGCGTCCGTCGAGCAAGTTGCCCAATCATCCGGCATGGACATCAGCAAGGTCGAGCGCTTCGCCCACCCGGTGCTTCTTGAGCGCGCGCGGGCGGCCGAGCTGGCCTCTGCCGCGCACCCGGTGCTCGCCGACGGGCCGGCCGTGGCATCGCTGCAGGAGTCGATCACCAGAGCCCTGGTGGCTCGCGGCCTCAACCCCGAGGCGACCGAGTGGGATGCGTGGCGCGGCGAGGACGGCCGCTGGGTTGTGCAGATGGCCTGGCAGGCCGGGCTGTCCGACAACGTCGCCCACTTCCGCTTCAGCCCGGGTGCGCACGGCGGCACGGTCGCGGCCCTCGACGACGCCGCCAGCGAATTGATCGACCCCGGGTTCGAACGCCCGGTGCTGCGACCGGTGGCCCCCGTCGCGCAGCTGGCTCTCGAGGAGACCCCGGCCCCGGCACCCGCCCCGGTCGAGGAGACGCCGGCCCCCGCGCCTACTCCCGCTCAGACTCCGGCCCCCCGCGCCAGGCGCGCCAAGGCCAGGCCCGCGGTGCCCGGCTGGGAGGACGTCCTGCTGGGCGTGCGGTCCAGCGGCGAACGCTGATCGGAACTACTGCGCCAGGGTTAACGCCAGCAGCGTGACCCAGCCTCCGGCGACGCCGATACCGGCACCGAGGACGAACCAGCGCCGTACCGGGATCTGCCGCCAACCCCACAGCGTGGGCGCCAGCCCGCCGACGGCGATCAGGTTGAGCGCGATCGCGACCAGCGGATGCACCCGGATCATGCCCATGCTCAGCACCACGACGGCGGCGCCGGTGATGGCGGCGACGAATGCCGACACGGTCAGACCGGTCCCCCACGGCGTCGACTGATCGTTCACGGGTCTCCATCTCCTGCCGGGTCGCTTCGCTCCTGCCCACCGAACCTAACGCGTTCGTAGAACGCCAGCGCCGCAGCGGTGGCGACGTTCAGCGAATCCGTACCCCGCGACATCGGGATACGGACCCGAACATCGCTGGCCCGCATCACCGTCTCGGTCAGTCCCGGCCCCTCCGCACCGACCAGCACCGCGACCTTCTGATCGGCCAGCCCGGTCATCGCATCGGCCAGCGTCTGTGCCGCCGGATCGGGCGTCATGGCCAGCAGCCGGAACCCGCGCTCGCGCAGCTCACCGAGGTCGGCAGGCCACTGCTGCGCCCGGGCGAACGGCACCAGCAGCGCATGTCCCATCGACACCCGCACCGCGCGTCGATACAACGGGTCGGCACAACCGGTGCCGAAGATCACCGCGTCCACGCCGAGCCCCGCCGCGTTGCGGAAGATCGACCCGAGGTTCTCGTGATCGTTGACGCCCTCCAGAACCGCGACCGTACGCGCGCCGTCGAGCACCTCGGCCGGCGTGAGCTCGGGCGGCCGCCGCGCCGCGCCGAGCACACCACGATTGAGGTGGAAACCGACCACCTCGGCCATCACCTCGGCCGAGGCGCGATAGAACGGGGCGCGTACCCCGGTCAGATCGTCGGCCAGTTCAGCGAGGCGGCGGTCGGTGCCCAGGAAAGCGTGCGGGGTGAACCGCGACGCGATCATGCGCTGGGCCACCAGCACGCCCTCGGCGATCACCAGCCCTTTGCCGCTGGGCAGATCGGGCCGGCGGTCGACACTGTTGAGGTCGCGGAAGTCGTCGACGCGCGGATCACCGGGGTCGGTGATGTCGACAACGTCGAGCGCCCGAAAAGCCTTGTCGCTCACGCGTCTTCGTCGACGAGCACGGTCATCAGGTCTGCGGCGCGCAGCAGGACGTCGCGATCCTCGCTGTCCAGGGTCGCCAGCCGGCCGCGCAGCCACTCCTGGCTGGCCTGACGCTCGCTGTCGACCAGTCCCGCTCCGGCCTCGGACACCGCCACCAGCACCTGGCGGCCGTCGGCGGGATGCGACGTGCGCACCACCAGACCAAGGTCGACCAGTGAGGCGATCACCCGTGTCATCGACGGCGGCCGCACCCGCTCCTTGACGGCCAGCGCACCGGGCGTCATCGCCCCGTCTTTGGCCAGGGTGGCAAGAGCGGACAATTGCGAAAGGGTGACCGATGACTCGGGCCGGCGGAACCGCAACTGGCGCGCCAGCCGCATGACAGCCAGCGACAGATCACTGGCAAGCCGCAGGTCACCGTCCAACACAATCGCAAACAGTACGACACAACAACACTCGACCAACGATGAACCGGGCAACTGGCGAGGTGCTGAGCGGACCGCCCACTCGATCGGTTACTTTGGACGACAATGCCTTCCGACCAGCGCGAGCCCAGCCCGTCACCGATGGCCGAACCCGAGCCGCCGGCGTTGCCTGCGGCACTGCTGGATCCGTGGCCGGTGATCGTCGCCGGCGCCGTGCTGTGGGCGCTGGCCACCATCGCGGCGTTCACCGTCGGAGCCCTCGAATCGTGGCGCCCCATCGCGATTGCGGGGCTGGGCACCGGAGTTGTCGGCACGTCGATATTCGTGTGGCAGCGCACCGCGGCCCGGCGCGGTGCGCGGGGCGCGCAGACCGGCCTCGAACCGCCCGCACGGTAATCGGACAACACGAGGAGAAGTGATGGCAGCGCCGCTATTACAAGCAGAGATCGACATCAACGCTCCGGTCAGCAGGGTGTGGTCGCTGATCTCGGATCTGGGCAACATGCCCAAGTGGAGCCCGCAGTGCCGGCTGATGAAGCCACTCGGCGAGGTCCGTCCTGGCACTCGCACCTTCAACGTGAACCGGCGCAACAACCTGTTCTGGCCGACGACCTCGACGATCACCGAGCTGATCCCGGAGCGCAAGGTGGCATTCCGGGTGAACGCCAACAACACCGTCTGGTGCTACGAGCTCGAGGCGACCGCCACCGGCACCCGCGTCGTCGAGACCCGGCACGCCGAGAACGGCGTCAAGGCCGTCTCGACCATGACGGTCAATGCCGTGATGGGTGGGGTGCCGGGCTTCGAGAAGGAACTCGTCGAAGGTATGAACACCTCGCTGGCGCGCATCAAGGCCGCCGCCGAAGGCTAAGCCGGTTCGACCGTCTCGGGGCTCGCGACGTCTTCGGAACTCTCGTCCGGCTCGGGGCTCTGGACCGGCTCGGAGCTCTCGGCAACCGCCGGGACCTCGATGACCTCCAGCACGCCGTCGTCATAGGGGTCGTACAACGGCGATCCGCTGCCCGGAGCCGGCGGGGTATCCGAATGCGCGCCGCAGCCGTACTCGAAATCGACGACCTGTGCGTCGGCAGACATCTCGTTGCAGCACACCCCGAACATGGCGCCGAGCCCACCGGCGAGCGGAACCATGAATCCGCAATCGCGGCACACCCGCTTGGTCCCGCGAGCCATCGGTGCACCGGGACCGTGGTCGCCGTCGTGCCAGCGCTGCGCGGTCTCGTCGCGGCCGAGGGCGCTGAGCACCTGGCGGCGGCCGAACCCGATTTCGTAAGCGACGTCGTCGATCGCGGGATCACCGGTCGCGGTGTATCCCGGAGCCAGCCGCAGATCATCCTTCAGCGGCGCGAGCAGGTCACCCGGGCCCAGGTCGCCCGGCTTGACGCGCTCCTCCCAGGGCACCCAGGCCGGGGCCAGGAGTGCCGTCGGGCCAGGCACCAGTACGACTTCACTGACCGTCGCGTGATCGGCGCCGGGGCAGGCCACCACCACTGCCCACTGCCAGCCCTGATAGCCGGGCATCTTCGCCAGGAAGCGGTGGGTTGCCGCGGACTCGTCCTCGAAGCTGACGCCGAGGTACTCGCCCACCGTGTCGCCGCTGAACTCCACGATCGCCTGGCGTGCCAGGTCGACGGCACCGCTCAGTACGGCGGCAGCCGCTTCTGACGGTGCGCCGTGGTGGGCGGGAGCCGTGGGTTCTGCAGAGTCGATCGAGCTGTCCATCGTCACCAATCTTGCCTCACGGCCCGTGTGTGCAGCCACACCGGTCACGTGCGCGCCGCACATGCCGCTATGGGGGACAATCGTGGCGTGTCTGGAAGCCGCCGTGACGAGCCCCGCGGGAATCCGGCTTTCGGGCCGGATCGCCGCACGCCGGCCGGCGCCCCGGACGAACACCCCGGCATGGCCAACTACCCCAGCGACGGGGAGGGTCTCCGCCGGCCCGGCGCCACCCGGCGGTCCAATCCGATCCCCAGCGCCAACCGCTACCTGCCGCCGCTGGGCGATCAGGATCAGCGCACCGAGAACCTGTCCGGCCCACCGCCGGGCTCCCGTGGCGGTGCCGGAGGCGGTGCGGGCGAACGTGTCACGGTCACCCGTGCCGCGGCGATGCGCAGCCGCGAGATGGGGTCGCGGATGTATTCGATGGTGCACCGGGCGGCCACGGCCGACGGCGCCGACAAGTCGGGCCTGACCGCACTCACCTGGCCGGTGGTCGCCAATTTCGCGGTCGACTCGGCCATGGCGGTGGCCCTGGCCAACACGTTGTTCTTCGCCGCCGCATCCGGGGAGAGCAAGAGCAAGGTCGCGCTGTACCTGCTCATCACGATCGCGCCGTTCGCGGTGATCGCCCCGCTCATCGGGCCCGCGCTGGACCGTGTGCAGCACGGCAGGCGCGCGGCGCTGGCGATGTCGTTCATCCTGCGCGCCGGGCTGGGAATCGTGCTGATCATGAATTACGACGGCGCCAGCAACAACTACCCGTCGTGGGTGCTCTATCCCTGCGCGCTGGGAATGATGGTGCTGTCAAAGTCCTTCAGCGTGCTGCGCAGCGCGGTCACCCCACGAGTGATGCCACCGACGATCGACCTGGTCCGGGTGAACTCACGGCTGACGATGTTCGGCCTGATCGGCGGCACCATCGTCGGCGGCGGTATCGCCGCCGGGGCGGAGTACCTGCTCACCACGGTCTTCCAGCTGCCCGGCGCATTGTTCGTCGTCGTCTTCATCGCCGTCGCCGGCGCCTCGTGGTCGATGCGGATCCCACGCTGGGTGGAGGTGACCGAAGGCGAGGTGCCGGCCACCCTGACCTATCACGGCGACACCGGGCCGCTGCATAGGCACGATCACCAGCCGGCCACGAAGATGGGCGCGCGGCGACAGCCGTTGGGCCGCAACATCATCACCTCGCTGTGGGGCAACTGCACGATCAAGGCGATGGTCGGGTTCCTGTTCCTGTACCCGGCGTTCGTCGCCAAGTCGCACGACGCCAGCAGCTGGGAGCAGTTGGCCATGCTGGGTCTGATCGGCGCGGCGGCCGGCATCGGGAACTTCGCGGGCAACTTCACCGCGGCTCGGATGAAGCTGGGCCGGCCGGCGATGCTCGTCGCGCGCATGACGGTGGCGGTGACGGTGGTGGCCCTGGTGGCCGCCGTCACCGGCAGCCTGATCACCGTTGCGGTGGCCGCGCTGATCACCTCGGGCGCGACCGCGATCGCCAAGGCGTCCCTGGATGCGTCGTTGCAGGACGACCTGCCCGAGGAATCGCGGGCATCGGCGTTTGGGCGTTCGGAGTCGGTGCTGCAGCTGGCCTGGGTGCTCGGCGGTGCGCTCGGCGTGCTGGTATCCACCCAACTGTGGGTGGGCTTCACCGCGATCAGCGCGATGCTTATCCTCGGTCTGGCGCAGACCATCGTCAGCTATCGCGGCGATTCATTGATTCCCGGCTTCGGCGGTAACCGTCCGGTGCTGGCTGAACCGGAAGGGGCATCGGCGGTGACCAACCGGTGACAAGGTTGGTCCGCTGGCTCCTGGTGGTGTTCGTCGTGTTGGCGTCGATCGGCGCCGGCGTCGGCGCGTGGGCGCTGACCCGCGACACCGGATCGCGGCTGCCCGAGATCAGTGCCTATTCGCACGGGCAGTCCGTGCGGGTCGGGCCGTTCGTCTACTGCAACGTGGTGAACCTCAACGACTGCCAGAACCCGCAGACTCAAGGCCAGTTGCCGGTCAACGAGCGTTATCCCGTGCAGCTGTCGGTGCCGACCTCCATCGGGCGGGCGCCGTGGCGGCTGCTGCGGGTCTACGAAGACGAGCGCAACTCGACCACCACCATCCACCGGCCCAATACCGAACTGGCCGTGACGATTCCGACGGTCGACCCACAACGCGGCAAGCTCACCGGGGTGGTCGTGCAGCTGCTCACCTTGGTGCAAGGCCAAGACGGCGAGCTGCGCGACGCTCCGCACGCGGAGTGGTCGGTACGCCTGGTCT
This sequence comes from Mycolicibacterium sphagni, assembly GCF_013337765.1. Lineage (GTDB taxonomy): Bacteria > Actinomycetota > Actinomycetes > Mycobacteriales > Mycobacteriaceae > Mycobacterium. The sequence continues at coordinate 82,411 of NZ_VBSB01000022.1, forward strand.
GGCCCTAGCGCCAATCCCGGATGGCCGTCGCGAATTGTTCGGGCGCATCGGATTGAACGAAATGTCCTGCACCGTTGAGGATCACAGTCCGGTGGTTGCTGAACGCCTTCTCCCAGCGCCGTAATTCGTTGTCGCCGAACGCGATATCGGCATCGCCCCAGATGATGAGTGCGGGTATGTCCGCTATTGCGCCGAGACCGGCCTCGACGTCGGCAAGAAACTCCCGGCTGGCGGTGAGCTCGCGGGGGAAGATGGCGGACGCGTCGCGCCGACCGGGGCTGTCGAGAGCCTTCTGGTAGTGGCTCATCTCTGCGCTGTTGGGTTTGGCCAACCGGTGCCCGGCCGGGATCATCACGTTGACGAACAAGTTGAACTGCCGGATCAACAGGCGACCGAGCGGCCCGCCCATCACATGGGACATGACCTGCACGTGCGGTGCGCCGATCGGCCAGGCCCAGGTGTTGGCCAACACCACCCGGCCGAAGACGCCCCTGCGCCGTTCGACCACCGCCAGCCCGATCGGGCCACCCCAATCGTGGGCCACCAGCGTCACCCCACTCAGCCCGAGAGCGTCGATGAAGGCGGTCATGACTTCGGCGTGTTCGACGGGCAGATACCGATAGCCCGGAGCCGCAGACGACAGCCCGAAGCCCGGGTAATCGACTGCGATACAACGAAATTCGTCACGCAGCGAGTCGATGACTTCGCGGTAGACGAACGACCACGTCGGGTTGCCGTGCAGAAACAGCAACACCGGCCCCGAGCCCTCGTCCACGTAGTGCACGCTGTGGCCGTCGATCTCGACGAACCTGCTCTCGAATGGGAACAGCGCATCGTCAACCCACGCCGGCCTTTCCGTCACCGTCATATTCACCCCTATCGCCGAACTTTGATTGATATAATCAAGCTCACTTTAAGTTATCAAGTGGAGTGGTGATGAGTCGAGACTACGGCCAGTACTGCGGCCTGGCCCGCGCCCTGGATGTGGTGGGTGACCGGTGGAATCTGTTGATCGTCCGTCAGCTCCTGGTGGCCCCGGCCCGATACCGCGAGCTGCGGGACGGACTGCCGGGCATCGCCACGAACCTGCTGACCGACCGGCTCCGCGATCTGGAAACCGCTGGCGTCCTCGAACGGCGACTGTCCGCCGAGGGCAACGCGACCAGCTACGCCCTCACCGATTGGGGCGCGCAACTGCGCGAGCCCATCGAGGGGCTCATCCGCTGGTCCACTCCGCTGATGATCCGCGGGGCGCAGGGCGACGAGTTCCGCACCGAATGGCTTCTGCTGGCGCTACCCGCACTGTTCACCGGTCGCAAGCCCGCGCGCTCGGTCACGGTGGGGATCGCTGTCGACGCCGAAATGATCCAGTTGCGCACCACGCGATCCGGCGTCGAGGTGAGCCTGCCCGACGGGCGCGAATTCGACGCCGTCCTGCGAGCCGACCCGTCGATCACCCTCGGACTCGCGACGGGCCTGCTGACACTCGACGACGTCGCCGCACAGATCGACATCGACGGCGACCGGGCGGCCGTGCACGCGGTGTTCTCTCAGTAGAACTGCCGGCACGCTCTCGCCCTCACGCGTCGGCCCGGCGGCCGACACCCGCGCTGAATGGGTATTTCTACCAATTCAGCCGCCGCTGCGTGAGCCCTACGCTTCCGACCGGACGTCGTGGAACACGGCCAGGTTGAAGGGATCATGGATGACGAGTCGGGTCGACGCAGCACGCCGCCTCGGCACAGGAGTGCTACTGACTGCTGTAGGCGCCGCCATATGGACCGCGGCAAGCCTGGGCTCAGCTCCGGCCGCCAACGCCACCTGCGCATCGCTGTTCGGAATCGGCAACAGTGCCTCCTGTACCAGCAATCCCACCAGCATTGCGATCGCGATCGGCACCAACGCCCAGGCGCACGCCGACGGACTGTTCGGCAGCGCCTTCGCTATCGGTGACACCGCCAATGCCCGCATAGCGGGCGGCGCGATGTTCAACACCGCGGCCGCGATCGGCAGTGCGGGCAGTTCTTACGCGGACGGCACGCTTTCAACTGCGCTCGCGCTCGGTACGAAATCGTTGTCCTTCGCCGGCACACCCTCCGGTATTGGCGACGTCGCCATTGTCGTCGGCAGCGTGGGGGGCGCAGAGGCATACGGCAATGGCAACTTGGCCCTGGACGTGCTCAGCCGCGGGGATGCTCGGGCTCAGGGCACCCTCGACTTCGCCCTGACTGCCTTCGGCAGAAACCCGTCGATGTACTCCAACTCTTCGTACGCCGGGGGATCGCTGAGCAGTGCCATCAACGTCTTCGGCGAAGGCAATGCCGTCGCCGCGAGTCCCATCTTCGCGCACCCGACCGCGAACCTGGCGTTCTCCCTCGGCAGTAGCCTGACCAACGTCACCGCGGGCCCCGGCCCGTTCGCGATAGCGGGTGCCATCGGCCAACACCAGGCGAACATCAGCAAATCCGGTCCCGGAATCAACATCAACGGTGTCGTCGTCGTCGGCGGAGCGGCCGCGGTCCAGCCGCACGAGAACGTCATAGCGGCGCAACACTCGTCGACACCAGGAGACGCCGCGGCCGCGAAGTCCGGCAGGGCACTTCACCCTGCGCACGTCCACCGTCAGACACCGCGATAACCGCGGCCGGAAAGGACTCTCAATGAGGAAGTCAAGCCGCAGTGGTTGCGATCGGGGGTGAATCGGGTTGCCAGGTGCGGTTGTCGCGGATGAGGGCGTAGAGGACGTTGGTGCGGCGTCGCGCCAGGCAGATGGTGGCCGGGATTGCCCGCTTCCCTTCGTCTCGTTTGCGCTGGTAGTAGGCCCGCGAGGTGGGGTCGCAGCGGATCGCGGTGAGGGCCGCCAGGCCACGGACCAGGGCCTGGCGACGGCGGTAGCGCCGGGGTGTGCGCGTGGTTCGG
>NZ_VBSB01000023.1 GCF_013337765.1 Mycolicibacterium sphagni
CACCAAAAACTGGCATCAAAAACAAAAAGCCACACCCCAACACGGGGGTATCAAAGCATGGCAAAAAACAACAACAAACAATAAAACCACCAAACACACTATTGAGTTCTCAAACAACAAGCCCTGGCAATCCTGCCGACCGCGCAACTACCCCGCGACCCGAAGGCCGCGTAGATGTAGAGCGGACAGTAGGAACACCCTGTATTCCAGGGTTATTCCCAGGGATATCGTCGCGCTCTCCGGGCTGGCCGTGTCGCGGCGACTTGGAATAAGTTACGTGAGTGCTAACAGGGAGTCAAATCGCCTGCTAGACGCTGGTTTTCGTCAGCGTCCAGAAACTCAAACCCGCTGTACCCCAGCGATATTCCGCTTCCCGCGCCGCAGCACCAGCCAGCGGCCGTGCAGGAAGTGGGACGGTTGTGCCACCCAGTCCTCGCTATCGATCTTCTCGTTGTTGACTGACACCCCGCCCTCGGCGATCGTCCGCTTGGCAGCACCCTTGCTCGCCGACAGCCCCGTGGCCACCAACAGGTCGACGATGCCGTCCGGGGCGCCCGGCGCCAGTTCGGCTACCGAGGTCTCCCGCAATGCGGCGGCCAGTGTCGGCTCGTCGAGCCGCGCTAGTTCACCGCGGCCGAACAGCGCCTGCGAAGCGTGTTCGACCGCATCAGTCGCGGCCTGCCCATGCACCAAGGTGGTCAGTTCCTGGGCCAATCTGCGCTGCGCGGCCCGCTCATGCGGTCGGGTCGTCGTGGCGTCATCGAGCTCAGCCAGTTCCTCGGCCGAGAGGAACGTGAACCAGCGCAGGTACTTGATCACGTCGGCGTCTGCGGTGTTGACGAAGTACTGATACCAGGCATATGGGCTGGTCATCTCGGGATCCAGCCACAGGCTTCCGCCGCCGGTGGACTTGCCGAACTTCGTACCGTCCGCCGAGGTGACCAGGGGCACCGTCAGTGCATGCACACTGGCGCCCACCGTCTGACGGACCAGGCGCACGCCGGCGATGATGTTGCCCCACTGGTCGGAGCCGCCGATCTGCAGCGCGCAGCCGTACCGCCGGTTGAGCTCCACATAGTCATTGGCCTGAAGCAGCATGTAGCTGAACTCGGTGTAGGAGATGCCCTCCCCGTCGAGCCGGCGCCGGATGGTGTCGCGGTCGAGCATCACGTTGACCGAGAAGTGCTTGCCGACATCGCGCAGGAAGTCGATGGCGCTCAGCTGAGAGGTCCAGCTCAGGTTGTTCTCGACGACCGCTCCGCTGGCGGAATCATCGAAGTCGACGAACCGCTCCAGCTGACCGCGGATCCGCTCGGCCCACTGCGCGACGGTGTCGGTGGTGTTCAACGTCCGCTCGCCGGTGTCACGAGGATCACCGATCATGCCCGTCGCGCCGCCGGCCAACACGATCGGCCGATGCCCGGCCTGCTGGAATCGCCGAAGTGTGAGCAACGGCACGAGATTTCCCGCGTGCAGGCTCGGCGCGGTGGGGTCGAAACCGCAGTAGACGGTCATCGGCGGCTGCGCGGCCGCTTCGGCAAGCGCGTCGATATCGGTGGACTGGGCGATCAGTTCGCGCCAGCCCAACTCGTCGAGGATCGTCGTGGGCATGCGTTGATCTTCCCGTATGGGGTGTGCTCAGTCGCTCGCGCCCGGGAGTGGCGCGCGCGGACTGCGCCGGAACGCCGACACTTCCGGACGGCCGGTGAGCCACAACCGCCAGGGTCGATCGGCTGCCTGCGACACCCCGACCCGCGGCCCGCTGCTCTCCAGGACGCCGCCACCTCCGAGTTGCAGCGTCACCGGCGATTCCGGGTCGAAGACGTCGACGCCGTTGTCCGCCATCAGGATGCCCAGCGCCGAACACAGGTTGCCGGGCCCGCGGGCCAGCGCCGTCGGGTGGACCAACGGACCCCGGCGGGCCTGGGCCACCTCCAGCCCCGACTCGATTGCGGCCGCCCGGATCAGGACCGCTGCGGCCGTGCCGTCCGGGCCACACACCACGTTGGCGCACACATGAATGCCGTGGCTGAAGTACGTATAGAGCCGGCCGGGCGGACCGAACATCACCCTGTTGCGATTGCCCGGCCCCCGGAACGAGTGCGCCGCGGCATCCGGCCACGGTCCGTCCGGCGGGCCGCCGTAGGCCTCGACCTCGACGATCAGTGCGCTGACTCCCCGGCAGCAGATCACCCCGCCGAGGAGCCGTCGGGCCGCCGAGACCGGGTCGGTGTCCAGCACGTCGACGCTCATCGGAGGAAATTCTGCCCCAGGCATTGACCCAACGGGGTTCGGGGAGGATTATTCATCACGTGATGAGTTCATCGAGTGATGAATTACTGGGAAGTGGCGCTGAAGCCGCTGTCGTCGTCAAGAACCTGAAAGTGGTCCGCGGTAAGCGGGTTGCACTGCACGACTTCTCCGTCCAGATCCCGCGCGGCACGATCACCGGACTGCTCGGCCCATCGGGCTGCGGCAAGACCACGCTGATGCGCAGCATCGTCGGCACCCAGATCGTCGCGTCCGGCACGGTCACCGTGCTCGGACATCCGGCCGGCTCCCCCGCGCTGCGCCACCGCGTCGGCTACGTCACCCAAGACCCGACCATCTACAACGACCTGCGGATCATCGACAACGTCCGCTATTTCGCCGCTCTGTACAACGCGCCCCCGGACGCCGTCGACCAGGCGATCGACGACGTCGGACTGCGCGACCACGCCGAGAACTATTGCGCGAACCTGTCCGGCGGCCAGCGCACCCGGGTGTCGCTGGCGTGCGCCCTGGTCAGCCAGCCGGACCTGCTGGTGCTCGACGAGCCCACCGTCGGACTGGACCCTGTCCTGCGGGTCGATCTGTGGAACCAGTTCGACAAACTGGCCCGCCGGGGCACGACCCTGCTCGTGTCCAGTCACGTGATGGACGAAGCCGACCACTGCAACGACCTGCTGCTCATGCGCGAGGGCCGACTGCTGGCCCACACCACCCCGGCCCGACTGCGAGAGGACACCGGATGCACGTCACTGGAGGAAGCGTTTCTGTCCGTCATCAGGCACAGCACCGCAATGTCAGCAAGCTGAGCCCACGGGCCTACCTGGCGACCACTACCCGGATCCTGCGCCAGCTGCGCGCCGACCATCGAAGTGTCGCAATGATTCTCGTGGTTCCGAGCGCGGTGATCACCCTGATGTACTTCATGTTCGACAACGTGCCGTCGTTCCCCGGCGCGGTGTCACCGTTTCAGACTGCATGCCTCATCCTGCTCGGGCTGTTCCCCCTGTTCGTGATGTTCCTGATCACGTCGATCACCATGCAGCGTGAGCGGTCCTCCGGGACTCTGGAACGCATCCTGACCACCCCGCTGCGCCGGCTCGACCTGCTTGCCGCATACGGCACGGCGTTCTCGGTTGCCGCGGCCGCGCAGGCAATCCTGGCCTGCGTGGTGGCATTCTGGCTGCTGGGCTTCGACACCAAGGGCAGTCCGGTATGGGTGTTCGTCATTGCTGTGATCAACGCCGTGTTGGGCGTCGGACTCGGGCTGCTGGCAAGTGCGTTCGCCCGCACGGAGTTTCAGGCTGTGCAATTCATGCCGGTGTTCATCGTGCCGCAGCTGCTGCTCGCCGGAATCATCGTGCCGCGTGATCAGATGCCGACCTGGCTGGAGTGGATCAGCAATGCGATGCCGGCCAGCTACGCGCTCGAAGCCCTGCGCGAAGTCAACGCCAACACGGAGCTGACCGATATCGCCATCCGGGACATCATCGTCGTCCTGGCGTTCGCTCTTGCCGCGATGGCACTGGCCGCGGCGACCCTGCGGCGGCGCACTCCGTGACCGCCGACCCGCAGCCGAAACGCCCCGGCCGTCCCCGCGGCGCATCCGACGCCCGGGAGCGGATCCTGGCCAACGCACGAGAATTGTTCGCCCGCAACGGTATCGACAAGACGTCGATCCGCGCGATCGCCGCCGCCTCCGGCGTCGACTCCGCATTGGTGCACCACTATTTCGGCACCAAGCAGCAATTGTTCACCGCTGCCATCAACATCCCGATCGACCCGATGACCATTCTGGTGCCGCTGCGGGATACCCCGGTCGAGGAACTCGGGAGTGTTCTGCCGGCAATCCTGTTACCGCTGTGGGATTCAGAGATGGGTGCCGCGCTTGTCGCGACGATCCGATCGCTGCTGGCCGGTTCCGACGTCAGCCTGGTCCGGTCGTTCCTGCAGGAGATCATCACCGCCGAGGTTGCACCCCGCGTCGACAACCCACCCGGAAGTGGGCGTCTGCGAGTGCAATTCGTGGCGTCACAGCTGATGGGTGTGGTGATGGCGCGCTACATCGTCGGTGTCGAACCGTTCGCATCTCTGCCGGCCGACCGTGTCGCCGCGACGATCGCGCCGACCCTGCAGCGCTATCTCACCGGGGACCTGCCCGCGATCCCCTGACATCATCCCAGTATCGGGAAGCGCCGTTGGCGGGCCAGCCGGTCCAGCGCGCGCTGCATGACGCGGCGAACGTGATCGTCGACCTCGTCGATGTCCGGGTTCTTACCGAACGCGAAGGGATCGACCGGTTCGAGGACCTCCATCACGATCTTGGACGGCAGTGGCCAGTTCGGCAGGAAGAAGACGGTGAACCCGAACGGAAGCCCGACAGTCAGCGGCATGATCTCCGCTCGAATCCGTGGCAGGCCGAGTCGGTACGCCAACTGAGTCCCCCGGCTGAGGAAGAACTGGGTTTCCTGGGCGCCGATGGAGACCATCGGCACGATCGGCACGCCGGTTTCGATCGCGGTGCGCGCGTAGCCGGTGCGGCCGTCGAAGTCGATGACGTTCTGCTGGTATGTGGGCCGGTAGGCGTCATAGTCGCCGCCGGGAAACACCAGGACGACAGCGCCGGACCGCAACGCGGCGGTCGCCGCCTCCGGACTGGCGTGCACGACACCCAGGCGCGGTAACAACGGTCCCCACGGCACGAGGAAGATTCCGTAGTGCGCCAAGGTGTAGAGCGGGCGGCCGTAACCGAATTTGGCAAAGAAGGCGGGACCGAAGACCGGTACGTCGGGTGTGAGCATGCCTCCGGAGTGATTGCACACCAGCAGGGCTGCGCCCGACGGCGGGAACAACTCCAGGCCGCGCACCTCGGCGCGAAAGTACCTCCGAATCAACGGCCAGGCCGCCTCGGTCACCCGCTTGGTGAAGGCGGGATCCCACTTGGCGAGTTCACCGGGAAGCCGCTCGGCGACGACGTTGTCGACCATGGTCGCGACGCTACGCCAGATCGGCTGCGCCCGTTAGGAGTCCGAGCCCGCCATCAGGCGCTCGTGCTCGTCGGGTCCGACGTCGACCGCCTCATCGACCAGTAGCACCGGGATGTCGTCCTCGATGCGGTAGGCCTTGTGCAGGCGCGGGTTGTACAGAACGTCGTCGACGAGCACGAGCGGACCGCGGTCAGCCGGGCACACCAGGATCTTCAGCAGCTTGTCGTCGAGCATGGCGCGATTACGGGCTCGCAGGCGCGGGCGCCGCCGGAGCACCGCCGACCGGAGCACCGCTGCCGCCGATGGTGGGAGCGCCGTCGCTGGGCATCTGACCGGCACCCATCACCGCATTGTTCTGCTGGCGCTCTTGCGCCTGCTGCAGGAGCTGCATCTGGGCGAAGATCTTCTGCTGGTAGCCCAGGGTGTTCTGCAGTGCCTCGATCAGCGGCTTCTGATTCGGCCGGTACTGCAGCGCGTTCTGGATCTCGGCGATGTTGGTACGCGAAGGCTTGATGCCCTGGGCGCGCAGCTTCATCACCTGCTTGATCAGGTTCGACAGCTGACCGCCGCCGGAGCCCTGGTCGTATTCCTGGTCGATGAACGCGATCAGCTGGTCTGCGCTCTGAAACTGCGGAACCCCGTTGCTGTCGGCGCTCGGAGTCGCCGGCGCGGTGGCCGGATCGGCCAGCGCCTGCTGCGCACCCACGCCGACCAGCAGCCCAGCGGTCAGGGCACCGATCGCCGTGCCGCGAACGGCGCGACGCCAGTGACGTGAAACGGTCTGGGTTGGCATGCATTCCTCCGACGCGTTGGCACCTGGGACTCTCGGCGAGCCTAACAGCGCTTCGCGACCTGGGCAGAAGCTCAGTCCTCGGTCCCGCCGAGATGAGCACGTGCCGCAGCCGTTAAGCGCTTGTACTTCCCCGTATCGAGCTCCAGGTGCCAGGCGTTACGAGACGCCTTCGGCACGCCCTCGGCCCGTAGCACCGAGGCTGTGGGCCGATAGGTGGCGCTGAGCGGGATTTCCGGCACCACGTGGACGATGTCGGGCGCGGGTCCGACCGGCATCGCCGCAAACGCGTCGGTGAGGTCGGCGGTGGTGACGGTCATGCCGGGCCGCAGCGTGATCGCGGTGACCGCGATCGTGCCGCCTGGCACGTCGACCCCGTACGTCGCGGCCAGGTCGACGGCATTGATCCGGGTGACGGCATCGGTGACCGACTCCGGGAAGACCACGCCGCGCGCGGTGCGGATCAGCAGCGGGCGATTCCCCAGCAGCCAGAAGTCGCCGTCGGCGTCGCGGCGGAACACGTACTCGGTGGAGATCCAGGTGTCCCCCGGGGCGAAGACTCCCCGCTTGACCGACGCGGTCGGGTCGATCGGTCCCCATGGCCGGGCCAGCAGCACACCGACCTGGTTGGGTTCGGCGACGACGACGAAGCCGCGGTCGTCCTCCAGGATCAGATCGTCCACCGGGTCATAGGCGGCCAACTCGACATGGCCGCCGCCCGGCAGCGGACGACCCTTGCTGCCCACCTTGACGCCGGCGACGTTGGCCAGAACGGCCTGACCATCGGTAGTCGCGAAGAACTCCACGATGTTGGCCGGCGCGAACGCGTCGACGGTCCGCAGCCACAGACCGGGCGGCATACCCGAGCCGATGAACAACCGGACCGGGTGGTTGCCCCGCAGGAAGAGGGACGGGTCGACAGTGTCATCGACGACGTCGCGCAGCATCGCCCAGGTGTAGGAGACGACGGTGACGCCGTACTGACGGATTTCGGCACGGAAACGCTCGGGTTCCAGCCCGCGGGAGAGCGCGATCCGGGTGCCGCCGACGACCGCACCGCCGAGGCTGACCAGCAGCCCGGATTGGTGGTGCAGCGGGGTCAGGCAGTAGACGGTGTCGCCGCGGCCCAGGGCGGCGGCCGACGCGGTGCCGAACGCCGACAGCGCCCAGCGGTAGTTGGTCATCTGCTTGGGCACCAGGACCCCGCCGACCGAATTGAAGGCGATGAACGCCAGGTCGCGGGCGAAGCCGGGGTTGGGCCGATACCAGCCCGGCAGCTCAACCGCGTCGGGGTCGATCTTCTCCATGTCGATGACGTTGGCGTCAGCGGGCAGATTGAGGTCGCGGCTCTCGCCACCGCCGAGGACCAGCGCCTGGACCGGCAGTGTGAGCGCCGCCTCGAGGTTGCCGGGGTCGGTGACGACCTCGGTGACCCCGCCCAGCCGGACCGCCACCTCGAGGTCGGCGTCCGGCGGCATCAGTACGGCAACCGCACCCAGCCGGGACAGCGCGGCGATGGCCACCAGCGCCGACGGCCGGGTGTCCATCAGCACGCCGACCCGCCCGCCTTGCCGTACGCCCACGCCGATCAGGCCGCGCACGACGTTGTTGATGCGGCGGTTGACCGCCTCGTAGGTATGCACCCTGCCGTCGAACAGGAGGAACTCGCCGTTGGGAGCGCCGACCGCCTGCTCGTCGATGATCCGGCCGAGCGAGATGCGGGTGTGATCGTTGATCTGCCCCAGCCGGGTCAGCCGCGGTAGCGTGCGGGCGGTCTCCACCGCCAGCGTGCGTGCCGACTTGTTGGCGTTGACCACCGCGTCGGCCGCGCCGCGCGCCAGCGACAGCGCGAGCCCCGACGCTTCGGCCACGCTGTGCATGAGCCGCGCGGACAGCGCCACGCCGGATTCGTCGGGTTCGGCGGTGTTGTCGTGCATCGGCGCGATATTGGCCGGGCGGGAGTCCTGGCCGGCCAGCCAGCGCACCCAGTCGGCCACCGTCGGCCACGTCGCCGTCGCCGCCTTGGACCCCACGACCAGGCCGAAGTGACCGGCCCGGATCATCACCTCGTAGACGTCGGCGGCGGGTGCGGCGCGTTTGATACCGCGCACCGAGGCCGGCTGGCCGATGTCGTCGACCTCGCCGACGAACGCCAGCACCGGGCAGGTGATGTCGGACAGCGTCACCAACTGGCCGTTGATCGCGAACCCGCCGGACATCATCCGGTTGTGCGCGATGAACTGCTTGAGCAGCTCGGACACCGCCGGTCCGGACCAGGCGATCCAGCCTTCCGAGTCCAGGAAGCGCCGCTGCTGCTCGCGCGGCAGCAGGGCGTCGCGGTCGTGCAGCTGGAACAGGAAGTCCAGACGCGCCTTGGCGGTCTTGAGCGGGTCGAGCATCTGAAATCCGGTGCGCGCCAGCCAGCCCGGGATGTCGATGCGGTTGAAGACGTGGTCGGCCATGAAGTCGGCGGCGACTGCGCCGAGGTTGGGCGGGATGCCCATCGGCAGGGCCGCCAGGGTGTCCACCGGGGAGCCGAACGCCACGATGCTCGCGATGTCCTTGGTGCGCCGGTAGGCCGCGGTCTGGTAGCAGAACATGCCGCCCTGCGAGTAGCCGGCGAGATGCACGCTCTGGCCGGTGGCCTCCTTCACGGCGTCGATGGCCTCGTTGAGCGCCACGATGTGGTCGGTGAGGTTGCGTTCCATGCCGCCCTCGACCTCGTCGGGCGAACCGAAGTCGATGACCCACGGGTCGATGCCCGCCTCGTGCAGGATGCCGACCGCGCCGTCCTCGCGGGTGACGTCCCACATGTTCGCCGACATCATCATCGGGTGGACCATCAGGACCGGTGGCCCGGCAGGCGGCCGCCCCGGCCTGTTGTCCGGCGGGAAGTAGCGCCGGAGTTTGTACATCGGCTTGTTCTCGACGATCTGGAACGGCGAGGGCACCGCACCGGTTTCCAGACCGCCCCAGCGGAGCACCTCGAAACCGTTCTGCGCCGTCGCCATCAGGCGTTCCACAGGCCTGGTGACCGCCGACAAGTTCAGATCCACGGGTCGTCTCCCCTGTCCCACGTCGCTGCTGCAAAGGCCCCGACAGCCAGCACATCATGGCATAACGGCGATCTGCGTCCTGGGGGTTTGGCGCCCCAGCGGGTACCACCAGTACCGTCTGCCCAGTGGCACACCTGCTCGGAGCTGAAGCCCTGCATCTGCAATTCCCGACGCAGGTGGTCTTCGAGTCGTTGACGGTCGGAGTCAACGAGGGCGACCGCATCGGCATCGTGGGCCGCAATGGCGATGGCAAATCGAGCCTGTTGGGCATGCTGACCGGGCAACTGACGCCCAACGCAGGGCGGGTGACCCGTCGCACCGGCATCCACGTGGGCGCGCTCGACCAAGCCGACACACTGGACGGCAACAGCACAGTCGGGCACGTTCTGGTCGGCGATCTGGCAGACCACGAGTGGGCAGGCGACCCCAAGGTCCGCGACGTCGTCGGCGGTCTGGTCGCGGACATCGCGTGGGATGCGCTGGTGTCCACGCTGTCTGGCGGTCAGCGCCGCCGCGTCCAGCTGGCCCAGTTGTTGATGGGCGACTGGGATGTGATCGCGCTCGACGAGCCCACCAACCACCTCGACGTCGAGGGCATCACCTGGCTGGCCGGGCACCTCAAGACGCGCTGGGCCCGCACCAGCGGCGGTCTGCTGGTCGTGACCCACGATCGGTGGTTCCTCGACGAGGTTGCTTTGACCACGTGGGAGGTTCACGACGGCATCGTCGAACCCTTCGACGGCGGCTACGCGGCCTACATCCTGCAGCGGGTCGAACGGGATCGCCAGGCGGCGACGGTGGAGGCCAAGCGCCAGAACTTGATGAAGAAGGAGCTGGCGTGGTTGCGGCGCGGGGCGCCCGCTCGGACGTCGAAACCGAAGTTCCGCATCGAGGCCGCCAATCAGCTGATCGAAGACGTGCCACCACTGCGCAACCCGATCGAACTCGCCAAACTGGCGACCGCCCGGCTGGGCAAAGAGGTCGTCGACCTGCTGGACGTCGGGGTGGATTATGACGGCCGACACGTGCTGCGCAATATCGAGTGGCGAATCGCGCCTGGCGAGCGCACCGGAATTCTCGGCGCGAACGGTGCCGGCAAGTCGACGCTGCTCGGCCTGATCGCCGGCACTGTCGCGCCCACCTCAGGTCGCGTCAAGCGCGGCAAAACCGTCAAGTTGGCGATGCTTGACCAGCAGGCAGGCATTTTGGCCGCCGTCGAGGGCGAGATGGTCCGCGAAGTTCTTGCCCAGCTGCAGACCGACTTTCAGGTAGACGGCAAGGACATCACGCCGGCGCAGCTGCTGGAACGGCTGGGGTTCCGCCGCGAACACCTGTCCTCGCGGGTCGGGGAACTCTCCGGTGGCCAACGGCGTCGGCTCCAGCTGTTGCTCACGATTTTGTCCGAGCCGAATGTGCTGGTCCTCGACGAGCCCACCAATGACGTCGACACCGATATGTTGGCGGCCACCGAGGATCTGTTGGACTCGTGGCCTGGCACGCTGATCGTTGTCTCGCATGACCGCTACCTACTCGAGCGCGTCACCGATCAGCAGTACGCGATCCTCGACGGTCACCTGCGTCATCTGCCCCGCGGCGTCGACGAGTATCTGGAGCTGGCCAAGGCGCAATCCACCGCCGTGACGCCGGACTCACCTACGCGATCCGGCTCTGCACCGTCGGCCGAGGCGCTGTCGGGTGCCGAGCTTCGCAACGTGCAGAAAGAGATCACGTCGATCGAGCGGTCATTGGTCAAACTCGACGGCCGCATCGCCGCGATGCACGCCGAGCTGGCCGCACACGATCAGTCCGACCACATCGAAATCGGAAGGCTGACACAGGAATTGCGCGGTCTCGAGGACGAAGTGGCCGCGGCCGAAGCCCGTTGGCTGGAACTCTCGGAACTGGTCGACTAGCTAATCGAGTGCGCGGTCCTCCGATACCGGATAACGCCCGACCAGGAGCAGACCACTCGTTGCGACCAACCCCGCGATCAGGATGCTGACGCTGACCACCTGCTTCTCGGCGATGACACCGAACACGACGCTGCCCAGTGCCATCGCGCCCTGCAAGGTCATGTTGTAGAACGACGTCATCAGCCCACGCATGCGCTCCGGTGCGGACGTCTGTACCGAGTACTGGTGGCTGACACTGAGGATGCTCCAGGAGAAGCCGAAGAACAGCAGAAATGACGCATCGAGCAGCATGCTGTCCCATCGGCTGATTCCCAGCACGGTGGCCGAGAAAACCACCAGCGCAACGGTTGTCAGCACGTTGATCCGAATGTGACGCTGCAGCAGCGGCATCACCGACACTCCGGTCGCGGTTCCGATGCCCAGGGCCGTCAACAGTCCGCCATACCCGATCACCCCGGTCTGGATGTTGTCCCGCGCCTCCAGTGGCAGCAGTGCCAGTACTCCGCCGACGGGAGCCATCAGCAGCGCCGAGCGAATCATCGGGCCATACAATGCCGGCGATTTCCGTAAGTGCCGCCACCCGTCACGCAACGAGCGGGTGACAGCGACACGCTGTTCGGTTGAACGGGCGGCCGGTTTGGGAACATGACGCAACGCGAGAATCATCACGAGGTGCGAAAGCACCCGCACCGCGAAGACAAACGCCGCGCCGATGACCATGAGGAAGCCGCCGACGATCGGGCCGATCGCCTGGGCAAGTTTGTTGCTCAGCGCATTGAACGAAATCGCCGCAACCAGTTCGTCTTCGGGCACCATGTCCTGCAGGAACGGCTTCCAGGCCGCCTGCTGAACCACCAGCCCGGCCCCGATCAGGAACAGCAGCGACAACATTGGCCACGGAGTGAGGTGGCCGAGCCACTCGATCAGCGCCAAGATGACGGCCAGTGAGCCCATCCACAGTTGTGCGGCGACGAGCAGCCCGCGGTGGCCGACCCTGTCGGAGATGATGCCCACCGGGACGCCGAGCAGCAGGAACGGCAGGCTGGTGGTCGCCTGTACGAGGCTGACCAAGACCGCGTTTTGGGTCAGCGATGTCATGATCCACGCGGCTGCCAGCAGAAGCATCACCTGGCCGAGGTTCAGGACCAGGTTCGCCGACCACAGTTCGCGGAACTGGCGCTGACGAAACAGCGCGTATCCCCCCGCCGATCCCCCGTTGGTCACCGCAGGCGCAGTCGCAATCGGTCCGCGGTCTCCCGTACGACACCAAGCTGATTGGCGACCTGCACCGGCGCGGTTCCACCGCGGGCGTCACGGGAGGACACCGATCCGTCGACGGTGAGCACCTCACGAACCTCGGGGGTGAGCTCCACGGTGATCTCGGCCAGCTCGTCGTCGGTCAGCTCGTCGAGCCCGACCCCGCGGCCCTCGGCAACACGTACCGCCTCACCGGCGGCTTCGTGCGCGACCCGGAAGGGCACCCCGCGGCGCACCAGCCATTCGGCGACGTCGGTGGCCAGGGTGTAGCCGGCCGGAGCAAGCGCGGCCAGCCGGTCGGTGTCGAATACCAGGGTCGCGACCAGCCCCGCCATCGCGGGTAACACCAGCTCCAGTTGCGCGACGGAGTCGAACACCGGCTCCTTGTCTTCCTGCAGGTCCCGGTTGTAGGCCAGCGGCTGGGCTTTCAGGGTGGCCAGCAGGCCGGTGAGGTTCCCGATCAGTCGCCCGGATTTGCCGCGCGCCAGCTCGGCGATGTCCGGGTTCTTCTTCTGCGGCATGATCGAACTGCCAGTGGACCACGCATCGTGCAATGTGGCGTAACCGAATTCGGTTGTGCTCCACAAGATGATGTCCTCGGCCAGCCGGGACAGGTCGACCGCGATCATCGCCAGGACGAAGGCGGCCTCGGCGGCGAAGTCTCGGGATGCCGTGGCGTCGATCGAATTGTCGGCCGCCGCAGCGAATCCCAGTTCCTGGGCAATGGCATCGGGGTCGAGGCCCAGCGATGAGCCGGCCAAGGCGCCCGAACCGTAGGGCGATACCGCGGTGCGGTCGTCGAAGTCGGCGATGCGGTCGACATCACGCAACAGCGGGTGAGCATGGGCCAGCAGATGGTGCGCCAGCAAGACCGGCTGCGCGGCCTGCAGATGGGTTTTGCCCGGCATGATCGCGGTCGGATGCGCGGCGGCCTGCGTCGCCAATGCCGAGACCACCTGGAGCACCCCGTCGGCGACCCGACGCATCCCGTCGCGCAGCCACATCCGAAACAGCGTGGCCACCTGGTCATTACGGGATCGACCGGCCCGCAACCGGCCGCCGAGGTCGGGGCCCACCCGGTCGATCAGGCCGCGCTCGAGCGCCCCGTGCACGTCCTCGTCGGTGACCAGCGGGATGAAGCTGCCGTCGGCGACGTCTTGACCCAGGCTGTCCAAACCGGCCAGCAGCCCGTCGCGCTGGTCGTCGGTGAGCAGGCCCGCCCGGTGCAGCACCTTCGCGTGCGCCTTGGAGGCGGCAACGTCGTATGGCGCGAACACCCAGTCGAAATGGGTGGACTTGCTCAGCGCTGCCAGCGCGGGCGCGGGCCCGTCGGCGAAACGCCCACCCCACAGCGAGCCCTCGTTGGTGCTCACGTCTGATTGCCTGCCAAATCCCGGCGCGCGGCGATCTTCGACGACAGACCGTGCACGTGGACGAAGCCCTTGGCCGACGACTGGTCGAAGCTGTCGCCCTCGTCGTAGGTCGCCAGGTTGAAGTCGTACAGGGACGTCGGGCTGCGCCGGCCGTTGACGGCAATATGGCCGCCGTGCAACACCATCCGGATCTCGCCGGTCACATGCTCCTGGGTGTTGGCCACGAAGGCTTCCAGCGACCGCTTCAGCGGCGAGTACCACAGGCCGTCATAGACCAGCTCGCCCCATTTGCGGTCGGTGGTGCGCTTGAACCGGCCGAGCTCACGCTCCAGGGTGACGTGCTCGAGCTCGGTGTGGGCGGTGATCAGCACCATCGCGCCCGGGGCTTCGTAGATTTCCCGGCTCTTGATGCCGACCAGCCGGTCCTCGACGACGTCCAAGCGGCCCACACCCTGGGCGCCTGCGCGCCGATTGAGCTCGACGATGGCCTCCAAGACGGAAACACCGCGCCCATCTACGGATACCGGCACCCCCTTCTCGAAGCCGACGATCACCTCGTCGGGAGTGTTCCAGTTGAGCGTGGGGTCCTCGGTGTAGTCGTAGACGTCTTTGGTGGGCGCATTCCACAAGTGCTCGAGGAAGCCGGTTTCCACCGCGCGGCCCCACACGTTCTGGTCGATGGAGAACGGTGAGCGCTTGCTGACGTTGATCGGGATCGCGTTCTCCTCGGCGAACGCGATCGCCTTCTCCCGGGTCCAGGCATAATCGCGGACCGGGGCCAGCACCTCCAGATCGGGTGCCAGCGAGGCGAATCCGACCTCGAAGCGGACCTGGTCGTTGCCCTTGCCGGTGCAGCCATGGGCGACGATGCCGCCGCGATGCTCGCGCGCCGCCGACACCAGGTGCTTGACGATCAGCGGCCGACTCAGCGCGGACACCAGCGGGTAGCGGTCCATGTAGAGGGCGTTGGACTGGATGGCGGGCAGGCAGTACTGCTCGGCGAACTCGTCGCGGGCATCGACGACGACCGCTTCGACCGCACCGCAGTCCAGGGCACGCTGGCGAACGACCTCCATGTCCTCGCCACCCTGGCCGAGGTCGATGGCCACGGCCACCACCTCTTTGCCGGTCTCCTTGCCGATCCAGCTGATGGCCACCGAAGTGTCCAGGCCGCCGGAATACGCCAAGATGACGCGCTCGGACATGAAGTGCTCCTTCTTCTTTGGTCTCTAGCGGATTTAGTTCTCTAGTGGATGGTCTCGAACATGGTGGCCAGTTGTGCGCCGGTCATCGGCTCGCGGGCCACCACCAGGATGGTGTCGTCGCCGGCGATCGTGCCGACCACATCGGGCAACGCTGCCCGATCGATCGCACTGGCGAGGTAATGCGCGGCCCCGGGCGGGGTGCGCAGCACGGCTAGGTTACCGCTGGCGTCGGTGGACACCAGCAGATCGGCAAGCAGCCGCGAGACGCGGTCGGTGCCGCCGGACACCCCCCGTACCGGGCTACCGTCCTCGGGCACGACGTACACGCCGACGCCGCCGTCAGCGCCGCGCAGTTTGACCGCGCCGAGCTCTTCGAGGTCGCGCGACAGCGTCGCCTGGGTGACGTCGATGCCCTCGTCGGCCAGCAGCGCCGCGAGTTCGCTCTGGCTGTGCACCGACTGCGAGGACAGCAATGCGACGATCCGGGCTTGGCGCCCGGCTCGCGTGGTGCTGATCTCGCTGGTCATCGCTGCTCCTGCTCAAGCAGCCACACCAGGAGTGCCTTCTGTGCGTGCAGCCGGTTTTCCGCCTCGTCCCACACGGCGCTGTGTGGGCCGTCCAGCACATCGTCGGTGATCTCGTGCCCGCGGTGCGCCGGAAGGCAATGCAGTACAACGGCTTCGGAATCAGCGTGGCCAAGCAGGCCGGCGTTGAGCTGAAACGGCCGGAACGGGCCAACGCGATCCAGGCCGTCGTTCTCCTGGCCCATCGACGTCCAGGTGTCGGTGACCAGCACATCGGCGCCCTTGGCACCGGCCACTGCATCCGCGGTCAGTGTGACGGTCGCACCGGTCTGCTGCGCGCGGTACTCGGCGGCGGCAACGAACAGCGGGTGCGGCTCGAAGCCGGTCGGGGCGGCGATGGTGACGTGAATGCCCGCGGTGACTCCGCCGAGCATCAGCGAGTGCGCCATGTTGTTGGCGCCGTCGCCGAAATACGTCATCCGCAGCCCGCTCAGTGAGCCCTTGCGCTCGACCAGCGTCTGCAGGTCGGCGAGCACCTGACAGGGGTGGAACTCGTCGGACAACGCGTTGACGACCGGAACCGTTGCCCCCGAGGCCATTGCGTTGAGCCGCTGCTGGGCGAAGGTACGCCACACGATCGCGTCGACGTAGCGCGACAGCACCCGGCCGGTGTCCTCGAGGGTCTCTTCCCTGCCGAGCTGGGTGGCCCGGCCATCGACCACGACGGCGTGCCCGCCGAGTTGGGCGACGCCCATCTCGAAGGAGAACCGGGTGCGGGTGGAGTTCTTGTCGAAGATGACCGCGACACCGCGCGGACCCGCCAGCGGGCGCCGGCTCATCGGCTCGTTCTTGAGTTCTGCTGCTAGCGCCAGGATTTCGGCCTGCTCCTGCGGGTTCAGGTCGTCGTCGCGCAGGAAGTGCCTCAGGGTGCTCATTGGGCCGCCTCATCCAGGATCGCCGGTAATGCCGTCAGGAAATCATCGATCTGCACTTCGGTGATGATCAGGGGCGGGGCGAGCCGGACCACGTCGGGTGCGGCCGCGTTTACCAGGAATCCGGCGTCGCGAGCGGCGGTTTCGACCGCCTTGCCCTGCGGTGCGGTCAGCACCACACCGCGCAGCAGGCCGCGGCCCCTGACGTGATCGACAAGCGGATGGCCCAGCGACTCGATGCCGTGGCTCAGCGTCTTGCCGAGCAGATCGGCGCGGTTGACCAGATCCTCGGCGGCCAGCACCTTGAGGACGGCCAGCGCGGCCGCGGTGCACACCGGGTTGCCGCCGAAGGTGCTGCCATGCAACCCCGGGGTCAGCAGGTCCGCGGTCGGACCGATGGCCAGGCACGCCCCGATCGGCAGTCCCCCGCCGAGACCCTTTGCCAGCGTGACGATATCGGGGCTGATGCCGTCGTGCTGGTGGGCGAAGAAGGCGCCGGTGCGCCCGACGCCGGTCTGAACCTCATCGAGAACCAGCAGGGCACCGTGCCGGCTGGTGATCTCACGCGCGGCGACCAGGTAGCCCTCCGGCGGCACGACCACGCCACCCTCGCCCATGATCGGTTCGAGGAACACCGCGGCGGTGTCATCGCTGACCGCGGCTTCGAGTGCCTGCACGTCCCCGTACGGCACGTGGGTGACGTAGCCGGGCAGCGGCTCGAACGGGGCCTGCTTGGTGGGCTGTCCGGTCAAGGCCAGGGAGCCCATCGTGCGGCCGTGGAAGGCGCCTTGGGCCGCAACGAGTTTGGTACGCCCGGTCAGCCGGGTGATTTTGAAGGCGACCTCGTTGGCCTCGGTGCCGGAGTTGCAAAAGAACACCCGGGCCGGGGCGTCGAGGTGGTCCAGGAGCGCCTCGGCGAGCGCGATACCCGGTTCGGTGGCATACAGATTCGACGTGTGGCCCAGAGTGTTGAGCTGGGTGGTGACGGCCTCGATGATCGCGGGGTGGCGGTGGCCCAGGATGTTGACCGCGATGCCGCCGAGGAGATCCAGATAGGACTTGCCGTTCTCGTCGGTCACCACCGCACCGTCACCGCTGGCCAGTGCCAGCGGCGGCGTACCGTAGTTGTCCATCATGACGTCGGACCAACGCTCAATCAGGGTCATGAGGGGACCACCTTCGTGCCGGTACCTTCG
This sequence comes from Mycolicibacterium sphagni, assembly GCF_013337765.1. Taxonomy (GTDB): domain Bacteria; phylum Actinomycetota; class Actinomycetes; order Mycobacteriales; family Mycobacteriaceae; genus Mycobacterium. The sequence continues at coordinate 17,502 of NZ_VBSB01000023.1, forward strand.
TCGGTGAACAGTTCGACCAGCACACAGTGTTCGACACGGCCGTCGATCACATGCGCGCTGGGGACCCCGCCTTCGACAGCCCGCAAGCAGGCCTCGATCTTGGGGATCATGCCGGTCTCCAGGTTGGGCAACAGCTCGGTCAACATCTCCGTGTCGATCTGGCTGACCAGTGAATTGGGATCGGGCCAGCGGGTATAGAGGCCCTCGACATCGGTGAGCATCAGCAGCTTTTCGGCGCCGAGGGCCTGTGCCACGGCGGCAGCGGCAGTGTCGGCGTTGATGTTGTGCACGACACCGTCGATGTCCGGGGCAATCGTCGAGATGACCGGAATACGGCCGGCGGCAATGAGATCCAACACCGCCGCGGTGTTGACGTGCTCGACGTCGCCGACCAGGCCGATGTCGGTGGCCACTCCGTCGAGCGTGACCCCCCGGCGCACTGCCGTGAATAACTGAGCATCCTCGCCGGTGATGCCGACGGCATAGGGGCCGTGGGCATTGATGAGATTCACCAGCTCACGACCGACCTGGCCGAACAGCACCATCCGTGCGACTTCGAGCACCTCGGGAGTGGTAACCCGGAAGCCGCCCTTGAATTCCCCTGCGATGCCAAGCCGTTTGAGCATCGCGCTGATCTGCGGCCCTCCGCCGTGCACCACGACGGGGTGAATCCCGGCGTTGCGCAGGAACACCATGTCGGCGGCGAACGCGGCCTTGAGCCGGTCATCGGTCATCGCATTGCCGCCGTACTTGACGACGACGATCTTGTCGTTCAGTTGCTTGAGCCAGGGCAGCGCCTCGGCGAGGACCGCGGCCTTGGTGTTCACGGTGGCGGTCATGAGCTATAGGCCGAGTTCTCTTCGACGTAGGCGTGCGACAAGTCGGTAGTGCGGATGGTCGCGTGCCCGTCGCCCAGCTTCAGGTCGACGGTCACGTCGACGTCAGCGCCTTTGAGGTCGACGTTCCGGGCGCCGGGCGCGCCTGCACCGTCGATACACACCGGGAAGCCGTTGAACGACACGGTGATCCGCTGTGCCTCGATCTCGAACGGCACCATGCCGACCGCGGCCAGCACCCGGCCCCAGTTCGGGTCGGAGCCGAACAGCGCGGTCTTGACCAGGCTGTCGCGTGCGACGATCCGGGCCGCGATGACGGCGTCGTCGTCACTGGGCGCCCCGGTGACGGTGATCGCGATCCGCTTGGTCACGCCTTCGGCGTCGGCCTGCAGCTGCGCGCACAGGTCGTCGCACACCCGCAGCACGGCCGCATCCAGATCCTCTTGGCTGGGCGCGATTTCGCTGGCGCCGGAGGCCAGCAGCAGCACGGTGTCATTCGTCGAGCAGCTGCCGTCGACGTCGAGGCGGTCGAAGGTCCTGGCGGTGGCCCGGCGCAAGGCGGTGTCCAGGGCTTCGGCATCGGCGACCGCGTCGGTGGTCAGCACGACCAGCATGGTGGCCAGTGACGGCGCGAGCATCCCGGCGCCCTTGGCCATGCCGCCGACGGTCCAATTCTCCCCCGACTCGATCGAGTGGTGCAGCGCAACCTGTTTGGGCACGGTGTCGGTGGTCATGATGGCGCGCGCGGCCTCTTCACCGCCGGTGAGGCCGCCGCCGAGTTCGTGGACAATCTCGGTGACGCCGGCCAGAACCTCGTCCATGGGCAGCCGGTCACCGATCAGGCCTGTCGAGCAGATCGCGACCTCGATCGGTCCGGTCTCGGTGCCCCATTCGGACAGTGCGGCCGCAACGGCTTCTGCGGTGGCATGGGTGTCCTGAAAGCCGCCCGACCCGGTGCAGGCGTTGGCGCCGCCGGAGTTCAGCAAAACCGCGCGCAGCCGGCCGGTCGTGAGCACCTGCTGGCTCCAGAGCACCGGGGCGGCCTTGACCTGATTGCGGGTGAACACCCCGGCCGCCGCGTAGTCGGGGCCTTCGTTGAACACCAGCGCCAGGTCCAGTGCGCCGGAGGCCTTGATGCCGGCGGCGATCCCGGTGGCGCGGAAGCCGGCGGGCGCCGTAACACCCTGATTCCGAACCAATTTCGTCTGGTCAGCGAGCGTCATGGTGCCACCCCCACAATCGACAGTCCTTCGGTCTCGGTCCAGCCCAGTGCCAGGTTCATCGACTGCACCGCCGCGCCGGCCGTGCCCTTCACCAGGTTGTCGATGGCGCACACCGCAACCAGCACACCCGCGTCGGCGTCGACGGCCACGGCCAGTTGCGCGGCGTTACTGCCGATCACGGCACCGGTGCGGGGCAGCTGCCCCTCGGGCAGCAGGTGGATGAATGGCTCCGCGTCATACGCCTTTTCGTAGGCCGCGCGGATCTCGGACACCGGCGCCTGAGTGCGGGCGGTGCAGGTCGCCAGGATGCCGCGCGACGTCGGGATCAATACCGGGGTGAACGAGACGGTGACGGCACGGTCGGTGACCGCGCGCAGGCCCTGGGCGATCTCCGGGGTGTGCCGGTGCGCACCGGCGATGTTGTAGGCCCGCGCCGATCCGATGACCTCCGAACCCAGCAGGTCGACCTTGGCCGCGCGACCCGCACCCGATGTCCCGCTGACCGCGACGACGGTGACGGCCGGCTCGACCAGGTCCGCGGCGACGGCGGGCAGCAGGGCCAGCAGGGCGGCCGTCGGATAGCAGCCGGGCACCGCGATCCGGGCGGCACCGCGCAGCCGGTCGCGGCCGCCGGGCAGTTCGGGCAGCCCGTAGGGCCAGCTGCCCGCGTACGGGGAGCCGTAGAAGCGCTCCCAGTCGTCGGCGTCGGTGAGCCGGAAGTCGGCGCCGCAGTCGATGATCAGGGTGCCCTTGCCGAGCTGTTCGGCCAGCGCCGCGGAATGGCCGTGCGGCAGGGCCAGGAACACCACGTCATGGCCGGCCAGGACGTCCAGCTCGGTCGGCTCGAGCACCCGGTTGGCCAGCGGCAACAGATGCGGATGGTGCTCGGACAGGTGGGTGCCCGCGCTCGCGGCCGCGGTCAGCGCACCGATGGTCAGGCGGCCGTCCGCGTAGGCCGGGTGCCCGAGCAACAAGCGCAGAATCTCACCGCCGGCATAGCCGCTGGCACCGGCAATCGCCACCGAAGTCATGCATCCGATTCTGCATGTTTATGCAACGCGATGCAAATACATTCCTGATGGGTTCCGCGAACAGACACAAACGCCCCCGACACGCCGAGCTTTCTGAGTACTTTGCGTCTGCTCGCGGTGGGAAGTCAGGCGCGCTGCACGGCCCCGACCGCCGCCGCGGCCGCGGCGACCGCGGCGTCGCGGGCGGCGCTGGCCTCGTCCTCGGTCAGCGTCCGGTCCGGCGCGCGGAATCGCAGTGCCAGCGTCAGCGACTTCCGGTCCTCGCCGATCTGCGGCCCGGTGTACACGTCGAACAGCGCCACGTCCTCCAGCAATTCCCCGGCGCCGTCGCGCACCGCGTCGACCACGGCCTGCGCGGCGACATCAGCCGCCACCACCAGGCTGACGTCCTGGAAGACCGCAGGGAACGGCGAGACCCGCGGGGCGGGCAGCGTCTCGGGGATCGGCACCGCATCCAGATCCAGCTCGACCGCGCAGGTGCCCTTCGGCAGCCCGGAGCGTTCGATCACCGCGGGATGCAGCTGGCCGGCGTGACCGACGACCCGTCCGTCAACCAGGATCTCCGCACAGCGGCCCGGATGCCACGGCAGGGCCTGCGCCGCCCGCAACGTCACGTCGACCCCGCAGGCGCGGGCGATGATCCGCACCGCCTCGAACGCGTCGGCGGCCTCCACCGGACGCCCCGGCCCCCACGGGCCGCGCGGCTCGCGCAGTCCGGTCAGCACGGCACCGACGTGGACGGGCTGGCTCGGTAGCGAGGCGTCCAACGACGCGATCTCCTCGTCGCTCGGCCGGCGATGCGTCGGGATCAGTTCGACGCCCTTGGTCTCCTCCGTCGGGTGCACCACCTGCGCGATGGAGAACAGCGCGACGTCGACGAAGCCACGGGAGACGTTGCGGGACAAGGCTTCCAACAGCGCTGGCAACAGCGTGGTGGCCAAGTGCGGTCGGTCGGCCTCCAGCGGGTTGAGCACCGAGGTGGTCGCACGCCGCGGATCACCGTCCGGCAGGCCCCAGGTATCGAAGATCCCGGCGGGCAGGAACGGGGTGGGCAGCACCTCGACATAGCCGGACAGGCCCAGTGACTTGCCGACCGCGCGGCGCCGCTTCTGCCCGGCGGTGAGACCGCGGCCGGCCGGGGCGGTGGGCAGCACCGACGGGATCTTGTCCAGCCCCTCCAGTCGCAGCACCTCTTCGACGAGGTCGGCGGGCTGCACCAGGTCGGGCCGCCAGCTCGGCGGCGTCACCACGAGAATGGCGCGGTCGGCGTCGTCTTCGGAGACGGCGGCACCGATCTGGGTCAACCGCTTCACGGCGGCGCCGCCCTCGTACTCGACGCCGGCCATCCGGTCGGGCAGGTCGAAACGCATCCGCACCGGCTCCGGTGACCAGTCGTCACGCGGCGGGTCGCCGCGCCAGTCGGTCAGCGTGGGTTCGATGGTGCCGCCGGCGATCTCGGCGAGCAACGCCGCGCACCGGTCCAGCGCGGCCACCGAAATGGCCGGGTCGACGGACCGTTCGTAGCGCCTGCCTGCCTCGCTGACCAGGTGCAGGCGTCGGATTGTGCGGGATACCGCGGCGGGATCCCAGACCGCGGCCTCCAGCAGGATGTCGGTGGAGTCGTCGTCGATCTCGGTGGTGCCCGCACCCATGACGCCGGCGATGGCCGCGGTCGCGACGTCGTCGACGATCAGCACGTCGGCCGGATCGAGTTTGCGTTTGATGTCGTCGAGCGTGACGACGGTCTCCCCCGGCTTGGCGAACCGGACGATGAACTCACCGTTGATGCGGCTGCGGTCGTGCGCGTGCATCGGGTGCCCGATTTCGAGCATCACGTAGTTGGTGACGTCGACGGCCGGCGAGATCGGACGGATGCCGGAGAGCATCAGCCGCCGGCGCAGCCACCAGGGCGACAGAGCCTTCGGGTCGATGCCGGTGACCGGGCGCAGCGCGAAACGGCTTACCCCGGTGCCGGATTCGACAGTCACCGGCAGCGCCGGGCCCTCGACGGGCAATGCGGGAACCTCGGCGGGGTCCACGAAATCCAGGTCGTACGCGCAGGCGATCTCGCGGGCGATACCGCGCACCGACATGCAGTAGCCGCGGTCCGGGGTGACGGCCAGGTCGAAGATCACATCATCGAGGCCGAGTACTTTGATACCGGAAGCGCCGGGATCCGCGGTTCCCGGCGGCAGCACCATGATCCCGGAATGATCTGCACCCAAGCCCAATTCGGCGGCCGAGCAGATCATGCCGTCGGAGAGTCGCCCGTAGGTCTTGCGGCTGGCGATGTGGAAGTCGCCGGGCAGCGTGACGCCGGGCAGCGCCACCACAACCAGGTCACCGACAGCGAAGTTCGTTGCACCGCAAACGATATCGCGGTCTTCCTGCTCACCGACATCGACCTTGCAGGCGCGGATCGGTTTCTTGAACTCGGTGAGCTCCTCGATGGCGGTGACCCGCCCGACGGTCAGCGGCCCGCTGACCGGTCCGAGCGTGATGATGTCCTCGACCTCGTGGCCGACGCGAATCAGCGCCTGCTCCAGGTCATGTGGCTCGACATCCCAGCCCGGTGCGCCGCGCTGAACGACCTCACGCAGCCAGCTGTAGGGAAGGCGCATCAGACCCCGACCCCGAACGGCAGCGAGAACCGCACGTCGCCCTCGACCATATCGCGCATGTCGGGAATGCCGTTGCGGAACTGCAGGGTGCGCTCAAGACCCATGCCGAAGGCGAAGCCCGAGTACACCTCTGGGTCGATGCCGGCGGCGCGCAACACATTCGGGTTGACTATGCCGCAGCCGCCCCACTCGACCCAGCCTGCGCCACCCTTCTTGTTGGGGAACCAGATATCCACCTCGGCCGAGGGTTCGGTGAAGGGAAAGAAGTGCGGCCGCATCCGGGTGCGGGCAGTCGGCCCGAACTCCGAGCGGGCGAACGCGTCCAACGTGCCGCGTAGGTGGGCCATCGTCAGGCCGCGATCCACCGCGAGGCCCTCGACCTGGTGGAACACCGGGGTGTGGGTGGAGTCGAGCTCGTCGGTGCGGAAGGTGCGGCCGATCGAGACGATGTAGACCGGCAGCTCACGGTCGAGCAGGGTGCGCACCTGCACCGGGGAGGTGTGGGTGCGCAGCAGCTGCCGCGACCCCTCCGGGGCGATGTGAAAGGTGTCGGACTCGCTGCGGGCCGGGTGGTCAGGCGGAAAGTTGAGCGCGTCGAAGTTGAACTGCTCGGTCTCGACCTCGGGACCTTCGGCCAGCTCCCAGCCCATCGCGACGAAGGTATCGGCGATGTGCTCGGCCAGGATCGTGATCGGGTGCCGCGCCCCGACTGGCTCACGGGTCGAGGGCAGGGTGACGTCGATCGCCTCGGCCACCAGCACGGCCGCGTCGCGTTCGGCGCGCAATGCCGCCAGACGCTCGTCGTAGCTGCGCTGGGCGTCGCCGCGGGCGACGTTGACCAGCTTGCCGGCCTCGGAGCGGTCCTCCTTGGGCAGGCTGGCCAGCGCCTGGCGTGCCTGCGCCAGCGGTGCGCGGTCGCCCAGGTGCTCGGTCTTGGCGCGGGCCAGGGCGTCCAGATCGGCGGCCAGCTCGAAGGCGTGCCGGGCCGCGCTGACGGCTTTGGTCAACGATTCCTGCGACAAGTCGACGGGTTGGTCACCCACGCGGCGAGACGCTCCTTCAGATACCGGGGCTGTTTGCACCACGGATGTGACGCAAGTGCCGATCATAGGTGATGCCAGAATGACGCCTCGCAGGCATTTCACCCCTAGGACGCCCAATGCTCAGAGCCATCGCAATCGCAACCGTATGGGCGGTGGCGCTGGCCCTGGCAGGGCCGGCGTTCGAATTCAGCCCGTGGTGGTGGCTGCTCGCGGCGCCGATCACGGCCGTCGCGGCGCTGGGCACCTGGGATCTGCTCCAGACCCGGCACACGATCCTGCGGTCCTACCCGGTGCTCGGGCACTTCCGGTTCCTCGCCGAGGCGCTGCGCCCGGAGATCCAGCAGTACTTCGTCGAATCGAACACCGAGGGCACCCCGTTCGATCGGGAAACCCGCGACATGGTCTATGAGCGTGCAAAGGGCACCAAGAGCGACGAGCCGTTCGGCACCGAGCGTGACGTCAACGCGCTGGGCTACGAATTCCTTCGGCATTCCCTGCGCGCCCGTTTCGCCTCGGAGCTGGCGCCCCGGGTCCGGCTCGGTGGCGCGGACTGCGCGCAGCCGTATGACATCGCGTTGTTCAACGTCTCGGCGATGAGCTTCGGCGCACTGTCCGGCAACGCCATCGAAGCCCTCAACGGCGGGGCGGCTCGCGGCGGCTTCGCGCACGACACCGGTGAGGGTGGGATCAGCCCCTATCACCTCAAGTACGGCGGTGACCTGATCTGGGAGATCGGCTCGGGGTACTTCGGGTGTCGCGACGCCGACGGGCATTTCGACGCCGTCCTGTTCGAGGAGAAGGCCGCGCTGCCATCGGTGAAGGCCATCTCGATCAAGCTGTCCCAGGGCGCCAAACCCGGGCTTGGCGGGGTGTTGCCAGGCGCCAAGGTGAGCGCGGAGATCGCGGCGACTCGCGGGGTGCCGATCGGCAAGACCGTAGTCTCACCGCCGGCGCACACGGCCTTTCACACGCCGGTGGAGATGATGCATTTCATCGCGACGCTGCGCAGCCTGTCCGGCGGTAAGCCGATCGGGTTCAAGCTGTGCATCGGGGCGCGCACCGAATTCCTGTCCATCTGTAAAGGCATGCTGCACACCGGTATCACCCCAGACTTCATCATCGTCGACGGCGCCGAAGGCGGAACCGGCGCGGCGCCACAGGAATTCGAGGACCACGTCGGCATGCCGCTGACCGAAGGTCTGATGCTGGTGCACAACGCGCTGGTCGGCACGGGGCTGCGGACTCACATCAGGGTCGGCGCGTCCGGCAAGGTCGCCAGCGGAGTGGACATCGTCAGCCGGATCTGCCAGGGCGCGGATTTCACGATGTCGGCGCGCGCGATGATGTTCGCGGTCGGTTGCATCCAGGCGCTGAAGTGCAATACCAACAAATGCCCGACCGGGGTGGCCACCCAGGACAAGGGCCGAGCGCGGGCGCTGTACGTCCCCGACAAGACCGAGCGGGTGGTCAACTTCCAGCGGGCCACCGTGGCCAGCGCAGCGCAGATCGTCGCGTCGATGGGCCTGAACGGATTCGACGAGCTCAAGCCCGCAATGCTCAACCGCCGCATCGAAGGTCAGCGCACCCGCACCTACGCCGAGATCTACGACTGGCTGATGCCCGGCGAGCTGCTCGACGATCCGCCCGAGTCCTGGCGCTCGGACTGGATCGAAGCCTCCGCCGACGAATTCCGCTAGCCTGCCGCGGTGTCCCTTCGTGGCTGCGCCGCTGCCCAAATCGACCTCGTCACGCGCCGAGCGTGGGGGTTGTCGTTGGAACGACCGACGATTATCACCAATAACCCCCACGTTCGATGGTCGGCTCAAAGAGTGCGGGCTCTGGATCCACGGCAACTAGCCTGCCGCGGTATCCCTTCGTGGCTGCGCCGCCACAAACGGCGCATCGAAGGGCTGCCGGCCTAATCCGCGTGCGCCGCCTGGTGATCCGAGGTCGGCGAAGAAGTCCACGTTGGCGGCCACGTACGGCTGCCAATCCTCGGGCGCGTCCTCGACATACGCGATCGCCTCGACTGGACAGACCGGCTCGCACGCCGCGCAGTCCACACATTCGTCGGGATGGATGTACAGCATCCGCTCCCCCTCGTAGATGCAGTCGACCGGACATTCGTCCACGCAGGCCTTGTCCCTGATGTCGACGCACGGCTCGCCGATGACGTACGTCATGACGCCGCCAAGTCATCCAGGGCCGCATACGCGGCGTTGTAACCCGGGACGAACGTGATGCCCGGTCCGCCGTGACACCCGGCCCCACCCAGATAGAGACCTTTGATCGGAATCGGAATATCGAGGAAACCCTTGGGGCCGGGGCGATTCGGGCCCATCAGGTCCGGATGCAGTAGACCGTGGCAGAAGTCACCGTCGGGCGCGCCGAACATCGTCTGCATGTGGTACGGCGCGAATGTGATGTGCCGAATCTGAATCTCCCGGAAGTTCGGCGCGAATTTGGTGATCTTGTCGATCACCGTCTCGGCCATCTCCTGCTTGAGGCGCCCATGCTGTTCGCGCGGTGCCTCGACCGGGAACCCGTACGCGTAGGCGCTTGCGGCGTGCTTACCAGGGGGCGCCAGGCTCGGATCGGAAACCGACGGGATCTGCATGCCGAACGACGGATTGTCGGGAAGTATCCCGGCCCTGGCCATCTCCCATTGCCGTTGCTGCTCTTCGGGTGTCCCGAAGACTCCGACCGACTGCTGCATGCCGGGCTCGTTGAGCAGCTCGTAGGGCGACGCGAACTCCGGCAGACCATCGAGGGCGAAATGCATCTGGATGAAGGTGGCCCGATGGTCACGCCCGGCGAGTCGTTCCACCAGATTGCCGGGCAGGTGCTCGGCTCCGACCATGTCGATGAGCGTCAGGTCCGGGGACAGATTGGATACCACAACCGGGGCACTCAACACCGACCCGTCGCGCAACCGCACGCCGGTGACCCGCTCGTCCTCGACGAGAATCTGATCGACCTTGGCGCGGTAGCGGATCTCGCCGCCACGATCGATGAGCAGATCCTTGAGGTGATCACATACCGCACCGATGCCACCTTCGAGCTTCGTCATCATCGTGGCATTCATGTCCGGAACGCCCATCGCGAATGCCAGACACGTTGCGCTTCCCGGGGTGAACGGGCCCCGATACGTGGAGTTGATGGCCAGGAAGGCCAGCATGCCTCGGATCGTCGCGTACTTGTCCTTGTCACCGAAATTGCGATCGATGACGTCCATGGCGGTGCCGAACAACATTTCGTGAATGGCACGACGCTCGGATTCGTTTGTCGCACAGGCATACATCTCGTCAAGTGTCTTGGGTGGGGTGCGCGCCTCGAACCGCCCGAGCGCACGCGTCGGGCCGGTGGTCCATTCGAGCATCTTGGCCATGCCGAGCACCGAGTCGGTCCCGTGCTTCTCGGACAGGTGCGTCATGTACTTCATCGGGTCGCTGTACAGGATCATCGGTTCCTCCCCGGCTTCGCCGAGGTTCACCGACTGCACTTCGGAGTGGACCTGCGGAATCGTCTGCAGCTCCAAGGCGTCCGCGACTTCCGGCGCGGTGGGGAACTGCACCGAACCGGCAATCTCATAACGGAATCCGTCGATCAACTCGACGGTTGCCGCCATACCACCGGAATACGTGTTCTGCTCCAGAACCACCGTCCGCAGGCCGTGCTGCTGCAGAACCGCTGCGGCCGTGAGGCCGTTGTGGCCGGCCCCGACCACGATCGCGTCGTAATCACTCATTGCTGGTTTCTCCTCACTTGATGGGACTGATATCGCGACTGCTGCGAATTGGCGAAAAGGATTGTGCGAAAATGCCGTAATGACGAACGCGCACGAGCGACGCAGGGCTTCGACGCGTGAGGCGCTGCGCGAGGTGGCGCTGGCGCGTTTCGCCCGCGACGGTTTCGCCAACGTGACGGTCGCTCAGCTCGCCGACGACGCGGGCGTCACCCAGCGCACGTTCTTCCGGCACTTCCCGACCAAAGAAGCTGTGCTGTTCCAGGACTACGAGACTCAACTCGAATGGTTCGCCGAGGCTTTGGCACGGCGCCCGGTCAACGAATCGATCTTCGACGCGGTGCTGGGCAGCGTGGTCAGCTTCCCGCACGACCTCGAAATCGTGCGCCAGGCCGCCATCCTGCGGGCGACCCTGCTCGACGGCGAGCGCACCGCCGGTCACCTCCGGGTGGTCCAGGCGTCGTTCGCCGACGTGCTGACCGATTTCGTCAGGCGCCGCTACCCCGATCTGTCCGACGTCGACCTGATCGCTGAAGTGGCCGGTGCCGCGTTGGCCGCCGCCCTTGTCGCCGCGGTGGAGCGGTGGGGCCGGGACGGCTGCACGACCGACCTGCGCGAGGTGGTGTCCACCAGCGTCGACCTGGTGCGGTCCGGTCTGGCTCCGCTGACCTAACACGGCAGCAGGTCTTTCCACGAGGTCGGCGCCTTGGCTGTGCCCAGGTCCGACTGCACGTACCGCTGCCCGTCAGGGGTCACGTAGCTGCCGGTTGCCGGGTTGTACGGGACCACCGACACCCCGGCTTCGCCCGGTGTGTCAAATGCGCTGGGCGCCAGGCCCGGAACTCTGCTGTCGGGCGGTACGCCCTGCGCGATCAGGTTCGGGTCGAGCGGATAGGGACCGACCGCATGCTGGCGAACCGCCGTGGGCACAAACGGCTGGTCACTGTCGCACATCTCGACGGTCGGAGCGCGTTTCCCTGGCTTGCCGACACACGGATAGTTCCTGGCGCCGCGCACCGCGATCGGAGAATCCTGCGGCAGTTTGCAATACAGGCCGTCCGGGGTGTCAATCGTTGTCGTGTCCGCCGGTGACCGCCATGACGACGGGGGCAGGAATCCCACGGTGCACGGCGGTGGATCCCCGAGCGTGATCGCGAACTCCCCCACCGGCAGTCCCGTCGGGTTGTTGGTCGGCAATCCGAATGCCTGCGTGCTGGCAATCGCCGGCGGCAACAGCACCAGCAGCTGCTCCAGCGAGGAGTTGTAGGTGACCAGGACCTGTCCCAGGGCGCTCAGGTTGGCCAACAACACGGGCAGCGTGGGCTTGACCTGATCGAGCAGCCGGGTGACCTCGTTCGCCGCCGCGGGGCCGTTCCGCAGCAGTGCGCGTACCTGGTCGTCGTCATCGGCCACCGTCTGGGTGACGTTAGCCAGGCCGCGCGCCCACACCTGCAGCGAATCCGTTGTGGCGATCTGTGAGTCCAACAAGGGCGCCGCGTCGTCGATCAACGTCCGGGTGCGATCACCGACATCGCCGATCTTGCCGATCGCGGTGGCCGACGAGTCCAACAGCGACGACAGGTCATAACCCGCGCCGCGCAGACCGTTATCCGACTCGTCGATCAAGAGCGAGAGCTTGTCCCCGGGAATGCTGTTGACCAACGCGCTCACCCGATCCAGCATCGGCCCGACCGCCTGCGGGACGGTGGCCTGACCCACCGGGATCACCGACCCGTCGCGCAGGTACGGCCCTGACCCGCGCTGCGGCCGCAGATCCACATATTGTTCGCCGATCGCCGACGCACTGCGAACCTCGGCGCGCAGATCGACCGGGATCTTCGGCGAAGTGTCCAGCGACAGAGTCGCTTCCGCTCCCTGCTTGGTGAGTCGCAGGGCGGTGACCTTGCCGACTTGTACACCGCGGTAGGTCACATTCGAGAACCGGTACAGACCGCCACCGCTAGGCAGCTCCAGGGCGACCGTGATCTTCCCGATCCCCAGCAATGTCGGAACCTGAAGGAAGAGAAACGTCATCAGCAGCAGGCCGGCAAGGGCGACGATGCTGAAGACCACCAACTGGATGCGGACGAGACGAGTCAGCATCAGCCACCTCCGCCAGCCCGCGGCGGGTCCGTGATGCCCGTCCGCAGCGGATCGTAGGTGTAGTTGAGATACCACGGATCACCCGGCGCGGGAATGAGTTTGGCGTTCTCATCGCCCCACCGGGTGCCGAGGAACATCGTCCGCTTGAGGCGCGGCACCGTCAGGTCGGCGACCAGGAACATGTTCACGTAGTCACCACGCACGGCGCGGTCGATATAACTCTGGCTGTAGGGGTAGGTGACGGCGAAGGCGAGTGCGGTGTCGAGCTCGGGGCCGACGTCGGCTAATGCCTTGATCGTCGGCTCGAGGTTGCGCAGGTTCGTGACCAGGTCGCTCTGGGTCGCAACGATCAGGTCGGTGGTCGATTCGCTGAAGGTCCTCAGTTTGTCCAGTGCGCTCACGATGCGCGGGCGTTCCCGGATCAGGACGTCGAGGGCCGCCGGAACCCGCTGTAGCGCAAGGCTGATCACGTCACGCTGTTGCGCGAACGTGCCGGCGAACCTGGTGAGCTGATGGATCATGTCGATCAGATCCGCACGCTGGGCATCCAATGTGCCGACGAAGGTGTCCAGGCGCCGCAACAGATCCCGCACCTGGCCTTGCCGCCCGGACAGCGCGGTATTGGCGTTGCGGATCACATCGCCGATCTGCCCCAGTCCCCCACCGTTGACCACCGCCGACAAGGTGGACAAGGTTCGTTCGGTGGACGGGTAGCTCGAGGATTTGCTCAGCGGAATCGTCGCCCCGGGCGTCAGCCTGCCGGTCGGCGGCTGACCGACGGGCGGGTCCAGTTCCAGGTGCATGGATCCCAGCAGGCTGGTCTGCCCGACGATGGCGACCGCATTGGCGGGTACGACGACGTCGGGGCGGACGTACACGTCGACGTCGGCGTGCCAGTTCCGCAGCCGCATGTCTCCGACGGTGCCGACGACGACGTCGTCGACCAGCACCGGCGAATTGGATTCCAGCATGCCGACATTGGCGATCTCGATGTGGAAGACGTTGGCGTCGTGCCGGTTCTCGGTTCCCGGCAGCGGCAGGGAGTTCAGTCCCCGGAATCCGCAACCCGAGGCGCCGGACACGAGGACCGCGACCGCGACGACAGCCAAGGTGCGCTGGGTCTTCACGGCGCACCTTGGTAGGCCGAGATCGCCGGCGGTGTCTCGGGCGGGCCTGGCGTAGGCCCCGATCCGCCGGGGGCAAGTGCGGGATCGGAGTAGAGGAGGTTCTCCGGCGACGGCGCCTTCATCAAATACGGACTCATCGGGAAGGGAATGAGGTTGAAGTTGAGAAGCTTCAGCGCCGGGCCGAGGTACTGCGCGCACAGCTTTCCCGTTTCCGGTGCGGTGGCATTCTCAATGGCGCCGATCTGCCCGCAGATGAATTGGATGGGGTTGGCGAAATCGTTGAAGACGATCGACCCGATGTTGTCGCCGGTGTCCGGGTTGTAGACGTTGTAGTAATTGGCAAAGGCATTCGGCGCCACGTGCAGCAGTTGCTCGAGGCTCTTGCGGTTGTCTGCCAGGTTTCGGGTGACGTCGGTGAGGTGCTGGATCTGTTCGACGGTCAGCTCCCGGCTTCCGCCGACGAAGCGCTGTGCGTCCACGGTCGCGGTCGCGAGGTCACGCAGTGCGGCATCGAGATCGCCGGTGTTGGCGTCCAGTGTGCCGGTCAACGCGGCAAGCCGGTGTTCGAAGTCGACGATCGCGTCGCTGCTGTCGTGCAGAGCGGTCACCAGGTTCTGCAGCCCCGTGATGATGTCGACGACGTTGCCGCTGCCGTCGGCGAAGATCCGGGCGACCGCCGATAATTGGGCCAGCATCTCGCGCAGCTTGACGCCGTTGCCACCCATGGCGTCCGCGGTGTGGTCGATCAACCGGGCCAGCGCCGGTCGGGCCGATTCGCTACTCGGCCCCAAATCTGTTGACAGGCGCATCAACTGGGTCTTGACGTCGTCCCACTCCACGGGGACGGCCGTTCGATCGACGGGGATGACCGCGCCCGAGGGCATCGTCGGGCCGACATCCCGGTAGGCGGGTGTGAGCTGCAGGTAGCGTGCGGCGACGAGGTTCTGCGCGACGATGACCGCGCTCGCGCCGGCCGGAATGGACACCCCAGGGTCGATACTCAGCACGATCTTGACCTGCTTGCCGGTGGGCTCGATCGCATCGATCTTGCCCACCTTGACCCCGGAGACCCGGACCTCGTCGCCCGGGTAGATCGCGGTGGCGGCGGTGAAGTAGGCCGTGATCGTCGTTGCGGGATAGTACGTGTGGCGAACCAGGAACGCGGTACTCGCGGCACCGAGCGCGACCAGGACCGCGGCCGTCGCGGCGACGATTCTGCTGCGAACGGTCATCGTGGCCCCTCCGGCGGTTGCGGCGGAATTCCGTTGTACGGGAACGGGAATTCAGCTCGGGGGCCCGCGCTGTCCGGCGGCTGCCCCGCGTCCACACCACGGCGGAAACCGAAGGCGTAGTCGAAGAACGGTTGCAGGAACTCCGCGGGTATGACGTTGGCGGTATACGCCTGGTAGTAGAAGCCGCTGGAAACGGCCTCCCCCATGGTGATCTCGTACTTGGCGAGCCCCGGAAGCGCCTTGGCGATGTTGTCGTTGTTCTTCTGCAGCACCGCCGTCACCGAATTCAGTTTCTGCAGGGTGGGCGCCAGCTTGTCTTCGTTGTCGTGCACCAGACCGGAGAGCTGTCTGCTCACCGCCGACGTGTTGGCCAGCAGATCGGCGATCGCCTGACGCCGTTGCGCCAGCACCGAGACCAGATCAGCGCCATTGAGGATCAGCGCGTTGACCTGCTCGCGGCGTTCGGACAGCACACCGGCCAGATCCGAAGCGCTGCGCAGGAGCTCGCGCAGGGTGTCGTTGCGGTTGTTCATCGACCGGGACAGCCGGGTCAGCCCGTCCAGGGTGGGCCCCAGTTGGGGCGCCATCGCGTCGATGGTGTCCGAGAGTGTCTCCAGCGACTGGTTCAACGACGCGGTGTCGAGTCCCGCTGTGTTCGTGGTGAGATCCCCGACCGCGTCGGTGAGCACATACGGCGAGGACGTCCGCGACATCGGAATGGGCTCAGAGGGTTTCTGCATCCCCGTGCCCGCCGGAACCAACGTCACGATTCTGGCGCCGAGCACGGTTCCGGTCTTGATGTGCGCGGTGGTCTGCGATCCCAGATGGACGGTGCCGTCGATCGTGAAGGTGACCAGCGCATCACCGCGCACCAGCGAGATGGCCGAGACACTACCGACCTTGATGCCGGAGATCACCACGTCGTTGCCGGCCACCAGCCCGCCGGCCTCCGGGAACACCGCCTGGTAGCGCACCTGGGTCGCCCACGACCACAACCGCTGAGGTGCCAGCCCGACGAGAACAACCAGCACTGCCACCGAGACGCCGATGAACCCGGCTCGAATCAATGCTCCGCCACGGTATTTCAACATCACGGCTCGGCGCACCTCCCGCCGGTCTGCTTCAGCCAGGGGAAGACGGCCGTCCTGCCCTCCAGGTCGGTCACCCGCACCGACATGCCGCACACATACATCTGGATGAAGCTGCCGTAGGCGCCCAAGCGGGTCAGCTTGCGGTAATTCTCCGGCGCCTTCGTCAGCGCCAGATCCACTCTTTCCTTGTCCTGATCCAGGATTGGCGCCAGCCGGCTCAACTCGTTGACCGTTCCCGCCAGCGGCGCCCGCGCGTGGGTGAGCAGATCGGCCAGCGATGCGGTGCCTGCGTCGAGGGCATCGATCGCGGCTCCGATCGGGTCCCGGTCGCCGGCGAATCCGGTGATCAGCTTCTCGATCCGGTCGATCGCCGTCGAGAACCGGTCACCCTCTGTCGTCAGCGCGGAC
This sequence comes from Mycolicibacterium sphagni, assembly GCF_013337765.1. Lineage (GTDB taxonomy): Bacteria > Actinomycetota > Actinomycetes > Mycobacteriales > Mycobacteriaceae > Mycobacterium. Next base: position 33,962 of record NZ_VBSB01000023.1, read on the forward strand.
AGCACCACCTTCAGGTTGTCGATGAGCTGTGCGATGACGCTGTCGTTGTCGGCCAGGGCATTGGTGAACGACGACGTCTTGGCGAACAGTGACTCCACTGTGCCGCCCTGGCCCTGCAGGATCTGCACCAGCGAGGACGTGAGCGCGTTGACGTCGCGCGGGCTCAGGCTCTGAATCACCGGCTTGAGGCCGCTGAGCAACAGGTCGAGGTCCAGTGCCGGCGAAGTTCGGTCGATCGGGATCTGCGACCCCGCGGGCAGCATCGTCGTGGGTCCCGGTGCGTCGATCAGTTCGAGGTAGCGGTCGCCGACCAGGTTGAGATAGCGCACCGCCGCCTTGGTGGCCGTGGTCAGTGCGACCTCGCGGTCAGCTTCGAAGGTGACCAGGGCGGTGGCATCGCTGCGCAACGTCACCGTATCCACCGTGCCGATCCGGATACCGGCCGCCCGCACACTGTCACCGGGCTTGAGCCGCGACACGTCGGTGAACACCGCGGTGTATTCGTTGGTGGGACCGGTGCGGTACTGAGCGAAGGTCATGAACAGGAACGCCGTCGCCACGACCATCACGACCGCGAATGCGGTGAACTTCAACCCCGTTGCCCGCAGTGACCGCATCAGCCCGGCTGTCCGATCTGTGCGGAGTTCCGCGGCGGGCCGTCGAGCGGGCCGTAGAGGATCTGCTTGAGGCCGTCGGAGTTCAGTAGGACGCCCTGATTGCCGTACTGCGCCGGGTTGGCGCCGATATCGGTCACCAGGAATGGCGGCTTGCTGCCGGGCGCCAGGTGCGGCAATCCCTGGTCCGCACAGTGCGGTCCACCCGTGGCCGCGACCTTGGGCAGATCGCCGGGATAGCGATACCGCTCCAAGCCCATCGTGAAGCTCACCGAGACGACGGCGCCGGGATCGGGTTGGGGCGGAGCGAGCGCGATCGGCACCAGGCCGGCCAGTGTGCAGTTCAGCGCGTCGCGGTACCTGTTGGTCAGATCGGTGCTGGGCACCAGCAGGTGCACGACGTCGGTCAGCGCCTGCGCGTTACCGTCGACGACCTCGGATCCGACATCGGCGAGCCCAATAGCGCTGAGCATCAACACATCCAGGTCGTCCTGCCGATCGACGATCGTCTGGCTGATCCGCGTGGCGTTGTCGGCCGTCCTGATCAGGTCCGGCGCTGCGTCGGCATAGGCGCCGGCCGCCACGTTGGCCGCGGTGATGTCGTGGCGCATGTTGTCCAGGCCGGGTTCGAGCTCGGCCAGCAGCGCGTCGAAGTCGGAGAACATCTGGCCGAGCTGTTCACCCCGCCCGTTCATCGCGCCGGCGAGGGCGCCGAGAATGTCATTGAGCTTCTCCGGCTGCACTTGTGACAGCACCGAGGTCAGCTGCTGGAAGACGGTGTTGATTTCGACCGTGACATTGGTGGCGTCGATGACCTGACCGGAACGCAGCGGCTGGGCCGACGGGTCGGCGGGCGGGGTCAGTTCGACGAGCTTGGCCCCGAACACCGTCGGCGATGCGATACCGACCTCCACATTGCCGGGGATCAGCGGCAGTTGGGCCGGATCGATCGAGAGATGAAGGACCGCTTGGCCATTCGGGCCCTGGTCGATCGACGACACCGTACCGACTTGGACCGCACGCATTTTCACCTTGGCGCCGGGGTTCATCACCAGACCGGCCCGCGGCGAGACCACCGTGATCGGGACACCCGATGTCACGTCGCCACGAAACATGATCACCGCGCCGCCGACGATGGCGGCCAGCAGGATGACGGATGCCAACCCCACTGCGGGGCGAATCACGCTTCGCAACGTCGACACCACCTCCCTGGCTTCGGGAGAATTCGTACCACATCGGTGTCATAACTGACTAGATTTATGTCATAACTGACGTATTGCTGTCGCGCGGCGGTCAGCGAAGGTTCGAGCGGGAGTCCGAAAGGGGTTAGGAGGCTGCCGGCAGCGGCGCGGCCGTGACGGCCACGGCCCGCCGGACCGCACGGCGGCGGGCGATGCGAGCGACCAGCAGCGCACCCAGCACGCCGAGCGTGGCCGTCGTCAGGATCGACGGCGCCGTGTTGGCCATGATCAGGTAACCGAACGACGCCGCGATCGCGAGCAGTACGTACCGCGCGGTGGTCCAGTGCGCCGGGTGGCCGAAGCGGGTGCCGACCACCATGCCCAGGACGAGGGCGACGCCATGGCCGACGTTGGTGAAGTCAGCGCCGGTGCTCAGCACGGAACCGAGCGCCACGGCCAGCCACCAGCCGGTCCAGGCCGCGCGCCAGCGGTGCGGGATCGCCGCGGTGAGCGCACCCAGGACGCCGACCGCGCCATAGCTCATGCCGACATCGGTGACGTTGGCGATCGACCACGGGGTCAGCCCGGCCGCCAGCGCTGCGGCCAGCCCGGCGGCGACCAACAACGTCGCACCGACGTGGCCGACGACGAACGCCACCGCCATCCGGCGGCTCCGCCATAGCAGCTCGGCCAGGCCGAGGATGGCGAAGAGGCCGGGCAGCCAGACGTAAATGGGTCCGCGGTCGGTGATGAAGGCGCTGCCGATGAGCGTGCCCAGGTGGCCTTCACCGAGATTGTGCAGATTGGTGCTGGCGCGCCAGACGACCTGATCGCGGACGTGCGGCCCGAGCGCCAGCAGCGCGGCCGCCACCGTCACCAGCGCGGCGGTGTAGCCCAGAGTGAATCGAACGCGGTCCAACCGCGAGAGCACTGCGAAAACCATCACTACCTACTATGCCTGGGCCTCGAGATCGTCCCCGTCGTCCTCGACTGGCAGATCCCTGCGGGTTCTGAGGCGGTACATCACTAGATCGGTGGGTACCCCGGTTGCCCGCGGCGCGAACACCTGGCGCCTGATCCGCTTGACCGTGACCCCGAGCGACTCGAGTTCGTCGGGTTCGATCAGCTCCAGCGTCTTCTCCGAGACGATCAGCCCACCGCGGGTGGCGCGGTCCATCACCCGGGCCGTGATGTTGACGTCGACGCCGAGCCAGTCCGCGCCGATGCGCTGCGGACGACCGGTGTGCACACCGGCGCGCATCCTGGGCGTATACCCATCTACCTCGACAGTTCGGACCGCATCGCGGGCGGCCATGGTGGCCCGCACCGCGGTCACCGGGTCGGTGAAGACGGCCATGATGCCGTCACCCATGCGCTTGACGATGTGGCCGCCTGCGTCGAGCAGCGGGGGCTCGACGACCTGCGCGACGCGGCGCAACAGCCGCAGCGTGGCGTCGTCGCCGGCCTCCAACGACCAACTGGAGAACCCCACGAGGTCGGTGAAGACCAGCGTCACCTCACGGTCGCGCGGCCGTCCCGACACGCGTTCGGTGAGCGCCTGCCAGAGCTGAAGTGTGGCCAAACTCACCTCACGGGTAGCCGCCTCGCGGTCGCGCAGCAACCGATCGGCGGCACGTGCGGCGGCCCTGGCACCGCCGGCGCCGTCGGCCGAGAGCGGGTCGCCGAAGTCGGGGTCGCCGGGCAACATCCGCCGGGCACGACGAACGAGGGCGATGATGCCCGGATTGTGGTTGGTGTTGTGCCACCACGCCGCGGGCCCTCGCCCGGGTTGGTTGACGTCAACAAGGGGATCGGGTTGATCGTCGAACGGCTCGACGTCCACGAGATCCAGCCTAGGGAACGGATTTCGGGCGGGCCAACCTGTGTGACGCGGCCAACGTATCGCTATGCCAAACGTGTGGTCACAGCTTCGTCGCCGACATGGACAACGCTCGTTGTCAGCCCTATCGTGATTCGATGAGGTCAACGACGACCACTCGCCCACCCACGCCGACCCCACTCGGGCCGGACTCGCTCACCTGGAAATACTTCGGCGATCTGCGCACCGGAATGCTCGGGGTGTGGATCGGGTCTCTGCAAAACATGTACCCACAGCTCGGCGCCGGAGTCGAAGAGCACTCCATCCTGCTGCGCGAGCCCCTTCAGCGGGTCGCCCGATCGGTATACCCGATCATGGGTGTGGTCTACGACGGCGAGCGCGCCCGGCAAACCGGTGAGCAGATCAAGGGATTCCACAAAGGGATCAAGGGTGTCGACAGCGCGGGACGGCGCTATCACGCGCTGGATCCCGAGACGTTCTATTGGGCGCACGCCACGTTCTTCATGCTGATCCTGAAGGTGGCCGAATACTTCTGCGGCGGGCTGACCGAGGCCGAGAAACGTCAGCTCTTCGACGAGCACGTGCAGTGGTACGCGATGTACGGGATGAGCATGAAGCCGGTCCCGGAAACGTGGGAAGAATTCTGCGAGTACTGGGACCGGGTGTGCCGCGACGAGCTGGAGATCAACAAGGCGACGCTGGAGATCTTCGACATCCGGATCCCGAAGCCCAAGTTCGTGCTGATGCCGACGCCGGTGTGGGACCAGTTGTTCAAGCCGATGGTGGCCGGCCAACGCTGGATCGCTGCCGGCCTGTTCGATCCCGCGGTGCGCGAACGGGCCGGGATGCGCTGGACGCCTGGCGACGAGGTCGCGCTGCGGCTGTTCGGCAAGGCCGTCGAGTTGGCGTTCTGGGCGGTGCCGGACGAGATCCGGCTGCACCCACGGGCGTTGTCGGCGTATCGGCGGGCTGCTGGGCAGATCCCGGCCGACGCTCCGCTGGTCGAGGCACCCGGTTTCATGGCACCCCCTAGAGACCGTCGTGGCATGCCCATGCACTATGTCCCTCGACACAAAAGCCTCGTCGCCCGTGCGGGGTCGCTGGTCCACACAACGTTCTCACTTGCCGGTTTGCGGCCCGCCCGAGGACGTACCGCCGCCGCCTGAACCGGAGAATCCATGATCGAATGGTCCGACGTTGATATTGCCGTGCGCGACGCCGTCCGCGAGTTCGTCGACAAAGAGGTGCGCCCGCACATCGACGAACTGGAAAGCGGCGATCTCGAGCCCTACCCGATCGTCCGGAAGCTGTTCTCCACCTTCGGCATCGACGAGATGGCGAAGGAGTCGCTGACCAAGCGGCTGGACCGGATGCGGGCCGGCACGGAGAAGAAGTCCAGTGGCGGCGGCGGCATGTTCGGCGACGGTGGTTCGGCCGGAATGGGTTTCGTTCTGATCAGTGAGCTGTGCCGGGTGAGCATGGGGCTGGTCACCGGGATGGGTGTGAGCCTGGGGCTGACGGTGCCCACCATCCAGAGCCGCGGCACGCTGGCGCAGCAGGAGCGCTGGCTGCCCGAGCTGGTGACCTACGAGAAGATCGGTGCGTGGGCGATCACCGAGCCGGATTCGGGTTCGGATGCGTTCGGCGGCATGAAGTCCTACGTGGTGCGCGATGGGGACGACTACATCCTCAACGGGCAGAAGACGTTCATCACCAACGGCCCCGACGCCGATGTCGTCGTGGTGTACGCCAAGCTGGACGAGGGCGATGCCTCGGCCAGCAAGCGCGACCGCAAGGTGCTGACGTTCGTGCTGGATCGCGGGATGGAGGGCTTCGTTCAGGCCAAGCCGTTCCGCAAGATGGGAATTCACAGTTCGCGCACCGGTGAGCTGTTCTTCAACAACGTCCGCCTGGGCCGTGATCGGCTGCTTGGTGAGACCGAGGAGAACAAGTCCGGCGATGGCCGCGACAGCGCGCGCTCGAGTTTCGCCGCGGAGCGCATCGGTGTGGTGTCGATGGCGCTCGGTGTGATCGAGGAATGCCTGCGGTTGTGCACGGACTACGCGAAGACGCGGACGTTGTGGGGCAAGGAGATCGGGCAGTTCCAGTTGATCCAGCTCAAGCTGGCCAACATGGAGGTGGCTCGAATGAACGTGCGCAACATGCTGTTCCGGGTGATCGAATGCGGGCAGACCGGGACACCGATCTCGCTGTCGGAGGCGTCGGCGATGAAGTACTACTGCTCGCAGGCAGCGACCGACGTGGCCATGGAGGCGATCCAGCTGTTCGGCGGTAACGGGTACATGACCGAGTACCGCGTGGAACAGCTTGCCCGCGACGCGAAGTCGTTGATGATCTACGCCGGCAGCAACGAGGTGCAGATCACGCACGTGGCCAAGGGGCTGCTCAGCCAGTGAGCCCGGGGTGGAGTTCTCCCCACTACTAGGGTTGGTGCCCGCCTCCGAGCGACAGTTGGCGGGCTTCAGCACGGAGCGCCGAGACTCGCTGATGTATTCGGTGCTCCGTCCCACGCGGGATGCCGACCGTCGCCACATATCGCCCGCGGCTGCGACGGCGGACTCGGTCGCGGACCCTTTCCCATCGCAGCGCATCCGAGATCGCCTTGGACGGCCTCCCCGCGACGGTGAACCCCCAGTCGTCGAGCGCCACGACGAGGTCGGCAACGGTCGTAGGGCCGTTGAGTTGCAGATACCGGGTCAACACGTAGCGGAGGTTTGTCCCCCGCAACATCAACGAATTACTCATGCCGCCAAGGTTGCACAACGCACCGACACCAGCCGGATTGTCGCGCAGAGGCGGGCACCGACCCTATGTGTCGCCGCCGTGAAGGATCAGATCCGCAGCCCGCCAGGCCATCGCCATGACCGGACCGTTGAGATTGCCGGCCAGCATCGTGGGCATCGCCGAACAGTCCACGACTCGCAGGCCGTCGATCCCCCGCACCCGCAGCTGATCATCGACGATGTCGTCGTCGCTGGGGCCCATCGCACAGCTGCCGATCGCGTGATAGCCGCTGTAGCCGCCGTCGAGCGCCGCGTCGGCCAGCTCGTCATCGCTACGCACATCGGGCCCGGGGTACATTTCGTGGCTGATGCGGTCCGCGATCGGTGACGCGGCGAAGATCTCCCGGGTCCTGCGTACCAGCGCCGCACTCGTCTCGCGGTCGTAATCACTGGTCAGGTAGTTCGGGTCCAGCCGCGGCGCGGCATCGGGGTCCTTCGACGTGATTTCCACGCTGCCTTCGGATGTCGGCCGCAGCACAAACCCCAGAACCGAGAGCCCCGGCTGGCGTTCGATGACCATCGGCTCGCCCTCGTTGTACGCCGGGATCGTGAACGGGCCGAGCAGCAGCTGGCCGTCCACCCGCGGAAGATCGGGCGAGGTCTTGACGAACGCCAATACGTCGAAGGTCGGCGTGGCCATCAGCCCCTTGCGGGTGAGCGCATAACGACCAGCCGTGGCGGCCTGCCCCAACTTGCTCGACAGCTTGCGGTTGTATCCGAGGTCGGCGTTGAGCCGGTAGCGCACGACGATGCAGCGGTGCTCACGCATCCTCCGGCCTACATTCTCCCGCTCCAGCAGCACCGGCACCCCCGCGGCGGCCAGCACCTCACGCGGCCCGATCCCCGAGAGCTGCAACAACTTCGGGCTTCCCATGCTGCCCAGCGACACGATTACTTCCCGGCGCGCCCGGAACTGTGCCCCACCACCCGCACCACGGACCTCCACCCCCACGGCACGCCCGTTTTCGATGACGATGCGATCGACGGTGGTGCCGGTGACCACAGTGAGATTGGGACGGCGCCTGATCGGCTTGAGGAACGCGTCGGCGGCGCTGACGCGGCGCCCGTTCTTGATCGTCGCGGGGCTGAAGCCAATGCGCTCGTCGTCGGATTCGTTGATGTCTTGCACCGCGCGCAATCCGCTACCGGCCCCGGCCGCGACGATCTCGTCGCATAGCGGGTCGAGTTCGTCAGCGACCGAGATGTGCAAAGGTCCGCCTGCGCCACGCGTCGGGGACGCGCCGAACTGGTTGTCCTCAAACCCTTTGAAGATCGGCAGGATCTCGTCCCAGTTCCAACCCTTGTTGCCGCGCCGCTCCAACTCGTCGTAGTCGTCGCGCTGGCCACGGTTGTACACCATCCCGTTGACCGAGCTCGACCCGCCGAGAAGCTTGCCGCGGGTCCAGTATTCGGACTTGCCATTCGGACCGAAGGGCGTTGTCGCGTAGCGCCAGACGTACTTCTCGTTCTCCAGAAGCACGGCCGAACCCTTTGGCACGTGGATCATCGGATTGCGGTCCGACGGGCCTGCCTCGATCAGCAGCACCGTGGTGCGCGGGTCTTCCGACAGCCGGTTCGCCAGTACGCATCCGGCCGAGCCGGCGCCTGCGACGATGTAGTCGTATTGGGTCATCGTTCCCCCGGCTCCGTCGAATCGGGCTTTACAGATCACGCCCGAGATGTATCGCCGAGAAAGATAGCACGGCTCACCAATCCACTTCGGCGGATTACCCCCGCCGAAGCGAGCGAGCGCTCTCGTACATGCAGATGGCCGCAGCGGCGGCCACGTTCAGGCTCTCCGCACTACCCCACATCGGCACCCGGACGCGCTCGTCCGCCAGCGCAGCGACGTCGGCGGCGAGGCCGTGCGCCTCGGATCCGAACAACCACGCCGTCGGCCGGGTGAGATCCACCGCGTCCACGGTGTCGTCGGCGTCCAGCGTGGTGGCGCGCACCGTCAATCCCGCCGACCGCAACTCGGCGACGAGCGCGGCGGAGTCAGGAGCTTCGAGCACCGGCAGCGAGAAGATGCTGCCCGCCGATGCGCGCAGGCACTTGCCGTTGTACGGGTCGACGCTGTCGTCGGTGAGCACCACGGCATCGGCGCCCATCGCGTCAGCAATGCGGATCAGCGTGCCGGCGTTGCCCGGTTCGGACGTCGCGACCGCTACGAGCACGAGCCGCGGGCTTGCTGCGAGAACGTCGGCGAGGGCGACATCGGGTGGCGTGCACACCGCGTACAACCCGACCGGAGTCACCGTGTCGGACAGCGATTTCGCGGCCTTGTCGGTGATTGTGCGCACCGCGACGCCGGCGAGCAGATCGGTGAAGCGCGCCAAGGCCGCGTCTGTGGCGAAGACCTCCACGGCCAGGCCGTGGCGCAGGGCCGCCTCGACGAGATTGGGCCCCTCGGCCAAAAACCTCCCAGCACGACGACGCCCGGTGTGGCGCTGCAGTTTTGCTGCAGCCACCACCCGGGCGGATCGTTCAGTGAGTGCCGTTATCAGGCGGCTTCACCGGAAGGTGCGTTGACATCCTCCGGCAGTGCGGCCTTGGCGACCTCGACCAGCGCGGTGAACGCGGCCGGGTCACTGACGGCGATCTCGGCGAGGTTCTTGCGGTCGACCTCGACGCCAGCGGCCTTGAGCCCCTGGATCAGCCGGTTGTAGGTGATGTCATTGGCGCGGGCTGCCGCGTTGATGCGGGAGATCCACAGCTTGCGGAACTCACCCTTGCGGGCACGACGGTCCCGGTAGGCGTAAGTAAGCGAATGCAGCTGCTGCTCTTTGGCTTTGCGGTAAAGCCGCGAGCGCTGGCCGCGGTAGCCCTTGGACGCCTTCAGTACTGTGCGCCGCTTCTTTTGGGCATTGAGTGCGCGCTTCACGCGTGCCATTGCGGTGTTCCTATTCTCGTTCGGTCAAAGGTTGAGGGGTTACGGCGCTTAGCCGTTCAGCATCGCGTTGACACGCCGGGTGTCATTGGGGGCCACAGTGGTGCGGCCGTCGAGACGACGGGTCCGCTTGCTGGCCTTGTGCTCGAGCAGGTGGCGCTTGTTCGCCTTCTGCCGCACGATCTTCCCGGTGCCGGTCTTGCGGAACCGCTTGGAAGCGCCGCTATGAGTCTTGGCCTTGGGCATTGGTCCTCAGTTCTACGTGGTCTCAGGGGTTTCGGTGGGCTGCGGCTCGGCCGGGCGCCCCGCGGGGGCGTCGGCGTCATGCGCCGCCTTGGCGCGAGTCTTCGCGCCGCGGTGCGGTGCCAGCACCATCGTCATGTTGCGTCCGTCCTGCTTGGCGGACGTCTCGATGAAGCCGTAGTCGGCGACATCGGCGCCCAGCCGCTGCAGGAGTCGGTACCCGAGTTCGGGCCGGGACTGCTCGCGGCCGCGGAACATGATCGTGACCTTGACCTTCGACCCCGCCTCGAGGAAGCGGATGACGTGACCCTTCTTGGTCAAGTAGTCGTGGTCGTCGATCTTGGGACGAAGCTTCTGCTCCTTGACGACGGTCTGCTGCTGGTTCTTGCGAGACTCGCGCTCCTTCAGAGCCGTCTCGTACTTGTACTTCCCGTAGTCCATGATCTTGCAGACCGGTGGCCTGGCATTCGGGGCTACTTCGACAAGGTCGAGATCGGCATCCGCGGCGACGCGGAGGGCGTCTTCGATGCGCACGATGCCTACTTGCTCCCCACCTGGTCCGATCAAACGGACCTCAGGTACGCGGATGCGCTCGTTGACGCGGGTCTCAGTGCTGATGGGGCCTCCCTGGTTCGATTTCCTCTGCGGACCACCGCGGTGTCACGCATCGGGAGCAGCGGGGAATCATCACCACCAGCACTCTGCTCAATCGAACAGAAAGGCCCTGCAAAAAGCAGGGCCCAATGCCGACCGATCACGGCTGTCGCCGCCTGCGAAACCGCAGAACAGATACCGTTGCGGTATCTGTGACCGGACCGCTTACCTGCGGAAATATCCGTGGCGAGCGGTGGGAGTGGGACTCCACTTGCTGTCCCTGGCGTACGCCGGGACGGTCGTGCGTGCCAGTCTAGCAGGCATGACGGACCCTACCGACATCCGCGACCTCGCCGACATTCCCGCCGTGGAGGTGATCACCCGCGCCGCGGTGATGCTGATGAGCGCCGCCGCCGAGAAAATCGGGCTGTCCTCCCCCGATCCCGACGCCAGCGAACACCGCGACCTCGACGAGGCCCGCCGGCTGATCACCGCGCTGGCCGGCCTGGTGACCGCGTCAGTGGAGTATCTCGGCCCGCATGCCGGCCCGGTTCGCGACGGACTGAAGAGTCTCCAGTTGGCTTTCCGGGAAGCCAGTGCGGCCCCCGACGAACCCGGCAGCGGGCCAGGCGAAAAATATACCGGCCCCGTCTGGTAGCGCACCACAGACAATTCGCATGCCGAAGGAATATCCTCGCGGCCTATGACCGTCACCACGAGTCGGCCAACTTCACGGTTCCGGTGGGTACCCGCCGCAGCCGGCTGGATCATCGGTGTCATCGCGACGTTGTCGCTGCTGTCGAGCGTGTCCACCATCGTTCGGCACCTGATCCGGATGCCCCGGGAGTTCATCAACAGCTATCTCTTCAACTTCCCGGACACCAGCTTCGCCTGGGCGTTCGTACTGGCTCTGCTGGCCGCCGCGCTCGCCGCCCGCAAACGCATCGCGTGGTGGATCCTCGTGTTCTACATGGTGGCCGCGTCGGTCTGGAACATCGCCGACCTGATCAGTGGCGACGAGACGGCCGCCGTCGACGCCGGCGAGGTCATCGGACTGGTCTTCCACGTCGCCGCAGCAGGCGCCCTGGTCCTGGCCTACAAGGAATTCTGGGCCAGGGTCCGCCGCGGCGCGCTGGTCAAGGCGGCCTTGGCGCTGGTCGCGGGCATGGCCGTAGGCACACTGATCGGCTGGATGGTGCTCGAATTCTTCCCCGGCACCCTGGCCCGCGAAGACCGGTTTTGGTATGCGCTGAACCGCGTCAGTGCATTCGCCGGTGCCGGCGCCGAATCCTTCGAGGGCCACCCGCACACCTTCATCAACGCCCTGCTCGGCCTGCTCGGCGCGCTGGCGTTGATGGTCGCCGCGGTGGTGCTGTTCCAATCCCAGCGCGCCGAGAACGCATTGACCGGCGAGGACGAGTCCGCCATCCGCGGTCTGCTGCAGGCCTACGGCAAGAACGATTCGCTGGGCTACTTCGCCACCCGCCGCGACAAATCCGTGGTGTTCGCCGCCAACGCCCGCGCCGCGATCACCTACCGCCTCGAGGTCGGCGTCTGCCTGGCCAGCGGTGACCCGATCGGCGATCCGCGCGCCTGGCAGCAGGCGATCTCGGCGTGGCTGTCGCTGTGCCAGGACTACGGCTGGGCCCCCGGCGTGATGGGCGCCAGTTCGACCGGCGCCCAGGCTTACCGCGATGCCGGCCTGAACGCGCTGCAGCTCGGCGACGAGGCCATCCTCTACCCCGACCAGTTCCACTTGTCCGGCCCGGATATGCGCGCGGTCCGCCAGGCCGTCACCCGCGCACGGCGCGCCGGTCTGACGGTGCGGATGCGGCGCCACCGCGACTTCTCCGCCGACGAGATGGCCACGGTGATCGCCCGCGCGGACGCCTGGCGCGACACCGAGACCGAACGCGGATTCTCGATGGCGCTGGGCCGGCTCGGTGACAGCGCCGACGGCGACTGTCTACTGGTGGAGGCGGTCGACGGCGGCGACCAAGTCGTCGCGATGCTCTCGCTGGTGCCCTGGGGCAACAGCGGATTGTCACTGGACCTGATGCGCCGCTCGCCGAAGTCGCCCAACGGAACCATCGAGCTGATGGTCACCGAACTGCTGCAGAACGCCGAAGACATTGGCGTCAGCCGTATCTCGCTGAATTTCGCGATGTTCCGCGCGGCCTTCGAACAAGGCGCCCAGCTTGGCGCAGGCCCGGTCGCACGACTGTGGCGGGCCATGCTGGTGTTCTTCTCGAAATGGTGGCAGCTGGAGACCCTGTACCGGTCGAACATGAAGTACCAGCCGCAATGGGTGCCGCGGTATGCCTGCTATGAGGACGCCCGGCTGATCCCTCGCGTCGGTGTCGCCTCGGTGATCGCCGAAGGCTTTTTGGTGCTGCCGTTCTCCCGGCGCAGCAAGCAGCACACCGGGCACTATTCGGCCGTCCCCGAAGACCTCGCTGCCACCGGCCGGCTGCACGCCGACGGCAGTGCACCGGATCCTGTCGAATCCGACGAAGAGACGACCGGACACAAACAGCGGCTTCCCGACCAGGTGCGCGTCCGGATGGCCAAGCTGAAAACGTTGCAGCGCAACGGTGTTGACGCCTACCCGGTCGGCCAGCCGCCCACCCACACCGTCGCTGCGGCGCTGACCACTGACGACACGGTCACCCTCAGCGTCGCAGGCCGGATCCTGCGGGCCCGCGATTACGGCGGCGTGGTGTTCGCCCAACTGCGGGACTGGTCCGGTGACGTCCAGCTGCTGCTGGACAAGACCACGCTCGACGGCGCCGCCGAGGACTTCGCCGCTGTCGACCTGGGCGACCTCGTCGAGGTGACCGGACACATGGGCTACAGCAAGAACGGCACCCGTTCGGTGCTGGTCGAACAGTGGCGCATGCTCGGAAAGTGCCTGCGCCCCTTGCCAGATAAGTGGAAGGGCCTCCAGGACCCGGAGGCCAGGGTCCGGGCCCGCTACGTCGACCTCGCGATCAACGCCGAGGCCCGCGATCTCATCCGCGCCCGCAGCAATGTCCTCCACTCGATCCGGGAAACCTTGTTCACCAAGGGTTTCCTCGAGGTCGAGACGCCGATTCTGCAGCAGATCCACGGCGGCGCCAACGCCCGGCCGTTCAAGACCCACATCAACGCCTACGACCTCGACCTGTATCTGCGCATCGCCCCTGAGCTCTACCTCAAGCGGTTGTGCGTCGGCGGGGTCGAGCGAGTCTTCGAGCTGGGCAGGGCATTTCGCAACGAGGGCGTCGACTTCAGCCACAACCCGGAGTTCACCCTCCTCGAGGCCTACCAGGCACACGCCGACTACCGGGTGTGGATCGACGGGTGCCGCGAGCTGATCCAGAACGCGGCGATCGCCGCCAACGGATCCGCGGTCGTGATGCGGCCCCGCGACGGCGTCCCCGATCAGCTCGAGCCGGTCGACATCTCCGGGACGTGGACGGTCAAGACCGTGCACGACGCCGTCTCCAAAGCCCTCGGGGAACAGATCGACGCCCAGACCGAGCTGACGGAGCTGCGCCGGTTGTGCCACGGCGCGCACATTCCCTACCTGACGCACTGGGACGCCGGTGCGGTGGTGCTCGAACTCTACGAGCGGCTGGTGGAGGACGCCACCGAGGCGCCGACGTTCTACACCGACTTCCCCACCTCGGTGTCGCCCCTGACCCGCCCGCACCGCAGTAAGCCCGGCGTCGCCGAGCGCTGGGACCTGGTCGCGTGGGGTGTCGAACTGGGCACCGCGTACAGCGAGCTGACCGATCCGGTCGAGCAGCGGCGTCGCCTGCAGGAGCAGTCCCTGCTTGCCGCGGGCGGCGACCCCGAGGCGATGGAACTCGACGAGGATTTCTTGCAGGCGATGGAATACGCCATGCCGCCGACCGGAGGCCTCGGAGTCGGCGTCGACCGGGTGGTCATGCTGATCACCGGGCGCAGCATCCGGGAAACACTGCCGTTCCCGCTCGCCAAACCGCGTTAGCCCACGCAGCCGGACTCACAGCGACCGCCAAGGAAGTTTGGTCACCATGAGTGCGTGACACCGGCTAATCACCAACACATTTCGTTGATGCACGGATGGTTGCCGCTGACGGTGCAGATCGTGGCCGGGCTCGTTCTGGTGTTGGCTGTCGGCTGGCGGACGCGCCGTTGGCGGCTGTTGTGGCTGCCGATCGCGGCCATCGTCGGAATCGCGGCCGCGTGGTACGCCCAGTGGAGCATCTCCGATGACGGACTGGCCGGCGATCCGGCCCCGCACCAGCTGTGGGTGTGGATCGCCGTGACCACCTTGGCCGCTGTGGTGGCGATCGTGGGCTGGCGCGGAGCCCGCTGGTGGCGGCGCGGAGTGTCGGTACTGGCGATACCGCTGTGCGCGTTGGCGACGGCGCTGATGCTCAACCTGTGGGTGGGGTACTTCCCCACCGTGGAGACCGCCTGGAACCAAGTGAGCGCGGGCCCGTTGCCGGACCAGACTGACCGCGCCACCGTCACCCAGATGGTGGTCAAGCACGCCATCCCCGCCCAGGGCACCGTGGTGCCGGTGACGATCCCCTCGGATGCATCGCATTTCGCGCATCGCCAGGAACTCGTGTATCTGCCCCCGGCGTACTACGCCACCAATCCGCCGCCCAAACTGCCAACGGTGATGATGATCGGCGGGGAATTCAACACGCCCGCCGACTGGTTGCGGGCCGGCAACGCCATCAAGACGATCGACGACTTCGCGGCCGCCCATCACGGCAACGCGCCGGTGTTCGTGTTCGTCGACTCCGGCGGAGCGTTCAACAACGACACCGAATGCGTCAACGGGCCGCGCGGCAACTCCGCGGACCACCTGACCAAAGATGTTGTGCCGTTCATGGTCTCGAACTTCGGTGTCAGCGCTGACCGGGCGAATTGGGGCGCCGTCGGCTGGTCCATGGGCGGCACCTGCGCGGTCGAGCTGACCACCATGCATCCCGACATGTTCAGCACCTTCGAGGACATCGCGGGTGACTACACCCCGAACTCCGGCACCAAGACCCAGACGATCGCCCGGCTGTTCGGCGGCAATGCGACCGCCTACGCGAGCTTCGATCCTGCCACTGTCATGACCAAACACGGTCCATACCAGGGCGTTTCGGGGTGGTTTGCGGTCTCGGGCAATCCGTCGGCGCAGCGCACGCCCCCGCCAGCCGCCCCGAATCCCGGCGACCCGAACGCGGCCGCGAACGCGCTGTGCGGTGTGGGTAGCACCAACGGCATCGACTGTGCGGTCGTTGCCGAGCCGGGTAAGCACGACTGGCCGTTCGCGGCCCGCGCCTTCGCCAGCGCACTGCCGTGGCTGGCCGGCCAGATCCAGACGCCGGGCGTGCCCGCGGTGGCTCTGCCGGGGCCGCCGGTGCGCCCGCCGGGTCCGGTGACGATCACGGCCGCAGGAGGCCCGCCGGGAGTACGGTGACTTCTATGCCCGACGAACCCGTAGCCCAACCCACACCGGATCCCGGCTATAACGATTCCGGGGTGCCCACGTTCGAATCGGTTCAAGAGAAGATCGAGACGCGGTATGGAACCGCGCTCGGCTCAGCCGAATTGGCCGCCGAGACGCCTGAAGGCCGCACGGTCGAGGAGCAGTACGAGGCCCGGCAGAAGGCGGCGGCCGAGCGGCTCGAAGAAATCCGCGCCTCGATGCACAAAGCGGATCAGCCCTGACGGGGCCGGTCGTCGCGATCACCGGCGCCAGCAGCGGTATCGGCGCCGCGACGGCGCGGCTGCTGGCCGATCGTGGCGCAACAGTCGTCCTGGGTGCCCGCCGCGAGGATCGACTGCGCGGGCTGGCCGACGAGATTCGGGACGCGGGCGGCACCGCACTGACTGTCGCCACCGACGTGACACAGCGCGCTGATGTCGAACGGCTGGTTGAGGCCGCCGTGCAGGAGTTCGGCCGCCTCGACGTATTCGTCGGCAACGCCGGCATCAGCAAGATCGGGCCGACCACCGATCTCGACGTCGACGGCTGGTCGGCGATGATCGACGTCAACCTTCGGGGCGTGCTACACGGGATCGCTGCCGCGCTGCCGGTCTTCCGCAGGCAGGGGCACGGCGATTTCGTCACCGTCGTGTCGACCGCCGGTATCAAGATCGTCCCGAATATGGGTGTCTACGCGGCCACCAAGAACGCGGTGCGCACCCTGCTGGAGGCGCTGCGTCAGGAATCCACCGACGGCGTCATCCGGACGACGTCCATCTCCCCCGGGTACGTCAACACCGAGCTGGACTCGTCGATCGACGACCCCGAGGCCCGTCGTGCCGCCCGAGCGGCCATGGAGAGTTTCGGCATCCCGCCCGAAGCGGTCGCCCGGGCCATCGCCTTCGCGATCGGCCAACCGCGTGATGTCGAGATCGGCGACATCACCATCCGGCCGACGCGGCAGGGCTAGCTGACCTTGCGTCGCCGGGGCGCGCGAGTCGTCCGTTTGGGTGCGGGGGCGACCAGCACGTCGGAGAGGAACGTGCCGGTGTAGCTCTCCGGTACCGCGGCCACATCCTCCGGCGTCCCTTGCGCGACAACGGTGCCGCCACCGGAACCACCCTCGGGTCCCATGTCGATGATCCAGTCCGAGGTCTTGATGACGTCCAGGTTGTGTTCGATGACGATCACCGAATTGCCTTTGTCGACAAGGCCGTTGATGACCTTGAGCAGTTTGCGGATGTCCTCGAAATGCAGACCGGTGGTCGGCTCGTCGAGGATGTAGACGGTGCGGCCGGTCGAGCGCTTCTGCAGTTCGGCCGCCAGCTTGACGCGCTGCGCTTCACCACCGGAGAGTGTGGGCGCCGGCTGCCCCAGCCGCACGTAGCCGAGCCCGACGTCCACGAGAGTCCGCAGATAGCGGTGGATTCCGCTGATCGGCTCGAAGAATTCGGCCGCGTCCTCGATGGACAGATCGAGCACCTCGGAGATGGTCTTGCCCTTGTAGTGCACCTCGAGGGTTTCCCGGTTGTAACGCGCACCGTGGCAGACCTCGCACGGCACATACACGTCGGGCAGGAAGTTCATCTCGATCTTGATGGTGCCGTCGCCCGAACATGCCTCGCAGCGGCCACCTTTGACGTTGAACGAGAACCGGCCGGGTTGATAGCCACGAACCTTGGCCTCGGTGGTGGCGGCGAACAACGTGCGAATCTTGTCGAACACACCGGTGTAGGTGGCCGGGTTCGAGCGCGGTGTGCGGCCGATCGGCGACTGGTCGACCCGCACCAGCTTGTCGACATGCTCGAGCCCGTTGATCCGGGTGTGCCGGCCGGGAACCTGCCGTGCGCCGTTGAGCTTGTTGGCCAGCACCGACGCCAGGATGTCGTTGACTAGCGTGGACTTACCCGACCCCGACACCCCGGTCACCGACGTCAGCACACCGAGTGGGAATGCGACATCGATTTCACGCAGGTTGTGTTCCCGAGCGCCGATCACCGTGAGCTGCTTGCGCCGGTCGATCGGACGGCGAATGTTCGGCACATCGATGCTCTGCTTGCCCGACAGATAAGCCCCGGTGATGGAGTTCGGATTGCGCAGCAGATCGGCATACGTCCCGCTGTGCACCACCTGGCCGCCGTGCTCGCCGGCCGCCGGGCCGATGTCGACCACCCAGTCCGAGTGGGCGATGGTGTCCTCGTCGTGTTCGACGACGATCAGGGTGTTTCCCAAATCCCGCAGGCGCGTGAGTGTTTCGATTAGTCGACGGTTGTCGCGCTGGTGCAGCCCGATGGACGGCTCGTCAAGCACATAGAGCACGCCGACCAGACCCGACCCGATCTGGGTGGCCAGCCGGATGCGCTGCGCCTCACCGCCGGACAGGGTGCCCGCCGCACGGGACAGCGACAGGTAGTCCAACCCCACATCGAGCAGGAAGCCGAGCCGGGACTGCACTTCCTTGAGCACCTGCCCGGCGATGGCCGATTCGCGGGTGCCCAGCGTCAGGTCGTTGAGGAACTTCGAGCAGTCGGCGATGGACAGCGAGGACACCTCGGCGATCGACATCGCGCCGTGCTCCCCCGCCGCCAGCGTGACCGCGAGGATCTCCGGCTTCAGCCGGGTTCCGTCGCACACCGGGCAGGGCACGTCGCGCATGAACCCGTCGTAGCGTTCCTTCATCTGCTCGGACTCGGTCTGCTCCATGCGCCGGTGCAGGAAGGCCATTACGCCTTCGAATTCGGCGTAGTACGACCGGGTCCGGCCGTAGCGGTTCTTGTAGCGGACGTGGACCTGCTCGTCGCAGCCTTCCAGAATTGCCTTGCGTGCCTTGGCCGGAAGCTTGCGCCACGGAGTGTGGACGTCGAAGCCCATGGACTCACCGAGGCCGGCCATCATCCGGGTGAAGTACTCCGCGGTGTGACCCATCGCCCAGGGCGCCACCGCCCCTTCGGCCAGTGTCAGGTCGGGATCAGGAACCACCAGCTCGGGATCGACCTCTTTGCGGATGCCCAGGCCGCTGCATTCCGGGCAGGCGCCGTACGGCGAGTTGAACGAGAACGACCGCGGCTCAAGGTCGTCGACGGCCAGCGGATGCCCGTTCGGGCAGGCCAGTTTCTCGGAGAACCGCTGCTCGCGGTGCGGGTGGTCGTCCTCGCGGTCGACGAACTCCAGCACCACGATGCCGTCGGCGAGGTTCAATGCGGTCTCGACCGAGTCGGTGAGCCGCTGCTTGGCACTGGCCTTGACCGTCAGCCGGTCGACCACCACCTCGATATCGTGCTTCTCCTGCTTCTTCAGCTTGGGCGGGTCGGCCAGCGGGTGCACCACACCGTCCACCCGAACGCGGCTATACCCCTGGCTGTTGAGCTTGTCGAAGAGGTCGACGAATTCGCCCTTGCGGGTGCGCACCACCGGGGCCAGCACCTGGAACCGGATGCCCTCGTCCATCGCCAGCACCTGGTCGACGATCTGCTGTGGGGTCTGCCGAGCGATCCGCTCACCGCAGACCGGGCAGTGCGGGGTGCCGGCGCGGGCGTAGAGCAGACGCAGGTAGTCGTAGACCTCGGTGATGGTGCCGACCGTTGAGCGCGGGTTGCGGTTGGTGGACTTCTGGTCGATCGAGACCGCCGGCGAGAGCCCCTCGATGAAGTCGACGTCCGGCTTGTCCATCTGCCCAAGGAACTGGCGGGCATACGCCGACAGCGACTCGACGTAGCGGCGCTGACCCTCGGCGAAGATCGTGTCGAACGCCAGCGAGGACTTGCCCGATCCGGACAGCCCGGTGAACACGATCAGAGCGTCGCGGGGCAGGTCCAAGTCGATGCTGCGCAAGTTGTGTTCGCGCGCGCCTTTGACGATCAGGCGGTCAGCCACTAGCGCCCCTTCCTGCAGTTATGTGGGCACGACGAAGCCGCCGAGAGGACATCCCATCTCGTACGCGGCTCATTGATCCCCATGCTATGTCGATCCACCGACAAGTAACGTGGCGGCCATGACAGTCGTCGACGACACCTACACCGGACACGTCGAACCGCAGGCCGCGGCCCGCCGGACGCTGCCCGGCGCCACCATCATCAAGATGTCGGTGGGCCCGATGGACAACAACACCTACTTGGTCACGTGTTCCCGGACCGGCGAGAGCCTGTTGATCGACGCCGCCAACGATCCGGACCTGCTCGTCGACCTGGTCCGCGAGCACGGGCCGAAGCTGACGCTGATCGTGACCAGCCACCAGCACTTCGACCACTGGCAGGCCCTGGAAGCCGTGGCCGCGGCGACCGGGGTTCCGACCGCCGCCCACCAGCTCGACGCCGAGCCGCTGTCGGTGAAGCCGGACCGCTTCCTGGCCGGCGGCGACACCATCACCGTCGGCGACCTGATCTTCGATGTGATCCACCTGCGTGGGCACACCCCCGGCTCGGTGGCGCTGGCGTTGCGGCCTGCCGGCGAGCGGACCGCGACGCATCTCTTCACCGGGGACTGCCTGTTCCCGGGCGGGGTCGGCAAGACGTGGGAGCCCGGGGCGTTCGAGCAACTCCTCGGCGATGTCGACAGCCGGGTGTTCGGGGCCTACGGGGACGACACCGTCGTCTACCCCGGCCACGGCGACGATACGAACCTTGGCGCCGAACGGCCGCACATCGACGAATGGCGTGAGCGCGGCTGGTGACTGGCGCGGCCCTCGCCTTGATGCGACGTTGAGGATGCGCGATTCACCAGGCCATCCGGGCGGCGGAACCGTCCGATTCATCGCTTCGCTGGATCGCCCGACGAGCAGAGGTTGGTGACCCGTGGACGCTAAATCGACTGAGCTGCAAGCTCAAATCGACCGGATCGCAACGCAACTCGAAGTCCGCACTGTGGCTGTTGACTTGTTGACGAACGACGGACTCAACATCTACGTCAGCGACGACGGCTGGTACCACTTCACCTTCTACGAACGCGGGAAGGTCGGATTCGATCGAGTCGGCAGCCTGAACGACGTCCTGTACTGGTTCTGCCAAGGTGAAGTCTCGAACCTCGCACACAAGTATGTGGGTGACCGTGCGCAGGCATTCCAATTCGAGTACGACGTTCTTCGCCGCTTCAACCCCGAATGGGCCAAACGCAATGTGCGGGAAACGGCAGCAATGTTCCGCCGAAACCACCCCAATGAGCCTCAGCCTGAAGGCATCTCGTTGCTTCCCGACATCGGCGAAGCGCTGTGACATGACGGGTTACGCCGACCCTGCTAAGGGCAGGCGGCCATGACGTCGAGCCACTTGCCTTCACCGTCGACGGTTGCGGTGGCTCCCGTCCCACCGGTTGGTGCAGCCGATGTCGCCCCGGTGTCAATGGACGACTCGTCCTTCGACCAACGCCCCGCTACGGCCAAAATCGCCACGGCCCCAACGACACTCACGTGTCGACAACCAAAACAGAAACCCGGCCAAATGGCCGGTTGGCAAAACTTCGTCCGCCACTCGCGACGCGTCCAAAAGGATCGAATCCGATGGCCCCTGTAGTGCCGCTACATCGGGTAGCCTAAGCACGCTCTGCACCGCTACCCTTTCCAAAATCTCGGAGGCGTCGATGTCCCAGCAACCTTATGGCCAACCACCGGCACAGCAACCCAAGAACAACTTGGCGCTCGCCATTCTGGCGACCATCTTCTGCTTCCCGATCACCGGCATCGTCGCGATCGTGAAGGCCGCCCAGGTGAACGGGCTGTGGGTTCAGGGTCAGTACGCCGAAGCCGAAGCCTCGGCCAAGAGCGCGAAGAAGTGGGTGATGTGGAGCGTGGTCGCCTGGGTCATCATCCTCGTGATCTACGGCGTTCTCTTCGCTACCGGCGCCATGAACATGGACGTCAACACCACCACGTCGTGATCACGACAGAGGTTGGGCAGGCGGCCAACGGCCACCTCGCCCGCCTCGCCCCGCCGCTGCTCATAGGTGTGCTGGCGGCGGGTACCTGCGCGGCTGTGTGGGTTGGCGACCCGACCACACCCGGCGGGGTTTTGCCCGTGTGCCCGACGAGAGCCCTTCTGGGCGTTGACTGTCCGGGCTGCGGGACACTTCGCATGATCTACTCGCTGCTGCACGGCGATCTTCTTGCGGCGGTCAGATTCAACGCGTTGGCATTGGTTGCGTTCGGCTTCCTGGCCGTCGCGTACGGCACGTGGACCTATGGTCGAGTCACCGGCCGGCAGATTGTCGGCTGGCAGCACCATCGATCGGCCGCGCCGATCGCACTGGTGTTGGTGAGCGTGTGGTTCGTGGCACGCAACCTGCCCTTCGCACCGTTCACCGCGCTACGTGTCTGAACCTCAAAGCCATCCACGCCGTTTGAACGTGACGTAGAGCAATCCCGACACCAGAACGATGATCAGCGCGCTGGACACGTAACCAACGACGCTCTGAAATCCCGGATAGGGCACGTTCTGGCCGTACCACCCGGTCACTGCCGTCGGCACGGCGATGATGGCCGCCCAGCCGGTGAGCTTCTTCATGATCGTGTTCAACCGGGCGTCCTGCAGCGACAGGTTGGTCTCGAACACCGTGGTGATCATGTCGCGCAGCGACTCCGTCCATTCCGCTGCACGGATGACGTGGTCGTACAGATCCGAGTACCAGCCGTCGAGTTCGACCGTGTCCGTGTGCTCGGCGCGGCGGCGCATGATCGTGTTGATCACCTCACGCATCGGCAGCACGACGCGGCGTAGCTCGACGAGCTCTTTGCGCAGCCGGTAGGTGGAGCGCTGGATCGTACGGGTGACCGCGCGGTCGTCGAACAACCCGTCCTCAAGCGCTTCGATCGCATCGTCGAGTTGCTGGATGGTGTCGAACTGGCCGTCGACGATCACGTCCAGAAGGCCGTGCAGCAGCGCTGGGGGGCCCATCTTCAGCAGGTCGGAGTTCTCATCCCACCTGCGGACCACTTCGTCGATGTCGAAAACCGGCTTCTGCGGATCGATTTCGTGCCGCACGGTGACGATCCCGGCAGGCAGCACGAAGATCGACACCCGCGTCAAGAGCAACCTCGACTCCAGGTCATTGGCCAGCGGTGGCGCCAGCGCGGTCGCATACACGGTGAGGAAGGTGTGTGACGCGTACCGAGTGGCCTTGGTGCGTTCGGCATGGGCGACGGTGTCTTCAACGGCGTGCTGATCGAAGCCGAGTTCGTCGGACAGTCGGCACAGAACGTCGTGATCTGGGTTGCACATGTCGACCCACACCAAGGCCCCATCCTCAGCGAGGTGGTTCGAGACCTCCTCGAGGGGAAAGTCCTCGGTCTTCAGTTCGCCATCGACCCACAGTCGGGTTCGGCAGTGGGTCATGAGTCCAGTCTGCAGCAGCCTGGCGTGGTGGCTATCCGGTGGTGTGCACGATCAGCACGTCGGTCTTGGATCGCCGCGCCACATTGGCAGGCACCGAGCCCAACAGCCGGCCCGCGATCGTGCTCAATCCGACATTGCCGACGATCAGCAGGTCAGCGCCGACCTCCTCGGCCAGGTCCACCAGGGCGTCGACCGGAGCGCCGACGACTGCGCGCTCTTCGACCTCGGCGGCACCAGCGGCCTTGGCGCGGTCACGCGCCTCGCGCAGGATCGCGTAGATGGGGGCGTTGCCCGCCATCTTGTAGCCCTCGTCCTTCAGCAGGTCTGCCGCGCGGGTGTCCTCGGAAGCCGGGAAGTAGGCGGTCGCCACGATGACCTTGGATCCAGGGCTGGAGGCAAGGTAGCCCGCCCGGTCGACTGCACGCAGCGATGAATCCGAGCCGTCCGTGCCGACGACCACGGTCTTGTAACCGCCCATTCGTACCCTCCAGTCTCCAATTTCAACGCCGTCTGGAACATTAACGCCTCAGCACCACGCAAGGATGCGATTCCCGCCACGCGGCAATTCCAGAACGCCAGGCGATGCCACTCTACCGGGGAAAATAGCGTGTCCGACAGTGGCGTGAGCTGCCCGACACCAACGGCAGTTGCAAATCCACATCGCATCGGATTCGCGATTGTCGGGGCTACCACACATCAATGATGACCAATGCCGTGAATTCAAAACCTCGCAAATTCAGCCGCTGGGCTACGCTCCCGCTCAACAGGAAAGCGAGTCGGATGCCCAGACCTGGCGAAACCCTCAGTGTGCGACTGGGCGACGGGCGCTCGATGGCCTACGCGCAGTACGGAGCGCCTGACGGTGCCGTCGTCGTCAACGCCCACGGCGGCCTTGCCTGCCGACTCGATGTTGCGGCGTCCGACGATGCGGCACGGACGGCCGGCGTCCGGCTGATCTCACCGGACCGGCCGGGAATCGGCGGCTCCGATCCGCAGCCGGGCCGGACCATCCTCGATTGGGCTGACGACGTCGCAGCCATGCTGGATCAGCTTGGCGCCGAACACTTTTCGGCGATGGGCTGGTCGATGGGCGGTCAGTACGCGGCCGCGCTGGCCTGGGCGCTGCCGGACCGCGTGAAGCGCGTCGCCATCATCGCGGGAGCGCTACCGCTCACCGAGCCCGGTGTGTTCGCCCGACTGCCGGCCTTCGACCGCATCTATACCCGGCTCTCTCAGCGGGCCTCGTGGCTGGTGAAGCCCTGCTTCAGCGCGATGGCACTGGGCGCGCGAACCGCACCCGCGCTCTACGGCCGCTTCGCCGCTGGTCAACTGGGCGCCGCCGACGCTGCCGTGCTGCGCGACGAGGGTTACGACGAGTTCGCGCGGATGTCCGCCGAAGCGCTGCGCCGCCCCGGCGGCGTCGTCGAGGACTACCGGGCGTGGATGCGACCGTGGGGCTTCAGCCCGGAACAGATCGCCATCCCCGTCGACGTCTGGGGCGGCCAACAGGACGAGCTCGTGAAGCCTGCCTGGCCGCGCGAGCTCGCCCGTCGCATTCCCGGTGCGACCCTCCATGAGCGGCCAGGTGGGCATTTCCTGGCCCACCTGTACTACCCAGAGATCCTCACCCGCTTGGTCGGCGCTTAGTCGAACCAGCGGTTCGCCGGGGGCTGCTCGGTGCCGAGGATCGCGCCGGCCGGTGCACCGGTTTCGGTGCCCGACTTGGTCGCTGACCATCCAGTGCCCATGCACAGCAGGTCGCGCGGCGCCGAGATCGTCGACGGCAGCGGGATACCGAAGCCCGGGATGCCGGGGATCGTGATCTGCGGCGGGGTGAGCAGCGTGGCCACACCTTGGGCCATCGTCCCGAACAACTGGGCCGGCGGCGTCGGCAGGGTGCCTGCGGCGTCGGAGATCGGCGCCGACGGGATCAACGTTCCCAAACCACCTGGCGTCGGCCCGACGTAGTTACCGGGGCCGCCAGGAATGACTCGCGGCGGAGTCGGCGGCGTCGCCACGTGGTTGGCGCCGGGTATGCCCGGGGTCGCGGCGGGCGGAGTCGGGATTCCGCCGCCACCGCCACCACCGGGACCGCCGGGGGTCACGGCGGGCGGGATGCCCGGGGTGTTGATCTCGTTGGTGAACGGAGCACCCGGAACAGCCGCCGGCGGAGTCCCGGGGACACCACCGCCACCCGGCACCAGACCAGGAGGAACCGCAGCGGGCGGAGTCCCGGGGACACCACCGCCACCCGGCACCAGACCAGGAGGAACCGCGGCCGGCGGGGTCGGAATGCCAGCACCGCCGCCGCCGACAGCCGCGGCGGGCACGGCCGCACCGGCATCTGCGGGCAGACCGGCGGCTGCCGCGGCGATCGCTTCCGCAGGGACGCCCGCCGACGGTGCGATCACGCCCGAGGCGTCGGCGACCGGAGCGCCGACGGCACCACCGGTACCGCTGGCGGCTCCGGGGACGCCAGCTCCTGCGGCTCCGGCGCTGTCGGACAGGGCGGCAGCTGCCGGTGCTCCAGCTGCTCCGGCATTGTCCGTGATAGGCGCGGCGGGAACCGCTCCAGCGTTATCGGTGATCGATGCGGCCGGCACCCCTCCCACGTTGTCCGCGATCGGCGCTGCAGGGACTCCGCCGGCGCCAGGAACGCCGCCACCCTCGCCGACCGGCGCGCCCGGCACACCGCCAGGAGGCGTCGGCACACCACCACCGCCAACTTCACCGGGCGTACCCGGCACAGCACCAGGAGGCGTCGGCACACCACCACCACCGACTTCACCGGGCGTACCCGGAATGCCTGCGGGCGGGGTCACTCCGGTCTCGACGAGGTTGCTGCCGGGCGTACCCGGGACCGCGGCAGGTGGAGTGGGAAGGCCACCGCCGGTACCTCCACCGGGCGCGCCGGGGACAGCGGCCGGCGGGGTCGAAAGCTCTTCGACACCAGGGGCTCCCGGCGTACCGGGGATCACGGTGTCCGGGGTCGGCGGCGTCATCATGCCGGGGGTGCCCGGGGTACCGGGAACCTCGACCGGCGTGCCGGGCACGTTCACGTTGACCGGGACTCCTGGACCGCCAGGCACCGCGGCAGGCGGCGTGACGATGCCCGGCGTGGAGGCCGAACTCGGGACACCCGGCAGGGTGACCGACGGGGTGCCGGGAACGTTGATCATGCCGCCGGGGGTTGGCACACCCGGAATCGATGCGCCGGGAGGGGGCAACGTCCCCGACGAATCGTTGACGACGTTGCCGGGGGTCGCGGCAGGCGGGATACCCGGCGTGTTGAGGATCAGGTTGTTCCCATTGCCCGGGCCGCCGGGAACCGCCGCCGGGGGCGTCGACACCTCGCCGGGGATCTCGCCACCGGGAACAGCGGCAGGCGGCGTCGGCGGAGTACCGCCACCACCGGGGATTTCGCCACCGGGGACAGCGGCGGGTGGAACTGGCGGTGTCACAACGGTTTCGGGCACTTCGCCGCCGGGAACGGCGGCGGGCGGGGTACCGGGGACGCCACCGCCACCGGGGATCCCACCGGGGGGCACCGCAGCAGGCGGAGTGCCGGGGACGCCACCGCCACCGGGGATCCCGCCGGGGGGTACCGCAGCAGGCGGGCTGGGGGGAAGCGCACCGCCGCCGGGGACCGGCACTGGCGGAGCTGCCGCCGGCGGTGCGGGCGCCAGGCCGGAGGCGTCGGCCAGCGGAGCTGCCGGCACGGCGGCCGCCGGGGGCGGGACCAGGCCGTTCTCATCAGAGATCGGAGCACCGCCAGGCAAGCCGCCCGCGGCGTCAGCCACCGGAGCACCAGGTGCGCCGGCTCCGGCGCCGGAGCCTCCACCGGCACCGCCGCCACCCGGAAGACCGGCTGCAGCAGGAGCGCCACCCTCGCCGCCACCGGCGCCGGGCAGGCCACCGGCCGCGTCAGCTACGGGGGCGCCGACAGGTCCGGCAGCCACACCAGCGGCATCGTTGATCGGAGCAGGAGGCAGTCCCCCTGGCGGGGTGGGAATGCCGCCACCGCCGCCGCCGGGCGGAGTACCCGGAACACCAGCGGGCGGAGTCGGGATACCACCCCCACCACCACCGGGTGGAGTACCCGGAACACCAGCGGGTGGAGTCGGGATACCACCGCCACCACCACCGGGCGGAGTACCCGGAACACCAGCGGGCGGAGTCGGGATACCACCGCCGCCAACACCGGGCGGAGTGCCGGGAACCGCGGCGGGAGGCGTCGGAATGTTCCGGGCAACGGTGGTGCCGGGAGCGCCAGGAACTGACGCCGGCGGGACGGTCACCCCGCCGGTACCTGGCGTTCCCGGCGAGCCGGGGACGCTTGCCGGTGGCACACGGACACTGCCCGGCACGGTGGCGGGCGGAATCGGGCCGCCGACAGTGGGCGGATTGTTGGTGAAGATCGAGTTCGACGTGCCGGGGATGCCCTGCGACAGGTCAGGCGGCGACGTAAGGCCTTGATGGAGGATCCCCATGCACGGAATACCGGGGCTGCCGATATCGGCAACCGCACGGGGGCTGAACAGTGGAGCAGTCCAGAAAAACCCCGCAGTCGCCATGGCGGTGACCGCCGCCAAGCGAGAGCTGGTTCGAGACATCATTTCCCCGTTTCTGTGAGAGGCCTGAAGGGCAAACTACAGACGTGTAAGTAGGGGAACGGGGGTCCCATTCAGGGGGTTACCGAACTGATGCGAACCAGTGTTGATGCGGTTACACCGGCGACAATTTCACTGTGCAAATACCCACTGAAGTGGGGCCTCGCCGGTCGGGTATGGCTGCCGTCACGCGGAGAAATCTCGGGCCTTGCCCACGCCAGGCGACCGCATAGAAGCAGCGATACATGCGAGCGAGTGACGGGATTCGAACCCGTGTGAACGGCTTTGCAGGCCGGTGCCTAGCCACTCAGCCACACCCGCGTGTCAGACCATCACCTTGCCAGCGCGGGAACGGGCCGCCCACCTTTTAGATCGGCGTGATTGAAGCCTGGCCACGTTTCCTCGCGCGGAACTCCCCCGGCCAGCCCGTCCTGCGGCCAGCCGGGCGGCACGTCCTCCCACGCTTCCTGGCGACCGTAGGGCGTGAGGTCGAGGAAGGGATAGCCGACCGAGGTGTGGTCGAGCCCTCGGGCATAGGCGGAGTAGGTGTGGAAGACCTCGCAGCCGCGGCGCAGGAACACGCTGGCACCAGGCATGTCACCACGGAGCTCTTCGTCAGTGAAACCGGCGGCATGTAGCTCCTCGAGTGAGGAGTAGTTGTACTCGATCGGCGCCCGTGCCGGGTCGAGCGTGACGTGGAAGTCGTAGGTGAAGTCGTTGTCGTTCGACGAGTACCACGGGAAAGTCCACGCATGGCTGTCCCGGTAGCGGGCGATGCTCGCGAACGGCGCCCGGGATATGCAGGCCACCGTGAGATCTCTGCCGTGCAGCAGGGCCAGACTCTGCTCGTTGAACTGGAGGTCACCTGCGACGGTGCAGCTGGGGCAGCCGGCGTCGATGGCATCAATCCACATGAAGTGGTGGATGTAGAGCTGGCTGCGCCCGTCGAACATGTCGATGAGCCGCAGCTCACCGTCCGGTCCCTCGAACACATAATCTTTGTCGACCCTGACCATGGGCAACCGCTTGCGCTCGGCGTTGACGGCGTCGCGCAGATGGGTGACTTCGCGCTCCCGCGCGAGCAGCTTCGTTCGGGCAGCGAGCCACTCATGGCGAGTGGCCACGTCGGGATAGGCGGTCGGCTCGGGCATGCAGGCTCCTCGAAGTAGGCGACAGACACTAAGACCGCACCGTGTGTCAAAAGTCATCGCGCCGCGTCAAACCGGTTAACTAGTCGCTATGCAGACCTGGCTAGCCGACCCCCCGCTGCTCGGCGGTCCCGGGCAGGGCACCCGGCAGATCCTCGAACTGCTGATCGCCTTTGGCCTGACAGCGCTGATCGGCCTGGAACGCGAGATCCACGGCAAGAGCGCAGGTCTGCGTACCCAGGCCATCGTCGGCACAGCATCAGCCCTGATCCTGATTGTCAGCAAGTACGGCTTCTTCGACGTGCTGAACGCAGGCACCGTGGAGGTCGACCCGTCCCGGGTCGCCGCTCAAATCGTGTCCGGGATCGGCTTCCTCGGCGCGGGCCTGATCATCACCCGCCAGGGCGCGGTGCACGGGCTTACCACCGCCGCGGCGATCTGGGAATGTGCGGCGATCGGCATGGCCGCCGCGGCCGGCCTGGTCAAGCTCGCCATCATCGTCACGATCCTGCACTTCGTGATCATTCTGGCGTTCAACCCGCTGAGTAAACGCCTCATCGGCCGGCTGGCCGGCTCGGTGCGCCTACGCGTGACGTACGACTCTGACCGTGGCGTGCTCACCCACATACTGGCCGCCTGCGACAAACACCAGTGGAGCCTCAGTGAGTTGAGCAGCGACCCCGACGGCGGTGTCCTACTCACCCTGTCGGGATCACGAATTCGGAACGCGCCCAACACCATCGCCAGCGTGGCAGGCGTCACCGGCGTTCGCCGGCTCGAGGACAAGGACGAATAGCGCTACGGCACCCGGCCACGGCCAGACCGGTAAGACGCCACACAACCGATGGCCGCCAGCACCGCGAACACCCCGAACAACAGCGAACTCGCTGCCGCGTCGGGCGTGGCCCGCAGGTTCACCACCACCCCGGCCAGCCCGGCGCCGAATGCCCCACACATCAGCTGGACGGTGTTGATCGCGGCGGCTGCCACTGCCTGCTGCGCTGGGTCGTCGACCACCGAGCCCATCGCCCACGCTGACAGATGCGGCCAGGCCATCCCGATGCCCGCACCGGTGATGACCAATGCGACAGCCCACAGGGCCACGATTCCCTTTGAGGCGGAATCGGTTTGAGTGAAGGCCGCCAACCCCAGGCCGGTGGCCATCACCAGCGGCGCGATCGCCACCACCCGCACGGTTGCCCGGACGTTGGTGATCGACGCACTCGCGATCTCACCGACAGTCCAGCCCACCGACAGTGCAGCACCGAGGAATCCCGCCACGACGGGCGCCAGTGCGCCTAACCGCTGCCCGAACAACGGGACGTACATATCCACCATCGTGGCTGCCATCAGCAGGCCGAGTGTGAGGTAGATCCACTTCAGCGGCCCGGGCTTAAAAGCCTTGTGCGGCAACACCGCAGCCGACACTCGGCGATCGACGACGATGAACACCGCTACCAGCGTCACACCCACCGCGAGCAGGCCCGCGATGGCGGCGGCGCTGTGCGGTATCACCGCGACACTGACCGCGAGAGCCGCCATACCGAGCAGCAGCAACGACCGCACCGGAATCCGCGTCCGGGTCACGTGCTCATCCGACTGGGCTCGTGCCGGCAAGGCCAACGGAACCAGCAGGCTCATCGCCACCGCCAGAATCGCGAGCAGACCGAATCCGCCACGCCAGAAACCGAATTGGGCGAACAATCCCCCAGTCGCCGGCCCCACCAACGTGCCTATCCCCCACATCGCCGACACCACGGCCGACGCACGGGTCCATAGCCGGTCGGGCAACGCCGCGCTGATCACCGCATAGCCCAAGCCGGCCAGCACGCCGCCGGCCAAACCCTGCACCACCCGGCCGACCAGAAGCAGCGGCATCGTCGGCGCCAGGGTGCACAGCGCGCTGCCGGCAGCGAAGGACAGCAGCGCACCCAGATACGCAGTCCGCGGACCGAACCGGGTCAGCACCGGGCCCACCGTGGTCGCCGCCATCACCGACGCCACCAGATACACCGTCGTCACCCATGCGTACAGGCGCTCGCCGCCGATATCGGCGACCGCACTGGGCAGCAGGCTGATCGTGATGAATTCGTTGGTGGCGTAGATCGCCACGCCGCCGGCCAGGACGATGGCGGCCCCGAGGTGGTTGCGGCCCAGTTCGCGCCAGCTGCCAGCGGCCGATGCCGTCGTCTCGGTCATTGCATCACCGTAAAGGCTCAACCTCGGTTGAGCTCAAGCGCGCCCACCTACTTCAGCCCCGCGGCATCCATGCCGCGCAATTCCTTCTTCAAATCGTGAATCTCGTCGCGGATCCGCGCGGCCAACTCGAACTGCAGATCGCGGGCCGCCGCCATCATCTGAGCGGTCAGATCCTTGATCAGGTCCGCCAATTCGGCCCGCGGCATGTTTGACGTGTCGCGGCCCTCGATGATGCCCGCGCTCACCGCACGACCCGGTTCGCCCTGCGCACGACGCCCGCGTGATGCGTTGCGACCCGACCCGCCGATCTCGATCGCTTCCGTGTCGTCAGCCTCCCGGTACACCTGATCGAGGATGTCGGCGATCTTCTTGCGCAGCGGTTGCGGATCGACACCGTGCGCCTCGTTGTAGGCAACCTGCTTGGCGCGGCGGCGGTCGGTCTCATCGATCGCCTGCTTCATCGAGTCGGTCATCTTGTCGGCGTACAAGTGCACCTCACCCGACACGTTGCGCGCCGCGCGGCCGATGGTCTGGATGAGGCTGCGGGCCGAGCGCAGGAAGCCTTCCTTGTCAGCGTCGAGGATCGACACCAGCGACACCTCCGGAAGGTCCAGACCTTCGCGCAGCAGGTTGATGCCGACCAGCACGTCGTAGTCCCCCAGCCGCAACTGGCGCAGCAGCTCGACCCGGCGCAAGGTGTCCACCTCGGAGTGCAGGTAGCGCACCCGGATGCCCGTCTCCAGCAGGTAGTCGGTGAGGTCCTCGGCCATCTTCTTGGTCAGCGTGGTGACCAGCACCCGCTCGTCACGCTCTGCCCGCGCGCGGATCTCCCCGATCAGGTCGTCGATCTGGCCCTTTGTGGGCTTGACGATGACCTTCGGGTCGATCAAACCGGTCGGGCGGATCACCTGCTCGACGAACTCGCCGCTGGTCTGGCTGAGCTCGTACGGCCCTGGCGTGGCGGACAGGTACACCGTCTGCCCGATCCGGTCCGCGAACTCTTCCCAGGTCAACGGGCGGTTGTCGACCGCCGAGGGCAACCGGAAGCCGAACTCCACGAGATTGCGCTTACGCGACATGTCACCCTCGTACATGCCGCCGATCTGCGGCACGGTGACGTGCGATTCGTCGATGACCAGCAGGAAGTCGTCCGGGAAGTAGTCCAGCAGCGTCGCGGGCGCCGAACCGGCCTCACGGCCGTCGATATGCCGGGAGTAGTTCTCGATGCCCGAGCAGAAGCCGACCTGGCGCATCATCTCGACGTCGTAGTTGGTGCGCATCCGCAGGCGCTGGGCCTCCAGCAATTTGCCCTGGCTCTCCAGCTCGGCCAGCCGCTCGGTCAGCTCTTCTTCGATGGTCGAGATGGCGTGCGCCATCCGTTCCGGACCGGCGACGTAGTGGGTGGCCGGGAAGATCCGCAGCGAGTCGACCTGGCGCACCACATCACCGGTCAATGGATGCAGGTAGTACAGCGCCTCGATCTCGTCGCCGAAGAACTCGATGCGAACCGCCAGCTCCTCGTAGGACGGGATGATCTCGACGGTGTCCCCGCGCACCCGGAACGAGCCGCGGGTGAAAGACATGTCGTTGCGGGTGTACTGCACGTCGACCAGCAGCCGCAGCAGCCCATCGCGGGGAACCTCGGTGCCGACCTCCAGCTCGACCGACCGGTCCAGGTAGGACTGGGGGGTGCCCAGGCCGTAGATGCACGACACGGACGCGACGACGACGACGTCGCGACGGGACAACAGGCTCGACGTGGCCGAGTGGCGCAACCGCTCCACATCGTCGTTGATCGAGCTGTCCTTCTCGATGTAGGTGTCGGTCTGGGCGATGTACGCCTCCGGCTGGTAATAATCGTAGTACGACACGAAGTACTCGACAGCGTTGTGCGGCAACATCTCTCGCAGCTCATTGGCGAGCTGGGCGGCCAGCGTCTTGTTCGGCGCCATCACCAGGGTCGGCCGCTGCAGCCGTTCGATCAGCCAGGCGGTGGTCGCCGACTTGCCAGTACCCGTCGCACCGAGCAGCACCACATCGCGTTCCCCCGCGCGAATCCGGCGTTCCAGCTCCTCGATCGCGGCAGGCTGGTCACCGGCCGGGTCGTACTCGCTGACCACCTCGAATTGGGCGCCAGCGCGCACCAGGCCGTTCACGGCATCGGCAGCAGGCCGGTATTCCGAGTGCGCGAGCACCGGGTGTTCGGTAGCGAAAGCCATAGCGTCCAGGTTAAGCGTCCCCACCGACACATTCATTCCTCGTTACGCTGACCCCGTGGCCGCCGTCCATCCGCCCAAACAGGAGACGTTCGACCTGGCCGGTTACACCAATACCGACCCGAAGGGCATCGTGCGGGCGGTCGACGAATACCTGGTCACGCCGTGGGGGCTGTACATGGCCCGCCCGACCCCGGGCCGCACCCAATTTCACTACCTCGAGTCCTGGCTGCTGCCGTCGCTGGGGCTGCGGGCCAATGTCTTCCACTTCAACCCCGGCTACGAGCGTCCGCAGGACTATTACCTCGACATCGGGCACATCGAGGTGGGCGACACCGTCTGGCACGCCGAAGACCATTACCTCGACCTCGTCGTTTACACCGGGGACCGCACCGACCTGATCGACACTGACGAACTGTTCGCCGCCCATCGCGACGGCCTGGTGAGCACCGAGACCGCCGAGGCCGCGCTGCAGCGTGTGGTCGTCGCCGTCGAGGGCCTGGCCCGACACGACCATGACCTCAATGCCTGGCTCGCCGCCGACGGAATGAACCTGACCTGGCGCTGAGTCATTCGTGACGGGGCAACTAATCGGCACCGCCGTACCGAACGAGTAGTCTCGCTACCTATGAGTCCCTTCAAGCGCGGATGGGTGAGGTTCGCCGCCGCGACCGTCCTGGCCGTGGGTTCTCAGTTAACCGCGGCCACCGCGCTGGCCGACCCGGCGCCGCCACCGGAGCCGACGCCGGCACCCGCCCCGGTGGCCAACGGCGATCCCGACCCGCAGCTGCTGCACAACATCACCTACCGGGCCTCCGCGACCGGCACGTCGCGCGGCGCGGTCGTCGCGTACAAGATCGATGACAACAACGTCAACAGCGACCAGCCGACGCTGCTCCCGGGGATGACCTTCGAGGTCAACACCGTCCTCCACGACCCCAAGAAGGCCGGGATGGAGATCTCCATCCAGTGGCCTTACGGATCGAACCTGCATTGCGAGATTCTGGTGGACGACGAGATCGTGGCGCAGGCAGACCAATTCATCGCCCCGAGGTTGTTCCGCCCCAAGGACGACCCGCTCTACGGCACATTGCAATGCGGCGCACCCTTGGACGCGCCCGCCCCGAATAAAGTGCCCACCCCCGCGCCACCCCCAGCGCCGGCACCGATGACGTAGATAGTCTGGGGTACGTGCACAAACCCAATGCTGTCGCCGAGGTCAGCGCTTGGCTGCTGGAAAACGGTCACCGGCTCCTGCTCGCGGTCACCGGCGGGCGCTACCCGCGCACCGTGATGGGCATGTTGACCGTCGAATTGCACACCGTCGGGCGAAAATCCGGTAAGCCTTACGCCAACCTGTTGACGTCCCCGGTCCACGACGACGACCGCATCATCGTCGTGGCATCCAAGGGTGGGCACGAAGATCACCCGGACTGGTACAAGAACGCGATCGCCAACCCCGACGTCACGGTGACCGTCAACGGCGCGACGGTGCCGATGCTGGCCCGGTCTGCCGGCCCGGAAGAACGAGCCGAGCTGTGGCCCCAAGTGGTCAAGACCTACAAGGGATATGCGGGCTATCAGCGCAACACGGCCCGGGAAATCCCCTTGCTAATCCTGCAGCGCCGCTGACCAGCCGGTCCCGTCGGCCCAGGCCCATGCCCGCCGGTACGCATCGAGGAACCACGGCTCCTTGGCCTCGGCGTAGGCGCCAATATCCGAGTGCCGGGCGGCCGAACGTTTGACCGCCAGGTAGTCGGCCTGCACGCCGGGATTGGCGATCAGCCAGTCCACGAACAGCAGCGCGAAGCGCTGATTGGGCCAGCCGTCCACCCGGATATGCACGTTGGTGGGCCGGCCCGGATCTCCTGAAGCATGAAAACGCTTGTGCCACAGGGCTGTATTGACGCCAGACGGCGACGCATCAGTGCCGGCTTTGGGCACATCTGAGGTGATCGACTCGACCCGCGGATAGCCGGCCCGCAGCAGGTCCTCGGCGAGTTCGTCGGCGACCTCGAGGGAGGCGACCGTCACCTGGACGTCGATGACGTCCTTGGCGTCCATGCCGGGCACCGCCGTCGACCCGATGTGGTCGATCCGCACCGCCCGGTGCCCGCAGGTGGTGTTGAGCCGCGCCAGGATCCGCCGGGCCGCCTCGGGCCAGGTGGGATCGGCCGCGACCAGTTCAGGCGCGCCAGCAACCGGGGTGCGGGTAGTGAGGTTGTGCGCGAACGGCAGGATGCGCTGATACCAGAGCTCGCGGGCCTGCTCGACGAGCTGCCCCGACGAGCCGGAGTT
The DNA here is from genome assembly GCF_013337765.1 of Mycolicibacterium sphagni. Lineage (GTDB taxonomy): Bacteria > Actinomycetota > Actinomycetes > Mycobacteriales > Mycobacteriaceae > Mycobacterium. The sequence goes on from NZ_VBSB01000023.1 coordinate 69,379, forward strand.
GTCCAGCCAGACGTCGGCGACCTGGCGTCGTTGTTCCTCGGTGGCCTGCATGGCGATCCGGGCCTTGGCGTCGGCCTCGCTGAATCCGCGGTATTCGATGAGCCGCTTCACCCGGACCTCGGGATCGGCGTTGACAATGATGACCAGCGGGAACATCGGCGCCATCTGTGACTCGACCAGCAGCGGGATGTCCTCGACGATCACCGCATCCTCGCCGGCCGCGGCGATCAGCTCCGACCGCCGGGTCGCGACGAGCGGGTGGACGATGCCGTTCAGGGCCTGTCGCTTCTCCTCGTCGCTGAATGCGATCGTGGCCAGCGCCGGCCGATCCAGGGCGCCGTCGGCCTGCAGGATCTGTGCCCCGAACGCGTCGACGAGCTTGGCCAGACCTTCGGTGCCGGGCTCGACGACCTCACGGGAGATGACATCCCCATCGACGACGATGCCGCCACACTCGCTGAAAGTGGCTGACACGGTGGACTTTCCGGCTCCGATACCGCCGGTCAAACCGATTCGCAGCAATGCCCCGCCCTTACGTGAACAAGTGGTGAAAAAGAACCGCGCAGCACGTCTGAGACGTGCTGCGCGGCTTCACTCGGCGAATGAGTGTCTTGTGTTACGCGTTCCCGGCGAGCTTCTCGCGGAGAGCCGCGAGCTGGGCATCGCTGGCCAGCGAACCGCCGGCCGACTCGCCCGAGCTCGACGACGACGAAGACGAAGAGCCGTTGGCCGTTGCCGGCCGGCTGGCCGCTTCGGCCTCGGCAGCGGCGAACTTCTCCATCTGCGTGGTGTGCATCTTGTGCCGGCGCTCGGCCTCCGCGTAGCGGGCCTCCCACTCGGTGCGCTGCTTGTCGAATCCCTCGAGCCATTCGTTGGTGTCGGGATCGAAGCCCTCCGGGAAGATGTAGTTCCCGGCCTCGTCGTAGCTGTCGGCCATGCCGTACTTCGAGGGATCGAACTCCTCGGTGTAGTCCTCGTTGGCCTGCTTGAGGCTCAGCGAGATCCGGCGGCGCTCCAGGTCGATGTCGATGACCTTGACCATGGCGTCGTCGCCGACCTGCACGACCTGATCCGGCACCTCGACGTGGCGCTCAGCCAGCTCGGAGATGTGCACCAGACCCTCGATGCCCTCTTCGACGCGGACGAACGCACCGAACGGAACCAGCTTGGTGACCTTGCCCGGCACGATCTGGCCGATCGCGTGGGTGCGGGCGAAGTGGCGCCACGGGTCTTCCTGGGTGGCCTTCAGCGACAGCGAAACGCGCTCGCGGTCCATGTCGACGTCCAGCACCTCGACGGTGACCTCGTCGCCCACCTGAACCACCTCGGACGGGTGATCGATGTGCTTCCAGGACAGCTCGGAGACGTGCACCAGGCCGTCGACCCCACCGAGGTCGACGAACGCGCCGAAGTTGACGATCGAGGAGACGACACCCTTGCGGATGGCGCCCTTCTGCAGCTGGTTGAGGAACTCGCTGCGCACCTCGGACTGGGTCTGCTCCAGCCACGCGCGGCGGGACAGCACCACGTTGTTGCGGTTCTTGTCCAGCTCGATGATCTTGGCCTCGATCTCCTTGCCGATATACGGCTGCAGATCGCGGACCCGGCGCATCTCGACCAGCGATGCGGGCAGGAAGCCGCGCAGGCCGATGTCGAGGATAAGACCGCCCTTGACGACCTCGATGACGGTGCCCTTGACGGCTTCGTCCTTCTCCTTGAGAGCCTCGATCGTGCCCCAGGCGCGCTCGTACTGAGCACGCTTCTTGGACAGGATCAGGCGGCCTTCTTTGTCCTCTTTGGTGAGAACCAGGGCTTCGACCTCATCGCCGACGGACACAACCTCATTGGGGTCGACGTCGTGTTTGATCGAGAGTTCGCGTGAAGGGATGACACCTTCGGTCTTGTAGCCGATATCGAGCAAGACTTCGTCACGGTCAACCTTGACGATGGTCCCTTCGACGATGTCACCATCGTTGAAGTATTTGATGGTCTTGTCGATGGCGGCGAGAAAATCCTCCGCTGAGCCGATGTCGTTGAGGGCTACTTGCGGTGAGGTGGCGACGGGACTTGGCATATTGTTGGGTTGCTCCGGACAGCTTGAATCGTAGGGACAGTGTGTTGGTGCTTGTGGTGATGTACCCGCAAAGTGCACACAGGTACTGTCCGAGCCTACTCGACTAGGCACACGCTGGACAAACCCGGGTCTATGAGCCCGCTGTGGGCGCTAGGAGGCCCGGTATCGCAGCAGCCAGTGATGCATCAGATCGACTGCCTCGTCGAATGGCCTGTCCCACCAGCACGGCGAACCGGACCGCCACGAGGCCGAACGACAGGACGACTGCCAGAAACGCGATGCCGGCCATGATCCGAAGCTGATTGACGGACAAGAACAGCAGCCACAGCGCCACCGCCGCCGGCAGCCCCGTGAACAACACCAGGACCGCCCTGCCGAGCAATCCGTCCACGTCCGAGAAGCGCAGGGTCAGCTCGTCGTCGTTCAGCACCGGGTCACCGCCCGGATCCGCAGTGCGTCGACGAACGCGTCGGCAGCCGCACGGACCCGCTCGTCGCCGACCTCCGCACCGGCCGGAATATCGACAATGGTTGCCGCACAGCAGGACTCGAGCTCGACAAGCAGCACCCACGAGTCGGCGGAGGCCGGATTGTCACGCCCCGGCCGCCAGTAGGTGACCGCTGACCGCTTGATCTCCGCGAGCGGAATGAGGTGGTAGAACATCGGATTCCCCCAATCGACGTTGTGGGTTCATCGTCACCCCGCCCCTGGTCGCGGTCGATACCGCCGACACCTGTGGCGCGGATTCCTTTCGCAATCCACAGATTGCCGACCCATTAATCTGCAGGGGTGAACAGCCCAGCGATGCCGCCACCGCCCTACGCGATCGCCCCACCGTTGCCCCGAGCGATCCGCAAAGTCGGCGCACCGCTGGCGGTCATCATCATTCTCGGCACCGTCGCCGGGCTGATCCTGGTGCTGCTGACCGCCGTCAACCCGGTCGGCACGACGATCGGCTTCGTCCTGGCGACCGTGGCGCTGGTCGTGGTTCTGCTGTCCTATCTCTGGCTGGACCGCTGGGAACCCGAGCCGCCCCGGCTGCTCGTCCTGGCCTTCCTGTGGGGCGCATCGGTGGCGGTCGTGGTCTCGGTGGCCTTGGAAATGGTCGTCGACGCGGCGGTGAACACCGGCGGCGCCGACTCCAGCCCGATCACCATCGCGTTGGGCGCCCCGGTGGTCGAGGAGGCCGCCAAGGGGCTGTTTCTGCTCATCATGATGACCGGCGTACGGCGCAACGAACTCAACTCGCTGACCGACTGCCTGGTGTATGCGGGTGTGACGGCGATCGGGTTCGCCTGGCTGGAGAACATCTTCTACATCGCCGACGGCACATCGCTGTCCGATTCCCTGCTCACCGCGGGGATGCGCCTCGTGATGGGGCCGTTCGCCCACCCGCTGTTCACCACGTTCACCGCGATCGGCGTGTATTTCGCTCTACAGCAACGCAATTGGCTCGCGAAGGCGGGCTGCGTACTGATCGGATATGTCGGCGCGGTGATCATGCACGGGTTGTGGAACGGCTCGGCACTGCTCGGCCCCGGCGCCTACTTCGGGCTGTACTTCGTGTGGATGATGCCGGTGTTCATCCTCGCCATCACACTCGCTGTGCGTAGCCGCCGGCGTGAGCAACGCATCGTGGCCGAGAAGCTGCCCGGCATGGTCGCCGCGGGCCTGATCACGCCGGCCGAAGCAGGCTGGCTGGGGACGATTCGCACGCGCAAGCAGGTGGTCGCCGCCGCCACCGGGTTCGGCGGTCGCCCGGCCGGTCGCGGCGTCAAGAAGTTCGCCATCCAGGTCGTCGAGCTGGCGTTCGTGCGCGACCGCATCGACCGCGGCTTCGGTGACGCCCGGGTGCTCGCGCTGCAGCAACTGGAGGTCGACGGCGTCGTCGCGGCGCGCGCCGCCGGCGGACCGGCGCTGCACTGGCTGAACGGGTACCGCCCGCCCGGCGCCTAATGCGCCGCCGCGTCCCAGCTGCGGCCGTAGCCGACCGACACCTCCAGCGCGACATCAAGCGGATACGCGCCGCCCATCTTGTCGCGCACCAGCTCCTCGACGGCGTCCCGCTCGCCCTCGGCCACTTCGAGCAGCAGCTCGTCGTGCACCTGCAGCAGCATCCGGGAGTTCAGGCCTGAGCTGCGCAGCGCCTCGTCGACCTGGATCATGGCGACCTTGATGATGTCGGCCGCACTGCCCTGGATCGGGGCGTTCAACGCGGCACGCTCGGCAGCCTCGCGCAGCTGCCGGTTGCTGCTGTCCAGTTCTGGCAGGTAGCGCCGTCGGCCCAGCACTGTGGACGTGTAGCCGTCCTTGCGGGCCTGGTCGACGATGTCGCGAAGGTAGTCGCGGATGCCGCCGAATCGGGCGAAGTACTGGTCCATCTGCACCTTGGCCTCTTCGGTGCTGATCTTGAGCTGCGACGACAGACCGTAGGCACTCAGCCCGTAGGCCAACCCGTATGACATGGCCTTGACCCGTCGCCGGAGCTCGGCGGTCACTTCGTCGATCGGGACGTCGAATGCGCGGGATGCGACGAAGGAGTGCAGGTCCTCGCCGGTGTTGAACGCTTCGATGAGCCCCTCGTCCTTGGACAGATGGGCCATGATCCGCATCTCGATCTGGCTATAGTCGGCGGTCATCAGTTCGGCGTATCCCTCGCCGACGATGAACGCGTCGCGGATCTCCCGGCCCGCGTCGGTGCGGATCGGGATGTTCTGCAGGTTCGGCTCGGTCGACGAGAGCCGCCCGGTGGCCGCGATGGTCTGGTTGAACGTGGTGTGGATCCGCCCGTCGGCAGCCGCCGACTTCAGCAGCCCGTCCACGGTGACCTTGAGCCGGGTCGCGTCACGGTGAGTCAGCAGGTGTTCGAGGAACGGGTGCGCGGTCTTGTCGAATAGTGTCTGCAGCGCATCGGCGTCGGTGGTGTAGCCGGTCTTGGTGCGTTTGGTCTTCGGCATGCCGAGCTCGTCGAACAGCACGACCTGCAACTGTTTGGGCGAGCCGAGGTTGATCTGCTTGCCGATCACCTCGTAGGCCGCATCGGCGGCCACCCGGATCTGCTCACCGAACTCGCGCTGCAGGGTGTCGAGTTTGTCGAGGTCGACTGCGATGCCCGCGGTCTCCATTCCGGCCAGCACCGCCTGCACCGGCAGCTCCATCTGGCCCAGCAGCGACGACGAGTCGATGCGGTCCAGCTCCACGTCCAGCGCATCGGCCAGGTCGGCGACCGCACGGGCCCTCAGGATGAGGGTTTGCACCGCCTGGTCGTCGACGCCGTCGCTGTCGTCGAGCAGCGAAAGTTGTTGCTGCTCAGGGTTATCGGCGCGCAGCTCGCGGCGCAGGTAGCGCAGGGACAGGTCGTCGAGGGCGAAGCTGCGCTGCCCGGGGCGCACCAGGTAGGCGGCCAACGCGGTGTCGGAGGTGACGCCGGCCAGGTGCCAGCCCCGGCCGGACAGGTCGTGCATGGCGATCTTGGCCTCGTGCAACACCTTCGGCGCACTCGGATCGGCCAGCCATGCGCCCAATGCCGCTTCGTCGTCGGGCGTCAGGCCGGCGGTGTCGATATAGGCGCCCTCACCGTCGGCGGTGGCGATCGCGAGCGCGGTGGCGTCGCCGTCGTAGACCTGATGGGTGCCGACGACCGCGAGGCCGGAGCGTGCGCCATCGGTGGCGTGCTCGGACAGCCAAGCCGCCACCGTGCCCGGCTCCAACGCCCCGCCGCGAACGTCGAAGCCTTCGTCCACCTCCGGTTCGACGGCGGACAACGTGTCGAACAGGCGGTCGCGCAGCACGCGGAATTCGAGGTCGTCGAACAGGCGGTGGATCTGGTCGCGGTCCCACGGCTGCATCCGCAGCGTGTCGGGGGTTTGCGGCAGCGGGACATCCTTGACCAGATCGGTCAGCTCTCGGTTGAGCACAACGCTGGACAGGTTGGCGCGCAACGAGTCTCCGACCTTGCCACGCACCGAATCGACGTTGTCGACCAGCCCCTGCAGCGAGCCGTACTCCACGATCCATTTGGCCGCGGTCTTCTCCCCCACCCCGGGGATACCGGGCAGGTTGTCGCTCGGGTCGCCGCGCAGCGCCGCGAAATCCGGATACTGCGTCGGCGTCAGGCCGTACTTCTCCACCACCGCATCCGGAGTGAACCGGGTCAGGTCGCTGACGCCCTTACGCGGGTAGAGCACGGTCACGTCCGGGCTGACGAGCTGCAGGGAATCCCGGTCGCCGGTGACGACCAGCACCCGGAACGCTTCCTGCTCGGCCTGGGTGGCCAGGGTGGCGATGATGTCATCGGCCTCGAACCCGGGCTCGGCGAGCACGGTGATACCGAGCGCGACCAGGACTTCCTTGGTGATGTCGATCTGGCCGCGGAACTCGTCGGGTGTCGCCGAGCGGTTCGCCTTGTACTCGGGATACCGCTCGGACCGGAACGTCTGCCGCGACACGTCGAACGCCGCCGCGATGTGGGTGGGCTGCTCGTCGCGCAAGAGGTTGATCAGCATCGCGGTGAAGCCGTATACCGCGTTGGTGGTCAGCCCGTTCTTGGTCTTGAAGTTCTCGGCAGGCAGCGCATAGAAGGCCCGGAACGCCAGCGAATTGCCGTCCAAGAGCAACAGTGTGGGCTTCTGGTCGGTAGCGCTCGCAGTCACGCCCTCACTCTAGGCACCGCGTCCGACACCCGGTCGGCTGCGGGTCAGTACCCGAGGAACTTGCGGAACCGCTGCCCGACGGCCATCGACTGGCCCATCCGCTGCACCCAGCCGTCCAATGCCGCCTTCGTGTCGGTCGCGTCCCAGCCGCGTTCCTGGCCCAGCGTGATCATGCCGGCCTCGTCGGTGACACCACGGGCCTGCGCGGCAAGCGCCAGCTCCGCGTAGTTCTCCAACGAAATACCGTTGATGGGCGCCCAGATCGGGTCGTCGGCCGCCACGTCGCGATTGGACGGGCCGCCGAGCAGGGCCGGATCGCTTAATTTCTTGAATAGTCCCATGCCCCGAGTCCACCCCTCTTGATGCGCTACCGATCCCAACTTTCGATCGCGGCGCCAAACTGGAACACGTTTCAATTCGATGGTGTGCATCGCCTACGATGGGCCTCGTGCCAGCTTCTCCAGACGCCCCCACCCAACTACCGGCGATCGACGGATGGTGGGACTACGACGACGCCGGATCACCGCATCTGACCGGTGCAAAGTGCCCGCAGTGCGCGACCTACGTCTTCCCGCCGCGGGCAAACAACTGCCCCAACCCGGCGTGCGACGGCGACGTGCTTGACCCCGTCGCCCTGTCACGCCGCGGCACGGTGTGGAGCTACACCGAGAACCGGTACAAGCCGCCGCCGCCCTACCCGGCGCCCGACGAGTTCGAGCCGTTCGCCGTCGCCGCTGTCGAGCTGGCCGACGAGGGCCTGATCGTGCTCGGCAAGGTCGTCGAGGGCACGCTGGCCGCTGATCTGAAGGTCGGCATGGAGGTCGAGTTGACCACCATGCCGCTCTACACCGATGACGAGGGTGTCGAACGAGTCACCTACGCGTGGAGGATCGCCAAATGAGCGCAGAGCCCGTCTACATCCTTGGCGCGGGAATGCACCCGTGGGGCAAGTGGGGACGCGACTTCACCGAGTACGGCGTGGTGGCCGCCCGTGCCGCACTGGCCGAGGCCGGCCTGGACTGGCGCCAGATCCAGCTGGTCGCCGGCGCCGACACCATCCGCAACGGCTACCCCGGCTTCGTGGCCGGCGCGACGTTCGCCCAGAAGCTCGGCTGGAACGGCATTCCGGTCACCTCGAGCTACGCGGCCTGCGCCAGCGGCTCGCAGGCCCTGCAGAGTGCGCGAGCGCAGATCCTGGCCGGATTCTGCGATGTCGCCCTCGTCATCGGCGCCGACACCACGCCAAAGGGCTTCTTCGCCCCGGTCGGCGGCGAGCGCCGTGACGATCCGGACTGGCAGCGCTTCCACCTGATCGGCGCCACCAACACCGTGTACTTCGCGCTGCTGGCCCGCCGGCGGATGGACCTCTACGGCGCCACGCTTGAGGACTTCGCTGCGGTCAAGGTCAAGAACGCCCGCCACGGGTTGAACAACCCGTACGCCCGCTACCGCAAGGAAGCCAGCGTCGAGGACGTGCTGGCCAGTCCGGTGGTGTCGGATCCGCTTCGGCTGCTGGACATTTGCGCCACCTCCGACGGTGCGGCCGCGGTGATCGTGGCCAGCAAGGCGTTCGCCGAGAAGCACCTCGGATCGGTCGAGGGTGTGCCGTCGGTGCGCGCGGTCAGCTTGCAGAGCCCGCAGTACCCGCAGCATCTTCCTGAATTGCCGGATATCGCAACGGATTCCACCGCAGTGGTGCCCGGCCCGGAGCGGGTGTTCAAGGATCAGATCCTGGACGCGGCCTACGCCGAGGCCGGCATCGGCCCCGAGGACCTGTCGCTGGCTGAGGTGTACGACCTGTCCACAGCTCTGGAGCTGGACTGGTACGAGCATCTCGGTCTGTGCGCCAAGGGTGAGGCCGAGCAGCTGCTGCGCAGCGGTGCCACCACGATCGGCGGCCGGATTCCGGTCAACGCCTCGGGTGGTCTGGCGAGCTTCGGCGAGGCGATTCCGGCCCAGGCCATCGCGCAGGTCTGCGAGCTGAGCTGGCAGCTCAAGGGCCAGGCCACCGGCCGTCAGGTCGAGGGCGCGAAGGTCGGCGTCACCGCCAACCAGGGCCTGTTCGGCCACGGCTCCTCGGTGGTCGTAGCCCGATAGGTGGCACAGACCGTCGTCGTCACCGTCAAACCCGGCAGCCGTAAGGGTCCGCTGGTCGAGACGGCCGCCGACGGTTCCATCACGATCTATGTCCGGGAGCCCGCGATCGAGGGCAAGGCCACCGAGGCCGCAGCCCGGCTGCTCGCCCAGCATCTCGGCGTCCCCCGCACCGCAGTGACGTTGGCGTCGGGCGCAACGTCACGCATCAAGCGCTTTCGCGTCGACTGATCCCGCGCCAGATTTCGGCGGCGTCCTGAAGCGGCAAACCCAGTGCATCGCAGAGACTTACCACCGTCCCGAAGCTCGGGCTGGGCAGTCTGCCGACTTCGATCTTGCGCAGTGTCTCCGGCGAGATGCCGGCGTCCCTCGCGATGACCTCGGGGGCACGACCCGCGCGTGCCGTCCTGATCAATGCGCCGAGGCGCTGGCCAGCCCGGATCTGTTCGGGACTCAGGGGTACGCGGACCATGCGGCTCAGCATACGGTATAAAAATACCGACGGAAGGAACCGCCCGGGATGATCGAAATCAAGACCGCCAAAGAAATCGACAAGATGGCAGTCACCGGCCAATTCGTGGCCCAGACGCTGGCCGCGCTGACGAAAAGCGCCGAGCCCGGCGTGAACCTGCTGCAGCTCGAGAACCAGGCCCGAGCGCTGGTCGCCGATCGCGGCGCGACGTCCTGCTACTGGGACTACGCACCCTCGTTCGGCCGCGGCCCCTTCCGCAATGTCATCTGCCTGTCGGTCAATGACGCTGTGCTGCATGGCCTTCCGTGGGACTACGTGCTGCGCGACGGCGATCTACTCAAGATGGACTTCGCGGTGTCGATCGACGGCTGGGTGGCCGATTCCGCCGTCACCGTGATGGTCGGCGACAGCACCGACACGGGGGACGCCGCGCTGATCGATTCCACCCGGCAGGCCCTGGCTGCCGGTATCGCCGCCGCGGTCCCCGGCGGTCACCTCGGTGACATTTCCGCGGCCATCGGCGAGGTCGCCGCCGCGGCGGGCTACGCCGTCAACACCGACTTCGGCGGCCACGGTTTGGGCCGCACGATGCACGAGGATCCGCATGTCCCCAATCGCGGCAGGCACGGACGTGGCCTGGTGCTTCAGCCCGGGCTGACCCTGGCGCTGGAACCGTGGTGGGCGCGCGGAAGCAACCGATTGACCGTCGACCCGGACGGCTGGACCCTGCGCTCGGCCGACGGCTCCAACACCGCACACTCTGAGCACACCATCGCGATCACCGAGGACGGCCCGCGCGTGCTCACGGTGACGGGCTAGGCCACCCCGAGGTAGGCCGCGCGAATACTGTCGTCCGCCAACAACTCTCGAGCGGGCCCGCTGCGCGTCACCGACCCGGTCTCCAGAATGTAGGCCCGGTCGGACCGGCTCAGCGCCTGCTGGGCGTTCTGCTCCACCAGCAGCACGGTGGTGCCCTGCGCGTTGATCTCGGAGATGATCTTGAAGATCTGGGAGATGATCATCGGCGCCAGCCCCATCGACGGCTCGTCGAGCAGCAGCACCCGCGGACGCGCCATCAGGGCGCGGCCGATGGCCAGCATCTGCTGTTCCCCGCCGGAGAGCGTGCCGCCGACCTGTGTCCGGCGCTCAGCCAGCCGCGGGAACGTCTCGAACACCCAGTCCAGCCGCTCGTGGCGGGCTGCCTTGGAGTCAAATTTGCGTCCGTAGCAACCCATTTCGAGGTTCTCGACGACCGTCATGCCGGGGAACACGCCGCGCCCCTCCGGGGCCTGAATCAGGCCGTCGATCGCTCGCTGGTGGGCTTTGACCCGGTTGATGTCGCGGCCCTCGAACCAGATCGATCCCGATGTCAGCGGCCGCAGACCGGAGATGGCCCGCATCATCGTCGTCTTTCCCGCGCCGTTGGATCCCAGCAGCGTCACCAGCTCGCCCTGGCGTACCTGAAGCGAAACCCCGTGCAGCGCTTCGATCCGGCCGTAGTGCACCACGGCATCGCGAATCTCGAGCAGCACCTCGGCCTCAGAGCTGGTCATCGGGCACCCCCAGGTAGGCCGCGATGACGGCCGGGTCGTCGCGAATCTCGGCGGGCAGCCCGTCGGCGATCTTACGGCCGAACTCCAGCACCACGATCCGGTCGGTGACACCCATGACCAGCCGCATATCGTGCTCGATCAGCAGCACCGTGTACCCGTCGTCGCGGATGGCGCGGATCAACTCGATCAGCGCAGCCTTCTCGCTGGGGTTGAAGCCCGCGGCGGGCTCGTCCAGGCACAGCAGCTTGGGCTCGGTGGCCAGCGCGCGGGCGATCTCGAGGCGGCGCTGATCTCCGTAGGGTAGGTTCTTGGCCTTCTCGTCGCCGCGGTGCGCGATACCGACGAATTGCAGCAGCGCCGCGGCCTTTTCGATGGCCGAGCGTTCTTCGCGGCGATGCCGCGGCGTGCGCACCAGGGCTCCGGGCACCGACGTCTTGTGCCGCGCGTCGGTGCCGACCACCACGTTCTCCAGGGCGGTCATCTCGCCCCACAGCCGGATGTTCTGGAAGGTCCTGGCGATCCCCCGCCGGGTGATCTGGTGACGCTTGATTCGTCCCAACGGTGCCCCGTCGAACGTCACCGAACCCGAACTGGGGCGGTACACACCGGTGATCGCGTTGAAGCAGGTGGTCTTGCCCGCGCCGTTGGGCCCGATCAACCCGAGGATCTCGCCGCGCTTGATCGCGAAGCTCACCGAATCCAGGGCGGTCAGGCCACCGAACTTCACGCTCAGATCCTTGGTCTCCAAGAGGGTTTCCCCCTCGGCGACCTCGGTGTCGCGGGTGAATACGGCCAGGCTCTCGTCGATCGGGGTGTCCGGGTCGTCTTGGGTGCGGCCGCCGGCAGGCTGGGTCATGCGGCCGCCTTGGAATCGTCGGCGTTACGCAACAGGTAACGCGCCCGCTTGCCATAGGTCAGCAGCTGCTGACGCACCGGGAACAGGCCTTGCGGCCGGAAGATCATCAGCACCACCAGCGCAAGTCCGAAGAACAGGTATTTCAGGTCACCGAGGTTGATGCCGAAGAGGTGAACGCCGAGCAGCCGGTTGGGCAGGTACACGATGATGAACGCACCGAAGATGACACCGAGCTTGTTGCCCTGCCCGCCGAGCACCACCGCGCATAGGAACAGCATCGAGTTGATGATGTTGAACGTGGGCGGTGCGACGTACTGCACCTGGCCGGCATACAACGCCCCTGACAGTCCGCCGATCGCGGCGCCGATGACGAACGCCCAGAGCTTGAACCGGAAGGTGTTGACGCCCATGACTTCCGCGGCGTCCTCGTCTTCCCGGATGGCCACCCAGGCCCGGCCCGCCCGGCTTCGCTCGAGATTGCCGACGAGCAGCAGGATGCCGACCATGAGGATCAAGCCGAGCCAGAACCACCACGTTCCGTAGTTCGCGTGGCCGGATGAGTTGCCGCTGGAGAACACCCCTTCGGGTAGGTGATCGGTCTGCCCGACGCGCGGATAAGCCACCTTGTTGAGGCCGCGGGAGCCGTTGGTGACGTCGGACAGATTGTCGGCCAGCAGCCGGATGATCTCGCCGAAACCCAGTGTGACGATGGCCAAGTAGTCACCGCGCAACCGCAACGTGGGGATGCCCAGGATCAACCCGGCGAGCGCGGTGGCGGCCATGGCGAGCGGCACACACGCCAGCCAGGCCCACTTGTCACTGAACGCGCCGCTGGCGGTGAGTTTGTTCCACGGGCTGTCGGGGCTGGTGAGCAGGGCGACCGTGTAGGCGCCGACGGCGTAGAAGCCGACGTAGCCCAGGTCGAGCAGGCCGGCTTGACCGACCACGACGTTGAGGCCGATCGCGATGATCGCGACCATGGCGAACTGGGCCATGGTGCCGCCGAAGCTGATTCCCGGAGTGTCGAAGAACGGCGGCGGGAACAGCGGCGACAGGGCAAGCAGGCCGAAGCCCAGCACGCCGATGACCCACTTCTGCACTCGGCTCAGGCCCGACCACCATTCGCGCAGCCGGTCCCCGGGAGCCAGCAGCCGGCCGCTCCACTTCGCCGGCGGTGCCTGATGCGTCATGCGCGCGCCTTTCCGAGGCTTTCCCCGAGTATTCCGGTGGGCCTGATCAGCAGCACGAGAACGAGCAACACGAAGGCGACGACGTCACGCCACTGGGTGCCGAATACCGCCTGGCCGTAGTTCTCCATGACGCCCAGGATCAGGCCGCCGAGCAGCGCACCGCGCAGGTTGCCGATCCCGCCGAGCACTGCCGCCGAGAACGCCTTGATGCCCAGCAGGAAGCCGCCGGAGTAGATGATGCCTTGGGGCACCTTCAGCGTGTAGAGCAGTGCTGCCGCACCGGCCAGCAGGCCACCGATCAGGAACGTGGTCATGATGATTCGTTCCCGGGATACCCCCATCAGGGTCGCGGTAGTCGGGTCCTGGGCCACCGCGCGGATGCCACGGCCGAACTTCGTCCGGTTGATCGCGATATCGGTCAGCGCTGCCAGCAGCAGTGCGGCGGCCACAACCACGATCGTGACGTTGGAGACCGTCGCGCCGAACACCTCGAACTGAGTCTTGGGCTGTACCAGGATGATTGGCTGCTGGGCGTTGCTGCCGCCGTAGCCCTTGATGATCTTGGGCAAGACGAAGTGCACGAACTCCTGGAGTACGAACGACATACCGATCGCGGTGATCAGGAAGGTCAGCGGCCGCGCATTGCGCCGCCGCAGCGGCCGATAGGCGATAGCCTCCAAACCCATTGCCGCCGTGCCGGATACCAGCATCGCGAACAACATGGCGATGGCGAGGTAGAACACGGTCAGCAGCACACCCTTGCTGTAGGCATTACCGCTTGGCGAGAACCCCAGGACCATGTCCAGGCAGAAGTACGCGCCGAACATCCCCAGCATGAAGATCTCGGAATGCGCGAAGTTGATCAACCGCAGCACGCCGAACACCAGGGTGTAGCCGACGGCGACCAAGGCATAGATGGCGCCCCAGGACAGCCCATCGATGGTCAACTGCCAGAAGCCGTCTCGCAGATTGTCGATATTGAAACCGATATCACTGGCGAGACATGAGATCTGGCCGAGGCACTGATAGACCATCTAGGGGCGGCCTCCTTGGTGTCTGAAACGAGAACGCGCCCGAGCCTCACGGTCCCGGACGCGTCTCGCGAATCGGCTACTGAACCTTGTAGATCCAGATCAGGGTGGTGGTGAGCTCACCCTTGTCGGTCCACTGATACTTACGGGCAACGCCCTGTCCGTTGTAGTTCTTGACCCAGTCGAGTAGGTCCGGACGGGTGATCTTGCCCGCGTCGATGCCCTTCAGCAGAACAGTCCCGAGGTCGTAGCCCTCGGTGCTGTACGTGCCGGGAGCCTGACCGAACTTCTTGGTGTATTCGTCGGCGAAGCTGCCGGTGGCCGGGCCGCACGGGCAGGACAGGATGGCGTCCTTGGAAGCCTGGCCGGCCGCCTTGACGAACTCCGGATCCTTGGTGCCATCGGCGCTGACGAACTTGCCGGTGTACCCGCCGTCGCGCAGCTGCTGCACGAACGGAGCTGCTTCGGCGTAGTAGCCGCTGTAGAACACCGAGTCCGGCGACTGGCCCTTGACCTGGGTCACCGCGGCCGAGAAGTCCTTGTCGCCCTTCTTGACCGAGATGTTGCACGCGGAGACCGCCACCGGGCCGAGGGTCTCCCGGACCGCCTGAGCAAGGCCGGTGCCGTAGTCAGTGCTGTCGTCGACGACGCAGACCTTCTTCTGTCCCAACGTGTTCTTCAGGTAGTTGGCGACCGAGGGGCCCTGCACACCATCGTTGGCCAGGCCGCGGAAGAAGGTCTTCCAGCCCTGCTCGGACAGTGTGACGTTGGTGGCCGACGCGGTGGCCGCGACCAGACCGGCCTGATCGAACACCGCGCCGGTGGCCTTGGTCTCGCCCGAGAATGCCGGGCCGACCAGCCCGATGGTGAAGGCGTCGTCGACGATCTGCGGTGCGATCGCGGTGGCCTTCTGCGGGTCACCTTCGGTGTCGAACGGCTTCAGCTGCACCTGGCAGCCGGGGTTGGCCGCGTTGTGCTTGTCGATGGCCAGCTGCACGCCGTACTTGATGTTGATGCCCAGCGCGGCGTCGGGCCCGTTGAGCGCGCCGGCCATCGCGATGGACACCGGCGGGCAGCTGGCCTTGCCGTCACCGGCAGGGTCGGCCGGGGTCGTGCCCGTATCGGACTTGACCTCGGCACCGTTCTGGTCGATCTGCACCTGCTCGACGATCTTCAAATCGGCTTGGGAGGAGCTCCCACCGTTCGACGGGGACTGCTGATTGCAGCCGGCGATTCCGAACACCGCCAGCAGCGCCGAGCTAGCGGCGATTGCACCGCGTGTCGCGCGTCCGCGCACGTTTCACCTCCGGGTCAGTTGTTTCTCGGCGCCGACATCGCAAGCCACGGTCTGGGCCCGCCCCTCGACACTGCGGTTGAACATAGTCAACCCGTGGCCGCAGCGCGTGATCTTGGCCAACGCCTGGCCGTGAGCATATTCCGTATCGCGACAAACGGCGCGGTCAGAGGAAATGCAAAGTTAACGGATCAATTCGACGGTGGGGCGTCGTTCGGCGTGTCGAGGGTCTCCAACACGACTTCGGCGACCCGCTTCATGGTGGTGCGCCGGTCCATGGCGGCGCGCTGAATCCACTTGAACGCCTCGGGCTCGCTCATGCCCTGATTGGTTTGCAGCAGACCCTTGGCCCGCTCGACCAGCTTCCGCGTTTCCAGCCGGTCGGACAGGTTGGCCACCTCGCGCTCGAGTTCGGTGATCTCACTGAATCGGCTGACCGCGACCTCGATCGCCGGAATCAGGTCGCTGATCGAGAACGGCTTGACGAGGTAGGCCATCGCCCCGGCGTCGCGCGCCTTTTCCACCAGGTCACGCTGGCTGAAGGCGGTCAGCACCACGATCGGCGCGATCCGCTTGCTGGCGATCTCGGCGGCGGCGTCGATACCGTCGCGACGCGGCATCTTGACGTCCATGATCACCAGATCGGGGTGCAGTTGTTCGGCCAGCTCGACGGCTTCCTGGCCGTCGCCGGCCTCACCGACCACCTCGTAGCCCTCGTCACGAAGCATCTCGGCCAGATCCATGCGGATCAGCGCCTCGTCTTCAGCGATCAGCACCCGTCGGGATGCGCGGTCTGGGGCGTCCGTCATGGGCACATTGTTGCGTGGTCGGCCGCAAACAGCTACCTCGAGGTGACGGGACCGACCGTCCGGCGGCTGCGGTCCGGCGATCCACTAGGGTGGAACACCGCCACAGCGGAAGGCCCTCGTATCCCAACTGGCAGAGGAAACGGATTCAAAACCCGTGCAGTGTGAGTTCGAATCTCACCGAGGGCACTCAAACCAGGTCAGCGTGCACAACGCTCTGCGTGCTGTTGCACCACCTCGCGGCGCTATCGCCCCATCACAGGTGCGAGGATTGAAGAGCACCCGCCGGGGCGCATTCAGGGGGGAATTCGCGACCCGGCGGGGCTCTCATCCCCCGAAAGGGTGGTTCCTAATTGCTGCCTCCGGTAGCCGATCAACGCGACGGCGACGGCGGATGGCACTGCGCTCAGCGAATATGTTGCGACAGAACGCAACCGGAGTTGCGGGCGAGCACGCCGAAGTCGCCGTTGTAGAACGACGAAACCGCCAGCACCCGAGCGTGTCTGTCATCTAGACCCCGACCTGTCGACGGCAGAGTAGATCCGCAGCCTGAGATTGGACTGAGGAGCAGATGACGTTTGGTTTAAGCCCCGGGAACTGCACAGGCCGGATGAACGTTGCTCAAGGGAGACCCGCCACGGCTCATCCCCCCTTGCCGTGGCGGGTCTCCCTTGCTTTGTTGCCGATATACCGGCGGACATAACGCATTCTGTGCATAAGTCCACATATCGAGTAGTCGACTACGCGTGCCCCGTCAGCCTCGCCACTTCTAAGCTGCCGCCGACGACCGCGCGTGGTGCCGCCATGATCGAGGGGAACATGGCGGCGCCAGCGCGAGTGATCGTGCGAGGCCTGCGGTCGCCCCGACAGGGGATCGCGAAACGCCGATGACATGCCATCGAGGGACAGGGTGACCACCTCGGGCACAATGATCGCCATCAACACCACATTGGCTCGGCGGCGCGGGCGCCTGATCCTGCTGTCCGCGGGGCTGTTCGGTGTCCTTGCACTGCTGGCGGTCGAAATCAATTCCTGGTGGATGACAGCCCTCGACACGTCGGTCTGGAATTGGTTCGACGCTCACCGGTCTCACCGGGGACAAGGTGATTCGGTCGGCGTTTTCAGCTATATCGGTCAGCCCGTGCACGTCGCGATAGCCGGGGTGGTGGGCGGGACGCTGCTTTCATTGCGGGCACGATCGGTGATGCGGCTCGTTGTTGTGACCGGAACCGTCGGCGCCGGTGCGGTGATCGAACAGACGCTCAAGGCTGTCGTCGAACGGACACCCCAGAATCTGCATCAGTTGCGTACCGGGTCGATGGTTGACTGGTCAATACTCGACTCCTACGCGCATTCGTTCCCGTCGGGCCATGTCACCGGAAGCGCCACGTTGTTCGGAACGGTCGCGGTGTGCCTCGGCATCGGGCGGAGTCGCACTGCACGAGTGGCGATTTCAGGCGCAGCGGTGGCCGGCGTCCTAGCCGTCTCCTTGCTTGCACTGTACGTTCGCGCACACATATTCACCGATGTCATCGGAGGAATGGTTCTCGGCGGGGCGCTCGTAGCCCTGGGCGCTACCGCCATTGTGTCGGCGACCCCGAGCGAAGCCGATACGCCCAAAACACCGCGGGGCAGTCGGATGTAGCCAGCCGCAGTGCTGACGCGGTCAAGCCGCCCAGCGTTGGCTAGGCGGCTCAACCGGACCAGATCAGCGAACGCAGTTGTTGCCGACGATTTCCTTGCAAACCGTTCCCGGAGGTGCCGGGTTGACCGTCGGCGAGAACGAGTTGGGGCCGCCCGGCGCCACTGCTTTCTCGGTGGGCGACGGTGCCACGGACGACGACGGCGTGGTGGTCGTCGACGGGCTATCCTTCGCACTCGAGCTGCAGGCGGTGAGCGCCCCCATCCCGACGATCGCGGCTCCGCCAGCAAAGAGTGCAATCTGGCGAGTCAGGCGACCATAGCTCATAGCGTCTCCAATCTGTGTACGCCGAAGTGGCGAAAAGCGACGTTACTGGGCGATCGCTGTGAGCCCAGTGAGCAGAGCATATCTTCCAAGCAAACTCTTGGGCGCCATTTCAGTAAAGGTCCACACGTCGATCCGCGAACAAGTCGACATACTCCGTCAGCGTCTTGTCGTGCGTGCGGGACAGGTCGACATCGGCGATCGTGAGTCCGGATCCCGGACCGACGTCGGCAATCACCCAGCCGTCGGGATCGATGATCACACTCCCCTCGGTCCACGGCTGCCCGCGCTCGACGCCCGCGCGATCACACACAGCGACGAAAACCCGGTTCAGCCGGCCGGTGGACATCGCGGTGATCACCTCGCCGGGCCGCTCGCCCTCGGGCCGCGGGAACAGCGGCCAGTTCACCGGCGCCGCGATCAGTTCCGCGCCGTCGAGTGCGACTCGCCTGGTCACCTCGCCGAACTCGAGGTCGTAGCAGACCATGACCGCGATCGCCCCGTACCGGGTCTTCAGGACCGACGGCAGGTCGGCGCCCCGAGTGAAGATCAGCTTCTCCCGGTCCCACAGGTGTGTCTTGCGGTAGGTGGCGATCACCCCGTCACGGTCCAGCGCCACCGCGCTGTTGTAGAGCAAGCCGTCATCCCCCAGCTCGCAGAACCCGCCGACGACGATCGCTCCGCCGGCGGCTGAGCGCCACGCGTCGAACGCGGAATCGCTGGGACGCAACGCTGCCGAGCGGGCTTCGTCGGCATCGGCGAACATATAGCCGGAGGTCGCCAATTCGGGCAGCACCACGACGTCGGCACCTTGCGCGACAGCGTCGGCGATGGCGGCGGCGGATAGCTCGATGTTGGCGGCCACTGCGCCGAGAGTCGGCGCGATCTGCGCGCAGGCAATGCGGGTCACCCCTGCAGGCTAGCCTCGCCGCAACGGCCTGGCAGAGGGAGAAAAACATGGCATCCGAGATCATCGGACCGGTCGACGCGACCAAGTACCCCCGCTACACCGAACCGTCGACGTTCGCGCGGCTGCCGAGGATTTCCGATGTGCCCGGTGCCGACGTCCGGATCGTCGGTGTGCCGTTCGACAGCGGGGTGTCCTACCGGCCGGGCGCGCGGTTCGGGCCCTCGCACGTCCGGGCCGCGTCCAAGTTGCTGCGGCCGTTCAACCCTGCCCTCGGAGTAGCTCCGTTCGCCACCCAGCAGGTGGCCGACTGCGGCGATATCGCGGTGAACCCGTTCAACATCGACGAGGCGATCTCGACCATCGACGCCGCGATGACCGACCTGCGCAAGGACGGGTCGACGGTGCTGACGATCGGCGGTGATCACACCATCGCGCTGCCGATCCTGCGCTCGCTGGCCCGCGACCACGGGCCGGTGGCCGTCCTGCATTTCGACGCCCACCTGGACACCTGGGACACCTACTTCGGGTCGCCGTACACCCACGGCACCCCGTTCCGGCGGGCCAGCGAGGAAGGGCTCATCGACATGGAGCGCTCGCTGCACATGGGCATCCGCGGGCCGCTGTACAGCAAGACCGACCTGGAGCAGGATTCGGTGTTGGGCTTTCAGGTCATCCGCTCCGACGATTACGAATTCGACGGTGTCGCAAGCATTGTCGAGCGCATGCGCAAGCGGCTCGATGGCGGCCCGGTGTATGTGTCGATCGACATCGACGTGCTCGATCCGGCCCATGCGCCCGGCACCGGAACACCCGAGGCCGGCGGGCTGACCTCCCGCGAATTGCTCAACACGCTGCGCGGGCTGGTCGGCCTGGACATCGTCGGCGCCGACATCGTCGAGGTGGCCCCGGCCTACGACCACGCGGAGATGACCGGCATTGCCGCCGCCCACGTCGGATTTGAACTTCTCTCGGTGCTGGCGGCCAACCGATAGGCTGCGAGTGTGGGCAGCCTGCGGAAACGCGCTTGTTCGGTGCCGTCGGACGGGCCGAACCAGCGCGCGGATTGTGAGCGCATGCAGCGCCGGACCCCGGCCCGCAACCTGCATTGGGCCGAGTCCATCAATCGCCGCCAGCGAGTGCTCAACATCGCGGCGGCCATGGCCGCCGTCGTCACCGCGGCCATTGGGATCCTGCAGTTCGTCACCGGCGAGCATTTGGTGGCCATCGGGCTGGTCAACCTGGGCACCGCCGCCATCTTCGGCGTGATTCCGCTGCTGCACCGCTTTGGCGAGATCCTCGCCCCGCTCGCATTCGTCTTCTTCGCCTTCCTGTCGCTGACGATCGTCGGCTGGCAGGTCGGGACGGACTCCGGCATCCAGTTTTACTACCTGGTGTCGGCGTCGCTGGCGGTGTTGGTGCTGGGTATCGAGCACGTCGCGCTGGCGTCGGTAGTCGTCGTCATCGGCGCCGGGCTGACGATTGCGTCGCAGTTCCTGGTGCCCGGTGACACCGGGATCCAGCCGCGCTGGCTGGTCAACGCCGGCTTTGTCATCACGACGATATCCGCGTGCGTGATGGTCTTCGCGACGGTTTGGTACGCGATGCGCGAGGTGTCCCGGGCCGAGGCCGCGATGGAATTCGAGTATCTGCGCTCCGAGGCGCTGCTGGCCAACATCCTGCCCGCCAGCATCGCCGCGCGGTTGAAGGAACCCGACCGCGGCGTGATCGCCGATCGATTCGACGACGCCTCGATCCTGTTCGCCGACATCGCCGGGTTCACCGAGCGGGCCAGCCAGATTCCGCCCGCCGAACTGGTGCGTTTCCTCGACCGGCTGTACACCACCTTCGACCGGCTGGTCGACAAGCACGGCCTGGAGAAGATCAAGACCACCGGCGACTCCTACATGGTGGTCAGCGGGGTTCCCGAGCCCAGGGACGACCACGCCGAAGCGATCGCGAACCTGGCCCTGGACATGGCCAAGGCGGTGCGCGACCTGCGCGACCCCAATGGGCAGCCGGTGCCGTTACGGATGGGGATGGCCGCAGGCCCGGTGGTGGCCGGGGTGGTCGGGGCCCGCCGGTTCTTCTACGACGTGTGGGGCGACGCCGTCAACGTCGCCTCCCGGATGGAGACCACCGATCTCGAGGGACACATCCAGGTACCGCAGGATCTCTACGAACGTCTCCGGGACGGCTTCGTGCTCGAAGAGCGGGGCGACGTCGAGGTCAAGGGCAAGGGCGTGATGCACACCTGGTATCTGGTGAGCCGCCGGCCAGCCCCCGCCCCGGACACCGATCGACCCGCCCAGGAAGAGTCTGGGCGGGTCGAGAGTCCAACCGGATAGTTTCTTCAACACGGCGCGAGGGGCGATTCCTGCCGGGATTCGCTGTCGCTTTCGTCACGTCGGGCGGCCAGGCTGCGCGCGTAGCCGGTGCCCATGGCCAGCAGCACCAGCCCGACCACGATGAAGGCCACCACCCGGAAGATCCCGTCGAGGGTGCCCAGGTCGAACAGGAACAGCTTGGCCATCGCCGCCGACGTCAGCACCAGTCCGCCGGCGATCGGTGCGGCCCGCAGCTCGGGCCGCCGAGTCCGCAACGCCGCCGCGAACAGCCCCGCCGCCAACCCGATCCAGCAGATCGTGGCCGCCATGTGCCCGGCCAGGAATCCCTTCTCCGGTCCGCCGATCAGCACGCCTGCAGTCACCGTGAACACCGTCAGCCCGTAGACCGACACCAGAGCGGCGGCCACCCAGCCGGTGCGGTGCGCCCACGCCACGGTGCCTGCCCACGCCACCAGCACCGCGCTCCCGGCGAGCGTCGACGCCGCCGACGACACCGTGAGGCGCCAGCCGTCGACGAGGATGTCCGGTGCGTAGACGAAGAACACGACCGCGCCGACGAAGCCCAATCCTGTTGCGGCCCAACGGGCAACGAGAGCACGCCGGCCGGCGACGGCGACCACTGCGCCGATCGCCAGGAGAAGCGGCGCGGCGACCTCGCCGTCGAACGCCACCGTGATCGCCACCAGCGCAGCCGCTGCCGACGCCGCCGACCACACCTGAGTAACCACGCCCGCGACACCGGGCAGCCGATCGGCGAGCAACACGATCGCCAGCAGGCACACCGATACCGCGGCCGCCAGCAGCGCCGCGAGCCACTGGTCCACCGCGATCCCGGCGGCTAGCACCGGCACCAGGCCGCCGACGGTCACGATCGCCATCGCGGCCCGGTTGGCTGACGACGGAAGCAGCACCAGGGCACTGGTCACGGCCAGCAGCGCGGCGACCCCGGTGGCCGCACCGAGCAGCCAGCCGTCCACGGACGACCCGAAGTAGGCGGCCACCAGCGCAACCATGAGAGGCAGGGTCACCGCCGCCGTGCGCGCGGTGTGCATCCACAGCCAGTCTCTGCCGATCTGGACCAGCAGCGCCGCAGCCGAGAGCGCGATCATGAATCCGATGAGCAGCAGTGTCACGCCGTTGGTGATGACCGGGGCGAGGATCACGAGCGGCACCAGAACCAGCACAGCAAGCTGCTCGGATCCCCACCGCCGGGCCAGGCTCAACCCGCCGCCACCGACGAGCGCACCGATCACCAGCGCGACCGGTGCCGCGACCCAGTGGTAGATCGTCGTGACCGCCATGACGTCCATGTAGAGCGCGGCAATGCCGGTGGCGCTCAGCGCGATTGCGCCGACCTGACCGCCCGGGCGGGCATGCAGGCGGATGCCGATCCCGACCAGGACCGCCCCCAGCACGCCACCGGCGGCCACCCGCAGTTCGGGTCTCAACAGACCGGCCTGCGCGGCAAGCACGAGCAGCAGCACCACCCCGATCAGGGTGACGCCGACGCCGGCAACCGCCAGCGCCTTGCCGATCCAGCCCCGATCCGGGTCCCCCGCGGTAGCCGGCGCCACAACAGGCGGCGGCGGAGGCGGTGGGTAGTACGGCGGTGGCTGAGGTTGCCAATACTGCTGCTGCGCCACGGGTGCGTTGAGATCCAGTTGGTTCAGAGTCGCCGAAATCCTGGCCATCTGCGCCGACATCGCGGCGAATTCGTGGGACAGCTGGGCCAGCACAGCACGCTGCGGATCGTTCATGGGACCCATCGTCGGGGCACGCCGACCGGGGCGGATGAGTAGTACTACCCGATCACTGCTCTTTGTCGAGCCCGTGTTCGATCGCGTAACGGGCCAGCTCGACCCGGTTGGCCACCTGGAGTTTCCCAAAGGTCGCCTGCACGTGGTTCTCCACCGTGCGGTGACTCAGGGAGAGCTTGGCCGCAATCTGCTTGGCGGTCAAGCCTTTTGCCACGTACCGCAAGATCTCGGTCTCACGCTCGGTCAGGCTCGCGGCGGGACCGTCGGGACTCTTGGCCATCCGGCGGTACTCCCCCAGCACCAGGCCGGCCAGCCCCGGGGTGAACACGGCCCGCCCGGCAGCGGTGGCTCGTACCGCCTCGGCCAGTTCGGCCCGCGACGCACTCTTCACCAGGTAGCCGATGGCACCCGCCTTCACCGCCTCCAGGACATCGTCTCGCTCGCCGGAGGCCGACAGCACCAGCACCCGCGAGGACGGCGAGACCTCCAGCACCTGCGCGGTAGCCTGCGCGCCGTCCCCGTCGCCAAGACGCATGTCCATCAGCACGACGGCCGGGCGCACCACCGCGGCCCTGCGCCGCGCGGACGCCACCCCGTCGGCCGTGGCGACCACGTCGAAACCGTCGTCAGCGAGATCGCGGGCGACCGCGTCTCGCCAGATCGGGTGGTCGTCGACCACCATCACCGTCGGCGGCTCAGCCACCACTGCTCCCCCTCGGCACCGTCAGCTCCCACTCGGTTCCACAGGAATCGGTCGACAACGTCGCGGTGCCACCCAGCGAGTGCAGTCGTCCCACAATCGATTTCGATATTCCCACCCGGCCTTCTCCGGCGGCCTGCTCGAGCCTGCCTGCCGGAATGCCATCACCGTCGTCGCGAACCGTGACCGTGACCGCATCGCCGAGGTCCTCGACGAACACGAAGGCGTGGGCACGCGGACCGGCATGCGCGACCACGTTGTCCAGTGCATTGCCCACCGCCGCGTTCAATTCGTCGGCCACCGCGGAGTCCAGGAGCACCGCGGTGCCGGGCAGACTCAGCGATACCCGGTCGGATTCCCGGCGTGAGAACAGCATCCGCACATCGACCGCACCGGCGCGCTCCTCGGGCCCGGCGCTGGAGATCAGCCGCCGCAGCGCGCGCTCCTGCTCCCCGGCCAGGCCGGCGAGTTCGGTTGCCTCACCACCCCATTCGGGACCCTTCTTGGCCATCAGCGCCAGCACCTGCACCACACCATCATGTACCTGCCGGGAGAGCCGTTCACGCTCCTCGAGTGCGGCCGAAAGGCGCACCGCGCGTTCCAGTTCGGCGTGCGCACGCCGCGCGGTCTGAGCGGCCATGCCGACCGCCAGGCCCACCGCCAGCTCGATGACGACCGAGGCGTTGCGACCGACATCGAGGTTGACCTGGCCCTTCATCACCGCCGCGGCGGCCATCACCGCCAACCCGGCCGCCATTCCGCCGACCGGGCCGAGCAGGATCGCGGCCGAAACCGTTGCGTTGGTCGCCCACAACGTCGTTGCCAGCGATTGATTGTCGGCCACCCACTGATCGGAGGCCACCAGCTCGGTGGACAGCATCAGGGCCACCACGACAACGATCTCGGCGACCACCCATCCAGCACGGCGGCCGAAGCCCTGCAGATAGGCCACCCCGCACACCAGCGTCCACACGCTGAGCATTCCGAAGAACACCCAGCCCAGCGCCGGGCGCTCCAGTTCGCCGATCCTGGTGAGCTGGAAGTAGACGGCGTAGCCGTAGCTGAGCAATCGGAACACCTGCGCCGCTCGCCACAGCGGCGCCGTGGGGTCCGCGCTGACCTGCACTGCGGATTACATGACTTTCGAGAGGAAGGCCTTGGTGCGGTCGTGCTGGGGATTGCTCAGGACATCGCGGGGCGGGCCGCTTTCCACGATCACTCCGCCGTCCATGAACACCAACTCGTCGGCGACCTCGCGAGCGAAACCCATCTCGTGGGTCACCACGATCATCGTCATGCCCTGGCTCGCAAGTTTTTTCATCACACCAAGCACCTCGCCCACGAGCTCTGGGTCCAGTGCCGAGGTCGGCTCGTCGAACAGCATCAGCTTGGGGTCCATCGCCAGCGCACGGGCGATGGCCACCCGCTGTTGCTGACCGCCCGACAATTGTGCCGGGTAAGCGTCGGCCTTGTCCGACAAGCCCACCGTGGCGAGCAGCTCGCGCGCACGCTCGATGGCGGCGGCCTTTTTAACCCGCTTGACATGCACCGGTGATTCGATGACGTTGGCCAGCGCCGTGCGGTGCGGGAACAGGTTGAAGTGCTGGAAGACCATCCCGATGTCGCGGCGTTGCTTGGCGGCGTCCCGCGGGGCCATCTCATGCAGCTTCCCGCCACGTTCGCGATAACCGATCAGGTCCCCGTCGACGTAAAGCCTCCCGGCACTGACATTCTCTAGGTGGTTGATGCACCGCAGGAAGGTCGACTTGCCGGACCCTGATGGGCCGACGAGCACCAGCACCCGGCCGCGGCCCACCGTCAGGGTCACACCCTTCAACACGGACAGTGCGCCGAAGTCCTTACACACCCGTTCGGCGCGAACCATGGGTTCACCTGTCATACGTGTCCGGCCTCCGTCGTGGTCTGCGCCTTCGCCAGTGCCTCAAGTTGTTTGGTGGTCAGCTTCCGGGAAATGCCCCGGGAGAAATACCTCTCGAGGTAGTACTGCCCCACCATCAGCACGCTGGTGACCACTAGGTACCAGGTCGCGGCCACCATCAGCAGCGGGACCGGTTCAAACGTGCGGGCGGCGATCTCCCGAGAGGCGATGCTGTAGAGGTCGTACGAGTAGGGCACGGCGGTCACCAGCGAGGTGGTCTTCAGCATGCTGATGACCTCATTGCCGGTCGGCGGGATGATGACCCGCATCGCCTGCGGAAGCACGGTGCGGCGCATCGTCATTCCCCACGACATGCCCAGCGCTGTCGACGCCTCCGACTGGCCCTCGGGCACAGAAGTGATTCCCGCCCGGATGATCTCGGCCATGTACGCGGCTTCATTCAGGCCAAGACCGATGACCGCCAGCAGGAAGGGAATCGACAGGTCTTGTAGATCTAGGTGGAAGAACGTCGGGCCGAACGGGATACCGAGCTGGATGTTCTGGTAGATCGTCGGGATCAGACCCCAGAACACCAGTTGCACGTACACCGGTGTGCCGCGGAAGATCCACAGGAAAACCCATGCCACCGAACCGAATACAGGGTTGGGCGACAGGCGCATCACTGACAGCACCACACCGAGCACAATGCCGATCGCCATCGCGTACACCGTCAGCTGCAGCGTGTTGAACACGCCGAGCATGATGCGGTCGTTGAACAGATAGTCGCGGTAGGTCGACCAGCCGTACGCCGGGTTGGTGCCCGCACCGTACAGGAACAGCGCGACCAGCACGATGATGACGGTCGCCCCCACCCACCGCCAGGGATGACGAAGTGGTACCGCGTTGATGGCAGGTGGGGCCGACTCGTCGACAGTCATATCGCTTAGCTTGTCCCCCCGTTGATGACCGGCTTGGTGACCATCCCGGACTCCACCCCCCAGTTGGAGGCGATCGTCTTGTAGTCACCGGAGTCGATGAGGTGTTGCAGTGCCTTCTGCAGCGACGCCGCCAACGGCGAACCCTTGGCGACCGGCCAGCCGTAGGGCGCCGAATCGAAGATCTCGCCGGCGGCCTCCAGTTTGCCCTTGCTCTGCTTGATGGCGTACGCGGTCACCGGCGAGTCCGCCGACATGGCGTCGGCCTGGCCAAGCACCACGGCGTTGGTGGCGGCGTCCTGCCCGTCGAACTTCAGGATCTCGATGGCGGGTTTGCCGGCGTCGGTGCACGCCTTGCTCTTACCGGGCAGCTCGTCGGTTTCCTCGGTGGTGGTCGCCTGCACGGCCACCTTCTTGCCGCACGCGTTGGTGGGGTCGATCGGCGAGCCGGGCCGCTGCGCCCACAGAATGCCCGCCGAGAAGTAGTCCACGAAGTCCACCGACGCCTGGCGCTCCTTGGTGTCGGTGAACGACGACATACCGACGTTGAAGGTGCCCTGCTGGATCGACGGGATGATCTTGGCGAAGTCGGCTTCGCGGTAATCGGCGGTCAATCCGAGCGTGGCGGCGATAGCGTTCATCAGGTCCACGTCGAAGCCGACGATCTTGCCGCTTTCATCCTTGAATTCGTTTGGCGCGTAAGGGATATTCACGCCGACAACCAGCTTGCCCGACTTCTTGATGTCATCGGGAACGGTAGCCGCGATTTCGTCGACCTTCTGCGCCTTGGCGGCGGTGGTCGCGGTCGACGGGCCTGCGCCGGTGTCGTTCTTGCTGCTGCAGCCCGACAGAGTCAGGGCGCCCGCGACGGCGACGACTCCCGCGATACGCCACCAGTTGCGTGTTGCCCGACGGTCTTGACATCCAGTGAGCACGGTTGCCTCTTTCTCTCGACTGCATCCGGGCTGTCCTGCCCGAAACTAGTGGCATGGTCCAGGTTTTGTACTGCCGGTAACGGAACAGTAGTAGAGGTGTAACCATCTGGCAGCGGTTCCACAGGTACGGGCAGCTAGCGTGGCCCAGCGTGCCTGATTTGAGTCGAGTTCATTTCGCCGTGATGGACGGCCCGACAGCCGCGACGTTGGCGCAGGTATTGCCGGTGTTGTTGTTGAGCCTCATGGTCGAAGTCCGTCGCACCCGACTGCACCGCTCGACCGCCCGGCTGTACATCGGTGTGTTCTTCCTGTTTTTCGCTCTCGTCGAGACCGTCATGGTGCTCTCGATCGACGGCGAGGTCTATCCATTCCAGTGGTCCGATCTGATCGCCGCCCTGCTCATTTTCGGGCTGATCACGATGCTGTACCGGCTGTCGGTGGCCGAGCAGTCAGTGGACGACGGCGATCTCTGAGCCGACCGGCGTGAACTGCCCAAATACCGCAACCCGTCGGCGTGCTGTGGAAGACTTCGGGCTATGACAACTACCTCAACCCCGCCGCTGCTGCCGCATTTGTGGAAGTCGGTACTGCTGTCGGGAGTTCTCGCACTCGCCCTCGGCGTCTTGGTACTCGTCTGGCCCGCGAAGACAATCGTCGTCGCCGCGATCTTCTTCGGCGCCTACCTTCTGGTGACCGGCATCTCGCAGATTTTCCACGCCTTCACGTTGCACGTATCGGCCGGCGGGCGGGTCCTGCTGTTCATCAGCGGCGCCGCCGCGGTGATCCTGGCGGTGATGTGCTTCCGCAGCATCGGGAACTCGATTCTGCTGCTGGCCATCTGGATTGGTATCGGCTTCATCTTCCGCGGTGTCGCGACCACGGTCTCTGCGATCAGCGACCCCGACACCCCGGGGCGGGGCTGGGAGATTTTCGTCGGTGTGATCAGCCTCATCGCGGGCTTTGTGATCATGGGATCGCCGTTCGAATCGCTGGCCACGCTGACCATCGTGGTGGGCGTCTGGCTGATCGTGATCGGCGTTTTCGAGATCGTGGCATCCTTCGGGGTTCGCAAGGCATCCAAAAACCTCTAAATGGGGCCCAAAGCCCCTAGCGCGAACGGCGCGGATTCCTACTACACTTCGTCGTAGATAACCGATCCGCGCCTTTCGTTTGCTTGGAGAGTTCCGACATGAGTGCTCTTGACGTGTCCCGCTGGCAATTCGGAATCACGACCGTCTACCACTTCATCTTCGTTCCGCTGACGATCGGGCTGGCGCCGCTGATCGCCGTCATGCAGACGATCTGGGTGATGACCGACAACCCGGCCTGGTACCGCATGACGAAGTTCTTCGGGAAGATCTTCCTGATCAACTTCGCGATCGGCGTTGCGACGGGCATCGTCCAGGAATTCCAGTTCGGGATGAACTGGAGCGAGTACTCGCGCTTCGTCGGTGACGTGTTCGGCGCGCCACTGGCGCTGGAGGGCCTGGTCGCCTTCTTCCTCGAGTCGACCTTCATCGGTCTGTGGATCTTCGGCTGGACCCGGCTGCCCCGGTGGCTGCACCTGACCTCGATCTGGCTGGTGGCGATCGCGGTCAACCTGTCGGCGTTCTTCATCATCACCGCGAATTCCTGGATGCAACACCCAGTCGGCACCCGGTTCAACCCGGAGACGCATCGCGCCGAACTGCTGAGCATTGTCGAGTTGTTCACCAACAACACCGGAGTCGCGGCGTTCTGGCACGCCGTCACGGCGTCATTCCTCGTGGCGGCGACGTTCGTGGCGGCCGTCTGCGCGTGGTGGATGGTGCGGGCCAACGGCAGTCCGGATGCCACCGCCATGTATCGCCCCGGCGCGATCCTGGGTTCGTTGGTCGCGCTCGTTGCCTGTGTCGGATTGTTTTTCACCGGCGACGTCCAGGGCAAGCTGATGTTCCACCAGCAGCCGATGAAAATGGCGGCTGCTGAATCGTTGTGCCACACAGAAACCGACCCAGAGTTGTCTCTTCTGACCGTCGGGACGCACAACAACTGCGACAGCATCACCCGCGTGATCGAGGTGCCCTACGCGCTGCCGTTCCTGGCGGAGGGCAAGTTCAGCGGCGTGACCCTGCAGGGCACCAAAAACCTTCAGCAGCAATATGAACAGAAGTTCGGCCCCGGGTGGTATGTGCCGAACCTGTTCGTCACCTACTGGGCGTTCCGCGCGATGATCGGCCTGATGGCGGTGCCCCTGTTGTTCGCGTTGGCCACGCTCTGGCTCACCCGCCGTGGGAGGGTGCCGGGCAGCCGGTGGTACTCCCGCTTTGCGCTGGTGACGATTCCGACACCGTTCCTGGCCGCCATCGCCGGCTGGGTGTTCACCGAGATGGGCCGCCAGCCGTGGGTGGTCGCACCCAACCCCGACGGCGATCAACTGGTCCGGCTGACCGTACGGCAAGGCGTGTCACTGCACGGACCGGGCCTGGTGTGGGTGTCGCTGATCTCGTTCACGTTGATCTACGCGGCGCTCGCGGTGGTCTGGTACTTCCTGCTGCGCCGCTACGTCACGACTGGTCCGTTGGAACACGACTCCGAACCGGCACCGCCCACCCCACCCGGGGACGACGAGGTCGCCCCTCTGTCGTTCGCCTACTGAGCCGCAGGAGAGGAGTTACATCATGGGCCTGCAACAGTTTTGGTTCATCATCGTGGCGGTGCTGTTCCTCGGCTTCTTCGTCCTGGAGGGGTTCGATTTCGGCGTCGGCATGGTGATGGCGTGGCTCGGCCGCCTCGGTAAGGGTGACCCCGAGTCGCACCGCCGGGCCGTGCTCAACACGATCGGGCCGGTCTGGGACGGCAACGAGGTGTGGTTGATCACCGCGGGCGGCGCCATGTTCGCGGCTTTTCCGCACTGGTACGCCACGGTGTTCTCGACGCTGTATCTGCCACTGCTGGTGATCCTGCTGTCGATGATCGCGCGCATCGTCGCGATCGAATGGCGGGGCAAGATCGACGATCCGAAATGGCGCCGCTGGTGCGATATCGGGATCGCGATCGGGTCGTGGCTGCCGGCGATCCTGTGGGGTGTGGCGTTCGCGATTCTGGTCAAGGGCCTTCCGGTCGGGCCGGACAAGAATGTCGTCGGGCTGTCGGTCGCCGATGTGCTCAACCCGTACACGCTGCTGGGTGGGCTTGCCACCTGTGCATTGTTCCTGTTCCACGGCGCGGTGTTCCTGGCGCTGAAATCCGGTGGCTCCGTGCGCACCGATGCGGTCGGGCTGGCCCGCAAGCTCAGCGTGCCCGCCACGGTGCTGGTCGCCGCCTTCGGCCTGTGGACCCAACTGGCGTACGGAAAGTCGTGGACCTGGGCGGTGCTGGCACTGGCGGTGGTGGCCCAGCTGGCGGCCGTCGCCGCCGCGTGGGGCGTCCGCGAAGGGTGGGCGTTCCTCGCGACGACGATCGTCGTCGCCGCGGTGGTGGCCCTGCTGTTCGGGTCGCTATATCCGAACCTGGTGCCGTCGACCCTCGACCCGGCCTACAACCTGACGATCTACAACGGCTCGTCGAGCCCGTACACCTTGAAGGTGATGACTTGGGCCGCACTGATATTCACCCCGATCGTCCTGCTCTACCAGGGCTGGACCTATTGGATCTTCCGTAAGCGGATCTTCGCCGAGTCGATCCCGAAGTCGATCGGTCTGCCCCTGAGGCGCGTGTCCTGAGCGGCGGCGGCCGGCGCCGGGCGGGCCCGCTCGACCCGCGTCTGTGGCGGGCCTCGTCGGCGGTGCGCCGCTATCTGGTCGCAACGGTCGCCTGCGGGACACTGATCTCCGGCTGCGCGATTGCCGGTGCGGTCGTCCTTGGCCATGTGGTGGCCGGTGTCATCACTGACCCGGCCACCCGCAGCATCGGTTACTGGCGTACCGATCTGGTGATCCTGGCCGGCCTGTGGCTCACGCGGGCTCTGGTGCAGTGGTTGCAGGGCCGGTTGGGCCAGCGCGGGTCCAGCGCAGTGATCGCCGACCTCGGCGGCCAGGTTCTACGGGCAGTCACCGCCCTGCCCCCCGACGTCCGCGACACCCGCCGCGACGACGCGACGACCGTGGTCACCAGCGGGCTCGACGGACTGCGTCCGTATTTCACCGCCTACCTGCCCGCGCTCTTCCTGGCGGCGATCCTCACCCCGGCCACCGTTGTCGTGATCGCGTTCAACGACTTTCAGTCGGCGGTGATCGTGCTCGTGGCGCTGCCACTGATCCCGGTCTTCATGGTGCTCATCGGCCTGGCCACTGCGGATCGTTCGGCGGGAGCACTGGAAGCGATGACCACGCTGCAGGCACGGCTGATGGATCTGATTGCCGGCATCCCCACCTTGCGCGCCCTCGGCAGGGCCGACGGTCCGGCCGACCGCATCGCCAAACTCAGTGCGGCCCATCGCCGGTCGGCGATGGCCACCCTGCGCATCGCGTTCCTGTCGGCCCTGGTGCTCGAGCTCATCGCCACGCTGGGCGTGGCGCTGGTCGCCGTCAGCATCGGGCTACGGCTGGTGTTCGGCGAGATGAGCCTGGCCGCCGGGCTGACCGTGCTGCTGCTGGCGCCCGACGTGTTCTGGCCGCTGCGACGTGTCGGCGTCGAGTTCCACGCGGCACAAAACGGAAAGGCCGCCGCCGACAAGGCGTTCGCGCTCATCGAGCAATACCCAGAGCCGCCGGCCGGCACCCGCACCGTCGACGCCGCCGGTGCGGTGATCGTGCTCGACGGCCTGTCCGTCGCCGGGCGGGATGGGATGTCACCGCACCAGTTGTCCGGACGGCTGCTGCCCGGTGAGATCACTGTGCTCACCGGGGCCAACGGCGCCGGTAAGACCACCACACTGCTCGCGATCGCCGGCCTGATCGCGCCCATGCGCGGGCATATCACCGTCGACGGTGTCGACGTCGAGGAACTCGACCGAACGGCGTGGTGGCGCCAGCTGGCGTGGCTGGCCCAGCGCCCGGTGATCATCCCCGGCAGCATCGCCGACAACCTCACGTTGTTCGGATCGCTCGCCGATCCGGAGAGCGCCTGCCGGGCAGCGGGTTTCACCGAGGTGCTCGAGCAACTACCCGACGGCATGGACACCGTACTGGGCCGCAGCGGAACGGGGCTGTCGCTCGGGCAGCGCCAGCGGCTGGGCCTGGCGCGTGCGCTCGGATCCCGCGCACCGGTGCTGCTACTCGACGAACCCACCTCACACCTCGACGAGGCGACCGAACGGACTGTGCTGCAAGCGATCACCCGACGCGCGGCGGAGGGGGCCACGGTCGTGCTGGTCGCCCACCGCGACAGTGTGGTGGGAATCGCCGATCACGTCATCGCGGTGGAGGCCGATCACCATGCCGCCGTCTGAGATTCGCGCACTGCTGCGGCCGCGCCTTCCCCGGCTCGTGCTGGCGATCGTTCTCGGCTCGCTGGCACTGGGAAGTGCGCTGGCCCTGGCCGGGGTATCGGCCTGGCTGATCACCCGCGCCTGGCAGATGCCGCCCGTGCTCGACCTGTCGGTGGCCGTCGTGGCCGTGCGGACATTCGGCATCTCCCGCGGTGTGCTCGGTTACTGCGAGCGACTGGCCTCCCACGACACCGCGCTGCGGGCGGCGGCGAGCGCCCGCAGCGAGATCTACCGTCGCCTGGCCCACGGCCCGGCTGACGTCACCGCGCGACTGCACAGCGGCGACCTGCTGACCCGGGTCGGCGCCGATGTCGACACCCTCGCCGACGTCCTGGTCCGCGCCCTGGTTCCGATCGGCGTGGCCACCGTCCTCGGCGTAACGGCCACCGCCGTCATCGCCATGATCTCCCCCGCCGCGGCGGTGGTCCTCGCGCTGTGTCTGCTGATCGCGGGCGCGCTGGCGCCGGCGTTGGCCGCGCGGGCGGTGCGCGCTCAGGAAGCGGTTGCCCGCCAACTTCAATCCGAGCGCGACGTCGCGGCCGTCACCGCGCTTGAGCATGCGGCCGAATTGCGGGTCGCCGGCCGGCTGCCGGCCGTGATCGCGCAGGCCGAACAACGCCAGCGCGACTGGGGGTCCGCGATCGACCACGCCGCGGCACCGGCCGCCGCGGCGGCCGCGGTTCCGATCCTCGCGATCGGTGCCAGCGCCATCGGCGCAGTCCTCGTCGGCATCGGCATCGCCGCCCACACCGCGCCCACCACACTGGCCGTACTGATGTTGTTGCCACTCTCGGCGTTCGAGGCCACCGTCGCGCTGCCGGCGGCCGCCGTCGCGTTGACCCGCGCCCGCATATCCGCCCACCGACTGGCCGAACTGGTTCCCACCGAAGTCACGACAACGGGTGTCTCGGTCGCCACGCCTGCCCACACACCGGAGTTGCGCGCCAGCGAAGTTCGCGCCGGTTACCCCGGCAGCCGGCCGGGGCAACGAGCAGTCACCCTGGCATTACAACCCGGTGCCCGGCTGGCGATCACCGGTCGCAGCGGGGCAGGCAAGACCGCCCTGCTGATGACCTTGGCCGGCCTGCTCCCAGCTGTCAGCGGCAAGGTGACCGTCGACGGTGTCCCGACGGGTTCGCTGAGCGAATCCGAATTACGCAGCGCCGTATGCTATTTCGCTGAAGACGCCCACCTGTTCAGCACCACCGTCCGGGACAACCTGCTAGTGCCGCGCGGCGACTGCGGCGACGAGGAGCTCACGCACACCCTGGCCACGGTCGGCTTGGGCGACTGGCTGAGCAGCCTGCCCGGCGGCCTGAGCACAGTGCTGGCCGGCGGCGCAAGCGCGGTGTCGGCAGGCCAGCGCCGTCGGCTGTTGCTGGCGCGGGTGTTGCTATGTCCCGCACCGATCGTGCTACTCGACGAGCCGACCGAACACCTCGATGCCGCCGACGGGCAGCGGATGCTGCGCGCCTTGCTCGATGATCGGCACGGGCTGCTGTCGCCGGAGCGAACGGTGGTGGTCGCCACCCATCAACTTGGCAACGACATCGCCTGTCCGCGACTATCGATCGGCAACGACGGGTAACGTACAAGCCATGACTGAGCCCCCAGAGCAGGCACCTCAGCAACCCACGCCACCGCCGCCCCCTCAGGGGTATCCCAATCCGTATGCCGCGGGCCCGTATCCCGGCGGCTATCCGCCTGCCCCGCCGCAGCCGTATGCGGGCTACGCACCCCCGCCCGCCGCACCGCGCAACGGGCTGGGCGTCACCGCACTGATCATCGCGATCGTGGCGCTGCTGTCGTCGTTCTCCGTGGTCGGCGGCATCGTTCTCGGCATCGTCGCGGTCATCATCGGCTTCGCCGGCCGCAGCCGCGCCAAGCGCGGTGAAGCCAACAACGGCGGCGTCGCCCTCGCCGGCGTCATCCTCGGATTCCTCTCGATCATCATCGGCCTGGCCTTCATTGCGCTCTGGGTCGGCGTGTTCAAGGAAGTCGGCGCCACCGACTACATCGACTGCCTGCAGAAGGCCGGCCAGGATCAGTCCGCTGTCCAGCAGTGCGCCGATGAATTCAAGCAATCCGTGGAGAACAAGTTCAGCGTCACACTGACGCCGACACCGTAGCGGGCACGTGCCGTCGCCGCGGCAGGAACTCCAGCGACAACAACACCACCAGCAGCGGCAGCACCTGACCCAACGACAGCAGCACATACCGGCGGTCGCCGAGCGCATGGAACTTGCGCAGATACCGGTAGAGCGACTCCAGCGCGATCAGCGAGTCACCGAGGTGGATCGCCGCGTAGAAGAAGCTGCGCAGCGGCCGGCGTTCCTTGTCGTTGAAGATCTCCGGGAACGCCGCAAAAGCCAGCGAGAGACGCTGTGCACCACGGTCTTTCATCGCCTCGATCATGTCCACCGACAACCGCTCGTCGATGCCGTTGGGTGCCTCGCGGCGCCGCCACGGGACGTCGAGGGTGACATCGCTGCCCCCGCCGGCCAGTGCGTAGCGGTGGAATCCCTGCACCCGTCCCGCGCGGTCGCGGGCGACGATCAGCAGGATGCCGGGATAGTGACCGGTGAGCGCACCGTCCAGGATCATCGAGAAGCCGCGCTCGGTGCGTGCCCCCTTCGCCGACGACAGCAGCACATCGGTCAGCTCGGCCAACAGATCGTCATCCAGCTCTTGTTCGGCGACGATCTCGGTGGTGATGCCGAAATTGTGGGTGCGCTGCACGGCCTGGCGCAGGTTGCGAAACCGGCGGCCGACCATGTCGAACAGCGGCACGTCGATCACCACATCCCGGCCGATCGGCACCGGCCGCAGCGTCTGGCCGATCACCGCCGGATCGCGCCACAGCCCGAGCCTGCGCTCGCTGCAGCCAAGGACCACCACCCGCCAGCCGTGGGCATGGCACATCACGACGAAGTCGGCGATCAGCTCGGTGAAGCGGTCATCGTCACCGATCGGATCGCCGCTGACCACCGCGTAGCCCAGCCGGGTGCGGTAGGCGATCGCCGCGGTTCCGTCGGCGCTGAAGAAATAGCTCTTCAGCACCTGCATGGCGAACGGCGCCACCGGGTCGCCGCTGGTCGCATTCACCAGCGCCCACACTCGCGGTAGCTGCCCTGGCTCCGGTCGGGCCGTCGTCGGCCACATCAGCACCAGCCCGGACGACGCGATCAGCACATCGCCGGTGACGTCGAACGCCAGCAGGTGGGCGGCGAATCCGGCGACGACCGCCGCGGCGGCGACGACCGCATGCGCGGCAGTGACCGGGCGGCCGAGGAAGATGCCGCGCGCGATCAACGCGACAGCGGCCAGGATGGTCAGCGACCAGGCCAAACGCTCGTCGTGATGCCAGTTGGCGTGATGATGGGTGCGGACCACGAGCACCGCGAACCAGCTGACCGCGATGAGGATTGCCAGCGCGCCCACCCAGCGAGCGGCCAGGGTGTCGACATGCACGACAACCCGTTCCCTGGCGCGAAGGCGCAACGCCTCCTGGACCGGCGGTTCGGTCATCAGGAAAACGATACGCCCTCTATCAGGCATTTCCCGGGAAGTGCTTGACGATTCCTTCCTGGGCGACGGTGGCAACGACATCCCCTGCGGGGCTGAAGAAGTGGCCCGTGCCCAAGCCTCGCGACTCGGCGGCGACCGGCGAATTCGTCGAGTACAAGACCCAGTCCGAGAAATCGACCTGCCGGTGAAACCACACCGAGTGGTTGACGGTCACCGCGAAAATGCGGTCCCACCCCCAGGACAGACCGTGAGTGGTGATGATCGAATCCAGCACCGTGGTGTCTGACGCGTAGATCATCGCGGCGGTGTTCAGCGTCGGGTCGTCGGACATCACCCCGTCGGCCTTCAGCCACACCTGGTTGGCCGTGAGCATGCCGCCCTTTTCCCGCATGATCCAGGACGGGTCGTTGGTGTAGCGCCACTCGACCGGGCGCAGCGCCTCGACGAATCCCGGCACCACCTTCTCGTATCCGACCAGTAGCTCATCAATCGTGGGCAAGGTGTCCGGCGACGGCAGATCGGGCATCGGAACGCTGTGTTCCAGTCCGCTGCCCGCCGACGTGTAGGACACCAGCGCGGTGGCCAGCAGCGTGCCGTTCTGCGTTGCGTCGACGCGCCGGTTGGCGAAGCGCCGCTCGTCGCGCAGCCGCACGACGTGGTACTCGATATCGGCGGTCGGGTCGCCGCCTGCGATGAAATGCACCGACAGTGCGCTGGGCGCGATCGTGTGGGCGACGGTACGGCTAGCCGCGACAAAGGACTGCGCCATGAGCTGGCCGCCGAAGGTGCGGGGCGGATTCTTGCGAGGGTGGGCGCCGGCGAACACGTCGTCGCCGATCGGAGCGAGGTCGAGAATGGCCAGCAAGTCGTCGAGGTCTGACGTGGCCAAAAGTCTCTCCCTAGTGGTCGTCCTCCCCAATCCGGTGCACATGGATCAGATTGGTCGAGCCTACTGTGCCCGGTGGGGCACCTGCGACGATGATGACCAGGTCACCGCGCTTGTAGCGGCCAAGCTCCAGCAGGGACTTGTCGACCTGGCGAATCATGTCATCGGTGGTCTTCATGTGATCGACGATGAATGTCTCGGTACCCCAGGTCAGCGCCAACTGGCTGCGCACCTCGGGCAGCGCGGTGAAGGCGAGCAACGGCAGGTGGGTGTGGAGCCTGGCCAGCCGCTTGACCGTGTCGCCGGACTGGGTGAACGCAACCAGCGCCTTGGCGTCCAGCCGCTCCCCGATATCGCGGGCGGCATACGAGATGACACCCCGCTTTGTTCGCGGAACATGGGTGAGCGGTGGCGCCTCGATCGAGTTGTCCTCGACTGCCTGGATGATGCGGGCCATCGTGCGCACCGCCTCCATCGGGTATTTGCCGACCGAGGTCTCGCCGGAGAGCATCACCGCATCGGCCCCGTCGAGCACGGCGTTGGCGACGTCGGACGCCTCGGCCCGTGTGGGACGCGAGTTCTCGATCATCGACTCGAGCATCTGGGTCGCCACGATCACAGGTTTGGCGTTCTCCCGGGCCATCTGGATGGCCCGCTTCTGCACCAGCGGGACCTCTTCGAGCGGCAACTCGACGCCAAGGTCACCGCGGGCGACCATGACGGCATCGAAGGCCAGCACGATCGCCTCGAGATTGTCGATCGCCTCGGGTTTCTCCAGCTTCGCGATCACCGGAACCCGCCTGCCGACCCGGTCCATCACCTCGTGCACCAATTCGACGTCGGTTGGCGACCGCACGAACGACAGCGCCACCAGGTCCACACCGAGACGCAGCGCGAACTCCAGGTCTTCGATGTCTTTTTCGGACAGTGCGGGGGCCGAGACGTTCATACCGGGCAGCGACATGCCCTTGTTGTTGCTGACTTTGCCGCCCTCGGTGACGGTGCACACCACGTCGTCGCCGTCGATGTGCTCGACGACGAGTCCGACGTTGCCGTCATCGACCAGGACCCGGTCACCCGGGCTGGCGTCCTGGGCAAGCCTCTTGTAGGTGGTCGACACCCGGTCGTGGGTGCCTTCGCAGTCCTCGACGGTGATACGCACGGTCTCGCCATTGGCCCAGAAGGTCGGGCCATCCGCGAATCGGCCGAGCCGGATCTTGGGGCCCTGCAGGTCCGCGAGGATGCCGACGGCATGGCCGGTCACGTCGGAGGCCTTGCGAACCCGCTTGTAGGCGCTCTCATGGTCGGCGTAGTCGCCATGGCTGAAGTTCAGTCGCGCGACGTCCATGCCGGCGTCGACCAGCGCCCTGACCGACTCGTCGGTGCCGGTGGCGGGGCCGAGGGTACAGACGATCTTGCCGCGTCTAGTCACAGCGACTCAGCATAGTCGCGGTTCATGGGCATCTCGACCGATACAGATCGCAGTGCGGCGGTGTTCACTCAGACGACAGCCAACGGCAATTGGTGCGGCCGTACCGGCTCCGGGAGATCAGACTCCCCCATGAGATAGGCGTCCACCGCGTGGGCTGCGGCACGGCCCTCGGCGATCGCCCAGACGACCAGCGATGCGCCCCGGTGGGCGTCACCGCAGACGAAGACACCGGGTGCGTCGGTCTGCCAGTCCGACCCGCAGCCGATGTTGCCGCGCGGGCTCAGCGCGATACCGAGATCGTCGAGCAGCGTCATGTGCTCGACACCTTCGAAGCCGATGGCAAGCAGCGCCAGATCGCAAGGGATTTCCAGTGATTCACCGACCGGTGTGATGACCCGGCGGCCGTCGACCCGCTCGACCTTCACCTCGGCGATCTGCATGGCGCGCAGATTGCCGTCGCCGTCGCCGACGAAACGCTGCACGGCCACCTGATAGTGGACGGTGCCGCCCTCGGCGTGGGCCGGTGAGCTACGCAGCACCAATGGCCAAGTGGGCCAAGGGGAAAGCTCGTCGTCGCGGATGTCCGGGGGTTGCGGGTTGTAATCCAGCTGGGTCACCGACGCCGCGCCCTGGCGGTGCGCGGTGCCGAGGCAGTCGGCGCCGGTGTCGCCGCCGCCGATGATAACCACATGTCTGCCCTTGGCCGAGATGTCGGACGGCCCGTCGCCCTCGCACTCGCGGTTGGCCGGCACCAGGTGCTCCATCGCGAGGTGAACACCCTTGAGGTGGCGCCCTTCGACCTCGTTGTCACGGCCGCGAAGCGCACCGACCGCCAGCACGACGGCATCGAACCGATTGCGCAACTCGTCGACGGACAAGTCGACACCGACCTCGCATTCGGTGACGAAACGTGTTCCCTCGGCACGCATCTGGGCTAGCCGCTGGTTGAGGGTGGCCTTCTCCAGCTTGTATTCGGGAATGCCGTAGCGCAGCAGACCGCCGAGCCGGTCGTCGCGTTCGTAGACGGTGACGTGGTGCCCGGCGCGGGTCAGCTGTTGTGCCGCTGCCAATCCCGCCGGACCCGAGCCGACCACGGCGACGCTCTTGCCGGTGCCGATCGCGGCGGGCTGTGCCTCGATGATGCCAAGGCGCCAGGCCTGGTCGACGATGGTGTTCTCGATGCGCTTGATCGTGACGCTGCCACCGGTCTGCTCCTCGGCGATCGACAGCACGCACGCCGCCTCACACGGGGCCGGGCACAGTCGGCCGGTGAATTCGGGGAAGTTGTTGGTGGCGTGCAGGCGTTCACTGGCGGCATCCCAGCGGCCGCGGCGGACCAGGTCGTTCCATTCCGGTATCAGGTTGCCCAGCGGGCAGCCCGCAGTTCCGGAGTGGCAGAACGGGATTCCGCAGTCCATACAGCGGCGGGCCTGCTGTGAGACCTCGCCGGCGCGGTCCTTGGGATCTTGGCGCTCGTACACCTCACGCCAGTCACCGACTCGCTCGTCGACGGTCCGCTTGGCGGCCTCGATCTTGGGAACCTTCAGAAATCCGCTGGGATCAGCCACGAGTTGCCTCCATGATCGCGGTGTCCACGTCACGCCCCTCGGCCTTGGCCATCCTGGTGGCCTCGAGCACCTTCTGGTAGTCGGTGGGCATGATCTTGGTGAATTGCGCACTGCGCCTTGGCCAGTCTGAGAGCACCGATTTGGCCAGCGTACTGCCGGTGTGGTGGACGTGGCGGGCCACGACGTCGTGCAGCCATACCAGGTCATCGGGATCCAGGCTTTGCAATTCGACCACCGCCGTGTTGACCTTGGCCGGATTCAGGCCGAGCACGTAGGCGATCCCGCCGGACATACCGGCCGCCATATTGCGCCCGGTGCGACCAAGGACGACGACACGCCCGCCGGTCATGTACTCGCAGGCGTGATCGCCGACACCTTCGGTGACCGCAAGCGCACCGGAGTTGCGGGCGGCGAACCGCTCGCCTGCCCTGCCGCGTAGGTAGACCTCCCCGGAGGTGGCCCCGTACAGCAGGGTGTTGCCGGCGATGACGTTGTCCTCCGGCAGGAACAGGACGTCGGCGGGCGGGCGGACGATCACCCGGCCGCCGGAAAGCCCCTTGCCCACATAGTCGTTCGCGTCACCGATCAGATCCAGGGTGATGCCGGGCGGTAGGAACGCTCCGATGGACTGCCCCGCCGACCCGGTCAGCGTGATGTGGATAGTGTCGTCGGGCAGGCCGGCAGCCCCGTAGCGGCGGGTGACCTCCGAGCCCAGCAGCGTCCCGACGGTACGGTTCACGTTGCGCACCGGCAGTTCCAGCCGCACCGCGTGGGCATCCTCGAGCGCCCCCTCGGCCAACGCGATCAGCGTCTGGTCGAGCGCGTGCTCGAGGCCGTGGTCCTGATCCCGCAGCCGACGGCGCTGAGGCAGCGGGCCGCCGTGGGCGTCGGTGGGGACGGCGAAGATCGGGCTGAGATCCAGCCCCTTTGTCTTCCAGTGCGCCACACCGTCGTCGGTGTCGAGCACCTCGGCGTGGCCGACGGCCTCGTCGATACTGCGGAAGCCCAGCTCGGCCAGCATCGCGCGGACGTCCTCGGCGATGAACCGGAAGAAGTTCTCGACGAACTCGGGCTTACCGTTGAAACGCGCTCGCAGTTCCGGGTTTTGGGTGGCCACACCCACCGGGCAGGTGTCGAGGTGGCAGACCCGCATCATGATGCAACCCGCCACGATCAGCGGGGCGGTGGAGAAGCCGAACTCCTCGGCACCGAGCAGTGCGGCGACCATGACGTCGCGGGCGGTGCGCAACCCGCCGTCGCACTGCACGGTGATGCGGTCACGAAGGCCGTTGAGCACCAACGTCTGCTGGGTGTCGGCCAGGCCGATCTCCCAGGGCGCGCCGGCGTGCTTGAGGCTGGTGAGCGGTGCCGCGCCGGTGCCCCCGTCGTATCCGGAGATCAGCACGACGTCGGCGTGCGCCTTGGACACCCCGGCCGCGACCGTGCCGACCCCGACCGAGCTGACCAGCTTGACGTGAATCCTGGCCTGCGAGTTGGCGTTCTTGAGGTCGTGGATCAGCTGCGCGAGATCCTCGATGGAGTAGATGTCGTGGTGAGGCGGCGGCGAGATCAGGCCGACACCGGGTGTGGAATGCCGGGTCTTGGCGATGTTGGGATACACCTTGAACCCGGGCAGCTGCCCACCCTCGCCGGGCTTGGCGCCCTGCGCCATCTTGATCTGGATGTCGGTCGCGTTGACCAGGTAGTCGCTGGTGACGCCGAACCGGCCGGAGGCCACCTGTTTGACCGCACTGCGCCGGCGCGGGTCGTACAGCCGGTCTTCGTCTTCGCCGCCCTCGCCGCTGTTCGAGCGCCCGCCGATGTTGTTCATGGCGATCGCCATGGTCTCGTGGGCTTCTTGGGAGATCGAGCCGTAACTCATGGCGCCGGTGTTGAACCGGGCGCAGATGGCGTCGACAGACTCCACCTCGTGCAGCGGTACCGGCGGGCGCAGGCCCTTCTTGAACGCGAACAGGCCGCGTAGGGTCCCGCCCTCACGGGACAGCCGGTTGACCTCTTCGGAGTACTTGGCGAACACCTCGTTGCGCCCGGTGCGGGTCGAATGCTGAAGCAGGAAGACGGTTTCCGGGGTGAACAGGTGCAGCTCGCCCTCGCGGCGGAACTGGTACTCCCCGCCGACCTCGAGTCGGCGGTGCACCCGCTCGGTGGGGTTCTCCGGGTAGGCGCGGCGGTGCCGCTGCTTGACTTCCTCGGCCAGCACGTCCAGTCCGACGCCGCCGAGCTGGCTGACGGTACCGGTCAGATACTCGTCGACGACCTCCTTGCTCAACCCGATGGCCTCGAATGCCTGTGCGGCCGTGTAGGACCCGACGGTGGAGATGCCCATCTTGCTCATCACCTTCATGACGCCCTTGCCAAGCGCCTTGAGGAAGTTGCGTACCGCGGTGCCTGCGTCGATGCCGGTGAGCTCACCTTCGCGGATGAGGTCCTCGATTGATTCGAAGGCCAGATACGGGTTGACCGCGGCTGCGCCGTAGCCGATCAAGAGGGCAATGTGGTGGACCTCGCGGGCGTCGCCGCTTTCCACGACCAGCGCCACCATGGTGCGCTGCTTGGTGCGGACCAGATGGTGGTGCACCGCCGCGACGGCCAGCAGTGATGGGATCGGTGCCCTGGTGTGATCGGAGTCGCGATCGGAGATCACCAGTGTGCGTGCGCCTTTGGCGATCGCCTCACTTGCCCGGTGGCGCAGTTCCTCGATGGCGTCGGCCAGTCCCTCTCCGCCGCGTTCGACCTCGTAGAGCGACCGCAGCACGGCGGTCTTCAGGCCGGGCTGTTCGCCGTCGTCGTTGATGTGGACGATCCGGTTAAGCTCGTCGTTGTCCAGAACCGGCCAGTGCAGCAGGATCTGGCGGCAGGATGCCGCGGTGGGCTCCAGCAGGTTCTGCTCGGGGCCCATGACACGGGCCATCGAGGTGACGATCTCCTCGCGGATGGCGTCCAGCGGCGGGTTGGTCACCTGCGCGAACAATTCGACGAAGTAGTCGTAGATGAGCTTGGGGCGTTGGGACAGCACCGCGACCGGGGTGTCGGTGCCCATCGACCCGAGCGGCTCCTGGCCGGAGGCGGCCATCGGCGTGAGCATGATCCGCAGGTCTTCTTCGGTGTAACCGAAGGCGATCTGACGGCGGACCACCGATTCGTGGTTGGGCGAGACGCGGGTGCGGGCAGGCAGGGTCGTGATGTCGAGCAGGCCGGCGTGCAGCCATTCCCCATACGGGTGCTCGGCG
This sequence comes from Mycolicibacterium sphagni, assembly GCF_013337765.1. GTDB lineage: Bacteria > Actinomycetota > Actinomycetes > Mycobacteriales > Mycobacteriaceae > Mycobacterium. Next base: position 112,903 of record NZ_VBSB01000023.1, read on the forward strand.
GCCAGCTGATCCTTGATCTCGTCGTCGGACACGATGCGCCCTGCAGCGGTGTCGATCAGGAACATCTTGCCCGGCTCCAGCCGGCCCTTCGCGACGACTTCGCCCGGCGGGATGTCCAGCACACCGCTCTCACTGGCGAGGATCACCCGATCGTCGATGGTGCGCCACCACCGGCCGGGCCGTAATCCGTTGCGGTCCAATACTGCTCCGACGACAGTGCCGTCGGTGAACGTCACGCAGGCCGGGCCGTCCCACGGCTCCATGAGCGACGCATGGTACTGGCAGAACGCCCGGCGGGCGGGGGCGAGCGTGGCGTTGTTCTCCCAGGCCTCCGGGATCATCATCATCACCGCGTGCGGCAGGCTGCGGCCGCCGAGATGCAGCAGCTCGAGGACCTGGTCGAAGGATGCCGAGTCCGAAGCATCGGGAGTGCAGATCGGCGACAGCCGGCTCAGGTCGCCGGGGATCTTGGCGCTGGCGAGCATGGCTTCCCGGGCATGCATGCGGTTGCGGTTGCCGCGCACGGTGTTGATCTCGCCGTTGTGGGCCACGAAGCGGAACGGGTGCGCCAGCGGCCAGGACGGGAAGGTGTTGGTGGAAAAGCGGCTGTGCACGATGGCGATCGCGCTCATACAGCGTTCGTCGCGCAGGTCGGCGAAGTACTTGGGCAGCTGCATCGTGGTGAGCATGCCCTTGTAGGCCAGCGTGCGGCTGGACAGCGACGGGAAGTAGATGCTCTCGGGCCCCTGCTCGGTACGCTTTCGCACCGGATAGACCAGGCGATCGAGGTCGATCCCTCCGGGGCGGGCGCCCCCGTTTCGCGCCGGGGCGGCGATGAACAACATCGACATGTGCGGCATGCAGCCCAGTGCCGTCGCACCGACTTCGGCGCCGATCGGGTCTACCGGGACTGTACGCCAGCCGAGGACCTCAAGGCCCTCCTCGTCTGCGATGCCCTCGACCCGGTCCACGGCGGCCAGCCGTTGGACTGGATCCTGCGGCAGGAAGCAGATACCGGCGGCAAAGGTGTTGGCGCCGTTGGCCGTCGGTGCGGGCAGGTCGAATTCGACGACCTCCCGGAGCAATTCGACGGGCAGCTGAAGCAGGATTCCCGCGCCGTCACCACTGTTCGGCTCGGCCCCGGCCGCACCGCGGTGCTCGAGGTGCTCCAGCGCGGTCAGACCGTCAGCGACGATCTGGTGCGACCGGCGGCCCTTGATGTCGGCCACCATCGCGACGCCGCACGAGTCGGACTCGTGCTGGGGGTCGTAGAGACCCTGCGCTTCGGGAAGTGCTGAGAACAGCATCCAGGCTCCTCCGCGGTCGGTCATGCGGCGGGAAAGCTGGTGTGCGCGATGCGCTGAGATTGTCGCCTTGCCGCAGTCTGACGTGTATTGCTGGGACTGCGTCGGCCCGGGTGATTCGAATGCTCAGTGTATCAGCGAGAGCGGGTGGCTACTGACTGATCAATGTGGGGACCAGCGGGAAGCCGGGCAGGTTGCGGACCACCGTCCAGATGACCGCGGAGGCCACGATCACCACGACCGCCGGCCGTGGAAAGGCCCGCTCCCCTCGCTTGATCCGCCACACCAGCCAGATGGCCAGCAGCGGCAGACCCACCAGCGCGAAGACGTTATCCACGACCGCGGCGCTCATGTCACCATGTAGCAGGTCATGAGTCATGCGAAGCCCACCGCAGAATGGGCAGTTCCAACCGGTGAGCAGACGGAACGGGCAGGGTGGGAATAGGGTGCCGGGCCGGTGCGGGTCGACGATCCCGACGTAAGCCAGAGCGCCGACCGCTGTGGCGCCCGTACTGATCGAAAGGGCGCCCGTCCTAACCGAAAGACCGCTACGTGCCATCGCGCAGGGGGCGCCCCTGCGGGTCGCGCACCTTGTCGGTGAGGATCATGATCGCGTCGATGATGCCCCAGACGACAGCGCCGATGCCGCAGGTGAGTAGCCCGACGACCAGCTGGATGACGCCCAGCTTGGTATCGCCGATGTAGATGCGGCCGATGCCGACGAGGCCGAACAGCCCGAGCAGCTGCAGCAGCCCGGCGATGACCTTCGACTTGTCCGACAGCGGTTCACCCGTGATGGGGTGCCGACCGAATGGCGCGGCAGGGTCGTAGCCTCCCGGGGGCGGATACTGCGGCGGCATCGGGTAATTCGGCGGAGGCGGGTACTGGCCGGGTGGCGGCGGTACGCCCTCGGTGCCTCCGAATTGCGGCTCGGTCATGCCAGACAGCATGCCAGAGCGTGGCCGAACCTAGAAGGGCGGCGTGTCGTCGTTGCTGTTGTGGGGTGCCGATCGGGCTGTGGTGGGTGTGCGGTCTGTGTGGTTGCGGGTGCGTTCGGTGGTGATGTGGTGGGCGCGGTTTTGTCGTCGGGTCGTTGATCGTCGGGGCATCATCACCGTGCGGGTGCCGCAGCGATGCGGTGGCGGTTGCACCGGTTGTGGCGGTGGGGCGGTGGGTGTCATGAGTGCGGGAAACAGCACGATGCTGCCGGGGGTCGTCACATAGGTGTCGCCGCCGGGAAGCCGCCAGATCACCGTGCCGTCGGGCAGCTGTTCGTCTGTCCAGCCCCAGAACGTTTTCAGGATGTGGTGATCACGGCACAAGCATTTGAGATTAGCGGCGTGCGTCGCCCCGTACGGCCACGGGATCGTGTGGTCGATATCGCAGACGGTGGCCGGTTTGTCACAGCCCGGCGCCCGGCAGGTCAGGTCGCGGGCCCGCACGAAATCAGCCAGCGCCCGCGAGGGGTGATAGCTCGGGTCCGGCGGCACCTCGATGGGAACGACGAGTGGGCGTTGGCGGGCCGTCGTCTTCAGCTCCGCCAACAACTCCGGGGGAATCAGCTCTCCGGTATCGAGCAGATAGCCCGGCCTGGCGGCGGTGCCCGCGAGGGTCGCCTGGTCGGCCACCACGTGAATGACGACCGAGCCCGTCGGCTTTTCCGGTGCTGGACAATCAGCGTGACCGCACGTGCAGGCCAGCCGATCGACGCCAGCACCCAACGCGCCGAGTGCCGCCGAGCGCCGCTGACCAGCCGTGCGGGGATCGGCCTCACACACCGACGTCGCCATCGCGGTGAGCCGCTTCTTCACGAGCTCGGCGTCAGCAGCGCTCAGAACCGCCGTCATCTCCACGTGACCGTCGGAGTTCTCCCAGAACGTGACATCGCAGTCCTTGCCACGCTCCTGAATCCGACGCACCGCATCCGGGTCACGCTGGATCACGACGTCGTCGATCTCGGTAGCCAGCTTGCGGCGGCTCATCGACGGCCAGCGCGCCACCACCGCCGCCAACTCCGCATCAACCCCGGCCATCGCCTCAGCGTCGGTGATCAGATGCGTGCGGAAGACGATCGTCTTGTAGAGCGGGAAGTCGATATCACCGGCTTCGAAGACGGCGGCCACCGCAGGGAGCCGCAACATCGCCAATGCATAGTTCATGTAGCTGTTGGCTTTACCCAAGCTCACCCGCTGCGCAGCGGCGACTTCAGCACCCACCGCAGCCCAGGTATCCACCGCCCAATCCTCACGCTCACCACGCTGGCGGCGACGCAGCTCGAAGATGTCGGCGATCACCCGCAACCGTTGCGCGGCAGCCCGATTCTCCAACCGCGACACATTAGTCAGCCGCTCGAACAGGCCAGACGACTCGTCGGTATCAGACGGCTCAAAATCCTCCGCAGGCCAATGATCGAACATGCGTTCGAGTATGCCACGACCCTACGACAGTTTTCGGTTACAGCGGACTTCAGTCGCGATGGACTTCCACGCCCCAGAGGACGCGGCGGACGACGGCGCGGAACTCGCGGCGCTGGGCCGGCGGTGCAGCTGCGGCGACGGGCTCTGGTTCCGGTTCCGGCTCGGGTTCGGGCTCTGCCTCGGGCTCCGGTTCCGGCTCGGGTTCGGGCTCTGCCTCGGGCTCCGGTTCCGGCTCGGGTTCGGGCTCTGCCTCGGGCTCCGGCTCGGCTTCTGCCTCGGGCTCCGCCTCGGCTTCGGCCTCGGGCTCTGCTTCCGGCTCGGCTTCAGCGGTGGCCTCTGCCTCCGCCTCGGGCTCCGGCTCGGCCTCAGCTTCGGGCTCGGCTTCAGCGGTGGCCTCTGCCTCCGCCTCGGGCTCCGGCTCGGCCTCGACTTCGGGCTCGGCTTCAGCCTCGAGCTCCGCGCCGGCCTCCTCGACGTCGCCGACAGCGGCGGCGTCTTCGGGGTCATGTTCGGCGGCCACGCTCACGGCGGCGGCAATACCACCTCCGGTGGCGACGGCCACCAGATCCTCGGCCATCTTCTCGGCAGGCGATTCCTCATCGGGTCCAGAACCGTCGGCCTGCTTACCGGCCAGCGTGGCGGGATCCTCGCGCCCCTTGGGCGCAAGGAGGATGTACACGATCGCGCCGATGAACACGAACACCGACGTGAACGAGTTCACCCGAATGCCCGCGATATGACTGGCGGTGTCGTCGCGCAACAACTCCACCCAGAACCGGCCGACGCAGTACGCCGCCACATACGCCGCGAACAAGCGACCGTGACCGATCTTGAACCGTCTGTCGAGCCAGATCAGGAAGAAGAACACCGCGAGGTTCCACAACAGCTCGTACAGGAACGTCGGCTGCACCACATAAGCGACCTGCCCCGTCGACACCCCGTCGAGGGAATGCACATCGACCATTCCGGACGAGTCGCGCCGGTAGAAGATCTCCAACCCCCACGGCAACGTCGTCTCGCGGCCGTACAGCTCCTGGTTGAAATAGTTGCCGAGCCGGCCGATCGCCTGCGCCAGGATGATGCCCGGCGCGATGGCGTCACCGAATGCCGGCAGCGGAATCCCCCTGCGCCGGCAGGCAATCCAGGCCCCGACACCACCAAGCGCAACCGCGCCCCAGATACCGAGGCCGCCATCCCAGATTCGCAGCGCTGCGCCGATACCGGCACCGCCCTCGGCGAAATACGTTCTCCAGTCGGTCATCAGGTGGTAGAGCCGGCCACCGATCAGACCGAACGGCACCGCCCACAACGCGATGTCGTAGATGACCCCACGCTCGCCGCCGCGTGCCACCCACCGGCGGTCACCGATGACCAGCGCGGCGATGATGCCCGCGATGATGCACAGCGCGTAGGCCCGAATCGGGACCGGACCCAAATGCCACACACCTTGCGGCGGACTCGGGAAATAAGCCAAGACGGTTGTCGTCACGAGGCAGGCACCTTCTGTCGCACACCCACAGCAAGCTCTTCGGTCAGCGTCCGCACCGCCGCCAACCCGTCGGTCAGGGCCGACACTAACGCCGAACCCACGATCACGCCGTCCGCGAACGCCGCGATCTCGGCGGCCTGCTCACGCGAGCGCACACCAAGCCCGACCCCCACCGGGATGTCCGAGATCGCCTTGACTCGCCCCACGAGCTCCGGCGCCGCACTGGACACCACGTCGCGCGCGCCCGTCACACCCATGGTCGACGCCGCGTAGACGAACCCGCGCGAGGCTTGCACCGTCTTGGCCAACCGCTCCGGGGTCGACGACGGCGCCACCAGGAAGATCCGGTCCAAGTCGTGGGCTTCGGAGGCGGCCAGCCATTCGTCGGCCTCATCGGGAATGAGGTCCGGGGTGACCATGCCCAGTCCCCCGGCCGCCGCGAGATCACGCGACCAGGCGTCAATCCCGTAGTGCAGCACAAGATTCCAGTACGTCATGACGACGGCGTTGCCGCCCGCGGAACTGATGGCCTCCACCGCACGCAGCGTGTCGCGAACGCGAACACCACCCTGCAGCGCAGCCTCTGTCGCGGTCGCGATCACCGGGCCGTCCATGCCGGGATCGGAATACGGAACACCGACTTCGATGATGTCGCAACCGGATTCAACCAGCGCGACCATCGCGTCGATCGACACGTCGACGGCGGGATAGCCGGTCGGCAGATAACCGATCAGGGCAGCCCGGCCCTCGTTGTGGCATGCCGCAAAAATCGAACCCAGCCGACCCGACTGGCTGTGCTGAGCCGTCATGAGGCTCCCGGGCCGGACGTGTCCAACAGCCCGAACCACTTGGCCGCCGTCTCGACGTCCTTGTCACCGCGGCCGGACAGGTTGACCAGGATGACCGCACCGGGACCCAGCTCGGCTGCCAGTTTCACGGCCCCGGCCACCGCGTGTGCGGATTCGATGGCCGGGATGATGCCCTCGAGACGGCATAGCAGCCGGAACGCGTCCATGGCCTCGGTGTCGGTGATCGGCCGGTACTCGGTGCGCCCCAGATCCTTCAGGAACGCATGCTCGGGGCCTACTCCCGGATAATCCAGCCCGGCCGAGATCGAGTGCGACTCGATCGTCTGGCCGTCCTCGTCCTGCAACAGGTATGAGTACGAACCCTGAAACGCTCCTGGCGTTCCGCCCGCGAAAGTGGCTGCATGCCTGCCGGTTTCGACCCCGTCGCCAGCCGCCTCGAAGCCAACCAGGCGTACAGCGGCGTCTTCGATGAAAGGGTGGAAGATACCGATCGCGTTCGAGCCGCCACCCACACAGGCGGCCACCACGTCGGGCAACCGGCCGGCCTGGGCCAATATCTGTACACGCGCCTCGAACCCGATGATCCGCTGGAAGTCGCGCACCATTGTCGGGAACGGGTGCGGCCCGGCAGCGGTCCCAAAGCAGTAGTAGGTGTTGTCGGCGTTGGTGACCCAGTCGCGGAAGGCGTCGTTGATGGCGTCCTTCAGGGTCTTGGACCCGGACTCCACCGACACCACCTCGGCGCCCAGCAGCCGCATCCGCGCCACATTCAGCGCTTGGCGCGCGGTGTCCACCGCACCCATGTAGATCACGCACTCCAGACCGAGCAGCGCGCACGCCGTCGCGGTCGCCACACCATGCTGGCCGGCACCGGTCTCGGCGATCACCCGGGTCTTGCCCATCTGCTTGGCCAGCAGCGCCTGACCCAGCACATTGTTGATCTTGTGCGATCCGGTGTGGTTCAGGTCTTCGCGTTTGAGGAACACCCGCACCCCACCGAGGTGCTCGCCGAGCCGGACCGCCTCGTAGAGCGGTGACGGGCGCCCGGCGTAGTGGGTCTGCAGGTTGTCGAGCCGATCCAGGAATTCCTGGTCGGTTCGCGCCTTTTCGTACGCGGCCGTCACCTCTTCGATGACGGCCATCAGCGCCTCGGGGACATACCGGCCGCCGAAGACACCGAAGTGCCCGCGGGCGTCGGGATCATGCGCCGTCGGCTCGGCGACAGCCGCACTCATGCGCGGCACGTTCGGGGTGGAGGTGTCAGCCACGACTCAGCGAGCGGGTTTCGGGCAGGAGGGGTGAGCTCCGGCGGTCACCAGATCAGCGACGGCGCTACGAGGATCGCCACTGGTCACCAGACCTTCACCGACCAGCACGGCGTCCGCCCCGGCGCCGGCGTAGGCCAGCAGGTCGCCGGTTCCGCGAATTCCCGATTCGGCGACCCGGATCGTGTCGGACGGCAGCCCCGGTGCGATCCGCGCGAAGCAGTCCCGGTCGACCTCCAGCGTCTTGAGGTTGCGCGCGTTCACACCGATCACCTTGGCGCCGGCCTGCAGCGCCCGGTCGGCCTCTTCCTCCGTGTGCACCTCGACCAGCGCGGTCATCCCCAGCGACTCGGTGCGCTCCAGCAGTGACTCCAGGGCCGGTTGCTCGAGGGCCGCGACGATCAGCAGGAGCATGTCCGCGCCGTGCGCCCTGGCTTCATGGATCTGGTAGGGCCGGACGATAAAGTCCTTGCGCAGCACCGGAATTCGGACAGCGGCACGCACCGCGTCCAAGTCAGCCAGCGAGCCGTTGAAGCGACGCTCCTCGGTCAGCACGCTGATCACCCGGGCTCCGCCGCTCTCGTAGGCGCGGGCCAATTCGGCGGGATCGGCGATATTGGCGAGTTCGCCACGGGAAGGGCTGGCGCGCTTCACTTCGGCGATGACGGCGATGCCCGGAGCGCGCAGTGCGGCCAGTACGTTCAGCGGCGCAGGAGCAGCCTCGGCGGCTGCCTTGACCTCGGCCAGCGGAACGATCGCCTCACGGGCGGCAACGTCTTCGCGTACTCCCTCGATGATGGAGTCGAGCACGGTTGCCGAACTCATGCGAACTTCGATCCCTTCTAGCGCCCTGACGATCTCGCTCATGTCCTTGGAAGGGTAGTCGTAGTACGCCGCGCATTCGTCACCGACCCTTGGTGTCGGGGCGTCGTTCGGTGGGATCGACGCCCTCGTCAAGGGCATCCCACATGCCCCGCTCCGAGATCGCCGGGTCGGCGTCCTCGCTGCGCGCGGCGCTGCGGCGGGCCGCAGGCGCGGCATATTTGGCCGTGGCGCCGCGCCCCGAGCCCGCCGAGCGCATCAGCAGCACGGCGGCGACCAGCGCACACACCGCCGCGGCGACGGTCAGTCCGGCACCGACGTAGTGCCTGCTGCTGGCCACCAGCGACGCGACCGGGAGCTGGGCCAGGTCGGCGGCCCGCGGGCCGACGTCCGGCGTGACGATCAGACTGACGCCGAGGTACCCCAGCAGCAGCGTGACCACGGCGACCAGCACGGCGACCGCCCGCAGGCCCCAGCCCCGCACGGCCAGTCCGGCCACCGCCGCCGCGAGCAGCAGCACAGCCAGCGGCAGTAGTGCGTTGGACCAGCTGGCACCGGTCAGATCGATGGTCTTGGGCTGACCAAGGCCGTCGAACGACGTCACCGAGACCCACACCAGCCGAGAGCCCGCCCACAGCAACAGCGCGGAGACAACCAGCAGCAGCTGCCCGATGCGAATCACGGGGCGCCGAGGGTTTCCGCGGCCGCGATCGCGCTGAGCACCGCCTTGGCCTTGTTGGTCGCCTCGGTGTACTCGTATGGACCGTTGGAGTCGGCCACCACCCCACCGCCGGCCTGCACGTAGGCGGTGCCCTTGCTCATCAGGGCGGTGCGGATCGCGATCGCGAAGTCGGCATTGCCTGCGAAGTCCAGATAGCCGACGACGCCGCCGTAGAGGCCACGGCGGGTCTTCTCCACCTCTTCGATGAGTTCCATCGCGCGCACCTTCGGCGCACCGGTCAACGTGCCGGCCGGAAAGCACGCCGTGACGGCGTCCAGCGCGGTGCGGCCGCCGGCCAGCAGTCCGGTGACCGTCGACACCAGATGCATGACGTGGCTGTAGCGCTCGATGTGGCTGTAGTCCTCGACCCGGACGGTGCCCGGCACGCATACCCGCCCCAGGTCGTTGCGGCCGAGGTCGACCAGCATCAGATGCTCGGCACGTTCCTTCTCGTCGGCCAGCAGCTCCTTTTCCAGCAGCTGGTCTTCCTCTTCGGTCTGACCGCGCCACCGGGTTCCGGCGATCGGATGGGTTGTGGCCCAGCCGTCCTTGACCGTCACCAACGCCTCAGGGCTGGAACCGACGATCGAAAACGCCGTTCCCCCAGCCTCATCCGGGATGTGCAGCAGATACATATAGGGGCTGGGGTTGGTGACCCGCAGCATCCGGTAGACGTCGATCGGGTCGACGGCGGTATCCACCTCGAAGCGCTGGGACGGCACCACCTGGAAGGCCTCACCGGCCTCGATCTCCTTGACCAGCCGCTCGACGATCGCGCTGTACTCCTCGGGAGTGCGCTGCGAGCGGGGCTGGGGCTGGGGCCGGGAGAACGTCGCCACGCTCGACGACAGCGGCTGGCCCAGCGCCTCGGTCATCACGTCGAGGCGGGCGACTGCGTCGTCGTAGGCCCAGTCGACGCGTTCGTCAGTGCCGTTCCAGTTCACCGCGTTGGCGATCAGGGTGATGGTGCCCTCGTGATGGTCGACGGCGGCCAGATCGGTGGCCAACAGCAGCAGCATGTCGGGCAGGCCGAGGTCGTCGGCGGCCAGCTGCGGCAGCCGCTCCAGGCGCCGGACGAAGTCGTAGGCGAAGAACCCGACCATGCCACCCGACAGCGGCGGCATGCCGGCGAGCGGGCCCGTGGACAGCAGTGCCATCGTCTGGTGCAGCGCCGCCAGCGGGTCGCCGCCGGTCGGGGCGTCCTGTGGGGTGGCGCCGAGCCAGACCGCTTCCCCGTCGCGGACGGTCAGCGCCGACGGCGCGCCTGCCCCGATGAACGACCAGCGCGACCACGAGCGCCCGTTCTCGGCGGATTCGAGCAGGAACGTTCCGGGCCGGTTGGCAGCCAATTTCCGGTACGCCGACAACGGTGTCTCGCTGTCCGCGAGCACCTTGCGGGTCACCGGCACCACGCGGTGTTCGGCGGCGAGCGCACGGAACTCCTCGCGTGTGGTGGTGGCGGCGAGGTTGGATTGCACGGATACATCCTCCCAGACCCGCTGGCCTGGTTTGACCGGCGTAGCCTGCTCCCATGAAACGTGGAGACCGGGTTGCGGACTTCGAACTGCCGGATCAGACCGGCGCCGTGCGCTCGCTGACGAGCCTGCTGGCCGATGGGCCGATCGTCCTGTTCTTCTATCCCGCCGCGATGACCCCCGGCTGCACCAAGGAAGCCTGTCATTTCCGCGACCTGGGCTCCGAGTTCGCCACGTTGGGTGCCAGCCGCGTTGGCATCAGCACCGACGCGGTCGAGAAGCAGGCCCGGTTCGCCGACTCGCAGAATTTCGACTACCCGCTGCTGTCCGACGCCGACGGTGCGATCGCCACGGCCTTCGGCGTCAAGCGCGGACTGCTGGGCAAGCTCATCCCGGTCAAGCGCACGACGTTCGTGATCGACACCGACCGCACCGTGCTGGAAGTCATTTCCAGCGAGGTCAATATGGACGCCCACGCGGACAAGGCGCTCGAGGTCCTTAAATCCCGTTGACCTGACACCGTAGACTACTCCTCAGACAAGTAGAGGGGTTGGTCATGGTTTCGCCTGTCTCGCAAGTGCAGCGCAGTCCGCTTGCCGCGCAAACGGCGCAGCTGTTGCTGGCGCGCATCCGGGACGGCGAATGGCCGCTGGGACACCGGCTTCCCGGTGAAACCACCCTCGCGGCGCAATTGGGCGTCGGTCGCTCGACGCTGCGCGAGGCGATCCGGGAACTGGCAGGCAAGGGCGTGCTCGACAGCCGCCAGGGCGCCGGGGTGTTCGTGACCGCGACCGAAGCCGTCGAAGACTGGGACACCATCCTGCGGCGCACGACCATCACGGCGGTGATCGAGGCACGGATCGCGATCGAAGCCGAGGCGGCCGCGTTGGCGGCGACCCGGCGCACCCCTGCCGATCTCCGCGCGATCCGCCGCACACTGACCGCGCGCGGAGTCACCGGACAGTCCATCCCCGAACATGTCGACGCCGATGCCGCATTCCACCGGGCGGTGGTCGTGGCCGCGCACAACGACGTACTGACGCAGTTGTTCGACGCGTTCCTCCCGCGGCTGCGGCTCGCGATGATCGACATGCTCAAGATCCACCCGGTGCCTGACGAAGCCGATCACGCCGCACACCAGGAACTCGCCGACTCGATCGCCGACCGCGATCCGGTCGCGGCGGCCGCCGCCAGCCGGTCGCACCTGGCGTCGCTGAAGGAGTCGTACTCGTGACGCCGGTTCTGGAACTGCGCGACGTGACCTTCCGCCGCAACGGCAAACAGATCATCGACGGTATCTCGCTGACCGTTCAGGCCGGCGAACACTGGGCGCTGTTGGGGCCCAACGGCGCAGGCAAGAGCACACTGCTCGGGTTCTGCGCCGCGGTGACGTTTCCGACCACGGGCGCGGTGCAGATCCTCGGCAGTCAAATGGGACGCACGGACCTGGCCGCACTGCGCCGGTCGATCGGACACGTGAATCCCCGCCACCGGCTGCAGTATTCGCTGACCGTGCGCGAGGTGGTGCTCACCGGTATCACCGCCACCATCGACCTCCCGATGCGCTGGACACCGAGCCCGGCCGAGAGTGAGCGGGCCGACGCGATGATCGCCGCGGTGGGGATGACTCGCAAGGCCGACGACGTGTGGCCGACGCTGTCGCAGGGCGAGCGGGGCCGGGCTCTCATTGCGCGGGCGCTGGTTTCGGAACCCGATCTGCTTCTGCTGGACGAGCCGACGACGGGGCTGGATGTCGCGGCGCGCGAGCAACTGCTCGAGACCATCGACACCCTGGACCGGACGCACCCCGATGTCGCCTCGATCCTGGTGACCCATCACCTCGAAGAGTTGCCGACGACCACGACGCACGCCTTGCTGATCGCCGACGGCCGCACGGTGGCCAGCGGCCCTGCCCGCGAGACGATTTCGACGGACAACGTTACGACGGCGTTCGCCCACCCGATCGCGGTGGGCTACGACGAGGGTCGCTGGACCGCACGGGCCAAGGCCAGCTCGATCGACGTCTAGTTGTGATGTCCAGGGAGG
>NZ_VBSB01000024.1 GCF_013337765.1 Mycolicibacterium sphagni
TCTACCAGCGGATGATGACCGGGTCGGTGACCGACGGCAACGAGAAAGTCCGGGATCTTCGGCCGCGCGAGCTGCTGGTGGTGGCACCCCTCATCGCGCTGCTGATCGGGCTCGGGGTATATCCCAAGATCGCCCTGGACGTCATCAACCCGGCGGTGACCGCGACGCTGACGTCGATTCATGAATCCGACCCGGCACCCACCGTCGCAGAGGGGACCCACCCATGACCCCACCCAGCGTCGAATACGGCCAGCTCTCGCCCATGTTGATCGTCCTCGGCGTCGCCGTCGCCGGAGTGCTCGTCGAGGCGTTCCTGCCCCGCAAGAGCCGCTATTCCACGCAGGTCGCCCTGAGCCTGACCGGGCTGGTGGCGGCGTTCGTCGCGGTGGTATTGCTGGCCCGCGATCTGCACGGTGGCGTCGGCCAGGCGGTCGTGGTCGGCGCCGTCGCGGTCGACGCACCGGCCCTGTTCTTGCAGGGCACCATCCTGCTGATCGGTGTGCTGGGCGTCCTACTGATCGCCGAACGACGAGTGCCGGCCGAATCCGAGCAAACCACAGCGAGTTTGGACGCGTTCACCCCCGACGCATCGGCGGTGCCCGGCAGCGTCGCGGAGAAGATCGCCACCAAGGCCGCACTGGTGCACACCGAGGTGTTCCCGCTGACGATGTTCGCCATCGCAGGCATGATGATCTTCCCTGCCGCCAACGACCTGTTGACGATGTTCATTGCGCTGGAAGTGTTCTCACTGCCGCTGTACCTCATGTGTGGTCTGGCCCGCCACCGGCGACTGCTGTCCCAGGAATCAGCTCTGAAATACTTTCTGCTGGGCGCCTTCTCGTCGGCGTTCTTCCTCTACGGCATCGCGCTACTCTACGGCTACGCCGGGACCCTCAGCCTGCCCGGTATCGCCCGCGCCATCGACACCAGCACCGACAACACCACGCTGGCGCTGCTCGGTGCCTCCCTGGTCGCCGTCGGCCTGCTGTTCAAGGTCGGCGCCGTGCCCTTCCACTCCTGGATCCCCGACGTCTACCAAGGCGCACCCACCCCCATCACCGCCTTCATGGCCGCCGCCACCAAGGTCGCCGCCTTCGGCGCCATGCTGCGCATCTTCTACGTCGCGCTACCCGGCCTCAACCACGACTGGCGACCTGTGCTGTGGGCGGTGGCCATCCTCACCATGGCCGTCGGCACCGTCACCGCCGTGACCCAGACCGACGTCAAGCGGATGCTCGCGTATTCGGCTGTCGCACATGCCGGTTTCATCCTGACCGGCGTGATCGCCGCCAACCCCGCCGGCCTGTCGGCCACGCTGTTCTATCTGTTCGCCTACGGGTTCTCCACCCTGGGCGCTTTCGCGGTGGTCAGCGTTGTCCGCGACGCCAACGGTGTCGAAGAGACCGATATGGCTCGCTGGGCGGGGCTGGGTCGGCGCTATCCCCTTGTCGGCGTGGTGTTCTCGCTGTTCCTGCTCGCCTTCGCCGGCATCCCGCTCACCAGTGGGTTCGTCAGCAAGTTCGCGGTGTTCAAGGCCGCCGGACAGGGTGGGGCCATCCCACTGGTGGTGGTGGGTGTCATCGCATCGGCGATCGCCGCCTACTTCTACGTGCGGGTGATCGTGCTGATGTTCTTCACCGATCCGCCCGAGGACGCCCCGGAGGTCATCACGCCCAGTTCACTGAGCGTCGCGACGATCACCCTGACCGCGGCCATCACGTTCGCGCTCGGTGCGCTACCCCAGCCGCTGCTTGACCTCGTCGACCATGCGGCTAGATTCCTGAATTGATGATCCTTCTCAGCGATGACCACGGCGCCGTCCGGGTCTTGACGATGAACCGGCCCGAGGTGCGCAACGCGTTGAGCACCGAGCTGTTCGAGGCGCTCTACGCCGCCCTCGGCGAAGCCGATGCCGACGACTCGGTCCGCGCCGTGGTGATCACCGGCACCGATCCGGCGTTCTGCGCGGGTGTCGACCTGAAGCAGGCGCAGGGCTTGGGCATGGACTACTTCGGCCGGTTCGACAAGATGAACTGCATGAACGCCATCGTCGAGCTGAGCAAGCCGGTCATCGGCGCGATCAACGGCGCGACGTTCACCGGTGGGCTGGAGATCGCGCTGGCGTGCGACTTCCTGATCGCCTCGGAGCGCGCGGTTTTCGCCGACACCCACGCCCGGGTCGGGATCCTGCCCGGCGGCGGGATGACAGCACGGCTGCCACGACTGGTCGGTTCCGGGATGGCCCGGCGGCTGTCGATGACCGGCGAGGTCGTCGACGCACAGCGCGCCGAACGGATCGGACTGGTCACCGAAGTGGTTGCCCACGAACAGCTTCTGCCACGTGCGCTCGAACTCGCGAGCCAGATCGCCGAAGTGCCTGGACCGACGATGGCAGGTCTCAAGGAGATCTATCGCACCGGCACCGCGGCGGTCACCGGGCCTGCGTTGAAGGCCGAACGCGCGGTCGCCGGTGCGGCCTCGGTGGACACCGGCCAGCTCGCCGCCCGCCAGCGTGAGGTCGCCGAGCGCAACAAGCGGCAGATTCACTAACGCCCAAACCGACATTTCGCCGCGAAAGCGCGAGTAAAAACCAGCATTACGTCGATCTCGGCGCACTCTCACCCGAGGTGAGCCACCCGCCGCCATCGACGACGACGATCGCCCCGGTCACATAAGACGCGGCGTCACTGGCCAGAAACAGCACGGCCTGAGCGACCTCGGTCGTCGTCCCCGCGCGTTGCAGCGGGATGTGCGGCATCGCCTGCAGGTCCTCGCCGGCGATCCGCGCGACGCCTTCGGTGCCAGCCATCGCCCCGGGAGCTACGACGTTGACCCGCACGCCGTCGGCACCCCATTCGATCGCGCACGCCCTGCTCAACGCGTCGACACCCGCTTTCGCCGACACGACATGCGCCTGCAGGGCCATCCCCCGGTATTGGATTGCGGCACTGATGTTCACGATCGCGCCGCCATGCTGGTGCAGCCAGCTCTCGTAAGCGGCCTTGGACACGTTGTACGTGCCGAGCAGGTCGATGTCGACGACGGCTTTGAACCCGTTGGCGCTCAACCCCGAAATCGGGGCGGGAAAGTTCCCGGCGGCATTGTTGACCACGATGTCGAGACGCCCGAACTGCTCAACGACCTTCTCGACGGTGGCGGCGACCTCGTCGGGCCGGCGGACGTCGCACACATGAAAGATCGCGTCGACGCCGTCGCCGCGCAACTGGGCAACGGCCGCTTCAAGATTAGGCTCTTTTCTGCTGCAGATGGCGACCCGAGCGCCGTGCGCGCCGAGCAGGCCGGCGACCTCCAGACCGAGGCCGGTCGCACCGCCGGTGACGAGTGCGACCTTCCCGGCCAGCAGATCGGCCCGGAACGGACTCACGTGGTCGTTCACCGCTAGCCCAATGCGGACGTGGTGTTCGTGAACGGCGCGAAGCTGCCGTCGAGCACTTCGAGGTGCCCGATCGTGCGGCCCGTGACGACATTGGCATCGACCACCGCCAATTCGACTGCTGCGCGGGCGAACTCGTCTTCCGGGGACACGCTGGCGAACTCATGGCGGTAGTACGACAGGCCCGGAGTCGGAATCGGCCGAGACGGCGCCAGCGCGTTGACCGCGATGTTGTGCCGTTGCAGATCGTAAGCCGCGCACCAGGTCAGGTGCTCCAGCGCCGCCTTGGACCCGCCGTAGCCGGGCAGCACGCCGCCCGCGAAGTTCGAATACGGCCCCTCACCCGGAACGCGCGAGGCCACCGACGTGACGTTGATGATCGAGCCGACACCCGCGGAGAACATGTCCGGGCAGACCAGCTGAATCAGCGCGTAGGAGGCGAAGACGCCGATCTCGAAATGGCGCCGGTAGGCATTCGGCGGGATCGCCAGGAAGCCCGGCCAGTCGGCGTTGGCCGCGCCCGCTGCACCCTTGGATTTGGCCTGTTTCGGCTCGGCATCCGGCTTGGGCGGGCGGCCCGGAGCGGTGAACGCGGCGTTGTTGACCAGGATCGTGATGGGCCCCAGCGCCTCGCGGGCTTCGGCGACCAGGCGGGGCAGGTCATCGCGCTCGAGCAGGTCGGCGGCGATGGCCACGGCCTGCCCACCGGCGGCTTCGACGGCGGCGACAGTCTCGCCGATGGTGCCCGGCAGCCGTTCGTCCCACTGCTGTTCGGTGCGGGCCACCACTGCCACCGCGGCGCCTTCGGCCGCCAGGGCCAGCGCGGTCGCACGGCCGAGTCCACGGCTGGCTCCGGTGACGATGGCGGTTCGGCCGGCCAGTCGTCCAGTCATCGCATGCCCCTTCTCTACAGCGCCACGCCGTGCACCAGGATCGCCGCCGTCTGGTCGACCCAGTTGGCGTCGAGATCATCCTCGGGACGCAGCAACAACCGCATCATCGTCGCACCACCGATCAGTTCGATGAGGCGTTCCGGGTCGACGTCGGCGTGAACTTCGCGGCAGTGCACCGCCTCCACCAGGCGATCCCGCACCGCGGCGAACACGTCGGTGAACCGGGCCATCACCCGCGCGTTCAATTCGGCGTCGGCGCTCATATCGGCGATCAGGCCGGGCAGCGCGGCGCGCACCACTGGGCTGGTGAAGACGTCGCGGGTGGCGGCGAGCATGGCACGCACGTCGGCGGGGAAATCGCCTGCGGGGGTGGCGAGTGCGGTGGGCGCGGTCGGGAAGGCGGCTTCGTGAACCAGCTCCGCCTTACTGGACCACCGGCGGTACAGCGCGGTCTTCGTCGTGCCCGCTCGCTCGGCGACCGCCGCCAAAGTCAGATTCGGATAACCGATTTCGACAAGCAGCTCCGCGGTTGCACGCAATATGGCAGCGTCGATACGCGGATCGCGGGGCCGCCCTGGGACCGCGGTCTTGTCAAGCGAAGACGCTTCTGCTTTCATAACGCTACCCACCGTATCGTAATAGGGTTGGAGAGGACAAAGGTGACCAACCAACCGTCTGTAGAAACCGACCTCGATCGGTTGCAGCGTTCTGGTCGTGACGTCAGCACCGTTCCCGCGCTGCTCTCGGAATGGCTGTCCACCGTCATGCCCGGTGGCGTGAAGCCGGAGGTGACCGTCGAAAGCGGCATCGACTCGAACGGCATGTCGTCGGAGACGATCATCCTGACCGGCCGGTGGGACGAGGACGGCACGAAGGTCGAGGAGAAATGGGTGGCCCGGGTGGCCCCCACTGAGGAGGACGTTCCGGTCTTCATCACCTACCGGATGGACCATCAGTTCGAGGTCATCCGGCTGGTCGAAGAGCTGACCGACGTGCCGGTGCCGAAGGTGCGCTGGATCGACACGACCGGCAAGGTCCTTGGCGCCCCCTTCTTCCTGATGAATCACGTCTCGGGCATCGTTCCGCCCGATGTGATGCCCTACACCTTCGGCGGCAACTGGTTCGCCGACGCGCCCGCCGAACAGCAACGCTTGCTGCAGGATTCGACCGTCGAGGTGCTGGCCAAGCTGCACTCGATCCCCAACGCAGCCGACACATTCGGCTTCCTCGCCGAGGCCGTGCCCGCCGGCGATACGCCGTTGCGCCGCCAACTGAACTGGCTCAAGGGCTGGTATGAATTCGCGGTCCCCGACATCGGCCGCTCGTCGCTGGTCGAGACCGCGCTGGGTTGGCTCGAGGACAACTTCCCCACCGACGTCGCCGCTGGGGAAACCGTTCTGGCCTGGGGTGACTCGCGAGTCGGCAACGTGCTCTACGAGGACTTTCGCCCTGTCGCGGTGCTGGACTGGGAGATGGCGACCGTTGGCCCGCGCGAGTTGGACGTGGCGTGGATCATCTTCGCGCACATGGTGTTCCAGGAACTTTCCGGTCTCGCTGGGATGCCCGGTCTGCCCGACGTCATGCGCGAGGAGGACGTTCGCGCCACGTATGAGAAGTTGACCGGCGTCGAACTCGGCGACCTGCGCTGGTTCTACGTCTACTCCGCAGTGATCTGGTGCTGCGTGTTCATGCGCACCAGTGCGCGGCGCGTGCACTTCGGTGAGATCGAAAAACCCGAGGACGTCGAGTCGTTGTTCTACCACGCCGGCCTGCTGCGCCGGCTCATCGAGGAGGCTTAGCCCGAATGCTCGGACCGCTCGACGAATACCCGGTACACCAGGCGCCGCTGCCGATCGCCTGGCCGAACTCTTCGGACCGAAACTTCTACGACCGCAACTATTTCAACGCCCATGACCGCACCGGAGACATCTTCCTGATCACCGGCATGGGCTACTACCCCAATCTGGGGGTGAAGGACGCCTACGTCCTGGTACGCCGCGGTGACACGCAGACCGCGGTCCACCTGTCCGACGCGATCGACCAGGACCGGCTCAACCAGCACGTCAACAGCTACCGCCTCGAGGTCGTCGAGCCGCTGCAGAAGATCCGGATCGTGATGGACGAGACGGAGGGCATGGCGCTCGATCTCACCTGGGAAGGGCTTTTCCCAGTGGTCCAGGAGCAGCGGCACCTCATGCGCCAGGGCAACCGGGTCACACTGGACGCTCAGCGATTCGCCCAATTGGGTTCGTGGGCAGGACATATCACGATCGACGGGGAGGACATCAAAGTCGACCCCTCGACGTGGATCGGCAGCCGGGACCGGTCGTGGGGCATTCGCCCGGTCGGCGAAGCAGAGCCCGCCGGACGGCCGGCCGATCCGCCGTTCGAAGGCATGTGGTGGCTGTACGTGCCGATGGCCTTCGACGACTTCGCGATCGTCCTGATCATCCAGGAAGCACCCGACGGCTTCCGCTCGCTCAACGACTGCACGCGGGTATGGCGTGACGGCCGGGTCGAGCAGCTCGGCTGGCCGAGGGTGAAGATCCATTATCGTTCGGGGACAAGGATTCCCACGGGTGCGACCATCGAGGCCACCGACGGTGCGGGTGCGGTGCTCCGTTTTGACGTTGAGTCGAAACTTCCCGTCCCGATCCACGTCGGCGGCGGCTACGGCGGCGACTCGGACTGGATTCACGGCACCTGGAAGGGCGACAAGTTCACCGAGCGGCTCACCTACGACATGAACGACCCCGCCGTCGTCGGGCGTAGCGCCTTCGGCGTGATCGACCACGTCGGACGCGCCGTCTGTCACGACGGCAACTCGTCGGTCGAAGGCTGGGGCCTGTTCGAGCACGGCGCGCTGGGCCGTCACGACCCGTCCGGTTTCGCCGACTGGTTGACGGTCGCGCCGTAATCCTTTGCGCCCAAACCAACGTTTGGGTGGGAAAGTACGAGTGGAACCCGACAAAACGTCGATCTCGATCGCAAGGTGCCCCGTGAAAGTCATGACTGCCCTGTTCGGGCCCACCGATGCCGTCGACCGCGCGCATGCGCTGCGTGAGGCCGGCGCCAGCGGTGTCTTCACGTTCGAAGGACCGCACGATGTGTTCGCCCCGCTGACATTGGCGTCCAGCGTCGGCGGTCTGGACCTCATGACCAATGTCGCAATCGCGTTCCCGCGCAACCCAATGCAGTTGGCGAACCAGGCCTATGATCACCAGCTGCTCGCGCAGGGCCGGTTCACACTCGGGCTCGGCACCCAGGTGCGCGCGCAGATCGAGAAGCGTTACGGCGTGGCGTTCGACAAACCGGTCGCCCGGATGAGCGAGCTCGTCCGCGCGCTGCGGGCGATCTTCCACACCTGGGAAACCGGCGAGCGGCTGGACTTCCGGGGCGAGTACTACCGGCACACGTTGATGACGCCGACTTTCAATCCGGGCCCGAATCCCTTTGGACCACCGCCGATTTACGTCGGCGCGCTGGGACCGCGGCTGACCCGCGCCACCGCGGAGGTGGCCGACGGGCTTCTGGTGATGCCGTTCGGCTCGACGAAGTTCCTGCGCGAATCGACGATGCCTGCGGTGCGCGACGGCCTGGCCGCTGCGGGACGAGACGAGTCGTCATTCGCGGTGGTGCCCGAGATCATCCTGTCGGCAGGCGACGATCACGACGCAACACGGCGGTTGCTGGCGTTCTACGGATCCACCCCGGCCTACCGTCCGGTGCTGGACATCCACGGCTGGGGCGATCTGCAGCCCGAGCTGAATTCGATGTCCAAACAGGGCAAATGGCTGGAGATGGCCGGACTGATCAGCGACGAGATGCTGCACACCATTGCGGCGTGCGGCACACCCAAGCAGATCGCCGCGCATATCCGTGAGCGCACAGACGGCGTCGGCGACACCGTCTGCCTATACCAGCCCGGCCCAATCGCGATCGACACCGTCGCCGAGATCGTCGACGAACTGGCCCACTGAAGCCCGCGTCGAGATCGACGTTTCGTCGGGTTCTACTCGCACTTTCGCGGCCAAACGTTGGTTTGGGCGGAGGGGGCAGGCAACACTGGTGGGGTGGGTTACGACGTTGTGGTCGTCGGCGCAGGCTTCGCAGGCCTGGTGGCGGCACGTGAGCTGGTAAAAGACGGGTTCGATGTCGTGGTGCTGGAGGGCCGCGACCGCGTCGGCGGACGCTCGAGCACCACGACGCTGGCCGGAGTCCCCGTCGACCTCGGCGGCACCTTCGTCGGCCCCACCCAGGACGAGGTCCTACAGCTGGCCAAAGAGCTCGACTGCCCCACCGAGCCGACGTACAACCAGGGCGCCAATCTCATCCGCTGGCGCGGCAAGGTGCGGTCCTACCGCGGCACCATCCCCCGGCTAGGGGTCCTTCAGCTAATCGACATCGCCCGGATCCAGTGGCAGGTCGAACGGCTCGGCCGGGATGTCGACATCACCAAGCCATGGACGTCCCCCAGCGCCAAGAAGCTCGACGGGATGACACTGGGCGGTTGGTTGCACTCGATGGGCGCCAGCGCCTCCTCCCGGGACCTGTTGGCCATCATGGCACGGGTGACCTGGGGCGCCGAGCCCGGCGACGTATCGATGCTGCACGCCGTTCGCTACGTCAAGGCCGCCGGCGGTCTGGATCGCATGCTCGATGTCGTCGGCGGCGCCCAGCAGGACCACTTCCCCGGCGGTACCCAGCAGCTCGCCAACAAGATGGCCGCCGAGTTGGGTGACCGGGTCCGGCTCGACTGTGTCGTGGGCCGAATCGAATGGTCCGACGACGCGGTGGCGGTGATGTCCTCGGGCGGTGTCGTGGAGGGACGGCGCGCGATCCTGGCGATTCCGCCGGCCCACCGCCAGGGCATAGACATCGCCCCTGCCCCGCCGATCGGCTATCAACAGCTGGCCCAAAGCTGGCCACAGGGCGCCCTGAGTAAGGCCTACGCCGCCTACTCCCGGCCGTTCTGGCGGGACAAGGACTTGTCCGGTCAGGCGCTGTCGGATCAGGGGCCGGTCTTCATCACCTTCGACGTCAGCCCCGGCGACGACGGCCCGGGAGTCCTGCTCGGCTTCGTCGACTCCCGCGGGTTCGACGCGCTCGCCCCCGAGCAGCGCCGCCAAGCTGCGCTCAAAGGATTCGCCGCGTTGTTCGGTCCCGACGCCGAGAACCCCATCGAGTATCTCGATCATTGTTGGGGCGCAGAGACTTTCGCGCCCGGCGGGCCGACGGCAGCAGTGCCGCCGGGGGCGTGGACGGAGTTCGGCCCGCTATTGCGTCGGCCGGTCGGTCCGCTGCATTGGGCCGGTACCGAGACCGCCGACGAGTGGACGGGGTTCCTGGACGGCGCGGTGCGCTCCGGACAGCGCGCCGCGGCCGAAGTCGTCGCGACGCTTTAGGAGCTGATGCGCCGCTGCTCGGACGCCGATTCGACCAGCGCCCGCAGACGCGCATTGACCGCCTCGGGGTGCTCCAGAATCGCACAGTGCCCGCCAGGGATCTCCACGAGGTCGACCAGGTTCGGGGCGGCATCGGCGATCTTGCGGGCCTGGCACATCGGCAGCAACCGGTCGTTGCTGCTCCCGACGACCAGGGTCGGCACCGTCAGACCGGACAGGTCGATGTGGCGCGGACCCATCTCGTCGACGAGCGCCCGAGCCCATGCCCCGCGCCCCGCTGCCGGGGTGGCGGCGAACAACTCGTGGATGAGGTCGGCGACAGCCGGGTCGGCCCCGGCGCCGACGGCCATCATCGCGACGAACCAGCGACTGCCGGGCTGAGCACCGCGGACCAGCGGAGCCCCGCCGAACGTCCTGATCATCCGGCGCGCGGCCGCGGACCTGCCGCCGGCCAGCATCGGCGGCACCCGCAGCAGGTTGATCTCTTTCAGGAGGTCGCCGGTGGTGGTGTTGATCAGGGCGACGGCGTCCGCGCGGTGCGCAACGCGGTGCCGGTAGCGGTCCGACCAGGCGCTGATCGCGATCCCACCCATCGAATGCCCGGCGATGACGGCCCGCTCCCCCGGCCGCAGGGTGGCCGACAGGACGGCATCCAGGTCGCCGGCCAGGTGGCCGAGGCTGTACGCCGACCGGTGAGCCAACCCGCTGCGGCCGTGTCCGCGGTGGTCGTAGGCGATCACCCGGTAGTCACGAGAGAGGTCGTTGATCTGTTCGTGCCAGACCCGGATGGCGCAGGTGATGCCGTGCGCCAGCACGATCGGGTAGCCGTCTTCGGGGCCAAAAACCTCAGTGTGCAGACGGGTGCCGTCGGCGGCCTTGACCTCGACAGTCCGGCTGGGCGGCAACGTGGGGCCGCTGAGAACGGCCGCATGCGACGTCGACATGATTCCCCTTGCTCGGCGCGGCGACGCTGCCCCACCGGGGTTATCAGAGTAGCTGTCGCAGACCGGCTGAACGGGTAGACCGCGCCTGCCGTTACCGCTGCGTGCCTCTCTCTAAGATGACCCGGTGACCGACCACGCCTTCACCGCCGAGGAGCGTCGCGCCATCTACCGCGTGATCAACGAACGCCGGGATATGCGCAGGTTCAGCCCAGGCACCACTGTGCCCGAGGTGGTGCTGGCCCGGCTGTTGGCGGCCGCCCACGCCGCACCCAGTGTTGGTCTCATGCAGCCCTGGCGGTTCCTGCGGATCACCGACGACGGCCTGCGGCGAAAGATCCACGCGCTGGTCGACGAGGAACGTCAGCAGACGGCAGTTGCCTTGGGCCCACGGGCCGCGGAATTCCTGGCGCTGAAGGTCGAAGGCATCCTCGATTGCGCGGAACTGCTGGTCGTCGCCCTCGGTGACGACCGCGACGGCCACGTCTTCGGCCGGCGCACGATGCCGCACATGGATCTGGCCTCGGTGTCGTGCGCCATCCAGAACATGTGGCTGGCCGCCCGTGCCGAAGGCCTCGGCATGGGCTGGGTGTCGATCTTCGATCCAGGGCGGCTGCGCGAACTACTCGAGATGCCGGTCGATGCCGAGCCGGTGGCGATCCTGTGTCTCGGTCCGGTGCCCGATTTCCCCGACCGGCCCGCCTTGGAGATCGACGAGTGGACCTTTGGCCGCCCGCTCGCCGAGTTCGTCAGCGAGAACCGTTGGGGCTAACCGGATTAACCGGGCTAGCGGCCGACGGAGTAGCAACCTAACCCCGGAATGCAACCGGTAGCCCCGCCCGGCCAGGCCGAACCACTGGGTCCGCCAGGAATACCGCCGCTGGCATAACCGGGACCGGCCGTGCCGCCGGGGCCGCCCGGAATACTGCCCGAGGCGCCGTTGGGTCCAGCCGTGCCAAACCCACACGGGCTGCCATCGGGGTTGACGCACCCAGGGTCCGTGGCGGCCATCGGAGCGGCCGCGATCGCAGCGGCTGCAGCACCGGTGAGGAAAACGGTTGCGAACGACATTTTCTTCAGTGCCATGTGCTCAGATATACCGGAATCAGCGCGAAGAAGTGCCTTCAGTCGGGTAGAAACACACGAATGAAGACGCTGTTCGCGGCCGGGATCACGGCCGTAGCGCTGCTGGTGGCCCCGTCTGCTCACGCAGATGACGTGTTCGGCCCCAACGTCGACGTCGGCCCCAATGTTCAGGTCGGCCCCGGCATCACCTTTGCCGACCCCCTCGACGCAGCCGCCCAGGCCGCTGCCGGACGAGAGCCCTGCTTCGCCCCCGACGGCTCGACGTACTACACGCCAGCCGACGCCCCCTGCACCTGAAGAAGTGCTCGGATGGGCGCCCTACGTGTAAGCTGAGCGAAGGTTGACTTTCCAGCCCCGGTATTCGTCGCAGGCGAGCGGTGTGCCTCGCACCCGCTAGCGAGCCTCTCAGGCGCGTTCCACAGAAACTTTTGTTCTCCATCTAGCGCTCACTGGAGCCGCCCCAATGTCTTCTCCTAGTTCCGCTTCGCCCATAGAGGGCGCGACCCGACACCCGCTGCAACTGGTCACTGAATGGCTCAGCACAACTGACGTTCGGATTACCGTCGCCGGCAATGTCGACATGTGCACGGCCCACCAGTTCAGTGACTACGTCTTCCGCCGTGCAGGCAACTGCAAGCTTCTGACCCTCGATATGACCCGGGTGACATTCTTTGACTGCGCGGGCTTTTCAGCGCTGGCCGATATCGACGAGCGGTGCCGCCGCGCAAACGTCACCTGGATTATCCAACCGGCACCGTGTATCTCACGTGTCGTGAACATCTGTGATCCGTTCAACGAACTGCCGATATCCAATGGCGGCAAGTTCGAATCAGTCTGTGCCTGAAAGGGATACTTTATGGACCCGCTGTTTTCTCATCCCGTCCAAGCTCAAACCGCCACGTCGTCAGACGATGACCAACCACCGACACCGGTTGAGAATCCGGAGTTTTCGCACCGTTAACCGTTAGCCGGTGCGTCCGGATCGGCGTTGCGCATCAGACGGATCAGCTGCTCGCGCTCGTTGATTCCGAGCTGTTTGAACACGCGGTAGAGGTGCCCTTCGACGGTCCGAACCGATACCACCAGACGCTCGGCGATCTGCCGGTTGGTCAGCCCGTTGGCGACCAGCGTGGCGATCTCCCGCTCACGGCCGCTGAGCGGCAACGGAACTCCGCCGGTCGCCGTCGCGGGAGTGTGCAGCCCGAAGGTGCTGACCAGCCAGTGCGCCCGCGTCGAGGATTGCAGCCCCGGCAGCCGGGTGCCCGCCCGCCGGTGCGCGAGCGCCGCAGCGGCGAACGCGTCCGCCGCGTGTGCAGCCATCCCAAGAGATTCCCATTCACTGGCCACTTGGTCGAGGCCGTCGCCGTCGCTGGCCGCGACCGCTTGTGCCTGCGCGGCCGCTAGCGTAGCGATGGGCGTATTCAGTTGGTCAGCAAGGGCTTTGAAGCGAGCCACGTCAGGCTCCATCCCGAACCGCAAACCCGTATGGAGTGCCTCCAACTCGCCCGTGGTGGCACCGGAGCGGTGCGCGGCATCCGCGGCCCGCTCGATCGCACTGTGGGCTTCGGCGGTCGCACCGGTGGCTGCGCTGAGATATGCCCTCGCCAGCTCGAGCGATGGCCGGAACACCTCGACCGCAGGTCCCCAGGCGCCTTCGGCCATGTTCAGAGCTCGGGTGGCCGCACCACTGTCGCCACGCAGCACTTCGGCCTGGGCTGTCCACACCGCGACCAGGGGCACCCAGCCGCCGGACAGGCTCGACACCATCGCCGACAAGGCACGCTGAAGCCAGTCGCAGGCGGCCTGCGGGCGGCCAGCCGCGAGCTGCACACGGCCGGCCATGGCAGCGACGATGGCCTCGGCGTGCGGCGCCCCGTGAGCCTGGGCCTGCTGCCGGTCGACGATCGCCTGAGCGGCGGCGATATCACCGTGGTTGAGCGCCGACAATGCCTCCGACAATGAGATGGCGTACTGCTGCGGCCCCGACGCGCAGTGCAGTGCCGCGTCGGCGCCACGGCTGGCTGCGGCCGCCAGCACCTCGGGCCGCCCCCGCAGGTTCGCGGACGCGGCTGCCGGGACCGCCGCCCACAGAACCGCCATCGGCATCGCATCCGGATCGGAGATGACGGCCGCGCTTGCGGCGTCGGCGGTATCGAGGTCGGCAGCGAAGTAAGCGATGGACGCCTCGACGGCCAGGGCATAGCTGCGCAAGGCGGGAGTCGTGACGCGGGAGCGGACCGTCCCCAGCACCTCCTCGGCCTCGGCTCGCTGCCCGCACCCGAAGAACAGGTTGGTGGCCCGCAGGCACCCCCATCGAACAAGGGTGACCTCGTCGCGCGGATCGAAGGGCGCCAACAGCTCCTCGGCCTGCTTATTGAATCCCTGCCAGGCCAGCGCATCAGCGAGCGCGATGGCAGCACGTAATTCCCCGCCATGGTCGTACGCGAAGCGCGCAAGCTGTTCGGCGAGGGTGAGACTCGACATCGTCATCGCGCTCTCGGCGGCATCGATCACCAGGTTGACGTCTGGCGTCGCATCACTGTTCATCATCAGCCGGGCCAGCTCGATGACCAGCCGCGGATCCCGGGCCGAGTTCGGGTCCAAATCGCCAACCAGCGTCCAAAACTTCTGCGCGAGAGAAGTATTGATCTGCCGCAGCCGGGCCACACCGCAGGTCTTGCGCACAACGTCAGCCAGGACCGGGTGCGCCACCTGGACACGCATGCGGAGCGGGTCGCTGATCACCTGGATGACGCCATGACGTTCGGCATCGCTGATCGCATCGATATCACACATCGAGCAAAGCGCATTCCAATCCAGAATTTCTGCGGCGGCAACGATTTCGAGAACGTCGCGCTCGTTGGGCGGCAACCCACGAACCCGTGATTCCAGCAATTGCTCGATATCGGAGCCCAAGCGAGGGGAATGGGTGAGCCGCCACCGGCCGGTGTCATCGGTGAGCGCACCGTCGTCCACGGCGGTGTCCATCAGGCCACGCAGCAGCAGCGGGCTGCCCGCGGACAGTTCGTGAAGCTGATCGATGACCGTACCGGACACGGGGCCACCCAATGTCTCGGTGAGCAGCCGCCCGGTGTCGGCATGCGAGAACGCGCCGACCTCGATGCGCCGAAGGTACTGATCTTTCCACAACGCGGTGATGGCGTCGGGGACCTCGGTTTCCGTGCGCATGGTGACGATCAACGTCGCCACTCCGCGCACGGCAAGCTGGTGCACGACGATTGCGGAGAGCGGATCGAGCAAATGCGCGTCATCGATGACCAGCAACAGGTTTTCCACGTCATCCAGCGCGTCGTGCGCCGCGGCGAGCAGGCGAATCGGCTCGAGCGCGCCCGGGATCTGCACGATGCCGGCGAAGGCTGCCAGCGGCACGTCACGAGAGGTCTGGGTTCCCAGCACAAAATGGGTCCGCATCCCACGATCGCTGAAGCGTTCAGCTACGTGACGCGCCAGCGCGGTCTTGCCGACACCGGCTTCCCCGACGAAGACGACGCCGCTGAACGACGAATTGTCGACGGCGTCCATCGCCTGATGGATCTCTGCCGAGCGGGCAACGAACGGCCACTCCAATAGCAGGCCGCCTTCCCTCAGTAGGACTCCTCCGTGCGGCGCACGGTCCCTGCGTAGCGAGTAGATATTAGCGCCGGGTACCCGCTGACCGGCGATTACTGACCAACGGGACTCGAAAGCGCACCAGACCTACCCGCGCTTTTTGTCGCCCTTCCCATGACCCCGGCCGGCGGGGCCACCGTCCGTGTTCGGAACCGGCGGTTGCACCACGGGACTCGGCGGTGGCGCCACGCTCGTCGGCGACACCACGGGCTCACTGGTACCCGCCGGCTGCGGTGGCGGCGCCGACGACGGATCCATCGCCAATGCCACCACCGACACGGCCAGGGCGATCAGGACCGCGGCCGCGGATACATACATCCGGCGCCTGCCCGGTCGGGGCCGCGACGGCTGGATGAAATAGGGGGTGGCCGGAATCGGTAGTCCGGGAAGGACTTTGGTCGCCGGCCGCGGCGGGGCCGCGACCGGAGCGGTGATGTCGTACAGCGCCCGCTGGTCACCGGCCAAGGCTGCGCGCATCTGTGCGGCAGTGCTGAAGCGCTGCAACGAATTTCGTGTGATCGACCGATCGATGACAGCCGCGAGAAAAGGATCGACATCGGATCGTATCGCGTCCAGCGGCGGTGGTGGATCGTCCATGACTGCGCGAGCCAGCGCAGCCGGATTGTCCTGTGCGAACAAGCGTCTGCCCAACAATGCCTCGTACGCCATCAGGCCGACGGCGTAGAGGTCGTCGGCCACCGTCGCAGGCGCACCGGTGATCCGCTCAGGACTCAGGTAGCTCATGGTCCCGACGATCTGCCCGGTCGTCGTGGCTGCCCCACCTCCGGTCTTGGCGATACCGAAATCGGCGACCTTCATCGAGTCACCAGGCGCCGACACCAGGATGTTGCCCGGTTTGATGTCCCGGTGCAGTATTCCGGCGCTGTGAGCGGCCTGCAGGCCGGCCAGGACGTCCTCGAGCATTGCGCGGACGTGCGCAGGCGGCATCGGACCGACCGCGATGAGGTCGGCCAACGTCTGCCCGGGCAGCCTTTCCAGCACGATGAAAGGACTCTCAATGAGGAAGTCAAGCCGCAGTGGTTGCGATCGGGGGTGAATCGGGTTGCCAGGTGCGGTTGTCGCGGATGAGGGCGTAGAGGACGTTGGTGCGGCGTCGCGCCAGGCAGATGGTGGCCGGGATTGCCCGCTTCCCTTCGTCTCGTTTGCGCTGGGTCTACGG
>NZ_VBSB01000002.1 GCF_013337765.1 Mycolicibacterium sphagni
GGCGAACCCTGGAACATGAACTGACGAGAAGTATCTGACCCCGCTTGGGTGGGGCGGTTGGGCTCGCTAGCCCAGCCGCTCCACCGCGGCGGCGATTCGTTCGTCCGTCGCGGTCAGAGCCACCCGAACGTGCTGTCCACCGCGGGCCCCGTAGAACTCCCCGGGAGCCACGAGGATGCCACGCTCGGCCAGCCAGGACAGGGTCGTCCGACACGGCTCACCGCGAGTAGCCCACAAGTACAGTCCCGCCTCGGAGTCGTCGACGGTGAAATCCGCTGACCGCATCGCGGCGAGCAGGACATCGCGGCGGCGCGCATAGCGCTGCCGCTGCTCGAGTTCGTGGGCGTCGTCATCGAGGGCGGCCACCATCGCCGCCTGCACCGGCGTCGGCACCATCATCCCGACGTGTTTGCGCACCGCCAACAATTCGGCGACCACATCGGCGTCACCGGCGACGAACCCCGCGCGATACCCGGCCAGCGACGAACTCTTCGACAGCGAGTGCACCGCCAGCAGCCCGGTGTGATCGCCGCCGCTGACCGAGGGATGCAGCACCGAGGTCGGCTCCGCTTCCCATGCCAGGCCCAGGTAGCACTCGTCGGACACGACGAGCGTGCCGCGTTCGCGAGCCCATTCGACGACTTTGCGCAGATGGTCGCGACCCAGCACCTTGCCAGTCGGGTTGCTCGGGGAGTTGATGAACATCACCGCGGGTGACTCGGGACCGAGCTGGGTCACCGAATCGGCCGGGATCACCCGGGCGCCGGCGAGCCGTGCCCCCACGTCATAAGTCGGATAGGCCAGTTCGGGCACCACGACCACGTCGTCGGCGCCAACGCCCAACAGCGTCGGCAGCCATGCGATCAGCTCCTTGGTGCCGATGACCGGCAGCACCGCCTGTTCGGCCAGCCCGGTGATGCCGTAGCGGCGGTGCAACGCAGCAACCGCCGAGGTGCGCAGGGCCGGCGTGCCTGCGGTCGTGGGATAGCCCGGAGCGGCACTGGCCGCGGCGACGGCCTCTCGGATCACCGGCGCCACCGGATCGACCGGGGTGCCCACCGACAGGTCGACGATGCCGCCAGGATGCGCCCGCGCGGTCGCCGTCACTTCGGCCAGGGTGTCCCACGGAAAGACCGGCAGCGCCGCTGACACTGGCCGGCGGCGCGCACGCAACGGGATCGGAGGCGTCAGTCCTCTTCCTTGGGCGGCAGGTCCTTGACCGCTTGCGGATCGTTGTCGGTCTGCCCGACCTTCGAGGCACCGCCGGGTGAACCGAGCTCGGCGAAAAAGTCGGCGTTGATCTGGGTGTACGCCGACCACTGATCCGGGACGTCGTCCTCGTAGTAGATCGCCTCGACGGGGCAGACCGGCTCACACGCGCCACAGTCCACGCACTCATCGGGGTGGATGAACAACATGCGCGCACCCTCGTAGATGCAGTCGACCGGGCATTCCTCAATGCATGCCTTGTCCTTGATGTCGACGCAGGGTTCGGCGATCGTGTACGTCACTGAGGTTCTCCTCGGTCTGTCTACTCGTCGGGGTGGCTGTATGTCTAGCGCGGGCGCTGGGAACGCCTAGTATCCGATGCCGGTCGGCGGATATCCGACTCAGTGTGCCCTAACTTGTCGGGTACCCCGTGCCAGTTCACTCAGGTGTTCCGCGCAGTAACTGATACTAGACGTTTCGTATATTAACTAGCTACAGCCATTGATGCAGTGACGAGGCTGTCGGCGAGTCAACATCCGCAGGGCACGTCATACTGCTTGTGCGGGGCACCGAGGCCGGCCGCCTCGCGCAGCAACCTGTCAAGCAATCCCCGGAGAGTGACAGACGTGGCTGTACCGACCCTGGTCGACGACCCCGGTGACGAGCTGCCCGCGTCCAGTAGCGCCCTTCGCCTCCAGATTCTCGGGCCGCTGCGGATCTGGCGCGACGGCGTCGAGCTCGACGCCGGCCCGCGCCAACAGGCGTATCTGCTGGCCTTACTGTTGGCCCGCGCCGGGCGGCCGACCAGTACCGACGAGCTGGTCAGCCTGATCTGGGGCGAGAACGCGCCGGCCAGCGCCCTCAATGTGGTTCACAAGTACGTGGGCACCCTGCGCCGCCTGCTGGAACCCGCGCTGCCGCCCAGGGGCTCCGGCTCGCACCTGCTTCGGCGCGGCAACGGCTACCTGTTCACGGCCGACCCCGACACCCTGGACCTGCTGGACTTCCGCCACCACGCCGCCGCCGCGCAGGCCGCGCTCGCGGAAGGATGAGCTCGAAGATCTCACGGGCCGGCGGACTGTCGACGCCGTGCTGGACTGCGCCGGATCACCGGAGTCGCTCGGACTTGCGGCGTCCATTCTGGCGACCGAAGGCGCCCTGGCACAGGTGGGCCTGATGGGCGAACGCGTCGAGTTGCCGCTGTTCCCGTTCGTCAGTGGCGAGAAGTCATACTTCGGCTCGTTCTGGGGCAGCCACAACGACCTCATCGAGGTGCTCACCCTGGCCAAACAGGGTGCCATCAAACATCATGTCGTCCCAACGAGGCTCGCTGATGTCAACGACACCCTCGACGCGCTCGGTCGCGGAGAAATCGTCGGCCGTGCGGTCATCGTCTTCGACTGAGCGCTCCACACCTCTTCTGGCGGCCGATGAGTCACTCATAGCGCGACTCGCGGAACTCGCCCCCGCACAGGGCCCCAACGACGTTGGCGGCTGGACAGGGTTGACGATCCACCGCGTCTGCGGTCCGGCACTTCTGTACCGTGCCGAGTTCTGCGCGCTCTCAGTCGGATTCGTCGTGCAGACCCGCGGGGCGGTCGCTTACGCGGTCGCTGCCGGTGGCTCGAACGTCGATCTCCAGATCACCGCGGCATCAGTGGTGCACCCCGCGTTCTACTGCGTATTGCCCATCGATCCACAGTTGGTCCGCACGATCTCATCGAGCATGTATCCGCTGAGTATCGCTGGAGGACGAGCAGATCCAAGCGGCGAGGCGGCGGTATCCACGCTCGACGACGAGTTGATGAATACGCTGGCCGGATTCCTGGCATCGCTATCCAGCAGCTGTGACCGCCGTGTGCTTACCCCACTTCGGATGAGTGAGACGGTGTACCGGATGTTGCAGGGTGAACAGCGAACCCGGCTATTGCGCCTTGCCGCGGACGAGTTGCTGCGTAACCCCATTGCCGCAGCCCTGAGCCATATTTCGAACGATCTCGCCGAGCCGTTGTCGGTCAAAGCGTTGGCCGTGCGCGCACACATGAGCCCGTCGGCGTTCTCGCGCGCCTTCCGCGAAGGTACTGGCCGAGCGCCGTACCAGTACATCAAAGACTGCAGGCTCGACCGGGCGAGAGAACTACTCGATGACCGCACACTCGGAGTCGCTACCGTCGCAGGCGCATTCGGATACGGCAGCGTGTCGCACTTCATCAAGGAGTTCCACCGCAGGTTCGGTAGTACACCGGGCGAGTACGCCGAGATCTCCGGGCAGCGGTTTCACTGGCCATCCACTTGTCGGCAAGAGCGCTCACATAGCGTCGGCGTGCCAACGGCTTACCTCGACCGACGGGAACGATCACCATGACTGATGTCGTCTTCATCCACGGACTGTGGGTGGCGCACACCTCCTGGCAACCCTGGATAGACCGCTTCGCCGAGGAGGGCTATCAGGCGATCGCGCCGCGCTGGCCCGGTGAAGCCGAGACAACGGCAGCGACTCGGGAAAACCCAAAAGCCCAAGCAGGTTTCGGGCTCAACCAGATTACCGACCACTTCGCGGCCGTCCTCGAGCAGTTCGATACCCCGCCCGTCGCGGTCGGGCACTCGTTCGGTGGTCTGATCGCCCAGCTGCTACTCGGCCAGAACAAGCTTGCCGCAGCGGTCGCGATCAATCCCGCTCCGTTGAAGGGCATCCGCGCCCTCCCGCTGGCGCAGTTGCGCTCGGCGTTCCCGGTGCTGGGTAACCCGCTCAACCACGGCCGCGCCAAAGGGCTGACCCGCGGACAGTGGCGCTACGGCTTCGGCAATGCGCTGAGCGAGGCGGAATCCGATGCGCTGTGGGAACAGTGGGCGATCCCGTCACCGTGCAAGCCGCTCTTCGAAGTGGGGACGGCCAACTTCGTGCCGAACTCGGCCGCCACCGTGGACACCGCGAACACCGGGCGCGGGCCGCTGCTGATCACCGGAGGAACCGAGGACCACACGGTGCCCCTGGTCACCGCGCGGGGCGCGTACAAGCGATACGCGAAATCACCTGCCATCACCGAGTTCCACGAATTCACCGGCAAGGGACATTCGCTCATCATCGACCACAGCTGGCACGAAGTCGCCGACGTCGCGCTCACCTGGCTCAAGGCACAGAACCTGTAGACGTCAGGCAGCGCGGTCCGCGTACGTCGTCGTGCGCTGGCGGGCCGGGCGGCCGATACCCTCGGCGATGGCGACCAGTTCCTCGACCGACTTCGCCGATCCGTTCTCCGAGCCGGCCATCCGCGAGATGGTCTCCTCCATCAGCGTGCCGCCGAGGTCGTTGGCGCCACCGGTCAGCATAACCTGGGTGCGTTCGACACCGAGCTTGACCCAGCTGGTCTGAATGTTGGAGATCCTGCCGTGCAACATGATTCGCGCCAGCGCGTGCACGGCGCGGTTGTCGCGATGCGTCGGTCCCGGCCGCGCGCCGCCCGCCAGGTACAGCGGCGAACTCTGGTGCACGAACGGCAGCGGCACGAACTCGGTGAAACCACCGGTGCGGTCCTGGATGTCGCGCAACACGTTCAGGTGCCCGACCCAGTGCCGCGGGGTGTCGACGTGGCCGTACATCATCGTCGAACTCGACCGCAGTCCGACCTCGTGCGCGGTGCTGACCACCTCGATCCACATCGACGTGGGCAGCTTGCCCTTGGTGAGCACCCAGCGCACCTCGTCGTCGAGGATCTCAGCGGCCGTGCCGGGGATGGAGCCCAGACCGGCTTCCCGCAGCGCGGTCAGCCACTCCCGAATGCTCAAGCCGCTCTTGGTGACTCCGTTGGAGATCTCCATCGGCGAGAACGCGTGCACATGCATGGACGGCACCCGCGCCTTGACTGCGCGTACCAGGTCGGCGTAGCCGGTGACCGGCAGCTCGGGGTCGATGCCACCCTGCATGCACACCTCGGTGGCGCCGGCGACATGCGCCTCCCAGGCGCGGTCGGCGACCTCGTCGGTGGACAGCGAGTAGGCGTCGGCGTCGCCCTTGCGTTGGGCGAACGCGCAGAACCGGCAGCCGGTGTAGCAGATATTGGTGAAGTTGATGTTGCGGTTGACGACGAACGTGACATCGTCGCCGACTGCATCCTTGCGAAGCGAATCCGCCAGTGCGGCAACGGCATCCATCGCAGGCCCGTCCGCGGTCGCCAGCGCGAAATACTCGTCGTCGGTGCACCCGGCAGGGTTGCGCTCGGCGGAGCGCAACGCGGCCAGCACATCGGTGTCGAGCCGTTCCGGGGCACGGGCGGCGAGCTCGTGCACCTTCTCGCGGATGGATTCCCAGTCGCCGAACGCGCTGCCCAGATCGCTGCGGGTCTCGGTCCGCCGGCCCTCGCTGTCGATCGCCGTGTGCAGGTCGGTGCGCCCCAACGACTCGGTCGCCTCATCGGGCTCCTGCCATGGGCGGCCCACCGGATTGACGTCGAGGGCGTAGCCGGTCTCGGGGTCGGCCAACGCCTCGACGTGCCCCTGGACCCGCGGGTCGATCCAGGCCGCACCGGCCTGGACGTACTGCGGCTGGGCCGTCAGGCGCTGCACCAGGTCGTAGCCCGCCTCGGCGGTCACCGCGGCAAGCTCGTCGAGCGCGGGCCACGGACGTTCCGGATTCACGTGGTCGGGCGTCAGCGGCGACACCCCACCCCAGTCGTCGACGCCGGCGCCGATCAGGGCCAGGCACTCCTGCCGGGACACCAGGTTCGGCGGGGCCTGGATGCGAACCTTGGGCCCCATCACCAGGCGGGTGACCGCCAGTGTGGCCAGGAAGTCGTCGATGCCCGCATCGGGCACCGAGGCCATCGCGGTGTGATCCTTGGCCCGGAAGTTCTGCACGATCACTTCCTGGACGTGGCCGAATTCCTTGTGCGAGCGCCGAATGGCGTGGACGGTCTCGGCGCGCTCGGTCAGCGTCTCCCCGATCCCGACCAGCAGACCGGTGGTGAAGGGAATTGAAAGCCTGCCAGCGTCATCGAGCGTGCGCAGCCGCACCGCGGGATCCTTGTCGGGACTGCCGTAGTGGGCTTCGCCCTTGGTCTCGAACAGCCGGCGTGACGTCGTCTCGAGCATCATCCCCATCGACGGCGCCACCGGTTTCAGCCGCGACAGCTCCGACCAGCTCATCACACCGGGATTCAGATGCGGCAGCAGGCCGGTCTCCTCGAGCACCCGTATCGCCATCGCGCGCACATAGTCCAGCGTGGAGTCGTAGCCCCGCTCGTCGAGCCACTGCTTGGCCTCCGGCCAGCGCGCCTCCGGACGGTCGCCGAGGGTGAACAAGGCTTCCTTGCAGCCCAATTCGGCGCCGCGCCGTGCAACGTCGAGTATCTCGTCGGGCTCCATGAACATGCCCTTGCCCTGCGCGCGCAGCTTGCCCGGCACCGTGACGAAGGTGCAGTAGTGGCAAGTGTCGCGGCACAGGTGGGTGACGGGGATGAACACCTTGCGCGAGTACGTGACCGGCAGCCGGCCCGTCGCACCGCGGCGGCCCGCCGACTCCAGCCCGGCATCACGCACGCGGGCCGCGCTGGCACACAGATCCGCGAGATCCTCGCCGCGGGCGGTCAAGGCGATCGCCGCCTCGTCGACATTGAGGGAGACACCGTCGCGGGCTCGACGCAGAACACGTCTCATCGCGGCAGGCGAGGGAGCGACAGTCCGCGGCGGAACCACCGGAGTGGGCAGCGGGCTACTTGGCTGGGAGTTCAGTGCCACTCCCGGGTAACCGTCCAGAGCTGGGAAATCATCCGCGCGTCTCACAATCTGAAACTCGGGTGACGGACATGGTCCACACAGTAGTCCGCCCAGTTAACGGCGTGACCCCGTGTCTCAGCGACCTACAAACATGCGGACACGGCAAAGAAAGTTGTAACACTGCGCTGTCCGCAACGTAAATTGTCGTTGTTAGCTGAAATTCAAGCAGGGGGTTCCGCCATGACCGTGTCCACCCGTTCCTATCTGATCGCAGGTGCGGCGGCGATGGTCGTCGGAGCCATGGCCATCGCCCCGATCCAGCCATCGACACCGGCCTCGATCAACTTGGACACCGTGCGCCTGTCCGCCGCGGTGCAACCGCTGGTCAGCCAGGTCAATACCGCCGCGGCGACGCTCGGCCAGGCCACCCCCGCGGCGGCAACGCAGCAACCCCAGCCCCAGAAAACAGCGCAGGCGAACAACAACGTCTCGAACGCCATCGATGCGGCGTATTCGGTGATCATGTACTGGGCGGACTACTTCGCGCTTGACCTGGGCCCGTATTTACTGGGATGGATCCCCTTCGGCTATCTCATCAGCGACCAGATCTACATCTGGTACCCGAACTTGACGGTGCCGGTGGCTGACGCCTTCGTCTACGACTTCCTCGATCCGGTGGTCAACGATTTCTGGAACCCGAATGTGTGGCGGGACGGCCTGACCGCCATCGCCAACGCCACGCGGGTCGGGCTGAGCACCGTGGCCCAGCAGGAGATCGCGTACTTCTGGAGCCTGCAGTGGTTCCCGTTCCCGCTGCCGCCGCTGCCGCCGTTGCCGTTCGCCGCAACCAAGGTGCCCGCCGGCGCGGCGAGTTCCGACGCGCCTGCGCAGGCTAAAGCGGTCGTCACCTCCGGCACGGGTCATTCCGCCCGCCCGCAGATAGCCAAGCAATCGACCGACACCGTCACCACCGAGGCAGTCACCGACGCCACCGATGCGACCCCGAGCGCGTCGAAGACCGCCAAGGCAGACAGCACGGATTCGCCGTCGGGCAAGAGTGGCTCGGCCAAGTCAGGCACTGCCGCCCCGAAGAAGAGCGGCACGGCCGGCTCCGCGCGCACCCACGGTCCCAAGTCAGACAATTCGGATAAAGCCGCCGCCAAGTAGCAGTCTCAGCGTGGACGGTTGTGCCGCCAGAGGAACAACGCCGGCGGCGCGGCACCCAGCGCCAAGAACAGCAGCACCGAGTAGGCCATCACGCCGGGGCCGCCGAAGATGATGTCACCGCCCGGCCCGCCGAGCGTCAGCGCCGCAACGGTGACCAGCCATGCCAGCAACGGCAGTGCGGCAAGGCGGGCGGAATCCGTCCAGTGGACGGCCGCCCACACCAGGGCCAGATTCACCAGCCCGCTGATCGCTGCGCTGATCGGGAACGGCACCGAGCCGAGATAGAACGGCAGAAGTAGCGCGCCGGCCACTGCCGAGATGACGCCATCGACGGCGAGCAGAGCGAGCACCACGGTGCGAATGGCCGCGTCGGTCACGCCTGGGTCTTCGGTGACCACGGGCGGCTGCTTCAACCCCACCTACTGCCCGAGGTCGAGACCGGCCAGAAGGTCGGTCTCCCAACCACGCTCGTCGGTCTGGCCCGCGTTGCCCTCGACAAGGACATAATGCTCGGCGGCCAGCACAGGCAGCACGAGCTTGTTGGACAGCGTGAAGGCCCGCCGGGTCGGGCCGACCAGCATCTGGGTGGCGTGCGCTTCAATGGCGTTCACCTTGGCAGCCACGTGCTCGGGCGCCTCGACGACGGCGGTGATCTTGTCATCGGTGAAGCCGAAGACGACGTCGGCGGGCGGCCGGATCCAGTCCGCCAACACATCCTCATCGCGCAGCGCATTGACGCCGTCGCGAAAAGCACTGGCCCCGATGACACCCCAGTAGAACTTCGGCACCTTCCACGTCGCGGCGGCGACGGCGGCCGTCGTGATGCGGTGGGTCTGGATGTGGTCGGGATGCCCGTAGCCGCCGTCGGGGTCATAGGTGGCGATCACGTGGGGCCGCAGCTCGTCGATGACGGCGGCGAGAAGGCCGACGGCTTCGTCGACATCGGCGTCGACGAACTTGGTGTGACTGCGCGCCGGGGTGCCGGGCATGCCCGAGTCGCGCCACCGGCCCGCGCCGCCGAGGAACCGCGGCCCGGGTAGGCCCAGTTTCTGCAGGGCGTTCGTCAATTCGTAGATGCGATAGCCGCCGAGCTGGTCGGCTTCATCGACGGCCAGCCGCAGCCACCGGTCGTCGATGATCTCGCCCTCTTCGCCGAGCGTGCAGGTGACGACGGTGACCTCGGCGCCGCGCTGCACGTAGTGCGCGATGGTGACGCCGTTGTTCATCGTCTCGTCGTCGGGGTGGGCGTGCACGAACAACAACCGCGGAGTCTCCTGCGAAGCCACGAACGTCACCCTACCGGGGTAGGTGGCATAGATTCGGCCCGTGAAGCGGCGCGACCTGGAGTTCGGCTGCGCGGTCATGGCGATCGGTCTGCTGGCCGGGCTCGCCGGCGCCGCGACGACGTTGGTGCTGCACGCCGTCGAGCACCTCACCTATCACTACAGCTTCGGAACACTGCTGGACGGCGTCACCGGTTCGAGCCCGGTGCGGCGTGCGGTGGGCCCGATGATCGGCGGCGCCCTGGCGGGCCTGGGGTGGTGGCTGCTTCGGCGACGGACGCGGGTGCCCTCGCTGACCGACGCCATCAACGCACCCGGGCCGATGCAGCGGCTGGCGTTGACCATCGACGCCGGGCTGCAGGTATTGCTGGTCGGTGCCGGTGCATCCCTGGGCCGGGAGGGCGCCCCGCGCCAATTCGCCGCTGCGATGGGCGATTTGGGCACCTCGAGGTTGACGCTGACGGCCGACGACCGCCGCATCTTGCTGGGCTGCGCGGCGGGCGCAGGTCTGGCGGCGGTCTACAGCGTGCCGATGGGCGGCGCCCTGTTCGCGGTCCAGATCGTGCTGCGCGGCTGGAGTCTGCGGATCGTCGGGACGGCGCTGATCACCTCGAGCATCGCGGTGGCGGTAGCCGCCCCGGTCACCCGGCTCGAAGTGCCGTTGCAGTGGCCCAATCCCGACTTGTCCTATCTGCTCACCGGGTTCGCGATCCTGATCGCCCCGCTGGCGCTCGCGGTGGGCCGAGTGTTCAACCGGCTGATGGATGCCGCCCGAGCCCATCGGGTCGGCGATTCGTGGCTGCTGATCCCGGCGATCGCGGCCGCCGGACTGGTGATCGGTGTCCTCTCCCATTGGTGGCCCGAGCTGCCCGGCAACGGCAAGAGCGTGCTGACGGTCAGCGTCGCCGACGGCCTGACCCTCGCCTCGGCCGGCATCATCCTGCTTCTCAAGCCACTGCTGACCGCACTGTTTCTGCGCACCGGTGCGGTCGGCGGCATGCTCACGCCCGCGCTGGCGACCGGCGCGGCGATGGGGTCGGTGGTGGCGATCGCGGTGAACACCTGGACACCGTTGACGGTCAACGTGGCTGCGGTGTCACTGGCCTGCGCCGCGGGCGTGCTGGCCATCACCCAGGGCGCCCCCACCTGGGCGGCGCTGTTCGTGTGGGAGTTGGCCCGCCCGCCGCTGTGGCTGCTGATCGTCTTCGCCGCCGCAGCAGCCGCGGCGCATCTCCTCGACAGGCTGCTCAAGCAGCGGGCCGCCCGGACAGTCCCCGACTGACCTCATGCGCAGAGGTCGGCGACCTGCTTGCGGTCGAAGTCGCCTTCGGCCTGCCGCGCGGCCTGCCGGGGATCGCTGTACGGCACGCCGGCCAGCGCATTCATCCCGACGTCCTGCAGGTCGCGGGCGAAATCCCGGACCGCGTCGGCAAGGCGATCCGGGGTGTTGGCGTCGAGCTGGCGCACCAGATAATCGCCTGCGCCGAGCAATGCCAGGCTCGCAGTGGCCGGCGCCAGATCGTTGCGCGTCTGCATCGTGGCCACCATCTCGAAGGCGGTGCACACGCGCACCTTCGGATCACCGCGCAGCGCAACAGCATTGGCATCGTCTGCCGACACGCGTACCGCCGCCCAGATCGACAGTGCGAGCGAGAACACCGCGAATGGAATGGCCAGCGGCGCCAGCCGCTGCCAAATTGTCGGCGTGGTAAACGTTGGCGCAGAACGAACTTCGACATCTTTGTCGGAATTCGACATCAGTCGACTATATCGGCGCGAATTGGCCGATGAATCGATCTTTGGCTATTTTCGCTGACGAAAATCCAAGGGCATCAATGCATCCGGTCCCGTCGACCGCGAATTACCGCCACCCCTGGGGCCGCGAGCCGCTCGTTGCCAACGCGGGCCGCGACAGGCTGGTCGTCAAACGTTCTCGTGGCGAGCCCTGACAACGGCCGCCGCATCAGGTAGAAGAACCTGGTGGAAAACTCGCCGCTTGGAAGCGCAATGGCCCGCCGACTGCACCGACGGGCAATCGCCACCGGCGAGATCAGCCTGCCGGCAGTGCCCGGCATGCTCGAAGACTATGTGGCCATGTGCACCGGCCTGTTCGAAAGCCTGGGCCGGGGGTTCACCGACGAGCAGGTCGACAATCTGCGCGGCATCCTGAACGACCAGCTGAACGAGGCCTTCGCCGCCTCACCGCGCTCGGAGATCGTGATCAGCTACGAGGCGCCGGTGGGACTGGTGGTGAACTACCACGTGAAGTGCCGCTGGTGGTCGGTCGAGGGCGCCTACGAGAACTGGATCGCCACCCGCGAACCACCGCTGTTCGGCTCCGAGCCCGACGCGCGCGTGTGGAACTTGGCCGGCGAGGCGGCCGATCCCCGCACGCACCCGATCCTCGACCTGGGCGCCGGAACCGGGCGCAACGCCCTGGCGCTGGCCCGGCGTGGCCATCCCGTCGACGTGGTGGAGATGACCCCCTCGTTCGCCGAGACCATCCTCGTCGCGGCACAACGCGACTCGCTGGCCGTCCGCGTGCTGCAGCGCG
This sequence comes from Mycolicibacterium sphagni, assembly GCF_013337765.1. Lineage (GTDB taxonomy): Bacteria > Actinomycetota > Actinomycetes > Mycobacteriales > Mycobacteriaceae > Mycobacterium. The sequence goes on from NZ_VBSB01000002.1 coordinate 11,926, forward strand.
ACATCTTCGCGACCCTGGAGGATCTGCGCCGCGACTACCAACTGATCCTGCTGTCCGAGGTCGTGTCGGACTTCCGTTCGGCGGATCAGCTGCGCGGCGTGTTCGACCTGGCCGCGCAATGCCTGGCCCCCGGCGGACGGCTGGTGTTCAACGCCTTCGTCGCCCACCGGAACTACACGCCCGACGATGGTGCCCTCCAGCTGGGCCAACAGTGCTACACCACGATCTTCACCCAGTCCCAGATGGCCGACGCGCTGGCCGGGTTCCCGCTGACGCTGGTGTCCGACGAGTCGGTGTACGACTACGAGAAGGAGCATCTGCCTGCGGAGTCATGGCCTCCCACCAGCTGGTATGCCGATTGGGTCAGCGGCCAGGACGTGTTCGACGTTCCCCGCTCGGAGCGCCCGATCGAGATGCGGTGGCTGGTTTACCAGAAGATCGGCTGACACCCGGGCCAGGCATTTGCTGGCGTCGTATCAGGTTATGTACCCACTCGGTGACACCCGTCACAGCCTCGGATGACGCCGTCCCCGCGTACCGAAGTGAGCCGGCCTCTGCGGGCGCCAAAACCCTCAGCTGCGCTCAAGGCGGGCCACCCGACGGATTGGATTGGCCCGCAACGAATTTCTCCCGCGGCCGCGACAACCCCGCCCAACTGAATGGCAAAAATTCTCAGGAAGAGTCTTTAGCCTTATCAGCCTCCTCTCAGGTATCGTCTTTCCTTAGCTATGCCGCAAACAGCGGAGGGAGACGGCATGCGACGGGCCTTGGGGCCATTCCTCACCACAGGAGTGGCATTGACGGCGGCCGCTGTGGTCGTCGCCAACCCCGTCGCGCCGCCATCCCGGGACATGCAGATCTCGACGACGCAGTTGTCGACAAGCCCCGACCTGCTCAGCCCCTCCGATAAATCGCTGCTCAGCGCGCTGACGCCGCAGCTGCCAATATCCGGCATCGGCCCGGCGCTGGCGCAGATCCTGGCCGCGCTGGCCGCCGACGCCGAACGCATCAGCCGCGAAGTCACCTCCGCGATCGGCCCCGAAACCGTGACCGCTGCTGCCCTGCCCGAGCAAACCGCCTACCGGCCCGAGCCGATTGCCCCCCCGTTCATCGAGTCGCCCAACGCGACCCCCCTCGCCGCCAGCACAGGCTTTGCCTCGTCCGTTGTCAGCTCTGACGTGGTGCAGGTACTGAACGGCTTGGTCGCCGATACGGGCTACCTCGGCGGCAAGGTCGTCGAGGCCTCGGTCGCCCTGGTTCAGGTCATCATCAGGGTGCCCGAGTTCGTCGTCACCGCGGTTCTGGACCTGCTCAACGGGGACATCGCCGGCGTGCTGGAGACTGTCAAATCGGTGATCAAGGCGTTCTTCGGCCCCGGGCTGATCCTTCTCGACGGGATCAGGGACATCCTCTACGGCCGGACTCCGACTCCCGTGCCGCCACCGACCGCCGCGAAGCGCCTGGTGGAGCAGATCACCGGAACAGCTCCTGATCAGCCCTCGACCGGCGGTACCGCGCGGCCGGCTCCTGGCGACAAGGCACAGTCGGGCCGCAAGCATGTCGAGGCACCGACAGCCGCCGCCCTGCGACCCACCGCCACCACATCGAAGCCCGCCGCCTCGACGGACCAGACACCGACGTCCGCCAAGACGCCGAGCAGCAAACCGGCGTCGGGGTCGACACGCGCAACAGCAGGATCGGCCAGGGAATCGAAGTCCGCCGCCAGCTCCAGCTCGTCGGCCGACTGACACCGACCTGCCGAAAGCGGAAGCTAACGGCCCGCGCAGTGGTTGCGTACTCAAGAAACCCGTATCGCTGACGCGAATTTCCCCTTTTCTCAGGTTGCTCTCAGGTAATTTTCGCTGGTCAGCTCAATACGGGGGAAGGGGCCTGAAATGGCTGCCGCAATCAGCTCGCTCTACAAGACCAGCATCGCGCTCGCGGGAGCCGGCATCATCGCCGTCAGCCCACTGGTCCCCAGCCATGATGCGCGGAGTGCGACGGTGCACCTGCCCGAGATCCAGCTCACCGACCTGACGGTGCCCGCACTCGGGGCGATCCCCTACCAGATCGGCATCAACGTCCTCGGCGACATCATCGCCGCGGCGCCGATCCTGATCGGCAGCACCCAGCAGTGTGCGACCTACTGCCTCGGGCCCAACACTCCCGCGCCCGCACCCACGTATGCCCCATTCACCGGTTGGGGTCTCGTGGGGCTGGGCCGGGGGCTGATCTCCAGTCCGGTCGCGTTCATCGCGGCGCTGCAGGCCGGGCAGAACGCCGCCCAGGCGCTCGGTGTGGCCCTACTCGCCATCCAGGTGCCGATCGCGAACACGTTCAGCCTGTTGCTCGCGCCGCGGACTCCGGACGGTGGCTTCTCATTGCGGGCCACCCTGGACCGGGCGTTCGCCGCGTCCAAGCATGCCGTCGACTACGCGGTCAACATCACCGCCCAGGCGTTGGTGACCGGCCCGCTGACAGTTCTGGGCGGCGTGGTCGAGGGCACGACGGTGTTCGCGGCAACCCTGGCGCAGACCGGTGATTTCGTCACCGCGTTCAAAAACGGTCGCGTGCCGATCCAAGACTCGGTCCGAACCGCCACCACCGACCTCGTCGACGAGATCAACGAAGGACGCTCGACCATCTACGCCGATCTCACCGGCGGGCCCGGGGTGACCACCTCGCCGATCCCCACGGTCCCGCCACCGACGGCCGCGGCGCGCGTCAACAAAGTGAATTCGGCCGAGGCCACCGGCGACAGCGCCAAGCCCACGTCAGCCAAGAAGGGCTCGGTCGGCGGTTCCAAACGGGCACACAAGACCGCGTCCGCCCGATAGGCCTACCGCCGGGGCCTACTGCGCGGCCTTGGCCCACCGGCCGGCATCACCGACGATGCCGACCGGCACCGCCCCGGTCAGGCTCACGTTCTGCACGCTCGGGCCTACCGCGACGATCGTGGTGTCCTGCAGGATCGGCAATACCGTCGACAGGTTCCATAACCGGGGTTCGACCAGATTGATGACATCGTCGATCTTGGCCGAACCATCAAGGGCGGCATCAATATTGGGCTGGATGCTGCGATCGCAGATGCCGGTGAGGTTCGACGGCGCCTGCACCAGCGCACCGGACTCCGGGGCGGGCGGCGGCGGTGCAGTCATCGTCGTGGTGGTCACGCTCGGCGACGGACTCGATGACGGGGACGGCGATGTGCTCGACGGCGTGCTGGTCGGGGCCGCCGGCGAGGTGGGGACTGCCGTCGCCTGCAGGGCTGGGCACCCGTAACGGGACGCCAGCACGGTGGCCAGGTCGCCACCGGCGGCGCGCCAGCTGACGATCGCGTCGACGCGGTTGTTGGCCAACGCGTCCCCGTAGAGCACCGGCGGATCCAGCGCCAGTACGGTCGCCGCGATACCCACGCTGCGCAGCTGATCGGCGGCGGTGTTGGCGACGGCCACTGCCGTCGGATCGTTGGCGGCCACCCCGATCACGAGCGACAGCGTCTCGCCGTTCTTGCTGATCCGGCCGTGGGTGATCTCCGGCGGGCCCGGCTGCGGGGTGGCGGTGCGCGATCCCGCCGACGGCGGCGGCTGCACCGGCGATTCCGTTGGGGTGCGGTCGATTTGGAAGCCGGCCTGCTCGAGCAATTCCAGCGATCGCTGCCGGCCCAACGCCGGCGGAGCGGTGGGCACGTAGCCGGGATCGCTGGGGGCGCGGACCTGGGCCTGAGCCAAGGTGACGGTATTGTCACTGCCCGCCCCGACCGCGGCGAGTAGATCCACGTCGAGCAGACCCAGAATCGCTTTGCGCACAGCCGGATCCGACAGCTTGGGCTCCGGGGCCCGCAGCGTCAGCTGCATGACCCGCGGGGTGACGATCCGCGCGGTGCGCACGTCCGGGATGGCCGATAGTTGCGCGAACGCCGAAGAGCCGCCGTGGACCTGGGCCACCTGGGTGTCACCGTTGCGGATCGAGTCGGCCAACGCGGCGGGTGCGCCTGCGCGGCGGAACAGGATCTGATCGGGATGGGCGGGCGGTCCCCAGAACCGGTCGTTGCGCGCCAGCAGGATCTCGTCGCGCTGGGGGTCGATGTTGTCCACCCGAAACTGGCCTGCGGTCACCGGCAGCGCGCGGGCCAGGCCGGCCGGGAAGCCGCCCGGCACGTCCTTGACGATGTGGGCGGGCAGCAGATCGTTGAACAGCTCCCGCCACGCCGGGTACGGCTGGGCGAACGTGACGACCGCGGTCTTGCCGCCCTCGATCGACTGCACACCGGTGATCAGGTCGTAGCCCGCCGGGTCGACCACGCCGGGCTCGCTGACCATCTGACGCCACAGGTACCAGAAGTCGTCGGCGGCGATCGGGGCGTTGTCGGTCCAGGACGCCTCGGGGCGGATCTTGTAGGTCACGGTGAACGGGTTCTGGTTGGTCACCTCCGCCGACACGAGCAGCGTCGTGTCCATCTCCCAGCGGGAGCCGGTCGAGGTGGCTGGGTCGGGCACCGGCCGGAACGAACTGGGCAGCACCAGCGCGCTGATGGCCGCGTTGACCGGCGACTGATCGGAGAGCAGGTGCGGGTTGAAGCCGGCGCCGATCGAGTCGATGCCCATGATGATCTGGGTCGCCCTCGGCGGCGGCGGCGCCGGCGCATTCGTCGTATCGGTGCTCTGCGGGGCGGGCGGCGGGCTGACCGTGCACGCGGCCGTGACCAGCGCGGACACGAACACAGCCAGGGCTTGCAGGCTGCGTCGGCGGGTCGGCACGCCCCTCAGAGTAGCGATACGCCTCCTGCCCGCCGGATCAACTGCGATTGGTTGCCTTGGCCCGCGCCTTGGCCCTGGCCCGACCGGTGGCGTCCAGTTCGACCTTGCGGACCCGGACGATCTCGGGGGTCACCTCGACGCACTCGTCCTCGGCGCAGAACTCCATCGCCTGCTCGAGGCCCAGTTCCAGCGGCCTCGCCAGCGTCTCCATCACATCGGCGGTGGAGGAGCGCATATTCGTGAGCTTCTTCTCGCGGGTGATGTTGATGTCGAGGTCCTCGGCACGCGGGTTGATACCGACGACCTGCCCCTCGTAGGTGTCCTGGCCGGGCTCGACGAAGAACTGCCCGCGGTCGGCGAGCTGGATCATCGCGAACGGTGTCACCGAGCCGCTGCGGTCGGACACCAGCGAACCGGTGTGGCGGGCGCGGATCTCCCCCGCCCACGGCCGGTACCCGTCGAACACCGCGTTGGCGATGCCGGTGCCGCGGGTCAGCGTCAGGAAGTCGGTGCGGAATCCGATGAGTCCGCGGCTGGGCACGATGAAGTCCATCCGCACCCACCCGGCGGCGTGGTTGGTCATCTCTTCCATGCGGCCCTTGCGGGCGGCCATCAGCTGGGTGATGGCGCCGACGAACTCCTCGGGACAGTCGATCGTCATGGCCTCGAAGGGCTCGTGCAGCTTGCCGTCGACGGTCCTGGTGACCACCTGCGGCTTGCCCACGGTCAGTTCGAATCCTTCGCGCCGCATCTGCTCGACGAGCACGGCCAGCGCGAGCTCACCACGGCCCTGGACCTCCCACGCGTCCGGGCGGCCGATGTCGACGACCTTGATCGAGACGTTGCCGACCAGTTCGGAATCCAAGCGGGACTTGACCATTCGCGCGGTCAGCTTGTGTCCCGACACCTTGCCGGCCAGCGGTGAGGTGTTGGTGCCGACGGTCACCGAGATCGCGGGCTCGTCGACGTGGATGCGTGGCAGCGCATGTGCGTGCTCGGTGTCGGCGAGGGTGTCGCCGATCATGATCTCCGGGATACCGGCGACCGCGACGATGTCACCGGCGATGGCCTCGTCGGTCGGCGTACGTTCGACGCCCTCGGTGACCAGCAACTCGGTGATCTTGGCGTTCGTGATGACCGGATGGCCGTCGACGTCACGCATCCAGGCCACCTGCTGGCCCTTCTTGATACGGCCCTTGTAGATCCGGATCAGGGCGAGCCGGCCCAGGAACGCCGAGGCATCGAGGTTGGTCACCAGGGCCTGCAGCGGCGCCTCAGGATCGCCCTGCGGCGGCGGGATGTGCTCGAGCAGGACGTCGAACAGCGGGTCGAGGTTCTCCCCGTCGGGGTTCTCGCCGTTGGCCGGTTGGGTGGTGCTGGCGATGCCTGCGCGGCCCGATGCATAGAGCGTGGGCAGATCGAGCGCCTTCTCGGCGGCCGCCTGCGCCTCCTCGTCGAGATCGGATGCCACGTCGAGCAGCAGGTCGTGGCTCTCCTCGACGACCTCGGCGATGCGGGCGTCGGGCCGGTCGGTCTTGTTGACCACCAGAATCACCGGCAGGTGCGCGGCCAGCGCCTTGCGCAGCACGAACCGGGTCTGCGGTAGCGGCCCCTCCGAGGCGTCGACCAGCAGCAGCACACCGTCGACCATGGACAGCCCGCGCTCCACCTCGCCGCCGAAGTCGGCGTGGCCGGGGGTGTCTATGACGTTGATCACTGTCATGGAACCGTCGGGGTGATGGCGGTGCACGGCGGTGTTCTTCGCCAGGATCGTGATGCCCTTTTCCTTCTCCAGGTCACCGGAATCCATCAGGCGTTCGATCGTGTCGTCGCCGCGGTGTGTCAGGGCACCGGACTGCCGCAACATGGCGTCCACCAGCGTGGTCTTGCCATGGTCGACGTGCGCCACGATGGCGACATTGCGGAAGTCTTGGGTATTCACGGCCCTGATTCTCGCAGCGCAGGTGCCCTTTTGCGAAAACGGGGAAGGACCAGCAGGGCCGCACCAAGGAAACACAGCGCCCCGAGGAAGGTCCCGAGGTTGGCCAGCAACTCGTCCTCGGTGATCCCGGTGCGCCGCACGAACGCACCCACCGCAGAGACGCCGAAGGCGATCGAGCCGATCATGTTGATCCACTCGGCCTGCCAGTCCCGTGAGCCCAGCGCGATCAGGCCGATCGCGATCGTGGCCGCGGCCACCCCCAGCGCCGCGCTGGCCAGAAAGGCGAGGGAACCCAGAGCATCCGGGGCCCACACATAGTGGCGCCGCACCCCGGTGGCATGCGCCCAGACCGCGCTGCCGGTGCTGATGTTGAACAGGATGGTTCCGGCGAATTGGATTGCTGCCGAGAGCCATTCCAGCTTCAGCGGCGGCCCGGACAGCATCAGTTGCATCCAGGCGGCGGCGGTGAAGAACCAGGATCCGATGAAGCACAGCCAGTTGGACGCACCTGCACCGGCAACGGTCGGGAACCCGGGCACCGTCGCGAGTGCGAAGAAGGACGAGCCGACGGCGAAGAGCCAGCACTGCCGCGACAGCGTCGCGCACGTCACCACACTCGGCATTTCAGCAGGCAATCCACATCAGATGCAAACCCCGCGGAGTTAGCCTGAATTACCGCCGTCAATTGGAGGTCTGGCATGACGGTTTATGAAGTTCTCACCATCGCACTCATCGTCGTCTTGGGCACCGCCGCCACCGCTGCGATCTATCTCGGCCTGCTCAACTGGATCGGTGGGGCGTACATCGTGCGGTGTGCGACCTGTCGCCACCTGACGGTCTCATCGGATCGTCGGCAGCCGCAGTCGTGTGCGCACTGCCGCCACCCGGTGCTCTTGCATCCGGTGCACGCCGCGCATCACCCTCGGGAGTTCGCCGATGTGCGAGTGACCGGCGACAGCCTGAAGTACTAGGGGTAGGACAGCAGCAGCATGACGCGCCCGCCCGGCGGTGGCGCGCCGAAGGCCTCCTGGTCGAAACCGTAGTACGTGCGTTGGTCGTCGGTGATCTCGTCGATCACCTTGCCTGTGGCGTGCAGCTCGCCGTTGCCGGTGTGCTGCATGACGCCGCGGAAGTCGGCCACCGACAGCGATTCCGCGAGCAGCAGCGCCTGCCCGCCGCTGTCGAGATCGACGAGAATCCCGGCGCCCGCATAGTTGTTGCCACCCCGGCCGGTGCCGCGCGGCGCCCAGTAGATCGGCTGGGAAGCTGGGGTCCCCTGCACTCGGCGGTATTGTCCGACATGGCTTTCGGAGTCGGCGACGGTGACCTCGGGCAGGTGCGCGATAGTCCGCTTCTCGGCCAGCCACATCCAGCCCAGCGGGATGCAGACGATCGCGTACATGATCACCACCAGCATCAGCACCGGCTTCCAGGCGATCTCCCAGCCGAGCCGGCGCGGTGACACCGGCAGCGCGGACAACTGATCGTCGAGCTGTTTGCGGCCGAATCTGAAGACGTACCAGGCCAATACCCGAGCCAGCGCCATGCAGCCGAGGATCACCAGCCCGACGATGCCGGTGATGCGCCAATAGAAGGTGCTGTCGCCCTGGTTGGTGGTGGCCGCAAACATGACCGCCGGGATGGGCGCGGTGATCAACAGCAGCAGCGCGTAGGACGGGTGGCTGCTCAGGTAGACGTAGTTGACGCGGGCCTGGTTGTTGGCCGCGTACACGGTGAAATCGCCGACGTTGGCGTGCACCACCGGAGCCCAGGAGCCTTGCACGATACGGGGTTTCACCAGTGAGCGGACGAAGAAGAAGCCGGCAATCAGGGCGACGACGAGTGCGCCCCAGAACGTGCCGGGCATCGACTCCCCCGTGCCGGGCACCCCTAGTGCGCCGTGGATGTCGATGGCCTTGCCGATGAAGAAGGCCAGCGGGAGCGCGAAAAACAGCTCCAGCAGCCAGATTTGGATGAGTTGCGGAATCCGTGAGCCGATCCGGTCGAACGCCAGTACCCGTTGCCAGATGAACCGGAGCACGCCCACGGACGGTCCTCAGCTGTAAATGGGTGCGGTCGGGGTGAATTCGACGGGCATGGTCTCCAGCCCGCTGACGAAGTTGGCGGGCCGCAGCGGCAGTTCGGCCCCGTCGGCCAGCCGCAGATCCGGTAGCCGGGCCAGCACTCGCCGGGTCATCGCCGTCAGCTCCAGGCGGGCCAGCTGGTTTCCCAGACAGAAGTGGGTTCCGAAGCCGAAGCTGACATGGTTGTTGGGGTGGCGGTCGATGCGAAACACATCGGGATCACCGAAGACTGTCTCGTCGAAGTTCGCCGACTCGAACAGCAGCAGCATCTTGTCACCGGCGTGTAGTTCGGTGCCGTGAAAGTCGGTGTCGGCGGTCAGGGTTCGGCACATGTTCTTGATCGGCGAGGTCCAGCGCAGCATCTCCTCCACGGCGGCGGGCAGCAGCTCGGGATCATCCTGTAGGGCCCGCCACTGATCGGGATGCCTGGACAGTTCGGCGGTTCCGCCGGACAGCGTGTGGCGGGTGGTCTCGTCACCACCGATGAGGATCAGCAGGGTCTCGGCGAGGATCTGCTCATCAGTGAGCCGCTGGCCGTCGACCTCGGCGGCAATCAGGACGCTGACAAGGTCGTCGGCGGGCTCGCGGCGCCGGGCCTCGACGAAGTCGCCCATGAATGCGTTGTAGGCGACCAGCGCATTGGCGGCCATGGTCAGCGACTCCTCGGTGGCCACCGAACTCAGTGCCACCACCATGTCGTCGGACCACGCCAACAGGTCGGCATGGTCTTCGGGTGCCACACCGAGCATGTCGCCGATGACGGCCATCGGCAGCGGCGCGGCGAGGTCGCGGACGAAATCACATTCGCCGCGCTCACAGACCGCGTCGATCAGCGTATCGCACAGTCCCTCAATGGAATTCGCCTTGGCTTGAACGCGCTTGCGGGTGAATCCGGCGTTGACCAGCTTGCGCCGCAACAGGTGCGCGGGATCGTCCATGTCGATCATGTGCGGCAGTGCGGGCGTGGTCGGGCGAATGCCGCCGGCGTTGGAGAACAGTTCGGGCTGCCGTTCGGCGTCGATCACCGCACGGTAGGTGGCGGCGGCCGCCAGGCCGTTGCGGTCCCGGAAGACCGGTTGAAGTTCGCGCATCCAGCGGTAGGCATCGCGCGCCTGCCTACTGGCGTAGAACCGGCCGTCCATCAGATCGACGCCGGCGGTGACGTCCGTGAGCACGCCCCAGATCATAGGGCGACGGGCTCATCCCCCAAGGCGTTTCGCGAGGTCCGGCAGCCAGGCCCGGTCGGCGGGCACCCAGGCGAGCGACCCCAGCTCGCCCGAGCTGACCCAGCGCAGCGCGCGATGATCGTGCGGATGCAGCGCGCCGCCGGTGAGCGTGACGAGATAGGCGCGCAGCACCAACGACTCCGAGATGGCCACGTCGGCACCAAGGCGTTCACCGACCACGACCTCGACTCCGAGCTCCTCACGGAGCTCCCGAACCAGCGCATCGGCCTCGGTCTCCCCCGCGGCGACCTTGCCGCCGGGCAGCTCCCACAGCCCGGCGAGTTCGGGCGGCCGCAGGCGCTGCGCCACCAGAAGCGTCGCGCCGGAGATCAAGGCTCCGGCGACGACGATCTGGGACACGCCAATGAGCTTATGTCGTGGTCGGATTCGCCTTCACGATGGTCAGCTCGTAGTCGTTGCTCTGCCACCCGTTGAGGAAGGCACCGATCGGAACCGCCATGTCCTTGCCGTACCCCGGCCCACTGTCGTTGAAGTAGACGGTGCCGCCCACGAGGTCGACGGCGATCACCACCGCTTCGTGGTTGGCGCGGGTGTAGTTCGGTGTCGCCGACGTCTGGTACTGGGCCTGGGTGCTCCAGACGGAATCGGTGTTGATCGTGACCATGGTCGCGTTGCCCGCGGCCAGCGCCGCCGCCAGATCGTTCAGCGCGATCTGTGCGTCGGTGGCGGTGGCACCGGTGATCCGGTTGCCGGCCTCGTCGTAGACGAGGTATCGCTTGGTGGACGCCGTGACATTCCAGTTGGGATTGGTGTTCATCAGCTGGACCGCGTCTTTGACGGCCACGCCGTTGGCGATGTCCTCGTCGAGGTACATCCGCCGGCCCGGATAGACGACACTGGCCGTGGTCCTGGCCAGATTGACCATCGTCTCCTCGTCGGGTTTGTTGCCGGTGACCTGGCCGACCGCCATCGCCGTCGCCATCAGGGTGCAGTTCGAGTAGCTCTGCTTGACCCAGTATTCGTCGTTGTTCCGGTCCCCGTAGTAACCGGTGCCCGGCACCGTGACCACGACTTCGCGTTCGACCGTGTCGGGCTTGGCAACGCCCAGCCGGACCGCGATGGCAAACAAATGCCGAATTTGAGACAGATGTCCCGGTTTCTTGTTGGCCTTCCCCTCGGCCGCCGGTCGGAGAAGACTTGCAGCATGCCGCTAACCGATGAAGAAATTGATTCCGCCATCACGGGTCTCGACGGCTGGGAGCACGCCGATGGCGCCCTACGCCGCTCGGTGAAATTCCCGGCGTTCCTCGACGGCATCGACGCCGTGCGCCGGGTCGCCGAGCACGCCGAGGTCAAGGACCATCACCCCGACATCGATATTCGCTGGCGGACAGTCACTTTCGTCCTCGTGACGCATTCCGAGGGCGGGATCACCGAAAAGGATGTGCAGATGGCGTCAGATATCAACGAGATTGTCGGCGACCGCTAGCCGCGATCCAGGCCAGCGTCGCGAGCGTTGCCACGATGTAGATCAGACCCGGCCAGGCCAGGTACCAGGGCCGGCTGATCTGCCAGATCGTCGGCTGGGCGAAGCTCAGCAGCCACGGCACCCCGATCAGCGTCAGCACCAGCCAGCCCCACCCCAGCAACCGCGCGCCGGCCCGTGTGCGCCACGGTCCGTGGATGAGCCAGACCATCAACGGCAGCAACCACACCCAGTGATGGGTCCACGAAATCGGTGAGATCAGCAGGCCGAACAGCTGGACCACCAACAACAAGCCCAGCCGGTCGCCGTCCAGCGCACGCCAGGCCAACAGCGCCAGCACCGCCGTCACTGCGATCCCGGCCAACACGATCGGTCCGTAGCCGGCGTCGTGGCCGAGGATCCGCGAGATGCCACCGCGCCAGGACTGATTGAACGAGGTTCCGATCGGGCCGATGCGGCCGGCGTCACCGAGCAGGTCGGTGAAATAGAAGCGCGCCTGCTGACCGATCACCGCGACCGAGAGTCCGACGGTCGCAAAGAACACGATCGCCGAGAAGGCTGCGGCGCCCCAGCGACGCACCCCGAGGAAGTAGAGCCCGGTGATGGCCGGAGTCAGCTTGATCCCGGCTGCGACACCGACCAGCAGACCCGACAACCACCACCGACTGCTGTAGGCGGCGTACAGGACGGCCAGCACCAGGATGACGTTGATCTGGCCGTAATCGAAGTTGCTGCGCAGCGGTTCGATCCAGATACCGACGGCGGTCCACTGCATCGCGACACGGTGGCCTTCCCAGGCCGGCACGCCGAGTAGCCGCTGGCTGACCCTGACCACGCCGTAGAGCGCGGCGACGATGCCGAGCTGCCAGCACAAGGCGACCAGACCGAACGGCAGCAGGTGCAGCGGATAGAACATCAGCGCCGCGAACGGCGGGTAGGTGAACGGCAGCGGAAAGTCGGGCGTCTGGTCGGCGTAGACGTAGGAGTACAGCGTGCCGGGGTGATCGAGTGCGGCCGCGCCGCCGAGGTAGACGTGTAGGTCGACGAAGTTGGCGCCGTTGGGCACGAGGTAGGTCCAGGCCAGGCGGGCAGCCACGCTGACGACCAGCAACACCGGAGCCAGCCAGGCTGGCCTCGCCGCCGAGGCCACTGGGGCCGCTGTGTCCACCGTGCGACTGTAGCGACGGATGCTGCCTGCTCCACGATTTCGGACGCCCCGCATCACCATCGGCAATCACTGCCGTAACGGTTGCATAAACACCACACGTGTCACTTGAGTAACTCTAGTAACGGACTACCTTCGGGTTCAGACCTGCACTCGAAGGATTGGGATAACCATGCCAAGTATTTCAAAGCTGTTCGCCGCCAATGTGATTGGTGCCGCCGGGCTGTGCTCGGTCGCGCTCGCACTCAGCCCGTCAGCCGCCGCTGACCCGGGCGTTTCACCCGCCGTTCCCGGCGTGCCCGGGCTCAGCATGCTGGAGCAATTCGTCACGAATCCGGCCAGCGCTGCGGCCGTCCTGCAGACCGCAGCGACCGCACTCAGCGGTGCCGGGGGTCTGACCGGCGCGCCGTCGACGCTGCCGGTCTCGCCGATCGGCGGCGCTCCGGCGACATTGCCGATTTCGCCGATCGGCGGCGTGCCTGCCGCGCCGGCGACCGCCCCGGCCGCCAACGCCATCCCCGGCGGCAGCGTCACTGCGCCGCTCATCCCGCTGCTGAACCAGCTCGGCATGCCTGGTGACCTGGCCAGCCTGACGCCGTCGAACATGCCGTTCCCGGTCAAGGTTGGCGACAGCCTGGCCGTCGGCCAGCCGGCACCTGCTCCGGTGGCCACCGGGGTCGCCGGACCGGCTGGGGTCCCCCCGGCCACCAGCCCGGCGATCGCGCCGACCACGCCGGGTGGCGCTGGCCTCGGCCAGCTGCTGCCGCTGTCCGCTCTGCCCTGACCAACCACTACCCGATGAGGGAGTTCACCGTGCCGCAGATCGCCAAGCTGGCTCTTCTGCTGACCACCACGCTCGTGGCCGCGACCAACCTGGCGTTCAGCCCGGTCGCGGCCGCGGACCCGGCCATCCCGCTGGATCCCGGGCAGCTGCCCGGCCTTGACGCCATGCAGATGCTCGGACCGGTTGTTCAGCAGGCCGCGGGGAACCCCTCATCGGCGCAGTCGCTGCTTCTCGCGGCGGCTTCGCAACTCGCTGGTGGCGCAGCCACGCCGGGCGGCTCGGCGGCGCTGGCTCAGCAGGTCACCAAGTTCGTGCAGGAGGGCGGGGCCGCTGGCCCCGCTGCCGCACTGCCGTCGGCGGTCTCCCCCACCGCTCAGGCGACTGGCGTCGCGCACGGCACCACGCCGCTGCTGACGCCCGGCACCGGCAATGGCCCCGTCCCTCTGCCCGAACATCTGCCCGGCGGCAACGACCCGACCGCGATCTTCGGCACCGAAGCGCACCTGCCCACCGGTATCGACCCGGCGCACGCCGTCGGCCCGGCGCCCGAAGCACTCCCTGAGGTGCCCACCCCGGTGACGGTCGTGAACCCGGCCGCCCCGCCGACGCCGTCGGCGACCCCGGTCGGCAACTCGATCAACGTCGCGACGCCGAACCCCGCGCCGGCACCCGCGGCCGCCCCGAACTACGACCCGGCAGCACCGCCCACCCAGGACTTCATGTACCCGTCGATCAGCAACGGCTGCCTGAAGGACGGCGGCAACGTGATCGCGACCGCGATCTCGGTCGCCGGGCCGGCGAAGATCCCGACGCCGGGACCGGTCGCCGGGCAGACTGCCTACGTGTTCACCGCAGTCGGCACCCCGGCGCCGGCCGCCGAGCAGAAGCTCCCGCTGAATGTCACGTGGGTCAACCTGACCACCGGCAAGTCCGGCAGCGCCACGCTCAAGCCCAATCCCGAGATGAACGCGGCGGGACCGACCACGCTGATGGCCATCGCCGACACCGGCTCGGGCAGCATCATGTCGACGATCTTCGGCCAGGTGACCACTGTGGACAAGCAGTGCACCTTCATGCCGACGATCGGTTCGACCGTCGTGCCCTGAGGCTCGAAAAGCCGCGCTAGGGTTGGGAAATCGAAACCCCGACCCTAGGTGGGTTCATGGCGACGCTCGACCCCTTGGACGCGATGTTGCTGACGGCCGAGCTGATCTCGAGCCCCATGCATGTCGCGGTCGCACTGATCATGAGCCCGCCCAAGGGCATGACGGGTACGGCGTTCATCGACGAGATGTATGAACAGGGCCTGACCGCACCCGATCCCATCGACCCCCGGCTGCGCCGCCGCCCGCACCGCGGCGTGGACACCGGCGGCCTGTGGGCGTGGCGCGAGGTGGCTGATCTCGACCTGAGCCACCACCTGCACCGGCTGACGCTGCCGGCGGGTTCGAACACCACGGCACTGTGGGAGCTGGTGTCCGAGTTGCACGCCGAGCCGCTCGACCGGTCGGCGCCGCTGTGGATGGCGTATCTGATCGACGGGCTTGTCGGCGACCGCTGCGTCCTGTACATCAAGATCCATCACATCGTCGTCGACGGTGTCGCCGGCCTCCAGATGATCGCCGACTCGCTGACCACCGATCCCGATCGCCGTGGGATGCCACCGTTTTACGCCAGTGCGGTCCCCGACGAACCCGCCACGAAACGGCGTGGCTTCAACCCGCTCTCGGTGGTGCGTGACATCGCGGGCGCGGCGGTGTCCGGGCTGAGCCTGGCCCGCAACGTGGCCTCCGCCGAGGTGGCGAACATCGTGGGCGGCCTGATGACGTCCACTGTCGCGGCGCCGTTCGGCGCGCCGCACACCCGGTTCAACGCGAAGCTGGGTCCCGGCCGGGTTTTCGCGGCAACCAGCCTGGACCGCAAGCGAATTCGGGCCATCCAGGATGCCGCGGATGTGACCAGCAATGACGTGGTGACGGCGCTGGTCACTGGTGTGCTGCGGGATTGGCTGACGAAACAGGACGAGCTGCCCGACCAGTCCCTGGTGGCGCTGTGTCCGGTGACGGTGCGCGGGCGCGACGCGGCAGGAGACGACGGGCACGGCAACCAATTCGGCCTCGGGTTGTGCCCACTGCCCACCGCCATCGAAGATCCGGCCGAACGACTGAGCCTGGTTCACTACGCGATGTCGAACGTGAAGCATCAGGTCGCGGCCAACGGCCCCGGCGCGATGCTGATCGTGCTGATGCCTGCCGTGGTGCCGACGGCGCTCTCCCCGCTCCTGCCGTTCGGCTCGCGGGTGCGGCCCAGCTACAACCTGCCGATCTCGAATGTGCCGGGCCCCCGCGAGCGGAGTTATTTCAACGGCGCCAGCATCGACGAGATCTACCCCGTGTCAGTGGTCTACGACGGGATGGCGCTCAACGTGACGCTATGTTCCTACGCCGACCAGATCGGCGTCGGTTATGTGGCCGACCGTGACGTGTTGGCTGACATCGACGACCTCATTCCGCTGACCGAGGTCGCACTCGCGGAATTAGAGGCCGCCGTCCGGGTGGCCTAGCCCCCGTCGATCCAGAACTGAGAGCGAAAATTTGGGCAGAATTTCGCTCTCAGTTCTGCCTCAACGCAGTGGCTCAGTAGGCCATGAACAGGATTTCGTCCCGGCCGTAGTCCATACCGGGGTGAGCCGCCGCCAGGTGCGCCTGGGTGAGCTCGACCAGCTCGTCCTCGTCCTTGGCGCTGATCGCCTCGCCACACGGACAATTGATGTGCGTCTTCATGGTGCCTCCTGTTATTTCTTCGCTGCGGCCTTCATCTTCTTCTTGTACGCCCTGACCTCATCCAGCGACCCCTTGTCGACCACATCGGCGATCGACATATGGGTGCCGGCCTTGCCGTAATCACCGGCCGCTTCGCGCCAGCCTGTGGGCGTGACACCGTACTGCTTGCCCAGCAGGGCCAGGAAGATCTTGGCCTTCTGCTCGCCGAAACCGGGCAGGGCCTCCAGCCGGCGCAGCACCTCGGCGCCGTCGGGGTTGCCGTCGAGCCACAGCCCGGCGGCGTTGCCGTCGTAGCGGTCGACGATCTCGCGCGCCAGATCCTGCACCCGCTTGGCCATCGAGCCCGGAAAACGATGCACGGCAGGAGTTTTCGAGAATTTCTCGGTGAACTGCTCGGGGTCGTAGTCGGCGACCAGCCGCGGGTCGATACCGCCGATGCGCTCGACGATCTTGCGCGGCCCGGCGAAGGCGGTCTCCATGGGAATCTGCTGATCAAGAAGCATCCCGGTCAGCAGGGCGAACGGATCCTCACTCAACAGGTCGTCGGACGCGGGATCCTGGGTGAGCTGCAGTCTCGCCATGGCCGACAGTCTAGGACGACTGGGTGCCGCATGATCACAGGACGATCGGGTCGGTTCTGGCGACCGAATCACTGGAGACGGCGCAATTTGAGTTGGTGTCGCTGATGTCGTCATCGCCCATCCAGTGCACGAAACGGCTCAGCGGGTACATCGCGTCGTGGGGGCCGCCGTCGACATGGCTATTGGCTGTGCCGACGCGGCAGACGCGCTGACCGCCCGCACTGGCAAGCCTGTCCCGGAGCTGCGCCTTCCGGTCATCCGGGTACACGCCGATGGTTTGGGTGGCCACGTTCACGTATCGCACGGCGTCGTCCAGCGAATCGACCATGACGACATTCGACGTCTTATTGGTGGGCGCAAAGTCGACCGGTTCCTCCGACAGTAGAACAATGCCTCGCCCGTCGAGGCGGCCGAAAACCTTTACCTCGTCGCCCATTGCCTGCATGACGTCAATCTCGTCGCGAACATCGGCCGGTGGAAGCGGCGCGACCGCCGACCCGAACAGCCGGTCGACGCCAAGGCGTTGCACCAAGGCGGCGCAGAACCTCTCGGCCTGGCCGGCGTCGGCTTCCAGGAACACGAACCTGCTCGCCAGGCAGGCTTCCTGGTTGAAGATGGTCGTGTCAGCGGCGACCCGTTCGACGACGTCGGCCAGAATGGCGTCGTCCTGGAATGTTTCTCGCCCGATCATGGAGATCGACGACTTGGGATCGAAGGACACCAACTGAATACCGGGTCCGAGGTATTTGATGACGTTCTGGATGGCAGGTCCACCGCCCCAGGCAACGATCTTGTCGAAGAACTGCGGCCGATAGATCGTCCGCTCGATCGCCTCGTCCCCGCCGGACCAGTAGACGGCCGACATGGATTGGACGATCGGGTGTGTCGCGTCGATCTCGGCCATGGTCCGCAACACCGCAACCGTCGTGAACGGATCCGACGAGGGCATCTTGAATAGGTTGACCGCCTTGACAAGAGCGCCCTGAGCGATGGAGGCGATGCAGCCAGCGGGGGCGTTCCCCGCCAGCATGTGCACCATGCGGGGCGGGAACGCGCGTATTGCACCCTTGTTGCCCCGGGCATCGGTGCGCGTAACCCAGCCGTCAAGGACGTTCGGGTCGGCGAAGTTGGCCTCGACCTGCGACCACAAGCTCGCCCTGGTCAACATGTGAGGCGCAGCGAGGTAGAGATTCTCTACCACCCGCCGCGGCAATGGGTTGGTTGCCGCCACCCGATCCAGACAGAGCCGCATGTGCGGGTTGCGTTCGAGTTGCAGCCGTTGGCCGGTCTCCACAAGGAAGTCGACGATCTCCTCGAGCCCCACATTCAGCAACGGCGGCAGCTCCGACCTCGATGAGACGACGATGTCGAGATCGAGAGTAGGTGTGTGGAAGTCGGCTGCGAGATCACGCGACCGGTGTGTGACCTGATCGCCTTCGACGAGGGAGCCACGAATGAAAAAGGGCGCGGACAGACTTTCCGCGGCCGACTGGGTGCTCACGCTTCACCCCGTACATACGCGTCGATGGTTCCTGCGCAACTGATCTTGTCGCCACCGAGGTCGGCGTAACGCACGATGTCTGGCCCGATGTTGGGGCTGCGGTGACCGCATTCGCATGCGGCGAAACTGACGTCCACCCGGTCACCGGAAATCACGCCACCCCAGCGGCCGTCGAGCGATACATCGAAGAAGCCGGCGCGGCCCTGAACCGGCTGGTCCGTCGGCAGCAGCCGTTCGCCCGGCTCGTCGAGCGGCAGCATCATCACCCACGGCGGAACGTGGTATCGCCCGCCGACACATTTGGGGAACGGGGTGTTGAGCTCCTGCATGGTGTAGAAGTGGTAAACCTTGCCCTCGGCTACGTTGAACGTGTCGAAGATGAACTCCCGGTAATTCTCCGGAAGTGCCGCGCCCTTGAGGCCGCCGCCGACCAGTACAGCGGTATCATCCCGAAAGTCCTTACCGTGCAGCCCCTTTGCCCGAACCCCTGCGGCAATCTGGTACAGAGAAGCGAACATTCCGGTCAGCAGCAACTTCTGACCGCGGCTGGCGATCAACTCATCGACCGCCTCGCTCACCGCGTCGTCCATCTGCTTTTGCCGCTGCGCGCCGATTTCCTCGAATGCCGCAAGTTCCGATGGACTGGCGATTCCGTCGGCCACACGACGGCGGAATGCGATCATCGCCATGATTGATCCCACTCCAATGGGATCCAGCGGCAACTGGTAACTGTTCTCTGGCGTTGCGAACGCCTCGATCAGCGCCAGTCGGGTGCGCTCGTTGCGCTCGACTCTGGTACGCGGTGCGAGCCCGAACATCTTCCGATCTTTCGCCGGCGCAATCCCGGTCGACCACGAGAACCCCTCGACATTCGCCTCAGAAGCGATGTCGAGATCGGCTGCGGCGCAGGAGATCAACGCGGGCTTGCCAGTAGTGCCGCTGGAACAGGTTACGTAGCTTCCGACGGTCTGCAACCGGTCAACGAACCCGTCGATGTCGCCGACCCCATCGAGATCGAGACCGTCCAGGGATGCTGTAGCAACGGTCTTGAGCCACTTGGCCATCCGATCCCACCGGCCGTCGGTCAGCCACGACTCCGAATAGCTCTTGTATGCGCTGTGAGCGAACAGCAGGGGAACGAGGTCAGTCGATTCGGTCAACTTCCCCACCTCGTTGTCCTCGGCCCTGCGCCGCAGCAGCGGGATGTGCTCAAGGCCGGCCGTCAGACGCTCCTGGGCAGCCTCGAGTTGCAGCGGAAGGATGTCGGCCGCGGAATAGCGGTACGGGTCCTCCTCGAACCGCAGCCGCAGTAACTCATCGACAGCAGATCCCACGACGAACTCCTTCTGAATTAATAGCACCTAGATCGTTTCATTACTGCTACTGTGAACCCTATGGAGTCACGTCGTCAACTACGGAGTGCGATGACGCTCACCAAGCCAGGCACGAGGCCGGGCGTCGGGCGACCCAGCCGGGAGCGGGCGCAACAGCGTCACGAGGAATTGCTCGACTGCGCGCTTGGCGTCTTTCTGGACCACGGTTTCGACCGCGCGACCATCGACGGCATCGCGGCGGCGGCCGGCATGGCCAAGCGCACGATCTATGCCCGCTACGCCGACAAGGCCGCGCTGTTCGAAGCGGCGGTACAACGAGCGGTGGACCGGTGGATCATTCCCGTCGACACACTGCGCGAGGTCGAAACGCAGGACCTGGAGGAAACGCTGGTCGCCATTGCCCGCATCCGACTCGAGAGCTATACGAGTCCGGCCGGTATTGCGCTGCAACGAATCCTCAATGCCGAGGGCTACCGGTTTCCGGACCTGTATCGATTGGCCTTCGAGCAAGGCACCGTACCCGCGTTGCGGCTCATCGCCGACATGCTGAGCCGTCACGCCGCAATGGGGTCCGTACAATTGGAGGACCCCGAAGTACTGGCCGGTGCATTTCTGAGTATCACCGTCGGCGGGCCGGCCACCGGTGTGATGTGGGGAGTAGTGCTCGATCCTGACGTACTCGACCACCGCATCCGTACCTGCGTACGGGTGTTTCTCGACGGCGTACGACCCCGATGAGCATCGCGAACGACGGCGATGCGCCTCTGACGGAGTCATTTATCGGCGGCGCCACGGTGCAGTCGTCGGCCTACTACGACAACATGGATCCCTCCACCGGCCGGCCAATCGGCGCGGTTGCTCGCAGCGGAGCGGACGAAGTCGACCAGGCGGTGGTCGCCGCCAGACGCGCGTTCCCCGCATGGCGCAAAGTCGCGCCCGCGGAGCGATCGATGGTATTGAGCCGCATAGCCGATACGATCGACGTCCACCGCGACCGACTGGCCCGGCTGGAAACCGAAGACACCGGTAAGCCGCTGACGCAGGCGCGCACCGACGCCGCAGTGGCCGCACGTTATTTTCGCTTCTACGCACATGCGATCGACACCTTCTACGGCAACTCGATACCACTCACCGATGACGTGCACGTCTACACACGCCGGGAACCACTCGGCGTGACCGGACACATCGTCGCTTGGAACTACCCGATGCAACTGGCGGCGCGCGCAGTGGCACCGGCCATCGCGGCCGGAAACGCTGTCGTGATCAAACCCGCCGACGAAACACCACGCACAGCAGTGGAATTCGCACGCCTCGCCGTAGAGGCGGGGTTACCAAGCGGTGTTCTCAACACGGTGACCGGCATCGGGGCTGAAGCAGGCGCAGCCCTTGCGATCCATCCCGACGTCGACTCGATAGGATTCGTCGGATCAACACAAGTCGGCTCGGAGATCGCGCACGCCGCAGCCGACCGGGTAGTGCCCGCGGTTCTTGAACTCGGCGGCAAGTCCCCGCAGATCGTCTTTCCCGACGCAGATTTGGCGAAGGCGGCCGCCTTCATCACCAAGGCGATCCTGCAGAACGCGGGCCAGACATGTTCGGCAGGATCGCGACTCTTGGTGCACGAGGCCGTCCACGACGAGCTTGTCACGGCGGTGGTCACGCGGTTTGGCGAGGTCACCATCGGCCCTGGAATTGACGACAAAGATCTCGGCCCACTGATTTCCGTCAAGCAACAACGCCGAGTCTGTCGCTTCGTCACCGACAACGTCCAGGGAGACATCCTCTGCGGCGGAACGGTTCCCCACGAGCCCGCACTGGCTGGCGGCGCATACTTCCTGCCCACAGTGATCGACGGAGTCGACAGTGCTGCGGCGATCGCACAGGAGGAAATCTTCGGCCCGGTGCTCACCGTCAACACATTCACCGACGAGGCACAAGCCGTCGAGTTGGCCAACGGCACCCAGTACGCACTGCTGGCGGCCGTGTGGACCCGAGACCTCTCGCGTGCACATCGACTCGCCGCCGACATCGTCGCCGGGCAGGTCTACGTGAACACCTACGGTGCCGGCGGTGGCGTGGAGTTGCCATTCGGCGGGTTCAAGAAGTCCGGCTACGGCCGCGAGAAGGGCTATGAGGCACTCGATGCCGTCACCGCCACCAAGACCGTGGTGGTCGCTCTGTGACGGACATGAAGTCGAATGGAGTAGCGATGGATCAGCGTCGATGCGGCGGGGGCCGACAGATCACATCGGCTGAATACGAACAGGGCTGAGACAGTGGCGATTGGTTTCATCGGTCTCGGCAACATGGGCTTCCCCATGGCCAGCAGACTGGCCGCCGCCGGCCACGGGGTCGTCACCTACGACACCCGCCAGGAGGCCACCGAGCGAGCCAAGGGCTTTGGAGCCTTGGTGGCATCCTCGCCTCGCGACGTGGCCGACCGGACCGAGACCGTGTTCGCCAGCCTTCCGTCACTGCAGGCCTCCTCGCACGTGGCCATCGGCGAAGACGGCGTGATCGGCGGGTCGCGAATCCGCCTCTTCGTCGACTTATCCACCGTGGGAAGCCAAGTCGCACAACGTAATCATCGACACTTGATGGACCGCGGAATCGCCGCGCTGGACGCACCAGTCAGCGGCGGGGTTAGTGGTGCCCAGAACGGCACGCTGGCCATCATGGTTTCCGGCCCGCGCCACCAGTACGACGCCGTCACCGCACTGCTCACTGAGATCGGGCGCCCAATCTTCGTCAGTGAGAAACCAGGCGGTGCCCAGACCATGAAGCTGATCAACAACCTCATGGCAGCCGCGACACTGGCGGCAACAGCCGAGGTCGTCGTGATGGGCGCCAAGGCGGGCCTCGATCCGCACGTCATGATCGATGTGCTCAACGCGGGCTCAGGGGCGACGCACGCGAGTCGCGACAAGTTCCCCAGGGCCGTATTGCCACGCACCTTCGACTACGGATTCGCCACCGGTCTGATGGTCAAAGATGTGCGCCTCTACCTCGAAGAGGCAAAAGCCCTCGGACTACCGAGTCAGTTGGCCAAAGCGACGGCCGACATGTGGGAGCTGACGCTGCGCGAAGAAGGGGCCGAGTCGGACTTCACTGCGATCGTCAAGCCGCTGGAGAAGGTTGCCGGCGTGACCGTAGGCGAAGCGGCCCAGTGAGATCGCAATCGGTTCCGCGCGATTCGCGGCCCACCGCCATGGGCATCGTGAACGGTAGCGATCTGACCGGCATGACCTGTGTGATCACCGGCGCTTCCTCCGGATTGGGTCGTGAGTCGGCGCGGGCCCTTGCGAGCGCCGGAGCACACGTCGTCCTCGCTGCACGCAATCCCGATGCGCTACTCAAAACCCGGGACTGGATTCACGCCGAACTGCCCAATGCAAAGACATCGATCGTCGAACTGGATCTTGCCTCGCTCGCGAGCGTCCGTCTCGCGGCGGCGGCCATCGCCGAAATTGCCCCGGCCATCGACGTGTTGATGAATAACGCCGGCGTCATGTTCACCCCGTTCGGGCGCACCGAAGACGGGTTCGAGATGCAACTTGGGACCAACCACCTCGGCCACTTCGCACTCACCAACCTGCTCTCGGCGCGACTGGAAGCGGCCGGGAACGGTCGCGTCATCAACCTATCCTCCGAAGGCCACCGCCTCGGCGACATCGACCTTGATGATCCGAACTGGGAGCGCCGCGAGTATGACAAGTACAGCGCATACGGGGCGGCCAAGACCGCGAATGTGCTCCATGCCGTCGAACTCAACCGGCGGCTGTTCAAGCGTGGCATTCGCGCATACGCCGTCCACCCCGGCATGGTCGCGACCCATCTCATGCGTCATATGTCGAGTGAGGACGTCGCCGTCGCGACGTCATCGGCCGACATCAGCACCTTCGAGGTGCTCACCCCTGAGGAGGGAGCCGCCACGCAGGTGTGGGCAGCTGTCGATCCCAATCTGCGCGACCACGGCGGGGTTTACCTCGCAGATTGCCGGATCTCTCGAGAGGTTGCGCGGTACGCCGTTGACGACGCCCGTGCCGGCCGGCTGTGGGACATCTCGACCGCTCTATGTGGCGATTAGGCCGCCGGAGGACAGATCGCGACCTGGGCGGTGCGGTCGGCACGCCAACGGTGACGATCAACTCGGTTCGGGTATCTGTGCCGCTCAGGGTGTGCGATTGTTGAGCGATTCCTGTGTGGAGACACCCCCGAGGAGACCGACATGAGACGGGTGATCGCACCTGCTGTCGCAGCGGTCGTTGCCGCGATCGCCTTGGCAGGCACGGCGCAGGCGATACCGGACCAGGGCACGCCGGAATTCGACGTGTACATGCAGGGCCTGGCCCGCAACGGCTACAACCTGAATCCGGACACCGCATGGCGCGTTGCCCATCAGGCCTGCATCGGCGGCATACCGGGATACATCGGATTGGAACTGGCCGCGCAAGGGGTGATCGGCCCCGGTGCGCAGGAGCGGGTATTCGACGTGGCCCGGAAGTACGCCTGCCCCGTTCAGTAAGCGAGAAAACAACATGTCGGGTGCGGTAGCGCTCGCGCTGGCGGGCGCGCTGGCCGCGGTCGCGTTGATCGTCGGTGCCATCGCCGTCCTGACCCGCAGTGTGGTCAGCACCCCGGCCGAGCGCACCGTGCACGCTGCACTGCACACCGCCTCGCTCGCTGCGCGCTCACTGCGCAAGGGCCTGGACGCCGACTCCGCGGCCGCCGCCGCCCCGCACCTGCGCGGCCTGACCGGCTCCGACGGGGTCGCGATCTACGACGGCGAGACCACCCTGCTGGCCTTCGACCCGCCCGGCGATGCGTTGTGGACGCCGGCCACGCTGGAGATCTGCCACCACACCGCGCGGGACGCGATCGCCGGCCAACGCCGGGTGCTGGCCCGCGACCAGTCCCCCGCCGTGGTGGCCCAACCCATCCTCGACGACGACGGCACCGTGATCGGGGTGCTCGTCGTGGTCAACGCCGATGAGCCGTCACCGGGCATGCTCGGCGCCATCGCCGAGGTCGCGCGCTACGCCGCCAGCCAGCTCGAGCTGGCCGAGCTGGACGCGTCGCGGGCCCGCCTCGATCGCGCCGAGGTGCTCGCACTGCGTGCGCAGATCAGCCCGCACTTCATCTACAACGCGCTCACCACCATCGCCTCGTTCGTCCGCACCGACCCCGACCGGGCGCGCGATCTGATCCTGGAGTTCGCCGACTTCACCCGGTACTCGTTTCGCTCCGCGGGCCCCTACACCGTCCTCGCCGACGAACTGCGCAACATCGACCGCTACCTGACGCTGGAACGTGCCCGCTTCGGGCCGAATCTGTCGGTGACACTGCAGATCGCGCCCGAGGTGCTGACCGTCGTGGTGCCGTTCCTGGCGCTGCAGCCCCTGGTGGAGAACGCGGTGCGGCACGGCCTGGCCGGCCGCAAGGGCGGTTCGATCGAAATCGTCGCCCGCAACGAAGGTTCCGACTGTGTCATCAGCGTCGAGGACGACGGTATCGGCATGGACCCGGAGACCCTTCGGTCCGGGCACGGCGACGTGTTGGGTGAGGGTGAGCAGAGCGCCCATGTCGGGCTGAGCAATGTCGACCACCGGCTGCGCGCGGCATTCGGCAACGACTACGGTCTGGTGGTCGAGACCGCCCCGGATGCGGGCACGAAGGTGATCATGCGGGTGCCGAAGTTCCGCACCGGCGTGCGGGTTTGAGGAGGGTGATGGCGGCAGGACTGTGGGTGCTGGCGGTCGACGACGAAGCCCCCGCGCTCGACGAGCTCACCTACCTGCTCGGCGAGCACCCCGACGTCGCCGAGGTGACCGGCGCCGGCGACGCGACCTCCGCGCTGCGGATCATCAACGAACGCACCGTCGACGCGATCTTCCTCGACATCAACATGCCCGGCCTGTCGGGTCTCGAACTAGCCAGTGTGCTCGGCAATTTCGCGCACCCGCCCGCCGTCGTCTTCGTCACCGCACACGACGACAAGGCGCTGGCCGCCTTCGAGGTCGGTGCGCTGGACTACCTGCTCAAGCCGATCCGCAAGGAGCGCCTCGACGAAGCCGTGCGGCGAGTGGTCACCGCGCGCGCCGCCGAGCCGGCCTCGCCAGCCGACGAGGCGACCGCCGACACCATTCCCGTCGAACTCGGCGGAGTCACCCAGCTGGTGCGCTGCGACACCATCGGCTGGGTCGAGGCCGAAGGCGACTACGCCCGGCTGCACGCCGCATCCGGCTCACATCTGGTGCGAATTCCGTTGAGCACCTTGGAAGACCGCTGGCGCAACCGTGGCTTCCAGAGGGTGCACCGCTCCTATCTCGTCGCACTGAACATGGTGACCGGCCTGCGCACATCGGGCGCCTCGACGATGGTGCGGATGCGGGCCAACGGCGCGTCGGCCGCAATCGAGTTGCCGGTGAGCCGCCGCCAGGCCCGCGAGCTGCGCGACAGGTTGATCCGCGACCCGATGCGAACCTTCCGTCCTGGGACGAGCAATGACTAAGCCGGGCCGCCCGCAACGCGAACGCGTGGTGCTGGCTCACCGGCGCGGCACCCGCGTGGTGCACACCCGGGTCGAGGTCCAGGAGCAGACCGAGATCGGCGACGCACTGGTGCGCGGATTGGTGCGCGCCCAGCTCGGCCTGGCGCTGCGGCTGGCTGCGTTGGTCGCAGGCGGAATGGCCGCACTGCCGTTGATCAACGCGGTGTTCCCAGAACTGTCCGCCGCCACCGTGTTCGGGATGCGGCTGAACTGGCTGACTCTGGCGGTGTTCGTCTACCCCGCGCTGTACGGCGTCGGCAGGCTCTTCATCCGGCTGGCTGAACAAGGCGAACGCGACTTCATGGGCGTGGTCGACGACGTGCCCGATGTCGCCGACCCGGCGGCTCCAGGAAGTCCGCCATGACCTCGACGGCGACGGCCCTGACCGCCGGTGGCCTGCTGGCGTCGGCGGTGGCGACGGTGGCCGTCGGCGCCTACGGGGTTCGGCTGTCGCGCACCACATCCGATTTCCTGGTGGCCTCGCGCACCGTCGGCCCCCGCTGGAACGCCGCCGCGATCTCCGGTGAATACCTCTCGGCGGCTTCGTTTCTCGGTGTCGCCGGCCTGATCGCCAAGTACGGGGCCGACGCGCTTTGGTACCCGGTCGGATTCACCGCAGGCTATCTGGGCCTGCTGCTGTTCGTCTCGGCGCCGCTGCGCCGCTCCGGCGCCTACACCGTCCCCGATTTCGCCGAGTTCCGGCTGGGCTCGGCGCGGGTGCGCCGCGTGGCGATGATCGTGGTCGTCACGGTCTGCGTCCTCTACCTGATCCCCCAGTACCAAGGTGCAGGCATCGCGTTGAAAGCCCTTCTCGGCGTTCCGGTATGGCTCGGACCGCTGGCAGTCGGCGGGATCGTGATCGCCAACGTCGTCGGCGGCGGGATGCGATCCATCACCTTCGTCCAGGCTTTCCAGTACTGGCTGAAGCTGACCGCCGTCGCCGCCCCCACGCTGGTATTACTGATGCACTTCGGCGACGAGCACCCTCAGCTCGGTGGCCCGCTCGCGCCCACCGTGGACCAACAGACCGTCGTCGCGATAGACACCGACGTCGTCGTCACCGTCGCCGACCCGGCCGGCGTGACGGTGAGCGGCCCGGCGCACAACGGCACCCTGCCCGGGCCTGGCGAGTACTCCCTGCCGCAGGGAACCACGCTGACGTTGGCCGCCGGGGCGCACACCCCGGTCGTCACCGGGGCACCGGCCAACGGCGCGGCGTGGATTCAAAGCGGCGGCGGACTGGGCGGCAAACACCCTCTCTATCAAGTGTTTTCGATCATGGTGGCCACATTCCTCGGTGCCATGGGGCTGCCGCACGTGCTGGTCCGCTTCTACACCAACCCCGACGGGCGGGCGGCACGGCGCACCGCCCTGAGCGTGATCGTCCTGCTGTCGCTGTTCTACCTGTTCCCTGTCCTGCTCGGGGTGTTCGCCCGGCTCTACGTGCCACAGCTGCTCATCACCGGCAAAGCGGACGCCGCGGTGCTGCTGCTGCCGTCCGCGGCGATTCCCGGACTGCCCGGTGAATTGATCGCCGCCCTGGTCGCGGCCGGCGCCATCGCGGCGTTCCTGGCGACCTCGTCGGGTCTGCTGGTCAGCATCGCCGGCGCGCTGTCCACCGACGTGCTGCGCGGCCGGGTCAGCGACTTCCGGTGGGCGGCGCTGATCGCCGGCCTCATCCCGATACCGCTGTCCCTGGTGGCGCCCAGCCTAGAACTGTCCCGCGGGGTCGGCCTGGCGTTCGCCGTCGCCGCATCCACGCTGTGCCCGCTGCTGGTGCTCGGGATCTGGTGGCGCGGGCTGACCGCCGCCGGTGCCATCGCGGGTCTGGTGGTCGGTGCACTGGCCTCCGGTGTGGCCATCCTCGTCGCGATCACCGGCTGGGTCGACGACGATGTGCTCGGCGGCTGGCTGACGACGCTGATCGGCTACCCCGCCGCCGTGACGGTCCCGATCGCGTTCGCGACGATGGCGCTCGTCAGCCACTTCACCCGCGGTGACGTGCCACCCGATGTGGCACGCATCTTCGCCCGTATGCACGTGCCGGAACGCCTGGGCATGGGCGTGGAGCGAGTGCCCCGCGGCTGACGGCCCGGCGATCGGACAACCGTTCAGCGCCGCCCGTCAACCGTTCACCGCATCCTCCGCTCGCCCCCTAGGGCTGTGACCCACCTCTCAATACCCTGGGAACACGATCGGAGTTCACACCTTTTAGCTGAGGAGCATGCGGTGCCCACAACCGACCTGCCGCCGCGGGAAACCCACCCCAGCGGCGCCCAATACCTGGCCGTACAGGCCAGCCCCGAATTTCAGGAGCTGCGCCGCACCCTGCGCCGCTTCGTCTTCCCCACCACGGCGTTCTTCCTGATCTGGTACGCCACCTACGTTCTGCTGGGCGCGTTCGCCCACGACTTCATGGCCATCAGGGTGTGGGGCAACATCAACGTCGGCCTGCTGCTCGGTCTAGGCCAGTTCGTCACGACATTCCTCATCACCGGGTTGTACGTGCGGTTCGCCAACCGTGACCTCGACCCACAGGCCGAAGCCATCCGCGCCGAGATGGAAGGCACCGCCAAGTGACCACCACCGTCCTCGCCGAGGCCAGCCGGATCGGCAACCCGATCGTCAACATCAGCATCTTCGTGGCCTTCGTCCTCGTCACGTTGTTCATCGTGATCCGCGCCGGCCGCTCCAACACCAATGCCACCGAGTTCTTCACCGGCGGCCGCGCCTTCTCCGGGCCGCAGAACGGTATCGCCATCGCCGGCGACTACCTTTCTGCGGCAAGCTTTCTCGGGATCGCCGGCGCCATCGCGGTGTACGGCTACGACGGCTTCCTCTACTCCATCGGGTTCCTGGTGGCCTGGCTGGTCGCGCTGCTGCTGGTGGCCGAATTGCTACGCAACACAGGCAAATTCACGATGGCCGATGTGCTGAGCTTCCGGCTCAAGCAGCGGCCGGTGCGGGTGGCCGCGGCCACCTCGACGCTGACGGTGTCGCTGTTCTACCTGCTGGCGCAGATGGCCGGAGCCGGTGGCCTGGTCGCGCTGTTGCTCGACGTCCACGGCCGCACCGCACAGTCCATCGTGATCGCGGTGGTCGGTGTGCTGATGATCGTCTACGTGCTGGTCGGCGGCATGAAGGGCACCACATGGGTGCAGATCATCAAGGCCGTGCTGCTGATCACCGGTGCGGCGATCATGACCGGCCTGGTGCTGGTGAAGTTCGGGCTGAACTTCTCCGAGATACTCGGTTCAGCGCAGCAGATGGTGCACGAGGCCACCACCAAGGGTGTGGCCAGCCGCGACGTGCTGGCCCCCGGCGCCCAGTACGGCGCCAACACCACCTCCAAGATCAACCTGCTGTCGTTGGGTCTGGCGCTGGTGTTGGGCACCGCGGGCCTGCCGCACGTGCTGATGCGCTTCTACACGGTACCGACCGCGAAAGAGGCTCGGCGGTCAGTGGTTTGGGCGATCGCCTTGATCGGTGCTTTCTACCTGTTCACCCTGGCCCTGGGTTACGGCGCGGCCGCCATGGTCGGACCGGACAAGATCCTGGCCGCTCCCGGTGGACAGAACTCGGCAGCACCGCTGCTGGCGTTCGAATTGGGCGGGGTGATCCTGCTCGGCGTCATCTCGGCGGTGGCGTTCGCCACCATCCTGGCCGTGGTGGCCGGCCTGACCATCACCGCGTCGGCGTCGTTTGCCCACGACGTCTACGCCAGTGTGCTCAAGAGCCACAAGGTGACTGAGGACGAGCAGGTGCGGGTCTCCCGGATCACCGCGGTGGTGCTCGGCATCGCCGCGATCGGGCTCGGCATCCTGGCCAACGGCCAGAACGTCGCGTTCCTGGTGGCGCTCGCGTTCGCGGTGGCGGCCTCGGCCAACCTTCCGACGATCGTGTACTCGCTGTACTGGAAGCGGTTCAACACCCGCGGTGCGTTGTGGAGCATGTACGGCGGCCTGATCAGCTGCCTGTTGTTGATCGTCTTCTCGCCGGCCGTCTCGGGAAACAAGACCGCGATGATCCCCGGCGCGGACTTCGACTGGTTCCCGCTGGCCAACCCGGGCATCGTGTCGATCCCGCTGGCGTTCATCCTCGGCATCGTCGGCACGCTGACGTCCAAGGACACCGGCGATCCGGAGCTCAACGCCGAAATGGAGGTCCGGTCGCTGACCGGTGTCGGCGCGGAGAAGGCCACCCACCACTAAACGAGGTGAGAATCTCGCCGAGTCCGGGAATGGTGTGGGTGTGCTGACGTTGAGCTTCTCATGATCCCCGGTCGCTTCGCTCCTGCCCGCCGGACCATGACCCGGACCCGGCGAGCTTTCGCCTTCGCTCTGCTGGCGTACGCCTTCGCCGCGATCATGGTGGGCACCACGCTGCCCACCCCGCTGTACGCGCTGTACTCGGAACGCATGCATTTTTCTGTCCTGACGACGACAGTCATCTACGCCACGTACGCCGGCGGGGTGTTGTTCGCGCTGCTGGTCTTCGGCCGATGGTCGGACGCCATCGGCCGCCGTCCCGTGCTGCTGGCCGGCACGGTCTGCGCGCTGGCCAGCGCCGTGGTGTTCCTGATCGCGGATTCGGTGCCACTGCTGCTGGTCGGCCGAGTGCTATCGGGGTTGTCGGCGGGTCTGTTCACCGGGACCGCGACCGCGGCGGTCATCGAAGCCGCTCCACCGAGCTGGCGCGACCGTGCGCCGATGATCGCCACCATCGCCAACATGGGCGGCCTTGGCGCCGGCCCGATACTGGCAGGCATTCTGGCGCAGTACGCGCCAACCCCGCTGACACTCACCTTCGCCGTGCACATCGGGCTGGTGGTGCTGGCCGCGATCGCGGTGCTGCTGGTTCCCGAGACGTCCAGCCGGACCGGAAAGATCGGGCTGCAACGACTTTCGGTGCCCCCTGAGGTGCGGCCGGTGTTCATCCCTGCGGCGCTGGCCGCGTTCGCCGGGTTCGCCGTCACCGGCCTGTTCACCTCGGTGGCGCCGTCCATGCTGACCACCGTCATCGGGATCGGTGATCACGCGCTCGCGGGCGTGATGGCCGGAGCCATCTTCGTTGCGTCGGCCATCGCCCAGATCGGCGGGACCCGGATCGCACCGCAGCGCGCCGTCGCAGTCGGCTGCGCCATCCTGACCGCAGGCATGGGAATTCTCGTTGTGGCGCTGCACTATTCGTCGCTGGCCGGGTTGATCGCCGCGGCGGTGGTGTCCGGTGTCGGCCAGGGCATCAGCTTCAGTCGCGGGCTGGCGGCGGTTGCCGAGCGCACCCCCGCGCAGCGCCGGGCCGAAGTCAGCTCCACCTATTTCGTGGTGGCCTACGTCGCGATCTCGATCCCGGTGATCGGCGAGGGCTTCGCCGCCCGGGCCTGGGGCTTGCGCACCGGCGGCACCGTGTTCGCGACCGTGGTCGGGGTACTGGCGCTGGTCTGCCTGGCCGCGATCCTCTGGCAGGAATCCCGGGAGAAATCAGGTAGATCTACCTACGCCGAAGCGGGCTAGATTTGGCCGCATGAAACTGGCGTTCCCGACGCCCGGTGAGGTTGCCGCACAGACACCCCCGGATCGCGACCGGGCGATCGACGTCATCCGGATCTGCGCCCTCCTCGGTGTCGTCGCCGGCCACACCGTGATGGCGACGAGCATCATCACCGACGGCGTCCTGCACTGGGACAACCTGCTGACCACCTCGGTGATCTTCCAGGCCGCGACGTGGATCTTCCAGATCATGCCGCTGTTCTTCTTCGCCGGAGCCGCGGCGAGCATGGCGTCGTGGCGGCCCGACGTGAGCTGGGGCCAGTGGCTGATGAAGCGCTGCGCCAGGCTTTTTCGGCCGGTCTTCTACTACCTGACATTCTGGGCCGTTGCGCTGACCGTGCTGCACAAGGTCCTCCCACCACATGTCTACGATCCGGTGGCCGGTGTCTCGACACAGCTGTTGTGGTTTCTGGGCGCCTACGTGCTGATGCTGGCGGCGATGCCGCTGCTGATCCGGGTGACCACCGCCGCACATCTGGTCACCGGCGTCGCGGTGGTCTATCTGGCGGTGGCGGCGGTCGACGCCATCCGGCTCACCGTCCCCAGCTGGCAGGCGCTGGGGTATGCGAACCTGACGGTTTGGCTGATCCCCGGCCTGTTCGGGGTGGTCTACCGGCGCGGCGCGTTGCGACCGGCGACAGCGCTACGGGCGGCGCTGGCGATGCTGGCCCTCAACATCGCACTGGTGACGTTCGGCCCCTACGAGCTGAGCCTGGTCGGCATCGAAGGGCAGCGGCTGGCCAATATGACACCGCCGTCGCTCCTGCTTGCCGGACACGCAATCATGTTGTGCTGCCTGATCATTGCTGCCGCACCCGCGATCGCTCGATGGGCGCAACGGCCATGGATCTGGTGGCTGACGGCGATCGGCAACTCGGGCGCGATGACGCTGTACCTGTGGCACATGCCAGCCCTGCTCGGGATCCATCTGCTGTTCGACGTCACCGGCCATCCCCGCTATCCCGGGCAGCCGGATTTCCTGGCGATCTCGGTCGCGCAGCTGCTTCTGATGGCGGCACTGGTTGCGGCACTCTTCGTCGGACTTCGGCCGTTGGAGAACCACCCGCTGCCCGGTTGGGACGGCCCGATCGCGGTCAGCGGCGCCCGCAGCGTAGTCGTCGGCATCCTGCTGTGCGTGGCGGGCCTGGCCACCCTGGCATCGGTGAAGTGGGGGCTGAAGGACGACGGCCTGTACTGCACCGCCGTGATGCTCGTTGCCCTGGTCAGCGCACGCATCGTGTGCGGAAGTCGCTCCGCGGCAAGGATTCCCGAGCAGTTCGCCGGCTAGCCGCTCTTGCGGCGGAACTCCCGGCGGTTCTCCACGGCCCCGTGCGAACGGGCTTGCTTGGCACCGCGGTCCTGATGCGTGGAGCCGCCCGCCGATTTCGCCTTCTTGCGCTCCAGCGCCTCACGGAACTTCTGCTTGGTGTCGTCCTGCGGATCGGACTCTGATTCGGCCATGCTGGTCAGACTAACGTGACGCCATCGATCTCAGCGGATGCCCGGCGGCATTCCGTAGACGTGCGAGATCGGCATCGTGAGCAGCACCCGGCGGTCGTCGACCATGGCGCGACGGTAATCGTCCCAATCCGGATGCTCACCGGCGACGTTGCGATAGAGCGCGATGAGCGCCTCGACGGTGTCGTCGTGCGGTGAGGCCGCCGGCGGGGTGAGGATGGAGTTCCCCTCGGCGACGGCATAGGACCAGCCGTCGTCCGAGGACACCAGGATCGAGGCCCGCGGGTCGCGCCGCAGGTTGCGGGTCTTGGCGCGCGGTTCGGTGATGGACACCTCGATCACCAGGTTGCGCGGGTCGAAGTGATACGTCACGTTGGACAACTGCGGTCGGCCGTCACGTTTGATGGTCGCGAGCACACCGAGTTTGTTACCCGCGATCACCGCCAGCAGCTTGTCGTCGAACACGTGACGGGTCATCCATCGAGACTACGTCGCTAGCATCGAGAGCATGACCCGCTATGCGGCTTTCCTGCGCGGCGTGAACGTCGGCGGTGCGAACATGAAGATGACCGACGTCGCCGCGGCCCTGACCGATGCCGGATTCACCGACGTGAAGACAATCCTCGCCAGCGGCAACGTGGTGCTCGAGAGCGGTACCACCGCGGCCAAGGTGCGCACGAAAGCCGAAGCCGCACTGCGAGATACATTTGGCTACGACGCGTGGGTGCTGGTCTACGACCTCAAGACGGTCGGCGCCGTGGCCGAGGATTACCCGTTCGAGGCTGAGGTCGACGGCTACCAGTCGTATGTGACGTTCGTCAGCGATTCCGAAGTCCTCGACGAACTCGCCGCCTTGGCCGACGACGCCGGACCCGACGAGAAGATCGCCCGCGGTGACGGCGTCCTGTACTGGCAGGTGCCCAAGAATTCCACCCTGGACTCGACCATCGGCAAGACGATGGGCAAGAAGCGCTACAAATCGTCGACCACCACGCGCAACCTGCGCACACTGGCAAAGGTGTTGAAATGACAGCGGAGAAGATCGATGCCAGTGAGCTCAGCGGCGTGTCGGAGACCGCATTGATGACGCTCAGCGGCCGCGCCCATCAGGCCGGCCTGCCCGATGCGATCCTGCACGACCCGATGGCCATCGAGCTCGTCGACTCCATCGATTTCGACTTCGACAAGTTCGGCCGCAAGGGTCAGGAGATGGCGTTGCGCTCGCTGGCCGTCGACGCCTGCGCGGTCGACTACCTGACACGGCATCCGCAGGCCACCGTCGTCGCACTGGCCGAGGGCTTCCAGACGAGCTTCTGGCGGTTGAGCGAGGCCCTACCCGACCCGCAGTTCCACTGGCTGTCGGTGGACCTGGCGCCGGTGATCGAGCTGCGGGAGCGGTTGCTGCCGTCCTCGCCGCGGATGACCGCGCTGGGCCAGTCCGCCCTGGACTACAGCTGGATGGACCAGGTGGACAGCAGCAAGGGCGTGTTCATCACCGCCGAGGGCCTGTTGATGTACCTGCAGCCCGAGCAGGCGATGGACCTTATCGTCCAGTGCGCCAAGCGTTTTGCCGGCGGTCAGATGTTCTTCGACCTGCCGCCCGTCTTCGTCAAGAGAATCGCCCCGAAGGGGCTGAAGTCCTCGAAGCACTACCGAGTGCCGCCGATGCCATTCAGCCTGAGCACCGTCCAGCTGGCCAAGCTGGTGAACACCGTGCCGGGAATCAAAGCCGTGCATGACATCCCGATGCCCAAGGGCCGCGGCTTCCTCTTCAAGACGCTGTTCCCGGCGGTCTGGCACTTCGGTCCGACGAAGCGTTTCCGCGGGGCCTACACCCTGTTGGAGTTCGGCTGACGCTCAGCCGAACGCCGAGTCCAGATACTGCAGGGCCTCGTGCTTGCCCAGCCCGAGCGCGCGGGCGGCCTCCACGTAGGCGTTCGCCGCGGCGGCCATCGCGGCGTCGGCCGGATCGGCTCGCGCCACGAACGTCCCGAATCGGCCGCGGGTTTCGACGATGCCCGCGGTCTCCAGCTCCCGGTAGGCCCGCGCCACGGTGTTGACCGCCAGCCCCAGCTGGCCGGCCAGCTCACGCACCGTCGGCAACCTGGTGCCGGGTGGCAACCGCCCCTCGCGAATACCCTCGATGACCTGCGTTCTGAGCTGATCAAACAATGGACGCGCCGCCCCTGCGTCTATGTGCAGTCCAAGCCCCAACTCCGACACCTGCTAAGTATCGCTTAGACCGGCTATTTTGGGGGATGTGCGTATCGCGGTGCTGAGCGGGGCGGGGATATCCGCCGAGAGCGGTGTGCCGACGTTTCGCGACGACAAGACCGGGTTGTGGGCCAAGTACGACCCGTACGAACTGTCCAGCACCGACGGCTGGCAAAGCCACCCCGAGCGGGTGTGGGCCTGGTACCTCTGGCGGCATCACCTGGTCGAGCGGGTGGAGCCCAACGACGGTCACCGCGCGGTGGCGGCCTGGCAGGACTACGCCGACGTCACCGTGGTCACCCAGAACGTCGACGATCTGCACGAGCGGGCCGGCAGCAAGACGGTGCACCATCTGCACGGCAGCCTCTTCGAATTCTGGTGCGACACCTGCGGTTCTCGCTATCACGGCCCGCTGCCCGAGATGCCCGAGCCCGAGTTGGAGAAGATGCCGCCGCAGTGTGAATGCGGCGGCCTGATCCGCCCCGGCATCGTGTGGTTCGGTGAGCAGCTGCCCGACGAGCCCTGGCAGGCATCGGTGGAAGCGGTGGCCGCCGCCGACATCCTGGTGGTGGTCGGCACCTCGGGGATCGTCTACCCGGCGGCCGGGCTGCCCGAGGTGGCGCTGGCCCGGGGCATGGTCGTCGTCGAGGTCAATCCCGAACCCACCCCGCTGTCGGACAACGCGACGATTTCGATCCGGGAGTCGGCGAGCACCGCGCTGCCGCGGCTGCTGCAGCAGTTGCCCGAGCTATTGGAAGCCAGGCTGAACTAGCCGGCCTTACTCGCCCGGCCGAGTGCGACCTCCTGGGCAGGCAACGGCACCCACGCGGGCAGCATCGCCTCACGGCGCGCGGTGTCGATGACGAACCCGGCACCCGCGATCGATCGCTCCGTGTCGCGGTGGGTGTGGCAGTTTCCGGTGAACCGCGGCCAGATCGTGGCGTCGGCCAGCCGCTGCAACCCGCCCCGCCAGCCGGGAACGGCGATGTGCTCGAAGTAGCGAAGCTGGCCGCCGGGTTTCAGCACGGCGTTGAGCTGACGCAGCACCCCGTCCGGGTCGGCCACCGAGCACAGCACCAGCGAGCAGACCACCGCGTCGAAGGGTTCGGTGGCGGGCATGGTCTCGATCGTCGACTCGATCAGCGTGACCGGAACCGGGGCCGCCGCAGCGGCCGCTTTGGCGAGCGGCGCCAGGCGGGTCTCGGGCTCGAGTGCGACGACCTCGGTCACCGAATCGGGGTAGAACGCGAAGTTGGATCCGGTGCCCGCGCCCACCTCCAGAACACGCCCGGAGAGCCCTAAGAGATTGGCCCGGCGGAGCTCCCGCATGGCCCGTGACTCGTGGGCCGAAAGCACGGTCCAGAAGCGGGCGAAGAACGGATTGTCAAAAGTCTGTTGTGCCATGGGTTGTGGTGTCCTTCCTGATGAAACCAGCCTAGTCGCAGGCGGTTTTTGCCCCTGACCTGCGAGTAAGGTACTCGCGAGTAACCAACAACCTGACTGACGGGTAACCGAGCACCTGACTCGGGAGTAAGAATTGCCATGAAACTCCGAATCGTGGCTCAAAGTTTCCTTAATAGAGACTCATAGAGTCCTGGGTATGTGGATCGACGACACCAGTGCCGATGTCATCAAGATCGATTTTGACGAGCTCTACCACGGAGATTTCCTGGTGGAGGGCGACACTTCGGAGCAGTTCGAGGATCTCCCCCCGCTGGCCAACGCCAGCTGAGCCAAGCGCCGAACGGCGCCAACACCGCTGAATAGCGGCGTGGCGCCGTCGGAGAGCTTCTAGTTCACGTGTAGTGCCCGCCTGGAATCAGGCGGGCACTTTCGCGTCTGCACTGGATGCGACCATCCCGGCCAGCCGGCCGCCGATGATGTCCTCGGCTTCGCTGACAATCCGGCTGATCAGCTCGCCGCAGGTCGGGATGTCGTTGATCAGGCCCATCGCGGTGCCCACCGTCCAGATGCCGGCGTCGATATCGCCGTCGTCGAACACCTTGCGGCCACGCACACCGGCCACCAGATCCTTGACGTCCTCGAACTGACCGCCACCCTTCAGGATCTCCACGACTTCACGCGAGACGACGTTGGAGGCCACCCGAGCGGTGTTGTGCAGGCTGCGGAAGATCAGCTCGGTGCCGCGCTCGTCACCGGCCACGATCGCGTCCTTGACGTTCTGATGGATGCAGGACTCCACCGTGCACATGAACCGCGACCCCATATTGATGCCGTCAGCGCCCAGCGCCAGCGCGGCCACCAGGCCACGCGAATCGGCGAAGCCACCCGAGGCGATCATCGGGATCTCGATCTTGTCGGCCGCAGCCGGGATCAGCACCAGGCCCGGGATGTCGTCCTCACCCGGATGCCCCGCACACTCGAAACCGTCGATGCTGATGCCGTCCACGCCCAGGCTCTGCGCCTTGACCGCATGGCGCACCGAGGTGCACTTGTGCAACACCTTGATGCCGTTGTCGTGGAACATCGGCAGATGCGGCGCCGGGTTGGACCCGGCGGTCTCCACGATCTTGATGCCCTCGTTGACAATGACCTGTCGGTACTCGTCATAGGGCGGCGGATTGATCGACGGCAGGGTCGTCAGGTTCACCCCGAACGGCTTGTCGGTCAGATCCCTGGTGCGGGCGATCTCGTTGGCCAGATCCGCAGGAGTAGGCTGCGTGAGCGCCGTGATGAACCCGAGCCCACCCGCATTGGCCACGGCCGCAACGAGTTCCGCGCGACCAACCCACTGCATACCGCCCTGGGCGATCGGGTGCTCGACACCGAAAACCTCAGTGAACTTCGTCGTGATTGTCACATATGCTCCTAACTGATCGCTGGTGCCGCTGCGGGACGTGGATGAGGTGTCGAATTGAGTGGCTCATGGATGTGTCCGCGATAGCGCCAGCCATGAACGTGCGCTCGCGGCCAGCGGGCGGGAAGCGCGGTCTCGATGTCCAGGAGGGCGTCTCCCGCCGCCATGTGCATCCAGAGATCTTTGAGCGCTGCGCGAAGGCCATATGTCCGGCGTCGTGCGCGCCGAGCTTCGATGCGAGCTCGGTATCGGACGGCGACCGCATTTGCCTGTCTCTCGACGGTCTGCGGCCGGCGGAGAAATTGGCTTGTCGCCACGTAAGCTTTCGCGGATGGTCGTGAAAACCCGACGAGGGCACCCGACGGAAGCCCAATCTCGCGCTGTTCGACAGCAATTGCGCGAAGCTGCGGTCGCAATGTTCCTGGACAGGGGTTACGACGGAACCAGCATGGAGGCAATCGCTGAGGCGGCAGGCGTCACGAAGCGTACGTTGTATTCTCGCTATCCGGACAAGCGAGCAGTCTTTCTTGATGTGATCCCGTGGGCGTTCACCCGGGCGGTGGAAAACGACCCCATATCTAGGGTCAATGGCAATGACTTGCGGGCCGCGTTGATCGCGATCGGCCGCGGTGCGCTCAAGCGTGCGCTCGAACCTGACATTGTGAGGCTGCATCTCATCGCCCGTGTCGAGGCGCATCGGTTTCCCGAATTCTCCGTGGGTGCAGAGAATTTGGGGTGGGCAACTCGTCAGCGCCAACTGATGGACCTGCTGCGGCGCCACGCTGACGCTGGGGCGATCGAGGTTGACGACATCGAACTTGCGGCGGAGCATTTTCTTGCGATGGTCGAGGCGTTCCCCGCCCGATTGGCTGAATTCGGGATATACCGAAGCCATAAATCTCAACAACGCCATATCACACATGCGGTCGACCTTTTCCTGCGTGGCGCGCTGCCCCGTTGATCCGCATGGCGACATCGACTATTGGGCCGGCACTGCGGCCGACGAAATCGACTGCGTTTCGAGGTATCCGTCGAACCCGCTCGCGGCCCGGCTCACGCCGGTAACCGCCAGCTCTGATGCCGCCATAGCGCGCGTACGGGTCCATGGTGTAGCCCTCGTTGATCCCGAACGAGCCGCTGCGGA
This sequence comes from Mycolicibacterium sphagni, assembly GCF_013337765.1. Classification (GTDB taxonomy): domain Bacteria; phylum Actinomycetota; class Actinomycetes; order Mycobacteriales; family Mycobacteriaceae; genus Mycobacterium. Next base: position 51,266 of record NZ_VBSB01000002.1, read on the forward strand.
CACGCGCGGCCACCGCGGTGGGATCGGCGTCATCCAGCACAATCGCCGCCGACTTGCCACCCAGTTCCAGGCGCACCGGTTTCAGCTGGTCCGCACATGCCCGCGCCTGGTGTTGGCCTGCAGCGGTGGACGTTCGGCCGAGCGCTGCAGCCGGCAATGCGCCCCGACGTATCCAGCCACGGCCACAGTGCGGTATCGAACGCGATACGCGCAGGGTGGACAGCTGCATCGAGACCGGCCGGCGTGGCGTCGGACACGGTGGCGTCGGCTCCTGCGTGTGCAGCGAGATGACACTTCTCACCCCGTTGCCCAACGAGCTGACCCATTCGCCGTCGATGAGCAGCAGGTCATCTGCGATCATGTCATCATCCAGTTACGTTGTGCAGCTGACATTCCCGTCGTCAAGTATTGCGGCCTCCGTTGACGCCCAGGATTTGCCCGGTGATGTAGCCGGCGTCCTCAGACGCGAGAAACGCACATGCCGCGGCGATGTCTTCTGGCCGCCCCGCGCGGCGTACGGGAGTCCTCGCAACGATCTGTTCCACCGTTCCACCGAGCACCCCGCGCTGTTCGGCTTTGCGCAGCATCGGGGTATCGATGAATCCTGGCGGTACGGCGTTGACGGTGATGCCATGTGGCCCGTATTCGAGGGCCAGCGATTTGGTGAGACCATTGACCGCGGATTTCGCGGCGACGTAATGTGCCATACGCTGCACACCGGAATGTGTGCTCGACGACGAGATGTTCACGATGCGGCCCCACCCCTCGTCGAGCATGTCCGGAAGAACGGCCTGAATGCAGTGGTAGACGCCGTTCAAGTTCACATCAATCACTTTCTGCCATGAGGCGAAATCGATGTCGGTGAACCGGTCGTGGCCCTCGAGTCCAGCGGCGTTGACCAAAATGGTCACCGGACCCAGGTGCACGCGGACGTGGGTGAGGATGGCCTCGATCGCAACCGGATCGGTGACGTCGGCAACATAGCCATGGTCATCGGTGCTCTCGGTGAGGTCGATCGTGGCCACCGCGTGGCCATCGCGGCGTAATCTACGCGCGACGGCGCATCCGATTCCGGATGCACCACCGGTCACCACTGCGGTCCTCACGTCCAGGCCTCGTCCCCGGCGATTGTCGTGCGGTGCATGGTGCGCTCCGAGGATGGATCGTATGGCAGCGCGCGGTGCAGCAATCCGGTGTTGTCCCAGATCACCACGTCGCCAACCGCCCACTCGTGGCGGTGACAGAACCGGTCCTGGGTGGCCCACTCTTCCAGCTCGGCGAGCAGCCGGCGGCCTTCTTCGCGATCCATGCCCACGATGTGATCCGCGGTTGCGCCGATGACGAACGAGCGGCGTCCATCGCGACGCTGCCAAATCAATGAAGTCTCGCGGCTGGGTACTGAGCGCCACGCGGTCAGCTGGTCAACCGTAGGGTTCGGGCACACGCGTCGTTGAGCGGCTTCAAGGCTGTGCACGACGCGCAGCCCGTCGTAATGCTTGCGTTCACTGGTAGGAAGATTGTGGTAGGCGGCATACGTATTGGCGAACTCGGTGCCTCCGCCCACCATCGCCACGTGCCGCGCGGTGAGCATCGTGAACCTCGCCGGAACAGCGTGCACGGTGTCATCGATATGCCATTCGAACGTGCCCTTGAGGTACTCCGCCGACCGACTCTTGGCCGGATCCAATGACACGGTGAAGATTTCCTGACCCCCAGGAGCCAATACGGTGCCCAGCCGTCGGCTGAATGCCAGTTGCGCGTCATCGTCGAGATGAGCGCCACGGATCAGCAGCACCCCTCGCCACTTCAGCGCCTCGCGGCATTGAAGGACAACCGCATCGTCAAGGGGATCAGTGAACTGGCGTAGCTCGGCCCCGAGTTCGGGGCTCAACGCGATGGTCTCGGCCATCAATACCTCACTTTCCACGACTTGGTGCTGCCGCACGAAGGGCGGCTTGTTTCACGGCTGATCGGTGTTCCGCTGATGGCGCCCGCCGCTGTACGAACTCAGGAGGTCCGCTGCGCGGCCCAGCAGTCGGGGCGGGGCGGTTGCCATCGCTTCCAGGTCCGGATCGGGTGTAGCACGACGTCGATTGTGTTTGACAATGAGTGACCAGGTGGCTGCGGATTTGAAGCATGCCAGCGACTGAAACCATTGCAGCTCAGGGAGATCGGCACCGAGCTCTTCGCAGTATGTCGCAGTGAGGTCATCAGTCGATGGTGCCGCATGGCAATACCGGGTGGTGCGTTCGTAAGTTGCTGGATCGCTGTTGATGAGAAACCAGCCGAGGTCGACACGGGGATCGCTGATCGACCAGATCTCCCAGTCGATCACCGCGGTGATCTGCTCGCCCACGGCAAGCAGGTTGCCCAGCCGGAAGTCACCGTGCACGATGGCCGGGCGCACTGGTGCGGGCAGCGATGACCTCAGTGAGGCGCTCACATCCCGCCAACCGGGTACCAGTGCTGGGTCAACGGTCTGAAGCGTGCGTGACCACCGGTCGATCTCGTCTTGCGGGCGCAAGACAGGTTCGTCCCCAACGTCCACCGTGGTGGGATCAAGGCGATGCAACCGCGCCAGGGCCCGCGCCGAGTTGCGAAACCGCGCCGCGATCGTCACGTCCGCCAGAAGCGGTGCGTGCATATCGAACAACGGCTCGGTCGAGGTTCCCTCCAGAAACGACATGGCGTACAGCGGTGGAACCTGCGGCGGCCGACCGGTTTCTTCGAACAGGATGTGAGGCACAGGGACGTCGGTGCGCTCCAGCGCCCGGATGATGCGTGATTGCCGAAGCACGTTGCGGTGGGCGATGGGCTCAACGCCCGACGGTGCCACCTTGATGACGATCCGTCGCCCGGCGACGCATCCGGCGTAGGTCAGGCTTGAAGCGCCCCCAGCCAATGGGCGCACAGCGCTGACCCCCTTCGATGCGAGCCGGCCCTCAAGAAGGGCCAAATCGGAATCCGTCAAACCAGCCAACCGATCTCGCGGAGGAACGGTTGCGTATGCGCGATCCGACCGGTTAGCTTCCTCGGGTCGCCGGTACACAGTGCCAAAGCCGTTTGCGTGATGAGCTCGATGTCTTCGGTGTCGGTCTTGGCAAGGTCGAGAGTGCCTGCCCCAGGGGTGGCCACCGGATTGGACGGGGCCGCGGCGTTGACCGCGATACCGTCGCCATAGAGCTCAGCCGCAAGGCTTTTCGTCAGCCGGTTCAGCGCGGCTTTGACCGTTCCGTAAATGCCAAAGCCAGCAGCGCTGTCGAACTCGGAGAACGGCGGGCCGGCCGGTAGGTCACCACCGACGGATGTGACGTTGAGGACCCAACCTCGGCCACGCTCGCGCATCGCCGGAATGGCCAACTGCGTCAGATGAAGCGGCGCCAGTACATGCATGTCGAACATCAGCCGCACACGCTTCTCAGAGAAGTTGTCTAGCGGTCGCAAAAACGTCACCGCGGCGTTGTTGACCAAGATATCCGGTGCACCAACGCGTTCGACCACTTCGGCGAACATCTGTTCGCGATCTTCGGAGCGTGACAGATCGGCCTGAATCGCGATTGCCGAGCCGCCCTGCTCGATGATCTCCGCGAGAGTTTGACGAAGGGAGCCATCATATTTCGGGTCCGGATCCATTGTTCGGGCCGTCAAAGCCACCGTCGCGCCCGTTGCCGCCAGTCCCTGGGCAATCGCCTTGCCCAGGCCACGACTGGTCCCCGTGACCAGTGCGACCTTTCCTTCGCAAATTTTCGTCACCGCGTCCATCTCCTCCGGCCCTGATCTTGACTAGGCCTCGCGGCCAACCGCCGTTCGTCAGGCCCCGGCCCTGTCGTTAATAACCGATGTCGTATATTAGCCACGGTAGCAGGTTACTCGGAAGGGGCGCACACATGGCCGAATGGTTTCTCTACCTACCGCAGAGCCGCCTAGGTATCACCGACCTCGTCGAGCGGTCTCAGGCCGCGGAGGCCAGCGGATTCGATGGAGTGGCATTCCTGGACCATGTCGAAACACCTATGGCGCCCGCTACCCCAATCTGGGAAGCGATGACGGTGGCGACGTGGATTGCCGCGCACACCGAGCGTGTACGCCTTGGTCACTTAGTGCTGTGCGACTCGTTCCGTCACCCCGCTGTGCTCGCCAAACAGGCCGTGACCCTCGCCGAGGCCAGCGGCGGCCGTTTCGAACTAGGGCTCGGATCAGGGTCGATGCCCGACGAATTAGCCAAGTTCGATTTGAGCACCTCCAGCCCCGCCGCACGGATAACAGCACTCGGCGAGACCCTGGCCATGCTGAAGGACTATTGGGGCGCCAGCGAGAACCGCGACGTGGTGCAAGTTCCCACCCCGACCCGGCCGATCCCAATCATGCTGGGCGGCACCGGTCCTCGCATGCTCGAGCTCGTGCGTGAACACGCCGACTGGTGGAACCTGCCCGCAACCAAGGTCGACAAACTGCAGGAATACTTGCCCTCGATCGGTTCCGCACGAGTGTCGGTGCAGCAGATGGTTGGGTTCGTCCGCGACGGCGTTGACCGCGAAACCATCATCGACAAAAGCCGACGCTGGTTCGGCCATCTTGGGCCAGGCCTGGTGTGTGGCGCCGCCGGTGAACTGATCGAGTACTTCGCAGGCCTGGAACGACTAGGGGCTGAACGGTTTTACGTGTGGTTCGCGGACTTCGCGCCAGTCGAATCCATTGCAGAGTTCGGCCATTCCGTGATCGCGGCTTATCCGCGCTGAGCCCGCCGGCCCGCGCGCTTCCCCGTGGCGTCGCCGTACTCGACCGATACCGCTCTGACGATGGCGCCTAGGAGCCGTCCGAGTTCTTGGGCGCTGGAGATCGTCCGATCGCCGACGAGCAGTCGACCATAGACTCCCTCGATGAAGGTCAACACCGCGGTGCTCTGCGCATCGAGCAGGCTGGCATCGGACGATGCTGCGGGAGGGAGTATCTGCGCGATGGCGTCTCGAGACATGGCGATGATGCGCGGGACGAAGTCCTGATAGACCTCGGCCAGCGCAGGGTCGCGGGTCGAGGCGAGAAGCAGTTCGTGACGCGCTTTGTTCAGCATCAACCCCGCCCCGTCGCCCTGCATCATGACGAGCTGAGCGATACGACCGAATGGCGAATCCGTCGTAGTCGGTTCCTCGGTCACGGAGCGCAGGTTCGCCGTGTCCATCTCAACGACGCGTTCGGCGACGCCGCGCAACAGTGCAGCACGAGTTCGGTAGTAGTAGGACGTCGTACCGTTGGGCACGCCTGCCTGCCGGTCGACCCGCGGGTGACTCAGTCCGTGGGAGCCATGCTCGGCCAGCACTTGGATCGCCGCGTCGCATAGTTCGCGGCGACGTTGCTGCCCGTCGCGTCTCCGTGGTGTGGCGATGGCGCTGAGTGTATCGGGGGCGGTGTGGACCTCCCTTGGCGCAGCACGCGATGACGACAACCTTGCCAACCATTCCACCCAACCCTGGCATTTCGAGCCTCCCCTACCCCGCGACATCCAACTTGGGTCATGGCGCAGCAGTTCGTCATTGACATTAGCTCTAATATCTTAGAGTCTGTCCTCTAGGAGTTGAAGAAAGCCGAGAGGGAGTCGCATGGCCGGAATCCACCGGGAGCGTCCGGGCGCCGATGCACTCGCCTCGGCCACGGGTGACCCGGCAATATCGGTCGGCGACGACATCTGGATGTCGGCCGGCGTATCCAATTCCTATGCTGTGGGAACCGCAGATGGCCGGGTGATCGTCAACGCAGGTCTGGTCTTCGAAGGTGCGCTGCATCAGAAGGCCTTCGCCGGCGTCACGGGGCGGACCCGCGCAATCATCGTCACCCAGGGGCATGCCGACCACTGGGGTGGGGTCAATGCGCTGCGCGAGGCCGACACCGACGTGGTGATGCACACCAACTACCGGTACTGGCGCAACGACCACGAACTGCTCGCCGGCTATCGGGCGCCCAAGGCGGCCTTCGCATTCGAGAAGTTCTCCATCGCCATGATGGAACACTTCGAAACGGTTGATCCGGCAACGATGGACTTCAGCTTTCCCGAGCCGACCACGACATTCGATCGACGCCTCGAGTTGCAGTACGGCCAGCGCCGCTTCGAATTGGCGTGGACACCCGGCGGCGAGACCACCGACTCGATGGTGGTGTGGCTACCCGATGATCGAACTCTTTTCGCCGGCAATCTCTTCGGCCCGCTGTTCGGCCACGTACCGAACCTGATGACAATTCGCGGTGACCGATACCGCGACCCAATCCTCTACATCGAATCGCTGAACACCGTGCTGTCCTACGCGCCCGAACGGCTCATCACCGGTCACTTCGACCCGATCGACGGGGCTGACCGTATTGCCGAAGAGGTCACCGCGATGCGCGATGCCATGCAGACCGTGCACGATCGAACAGCGGAGCTGATGGTGACGGGCGCAGACGTCTACACCGCGATGCGCGACGTACGCGTGCCCGCGCATCTCGACATAGGCGAGGGCTACGGCAAGACCTCGTGGAACGTGCGTGCGATCTGGGAGATGTACGCCGGCTGGTTCCAGCACCGCTCCACGACCGAACTGTACGGAGTCGCACCGACCTCGATCGCCGCCGACATCGTGTCAGCTGCAGGTGCCGATCAGCTCATCGAGGCGGCCCGCGAACACCTCGCCTACGGTCGTCCGGTAGAAGCGCTTCACCTGACCGACTTGGTTCTAACCGTAGAACCCGGCACCGTGGCGGCCCGCGCCGTTGCCCTCGACGCTCACACCGCGCTGCTGGCCGGCGCAGACAACTTCTGGGAACGCGCATGGCTCACCAAGTCCATCAACGAATTGGGTACAACCGAATGAACACTGTCACATTTGATTTCAGCGGCGCGAATGTCTTGGTGACAGGCGGGACATCTGGGATCGGCAACGGCATAGCCACTGCGTTCGCCAACGCTGGCGCCGGCGTAACGATTACCGGCACCCGCGGCTCGGCAACCGACTACGACGACGACCTCTCCGCATTCACCTACCACCAATGTCAAATACGAGACACCAAATCCATTGATTCGCTGGTCGATTCGCTGGGCGACCTCGACATCTTGATCAACAACGCCGGCGGACCGTATCCGGCAGGCGATGAATACGATCCCGATGGCTACATCGCCTCGGTGACCCAGAACATGTTCGGGCCCATGCGGCTCACGATGAAGTGTTACGACCGACTCAAATCGAGCGCGGCGCCCGGCGGTGCCAGCGTCGTAAGCATCGTGTCCATGTCGGCCTTCCGCTCGTCGGTGTTCGTTCCGGGTTACGCCTCATCGAAAATGGGTCTGGTCTCTTTGACGATGAACCTGGCTCGCCGGTGGGCGAACGACGGTATCCGCGTCAACACCATCGCACCCGGGCTCATCGATACCCGTACGACCCACCCCGCGATGAGCATGCCAGAAGTCATGGACGTCGAAATCGGATTCCACACGCCCCTGGGCCGGCCGGGCACGCCGCAGGATTGCGCTGGCGCAGTCCTGTTTCTGTGCACCGAAGCTGCCTCCTACATCACCGGTACCAGCATCGCCGTCGACGGCGGATACCTCACCGTCTAGACCGCCGGAATCCAGGAAGGCAAGGCTTATGAGCGAATTCGACTCGGTATCAACACCAGACGACGTTCTGAAACTCGCGCAGCAGCGCACCGGACAGACTGACATCGATTCTGATTCCTGGCGACCGGGTCTAGAAGCCCTGCTCGACGAAATCAACACATCAACCTCATTCACCCAGCATGGTCGCGATCGCATCATCGGTGACGCCGTCAACGCGCTCGCCCGTCGGCTCCAGGTTCACAACTACATTCAGGGCCACCCCGAGGTACTCGATACGCTCATCGAGCGCCCTATCTTCACACTGGGAATGCCCCGGACCGGCACCACCGTCATCAGTTACCTGCTCGACCAGGACCCAGCGCGGCGGTCATTGTTGCACTGGGAGTGCGTCCATCCCATCCCTCCGGCCACCACTTCGACGCTACGATCCGACCCGCGCTGCCTGGCCCTGCTCGAAGAACAAAAGCAGATGCTGACCTTCGTGAAGAAGGCCAAGATGCCGCTGCCGCACTGGGAAGATGCAGACGGTCCGACCGAGTGCATGTTCATCCACAACCAAGACTTCAAGGGTTTGTCCTGGGATTCCTACCTGTCGTCGTCGCGGTACGCAGAATGGCTGATCAACGAAGCCGACATGACGAGCACCTACCAGTACCAGAAGCGCTACCTGCAAGTCCTGCAGTCCCACGCACCCGGGGCCTGGAACCTGAAGATGCCGTCACATTCGGTGCACATCGACGCGCTGCTTGCGGTGTTCCCCGACGCCCGTTTGATCTGGGCTCACCGTGACCCGTACAAGGCGACCGGATCACTGTGCAACCTCTGGAAGCTGCCCAAGAGCATGGTGATGAAGCCCGACGTCATGGACCTTGAGGCGATGGGTCGAAATGCCATGCGCCAGATGCAGGCACACGTCGAACGCCCGCTGCGAGCGCGTGAGCGCATCGGCGACGACCGGTTCTTTCACATGTACTACCACGACATGATGACCGCTCCGATGGACGTCATGCGGCGGATCTACGACTGGGCCGGCGACGAATTGAAACCCGACACCGAGGCCCGCATGCAGAAGTGGCTCGCTGAGCATCCGCAGGACCGGTTCGCACCCAACGCGTACAGCCTCGACCAGTACGGACTGTCGGTCCAGGCATTGCAACCGATCTTCGCTGAATACCTTGCGACATTCGACATCGAGTTGGAGGGGACCGTATGAAAGCCGGCTCACCGCTGAATGCCACGGATTGCTATCACATCGGGCTGGTCGTGCCCGACATCGATAGCGCGGCAAAGCGACTCACCGCCAGCGCAGGATATGAATGGACGAACCCCCTCGAGTACTCGATGGACGTCGTCACCGCCACAGGCAACCAGCAGGTGCCGTTTCGGTTTGTCTATTCGTTGCAGGCGCCGCACATTGAACTGATAGCAGAAGTGCCGGGCACCATTTGGACAGCAACCGGAGCGGCCGCGGTGCACCACTTGGGTTACTTCGTCGACGACATCGCCGCCGCGTCGGCTCATCTTGAGCAGGCCGGCTTTCAGCTGGAGGCGCGACCGGCCGGTGACACCTCGACATTCGCCTACTTCATCGATCCGGTGGGGGTGCGTATCGAAATCGTCAACCGCGCACTATTCCCCGACTGGCAAGTGTTCCTCAATGCCGTCGCGGCAACACCGCGTAGCGCCAGGCCGGATCAGCGCCCAGGCGCGCCTTTCCAATGTTGAGTCACGAGGTGCCCGCAGGAGTCAATGCATCCACTCGGCCGGCGAATCGTAGCGCCGTCAACCTGTGGGATGCATGATGTGCAATACATCAGCGAACCTTCACCAGACGAGATCCAACGCACTTCATTCCCAAATTTGTCACGAGTTGGCCCGCCAAAGTCTCGAATGATGTGCTCGGCCTCTGGCTCTATCGACAGGTCCGTTCACTGATGAGGTAGTTGGCCTCCAGCCACCACCACGGTTGGGCGCGGAGGTCTGCGATATTCACGGGCGCGGGCGGCCTACTTCGTGGGGCCTGCCGGAATCGTGGGCGCCGCTGCGGCGGATGAACGTCGAGGAGCGCGCCTGCAGACGCCATCCGATATCGGTACGCGCATAGGTGTCGCGGTAATAGCCGAGGCGCATGTCGTGTGTTGCGTGCTCGACGAAACAGTAAGGCTGGGTGCCTGTTCCGGTGTCCCCATCGATGTCTAGGACGGGCATCCCACCGAGGAACAGCCCCTTCGGAGCGGCGCCAACCAGCTCTGGAAAGCGCTCAAGCGTGTAGGTGTCGCCGAACGCACTGTACGTCGCGCCCGGCGCGAACACGGCGAGCAAGCCGTCGATGTCGTTCTGGGTCAGTGCCAACGAGTAGCGGGCTAACAACTGCTGTATCTCAACGACGTCATCGGTAGTGTGCACTACGACCGCCTCTCATGTGCTCCGCGCGAGTAAAACCACTTCTAATATACGCATCCGTGGCATTAATAGACCCACGACGGTCTGAATCCGACCGCTACACCTCCTGAAAGAGGGTGATAACGCGGAGCTGGAGTGCATAACCGACAACGATTAGTACGAGCATTCAGTCGATTGCCCGGCTCAGCTAATATACGGTAGCGTGCAACAGAACGATGCTCGACGACCCCGTTGTGGCGACCTCTCGATCTCGATGCACCGTGGAGCGACGAAGCCATCAGGAGGATCCATGTCACAGCCGGCCCAGAAACTTGACTCGTTCCTATTGGGCAGGACGGTTCGCTGAGCCATGCAGCGCAATGACGCACTCATCCTCGATGTTGTCCGGACCCCGCGCGGCCGTGGCCGGCCGGATGGCGGCTTACACGGCTGCCATCCGCAGGAGTTGCTGGCGCAGTGTCTCCGTGCCCTGATCTCACGCACCAGTGTGGCGCCCGCCGACGTGGAGGACGTGATCGTCGGCAATGGCATTCTGTCGGGCGACCACGGCGACGACATCGCTCGACTTTCGGTCTTGCTCGCCGGCTGGCCGGAGACTGTTCCCGGCATGACACTCAACCGGTTCTGTGGCTCCGGGCAACAGGCCATCACCGTCGCGGCGGCAGGAATTGCCAGCGGGGCACAAGATGTCGTCGTTGCCGGCGGTGTGGAATCGATGTCGCGCTGGGACGTCACGGTCGGCGTGCCGACCATCGACGGCCGGAACCCGGATCTGCGCCGCCGGTACCCGACTGTGCCGCAGGGGATATCCGCGGACCTCATCGCGTCGTTGGAGGGGTTCACCCGAGACGACGTCGACGGGTTCGCCGCCGAGAGCCAGCGTCGCGCCGCCAAGGCCATCACCGAAGGTCGATTTGACCGGTCGCTGATTGCTATCACCGATGGCGACGGCGCGGTATTGCTGGACCGTGATGAACATCCCCGGCCGGGCACCACGAAGGGGACGCTGGCCAAACTGCGTCCCGCCTTCGCAGAGATGGGGCTACTCGGGGTGGACGGGGAGGGCCGGACGTTCGACGAGATTTGTCTGGACCGCTACCCGCAGATCGACCGAGTCAATCATGTGCACCACGCGGGCAACTCTTCCGGTGTCGTCGACGGCGCAGCCGCGGCCCTGCTGGCATCCCCTACGTACGTGCAGGCGCACCGCCTGTCGCCTCGTGCACGAATCCGGGCAAGTGCAGTGGTCGGCAGTGAGCCGATCATCATGCTGACCGGCCCAGGTCCAGCCGCGCAGCGCTGCCTTGCCAAGGCCGGCATGACGGTCGCCGACGTCGACCTGTGGGAAATCAACGAGGCATTTGCCGCCGTCGTGCTGAAGACGATCGGTGACCTTGACCTGGATCCCGAGAAGGTCAACGTCAATGGTGGGGCCATCGCGCTGGGTCACCCCATTGGTGCCACCGGCGCGATGCTGGTCGGCACGGTGCTCGACGAACTCGAGCGCAAGGACTTGGAGATCGGGTTGGTGACTATTTGTACCGGCGGCGGGATGGGCACCGCGACGATCATCGAACGGATCTGACATGGCCGAAACTCTCGCTCTGGAGTCGCCCCGCACCGGTGTGACCGTGCTGCGGCTCAACCGCCCGCAGCGGCTCAACGCGATCAACGAAACCATGGTCGCCGAGCTGCGGCAGGCCTGTTCGGCGCTGGCAGTCGACACCACGGTCAACGTGGTCGTCCTCACGGGGGCCGGGCGAGGCTTCTGTTCGGGTATCGATATGCGCGATTTCGGGCCGAGCATGTTGGACGCCGCCGATCCGACCATCGACCGGATGCGCTTTCAAGAGGCCATGGCGGCACTGCCGTTGGCCGTCGAGGCGCTGCCACAACCGGTGATCGCCGCGGTCAACGGGCCGTGCGTGGGTGGCGGTCTTGCGCTGAGCCTGGCCGCCGACATTCGCATCGCCTCGACGGCCGCATCGTTCGGCAACGCGGCGATCCTGCTCGGCCTCTCGGGCGCAGAGATGGGAATGAGTTATCACCTTCCTCGTATCGTGGGCACCAGTGTCGCCGCGGACTGGATGCTCACCGGGCGAACGGTAACCGCCGACGAGGCCGACCGCCGCGGCTTGGTCAGCCAGCTGGTCGCACCCGAGCAGTTGCTCGACAAGGCAATCGAGTTGGCATGCGGAATAGCGCAATTGGCGCCGCTGGGCGTGCAGCTGACCAAACGCACGTTGCAAGTCAACACCGACGCAGGCAGTCTCTGGGCAGCCTTGGAGCTGGAGAATCGCAATCAGGTACTGAGCCACGCCACCGACGATGCGGCCGGCCGCCGACAGAAGTGGTCCAGGTGACCGGACCGCTGCACGGTGTGCGGGTGGTGTCGATGGGCGGGCTAGGGCCAGGCCCGTTCTGCGGGATGCTGCTTGGCGACCTTGGCGCCGACGTGGTGCGCGTCGACCCGATCGGGCACGTCGACGGTCCGCTGCCGATTGACTTTACGGTGCGTCGCAACCAGCGGTCCGTCGCAGTGGACGTGAAGAATCCCGATGGCCGAGATGTGGTGCGCCGGCTGGCATCCCAGGCCGATGCATTCGTCGACGTGTTTCGCCCCGGCGTGGCCGAGCGACTCGGCGTCGGCCCGGGCGACTTGTGCCCGCGCAACCCCAAGCTTGTGTATGCCAGGATGACCGGCTACGGGCAGGACGGGCCGCTGGCGGACCACGCCGGCCATGACATCAACTACATCGCGTTGGTGGGCGCGCTCCACGCGATCGGCCCGGCCGATGCGCCGGTGCCTCCGCTGAATCTGATCGGCGATTACGGCGGGGGCGGCATGCTGTTGGCCGTGGGGCTGCTCAGTGCGCTGCTTGAGGCCCGCGAATCGGGGACGGGCCAGATACTTGACGTCGCGATGATCGACGGCGCCGCAACGCTGATGATGCCGTATTACGGCATGGTGGCCGCGAACATGTGGCGCGACCACCGCCACTGCAACCTGCTGGACGGTGCTGCGCACTTCTACGGTGTGTACGAGACAGCCGATCACCAACACATCGCCGTCGGTGCCATGGAGCCCCAGTTCTACGCAGAACTGTGCAGGTGTCTGGAAGTCGATGTGCCACATGATGATTTGAACCACTTGGCCTGGACCGCGCATCGCACCGCGCTCGCTACCCGGTTCGCTGAGAAGACACGTGGGGAGTGGGAGCAGATACTGAACTCTCCGGGCACTTGCGCGGCGCCGGTTCTCAGCATCGGTGAAGCGCCGCACCATCCGCACCACATCGCCCGCAGAAGCTTTGTCGAGGTAGACGGTGTGATCCAGCCTGCCCCCGCACCTCGCTTCTCCCGTACCGACCCCGGCCACCCCGCGTCGCCGTCGCTTCCCGGCGACCACACGCGTGATGTCCTCGCCGAGATCGGCGTCGAGCCGGCTGCGGTGACCAGACTGCTCGACACGGGCGCGGCACGCCAAAGCGCCGTGCGCGACACCGGCATACAACAAGACGAAGAAGGGTGACGAAATGGCGTGGGGCTTTTCCACCGATCCGGAATGGGCACAGCAACTGAAGTGGGTCGAGGACTTCGTACGCGAGGAGTGCGAGCCGATCGATCTCATCGTCAAGGAATCACACGACCTCAACGACCCGGTGCGTCAGGCGCTGATCCCTCCGCTGCAGAAGATCGTCAAGGAACGCGGGCTGTGGGCCACCCACCTCGGGCCGCACCTGGGTGGTCCCGGATACGGGCAGGTAAAGCTCGCGCTGCTCAACGAAATCCTGGGCCGCTCCGAATGTGCGCCGATCGTGTTCGGCTCGCATGCGCCCGACTCGGGCAACAGCGAGATCCTCGCTCATTACGGCACACCGGAATTGAAGAAGCGATACCTAGAGCCGCTGCTCGACAACAGGATCATCTCGTGTTTCTCGATGACCGAACCGCAGGGCGGCGCAGATCCGAAGGTGTTCACCACCAACGCCGTTCAGGACGGTGATCACTGGGTCATCAACGGCGAGAAGTGGTTCTCGTCCTTTGCGTCGATGGCGTCGTTTCTGATCGTCATGGCAGTCACGGACCCGGATGCACCTCCGTACGAACGGCATTCGATGTTCGTCGTGCCGGCCGAAACTCCTGGCATCAACGTTTTGCGCGATGTCGGGTTGGGCTATCAGCCGACGGGTGGCGGCCGCGAAGGTTACGTGCGTTATGAGGACGTACGGGTGCCGGCCGACCACATGCTCGGCCCGCGTGGCAGCGCGTTCGTCGTCGCCCAGACCCGCCTCGGCGGGGGACGGATCCATCACGCCATGCGCACGGTGGGCCTAATCCGGCGCATCTTCGACATGATCTGTGAGCGAGCGGTGTCACGTTACACCCAGGGGGAGATGTTGTCCCACAAGCAGATGGTGCAGGAAATGGTCGCCGACTCGTGGATGGAGATCGAGGCGTTCCGTCTGCTCACTCTGCAGACTGCGTGGAAGATCGACCAGCACAACGACTACAAAGCGGTACGCCCCGATATCTCGGCGGTCAAGGCGATGATGCAGAAAGTGCTGCACGACGTTTCCGCGCGCGCATTGCAGATCCACGGTTCACTGGGCACTACACATGAAATGCCGTTCGTGCAATACCTGACGGAGTCGTTCGTGCTGGGACTCGCCGACGGTCCCACCGAAGTCCACAAGGTGACCTTGGCGCGCCTGTTACTCAAGGAGTACCAACCAGCGCCCGACGTCTTTCCTTCTGAACATCTGCTGCGGCTACGAGAAGCCGCGGAAGCCAAGTTCGCCGGGAAGCTGGCCGGCATCCCCCGCCGCTAGAACATCAAGGAGTCGTAGTGAAGCTGCATTTCGACGATGACGTAGAGCACTTCCGGGCAGAGTTCGCCGCCTTCCTCGACGAACATCTGCCACCGGACGCTGACACGCTCGAGCGTCCACGGTCGGTGTCGCACCTGCCAGAATGGGCGCGACGATGGCAACGGCTAATGTTCGACCATGGCTGGTTGCTTCCGCAACAACCACCGGAGTTCGGCGGCCGCAACGCCTCTATGTTGCAGCACTTCGTATATCTCGAGGAGCTGAACCGGCGCAGGATCTATCACAGTTTCAATCCGCAGGGCGTCGATATCGTTGCCGCGTCCCTGTTGTCATTCGGCACCGAGGAACAGAAGGAGCGCTGGGCCGTGCCGGTGCTGCGTGCCGCCATGACGGCATCGCTCGGTATGAGTGAGCCCGGGGCTGGCTCAGACCTCGCGTCGCTGCGCACACGCGCGGTCAGGGACGGCGACCACTTCGTAGTCAACGGCCAGAAGGTCTGGACTTCCGGCGCGCACGATGCCGACTTTCTGTTGACTTTCGTCCGTACCGACCCAGATGCACCCAGGCATAAGGGCATCAGCACGCTGATCATCCCGACCGACAGCCGAGGACTGACATGCCGCCCCATGGGCTCGATCGTCGGGCTCGATGACATGGACCTCAACGAAGTCTTCTTCGATGACGTCCGAGTCCCCGTCGAGAATCTCGTCGGTCCGCTCAATGCCGGTTGGACAGTGGCGAACAAGTCGCTGGGCCACGAGCGTTCCATGCTGTGGTTGAGTTACGCCGATCGGCTGGAGAACCTGATCGCGGACTTCACACCGACCACGCCGCTGGAGCAGGACCGCTACGCCACGTCAGTCATAGACCATTACGCGCTCCGCTTGATGGGTTCTGCCGCGCTGGCCCGTGCCGCGCGCGGGGAAGACGATGCGGCGGGGCTTTCGGTGCTCAAATTGCTTGGCTCTGAGGCCGAACAGAGTCTGGCCGAAGTTGCGCTGGAATCGTCTGGTCCACAAGGCCTTATCCATCCGGCGAACAGCGGGCCATATGCACCGTTGAACCTGGACCACTACTTTGGCAGTCGGTTCGAACGCTACGCACGCAGTTTCTCATCAACCATCGCCGGCGGCACGTCGGAGATCCAACGCAACATCATCGCCCAACGCATCCTTGGTCTCCCCCGCGGCGGAGGCATGTGAAGGGCTGCCACGCCCATCGGCTCGCGCGAGTCCGCGCGCAGACCCCGGCTCAACTGGTCGAGTGGTGCGACAAAGGCATGCTGCTGACCGACGCAGTCATTCCGACACGCGACTCCGACGCCAGCGAGGAGTTGGGCACTCCGGCGCATCTGGCACTTTTATACCGGCTTTAATGCAATCGCAACCCGCTGAATAGCGGCGTGGCGCCGTCGGAGAGCTTCTAGTTCACGTGTAGTGCCCGCCTGGAATCAGGCGGGCACTTTCGCGTCTGCACTGGATGCGACCATCCCGGCCAGCCGGCCGCCGATGATGTCCTCGGCTTCGCTGACAATCCGGCTGATCAGCTCGCCGCAGGTCGGGATGTCGTTGATCAGGCCCATCGCGGTGCCCACCGTCCAGATGCCGGCGTCGATATCGCCGTCGTCGAACACCTTGCGGCCACGCACACCGGCCACCAGATCCTTGACGTCCTCGAACTGACCGCCACCCTTCAGGATCTCCACGACTTCACGCGAGACGACGTTGGAGGCCACCCGGGCGGTGTTGTGCAGGCTGCGGAAGATCAGCTCGGTGCCGCGCTCGTCGCCGGCCACGATCGCGTCCTTGACGTTCTGATGGATGCAGGACTCCACCGTGCACATGAACCGCGACCCCATATTGATCCCGTCGGCGCCCAGCGCCAGCGCGGCCACCAGGCCACGCGAATCGGCGAAGCCACCCGAGGCGATCATCGGGATCTCGATCTTGTCGGCCGCAGCCGGGATCAGCACCAGGCCCGGGATGTCGTCCTCACCCGGATGCCCCGCACACTCGAATCCGTCGATGCTGATGCCGTCCACGCCCAGGCTCTGCGCCTTGACCGCATGGCGCACCGAGGTGCACTTGTGCAACACCTTGATGCCGTTGTCGTGGAACATCGGCAGATGCGGCGCCGGGTTGGACCCCGCCGTCTCGACGATCTTGATGCCCTCGTTGACAATGACCTGTCGGTACTCGTCATAGGGCGGCGGATTGATCGACGGCAGGGTCGTCAGGTTCACCCCGAACGGCTTGTCGGTCAGATCCCTGGTGCGGGCGATCTCGTTGGCCAGATCCGCCGGTGTGGGCTGGGTGAGTGCGGTAATAAAACCCAGTCCACCCGCATTGGCCACGGCCGCAACGAGTTCCGCGCGACCAACCCACTGCATACCACCCTGGGCGATCGGGTGCTCCACACAGAAAACCTCAGTGAACTTCGTCGTGATTGTCACGTATCTACCCCTGCCCTTTTCTCTTCGCGCAAGCGCTCATCGGGGGGCCATCCGGATCGCGCCGTCCAGGCGGATCACTTCGCCGTTGAGCATCGGATTCTCGACGATATGCGTCGCCAGGGCACCGTACTCGTCGGGATCGCCGAGCCGGGCCGGATGCGGCACCTGCTTGCCGAGGGAGGCCTGCGCCTCTTCAGGCAGCGAGCCCAGCAGCGGCGTCTTGAACAGGCCCGGTGCGATGGTGACGACGCGAATGAGCTCGCGGGCCAGGTCGCGGGCGATCGGCAGGGTCATGCCGACCACGCCACCCTTGGACGCCGAGTAGGCGGCTTGGCCGATCTGGCCATCGAACGCGGCCACCGACGCGGTGTTGATGATGACGCCGCGCTCTTCACCGAGGGGTTCGGTCTTGGCGATCCGCTCGGCGGACAGCCGTAGCACGTTGAAGGTGCCGATCAGGTTGACCTGGACGACGGCGTTGAACCAGTCCAGCGGGAACGGCCCATCCTTGCCAAGGGTCTTGACGGCGTTGCCGATACCGGCGCAGTTGACGTTGATGCGCAGCGGCCCAAGCTCTTCGGCGAGGTCGAGGGCGGCCGACACCTGGTCGGGATCGGTGACGTTGGCCTGGGCGAAGCGGGCGCGCGGGCCGAGTTCGGCCACCACCTCTTCACCCTTGAGGTCGATCACCACCACCGATGCGCCCCTGTCGAGCAGACGCTTGGCGGTAGCCAGGCCCAGACCCGAGGCACCACCGGTGACGACGGCTACGGCGTCCTTGATCTCCACGAATGGATTTCCTTTCGTTAGGTCTACCTACTGGTTGGTTGGGGACTATACCCAGTCCCTCAGCACTGCTTCGTTGTCGGCTCCCGGGACGCCGGGCGCGTTCGGCGCATCGAGCGCGCTCCTGGAGAACCGGGGGGCCGGCGCCGGGAACGTCGAGCCATGTTCGGTGTAGAAGGTATCGCGCTCGGTGTTGTGAGCCTCGGCGTCTACCTCGGCGAACGACAGCACCGGGGTGCAGCACGCGTCGCTGGTGGCGAACACCTTGGTCCAGTGGTCGCGGTCGTGGGCGGCGAAGGCCTGTGTGAGTACCGCTCGCAGTTCCGGCCAGCTCGCGATGTCGTTCTGATCGGGCAGGTCAGCGGCGTTCAGGCCGAGCTTCTCCAGCAGTTCGGCATAGAACTGCGGTTCGATCGCGCCGACCGCGACATAGCGGCCGTCCGAGCATTCGTAGGTGTCGTAGTAGGGCGCGCCGGTGTCGAGCATGTTGGTGCCGCGCACATCGCCCCACATGCCCATGTGGCGGAAGGCCCACATCATGGTGGCCAGCACGCTGGAGCCGTCGACCATCGCGGCGTCGATGACCTGGCCCTTGCCCGAGCGCTCCCGCTCCCACAGCGCGGACAGGATGCCGACGAGCAGGAACATCGAGCCGCCGCCGAAGTCACCGGCCAGGTTCAGCGGCGGGACGGGGCGCTCATTGACCCGGCCGACGGCGTGCAGGACGCCGTTGAGCGAGATGTAGTTGATGTCGTGGCCGGCCTGCTGGCTACGCGGGCCGGTCTGGCCCCAGCCGGTCATCCGGCCGTAGATCAGCCGCTCGTTGACCTTTGCGCAATCCTCCGGGCCGAGCCCGAGACGCTCGGTGACGCCGGGCCGGAAGCCCTCGATCAGCACATCGGCCTTCGCGATGAGGCCCAGCACCATGTCTCGGTCGGCGGGGTCTTTGAGATTCGCGCCCACCGAGCGACGGTTGCGCAGCAGGTAGTCATTGCTGGGGGTCCCGGTGCCCTTGCCGAGCCGATCGATGCGCACGACGTCGGCGCCGAGGTCACCGAGGATCATCGCGGCGTGCGGACCCGGGCCGATACCGGCCAATTCGACAACGCGCAAACCGTGCAGTGGTCCCGCCATAGCTATCTACCCTCCAGTTGATTGATCGCCGCCTTAACTATTTACACCTGGGCTGACCCGGCGCGGGCTGCGCCCCCATCGCGGCCTAAGGTGCAGCCATGACGACCATCGACGCTTACGCCGGCATCCCGGAACTGACCGTGTCGCTCGACGGCGGACTACTGACGGCGACGCTGAATCGGCCCGACAGCCTGAACTCACTGAACTCGGCGATGCTGAGCACGCTGGCCGACGTCTTGACCCACGCGGCCGACGACCCTGCCGTGCGGGTGGTGCGGCTCGGCGGGGCCGGGCGGGGGTTCAGCTCCGGTGCGGGCATCAGCGCGGAGGACCAGTCCGACCGCAGGCCGGATACCCCCGACGAGGTGCTGGCCGAGGCCAACCGCGCGGTGAAGGCGATTGTGAGCCTGCCCAAGCCGGTGGTGGCCGTGGTGCAGGGCCCGACGGCCGGGGTCGGAGTGTCGCTGGCACTGGCCTGCGACATCGTATTGGCTTCGGAGAAGGCGTTTTTCCTGTTGGCGTTCACCAAGATCGGGCTGATGCCCGACGGCGGGGCGTCGGCACTGGTGGCAGCGTCCATCGGACGGGCTCGCGCGATGAAAATGGCGCTTCTGGCCGAACGCGTTTCGGCCGCCGAGGCGTTCGGCAGCGGGCTGGTCAGTGCGGTGTACCCCGCCGACGAGTTGGAGGCCGGGGTGGCCGCGGTGATCGACAAGCTGGCGTCAGGCCCGGCTGTCGCACTGCGCAAAACCAAGCAGGCGATCAACGCGGCGACGCTGACCGAACTCGACGCCGCGATCGGCCGCGAGAGCGAAGGCCAGCTGATCCTGTTGCACACGAAGGATTTCCGCGAGGGCACCAAGGCGTTCCAGGAGCACCGCTCGCCGAGCTTCACCGACGACTAGCTCGCCGCCGAAAATCGTTGGACGTGGCCCCCTTCGGTCAGCGACCATCGATGGATGAGTACGCCCTGCGACATTGACGAGCCGGTGAGAACCACCGGCCGTTGGCGCGTGCTCGCGCCCTTCAGATACCGCGAATTCCGCCTGCTCATCACGGCGATGTCGTTGTTCCTCTTCGCCGAGGGCATGTGGACCGTCGTGATGGCCCTGCAGGTCATCGCGCTGGCCGACGATCCTGCCGCACTCTCGCTCGTCGCCGCCTGCCTCGCCGGCGGCATGCTGGCCTTCATCCTGGTCGGCGGCATCGTGGCCGACCGGGTTCCGCAGCGCGCCGTCATCATCGCCGTCGAGGCCGCCAACGCCGTCGCGACCGGCGCGGTAGCTGTCCTCGGCCTACTCGGCGACCTCCGACTGTGGCATATGGCTGTTGCCGCAACGGTTCTCGGCATCGGCGCAGCATTCTTCTTCCCGGCCTACAATGCCTATCTGCCGCGGATCTTGCCCGCCGAACACCTGCTGGCCGCCAACGGCGTCGAGGGCGCTGTCCGCCCGACCCTGCAGCAGGCCATCGGCCCAGCGGTCGCAGGCGTCCTGGTCGGACTCACCTTCCCCGCGCTGGGCTCGGTGACGGTGACCGTGCTGATGGTGATCGGACTGATCCTGCTGGTGGCGATGCGCCCAGGCGAAGGCGATCACATCGTGATGACCGTCGAGCGCGAGAAACCCCATGTGCTCACCGATCTGCGCGACGGCCTGCGCTTCGTGGTGCACACCCCGTGGCTGCGCTGGACGCTGTTGTTCGCCAGCACCTGGGTATTTCTGGCGATGGGCCCGATCGAAGTGCTGCTGCCGTTCATCGCCCGCGAGCGGTTCGCCGACGGCGAGCAGGTATACGGGCTCATGCTCGCCGCGTTCGGGGTGGGCAGTGCGCTGGGCGCGGTCGTCGTGTCCTCGCGGCCGCTACCGCGGCGCTACCTCACGGTGATGATGACGATGTGGGGTGTGGGATCGCTGCCGTTCGTGATCGTCGGCACCACGTCCTCGCTGCCGGTGATGCTGGTCGCGCTGTTCGTCATCGGCCTCGCCGAAGGGGCGGGCGTCATCTGGGGCACGCTCCTGCAGCGCCGCGTGCCGTCGCAGATGTTGGGCCGGGTGTCGAGCTTGGACTTCTTCGTCTCGCTGGCATTCATGCCGGTGTCGATGGCGGTCGCCGGCCCACTGTCGAAGGTGGTCTCGGTCGACGTCATCTTCGCCGTGACCGGTATAGCTCCGGTGCTGCTCGCCGCGGTCGCGCTCATCGCGGCGCGCATGCCCCGCGACGAAATCGCCCATCCGCTGGGCTAGAGCACGCCGAACATCGGCGGCAGTGCCAGCACCATGATCAGCCCCCACACCACGTGGGTCAGGACAGGTGCCAGCACTCCGCCGGTGACTCGGCGTTCCCATGCGCACACCGTGCCCAGGATGACCGCGGCGAAACCGAGCATCTGGTTGCCGCTGGCACAAGTCGCCACGGTGTACAGCAACGTGGAGATCGCCACCGGATGAAACGTGCCGAGCGCGGTGTACAACGCGCCGCGAAAGAAGAGTTCCTCCGCGAACCCGTTCACCAGAGTGATCGCCACGACCAGCGCCAGGCTGCCGTGGTTCGCGTACTCCAGCACTCGGGTGATGCGTTCGGCCACCGGACCGATCTCACGGGCCACGAGCCCACCCACCACGAAGGCGCCACCGAGCAGCAGACCGATGGTGATCCCGGTGAGCACCGGCCGCTGGTTGCGCCCGCGCCAGCGGATGCAGCCCAGGTGCAGCGGGCCCGACAGCCGCGCGCCCAGGGCCCATGTCGCCGCAAGCGCGAGCGTCAGCCAATAGAACGTCGTATCGCCCGGCGTGCGGGTCAACGACAGACCGAGCAGCACCGCACCGATGACGAGTACGACACACACCAGGATGCGTCTGCGCCGGATGATCGATGGCCATTCCTGATGCGGCACAGCGGCATTGGTGACCAATGCGCGCACATCGCCACGTGTCGTCAACGCGCACGCACCTTCGCCAGCAGCAGATCCAGCCCGGTCCGCAGCACACCGGCCAGCGGACCGGGCACCGAGTCGAACAGCCCCAACGCGGGCCGGGCCAGCGCGGGCGTCACCGTCGCAGCCACCCGGCGCAGCTGCAACGCGTCTCCCCCGGCCCAGAGTGGATCGCTGTCGGCCAGGTGGTGCGGGTCGGCCAACTCGTCGACAGGGCGCGGCCGTCGGCGCGACACCGCCGCGGCGACGGCGTCCGCGATGGCGGTGAGGCCGCCCGGCGGGTCGGGTACGTGGTCACGTAAGACAGTGTCGGAGGCCGTCATCGGATGGTCCAGCGATTCGATGAGGTCGGCCGCCAGCCCGGTCGGCACCGGCACTGCTGCACCGGCCACCCGGCCGATGACACTGCGGGGCACGATGTCGCGCATCGGCAACCCCGCGCGAAGCGAGCCCACCGCATCGACATAGGTCGACAACAGCTCGCGATAGGTGGTCCTGCCCGGCCCCGCGATGTCGTAGGCCCCAGCCGGCACGAGGGCCGGGTCCGCCGCGGCCATCAGGTAGTACAGCACGTCGCGGATCGAGATCGGGTCGATGTCGTGATCGGCCCACGGCGGCAACGGGATCAGCCAGAATCGGTCGCCGACATAGCGGACCATTTCGAACGACGTCGACCCCGCGCCGATGATCACCGCCGCGCCCAGCCAGACCAGTTCAGCTCCGCCTTCCACATCGAGTGCGCCGGCCACCTCGGCCCGGCCGGCCAGATGCTCGGAGAGCGCACCGTCGTCGGGCACGAACCCACCGAGGTACACGATCCGCTTCACTCCGGCAGCCTTGGCCCCAGCCGCGACATTCGCAGCGGCGGCGTTGTCCCGCTCGCGGAAGCCGGGCTGGCCGATCCCGTGCACCAGGTAGTAGACGACGTCGACCTGGCCGGCGACGCCGAATGCCGATTCGATTGAACTCGGATCGTCGGCGTCCAGAACGACCGCCGTCACGCGGTCACACCAGCCGAATCGGCCGAGCTTCGCCGGGTCGCGGGTGGCGGCGACGACGTCGTGCCCGGCGTCGAGCAACCCGGCCACCAGCCGGGAGCCGACGTATCCGGTGGCACCGGTGACCAAAATGCGCAGCGACTTCACGCTAGGACTATCGGCAATCTGGCGCAGGCGCAAACCTACTCAGGGTCGCGGTGCAGGTCGATGAGGTGTTCGTAGACCGCGGCGTTGAGGTTATTGCCGTCCAACTCGGCGTCAGACAGCTCGCGCCGAACCTTGGCCGGCACCCCGGCCACCAGCGACCGCGGCGGCACGACCATGCCCTGCGGCACCACCGCGCCGGCGCCCACGATCGACCCCGCTCCGATCACCGCCCCGTTGAGCACGATCGCGCCCATCCCCACCAGCGACCCGTCCTCGACCGTGCAGCCGTGCAGCACTGCGTTGTGCCCGACCGTCACACCGGCACCGATCCGCACCGGGAATCCGGGGTCGACGTGCACGGTGGCGCCGTCCTGAATATTGCTGCCCTCGCCGACGTCGATCCACTCGGCCTCGGCGCGCAGCGTCGCCGAGTACCAGACACTGGCCCGCGCGGCGAGACGCACCTGACCGATCACCGCCGCGTTGGGCGCGACCCAGGAGTCGTCGTGCACATCGGGCGAATGTCCGCGCACGGACATGATCAGTGGTTCGGCCATGGCCGACATCGTAGACAGACGCCGGTCAGCTGCCTTGGAACACCTTGCGATAGCTCGACGGGGACATGCCGAGGCCGCGCCGCAGATGGTGGCGGAGGTTCCCGCCCGAGCCCAGGCCGGCGCGGCGGGCCACTTCGTCGACGGGCAGGTCGTGGGTCTCCAGCAGTTCGCGAGCCCGCTCGACCCGCCTGCTGCGCACCCAGCCGCCCGGCGACTGCCCGGTCTCCTCGCGGAACCGGCGGCAGAAGGTGCGCTCGCTCATCCGGGCGTGCCGGGCCAGCTGTTCGATCGACAGCGGTTCGTCGAGGTGGTCAAGCGCCCACTGCCGGGTGGCCGCGGTCGATGCCTGCGGGTCGCCGGGTGCGTGCCGTTCGATGAACTGGGCCTGCCCGCCTTCCCGCCATGGCGGAACGACACAGTAGCGGGCCACGTCGTTGGCCACCGCCGCGCCGTGGTCCGCGCGAATGATGTGCAGGCACAAGTCAATTCCGGCGGCCAGCCCAGCCGAGCTCAGCACGTCGCCATCGTCGACGAACAGCACGTTCTCATCGAGCAGTACGTCTGGGTGCAGCGCGCGAAGGTCGTCGGCCCAGCGCCAGTGCGTAGTGGCCGGTCTGCCGTCGAGCAGGCCGGCGGCGGCCAGCACGAAAGCGCCGGTGCAGATCGACACGATCCGCGTTCCCGGCCGGATCGACGCCAGTGCGGCGGCAAGCTCGGGCTCCAGCACGCCATCGCGCCGGGCGGGTTGATACCGCGTGCCCGGGACGACGACGGTGTCGGCGGTCGCCAGCACCTCGGGGCCCGCGCCTGGCACGATCGCGTAGCCGTTGGTGGTGGCGACCGGGGCACGGCTGAGACCGCACACCACCACCTCATAGAGCGGCGCCCCGTCGGGGCCGGTGGCCGCACCGAACAGCGTCGGCGCGATCCCGGCGTCGAATCCGACCACCGGCTCGACCAGCAGAACGGCGACGCGATACATGCCGCCAGTGTGGCATGTTTTTAACGAATAGTGTCATTCTTGCCACTAGCCGGATCGCGGACCGATCGGCCAGAGTGATTCGGTGACCTCGACTGGGACTTCCCGACCGGCCACCCGCACCGGCCTGCACTGGGCCTGGGTGGTGGCCGGCGTCAGCTTCGTCGCGATCCTCGGCGCGGCCGGCTTCCGGTCGGTGCCCGGCGTGATGATGAACCCGCTGCACCACGAGTTCGGCTGGTCGCACGGCGTGGTCGGGCTGGCGATGTCGGTCAACATGACGCTGTTCGGGTTGACGGCGCCGTTCGCGGCCGCGCTGATGGACCGGTTCGGTGTGCGGCCGGTGCTGTCGGCGGCGCTGCTGCTGATCGCGACGGGGTCGGCGGCGAGCGTGCTGATGACCGCCAGCTGGCAGCTGGTGCTGTTCTGGGGCGTGCTGGTGGGCGGCGGCACCGGCGCGATCTCGATGGGGTTCGTCGCCACCATCGCGGTGCGGTGGTTCGAGCAGCGCCGCGGACTGGTCACCGGGGTGCTCACCGCCGCGAGCGCGACCGGGCAGCTGATCTTCCTGCCGATCGTCGCCGAGGTGACGACCCGCCACGGCTGGCGCTGGGCCTCGCTGATCGTCGCAGCCGCGGCACTGGCGGTGGTGCCGCCGGTGCTGCTGCTCATGCGCAACTACCCTGCCGACAAGGGCCTGCTGCCCTACGGCGCAACGACAACCGAAGCGCCACAAGCAGTTCCGGCCTCGAGTTTCCGTGCCGCGTTCGACGGCCTGCTCATCGGCGCGCGCGTCCCGGCGTTCTGGCTGCTGGCAGGCAGCTTCGCGATCTGCGGTATGACGACCAACGGGCTGATCGGCACGCACTTCATCCCGGCGGCCAACGACCACGGCATGCCCACCACGGTCGCGGCCGGGCTGCTGGCCACCGTCGGCGTCCTCGACGTCGCGGGCACGATCTTCTCCGGCTGGCTCACCGACCGTGTCGACCCTCGGCTGCTGCTGGTCGTCTACTACCTCGGCCGCGGGCTGTCGTTGCTGGCATTGCCCGCGCTGCTCTCCCCGCACGCCGAACCGGGCACCTGGGTGTTCATCATCTTCTACGGCCTGGACTGGGTGGCCACCGTGCCGCCGACGATCGTGCTGTGCCGCGAGTACTTCGGCGCCCGCTCGCCGGTGGTCTTCGGCTGGGTGTTCGCCACCCATCAGGTCGGTGCGGCCGTGGCGGCCTTCGGGGCGGGCCGGCTGCGCGACGTCAACGGCAGTTACGACCTCGCGTTCTTTTCAGCCTCCGGACTCTGCGCGGTGGCGGCGCTGCTCTGCTGGCGCGTGCGGCGACCAGGGCTCTGACCTGGGCATACGTCGGCCGTTTTGAGACTGGCACTTTGCTGCACGTACGATTCACGGGGCGCAGCGGTAACGGGGACCCGCAATTCGCCGACTCCCTAGAAGAACTCAAGGAGCCACGTGAGCACTCGTACTAAGCCCCTAGGCGTCGCTGCGGCGCTGGCGGCCATCGCCATCGCGATCCCGACCGCGGTCCAGGCCTACGCCGATCCGACGCCCACCACGACCACCCCGGCAGCGCCGACGACGTCGGAAATCCCGGCGCCGAGCATGAGCCAGCTGCCCGACCCGCAGGGCTCGGGCTGCGACGCCTACAAGAACCGGATCCCCACCGGACCCGGCTCCTTCGCCAGCATGGGCACCCAGACCGCGACCGCGGCCATCGCCGCCAACCCGGACCTGAGCACCTTCAACGCGGCGATCTCCGGCGGGTTCAATCCGGCCGTCAACATCACCAGCGTGATCGACGGCGGCCCGTACGTGGTCTTCGCTCCCACCAACGACGCGTTCGCCAAGCTGGACGAGTCGACGCTGGCACAGCTCAAGAGTGATCCGGCGCTGCTGACGTCGACGCTCTTCTACCACCTGGTGCTCGGCTACCTCGGCCCCGACGACCTGCACGGCAAGATGCCGACGCAGCAGGGCAGCCAGGTCAACGTGACCGGCAAGGGCGGCGACATCAAGATCAATGACAACGTGAAGGTGCTGTGCGGCTACACCACGCGGGCCGCTTACATCTACATGATCGACACCGTGCTCAGCCCCGGCGATGCGCCGACCCCGAACACGGCGACCAGCACCACGACGTCGACATCGGCGCCCACTGAGACACCGACGTCCACGCCGTCGACCACACCGACGACGACAACCAAGCCCGCCTAGATCAGCGCGCCTTCCAGACCGGCTGGCGCTTCTCGGCGAAGGCCAGCGGGCCTTCCTTGGCGTCCTCGGACTTCATCAGCGCGCCGATCTCTTTCATAGTGCGCGTCCAGCCGATCTCGTCGGCGGTGATGACCCCGTCGTCGACGCCTACCGCGACGCGCTTGCTGGCCTGCACGGCCAGCGGCGCGTTCACGGTAATGCGTTGCGCCAGAGCCAAAGCCGCGTCGACGACGGTGCCGTCGGGCACCACCTCGTTGATCAGGCCCCACTCAAGCGCTTCGGCAGCGGTGATCGGTTCGCCGGTGAACAGCAAGTGCATGGCCACCTTGCGCGGCAGCTGATCGACGATGCGGAACACCCCGCCTGCCGCGGCGACCAGGCCGCGCTTGACTTCGGGTAAGCCGAACTTGGCGCTCTCCTGGGCGACCACGAGGTCGCTGGCCAGGGCCAGCTCGGTGCCACCACCGAACGCAGTGCCGTTGACCGCGGCGATGGTCGGCTTGTCGATGAAGTGCCGGACGTAGCCGGCGAAGCCCCATTCCGGGTGCTGCGGGTGAAAGAGGTTCTCCCGCCGCGAGATTGCCTTCAGGTCAGCCCCGGCGCAGAACGACTTGTCACCGGCACCGGTGATCACCACTGCCCAGACGTCCGCGTCGTCCTGGGCCTGCTGCAACAGGTCACCGACGGCGGTGCTGACCGCGCCGTTGACGGCGTTGCGCGCGTCAGGGCGGTTGATGGTGATCAGCAGGACGTTGCCCCGCCGCTCCGAGAGAGCGGCGGGGGTCTCGACGTCAGTCATACCTACAGCAGCTCGAGGATGGTGGCGTTGGCCTGGCCGCCGCCTTCACACATGGTCTGCAGGCCGTACTGAATGTTGTTGTCCCGCATGTGGTACAGCAGCGTGGCCAGGATGCGGGCACCGGAGCCGCCGAGCGGGTGGCCCAGCGCGATCGCGCCGCCATTGGGGTTGAGCTTGGCCTCGTCGGCTCCGATGTCCTTCAGCCAGGCCAGCGGGACCGGGGCGAAGGCCTCGTTGACCTCGAACGCGCCGATCTGGTCGACAGTCAGGCCGGACTTGGCCAACGCCTTCTGGGTGGCCGGGATCGGCGCGGTCAGCATGATGACCGGGTCGGCGCCGGCGAGCACCGCGGTATGCACCTTCGCCAGCGGCTTGAGGCCTAGGTCCTTGGCCTTCTCCGCAGACATGATCAGCAGGGCGGCCGAACCGTCGGAGATCTGGCTGGAGTTGCCGGCGTGGATCACACCGTCCTCGCGGAAGGCCGGCTTGATCTTGGCCATCGACTCCACGGTGCCGCCGCGGCGGATCCCGCCGTCTTCGAGCACCACGGTGTCGTTGCCGTCGGCGTCCTTGGTCTTGATGCCGACGATCTGATCCTTGAACGCACCGGAATCCTGTGCGGCCGCGGCCTTCTCATGCGAACGCAGCGAAAACTCGTCGAGCTGGGTGCGACTGAAGCCCCACTGCTCAGCGATCATCTCGGCACCGACACCCTGGTTCGGGGTCTTGGTATAGCGGGCCTTGAACGACTCACCGTAAGGGTTGCCGCCGTTGGCCAGTGAGGCGCCCATCGGGGTGCGCGACATCGACTCGACACCCCCGGCGACGACGACGTCGTAGTGGCCCGCGACCACGCCGGCAACCGCGAAGTGCAGCGACTGCTGGCTGGAACCGCACTGGCGATCCACGGTCACGCCCGGGACGCTCTCGGGCCAGCCGGCGGAGAGCAGCGCGGTGCGGGCGATGTCGAGCGCCTGCTCGCCGGCCTGCATGACACAACCCCAGATCACATCGTCCACAAGCGCGGGGTCGACACCGGCGCGCTCCACCAGGCCGTTGAGGACCTGAGCGGACAGCTCGGCCGGGTGGATACCGGACAGTGCACCGTTGCGCTTGCCGACCGGCGCACGTACCGCTTCGACAATGACCGCTTCAGCCATCGACCTTCTCCTTGCGTGAGATGAGTAGTTGATCTTCGATTTTTAGCACCGCACCTCACGCAGCCTTCGAGCGGGGTCAACCAACCGTTCGGTCAGCCCCCGATTCGACGTGCACCGGCAGCGTGTCGTCCCAGGGCTGACGGTCGACCATATCGGCGACGGCGACGTAACCGGTCTCGAACTCCCCGGTCGCCGCGTCCACCAGCCGGTACTCCTGTCGCTGCCGATGGATCGGCTGGCCGTCGAGCAGTACGACGCGGACCTCACCGGGTTCGAACTGGCAGCGCTTCTGCATCGCGGCGATGAGCTGTTCGTTGTGCATGTGCCCGTCGCCGAAGTTCCAGCCGATCGCCATGCTGCAGATGCGTTCGCCGTCGGTGATGGAGTAGTCGTCCTCGTTCTGTCCGGCCATCGCGCGGTGGGCCAGAGTGAACAGGGCCTTGCCGTGAGTGTTGAAAGCGCGGAACGCATATCCCATGAAGAGCGGGATCTGCGCGGCTTCCTTACTGCCATAAAACTTCTCGAGCTGGGCGGCAGGCATGTTGGCGATCGTCACCAGGTTCTGCTCGATCTTGGCCTCCGCGGAGGGCTTCACACACCACAGCGTGGTGTCCCAGTTGCCGGCGTAGTAGCGCATGCCGGGCAGGAACGAAACCAAGCGCGGGGCCGTGTTTCCGAGGAACACCGTCGTGGCGAGCACCAGGAACAGCAGGATCGGCCACGGGGTGGTGATGTCGGTGATCCCGATCTGGGCGTGCGCGACGAACAGCGACAGCACCGAGAAGATCATGAAGACGTTCCACTCCAGCGGAACCCCCATCGGGATCGCCGACAGGATGCCGAAGTGGAAGCACACCATCACGAAGGCTGCGATGGCGGTCGGCCAGCCGCCGTGCGAGAAGAACAATGCCACCGGCACCAAGCCTTCGATGGCCGTGCTGAAGTGCGCCAGGATGTGCGACATCCGGCCTGGGCGAAGGTCTTCGGGGAACTTCTTGAAGAACATCCGCTTGAGGAACCGTGGCCGCACGACCGGGCTGTTGGACATCATCGTGGAGATGACGAACGGGAAGTGCCGGGTGAGTTTGGACGTGGCCGCACCGATCCAGATCGCCATGCACACCAGCTTTGCCGCGATGATGATGTCGACGCCGGCGAACAGGAACGCGACCGCGAAGGCACCGTAGACCTCGCCGCGGGCGGCCAGGAAGATCACCTTGTCGCGCAGGCCCGCCAGCGCCAGTAGCGCGACGACCGCCGCGATCTGCCACGTCGGCAACAGACCCACCGTGGTGCCCAGCTCCGGAATCGGCCCGGTGCCATCGGAGAACAACGCGACCAGAATCATCACGATCAACGCCACATACAGCGCGATGTCGACGGGGCTGCGGCTGTCGCCCTTGGTCAGGGGAACCAGTTTCGGCCACGGTGGCAGGCGGATCGTCTTGGGGCGCAACCAATAAATGATCGAGCCCATCGGCGGCCAGAAGCGGTTGTTCAGCGGGCCGAAGCCGCAGCCGAGGCCGACGACCTCGAAGAGCATCGTGTACAGGACGGCCTTTTCGTAGACGATCGGTTCCGACCACCACGTGCCGATGTTGGTGAACCCGTCGATGCCCTTGGTGGCCAGACCGAACAGTGCGCCGACGAAGACGTACAGCAGGATCTTGCCGACATAGAACAGGTGCAGGACCACCGGAGTGCCGAAGCCGACCTCGGCCCAGTGCCGGGCCATCGGCTTGATCCGCTCCGCGCGCGTGCCCTTGCTCCACGTCTCGAAGTCGATGACGGGTACTTCCTGCTTCAGAAATCCCATGCCGGAAAGACTAGAACGCGTTCTAGTCCGGTGGGCGTGAATTCCCGCGCGGCGGGACTGTCTCATCGAGCAGACGCAAACGTGCTCAATGTCGCGGTGTGTCGGAGTCCTTTTCGTCTGCTCGCGAGGAAAAGTCAGGCTTTGGCGGGCGGGCGGTAGAAGATCACCAGCTGCCCGATGCCGCCGCCCAGACCGAGCACCACCGCGATGAGCAGTCCACACCAGCCGTGCAGCCAGGGGTAGACGCTCGTGCCGTGGAACAGCGCGTAGTCCAGGCTGTACTTGCCTGCGCCGGTCGCGGCGAGCGCGACGGCCGCGGCCGCCAGCACCAGGTTGTACTCCCAGCCCTCCTTGACGATGAAGAAGCCGTTGTGCCGGTGCACGGTCCAGGCCGCAACCAGCATCAGTGCCACGAACCCGGCGGCCGGGACGGGTGTCAGCAGCCCAACGGCCAGACCGATGCCTGCCGCCATCTCGGTGCTGGCCGCCACCCGGGCGTGGAAGGTGCCCGGCTTCATGCCGATGCTTTCGAACCAGCCGGCGGTGCCCTTGATCCGGCCGCCGCCAAAGAATTTGTTGTAGCCGTGGGCGGCCATGGTCAGGCCGAGGACCACGCGCAGGATGAGCAGTCCGACACTGTAGGCAGTCACGCAGGTAAACCTAGAGCATCAACCGCCGTGCTGTGCAGATGCCTAGCCGACGTAGCCGATCACCGGGTTGGTGTAGCTCAGCGCGCCACCTTCCATCCAGTGCATCAGCGGCTGGTAGTCACTGTTGGGCGGCTGCGGCATGTAGCCCCGGCTGGTGGCGCCCTCGATCGGCTGGTTGAACTGGCGCATCCGAAGCACGTTGGCCCACAGGTAATCCTGGATCTGCGACATGCTCGTCAGGTCTTTCTCCTTCTTGAAGACCTTCATGATCTTGTCCTTGTCCGAACCGCTGTCGATCAGCTCTTCCACGATGTCGTCGAACTCGTCCTTGCTCATCGTGTAGAGGTTGTCGCCGCTGACGGTTTCCGCGCTGAGGTAGCCCTGTTCCGCGACAATCGCGACCTGGGTTTCCTTGAGGGCCTCCTGAGCGTTCGGGACGTAGCCGAGGTCGATCGAGCTGAGCTGCGAGTAGGGATTGATGACGTAGAGCCCGCCCCAGCGGTGGTGGCCGTCGACGATCCACAGCCCGTTGTCGGCGGTGAGGATGACGCTCTTGGCCAGCACGGTGCCACCGGCGAGGTAATCCTCGAGCAGGTCAGGGTCCTGCAGCGGATCTTCCAGTGCCTTCTGCGCGTCGATCTCGTTCTGCGACGGGATCAGGCTGCTCACCGCCGCGGTGATCGGGGTGACCGTGATGGCCTGGTTCGGGATTCCCCTGGTGGATCCGCCAGTGATGATCAAGTTCAAAAGTGGTGTATTGCAGGTAGATTGGCACTGCTCACCGGTGACCGGGTCGGTCTTGAGGTAGGTGTTGAACAGGTTGACGAAGCCGTCGGGATCCTCGTCGTAGGCGGCGATCAGGATCTGCTGGAGCTGGTGGACGGCGACCATGTCGGGCAGCGGCACACCGCCGGTCGTCATCCGCTCGATGTTCTCGGTGCTGTTCAGAATCTTCGTCGCGGTGCCGGCCAGCCCGCCGTTGCGGATCCAGTTGTCGACGTAGTACGCGATTTCGGCGTCGGTGGCGGGCCGGCCGAGGGCGACCTGGATGATCTCCTGCACCTTCACCGCACGGAACGGGTCGGCCTTGATGAACTGCACGGCGATCATCTGCGTCGACTGACCGGACTGCAGCCGCTGGACATAGATGGCGGCCTGCGCGGCGTCGGTGGGGGTGCCCAGCACGCCGCGGTAGAGCAACTGCACGTAGGTGTCGGCGGTGCCGCCGCTTTCCCGGTAGAACTCCCGGGTGCTGGCGATCTGCGCCACCACCAGCGGCTCGGGAACCCCGATCCGCAATTCCATGGTTCCGATCGCCAATTCCTTTGCCGTGGGAGCGCGTCCGAGCAGCTCGAGGTAGTAGCTGTTGACCTGCTGCTGGCGGAAGGCTGTGGACTTGTAGAGGCTGCTCACCACCGCCGCGGTCCCCTGCGAGTTCAGCAGGTTGGTGTAGCGCTCCAACTGGTCGGCGGTGGGGTCGGCCCGCAGGATCTCGCGGAACAGTCCGGTGACGATTTCGGTGGACGTGCTCGGGTCGTCGTTCGCCGTGACCACCCGGGCAGGGCGTCGGGATGCCGCCGTTGGCCGTGCGGTCGCCTGTTGACGAGTCGCGACAGGGCGCGCCGCAACCCGCGCACTGCGCGGGTGAACCGCAGGCCGATGCGTCGCGCCGCGCGCCGAGGTCGCGGTGGATGTCGACGCCCCACCCTCGTCGGCCGACGCGATCGCCGGTACCGCGAGCATCGCCGCACCGACGCCGGCCGCCACCGCACCAGCTTGAAGCCACCGCACCACAGCCACATCCGCCATGGCACAGTAATTATCATCTGGGGCAATTGGCCATAGCCGGTGTCAACTGGGCTTCATGCGGGCGACAGCACATGTTCAGCCCGACAGTGCCGCCCCCAGCCGCTCCCAATAGTCGTCGACGTCGACGTTCTCGGGGTCAGCGTGCACGCTGATCGTGATGGCGTCGCCGAGCCCGTGCACACCGTGGGTCAGGCTCATCATCGGCGACAGCCCGGAGAACCCGGCGGCGTGCAGGACGGGGAATCCGCCGAACGACAGATCGGCGGGCCCGCGGTTGACACTGGACACCACGGTATTGCCGGTGACCGTCGCGCCCCGCGCATCGGGATCGAACTGCCGCACCCCCCACCGCAACAGCGCGGCGGGTATGGCCGCGGACGCGGCGGCCGATGCCCGCATCGCCGGGTGCTCGCCGCGGCGGCGCTGGGCGGCCAGTTCAGCGCTGATCAGCTCGGCCCGCCGCGCCCGGTCCACCTCAGGGTGCAAGCCGATGCCGACATTGCGAAAGTTGTTGTGCGCGCCGGGATCCTGCTGCCCGGCCATTGTGACTTCGGCACCGAGTGTCGAGGTGTCCTCACCCCGCGCGGCGAGATACCCCGCCAGCGCATCGGCGACCGCAACCAGCACCCCGATCGTCACGGTGGGACGGGCAAGCTGATCGCGCCGCAGCACCAGTGTTCGCACCACCGGCGTGGCGAGCGGCCGCTGGTTGATGCTGAGCAACGGGCATCCCGGCGGGGGCGGCGGCACCAGCCCCGCCTCGGTGTCGCGGACCAGCTTGCGATGCGCCCGCGCGGCGGCGATTCCGCGCACCGGCAGGAACCCGCGCCGGGCCGTGACCGGCACCGGCACCGGCTGTTCGCGGCCCAGCAACGCACCAGCCAGCGCGGTCCCCCGGCTACCGTCGGCGAACGCGTGGCCCGTCTGCAGCACCACCACCGAGCCGACCCCGCCGGCCCCGGGCACTCCTGAAACCTTCGGGAAAATGTGTGCGCGCCAAGTCATTCGGCGAAGATCGAGCGTGTCGCCGCGCAGCCCGGCCGCGGTGTCCAAGCAACCCTGCCAGTCCACTCCCCCGCCGTGGTGGACAGCGAACTGCTCGGCGCCGACCTCACCGGGACTCCAGCGTGGGTAGCGCCATCCACCGCGCTCGACCACCCGCAGGCGCAGTTCGTCGCACGCTTGCGCCCGCTGCCGTAGCTCCGCGATCGCGGCGTCCACAGCATCGGGCGAGCCGTCGAAGGCGTACACCACGAGCTGGTCGTTGGGAACGACGGCCGACAACCAGAACATCTGCGCGTCAACCGCGGTCATCGCTCTGCTGGCTGCCATGTTGACCATTGTCCTAGGCTGGCTAGGTGCTGCCGCCTCCTGGTCCCAACCGCGCTGCGCTCATCACCGGAGCCTCATCGGGCATCGGTGCCGAGATTGCCCGGCAACTCTCCGCCCGCGGCCACCATGTCGTCCTGGTGGCCCGGCGCACCGAACAGCTCACGGCGCTGGCCGAGGAACTCGGTGGTCCCAGTTCTGTTGTCGGAGCGGATCTTTCGAAGCCGGCCGATCGGGCTGCACTCCCCGACCGGGTGGCCGCCCTCGGCCTCGAAGTCGACATCCTGGTCAACAACGCCGGGCTGTCCACCACCGGTCCGGTGTCCGCCGCCGATCCCGGCGCCGAGTTGAACGTGGTCGAGGTCGACGTGGCCGCGGTGGTCGACCTGTGTACCCGGTTCGTGGCCGGCATGGTGAGCCGTCGGCGCGGCGCTGTGCTCAACGTCGCCTCGTTGGGCGCCTTCGGACCTCTGCCTGGCCAGGCCGTCTACGGTGCGGCCAAGGCCTTCGTCCTGTCGTACACCTACGCCCTGCGCGAGGAACTCAAACCCAGCGGCGTCACGGCCACCGCCCTGTGCCCGGGCCCGGTCAAGACCGGATTCGGCGAGGCCGCAGGCATCTCCGACGCGGACGCCGAGGCCGCGCTGCCCAAACCGCTGTGGGTGTCGGCCGAGGATGTGGCCAGAGCAGCCGTGGACGGGCTGGCCGCCGGTAAGCCGGTCGTCGTACCGGGGCGGCTCAACCACGCAGCCACCGTGGTCTATCAGCTCACGCCGAAGCGGCTACTGCTGCCGATGCTGGCCCGCAGCCACCCCAGCCTCAAGCAGAAGTAGCCGACAGGAAGTCGACGATCCGCTTGCCCACGACGTCGGGCTGTTCGAGCTGCAGGAAATGCCCGGCGTGCTCGATGATCGCCACGTCGCTGCCCGGCGGCAGGATGTCACGTACCCACGGCGTGAATTCCGGTGTCATACAACCGTCGTCGTTGCCGTGCAGGTACAGGGTCGGCAGCCGGGGCGCCTCGAGCCACCGGGGATGCAGTTCGGCGTAGCGGGACGGCGGACGGGTGTTGCGGATGGTTGCGCGGTAGGTGCCCAGCGCGGCGCGCCACCGGTCCGGAGAGCCGATCGCGGCGTCGACGTGGCGCAGGTCCTCGGCAGCGTTGTAGCCGGGTGACCAGCGCCGCCACAGCAGCGGGACGATCCAGGACGGTGAGCGTTCCGGCAGGAACGGCAGCTGGAAGTAGCTGATGTACCAGCTGCGCACGAACTGCCTCGGCACCAGTCGCAGCAGGGGGCTCCGGTTGGCCAGCGGCCTGCCGACCCGCGGCCGCAGCGCCGCAGGCGGCGGCACCGACATGACGACGGCCTTCACGAACGGGGTGGCAGGCAACGCGGCCAGGCCGGTGGCGACGGCGGCACCCCAGTCGTGGCCGATGACGACGTCGGCGTCGGTGGGGTTGCACGCGGCGCGCACCTGCAGCGCGTCGTCCATCACCGCCCCGATGTGATAGCTGCCGTCGGTCGGGATCGACGAGGGGACATAGCCGCGCATGAACGGGGCGATCACGCGGTAGCCGGCGGCCACCAGATGCGGTGCCAGCTTTCGGAATCCGTAGGCGGTGTCGGGAAAACCGTGCAGGCACAAGGCAATCGGACCGTCATCCTGTCCCCAGGTCAGGGCGCGCAGCTGCACCGCCGGCGCCGAGACGTCAATCCAGCGTGGCTCCGTCATCGAAACCCCCCGTTCGCTAGACCGGATCGAACCCCGAGATGAGCCAACGGTTGTCGACCTTGTCCAGTGTCACCCGGACGCTGGAGGCGGTGTTGGTCGGCGCGTCGGTGCCCATCACGACGGTCTGGTTCACGAAGAGCAGCACCACGGCGTGGTCGGGCTTGGCCGACACCGATGCCGCGGCAGGCACCTGGGCCACCGCTGAGATCTTCTTCTCCTTGGCGCCGGGGATGACGACGTTGTTGACCAGCTGGGTGTAGGCGTCCAGGAAACTTCCCGTGAGCCGGTCACGCGCCGCACCGAGATCCTTCTCGACGGTCTCGGCCTTGTAGCTCAAGAGCGCGATGGTCGCGTCCTTGGCGACCTGCACCGATTCGGTGCCGGCCCGGGCCGCATCCCGCCGCGACGAGTCTTCCCACTTCAGGTATCCCGCACCCGCGCCGAGTAGCAGAGCGAGGATCGGCAGGAGTCCGAAAGCCACCGCACTCGCAAGGCTGAAGCGCCGTTTCGGTGTGGCCGCAGCCTCGGTTTCCAGCCCCGCTGGGCTGTCCTCGGGATCGTCGGTGAGCTCCACCGAGGTGGTCTCGGCCTCGACCACCTCGGGATCGGGGGTATCGGGCTTGTCAGTCGTCACGGCACGAACTCCACTTTCGAGACCTTCGCTTCGTCGTTACCGGTCTTCTTGACCGTCAGCCGCATCCGCCAGGAGCGGGGCGGCTGGTTGGCCGCACCGGCGTTGGAGGTCGTGACGGTGACGGCGACCAGCACCTGCCCCTCGCTCTCCGTCATCGACTCCAGCCCGGCCTCGGTCACCTGACCGTCGGATTTCGACTGTGCCTGCTTGACCACCTCGATGAACGGTTGGGACCGCTTGGCGAAGTCGTCGTAGAACGCGTCGGTAGCCGAGTCGAGGATGCGTTGCACATCCTTGTCGGCCTCGTCGAAGTGGATGGTGGTCAGATTGATCGCGCCCTGCCTGCCGACGCTGACGAAGAGTTCGTGCAGCTGATCGGTCTTCTTGGCGTCGTAGGCGCGATAGCCGAGCCAGCCGACCAGCGCGCCGAGGGCAACGACGATAACCGTCCCGACGACCAGAGCCAGCCGAACGTGGGACCACCCGGGCTTCGGCGCCGGGGTCGCCACCGTCTCGCCGGGCTCGTCGGTCGCGGCCTCGGTGGTCTCCTCGGCGTCTTCGAGCGTGTCAGCCTCTTCTGGCGTGGCGGCCTCGTCCTCGGACGCGGCAGGCTCGTCAGCCATTGCTCTCCCTCTGCGGCACTACGGGCCGGATCACCCGCACTGGGGCGAAAGGCTACCGGTAGGCCCTGTGAGCGCCGTCACGGGTGCGCTGCGGCAGCCTCCAGATCGGCGATGACGATTTTGCGCATCCCGAGCATTGCGGTGGTCGCGGCCGCCGCCCGCGCCGCGTCGGGGTCGGACAGCAGCTCGTAGAGCCGGGTGGGCACCACCTGCCAGCTCAGCCCGAACCGGTCCTTGAGCCAGCCGCACTGCGACTCCTGGCCGCCGGCGACCAGCGCGTCCCAGTAGTAGTCGACTTCGGCCTGGTCAGCACACTCGATGAGGAACGAGACGGCCTCGGTGAACGAGAACACCGGGCCGCCGTTGATCCCGACGAACCGGGTGCCGTCGAGGTTGAATCCGGCCGACAGCACCTCGCCGGGCGTGCCGGGACCGGCCTCGGTGTAGCGGTTGACGTACTCAATGGACGAATTCGGGAAAATGCCGGTGTAGAACCGCATCGCCTCCTCGAGGTCGTCGTCGAACCACAGCGACGGGGTGATGGTGGGCACGGGCGGTCTCCTTCGTTGGGTGTCGTTGGGGTTGACCTGTCGGGGTGCCGAAAGTCATCGCGAACACCTCTGGGTAACGTGCTGTTCAGGTTCGGCCGAGAGGATGCCCGTGAGCAGCACAACGAGCGGTTCGCAGACCGTTGAGTTCCGGGGAGACAAAGAACTCGCCCTGGTGGCCGACGAGTGGAACCGCGGCGCGCCGGAGGTCGGCGACCGGCCGACGATCCTGATGCTGCACGGCGGCGGTCAGAACCGGTTCTCCTGGAAGAACACCGGGCAGGTGCTGGCCGACCACGGCTTCCACGTGATCGCGCTGGACGCCCGCGGACACGGCGACAGCGACCGGGCGCCCAACGCCGAGTACACCGTGGACGCGCTGTCCACCGACGTCCTGCTGGTGCTCGAGCAGATCGGCAGGCCGGTGGTGTTGATCGGGGCCAGCATGGGCGGGCTGACCAGCATCCTGGTCGCCGAGCAGGCCGGGCCGCAGAAGGTGACCAAGCTGGTGCTGGTCGATGTGGTGCCGCGCTTCGAGAAGGGCGGCAGCGCCCGGATCCGGGACTTCATGTTCAGCCATGTGCACGGCTTCGAGACCCTGGAGCAGGCCGCCGAAGCCATCTCCGAGTACTTGCCGCACCGCAAACGGCCGAAGAACCTCGATGGCCTGAAGAAGAACCTGCGACACCGCGAAGGCCGCTGGTTCTGGCATTGGGATCCGGCGTTCCTCACCGCTCCCGACGACGATCCGTTCGTTCGGGTCGAGCGCCTCGAGCAGGCCGCGATCGACCTGACGATCCCGATCCTGCTGATCCGCGGCAAGCTCTCCGATGTCGTCAGCGCCGAAGGCGTGCAGGACTTCCTGGCCAAGGTGCCTGCCGCGGAATTCGTCGAACTCGCCGATGCCGGTCACACCGCTGCCGGCGATGACAACGACGCCTTCAGCGAGGCCGTCGTCTCATTCGTCACCCGCTAGGTCACCGGACTCGGCCCGTCACCCGCCGAACGTGGGGAATATCGGTGAAACCGCCGACGATTGTCAACGACACCCCGCACGCTTGGCGCATCGGTGCGCAGGAGTCAATCAGACGGGTCGTCATCCTCGCGACGGATGATCTTGCCCAAGTCGTCGCGATGAGTCAGGTTGAGCTTGAGGTACATCCGGTACAGGTGCCCCTCCACCGTGCGTGTCGACACGACGAGGCGCTCGGCGATC
This sequence comes from Mycolicibacterium sphagni, assembly GCF_013337765.1. Classification (GTDB taxonomy): domain Bacteria; phylum Actinomycetota; class Actinomycetes; order Mycobacteriales; family Mycobacteriaceae; genus Mycobacterium. The sequence goes on from NZ_VBSB01000002.1 coordinate 90,622, forward strand.
TGGCGGTTGGACAACCCACGGGCAACCAGGTGGGCGATCTCGCGCTCTCGCGGACTCAACGGCAGCGGCTGCGAAGCGGCCGCCAGCGCAGGGGTTTTCAGTCCACCGCAGACGGTGCCCAGACGATTCGCGGCGGCCGCGGCCTCCAAGGAGTTGCGCCGCTGCCCGGCAGCCTCGAACAGCGCGGCCGCCTGTGCCGCGGCGTCGGCCGCCGACAGTAGGGCGCCAATCCGTTCGAATTGCTGGGATGCCGAAAACACCGCTGCCCCATCACCGTTCATCAGACCGATGGCGTGCTCGGCATCGACCGCGGCCAGCGGGCCGCCGATCACTGACGCCACCTCGACCACCCGCGGCAGACAACTCTTGTCGCCGAAGCGCGCGGCCGCATGCAAGGCCATCAGTTCGATCGCGCGCTGTCCCGATGCGGCGGCGAGATCAGCGGCCTGGATTGCCGCGGTGATCGCGCCACTGAGATGACCCATGGCCGCTGCCAGCCACGCCTCGGAGATCCGGACGGCCGGTTCGAACATCGTCGCGCCACGGCTGACGAGTTCCCGTAGTTCGGCCACCAGCGGGGCAGCTGCCGCGTCGTCACCGAGACCGCAATAGCACTGCACCAGAAGCATTCTGGCGGGAAGATTCCAGGACGCTGCGGCCTCTCCACTGAGCGCGGCCAGGGTCTCCTCCAGCCGACCCACCGCGACATCCAATTGGCCGCGGCCCAATTCGACTGTGCCGGCCAGGACATTGGCCATCGCGCGGGCGCGGTACTGACCGGGCGAGGTGATGCGGACAATGTCGCCCGAGCACGCCTGTGCCGCATCGAAATCCCCAGCCAGCGTCAGCGCGCGGACCTCACCCAACGACAGCAGGAATCGCAGCAGGGCGTCGATCTTGTCGTAGACCTCGTGGCCTCGGGCGGCCATTCGTGCCGCGTCGGCGGTGGACCCCTTCAGGGCCGCGGCCATGCCGCCACCGAAGACGGCCCACCCTACGGCCATCGGCGGCGCGGTTGGATCGGCCAGCACCTGATCGGCCAGCGCGGCGGCCTCCTCGAGGCGGTTGTCGAGCACCGCGAGCGCGGCAGCGAGGCCGTCGACAACCGGCCGAAGCCTCGGGCGGCTGATGCGCTGTTGCAGCATCTTGAGGATCTCAGCGGCGGCCTGGCTGTCGCCGATCGACCACTGCAGGTTGGCAATTCGCGCCATCCCCCAACGGGTGAGCTCGAACTCGTTAAGGGCGTCGGGGTTGAACGACGCCAGAATCTCCTCGGACTCCGGCGCCCGGCCCTGCCACAGCAACGTACGCGCGAGCAGTTCGCTGGCCACCAGGCCGCCACCCTGGGCGACGGCGACGCGGGCCAGCCGCTCGGCCAGTGTGATGTTCATCAGTGAGATCGCGTCTTCGGCTGCGCGCGAAAGGAATTCGGCGTCGACTTTCCCATCGGCATGCAAAGAGAGCTCCGCGCGGCGCAGCCGTTGGGCCGGATTCTGCGGCGGGTGCAGGTCCATCGCGGTCAACACGTCAGTCCGCAGCCGCCGGCTCGCGACCTGCCCGAGGTCGCGCCGAATGACCTCGCCGATAACGGAATGCGTGAAGTGGATATCGGCGGTACCGGTGTCGGCGACGATCCGAATCAGGCCGCGACGCTCGGCGCGCTCGAGGGTGTCGCTGCTGACGAGTTCGGATATGACCGCCAGTGCCGCCGGCTCGGACACGGCCAACAGCTGCAGTGCGCGCTTCTCGTCGTCGGGCAACCGGTCGAGCCGGCTGCTGAGCAGTGGAGCCAGTTTCGCGGCGACACCTGCCTCGCCTCGCAGCTGCCAGACGTCGTTGACCCGCCGCAGGGTTCCCGCCTCCAGCGCGCCTTCGACGAGGTGCCGGACGAACAGCGCATTGCCGCTCGAGGCCTCCCACATCAGGTCGGCCGACAGTTGTTCGAGGTGACCGCCGAGCGCCGTCTCGATGAGTTCGAGCGCCTCTTCCTTGGTGAACGGGGCGACATCAAGCCTGGCCAGATAGCCGTCCTTCCACAACGCGGTGATCGTGTCGGGGATCGGCTCGCCGTTGCGGGCTGTCGCGACAATGCGCACGGCCCCCTCGACGGCGAGCTGATGCAGCAGGGTCGCCGACAGGTGGTCGACAAGGTGGACGTCGTCGATCCCGATGACGGCAAGTTTCTCGCGGCGAACGGTGTGAATCGCGTCGGTCAACATGGCCACCGGGTCGGCGGACATACGGCTGCCGAGCAGGTGTGCGAACACCCCGAGCGGCACCTCGCGAGCCGACTCGGTCCCGGCCACCCACACCGCGCCGGTGCGCAGCGACTGAGCGGCCATCCGGGCCAGCGTGGTCTTGCCGACGCCCGCGTCGCCAAGGAGCAACGTGCCGCAGGTACCGGGCCGACCATGCAGCGTCGCCTGGATCGCGGCAAGTTCCTTATCCCGCCTCAGGACGGGCCAGGACAAGCTCTCCCCCACGGCCGCAGTTTACGCAGCTAGCGGGGGCCAAACCAGCCGAATCTGCCAATAATTTGACGCGGTCGTTAGGCCAGCACTGGCACGCTGGCGTGTCGTTCGTCGGTGAGTATTTCGAACATCGCCCGCCGTGACGCGGCGAGTTCGGTATCAAGACCGTTGCCGGACAAGGTGATTCGGCAGTCCGCCAGTGCGGAGTTGTAGCAGTACTTGGTTTGGGAGTTGGTGTCGGTGTAGCTCAGCCCGATGACATCGCGCGGCTCGGCAATGATTTCGCCGCGCAGCTCGAAGCCGTCGGCGCGCCCACCGAACGTCCAACGGAACGGTTCGTAGGACCCTCGGGTGTGCCGGGCGGCCAGCACCGAACGCACCGCGACCTCCCACCCGGCGTGCCGCAGCACGAACAAGGTCGCCGCCGGTAACCGCAGTGGCCCGACTGCGGCGCGCGCGGTGACGACTTCGAGGCTGGAGTTCGGGTGGTCGTCGAATCCGCACACCTGACCGAAGGCGTAGGCCGGGGTGTGCTTGCTGCCCCAGTTGTGGTTGACGCTGCCCCGCCACGAATCGACCGCGACGTAGGTGTCGCCGAGCGCGACCGTGCCGTCGAAGCGGGCCAGCGGGTGGCGCACCTGGGTCTTGGCGGTCGGGAACTTGGCCGTATAGGAGCGGTCGGTGAGCAGCTTGACCACGGGCTCGTCACCGGGCGCGATGGCCAGGTCCCAGGCGGCGCCGTCGAGTGTCCCTCGGGCGTGCACGTCGTCGATCACGGTGTCGGCGATCCTGGCCGACCACGGATCGGACAGATAGTCGGCCTCGGTCATCGGATGCGGCACCTTGATGGCGCGATTGCCGACGCCGTCCGGGTCGAACAGCATCACCCACACGTCGGCGACCGGTTCCCCGGGCGCCGGCATCAGCAGCGTCCAGCGCAGCCAGATCGCCTGCGCCCGATCCGGGTGATTGGCCCGGATGAATCTGCTCTCGTAGTAGGGAGGCATCATCAATTCAGCATCCCCGACCGGAGGGCGGCGCAGGAGTGGGTTGGACGATCGCGGCAGCGGTTCTGGCGGTACTGGCCGTGGGCGAGGCTGTCGCGCTGCTCGTGCTGCGCTCCCGGCTGCAGGCCAGCGAGCGCGAGGCGCAGGAGATGCGGGCCCGTCTGGACACCCGCAACATGCTGTGGACGGGCGGTCGCGAAGCGGTCAAGACCGTCTGGCAGACCGCCAACCTGGTGCGCACCCAGGGTTTCGGCGGTGCGGTGCGGTCCTCGATCGAGGAACTCGCGGACTGGGCCGACGTCGAGCGCCCGGATCTGGTCCGGCTGGCCCCCGACGGCAAGTTGGTGGTGATGTTCTCCGACATCGAGGAGTCCACCGCGCTCAACGAGCGCATCGGTGACCGGGCGTGGGTCAGGCTCATCGGCAGCCACGACCGGCTGGTCCGTCGACTGGTCAAGGCGCACGACGGCCACGTCGTCAAAAGCCAGGGCGACGGATTCATGGTGGCCTTCGCCGATCCCACCGCCGCGGTGAGCTGTGCGGTGGCACTCCAGCGCGCGCTCGAGCGCGATGCAAAACGGGCGCGGCACAACAGTATTCGGGTGCGGATCGGCATCCATATGGGTAAGTCGGTGCTGCGTGGCGATGATGTGTTCGGCCGCAACGTGGCGATGGCCGCCCGGGTCGCCAGCCAGGCCGACGGCGGCGAGATCCTGGTCAGCGAGTCCGTACGCACCGCGGTGGGCGATCAGCAGTCCTTCGACCAGGGGCGCGACGCTGAACTCAAGGGGTTCAGCGGCACCCACCGGCTCTACGCGGTGGCCGCCTAGTTCTTGGCGGCTGCGGTCGCCTCGGCGCGCCGTTGGTGCAGCCGGGCGCGGATCTCGTCGGGGGTATAGGCCTCGCGCCGGCGCTGGTCCCGCGCGACGAGAACACCACCGGCGACGACGCCGGCCGCACCGGCCAGCCCGATCCACTTCCAGATGCCACGCATGCGATCACACTATGCTTCGCTGGTGACCGAGCACACCGTGTCGCTGACACAGGCGCTGAACGAGACCCGCACCGGTGACGTCTGGCTGTTCCGCGGCGGCTCCGGCCCCGACCGGGCGATCCAGACCCTGACCAACGCACCCGTCAACCACGTCGGCATGACGGTGGCCATCGACGATCTGCCCCCGTTGATCTGGCACGCCGAACTCGGCCACAAGCTCCTGGATCTATGGACGGGCACCAATCACCGGGGGGTGCAACTCAACGACGCCCGCGAGGCCATCGAACAATGGCTGCACCACTACGGCCAGCGCTGCTGGCTGCGCCAGCTCACCCCGCACGTCACCCGCGAACAGGAGGACCGACTGCTCGAGGTGATCGCCCGGATGGACGGCACCCCATTTCCCTCGACCGCGCGGCTGACCGGTCGCTGGCTGCGCGGCCGGCTCCCCACCGTCAGCGACTGGACCCGCGGAATCCCCTTCGTACACAAGAAGGTTCGCGAGTCTGCTGAGAAGCGCAAACTTGCCGAGCGAGAAATGGGGCTGCAGACCGCCTACTGTGCAGAGACGGTCGCCATCACCTACGAGGAGATGGGTTTGCTGACCACCGAGAAGAACGAGAACTGGTTCGACCCTGGACGATTCTGGAGCGGAGACGCCTTGCCGCTGATCGAGACCTACCGGCTCGGCGACGAAATCCAAGTCATCGCAGACTGATTGGCCGCGGCTCAGCCGATACCGACGCCGATACCGACGGGCGCTTGTTGACGCGGGCATGCCAAGTCGACGTAGACGGTGGTCGCCGTGCTCGACTCACCGGGCGAGCTGTCCGGATTGTGGACGGCCACAACCCGACACGATGACAACGGGGCACCGGTGTTGCCGTCGACCCAGTTGATCGCGACGATGTAGCCCTGCGCCTGCAGCTGGTCGATGGTGTACTGGGCCGAGTCGGCGAAGGCACCCGACGCGAACGCTATCGGCGCGGCTAACCCGATGAGTGCCGCCATCGACCGTCTCAGAGTGCGTCGCATACCCGCTACCCCGTCGCCCACACCGCCAACAGCTTGCCCTTCGGATCGCGGAACATGATCGCGGTGATCGTCTTGCCCTGGGGGACATCGTAAGCGATGTGAGCGGCGAGCTGTTGACCCTGCGGAAGTTTCCCGGAGGTGATGCCCGGCTGGACCGCACCGACGGCTGGTGCGATGTTCGACCCGTCGGCGGCACGCGCGACGAACCAGAAGCCGTTGTAGGCCGTCGTACCGGTCTTGGCGACGATCGTCACGTCGACGGCGTACATCGTGCCCTTGGCCGGGACGATCTGGGCGTCGGGCGGCACCGGGCGCAGGTTGTCGACGGTGTAGGTCGCGGTGCCGCCGTCCGCGGCGATGTCGATCGACGTCCCGAAGGCGACCGCCTGCTTGGCGGCCGGGGTGGTCGAGGTGGCCGGTGCGCCGGTGGTGGCTTGTTGGCCGCCGGAGCCCGAACCCCCACACCCCGCAGTGATCAGTGCGAGAGCGATCATGCCGACACACACCCTGGACGTCCGTGTTCCACGCATTCGCGGATACTAGCGCGGCGCGGCGGCACCGAATTTCGCCCGGGCCTCGTCGGTTACCGGGGTGAACAGGTTGACGAGATTTCCGTCCGGGTCGCGGAACAACAGCGCGCGATTACCCCACGGCATGGTTGTCGGTTCGGTGACGACCTCGTCGAGATGGTCGCGGAGGCGGTGATATTCCGCGTCCACGTCCTCGACGATGAACTCCAGAATCGCACTCCGGTTGGCCGCCGGTTCGGCTGATCCCACCCCGAACAGCGGCACTGTCTTATCGCTGCCGATGGCCAAGGTGCCGATGGACGTGGGGATCTCGGCGAACAACTCGTTGCCCCACACCGCGGCAATGCCGGTGACCAGCTCGTAGAACGAGACCAGCTGTGGGACGTCGGCGGTGATGATGCGAGTCGAAATGAAGGTCATGCTGCAGGAGCCTAAGCATGGCCTCCGACATGGAGATGCCATAAAGTCCGGCCATGGGGGATCAACAATCGAATCCGAAGTTTCGCGAGCTTCCGCGCACCGTCGATCGCGAGGATCTCGTCGCCGAGGTGGACACCAGGACGACCGAGGTTGAGCACGGTAAGCCCAACCCGTTCGACTCATCCGACCCGCCGTTACACGTCGTCGGATCGGGTTGACGCCCCCGCGGATCAGCGAAATACGTTGTGGAATTCGTCAAAATCGCCCAGGTCTCTGGTGGCTATGCCGACAGGCGTTGGCGCCGCGAATAACCCGCAGCGAATTCAATTTCGTGGCATTGACAGCACATAATCAAGCCAGCCGGTCGAGCAGAGGCCGGGCCGCCGCCGTCACGCGCTGATGGTCATAGGTGATCACCATGTCGAACCGCCGCCTCTCGGCATCAGCCGAATGCACTGCGGGACTGGGACGCTCGCGCGCGATCAACCCGCACGCGGTTTCGGGTCCGAGCACCAGAAGCGTCGACTCACGCAAGAGCGGATCGCCTTTGTCCAGCGTCACCCCGCGGACCCTGGGACCGAGGCCACCCGACCCGTTTTGACCGAACACGGCCACCAGTGGCGACCTCTCGGCGATGGCCGAGTACATCTGTTCGGTGTGCAGATCCATCTGCTCATCGGGATGCAAGGTGGCAAGGACGATCGGGGCGTTCTGCGCGGTGGCGGCGAAACCCCCGATGTGGTGGGACAGGGCAGTCAGAGTCTGCTTGCGCACCGTCCGGGTGGGCAGGCCCGCGATGGCCAGCTCCATCGTCGAATGATGCTCGACGGGCCACTGAGCCCGCCGCGCAGGCCACTCGAACGGTTCCGACGGGCTGGTCACCTCGCCGGGAGTACCGAACCAATTGCCCTGGCCGAGGGTCGCGCGAGCTTGAGAATGTCGGGCGCGACGACGTCGAGCAATACCAGCGAATCAGGGTGGGAGCCGATGTCGTCCAATGCGATCGCATACCCGAGCGACCGCAACGCCGCGACCTTGCGCAGCAATGCCGGGGGTTGGTCAATAGGCCGCGCTCGGTTATCTCGAAGGTCAGACGAAACGCGCCGGCCGCGCTCACAACATCGGCGTCGACCGTCGGCGTCACTGGTTCACAGTTGACCAGCAACAGCGACCCTGGCGTGAAATTGCGCTCCGCGGCACCCTGGGTTGCAGCACGAATGCAGAGCTCGTCGAGGCGATCAAGACGACCCGTCTGCGCGGCGCGGTAGAAGATGTCGATCGGCGACGGATTGTCCAACGAGGGCCAGCGGGCGAGCGCCTCGTAGCCGACGACAACCTCGCTGGGTAACTCCACGACCTGCTGAAACGCAGCGACCAGGCCCTCACCTGCGATGGCCTGGTCGCTGAAGTCGGTCATGACGTCCTCGGGATGGTGTGGCGGCCCCATCTACGCGCGCATGGATAGCACCGTTGAGGTCAAATTAGCTGCGAGGATGAAATTTGACTGTGCCGCCACCCGTTTTGCTCACGCGGACCACCCGAACTGCAGCAAAGCACCTCAATGCTTAGCTGAGGCTTCGCTTAGGGCGTATACCTGACATCATCACAATGGCCGGTACGCCGAACAGCGGCCGGATCGAAAGCCAAAAGGGGAGGCAAGGCGGATGCAGCCAAGGAGGCAGCCCGCTCCGGTCGTGTCGACGAGGTTGCGGGCCCCGGCCTTGGACGGCGGACTGATCACCCGTGAGCGCCTCATCAATCTGCTGCGAGCCGGCAGCACCAAACGGCTGGTATTGATCCACGGCCCCGCCGGTTTCGGCAAGACGACGTTGGCCGCCCAGTGGCAGCGGGTGCTGAGCGCCGACGGGGTACCGGTCGCCTGGATCACACTGGGTCGCGACGATAACGACACCGGCTCGTTCCTCGGCCATCTGGTGGAAGCGGTTCGGCGGGTGGAACCCACCGTGGGTGCCGGACTTGGCGGGCTGCTGGAACAGGAGTCCGACGACGCGCAGCGCTACGTGCTGGCCGAGTTGATCAATCAGTGTGCCGAATACGGGCAGCCGCTGGCGGTCGTGCTGGACGACTGGCACCTCATCGAAGGGCAAGGCGCCACAGCGGTATTGGAGTTTCTTCTCGACGCCGGACCCGACAATCTGCATCTGATCGTGACGAGTCGAACGCGGGCACCGGCGATCGGGCGACTCAAAGTCGGCAAGCAGGTCTACGAAATCGATGCCACGCAGCTCCGTTTCGACCAGACGGAGTCGGCTGCCTTCCTGCTCGAGCTCAATGCTCTGGACCTCGACAGTGACGACGTGCACACGTTGTGGTCCAGCACCGAAGGCTGGGTGGCCGCATTGCAGTTGGCGACCCTGTCGTTGCGCAACAGCCCCGACCCGTCGGCGTTGATCCGTGACTTCTCCGGGCGCCACCACTCCATCGGTGACTACCTCGCCGAGAACGTCCTCGACACGCTGCCACCTGATCTCCTCGATTTCCTTCTGACCACCTCGATCTGCGAGCGCCTGTGCGGTGGGCTCGCCGCCGCAGTCAGTGGCCAGCCCCGCGGGCAAGCGATCCTCGAAGACCTTGAACGGCTGGATCTGTTCCTGCGTCCGCTCGACGACAACCGCGAGTGGTTTCGCTACCACCACCTGTTCGCGGGATACCTGCGCCAGCGGTTGGAGCGCGATCATGGCGAGAAGATCGTCGGCCTGCATCGCACCGCATCGGCGTGGTTCGCCGATCACGAGCTGTACAGCGAGGCCGTCACACACGCCCTCAATGCCGGTGACGGGCGCGCCGCGGTGGATCTGGTGGAAAGCCAGGCCATGTCACTGGTCGAACACAGCCGGATGGCCACCCTGCTCGCGCTGGTGAACAAGCTGCCCAAACCCCTGCTCACCGATCGGCCGAATCTGCACATCGCGATCGCCTGGGCCAACTGCCTGTTGCAACGCAGTGCGCAGGCTCAGGTCTCACTCGACCTGGCCCGCGCCGCCCTGGGCTCGGCACCCGACAGCGCGACGGCGGGCGTTCTTGGCGAGGCCAATGTCGTGCAGGCATGTATCGACGTCTACGGCGACCGCATCGACCGAGCCGCAGACCTGGTATCCCCGTACCTCGTCGAGAATTCCGGATACCGGCCCTTCCTGGTCGCGGTGTCGGCCAATATCAGCACCTTCGTCGATATCCACAACTTCGCCTACGACTCGGCCGAAGCGCGCCAGCGCTGGGCCACCCCTTTTCACGAGACCGCCGTCGGCCCATTCGCCGGTGTGTACGGGCGGTGTTTCGCCGGCTTGGCCGCGTTCGCCCGACTCGATCTCATCAGCGCCGAAAGTCGCTATGCCGAGGCCCTGGCGGTGGCCGAACGCATGGCCGGGCGGCAGTCACACGCCGCGCGTCTTGCCGGCGCGCTGCTCGGCCGAGTGCACTATGAGCACGGCGATATCGACACGGCCGAAACACTTTTGGAGCGGTGCCACGAGCTGGGGGCGGAAAGCGGCGTCGCGGACTTCATGATCGCCACCTACAGCACGCTGGCCCGGATCAGAGTCCTTCGCGGCGATATCGACGACGCCCTGGCGCTACTCGAAGAGGGAATCTATACCGCGCAACACCTTTCGATGCCTCGGCTGTCGGCGGCCCTCTACAGCGATTCCCTGCGCCTGCATCTCGCCGTCGGAGACATCGCCCGAGCCAAGGACGCGCTCGCTCGCAGTGCGAATGACGTCGCCACCGGAAACGACGGGATCACGTTCGCCGTACGCTACTACCAGCGTGGAATGCGAGCTCGAATCCTGCGCGCCAACAACGACTTCGAGAGCGCGTGCCGCATCCTCGCAGCTATGCGGGACGAAAGCAGGATGGTCGGCTGGCGATACGGAGAAACAGCCACCAGCATCAAGTTGGCGAAAGTGCGGTACCTGAGCGGAGATACCGCAGCTGCCACCGAGGTACTGGTACCCGCGTTGGTGACCGCCGCTCGATCCGGACTGGTCCGTACAGTTATCGATGCCGGGCCGGAAATAGTGACGATGTTGGCTCAGCTTCGCGAGGCCAGCCGAATCAGCCGACAGCCGACCGGCCTTCCCGAGGTGCCGGCCAACTATCTCTCCCGTCTGCTTGCCACCGCGCACGCCGATGCCCGTAGTGCGGCGATTCCCGTCATCACCCGTGTCGCGGATCGATCGCCGTTGCCCGAAGAGCCGCTCAACGCGCGGGAGATCGACATCCTGCGCCTGCTGGAACGTGGACTGTCGAACAAGCAGATCGCCCGCAACCTCGGGGTCACGATCAACACCGTGAAGTGGTATCTCAAAAGCATCTACATCAAACTCGGGGTCGGCAAGCGCGGCGACTCGATCACCGAGGCACGCAGGCGGCACATCCTCTAGCTTTGCCTGATCAGCAAATCTCCTTGCCATCTCTGTATCGGCGTCGGCACCATCGCGTCGTGACCTCAAATCCTTTCGACGACTCAGGCCATGTCGCGATGTACGCCGAGCGGGCCGCGCAGATGGTGCCCGCATACCGCGACATTCACCGCCTGGCCACGGTTCTCATCGACGAACGCGCGGAGTCCGACGCCAGGATTCTGGTACTCGGGGCAGGCGGCGGACTGGAGACGAGGTCGTTCGCCGAGGCTCAGGCCGGCTGGACGTTCGACGCCGTGGACCCGTCGGCCGCCATGCTTGATCTCGCCGCGCAGAACCTCCGGGCACATGCGTCTCGGGTGCGCATGCACCACGGGTACATCGACGACGCACCGTCGGGGCCGTTCGCCGCGGCCACCAGTCTGTTGACGCTGCACTTCCTGCCCTACGACCAACGGCGTCACACCGCGGCTCAGGTACGGCAGCGGCTCGCACCTGGCGCACCGTTTGTCGTTGCGCACCTGAGCTTTCCGCAAGGTGACTCCGACGAGCGGGAGTTGTGGATAGGGCGGCACGTCGCGAACCTCATCGCGTCGGGCATCGACCCCGCCGACGTCAACAAGGCGCGCTCCGCCATCGCGACAGGCGTTCCGGTCCTGTCACCAGAAGAAGACCGTGCGGTTCTGCTCGAGGCCGGCTTCACCGGCGTCACCGAGTTCTTCTCGGCGTTCACGTTTCGCGGGTGGGTCGGCTACGCGTGACGCGTGTTCTACTGCTGTTGGTCGAGGAGGTGGGCGTAGGGGTCACTGCCGGAATCGACCGACTCAGGCATCGGGTAGCACGTCTTGATCAGTAGGTTACCGTCGTCATCCCACGTGAAAGTCTCAATGCTGTAGGACATTTGAACGTTGGGCTCGGCGCCGAAGTGGTTTTCGCACACCCAGGCCATCTCGTTGCCATTGACCTGAACCGTGATCATGTTGATCGTGAGGATCGACTGAAACATGTCGAACGCGTCGGAGGTGGCGGCCGCGAAGCCGTGCTTCTCCTCGGTGCCGACGGGGTCGAACATCCGGACCTCGCCGGGGCAGATCGTGCGCCACGAGGCCACCCATTCGTCCTTCTTGCCTGCATTCCAGAGTTCGGCATGCTGGGCGGCATGCGCCAGGCGTGCTTTGCGGCTTGGGACCTTGCTCATTTCAGCACCATCCTCGATGGCCGACCTTGAGTCAAGAAACGGTATTCGGCCGAGTAGAATCACCGAACTGGCCGATTTGCTGCAGGCATAAATGGGAACGGTGACGATGTCATTGCGATCAGGATCGATGAAATCGGTTCTCCACGATCTCGTTTCCCGTGGTAGCTGATTGCGGTGGCGCTCATTGGACGGAAGCGACCGGCGCTCCAATCCCCACCACCTGAGAGCCTGCCGGACTGGTTCGTAGCAGCATTAGCCCAGAAGCCCGAGCATTCCGATATCGACGTTGACGATTGCCAGATACACCTGCGCACGTGGGGAAGCCGCGATCTGCCCCCGCTGATGCTCGTTCACGGCGGGGCCGCCCATTCGGGATGGTGGGACCACATCGCACCGTTCTTCTCGAAAACCCACCGGGTCATCGCACCGGACCTCAGCGGCCACGGCGACAGCGGGACTCGCACGGAGTATCGCCCGCGCACCTGGGCACGCGAAGTGCTGGCAGCAGCGGAGGCCGAAGGACCGTCGGGGCGACCAACCATCGTCGGCCACAGCATGGGTGGCTCCGTCGCATCGGCTGCGGCCAGCCGCTATGGCGAGCAGATCGACAGCATCATCAACATCGATACACCGTTACGGGATGAGGCGCCGGAAGAGGCACGGCTGCGCGATCGCAGTAACCGGCCGAAGGGATATCAGTCGAAGGAGGAAATCCTCGAACGATTCACCCCGGTGCCCGCGCAGAGCATCGTGCTCCCCTACATCTGGAGCCATATCGCCGACCAGTCGGTACGTCATGCGCCGGAAGGGTGGTTCTGGAAGTTCGATCCGGCGATCTTTCACGTCCGCATGGGCCGGCTACCTGCGGACGAGGAAAAGCTCGAACGCGCGATGGCCGAAATGCGTTGCCGCATCGGGTATATCCGATCCGAGGCCGGCTTGGTATCAGACGAGATGGCCGACCGCATCCGAAGTATGTTGCAGCTGCGAGGCCCGTTTGTTGAACTCGCGGCGGCCGGCCATCACCCCATGCTGGATCAACCGCTGGCTCTGGTCGCCACCATCCGGACACTGCTCGAAATGTGGTCCATCACGTGAGTACCGAATCCGCTCCCCGCAATTGCGCGGTAGTGACCCGCCGCTAGTGGAACCATCCGGCCGCGTAGGGAGTGGAGCCATCGTCATAGGGCGGCAGCCTGCGCTTGTCGCTATCGCTGCAGCGACCCAGAACAAGCTGTAGGGGCCGAGCAGCGGGCCCGCGATGATCCAAAGCGCTAATGGCAACTCCTGCCACACTGCGATGGCCAAAGCGATCAAGCCAAGACCCAGCCATATCGAGGCGACGATCCCGATTACCGACATGGCCCCCCATCCCGCAAAAATCTCCCTACGAAATTGTAGGCCCGCGCGCGTCAGCCAGGCACATAGCGCAGATGAGCGGTGCCATTGTCGAAGATGCTGTGCCCGGTGAGCGTCAGGTCGAGACGCACGTCGTCGGGTAGGGCGCGCAGGCCGCCGCCCACCACCTTCGGCACCACGAAGAACTGGAACTCCTCGACCAGGCCGGCACGGATCGCCGGGCCCGCGACTGTGGGCCCGAAGATCTCGACGACGCCCGTCGCGCCGGCGACGATCCGCTGCAACTCATCCAAGCTGAGGTCGGGCACGAGACGGTCCCGGCCCGGTTTGACGTCGTCCTCAGTCAGCGTCGACGACGCGATCACCTTCTCGATGCGCCGCCAGCGTCGGGCGAACTCCTGCTCTGCTGGGCTCCAGACCTCTTCGGTCGGATCGGTCTCCCAGTACTGCATCAATCCGTAGGTAGTGCGCCCCAGTACCTCGGTCGATACTTCTGCCATGCGCTCGACATGGAAGTCGAACACGTCGCAGTTCGGGGCTGACCACTGGAAGTCGCCGTCGGCGTCGGCGGCGTAGCCGTCAAGAGACACGGTCGCGGTGTAACTCAGAGTTCCCATGCCATAAAGACTCCCGCACTCGGCGAATCTCATCGCGGGCTACTCGATCTTGTCGAGCACTTGCTGGAGGTTTTTGTCGTCCTTACTGGTCACTGTCATGTCCTTTCGTCAAAGTGGCGCGCCAAAGAAGCGCAGCACCCCATTCGGACATGTCCTGATCAGTTCAGGCCCCTCCGCAATGATTCAGGTAGTCGTTCACCTGGAAGCGCAGAGTGTGGCAGACATCGCCGCCACGCCGCTCAAACTAACACGCTCCTGGACTTTGAACCTGAACTCCACCACGTCGCGTTGCCAATCAACGTCACAGCTTGGCACGTTCGATTGAGCACCTCGCGAGTGTGGGCCGCGTGTACAAAAAGTGCGCCGATCGCGTACATACCCCCCACACTCGGCACATGGCCAACCGCTGGTCCGGAGTGACGGTCGACTGCATCGATCCTGTCCGGATGTCCGAGTTCTGGGGACGACTCCTCGGGATCGAAGCCTCGAACGAGCACGGAGGTGATCTGAATTGGGCGACTGTCGGTTCGCGCTCGGGACCGTTACCCCGACTCACCTTTCAGCGTGTACCGGAGTCGAAGGCCGACAAGGTACGCATTCATCTGGACGTGCAGGTCGACGACATCGACACCGGCCGTCGACAGGTCGAGGAACTCGGCGGAGGCTTCTCGGGCGTTCGACATGACTACGACGAGGGCGTCGTACTGAACATGCTCGATCCCGAGGGACATGAGTTCTGCCTTGTGAAGTACTTCGATTAGGCGCGTGGCTTAGACGTTGAAGCGGAACTCCACCACATCGCCGTCGGCCATGACGTAGTCCTTGCCCTCCATCCGCACCTTGCCCGCAGCCTTGGCCGCGGCCATCGTCCCGGCCTCAACCAGGTCGTCGAACGACACGACCTCGGCCTTGATGAAGCCCTTCTCGAAGTCGGTGTGAATGACGCCTGCCGCCTTGGGTGCGGTATCGCCCTGATGAATCACCCACGCGCGGGCCTCTTTTGGCCCTGCGGTCAGATAGGTCTGCAGTTTCAACGTGTGGAAACCGGCCCGTGCCAACGCATCCAGCCCGCGCTCGGTCTGCCCGATCGACTCCAGCAGCTCGGCCGCCGACTCGTCATCGAGCTCTTGGAGCTCCTCCTCGATCTTGGCATCGAGGAACACCGCATCGGCCGGCGCGACCATCTCCCGCAACGACGCGACCCGCTCGGGATCGGTGAGCACCGACTCGTCGCAGTTGAACACGTAGAGAAACGGCTTGGTGGTCAACAGGTTCAGCTCACGCAGCAGCCCCGAATCCACCTTCTTGCCCGCGGCGAACATCGTCGTGCCGTCGTTGAGCACCTGCTGGGCCACCACCGCGGCCTCGTACACCGGCTTGCGGTCCTTGTTGTTGCGGGCTTCTTTCTCGAGCCGCGGCACCGCCTTCTCCAGCGTCTGCAGGTCGGCCAGGATCAGCTCGGTATCGATCACCTCGATATCGGACTTCGGATCCACCTTGCCGTCGACGTGGACCACGTCGTCGTCGGCGAACACCCGGACCACCTGACAGATCGCGTCACACTCACGGATGTTCGCCAGGAACTTGTTGCCAAGGCCCGCTCCCTCGGAGGCGCCCTTCACGATGCCGGCGATGTCGACGAAGGTCACCGGGGCGGGCAGGATCCGCTCGGAAGTGAAGATCTCGGCCAGCTTGGTCAGCCGCGGATCGGGCAGCGGAACGACGCCCTCATTCGGCTCGATCGTGGCGAATGGATAGTTGGCTGCCAGCACGTTATTGCGGGTCAGCGCATTGAATAGGGTGGATTTCCCCACGTTGGGCAGACCGACGATTCCGAGGCTGAGGCTCACAGGGAACACAGTCTAGGAGAAAGGTCTGGCAGACCCGTCGGCTCGCGGCCCCGCCGACGGTCCACATTGAGCCGGAAACGGTACGGTCTACGTGTGTCAGCACAGCGAGCCAGGTCGTCGGTGGCGGCCGCGAATCGCTCGGCGCATCCGAATCTCCCCGGCGTGCCGTGGTGGGGTGCCGTCCTGATTGCTGTGATCGCCACCACAATTGGATTCGCGTTCGATGCCGGCGCCGGCAACAAGGAACTCGGCAACGTCTTCGGCGCCCTGTACGCCGTCGGCTGTGTGGCCGCGGTGCTGGCCGTTCGGCAGTCCAGCATCTTCACCGCGGTCATCCAGCCCCCGCTGATCCTGTTCGTCGCCGTGCCGAGTGCCTACTTCCTGTTCCACGGCGCCGAGTTCACCGGCATCAAGGACACCCTGATCAATTTCGGCTACCCCCTGATCGAGCGCTTCCCGCTGATGCTGTTCACCTCGGCGGGCGTGCTGCTCATCGGATTGGTGCGGTGGTACTTCGCGATGTCGAGCCGATCGACAGTGGCGGCCGCCCCCGCCGATGCCGACGACGATGATGCGGCGCCTGGCTTGTTCGCCGGGCTGGCGGCGAAACTCTCGGGCCTACGCCGCGGCAACGTCGACGAGGACGACGTCGAGCAAGCACCCAAGCACGGCATCGAACGCCCCGCCACCGCACGAAGGCAGCCCCGCTCGGGTCGGCCCGCCAAACGCCCCGCGCCCACCCGCTCCCGGCACGCTCGTCCCCCGCTGGAGGACATCACCGAGGCGCCCGAGCGCCCCCGCCGCTCATCGAGTCGTCGCCCGCGCCCGGACGACGATCCCGACTTCACCGATGCCCCGCGGCGCAGGCGCCAGCCGCGCGACCAGAACGGCCGCACGCCCTCGCCGTCCCGGCGTGAACCTCGCGAGCCTCGCGAATCGCGGGTGCCACGCGAACGGCGTGACCCCTACGGCGCGCCGCAGCGCAGCAGCCGGTTCGAGCCGTCTGAGGGCTACCCGTCCTACGAGCCGTATCCGCCCTATGAGCCACCGCCGCGGCAGCGGCCGCCGGGCCGGGCCAACGGGGATGGCGGCAGCCACCACCCGGTGTCGCGGGTGCGGTATCGCGGCGAGGGCGAGGACGATCCGCGTCAGCAGCCCCGGCCACGTCGCACAAGTGAGTGGGACGCCGAGTCCTGGCGCTCCGACCGCTGACCGGGCGATATCACCTTGCCTCGCGGCGAGATTGAAAGCTTGCAGGAAAAGTTCGAGTAGAGCTCTGCGTGAGTTCACTCTCGAGTTCAATTGCGATGCGGCCGCGCCGACCGTAACCACAGGGCGAAAAATCAGCCCAAATCCCGCCGTGGCGTTACGCTCGGCGCGCTGAGCTAGGTGCGGGCGGGACGGATCTCGCGCGGAAGCGCGAACACCAACGTCTCGTTGGCGGTGGTCACCGGCTGCACAGTGCCGTAGCCGTACTCGGCCAACCGATCCAGCACGCCCCGGACCAGGATCTCGGGAACTGACGCCCCGGACGTGACGCCGACGGTCGTGACCCCGGACAGCCACGCCGAGTCGATGTCCTCGGCGTAGTCGACCAGCTTGGCCGCATTCGAGCCGGCACCCAGAGCGACCTCGACCAGGCGCACCGAGTTCGACGAGTTGCGCGAGCCGACCACGATCACCAGGTCGCACTCCGGGGCCATCGCCTTGACCGCGCCCTGACGGTTCTGGGTGGCGTAGCAGATGTCGTCGCTGGGCGGGTCCTGCAGCGTCGGGAACTTCTCCCGCAGCCGGCGCACCGTCTCCATGGTCTCGTCGACGCTCAGCGTGGTCTGGGACAGCCAGATGACCTTGTTCGGGTCGCGCACGGTGACCTTGTCGACGGCGTCCGGGTTGTCGACGACCTGGACGTGGTCGGGTGCCTCACCGGCGGTCCCGACGACCTCCTCGTGGCCTTCGTGGCCGACCAGCAGGATGTCGTAGTCGTCGCGGGCGAACCGCTTGGCCTCGTTGTGCACCTTGGTGACCAGCGGGCAGGTGGCGTCGATGGTCTTCAGATTGCGCGCGGCGGCCTCTTCGTGAACTGTCGGCGCGACGCCGTGGGCGGAGAACACGACGATGGCGCCCTCGGGCACCTCATCGGTCTGCTCGACGAACACCGCACCGGCCTTGGCCAGGGTGTCCACCACGTAGCGGTTGTGCACGATCTCGTGCCGTACGTAGACCGGGGCACCATGCTTCTCCAGCGCCCGCTCGACGGTCTCAACGGCGCGATCCACCCCGGCGCAGTAGCCACGGGGTTCGGCCAGCAGCACCCGCTTGCCGGTCGCACCCCCGGTGACCGAGCTGGCGGCACCGGGAATCCCCATGTTGACGGTAGGCGGCATGGTTTCAAGGGTACGTTCCCGCAACCTAGCGGGGCCAGCCGTAGGCTGTCTGCCATGGCAACAGCACCATATGGGGTTCGTCTGCTGGTCGGCGCCGCCGTGACGGCGCTGGAGGAAACCCGCAAGCTGCCCCAGACCATCCTGATGTATCCGATGACGGTGGCGAGCAACATCGCGCACATCGTGATGAAGGTGCAGCAAGACCTGGCCGACCTGGTGATCAAGGGCGACTCCGCCCTGGAGAACATCTTCCCGCCGAAGGACGAACAACCCGAGTGGGCGACCTTCGACGAGGACTCCGCCGGCGACGGCGACGGGCCCGTGCTCGACGGTGAGCGCCTCACCGAGGGCCGCTTCGCCCTCTACACGGTGACCGACGGCGTCGACACGAAGGCGCAGGGCTCGGCGACGACCACGACCACCAGCGCACCGGAGATCGCCGAGGAGCTCGATTACGAGTCGCTCACCCTGGCTCAGCTGCGCGCCCGCCTGCAGTCGCTGAGCGTTGCCGATCTCGAGGCGCTGCTGGCTTACGAGGAAGCCTCCAAGGCCCGCGCACCGTTCCAGACTCTGCTGGCCAACAGGATCACCCGCGCGTCCGCGAAGTGACCACCGCCCAGGCCAACTCTGCGGAGAACCCGTACCCGGTCCGTGCGGTAGCCATCCGGGTGGCCGGCTGGATCGACAAGCTGGGCAGCGTGTGGGTCGAGGGTCAGCTAACCCAGATCAACGTGCGCAGCTCGACGGCCTATATGGTGCTGCGCGATCCGGCGGCGAACATGTCGCTGGACATCAGCTGCTCGCGTGACCTGGTGCACTCCGCGCCGGTGAAGCTCACCGAAGGCACTCAGGTCATCGTCTGCGGCAAGCCGACCTTCTACACCGTTCGCGGCTCATTCTCCTTGCGCGTCACCGACATTCGCGCGGTCGGCGTCGGCGAACTACTGGCCCGCATCGAGCGGTTGCGCAAACTGCTGGAGGCCGAGGGCCTGTTCGACCCGCGACTCAAACGGCCGCTGCCGTTCCTGCCGTCGACCATCGGACTGATCACCGGACGGGCCAGCGCGGCCGAGCACGATGTGACGACGGTGGCCGCGGCGCGCTGGCCGGCGGTCCGGTTCGCGATCCGCAACACCGCCGTGCAGGGCGTGAACGCGGTGGCCCAGATCGTGGAAGCTCTAGCGGAGCTGGACGCCGATCCCGAGGTCGACGTCATTGTGATCGCCCGCGGTGGCGGCAGCGTGGAGGATCTGCTGCCGTTCTCCGACGAAACCCTGTGCCGCGCGATCGCCGCCTGCACCACCCCGGTGGTCAGTGCGGTCGGCCACGAACCGGACAACCCGCTGTGCGACCTGGTCGCCGACCTGCGCGCGGCTACCCCCACGGACGCCGCCAAGAAAGTGGTGCCCGACGCCGTCGCCGAGCTGGCACTGGTCTCCGAGCTGCGGCAGCGCAGCGCCCAGGCACTGCGCAACTGGGTAGGCCGCGAGCAGCGCCACCTGACCCATCTACGTAGCCGCCCGGTGCTGGCCGACCCGCTGCGTGGGCTGGCCCAGCGCACCGAGGAGATCGAGCGCGCCCGCGCCGCCGTCCGCCGTGACGTGAAACGGCTAGTCGCGGCCGAGTCCGACCGGATCGGCCATCTCGCCGCGCGGTTGGCCACGCTGGGACCGGCGGCGACGCTGGCCCGCGGCTACGCCGTCGTGCAGACGGCGGACGGTGACATTCTTCGCACCCGCGCCGACGCACCGGCCGGAACCCGGCTGCGCATCCGCGTCGGCGACGGCGCGATCGGCGCCACCAGCACGGGCCCGACAGATGGAGCCACATGAGTAAAGACGAGACGAAGCCCATTAGTGAGCTTGGCTATGAAGAGTGCCGGGACGAGCTGATCGATGTGGTGCGCGTACTCGAGCAAGGCGGGCTCGATCTTGATTCGTCGCTGAAACTGTGGGAACGGGGCGAGGAGCTGGCACGACGATGCGAGGAACACTTAGCCGGAGCCCGCAAGCGCATCGAAGATGCGCTGGGCGCCCGCGACGACGCCGAGGACTGATCCGGCCCGGCCGGTTACCTGCAACATTGGAAAACTGGAACGTGTTTCAGTTATCCTCGCGGCCATGGGTGATGCGACATTGACGACCGATCTCGGCCGCGTGCTGGTGACTGGCGGCGCCGGGTTCGTCGGTGCCAACCTGGTGACCGAGCTCCTCGAGCGCGGACACTTCGTCCGGGCCTTCGACCGGGCGGCTTCGTCACTGCCCCCACACGAGCGGCTGGAAGTGCTCCAGGGCGACATCTGCGACACCGCCACCGTCGCCGCCGCGGTCGACGGGATCGACACGATCTTCCACACCGCCGCGATCATCGACCTGATGGGCGGGGCGTCGGTCACCGACGAGTACCGCAAGCGCAGCTTCGACGTCAACGTCGGCGGCACCAAGAACCTGATCCAGGCGGGCCAGGCCGTCGGGGTCAAGCGCTTCGTCTACACCGCGTCCAACAGCGTGGTCATGGGTGGCCAGCGCATCGTCAACGGTGACGAAACCCTGCCGTACACGGCGCGATTCAACGACCTCTACACCGAGACCAAGGTGGTGGCCGAAAAGTTCGTGCTCAGCCAGAGCGGCGTGGACGGCCTGCTGACCTGCTCGATCCGCCCCAGCGGCATTTGGGGCCGTGGCGACCAGACCATGTTCCGCAAGCTGTTCGAGCGAGTGATCGCCGGGCACGTCAAGGTTCTGGTCGGCAACAAAGACGCCAAGCTGGACAACTCCTACGTACACAACCTGGTGCACGGGTTCATTCTGGCCGCAGAGCATTTGGCGCCCGGCGGCTCCGCGCCCGGCCAGGCCTACTTCATCAACGACGGCGAGCCGATCAACATGTTCGACTTCTCCCGGCCGGTGGTCGAGGCCTGCGGTGAGAAGTGGCCGACGTTCTGGATCCCCGGCGGGCTGGTCCACGCGGTGCTGACCGGCTGGCAGTGGCTGCACTTCAAGTTCGGACTGCCCCAGCCGCCGCTGGAACCGCTTGCGGTGGAACGGGTCTCCATCGACAACTACTTCTCCATCGACAAGGCCCGCCGCGACCTCGGGTATGTGCCGCTGTACACCACCGAGCAAGCGCTCAAGGAATGCCTGCCCTACTACACGCAGCTCTACGCGGAGATGAAGGGCTAAGACGGTAACGCCGTCGACAGCAGGGTCAGGGTCGCCGTCGTGCAATAGGACACGAGCTGGTCACGGGTGAACTTGCCTGAGCCGGAAAGCCATTCGACGAAGGCCGCGGCCAGCCCGCCGGACAGCAGCGTTGCCTCGAGATGCCGGTAGGGCGTCGCGGCCCGAGGGCGCCCGGGCTCCAGGGCCATCTGCCGCACCGCGCCCAGAAACGCGGGCAGCGTGATCACCGCACGGGTGCGTAGCACGTCGTTGGTCAGCGCTTCGCGGAAGATGATTCGCCCAGACTCAGGGTGCGACTCCAGATAACCGGCCGCCACCGCGAACACCGTCCGCAACCGATCGGCGAAATCCCCGCCGGGGGCTCCCGCTGCCGCGCCTATCGCATCCAGAAGTTCTTGTACGGCACGCTCATACGTTGCGAGCAACAATTCGTCGACGTCGGCGAAGCTCTCGTAGAAGTGCCGCGGGCTGACGTTCGCCGCACGGCAGACGGCCCGCACCGCCAGGGCCGAGACGCCTTCCGTGCCGACGATGTCGTGGCACGCGGCAAGCAGTCGTTCGCACCGTTCGCCGGCGCGCTCATCCGACGACGTCCCCCGCCATCGGTCGTCAGGTGAAGCGCTCACGCAGTTCACTCGGGTCCAGCCCGAAATCCTCTGGTGTACACCGCTGATAGCTGTGCGCCTCGCGCGGGTGCGCAGCGTGGTAGGCCGCGACGAACTGGTCCGCCTGCTCGATCGGTTCCATATCGGCTGCGGCGTAGATCATCTCCAGACACGCGGTGGTCTGGTCGACCAACATGGAGTAGTCCAGATCGACGAACGCCACGGGTGCATCCGCAGCCGACGCCCGGAATGCGGTGGCCCGGCGGAACCACAGCTCGCTCTGGTCCGCCTGCTGTCGGCCGACGTCTTTCGCGTCGACGTCATCGCTGTAGGTCGAGCGATACACACTGAACAGTGTTGCGCCGGAGGTCAATGTCTCGACGATGTCGCGGTGGATCTGCACCACCACCGCGCCGGGGAACGCCTCGACCAGGTGATCCAGCTCCGCGGTGTGCGCCGGAGCTTTCAGCACGAACCGCCTGGGATCCCGAGACGTCAAAAGCTGCAATATTTGTCGATACCGGCCGTACGAGCCGCCGAAATCCTGGTCGGAAAGCCAGTGCGCATACGACGGCAACCGCATCATCGACGTGAAGCCCCAGTTTCGCAGGTCGGTGCCCATCGCCAGGACACATTCCTCCGGCAGAGTCGGTCCGGACGGATGCACGAACGCCATGTCCGGGTTCAGGGTGTGCAGCAATTGGCTTGCGGTGGCGGTTGTTTCCGGATCCGGCGATGGCAGCCACGGCGCCACGAGTTCCACCGGCAGCGGAGCGTGCAGCCGCGGGTCGCGACCGAGGAGCCGGAACAAGAAGGTGGTCCCGGTGCGCCAGCCACCGACGATGACGATCGGGGGCGCGAGCGGGGTGGCCCGCAGCTCGGGGTTGTCCCGGAAGCACTGGGCGATCTGGGCGCCCGCCGTCAATCGTCCGGAAGCGGCCTGCAATGCCATCCGGGTGCCGACGGCGTTGAGTCGCCCATCCTCCTCGGCAGAGCCAAGGAATGCGTCGAGCCCGTCGCGCCAGCCGTCGGCGAAATCGTCAGTCGAGGCACCGTGTTTCGTCGCGCGGCGGATGACCGCCTCGGCGTCGAAGAGATACTGCTGCGGGCGCTCGGCGCGATCTTTCTCCGCTGCCGCATACACCTGCAGCGCAACGGGACTGCGGACCGGAGCGCTCCACGTCATAGCTCGGCCACCGCGACCTTTCGAACCGTCGGCAGCTCAGGCTCGCGCGCCGACTGCAGGAACCGCATGACGAACAAGCCGAAGACCCGGCCTTCGGTATCCAGCCAGTCGTAGCCCTGTACCCTCGGATCACGCTCGGCGAGCACAAAGCGATAGCGGCCGTCCGTGGGCGTGCCGGTCGCTCCGGTACGGCAGACCACCCGGTGCCGGTAATCGAGGGAATTCAGAAATCGGCTGTACAGCACGATGTTCCAGTGCCGGCACGACGGCGCCGCCCCCTCGATCACCAACGCCTCACCCTCGGCGAGATTCCAGGCGCCGCGGACATAGTCGATGCCCGGCTCGGTGAAGGCCGCACCGCCCGTCATCGCCGCCCAGCGCCGTACAGCGTTCGGTGCCTGAACGTCGTCGGCGACAGCCATACCGAAGGCCGTCGGGATCTGGGAGATGAAGGCGCCCAGGTGCGATAGGCGCCGATTCAGATCACCCGGATCCAACGACGGCAGCTCCGTGTGCGCGTCCAGGGATTCGATCCGGCACCACCCAGGCCGTTCCGGATTCACCACGTCGTGGATGTAGCGCACCCACACCGATGCCGCCCCGGGGAGGGCCGGCAACTCCACCTCGAAGTTGCCGTCGGCGTCGATCGCCAGCCCGTCGGTGTCGATGCGGGCCACCGCAACGGCATTGGCGATGCCCGTCCCCGAATACGTCGTGATCGACTGATACCGGGATTCCCCGACATTGCCGACGACCCGGTAGGCGCGGTCATCACGGATGTCGGTGATCCAGTATCGGTAGTCGGGGTTGTCCATGAAGAACTTGTCGCGCCAGCCGTTGAACGGCTCCAATTCCGCTGTTTCGGAATCACTTTCAAGCCGACCGGTGAGGTTGCTCAGAGCGCGGAACAGGGCGCGGTATCCGTCGGCACGCTCCTGCGGATCGAGGTCTGAGGTGAGGCCATCCAGTGCCTCCCCGGCAGCACGAAGACCATCGACCAGGCGTGTCCATCCGGCTGCCGCATCCATCGGAAACGAGTGTTATCTATGGGCTGACGGGTGTCAACATCGTGTGCTTGACGACCTGTCCGTACGCGGCCTTCTGCCCATCGGTGAGCGTCGGGGCGTACACCACGACGATGTCTTCGACCTGCAGCATGTCGCGCACCGCGGCGGCGTAGAGCTCCGCGCGGCCGGTGCTCGGAAACTTCAGGATCGACACGGTGTCGGTGTCGGTCGCCTGCACACAGCCGGCTTCCGGACATCGCGACGACGTCGTGTCGCGCGCGTTGAGCACCGGCAGCTTCGCCTTCGCCATGGCGTCCAGCACGGTGGCGACCGAGATGTCGTTGAGCATCACTGGCGCGCCTGGTCCCGTACCGCCCGCGCCGTGTGAATCATGACCGCCACAGCCGGCCAGCACAGCGGCCAGCACGAGCACCATCAGGCCACACTGCCGCCGCATTCCCCCGAGCGTAAGCGACTGCCACGATTCGTGAATTGTTGGTGAGAAGCAGCCTGCCTGCTGCTCGATTGGCCTAGCGTCGGAATATGCCTGAAGGAAAGCCCAACATCCTTGTCATCTGGGGCGATGACATCGGTATCTCGAACCTCAGTTGCTACAGCGACGGAATGATGGGCTACCGAACGCCCAACATCGACCGCATCGCCGCTGAGGGCATGCGCTTCACCGACTCGTACGGCGAGCAGAGCTGTACGGCCGGTCGCGCGGCGTTCATCAGCGGACAGAGCGTGTACCGCACCGGGATGAGCAAAGTTGGTGTGCCCGGCGTCGACATCGGCTGGGCCGCCGAGGACCCGACGATCCCCGAGTTGCTCAAACCGCTGGGCTACGCCACCGGCCAGTTCGGCAAGAACCACTTCGGTGACATGAACAAGTTCCTGCCGACCGTGCACGGATTCGACGAGTTCTACGGCAACCTGTACCACCTCAATGCCGAGGAAGAACCGGAACAGTTCGACTACCCGCACAAGGACCAGTTCCCCCGGCTCTACGAACTGGCGCTGCCCCGAGGTGTGCTCGATTGCAAGGCCACCGACGAGGTGTCGAAGGAACCCGACGATCCCAAGTTCGGACCGGTCGGCAAGCAGACCATCGTGGACACCGGGCCGTTGACGGCGAAGCGGATGGAAACGATCGACGACGACATCGCCGATCGCACCGTCGACTACATCCGCAGGCAACACGACACGGGAACCCCGTTCTTCGTCTGGTGCAACTTCACCCACATGCACCTCTACACACACCTCAAGCCCGGCAGCAAGGGCCAGGCCGGCAGGTGGCAGTCCGAATACCACGACGCGATGATCGACCACGACAAGAACGTGGGCACGGTGCTCGACGTACTCGACGAACTCGGTATCGCCGACGACACGATCGTCATCTACTCGACCGACAATGGGCCGCACCGCAACAGCTGGCCCGACGCCGGCACCACGCCGTTCCGCAGCGAGAAGAACACCAACTGGGAAGGCGCCTACCGGGTGCCGGAGTTGATCCGCTGGCCTGGAAAGATCAAGGCGGGCACCGTTTCCAACGAGATCATCCAGCATCACGACTGGCTGCCCACGCTGGTCGCCGCGGCCGGTGACCCCGATATCGTCGAGAACCTCAAGAAGGGGCACAAGATCGGCGATATCGAATACAAGGTGCACATCGACGGGTTCAATCTGCTGCCGTATCTGATGGGCGAAATCGAGAACAGCCCCCGACGCGGGTTCTTCTACTTCAACGACGACGCCCAACTGGTGGCGATGCGCTTCGAGAACTGGAAGATCGTGTTCGCCGAACAGCGCTGCCAGGGCACGCTGCGGACCTGGGCCGAGCCGTTCACCGAGCTGCGGGTGCCGAAGTTGTTCAACCTGCGCACCGATCCGTTCGAGTACGCCGACATCACGTCGAACACCTACTACGAGTGGTTCCTGCGCCGCGACTTCTTCGTGTTCTACGCGACGGCGATGGCATCGGCGTTCCTGGACACATTCAAGGAGTTCCCGCCGCGGCACCCACCGGCCAGCTTCAGCGTCGACCAGATCGTCAAGAAGCTCGAAGAGTTCTTGGCGGCCGACTAGATGCTCGAGTCGTGGACCGACGGGCCCACGAAGTCGGCCATCGTCGAATTCACCGCCCGTGCTGCCGATACGGTTGCGCCAGAAGAACGTATCGCCGTGTTCGACAACGACGGCACGCTGTGGTGTGAGAAGCCGGCGTACATTCAGCTCGACTTCCTGGTGCGCCGGATCGCCGAACAGGTGGCGACCGATCCAGCGCTGGGCGCCAAGCAGCCCTATACCGCCGCGGCCGCAGGCGATCTTGCCTGGTTCGGGGATGCCGTCACCAAGCATTACAACGGTGACGATTCGGATCTGAAACTGCTTGCTGGGGCCGTTCTTTCGGCCAACGCCACGATCACCACCGAGGAGCACGCCGCCCGGGTGAACGCGTTCTTTGCCGATGCCAAGCATCCGACGCTTGGCCGGGCGTACACCGCGTGCGGGTATGCGCCGATGGTCGAACTGTTGCACTACCTGGAGTCGTTCGGCTTCACCAACTACATCGTCTCCGGTGGTGGTCGCGACTTCATGCGGCCCGTCACGACGACGATGTACGGGGTTCCGCCCGAGCGGGTGATCGGCAGTTCGGTGGGGTTGATCTTCCAGAACGGCGAACTGCTGACCACGGCGCAACCGGAGTTCCTCAACGACGGCCCGGTCAAACCGGTCCGGATCTGGGGACGGGTGGGCCGGCGGCCGATCCTCGCGGTGGGCAACTCCAACGGCGATATCGAGATGCTGCAGTACGCCGCGGCCGGACCCGGACCGTCGCTGGCGATGCTGGTCTGCCACGACGATGCTGATCGTGAATTCGCTTACACCGCAGGCGCAGAGAAGGCGCTGGACCATGCCGAGAGGTTCGGGTGGGCGCGGGCCAGCATGCGCGACGACTGGCGAACCGTCTTCAGTGACTGATCACGAGCTCGTCCGGATTCCCTGGCAGACCGCCGTGCTGGGATCCGACCGGCACTACCCCGAGGAAGCCCCGGCCCGATCGGTCACCGTCGACGACTTCTGGATTCAAGCGCGCCCGGTCAGCAACGCCGACTTCACCGAATTCGTCTCGGCCACCGGGTATCTCACCGTCGCCGAGCGGCCGCTGAACCCCGACGAATATCCGGGCGCACCCGCTGTCAATCTGCAGCCGGGCTCGATGGTGTTCCGCCGCACCAGCGGACCCGTCGACCTGCGTCACCTCAGCCAGTGGTGGATCTGGACTCCCGGCGCCTCGTGGCGGCATCCGCTGGGCCCGAACTCGTCGATCGCCAAGCGCGCCGCGCATCCCGTCGTCCACGTCGCCTATGAGGACGCCGAGGCGTACGCGGCCTGGAAAGGGCTGGCCCTGCCCACCGAGGCCGAGTGGGAGACCGCGGCGCGCGGTGGGCTCGACCAGACCGATTACACGTGGGGCGCGCACCCCGAAGGTCCCGGCCAACGCCTGGCCAACTATTGGCACGGCGAGTTTCCGTGGCGCCCCGACCCCGGCTACGGACGCACCACCGAGGCAGGCAGCTTCCCGCCCAACGGCTACGGACTGTTCGACATGGCCGGCAACGTGTGGGAGTGGACCTGCGACTGGTACACCGGCAGCCGCGACGGTGACCCGTGCTGCGAAGCAGGCAGCTACGACCCGGCCCAACCGCAGTTCAAGGTGCCGCGCAAGGTCATCAAGGGTGGCTCGTTCCTGTGCGCGGACAGCTACTGTATGCGCTACCGCCCGGCGGCGCGCCGGCCGCAGATGGTCGACACCGGCATGAGCCACATCGGCTTCCGGTGCGTGAAGCGATAGGACACAGAATGACGAACGACGAACAGCGCCAACGCAATCTCGCTGCCGTTCGTGCCGGGATCGAAGGGTGGGGCAGCGGAACCAGCTCGCCGTTTCCCTTGTTGGCGGAGGACGCCACGTGGGAGATAACCGGAAATTCCGAGGCAGCGGGCATCTACTCCAGTCGGGCAGAGCTCATGACTCGGGTCATTGTCCCGCTCGCAACCCGGATGGCCACCCCACTGATTCCGGTCATCCGCGCCTTGTACAGCGATGGGGACACCGTCATCGCGCTGTTCGATGCCGAGGGCATGGCGCGCGATGGTCGGCCGTACCGCAACACATACGCGTGGTTCCTGCAGTTCAGCGGCGATCGCATCGTCAAGGGGACGGCGTTCTATGACAGCATTGCGTTCAATGACCTGTGGCGGCGCGTAACTCCCATGCTTGACTAGAACGCGTTCTAACCGCGGGAAGGGAGCTCGATGTCCGACGCTGTGCTGGTAACCGGCGCATTCGGGTTGGTGGGAAGTGCCACGGTCAAGCAGTTGGCGGCCGCTGGCCGTCACGTGGTGGCCACCGATCTCGAAACCGAGGCGACCCAGAAGGCCGCCGCCGAGCTGCCCTCCGGTGTGAATGTGCGCTGGGCTGATCTCACCGACCCGGCCGCAGTCGAGACACTGCTGGCCGAGGTCTCCCCCGCCGCCGTGATCCACCTGGCCGCGGTGATCCCGCCGCTGTGTTACGCCAAACCTTCGCTGGCCTACAAGGTCAACGTCGGGGCCACTGCGAACCTGGTGAAAGCCGCTGAGGCCCATGCCAAACCGCCACGGCTGGTGCAGGCGTCGAGCATCGCCGTATACGGGCCTCGTAACCCGTACCGGATCACCGATGTGCTCACCGCGCAGACGCCGGTGAATCCGTACGACAACTACGGCAAGCACAAGGTCGAGGCCGAGACGATCGTGCGGGCCTCACACCTGAATTGGGTGATCCTGCGGTTGGGTGGGGTGCTCACCACCGAACCCAACCTGGGCATGGATCCCAATCTGATCTTCTTCGAGGGCGTGCTGCCCACCGATGGGCGGCTGCAGACCGTCGACGTGCGCGACGTGGCGTTCGCGTTCGCCGCGGCCACCACCGCCGACGTGCTGGGCCAGACACTGCTGATCGGCGGCGACGACAGCCACCGGCTCCGGCAGGGCGACATCGGGCAGTCCACCTCCGCGGCGATGGGCCTGGTCGGCGCGTTGCCGCCGGGACGTAAGGGCGACCCGAACAACGACGGCGGCTGGTTCGCCACCGACTGGATGGACTCGGCGACCGCGCAGACGGTGCTCAAACACCAGCACTACTCGTGGCCGGACATGCTGACCGAGACCGCGGACAAGGTCGGCTGGAAGCGCTACCTGTTCCGGGTGATCGCGCCGGTGGCCCGGGAGTACCTCAAGCGGCAGTCGTCGTACTACGGCAAGCCCGCCGGGTACGGCAATCCATGGGAGGCGGTCCGGAACAAGTGGGGTGCTCCGGAGAACGACGGGAAGGTGTCATGACCGAACGGGTGGCGGTAATCATCGGGGGCGCCTCCGGGATCGGCTGGGCGACGGCGCAGACGCTCGCGGCGCAGGGCGTGCGAGTGACGATCGCCGACCGCGACACCGAACTGGCACAGGAGCGGGCCGCGACGCTGGGTGCGCCACACACGTGGGCGGCGGTGGAGGTCACCGACGAGGCCACGGTGGCAACACTTTTCGACGATGTGGTGGCTCGCGAAGGCGGGCTGCACATCGTGGTGAACTGTGCCGGATTCAGTGGGTTCGGGGTGATCACCGAACTCGACACCGAGCAGTTCCGCGCGGTGGTGGACGTGTGCCTCAACGGCGCGTTCATTGTGATCAAGCATGCCGGGCGCCATCTCCGCGAGGGCGGCGCCCTGGTGTCGCTGACGTCGCTCAACGCCCGCCAGCCGGCGATCGGGATGAGCGCGTATTGCGCGGCCAAGGCCGGGCTGTCGATGCTGACGCAGGTGGCGGCGCTGGAGTTGGGTCCGCGTGGCATCCGGGTCAACGCCGTCGCACCCGGCTTCGTCCACACTCCGCTGACCGAGGGCGCGGCCGTCGTCCCCGGTGTCGTCGACGAGTACGTGGAGAACACCGCGCTGGGGCGGGCGGGAACGCCGCAGGACATCGCCGACGCGGTGGCCTTCCTGTGTTCTCCGCAATCGTCGTGGCTCACCGGCGAAATCCTCGATCTCAACGGTGGGGCACACCTCAAGCGCTACCCCAACATTGCGGAGCACCTGACCCGGCTGATGAATCAGTAGTCAGGTGAACACCGAATTCACCGTCACCCAGAAGCGCGCGCTGGCGATCATCACTCTGCTCGCCCTGGTGCTGGGTGCGTATTTCCTGCGGCACTACTTCATCCTGGTGGTGATCGCGGCGATCGTCGCGTACCTGTTCACCCCGTTGTACAACCGGTGCCGGGGCCGGTTCGGGTCCGGGCTGTCGGCGACGTTTACGGTGCTGGCCGCGCTGGCCACCGTCATCATTCCGGTCGGCGCGCTGTTAACGCTTGCGGTGCTTCAGATTTCGCACATGCTGGTGCACGTGGCGGACTGGGTGGAGACCGCGGATATGTCCACGGTAGGCAACCAGGCGCTGACGTACGTCAACCAGGCACTGGGCAGACTGCCGTTCGGGCACTTCTCGATCACCACGGACTCGTTGCGCGACACCATGATCAGCGTCTCCCAGAATCTCGGACGCTGGCTGCTGCACGCGCTGCAGGGTGCCGCGGGCGGGGTGATCGGCGTGGTCACCTCGGCGATCATCTTCTTGTACGTCCTGATCTCGCTGCTCACCAACCAAGAGCAGCTGCTACTGCTGATCCGCCGGCTCAACCCACTGGGTGAGGAAGTCACCGACCTCTATCTGGCCAAGATGGGCGCCATGGTGAAGGGAACGGTCAAGGGCCAGTTCATCATCGCGCTGGTTCAGGGTCTGCTGGGTGCGGCGTCGATCTACATCGCGGGCTTCCACCAAGGGTTCTTCATCTTCGCGATCTTCCTGACCGCGCTGTCGGTGATCCCGCTGGGCAGCGGCATCGTCACCATCCCGTTCGGCATCGGGATGATGTTCTTCGGCAACGTAGGCGGCGGATTATTCGTGGTGCTGTTCCACCTCATCGGCGTCACCAACGTCGACAACTTCCTGCGGCCCATCCTGGTGCCGCGGGAGGCGCGGCTGGATCCGGCGCTGATGCTGCTGGCGGTGTTCTCGGGTATCGCGATGTTCGGCTTCTGGGGAATCGTGCTGGGCCCGGTGCTGATGATCATCATCGTCACGACGATCTCGGTGTACCTCGCCGTGTACAAGGGCGTGGAGATGACGTCACACGAACCGCCAGAAAAACGCCGCCGGATCTTCCGGCGGCGCCTGCGGGCCGAGACTGAAGCAACGGCAGCCGCCGCGGACGGCGAGCGGGCCGAGGATTAGAAGGGCTTACGCACTCAGAGTTCACCGGTGCCGGCTACGGCGAAAACCTCGATTTCTGCCAGCTCGTCGTCGGTGATGTCGAGCCCGTTCAACGCTTGCAGACTGTCTTCGAGTTGTGCCGCACTGGACGCGCCGACCAGCGCACTGGTCACCGCGGGCTGACGAAGTACCCAGGCAATCGCCAGCTGCGCAAGCGATTGTCCGCGTTGTTGCGCTATGGAGTTGAGACCACGGGCTCGCTCCAGATAGACCTCGGAGATGTTGGCCTCAGTCATCCAGCGGCCCACACTGGCTCGCGAGCCGGCCGGAACGCCGTTGAGGTAGCGCGAAGTCAGCAGGCCCTGGGCTAACGGGGAGTACACGATGCTGCCGGCACCGGTCTCGGTGATTGCCTCCCACAGGCCCTGCTCTGGGGCACGCTCGAACATGTTGTAGCAGGGCTGGTGGATCGTCAGAGGTACGCCCTCTGCCTTGAGAGCGGCAGCGGCGGAACGTGTTTCGTCAGGGTCATAGTTCGAGATGCCAACATAGAGAACCTTCCCCTGCCGAACAGCGTGGGCTAAGGCCCCCATCGTTTCTTCGATGGGTGTGTTGGGGTCGGGTCGGTGTGAATAGAAGATATCGACGTAGTCGACGTTCAGGCGCGACAGAGATTGGTCGAGTGAGGAGAGCATCGTCTTTCGCGACCCCCACTCCCCGTAAGGCCCCTCGGACATGTCGTAGCCAGCCTTGGTCGAGATGATGATCTCGTCACGGTGGGGTCGCAAGTCCTGCTCGAGAATGCGCCCGAAATTGCTCTCTGCCGATCCGGCCGGGGGACCGTAATTGTTGGCCGCATCGAAGTGGATCACGCCTAGATCGAAGGCGCGGCGCACGATGGCGCGCTGGACTTCGAAGGGTCGATCGTCACCGAAGTTGTTCCACAGTCCCAGCGATATGCGCGGCAGCATGAGACCGCTTCTTCCGCTGCGCGCGTATTCGAGCACGTTGTAACGATTTTTGTCAGCTACGTAGCGCATAAGTCATCCTGACTCGCAAGGAAGCGATTGTGCACGCGCTCCCGCAGCATCGCTCAGGAAAACTGATCGATACGGTTGCGGCTCAGTCGACCTGTTTGAACCAGGAGATGACGACCATCACCATCGCGGCAACCAGGGCGACGATCACCCACAGCACCAGGGCCATGTCGATCCATGCACCCGGCGGCGGTGCGCCAGGCAGGATATTTCGCAGCGGCACGATGGCGAACAGCATTGCGGCGTACCACGTTGCGAACGGCATCTGGAATTGCTTGCGCCTGGTGATCACCAGCACCGACGTGAAGATCGCGATGGTCGGCAGCGTGAGCAGGACGATGACGATGCCGAGGTCGAACGCCAGCGGGCCGAGCGCGCGGCTGAAGGTGACCTGGGTGGCGTCGCCGTCGCCCTTGGCTGCCGGCGACGGGGCCACCTGCTCGCTGGACAGATCCCAGCCCTGCAGGGCGCCAGCGATCTCCACCTTGGCCGGCACGATCTTGCGGTCCTCGCCCTCACCGACCAGCAGGTCGGCACTGATGCCCTGGGTCTGATAACGGTCGAACGGCCAGGTGTTCACATCGCCGTCGACGTCGATGGTCGTTGTCACCTCTGCCGGTGCCGCACCTGCCGGAAACTTCAAGTCTCCCAGCGAGTTCCACGGGTGCAACCGCACCGCAATATCCTCTTTCAGAGTGTCCAGCTTGTCGTCCAGCAACGAGTCCGCCGGAATCACAAGCACTTTCGCGTCGGCCTTGTAGTCGACCGTGCGCAGTGCCTGCAGCGTGATCAGGACCGTGGTCTCCGATCCATTGCCTTCGCCCGATGCCTCCAGTTCCTTGGCCGACCCGGAAAGCCACCAGTAGCCGAACAACGTGACGATGTAGGCAAGCACCACCACCAGCACGACGAGGATGCCGACGGTCTTACCGCGCTTGGCGGCGGGAGCCGGGGTCGCCGGCTCAACAGAGGTCGTGGTCACGCGGGGAATCGTATATGGACCCGCTCAAAACCACAGCCCTTTGCCAGGGCGCTTAAAAGGGCGGTGGGTCCGGGTCGTTTGCTGGCGGCCTGGAGCCGAACAGCGCACTGTGGCGGGCCCGTTGGTGAGCACGGTTGCGGCAGCGCTCGGCGGCGATGTACGTGGCACGGTTCTGCGCCCTTGTGGTCTTGCGACGGGGCATCAGGACCGTGCGATCACCTTCCGACTCGGCGATCGGCGGGCGCTGCGGAGCAGGCGTGGGAGCCATCAGGCTCGGAAACAGTAGAGCACTGCCCGGAGTGGTGACATAGGTTTGCTCGCCGGGCAGCGTCCAGATGACGGTGCCGTCGGCCAATTGCCTGTCGCGCCAACCCCAGAACGTCTTGAGGATGTGGCAATGGCGGCACAGACATTTGAGGTTGCCCGCGTGCGTCGGCCCGTTCGGGTACGGGATCGTATGGTCCAGATCGCACTGCGTGGCCGGCTTGTCGCAGCCAGGGGCGCGGCAGGTGAGATCACGCGAGCGCACGAAGTCGGCCAACGCGCGCGACGGGCGGTAGCCCGATTCGGCCGGCAGGTCGACCGGGTGAATCAGTGGGCTCAGCCGCGCTTGCTTGGCGAGCTCAAGCAGCAACTCACCGGGGATCAAGGTGTTGGCGCCCAACACATATGCCGGATTGTCGGAGCGCCCTTGGAGGGTGGCTTCCTCGGCGACGACGTGGATGACCACGGGCGCCGGGGCCGGCTTTTCGGCTGCCGGGCAGCCCGGATCGCCGCACTGGCAAGCCAACCGCTCGGCGCGGACGGCTAATGCGCCATACGCGTCGGCACGGCGCTGCTGCTTGGTTCGCGGGTCATCGGCGCATACCGAGTTAGCCAGCGCATCGAGCCGTTGGTTGAAGGCCTGGGCGTCGGTGGAGAACAACCGCGCGATGATCTCGGTGCAGCCATCCATGTCGTCCCCGACGATCACTTCTCGATCCTTGGCGCGCGTGCGGCGGCGCCGCACCGCGTCGGGGTCGTGCGTGATCACGATGCGATCGATTTCGGAAGCCAGCTTCCCATCGGTCATCGAGGGCCAGCGCCCTGCCCGCTCGGCAAGGCGCCGGTCCACCTCCGCCAACACCGCTTTATCGGTGATGAGGCCCGTGCGAAACACGACCGTTTGGAACAGATGCATGTCGATATCACCGGCGATGAAGACCGCCGCGACGTCGGGCAGCTGCCGCATCGCCAGCCCACAGGTCAGATAGCCGCCGGCCTTGCCGAGGCTGATCCGTAGCCTGGCAGCCAGTTCGGCGCCGACCGCGGCCCAGGTGTCCACCGCCCAGTCCTCACGCTCGCCGCGCTCGCGCCGACGCAGTTCGAAGAGTTCTGCGATCGACGCCAGTCGCCGGGCTGCCTCCTGGTTCTCAGCCCGAGCGGAGGCACAGATGCTGGTCAGCAGCGCACGAGACTCGGCCGTATCCGACGGCTCGAAATACTCGTGGTACTGGCTTCCTCCGAACATATGTTCGATACTACGCTCGGCGGGTGACAAAAAGTTGGCGCGCTGTACAGGCGGCCGTGCCAGAATTCGCCGACCGAGTGCAGGCGCTGTTCGACGCACACAAGCACAAGACCATCGCCACAATCCGCGCCGACGGGTCGCCGCGGATCTCCGGGATCGAGACGGCGTTCGAGGGCGGCGAGCTCACCTTCGGCTCAATGCCCAACGCCCGCAAGGGCGCTGACCTACGCCGTGATCCTCGGTTCGCTCTGCACACCGCCACGGTCGACCCGGTCGAGGGCGAGGAGGCTCAGTGGCCGGGCGAGGCCAAGATCGCCGGACGGGCCATTCACTCGGGCGCGATCACCAACGGACCCGACGGCGATCTCTTCCGTGCCGATATCACCGAGGTCGTGCTCACCCACCTCAACGACGCGGCCACCCTGCTCGTCATCGAGTGGTGGACACCCGAGCACGGGCTG
Source organism: Mycolicibacterium sphagni (assembly GCF_013337765.1). Classification (GTDB taxonomy): domain Bacteria; phylum Actinomycetota; class Actinomycetes; order Mycobacteriales; family Mycobacteriaceae; genus Mycobacterium. Next base: position 126,153 of record NZ_VBSB01000002.1, read on the forward strand.
CGAAAAACCGAGCGAGAGTAGTCGCTACGTCAGCTGATTCTTGAGGAACTGCACGACCCGCTTGCGCGCCTCGTAGGCCGGCTGGTTCTCGACCTCGCGCACCTCGAGCGTCAGCACCGAATGCGCCATCCGGCCGAACCCCCCGGGGTTGCCCTTCGACGAGTCCAGCTCGATGACCTCGAACGCATCCCCGAGCCGATCCTTGAGCGTCTTGAACCGCTCAGCAGGCGCCATCGGGTCGCCACTGAACCGCAGACCCAGCGCGCACAGCCCGTCTTCGGCGGCACGCTTCTCGATGACCTTCAGCTCCCCCTCGGACATCCCAGGGTCACGCTTGTGCTTGAGGGTCAGCGCGATCGGCACCGACGGCTGGCTGAGCACCGAGGCCAGCACACTGTCGTCGACGGCGGCGGCCAGCGCGAACCCACCGGAGAAGCACTGCCCGATCACACCGACACCCTTGCCGCCGGCCTTCTCCTTCAGATCACGCGCCAACGCCCGCAGGTAATGCGACACCGGTCGATCCTTATTCGTCGCGAACGCGGCGAACTCCTTGGCCACACACGCACGGGCCAGCACCGCCGGCATCGCCGGGGACATCGCCGGGGCTTCCGGCGTCCCGTACAGCGAGGGGATCGCGACGGAGAAACCGTTGTCCACCAAGTAGTTTCCCAAGGCCAGCACGCCGGGATGAATGCCGGGAATCTCCGGGATCAGCAGGACACCGGGCCCCTCGCCCTTGCGGTAGACGTCATGGGTGAAACCGGCCGCGCTGAACGGCGCCCCGATCCACCCGGTGAGGTCGGCGGCAGGAGCCGCCTGGCCGGGGACATTGGATTCGGGTCCGGGCATTGACGTCTCCTATCGGCCAGGCGGCAGCGGCTTCTGAGTCTGCGTGCCAACGGCAAGCGTACGGAAGTCCGAGCTGCTACCAGCCCCGGTAATCGCGATCTGAGCCGGTCCGGCCACGCTGTCCAGCCGGGTGGTCCACACCGGCTCGGTGCCCTCGCCACCTTCGTAGACGATCCACTTCACGCCGTCGACGTCCTGAGCGCCGGTCGGATACATCGACGAGTGGATCGAGCTGACCAGCGCCTGCTCGTCGGCGTTGCTCTGGGTGAGGCTCACATACATCTTGGATGCGGCCAGGTAGCCGACGGTCGAGGTGACGGCGCGCTGCCGCTGCCCGTTCGGGTCGATGCGGCCCCCGTCGATCCCGCCGCGGCTGCCCGAGTTGGCCACCCAGCCGGTGGGAAGCTGCGGCAGCCGGATCGGGATGCCCAGCGCCTCGGCGTCCGCCTTCAAGGCTGCGGGGGCGTCATACGGCGGCGGCGTCCCGTCGCGGGGGCCGCTGGGACGCACCGAGCACATGCCCACCAAGCCGGCCAAAACGATGCAGGCCAGGATCAATGGGGCCAGCGACCAGAACATGTCGCGACCGTCCTGGAGCAGCCGCGGCTTGGGCTCCTTGGGGGGTATGCCGGTCTCTGACGGGGTCGTCACGTCAGCCAGTATCCCAGGTCTAGACGGCTCACCGGCTTCTGGGACAATCTCAGCCATGCCTGAAGCCCGTCGCCGTGAAGCGCCCGATCGCAACCTCGCCCTCGAATTGGTTCGGGTCACCGAGGCGGGTGCTATGGCCGCCGGCCGCTGGGTCGGCCGGGGTGATAAGGAGGGCGGCGACGGCGCGGCCGTCGACGCCATGCGTGAGCTGGTCAACTCGGTGTCGATGCGCGGTGTCGTGGTCATCGGCGAGGGCGAGAAGGACAACGCCCCGATGCTCTACAACGGCGAAGAGGTCGGCAACGGCGACGGACCGGACTGCGATTTCGCCGTCGACCCGGTCGATGGCACCACCCTGATGAGCAAGGGCATGCCCAATGCCATCTCGGTGCTCGCGGTGGCCGAGCGCGGCGCGATGTTCGACCCGTCGGCGGTGTTCTACATGAACAAGATCGCCGGCGGCCCCGACGTCGCCGACTTCATCGACATCACCTCGCCGATCGCGGCCAACATCCAGCGCATCGCCAAGGTGCGCAAAGCGTCGGTCTCCGACATCACCGTCTGCATCCTGGACCGGCCGCGGCACACCAAACTGATGGCCGAGGTTCGAGAAGCCGGCGCCCGGATCCGGCTGATCTCCGACGGCGACGTCGCCGGCGCCATCTCGGCCTGCCGGCCCGAATCCGGTACCGACTTGTTGGCCGGAATCGGCGGCACTCCCGAAGGCATCATCACCGCCGCCGCCATCCGCTGCATGGGCGGCGAGATCCAGGCGCAGCTGGCGCCCACCGATGACGCCGAGCGCCAGAAGGCCATCGACCGGGGCCACGACCTGGACCGGGTGTTGACCACCAGAGACCTGGTCGCCGGAGAGAACGTCTTCTTCTGCGCCACCGGCGTCACCGACGGCGACCTGCTCAAGGGTGTTCGCTACTTCGGTGGCGGCTGCACCACACAGTCGATCGTCATGCGCTCGAAGTCCGGCACCGTCCGGATGATCGACGCCTACCACCGGCTTTCGAAGCTCAATGAATACTCCGCGGTGGATTTCACCGGGGACAAGACCGCTGCATATCCACTTCCGTAACCGACAAAAAGGGAGCACATGAGCACCGACAGTGTGGTCGAGGGCGAATACCGCATCGAGCACGACACCATGGGCGAGGTCCGGGTTCCGATCAACGCCCTGTGGCGTGCCCAGACCCAGCGTGCCGTCGAGAACTTTCCCATCTCGTTCCGCGGGCTCGAGCGCACCCAGATCCGCGCGCTCGGCTTGCTTAAAGCGGCCTGCGCACAGGTGAACAAGGATCTCGGCAAGCTCTCCGCGGAGAAGGCCGACGCCATCATCGCCGCCGCGGGTGAGATCGCCGACGGGCTGCACGACGATCAGTTCCCCATCGACGTGTTCCAGACCGGTTCGGGCACCAGCTCCAACATGAACGCCAACGAGGTGATCGCCTCGATCTGTGAGGCCAACGGCGTCACAGTGCACCCCAACGACGATGTGAACATGTCACAGTCGTCCAACGACACCTTCCCCACCGCCACTCACATCGCGGCGACGGAAGCCGCGGTGCGCCACCTTATTCCGGCTCTCGAGGTGCTGCACGAATCGCTGGCCAACAAGGCCCGGCAGTGGCGCACGGTCGTCAAGAGTGGACGCACCCACCTGATGGACGCCGTCCCGGTCACGCTCGGCCAGGAGTTCGGCGGCTACGCTCGCCAGGTCGAAGCCGGCATCGAACGCGTCAAGGCCACCCTGCCCCGCCTCGGTGAGCTGGCGATCGGCGGCACCGCCGTCGGAACCGGGCTCAACGCCCCCGACGGCTTCGGCGCCAAGGTTGTCGACGTGCTCGTCGCGCAGACCGGCCTGGCCGAATTGCGCACGGCGAAGGACTCTTTCGAGGCACAGGCCGCCCGCGACGGGCTGGTCGAGGCCTCCGGCGCGCTGAAGACCATCGCCGCCTCGCTGACCAAGATCGCCAACGACATCCGGTGGATGGGCTCGGGCCCGCTGACCGGCCTCGGTGAGCTTCAGCTGCCCGACTTGCAGCCGGGCAGCTCGATCATGCCTGGCAAGGTCAACCCCGTTCTCCCCGAAGCCGTCACCCAGGTGGCCGCCCAGGTCATCGGCAACGATGCGGCCATCACCGTGGGCGGGCTGTCGGGCGCGTTCGAGCTGAACGTGTACATCCCGGTCATGGCGCGCAACCTGCTCGAGTCGTTCACGCTGCTGTCCAACGTGTCGAAGTTGTTCGCCGCCAAGTGCATCGACGGCTTGATCGCCAACGAGGAGCACCTGCGCGAGCTGGCCGAGTCGTCCCCCTCGATCGTCACGCCGCTGAACTCGGCGATCGGCTACGAGGAGGCCGCCAAGGTCGCCAAGCAGGCCCTCAAGGAGAAGAAGACGATCCGGCAGACGGTCATCGACCGTGGGCTGATCGGCGACAAACTCTCTGAGGCCGAGCTCGACAAGCGCCTGGACGTGCTGGCGATGGCGAAGGTCAAAGACGGCGACTAGGTTTCACGCGCGCTGGGGCTTCGCTGCGTAGCGGCGGATCCCCAGCGGCGCAGTGAGACTGTGCAACACCAGGCTCAGCGTCACCGCGATCACCCCGGCCTGCGTCAACAGGTCGGCATGCTCGATGTCGCCGCGCTCGATCACCAGTAGACCGAGCACCACGGTGCCGATCCCCCGTGGCCCGAACCAGCCGATGAACACCCGGCTGTAGCCGGGCAGATCGGTACGGACCAACGCCACCAGCACCGCGACCATCCGCACCCCGAACAGCGCGATGACGCAGAACAGCACCACCCGCCAGCTGGCGTGCTGCCAGGAGTCGATCACCGCGAACGCGCCGAACATGGCGAACACCAACAACTCCAGCAGTTGCGCGGTGGCATCCGAAACCTGGCTCGACACTTGGGTATTGCTGCGCCGCGCCACCACGGCGAACGCCAGACCACCGGTGAACGCGGCGACGAACCCGCTGGCGTGCACGCGCTCGCCGAATTCGAAACAGATGAGCGCGACGGCCAAGGTGGCCAGCTGCGCCCACGTGTCGCTCATCCAGTCCCGCCGCCGCGACCACGCGATCAGCATCGCGCCGAGCAGCCCGATCGCCGCGCCGATGACCAACGACACCAACTCGGTTCGCACGACGAACCACGTCCAGTCCCGGGGCCGCTGATCGGTCTGCGCCGACGCCAGCGCGAGCGCGGCCAACAGCACCGCCAGCGCAAAGCCGTCGTAGAAACCACTTTCCACCGACAGCGCGTTACGTACCCGATCGGGAATCCGGTTGTCCTCCAACAGCGCATCGATCAGCGCGACCTCGGTGGGCGCCACGATCGCGGCCAGACACACCGCCTCCCACCACGGCAGCACCGGCAACAGCAGCGCGGCCGTGAGCGTCCCGAGCACCAGTGTCAGCGGTATCCCGACCACCAGCAGCCGGAAGGTGACGTGCCCCCGCCGCAGCACCTTGCCCGGGTCCAGCTTGGCGGCCTGATTGAACAGGATCACGGTCAGCGCCAGCTGCGCCAAAACCGTATAGCCGCTAGTTCCCGGACCGGCATCGAGCAGGTTGAAACCGAAGGGGCCGAACAATATTCCGAGCCCGACGAAGATCAGCGCCGGCGCGATATACCACCGGTTGACCAAGCCCGACACCACGGCATAGCCCAGGACCAGCAGGGTCAGGACGAACGAAGTGGCGGTATGCAACTAAGCGCCGGCTCTAAGCACCATTGTTGGACCCGCCGGAATTAGCCCCGGGAATGTCGGTGATCGGAATGTTCGGCATCGGCTTCGGCGACGGGGTCGCAGGCAGGGTCGGAATGTCGGCGGCGGGGATGTCCTGCAACACGTCGGCCGGCGGTCCGTTGTCCCGGCCGCCGTAGACACTGCCCGGCGCACCCGGGCCGAGCATCTGGGTGACGGTCACCAGGTGGTAGCCGTTGGCCTTGAGCACCGGGATGAACTGCTCGACGAGGTCGACGGTGGACGAGTACGTGTCGTGGAAGAGCACCACCGAGTTGGGCTTGATCTGAGTCATCAGCATGTAGCGGGTGGCGGCGGTGTTCGAGTCGTTCATCCAGTCGAACGGGATCACATCCCACAGGATCCCGGCAACACCGTATTGGGCGGCCACCTTGTTGACGGCCTCATTGGTCAGCCCACCCGCCGGCCGCCACAGCACCGGGGTCTGCCCGGTGGCGGCCTTGATCGCGTCATTGGCCTTGCTGAACTGCGCAGGCACATCCTCGGGCGGGATCGTCGTCATGTTCGGGTGTTCCCAAGTGTGGTTGCCGATCTCCATGCCGGCATCCGCGACCCGCTTGGCGCCGGCCGGGTTGGCCGCGACCTTGTTGCCGATCATGAAGAACGTGGCCTTGGCGTCCGCGTCGTTGAGGATGCCCAGCAGCCGGTCGGTGTACGGCGAAGGCCCGTCGTCGAACGTCAGCGCCACACACTTGACCACCGAGCAATCGACCGAATCGGCCTTGGCCACCTTGACGTGCCCGGTGAAACCACCGATGACGACGACGGCCGCGCCCGCGCAGACGCCGATCACGGTCCGCAGATAGGACCAGGACATGCTGTCAGGTGGGCGCCGCACGCGGCTGAGTTTACCGGCCGCGGCTGGCCGGTCCCTGGCATCGGGCACCCGCTGGGGGCTAGCACTACCTGTCATGTCCGGCTAGCCACGTAGTGATCGCGCCGCGAACTCGGCAGGCTGAGGGCATGATGAGCGCAACGGTTCGAGACGATCTGGTGCTTTCCCATGCGGTGTTCACCGCCGACGTGCAAGCGCCGTTCGACCACGTCGATATCGCCCAGTGGCTGAAAACCCTTCCCACACATGAATATCAACGCTGCGCGCCGGGCGATCACAAGGCCGCCGGCTACACCGTCGATGACGACGGCACCCCGATGTCGATCAACGTCGAGATGATCGGCACCGGGCTGGTGGTGCAGCAGTACCGGTTCGAGATCGCCGAGGCGCACTACTGCAGGATGGTGTCGCTGTCCGACGTCCTGACACCTGCGGGGTGGACCACCTCGCAGGTGATCTGGGAACTACGGATGGAGCAACTCGACGGTGATCACTGCCGCTACACCAATACGGTCACCTCGCACCCCACCGAGCATTTCCTGGATTTCATCGCCCAGCACGGTCAGACCTTCGCCGAGGCAGCAGCGGCACGCCAAGACGCCTCAGGGCGGCATTGCCGCGTCGAGACGCCGCTGTATGCCCAGAGCATCGCCCGGTGGGCAGCCGATCACGTCGCAAACCCGTAGTCGCCGTCCGGTCCCAAAAGGAGTCCCGATGCCCTCAGCAGTCCTGTTCGATCAACCCGGCGGCCCCGACGTCCTGCAGTGGCGACCGGTGGAGCCCCTACATCCCGAAGTCGACCAGGTGGTGATCGGTGTCGAGGCAGCCGGGATCAACAATGCCGACCTGCTGCAGCGGCGCGGCCGCTACCCGGTGCCACCCTGTGCGCCCCGCCCGCTCGGACTCGAGTGCGCCGGCACCATCCTCGCCGTGGGCGCCGCGGTCACCGCGTGGTCACCCGGTGATCAGGCGTGCGCACTGCTCGATGGCGGCGGTTATGCCGACGAAGTCGCCGTGCCGGCCACTCAGGTCATGCCGATCCCTGCCGGACTCACCGTGCTGGAGGCCGCCGCCGTCCCCGAGGTGGCCTGCACGGTGTACTCCAACCTCGGCATGATCGCCGGCCTCACCGCGGGCCACACCGTGCTGATTCACGGCGCCGGGGGCGGGATCGGTTCGTTCGCCATCCAGTGGGCCACCGCGATCGGGGCGCACGTGATCACCACTGCCGGTAGCGATGCCAAAGTTCGGGCCGGGCTCGAACTCGGCGCCCGCGAGGCGATCAACTACCGACAGCAGGACTTCATGACCACCACGCTGGCGGCCACAGGCGGACTCGGTGTCGACGCCATTCTCGATGTGGTGGGGTCGGACTATCTCGGGCGCAATCTCGACTGCCTCGCACCCGACGGACACCTGGTGATCATCGGAGGGTCCACAGCGCCGACCATGCTGGATCTTGGCCTGCTGATGTCCAAACGGGCCAGCGTCACCGCAACGATGCTCCGCGCCCGCCCAGCCGACCAGAAGGCTGCGATCGTCGCCGGGGTCACCCGTGACGTGCTGCCCCTGTTCGAAGCGGGCACCATCCGCGTCGTGGTCGACACCGTCGTACCGCTGCGAAATGCAGCGGAAGCTCACCGGCTGCTGGAGTCCAAGCAAACCGTGGGCAAGGTCATCCTCGACAACCGCGTCAGGGCAGGGCGCCGGGGCTGATCTCCTCGAGCATCTCGGTGACCAGAGCGGCGATCGGTGAACGTTCGCTGCGCATCAAGGTGATGTGGGCGAACAGCGGATGGCCCTTGAGCTTCTCGATGACCGCGGCCACACCGTCATGGCGCCCGACCCGAAGATTGTCCCGCTGCGCGACGTCGTGGGTCAGGACCACCCGCGACCCGCTGCCCAACCTCGACAGCACGGTCAGCAGCACGTTGCGCTCCAGTGACTGCGCCTCGTCGACGATCACGAACGAGTCGTGTAGCGAACGGCCGCGGATGTGGGTCAGCGGCAGCACCTCGAGCATCCCGCGGGAGAGAACCTCCTCCAGCACCGCCGGTGAGGCGAGGCCTTCCAGGGTGTCGAAGACGGCCTGGGCCCACGGGCCCATCTTGTCGCTCTCGCTGCCCGGCAGATAGCCCAGATCCTGCCCGCCGACGGCGTACAGCGGCCGGAACACCACGACCTTGCGCTGGGTGCGCCGCTCCAGTACCGCCTCAAGACCCGCGCACAATGCCAGCGCCGACTTGCCGGTGCCGGCCTTGCCGCCCAGCGACACGATGCCCACCGACTCGTCTTGCAGCAGATCGAGTGCGACGCGTTGTTCGGCGGACCTTCCCCGGAGGCCGAACACTTCGCGATCGCCGCGCACCAGCTGGACCTTCTTGTCCGCGTTCACCCGGCCCAGCGCGCTCGAGTTGGACCCGAGCAGCCGAACACCGGTGTGGCACGGGAGGTTACGGGCTTCTTCGAGGTCGATCTCACCGTCGGCGAAAATCGCGTCGACGTCCTCGCCGGCGACGTCGAGTTCGGTCATCCCCGTCCAGCCGGAGGTGATGACGTCCTGGGCGTGGTACTCGTCGGCCGACAGGCCCACCGCGCCGGCCTTCACCCGAAGCGGAATGTCCTTGCTGACCAACGTGACTCGCTTGCCCTCGGCTGCAAGGTTGGCGGCGACGGTGAGGATGCGGGTGTCATTGGTCTCGGTGCGGAACCCGGACGGCAGCACCGTCGGGTCGCTGTGGTTCAGTTCGACATGCAGTGTTCCGCCCTGTGTCCCAACGGGAATGGGCTCATCGAGACGACCGTGTTCCAGACGAAGATCGTCGAACAACCGCAGCGCCTGTCGGGCGAACCAACCCAACTCGTGATGGTGGCGTTTAGCTTCCAGTTCACTGATGACCACGAGCGGTACCACCACTTCGTGTTCGGCGAACCGGGTGCATGCCCACGGGTCGGACAACAGAACTGAGGTGTCGAGCACATACGTCCGAACGGGCGACTGCGAATCGGTCACTGGGCGCTCCTCAGGTTCACGCGGTCCCCGCGAACCCCTCGGCGGACACTGCGGCACCAGGACCGGGACCGGTCCTGTCGTAGTCGAAACGATAGGTACCGCCCGGACAGCAGAGCATGTCGCTAGCCATCGGAAGCGACGCTACTCCGGTCTCAGCCCGCGCGCCGATCGGCGCGCCGCCGCGTTATGAGCGAACGAATTTCTTCAGCACCGGCTCGTCGTCGAGGCCCCATGCCTTGATGCGATCGGAGATCACCTGGCGCGAGTCATCGAAGCCGAAAATGCCTGCCTGCTCGACGTTCTGCAGCTTGTCCTGGTACTCGATGATGTCGCCGCCGACCACACCGAATCCGACTGCGCGGCGGTTGATCGAGTTGATCGTCGAGTCACGATGAGTTTGCAGGCAGTGCGCGACGAGGTTGGCAAAGAACGCTTCGTGCCGCTCCTCGTCGGTGGCGATCCGCCCGATCAAACCCTTGAGCACGGGGTCGTCGATCGTGGCCTCGAGGTTGCGGGTGAACACCGCGTGCGCGCGCTCGTAGAACGCCATGAACACCAGCGTCTCGATCTGCGAGAACTGCTCGGCCCGGTAGCCGCGCATCACGTGCTGGACACGGACGTCCTCGTTGGCCGTCGGGTCGAAGTTGCGGGTCACCACCAGGTAGTTCCGCAGCACGATGGCGTGCAGGTTCTCCTCGGCGGTCCAGCGACCCAACCAGCGGCCCCACTTGTCCTCCAGGACGAAGTGCTCGACCAGCTCGCGGTGATAGCCGGCGAGGTTGTCCTTGGTGATCAGGAGGATCTCGAGGGCGTCGACGATGTGGGCGGGGAGGGTCACCTGGGAGGGATCCCAGTCCGTGCCGCCCAGGAACGCGAAGTTCTCGCCCTGGTCGAACGGGACGTAGTCGTGGCCGTACCACTCGTCGGCAGTCTCCAGATACTGGACCAGGTTGTTGGCAACAACCGGCTCAAGTTCCAGGGTCAGCGCATTCGCGACAGGTTTCTGTGCCATGAAGTAACTGTAACTCAAAGACACGGATGTCCGAAAATCCGGCCACCGGCGTTTCGTCTAGAGCGTCAGGCCCGGGTACAGCGGGTTGGCCGCAAGGAGCTCGCCCGAGGCGGCGTGGACCCGGTCCGCGACGCCGTCGGCGAGCTTGTACTTCGCCTTCGAGGTGCCCTCCGCTGTCGTGTTAGACAGCACGTCGACCACCAACTCGGCGACCCGGTCGAACTCGGCAGGACCGAACCCACGAGTGGTCAGCGCCGGGGTGCCGAACCGGATGCCGCTGGAGTACCAGGCCCCGTTGGGGTCGTTCGGGATCGAGTTGCGGTTGGTGACGACGCCGGCGTCCAGCAGCGCGGACTCGGCCTGGCGGCCGGTCAGCCCGAAGGACTGCACGTCGAGCAGCACCAGGTGGTTGTCGGTGCCGCCGGTGACCAGCCGGGCCCCCCGCTTGAGCAGACCCTCGGCGAACGCCTTGGCGTTGTCGGCGATCCGCTGGGCGTAGGCCTGGAATGACGGCTGGCGAGCCTCCGCCAGCGCGACGGCCTTGGCGGCCATCACGTGGGACAGCGGGCCGCCGAGCACCATCGGGCAGCCCTTGTCCACCGCGGGTGCGTACTCCTCGGTGGCCAGCACCAGCCCGCCACGCGGACCGCGCAGCGACTTGTGCGTGGTCGTGGTGGTGACATGGGCGTGCGGCACCGGGTCCTCGTCGCCGGTGAAGACCTTGCCGGCGACCAGTCCGGCGAAGTGCGCCATGTCGACCATCAGGGTGGCGCCGACCTCGTCGGCGATCTCGCGCATGGTGGCGAAGTTGATCCGCCGCGGGTAGGCCGAGTAGCCGGCCACCAGGATCAGCGGCTTGAACTCGCGGGCGGCGTTACGCACGGCGTCGTAGTCGATCAGCCCGGTTTCGGGGTGCGTACCGTAGCTGCGCTGATGGAACATCTTGCCGGAGATGTTGGGCCGGAAGCCGTGGGTGAGATGCCCGCCGGTGTCCAGCGACATGCCGAGCAGGCGTTGGCTGCCCAGCCGCGCGCGCAGCCGTTCCCACTCGGCTTCGGATAGGTCGTTGACGTGCTTGACGCCGAGTTCCGACAGCGCAGGCGCCTCGATCCGGGTGCTCAGGATGGCCCAGAACGCGACGAGGTTGGCGTCGATACCGGAGTGCGGCTGGGCGTACGCGTAGGGGGCGCCGAAAAGCTCACGGGCGTGCTCGGCGGCCAGTGCCTCGACGGTGTCGACGTTCTGGCACGCGGCGTAGAAGCGGTGCCCGACGGTGCCCTCGGCGTACTTGTCCGAGAACCAGGTGCCCATGGTCAGCAGCACCGCCGGCGAGGCGTAGTTCTCGCTGGCGATCAATTTGAGCGAATCCCGTTGATCGGCAAGCTCTTTGCGGGTGGCCGCGGCGATCCGCGGCTCGACTGATTCGATGACCTTCAGCGCGGCGCGGTAGGCCTCGCTGGCGGTGGCGGCATAGTCCGCGCCAGGGGCGGGCTCGTGCGTCGAAATAGTCGAGTCTGCGGTCATGCGCCTAAGCCTATCCGCGCACGTCGACACGCAGCGCCGAGGGGATCAGCGGCTCGTCGAGCAGCCTCCCGAAGCGCTCGGTCAGGCCGACCCCGGCGGGCCGTTCGTCGAGCCACGTGCGCAGCAGCCGGTACCCCTCGACGTAGGTGCTCGTGTAGGCCCGCCACAGCGGCGAGGACAGGAACCGCAGCATCTGCCGTGCCCTGGTGTCGTCGACCAGCAGCCAGCGCTGGAGGAAGGCGACGACGTCGTCGACGTCGCGGTGCTCGTCGTGCAACATCAGCGCCGCGTCCTGGCGCACATCGGCCAGCGCCGCCGTCGCCTCCGACAACGCTTCGGCCCGCTCGCCGTCGAACCGCAGCCCCAGATCGGCGTAGATCTCGGCGGCCCAGCGCCCCCAGCCCGGCCCGACCGCGGCGTGCAACGCCAGATCCGCCAGCCCCTCGGCCATCAGGCACTGCGGGGTGTTCACCAGGAAGATGGTCTGCTCCTGCTGGTCCAGCCCGGCCACCAGTCCGGCCTCCTTGCGGCAGTGCTCGGTGTGGTGGCCGGGATAGGACTCGTGGGCCACCAGCCGCGGCAGGTTGGCCATCTGCTGCTTGAGGTCGGCGTTGACCGCCACCGTCGAGCGGTAGTCGCCCTCGTAGTAGTTGAACCCCGACCATGGTTTGTCGGTCACCACCTCGTAGACGATGGTCTCGGCATCCGGCAGCGGGTACGTCGCGCGGACGGTGTCCCGCAGCGCGCTGGAGAACGCGTGCATGCACTCCTCGAGGCGATCGGGCGGGATCTCGTCGGACCGGCGGTGGGCCTCCATCCGCTCGGTCAGCGGGCCGCTGCCACCGAGCACCTCGTCGATGCGGGCGTGGGCGGCGCGGTAGCGGTCCTGGTCGCCAAGGCTGATCTCGACGTCGAAATAGTTGCGCACCTCGTCGACGAAACCGACCTGCTCACCGGCGAACTTGCGCGCCGAGAACGCCAGGGCGCGAAGGTGTGCGCCGATGAAGTCGGCCCGCTGGTCGGTGAAGCCCGCTTCGCGCGGAACCTGCGGCAGCTCGGCCAGCAGCCGGTCGGCCTGGCGGGCCAGTTCGGCCGGTTCGGGAGCGGGTTCGTCGGCGACCGCGCGCCGTAGTTCGGGGTCGCCGGTGAAGGAGTCGACGTAGCCCTCCTCGATGCGGTCGAAGCGCAAACCGAGGGTCAAGTAGTCGCGGATGAGGGTGCCGGGCTGCATGTCAACCAAGCTAACTGCAAGACTGGCACGATGGCGCGGCTGAGTGAACCCAGCCCTTACGTCGAGTTCGACCGGAGTCAATGGCGTTCACTGCGCATGTCGACCCCGTTGAAGCTGACGGAGGACGAGCTGGTTGGGCTGCGCGGTCTGGGTGAGCAGGTCGACCTGCTCGAGGTCGAAGAGGTCTACCTGCCGCTGGCCCGGTTGATCCATCTGCAGGTGGCCGCCCGGCAACGGCTGTTCGCCGCGACCTCCGAATTCCTCGGCGAACCGCAACAGAGCCCCGGCCGACCGGTGCCGTTCATCATCGGCGTCGCAGGCAGCGTGGCCGTCGGGAAGTCCACCACCGCGCGTGTCCTGCAGGCACTGCTGGCCCGTTGGGAGCACCACCCCCGCGTCGACCTGGTCACCACCGATGGTTTCCTCTATCCCAACGCCGAGCTCTCTCGTCGAAACCTCATGCACCGCAAGGGGTTTCCGGAGAGCTACAACCGGCGTTCACTGATGCGTTTCGTGACGACGGTGAAGTCCGGCGCTGACCAGGTCTGCGCTCCGGTGTACTCACACCTGATCTACGACATCGTCCCCGGCGAGAAACACGTCGTCACCCACCCGGACATCCTGATCCTCGAGGGGCTCAACGTTCTGCAGACAGGTCCGACCCTGATGGTGTCGGACCTGTTCGACTTCTCGGTGTACGTCGACGCCCGCATCGAGGACATCGAGCAGTGGTACATCTACCGCTTCCTGGCGATGCGGGCCGGCGCGTTCGCCAACCCGGCCTCGCACTTCCATCACTACGCGGGATTGACCGACACCCAGGCCGTCGCCGCCGCCCGCGATATCTGGCGATCGATCAACCGGCCCAACCTGATCGAGAACATCCTGCCGACCCGTCCGCGCGCAACGCTGGTGTTGCGCAAGGACGCCGACCACTCGATCAACCGGTTGCGGCTGCGCAAGCTCTAGTTCGTCGGGACGCCGGTCAGCGGGTTGAGCCGCAGCACCGGCATCGGGAACGAGAACTCCGCGTCGACGGCGTCGGGATGGTCGTAGAGACCAATCGTGTAGAGACCCGCGGTGTACACCGTGATCGGCAGCTGATGGGCGAAGACCCGGAACTTCACCGGGCTGCCGGGGTTGTCCGGCCACTGCCAGGCGAACTCCAGCAGTCCGACCCGCTCCCCCTCCGGCGACTTCGCGACGATGAACCGGCGCGGCTCGTAGTCGGTGCCCCCAGCCGTGTGCACGGCCAGCACCAGCGGCACGGTGATCTGCGCCGGAAGACTTTCGACGTAGCAACTGGTCATTGGGAAGCCTTCTGCGGTGACCCCACCCGCTTCCTCCAGGACCGCCTTACGTGCGGCGGCGAACGCTACGACATGCATAGTCGCAACCCTAGTCACCGATCAGGCTTTGATGCGGCGCACCCCGAGGTACTGCAGATCGGCGAACACCAGCGTGTACACGCCACTGGCCAGGGTGACGACCACACCCGCGGTCGTCACGTCGAGGGCCAACACTGCGACCACCGCCGCGACGGTGAAGACGATATTGGCGATCGCGGTGGCGATACCCGCCGTGCGCACCCGCTGCAGCCCGGCCGCGGCGAACACCACGATCGCGTACATGACGAAGACGACGCCCGTGCCGAATTCGGCTGCCTTCGAGAACCCGGTGAATTCCGATAGCGGTCCTGCCGCGGCCATCAGGGCGATACCGGCGAGCCCGGACAGTACGGCGTCGGCGCGCATGGCCAGGCGCAGGAGCGAGTCGGTGGACGCTGTGGTGGACAGAGCGGTGGTCATGAGAGTTCCCTTCGTGGTTGGTGATTGAGCATCGAAGTGCCGGTGCGGGGCGGCACGCCGTAACCTCTTGCGGCGGCGCCCCACACCGGCGGGGCAGGAGTCACACCAGACGGCGCACTCCGAGGTACTGCAGGACAGCGAACGTGGCGGTGTAGAGACTGACGGCGACCAAGGTGATGACCCCGAACGTGGTCAGCGGCAACACCCCGACCGCGGCGATGGCAAGCAATCCAGCCGTGCCCACGCCGTTGAACATCGCCATGGCGGCACCGACCCGACGAAGGTCGGGCGTGGCGGCCAGCGCGTAGACGACGAGGCCGCAGAGCACGAACGCCGCCCCCGCGATATAGCTCTGGGCCGCGGTCAGGCCCGTCGCCCGGGCCAGTGGGTCGGCCATGGCCGCGATGGCCAGTCCGAGCACGCCGGTGAGTGTGGCGTCCAGGCGCATCGCGAAGCGCAGTAGTGAATCGGTGGAATCAGAGAGCGGTTGGCTTCTGGTGATGATGGCGGTCATGTCCATCACGGTGCTCGTCAAAGCACTGCCAGATCGACGCTCGGCGCTGCCAACTACTGCCAGCCCCAGCTCAGGCTTGTGCAACCGCCGTTCGCGAGCGCAGATCCGCGGCGATCAAGCGGGCCGCGGCATTCTGCCAGTTGTGCAGTGAGCGCTGTGGCACCTCGGTAACCAACCACTGCCACGCCTGCCGGGCCACCGGGTCCAGCCCGGCGGCGGTCGCGTTCTGGGCATAGGCCCGCACGCCGACGACGTACGGGAAGTACAGCGAGTTGTAGTAGCGCCACTGCTCGGTGGTGCCGAACTCGCCGCCGTCGCGCGGTTTGAGCCGGGCGATGTGCTCTGCCAGCAGTGCCTTGAGCTCATTGGCCCGTTCCACCGGCTGATCGACCGCCCCGCGGGCGGTCAGCCGCTCGTCGATGACGGGCAACTGGGTCAGCGGGCTGGCGACAAGCTTGGACAGATCCCCGTAATGGCCCAGTGCCCGACGGGTCAGCCGCGCGAAGGCCTCGTCGTCCAGGACATCGAGCGGATTGGTCGCGACCAAGGGCAGCGCGGCCTCGGCGCCGCGCAGCGCGGCTCGTTCGGCGCGCAGCGCCGGCGAGCGCGAGAAGGCCAGCCGGTCCAGCAGGCCCGCCAGCGGGTCGGCCAGCACGTTGATGGCGATCGCGACGGCAAGGCTGGTGAACAGCAGCACGGTCAGGGCGGTGCGCCCCGGCCCGTCGGCCGCAGTGACCGCCATCCCGATCAGCGACTGGCCACCGAACAGCGCAGCCACCACCAGCGTTCCGGTGAACGACCGCAACATGTCGGCACGCAGCGCCTGGCCCTCGTCGAATGCGTCCCACAATGCGACCGCCACACCCAGCAGCAGCACGTCGAAACAGGTCGACGCCAACGCCAGCCAGCTCGGCACCAAGCCGAGCGGGATCACCAGGATCGCGTTGCCGAGCGCGAAGAACAACGTCGCGACGATCACCACACCGGCCACCCGGCCAGGCTGCGCGGGCCGTCGTACCGCGGCCACCATCGCGCCCAGCGTCGACACCGAGATCGCCGCGAACATCACCCAGTGCCCGGGCCGCAGCGGGCCGACCACACTGCCGGCCATCACCGCGCCCACCACCGTCACCGCGGCGACGACGGCGATCAGTGCCCACTCGGTGGCCCGGCTGCGCCAGGTGTCGATCGGCCGGGCCAATTCGAGGACGACGGCGAACCAGGCCACCCCCGGCACCGCGACGAGATAGATCTCGATCTGGCCGAGCAGCTCGGCGTGGGCGACGCTCACCACCCGCACCGCGTCCAGCGCCACCACGGCGGCGAATCCGCACAGCCCGACCGAGGCCAGCGCCAGCACCGGCTTGCGCGGGTCCCGCGCCAGCAGATACAAGCCCAGCCACCAGCTCAACGTGAAGACCACTGCCGACAGCGCAGCCATGGCTCCAGTGTGGCAGGCGGGTGTGACTTACACGCCGAAGCGGCGGTGCCTACGGCTGTAGGCGCGCAGCGCGCGCAGGAAGTCGACCCGCCGGAACGCCGGCCAATGCGCCTCGGTGAACCACATCTCCGAGTACGCGCTCTGCCACAACAGAAACCCGGAGAGCCGCTGCTCCCCCGAGGTCCGGATCACCAGATCGGGGTCGGGCTGACCGGAGGTGTAGAGATTCTCCGAGATGCCGTCGATCGTGACGGATTCGATCAGCTGCTCGGCGCTGGCGCCGTTGGCGAGCTGCTTGCTCAGCAGCGCCCGTACCGCGTCAACGATCTCCTGGCGTCCGCCGTAACCGACGGCGACGTTGACGTGAAACGACGCCGTGGGCGCCACCGACGCGGTGCTGTCGACGGCTTCGCGCAGCCGCTTGGCCGGTTCCTCACCGAGCAGCTCGAGATCACCGACGGTCCGCACACTCCAGCGGTTGGCGGGTGCACAGATCTGTTCGACGACGTCGGTGATGATGTCGATCAGCGACGACAGTTCGTCGGGATCGCGCTGCAAATTCTCGGTGGACAGCAGGTAGATCGTGGCCATCTCGATGCCGGATTCTGCGCACCAGCGCAGCATTTCGGCGATCTTGGCCGCGCCCATCAGATACCCGTATGCCACATCGTCGTGACCAGCATCACGAGCCCACCGCCGGTTGCCGTCGCACAGAACGGCGATATGGCGGGGGAGCTGGGACTTGGAGCGCGCCAGCTCCTGGCGCAGCCGCATCTCGTAGAGCCGGTAGGCCGGATCTTTGAGGCGAGGCGGAATGATCTCCACGACAAACCAGACTACTGTGACGAGCAGGTGCCCCCCGGCGCGAATGGAGGTGTCATGACTGCAGGAGTCGATACCACCGATCCCCGCCGGTCGGAGTCTGCCCAGGACGGTTACGCCGAGGACTTCCCCGAAGCCGTCGTCGACGCCGCCGCGCAATTCCTCGGCAAGCCGCGAGCACGCGGCTGGATCCACGTCTATGCCGCGTTCATCGCCTTCATCGCGGGCGCGGCCCTCATCTCGGTGTCATGGTCGCTGGAAGGCCTGCGCGCAGGGCTCGCGACGTTCGTCTACACGGTGACCATCGTGGCGATGTTCGCTGTCAGCGGCACCTATCACCGGGTGAACTGGAAGTCTGCGTCCGCCCGCAAGTGGATGAAACGCGCCGACCACTCGATGATCTTCATCTTCATCGCGGGCAGCTATACGCCGTTCGCCATGTTGGCGTTGCCCGAGCGCAGTGGTCTCATCCTGCTGACGATCGTGTGGAGTGGCGCGCTGGCCGGAGTGCTGCTCAAGCTGTTCTGGCCGTCGGCGCCGCGCTGGGTCGGGGTGCCGCTCTACCTACTGCTGGGCTGGGTGGCGGCGTGGTTCATCGTGCCGATCATGAACGGCGCGGGCGTCGCGGCGCTGGTGCTGCTGATCGTCGGCGGCGCGCTGTACAGCGTCGGTGGCGTGCTCTACGCGCTGAAGTGGCCGAACCCGTGGCCGACGACATTCGGCCATCACGAGTTCTTCCACGCGTGCACCGCGGTAGCGGCGATCTGCCACTACATCGCGATGTGGTTCGCGGTCTTCTAAAGCTAGAGCTGAGTGACGTTCTCCGGGCCCCAGTAGGCCTTCATCGACGTGACCAGACCGTCGCTGTTGAACGTCATGACCTCGATGACCTCGATCCGCATCGCGCCGGCGACGGTCAGCGCGAAGAGGAACGCCGCCTCTTGGCCGCCGGAGCGGAACGTGAGCAGTTCGGCCTTCACCTCGGCGGCTTCGACTGCCTTGTAGAAGCCCTCGATCGCCTGCCGGCCGATGTGGACGTCGCCGCCGCCCACCGGGTCCTCCAGTGTGGCGTCCTCGGCATAGAGCGCCGCGACGTTGGCCGCATTGCCGGCGGCGACGGTGCTCAGGTATCGGTTGACCAGGGCTTCGAGATCGAGGGCATCGCTCATGGCCGGAACGCTACACGGACACACCCAGCGCGTCGGCGAGTTCCCCGGCGCCGGTGACCGGCAGGTCGCAGGTGCGGCCCCGGCAGACGTAGGCGGCGTCGTTTCCGCCGACCTGGTCGCGGCCTTCCAGCAGCGGCGACGAGTCGACGGCCCCACCGACCACGATGGCGCCGCCCGGCGCCAACTGCCTTGCGGCGGCGAGCAATTCGGAATCCGGGCGGTCAGTGGCGACAGCCACCTGAAGCGGGCCGCGGACCGCAGCCTCGGCGACCGCCAGCCAATGACCCGACGACCGCGGCGCGCGGGCCAGCAGCGGCGAATGCGCCAGCAGGGTGTCCTCGGCGGCCTGCCCGTAGCGGACCGCGCGGTCGGGGTCGACCAGATGAGCCGCCGTCAGCAGTGCCTCGGCGATCGACGACGCCCCCGACGGTGTCGCCCCGTCGAGTGGGTCGGCAGGCCGGACCATCAGCTGCTCGGCATCGTCGGCGGTGTCGAACCAGCGGCCCGGCCGTTCGGGGTCGGCGAAATGCCGTAGCGCTACGTCGAGCAGGTCGGTGGCGCTACGCAACCACTTGTCCTCGCCGGTGAGCTGGTAGAGCGTGAGCAACCCGGTGGCCAGCGTGGCGTGGTCCTCGAGGATCGCCGCACTGTCGCCTACCACGCCGCCCAGGCTGGCCCGCCGCAGCCTGCCGTCGACGAGGTGCAGGTCGAGCAGGGCCACGGCACAACGTAATGCAGCACTCAATAACGGCGGATCATCAAGGGCCACACTGGCTTCGGCGAGTGCGGTGATCGCCAGCCCGTTCCACGCGGTGACGATCTTGCCGTCACGCGCGGGCTGCACCCGGGTCAGCCGAGAAGCCAACAATGCCAGCCGCACCCGCTCGAAGCGCGCGGCGTCGTCGGGATCCGTCAGCAGCTGCAGCACCGATGTCCCGTGCTCGAACGTGCCACGATCGGAGACATCGAAAAGTCTTGCGGCCCAGCGCCCGTCGTCTTCGCCGAGCACCTCGCCCAACTGGTCGGGTGTCCACACATAGGTCGAGCCTTCGACGCCTGCGGCGTCGGCGTCCAGTGCCGAGGTGAACATGTCACCGTCGGCGAGGTCGTCGAGCAGGAACTCCGCGGTCTGCGCCGCGATGCGCCGGGCCAGCGGATCTCCCGTGCGCCGGGCCCAGTGCGCATAGGCACGCAGCAGCAGGGCGTTGTCGTAGAGCATCTTCTCGAAGTGTGGCACCACCCAGTCGGCGTCGACGCTGTAGCGCGCGAAGCCACCGGCCAGCTGGTCGTAGATTCCGCCGCGTGCCATCGCGGTCCCCGTGCGGATCACCGCCTCCAACGGCAGCGGTGAGCCGGTGCGCTCGAACGACCGCAGCAGCGCCTCCAGCAGTGCCGACGGCGGGAACTTGGGGGCCCGACCGAAACCGCCTCGCTCGATGTCCTCGTCGCGCAGGATCGCCGCGAGGGCGTGGTCGCACAGCGCGGCATTGATCTCCGGCCCGCCGTCGGGCAGCCCGGCGGCCATCTTCCGCAGCTCCCCGGCCACCTGATCGGAGGCTTCCTCCACCTCCCCGCGGCGGTCGCGCCACGTCTCGGCCACCGCGTCAAGCAGCTGCAAGAACTGTGGCTTCGGGTAGTAGGTGCCGCAGAAGAACGGGCGCCCATCGGGGGTCAGGAAGCAGGTCATCGGCCAGCCGCCCTGCCCGGTCATCGCCACCGTCGCGTTCATGTACACCGCATCGAGGTCCGGCCGCTCCTCGCGGTCGACCTTGATGCACACGAAATTTGCATTCGCCACCGCTGCGACGTCCTCGGACTCGAAGGACTCGTGGGCCATCACATGACACCAGTGGCAGGCGGCATACCCGATCGACAACAGGATCGGCACCTCCCGGCTGGCGGCTTCGGCAAGCGCCTCGGGCGTCCACTGCCGCCAGTGGACGGGGTTATCGGCGTGTTGACGCAGATAGGGGCTGGTCGCGCTGGCGAGGGTGTTACCCGCCGGGCTCATGCGGGGGCTTTACGTCGGGTTCGAAACCCACGACCTCGTCTTTTGCCGCACCGACGGCTTCGGCGTCGTCGGCGGGCTCCTTGTCGAAACTCTCCGGCAGCTTCTTGAGGTGCCGGTTCATCGACCAGACCAGGGCGAAGACGCAGATCAGCAGGATCACGACGATCAGCAGGCCAAGCGGGCTGGCCTTGCCGAAGTCCGGACCGGTGTTCTTCGGCGCATCGGCCAGGATCGAAAGCAGTTCATTCACTCGAAGATCTCGATTCCGGCGAACAGGTCGTCTTCAGGCAACGTGGCGGGCACCCGCGAACGAGCCAATTCGAACTCCTCGGTGGGCCACAACCGCTGCTGCCACTCTATGGGGGTCGCGAAGAAGAACCCATCCGGGTCGATCTGGGTGGCGTGCGCCTTGAGCGCCTCGTCGCGCTGATTGAAGTACTCCGAGCAGAGCACCCGGGTGGTCACCCGCCCAGCGAAGATGTCGATCTCGGGATCCCACTTCTTCAGCCAGTCGGCGAACGGGCCCTCCTGGCCATGCTTGGCGAACTCGTCCTGAAGCAGCTGCAGGCGGGCCCGCAGGAAACCGTGGTTGTAGTAGAGCTTGCTGACCGTCCATGGTTCGCCGGCTTCGGGATACAGCCGGTGGTCGGCGGCGGCTTCGTAGGCGGCCACCGAAACCTGGTGGCAGCGAATGTGATCGGGGTGCGGGTAGCCGCCGTTCTCGTCATAGGTCGTCATCACATGCGGGCGGAACTCGCGGATGAGCTTGACCAATTCTTCGACCGGCTGCTCGATCGGCACGACGGCGAAGCAGCCGTCCGGCAGCGGTGGCAGCGGATCGCCCTCCGGCAGACCTGAGTCGACGAAACCCAGCCAGCGGTGCTCGACGCCGAGGATCTCGGCCGCTCTGGCCATCTCGTCACGACGGATATCGGTGATCCGGCCACGCACCTCAGGCAGGTCCATCGCCGGGTTGAGGATGTCTCCACGCTCGCCGCCGGTCAGCGTCACCACCTGCACGCGGTGACCTTCGGCGGCATATCGCGCAGCCGTGGCGGCGCCCTTGCTGGACTCGTCGTCCGGATGGGCGTGTACGGCCATCAACCGCAGTTCGGTCACTTCTCCCCTGTACTTGCTGTCGCTTGTCATTGCTTTACGTGCTGATGCAACAGTTGCAGCACGTCCTATAGTCCAATAGTTCCATCCGGGGCACGGATACCCGTAATCGAAGCCTGCCGACGAGAGACGCACTGCACACCGATGACCGACAGTCCCCCGCAGCTCCTCCAGGCCCGATATGGTCGTCAAGGGCTGCCGCCGGCCACCCGCCGCCGGGTGGCGTTCGCGCTGGGTGTGCTGGTTCTGGCCGCCGGTGTCGTGCTCGCCCTAATCGCCTATCAGCGCTTCGAGGGCAACGACGTGGAGGGCACGATCGCCTCCTACAAAGTCGTCGACGATCAGACCGTCTCGGTGACGATCAGCGTGACCCGAAAGGACCCGGCCCAGCCGGTGCATTGCATCGTGCGGGTGCGGTCCCACGACGGCGCCGAGACCGGACGCCGCGAAATCCTGGTTCCGCCGGCACAGACGGCAACGGTGCAGGTCACGACGTTAGTAAAGTCGTATAAGCGACCGTTCGTCGGCGATGTCTACGGCTGCGGGACCGACGTCCCCGGCTACTTGGTCGCGGCCTGATCGGCGTCTGCGGAGCGAACAATGAACTGCGAATCTATGAAAACCGACTGTCCTCGCGGTGGTAGACTCGTCCAATACACGGTTCCTGCTGGGAGCCGTGTATTGCTTCATTAGCGCGTTTGCTCGCAGCTCTTCGATGGCAATACACGCGGAGTGATCCGCATTTTCCCGGCAGCAACAACAGACTGCAATGCCAACATGCGCGGAACCAACGAACGAGGAGCGCGACCAAATGACCGACACCCAGGTGACTTGGCTTACCCAAGAGTCGTATGACCGGCTCAAGACCGAGCTGGATCAGTTGATCGCCAATCGTCCGGTCATCGCCGCTGAGATCAACGACCGTCGCGAAGAGGGCGACCTGCGCGAGAACGGCGGTTACCACGCCGCGCGCGAGGAGCAAGGCCAGCAGGAGGCCCGGATTCGCCAGCTGCAAGAGTTGCTGAACACCGCCAAGGTCGGCGAGGCACCCAAGCAGTCCGGCGTCGCGCTTCCCGGTTCGGTGGTCAAGGTCTACTACGACGGCGACGAGTCCGACACCGAGACCTTCCTGATCGCCACCCGCCAGGAGGGCATCGACCACGACAAGCTCGAGGTCTACTCGCCGAACTCCCCGTTGGGCGCCGCCCTGCTCAATGCCAAGGTCGGCGACACGCGCGAGTACAACGTGCCCAGCGGCAAGACCGTGAAGGTCACGCTGGTCAGCGCGGAGCCGTACCACTCGTAGGTCTTTGACGCGCATGGCGCGCATCGCCGAAGACCTTCTTCTGCTGCTCCTCGACAATGCCGCGGCGCAGCCCGGTCTGGAGCCCACCCTTCTGCAACGGCTGTTGGCCGGCGCTGTGCTGCTGGACCTTGCCTACGACTGCCGGGTCCGCCCCGCACTCCCGCACGAACCGGTGCCGGCCGACCGGCTGGTCGTGTTGATGGGGCCGCCGCCGCTGGATCCCGTTGTCCGCCCGGCGTTGACGCTGTTGCAGGAGGCGCCGATCACAGCGAGCGCCGCAATCGGCAAACTGCGCAAGCAAACCGAGGACCAGGTGCTCAACCAGCTGCTGCGCACCGGGCAACTGCATCAGATTGCATTGTCGGAGAACCGATTTCGCCGTAACTCCTACGCCTGGCCGCTGGCCAGCCGGGCGCGGGTGGACCAGGCGCGCTCAGCACTCTTGGCGGCGTTGTTTGACGGCCATCGCCCCGATCCGACGACGGCGGCCATCGTCTCGCTGCTACATGCCGTGCACGGACTGGGTGCGGTGTTGAGCCTCAACGACCGCGGCTGGCAGTGGGTCGGCGATCGAGCCAGTGAAATCGCAAGCGGCACATGGGTTGACGACGAGAAGATGGCTGACGTCAATCTCGCGGTGACCACCGCCGCGGTGCGGGCCGCGCTAGTTTAGCGCCTGCTCGAGGTCGCCAAGCAAATCTGCCGGGTCCTCGATGCCCACCGAGAGGCGGACCAGGTCGTCGGGCACCTCGAGCTGTGATCCGGCTGTCGACGCATGCGTCATCGCACCGGGGTGCTCGATCAGCGACTCAACCCCACCCAGCGATTCCGCGAGAATGAAAACCTCTGTACGCGAGCACAACCGGCGCGCAGCCTCGGCCCCGCCGCGCATGCGCACCGACACCATGCCGCCGAATCCGCTCATCTGGCGGGCAGCGACGTCGTGGCCGGGATGCTCGGGCAGGCCGGGATAGAGCACCTGGCTCACAGCAGCATGGCCGGCCAGCAACTCGGCAACCTTCGCGGCATTGGAGCTGTGCCGCTGCATGCGCAGCTCGAGCGTCTTGAGTCCGCGCATCGTCAGGTATGCGTCGAACGGGCCGGGCACCGCGCCCGCGCCGTTCTGCAGGAAGGCGAACTTGGTATCGAGTTCCTCGTCATTGGTCACCAGCGCGCCGCCGACCACATCGGAGTGCCCGCCGATGTACTTCGTCGTCGAGTGCAACACGATATCGGCGCCCAGGTTGAGCGGCTGCTGCAATGCCGGTGAGGCAAACGTGTTGTCCACCAACACCTTCTGGCCGGCGACGGCAGCGATCTCGGCGATCCCTGAGATGTCGGCGATCGACAGCAGCGGGTTGGTGGGCGTCTCCACCCAGATCAGCTTGGTGTTGGCGGTGATTGCCGCGCGCACCGCGTCGAGGTCGGACAGCGCCACCGGAGTGTGCTGAACACCCCACTGGGTGAACACCTTGTCGATCAGCCGGAAGGTGCCGCCGTAGGCGTCGTCGGGGATCACGACGTGATCGCCGGGACGCAGCACGGCCCGCAGCGCGCAGTCGGTGGCGGCCATTCCCGAGCTGAACGCTCGCCCGAAGGTGCCATCCTCGACCGAGGCCAGCACCGCTTCCAGCGCTTGCCGGGTTGGGTTGCCGGTGCGGGCATATTCGAACCCGCCGCGCAGGCCACCCACCCCGTCCTGGGCGAACGTGCTGCTCGCGTAGATCGGTGCGTTGACGGCTCCGGTCGCCGGATCCGGCCGGTAGCCGGCGTGGATGGCCCTAGTCGCAAACCCTTGCGCCCGGTGCCGGTCGGCAGCACTGCGTTGCTCACTCATCGAGAGCGAGCCTATCGGTTCACAAGCTCAGAGCGGCACGCAGACGGTCGTCATGATTTTATCGGCGATCGTCTGCCGCTTGGCATCCCACAACGGGAACAGGAAGCCGATGTAGCAGATGATCGCGTCCACGAAGTGAGCGATCTGGCGCACAATCGACATCCCGAAACCGATCGGCAAACCGGTTCTCTCGCCGATCACCTTGAACTTGAGCACCGACTTGCCGATGCTCGAGCCGGTCGTGCCCTGGCGGTAGCCGTAGTTCCAAACCCAGAACGCGATCGCGGCGAGCCCGAACACGAACGACAGGATCAGTCCCAGCGCCGACGGCTGCGACGTGCAGTACACACCGTAGTTGTTGTCGCCGCTGCTCGACGTGCAGTTGTTCTCTCCGGTGGCCGCCATCAGGCCCTGGCCGACTCCGGACAGGATCGCGATGGGGATGACGTCGATGATGTAGGCGCCGACCCGGTTGATCCAGGGGGTATAGGCATCCTTCGGCAACGCGCCAGCACCGGGTGGCGGCGGTGGCGGGTAGTTGCCGGGCGGTGGAGGTGGATAGTTACCCGGCGGCGGAGGCGGCGGCGGGTAGTTGCCGGGAGGAGGAGGCGGCTGTGTCATCGATGTCCTTGTCTTACCGCGGGATACAGATCGTCGAGAGGATCTTGTCGACCAGCGACTGCCGCTTGCTGTCCCACAGCGGGAACAGGACGGCGACGAGCCAGAGGATGCCGGCGCACACGTACAACGCCACGTTGTAGAGCACCTCACGCACCACGGACAACCAAAAACCGATTGGCTGCCCGGTCTTTTCGCTGACCACCTTGAACTTCATGACCGACTTGCCGATGCTCGAACCCGTCTTGCCCTGGCGCCATCCCAGGTTCCAAATCAGGTAGGCGTAAGCGAGCACGATGGTGGCCGTGAGCGCCGTCTGACCTGTCGACGAGGCACCCGTTGCGCAGAACTCACCGAGGTTGTACTCGGAGGAATCGGTGACGCAGGCCGTCTCCTGGGTGGCGAACAGTACGCCGACACCGATGCCGCTGATGACGAACACCGGAAGGTAGTCGATGATCCACGCCACGACGCGGGTGAACCATGAGGTGTATGCGCTCTGCGGCAGCGGCGGGACCGGCTGCCCGGGAGGCGGCGGCGCGTACCCGGCACCGGGAGGCGGCGGCGCATAACCACCCTGCGGGGGCGGCGGAGGCGGATAGCTTCCTGGCGGGGGCGGCGGTGAATAGCCACCACCGGACGGCGGAGGCTGGTAGCCGCCGGGCGGTGGCGGTGGCGGTGGCGGTGGCGGAGGCGGCGGGGGGTAGTTCCCCGGCGGGGGACCTGGCGGTTGTTCAGTCATGGGACGCCTTCCACTCCTTCAGTGATCACCTGAGGTGAAGCGGCATTAATGTACCTGAGAAGGACCTGCGCATCGCGGTAAAGCGGAATCTTCATCTGCCCGACACATCCGGCGTTGACCAGCGAAGAATATTTGCTCAGGCAACAATTTCAGCGTCGGCGCGGTGCATCGGACAGGAAGCCGAGCAGATCGTGGCGGGTGATGACGCCGACGGGCTTGCCGTCCTCGACGACCATCAGCGCATCCCACTCCCGCAACGACTTCGCCGCCGAACTGACCAACTCCCCCGCCCCGATCAGTGGCAGCGGCTGGCTCATGTGCAGCGACACCGCGTCGGCAAGCTTGGCCCGGCCCTCGAACACCGCCGAGAGCAGTTCCCGTTCCGACACACTGCCGGCCACCTCACCGGCCATCACGGGAGGTTCGGCGCCGACGACCGGCATCTGGGAGACGCCGTACTCGCGCAGGATGCCGATCGCGTCGCGCACGGTCTCCTGCGGGTGGGTGTGCACCAGGTCAGGCAGCGCGCCGGACTTGCCCCGCAGCACGTCGCCGACCGTGGGTTCGACCACCGAGCCGTCCAGGCGTGACCGCAGGAAGCCGTACGACGACATCCACCCGTCGTTGAAGATCTTCGACAGATAGCCGCGCCCGCCGTCCGGCAACAACACCACGACCAGCGAATCCGGCCCCGCCTCCTGGGCCACCTTGAGCGCGGCCACCACGGCCATCCCGCAGGAGCCGCCGACGAGCAGCGCTTCCTCGCGGGCCAGCCGGCGGGTCATGTCGAAGGAGTCTGCGTCGGAGACCGCGATGATCTCGTCGGGCACGGACGGGTCGTATGCGGCCGGCCAGAAGTCCTCGCCGACGCCCTCGACCAGGTAGGGCCGGCCGGTCCCGCCGGAGTAAACCGAGCCTTCGGGGTCGGCGCCGATCACCTTCACCGTGCCGCCGGACACCTCCTTGAGGTAGCGGCCCGCGCCGGTGATCGTGCCGCCGGTGCCCACGCCCGCGACGAAGTGGGTGACCTTGCCGTCGGTGTCGGCCCAGATCTCCGGGCCGGTCGTCTCGTAGTGGCTGGCCGGCCCGTTGGGGTTGGAGTACTGGTCCGGCTTCCAGGCGCCTTCGATCTCGCTGACCAGCCGGTTGGAGACGCTGTAGTAGCTATCCGGGTGATCGGGCGCCACCGCCGTCGGGCACACGACAACCTCGGCGCCGTAGGCGCGCAGCACGTTCTGCTTGTCCTCGCTGACCTTGTCCGGGCAGACGAAGATGCACTTGTAGCCACGGCGCTGTGCCACCAGGGCCAGCCCGACGCCGGTGTTGCCCGAGGTGGGTTCGACGATCGTGCCACCGGGTTTCAATTCGCCGCTGGCCTCTGCCGCGTCGATCATCTTGGCGGCGATGCGATCCTTGGCGCTACCGCCAGGACTGACGTACTCGATCTTGGCGGCGACCAACCCTGAGCCCGCCGGAACGACGGAGTTCAGTTGGACCAGTGGGGTGTTCCCGATCAGCTCGCTGATGTGGGACGCGATGCGCATGCCTACATCGTGTCAGGCCGCCCGCTGCGACGCCTAGCCGGTCGCTTCGCGGATGTACTCGCCGATCTGCCGCAGCGAACGCTTGGCTTCCGGGATCAGCGGAGCGGCGAGCTGGAAGTCGTGGATCTGGCCGGGCCACACCCGCACCTCGGTGGGCACACCGGAGGCGGCCAACCGGCGCGCGGCCAGCCGGGCGTCGTGCAGGAGGACCTCCGAGCCGGACACATGGATCAGGGTGCGCGGAAGTCCCGGCTCGATGTGGTCGAGCGGTTCGTACACGCCCTCGGGTTCGCCGTCGACGATGTTCTTGGCCGCCGCCTTGGCGACCAAGGCGACGAGAGCATCAAAGGCCTTGGGCGGGAACATCGCATCGGTGTGGGCGTTCGGGTGTGTGAGCTTCTGCTCGTGGTCGAGTTGCAGCAGCGGTGAGATGGCCACCAGCGCCGCGGGCTCCTCGCCGAGCGCCTGCAGCCGCTGTGCGAGCGTCAGCGCGAGGTAACCGCCCGCGGAGTCGCCGGCCAGCACGATCTGGTCGGGCTCGTAGCCGCGCGTCCGCAGCCACTGGTAGGCGTCGTAGCAGTCGTCGACGGCGTTGCCGATCGTGTGCTTGGGAATCAGCCGGTAGTCGACGACCAGCACCGGGGAGTCGGCGAACTTCGACAGCGCGACCGAGATCCGGCTGTGCGAATTCACGCCGCAGGTCAGGAACGCACCGCCATGCATGTAGAGCACGACGCGGCGATGGCCGTCGGCGGGCAGCACGCCGGGAGCGCGAACCAGTTGCGCGGAGGCGTTGGGCAAGCCGACGGTTGCCCGCACGGTGCCGGGGGTGGGCAGCAACGCCCGTGCTACGAAGTCGACCAGGCCAAATGGCCATGGCCAGTGGGGAACGTGACTGAGAACGGCCAACGTCGGCCACATGGTGACGCGGGTACCCATCGAGACCAGCCGCGCGGCGACGCTCGGGCCGCTCTCGATGACCTCGACCGGCGCCCCGTCGCTGACCGGATAGCGGCGCGGGCTTCGCCCCTTCGCAGACCCGCTGCCAGCATTGACACCATGTGGGGCCGAGGCCCGGACCTTACTGGGTGCGGTCATCGCAACACTCCCTACGCCAATGTAGATACGTGTCCCGGACGATCGAGCGGAGCCCGGTGACTTAGCTTGGCACGCGTATTACCTACAACAACTAACGAGTTGATTTCTTACCGGATCTGATACCTCTCCGTAATCGCGGGGCCACCGTCGCGACCAGATTCACGCCCGAGCAGCACCTAAACTGATGGGCGTGGGCATACACGCTCCGCGAAAGTCGACAGCGGCGCTGGCAGCCGCGGGAGTTCTGGCTTCCACCGGCACCGCCGTCCTGGGTGCACGCAGTTTGCTCAGCGGTCAAGCGGATCAAGTTCGCAGCGTGATCCCCAAATCCTGGGACATGCCACCTCGCGCCGACGGCGTCTACGCGCCCGGTGGCGGACCGGTCCGTCGCTGGGAACGTGGGGTGCCGTTCGACCTCCATCTCATGGTCTTCGGGGATTCGACGGCTACCGGGTACGGCTGTCGCTCCGGTGATGAAGTCCCCGGGGTGCTGATCGCGCGGGGGCTGGCCGAGGAGTCCGGCAAGTCGATCCGACTATCGACCAAGGCGATCGTCGGCGCGACGTCGAAGGGTCTCTCCGGTCAGGTGGACGCCATGTTCGTGGCGGGTCCGCCGCCGGACGCGGCGGTGATCATGATCGGCGCCAACGACATCACCGCGCTCAACGGACTCAGCGCGTCAGCGCGTCGGCTCGGCGCAGCCGTGCAGCGGCTGCGCTCCTCCGGCGCGGTGGTCGTCGTCGGTACGTGCCCGGATTTCGGTGTGATCAAAGAGATCCCGCAACCGCTCCGCTCGTTCGCCCGCGCGCGCGGGCTGCGCCTGGCCCGCGCGCAGGCCGCAGCGGTGCGCACCGCAGGCGGACTTCCGGTGCCGCTGGCCGATCTGCTGTCGCCGAACTTCCTGCAGGCGCCCGAGGTGATGTTCTCCGAGGACCGCTACCACCCGTCGGCGGCCGGATATGCGCTGGCCGCCAACCAGTTGTTGCCTGCGTTGTGCCATGCCCTCGGGGAATGGACGGGGGAAACAGTCGCCGATCTGCCATGGGCCACCCGCTCGGAGGTCCGGGCGCTGACCGACCGGCTCGGCCCCCTGGTGAGGCTGTTGCGGCGCCGCACGACCGGGGTGCCCGCACCGATCGTGGTGCCCGCGAGCTAGGTTCGTGTGCAGTCGTCGCTGCATACCAAGGAGCCGTCATGCCTGAAGCCGTCATCGTGTCCACTGCCCGCTCGCCGATCGGGCGCGCGCAAAAGGGGTCGCTGGCCACCATCCGCCCAGACGATCTGGCCGCCCAGATGGTGCGTGCCGCGCTGGACAAGGTGCCCTCGCTGGACCCCCGCGACATCGACGACCTGATCATGGGCTGCGGCCAGCCCGCCGGTGAGTCCGGGTTCAACATCGGCCGCGTGGTGGCCGTCGAATTGGGTTACGACTTCCTGCCGGGGACCACGGTCAACCGCTACTGCTCGTCCTCGCTGCAGAGCACCCGGATGGCGTTCCACGCGATCAAGGCCGGCGAAGGCCACGCCTTCATCTCGGCGGGTGTGGAGACGGTTTCGCAGTTCGGCAAGGGCAGCGCCGACGGCTGGCCGGATACCAAGAACGCGCTGTTCGCCGAGGCCCAGGAGCGGTCGGCGGCGGGCGCCGCCGGTGCCGACGAGTGGCACGATCCGCGCGCAGACGGCCTGATTCCTGACGTCTACATCGCGATGGGCCAGACCGCCGAGAACGTGGCGTTGCACACCGGGATCAGCCGTGAGGACCAGGACCACTGGGGTGTGCGTTCGCAGAACCGCGCCGAGGAGGCCATCAACAGCGGCTTCTTCGCGCGCGAGATCGTGCCGGTGACGCTGCCCGATGGAAGCACCGTCTCAACCGATGATGGCCCGCGCGCCGGTACCACCTACGAGAAGATCAGCCAGCTCAAGCCGGTGTTCCGGCCCAACGGCACGATCACCGCGGGCAACGCCTGCCCGCTGAACGACGGCGCCGCGGCGCTGGTGATCGTCTCGGACACCAAGGCCAAGGAGTTGGGGCTGACCCCGCTCGCGCGCATCGTGTCGACCGGGGTGTCCGGGCTGTCGCCGGAGATCATGGGGCTGGGCCCGATCGAGGCCGTCAAGAAGGCCCTTGCGAACGCCAACAAGACGATCTCCGATATCGACCTGTTCGAGATCAACGAGGCGTTCGCCGTGCAGGTGCTCGGCTCGGCGCGGGCGCTGGGGATGGACGAGGACAAGCTCAACGTCTCCGGCGGCGCGATCGCGCTGGGTCACCCGTTCGGCATGACGGGCGCACGGATCACGGCCACCCTGCTGAACAACCTGCAGACCTACGACAAGACGTTCGGCGTCGAGACGATGTGCGTCGGCGGCGGCCAGGGTATGGCCATGGTCATCGAGCGGCTCGCCTAGCTCCTCCCGCGCATACGACAAAGCCCCGGCCGCGCAGGCCGGGGCTTTGTGCGTAAGAGCAGCTAGCGACTCTGGAAGTACGACAGCAGTCGCAGGATCTCCAGGTACAGCCAGACCAGCGTCACCGTAAGGCCGAGAGCCACACCCCAAGCCGCCTTCTCGGGCGCACCGGCGCGGATCATCTGGTCGGCAGCGTCGAAGTCGATCAGGAAGCTGAACGCCGCGAGCGCGATGACGAACAGCGAGAACGCGATGGCGATCGGGCCGCCGCTGCGCAGGCCGAGGCCCTCGCCGCCACCGACACCGAACATCGCAAGCACGAAGTTGCCGAGGATCAGCACCAGCACGCCGACCATGCCCGCGACGATCATGCGGGTGAACTTGGGGGTCACCCGGATGGCGCCGGTCTTGTAGACGACGAGCATGCCGAAGAACACGCCGATGGTGCCAAGCACGGCCTGGCTGATCATCACGCCGGCGTTGGCGCCGGACACGACGACATTGGCGAAGATGAACGAGACCGCTCCGACGAACAGACCTTCCAGCGCCGCGTAGCTCAGCACGATGGCCGGGTTGTCCTGCTTACGGCCGAACGTCGCGACCAGCACCAGGGCCAGGCCGCCGAGCGCACCGATCAGGGTGAACGGCATGGCCAGCGCCAGGTTGGCCGACACCAGGAAGTAGGAGATGACGGCGACGACCGAGAGCACAGCCAAAGTGATGCCGGTCTTGGTAACGACGTCATCAATCGTCATGGGCCGCGAGACACCGGTCTGCGGCTGGTATTGCGCGGTATAGGGGTCGGCCTGGTAGGCCACCTGCTGGGCACCGGCGACGCCGGTACCGAATTGTGCGTATCCGCCCTGCTGCTTGGGCAGCGAACGAAATACCGGGTTGCTGGTCTCCCGCACCGTCGGAATCCTCTCCTGGAAGTCGCGTAACGCACCGTCAACGAACGGCGTCTCGAACCGGTTCCCAGGAAGTCCACAACATTCTTCCCGGCGTGTCCGGCCGTACGAAGCCTGACCATACCTGTGCACGGCAACCGGCGGGTGCTGATCTAGATCGGCCGAATGGTACTTTCCAGCTGAGATTGGTAGGACATCCAACCTTTTAGGACCGGAAGGACCGCACTGTCGTGACGGCTGAAACCGACGAAGTCGTGACCTATGTCGAGGGCGGCATCGGCTTCCTGACACTCAACCGCCCGAAGGCCATCAACTCGCTGACCCACAACATGGTCACGATCATCGCCAAGACGCTGACCGATTGGGCGGATGACGACAGCGTGCGCGCGGTGGTCCTCACCGGCGCCGGCGAGCGCGGCTTGTGCGCCGGCGGCGACGTCGTCGCCGTCTACAACAGTGCGCGGGCCGACGGCTCCGAGGTGCGCAAGTTCTGGTTCGACGAGTACCGGCTCAACGCCCAGATCGGCAACTACCCCAAGCCGTACGTGGCGATCATGGACGGCATCGTGATGGGCGGCGGCGTCGGGGTCGCCGCGCACGGCAGCGTCCGGGTGGTGACCGACACCTCCAAGATCGCGATGCCCGAGGTCGGGATCGGACTGATTCCCGACGTCGGCGGCTCCTATCTGTTGGCCCGGGCACCCGGCGGGCTCGGCTTGCACGCCGCGCTCTCCGGCGCTCCGTTCGGCGGAGCCGACGCGATCGCGCTCGGATTGGCCGACCACTACGTCCCGCACGACGCACTCGAGGCCTTCGTCGCCGCGATCGTCGCAGACGGCGTCGACGCGGCCGTCAAGGCCTTCGCCATCGATCCCCCGCCGAGTCACCTTCTGGCACAGCAGCATTGGATCGACGAATGCTATGCCGGCGAGAAGGTGGCCGATATCGTCGCCGCCCTGCGCAGCCATGACGTAGACGAAGCCAAGAAAGCCGCCGACCTCATCGCGTCGCGCTCCCCCATCGCGGCGTCGGTCGCGCTGGCTTCGATCCGCAGGGCCGGCAAGCTCGACACCTTGGAAGACGTTCTGGTGCAGGAGTACCGGGTGTCCTCGGCGGCGGCTCGCTCCCACGATCTGGTGGAGGGCATTCGCGCCCAGATCATCGACAAGGATCGGAACCCGAAGTGGAACCCACCGTCGCTCGCGGCGGTGACCGACGAGGATGTGGAACAGTACTTCGCGCCGGCTGACCCGGACCTGACCTTCGAGGAGCACAAGTGAGCCCCCAAACGAGCTTTGAAACCATCCTGGTCGACCGCGACGAGCGGGTCGGCACCATCACGCTCAACCGCCCCCAGGCGCTCAACGCTCTCAACAGCCAGGTGATGGTCGAGGTCACCACGGCCGCCGCCGAATTCGACGCCGATCCCGGTATCGGCGCCATCGTGATCACCGGCAGCGCCAAAGCGTTCGCTGCCGGCGCCGACATCAAGGAGATGGCCACCCTCTCGTTCTCGGAGGTCTTCGACGCCGACTTCTTCGCGGCCTGGGGCAAGCTCGCCGCCGTCCGCACTCCCACCATCGCCGCGGTGGCCGGTTACGCCTTGGGCGGCGGCTGTGAGCTGGCGATGATGTGTGACGTGCTGATCGCCGCCGACACCGCGAAGTTCGGTCAGCCCGAGATCAAACTCGGTGTGCTGCCGGGGATGGGCGGCTCGCAGCGGCTGACCCGCGCGATCGGCAAGGCCAAGGCCATGGACCTCATCCTGACCGGTCGCACGATCGACGCTGCCGAGGCCGAACGCAGCGGCCTGGTGTCGCGGGTGGTGCCCGCCGACGATCTGCTCGCCGAGGCCAAAGCCGTTGCGAAGACGATCTCGCAGATGTCGCGTTCAGCCGCGCGGATGGCCAAGGAAGCCGTCAACCGCGCCTTCGAATCCACCCTCACCGAGGGCCTCCTCTACGAGCGCCGGCTGTTCCACTCCGCCTTCGCCACCGACGACCAAACCGAGGGTATGGCCGCCTTCACCGAGAAGCGCACTCCGGACTTCATGCACCGCTAAGGTGCTGTCGTGAGCGAAGCCGAGCCGCAGCAGCCCGAACCCACCGACTCGGCGATCGCGACCGAGCAGCCCCCCGCGCCGGAGCCTGAACCCGAGCCCAAACCGGATTGGTGGCAGCGGCGCTACACGTTCACCGGCACCGCGGTCGGTCTGGTCTTCCTCGGCCTGTCGCTCAGCCCGTCGCTGCTGCCGCGCGGACCGCTGTTTCAGGGTCTGGTGAGCGGCGCCGCAGGCGCCATCGGATATGGCCTGGGCGTGTTCGCCGTCTGGCTGGTGACTTTCATGTTGTCGCGACCCTCCAGCCCGCATCCGCCGCGATGGGCGTGGCCGGTGCTCGTCATCGTCGGCGCCATCTGGCTGGTGCTGACGATCTACTGGTTTCATGTCTGGCAGGACCACGTCCGCGACCTGATGGGTGTGCCACGACTGAAGTGGTTCAACTATCCGCAAGCCGGGCTCATCGGTGTGATCACGTTGTTCGTGTTCGTCGAAATCGGCCAGCTGATCGGCAAACTCGTCAAATTCCTGGTTCGCCAGCTGAATCGCTTTGCGCCACCCCGTGTTTCGTTCGTGGTTGTGGTCGCGATCTTGCTGAGCGTGGCGATCGCGCTACTCAACGGCATTGTGGTCAGGGGCGGTATGAGCTTCCTGAACAGCACCTTCGCCTCCGTCAACGACGAGATGGATCCGGACAACCCGGCACCGACCACGCCGCTGCGCTCGGGCGGCCCTGGCTCGTTGGTCACCTGGGATACGTTGGGCCATCAGGGCCGCGTCTTCGTCTCCGGTGGCCCCACCGTCGAGCAGCTCACGAAATTCAACGGCGCTCCCGCTGTCGAACCGATCCGGGCCTACGCCGGCAAGAACTCCGCCAAGAACATCAAGGCGGCCGCCGACCTCGCCGCCCGAGAACTGGAGCGGGCCGGCGGCTTCAAGCGCAAGGTCATCGCGGTCGCGACGACAACCGGGACCGGCTGGATCAACGAGGCCGAAGCCTCCGCGCTGGAGTACATGTACAACGGCGACACCGCGATCGTGAGCATGCAGTACTCATTCCTCCCGAGCTGGCTGTCGTTCCTGGTGGACAAGGAGAACGCGCGCCAGGCCGGGCAGGCTTTGTTCGAGGCGGTCGACGCGCGGTTGCGCGAGCTACCGGAGGCGCAGCGGCCCAAGATCGTGGTGTTCGGCGAAAGTCTGGGTTCCTTCGGCGGTGAGGCGCCGTTCCTGAGCCCGAACAACATCAACGCGCGCACCGACGGGGCACTGTTCTCCGGCCCGACCTTCAACAACACGATGTGGGACGACGTCACGGTCAACCGCGACGACGGCTCGCCGATGTGGCTACCGATCTTCGACGACGGACAGAACATTCGGTTGGCCGCACGGCCCGACAACCTGGGCCGACCCGACAAAACCTGGGGGTACCCGAGAATTGTCTACCTGCAGCACGCCTCGGACCCGATCACGTGGTGGAACCCCGATCTGCTGTTCGCCGAACCGGATTGGCTGCGCGAACCGCGCGGCTACGACGTGTCCGCCGACATGTACTGGATTCCGATCGTGACGTTCCTGCAGGTGTCCGCGGACATGGCGGTGGCCGTCGACGTGCCCGACGGGCACGGGCACCGCTACGTGCGTGACGTGGTCAACGCGTGGGCGGCGATCCTGCAGCCACCGGGTTGGACGGCAGAGAAGACGGACCGGTTGCGGGGAATCGTTCAGGCGCCGGAGTAAGTTCGGCGAGCACGCCGGCCTCGACCAGCGCCTCATATCCGCCGATGACGTCGGTGGCCCGGTGCAGACCGAGGTCCAGCAATGAGACGGCAGCCAGGCTCGAGGTGTAGCCCTGCGAGCACAACACCACCCATTCGACGTCGTGGTCTTTCGCTTGGGGCAGCCGGGAGTCGCTGGTCGGGTCGCACCGCCACTCCAGCACGTTGCGTTCGATCATCAGCGCAGCTGCCGTCTCCCCTTCGACAGCTCGCTGGGCCGCCGGCCGTATGTCGACGAGAATCGCGCCGCGTCGCAGGGCAGCCGGAACTTCGGAGGCCTCCAATCGGCGCAGTCGCTGCCTCGCGACAGCCAGGATGCGATCGATTCGGCTGGTCATCGGTTCATTGCCCTTCGGGTTCGTCGGTCAGCTCGGTGCGCGTGCGGCGCAGCGTGTTGCGTTCAGTCACTTCGTAATACGACATCGCGGTAAGCGGCGGCGAGTAGGCGTGCACGCTCAGCGTCGCTGCGGTGGGCGGCGCAACAACGGGAGCTACCGTCGGGGCGCGGACCACGTCGTGAACCCAGCCAAGCGGAAATGCCGCCTGATCGCCGGCATCGAGGCGACGGCGATGCAATCGCTCACCGTCCCAACGGTATTCGTGCAGGCCACCGGAGAGCACCGTGAGCGCACCCAGCGATCCGCCGTGATCGTGCAATTCGGTGAAATGGCCAGGCACCCAGCTGATCAGCCAGACGTCGAGCTCGTCGTCGGCGTACAGCCGGGTGAACCACCGTTCGTCGGTCGGCGGCCCACCGGCGGGCAACCGCTCGTTGAACCGACCGCGCAGCACCTCATCGGCGTACTGGTCGGTGGCGTGCAACAGGTCGGGCAACCGCAACCGGGTGGGTGCGGATACCGTCGGAGCGGTGGAGGGAAATGTGGCAACGGAAAGGGCAGCGCCCGAATACGGCATGACGAGGAACTTTCAACAGAGTTGCAGGGTCAGATCGGGGGTTGGCTGGCGCCTAACAACAGTCCCGAGACCCGGTGCGCTCCGTCATGGCCGCCAGTGTTGCATAGATTGATTCCATGCGCGGTCACCGATGTCGCCCCCTCGTTGCCGCCGCGGCGTGTGTCGCAGCTCTGGCCGCATGCTCGTCGGGCGGCGGCGGGCACAGCACCTCCACGACGCCTGCACCGTCGAGTGACGCGCAATCCTCGGCCGAGGCGGCCCCGCCGTCCGACGCCGTAGGGACGTCCCCTGGCGGGGTGACCACTCGAATTGACGTGCCCGCAGAATCGACCGAAGAACAATATGCGCAGGCCTGCATGGCCACCAAGACGTGGATGGAAGCCAAGGGCGGCGACCCGGCAACGTTGGTCGAGCCGTTCCTCAAGGAGCTCCAGGACAACGCGCCCGCCGGCCCGGCCACGTTCAACAGCACGTGGGGCCAGTTGTCCACCGCGCAGCAGGCTGCTGTCATCGTCGCGGTGCGCGCGGCCGCCGAGGGCGGCTGCTGACCGTTCCAATCACGGGTAGCAAAAGTCATCGCGACGACGACTTCCTGCCAACCGCCACTCAATCCCTGCCAGTGGAATTATTTGTCTGACCTCGCGGTTTACTTCTCTGTAACTGAAGAAACTCGAAGAAAAGGCAGCAACATGACCAAGTTCGCGATCGCGACCCTGTTGGGTTCTGCGATGAGCGCGGTCGTCATCGGCATGGCCGCTCCCGCGGCCGCCGCCCCTAGCGGGTCCGGTGACACCCGCCACACCACATTCGACTCGCTGGGATACACGGTGGGCAGCGACAAGCAGGGCACCATCGACGCAGTCCAGCGCGACTAGCCGGGGCGCGACGACGCGCACCGACGACGAAAGGGCACCCCGCAAGGGGTGCCCTTTCTCGCCGCGCCTGGCCCGAGTGAGCAGAATGGAGCCATGGCCGACCAATCCCCTGTCGCGCGCGTCGCGCTTGCCCTCGGCAGCGGCGGCGCCCGGGGGTATGCGCATATCGGCGTGATCGACGAACTCCAAAGCCGCGGATACGAAATCGTCGGTGTCGCCGGCTCGTCGATGGGGGCATTGGTCGGTGGCCTGCATGCCGCCGGATCGCTCGCCGAATTCTCGGACTGGGCCAAGACTTTGACGCAGCGGGCCGTGCTGCGCCTGCTCGACCCATCGATCACCGCCTCCGGCGTGCTGCGCGCCGAGAAGATTCTCGACGCGGTGCGCGACATCCTCGGCGACGCCACCATCGAAAGCCTGCCGATCCCCTACACCGCGGTGGCCACCGACCTGATCGCAGGCAAATCGGTGTGGCTGCAACGCGGACCGGTCGACGCCGCCATCCGCGCCTCGATCGCGATCCCCGGGATCATCGCCCCACATGTGCTCGACGGCCGGTTGCTGGCCGACGGCGGGATCCTCGATCCACTACCGATGGCGCCGATCTCCGCGGTCAACGCCGACGTCACCATCGCGGTCAGCCTGTCCGGACCCGCTCCCGACGACAACGAGGACACCCCGGCCGATCCCGAGGCCCGCGCCAGCGTCGAATGGCTCGGCCGGCTGCTGCGCAGCACGTCAGGACTCATGGACACCACCGCGGCGCGTTCCATTCTCGACACCCCGACGGCACGTTCGATGTTGAGCCGGTTCGGCACCGGTTCGGAGTCCGAGGACGCCGCCGAGGATCTGGAAGCCCCGATCCCCAAGCTCGGCAGTTTCGCGGTGATGAACCGCACCATCGAGATCGCGCAGGCCGCCCTGGCTCGCCATCAGATGGCGGCCTATCCGCCCGATCTGCTCATCGAAGTACCCCGAACCGCTTGCCGCAGCTTGGAATTCCACCGCGCCGCCGAGGTCATCGACCTCGGCCGTGAGCTCGCCGCCAAAGCGTTGGACGGCTACCGCAACACTCTCACTTCAGAAACTCCGTGACCGCGGCAGCCACCCGCCGTCCTTGTTCGCGTCCGGCCAGCGCCGACGGGCGCCGGCAACGGGGGTCGAGCAGGTTGGGACCGAAGGCCGCCAGCGACTCGTCGTCGGCGAAGATGGCGAAGGTCCGCGCACTGAAGGCCGCGACTTCGGCCGCGGTGCCGCTGCTGAACGGCGACGGCGTGGATTCGCTCGCGGGCACCAGGATCACCGCCGTCGCACAGTCGTCGGCCACGGCGGTATGGACCGAACTGCTGACGCCGCCGTCCATGTAGCGCCTGCCGCCGATGGTCACCGGCGGCCAGGTGCCCGGCACCGCGCAGCTGGCCGCGACCGCGTCGACCAGGTCCACCCCGGACGACGAATCGAAGACCGCCAGATCACCGGTCGCGGTGTCGATCGCGGTGATCCGCAGATCGTGTGCGGGCCAGGTGTGCGACGGCAGCCGCGCTTCGATGACCTTCCGGCGGACCGACTCGGGGACGGTCGGCGCGTTCAACGCGACGGCCCCGATGCGCTGCAGTTTCTCCCGGACCTCGCCGGGTTGGGCCACCGCGGAGAGGAAAAGCGCGGTGATCGCATCGAAGTCGGCGCCGGAGTCGATCTCCGTCGAGATATCGCCGGTCTGGCGGTCGAAGAGTTCCGCCAGCGCCACCGGGCTACTGATCTGTGCGGCGACGGTGGAGCCGGCCGAGGTGCCGACCAGGACATCGGAGTCCAGCAGCGCCCGCGCGGTATCCGGGGCCTCGTCGGCGATCCCGCGCAGGATTCCGGTTTCCCAACCGATGCCGGCAAGCCCGCCGCCGGCCAGGATCAGGGCTCGTTTCGTCGTCACAGCGTGCGAGTCTGCCAGCTGCCCAGGTACGCGGCCGCTTCAGTCTGGTAGGCGTGCTGCGCCCAGCCCAACGGTGTCGTCCCATAACGGTGATCGACGAGAGTGGGGTCCGCACCCGCCTCGAGCAGCCGTCGCATCAAGTTCAGGTCGCCGCTCCAGGCCGCATGGTGCAGCGGGGTGGCACCGTCGCCGTCGCGGACGTTCGGATCGTCGGGAAACTCGGGCTCGACCAGGTCGGCGTGCCCGATGTCGATCCCGTGCCGGGCCAACAACGCAAGTCGGTCAGCGAAGCCGTGTTCGGCGGCCCAGTCGATTTGGCGCTGCCACATCTGCGCACGGGTTTCCATCGCTTCACCCAGTCGACGTTCCCAGAGGCTTGGGCCTGCGTCGGCCAAGCCGTGGCGGAACAGCAGCTCGAGATGCGAGTCGTCGGCACGAAACATGCGGTTGTACAGGGTCTGTTGGTCGACGGGGTGTGCGCCGTGCTGCAACAGCAACACAGCCAGAGCCAGCGCGAACGGGTGGCGCGGTTGACGGCCCGGCCCCTGTTCCCCTTCGCCGAACACGCCGGTGAGCGCCGTGAACGGTGTGGCCATGGCGCGCCAGAGGTAGCCGGAGTCGGGGTCAGCGCCGGCATCCAGCAGTACGACGGCCGCTGCGAGAACGTCATCTTTGTTGCGCGGCAAGGGAACCCGCGAGTAGCACAGGTACAGCAGCGGCACCCAGCCGAATGGGCCGCCCGGCGTGGTGGCCAGATCGGGCCGGGCCTCGAGATGGCTGGTTAGCGCCGCAGGGTCGGCGGCCGATGCCGCGGCCCACACATGATGTTGTGGCACATCGGGATTCGACTCGATCAGCTCGGCGGCAGCTTGCCAACGGGGCGGGGCGTCGCTGTGGTCATAGCGCAACGACGACAATGAGCAGAACCGGTCGGCTGCAGCCAATTCGTCCTCGGTGATCCCACTGGGATCCACCGCGAGTTCTTCGGCGACCGCCAAATAGCCGACCAGCGCCGGCCAGCCGCTGAACCCGTAACCGCGGGCGACGGTGAGCTGAGCGTCGTGCAACCGGAATCGCCCCGAGCCCAACGCTATATCGGACCGCGGGTGATAGCGGCGGACCGTCTGCAGCGCCTTGGCGTCGCCGGCGATCGCTCCGCGCTGCAGGGTGCGCGCATCCGAGCGCAGCCGCTCGAGTGACGGATTGTCGGGCAGGGAACTGGCCATCACGGCCTCCTCTCACGTGCCCTGCGTCCGCGAGGCCGGGCCGAGAAGAGGTCGGTCAGCAGTCAAACGTCAAGAGCAGGGAGGCTGAGCCTCTTCGAGCGGACATCGGGCGGTCCTGCGCGCCCGATCCGGACGCTACCAGCCCGACGGTCGTTCAGCGAGACCCGCTGTAGGCCCTGGCAACCCGGGTGACGAACTGGTAGACGCCGTCCTCGTCGGGGGCCAGCGGCCCCGGCCGGGCGTGCGGAGAGCTCAGCCCCCTCTGCACCGATTCGCAGGCCGTCCAGTCCTGCCGGTTGGTCAGATCCCAGAAGTCCACCGCGTACGACGGGTCGAAATCAGGCTTGTCGAGCGCTTCTTTCGGGAACGCCCACGCGCATTCCACGTGGGTGCGGTCGACGGCCAACGGCGTCATCAGGTGGGTCATCACGTAATCGGGGTGCAGGCTCACCAGCAGGTTGGGGAATCCCACCAGATACATGACGGTGCGAAGTTCTTGTTCGGAAAGGCCTTTGATCGCCACGCCGCCGCTGCGCCCGCTCAGTGACATGGTCTCGGCCTCGTCGATCATCCCCATCCAGCCGCCGATCCAGTCGCCGGGCAGGTCGAGGTTCTCACCACTGGTCGGCGGGCTGATCTTGGACAGTTCGGGGTGGATCGTCGAGCAGTGGTAGCACTCCTGGTAGTTCTCGACGATCACCTTCCAGTTGGTCTCCAGCTCGTAGGAGTGCCGCGCCACCACGGTCAGGTCCTCTGGACGGTACGGGCCGATGACGTCTTCCATGCCGGCGACGTGCTGGTCGAAATCGGCGTCACTACCGCTGGGGTCGACGAACAGGTAACCGTGCCAGTCCACGAGACGCAGCTCGGCAAGGCCGAACTGGTCGGGGTTGAACCCCTCGGCGGCGTCGAAGAGCGGTGCTTTGCGCAGTTCGCCGTTGAGCTTGTAGGACCACGAATGGTAGGGACAGACGATACCGCGCCGCTTGGCGGTGGCACCGCACGCCAGCATCTCGTGTCCACGGTGGCGACACACATTGGCGAAGGCGCGCACCTGATTGTCATCGCCGCGCACCAACAGGATTCCGTTGGCACCCGATCCGACGGCCTTCTGCGCGCCAACCCCGTCGAGGTCGCTGGCGTGGCCCACGCAGTGCCAGCCGGAGAAGATGTGGCGCTTCTCCCAGTCGAATACCTCGGCCTCGACGTAGGCCTCCCGCGGCAACATACGGGACTGCCCGAACGGCGCGAGGGAGGCGGCGAGATCGTCGGCAGGTACCGGCGCCGGAGTCTGTTTGAACATACAGTCAGACTAGGCCTCGCCGGCGAAGGCGGCAATCCCGCCGCGGCTGGCATCGTCGCCGCGAGTCATCCGGCGATACACCAGATATCCGACGGTGACCGCGACCAACGCCGCCAACAGCAGCAGGGTGGCCAGCGCATTGAGCGCCGGAGTCGGCGCGGCGCGAGCGGTGTTGTAGATCTTCACCGAAACCGGTTCGGTCGAGGAGTTGCCGGACAGGTAGCGCACCAGCACGAAGTCGTCGATGACGTCGGCGAACACCAGCACCGTGCTGGCGAAGATCGCCGGAAACAACATCGGCACCGTCACCCGCCGCAGCGCCTCCATCGGCGATGCGCCCAAATCCATTGCGGCTTCTTCATATTGGTTGCCGATTGTGGCAAGTCTGGCCCGCACGAGCACGGCCGGGTAGGCGATCTGAAAGGTGATCAGGCCGATCACCTGAGCCGACGTGCCCAGCCCGATCGGCAGTGCCAGCGAGGTCATCACGAACAGCAGCGCGACCGCGAGGAGCACCTCGGGGACCACGAACGACACCAGCATCAGCAGGTTGGCACCGGAGGGTAGCCGCCCCCGCCAGCGGTCGATGCCGATGGCGAACAGCACGCCCAGCGGCACGGTGATCAGCGTGGTGATCACGCCGAGCTTCAGCGTCTGCAGCAGGGCGGTGTGCAGCGAGGCGTCGTGCCACACCGATTTGGTGGCATCG
Source organism: Mycolicibacterium sphagni (assembly GCF_013337765.1). Lineage (GTDB taxonomy): Bacteria > Actinomycetota > Actinomycetes > Mycobacteriales > Mycobacteriaceae > Mycobacterium. The sequence goes on from NZ_VBSB01000002.1 coordinate 169,190, forward strand.
CCCCAGTACCAGCGAAACGAGAAGCCCTGCCAGTTGGTCCGCGACCTGCCGTCGTTGAACGAGAACATCACCGCGATCAGCACCGGCAACAGCGACCACACCAGATACCCGGCGGTGACCGCCATCAAGATCCGCGGCGGTCGCCACGGGTCTTTCCACCACGAGACGGGGCCCCTCATGCCGCGCCCTCGCAGGCTCGGTCGCGCCATGTCCGCCCATGATGCGCTCCGCAAGCGTCGCTCATGTGGACACCTCGTCGCGCGCGGTGACGCGTACGTAGTAGAACATCGGCACCACGGTGACGATCAACACCAGCATCACGAATGCACCGGCCTGCCCAGTCTGTCCCGGTGCTTGCACACTGTCGTTGATCAGGTTGCCGACCATCGCCGTCTTCGGTGAGGCCGACAGCATGTCGGAGGTGAAGTAGTCACCGAGCATCGGCAGACAGGTCAGCAGGACGGCGGCCAGGATCGTGGGCCGGCACATCGGCAGCGTCACCCGCCAGAACGATTCGAGTCGGTTGGCCCCCAGATCACGGGCCGCTTCCAGCGTCGACTGCGGCAGCCGGTCGAGGCCCGCGTAGAGCGGCAGGATCATGTAGGGCACGTAGCCGTAGACCAAGCCAAGGACGACCACCACCGGCTGGCCGGTCAGCCAGTGCACGTTGATTGTGAAGAGCCCACCGAGGCTGAACAGTCGATTGACCATGCCATCGTCCTGAAGCAGGTTGACCCAGGCCAGCATTCGCATCATGTAGCTGATCCAGAACGGTGCGATCAGCGCGGCGAGCAGCACGCCGGCCCACCGGCCCGACAGGCGCGCCGTGTAGTAGGCCACCGGGAAGGCGATCAGCAGGCACAGCACGCTGGCCAGCACGACGTACATCGCGGTGCGCAACAGCGCGGGCCCGAACACCCCGTTCTCGCCGACGATATGCGTCAGAACGTAGGTGAATTGAGAAGGGTTCCACTCCAACGGGTTCCACACCGGGATCGGCGTGCGGAAGATCGGGTCGACCTGGCCGAAGACGATGGCCAGCACCACGTACAGCGGGGCCAGGAAGAACACCGCCAGCCAGACGACGCCGGGCATGGCGAGCAGGGGCCACAACCCACTGTTGCGCGTCCGCTGCGTCAGGGTCACCTGGGTCAGGATCCCCCGGCCTTGAAGGCGCGCCACACATTGTGCCAGGCAGCGTCATTGGCGGTATCGAGCTCGAGCAGCCGATATCCGACGTCGAAGTACTCGGGACGCACGATCGCGCTTTTCAGGTTCTCCGGGACCAGCCCGTCGGCGACAAGCGAATCCGGGTTGAGCGAGACCTGCGGCGGCTGGTAGCCGATCTGCTGGAAGTTCTGCTTGGCGACCTCGGGGTCGAGCATGTGGTTGAGGAACAGGTTCGCCAGCACCGGATTCTTGCCGCCGCGCAGCTGCACGATCAGATCGTTGTCGACCAGGCCCTTGCCGTCGGCCGGGAACCAATAGCGCAGGATCTCGGGGCCGGTGCCCTCGGGCAGATAGTTGACGGCGTTGATGACGTCACCGGACCACATCTGCGACAAGCCGATCTGGCCCGCGGGCAGGTCGCTGTACATCGTCACGGTGACCTTCGGCGAGGTCGCCTTCACCAGCTCGGTCAACTGGTCGCCAAGCTTCTTGAGATCGTCGGCCGAGGAGGTGTTGACATCGGTGATGCCCAGCTTCAGCAGCACCATGGCCATCGCGGTGTGCCAGTCGTCGATGACGGCGGTCTTGTTCTTGTAGGCCGGGTCCCACAGTGCCTCATAGGGATTCTTCAGCGCGCCGATGTCGGCAGGCACCTGGTCGGTACGCCAGCCGATACCGGTGGTGTAGACGGTGTAGGGCACCGTGAACCGCCACTCCTGGTCGTACCAGGGGTTGGAGAAGAACGGCCACACGTTCTTGATGTTGGGCACGTAGCTGTGGTTGATCGGGCGGACCAGGCCGCCGTTGACGAGCCGGCTGATCTGGTCGTAGCTCGGGAAGTAGATGTCGTAGTCGACGTTGCCGCCGCGGATCTTGGTGATGGCCTCGTCGGTGTCGTTGAAGGTCGAGACCGCCACCTTGGTCGAGTACTTGTCCTCGAACGACTTGATCGCATCGGGCGCGATGTAGTCGGCATAGCTGTAGAGCTGCAGCGTGGCGCCCTTTTCCGGGGTCAGCCCGTCAGCGATCGGCTTGTTATCGCTTGCGATGTCCCACGTCACCGGATTCTTCGGCGACGCGATCTTCAGCGTCGGCCCCGAACTCGATTGTCCCCCTTTGGAACACGCATCAAGAAATGCCACGAGCGCGGGGGTTCCAGCGGCCAGTAGGGCGGCCCGCTGAAGAAACTGTCGACGATTCGGGCCGGGTCCTGTCGGTGCTGGCATCCGCGCCTCCGTGGTTCGAGTCTTCTCGAGTCTTGTCTGTTCCTTGGACTCTGGCATAGACTGAACGCTCAGTCAATAGATGCAGCGGCGCTTTTTCGCAGGTCCGCATAGCAATCGAGTGGAAGGTTTCCCCGTGGCTTCGCCGATTATCGAGAGCCCGGTTCACGACGCGGTCGACCAGTTGATCGCCGATCAGGAAAAGGTGTTCCTGGCGCGCCAGCCACGCAGCACCGAAATGATCAGCCGCGCACGCGAACACCTCGCTGGCGGGGCCACGTCGAACTGGCAGATCGCCCAACCGCAGGCGGTCTGGATGAGCCATGGTGCGGGCTCCAAGGTCTACGACGTCGACGGCAACGAGTACGTCGACATGCACGGTGGCTACGGCGCTTCCATTGCCGGGCATGCGCACCCCGCGATCGTCGAAGCGGTCAGCAGACAGGTCCGCCGCGGTACGCATTTCGCGCAGCCCACCGAAGACGCCATCTGGATCGCCGGGGAGCTGGCCCGACGGTTCGATTTGCCGTTGTGGCGCTTCGCCAATTCCGGCACCGAAGCCACCATGGACGCGGTGCACCTCGCCCGATCGGTGACCGGGCGGGACCTCATCATCAAGGTCGAAGGTTGCTACCACGGCCATCACGACTCGGTGGAGGTCTCGGTGCTCCCCGAGGCCGACCAGGTCGGTCCGCGCGAGCATCCGATCGGGGTGCCGGGCAACAGCGGTATCCCCGCGGCGATTCGCGACCTGGTGGTCGTGGTGGGATTCAACGACCCCGACGCGGTGGCCCGCGCGCTGGCCGAGCACCGCGGCCAGGTGGCGGCGATGATCGTGGAGCCGGTGATGATGAACGCCGGCATCATTCCCCCGGACGAGGGGTACCTCGCCGCGATCCGCGATCTGGTGCACGGCGAGGGCGCCCTGCTGATCTACGACGAGGTCAAGACGGGCTTCACCACCGGCCCCGGCGGCGTCACCGCCATGTCCGGCGTCGTACCCGACATCATCTGTCTGGCAAAGGCTTTGGGAGGCGGGATCTCGGTCGCCGCGATCGGGGGCACCACCGCGGTGATGTCGGCCATCGCCGACGGCAGCTACGAGCAGGTCGGCACCTTCAACGGAAACCCGCTGGCGATGGCGGCCACCAGGGCCACCCTGTCCGAGGTTCTGACGCCGGCCGCATACGCCCGCATGGCGTCTCTGGCCGAACGGCTTCGTGGCGCTTTGGAAGCGACGACGGCCGAACACGGTTACGGTTGGCACGTGGTGAGTATCGGGGCCAAGGGTTGTGTGACGTTCAAGCGCGACCCGGTCCACGATTTCCGCGATTTCCTCCAGATCGACGACCGTTTGGGCCACTTGCACTGGCTCATGCAGCACAACGGCGGTGTGTTCCTGCCGCCTTGGGGCAAGGTGGAGCAATGGTTGCTATCTGTTCAGCACGACGAGGCCGATGTAGACCGGTTCGCCGCGAACTTCGCGCGGCTCGCTTCGGCGGTGGCGGTCTGACCGCCTGCCGCGGGGACGGCCGCCGGTGACCGGCGGCGCGATCCGGCTGCATCAGCTGGCCAAGTCGTTCGACGGGGTTCCCGCCGTGACGGGTATCGACCTGGACATCCCAGCAGGACAGTTCTATTCGCTTCTCGGCGCATCCGGCTGCGGTAAGACCACCACGCTGCGGATGATCGCCGGTTTCGAGAAGCCCGACTCGGGCCGCATCGAACTCGACGGCCGTGACGTCGCGCAGGACCCGCCCCACAAGCGCCCGGTCAACACCGTGTTCCAGACCTACGCGCTCTTCCCGTTCATGACGGTATGGGACAACGTGGCGTTCGGCCTGCGCTACAAGAAGACCCCCAAGGACGAGACCAAGCGCCGTGTGGGCGAAGCGCTCGAACTGGTCCGGATGAGCGGGTTCGCCAAGCGCAAGCCGACCCAGCTTTCCGGCGGCCAGCAGCAGCGCGTCGCGCTGGCCCGTGCGCTGGTGCTGCAACCCAGCGTGCTGCTGCTCGACGAGCCGCTCGGCGCACTGGATGCCAAGCTGCGCAGGCAACTTCAGCTCGAGCTGCGCGCCGTGCAGCGCGAGGTCGAGATCACGTTCGTCTACGTGACCCATGACCAGGACGAGGCGCTCACGATGAGCGACCAGATCGCCGTGCTGGCCGAGGGACGCGTCGAACAGGTCGGTCCCCCGCAGGAGATCTACTCCGCCCCGGCCACCACCTACGTGGCCGGATTCCTCGGCGCGGCAAACATTTTCGACGCCGACGTGCTGGAGAGCGACGACGGGTCGGCGCTGTGCTCGGCGCTGGCAACCAGACTCGGCGCCGCGGTGGACAACTCATGCAAGCCCGGGCCGGCCGCTATCGTCATCCGCCCGGAGCGCATCACCCTGCAATCCCCCGACGATCCGGTGTCGGCCGGGCACAACGCGATCAGCGGCACTGTGGCCCACGTCGTCTATCACGGGGCGACGACGCAGGTCCATGTCAACGTCGGGGAACCCACCGCACTCGTCGTCGACGTCCCCAACCACTCGGGGCCGGGCTCGGTGTCCTACGGCGCCGGGATGGCCGTCACCTGCGTGTGCACCAAAGACGCGGTGCGGGTGTTGGCCCGAAGTGCTGCGGCCGTCATCAACGATCCGGCGGCGGACCCGGTGGCCAGCCCGGTTTAGCGGGACCGCCGGCCGCGGCCGGCCAGCACCGGACGCCGCTTCTCCCGCGGCAGGTCCAGCTCGCGTTCGGCGAAGCGCATCGCGATGTCGTAGGCCACCTTCGAGTCGACCTCCGGATCTTCCAGCGCGACCTGAATCGACAGCCCGTCCAGCAGCGCAGAGAACTCCAGGGCGAACAACCGCGCGTCGACCTCGGATTCCAGCTCGGCCGATTCCACCGCGTCCACGATCATGCGGCGCCACCGCGCGTCGAGCTCCACCCGGCCGGCCTTGACCTCGTCGTGCCGGAAGGCCTGAGCCCACAGGTCAAACCACAGCCCCCACGCGCCGGGGATCTCGTTCTCGGCCTCCGGAACACAGGTCCACTGGATCAAGAGTGAGAGCCGGTCCCGCAGCGAGGGCACCTCGGCCAGCATCTGCTCGGCCGCCTCGTAGAACGACTCCTCGGAATACCGCAGTGCGTCGACGAGCAGGCGATCGCGGGTGCCGAAGTAGTAGATGACCAGCGCCGAGCTCACCCCGGCCCGTTTGGCGACATCGGAGATTCGCGTCTCGGAGAAACCGCGTTCGCAAATGAGCTCCGCTGCGGCACGCAACATCTGGATGCGTCTCGCTTCGTTGTTCTCCGTCGCGGGTGCGGGATCTGCCATCGTGTCGTACTCCCCTTCAGCCATGCCTGCGCTGGCACTTGTTGAAAGCCTAACACTTGGTTAGATTGAACAGTCAGTCAAAGATGCCCATTCGGGGCTGACGAAAGTAGAGCGCCATGTCGAACACCTACGACGCCATCGTCATCGGCGGCGGTCACAACGGACTGGTCTCGGCCGCCTATCTGGCACGCTCGGGCGCCAAAACCGTGGTTCTGGAGTCGCGGGGTGCACTGGGCGGCGCGGCCACCACGGAGGCGCCGTGGGAGGACGCACCGCACCTTCGGGTCACCCGGCTGTCGTACGTGATGAGCCTGATGCCGCCGACGATCGTGAACGACCTGAGCCTGGAGCGCCACGGCTACAAGGTGCACCCGATGGGCCCCTACTACCAGGCATTTCCCGAGGGTGGCTCGCTGACCATCTACGAGGACGACCCCGCCCGCACCCACGAGCAACTGGCCAAATTCTCCAAGAAGGACGCCGACACCTGGCCCAAGTGGAACGCGTGGCTGGAGGGCATCGCCGATGTCATGGGTCCGCTGCTCACGCAGGTGCCACCCAACATCGGCTCGCACAAACCCTCGGATCTGTTCGAGCTCGCCAAGCTCGGGTGGAGCCAGCGCGGGATGACCACCCGCACGATGGGCGACGTCACCCGGCTGCTGACGATGAGCATCGCCGACCTGCTTGACGACTGGTTCGAATCACCGCAAATCAAAGGCGCGCTCGCGGTCAACGGAGTCATCGGCACCTGGGCCGGACCGTACGAGCCCGGCACCGCCTACGTGATGGCGCACCACTCCATCGGCGACGTCGGTGACGGCCAGCTCGGCAGTTGGGGATACCCCGAGGGGGGCATGGGCGCGGTATCGGAGGCCATCGCACGCTCCGCCCGAAGCTTCGGGGCCGAGATCAGGACCAAGGCCCGGGTGTCGCGGATGCTGGTCCGGGGCGGCCGGATCGAGGGCGTGGCCCTGGAGAACGGTGACGAACTGCGAGCACCCTTGGTCGTCACCACGCTGCACCCGAAAATTGCTTTCCTGGAGCACATTCCGCCGGGCGAATTGCCCGCGGAGTTCGTCTCCGACATCGAGCACTTCAAGACCCGCAGCGGTGTGGTCAAGATCAACCTGGCGCTGGGCGAACTGCCGAACTTCACCGCAGATCCCAGCGACGGGCAGGCCGAACACCACACCGGCTCGGTCGAGATGGCGCCCACGATGGAATACATCGAGGCCGCGTTCCAGGACGCCCGCGTCGGCAAGCCCGCATTGATGCCGTTCAGCGACGGCGTCATCCCCACGACTCTCGACAAGACGCTGAATCCCGATGGCACGCACATCATGTCGTTGTTCACCCAGTGGGTGCCCGCGGCCTGGGCCGACGCTCCGCACACCGAGGAGCTCGATGCCTACGCCGACCGTCTGATCGACCTCTACGACCAGGTAGCGCCCGGCTTCAAGTCCTCCATCCTGCATCGCGACATCGTCGGGCCGCATGAGATGGAGCAGGAGTACGGCCTCATCGGCGGCAACATCTTCCACGGCGAACTGTCGCTGGAGCAGCTGTTCCACATGCGGCCCGCACCAGGCTACGCCGACTACCGCACCCCGATCTCCGGCCTCTACAACGGAAGCTCAGGTACCCACGCCGGCGGCGGGGTGTGCGGTATCCCCGGCTGGCAAGCAGCGCGGGCCGCATTGGCAGACACCAAGAAGAAGCGTTTCCGCAAGCGATGACCGACAGCCGCCGGGCGGCCGTCGCCGCCATGCTGGGGGCCCGTTCGGTGGCACTGGTCGGGGCCAGCCCGCGACCGGGCAGCTTCGGCGAGCGGATGATCGTCGAGGCGCGGCGCAGTTCGGCCCGTATGCATCTGGTCAACCCCCGCTACGACGCCATCGGCGACATCGCCTGTGCGCCATCGCTGGCCGCTCTCGACGAGCCGGTCGATCTGGTGCTGCTCGGTGTTCCGGACGTCGCCCTGCTCGACGAGCTCAAGGCCGCCGCCGCGGTCGGGGCTCGGTCCGCGGTCATCTTCGGTTCCGCACACGGCGCAGCACTGCGTGACGCGGTCGCCGCGACCGCCGCCGAGGCCGGGATGTCAGTGTGCGGCGCGGGCTGCATGGGTTTCGTCAACAACGCCACCGGTCTGCGCGCGTTGGGCTACCTCGAGCCCGATCCCCTACCGCCGGGCGGGGTTTCGCTCGTCACGCACTCCGGTTCGGCTTTCTCCACGATCCTGCGGGCGGGCCGCGGGTTCGGGTTCCGGCTGGCGGTCTCCTCGGGTCAGGAGCTGGTCACCGACACCGCCGACTACCTCGACTACGTCGTCGAGGACCCCGGCACCACACTGATCGCGCTTCTCCTGGAAACCCCGCGGTCGGTGGGCCGGCTGCGGGCCGGATTGCACCGCGCCGCCCAGAAAGGCATCCCGGTGGTGATCCTGCCCGTCGGCCACTCCCCACGCGGGCGCGCCATGGTCGCCGCGCACTCCGGCGCGCTGGCCGGCGACGCCGCGGGTTGGCAGGCGTTCTGCGCCGACACCGGGGCCATTCGCGTGTCCGACATGGCCGAATTCACCGACACCATCGAGCTTTTCGAGGCTGGTCGCCGACGCAGGCCCGGATCGCACGGGATCGCGACGGTGCACGACTCCGGCGCCGAGCGCGCGCTGTGCGCCGATATCGCCCACGAACTCGCCGTCGACTTCGCCGAACTGGCCGCCCCGACGGTGGCCGCGATCGGTGACCTGCTCGACGACGGACTGACCCCCGGCAACCCGCTCGATGTGTGGGGTACCGGCGCGGACACTCGAGAATTGTTCGGCGGCTGCCTGCGCGCGCTGGTCGATGACGCGGGCGTGGCGGTGACCGCGCTGGCGGTCGACCTGGTCACCGAGTTCGACGACGACACCGCTTACGCCGACGCGGCCTTGGACGTCGCGGCCGGCAGCGAGGCACCGGTCGCCCTGCTGACTTCGGTGCCGTCGGCGATCGACCAGTCCACCGCGAAGCGACTGCGCGATAACGGTATCCCGGTACTCGAGGGCACCCGCAGCGGTATCGCCGCGCTGGGCCATCTGGCGCGCTGGCCATTACCTGTGTCGACGGTGGTGCCGGAAATCGACGGCGAGCGGGCGGCGCGCTGGCGGGCCCGGCTGGCCGAACCCGGCTGGGACGCTCCGACGGCCTTCGCTCTGCTCGCCGACTATGGCATACCGGTGGCACAGTCACGCACGGCCCACGACGTCAACCAGGCGCTGGCTGCGGCCGAGGCGGTCGGCTACCCGGTCGCGCTTAAAACGCTTGGCAGCGAGCACAAGAGCGATGTCGGCGGGGTGATCCTGAATGTCGCTGACCGCGAATCACTGTCGCTCGCCTACGAGGATATGGCCGGCCGCCTGGGGCCCGGCGTCAGCATCGACGCAATGGCCCCTGCGGGCGTGGAGATCTCACTGGGCGTCGTGCGCGACGACAACTTCGGCCCGCTGATCGTGGTGGCCGCCGGCGGCACGCTGGTGGAACTGCTCGCCGACCGCGCCGTTGCCTGCGCACCGGTCAGCCGCGAGGCTGCCGTGACGCTGCTGCGGTCATTGCACACCGCGCCGCTGTTGGACGGCTGGCGCGGCGCACCCCCGGTCGACATCGACACCCTGGCTGACGCAATCATCGGATTCTCGCAATTGGCAAGCGAACTCGGCGAGAATCTGGACGCCGTCGAGGCCAACCCCATCATCGCCTCGCCCACCGGAGTGGTGGCTGTCGACGCCTTGATGCTAGTGCGCAAGCCCTAGCGTCAGAAGATGGCGTAGGCCTTGCGCAGGGTTTCGTGGATCACCCAGGTGCCGGTCCAGCCGAGCGGAAAGACGGCGAGGTCGCCGGCACTGACCTCACTGGGCTCGCCGCCATCGGGGGTGACGGTCATCCGCCCGGACACGACGTAGATCACCTCGTTGGTCTCCAGGGTCCAATGTGACGGCCCTGGCTCGCATTGCCAGATGCCCCCGGACTTGTCGCCGTCGGCCCAGACCTCCAGGCCGTGGGTGGCCATCGGGTCGCCGGTGGCTTCCTCCAGTGGGCCCCAGTCCTCGAGCTCGGCATCGGCAGCATTGGCCAGCACAGCGGTCAAAACAGCAGCGGTCACGTCAAAACCTTTCGTATCACGCGTGTTCGGGGAATGGGAGGGAAATCGGTTCGGGCTCAAGCCGGCTGTTTCCGTCGGCGTCGAAGCGGTCAAGCCCGAGGTCGGTCAGGTCCAGCCAGCCACATCCGCCGGTGAGCGTCATGTCGGCGGCGGCCTCGGCGACCGCGGGACCCCACATCATGCCGTGCCCGGCCGCACACGCCACCACCGTGCCGTCGACCGGACCATCGTCGGTCAGCAGCGGACCCAGGATCGGCAGATGATCGTTCGTGTAGTCGATCGTCGCCGCCCAGGTGCGCCGGAGGCCCAATCCGCGCACCGGCGGGAACAGCGACTCGATGCGGGCCAGTGCCTTCTGGTAATAGGTCCAGTCGAATTCGGTTGCCTCGCCGGGCTGCTCGTCGGGGTTGCTCATCCCCCACAGCACCCCGCCGTATTCACCCGGCCGCCAATAGATTCCGTCGCTGACATCGAACACCATGGGCAGCTCGTCGATGTTGGCGTCGCGCAACGGTTCGGTGACCACCACCTGGTGCCGGGTGCCGCCGGCCGGGATCCGGCCACCGGCCGTCACCCCGACCTCGCCGAGCAGTGGGCCGCCGGTGAGCACCACCCGGTTGGTGTCGATGGGCCCGTCGGAGGTGTCGACGCCGACGACGCGACCCTGCGCCACCCGCAGACCGGTGAAGGCACAGCGTTCGCGGACATCGACGCGGTGCGCGGTCAGCGCAGCGGTGTAGGCCAGTACGTTGCGCGGCGCGTTGATGTACCCGTCACCGGGCGCATACGAGCCACCCGCCGTCACTCCCGGGGCCAAACCGGTGTCGCGACTGTCGATGTCGGAACTGGACAACCATTCCACCGCCAGCCCGAGACTGTGCTGCAGTGCGATCCGCTCGTGCGCCTGCTGCACCTCGAAATCGGTGAAGCACGGCATCAGGTAGCCCTGCGCCACGAAGCCGCAATCCAGTGGATAGCGATCGCCGCTGGCGGCGTAGAACTCCTGGCTGCGCAGGCCGAGGCGGATCGCGGTCTCGGTGCCGCCCTGCGCGCGGACCATCCCGGCGGCACGACTGCTGGCGCCGTCGCCCAGCGTCTGGGCTTCGAGCAGCACGACCCGGCCGGCACCGCGTTCGGCCAGCTGGACCGCCGTCCACGCCCCGACCGTGCCGCCACCGACCACCACAACGTCCGCACTGTGACTGCTGGTCATACCTCAAGACCGTGGCATAGACTGAACGCTCAGTCAATAGCTTCCAGCGAGCAGAGAGCACCGCGAATGTACGGGTTGACAGCCGAAGACCGACGGATCCGGGACACCGCGCGCGAGTTCGTCGAGACCCTGATCCCCTACGAGGCCGAGGCCGAAATGGCCGGCGGCCAACTGCCCAAGGAGCTGACCGCCGAACATCACGCCAAAGCTCTCGAACTGGGCCTGTATGCCACCAATATGCCCACTTCGGTGGGCGGCCCGGGTTTCACTGCGCTGCAACAGGTTCTGGTGCAAGAACAGGTGGGCCGAGTCACCAACGCGATCGCCTGGGTGATGCACACCCCGCCACAGTGGTGGGCCGAGGTGGCCACCGACTACCAGAAGCAGCGGTGGCTACTCCCCGCCGTGCGCGGGGAGAAGCACGAGGCGTACGCCATCACCGAAGAATTCGCCGGCTCGGATATCTCGGCGCTGGAAACCACCGCTCGCCGCCAGGGCGACGAATACGTCATCAATGGGATCAAGTGGCACGTCACGTCGTTCAACCTGGCTGAGTACGTCTTCGTCCAGGCCGTCCTGGTCGGCGGGCCGCACGAGGGTGATCACGTCCTGCTGGTCGTGGATCTGCCGTGGCCGGGGGTTGAAGTGGTGCGCACACCGCATTACTCGCACAACATTCCCGACGAGCATCCGATCGTGTCGTTCACCGACGTACGAGTCCCGGTCAGCCATCTGGTCGGCGCCGAGGGCGAGGGCATGACGTTCACCCAGGACTGGTTCCGCTTCGAGCGGATCATGGTGGCCTCCCGCTGCGTGGGTGCCGCCCAGCGTCTCGTCGACGAGATGACCGCGTTCGCCCGGGATCGCATCGTCGACGGCAAGCCACTCGGGGAACACCAATTGGTGGCCGGCATGCTCGCCGACAGCGCCACTGAATTGTTCGCCGCACGCAGCCTGCTCTACGAGGTGGCGCGCGGTATCGACGCCGGACTGGATCGCAAGGCACTGCACGGTCAGGCCTCGATGGCCAAGCTGTACTGCTCGGAGATGGCAGGCCGAGTCGCCGACCGGGCGGTGCAGATCTTCGGCGGGCGCGGCTACATGCGCGAGAACGTCGCCGAGCGGATGTTCCGCGAACTACGCGTGGAGCGAATCTGGGAGGGCGCCAGCGAGATTCAGCGCATCATCATCGGCCGCCAGCTGATGCAGCGCGGACCCTCAGCGGTGCTGGAGCCGCACCGACCGATTCACCCACGCCGCGATTGACACATTACCTGCGCACACGCAGGTAATTTCAGCTGGAAAATACCAGTTCCCTGTATACAACACGGCGTGTCTCCTATCGCGCCTTGGCCATTTGCGTTCTATTATGCATGCAAGTGGGCTACGGGATTCGGACGGACTGGTGCAATGGCAGGCAAAGATGGCGGCACAAGCCATATCGCGGCCGCGTTCGCAGTGATCATCATTGCCTCAGCCGAGCAGATCTGGGGACTTCCAGTCTTGACGCCGGGGATCGAGGTCGCCACGTCATCTGCGGACGTCACCGGTCAAACAGTCGACGAGCCGGTGCGCATCACGGTCGTCGAGCTGTGGGGAATGTCGCCCAGTGGTGAAGCCGATTTCGGCCAGGCGGCGGCGGTCGCGGCCTCGCTGGGACAGCCGAAGCCGCACACATCGACGTTCTTACGCACTGTTCGCCGATCGGTGCGGATGATCGGGATGCCAGTTCCGGCCATCGTCAAGCGGTGAGCCCCGGGATCGGCCATCGACCGGCCAGAGTGGGCACCGAAACCGCCAGAATTGTGATCGTCGAACAGCGCACCCGAGGATGCGGCCTGCTGGGCAGCATCCTCGAGGTTGCCGGCCACCCCGCGGAGACCACCGCCGACAGCTTCAGCGCTCAGGACTTGCTGTTGCGCAACCACGTCGACCTCCTCCTGGTCGACGTCGATGCGACCGGATCCGATCCAGCGACGTTGATCGATCAGTTCCGATATCGGAGCGCGACAACCGCCCTCGTCCTGGTGACGGAAAGTGATGATGTGGAACCCAAGGTCGCGGCGCTGCGGGCGGGGGCAGACGACTACATCACCAAACCGTTCCACCCGAGCGAACTGGTCGCCCGATTAGAGGCAATTCTGCGCCGACTGCCGTGCGGCACCGGACGCGAGCTGCGCTACGCCGGCCTCAGCGTAGATCTCGATCGACTCATCGTGACCCGCGACGAACAGCGGGTGACACTGACTCCCAACGAATTACGACTGGCAATCCTTCTACTGGAAAACGCCGAGCGCGTGGTGTCCAGAAGCCAAATACTGGACAGGGTCTGGCAGTACAACTTCAAAGGCGAGAGCCTCATCATCGAGAAGGTGGTGTCCAATCTACGGAAGAAAATCGACCGCGAATCGGAACCGTTGATACAGACAATTCGGGGCTTCGGATACACACTGCGCCGAGCGCACCACTGACCGTGACGAGTCGCTCTCGTTGTTACCGGTGGGACCACAGAGACACAAGGAACGAATCTTCAAATGAAATTCAAGGTTTCGGGAAGGTGAGGCGATCGACTTGCCCGACGCACGAGCGCTCCCGATCAGAAGGCGAGAATTCCCTGATGCTTCCCGGCTCCACCCGATGCAGGCTGCTATCGCTTCTGCTGGTCATGACACTCACGGTGGTAGCTGGCGTGATCGCCCGCACGCCCGTCGCGTGGGCGGAGTCCTCACCTTCGCTGGAGCCTTTCGAAGTCGAACGGGTGCTGAGCTTCTTGGTTCCGCCGGGCGTGACCGTCGACTCCGCCGACGTCGCGCCCGACGATCAACATCTCATCGTCGAAGTGATGATCTCGGGCAACTCACAGATCGCGGTCACTGATCTCAACGGCGCTTCCTACCAGTGCATCTCGTGTGGACTGGCAACGAATGCGACGAAGATCAAGGCAATCGGCGACGGCAAACGGGTCTGGTTCGCCAACACTTCCGGTCAGCAGGGTGGCGGCGCCGGTCACATCGACTACCAGATTCTGGAGTGCGCCCCGTCGATCTACGACTGCCAGACCAAGGCGATGAAGAAGGTGCAGTTCCCGGCTGGCGGCAGTCTGCTTACCGGCCAGAACCGGGAAGCCAAGCCGGACTGGTACGGCGAGTACGTCACGTGGAACGAGGTAAACCCGATTAGGGGCACCCGCATGAGTATCGCCAAGCTGACGCCCGGCGGTGACCAATACACGCTGACCGACCAACGTGTTTTCAACCCGCTCTGGGTCAAGAGGACACATTTCGCCGCGGACCTCGCGAACGCGGCACATTTCTACGAAGGGGCGAGTTGGAACAACGGCGGCCGGACGCTCAAGTACCAGACCACGAGCACCGGATTGAACTACGACATCTGGTTGCTCGATACGGCTACCGGCGAACGACGTCCACTGACCAGCGACCTCGACTACAACGAAGCCGGTGAGATAGCACCGGACGGTAAGACAACGTATTTCAGTTCGGCTCGCGGGCTCAATCGGATGACGGTATTCACCCAGTTGGCCCGGCCCGCGCTCATCGACAGCGCCAGTTTCGGTCAGATCGGCCGCGTCGGCTTGTGGAACAACCGGCGGTGCATGAACGAACCCTGGTTGATGGATACCGCAATCGGTCAGCAAGAGGGTGGTTATTCCGGCCAGCCGATCGTCATCGACCCCGCGTGGACCATCCGCGGCTGGAGCTGGTTCGACGACTCCACCAGAGCCTTGGTCAACGAACAGCCCGGCCCGGGGGGCAGCGAAAAGCAAACGCGGATAAGTATTCTCAAGTTTCCAGCCCGCACACCGACGGTCCCCCAACCCCCGATACATCAGGATCCGGCGAAGATCGCACAGTGGTCGGTTCCGGTCAAAGACTTCAATCCGCTGATGGGGCGCATCATGCCGATGCGGGTGCTCAAGGGGAAGCACTCTGGCACCGCCATAGTGTCTTATCTCGGAAGTTACGCCTCCGGGAAGTTCTCGGTTGCCTACGCCAACTACTCCGATGACGGCATGACGTTCTTGAACGGAGTGGAATCCATTCTCGTGGTGCTTGCCCCACTGACCGCGACCTGGACTGCCAACCTGACTAGCTCCGGAGCGCGCCGAGGCTATCTCCGTGGACTGGTTATCGTCGGACCAGACAACAACTACCTCGGTGGCGTGGAATCGTCCATCAATGGCCAGAAGCTCGCCGGCATACCGACTCAGAAGAATTGCCCCGCACGATCTCAACCTCCGCTTGCGATTTCATTCCCAGCCGGTGGAGGCCGGGTGATGGTGACAGCGACGATTCCCGAGGACTCCCAGGCTCGTCCGGTGCGTGGAGCGACCGTCTCTGTCGGCCCCGTGACGATGACCACGAACGACGAAGGGGTCGCCGTGTTACCACTCATCCAAGGCGCCACGGTCACCGCCCTTGCTGGCGGGTTCCAATCGGCGACACGTGTTGTCGGCAACCCTTGACACTGTCCGCCCCTAATCCAGTAGGTAATCCGACAGCGTTCCCAGCGCCTGATTGGCGTAGCCGCGCCAGATTCGGGCGAACAGCGGCAGCACCGGAGCGGTCAGTGCCGACTTCGGGTGCAGAGTCCATTGCCACGTCACCTTCGTACCGGTGCCGTGCGGGCTGAATTCCCAGAGACCTTCGACATGGTCGATCAGCGGCGACATCGCGCCGCGGATATCGGACAGCGTGTAGCCGAAGGCATGCGGTGCATCCACCCGGGTCAGCGTCTCCCGCATGCCACCGCCGCCGACCAGGGCGACGTCGCGGGTCTGCCCGACGGCCGACCATTCACCGGTTTGGTTGTGTACGGCCTTGATCGGCGGGATGGGTCCATACCAGCGGTCGAACAAGGTGGGCAGCGGCATCGGCAACGTTTTGGTGAACGCATCTGACACCGCGACGGGAATCGCGCGGGACTGCTCGACGACGACGGGGTGAGCCACCTCGCCGATGATAGTCAGCGGGACAGCTGCGGCGCCGCGCGTCCGGTGATGAGCGGCAGATCGAAGAAGGTGGCAATGCCCGGCTCGGCGGCAACCGTCGCGGGAATGGAGTTGACGCAGTGCGCGGCCGTGGCCACGACGCCCGGGTTGCTCACCAATCCTTCGTCGACGCTTTCGGGCTGCCAGCCCTTGACCGTGACGAAGGTATTCGGATTGCCCCGCACCTCCATCTCGTAGCGCTCCCCTGCTGGGCCGAACGACCATGCGGGGTCCAGGTTTTCCTCACCCATCAACCAGTTGACAGTGATGCGCACGACGATGGTGTTGGTTACCACGGCATCCCAGTGGAAGCGCCTGCCGGCGACCTGGCCGGGTTCGATCACACCCATCGGCGAGTCGATGGGCGCCGTCGCGACGGCGACCTCCTGCGAGGTGCGGATCAACGGTTCGGCGGCGAACCCCAGGCGGTCGACGATCAGCCGAACCGATTGGAAGAAGCCGCCGTTGAGCAGCTTCTGCATAGGCCCGGTCAGTGCGCTCTCCGGTGTGCCGCCAAAGCCCATCACATGGCGAAGCACATCGGGGGCACCGTAGGTGCGTAGGTCGGAGTACTCCTCGGCGCGCACGAACG
Organism: Mycolicibacterium sphagni; assembly: GCF_013337765.1. Lineage (GTDB taxonomy): Bacteria > Actinomycetota > Actinomycetes > Mycobacteriales > Mycobacteriaceae > Mycobacterium. The sequence goes on from NZ_VBSB01000002.1 coordinate 185,870, forward strand.
TCACGCCGGTGGCCATCACCGACAGCAGCAGCGGGACCAGCTCGGTGGCGGCACCCGGCCCGATGCCGGCGCCGTGCAGGGTGACGTTGCCCTCACGGGCCGCGGCCTCCAGCGGGGCGGCCTCGGATTCGCTCGGGTAGAACCAGCCGACCGGGCTGACGACGTTCTTGCCCGAGCGCAGCAGTGCCGTCACCTCATCGAGGTTGGGCAGCAGCGGCGCGTAGATCACCGCGTCGGCGTCCAGCGCGAGGATGTCGTCAAGGCTGTTGGTGGCCGTCACCCCCAGCGGCTCGGTGCCGATGATCTCACCGACGTCCTTGCCCGCCTTGTCCGTGGAATGCACCCAGCACCCGGCCAGTTCGAGTTCGGGATGTTCGAGCACACCCTTGATCGCCGCCACCCCGACTGAGCCGGTTGCCCACTGCACGACCCGCAACGCCATTGCTGCACCTCCGGGAAAACTAGAACGTGTTACAACTACATGTACACGACTCCCCCACGAGCAGACGCAGAGTCGCGCAAATCGGACCGCTACAGTGCGATTCTGCGTCTGCTCGCCGCGGAGTATGTTGCAGAGATTGCATCAGTGGGGACGGAAGGGATTGCCATGCCAAATCGCGTGTTCGTCGTCGGGGTCGGAATGACCAAGTTCGAGAAGCCGGGCCGCCGCGAAGGCTGGGACTACCCCCAGATGGCCAACGAATCCGGCAACAAGGCGCTGGCCGACGCCGGCATCGACTACGCGCAAGTGCAGCAGGGCTTCGTGGGCTACTGCTCGGGTGACTCCACCTCCGGGCAGCGCGCGCTCTATGAACTCGGCATGACCGGCATCCCGATCGTGAACGTCAACAACAACTGTTCGACCGGATCGACCGCGCTGTACCTGGCTGCGCAGAGCATCCGCGGCGGGCTGGCGGACTGCACGATTGCCCTGGGCTTCGAGAAGATGCAGCCCGGCTCACTGGGCGGAGGCGCGGACGACCGCGAGTCGCCACTAATGCGCCATATCGTCGCATTGAACGAGACCGACACCATGGCATTTCCGGTGGCGCCGTGGATGTTCGGCGCCGCGGGTCGCGAGCACATGAAGAAGTACGGCACCACCGCGGAGCATTTCGCGAAAATCGGTTACAAGAACCATAAGCATTCGGTGAACAACCCGTACGCGCAGTTCCAGGAGGAATACACCCTCGACGACATCCTGGGCGCGAAGATGATCTCCGATCCGCTGACCAAGCTGCAGTGCTCGCCGACGTCGGATGGCTCGGGTGCGGCGATCGTGGTCAGCGAGGCGTTCGTCGACAAGCACGGCCTGGCCGACCAGGCGGTGGAGATCGTCGGGCAGGCGATGACCACCGATTTCGCGTCGACGTTCGACGGCAGCGCGGCCAACATCATCGGCCACGACATGAATGTGCAGGCCGCCCAACAGGTTTATGACCAGTCCGGCCTCGGGCCCGAGGACTTCCAGGTCATCGAGTTGCACGACTGCTTCTCGGCCAACGAACTGCTGCTCTATGAGGCCCTTGGCCTATGCGGCCCTGGCGAGGCGCCGTCGCTGATCGACTCCGACGACACCACCTACGGCGGACGCTGGGTCGTCAACCCGTCGGGCGGGCTGATCTCCAAGGGCCACCCGCTGGGCGCGACCGGGCTGGCGCAGTGCGCCGAACTCACCTGGCAGCTGCGCGGGACCGCCGACAAGCGCCAGGTGGACAATGTCACCGCCGCGCTGCAGCACAACATCGGGCTGGGCGGCGCGGCTGTCGTCACCGCCTATCAGCGCGCCGAGCGGTAGGACATTCCCCGCGAGCGGCTAGTGTCAGAGGTGCGTGACGTCGTACACGTCGTCGGCGTGCCGGGCCCGGATCGTCTTCTTGTCGTACTTGCCGACACTGGTGCGCGGAATCTCGTCGATGAACGTCCACCGCTCCGGCAGCCACCACCGAACAACCTTGTCGGACAGGAAGTTCCGTAGCTCCTCCGGGGACACGTCGGCGCCCTCCTGAAGCACGACCGCGGCCAGCGGACGTTCCTGCCACCGTTCGTCGGGCACGCCGACCACCGCGGCCTCCCGCACCGCGGGGTGGGCGATCAGGTGGTTCTCCAGCTCCACCGACGAGATCCACTCGCCGCCGGACTTGATGACGTCCTTGGCCCGGTCGGTCAGCGTGATGTAACCCTGCACGTCGATACGGCCCACGTCACCGGTGCGCAGCCAGCCGGACTGGAATTTCGACTCGTCGGTGTTGCGGTAGTAGGAGCCGGTGATCCACGGCCCGCGCACTTCCAGCTCACCCACGGCTTCGCCGTCGTTGGGCAGCACCGCGCCACCGTCGTCGACGATGCGGGCCTCGACCCCGCACATCGGCCGGCCCTGCGTGCCGCGGACCTCCCAGACCTTGTCCTCCGGCGTATTCGGCGCCGGCCAGGCCAGCGTGGCCATCGGCGAGGTCTCGGTCATCCCCCACAGCTGACGGATCTGCACGCCGTACTTCTCTTCGAACGTCTTCATCAGCGACACCGGCACCGCGGACCCGCCGCACGCGACCAGCCGCAGTGACGAGATGTCGTGACCAGGATTGCGATCCAGGTGGTTCATCACGTCGTTCCAGATCGTCGGCACCGCACCGGCCACCGTCGGGCGCTGCGTCTCGATCAGATTCACCACTGACTCGGCGTCCATATAGCGGTCGGGCAGCACGATGTCCGCCCCGGCCATCAGCGCCGCGTACGGCAGCCCCCAGGCATTGGCGTGGAACATCGGCACGATCGGAAATGCCTTGTCCGAGAAGCTCAACCCCATGCCATTGCCGCTGCAGACCGCCATCGAGTGCAGGTAACTCGACCGGTGGCCGTACACCACACCTTTCGGGTGGCCGGTGGTGCCGCTGGTGTAACACATTGCTGCGGCAGAGTTTTCGTCGATATCCGGCCACTCGAACTCGGCCGACTCGGCGGCGGTGATCTCGTCGTAGCGCAGCACTCGCTTGCCCGACGCCTCCAACGGGCCCAGATCTCCGGCGCCGACGGCGATCACGGTGTGCACCGTCTCCATCCGTGACAAGACCGGCGCCAGGATCGGTGTCAGCGACAGGTCTGCGATCACCACCTGGTCCTCGGCCTCGTAGGCGACGAACTCGATCTGTTCGGGGAAGAGCCGGATGTTCAGCGTGTGGAGCACGGCCCCCATCGACGGCACCGCGACGTAGGCCTCCAGGTGTTCCTGGTTGTTCCACATGAACGTCGCGACGCGGTCGTCGCCCTGCACGCCAAGGCGCCGCAGCGCATTGGCCAGGCGACCGGCCTGCTGGCCGACCTCACGGTAGGTGGCGTGCCGGTAGCCGCCGTCCCCGGTTGCGGTGGTCACCGTCCGGTCGCCGTGGACAGTGACGGCGTAGCGCAGGATCGCGGCGACCGTCAGCGGAAAGGACTGCATCGTGCACTGCATGGGCCCGAATCTATCGTGGCGGGCATACTCACCGGGTGCTCGTGCTGAAATCGATCGCGTTGTTCGTCGCCGCGGCGGTGCTGGAGATCGGCGGCGCCTGGCTGGTGTGGCAGGGGGTCCGCGAACACCGCGGCTGGCTATGCGCCGGCTTCGGTGTAATTGCTTTGGGTGCTTATGGTTTCGTGGCGACGTTGCAGCCGGATGCGCATTTCGGCCGGATCTTGGCGGCATACGGCGGCGTGTTCGTGGCAGGCTCGCTGCTGTGGGGGATGGCTGCCGACGGATTCCGTCCGGACCGCTGGGATGTCGCCGGTTCGTTGATCTGCCTGCTGGGCGTCGCGCTGATCATGTATGCCCCCCGCGGACGTTGAACCCAGGTTCCGGACGAATAATTTCTCTGCCAGCGAAAAGACCGCCCCATGACGGAACGTTTTCGGCGGCAATGACGATGTAATTGGAGGATCATTGGGTCGGAAACAAGGAGGCGCGGTTATGCGGACCGCATTAGCACTTGCCGCGGTGGCGGCAGTGGGCGGCGTCATCGCGGGGCCGGCCGCAACCGCGTGGGCCGACAGCTCTGCGCAGAACACGATCAGCCAGTTGCAGAGTCAGGGTTACACCGTGAACATCGACCGGATCGGGACCGGGCCGATGTCGAAGTGCGTGGTGACCAATGTGCGCAATCCCCAGACGCTCACCCAGTGGGTGCCCTACACGGGTCCGGGGCGGGGAAATGACCGCACCATCCTGGTGCCGGTGGTGACCAGCCAGACGATCTCGGTGTCACTGGACTGCAGCGCGCATTAGTCCAGGTCGATGCGGATGGTGAGCAGGTTGTCACCCATCGCGCGGACCGCGGCACTGTTCATCCGCGGAAGCTCGGCCAGGCGGGCCCGCGCGTCATCGTCGGGTAGCAGGGTGGCCGTTCCGCTGTGCCAGCGGCCGCGAACGCGAACGCGCACCCGCGGATTTGTCTCGATATTGCGCACGTACTGCGATCGGTCACCGAACTCCGACACCAGCCAGAACTCGCTGCCGGCCAGGCGCCCGCCGATCGGGGTGCGCCGCGGTTGCCCGGACTTTCGCCCGGTGGTCTCCAAGAGCGTCTGAAACGGGACCGCCCGCATCACCGGGTTGGCGATGTGACGCTGGACGAGGTTGACGATGCGCTGCCGAGGAGTCAAAGCCATGACTCCATCGTGGCAGGCGGCTCAGGACGCCGCGACAGCCAACTGCTGCGGCTGCTGTGCGGCTGTCTCCAGACGCATCGCGGTGATCGCACCGGTGTAGTCGGCCGCATACAGCCGGTTGCGCACCGGGTCGGCGGCCAGGCAGGACAGCTGCGGGCCGAGGACGACGGTGTCGACGATCTCGGTGGTGGCGGTGCACAGCACGGCGATCTCGTTGCGATCGACGATGTAGGCGCAGTTGCCGCCGCGGCCCAGCACCAGCTGCGTGGGCACACCGCCCATCGCCAGGGTGTCGGTGACGCGGGCGCGGGCAACGTCGATGACGTGGATCGCGCCGCCGAACTCGGCATCCCATCCGGTACCGAACACGGTGCGGCCGTTGGGCAGAACCGCGATGTCACCGATGGATCCGGAGATCGCGACCAGATCGCAGACCGCGCGGTCGCGGGTGTCGACGATCGCCAGCAGGCCGCCGGCAGGTGTGGTGAGTGCCGCGAACAGGCGGGTGCCGTCGGTGCTGATACACAGTGATTCGACGGAGGCGCCGGGGGCGGCCGGAATCTCGATCGAGGTGACCTTGCCGGTCTCGATGTCGACAACAGCGATGTCGACGATGTCGTCGGCGGTCCGCGCGATGTAGAGGACGTCGGCAGCGGGGCTGACCGCCAGTCCGCCTGCCGTCATCTCAAAGGTCTTGGCAGCCAGCGGCATCCCGGTGCGGGTGTCGACGGCCACGACGGCGTCTACCTCGTTCGAGGCGGCACTGACATAGGCGCGGTCACCGACGAGCACGACCGCGTACGGCTCGCTGAGGCCGTCGATGGTGACGGTCACCGTCAGCGTGGCGGCGTCGATGACGCACACCACGTCAGCGCCGTAGTGCGCGGTGACCAGGTAGCGGCCGTCCGGGCTGACGGCCATGTCGCTGACCGGCCCGTGCCCCGGAGCGAGAGTCCTCGCGACGGTGACGACTGGCGCGGCGATCGGCTCGGTCAGCGGCTCCAGTTCGGCGCCGCCCAGCAGCTGCGGAAGCAGATCGGCGATCGGGTTGCGCCGGATCGTCGGCAGCGACGACAGCCACAGCGAGTGCGCAGCGGCGGCTCGCTCGGCCACCGCGACAGCGCTGCCCTCCGCCACTTCCGTCACTCCCGTTGTGTTTGCCATGATCTCGTACCTCCGTCGGCCTGAATGCAGCCGGACATTGTCTTTGTTTGGCGCTGCGTTACCTGGCGGTAACTGCCTCGGACGAGTGTAGCTAGTCAATTCATGGAGAATTCGTGGCTTTTCAGAACCCAATTGCCACGCGCCCCGGAATCTCAGGCAGCGCTAAGGCGGGGATCGTTATCAATCCGTTGCAATACCTGGGGTGGGTCTCCAAAATTGGCATTGAGCTGGGCCTTCAGATCAATTCAAGATCATCAATCGCGTGCTTGAATGAGCCGCCAGCTTAGATTTTCTTACTCCGCCGGAGTCAAAAGAGGCCGAAATCACAATGCCTCAGTCGCGTCTAAATTCTTAAGGAAATTCCTTAGGTTATTGACGGTCCGGCAGCCCTCCGGCGGCCAGGTAGTCGGACTCTCGATCTTGATCCCGATCAAGTTCGCTGATCCGCATGGTTAGCAAGTGCGTCTCAACAATTCGCTAGTGGTCCAGATCACACCATCTGCTCGATGGTCTCGCGGCTCCGCGCCGGATCGCTGCCGAGAACGTAGGCCGGCTCGGTATGGGCGACGGTTGTGCCGTTGGCGACCCGTTGCTGGGCTTGCTTGAACTCCGGCAGCGGTCCCATCGCCGCCCCCGCGCCGTTGAGTGCCGCCCAGGTGGCGGCACGTTCGATCGGGTGCGGCGGACGGTACGCAATCATGTCGGCCGCCCAGTCCGGCATGCTGTCGCGAATGGCCCAGTCGAAAAACTTGGCCTCCTGCGGGACGTCGGGATTCTCCATCAGGTTCGGCCCGGTGAACTGGGCGGCACCGTGGGTCAGCGCCAACTTCGGCAGGTACGAACGCAGGCAGTCCAGCGTCTCCTCCTTGGTCGCAGGAAGGTCCGTGCCGCCCAGTGCGTGGCCGACCCGCACGAACTCGCCGTAGTAGCGGTCGATGTTGCGTAGCGGAGTGGGGTGGTAGAGCTCGTGGCCGGTCGCGATGCCCCAGACCACGGTGGCGTAGTTCCAGCGCAGCCACTCCGGGTCGTCGGCGTCGTAGGCCAGGCCGTCGGGGCGAACCCCCTTGATGGTGTGGTGCATGGCCCGCACCGCCTGCGCCATTCGTTCGGCTGTCGCGGTGGACCCGTACGCGGTCCCAATGAAGAACGCCACGGAGTGCGCCAACCGCACACCGGACCCCTTGAGGTCGAGCTTGCCGGTGGGGTTGCCGTCCTCGTCGCGTTGGGCGACCCGGGAGTGGTCGGAGCCCATCCAGTAGATGCTGGGGTCGAACCGCTCGATGAAGGCAGCACACTGCAGCCCGAAGATCAGCGCCGAGGTGTGCGAGTGCACATGCCAGACCGCACTGCCAGGTCCGAACCAGCCCGGGTCGCCCTCGGGGCCGGCGAACTCCAGGCCGCGGAAGAACTGGCTCCTGATGTTCTTGTCGAAGTCGGATCTGACCTTGTTTTCGAGAAGTTGGTGCGGCAGCAACAGTTTCATCTCGGCTGGCTCCTTTTCCGGAGGCACGTCATTTTGGTCACGCCTGTAACCAAAATACCACGGTATCGGCCGGCGGCCGGTATATCCTCAGCCCATGCCGAGTGCCACCCGGTGGGCCGGGGTTTCTCCCGCCGACCGCCAGGCCGAGCGGCGCACGCTGCTGGTTCGCGCCGCCTTTGGCTTGTTCGGCGACGGCGGTGAGGCCGCGGTGACCGTGCGGTCGGTATGCCGCGCGGCCGAACTGAACACCCGGTACTTCTACGAGAGCTTCACCGACACCGACGCGCTGCTGGGTGCGGTCTACGACGAGGTGGCCGTCGAACTCGGCGGCATCTTGACCACAGCGATGACAAGTACCGGCGACGAACGGTCGCGGCTGCGCGCGGGCATCCGCGCCGTGCTCGACTTCAGCTCAGCCGACCCGCGCCGCGGCAAGATCCTGTTCACCGAGGCCCGCACCAACCCCGTGCTGGCTGCGCGACGCACCATCGCCCAGGACCACGTGCGCGAGCTCGTCCTCGACGAGCAGCGCCAGACCGCACCCGAATCCGACCGGGTGGCAACGGAAGTCGGTGCCGCGATGTATGCAGGCGCGATGGCCGAGCTGGCACAGCAATGGCTCGCCGGCACCCTCGGAGACGATGTCGACGCCGTCGTCGCCCATGCCGTTCGGCTACTGCTCCCGAACTGAACTCATCCGTTGCAGCGATGGGGCGACCCACACCGCCGCAACCCCGGCGACGATGTTGAGGCCCATGATCGTGATGATCGGACCGGCCACCGCCTCGCTCTGGGCGACCGCCCCCAGTGCCGCACCGAGTACCGAGGATTCGATGGCGATCAACAGCGACCCGAAACCCAGCAGGGTCGCCCGATGCTGCTCGGCGGCGAAAGCGCCGACCCACGCCAACCCGGCACTGAAGATCGCCTGGTTGGCCATGGTCGCCAGGATGAACACGATGCCGTAGATCCAGATGTGATTGAGGTCCTGGCGGTACTCCATCACCACGCAGATCGCGGCGGCCGCGGTGCCCAGCAGCGCGCTGTTGATCAACATTCCCCGCACGCCGAGGGCGCGGCTGACGAAGCGCCAGAACAGCGAGCCGGCGACCATGCCGATGGACGACGAGATCACGAGCACGTGCAAGCTGCCCGCGGAGCCGCTGTGGTTCACCGACGCGTGGATGCTGTAGAACGACGTGCCCAGGCTGACCGGAACGAACAGCAGCTGGATGACGACGTAGCGGCGGAACCACGATTCGGACTTCGCCACCCGCACACCGTCGTGGTACGTCTCGCGGAACGTCACCCGACTGGCGTCTGACGCCTGCACCGGCCCGATGAAGACAGCGGCGATCGCGGCGGCGAGCAGGCCTGACGAGCCGAGCCAGAGGACGTCGAGATGGCTGTGCGCCGGATCGCGCTGGGCCAGGAACGGGAGCAATACCAGGGTGGTTCCGATCGCCAGGATGGCCCCGATGGCCCCTTGCGTCAGTACCAGATCGCTGCGGCGATGGTCCTCGAGTTTGCTCGAAACTACCTCGGAGAACGCGACTTTCGAAATCCCGGCCACCACACCGGTGGCCAGTGACACGGCCAGGAAGATCCCGGCGATGAACAACTTGGTCCACGCCGATACAGCACTGACCACCACCAGGGTGGCCATCACCAGCGTGGTGGTGGCGATCACCAGGTGTTTGAGGTGACGAGCCCGCGCCAGCACATAGGGCGACAGGGAGTTGCCGCCGACGATCCCGATGCAGTACGCGGGATAGAGCAGGCCGGCTGCCCAGTAGTAGCCCTCCTGGGCGCAGATGAACGGCAACACCACCGACACGTTGGCCAACTGGGTGCCCGTCGTGAACAACGTGCCCTGGGTGAGCAACACGCGATACGCACGGCCGGGGGCAGTCACGTGGACGGTATACCGACCCGACGACGTCTGGCGCAATAGTCTGTCGGAAACCTGATCGAGGAGCACGAGCCGATGAACCCAGATGACGACCCCGAGAAGCGCATCCAGGAACTCGAACGTCCGCTGACCAACCAGGCACAGACCAGCGAACTGGGGACCGCCGGCCCTCCCGGTGGCTGGCTGCCTCCGCCACCGCCACCGCCACCCGGCTACTACGGCCCGCCGATGCCGCAGCCATCGGTTCCGTCGTCCTCGTCCGGCCTCCGCGTCGGCTGGATTGTGCTGGTGTTGTTGGTGGTTGGCTTGTTCGTCGGTGGTGGTGTGATCGTGTGGACCAACTTGGCCAACCGTTCGGCGCCGGGCTTCCCGAGCATTTCCGGCGGTGGTGGCACGTTCACCACGGCCACCCGGCCCAGCCGCGCCACCCCCACTCCCCCAGGTCCGTCCAGCTCGGCGGCGACGGTGGCGACCCCGGCGCCGGGGGCCAGCCAAAGCGTGGCTGGTGTCAACGCGAACAAGGAGCTTGCCTGCGACGACAGCGTCGTCACCATCAGCGGCATGAACAACACGGTGGCGATCACCGGGCACTGCACGCTCGTTCAGGTGTCCGGCATGAACAACGTCGTGACGATCGATGCCGCCGACACCATCGATGCCTCCGGGATGGACAACAAGGTCACCTACCGCGGTGGCTCGCCGAAGATCAACAAGTCCGGTTTCGGGAACACCGTCGAGCAGGACTGAGGATCAACGCAGGGGGACGAATCGGGTCAACTTGCCGGTCGACTGGTGACGCTCAAGTGCGTCGACCACCGCGATACTGATCTGCGGGCGCGGCAATCCGTAGCGGCGCACCGCGTCCTCGACCGCACCGGACAGCGCGGCGATATCGGGGGTGCCGACGACGAGGATGGCCGCACCCGTCGCCGTTTGCGTGACCTGATATTCGGTGACCCGCGGATCGGTACCCAATACGTGCCGAAAAGCACTGGCCGGCACCGTGATCGCACCATAGGAGAAGTCGTCGTCACGACGCCCGGTGACGTCGGCGATCCGCAGGAACGCACTGCCGCAGGGGCATTCGCCGGGCAGGAAGGTGATCTCGTCGCCCAGGTCGTACCGAATGAAGGGAAAGGTTCGGTTGGCCAGGCCGGTGGCCAGCGTGCGGGCTGCCGGTTCGTCGGCGCCCACCGGGACGCCATCGGCGTCGACGCGCTCGAGGATCACCTCGTCCTCGCAGACATGCAGCCCGTCACCATGACCGCAGCCGACCGCCTGAACACCGATCTCGGTTGAGCCCCAAAGGTTGTGGACGGTCGCACCCCACGCCTGCACGATGGCATCGCGGTCTTCGGGCAACAGCGGTTCGGAATTCGTGCTGACCCGGCGTGGCCGTATCGCCAGCTCGCCGGCCAGCGTCGCCCGGGCAAGCCGGCCGACCACCGTCGCATAGCCGACGAGGTGGGTGGGCGCGACGGCGCCCACCTCGGCCAGCACCTGCCCGAACGGCGCGCCTGCCTCGATCACCGTCGTGCGCATTCCCGCGGCGGTCGGCGCGTCGAACAATGGCGTACTGGCGTGCGGCGCAACGGCGGCGGTCAGCACGGCCAACCGGCTGTCGGCCGTCGGTACGCGCTGTTCGTCGCGAGCCTGCATCCGCCACGCGAGGCAGGCGGCGCTGATGAAGAACGGCCAATCCCAGACATAGACACCGCGAACGCCGCTGGATCCGCCCGAGCTGAAGACCTGCTGATCGTGGCCGGTGTACGAAAACCACTGTTGCTCAGCCAGAATCCGCTCCGCTCCGGCGCGGTCCAGATCGGGCACGGTGATGACGGAGTCCCAGTGCTCCTGGGCTTGCGGCTTGGTCATGATCGGCGCCGAGGCCAGGTCCTCGACGCCGTGCAGCCGCTTGGCGTGAAATGGCGACCGCTCCCGGGCATAGGTCAGCAGCGCCCGCAACCGATTGTCGCGATGCCGTTCGATCTGTGCGCGTGACCATTCCAGGCGACCGATATGGTCGTCGAGTGCCGCTGAGACCGCCGCCAGGTGTGCGGCGCGGACACGTTCGTAGACAGAGCGTGGGTCGGACTCCCCCATCTACGGATCCGGTCCTAGTTCGCGCACACGTCGGGCGCGTCCCCGCGAACCGGCGCGTCGACGGGAATGGTGTAGGTGAGTACCACCTGCGCGTCGGATCCCGACTCGTTGACCACCCGGTGCGGCACCCCCGCCGGGATGGACACCGCCTGCCCGGCACCATAAGTCACCGGGGCACACGCGGTGGCGGTCTGCAGCGCCACCGATCCACCGGTGATCACTGACAATTCGGTGCCGGGATGGGTATGCCAGCCGCTGGACGCGCCCGGTTGCAGGACAAGACTCTGGACGATCAGCGTCGTCGGGCCGTCCGTGGTGATCGACACCGGCGTCTCGGTGGTGCCCTTGGCGATATCGGTGCGCGCGGCGTCGCCGTCGGGTGGCGTCGCCCCGGCGGTCATGGCGGGCATCGCTGCGCACAGTGCAACGGCGAACCCCACGACGGTCAATAGTCGGACGGTCATGGCACTCCTCGTCGTCGATGGTTGCGCCCCAGCCTGACCCACATCACGTCACGCCGCCAGCGATTCGCGGTTACCCGAGCACGCGGCGCGCCATGGCGTTAGCGTGAACCACGCACCCATTATCGGGAAACGGGAGGGAACCGCATGTCAACCAGATGGTTACGGCGAATTTCTCGACGAGGTAGTCGGCCGGCAGCTGCCACCGTGGTGCTGGCCGCCTTACTGGCGGTGTTCGCCGCGGGCATGTTCGCCCCTGCCCGGGCGTCGGCCGACGGTGAGACGTATCTGATCGCCACCGACACCACCTTCGCGCCGTTCGAATTCCAGGACAAGCAAGGTAATTTCGTCGGAATCGACATGGATCTCATCCGCGCGATCGCCGACGACCAGAAGTTCAACGTCGACATCAAGCCGCTTGGCTTCGACGCCGCACTACAGGCCGTACAGGCCAACCAGGTCGACGGCGTGATCGCCGGCATGTCGATCACCGACAAGCGCAAGCAGGTCTTCGACTTCTCCGAACCGTACTTCGAGTCCGGCATTCAGATGGCGGTGCTGAAGACCAACAACGACATCAAGTCCTATGACGACCTGCGTGGCAAGAAGGTGGCCGTCAAGAATGGCACCCAGGGCGCGACCTTCGCCAACTCCATCAAGGACAAGTACGGGTTCCAGGTTGTTTCGTTCGCGGACTCGTCGTCGATGTTCGACGAGGTGAAGACCGGTAACTCGCAGGCAGCCTTCGAGGACTACCCCGTACTGCTCTACAACATCGCGCAGGGCAGCGGGTTCAAGACCGTGGGACCCAAGGAGGAGCCGACCGGCTACGGGTTCGCGGTGAACAAGGGCCGCAATGCCGAACTCATCTCGAAGTTCAACGCCGGCTTGGACAACCTCAAGAAGTCCGGCCGCTACGACGAGATCGTCAACACCTACCTCAGCGATAAGGCCAACACCGACGACACCTCGTATCTCGGGCTGATCAAGAGCACCTACCCGTTGCTGCTCGAGGGCCTGAAGATGACGATCTTCCTCACGGTCATCTCGATCTTCTTCGCGCTGATTCTCGGCGTGATCTTCGGGCTGGCCAGGGTGTCGCGGTCGATCTGGTTGCGCGCCATCGGCACGACCTTCGTCGACATCTTCCGAGGCACCCCGCTACTGGTGCAGGCCTTCTTCATCTACTTCGGCATCCCGACGGCCCTCAATTTCCAGATGAGCGCGCTAACGGCAGGCGTCATCACGCTGTCATTGAACGCCGGCGCCTACATGACCGAAATCGTGCGCGGCGGAATCCAGTCCGTCGACAAGGGGCAGATGGAGGCGGCCCGCAGCCTCGGCATCGGCTATCTATCGACGATGCGGAAAGTTATTCTGCCGCAAGCAATCCGGACGATGATTCCGTCCTACATCAACCAGTTCGTGATCACGCTGAAGGACACCTCGATCCTGTCGGTCATCGGCATCGCAGAACTGACCCAGACTGGGCGGATCATCATCGCGGGTAACTACAAGTCGTTCGAGATGTGGCTGATCATCGGCATCATCTACTTCATCGTCATCATGGCGCTCACCAAACTCTCGGACCGCCTGGAGAAAAGGATCGTGAAATGACCGACCTCGTCCCCGAGACCGCAGCCGCCGAGCCGGCGGGCACCGTCAAGATCCAGATCGAGAACCTCAAGAAGGCCTTCGGCGAGCTGGTGGTACTCGACGGCATCACCACCGACATCAAACAAGGCGAAGTGGTCTGCGTCATCGGTCCGTCGGGCTCGGGCAAGTCGACGTTCCTGCGCTGCCTGAACAAGCTGGAGGACATCACCGCCGGCAAGGTGGTGGTCGACCATTTCGACCTCACCGACCGCAAGGTCGACCTGGACAAGGTGCGCCAGCACATCGGCATGGTGTTCCAGCACTTCAACCTGTTCCCGCATATGACGGTGCTGCAGAACATCACCCTGGCACCGCTGGTGACCAAGAAGATGGACAAGGTCGCAGCCGAGAAGAAGGCGATGGAGCTTCTCGGCCAGGTAGGGCTGGCGGAGAAGGCCAACGTCAAACCCGCCACCCTGTCCGGTGGGCAGAAACAGCGCGTGGCGATCGCTCGCGCGTTGGCGATGGACCCGTCGATCATGCTGTTCGACGAGGCCACCAGTGCGCTGGACCCGGAGATGGTCGGCGACGTGCTCGAGGTGCTGCGCCAGCTCGCCCAGGGCGGCATGACGATGGTGGTGGTCACCCACGAGATGGGCTTCGCCAGGGAGGTGGCTTCCCGAGTCATCTTCATGGCCGACGGCAACATCGTCGAGGACGACACACCCGACCAGGTCTTCGGCAGCCCGAAAAGCCCGCGGCTGCAGGAGTTCCTGTCGAAGGTGCTCTGACTCGCTGGCCGACAGTGGCTAGACCGGTCGCGCTCCGTGACCCAGCGTGAGTACGTACGCCGGTGAGGGCGGTATCCGGTCGGGCAACCGGACATGCAGCATCGAGTCAGTGACGCGCCAGTCGACCGGCTCGCCGAGCGCCGGTAGCCGCACCTCGGTCACGTCGGTGGCATCGATCCCCCGGACACCGAACTCGGCCGCCGACACATCGAGCAGCACGGCATTGAGAGCACCGTCGCGCTGGGTGAACCGAATCGCCCCGCCTTCGGTCGTGGTCGTCTGCGCGATGTGCCACGGCCGGGTGCCGAAGACGGCGTCGCCGTTGTGCCGCAACCACTCTCCCAGTCCACGCAGCGGTACCAGCTGCTCGTCGGGCAGGCGGCCGTGCTCGTCGGGGCCGACGCCGATCAGCAGGTTGCCGTTCTTGGCCACGATGTCGACGAAGGAGCGGACCAGTTCGGTGGCGGTCACGATGTCTTCGGGCCGCTCGTTGCGGTTGGCTCCGAACGAATGTCCCACTCCGCGAGTGGACTCCCACTTCTTGTCCTGGATGCTGTCGAACTGAGCGTATTCCGGGGTTCGGATGTCGTAGTGATGGCTGGCCGGGAACGTCAGCGATTTGCGGTCCTCCGGAATCAGCGACCAAAACCGCTGCAGCAGCGAGCCGCCCATCCGGGCCAGTGAGTCGGTGACTGCCCCGCGGTGCCCGGGTGGCTGGATCCACCGATCGTTGATCACCCCGTCGGGCACAGCGTTGTAGTACTCGGCGAACAACTCCGCCAGGTCACCGCCTGCCGGCCAGCAGATGTCGTTCCACAGCACCGAGGGCGCATACCGGGAGATCAGCTCGCTGACGTGTGCGGCCGCGTAGTGGCGGTAATCAGGGGTGTGCGGCACGGCGAGAAAGCTGTCGGCCGGATTCTCCAACAGTGCGTCGTTGTAGGGCCAGTCGTAGCCGCCCGAGTAGTAGAGGCCCATCCGCAAACCGGCATCGAGGACGGCGCTGCGGAGATCGCCCACGATGTCTCGCCGGGCGTGGTAGCGGCCCTTGCGGGGATGTTCCAGCGCGGTGGGCCACAGGCAGAAACCGTCGTGGTGTTTGGTGGTGAGCACCACGTAACCGGCACCGGCGTCACGGCATACCGCGGCAATGGCGGCCATATCGGCGCCCGCGGTGCCCTCGTCGAAGGCGGTGACGAAGTCGTCGTAGGTGGCCTCGGGTCCGTAAGTGTCGCGCTGGTGGTGCCAGGTGGGGCTACCCGGCAGCCGGCTGGAGTTGAGGTACCACTCGGCATAGGGGTTGTCCCGCAGCATGTCTGCCGGACCCTTGGTCTTGAGCAGCTGCTGAATGTCGGGTACCTGCGGTGCCCAGCCCGGCACCGAATACAGCCCCCAGTGCAGGAAGATCCCGAGCTTGGCGTCGTCGTACCAGTCCGGCAGCGGATGCGTTCCCACCGATTCCCAGGTTGGGGCGTACATGGGCGCAGGTTACGCGTAGGTTGGCTGCGATGAAGGCGTTCGTCGTGGGTATCGCCGGGGTGAGCGTTGCGATGCTGCTCGCGGGGCCCGCCGGCGCCGCGCCCGACACCAACTGCCGGCTGGTCACGCCGGTCACCGACGTATCGAGCGTGACGCAGCTCCCCGCGCCGTTGAAGACGCTGATCGGCCCCATGGCGGACATCGGCGCGCCGTTCAACAGTACCGACGACGTGGACGATCCGTCGCTGCCGTTCCGTCGGCTGATCCGCGGCGGGCACCGCGACAAGGATTGGTTCCTCTGGTACGAGCACGGCGGCATCACCTACTTTTGGCAAGCCGTCGTCGCGCATGTCGCCGACGACGGCACAGTGAGCCCGCTGGCCAACGCCGGCACGATCGGCGACACGTTATGTGCGATCACTGACGGCGCCTTCGCGGGCAAGGTTCCGCCCTATCCGGATGATTCCTGGCAAGCCAGCGGTTTCTAGCGAAGCAACGAAGAAGAGAGGGAACTGGCATGAAGGTTCTGTATGTCGCAGAAGCACTGGCCACCGGCGAGGGCCGGGACGGTCACGGGCGAACCTCCGACGGCAAGCTCGATCTCGATCTGAGCATCCAGAAGGAGCTGGGCGGTTCGGGTGCCGGCACCAACCCCGAGCAGCTCTTCGCGGTCGGTTACGCGGCGTGCTATCACTCCGCGCTCCGGCTGGTCGCCCGCCAGGAGAAGGCCGATGTCACCGATTCGGCTGTGGGAGCGAAGGTTTCACTCGGCAGCAACGACGCCGGCGGTTTCGTCCTGGCGGTCGAACTCGAGGTCGTGCTGCCCAACGTCGACCACGAAGCCGCCGTCGCGCTGGCGGAGAAGGCCCATCAGGTGTGCCCGTACTCCAACGCCACCCGGGGCAATATCGACGTGAAGCTGACCGTCACCGACGACTGAGGATCAGGCAGACCGGCGCGAGGTCGGCTTGCCCTTCTTCTCCTCGTACATCAGCTCGTCGGCCCGGGCCAGGAGTTCGTCGATCGTGCCGGAGTCGGCCGGCTGCACCGGGACCATGCCGATACTGGCCGACAGCGCGTACGTCCGGTCGCTGGCGTCGTTGAACTGCTCGAAGGCCGCGATCAGACGGCTTCGCAACGCCGCCTGATCGCAATCGGGTTCGATGATCAGGACGCAGAACTCGTCACCGCCGATGCGCGCGATCACGTCGGACTCACGCAACGTGCCGCTCAGCAGGTCGGCGACATCGGCCAGCAGCACGTCACCCACCTCATGCCCCTGTGCGTCGTTGACCAGCTTCAGGCCGTCGACGTCCAGGAACACCAGCAGACAGGAACCGCCCTGCCGCCGGGCCGCGTGCAGTGCCGCTTCCGACCTCAGATAGAAGCCCCGCCGATTGTTCAGCCCGGTCAATTCGTCGGTGATCGACAGCTTGTGAATCTCGTCGTTCGCCCTCTCGAGTTCGGCGGTCCTGTCCTGCACCCGCTGTTCGAGCTCGGCGTAGAGCGCCACGTTCTCCATGGCGACGGAGGTCGAGTCGGCCAGTGCCTGCAGCAGGAAGACCTCCCTCTCGGTCGCCTCGCGCGGATGGGCCCAGTAGTTGCCGATCGCCCCGATCGGGTCGACCTTGCGAATCGGGACCATCACCATGCTCTTGACGAACGTGGGCCGGTAGGCCTCGTGCGGGACGCGGTCGTCGACGTAGATGTCCGGGATCACCACCGACTCGCGGTGATGCATCGCCCACCCGCTGACGCAGTTCTCCAGGGGAAAGCGATTGCCCTTCCACAACGGTGCGATGGCGTCCTCGTCGGCGTAGTAGCAGTACCCGTTGTCCTTGAGGACGAAGGACGCCCCGTCACAGCCGGTCAGCTCGCGTGCCGCGGTCCGCACGATCACCTGGACCTCGGGCAGGCTGCGCGCCAATGACAGCTCCTGGACAGCGCGCAGCAGCCGCTCCATGCGTTGCGTGTAGTCGGCTTCGATTGAGATATCGACCGTCATGAGCACCTCCGGCAGCCCCCCGCACCCCAAGGTCGCAACTCAAGTCGCTCCTTGACGGCGAGTCCTGGCAAAGTATAAGCCGACTTTTGCAGCGACAGCGAACCAAAGCCCAAATATTTGCTCCGATTGCTGATTGTGCAAGTACCGCCTAGGAAAAGTGGGTGTGCGCCCGGTCCAGCAATACTCCATCGACGGTGATGTCGAGTTTCTCGTTGTAGAACGCGACCAAGTTGGCAATCGGCGCGACCGCGGGCAGCGGCGTGTCATAGGTCCAGGCCAGGTCGCTGTGAGCCGTGTC
Organism: Mycolicibacterium sphagni; assembly: GCF_013337765.1. GTDB lineage: Bacteria > Actinomycetota > Actinomycetes > Mycobacteriales > Mycobacteriaceae > Mycobacterium. The sequence goes on from NZ_VBSB01000002.1 coordinate 203,803, forward strand.
CGCCACCCGCTGACCCACCCGCACCGACCAATACTGCGACGTCACGCCTTTGTAGGGGCACAGGGTCTGAGTGTCCGATGGCACGAAATTCTCGAAGGCGACATCGGTGCGGTCGATGTAGTACCGCGTCGGCAGGCCGGTTTCGAACAGCAGCACGGGGCTCGCGGTCTCGGCCAGCAAAACGCCGTCGAGCTCGACCCGGACGTGACGATGGGAGCGCAGCGCGTCCACCCGGACATAGGGGTTACGGGGGTGGCCGTAAATCGGCTCGTCCTCCTCAAACCAGGTCAGGGCCGACCAGTCGAAGCGCACGAATCCCGCGACCGGGCCGTCGCCGTCATCGAACACCCGCGCCGCCGAAGGGTGCGTCTCCGACTCCCCCGCCACGGTGAACATCCGCGACGCGCCGAACTGCACGTGCTGCGGGTGGTCCTCGTCGCGCAAGAACTCGTCGGAGACGTCGGCCCGCGGGATGTAGTACTGCGGGTAGTACGGGATTTCCCAGACATACCGGGCCGAGGTGGTGTCGAAAACCAGCTGGCTGCCCAGGAATCCGCGAACCCGGCGAGGCGAGGGCTCAATGCGCCCCCGGGCGGCGGCGGCCTGCGGGTAGTCGCTTACGGGCTGCTCGGATGCTGTGCTCACGCTGGACTCCCTTGCCGTGGATCACGTCACCTTCCATGATGACCCAATGACTCGATCTGGCTCGGATGCGATTCGCGCGGAGACGATCACGATCACCGGGCACGGCGGCGACGAGATCGAGGCGTACCGGGCCGGCCCGCTGGCCGACGGCTCGCGGGGTGGGATCGTCTGGATCCACCACATGCCGGGTTACGACCGCGAGACCAAAGAATTCGCCCGCCGGCTCGCTGTCACCGGCTATCACGTAGTCTGCCCCAACCTGTACTCGCGCGAGGCGCCCGGCGCCGATCCCGACGACGCCGCAGCAGCCTCAAGGGCCGCGGGCGGTGTCCCGGACGAACGGCTGGTCGGCGATGTCGCTGGCGCGGTGGCTCATCTGGGCGGGCTGCCAGGAGCCAACGGGAAGTTCGGCGTCATCGGACACTGCTCGGGCGGGCGGCACGCTTTTCTGGCGGCGTGCTCCCTGCCCTTCGATGCCGTGGTGAACTGCTACGGCGCGTTCATCGTTGAAGACCCGCCCGAGGGGATGCCCAAGGCGATGAAACCGATCCTCGAGTTGGCGGGCAACCTTAGCGCTCCGATGCTCGGACTGTTCGGGGTCGAGGACAGATTCCCGACGCCGGAGGCGGTGGCCACCCTGGATGCCGAGCTGACCCGGCTGGGCAAGCCGCACGAGTTTCACAGCTACGAGGGCGCCGGGCACTCGTTCTTCTCCGTCGACCGGCCGGCATATCGCGTCGAGGCGGCGGTGGATGGCTGGCGCCACATCGATTATTTCTTCGCCACTCACCTGAAAGGCTAGGTACGCCAAGCAATGTGCACCTATCTGACCGAACGCGTCGTCATCGAGGGCAGCGGCAAGGGCGCCACCGGATGGTTCGGCGCCGACCGGGCCACGGTCTATATCGACCACGCCGTGCACGCCCCGTACACCCACACGGTCAACATCGACGTGCTCAATCCGGCGCTCGGGCCGTCGGCTCGGGTGGCTCTCGAACTCACCGAGGAGAGTGCGCTCGCACTGGCTGATGCGATCCATCGGGCGATCGGACACGCCCCCGCTGGCCTGGCGTCGCGCAACCAGTAGGACTGGCAATTGCCTGAGCGGTGGGCGTGAGTTGACTGGCAGTCCTGCCCTCAAAATGCCTGAATAGCGACGGGTTTGGCACAGCCTCATCGATTGCGCGGGTGATGTTGGCATTGTCGGGCAGCCAATCTTTGTCTTCTCAAAGAAGCGGGAACCACGCTGCGGCGCATGGCTTCAGCTCAGCACTCGACCCCTTCGCCCGCAGACCAGGTTACCGTCGCGATTGCGTGCGCGCTGCGTAAGGTGGTGTGGGTCTTGCGGACCCCGAAAGCATCCGTTCCTACCGTCGAGAAAGTGCTTCGCGGAGGGCTTCTCATACCCGTCTTCACGGCCTTGTCACTTCTGCTGCGGGCTCGCACACGGCGGGGCCACTCGGTTCAATTGCCGGGCGGCACTGGGTTCGGTGCCACACTGATGTGCCGTCTCCCCGACCTCATCCCCACCTATATCTGGGTCTTCCAGGAGTGGGAGCCAGACGTAACCCGCTTCATCACAAGCAGACTCGGCGATGGGGATGTATTCATCGACGTTGGCGCGAATATCGGCTATTACTCGCTGCTCGCTGCCGAATCGGTCGGTGACGGTGGCGGCGTCGTCGCCGTCGAGGCATCACCTGCGATGTTCGACGACCTGCACCGCAACACTCTGGCCAATAACCACGGCGATCGCATCCGCGAGGTGAACAAGGCGGCGGCCGCCGAATCGGGGACACTGACGGTCTTCGCCGGTCCACGACACAACGCCGGGATGTCGACCACGCTGCCGAGTCGCGGACTGCATGTCGAGTCCACAGTCCAGGCACTGCCGCTCGACGAGATCCTGACCTTCCAGGAAATCACGTCGACGCGGCTTATCAAGATCGACGTCGAGGGAGCCGAACCCGACGTCCTGGCGGGGATGTGCAATCTCATCGGCTCGATGCGACCCGACGTCGAGATCGTTGTCGAGCTCTCGCCGCGCTGGTGGCCAGACCGGCAGCTACTACCCCTGGATGTACTCCGGCCATTCACCGAGGCCGGCTTCAACGTTTACAGGATGAAGAACAGCTACTCTGCGTGGCGGTATTTGTGGCCAAACCAGGTGAGTGACGCCGTTAGACTGCGCAGTCCCCTAACCAGGCGAGTGCCGCGACTCGACCTCGTACTGTCCCGCTACGACGGCGACCACCTGGCGATTGACGCGCGACCGTAAGGCAGTAACCGCCGTCGCGGCATCAGTGCAGGCAGTCGACGGAGACGAACACGGTCGTCGCCACGTCGCGGTTGATAGGTGCGCCGTCGGCCTCGGTTCCCCGTAAGCCGTTGATGCTCGTGACGGTGCAGCGGGACAACCCATTGCTGACCGTTCCGTTGACTTGCACGTTGAAGCCGCGCGCCTGAAGCGACGAGACGACGACGTCGGCCGGGCTGCCCTCGAGCGGGACAGCGGACGCGGCGGGGGCGAGATTGAGGGCGGCCGCCGCAAGGATCGCAGCCCCGCCTGTGGTGATGATCAGTGTTTTCATGGCCAAAGCATCGCCTTGGGCCAACACCCTGTGCTTGGAGCTTGGGTGGAGATTGCGTGGAGATTTGGCCCACCGAGTCCGGCGTCGACGGCCGGTCGACGATCTCCCGCCAATCTCCACAGAACCTCCAAGCCGCGCCTGTGTCGCGCTGCGACTCTCGAAGTCATCACCGAGTCGCGAGCGCAATAGCTCACCAACACAGGAGGTTTCACCGTGTCCACCACGAACCGCAATTTCGCCTTCCATCTGGCACTGACCGCTGCCGGCGCGGCCGTGGCGCTCGGAATGCTGCTCAGCCTGGCGACCCCGGCACATGCCGAATCGGCGATCGTCACGATCGGCTCGCTGGAGGCGCAGGGCTTCGACGTCAGGATCGACCGGATCGGCAGCGCACCGCTGGATCAGTGCGTCGTCACCAGCGTCCGCAATCCCCGCAATCAAACCCAGGTGGTGGAGATCGACCGCGGGCGCGGACGTGACATCCTGGTCCCGATCGTGGTCAACCGCACCATCACCGTGTCGCTGAACTGCACCCGCTGACGCCGAGAACCCAATATCGTCATCGCGGTGGAGAGCCCAGTGGTGGTGATCGGCAGCGGTCCGATCGGGGCCGTTGCCGCCCGCCGGATCGCCGAGACCGGCCGGGCGGTGAGGATCCTGGAATCCGGGCCGGCGATCTCCGACCCCCCGGGTTCGCACGTGCGCAATCAGGATCGCTTTCAGCGGGATCCCGATTCGTACCTGGCGGGAATCTCCTCGGATTTCACCTATTTCGACGAGACCGCCCCGCCGCGCGAGTTACCGGGCGCGTGCGTCACCGCCGCCGTCGGCGGGCAGGGCGTGCTGTGGACCAACAACTGCCCAAGGCCCGCCGTGTCCGAACGCGGCGAGCTGCTGTCGCCGGCCGAATGGGACCGCAATCTCGGCGCGGCCGAACGCTATCTGGGCGTCACCAACCACACCTTCGCCGGATCCGTTCGCCAGCAACGCATCCTGGACCGCCTCGCGCCTACGCTCGCGGCGGCCGGCCGCGAAATCCGCGAGCAACCCATGGCGGGTCGCCTGGTCGATCGCGCCACGATCCACTACGTCGCCACCCGCGACATCCTGGCCGGCACCGGTATACCCATCGAGACCGCCGACGTCCAGCGCGTCATTGTGGAGCAGGGCCGTGCTGCGGGGGTGCGGCTCGCCGACGGTTCGACGGTGCAGGCCTCGGCCGTTGTGGTGGCCGCGGGCGCCTTCGATACACCGATACTGTTGCACCGCTCGGGAATTCGCCATCAGGCACTCGGACGCTACCTCACCTATCACCCGGTGTTGTACTCGCAGTTGGTGCTCGATGCGCAGTTGTGCGGCGACACCGACGATCTACCGCCGCGGCTGTGGATCCCGCCAGCGCCCGACGCGCCGTGGAACACGATGGTGCTGCGCGACACCAATCCGGTGCCGCCGTCGCCGCCCGATATCGATCTGCCCTCGAACCAACTCGTCGAGATGCAGTCGTTCTGCCCGGTCGACAACCACCCCGACAACACGATGACGATCGCCGACGACGGAGCTGTGCGCTTCGACGTTCCGCTACGCGAGGCCGATAACGGGCGGATGGCCGCGGTACTCGCCGACCAGCATGAGCTCGCCGGCGCGTTGGGGCGCTTCCGCGCCGGTGTGGAACCGCAGTGGATGACGTTGGGGTTCGCTCACGTGATGGGCACCTGCCGCATGGGCGCCAGCGACGACGGCACCTGCGTCACCGACGAATTCGGGCAGATATGGGGCACCGAGAACCTGTACCTGGCCACCGTCGGCGTCATCCCGAATGCGCTGGCGGTCAATCCGACACTGACGGGCGCGGCGCTGGCGATCCGCAGCGCCGACCGGTTGCTGGCCGGCTGACCGGCTCAGCAGAATTCGTACTGGACGTCCCACAAGCCGGGTACCGGATTCCACCACGCCGAGAAGTGGCCGCCCAGTGCGGGATTGGCGTCGTTGATCATTCCCTGCCCGCCGATCCCCGGGATGAAACCGGGCGGGTCCCACGAGATGGACAGCGGATCTCCCGGGGTCTCCGGGGTGCATCCGATCTGTTTGACGAAATAGCCGTCAGTGACCGTCCATTCAGCGGAGGCCTGGTCGGGAGTGGGCGGCGGCGGCGCGGCATGCGCGGTCCCCGGCGCAGCGATGATCAGCGCGGCAGCGATGGCCGTCACCAGTGGTGAGCAACGTCGACTGAGCATCCGCGGCACCCCCTTGTCAGCAGGATTCGATCCGTCGCGCACCACGCTAGACCACCGCAGGCCGGTGCCGGGCCTGTTCGGTTGCTATGGCGTCGTCAGCGGCGAACGTCCGGCGGCACCATGTCCGGCGTGCCCGCCGCGATCACCGCGCGGTTACGTTCCGCCACAACCGGAATCGGCATCTTGACCTGCCACCGGTCGTAACTCAGGAATCCGTTGACCTCGTTCTCGACATCGGTGGTCTGGGTGTAAATAGCCGCGGACAGACCGGTCCTGCGAACAATATTCTCCAGTCTCCGGCTGACTTCGACATAGCGATCAGTGAGACGCGCAGGGCTGTCTGCCATCTCGTAAGCCTCCGGTCGGCCTGGCCACCGGTTGCCGTCGAGCACCAGGCCCAGCCCGCCGTACTCGCCGTCGACGCGTACCCGGTTATCGACCGGGATGGGACCTTTCGAATGCGCTTTCATCAGGTCGTCATGGATCTGAGGTTCGCCGGGACCGACATAGGTGTGATCGTCGTAGATGTCGCCGGCCAGGGTGTCCCCGCGCGACTTGCAGCAGTTCACCCCGCTGTTGGCGTCCACCATCCGGGTCGGGTCAGCGGTCTTCACGACGCCGGCGATCCGGGCGGTGTCGAACTCACCCCAACCCTCGTTGAACGGCACCCAGCCGACGATCGACGTCACGCTGCGCAGCTGATCGATCATCGCCAGCAGTTCCTTTTCGAAGTTGACCTTCGCAGCGGGAGTGGGCTCCGGGGCGGGACCCACCGGGATCTTCAGCGACACATCCAGCGACGGCATGTCCTGCCACACCATCAGTCCCAGCTTGTCGGCCCAGTAGTACCAGCGCGCGGGTTCGACCTTGCCGTGCTTACGCACGAAGTTCATCCCCAGCTCCTTGATCCGCAGCAGGTCGGACTTCAGCGCGTCATCGGTTGGCGCGGTGTAGATCCCGTCGGGCCAGTAGCCCTGGTCCAGCGGGCCGTGCAGGAAGGTGATCCTGTTGTTCAGCGCGATGCGCGGCCGGCCTTGCGGATCGGCTATCACGCCGATCGTGCGCAGCCCGGCATAGCTCGAGACCGTGTCGACCACCTTGCCCGTGGGGTTCAGGAGCGCGACGTGCAGGTCGTACAGGTGCGGGTCGTCGGGCGTCCACAGATGCGGATTCGGGATCGGCAGGCGGATCGTGTCACCCGCTCCGCCGGAGCCAACCGAGACCACCCGGCCGCCCGGTTCGGAGACGAACACCGCGGTGCGCTGCCCCCTGGTCCCGGCAACCCGCGGCGTCACAGCCAAACTCGTCAGGTCGGAACTGATGTCCAGCTTGTTGATATAGGTGGCGCGCACCGGCTCCATCCAGACCGTCTGCCAAATCCCCGATGCGCCGGTATAGAACAGACCCTTCGGCCCGTTGCGCTGCTTACCGATCGGGAAGGGGTTGGCCTCGTTGCGGTCCTGAACCCGCACGGTGATCTCCTGGGCACCCGGCCCGCGCAGCGCCTCGGTGATGTCGACGCTGAACTCGGTGTAGCCGCCCTCGTGATAGGCGACCTGTTGGTTGTTGACCCAGACGGTGGCGATCTGATCCACGGCGCCGAAGTGCAGCAGCACATGTTGTCCCAGCCAATTGCTCGGCAGCTTGACGACCTTGCGGTACCACATCTCGTCGTCATGCCGCGCGATACCCGACAATGCCGACTCCACGGGGTACGGGACGAGGATCTGCTCCCGGTAGGCCGCCGGGGGCGGCGGGGCGGCCAGGACCGTTCCCCCGGATCGGCCCATGTAGCCCCACACGCCGTTGAGGTTCAGCCAGGCGGTCCGGGTCATCTGCGGGCGCGGGTAATCGGGCAGGGCGTTGTCCGGGCCGACCAGCTTGGTCCAGGGGGTGGGCAGCAGCGCAGGCTTCGGGTGCCACATCACAACCGCGTTCGCCGGTGGGATCCCGATCAGGGCAAAAGCCAACAGCGTCAACGCAACTGCCGCACAACGGCTGGTCCAGATACGCCGACGGTGGCGGCGCTCGGAGGGCGCCAGCCCGAAGTCGTCGGTCAAGATTTTCCCCCCGAGCTAGAGACCAACCGTGGTGCGCGCGCCCCTGCGCCGCCGTTTCTGCACAGCAAACCAATCAATTCCGTCGCGACACGGAGTCATCCGGCGGTCCCCCGCGGGGTGACGCGAGGCCGGCCGGCAAGATGCGATTGCCGTAGGCACTTTAACGGGACACCGCCCCGCACACCAGTACCTTCCAGCACTTTTCGGACAGCAATGTTTCGTGCCGAACGTGGCTGAATCAATTGCCGGCAATCGCGTTGACGACACCGTCACGGCCTCGGCTTTCACCCTTTGGGACATACCGGATTCATAGCTTCCAGCAAATAAGTCACGGCGTGTCGCGAGGGTGTCTTACGGGTATGGCACCATCGCCACGTGGCGTCACGGACCAGCGACCGCGGGACGACGATCCCCGTCATCGCACTCACCGGGTATCTGGGTGCGGGCAAGACCACGTTGCTCAACCACGTGCTACGCACGCCACAGGCCCGGATCGGGGTGGTAATCAACGACTTCGGGGAGATCAACGTCGACGCCGGACTGATCAGCGGGCAGATCGACGAGCCGGCCTCGATCGCCGGGGGCTGCATCTGCTGCCTGCCCGACGACGGCCAGCTGGACACGGCGCTGGCGCGGCTCGCCGACCCCAAGCTTCGGCTGGATGCCATCATCGTGGAAGCCAGCGGCCTTGCCGATCCCGCCGCACTGGCCCGCATCATCGGATTCAGCGAGATCAGTGGTGTCCGCGACGGCGGCGTCGTCGACGTCGTTGACGCCGCCAGGCATTTCGACACCGTCGACTGCGGTGGCGTAGCGCCCGCCCGTTACGGCGCAGCGACACTGGTGGTGGTGAACAAGCTCGATCAGATCCTGGAGACCGACCGCGACGCGACGCTGCGACGTGTCGAAACCAGGGTGCGGGAGCGCAATTCACGGGCCCACGTCATCGGTGCGGTGGGCGGGCGCATCGACCCGAGCCTGCTCTACGACGTCGCCGCGGCGACCGACGAGACAGGGCAGCTGTCGTTTCGCGACGCGCTCTTCGACGAGCCGGCCGATGCGCACGATCACGTGCACGCCGAATCGGTGACAGTGACGGCCGAGGGGGCCCTAGACCCGGAGCCGCTGATGGAGTTGCTGGAGTTTCCGCCCACAGGCGTGTACCGGATGAAGGGCGTTGTGGCGGTGCGACATCGGGCAGGCGTCCGAGGCTATGTGGTCAATGTCGTCGGGCCTGCGGTCCACATCGCGCGCGGTGCTACACCGTCGGGCGCGCTCAGCCACCTCGTGGCGATCGGAACCCACTTCGACACCGCGACGGTCCGCACTCGGATGGCCGAGGCGCTGCGACCTGCCGACAGCCCGACGTCGACGACCACGCAGCGACGCTGGGAGCGCTATCTCACCCGAGCCTGACAGCAGGGTGCCACAGTGACGATCAGAGGTCGACGACGACATCCTCGGACGGTGTGGCGACGCAGAGCAAGATGTTCCCCTCGGCCGGCGGTTCCAGCGGCTCGGGGTCGTAGCGGACCCGGCCGGACAGCAGCGCTGTCTCGCAGGTATGGCAGACCCCCGTGCGACACGACCACCGCGTTGGCACGTCACAGGCCTCAGCGAATTCAAGCAGGCTGGCGTCGGCTGACCGCCACGGAGCCGACAGCGCGCTGCGCGCGAACTGTACGTTCGGTCCCGTCCCGGGTGGGCCGTCCGGGAAGTGGGGAGGCTTCAGGGGCGCTGCGGCGATCCCCGGAGTAATCGCGGCGTGCGCGCCGAATCGCTCCGCGTGGATGCTTCGGGCGCTGATCCCACACGCGACGAGGCCGTCACTGACGGCGTCCATGAATGGCTCCGGTCCGCAGACATAGACCTCTGCTTCGACCGGTAGTCCGAGTTCGAGCAAGGCCTCCCCGGATAAGCGACCTTGGCCGCTGTAAAAGATATGAGACTGGCTGTGCGGCAACCGATTCAGCAAGTCACTGGCCTCACTCGCGAATGCCTGCTCGGCGCTGCTTCGGGCACTGTGCAGCCACCACACCGGTCGATCCGACCCGCTCTCCGCCAAGGCATAGAGCATCGACAGCACCGGGGTGACGCCCACGCCTGCCGAGACCAGGACCACCGGATGCGCGCTGTCGTCAAGGAAGAAACTCCCCCGCGGCGCGGCAACGTCGATCAGGTCGCCGACCCTCACATGCTCGTGGATGTAGGCGCTGACCGCTCCGGACGGTTCCCGCTTGACGCCGATGCGGTACCCGGCCGAACCAGGCTCGTTGGACAGCGAGTAGTTGCGGACCAGCGGCGCCCCTGCGGGATCGACGGGAACACGCACGACAATCGATTGGCCGGCAAGCCATTTCGGCAGGGGCGTGTCTGCGGGGTCGGTCAGCAGCACCGAGCGGACATGGCGGCTCTCGTCATGGACGGCGGCGACCTTGAGCGGCCGAAACCCCGCCCAGGCCGGCGGCGGTGCGGCCACTCCGATCAGCCCGCTGTTGCCGGTTTCCGGGTCTTGATCGAGCAGACTCTGCAGCGAGGTTTTCCAGCCTGGGCTCAACGCCGGGATGCCCACCGCGCGCTGCAAGGCGTCGCGCGGGTGGCCGGGGAGGTAGAGCAGGGCGTCGATCTCGGCGACGCTGACCTGGTGTGGGCCGTCGGCGATCTTGACCACGTCCTGGCCGGCTGCCACTTCGCCCTCGGCGAGCACGCGGCAGTAGAACCCGGGTCGGTGATGGGATACCAGCAGCGCCGCCATGCGCGGTTCGCCGATCCGCATTCCGACGCGATAGCAGGTGACCCGGGGCTGCGTCACCTCGAGGACCACGTCACCGATCCGGTACCGATCGCCGATACAAACCTCGTCGTCGGGCAGCCCGTCGACCGTCAGATTCTCCCCGAACGCACCGGGGGTCAAGTCGTCGCGGCCGAGCACGGTCGCCCAATGGTCATAGGAGGCAAGCTGATACACCAGCACCGCTCGGTTCTCGCCGCCATGGCCGCCGAGATCACCCTGGCCGTCGCCGTCGATGTTGAGCCGACGAACCAACCGCGGACCGGTCACCGGCGCCTTCCAGGAGCCGGTGTACACCGTGCGCCCGTTCCACTCCACGTCCTTGGGCAACCCGACGTTGACCGACACCAGCTTGGCCATATTCATCACCGCTGGCTGTTCGCGAGCTGCTCACGCAGCCGGGCGTTTTCGGCTTGTAGCGTGGTGAGCTGATCACGCAACGGCGAAAGGGCGGATTCGAGCTCGGCGATGGTGTAGCGCGGGGTGATGTGCTGCGGGCAGTTCCAGTCGTAGGCCTCGACGGTGACGAGCACGGCGCGCTCGATCACCGCGTCATAGGTGTCGTCGGTCAAGGACTTCACCAGCTCGGGGTCTTCTTCGACGGTCACGATGCGGGCGTGGCCGAAGATCTTCAGGCGACGCTGGTTCGCATAGTCGAGGGCGATGATGGCGACGCGATCATCTCCACTCACATTGCCGGTGCTGACGTACTGCAGGTTGCCGCGGAAGTCGGCCCAGCCGATGGTGTGATCGTCGATCGAATGGATGAATCCCGGCTTCCCACCACGGAATTGGACATACGGCCAGCCGGTCTCCGATACCGAGGCGAGAAAGAACCCATCGCGTTCGATTAGATAGTCCTTCTCGTCATCGGTGAGCGGGTCAGCGCCCGGTGATGCCGTGCCCGCCGCGACCTTGCGGCCGTAGAAACCGTCGCTGCCGTGCTCGCTCTGGACGGTACGGACATCGTCGGTGAACGCGATCGACGCGTAATGCTTGCTCATATCTTCTCGTCAACACCCTTCACTGGAGCGGGAATTCCCGGCCTCGCTCGTTGTCGGACCGGGGCCCGAAGTAGCGCCGTTCGGACTCGTCGATGGCCAGGTCGTTGATGCTGGCCTCACGCCTGCGCATCAGTCCGTTGTCGGCGAACTCCCACAGCTCATTGCCGTAGCTGCGCCACCATTGGCCGCTCGCGTCGTGGCATTCGTATTGGAAACGCACCGCGATGCGGTTTCCGTGGAAGTCCCACAGGCTCTTTCGTAACGCGTAGTCAAGTTCGCGGTGCCATTTCGCGGTCAGGAATTCCACGATCTGCTCGCGGCCGGTGATGAAGTGATCTCGGTTGCGCCAGACGCTGTCGGGTGTATACGCCAGGCTGACAAGCTGCGGGTCGCGGGTGTTCCAGGCGTCCTCGGCGGCTTGCACCTTCTGCATCGCGGCGTGCAGGTTGAACGGTGGGAATGGTGGACGGGATTCCGTCACGTCGGGCCTCCCGTCAGAGCTGTCATCGCTTCGACCACGTCAGCGGTACTCAGAACAGCGTGCGCCAGAAATGCGAAGTTCACCAGTGCCGCCTGATAGCCGTCACCGCGGCTCGGATGTCGAGGACCGGCGGTGGCGTCGCGCACCACCGCCACCTCGAAGCCCTGCTCGAGCAGATCCCGCAAGTGCGATTCCACACAGATGTTGGCGAGCATGCCGCACAGGATGACCTTGGCGATCCCGCGCTTGCGCAGTTGCAGGACCAGATCATTGGTTTGAGGTCCCCACACCTTGTGCGGGCTCGCGACGATCGTCGACCCGTCGTCGATGAAAGACTTGAACTCCTCGAGCCAGTCGGCGCCGGATCCGGTGAAACCGTCCAGGGTCAGCGGCCCACGCCGCGCGAACGTGTCGGTGCGCAGCTCGTCGGATTCCAGCGGGCCGTTGAACAGCCAGCCGTGATCGATGGGATAGAAGTAGTGCGGCGAAACGAACAGCGCGAACCCGCCGGCCTTGGCGGCGGTGAAGATCTCGACGAGGTGCCCCACCGTATTGTTCTCGGTCACGCTGGCTTCCAGAACTTCCCAGTTCCTGCCCGACGGGCTGAGCACGTCGTTTTGCGGGTCGATGACGACGACGGCGGTGTCACTGGGGTCAACGTTCACGGCTATGGTTCCTCCTTGGACTGCGAGTGAGCCTGCCAAGCAAGTTTCGGACGCCAGCGTCAATTTCGCCACCGCGGATCCCAGCAGCTGCTAAGACTTGACCCGAACCCACCCGGAAAGCGGGCCGCAATGTCGCTCATCGATGCCTTCGGACTCGCCAGCGGGATCTTCTGGATCATCACCTACGCGTGCGTGATCCGGCAAGGGTTGGTCGATCGGACCTACGCGATGCCCTTTCTGGCCATGGTCATGAACATCACCTGGGAGTTCCTGTTCACCTTCGCCTATCCGTCGGTCGGCGGAATCTTGCAGGAATCGATCAACGCGGTGTGGTTGGCCGCCGATGTCGCGATCCTCGCGATCTTCGTGAAGTATTGGCGTTCCGATTACCCGAAGAACCTTCCCGAGTCGTACTTCTGGCCGAGGTTCATCTTCGCCTTCGCCATGGTCACCCCTGTGATGGTGGCGACCGTATCGGTCTTCGGGCGCGAGAACGGCTCGGTCTACACCGCATACATCGACAACCTGATCATGTCGGTCCTCTTCTTGACGATGCTCATCCGTCGTGGTGACCGGCGTGGCCAGAGCATGTGGATAGCTTGGGGCAAGCTGCTGGGCACCTTGACCGCGGCCATCTCGCAGTATCTCTACGACCCGTCAAACGTGCTCTGGCTGGTGATCTACATCGAGATAGTGGTCCTGGATACGCTTTACGTCGTCTTGTTGTCGAAAGCGCCCCGCTATCAACGCGATCTGCAGGCCGCACCAGCCCTGGCATAGGATTCGTGATACGTCACCCTTATGCGGGAGGAGCCACGTGTCTGCACGCCGGAAAGACTATCCGCTCAACGCATCCCAACAGCGGACGTGGCTGAACTACATGCGGGTCTACCACCGCCTCGAGTACGAGATGAATCGGCAACTGCTGGCCGACTGCGCGCTGTCGCTCAGCGATTACACGGTGATGAACGCGCTGTCGCAGGCGCCGGGCAAGCGCAGACAGCTGACCGCACTGGCGGCCACCATCGGCTGGGAGCGCAGCAGGCTGTCCCATCACTTACAGCGAATGACGGGCCGGGGGCTCGTCGATCGCGTGCGGTCGGACACCGACGGCCGCGCCACCGACGTGGTGCTCAGCGATGCCGGCTGGGACATGCTGCGCTCGGCCGCCCCGCTGCACGCCGAGTGGGTCCGGACCCTGTTCTTCGCCGACCTCGACGCGCAACAGGAAGCGCAACTGGCCGACATTCTCGCCACCGTCTACGACAGCATCCTGCGCGAGGGGACACTGCCCCAACCCGACTAAACCTGCCGGGAGCCGCCGTCGACGAAGAGTTCGGCGCCCGTCATGAAGCTGCTTTGATCTGAGGCGAGAAACAGCACAGCAGAAGCGATTTCATCGGGCTGGCCGATTCGTCCCATGGGCACGGTCGCCGCTTGCGCGTCGAGCAGGCCTTGATGCTCGCCATCCGGTGCCAGTCCCTTGAGCCCGGGCGTCTCGACCGGCCCTGGCACTACGGTGTTGACGCGGATCTTGCGGCCCACCAATTCAGCGGCCCAGGTTCGGCCAAGGGAGCGGATGGCCGCCTTCGATGCGGCGTAGGCACCGAACGACGGGACGCCGGCGGAGGCCGCGGTCGAGCCCGCGAGGACCACCGAGGCGCCTTCGTTGAGCAGTGGCAGCATCTTCTGCACCGTGAAAACGGTGCCGCCGACGTTGCGATTGAACGTGTCGGCGAGATGCTCTGGCGTCTCCTCGTCCAGGGTCGCGAATTCCCCACCGCCGGCATTGGCGAAGACGACGTCGAGGCCCCGGCCACGCTGCCGGATGGCGTCCGCGAGCTGATCGAGATCGGCGGACTCGGTGATGTCCCCCGCGACTCCCGTCGCGCCGTCACCGATGGTCGCGACGGCCGCATCGACTCTGTCCTGTGTTCGCCCGGTGATGAAGACGTGTGCGCCTTCAGCCGCCAGGCGTTGCGCCGTCGCCAGGCCGATACCTGAAGTACCACCGGTGACCAGGGCTGTTTTCCCGCTGAGCTGGGTCATGAATTCTCCTCCACTGTGGGCATACCCAGCAGAACAGCGTGACATGTCACGCTATTCCTGGGCGCGCGACATGTGGTCGATCAGCGACCGTTTGAGCTCCGGACGACTCGCGGCCACCAGAGTGAACTGCGCCGAACGCGCCAGCAATTGCGCGGGATCCGAGCGCAGTAACGACGGTCCACCGCGAGCGGCGATCAGTGCGCCGGCTGCGCGGGTAGCGAGCTCGCACCCATCGGCACGGGCCCGCAACAGTGTCGAGGAGTCGTTCAGTCCGGCATCGAGTCGCTCCCGGACCGCGTCGGCCTCCCCGCGCAGTGCGGTTGCCGCCGCGCTCTCCCCGGCCTCGTCGAGCAGTCGTGCGCAGCGACCGACCAGGCCGATGGGCAGTGTGGCATTCAGGCGGGACCCGAAGTTCTGATTGGCCATGAAATCCGCCCGCGACACCCTGCTGACGATCCGGTCGTCGGGAATGAACAGGCCGTCGACCTCCAAAGCGACCGTCTGTGAAGCATCGGCGACGAACAACGGCTGGGCGGTCACCGCTGTGATGCCCGGTTGGACCTCGGCACTCACCAAACCCGCCACAATGTCCCCGGTTTCGATGTCGCCGGCCGAGATCTGGATGACATCGATGATGCCCCAGCCACTGACGAACGGTGCATGCCCGGACAACCGCCATCCGCCGGACACCTGTTGCGCACACATCCGGGGCGGCACAGGGACCGCGCCGGCGTAGGCGACCCCACCGCGAATGCTCCCGGCGATCGCGCCGGGAACGAACTCGTCACGCAAGGCATGGTTGCCGGTCGCGGCGAGCGCGGCGAGCATGCCGTGGTGCTGCACCCAGGTGAAGGCGGTGGCCAGGCAGCCACCCGCCATCGTTTCCAGAATCTCGATGATCTGCGGCAAGTCCAGTCCCGGACCGCCCGCGTCAGTGGTAGCGGCAATCCCGTACAGCCCCGCCTCGGCGAGAGTCTCCCAATGACTGTCGGGGACGTGACCAGTCCGGTCCACCGCCAGGGCCGCCGGGAACAACACAGCGTCGGCGATCTCGTGCGCCCGCTCGACCAGGTTCGATGTCACAGCATGACGTTAGCCTGGTTGCGGGGATAATCGTGCGCATGAGTGGGGCCATTGAGGCTGCCGCCTCCGCCGACTCGGCCGTCGAGCACGTTCGAGACGACCCGATGGGGCGGTTGGGGCTGCTGCGCCAGATGTACCGAGTCCCAACGACAATCGACCGCGGTTATCTCCCATACCGGCGCGCGGCGTCAGCGTTCATGCAATGGCAACTTCGACGAGGCCTCCTCAATCCACCAACCCATGCATTGCCGGGAAGCCCGTGGTGGCGGGCGGTGAACGAGGGCCTCTTGCGTGACACCGCGGAGGCCCGCGCTGGCGTTCGGCTACGCGGGCGAGCCCACGACCCTCGGGGCGGCCGCACACCTCGAGTTCATCCAGCAACCAACCGCGCGGAGCTGGTACCGCGCGCACAACACGAGCATCGTCGCGGGCTATCTGGCCAATATGCCGCTGGCGACCGCCGAACGCCGCGTCGAACGATTCTTCCTCAACGTCGTTCTGCTTCGTGTCCTCTACGCCCACGCACTGGCATCCGCGCCACGGTTGGCGCTGAGATGGCTTGCGCCACTGGGCCGCCCGCTCGGTGATCCGCGGCTCGGCATGACCGGCATCTACCTATCCCTGTCGCGCGTGCTCCCCGACCGCTACCCACTCGGCGACGACGTGGAGAACTACATCGCGGCCGAACACGGCTTTGGCCATCTCCTGGACATCGGTGTCATCCAGCCCAGACTTGACTCGCTCTACCGGTGGTCCGCCGAGGAGTTGCAGCTCCCCGGGTTGCGCGAGCTGCTGGACGGCACGGTTCCGCGCTACGCGTGGGACGGTGCCGGCGACGTGATGTGGCAGATCCCGCCGTCGCGGCTGGCCCGCGCCGCGCGCCGGATCGTTCCCGGCTGACGATCACCGGCATCCGTTGCCGCGCCGGCGACACTGCCGATAGGTTTCCGATGTGGTCCCCGAATGGCATGTCGGTCCCATCGCGGTGCCCGTGCACGGTCTGTTCGTCGGGCTCGGGGTACTGACGGCGATGGTGGTGTTCGTCGTCGAAGCGCGGCGGCGTGGTGCGGTCAACGACCAATCGCTTGTCGCGGTCGCCGGTGCGCTGGTCGGCGGCGCGATCGGGATGCGGCTCTCCGGCTGGGCACGGCACCTGGATTTCAGCGCGAATCCGACGGTGGCGCAGGCGTGGGAGTACGGCTCGAAAAGCATTCTCGGCGGTCTGTTCGGAGCCTACGTGGGAGTGCTGGTCGCCAAACGCATCGGCGGGTATCGGGGCAAGACCGGCGATCTGTTCGCTCCGGCGGTTGCGCTGGGGATGGCCGTGGGCCGAATCGGATGCTGTCTGACGGAAGCTCCCGGCCGTCCGACCTCCTTGCCGTGGGGTGTGCACGCGGCCGCCAGCACACCAGAATGCCCTGGCTGCTTGACCGGTCAGGCGATGCATCCGTCGTTCCTCTACGAGATCGCTTTCCAGCTGGCGGCGTTCGCGGCCCTGATGTGGCTGCGGCCCCGAATAACCCGACCTGGCGAACTGTTCGTCCTTTATGTCGCGGCCTACGCGGTGTTCCGGTTCTTCGTCGAGTTCACCAGGGCGAACCAGACAGTGTGGCTGGATTTGACTCGGCCGCAATGGTTTCTGTTCCCTTCGCTCGCCCTCATCGGATTTCGGCTGTGGTACGGGTACCGTCACGGCTACTATCGGTCCCCAGCGCGTGGGCAGGAGGTACCCGCATGACGACGCCCCCACCTGGCGACGACCAGGATGGCGCGATCCCGCCCGACGATGCGCTGCCGCCGGCCTATCTGCCACACCCACCGGCGTATCCGCCGCCGCCGGGATATCCGCCCCCGGGTCAATATTCCTACCCACCGCCGGGGCAATACGGCTACCCGCCACCGGGACCGCCTCCCCGTCGGCCACGAATCTCCATCGGCATGGCGTTCCTCGGGGCGTTTCTGTACTTCGGGTTCAACGTGGTCCTCGGTTTCGCCGTACTGGGGATGGCCGACAGCAACGGGCACGTGGCAGTGGCCACCGGCGCTGCGGTGTTGGCCGTGGTCGCCCTGGGAGGTGGCGGTGCCCTGCTTGCCACATCGAATCCGACTGTCAAGGGGCTGGGCCTGGGACTGATGATCGGCTGGGCGTTTCTCTCGATCGTCTCCGTCGGATTCTGCACCGGCCTCAACCCCGAGATGTACACGTGACGCACGGCGGGATGGCGTTACGCGACGACCGGCTGTTGCGCTACGTCACCGCTTTCTGCCCCTCCTGCCACATCGAAGCGCCCGAACGACCGCTGAGCGAGGTCACCCGCCTGAGCGGCCGGCTGGTCGAGCACGATGGCAGAGTGTGGCTCGAACGTGGTTGCCAGACCCACGGATTGGTGCGCACCCTCTACGACGAGGATCCGGAGATTCTGTCCTATCTCGAGGAGTGGACGGCGCCGACCAAAGCCCACACCCCCGATGTGGCCGGCAATTTCGATCCGATCCCGTCTGCGTACCTACGCGGATTGCCGGAGATGCAGACTCAGCACACCTGCATCCTGCTCGAAGACATCGCCGAGACGTGCAACCTGCGCTGTCCCACCTGCTTCACCGGCTCCTCACCGGACCTACGCAATGTGGTGCCGGTCGCCGATGTCCTGGCCAATGTGGACCAGCGACTGGCTCGTGAGAACGGCCGTATCGACGTGCTGATGTTGTCCGGTGGTGAGCCGACGCTGCACCCAGCCCTGCCGGAACTTCTCGCCGAACTGACGGCACGCCCCATAACCCGAATATTGATCAACAGCAACGGTATTCGCATCGCCACCGATGACGCGCTGCTTAAGTTGCTTGTCGAGCACCGGAACCGCGTCGAGGTGTACCTGCAATACGACGGGCTGTCCGAAACCGCACATCGCCATCACCGTGGCGGTGACTTGCGGGCCTTGAAGCGGCTTGCACTGCAACGTCTCTCGAGCAACGAGATCTTCACGACGCTGGTGATGACGGCCGCACTCGGGGTGAATGACACTGAGATCGGCGACATGGTGCGACTCGCCCTGGAAACGCCCTATGTCGGCGGAATCAGCATCCAGCCCCAGTTCGGCTCCGGCAGATCCGGAGACATCGACCCGTTCGATCGGCTGACCCATACCGGGGTCCTCAAGCGGCTGGCTCCGCAGACCGACGGCTTGGTCACGTGGCGTGACCTGACCGCGTTGCCGTGTTCGCATCCCCATTGTTGTTCGGTCGGGTACATGATTCGTGACGATGCCGGTGCGTGGCGCTCGCTGACGTCGCTGCTCGGCCACGACGGCCTCAAGTCCCGACTTGGCCTGGTTTCCAACAGGATCGTCGATACCGAACTCCCCCAGCAGCTGCGGCTGGCCGTCAAGGAATCTCTGCTCGGACTGTTGTCCGAGCAGTCCTCGTTGTCGCACCCGGACATTGGCGACGTATGGCGGATCATTTGTGAAAGTTGCGATCTCGGCGTGAGCACATTGCTGACCATGGCGTCGTCGGCGTTGCCCGGACGGCGGCGCAAACTCCGCCAGCTGCTCGGGGAACGGGTTGTCCGGATCACGGTCAAACCATTCATGGACATGGCCACCATGATCGAGGAACGGTTGGTGCAGTGCTGCGTGCATGTCGGTACCAGCGCCGATCAGCACCAGTGCGCCCCGTTCTGCGCCGTGCAGGCGTGGCCGGCCTTGGGTCGTCAGCGCATGTCGATTGCGGTGGGCCAACAGCTTCCGCTCGTCGCGGTTGACGCTGTCGCGATCAACGCGACGGTGTCCCCCACATCGACGGTGACGACGTCTTCCGCCGGCCTTGCGACAAAGGGGATTTGGAGCAGCCCGTAGAAGTCGTCGGTCGCGGCGAAGGTGTGGGCACGGGCGAACAGCGGCTGGGCATCAAACACCCGCACCCGCAGTTTCTCCCGGCTCAATCTGCCTAATTCCCTGCCGGATTCGGGATCGGTGACCACCGGACCTGTGCTCGAGTTGACCGCAAAGACCATGCCGACCGCCACTCCGGCTTCGGTGCCGCGGTTGATGACCAGCGTGTAGTCATCCTCGATCAATGCGACCTGTCCGGTGATGGCCTCCCCGGTCACGATGCGGCTCGCGAATTGCTTTCTCGTAATGCCGAAGTCGGCCCGGCTTGAATCCGCGGCCGCAGGCCATAGTCATCAGCGCGCAGCGGCACGTCGAGGTAAGCCGCGGCGTCCTGCTCGGTTCCCAACGTGAGCTCGACGGCCGTCTTCGCCTGGAAGAGCGCGATCACTGCCTGCTGGTGGTGTTCGGTGCCGAATGAGCTGAGGGCCTGCGCAAGTTTGGTGTCGACGTATTGCACTGATCGCTGTAGGTCCGATGTGGTCGGTTGCGCTGCGTGCGTCGATTGAGTCGCCTCGATTCCGAGTCCGCTGTACCAGCGGTGCCCGAGCGCCCCGAGGATGGCGGCGCACAGCGGGATCACGACGACGATGCAGATCAAGCCGAGCCGGTCGTGGAGCGTGATGGCACCGACGACACCGAGGAGCATCGTTGCGCCCGCACCGAAGAACAGCTGCACGGCCGCCGGCACTGCTTGGACGACGTGCCAGACCTGCCCGACGGCGCGCGCACCGGATCGGGCAATGCCGGCAACAAACCTGGCAATTGCCGTGAGGGCTTTCACGGCGGTCCGGCCCACCTCGTCGGCCTGCGCTCGAGTGATCGGGGATTTCGGCATCGACCAGTCGCGCTGCCGCGGCGACGGTGTCGGCGACGGCTCGGGTTCGACGATCTGCTCGGCTGTCACGGACTCAGCCGCAGGAGGCGCTGCGGGTTGTTCGCCCGGCTCTTCGACCGTCGAATCCGTCGTAGTCACATTCGCATCAGCAGCCACACCCGTATCATCGCCTGAACCGGCTCGAATCGCGGGTCTGGCACGCCGAAACACAACCATCGATCGGGCTGGATTTCGTCGCGACTCGGGTCGGCAGCCACAAGCGGGGCCCGATCCGGCCCTGCACGGGTCAGCTCGCAAGCACTAGCTCGCGGCCCTCGCCGGCTTCGTTCGCGCGCTGGACGCCTTGCCGGAACCAGCTGCCGCCGAGGTGCGCTTGGCCGTGGCATCGGCCGATCCGGCGCTTCGGGAAGCGCGAGCCCCCTTGTCTATCTTGACAACGCGACCTGTGCTGGCCTTGGCAGTGATCGGCACGCTCACGGTGGGCGTCGCGGAGTTCACCACCGAGCTGGGCACCTCGCTGGCCGCAGCCAGACTGCTCTTCACGGCCGCACTTTGCGCGACAGCAGAACTCGCCGGAGCCTGCCAGCCGATCGCCTTCGCAATGGTCCTGGCGAATTCCATCATGGCCCCGAAGGGTCCGACCGCGGTTCCCGTCGCGAGCGGGACATGGATGTGCAGCACCCCGAGTAAGTCATTGTCGTAGGCGAAGTCGAGCGCGTTGAAGATCGAGCCGCCCGGGCTGAGTAGACCGCCGAGCGCAATGCCGACTTCCACACCGTCGGGGAAACTCACGCCGATCGCCGGCCCGAAGGCTTTCGCCAGCGCGGTGAGGTCGACATGTTCGCCTCCGTTGAGGAACGCGTCGGTCATCGCGGCCGGAATGCTGGTCAAAGTGCTCATCGCGCTCGCCACATCAGGAGTGGCGGCGCCAAGATCGGTCCGGATCGACTCCAGGCTGGCCGCCAACACCACCAGGGGGCCCAGCACCGGGCCCGCCATGCCGAGAATTACTCCGCTGAGCGCGGTCGTCGAGAACGCCAGCAGCTGCTTGCCGGTGGGAGAAATGCTGAGCTGCAACAGATCCGGGATGCCGGGCAATTGCATGATGGCCGGCAGCAGCTCGTAGAAGGTTCGGTGCGTGTTGTCCAGCGTCGATGTGTCGGGGGCCAGCGGCGCGGCGAGCGCGGCCTGGAAATCGGCCTGTACCTGCGCTGCGATACCCGGCAGGTCAGGCAGTTCCATCAAGTACGTGGCCAGATTGGCGGCGATCTGCTGCAGGATCGGGGCCGGCGCCTCGCGCCACGTGTCGAACAGGGCCTGCGCGTTCGCGCCTGCCTGGGAGAAGACGTCCGCCCAGTCGGTGGCCGCAGTCAATTGGATCGCCGCCTCAGCGCGAAGGCTGGGCGGCGGCACTACAACCGGGCTCATCGCGATGGCGCTGGTGCCCACCACAGCCACACCGGCCGCGATGAAAGGGCGAGAGATTGCAGGCATGTCGACTCCCCGTCGTCGTGTCACCCCTGACCCAACGAGAACCGTATCGGAGAGGTAGCCGCGAGAAACCTGATTTCGGCGACGAACTACCGGATTCGGGCGGCTCGGATCGTTGCTGTGGACAAGCTACGCAAGATTTCTCACCCCCCGTGGCAACTCCCTGCGGCGGCAATCGGTCGGCCTTTCCAGTGCCGTGAAATTCGCTGGTCACGCTCGCAGATGCGGCCGATCCCCCGCGCAAAGCTGATTCCGATGGCATCGCCGCCATCCTGCAACTACATCGTTTGAATGCAATTCAGCTACCGGATAGGTATTTGCTTCCCTGTAATTTTGTGACTACAGTCACAGCCGGGTTGGGGATCTACCTCGGCAATTAAGGAAATGATCGTGAGATTGAGCTTTACCCCCTCATCTGCAGCAAAGATTTGTGCGGTTTGCGTCGGCGGTCCGGTGATCGCCCTCGGCATCGGCGCACCGACCGCTCTGGCGGCACCATCCGCGGGAGCTGGTAACACCCAAAAACAGGCATCTGCCAGTGACAAAACGCCGTCCCCCGCCAAGGCCGGCCCACGAAGTCCGAGCAGCGCCGCGCGAGCCCACGACGCCTCGGAGCCGCAGCCGACTCCGGACTTCGCGGTGTCGTTCAACGGCCACAGCCTGGTCCAGTCCGGCAACGCGACGGCAACCTCGGATCCGGGCTTCAACCTGGCAGTGGCAGGTGCCGGCAGCAACGCCTACGCCGGTGGCGGGTTCTTCAATGTCGCGGTTGCGGACCACAACAGCACGGCCAGGGCAAGCGGAGGGATCTTGAACTTCGCCGACGCTGAGGACAACAGCACCGCGACCGCCGAAGACGGAACCTTTGTCGTCGCGCGGGCCCGGAATGGCAGCACCGCAACGATTTCCGGCGGCAAGCTCAACATCGCCGAAGCGAACAACGGCAGCACCGCCACCGTGAGCGGCGGTGACCGCAACACCGCCACCGCGGACGGCACCGGCAGTGTGGCGTTCGCAGGCAACGGCAACAACAACGAGGCCACTGCGTCCTGCGGATCCAACGCCGACGCCAGTGGTGGAGACAACCTGGTGGTCACGACGCCAGTGGGCGGCTGCCAGTAATCGCGGTGGCGCCTGGGTTGTCGACGGGCGCCACCGTTGGGCGGGTTGTGCAGCACGGTGTGATCCAATGTGGTCGGGCTTGGCCCCTTTGGTTCCGCCAGCGACCGCAAGGAGCACGATGCCGACCGAGCCCGGCGACCAAGCCATCGACGAGATCCGCGGGGCATACGACGCGACGCCGTACTCCGCGGACTCCATCCCTCAATCGGCACCGGGTCGGCTCGCCGCGATCGCGCAGTTGTTCGGCCTGCAGGCGCCAACGTTAGCCACGGCGCGAGTACTCGAAATCGGTTGTGGTGCAGCGGGGAATCTGGTTCCGTTCGCCGCAATCCATCCCGACGCGCAGGTGGTGGGCATCGACCTGTCCGAGGTCGCGATCGAACAGGGCCGACGACTGTTGCAGGCCGCCGGCATAGGGAACGTGGCGTTGATCGTCGGCGATATCGCGGCAGTGGACGTCGCCGCGTTGGGCCAGTTCGACTACATCATCGCCCACGGTGTCTACAGCTGGGTGCCCGAGAACGTGCAGGACGCGATGCTTTCCCTTACGAGCAGGTCGCTGGCACCCGACGGAGTGGCGTACATCAGCTACAACGTCTATCCGGGCTGGAAGTCCAAGGAGATCGTGCGCGACGCGATGCTGTTCGCCGCGCGCGACAGCGGGTCGCCGGATCAGCAGGTCGTCGCCGCCCGTGGCATGGTCGACTTCCTCGAAGAAGTCGCGCCGCCGGCCTCACCGATGGCGCGGGCGGTGGCCGAATTCCGAGAGCGGGACAACGGGTTCGACGATTCGTACCTGGTGCATGACGAGCTCGCTGGGATCAACCGGCCGTGCTATTTCGTCGACATGCTGGCGCGCGCTGGCGCGCACGGGTTGGCGTTCCTGGCCGAGGCACAACCCGAGCTGATGTTCGCGGCCAACTACGGAGGCAAAGTCGCCGAACACGTAGCGCAGCACTGCGGGGGTTCGCAATCGTTGATCGAGCAGTATCTGGATTTCGCGGTCGATCGCGCGTTCCGTCAAACGCTGTTCGTGCATGCCGATCGCGCTCCCCAGATCCGCCACACCCTCGACCACCGCACCTTCGAGGGTATGCACTTCGCCACCGAAATGCCGGTGATCGACGGCCCGACCCGGCTGGATCAGTCGGCTCAGAACTATCAGTTGTCCAGTGGCGCAACGGTATCGATCGACGATCCGGTCTTGAAGGTAGCCTGCGACACCCTGACGTGGCAGTCACCGTGGACGTTGTCGCGCGCACAGCTGGTGGACTTGGTGAGCGCGGAGCTCGGCTCGTCTCCTGACGGAATCGCCGAGCGGATCGACCGGCTCCTGGAGTTCCTGATCGTCAACGGCCAAGCGCGCTACCGGGCCGATGCGGTGTCCCCGGACCCGGTCAGCGTCCCGCTGCGGGTGAATGAATCGTTAAGGCGAGTAGCCGAATTCACGCTGGGCGAAGGTGACGATGCCTACACGTTCAACGTGTGGCACGAGACCGTGGCGCTCGGGCCGCTCGACGCTCACGCGCTGATATTGCTTGACGGCACCCGTGATTCGGTAGCGCTGGTGGAGGAACTGCTGCAGCTGGCACACAAGGGCAGCATTCACCTCGAACTCGACGACGGGCAGGCACTCACCGACGAGGCAGTGTTGCGGGACGTCTTCACCCAGTACATCGACGCCTTGCCGGAACGCTTGGAAGAGATGAAATTGGCCGCCGCCGACTGACGTCGGCTACCAGATGCGGATCCAGTCGACGAGCATCGCCGCCGGGTAGGTCCCCAGCGACGGATCACCGCCACCGGGCCCCCCGACCGCGAGGGTGAACATCGGCGACATCCAATAACCGGGGTTATTGAACGGCCAGCGCAGGTCGGTGGGGTTGCCGTGGACCGGGATCGGCTTTGGCGGCACCGTGAAATACGGCTTCGCGCCGTCGACATAGTCGCGCCAGAATTTGAATCCATCCGCGTCCCAGCGCATCCGCCAGTTATGCCAGGCACCGTCGATCAACCCGGCAATCGACTTGCTTTCCCACGTCTTCCCGTTCGATGCGGCGTGGACCGTGGTTCCCGGGGCCCAACTGCGGTTGCCGTAGAACTCGAAGATGTCGACCTCACCATCGGGCAGCGGATCTTCGTTCACTGCCCAGTACGCGGGCCACGCTCCCGAGGTCAGGCAGTCGAGCTTGGCCCGCGCTTCCCAGGTGTAGCCCATGGGGACGCGCCAGTTCCCCCGCACCTTGCCGCTGAAGTACCGATCGTCCTCTCGGGTGGCCAGGAGCACGAGATTCGAGTTTCCGTCGAGGAAGACGTTGCGCCGATCGTCGCGGTATTGACTCTCGACCGGTGGCCACACGTCGTCCTGCCAGTTCTGGATCGTCCAGTTCCCCGGGTTGGGGGCCGACCCCGCCGGGCCGTCGAAGTCGTCCTGGAACAGGTAGGCCGGCGCGCCACCTGGCGGTGCGTCCGGGCGCGGCGACGGGCCCGCCTCGGCGGTCGGGAGTGGGATTGCGGCGGCCAACAGGCCCAGCCCCGACATCATCATCATGCTTCGACGGTCCAATTCCGGCACGGCTAAACCATAGAGCCTTGTCGCACGCCGCGCGATGATTCCCGACGTCACTGCGGCAGTTCGTCTCCTGACTGCTCGCGCACGATGTACTCGGCGTACCAGTCCGCCCAGTTCTCGTCATACTCGCCGCCGTGTCGATCCTCATGCTTTCCATGCGCGGCCCCGGCCCGGCGAAGGGCACCCGCGAGGTCGGCGACGGAGGCGAAGGTCGTCTCGGTCTCAATGCGTCCCGGCAAGCGTGTCGTCACCTCCTGCAGCAGCCAGCCGTTGCCGTCGGGGTCGTGAAACGACGCGAAGGAGTGGTAGCTCGCACGCTCGGCCGCGGGGCCACTGAGGCGGAGCCGCCCGAACAGGTAGGGCTCGTCCGGGCCGGCGTAGTCCCCGGCGGAGTCGTGGAACACCTCGCTGATGGCGACACCCTTGGCGAGTAGCTCGGCACGGGCGGCCTGAACATCGGCGACGATCAGGTAGAGGCCCTGGGCGGAGCCGGGCGGGGCGGCGGTGACGTTCTCGCCGAAGATGATCGAACAGCCGGAGCCTGGCGGTGTGAATTGAATGACGCGAAAGTCCTTGCCACTGTCGAAGTCAGCATCCAGGCGCCTGCCGAGCTGCGCGTAGAACTCCTTGGCACGGTCCACATCTGAGACGGGAACGACGACGATTTCGAGCTTGAGATCGAGCTTGGCCATGACGATGTGCCCTTTCGCCTCTCCAGATATGGGATCACCCCGAGCGGCAAGAGTCGACCGTTATGCGCGGCCACGATCGACGTTCCGGTCCAACATGATTCGCAGCCGTTTGTCGATACCGTCATTTTCGCGGGTACACCGTGGTGGGATCGTTTCCAAGAGGTGACGCCATGCTTACATGGAGAACCACGGCGGTAGCCACACTGGCAGTAGCGCTGGTGGCCGGCTGCTCGTCGTCGACCGCGCCACGGGCGGGCACCAGCGGCGCACCGACTACGGCGGCCGCCGATCCGAAATCAGAACGCGGCGACGAGGCCGCGCTCGACACCGTCCCCTGGGATCAGGTCGGACCCGGCTGGATGTTGGCCACCTGGACGCTGCACCCTTACATGCCCGGCGGCACGCCGAGCACCGGCGAATCCGCCAACACCACGCTGTACCTGGTGGATCCGTCGGGCGATCGCTACCCGATCACCACGTTCCCACCACGCGCCGACGGCTTTGGTGGTCCCAGATTGGTCGACTGGTCCGGCGACGGCGAACGGGCCCTGTTCTACGACCAGTCCGCTGACAAACCGACGCCCATCATCGTCGACCTGCACACCGGCGCGCAGACCGCGGTCCCCATCCGAGGCTCCACGCAATTCGTCCCGAGCTTCACGCTGCCCTCAGGCAAGGCATTGCTGATCGTCAACAAAGACGACAACAGCGACAAGCCGCCGACGATGGAGCGCGTCGATCTGACGGGTAGGCCAGAGCTGCTCTATCCGACGGACAAGCTGAGCAGCCCCATCAGGGGCTATTACCTGCCCACGCCCGACGGGACTCAGCTGATTCTCGGAACGGACGCGGAAATGGTGGTGATGGACAACGACGGGACGGTTGCGCGGACCATGCCGACGCCGCGGGGCGTGACTTGGTGCACCCCCGTGCGGTGGTGGGGCGGCCAGTCGGCCACCACCCTGCTGGCCTTCTGCGGTTCGAACAACAACGATCAGCCCCAGCTGTGGCTGATGCCGTTCGCAGGCGGAACGCCGACCGCGCTCACCGCGCCGCACCCGTCCGGCGCCGCCTTCGATGCCTGGCACGTGCAAGCGGGGACATTTGTCGGGACCGAATCCCAATGCGGCGAGGTTCTCCTCGAAAAGCTCAATGCCGACGGCACCTCATCACGAGTAGCGGTGCCCGGCACCAAACCCGAGCGCAGCATCGAGGTCGTCGGTGTCAGCGACGACGATCTCATCGTACGGGCGTTCCCGTCCTGCAACCCCGGTGAGGCACTGCTCGACTACGACCCCGCGGCGAACACCTCAACGTTGTTGCTCGGTGGAACAGTGAACGGCGGCAGTGTCACCGATGCCCTGCTGTACCCGGGTCAGGGCTAGTCGGCAACTCCTCGTCTTGATGTTCCCCGTCATCCGACTTTGGTGATGCCCGATCGCGAGATCGTGAAGCCACCGCCCGGCGGCGTGGTACACGTGACCCCGGCACTCTCCGACACGCACGTGAACATGCTATGGCGGGCCGTCTGGCCGTAGCCCAGGGTCGGGAAGCCTTGTCCCGCACGGCTGGTGCAGCTGTCCTGGACGCAGCCGACGAGAGTCGGGGATCCGTACTGGTCCAGCACCACCGCTTGCGGCGGCGAATTGGTTTGGCAGTAAGCCTGGGCGGCGGAGCCCTGAGTACCCGGAGGGGCCGCTTCCATGAGCGAGCACGCGATGTTGCCCGAGGGCGACACGAAGTTGCACGGCGAACCCGGCACACAGGGCCCGTCGTCAGCGACAGCCGGCGGCGCCCCCAACCATCCGCCGACCACAACGATCCCGACCGCGACGACGGGCTTCATACCGCTTCCTACGCCGCAGGTTTGAGATAGGTGACGAGGTTGACGTCGCAGTATTCGTCGGAGAACATGCCACGGCAGCCCCGGAGATAGCGCATATAGCGGTCGTAGACCTCTTCGGATTGAATCTCGATTGCCTTGTCCCGGTTGGCTTCCAGCGCATCACCCCAGATGCCGAGTGTCCTGATGTAGTGCGGTCGCAGCGACAGCACCTCGGGGACGGTGAATCCGGCTGCCTCGCCGCGTTCCTGCATCATGACCGCCGTCGGGATGCGGCCGCCGGGGAAGATCTCGGTGATGATGAATTTCACGAACCGCAGGGCTTCGAACGTGATCTTCTTGCCGCGTTCGGCCATGTCGTAGGGGTGATAGCTGGTGGTGCTCTGAATCGTCATCCGTCCGTCGTCGGGCAGGATGTTGAAGCAGTTCTTGAAGTAGTCGTCGTAGCGCTCGAAGCCGAAGTGTTCGAAGGCCTCGATCGAGACAATGCGGTCGACCGGTTCGCTGAACTCCTCCCAGCCATGCAGCTGGACGTCGTGCGTGCGCTGGGAATCGACCTGGTCGAGAAGCTTCGTGGTGTGCGCGTGCTGGTTCTTCGAGAGCGTGAGCCCGATGACGTTGACGTCGTACTTCTCCATCGCGCGTTTCATCGTGGCGCCCCACCCGCAGCCGATGTCGAGCAACGTCATTCCCGGCTTGAGGTCAAGCTTGTCCAGGTTCAGATCGATCTTGGCGATCTGCGCTTCTTCCAGCGAGAGGTCCGCGGGCTCGAAGTAGGCGCAACTGTAGGTCCGGCTCGGATCCTGAAAGAGGCCGAAGAAGTCGTCGGACAGGTCGTAATGGGCCTGGATGTCCTCGAAATGGGGACGCATCTTCGAGGTGGATCTCTTATCGGGCATATGCCCTCCCGCCTGGGGGCGCCTGAACCACATGTTTTCCTGTGGCTGATCGCACCCTACGCGGTAGGCGTCCGCCGATCGGCCGTTTCGGCCGTCACGCCGATACCAAAGCCGACTTCCGTCGCATCGACGATGACAGTGCCGACAGGCACGCCCAGGTGGCGCCGATCGTCACCCACATCACGGCCTGGTTCAGCAGCGAGTACACCCGGAATTCGCCAAGCACCTGGGCCGGAAAGCCGTCGACCACAACGCCGTCGGGACCGCTGATCGGCCCCGGAACCTCAGAGAAGCCGGGTAACAACGCGAAGGCTACGAGCATGACCACGACGTATCCGCCCACCGCCACGGCAGTCGCCGGCCAACTCCCCCACCGCCGCGACCACGCCAACCCGGCGGCCACGGCAACGCAGGCACCGACCACCGAGATCACGCTGATCGTCAAGAACGCCGAACTCCGTGCTCCGATGGTCTCTTCCAGCCCCACGGTCGGCGGATTCGCCGGATATTTCAGGCCCGGCACCAGGGCGATCGCCGCGAACATTCCCGCCGAGAGCAACAGGGCCAAAGCGGTGGGATCGGGCGTGGCGCCTCGCCGCTCGAGCACAGCGCGAATCACGGTGTAGGCCACCGCGAACAGCACACCCATGGCGACGGTGAAGGCGATGACTCCGACTGCGGCGCCGAAGTTCTCCTGCACCGACCGGGTGAAGAGCTCGTGACCATGCTCGTGACCGCTGCCGGCAAGCTGGGCCTCGGCGTGCTCGCGCTCCCCTTCGTAGTCCACCGCGGCATTGATCAACGGTTCGATCATCACGCGGCTGAATGCGAAGCTGACGATGCCGCCGACTACGCCAGGTACGAGATACCGTACTGTCGCGGGCAATTCGACGTTCAGTGGCACGGGAACCCCAGCAGGTGGCGCGCATCGTGTACGAATTCGTGGACGTGGGTGTCCGAACCGAATACGGACACCGCTCCTTGGTCGTAGCCGACGAAGTAGTAGGCGGTCAAAGCCAGCAGCGTCAGGACGATCAGCTGCACCGGGATGGCGAGGCTTGCGGCGGCCGCACGCAGGTCGGCGCGCGGTGCGCCGAGGGCGGGATTGGCATCGTTCATCTCAGAAGTCCTCGCTGTTCTAGTGGTCGTGGTCGTGGTCGTGCGCGATGGCGTGGTCATTGGCATCGGTGAGAAGCGGCGCTGTCAGCAGCTCGTGACGGTCGACGAGTTTCTCGAGCGTCACGACCCAGTGGTCGTAGTACTCCCATTCCCCCCGTTCGGATTCGGGCGTCGCTTCCCACTCCCCGATGGTCGAGATCAACGTCTGCTGAAACTCGCTCCAGGGGTAGTGCCGGAACTCCGACAGCGCGAGCGCCAATCCGAAAGCCCTACGCTGCCATTCGTGGTCGAACTGCGGGGCGGCCTGATCGGTGGTGCAGGTCTCGTGCAGTTTCATGACGCGGGACCCGCCAACGCCACGCCGATCATCGACTCGGTGGTCACCAGATCCATCAGCATCTCGTCGGTGAAATCCTCAGTGCCCGCGGGCCTTTCGGGGATCACGAACCATCGCGAGTGGCCGCTGGAGTCCCATACCTTGATCTCGGTGTCGGCCGGCAGGTCGACGCCTACCTCGGCGAGCACCTTGCGCGGTTCGCGCGCGGCCCGCGACCGGAACGTCGGATCCTTGTACCAGTACGGTGGCAGCCCGAGCACCGGCCATGGGAAGCACGAGCACAGTGTGCAGATCACCAGGTTGTGCACCCCGGGCGTGTTGGCGACGGCCTGCAGGTGCTCACCCTCGGCACCCGCCATCCCGTCGGGCAGGTTGAGTTCGGCCACGGCGGCGGGGGTGTCGACGACGATCTTGGCCGCGAATTCCGGATCAGTCCAAGCCTTTACGACGATCTTCTTGCCGTTGAGCGGCGTCATCTCCGTCTCGAAGTAGGCGAGCACCTTGTCGACGGTCTGCGGCGTGATGACACCCTTCTCGATGAGCAGCGCCTCCAGCGCGGCCACCTGCTTGGCGCTGATCTCCTCGCGGTCGGGCGGGTAGGCGAACTGGTCGGTCATGCTTCCTCCTCGATCGGTGCCAAATAGGCTTCGAACAGCTCGGCGTAGAGCTTCA
Organism: Mycolicibacterium sphagni; assembly: GCF_013337765.1. Lineage (GTDB taxonomy): Bacteria > Actinomycetota > Actinomycetes > Mycobacteriales > Mycobacteriaceae > Mycobacterium. Next base: position 234,881 of record NZ_VBSB01000002.1, read on the forward strand.
GCGGGCCGCCTTCGGCGCGCGGACCCCAGATTTCGGCCGGGTCGAATTCGACGATGTAGATCGGCATCGGGTCACCGATCCCGTCGCCGGTATGGGTGAAGTAGCCGTAGTCGCCCTCGAAGACGCGTTCCACGATGCCGGCCCGCTCACGCAGGTATCCCGGCAGTCGGCTGTGCGCGTCGGCGGGGACATTGGTGATGCGCACCTTCGAGCCGACCGCGAACTTCGGGTGCGCGACGTCGCGGCGTGGGCTGTCACCCATACGCAGATAGGCGATCACCTGATCGTCGATCGCCGGCAGATCCTCGCCCGCTGCCGGGGTGAGTTCGGCAATCCGGTCGGCGAGTTCCTCTTCGGTGACATAGCCCTTGTCGATGAAGAACTGGGTGATGCCACCCAGCCACTTCTCGTAATAGCGGAATTTGAAGTAGTCGAACGGGTTCATCCCCTCGGCGCCGGTACGCAGGTCGGCCCACGTCCACTCGTCCTTGAACGCAGTCGGCACCTCGTCGATCGGGTACTCCGGCAGCGCCGCGCCGAGGTGGTTCGACAACCCCATCATCGCCACGTGGATGCCGAAGATGCGCTTTTCCCAATCCTCAACGAAGACACGCTTTTCCAGCGTCAGCGGCTCGGGCAGGCCTTCGAGGCCACCAAGATAGTGCTGCAGTTTCATCAGGCAGGGCTTCCTTCCGTGGGGGCGGTCTCGGTGCTGGCTTTCTTCGTCATCGCCGTCGCGAGGTATTCGGAGAGCAATCCGAACGACGCGCCGAGGACGCAGGCCACGATGGCGACGAGGCCCGGGTGGGAAATGGTGGTGACCGTGACGTCGTTGCCCTTGCCGGCGACCGTCGACACGGTGGAAGCGAAGCCGACGACGACGGCAGGAGTGGTGGCCAGCAGCGGCACCCACGACGCCTGCACCATGACCGCGCTGCCGACGCCGACCGCGATGGCGGTGACCAGCAGGCTGCCACCCATCAGGTACGCGGCGTACAAGCTGGCCGACGCGATGATCACGCCGACGATGTTCGACGAGACCGATCGCACCCAGCCGGCCCCTCCGCCGCCGACGAAGAAGAACGACGCCCAAGCCAGGAAGACCACCCAGATCGGCACCGTGATGAGTTCGGCGGTCACCGCGACCGCCACCCCGCCGAGGACGCCGATGCTCAGCGTCAAGGCTGTCCGAGAATCCATGCGCTCACCTTCTGGGGAACAAGGGGTAATGACTTCGCTTCGGCGCCGGAGCGAAGTACGGTGAAATCAGGTTCGTGGCAGTGGGTTTCGGCGGTGTTACACCCGGATTGCTCTGCCCGTCAGGTCCGGACACGAATCGCGCAATTCCGGACGTGACGGCGGCGTCGTCGTCGCGACCCCCGCTTAACGCGGACAGAGCGACCAATGAGGCGCATCATGTTCGGGTGTCCGATGACAACGGGCCGCAACAGCCGGCCAAGACGGTCGTATTCGCGTTGTACGACAAAGTCACGTTGCAGGACGTGGCCGCACCGCTGGAGATCTTCGCGCGCGCCAACGACTTTGGGGCGCGATACCGAGTCATCCTCGCCTCACCCACCGGTGCGGCCGTCGCCACGACGTCGTTCGTCTCGTTGAACGTCGACATGCCGCTGGCCGAGGTGCCGGACCGGATCGACACGCTGATCGTCCCCGGCGGAGTGCCGCCCGACTTCTCCTTCACCCCTGGCGAGCACGACATTCCGGAAGAACAGACGCCGGACGTCGTCGCGGCGGCATTAGAGATGGTCGGCGAACTGGCGCCACGGGCGCGGCGGGTGGCCTCGGTGTGCACGGGCGCATTCGTGTTGGCCTCGCTCGGTCTGCTGGACGGCCGTCGGGCGACCACGCACTGGGCGCACTGCCAGGAGCTGGCGCGCACCTATCCCGAGATCGAGGTCGTGCCGGATTCGCTGTTCGTGCAGGACGGGCCGTACATCACCGGAGCGGGGATCAGCGCGGGCGTCGACCTCGGTTTGGCGATGGTGGAAAGCGACTACGGCCCCGACGTGGCCCGGCGGGTGGCGCGGTGGATGGTGGTGTTCCTGCAGCGCCCGGGTGGTCAGGCCCAGTTCAGCGTCTGGACTGAGGCGGCACTGCCGGTGTCGAGCGGGCTACGCGAGATCCTGGATGGCGTGGTCGCCGATCCGGGTGCGGACCACTCGATTGCGGCGATGGCGGATCGCGCCGCGGTCAGCGAACGGCACCTGGTCCGCATGTTCCACGATCAGGTCGGGCTGACTCCGGCTCGTTTCGTCGAACAGGCGCGCCTTGAGGCGGCGAAGGTTCTGCTGGCGACCGGAGATAGCGGTCAGGAAACGGTAGCCCGGCGGGCCGGCTTCGGGTCGGCGGACACCATGCGGCGTACCTTCCGTCGGGCGCTGGGCGTCTCACCGAGTACGTACCGGAGTCGATTCCGGACGACGGGTATTCATCGCTAGCGTTCATCAGCGGTTTCCCGGCGACCGATCGCGGGCATTAAGCAACGCATGGATACCCTGCCGCGACTTCGGCACGCCGAGCATCGCATCGTGAAAATTCAGCGGCGGGTCTGGCTGGCTCACGTGCTGATGTGGCCCACGATTATCGTCGGGGCAGGGTTGTCGGCCGGCGCGCTGGTGTGGTTCCTTGGGCGCCGTTCCGCAGGTGGTCGGCACGAGATGCCGGATCTCCCTGGGGCGCACGAAACAGACGCTGTTGGGTCAACTACTGGCTGACCAGCTCCGGGTGGAACGTAGCCGCCATCCGGCGCATACCGTCACGCCAGTCGACGGTCGTGGTTCCGATCAAGTCATGCATCTTGGCGACGTCCAACGGATTTCCGCGCAACGTCTGATCAGTCTCTTCGAACACCGGTTCCTTGCCGACGAGCGAGCCGAGGTAGGTACACCAGTCCTGCAGGCTGACGAATTGGTCTCCACCCCAGTTGACGGTGGTGGCCGGAACCGACGCCACCGCAAGCAGTTTCGGGATCATCGCGATGATGTCGTCCTCGTGAATCGGGTTGTACACCGCGGGTCCGCCGGGCGGGACCGGGATGGGCATATCGCCGAGCATCATGTCCAGGTGGAAGAGCGGCCACCCACCGTTGTTGCCGTACGGGACGTTCAGGCGCGCGATGGTGGCCGGGACACCGAGAGCACGTGCCATCGTGGCGACGACGACTTCCCCGGCGATCTTGGTGATGGAGTAGGTGGGGAGCATCGGCTTGTGGTTGTCACCGAGAACGGTGCGTTCGGTGCGGTGTTCGTCGCCCGGCGGGTCGTAGACGGCCCCGGATGAACAGTGCAGGAACGCCTTGGCTTCACGGCAGTGGGCCATGAGAAGGCCTGCCGATTCGGCGTTGGCCGCCATGTCCTTGTCCCACCGACCGCTCTTGGCCACACCCAAGTTCAGGACGTAGTCGAAGTCGTGCGGCAGCCCGGTGAAATCACCGGCCGCCATGTTGACGGCCTCGCACCGGACGCCGGCCTTCTCCAGGCGTTCGCGCGCTGCAGCATCGGTGAAGCGGGCGATACCCCACACCTCGTTGTCGGCCGCCAGGGCTAAGGCGATGGGGACGGCAACCTGGCCGCTTGCTCCGGTGATCAAGATCTTGGATCCGCGCATCGGCTGATGGTAGGCAGCTCAGGCGTTCGTGAGTGCGATTTGGTCTCAGTTGGGCGATCGCTCAAATTTGGGGTGCGCGGCTCACCTGTCTGCCAGACTGCCCTGCCTAGGGGCTGGAAATGATCTATCTGAGCAGGAGCAATCATGGGCAAGCTCGAGGGCAAGATCGCTTTCATATCCGGTGCCGCCCGCGGCCAGGGGCGCGCGCACGCGGTGCGCCTCGCGGAGGAGGGCGCCGACATCATCGCGATCGACGTGTGCGCGCAGTACCCGACCGTGGTCTATCAGATGTCGACACCGGAAGACCTCAACGAGACCGTGCGGCAGGTGGAATCCCTTGGCCGGCGCATCGTGGCCCGAGAGGCCGACGTCACTGATTTCTCGGCCCTCCAGAAGGCGTTCGATGACGGGGCGGCCGAGCTCGGCGGCGTTGACATCGTGGTCGCCAACGCCGGGATCGGCCCGGGCGGCCAAAGCACCGACGACGAGCAGTGGGATGACGTCGTGAACGTCAACATGAAAGGCGTCTGGAACACCGTGCGGGTCGCCGTCCCGACCATGCTCACGCAGGATCGGGGCGGTTCGATCATCCTGACCAGCTCGACTGGCGGCCTCATCGGCACCCCTGTCGTAAGCGGCGGGATGCTCGGGTACACCGCCGCCAAGCACGGCGTCATCGGCATCATGCGCACCTACGCGAATTACCTTGCACCGCACTACATTCGTGTCAACAGCGTGGCGCCGACGACGGTCGCGACACCGATGGCGAACAACGGCGATCTCAGCATGCTCAAGAAGTACGAGCCGGCCATCGCACGATCGCTCGAAAATGCCATACCGATCGACTACGTCGAGGCGCGCGATGTCGCCAACGCGGTTGCGTGGCTTGCCTCCGACGACGCTCGCTATGTCACCGGCACCGTCGTGCCCGTGGATGCCGGGCTGCTCAACAAAGTGTGAACGCCGAAGCGCCAGCGGGCCCCTCCCTCATCAGGGACCGACTGGCGCTAAGGGGTCAAACTACTTTTCTGCCTTCGCGGACCTGGCGGACTTGCCCGAGCCCTTCTTGCCTGCGCTGGCCGTCGAATCGTGACTTCCGGTGGTCTTGGCGCTGGTCGCCGTGGAACCGTTTCTGCCAGTAGATGATTCGGCTGCAGCAGGCGCCGCGGTGGACTCAGCCGCGCTCTGCGACGCCGCCTTGATGGCGTCACGTGCCGACCCAGCCGTGCTACGAGCCTTCGGGGCGGTGATCGACAGGGCCACCGTCTTGGCGGCGGCGGGCACCGTCGCCGCCGCAATCTTGGACGCTGCCGCGGACGGCGGGGTGGCTCCGATGGCTTGGGCGATGACGTCCCGCAGCTGGATCAGGCTGGCGATCGGTCCGCTGCCCAGGAACCCGAAATTCGGGTCGTAGGGCGTCAGGAGGCCCGGGGCAGGGATAAAGCCAAGGACCATACCCGAACCGTTGAGGAAGCCCCCGACCAGATTCGCGGGGAGGTTCACCAGTGTGCTGATGACCGCACCCGGATCGGAGGCAACCACGCCGTCGTACACATCCTGCGTGGCCTGAACAATGACGTTGATCGTCGACAGCAGCGGGAACGTCATCGGCAGCACCACCTGGAACACCGCGTTGGGCAGTGTGGCGAAAGCCTTGGCGAAGTTGTTCACCGTATTGACCAGGGGGACCGTCGAATCGGACACGGCCTGAACGGCCGCCAGCGCGAGCGGGATGATGATGTTGTTGTTGATGGTGTCGACGGCGCCCGTGATGTCGCCGCTCTGGAGTTGGCCGCGAGCGGTATCAATCGCACCCGGGGCGCCCTCGAAGATCAGCTTGAGGGTTCCCGCGTTGGCGTTGAAGGCCGTCTGCAAGACCTTCAGGCTGGCGATCTGGTTGGCGACGATCTGGCTGAGGATGGGGGCCGGATCTGCGGCAATCTGCTGGCCGATCGCACCGAGGTTTGCTGCGGACTTCTGGAAGACCTGTACCCAGTTCTCGATCGGGTTGACCGCGGCGCTGAGCTCGACGCCGACCGACGACACCGTTCGCTGCATGGCCTGGACGTCGGGCGTCGAAGGCGTCACCGGCGAAAGCGCAATGACACTCGCTCCCAAGAGCGCCACACCAGCGGTGGTGTACGGACGAACAGCAGCGTTCATGACTCTCCTTTGACTGACAATTGCCCCCCGGATGTCAAAAGGTACAGCACCTTACTCATCAGTAAGAAGTGGTTCTGGAAACTTTCTTGCGCGCCGAAACCAACCCAGATAGCTGGGCTAGATTCTGGATGTGCACGGTGTACGCACTGTTCACGTCACTATTCCGGCCGTCAAGAGGTTACGAGGCGCTGAACGACCAGCGACGATCAGCTACCGTTTCCGATTCGTTATCTTACCTCCGGGTAAGATTACACAGTTTGCTGAAACTGTCTTCTAAGTTACCTTTCGGTAGCGTAAGCAGGCTTATATAAATTTCAGGCCATTTGCGCGGTGGATCACTACGCCACGGCCGCCGTGACGGCCGCCACGGCGGGCCGGAATCGGGAGACAGGGCTGTCAACGTCCTCGAACTCGGCCGTCCCCGCGGTCGACGCACGCGCTCGGGAGAGTTTGCTGGGCGGCGAAAGAAATCTTGACGCGCCAACGTGGACTGGGCGCCAGGCCTGCCACCTACTCCAACTTCGGCGAGCAGGACCATCGCAGATGCGAGGCCGACATCCACCTGCTGCGTTCGGACAGGGCGGGCACGCACCGGTGGCCGTGAGTTTCCCGTGGCTTTAGCCTGAGTTCTCCAGCAGTTTCAACTACCGCGATGGATACCCGAGCACCACCTGAACGGAGCCACGACTTGAACGCCCGAATCTGTCTGCTGCTTTCGTCCGCCCTGCTTGCCGGCGCACTCCTCCTCGCACCTGGTGCTTCCGCGGAGAGGATCCCCGGAGCAGACGCCGCCATCGCCAAGGCCGAAAGCGCGCTCGGGTCAGACATGTTCGGCATCTACGGATGCGAAGCTCTCGTCGCCTACGCCTACGGCGTGCCGCAGGCTCAGTACGGCTGGGACGGCGCCGCCGAGACCATGTACCAAACTCTGCTTCGGCAAGGTGAGATCCAGACCGACATGAATCCCCCACGGGGAGCACTGGTCTTCAGCAAGAATTCCTACGGCGCCCACATCGACATCGCCCGCGGCGACGGAACGTACATCTCCGGCGGCGTCCAGGGACTCAAGCGAGGGTTCGGCGACGGGCACAATATCCAGATCCTGCCGACCCCCAATATCGCGCCCGGCTGGACCTACCGGGGCTGGAGTCTGGGCTACCCGCAATAGCTCCGGCCCCGTCAACCCTGCGCGGATAGGCCACGCATCGTGATCTCGACAAGCTCGTCGGTCGCAGTGCTGTCCAGGTGCGGGTGACCGACGAGGTGGCGGTACAGCAACGGCGCGATCAGGACGTCGACCGCGGCGTCGGGATCGATGTCGGAGCGGAACTGGCCCTCGGCGACCCCGCGGGCCCACACCCTGCGCACCGTGTCACGGTGCGCCAGCATCAAATGCTTGTGAAGGTCGGTCCGCATCGACTGGTCGAACTGGGCCTCGCCGATCAGCTGGGCGAGCACTCGCCCGTCGGCCCCGGCATGAAAGGCGGTCAGTTCGCGGAGCACGATCCGCAGATCCGTTGCCGCCGAGCCGGTGTCGGGGTCCCGAAGATCGATGATCATATCGGAGAGGCATGCCTCGAGGGCGACGGCGAACTTGTTGGGCCACCACTTGTAGATCGTTTTCTTGCTGACTCCACTGCGAGCCGCAATCTGGTCGGTCGTGACCGATCGCAGACCGCCTTCCTGAAGCAGCTCAGCGGTAGCGCGAAGGACAGCAAGGTGCGACGGTTCGCTGCGTGGACGACCCCGCTTGCCCGCACTGTCGGCGCCGGACGGCACCGCCGAATCCTCCATGTCACTCCCGTCCAGCGGGCCCCTCGGCCACCACTGTCGCTGTGGGGCAGTCTAATCACCTGTGGCCGGGCGGCCGATTGCCCAGCTTCACAGGTTTCTCCCAGGTAGCATCACGGCGTTCTGCTGTATCCGGGACGCGCATCACGAGGAGCGTGCACGTATGCCTGGTTGGCGCATGGAGAAGTCGGCCCAGACGTCGGCTCACCATGAGGCGCTGCCCACCGACGTCACGGCGGCCACGTTGGAAGCGATCCGCCGACGAGGCATCGACGCCTTCACGCTCGACGACGTCGCCGAACTCACCGGACGCGACATACTCGCCCTCAGCGAACTATGCGGCGACAAAGAGGAATTGGCGGTCCGCTCCCTGACCGCGCACTACGAGGACTCCATTCCGCTGCCCGACACCGGCTGCCTGCGTGACGACATGGCGGCCCTCGCCCATTCGGTCGCGCGGTTCCTCAGTACCGGCAACGGCCGGCTGCTGATGCGGCTGTTGGTGGTCGACGACCGAGATTGGGGCGCCGGCGAAACTCGGAACGAGTTCTGGCAGGTCCGGTTTCAGCGGGTGCAGGAGATGTTCGACCGCGCCGAGCAGCGTGGCGAAATCCGCCCAGACGTCAACGGCCACATCGCGATGCAGCTGATGCTCGCGCCGCTACACGCCTACGCGCTCTACCTCGAGGACAACATCATCGAGGAGGAAACAGTGCAGGCCATTGTCGAGGCGGCGTGGCGGGGCGTCGCGACCGTGACCGCGCCGGAGGCGTAGGCATCCGTCGGGCGATGCCGACATCTTGGGTACCCCCAAAGTTGAGGTGAAGACCGTGCCGAAAAGTAGTGCGACGGTCGACGGCAACTGAATCGCTGTGATGCGCCCCCAGCGAGATTCGAACTCGCATTTGCAATCAGCTAAGCCGTAGGAGGTCGTTTCCCGGTGTTGCCGGCACGATGCGTGGTGTGTCACTACGCAAAGCCGCCACCGACGACGCCTCCCTCGTGGCCCCGGGCCAACGGGTCACGCGTGTCGGAAAGCCGCGACAATTGGAATCGGTAGCCGCCCCGGTGACATCTAATTGCGCCATGACATTTGCACGACCCGCACTACTCGTGCTGACGGGCGTTTTGCTCGCCGGTTGTTCCGCCGAGCGGACGGCTCCGCCAGTGCCACCGGCCACGGCGCCAGTGACATCATCGGCCGCGGCGACACCGACATCCGCGCCGCCCGCCACCGTCACGGTTAGCCCCAGCCCGACGGCACAGTCCGCGCCGACCGTGCCGGGTCAATGCGGCGGCGATGGTCTCACCGTCACCGCAGGCCCCCTCGAGTCAGCGGACACGCAACGTCACGTCACTGTGTCCTTCACGAACGTGTCGTCGCAACCGTGCGCGCTCGTCGGCTATCCGGGCGCGGACCTCGTCACACCCGCTGGTGGCGTGCTCATCAACGTGCCACGGCGCCCGGCCAACGCGGCACATCACCTAACGCTCAACCCGGGCGACGTCGCTACTGCCGACGTTTCGGCCTCCGCGATCGACGCGACGACAGGCAAGCCGTGTGCGCGGTGGGGCACGTTGGTGGTCACGGCGCCCAATGACGTTGTGCCCCATACGATGAATGTCGACGTGCCGATCTGCGATGCCTCGGTCAGTTCGGTTGGGTGAATAGCCTGCGGCCGTAGCAGGACCCACAAGGCGTCGTCCCCACGGGGTTGTCGCCATGAGGGCGGTCTCTTCGCCAGACAAACCAGCCTAAAACGGCTCTATCAGGCCTTTCCAGTGCCCCCAGTCGGACTCGACCCGACGCTTTGGCGGATTTTAAGAACGGTTCTGAGCTTCACTGCTACCAGTGACGATTGGGTCTTCCCGTCTCCAAATCCGGCTTAGCCTGGAGTTTTACAGTCCTTACGCGACCTCTGGGATCCGCTAGAGCCGAGGCAACTTAGCTGGGATCCGCCCCCGTCTCCGAGGTGACGCCGCGCTGCGCATTGCATTGCGGCGCGCACTATTACGGTCGACGGACACCCAACTCCGCGAATTCCCTCCTCGAATGACATTCAGTTGAGCATTCGAGCTGGCCGATCGGTGTCATACCTACCTGGAAGAATCAATAAGCAAGCGGGCGAAACCTAAAGTGTTCGACCGCATTCCGCACATAGTGTCAACATTCTGGAGGATTCATGCCGTACGCAAGTCCCGACGACGAACGTGCATATCAACGCTTGCACTATGAACGCAACAAGGAGTTGTACAAAACGAGAGCAGTGGCATCACGGGCACGGCAGCGCCGAGAGCAACGCTTAATTATTAGGCATTATCTAGAGTCGCACCCGTGCGTGGATTGTGGCAATAAGGACATACGTGTGTTGCAATTCGATCATATTGAGCGTGGGCCCGCCAATAAGCGGATTTCGAGATTGATGGGAACCCGCAAACAGCTCCTGGCAGAGTTCGAGAAGTGCGAGGTGAGATGCGCCAACTGCCACATGATCCGAACCGGTGAACAGCTGGGTTGGAAGACAAGGACGTAGACTCCAGTCCCGAGCCCCAGTAGCCCAATTGGCAGAGGCGAAGGACTTAAAATCCTTGAGTTGCGAGTTCGACTCTCGCCTGGGGCACGGCGCAACCCGTAGGGCGACCGCGCGCTAACCCGGTTCAAGCACCGTACCCACAGCACGACACCCCGGGGGAAGGGGCCACCCGGGGTGTCGTGAGCTGTGTAATCAGGCGGCGACCGCCTCCTTCTCCGCAGGCTTGTGACCGTCGTCGAGCATCGTCACCTCGTCGAACGGATCGCGACCGCTCAGCACCTCGTTGACCTTGTCGGAGTCCACCGTCTTCGTCCACGAGCCGACCAGCAGGGTGGCCACCGCATTGCCCGAGAAGTTCGTCACTGCCCGCGCCTCGGACATGAACCGGTCGATCCCGACGATCAGCCCCACCCCGTCGAGCAGCTCCGGCCGATGCGCCTGCAGACCGCCGGCCAGCGTCGCCAACCCGGCCCCGCTCACCCCGGCCGCACCCTTGGACGCCACGATCATGAACACCAGCAGCCCGATCTGCTCACCCACCGACAGCGGGTCACCCAACGCGTCGGCGATAAACAGCGAGGCCATCGTCAGATAGATCGCCGTCCCATCCAGGTTGAACGAATATCCGGTCGGCACAACCACACCCACAGTGCTCTGCTGCACACCCAGGTGCTCCATCTTCGCGATCAACCGCGGCAGCGCCGACTCCGACGACGACGTCGCGAAGATCAGCAGGTACTCGCGCGCCAGGTAGCGCACCAGCTTGAAGATCGACACCCCGGCCACCATCCGCAGCAGCGTCCCGAGCACCCCGAACACGAACACCACACACGTCAGATAGAAGCCGAACATCAGCACCAGCAGGTTCGTTACTGCGCTCCACCCCGTCTGGCCCACCACGTTGGCCATCGCCCCGAACGCACCAATTGGCGCCAGCCACAGGATCATTGACAGGATCTTGAACACCAGCCGCTGCAGATGCTCCACCCCGCGCAGGATCGGCTCGCCCTTGGCGCCCATCGCCTGGATCGCGAACCCGACCAGCAGCGCAACGAACAACCCTTGCAGCACATTGCCATCCGTCAGCGACGAGAACAGCGATGTCGGGATGATGTGCTGGATGAAGTCCATCAAACCGCCGGACTCATGCGCCTTCTCGGCCAATTCCGCACCCTTGCCCGCCGCCGACTCCGAGAGCTTGAGGCTGCTACCGGGATGCAGCAGGTTGCCGACCAACAGGCCGATACCCAAAGCGATCGTCGACATCACCAGGAAGTAGCCGAACGCCAGCCCACCGACCTTGCCGACGGTGGCGGCTTTGCGTACCGAGCCGATGCCCAGCACGATCGTGCAGAAGATGACCGGGACGATCATCATCTTGATCAGGCTGACGAACATCGTCCCCAGAACGCCGACCTCCTTGCCGACCGCCGGAGCGACCAAGCCGACGATGACGCCGCCGACGACCGCAGCGATGACAGCCAGGTACAGCCAGTGCGTGCGATCTTTGCGCTTCGGCGGCGCGGGCTTGTCGTCGCCGCCAGGACGATCCACAACCGTGGTCATGAGCGGTTCCCTTCCGGTAATGCAGCAATGGGTCTGCAAGGATGGTTTACCCGGACGTGACCCAGGTCACGCTTTAGTTCATTACGTTCAGAGGTGAGCAGTGGCCGTACTCCCCCGCTCGCTGGCCGGGCAGGCCTTTGCGCTGCAGGCCGCGGTCATCGTGCTGGTGGTCCTGGCCGGCAGCGCGCTGGCCCTCCTCGACGTCAAACGCCACGAGGACGACGCCGCACGCCAACAGGTCACGGCCATCGCCGTCGCGCTGGCCGACTCACCCTCGACCGCGACCGCCATCGAAAGCGGTAACGCCGCACAGGTTCTGCAGCCGGTCACCGAGGCCGTCCGCAAGAGCACGGGGATCGCGTTCATCACGATCATGCGGCCGGACCGGACCCGGTTCACCCACACCAACCCGGACCAGATCGGCCAGAAGTACATCGGCACTGTCGAACCGGCGCTGCGCGGTGAGACCTATACCGAGATCTACACCGGCACCCTGGGCCCGTCGGTGCGCACGATCGCCCCGGTACGCAACGCCAGCGGACAGATCATCGGCCTGGTCGCCGCCGGTATCACCACCGAGAGCCTGGCCGCGCGCTGGCGTTCGCAGTGGCCATTGATCGTCGGCGTCGGCGTCGGTGCACTGGCCCTGTCCTTCGTCGGCATCTGGGCGATCCGCCGGCGGGTCCTGAACCAAACCCACGGTCTGGCGCCCGACGAGCTGCGGGTGATGTACGACCACCACGACGCGATCCTGCACTCGGTCTCCGAGGGCCTCATCGTCCTCGACCGCACCGGAGTGGCCGTGGCCAACGACGAAGCCCGCCGCCTGTTGGCCCTGCCGTCCGGTCCCATCACCCGCGCCGACCTCCCAGAGTTTTTGCGCGGCAACGACCCCGGCGTTCGCGACGAGGTCCGCCTCACCGACGACCGGGTGCTCGTGGTCAACCGCTCCCAGGTGAGCGCTTCGGACTCCGAAGTGGTGACGATCCGCGATCACACCGAATTGCAAGGCGCCCTTGGCGAATTGAGCTCTCTGCAGGGCTTCACCGATTCGCTGCGGGCGCAGGCTCATGAGTCGGCCAACAAGCTGCACACCGTCATCACGCTGGTCGAGATGGGCCGCCCCGAGGAGGCGGTCAAGTTCGCCACCCAGGAGCTGGCCTTGTCCCAGCGACTCGTCGATCGGGTCTCCGACGCCGTCGCCGAACCCGCGCTGGTCGCCCTGCTGCTCGGCAAGACCGCCGAGGCCGACGAACGCGGTATCGAGCTCACCATCACCGAGGAAACCCATCTGCCCGCCGAGGCTCTGCTGAGTTCGCAGGAGATGGTCACCGTGCTGGGCAATCTCATCGACAACGCCATGGATGCCTGCGACCGCGACGACCCGTGGGTCGAGGTCACCGTCAACCAGAACGGCCGGCTGCAGATCCAGGTCGCCGACAGCGGCCCGGGCATGGACCCCGAAACCTTCCAACGCGCCATGCAGCGCGGCTACTCGACGAAATCCGGCACCAACGCCGGCCACCAAGGGCTCGGACTGGCGCTGGTTGCCCAGATCGTCAACCGCCACCGCGGCACCCTGAGCGCCGACCTCACCTACGGCTCGGTGGTGACGGTGACCATCGCATGATCACCGTCCTGATCGTCGAGGACGAGCCGCTGATCGCCGAAGCGCACCGCACGTATCTGGCTCGGTTGCAAGGATTTACCGTCGTCGGGCTGGCTCATACCGCTCGCGACGCGATGCGCATTGCCTCGGAGGCTGAGTCGCCGGTGGACCTGGTGCTGCTCGATCTCGGCCTGCCCGACGCCAGTGGCATCGCGCTGGCGTCGGCGCTGTCCGGGTTGCGACCCGCACCCGACATCATCGCAATCACCTCCGAGCGTGATCTGGAGATGGTGCGCGCCGCCGTCGCGCATGGCGCGCTGGCCTACCTGCTCAAGCCGTTCACGTTCGCCGCCTTCCGCGACCGCCTCGAGCGCTATCGCCGCTACCGCGACGCACTGCCGGCCGGGACCGACGCCGCCAGTCAGGCCGAGGTCGATCGGGCGCTGGGCGAATTGCGGATCAGCACCGACAAGTCGGTGGCCCCGAAGGGTGCGGCACCGGCCACCACCGACGAGATCGCCCGCGCGGTCCGCGACCGCGCCGACGGGCTGACCGCCGACGAGGCCGCCAAATTGGTCGGGGTGTCCCGGGTGACGGCCTGGCGCTACCTGGAACGGCTGGCTGACGACGGCACCGTCACCCGCGTCACCGAATACGGGAGGACCGGGCGCCCCAGCACGCGCTACCAATGGCGCTAGACCGCATCGAAATCCGCGGTGACCGCGGGGCCCAGGAGGTACAGAAATGGTCGGTGACTGGCCTTGCCGTCGCGGCGAAACGGCATGCTGTCGGCTGCCGCCGCGTACCACTGCTCTCTCGTCGTGGTGGTCAGGTCGAGCCTTCGTCCGCAGCTTTGCGCGAGGGCATGCACCACCAAGGCGCCGGTGCGTCCATTTCCTTCCCGAAATGGGTGAATATGATTGTATTCAGCGTAGATTCGAGCCAGTTCGTAGGCGAGGCGCGGGGTGTCGTGTGCGGCGCCGTCGGCAGCCAGCGTCCGTATTGACTGATTCAGCATCGCCATCCTCGCTGCTATCGTCGATTGGGAGGCGAATCCTTGTGCCCCGCGGCGCAGTTCAGTGGTGCGATAGTCGCCGGCCCAGGCATAGACGTCGCGGAACAAGTGGTGGTGGATCACCCTGGTGTCGAGTTGATCATCGCAGGCCGGCCCTGTCGGCCGGTGCAGCCAGAGGACCATTCGTCCCGCCGTCGCGACGAACTCCAGATCTGTCAACATCTGAGTAGATGTGGCGCCGAACTCGTTGCGCAACAACGTTGTTCCGGGAACGAAGTATGGGACCGGACGTCGGATGCGAAATCGGCGACGGCGGCGTTGCGGCGGTGGATACCTGCTGCGGAATGACCCAAGGTAGTCGGTGAAGCTCACTTCCCCGCCAACGAGCCCGTACAGCGCGTCGACCTGGTTGTCCTCTGGCCGCCACCCTTCGAGGCGGTGAATGGCAAGAGTCGTTTGGACTGCGTCGGCGGCTGGACCGGTGAACATGAGTTGTTCGGCGGATCAGCGGTACGCCGACGTCGAGGCCAGGAAGTTGAGCTTGCGACTGATGCCCGACACCTCCCGCGCAACGCTGCGCAGTGCGGCACGCTCTTGTGGCGCCAACTCGGCCAGTGACACCACGTCTGCGGCTGGGCGACCGGCAAGGAAGCCGGCTGCCCTTGTGCGCCAACGAAAGCCCAGCAGCCACTCGAAGCAGCCCTGCAGCGTCACCGCATCATCGGCGTCGAGTACGTCGGCGTCGATCGCAGCGTCCAGGCGCGCCGGAGTGCACAATGCGTCCGAACCGGACGACAGCGCAGCCCACCGGGCAATCTTCACGACTGGATCCATGACCGCCAACTTCACGTCGACGGAATCGGCGTTCCTGGTAAGCACCCGCAAGCGGGAGGGAACACTGGCCCGCATAGCAGTGGCGTCCTGCAGCATCGCTTGACGCACCGGGTAGTTGCGACTCGCCGCCGATGCGACCTGCCTGCGCAACGCATCACCCGCCAGCCCCGCAGCACCGGGCAGGCCGGCCGAGTCCGCCATGAGGCCAGTCATCACGACACCGCGATCCCGATGCGGTTCCGCGGTCCATTGCTCGATCCCTTTGGACCAACTCGCGGCACGTCGGCAGAAGCGCGGTCTGCTGGCCATCACCCCGTTGGCGTCGCCGTAAATCCCGCACCGCTCGAGAAGCGCGTGCACGTCGGCCGCCCGGCGCAGCAGGTCCGCCTTGTCTCCGTCACTGATCCGATCATCGAGGACGACCATCGTCTCGACGTCCGACCCAAGGACGGCCTCGCGGCGCGCCACGCTCCCGGAGGCAAACCAAGTCCACTCCGCAGAGCCAGGCATCAACCTCAGACCGGCGGCGACCCCATGACACAGCACCGCGGACCACGCAGCGGTGAGTGCCGGAACCTCGGAACGGCGATCGGCGGCGATCGCGTGCTGCGCGCGATTTATCGCGCCGCACAGAACCGTCTCCTCGGTGGCAGCATTGATCTCCCCGAGGAGAAGATCCGCGGACGGAGAAGCTGCAGTCATGTGCGAAATTATCGCCCTCCGAGAGCCCGGTCACAGAGTTGTGACGCCTACGAAATGCACCGAACACAGACTTAGCCTAATTTCTATCAAATGATAGATATTCACTTCGGCCCGGGGATGGCTTCATGACCACGTTCGATCCCGCGATCTCCTCGCAAGAGGACGCGTCCACATTGGAGGATCTTGGCTACACCCAAGAGCTTCACCGGGGCATCGGAGGCTACGCCGCCTTCGCGTCCGGCTTCTCGTTCGTGTCGATCCTGACCACGGTATTCGCGTTCTTCCCGCTCGGGTTCGCCCTCGGCGGACCATCGTTCTTCTGGACCTGGCCGATCGTGTTCGTCTGCCAGTTCTGCGTGTGTCTGATATTCGCCGAACTCTCGGGCAAGTTCCCCGTCGCCGGCGCCATCTACCAGTGGTCGCGGCGACTCGCCGGCAATGCCATCGGCTGGTTCGCCGGGTGGTTCATGCTGATCGGCTACATCGTGTCCATCGCGGCACTGGCAATCGCCATGCAGACCGTACTGCCGCCCATCTGGAGCGGCTTCCAGGTCGTCGGCGAGGACATGGACCCGCTGTCGGTCGACGGCGCCACCAACGGCATCATCCTCGGCGCGGTCACCATCGTGCTGTGCACCATCATCAGCGCCGCTGGCGTGCGGTTCATGGCGCGTATCACCGTGACCGGCGTGACGCTGGAGATCATCGGCGTCATTCTGATCATCGGTGCGATGTTCATCAACGCCGAACGCGGCCCGGTGCAGGCCGTCGTGGACACCGGTGGCCATGGCAGCGGCGTCAGCTATCTGCCCGCATTCCTGGCTTCGATGCTGATGGCTGCCTACGTGATGTACGGGTTCGACAGTGCCGCCGAACTTTCCGAGGAAACTCGCGATCCCCGACGCACAGCACCGAAGGCCATCGTGAACGCGCTGCTCGTGTCGTTCGCCGGTGGTGGTTTGATGATTTTGGCAGCACTGATGTCGGCTCCCAACCTCGGTGACGACCTCGCCCACGGCGGCATGGCCTGGGTGATCGAAAGCCAACTCGACACCTGGCTGGGCAAGACCCTGCTGGCACTGGTCGCCGTAGCCATCTTCTCGGCCACGTTGGCCATCCAAGCATCAGCTTCGCGGGTGATGTTCTCGATGGCGCGCGACAACCGACTGCCGTTCGGCAAGTTCCTCGCTCAGGTCAACAAGCGCACCGGCACCCCGGTCATCACCGGAATCGCCGTCAGCGCGCTGGCGATCCTCGTGCTACTGGTGAACCTCGGACAAGCCAGCGTGTTCGCGGCGATTGCCTCGGTGTCAGTGGTCATTGTGTACCTGGCATACCTGATGGTGACCGTGCCCGCTCTGATACACCGCCTGCGCGGGACGAGCCTGTCCTACGGGAAGCCGATTATGGATCTCGGCAAATGGGGCATCCCGGTCAATCTCATCGCCGTCGTGATGGGCGGACTGCTGGTGATCAACATCGGATGGCCACGCCAAGAGGTCTACAACCCGGCGGGCGACTCGCTGTTCCTGCAGTACTTCGCGATCATCTTCGTGGCACTGACACTCGTCGTCGGTTACGTCGCCTTCCGAATGGTCAAGGATCGGGAAGGCGCGCCAGATCCTGCTGACGCGCTGGTCGGCAAAAGGAAGTAACTCTGGCGCAACCTCAGTCACGATCATGGCCCGCCGGTGACATCGCCTGTGGGCCATGATTGGGACGAGGTTTCCTGCCCCATCTCTAGAGAAGGAGCACGCACTGTGTCCGACCAACACGACCCCGACGAACACACGCACGAGGCTGGCGGCCCGGTTCATCGACACCGCCACGGAAACACCGCCCACACCCACTCCCACAGCGACGGCTTCGCCGCCAGCCAAGGGCGATGGGCGCAGGAAGCCGAAGCGCGAATCTCACTGTTCCGGCACGACGAAGAAATCCAGCGCGGCTTGGCATTTGGCCTTCAAGGTTCGTCCACGCTGGTCGACCGAACCATCCCCACCTTCTCTCGGGGTGAACTGCCCCACTTCGCCGGCGAACGCGGGACGTTTCTGAACTGCCCTTACCTGGAAGACGTCAACGACGTCGCCGATGCCGAGGTCGCCATCTTCGGGGCTCCACTGGACTCTGGCGCCACCTACCGACCGGGTGCCCGCTTCGGCCCGCAGGGCATCCGCCGGTCGACAAACCTCTTTGGCACGTACTGCTACGAACTCGGCGTCGATCTTCGCGAACAGCTCAACATGGTTGACATTGGCGATGTGTTCACCATCCCGGGCAACCTGGAGAAGTCATTCGACCAGATCAGCCAGGCCATCTCTCACGTCTACAGCCGCGGCGTCTTCCCCGTCGTGCTAGGCGGGGACCATTCAATCGGCTACCCAACGATCCGCGGCATCGCGCCGCACGTCGACGGGAACATCGGCATCATCCACTTCGACCGACACGTCGACACCCAAGAAACCGACCTCGATGAGCGCATGCACACCACC
This sequence comes from Mycolicibacterium sphagni, assembly GCF_013337765.1. GTDB lineage: Bacteria > Actinomycetota > Actinomycetes > Mycobacteriales > Mycobacteriaceae > Mycobacterium. The sequence continues at coordinate 253,214 of NZ_VBSB01000002.1, forward strand.
CCGTGGTTCCATGCCACCAACCTCAAGAACGCGCCGGCCACCAACCTCGTCCAGGTCGGCATCGGAGGCTGGCAGGCGCCGCGCGCCGGAGTCAAGGTCGGCCGCGAACGCGGTACGACGGTCATCTCCATCGGGGACATCGAACGCGTCGGCTTGGAGAAGGTCGTCGAACTCGCTCTGGAGACGGCGTGGAAGGGCGCGAAGGCCGTGTACTTGTCGTTCGACATCGACGTTATCGACGCCGGGTTCGTGCCCGGCACCGGCTGGCCGGAACCCGGTGGCCTGCTGCCGCGTGAGGCCCTGAATCTGATCAGGATGATCTCGGCCGAGGGGCTGGCCGGATTGGAGGTCGTCGAGTGCGCGCCACCCTACGACTGGGCTGAGCAGACCGCGCTGATCAGCTCGCGGATCATCCTCGACAGCCTCGCGGTCCTCGTCGCCGAGGGCAAGTTGGGCAAGCGAGCGGCCAAGAAGGACCGGCACGCCTGGGGTCCACAGCACGACCTGTGACCCAATGGTGAGCGGACCTTCGTTGAGACTGCGCCCAGATCGTATTTTTGCGAAAAACTTCGCTCTCACTACAGTCTCGATGCGCTGACCGCAGACTCGATGCGCTCAGGCGTCGTCGAAGTCCGTCGACACCGACAGCTCGCACGGGCCGCCTGTTCGGCGGCCATAAACGCCAGCCTGCCAGCGACCAAGCCGACCGCATCGCTGCCCAACTGGATCCGCAGCGGCGGCTTCTCGGTGCACAGCCGCAGGATGGCGGTCACCGCCTTGACCGGGTCGCCGGGCTGGTTGTGGTTGGCCGAGGCCGCGCGGCCTGTAAAGACCCTTGCGAACCCGGTCAACGCGTTACTAGGATGTCCTAGTATTCAGCCGCCAGGAGCCTAGGGACAGTCATGAGCACAACCATTCAGCACTTCATCGACGGCAAGCGCAGCAGCCTGTCCAGCACGCGCACTGCCGACGTCCTCAACCCCAGCACCGGCGAGGTGCAGGCCCAGGTGCTCCTGGCGTCGGCCGCCGACGTCGACACCGCGGTGGCCTCGGCCGTCGAGGCGCAGAAGGAATGGGCCGCCTGGAACCCGCAGCGCCGCGCCCGCGTGATGATGAAATTCATCGAGCTGGTCAACGCCAACACCGACGAGCTCGCCGAGCTGCTGTCGATCGAGCACGGCAAGACCGTCGCCGACTCCCGCGGTGACATCCAGCGCGGTATCGAGGTCATCGAGTTCGCCATCGGCATCCCGCACCTGCTCAAGGGTGAGTTCACCGAGGGCGCCGGCGGCGGCATCGACGTGTACTCGATCCGCCAGCCGCTCGGCGTGGTCGCCGGCATCACCCCATTCAACTTCCCCGCGATGATCCCGCTGTGGAAGGCCGGTCCCGCCCTGGCATGCGGCAACGCCTTCATCCTCAAGCCCTCCGAGCGCGACCCCTCGGTGCCGGTGCGCCTGGCCGAGCTGTTCCTGGAAGCCGGCCTGCCCGCGGGTGTCTTCCAGGTGGTGCAGGGCGACAAGGAAGCCGTCGACGCGATCCTTCACCACCCCGACGTCAAGGCTGTCGGCTTCGTCGGCAGCTCCGATATCGCGCAGTACATCTACTCCACCGCGGCCGCGAACGGTAAGCGCTCGCAGTGCTTCGGCGGCGCCAAGAACCACATGATCGTCATGCCCGACGCTGACCTGGACCAGGCCGTCGACGCCCTCATCGGCGCCGGCTATGGCAGCGCAGGCGAGCGGTGCATGGCCATCAGCGTCGCGGTACCGGTCGGCGAAGAGACCGCAAACCGGTTGCGCGCCAGGCTCGTCGAACGGATCAGCGGCCTGCGCGTCGGCCACAGCCTGGACCCCAAGGCCGACTACGGCCCACTGGTCACCGGCGCCGCGCTCAAGCGGGTCCGCGACTACATCGATGCCGGTGTGGCAGCCGGTGCCGAGATCGTGGTCGACGGCCGCGAGAAGGCCAGCGACGAGCTGACTTTCGCCGACGCCAGCCTGGAGGGCGGCTTCTTCATTGGCCCCACCCTGTTCGACCATGTCACCACCGACATGTCGATCTACACCGACGAGATCTTCGGCCCGGTGCTCTGCATCGTGCGCGCCCATGACTATGAGGAAGCGTTGAGGCTTCCGTCTGAGCATGAGTACGGCAACGGCGTCGCAGTCTTCACCCGCGACGGTGACACCGCCCGCGACTTCGTGTCCCGGGTGCAGGTCGGCATGGTCGGCGTCAACGTGCCGATCCCGGTTCCGGTGTCCTACCACACCTTTGGCGGCTGGAAGCGGTCCGGTTTCGGCGACCTCAACCAGCACGGGCCGCACTCGATCCTGTTCTACACCAAGACCAAGACCGTGACGGAGCGGTGGCCCTCGGGCATCAAGGACGGCGCCGAGTTCGTCATCCCGACAATGAAATGACCTTCCTGACGCTCGAAGACGACGAGCGCGTCATCGCCGAAACGGCTGCCGCGTTCGCCGCCAAACGCCTGGCGCCTTACGCCTTGGAGTGGGATCACTCCAAGGAGTTTCCCGTCGACGTGCTGCGTGAGGCTGCCGAACTGGGGATGGCCGCGATCTACTGCGCCGAGGACGTCGGCGGCAGCGGGCTGCGTCGGCTGGACGCGGTGCGGATCTTCGAGCAACTCTCGGGCGCCGATCCCGCACTGGCGGCGTTCATCTCGATCCACAACATGTGCGCGTGGATGATCGACACCTTCGGCACCGACGAACAGCGCAAGTCGTGGATCCCGAAGCTCGCCTCGATGGAGACGATCGCCAGCTACTGCCTCACCGAGCCCGGCGCCGGATCCGACGCGGCGGCGTTGCGCGCCAAGGCCGTCCGCGACGGCGACGAGTACGTGCTCGACGGCGTCAAGCAGTTCATCTCCGGGGCAGGCACCTCGGACGTCTACGTCGTGATGGCCCGCACCGGTGCCGACGGACCGCGCGGCATCTCGGCGTTCATCGTCGAAAAGGACACGCCGGGACTCAGTTTCGGCGCCCAAGAAGAGAAGATGGGCTGGAACGTTCAGCCCACCGCCCAGGTGATCCTCGAAGGGGTGCGGGTGCCGGCCTCAGCGATGCTCGGCGGCCCCGAGGGCGAGGGCACCGGCTTCGGGATCGCGATGAGCGGCCTCAATGGCGGCCGATTGAACATCGCGGCCTGCTCGCTGGGCGGCGCGCAGGAGGCCTACGACAAGGCCGTGAGTTATCTGGCCGACCGGCAGGCCTTCGGCGGAGCGCTGCTCGACGAGCCCACCATCCGTTTCACGCTCGCCGATATGGCCACCGCCTTGGAGACGTCGCGACTGATGCTGTGGCGCGCAGCCATTGCACTGGACAACGACGAGCCGCACAAGGTCGAGCTGTGTGCGATGGCCAAACGCTATGTCACCGACTCCTGTTACGACGTGGCCGACCAGGCCCTGCAGTTGCACGGCGGCTACGGCTACCTGCGGGAGTACGGGATCGAGAAGATCGTCCGCGATCTTCGCGTGCACCGAATCCTGGAGGGCACCAACGAAATCATGCGCGTGGTCATCGGGCGGGCCGAGGCCGCCCGGGCACGCGCATCGGCATGAGGCGAAGGAGCCTGCGCATGACGACGATCGCGTTCCTGGGACTGGGCCACATGGGTGGGCCGATGGCGGCCAACCTGGTCAACGCCGGCTACACCGTGCGCGGCTTCGACCCGGTGCCCGCATTGCGCGACGCCGCCGAGGCGAAGGGCGCGACGGTGTTCGACGCCGGCGCCGCCGCCGTGGCTGAGGCCGACGTCGTCATCACCTCGCTGCCCAATGGTGCGATCGTGAAAGCCTGCTACGCCGAAGCACTTCCGGCCGCCAAGCCCGGAACGCTGTTCATCGACACCTCCACCATCTCCGTCGACGACGCCCGTGCGGTCAACGCCCAAGCCACCGCCGCCGGGATGGACCAGCTTGATGCCCCCGTCTCCGGCGGTATCAAGGGCGCGACCGCGGGCACGCTGGCCTTCATGGTCGGCGGCGAGGCCGACGCGCTGGAGAAGGCGCGCGCGGTGCTGGATCCCATGGCCAGCAAGGTGATTCACTGCGGCTCGTCGGGTGCCGGTCAGGCCGCCAAGCTGTGCAACAACATGGTGCTCGCCGTGCAGCAGATCGCGGTGGGCGAGGCGTTCGTGTTGGCCGAGAAGCTCGGCCTGTCGGCGCAGTCGTTGTTCGACGTGATCACCGGGGCGACCGGCAACTGCTGGGCGGTACACACCAACTGCCCTGTCCCAGGACCGGTTCCGACCTCGCCGGCGAACAACGACTTCCAGCCTGGTTTCGCCACGGCGCTGATGAACAAGGACCTCGGCCTGGCGATGAACGCGGTGTCGTCGACCGGTGCGACAGCCCCGTTGGGCACGCATGCCGCCGAGATTTACGCCAAGTACGCCGAAGAGCACGCCGATTTGGATTTCAGCGCGGTCATCAACACCCTGCGCTAAGTCCAGTTCCCCCGCGAGCAGACACAAAAGACTCCGACACGCCGTGCGTGAGGGGCCTTTTGTGTCTGCTCGCGGGGAAAGGTGACCCTAGAAGTCGCCCGCGTGGTGGCGCAGCGTCTCGATCGACGCGGCCAGCGCACGCGCTTCAGCAGCCGACAGCCCCACATCGGCGAACACCTGATCGTTGAGCGTCCTGGTGGCGTCCTCCACCGTCGAGCGGCCGATCTCGGTGATCTCCACCAGGGTGGTGCGCCCGTCGGTGGGATGCGGCACCCGCTTGACCAGTCCGTCGGCCTCCAGCCGGCGGATGGCGTGCGTGACGCTGGTGACATGCACCTGCAGCCGGTCGGATGCCTTGGTGATCGGCAACGCGCCAGTGCGGCTGAACGCCAGCAGCCGCAGGAGCTCAAAGCGCGAAAAGCTCAGATCGTAGGGCCGCAGCGCCGTCTCCACCCGGGCCAGCAGTATCTGGTGGGCCCGCATCACGGACGTCACCGCCACCATGCCCTCGGCGACATCACCCCACCCGGAGCGCTCCCAGTTCCGCCGCGCCGCGGCGATCGGGTCCGGCTTCTCGGACGGGATTGAATCGGCAGCCATCCGCCCATTCATACCGCATCCGGCGACCGCCGTAGGGCACTACCGCCGGTCCGCCACGGCGGCCAGCACCGCGCGCGTCGACCACCGCTCCCCCACCGTGATTCGCACCCCGCCGTCGCCGTAGTGCCGGACCCGCAGACCGGCCGGGTCGAACACCTCCTGCCACGGCTTGCCCGCCGGCGGCAGGTACACGAAGTTGGCGTGCCCCTCGGTGACATAGACGCCCATCGCGCGCAGCCGCATCCGCAGGTAGCGCCGCTCAGCGGCGATCACCCGAATGCGGCGCTGCAGCTGGTGTTCCGCGTCGTAGGACGCCGCGACGGCCACCAGGCTGGTGTTGTCCGTCCCGAACGGCAACTGCATCCGCCATAGCCGCTCGGTCAGTTCGGCAGACCCGAAGCCATAGCCGATGCGCAAACCGGCCAGCCCATACGCCTTGGAGAACGTCCGCAGCACCAGCAGATTCGGGTACCGCTGGATCAACGACAGCCCGTCGAGCCGGAATGCGGGTGCGACGAACTCGATGTAAGCCTCGTCGAGCAGGACGATGGTGTCGCTGGGCACCGCGGCCAGAAAGCGCTCGACAGCGGCCGCCGACTCCAGCGTTCCGGTCGGGTTGTGCGGTCGGCACAAGATCACCACCCGGGCATCGGCGGCGGCCTCGGCCAGAGCGTCCAGGTCGTGGTGGCCGTATTCGTCGAGCGGCACCATGATCGGCTGCAGCCGGGCCATCTGCGCGAAGATCGGATAGCCGTCGAACGTCGGTGTGGTCATGGCGATCCGGTCGCCCGGCTCGGTCATGGCGTGCAACAGCTGCATCGCGACGCCGGTGGCGCCCTGGCCCAGCACTACCTGCTCCTCGGCCAGACCGATCCCGGAGGCGATCAGCCGCCGCAGCCGCTCCGGCAGGAACTCCGGATAGCGGTTGGCGGAGTCGATCGCGGCGATCAGGGCTGACCGCACCGCGGGCAGCGGCGAGAACGGATTCTCGTTGAGCGACAACGCCAGTGGATCCGTTGCGTCGGGCAGGGCGGCGACGGTGTCGTCGGCGATCCGCGTCAAGGGTTGCATCAGGCGGCCCTGCCGCCCCACCGCACCGCAGCCGCACCCGCGAAGTCACCGGCATGGGCGAAGGCTGCCATCAGGACGGTGTCGCCGGCCGAGACCCGCCCGTCGCTGATCGCCCGGTCGAGGTTGATCGGGATGCCGGCACCGAAGAGGTTGCCGCACTGGTCGAATGTGTCGACATGCCGTTCGGCCGGCAGCTCCAGGGCTTCGCGCCAGTTGCGCAGGAACACCCGGTTGGGTTGGTTGGTGACGAACAGATCGACGTCCTTCGACTTCAGCCCGAGTCGATGGCACACGGTCAGTGCGACTTCCGGCACCTGCCGGTTGCCGCGGGCGAGCACCTTGGTGATCTTCGATTCGGTGAAGCCGATGTAGCCCTCGGCGGACCCTGGCTGCCACCACTTGCGCGGCGGATCGAACGCGATGGTCATATCGCCGGCGAACTCGCCGTAGGTGCGGGTTTCGATGTCGAGGATCGGCGACTGGTCCGACACGGTGACGAGGCCGACGGCCGCACCGTCACCGGGCACCGCTGCCTGTGCCTTGCGCCGCACGGTCGGCTGGTCGAAAACCTGACCGGCCGCGTTCTGCGCGATCGCAACCAACGCGGTGTGCCCGGCACCCGAGGACAACAACTGGCGGGCCACCTGAAGCCCCAGCACGAATGCCGCACAGCCGCCGTTGTGCAGATCCAGCACCCAATTCGGCCGCATACCAAGGCGATGCGCGATTCCCCCACCGCCGCCGTAGAACGGCATGTCCGGCATCTGCGTGTGGGTGATCAGGATGTCGGCGCCGGTGATGACGTCTTCGCCGTGGCGTTCGATCAGCCCGGCGGCGGCCCGCTCGATCATGTCGGTGGCGGTTTCGTCGGGGGCGATGTGGTGGCGGAACTTCGGCGCCCGGAACATCAGGTTGTCGCGCAGTTCGTCGGAGTCGGCGAACTGGGCGTAGTAGTCGGCGGGGACCGGGTCGCCGGGCAGGTAGCTCGAGACGTCGATCAGGCTGACGCTGGGTTGACTCATGGCAGTGCTCATTTCATCCATCGGGGGGTTACCGGCAGTCCGTTGCGGTGGCGGTATTCGGCAATGGCTTTGAGGTTCTTCATCTCCAGTTCGTGGCCGGCACCGAACATGTCCCAGAAGTCACCGACCCACACCGGGCGTTCCGGCGGCGCGGTTTCCGGATAGGGGTTCTCGTCATAGAACGGGTGATGGCAATTCGTCCACAGCACAACCGAACCGGGCTTGTCGAGCACAACTTGCGCGTCGATCACCCGCATCAGGTAGATCATCCACAGGTGCTTGCCCTGGTCCCACGCACAGTGGTAATCGACGGTACGCGCCTGCGGGTTGGCCTCGGTGCTCGTGTAGATCTTTGTCTCCGAACCCAATCGGTCATAGGCCAGCCACAGCCCTGGCTCGTCGGTGGCCTCGAAGCCCCGCAGGCTGTAGGTCCATTCCTCCAAGGAGCGGGTGTCGGACAGGTACTCGTAGAGCTCGTCGGGCGGGCAGTCGATGTACTTATTGACCGTGCAATATCGGCCAAAGACCTGCTCGTGCGGGTACACCGACCGCATCATCTCCATGATGACCGGGGTGGCTTTCTCCCGTGGGGAGGTTTCGATACGCGTGACCCCGTCGATGGGGGTGGCGGATCCGGTGTGGACGACGATGTCGTCAAGCGCGGGCAGCGACATGGGTCGTGCTCTCCTCTGTGGTTGGGGTCTCGGACTGCCGCAGCACGGTCAGGAACGGTGCGAACGGCGGGATTTCGTCGGCGGAGCACTCGATGCTGACGACGGACGGCCCGTCGTCGGCCAGGGCTTCTCCCAGCGCGGTGCGCAGCTGGCCGAGCTCGCCGACGTCGACCGAGCGCAGTCCGGGGAACATCGCCGCCAGCCCGGCACCCAGATTGCTGGGACTGAATCGGTTGTAGCTGTACATATCTCGGTAGTACAACTGCTCACGTGTCACGCACATGGCATGTGCGTTGTTGTTAAACAGCACGAATGTGATCGGCAGTCGGTATTGCACTGCGGTGTGCATCTCCATGCCGTGCATGAAGAACGAGCCGTCCCCGGCCACCACCACCACCCGCCGCCCCCGGCCGAAGGCCATGCCGATGGCTGCACCGAAGCTGTAGCCCATGCCACCCATACCGAGTGCGACGATGAACCGTCCCGATCTGCGCACCGGAAGGTAGTGGATCGCGGCCGCCCCAGTGTTGCCCGCGTCGACGACGATGTCGACATCGTCGGGCAGAACGGCGTCGAGTGCGGAAACGGCATCGCGGTAACGGATTCCGTCACCGCTATAGCGAGGAGGGAACAATTCCTGGCGGCCGACGACCTCGGGCACCCGCACTCCGTTGGGCCGGCGCCCGCCACCCGACAGCATCATCGCCAGTTGGCCCAGCGACGCCCGCAGGTCGTCGGTGCGAATATGGGTGCACGGCAGGTACGGTGCGGCGGACCCGATGGACATCGTCGAAACTCTGCCCAGCGCATCATCCAGCCCGGCGCGTGCGGTCACGTTCAGTCGGGTTCCGATCAGAAGGCACAGCGCGCTGTCCCTGACCGCATCGGCGATGCCCGGGTGCCCCATCACGCCGGTGACACCGAGAGACGACGACGAGCCTAATCCCGGTGAGCCGCTGACATCCTTGGCGTCAGGCACGGTCGCGACCCGGGCCCGCAACAGGGCGCGCAGCCGCTCCAGTTCGACGCGGGCGTCGTCACGCGCCACCTGCTCGCCTGCGATGATCGTCACGGGTCCATGCGCGCGGCGCAGCGCACGGGCGATCGGCCACGGGTCGCCCACCACCGGCGGCTCCGGCGCCGACGCGAGCCGGCTGCGCACCGGAACCAATTCCTGTTGAATATCTTTGGGCAGCAACAGAACTGATGGTCCACCCTGCCACGCCGCGGCAATCGCCTCCGGCAACGCGGTCACGATCTCCTCGGCGGACGTGATGCGCCTGCAGTACACCGATACCGCCGAGAACAGCGCCTCGGCATCGAGCGAACCGTTCCGGCCGCTGGTGTCCTGAAAACTGCCACGACCGTCCATCGCGGTCGGCGGCTGGCCGATCAACGCCAGCACCGGGACCCGGCTGGCCAGCGATTCGCCCAGCCCAGGAACCAGATTCAGCGAGCCGCCGCCGGAGGTCGCCATGACCACGCCGAGGCCGCACCCGGCCCGGCTGTAGCCGTCGGCCATCGTCGCCGCGGAGAACTCATGCTTTGCCAGGACAGCGTTGACGCCCTCGTGAAAATACGCGGCATCGTAGAGATCCTCGATATTGGCACCGTCGACACCGAACATGTAGTCGACGCCGATGGCCGCAAGTTGGTCGACGATGTGGTCGACCACGCGCTGTTGCCTGTCCATCTGGATCACCTGTCCTCCCCAACCCTGTCAGTGACACGAGGAGTGACGCGGTTCGGTTCATCGCGAACCAATGAGAACTGTTTTAGGAGAACGCTTTTGACTGATCGTTAGATCAGTGAGGACTACAGGCTGCGCTCCAGCAGAACGTCTCCGGTGTCGGCCTTGACGACCTGAACGGAGGCGATCCTCTCCATCGGCATCGACGTGCTGCCGGTCGGCGAGGCCGACTCGCCTTCGCGGGCCATCCACGTTGCCAGCTGGACACGGCTCCCGTCGCGGCCGACCGCGTACATCGCCAGCTTGTCCCCGTCTTCGGTGGCGTCCTGGCCGATCTCCTCGTGGTACGTGCAGGTCATCTCGACGTGCGTACCCCAACCCATCGGGGTCACCTGCACCGTCGCATCGAACGAGGACGGCGTCACCGGCGTCATGCTGACCGACATGGCAGACACCTGCGGAGCGGGGTCCGTGGTCCCGAACGGCGCAGGCTTGACCGCGACGAGAATCCCGACAGCCAGAACCGCGGCTGCCGCGGCAGCTACCGTCCAGGTGACCCACCGCCCGCGACGGCGTCGGCGCCGCACCTCGAAGAGCACACCATCGAGCAGCTGAGGGCGTAGGGGCGGCGGTTCGATGCCGCCGGTGTCGATCGCGGCCATCTCGTCGGGGCTGATCATGGCCAGCAGAGCGGGCATACCGCTGAGCTCACCGACAGCCGTCCGGCACGGCGCGCATCCACTCAGGTGCGTTTCGTATTCACGGCGTTCCGTGCTCGACAGGGACCCCAGCACATAGGAAGCGTCCCAAGTCTCATATGGATCGTTCATCGGGTCACCCCCATCTCCTGCAGCGTCAAACGAAGTGCACGCACCGCGTAGTGCAGTCTCGACTTCACCGTTCCCTCGGCAATCTGGAGGTCGGCCGCGATCTGCGCCGTGGTCCAGCCAAGATAGTAGGAACGCCGGACCACCGCGCGGTGGTCGGGCGACAGCTGTGCCAGCGCGTCGCCGATCAACAATCGGTCCAGCGCCGTGTTGACCTCGTCGGGCCCAGCGGGTTCCGGTGCCCCCTCGGTGTCCAGCGAGTCGGTCTCCCTGCGGAACCGGGCACTGCGGCGTTCGTCGATGATCATGTTGCGGGCGACGGTGAACAGCCAGGCCCGCGCGGACCGCTCGGCATCGCCGGCCACCTCGGGGTGCTGCCAGGCCCGCAGCAGCGTCTCCTGCACTACGTCCTCCGCGCGCGCCGGGTCCCCGGTGAGCCGCAGCGCATAGCGCCACAACGCGGCCGCGTGCTCCTCGTAGAGCACCCGCACCAAAGCCGCCTCCGGGTCATCCATCACTCAACCTCCCGGCTGAGACACGTAACCGGTGAGTGTCTGGTTCAAAGTGTGCGCCGGATCCGGCGCGAAAGCCTAGGCCGTGAGGATTCGCGGGCCGTCGTCGGTGACCGCGACGGTGTGTTCCCAGTGCGCCGCCCGGGACCCGTCGGTGGTGACGACGGTCCATTCGTCGGCCAGGATCCGCGTCTTGGTGGTGCCCAGGGTCAGCATCGGCTCGATCGCCAGTACCGATCCGGCGACCAACAGCGGTCCGCGGCCGGGCTCGCCCTCATTGGGCAGGAAGGGGTCCATGTGCATCTGGCGTCCGATGCCGTGCCCGCCGTAGCCGGCGACGATGCCGAACCGCCTGCCGTACGTCCGCTCCGCGGCGCGGGTGCCGTTCTCGATCGCATGCGAGACGTCGGTGAGCCGGTTGCCGGGGATCATGGCCGCAATACCGGCTTCCATGGACTGCTTCGTCGCTGCCGACAAGGCCTCGTCCATGGCGATCAGCGGGCCGATGCCGAAGGTGACGGCGGCGTCGCCGTGCCAGCCCTCGATGATCGCACCGCAGTCGATCGACACCAGGTCGCCGGCTGCGAGCGTCTCCTCGGGCGTCGGGATGCCATGCACGACACGGTCATTGACCGACGAGCAGATGCTGGCGGGATAGCCGTGGTAGCCCAGGAACGACGGGATGCCGTCGGCCTCCCGGATCACCGACTCGGCGACGTCGTCGAGATCTTTGGTGGACACCCCGGGTGCGGCTGCCGCCTGGACAGCGCGCAGAGCGGCGGCCACCACTGCCCCGGCAGCGGCCATCGCATCCAATTCACCCGGCGTGCGGGCAGGAACCGTCTTGCGATTGCGCAGACCAGGCAGCGAGACCATCGAGAGTCAGTGGCCGAGTGCCTGCAACGCCCGGGCGAACACCTCGTCAGTGCTGCCGACGGCGTCGACGGTCTTGAGCTCGCCGCTGTAGTAGTCCAGCAGCGGTGCGGTCTCGTCACGGTAGACCTTGAACCGGTTGCGGATGACGTCCTCTTTGTCGTCTTCCCGGCCGCGGCTCATCAGCCGGGCGACCAGCTCGTCCTCGGGCACCCGGAACTCGAGCACGGCGTCCAGCTTGAGGCTGCGACGGCTGAGCATTTGCTTGAGCGCCTCGGCCTGCTCCACCGACCGGGGGAACCCGTCCAGGATGAAGCCGCCAGCGGCGTCCGCGTCGTCCAGCCGGTCGTCGACCAGCGCGTTGGTCAAGGTGGCCGGGACCAGGTCGCCGGCGTCGAGATACTTCTTTGCTTCCAGCCCCAGCTCGGTGCCCGTGCTGATGTTGTGCCGGAACAGGTCACCGGTGGAGATGTGCGGGATACCGAGCTTCTTGGCCAGATCAGCGGCCTGGGTTCCCTTGCCCGCGCCAGGCGGACCAAGCAAAACGATTCTCACTTCAGGAACCCTTCGTAGTTGCGCTGCATCAGCTGGCTCTCGATCTGTTTGACCGTATCCAAACCGACGCCAATCATGATCAGAACCGCGGTTCCACCGAACGGCAAGTTCTGGACGCCGCCGCCGCTCCCCATCTGCAGGAACACGTTCGGCAGGACGGCGATCACACCCAGGTAGATCGAGCCGGGAAGGGTGATCCGGTTCAACACGTAACGCAGGTAGTCGGCGGTGGGCTTGCCCGGCCGGATACCAGGGATGAACCCACCGAACTTCTTCATCTCATCGGCACGCTCGTCGGGGTTGAACGTGATCGACACATAGAAGTAGGTGAAGAAGATGATCAGGCCGAAGTAGATACCGACGTACACGGGATCGGCGGGGTTCGTCAGATAGTTGGCGACGAAGCGGTCCCACCAGCCGTTACTCGGGGTGGTCCGGCCGCTCTGGATCAACTGGGTGATCAGGTGCGGGATGTAGATCAGCGACGAGGCGAAGATCACCGGGATAACGCCGGCCTGGTTGACCTTCAGCGGCAGGTACGTCGACGTGCCGCCGTACATCTTCCGGCCGACCATGCGCTTGGCGTACTGGACCGGGATACGGCGCTGGCCCTGCTCGACGAAGACGACGCCGACGATGATCACCAGCGCGGCCACGCAGACGGCGGTGAAGATCAGGCCACCGCGGCTGTCCAGGATGCTCTTGCCCTCGGCGGGAATACGGGCCGCGATACCGGCGAAGATCATCAGCGACATGCCGTTGCCGACGCCACGCTCGGTGACCAGCTCGCCCATCCACATGACCAGGGCGGCGCCCGCGGTCATCACCAGCACGATGATCACCAGGGCGAAGATGCTGGTGCTCTGGAGGATGTCCAGCGAGCAGCCCTGCAGCAGGCCGCCGTTGGCGGCCAGCGCCACGATGCTGGTGGCCTGCAGGATTGCCAGCGCGATCGCCAGGTAGCGCGTGTACTGGGTCATCTTGGCCTGGCCGGCCTGACCTTCTTTACGCAGCTGTTCGAAGCGTGGGATCACCACCGTCAGCAGCTGCACGATGATGCTGGCGGTGATGTAGGGCATTACGCCCACCGCGAACACCGTCAACTGCAGCAGCGCGCCGCCGGAAAACAGGTTGATCAGCGAATAGATCTGCCCCCCGCTGCCACCGGAGACCTGCTCGATGCACTGGTGGATGTTCTTGTAGTTGACCCCGGGAGACGGCAGCGATGCGCCGACCCGGTACAGGATGACAACACCCAGGGTGAACAGGATCTTTCGCCTCAGGTCTGCCGTCCTGAGCGAAGAGATGAAAGCCGAGAGCACTCTTCCTCCTGGGCAGCCGGACGGGAGTCTCAGCGTGCCAATGGGGCTGGTCTGGCCAGCGTTCGGGTAATCCTGCCTTGCACCGATCGCCACCAGGTTTTTCGCCTGCAGCATCGCGCGCTCAAATCAGTCTACGAGAGTAACAGTTGGCCCAGGCAGGGCGGGAATCCGCGGATCGCTCCGGCCCGGGGCGCGCGCGCTCACAGGAGACCCACAGCGGGAATCCCGTACAGTCGCTAGTGGTTATATCGGCTAAGTATCAGTTGCGGAAGTAAGGGCCAAAGGATGACGCGTACCGATAACGACACCTGGGATCTGGCGTCAAGCGTGGGAGCCACCGCGACCTTGGTCGCCGCCGCCCGCGCCGCGGCGAGCCGGGAGACCGAACCCCTGATCGACGATCCGTTCGCCGAACCTCTGGTGCGAGCCGTCGGCATCGACTTCTTCACCAAGATGGCCCTCGGCGATCTCGCTGCCCTCAACGACCAGGCGGCCATGGGCGTGACCCGGATGACCGACAACATGGCGGTGCGGACGAAGTTCTTCGACGAGTTCTTCCTTGATGCTGCGGCCGACGGGGTCCGGCAGGTGGTCATCCTGGCCTCCGGGCTGGACTCCCGCGCCTACCGGCTGGACTGGCCGGCCGGCATGGTCGTCTTCGAGATCGACCAGCCTGAAGTCATCGCGTTCAAGACGCAGACCCTGGCCGAACAGGGCGCGGCACCCACCTGCGACCGCCGCACCGTGGCCATGGATCTTCGTAACGACTGGGCCAGCGCACTGCGCGAAGCCGGCTTCGACCCGCAGGCGCCCACGGCGTGGAGCGCAGAAGGCCTGCTGGGCTATCTCCCACCCGAGGCGCAGGACCGCCTCCTCGACACCGTCACCGACCTGTCCGCACCGGGCAGCCGGATCGCCATCGACACCGCACCCCCGTCCAATTCGGAGGAAAGCGAAGAGTCGCGCCAAAAGATGGAGACCATCTCGGCGCACTGGCGCGAGAACGGCTTCGACCTCGATTTCGGCAGCCTGGTGTACCTCGGTGAGCGCAACGAGGCCCGCGACTACCTCGCCGGTCACGGCTGGAACGTCAGCAGCTCCCTCGTCAACGACCTGCTGGCGGCCGGCCGGCGCGACACCTTCGACGAGGACGAGCCGATGGTCAAGATGTACTACCTCAGCGCCATCTTCGGCGGTGCCCGATGAGTCGCAGCGACTCTGACAGCTGGGACCTTGCCAGCAGCGTCGGGACCACCGCCACCATGGTGGCCGCCGCCCGCGCGGTCGCCAGCCGCGAAGAGAACGCCCTCATCGACGACCCGTTCGCCGCACCACTGGTGCGTGCCGTCGGCATCGACGTCTTCACCCAGATGGTCGACGGCGACATCAGCCTCGCCGACGTCGACGGCGCGGACACCGCCCGGGTGATGACCGACGTGATGGCCGTGCGGACCCGTTTTTTCGACGACTTCTTCCTCGATGCCGCCGCCGCGGGTGTACGTCAGGCCGTCATTCTGGCCTCCGGTCTGGACTCCCGGTCGTATCGACTGGACTGGCCGGCCGGCACCGTCGTCTACGAGATCGACCTGCCCAAGGTCATCGAATTCAAGACCGACACACTCTCTGCGCTGGGCGCCTCCCCCACCGCCGAGCTCCGCTCGGTCACTATCGACTTGCGCGAGGACTGGCCGGCAGCCCTGCAGGCCAACGGTTTTGACGATACGAAGCCGACCGCGTGGAGTGCCGAAGGCCTGCTCGTCTACCTGCCGCCGGAAGCCCAGGACCGGCTGTTCGACAACATCACCGCCCTGTCGGCGCCGGGAAGCCGGATTGCCACCGAGTATCACCCGGACGGCGGCGCCGGTCTGGCCGCCCGATCCAAGGCGATCAGCGAGCAGTGGCAAGAGCGGGGGCTGGAGCTCAACATGGCCGACCTGTTCTACGCCGGAGAACGCAACCCCGTCATCGGGTATCTCGAGGCGCAGGGCTGGGATGTCGGCGCTCAAGCACGCGCTGACCTGTTCGCGGCGTACGGGCGGCCGTTCCCCGAGACCAATTTGACCGAATCACTGCGGAACTCCGTGTCCGTCACCGCAATCCGGAAGTAGCACCACCATGAGCCAGACCGAATCCATTCGATACGACGGCGACACCTGGGACTTGGCGTCCAGCGTCGGCGCCACCGCGACATCAGTGGCGGCGTCACGCGCGCTGGCCTCCCAAGGCCCGGATGCGCTGATCCACGACCCCTACGCCGACGCGCTGGTCAAGGCCGTCGGTGTGGAATCCCTGATCCGGGTGGCCAACGGCGAGGCCACCATCGAGGACGACCCGATGCTCAACCGGCGCCGGATGACCGAGCAGATCGCCGTCCGGACACGCTATTTCGACGATTTCTTCACCAACGCGGCCCGCGACGGCATCCGCCAGGCCGTGATCCTGGCCTCCGGGCTGGACACCCGCGCCTACCGGCTGAGCTGGCCGGCGGGCGCGGTGGTCTTCGAGCTCGACCAACCGCAGGTGATCGAATTCAAGACGCGGGTGATGGCCGACCTTGGGGTGTCCCCCACCGCCGAGCGTCGTGCCATCAGCGTGGACCTGCGTGACGACTGGCCGACGGCGTTGCGGGAGAACGGTTTCGACGTCAACCAGCCGACCGCCTGGATCGCCGAAGGCCTGTTGATCTATCTGCCGCCAGAAGCGCAGGATCGCCTGCTGGACAACATCACCGCGCTGTCGGCCCCGGACAGCCGTTTCGCGACCGAGTTCATGGCGGCCGGAACGACATTGCCGGACAGCTGGCGCGACCGGTTCAAGAAATACTCGGCGCAGATCGGGTCCGATATCGACCTGCCCGCGCTGTTCTACGACGGCGACCGGAATGCGGCCGGCGACTATCTGGCCGAGCGCGGCTGGCGGATCAGCACCCAGACCACCCGGGAATCGTATGCCGCCAACGGTTTCGAGATGCCCGACGATGAGACGCTGGTCCAGTTCAGTGACACCACCGGCTACCTGGCCGCAACCCGCGTGCGGGGGCACTGATGGCACGTACCGAGGGTGACACCTGGGATCTGGCCTCCGGTGTGGGTGCGACGGCGACGGCTGTCGCCGCGTCTCGCGCCCTGGCCCACCGGGCGACACTGATCGACGATCCGTGGGCCGAGCCGTTGGTCAAGGCCGTCGGCATGGAGATGTTCCTGCAGATCCTCGACGGGCACGGTGGCGCTGTCCACTCGGAGTCTGATCTGCAGCGGATGGCGCAGGGAATGGCCGTCCGCACACGGTATTTCGACGACTTCCTGATCGACGCCACCGCAGGCGGGATCCGGCAGGCCGTCATCCTGGCGTCGGGCCTCGACACCCGGCCGTATCGGCTGAACTGGCCGGCTGACACAGAAGTCTTCGAGATCGACCAACCGGGGGTCATCGATTTCAAGGCAACCACCCTGCGCGGGCTCGGGGCCATCCCGACCGCCGGCCTGCACACCATCGGGATCGATCTGCGTGACGACTGGCCGACTGCGTTGCGCGCCAATGGTTTCGATCCGTGCCAGCCGACGGCGTGGATCGCCGAGGGCCTGCTCATCTATCTGCCGCCGGACGCCCAGGACGGGTTGTTCGAGCACATCACCTCGCTGAGCCCGGCCGGCAGCAGACTGGCCACCGAGTTCATCCCGAGCATGGGGGCGTTCACCGGTGGCGCCGACGGCGCGGATCACGACGGCGAGGAGCGCTGGCGCAAGCTCGGCTTCCACGATGATCTCGCGGATCTGGTGTTCCACGGCGAGCGCAGCCACGTGATCGAGTTTCTCGACAGCCTCGGCTGGCACGTCACCGGCGAACTCGTTCAGGAACTGTTCGAAGCCAACGGATTCGAGAACGACGACGACGACGAGATGGCCGAGCAGTTCACCGGCTTCCAGTACATCTCGGCGACACTTTCCTAGGAGAAGACATGGCACGCACCGACAACGACAGCTGGGACCTGGCTTCCAGCGTGGGCGCCACCGCGACGGCTGTCGCCGCCGGACGCGCCTTGGCCACCAAGGATCCCCGCCAGTTGATCGACGACCCGTTCGCCGACCCTCTCGTCCGGGCCGTCGGTGTCGACTTCTTCGTCAAGATGATCGACGGCGAGCTCGACGCGTCACTGTTCAGCGATGTCACCCCCGAGCGGGCACAGGCCATGATCGACGTAATGGCCGTGCGCACCAAATTCTTTGACGACTACTTCACCTGGGCTGCAACAGGCGGTATCCGGCAGGCGGTGATCCTGGCTTCCGGCCTGGACGCTCGCGCGTATCGGCTGCCGTGGCCGGCGGGCACCGTCGTGTTCGAGATCGACCAGCCTCAGGTTATCGACTTCAAAACCGGTGTGTTCGACGGATTGGGTGCCACGCCCACCGCGCAACGCCACACTGTCGGCATCGATCTGCGCGAGGACTGGCCTGCCGCATTGCTCGCCGCCGGCTTCAACCCCGGCGCACCCACCGCGTGGCTGGCCGAAGGACTGCTCGTCTACCTGCCCTCGGAAGCACAGGACCGGCTGTTCGACACCATTACCTCGCTGAGCGCGCCCGGTAGCACCGTGGCCACCGAATATGTGCCCGGCATCATGGATTTCGATGCCGAGAAGGGCTCCGATATGACGGCCAAGGCCCGTGATCAGGGCCTGGATCTCGACATGGGCTCGCTGGTCTATGCCGGCCCACGCAGCCACGTGATCGAATACCTGGGCGGCAACGGCTGGGACGTGACCGGCACTCCCAGCGATGAGCTGTTCCGGCGCAGCGGATTACCGACGCCGCCCGAGCCGGACGAGAACGACAACAACCCCTTCGGCGAAATCGTCTACGTCAGCGCCACTCTGGGTTAAAGCCCAGCCAGAGCAGACTCGTTCCGGTCAGCGCCCGCTCGCCCTGATCCAGCACACCCCTGACCGACTGACCCAGCAATGCCGTGACGGCCTCGGGCAGCGATGCCGCCGCAGGCTGCGAAGAGGGCTTGGGGCGCAGGAAGTCCCGCAATGACGAGCTGGGATAGCTGACCAGCTCAATCTCGTCGTCGACGTCGATTCCGGCAAGCACCTTGGCCCGCTGCACCGCGGTTCGCAGCCCGCCGAGTTCGTCCACCAGTCCGCGCTCGAGAGCGTCGGCACCCGTCCACACCCGGCCGCGGGCTACCGCGTCGACGGCCTCGACCGACATGTGGCGCGCCTCGGCGACCCGTTGGATGAAATCGGCGTAGAACAAATCAGCCTCGGCCTCCACCAGAGCCTGCTGATCCTCAGTGAACGGCGCGTTGACCGACCAGGCATCGGCGTTGTCGTTGGTCCGCACACTGTCCGAACCGACCCCGAGACGCTCCTTGAGTTCGCGGGCCACCAGCTTGCCGGTCAGCACGCCGATGGAGCCGGTGATCGTTCCCGGATTGGCCACGATGGCGTCGGCCCCCATGGCGATGTAGTAGCCGCCCGAGGCGGCCACCGCACCCATCGAGGCCACGACCGGCTTGCCCTTGCCGCGCACCCGCGTCACTTCCCGCCAGATGGTCTCCGAGGCGGACACCGACCCGCCCGGGCTATCGACCCGCACCACCACAGCCGCCACATCGTCGTCGCCGGCGACCTGCCGCAGCGCGGCGCCGATGGTGTCACCACCGGCGCTGGAGCGTCCGAACGGAAGCCCCTGGGGACCGCCGCGGCCGCTGACGATTGACCCGGCGACCGTGACCACCGCGATCCTCGGGCGTTTCTTGCGGCCCGGCACTGATGGCATCGGCACCGGCGGTCCACTCTTGCGGATCTGCGCGTAGCGGGACAGGAACAGTCGCGGTGGGGCGTTGTCGTCGGAGTCGGCGTCACCGGTCTCAGGGGAGATGCCTTCCACGCCAATGAGTTCAGCGATACGGCTGTAGGCCTCGTCGCGGAATCCGATGCGGTCGACCAGGTGGCCGGTGACCGCGTCGTCGCGCAGCAGCGGCGCGCGGTTGGCCAGCTCGTCGACGGCCGCGACCTCGATGTGCCGCGACTCGGCGATGGCCTGCCACACCTGGCTGTGCAGACTGGCGATCAGCCGGGCATCGGCCTCCCGGTGGGCGTCGGTGTAGTGATCCTGGGTGAACAGGTTGACCGCCGACTTGTACTCGCCGCGGGCGACGAACTGGGCTTCGATGCCGGCCTTGCCCAGCGCTTCGCGCAGAAATAGCGCGTTGGTGGCGAACCCGATCAGGCCGACGGTGCCCGTGGGCTGCATCCACACCTCCGAGAACGCCGAGGCCAGGTAATAAGACAGCGTGCCCGGATAGGTCTCCGCCCAGGCCAGCGACGGCTTGACGGCGGTGAACGCGGCGATGGCTGCCCGCAGCTCCTGTACCGCTCCGGCCGGTGCTGCCGAAAGCTGCACCCGCGCAATCAGTCCGGCCACCCGCGGATCCTCGGCGGCGCGGTGAATCGCGGCGACGGCGTCGCGCAGCAACATCGTCCGGCCACCGCCGGTGATGAAGGTCAGCGGATCGAAGCCGCTGGCCTCCGGCGGCACGGACTGTAGGTCGAGCTCCAGGACGCAGCCATCGGGCACTCCGTGGTGCCGGGCGGTGTCGATGCGGCGCAGCGCGTCGCGGATGTCGTCGGCACCCGGGACAGCGGGCAGGAAGGCGAACATACAGTCGAGGCTACCGGCGCGGGCCGCGGTGCCGGCCGGCGCGCTCGTAAAGTGGTGGGGTGAGCTACTCGATCTCGATACCGCAGTTCGACGTCGACGGCTTCGAAGGTGGCTGGGCATTCGGGCCTGCGCCGTTGATCGCCCCGCTGGAGCATCGTCTGCGCGCCGGCCGTCGATCGCCTCACGCAGTGCCGAATCCGACCGGGGCAAGCCTGGCCGAGGATCGCGAGCAGATGGAACGCCGTGCCGCCGAAGTCATTTCGCAGCTGAGCTAGCTCGCCGAGCAGACGCAAAAGCTCCCGACACGCCGGGCGTGCGGGAGCCTTTGTGTCTGCTCGCGAGGGCTACAGCTCGGTGGCCGAACCGCCTGCGGCCGTGATGGCCTCGCGGGCGCTGCCGCTGAACTTGTGTGCGGTGACGTCGACCTTGGCGGCCAACTTGCCGTCTCCGAGCACCTTGACGAGCACGTTCTTGCGAACCAGGCCGCTGGCCAACAACTCGTCGACACCGATGGTGCCGCCCTGCGGGAAGGCCTTGGCGATGTCGCCGACGTTGACGACGGCGTACTCGGTGCGGAACCGGTTACGGAAACCCTTGAGCTTGGGCAGCCGCATGTGGATCGGCATCTGCCCGCCCTCGAAGGTCACCGGCACGTTCTTGCGGGCCTTGGTGCCCTTGGTGCCACGGCCGGCCGTCTTGCCCTTGGAGCCCTCACCGCGACCGACGCGAGTCTTCGCGGTCTTGGAGCCGGGAGCCGGCTTCAGGTCGTGCAGTTTGATGACGCTCATTTGACTTCCTCAACCTCAACGAGGTGGTGTACGACGTTGATCAGACCGCGCGTCTGCGGGGTGTCCTCGCGAACCACCGACTGGCGAATCTTCTTCAGCCCCAGGGTCCGCAGGCTCTCACGCTGCTTCCAGCGGGCACCGACGATGCCGCGCACCTGGGTGATCTTCAGGTCTGCCATGGTTATGCGCTTCCTTCACGCGCGGCTGCAGCAGCCAGCGCATCGCTTTCCCGACGGGCGCGCAGCATGCCGGCCGGCGCGACGTCTTCGATCGGCAGCCCACGACGGGCGGCTACCTCTTCGGGACGCTGCAGCAGCTTGAGCGCGGCGACGGTGGCGTGAACCACGTTGATCGCGTTGTCACTGCCCAGCGACTTGGCCAGAACGTCATGCACGCCAGCGCATTCCAGCACCGCGCGGCATGCACCACCGGCGATGACACCGGTACCGGGGCTGGCCGGACGCAGCATCACGACACCGGCCGCAGCCTCGCCCTGCACGGGATGGGTGACGGTGCCACCGATCAGCGGGACGCGGAAGAAGTTCTTGCGAGCTTCCTCGACACCCTTGGCGATAGCGGCCGGGACCTCTTTAGCCTTGCCGTAGCCGACGCCGACCAGTCCGTTGCCGTCGCCGACGATCACCAGTGCGGTGAAGCTGAACCGACGACCACCCTTGACCACCTTGGAGACACGGTTGATCGTGACAACGCGCTCAAGGTAGTTGCTCTTCTCGCCGCCATCGCGACCGCCGCGTCCGCCACGGTCGCCGCGATCGTCACGGCGGCCTCGGCCACCGCGGTCGTCACGTCCGCCGCCGCGCTGTACGTCGGTCCGGGTGCCGGCTGAGGGGGCGCCGGTATCCGGCGCTGCGCTCTGCTCCGACATCATGCGGTCCTTCCGTTGTAAGTCATTAGAATTTCAGTCCGTTCTCGCGGGCGGCATCGGCCAGCGCCGCGATCCGGCCGCCGTAGGTGTTACCACCGCGGTCGAACACCACGGCATCGACACCTGCGGCCTTGGCGCGCTCGGCGATCAGCTGACCGACTCGCACGCTGTGCGCCTTCTTGTCGCCTTCGACAGCACGGACGTCGGCCTCGATGGACGAGGCCGCCGCGAGCGTGGTGCCGTCGGCGTCATTGACGAGCTGCACGTGGATGTGCCGCGAGGAGCGGTTGACCACGAGGCGGGGCCGCTCGGCGGTGCCGACGACCTTCTTGCGCAGCCGATTGTGCCGACGGAGGCGCGAAACCCGGCGCGCGGCCGAGACACTCGTGCCGATCGGGGTGCGATCGGTGGCTGCTTTCTGTGCTTGAGCCATGGCTTACTTACCTGTCTTTCCGACCTTGCGGCGGATCTGCTCACCCTCGTAGCGCACGCCCTTGCCCTTGTACGGGTCCGGGCGGCGCAGCCGACGGATGTTGGCCGAGATCTGACCGACCTTCTGCTTGTCGATACCCGTGACCGAGAACTTGGTGGGCGTCTCCACCGCGAAGGTGATGCCCTCCGGAGCCTCGATGACCACGGGATGGCTGTACCCGAGCGCGAACTCGAGGTTGCTGCCCTTGAGCTGCACGCGGTAACCGACGCCGAAGATCTCCAACTTGGTGGTGTAACCCTCGGTCACACCGGTCACCAGGTTGGACACCAGCGTGCGCGACAACCCATGCAGCGAACGGCTGAGCCGCTCGTCGTCGGGCCGGCTGACCACGATGGCGCCATCGTCGTTGCGCGCCACGGTGATCGGCTCAGCGATCGCCAGTTCCAGCGTGCCCTTCGGGCCCTTGACCGACACGTTCTGACCGTCGATCGTCACATCTACACCGGCGGGAATCGCCACCGGCTGCTTTCCAATACGCGACATGTCTAAGCCTCCCTCACCACACGTAGGCGAGGACTTCGCCGCCCACGCCGGATCGGGCTGCCTGACGGTCGGTCAGCAGGCCTGAAGACGTGGAGATGATCGCCACGCCCAGCCCGCCGAGCACCCGCGGAAGATTGGTGGATTTCGCGTACACCCGCAGACCGGGCTTGGACACCCGGCGCAACCCCGCGAGACTGCGCTCGCGGTTGGGGCCGTACTTGAGCGAAACAACCAGCGACTTGCCGACCCGAGCATCCTCGGTCCGGAAATCGCTGATGTAACCCTCGCGCTTGAGGATCTCGGCGATGTTCGCCTTGATCTTGCTGTGCGGCAAGGTCACTTCGTCGTGATACGCCGAATTGGCGTTGCGCAGACGTGTCAAGAAGTCTGCGATCGGGTCCGTCATAGTCATGACTGGGCCTGTCTACCTTCCTCGCAACGGTTCCCCCTGGGCTGATTCCCTTGGGGGGCCTGCTGCGCACCTGTTCTGTAGGGGTCTGTTACCAGCTGGACTTCTGCACACCGGGCAGTTCGCCGGCGTGGGCCATCTCCCGCAAGCAGATTCGGCACAGGCCGAACTTGCGGTACACGGCGTGGGGACGTCCGCACCTGTTGCAGCGGGTGTAGCCCCGCACGGCGAACTTCGGCTTCTTATTGGCCTTGTTGACCAGTGCCTTCTTTGCCATCTGCTCAGTTCTCCTTGAAGGGGAAGCCCAGCGCGCGCAGCAGCGCCCGACCTTCGTCGTCGTTCGTCGCCGAAGTGACGACAGTGATGTCCATGCCGCGGGGCCGGTCGATCGAGTCCACGTCGATCTCGTGGAACACCGACTGCTCGGAGAGCCCGAAGGTGTAGTTGCCGTGGCCGTCGAACTGCTTGGGGCTCAGGCCGCGGAAGTCGCGGATACGCGGCAGCGCGATCGACACCAGCCGGTCGAGGAACTCCCACATGCGGTCGCCGCGCAGGGTAACCCGTGCGCCGATCGGCATGCCCTCGCGCAGCTTGAACTGTGCGATCGACTTGCGGGCCTTGCGGATCTCGGGCTTTTGGCCGGTGATCAGCGCGAGGTCGTTGACCGCGCCGTTGATCAGCTTGGCGTCGCGGGCAGCGTCACCGACACCCATGTTGACGACGACCTTGACCACGCCGGGGATCTGCATGACGTTGGCGTAGTTGAACTCGTTGTTGAGCGCTGCCTTGATCTCTTCGCGGTAGCGCGCCTTCAGCCGGGGCTGAACCTTCACAGTGTCTTCTGCGGTGGTCATGTCAGATGTCCTTGCCATTGCGCTTCGAGACCCGGACCTTCTTGCCGGTCTCCTCGTCGACGCGGTAGCCGACGCGGGTCGGGTTGCCGTCGGAGTCGACCACCATCACGTTGGAAACGTGGATTGCCGCCTCCTGCGTGACGATGCCGCCCGAGGACGCGCCACGCTCGTTGGCCGACTGCGCGGTGTGCTTCTTGATGCGGTTGACGCCCTCGACGAGGACCTTGTTGCGAGTCGGGTAGGCCTCGATGACCTTGCCCTTGGCGCCCTTGTCCTTACCGGCGGTGACCAGAACGGTGTCGCCCTTGTGCACCTTCATTTACAACACCTCCGGGGCCAGCGAAACGATCTTCATGAACTTCTTCTCACGCAGCTCGCGCCCGACCGGGCCGAAGATGCGGGTGCCACGCGGATCGTTGTCGTTCTTGATGATGACGGCGGCGTTCTCGTCGAACTTGATGTAACTTCCGTCAGCCCGGCGGCGCTCCTTGACGGTGCGCACGATGACGGCCTTGACCACGTCACCGCGCTTGACGTTGCCACCGGGGATGGCGTCCTTGACGGTCGCCACAATCACATCGCCGATGCCGGCGTAGCGCCGCGACGAGCCACCCAGAACACGGATGCACAAGATCTCCTTGGCGCCAGTGTTGTCGGCGACCTTGAGCCGCGATTCCTGCTGAATCACTAGATCTCCTCGACCTGGTTATTTCTGTGTGCACGGCAGATACCGACCTGACGTGCGCGGTCTTTGTCGCCCAAAGAGCACGCAGGGTTTTCTCGCATGAGATAACCGAGGTCTGCCCTGGGCAACCCCTAAATACTAGGTGACGAGCGGAAAAGCTCCAAATCCTCGCACTTCTCCCGCCCAAACCGACAAACGGCCGCAGAAGTGCGAGTGGATCGCGACATTTCGTCGATCTCGGCGCGGCTCAGGAATCCATCACGCACCGGAACCCGATGTGGGTCGTCGAGCTGTCCTGTGATTGCGGGGAGCGCGCGGCCGGCCGGTACCGGTGGCAGTACTCAGGGGCGCAGAGATGCGACCCGCCTTTGAGGGTCTGGTTGACCGCTGGATCGGGTTCGGTGGGCGGCGGGCAGCAGGAATTCTGCTGGCTTCCCCCATCCCCGGGTCGCTTCGCTCCTGCCCCAGGGACGACGTGGTGAGCGGAGAACTGCGTGGTCGTCCATTCCCAGACATTGCCGATCATGTCGACCAGCCCGTAGCCGTTCGAGGGGAAGGTCCCCACCGGCGAGGTGCCCACCCAGCCGAGTGCGCCGTCGTTGCGATACGGGAAGCGCCCCTGCCAGGTGTTGGCCATCAACGCTCCCCCGACGCCCGGGTCGTCACCCCAGGCGTAGGCCGCGGTGCAGCCCGCCCGGGCCGCGCACTCCCACTCCGCCTCGGTCGGCAGTCGCCGGCCGGCCCAGCCGGCATACGCGATCGCGTCGGGATAGGCGACCTGGACGACGGGGTGGTCCGGCTTGTCGGCGATATCGCTACCGGAACCGAACGGCGCACGCCAGCTCGCGCCCGGCGCCCAGTCCCACCACTGTCGCCAGTCCCGCAGATTCACCGGGCCCGGCGTCGGCCGGAACACCAGTGCGCCGGGCTGCAGATCAGCCTCGGCGACACCGGGATACAACGCCGGATCGAGTGGGCGCTCGGCGATCGTGACGTAGCCGGTGGCTTCGACGAAGGCGGCGAACTGGGCGTTGGTCACCGGGTGCCGCTCGATGGCGAACGCGCCGACGGTCGCGGTGTGGATCGGCGCTTCTTCGGGATAAAAGCTGGTCGACCCCATCCGGAACGACCCGCCTGGCAATGCGACGAGCTCGGTGAGCATGGACTCAGGGTATGACGATGCTGAATTCGTCGGTCAGCACCGAGGCGGCGGCATCGAAATCAGGAGTCCCCGACGGCGCCTCCACATGCACCGCGACCAGATAGTTGCCGGTGTTGGTCCAGATATGGGCGATCCGGTCCTGATATTCGAGTGATTCGTCGGGGTCCCTGGCCCAGGTGCCCATCAGCTTCTGCCCGCTGAAGCCGCAGACGTCGCCGGGCAGCAGGCTCAGGGTGCTGATCGGATACCTGGCCATCACGTCGTCGCCGTACCGCGTGAACGCCGCGGTCGGGTCCAGCGGGGTCGCCGCGATGGTGACCTCGGCGACCATGTCGTCCGGCCCGGACAGCAGCGCGCCGACATCACCGGTGCCGGGGGTCGACGACCATCCCGGTGGCACTCGGACTCTGATCTTGGGTGCGACGGGGTCCGCGACAGCAGCGACCGCGGTGGGGCCTGGTTGTTCGGGACGGCACACCGTGGCGTCGGGTGGAATCGGCGCGCGGGTGGTTTCCAGCACGCCCGGCTCCGAGGATTCGGGTGTGTCGGTCACGTTGGTCGCCGAGGGCGCCAGCACGGTCGACGACGTTGACGCTTCGACCTTCACGGCTGTGCCATCACTGTTGCGCGCACACGCGGCAACGCCCGGGGCGGCCAATAACACAACCGCCGCAGCGGCGCACACCAGCCGAGTCACCTCACCAGTATGACGTGAGGGTCAGTCCCTGGCGAAGGCCGCCGCGAGTTGGCGCTCCGCGTCGACATACGGACTGCCCGACACATCGACGACCACCCGGGAGATGGTGCCCCCGCTGAAGTCGAACGGCGCCACGAACGCGTTTGACACCGGCTGGCCGAGATTGCGTCCCACGCTGACCCCGCCGCCGGCCAATCCGAACGTGAACGGATGGGCTCTGACTCCGGCCAGGGTGGCCACCGCCTCGCCGTCGACGTAGAGGGTGACGTCACCGAGCGGCGTGTGGCTGCCGTCGACGACGCCGGTCCGGGCGTATGCCACTCCCAGGATGTGCTCACCCAGCGGCACGGGGTCGGGCGCGATCACCCGCTGTTCGTCCTCGCCGAAGAAGTTGTAGACGAACTGCAGCCGGCCGTCGGCGACGAACAAGACGTATCCGCCATGTCCGGCGCCCTGTTTGAGCAACACGCCCTGCACGTCCGGACTGTCGACGCTCACCTCGGCGAGCACCGAGAACGAGCGGCCGTTGATCGACACGCACGCGCCCATCGCAACCGGGGCGGTGTGCGGGTAATACACGTAGCTCGACCGGTCGCCGGCCAGCGACGGGCGGGTGCGGGTGACCATCTCGAACACGTTGAGGTCGGAAAGCGGTAGGCCGTTGTACTTTTCGGCCTCGGCGAACCACAGCTTCTGCAACTCGGCCAGCTTCTCGGGGTGCTCGGCGGCCACATCGTGGCACTGACTGCGGTCCTTTTCGATGTTGTACAGCTCCCAGCGGTCGGCGTCGAAATGCGACCAGCCCGAGGGCGCCGCGGGGTGCACCGTATTGGCGAACCAGCCCTTGTGCCAGATGCCGCGGGTGCCCAGCATCGTGTAGAACTGGGTCTCCTTTCCGGTCGCGGCGGTCGAATCATCCAGTGCGGCCTTGAAACTCACTCCATCGAGCGGCTTTTGCGCGATGCCTTTCACGGTCTGCGGTGGCTCGATGCCCAGCAGCTCGTAGATCGTCGGCGTGATGTCGGAGACGTTGACGTAGTTGTCGCGGACCTCGCCGTGTGCCGCAATTCCGTTGGGCCAGGAGATGATCGCGGTGTCGGCGATGCCACCTTCATGGGAGGCGTAGCGCTTGTAGAGCTTGTACGGCGTATTGAACGCCATCGCCCACCCGATCGGGTAGTGGTTGTACGTTGCCGGAGAACCCAATACGTCGAAGAACGGCATGCTCTCCTCGACGGTGTCCACATAGCCGTTGAAGAACTTGCCCTCATTGACCGAGCCGTTGGGTCCGCCCTCGCCGCTGGCGCCGTTGTCGGAGATCACGACCACGATGGTGTTGTCCAGCTGCCCGGATTCCTCCAGATAGTCCAGCACCCTGCCGATTTGGGCATCGGTGTAGGACAGGAACCCGGCGAACACCTCGGCCATCCGGGCGAACAGCCGCTTCTCCTCGTCGTCGAGCGAATCCCACGGGCGCACGGTGTCCTGCAGCGGCCACGGCTCGCCGTTGGGTCCGGTGACATCCGCGTACGGGTTCACCCCGGACAGTTCGGTATCGGGCGGGACGATGCCGAGCTTCTTCTGGTTCGCCAGGACGATCTCGCGGTAGCGCTCGTAGCCCATATCGAACTCGCCGGCGTAGCGGTCGGCCCATTCCTTGAACACGTGGTGCGGCGCGTGGCCCGCCCCCGGGCACAGGTAGGTGAACCACGGCTTTTCCGGGGCAACCATGGTCGAGTCGCGGATGAATTCGATTGCCTTGTCCGCCAGGTCTTTCGAGAGGTGGTAGCCCTCCTCCGGGGTGGCGGGCGGCTCGACGGGATGTCCGTCGTAGACCAGCTCGGGGTACCACTGGTCGGTCTCCCCGCCCATGAACCCGTAGAACCGCTCGAAGCCGCGCGACAGCGGCCAGTGCCTGCGGGTGGCCGCGAGGTTGGACTCTTCGATCGGGGTGAGGTGCCACTTACCGACGCAATAGGTGTTGTACCCGCGCTCGGCGAGCACCTCCGAAATCAGCGCGGTGTCATCGGGAATGCGGCCGTTGATACCGGGAAAACCTTCGGTGAACTCTTCGACCATGGCCATCCCGACCGTGGTGGAATTGCGCCCGGTCAGCAGCGACGCCCTGGTCGGGGAACACAACGCGGTGGTGTGGAACTGCGAGAGCCGAACGCCGCGCTCGGCGAGCCGCGTCATCGCCGGCATCGACACCAGCCCGCCGAAGCAGTCCCACGTGGCGATGCCGATGTCATCCCACACCAGGTAGAGCACATTGGGTGCGTTGTCCGGGGCCTTCGGCGCGGCGTAGGGGCCCCAGTCCGGCTCGGAGTCACGGATGTCGAGTGCGATCTTGCCGTTGAACTCCGTGGTCATAGCGTTCCCCAATCCTCGAGACTGCCTCCGGTAATACCGCAGACACAGACTCCCATGCGGCGGACCGGTTTCGGGTGATTCCGGGTCCGCTCTGGGTGAATTCGTAGGACCGACGCAAAGACAAACGCACGCCGCGGCATAACCGCCGTGGCGTGCGTTTCTCAGGAACGAAGTGTTACTTGGCCCGCTCGAGGACGTCGACCAGGCGCCAGCGCTTGGTGGCCGACAACGGACGGGTCTCCATCAGGGAGACGCGATCGCCGACACCGGCGACACCGTTCTCGTCGTGCGCCTTGACCTTCGTGGTCGTGCGGATGATCTTGCCGTACTTCGGGTGCTTCGTGCGCGACTCGAGTTCGACGACGATCGTCTTCTGCATCTTGTCGCTGACCACGTAGCCGATGACCGTCTTACGACGGCCACGCGTCTCCTCGGTGCGCGGAGTGTGGTTGGGTCCCTTTGTTTCTGCCATCACGATTCCTCACCAGCGGGTCCGGAGGCCAGACCCAGTTCACGTTCGCGCAGCACGGTGTAGATGCGCGCAATCTCCTGACGCACGGTGCGAAGCCGGCGATTGTTGTCCAACTGACCGGTCGCCATCTGGAAGCGCAGATTGAACAGCTCTTCCTTGGATTCCCGCAGCTTGTCGGTCAACTCTTCTTCGGTGAGTTCACGCAGTTCACCGGCACTGACGCCTACGGCCATCAGAACTGCTCCTCTCGGGTAACGATGCGTGCCTTGATCGGCAGCTTGTGGATGGCGCGGGTCAGGGCTTCCCTGGCGACCTTCTCGTCGGGGTAGCTCAGCTCGAACAGCACGCGGCCGGGCTTGACGTTGGACACCCACCATTCCGGTGAGCCCTTGCCCGAACCCATGCGGGTTTCCGCGGGCTTCTTGGTCAGCGGGCGGTCCGGGAAGATGTTGATCCACACCTTGCCGCCACGCTTGATGTGCCGGTTGATGGCGATACGAGCGGACTCGATCTGCCGGTTGGTGACGTAAGCGTGCTCCAGTGCCTGGATGCCGTAGTCACCGAAAGTCACCGACGTGCCACCGCTGGCAATACCACGCTGTCTGGGGTGGTGTTGCTTGCGGTGCTTGACTTTACGGGGAATCAACATGATTTAGCTCTCCGTGCTTTCAGCGGCGGGCTCGATAGCGGGAGCCTCCGCGGTGACCGGGACTGCCGACTCGGCGGTCTCTTCACTGGCAGCGCGGCCGGCTTCGGTGCTCGTCGCGGTGGTACCCGAGGCACCGCTGCGGCGCGGACGGGTGGCACCCGACGGACGCTCGCGGCGCGGGCGGTCGGCGGCGGGTGCGGCGGCGGTCAGCTCACGCTTGCCACCGACGATGTCGCCCTTGTAGATCCACACCTTCACGCCGATGCGGCCGAACGTGGTCTTCGCCTCGTAGAGCCCGTAGTCGATGTCGGCGCGCAGGGTGTGCAGCGGTACCCGGCCTTCGCGGTAGAACTCCGAGCGGCTCATCTCGGCGCCACCGAGGCGACCCGAGCACTGCACGCGGATGCCCTTGACGTTGGGCTGGCGCATGGCCGACTGGATGGCCTTGCGCATCGCGCGGCGGAACGCCACACGGTTGCTCAACTGCTCGGCGACACCCTGGGCAACCAGTTGCGCGACCGACTCGGGGTTCTTCACCTCAAGGATGTTCAGCTGGACCTGCTTGCCGGTCAGCTTCTCCAGGTCGGCGCGGATGCGGTCGGCCTCGGTGCCACGACGGCCGATCACGATGCCCGGACGCGCGGTGTGGATGTCGACGCGGACCCGGTCACGGGTGCGCTCGATCTCCACGTCGGCGATGCCAGCACGCTCGAGGCCGGTGGCCAGCAGCCGCCGGATCGCCACGTCTTCCTTGACGTAGTCGGCGTACTGCTTGTCGGCGTACCACCGGGACTTCCAGTCGGTGGTGATACCGAGCCGGAAGCCGTGGGGGTTGATTTTCTGGCCCACTACTCCGAGCCCTCCTTTGTCTGTTCGGCCGTCGCCTTGGCGGCGGAAGCCTTCTTGGCCGGAGCCTTCTTAGCCGGAGCCTTCTTGGCCGGAGCAGTCGCAGCAGCCTTGCTGCCCTGCGCCCGCCGCGAGCGAGCCGCGCTCGCCGAGGCCGAGGCACGCTCGCTGCGTGCCGGGCGGCTCTCGACAATCACGGTGATGTGGCTGGTGCGCTTGCGGATTCGGTACGCGCGACCCTGCGCACGCGGCCGGATGCGCTTGGCGGTGGGGCCCTCGTCGGCCATGACCGTCGCGACCACCAGGGTCGCCGGGTCCAGGCCTTCGTTGTTCTGCGCGTTCGCGGCGGCCGAGGCGATCACCTTGGCGACCGGCTCGCTGGCCTGCTGTGGTGCCCAGCGCAGGATGTCCAGAGCCTCTTCAACCGACTTGCCGCGCACCAGGTTGATCACCCGGCGTGCCTTGCTCGCCGAGATCCCCACATATTTCGCCACGGCGGTGGCGGAAGGGAATTCAGTCGTCGTCGTCATCGCCGCTTACTCTTCCGGTCGTCCTTGATGTGACCCTTGAATGTGCGCGTCGGGGCGAACTCGCCCAACTTGTGGCCGACCATCGACTCGGTGACGAACACCGGCACATGCTTACGACCGTCGTGGACGGCGAAGGTGTGACCGATGAAGTCCGGGATGATGGTCGAACGACGCGACCAGGTCTTGATGACCTGCTTGGTGCTCTTCTCGTTCTGGACGTCGACCTTCTTGAGCAGATGGTCGTCGACGAACGGGCCCTTCTTCAGGCTGCGTGGCATCGCTGGCTACTCCTAGCGCTTATTCTTGCCGGTGCGCCGGCGTCGGACGATGAGCTTGTCGCTCGGCTTGTTGGGCTTGCGGGTACGGCCCTCGGGCTTGCCCCACGGGCTGACCGGGTGGCGACCACCGGAGGTCTTGCCCTCGCCACCACCGTGCGGGTGGTCGACCGGGTTCATCACGACACCACGAACGGTGGGACGCTTGCCCTTCCACCGCATGCGGCCGGCCTTGCCCCAGTTGATGTTGGCCTGCTCGGCGTTGCCGACCTCGCCGACGGAGGCGCGGCAGCGCACGTCGACGCGACGGATTTCACCCGAGGGCATACGCAGCGAGGCGTAGGTGCCTTCCTTGCCCAGCAGCTGGATGCTCGAGCCGGCCGAGCGGGCCAGCTTGGCACCGCCGCCGGGACGCAGCTCGACGGCGTGGATGACGGTACCGGCCGGGATGTTGCGCAGCGGCAGGTTGTTACCGGGCTTGATGTCGGCGTTGGCGCCCGACTCCACGATGTCACCCTGCGAAAGACCCTGCGGCGCAATGATGTAGCGCTTCTCGCCGTCCAGGTAGTGCAGCAGCGCGATGTTCGCGGTGCGGTTCGGGTCGTACTCGATGTGTGCGACCTTGGCGTTGACGCCGTCCTTGTCGTTACGACGGAAGTCGATCACCCGGTAGGCACGCTTGTGCCCGCCGCCCTTGTGACGGGTGGTGATTCGACCGTGCGCGTTACGACCGCCGGTTCCGTGCAGCGGACGGATCAGCGACTTCTCCGGAGTCGAGCGAGTGATCTCGGAGAAATCGGAGACGCTGGCACCGCGGCGACCGGGGGTCGTCGGCTTGTACTTGCGAATTCCCATTATCTATTCCTGAGTTCTATTCGTTGCCGGACTACGCCGGTGCTCCGAAAAGGTCGATCGGCTTGCTGCCGGGGGCCAGGGTCACGATCGCGCGCTTGGTGCTCTTGCGCTGTCCGTAGCCGACGCGGGTGCGCTTGCGCTTACCCTGCCGGTTCAGCGTGTTCACCGAGTCGACCTTCACCTTGAAGATCTTCTCGATGGCGATCTTGATCTGCGTCTTGTTCGAGCCGGGTGCGACGACGAACGTGTAGACGTTGTCCTCGATCAGTCCATAGGACTTCTCCGAGATGACCGGGGCCAGGATGATGTCGCGGGGATCAGTGATGGTTGCCATCAGGCCGAAACCTCCTCGTCCTGTTTGGTGTTCGAGCTGATGTAGGCATCCAGCGCTTCCACGCTGAACACCACGTCGTCGGCGTTGAGCACGTCGTAGGTGTTGAGCTGATCCGGCGAGATCACGTGCACACCGGGAAGGTTGCGCACGCTCTTCGCGCCGACCTCGTCGCTGCGGCCGATCACGACCAGCACCTTGCGGCGGTCGGTCAGCGCGCCCAGGAACGCCTTGGCGCTCTTGGTCGACGGAGTCTGACCGCTCAGCAGCTCGGTGACGGCGTGGATCCGCTCATTGCGAGCCCGGTCCGACAGCGCACCGCGCAGGGCGGCACGGATCATCTTCTTGGGCGTCCGTTCGCTGTAGTCACGCGGCTGCGGGCCGTGAACGACGCCACCGCCGGTGAACTGCGGTGCGCGGGTCGAACCCTGACGGGCGCGGCCGGTGCCCTTCTGCCGGTACGGCTTCTTGCCGCCGCCGGAGACCTGAGCGCGAGTCTTGGTGGCGTGCGTGCCCTGGCGCTTGGCGGCCAGTTGCGCGGTCACCACCTGGTGCATCAATGCGATGTTGGGTTCTACATCGAACAGCTCGGCAGGCAGCTCGACGCTGCCGTCCTTCTTGCCGTCCGGAGTGCGAACGTCAATCTTGAGAGTCACTTCCCACCTCGTTTGACTGCCGTGCGAACCACAACGAGCCCGCCGTTGCGCCCGGGAACCGCGCCCTTGATCAACAGCACGCCGTTCTCGGCATCAACCTTGTGCACCACCAGGTTCTGTGTGGTGACGCGATCGCTACCCATCCGGCCCGACATCCGGGTGCCCTTGAAGACACGACCCGGGGTGGCGCAGCCACCGATCGAACCCGGC
Organism: Mycolicibacterium sphagni; assembly: GCF_013337765.1. Classification (GTDB taxonomy): domain Bacteria; phylum Actinomycetota; class Actinomycetes; order Mycobacteriales; family Mycobacteriaceae; genus Mycobacterium. The sequence continues at coordinate 287,152 of NZ_VBSB01000002.1, forward strand.
CGGCGGTGCACTGCCTGGGCACCGTGGCTGGCGCCCTGGCCCTTGAAGCCGTGACGCTTCATCGTGCCGGCGAAGCCCTTGCCCTTGGAGGTGCCGGTGACATCGACGTAGGCGCCGTCGGCGAAGATCTCCGCCGTCAGCTCCTGGCCAACCTCGTACTCGGCGGCCGCGGCCTCGTCGTCCAGACGAAGCTCGGCCAGATGCCGGCGCGGGTTGATCCCGGCGGCGGCGTACTGACCGGTGACGGGCTTGTTCACCTTGCGGGGGCTGATCTCGCCGTAGGCGAGCTGCACAGCGCTGTAGCCGTCACGCTCGGGCGTGCGGATGCGGGTCACCACATTGGGTCCGGCCTTGACGACCGTCACGGGGACGACGCGGTTGTTCTCGTCGAACACCTGTGTCATGCCCAGCTTGGTGCCCAAAATGCCTTTTCTAGCCATTTCTTTCGGGTCTCCTACTGGATATTGACGTCGACGCTCGCCGGAAGATCGATGCGCATGAGTGCGTCAACGGTCTTCGGCGTCGGGTCGAGGATGTCGATGAGTCGCTTGTGCGTACGCATCTCGAAGTGCTCCCGCGAGTCCTTGTACTTATGCGGGGAGCGGATGACGCAGTACACGTTCTTTTCCGTCGGCAGCGGCACTGGACCAACCACGCTCGCGCCGGTACGGGTGACCGTCTCCACGATCTTGCGCGCCGAGGCATCAATGGCCTCATGGTCGTAGGCCTTGAGCCTGATGCGGATCTTTTGTCCCGCCACGCTTCTCCTACCTTCATTCCTGCTCGGTCCCATAGCGGGACACGGTGGTCATGCGCTCTCGCCCGAAGGCGTCGCGCTGGCTGTTGCCGCCGCTCTTTACCTGTCCTGGTGCTCCGGCCCCCGCGGTCGGGTGTGTCGCCCTAACGCAGCCCCGCAGGCGCGGTGAAAAACCGTCGCGCTCCGTGGTTGGGACCGGACGCGCCCGTTTGGGCGCCGGTCGTATACCTTGCGCGGCACCGCTCCCAATGGGGGCGAACCCGGCTCAAGGCAACCCGAACAGTATGCCTCAGATGTGGGCCTTATCCAAATCCCTGCACTGCCTGGTAGTGGGTCAGTTTGGACAAACTGACCCACTACCCACTGCCTGGTAGTGGGTCAGTTTGGACGTGTCGGAGTCGTGCTATCGGCCCCGTTTTGATTTGACGATCGCGAGGCGCTCCTGGAGTAGCACTTCAAGTTCCTCGATCGAACGGCGTTCCCGCAGCATGTCCCAATGCGTGCGCGGAACCTTGACCTTCTTCTTGGGTTCGGCAAGCTCACCACCCTCGATAAGCCTGCCCTCCGAGCCGTTGCGGCAGTCCCAGGTATCGGGGATCTCTGCGTCGTCCGCGAGGGGGACATCGAATTCTTCACCATTTGCGGTGCGATACCGCGCGACCTGACGCGGCGCCAGATTTTCATTGCGGTCAGCCTCATAACTCACGGCCCCGAGGCGACTGCCCCTCATCACACGATTAGACGACATCAGCGGCATTCCTTTATAGCGGGGCGGCGTGTACGCCCGGGCAATGCTCGCCAGACAGGTGACACCTTCGTGCACCGATGTTAGCCCCAACGACAGCACCGCACCGCCCACTAACCTGCGGCCAACCGACCTGGGCGGCGATGGCGCGGCCAATCACGGCATGGCTTGGCGTGGCGGGGCAGGCTTGGGCGAGCGGGTCGCAGTCCATACGAAGTGCGGCCTATCGGCCCAAAGTGCTACCGGCGGCGGCCCGCGCTAGGCACTGAAACCGCTAGGTGTGGCGCGGGTACTGGTTCCCTCGATCGGGGCGAGAGTTGACGTGTGCCCACAGGCGCGTCGAAAACCCCGCGTCTTTTCGGATCGTGTCGACCAGGTCGGCGAGCATGACGAACCATGCCCACGCCGATGCCGACTGGTAGAGCTGCGGATCGGCACGCTTGAACTTTGTTGAGCACGGGTGGCGGTACGTCAGGAACTCGATGCCACAGGCGCGAGTGATGTGGTGCCGTTGATGGTGCGGATCTCGTAGCCGGTGCAGATGGCGGGGCTGTAGCGGCGCTCATTGTCGGCCAGGTCGGGTTGGTCGTAGAGCTTGTGGAGCATGGCGTAGTCGATGTCCCCGGCGAACGCTGGCTCGACCGCGCTGACGTAGAGCTTCAGCCCATCGCTGGTGAGCTGGACCCGGTTCTCAAGCCGAGAAGCCAAGTCGCGGATGAAGACTCGGGCATCGTCGGCGGTGCGCTCACCCACCAGCCATGAGGGAACCAGTTTGGTGTAGGCGCAGATCGCTGACCAAATCTCGTCGCACTGAATTGTCTTGCAGGGCAGGTCATAGAACGCTGCTGCCTGGTAGCCGGAGCACGCGCCGCCCAGGTCGACAAGCAGGTTGGTGATGGTGTTCTTCGCGGCCCCGGTGACGCGGGTGGTGGCGCGGATGCTCATCCCCTCGCCCAAGCAGCTGAGGATCTGTGCTCGTCAAACTGACCCACTACCCACTGCCTGCTCAGCGGCGTTCCGAGTACGGAATAGAGCCACCGAGACAGCGAGGTACCAGACCGCGGTCGACAGCACCGGAAAGAAGGTAGTGAGCAGGTTCCCCTCGATGGAGAACACGCCGGTTCGAAAGAAGATGCTGGTTGTTCCCGCGAGGTTGATCACCGCGGCCAAAATGGCCAGCCAGGCAGTCCACCTGGGCAGCACGGGTTCGGCGATGATGCAGGCTGCATAAGCGAGTGCCGCGGCAGCGACGATGAAGCCCTGCAGCGACAGCAGGGCGAGGCTGAAGTCGTAGCCGACGGTCCGCACTGCCGAGGCCGATAATTCGTCGGCCGCCGCTGCGGTGACGATGCGGATGGACATCGAGACGAATGACAGAGCAGCCACCGCCGCGATACCCACCAAGAGCAAGTCGCCCAAGTGCTGCCCGTTCGACGCCCGGTAGAGCACGCGCCGCACGACGACCGCGAACCACAAGAGCAATCCGGTGGCCAGAGCGTAGAGCCAACCCTGGGCGATCACAGCGCCCCGGTGGTCAATGAAGAAGGTCTGAATAGCCTTGTTGGTCGCATCCCACGCCGGCGGCATACCGGTCACCGTCGCTGCTACGAAGGAGCCGACGACATACGCGACTCCGGCGGCCCCTCCCGACCTATTCCATCGAACGTCGTTCATGCTTCCCCCGATGTTTGGCTTCATCAGCACGGTACGACTGGTCCTCGAGACCGTTGGCGTTATTGCGGACTGACTCGTGGCAGTAACTGCCATATCGGCATAGCATGCCGATATGTATCGAGTGATTCAGTGGGCTACCGGCGGTGTGGGCAAAGCGGCGATCCAGGGGGTGCTGCGTCATCCCGAACTAGAGCTCGTCGGCTGCTGGGTACACAGCGCCGACAAGCACGGCCGAGACGTCGGCGAGGTGATTGGGGAAGCCCCGATCGGGGTCGCGGCCACGACCGACATCGACGAACTGCTGGCGCTGGACGCCGACTGCGTCATGTACTCCCCTCTGCTGCCCGACAACGAGGTCGTCGCGAAGATCCTGCGGTCGGGCAAGAACGTGGTGACCCCGGTCGGCTGGGTCTACCCGGACCGGGAGAACCCAGCCGTGCAGGCACTCGAGGAGGCGTGTGCGGCAGGCAACGCCACGCTGCACGGCTCCGGGATCCATCCCGGCGGCATCACCGAGCGCTTCCCGCTGATGATCTCCGGGCTGACAGCGGCGATCACCCACGTGCGGGCCGAGGAATTCTCCGACATCCGCACCTACAACGCACCGCTGGTCGTCCGCGAAGTGATGGGATTCGGCCTGACGCCCGAACAGGCGATGAGCGGACCCATGGCCGCGCTGCTGGAGGCCGGGTTCAAACAGTCCGTGCGGATGGTCGCCGACGAACTGGGCTTCCGCGCCGAACCGCGCATCCGGTCCACCCAAGAGGTCGCCGTCGCCGTCACCGGAACCGACGAGCTCGTCGTCCCGATGGAAGCAGGCACCGTGGCCGCGCGCCGGTTCAAGTGGCAGGCCATCGTCGACGACAAGCCGGTCGTCACCGCCGCGGTCAACTGGCTCATGTGCGAGGTGGAGCTGGACCCGCCCTGGACGATCGGCGAAAAGGGTGAGCGTTTCGAGGTCGAGGTCACCGGTGATCCCGACGTCTTGCTGACATTCAAAGGGCTGCAACCCGAGACGGTCGCCGAAGGCTTGGAGCGCAACCCCGGCGTGGTCGTGACCGCCAACCACTGCATCAGCGCCATTCCCCTTGTCTGCGAGGCAGGCCCCGGCATCAAGACCTATCTGGACCTGCCGATGATCACCGGCCGGGCCGCCCCCGACCTGGCCAGGTGACCGTGGAACCCCTTGGCGACCTTCGGTTCTCCCATTTGGTGGTCGGCGTCACCGACATGGACCGGGCACTCGAGTTCTACCGCGGGTTACTCGGCATGGACGTGCTGTTCGACCAGACGATGGGTGGTGAGCCGTTCGACCACGCGCTGGGCGGCACCGCCGGGAATCAGGGCCGGGTGGTCGGCGGCCTAGTGGGCGGCGTGGTGCTGGAGCTTCTGTCGCTGGGGGTCGAGGCCCGGCCCGCGAGGAAGTCCATCGTCGGCAACCAGAACATCTCGCTGTCGGTCACCGACCTCGACGACACATACCGCCGGGTGCAGGAGGCGGGCTATCAACCCGACCAGGCACCGTTCGAGATCGCCGGGGTACGAATGTTTTTCGTCAAAGATCCCGACGGCACCGCGGTGGAGTTCATCGAATTCGCTGGTACCGCAAGAACATCGGAGGAACTACATCGTGGCCCCGCGCACTGACCAGAGTTATTGGCACCCGGGATCATTGACCGGACTGCGGGTGATCGTGACCGGTGCCGCACGGGGCGTGGGTAAGGGGGTGACCGCGGCCCTGCTCGAGCGCGGCGCCTCGGTGCTGATGGTCGACCGCGATTCGGGGGTGACCGGCGTCGCTGAGGAATTCGCCGCCGACGGGCGGGCCGTACCGCTGGTGGCCGACTTGTGCGACCGCACCAGCTACCAGCACATCGTCGACGAGGCAGTGCGAATGCTCGGCGGCATCGACGCATTGATCAACAACGCCATCGCCACCAACGAACCGAAGCCGTTCACCGGCATCACCCACGACGATTTCGATCTCGTCTTCGACACCGGGCCGCGAGCGACGTTGTTCCTGATGCAGGCGGCTTACCCAGTCCTCAAGGAAGCCGGCGGCGGGTCCATCGTGAATTTCGGCTCCGGCGCAGGCACCAGTGGCCAGAAGACGTTCGGCGCCTATGCCGGCTCCAAGGAAGCGATCCGCGGCATCTCCAAAGTCGCTGCGCTGGAATGGGGTCGCGACAACATCCGGGTGAACGTCGTCTGCCCGCTGACCCAATCTGACGGCGTGGCGGGATGGAGCGACGAGTTCCCCGACGTCTACAACAAGGTCGTCAAAAGCATCCCCCTGCGCCGCATGGGCGACACGCATGCCGATATCGCACCGCTGGTGGCCTTCCTGGTCAGCCCCGAGGCGTCCTTCCTGACCGCACAGACCATCCACGTCGACGGCGGCGCGGGAACGTACCGGTGACCAGCCCGCCCGCCGAACGGCCACCGACACTGCGTGACCGGCAGCGGGCGCAGGTGCGCGCCGATATCCACGCCGCGGCGTATCGGCTTTTCGCCGCACGGGGATTCGGCAACGTCACCACTGACGACATCGCCGCCGAGGCATCGGTGTCGCCGCGGACGTTCTTCCGGCATGTGGCCACCAAGGAAGACCTGTTACTGGGCGCCGTGCAACGCGGGAACGCCGCGATCGCGTCTTTACTGACTCGCCGCCCGCCTGGTGAGCCGCCCGATGTCGCGCTGGCCGCCGCGATCGTGAGCCGAGTCGGTTCCTTCGACGATGTGGACCTGGAGAACTGGCGTGCGGCCATCTTGACCGCGCCCGAGCTACTCAACCGGGCGACCCTGTTGTCCTCCGCCGACCGAGACCAGATGGTCGCCTTGGTGGCCGCAAGGATGGGGGTGAACCCGGCTCAGGACAGCCGGCCCGGGCTGCTGGTCCAACTGTCCTTCGCTGCCGCGGATTTCGCGTTCCAGCACTGGGTCAGGGAACGCGGCACCCAGCCTCGGCCGCTGGCGTCCGACGTGGCCGAGGCGCTGGCCGTCGTCGCCCATCCTCGGTGGGCCGGCTAGCGGGTTCCCTTCAGCGTCGCCCAGAACGGACATTGGTGACGCGCGCTGAAATCGATCGCGATCGTCAGCTGCCCGGTCTGCAACGACATCCGCTTGCCGTCGTCACCCAGCTGCGGCCAATCCGGCAGGCCGGAGATCTCAGGCGTGCCGTTCTTCACGAATTGGGTCCAGTACGCGACCATCTGGTCGGAGAGCTCGCGTTGCGCCGGGTTGAGCGGCGGTGCACCACCGACGTCGAACAAGTACCGCAACTCCAGCGAATGACTGGCCCCCACCGGGAACGGCACCGCGCGCAACGGATCCGGGGCCGGAGCCGTTCGGTCGTTGAACTCGTAGGCGTACACCTGGTCGGTGTGCGCCAGGCCCGACGCGATTCTGTCTGTCGGACAGGCGAATATACTGTCGGTCACCGCCGCGGAGTAGGCCAGGCCTTCGCTGCCGCCGTACCAGTCCGGCGAGTAGTGCGCAGCCACTGCGGGCGCGTCGGGACCGAACGTGTCGGACAGCAGTTTCGGATACGGCGGCAGTCCATGGTCTTTGAGATATTGGAGTGCGGCGAACATCGCGAATTCGTCGCCGTTGCTGCCGATCAGCACGGGGACTTTAGGCATCCGGCCGAGCGCGGCGTCGGCCATCGGGTCGACGGGAAGCCGGTCCGTTCCGGTGACCGGCCCGGTGAGCTTGTCGGGGCCGAATCCGACGTACAGCGGGGCGCGCTGCAATTTCCGGGTCGGCAGGGAACGTAGGCAGGCCGCAACCGCGTCGGGGTCCGAACAACCTACGCTGGCCGCGTATTCGGTACTGACCCGGGTGGCCGTGGCCCGATCGGCCTGCGCCTGACACGGCCCGCTCTGCAGGATCGCGGCCCGGAACAAGCCGGCGGAGTCCGGCGCGACCAGATGGTCGCATACCGACATCGCGCCTGCCGACTCCCCCGCGATCGTGACTTTGGTTGGGTCGCCGCCGAATTCGGCGATATTGTCGCGGACCCACCGCAGCGCCAGCTGCTGATCGGCCAATCCATAGTTGCCGATGTTGCCGTCCGGGCTCAGCGCGGGATGCGCGAGGAAACCCAGGGTGCCCAGTCGGTAGTTGACGGTGACGACGACGATGTCGCCCTGGGTCGCCATCCAGCGGGCGTCGTAGATATCGGCGCTCCCGTTGAGGAAGCCGCCGCCGTGAATCCACACCATCACCGGCTTCTGGCGTGACCGACTGGCGCCCTCGGGGGTCCAGACGTTGAGGTTCAGGCAGTCCTCACCGGCGGGGCGGCCGTAGTCGGGATCGACGCTGGTGTCCTGGATGCAGCGCAGGCCCGGTTGGGTGGCATCACGCACCCCTGGCCACGGGGCAGCCGGCCGCGGTGGCTGCCACCGCAGCGGGCCCACCGGTGCGGCCGCGTACGGAATCCCATCGAACACCCGGTACCCCGGGGCGACGAGACCGCGCACCGCACCTGCTGCGGTCTGGACCACCGCGGGCCCGGGTTGTGCGACCGGAGCCGGCTGCGGGTGCGTCTCGCTGGCACCCCTGCTACATCCGACGAGCACCGCCAGGCCCAGCAACAGGCCTAATGCGCGCCGACATCGTCGGCCGCTCGATCGGTGTCGCACGAGATCCGAGCCTACGCGGACGACTGGCCGAGGCATGACCTGGGAATTAGCCGAAAAGTCTGCGACCTGGCACAATCGTGTCCGAAACTAGAAACCTGACACCCGTCAAGTTTTTAGTGGCATGGAGCGAGGAGACCGAATGAGCGCACGGATCGTGGACAAGGCGGCACGCGTTCTGGCCAGTCCGATGGGCTACACCGATGAGAAGCGGATGCACGAGTCGCTTGCTCATCTACGTGCGAATGTTCCGGTGTCGTGGGTCGAGGCCGAGGGGTACCGGCCGTTCTGGGCGATCACCAAACACGCCGACATCATGGACATCGAACGGCAGAACGACCTGTTCACCAATGATCCGCGTCCGCTGCTGACGATCGCCGAGGCCGACGATGCGCTTCGCGCGCAACTGGAAGCCGGGATCGGCCTGCGCACGCTGATCCACATGGACGATCCCCTTCACCGCGACATGCGCAAGATCGGTGCCGACTGGTTCCGCCCGAAAGCCATGCGCGCCTTGAAGACTCGTTGCGACGAGCTGGCCAAGATTTACGTCGACAAGATGCTCGAGCAGGGTCCCGAACTGGACTTCGTCCAGGAGATCGCGGTCAACTATCCGCTCTACATCATCCTGACACTGCTGGGTCTGCCCGAATCCGACTTTCCCCGCATGCTCAAGCTCACCCAGGAGATGTTCGGCGGTGACGACGAAGACTTCCAGCGCGGCGGCAAGACCGACGACATGCTGGCGGTGCTGCTGGACTTCTTCAACTACTTCAACACATTGACCGCCTCGCGCCGGGAGCACCCCACCGAGGATCTCAGTTCGGCGATCGCCAACGCCACGATCGACGGCCAGCCGCTGTCCGATATGGACACCGCCTCCTATTACGTGATCGTCGCCAGCGCCGGCCACGACACCACCAGCGCCGGGATCGCCGGCGGGCTGCTCGAATTGATACGCAACCCCGGCGAACTCCAGCGGCTCCAGAACGACCCCGGCCTGATGGGCACCGCGGTCGAAGAGATGATCCGTTGCATCGTCCCGGTCAAGGAATTCATGCGGACCGCCCAAGCCGACACCGAGGTTCGCGGCGTCCCCATCGCCAAGGGCGAAGCCGTTCTGCTGTCCTATGTTTCAGCCAACCGCGACGAAGAAGTGTTCGACGACCCGATGCGCTTCGACGTCGGCCGCGACCCCAACAAGCACCTGTCCTTCGGGTACGGCGTGCACTTCTGCCTGGGCGCCGCCCTGGCCCGCATGGAGATGCACAGCTTCTTCTCCGAACTCGTCCCCCGCATCAACACCATCGAACTGGCCGGCGAGCCGGAACTGATGGCCACCACCTTCGTCGGTGGTCTCAAACGCCTGCCGATTCGCTACTCGCTGAGGTGATTTCGCCGACCCGGTGGCCGGCAAGGAAGCCGTCCACCGCGGCGCGCGCACACTTTCGGTAGTCGAAATCGGCCAGCGTGCTGATCCGCCCGGCCACCAGTGGACCGATCAGCAGCATGATGGCTTGGGCGCGGTCCACGTCACCGAGTTCACGTTGTGCATCGGGACTGTCGAAGATCGCGTCGAACGGTGCCCCGTACTGCTGGGCGACCCGCTCGCGCAGGGTGCGCACCTCGGGGCTGTCGGTGCCCTCGGCTCTGCCGGGCATGTGCTCCATATCCGGCCCCAGCGCCAGCCAATAGGTGGCCGTCAGCAGGATCGGTGTCTCGGAGATGAGGTCAGCCTGCGCCTGCATCAGGGCGACGAGGCGCTCCCGCAGTGATCCCGAATCCGGCGGCATCGGCGCGGGCGGGATCAGGCTGTGGAATGCGGCCGCGAGCAGATCGTTGCCGCTGGGGAAATGCCGATAGAGAGTCGCTCTGGCGACGTTGGCGCCACGTGTGACGGCGTCGACGGTGACCGCGCTGGGACCGCCGGTACGCAGCAATGCCGTTGCCGCGTCGAGTAACCGGGCGCGTGAACGCGCTGGTCTCGGATCGCTGCGCCGGCTCGTCATCGTCCCAGTTCCTTCCGCTGACATTCCCCAACGTCTAGACATCTTCGCCTTATCCGGCCCGACTAGGGTACCGATTGGCTCCGCCGCCCAGACGCAGCAGCTCAGCCCACGAATCCGGCGGCCCGGTGTCCGATCATCGCGATCGTCGCGTGCGGGCCGCGGCCGGTGATGCGCGGCAGCACCGATCCGTCCACCACCCACAGATTCTCGATCCCCCGCACCCGGCAGCGCGGGTCGACGACCGCATTCTCGTCGCCGTCGGTGCCCATCGGGGCTGTGCCGCACAGATGCTGCGATGTCGACCACATCGGCTCGCCGAGTTCAGTTGTGGCACTGAGTATTTCGGTCGCGAACGCGCAGCCGCGCCGCAGTGCGGCCACATCCTCGGGAGCGCTGTCGTAGCGGTGTTCGATCAGCGGGGGCACCGCCGGGTCGGCGGACAACAATACGAGCCGGCCGCGGGCGCGAGGCGCCATCAACGCCACCCCCAGATGCGGCCAGTCCGGGCGACCGAGCGTGCCGTCGCCGACCATCGCGATGAACCCACCGGTGTAGGGGCGGATCTCGAGACCGTCGGCCACCAGTACCGCTTCGAGCACAGGCCGATGGGGGGCGACCGTCCACGTGGTGGACAGCACCCACTCCGGGTGATCGGAGGTGCGCTGGCCCACCGGCAGATCGGCCACCACCGCGATGCCCGCGGCGCGCAGGGCCGCGGCCGGCCCGATGCCGGACAGCATCAGCACGTGTGCCGACCCGATGGCACCCGCCGACAGCACGACCCGATCGGCCTCGAGGATGGCGGGCCCGTTCGGGCCGAGAGTCTCGACGCCCACCACCCGGGCACCGGCGATCCGCAACCGCAGCACCCGCGTGTGGGTCAGCACCGTCACGTTGGGCCGTGCGGCAGCGGGTTCCAGGAACGCCGCGCCTGGGCCGAGGCGGACACCGTCGACGATGTTCAGCGGCACCGCGCCGATTCCGGGCGGGGCATTGTCCCCGGCCGGCTCGGCATTGAGATCAGGTAGCCAGCGCAGGCCGGCGGCGCGGGCCGCGTCGACGAATGCCGCTGTGCTGCCGACAAATTCGTGGGTCCGCCGGATCGCGATCGGGCCGCCGCCGGCCTGATCGGGGAAGTCGAGGTCGGTCTGGATCGCCCGGTAGTGCGCCAGGACCTCAGCCCAGGACCAGCCGGGCACGGCGGGACCGTCAAAGTCCGTGGGCAACGCCCGGCAGAAGTAGCCGCCGTTGACCGCACCGGAGCCCCCGACCGTCACGCCCCGCACGATGTCGGCGCCGCGCGGTGGTTCGGCGGTCAACTCTGTGCGGTAGCGCCGGACCAGCGGGCTGGCCGCCCCGATCGGCAACTGCAGGCCGTTGTGAGTGAGCTCGCGAACTCCGGGCTCGTCGGGGCCGGGGCCGGTCTCCACGACGGTGACCTGGCGGGCAGGATCAGCCGAGAGGCGTTCGGCGAGGACCGATCCGGCGCTACCGGCACCGACGATCAGGACGTCGCTGCGCGTGATGTGGTCGACCACCAGGTCAGGTTTTGATCTGCGGCTTCAGCGGTCGCAACGTACGCTCGCGGACCACACCTGTCCACAGGCCGGCGCCGTAGGCCAGATCGTCGAGACGTTTGAGGAGCAGATAGGCCAACAGTCCGATCGGCTTGCCCTCGACGTCGTCATTGTTGCGATTGCGGGTGATCCAATCCTGTACTCCGTCGAGCACCGCGGCCACCAGGATCGCCTGCCGACATTTGCGCGAGAGCAGTGCGGCCACCAGGGCCAGCGGCCAGTAGTGCCGACAGACGGCCGCCGACAGCTGCAGGGCAGCGGCGCCGATGCCACGCAGAGCCAGGACCACCACGTCGAGGATCCCGGCATCGGTATTCTTCATCGCCTTGGCGGTCCGGCGGGTGGTCACCCCGGCGAACACCAGCGAAGCGACATAGCCCGAGACCGACCCGAATGCCAGCAGCAACCACACCAGCAGGCTCCAGGCGGAGATCACCACCGGCGCTGTCTTGTCTGGGTGCCGGATCGACAGCGGAGCGGCCGAGCTTCCGTAGAAGGCCTTGCGGCCCAGCCATTCTCGCATCTCAGTGCGGTGTTCGTGGGCCACCAGCGCGATCGGCTCGTAACGCAGTCGGGAGCCGGACTCGATGAGCCGCCAGCACAGGTCGACATCTTCCCCCGACGGCAGGGTCTCGTCGAAGCCGCCCAGTTCCAGCAGCGTGGCCCGGCGGCAGATAATCGCCGCACTCGGTACATAGGACACCGGGCCGTAGGGCACCACCGGGGCCTCCCGTCCGCCGAGGTCCAGCGACGACCGGACCGCCTCGTAGCGGGCTATCAGTTGATCGCTGTGACCGAGCCCCACGATGCGGGGCGCTACCAGGGCCACAGCTGGGTCGCAGAAGTGGCCGAGCAGAGCCTCGAGCCAGCCCCTTCGCGGGACGACGTCGGAATCCAGGAAGGCGACGAAATCTGTTGTGCAGGAGGCAAGCCCGGTGTTGCGGGCCGCCGCCGGGCCCTTGCTACGCGGGTGGCGCAGGATCTCGACATCACAGCGCGCACCGGCGAAGTCGCTGGGCTGCACCGGCGTTTGCGAGCCGTCGTCGACGACGATCACACGCATGCCGCGTAGCGACATCACCAGGCGATAGAGCCCAAACGGGTTGTCGCGTACCGGAATCACGACCGTGACATCGCGGTGGGACGGGCCACCCGCCGGGCGCGGGTGCGCGACGGTGGCGTCGAGCAGGGTGCGGGCCAGCTGGGCGCTCACGGCGTCGCGGACCTCGAGGCGACCGCCAGCGAGCAGCGTCTGGGCGGACGGCGCCAGACGCAGCAACCGGGTCGGTGAGCCGCCGAGCAAAGCCGAGCCCTCGGCGAGCGTGCGCACTCGCCGGTCAACCTGCACGGCAAACCCGTCCGGCAGCCGAGGCTGGGTCATGTCAGCATCCCGTCATCGGCCGGGCGCCACCGATCGATGCGACGCGAACACTCCGCGACCATCTGCTCGAAGATGCGCGCACCCTCCATCGGAGTCGCCGTCGTCGGGTCACCCAACACGCCCACCTCACTCACCGCAGCCACCCCCCCGTGACGCATCTGCGGCAAAAGGGTAGCCAGTGGCGCCCTGTTCCCGCTACACCAGGCGTCGGTGTGTACGTCCGCCGGTGAAATATGTAGCAATACAGACGTTTCCGTGTGGCCGGCGTGGGCGTCGCCACCCTCAGTGAAACAGGGGCACCAGGTGGCGTCGCGGCCCTCGGCCCGCAGGAGGCGCACCGCCGCCCGCATGGCCTCCAGGTTGCCGCCGTGTCCGTTGACGAACACCAGGCGCCGAGCCCAGCCGCAGGCCGAACGCCCGTACTCGACGAGGACAGCCGTCAGCGCCTCTGTGCCGATCGACACCGTTCCTGCGAAGCCCTCGTGCTCACCGGACGCGCCATAGGCGATCGCGGGAGCAATCAGATACTCGTCACGATCGAAACGGTTGAGCTCCTCGGTGGCGGTGCGCGCGACCGCGGTGGCGATCCGGGTGTCGGTGTCCAGCGGCAGGTGCGGACCGTGCTGCTCGGTCGAGCCGACCGGAATCAAGATCGTGGGCGAGGTGTCGCGAAGTTGACTCGATGTCGAGTTGCCCAACTCGCCCCGAAACGCCACGCGGTGATGGTAGGCCGAATTCACCTGCCGTGCGCCAATTGTTCGAGGAGAAGACGGATTTCTTTCGCATTCGGGACCGACGGACCCACCCTGAGCGTTTACCGCCGTCCCGTCAGTCACGCCAGCACCACAACCTCGCTTACGCCGGGTTCAGCGCACGCCCTACTTGGGTACTCCGAGCGCCCGGACGAAGTCGTCTGGCACCAAGATGTCCTCGGCTGTCAGGTCGTGGATCGATGCCTTGCCGAGTCCGCGCAGCGCCGAGTCGATGCCCCCGGACAAGATGTCGAGGACGTTCTCGACACCGGCCTGCCCGTTGGCCGCCAAGCCCCACAGGTAGGCCCGGCCGATCATCACGGCGCGGGCACCGAGCGCCAGCGCCTTGATCACGTCGCTGCCGCGGCGCACACCGCCGTCGAGAAGCACCTCGACCTGGTCGCCGACCGCCGCCGAGATGGCGGGCAGCGCGCGGATCGAAGCGGGGGTGCCGTCGAGGTTGTTGCCACCGTGATTGGACACCGAGATCGCTGAAACGCCAGCATCGACAGCGCGTTTGGCGTCGTCCACGCGCATCACGCCCTTGAGCATGAAGGGCCCGCCCCACAGCTCACGCAGCCAGGCGATATCGTCCCAGGTGGGTGGCGGGGTCCCCATCCACTGGCCGTAGGCATCGAAGAACGGCGGGCTGGGCTCGCCCTTGGCCGCCTGGTTCGGCACCGACAGCGCCGGCGGACGCAGGGTCTTGGCCCACTGCAGGAACCACCGCGGCCGCGTCACGGCCTCGGGGCTCATCTTGATCATGGTCTTGAGATCCATCTTTTCCGGGATCTTCGGACTGCCCCAGTCGCGCCCGTGGCTGAAGCTCCAGTCGGTGGTCACGATCAGACCGACGGCCCCGGCCGCCCGAGCCCGCTCGGCGCGGGCGGCGATGGCGTCTCGGTCGCCCAGCCAGTAAATCTGGAAGAACGTCTTCGGGTTGGCCGCGACGACCTCTTCGATCGGCTTGCTGGCAAACGAGGACAATCCCATCGCGGTGTTGCGGGCCACGGCCGCGCGGGCCACGGCGACCTCGCCGTCGGGGTGCACGGCCTGCACGCCGGTCGGGGAGATCAGAACCGGCAGCGAGACCTCTTGGCCCATGACAGTGGTTGCCATGTCCCGCTTTTCGAGTGCGCCGATGACGTGCGGCGCAAAGCCGAGCTCGTTGAAAGCCTCGTTGTTGCCATTGACGGTGAGCCCCTTCTCACTGCCACCGATGAGTGCGCCGTACGCAGATTTGGGGAGCCGCTTTTTCGCACGTTGCTGCGCGATGGCGACGGTTTCGAACCAGGTGTCGCGTGCCATGTGACTAGATCGGACTTTCGTTGCAGGGCTTGGCCGGTGGCCGGGTGGACAAGGTCAGCATGATCGGCTTGCCCCTGGAATGGTCGGCGCTGGGGCGGGGCTTGTCCCGCTCTCCTGCCAGGGCAGGTACCCCGTAGCCCTCGACGCATTCCGGGTCCGGGCCGTCCAGCGGCAGGCCGGTGAAGAACTTCGCGGCCATGCAGCCGCCGCGGCAGGCGTCGTAGTGCCCGCAGCTGCCGCAGGCACCGGCCGACTGCGGCTCGCGCAGCTCTGTGAACAGGGGCGAATACTTCCATACGTTGTCAAAACCCCCGCCGGACACCACATTTCCGGCCAGGAACCGGTCATGGATGGCGAACGGGCAGGCGTAGACGTCGCCGACGGGGTCGATCAGGCACACCACCCGGCCGGCGCCGCACATGTTCAGACCCGCCAGCGCGCCGGGGGCGCCAAGGCCGGAGAGGTGGAAGAACGAGTCACCGGTCAGCACGCCCTCGCCCCTGGCCACCAGCCAGTCGTAGAGCGTCACCTGTTGCGCGGCGGTGGGGTGCAGTTCGTCCCAGACATCGGCTCCGCGTCCGGACGGACGCAGGCGGGTGATGCGCAGGGTGGCGCCGTAGCGGTCGGCGAGGTCCTTGAAGTCGTCGAGCTGGTCGACGTTGTGACGGGTGACGACCACCGAGATCTTGGCGTCTTTGAAACCGGCGGCGGCCAGGTTCTCCAGCGCGCGGGTGGCCATGTCGAAGGAGCCCGGTCCGCGGACGGCGTCGTTGACCTCGGCGGTGGCGCCGTCCAGTGAGATCTGGACGTCGACGTAGTCGCTGGCGGCCAGCCGTGCGGCCACCTCCGGGGTGATCCGCACGCCGTTGGTGGAGAACTTGACGCCGACGTGGTGGGCGGTCGCGTAGTCGACCAGCTCCCAAAAGTCCGGTCGCACAGTGGGTTCGCCGCCACCGATGTTGACGTAGAACACCTGCATGCGCTCGAGCTCGTCGATGATGCTCATGCACTCAGCCGTGGACAGCTCGCGGGGATCGCGCTTGCCCGAGGAGGACAGGCAGTGCACGCACGCCAAATTGCAGGCGTAGGTCAGCTCCCAGGTCAGGCAGATCGGCGCATCGAGGCCGCTTTCGAACTGCTCGATCAGCCGGGGTACCGGTGCCACCGAAGTCATTGGGAATCCTTGCAGATCAACATGTTCGAGGTCACCAGCACGCTCAACGCGTGCAGATAGGGCGCCTCGTCGGGCTCGTCGACCCCGGCGGCCCGCAGAGCTGAGCGGGCGTCGGGGTGATCGGGTAGCGAGTTCACGACGGCGAGGATGGTGCGGTTCTTCAGGAACGACAGCTTCCTGGTGCCGAAGTGGTACAGCAGTGCGCCGAAAGATTCCGGGCGCACGGCCACCTGCGGATGCAGACGCCAGCTGAGTGCCGGGTCGAAGTTCGACCCGGCCACAGCCGGATCGCCCACAACGTGGGCGGGCACGGTCAGTAGACCCCGCACATCCCGTCGATGGAGACCTCTTCGACCAGCGTCTCGGTCACCAGTTCGGTCTCGGTCTCACTTGCGTGGCTCGGCTCCATGAAAAGCACCCTTTCGTCGGCCAGGTTCTCGACAATTGTGATCGAGATCGCAAGAATATGGCATCGAGTGCCGAAAAGAAAGGGGTGGGTCGATGACAAGTGGTTCTCCGGGTTCGGGCGGGCCCCGCGTGGGGCGGCGCCGCTCCACCACCCAGGACCACATCACCGACGTCGCGCTCGACCTGTTCGCGAATTACGGGTTCGGCTCGGTGAGCGTCGACGACGTGGCTCAGGCGTCGGGTATCGCGCGGCGCACGCTGTTCCGCTACTACCCGTCGAAGAACGCCATCCCCTGGGGCGACTTCGACGCTCACCTGCAGCACTTCCGTCATCTGTTCGACGCTATAGACGCTGCGGAACCGATCAGCGCCGCACTGCGCTCGGCCCTGCTGGCGTTCAACACGTTTGACGAGTCGGAAACCGAACGGCACCGCCAGCGAATGCGGGTGATCCTGCAGACCGCCGAGCTGCAAGCCCACTCGATGACCATGTACGCCGGCTGGCGCGGTGTCGTCTGCGACTTCGTGGCCGCACGTATCGGTGGCGCGCCGGGTGACCTGGTCCCCCAGTCGGTCGCCTGGCTGATGCTCGGCGTCGCGCTGTCGGCCTACGAGTACTGGCTGGCCAACGAGGAAGTGCCGCTGCCGCAGGCGCTCGGCGACGCGTTCGACGTCGTCGCACATGGACTCGGCCAGCTTTAACTGGGACAGTGAGGCTAAATACCTGCGCTGGCCGCCTTGAGTGTGCGTCAGGGGCGGGAATTCATCGGGGCAGATTCTCGCCCTGGCTGCACTCTCGACGCCGTGACCGCATCTGGCGGCATCGAGTTTCACGTTCTGCAGCCGTCTACTCGAACTCTTGGTGCAAAAGGTGAATTTCGATGCCGTGGTGGCCAGCTCTGACTAGGACGCGGGCAGCACGTCGGCGATCGGCGCACCTGCGGCGATCTTGGCGCGGGTCTTCATGACCTTGCCGGGCATACCGCCGCCGACCACGCCGGCCACCACGCCGTTGCGCTCGTAGAACGCCAGGAACTTGCGGCCGTCGTCCTCGACGATGTGCACGATGTCGGTGGCCTCCGGCTCGCCGAGGCACTGGATCTTGACGTCGTACTGATCGCTCCAGAAGTACGGCACGACGATCACTGAGGGCGCCTCCAGGCCCAGCATCGACGGCACGATGACCCGGGCCTGCTCGGCGACATTGCTCCAATGCTCAACGCGGGCTTGATGTCCCGTGGCGTCACGCCATGACGCGACGTCACCGAGCGCCCAGACTCCTGCCGCGCTAGTACGGCCCGCCGCGTCGCACACGACCCCGTTGTCGACCTCCACCCCACTGCCCGCCAGCCAGTCGGTGGCCGGGCGCGACCCGATGCCGACCACGACCAGATCGGCCGCCAGTTCGCTGCCGTCGGACAACACGACACCTGTCACGTGGCCGTTCTCGCCGCGCACCTCGGCGACTCCGATGCCGGTCCGCACGTCCACACCCTCGGCACGATGCAGCCGGGCCACCAGGTTTCCGACCTGCTCGCCCAGCACCGAGGCCAGCGGCGCCGGCTGCGGCTCCACCAGAACCACGTCCACGCCCAGCTTGCGCAGGCTGGCCGCCACCTCACAGCCGATGAACCCGGCGCCGATGATCACCGCCTGCCGAGCCGTTGCGGCGTGGGTGCGCAGCGCCAGTGCTTCGTCGAACGTCCGCAGCACCCGGATGCCCTCCAGGTCCGGGAACGAGGGAATGCGCTTGGGCACCAAGCCCGTCGCGATCACCAGCTCGTCGTAGCCCAGCACTGCCCCATCGGCCAGCGTCACCGTCTGAGCGGCGGTGTCCAACGAGGCGACAGCGCTGCCCAGCCGCAGGGTGATGCCGTTCTCGGTGTAAAACTCGGCCGGCTTGAGCGTGACATCGTCGAGGTCGGCGTGCAGCACGTCCTTCGACAGCGGCGGGCGGTCGTAGGGCAGGTGTGCCTCGTCGCTGACGATGGTGACCGGCCCCGTGTACTCCGACTTGCGCAACTGTTCGGCGGTCCTGGTGGCAGCCAGCCCGCCGCCCACGATGACAATGCCTTTTTCCGCGCCATTTTCGCTCGTGCTCACGTGGTGTTCTTACACGATCGCCGCCGCGAAGTGCGCGCCAGCCTGCTGTTACCAACCGCTGGGTTGGTGGAGTCAGGCAGGTGAGCGGTCAATCAGGTTGGACAACACCACGATGCTTTCGCTTCGTTCGATCTCGGCGCTCGACCGGATCCGTTCCAGGGCGGTCTCCAGGTGGCGCATATCGCGGGCCAGCACATGCAAGATGGCGTCCGCGGTGCCCGTGACGGTGGCGGCGCTGATGATCTCGGGAATGTCAATCCAGGCCGCGCGCAACTGATCCGGCGCGATCGTGCCGTGGCAGTACACCTGAACGTAAGCCTCGGTGTTCCAGCCCAGCGCGCTGCGGTCGATGATCGTGGTGAAGCCGCGGATCACCCCGTTATCCAGCATCCGGTCGACCCGGCGTTTGACCGCGGGCGCCGACAAGTTCACCCGTGCGCCGATCTCGGCGAACGTGGCACGCGCATGCTCGGTGAGCTCGGCGAGGATGCGCTCGTCGGTGTCGTCCAGCCGGTCCATCGACAGCTCTCCGATCCTGGTTTAACAAATCACCGCCATTCTGGCCGTGACGCAAGAAATCGATTATAGACACGCAATAGAGGTCGATTGATTGCGTCAGGATGGGGTTCTATCGTTATTTTCATGACGATATCTACAGATGTCGCCGCCGAGTCAACGAGGACACCGCGCAGCCAGCGACTTCGCCACTACGCCATGACCCCGCCGACGTTTTTTGCCGTCGAGTACGCGATCAACCCATGGATGGACACCAGCACCCCGGTCGACGTCGAACGTGCCGTCGCCCAATGGGAGAACCTGCGGGACACCTACCGCCGCCTCGGCCACACCGTCGATGTCGTCGAGCCGGTCCCCGGCCTGCCCGACATGGTCTACGCGGCCAACGCCGGACTGATCATCAACGGCAGGGCGATCGTCGCCCAGTTCAAGCACGCCGAGCGCCAGGGTGAATCGGTTGCGTACGCCAACTGGATGGATGCGAACGGACACGACCCCGTCGCCACTCGGCACGTCAACGAGGGACAGGGCGATCTGCTGGTGGTCGGGTCGACGATCTTGGCCGGCACGGGTTTTCGCACTCAGCCGCAGGCGCACACCGAGGTCGCCACAATCACCGGCATGCCGGTGATCTCCCTGGAACTCGTCGATCCGCGCTTCTACCACCTCGACACCGCGCTGACGGTACTCGACGACACCACGATCGCCTACTACCCACCGGCGTTCACCGCCACCGCCCGCGGCCGGCTGCGCGACCTCTTCCCCGACGCTATCGAAGTGGCGAGCACCGATGCCTATGTCTTAGGCCTCAACGCTGTGTCCGACGGCAAGCATGTCGTATTCCCGGCCCAGGCCAGCGGTTTCGCCAAGCAGCTCTATCACGCCGGCTTCCACCCCATCGGCGTCGATCTCTCCGAGCTGCTCAAGGGCGGCGGCTCAGTGAAATGTTGCACGCTGGAGGTATTTTCATGACCATGGCCGACACCGTGCGACCCACAGGAGCAACTGCAGCGGCCATCGCGCTCGACAACACCTACGCCGCGCACAACTATTCGCCGCTTCCGGTGGTGGCCGCCAGCGCTCGCGGAGTGTGGATCACCGATGTGGAAGGTCACCGCTACCTGGACTGCCTGGCCGCCTATTCGGCGGTCAACTTCGGCCACCACAACGACGAGATCGTCGCCGCCGCTCATCGCCAGCTCGACGCGGTGACCCTGGTCAGCCGGGCGTTCCACTCCGATCAGCTCGGCCCGTTCTGCGCGGCGCTGGCCCGGCTGTGCGGCAAAGACATGGTGCTGCCGATGAACAGCGGCGCCGAGGCCGTGGAGAGCGGCCTGAAGGTCGCCCGTAAGTGGGGCACCGACGTCAAGGGCGTCCCCCTCGACATGGCCAATATCATCGTGGCCGACAACAACTTCCACGGCCGCACGATCAGTATCGTCAGCTTCTCCTCCGATGCCACCGCCCGCGGTGGATTCGGGCCCTTCACACCGGGATTCCGGTCCGTACCGTTCGGCGACGCCGACGCCGTCGCAGCTGCCATGGACGACAACACGGTCGCGGTCCTCATCGAGCCGATCCAGGGCGAGGCCGGGATCATCGTCCCGCCCGACGATTACCTGCCCCGGCTGCGACAGCTGTGCACCCGGCGCAACGTGCTGCTGATCGCCGACGAGATCCAGTCCGGTCTGGCCCGCACCGGTCACACCTTCGCCTGCGACCACTGGGGCGTGGTGCCCGATATCTACCTGCTCGGCAAGGCCCTCGGCGGCGGCGTCGTTCCGCTGTCGGCTGTTGTCGCCAACCGCGACATCCTCGGGGTGCTTCACCCGGGTGAGCACGGTTCGACGTTCGGCGGCAATCCGCTGGCAGCAGCCATCGGCTCCACCGTGGTCGACATTCTGCGGCGCGGTGAATTCCAGTCCCGCTCAGCCGAACTCGGGCTCCATCTGCATGCACGGTTACGGTCACTGATCGGCCATGGGGTGCTCGCGGTGCGTGGGATGGGACTGTGGGCCGGCGTCGACATCGACACCCGCCTTGGGACCGGTAAACAGCTCAGCATCGCGCTGGCCGAGCGCGGCGTGCTGGTCAAGGACACCCATGGCTCGACCTTGCGATTCGCTCCACCGCTGGTGATCACCGCCGAGGAGATCGACTGGGCGGTTGAGCAGTTCGCAAGCGTACTGGCAGGGCCAGGAGCACACTAACCGGTAGTTCACTCTAGGGCCTACAGGAGGCACTATGACCGCTCCACCGTTAAGCCTGTCCCAGCAATTGTTCCGCCGCCGCCCCGTTGCCGGCGCTCCTGTCGCACATGGCGCCTCTGACCATCTAAAGCGAAGTATCGGCACCTTTCAGCTGACACTGTTCGGCGTCGGCGCGACCGTCGGCACCGGCATCTTCTTCGTGTTGTCCGCCGCGGTGCCGGAGGCGGGGCCGGCAGTACTGGTCGCGTTTGTCCTCGCCGCCGTCGCGGCGGGACTATCCGCCCTGTGCTACGCAGAGATGGCGTCCTCGGTGCCGGTATCGGGCTCGACGTACTCATACGCCTACACGACGATGGGTGAATTCGTCGCGATGGGCGTGGCAGCCTGTCTGCTTCTGGAATATGGCGTGTCGATCTCCGCCGTCGCGGTTGGGTGGAGTGGCTACCTGAACAAGTTGTTGGACAACCTGTTTGGCTGGCAGATCCCACAGTCATTGACGTCTGCCCCGTGGGACGCAACGCCGGGCATCGTCAACCTACCCGCAGTCCTGCTGATCATGATGTGCATGGCGCTACTGATCCGCGGTGCCAGCGAGTCGGCAGCCGTCAACACCATCATGGTGTTGATCAAGCTCGGCGTGCTCGCGATGTTCATCGTCATTGCGCTCACGGCGTTCAACGCTGACCACTTCCACGGCTTCTGGGACAAGGGGACGGCCGGCATCACCACGGCGGCGAGCATGATCTTCTTTTCGTTCATCGGCCTCGACGCAGTGTCGACGGCCGGTGACGAGGTGAAGAATCCGCAAAAGACCATGCCTCGCGCCATCATTGCTGCACTGCTCGTGGTGACTACCTTCTACATCCTGGTGGCCTTCGCCGGACTCGGCACGCAGGACGCCGCCGAGTTCGGGTCCGACGAACAGGCCGAAGCCGGGCTGTCCGTGATCCTGGAGAAGATCACCGGCGGAACCTGGGCCAGCACGCTGCTGGCCGCAGGCGCGGTGATCTCGATCTTCTCGGTGACCCTGGTTGTGATGTACGGCCAGACCCGCATCCTGTTCGCGATGGGTCGCGATGGACTTCTGCCGTCGATGTTCGCAAAGGTCAATCCGCGCAGCATGACTCCGGTCGGCAACACCATCATCGTCGCGGTCGCGACCGGGATCCTCGCCGGATTCATTCCACTGAACTGGCTTCTGGACGCCGTCTCGATCGGTACGTTGGTCGCCTTCATCACGGTGTCGATCGGCGTCATCGTCCTGCGGGTCAGGGAACCCAATCTGGAGCGCCCATTCAAAGTTCCCGGCTATCCGGTCACACCGGTTCTGTCCGTCCTCGCTTGTATGGCGGTGCTCTACGGCCTGCGTTGGCAGACATGGTTGGTGTTCGGCGGCTGTGTCGGCCTTGTGCTGCTCTTCTACTTGTTCTGGGGCCGACGCCACAGTGCGCTCAACGCCGGCAACGCTGATGGCTATATCCCGACCGCGGTACCCGGTGACGACGACGTCATGTTCGACGAGGAGCCGAAGGATCACCACTTCGTCACCAAGCATGAGGATGAGCCGTGACCGTCGCCGTCGGCTTCCTGGCAGGCAAGGGCGGCCAGTCGCCGCTGTACTTGGCGGTGGAAGCAGCCAAGACGCTCAAGACCTCACTGACGGTGGTAACAGTCGTGCCACGGCCCTGGATGACGCCTTCACTTGGCCGAATCGATGCCGAATACGCCCAGTATGCCGAGCAATTGGCCGCGAGCTCGGCGTCGCAAGCGCAAGCGTGCATCGACTCGATCGCCGAGGGCCTTGACGTCAAGTATCACAAGGTCAGTCACCGGTCGGCGTCCGGCGGACTCTTGGAAGCCGTCTCCAAACTCGAACCCGAAGTGCTGATCCTGGGCTCCGCGGCCGACGGCAAGCTCGGCCAGGTGGTGATCGGCTCGACGGGAGACCGGCTGCTGCACTCGTCGCCGGTACCGATGGCGATCAGTCCACGCGGCTATCGCGGCTCGAAATCCGGTGGGCTGACCCGGATTACCGCCGCGTACCCGGGCACGTCGGAGACATTGCATGTGGTGGAGCGCGTTACCGCGCTCGGCGAACGGCTCAATGTGCCAATGCGTGTCATCACGTTCGCTGTTCGTGGCCGCACGATGTATCCGCCGGAGGTCGGGCTGAGCGCCGAAGACTCCATCCTCGATCAGTTAGCCGCTCATGCACGAGAAGGACTGGCGCGGTTGAGGGCTGACGGCATGGTAGGCGAAGACGTGGACTTGCAGGTCGTCACCGGTAATGGCTGGGGCCAGGCTCTGGACGCCGCCGACTGGCAGGATGGCGACCTACTGGCCATCGGCACATCGCCGGTGGGCGGAATCGCCCGGGTGTTTCTTGGCTCCCACGGCTCGAAGATCCTGCGGCACAGCCCCGTTCCGGTATTGGTGCTACCGGGCTGAGCCCTAGTACTTCATCACCCCGCGGTCGACGTTGATCTGCGAGCCGGACAGCGTGGCCGAAGTGTCGCCGGCCAGCCAGACCACCACGTCGGCGACCTCGTCGACATGCATGAAGTCGGTCAGCTTGCCAGTCGCGCCCTGGCCGGTGGGGAGATACGGCATCGGCGAGAAGCCGTGCAGGAAACTCGGGTGTGCGGCGAAAACGCCCATCATGGCATCGTTTTCGGTCATCGGGGTGGCCACCGAGTAGGGGTGGATGGAGTTGACCCGGATGCCGTACTCGCCGGCTTCCAGCGCAAGGGAATTCGTCAGGGCGGTCAGGCCGTGCTTGGAGGCGGCGTAGTGGCTGTTACCGGGCGTGGCCTTCACACCGGCCGACGAGCTCACCACGATGATGGAACCGCCGTTGCCTGCCTCGATCATCGCCGGGACGACGGCGCGCAGTGTGCGCCAGGTGCCGGTGAGGTTGACGTCGATGACGGTGTTCCACTGTTCGTCGGTCAGCTCCCACAGCCGGCCCCAGGACAGCACACCGGCGTTGGCCACCAGGACGTCGAGCCGCCCGAACTGCTCGACACCATCGGCGACCAGCTGGCGTACCGCAGCGTCGTCGCGGACGTCGACCTCTCGGGCCAGCGCCTTGCGGCCCTCGGCCTCGACCAACTGCACGGTCTCGCGCAGGTCCTCTGGGGTGGTGCCGGGATAGGGAATCGTGTCGCTGACCGGCGCGCAGATGTCGGAGATGATGACGTCGGCGCCCTCACGGGCCAGCCGTACGGCATGGGCGCGCCCCTGGCCGCGGGCGGCCCCGGTCACGAATGCCACTCGTCCTTCAAGCGTCCCCGACGATGTTGTCATCAATGGTCCTTTCGATCAGCTCCCGCCAGGCTAGCAAGCCAACTGGAACGTGTTCTAGGAACCACCGAGGCGGTGCGTGAGTGCACTCAGTAGTCGACGTGGTCCCGCATGATCGGGCAGGTCATGCAGTGACCGCCGCCGCGCCCGCGACCCAGTTCGGCACCGACGATCGTGATCACTTCGACCCCGGCCTTGCGCAGCAGTGAATTGGTGTGGGTGTTGCGGTCGTAGGCGAACACCACCCCTGGCTCGACGGCCACCACGTTGTTGCCGCTGTCCCACTGCTGACGCTCGGAGTCGTAGGCGGTGCCGCCGGTCTCGACCACGCGGAGCGCACCGAGACCCAGAGCTGCCGCGACGACCTCGACGAACGGCTTGGTCTCCTCGATGACATCGAGCCCAGGCGCGGAATCGCTGGGTACCAGCGTGAAAGCCTGGATGTTGTCGACGATCTCGGGATAGATCGTCACCACGTCGCGGTCGGCGAACGTGAACACGGTGTCCAGGTGCATGGCCGCGCGCAGCTTGGGCATGCCCGCCACGACCACCTGCTCGGCCGCACCGGTGGCGAACAGAGTCGCCGCGACCTGGGTGATGGCTTGGCGCGACGTACGTTCGCTCATGCCGATCAGCACCACGCCGTTGCCGGGCACCATCACATCGCCACCCTCGATAGTGGCCATCCCCCAAGATTTTTCGGGATCGCCCCACCAGACCGTGGATCCGACGAAGTCGGGATGGAACTCGTAGATGGCCTTCATCAACAACGTCTCGTCGTGGCGGGCCGGCCAGAACAACGGGTTCAGCGTCACACCGGAATAGATCCAGCATGTGGTGTCCCGGGTGTAGAGAGTGTTCGGCAACGGCGGCATCAGGTATTCGGTGATTCCGGCGTGCTCGCGGGCCAGGGCGCGGTAGCCCTTGCCGAGGTCGGCGGGCAAGTCGCGGGTGGACAGCCCACCGATCAGGAACTCGGTCAGCCGCTGGGAAGCCAGCTCGTCGAGGAAGTTCCTGGTCTCATCGACAAGTCCCAGCCCCACTTCGTTGGCGACGATCTTGCGGTCGAGCAGCCAGGTGCGGGCTTCCGGAATGTCCATCGTCTCGGCGAGCAGGTTGTGCAGCTCGACAACCGCAACACCGCGGTCGCGCATCTTGTCGATGAAGTCGAAGTGGTCGCGGCGGGCATTCTGCACCCACAGCACATCATCGAAGAGCAGATCGTCACAGTTGGTCGGGGTCAGACGCTCGTGGGCCAAGCCCGGCGAGCACACCAAAACCTTGCGCAGCGTTCCGACTTCGGAATGCACGCCGTACGACGCGGATGGCGACGTCATCGACACTTCCCTTCGTTAGAGCTCGATCGCACCGGTGGCCAGCGAGGCCACCCCCGCGACGGCACCGACAACGATGATGGCGAACAGGACCGCCTCGGCCGGGCGGAACACCCGAAGTCCGCGCTCACGCCGAGCGATCACGTACAGGACCGCCCCGGGGGCATACAGGATGCAGGACAGCATCAGATGATCCATCCCGGCCGCGTACACCAGGAACAGCGTGTACACCGTGGCCAGCACGGCCACCGCCATGTCGCCGCGGCGCGGCCCGCCGTCCCCGTACGTTTCACGGGTGATAGTCAGCTTCAGCGCGTACGCGGCGGCCAGCAGATACGGAATCAGCGACAGCGCCGCGGTCAGGTCGAGCATGAAATTCAGTGCGTCGGAGGTGAACAGCAGCACGATGAGGAGCAGCTGGACCATACCGCCCGCCATGACCAGCGCGGCGACCGGTGCGCCATGGGAGTTGGTGCGCGCGAGGAACCGTGGCATGTCGTCGGATTTGGCTGGCAGGTAGAGGATTTCGGCAGCCATCAACGTCCACGCCAGGTAGGCACCCAGCACCGAGACGATCACGCCGACCCGGATGAATACCGACCCCCAATGTCCCACAATACTTTCCAGGACCGACGCCATCGACGGCTGGTAGACCTGCGCCAATTCGTGCTGGGGGAGAACGCCGTAGGACACCAACGTGACCAGCATGAAGACACTGAGCACGCTCACGAAGCCGATGACGGTGGCCCGCCCGACATCCTCGCGTTTGCGGGCGAAGCGCGAATACACGCTGGCGCCTTCGATCCCCAGGAACACGAACACGGTGATCAGCATCGTGCCCTTGGCCTGTTCGAACACCGAGGAGTAGGAGGCACTGTCGCCGCCCCAGAAGTTCTTTGCGAACACACCGCCTTTGAAGGCGACCAGCGCGATGACGATGAACACCAGGATCGGCACGACCTTCGCGACGGTCGCGATCCGGTTGATGATCGCCGCCTCCTTGACCCCGCGCAGGATCAGAAAGCAGAACAGCCAGACGCCGATCGAGGCCACGACGACAGCCAGCAGAGTGTCGCCGGTGCCGAGACCGGGGAACAGCGCGGCGGTGGTCGCCATGATCAGCACCCAGTAGGAGGTGTTGCCCGCGCACGCCGACGCCCAGAACCCGAATGCCGAATTGAAGCCGACGTAGTCGCCGAAGCCGGCCTTGGCGTACGCGAAGATGCCTGCGTCCAGTTCTGGCTTACGGGTGGCCAATCGCTGGAAGACAAAGGCCAGCATCAACATTCCGGTGCCCGCGATCGCCCAGGCGATCAGCGCCCCGAGCACACCGGTCTCGACTCCGAAGCGCCGGGGAAGCAAGAAGACACCCGAACCGATCATGGACCCGACCACCATGGCGGTCAGGGTCGGCAGGCTGACTTTCGCATCCGCCTGCGGCGGTGACTCGGTGGACGCCATCGGCTGCCCCTCCGCTCGTCCGGTCAGCCGCGCTTAGAGATCGGCGAGGATCTGCTGTCGCTTCGCGTTGTACTCAGCCTCGGTGATCGAACCGGTTGCGCGCAACGTCTCGAGCTCCTGGAGCCGCTGTGCCGTGGAGGCTTCCGGCATCGCCGGCATCGGCGGCGGCACATACGCCGGCGGTGCGGGCTGCTGCTGAGCGGCGGGAGCGGCGGCCGCGGGCTGCCCCGCGCCGGCCCGGCGGACGACGGCCATGACCTGCTGGCGCACAGCCGGATTGGACCGAATGTCGATGGTGCCGTTCATCGGAACACCGTTGGCCCGCAAGATCTGCATGATCTCCATCAGCGGACCGGCCTGGCCCCGTAGGTCGTAAGTCTTGTTGTCCTCAGCGAGCGTGAACTGAGCAGGCACCACACCGGCGATCAAAGCGCTGGCGTTCCAGTCGATTTCGTACTTCTGCGTGCCAGGCTCGACCAGTGCCACCAACTTGTGGGCATTGAGGATCTGCATGCGGGTCGGGCTCGATGCCATGGTCTCCTGGGTATCGAAGCCCTGATAGCCCGGTACCTCGAAGTGCAGGTTCACCTTGATCATCTGCTGATCGTTGACGAACCAGGAGGTGTCCGAGATTCCCGTGATGTGCGCCAGCACCAGGACACCGCGCTGGCTGAGTTCGTCATGCCGGGCCGCCGATTTCACACCGGCATTGGTCAGCCACAGCGCCGCCAGCACGTCGCCTGCGGTGATGAGCAGACCGACCCAGAACATCCACCCGATATAAGGCCTCGCTATCGGGCCGAGGGCGAAGTAGACGATAAGGAAGATCGGACCGACCAGGCCGCCGAACAGCAGCACCGTCAATTGCGCTTTGAGATACCGCCCCAGCATTTGCCATGTCCCTTCTCGGCCAGCAATGTGGAACTCAGACTAGACCTGCTCAGGGGGCCTGCAACAGACGGTCGAGCGCAGGCAACTGCGGGGTCAGATGCGCCACGAAGCCCTCGAGATTGTTCGGCGGGGCGGGCTCCCCCGCGACGGTCGTCGCCGACGCCATCGGTGTGGCGGCCGGTGGGATACGGGCCGCCGGGGACACGTGCGGACCGCTGACACTGGCCGCACTGACCATCAGGACCGATACGACAAGTCCAGCGATGACGACCACCAGTCCCGCGCCGCCGATCAGAATCGACGGCGGGTACGCCCGTGGCTGGAATTCGTCGATATCGCTGTCGTCCACCCGCCCCACCCCTGTGTGAGATTCCGAACTGTAGCACCTGGATCGGTGCCGGCAGGCGGGGTCGAACAACGAAAAGCGGCGCCCACCCGAAGGTGAGCGCCGCTTTCGCGGTAGTACTTAGATCACTTGTGGATCTTGGTGACCCGGCCAGCGCCGACGGTGCGGCCACCTTCACGGATCGCGAAACGCAGGCCCTCGTCCATGGCCACAGGCTGGATCAGCTTGACGGAGATGTCGGTGTTGTCACCGGGCATCACCATCTCGGTGCCCTCGGGGAGGGTCACAACGCCGGTCACGTCCGTGGTGCGGAAGTAGAACTGCGGGCGGTAGTTGTTGAAGAACGGCGTGTGGCGGCCGCCCTCGTCCTTGGACAGGATGTAGACGCTGCCGTCGAACTCGGTGTGCGGGGTGGTGGTGCCGGGCTTGACCACAACCTGGCCACGCTCGACATCCTCACGCTTGACACCACGGACCAGCAGGCCGACGTTGTCGCCCGCCTGGCCCTGATCGAGCAGCTTGCGGAACATCTCAACACCGGTGACCGTGGTCTTCGTGACGGTCGGCTTGATGCCGACGATCTCGACTTCCTCGTTCACGTTGACCACACCGCGCTCGACACGACCGGTGACCACGGTGCCGCGGCCGGTGATCGTGAAGACGTCCTCAACGGGCATCAGGAACGGCTTGTCGGTGTCGCGGACCGGGTCCGGGATCGACTCGTCAACGGCGTCCATCAGGTCCTCGACCGACTTGACCCACTTCGGGTCGCCCTCGAGTGCCTTCAGCGCGGACACCTGAATGACCGGCGCGTCCTCGTCGAACTCCTGGGCGGCCAGCAGTTCGCGGACCTCCAGCTCGACGAGCTCCAGGAGCTCCTCGTCGTCGACCATGTCGGCCTTGTTCAGCGCCACCAGGATGTAGGGGACGCCGACCTGGCGGGCCAGCAGCACGTGCTCGCGGGTCTGCGGCATCGGACCGTCGGTGGCGGCGACCACCAGAATCGCGCCGTCCATCTGGGCGGCACCGGTGATCATGTTCTTGATGTAGTCAGCGTGGCCGGGGGCGTCGACGTGCGCGTAGTGACGCTTCTCGGTCTGGTACTCCACGTGGGAGATGTTGATGGTGATACCGCGCTGACGCTCCTCGGGCGCATTGTCGATCTGGTCGAATGCGCGCGACTCGTTCAGCGTCGGGTACTTATCGTGCAGAACCTTGGTGATTGCTGCAGTCAGCGTGGTCTTGCCGTGGTCAACGTGACCGATGGTCCCGATGTTGACGTGCGGCTTCGTCCGCTCGAACTTCGCCTTCGCCACTTCTGTGTCCTCCTGGACTTGTTGGTGCTTGCTAAAGCAGTGTTGATGTTTTCAGTTGTGTTGCCTGAGCAACGGATTACTGACCCGTCGCCTTCGCGATGATCTCCTTCGACACGTTCGCCGGAACTTCGGCGTACGAGTCGAACACCATGGAGTAGTTAGCCCGGCCCTGCGTCTTCGACCTGAGGTCGCCGACATAGCCGAACATCTCCGACAGGGGCACATGCGCCTTGACGACGCGCGCACCGCTGCGCTCCTCCATGGCCTGGATCTGACCACGGCGGGAGTTCAGGTCGCCGATCACGTCACCCATGTAGTCCTCGGGTGTGGTGACCTCGACGGCCATGATCGGTTCCAGGATGGCCGGCTGCGCTTGCGCGGCAGCCTTCTTCAGCACCTGTGAGCCGGCAATCTTGAACGCCATTTCCGACGAGTCGACGTCGTGGTAGGCACCGTCGAGCAGGATCAGCTTCAAGTTCACCAACGGGTAGCCGGCCAGCACGCCGTACTGCATGGCGTCCTGGGCACCGGCATCCACCGACGGGATGTACTCGCGCGGGATGCGGCCACCGGTGACCTTGTTCTCGAACTCGTAGGTCGCGCCGTCTTCGCCGACGAACGGCTCGATGCTGACGAGGACCTTCGCGAACTGGCCGGAGCCACCCGTCTGCTTCTTGTGGGTGAACTCGACCTTGTCGACGGCGCGCTTGATGGTCTCCTTGTAGGCCACCTGCGGCTTGCCGACATTGGCCTCGACCTTGAACTCGCGACGCATGCGGTCCACCAGGATGTCCAGGTGCAGCTCGCCCATGCCACCGATGATGGTCTGGCCGGTCTCGTGGTCCTGGTTGACCTTGAAGGTCGGATCTTCCTCGGCCAGCTTCTGGATGGCCAGGGACAGCTTCTCCTGGTCGCTCTTCGTCTTGGGTTCGATGGCGACCTGAATCACGGGATCCGGGAAGGTCATCGACTCCAGCACGACCTGATTGTTCAGATCGGACAGCGTGTCACCGGTCGTGGTGTCCTTGAGACCGATCACCGCGTAGATGTGGCCGGCGGACGCGGTCTCAACCGGATTCTCCTTGTTGGAGTGCATCTGGAAGAGCTTGCCCAGCCGCTCCTTCTTGCCCTTGGTCGCATTGATGACCTGGGCGCCGGAGTCGACCTTGCCCGAGTACACCCGGACATAGGTGAGCTTGCCGAAGAAGGGGTGCGTGGCGACCTTGAACGCCAAGCCGGAGAACGGCTCGTCGGTCGACGGCTTGCGGATGACCTCGACGTCCTCCTTGCCGGGGGCGTGGCCAACGGCGGCCGCCACGTCCAGCGGGGTCGGCAGGTAGTCGATGACCGCGTCGAGCATGGGCTGTACGCCCTTGTTCTTGAACGCGGATCCACACAACACCGGGTACGCCTCGGAGTTGACGGTCAGCTTGCGGATGGCGCCCTTGATCTCGTCGATCGTGAGCTCTTCACCACCGAAGTACTTCTCCAGCAGCGCCTCGTCGGTCTCAGCGACCGATTCGAGCAGCTTGGTGCGGTACTCGTCAGCCTTCTCGCGAAGGTCCTCGGGGATCTCGATGGTGTCGTAGGTTTCGCCGAGCTTGGTCTCGCCGCGCCACACCTTGGCGTTCATCTCGACCAGGTCGACGATGCCCTCGAAGTCACCTTCTGAGCCGATCGGCAGCTGGATCGGCAGCGCACGGGCGCCGAGGCGCTCCTCGATGGTGCGCACCGTGAAGTAGAAGTCGGCGCCGATCTTGTCCATCTTGTTGACGAAGCAGATGCGGGGGACGTCGTACTTGTCGGCCTGACGCCAGACCTGCTCGGACTGCGGCTCCACACCCTCTTTGCCGTCGAACACGGCAACGGCACCGTCGAGCACGCGCAGCGAGCGCTCCACCTCGACGGTGAAGTCGACGTGGCCCGGGGTGTCGATGATGTTGATCTGGTTGCCGTTCCAGAAGCAGGTGGTAGCGGCCGAGGTGATGGTGATACCCCGCTCCTGCTCCTGCTCCATCCAGTCCATCGTGGCGGCACCGTCGTGCACCTCACCGATCTTGTAGCTGATACCGGTGTAGTAGAGGATGCGCTCGGTCGTCGTCGTCTTGCCGGCATCAATGTGCGCCATGATGCCGATGTTGCGGACCTTGTTCAGGTCAGTCAGCACGTCCTGTGCCACGGCTAAATTCCCACTCTTTCGCTTCTCAGTTCGGTGTATTCATTGCGCCGAGCCACGGCAGCACTGCCGCAGCCGGCGGCGTAATCACCAGCGGTAGTGCGCGAAGGCCCGGTTCGCCTCGGCCATCTTGTGGGTGTCTTCACGCCGCTTGACGGCGGCACCCAGGCCATTGCTGGCGTCGAGGATCTCGTTCGCCAATCGCTCGACCATGGTCTTCTCGCGGCGCGCCTTGGAAAAGCTGACCAGCCAGCGCAGAGCCAGCGTGGTCGAGCGTTCGGGGCGCACCTCGACGGGAACCTGATAGGTCGCGCCACCGACACGGCGGCTGCGCACCTCGAGGGCGGGCTTGACGTTGTCGAGAGCGCGCTTCAGGGTGACGACCGGATCGGTGCCGGTCTTGTCACGAGCCTGTTCGAGCGCACCGTAAACAATGCGCTCGGCCAGCGATTTCTTCCCGTCCAGCAGAACTTTGTTGACCAGCTGGGTGACCAGCTGCGACCCGTAAACCGGATCGTTGACGAGAGGACGCTTGGGAGCGGGGCCCTTGCGCGGCATTAGCTCTTCTCCTTCTTCGCGCCGTAACGGCTACGGGCCTGCTTGCGGTTCTTGACACCCTGGGTGTCCAGCGAGCCGCGGATGATCTTGTAGCGAACGCCGGGGAGGTCCTTCACACGACCGCCGCGCACCAACACCATCGAGTGCTCCTGCAGGTTGTGGCCCTCGCCCGGGATGTAGGCGGTGACCTCGACCTGGCTGGTCAGCTTGACGCGTGCGACCTTGCGAAGCGCCGAGTTCGGCTTCTTCGGCGTGGTCGTGTACACGCGGGTGCACACGCCGCGGCGCTGGGGGCTGCCCTTGAGGGCCGCGGTCTTCACCTTGGCGATCTTGTCGCGGCGACCCTTGCGGACCAGCTGCTGAATGGTTGGCATCTACCGGCTTTCTATCTCTCGTCCGTCTTTCGGCGGTTTTCAAGTCTCTGTACTGCTGTTTTCGCCCCGCCGCGTACCCCGCTGCCGGGCGTGTCGCACACACTGCGCACCAGGTAAATCCGATGCATACTGGACATGCGAATTGGCCCGGCGTGCGCGCATGCGTCCCCGCTTGCGCCCCTATCGGCCAGGCACGAGCTTCTACGATACCAGGCGCGCCACGCCCCTCCAAACTCGGTGTACGGCGCCTTACTGCAGGTCAACGCGTGAATGTCGGCGTCGGTTCCCGACGGCCCGGTTATCGGGTGCCGGGACGCCGCTCGATAATCGGCTCAGCCGAGCGCGGCGTTTCGCTGCGCCATGCCCGTTGCCAGCCGCAGCACCATATCCGAGAACACCGCATCGGTGTCGACGGTGTCCATCACGCCGGTCATCTCCAGCAGCACGAACCCGTGCAGCGCCGCCCAGAACTCCAGCGCCGAATAGAACGCGTCGTTGCCGTCCAGGCCGTAGGAGGTCAGCACCTCGATGACCGGCGCCGCGGCGGCGTGCGACGCGGCGGTGAACTCGGGGTCGTCACCACCCAGCGGTATGCGGGTGAATGCCGAGTACCGGCCCGGGTGGTGATGCGCGTAGCTGCGGTAGGCGCTGGCCATCGCCATCACGGCGTCGTCGCGGGTGCGGCCCTGCCCGACGGCGGACAGCATCTGCAAGATGTCGTCGATGACGTGCATACGGACGGTCCGGCGCAGGTCGTCCAGGCTGTGCACGTGGTTGTACAGCGACGGCCCCTTGGTGCCCAGCTGCGTGGCCAGGGCATTGATCGTCAATCCGTCCCAGCCCTCGCGATCCAGGAACGTCAGGGCCGCATTGACGATGACGTCGCGACTGAGTTTGGCTGACCTGGCTGCCGGCCGGCTGCCGGGGCGTGACCGACCGCCCGCCGAGTCCGGTTCCGGCTGATATGTCATTACAGGCCCTTCAATGGTGATCGACGAAGAACTCTAGTTGACCGATGGGCAGCGACGTAGGCTCCGCGAAAACACCCAGGGGTCGTCGAACTCGGCGATCGCCGATAACGTCGTCACTGACATCACGGTCTACGGCCGGGATCAGACCGTCCCGTACAGAGCGGCGATCCTTTCGTCGTCGACCATGGTCGCGCACTAGGCATGACGAACCGGATCGACCGCGTTCCGGCGTAGGACCCGAAGGACGTACTCCGATGCACTCTCCCACCCTCATCGCCGGCATCGCCCTGGCCGGCATCGCCCTGGCCGGTTGCGGATCCACCAGCACCGACACCAACTCCCCGACGGCCACTGCCGGGAAGACGGGGGCTCAGGTGGAAGTGGGCAACACGATCAACTACGGCTCGTTCGGGACCACCGCGGAGATCGACTGCGCCGACGGCAAGTCGCTCAACGTCGGCGGCTCGAACAACACCCTGACGGTCAAGGGCTCCTGCGCATCGGTGAACATCGGCGGCGCGGACAACAAGATCACCTTCGAGAAGATCGACAAGGAACTCTCCGTCGTCGGCCTCAACAACACCATCACCTACAAGGGCGAGCCGAAGGTCAATAACCTCGGCTCGGGTAACACGCTCAACAAGGCTTAAGCGCCGGAGGGCAGGAGCGAAGCGACCCGGGATTAGGCAGGGTCACCGTGGCGGCCGGCGCCCTGCGCAAAACGTTGTGCCCCAGCAAGTGATTCGGCGGCCACCCGCGACAGGCTGGCGAACTCGAAGTCCATGGCGTCGCCCTCGGACTGCCCCCATTGATTCAGCGCGGACAGCCGATCCGAACGCAGACAGAGCTGCGGTAGTGCCGCGAGCTCGGCGGCGAGTTCCTCGGCTGCCTGCCGGGCCTGCCCTTTGGGGACCACCCGGTTGGCCAGCCCGATCGCCAGCGCTTCTTCAGCGCCGACGGACCGGCCGGTCAGGATCAGGTCCATCGCACGGCTGTGCCCGATGAGCCGCGGCAGCCGCACCGTGCCGCCGTCGATCAGGGGAACCCTCCACCGTCGGCAGAACACCCCGAACACCGCATCCTCTTCGGCGACCCGCAGGTCGCACCACAACGCCAGCTCGATTCCGCCAGCCACCGCATGGC
Source organism: Mycolicibacterium sphagni (assembly GCF_013337765.1). Classification (GTDB taxonomy): domain Bacteria; phylum Actinomycetota; class Actinomycetes; order Mycobacteriales; family Mycobacteriaceae; genus Mycobacterium. The sequence goes on from NZ_VBSB01000002.1 coordinate 322,279, forward strand.
CGCTGACCGCGGCAATGACGGGCTTGGACAATGTCATGCGGCTTGGGCCCATCGGCCCGGGGCCTGTCCGATGGAGGGGGTTGGTGTCCGGAGTGCCGATAGCCTTGAGATCAGCTCCAGCACAGAAGGTTCCGTGATCACCCCAGAGCACGGCCACCGACGCCGACTCGTCGTTGTCGAATTCCTCGAAGGCGTTGAACAGCGCCAGCGCCGTCGGACCGTCGACGGCATTGCGGGCCTGCGGGCGGTCGAGAATCACCGTCGTCACCGGGCCACTGCGTTCCACTCGAATTGTGCTCACTGCGCCTCCACCAGTCGTCCCTCATCTCGCCGCGCGCCCAGTTCGGCGGCGAAGGCTGTGTAGGCCCTGCGAAGTTCCGCACCCGGCCAGTGCGCAGGCAGCAGTTCCTTCGGCAGCACCGGGTCGGTGAGCAGGTGTCGCACCGTGCCTGCGGCCGCGCGGAAACGTCCCGGGACGTCGCGGGCCGCAGCCATCTCGTCCAGCAACCGATCACCGGTGCTCGCCCAAGCAGGCAGGTCCCACAGGCGCCGGGTCAGCTCAGCCGGGTCGTCGTCGCGGGAGTGCAGCACCCGCACCCGCTCGGCGACTTCGGCGGGCAGCTGGTCGTGGAGGTTGCCGGGTCGCAGCCAGACACCTTCCCTGATTTCACCGAACCGCTTGATCTGCAAGGTGTTTCGTAGTGCGGCACGTGCCCGGGCATCCATGCCGACCGCTGTGATGACCAAGGTGATCCAATCGCCGGTCCAGTCGCGGGTGCGCGGGTAGAGCGCATCGTCCTGACGGCGCTGACGGTTGAGCAATCGGTCGGAGAGCCGGTAGCCGTCGTCGGAGCGCACCAGGTCGCCCGCCGCGACCATCCGGGTCAGCGCCACCCGCAGGGTCTGTTCGCGGATGCCGAAATCCGATGTCAGCTGCAATAATTCGGCCGAGGTCGCCCACGCCGGATGCGCACCGAGCAATACGCTGAGCACCACCGACCGGGCGGTCATCTTCGCCAACGTTTGCGGCACGTTCACACCCCCGACGCGCGACGCCCGTAGTCACCGAACGGTTCGTCGCGATGACGCACCGCCTCCCGGAACCCCTGCGCGCGAGCGTCAGCCACGAACGCGTGCCCCTCCGGAGTGTGCCGGGCGATCCCGTCGAACACAGTGCTGACCATGCGACTGGTCGCCACGCCCTGCTGGTACAGCGCGGCGTTCATCGCCAGCTTCACCATGATCAACTGGTTGACCGGCACAGCCGCGATGCGCTCGACGAGCCGCTCCGTGCGCTCGTCGAGATCAGCGGGTTCGGGCGCTTCAATCGCAAGACCCCACTCGGCGGCCTGCGCACCGGTGATGCAATCCCCGGTCAGCAGAAGGCGTTTGGCCCGCTGGTCGCCGAGGCGATGTGCCCACAGGCCCGCGGCGGGAACTCCCCACACCCGGGTGGGCGGATAGCCGATCTTGGCGTCGGCAGCGGCGATCACCTGATCGGCGTGCAGCGCAATGTCAGTGCCGCCGGCCACGCAATAGCCGTGGATCTTGACCACAGTCGGCTTGTCGGCGTGCATCAGACTGGAGAAGCCACGCACGAAGCGGCTCATCATCTGGTAGTCGATCATCGGGTCCCACGGCTGATCCGCCCGATGATTGACGGCCTGGATCTTACCGTCGAGGACGGTGCCCTGGCGATCGCCGCCGCCTGCTGAGGAGGAGCCGTCGGCGTAGGCGCCAAGGTCGAATCCGGCGCAGAAGCCCTCGCCGCGCCCGGACACCAGGATCACGTGCACATTGCGATCGAGGTCGGCACGTTCGACCAGTGCCGCCAACTCCAGCGGAGTCTCCGCGACGATTGCGTTGCCCTTGTCCGGGCGGTTGAAGGTGATGCGGGCGACTCGATCGGTGACCTCATAGGTCATCGTCTTGAGTTCGGTCATCCCTTCACCAGGCAGCGTTCGAGGATCGGCGCGAGATCGAGCCCCGCAGGCAGCGTGCCGAACGCACCGCCCCAGTTCCCGCCCATCCGGGTGGCCAGGAACGCCTCGGCGACCGCGGGATGGCCGTGACGGACCAGCAGGGAGCCTTGCAGCGCCAATGCGATGTCCTCGGTGACCTTGCGCGCCCGGTACTCGATGGCATCGAAGTCCCCCAACTCGGCACGCAACTCGGCGACGTGGGTGTCGAGTCGAACGTCCTGGCCGGCGCTGATGGCGAGCTCGTCGAACAGGACATCGACGCATTCGGGCCGGGTTGCCATGGCGCGCAACGTGTCCAGTGCGCTGACGTTGCCCGAGCCCTCCCAGATGCCCATCAGCGGCGCCTCGCGGTAGAGGCGCGGCATGCCGGACTCCTCGGCGTAGCCGTTGCCGCCCAGGCATTCCATGGCCTCGCCGGCGTGCGGGGTGGCCCGCTTGCACACCCAATACTTGGCCGCGGCCAGACCGATGCGACGCAGCAGCGTCTCCCGTTCGTCACCGCGGACGGCGGCGGCGGTGGCTCCGGCCATCCGCATCGCGATGATGGTGGCCGCCTCGGCCTCGACGGCGAGGTCGGCCAGCACGTTGCGCATCAGTGGCTGGTCGATCAGGTAGGCGCCGAACGCCTTTCGGTGCTGGGCGTGGTGCACGGCGCGGGTCAGTCCGCTACGCATGCTGGTGGCGCTGCCCAGTGTGCAGTCGAGACGGGTGAGGTTGACCATCTCGATGATCGTGGGCACCCCGCGGCCCTCCTCGCCCACCAGCCAGGCGACGGCACCGTCGTATTCGACCTCGCTGGAGGCGTTGGCGTGGTTGCCCAGCTTGTCCTTCAAGCGCTGCAAGAACATTCGGTTGCGGGAGCCGTCGGGAAGCACGCGCGGCAGCATGAAGCAGCTCAGCCCGCCGGGAGCCTGGGCCAGCACCAGGAAGATGTCGCTCATCGCCGCGGAGGTGAACCACTTATGGCCGGTGATGCGGTAGCTGCCGTCGCCGTTGGGGACGGCTTGGGTGGTGCCGGCCCGGACATCGGAGCCGCCCTGCTTCTCGGTCATCGACATGCCGGCGGTGATACCGACCTTGGTGGCCGGCACCGTCAGCTCGGGGTCGTACTGGCGGCTGGTCAACAGCGGCTCATAGACCTTGGCGAGGTCGGGGTTGTGCCGCAGCGCGGGCACCACGGCGTAGGTCATCGAGATCGGACAGACGTGGCCGGGCTCGGGAGTCCACACGCCCATCTTGGCCGCGCGAACCACGTGGGCACCGGGGCGGTCGTCGGCCCACGGGGCGGCGTGCAGGCCGTGGGCGATGGCCACACGCATCAGCTCGTGATAGGCGGGGTCGTACTCGATCTCATCGACGCGATAGCCGTACCGGTCGTGGGTGTGCAGGATCGGTTGGTTGCGGTCCGCCAGGTCGCCCCAGCGCTGGGCTTGGGCGCTGCCCGAGAGCGCGCCGAGCTCGGTGACCTCCTCGAGTCCCCATTGGCCGCCTTCACGGATGAGGGCCTCGATCAGGACCGGTGAATTGGCCGGGTTGTGGTCCACCAGCGGTGGAACCTGGTTGGTGACGACATGCGTATCCGACATGACACCACTGTTACACTTTTTCGACAACCGCACAAGATGCGTAATATGGCAGGCTTGATTGCGTGAATCCGAACTCTGTTGTCCACGCCGCAGCGTTGTGGCTCGAGCACGAGCCGGTACCCGCCGACCAGACCGTCAGCGGCGATCCGCACACCGGGGTCGCCGAACTCGATGCGTTCGGCGGGCTGCAGGTCGGGGTGTGGGAGATGACGCCCGGGGTGATGCGTGACCTGGAGGCCGAGGAGCTGTTCGTGGTGCTCTCCGGAGCGGCCACCGTCGAGTTCGACGACGACACTCCGACATTGACGTTGGGCGCCGGCGACGTCGTGCGCCTGACGAAAGGCGCCAGGACGGTGTGGACGGTGACCGAGACGCTGCGGAAGGTGTACCTGACCTAGACCCGGCGGGCTGGAGCGAAGCGACCCGGGGACACTAGCCCGGATGTGCGGCGAAGAAGTCCCACATTCGCTGCGTGGCGAACGACGGCCAGTCGTGCCCACCACCGGCCACGGTGACCAGCTCGACGCAGCGTCCGCTGGGGCAAGCGGCCACCGACGTCGTCACCGTCCCGTCGACCGTCGTCGACGGCGGCCCGCACTGATCGACGGTGCGCCAGAAGGCGTTGAGATCAGGGGGTGTCGGGGTCTTGACGGGGACTGCGGTGCCGGGTTCGCCGTCGTAGCGGATCAGCCGGTCGTCGGTGCCGTGGATGTGCAGCACCGACGTCGGCCGCGGGGACGGGCAGCCTTCAAGCTGGGTCGCCGCGTCGGGCCCGATGGCCGCGAAAATGGCTGTGCTGCACGCTAATCGGTAGGCCATCATGCCGCCGTTGCTGATTCCCGCGGCATAGATGCGGGCCGGGTCGATGCCCACATTGTCAGCGATATCGCGGACGGCGGCGGTGATGAAGCCGACGTCGTCGACGCCGTTGTCACCGGCCTGGCCGCAGCAGCCGCCGGCATTCCACGATTCATCCACGCCCTCGGGGTAGGCGACCACGAACTTGGCGGAATCGGCGAGCTCGTTCCAGCCGTACTGCCGCTGCGCCTGCTCCGCGCTGCCGGTCCAGCCGTGCAGCATCACGACCAGTGACGCCGCCGGCGCCAGCCCGTTGGGGATGTACAGGCGATACGTGCGATCGAGGCCACCGACGTTGATCGTGTGCCCACTGACGCCTGGGGTGAACTGGGCCGTCACGGCAGCCGATGGCGCGCAGGCCGCGACCAGCAGTATGGCCCCGAGCAGTGCGATTCGGCGGGCCCACACGGCTAGCTCAGGTGGTCGCGGAGGAAGGCGATGTCATCCTTGCGGCCCTCGTCGGCCGTCTCGCAGATCACCGGCGCGTCGGCGGCCTGCACGACGGCGACGAGAAGCTGCGGATCGATCTGTCCCGTACCGAAATTGGCGTGCCGGTCAGCACCAGAACCCTTGGCGTCACGGGAATCATTGCAGTGCACCAGATCGATGCGCCCGGTGATGCCTTTGATGCGCTCGACGGCGTCGATCAGCTCCTCACCTGCGGCCCAGGCGTGGCAAGTGTCGAGACAGAACCCGATGCCGGTATCGGCGATGCGCTCCCAGAGCCGGGCGATCGTGTCGAAATGGCGCGCCATCGCGTGGTCGCCCCCTGCGGTGTTCTCCAGATACACCGGCACGTCCGTCTCCAGCGCCGCCAAGGCCTTGACCCAGCGCTCGAAGCCGGCCTCCATATCGTTGTCGTCGGCGTGACCGCCGTGGACGATCACCGCCGTCGCTTCGATCTCGGCGGCTGCGTCGCAGGTGTCCTGCAGGATCTTGCGCGACGGGATGCGCACACGATTATTGGCCGAGGCCACGTTGATCAGGTACGGCGCATGCACATACAACGGGATCGACGACGCCTTCAGCGTCTCGGCATCCTCGCGGGGCTTGGGCTTCTTCCAGCTCTGCGGGTTGCCGAGGAAGAACTGCGCAACGTCGGCGCCGTCGGCCGCGGCGGCTGCCAGCGGGTCGTCGCCGTGGACATGAGAACCGATCAGCACGGGCTCGATTCTATGCGCGGCCACCGACGCCGCGCACGGCCGTCATCGCCGCCAGAACAGGTGGTGGGTGACCCCACTCGGACTCGGCACCACCTCGTGGTGGAACCAGTCGTCGAGCTCGTCCGGCGACTGCCAGAGCCGCGATCCGGCGCCGATCTCCACGTCAGCCACCGCCACGTGCAGCGTGTCGACCAGACCCGCGTCGAGGAATTGCCGGACGGTGCTCGCGCCGCCACCGAGTCGGACGTCCTTGCCGCCAGCGGCGGCCTTGGCCTGAGTCAGGACATCCGCCGGATCGCCGGAGACGAAGTGGAACGTCGTGTCGGTCAGCGTCAACGACGGGCGCTGGTGGTGCGTCATCACGAACACCGGAGTGTGGAACGGGGTTTGGTCGCCCCACCACCCCTCCCATTCGGGATGGTCCTGCCATGGGCCGCGGTACGGGCTGAACTTGTTGCGACCCATGATCTCCGCGCCGATGTTGTTTCCGAAGTCGCGCGTGAAGTAATCGTCGAGGCCGCGAGTTCCACCGGGCTCCCTGCGGCCAACCCAACTCGCCGTCGCACCGACCCACGCGAACAGGGCCGGCTGATCGGCATCGCCGAACGGGCGCTCGAAACACTGGTTGAGCCCCGCGCCGAACCCGTCGCGCGACAGCATGAAGTTGTGGACTCTGAGCAGTTGGGTCACGCGATCCTCCTGAGGTTCTTCGACAGTAAACGGTTAGACCTCAACCCCCGGCGGAACTCATCGCACTTTTCCCACGCGAGCAGACGCAAACGTCCCCGACACGCCGCAGATTTTGGACCGTATCCTGGGGCCTCCCGCTTGCGGGGACTGCTCACCCGGCGAGACGGGAGGTCTCGATGCAATTGGCGACCCGCTCCACCAGATCGACCGGATGTCGGCGCACATCGTCGACAACAAATCGCACCAGAGTCCACCCGCAGTCTTGGAGACGAGCGGTCTTGATGCGGTCTCGTTTCCACGACGTCGGATTGGCATGCCACTCCATGCTGTCGTACTCCGCCGCAGCCATCGCCTCGGGCCAGGCGAAGTCAACCCGCCATAGATCGCCACAGCGATCGACAATCTCGTGCTGGAGTTTCGATGGTGGGATGCCACCGTCGATGAACACCAGTCGCGCTTCGCTTTCCATCGCCGACTCGGCACGGGCGTCAACGTGCGGCAGCAAGTCGCGGACGTTGACGATCCCGCGGCGGCCCTTCTGCTCATCAGCTGCAGGCCGCAACTCTGCGACTGCGCAGGTCGTACTTCGCACGGCTGCATCAAGAACCGCCAACGCCCGCGGACGCCGTAGCGATCGCGCCATCTCGACGGCAGTCCACGCCGGCGCGGTGACGAGCCGCCCGCGAATCCGACGCAATGGCGCGCCGACCCGCTGATGCACCATCAATCCCGCGGTTGGCCGCACCCGAACGCCCGGATCCAGCACGTGGATGCGTCCGTCCTTTTCGGTATCGAAACCGTAGAGACCGGCTGCGGTGTTCCCATCTTCTTGCCCGTCATGAGGTCAAGTGCCGCCAGCCGAGTAATGGTGTCCGGTTCGGACATCGCGTATACGCCATGCCAGACCCGGATTAGCGCACCCGCGCTGACATGGGCGGCTAGCGACTTACGCGACATCACGGCGAGCAGCTGCGTGGTCGTCGCAAGTCCGCTGTTGGCAGCGAAAAGCTCGTCGATGAACACAGCGCGATGCTGCAAGTCGGCTTGCGAGTTGCCAATTCACCGCTGGGGATGGATGGCGACAAGACGCAAAACGCCCCCGACACGCCGTGCGTGCGGGGGCGTTTGCGTCTGCTCGCGCAGAGAACTAGCGGTAGTCGCTGTAGCCGTAATCGTCCAGCGGCACCGCAGCACCGGTGGCCTGGCCGAAGTCCGGGCTGTAGTACTGATCCTCGTAGGACGGGATCGTGTACGCCGCGGCCCGAGCCTCTTCGGTCGGCTGCACCTGGATGTTGCGGTAGCGGCTGATACCGGTACCGGCCGGGATCAGCTTGCCGATGATCACGTTCTCCTTCAGACCATTCAGCCTGTCGCTGCGGCAGTTGATTGCCGCATCGGTCAGCACGCGAGTCGTCTCCTGGAACGACGCCGCCGACAGCCACGAATCGGTGGCCAGCGATGCCTTGGTGATGCCCATCAGCACCGGACGGCCGGCCGCGGGCTCGGCGCCCTCGGCAACCACCCGACGGTTCTCCGACTCGAACTCGCCACGCTCGGTCAGCGAGCCGGGCAGGAACTCCGTTGCGCCCGAGTCGATGATCGTGACGCGACGCAGCATCTGCCGAACGATGACCTCGATGTGCTTGTCGTGGATCGACACACCCTGTGCTCGGTACACCTCCTGGACCTCTTTGACGAGGTGGATCTGCACCTTGCGCGGGCCTTCGACACGGAGCACCTCGTGCGGGTCGGCCGAGCCCTCAAGGAGCTGCTGGCCCACCTCGACGTGGTCACCGTTGACAAGCAGCCGCTCGCTGCCGTCGTCGTGCTTGAACACCTTCAAGCGCTGACGCTTGGAGAGCTTGTCGTACACGACCTCCTCGCTCCCGTCGTCGGGAACGATGGTGATCTTGTAGAACTTGTCGGTCTCCTCCAGCTGGACCCGCCCGGCGACATCGGCGATCGGTGCACGGTTCCGCGGAACACGCGCCTCGAACAGCTCCTGCACACGGGGCAGACCACCGACGATGTCGGCGCCACCGGTAACACCACCCTGGTGGAAGGTGCGCATGGTCAGCTGCGTACCGGGCTCACCGATGGACTGCGCGGCCACGATGCCGACGGCCTCGCCGATGTCCACCAGCTTGCCGGTGGCCATCGAGCGGCCGTAACACATCGCGCACACGCCCGAGCCGCTGGTGCAGGTGAGCACCGAGCGAACCTTGACCGAGGTGATCCCGGCTTCCAGCAGAGCGTCGATCGCCGGATCGCCGAGGTCGTGTCCGGCCACGACGATCACGTTGCCCTTTTCGTCGACCGCGTCAGCGGCCAGCGTCCGGGCGTACGCCGAGGTCTCGACGTGCGGATCGCGGATGAGCGCGTCACCCTGCAGCTCGGCGAGCTCGACGATGATGCCGCGCTCGGTGCCGCAGTCGTGCTCACGCACGATGACGTCCTGGCTGACGTCCACCAGACGACGGGTCAGGTAACCCGAGTCAGCGGTGCGAAGTGCCGTGTCCGCCAGGCCCTTTCGGGCGCCGTGGGTGTTGATGAAGTACTCCAGCACCGTCAGACCCTCACGGAACGAGGACTTGATCGGGCGCGGGATGAACTCACCCTTCGGGTTGGTCACCAGACCCTTCATGCCGGCCAGCGTCCGGGTCTGGGTGAAGTTACCCGTCGCACCGGAGTCCACGATCGTGATGATCGGGTTGTCCTGCGGGTAGTGCGCCCGCAGTGCCTGACCGACCTCTTCGGTGGCTTCCTTCCAGAGCTCGACGAGGGCGTCGTTGCGCTCCTGCTTGTTCAGAGCACCGCGCTGGTACTTCTTCTCGATACCGTCGGCCTCGGCCTCGTAGCGCTCGAGGATCTCCTGCTTCTCCGGCGGCACGATGACGTCGGCCATCGACACGGTCACACCCGAACGGGTGGCCCAGTAGAAGCCGGCATCCTTGAGCTTGTCGACGGTCTGCGCGACGACGATCATCGGGTAGCGCTCGGCCAGATCGTTGATGATCCGGGCCTGGACCTTCTTGTGCATCTGCTCGTTGACGAACGGATACCCCTGCGGCAGAAGCTCGTTGAAGAGCACCCGGCCCAGCGTGGTCTCGGCGGTCCAGGCATTGCCCGGGCGCCAGCCGTTCTCGCCGAACAGTTCGTTCTCGACCTCATGCGGCGGACGCAGCTGCGTCAGGCGCACCTTGATCTGAGCCCGAACCGACAGTGCCCCGCGATCCATCGCCATGATGGCCTCGGCCGGCGAGCTGTACACACCGGTCTCCGGGGCATCCTTGGCCGCGGCGGTGCGCTCACCCGGGGCGCCGGGAACCAGCGTCGTCAGGAAGAACAGACCGGTCACCATGTCCAAACGCGGCATGGCCAGCGGCTTACCCGAGGCGGGCGACAGGATGTTGTTGCTCGACAGCATGAGGATGCGGGCCTCGGCCTGCGCCTCAGCGCTCAGCGGCAGGTGAACCGCCATCTGGTCGCCGTCGAAGTCGGCGTTGAACGCCTCACAGACCAGCGGGTGCAGCTGGATGGCCTTGCCTTCCACCAGCTGCGGCTCGAAGGCCTGGATGCCGAGGCGGTGCAGGGTAGGTGCACGGTTCAGCAGCACCGGGTGCTCGGCGATGACCTCTTCGAGGACATCCCACACCTGGGGACGCTGACGCTCCACCATCCGCTTGGCGCTCTTGATGTTCTGCGCGTGATTCAGGTCGACCAGACGCTTCATCACGAACGGCTTGAACAGCTCGAGCGCCATCAGCTTGGGCAGACCGCACTGGTGCAGCTTGAGCTGCGGGCCGACCACGATGACCGAACGGCCCGAGTAGTCGACGCGCTTACCGAGCAGGTTCTGACGGAACCGGCCCTGCTTGCCCTTGAGCAGATCGGACAGCGACTTGAGCGGACGGTTGCCCGGTCCGGTGACCGGACGTCCACGACGGCCGTTGTCGAACAGCGCGTCCACCGACTCCTGAAGCATGCGCTTCTCGTTGTTGACGATGATCTCGGGCGCGCCCAGATCGATCAGTCGCTTGAGGCGGTTGTTGCGGTTGATCACGCGGCGGTACAGGTCGTTGAGGTCGGAGGTCGCGAAGCGGCCACCGTCCAGCTGGACCATCGGACGCAGCTCCGGCGGGATCACCGGTACCGCGTCGAGCACCATGCCCATCGGCGAGTTGCGGTTGGTCTGGAACGCAGCGACCACCTTCAGACGCTTGAGCGCCCGAAGCTTCTTCTGCCCCTTGCCATTACGAATCGTGTCGCGCAGGCTCTCGGCTTCGGCGTCGATGTCGAAGGTCTCGATGAGCTTCTGGATCGACTCCGCGCCCATCGAGCCCTGGAAGTACTCGCCGTAGCGATCGACCAGCTCGCGGTAGAGGTTCTCGTCGACAATCAGCTGCTTGACAGCCAACTTGGTGAAGGTCGTCCAGATCTCGTCGAGCCGGTCCAGCTCACGCTGGGCCCGATCACGCAGCTGGCGCATCTCGCGCTCGCCACCGTCGCGCACCTTGCGGCGCACGTCGGACTTGGCACCCTCGGCCTCGAGCTCGGCCAGGTCGGCCTCGAGCTTCTGGGCGCGGGCCTCCAGGTCGGAGTCACGCTGATCGGCGACGGCCTTCTTCTCGACCTCCATCTCGGCTTCGAGGGTGGAGAGCTCGTTGTGGCGCATGTCGTTGTCGACCGCGGTGATCACGTAGGCGGCGAAGTAGATGATCTTCTCGAGATCCTTCGGCGCCAGATCCAGCAGGTAGCCCAAGCGCGACGGGACGCCCTTGAAGTACCAGATGTGCGTGACGGGAGCGGCCAGCTCGATGTGGCCCATCCGCTCGCGGCGCACCTTGGCGCGAGTGACCTCGACGCCGCAGCGCTCGCAGATGATGCCCTTGAAGCGGACGCGCTTGTACTTGCCGCAGTAGCACTCCCAGTCGCGAGTCGGTCCGAAGATCTTCTCGCAGAACAGGCCGTCCTTCTCGGGCTTGAGCGTGCGGTAGTTGATGGTCTCCGGCTTCTTGACCTCACCGAAGGACCAGGTACGGATGTCATCCGCGGTCGCGAGACCGATCCGGAGTTCATCGAAGAAGTTGACGTCTAGCACGTAACTCCCTTTCCCCTTGCGGGATTAGTAACTATTTAGGCCAAGTCCTCGACGGACGCAGATTCGTTGCGCGACAAGTTGATTCCCAGGTTCGCCGCAGCGCGCTCCAGGTCCTCATCGTCACCGTCGCGCATCTCGATTGCCGCGCCGTCCGAAGACAGCACCTCAACGTTCAAGCACAGCGACTGCAGCTCCTTGAGCAGCACCTTGAACGACTCCGGAATGCCCGGCTCGGGGATGTTCTCGCCCTTGACGATCGCCTCGTAGACCTTGACCCGGCCGACGGTGTCGTCGGACTTGATGGTCAAGAGCTCCTGCAGCGTGTACGCCGCGCCGTAGGCCTGCATGGCCCAGCACTCCATCTCACCGAACCGCTGACCACCGAACTGCGCCTTACCGCCCAGCGGCTGCTGGGTGATCATCGAGTACGGACCGGTCGAGCGGGCGTGGATCTTGTCGTCCACCAAGTGGTGCAGCTTGAGGATGTACATGTAGCCGACCGTCACCGGGTACGGGAACGGTTCGCCGCTGCGGCCGTCGTAGAGCACGGCCTTGCCGTCACCGTTGACCAGAACTTCCCCGTCACGGTTGGGCAGCGTCGAGCTCAGCAGACCCTGCAGCTCCTCTTCACGGGCACCGTCGAACACCGGCGTGGAGACGATGCTGCCGGGCTCGGAGCGGTGCAGATCCTCGGGCAGGTTCGCCGCCCACTCGGGAGCACCCTCGATGTTCCAGCCGGCCTTGGCCACCCACCCGAGGTGGGTTTCCAGGATCTGGCCGATGTTCATCCGTCGCGGCACACCGTGCGTGTTCAGGATGATGTCGACCGGGGTGCCGTCCGGCAGGAACGGCATGTCCTCGATGGGCAGGATCTTGCCGATGACGCCCTTGTTGCCGTGACGGCCGGCAAGCTTGTCACCGTCGGAGATCTTGCGCTTCTGGGCCACGTAGACGCGGACCAGCTCGTTGACACCGGCGGGGAGCTCGTCGTCGTCCTCGCGTGAGAACACGCGGATACCGATGACCTTGCCGGACTCACCGTGGGGCACCTTGAGCGACGTGTCGCGAACCTCGCGCGCCTTCTCACCGAAGATCGCGCGGAGCAGCCGCTCCTCCGGCGTCAGCTCGGTCTCGCCCTTCGGCGTGACCTTGCCGACCAGGATGTCGCCGTCGCGAACCTCGGCGCCGATGCGGATGATGCCGCGCTCGTCGAGATCGGCCAGCACCTCATCGGAGACGTTCGGGATGTCCCGGGTGATCTCCTCGGCGCCCAGCTTGGTGTCGCGGGCATCGATCTCGTGCTCTTCGATGTGAATCGACGTGAGCACGTCCTCCTCAACCAAGCGGCTGGAGAGGATGATCGCGTCCTCGTAGTTGTGGCCTTCCCACGGCATGATCGCGACGAGCAGGTTCTTGCCCAGCGCCATCTCACCGTTCTCGGTGCACGGCCCGTCCGCAAGAACCTGGCCCGACTCGACACGCTGCCCGGCGTCCACGATCGGGCGCTGGTTGGCGCACGTGCCGTGGTTGGAGCGGGCGAACTTGCGCATCCGGTAGGTGTGCCGGGTGCCGTCGTCGGCCATCACGGTGATGTAGTCGGCGGAGACCTCCTCGACCACGCCGGCCTTCTCGGTCACGACCACGTCGCCGGCGTCGATCGCCGCACGCAGCTCCATACCGGTACCCACCAGCGGTGCCTCGCTGCGCACCAGCGGAACCGCCTGGCGCTGCATGTTGGCACCCATCAGGGCACGGTTGGCGTCGTCGTGCTCGAGGAACGGGATCATCGCCGTCGCGACCGACACCATCTGGCGCGGCGAGACGTCCATGAAGTCGACCTCGGTCGGCGTGACGTTCTCGACCTCGCCGCCCTTACGGCGGACCAGGACGCGGGACTCGGTGAAGCGGCCCTTGTCATCAGTTGGCGAGTTGGCCTGCGCCACAACGTGGCGGTCCTCCTCGTCGGCGGTCAGGTAATGGACCTCATCGGTGACCGCACCATCGACAACCTTGCGGTACGGGGTCTCGATGAAGCCGAACGGGTTGACCCGTGCGTACACCGACAGCGAACCGATCAGACCGATGTTCGGACCTTCAGGGGTCTCGATCGGGCACATCCGGCCGTAGTGGCTGGAGTGCACGTCGCGGACCTCGAGGCCGGCGCGCTCACGGGACAGACCACCCGGGCCCAGCGCCGACAGGCGGCGCTTGTGGGTCAGACCCGACAGCGGGTTGTTCTGGTCCATGAACTGCGACAGCTGGCTGGTACCGAAGAACTCCTTGATCGCCGCCACGACGGGACGGATGTTGATCAGGGTCTGCGGCGTGATCGCCTCGACGTCCTGAGTGGTCATCCGCTCGCGGACGACGCGCTCCATGCGGGACAGGCCGACCCGGATCTGGTTCTGGATCAGCTCGCCGACGGTACGCAGGCGACGGTTACCGAAGTGATCGATGTCGTCCACCTCGACCGGGACCTCGACGCCACCGGGGGCGGTCATCGTGGTCTGGCCCTCGTGCAGGCGCACCAGGTACTCGATGGTCGCGACGATGTCCTCTTCGGTCAGCGTCGAGCTGGTGATCGGCTGGCCCGCGTTGAGGCCCAGCTTCTTGTTGACCTTGTAGCGGCCCACCCGGGCCAGGTCATAGCGCTTGTCCTTGAAGAACAGGTTCTCCAGCAGGGTCTGCGCGGATTCCTTGGTCGGCGGTTCGCCTGGCCGTAGCTTGCGGTAGATGTCCAGCAACGCCTCGTCGGATCCGGCGGTGTTGTCCTTCTCCAGCGTCGACATCATGATCTCGGAGAAGCCGAAACGCTCCCGGATCTGCTCATTGGTCCAGCCGAGCGCCTTCAGCAGCACGGTGACCGGCTGACGGCGCTTGCGGTCGATGCGCACACCCACGGTGTCGCGCTTGTCGACGTCGAACTCCAGCCATGCACCACGGCCGGGGATCACCTTGACGCTGTGCAGCGTCTTCTCGGTGGACTTGTCGATGGTGTCGTCGAAGTACACACCCGGCGAGCGGACCAGCTGGCTCACCACGACACGCTCGGTGCCGTTGATGATGAAGGTGCCCTTCTCGGTCATCATCGGGAAGTCACCCATGAAGACCGTCTGGCTCTTGATCTCACCGGTGTTGTTGTTGATGAACTCGGCCGTGACGAACAGCGGGGCCGCGTACGTCATGTCCTTGTCTTTGCACTCGTCGACCGGAGCCTTGACCTCGTCGAAACGCGGGTCAGAGAAGCTCAGCGACATCGAGCCCGAGAAATCCTCGATCGGCGACAGCTCGGTGAGGACCTCTTCGAGGCCGCCCACCGGGTTGACGTCGCCACGCGCCTCGGCGATCGCGCGCCAGCGCGGCGAGCCAATCAGCCACTCGAACGACTCCGTTTGGACGTCGAGCAGACCGGGTACCTCGAGAGGCTCGCGCAGCTTGGCGAAGGAAATTCGTTTTGGTGCTCCGGGGACGGAGTTAGAAGTAGTAGTCGTTTTGCTCTGGCTAGAGACTGCCAAGATGCATCCTTCCAGCACCTAATGCGACAGCCGGACGGCATCCGAGAGGTCGCGATATCTGCATCGGTTCGGCTGGCCTACTCGAGGCCCGGGCCTGTCCCCGACGCACGCGACACGCCAATAGGTCTCTGAGCTGGGCTCAGATTTAAGGACCGGCGATGTCAGGTGCAGGTTGAGGTGGGCAGGATGCAGCCAGCGCAACGTCCAACAATAGCGGAGAACGGCGCATTCCTCAACAACCGGGTGCCGGGCAGGCTGGCGCTGGCTGGCGAACTAGCTACCCATGCACACATGCTGGTCAACAGACTGGACCGTTTGGGCCTTTCCGTCAAGGGAAACGCGGTCTTTAATGTGGAAAATACCCGCTGGGAGGCTTAGACGCTGACCGTGGACGGAAACTGCTGCGTCCTGGTGATCGGCCCCCACACGCCGAGTTGGCGCGCCCGGGTCACCAGCGCGCTGTACTCACTGGCAGGCACCGTCTGTTCCCGGGTGAGGATGTAGCCGGAGAACCCGGTCGGATCGCTGACGATCACCCATTGGTAGGCGGGGTCGTAGTCGAGGATCCAGTAGTTCCCGGGCTCGGCGGTGTTCGGCGTCTGGTTGAAGAACGCGACGTCCAGACGCGTGTTCACGCCGGCGTTGACTGACACCGCGGTCCCGGTGATCTGACTCGACGGGCCATTGGGTCCGATGTAGTTGCCGGAGTTCTGCACCCCGATCGAGCCGTCGGTGTTCAGGGTGTACACCGCTTTCGTGTTGACCAGCCCCCACGCGAACGGCAGCTTCACACTGCCCTGCTCATACCAGGGCTGACCGTCGGCGTACTGGGCGACCTCGACCGGCGGCGGCGCCGGCAGCGTGGCCGCCCCGGCCTGTCCCATGACGATCGGCTGGTTGGGGACGTAGGTGCCGTCGTTGGGGCTGCCGTAGATGCCGTACACCGGATCGGTCGGCCCCTTGCCGGCGTAGATGTCGTTGATCCAGCCCGAGGCGAACGTCCGCACCGCCGTCTTGCCCCCGGGCGGGGACGGCTTGACGATGATCGTGCTGAGCAGCTCGCCCAGTAACCCGAAGGGGTTGTTGCCGGCGATGACGTCGGTGTGCGAACCGTTGTCGATCTGGACGCCGTAGAACTGATTGCCGTAGAAGGCCTGCATCAGCTCGGTGGCCACCCCGAAGCCGTTCCAGCGCTGCGGTGGGGCCGCGATCTGGTAGTCCGGGATACCGGCGCCGGCCAGTGCGGTCAGCGAGTCGGTGAACAGCGGGTCGCGCGAGACACCGTCGAACATCACCACACCGAGCAGATTGTCGACCTGATCGGTCTGGGTGATCAGGGCACCGACCGCGGTGGCGAAGTTGCCGCCGGCCGAATGCCCCGTGAGCAGGAACTTCTCCGGCAGAGTGCCGCTGAGACCGGCAGCGTTGGCGCTGATGTTCAACGCCGACCGACTTCCCTGGAACATGCCGGCGACCGCCTCGCGCATCTGTTCGCCGCCCAGGTAGCAACCCGGGCACAGCGGAGTGTCGAACCAGAAGATGTCGGGCACCACCACGATGCTGTTGGTTTCTTGGGCCAGCTGCTGAGCCGCGGTGCCGTACCAGTCGTTGAAGCCCAGGAATCCGTGCTGCAGCCAGATCACGCCGTTGGCTGCGACGGTGCCGTCAGCCTGGGTCGGGAAGTACCAGTTGGCTGGGGCGGCGTACCCGTTCGGGCCGCAGGGGATGTTGAGAACGGACGATCCGAACCGGACTCCAGTGACGCCGTTGCCGACCGAGACGACGGGATTGTTGGGGTTCAGCCCGTTGTCACCGCCGTTGACCGGTGCCGGCAGCTGGGCGCCAAAGAGCCCGGCGACCGTGTCAACCAACCCTTTGACGAGCTTGTCGACCAATCCCAATTGGTTGGCTTCCGCCGCCGGCAGGCCGACCGCAGCGGTCGGGCCCATGATGATCTGTTGGTTGGCAGCCGGATAGAAGCCGTACTGCGGAGCCTCGGGCGTGGCACCGGCGTACATGTCGTTGATCCAGCCATTGCTCAGCGTGTAGACCGCCGCGGTGTTCCCGGCCGGCACACGCTTGGTCACCAACTGCAGTACCGCGTCGAACAGCGGGTTGACCCCCAGCATGGAGTCGACATGCGAGCCGTTCTGCAGGACGACCCCGATGAACGTGCCGGGAAGCGTCGCCGCCAGCAGGTTGGTAGTCGCCCCGAAGAGATTCCAGCTCTGCGCCGGGGCGGCAATCTGGTAGATCGGCTTGTCCGCGGCAGCCAGGTCGGCGACCTGACTGGCGAAGGAACCGGTCAGCGCGCCATTGGAAACACCGTCGAACATCAACACGCCCACCAGGTCGGACGGGTCGTACTGG
This sequence comes from Mycolicibacterium sphagni, assembly GCF_013337765.1. Taxonomy (GTDB): domain Bacteria; phylum Actinomycetota; class Actinomycetes; order Mycobacteriales; family Mycobacteriaceae; genus Mycobacterium. The sequence goes on from NZ_VBSB01000002.1 coordinate 339,544, forward strand.
GCGTCAGCGCCGTCCAGGTAGTCGTCGGCGACGGCGGTGGCGAAGCCACCGCCTGCCGAGTGGCCGGCGAGGACAAAGCGCTCCGGCAGTGCCACCCCGGTGAAACCGGCCGCGGTGGCGCTGCTCAGCAGCGTTGCGCGGTCCGGTCCGAGCAGGGCTGCCGCGTCCTGTTGGGTCACTTCGCAGGTGAGGCAGCCGCCCGAGAATGTGATCGGAATTGAGGACAGGGTCGGCGCCACCACGATGCTGTTGGTCTGCTGCGCCAGGTCCTTGGCCAACGCCGAGTAGAAGGTGTTCGTGGCCCCAAACCCGTGCTGGAGCCAGATAACACCCTGGGCGTCGACACTTCCGTCAGCCTGGGTCGGGAAATACCAGTCGGCGGCGACGGTCTTACCGATGAAGGCCCCGGGAAGGTCCAGTCGAGAATGACCCACCAGCACACCGGTCACGCCGTTGGTCGGCGCGCCGGGCAGTGTGGTCGATGCGGTCACCGGAGCGCTCGGTGTGGTGGTGGCGGCGGGGATGTTGGTGCGCGGCACCGCCCCCAGGTTGGCGAGCACGCTGAGCGCGGCACTCGCCAAAAGATCAGACGCCGGCGCCGACGGCGACGTGGCCAGAGACCGCATGCCCGCGCGACGTGAGGTGGCGACGCCCGAGGTGACGGTCGTCGGCATCGGCGTCGCGACAGCCGTGGGGCTGGCTTTCTGCGCAGTCTGAGGCGAGCGCACCGACCGCGTGGCGGCCGACGGTGTGGACGCCCGCCGACTCGCGCCGGTGGACTTTCCTGCGGCCGACGACGACGCCTTCTGACCGGCGCTGTCGTCGTTGTCGGCATGGGCCACGGCGGAGCCGGACAGCAATGCCGCACCCAGCCCCACGATCATTGCGCCGGTCCCCAACAAGACTTGACGTTGCGTCATCGCTGACCTGCCTCATCACAATTGACGACCGGGCAAAAGTACTCAGTGCCAGCCCGATTCGGGGACGAAGTCCCATCCTCGGGCCGGGATGTCATCGATTCGTCAGGCGGCGATCGAGCGGGCTGCCGCGGCGGCCGGCACAGTCGGCAGGACAATCGCGGCGGTCTGGCCCATGATGATCGGCTCCCCGGGCGAGCCGTAGAGCCCGTACTGCGGGGCATCCGGCCCGGCTGCGACGTAGAAATCGTTGATCCAGCCGGCGGCCAAGGTGTGCACGGCGGTGGCATTACCCGGCGCGGACGGCCTGACGAAGATCGCGGCGAAGAAGTCGAAGAACGGGTCGGAACCGATCACGGAGTCGGTGTGTGAGCCGTTGACCAGTTCGACGCCGACGAACTGATCCGGGCGCTGAGCGATCAGGTCGGTGGTGGTCCGGCCGAAGGCGTTCCACGGCTGCGCTGGGGCGGCGATCTGATAGACGGGAATGCCGTCGAGGGTGGCCAGTGCGCTGTCGAAGGCATCGCTATTGGAGACGCCGTCGAACATCACGATGCCGAGTAGATGATTGTCGTCGCCGGGCGCCAGGGAGTTGACGTAGTCACTGCCGGCGGCCACGGCCAGTCCCCCACCCGCGGAATGCCCGGAGAGCGTGAAGTCTTCCGGCAGCGTGCCCTGATAGCCGGCGTTGCTGGCGCTGATCGCCAGTGCGGCGCGACCCCCGAGGAACAGATCCGCCACCCCCTGCTGCATCGCGGGGTTGTTGATCGTGCAGGTCGGGCAGGTCAGCGGTGCGAACGACGGCAACGTTGTCGCAACCACGATGCTGTTGGTCTGCTGGGCCAGCGACTTGGCCAGCACGGTGTAGAAGGACTTGTTGGCCAGGAATCCGTGCTGCAGATAGATGATTCCGTTGGCCTGCACGGAGCCGTCGGCTTGCGTCGGGAAATACCAGTCGGCCGGGGCGTTGTAGGTGCGGGAGCCGACCTGGATCGTCAGCGTCGTGTTGCCGGTTTTCACGCCGGTCACCCCGTTGGCGGTCGGGGACGTCACAGTCGGGTTGGCGGCCACCGGTGTCACCGTTGCCGAGCGCGGTGGGCCGCCGAATATCAGCGGCATGACGATGTCGGTCCACTTCTTCATCAGCGTCTCGATCGGTCCGAGCTGGCTGGCCAGCGGTGTGGGCAGCACCACCGCGGAGGCGTCGCCCATGATGATCGGCTGACCGGCGGTGCCGTAGATGCCGTACTGCGGGGCGTCGGGGCCGGCGCCGACGTACATGTCGTTGATCCAGCCGGTGCTCAGGGTGTCGACGGCGGAGGTGTTGCCCTTCGGCGAAGGCTTGGTGACCAGCTGAGCGAAGAAGTCGATGACCGGATTGCTGCCCAGCATCGCGTCGACATGTGAGCCGTTGACCAGCACGACGCCGTCGAACTGGTCGGGCCGCAGCGCCAGCAGCTCGTCGGTGGTGGTACCGAAGGTGTTCCACGTCTGGGCCGGCGCCGCGATCTGATAGACGGGAATGTCGAGGGTGTCCAGGCTGGCGATCGCCTGCGGCAGCGTGCCGTTCATGTTGACGCCGTCGTACATCACCACCCCGAGCAAGTGGTTGTCGTCCCCCGGCGCCAAGTCGTCGACGTAGTAGCCACCGACCGACGACGACCACCCGCCGCCGGCGGAGTGCCCGGCCAGGACGAAGTCCTCCGGCAGCGCACCCTGATACCCGGCCTGGTTGGCGCTGATGGTCAACGCCGAGCGATCGCCGAGGAACATCGTCGCGGCGGCCTTCTGCATCGGCACGCCGTAGAGGGTGCAGCCGCCACATCTCAGCTGCGGGAACGACGGCACGTTCGGCGCCACCACGATGGAGTTGGTGTCCTTGGCCAGCTGAGTGGCCAGCGCCGAGTAGAACGCTTTGTCGGCAAGGAAGCCGTGCTGCAGCCAGATGACGCCGTTGGCCTGCACCGAACCGTCGGCCTGGGTCGGGAAGTACCAGTCGGCCGATGTGTTGAAGCCGCCGTTGACCGGGATCGTCAGAGTCGAATGCCCGACCTTGACGCCGGTGACGCCGTTGGTGGCCGGCGGGGTGACCACCGACTGGGCTGACTGCGATGCCGCTGCTGCGGGCCGCGCGCTGGTGCCGGTCGCCGACCCGGCCGGAGCGGTCGGAGCCGCGACGCCGAAGACGGACAGCACGTCGGCCAGGACCTTGGCTGGGGTGTTCGCTGCGCGCCGGGAGACGGCCTGCTGCGGGGTCGCTGCCGTCGGGGCGGCCGTGGCCGTCGGTTTCGGGGTGCGCACTCGGGAGACGACAGCGGCGGGTGCGACGCGGTGTCGAGCCGACGCGGCCGCGGCGGGCGATGAGGTGTTCGACGACGATTGCGAGGCGGACGTGCCCGAGTGCTCGGCGCTGCCGCCGGTGTCGGCCGTTGCGGTGCCACTACCTGCGAGCAGGGCCGCGCCGATGCCGGCGAAGACGGCTACCGTCCCCCACCAGATCCGCCGCTCGCGTAGCACCCCAACCTCCTCGTTGACGGTCGAGCAAACGTTATCGGAGTGGACGGGTGCTCGACCCCATTTTTCGCGAACAGTCCCAAAAGCAGCTGACACCCACGCATTTGGATGCGCGGGTGTCAGCTGACTGTGGCAGAAGAGGGGTTAGTTTCAGTCCTCGCCGGCGAAGGTGTGGCTGGGCAGCCGGTGGGTGCCCTCCAGGTCGTCGCGGATGGCTTCCTGGGCGGCCGGGGGCAGCGTGTGCAGAATCTGGCGCACGCGTTCTTGGCGGCGGGCCACTGCTGTGCGTTCCGGGATGCCCGGGGTGACCGTCAGCTGCGGAGGCACACCCACGATTTCCTCGACACCACCGTCGTGGTGGCCGGCGTCGACCAGGGCCTGCTCCTCGGCCATCGTCGACTCGTCCTTCTCCTCCGACATACCGATCGGACCGATCCGGCGGCCGTTGAGGAACTGGCGCACCACCGGCTCGTCACTGGTCAACAGCACCTCACGCGGGCCGAACATGACCAGATGCTTGCGGAACAGCATGCCGATGTTGTCGGGCACCGTGCGGGCGATGTTGATGTTGTGCGTCACGATCAGGATCGTGCAGTCGATCTGGGCGTTGATGTCGATCAGCAGCTGCGACAGGTAGGCGGTACGCACTGGGTCCAGGCCCGAGTCGGGCTCGTCGCAGAGAATGATCTTCGGGTCGAGCACCAGCGAGCGCGCCAGCCCGGCGCGCTTGCGCATACCGCCGGAAATCCAACCGGGGAACTTGGTCTCGTCACCACCCAAGCCCACCATCTCGAGCTTCTCCATGACGATGTTGCGGATCTCGCTTTCCTTCTTCTTCGTGTGCTCACGAAGCGGGAAAGCGGTGTTGTCGAACAGACTCATCGAGCCGAACAACGCACCGTCCTGAAACATCACACCGAACAGGGTGCGGATCTCGTAGAGCTCCTTGGCCGAGCACTCGATGATGTTGGTGCCATCCACGATGATCTTGCCCCGCTCCGGGCGCAGCAGACCGATCAGCGACTTCAAGAACACCGATTTACCGGTACCCGACGGGCCCAGCAGAACGCTGACCTCACCGGCGGGGATATCGAGGGTTACGTCCTCCCAGATTCGCTGGGAACCGAACGACTTCGTCAACCCCTCGACCTGAATAGCAATACCCACGCCAGATCCTTCCGCGCCCACGCTGGTAGCCATCGCCGCGATGGCCTGTGGTTTGAGTCACTGTAGCGCACGCCGATTCGCGCCACTGAGTTTGTGTACCGAGCTGTGATCGATGGTCCCGATGCCCCGCCGGCACCTCGTTGGCTGCACGCGACCGGGACAAGAAAATCCCCCGCGAGCACGAATGCCCGCGGGGGATTTCTGTGAAGACAGACCTACTTGACGGTGACCGTCGCGCCTGCGGCCTCGAGCTTGGCCTTGGCGTCGTCGGCGGCCTCCTTGTTGACCTTCTCGAGCAGCGGCTTGGGAGCGCCGTCGACGAGGTCCTTGGCCTCCTTGAGGCCCAGGCCGGAGACGATCTCGCGGACGACCTTGATGACGCCGATCTTCTTGTCGCCGGCACCCTCGAGGATGACGTCGAATTCCGACTGCTCCTCGGCGGCCTCGGCCGGGGCACCGCCGGCGGCGGGGCCGGCAGCGGCAACGGCGACCGGAGCGGCGGCGGTGACGTCGAAGGTCTCCTCGAACACCTTCACGAACTCAGAGAGCTCGAGCAGGGTCAGTTCCTTGAAGGCGTCGATCAGTTCGTCAGTGGACAGCTTTGCCATGGTGATTCCTTATCTCTAACTGTGTGGTGGTTTGGGATTAAGCGGAGGACTCTGCGGAATCCTCTGCAGCCTTCTTCTCTTGCAGAGCTGCGGCCAGGCGAGCGACCTGGGACGCGGGTGCCACGAACAGCGCCGCGGCCTGGGACTGCTTCGCCTTCAGTGCGCCGGCGATGCGCGACAGCAACACCTCGCGCGACTCGAGATCGGCGATCCGCTCGACCTCGGACACGGACAGCGCTTTGCCGTCCATGTAGCCGCCCTTGATGACCAGTGCCTTGTTGTCCTTGGCGAACTTCTTGATCGCCTTGGCGGCGTCGACGGGCTCACCCTTGATGAACGCGATGGCAGTCGGTCCGGCGAACAGCTCGTCGAGACCCTCGATGCCGGCCTCGGTCGCTGCACGCTTCACCAAGGTGTTCTTGGCGACGGTGTAGGACGTTTCCTTGCCCAGCGCCCTGCGCAGCTCGGCAAGATTGGCCACCGTCAAGCCGCGGTACTCGGTGACGACGGTGGCCGTCGCCTCCTTGAAACTCTCGGCGATGTCGGCGACCGCGGTGGCCTTGTCAGCCTTGGCCATGCTTGCCTCCTCGTGATGGTTGGGATGTCCACCAACCGACGGGCGCAAAGGCCGGAAATCACAAACGCCCCGACACAGGACAGGTCGGGGCGCACAGTAAAACTGCTGTTACCTCGTCCTCCTGCGTGGGCCGCCGGGATAACCCGGACCTTCAACCGATTGCTCGGTGACCGACGGTCTTCGGTGGAACTGGGCAAGGATAGCGTGCGCTCCCGCTGAACTCCTAATTCTCCCGAGCAGACGCACAATCGCATAGAAATGCGTTCCAGCGTGCGAGTCTGCGTCTGCTCGCGAGCTATCCACAGCGCCGGAGGCGGGTTGCACGCTCGAATCGACGGACAACGCGAGTGTTTGTCGAGTGAATGCCGACGCTCTCGACCTCCTTGCACAGAACGGCGGAATTGCCACCACCGCGCAGCTGCTGACAGTGCTGACCCGACAGCAACTCGACGTTCAAGTGCGCAAGGGTGGATTGGTTCGCGTGTGGTACGGGGTCTATGCCCGCGCCGAACCTGACCTCCTGGGGCGACTGACGGCATTGGACCTGTTCATGGGCAAGCCGGTCGTGGCATCAATGGGTACCGCGGCCGCGCTCTACGGCTTCGACACCGAGAACACGACCGCGGTCCACGTGCTCGACCCAGGAGTCCGGATGCGGTCCACCGCAGGGCTGATAGTTCACCAGCGAATCGGGGCCCCATTGCAATGGGTCGCCAGCAGGCAAGCGACCGCGCCGGCGTGGACGGCCGTAGAGATAGCGCGCCAACTGGGTCGGCCAAGGGCGCTCGCCACACTCGATGCTGCTCTGCACTCACGGTGGTGCACGCAGGGTGATCTTGAACAGGCGGTTGACCGGCAACGCGGCCGTCGAGGTATCGCGGCGGTACGTGAGTTGTTGCCATGTGCCGACGGCCGTTCGGAATCAGCCATGGAGAGCGAGGCCCGACTCGTCATGATCGACCACGGGCTGCCCAAGCCCGAGTTGCAGTTCACGATCCGCGCGGCCGGCGGACAACGTTGGCGGGTCGACTTCGCGTGGCCAGATGCTCGGGTTGCGGCTGAATACGAAAGCGTGGCGTGGCACGCGGGCAGAGACGAAATGCTCAGGGACAAAGCCAGATTCGCGGGTGTGCAGGAAGTGGGCTGGACCGTCGTCCCCATCATCATTGATGACGTACGTCGTCGACCAGAACGCCTCGCGCAGCGGATTGCCAGTCACTTGGAAAGGGCTCCCCTGAACTCGTAATGCGGCCCGAGCAGACGCACAATCGCACAAATATGCCCTCCAGCGTGCGAGTCTGCGTCTGCTCGCCGGATTACGTACGCAGCAAGGCGGCTGCGCCGAACAGCCCCGCCTCGCCGCCCAGCGCAGCGGGCACCACCCGCAGCCCCGACACGAAATCCAGGCCGGCATAGTTGCGCAGCTCCGCACGCAGTGGGTCGAACAACAGCGGCCCGGCCTGGGCCACGCCCCCGCCGACGACGACAAGGTCCAGGTCGCAGACGGCGCCGACCGACGCGATCATCGCCGCGATCGCGCGCGCTCCGCGGTGGAACGCCCGTAACGCGATGTCGTTTCCGGCCGCCGCCGCGTCGGCAAGTTCCTTGGCGTCGGCGCCCATCCAACCCTGCGTGCGCGCCCACGCGGCCAGATGCGGCCCACTGGCGATTGCCTCGACGCAGCCGCGGGCGCCGCAGACACACCGCGGCCCGTCAGGGTCGACGATGACGTGCCCGACATGGCCGGCGTTGCCGGTACGTCCGTAATAGGGCACACCATCGAGGACCAGTCCACCGCCGATGCCGGTCGAGACCACCATGCCGAGCAGGAACGAAGCGCCTTGTCCGGCTCCGCGCCAGTGTTCGCCCAGCGCCATGCACAGTCCGTCGCCGGCCACCCGGACGGGCACGTCGGGGACGACGGCGACCACCCGGTCGCGAATTGGGAAGTCGCGCCAGGCGGGGATGTTGACGGGACTGGTCGTCCCGGCGGCCAGGCGGAGCGGGCCCGGTGCTGAGACCCCGACGCCGTCGACCGCGCCGCCGGCCTTGGCGAGTGCGTCGTCGATCGCCTGCTCGACGGTGGCCCACACCTGTTCGGGGTCGTCGCTGTGCGGCGTGGGGTGGCGGGTCTCGTACTGCAGGCGTCCGTCGCCGTCGACGAGCCCGGCGGCGACTTTGGTGCCACCGATGTCCAGTACCAGTGCGCTCATGTCAGTGCTTGTGGGTGTTGTCGGGTTGGCGAGGGTCACCCGGATGTTCGTAACCGGGTGCCAGCCACACTAAGGCGGCGCGGCGCTGATCGAGCCACATCCGGAACCGGCGCCGCCGCGCGGCACCAGAAAGATGCGCGACGATCAACGGCCGCACCTCGGCGAAGTCCGCCTCGGACGCCACTCGCCAGCAGCCCGCTTGGGCAAAGCGAAGGAATCGGCGCGGGTTACGGGCGTGGAAGTCGACGACGACGTCCTCGTCCACTTCCACGTCGCCGGTGACGTGCGCGAATACCGCCCGGGCTATTGGATCGGCCAACACCGCCGCGGCGATACTGCCGATCTCCAATCGCGCGGTCGAATCGGGAAGCAGATCGTCCTCGGCCGGCGTGGCCGCCGTGACGGTGACGCCGAGCGTCTCAGCCTCGCGCGCCACCAGTTTTTCGGCCACCACAAGCTGGGTGAGCCAGCGCCGCAGCTGGCGGCCTTCACTGGTGTGCGGCCGCGGCAGCGCCGCGACTTGCGGTGCTGCCCGCAGGGCCGCCTCGCGGGCGTCGACCTCACCGACCTCCACGCTCACCCCCGCGACGGTGGCAGCCACGGTCATCGGACCGTCACCGCCACGGCCGGGGTGTACAGCAATCGCCCCGCGCAGCCGATCCGGATCAGCGCCCACCACCGTCCCGGTTCCAGCCAGGGCGGCGGGGCGATGTCGAAGGCGACCTCGACGGTCGACCGGGCACCGACAACGGCTCCGCAGGCTGCCGGCCCGGTCCACTCCCACGTCCCCCACGGACTGATGAGGTGGGCCTCCAAGGCCAGGTCGGTGTGGGCTGCGCTGCCAACGGTCACCGCGAGGCGGGCGTGCTCCCCGGCAGCGACGACGACCTCGGACGGCTCGGTGACCAGCCGCACCAACGCCTCATCCGGGGTACCGACCGTGACGACGCAGACGTCCTCGACGGGTTGCCGCCATGCCGCGGGCACATCCCCGGTCAGCGTGAGCTGCGCGCGCACCGGATAGGCACCGGGGGTTGCGCCAGACGGCACGCTCACGACGATCTCGGCTTCGCGGTGGTGCCCGGTGGGCAATTCGAACGACAGCACGGCGGGCTCGACAGTCCAGCCGCGTGGGCCACGCAGCCGTACTTCCCCGGCCAGTGTCGCGTCGCTGCAGTCGCTGGCAGCGGTCATTCGCAGCCGCAGCCGCTCGCCGGGTTGCGCGGTGACGGTTTCGGGATGCAGATGGGCGACGGCGGGCAGGCCACCGAGCGGGGCCGGTCCGCGGTTGTGCAGCCAGTACCGGGCGTACAGCGGCTGGGCGTTCTCCGACTCGGGGGCCAGGATTGCGCCGTCGGCATCGAGTACGGCATGGACGTCGAGCCGGGCCAGCAGGGTCGCGATCTGATAGCCGTGCAGCTTCAGCGGCGATTCACCGCTGCCCCTGGCAGTCTCCAGCAGGTCGGCCGACACCACCGACGAGACTCCACCGACATCGGAGGAGATACTGACTTCGGTTGTGGTTCCGCGGGTTTCGACCAGCCGGATGGTGACGTCCTCGGGGTCAACCGCGGCGGAACTCCCGGTGGCGGTGGGGTTACCGCCAATCTTGAGCGCCGCGAGGTTTACCGCGCCGGCCGGTTCGATGCGCAGCAGTGAGCCGTCAGCGCCCAGCGAACCGACCCCTTCACCGGCTACCACGCACACCATCGGGTGGTTGAATTCGGCACTGCGGCGCGGCATTTCAGTGTCTCGCCAATCACCTCGCCCGGATATCAGTGCGAAGTCGAAGGTGTGCGTCCAGTGCTGCAGCTGAAAGTTCGACCCGTCCGGCATCTTGCGTTGCGGCGGATCGATCCACACGCCCGACGGCCAGCCGGTGCATGAGCGCATCAGTGAGCTGTGCAGGGTCTGATCGGGTTCGACGGCGAAGCCGGGGACGCCGCGGTTGAGCAGGGCGACGGTGCGCGATTCGAACTCGCCCATTCCCGACGGTGCGTCCTGGGTGACGTCGATCTGGGCGTCGTCGAGGTCCTCGACGACGCCGGCAATCGCCCCATCGCCGGCGACGATGAGTACCGGTAGCGCGCGCACGCCACGGAGATCGGCGTCGGGCTGCCATACCTCGGCCAGCGGCCTGGTCGCGGGCACCCATACCCGCGCCTGCCCGGTCGCCGAGAGCTGGCGGTGCAGTTCTGCGGTGTAGGCGTCCTCGGCGGCGGCCAATACCGCGGCGGTGAAGGAGTTGTCATCGGGACCGCCCAACGCAATTCGGGCGTCGGGCAAGTTGGAGTCGACGTCGAGGTTGCCGTAGCGAGGGTGCTCTGCGCTGCTGCAGGTGGCGGTCACCCCGGACCGCACCAGTGCCACCATCAGTTCGCGGGCGCTGGAGGTGTCCTCGGCCGGCACCACCACCTCGGCCACCGACACCGCACGTGTATCCGCCCCGACGCGGATCCGTGCCGCAGAGGACAACCCGAACCAGCCGTGGGCGGGATTGTCCAGTGTCCACGGGTGTTCGGCTGAGTCGATGGCGCGATCCTCACCCGAGGCATGGTCGTGCAGCAGTCCGAACCCACGCCCGATGACGGCGTCGCCGACCTCGCTGACCGGTAGCGCACCGGGTATCGGGCAGGGCCACCGCAACCGCACCAGCCGGTCGGCACCGGTGAACTCGTCGATGGTGGCGCTGGTGTCCACCCGGTCGATACCGCGCCACAGGGTCAGCACCTGGGTGTAGCGCAGCAACTCACCGATGTGTCCGGTGACGACCAGCCGCTCGCCCAGCGGGCTGCGGAACGCCTGAACCGAATCTGCTTGCGTCGCAGTCGAACACGTCACCGGCCCGGTCGGCAGCAGATGCCACGGCCCCTCCCCCGCTTTCGGGTGGGCCGGATATTCGTCGTAGACGGCGAGCTCGTTGCCGACGCGGCCGTCGGCGATCAGCTCACGATCGACCGGCAACTCGACCAGGGAATCCACCGCGCCGCCGCGCGCGGGATCCACCCGCAGCCGGTGATACTCGTTACCGATCTGCACCCCGTCGACGGCCCGCCACCCGGCGGGGTCGCCGGAAGCCACCAGCCGGTAGCTGCGCCAGCCCAGCGAGTCGACGCCCTCGGCGCGCCAGCTCACCAGGTGTCCATCGTCGGAGACCACCGCGGGACTGGTCACACCGGCGGTGTCGACCACCGACACACCCGGGCCGATGGGAGCATCCAGCTTCGCTGTCACGATGTCGGTTCGTTTGTGCGCCAACGGGTTCCACACCACCACCGAGCCCGCTTCCACCGCCGCGGCCCGCGACAGCAGCTGCAGCGCACCGGAGCGCGCACCCGAGCCGAGCTCCCACGCGTCGCGCCAACTGGTCAACAAGTCGAGGTACACCTGATCGGACTCCGATCCGGTGATGCCGTCGTGGTGAGCGCCGTACGCCAGCTGAACCCATGCCTTCGCCAGCGCCGCCTCCGGGTAATGCGCGCCGGTGAGCAGCGCCGCGAACACCGCGAACCGTTCGGCACCGAGCACCGCGTCCTCGGCGGCGCGATTGGCCTGCTTGGTGTCGATGTAGGAGACGTCCTTGCCGGTGTAGATCGGGTTCATGTCGCGGGTCTGCGGCGAGGGCGCCAGCCCCCGCTGCGATGTTTCGGCGCGCACCGCGGCGAAGAACTCCGACGGCAACGCGCAGACGAACCGCGGCCAGCTGTAGCGGGCGTTCCAGTCGCGGTGGATCTCGGTGACCCAGGCGTTGGGCGGGGTGTAGTCGGTGCCGACCGGCAGCAGCACGTTGCGGGTCAGTGCCACCGATTTCAGATCCGAGAACAGCTGATACGTGGCCTCTTCCGCCTCGGCCAGCGACGCCGCGGAATCCATCCACCAGCCGGCCGAATAGTGCGCGGGCATGTAGTGGGTCAGCAGCCCGAGGCCCGACGGTGCGATCCACTCGAATTCGCTGCGGAACTGCATGCGCTTCGGGTCGCCGTTGTCGGCCATCGGCCCCCATTGGTGGTGCGGCCCGCGGGCCCACGAGCTCGACGTCAGGCCGGCATCGGCGGCCATCCCCGGGAACTGTGGGTCGTGACCGAACACATCGAGCTGCCAGGCAGTGGCCGGATCGGCGCCGAGGATGTCGCGCTGGTAGCCGACGCCGTGAACGAAATTGCGGATCGCCGTCTCCGCACCGACCAGGTTGGTGTTGGGCTCGTTGTAGGTGCCGCCCATCACCTCCACCCGCCCGTCGGCGATGAACCGGCGCAGATCGGCGCGGTCCTCGGGGTGGGTGTCGAAATAGGGTTTGAGGTAGTCGACTTCGGCGAGTACGAACTTGTAATCCGGGTCGCGGCGCGCCATTTCGAGGTGGGCGGCCACCAACGCAAACCCGTTGTTCTGCCGGGCCCGACCGGGCGGCTCTTCGGTCCACAGGCTGGTGTAGGCGCCCTGGGTGTTCCACCACACCGGGTCGTAGTGGAAGTGGCTGATCATGTACATCGTCCAGCCCGGCTCGGCGACGATGAACTCGAATCCGAAGTCGGCACCGACGCGAGCCGCCCGCCGCTGGCCGGGCGCAGCCCGCTCGGCGCGCACCGCAATCTCGACAACCCCGTCACCGGGTGTCAGCGCGACGTCGTCACTGTGGAGCCCGTCACCAACGACCCGCGCGGTGTCCGTTTCGCCGGCCCCGCTGTAGCCGATTCTGACCACCTGCAGCGGCGCATCGGGCGGGCCGACGAACAGCTCCGTCGACTCCGCGGAGGTAAACCGCACGCCCAGCAATGTACGGCCCCACGAACCCTCAGCGGAGCGACACGTCGATCACGAGCGGGCGATGATCGGAGATGGGCAACACCGGTGTGGATGCGGCGGTGGCCACCAAGCCGTCATGGTCGGTGAGGATGTGGTCGAGCTGACGGTTCGGGCTCTGAAGCGGGAACGTCGGCGCGGTGGCCAGTGGACGCAGCCCGGTCCGCCGGCCCGGAGCAAGCCCCGACATGTTCAGGTCACCCATCAGCACCCGCGGCCCCGGCAGGCCGCGCAGATCACGGATGAGCCGCTTGAGTTGCACACGGTTCCAGCCGGGCACGAAGGACAGGTGGGTGTTGGCCACTGTCATCACTCCGAGTGGAGTCTCGAGCTGAGCCGCCATCGCCGCTCGGGGTTCCTCGTTGACGATCTGCACCCGATTGGGGCCAGGCAGATACATCGGGAACCGCGCCGGGATCCGGGGCAGCCGCAGCACCTGCCAGGAGATCGCCGGATATCTCGACAGCAGGGCGATCCCGTATGCGGCGGTTCCCGGTCGTTCGTCGCCGGTGGCGGCCATCCACGTCACCCCAGGGGTGCCGGCGATAGCGGCCACGAACCGATGCGAAACGGCGCCCATCGCCGCGGCCGCGATCGCGGTGAGATCGGCCAGTGACGAGCGCGGCTGGTCGACGTCGACTTCCTGCAGGGCCAGGACATCGACATCCAGGCGGCGAATGCACTCCGCCAATCGCTCCAGGCTGACCTGGTCGTCATCCAGGCTGCGCCCGTGCAAGATGTTGAAGGTGGCCATCCGCATGGGTACCAGGTACCCGTGGCGGCCCGAAATAACGATCAGCGCTGCATCACCGCCTGACCGCGGCGGCCAGCAGCGCCGACATCGCGAGCGCACCGTCGGCGACCGCATCCGGCTCCAGCAATTCGAACGCTATGCCGGGCATGGCCAGATACAACACCAGCGTCTGGGGATCATCAGCGCCGGTGACGACGACACAGGTGTCAGGTCCGTCGTCCTCGATAGTCACCGACGTTGGTGAGAAATGCTGGTCCATAACAGTTTTCGTTGCCTGATAGCGAACCCTGGCGACGTAGCGGTAGGGCGAGGTGGTGATGGCGCGACGGACGTAGGCGGCAGCGTCGGGTGCCGGCCGGGCGGTGAAGGTGGTGCCCCTCGCACGCACCTGCGCCATCCGGTCCAGCCGCAGGCTGCGCCAGTCCTCCCGATCCCGGTCGTAGGCCAGCAGGTACCACCGCCGTCCGGTGGTGACCATTTGATACGGCTCGAGGCGGCGACTGCTCGGCGACCCGGCCCGGTCGACGTAGTCCGCGTCGACGTGTTCGCGGTCGCGGCAGGCCCGCGCCAGCGTCATCAGGACCTCGGGGTCCACCGGCGACTCCGACTCCGGTGTCAGCGTGACGGTGGTGTCGTGCACGGCGGCGACCTGCGAGCGCAGCCGGGCGGGCATCACCTGGTCCAGTTTGGTCAGGGCGCGCAGCGCGGCCTCGCCGACACCCGCGACGCTGCCCCCGGCCGCCATCCGCAGGCATACCGCCATCGCGACGGCCTCGTCGGAGTCGAGGAGCAACGGCGGCAGAGCGGCACCGGCACCGAGCTGATAGCCGCCACCGTGACCGGTGCTGGCATGGACGGGGTACCCGAGCTCGCGGAGTCGTTCGACGTCACGGCGCACACTGCGGGTGGTCACGCCGAGCCGTTCGGACAGCTCCTCGCCCGACCACACCCGCCTCGATTGCAACAGGCCGAGCAGTTGCAGCACCCGGCTCGTCGTCTGTGACATGACTCCAGTGTCGCGCAATCTGCGGACAGAAACTGTCCGCAATACATGAAAGCCTACGGATATGACCTGGACAGCCCAACTTGCCGACCAGCTCGACTGGCACTGGAGCAATGCACTGCGGCCCCGGCTGGCCGGCCTGACCGACGACGAGTACTTCTGGGAGCCGGTGGACGGATGCTGGACTGTGCATCCCAACGGCGGCATTGATTTCGCCTACCCGCCCCCGAAACCAGAACCGGTCACCACGATCGCCTGGCGGCTGGCCCACGTCATCGTCGGGGTGCTGGCGATGCGTAACCACTCCCACTTCGGCGGACCACCCGCCGACTATCAAAGTTGGCCGTATGCCACCGATGCCGACACCGCGCTGGCCCAGCTCGACGACGCCTACGAACGGTGGAACACCGCGGTACGGGCGCTGTCCGACGATGACCTCGCCAGGCCGTGCGGGCCCGCCGAAGGCCCCTACGCCGACTACGCACTGTCCGAATTGATCCTGCACATCAACCGTGAGGTCATCCACCACGGTGCCGAAATCGCTTGTCTCCGAGACCTTTACACCCATAAGAACTGATCTCGAGAAAGGACTCTCAATGAGGAAGTCAAGCCGCAGTGGTTGCGATCGGGGGTGAATCGGGTTGCCAGGTGCGGTTGTCGCGGATGAGGGCGTAGAGG
>NZ_VBSB01000025.1 GCF_013337765.1 Mycolicibacterium sphagni
CACCATGACAACCCCTCGCTCCCAAATACATTCGCGAAACTGCCGATCCTCCAGAACCGACATCTGCTGTTTACCCTCCCACCACCAGGTTGGTAAACGGTTGGCAGCAGTTTCACGAACTGCGCGGCCACCCCAGAATCGCATTTCCCCGGCACAGCCTCCACGTGGGCGCCGAGAATCGATTGCCACCTTCACGGTGTGTAGCGCTGGGTACGCCGCGTCGTAACTATCGCCGACGCGCGGCCGACGCCGAGCACTGCGGCTCCGCAAATGTGCATCGCGGCGGGTCAGAGAGTGGTGCCGACAACAGCTGCGCGCAATCGAGCTCGGTCAGCCAACACCAACGGGTACGGGCACATCGGGCGCCCGTGCCGACGGGCCAGGCCCCTCGCACTGCCTCCGAAGTTGCCGTCTGGTGAGGAAACCCAGCAGGAAGCCGTAAACGACCACCAAGACACCGACGGCGGTGAGCAACGGTGCGAACACCGTCAACGGCGGCCAGTTCGTGTCGACAATGACGTAATTCTTCTGCTGCCGCACCAGCGCCGGGATAACGTCAAAGCGGAAATAGTCCCTAATCTGCGGCACAGAGCGTGCCGGCGAACCGTCGAACCGGGTCAGCTTCTCGGCGCCGGGCGCCGCGGCAAAGCCGTCCGTCAACGGCGGCAGATTGGTGATCAGCTGCGAGATCTTCGGGTAGTCGACCCGCAACGTAGCTCGCATCTGGTCAGGGGTGACATTCCAGGTCGAGGCCAAGAAATCGGATAGCTTCGGTATCTCGGCGGTGGCGGCCGAAAACGGTACCGCGTCCAGTAGCGTCGCCGTGGCCGGGAAATCCAGGTGAACCAGAGCCCTCACGTCTTCGGTGGGAATGCCCACGCTGTGCGCGAGGTGGTCGAGCAGCGCCGGGTACTCGGTCGTGACACCGCCGTCAGGCAGGACCGCCGGCCCTAGGGCATCGACGAAGACGGAGACGTACTCGATCCCTGCGCGATCGCCCTCGACCCGCGACGCGGCGAAGGCCGAGCGAGTGTCATTGAGCAGAGTCTGCCCGCCGATAAGCCGCGGGAACAGATTCAGCCCGAGCACCAGCGCCACGACAGCCGCGCCGACCACTGGGACGACCACCCACGCGAATCGCAGTGGGTTTCGCGGTACGGATCGCCAGGTCACGACGACCATCAACGTCCCGAAGGCGATCACCACCAGCCCCAACACCAGCAGCAGCGGAGCCAGGAAGCCGACACCGCCGCGAACGCCCAGTGGACGAAAGTTGCCCTGCTGGCGCTCGACGGGGGCGATCAACTCTTCGCTGAGATAATCCCTGAGCTGAGGCATCGTGTGCACCGGCGTGCCGTCGAACCGGGTCAGGTTCTCGGTTCCCGGCACCGCTTTCCAGCCGCTCGTGAGCTTTGGCAGGCTGACGATGACCTGGTAGATCTTCGGGTAGTCCGTCTGCAACATGTGCTGCACCTGGTCCGGCGTCAGGTATAAGACGGTGCCCAAGTAATGGACCAGTTTTGGCAGCTCCCCGCTCACCCCGGTGAGGTTCGAGTTCAGCAGGGCCGTTATGTGCGGGAAGTCCTTTCGCAGCATCGCCTGCACATCCGCCTCCGAACGACCGCTCCGCTGAGCAATCGAACCGACCAGCTTCGGCATCTCACCCGCCGCGTCGTCTGGATACATGATCGAGTCCGCGCTGTTGGTCGCGACGGAGACCATCTGGATGCCCGCCCGGTCGCCGATTACCCGGTCCGGGGTGAACGCCGGCGTCAGGTCGTCAACAAGTGTCTGCGCGGCCGTCAACCTGGGGAACAGCTGCCATGAGACGACAAGGATCACCACAATCACGCCGACCAGCGTTACGCCGGCCCAAGCCATTGGAACCGATTTGCGGCCCATGTGGTGCCTCCCGCCGACCTGAGTGTCACTGCCTAACGAGCCCACTCGTTGGCAAGGCTTACGTCGATAACTGACCGGCCCCCGGCTTAGCGGTGCATACGCTAGCGCGCGGGTTATCAGATGGCAACCACGTCGATCAGACCACACGTGCAATCGAACCCCGGGCAGGCTCGGCCGCCGCCAGCGTTCGTATGTATTAGGTGTCCCTCCGTGCTGACAACAACCTTGTGCCAACCGAGCACTTCTACCCTGAGCGAGTCCCGTCCGCAGTCGGCGGCGATAGGAGCGAAATGTCCACCATCTACGAACAAATCGGCGGGTCCGAGGCGATCGTGAGCCTCGTCGAGGACTTCTATGCACGCGTGTTGGCCGATCCCGAGCTCGCCGGGTTTTTCGGCGGCACGAATATGTCGCGATTGAAGGGCCGGCAGGCCGAGTTCTTTGTGGCGGCCCTCGGCGGCCCCTACCCGTACGTCGGCCCGTCGATGAAGCAGGTCCACCAAGGACGCGGCATCACGACGCATCACTTCGACCGTGTCGGCGCGCATCTGGGCGAAAGCCTCCGCGCCGCAGGCGTATCGGACGAACTTGTCGCGCAAATCCTCGACAACATCGGCTCGTTGGCCCCTGACATCGTCACGCACAAGACCGTCCACAAGACCGTCGGAGCGGGTAGCGGCAGATTGAACGATCCACCCGGTGGAGCACCGCATTAATACAGACATACGGAGCCACGATTCCTCGCCCGAATCGCACCCCGAGCCCGAGGCGGCTCCCGTGGCCAAGACGCTAGACACGGCCAGCGACAGCAAGTACCGAGACCTGTACGCCGCCAGCATGGCCACCCCTGCGGCCTTCTGGGCCGAGGCGGCAAACGCGGTGTCTTGGACGCGCAAGCCGCGGCGTGTGCTCGACGACTCCGATCCGCCGTTCTACCGATGGTTTCCCGACGGAGAGCTGAACACCTGCGCCAACGCGCTCGACCGCCATGTCGATGGTGGCCGTGGTGAGCAAACGGCATTGATCTACGACTCGCCGGTGACGGGAACCCAGCGCGCTTACACCTACCGTGAATTACTGGACGAGACGGCACGATTCGCCGGCGCACTGCGGAAGCTGGGCGTCGGCACAGGTGATCGGGTAGTGATCTACATGCCGATGATCCCCGAGGCGGTGGTCGCGATGTTGGCGTGTGCGCGGCTGGGCGCGGTGCATTCGGTGGTGTTCGGTGGTTTCGCGCCGCATGAACTCGCGACCCGCATCGACGACGCCCGCCCGGCCGTCGTGGTTTCGGCGTCCTGCGGGATCGAGCCGTCCCGGATCGTGGAGTACAAGCCGATGCTCGACGCCGCCCTCGACGTAGCCAAGCATCCGCCGCGGAACTGTGTGATCGTCCAGCGAGAGCGGCACCGTTGCGACCTGACGCCTGGACGGGACCTGGATTGGCACCAGCTGATCGGCCACGCGTCGCCCGTCGCAGCCGTGCCGGTTCCGGCCACCGCCCCGCTCTATGTGCTCTACACCTCGGGCACCACCGGGAAGCCGAAGGGCGTCGTGCGCGACAACGGCGGGCACGCGGTGGCCCTGCTGTGGAGCATCCGCTACATCTACGACATCGAGCCCGGCGACGTCTTCTGGGCGGCCTCGGACGTCGGTTGGGTGGTTGGACATTCCTACATCGTTTACGGCCCCTTGCTGGCCGGCGCAACCACGGTGCTCTACGAGGGCAAGCCGATTGGCACCCCCGATCCCGGCGCGTTTTGGCGGATGGCATCCGAACATGGTGTGAAGGCGCTGTTTTCGGCGCCGACGGCGCTGCGCGCGATCCGCAAGGAGGATCCCGACGGCATCCACATCAGCCGCTACGACCTGTCGCAGTTGCGGTGTCTGTTCCAGGCCGGTGAACGCCTCGACCCCGACACCTACGCGTGGGCGGTCGAGAAGCTTGGTATCCCCGTCATCGACCACTGGTGGCAGACCGAGACCGGGTGGGCCATCGCCGCCAACCCGATGGGCCTGCAACCGCTGCCGATCAAGGCTGGATCACCGACGGTGCCGATGCCTGGCTATGACGTGCGGATTCTGCGCGTCGACGGTTCGGGTTGCGAACCCGGCGAGGAGGGCGCGATCTGCATCAAGTTGCCGCTGCCGCCGGGCACGTTGCCGACGCTGTGGGATGACGACGTCCGCTACGAGGCGTCATACCTGTGTGAGCATCCCGGCTACTACCTGACCGGTGACGGCGGCTACATCGACGAGGACGGCTACCTCTTCGTGATGGGCCGTATCGACGACGTGATCAACGTTGCCGGCCATCGGCTGTCGACCGGCGCGATCGAAGAGGTGCTGGCCACCCATCCCGCGGTGGCCGAATGCGCGGTTATCGGCATTGCCGACGAAATCAAAGGGCAGGTTCCTCGCGGTTTGGTGGTGCTCAAGGCCGGCGCCGCGGCCGAGGGCCTAACCGATGAACTCGTCCAGTTGGTGCGCGACGAGATCGGGGCGGTCGCCTGCCTTCGACAGGTCGACGTCGTGGCCGCACTGCCCAAGACCCGCTCGGGCAAGATCTTGCGAAAAACCATGCGCGGCATCGCCCACGGCAAGGACGAACCGATCCCGTCGACCATCGAAGACGCTGGCGTCCTGCACACGATCAAAGCGATTCTGCAGCCGAAACCGCCACCACGGCAAGGCATTTCGTAGAGGATGGATGCGATCAAGGCGTTGGTGTATCGCGGGCCCGGAGTGAGATCGTGGGAATCAGATCCCGACCCCACCATCGACAAGCCGACCGATGCCGTGCTACGGGTGGATACGGTCAAAGCTGCCGGTATTGCCGGCGCGGCCGGTACGGCAGTGTCTGGGCGGGGGCGGCTGGCTGCTCGGTCACTTCATCAATGGCACGCAGGCCGAGTACGTGCGGGTACTGTTCGCCGACAACTCCACCCACAAGCTGCCCGACAGAGTCAGCGATGAGCAGATGATCGTGCTCGCCGACGTCCTGCCCACCGCCTACGAGGTCGGGGTCCTCAACGGAGGGGTCCAACTAGCAGACGTGGTGGCCATCATCGGCTCCGGCCCGATCGGATTGACCGCGATCCCGACCGCGAAACCATTCAGTCCCAGCCGGACTGTGGCGATTGACCGTGCCGACTCCCGATTGAAGGCCGCACTCGAGTTCGGTGCCGACGTCGTGGTCAACAGCGCCGTCGATGACCCCGCGGAGCTCATCGCCGAGCTGACCGGCGGGCTGGGCGCCGACGTCGTGATGGGGGCGGTCGGCCAGCCGCAGACCTTCGAGCAGGCCGTGGCGTTGGTCCGCCCTGGCGGCCACGCCGCCAACATCGGCGTGCACGGCCAACCAGCGACACTGCACCTGGAAGACATCTGGATCAAGAAGCCCACCATCACCACCGGACTGGTCGATACGTTCTCCACACCAGCCTTGGTCGAACTAGTCGCTGGTCGCCGACTCGACACCGCTTCGACGATCACCCACCGGTTCGTCCTCAACGAAATCGACACCAACTACGACACATTCGCCCGCCCCGCGGACACCGCATCGAGCTGACAACACCTCTCCGCCTTCGGTCTAGCGACCGCAAACCGAGACGAAGGAGCAACGATGACACGCACACCTCAGGAAGTCTTCACCCACCACGCCCGGGCGCTCGCCGCAGGCGACCTCGACGAGATCCTCGCCGACTACGCCGATGACGCCGTCGTCATCTCACCCGGCGGCACTCTTCGGGGAAAGGAAGGCATCCGGACCGCCTTCGCCCAGCTACTCGGCGACATCCCGGAGGCAGACTGGGAGTTGATCACGCAAATCTTCGAGGGCGACGTGCTCTTTCTCGAATGGGCCGCCGAATCCACGAAGACACGTGTGGACGACGGCATCGACACCTTTGTAATCCGCGACGGGCTCATCCGGGCCCAAACCGTCCGCTACACCGTCCACACCAAACCCTAACGCTGGCCGGTCGGGTGGACCCGTCGGCTCGGCGCGCTGCCGCTACCCGGAGCGCCACCTCAGCCGGTCGTGAAGAGCTCGAGTTGGATGTTGTCGGGGTCGCGGAACACGACAGTCGCGAACGCGAACGGATCGGATATCTCCCTGATGCCGGAGTGCTCAATGCCGAGTTCATCAAGCCACGCTGCCCATGCCTCGAGGTCAGCGCGTGTCGCCACGTTGAACGCGAAGTGGTCCAACCCCGTGCGGGACTCGTCAAATGGCTTCCCGTCGTTGCCTGTATTCGTATGCAACCCCACGGCGAAACCCGAGCGCGGCTCGATGAGGAGCACCGCGTAACCCGTATCCTCCCGGCCGAAATGGGGGAACCTCGTGGGCACCTCGTCGGCGCGAAGCAACCTCTGATACCACGCCACGCTTGCCTCGATGTCGGTGCACGTGATCGAGCAGTGGTGCACACCGGTGATGGCTGGAGCATCGTCGCGCATGTGGGCTGACCCTTCGTTGTTGTGCGCCTGTCCGATGAGTATGTCAGCGCCGGACCGCGGGAATACGTGAATAGTCGAAGTGCACGCAGCGGGAAGCGCTGCCCAGCCGGATGGGCCGTCGGCGGCAGTACCCGAGTTCGCGCGGTCGGCTGTGAGCGATCCGTCCGGCTGCTGCAGGACTGATGAGAAGACTGACGTGATGCGGGTTGGTGCGGCGAGTGGCTCGGTCAGGAGGCCTGCGCCAGGGTGACGTCGTAGCCCATAGCTTCGTGTTGACGGACGGCGCTGGTGCGGGTTGAGGCGGGTGAAGTAGTCACCGCCGGGGTCGTGGTAGGCGGTGTTGGTGCTAGCGATGTTCCAGATCGCGACCAGCAGTGCACGTTGCACGGCGACGTTGGCGCGCAAGGGTCCTCGGCGAGCGGCGATCCGACGATACTGGGCGGCCAGGTAGGTATCGCGGGTATGCGAGATCGACATCGCCGCCGTACCGAGCGCCCCTTGCAGGTAAGGGTCGCCGGGTCGGGTGCGCCGAGATTTGACCTTGCCGGCGGATTTATTATTGCCCGAAGTGGTTCCCGCCCACGACGCAAGGTGTTGTGCGGTGGGGAATCTGGTCATGTCGGCTCCGGTCTCGGCTACCACGATGTCAGCGGTGCCCCCACCGATGCCAGGGACGGGGCTGATCAGATCCCGGAAGCCGCGAAAGGGTTCCATCACCACCCTCGATCCGCTCGGTGAGCGCCTCGACGGCCGCGGTGTGCTGTTCGATCAGATTCAGGTGCGTCCGCGTCAGAAACGCGTGGTGTGCGGTGAACCGGCCGTGGAGGGCCTCGGTCAGTTGCGGGATTTTCCTGCGCAGTTGCTTCTTGGCCAGATCCGCCATCGCCGCCGTGTCGGTTTGACGGGCGAGCAACGCTTCCAGCATCGCCCGTGAGGAGGCGCCGTCGAGGTCGGCGGCGACAGAGGTCAGTTTGATGCCGGCGTCGTCGAGGAGTTTCTCCAGCCGTTGGATCTCGCGGGTGCGTTCCCGTGTGACCCCGGGGCGGGTGCGGGTCAGATCGCGCTTGCCGGATCGGCTCGGGGAGGAACGAACGAACCACGCATCAGGCCATGAGCCCCGAGCTGCGCGAGCCAGGTGGCATCAGCGAGGTCGGTCTTGCGGCGGGCAGATTCTTGACGTGTCGGGCATTGACCGGCATCACCTCCAACCCCGCCAGGTCCTCCAGCAGCTAGTAGAACGGCTTCCAATAGTCGCGGTGGCCTCCACCACCACGCACGCAACATGCTGCGCATCAGGATGATCCCGCATCGCCATGATCTGTCGGGTGGTCGCCCCGAACGTGGTCACCGTCTCACTGGTTTTGCGACTGCCGGCGCCGTTGATCCGGACGCAGACTTTGGCGTCCCTCGTCGAAATGTCCAGGCCCGCGCAACGCGGATGAATGATTTTCACGGGCCGCTCCCTTCTGTCCTAGCCCACTGTGAAGGTGTTCGTGCGGAGGGCAGGGAGAGTCGGAAGTCTGACGCACGGGCTCAAGGCACCAATCCACGGTTCCCGTGGAAGCCCTCCGCCACCATGCTGACTTACAGGCTCAAAGGCACCAAGGTCTTTGCGGGGACAACACGACGAACACCAAATAGGGGTCCCGCCGCTCCTGACGTGAGCACAACAGGTGGTCGCCGCCGAATCTTCACGAACCACGGTGCGCCTAGGCCCCGGTCTGCTAACTTCGGCCGGTCCGACCGTTGCGCCTCGCGGTTCGCCACCGTCGAGCAGCCAACCCATCCGGCCTGATTCGCCAGGTCGTCGGCAACGTGCGGGCCTGCGGTAGCCAGCACCAGCGCCGGCTGGGAATCAATGGGCATTCGGCCGCTAGGGAGCTGCCGTCAAGGTCGCGATACTTGTCCGCCGTTGGCGTCTCCTCCGCTCACGTCACCGGCAGGCGCGCGCCACCGCTGACGCTCGGAGACAAAATCCGGCGGGCAACGCACAGTGCCGACGATCTCCGGCACCGTGGGTGGAACGTACCGGTGTCCTAGAGCTTCGGCGTTAAGTCCACAAAGGTGACGGTCGCCATCTTGGTCACCAGCCAGCGGGAGCCCTGCTGGGTCATGTCCATCCGATAACCGATGAACTTCAGCGACGGCACATTCTTGGTCATCGGACTGGTCGACGTCGTGTTGGTGAACACCATCACGGTGGCTTGTGAGGCGGTCAGCGATTCCACCGCCACCCCAACTACGTCGGTGGTGTCGGTGATTTGGGCCTGCTTGTTGGGCGTCACGAGCGCGCCTGCGAGCTTGCGGTATTGGGCTTCGAGGTCGCCGCTGAGATAACTGGCTGCCCGGTCCGGCAGGGAGTCGATCGTGTCGGGTGTATACGTCCACAACGTCGTCACTGCGGCGGTGGCGGTGCGCGCGATCTCCATTTTGGTGGCGTCCATGGCCCGGTCAACGAGATACGGCTGCACGGCCGCACCGGCGTAGGCGGCACATCCGACGAACAGCGCGGCCCCAGCGGCGACCGCACCGGAGGGCCACCGGCTAAACCACCCACGGTCTTCACCGGTGCTAACCACGCCGACGTCGTTGCCCGACGTGCAGCCGGGTTCCTCGTTCCGGGCTTTCACCTCGGTATCTCCAGAGTCGGGATCAGACGGCGCGATCGCCTGAGCGCGACGCTTCGCGTCCTTACCGATTGGACGGTGCTGCTTTACCGCCACGGCCGAAGGACTCCCGGACCGGTCGGCTACGGTATTTTCGGTGTCTGCCGCAACCGTTTCGTCATGTTCCTCACCGCCGCGCCCGACTGCGGTCGACTCGGCGCCGCTGTCGCTGGATCCGTCGACACCTCGACTGCCGCCGATCAGATCACCGGGGTCAGATTGCTGACTTTCCACCGGTCTCCTTCCTGCGTGGCCGTTAGCACCCAACGGCTTGCTCGTTCCGCGACCAGCTTGCCGTCTGTGGATTTCGACGTGAATTTTGTTACCACAAGCACATCAGCGCTGCCGTCGTCGTTCCACCGCGCAATACCAGCGTCGAGCACAGCGCCCGTCGTCGGCTCTGACCGGGCCACGCCGATGAGGATCTGGTTTTCATTGCTGCGGTATTGCTGGGCGAACTCACCCGTCGCCTGCGCCAGAACGCGATCCGTGTAGTCGTTGGCATGGAATGGGTCCGGTGAGGTGAACTCCGTCATGAAGGACCGCACATAACCCAGCACCGCGGCCTCCTTGATCGTCGCGCGCCGCTGGTTTTCGTGCGTGAGCAGGACCAGGATGCACACCGCCAGCGCCGCGATGGCCAAGACGGCCGTGAACGCTGCGGTCACGGGCAGCAACCACCGCCGTTGCCGCGATGGAACCGCGTCGGTGAACAACGGCGGCTGGCCCTCGGCGAGCTTGCGTCGCGGGCTCACGGCCCGGCCCCGGCAGTCTGCGGTTTGGTGACGATCGCAAGATCGTCGACTTGCCACCCGGCCGAGGGAGACTTGACGAAGGTCGCCCGCACGGATGCGGTGATGTAGCGCTGGCTGGGCGGTGCGCCGCGCTGGCCCTGGAGGAACACCAGCATGGTCGCGCTATCCGGAGTCGCGGTAAGCACCGCGCTGTTGGTGACCCAGTACTCGTTGCGGATCGGGGTTGCCTTCTGCACCGCCTGCTGTTGGGCGGACAGTTGCGCGCGGTATTTGTCGCTGGCCAGAGACCGCGCGTGGTCGAAGTCGCTCTGGACGGTCTCGGGGCGGTAGCTCAGCATCTGCTCGACCATGTGCGGCCCCTGCGACGCGATGAGGTCGCGAGTGTCCTCAATCGATCTGTCGTGCTCTCGCACCACCGCATAGCTGAGCGCGGCGCCGCCTGCACAGAGTAGAGCGGCGCTCACCAGCACCGCCGCAGCACGCGCCCGCGGGTCGCCGTCACGTGAGCGCGGCTCGACGAGGCGCACCTCGGTGCGCAGCAATTTGTCGGCGAAGGTGCGCCGACGCGAGTCCCACAACGGCCAAAGCCAACCCGCAAAAAAGGCGGCCGTGTCCAACAGGTGCGCCAGGTCGCGCAGCAGGAGCCGCGATGGGCCGGCCTCGGCGTCTCGCTGGAAGACTGAGATGCCGTGCACGGCGCGGCCGAGGGTTTGCCCACTCCCCATGGGGAGCAGCAGTCGGTTGGCCACCGTGAGCGCGATTGCGGCCGTGCCCATTGCGATGCACGTCCACCACCACTCGCCGTACACCGGTACCGACAGCGCAACCACGATTGCGGTAGCGAATACCGCGGCACCGGGCAGGATGTCGACGGCCAGCGCGCCAGCACGCGTCATCCACGGGGCAAGCCCGTCCGCCAGGTCGCTTTGCAGTGCCGACTCTGCCTTGGTGGTTGCCGACGTCACTTCGCTACCTGGTCGAGTTTGGCGATCTTGTACCGGCCAGACTCGGGCACTAGCTTCACTCTGACGCGGTAGCTGTTCTCCCGATCCGCGACGCCGTTTTGGGAGACCTTGGCCCGGAAGGCAACCAGGGCAACGATCGATCCGTCATCGTTATTGCGTTCGACTGCCGCGTGCATTTCTGGAATCTGCACGCGGACATTCACCGCTTGATATGCCTCGCTCAGGACGGCGCTGTAATACATGGCCTGGGTTTCGAAATCCCCGGTGGTGCACTCATCGAGTGTGCGCTGGCTGGCCGCCAGCGCGGCCGCATCCGCAGGTTGGGTTGCTGCGATGCAAGCCTCGGCCGCGGTGATGGCCGCACGGTTCGCGCGGGCAACGCTTTCGTTGTCCTGATGTGCGCGCTGCGCGAGGTAGCCGCCAACTGCGGTCGCCGCGCCCACCAGTGCTAGCACTGCAGCAATCACGGCTGACCACTTGGGGCTCAGCCTCCGCCGGCCGCTGCCCCCGCTGGCTGGTGAGCCACCCTCGGACCCAGCCTGCTCGGGCTCGTCAGGCCGGCCAGTCTCGAAGTTGACCGTGGCCGTCGCCGGTGCCGCGGAGTCGTTTTCGTCGACCCGAAGACCGCCCGGCGGGTTTTCAGCTGCGTCTGCTGAATCGGCAGGCGTGTCGTGGGTCGATGAATCGCGGCCCGTCGATTCAACCGTCTCCTCCACGTTGTGGGTCAGCCGGCTGGCGCCAGCATCTCCTTCCATCCGTCGTCTCCTATATGGTCTGAGCCCGAGACGGTATATCTCATTCCGTCAGGTCCGGTGATTTCGCCGGCCTGCGTCTGCAACGGCGCGCCAGACGGCTCGGCCGGAGTGTAGGCACAGGGGTTGGGCTGCTGGCCGTTGCACTGAACCGTCCCTGTACCCGGCTGCGAGAGCGGGTCGCTGGTCGGTGTCGGCGGTCCTGGCAGTTGATCGGCTGGCAACGGGTTCAATCCGGTGTCCAATGTCGGTGCGGGGATGACTCGGCCCGGGTTCACGGGCTGATCGCAGCGCGCCCCCGGCGCCGGGCAGTTGAGAATTTGGTTGGGGTCCCCGTACCACGGGTTGGTGCCTAGCGGTTGATACGGTTGCCCACTACGGCACTCTTGAGGGGATGCGGCGGTCCTGCCTGGCACGTCGACGCACGGTATGTTGCGGGCCCCGCGTACCGCGTTGGCTGGCGTCTCTTGCGGGATCTTGCAGTAGGTACCCGCAGGCAGTGGTGCGATGCTGGTGTCGGCGGGTGACCGCCACTGTGGCGCGGGGAGAAATCCGGTCAGACAAGGCGGCGGCTGATTTACTGCTAGTCCCAGATCGATGCGGGCCTCACCGGGAAATGCCAGCGTGGTCGTCTGCGCGACCGATCCGACCTGCGGCAGCAACACCAGAACCTGCTCGACGCCCTTGCGGTAGCGCAGCAGAAGGCCGGTGACAACCTCGAGGTTAGCCAAGGTCTGTGGCAATGAATCGCGCACACCGCCGACTACGGCGCTGGCGGAGTCAAGCGTGGGGGCCGCGGTGGACAGGAGGTTCTTGAGCTGCGGGTCGGTTCGGGCGGTCTGGTCGGCCACGACGCTGAGGTTGTGCACCCATTGTTTGATCTCGTCACCGGATGCGGCTTGGCTGTTAAGCAGCGGCGCCGACCGGGCGATGACGTCGTCCAGGTCGGAGCTATTTGCGGCGAACTCCCCGGAAAGTGATTGGGCCGAATCCACTAATCGGTGCAATGCCGGCCCCAGTCCGCCCACTGCCTGCGAGGTCTCGTTGAGCAGCGACGCGATTTTGTCCTGGGGTAGTGCCGCCAGGCCTCGCTCGACGGCATCCAAAGCTGATCCGATTTCCTCGGGCACCGTGCCTTTGGTGATGGTTTGCCCAGGTGACAGGTATTTGCTGGGCGTGCCTTCTGACACCAAGTCCAGGTATTGCTCGCCGACGGCTGAGACCGAATGCACGTTCGCTGTCGCGTCCACCGGTATCTGGTATCGATCGTCGATGCGCATCGTAGCCTGGACTCCGGCCTTGGTGGGCTCGACGTCGGTGATCTTGCCGATCGTGGCACCACGATAGGTCACGTTGGCGGTGCGGTACAGACCGCCGGAGGCCGGCAGATCCGCTTTCAAGGTGTACTGGCCGATGCCTAGGGCTGACGGAAGGCTCAGGTAGTACCCGCCCAGCACCACGAGCGTGATCACCGTCAATACGCCGAACGCGATGAGTTGATTTCGAACGAATCGGGAGACCATCTCTTATCGACCCCGTTCGACCAGCGGCCCGCCCGGCGCGTTGTTCGGGTTGGGCACGAAGCGGACGTCGGGGATCATGGTCGCCGGGTCACGCCCCCAGCTTTGCTCGAGTGCTCGCAGGGATCCCGAGACGCCAGTACCGGTGAGGATGCCGTTGTCGATGGCACTGAGTGTTAAGTCGACGTCCAGGGAGGTGTTGATGAAGTCACCCCGGAAGGTCTTCGGAACCGCGTCGACGTCAAACGGTGCGGTCAAGGCCAACTTCAGTGCCGGGACCACGAACGGCGCCGCGCGGACGAGCTGTGCAAGCGGCTGCTGTAGGGACACCAGATTGCGGTGCAGATAGGGTTGCGACCCCTCGACTGTCTGCAGGGCGGCGTCGCTAAACCGACCCAACGACTCGACGGCCTCGACGACGCGTCCGCGCGAGTCGGCGAGATATTTGACCAACGGCGCCAACGCCTGCAGGGCTCCGTCGAGGGTGTCGTTGTGCTCGGCAGCCATCGCCAGCAGACGGTCAGCTGAGTCGATGGCGTGAGTGATATCGCCGATCTGCTCGTCCAGCTTGGCGGTGAATGTGTCTAGCTTATTGAGCAGCGCACGCGTCTGTTCGGCGCGACCGTTGATAATGCTGTAGACCTCGTTGGTAATCACCTCCAGATTTGCCACTCCCCCGCCGTGCAGAAGTGTCGCAATGCTGGCCAACGTCTGTTCGGTCGTCGGGAAAGCCGATGAGTTTTTCAGCTCGATGGTGTCGCCGTTGCCCAACTGCTGCGAAGACGGATTCTGCTGCGGCGGCGCTAGCTCCACGTGCTGCGTGCCCAGGAGGCTGGTCTGGCCGATTTTCGCCGTCGCGTTCCTCGGCAGCTCAACGCCGTTCTGCAAGCTGAGCGTCAGTGTGGCAACCCAGTTCTGCAGGGTGATCGCACGCACTTGACCGACGAAGACATCCGCGACCATGACTTTGCTGTTGGGGGTCAGTGCCAACGTGTCGGGCATTTGCACGTACACGGTGTAGGAACCGGCCTCGGTGCCGGGCCCCCCGGGGATCGGCACGTTCGCAATGCCGCGCCACTGTCCGCACGCGCTCAGCGACAGCGTGGCCACCAGCACCACCAGGCCTCGCCGCGTGCCCGTCCGAAGTCGACGCGACGCACGAATCGCGCTCACTGGCCGGGCCCCGTCGGTGCTTCGGCTGGCAGCGGCGGCGGGCCAACAGCGCCGATCGGTCCCCCGGCGGGCAGGGGCGACCCGACAGGCGCAGGCGTCGCTGCCACTGGGCCAGGGATAACCTCCGAACCTGGGAGTGGTGGAGGTCCGGGCTGCGGATACCACGGCGGGGGCAGGGGGCTGTGCTCGTTGTACGCGTCTGGCGGGCCTGGCAGATTCTGCCCTGGTGGTGGAGGCCCTGCGTCGGGGCCGCCCATCAACTCAGACAGGGATTCTGGCGCCAACAGGTCCCCGGTGCGTGTCCCAACCTGCACCCCCTGCATTCCCGGTGCGGTCACCCACCCCGGCTCGAAGTTGCCGTGGGAAAACAGCGTGTCCCGTGAGAAGATCCCGGGCACAGTCGTGTCTTTGTATCCGGGAGGTGGCTGCAGCCGCGGCTCAGAGTATGCGACTTGCTTGGGCAGCGCCTCCGCCGTGCTGAACGGCATGAGGCCAAACGGCAAATAGTTGAACTTGATCGCGTCCAGGATCGGCGTGAGGTACTGGGCGCACAACTCGGCGGAATCCTGGTACCCGAGTCGGCTGCCTGCCTGAATCGAACTGCAGATCAACTCCAAGGGGTTGGCAAAGTTTGTCACCGCGGGGACGATCGTCAACGAGCCGTGGCCGGGATGGTAGACGTTGTTGGCGTCGGCGGCGAACGTCGGAAACACGTGAAGGAACGTTTCTAGGGCATTCTGCTGGTCGGGTTGAACCAGGGGCGTAGTGGCGGTCGACAGGTTGTTGACGTCCCGACTCAGCACCTGGCCGTTGTCGGCAAGAAACTTCTTCAGAACGGGCATCAAGCTGTTTAGTTCGTCAACGGCGTCAGCGACCTCGTGGTCGTTAGGAGCGACGCTGGTTGTGAGCTGAGACAGGTTGTTGTTCAACGACACTAGCTGCTGTTCATTGATTTGCAGGGCGTTGAGGAACGTGGCGAGGCCGCGCAGCACTGCAAACGTTTCGCCGCGGCTCTCGTTGAGCGCGGACAGTGCGGTCGACAGGCTGTTGAGTGATTTGTTGATTGCCTCGCCCTTGCCGGAAAGGCCGGTGGCCAGTGACTCGATGGTGTCGCCGAAAGGACCTTTCGGCTGTCCGGGCGTGGGACCAAGTGCGGCCACCGTCTTGCCGATGCTGTCGCGAAGGTCGTCCCACTCAACCGGTACCTGCGTCCGCTCGACAGGGATCACGGTGTTGTTCGTCAACACCGGGCCGCCGGCGTAGGCCGGTTCCAACTGGATAGTGCGCGACGCGACGAGCGAGGGGTTCAGAATCACAGCCGAGGCCTCGGCTGGCACCTTGTATTTGCTCGGGTAGTGAAAGGTCACCTTCATCTTGTCGCCGGCCGGCTGAACGTCGTCCACCGAACCGACTGGTACACCCATGATGGTGACCTCATTACCCGGGTACAGCGCGTTGGCGTGCTCGAAGTACGCGACGACAGTGGTCGTCGTCAGCTTCCGGAACAGATACCAGCCCGCATACGCGCCGGTAAGGGCCAGCACGACCGCGAGCGAGGCGACGACGATCGACTTGCGGGACAAGCGCGGCCGGCGATCGTTGAGATCGGCGCTCATACGTCAGTTACCTCCCGTTCCGGGTGGTGTCGTTGGTCCCAGCACCGGCAGCGGCGGAGCCTGACTGGGTGTAAGCGGCTCAGTCCGGGCCCCCGGCGGAGCCTTCGTGGGCAACGGCACCGGCACGCCGGGGACATCTGGCGGTGGCGCACCGGGTACCGCCGCTGCCGGGATCCCCGGAGCCGCTGACGCCCCGCCGGGGACCGGCGCCGATGTCTGGACATCGGTCGGTGCCGGATAGCTAACGCCGCCGAACGGGCCGACATCCAAGCTTGCGCACGGCAGCGGGTTGTCCGGGCGTGGAAGCCCATCCGCTGGCGGGGTGTAGGAACAGGGCGATCCCTTGGGGACGGCGGGACCTGGATGGTCAGGGGTGCCCTCCAACACCGTTGGTGCCGGTGGCGGCGCGCCGTTGGGGAGTCGGGTGCCGTTGGGGTCGGGCCATTGGAACGCCGGCAGCCCGGCAGAGCGCCAGAAGTTCTCCGGGTCGATGCCACGCTTCTTAAACGCTGCGTCGACGTAGGGCTGCAGAATCTGATAGGGCAGCAGGTTGAAGATCGCGGCCTTCACGTACGGCCCCGACGACACGATCTCGGACAGCGATGCCACGAACTTGCCCAGTTCAGTGACCGTCGTGACGAGGTCGTCCTTGCGCTTGACCAGTACGTCGCTGACGACGTTCACCTGTTTCAGCACGGCGTTGAGGTTCGGGTTGTCGTTGATTAGACCCTGGACTTGCTGTGCGACCGACCGGACGTTGCCGAGCAGGCTGTCGATGGCTTGACCCCGCGCGTTGATCGCCGACAGGAGTGTCTGTGCGTTCACCAGCAGCCGGTTGACCTGCTCGCCGTGGATTCCGAGCACGCCGGCTACCTTGCTGGTTTCGCCCAGCAGGACCTGGACTCGCTCGTCGCGCTTGGCCACGACGTCGGCGAACCGCTGCACCCCGTCGAGGGTGGCGCTCAGATGCGGGTACGTCTGATCTACCGTGTCCGACAGGACATGCAGGGATTCCTTGATGGTGTTCACATCCCAGCCGGCAGCGGCCTTGGTGGCGTCTCGGAACGCGTCGTAGATCTGATACGGCGTCGTAGTTTGGTCCAACGGCAACGTCTGGCCAGGCCGTAACACCTGGTCGCCTCGCGGTTCGATCTCGAGGACCTTCCTGCCCAGGATGGTGTCGGTGCGGATCGATAAGCGGCTTTGTGTGCCAACGGTGTTATCTCCGATGGTGAATCGGGCCACGACGTGGCCGGCGGCGATCTTCAACTCCTGCACCACGCCCACGTCCATACCCGAGATGCGCACTTTGTCTCCAGCCCGCAGCGCGCCGGCGTCGGTGAACTCGCCGTAATAGCGCGGCTGGGCAAAAAGCATCGGAACACTGGTGAAGGTTTGGCCGACAGCGGTGACCAGCGCAACCAGGGTCACGGCCATGGCACCTGCCCGCACCCGGCCGCCAGGTTCGAGAGCCCTCATTGTGGCGTGCACCTCCCCGTCGGCTGCTGCGTCAACCTGACCGTGCGCACGGGTCCACCTGGCTGCAGCCCGTTGAGGGTGAGCGTGACGTCGCACAGGTAAAGATTGATGAAGTCGCCGTATGTTCCAGCGCTGCGGCCCAGCAGCGTCAGCGCGGTCGGCAGCTTATGCAACAGCTCGTCCAGCTGACCGCTTTGGTCGACCAATGGCTGCAGGACGCCCTCGGCGGCAGTCACGGTCTTTTGCACCAAAGGCCGGTTTTCGCTGAGCAATTCGGTGAGCGCCCCGGTTGCGTTGCTCAAGTTCGCGACGCTCTCGGCGAGCGGGTCGGCCTGCTGTGCCAACCCCGTGATCAGGGTTTCCAGGTTGACGACGGTGGCGTCAACTTCACCTGCCCGCTTCACGATGGTGTCCAGCACGGTGCTCAGGTTCTTCACGACCGCGCCGATCGCATCATCGCGGTCGGCCAATGCCGAGGTCAGTTGCGCAGTTTGGTCCAGGATGTCGTTGATGGTGCCGCCCTGGCCCTGGAACACCGTGATGATGGCCGACGCAATGGTGTTGACCTTTTCGGGGTCCAGGGCCCGAAACACGGGGCGGAAGCCGCCGATCAGCGCGTCGAGATCCAGTGCCGGCTGGGTTCGGGTGACGGGGATCAGTCCGCCCGAGGGCAGCACCCGATCTATGCCCTGCCCGGTCCCCCGCTTGAGTTCTAGGTAGCGTTCGCCGATGAGGTTGGCGTAGCGGATCTGCGCCGTGGTTGATTCATACAGTGGCAGCGAACGATCAACATCGAAGGCGACCCTTACCTGTCGGCCGCCATCGATCAACCGGAGGCTTTTGACCTTGCCGACTTCCACTCCGGAGGCGCGGACAAACTGGCCCTCGCGCAGTCCACTGGCCGACGAAAAGTCGGCCTCATAGCCGACGGTTCGGTCGAATCGCATCTGGCCAAACACCACGACGGTGAGCGCGGCGAACACCAATAGCACCGCGGACACCGCGGCGAACTTGACGGCACTCGAGGTCACGGTCATGGGTTGATCGTGTACTCCCCCACTTGGCGTCCCCACACGTACTCATTCGCCCACGGAGTGCCGATCTCGAAGTGGTTGTAGGGCGCAACGCTGGCGCCCGTATCAAGCACCAGGCCCGGCGCCGGCCACAGGTCGCGAGTGATGTGTTGCCAGCAACCTGGCGCACCACCGGGACCTCCACGAGCGTTGACCCGAGGCAAATTGTCGGGGAAGACATACGGGTTGGTCCCGCCGACGATCTGGGTATGAGCCTTCAGCGAGTACCCGTTCCCGCTTCCTTCCGCGGCGGCGACCGCCGGCCGCACCTCGGCGACGTTGCGGATCGTGCAGTACAACTCCGGGCTGTAGGTGTCGAGAAGCGACGTTGTCGGAACCAGCTGAAGCAAGGTCTGCACGAGATGCGGCCGGCTCTTGTCGAGCACGTCAGCGCCCGAGTTGGCAAACCCGATCGCCGCCAGCAGCGTCGCATCCAAGTCGCGTTGCTGCGCGTTGAGAGTGCCCGCGGTGGTCGTCACCTTGTCTAGAAAATTCCACAAGTCCGGTGACGCGTCGGCCAGCACGTCGGTCACCGTGGCTAACTGGTGTACGTCGTGGTGCAGCTGGTCCATCTGCGGGTTGAGGTCATCCAGAACCTTGTTGCCGTTGACCAAAGCGGTGCCGAACTTGTCACCGAGCCCCGAGACTGCGTCCGCGGCGCCGCTCAGCGTCATATTCAGTTTGACGGGATCTATCGACTGCGCGATCGACGTGAGCGTTTGAAACACCGTGTTGACCTCGGTGGACACCGACGTCGCGTCGATCACATCGGCGGTGGTGATCGGCGCCCCCGGCTGCTTCGGCGAGGTCAACGCCACGTATTTTCCGCCGAACAGGGTGGTCGCCTTGATCGCCGCATCAACGTTGACTGGAATCAATGGCACGTACCGCGGCGACACCTCCAGGGTGAACTTGGCGGCTGGCTTGCTATCGCGCTCGATCTCGCTGACGCTGGCTACTTTGCCGATCTCGGCACCGTTGAGGGTGACTTTCGATCCGGGCCCGATGAGCAGGCCCGCCCGGTCAGCAATCAGCGTCAATGACTCCTTCGACGTGAAACCACCCCGGAACTGCACGAAGACCAGAAGGCCGATAACCGCAAGTATCACCATCCCCAAGGCCGCGACCGTCTTATAGGGCGGAGTGCGCTGCGGATTGTCCGTTAGGGGCATTGTCATGTCAGCTATACCGTCAGGTTGAAATTGGGGTCGGCACCGTATAGCGCCAACGAAGCCAACATCGCGACTACCACTACCGCGACTAACGAGAAGCGCATGGACCGGCCCACGGCTTCTCCGACTCCGACGGGCCCGCCCGCGGCGGTATAGCCGTAATAGCAGTGGGTGATCATGACGATCACAGCCGTGATCACGGCGACGCCGAAGGACCAGAACACGTCGTCCGGACGCAGGAAAGTGCGGAAGTAATGGTTGTAGGTGCCGCTGGACTGCCCGTAAAGCGCGGTAGTAACGAGCTGAGGTGACAGAAATGCCATGACCATGGCCAAGCCGTACACCGGGACAATGACCACAACCGCCGCGATGATCCTTGTCGATGCCAGGAACGCGACCGGGTTGACCCCCATTACCTCCAACGCGTCGATCTCCTCACTGATGCGCATCGCGCCTAGCTCTGCGGTGGCACCTGCACCGACAGTGGCTGCCAGTGCGATTCCGGTAACCACGGGGGCAGCGATCCGCACGTTGACCAGCGCGGCGAAGAAGCCGGTAAAGACCTCGACTCCGATATTGCCCAGCGACGAGAAGCCCTGTATCGCAACGAGAGAACTACCGGATAGGGTGACGAACCCGACGATCGCGAGCGTGCCTCCCACGATCGCCAGCGCGCCGGTGCCCATACCGATCTGAGCGATGAGTCGCACAGTTTCGGCGCGGTAGCGGCGCAGCGTGAGCGGGATGTCGCCCGCACTGACTAGGGTGAACCACACCATCCGCCCGAATGCGTTCAGCGCCCGGCCGGGTCCGCCTGCGAAACGGTCGGCGGTGGTGATCGCACGTGGAAAGCGGGCGCGTAAGACAGCCACGGTCGACATGTCAGTGGCCCGTCCCGAACCGCACACCGATTGTGGTGAGGATCACGTTGACTGCATACAGCGCGATCACACATAGCACAACCGTTTCGTTGACGGCGGTCCCGACACCCTTTGCCCCACCCGAGACGGTCAAACCGCGGTAGCAGCCCACCAATCCGGCGATGAGCCCGAAGGACACTGCTTTGGCAGTGGCGATGAGCACTTCGGGAAGTCCGGTGACCAGCGTCAACGTGGAGAGGTAGGCGCCACCGGAGACGTCTTGAAGGTAGACGCTGAAGAAAAATCCCCCAACCAACCCGACGATGATCACCAGGCTGTTGAGCAAGGTCGCGACGATTGTCGCCGCGAGCACCCGGGGAACGACCAGTCGGTGGATGGGGTCGATGCCCATTACCTCCAGCGCGTCGATCTCCTCTCGGATGGTGCGCGCGCCCAAGTCGGCGCAGATGGCAGTCGACCCGGCGCCGGCGACCACGAGGACCGTGGTGAGAGGGCCCAACTGGGTGACAGCGCCTAGCGCAGCACCCGCGCCGGAGATGTCTGCCGCGCCGAACTGGGCTAGCAGCACGTTCAGCGTGAAGGTCAACAACACCGTGAGGGGTATCGCCGCCATGATGGTGGGCAAAATGGTGACTCGAAGCAGAAACCAGCACTGTACGACCAGCTCTCGCCATACCAGAGGTCTGGTAAACAGGGCTTTCCCCGATAGTGAGCACATCCCGGCAAACCCGCCGACATGTCCCAGCGGACGCCTCAGCTGGAGGCCGATGTAACTGCCGAGACCGGTTGCCGCCGTCACTGCCACCCCCTCGTCCCGACGCTGCAGCGGTAATCAAACGGCGCCGGGTCATGTCCCGCTTGCTCACCGAGGCCGCCGAAATATGTGACCGCCGTCACGTCCTCATGTAAAAGATACTGGTCGGCGCTGATCCAGA
>NZ_VBSB01000026.1 GCF_013337765.1 Mycolicibacterium sphagni
GAGGAGGGGGGGAGGGGAGGGGGGAGGAGAAGGGGAAGGAGGGAAACGAGAGCTAGAGGCAGTAGGGAAAGGAGGGGGGGCGGAGGGGAGGGCGAAGTAGCTGAGGTGGCGACGGGCGAGTGGAGGGAGCGGCGGACCGGCACCGGCGACGACCGGGTCGAGGGGGGGACCAACACCCTGTGCGCCGTCATGGGCGGGGACGCCATCCTCGACACCCTGGAAACCGAACTCGGCCTGCATGCCGGGGACACCACCACCGACGGGCGGATCACCCTCGAACACATCGAATGCAACGCCGCCTGCGACTACGCCCCCGTCATCATGGTCAACTGGGAATTCTTCGACAACCAAACACCGGCCACCGCACGCCAACTCATCGACGACATCCGCACCGGCCACACCCCACACCCCACCCGCGGCACCCAACTCTGCCCATTCCGAGACACCGCCCGAACACTGGCCGGGCTCCGTCCGATCGATGAAGAGGAGGTCTGAGATGGCGTTCGACCGCGTGTTGACGCGCTACTGGGACGAGCCCCAGTCCTGGACACTGGCCAATTACCTCCGTCACGATGGTTATCAAGCCCTCGCCAAGACATTGACGATGACGCCGACCGATGTGATCGCGACGGTCAAGGAGTCCGGGTTGCGCGGGCGCGGCGGTGCGGGTTTCCCCACCGGTGCCAAGTGGTCGTTCATCCCGCAGGATGATGCCAAGCCGCACTATCTGGTGGTGAATGCCGACGAGTCGGAACCCGGTACGTGTAAAGACGTTCCGTTGATGTACGCCACACCCCACGCCCTGGTCGAGGGCGCGATCATCGCGGCGTACGCCATCCGGGCCCGCCACGCCTTCATCTATGTGCGCGGTGAGGTGGTGCCGGTGTTGCGGCGGCTGCAGGCAGCTGTGGCCGAGGCGTACGAGGCGGGCTATCTGGGCACCGATATCCAGGGCTCGGGCTTCGATCTGGACCTCATCGTGCACGCCGGGGCGGGGGCCTACATCTGCGGTGAGGAGACCGCGCTGCTGGACTCGCTGGAAGGCCGCCGCGGCCAGCCCCGGCTGCGTCCACCGTTCCCCGCCGAGGCTGGGCTGTATGCCTGCCCCACGGTGGTCAACAATGTCGAATCCATTGCCACCGTGCCATTCATCCTCCTCAACGGGGTCGGCTGGTTCACGTCGATGGGCACCGAGAAATCCCCTGGCTGCACCATCTACTCCCTGTCCGGACATGTGACCAACCCCGGGCAGTACGAGGCCCCGTTGGGCATCACCCTGCGCGAATTGCTGGAGTACGCCGGTGGGGTCCGGACCGGTCACGAGTTGAAGTTCTGGACCCCTGGCGGGTCCTCGACCCCGTTGTTGACGGCCGAACATCTCGACGTGCCACTGGATTACGAAGGGATGGCCTCGGTCGGGTCGATGCTGGGCACCAAGGCGTTGCAGATCTTCGACGAGACCACCTGTGTGGTGCGCGCCGTGCGGCGCTGGACCGAGTTTTACGCCCACGAATCCTGCGGCAAGTGCACGCCCTGCCGCGAAGGCACCTACTGGCTCAGTCAGATTTATGCCGATCTGGAAGGCGGCTGGGCCACGTACGCGGACCTGCACAATCTCCTCGATATCGCCGACACGCTGAACGGAAAGTCATTCTGTGCGTTAGGTGATGGCGCTGCATCGCCGGTGATCTCGTCGATCAAGCACTTCCGGGAGGAGTACGAAGAACACCTCAGCGGTGGCTGCCCGTTCGACCCGCGCGCCTCGATGCTGACCGCACCGGAAGGGGTGGGAGCGTGACGGTTTCTCTCGCGAGCAGACACAAAATTCCCCGACACGCCGGGAAGACAGGCGAGTTTGTGTCTGCTCGCGGCAAGAAGGGGGTGGGTGCCCGATGACGACCGCGGAGGACAAGACCGAGAGCAAAGCCGCGGTCGAGATGGTCAGCTTGACCATCGACGATCACGAGCTCAGTGTGCCCAAGGGCACGTTGGTGATTCGCGCCGCGGAGTTGATGGGGGTGCAGATCCCGCGGTTCTGTGACCATCCGCTGCTGGATCCGGTCGGTGCCTGCCGGCAGTGTCTGGTCGAGGTGGAGGGCCAGCGCAAGCCGATGGCCAGCTGCACCACCACGGTGACCGAAGGCATGGTGGTGCGTACCCAGTACACCTCCGCGGCCGCCGACAGTGCTCAGCACGGCGTGATGGAACTGCTGCTGATCAACCATCCGCTGGACTGCCCGGTGTGCGACAAGGGCGGCGAATGCCCCCTGCAGAACCAGGCCATGAGTAGTGGGCGCACCGAGAGCCGGTTCGACAAAGTGAAGCGGACGTATCCGAAACCGATCAATCTGTCGACCGAGGTCCTGCTGGATCGGGAACGCTGCGTGCTGTGTGCCCGCTGCACACGGTTTGCCGAGCAGATCGCCGGGGATCCGTTGATCTCGCTGCTGGAGCGGGGAGCACAGCAGCAGGTGGGCATCGCCCCGGGTCAGCCGTTCGATTCCTATTACAGCGGAAACACCGTGCAGATCTGCCCGGTCGGGGCGTTGACCGGTGCGGCGTATCGCTTTCGGGCCCGCCCGTTCGACCTGGTGTCCAGCCCCAGTGTGTGCGAGCACTGCGCATCCGGGTGTGCCCAGCGCACCGATCATCGCCGCGGTGTGGTGCTGCGCCGG
The DNA here is from genome assembly GCF_013337765.1 of Mycolicibacterium sphagni. Taxonomy (GTDB): domain Bacteria; phylum Actinomycetota; class Actinomycetes; order Mycobacteriales; family Mycobacteriaceae; genus Mycobacterium. The sequence continues at coordinate 2,676 of NZ_VBSB01000026.1, forward strand.
CTGGCCGGTGACGATCCGGAAGTCAACGAGGAGTGGAACTGCGACAAGGGCCGCTGGGCGTTCACCTACACCCGCGTCGGCGATCGCCTGACCACCCCACTGATTCGTGAAGCAGGACGACTACGGCCGGCGGCATGGTCAGAAGCCCTCGATGCAGCTGCACGCGGCCTCACTGCGGCCGCTGGGGGAGCGGGTGTGCTGGTGGGCGGGCGGGTCGGGGTCGAGGACGCCTACGCCTACGCCAAATTCGCCCGGATGGCTCTGGGTACCAATGACATCGACTTCCGCTCTCGGCCGCACTCCGTTGAGGAACAGGAGTTCCTGGCCGCTGCGGTGGCCGGCCGCCGCGACGTGAGCTACGCCGACCTGCACGCCGCCCCGCTGGTGGTGCTGGTCGGGTTCGAGCCCGAGGAAGAGTCACCGATCGTGTTCCTGCGGCTGCGCAAGGCGGTCCGCAAGCACGGCCTGCGCGTGGTGACGATCGCACCGTTCGCCTCGCCGGGATCCACCAAGCTGGCCGCCCAGGTGGTGCTGACCAAACCCGGCCTGGAAGCGCTCACCCTCGACGGGCTGGCTGCCGAATTGCCATCCGCCGCGATCATCCTGGCCGGGGAACGACTGGCCACCAGCCGCGGTGCGCTCTCGGCGGTGGCCCGGCTCGCCCAGCGCAGTGGTGCGCGACTGGCCTGGATCCCCCGCCGCGCCGGCGACCGCGGTGCCCTGGACACCGGATGCCTGCCCAACCTGCTCCCCGGTGGGCGCCCGGTGCAGCATGCCCGCGCTCGTGAGCAGGTCGAACGGGTTTGGGGAACAAGGGGTTTACCCAGCCAACCAGGACTCAATCTCACCGAGATGCTCACGCTGGGGGTCGGTGCCCTGCTCGTCGGTGGGGTGGATCCGGCCGACCTGCCCGACCCGCGGGCCGCACTCGCGGCCATCGAGTCAGCCGACTTTGTCGTCAGCCTGGAGATCCGGCCAAGCTCGGTGACCGATCGTGCCGATGTCGTATTCCCGGTCGCGGCGGTTTCCGAGAAGGCCGGCTCATTCCTGAACTGGGAGGGGCGCTTCCGTGCCTTCGACACCGCGATCGCCACGAGCAACGATTCCGATCATCGGATCCTGCACAACCTGGCCGCCGCGATGGATGTCGATCTCCGCACCCCCGACGTGGACACGGTTCGGGCCGAGATAGGTCGCCTGGATAGTTGGGACGGTCCCAGATCCTCGATCGTCGACTACTTGCCAATGCCGCCAGCAGAACTCACGGCTGGTGAGGCGGTGTTGGCGGCGTGGCGAATGTTGTTGGACTCCGGCCGGTTACAGGACGGTGAGCCGTACCTGGCGGGTACGGCGCGGCCGGCGGTGGTGCGGTTGTCGGCGGCGACGGCAGCCGGGATCGGGACGGCCGAGGGGGATGTGGTGACGGTGTCGACGGGTCGCGGGGCGATCAGCCTGCCGCTGGTGGTCACCGACATGCCCGACGGTGTGGTGTGGCTGCCGCTGAATTCACCCGGCAGCGCGGTGCACGAGCAACTCGGCGTGACCATCGGTGCTGTGGTGTGCATCGAGCGGGAGGCGGGGGTATGACCTACCCGGATATGACGGTGTTCGGTTTGGATCCGTGGTGGCTGATCGTGGTCAAAGCAGTCGCGGTGTTTGCGTTCTTGATGCTGACGGTGTTGGTGGCGATCCTGCTGGAACGCAAGATCCTGGGCCGTATGCAGATGCGGTACGGGCCTAACCGGGTCGGCCCGTTCGGGATTCTGCAGTCGTTGGCTGATGGCATCAAACTCGCGTTGAAGGAGGGGCTGATACCGGCTGGGGCGGATAAGCCCATCTATCTGATGGCCCCGGTCATTTCGGTGATCCCGGCGTTCTTGGCGTTCGCGGTGATTCCGCTAGGCCCGGTGGTGTCGGTGTTCGGGCACCGGACTCCGTTGCAGCTCACCGATCTGCCGGTCGCGGTGCTCTACATCCTGGCCGTCACCTCGATCGGGGTGTACGGCATCGTGCTGGCCGGCTGGTCGTCGGGTTCGACCTACCCGCTGTTGGGTGGGTTGCGCTCCAGTGCGCAGGTGATCTCCTACGAGATCGCCATGGCACTGTCGTTCGCGGCGGTGTTCCT
>NZ_VBSB01000027.1 GCF_013337765.1 Mycolicibacterium sphagni
CATCGGACCGACCGCGATGAGGTCGGCCAACGTCTGCCCGGGCAGCCTTTCCAGCACGATGAAAGGACTCTCAATGAGGAAGTCAAGCCGCAGTGGTTGCGATCGGGGGTGAATCGGGTTGCCAGGTGCGGTTGTCGCGGATGAGGGCGTAGAGGACGTTGGTGCGGCGTCGCGCCAGGCAGATGGTGGCCGGGATTGCCCGCTTCCCTTCGTCTCGTTTGCGCTGGTAGTAGGCCCGCGAGGTGGGGTCGCAGCGGATCGCGGTGAGGGCCGACATGTACATGACCCGGCGCAGGCGACGGCTGTAGCGCTTGGGGGTGCGCAGGTTTCCGGTCCGGGTTCCCGAATCTCGAGACACCGGAGCCAGTCCGGCCCAGGCTGCGAGTTGGTCGGCCGAGCTGAGCAGCGTGGGATCGCCGACGGCGGCAAGGAATTCGGCGCCGAGACGAAACCCGATACCGGGCATGCTGGTGATCACCTCGGCCAGGGGATGGCGGCGAAATCGACCCTCGATGTCGGCATCAGTGTTCTTGATGCGGTCATCGAGGGCGATCACCCCCTGGGCCAGTTCGGCGACCAGTGCGGCGGCGACGTCCTCGCCGGGCAGCTTGACCGTCTGAGCTTTGGCGGCCGAGACTGCCGCGGCGGCGATAGTCGATGCGTTACGGACTCCAGCGTCGGCCAGGACCTTGGTCAGTCGCGAAACACCGCTCTGCCGAATGGCTTTGGGTCGTTGATAGCGTGCCAACAGCACCACCCAGCCGCGATCGGAACTGAGCTCGGCGACCCGCTCCAACGCTGGACAGACAGCGATCAGTTGCTGACGCAGCCGGTTGATGGTGCGGGTGCGATCAGCCACCAGATCGGTGCGATGGGCACTCAGCATCCGAAGTTCGGTGACCAGATCGTCGTCGGGATGCAGGACCGGCAGATCCGCACCGCGCATCCGCGATTGATCAGCGATCACCCGGGCATCTTTGGCGTCGGTCTTGGATTCACCCCCGCGATAAACCGTCGAGGCCTGCCATACCGCTCGGCCCGCGAGGTAGCGCACCGACTTGCCGACGTCAGCCAACACCGTCAACAGCAAGGTGGCATACGTCATGGTCAAGTCCACCGTCCAGGACACCTGCGGACCCAACCCGTCGACCTCCGCGATCAGCTCGCGGATGGGCTGCTCGTCATTGACCAGCTTGCGCGACAACACCACCGTCCCGGCGGCGTCAACCACACACACCCAATGATGCTCTCTACCGACATCCACACCAGCCCACAACTGGCTTGTTGTCATCGATCCTCTTTTCGCTTGTCTGCCAACACGATCCCCACGGACAACCCCGCCGGCATTTCCTTAAACAAGCGATCACATCGCAGATCTCAATCAGCGGCCAGAGAAGTCCAGGCGGGCCGGGCGGCCAGTCCTTTCAAGCCGCACCACCAGGGCCGGCTAGCGCCATGCAGCCTCACCCGACCCACCCGGGTCACAGCACAACGTAACAACACGAAGTAACTGCACCTACGAACTTAAGGA
>NZ_VBSB01000028.1 GCF_013337765.1 Mycolicibacterium sphagni
CCCGTTCACACTGACCTCCCGAAAAGCCATGCCCACCGCCTCCGTGACTTGAGCCATCACGGCGATCGAACGGGCAAACGAAGAGACCACCGACGCAACGCGCCGGTGGTCCCATAACTGGCAATCCAGGTGGTCCCATCACCCTGGCAAAATCAGGTCAGACTGGTCCCAAGCTCATGGCAAACGACAATCAGGTGCTCTACTGTGGGTCGAGCAATGGGCGGAGGTGTGGGTGACTCCATCAGCTTCCCCTCGTTCTCGCAGGCACGGAACGGACCGGCGTGGCAGTGTCGTGAGATAGGTATGACCACTATGTCTGATGACACCGCGACCGGCTCCAGTGCCAGCTACCGTCCTCGTCTGGATGTAGTCCCAGACCCGGCTGAGGACCTAGCTCGCCCGGACAAGTACCCGCGGATGTGGAACATGTCGGCGGGAACGGCGTTTTTCCATGCGATCATCCGGCCGGACGCGCCTGACCGCCCGGAATACGTCGGGGTTCCGATGCCGTCACCGACCGTCACCGACCCGGACGCCTACCGTGCCCGGGTCTTCGCAGTGGCGCGGTGGAACGCGTTGTGGGAGGCCGCCCAGTTCCGGCGCCGCTTATTTCACGACGACACCGACGACGACGCGGATGACTCGTTGAAGCTTCCTGCGGATCTGGCGCGTATCGCGGACCTTGGGGACAACAACATTGTGTTCGTCCCGCGCACGCAGACTTGCTATTACGATTACGCGCCGCTGTTTCATCTGCTGCATCGCGCCACCTTGGAGCGGTTTGGGCTGCCGCTCCTTCACGGTGGGCAGTGGCCATTCGGGGCGGAGCTGACCAGCCCGGATCCCTACCTACCGGCGGATTTTAGCGGCCGGCTGTCGAAGGCGTGGGGAGCTACTGTCTGGCGCCACCTTGTGCCAGGCTCCCCGCAGATCGCTTTCACCAAGGACGATCCGATCCGCATCCTGGCGCACAACCTCGACTTCTGGATTCCCGCGGTTACCGAGGCCATGGAGGACGAGATGCGGACGTGGCCGATTGTCGAGACCGACTACCCTTCCGGGCCGGTGCGGCTGAGCAATGGTGAGATCCTGGAGGGCGTCACCGCCGGCAGCCCGCGAGTGGGCTCCGATCTGTGGACTGGGGAAGATGAGGCCGCCGAGTTTGTGGTGCGCACCATCGAGGCGGCCGACAGGACTGGTCGGTTGCGCGACATCCTTGATGCCGTGCGGTGTCACCGCGTCCACGACGATTTCTCGGACCGGTGGTCTTATGCGAAAGAGGATTTCGAACGCACCCTTAACCACAAACGATCCAAAGTCACCGTCACCTTTGTCGAGCTCGACGACACCACACCCGTCTATGGCCCCGAGACCGAGGTCATCGGTCAGCTCGCCTGCAGCGACTTTCTGACGCTGCTTAACCCTCGCGACCGCGAAGTGGTGGTCCTCCTACGCAGCGGCGTCACCTCACTGACCGACGTCGGAAAGATCCTCGGCTACAGCAGCCACAGCGCCGTCTCGAAGCGCCTCGCCCGCATTCGCGATCAAGCGGCTCGTTTCTTCGACCAGAGCTAACACCAAGAGACGCGAAGACTCGGCGGCCGGCGCGCCGGACCTGTGAGAGTCCTCGAACCGTTCGACGGCGGGACTTTTGCTCCCTAGATGCCGGTGTCGTCGTGGCTCACTGTGAGGTCTTGCTGGTCGACGTTGAGGTCTGGGGTGCGCCATCCGAGGGCGATGTGGCGGCGGTGGGCGGCGCGGACGGCCCGGGCGGCGGCGTCGTACTGGCTGAGGACCTGGCGCCAGGGCTCGCTGAGGTGGGTGCGCCCGAGGCGATCGGCGAGGGTGACTGCTGGGACCGGGTCCAGCAGGGCGTCGGTCGATGTGCCGAGTGTGGTGGTCAGGGTGGTGTTCCACGGTACGGCCGAGTTGAGTAGTCGCAACACCGATGAGCTGGGGCCCCGGCTGGTTTCGGGTTCGAGCATGATGACGCGCGCTTGGGCGGCCGCGGCGTGGTGGGCGATGTCGGCGAGCTTCTCGGGCGGGGCGGCGGCAGGGTCGTAGATGATGACCAGGGCTCCGACTGGCAGCGCCCAGCTTTGTTCGCTGACCCGCTGGTGGGCGTGATCGAGGGTGGTGATGGTGTCGGCCAGTTCGGCGGCGCGGGCTGGTGTGGTGTTGGCGTCGGTTGTTGCCAGCCACAGCACGTTGCGGTCGGCGGCGTTGGCGGTGCTGCGCAGGGTGTAGAGGGCTGCGGCGGTTTCGTGGTCGCGGACGTCGGCGCGGGCAACGCTGAGCCGATAGGGCTGTGCTGCTAGCGATTTGAGTCGCTCGGCCATGCCGGGGTCGTGGGTTGCCAGTGCCGCGGTGGGGATGTGCACGGGGTTGACGGTGGAGTCGACGTCGCCGGCGACACGGAGAAGGGCGACTTCGGATCGAGCGGTGTCGAGTAGTTGGTCGAGGGTCTGCGACGTGGTGGTTTGGGCCGCGGCGAAGGCGCAGGCTACGTCGCGCTCGCAGCGTTCGAGCTCTCGGCGTAGCACTTGGCGGCGCTGACGAAGGTCCGCACGTGCGGCGAGGTCAGCGCCCTCGGCGACAACGCGTGCGGTGAGCAGGGCGTTCTCGGTGACGATCGTGTGTCCGCCGGCGGCGGCGCTGCGGGCCGCCTGGGCGTCTGCCAGTGCTTGGGCAAAGCGCGCGGACGGTGGTTGATCGGGGAGGAACTCGGTGTAGAACGAGAGATCACGCTGGGCTGAGGCGATGTCGAGGTGGTCGGCGTCGGGGGTGGCACGTAATAAGTCGAGTCGGGTACGGGCGTGCTCGATGAGGCGGAGGGCGTCGTTGTAGGTGGCGTCGGCATCGGCCCACTGCTCGATGACGGCGGTGACCGCGAGGCTGTAGGGGCGGTCGGCGTCGACCAGGCGGCGCATTCGCGCAAGGTCGGGGGCGGCCGCACGCATGGCGGGGCCATTTCCTGCGCGAATATCGGAGTCGAGTGTCCGAATTTGTTCGCAGACGGTGCGGTATTCGCTTTGCAGCGTGGCGATCGTTTCCATAGTGAGACCCAATTCGGGGGCGGGACGATTTGCTGAGAGATATTCGAATTGCAGGCCGCGCCATTCTTCGCCGCTGTATTCGCGTGAATCCTCCGGCGGCGCATCAATAGCGAAGTCATCGAATGGCGGTAGCTCGTCGAGGGCTGCGTACGGGCTCTGTGGGTCTGGCGGAAATAGCGCTTCCTCGTCGGGGTGCGGGGGAACGTCGTGGGGCAGCGGCAGATCGTGGGTGTCGATGCCCAGACGCGCCTGCAGTCGGTGGGTGAAGGCATCGACGGTGTAGGTGATCAAACGGGCGTAGTCGCATGGAGGAATGGGGTGATCGGCGTCGGCGGCGTCGGCGAGGTGTTCGGCGGCGACGTGGAGCAGATCGCGCGGGGCCCAGGTGGCCGGGTCGGCGGCACTGATGGCAGCAACGAGTCCTGGCCAAGCGGGATCGGAGGTGATGATTTCAGTTAGTGCCGCTCCGAACACTGCGTCCACGTCGGTGATCCAGGCTGGTCGCAGCCGCGAATGGGTAGTGGCCAGCGTCGCAGTCGGGGACAGCGCCCCGGCGATGCGCCACCACAGTGCGGCGGCGGGGAGTTCATCTGGAAGGGGGCCTTGGCTGGCGGCGGTGGTGATGATGTCGCGCAGGTCGGGGCTGGTGCGGGTGGCTTGGGCGAGTTGGGCGGCCAGCTGGGGCCAGTAAGCATCCGAGCGCACGCGCGGGTCGATGGCGTCGATGAGGTCGTTCCATCGGGTGGTGTCGGCGCTTCGGCGACCGATGTCGGCGGCGGCGCAGCGGTGCAGCGTGGCCTGGACAGCGCGGGTGCGTACGGGGTACTGGCGGGCACCGGTCAGGCGCGTGTCGGCGTCTTGGGCGCCGGTGGCTGCGCGGAAGACAGCAATTTCGGCGGTCGAGGCGGGATTCACAGTGATCAGTGGCCGCGCCCACGCCGGTGCGGTCGCGTTGGTCCAGGCGCGGGCCCGCTGGCGGATGTGGTCGGCCAGGGTCTCGACGAGTTGTTCACGACGGGCCAGGTAGGCACCCCATTGGGGGTCGTGCGCTAGGGCTGGCGGGATGGCGGGAAGCCAGCGCAGCACCCCGATTCCTGCGGAATGGGTGCCTGCGGGGTCGATACGATGGTCGAGGACTGCGGCCGGGTCTGCGACGTCGGCGATGCTGCCCTTGGCCAGGGCCTGGGTGAGCAGTTCTCGCGAATCGGCACCGTTGATGGCCAGCAAGGACAGGTTGCGGCGCAGGACGGGCCAGGCCTCGCGCTCGCTGAGGCGGGGGATCACCTGCTCGGCGATGGCGTCGAGCTCGTCGCGGGCACCGGCGCCGAGGCGATTTTCGGCGGCCGTGCCCAACGCGTCGTAGAACATGTCGGCGGCGGCTTGCAGGCGCGTTGCGGGATCGGCGGCGAGGCGGGCTTCGGTGGTGGCCGATACCTGGGCGCCGTCGCGGGCCAACGTGCGGGTCAGCACGTCCACGGCGGTGTCGGGGTGGGTTGCCTTGGGTGACAGCAGCCGGTGCGGGTCGCTTTCAGCGGTGGACAGATACAGGTGGTTCTCGTCGGTACCGCGGGTCATTGCGACGTATAGGTGCTGGCGGGTCAGTATGTCCGAGCCGACGACGTGGCATGTGCCCCTGGTCGCCCGGCCGCCAGCGGTCAGCCCCTGCGCGGAGTCGATGGTCGCCGCATAACCCAGCGTGACGTGGTCGGCGATGTAGTCGGCGGGCAGGGTGACCATCAGGCCGCTGCGCAAATGGCGTGCCTTGATGCTGCCGTCGCTGAGGATCTCGGCGATAGTGTGGCGGTAGCCGTTTCGCACGAAATCGCTGCGGCCGATACGAAGCTTGCGAGCGTTCTTACGGGTCCGGATGGTGTCTCCGACACTGGCATGGAGCTGGTCGGCCAGCACCACCGTGGCGGCGCGGGCCGCCTCGGGCTCGGCGGCCAGTCGATCGGCGCGGGCGCGGGCGTTGAGGTCGTTGATGACGTCGTTGGTGGGGGCGAGCAGAATCGAGTCCCCTCCGGCCGCTAGGTCGGCTCGCCACGCCTGATAGGCCATGTCGGCGGCGGTCTCGTCGGTGCCGACATGGACGCGGTGGGCGTCGATGTAGAAGCCGATGCCGGCCGGGTCGGCGTCGTGCAGTGCGAGGCCGGCGGCAGCTTCGGCCGGCGACTTGAAACGCACCACCTCGCTGAGGGTGAGCGCGTCGGTGTCTTCGGCGATGTCACGCAAAACGCCGCCGGCCGAGATCGACGACAGCTGCCCGTCGTCACCGACCAGACGCACGCTCGCGCCCTTGCGCAGCGCGTCAGTGATCATCGCGTCAAGGCCCCGCGTGGCAGCCTTGCCGGCTTCGTCAACGACGATGAGCGTGTCGGGGCCGACGCGATCGAACCAAGCGGGCACAGCGCCGATTCCGGCCTTGTTCAGGTCGGCTGACCAGACGTACTTGTCGAGGGTGTCGGTCGTCGCGCCGAGGTCCTCGGCAAGGACGATCGCGGCATCAGCGGTCGGAGCCAAGCCGATGACATGTCCGCCCGAGCTGCGCCATGCGTGAGCCAGCGCCGCCATGGCGGTGGTCTTGCCGGTTCCAGCCGGCGCCAGGGCCAGTGCGACGCGTCGTCCACAGATCGCCATCTCCGAGACCAGCGCGGCCTGGCCGGGGTTGAGGGTGCGTCCTCGCGCCGCCGAATCAGCGAGCGCCAGAGCGACATCGGCGGCGCTGGCGGTGCGGCCGTCGCAGCGATGCACCGCGCTCAGAATGCGCCGCTCGGCGGCCAGGGTGGCGCGGCTGGTGTAAAGCGCCACGCCGTGGCGGCTGTAGACGCTGGCGCCGTCGCGGCGACGCAAAGCGACAGGCTCGCCGAATTCAGTGTCGGTGACGCGGGCATGCGGCACCGAAAATGCCTCTCCCAGCGCGATTTCGGTGAGGTGTTCGACCAGCGCGACATCGTGCGCCACGTCGTGACGGCGTGCGATCCGCAGGGCCTCTGCGCGCACATGGTGGCGCTGCCAGGTGGAGCGCGACTCTGACACTGTTGCGATCAATTCGCCAGCACGCGACACGATCCAGTCGTTGTCGATGACGGGTGTGCTTCTGGCGCGGTTGAGCCCACCGAGAACCGTGGCCAGCATGCGGTGCATGCCGTCGCGACCGAGGGCCTCCACAGCCTGGGTCCGCCATACGTGGCGCTGCTCGGCCAGCGAGCGCGGCTCATGCTTGGCCTCGCGGGATTCCAGTGTGGCTTGTTGGGCAAGGGCGATGATCTCGACATGGGTGGGTTCGCGGCCGTGATCGGCCTGGAATTTCTTGGCGAGCTCGGCGGTGCGCGCCTCGATTGCGGCCCGCCGACTCGACCAGCGAGCCATCAATTCCTGTGACATCCCATCGATCTCACGGACTGGCCGCTTGCCGTGGCCGCGCGAAGTCTCAGTGAACTGCACACCGAGGCTGGCGATGACATGAGCTTCGAGCCGGGTGTTGTACAACTCCGACGCGGCGACGGTCACGCAATGCAGCGGCTGGCCGTCCAACGCGAGCCACCGCCGTACACCATTGGCATCGACGTGTGAGACCTTGTTGGAGATGGCGACGTGGGTGTGTAAGTCCGGGTCTCCGGCGCGTGAATCTCGGTGGGTGAACGCTGCGGCGATGAGGCCTTCGGTGTCGACCTGGGCGATACCGCCCGCGCCGGTGCGGGTGAACGCAGCCTGATCCTGCAGCCACTCCAGCACCTCCGCGACAGCCGCGTCGTGGGCGGCTTCGATCTGTGCAGCGACGGCCATCGGGGCGATGGCCCACAGTGCGGATACGGATTTCACCGGCGAGAAGGTCAGGTCGTAGCCAGCGACGGCGGTGGTGCGTGCCCGGGTATTGCGGGCGATGAAACCCGACAGTTCGCGGTCGTCGGCCGGTGCGCGACCAAACTCCTCGGCGAAAAGCTCCGAGGCGATCCGGGTGCGGATCTCCGCTCGGATCTGCGGATCGATGGTGGCGTTCCAGTGCACACCGTTCTCGGCATTGTGATCTCGGAACGCGACTGCCAATCGCCGCGCGAACTCCGGCTCGCCGTCACAGACCTGGAACTTGCGCCCCAGGCGGCTGGCCGCCCGCTGGGAGCCCAGACCGCGTCCCGCGACATAGGTCTCGATGCGCTCGGCGTTGGGGTGCAGACCCTCCCCGTAGAGGGCGCGCATTTGCGCCTCGCTGACACCGGATCCCTCCTCAACCGCCCAGATCTCTTGGCGGACTTCAGGAGTCACAGCACAACGCCTGGTATCAGACAAAGCGGCCAAACCGCGGCCGATCCACCGCCCTGGTGCTTCCCCTTTGGCCGAGTAGTAGTCGGCCAGCGTGGAACGGCCCCGCTGTGTGCTGTCGGCGGCGGCGACCTGCCGCACCAGGTACAGGTATCCGTCCCCGGCGGTGAGTTTGTGCAGCGTCATCACCATGACGCGCACACAGCCGTCCGCATGTGCTGCACGCTACGAACCCGGCGGCCGGGGAAGCCACCACCAAACCGGGGGTTCTTAGGGAAGTCTTAAGGTCGCCGGCCCCTGAGTGCAAGAGGTGTGTGGTGTGTCGGTGGGCTGTCAAAGGGGTGTTAAGGGGTGGGAGCTGAGGGGGCTGTACGAGCGAGGATGCCAGGTGAGTTTGTGGTGAGGGGAGGAAGGGGCGGCTGTGTTGTGAGACGTTGGTGCGGAAAATTGGTGGACGACGAATGTGGCTGAGGTGGTGGCCAGTTCGAGCCGGGGGCTTCTAGGGTCGGCGACCATGACAGCTATAGGAAATTCCAAGGTGGAGGCCCGCCGGCGGGCCCGTGAAGCGACCCGCCGCGCAAACGAGGCCCGCGCCGCGCGTGACAAGGCGAATATCGACGATGCCGCCGACCTTCTGGTCGCGGTGGGCAAGATCGCCGAAATCGAGACGTGGAAGAAGGAGCGGCTGGCTCAGCTGCGCGAGCAGGTCGACGCCGAAGCGGCCAAGCGCGTAGCCGTGCAGCGAGCTAAGGCTGGTGCGGCGGTCGCACGGATGCAGGACCGGGGTGAGACGCTGGCGACTGTCGCCGCCCGGACCGACATCGGGATTGGGGTCGTACGCACCATGCTGCGACATGCCCCGAAAGGCGAAGCGGCGGTGGCCGAAAGTGATTCGCATGCACTAGGTGCTGTGAGCGAGGATGTGGATCAGCTGGCGGCCGATGGCGTGGACCGGGACCAGCCGCTGCGTCAGGCGACCTCAGCGTGACCGGCGCCAGACGCCATAGCCCGGTTAGGTCGCCGGCTCGAGGCGAGGCAGGCGGCGGTGGCCCGCATGGTGCGCTGAGTGCTCCGACGCGGTGGGGTGGCTGAGTGGCTGGAAACGGCGGCGCTGGCGACGGTTTCGCGATGGCATCTGCTGGCGTCACAGTGCTCTGTCGCCGAGTCCGCGCTGGCGGCCTGCATGTCGGCGGTGGCGGCTAGGTTTAGCGGGCGTGAGAAGCGCAGGGGAGTTGGTCGTCGATCGGCGGGTGCGCGCCGCCGAGATCGGCCGCTTCTGCAGCCACATCGTCTGTGGGCCAACGGCTTCGGACTGCGATATCTGGACCGGTGCGATCGGGGCCGATGGTTACGGCCGTTTCTACCTCACGCGTGAGGGTGCTGGGCTGTGCGTTCGTCCCCACCGTTACGCCTTGGCGATCGCGTCCGGCGTGGTGGCTGCTGGGGTGCTGGGGCTGCATGAATGCGACAACCCGGTGTGCGTGAAGATCGCGGATGCGACAGAACCTCACCAGCACGTCGTGTCCGGCACCCAGGGCGACAACATGGAGCGGATGGCGCGGATGCGCCGTGGCGGCGGCCGTCATGCGATGCGACGCTTCGATAGCCGAGGCGTGCGGCGCGCGCGGTCGGTGGCGTTGCGTGAAGCGGTGCGCTACGGCTGGGATACCGCGGCGGTGCAGGCGGCGTTGCTCGGTGATCAACCGACTCTGTGGTGATCGTCTCCGGCGCTCGCGACGAGGGACTGGGCTAACCGTGGGGCGCCGTGCGGGGGTGGGTGGCGCACGGTGTCGCAGCGAGGCGCTGGGCGGCTTCGAGCTCCGCAGCGGCGCAAGTGTTTCAGTGGGATGGTTCGCCGCGTTGGAGGAGCACGGCGTCGCTTGGAGGCCGAGCAGTGGTGTTGTCGAACCACACCGGCACCGCAGGGATGCCGGCGGTCCGTGCCCAGCAGATGCGGTGCAGTCCGTTGGCTTCGTAGTGTCCGTGTCTGTTGTTCCAGTACTTGATTGGATCGCGCGTGTTCAGCAAGGACTGGGCCAGTCTGAACTCGGGTGGCGCAAGGCTGGTGATGTGCCGATCGTCTCGGCGAGCCTGAGAGATGGCATTCGGGTCGGCTGTGGCTCGACACCGCGCCAGGAACGCGATGACGACAGGTAGCACGACCGCCCAGTCGCCGGCATGGACATCGCAGGCAGCGCGGCGGCTGGCGATCATGGGGTCGCCGAACATCTCGCGGTACCCGCCAAGCCCGGGGTGGTGACCCATCTTGCGAACGACGCGCGACAGCGAGAGGGGCAGTTCGAGCGTGTGTTGTCGGGCAGCGGCCGCTCTCCCATCGCGTGCGAATAGGCAACTCGACAATGTCGGTGAGGTAGGAGGGCATGGTTCGGGGCAGCGTTATCGGTCCAGCGCGCAGTGTCGGTGACCCACGCCTGAGCCGCTCGCCAGGACTGTGGCCGCGTTGGCAGGGTGGCGGGTTGCCATCGGCATTGTGGTGCGTGGTGGTGTCATTTCGGGTCTGGCGCTACGAGGCGAGGGCGCCGAGGGTGGTGGAGGCGAACACCGTTTTGAGGTCGCGGCGGGCGTCAAGTTCGGAGTAGGGCTCGATGGTGGCGACCCCTACGACGCGCGGGCGTCCTTCGGCCAGCGACAGCAGTTCGAATGCCGCGTGAGGGCCGCTGAGCTGAGTCGGTCGGTAGTAGTAGTAGTCCGAGAGCACCAGATAGGCGTGCAGCGCGGCCTGGGCGGCGCTGAGGGTGTCGTGCTGGGTGCTTACGTCGCGGCCGCGGTCGTCGATGGTCAGCGTGTACATGGGAGTGCTCCTGGCAGGTTGGGGGTGTCTCGATGGTTGAGGGTGGGTTATGCGGCGGCGGTTTGAGTGAGGGCCTTGATCCGGTCGGGCCGAAAGCCTGACCAGTGGTGATCGCCGGCCACCACGACGGGGGCCTGGAGGTAACCGAGGGCCATGACGTAGTCGCGGGCTTCGGGGGTAGTGCTGATATCCACGACGTCGTAGGTGATGCCCTGTTGATCGAGCGCCTTGTACGTCATGTTGCATTGCACGCATGCGGGCTTGGCGTAAACGGTGACGGTGGTTGTAATGCTCATTTCGCGCACTCCTTGAAATGGCGGGATGCGGAATTAACTGATAACCATATTCTAATTGCTGTGGCGCATTAATGCAACGGGGCGGACCGAATTAATTCGATGCACACTTAGAGGCAAGTGCAGCGCTTTTTGCTGCAATAATGGCACTAGGCGCGCATAGGTATCGGCACTAGCAATTGCGAAAAACGCAATTGCTTTCTCATTCTTGGAAGCAAAATGGCGAGGGCCCCGGGAAGGGTCGTCTCCTCGGGGCCCCTGGTCGGTGTGCGGGGTCAGCCGTCCTTGCATGTCTGTCGGTACACGGCGTCGGCTTTGCGTTTGCCGAGGATGACCTGCTCGATGTCGCTGAGCGGATAGCCGTTGTCCTCAAGGAATCGAAGGTAGATCTTCGTGCTCTCCTGGGGCACTCGCCAGGCATCCTTTGCTGTCCGGGCTTCGGTGGTGGCCAGCACCATGGCGAGCAGGATCACCAGAGCTCGGCCATCGCCACCGGCGGGGAGGCTGGCGACTGCGGACTTCGGTGTCTCATTGTTGGCCAGCCCCAATAACTCCGGGGCTAGCTTCTGGTTGTGGTGGTCGTTAAACAGGTCCGGCCGATTGACGATGACCTCGGCAAGATAGAGGGCTGACCCTTTGGGGGCGGTCTTGCGGGCCAGCAGTTTGTCGCGCACCCATTCCCGGCGCATTGTCGCCGCCGCGTCTCCCAGTTTGTTGAGGGCGATGAGCTTGCGCCGCTCGGCGCGTTCCTTCTCGGCGTGCTCTTCGCGGGCGCGTTCGCGCTGAGCAAGGAAGCGATGCTTCGGCCTGAACCGGCGCCCGTTGACGGCCGTCGAATCTCAGTTTGGCGTTGATCCAAACTTCAGCGAATATGCGAGGTGTGGAACTGGATATGACGGTAATAGCCCAGCGCTTCATCGAGGCGGTACCCGCGAACCGTCTGGCACGCGTCGAGGTCCTGCGAGCCGTTGACGGCCATGCCGTTGTGGCCATGGATACTGCCGTAGCTCTGACGAATGTGATCGGGTCGCTGCATTCGGCGGGGCTGGCGGTGCTGGTCGATGCGGTCGGGTTGGCCGCCATCGTTTCGACGGGCGCTGAGACAGATTTCGAGGGGATCGTGCCGCTGAGCAGAGCCACGACCTTGAAGTTTCTTGAACCCGCTCGGGGGCGGTTGACTGCCAGTTGCAGTCTCAAAGACAATGCCCGGGCGATGCTGGACTCGTTGTGGTCGGGAGCCAACGATCGCGCTCGGTTCTCCACCCACGTCGTTGTCACTAACTCGAGCGGTGCGGTGGTCTGCCGGGGCAGCTTGGACTGGAGTCTGCGCGCGCAACCCTAGGGAACTCGTCATCCTGGGGTAACACCCTGATCGCGGCCCAGTGATTCACGTTTGGGCGGCGACCCGCTGACCCCGGTCGAACCGTGCTGCCCCAAGTGACTTTGCTTGCGGCAGAGTTGATTCTGCTTCCCGGGGTCCCGCTGCGGTCTCGCCTCGAATCCCCCATTCGTGCCTCGCCGGACGTTGCGGACTCGGTGAGGGATTCAACGCTTCCGTGCGCCTACATCTCGTCGATTGGGTTCGTCGGATGGCTGTCTCCGGGCGTCGAGCTAGCGTTCGCTAGATTTTGCGCTTGTTGACACTGACGCCGGCGGACCGCGCGAGAGGGGTGGATCAACGCGCTGTTGTTGAGGCCAGCACGTCGACTAGCCGGATCTCGGGCGCCGCAGCGAGGAGGTCGGGCGCGGCATTTCCCAGCGCCTCCGCAACCGCTCCGGACAGGTGGGCTTGTCGGCCCTCATCGTCGAGGAAAGTGTCGAAGATGCCAAACGACGTCGGCCCAAACCGCACTGCGTACCACGTCACTGTGGCGGGTTCTTGTTCGACCAATTGTTGAGCACTTTCGAGGAATGCCGCCACCTCGTCGCCCTTGGCGGGCATGGCCTCAATATTCACTAGCAGACCGACTCGCTTCGCCACTGTTACTCCTTTCGTAGCGCGGTAGGTAGTGAGGTCAACGCTAGAGAGATCGAGCGTCGCACGCCAGAGGCGTATCAGACGTATTCAGTATCAATTTCCGCCATGCATGTTGCAGTGCTGACCGGAGGGTGTGTTCGATTCGGGTCTCAGCATCGTGTGCGATGTCTTGGAAACGGCCAACAATCTGCGAGAAGATCTGCAGCTGCCGCCACCTCGCTGGGAAATCACGCTGGCTGGCTTCCGTCGACATCACCGCACCGCGCGCGGGCACCAGCTTCGCGCGGAGCCGCCGGCTTCGGTCGATGCCGACGTTCTGGTAGTCCCCGCTGTGGGCGCCAAGAACCCGGCTCAGTTAATCGGCGTGATCGAGGAGTCAATCGGCGTGATCGAGGACCGGCGCAGCGGCGCGCGACCGAATTCGTAACTGCCGCTGCCGAGCGGGGGGTTGTCGTTGCGGGAGCTTGCACTGGCACCTTCTTCTTAGCGGAAGCGGGGGTATTGAACGGACGTCACGCCACGACCAGTTGGCGGCTTGGACCCGCGTTTCGCGCCCGATACCCCCTCGTCGACTTGGATACCCGTGCGACGCTGGTCCATAACTCTGGTGTGGCCACCGCAGCCGCGGCCTTCGCCCACATCGATCTCGCGCTGTGGCTTGTGCGATGCCGAAGTCCCGCTTGCCGAACTTGTGGCGCGGTACCTGCTGATCGGTGATCGCTCTTCGCAAGCGACGTTCGCCATGCCGTCCGTTCTGGCTAGCCAGTCCGCCGAGGTCGCCGCGTTCGAGCGCTGGGTTCGCGATCATTTGACCGAACCGTTGTCCATCCGCGAGGCCGCCGAGGCGATCGGCGTAAGTGCACGTACATTACAGCGACGGACGATGGCGACGATGGGATTGAGTCCGCTCGCGTTCGCCAACGAGGTACGCCTGGACGAGGCTGCGCACCTCTTGCGCAACACATCCCTTTCCACCGACGCCGTCGCCGCGGCTGTCGGGCTCTGCAACGCAAGCAGTCTGGGCCAGTTAGTGCGCCGGCGCCGGGGCAGCACCCTTCGGACGCTGCGCGGCGAGGGGGTGTTACGCGCTGGTGTCGCCCGGTCCGAAGATTGACGAGCGCAAGTGGTCACTTCACCGCGTCTAGATGATATCTATTGCCCTGTAACGACTTACACTCGAAATTTTGGGCATTTTGGCGACGACGGCCCGGCCGTGAGATGGTGGCGTGTCACTCACCTGACCGCCACGACTTCCACCGATACCGACAGCGTGTAGGCAAGCGCGTGCGCTTTTGGCCAGTCGGAGGCGGCGACTGCCCGGGCGAGTTCGTCGACGAGCGGACTCGTTGCCTCGAGTTCGGCCAACCAAGAGGTCACTGTGGCGGCAATGCCCTCACTCGCAACGCTAGCCACGCGCCCTGGGTGTAGGCGGTCGATCACTTTGTAGATGGTCATGGGTGTACAGCCGCTCGTCGTGCTCAATCCGTAGTGCGCTGTCCGGGTGATCCCAGATACTCACAGGGCTGTGCTCACCGACCTCGGTGAAGTCCTGGGATCGGAAAGTCACCCGTACGTGACTATCGTCACCCTGGAGTTTGCGCTGTAAGTGTCCAAGATTCGCACATCCATTGCACGACAACACATCGCTATTTCGAGGAAGAACACCACGCCGACAAGCTGATTCGGTGCCGGGCGTGACCCGGCCAGGGCGTCATACTTGATCGCCGGCAGCGTTTCTCACCGGTCAGCGATGTCTGCATCGACGCTATGCTCGGAGCCGCCCTCCACCTAAGTCGTTGTGGGCGCATCCGAACAACAACGTCGAGGGGGTGACTCATGCGGGTGATTTTCATTGGGCCTCCCGGAGCGGGCAAGGGTACCCAGGCCCAGAAGTTGAGCGAAAAGCTTGGCATACCGCAGATTTCGACGGGAGACCTGTTCCGGCACCACATCGGTGCCCGCACTGGGCTTGGAATCCGCGCCAAAGACTACCTTGACGCTGGGGACTTGGTACCGACAGAGCTGACCAATGCGCTCGTTGACGACCGGCTGAATCAACCCGACGCGGCGCGCGGCTTCATCCTCGACGGGTATCCGCGATCGGTCGAGCAGGCTGATGCGTTGACGCAAATGCTGGTTGTCAGGCGCGCGGGACTCGACGCCGTGATCGAATTTCGAGTGTGCGACGACGAACTCGTGACCCGCTTGTCGGCACGGGGACGAACGGATGACTCGGAGCAGATTATCCAGAACCGGTTGAACGTCTACCGGACCGAAACTGAACCGCTGCTCGATTATTACCGCGCTTCCTTGCGGACCGTTGACGCCCAAGGCAGCGTCGAGAAGGTGTTCGAACGCACCCTGCGCGCTGTCGGCATTTAGCGCGTATCTGGAATACGGGACCTCGAGAACGGGGACGCTGACCGTTCCCAACCCTGTCCAGTCCGGTGCGGTCGCGGTGCTCCATCGAAGCCCCAGACCAGAACCGATGACGCCAAGTGGTTGTCCGCGCGGCTACCGGACCATGGCCGCTCTTCATGGGTTCACGGGCGAATTCCAGCGCTCACCTCAGCATTTGTGCAGACCGTCGCTTGCGTGCTATCCGAGCGATGGCTGTGCGTAATGCACTGCTGCCAACCGTTTACCAACCTGGTGGTGGGAGGGTCGTCGCCGCGAGGCCGTGGGTAATGGATCGACGGTGTTTGACGACCGGATGTGGGCGGAGTTCGGAGCGAGGGGTTGTCATGGTG
>NZ_VBSB01000029.1 GCF_013337765.1 Mycolicibacterium sphagni
TAAATTGTGTTCGGCGGTGTCCTACTTTTCCACCCGTGTTGGGTAGTATCATCGGCGCTGGCAGGCTTAGCTTCCGGGTTCGGGATGGGTCCGGGCGTTTCCCTGCCGCTATGGCCGCCGTAACTCTATTCACTTTTCAGTGACCCCTGTGAGGGGGAATCTTTGGTGTTTTGGTGGTGGGGTGCAGTGTTGTCTGCGGGATAGTGGTTGCGGGCGTTAATGTGCGTTTTACTTTTAACCGAAATCAATGGTGTTTTGTTTTGGTTGTTGTAAGTTTTCGGCCGGTTAGTGCCAGTTCCCTGAACACCTTGCGGTGCGTGCAGGTCTGGTCTATCGATCCCGTGGTCTGCGGGGGGCCTTATCCCTCTAAAAGGGTGAGAAACCTGGTCTTGGAGAAGGTTTCCCGCTTAGATGCTTTCAGCGGTTATCCTGTCCGAACGTGGCTATCCAGCGGTGCCCCTGGTGGGACAACTGGTAGACCAGAGGTTCGTCCGTCCCGGTCCTCTCGTACTAGGGACAGGTTTCCTCAAGTTTCTGACGCGCGCGGCGGATAGAGACCGAACTGTCTCACGACGTTCTAAACCCAGCTCGCGTGCCGCTTTAATGGGCGAACAGCCCAACCCTTGGGACCTGCTCCAGCCCCAGGATGCGACGAGCCGACATCGAGGTGCCAAACCATCCCGTCGATATGGACTCTTGGGGAAGATCAGCCTGTTATCCCCGGGGTACCTTTTATCCGTTGAGCGACACCCCTTCCACTCGGGGGTGCCGGATCACTAGTCCCGACTTTCGTCCCTGCTTGACATGTCCGTCTCGCAGTCAAGCTCCCTTGTGCACTTGCACTCAACACCTGATTGCCGTCCAGGTTGAGGGAACCTTTGGGCGCCTCCGTTACATTTTAGGAGGCAACCGCCCCAGTTAAACTACCCACCAGGCACTGTCCCTGGACCGGATATACGGTCCGAGGTTAGAAGTCCAATACGATCAGAGTGGTATTTCAACAATGACTCCACCCACACTGGCGTGTGAGTTTCACAGTCTCCCACCTATCCTACACAAACCGAACCGAACGCCAATACCAAGCTATAGTGAAGGTCCCGGGGTCTTTTCGTCCTGCCGCGCGTAACGAGCATCTTTACTCGTAGTGCAATTTCGCCGAGTCTATGGTTGAGACAGTTGAGAAGTCGTTACGCCATTCGTGCAGGTCGGAACTTACCCGACAAGGAATTTCGCTACCTTAGGATGGTTATAGTTACCACCGCCGTTTACTGGGGCTTAAATTCTCCGCTTCACCCCGAGGGGTTAACGGGTCCTCTTAACCTTCCAGCACCGGGCAGGCGTCAGTCCGTATACATCGTCTTGCGACTTCGCACGGACCTGTGTTTTTAGTAAACAGTCGCTTCTCACTGGTTTGTGCCACCCCCCACCGCTGCCGGCAGCTAGTGCCATGACAGTAGGAGGTCCCCCTTCTCCCGAAGTTACGGGGGTATTTTGCCGAGTTCCTTAACCATAGTTCACTCGTACGCCTTGGTATTCTCTACCTGACCACCTGTGTTGGTTTGGGGTACGGGCCGTGTGTGTGCTCGCTAGAGGCTTTTCTTGGCAGCAAAGGATCACCGAATTCGCCTCACTCGGCTATGCATCACCTCTCAGGATTAATGCCAGACGGATTTGCCTATCTGACTCCCTACAGGTTTGCCCCAGTATTACCACTGACTGGTACGGCTACCTACCTGCGTCACCCCATCGCTTGACTACTACCCACCCGGGTCCCGCGCAGCCAGCAGTCTCCGCTCCCCGAAGGGATTGGTCGACCACCTTTTGGGCGGTTAGCAGAATGGATTCATCAGGGACGCTCATACACGGGTACGGGAATATCAACCCGTTGTCCATCGACTACGCCTGTCGGCCTCGCCTTAGGTCCCGACTCACCCTGGGCGGACTGGCCTGCCCCAGGAACCCTTGGTCTTTCGGCGGGCAAGGTTCTCACTTGCCTTATCGCTACTCATGCCTGCATTCTCACTCCCACACCCTCCACAGCTCCATTACCAGGCTGCTTCACCGGTGTGCAGGACGCTCCCCTACCCATCCAACATACGTTGAATGCCGCGGCTTCGGCGGTGTGCTTGAGCCCCGCTACATTATCGGCGCACAATCACTTGACCAGTGAGCTATTACGCACTCTTTCAAGGGTGGCTGCTTCTAAGCCAACCTCCTGGTTGTCTCTGCGACTGCACATCCTTTTCCACTTAGCACACGCTTAGGGGCCTTAGCCGGCGATCTGGGCTGTTTCCCTCTCGACGAACGGAGCTTATCCCCCGCCGTCTCACTGCTGCGCTCTCACTTACCGGCATTCGGAGTTTGGCTGACGTCAGTAACCCTGTGGGGCCCATCGGCCATCCAGTAGCTCTACCTCCGGCAAGAAACACGCAACGCTGCACCTAAATGCATTTCGGGGAGAACCAGCTATCACGGAGTTTGATTGGCCTTTCACCCCTACCCACAACTCATCCCCTCAGTCTTCAACCTAAGTGGGTTCGGGCCTCCACGCGGTCTTACCCGCGCTTCACCCTGGCCATGGGTAGATCACTCCGCTTCGGGTCCAGAACACACCACTACACCAACCCCTACGGATTGGATACGCCCTATTCAGACTCGCTTTCGCTACGGCTACCCCACTCGGGTTAACCTCGCGACATGTCCCTGACTCGCAGGCTCATTCTTCAAAAGGCACGCCATCACCCCACCACGAAGGAGGGCTCTGACGGATTGTAAGCGCACGGTTTCAGGTACTATTTCACTCCCCTCCCGGGGTACTTTTCACCATTCCCTCACGGTACTAATCCGCTATCGGTCACTGGGAAGTATTCAGGCTTACCGGGTGGTCCCGGCAGATTCACAGCAAATTCCACGGGCTCGCTGCTACTCGGGTACCTGTCACCACAGAGAACATGTTTTCACCTACGGGGCTCTCACCCACTACGGCAGACCATCCCAGGCCACTTCGATTAACACATTCTTTTCTCACTGCAGCCCAGACCGGCAGATCCAGGAAGACAGGCCCCACAACACCGCACACACAACCCCTGCCGGGTATCACATGCATACGGTTTAGCCATCCTCCGCTTTCGCTCGCCACTACTCACGGAATCACTTACTTGTTTTCTCTTCCTACGGGTACTGAGATGTTTCACTTCCCCGCGTTCCCCCCCACACCCTATGTATTCAGATGTGGGTGACACGACATCACTCGTGCCGGGTTTCCCCATTCGGACATCCTCGGATCAATGCTCGGTTGACAGCTCCCCGAGGCATAACGCAGCCTCCCACGTCCTTCATCGGCTCCCAGTGCCAAGGCATCCACCATGCGCTCTTAAACACTTACAACACAAAAAACCAATTCGAAAAAAGAAATTGCACATCAACACACAAACCACGCCAACCCCCTACCGGGAGTCGACGCCACCATTTGCGTGCTAGATGCTCGCAACCACTATCCACAAATCAAACACCACACCCCACCACCAAAGTGGAGCAACAACACGCCTCCCACCCCACACAGGGGCCAGGGAAAAACGGGCCTGTTGTCTCAAAGCCCAATAGTGTGTCTGGCAAGTTTTCGCTGCCGGCATCCCCGCCGCAGCCGACGTTTGTCGTGCACCAGACCCCCACCCACTACAGGTGAAAGGGCCATCCAACGAATCGCCTGAAATCTCCGAACTCCCACACGATGCGGGCGGGTCCAGGTCTCGTGGTGCTCCTTAGAAAGGAGGTGATCCAGCCGCACCTTCCGGTACGGCTACCTTGTTACGACTTCGTCCCAATCGCCGATCCCACCTTCGACGGCTCCCTCCCACAAGGGGTTAGGCCACCGGCTTCGGGTGTTACCGACTTTCATGACGTGACGGGCGGTGTGTACAAGGCCCGGGAACGTATTCACCGCAGCGTTGCTGATCTGCGATTACTAGCGACTCCGACTTCACGGGGTCGAGTTGCAGACCCCGATCCGAACTGAGACCGGCTTTGAAAGGATTCGCTCCACCTCACGGCATCGCAGCCCTTTGTACCGGCCATTGTAGCATGTGTGAAGCCCTGGACATAAGGGGCATGATGACTTGACGTCATCCCCACCTTCCTCCGAGTTGACCCCGGCAGTCTCTCACGAGTCCCCACCATTACGTGCTGGCAACATGAGACAAGGGTTGCGCTCGTTGCGGGACTTAACCCAACATCTCACGACACGAGCTGACGACAGCCATGCACCACCTGCACACAGGCCACAAGGGAATACCTATCTCTAGGCACGTCCTGTGCATGTCAAACCCAGGTAAGGTTCTTCGCGTTGCATCGAATTAATCCACATGCTCCGCCGCTTGTGCGGGCCCCCGTCAATTCCTTTGAGTTTTAGCCTTGCGGCCGTACTCCCCAGGCGGGGTACTTAATGCGTTAGCTACGGCACGGATCCCAAGGAAGGAAACCCACACCTAGTACCCACCGTTTACGGCGTGGACTACCAGGGTATCTAATCCTGTTCGCTCCCCACGCTTTCGCTCCTCAGCGTCAGTTACTGCCCAGAGACCCGCCTTCGCCACCGGTGTTCCTCCTGATATCTGCGCATTCCACCGCTACACCAGGAATTCCAGTCTCCCCTGCAGTACTCCAGTCTGCCCGTATCGCCCGCACGCCCACAGTTAAGCTGTGAGTTTTCACGAACAACGCGACAAACCACCTACGAGCTCTTTACGCCCAGTAATTCCGGACAACGCTCGCACCCTACGTATTACCGCGGCTGCTGGCACGTAGTTGGCCGGTGCTTCTTCTATAGGTACCGTCACTTGCGCTTCGTCCCTACTGAAAGAGGTTTACAACCCGAAGGCCGTCATCCCTCACGCGGCGTCGCTGCATCAGGCTTGCGCCCATTGTGCAATATTCCCCACTGCTGCCTCCCGTAGGAGTCTGGGCCGTATCTCAGTCCCAGTGTGGCCGGACACCCTCTCAGGCCGGCTACCCGTCGTCGCCTTGGTAGGCCATTACCCCACCAACAAGCTGATAGGCCGCGGGCCCATCCCACACCGCAAAAGCTTTCCACCACAACCCATGAAGGCCATGATCATATTCGGTATTAGACCCAGTTTCCCAGGCTTATCCCAAAGTGCAGGGCAGATCACCCACGTGTTACTCACCCGTTCGCCACTCGTGTACCCCGAAGGGCCTTACCGTTCGACTTGCATGTGTTAAGCACGCCGCCAGCGTTCGTCCTGAGCCAGGATCAAACTCTCCAAACAAAAACCCCTCGACAAACGAGGCAGAATTCGAATCAGAAAAATCTGACCAGACAAAAAGACACCAAAAACTGGCATCAAAAA
>NZ_VBSB01000030.1 GCF_013337765.1 Mycolicibacterium sphagni
TGTGATGTCCAGGGAGGTTGGTCAGTCTGGTGACCGGTGGGCAGCCTCCGATGGCGGAGTGGGCTCGGTGGTGATTGTAGAAGTGCATCCAGCCGGGTAGGGCGGTGTCGCGTTGTTCGGTTGATTCCTAGAGCCGTGCATAAGCCCAGCCGTCGCCCAGGGTGCGGTGGAATCGCTCGATTTTGCCGTTGGTCTGGGGCCGGTACGGGCGGGTCCGCTTGTGGGTGATGTTCAACTCGGCGCACGCGTCACGCCAGGCGAAGGATGTATAGGCCGGCCCGTTGTCGGACAGGACTCGTTCCACGGTGACGCCGCGCTCGGCGAACCACGCCACTGCCCGCTGCAACACACCGGTCGCGGTGACCGCTTTCTCGTCGGGCTGGATCTCGGCGTAGGCCACCCGCGAGTGATCGTCAATGACGGTGTGTACGAACGCCTTTCCGATCCGGGGACGGTAGTTCGTGGCGGGGTCGCCGCGCTCGCCGGTGCGATAGCCCGTGGCGATGGCATTGCGTCTACTTTGTTGTCGACTCACGAACTTATGACCGCCGCCGTCTGGGATGTTGGCGAACTTGGTGACATCGACGTGGATCAGCGATCCGGGATAAGCGTGCTCGTAACGACGTAATAGTTCGCCGGTGACGCGATCGATGTAGGACAGCCGGTTGATCCGGCACCGGATCAGTACCGCGTGCACAGTCGAGGCTGGCACCCCCAGGCGCCCACCGATCTGCACGGGCCCGAGCCGAAGTCGCCACCGCATGTTCACGATCTGACGCATCAGTGCCGGCACGGTCTTGGTGGGGCTGCCGTGCGGGCGCGAGCTGCGGTCGACCATCCCAGCGGCACCTTCGGCGCGGAAGCGATCGGCCCACTTCTTGGCCGTTCTCGCTGACACCATGAACATCTTGGCCGCTGCAGCGTAGGTCCAGCCCTTCTCGACGACGAGTTGAGCGAGTCTCAATCGAGCGCGCGGGGTCAAAGCAGCGTTAGCGTGGGACACGAAGGCCTCCTGGTTGGCGAAGCGGTTCCTAGACAGCTCCACTTCACAACCGGAGGCCTTCCCTGTCACACAGGCTCACCGATAACGGGAGGAACAACCTCCCTG
>NZ_VBSB01000031.1 GCF_013337765.1 Mycolicibacterium sphagni
GCACGGCCGAGGCCGGCGTGGCCTCCGCGGCCGCGCTCGGCAGCCACGTGTGGAACGGCCACAGTGGGGCTTTCACCGCAAAGGCGATCAGGAAGCCGAGAAACACTGCATGGGCGACAGCGGGATTCACGACGAAGGTTCCGGCGGCGACCGCGTCGGCGATGGCCCGGAAGTCGAAGGTGCCTGCGTCGAATGCCTTGCTGGCGGAGGTGACCACGTACAGACCGATCACCGCCGCGAGCATCGCAAGTCCGCCGCAGAGGCTGTACACCAGGAATTTCAGCGCCGCTTTGGATCTACCTGCGCCGCCGAATCCGCCGATGAGGAAGTACATCGGGATCAGCATGGCTTCGAAGAAGATGAAGAACAGCAGGATGTCCAGCGCCAGCAGCGACATCAACACCATGGCTTCGACTGCCAGGGTGAGCGCGACGTAGGCATTCGCCGAGCGAGGGCGCTCGGCGGCGTCGTTCCAGCCGGCGATCAACAGGATCGGTGCGAGTACGGCGGTGAGCACTACCAGTGCCAGGGCGATGCCGTCGAGGCCGAGTATGTAGCCGGTGCCGAACGACGGTATCCAGGAATGGCTTTCGACGAACTGAAACTGTTGTCCGTTCGGATCGAACCGCACCGCCAGTACGATGGCGATGGCGAGCACGCCGACTGCGACGACGAGGCCGGTGCATTTCGCGTACCGGCCGGCCCCGGCTGGGAGGATCGCGACTACCCCTGCGCCTACGAGGGGCACGAGCCACAACAGACTCAACCACGGGACCTGGTTGATCACCGACTCACCACCATCACCATCGCGACTACCAGGGTGGCGCCCACGAACATGGACAGCGCGTACGAACGAGCGAACCCGGTTTGGGTACGACGCACCGAGCTGGAGGCCAGCGCGACAGCGGCGGCGATGGCCTCCACCGCACCGTCGATGCCTCGCCGCTCGACGCCGACCATGCTCTTGGTCAGTGCCTGGCCGGTGCGCATGAGGGCGGCTTCGTTGAAGGCGTCGCCGTAGAGGTCGCTGCGCGCGGCGACCGTCAGCGCCGAAACCCATTCGGACGCAATCTGGTTGACGGGCCGGTTGAGATACATCCGGACCGCCACGGCGATGCCGATGGCGACGGTGCCGAGTGCGGTGACGGTGATGATCCAGGTGGGGATGAGGTGGTGGGTTTCGTGGGTGCCGACGACGGGTTCGAGCCAGTGTTGCAGGGTGTTGCCGATGGCTAGGAGGGCGCCGGCGCCGAGGGAGCCGATGGCGAGCACGATCATCGGTGCGGTCATTGTGGCGGGGGATTCGTGGGGGTGGGTGTTGGGTTTCCAGCGTTGGTGGCCGAAGAAGGTGAGCAGCATGACGCGGGTCATGTAGAAGGCGGTGATGCCTGCGCCCAGTAGTGCCGCCCCGCCCAGGAGTACGCCTTTGGTGCCGCCGCTGTTGAAGGCGGCTTCGATGATGGCGTCTTTGGAGAAGTATCCGGCGAAGGGGGGGACGCCGATGATCGCGAGGTAGCCCAGCCCGAAGGTGACGAACGTGATCGGGAGCAGGGTGCGTAGGCCGCCGTAGCGGCGCATGTCGGTGTCGTCGTTCATGGCGTGCATGACCGAGCCGGCCCCGAGGAACAGGCCGGCTTTGAAGAAGCCGTGGGTGAGCAGGTGCATGATCGCGACCGCGTAGCCGGCG
>NZ_VBSB01000003.1 GCF_013337765.1 Mycolicibacterium sphagni
CAACCTCCCTGGACATCACAGCTAGTCACCGAAAGGCAGATCACATGTCTCAGCAGACGTTCATGGTCACCGGCCTGCATTGCCAGAGCTGTGTGCGGGTGGTGAGCGGTGCGCTGACGGAGCTGCCCGGGGTCGGCGCGGTCGAGGTCGACCTCGACGCCGAGGGCGCGTCGACGGTTCGGGTCGACACCGCCGCGGAACTCAGCGTCGATCAGGTCCGGGCCGTGCTCGCCGACGAGGGTGACTACGTCGTCGTCGGCTGATCTGTTTCACACGTCGACGAAGCGCCCCGCGAATCCGCGCAGCGGAAGGTCGGCGCTCGTCAGCAGTCCGGGCGGTGCGGCGACCACCGACTTGATGGCAGACAGCGCCGGCATCCCGGTGACCGTCATCCCGATCGAGGCGAAGTTCGCCGGATCCGACAGGTCCACACCGGCTTTCGGGAAGATCATGTGCTTGTTGTAGACGCACGGATCACCCTTGATCTGGGTGATGTAGCAGCCCTTGATGCGCCAGCTCGGGCTGGTGTGCGGCGTCATCTGCCACTCCAGATGGGTCTCGACTCGCGGCACGCCGTTCACCATGCCCTGGTACTTGATGTAGTTGCCGCCCAGCGATCCCTTGGGCAGGACGTACCAGCCCAGATCGACATCCTCGGTGCACGCGCCGAGTTCGTAGCTGAAGGTGACCTCGTCGAGTTTCAGGCCGAAACAGTCGGCCATCATGTACACGCTGTCGGCGAAGACCCGGGTGTACTTTTCCAGCTTGCCCGGAATGCTCGGATCATCAACGGGCAGACCGTAACCCACCTCGATCCAGGTGTCCTTGCTGTGATGGCAGGACACGTCGACCGATTCGATGGTGGTGATGTTCTCGATATCGGCGACGTCAGCCGAGCACACCACGCCCAGAATCTGATTCAAGCCGGGATTCATGCCGGTGCCGTAGAACGTCGAGCCGCCCTTCTCGCACGCCTCGGCCAGCAGCTGGCTGACCTTCTTGCCTGAGGCGTGCGGGTGGTTCTTGTCGCGGTGCCAGCCGGTGATCCAGTCGGCGGTGGTGACGATGTTGATGCCGGCCTCGAGAATCGCGACGTAGAGATCCTCGTCGGGGAACACCCCGTGGAAGGTGAGGACATCGGGCTTGGCGGCGATGATCTCCTCGATGGTGCCGGTGGCGATCACCCCGTTGGGTTCCAGGCCGGCCAGCACACCCGCGTCCTTGCCCACCTTCTCCGGCGAATAGCAGTGCACACCAACCAGTTCCAGGTCGGGCTGGGTCGCGATGCGCTTGATCATCTCCGAGCCGACGTTGCCGGTGGCCACTTGGAAGACACGGATCGTCTCGCTGTTGTTGTCCACGCTGTTGTTGCCCACTTGGGGGGTCAGCCTTTCTCTAGTGCGGCATACACGTCGGCGGCGCTGCCGCCGATGCCATCGGGGTAAAACTGCTTGGCCCACTCGCGGATTGCGGTGAATCCGGAGAACTCATCGCCGGTCAGCGCGGGCGGATCGGAATAGCGCTGATGCGACCAGATGTGGATGTCCTGGCGGAACTGGCGAATGACTTCGTCGCCGAATTCGGCCGCTTTGGTGGCCGCGCGCTCGGTGTCCTTGCCCGGCGTGCGGCCGATGTACACCATGAACCGCACATCGGAGGTCGACTCGTCGACCGGCGTGATGCACGAGATGGTGCGGTTGTCGATCATGCCCCAGCTCTTGGTGACGGCGATCCCCAAGCCGCCGTTGATGGCCTCGACACCGCTCTTGACGTCGTCGATCACCTGATGATCGTCGCCCTCGAAGGTGATGGTGAAGTCGACGTAGGAGACGGGTTCGTCGAAGTCATGGCGGGTGAAGATCGGGTTGATCGGGGTGCCGTGGACGTACTTGAAGTGGGCGAAGTCCACCCCGTTCTCCAGCACGTATTGCGGGTGCATCTCGTGGCCCTGCTCGAAGAGCCGTCGCTGCGGGTAGTAGTCGGCGATTGTGCTGTCATCGCCGAACGAGGCGAACACATCGGGGGCGTCGAAGAACGGCTCGCGGCCGTCGTCGTCGTACCAGAGGTACACCGACTCGTTGCGTTCCACCGTCGGGTAGGTCTTGATGCGCCTACCCCGGTTGGGGCGTTTGTCGTAGGGGATGCAGACGTTGCGGCCTTCGGAATCCCATTGCCAACCGTGAAACGGGCATTGCAGCACGTCACCTTCGACGTGCCCGCCGTAGCCCAGGTGGGCGCCCAAGTGCTCGCAGTAGGCGCTCATCACGGTGACGTTGCCCGACGCAGCGCGCCAGGCGATCAGCTCCTGACCGAAGTACTTCATCTTGTGCACGTCGCCGACGGCGATCTCATCGGACCACGCCACCTGGAACCAGCCGGTGGGCTTCATCGAAAGCGGTGGCTTCGCCATGTCGTGGAGCCTATGAAATGTTCATAGTAGTGTCAATGAAAGTTCGAAATCGCTTAAGCTACTCCGATGGCAGAGCCAGACAGTGCACGGAGAACGTCGAATCGGCGGGGCATGGCCACGCGCGAGGCGATGCTCAATGCTGCCGTCGAGGCCCTGGCCACCGGCGACCCGGCTGCCGTCTCGGCCAACCGGATCGCCAAGCAGATCGGCGTCACGTGGGGGACCGTGCAGTACCAGTTCGGCGACGCGGACGGGTTCTGGGCGGCGGTGCTCCACCACACCGCCGAGCGCCGTGCCGGTCTGTTCGCCAGCACCGACGGCGGCGCCCCGCTGCGCGCGCGGGTCGCCGGGATCGTGGACACCCTCTTCAGCGGGCTGGATGCTCCGGACTCCCGCGCCATCGAGAACCTGCGGGCCGCGTTGCCGCGCAACCCCGACGACCTGGATCGTCTCTATCCCGCCACCGCCGCCGAGCTGAGATCCTGGGGCCAGAGCTGGAATGAGACGTGTCAGAAGGCCTTCGCGGACCTGGACGTCAACCCGCAGCGGGTGCACCACGTGGCGGCGTTCATCCCTGGTGCGATGCGAGGCCTGGTGTCCGAGAAGCAACTTGGCAGCTATGCCGATCTCGACGAGGCTCGCGAAGGCTTGACCAACGCCATCGCCGCCTACCTGAGCGAGGGCTCTGACTAGCCGCGGACGGCGGGTGACAAGCTGATGCTCGAGGAGGCCGAGATGCCCAGCATGTCAATGACACAGTGAACCCCGAACCGACGTTGTGGCTCGCTTTGGATCTGACGGGCACGTTTGTATTCGCACTCAACGGCGCATTGACCGCCGTGCGCGCCGCACGCCTCGACATCGTCGGGGTGGTCACGCTCGGCATGATGACCGCACTCGGCGGCGGTGTCATCCGCGACGTGATCATCGGCGACATCCCGCCCGCCACATTTCGCGACTGGCGGTACTTCGCGTTGGCCATCGCAGGTGGGCTGGTGGCCTTTGCTCTGAGCAAACTGCTGGATCGGTTGGAGTCGGCGATCACGGTGTTCGACGCAGTGGGGCTCAGCGTGTTCGCGGTGATCGGCACAAGCAAGGCAGCGGCCTTCGGGCTCGGCATCGCCCCCACCCTGCTGCTCGGCGTGGTGACGGCGGTCGGCGGCGGCACCATCCGCGATGTCCTGATCGGCCAGATCCCCACCGTCCTGCGCAGCGAACTGTATGCGATCCCTGCCCTGGTGGCAGCCGGGATCACCGTTGCGGCCATCCGACTCGATTTCTATGGGCTCGGTGCCGCCCTGGGAGCCGCCGCGGTCTGTTTCGTCATCCGGATGCTCGGCGTTCGGTTCGGGCTCAATGCGCCCGGCCCGCTCGGCACGAACCGCGACCGCGACCGCTGACGTTCAGCGCCCGGCAGGCCGTCGAGGACCGCATCACGACGGGCCGTTGAATCTGATTGCGATGCCTGCGCCATTCGACGCTCATTCCGCCCGGGGTCGGTAGGGAGTACCCAACGTACGACAGATCGATGGGCCGCAGATCCAGGCTCCGCAATGTTTCACCCACAATATCAACTACTTGTTATTCTGCTCGGGCAGCCTTACCGTCGATCGTGAACGAGTCGAAGGAGCAGACGTTGCCTCGCTTCCCCAAGCCGGCCGAAGGCAGTTGGACCGAGCACTACCCCGAGCTGGGGACTGCGCCGGTGTCCTACGAGGATTCCATCAGTCCCGAGTTCTATGCCGTGGAACGTGAGGCGGTGTTCAAGCGAGCCTGGCTCAATGTGGGCCGCGTGGAACAGATTCCGCGTACCGGGAACTACTTCACCAAGGAACTCAAGGTGGTCAACACCTCGATCATCGTGGTGCGCAACCGCGACGGCAAGGTGAACGCCTTTCACAACATCTGCCGGCACCGGGGCAACAAGCTCGTCTGGGACGACGACCCGCGGGCCGAAAGTTCAGGAACCTGCCGCCAATTCGTGTGCAAGTACCACGCCTGGCGCTACGACCTCGACGGCAACCTCACCTTCGTGCAGCAGGAAGAGGAATTCTTCGACCTGGACAAGAACCGCTACGGCCTGGTGCCGGTGCACTGCGACGTCTGGGAGGGGTTCATCTTCGTCAACTTCGCCGCCGAACCCGAACAGCCACTGCGGGAGTTCCTCGGCCCGATGATCACCGGCCTGGAGGGCTATCCGTTCGACCGGCTGATCTCACGCTTCTACTACCGCTCCGAGGTCAAGGCGAACTGGAAGCTGTACCTGGACGCGTTCCAGGAGTTCTATCACGCACCGGTTCTGCATGCGAACCAGTCGCCGACCAAGTACTCGCAGGCCGCGGCCCAGGCTGGCTTCGAGGCTCCGCACTACCGCATCGACGGACCGCACCGGCTGGTCAGTACGTCGGGGGTGCGGGTTTGGGAGATGGACTCCGAGATGCGCAAGCCGATCGAAGACATCTGTCGCAGTGGCCTTTTCGGCCCGTGGGACGGCCCCGGCCTTGGCGAGATGCCGCCGGGGCTGAATCCCGCCAAGTGCGATCCGTGGGGTCTGGACAGCTTTCAGCTGTTCCCCAACTTCGTCATCCTGATCTGGGGGCAGGGCTGGTACCTGACCTACCACTACTGGCCGACGTCGCACAACACCCACATCTTCGAAGGTTCGGCGTATTTCCCGCAGCCCCGCAGCCCGCGCGAACGGATCGCGCAGGAGTTGGCCGCCGCCTCGTTCAAGGAGTACGGCCTGCAGGACGCCAACACCCTGGAAGCCACCCAGATGATGGTCGAGTCCGGCTACGTCGACCGATTCCCGCTCAACGACCAGGAAGTGCTGTTGCGCCACCTGCACAAAGAAACCGGGGACTGGGTGCAGGATTACCAGCGCAAGAAAGCCGGGGTGTGACACCGATGCCCATGCTTCCCGAGGAATTCGCCGATCTCGAAGAGTTCGCGGACTGGTGCCTGCCCAGTGAATCGCAGCGCTACGCCAAGCGCTTGGCCAGCACGATGGCCGATATGCAAGCCTTCTACGACGCCATCACCCCACGCGCCGAAGAGGCAATTGCCTACTGTGACAAGTTCTCTCTCGACGATCTGCCCGAAGATGTGCTGAACTTGATGCACCTGCTGTACTCGATGATCATCGTGTCCTTCCCGGTGGAGTGCTGGAAGCAGCCCAAGGTCCCTGACACCGGAGCCACCAGCCTCGACTGCGTCATCGAACCGGTACCGTGAGCGGCGCCACCGTTCTGCGCGCTGCTCGGTGGGCCGATATCGAGGCCGGGCAGGTCCGGTCGCCCGCGGTCATCGTGGTCGACGGGGATCGCATCTCGTCAGTGAATCCTGCTGAACCGCTGCCGGATTCGGCCACCGTCATCGACCTGGGTGACGTCACCCTGCTGCCCGGGTTGATGGACATGGAGCTCAACCTGCTCATCGGCGGCCCCGGCGGTCCCGACGGGTTGCCCAGCCCGATGCACGGTGTGCAGGACGATCCGGCCTACCGCACACTGCGGGGAGCGGTCAACGCACGCACAACCCTGGAGGCCGGATTCACCACCGTGCGCAACCTCGGCCTGATGGTCAAGACGGGCGGCTACCTTCTCGACGTCGCGTTACAGCGCGCGATCGACCAGGGCTGGCACATCGGTCCGCGCATCTATCCGGCCGGCCACGCGGTGACACCCTATGGCGGGCATCTGGATCCGACGGTCTTCCAGCGACTGGCTCCTGGCATCATGCCGCTGAGCGTGGCCGAGGGCATCGCCAATGGGGTGCCCGATGTGCAGGCCTGCGTGCGGTATCAGATCCGCCACGGCGCCAAGCTCATCAAGGTGTCGGCCTCCGGTGGCGTGATGTCGCACAGCACCTCACCGGGTTCGCAGCAGTTCTCCGATGCCGAATTCGAGGCGATCGCAGACGAGGCCCACCGGGCCGGCCTTCGGGTAGCCGCACATGCGGTGGGGGACAGCGCGATCCAGGCGTGCATTCGCGCGGGTATCGATTGCATCGAACACGGCTTCCTGGCCTCCGACGAAACCATTCAGATGATGGTCGATCACGGCACCTTCCTGGTGTCCACGACGTATCTGACCGAGGCGATGGCGATCGACCGCATCGCACCGGAACTGCGCCGTAAGGCCGAGGAGGTGTTCCCCAAGGCCAAGGCGATGCTGCCCAAGGCCATTGCCGCGGGAGTGCGGATCGCGTGTGGCAGCGATGCCCCGGCCATCCCGCACGGCCAGCAGGCCAAGGAGATCTGCGCCCTGGTGGATCGCGGCATGACACCGATGCAGGCACTGCGCGCCGCCACGATCACCAGCGCCGAGCTGATCGAGGCCGACGACGAACTCGGACGCCTCGCGCCGGGCTACCTTGCCGATATCATCGCCGTACCCGGAGATCCCTCCGCTGATATCACCACCACCCTCGACGTGCGATTCGTCATGAAGGGCGGCGAGATCTACAAACAGGCGGCAGCGCAATGAAGAATGGCCAAGACAACCTCCTCTGGCTGCTCAAGCAGGCTTTCCACTATTCGGGACACACCGTCAACGAGGCGATCAGCAAGCACGGTGTCACGAGTGCGCAAATCGGCCTGTTGCGCCAGCTCGCCGACGAGCCGGGGTTGTCCGGGGCGGAACTGGGACGCCGGCTGCTGATCAGCCCGCAGGGCGCCCAGTTGGCGTTGGCCACGCTGGAGCGCAACGGTCTCATCGAACGCAAACCCGATCCCGAGCACGGTCGCATCCAGCGCGCCTACCTCACCGAAAAGGGCCGCCGCACGGTGACCGCGGCCAATGCCGACGCTGTCGTCGCCCACGACGAGCTGTTCTCGGTGCTCACTGCCGACGAGCGGAAGACGTTGACCGAGTTGCTCTCTCGGATCGTCGTGCAAGGCCATGGCGAAGTGTCGTTCACCCTGCATCCCGACGCCGACTGACGTGGTGCGTCAAGTACTTGATACCAATGACAAGTACTTGATATTGTTGCTGGCGATGGCAACGACAGTCAGCGGCGACGGGTGTGTGCGGCTCCGGATTGCCGACGTGCAGTCCGAGACCGCCGACTGTGTCTCGCTGGTGTTCGATGTGCCTTCCGATCATCAGGACCGCTTCCGCTACGCCGCCGGCCAGTACCTGACCTTGCGGGTGACGGTCGCTGGCGTGGAGCACCGCCGGTGCTACTCGATGTCGTCATCGCCCGCGCTGGCCGAACCGCTGCGCATCACCGTCAAACGCGACCCGGGTGGGGTGGTGTCGAATTGGCTCAACGACACCGTGGTTGCGGGCGCCGAGATCCACGCCGAAGCACCCCAGGGCCGGTTCGTGCTGGATTCCTCCACGCACGACATCGTCGCGTTCGCGGGCGGAAGTGGTATCACGCCGGTGTTCTCGCTGCTCCGGACGGCACTGGCCAGCACCGGCCGGCGGGTTCGGCTGTTCTACGCCAACCGCAGCGCCGATTCGGTGATCTTCGACGCGCCGTTGCGCCGATTGGTCGACGAGTACGGCGATCGGCTGACCGTCCACCACCATCTCGACAGCGACCGCGGTGTCGTCACCCCTGCCGCGTTGACACGGTTTCTCGCCGGCACCGATGAGTCCGAGTATTTCGTCTGCGGTCCAACGCTATTCATGGATGCCGTGGAGGCCGCCCTGCGGGAGTTGTCGGTGCCCGGCGGACGGGTTCACCTCGAGCGGTTCGTCGCCGCCGTCCCGGCCGACACCGCGCCATCCGCCGGAGCGGAAGTCACCGAGGAGGTGACGATCGAGCTCGACCGGCGAACCACCGCGGCGCAGTACCGATCCGGCAACACACTGCTGCAAACCGCCCGCATGGCCGGGCTGAAGGCGCCGTCGTCGTGCGAAACCGGTTCCTGCGGAACATGTATCGCACAGGTGACCGAGGGTGCCGCGCGGATGCTGAACAACAACGCGCTCACCGACGAGGAGGTGGCCGACGGCTGGGTGCTCACCTGCCAGGCCATGCCCACCACGAAGTCCGTTCGGGTCGTCTATGAGTAACTGTGAGGTGGTCGGAATGAGTCGGGTAGCGGTGGTGACCGGCGGAGGTTCCGGGATGGGCGAGGCGACGTGCCACGAGCTGGGCCGCCGCGGTCACCAGGTCGCCGTCCTCGACCTCAATGAGGCTGCGGCCCAACGGGTGGCCGACGACCTGCGCGCGCAGGCGGTGACCGCGATCGGGGTCGGGGCTGACGTCACCGACCGGCCGGCGATGGAGGACGCCTTCGCCAAGGTGCGCTCCGAGCTCGGGCCGACGACGATTCTGGTCACCAGCGCAGGACTGTTCGGCTACTCGCCGTTCGAGGAACTCAGCATCGACGCGTGGGACCGGGTCATCGCGGTGAACCTGACCGGAACGTTCCATGCCTGCCAGCTCGCCCTGCCCGATATGGTGGCTGCCGGCTGGGGGCGCATCGTGATGATCTCGTCGTCGAGTGCGCAACGGGGTTCCCCAGTGATGGCGCACTACGCCGCCGCCAAGGGCGGGGTCCTGAGCCTGACCAAGTCGCTGGCCCGCGAGTACGCCGCGCGCGGCGTCACCGTCAACAACATTCCGCCGTCGGGTATCGAAACCCCGATGCAACACGAGCAGCAAGCTGCCGGAATCTTGCCGTCCAACGAACAGATCGCCAGCCATATCCCGGTCGGGCACTTGGGCACTGGCGACGACATCGCTGCCACCGTGGGTTTCCTGACCTCGAACGAGGCCGGCTTCATCACCGGTCAGGTCATCGGCGTCAACGGTGGCTCAGTCATCTAACAATCCATCCACACCAGCAGGAGGTTCCCATGGCAGTCACCTGGCCCAAGCCACCGGAGGGCAGCTGGACCGAGCACTACCCCGAGCTGGGCACCGGCCCGATCTCCTTCAAGGACTCCACCTCGCCGGAGTTCTACAAGCTCGAAGGCGAGGCCATCTTCAAGCGGGCCTGGCTCAACGTCGGCAGGGTCGAAGACGTGCCGCGCGTCGGTAACTACTTCACCAAGGAGATCGAGGTCGCGCGCGCCTCAGTCATCGTGGTCAGAGGCAGGGATGACGTCATCCGGGCGTTTCACAACATCTGCCGTCACCGCGGAAACAAGCTGGTGTGGAACGACTTTCCGACCGAGGAGGTCCGTGGCACCTGCCGGCAGTTCACCTGCAAATACCACGGCTGGCGCTACGGCCTGGACGGCGCACTCACGTTCGTCCAGCAGCCGTCGGAATTCTTCGACCTGGACAATGCCGATTACGGGCTGAGCCCGGTGCATTGCGATGTGTGGAACGGGTTCATCTTCATCAACCTCGACCGCGAGCCGCGCCAGACGTTGCGAGAATTCCTCGGCCCCATGGTGACCGCGCTCGACAGCTATCCGTTCGACAAGCTCACCGAACGCTACGAGTGGGTGGCCGACAACAACAGCAACTGGAAGATCTTCGCCGACGCCTTTCAGGAGTACTACCACGTGCCGTCCCTGCATCCCCAGCAGGTGCCGCCGGAGGTGCGAGTTCCCAACGCCGGCTTCACGTGCGCGCACTTCCAGCTCGACGGACCGCACCGCGTGGTGTCCACCGCGGGAACCCGGCGCTGGCTCTTGCCTGCCGAATACATGTATCCGATCGAACGCGCCACCCAGAGCGGGCTCGTCGGGCCCTGGCGCACACCGGATATCGGTGAACTGCCCGCCGGTCTGAACCCCGGTGGAATCGAGCCGTGGGGCGTCAGTAACTTCCAGATCTTCCCCAACATCGAGATCCTCATCTACGGCGGATGGTATCTGCTGTACCGCTACTGGCCCACGTCGCACAACACCCACCGCTTCGAGGCCTTCACCTACTTCAGCCCCGCGCGCAGCGTCCGGGAACGCATCGAGCACGAGGTGGCCTCGGTGGTGCTGAAGGAATTTGCATTGCAGGATGCCGGCATGCTGGGCGGCACCCAGGCCGCGCTGGAAACCGGTGTGATCGACGAGTTCCCGCTCAACGACCAGGAGATCCTGGTGCGCCACCTGCACAAGGCGGTCGTCGACTGGGTCGAGGTCTACCAGCGCGACACCGCTCGCGTGGGGGTGTAGCTATGGCAGACACGTTGTTGCCCAGCGCCTTTGCCGAGCTCGAGGAATTCGCCCCGGTGTGGTGCCTGGCCACCGAGACCGAGCGGTGGGACCGGCGCGTGACCAGCAGCATGGCCGAGATGGAGCAGTTCTACAACGCGTTCTTCCCCCGACTCGAGGAGGCCATCGAGTACTGCGACAAGTTCTCGCTGGACGAGCTGCCGCAGGACGCGACCAATCTGCTGTACCTGATCTACTCGCTGATCATGGTGGCGATGGCGGTGGAAATCATGCACCAGCCCAGACCGGTCGACGCGTGCGATGCCGTCATGGTCCGCGTCAGTGAACCCCGACCCTAGCCAGGAGACGCTGTGGGCATGTTGACCATCACGAAGCTGACTTCGACGGTCGGTGCCGAGGTGACCGGACCGAATTCCGACCAACTCGGCGCTGACGACGCGCTGGCCGGTGCGGTGCTAGAAGCGTTGGAGGACAACGGGGTTCTGGTGTTCCCCGGCCTGAGCCTGACACCGGAGGCGCAGGTCGCGTTCTGCACCCGGCTCGGCGAGGTCGACCGGTCCTCCGACGGGCGCCATCCGGTCTCCGGCATCTACCCGATCACCATGGACAAGTCCAAGAACGCCAGCGCCAATTACCTGCGGGCGGCGTTCCTCTGGCACATCGACGGCTGCACACCGCTGAATGACGAATGCCCGCAGAAGGCCACGGTGCTGTCGGCGAAACAGGTGGCCGACGAGGGCGGGGAGACCGAATTCGCCAGTGCCTACACCGCTTACGACATGCTGAGTGACGAGGACAAGCAGCGGTTGGGATCGTTGCGCGTGGTGCACTCGCTGGAGGCCTCGCAGCGCAAGACCACTCCCGATCCGTCGCAGGAGGAGCTCGCCCGCTGGCGCGCTCGCCCGACCCACGAACACCCGCTGGTGTGGACGCACCGTAGTGGCCGAAAGTCGCTGGTGCTCGGCGCCTCCGCCGACTACATCGTCGGCATGGACGTCGATGCGGGCCGCGCCGTTCTCGATGATCTCCTGGCGTCGGCTACCGGTCCCGACAATGTCTACAGTCACACCTGGTCGGTCGGAGACACCGTGATCTGGGACAACCGCGGCGTCATGCACCGTGCCGGCCAATACGCGGACGACTCCGGCAGATTGATGTTGCGCACCACGGTCTTAGGCGACGAGCCGATCGAGTGAGCTGATCAGCGCCGGTTCTTGGCCAGCTCACTCAACATCGCGTTGTAGGCGTCGAGGTCGTCGTCGTAGTGGGCGTCGGCATGCCGATCGGTGCGCACCGCGGTCCGCCGGTCCTGGCGAGCCCACTGGACCACCAGGGCCACCACCACCACGATGATCGGTAGCTCGCTGGACCCCCAGGCGAGCGCCCCGCCCAGATGCTGGTCGTCGCTCAGACTGCTCAGCCACGGCAGGTCCAGGCTGCGGTAGAACGTGCCACCGAGTATCGACGTCATGGTCATCGTCGCGATACCGAAGAACGCGTGGAACGGCATCACCGCGAACAGCATGCCGAGCCGTCCGATGAACGGCAGCCGCTTCGGGCCCGGGTCGATGCCGATGATGCCCCAGAAGAACAGATATCCGGTGATCAGGAAGTGCAGGCTCATGAATTCGTGACCCCAGTGGTAGCGCACCAACGTGTCGAACGTCGGAGTGAAGTACACCGCGTACAGGGAGCCGACGAACAGCACGAAAGCCGTTGCGGGATGTGACAGGAACCGTGACACCGGCGAATGCACCAGCCACAGCAGCCATTCGCGTGGCCCGGGCGGGTGACCGGCGCCCGCGGCGGGCAGAGCCCGCAGCGCCAGCGTGATCGGTGCGCCAAGGACCAGGAACACCGGGATGAACATGTTCAGCGCCATGTGCTCGCCCATGTGCACGCTGAACATCGCTGACCCGTAGGCGCGCACACCCGATCCGGTGGTGAACAACAATGCCGCACAACCGAACAGCCACGCCACCAGTCGCCCTGGCGGCCAACTGTCGCCGCGCCTGCGCAGCCGGAGCACCCCGACCACGTAGGCGCCCGCCAGCACCGCAGCCAGCACTCCGAGTAGCACGTCGAAGCGCCAAACGGTCAGCAGGCGAAGCACATTCGGGGGATCGGGTAGCTGATAGCCCAGGAAGACATCCCACGCGGTGAACTGGTGGGCCAGCAGCCGCGGCGCGGTCTGAACGGCCATCGCCGAGATGGTGGCGTCGGCCAACACCGCCGCCAGCGCACCAGCCCGTGGGTACCGTGCGGCGAGCACGCTGACGAGTAGCGCCGCCCCGGCCAGCGCACCAAGGCGGCCGTAATCCGAGCCGGTGAGTCCACCAGGAGTCGCGAGCAGGAACAACAGCAGCGCCCCATACCCCAGCGCGACCGCACCGGCGGCGACCTCGATCACCAGAACGCGCCGGCGCAGTTCGGCTTTCGGCGGCGCGATGACAGCGCTGACCTTCATGCCGGCCAGTACCGCCAGCGCGAGCGCGAACACGATGACCGCACTGGTCGCGTAGTCATGGTCGGGGCCCTGGCCGGCGTTGCCGCTCACGGGCAGCGCGATCACCCCGATGAGGGTGGGAATCACTAACACGGAGTGCCACACCCAGCGCACCGTGAGCCGCAACGCGACGGTGGCCACGGCGGCCGCGACCGCGACGACGATCCACCCGCGGGCCATTTCCGATGCGCCAAGCGCACTTCCGACGCCCCCGCCGCTGATCAGCCGGGAGACCGGGACCCCGGCGGCGTTGGCGGACTGGATCACCACCATCGCCAGCGCGGTGATCAGCCAGAGCGGCGTCAACCGTTCGGCCAGCAGGTGCACGCGGAAGGAGGCGGCATCGAGCACGCCGTGCTCGTCGGGCTCGGCGGTGGTGACGATGAAGACCAGCGCGCCCAGGCAGATCGCCGCGGCCAGGGTGGCGGTGAAGTAGCCGACGACTTCGGCGACGCTGGTGACCGTGCCCGGATAAGAGTCGCCGGTGGCGGTGAAGCGCTGCTCACCGGAGACGGCGGCGTGGGCGATCAGGGCGATGACCATGGTGAGGTAGCCGCCGACGATCCACCGACCCGCCGGCCGGACGCCTGCCTGGGTCGACTCCATCGTCGAAAGTCTACGACTGGCCGTCGTAGTCGAGTCGCCGCGGTGGGAACTTTCTGGTGCGATGGATCGACCAATGCTCAGGTGCGGACGGAAGGAGGAACTGACCGGTGATCGGAGATCTCCCGTTGCGATGGTTCGTCACCATCTTGTTCGTCCTCGCCGCCGCCGAGTGCCTGTATGCGCTGGCCGTCGGCAACCGCCGGCCGGCGACGGTCGTCAGCCAGCTGCTGCACGTCGTGATGGCGGTGGCGATGGCGGTGATGGCCTGGCCATGGGGTGCCGCGCTGCCCACCGTCGCGCCGATGGTGTTCTTCCTACTCGCGACCGGCTGGTTCGTCGCCGTGACGGCGAGCCCGCTCGGCGCCGGTCACCGGATCGCCGGCGGCTACCACGCGCTGATGATGCTGGCGATGGCCTGGATGTACGCGGTGATGAACGGGCGCCTGCTACCCGGCCAGGAGTCGTACGCCGTCGACGCCGGGTCGGCGCAGTCCGGGGCGTCCGGCCATGCCGGGCACGCGGGGATGAATATGCCGGGCATGGACATGTCCGGCACGGACGCGCCGACGACCGACGGCTCCGGTGGCGGATACCCGGCCTACATCGACACGCTGAACTGGGTGTGCACGGTCGGCTTCGCCATCGCCGCGGTGTGTTGGCTGTACCGATACCTCGCCGTGCGGATGGACCGGACTCCTGGCGGCGGGGTGCCGCTGGGGTGCCTGTGTCAATCGATGATGGCCGCCGGCATGGCGATCATGTTCGGCGTCATGCTCTAGCGCCGAGATCGACGTTGTGCAGGTCTCGTCTCGGACTTCTGCGGCGAATCGTCGGTTTGGGCGTAGGGAACTACGCGGCGGAGCCGTCGGTGGGGTAGAGGTGCCCGCGACGACGGCCGCGAGAGGCGTTGTCGGGTAACACCACATCGGCGGTGACGGGCGCGGCATCCGAGCGCGGTTCCGGTCCGGGCGGGCGCGCGGTGCGCCAGACCAGCAGGGCCAGGACAGTCCCGGCCAGCACCGGCACATGCGACAGGACTCGGTCCAGGCTCACCGCGCCCGCAACCGCGTCGCTGACGACGTATGCGGTGAGGATCGCGCTGAACACCGACAGCACCCCGGCCAGACCAGCCGCCGCGGCTGGGCGTACCGCTGCGACGACCATGATCACGCCCAGCGCCGCCGACCAGGCCGTCGACTCGTTGAGCAGGTGCCCGCCCATCGTCATGTGGTGCGCGGCCGCCGACGTTCCGACGTTGACACCGGCCGCCTGGGCGATGGCCAATCCCACCTGCATCAGCCCGACGAGCCCCAACGTCCACCGCAGCCAGGTGCTGGTCGACGGCCCCCGGCGGGGCACCGCGGGCGGTTGGCTCGTACCGGCGACGACCGCCACCTGGGACCGGCCGGCCAGGCGGCGCAGCTGTTGCGTCTGCTCGACGGCTTGCGCGTACCAGGCACGGCAGTCCGCACAGGTGGCGACATGCTCGTCGACCCGGGCGGCGGGAACAGGTTCGCGTTCGCCGTCGATCCGGGCTGACAACGCCTCCTGGGCGACATCGCAGTCCACGTTTCCAATAGTCGTCTATTCGGGCCGGATCGTTCCAGCGTCCCGGGCTCAATGTGGGTCCTGGGCTAGATTCCTAGGCATGGATGGGCCAGGAGACGAGGTCAAGGTCGAGCGTGCCACGTCCGCGCTGGCCGACGTCGACATCCACGGCTGGACTCAGCGCTTCGATCTGTTGTCCGACCCGCACCGCCTCGAGATCCTGCTCGGGCTGCACCGGGCGCCCGGCATCTGCGTCGGTGACCTGGCCGCGGCGATCGGCAGATCGGAAAACGCCGTCTCCCAAGCGCTACGGGTGCTGCGCCAGCAGGGCTGGGTCACCTCGACGCGGGTAGGCCGGCAGGCCAGTTATCGCCTCGAGGACCACACCGTGCACGACCTGTTGCACTGGATCGGTGCCGCTCACACCGAGTGAGCTGGTCGGTTCATTCGAATATCTGTACAGGTAGACAGATATTGGCCGCGCGCCTAGGCTTCCCAAGCGGGGACGGGAATCCCCGACCGCATCGCGAGGAGGCACGCTTGAGCGTCCAGATCACGGCCATGCACATGAGCGACGGTCTGGTCAACGCATCCACCTCGGTGGTCTTCGGGATTCTGGCCATCGCCGTTGTCGCGTTCTGCGGCTGGCGGGCGCGAACCGAACTCGACGAGCGCACGGTCCCATTGGCGGGTCTTGTCGCGGCCTTCATCTTCGCGGTCCAGATGATCAACTTCCCGATCCTGCCGGGGGTCAGCGGCCACCTGCTGGGTGGCGCCCTCGCCGCGATCCTGGTCGGCCCGTACACCGGCGTGCTGTGCATCACGATCGTGCTGGTCGTGCAGTCGCTGCTGTTCGCCGACGGTGGTGTCACCGCCCTCGGGATGAACATCACCAACATGGCGCTGATCGGCGTTGCCGCGGGCTATTCGGCGGCACTGGTGCTGTACGCACTGGTGCGCCGGCGCAGCACCGAGCCGTCGGTGCCCGCGCTCGGGGTCGTGGCATTCCTCGCGGCGGTGATCGGAACAGTCTGTGCCTCAATGGGATTCGTCGTCGAATATGCGATCGGTGGCGCCGCGCCGACATCGCTGTCGACGGTGGCGGCCTACATGCTCGGCACCCACGTGCTCATCGGTATCGGGGAGGGGCTGATCACCGCGGTGACCGTGATGGCCGTCGCCCGGTCCCGGCCCGACCTCGTCTATCTGCTGCGCCGGAGTCGCGATCGCGCGACGGTGCCCGCATGAACGCCGCGGCGGTGGCCCGGCGCTGGCAGTTCTGGGCGGCCTTCGGCGTCGCGATCCTGCTGATCTCCGGCGTGGTGTCCTACTTCGCGAGCTCGAGCCCGGACGGGCTGGACTCGGCCACACTGCAGGGCTGCCAGGTCGTCGAGACCGGCCACGGTGGACAGCTGACCGGCACCTGCATCGCCCAGCACGCGACCGAGCATCCGATGTCGGTCTCGCCGCTGGCCGACTACACGATCCTGGGCCACCCCGCCACCAGCGGACTGGCCGGCATCATCGGCGCAATCGTCGTCCTGGGCATCGCCTTCGGAGCGTTCTGGTTGATCGCGCGCACCCGCCGCACCAAGGGCTGAGGCATGGGCGCCGGGCACTCCCATCCGCTGTACCGGGACGGCGAATCGGTGGTGCACCGCGCACCCGCCGAGGTCAAGATCGCCGGTCTGGTGCTGTTCGTCCTGGCCGTGGTGGCCACCCCGCGGGAGATGATCTGGCCGTTCGGGGCCTATGCGGCGATCGTGCTCGTGGTCTGGCGCGTCGCCGGCATCCCGCTGCGCTGGATCCTGCCGCGGATGCTCATCGAAGCGCCGTTCATCGTGCTGGCCGTGCTGCTGCCGTTCGCCGAGGGCGGAGAGCGCGTCGAGGTGGCGGGTGTGCAGCTGTCGGTGACCGGGCTGTGGGCAGCGTGGGGGATCGTCATCAAGGGGACGCTGGGCGTGGCCGCCTCGCTGACCGTCGCTGCCACCACCTCGGCGCGGGAATTGCCGCTGGCGCTGAGCCGGCTCGGGGTGCCGGGCCTGGTGACCTCGATGCTCGTGCTGATGATCCGCTACATC
Source organism: Mycolicibacterium sphagni (assembly GCF_013337765.1). Taxonomy (GTDB): domain Bacteria; phylum Actinomycetota; class Actinomycetes; order Mycobacteriales; family Mycobacteriaceae; genus Mycobacterium. Next base: position 17,233 of record NZ_VBSB01000003.1, read on the forward strand.
GATCTGCTGTCGGCTGAGGTGAGCCGGATGCGGATGGCGCGGATCTCACGCGGCGACTCCCCGCGTGCCATTCACCAGATCGGCGCGATCGCGAAAGGTGTTGGCGCGCTGTTTCTTCGGTCCTATGAACGGGGAGAACGCGTGTACCTGGCGATGGTGTCCCGTGGTTTCGACGGCAAGGTCCCTGAGCTGGCCATCGTCGGTGCCGGGCCGCGCGCGTCGGGTGCGCAGTGGGCATGCGCGCTGACGCCCGCGGTGGCCGCGGCCGCGGTGGCAGCCTCGGCGTGGGTGCTGCGATGACCGAGCCGGCGATCCGCGTTGAGGGTCTGCGCTACCGCTATCCCGACGGCCGGGTTGCGCTCGACGGTGTGGACTTGTCCATCGCCGCGGGTGAGCGGGTGGCGATCCTCGGGCCCAACGGGGCGGGCAAGACCACGCTGATGCTGCACCTCAACGGCGTGCTGACCGCCACTTCGGGTGCCGTCGAAATCAGTGGAATTGCGTTGACCCGAAAGACCCTTCGCGATATCAGGCGCCGGGTCGGGTTGGTGTTCCAGGACCCCGACGATCAGCTGTTCATGCCGACGGTGGCCCAGGACGTCGCGTTCGGACCGGCGAACTTCGGGGTGACCGGTGACGAGCTGGCCGCCAGGGTGGCCGCCGCACTGGACGTGGTGTCGATGACCGAGCATGCCGAGCGCAGTCCCGCACACCTGTCCGGTGGCCAGCGCAGGCGCGCTGCGTTGGCCACGGTGCTGGCCTGCGAGCCGGAGATCCTGGTGCTCGACGAACCGTCGGCCAACCTCGATCCGGTGGCCCGCCGTGAATTGGCCGAAACGCTGACGACGCTGCCCGCCACGATGCTGGTCGTCACCCATGACCTGCCGTACGCCGCGCAACTGTGCGACCGGGCGATCGTGCTGGATCACGGTGCGGTGGTCGCCGACGACGCCATCACCGCGGTGCTGTCCGACAGCGAGCTGCTGGCCGCCCACCGGCTCGAATTACCCTGGGGCTTCACCGTTCCCGTTCGTTGAATGCCTCACTGGCTCAACGTACAGCGGCCCTGGACGCATTAGTGCTTGCGTTTGGAGGCCCCCACTCCCTTGTCACCGTGATGTTTGGCGGCGGCCGGCCCGGTGGCGGCGGCGCCTCCTGCCTTCACACCGTTGATGTGGACTCCAGGACCGGTTTGTGAGATCTTCTCGCCGACCTGGAAAACCGAGCCTGCGACCGCGAAAGGACCTCCGGCGCTCCCAACCGCGTTGCCGGAACCCAATACGTTGAAGGCCGAGCCGGCACGACTGTCACCCGCTGTCTCCACAATGACTTGATATCCACCCAGATTCAGGGCACTGCTCAGTGTGCCCCACGCGGTGATGGTGCTCTTGTTGCCGGTGTTGAAGGCCAGGAGATCGGTGCCAAACGCGTGCACCTTCGCCTCGCTGCCAAACAGATTGATGGCCACATTGCCTTGACCCAAGGCTTCGGCCTCTGAGTTATTTGCGATCGAGGCGGCCAGGTTGAAAAATTCGCTTTGGGCGGCACCAGCGTGCGCAGCGGAGTGCGATCCGGCCGCGATGGCGATCCCGAGGTTGGTCGCGATCGCACTACTGCTGTTTCCCAGCGCAGCTGCCGAGCCGAACGAGCCGTAGATGCCCGCGAACGCGCTGTTGCCCAACGCGATTGCCGCACCCAAGGCCCCGATGGCTTCCGCATCCGCATTGGCGCCGATGGCGATCGCGATCGTGGTCGGGCTGCTTGTGCAGTGGGAGCTGTTACCGAAACCGAACGCCGAGACACAGCTGGCGTTGGCGGCGGGTGCAAGGCCAACTCCCATCGTGACGATACTTGCGGCGAATGTGGCGAGTGTGGTTGAGGCGTAACGGTTCATAGGGACGGACACTACGGACCGATCTTCGGTCAGTACTTGGGGAGAATTCCCTAATTTTGGTTGCTCGGCCAGCCGCTCTGCGCTCGGTGGTTCCCACCCACTCAGGTGAGAGATGACGTCTAGTGCCTGCGGCCCTTCGGCCAGGGCGGCTCGCCGCACAACGCCAGCAGTGCATTCTCGATCACCTCGGGCAGCGCCGGGTGGATCCAGTACTGGCCGCGGGCCATGTCCTGGCCTGCCAGCCCGAAACTCATCGCCTGGATCAGCGGCTGGATCAACGACGACGCCTGATGGCCCATGATGTGCGCACCCAGGATCGTCCCGGTGTCCGCCTCGACGATGATCTTGGCGATTCCGGTGGTGTCCTCCATCGCCCAGCCGTACGCCACGTCGGCGTAGTCCTGAACTTTGACCTTGATCTCGTAACCGGCTGCGCGGGCCTCGTTTTCGGTGAGCCCGACACACGCAATCTGCGGATCGGTGAACACCGCCGACGGCACGAAGCGATGATCCGACGGCATCAGGTTTTCGGTGTCGTCCCAGTCCTGCAGCAGGTTGTGCCGCACCCTGCGAGCCTCGTGGTTGGCGACATGCTTGAGCTGGTATGTGGATGACACATCGCCGAGCGCGAAAATGCCTCGCGCCGTAGTCCGTTGGAATTCATCCACCACGACCAGGCCGTCCTCGTCGACGTCGACCCCGGCAAGGTTCAGGTCCATCAAGTCCCCGTTGGGAATCCGGCCGGTAGCCACCAGCACGGCGTCGGCCGCCACCGAGGAGCCGTCGTCGAGTTCGATGACGACCTGCGAACCCTCGTGGTGTGCACCGATCATGTTGCGGTGACTGCGGATTTCCCACTTCTTGCTCGCGATGTCGGTGAACCGCTCACAGATCGTGTCGTCGCAGTGCGACAGCATCCCGCCGCCCCGGATGACGAGCGTCACCCGCGTGCCCAGCGCGGAGAACACGTGCGCGAACTCGGCGGCGACGAATCCGCCGCCGATGATCACCAGGTGCTTGGGCAGTTCCGGGATGCGCATGATCGTGTCGCTGGTGTGCACCTGCACCCCGCAGCCCGCGATGGCCTCGGGAATCATCGCCCGTGCTCCCGCGGCGATCACCACCTGATCGGCTGTGAACTCCTCGCCCTTCTCGGTGCGCAACGAGTACCCGTTCTCGGTGCGGCCGGTGAAGCGGGTATGGCTGTCATAGACCGTCACATTCGGCGACGAACGCCGGTAGTGCTCACCGCCGATGGCCAGCGGGTCGATACGGCCGAAGACCCGCGAGACGATATCGCTCCAGCGCACGCCGTCGATGTGAGCGTCGACACCGAATCGGCCGGCCTCGCGTACGGTCTGGGCCACCTCGGCGGCATAGACGAACATCTTGGTCGGAATGCACCCCACGTTCAGGCAGGTACCGCCGAACACGCCCTGCTCGCAGATCGCGACCTTCTTGCCTGCGTAGCGCTCGTCGATGATCGAATTGCCCGAGCCGGTTCCGATGATCGCAATATCGAAGTGCTGCAACGAAATCCCCTTATCCACGGCCCGCGGACGACGCGGCCGATTCCAGATGCGCACGATAGAAATGCAGCCAGGAGTCGAGTGCGCGATACGACTCCACTCGAGGCTGGGTCAGCGACAGGAACACGTCGTGTTTGGCGTCGCGGATCGGTACGACGGTGGTGCGGTTGCCGATGCAGCCCGCCCACCGTGCGATCTGGGTGACGTCGAGGACGGCGTCGCCGCGCTGCATGCTCGACGCGTCCGCGCTCTCGGTCACGCTGTGGTCAGAACGCAGGATCAGGTTCGGCACACCGACATCCAAACCGCGATGCAAGGTGGCGTGGCCGCGGCGGATGGCGTGGATCCAGCCGAAGGTCACCGGGAATCCGCCCAGCGGCTTCCACTGCAGGTTGTACTCGAACTCGCCGTGGTAGTCGCGGTGCAGGGTCAGCCCGTAGCCACCCTTGCTGGTGGCGCGCACCACCCTGGTCTTGCGCACCCGTGACAACGCGCCGATCGCCGTCGACGTCAGCCGGGTCCGCAGGATCGCCGGTCCGTGCAAGTCCAGCCACGGACTGTTGAGCACCAGACCCCCCAGCGACAGCGCGGCCGTGGCATTCCGGCGCCGCACCCGGTTCAGCCAGAGCGACACGATCAGCCCACCGGCGGAATGGCCGTACACCAGGATCGTGGTGCCGGGATTCTCGGTGGCGATCACCGCAACGGCCCGCTCCAGCTCGCGGTCGTAGCGGGCGAGGTCGGTGGTGAAGTGCGGTGTCTGACCCTCGCGCCAGGACCGGCCACACTTGTGTTGGTCCAGCGCATAGAACCGGAACCCGGCGGCCGCGAAGTGATCGGCCAGTTCGGTGTTGAAGAAATAGTCGGTGAACCCGTGCACCGCCAGCACGGTGTGGGCGGCCGGGGTGCCGTCCGCGCGGCGCACCAGAGTGGCGAACAAATCGCCCTCGCCGTCGGGGTCCGGCCCCAACGGCACGGTGGCCTGTTGGTAGCCGGGAAGGACATCGTCGGCCCATTCGGCCCGAGCTGCCGTCACACGCCATACCCTAACCGGGTGTGGTGCTGGCTACATCGGGGTGTGGTGCTGGCGACTCTCCTGAATAACTGAGTGCCGCTCGGGATAACCTGACTACCTGTACAGCTGATACGAGTAAAGGACGACGAAGCGGTGTCTGATACCACCAAGACCGACGTGGTGCTGGTTGGCGCGGGAATCATGAGCGCGACACTGGGGGCGCTGCTGCGTTTGGTCCAACCGGACTGGTCGATCACGCTGGTCGAGCGCCTCGACGCGGCCGCTGCCGAGAGTTCCGATCCGTGGAACAACGCAGGCACCGGGCACTCGGCGCTGTGCGAGCTCAACTACACCCCGGAGAAGGCCGACGGCACCATCGACATTGCCAAGGCCATCAACGTCAACGAGCAGTTCCAGGTCACCCGCCAGTTCTGGAGCTATGCGCACGAGCACGGCATCCTGCCCGACGTCCGCAGCTTCCTGAACCCCATCCCGCACGTCAGCTTCGTGCAGGGTGCCGAGCACATCGACTACCTGCGCCGCCGCCGCGACACCCTGGTGCGCAACCCGCTGTTCGCCACGATGGAGTTCATCGACGACCCCGACGAATTCACCCGCCGTCTGCCGCTGATGGCCAAGGGTCGGGACTTCTCCCAGCCGGTCGCGCTGAACTGGACCGAGGACGGCACCGACGTCGACTTCGGCTCCCTGACCCGCCAGCTGCTCGGCTACGGCACCGAGCGCGGCATGACCACACTGTTCGGCCACGACGTGCTCGACCTTCACAACGAGTCCGACGGCGGCTGGACCGTCAAGATCCATAACCGGCGCACCGGCCAGAAGCACAAGCTGTCGGCCAAGTTCGTGTTCGTCGGCGCCGGCGGCGGCGCTTTGCCGCTGCTGCAGAAGGCCGGCATCCCCGAGGCCAAGGGCTTCGGCGGTTTCCCGGTCAGCGGCCAGTGGCTGCGCACCGGCAACGCCGAGCTGGCGGCCGCCCACCAGGCCAAGGTGTACGGCGCCCCGCCGCTGGGCGCGCCGCCGATGTCGGTGCCGCACCTGGACACCCGCGTGATCAACGGGCGCTCGTGGCTGCTGTTCGGCCCGTTCGCCGGCTGGTCGCCGAAGTTCCTCAAGGAAGGCAAGATCACCGATCTGCCGCTGTCGGTCAAGCCCAACAACCTCGCCTCGATGATCGGTGTCGGGCTCACCGAGATGGGTCTGCTGAAGTACCTCATCAGCCAGCTCGCCCTCAGTGAGGCCGACCGGGTCAACGAGCTCCGCCAATTCGCGCCCACGGCACAAGATTCCGACTGGGAGATCGATATCGCCGGCCAACGGGTGCAGGTGATCCGCCGCGATGCCAAGAAACTCGGTGTGCTCGAGTTCGGCACCACGGTGCTGGCGGCCGCCGACGGCTCGATCGCCGGCCTGCTCGGTGCGTCCCCCGGTGCCTCCACCGCCGTCCCGGCGATGATCGAGGTCTTGGAGCGCTGCTTCGCCGACCGCTACCAGGGCTGGCTGCCCAAGCTCAAGGAAATGGTGCCCTCGCTGGGCACCAAGCTCTCGGAGAACCCTGAGCTGTTCGCCGAGGTGTGGGCACACGGCACCAAGGTGCTCGGGCTGGAAAGCCGAGTCGACGCCAGCCACGCCGCGCTGGCAGCCGGGGCGGATATCGCGCCTGCCGCTACGGGTTCCGGTAGCCCGGAACCCGCGGGGGTGGTGTGACGGTCGCCTTGCGCCGCTCCTGGGCCAAGGACCTCGACGCGGCCACCCTCTACGAGCTGTTGAAGCTGCGCGTCGAGGTGTTCGTCGTCGAGCAGGCGTGCCCGTATCCGGAGCTCGACGGCCGTGACCTGCTCGCCGAGACCCGGCACTTCTGGCTGGAGCAGCCCGACGGCACGGTGATCGCCACGCTGCGGCTGATGGAGGAGCACGCGGGCGGGGAGAAGACGTTCCGCATCGGCCGGGTCTGCACTCAGCGCGCCGCCCGCGGCCACGGCCACACCACCCGGCTGTTGCAGGCCGCGATCGCCGAAGTCGGCGACTACCTGTGCCGGATCGACGCCCAGACCTACCTCGCCGACATGTATGCCCGGCACGGCTTCGCCGCCGCCGGAGCTGAATTCGTCGAAGACGGCATCCCGCACGTGCCGATGGTGCGGCGCACCGGCGGTACCGAAACCGACCAGTCGTGAGCGCCGCCCCGTACCCGTTCAGCGCGATCGTCGGGCACGACCAGCTGCGCTTGGCCCTGGTGCTGTGCGCGGTGCGCCCCGAGATCGGCGGTGTGCTGATCCGTGGCGAGAAGGGCACCGCGAAGTCGACGGCGGTGCGGGCGCTGGCCGCGATCCTGGCGCAGGTCGATGCGGATTCGCGGCTGGTGGAGTTGCCCATCGGGGCGACCGAGGACCGGGTGGTCGGCTCGCTGGATCTGCAGAAGGTGCTGCGCGACGGCGAGCACGCGTTTTCGCCGGGCCTGTTGGCCCGCGCGCATGGCGGTGTGCTCTACGTCGACGAGGTCAACCTGCTGCACGACCATCTCGTCGACATCATGCTGGACGCTGCGGCTATGGGCCGGGTGCACATCGAGCGCGACGGGATTTCGCACTCGCATGAAGCCCGCTTCGTCCTGATCGGCACGATGAATCCTGAAGAGGGCGAACTGCGTCCGCAGCTTTTGGACCGGTTCGGGCTGACCGTCGACGTGCATGCTTCCCGCGATGTGGCAGTGCGCAGCGAGGTGATCCGCCAGCGGCTGGCCTACGAGGCCGACCCGGCCGGGTTCGCCGCGCGGCACGCCGAACAGGACAGCGAACTGGCCCGGCGGATCGCCGCGGCCCGTGACCGGGTCGCCGATGTCGTGCTGCCGGATGCCGAGCTGACCCGGATTGCGGCGCTGTGCGCGGCTTTCGACGTGGACGGGATGCGCGCCGACCTGGTGGTGGCGCGCACCGCGGTGGCGCACGCGGCCTGGCGTGGGGCGCAAGCCGTTGCGCAGGAGGATATTCGGGTGGCCGCCGAGCTCGCGCTGCCGCACCGGCGCAGGCGCGACCCGTTCGACGATCCAGGTCTTGACCCCGCGCAGCTCGACGAGGCGATGGCCGCCACCGATAGCGGCCCGGAGCCCGATCCCGACCCTGATCCGCCCGGCGGTGGGCAGTCGGTCGACGGATCGTCACAACCGTCTGCGCCGCAAGGAAATTCGTCTTCGGCACCGAAACCGTCCGCACCACCCGCCGCGACGTTTCGCGCCAGGGCACTGACCGTGCCCGGGGTGGGGGAGGGCAACCCCGGCAGGCGCTCGCGGGCGCGCAACCGCTCCGGGGCGGTGGTCACCGCCACCGACGCTCCCGAGCAGGGCCACGGGCTGCACTTGTTCGCCACCGTGCTCAATGCCGCCGGGAACGGCCGGCTGCGGCCGCACCCCGAGGACATTCGCCGGGCGGTGCGGGTGGGCCGCGAAGGCAACCTGGTGATCTTCGTCGTCGACGCGTCCGGGTCGATGGCCGCGCGGGACCGGATGTCGGCGGTGACAGGGGCGGCGCTGTCGTTGTTGCGCGACGCCTACCAGCGGCGTGACAAGGTCGCCGTCATCACCTTCCGTCACGACGGGGCCCGGGTTCTGCTGCCGCCGACAACGTCGGCACATATCGCGTCACGCAGGCTCACGCGTTTCGACACCGGTGGCACCACACCGTTGGCGCAGGGACTGCTGGCCGCCCGCGACGTCGTGGTCCGTGAGCGGGTACGTGACCGGACCCGGCGCCCGCTGGTGGTGGTCCTCACCGACGGCCGCGCCACCGGTGGTCCGGATCCGTTGGGGCGCAGCCGTTCTGCGGCCCGCCAGCTGGTGGCCGAGGGCGCTGCCGCGGTGGTGGTGGACTGTGAGACGTCGTACATCCGGCTGGGCTTGGCCGCGGATCTGGCTGAGAATCTGGAAGCCCCGCTGCTGCAATTGGAGCAGCTGCGCGCAGACTATCTGGCACAGGCCGTGCGCCGCGCTGCCTGAAGCAGAAGGGGACCGTCCATGCCGCAGGGCCAGCCGATCGCCGTGCCCGATGACGGCCTGACCACGCGGGCCCGGCGCAACACCCCGGTGCTCGCCGTCCACACCGGACCCGGCAAAGGCAAGTCGACCGCCGCCTTCGGAATGGCGTTGCGGGCGTGGAACGCCGGGATGAGCGTGGCGGTGTTCCAGTTCGTCAAGAGCGCCAAGTGGAAGGTCGGCGAGGAGTCGGCGTTCGCGGCACTCGGCAGGCTGAGCGCCGAGCAGGGCATCGGCGGTTCGGTGGAGTGGCACAAGATGGGCTCGGGCTGGTCCTGGACCCGTAAGAGCGGGTCCGACGACGACCACGCCGCCGCGGCGGCCGAGGGCTGGACCGAAATCGCCGGCCGGCTGGCGCAGCAGCGGCACGACTTCTATGTGCTCGACGAGTTCACCTACCCGCTGAAATGGGGCTGGGTCGACGTCGATGAGGTTGTCGAGACACTGCTGGCACGCCCGGGCGGCCAGCATGTGGTGATCACCGGACGCGACGCCCCGCAGCGGCTGATCGACGCCGCCGACCTGGTGACCGAGATGGCATGCGTCAAACACCCGATGGACGCCGGCCGCAAGGGTCAGCGCGGTATCGAGTGGTGAGTAGCGTCCCCGCCGTCGTGATCGGCGCTCCCGCATCGGGGAGCGGGAAGACCACTGTCGCAACGGGTTTGATCGGCGCGCTACGGGCGGCCGGGCATCGGGTCGCACCGTTCAAGGTCGGCCCGGACTTCATCGACCCCGGCTACCACGCGCTGGCCGCCGGCCGGCCCGGCCGCAACCTCGACCCGGTCCTGGTGCCCGAAGAACTGATCGGCCCGCTGTACCGGCACGGCACCCGTGACGCCGATATCGCCGTGATCGAAGGTGTGATGGGCCTTTTCGACGGCCGCATCGACGAGCACATCGTCACCCCGGCCCGCGGCTCCACCGCGCACGTCGCCGAAATCCTGGCTACCCCGGTGCTGCTGGTGATCGATGCCCGCGGTCAGAGTCAGAGTATCGGTGCTGTGCTTCAAGGGTTTTCGACCTTCCATCCCGGTACCCACATCGGCGGCGTGATCCTCAACCGGGTTGGCACCGCCCGCCATGAGCAGGTGCTGCGCCAGGCCTGCGAGGCGGCCGGCGTGCCGGTGCTCGGTGCGATCCCGCGCCACGACGAATTGTCGGTGCCCTCGCGGCATCTGGGCCTGGTGACCGCCGTCGAGCACGGTGAGCAGGCGCTGGCCGCGGTCGCCGCGATGACCGCGCTGGTCGCCCGCCACGTCGACCTGCCCGCCGTAGTCGCGCTGGGCGGCTCACGGGTGACGACGGCGCCCTGGGCACCCGAGGACGTCGTCAGGCCACCGGCAGCGCCGGATAGTCCTCGACCGCCCACTGCCGCATGCCCGGTCGTCGCCGTGGCCGCGGGAAAGGCGTTCAGCTTCGGCTATGCCGAACACCCCGAGCTGCTGCGCGCCGCCGGCGCCGACGTCGTCGAATTCGATCCGCTCACGCACACGCTGCCCGCGCAGACCGCGGCACTGGTGCTGCCGGGTGGCTTCCCCGAGCAGCACCTGGCCGACCTATCGGCCAACACCGAACTTCGTGCCCAGATCCGTGAGCTGGCCGCCCGCGTACCCGTTCAGGCGGAGTGCGGCGGGCTGGCCTACCTGATGGACGACCTGGACGGGCATCCGATGTGCGGGGTGCTGGCCGGCTCGGCCCGGTTCACCCCGCGGCTCACCCTGGGCTACCGGGAGGCCGTGGCACTGTCGGACTCGTCGCTGCACGCCGCGGGGGAGCGGGTCGTCGGCCACGAATTCCACCGCACCACAGCCGAATTCACCGGTAGCGTCGAACCTGCCTGGGGGTTCCGCGCAAGCGACGGACAACCGGCACGGGAGGGCGCGGTGTGCGCCGGGGTGCACGCGTCGTATCTACACACGCACCCCGCCGCACAGCCGCGTTCGGTCGCTCGGTTTGTCGAACGCGCGGCGGCACGCTTTAAGCTCGCCCGGTGACCGAGAACGCCTACCTCGTCGGCTTACGCCTGGCCGGTAAGAAGGTCGTCGTGATCGGCGGCGGCACGGTGGCCCAACGGCGCCTGCCGCTGCTCATCGGAAGTGACGCCGACGTGCACGTGATCGCCCGCGCCGCGACCCCGGCCGTGGAGGTCCTGTCCACCACGACGCCCGGGATCACCCTGGAGTTGCGCGACTACCGCGACGGCGACCTCGACGGCGCCTGGTACGCGATCGCCGCCACCGACGACGCGGATGTGAACGCCGCCGTCGTCGCCGAGGCCGACCGCAGGCAGATCTTCTGTGTGCGGGCCGACGTGGCGCGGGAAGGCTCCGCCGTCACCCCGGCGTCGTTCGACCACGACGGGCTGGTGGTGGGTGTGCTCGCCGGCGGGGAACACCGCCGCTCGGCGGCCATCCGCTCGGCCATCCGCGAGGCATTCCAGCAGGGCCTGATCGCGGCCGAGACCGGCGACGCCACCCCCGGCAGTGTCGCTCTGGTGGGTGGCGGGCCCGGTGATCCCGAGCTGATCACCGTGCGTGGCCGGCGCCTCTTGGCCCGCGCCGACGTCGTCGTCGCCGATCGGCTCGCCCCACCGGAGCTGCTCGCCGAACTCGGGCCGCACGTCGAGGTCATCGACGCCGCCAAGATCCCGTACGGGCGCGCGATGGCCCAGGAGGCCATAAACAACGTTCTTATAGAACGGGCCAAAGCGGGACGCTTCGTGGTGCGCCTCAAGGGCGGGGATCCGTTCGTGTTCGCCCGCGGATATGAGGAAGTTCTCGCCTGTGCCGAGGCCGGGATACCGGTCACCGTCGTGCCGGGTGTGACAAGTGCCATATCGGTGCCGGCGATGGCCGGAGTTCCGGTCACCCACCGGGCCGTGAATCACGAATTTGTGGTGGTCAGCGGCCATTTAGCTCCCGATCATCCGGAATCGTTAGTGAATTGGAATGCGCTGGCGCAATTGTCGGGAACGATAGTTCTGCTGATGGCGGTCGAACGCATCGAATTGTTTGCCGAAGCACTGATTACAGGCGGCCGACCTGCGGAAACGCCGGTTCTGGTGGTGCAGCACGGCACCACGGCGGCCGAACGGATCGTGCGGACCACGCTGCGTGATGCGCCCGAGCGGATTCGAACCGACGGTATTAGGCCTCCCGCGATCATCGTGATCGGCTCGGTAGCGGCCTTCGCGGCTTAAACTTCTCTTAAGATTCCTGTAGGGTTGGCCGCTATGACGGCTCTCAACGACGCTGCGCGGGCGACCGCCAACAGCTCAGAGCGCGCTGTTCCCATGCGCCTGGAGTCGACGTCCCTGGAGCGGACCAGCAAGTACCCGACCTGGCTGCCGTCGCGGCGCTTCCTGGCCGCGGTGACCGCCATCGGCGGCATGCAGCTGCTGGCCACGATGGACAGCACCGTGGCGATCGTGGCTTTGCCCAAGATCCAGGACGAGCTGAGCCTCTCTGATGCGGGGCGCAGCTGGGTCATCACCGCCTACGTGCTGACGTTCGGCGGCCTGATGTTGCTCGGCGGCCGGCTGGGCGACACGATCGGACGCAAGCGCACCTTCATCGTCGGCGTCGCGCTGTTCACCATCGCCTCGGTGCTGTGCGGTATCGCCTGGGACGAAGCAACTTTGGTGATCGCGCGCCTGCTGCAAGGTGTCGGCGCGGCAATCGCCTCACCCACTGGCCTGGCGCTGGTGGCCACCACATTCCCCAAGGGCCCGGCACGCAATGCCGCGACCGCGGTGTTCGCCGCCATGACGGGTGTCGGCTCGGTGATGGGCCTGGTCGTCGGCGGCGCGCTGGTCGAGGTGTCCTGGCGGCTCGCGTTCCTGGTGAACGTGCCGATCGGCCTGCTGATGCTGTACCTGGCTCACAAGACGCTGCGGGAAACCCACAAAGAGCGGATGAAGCTCGACGCGGCCGGCGCACTGCTGGCCACCGTGGGCTGTACGGCCGCAGTGTTCGGTTTCTCCCAGGGGCCGGAGAATGGCTGGCTCACCCCGGTCAGCATGGCCTCGGCCGCGATTGCCGCGGTGGCGTTCCTGGCCTTCGTCATCGTGGAGCGCACCGCCGAGAACCCCGTCGTCCCGTTCAGCCTGTTCCGCGACCGCAATCGGCTGGCGACATTTGCCGCCGTGTTCCTCGCCGGCGGGGTCATGTTCACGCTGACCGTCACGATCGGTCTGTACGTGCAGGACATCATGGGCTACAGCGCCCTGAAGGCCGGTATCGGCTTTATCCCGTTCGTCGTCGCGCTGGGTATCGGCCTTGGACTGTCCTCGGCCCTGGTGTCCCGGTTCCCACCGCGGATCCTGGTGATCGCCGGCGGTGTGCTGGTGCTGGCCGCGATGATCTACGGCTCCACGCTCAACGGCGGCATCCCGTACTTCCCGAACCTCGTCATCCCGATCACGGTCGGCGGCCTCGGTATCGGCATGATCGTCGTGCCGTTGATGGTGTCGGCCATCGCCGGTGTCGGATTTGACCAGATCGGACCGGTATCGGCGATCGCGCTGATGCTGCAGAACCTCGGCGGACCCGTGGTGCTGGCCATCATCCAGGCCGTCATCACCTCGCGGACGCTGTACCTGGGCGGCACCACCGGCCCGGTGAAGAAAATGAACGAGGCGCAGCTGCACGCCCTGGACCAGGGCTACACCTACGGCCTGCTGTGGGTCGCCGCTGTCGCGGTGATCGTCGGCGCTGTCGCGCTGTTCATCGGCTACACCGCGTCGCAGGTCGCGCACGCCCAGGAAGTCAAAGACGCGATCGACGCCGGAGAGCTCTAACTTCCCGCTCGTGCCTGAAGGGCTGCCCAATTCGGGGCGGTAGGGTTGCTTCCCATGTCTGGCGCGAGCGGTCCGCTACCGGCCACCAGACCGCTTGCCTCCCGTGTTCTGGGCGTCGCGATCGTCGCGATCACCGGCATGCAGTTGATGTCCACGCTGGACGGCACCATCGTGATCGTCGCGCTGCCGCGCATGCAGGCCGAGCTCGGCCTGTCCGATGCCTCCAAGAGCTGGGTGATCACCGCCTACGTGCTGACCTTCGGCGGCCTGCTGCTGCTCGGTGGGCGCGTCGGTGACGCCGTCGGCCACAAACGGGCGTTCATCTCCGGCGTCGGTGTCTTCACCATCGCCTCACTGGCCTGCGGGCTGGCCAACGAACAGTGGACGCTGATCGTGGCCCGCGCGGTGCAGGGCATGGGCGCGGCGGTGGCCGCCCCGACCGGGCTGGCGCTGATCGCCACCACGTACGCCGTCGGTCATGCCCGTAATCAGGCGCTGGCGGTGTCGGCGGCCATGCAGGGCCTCGGCTCGGTGCTGGGGCTCGTCCTGGGTGGTGCGCTGACCGGCCTGTCCTGGCGGCTGGCGTTCCTGGTCAACGTGCCGATCGGCATCTTCATCATCGTCGTCGCGCTGACCCGTCTCGAGGAAACCCGGCACGAACGTCTCAAACTCGACGTCACCGGTGCGCTGCTCGCCACCCTGGCGTGTACCGCGGCAGTGCTCGTCTTCACCCAGGGCCCACCGCGGGGCTGGATCGATCCGTGGGTGATCGGTGCCGGCGTGGCGGCGGTGGTCTTCCTGGTCGCCTTCCTGGTCGTCGAACGCGGCGCCGACAATCCGCTGGTGCCGTTCTCGGTGTTCGACAACCGCAGCCGCGTCGCCTCCTTCGTCGCGTACTTCCTGGCCGGCGGCGTGATGCTGACGCTGAGCGTGATGATCGGTCTGCTCGTCCAAGACGTGCTCGGCTACTCGCCGCTGCGGGCGGGAATCTGCTTCATGCCGTTCGCGGCCGCCTTCGTCGTCGGTAATGTCGCGGCCACCAAGCTGGCGCTGCGAGTGCCGCCGCGCTGGGTGATCCTCGGCGGCGGGTTACTTGTGCTCGCGGCCATGCTCTACGGCTCGACGCTGAACCGCCAGATCCCGTATTTCCCCGACCTCTTCGTCCCGATCGTCGTGGGCGGCCTGGGCATCGGCATCATCTCGGTGATCCTGCCGCTGTGCACGCTGGCCAATGTCGGCCCGCGGGAGGTCGGTCCGGTCTCCTCGATCACCCTCATGGTGTTCAACCTCGGCGGGCCGCTGGTGCTGGTGGTCATCCAGGCTGTGCAGACCTCCCGCACCCTGTACCTGGGCGGCACCACAGGGCCGGTGAAGTACATGACGCCCGCCCAGCTCGACGCGCTCGGCTACGGCTACACCTATTCGCTGCTGTGGGTCGCCGGCATCGCGCTGCTCGTCGGGGTTGCCGCCCTCGGGATCGGATTCTCGACCCGAGATATCGCCGCCGCTCAGCACACCCGCGAAGCCGTCGAGGCCGGCGAGCTGTAACCAGCTCACACTGCGGCCTGCCGCCGCGTGAACTTATCCTTACCAAGCCGGTACCGCGCGGTAATTGATCCGGGTGGAAGGAGGTCGAGGCTATGGGTGATGAGCGTGGTTGCTGTTTCTCCCGAGGACTTCGAGCCTTGGCCCACTCGGTCGGCGCATCCTGCTGATCAGGCGCAGGCGCGTCTCTTCGAGGAAATCCTGCGCCGGGAGCTGGACGACGTCGAAATCCTCGCCGCGCGAGTCCGAACTGCCAGGGCGGATCACAGTGACATCCGGCTACGGCACGACCTACAGCGGTTCAATGCACGCATCAACGAGCTGCGTGGACTGCTCACCGCGTTGGAGAACCGGTTCAGTCCGTAGGGCTCAGCCCCGCCCCTAGATCAATCCCCGTCGCTTCGCTCGCCCCCGTGCCACCCGATAGCCGCCGTAAACCGCCGCTGCGACAAGGAAATTCACGAAGTACGCCAGATCGGCTCCGTGCAGCGCGGTGGCTACCGGGCCGACGATCAGGTTGGTGTGCATGAACGGCACCGCCGCGGCGAACGCGACGAAGAACGCCGCAAGCGCCACCAGTCCGTCGGTGCGCGGCGTCACTTCGGCGGCAGGGTTCACGGTGTCGCGCCCGGCACTGCGGTAACGCCAGTCGATGGCCACGATCGCGACGAACGCCGGGATCCAGTAGCTGATGAACAGCAGCACACCCTGGAAGCGGGAGGCCAGGTCACCGGAGTGCAGCCACATGGTGAGCGCGAACGCGATCACCACCACCACGACCGCCGACACCGGCCGTCGCACCCGAACTCCGACGGTCTGCAGCGCCAGCGAGCCGCTGTAATCGTTCATCGCGTTGGAGGCCACCGAACCCAGCGCGATCACCAGCAGCGCCACCGCGCCCAGCACGCCGCCACCCATGATCTCCCGCACGCCCTGCGCGGTCTGGTCGGTGAGCGTGCCCGCGGCAGCCACGCCGATGGCCTGGACGGCGATATAGGCCACCGCCAGCCCGCCGAATGTGTAGCCGAACACCGCCTTTCGCGACGTGTTCACGGGAAGGTAGCGGCTGTAGTCGGAGGCGTAGCTGGCCCACGAGATCGCCAGGCTCAGCGCGATCGTGACCTCGAGGGCGAACGCCCCGGCCAGATCCGCACCGCTCAGGGTGGGCAGCGAGATCACCTGATGTCCGCCGATCAATTTCCAGGCGAACACCGCGAACGTCACGATGAGCACCACGGTCATCACGGCTTGTACGCGGTGGATCACCTCGTAGCCGAAGACCCCGACGGCGCCCTGCGCCGCCAGCACGATGACGACCGCCAGCCAGAACGGCATACCCACCAGCTCGGCCAGTGCCTCACCACCGAACAGCCCGACCAGGCCGTCCCAGGCGATCGACGACAACCACTGGATCACCGCGACCACGCCGACGGTGCCGCCAAATGCCATGCGCGCGTTGGGTAATTGCGCGGTGCCGGTACGCGGACCCCAGGTGGACAGATAGCCGACGGCCAGTGAGCCGACGACCGTGCCGATCACCATCGCCAGCAGGCCCAGCCAGAACCCCAGCCCCAGCACCACGGCCAGCGTGCCGGTGAACACCACCGTCATGTTGACCTGCGGGGCGAACCACACCGTGAACAGTCGCCGGGCGGATCCGTACCGGTTGCCCGGCGGGATCGGTGCGATGCCGTGGGTCTCGACCGCCATGTCACCGACATGGGATGGCATCCGGCCGGAGTAGGTTTGGGCCGCCAGAGAAGACCCAGCAGACGCTGTGGGCGACGATTCAGGTGTCACCCATCCACCCTAGAGTGCCGGTGACCGCACGCCGCCGCCGGAGGAAGATGAGCCGAATGGTCACCACGCAGCCCAACAAGCACCAAGCCCCCGAGCCGCCGGAGACGTGGCAGGACCGCTTCCGCGACGCCGTCGCCCCGCGCACCCTGGCACTCGGGGTCGGTGTGCTGTTGCTGCAATTCGCGTTCATCCTGTCCTACCTCGGCGCATTTCATTCGCCAACTCCGCACCAGATCCCGGTGGCCGTCGTCGCTCCCGCGCAGGTGGCCGGCCAGGTCGTCGGCCAGCTCAACGGCCTGGCCGGTGATCCCGTCAAGGCGTCGGCCGCCGCCGACGAGGACGCCGCCCGCGCGGCATTGCGCGCCGGTGACATCTTCGGTGTCTACGTCCTCAACCCGGCAGGCACCGACGACCGGCTACTGGTGGCCTCCGGCGGCGGCACTGCCGTCTCGGGTGCGCTGGAGCAGATCTTCACCAAGGTGACCGCGGCCCAGCAGCGCACCGTCACCGTCGACGACGTCGTCCCGCTGTTCTCCGGTGATGCCCGCGGGCTGTCCGGGTTCTACCTCGTCGTCGGCTGGGTGGTCGGCGGATATCTGTTCGCCTCGATGCTCGGCATCGCCAAAGGCTCACGGCCGGCGACCTTTCCGCGTTCGCTCTGGCGGCTGGGCGCCACGGTGCCTTACGCGCTGGCATCCGGGTTCGGCGGCGCGGTGGTCGCCGAGCCGGTGCTGCACGCCATGAACGGCCACTTCTGGTCGATCGCCGGGATCGGCACGCTGGTGACGTTGTCCGCGGCGACGGTGACCATCGCGTTGCAGATCCTGTTCGGTGTCATCGGGATCGGGCTGACCGTGGTGATCTTCGTGATCCTCGGCAACCCGTCGGCCGGCGGCGCGTACCAGCCGTCGGTGCTGCCGCCGTTCTGGCGCGCGATCAGCGGCGTGCTGCCCAACGGCGCGGGCACCGACGCCATCCGCCGCATCGTGTACTTCGACGGCCACGGGATCACCCATTCGATCGTCGTGCTGGTCTGCTGGATCGTCGGCGGGGTGGCGGTGAGCCTGATCGGCGCGGCGATGTTCCACCGCGGACAGACCGCGGCGGCGTGATGATGGACGACCACGCGCGGCCGAGTCGGCAGGAAATCTCCGATGCGACCGCCGAACTGGGATGGCGCCTGGTGCTCGGCGCCGTCTATGCCGAAGTCGCCGCGCCGTCGCTCGCGCAGGCCAGCCAGGTGGCGGCACTGGCGGTGCAGGCAGCAGGCGATGCCGGACAGGGTCATCTGAGCGTCGACATCCGCGCGGACCGGGCGGTGCTGCGCCTGCAGTCGGCGACCCAGTGGGCGGTGACAGGCCTGGACATCGGCCTGGCGCACAGGATTTCGGCAGAGCTGACCGGCCGTGGGCTGCGGCTCGCGCCCGGCTCGGTGCAGGCGATCGAGATCGCGATCGACGCCCTCGACATCCGCGCCGTCCGCCCGTTCTGGAAGGCGGTCACCGGCTACGTCGACGAGCCCGGACCATCCGACCTCAGCGACGGGCTGGTCGATCCGGCGGGGCGCGGTCCGGCGATCTGGTTTCAGCAGATGGACGCCCCGCGGCCGCAGCGCAACCGCATCCACCTCGACGTCGACGTGCCGCATGACGCGGCCGCTGAGCGCATCGCGGCGGCACTCGCCGCGGGCGGGACGTTGCTGTCCGATTCGGCGGCGCCGGCGTTCTGGGTACTGGCCGACGCGGAGGGCAACGAGGTCTGCATCTGCACCTGGCAGGGGCGCGACTGAGGGCATCGCTAGGCTGGCCCACTGTGATCACCCGCATGTCCGAGCTGTTCTTGCGCACGCTGCGCGATGACCCGGCCGACGCCGAAGTGCCCAGCCACAAACTGTTGATCCGCGCCGGCTATGTCCGACCGGTGGCACCGGGGCTGTACACATGGCTGCCGCTGGGCCTGCGGGTGCTGCGCAAGATCGAGAAGATCGTGCGCGAGGAGATGGTCGCGATCAACGGGCAGGAGATCCTGTTCCCGGCCCTGCTGCCGAAGGCGCCGTATGAGACGACCAACCGCTGGACGGAGTACGGCGACGGGGTGTTCCGGCTCAAGGACCGCCGCGACAACGACTACATGCTCGGCCCCACCCACGAAGAGTTCTTCACCCTGACGGTGAAGGGGGAGTACAGCTCCTACAAGGACTTCCCGCTGCTGCTGTTCCAAATCCAGACGAAGTACCGCGACGAGGCCCGCCCCCGGGCCGGCATCCTGCGCGGGCGCGAGTTCATCATGAAGGACTCGTACTCGTTCGACGTCGCCGACGACGGCCTCAAGACCGCCTATCACGCGCACCGCGAGGCGTACCAGAAGATGTTCAAGCGCATGGCAATTCGGTATGTGATCGTCTCGGCGGTGTCCGGCGCGATGGGCGGCTCGGCTTCCGAGGAGTTCCTGGCCGAGAGCGAGGTCGGCGAGGACACGTTCGTGCGCTGCCTGCAGTCGGGCTACGCCGCCAACGTGGAGGCGGTGATCACCGCGATCCCGGAGGCACGGCCGGTCAACGGTCTGCCCGAGGCCACGGTGCATGACACCCCCGACACCGCGACCATCGCCACCCTGGTCGAGTGGGCCAACTCCGCGGGCCTGGGCCGGGAGGTGACCGCGGCCGACACGCTCAAGAACGTGCTGCTCAAGACGCGGGTGCCGGGCGGTGAGTGGGAGCTGCTGGCCATCGGCGTGCCCGGTGACCGCGAGGTCGACGACAAGCGCCTCGGTGCCGCATTGGAGCCGGCGGAGTACGCCATGCTCGACGATGCGGATTTCGCCAAGCACCCGTTCCTGAAGAAGGGGTACATCGGCCCGAAAAGCTTGCTGGCCAACGGTGTTCGCTACCTGGTTGATCCGCGGGTGGTGGACGGAACGACGTGGATCACCGGTGCCGACGAAACCGGTAAGCATGTCGTCGGCCTGGTGGCCGGCCGCGATTTCGTCGCCGACGGCACCATCGAGGCTGCCGAGGTGCGCGACGGCGACCTGTCACCTGATGGCGCCGGACCGCTGGTGTCGGCGCGTGGCATCGAGATCGGACACATCTTCCAGCTGGGTCGCAAGTACACCGACGCGTTCCTCGCCGATGTGCTCGGCGAGGACGGCAAGCCGGTGCGACTGACCATGGGCTCCTACGGTGTCGGCGTGTCCCGGCTGGTCGCGGTGATCGCCGAGCAGCAGCACGACGAGCTCGGACTGCGCTGGCCGTCGTCGGTGTCGCCGTTCGACGTCCATGTGGTGATCGCCAACAAGGACGCGGCCGCGCGTACCGGTGCCGAAGAGCTGGCCCGGGATCTGGACCGGCTGGGCCTGGAAGTTCTGCTCGACGACCGCACCGCGTCACCGGGGGTGAAGTTCAAGGACGCCGAATTGCTGGGCATGCCATGGATCGTCGTGGTCGGGCGCGGCTGGGCCGACGGAGTCGTCGAGCTGCGCAACCGATTCAGCTGTGACAAGCGCGAGGTCGGCGTCGACGGCGCGGTCGCCGAGATTGCCGCGGCGCTGGCCGAGCCCCAGCCCTAGCTACTCGGTGCCGCCGGGGAACGCGACGGTCACGGGTTTGATGCCCTGGACTTGCTTCCAGCGGGCCGCGGTGACGGCCGCCTCGGTCAGCGCGGCGAGCGCGAACGTGCGGTCCTGCTCGGAGCTCGCCCGCTCGAGCGCCGCGCGCCACGCCACCGCGCAGTCGTCCTCCATCCGCACCGCGAGGGTGGCCGCATCGTTGGGATTGTTCACCGGAATCGGCAGCTGATAGCCCGCGGCCGGAAGCGGCGCTTTGGCCGACCGGCCGGTCAGCAGCGCGATCGCGGACTCGCGGCGCTCGCGGTGTTCGGCCATCGCCGCCGACACCAGGTCGTTCTCGTCAGGGGAGCTGTGCGCCGACACGATGCCGTAGCCGTAGATCGCGGCATGCTCGGCGGCCACGGCGTCGAAGAGCGCCGCGTCGGCGCCACCCGACGGGCGGTCGGGGTCCGGCGAGGTCTGCGGTGACGTCGGTGAGGTCATTGGCCGGCCTTTCCCGAGGGCAGCGCCACGGTGTACGCGGTCACGCAGGACGCCGCGATCGAGCCGAGTAGCCCCGCGCGATATCCGGCCAGAGTGGGCGCGAGTTTGGTGGCACTGTCGGCCGAGCTGCGCAACGCGGCGACGACGTCGGCCACCGTCGGTGGCGGTGCCGCGGCGGCCGATGTGGTCGTCGGTGACGCCGTGGTTGTCGTGGCGCTGGGTTTGCCGGCCACCCGGGCGATCTCCTCGGTCAGCGCGGTGGCGTGCCGCCCACGTTCGGCGGCAACCTCGGTTAACGCCGGCGCAAGGGCGGGCGGGGCGGCCTTGGCCGCGGCCGCGGCCAGTTCGCTGTCGTGGCGGGCCAGCTCGGCCTGCTGCTCCAGCGGATCTGGTTCGGGCGGCGGATTTGTCCCGCATGCGGTACTCGCCGCGCCGAGCAGCGGAAACAACGCCAGCCCACGACCGCCCGCGACGAGAACGCGTCGCCGGGTGAGGCCGCCGAACGGGCTGGGATCTGGGTTCAGCACGCCAACATCCTGCCATTGTGACGGCCTGTGCTGGCGTATCGTTGAGGGCTGGCTCTCTGCGATCCGTTTGTGGGGAGCCCTGCATCCGACGCAGATTCAGGACAACTCAAGATGAGGAGCTCGCCGTGGCTGGCCGTTCTACGGGGCTACCAACCCAGAAGCAGGTGATCGAGCTACTCGGGGGTGAGTTCGTGCGCGCCGGATATGAAATCGAAGACGTTGTGATCGACGATCGCCCGAGGCCGCCGCACATCACCGTGATCGCCGACGGCGACAAGCCCCTGGATCTGGACACCGTCGCCGAGCTGTCCCGGTCGGCGTCGGCCCTGCTGGACAGCCTGGACAGCGACGATCCCTATGTCCTGGAGGTCACCTCGCCGGGGGTGGAGCGGCCACTGACCACCGAGAAGCATTTCCGCCGCGCTCACGGCCGCAAAGTCGACGCGGAACTCGTCGACGGGACCATCGTCACCGGCAGGCTCGGCACGGTGTCCGACGGTGCCGTCGATCTGGTGGTGCGTGCTCGCGGTGACTGGGCGGTGCGTCGGATTCCACTCGCCGAAATTGTCAAAGCCGTTGTCCAGGTTGAATTTTCACCACCAAAGCCGCGCGAGCTGGAGCTGGCTGGGGCAGCAGGAACGGAGGCCGGAGCATGAACATCGATATGACCGCCCTGCATGCGATCGAGATCGATCGCGGCATCTCGGTCGACGAGCTGCTCGACACCATCAAGTCAGCGCTGTTGACCGCCTATCGGCACACCGAGGGTCATCAGCCCGACGCGCGCATCGAGATCGACCGCAAGTCCGGCGTCGTGCAGGTGATGGCCCGCGAGACCGACGCCGACGGCAATCTGATCAGCGAATGGGACGACACCCCCGAAGGATTCGGCCGGGTCGCGGCGACGACGGCACGCCAGGTCATGCTGCAGCGCTTCCGCGACGCCGAGAACGAACGTAGTTACGGCGAGTTCTCCGCGCGGGAAGGCGACATCGTCGCCGGCGTGATCCAGCGGGATGCCCGCGCCAACGCGCGCGGCCTGATCGTCGTGCGGCTGGGCAGTGAGACCAAGGGCGCAGAAGGCGTCATCCCGTCCGCTGAACAGGTGCCCGGGGAAAGCTACGAGCACGGCGATCGGCTGCGCTGCTATGTCGTCGGGGTCAGCCGCGGCGCGCGCGAGCCACTGATCACGTTGTCGCGCACCCACCCCAATCTCGTCCGCAAGCTGTTCTCCCTGGAGGTGCCCGAGATCGCCGACGGGTCGGTGGAGATCGTGGCGGTGGCCCGCGAGGCGGGGCACCGGTCCAAGATCGCCGTCCAGTCACGGGTACCGGGGCTCAACGCCAAGGGAGCCTGCATCGGCCCGATGGGCCAGCGGGTGCGCAACGTGATGAGCGAGCTGTCCGGCGAGAAGATCGACATCATCGACTTCGACGACAACCCGTCCCGCTTCGTCGCCAACGCGCTCTCGCCGGCCAAGGTGGTGTCGGTGTCGGTCATCGATGCGGGCACGCGCGCCGCGCGGGTGGTCGTGCCCGATTTCCAGCTGTCGCTGGCGATCGGCAAGGAGGGGCAAAACGCCCGATTGGCCGCCCGGCTGACCGGCTGGCGCATCGATATTCGCAGCGATGCGGCGGCACCGGAAGGCGCTGAACCCGAAGCGTAGAAGTTTGGAGCAAATTGTCTTCGAGCTGCGCTGAGAATCGTGAAATGCATAAATTTCGCGTGCGTCTAGGGGGAGCGAACTTTGTCGCACTGCTTCGCCGGCCGAAGTGATGCGCGTCAAATCACCGTCACGGGTGCCTGCAGCGCCGGCAAAGCTCACTGGAAAATAGGCCTAATCGTCGCGAAACCTCACGGATGGGTTTCGGTTCCTTGGCAACCGGATAATCTTTTCCTGCATTTGAATACAATCTCGGCACTGTAGTGTCTCGCCGATGGGGGGTATGTCTTGACGGTCCTTATCCGCTCGGCGGCAAACACTTTCGCGCACAGAATGGGTGTCGGTGGTTTCGTCTAAGCCCAACGACGATTTTCAGCTTTCCGTCGATGTTTTGATTATCGGAGCCGGCCCCACGGGTCTCACGGCGGCAGATTCTCTTGTCACATCCGGCGCGTCGGTCGCCATCGTCGAACACACCGCTGAGGTGGGCGGGCTGGCGCGCTCGGCGAGCGTGGCCGGCAACGACATCGACCTCGGCGGGCACCGCCTGCTGTCGGCGACACCGAATCAGCGCAGGGCATGGCGGGATTTCGCGCGCCGTCTCGGGGGCATCCCGATGTCCGATATCGCCCGGCGCAGCGGCATCCTGCGCGACGGTTACGTCGTCGCCTATCCCTTCGACACGCGGCAGTTCCGCGAGTCCGTCCCCTGGCCCGTCCGCGCTCGGGGAGCCGCGTCACTGGCGGCCTGGAAGCTGCGGGCACCGACCGGCCGTGAGGATCACAACCTCGACGAGTGGGTGAAGAACCGGTACGGGCCGTTTCTCGCCGAGACGTTCATGGCGCCCCATGCGCGAAAGGTCTTCGGAGTCGACCCCAGGGACATTCCGGCGGGCTGGGCGGCGCAACGGATTCTGTCGCCGCGCTTCGGTTCGGTACTGGCTACCGCGATACCCAAGCCGGGTCGGCCTGCGGGGCCGGCCGACGTGGTGGACCGCTTCTTCTATCCGCAAGGGGGAGTCGGAGTGTTGTGGTCGGGCCTGGCCGAATTGCTTGGCGATCAAGTGAATTGGCTCTTCGACTCCCGAGTGAGCTCGATAACCCGAACGGCCGACGGCCGCTATTCGGTCATCGTGTCGGGTCCTGGCGGTGACGTTGCCGTGTCGTGCAATCGGATCATCTCCACCGGCCGACCCGAGGACCTTGCCAAGAGCCTGGGCCTCGACGATCTTGCGGTCGCCATCGCCGAGCGATCGGGACGGCGGGATCTCATCGTCGCTGTCGTGCATGTCCGCGACTACCCGGCCAGCTGGCACGGCTATCAGTGGCTGTACACCCACGACACCGGCATCCGGGCGCACCGGTTCAACAACTACGGCGAGTGGCTGAGCCTGCGCTGCCCGGTCGGTGTGATCGGGCTGGAGTACACCGTGCCGACCGGGGAATCGTTCGACGTCGCGGTGACGGCATTGAAGGACATGTCGATCCTGCTGCCCAGCGGCGCGGTCGACTTCCTCGGATCTGAGGTGGCCACGGACGCCTACGCCAACTTCGACGCCTCGGCCGATCAGCTCGATCTACTCGACACGGCACTACGCGGATTCGGTGACGGAATCGTCAGCACCGGACGGCAGGGGGCCGGGATCTACATCAACCTGGATCAAGCGATGCGGCTGGGCGTGCGGGTCGCCACCATGTCCGCCCAGGACTCCGGTGTCGTCGGACGCGACGAATACTCGCCGTATCAGGAGAAAGTGGGCTGACCACCCGGGTGTGCCGACCTCGGAACCCACTCGGGATCCGGCCAGTGAAGGGTGGTTCTGAGCTGAGGCCCGATGACGGTAGACTGTGCCGTGATCCAGCGCGAGACTCCGATTCCCGAGAGACCGCATCGATGCACCGAAGGACCGGTGCGGACATGTGTCGGGTGCCGGAAGCGAGAGTTGGCCGTCGA
This sequence comes from Mycolicibacterium sphagni, assembly GCF_013337765.1. Classification (GTDB taxonomy): domain Bacteria; phylum Actinomycetota; class Actinomycetes; order Mycobacteriales; family Mycobacteriaceae; genus Mycobacterium. Next base: position 42,055 of record NZ_VBSB01000003.1, read on the forward strand.
TCTCCTCCGAGTGGTGGCGGTGTGGAACGGGAACGGTGAATGCGCCGTGACCGTTGACCACACCGGTAACCTCCCGGGTCGGGGTGCGTGGCTGCATCCCACTGATCGGTGCCTCGAGGCAGCGATTCGGCGGCGAGCTTTCGGCCGAGCGTTGCGCATCACCGGTTCACCGGACACCTCCGCGGTGGTCGAGGACGTCAGAGCCCAAGTGGCACTGACCGGCTCGCCCAGCCCGGCAAGAGAACAGGCAGCGAAGAACATGAGCACACCGTGAAGTTCCGACGATGACCATGCGTCAAAGCTAAACCCGAGGCGCGGCCTACCACCGCTGTCGCCTCTTGAGTAGGAGATGTAGTGGCAGGTAAGGCCCGCGTACACGAGTTGGCTAAGGAACTCGGTGTTACCAGCAAGGAAGTTCTCGCCCGTCTGAGCGATCAGGGCGAATTCGTTAAATCCGCCTCGTCGACGGTGGAAGCCCCGGTTGCGCGCCGCTTGCGCGAATCATTCGGTGGCGGCAAGCCCGACAAAGCCCCAGCTAAACCCGCACCGGCCAGCGCGGCTGGAAACGGAGCGCCGAAACCGGCGCCCGTGTCCGACGCCGCTGTCGCGACCGCGCCCCCGGTGCCCGCGGCCCCCAAGCCGGCGGCTCCGGCCCCGGCGGCGCCTCCGCCTGCGCCGCCCGCGCCGGTGGCCCCGCCTGCTCCTGCGGCTTCCGCGGCAGCACCGGCGCCGGCCCCTGCCGGGCCGTCGCCGACGCCGGGTCCCCGTCCGGGACCGGCCGCGCCCAAGCCGGGTATGCCCCGGCCGCCGCGAGTCGGCAATAACCCGTTCTCCTCGGCCCAGCCGGTCGAGCGCCCCGCACCACGTCCGCAAGGCCCCGGTGGGCCGCGGCCGGGCCCCGGTGGCCCGCGCCCCGGGCCGGGAGGCCCACGTCCCGGCGGTGCCACGCCCGGCAACATGCCGCCGCGTCCGCCCGGCGCACGCCCCGGTGCCCCCGGTCGTCCCGGCGCCCCGCGTCCCGGCGGCGGGCCTCGGCCCGGTGGCGGTCCCGGTGGCGGTGGTCGTCCCGGTGGTGGCGCTGGCGGCGGTAACTACCGCACCGGCGGCCCCGGTGGTGCCGGCGGCGCCGGTGGTGGCGCGGCTGCTGGCGGCTTCAGGGGTCGTCCCGGTGGCGGCGGTCCCGGTGGCGGTGGCGGTGGTGGCCGTCCCGGCCAGCGCGGTGGCGCAGCCGGTGCGTTCGGCCGTCCCGGTGGTGCACCGCGTCGTGGCCGTAAGTCGAAGCGCGCAAAACGCGCCGAGTACGAGAGCATGCAGGCGCCGGTCGTCGGTGGCGTGCGGTTGCCGCACGGCAACGGTGAGACCATCCGGCTGGCCCGCGGTGCGTCGCTGTCCGATTTCGCCGAGAAGATCGACGCCAACCCGGCCGCGCTGGTCCAGGCGCTCTTCAACCTCGGCGAGATGGTGACCGCGACTCAATCGGTCGGCGACGAGACGCTCGAGCTGCTGGGCGGCGAGATGAACTACGTCGTGCAGGTCGTGTCGCCGGAAGACGAGGATCGCGAGCTGCTGGAATCCTTCGACCTCACCTACGGCGAGGACGAGGGTGACGAGGATGACCTGGAGGTCCGCCCGCCGGTGGTCACCGTCATGGGTCACGTCGACCACGGCAAGACCCGACTGCTGGATACGATCCGCAACGCCAGCGTCCGCGAGGGCGAGGCCGGTGGCATCACCCAGCACATCGGTGCCTACCAGGTCGCCGTCGAGCATGACGGCGTCGAGCGCCTCATCACCTTCATCGACACCCCCGGTCACGAGGCGTTCACCGCCATGCGTGCGCGTGGCGCGAAGGCCACCGATATCGCGATCCTGGTGGTGGCCGCCGACGACGGTGTGATGCCGCAGACGGTGGAGGCCATCAACCACGCACAGGCTGCCGATGTGCCGATCGTGGTCGCGGTCAACAAGATCGACAAGGAGGGCGCCGACCCGGCCAAGATCCGGGCGCAGCTCACCGAGTACAACCTGGTTGCCGAGGAATTCGGCGGTGACACCATGTTCGTCGACATCTCGGCCAAGAACGGCACCAACATCCAGGCGCTCGAAGAGGCCGTGCTGTTGACCGCCGACGCCTCGCTGGATCTGCGGGCCAACCCCGATATGGAAGCCCAGGGCGTGGCGATCGAAGCGCACCTGGACCGTGGCCGTGGCCCGGTTGCGACCGTGCTCATCGCGCGCGGCACGCTCCGGGTCGGCGACTCGATCGTGGCCGGCGACGCTTACGGACGTGTGCGCCGCATGGTCGACGAGCACGGCGAGGACATCCACGAGGCACTGCCCTCGCGGCCTGTCCAGGTCATCGGCTTCACGTCGGTGCCCGGCGCGGGTGACAACCTGCTCGTCGTCGACGAGGACCGCATCGCCCGTCAGATCGCGGACCGCCGCAGCGCGCGCAAGCGCAATGCACTGGCCGCCCGTACCCGCAAGCGCATCAGCCTGGACGATCTGGATGCCGCGCTGAAGGAAACGTCGCAGCTGAACCTGATCCTCAAGGGCGACAACTCCGGCACCGTGGAGGCGCTGGAGGAGGCCCTGCTGGGTATCGAGATCGGCGACGAGGTCGAACTGCGCGTCATCGACCGCGGCGTCGGTGGCGTCACCGAGACCAACGTCAACCTGGCGTCGGCGTCCAACGCGATCATCATCGGTTTCAACGTGCGCTCCGAGGGCAAGGCCACCGAGCTGGCCAACCGCGAGGGAGTGGACATCCGGTACTACTCGGTGATCTACCAGGCCATCGATGAGATCCAGAGCGCGCTCAAGGGCATGCTCAAGCCGGTCTACGAGGAGCGGGAGCTCGGCCGCGCCGAGATTCGGGCGATCTTCCGGTCGTCGAAGATCGGCAACATCGCCGGTTGCCTCGTGCAGTCCGGGATCATGCGGCGCAACGCCAAGGCGCGGCTGCTGCGTGACAACATCGTTGTCGCCGAGAACCTCACGGTCTCTTCGCTCAAGCGGGAGAAGGACGATGCCACCGAGGTGCGCGAGGGTTACGAATGCGGTCTGACGCTGACGTACTCCGACATCAAGGAGGGTGACGTCATCGAGACGTACGAGCTGGTTGAGAAGGCACGCGTCTAGTGGTCGATGTAGGTAGGGCCCGAAGGCTCTCCAAGCGCATCGCCACGATCGTCGCCTCGGCAATCGAGTTCGAGATCAAGGATCCGCCGCTGGCGTTCGTGACGGTCACCGATACCAAGGTCACCGGTGACCTTCACGACGCCACCGTGTACTACACGGTGCGCGGGAACACCCTCGATGAGGAACCGGACTATGCCGGTGCGGCCGCGGCGCTGGAACGTGCCAAGGGCACCCTGCGCACCAAGGTCGGCGCCGGCACCGGCGTGCGGTTCACGCCGACCTTGTCCTTCGTTCTGGACAAGGTCCCCGACACCGCGCAGAAGATGGAGGAGCTGCTCGCCAAGGCCCGCGCCGCCGATGCCGATGTCGCGCGGATTCGGGCCGGAGCCACTCCTGCAGGAGACGCGCAGCCGTACCGTGTGGTAGGAGAAGAGGGCACACCCTCGGAGCAGGACGACCAGGACACCGGTGACCGCGATCGATTCGACGACTGAAATCACCCGCCTCGGCAGGCGGGTGGATTCGCACGGCGCCGTCGAGATCCTGAACGGCGCCGGTTCGGTCAGCGTGATCTGCCACGTCCACCCCGACGCCGACAGCATCGGTGCCGGCCTCGCGCTGGCGCTGATCCTCGAGCGTGACGGTATCGACGTTCAGGTGAGCTTCGCGACGCCGTCGAACCTGCCGGAGTCGTTGCATATGCTGCCCGGCGGTCACCTGCTGGTCGCGCCCAAGGAGATGCGTCGCGACGCCGATCTCGTGGTCACCGTCGATGCGCCGAGTATCAACCGTCTGGGCGCGCTGGCCGAGCTGACCCCGCCCGGCCGCGAGGTCCTGGTCATCGACCACCACAAGTCGAACACCTTATTCGGCAGCGTCAATCTTGTTGACCCAAAGGCGGATTCGACCACCATGGTGGTCGCCGAGCTGCTGGACGCATGGGAGAAGACGATCGATCGTGACGTCGCCACCTGCCTGTACGCCGGGTTGACCATCGACACCGGTTCGTTCCGGTGGGCGTCGCCGCGGGCGCTGCGGCTGGCGGCGCGGCTGGTGGATCTGGGCGTGGACAACGCCACGATCAGCCGGGAGCTGTTCGACACCCATCCGTTCGTGTGGCTGCCCCTGCTGGGCCGGGTGCTGTCCAGTGCCCAGCTGGTGCCCGACGCGGCCGCCGGGCGCGGGCTGGTCTACGCGGTGGTGGCTCACGAGGACTGGATGGGGAACCGGTCCGAAGAGGTCGAGAGCATCGTCGACATCGTGCGGACCACCCACGAGGCCGAGGTCGCCGCGGTCTTCAAGGAGATCGAGCCGCAGCACTGGTCGGTGTCGATGCGGGCGAAGAGCTACGACCTGGCCAAGGTCGCCAGCGGGTTCGGCGGCGGCGGGCACACACTGGCCGCCGGGTACTCCGCGTCCGGACCGATCGACGACGTCGTGAAGCAGCTGACCGCAGCTCTTGACTGACTCGGCGGACGACGCCGCGGTAACCGGGCGTCGGATCGCCGCGCTGGCCTTTCCCGCGCTGGGGGTACTGGCCGCCGAGCCGATCTATCTGCTGTTCGACCTCGCGATAGTCGGGCGGCTCGGTGCGCTGAACCTGGCGGGCCTGGCGATCGGCGGGTTGATTCTGTCGGTCGTCAGCGCCCAGCTCACGTTCCTGTCCTACGGCACGACCGCGCGCTCGGCACGCTTCTACGGCGCGGGTAATCGGGTCGCGGCGGTCGGCGAAGGGGTGCAGGCCACCTGGCTGGCGTTCGGAATGGGCGCGGTGATCGTGACCGTGGTGCAGGTATGCGCGGTTCCGCTGGTATCGGCGATCGCGGGCAACTCGAGTGGCGGTGACATCGCCGAGGCTGCCATGCCGTGGGTGCGCATCGCCATCTTCGGGGTGCCGGCGATCCTGATCTCGGCCGCAGGCAACGGTTGGATGCGCGGCGTGCAGGACACCATGCGACCGCTGCGCTACGTGCTGGTGGGGTTCGGCGTCTCCGCGGTGCTCTGCCCGCTGCTGGTGTACGGCTGGCTCGGCCTGCCGCGGTTGGAGCTGGCCGGCTCGGCGATCGCCAACCTGGTGGGCCAGTGGCTGGCCGCCGTGCTGTTCTGTCGTGCACTGCTGGTCGAGAAGGTGCCGCTGCGGCTGGACACCTCGGTGCTGCGCGCGCAGGTGGTGATGGGCCGCGACCTGATGGTGCGCACGCTGGCGTTCCAGGCCTGCTTCGTGTCGGCGGCCGCGGTGGCCGCACGCTTTGGTGCCGCCGCTGTTGCCGCGCACCAGGTAGTGCTGCAGTTGTGGAATTTCCTTGCCCTGGTGCTGGATTCGCTCGCGATCGCCGCACAGTCACTGGTCGGTGCCGCCCTGGGCGCAGGCCGGACCGCCCACGCGAAGTCGGTGGCGTGGCGGGTGACGGTGTTCTCGACGATCGCGGCCGCCGCGCTGGCGACCGTGTTCGCCGTCGGTGCGTCGGTGCTCCCGTCGTTGTTCACCGACGACCGCTCGGTGCTCGCCGCGATCGGGGTGCCGTGGTGGTTCATGGTCGCGCAGTTGCCGATCGCCGGCATCGTGTTCGCCCTCGACGGTGTGCTGCTGGGCGCAGGCGACGCGGCGTTCATGCGCACCGCGACGTTGGCCAGCGCGCTGATCGGGTTCCTGCCGCTGATCTGGTTGTCGCTGGCGTTCGGCTGGGGTCTGCTCGGCATCTGGTCGGGCCTGAGCACGTTCATGGTGCTGCGGCTGGTTTTCGTCGGCTGGCGGGCCTTCTCGGGACGCTGGCTGGTGCCCGGTACCGCCTAACGCCGGGCGATGGCCGCCCAGCCGAAGTCATTGGTGCGCACGTCGACGTCGACAAACCCCGCGGCGGTGAGCCGGTCGGCGAGCCCGGCCGGATCGACGGGGTTGTAGGTATCGCCCTCGTGCGCGTTCGCCATGTCGTCGCTGCCGATGCTGTCGCTGGCCACCAAGGCGGCCCCGGGCCGCAGCACCCGGGCGACCTCGGCCAGCAGCCGGTCCTGCAGGTCATCGGTGGGCACGTGGTGCAGCATCGTGAAGCACGCCGCACCCGAGAACCGGCCGTCGGGGAAGTCCAGTGCGGTGGCGTCGCCACGCAGAATCCGTACCGACGGCACCGCGGAGAACCGCTCGGTCAGCATGGCCGCCAACTTTTCGTCGATCTCCACACAGGTCACCTGCGGCAGCGCGGTGCTCAACACGTCGGTGACGGCGCCGTAGCCGGGCCCGACCTCCAGGACGTCGTCACCGAGGTCGGTGCCGTTGAGCACCCACGGCAGAATCTGTTCGCGCATCAGCTGGCGCCACTCGTCGCTACCGCAGACCTCATGTGCCTCATTCATGGGCCCAAGCCTAAAGCTTGGCCATTCTGGACAAACTGAAATTTTGCTGAGTAGGCGTCGCGCACCCCGATCATGGGTTAATACTGAACGTTGCTGACAGACCGTCCAGGTACGGGGGTCCCATGAGTTCGACAGCATTTGGGTTACGCGTCGGTTCGGCCGCGTTTGCGATGAGCCTCGGTCTCGCGGTCGCCGCCAGTCCCGGTATCGCGGTTGCTGACACCCCGGACAGCGGCTCGGCGTCACAACCATCGAAGGCGTCGAAGTCATCGGTGGGAACCTCGCGCCGGGCGGCGCAGGGGCCAGCGGCGGTCAAGGCCCCACAGAAGAAGCCCACCCGCACGCCCGCGGCCGCCGAGCCCGTCGTCCGACCGGATCCCAAGGCCGCTACTGCATCGGAGTCGAACAAGGCGGTTCGTCCCAGCGCGCCGGGTGCATCGGCAGAACCGGCTGCCGCGGAACAGGTTTCGGCTACCACATCCGAGCCGGTAGCCGTCTCGGCGCCCAAGGCGCTGGCGGCGCCGGCCCGCCAGACTGCGACCGCGGCACTGAGTCCGGGCGATATCGTCTCGCGGTTCCTGTCGCTGTTCGGGGTCAAGGGCTTGCCGCCGTCACCGGTGCAGCTGCTGACCGGCATGCTCGCTCTGATCCGCCGCGAGATCGAGGCGATCCTTCGTCCGCCGACGGCGCCCAGCCTGTCGATCACCGACACCAGCGTCGCCGAAGGCAGCGGCGCCGACACCACCGCAGCATTCACGGTGACACTGTCCAAGCCGAGCACCAAATCGGTGACGGTGAACTACACGACGGCGGACGGTTCGGCGACAGCCCTGCAGGATTACGTGAATGTTCAGGGCACGCTGGTCTTCGCGCCCGGGGTGACGACTCAGGTCATCAATGTCGTCGTGTTCGGCGACACCAAGGTCGAACCGGCCGAGACGTTCACCGTGACGCTGTCCGATGCGTTCAACGCCAAACTCGGCCGGGCCACCGCGACCGGCACCATCACCGACGACGATGACGCCACCGTCCCGCAATTGCCGACGGTGTCCATCGCCGGTGGCACCGTGTCCGAGGGCAATAGCGGAACCACGGCCCTGCCGTTCACCGTGACCCTGTCCAAGGCGTCGACGTCCACGATCACCCTCACCTACACGACGACAAACGGTTCGGCGACGGCAGGCCAGGACTACAAGGCCAGCACGGGCACCGTGACTTTCGCCCCCGGCTCGGTGTCGCAGGTGATGAATATCAGCGTCACCGGTGACACGACGGTCGAGCCGACCGAGACTCTCACGGTCACGCTGTCCAATCCGACCGGCGCTACCATCGCCACGGCGTCCGCGGTCGGCACGATCGCCAACGATGACGTCGCCACGACGCCGGGTGGAACCGCGCAGTGGGGCAAGAGCTTCTTCGCGCCCTACATCGACATGGGCGCCTATCCCGTACCTAATCTGCTGGCGCTGTCCAAGACCTACGGCACCTCGCTGGTGACGCTGGGCTTCATGCAGGCCGACGAGAACGGCAAACTCGCCTGGGCGGGTTTGGCTGCGCTGGAACCGAATTCGACCAACGAACAGGCGATCACGATCAACAAGTCGATCGCCACATTTAAGGCGGCCGGCGGTGACGTCATGATTTCGTTCGGTGGTGCGGCAGGCACCAGCCTGGCCCAGTACTACGCCGCCAAGGGCCGCAGCGCCCAGGAGTTGGCCGACGCCTACGCCGCTGTCGTCGACACCTACGGCGTCACTCACCTCGATTTCGACATCGAGGGTGCCGCGGTGGCCGACCCGGCCTCGGTCACCCTGAACGCCCAGGCTCTTGCGCTGCTGCAGAAGGCCAAGCCCGAGGTGCAGATCTGGTACACGCTGCCGGTGTTGCCGACCGGACTGACCGCCGACGGTGTCAACGTCGTGGACACGGCGCTCAAGGCGGGCGTCAACCTCGCCGGCGTCAACGTGATGGCCATGGACTACGGCGAATCCGCCGCACCCACCAGCGGACCGAATGCGAAGACGATGGGCGCATACGCAATCGAGGCCGCCGAGTCCACCTACGCGCAGGTCTCGGCGCTGTACGCCACGCGCTCAAAGACCTTCAGCTGGAGCCAGATCGGCGTCACCCCGATGCTGGGTGTCAACGACGTGCTCACCGAGGTGTTCACCGTCGCCGACGCGCAGGCGCTCGAGGACTTCGCCCGCACCAAGGGCATCGGCATGCTGTCGATGTGGCAGGTCCTGCGCGACATCCCGGGCACGCTCGGGCAGTCCACGACCGGCGCATCGGGGCTCAGTGACCCCCTCGGCGCCTTCAGCAATGTCTTCAACGACTACGGCACGATCAACGTCGTCGACTACACAGGCGCAGGCGGAGGCGGCGGCGGTGGCGGGACCCCGGTGACCGGCGGCACCTCGACGACCATCGGCTGGGCCTGGGGCGCGAACCCGGTGCTTGCCTTCGACCCCGCCAAGGACACCCTGGACTTCGTGTGGATGCAGGCGACCGCGTTCGATGTGTCGGACACGTCCGGCTCGACGGTGATCACCATCGTCGGCAACAACAGCAGCTACACCTTGGCGGGAGTGACGCTGAGTCAGCTTCAGATCGGCAACATCATCGCCAAGGATGCCGACACGCTGGCGAAGTGGCAGAGCCTCATCGACAGCGCGAAAGCTGTGTGACGAGAAGCTATTTCACCTGCGAGCGACCGCGTTCGATCACCGAGGCGCGGCTGGCGGCGATATCGTCTCCGGAGGTCTGCGCCATCCACGCGCGGGCAGACATCGCCTCGATCCACAGACCCGAGTCGGTCTGGTCGGAGTCGATGCGATGGTAGGAGGCCAGCAGTGCGCGCACGGCCTTCTGGTTGTTCCCGACGATCGAGGCCGCCACCGCCCGGGCCGCCGGCAGCAGCTCCTCGTGCGCGACGACCTGGGTCACCAGGCCGGCCCGCAGGGCGTCCTCGGCGGACAGGTAGTCACCGGTCAGGCTCATCCGTCGGGCCATGCCGACGCCGACCTTCTGCGGCAGCCGCACACTCAGGCCCCAGGTCGGCAGCAGCCCGACCCGAGCGTGAGTGTCGGCGAAGCGGGCGTGCTCGGAGGCGATGAGGATGTCGCAGTAGAGCGCCAGCTCCAGCCCGCCGGTCACCGCGGCGCCGTTGATCGCCCCGATCACGGGCTTGGTCATCGGCGGCCACTTGGGTGAGATGTCGGGAAGTTCGGTGGTGTCGCCGAGTTCCTTGAGGTCAAGACCTGCGCAGAACACCGGGTCGGCACCGGTGACGATGATGACGTCAACGTTCTCGTCGGCGTCGGCTTCCCGCAGTGCACTGAAGAAACGGCTGCGCAGCGCGCTCGACAGCGCGTTGCGGGCGCCGGGCCGATTCAGCGTCACCGTGCGGACGCGGTCGGTGGTGTCGATGAGCAGGATGTCGTCGCCGGTCATACGGACACCGTAACGGCACGGCTAACGGCCGGAGCGTGCCGTCCGGCTCGTCGAACGATGTGGTGCGCTCGGGTGGTGCGGCGCACCGCCGGGGTCGGCTGCAATCGGATCCCCGGCCGCGGCTGGGCGAGGTCTCATCCCCGGTGACCAGAGCGGTAATGGCAGGCGCACCGGCCTGACGATGGGGGTGTCGCGGGTTGCACCGCCTGTCGGTGCCGCCGTCGTACGTCTGACGGCGGTCCTGGTGTCGGCAGCGGGCGCGCTGACCGTGGTGCCGCGCTGGTTCAGAGTGATTGGGGCAGAAGGGGATAGCGCCTCGGGTTCCGGCGGAGTCCACTCCGTGCGGATCGGCTCGGGCGTGACACAGGTATTGATCTTGGACTGTAGGCGCTCCTGCAGTGTGGAGATGTCGTCGTGACCGGTTCCCAGCGCTGCCTGCCGAATCTGCGCTGCGGGAACCGAGCAGTCGGTGACTTCCACGGCACCGCCGAACAGCGGAACGCCGCCGATCGCACTGGGGACGTACCAGGCCACCATCCATGGGTTCGTGGCGACGGCCTTGCTCGCCTCGATGACAGTGGACAGTTCCCGCTCGGCTGCGGCGGGATCGGCGGGCACCATGGCCTGCAGAGCGCTCACGCCGTCGTCGTCGATGCGCAGCCCGAACACATCGACACCGACGCTGCCGAGGAACTGCTTGATCGAGGCCTCTTTCTGGGCACTGAGGGGGAAGGAGACGTTCATCCGTGGGGTTCGGGTCGACGGCGACGACGGTGACACGGCCATGCCGAGCCCGGTGTCCCCGGCGCTTTGCCCGACTGCGTCGAGGAGATCGGCTGCGGGCGTGTGGCTCTCGGTGACCGACAGTTCATTGACCGCGCCGTCGTCACCGCGGAACCAGTCGATCCGGCCGTCGGCACTCTCGGCGATCACCCGGAGTCGTTCGGCGTCGTCGGCCATCTGCGCGGGGTCGAAGTGTGAGTGGCGTCGAACGGTCACCGGCTTGTCCGGCGTCACCCAGAATTCGACGTTCTGGGTGTAGTTCGCGATCAGGCTGATCCGGACGTCGGCGATCCGGTCGGCGATGGCGATCAACTCGGAGCGTGTTGCGGTCGGTGCGTCGACCGCAACGTTGAAGGTGAAGCCCTCGCCATACGTCTCGTCGTGGAAGACCCACGCGTCGGCGACCCCGGGCATCGTCATCAGCGCCGACTGAAGATCGTTGGCCACCTGCGTCAGATTGGTCGGACCGCCGCAGCCTGGTACGACGGCGGCACCGATCAGCAGGGCGAGAGCTGAGCAGGTTCGTCCTAGTCGTCGCATTCGCAAACCGGACCTCCAACACATGCGTGACCCGCGCACAGGCGGGTCGCGGTAAATCTACTCTCGCGACACATCCCTGTGTTGGCACCGTGCCGAGCCGGTGACTGGGAATGTGCTCAGAGCGGGTCGGAACCCGTCTCGATATCCAACCAGGTGAGGTCGCTGGCGGTCAGGACCCATCGTCCGACGATCATGGCGACCAGAAGGGTGACTCGCTGTTCGTCCTCGACGCCGATCGCGTCCTGGCACAGGTGGCGCAAATCGGCTGAGACACTGGTGATCCGGGGCGCGATCTCGGCGATCCGGTGCGATTGGGCCAGTGATGTGCCCAAAAGTGCGCAGGCCAAGCGTAATTCGCCGTGCGCAGGGGCGGTGAACCTCGCCAGTGGATGCGCCTCCACGGGAACCATGACGATGTCATAGGCCCGGTCCAGAGCCGCTCGGTACAGCGGTGCCTTGCCGGGGAAGTAGTGGTGCACCGCGGGCCGAGTGACACCAACGAGATCCGCGACTTCCTGCAGGGTGGCCGCGTCGTACCCGCGGTAGGCGAACAGGCGTACTGCTGCGGAGATGATCGTCTCCCGGCGCGCGTCGGTGTTCGAACCGCGCGGCCGGCCAGGAGTCCGTTTGCTCGGCCGGGCCGGTGCGAGTCCCGCAGACATGCCCGCCAGGCTAGGACGGGAACTTGTGAGTCAGATGGGTGCCGGATATCAATCCGATCAACGATCTCGCGGTGAACTCGGCCGGGACGGCGGGCATGCTGGAACCATGTGCCGAAATATCACCGAGTTGCGCGGGCTTGAGCCGGCGGCCACCGAGGAAGAGATCACCGCGGCCGCACGTCAGTACGTGCGCAAGGTCAGCGGGATCACCCGGCCCTCCGATACCGTCGCCGAGGCCTTCGAGATCGCGGTCGCCGAGGTCGCGGCCAGCACCACACGACTGCTGTCCGGGCTGCCGGCCCGGCGCCAGCCGCCAAAGACCATTCCGCCGCTGCGCCGGCCCGAGGTCATTGCGCGGCTTGCGGCCGGAGCCGCCGGGCCGGCGACATCAGGCGCCGGATGACCACGGCCCTCAAGGAGTGGAGCGCGGCGGTACACGCCCTGCTCGACGGCAGGCAGACCGTGCTGCTGCGCAAGGGCGGTATCCACGAGAAGCGGTTCGCCGTCGCCGCGCAGGAGTTCCTGTTGTTCCCGACAGTCGCGCACGGCCACGCCGAGCGGGTGCGCCCCGAGCATCGTGACCTGCTCGCCGACTCCGCGGCCGACAGCACCGGGGAGCAGCTGGTGATCCGGTGCACGGCGAAAGTCGTTGCCGCCGTTGCGGTGTCGAACCCCAAAGGGCTGTCCAGCATCGAAGATCTGCACATCTGGACCGCTGAGTCGGTACAGGCCGACCGACTGGATTTCCGGCCGCGCCACCAGCTGACCGTGCTGGTCGTACAGGCCGCCCCGCTGGTCACGCCGATCACGCTGACGCGTGAGCCGCAATACGGCGGCTGCACCAGCTGGGTGCAATTACCCGCGACGGCCGAACCGGGGCGAGCGGTGCACGACACTGCCGCGTTAGATGAGATCGCCGGCCGGGTCCGCGCCGCCGTCGGGTGATGGCAGGCCGGCCAACGCCGGCAGGATCAGCTTGGACACACCGCCGGCCCCGTGGTGCACGGTGTGCACCGCTGGGACCATCCGCTGCCCGGTGAGGACCGGCTCGCCGGTGCCGAGATTGCGGGCAAACCGGGGATGCGATCCGCCGGCGATGAGCACCCGGACCTGGGTCCCGGCGCGGAAGCGATGCGCGATGCCATCGAGCTCGATGCGGACCGGGCCTTGCTCGGGTGCGTTGAGTCTGCGGTAGCCGTCGCTGACATTGCGGGAGTGCCCGCGGGCATCCACCTCGCTGACGCGCACGAACAGGTCGACGTAGTCGATATCGGCCTCGTGAGCCAGTTCGACAACGGGGTGACCGAACACGTACAGGTCGGCGTCCAGCGGCCCACTGGTGAAACTCAGCACGTCGGCCCGCCGGGCCAGCTCGGAGTCGTCTTGGTAGCCGGCCTTCTGGGTCAACAACCGGCCGCCAACCGTCGGGGTCGGGTCGGCGGGGTCGTAGCGGAAGCTGGACGGTGTGGCCTCCACGGGCGGCGGGGCCGCGGCCAGCCGGCCCGCCGGCTGCAGAAAGAGCACGCCGTCACCGGTGTCCGGCGGCCAGTCCGGCAGGTCGATCCAGCCGTGGTGAGCGACATACACCCGCACCGGGCTGCGCCTGGCTTTCGCCGCGGCGCCGGCCAGGTGGGTGCCGAGCCAGTCGAGCGTCTGCGCGGCAGCGGTGCCGCCGGCCTTGGTGATCATGTCGCCATGGGCCCACGGTCCGAGCGTCATCGCGACGTCGACGCCACGGTCGCGCAGGTGGCGGTACTGCAGGAGGGTCTGTTCGAGGAACACGTCCTGCCAGCCGCTGATCAACAGCACCGGCACGTCGCAGCGGTCGAGTGCCGATGTCATCCGCATGTCCGCCCAGAACGGGTCGTCGCGGCCGGGATGCTCGATCCAGGCCTCGTACCACGGGGACCGAGAGCCCAGCAGGTCACGGCCCGCCCTGCCGAGCGGAAGCCCGTGCATCGCGTATGCCAGCCGGCGCGCCGCACGAGTCTGGAACGCCAGCTTCCGCGTTATCGCCTCCTCCTGGTGGGCCATCGAGTCCGACCAGCTCAGGAAATCGTTCAGCGAGAACGACCCGGTGCCCCACGAGGAGGCGTGAAAGTCGTGCGGGCCGACGGTGACCACCGCGGCAGCCAGTTCCGGTGGTGGGTCCGAGAGCAGCGCCCACTGGGTGAAACCCAGGTAGGACAGCCCGATGGTGGCGAATTTCCCGGTGAACCACGGCTGTTCGCGAAGCCACACCACCGTGTCGGCGGCGTCGTCGGCCTCGTGGACCATCGGCACGAAGTCGCCGCCTGACCCGAAGGTGCCGCGCACGCTCTGCAGCAGCACGTGATAGCCCCGCGCCGCGTAGAGCCGCGCGTAGAGGAGGGAAAACGGGAAGGAGCGGCCGTAGGGGCCGCGGACCAAGATGGTGCCCAACGGGGTGTCGGCGATGGGCGCGTAGTGGGTGGCGCGCAGCACGGCGCCGTCGCGCATCGGGATGCCGACGCCACGATGGACGGTGTAGTCGTTGGTCGGTGCCGCTATCCGCAGGAAGCGGGAGAGAGTGCGGTCGACGAATCGCTGGGGTCTGCTGTGCACGCCGCTCAGAACTTGGAGAACGGCGTGGGCTGCCGGCCGCGCATTCCGGCAGCGATAGGTGGACCGGTGTGGATGGCGAGCAGGCTGACGGACAGGCGCACTGCGGCGGCCATGTCTCTCCCTCTCTGCGGTCAGCCCCAACCGCTGGCAGTCTATCCGGCTAGGCGCAAGTAGTCTGGCGTGTTGTGGCACCCACACTCTGGGCGATCAGTGACCTGCATACGGGTCACACCGGCAATAAGCCGGTTACCGAATCGCTGTACCCCTCGTCGCCGGACGACTGGTTGATCGTCGCCGGCGATGTCGCCGAGCGTACCGACGACATCCGCTGGTCGCTGGATCTGCTGCGTAGGCGCTTCGCCAAGGTGATCTGGGTGCCGGGCAATCACGAGCTGTGGACCACCGGGAAGGACCCGGCTCAGGTGTTCGGCCGTGCCCGCTACGACTATCTGGTCAACATGTGCGACGAGATGGGCGTGGTGACTCCTGAACACCCCTTTCCGGTGTGGACCGAGCAGGGCGGGCCGGCGACGATCGTGCCGATGTTCCTGCTCTACGACTACACATTCCTGCCGGCCGGTGCGACCACCAAGGCCGAGGGTTTGGCGATCGCCCGGGAGCGCAACGTCGTGGCGACCGACGAATTCCTGTTGTCCAGTGAGCCGTACGCCACGCGCGATGCCTGGTGCCGAGATCGGCTGTCGCACACCAGGGCCCGCCTCGAGGAACTCGACTGGATGACGCCGACGGTGCTGGTCAACCATTTCCCGCTGCGCCGTGAACCCTGCGATGTGTTGTTCTTCCCGGAGTTCTCGCTGTGGTGCGGAACGGTGGAGACCGCCGACTGGCATACTCGCTACAACGCGCTCTGCTCGGTCTACGGGCACCTGCACATCCCGCGGACCACCTGGTATGACGGGGTGCGCTTCGAGGAGGTGTCCGTCGGCTATCCGCGAGAGTGGCGGCGCCGCAAGCCTTATCGGTGGCTGCGCCAGATCCTGCCGGACCCGCAGTACGCGCCGGGATATCTGAACGACTTCGGTGGGCATTTCGTCATCACCCAAGAGATGAAAGAGCAGTCGGAGAAGCTGCGCGAGCGGCTGCGCAGTCGACGCGAATGAGCGAGCTCATGGCGGCCGTGCTGCCGGATATCACCGACCTGGTCTACGCCGAAGCATTCGACGATCCGCCGGGCCTGACGCCGCTGCCCGAAGAAGAGCCGCTGATCGCGAAATCGGTGGACAAGCGGCGCAACGAGTTCGTCACCGTCCGGCACTGCGCGCGCCTGGCATTGCAGCAACTGGGATTGCCGCCGGTGCCGATCCTCAAGGGCGACAAGGGTGAACCGTGCTGGCCCGACGGGGTGGTGGGCAGCCTGACCCACACCCAGGGGTATCGCGGCGCGGTGGTCGGGCGCAGTGCGAGCGTCCGTTCGGTGGGCATCGACGCCGAGCCGCACGGTGTGCTGCCCGACGGAGTGCTCAACGCCATCAGCCTGCCCGTCGAGCGGTATGAGATCTCCGGCCTGCCTGGTGGCCTGCACTGGGACCGAGTCCTGTTCTGCGCCAAGGAAGCGACCTACAAGGCGTGGTTCCCGCTGACCCAGCGCTGGCTCGGTTTCGAAGACGCCCACATCACCTTCGGTGTCGACCCGTCCGGCGTCGCCGGAACGTTCGTGTCAAAGATCCTGATCGACCCGGCCGCCCGCTTCGGCCCGCCGCTGAATGAGCTGACCGGCAGGTGGTCGGTGGG
This sequence comes from Mycolicibacterium sphagni, assembly GCF_013337765.1. GTDB lineage: Bacteria > Actinomycetota > Actinomycetes > Mycobacteriales > Mycobacteriaceae > Mycobacterium. The sequence goes on from NZ_VBSB01000003.1 coordinate 58,320, forward strand.
CGGTGGGCTGGCGCTGACGGCGATTGTCCTGTGAGCGGTTCCGGCGGGCAGGAGCGCAGCGACCCGGGGATCGGCACAGCGCCCGGGATTGTCGTGGTGGACAAGCCGGCTGGTATGACGAGCCATGACGTGGTCGGCCGGTGCCGGCGGATCTTCGGTACCCGCAAGGTCGGTCACGCAGGCACCCTGGACCCGATGGCCACCGGCGTGCTGGTGGTCGGCATCGAGCGAGCCACCAAGATCCTCGGCCTGCTGACAGCCACCTCGAAGTCGTACGCAGCCACGATCCGGCTGGGCCGGTCTACCACCACTGAAGACGCCGAAGGTGAAGTGCTGCAGGATATTTCCGCCGATCATGTCATCGATGAGCAGATCCAGGCGGGGATCGCGAACCTGCGCGGTGAGATCGCGCAGCGGCCGTCGTCGGTCAGTGCGGTCAAGGTCGACGGAAAGCGGGCGTATCAGTTGGTGCGTGAAGGCCAGGATGTGCAGCTGGCCGAACGCACGGTTCGCATCGACCAATTCGATGTGCACGAGATTCGGCGCGACGGACCGTTCATCGACGTGGATGTCGAGGTCGACTGTTCGTCGGGCACCTATATCCGTGCTCTGGCACGCGATCTCGGTGACGCTCTGGGTGTCGGGGGACATCTGACTGCGTTGCGCCGAACTCGGGTTGGCGGCTACGGCCTCGACCACGCCCGGTCACTGGAGGAACTCGCCGAGCATCCGCAGCTCAGTTACTCCCTCGACGAGGCGTGCCTGCTGGCGTTCGCGCGCCGCGACATCACCTCGGCTGAAGCCGAGGACGCCAGCCACGGCCGGCCGCTGGCCGCAGCGGGCGTCGACGGTGTCTATGCCGCAACCGACCCTGACGGACGGGTGATCGCACTGCTGGAAGACAAGGGCGGCCGGACCAAGTCCGTCGTGGTGATCCGTCCCGCGACGCTCTAGTCCCACCGCGAGCAGACGTAAACGACCCCGACACGCCGGGGATTTGGGAAAGTTTGTGTCTGCTCGCGCAAAAAACTCAGCCGACGACCCAGATCGCTTGGGCCGCAGGGCTGCCCAGTTCGACGGTGTTTGCTGCGCCATTGGAGGACTCCACCGACACCGAGATCACACCAGCGAAGTCGCGCCGGGCGAGCACCCGAAGGCGGGAGTCCAGGCTGATGCCGACGGTGTCGAAATAGCGCAGCATCTCGGGGTCGGCGTCGGAAATCCGTGCCACCGTGCCCAGTTCGCCGTCGACACAGGCAGATAGCTGGCGGGCGGGGGGAGTGGGGACCAGCCCGTCGGCGGACGGGATGGGGTCGCCGTGCGGGTCGCGAGTCGGGTGGCCCAGTTTGGCGTCGATGCGGTCGAGCATCATGTCGCTGATCGCGTGCTCGAGGATCTCGGCCTCGTCGTGCACCTCGTCCCAGCTGTAGCCGAGTTCGCGCATCAGGAAGGTCTCCAGCAGCCGATGCCTGCGGACCACCGCCAGCGCGGCGTGGCGGCCCCGTTCGGTCAGCGTCACCGCGCCGTACTTCTCGTGGTCCACCAGACCCTGATCGGCCAGCCGGCGGATCGACTCCGAGGCGGTGCTGGCCGACACCCCGATGCGCTCGGCGAGCAGCTTGGTGCTGACCTTTTCCTGCGACCACTCCTGGGCGCTCCAGATGGTTTTGAGGTAGTCCTGGGCGACCGTCGTCAGGTCGTGTACCGCGGGGTTGGTACTGCCGTCAGGACTCACATCCAAAAGTTTAGGCAATCATCACCTGATCTGGGGATCTGGCGTGTCCAGCCGTGCCAGCGCGCCGTAGGCTTGCCAGCGTGGAGCGGTGGCGCGGACAGGACGAGATCCCCTCGGACTGGGGCCGATGTGTGGTGACCATCGGTGTGTTCGACGGCGTCCATCGTGGGCATGCCGAGCTCATTGCCCGCGCGGTGAAGGCCGGCCGGACGCGTGGTGTGCCGGTTGTGCTGATGACATTCGACCCGCATCCGATGGAAGTGGTGTTCCCGGGTAGCCATCCTGCCCAGCTGACGACATTGGCCCGGCGCGCCGAACTGGCCGAGGAACTGGGCATCGACGTCTTCCTCGTCGTGCCCTTCACCACCGATTTCATGAAGCTCACCCCGGACCGCTACATCCACGAACTGCTGGTGGAGCGGTTGCATGTCGTCGAGGTGATCGTCGGCGAGAACTTCACCTTCGGCAAGAAGGCGGCCGGCAACGTCGCCACCCTGCGCAAGGCCGGCGACCGCTTCGGCTTCGCCGTCGAGAGCATGTCGCTGGTTGCCGAGCACCACCAGAGTGAGACGGTCACCTTCTCGTCGACCTACATCCGCTCCTGCGTCGACGCCGGCGACGTGGTGACGGCCGCCGAAGCGCTGGGCCGCCCGCACCGCGTCGAGGGCGTCGTGGTGCGCGGTGACGGCCGCGGGCGGGTGCTCGGCTTCCCGACCGCCAACGTCGCACCGCCGATGTACTCAGCGATCCCTGCCGACGGCGTCTACGCCGCGTGGTTCACCGTGTTGGGCCACGGCCCGGTCACCGGCTCGGTGGTCCCGGGGGAGCGCTATCAGGCCGCGGTCTCGGTCGGCACCAATCCGACGTTCTCCGGGCGCACCCGCACGGTCGAGGCTTTCGTCCTGGACACCGCCGCCGATCTCTACGGCCAGCACGTTGCGGTGGACTTCGTCGCCCGGCTGCGCGGCCAGCACAAATTCGACTCGGTGCACGACCTGGTCGAGGCGATGGGCAAGGACACCGAGAAAGCCCGCACGATCCTGTCGGCGCAGGACTGACCGTGCCTCAGGACGCGATCAGGTCGTCGATCTGGTTGATCGCTGACGTGGAGCCTTCGACCACACCCATGTCCAGCACCTGCTGAAGGCCTTCGACCGAGGCGAATTTGGCGACGTACACCGCGCGGGTGCCGCCGTCGTACTCGGTGAACGTGTAGGTGTTCTCCGAGACCGGCATGTCGGGGTTCGGGTTCAGATCCGCGTCCGCGAAACCGTCGACGAATGCGAAGCTCCTCGGCTCGTCGACCGCCGTGATGTCCCAGTACCCGGCGTGTTTGTCGCCCTCGGGACCGGTCATGAAATACGTCGTGCGATTGCCGGGGGCCAGTTTGTGCTCGACAACCGTTGCCGGATACGTCGGCGGGCCCCACACCTTCTCCAGCTGGCGCGGATCGGCGTACACCTGCCAGATGCGCTCCACCGGCGCGGCGAACTCGGCCGTGATCGTCAGGGTCAGGTTCTCGAGATCGTGCTTGACGTCGGTGACGGGCATTAGTCAGTACTCCTTAAATTTCCGACTTCGTCTTCCATTGCGATGAGTTCGTCGATGCGGGCGATGCGATCCCGCCAGAGGAACTCCAGCTCGGTGAGCATGGCGGCCACCGAGCGCACGGCCGTCACGTCACCGCTGGCCAACTGCTCGCGACCGTGACGTCGCTTGGTGATCAGGCCGGCTTTTTCCAGCACGACGACGTGCTTCTGCACGGCGGCGAAGCTCATGTCGTACTTGAGCGCCAGGGCGGACACCGAGTGTTCTCCGGCCAGCGCCCGGCGCATGATGTCGCGCCGGGTCCGGTCGGCGAGCGCATGGAACAGGGCGTCCGCCCGGTCCTCCTGGTCTACGGTCACTCCTCCAACATACAACCAATCGGTTGTATGTTGTCAAGGGGTTGACCTGCCGCGATTTCGGTTCCCGGCGTACCCGCTGCTAGAGTCACCACCTGGCGTGTGCTGCAGTCCGCGGCGGCCACCTACCTGATTCCCTTACACGCGGCACCGATGTGATGGAGATGTTTTCGTGGCGCTTACCGCCGAGCAGAAGAAGGAAATCCTGGGCCAGTACGGTCTGCACGAGACCGACACCGGTTCGCCGGAGGCGCAGGTGGCGCTGCTGACCAAGCGCATCTCGGACCTCACCGAGCACCTCAAGCTGCACAAGCACGACCACCACTCGCGGCGCGGGCTGCTGTTGCTGGTCGGCCGTCGTCGCCGGCTGCTCAAGTACGTCGCCGACCTCGACGTCGCGCGCTACCGCTCGCTGATCGAGCGCCTGGGTCTGCGCCGCTGAGCGGCGTTTCCCGCCGTGTAACATAGGGGCCGTTGTGAGCCGTTTTCCGGCTCGAACATCGGGTGCGGTTCATGCATATCCGCGTGTCCCGTTCCTGCGTGTCACAGCGAAGCTTCCCTGCGCGGGCGGTCTTCGGTAGTGGCTGCCGGGCCCCAAAAGATCTAGGGGAGAGCCCGGCCGCTTCGATCGACGGCCGTAGCCGCATCCAGGCCCAAGCCTCGTAGTGCCCAGGTCTACCTGGGTTCACCTGTGACGACGCGAAACAGTTGAACAGTGAACTCAGAAAGGCTGAACGGGCATCTATGTCTGTAGCTGAAATCGACGAAGGCGTCTTCGAGTCGACCGCCGTCATTGACAACGGGAGCTTCGGCACCCGCACCATCCGTTTCGAGACCGGCCGGCTTGCTCAGCAGGCCGCCGGCGCCGTCGTCGCCTATCTCGACGACGAGACCATGCTCCTGTCGGCCACCACGGCCAGCAAGAGCCCGAAAGACCACTTCGACTTCTTCCCGCTGACGATCGACGTCGAGGAGCGGATGTACGCCGCCGGGCGTATCCCCGGATCGTTCTTCCGCCGTGAGGGCCGTCCGTCCACGGACGCGATCCTGACCTGTCGTCTGATCGACCGGCCGCTGCGCCCGACCTTCGTCTCGGGTCTGCGCAACGAGATCCAGGTCGTGGTGACGATCCTGAGCCTGGATCCCAAGGACCTGTACGACGTGCTGGCGATCAACGCCGCGTCGGCCTCCACCCAGATTTCCGGTCTGCCGTTCTCCGGCCCGGTCGGCGGCGTGCGCGTCGCCCTGATCGATGGCCAGTGGGTTGCCTTCCCGACCGTCGAGCAGCTCGAGGGCGCGGTGTTCGACATGGTCGTCGCGGGTCGTAAGGCCGGCGACGATGTCGCGATCATGATGGTCGAGGCCGAGGCCACCGACAATGTCATCGAGCTCATCGCCGGTGGCGCCGGTGCGCCGACCGAGGCCGTGGTGGCCGAGGGGCTCGAGGCCGCCAAGCCGTTCATCGCCGCGTTGTGCGACGCCCAGCAGGCGTTGGCGGACAAGGCTGCCAAGCCGGTCGCCGACTACCCGCTGTTCCCCGACTACCAGGACGACGTCTACTCGGCCGTCAGCCACGCGGCCGGCGACTCGCTGGCGCAGGCACTCACCATCGCCGGCAAGCACGAGCGCGACGAGCGCACCGACGAGATCAAGAACGAGGTCCTCGGAGAGCTCGGCGAGACGTTCGCCGGGCGTGAGAAGGAGATCGGCGCGGCCTACCGCTCGCTGACCAAGAAGCTTGTGCGCCAACGCATCCTGACCGATCACTTCCGCATCGACGGTCGCGGTGTCACCGACATCCGTGCCCTGTCGGCCGAGGTCGCGATCATCCCGCGGGCCCACGGCAGCGCGCTGTTCGAGCGCGGCGAGACCCAGATCATGGGTGTCACCACGCTGGACATGGTCAAGATGGCCCAGCAGATCGACTCGCTGGGGCCGGAAACCTCCAAGCGCTACATGCACCACTACAACTTCCCGCCGTACTCGACCGGTGAGACCGGCCGCGTCGGTTCGCCCAAGCGCCGCGAAATCGGCCACGGCGCGCTCGCCGAGCGTGCCCTGATGCCGGTGCTCCCCAGCGTGGAAGAGTTCCCGTACGCGATCCGCCAGGTATCGGAAGCGTTGAGCTCCAACGGTTCCACCTCGATGGGCTCGGTGTGCGCCTCGACCCTGTCGTTGCTGAACGCCGGTGTGCCGCTGAAGGCACCGGTCGCCGGTATCGCGATGGGCCTGGTGTCCGACGATGTCGACGGTGAGCGCCGCTTCGTCACGCTGACCGACATCCTGGGCGCCGAGGATGCCTTCGGTGACATGGACTTCAAGTGCGCAGGCACCAAGGAGTTCGTCACCGCCCTGCAGCTGGACACCAAGCTCGACGGCATCCCGTCGCAGGTCCTGGCCGGTGCGCTGGCGCAGGCCAAGGATGCCCGACTGACCATCCTCGAGGTGATGGCCGAGGCCATCGACGCTCCGGACGAGATGAGCCCGTATGCCCCGCGCGTCACTGCCATCAAGATCCCGATCGACAAGATCGGCGAGGTCATCGGCCCCAAGGGCAAGATGATCAACTCGATCACCGAGCAGACGGGTGCGTCGATCTCGATCGAGGACGACGGCACGGTGTTCGTCGGTGCCACCGACGGCCTGTCGGCGCAGGCGGCCATCGACATGATCAACGCGATCGCCAACCCGCAGCTGCCCAAGGTCGGCGAGCGGTTCCTCGGGACCGTGGTCAAGACCACCGATTTCGGTGCCTTCGTCTCGCTGCTGCCCGGTCGCGACGGCCTGGTGCACATCTCGAAGCTGGGCCGGGGCAAGCGGATCAACAAGGTCGAGGATGTCGTCAAGCTCGGTGACAAGCTCCGTGTGGAGATCGCCGACATCGACAACCGCGGCAAGATCTCGCTGATCCTGGTGGACGAAGACGCGCCCGCCGAGGACGCTGCACCGGCTCCTGTTGATGCCGATGCCGCGACCGCCGACGCCTAGTTCACCTTCGCTTCGCCGCGGCCGGCGCCTCACTACTGAGGCGCCGGTTGCGGTGCGGCGCACCGTACTTCCCGGCGGCCTGCGCGTCGTCACCGAGTACGTGCCGTCGGTACGTTCGGCCTCGGTTGGGGTGTGGGTCGATGTCGGTTCGCGCGACGAAGGTCCCACGGTCGCCGGTGCCGCGCACTTCCTGGAACACCTGCTGTTCAAGGCGACCCCGACCCGCACGGCCGTCGAGATCGCGCAGTCGATCGACGCCGTCGGCGGTGAGCTGAACGCGTTCACCGCCAAGGAACACACCTGCTACTACGCCCACGTCCTGGACGACGACCTGGAACTGGCCGTCGACATGGTCGCCGACGTGGTGCTCAACGGTGTCTGCGCAGCGCACGACGTCGAACTGGAACGTGATGTCGTCCTCGAAGAGATCGCGATGCGTGACGACGATCCCGAAGACGCGCTCGGAGATGTCTTCCTGACGGCCATGTTCGGTGACCATCCCGTTGGGCGGCCGGTGATCGGCAGCGTCGACTCGGTGTCCGGAATGACCCGCTCGCAGCTGCATTCTTTCCACGTCCGTCGCTACACCCCCGAGCGGATGGTCGTGGCAGTGGCCGGCAACGTCGACCACGGCGAGGTGCTCAGGCTGGTGCGCAAGCACTTCAAGGGCCACCTGGTCAAAGGCCGCGCGCCGCAACCGCCGCGCAAGGGCGGCAGCCGGCTGACCAGCCCACCCAGCCTGCAACTGATCAACCGTGACGGCGAACAGACCCATCTGTCGCTGGGCGTACGGATACCCGGCAGGCACTGGCCGCACCGCTGGGCCCTGTCGGTGCTGAACACCGCACTGGGCGGCGGCCTGAGTTCACGGCTTTTCCAACAGATTCGGGAAAGCCGCGGCCTGGCCTATTCGGTGTTCTCGTCAGTTGACACGTTCTCCGACACCGGGGCATTGTCGGTGTATGCGGCTTGCCTTCCGGAGCGCTTCGACGAGGTGGTGCGATTGACCACCGAAGTTCTCGAGGAGGTGGCACGCGACGGCATCACCGAATCGGAATGCCGGATCGCCAAGGGATCGATCCGCGGCGGCTTGGTGCTCGGCCTGGAGGATTCCGCGTCGCGGATGCACCGACTGGGCCGCAGCGAGCTCAACTACGGCGAATACCGCAGCATCTCCACCACGCTGCAGCGCATCGACGAAGTGACCCTCGACGAGGTCAACGCGATCGCCCGCCAGGTGCTGACCAAGCCATTCGGTGCGGCCATCCTGGGCCCGCACAAATCAAAACGCTCACTGCCACAGCCACTTCGGACCATCAGGAGCTAGCCGTGACCTTCAGCCTGCAGGATTTGGCCGTACCCATTCTCGGTGCACCAATGGCAGGAGGTCCGAGTACGCCCGCTCTCGCCGCGGCGGTATCCAATGCCGGCGGTCTGGGATTCGTGGCGGCCGGCTATCTGAGCGCCGACGCATTCGCCGATGTCATCGCCGGAGCCCGCTCGCTGACCTCGGCTCCGATCGGTGTGAACATCTTTGTGCCGCAACCGTCTGCGGCCACCCCCGAGGGGCTGGACCACTACCGCGACCTGCTGGCTCCCCTGGCCGAACACTACGACGCCGAGGTCGGTCAGCCCAAGGCCGACGACGACGCGTGGCTGGCCAAGCTCGACGTGGTCGCCGACACCGCGCCGGAGGTGGCGTCGTTCACCTTCGGATGCCCGGACGCGGAAGTCCTTGGCCGCCTGCGTGAACGCGGTGTGCTGACCGCGGTGACCGTGACGAACCTGGACGAGGCGGCGGTCGCGGTGGCGGCCGGTGCGGACGTCCTTGTGGTCCAAGGCCCGGAAGCAGGCGGGCACCGCGGCACATTCGATCCCGTCGCGCTGCCCGGCGACGAGCCTCTGGACGGGTTGTTGGCCGCCATCACCGCGGCCTACGACCTGCCGGTGATCGCCGCCGGCGGTCTCGCCAGCGCGGCTGATGTGCGACGGGTCCTGGATGAGGGAGCTGTCGCGGCGCAAGCCGGCACCGCGTTCCTGCTGGCCGACGAGGCGGGCACCAACGGCGCGCACCGGGCAGCTCTGACCGACGAGAACTTCACCGAAACCGTGGTGACACGGGCATTTTCGGGCCGCTACGCGCGTGGCCTGGCCAACGGATTCACTGCGCGCTATGACGACGTGGCGCCGCTGGGCTATCCGGAGGTCAATCAGATGACCGGCCCGCTGCGTAGGGCCGCGGTCGCCGCGGGCGACCCGAACGGCACCAATCTGTGGGCGGGCACCTCGTGGCGTCGATCCGGTGGGGGCAGCGCAGGCGATATCGTCGCCGCACTGGCCCGGGATGTGGGATGAGCCTCTCGCGTCGCCGATTGCTCGTCACATGCGCGGCGCTGACCGCCGTCGCGGCCTGTGGAGGCAAGGAGTCCCCGGCGCGCCCGACGCTGCGTGATCCGGCTGAGCCACTGCCTCCGATCGGAACGCGCATCGCCGCACTGGAAAAGCGGCACAACGCTTTCGTCGGTCTGTACGGGCAGAACCTGGGCTCGAAGGTCGAGGTGGCGCACCGCGACGGCGACCTGTTCGCGATGTGCTCGACGTTCAAGGCCTACCTCTCGGCCCGGGTGCTGCAGAAGGCCCAGGCGGGGGAGTTGCGGCTCACCGACACCGTCGTGGTCGATCCGGAGCTGCTGAGGGCCAATTCCCCGCGTACCGAGCCGAATGTCGGTAAGCCGATGGCACTTTCGGATCTGTGTGCCGCCGCCCTGCAGGTCAGCGACAACACCGCCGCCAACCTCCTGCTGCGAGTCATCGGCGGCCCGCCGGCGATCACCGCGTTCGCCCGGTCCATCGGTGACGACCGCACCCGGCTGGACCGTTGGGAAACCGAACTGAATTCGGCTTTACCGGGCGATCCGCGTGACACCAGTACCCCACGTGCACTCGGCGGCGGCATCCTGGCCGTGCTGACCGGCACCGTTCTCGACGAGCCGCATCGCAGGCAGCTCGAGGACTGGATGCGGGCCAACACCACCTCCAGCATGCGGGCCGGCCTGCGGCCCGGCTGGACCACCGCCGACAAAACCGGATCGGGTGATTTCGCCAGCACCAACGATGTTGGCATCGCATTCGGACCCAAGGGCGAGCGCATGCTTCTGGCGGTCATGACCCGCACGCAAACCACAGACGCGAACACGCCGGCTCTGCGCGACCTCGTCGGCGAGGTGGCCACGTTGGCGTTGCCTGCGTTGCTCGGCCAGGGATAGCCACCACAAGGATGCAACCGAACGTCGCGTGCCCCTGTGGTTCTGGTGAGCCGTTTGGCCGTTGCTGTCTGCCGCTGCACCGGGGCGAGGGGCAGGCCGCCACCGCCGAACAGCTCATGCGGTCCCGGTATAGCGCCTACGCCGTCGGCGACCTCGACTACATCTGGCAGACCTGGCATCCGCGCACCCGGCCCGCTGCGTTGACGCCGGACGACGGCCTGACCTGGACCGGTCTGCAGATCGTCGACACCGTCGACGGCCGCGAGGAAGACCAGACCGGCGAGGTCGAATTCCGTGCGCACTACCGAGACGGGCGGCGAAGTGGGACGCTGCATGAGCGGTCCCGGTTCGCGGTGAGAGCCCGTCGCTGGTTTTACGTCGACGGCGAGCTGTTCGACTGAATTTGACGCGGCCGCGATGAGTTTCCGATCACGTGAGAGTCAATCTTCACGACGACATCAGCCGAAAGGATTCATCGTGAGTGAGTACGCTGCCCCGATCGGGGCGCCCATCTGGTTCGACTTGATGAGCAGTGATCCCGCCCGCGCCGCCGAGTTCTATGGCGAGATCTTCGGCTGGGTGCTTGAGGGACCCGCCAACCCGGAATTCGGCGGCTACCAGAACTTCACGCGCAACGGTAAGCGGGTCGCCGGGCTGATCCCACCGATGGGGGAGGGTCCGGCGAATATCTGGTCGGTGTACCTGCACACCAGCGACGGCGAGGCCACCGTCGCGGCGGCGCAGGCGGCGGGCGCGACGGTGATGGTGCCGCCGATGGCGGTCGGCGATCTGGGTTCGATGATGGTGGTCGTCGACCCCGCCGGCGCCGTCATCGGATTCTGGCAGCCCGGCACGCATCCGGGTTTCACCGAGTGGGGTGAGCACGGGACCCCGTACTGGTTCGAATGTCAGAGCAAGGACTACGACGCGTCACTGGCGTTTTACCGGGCGGTTCTGGGCGCCCGCATCGAGGAGATCGGAACCGGCGGCGCCCCGGATGCCGTCGGGCCGGAGCACTACGGGCAGGTCTTCGCCGGGGAGAGCGCCTATTCGGGAATCATGGACGCGGCCAAGCTCTTTCCTGCCGAGGTGCCGTCGTTCTGGCAGGTGTACATCACCGTGGACGACGTGGCCGCGACCGTCAAACAGGCCGAGGCCCTCGGCGCGGAGATCCTGATGCCCGGGGAGGAGACGCCGTACGGCACTCTGGCGGCGATCAGGGATCCGCTGGGCGCGCTGATCTGCCTGGGTCACCCGCCGGCCGGCATGTAGGGCCTAAACACCAACGAACCGGGACGCTCGATGAGCTGTCCCGGTCCGCTGTGTGCGGGTGAGCCGTTGGCTCACCAAGGTTTACGTGAGCAGGCCGGCCGGATCGGTGTAAGGCAGGCCGAGGTCGTGGGCGACCTCGTGGTTGAGCAGATGACCCTGGTGGGTCGACAGACCCTTGGCCAGCGCCGGATCGGACAGGCACGCGTCCTGCCAGCCCTTGTCGGCGAGCTTGATGACGTAGGGCATGGTCGCGTTGGTCAGTGCGTAGGTCGAGGTCCGTGGGACAGCGCCCGGCATGTTCGCGACGCAGTAGAACACCGCGTCGTGCACGTTGAAGGTCGGGTTGTCGTGCGTGGTGGGCTTGGAATCCTCGAAGCAGCCACCCTGATCGATGGCGATGTCCACCAGGACCGCGCCCGGCTTCATCTGTGCCACAGTCGCATTGGTGACCAGCTTGGGGGCCTTGGCGCCGGGCACCAATACGGCGCCGATGACCAGGTCCGCCTGCTTGACCGCGTCCTCCAGATCGAGCCGTGAGGAGTAACGGGTCTCGATGGCGCCGCCGTACTCGGCGTCGATCTTGCGCAGGATGTTGACGTTGAGGTCGAACACGGTGACGTGTGCGCCCATGCCCCAGGCGACGGCGGCGGCGTTGTCACCGGCCATACCGCCGCCGATCACGACGACCTTGGCCGGGGCGACGCCGGGGACGCCACCCATGAGAACACCGCGACCGCCCTGGGTGCGCATCAGGTGGTAGGCGCCGACCTGAGCGGAGAGTCGGCCCGCGACCTCACTCATCGGGGCCAGCAGCGGCAACGCGCCATCGGCGGTCTGCACGGTCTCGTAGGCGATGGAGGTGGTGCCCGACGCCAGCAGGGCATCGGTGCACGGCCGCGATGCGGCCAGGTGCAGGTAGGTGAACAGGGTCTGGCCCTTGCGCATGCGCGCGTATTCGGGCTCGATGGGTTCCTTGACCTTGAGCAGCAGGTCGGCTTCGGCCCACACCTGATCGGCGGTGTTGATGATCTGCGCGCCGGCAGCCTTGAAATCGGCATCGTGGAGGGCCGAACCCTCGCCGGCGCCGGCCTGCACGAGCACCTCGTGACCACGGCGGACCAGCTCGGACACGCCGGCCGGGGTGATGGCGACGCGGTACTCGTTGTTCTTGATCTCGGTCGGGATGCCGACACGCATGATCGCTCCTAATTCGGGAATTGGCTTAGGAGAATTGTGAAGAACTATCGATATGAAGGCAATCAAGACGACAAAGATTCGCTAAGATGCCGATATGATCGAAGGATCGACGAAAAGTACTGTCCGTTCGGGGGGTGCGCCGAAGGATGTTCGGGCCACCGAGCTCGATGAGGTGGACCGGCGGATTCTGGCGGCCCTGCACGCCGATGCGCGGATCTCCAACAGTGCGCTGGCCGACGCCGTCGGCATCGCCCCGTCCACCTGCCATGGCCGGGTGCGGCGGCTGCAGGACCTCGGTGTGATTCGCGGTTTTTACACCGATATCGATCCCGCCGCGATCGGGCTGTCGCTGCAGGCGATGATCTCGGTGAGCCTGCAAGCCAACGCTCGCGGCCGCATCCGCAACTTCATCCAGAAGATCCGGCGCAAGCCGCAGGTGATGGATGTCTACTTCCTGGCCGGCGCCGAGGACTTCATCATTCACGTCGCTGCCCGCGACACCGATGATCTGCGCTCGTTCGTGGTGGAAAATCTCAACGCCGACCCTGATGTGGCCGGTACACAGACGTCGCTGATCTTCGAACACCTGCGGGGTGCCGCGCCGCTCTAGCGTGCCAATGCCCCTGGCGCCCAACGTAACGCCACGGCGGGAAATCGCGCCGATCATCGCCGTAGCGTTACTTTCGGCGCGCCGAAGACGCCGTCGACGACTTCGGTTTCGGTTTACTGTCCGGTTTCGCGACCTTGGTGGCAGCGCGCTTGGACGCGCTGGCAGGCGCAGTGGGATCGGGGATGTCGACGGGCCGGTGGTAGGCCTTCTCGATGATCGGCCGCAGGGCGTTGTCCAACGCCGGCGCGAGCGGGCCGGCCCAGGCGACCAGCGGCAGCGTCTTGGTGGGCACCCACACATAGGTCACATTGCCCGGCTGCCCATTCACCTCGGGCGTGAACCGGACGTTGTTCGGGTCCTCGAGATCGACCTGGCGGTAGTTCGTGTGAATCGAGAACATCCCGACGACGGCATTGGCCACCGCGAGCAGGTTGCGCGGATCGTCCGGCCAGTCGGCCCACCCGTCGTATTGCCGGATGACCTCGGTGCCGGTGTAGGCGGTGTCGGGTGGCAGCCACGGATCGGTGGCGGTCTCGGTCTTGGCTCGCCTGCCCCCGTATGCGTTCTCGGGATTGCCGATCGACACCCAGGTCAGCCTCGACGGATCCGGAGCGCTCGACGGGTCGGCGGCAAAGCGGCGCAGATCGGAGTAGACGACCTGCCCGCCCTGGCTGTGCCCAAACAGAACGATTTGCTCGTCGTCGGGCAGGGCATCGATTGCCTGCACGACTTTCGCCGCACCCTGATCGGTGAACGCGCCACCCGGAAACGCGAAGTAGTCGACCGGCTGACAGTGGTTGGGCGACGTGCACAGGTCGCCCTGAAGCTGCAGCGGCGTGAAATGCCAGATGTGTTGCATCCCGACCAAGCCGCCCTCGAGCGTGAGAACGGTTGCCGCATTGCCCATCGGTGCCGACGCGATGAGTGCGGCGCTCATCAGCACGGCCAACCCTGCTTGTTTGAACATCCCCCGACCTCCCCAATCGAGATCGTAGGACGTGGCGACCCGTGGTGGGATGTGTTTGCGGCACTGAGTTGAGGTGACTGGTGCGGCTCCGCCCGATCGCCTAGTTTTTTGTCAGCGCGGCAAAGGGAGGTGGACGAGTGGGTTTGTCGCTCGTGGATATTGAGCGGTGGGAACCGTCGGCCATCAACGCGGTCGCGAGTGCGGCTGACGGGCAGGGCAGGGCCACCAGAATGACTGCCGACCAGCTCGGGGCGATCATCGACGGCATTCATTGGGACGGTAACGCCGCCGACGCGGCGCGTGCCGCGATGTGGCAGACCCGACAAGAGCTGTATTGCCACGCTGACAGCTATCAGTTTGTCGCCCAAGCGGCAACGAGAGCAGCCCCGCGAGTGGCTTCCATCAAGGAGGAGTTGCACGAGATCCAGGCCGAGGCGGCAGCCTGGGGCATCACGGTCGACACCGTGTCCGGCTCCGTGACGTGGTACATCTTCGCCGCGCAGTCAGTCGCCGAGCAGGCGATGGTGGAAGCGGCGGCCAAGGACATCGCGGCCCGGCTGGTACGGCTGAAACAGCGTGCCGACGAGATCGATGCCGAACTCGCCGCCGCCATCAGCGACGCCGGCCTTCAGGCTCTGGGTATCGGACCGGATTTCCCGCAGTCGCCGGGATTTGGACTGCGAGCACACCGCCGTGACAACGAAATCGCCGCCTTCCATGAGGTTTTCGGCCGCGATCCGGCCACCGCCGCTGACTGGGACACCGCCGCGGCGCTCGATCCACACAGTTACGACACCAAGAACGCGGGGGTGCCGCCGCACATTGTGGTTGGACGAATACGGCCCGTGCCCGGCCAGGGAGTCGTGCGTGGCAATCTGTTCATCCCCGGCGACACGGCGTGGACCCCGTCCGGCGACAACCTCGGCGACGGAAGGGCTTTCGACCCGTCGGCTGGTCCCGAGGAGTCAAGGGTGTCCATTTACGTGGATTACGAGAACGGACTCGTCGTCGCCCGGCAGAACCCATCGGTGATGAACGGCCAGGCGAAGACGGGAACACCGGATGTGCGCGTGAGTCAGAACCCCAATGGCTCGGTACTGATCGACTATCGCGCAGCCGATCCGTTCTCGCCGGGCGGCGAAGAACTCGCGAAGTCCAGCCCATGGAATGTCAACGGCCGACTCGTGATCAAACCGACGGATGCCGGACCCAGCGCGGGCGGACTTATTTCCGACTTCCCGGCGATCGAGATCTACAACGACCGCGCAGGCATGACCACTCCCGTCGCCGGCATCGTGCCACGCAACATCGGGCCTGAAGGGCCGCTCGTCGGACTGCCGTTTACTCAGCAGATCGGGCCCGGGCTGATGGGTGAATTCGCCGATGACGCCTCGGGGCGCTACGTGCCCGCACCCGTCGCCCCGCTCCTGCCGATCGGCACGCTTTACCCGTCGGTCGAACTGGGGCCGATCGACGAACACGTCCGGGTGCCGGTCGGAAAATGAACCCTAGGATGGTGGTGATGTCGGGCGACGAATACGGAATCCGAAGCAGGCTGGCCGTTTTCTGGGGCGCTGTTTTCGGCGGGTTCTTTTCCGGGATGTTGTTCGTGGTGGTGATGGCGTACCGAAGCGAGACCGCCGCCCATCCGCTCGTCCCGCCAGTCGGATTGTTCATCGTGATCGTCATCAGTGGTCTGATGGTTCTCGGCGGGTCGTGGTTGCTCTTCGTGTCGGGGACCGCTGGACGTACTTTTGGTGTTGCCCTGATCGTCTGCGCACTGTCCCCGTGGATTGTGTTCGGCACGGTCGCGATTCAGTCCTGGCTGTGGCGGCTGTGATGTCGTGGGAATCTGAGTACCCCCGAGATCCCGGATGGCCACCGGCGTCGCCGCCACCGCCGCTTGCGCCGCTGGTAGCCGGATTCGTCCTCGGTCTGGTGGTGATGACGGCCACGCCGTTCGTCTACTACTGGCTGTTCATGCCTCTCTTACCGCTTGTTCTCGCCGGCGTGTTCGCCCTGCTCTCGATCGCCCTCACCCAGCTCCGGTATATCGCCGAGGGCCTATTCGCGGCGACGTTGTTCGGAGTTGTCTTCGTGCTCGTCGCCTTCGGCGGTCTGTCCGTATCGGGGTGAGCGCGCCTCGCTACGCTGCACCCATGCGAGTTGCGGTACTGGGAGCCAGAGGCAAAGTCGGAACCACCATGTGTGAGGCGGTGCGCGCGGCGGACGATCTGACTCTGAGCGCCGAGGTGGACGCCGGTGACGCCCTGTCATTGTTGACCGACAGCGACACCGAAGTGGTCATCGACTTCACCCACCCCGATGTGGTGATGGACAACCTGAAGTTCCTCATCGACAACGGAATCCACGCCGTCGTCGGCACCACCGGTTTCACCGACGAGCGCATCGACACGGTTCGTTCATGGCTGGCCGGCAACCCCGCCTCCGCTGTTCTCATCGCCCCCAACTTCGCGATCGGTGCCGTGCTGTCGATGCACTTCGCGCAGAAGGCGGCGCCCTATTTCGAATCGGTGGAAGTCATCGAACTGCACCACCCGCACAAGGCCGACGCCCCGTCGGGCACCGCGACGCGCACAGCGAAGTTGGTTGCCGAGGCGCGAAAGCACTTGCCGCCCAATCCCGATGCCACCAGTACCGGGCTCGAGGGGGCGCGCGGTGCGGACGTCGACGGCATTCCCGTCCACTCCATTCGGCTGACCGGGCTGGTCGCCCATCAGGAAGTGCTGTTCGGCACTCTGGGCGAGACGCTGACCATCCGGCACGACAGCCTCGATCGCACCTCGTTCGTTCCCGGCGTCCTGCTCGCCGTCCGCCAGGTTGCGAGCCGGCCCGGGCTCACCATCGGAATCGAACCGCTGCTCGACCTGTGAACCGTGCGCTGCGCATCCAGCTGCTGATCGGCCTCATGTGTGCGGCCTTGGTGGTCTACTTCGTTTTGCTGGGCCGCACGGGGATCACGCTGATCGGCACCGGCACGCCGGTCGCCATCGCGCTCGGCATCGGGGTGCTGATCCTGCCGGTCGTCGGGGCGTGGGCGATGGTCGCGACACTGCGGGCCGGTTTTGCTCATCAGCGGCTGGCCCGGCTGGCCGGCGAGGACGGCATGGAGCTCGACGTGAGCGGTCTCCCGCGGTCTCCGGGGGGCCGGATCGAACGCGTTGCCGCCGACGCCCTGTTCGACACCGTGCGATCCGAGCTGGAAGCCGACCCGGACAACTGGCAGCGGTGGTACCGGCTGGCTCGGGCCTACGACTATGCCGGGGATCGCGGTCGCGCCCGCGAGACGATGCGCAAAGCTGTTGCCATGCAAGCAGGGCAGAAGCGATGAAGCGCCTGTTGATCGTGCACCACACGCCGTCGCCGCACTGCCAGGAGATGTTCGAGGCAGTGCTCGCCGGGGCCACCGATCCCGAGATCGAGGGGGTCGAGGTGGTGCGCAGGCCGGCACTGACGGTCTCGCCGGTCGAGATGCTGGAGGTCGACGGCTACCTACTGGGCACACCCGCCAACCTCGGCTACATCAGCGGCGCGCTCAAGCACGCCTTCGACCAGTCCTACTACCAGCTACTGGACTCCACCCGCGGCCGGCCGTTCGGTGTCTACCTGCATGGCAACGAAGGCACCGAGGGGGCTCAGCGTGCCATCGACGGCATCACCGCCGGGCTGGGCTGGGTGCGGGCAGCGGACAACGTCGTGGTGATGGGCAAGCCGGCCAAGGCGGATGTCGAGGAATGCTGGAACCTTGGTGCCACCCTCGCGGCGACATTGATGGCGCAGCCTTGAACAAGGCCCGGCGGCAGGGAAAGTCCAGTCTCTGTCGAGGATTGCCGGCCAACGTCGCTAACGCGCCGGCGTTGGCGCGGGCGTTGTCACTCTGCAAACGTATCGCTGGGATCGGTGTCGCCCTCCGGTCGTGATCGGCTCGCCCAGCCAAAATCCGTCATTCCGCCTGCGGTCGGCCCTACGGTCAGTGGGAACGACAACCGCGTTCCGAACGAAGTGAGGCGCCATGGGAATCGCTGATATTGCGCTGGGGGCAGCTCCGATCGCCGGTGGCGCGCTGCTGGGTGTCGCCGCGGGCAATCTGAGGGGACCCGATGTTCGGGGTGCGATCAAGGACGATATCGAGCTGCTCGACAAGATCCCGGAGGAGAACGTCGCGCTGCGCGCGGCACTGCGCAAGAGCATCGACGAGCGCATCGTCGACCTCATCACCGCCACCGAGAAAAGCCGCGAACTGCGCGAGATCGCCGCGTCCTACAAGGGCAACTGGCGCGACATCGTGGTCTTCGTGTGTGCGGTCCTGTTCACCATCGTCTGGTGGAATGTGCCGCACAGCCGCAGCAACTGGCTGATGATGTTCATCATCCTGATCGTGCTGTCGGGCATCGTCGCGGTCTACGCCTCTCGCGGCGTCATCCGCGCGATGGCCAGCCTGCGTCGAAGCCACCACCACGAGGAAGCCTAGGCGGGCAAGTGAGCCCCGAAAAAGTCCCTCATCGCGTCCCAGTGCCGTTGTGCGGCGGCCTTGTCGTACGGCGGATTATCGGGCACCGCGAAACCGTGCGCGGCTGAATACCACTCGATGGTGTGCTCGACCCCGGCATCGGTCAGTGCCTTGTCCAGGGTTTCGGCGTCGGCGGCCGTGAACGATGCGTCGTCCTGCGCCCCGCCGACGTAGACCGTGGCGCCGATCTTGTCGGCCAGCAGATGCGGACTCGCCGAGTCGTCGGAGGCCAGTCCGCCGCCGTGGAACGACATGGCCGCCGCGACCCGCTCAGGCACCAGGCCGGCGACGATCAGCGAGGTGCGGCCGCCCATGCAGTAGCCGGTGGTGCCGAACTTCTCGCCGCTGACCTCGGGCCGAGCCGCCAGGTAATCGAAGAACGCGCGGGCGTCGGCTGCCGTCGCGTCGGGGGTGACACTGCCGATCATCGAGAACAGCCGCTGCCGCTCGGCCCCGTCACCGAACACGGTCGCCATGTCGAACGGTGCCCAGTCGCCGCTGCGGTAGTACACATCGGGCACCAGCACCACGTAGCCAAGGCCCGCCAGCCGGGCTGCCATGTCGACGAACGTCGCACGGGTGCCGCCCGCGTCGGGATACATGATCACCGCGGGCCACGGACCTTGCCCCTCGGGGACGGCCAGGGTGACCGGACAGGTGCCATCAGCGGTGGTGACGGTGTCAGAGATGGTCGGCATGGCTTCGTTTGTACTCTCCACTACCGGACGTAAGCTGAGCGGCGTGCCGATCGCCACGCCGTACGAGGATCTCCTGCGACTTGTGCACGAAGTGGGCACCCCGAAATCCGATCGCACCGGCACCGGCACCCGCAGCCTGTTCGGTCATCAGCTGCGCTACGACCTGTCGGTCGGCTTCCCGTTGATCACCACCAAGAAGGTGCATCTGAAGTCCATCGTCTATGAACTGCTGTGGTTCCTGCGTGGCGACTCCAATGTCGCCTGGCTGCAGCAGCACGGAGTCACGATCTGGGACGAATGGGCCTCTCCCACCGGCGATCTCGGCCCGGTCTACGGCGTCCAGTGGAGATCCTGGCCGACACCGTCGGGCGAGCACATCGACCAGATCAGCGCGTCGCTCGAATTGCTGAAGCGCGACCCCGACTCTCGTCGCAACATCGTGTCGGCATGGAACGTCGGGGAGATCCCGCAGATGGCACTGCCGCCGTGTCACGCGTTCTTTCAGTTCTATGTCGCCGACGGACGGCTGAGCTGCCAGCTCTACCAGCGCAGCGCCGACCTGTTCCTGGGTGTTCCGTTCAACATCGCCAGCTACGCGCTGCTCACCCACATGATGGCCGCCCAGGCCGGACTGGACGTGGGGGAGTTCGTCTGGACCGGTGGTGACTGCCACATCTACGACAACCACGTCGAGCAGGTCACCGAGCAGCTCAGCCGTGACCCGCGTCCGTACCCGGAACTGATTCTCGCTCAGCGTGATTCGATCTTCGACTACACCTATGAGGACGTCGAGATCCGCAACTACCATCCGCATCCGGCGATCAAAGCGCCGGTTGCGGTATGAGTGTTGGCCTGATCTGGGCGCAGTCGACCTCAGGCATCATCGGCCGTAATGGCGGCATTCCGTGGCGGCTTCCTGAGGACCTGGCGCGCTTCAAGGACCTCACGATGGGGCACACCGTCGTGATGGGCCGACGCACCTGGGAATCGCTGCCGGCGTCGGTGCGGCCACTGCCGGGGCGAAAAAATGTCGTACTCACCCGGCAAGCTGACTACATGGCTGACGGAGCGACCGTGATAGGCGCACTGGACGAGGTGCGCGAGGACAACGCCTGGGTGATCGGCGGGGCGGAGATCTACCACCTGGCTCTACCCCTGGCGACCCACTGCGAGGTGACCGAGGTCGAGATCGACCTGCGCCTCGAGGACGACGACGCCCTGGCCCCGCTTCTCGACGAATCCTGGGTAGGCACCTCGGAGGATTGGCAGACCAGCACCTCAGGGCTGCGCTACCGGTTCCACCGTTACCTGCGGGCATGACGCGGCTGTCCACCGATCAGGCCCGCCGCGTTGCCGTTTCGGCGCAGGGCCTGGCCGAGCCCCAGCCGCGCGGGGCTGTCACCCGCGCGCACCTGCGCCGGCTGATCAGCCGCATCCAGGTGCTGCAACTCGACTCGGTGTCGGTCGCGGTGCGCGCCCACTACGCCCCGGTGTTCAGCCGGCTCGGCCCCTACGACCGCGACGTGCTCGACGGCGCGGCATGGAGCCACAGCGCCCGGTCGCCGCGGCTGCTGGTGGAGTACTGGGCCCATGAGGCCGCACTGATGGCGGTCGAGGATTGGCCGCTATTGCGTTGGCGCATGCGGGAATACACCCACGGCCGCTGGGGCACCGAGATCGTCAGGAAGAACCCGAAATTGGCCGAGAACATTCTGGCCACCGTCGCCGAACACGGCCCGAGCACCGCGGGCCAGATCGAGGCGTACATGGAATCCGAGCCGCGTGGGCGCAAGGGCCCGTGGTGGGACCGCAGTGACACCAAGTGGGTGGCCGAAGCGCTGTTCGCCTCCGGAGCGCTGACCACGGCGACCCGGGTCGGCTTCGCGCGGCACTACGACCTCAGTGAGCGGGTGCTGCCGCCCGAGGTGTTCGCGCGTGACATCGACGACGGCGAGGCCGTCCGGGAGCTGGTGCTGCGCGCTGCGGGCGCGCTCGGGGTGGCTACCGAACCCGATCTGCGCGACTACTTCCGGCTGAATCCGAAGCAGAGCAAGCCCGCGGTCGCCGCCTTGGTCGCTGAGGGTGAGCTGGAGGAGGTCGAGGTCGACGGCTGGTCGGCTCCGGCGTACCTTCGCGCCGGGCAGACGGTGCCCCGGGTGGATCGCGGCACGGCGCTGCTGTGCCCGTTCGACCCGCTGATCTTCTTCCGCCCGCGGGTGGAGCGCCTGTTCGAATTCCATTACCGCATCGAGATTTACACGCCCCAACCCAAGCGCCAGTTCGGGTATTACGTGTGGCCGTTCCTGCTCGACGGACGGCTGGTCGGGCGCGTCGATCTCAAGGCCGAGCGGACCAGCGATGCGCTGAACGTGGTCGGGGCGTTCGTCGAGCCGGGCCAGGAGCCGGCGGTGGTCGCACCGCGGCTGGCCACCGAACTCCAGACGATGGCGTCCTGGCTGGGGCTCGGCCGTGTCACGGTCGGTCGCCGCGGTGAGCTGGCTCCCCTGCTGCGCAAGGTGGTGTGAGCGAGGCCGTCACGCGAAGCGGGCGGCGAGACTTTTCTTGTCGATCTTCTCGCCGGCGAGCGTCGGGAGCGCCGTGGTGCTGATATGCCAGCGGGTCGGGACGGCGAAGTAGGCCAGCGCGTCGATCACGTGAGCGCGCAGTTCCGCCTCCGTCGGTGCGGTATCGCCGTCGCGGTGGACGATCACGGCAGCGAGTTCCTCGCCAAGGTCGGGGTGGGGGAGCCCGATGGCGGCCACCTCGACGACCGCCGGGTGGGTCGACAGGGCGGCTTCCACCTGGCCGCAACTGATGTTCTCGCCACCCCGGATGACGATGTCTTTCGCGCGACCGTCGATGAACAGATAACCCTCGCCGTTGAGGTGGCCGAGGTCGCCGGTGTGCAGCCAACCGTCGTCGTCGAGGGTTCCGTCGTCCACTCCGACATAGCCGTTCATCACCGTTGGTGAGCGCGCCAGGATTTCCCCGATGCCGTCGGCGTCGGGCCGGTCGATACGTAGTTCCACGACCGGATAGGGCCGGCCGACGGTGCCGGGGTGCTTGTCCAAGTCGGGACTTGTTGCGGCCGTGAGGAATCCGCCGGCTTCGGTCATGCCCCAGGTGTTGCCGAGTCCTCGACGGCCGAGTTGGGGCAGCCGGACGCGCAGCCGGTCGAGCAGCGCGGTGGGTACGGCTGATCCGCCGAGCGGGAATGAGCGCAACGTCGACAGGTCGAACGTGTCGAAGTCAGGGTGCTCGAGCACCCTGATCGCCATCGTGGGGACGCCGCCCCAATTGTGCACACCCTCGCGTTCGATCAATTCGAGTGCCTGGCGGGCGTCGAACCGCCCTTCGGGGATCACGATCCGGCCGCCGGTGAGGTAGTTGCTCAACAGGTTCGACAGCCCACCGACGTGGAACATCGGGGTGCTTGCCAGTGCGACCGATTGCGGGGCATCAGGCTGCTGCTGGTGCGGCAGCCGCTTCGTCCGGGCCAGCAGGTTGTGCTGGTTGGCGATGACGGCGCGCCGGGACAGTGCGACCGCCTTCGGCAGGCCTGAACTTCCCGACGTGAACAGGATCGCCGACGTCGCATCGGGATCGGTGACTTCCTCCGAGCCGACGGCCTCCGCCCCGTGCCGATCGCCGGTGAATCGGGCGATGTCCCGTGCCCTCTCTGGCGCAACGCCGTCCAGTGACGTGTCGGTCAGGATGAGCTGCGGGTCGAGAAGACCGATCGCGTGCTCGAGTTCGGCCTGGCGCCACCAGCGATTGGCGAGCACCGGGACGGCGCCGCTCAGCCAGCTCGACCACAAGGCGACGACCCAATTCGGGGTGTTGTACGCGTACAGCATGATCCGGTCGCCGGTCTGCACACCCTCGTCACGTAGGGCGGTGACTCCGGTGCTCACCGCTTCGGCGAAGGCGGCGAACGTCATGCGCCGCGCGCCGTGAACCAGAAACGTGCGGTCGGCCCAGCGCTGCGATTCGGCGAAGATGCTCGCGAATGTCGTTGGCCGAGGCGCGTACTGCAGGCCGCGGTGACCGGCATAGTCCGACGCCTCGACATCGGTTCCCCACAGCACGTCGGGCATGTGACTCCTTGATGATCGCGATCGCCTGGTTCAGGATCCCATCGTGCTCGGGCGCTAAGGTGAGCCCGTGGCCGAGACCGCGCCGCTGCGCGTGCAGCTGATCGCCAAGACCGAGTTCCTGGCGCCCGCCGACGTGCCGTGGAGCACCGACGCCGACGGCGGCCAGGCACTGGTCGAGTTCGCCGGCCGGGCCTGCTATCAGAGCTGGTCCAAGCCAAATCCCCGGACGGCCACCAACGCGTCGTACCTCAAACACATCATCGACGTCGGGCACTTCTCGGTGCTCGAGCACGCGTCGGTGTCGTTCTACATCACCGGCATCTCCCGGTCCTGCACGCACGAGCTGATCCGGCACCGGCACTTCTCGTACTCCCAGCTGTCGCAGCGGTACGTGCCGGAGAACGACGCCCAGGTGGTCGTGCCGCCCGGGCTGGAGGACGACCCGGAACTGCGCCAGATCCTCCTCGAGGCCGCCGACGCCAGCCGCGCCGCCTACCTGGAGCTGCTGACCCGGCTGGAAGCCAAATTCGCGGACCAGCCGAACGCCGTGCTGCGGCGCAAACAGGCCCGTCAGGCGGCGCGCGCGGTGCTGCCCAACGACACCGAGACCCGCATCGTGGTCACTGGCAACTACCGGGCCTGGCGGCATTTCATCGCCATGCGGGCCAGCGAACACGCCGACGTGGAGATCCGCCGGCTGGCGATCGTCTGCCTGCGTCAACTCACAGATATCGCTCCTGCCGTCTTCGCCGACTTCCAGATCAGCGAACTTGCCGACGGCACGGAGGTGGCGACCTCCCCGCTGGCTACGGAGGCCTGACGCAAGCGGGTAATCTAGGTGTCCGTGAGCACCAGCGCATTCGACGTCAGCGCCCGATTGGGCACAGTTCTGACCGCGATGGTTACTCCGTTCAAGCCCGACGGCACCCTGGACACCATCGCCGCGGCGCGGGTCGCCACCCATCTGGTGGACTCCGGCTGCGACGGGCTCGTGCTGTCCGGCACCACCGGTGAGTCACCGACTACCACCGACGAAGAGAAGCTGACGCTGTTGCGTGCGGTCCTCGAAGCCGTCGGCGACCGTGCCCGCATCGTCGCCGGCGTCGGCACCTACGACACCGCGCACAGCGTGCACCTG
Organism: Mycolicibacterium sphagni; assembly: GCF_013337765.1. Lineage (GTDB taxonomy): Bacteria > Actinomycetota > Actinomycetes > Mycobacteriales > Mycobacteriaceae > Mycobacterium. The sequence goes on from NZ_VBSB01000003.1 coordinate 82,723, forward strand.
GCCAAGACCGCCGCGGCCGAGGGCGCCCACGGCCTGCTGGTCGTCACGCCGTACTACTCGCGGCCTCCGCAAGCGGGTCTGGTCGCCCACTTCACGGCGGTGGCCGATGCCGGCGATCTGCCGGTGATCCTCTACGACATCCCGCCACGTTCGGTCATCCCGATCGAGTGGGACACCCTGCGCACGTTGTCGGAGCACCCCAACATCGTCGCGGTCAAGGACGCCAAGGCCGACCTGCACGGGGGTCTGCAGATCATGGCCGAGACGGGGCTGGCCTACTACTCCGGTGACGACGCCCTGAACCTGCCCTGGCTGACGATGGGCGCGGTCGGCTTCGTCAGTGTGTGGGGGCATGTGGCGGCCAGCCAGCTTCGAGACATGTTGACCGCCTTCAACTCCGGTGATATTGCGACCGCGCGCAAGATCGGTGTGACGCTGGCGCCGCTGAACGCCGCGCAGTCTCGACTCGGCGGGGTCACCTTTGCCAAGGAAGGCCTGCGGTTGCAGGGCATCGATGTCGGTGACCCGCGGCTGCCGCAGGTGCCGGCCACCCCTGAGCAGATCGACGAATTGGCCGCCGACCTGCGTGCGGCAGCAGTCTTGCGATGACGATGTCGTCGGCCGGGCGACTCCGGTGAACGAGGAGCTGTCACCTCCCGGGCCACTGGCCCCGGGAGGTCTGCGCGTGACCGCGCTGGGGGGCATCAACGAAATCGGCCGCAACATGACCGTTTTCGAGCATCTCGGCCGATTGCTGATCATCGACTGCGGCGTGTTGTTCCCCAACCACGATGAACCTGGTGTCGACCTGATCCTGCCGGATCTGCGGCTGATCCAGGGCCGGCTCGACGACATCGAAGCCCTGGTCCTCACACACGCCCACGAGGACCACATCGGCGCCATCCCATACCTGCTGAAGATGCGCGCCGATATCCCGGTGGTCGGCTCGAAGTTCACGCTTGCGCTGGTGGCCGCCAAATGCCGTGAGCACCGGGTCAATCCGGTGTTCGTGGAAGTCGCCGAGGGACAGCGCAGCACCCACGGAGTATTCGAGTGCCAGTACTTTGCGGTCAACCACTCGATTCCGGACGCGCTGGCGATCGCCATCCACACCGGTGCCGGCACGGTGCTGCATACCGGTGACATCAAGCTCGACCAACTGCCGCTCGACGGACGGCCGACCGACCTGCCGGGTATGTCACGGCTGGGCGATGCCGGGGTGGACCTGTTCCTGTGCGATTCGACCAATTCCGAGATCCCCGGGGTGGGGCCGTCGGAGAGTGAGGTCGGGCCTAATCTGCACCGGCTGATGCGCGGCGCCGAGGGCCAGCGGGTCATCGTGGCGTGCTTCGCCTCCAACGTCGACCGGGTGCAGCAGATCGTCGACGCCGCAGTCGCATTGGGCCGGCGGGTGTCGTTCGTCGGCCGGTCGATGCTGCGTAATATGGCCATCGCCCGCGAGTTGGGCTTCCTGCACGTCGAGGATCGTGACGTCGTCGACATCGCGATGGCCGAGGAGATGACGCCGGGGCAGGTGGTGCTGATCACCACCGGCACGCAGGGCGAGCCGATGGCGGCGCTGTCGCGGATGTCGCGCGGGGAGCACCGCAGCATCACGATCACCTCCGACGACCTGATCATCCTGTCCTCGTCGCTGATCCCCGGCAATGAAGAAGCGGTCTATGGGGTCATCGACGGCCTGGCTGAGATCGGCGCCAGGGTGGTCACCAATCAGCAAGTACGGGTGCATGTTTCGGGCCATGCCTATGCCGGCGAGTTGCTATTTCTCTACAACGGGGTGCGGCCGCGCAACGTGATGCCGGTGCACGGCACCTGGCGCATGCTGCGCGCGAACGCCAAACTCGCTGCCCGCAGCGGCGTGCCGGAGGAGAACATCGTGGTGGCCGAGAGCGGCGTCAGCGTCGACCTGGTCGGTGGCCGGGTCGCCATCGCCGGTGCGGTGCCGGTCGGCAAGATGTTCGTCGACGGGCTCATCACCGGTGACGTCGGCGAGGCGACGCTGGGCGAACGGCTGATACTGAGTTCAGGATTCATCGCAGCGACGATCGTGGTGAAGCGGGAGACCGGGCGCCTGGCCGCACCGCCGCACCTGTACTCGCGGGGCTTCTCCGAGGACCCCAAGGCGCTGGAGCCGGCTACCCGCAAGGTCGAGGCGGAGCTGGAATCGCTTGCCGCCGACAATGTCACCGACCCCGTCCGCATCGCCCAAGTGGTGCGGCGCACGGTCGGCAAATGGGTGGGCGAGACCTACCGGCGTCAACCGATGATTGTGCCAACCGTCATCGAGGTTTAGCCGACTACGGCCGCGCGGCCGGATAGGCTCTCCTGCTTATGACGCGTCCCGCACAAGGCGGAACTTACCGCGCGCTGCTCACCCAGGGCACGTTCTTCAAAGTGGGCGTCCAGGTGAGCAGTATCTCGGCCGTCATCCCGTACATCGCGGATCACCTCGGCAGTCCGGCCGTCGTGGTGGCGCTACTGGCGCCGGCGTTCACCGCCGGAACCATGCTGGGAACCATCCTGGGCCCCAAGGTATTACGTCTGACGGATTCGGTCACCGGCCTGCTGGTCGGCATCACGCTGACTCAAGCCGCACTGACCGCACTGGTTGCGCTCGATATCGCGTTGGCGCCGCAGTGGCTGTTCGCCTATCCACTGTTGTTGGCGTGCCTGCTGATCGGCACCGTCACCGGCAGCTCCCAGGTGGTCTCACCGATGGCCATGTCGGCGTTGCTGTCAGCCCAGGAACGGGGCGACCTCATGCTGAAGCAGGCGGGATACAGCGGCGCACTGGTCGTTCTCATCACCGCCTTCACGGCGGGGCGCCTGCTGCCTGATGCGCCCCGATGGCACGACGCCGATCTGCTCTGGATCTCCGTCGCGGCAATGGTGGTGGGCGCCCTGTGCTGCGCGAGGTTGCGAGCCCCCGGCATGGAGCTGGCTAAGGGGCCGACCCGCATGGTCGACACGTTGCATGCCGGGCGGCACCACCTGCGCGCCAACCGCTGGCTGCGGCGGTTCCTGGCGACGAACCTGATGTTCGTCCCGGTGATCCTCACGCCCACCTTCTATGCGATCTATGCGGCCGAATTCCTGGGCACCAGTATCAATGTCGATCAATTCCTGGTGTTCGTCGGCGTCGGGTTGCTGACCGGCATACCGCTGTGGCGCGTCGTCCGCAGGAATCTGGGTGTCCGGGGTGTCTATACCTGCAGCGCACTGATCAGCGTGGCCGCAGCGGCCCTGTGCATCGCCTCGCAGCAGTGGCAGATCGTGCCGGGACTGTGGGCGTTCGGACCGGCGATGCTGCTCTCGGCGGTTGCGAACCAAGCCCTGCTACCGGCAGCCTACGACTGGATCTTCGATCACGCCGACCCCGCGGACGCGGCCGTGCTGATCAGCTGTACCCACATCGTCATCAGCCTCGGCATGATCGTCGCCGGCTTCGCTCTCGGTTTGATCGCCGAAGGCGCGCCCGCGGTGTGGCCGCTGCTGACGATGCTGGTGCTCACCGTTGTCGCGGGCGTGGCCGGGGTGCAGGCCCCTGGTGGTCAGCGCGAGCGCAGCCAGCGCACGGCGCGGTCCCTGTAGAGGCTCAGGCCCTTGTATTCGACCATGTCGTCCGGCAATTCGGCCAGCACCGCCGCGGTGCGCGCCCGCCACTCTTCGACGGTGGCAATGTCGGTCAGCGGCAACATGTAGCTGCGGATCAGAAAGCAGATCGCCCCGGACTCCGGCAGCCGGATCAGGTGCTGAACCTCCACGCGCAGGTGGATCAGCCGGCCGAATGTCGCGTCGTCGACCGCGTCGAGGTGGTCGCGGTCGGGCAGCCATTCGGGAATGGCCTCGGTGGACACATCCAGCCGACGCCCCACCGTCATCGACCAGTTGGTGCGCCGGTAGATGTCGCCTGCCTGTAGGCGCATCAGGAATTCCCGCGCTCTGGTGATCACCCCGGTCTCCCGCAGCCGGGGAACCGGGCCGTGGATCTCGAGGAACGTCATCCCGACGTCGAAGCCGAACGACCAACCCGCGGCGAAGGTGACCACACCCGCGTCGGCGAACAGGTCGCCGTCGCGCTGGTCGAGCAGGACGATGTCCTCCTGCACCTGGCTCGCGATGTAGGCCAGCGGATCGCATGGCAGGCTCGACTCGTCACCGATGACGAAATCCTGGGCGATACCCAGCAATTCGTTGCGCCAATGCCAGGTGTCGCCGTCGCGGGTCAGCGATATGGTCGCCGGGTAGGCGGTCGCCAGTTCGGTCATCAACGCCAGCATGGTGTCCCAGCAGGCGACGCGCATATGCGGGAGTACCGCGTGCCTTGATGGGTCGGCTGCCAGGATGCGGCGGCGCTCGGCGAGTTCGTGGGCGTACTCGCTGTCGATATCCACCACCCGCTGGCCCCACTGCCCGGTCGCGGTGGCGACGACGCCGCCGGCTGGCGCGATGTTCGTGCTGTAGCGGTAGGAATCTCCCGTGTACGGAAAAGGGAACGACGCCACCAGATCCGGTGCCGATACCAGCGGGCTCATAGCTCCAGCTCCAAACGGCCGGACCCGCGCGAGACGCACGCCATCATCGAGTCGCGGCGCTCGTCGTCGCTCAGATACAAGTCGCGGTGCACCACTGACCCGGCGCGCACCGGCACTCGGCATTCCCCACACACGCCCTGGTGGCACAGGTTGGGGATGGCATGTCCGCGGGCCGTCAATGACTCCAGCAGTGATACGCCCGACTCGACGGTGAAAACATCACCGCTGCAGGATAATTCGACCTCGAACGGGTCGCCGGGCGCCAGGTCGCCGCCGAAGTGTTCGACGTGGATGCGGCTGGGCGGCCAGCCCAATGCGGTGGCGGCGGTAACGACGTCGTCGATGAATTGGCTTGGGCCGCAGACGTAGACATGCGTGCCGAACGGTTGGCTGGCCAGCTCGAGCGAGAGCTCGGACACGAACGCCGTGCGGTCGGTGAAGAACGACGCGGAATCGGTAAGTGTGGCGATCTCGTCGACATAGGCACCACGGCCCTTCCGGTGGACGTAGAGCAACCGCACGTCACGGCCCCACCGCCGGGCGCTGCGCAGATGCGACACCATCGGTGTGATCCCGATACCGGCGGCGATCAAGAGGTGCCTGCTGGCACGCAGCACCGGGGCGAATGCGCTGCGCGGCCGGTGCGCGACGATGACCGACCCGATCGTCAGGTCCCGGTGAATCCAGCGCGATCCGCCGCGTCCCTGCGGGCATTCCAGCACCGACACCACATATTCGCGGGGCGAGGTGGTCTCGCCGGTCAGCGAGTAGGCGTTGGCGCCGTCGGCGCACTGGATCACGATGTGGCTACCCGGGGTGAACGACGGCAACACGGCGCGATCGGGGCTGGCCAGGGTCAGGGTCCTGATCCCGGGCACGCCGTCGTCGATCGCGACGACCTCCAGCGTCAGCGTGCTCACGGCGCATCGGCTTTGGTTGCGAATCCCAGGTGGGCGCCGAGCCGCCGGGACACGTGGTAGTAGACAAACAGCCCGCGCCCGCAGCCAGGACAGGAGATCTCCTCGGTCAATCCAGCGGGCGCGATGGTGGTGGTCCGGCAGTGCGCGCAATAGATCTCGCGGGTGGCCACTTCGGTACTGGCGACGGTGATCTCGTCGTCGGCTGCGCCGAGTTCGATCGCGCGGGCGCGCACCCGAAGGCACGCGTGGGCGGGACCGGCCAGGAGCAGCCGCCAGCCGACCAGAGCGTCGGCGAGATCGGCGTCCAATGCTCGACACGCCTCGGCAGCATCGGCGACCAGATGCACGCGATGCTCAGCGCTGATCTCGTCGGTCCAGCGCGAGGCGATCTCTTCGGCCTCGACGCCGATGGCCAGCACCGTGTACTGGCGACCGGTCAGATCGGCGGTCGGACAAACGGGTTCGACGGCCCACGCCGGGAGGCTGGTGAGGTCCAGATCGGGTGTCATCGTCACCCGATCGTATGTCAGCGCTTGTTGGTGTACCCGGCGTCGACGGGCAGCGTGACCCCGGTGACATAGCGGCCGGCGTCGGAGACCAGGAAGTACACCGCGTTGGCGATGTCCTCGGGTTCCAGCGTCTGCACCGGCAGCGCATTGCTCATGTCCGGGCCGCCCTGCATCTGCTGGGCGAAGCCTTCCAGCCAGGACCGGGTGAACTCGTTGTCGATCATCGGGGTGTTCACCCCGGCCGGATGGACCGAGTTGACCCGAATATTGAACGCCGCAAGGAAATTCGCGTACGCCCGCATCAGACCGACGACACCGTGCTTGGCGACCGTGTAGCCCAACGACCCGGCGACGGGCGCACCGATGCCCACCAGCCCGGCGACCGAACTGGTCAGCACGATCGCACCGCCATCGCCCTGCTTGATCATCGGCTTCATCGCGATGTCGACCGTGTGATAGACGCCGGTCAGATTGACGTCGATGACGTCCTGCCAGGCGCCGTCGTCGGCCATCGGGGCGATCCCGGCGTTGGCGATCACGATGTCGAGCCGGCCCAGTTCCTCGATGCCCTGGTAGACGGCGGCCTTCAGGGCCGACCGGTCACGGACGTCGGCCTCCCGGGAGACGATGCGAGCCCCGGTGTCCTCGACGAGCTTGACCGTGGCGGCCATGTCCTCCGGCGTGGCCAGCGGGTAGGGGACGCTCGCGATCTGGTCGCACAGGTCCACCGCGATGATGTTGGCGCCCTCGGAGGCCAGTTTCAGCGCGTGCGCGCGGCCCTGGCCGCGCGCCGCGCCGGTGATCAGGGCGACCTTGCCGTCAAGTTCACCCATGACGATTACGGACGAACCTGGCCCTTGGCCGGGTCACCGGCCGGGATGGCCTGCAACATCTTGATGTCCGGCGCACCGTCCAGGTGCTCGCCGATCGCGCCGAACAGGGCGGTCACGCCCGGCGCGGTGCTGTGCGTCTTGAGCGCGTCCTCGTCGGCCCACTGCTCGACGAACACGAACGTCTTATCGCCCTCGTGTACGGCATACAGGTCGCAACCAGGCTCTTCATGGACCGCGGCGACGGCCGTCTTGCAGGCTTCGCGCACGACATCGACGGATTCGGGCTTGACGGTGAAGCTGGCAACGACGACGACGGGCATGAGCGAGCTCCTCGGAAGTAGGTGTGACGGCGCTTACGTTAGCCCTGCTTCGTATCGCCGCACGATGGGGTCCCGGTAGGCGGGTGAGGGCCCCATAAACGGCCTTTGTTGGCCTTTGTCGCAGTCTGGCAACGACGCGCCGTGTTACGGGTGTTGTGGGTGGTGCAGATGGGGTAATTGCGACTAGGCTTGCCCGCATGGCGAACAAGACGGCCGCTCGCTCAAGCGCGCGAACGACCAGGTCAAAGGGTACGTCGCGACCGGCAAAGCCGGCCCCGCGGCGTAAGCCTGCCAAGAAGCGCAACTCCTCGCCGGTCGCCACCGCCGCAGCAGCCAGTGGGCGGGCTGCGCGGGCGACCTGGCTGATGTTGGCCAAGGGGGCCGGCTCGACCGCCCGTTCGGTCGGTCGAGCCGGTGACATCGAGCCCGGTCATCGCCGCGACGGACTGGCACTCGGGCTGCTTGCCGTCGCGGTCGTGATCGCCGCCAGTTCCTGGTTCGACGCCGCCCGCCCGGTGGGCGCCTGGATCGACTCGGTGCTGCGCACCCTGGTCGGCGGTGCCGTGGTGCTGCTGCCCGTCATCATCGCCGTCATCGCGGTGCTGCTGATGCGCACCGAACCCAACCCGGACGCCCGGCCACGCTTGATCCTGGGCTGCGCCATGATCGCCCTGCCGGTGCTGGGCCTGTGGCACCTGTGGTCGGGTGCGCCGCAGGATCCGGCCGCCCGGCAGCGCGCCGCCGGCTTCATCGGTTTCGCGATCGGCGGCCCGCTGTCCGACGGGTTGACCCCGTGGATCGCCACCCCGCTGCTCATCATCGCCACACTGTTCGGGGTGCTGCTGCTGACCGGCACCACGATCCGCGAGGTGCCCGAGACGCTCTATGCGATGTTCAGCACGCGCGGCCGCTATGACGAAGACGACGAGTACGACGACGAGTACGACGAGCCCGCCGCCGCCGAAGTGGCTGAGCCGGACGACTTCTCCGACGGCTACTACGACGACCCGCGGTCCTACACCGACGAGGCGCCTGCCTGGCCGGGGGCGAAGGGGCCGGTGGGCACGCCGCTGGACAACTATCCGCTCGAGGAGGATGCGCCGACGGTTCCCGAACCGGTGAAGGCGCGGCGCAAGAAGCCGGCTCCCAAGGAAGACATCGTCGAGGCGGACGTTGCCAAGCAGGACACCAAGGTTCTCGATCGGGTGGTCGAAGGTCCCTACACCCTGCCGTCGCTGGATCTGCTGGTGGCGGGTGACCCGCCGAAGCGGCGCAGCCCGGCCAATGACCAGATGGTGGAGCGGATTTCGTCGGTCCTGCAGCAGTTCAAGGTCGACGCCTCGGTCACCGGCTGCACCAGGGGCCCGACCGTCACCCGCTACGAGGTCGAGCTCGGCCCCGGCGTCAAGGTCGAGAAAATCACTGCGCTGCAACGCAATATCGCCTACGCGGTGGCCACCGAGAGCGTCCGGATCCTGGCGCCGATCCCGGGTAAATCGGCCGTCGGCATCGAGGTGCCGAACACCGACCGCGAAACGGTCCGTCTCGCAGACGTTCTCACGGCGCCGTCCACCCGTGGCGATCACCGTCCGCTGGTGATCGGGCTGGGCAAGGACATCGAGGGTCACTTCGTCTCCGCCAACCTGGCCGATATGCCGCACCTGCTGGTGGCCGGTTCGACCGGCTCGGGCAAGTCCAGCTTCGTCAACTCGATGCTGGTCTCGCTGCTGGCCCGCGCCACCCCCGAAGAAGTGCGGATGATCCTCATCGACCCGAAGATGGTCGAACTCACGCCCTATGAGGGCATCCCGCACCTGATCACGCCGATCATCACCCAACCCAAGAAGGCCGCCGCCGCGCTGGCCTGGCTGGTCGAGGAGATGGAACAGCGCTACCAGGACATGCAGGCATCGCGGGTGCGCCACGTCAAGGACTTCAACGCCAAGGTGCGCTCCGGGGAGATCACCGCGCCGCTGGGCAGCCAGCGGGTGTACAAGCCGTACCCGCTGATCCTGGCGGTCGTCGACGAGCTGGCTGATCTGATGATGACCGCGCCCCGTGACGTCGAAGAAGCCATCGTGCGGATCACCCAGAAGGCCCGCGCGGCCGGTATCCACCTCGTGCTGGCCACCCAGCGGCCGTCGGTCGACGTGGTCACCGGCTTGATCAAGACCAACGTGCCGTCGCGGCTGTCGTTCGCGACGTCATCGCTGACCGACAGCCGGGTCATCCTCGACCAGCCGGGTGCCGAGAAGCTGATCGGCATGGGCGACGGCCTGTTCCTGCCGATGGGCGCCAGCAAGCCGGAGCGGCTGCAGGGCGCCTACGTCAGCGACGAGGAGATCCAAGCCGTCGTGCAGGCGTGCAAGGACCAGGCCGAGCCGGAGTACACCGAGGGCGTCACCGCCGCCAAGCCGACCGGGGAACGCACCGACGTCGACCCCGACATCGGTGACGACATGGACGTCTTCCTGCAGGCCGTCGAGTTGGTGGTGTCCAGCCAGTTCGGCTCGACCTCGATGCTGCAGCGCAAGCTGCGGGTTGGGTTCGCCAAGGCCGGCCGGCTGATGGACCTGATGGAGACCCGCAACATCGTCGGGCCCTCGGAGGGATCCAAGGCCCGCGAGGTGCTGGTCAAACCTGACGAGCTGGCCGCGACGCTGATGCTGATCCGCGGTGGCAGCGCCGACGATGATGACGACGACGAGGACTACTAGCGTTTGGTTGAGCGCTCACGTGTCATATTCCACCCGGGAATGACACCTGAGCGCTCACTCAACTGGCGGCACGCCTTGTTCGGGCGTCCCACGCCCGCTGCGCCCTGCTGATGACATCTGTGCGCCAGTGGTCAGCCAGCACGCGCACCACGATCCACCCGATCGCTATCAGGTAGTCCTGTCGCTCCACGTCGATGGTGTAGGCGGTTCGGCTGGTGCGGTGATGCTCTCCGTCGTACTCGACGGCTACGCGAATCTCGGGCCAGCCCATATCCAGGTAGTACCAGCGACCATTCGGTCGGGCGACCGGGATCTGCGTCTGGGGACGCGGGAAGCCCGCATCGATGAGATCAAGCCGGAGATATGTCTCCCGCGGTGACTGCGCGCCGGCGTCGACGGCTTCCAGCATGGAAGGCAGGCGTCGGACGCCCCGTAAGTGGGGATGGGCGTCGGCGAGGGTGAGTACGTCGCCGATCGGGAAACGGGTTGCGTCGGCCAGCGCATCCAGGTCAGCGATCCCGCTGCGGCGGGTACCACGGCGCGCGAGATCGAAGGCGGTCCGGGCGACCGTCGTGACAGGTAGGCCGCCACGGCTGGTGACCTCTTGTCCCAGAAGAGTTTCGCGGCGGGTGACGACTCCGCGAGGACTGCGATTGTTGGCGAAATTGAGCTCGATCGGAATGTCCGCGTCGACCCACTTCGCACCGTGGAGTGCTGCCGCTGCACGGCCGGTGACGGTTGCCTGCCTTCCGGACCACAGCCAGGCTGCCGTGGTGCGGTCCAGCAGGGTCAGATCTCCGCGTGGAGCGTAGACGTCGGGGAAGACGCGTTGGTGGGTGTTCGCGAGCTGGTAGCGGTTCACCCGGCCAGCTGCGAGGGCTTCGGAGCCAATGAATACCTGAGCCATGGCGCGCAACGCTGCCAGGCGAGCTGCCAGCCTGCGCTCCGCCATCCACAGCGTCATTCATTGAGCGCTGACGCATCAGATTCCGCGCGGGAATGACACGTCTACGCTCACTCAGCGCTAGAGCTTCAGCAGCATGCGGGTGTTGCCGAGGATATTGGGCTTCACGTACGACAGGTCGAGGAACTCCGCGACACCGATGTCGTAGGAGCGGCACATCTCCTCGTAGACCTCGGAGGTGACGGGCGTGCCTTCGATCTCGGCGAAGCCGTGCCTACTGAAGAACTCCGTCTCGAACGTCAGCACGAACAGCCGCTGCAGTTGTAGCTCGCGGGCGACCTTCAGCAGCTGATCGACGACCGCGTGCCCGATGCCGCGGCCCTTGACCTTCGGATCGACCGCGACCGTGCGCACCTCACCCAGATCCGCCCACAGCACGTGCAGTGCGCCGCACCCGATGACCTCGCCGTCGAGCTCGGCCACCCAGAACTCCTGGACCGCCTCGTACAGCGTGACCAGGTTCTTTTCCAGCAGGATCCGGCCTGCGTAGGTGTCGACCAGACGCTTGATGTCGGGGACATCCGAGGTGCGGGCGCGGCGGACGACGACATCGGAACTCACGGGAGCAGAGTATCGGGCGTGAGGCCCCGGCCTGCCAACCGATATTCTGAAGCCGTGTCGGGACAACCCCAAAATCCTCCAGTGGTCCCGCGTGTGCGGGTGGCCAACGTCGCCAACCTGCTGACGGGGATCCGGCTGGTCCTGGTCCCGATCTTCCTACTTGCCTTGTTCGCCGGTGACGGTCACGAAACCGATTACCGGCTAACGGCTTTCGCGATCTTCACGGTCGCGGTCATCACCGACCGGTTCGATGGTTCACTGGCCCGCACCTACGGCATGGTCACCGAATTCGGCAAGCTCGCCGACCCGATCGCCGACAAGATGCTCATCGGGGCCGCGCTGATCGGGCTGTCGATGCTCGGGGAGCTGCCATGGTGGGTGACGGTGGTGATCCTGGTCCGTGAGCTCGGGATCACAGTGCTGCGGTTGGTGGTGCTGCGACACGGGGTGATCCCCGCCGGCCGCGGCGGCAAGCTCAAGACACTGGTCCAGGCCGTCGCGATCGGCCTGTTCGTGCTGCCGCTGCACAACTGGCCGCCAGCCTGGCTAACCGTGGCCTGGGTGATCATGTGGGCCGCGATCGTGCTGACGGTGGTCACGGGCGCCGACTACGTGGTATCGGCGATCAAGGACTCCCGTGAGCGATCCGCTGGTCGATGACGCCGCGCGCGCGCTGATCGCACTGCTGACCGCGCGCGGTCAGACCGTTGCCACCGCGGAATCGCTGACCGCCGGGCTGCTGGCGGCGACGCTGGCCGGGGTGCCCGGAGCCAGCGCTGTGCTGGCCGGCGGACTGGTCACCTACACCGTCGAGACCAAGATTGCCCTGGCCGGTGTGCCGCGTGCGCTGCTCGACGAGGTGGGCCCGGTCGCGGCGCCGACGGCGGCGGCGCTCGCGGAAGGCGCGCGGGACCGCTGCGCGGCGACCTGGGGCGTCGGCCTGACCGGGGTGGCCGGCCCGGAACCGCACGGCGGAAATCCGGTCGGCACGGTCTACCTCGGATTGGCCGGTCCGGGGCCGACGGAGGTCGCTGAGCTGCACCTGGACGGCCTTCGCTGGGACATCCGGCTGGCCGCGGTGCACCAGGCGATCGGCAGGCTGTCGGGCCTGGTCGAGCGAACTTGAGGTTTCCTGGGAACCAAATCGGTTCTTCGCGGCGTTGCAGTAGTTGTTGCAACTCTGGGAGAGGACAGCTCGATGGCCGTACTGCTGCGTGAGGTGATCGGCGACGTACTACGCGACGCCCGTACTTCGCAGGGACGCACCCTTCGCGAGGTGTCCGATACGGCCCGTGTCAGCCTCGGTTACCTGTCCGAGGTGGAGCGCGGCCGCAAGGAAGCCTCCAGCGAACTGCTCGGCGCGATCTGCACCGCACTCGACGTCCAGCTGTCGCGGGTGCTGACCGACGCCGGCGAGAAGATGGCCGACCGTGAGCGCATGGCCCGGTTGACGTCCGTGCCGCCTGCGGACAACGTCATCGATGTGGCCACCAAGGTGGTCATTCCGCAGCCCGTCGCGATGGCGGTCGCCTGACCCTCAACCGGCTCCAGCCAGTGTCGGGTGCGCCTCACATGCGCACAGGGGTGTGGCCGGGCATCGGGAACCGATAAATTGGGCACTGCGACCTAACTGCGACCTACTGCGGCACTCAATACGAAGGCGGGCAACTGATGGCGAATCCGTTCACCAAGGCGTGGAAGTACCTGATGGCGCTTTTCAACTCCAAGGTCGACGAATATGCCGACCCGAAAATCCAGATCCAGCAGGCGATCGAAGAGGCCCAGCGTCAGCACCAGGGGCTGACCCAGCAGGCCGCCCAGGTGATCGGAAACCAGCGCCAGCTCGAGATGCGGCTGAACCGGCAGCTCGCCGACATCGAGAAGCTGCAGGTCAACGTCCGTCAGGCGCTCACCCTCGCTGATCAGGCCACCGCGGCCGGTGACGGCGCGAAGGCCACCGAGTACAACAACGCCGCCGAGGCGTTCGCCGCGCAGCTGGTCACCGCCGAGCAGAGTGTGGAGGACCTCAAGGCCCTGCACGACCAGGCTCTGCAGGCCGCGGGTCAGGCCAAGAAGGCCGTCGAGCAGAACGCCATGATGCTGCAGCAGAAGATCGCCGAGCGCACCAAGCTGCTCAGCCAGCTCGAGCAGGCCAAGATGCAGGAGCAGGTGAGCGCGTCGCTGCGGTCGATGAGCGAGCTCGCCGCCCCCGGCAACACCCCCAGCCTCGACGAGGTGCGCGACAAGATCGAGCGCCGTTACGCCAATGCCATCGGCTCCGCCGAGCTGGCCCAGAACTCGGTGCAGGGCCGAATGCTCGAGGTCCAACAGGCCAGCGTCCAGATGGCAGGCCACTCCCGGCTCGAGCAGATCCGCGCGTCGATGCGCGGAGACGCCCTGCCTGCCGGTGGCGCCGCCGCGCCTGCCACCCCGGCCACTCCTGCCAGCACACCCGAGCCCGAGCAGCCGCTCGGACAGTAGGAGGCGAACACTTCGATGGCGGTGACACCCGATAAACCGGGATTCGTATCGCGCCGATGGCGTTCGGCCATGCAGCGCGGCATCGACACCGTCAGCGAATATGCCGACGTGGCGGCCCAAAAGCTCAGTGCCGCAGCCGATCCGCGGGCCAGGCTGCTGCGTAAGCGACGCTGGTCGTTGCGCCTTGGCCTGTTCTTCGGTTTCGCGACGGTGTTCTGGGTGGCGGTCACCGGGCTGCTCGCGACCTGGAGCACGCCGGTATGGGGGCTGATCATCACGGGCGTGATCGCCGCGGGTGCCGCCGTGCCCGCGACGCTGTTGTTGTTGCGCTACCGCTGGCTTCGCGGCGAGCCGCTGCCGCCGCAGCGTCAGGTCAGTGGCCGACGGCTGCCGCCGCACGGGTCGGTGGCCCGGCCGTCGATGTCGGCACTCGGCGCCTCCGAACGGGGATTTCATTCCTTACTCGGGGTGATGACGCGCGGGAACATGCTGCCGCCGGAGGAGATTCGTGAGCTGACCCAGGCCGCCGACCGTACCGCTGCGACTATGGCGGCCACCGCCGCCGAGGTGGTCTCGATGGAACGCGCCGCGATCGAGACGCCGCACTCGCAGTCATACCTGGTGCCGACCATCAACGCGTTCACCGCACAGCTCAACGCCGGTGTGCGACAGTACAACGAAATGGTCACCGCCGCAGCACAACTGGTGTCAGCGGCCAACACCGGCTCGATGTCCAGCTCGCCGATGTCCCAGCAGCGCTACCGCAACGAGCTGGCCGGCGCGACCGATCGGCTGATGGGCTGGGCGCAGGCCTTCGACGAGCTGGGCCAGCTCCGCCGGGCCTAGAGCGGCGAGCGCGGACCGAACCGCTCGACATAGGACTGGTGCTTGCTCGCGTTGTGCTCACGCTCGAGCTTCTCGATCAGGTTCGGATCCAGCTGATGCACCCGCAGCATGTGCTTGCGCCAGATCTTGTTCAGCGCATGTGAGAAGTAGATGAAGGGGATCAGAATCGGGACCGTCATACTGGCCCGCACCCACATGGCGGTCGGCACCAGCCAGAACGGAGCGAGGATGAGCACCGCGGGCACCAGCACACGGAGCATGACGCGCCGTGCGGCGCCGGGACCCGTGAGGTCGTTGCGGACCCAGTCCAGCATCGGCTCCGGCAACCGTCTGCCCAGGTAGTAGCCGACCAGCTGGAACAGGTTGGGTTTCGTACGCTCAGTGCTAATCGGGATCTCCTACAGGGTCGGGCGCAGGGCAGGCACCACGGCACCGATGAGGCCGCGGACCGTTCCCTTGAGCATGTCATACATGTCGAAATAGTCGCGCCACAACGTGATTCGGCCGTTGCGCACCTCGAACACGCCGCACACCCAGAACTGCAGTCGGACCGGGCCGACCGCCAGCACATCGGTGCGTTCGGTCAGCACGACCGGGCCGTTGACCGCGATGCGGTGGATCTTGGCCTCGAAGCCGAAGCTGGGGCGCTGCAGTCTGCGGAACATCTTGATGGCCCGTGCGCGGCCGCGAATGGTGGGGAAGCCGACGTTCTCGTAGACCAGGTTGTCGTCGAGTTGGGCGTCGGCGGTCGTCAGGTCCTGGTCTTGCAGGGCAGCGAGGAAGACCTCGACGGTATGGGCGTTGTCGATATCGGAGCTCACGTTGGTGGTCTGCTCGGTCATGCTCGCCAGCCTATTGCGAATGCGCTGTGGCAGGGTAGGCCCGTGCGCGTCGCGGTGGTGGCCGGCCCGGATCCCGGCCATGCGTTTCCCGCGATCGCGCTGTGCCTGCGGCTGGCGGCCGCCGGGGACGATCCGGTCCTGCTGACCGGCGACGAATGGCTGGACACCGCTCGTGCGGCCGGCATCGAGTTCGTCGAACTCGCCGGGCTCGACCTCGAAGACGGCGACGACGACACCGACGCCGGCGAGAAGATCCACCACCGCGCAGCGCGGATGGCGGTGCTCAACGTGCCGATTCTGCGCGAGCTGACCCCCGACCTGATCGTCTCCGACGTCATCACCGTCTGCGGCGGCATGGCGGCCGAGCTGATGGGCATCCCGTGGGTCGAGCTGAACCCGCAGCCGCTGTACCTGCCGTCGCGGGGTCTGCCCCCGATAGGCAGCGGGCTGGCGCCCGGCACCGGTATCCGTGGGCGGGTCCGCGACTCGATCCTGCGGGCCCTGACCGCACGGTCGCTGAAGGAAGGGCAGCGCCAGCGTTCGGCGGCGCGGGTTGGCATCGGATTACCCGCTGCCGAACCGGGTCCGGCACGGCGGCTGATCGCCACTCTGCCGGCGCTGGAGGTGCCGCGCCCGGACTGGCCCGCCGAGGCCGTCGTCGTCGGTCCACTGCACTTCGAGCCGACCGCCACGGTGCTGACGATCCCGCCCGGGGAGGGCCCGGTGATCGTGGTGGCGCCGTCGACGGCCGCCATCGGGGCCCAGGGCGTGGCCGAGTTGGTGCTCGAACACCTGATCCCGGGGCGCACTCTGCCCGCGGGTTCGCGGGTTGTTATCTCCCGGCTCGGCGGGCAGGACCTGGACGTGCCGCCGTGGGCGAACGTCGGGCTCGGCCGCCAGGACGCGTTGTTGGCCCACGCCGATCTGGTGATCTGCGGTGGCGGTCACGGCATGCTGTCCAAGACGCTGCTCGCCGGTGTGCCGCTGGTGGTGCTTCCCGGCGGGGGTGACCAATGGGAGTTGGCGAATCGTGTTGTGCGGCAAGGTAGTGCGCGCCTGATCCGGCCGTTGAGCGCCGAGGCGCTGGTCGCCGAGGTGGGTGAAGTGCTGGCGTCGCCAGGGTATCGGGAGGCGGCCCGGCGCGCGGGGGAGAGCATCGGAGGCGTCACCGATCCGGTACGGGTGTGCCATGAAGCGACGCGGACAGCTGGGTAAGTTGGTGACGTGCGGCTGACGGAATTCCACGAACTGGTCGATGGGCAGTTCGGTCGTATTCGTGGCCGGTCGCTGTTGGTGGATCACGTGCTGATGCAGCTGGGTGGGCGTACCGCCGAGCAGGCCATCGAGGCCGGTATGGAACCCCGCGATGTGTGGCGGGCGTTGTGCGCGGACTTCGACGTGCCGCGCGATCAGTGGTAACCGACACGCGCGGCGCGTTGGCTTGCTTTCGAACACCTGTTCGCTAGTCTGGGGAACGTTCGACCGAGTTTTGTCAGAGGCCTCCTCTAGCGTCACGGCCAATTGACCAACACGGTCAGAAGACGACTACCGGAAGAGGTTTCCCATGGCGCCACAAGCCCTCGATCGCGAGAAATCCCTCGAACTCGCGCTTGCGCAGATCGAAAAGAGTCACGGCAAAGGCTCGGTGATGCGGTTGGGCGACGAGGTTCGTCAGCCCATCTCGGTCATCCCGACCGGATCCATCGCATTGGACGTGGCGCTCGGCATCGGTGGGCTGCCCCGCGGCCGCGTCGTCGAAATCTATGGCCCGGAATCCTCGGGTAAAACCACCGTCGCGCTGCATGCGGTGGCCAACGCGCAGGCGGCCGGCGGCATCGCCGCGTTCATCGACGCCGAGCACGCACTGGACCCGGACTACGCCAAGAAGCTCGGCGTGGACACCGACGCACTACTGGTCAGCCAGCCCGACACCGGTGAGCAGGCCCTCGAGATCGCCGACATGCTGATCCGTTCGGGAGCCATCGACATCATCGTCATCGACTCGGTGGCCGCATTGGTGCCGCGCGCCGAGATCGAGGGCGAGATGGGCGACAGCCACGTCGGCCTGCAGGCCCGGCTGATGAGCCAGGCGCTGCGCAAGATCACCGGCGCGCTGAGCAATTCGGGCACCACCGCGATCTTCATCAACCAGCTGCGTGAGAAGATCGGCGTCATGTTCGGCTCGCCCGAGACAACAACGGGCGGTAAGGCTTTGAAGTTCTACTCGTCGGTGCGCCTGGATGTGCGGCGGATCGAGACGCTCAAGGACGGCACCGACGCGGTGGGTAACCGCACCCGCGTCAAGGTCGTCAAGAACAAGGTGTCGCCGCCGTTCAAGCAGGCCGAATTCGACATCCTCTACGGCAAGGGCATCAGCCGTGAGGGCTCGCTCATCGACATGGGCGTCGACCAGGGCTTCATCCGCAAGTCCGGATCGTGGTTCACCTATGAGGGTGAGCAGCTCGGGCAGGGCAAGGAGAACGCCCGCAACTTCCTGATCGAGAACCCCGATGTGGCCAACGAGGTCGAGAAGAAGATCAAGGAGAAGCTCGGTATCGGCGCGGTGGTAACCGATGAACTCATCGACGTCCTGCCCGCCCCAGTCGACTTCTGAGACCCGCGAAGAGCAGGCGCACTCGCTATGTTTGCGCCTGCTCACCGTGCGGTCGCGGACTCGATCTGAGCTGTCTGGGCAGCTGGCCAAACGCGGATACCCCGACGACGTCACCGCGACGGTACTGAATCGGCTGGCCGCTGTCGGACTGATCGATGATGCGGATTTCGCCGAGCAGTGGGTCCGGTCGCGACGCGCACGGGCCGGAAAAGGCAAGCGCGCCTTGGCTGCTGAGCTACGGACCAAGGGTGTCGACGACGAGGTGATCGCCGCGGCGCTCGAGGGTATCGACGCCGGTGCCGAACGGCTACGCGCCGAGGAACTGGTGGAGCAGAAGCTGCGCCGGGAGAAGCTGGATGGCGACGACGACGTCAAGGTGATGCGCAGGCTGGTCGGCATGCTGGCCCGCCGCGGTTACAACCAGAGCATGGCTGTCGCCGTGGTCAACGAGGGGTTGGCGGCCGAGCGGGAACGCCGGCGGGTCTAGCCTCGCGTTGTGTAGGCGACCGGGCAGGGATCGGCGGCGCGCGCCACGCCGCCGATCTGAGCGGGCACCGGACGTGGGTAGCTTGTCCATTCGGGCCTCATATCGTAACGGCCCAACAGGCGGGTCATCGCCATCGTCATCGCGGACAACGAAAACGGCTGTGCCGGACAGGAATGCCTGCCGTGCCCGAAGGCGGTCACCAGCATCGGCGACGGCAGCGTATGTGCCTCGACGAGCCGGTACCGGTGCCACCGACCGGGATCCCATTCCGCCAAGCCGGCGGCCGCCGAGGTGTTCAGCAGCGGCAGCAGCGTCGCGATGGTCCAGCCCTTCGGCACGTCGACCACACCTGCCCCGGTGTCGAATGCGACCGGTTCGAGTACCGCGCGGGACATGATCGAACGCTGCGCCAGCCGGGTGCTTTCCAGAGCACAGCTGGAAGCGAGGTCGCGATCGCCGCCGACGACTTGGCGGAGCTGATCGGGATGAACGATCAGGTCGACGAGTGCCCAGCCGAGCGCTGCCATCAGGTTCGACATCGAGGCGATATGGATGAGCGCGACGTCCATCGCAATACCGCGCTTGCGGACGTCCGGTGATTCCGAAGTCCAGGCATCGACGATTCGGCTGAACAATCCCACGCCGACCTCGGGCGTCGAATCATGCTGCCGCAGTGACGCTTCGATCACCTCGGAAACCTCGTCCAAGGCAGCTCGTTCGGCCCGCATACCCGAGGCGGCCACGGCCGCCATCGCGTCGGGGTGAACGAAGGCGTCCGAACCGTCGAGCACGTCGAACGCGCGCACCAGCCGTTCGAAGGCATCCCCGTCGGCGCAGCCCGGCCCGGCCCACGACGCCAACCCCATGCGATGGCCGAGCCGTCGGGTCAGCGCGAACAGGTCGATGGAACCGCTCTCGCCGAGCTCAACTTCCGTCGCGTCGAGGGCACGGTCGAGGTTCGCGAGGTACGACGTGACGTCGTCGCGGCGAAACAGCGAACCCGGCAGCAGTCGTCTGCCCGCGAATACCTCGTCGGGCAGCTTGCGCCGCAGCATGAGGAAATCCGCGACACCCTTGCTCGCCGCTTCTTCAGCTAGTGCGTAGAACGATTCGACGCCGGTGGGGGAGAAGGTGAACAGGTACCGATCGTCCCCACTCTCCACCACGAACGTGTCGCCGCAGCGTTCGCGTGCTGCGGCGATCGCAGCCACCGCGTCGTCAACCGCGACATCCCAAGGCAGCCCGACGCCGTCGGCGACGGGGAGGACGTCGAGCGGGTTCGGCACTCGCTGACGATACCTTTTCGATCAGAAGGCTCGGGTCAGGTTCGGCGTTGGCCGATGACCACGGTTCGGGGTAGCCGCCCGGCGCGGGAATGGCCTTTGAGTTCGTCACCGTGTACCAGCACGTCGAAGTCGAGCTTCAATCGCATTGGTTTGCTCACGGTTTGACGCCAAGTCGCGCGCTGGCCGTCGGCTATCGGCGCGACGACGATATCGCTGAGCGAGACGGTTTCGTCTTTGCCTGCCGCGGTTCCTACGATGCCCCGGTCGTGTTCGGTGAAGCTGTATACGACGTGCAGTGTGCCGATCGGCGTCTTGATCGCGACGTCCCAGTCGCCGAGGATGGTCACCCTGCCACCGGAACGCGGCCGGTGTTGGTCCACACCGTTCCGCGCCGCTCGTAGGCGAACATGTCCTCGACGGCCAAAGCGACTCGGGGACCGAAACTTCGGTGCAGCAGGTGCAGGGCGAGGTCGAGGCCGGAGGTCACCCCGCCGGCGCTCACCAGGTCACCGTCGTCGACGACCCTGGCCTGGATCGGCGTGACCCCGGTGGCTTCCAGAACCTCGACACCGAGGTGGTGGGTGTTGGCGTTGCGACCCTCGATCAATCCCGTCATCGCCAGCGCGAGCGACCCGCCGCAGACGGTGGCCACGGTGACGTCCGGGTTGTCGAATGCTTTGAGCAGCAACGACACTGCCGCAGTTTCACCGAACCGGGCCAGTAGGACCGGGATGGTGTCGACGTCGTCGGGATCGCCCTCGATCGGTCCGGACGCGCCGGGCACGATGATGTATCCGGCCTTGGCTGGGTCGAGCTGACCGGTGGCCTCGATCACCAACCCGCGGGTGCCGCTTGTGACGGGCCGCGGGCCTTCGGCAGTAACCATCTCGACCACCAGTTCGCCGCCGACCGCATCGCTACCGGCGGCCAGCACTTCGAACGGGGCGATGGCGTCGAGGGGATCGAATCCGTCGAACAGGACTATCTGTGCATGCATGCCGACATCGTCGGGTGCACCGGCAGGTCGTCAACAGCGGCGGGATCGACAGTTGCCGCTGGGATCTGGCCAACGCGCCAGTCACCAGCTCCAGACGATGCCGCGGCGCCGGTCCCGTCCGGTCGGGGTAATCTCGCTGACGTTGGGCGCGCGCGTCTGGGGCACTGCCTTGATCGACACGCTGCCACTGGTTTCGCACATCACGTGGCTGCCTGCATCGTGACAGGTCTGCCGGGCGCCGGCCACTGGAGCCGAAATCAGTGATGCAGCAACCACAGCCGTACTCAGAAGTGCGATTCTTCCTCGTATGGTCATCCGGAGCTTCCTTTCGCTGGGTATGAGTGCCTGACCTGTCACGGGCAGGCCGACACGAGGATTCGAGCTCCCGGGTCCAGCGGTGCGTTGGCGTCCTGGGAGTGCCGGAACGCGTCGTCGCGCGCGGCCTCGACAGTCGGACCGGCACCGCCGGACACGATTCCGCTCTCGTCGTCGGCACCGACGGAAACCACGCACAGGTTGTCGTTGGTCACCTCGTCGCGGGTGCATTCTTGGGCACCCGCTTGCTGGCAAGCGGCGACCACGGCCGCCGAGGCCGCTTCGTTGGTCGGGCCGGTGGCGGAAAAGCCGGTGAGTGCCCCATTGAGCACACCCGAGCCGACCGCCTGAGAAATGTTGTCACTGCTCTCGACTGCGCCATCGGGTCCGCCGGCCCAGGCCGAGCCCACTGAAAGCGTTGCCACGGCGACGCCCAGGGTCACTATTGTTGAAGCCATACGGGTGAGGGCCATTCGGATCCTGTCTTGGAGCTGATCAGCGATGGTGAATCGATACTTTAGCCGTACGTCAGCCGTTCATCGGCGAATCGAGTCCGGAGCTAGGCTGCAGGCATGCGGATCTCGGCCAAGCTCGCACCTACGTTCACCTATCCAGAGCTCGAGCAGTTCTGGCGCGCTGCCGACGAACTCGGCTTCGAAGCGATCTGGAATTACGACCACTTTTACGGTCTGGCCGAGAACAGCGCACCGACGCACGAGGGGTGGACAACGCTGGCCGCGATGGCTGTGGTGATCCGGCGGGCACGGATCGGCTGCATGGTCACCGGAGTGACGTACCGTAACCCGGCGATCCTGGCGAAGATGGCCGTCACCGTCGATCACATCAGTGGCGGGCGGCTGGACTTCGGCATCGGGGCGGGCTGGCACGAGGCCGAGCATCGAGGCTATGGTATCGAATTCCCCAGTGCGGGAACACGAGTCGCGATGCTGGATGAAGCCCTCACCGTCATCCGGCGGCTGTGGACCGAGGAGACGGTCACGTTCGAGGGCCGGTTCTACACACTCACCGACGCCATCTGTGAGCCCAAGCCGGTGCAGCGACCGCACCCGCCGATCGTCGTCGGGGGATCACAGCCCAAGATGATGCGCGTCATCGCCCGCCACGCCGACGAGTGGAACATGCCCAGTCACGGCGCCCCGGAGCTGTGGGGCGAGGTCAACACCCGGCTCGACGAAGCCTGCGCCGAGGTCGGCCGCGACCCGGCCGAGATCCGCCGATCCGTCCAGATCTTCCTGTATCCGCTGCAGCCCGAGCAGGTCGCTTCCCAGCTCGATCTGCTGCCGCGGTTTGCCGAATTAGGTTGCGAGCATGCGGTGTTGAGCTTCTATCAGCCGCCATCGGTTGAGCTGTTGGAGCGGTGCGCGGCGCTGCGGGGGGACAGCTAGTCGAGCGCGAGTGATCCTGGCGGCGCACCGAGTATGCGTTCGAACGCCTGGATGTACGCGGAAAGCACGCGCCGGATGTGCGGCCCGCTCATGTCGGCCCCGATGTTGCCGTCGGCCTCGATCGCATCGATGAACGCATCGGTCAGGTGCAAGCCCATGCCGGTGATGATCACGGCCGCCTCGTGCGGATAGTCGGTGTCGAACACGCCTTCGTCACGGCCCTGGCGGATGATCGCCTCCAACATCGGGGCGGTCGTCCGCATCGACTCCTGCGACAGCTTCTGCCGCAGCAGCGCGTTGTTCTCGTCACGCCACAGTTGCATGACGGTCGACACCGCGGTGATGTTGTCGGCTTTCAACGCGCTTTCCGTTCTGAAGTACGCGTGCAGCTTGTCGATCGCGCCGAGGGCCGAATCCTCGACAACGGTCTCGAGCTGCCGCAGGCCGTCCTCACCCATCACATCGACGATGCCCTCCAGCAGCGCATGCTTGGACCGGAAGTAGTGGTACAGAGCGCCTTTGGACATACCCGTCTTCGCCAGGACGTCGTCAATCGTCATTGCCGCGTAGCCCTTGTCCTGCATCAGATTCAAAGCGGCTTCGAGGATCTCGCGGCGTCGTGCGGCGTACTCCTGTGGCTTGACCCGACGCGCCATGATCGTCCACCTCCCGGCCGTTGACGCAAGTCCACGATCGAGCTTAGTCTATATATAGACCGTCAGTCGGTTTATTAATTGGAGCGAGGAAAGTGATGCGTCAGCCCAGCCCGGAAGCAGCCGCGCGCACCAGGGCGTTCGCCCGCGTCATCGGCCCGTTCGTCGCGTTGGCCACGCTGCTCATCTCGATCCGACTGCCCGACCTCACCGGTTTGCTCGACGACCTGTTCGCCAACGCCGTGCTGCCCTGGATCCTCGGGGCGATGATGCTCGTCGTGGGCCTGATCATCATCGCGTTCCACCAGTATTGGCGAACCGTCACCGCGGCGCTGATCTCTTTGTTCGGGTGGTTCGTCGCGGTGCGTGGCCTGGCGATGATGGCGGTTCCTTCGGCGATCGAGAACGGCGCCGGTGACACCATCTCCAGTCCAGGCTTATTGCTCGCCGCGCGGGTCTTCTTCGGATTGCTGACGGCGATGGGACTGTGGCTGACCTATGTCGGATGGATCGCGCCGGCACCTGTGGCTGATCGAGACCGCGCAACATCGCCGTCTGCCAGCGTGGGCCATGGGGAAATCATTTAGACCTGTCCAAGGTCGTGCTCACGGGCCAGCCCTAGTCGCCGGGCTCCAACGCCGCCTGCGCGTGCATGGGCGCGGGTGCGCGCTTGGAGCGGCGCAGCCGTTTCTCCAGCTTCGTCGCCGCCACCGACAGCGCGAAGTTGACGCTGATCATCAACACCGCGATCACGATCAGCGCGGGAACGTAATTGCCGTACGAGGACCCGACGACCGTACCCTGGCGCACCATCTCGACGAAAGTGATCTGATAGCCGATCGCAGTGTCCTTGAGCACCACGACCAACTGCGACACGAGTACCGGCAGCATCGAGGTAATGGCCTGCGGCAACAGGATTGACCGCATCGTCTGACCCCAGGTCAGTCCCACCGCGGCCGCCGCCTCGCCTTGGCCCCGGGGCAGCGAATTCACACCGGCGCGGACGATCTCGGCGATCACCGCGCCGTTGTAGAGCGTCAGGCCCGTCACCACACCGGCCAGCGCCAGATACTTGGACGGGAAGGTGTCGTACAGCGCGTACAGGAAGTACGCGAAGATCATCATGATCAGCACCGGCACGGCGCGGAAGAACTCCACGATCACCGCCGACGGCCAGCGGATGAAGCCGTTGTGGGACAGTCGCCCGACCCCCAGCAGGAACCCCAGGATCAGGGCGAGCACGATCGACAGTGCCGCCGCGGTCAGCGTGCCCTCGATGCCCGGCAGCACATAGGTTTTCCAGAGATTCGGCGTCACGAACGGGTGCCACTTAGCCTCGGTCAGCTGACCCTTGCTGGCCAGCCTGGCGACCACCGCCCAGACCACCAGTGCGGCAACGACAATCGTGACTCCGCTGATGACGCGGTTGCGCACCCGGGCCCGTGGGCCCGGCGCGTCGAACAGAACCGATGCCGTGCTCACCTCGCCACCGCCAGCCGCTTACCCAGCCACCCGAACAGCAAGCCCAGCGGCAACGTCAGGATCACGAAACCGACGGCGAAGATCGTGCCCACCGTGATCAGCGCCGCGGTGTTCTCGATCATCCCCTTCATCAACAGTGCCGCTTCGGCCACGCCGATCGCCGACGCGATCGTCGTGTTCTTGGTCAACGCGATCAGCACCGAGCCGAGCGGGATGATCACCGACCGAAACGCTTGTGGCAGCAGGATCATTCGCAGGTTCTGGCTGAACGTGAAGCCCAGCGACCGGGCGGCCTCGGCCTGACCCAGCGGCACGGTGTTCACCCCCGAGCGCACCGTCTCACATACGAATGACGCTGTGTAGACGGTCAACCCGAGCACCGCGAGCCGAAAGTTGCTGTCCTCGATCGACGTCATCGACTTCGGATCCACCAGCGTGATCCCCAGCGTCTGCGCCAACCCGAACGAACAGAACAAGATGATCAGCGTCAGGGGAGTGTTGCGCACCACGTTGACATACGTGGTGCCCAGCCAGTTGAGCATCGGCACCGGCGCCAGCCGCATCGCGGCCAGCGCCGTGCCGAGTATCAGCGCTCCGATCGCGGAGAACACCGTGAGCTGAATCGTCGTCCAGAACGCCTCGAAGATCTGGCCGCGATACTCGCTGAAGACCCCCACGTCGGTGCGGTCTCAGCAGGCGTCGAGGGCGGGCGGCGTCGGTGCGGTGATACCAGCCGGGCCGAGGTTCTTGTCGAACGCGGCCTTCCAGGAACCGTCTGACACCATCTTCTTCAGCGCGTCGCTGATCTTGGTGCACAACGCGGTGTCACCCTTCTTCAACCCGATGCCGTAGCGCTCTTCGGAGAACGGCTGGCCGACGATCTTGAACGCACCGGGGCTCTGCGCGGCATACCCGGCCAGGATCACCTCGTCGGTGGTCACCGCATCGATCGCACCGTTCTTCAGCGCCTCGACGCAGGCCGAGTACGTGTCGTACTGCTGCAGCTGCACACCCGGGTACTTGTCCTTGATCCGCTGCGCCGGCGTCGATCCGCTGACCGAACACAGCTTCTTGCCGTTCTGCAACGACTCCGCACCGGTGATGTCGGAGTTGTCGGCCCGCACCAGCAGGCTCTGGCCGGTCACCAGATACGGACCGGCGAAGCTGACCTTCTCCTTGCGGGCATCGGTGATCGAGTACGTCGCGACGATGTACTTCACCTGATCGTTCTGGATCAGGTTCTCCCGCTGGCCGGAGGGGGATTCCTTCCACTCGATCTTGTCCTCCGGGTAGCCGAGTTCCTTGGCGACGTACTTGGCGACGTCCACGTCGAAGCCGCTCATCGTGCCGTCCGGCTTCTTCAACCCCAGACCGGGCTGGTCGAACTTCGTGCCGATCACCAGCTTGTCGCCGCTGTCGCCACCGCCGCACGCGGTCGCGGCGAAGGGCAGCGCGACAGCGAGGACAGCGGCACCGACGAGCCGCCAAGAAAGAGGAGAACGCATGGTCGGGTGTTCCTTTCGCCCTAGTGGTTGAGGATCTTGCCGAGAAAATCTTTGGCGCGCTCCGAGCGCGGATTGTCGAAGAACTCGGTCGGCGGGGCGTCCTCGACGATCGCGCCGTCCGCCATGAACACCACCCGGTTGGCCGCCTTACGGGCAAAGCCCATCTCGTGGGTGACCACGACCATCGTCATACCGTCGGTCGCCAGCGAGGTCATGACCGCCAGCACCTCGTTGATCATCTCCGGGTCCAGCGCGCTGGTCGGCTCGTCGAACAACATCACCTTCGGGTTCATCGCCAGCGATCGGGCGATGGCGACCCGCTGCTGCTGGCCACCGGACAGTTGGGCGGGGTACTTGTCGGCCTGATTGGCAACCCCGACCCGCTCCAGCAACGCCAACGCGTTCTCGCGCGCCTTGTCCTTGGCGACCTTGCGCACCTTCACCGGCCCCAGAGCAACGTTTTCCAGGATCGTCTTGTGCGCAAAAAGGTTGAACGACTGGAAGACCATGCCCACATCGGCGCGCAGCTGCGCGAGTTTGCGCCCCTCCGAAGGCAATTGCTCGCCGTCGATGGTGATGGTGCCCGAATCGACAGTCTCCAGCCGATTGATGGTGCGGCACAACGTCGATTTGCCCGAACCCGACGGGCCCAGCACGACGACCACCTGGCCCTGGTCGACCTCGAGGTTGATGTCTTTGAGCACGTGCAGCTCGCCGAAGTGTTTATTGACGCCTTTGACCGAGATCATCGGCTCGTCGCCGCTGCGCCCCATGCGTTCAGACCATACCCAGGTAACCCCCAGATTGCCGAGCGTTGGCCGATCCGCGATTTCTCCAGCACACCCACCGCTCCGTACGATGACCATGTGACATCGGTGCTGACCAACGACAACCCGGCGGGCGAACTGCCCGGCTCGGGGGCTGGGCGCACCTACCAGGTCCGCACCTACGGCTGCCAGATGAATGTGCACGACTCCGAGCGGCTGGCCGGACTGCTCGAAGCGGCCGGATATCTCCGCGCACCCGAGGGCGCCGACGCCGATGTGGTGGTGTTCAACACGTGTGCGGTGCGCGAAAACGCTGACAACAAGCTGTACGGCAACATCAGCCACCTGGCGCCGCGCAAGCAGGCCGACCCGAACATGCAGATCGCGGTCGGTGGCTGCCTGGCGCAGAAGGACCGCGACGGCCTGCTGAAGAAGGCGCCGTGGGTCGACGTCGTCTTCGGCACCCACAACATCGGCTCGCTGCCGGCACTGCTCGAACGGGCACGGCACAACCAGCAGGCTCAGGTCGAGATCGAAGAGTCGCTGCGGGAATTCCCGTCCACGCTGCCCGCGGCCCGCGAATCTGCCTATGCGGCATGGGTTTCGATCTCAGTAGGCTGCAACAACACCTGCACGTTCTGCATCGTGCCGTCGCTACGCGGCAAAGAGGTGGACCGTCGTCCCGGCGATATCCTCGCCGAGGTCCAGTCGCTGGTCGACCAGGGCGTCTTGGAGATCACCCTGCTGGGCCAGAACGTCAACGCCTACGGTGTCTCGTTCGCCGACGCTGAAACCCCGCGTGACCGCGGCGCGTTCGCCGCACTGCTGCGCGACTGCGGCCGCATCGACGGACTGGAGCGGGTCCGGTTCACCTCACCGCATCCGGCCGAATTCACCGACGACGTCATCGGGGCCATGGCGCAGACCCCGAATGTCTGCCCGGCCTTGCACATGCCGCTGCAATCGGGATCCGACCGCATGCTGCGGGCGATGCGGCGCTCGTATCGCGCCGAGAAATACCTCGGCATCATCGACCGGGTCCGCGCGGCGATGCCGCACGCGGCGATCACCACCGACATCATCGTCGGCTTCCCCGGTGAGACCGAGGACGATTTCGCCGCCACCCTCGACGTGGTGCGACAGGCCCGCTTCTCGGCCGCCTTCACATTCCAGTATTCGAAGCGGCCTGGCACCCCCGCCGCCGAGCTCGACGGTCAGCTGCCCAAAGCCGTTGTGCAGGAACGCTATCAACGCCTGATCGAACTGCAGGAGCAGATCTCCTTCGAGGAGAACACCGCCCAGATCGGTACTCAAGTCGAGTTGCTGGTCGCCACCGGCGAAGGCCGCAAGGACGCCAGCACCGCCCGGATGAGTGGACGCGCCCGCGACGGCCGACTGGTGCACTTCACCCCCGGTGACACCGAGCCGCGGCCCGGTGACATCGTCACCACGACAGTGACCGGCGCGGCCCCGCACCACCTGATCGCCGATGCCCCGCTGCTGGGCCACCGCCGCACCAGGGCCGGTGACGCCCACGCCGCAGGCACGCGGCCCCGTACGGTCGGGTTGGGGTTGCCGCCGGTGGGACAGCCCCGCATCGAAGAGACGACGGGATGTTCGCGATGAGTCGCCCAGCAGACGATGGGTCTGAGGCCTACCGATCCGAGATCGAGGCCGCAGAACGCAAGGTCGCCGGCGAGATTCAGCCGGGCGCCCGTGCGATGGTCGTGGCGATCCTGGTTTTCGTCCTGCTGGTGTCGCTGATCCTGCCGCACACCGGCGGTGCCCGCGGCGTCGACGTGCTGATGGGGGACAACAAGGCCCTCAGTGTCGGGATCGCCCTGCCGTCCCGGATCTTCGTGTGGCTGGCCCTGGTGTTCGGCGTCGGCTTCTCGATGCTGGCCTTGCTGACCCGGCGCTGGGTGCTGGCGTGGCTGGCGCTGGCCGGATCGGCCTTATCCTCCGCTGTCGGGCTGCTGGCCGTCTGGTCGCGCCAGACCGCCGCGCACGGACATCCCGGCCCGGGCATCGGTCTGCTGCTGGGCTGGTTCGCGGTGATCCTGCTGACATTCCATTGGGCGCGGGTCGTGTGGACACGGACCGCCGTGCAGCTGGCCGCTGAGGAGCAGCGCCGCGCCGCGTCCGCCAAGAATCAGGCGCGCACCCTGCTCGAGGACGTGGACCGCCGCGAGGAAAATTCCTAGCGCTTACCCAGCGACTCCACCGCGGCGTCGGCCCATTGCCGCCACTGCTCGGCATTGGCCCTCGCTGCTTCGGCATCCTTGGTGCGTCCCGCGGCTTCCGCCTTCTCGGCCTGCCGTTCGTACTGTTCGACGCGGGCCTGGAACTGCTCGGCGCGGGCCTGGGCCTGCGGATCGACCCGGCCGGAATCGGCCGCGTCGCGCACCTTCTTCTCCACCGCGCGCAGCCGGCGCTCGAGATCCGCGGACCGCTCGCGCGGCACCTTGCCGATCGCGTCCCACTTGTCGGTGATCGTCCGCAACGCTGAGCGAGCCGCATCCACGTTGGAGGTGTCGAGCTTCTCGGCCTCGGCCAGCAACGCCTCCTTGGCGGTGGCGTTGGCCTGGAACTCGCTGTCTCGCTCGGCGCTCACCGCGTTGCGTGCGGCGAAGAACGTGTCCTGCGCGGACTTGAACCGGTGCCACAGCGTGTCGTCGACGTCCTTGGCCGCCCGGCCGGCGGCCTTCCACTCCGTCAGCAGATCGCGAAACGCCGTCGCCGTCGCCGACCAGTCGGTGGATCCCGAGAGCTCCTCGGCGCGCACGCACAACGCTTCCTTGGCCTGTCGGGCGCTTGCGCGTTCCCGGTCGAGGTCGGCGAAATGCGAGCCCCGGCGGCGGTTGAACGTCTCGCGGGCCGCCGAATAGCGCTTCCACAGCGCGTCGTCGGTCTTGCGGTCCAGGCCGGTGACGGTGCGCCACTCGTCCAGGATGGCGCGCAGCCGATCGCCTGCGGCCTTCCATTGCGTCGAGCCGTTGGCCAGCTCCTCGGCCTCGGCGGCCAGCGCCTCTTTACGGGCGGTCTGCTCGGCGCGGTGGTGCTCGCGGCGCGCCCGGTCGGCGGCGGCGGTTTCCTCGGCGTGGTCGCGGATCGCGGCGAGCCGCTCGGCCAGCGCGTCGAGATCACCGAGAACGCTTGCGGTCGGCAAGGTTTCGGCCAGCGCGGCCGCGGCCGCCTTGATCTTGCGGGCGTCGCCCGTGCCGGAAGCCAGCCGGGTCTCCATCAGCGTGACCTCGGTGGCCAGATCCTCGAAGCGCCGGCCGAAGTGGGCGAAGGCCGCCTCGTTGTCGCCGGCCTGCCAGGAACCGATGGAGCGTTCACCTGCCGACGTGATCAGCCACACCGTGCCGTCGTCGTCGATGCGGCCGAATCGGTGAGGGTCGCTGGTTGGCGGCACCGCCAGCGGGGCAGTGGGAGGGTGGGGTTTGGGTACTGGCCGTGGCGGTCCCGGTCGCGGTCCCGGCCTCGGGGGTCCGCCGGCGCTGGGTTCGTCGATGGTCATGGACTCGCCTCACCTACCCTCCGCGCGGTCACCCGCGCATCTGCCGCGCGACGCGGCGCCACTGGTGCATGGTCGACCACCCAAGCGCTTGCGGTTGGCCGTCCTCGTTGGTATTGAACCAGGTCGATGCCACACATGCGCCCGGGTTGGCTGGTCTGAGGTTGCGGACCGCGGCGATCGCCGGGCAGGCTGGCGGCTTCGAGGGCGGAGGAGATCGGTCATGGCAAAGACGGATATCGCAGTCCTGCTTGCGTTGTGCGCCGCATTCTTCATCGCGATCGGTGACGTGATTCAGCAACGCTCGACGCACGAAGTCACCGACGAAAAGCTGAGCCCGATCGAGTTGTTCGCGCGGTTGCTGCGTGACAAGACGTGGTGGGTGGGCAGTGTGGCCGGCGGTGCGGGGTTCGGATTCCAGGCCGCCGCGCTCGGATTCGGTTCGGTGCTGCTGGTTCAGGCCCTGCTGGTCACCTCGCTGCTGTTCGCCCTGCCGATGAGCGCCTACTTCGCGCACCGGCGGATCAGCCGCTCCCAGTGGCTGTGGGCGGTGCTACTGGCCGCGTCGGTGGCGGTGATCGTGACCGTCGGCAATCCCACCGAAGGCCATTCCCGGGCCGGCCTCGAACTGTGGATCTGGGTGGCCGCGATCATGGGCCCGGCGTTGGCTTTGTGTGTCATCGGGGCCAGGATCTTGTCCGGGAAGCCCGCCGCCGCGGTGCTGCTGGCCCTGGTGTCCGGTTCGCTGTGGGGGTTGTTCGCGGTCCTCACCAAGGGCGTCGTCGGCCGCCTCGACCACGGTATCGAGGCGGTGCTGATCAGCCCGGAGCTGTACGCCTGGGCGCTGGTCGCGGTGGCCGCAACCATGTGGCAGCAATCGTCGTTCCGGGCCGGGTCGATGGCGGCGTCGCTGCCGACGATGACCGTCGCCGAACCGATCGTCGGCTCGATCCTGGGCATCTTCGTCCTCGGCGAGACACTGCGGCCCGGGGACGCCGGCTGGTTCCTGCTGATCGTCGCGGTCGCGGCGATGGTGTTCGCGACGGCCGCGCTGGCGCGCGGAGAGGTCACATCAAAGGACGCATCCGCCGCCCCGAGTGTCCCCGGCTGACGGCCACTACCGTGTGTGGCGTGCTGTCCGCCATCGCCCTGACCCCGTCGTCGCCTGTCCTGGTGCCCGAACTGGCCGGGGCGGCGGCAGCCGAGGTGGCCGAAGTCCGCGCCGCGGCAACCGCAGCGGCCGCCGAGCTGCCGGATCGCTGGATCGCCATCGGTGTCGGCCCCGACGACCAGGTCATCGGCCCCGACACTCGCGGAACCTTCGCCGGCTACGGGGTGGACGTTCCCGTCACGCTGTCCCCGGACGCGGGCGCAGAAGTGCGTGCGCTGCCGCTGTGCGCGCTGTTCACCGGATGGCTGCGAGGGCAGGCCAACCCGGCGGCCCGGGCGCAGGTCCGGGTGTACCGCGCCGACCACGACGCCGACACGGCCGTCGCGTTGGGCCGGGCCCTGCGGGCCGAGATCGATGCCACGGCCGATCTGGTCGGCGTGCTCGTCGTGGCCGACGGCGCCAACACGCTGACACCGTCTGCGCCCGGCGGATACGACCCCGAGGCCGAGCCGGTCCAGGCCGCGCTCGACGAGGCGCTGGCCAGCGGCGACGTTGCGGCGCTGACCCGGCTGCCCTGCGGCGTCGTCGGGCGGGTCGGCTATCGGGTGCTGGCCGGACTCACCGAACCCGGGCCACGTGCGGCGAAGGAACTGGTGCGGGGAGCGCCGTACGGGGTTGGGTACTTCGTGGGTGTCTGGGTTCCGGAGGGCAGGAGCGCAGCGACCCGGGAATTGACCGAGTGAGACCGATTGCGGTGATCGGTCCGACCGGCACCGGCAAGTCGGCGCTGGCCCTGGATGTCGCCGAACGCCTCGGCGGCGAAATCGTGAATGCCGATGCCATGCAGCTCTACCGCGGGATGGACATCGGGACCGCCAAGCTCACCGTCGCCGAACGCCGCGGTATCCCGCACCACCAGCTCGACGTGCTCGATGTCGCCCAGACCGCGACCGTCGCGCGCTACCAGGAGGCCGCCGCCGCCGACGTCGAGGCCATCACGGCCCGCGGTGTGCCGCCGGTGATCGTCGGCGGCTCGATGCTCTACATCCAGTCCCTGCTCGACGAATGGGCCTTCCCGGCCACCGACCCGCAGGTGCGGGCCCGCTGGGAACACCAGCTGGCCGAGATCGGGGTGGCCGCGTTGCACGCCGAGCTGGGCCGCCGCGACCCGGCCGCCGCGGCGGCGATCCTGGCCACCGACGGGCGGCGGATCGTGCGGGCACTGGAGGTCGTCGAGCTCACCGGCCAGCCGTTCGCCGCATCGGCACCCCGGATCGGCGCGCCCCGCTGGGACACTTTGATTGTCGGATTGGATTGGCCGACAAGCATTCTCGACGAACGCCTGGCGCAGCGAACCGACGCGATGTTCGACACCGGCCTGGTCGACGAGGTGCGCGGGCTGCTCGACTGCGGGCTTCGCCAGGGCGTGACGGCGGCCCGCGCGCTGGGCTACGCCCAGGTGATCGCCGCGCTGGACGCCGGTGGCACCGAGGAGCAGCTGGCGCAGGCCCGGGAGCTCACCTTCATCGGGACCCGGCGCTACGTGCGACGGCAGCGATCGTGGTTTCGCCGCGACCACCGCATCCACTGGCTCGACGGTGCGGCCACCGGCCTCGCCGACGAGGTGATCACCCGGTGGCGGCACGTATCCTGATCAGGTGATCTTCACCAAGGGGCACGGCACCGAGAACGACTTTGTGCTGCTGCCCGACCTGGACGCGCGCCTCGAGCTGGCACCCGCTGCGGTGACGGCGCTGTGCGACCGGCGCCAGGGTCTGGGCGCCGACGGCGTCCTGCGGGTCACCACCGCCGGCGCGGTCGTCGCCGCCGGCGTGCTGGACCGGCTGCCCGAAGGTGTCGACGCCGGGGACTGGTACATGGACTACCGCAACGCCGACGGATCGATCGCCCAGATGTGCGGCAACGGCGTGCGGGTGTTCGCGCATTACCTGCGGGCCAGCGGACTGGAGACGCGCGACGAGTTCGTCGTCGGCTCGCTGGCCGGGCCGCGACCGGTCATCGTGCACCACGCCGACGCGCTCGACGCCGAGGTCACGGTCGACATGGGCAAGGTCAACCTGCTCGGGACCGGCACCGCCACCGTCGGTGGCCGGCATTTCACCGGCGTCGGCGTCGACGTCGGCAACCCGCACCTGGCCTGCCTGGATCCCGGCCTGTCCGAGGCGGCGCTGGCCGCCCTCGACGTCGCCGCGCCCGTGCAGTTCGACCACGGACAGTTCCCCGACGGCGTCAACGTCGAGGTGCTGACCATCGCCGGTGACGGCGCGGTCAGCATGCGGGTGCACGAACGCGGTGTCGGCGAGACCCGATCCTGCGGCACCGGGACGGTGGCCGCCGCGGTCGCCGCTCTGGCACATCTCAACCTGTCGACCGGCACGCTGCGGGTGCGCATCCCCGGCGGGGAGGTCACCGTCGAAGTCAGCCACACCAGCAGCTCGCTGCGTGGGCCGTCGTGCCTGGTGGCACACGGTGAGGTGGCCGACGCGTGGTGGGCGGCCCAACTCTGACCGCACGTTATTGGTCTGACGGCACGTTATTGGGATGCACGACGTTGGACACCCGTGACACCATCGAGTACTGCCTATGACAAGACCTGACCTTCCCGACCCGAGCGTCGGCGAACTCGCGCTCGAGGACCGTGCCGCCCTCAAGCGGGTCGCCGGGCTATCCACCGAACTCACCGACATCTCCGAGGTCGAATACCGCCAGCTGCGTCTGGAGCGGGTCGTCCTGGTGGGGGTGTGGACCGAAGGCAGTGCCGCCGACTCCGAGGCCAGCATGACCGAGTTGGCCGCGCTGGCCGAGACCGCCGGCTCCGAAGTGCTCGAAGGGCTGATCCAGCGCCGCGACAAACCCGATCCCTCCACCTACATCGGCTCGGGCAAGGCCCAGGAGCTGCGCCAGGTCGTGATCGCCACCGGCGCCGACACCGTGATCTGCGACGGTGAGCTCAGCCCCGCCCAGCTCAATTCGCTGGAAAAGGTGGTCAAGGTCAAGGTCATCGACCGGACCGCACTGATCCTGGACATCTTCGCCCAGCACGCCACCAGCCGGGAAGGCAAGGCGCAGGTGGCCTACGCGCAGATGGAGTACATGCTGCCGCGGCTGCGCGGCTGGGGCGAATCGATGTCGCGGCAGGGCGGTGGCGCAGGCGGTAGCGGCGGCGGCGTGGGTACTCGCGGCCCCGGTGAGACCAAGATCGAGACCGACCGCCGCCGCATCCGTGAGCGAATGTCCAAGTTGCGCCGCGAGATCAAGGACATGAAGCAGATCCGCGACACCCAGCGCAGTCGCCGGTTGCACAGTGACGTGGCGTCGATCGCGATCGTCGGCTACACCAATGCCGGCAAGTCCAGCCTGCTCAACGCCCTGACCGGTGCCGGTGTGCTGGTGCAGAACGCGCTGTTCGCCACGCTCGAACCGACCACTCGCCGTGGCGAATTCGACGATGGCCGCCCGTTCGTGCTGACCGACACCGTCGGCTTCGTCCGGCACCTGCCGACCCAGCTGGTCGAGGCGTTCCGCTCCACCCTGGAAGAGGTCCTCGACGCCGATCTACTGGTGCACGTCGTCGACGGATCCGACAGCAATCCGCTGGCCCAGATAGAGGCCGTGCGTCAGGTCATCCGCGAGGTGCAGAACGACTATCACGCGGCGCCGCCACCGGAACTATTGGTGGTCAACAAGATTGACGCCGCCAACGACCTGACACTGGCCCAGCTGCGCCGTGCGCTGCCGGGTGCGGTGTTCGTCTCGGCGCACACCGGTGAGGGCCTGCCGCGCCTGCGCGCCCGGCTCGGCGAGCTCGTCGAACCGCGAGAGATCACTGTCGACGTGACGATCCCGTACGACCGCGGCGATCTGGTGGCCCGGCTGCACAGCGACGGACACGTCGACGCCGTCGAGCACACCGAGGCGGGGACTCGCCTCAAGGCGCGAGTGCCCGCGGCGCTGGCCGCGAGCTTGCGCCAGTACAGCAGTTAGGCGGCGGCCGCGGGCCGTCCGCTCTTTCCGGTGCCGGCCTTCGTCGGCTTGCTGACGGTGTTCTTGGTGTCGTCACCGGCGGCCGGCGCCGATTTGGCTGTGGCACCACGCTTCGGCGCTGCCTTGCTGTGCGGCGTCTTCGCGGCAACCTTGGCGGTCGGCACGGCGGCGGGTTGGCCGGCCGCCGCCGTCGACGTCGTCGCGGGGGCGGGCACGGCAGCCCCGGGTACCGACACGCCCAGATCACCGAGTGCGTCGTGGATGCCCTGCACAACCGCCTTGGCGAGGTCGACGGTCAACTTCACCGGATTGATCGGCGTGAAGATGTTGAACGGCGTCGGCTGCCCGTAATTGCTTCGGTCGTAAGCAGTTTCGATCAGCACCCGGGTGACCGGCGAGATCAGATCCACGATCGGCTTGATCAGCCCGGTGGTACCGGTCGCGGCGCCGATGTCCAACAGTGGCTGCATGATCGGCAGGGTCTTGGCAGGGATCGTGATGTAGAGCGTGTCATTGAACGTCTGGCAGTTCTTCGGGCTCTGCGAGCAGTCGATCGCCACCTCGAGTTCGGGGATCGTGTACCCGTAGGGGAGTTCGGTCGACGGTTGGGTGCCCCGCGGCGAGATGTAGTTCCCGTGGATATACCAGAATCCGGCGAGCGCGTTGAGGACGGCCAGCGCGTTGAGCGGGTTGGCCGGGAAATCCGCCACCCCGTCGTACTGGAACGCGATATCTGTGGTGTTCACGGCCGGCAGCACCGTGGTGTCGGTGGGCGCCGGTTGGCCGAAGGTGGCGTCCAGGATCGGGACCGTGCCCAGCGCTGCCAGGCGTTCGAACAGGCCGCCGTTGGGCCGTTGGGGGTCACCGATGAAGACGAAGGAGTACCGGTCGGGGATGACTCCGCCGTTGGCGTCGGCGAGCTGGCGCTTGACGAGGTTCGACACCGTCGCGCCCTGCGAATAGCCGAAAATGACGACGTCGTCAGCGGGGTCGGTACCGGCTAGCTGGGTGTTGAGGCTCTGCACACCGCTGGCCACCGACACATTCCACTTCGCCCCGTTCAGGCCGCCCCAGCCCGCGAAGGGGAACGGCCAGAACTGTGCGGTGTAGGGGACCGGCTCCGGCGTACATGTCACCGCGCAGGCAGGAGCCAGCGGCTGGATGTAGTAGTTCACCGCGTTTTCCATGTAGTTCGTGCCCAGCGGGGGAACGGCGGGGTTCGGGGTACCGGTGCCCGGCACGATGAGCGTGACCGCCGCAAGGCTGACGGCAGCGGTGAGCGAGCTGGTCACGGCGAGGACGACTGCGGCGATCATCGCCAGGGCGGCCACCGCCGTCGAACGCATGGCGGAGCGGAGGGTACGGCGCATCAGCAAACCTTCTTCGTCAATAGCGAGATTGCTGGAATCGTCCCATCAGTGGACTTATGCCCGCAGTCGAACGTGAGAAAAACCTGAGGAGAACGGTTCGAATGTCAGGTGATGTC
The DNA here is from genome assembly GCF_013337765.1 of Mycolicibacterium sphagni. Lineage (GTDB taxonomy): Bacteria > Actinomycetota > Actinomycetes > Mycobacteriales > Mycobacteriaceae > Mycobacterium. The sequence continues at coordinate 119,906 of NZ_VBSB01000003.1, forward strand.
GTAGATCTGGTCGGCGGGGGTGGCGAGAAGGCAGTCCGCAAGCATTCTTTTGAGGTCGTCCAGATCCGCTTCCTGCTCAGCGGTGCGGTCGGGTGTCCGGGCCAGATCGAGAAACTCGTCGGTGACGAAGCCCTCCCGTAACGCCAGCACGACCGGTTCGCTGCCAATGCTGACGGCGAAGACGAAGTCCTCGCGGAGCCGGCCCAAGTCGGAACGCAGCAATGTGCGGTCAACGGCGAAGCGGTCGTCACTGACGGCCCGGGTGACCACTTCGAACCCGTCGCGTGCGCCCGGCCCCCGAAACGCCGTCCTGATCACCACCGAGCGGCGCGGCGGTGGCACGGCGGGCGACAGCACCGAAAATGCGCGCTGGAGGACCTTGAATGCGGTCGCGACGCCGGCCGGCGAACCCCCGCCGTGGTAGCGGTTCATGTCCTCGAACCCGAACGCGAGCTCGCGACCCCGTTCGGTGACGGTGACGACCTCGCTCACCGGATCACCGGTGGCTCATGCGCCCGCACCGGCGGCAATGGGCCGTCGAACTTCTCGACCTGAACCAGGACGGCGGCACCGGTGCAGCCCCGGGCCAGCGACGAGGTGCCGACGTCGTCGGTCAGAACGTTCGGATTGCCGTGCACACACATCGAATCCGGGTCTGCCGGATCCAGCGGGTCGTACCAGGCGCCCGTCGACAATTGCACGACCCGGGGGCGCAGCGCGTCGTCGACGACCACCCCGGCCAGGCAGGATCCGCGGTCGTTGAACACCCGCACCACATCGCCATCGGCGAGGCCGCGTTCTGTGGCATCGCTGTGATGCATCCGAATCGGTTCGCGTCCTTGTACTTTCGCGTCCTGGCTCACCGCGCCGCCGTCGAGCTGGCTGTGCAGCCGGGTGGCGGGCTGGTTGGCGATCAGGTGCAGCGGGAAGCTTCCGGCGCGCTGCCCGCCCAGCCATTCGTCGGGTTCGTACCACCGCGGGTGCCCCGCGCAGTCGGAGTAGCCGAAGCGGGCGATGTCGTCGGAGAAGATCTCGATCCTGCCGCTCGGGGTGGCCAGCCGATGCGCCTGCGGGTCGGCGCGGAAGTCGGCCAGCAGGGTCAGACCGGATTCGACCGGAAGCGCCAGAAAGCCGTCGGCCCAGAACTGGTCGAAGTCTGGAACTGCGAAATCGATTTCAGCCGACCACTTTTCATACATGTGTTCCAACCACTGCCGCGGGGTGCGGCCTTCGGTGAACTGCTCGCCGAAGCCCAGCCGGTCGGCCAGTGCGGCAAACGTTGCATAGTCATCGCGGGAGTCCGCATAGGGACGGGCCAGCGCAGGCATCGCCACCAGCAGCGGATCATTGCGTGACCCGGAGTAGTCGTCGCGTTCGAATGCCGTGGTGGAGGGGACGACGATGTCGGCGTGCCGAGCCATCGGCGTCCAATACGGATCGTGCACCACGACGGTGTCGACCCGGGCCAGCGCGCGGCGCAGCCGGGGCAGATTCTGATGGTGGTGAAAGGGATTGCCGCCGGCCCAATACACGCACTTGATATCGGGGTAGGTCAGCGTGCGCCCGTTGTAGGTGAACGCCTCGCCAGGGTGCAACAGCATGTCGCTGATCGCCGCCACCGGGATAAAGGTCTGCACGGGATTGAAACCCTGCGGCAGGCTGGGCAGTCGAACCCGCACCGGCGGCAGCCCGGGTTCGTTCATCGAGCCGTAGCCGTGGCCGAAACCGCCTCCGGGAAGCCCGATTTGGCCCAGCATGGCTGCCAGTGTCAGCCCCATCCACGGGGCCTGCTCGCCGTGGCGCAGGCGCTGCAGCGACCAGCTGACGGTGACGATCGTGCGCGAAGCGGCCATCGTCGTCGCCAACTCGGTCAACACCGCGGCGTCGATCCCGCAGATATCTGCCGCCCACTGTGGGGATTTCGGCTGACCGTCGTCGGCGCCGAGCAGATAGCGCTCGAACTGTTCGTACCCGGTGCAGTAGGTGTCCAGGAACTCCCGGTCGGCGAGGCTCTCGGCGGCCAGCACGTAGGCCAGCGCCAGCATGATCGCCACATCGGTACCCGGAATGGCGGGCAGCCACTGGCAGTCGCCGTCGACGTCGCTGCGCAGCGGGCTGATCGAGACGATGCGGCCACCCTTGCCGCGGAACCGCTGCAGCGCCGCGCGGGCCGGGTGACCGGTAGTGCCGCCGTGATTGATCCCGGTGTTCTTCAGGTTCACCCCGCCGAAGCACACCAGCAGGTCGGTGTGCTCGACGATGACGTTCCAGTCGGTGGATCGCTTGAACAGGTCGTCGTGCGTGCCGACCACCCGTGGCATGATCACGCCGGTAGCGCCGAGGCTGTACGACTGTCGCGAAAAGGTATACCCGCCAAGCAGTTTCAGAAAGCGGTGGACTTGGCTCTGGGCGTGGTGGAAGCGGCCTGCGCTGGCCCAGCCGTACGAGCCGCCGTAGATGGCTTCATTGCCGTGCGTGTCGACCACCCGGCGCAGCTCGTTGGCGAGCAGCTCGGTGAGCTCGTCCCAGCTCACGGCGACGAACTCGTCGGCGCCGCGCGCGGTACTGGGCCCGGGCCCGTCGCGCAGCCACCCGCGACGGACGGCCGGCGTGGCGATCCGCGACGGGTGGCGCAGCGAGCCCGGGATATTGCCGAGCAGGGGAGAGGGATCGGCATCGCCGGGAATCGGTGTGACCGCGGTGATCTCGCCGTCGGCCACCGTCGCGCTGAAGGCACCCCAGTGCGTGAGGCTGGTGGGGGCATCGGGCATGCCGTCGAGTCTATGCGGCGCTGGCCGGCGCCCAGGTCTGCAGGAACGCCTCGGCCACGGTCGCGGCGTTGTCCGCGGCGATCTGGCCGTAAACGAAGAATTGCAGGAACGGGATGCCAGGCAACCTAAGGGGGTCACCGGGGCCGTCGGAGATGCCGCGGATGCCGAGGAACGGAACGCCGTAGCTGTCGGCGACCTGTTGCGCGGCGGCGGTTTCCTGGTCGACAGCATCGACCGGCGGGATGCTGCTCGCCAGGTATCCGGTGATGTTGCCGATCAGTCCTTTGGCGAGGAACGGGCCTATCGCCTGGAAGAAGTTTCCGGTGAACAGCGGCGAGAAATCGGGCGCCCGCAGCGGCTGGGGGCCGAAGACCCAGCCGCCGAGGGGAACGGTGGGAAAGGCGGTGCCGTTGTTGTTGTCGTCGCTCGACCCGTCGCCCCCGGTGAACAGCTGGGGTGTGCGGCGCAGGTCGATCCGCAGGATCGAGTTCAGCAGTCCGCACGCGATCGCGGGATCGACCATGCCGCCTGAACCCTTCAGATCCACGGTCAGGGAGTTGGCCGCCGCGAGCATGCCGGCGTCCACCGGGTGCCACGTCTGGCCGTCGTCGGACGTCCACCGTGCCGGTACGGCCACCGCGCCGATGCTGGTCCGGCCGGATCCGCCGGCGACGCCGACGAAAACGACTGCGCCGATGGCGATCCCGGTGTCCGGGGTGAAGTGGTCGAAAGCCGCTTGAGTGGTGTTGGTGGCGTTGACCATGCCGATACCTGTCATCGCCACGACGACCTTCTTGCCACCCAGTTCACCGAGGTAGAAGTGCCGGCCGTCGACAACCACCGAGGGGTCGGGATCCAGCGTGGTGCGGGCCAGGACGGCGTCGGCCTCGGCCGGGAAGGCGGTCAACACCAGGGTGCGCCGCTCCGGCTCGCTGCGCGGCTGGGGGTTGTTGGCGGGGCTCTCGGTCTGCGGCGGCGCCGCGATCACCGGCTGGCGGTTTTTCCTCGCCGACGATCCCGTCGCGGCCGCCCGCATCCGCCGGGGTGGCGGGGTCGACCGGGACTGCGCATGAGCGCCGTGGCCGGTCTGCGAATCAGAGCTGGGCGCCGCCGACGCCGTCGCCGGCCAGATGAGCAACGCCACCGCCAATCCCGCTACCGCCGCGGCGACGCGAAGCCATGTGCCCATGAAGCCCCCTAGACCCATCGTGACCAGCTTCTATGGCGAACCGTATCGCGATGCGGTCACCGCATCTCGAACTTCGCGCGAACATCAGGCGCATATCGACCGGCCGGTCCCGCTGGGCGACCAACCATCCGGTTGGTCTATCCTCGTCGCAACAACCTCAAGTGCCGTCCGGAGGGAACACATGGCCGCCGATAAGAACTCCGTCGTCAAGTACGAGCGGACCCTGTTCGAGCCCGAACACGACCTGTTCCGCGAGGCCTACCGGTCGTTCCTGGATCGCCACGTCGCGCCGTTCCACGAAGAGTGGGAGAAGGACAAGATCGTCGACCGCGGGGTGTGGCTCGAGGCCGGTAAGCAGGGCTTTCTCGGTATGGCGGTGCCGGAGGAGTACGGCGGCGGGGGCAACGCGGACTTCCGCTACAACGTGATCCTCACCGAGGAGACCGCGGCCGGGCGGTACAGCGGGCTTGGATTCGGCCTGCACAACGACATCATCGCGCCGTATCTGCTGCATCTGGCGACCGACGAGCAGAAGCAGCGCTGGTTGCCCAAGTTCTGCAGCGGCGAGTACATCACCGCGATCGCGATGACCGAACCCGGCACCGGCAGCGACCTGCAGGGCATCAAGACCCGGGCGGTCAAGCAGGGCGACCACTACATCCTCAACGGCTCCAAGACCTTCATCACCAACGGCATCAACGCCGACCTGGTGATCGTGGTCGCCCAGACCGACCCCGAGAAGGGCGCGCAAGGGTTCTCGCTGCTGGTCGTCGAGCGCGGCATGGAGGGCTTCGAGCGCGGCCGGCACCTGGACAAGATCGGCCTGGACGCCCAGGACACCGCCGAACTGTCGTTCACCGACACCCATGTGCCCGCCGAGAATCTGCTCGGCGAGGAGGGCCTGGGCTTCATCTACCTGATGCAGAACCTGCCGCAGGAGCGCCTCAATATCGCGGTGATGGCGGCCGCGGCAATGGAGAGCGTGCTCGAGCAGACCCTGCAATACACCAAGGAACGCAAGGCGTTCGGCAAGCCGATCGGCAGCCAGCAGAACAGCCGCTTCCTCCTGGCAGAACTGTCCACCGAAGCCACCGCCGTGCGCATCATGGTTGACGAATTCATCCGGCTGCATCTGGACGGAAAACTCTCCGCTGAGCAGGCATCGATGGCGAAGTGGTACTCCACTGAGAAGCAGGTTTATCTCGTCGACCGCTGCCTGCAATTGCACGGCGGCTATGGATACATGCGCGAATATCCGGTTGCGCGGTCGTACCTGGACGCCCGGGTTCAGACGATTTATGGCGGGACGACGGAAATCATGAAGGAAATCATCGGTCGCAGCCTGGGCGTCTAGCCCACTGAGCTGCGATTTTCGCCACTCAGGTGCCGTTATCCGATACCCGGTGGCGTCAATAGCCCGGCTTTGTGCTCGACTTTTCGGAGAGTTTTACTGCTTTCAAGGTGTGGCTTATCTAGGGAAATGCCGCGTGTCGTGAAGTGCTGACGCACAGTTGACACGGAGGATATGGGGAAGCATCTTGACCGAAACTGCGGGGAGAGTGCATGACCTGGCTTGGAAGTCGTCTCAGCAGAGGCGCCGGGCGGATGGCCCTCGCCGTCGTCGCGACGGCTACAGCGGCTCTGCTGTTCGCGCCCGGGGCGATCGCAACCCCCGACAGTGATGCAAGTGATGCCATCGACCAGGCCTGGCAGGCCGCCGGCGGCGACGGTTCTCCAGTAGGCACCAAGGACGGCGACGTCTACGCGGTCGGCGATGGGTTCGCCCAGAACTTCAGTGGCGGCAAGATCTTCTTCACCCCGGCCACCGGCGCGCACCTTCTCTTCGGCCCGATCCTGGACAAATACCAGTCGCTGGGTGGCCCGGCCGACAGCGATCTCGGTTTCCCGACCATCGACGAGGTGGCCGGCTTGGTGGGCCCGGACAGCCGGGTCAGCACGTTCAGCGCCGCCGACAAACCGGCGATCTTCTGGACGCCCGACACCGGCGCATGGGTGGTGCGCGGCGCGATCAACGCGGCGTGGGACAAGCTCGGCGGCTCGGCCGGCACCATGGGTGTGCCGACCGGCGATGAGACGTTCGACGGCAGCGTGGTGAACCAGAAGTTCACCGGCGGCGAGATCTCCTACGACAACAACGCCAAGACGTTCACGACGGTGCCTCCCGAACTGGCAGGCAACCTGGCCGGCGTCGAGGTCCCGTCCGATGCGACGACGGCGATCAACGAGGCGTGGCGTGCCGCGGGCGGGCTCACGGGACCGCTGGGTGCCCGGCAGGGCGCACAAAGTCCGGTCGGCACCGACGGTGTCGTGCAGGACTACGCCGGCGGCAAGATCTTCTACTCACCGGCGACCGGCGCGCACGCGGTGACGGGCGCGATCCTGGCGAAGTACGAGGCGCAGGGCGGACCGACCGGCGATCTCGGTCTGCCGACCGGAACCGAAGCCGACGGTGGCGCGCCGAACAGCCGGGTCAGCGCATTCAGCGCCGCCGACAAGCCGGTGATCTTCTGGACGCCCGACACCGGCGCCGTCGTGGTGCGCGGCGCGATCAACGCCGCGTGGGCGAAACTGGGCGGAGCCGGCGGCAAGCTCGGCGTGCCAACCGCCGAGCAGAGTGCCAACGGCGACACCGTGACCCAGAAGTTCAGCGGTGGCGAGATCTCCTGGGACAAGGCGGCCAACAAGTTCACCACCAAGCCGCCGGAGCTGGCTCAGCAGCTGGCCGGGGTGCAGGTGCCCAACGCAACCGGGCCGCAGGCTGGCCCGGCAACGAAGTCCGGCAAGGGCTTCACCTGGCACTGGTGGTGGCTGCTGATCATCATTCCGGCAATTCTGCTGGTGGCGGTGATCGCGCTGGGCGTGCTCTGGCTGCAGCGGCGTCGTAGCGCCGACATCGAGGTCGACGACGACTTCCATGACTCGGACTACGACGACGATGACGATCACTGGCCGAGCGAACACGGGGGTCCCGCGGGAGCTTCGGCGTCCAACCGCTTTTCGACGTACCCCGACGGCGGCCGCGTGCAGGTCGCCCAGGCACCCGGGTTTTCCTGGGCGCAGCCCGGCGGCGACGACAAGTCGCAACCCGGCCCCGAAGACGTGTTCGACGGCGATCAGGACTCGATCGACACCACGCCGACTCGCATTCCTTCCGAGCCGGTGGATTCCGACGAGACGGACGAGGTCGAGGCCGCCGAGGTGCCGGTCGAGCATGAATATGCCGAGATCGAGGAGATCGAGGAAGCCGACCAGGTCAGCGACTCAGGGCGTCATGCGGTCGTGAATCTTGGTGAGTCGCAGTCCATGTGGCGACTCGATGTGGGTGAGATCGGTAGGCCGGGGCGGCGTCGTCGCGCCGAGCCGGACGACGAGCCTGAGCCCGAACCGGAGCCCGAGGAATTCGCCGAGGCGGAGATCGTCGAACCGGAAGACATCGACGATGAGGCTCAACCGATCACCGAGCCGGCGGAGATTCAGCAGTCCGACGTCCCGGCCGGGGCTGCCTCATCGCGCCCGGCGATTCATCTTCCGCTGTCGGATCCGTATCAGGCACCCGAGGGTTACGTGATCAAGGCCAACACGCATTCGGGGCTGTACTACACCCCGGATTCGGCCCTCTACGACCACACCGTGCCCGAAGTATGGTTCGCCAGTGAGGAACTCGCTCAGGCGAACGGTTTCCTCAAGGCGGAGTAGGGCTTTGGCCCCATGTAGTGGGGCTAGATCTTGCGGATGACGGTGACGACCTTGCCGAGGATGGCCGCGTCGTTACCGGGAATCGGGTCGAATGCCGGATTGTGCGGCATCAGCCAGACCTGACCGCTGGTGCGTTTGAACGTCTTCACGGTGGCTTCGCCGTCGATCATCGCCGCGACGATATCGCCGTTGTCGGCGACATTCTGCTGACGGATGACCACCCAGTCGCCATCGCAGATCGCGGCGTCCACCATGGACTCGCCGACGACCTTGAGCAGGAACAGCGAGCCCTCGCCGACCAGTTCCTTCGGTAGCGGGAAGACGTCTTCTACGGCTTCCTCGGCCAGGATCGGACCGCCTGCGGCGATCCGGCCCAGCACCGGCACGAACGTCGGTTCGGGAAGTGCGTCCGACCCGTCGACGTCGGTGCGCACCGGCGTCGCCTGGGTCTCGTCGGAGCCGCGGACGTCCACGGCGCGCGGGCGGTTGGCGTCACGGCGCAGGTAGCCCTTGCGCTCGAGGGTGCGCAGCTGGTGCGCCACCGATGACGTCGAGGTCAGGCCGACGGCGTCGCCGATCTCGCGGATGCTCGGGGGATAGCCACGGGTGGTGACCGAGGCACGGATCACTTCGAGGATGGTTCGCTGCCGCTCGGTCAGTCCGGAGGCGGCACCTGATGTCTCACTGCGGTCGCTCATGGGCCCGAATGTAGTCGCGCGAGCATCGATAATCAAACACTTGTTCGACCCCTGCGTGTCGCGTCCGGTAATGCTGCAGGTGACTGCGCGCAACAAAACTTGTCGGTGGCCGGATTTATTCTTCAGACACGCTCGCTCACATGTTCGGTATTCGAACGGATGATCGAGTACAGTTCGAACACAAGAGCGAACAGTGGGCGTCTTGGAGGAAGGAAGCAGACGTGACAGTCATCGACGATCGGCAGGTTTTCCCATCCGCACCGGTGCGACCGACGCGCCCCCGGGCGGCGGTCAGGTCCGTTGCCCCCGTTCGGGGCCGTCCGGCCCGCCCGCGCGCCCACCGGCCATATCCGGCGCGCCCGGCCGTCGCGCCCATGCGCTACCCCGGCACCGGCGTCACGTTCTCGCGGGCGCCGCACACGCGCCGGCCGGTGAGCACCGCCGTCACCGTCGCGCTGGCCGGGGTGGCCGCACTCATCACCCTCTGGCTGGGGCTGGTGGGTCACCTCAGTGGCTCTCCGATGGCCGCAACCGACCAGTTGCCGGATCAGCTCGCTGTGGTCCAGGTCCAGGCGGGGGAGACGCTGCAACAGCTCGCCGGCCGGGTGGCGCCCGACGCGCCCGCCGGGCAGGTCATGCAGCGCATCCGTGACCTCAACAAGCTCGATTCGGCCTCGCTGGACGCCGGACAGACCCTCATCGCGCCCATCGGGTGACCACCCGGCGTGTCAGGCCTGGCCAAAACGTGTGCCGGACAAGCGGCCTCGACGGCGGCGGTCTCGTCCGACCGAGTTTCCAGGAGATGGCCGCTCGACGGACGGCGCAGGTAGGCTCTGGGTGGCTCGAAGCATCGAGCTGCGGCGGAGGCGAAGGAGCGGTCATGCATTGTCCGTTCTGCCGTCATCCCGACTCCCGGGTGGTCGACTCCCGAGAGGCCGACGAGGGCCAGGCCATCCGGCGCCGCCGGTCCTGCCCCGAATGCGGTCGGCGGTTCACCACTGTGGAGACCGCGGTGCTGGCGGTCGTCAAGCGCAGCGGCGTCACCGAGCCGTTCAGCCGGGAGAAGGTCATCAGTGGGGTGCGCCGCGCATGCCAGGGCCGAGACGTCGATGACGATGCGCTGAACCTGCTGGCCCAGCAGGTCGAGGATTCCGTGCGGGCGGCCGGTTCCCCCGAGATCCCCAGCCACGAGGTCGGCCTGGCCATCCTCGGCCCACTGCGCGAGCTCGACGAGGTCGCCTACCTGCGGTTCGCCTCGGTGTATCGCTCGTTCAGCTCTGCCGAGGACTTCGAGCGCGAGATCGAGGCGCTGCGCGCCCATCGTGCGGTCGGTACCTCCGGCTGAGCGGTCGTCAGTCCAGCTGTCGCAGACCGTCGCTGACCACCCGACCGGCCACCAGCACCCATCCTTCGGAATTCCACGTCGTATAGATCTGCGATCCCTTGCCCTGGGTGATCGTGAGGTCCCGGCTCAGGTAGTCGGTGATCCGCGCCGCCGCGGAGCCGGTCGCCTCGTCCTCCGGCACGCCGAGATCGGTGGCGAACATCCGCGATCGGATATGCCCGCCGTCGCGATCGAGCCACGCCCACAAGTAGTGCTCGACATCGTCGGGGTAGTCGCCAGGTTCGGTGGCCAGCAGATCGTCCACCGAACCCATCTCCTGAATGGCGAACTCCGGTGACCATTCCGCCCGCGTGCGCACCACGGTGAGGGCGTCGTCGTAGCTGATCTGCACGATGCCGGCCGGCACCTGCAGGGTCTTGATCGGGGTGCCGCGTTCCCGCAGCCACCAGGCCGCGCCCACAGTCGGGTGCCCGGCGAACGGCAGCTCGGTGGCCGGGGTGAAGATGCGTGCGTGTGCCGTCGTCGACCCGTTGTTCGGGAGGTCGATGAATATCGTTTCGCTGTAACCCAATTCGGTGGCGATGCGCTGCCGTTCGGCGGCGGGCACGGTCGACGCGTCGACCACACCGAGCGGGTTGCCAAAGTTGCCGCACGCATCGGTGAACACCCGCAGGACGGTGACGTCGACGGTCATGCTTCGACTTTACGGGGCTCTGGGACTCTACGACGCCCGTGGAGGACGATGGTCAGGTAGCGCTGCGCTCGTCGGTGCCCATCGCGTCGAGCACCGCCACCCGGGTGTCGAGCGTGCCGGTGACCGAACGTTCGGACAGGCCGGTGCGCAACAGTTCACGCAGCATGTCCTGGTCGTACTTGGCGGGTTCGGTGGAGTCGATGAACCGCTCGACGGCCTCCACGAAGCGGTCGGGGTCGTCATGGAACGGGAAGTGCCCGGAGCGGGCGAAGATCTCCAACTGGGAGCCCGGCATGGCGGCGTGCGCCATGCGGGCATGGCTGACCGGGATCATCGCATCCTGGTCACCCCAAATGAGTTGCACCGGAACAGATTCGGTCAAATAACATCGGTCGAGCATGGTCACCACCTGCCCGCGCCAATCCACCACCGAGCGCAAGGTGCGCGTGAACGCCGATGATGCGGTCGGCTCGGGCAGATCGGTCAGGATGCGCAGCGCGTCAGGCAGGTCGCGGCCCAGTCCCGTCGAGCCGAAGACGGTGCCCAGTGCTCGCCCGGCGACCTGCAGGGCCGGCAGCACCAGCGGCAGTCGCAGCAGGGCCAGTGCCTCGCCGCCCATCGGCAATGAGGCGGCCCGCAGCGCGACGTTGACGTCCTTGGTCACTCCGCCGGCGCCGACCAGGATCAGCCGTTCGACCAATTGCGGGTACTGGTAGACGAATTGCATCGCCACACCGCCGCCGAGTGAATGCCCGACGACGGTGACCTTGTCGACCTCGAGGACGCTGAGCAGATCGCGCATGCCGTTGGCGTAGGCGGCCACCGAATAGTCGGCCCGCGGCTTATCGGACTGGCCGTGCCCCAGCAGATCCGGGGCGATGACCGTGAACCGCTGGGCGAGCTTGCTGTGCACCGAATGCCACGTCGTCGAGTTGTCACCGATCCCGTGGATCAGTAGCAGCGCGGGACCTGACCCCGCCACCCGGAAGGCCCGCCGATAACCGTGAATGGTCCGGAAGTGCAGTGTGGGCGTCACATCCCGGACGGGCTGCAGATTGGGCTTTCGCTGCGTCATGTGCAACCCCGTCCCGGTGCGGTGGAGACTTCGCTAGGTGGTGTCCCCGTTGTCGGTGAAACCATCTTTGAACTCGTCGGCGTGCTGGGCCAGGAATCGCTCGAATTCCGCACCCAATTCGTCGCCGCTGGGAAGATCCTCGTCGCGAGCCAGAAGCGACCGGTTGTCTTGAGCGGCAACGAAAGCATCGTACTGGCGCTCCAGTGCGCTCACCACTTGAGCGACCTCGGGCGAGGCTTCTACCTGCTCGTCGATCTTGGTGCGGATGCCCTCAGCCGCGTCGGTCAGTGCCCGCAACGGCACCTGCAGCGAAGTCAGCTTGGCCACCTGCTCCAGCAGCGCCTCGGCGGCCGCCGGGAAGTCGGTCTGGGCCAGATAGTGCGGCACGTGCACGGTGAACCCGACGACTTCGTGGCCGTGCTGGGCCATCCGGTATTCCAGCAGGTTGGAGACGCTGCCGGGCACCTGCACCTCGCCCACCCACGGGGTGAACTCGGTGATCAGCTCGCGGTCGTTGGAGTGCGCCGTCAGCGTCACCGGACGGGTGTGGGGGACAGCCATCGGGATCGTGCCCAGCCCGATCGTCTGGCGCACCCCGAGCCGCTCGGCCAGCAGCCGCACGGCCGTCACGAACCGCTCCCATTTCAGGTCCGGCTCCAGGCCGGCGAGCAGCAGAAACGGCGTGCCGAGGCTGTCGCGCAGGGCGTACAGGTTCAGCTGCGGATCGTCATAGTCGGTGAAGTGGTCGGTCTTGAACGTCATCAGCGGCCGACGGGACCGGTAATCCAGCAGGTCGTCGATCGCGAACGAGGCCACCAGTTCGGTGTCGAGCTTGCTCTTGAGGTGCTCGGCGGCCAGATGAATGGCGTGGCCCGCATCGGAGAACCCTTCGAGAGCGTGGATCATCACCGGTCCACGCCCGTCGGGCGCGGACAGTTGGGGTGCCGGAAACTCGAGTTCGTACATTCCGGTCTGCTCAGGTTGGTACTGCTGTCCCTGCTCGTCAGTCATCGTCTCCGCCTCCTCGCGGTACCCGGGCACGGTGTCGTGCCCTTGTACCGTGACAACCAGTGTCTCTTAGATTCCGGCCTGCGCTATCGATAGCGCCTGTGTTGCATAACGCGGGTGCTGTGCCCGTCGTTCCCCGGCGGCTGTGATCACGACGGGTCCACAGCCGCCGCATCAGGCATGATCGTGCAGATGCGGACGGTTTCGGCGGCACTGAACGTGGCGATTGCCACGATGGTGCTGGCCGGCTGCCAACCGCCGTCCGCACCCCCGGTCAAAGCCGCCGAGGCCGCCGTCGCACGGTCGGTGACCAAGAATGCCGAGCCGGTGACGCCCCAACCGGCGGTCGGTGCGCTGTTCCTCGGCGGTACCGACGCCCACACGTGCACCGCGTCCGTCGTCCACTCGACCGGCCAGAATCTGATCCTGACCGCGGCACACTGCCTGACGGCGGGCCTGCCCGTCACCTTCGTGCCGGCGTTCGACGACGCGGCCGCCCCCGATGCGGTGTGGACCGTCGATGCCGTCTACCTCGATCCCCGGTGGCTCGCCTCCCAGGACCCCAAGGCCGACTACGCGTTCGCGCGGGTCAGCCGGTCGGCGGGTGGGGCGGTCGAATCGGTCGCCGGTCAGGCGCTGACGCTGGGTATGGCCCCGGGCGAGGCCGCGCCGGTGACGGTGGTCGGGTACCCCGGAGGCGTCGGCGGACCGCCCCTGGGCTGCGACACCACCGCTGCCATGGCCCCGGGTGGCTATCCGTCGCTGCGCTGCGGCGGGCTGGTCGACGGCACGAGCGGAGGCCCGTGGATCAAGGGTTCGACGGTGGTCGGGGTGATCGGCGGCCGCGACGGTGGCGGCTGCCAGGACAACATCTCGTATTCGCCGCCGTTCGACGCGGCAACGGCTGATCTGCTGGCCCGCGCCGAGGCGGGCGGTCCAGGCGACGACGCACCGATGGCGCTCGACGGCGACTGCTGAACTACTTGCGGAACTGGTTCAGCGCCCGCAGCTTGTTCATCACGTCCAGCGCCGCGACCTTGTAGGCCTCCGAGAACGTCGGGTAGTTGAAGACGGCGTCGACGAGGTATTCGATCGTGCCGCCGCAGCCCATCACGGCCTGGCCGATGTGCACCAGCTCGGTGGCGGCCGTGCCGAAGATGTGGACGCCCAGCACCTTCAGGTCCTCGGTTGACACCAGCAGCTTCAACATGCCGTACGAGTCGCCGGCGATCTGGCCGCGGGCCAGCTCGCGGTAGCGCGATACCCCGACCTCGTAGGGGATGGAATCCTTGGTCAGCTCCTGCTCGGTGGCGCCGACGTAGGACACCTCGGGGATCGAGTAGATGCCGATCGGCTGCAGTTGAGTCATCCCGGAGGTCGGCTCACCGAAGGCGTGGTAGGCCGCCAGGCGGCCCTGCTCCATCGAGGTGGCCGCCAGGGCCGGGAAGCCGATGACGTCGCCGACGGCGTAGATGTGGTCGACCTTGGTCTGGAATGTCTTGTCGTCGACGAAGATCCGGCCGCGGTTGTCGGCCTCCAGGCCGGCGTTCTCCAGGTCGAGGTGGTCGGTCTGGCCCTGCCTGCCGGCCGAATACATGACGGTCTCGGCCGGAATCTGCTTGCCACTGGCCAGGGTGGTGACGGTGCCTGCCGAGCCGACGTCGACGGCGGTCACCGCCTCACCGAACCGGAACGTCACCGCCAGGTCGCGCAGGTGGAAGCGCAGCGCCTCGACGATCTCGGGGTCGCAGAAGTCGAGCATCGAGTCGCGCTTCTCCACGACGGTGACCTTGGTGCCCAGGGCGGCGAACATCGAGGCGTATTCGATGCCGATGACCCCGGCGCCGACCACCACCATCGAGGTCGGGATGGATTTCAGGTCGAGGATGCCGTCGGAGTCCAGCACCCGGTTCTCGTCGAATTCGATACCGGCGGGCCGCGCCGGCTTGGTGCCGGTGGCGACGATGACATAGCGGCCGCTGATCGTGAAGTGCTCGGCCCTGGTGGGGTCCTCGATGATCAGATTATGCTCGTCCAGGAACCGGCCGCGGCCCATGTAGAGCTCGATCCCGTTGCGCATCAGCTGATTTCGGATGACATCGACTTCTTTGCCGATTACATGCTGGGTGCGGGCGAGCAGATCGGCGGGGGTGATCTTGTCCTTGACCCGGTAGCTGGCTCCGTAGAGCTCGCGCTGGCTCATACCGGTCAGGTACAGGACGGCCTCGCGCAGCGTCTTGGACGGGATCGTGCCGGTCTGGACGCAGACGCCGCCCATCATGTGGCCCCGCTCGATCACGGCTACCGACTTGCCCAGCTTGGCCGCGGCGATAGCAGCCTTCTGGCCGCCGGGACCGGAGCCGATGACGACGAGGTCGTATTCCAAACCCATGAGGACAAGGTGTACGCCGGTTTGCCGAATCTCGCATGCCGACGATGTCAATACGACATGAACAATCCGCTCCAGCGCGCATCGTCGCTGATCCCCAGACCCGACTTCATCCACAGGGCCGAGCTCCTGAGTGCGCGGGCGACCCGGTCTCGACGGTGCTGATTGACAGCGTCACACCCATGACCACACACGAACCTGACTTCCGCTTCACCCAGCCCGGCACGCTGATCGCCGCCCTGCCGGCCGTTCTCGGCTTCGTGCCCGAACAGTCCCTGGTGCTGGTGTCTCTCGAGCGCGGCGAGATGGGGGCGGTGATGCGCGTCGACCTGCCGAAGGTGCTCGACGGCGACCTGAGTCACCTGGCCGAGCTCGCGTCCGCCTCGGGTGCGGACACGGTGGTCGCGGTGATCGTGGACGCCGAAGGTGCGGCGTGCCCGATGTGCAACCAGGATTATCGCGACCTGTGCGACGATCTGACGTCGGCGCTGTCCGCCCACGGCATGGATCTGTACGCGGGCCACGTCGTCGACCGGGTCGAGGCCGGCGGGCGCTGGCACTGCGTCGACGGGTGTGGGGCATTCGGTGCGGTGGAGGATCCGATGGCGTCTCCGTTGGCGGCCGCCGCCGTGCTCGACGGGCGCCGGCTTTATCGGCGCAGGGCCGACCTGCAGGCCGTGATCGAAGTCGTCGACGAAAAGCGCAGTGCTGCAATGGTTCCGGTCATCTCCGAGCGCAGCGACGCGCGGGGGGTGGACTGGCGCGCCGATCCCGACGGCTGCGGCCGGCGCGACGTGGAGGCTGCGATGGCGCTGTCCGCCAGGGTCTGTGACGGCGAGGAACCGAACGATATCGAACTGGCGGGGCTGGCCTGCGCGCTGACCGACGTCAACGTCCGCGACACACTGTATGCACTGGCGGTCGGTGCCGAGGCCGCCCGGGCCGAGGCGTTATGGGCGCTGCTGGCGCGCACGGTTCCCGAGCCATGGCGCATTGAAGCACTTGTGCTGCTGGCCTTTTCGGCCTATGCCCGAGGGGACGGCCCGTTGGCTGGGCTATCGCTGGAGGCGGCTCTGCGCAGCGATCCCCAGCATCGGATGGCGTGCATGCTCGACACCGCGCTGCAGTCCGGTATGCGCCCCGAGCAGATTCGTGAGCTGGCCGGCACCGGCTACCGGCTGGCCAAGCGGCTCGGGGTGCGGCTTCCGCCGCGACGGGCGTACGGCCGTCGCGCGGTGTGAACCGGCCTAGACCTTCTCGACCTTGACGGCGTGGGCCATTTCGTGGGGGAGCTGCACGTTCTCGTGACCAGCGATCACGATCGTCACGGCGCCGCTCGGAGTGTTCTCGACCTGCACCCGCGCATTGGGCACCACGCCGGCGTCCTTGAGCATGCCGATCAACTCCACGTCGCCCTGGACGTGTTCGGTCAGCTGGCGGACCACCACGGCGACCGGGGTGCCGGCCGGAAGCTCGGTCAGCCTCACCAGGTGGGCGTCCTCGCGCTGGCTCATGTCCAGACCCAGCAGGGACAGCCCCGGAATGGGATTGCCGAAGGGGGACACCGTGGGGTCGTCGAGAACCTGCACCAGGCGGCGCTCGACGTCCTCGCTCATCACGTGCTCCCACTTGCAGGCTTCGGCGTGCACCTCTTCCCACGGGAGGCCGATGACGTCCACGAGCAGCCGCTCGGCGAGCCGGTGCTTGCGCATCACCGACACGGCCAGCCCGCGGCCCTTGTCGGTCAGTTCGAGGTGCCGGTCGCCGGCCACATGTAGCAGGCCGTCGCGCTCCATGCGCGCCACGGTTTGGCTGACCGTCGGACCGCTCTGATCCAGCCGCTCTGCAATGCGCGCGCGCAAGGGGATTACGCCCTCTTCTTCGAGGTCGTAGATCGTGCGGAGGTACATCTCGGTGGTATCGACCAGGTCATTCATAAGGCACCCTTCTTCGGTCCCGAGTCTACTTGGCTAGCTGGGGAAACGGGTGTGCAACACCATCGGGCCAAAGCAGTGTGCCCGCCGGCATCGCCGACGGGCACACTCAGGGGGTTGCTTGATTTAGCTGGCGTACGACCGCAGCCGGTCAGCCCGATCGCCGTTGCGCAGCTTGGACATAACCTCGCGCTCGATCTGGCGGACACGCTCGCGCGACAGACCGAACAGCTTGCCGATCTGGTCGAGGGTGCGCGGCTGGCCGTCGTCGAGGCCGAACCGCAGCCGGATCACCTGCTGCTCACGCTCATCCAGCGTGGCCAGCACGTGGCGAATGTCGGTGTGCAGCAACTCGGCGATAACGGCGTTCTCCGCCGACATGGCCTCGGAGTCCTCGATGAAGTCACCCAGCGGGGCCTCCTCATCGCTGCCGACCGGCATGTCGAGGCTGACCGGGTCGCGGCTGTGCTCGAGCAGGTCGTTGATCTTCTCGACCGGGATGCCCGACTCTTCAGCCAGTTCCTCGTCGGTGGCTTCACGGCCCAGGCTCTGGTGCATCTCACGCTTGATCCGCGCCAACTTGTTGACCTGCTCCACGAGGTGCACCGGCAGCCGGATGGTGCGGCTCTGGTCGGCCATACCGCGGGTGATGGCCTGACGGATCCACCAGGTGGCGTATGTCGAGAACTTGAATCCCTTGGTGTAGTCGAACTTCTCCATCGCGCGGATCAGGCCCAGGTTGCCCTCTTGGATGAGATCCAGCAGTGGCATACCGCGCCCGGTGTAGCGCTTGGCCAGCGAGACCACCAGGCGCAGGTTCGCCTCGAGCAGGTGGCTACGGGCGGCCTGCCCGTCGCGAACCACCGTCGCCAGGTCCCGCTTGCGGTTATCGGACAGACGCTTGCGGGTCTCCAGCAGATGTGCGGCGAACAGGCCGGCTTCGATGCGCTTGGCCAGTTCGACTTCGTCCTCCGCGGTGAGCAGGGCGGTCTTGCCGATGCCGTTCAGATACACGCGCACCAGGTCGGCGGCTGGACTCTGGGCGTCCAGGTCGCTGTCGAATCGGCTGGTGGTGGCATTTGCCATGGTGGCCTCCTGATCGGCTGCAACTGTCAAACGGTCCAACGTTCGACCGGAGCAAAGAGTTCCCACGGTTCCGCCTTCTCACACCCTCTGACGTGCGGGAATACGGCGGAGCCCTGAGAATGTCCTGAGAAACGACCGCTCAGGCGGTCAGCGGGAACGGTGGTCGGTGCCGCCGGCCGGATGCGGTTGCGCCGCGGAGATCCCGGTATTGAGGGCGGGCGGTTCGGGGCGCGGGAACAGCTGGGTCCGGCGCGGGGTGTCATTGAACCGACGCGGTTCCTCGGCACGGCGCGGCGGGCGGTCGTTGGCGATCAGCACCGCGATCCACGGCAGCGGCAGCGACACCGCGATGATCGCCAGCGAGATCAGCCCGTTGTGCCATAACCCGTAGGCCGCGGCCGCCAGGATCAGCGCGGGGATCCGAAAAGACATGATCGTCAAGTACTTTCGCACCCGCAGGCGATGCTGCTCCTCATAAGGGGTTGCCGCAGCGGTGATGAGCACGGGTCGACCTTCGTCATCGAACCCCAGCTCACGCTTCATAGCTCCACTGTTCCACATTCCGAGGCCGATATGCAGGCCGGTTTCTTACGGCCGCCCGACCGGGCACAATGTCTTCTATGCAGACTCAGACGATCGAGCGCACCGACACCGACGAACGCGTCGACGACGGCACCGACGATGACGCGCCGAAGGTCTTTCATTACGTCAAGAAGGAAAAGATCGCCGAGAGCGCGGTGATGGGCACCCACGTCGTCGCGCTGTGCGGTGAGGTGTTCCCGGTCACTCGCGCTGCCAAGCCCGGGTCGCCGGTCTGCCCGGATTGCAAGCGCGTCTACGAGAGCCTCAAGAAGGGCTGACCGGAGCCTTCGCTTCGGGCTCTTCGGGCTGCGGCGCCTGCTCGTCCCTGTCGACATCCTTGTCGCCCAACGACTTCGCCTTGTTCCGTAACCATGTCCACACCTGGTCGGCGTGTGGGATCGGGGCCGGCCATTCCTCTTCGATGGCGGCATTGAGTTCGGCGCCGATCATGATCGCGAAGCCGAGGAAGAATGCGAACAGCAGGAACGCGATCGGCGTCGCGAGTGCGCCATAGGTATAGCCGGTGCTGGTGATCCAGGTCAGGTAGAACCGAAGACCCATCGTGGCGACCACGAACACCGCCGTAGCAAGGAGCGCACCCCACACCAGGCGATGCGTTGGCAGCGGCTTGGGCAGCGACACTCGGTAGAGGATGGTCACTGCCACCACCAAGGCCAGCACCAGGGCGGGGTAGTAGCCGTACTGCAGGACGTTGTCCCAGCTGTCGGGCAGGTATGAGGAGATCTTGCGGGGACCGAGCGCGACGAAGGGCGCTGCGGCGATGACGAACACCAGCATCACGACGTAGAGGCCCAGCGCGAAGAACCGCTGTCGCACCGGGTGGCGCAGCGGCGTCTGATCGTGGGCTTCCACCACCGAGTCGACGAACGCCGAGATAGCTGACGAGCCGGCCCACAGACTGATCACGAAGCCCAGAGACACCACCTCGCCGCGCGCACCCTGGATGATGTCGCGGACGGTCGGCTGGATGATCTCGTTCACCACGTTCTTCGAGAAGAAGCTGTTGGCGAAGTTGATCAGCTGGTTCTCGATGGCCGGCAACGTGTCGGGCCCGAACAGCGGAGCGATGTAGGCAAGGCTGCCCAGCACCCCCAGCAACAGCGGGGGGAGTGACAGTACCGACCAGAATCCGGCCTGAGCCGACTCGGAGAAAATCGAGTCGTCCCAACTCTTGGACAATGTCCGTTTAGAGATCCGCCATATGTGATGGCGAGATGGCTTGGCGGGTTGGTCAGTCATGACCAGACCAGCATTCCTGACGACGGCTGTCCTGCCCAGCGACGCGGCCGTGAGTTGCGGTTATGCCTCCGACGCAGCGACTTCGATCACCGCGGCCAGCTCGACAAGCTTGGCCTGGTGCTCGTTGGCGTGGTGCTGGCAGAACAGAAGTTCGGCGCCTGAAGGCAGCTTCGCGCGGACCCGGGCAGCCGCACCGCAGCGGTCGCAGCGATCAGCCTTGGTCAATTCCGGACTGGTCAGGGTCGCGTTCATTTGGGCTCCTCCGTAAGGTGCTCAGCGCTTCGGTGATTCGGTGCCACCGTCACGTATCTCCACTGTCTCAGACGTTCTCTGTTTCGGCCTTGTTCCCCGGGGGTTTAACGCTGTGTCGTGTCTCACGCCCTGTGCTGTTGCGGGTGGTGCAGTGTGGTCGTATGTACCCGAATCCGGAACTCTTACTCCACCTGTGCGGACAGCGGGACTGGGAAGCCGCCGCGGCCGCCGGCGAACTTTGCCCCCCATCGCTGGGCGAAGTCGGATTCATCCACCTTTCGACGCCGGAGCAGGTGCACCTGCCTGCCAACCGGCTCTACGCCGGACGGACCGATCTCGTACTGCTGCAGATCGACCCGCAGCGGCTGGACGCCCCGGTGCGATTCGAACCCGGAGTGCCAACGGATCCCGAGTCGATGAGGTTCCCGCACCTGTACGGCGCGCTGCCCGCCGCCGCCGTGACGAACGTCACTGCATACCGGCCGGGGCCGGACGGCCGGTTTCAGCCGTTCGAATCCCCGACGTAGGCGTCGGCCTCGATCTCGACCAGCAGCCCGGGTTCGATGAGGGCCGAGACCTCGACCATGGTCGCGGCCGGGCGGATCGCACCGAAGAACTCCGCGTGCACGGCGCCGACCTCCCGCCACCGCGAGATGTCGGTGACGTAGATCTGGGTGCGGATCACATCGGACAGACCGGCGCCCAGATCGGATAGCGCTGTTGCTATGCGCTGCAACGCATTTCGGGTCTGTTCGACGATGTCGTCCCCAGCGCCGGTGGTACCGGACACCGCGATGAACGGGCCAGTGCGCACCGCGCGCGAGTAACCGACGAGATCCTCGAACTCAGAACCCGACCCGACGTTCACCCGCGCTGCCATGCGGGTCTCAGTCCAGGTAGTCGCGCACTAGGGGCGACTTTACGCTGTGCCTGACCTGCATAAATGCTGTTCGGGGACGAGCGTCGTAGGGCCGAATATCTTGGACTAGCGGCGACAATCGAGAGGTAGCCATCACATGACCACTATCCATGACGACAACGCCACCACCTGGCGCGACCTCGCCGACCAGCTCACGCCCGAGCAGATTGCCTACATCGAGCAATGGGAAGCTCACCCCGAGGTCCCACCGCGCGCTGACGGCTTGCCCTTTGATGCAGAACACCGTCGCAGCTCGCTGCTATTTACTGCGCGGGAATATGCATGGAGAAACGCCGCCGCTGTGAGGTACGCCCACATCTCACCTCCCCCGGGGGCCACATATGTCGGTGACTGGGCGGGCGACATGTGGGAATCGGGCGATCCTGCCACGCGAATCTTCGAGGGTACTAAGCGCACATGTGAGCACATGGAGGTCAGGACCGGCGGGTGGCAGGACAGCAACGGTCGTACGGAATGGCAGATCACAGTCGACTCGAACGCAAAGTTCAACGACGGACAGATGACCAGTTCTGTTGCACGCCAGGTTGGTGCTGCCGTCGTCGCAGCCGCAGACGAGCTCGATCGGCTCAACGCCTAACCAAACCACTACCGACCCCGGCTGCCCACGACAACGGGCGGCCGGGGTCGTTTCGTTGTGCTGCAACAGGGCACCAGCACAATCTTGCACGCACGCCGCAGCGGCGGCGTAACCTCCCTGCTCACAGGGAACTCGCGGGGGGCGTCGGATGGAGACAGCCAAGCGCTCGATCCTGTGCCCCGCTTGTGGGGCACGGCTGACGATGTCCGCGACCGCGACCGCGCCGCGAATCCGCTGCGTCAAATGCGACACCGTTTTCCCAGCCGCTATGGCCGCCACGTCGGTGGGAACGCTTCCGCCGCCGTCCGCAGTGCCGCCAGGCTGGTATCCAGACCCTGAAGGCCCCGGGAAACGGTACTGGGATGGGCGCGCGTGGGTTCCCGCCGTCGCGCCGACGCCACCCCAGGCTCGCATGGGTTCGCCCGTGAAGGGCCTGCTCATCATCGGCGGGGTCATTCTGGCGGGCGGCTGTGTCGCGGCGATGATCGGCAACAATAGCGATGACAAGCACCCAAAGTCGGACACGGTCTCGCTTGCCCCTGGTGTGACGATGTCGCAATCCGACCTCAAAGATGCGGCATTTATGGCGACGATCATGCAAGAGGGCATCCCCGTGGCGGATCGCGAAGCCCTCCTGGATACGGCCCACGGCGTGTGCCCCTACCTAGAGATTCGCGGTAACAACACCCCGTCGCTCCTGGCCGAATTGATGCGAGAACAGCCATCGCTCACCGCGGCGCAGGTGGGCAGATTCGCTCGTGCGGCCATGGAGTCGTTCTGCCCGGACAAAGTGCCCGGATGAACGCCGAGCCTGCCGATCCAACCGAGCTGGCCGGCGTCGCGGAGATGCACACCGAGGCGGCCGAAGCGTGGTCGCTGGACGATGCTGACGAGGACTATCCGCTCACCGGTAGCTGGCAGGATCCCGAGCGGCGATGGACACCGCGGCGAGTGACCGTGCTCGCGGTGGTGGCCAGCGTCGTCGCGATCGCCGCCGTGGGTGGACTGGCAGCGTGGAAGCTGCGTGACCAGAACCGGAGCAGTGCGCCCGACAAGTTGATGGTCGTCGTGGCCACCGAGACTGCGACCACTGTTGTCGCCGTCCCTGCGCCAGTGACCGTCACGCAGACCGCCAAGGCATTGCCGCCGCCCGCGCCATCCCGGACTTCACCGCTGCCCGCGCGCCAGTTCTCGGCCATAGACCGCGCGTTCATCTCCAGGCTGGTCAACGACGGCTGGCACATCACGAGCGCCGACGCGATGGTCACCAATGCGCACGTGGTCTGCACGCTGGTCCACCAGGGCGCATCACTGGAGTATGTCAACAATCGGGTGGCGAACGACGCCGCGGTGGACATGATCGCGGCGTCGATGTTCACCGCGGCTGCGATGCAGACCTATCCAGACTGCCCCTGAACGCAAAAGAAGCCCCGCCCCCCAACTGACAGGACTACAGAGTTAGCCATTCCTGGACGAACGCGGTGAGCGCCAAGACCGAGAGATGGCGGCCGATGCACTGATGTAGCCCCGTGCCGAAGTCCAGGCGTCCCCCCGGGCCGTCTGCTGGCGCGCCTACGCACAGCTCCACCCGCGAGCCAGCCGGGATCTCGACGCCGGCCACCGTGACGGCTGCGGTGGTCTCTCGGGTGATGGTCGTGGAGACGGTCCCT
Source organism: Mycolicibacterium sphagni (assembly GCF_013337765.1). Classification (GTDB taxonomy): domain Bacteria; phylum Actinomycetota; class Actinomycetes; order Mycobacteriales; family Mycobacteriaceae; genus Mycobacterium. The sequence goes on from NZ_VBSB01000003.1 coordinate 143,093, forward strand.
ACGAGTTCATCAACGAAGTCTGCGACCCGTTGCGGCCCTTCACGCAATTCGTCGTAAAGTTCCGGCTTAACAAGAAACTCTCGAACCGCATTGTTGGCCGCAGCCGCGAGTGCCTCGTGTCCGGCGAGGACGAGCATCTCGACCAGATCAACTGCCTCGGCATCGTCGATCGGATTGCCCGCCTGGTCCACTAACTTGGACAGAAAGGCCGTGCGGTGCTCGGATACGGCTTGGGGTAATTCCTCACGGTATGAGATGCCGGTCATCGCGAAGAACACGTGGTCAGCGAACAGAGACCCAATTTCAGAGGTCATCACCGCCTTACCGCTCGCCACCGCGACCGCTACCGAATCGATTGCCGCTGCCGCCCGCTCCCGCAGCGGCGATGACATGTCCGCGTTGACTTCTCGGCGCCTCAGCAGCGGCCGTGTGAGGTCCACCGCACGCCGCGTTGGACTCGGGGCGGTCCGAACGTATCGATTCGGATCAAGCAACACCTCAAGCATGTCCTCACGACGTGTCAGGTAGTAGGCGGTCCCGTCCCGAAGGCCATCGGTGACGATGACAACCGGGCCAATGCTGCGGAGGTCCGCCCAGTACTTCCGCGTGTCCTCCCAGAAGGAATCGAGCGACAGCACACCGGGACCGACTACCGGGCAATCACCCATTAGAGGAACGCGCCCAATTGAGGCGAGAAATATCGAAGGCCACCCCATCGGGCCAGGTCGGACCGCCAATCAACTTTTCCCTCCCCCGGTTAGAAATCGGGCGAAGGGTCCGGGCCGTCAAGTTTCGAGCCCCGTAAAAAAATGCTGAAAGGCGGTCCGGGCTGCGGGCATGGCCCACCCATCGATAAATCTGGCCGTCGGCCGTCATGCGTCGCTCGGTCGAACGAGCGCCAGCAGCCGGTGCCGCCGCGCCTGCCACGCCTGCCGAGCGCGGTGATACTCGGCCTCGGTCTCGTAGCGCTTGCCCAAGAACAGCCGGCCAGCCGACGGCTCAATCCGGCGCCGCATTAGGCACCCGCCGCCGTGTAGATACCCCGCACACCGATCCGGCGCTGCGGACGCCGCTGGCCGCCCTCATCCTCATCTCCCGCCGGCAACCGCAACGCCGCCAACACCCGCGCCAACGCAATCCGCAACTGTCGGGCCTCGGTCAGCGCCGGATGAGCTTTCGACCCGTGTGGACCATCGACCACCAGGCCCTCACGCTCGGAGATGCCGTGCAACTCGTCGAGCTGATCCACCGTGCGCACTGCCTCGCGCAACAGCGCGAGCTCGTGCTCCTCCAGCTCGTATTTGGTCAGCACGTCACGCCACAACCGGGCGCCGGCTGCTCTCGTTCCCTTCGGCACAGGCTGTGTTTTAGCGGCCATCATCTACCTCGATTCACTCGAATCATTCTGGGCCATAACACCTTTCGCGCATCCTATCGCACGCCGTAGCCTTGAATTGGCGTCGTTTCAGCCCTCACACACCGCGAAAGCAACACTGGCGGTGTCACCTGGTCTTTTGTCTCAAAAAAATAGGCCCTCTGACCTGCGGTTATTGTGCTGTTGGGCTGCAATGCATTCCGAGCACCTTGGACCGCTTCGGCCGCCTGGTCGATCCAGTCCTCGATGGTGTCGGGACTGGCGGCCATGATCGCCGCAGCGGTGGCGGTGATGCGTTCAAGGTCGGCGGCGGTCAGGGTGACGGCGTAGCCGACACCGGTAGCAGACGTGAAGCGCAGGGTGGCGGCGTAGCCGGTGCTGTCGCGGCGGGGGCATACCCACACGGCGGCATCACCATTGGTGGCTAGCCACTTGTGAACGGTGCCTACCTCTAGTTCTTTCACGGCGTCACCTTGGTGATGCGGGCACCGACATAGGCCGGGTCACGCACGACGGCGACATCGACCAGGCGGGCACCGCGCACCGTGCGCAGCGGGTAGCCGTCCCGCTCGGTCCAACGGTCGAACACTGGTGCACCCGCGAACGCGATAGACAGGCTGGAGTACTCACCGCGCAGCCACCGACGCAACCAGGATGCGTGATCGCGGTCGATGCGGGCCTCTATCACCACGCCGCCTGTGGTCTGCCGCAGTTCGGTTACCCGGCCGAGGGGCGGGCGCTCGTAGTCGTGCGCCTCGATCAGCGGGCATGAGGTGGGCAGGTAGTCGAACGACTGGCGGTCGAACTGCTCGACGGCCAAGATGCCGCTGACTGCCACCACGGCGCTGGGTTGGTCGTACGGGACCGCGATGCCGTTGATTCGCCCGACCGTTTCGGACGTGATCGACACGCTACGGATGACACCGGCCGCGCCGGGGTTGAACCGCAGCGCCGTGGTCTCGTAGCCGCGCGCGAACAGCAGCTCACCGCCCGCCGGTGAGGCCGGCAACTGGGCGCTCAGTTGACGCTGGGAACGCGCGAACCGCGCGATCGCCGGTTCGAGCGAGTAGTCCTCGGCGCGGATAAACCCCGCGATCCACGGTCGCCGCGTGAGCCAGCGGACTTCGTCGGGACGCACCCAGGCGGGCAGCCCTTTGACCCAGTCAGGCAGCTCGGTGGCCGGAGAGCGCTGTTGCGCCCCAGGCATCAGAAGCCCCGCACAATGTCGTCGTAGCGAGTGTCCCCCTGCTGCCGTTGTTTCGCCTGCACTCGCGCGCGTATCTGCTTAACCGGATCATTCGCGGCGGCCTCGGCACGCCGAGCGGCTTCGCGGGCCCGGGCTTCAGCCACTGCGGCAGCCCGCTCCGCGAAGAGGGATCGGGCGGTTTCTCGTGTGACGCACCGCAGACCGACATCGTCGAGGAATACGCTGTCGCCGATGCGGTCGGCGAGCTGGTCGACCGACGTACCCAGCCCTTCGGCGACCAGTGCACCGAGGGGCACCAGCCGGTCTAGATCAAGCTCCACGTCGTCTTCAGACACAGTCATGTTGTCGCCCTTCGTTTTTGGCCAGCACATACTCGGTCACCGTCGCCCTGTTGAACACCCATACGCCGCCATCGACTTGGACGCCATCGAGATCATTGGCAATCCGGGTGACGTAGCGCGTCGAGCAGTCGAGCAGTTTGGCGGCGGTGGCCGCTCCGATGAGGTCATGTCTCGATTCTGGCTGTCCCGCTTCAGGTTCGGTTCCGGCCTCGGAACCGTCCATGAGCGATTCGAGATGTCGGCGGATCCGCTCGGGAACATCGCGACCCCGGTAAAGCCTGGCCACGATCTGCGCGCAATGCCGGGCGGCGGCGAGGTCGAATGTCACGCCAACCCCTGCGGTTCGGCGGCGAGGGCATCGACGGCCGCGACGATCGCCGCCGCGAGTTGAATTGCCTCTCCCCGGGTCGCTGTGAAGCGGAGCGGGCCTATGGAGATGAGCACGCGAGTGCGGCCGTCGTCGACTGTTACCGATGAACCGAGGTCGCGCTTGGCGAGGAGTCTCATGCCGTCCTCCTTGGCCGTCCAACAGATTTCGGCCGATTGACCAGACCGGCAACGACACCGAAGGGCCTTCGGCTCCGAGGTAGCGCCTCATACCAAGCACGACAACGCATTAGCGATGGGCACTGAGCGCATAACCGTTTGGCGGCCTGCTCGGCGTACTCGGCGTCCTCGGGATCAGTGCCGACCTCGGCCAGATCGAAGAGCGTTGCCCTGCCCCTACAGCGGGCACCCGGCAGGGCTGGCGCCAGCCCGACAGCATCGAAGAGATCCATGGCGCTCACTGGACCCTCCGCAGCCCCGGTCCACCCTGGTTGGCGAGGTCGTACTGACGGATCGCCTCGCGCAGCTTCGCGATGTCGCGCTGATCGATCGCGTATGGACCTAGTTCGATGTGCAGCCCGCCGGCTTGGTCGTAGACCAACCGCATCGGCAGCGTGATCCAGCTGTCGGTCTCGTCTATCCGCGGCTCGATCACGCCAAGGTCGGCGACGACCTCACGGCCGACTTCGGCGTTGGCCGCGGCGTAGTTCGCATCAAGTAGTGGGAAGTCGGTCATTGCTGGTTCCTCTCTGAGTGTGGGTATTAGGCAGTGCGTCCCGGTGCGGCCCAGTGCGTCCCGATGCACACGGACGCACCCAGTGCGTGAGTGCGTCCGTGCGTCCCTCTCTATGGGGACGCACCGCACGGGACGCACCTTGGGAGCGCATCACGACTCCACTTCCTGCGTTGAAGGTTGGGACGCACCCGAATCAGCAGTCAGGCAGTAGCCGACCGACCGATTCCTGCCGGGTTCCTCTGCTAGTTCGCCATCGACGACGAGATGGTCGACCGCATCTCTGACTGTCCCGTCACGGGCCGGGTAACCGGCCTTCCGCAGGTGCGTGAGCAGCCTGCGGCGCGATTCGACTCGCCCGCCGGGCAACTCGGCGAGGGTCGAGACGATCGCCGCGCGCAGTTCGGCGCTCGGATCATCCGCCGCACTGTCTCCCGGTTCGTCGCCGGCTTGAGGCTTCGGCGCGTGGAGGGTCAGGAAATCCGGGCCGTTATCGGTGTCGTCCACTACCAGCGTCCCGAGGAACACGGCCGACCCGTCACTGTCGCGGCCGTGCATCTCCACTTGGCCGGGTCGATCCTTGGTGGAGTACACCAGCGATCGGCCCCTGCGGCGCCGTCCGAATCGTTCCTTGCGGACCAACGCGAACCGGACTCCATCGACGACGTTGCCTTTGTGCACGGTGCCGTAGGCGTCACCGCGTAGCGGGTCGGCGTTGAGGGGCAGATGGTCGCATTCGAGCACGGCAGCGCCAGCGGCCTTGAATGGTTCGACCAGTCGGCGGCGAACCGCAGACCAGCCTTCAAGGTCGATTTTCACGCCATGCAGCACCATTGCCTCGTTGACGCCATCGAACACGACCAGCGTCGGCCTGACTGCAAGCAACGGATCTAGGCTGCGAGCGGGCTTGGTGGGTGCCACAAACCGCAACCCCTGCTCGATCGTCGCGGCGTCCAAGCCGATCCGCTGTAGACGTTCGACTGTTGAGGCCGGGGTCGACTCCTCGAAATGTATGTAGACGACGAGGTTTCCGGCGGTCAGTTCGGCTGTGACGCAGGCGAGTGCAAACCATGTCTTCCCAGCGGCCGTGTGCGCGATTACGGCGTGTTCAAGGCCGGGGTAGAGCATTCGTTGGCCGTCGGTGCGCACGACACCGACAGTCGGTGCCAGGGGCTCGATTTCGCCGCGCAGGTAGGGGCCAAGATCGAACGGCTCCCATGTGGTCAGTGTCGGCTCGCCGGCCTGGCCGCCGTCGTCGGGCGGGGGCTCGGGAGGACCGGGATCGTCAGCGGGCCAATCAGATTCAACTTCGGCACCATTGAAGATCGGATCGTTGAACAGGCCACTAGTCATCCCGTCCACCCCGCAGCACAGCAAGTCGCTCGGCGCAGTCCCGCACCGAAGCAGCAGCACGCTCCACCATCGGCGCAATATCGGCCTCGGGGCTGCGCTCGCCGATGGCCGACAGTGCCGCACCCGCCGCCGCTGCCCGCCGTCGCAGTGAGTCAGCGACGACCGCGGCCGCATAGTGCAGCACGGCGCCCGGGTCAGCGCCGCTCGTGGTCGCGGCCTTCAACTGTTCGGCAACAGCCGGCGTCAGCGACCCCGATCGCTTCAGCTTGTCGAGCACCAACTGCGGACTGTGGGGCAGATCCGCGAAGATCAGCGAGCGCGCGGCGGCGAGAACCTGGGCCAGCGCGGGATTCTCGATGTCATCGTCCTCCACGAACCTCAGCGACGCCAGAAACAGCCGCGGCCCTCCCCAGAGGGCCGCGCCGACCAGCAGCACGTCCACACCGGGATGCGGGCCCACCGGCGGGATCTGGCCTACACTGGAGCTAGCTTTGGCGAGCTGATCGGCCGTCTCGGTGCCACCACTGGGGCGGCCTTCGCCATTCATGCGGCATCACCACCACGGCGACGACGTCGCGCCTGAGCGCTCTTCAGCGCCAGTCGCGAGAAGTAGGCCTTCCGTTTGTGTTCGGCGCGGCGTGCCCGTTCTACGGGCGTTAAGACGCCGTCCGGGTCGACCTCGCGCTCGAATTTGTCGAGCATTGCTTTTCGCGCGTTCGCGGTGCGAGCGGGACGGTCTTCGGTGTTCGCCCAGGATGTGTGCGCGGCTATTTGACCGCGAAGAGATCTCTCCACCGGTGTGAGCGGCATTTCGTCTCCATGACGAAAGGGCCGATCCCTTGCGGGACCGACTCTGCGCCGCCGCCCGGATGGGCGTCGGGCCGGATATTAAGCATTCTCGTCCGGCTCCAAGTCAGTTGTCGCTGACGTGCCGCCAATTGTAGTACAGCGTCGCAGGATTTCGGCGTATAGCGCAGGTTCGGCGAGCTGCCGTTGATCGGCGTTGAGGGTCTGCAACTGAGAGATCCGCGAACCAAGTTGCGACACAACAACTTTAATGTCTACCACGTCTATCCGCAGCCTGGCCGCACTGGCGCACGCGTCGAGGATGACAACCAGCATCGTCGCCGGAAGTTCGACACCGCTGCAGAGCTTCACGTGGGCGCCCGCGGCAAGCGGCTTCCCGGCGCTCCCGGGAATCGGCTTGCCGCTCTGTTCACTCGGCCTCTCCTCGTGCCGGAGGCTCTTAGAGCTGACTGGCGGCTCCGATCGCCACCTACTGGGGCCGCTCGACTCCGGGAATCGCCGGACGAACGAGTGCCGGTTGGCGCGGCCGTGACGGGTCAGTTCGGTGATGACGACCCGGTGTGGCCAGTCCGGTGGGTAGTCGTCGGGGGCCGGCTTGTCGTACCAGTACTCCTGCTCAACCCCGGTGGTGCGGCTCTTACGCCTGATGAGCCGAGGGCGGTCCTCGCTCACAGGTCGCCCAGGTTTAGCCCGCGCGCTTCAGCGGCGGCTCGGTCGGCCGCCGTGCTCCTGGTGTAGCGGTCGATCATGTCGCGGGTCGACCAGCCGGCGACGGCCATCAGACCGCCCTCAGAGCCACCCGCGGCCAGCCAGCGTGACGCGGCGGTGTGCCGCAGAAGGTGCGGGTGGAAGTTCGTCAGCCCCGCCCGCTCGGCGCGGAACTTGAGCGACTTGTGCAGCCCGTAGTACTCCAGCGACTTGCTGCGGTCACCGAGCCACAGTGCCGGGGTGTCGGCCAGGGCGTGGCTACGGCGCATCCGCAGGTATCGGTCGATGGCGACCCCGGTCTGCGCTCCGAACGGTGCCACCCGGCCCTTGCCGCCCTTGCCGCGGCGCACGGTCACCAGACCGCGGTTGAGGTCGACGTCGGGCACGGTGAGTCCGCAGACCTCACCGGCCCGCATCCCGGTTTCGGCCATCAGCCGCACGATGGCTTCGTCGCGGCGGTCCCGGAATTCCTTGCCCGAGCATGCCTTGATGAGCTTGCGCAGCTCGTCCTCGGTCAGGGAATCGGTCACTTTGGTGTCGAGCTTGGGTGCTTTGAGTCCGAGCAGGGGATCGGTGTCGATCTCTCCCTCTTCTTCGAGCCACGCCGAGAAGCGGCGCATGGCGAGCTGGCGGGATCGTGCCGTGGCGGGCTCGGCGCCCGCGTCGAGCAGATCGGCGACGAATGCTTTCATCAGTTCGCGGTCCAGCGCGGGGGAGTGGTGATGTTCTTCACACCAGCGCAGGAACGTGCGTACGCCGTCGCCGTAGACCTTGACCGTCGCCGGGGACTTCCGCTCGGAACGTAGCGCGAGCTCCCAGGAGGGCAGCAGGAGGCCTAAATCGAGAGGTGCAGGTTTGCGACGCGCCACACTGATATCTTGACTGGCAGCGTTGTGCTTGTCTACTATTTCTGTACTGGGCCGCAAAACCGCAGCTCAGAGCAGTTACACCGGAGTGTCGCTAGTCCAGGTAGTCGCGCAGCACCTGAGAGCGGCTGGGGTGGCGCAGCTTGCTCATGGTCTTCGACTCGATCTGGCGGATCCGCTCGCGGGTGACGCCGTAGACCTGCCCGATCTCGTCGAGGGTGCGGGGCTGACCGTCGGTCAGACCGAACCGCAGCCGTACGACGCCGGCTTCACGCTCGGAGAGCGTCTCGAGCACCGACTGCAGCTGATCCTGCAACAGGGTGAACGAGACCGCGTCGACGGCCACGACGGCCTCGCTGTCCTCGATGAAGTCACCGAGCTGGCTGTCGCCCTCATCGCCGATGGTCTGGTCCAGCGAGATCGGCTCACGCGCGTACTGCTGGATCTCCAGCACCTTCTCCGGCGTGATGTCCATCTCCTTGGCCAGCTCCTCGGGAGTGGGCTCGCGGCCCAGATCCTGAAGCAGCTCACGCTGGATACGGCCGAGCTTGTTGATGACCTCGACCATGTGCACCGGGATCCGGATGGTGCGGGCCTGATCGGCCATCGCGCGGGTGATCGCCTGGCGGATCCACCAGGTGGCGTACGTGGAGAACTTGTAGCCCTTGGTGTAGTCGAACTTCTCCACCGCGCGGATCAGGCCCAGGTTGCCTTCCTGGATGAGGTCCAGGAAGGCCATACCGCGGCCGGTGTAGCGCTTGGCCAGCGACACCACCAAGCGCAGGTTGGCTTCGAGCAGATGATTTTTCGCGCGGTCGCCGTCGCGGCAGATCCACTGCATGTCCCGGCGCTGCTGAACCGGCAGCTTCTCGCCCTTGTCGGTCTTCTCGGCCATCAGCTGCGTGGCGTAGAGGCCGGCCTCGATTCGCTTGGCGAGCTCGACCTCCTCCTCGGCGTTCAGCAGCGCGACCTTGCCGATCTGCTTGAGGTAGGCGCGAACCGAGTCGGCTGAAGCGGTCAGCTCGGCGTCTTTGCGGGCCTGCCGCAGCGCCTCGGACTCCTCTTCGTCCCACACGAAATCGCCGGAGGCCTTGTCCTTCTCGGACGGCTCGGAGATGTCCTCCTCGTCACCGGCCGCGGCCGCAGGGGCCTTGGCGGTGGGAGCTGCTTCCTCGCCGTCCTCGCTGTCGTCGTCGGAGGCCTCGTCGGCGTCGTCGTCCACGACCACTTCGAGATCGTCGAGTTCGATCTCGTCGTCGACCACGACGTCGATGTCGGGTTCGCCGTCGAGCTCGGTGTCGATGTCCTCGTCGGTGCCGACCTCGGCATCGCCCTCGGCCGTCGCGTCTTTCTTGCCGCGGCCACGAGTCGCAGGCGCCTTCTTCGCGGGCGCCTTGGTGGCGCGGGCCTTGGCGGGGGCGACGTCAGTGGCGTCGATGGGCTCGGAATCGCCGGCTTCCGCAGCGGCGGCGCGGGGCGCGGCCTTGGTGACGCGCTTGGCGGGCGCGGAACCGTTGGCGGCCTTCGCCGCCGGCTTCTTTGCGGGAGTCTTGGTGGCGGTGCGCTTCACCGGCTCGTCGGTTGCCGGGCTTGCTTTGGTCGCTGCCACGTACACCCTTTCGGTCGTGCTGGCTCTCGGTGGGCGCGGGGGCGCCACCGAAAGCGTCGGCTATGAGGACTGTTGGCGTGGATCTCGTTGCGGATTCTCGCCGCTATCCGGTAGGCGGCCGCCGTCGACCATTGTAACGACAGTGCGAGCATCTACCGCGCGAGCGGCGAAAATTCAGCGTGTGACGTCGACTTGTGCGGCCATCGCCGCGCCCACGATGCCCGCCTCGTTCAGCAGTTCCGCGGCCACCACCGGGGTCCTGTTCTTCAGCAGCGGGATCCATTTCTCCGCTTTGCGGCTGATGCCACCGCCGGCGATGAACAAGTCAGGCCAGATCGCATTTTCGATGCTGACCAGCACTCTTGTGACTTCTTCTGTCCACCGCTCGTAGCTCCACTCCTTGCGTTCCCTCACCGAGGAGGCGGCGCGGTGCTCGGCCTCCTTGCCGCCGACCTCCAGGTGGCCGAACTCGGTGTTGGGCAGCAGCTGGCCGTTGTGAATCACGGCGGAGCCGATTCCGGTGCCGAAGGTGAGCAGCACGATGACGCCGTTCTTGTTGCGTCCGGCGCCGTGCCGCTGCTCGGCCAGGCCTGCGGCGTCGGCGTCGTTGAGGACGGTGACGTGCTGGCCGCCCAGCGCGCCGCTGATGATCTCGGCGGCGTTGGTGCCGATCCAGCCCTTGTCCACGTTGGCCGCGGTCTGTACGACGCCGTTGACCACCACGCCGGGGTACGTGACGCCCAGCGGACCGGTCCACTCGAAGTGCCGAACGACCTCGGCGACCGTCTCCGCCACCGCGGCAGGGGTCGACGGCTGTGGGGTGAGCAACTTGAAGCGCTCCCCGATGAGCTGGCCGGTGTCGAGATCGACGACACCGCCCTTGACCCCGCTGCCGCCGACATCGACGCCGAAGCCGCGATTCTGTCCGGGGGTGGGCGATTCGGTCTCGGGCATTGGGCTGCTCCTCGGTGAGGCGGGCGGTCTGCGCGATTGCCCACACTAGTGGCTGCGCGCCCCTCTGTGCTGCGATAAGCCGGTGACCGACAACCGGCCTGAGCAATTACGGGCGGTGGCCGAGCAGTTGGCCGCCGAAGCCGCCGCATTCGTCCGCCGTCGACGCGTCGAGCTCCTCGGCGACGGCCGCGACGCCATCGACTCGAATTCGGTGCAAACGAAGAGCACGCCGACCGATCCGGTGACCGTGGTGGACACCGAAACCGAACTGCTGCTGCGGGATCGGCTGGGCGAATTGCGCCCGGGTGACGCGATCCTCGGCGAGGAGGGCGGCGGCCCGGCAGCCGGTGACGACGGCTCGGTCTGCTGGGTGATCGACCCGATCGACGGCACGGTCAACTTCGTCTACGGGATTCCGGCGTACGGGATTTCGATCGGCGCACAGATCGATGGCGTGTCGGTGGCGGGCGCGGTGGCCGATGTGGTCAGCGGCGACGTGTACTCGGCGGCGGCGGGTCACGGCGCTCACGTGCTCAGTGGCGGGCAGCGACGGGCACTGCGCTGCAGCGCGGTCACCGAGCTGTCGATGGCATTGGTGGGCACCGGATTCGGCTACGCGCCACAACGGCGCGCCGAGCAGTCGGGGCTACTGGCCCTGCTGCTGCCCCAGGTGCGTGACGTGCGGCGGATCGGGTCGGCCGCGCTGGATCTGTGTCTGGTCGCCGCCGGCCGCCTGGACGCGCACTACGAGCACGGCCTGCACGTCTGGGACTGGGCGGCGGGTGCGCTGATCGCCAGCGAGGCGGGCGCGCTGGTGGTGCTGCCGTCAGTCGATGACGAAGGCGGGCTGCTGGTGGCCGCCGCGCCGGGCGTCGCCGGCGAGCTCATCGACGCGCTGGACCGGGCCGGAGGACTGCGGCCCCTGGGCTAGCCGACTCAGCAGGTGCCGTTGTGGATCTTGGTGATCAGCGCCGAGTCTGCGGGCTCGGTGGCGTCCGGGCGCAGCCCGGCCAGGACGGCGTCGATGTCATCGCTGTGCGCCAGGGTGGTGAAGTCGGTCCCGATCGACAGGTCGACCGAATCGTCCTTGCGGTCGTCCTGGAACAGCTCGACGCAGGGCGCCACCAGCCATACCGCGGCCGCACCGGCCCGGCCGCTGGAACCGAAGCGGATCTGGCCCTGGCAGGTCAGTCGCGTGCTGGCGTAGATCGGGTCGTTGGCCGCGGTGGGCTGGGCGAAGCCGAGGTCCCGCAGCGCGCCGGCGACCTCACCGGCCTGCCCGCCCTGTCCGCTGGCGTTGAGGACCCGGATCTTGGTGTCCACGAGCTTGGCCGGAGCGACGTCCAGCATCGAGGCGTGCGAGACCTGCTCACCGAGTTTGGGGGCGGCCGGATCGGATGCTGGCGGCGGGTTGCAGGCCGCGGCCTCCCGCACGTCGACCGGGCGGGTCAGCACGAATGCCCACACCACGGCGGTGATCGCGAACATGACGCCGAGGGCGATGATTCCGGGCAGGTAGTTGCGCCGACGGAACGGACGACCGTTCTTGTCGAAGGCCGTGCCCTCGGTGATTTGAGCGACCACGGATGCACTCTAGAGGCACGCGGCGGGTGCCGACGGAACACGCCCGTCGCCCCAGATCAATCTATGTGACGTAAATCACACCTGGATATGGGTGATCTGGGCACGAATCGTTTGGCGGATCCGTTCGACGCTGATACAAAGCCATGCTGAGGTTTGGAGGGGACAACAATGGCTACCGACTACGACGCACCACGGCGCACTGAGACCGATGAGGTGTCCGAGGACTCGCTCGAGGAGCTGAAGGCTCGCCGCAATGAGGCGCAGTCGGCTGTGGTCGATGTCGATGAAACCGATTCCGCCGAGAATTTCGAGCTCCCAGGCGCGGATCTGTCCGGCGAGGAGCTGTCGGTACGGGTCGTCCCGAAGCAGGCAGACGAGTTCACCTGCTCGAGCTGCTTCCTGGTGCATCACCGCAGTCGGCTGGCCAGCGACAAGAACGGCGTGATGATCTGCACGGACTGCGCGGCCTAGCCGCGTCAGTCAGCTGCGCAAGGCCGACAACACCCGATCGGGGTGGCGGACGCTGACCAGCCAGTACGGCGTCGGATCGTCGGGATCGTCGAGGACCACCAGGACCAGCGGCCCGACCCAGCCACGGTGCAGGACATAGGCGGCCGGATCGAGCTGGCGTCCCAGCGCCGCCGACTTCGCCGTTCGGGGGATCTCCGCGGACCGTGACACCACCGACATCGGCAGATGCGCCTGACCGGCCCACAGTTCGACCTCGGTGCCATCGGTGAGGACGCGCACCTCGGTGCGGCTCAGCCACAGCAACACGCCCGCCGAGACCGCGCCGAGCAGCGTGTAGGGCAGCCACACCGGTAGGGCGCGCACGCCCATCGTGACTTCCTTGGCGATGAGCGCCGCCAGGGCCAGGCCGAGCGGCCACCACCACCACGGCACCCAGAGCCGCTCGCGGTACCGCACGGTTTGCGAGGTCACACGCGAACCAGACACGCGGCCAAGGGTAGTCTGTGGCATCGTGCCAGCCAGTCTCGCGGTGGTCCGCCTAGACCGCGATCTCCCGATGCCCAGCCGCGCCCACGACGGCGATGCGGGCGTGGATTTGTTCAGTGCCGAAGACGTCGATCTGGCGCCCGGCCATCGTGCCCTGGTAGCCACCGGGATCGCCGTGGCGATCCCGCACGGCATGGTCGGCCTGGTTCATCCGCGCTCCGGTTTGGCTGCGCGCGTGGGACTTTCGATCGTCAACAGCCCCGGCACGATCGACGCCGGATATCGCGGCGAAGTCAAGATTTCGTTGATCAACCTCGACCCCGCCACGCCGATCAACATCCGGCGCGGTGACCGCATCGCTCAACTGCTGGTCCAGCGGGTCGAACTCCCCGAGCTGGTCGAGGTGGCCTCGTTCGACGAGGCCGGACTGGCTGACACCACCCGTGGCGAGGGCGGCCACGGATCCTCCGGCGGACATGCGAGTTTGTGATGGCATTCGGCAGACGTAAGAACGAACCCAAGACCGGCGACCCCGTGGCCGAGACGCCCGACGGCGACGACGTCACCGTGGCCACTGAGCCCGACGATGTCGACGACGATGCCGCCGGCGACTACGACGGTGGCCCTTTCGATGTCGAGGACTTCGACAACCCCGACGAAGCCGCGGAAGCCCGGCTCGACCTCGGCTCGGTGCTGGTCCCGATGCCGGCGGGCGGCCAGATCCAGGTCGAGTTGAACGAACAGGGCGTGCCGAGTGCGGTGTGGGTGGTCACGCCCAACGGACGGTTCACGATCGCCGCCTACGCGGCACCGAAGTCACCCGGCCTGTGGCGGGAAGTGGCCAAAGAGCTGGCCGACTCGCTGCGCAAGGACAACGCGCAGGTGTCCATCGAGACCGGCCCCTGGGGTCGTGAGGTGGTCGGTACCGGCGCAGGTGTGGTGCGTTTCATCGGGGTCGACGGCTACCGCTGGATGATCCGTTGCGTGGTCAACGGTGCCCCGGAAGCCATGCCGAACCTGGTCGTCGAAGCGCGAGAAGCGTTGGCCGACACCGTTGTACGGCGCGATGACACCCCGCTGCCGGTGCGCACCCCGCTGCCGGTCAACCTGCCAGAGCCGATGCTCGAGCAGTTGCGTCAGGCTGCTGCCCAGCAGGCTCAGATGGTGGCCGCCCAGCAGGCGCTGGTGCAGGAGCAGCAGGCGCAGGGCCAGCCGCCGACCGAGCGGCGCAGCGCATCCGGCTCGGCCATGCAGCAGCTGCGCAGCACCAGCACTGGCGGCTGATCTAGTCAGCGGCCTCGTCCACCGCAGCCAGACACGCCGCCCCGAGTACTTCAGGGTGGGGGCCGAAGTCGTCGAGGCTGACCGTCCGCAGCGCGGCGCGCGGCGCCGCGGACGCCCATTCCAGCGCGACCTCCAGCGGATGGATCGGGTCGTCGGATGCCCCGACCACACCCATCGGCACGCTGAGGTGCTCCAATTCGGCGATGCTCGGCGCGACATAGCCGGCGGCTTCCTCCATCGCGTCAGGCAATTCGGGCCACTGGCCCAGCCAGCTGCGGGTGAGCTCGTCGGCCAGCCACGCCGGGCTGGACGCCCGCATCTGCGTGGTCGTGGCGACCAGACCGGCGGTGCGCAACTGATGGGCGGTGTGCCGGGCCGACAGCGCGGCCGGAGCCGACGGCGCTGACCCGGTCCACGCCGGCAGCGCGGCCAGCACCGCCACCGCGCGGCTCGGATGCGCCAACGCCCACGCAAGGCTCACCGCGGCGCCGATGGATACCCCACCGACGACGATCTGGCCCTGACGAGCAGCGTTGTCGAGCGCGTCGAGGTAGCCGGCGACCAACCGGGCCGGCTGCGGCGCCGGTGTCGACACGACAGCGCCGACCCCGTGCAGCGGCCCGGCGAACGCCCGGTAGACGTAGTCGTCGTCGGAGCCCGTCCCAGGCAGCAGCACCGCCGTGGCCCCGCGGAATGTGATCGTCATCTAACGATCCTGCCTGTGACGTATTAGCAACCATCGCCGCGGGGTATGCCACATGGCAATCGGGAACCAACAGGTCTAGCGTTGCGTTGGCATTGTGATCCGCTGAAGTATCAGGAGAGGCCATGGCTACGGCCGAAAGTTTTGTCCGCCGTCTCACCCGTCGGTTGACGGAGGACCCTGAGCAGCGAGATGTCGAAGAACTCACCGACGACGCAGCCCAGACCGGCGCGCAACGAGCAATCGATTGCCAGCGCGGCCAGGAGGTCACCATGGTGGGCACCCTGCGCAGTGTGGAGATGAACGCCAAGGGCTGTGCCGGCGGCGTACGCGCCGAGCTGTTCGACGGCACCGACACGGTCACGTTGGTCTGGTTGGGACAGCGCCGAATCCCCGGAATCGAATCGGGTCGCGCCCTGCGAGTACACGGCCGGCTGGGCACGTTGGAAAACGGAACCAAGGCCATCTACAACCCGCACTACGAGATCCAGACTTGAGCCTTCCCGTCGAAGACGGCGATCGTTCGCCAGATTCCGACGATATCGAGCCGACGCCTGCTGCCGAGAAGACACCGGCTCAGGCGCTGCTCGCCCAGATGGGCGGTATCAGCGGGCTGATCTATTCGGCCCTGCCGGTGGCCGTACTGGTGCCCGTGAATACCGCGTTCGGCCTGGTGCCCGCGATCGCCGCGGCGCTCGGTGTCGCCGCCCTGATCCTGGTGTGGCGCCTGATCCGCCTTGACTCCGTACAGCCCGCCGTCTCCGGATTCATCGGTGTCGGGCTCAGCGCCCTGATCGCCTGGCTCGTCGGGGCGTCGAAAGGCTACTTCCTGCTTGGCATCTGGACGTCGCTGATCTGGGCGGGGGTCTTCGCCCTCTCGGTCCTGATCCGCCGGCCCATCGTGGGGTACGCCTGGAGCTGGATCCAAAACCACGACCGTGGCTGGCGCAACAACCGGCGCGCGGTGCTGGCCTTCGACATTGCGACGTTGACCTGGGTGCTGGTGTTCGCATCGCGCTTCGTCGTGCAGCGTCACCTCTACGACCTCGACCAGACCGGCTGGCTGGGGGTGGCCCGCATCGCGATGGGCTGGCCGCTGACCGGGGTGGCCGCGCTGGTCACGTACCTCGCGATCCGCGTCGCCCAGCGCGCGATCCACGGCGCCCACGCGCACAGCCACGACTCGGGCGCCGCACCCGCCGCTGAGTGACCGCTAGGCCTTAGAGTCCGACAGCACCGTCATGCGCAGCTCGTCTTCCACTTCGGGCGCCGCGACGAACAACAGCTCGTCGCCGCCTTCCAGCGGTTCGTCGGCCTCCGGCACGATCACCCTCGATCCGCGCAGGATCGTCACCAGCGTGGCGTCGCGCGGCAGGACGAGCTTGCGCACCGGCCGCCCGCCCCACGGGGTGTCGTCGGGCAGCGTGATCTCGACGAGGTTGGCGTGGCCGTGGCGGAACTGCATGAGCCGCACCAGATCGCCCACCGCCACGGCCTCTTCCACCAGCGAGGCCAGCATCCGCGGGGTGGACACCGCGACGTCCACGCCCCATGAGTCGTCGAACAGCCACTCGTTGCGGGGATCGTTGACCCGGGCCACCACGCGAGACACCGCGAACTCCGTCTTGGCCAACAGGGACAGCACGACATTCGCCTTGTCGTCGCCGGTGGCGGCCACGACGACGTCGAAATCATGCAGGTGTACCGACTCCAGCAGGCTGATCTCGCAGGCGTCGCCGAGCCGCCAGTGGGCGGCCGGGATCGCGTCGACGTCCAGGTGTTCGGCGTTGCGCTCGATGAGCGTCACCTCGTGCTCGCTCTCGAGCAGTTCGCGGGCGATCGAGCGGCCGACCGCGCCCGCGCCGGCGATCGCCACCTTGAGCCGTTTCTCGCCCATGTCTCAGTGCCCCTCTCCGACGTCGGGGCCGGGCGGCAGCGCGGCCAGTGCCAGCGCTTCGGCGGCGCGCCCCGATACCGCCGCGATGTAGACCTGATCGCCGGCCTGGACGACGGTTTTGGGCTCGGGCAGGATGCCGGTGCCGAACCGGATCACGAACGCGACCCGCGCGCCGGTGGCCTCCTCCAGGGAGGTGAGCCGGTGCCCGACCCAGCCCTCGTGCAGCGTCACCTCGGCGACGGCCATGGTGCCGGTCGGATCACGCCATTTTGCGGTCTCGGTGTCGCGCACGAGCGCGTTCAGCAGCCGGTCGGTGGTCCAGGGCACGGTCGCCACCGTCGGGATGCCCAGCCGCTCGTAGACGGCGGCACGCTTGGCGTCGTAGATCCGCGCGACGACCCGTTGCACCCCGAACGTCTCGCGGGCCACCCGCGCGGAGATGATGTTCGAGTTGTCGCCGGAGGAGACCGCGGCGAACGCGTCGGCGTCCTCGATTCCCGCGCGCAGCAGCACTTCTCGGTCGAATCCCATACCCAGAACCCGCTCGCCGGAGAAGTCCGGCGACAGCCGGTGAAACGCCGTCGCGTCCCGGTCGATGACGGCCACCTCATGGCCGATCCGGGACAGTGCGTCGGCCAACGACGCGCCGACGCGGCCGCACCCCATCACCACAACCCGCACCTGGCGTCCTCTCGACTTCGTTGTGCGCCGACCCGACCGTATGGGGAACGCTACAGCCAAACCGGCTTGGGCCTACTCTTGGCACTCGTGTCTAAGCTTTCGACCGCCGCGCGCCGGCTGGTCCTGGGGCAGCCGTTCCGCAGCGACAAGCTGAGTCACACGCTGCTGCCCAAGCGCATCGCCTTGCCGGTCTTCGCCTCCGACGCCATGTCATCGGTGGCCTACGCACCCGAGGAAATCTTCCTGGTCCTCTCGGTGGCGGGCCTGTCGGCATACACGATGGCGCCGTGGATCGGGGTGATGGTCGCGCTGGTCATGCTCGTGGTGGTGGCCTCCTACCGGCAGAACGTGCACGCCTATCCGTCCGGCGGCGGCGACTACGAGGTGGTGACCACGAACCTGGGGCCGACGGCGGGCCTGACGGTGGCCAGTGCCCTGCTGGTCGACTACGTGCTGACGGTCGCGGTGTCGATGGCCTCGGCGATGTCGAACATCGGGTCGGCGGTCCCGTTCATCGCCCAGCACAAGGTGGCATTCGCCGTCGTCGCCATCGTGCTTTTGACCGCGGTGAACCTGCGGGGTATTCGGGAGTCGGGCACCGCGTTTGCCATTCCGACCTACGCCTTCATCGTCGGCATGTTCATCATGCTGATCTGGGGCTTCTTCCGGATCTACGTGCTTGGCGACGATCTGCAGGCCGAGTCGGCCAAGTTCGGCATGCACTCCGAGCACGGTGACGTCATGGGTTTTGCGTTGGTCTTCCTTGTGGCGCGGGCATTTTCGTCGGGTTGTGCCGCGCTCACGGGTGTGGAGGCGATCAGCAACGGGGTGCCCGCGTTCCGGAAGCCCAAGTCCAAGAACGCGGCCACCACCCTGACGCTGTTGGGCGGCATCGCGGTCACGCTGTTCATAGGCATGATCGTGCTGGCCATCAAGACCGGTGCAAAGGTCGCCGAACGCCCCGACGAGCAGCTCATCGGGGCGCCCGCCGACTATCACCAGAAGACCCTGGTGGCCCAGCTGGCCGAGACGGTGTTCGCCGGCTTCCCGCTCGGCCTGTGGCTGATCACCGGTGTCACCGCGCTGATCCTCGTGCTGGCGGCCAACACCGCGTTCAACGGATTCCCGGTGCTGGGCTCGATCCTGGCCCAGGACCGCTATCTGCCGCGCCAGCTGCACACCCGCGGCGACCGGCTGGCCTTCTCCAACGGCATCCTCTTCCTGGCGGCGGCCGCGATCGCGTTCGTCGTCGCGTTCAACGCCGAAGTCACCGCGCTGATCCAGCTCTACATCGTCGGCGTGTTCGTCTCGTTCACGCTCAGCCAGATCGGCATGGTCCGGCACTGGACGCGGCACCTGCGTACCGAGACAGACCCGCGCGCCCGCGGGCACATGATGCGTTCGCGGGTGATCAACACGATCGGCTTCCTCGCCACCGGCGCCGTCCTGATCGTCGTCCTGGTCACTAAGTTCGTCGCCGGCGCCTGGATCGCGATCCTGGCCATGTCAAGCCTTTTCATCTTGATGAAGGCCATCCACAAGCATTACGACACAGTGGCCCGCGAACTGGCCGAGCAGGAGGCCGAGCAGGGTGAGGTGATCCTGCCCAGCCGTAACCACGCTGTCGTGCTGGTCTCTAAACTTCACATGCCGACGCTGCGGGCGTTGTCCTACGCCAGGGCCACCCGGCCCGACGTGCTGGAGGCCATCACCGTCAACGTCGACGATTCCGAGACCCGCCAGCTGGTGCACAAGTGGGAGGACAGTGACATCACTGTCCCGCTGAAAGTCGTTGCGTCCCCGTACCGGGAGGTCACCCGGCCGGTGCTGGATTATGTCAAGCGGATCAGTAAGGAAGCCCCGCGCACGGTGGTGACAGTGTTCATCCCGGAATACGTCGTCGGCCACTGGTGGGAGCAGGTGCTGCACAACCAGAGCGCGTTGCGCCTGAAGGGCCGGCTGTTGTTCATGCCCAATGTGATGGTGACTTCCGTTCCGTGGCAACTCAATTCGTCGGAGCGGGTGCTTGACTTGGAGGCGCAGAACGCACCCGGTGATGTGCGCCGAGGGTTCCTGGAGTGAATCGATAGTGGAACAGGGGGATGCGGTCGAGCTGGTGCTCACAACCGGCGCGGCCGCCAACGGGGGCAGCTGCGTGGCACGCCATGAAGGACGGGTCGTGTTCGTCCGCTACGCGCTGCCCGGCGAGGTGGTACGGGCCAGGGTGACCGGTGACCGTGGATCCTATTGGCACGCAGAGGTAATCGAGATCCTCGAACCGTCGCCGGACCGGGTGGAATCGCTGTGCGCGATCGCCGGTGTGGGCAAAGCCGGCTGCTGCGACCTGGCTTTCGCGAAGCCCGAGGCGGCCCGCGTGCTCAAGGGTCAGGTGGTGGCCAACCAGCTGGCCCGCCTCGGTGACTTCGCCTGGGACGGCGTCGCCGAGCCCTTGGGTGACGGCGCGGCCCAGGGCTGGCGCACCCGGGTGCGGCTGGCCGTGGATGCGGCAGGTCACGCGGGATTTCACCGCTACCACAGCGCCGAACTGGTCACCGACCTGAACTGCGGCCAGCTGCGCGACGGGTTGGTCGACGGGCTGGACGGATCGCGGTGGAAGCCGGGGGATCAGGTGCATGTGGTCGTCGACGACGACGGAACCCGGCACATCGTGTGCAACAACCGTCAGCAGCGGCGTGGTCACCGCGCCGAGGGCGAATTCGATGCGGTGCAGCGGGTGGGAGACCGTGCCTGGCGAGTACCGGTCACCGGGTTCTGGCAGTCGCACCGCGACGCCGCCACGACATACAGCGCGCTGGTGGCCGGTTGGGCGCAGGACATCGCGGGATCGACGGCGTGGGACCTGTACGGCGGGGCGGGGTTGTTCGCCGCCGTGCTGGCCGACGCGGTGGGTGACGCCGGCCGGGTGCTGACCGTGGACACCTCGCGCGCAGCCTCCGGGGCAGCCCGTGCGGCATTGGCCGACCTGCCTGCGGTCGAGGTGCTCACCGATTCGGTGCGCCGCGCGCTGACCGCGCAGCGCGAGGGCGCCGACATCGCGGTCCTGGACCCGCCGCGATCGGGAGCCGGACGCGAGATCATCGACCTGCTGGCCGATGCCGGGGTGCCGCGGGTGATCCACATCGGCTGCGAGGCGGCGTCGTTCTCCCGCGATATCGGGCTGTACCGCGGGCACGGCTACACCGTCGAACAGCTCCGGGTCTTCGACTCGTTCCCGCTGACCCACCACGTCGAGTGTGTGGCGCTGCTGGTGCGGTGAGATGCGTCACCTCGACTAGGCTGGCCGAAGGTGTGCCGGGAAGTCTGGTCGGCGTCGAATTTCCGCGCGCATGATGCCTGAGGTGAATGTGGCCGACCGTAAACCGTTGCTACCCCGTGCCTTATTCGCCAGGGGATCGTGGTCGGAGACCTCGCGGATCTCGTCGATCCTGCGCAAGGAGACCGTCGGCGGGGCGTTGCTGTTGCTGGCCGCCGCGATCGCCTTGTTCTGGGCCAACTCGCCGTGGTCGGCGGCCTATCACCGGCTGGGCGATCTTCACGTCGGTACCGACCGGCTCGGCCTGCACCTGGATCTGAGCCTGGGCGGCTGGGCGGCCGACGGACTGCTGGCAATTTTCTTCTTCGTCGTCGGGCTCGAGCTGAAGCGGGAGTTCGTCGCAGGCGATCTGCGTGACCCCGGCCGCGCCGCGTTGCCGATCGCGGCCGCGGTGGGCGGCATGGTCGCACCGGCGGCCATCTTCGTGGCCTTCACGCTGCACGAAGGTGGTGGTGCGGCGCGCGGCTGGGCCATCCCGACCGCCACCGATATCGCGTTCGCGGTCGCCGTGCTTGCCGTGCTGTCAACCCACCTGCCGGGGGCGCTGCGGACGTTTCTGCTCACGTTGGCCGTCGTCGACGACCTGCTGGCCATCACCGTGATTGCGGTGTTCTACACCGACAAGATCAACGTCGTCGCGCTGCTGGTCGCGCTGGTCCCGCTGGCCTTGTTCGCGGTCCTCGTGCAGCGCCGGATCAGCGCCTGGTGGCTGCTCGTCCCGCTGGCGGTGCTGACGTGGGCGTTCGTCCACGAATCCGGGGTGCACGCGACGGTGGCGGGGGTGCTGCTCGGGTTCACCGTGCCAGTGCTGCGCAGCGCCGCGGCCGGCGGTCCTGACGCCGGACCCGGGCTGGCCGAGCATTTCGAGCACCGGATGCGGCCGCTGTCGGCGGGCTTCGCGGTCCCGGTGTTCGCGTTCTTCGCCGCCGGTGTGACGTTCGGCGGCTATCACGGTTTGATCACAGCTCTGAGTGATCCGATTGCAATGGGAATCGTGTTCGCCCTGGTCGTCGGCAAGACGCTCGGGGTGTTCGGCACCACCTGGACACTGGCCAAGCTGACCCGCGCCAGCCTCGACTCGGCACTGCGCTGGATCGACGTGTTCGGCATCTCCATGCTGGCCGGGATCGGCTTCACGGTAAGCCTGCTGATCGGCGAATTGGCCTACGATCCGGGCTCCGAGCGGCACGACGTCGTCAAGGTCGCCGTGCTCACAGGAAGTTTGCTGGCGGCCTTATTGGCGGCGGTCGTGCTGCGGCTGCGCAACCGGTATTACCGCAGCGTGTGGGAGCTGGAAAACGAAGATCGCGACCAGGACGGTGTGCCCGACATCTACGAGTCTCATCAGGACTGATCTACGTACGGGTGCGTAGACTGGTCAAATGCTTGAACAGGTTCGCGGCCCAGCCGATCTGCAACACCTGTCCCAAGCGCAGCTGACCGAGCTAGCTGCCGAGATTCGCCAGTTCCTGATTCACAAGGTCGCTGCCACGGGCGGACACCTCGGGCCCAACCTCGGCGTCGTCGAGCTGACGCTGGCGCTGCACCGGGTCTTCGACTCTCCGCACGACCCTATCCTTTTCGACACCGGGCACCAGGCCTACGTCCACAAGATGCTCACCGGTCGCGCGGCCGACTTCGACACGCTGCGCAAGCGCGACGGCCTGTCGGGCTACCCGTCGCGCGCCGAAAGCGAGCACGACTGGATCGAATCCAGCCATGCCTCGGCGGCGCTGTCCTACGCCGACGGGTTGGCGAAGGCCTTCGAACTGACCGGCCACCGCAATCGCCACGTCGTGGCGGTGGTCGGCGACGGCGCCCTGACCGGCGGCATGTGCTGGGAGGCGCTGAACAACATCGCCGCCGCCCGCCGGCCGGTGGTGATCGTCGTCAACGACAACGGCCGCTCCTACGCCCCGACCATCGGCGGTCTTGCCGATCACCTGGCCGGGCTGCGGCTGCAGCCGGGCTACGAGCGATTCCTGGAGCGCGGCCGGATCGCCGTGCGCGGCGTGCCGGTCGTCGGCGAGGCCTGCTATCAGGCCATGCACAGTGTGAAAGCCGGTATCAAGGACGCGTTGTCCCCGCAGGTGATGTTCACCGACCTGGGCCTGAAGTACGTCGGCCCGATCGACGGGCACGACGAGCACGCGGTGGAGACCGCCTTGCGGCACGCGCGCGGTTTCAACGCCCCGGTGATCGTGCACGTGGTGACCCGCAAGGGCATGGGCTACGCGCCGGCCGAGAACGACGAGGCCGAGCAGATGCACTCCTGCGGGGTCATCGATCCCGACACCGGGCTGGCGACGAAGTCGTCGGCGCCGGGCTGGACGTCGGTGTTCTCCGAGTCGCTGATCGCCTGTGCCGCCAAGCGGCGTGACATCGTGGCGATCACCGCGGCGATGCCGGGACCGACCGGTCTTTCGGCGTTCGGGGAACGTTTCCCTGACCGGCTGTTCGACGTCGGGATCGCCGAGCAGCACGCGATGACCTCAGCCGCCGGGTTGGCGATGGGTGGGCTGCACCCGGTGGTGGCCATCTATTCGACGTTCCTGAACCGCGCGTTCGACCAGATCATGATGGACGTCGCCCTGCACAAACTCCCGGTCACGATGGTGCTCGACCGGGCCGGGGTCACCGGCAACGACGGTGCCAGCCACAACGGCATGTGGGATCTGTCGTTGCTCAACATCGTTCCCGGCATCCGGGTGGCTGCCCCGCGCGACGGCGCCCGGCTGCGCGAGGAGCTGGGCGAGGCGCTGGAGATCAACGACGGGCCGACCGCCATCCGCTTCCCCAAAGGTGAAGTGGGCGAGGATATTCCCGCACTCGAGCGACTCTCGGGCATCGACATCCTGGCCCGCCCGACCGACGGCCTCGGAAACGATGTGCTGCTCGTCGCGGTGGGATCGTTCGCGCCGATGGCCCTTGCGGTCGCCCAGCGGCTGCGCAACCAGGGGATCGGGGTGACCGTCGTCGATCCGCGCTGGGTGATCCCGGTGCCCGATGCGGTTGCGCCCCTTGCCAAGTCGCACAAGCTGGTGGTCACGATGGAGGACAACGGTGTGCGCGGCGGCATAGGTTCAGCGGTCTCCGCTGCGCTGCGCGCCGCCGAGATCGACGTCCCATGCCGCGATGTCGCTGTGCCGCAACAGTTCCTGGACCACGCCGGGCGCGGTGAGGTGCTCGAGTCGGTGGGTCTGACCGAGCAGCACATCGCCCGCCAGGTCACCGGCTGGGTGGCCGCGCTGGGCGCACTCGACGACACCGTTTCCGACTCTGCCGACAAGACGTAAACGTCTCCGAAACACCGGCGTGTCGGGGACCTTTACGTCTGCTCGCCGGCAGGAGCGGGCTCCAACTTCGCCGCCAGTACTGGAACCACAAGTGCGCGTTGCCATTGCCTGGCCCCGCCGTCGCGCAGGAAGTTCTCGATCGCCCCGCTGACGTCGCCGCTGTCCTGCCAGTCCCAGCACAGCCTGCGGATGAGTTCGGGGGAGGCCAGGTTCTCGGTGGGGACATGTACCTTGTCGGAGAGTTCGGCGAGGCCCGCGCGCGCGGCGTCCAGGCGGGCGGCGGCCTCGGGCTTGCGCTTGGCCCAGCGCACCGCGGGCGGCGGGCCGTTCTGCGGTTCGGCGGTGTCCGGCGGCTCCGGGTTGGTGCGGGCCGACTCCAGTGCGGCCAGCCAGACATTGGCGCTCCGGCGCTGCTTGTGCCCGCCGAAGATCGGCAGTTTGGTCAGGTCCTCGATCGTCTTGGGGTCGGCCACGGCGGCGGCGATGATCGCCGAATCCGGCAGGATCCGCCCCGGCGCGATATCGCGGCGCCGGGCGATCTGGTCGCGCACCGTCCACAACTCCCGGACCGCCGCCAGGGCCTGGCGGTTGCGGACCTTGTGGATTCCCGACGTCCGGCGCCACCGATCGCGCCGGGTGACCGTCGCTTCCGCGGACCGGAGGTACTCGAATTCCTCTGCGGCCCAACTGCTCTTGTCCTGCTCGGCCAGCACGGCGGCGATCGCATCCCGCAGCTCGACGAGCACCTCGACATCGAGGGCCGCGTAGTTCAGCCAGGCGTCGGGCAGCGGGCGTTTGGACCAGTCCGCCGCACCGTGGCCCTTGGCCAGGCCCAGCCCCAGCAGGCGCTGGACCATGGCCGCCAGATTCACCCGCTCGAAGCCGGCCAGCCGGCCTGCCAGCTCGGTGTCGTACAGGCTGGGCGGGCGCATCCCGACCTCGGCTAGGCAGGGCAGATCCTGGTCGGCGGCGTGCAGGATCCACTCGTCGGTGGCCAACACATCGGCGACCGGTCGCAGCACGTCGATCGGGCTGTTGCCGTGGTTGACCGGATCGATCAGCACCGTGCCCGCGCCGGTGCGCCGGATCTGGATCAGATAGGCGCGGTTGGAGTAGCGGAAGCCCGACGCCCGCTCGGCATCGACGGCGAACGGGCCGGTGCCCTTCGCCAGCTGCTCTGCCGCCCGGGCGATCTCGTCGACGCTGACCGACACCGGTGGCACGCCCTCGGCCGGGCACAGCAGGGGAGTCGCCTCGGGGGCGTCGTCGGCTGGGGTGTCGGACTCCGCGGCTGCGGCGTCGTCATCATCGGGTTCTGGCATGTCAGGCGCGGGAGCGGGAACCCAGATCCGTCACTCCCACCGGCGGCAAGCCTGCGGCGTGCTCAAGCACCTCGCAGAACGCCTGGACATGGGTGTCGAGTGCCATGGTGGTGGCCGTCCAGGACGCACGCATCTCGAGCTGATGCGCGCGCGGCGGACCGGAGATATCGCCGTAGCGCACCGAGGTGGTGGCCGTGACGGTGCCGCCGAGGGCGGTGACGTGCTCTGAGCGGCTCTCCAGGGCGTCGACGAGCCAACTCCAGGCCACCTCGGGCAGGAGCGGGTCGACGGCCTCGCTGGAATCCAGGTCGGCCTGGATGTAGGCGACCAGGCGCATGGTGCCGTCCCACGCCTCCGAGCCGTCGGGATCGTGCAGCAGGATCAGCCGGCCGAACGCATCACCTTCTGAGGTCTCCGGGACGATTTCGGTCTCGGCGTGCTTGACCTCCGCGCCCAGCGCATAGCTGTACGGCGCGAGACGTTGAGGTGGGCGGATCGGACCGAGCTCGATCTCCGGCCGTACCTCGGCGGCACTCATCGCCGCCACCGCCTCGCGGAATAGCGCCGGTTCCGCAGTGGTCACGGCAATTGACGCTAGCCCCATCGTCGAGGTCGAGGGGGCAGGCGCGCCGATTTCGTGCCGGCGGGCGTCTTGCGGGATGGGGTCGGCGGGCTCGTGGGCTGGGCTCGCGGGCTCGTGGGACCATGGACGCGATGAGTACCCGTCGCCAGCTGCCCGAGGCGCCCTACCTGGCCGCCGCCACTGGCCGCAAACCCAGCCGTGTCCCGGTGTGGTTCATGCGCCAGGCCGGGAGGTCGCTTCCCGAGTACCGCGAACTGCGGGCCAAGAACACGATGATGCAGGCTTGCTTCGACCCCGAGCTGGTCTGCGAGATCACCCTGCAGCCGATCCGCCGCCACGGGGTCGACGCGGCGATCCTGTTCTCCGACATCGTCGTCCCACTGCGCGGTGCCGGCATCGAACTGGACATCGTCCCTGACGTCGGCCCGGTGATCGACCACCCGGTGCGCACCGCAGCCGATGTGGACGCGATGAGAGGCCTTGAGCCGCAGCGGGTCAGCGCGATCTCCGACGCGGTGGGCCTGCTGGTCGCCGAGCTCGGCGAGGTGCCGCTGATCGGTTTCGCCGGTGCCCCGTTCACGCTGGCGTCCTATCTGATCGAGGGCGGCCCCAGCAAGCAGCACGAGCGGACCAAGGCGATGATGCTGGCCGACCCGTCGACCTGGCATGCGCTGATGGAGTATCTGGCCGACCTGACCATCGCCTTCCTGAAGGTGCAGCTGGACGCCGGGGTGGACGCCATCCAGCTGTTCGATTCCTGGGCGGGCACGCTGTCGCTGGCCGATTACCGCAGCCACGTGCTGCCGCACAGTTCGCGGGTGTTCGCCGAGCTGGCCGACTACGGCGTACCGATGACCCATTTCGGCGTCGGCACCGCTGAACTGCTGGGCGCGATGGGTGAGGCGGGTGCCGGCGTCGTCGGCGTCGACTGGCGGACCTCGTTGGCCGACGCCGCGGGCCGCGTCGGTCCCAAGGCCCTGCAGGGCAATCTGGACCCTGTCGTGCTGCTGGCCGGCTGGCCCGCGGTCGAGCGCGCTGCGCGTTCGGTGGTCGACGACGGCAGGCTCGCGGTCGACGCCGGCGCTGCCGGGCACATCTTCAACCTCGGCCACGGCGTGCTGCCGGGCACCGATCCGGGCGTGCTGACAGATCTGGTCGGCCTCGTGCACTCGTTGTGACGACCAAGTATTGCGTTGTCGGGGGCGGTATTTCGGGCCTCGTCGCCGCCTATCGGTTGCGCGTGCTTGCCGGTGCCGATGCCGACATCACGGTGTTCGACCCAGCCGACCGGCTCGGCGGGACCCTGCGCACCGAACGCCTGGGTGGCCAGCCGATGGACATCGGCGCCGAAGCCTTCGTGGTGCGCCGCCCCGAGGTGCCCGCGCTGCTGGCCGAACTCGGCCTGGCCGGCCGCCAGATCAGCACCACCGGCGTGCGGCCCACGATCTACAGCCAGGGCCGCTTACACCCGCTGCCGCCCGACACCGTCAACGGCATCCCGACCTCGGCGGCCTCGATGACCGGTCTGGTCGACGACGCGACGATCGCGCAGATGGCCGCCGAACCCAGTCGGCCGCTGAGCTGGCGCCCGGGCGCCGACCCGGCCGTCGGCGCGGTCGTGGCCGACCGCTTCGGCGACCAGGTCGTCGCCCGCTCGGTGGACCCGATGCTCTCCGGCGTGTACGCCGGATCGGCGGCCACCATCGGCATCCGCTCCGCGGCGCCGACGCTGGCCGCCGCGCTGGACGCCGGCGCCGCCAGCCTCACCGACGCCGGGCGGCGCGCGCTGCCCGGCACCACGCAAGGCCCGGTGTTCGGCGCCATCGAGGGCGGCTATCAGGTGCTGCTGGACGAACTGGTGGCCCGCAGCCGGCTGCGGTGGATACCGACCTCCGTCACGCACATCGCGCCTGCAGCACAGGGCTGGAGCCTGCGCGACGACGAGGACCACTACCACCATGCCGATGCGGTGATCGTGGCTGTACCGGCGCCGCGGCTGGCGCCGCTGCTGACCGAGATCGCGCCGGCCGCCGCTGCGGCGGCCGCCGCGATCCCGGTCGCCTCCGCGGCGGTCCTCGCACTGGCCGTCCCCGGCGGCACGCCGCTGCCACAACAGTCGGGTGTGCTGGTGGCCAGCGGAGAACGGTTGCACACCAAGGCAATTACGCTGTCTACCCGCAAGTGGGGGGCGCGCGGCAACGCCGAGTTGTTGCGGCTGTCGTTCGGCCGGTTCGGTGATCAGGTGGCGCGCAACACATCCGATAGTGACCTGCAGGCCTGGGCGGTGGCTGATGTGCAGTCGGTCTTCGGAATAACGGTGGATCCCGTCGGCCTCCTGGTGCATCGCTGGCTGGATGCGATGCCGCAGTACGGTCCGGACCATCGCGACCTGACTGCCGGGCTGCGGACGGACCTGCCGCCCACGCTGGCGATCGCGGGCAACTATCTCGACGGCATCGGGGTGCCCGCCTGCGTGGCGGTGGCGGGACGGGCGGCCGAGGCTGTGGTGGCCGCCACCATCCGCCAATAGCCGTATCCGCGCGTGGCACCATGGGTGCCATGGCCAAACTGGACTACGACGAGCTCAACGCCACAATCCGCTACGTGATGTTCTCGGTGTTCGCGGCGGAGCCGGGGGAGCTGGGGTACGACGAGGAATCCCGCGCCGCCGTCGTCGATGAGACCGCGACGTTCCTCAAGCAGCAGGAGGAGAACGGCGTCGTGGTGCGCGGCCTCTACGACGTTGCCGGCCTGCGGGCTGACGCCGATTTCATGATCTGGACGCACGCCGAGCGGATCGAGTCGCTCCAGGCCACCTACAGCGATTTCCGCCGCACCACCACGCTGGGCCGGGCCGTCTCGCCGGTGTGGAGCGCTGTCGCGTTGCACCGGCCCGCGGAGTTCAACAAGAGCCACGTGCCGGCGTTTCTGGCCGGCGAGGAGCCGGGCAACTACGTCTGTGTGTACCCGTTCGTACGTTCGCTGGACTGGTATTTGCTGCCGGACGATGAGCGCCGCAAAATGCTCGCCGACCACGGAATGGCCGCCCGCAGCTACAAGGACGTCCGCGCCAATACCGTGCCGGCGTTCGCCCTGGGCGACTACGAGTGGATCCTGGCGTTCGAGGCCCCTGAGCTGTACCGCATCGTCGACCTCATGCGGGATCTGCGGGCCACCGAAGCACGCCGCCACGTCCGCGAGGAGATCCCGTTCTTCACCGGTCCCCGGGTCGGTGTCGAGGAGCTTGTCGCGAAGCTGCCCTAGATGGCGACGATGCAGGTAAACGCCATCGCGTGACCGAAAGTTCGCTACGATTGCCAGGCCGTGATTTTCTGCGCGGCCGGGACGATCGGGAGGCCCGAGTGACAGGGCTTAGAGCGCCGCAGTCGATGGCCTTGGTCGTCGGTCTGGTCGCGTCCGTCCTGCTGATCGGCGTTTTGCTGATTGTCGGTGGGTGGTCGAGTGGGCCGCTGGCTTCGGTGGTCACCAATACCGACAACGTGATGATCGAGCTGTCTGTGGTGGCGGCGGTTGCCGCGGCGTTGACGGCTCGGTCCGCCCGCGGGCGGGTGCGTGTCGCGTGGGTCATCGTGTCGATCGGGCTGGTGTTGTTCACCCTGGGTGCCGTCCTCTGGCGCATCTACAAGCTCATCGGCTACAAGCATCCGTATCCGTCGCTGGCCGACGCCGCCTATCTGGTGCTGCCGATCACCACCGCGATCGCGTTGTTGCTGCTGTCCGCCGGGCTCAGCCGCACATCGCGGACCCGGTTGATTCTCGACGGGCTGATCGTGGCCGGGTCGTTCACGATCGTCGGCTGGGCCCTGGTGCTCGACGAGCTGTGGAATTCGGTGCCCAAGGACCGGATGCACGTGGCGGTCTCGGTCAGTTACCCGGTGATGGATGCCGCGGTTCTCACGATCGGGGTCCTGGTGGTGGCGCGGGCTCAACGCGGTCAGCGCCTGACGCTGATCCTGCTCACGCTGGGCATGTTGGGGATCGCGATCTCCGACGGCGCCTTCGTCTACCTGACGGCGACGCACCAGCGCACGAGCACCCAGCTTCTGGATATCGGCTGGCTGGTGGGGCTGGCGCTGTTCATTGCCGCGGCCATCACCGGCCGGGGCTTTGCCCATCGGGAAACGGTTGCTGCTCAACCGTTTTCGCTGACCTCGGTGTGGTTGCCGTTCATCCCGGTGTTGTTGGCCAGCCTGGCGATCTTCACCGAGTCGCCCGCCGAGATCAAGTCCGGGCCGATACCGATGATCGGGGTGGTACTGCTGCTGGCCTTCGGCGGCCGCCAGCTGTTGGTGATGTTCGAGAACCGCATCCTGCTGGCGACGGTGGCCGAGCAGGCGCTGCGTGATCCGCTGACCGGCGTCGGCAACCGGATCGTCTTTCGTGATCGCCTCAACCACGCGATGGAAATGCGTGAGCGGGACGGTATTTCGGTCAGCGTCCTGGTCATGGACCTCGACGACTTCAAGGTCGTCAACGACACCCTGGGTCACCCGGTCGGTGACGAACTGCTCAGCCTCGTCGCCGATCGGATCGCCGCGTGCCTGCGGGCCGGTGACACGGTGGCGCGCCTCGGCGGTGACGAGTTCGCGGTGCTCATCGAGGGCCGGGTAGACAATTCGCAGCTGGTCGCCCACCGGGTGGTGGAGGCGTTCGACGAGCCGTTCATCGTCGACGGCCAGGACCTGTTGATCCGGCCCAGTGTCGGGCTTGCGGTCGCCGAACCCGACGAACCCGACCTGACGGCCGCGGATCTGCTCAAGCGAGCCGATATCGCGATGTATTCGGCCAAGCGGTCCCGCACCGGCGGCGTACATCCGTTCAACTCGGAGATGCTGCTGGCCGAATCGCCCGACAGTGAGCTGTTCTCCACCGGGCCGTTGCCGGTTTCCCGCAGCGGCGCGAGCACGATTCGGTTGTTGGGCGAGCTGCGGCAGGCCATCGACCAGTTCGAACTCACCCTGGTGTATCAGCCGAAATTCGACCTGAACACCGCGGCGATCGTGGGTGTCGAGGCGCTGGTGCGCTGGCCGCATCCGAAACGAGGATTGCTTGCGCCCGATGAGTTCCTCCCGCTGGTCCGCCGGTACGGGTTGATGGGCTCGATCACCGACCTGGTGGTCAACACCGCTCTCGACGACGTATTGCGCTGGCGTGCAGAGGGACTTACGGTTCCCATCGCGGTCAACATGTTCGCGCCGTCGATGGCCGATCTGCGGCTACCTGGCAAATTCGCCAAGTCGCTCGCCAGCCGCAACATCAGCCCGTCCCAGCTGACCGTCGAGATCACCGAAGACCTGTTCCTGGACAACATGGATCGCACCAAGACGGTGCTGAATCAGCTGCAGGACAACGGAATTCGGATCGCCATCGATGACTTCGGCAGTGGGTACTCGGCACTGTCCTATATGCGCGACCTCATCGTCGACGAGGTCAAACTCGACCGCAACTTCATCGCCCCCATACCCGCCGACCGGCGGGCGGCCGCCGTGGTGCGCGCGGTGCTCAATCTGGCCGACGAGCTGGGTCTGACCACCGTCGCCGAGGGTATCGAGAACGCCGGAACAGCGGACTGGCTGCGTCAGCAAGGCTGTCACATCGGGCAGGGCTACTACTTCAGTCCGCCGCTGACGTCTAAGAAGTTGATTGAGATCTTGAAAAAGTGTGAAAACGACGGTACCTGCCAGACATTGGGCTGTTCGATCCGCGGGGGAACTTTCCGCTGGGTCGACTCCGACGTTCCGCAGATCGAGCTGATGCGCTAGGTGTACGTTCGGGGCCGACGGGGAAAGGCCACGATGCTCAAGACTTCTCATGTCGCCGTCGGCGCCGCCACCGTCTTTGTCGCCTATGTGATGTTAATTCTGGTCGGCCGGGCACACGGTGCGCCGCTGACCGTGATCGACGATCTGGTGTCCATCGCCCTGACGATTCCCGCCATCGTGTTCTGCGCGATTGCGGCCCGATCGATGCGGGGCCGGATGCGGCTGGCGTGGCTGTCGATCGCCATCGGTCTCCTGGGCTGGGGGCTCGGTGAAGTCATCTGGATGCACTACGAGCTACATCTGCCCGAGGTGCCGTTCCCGTCGATCGCGGATGCCGCATACCTGGTGCTGCCGGTGGGTGCCTGCCTGGCGCTACTACTGTTCCCGGTCGCCGGTACCCAGTCGCGGGCGCGGCTGTTGCTCGACGGGGTCATCGTGGCCCTGTCGCTGTTCCTGGTGAGCTGGGTGGTCATCCTGCACCCGCTCTACCTGGCTGAGACGCCCGATCGGCTCGGGTTCGCGATCTCGCTGGCCTATCCGATATCCGACATCGTTCTCCTGACCGTCGCCGGGGTCGTCTTGGTCAGGTCCAGTAGCGACAACCGGTTGTCGCTGACCCTGCTGACCGCAGGCGTGGTGTGCTTTGCGTTCTCGGACAGCGGGTTCGCGTACTTGACCGCTGGCCACCGCTATGCCTCCGGCGACATCATCGATATCGGCTGGGCGGCAGGCCTGTTGCTCATCACCGTGGCCGCGGCCGCCGGTCGCGAGGGCGCCGAGCGTCAACGCGATGCGTTCGTTCTGCCCGGCTGGGCGTCGGTGTGGTTGCCGTACGCGCCGCTGTTGGTGGCGGCCTTCGTCGTCGCCGCCCAGCCGGTACCCGTCCTGCAGACCCGCCCGGTCATCATCGCGGCGGTGATCCTTGCGGTGGCGGTCCTCGCCCGCCAGTTCCTGGCGGTCAGAGAGAACCGACAGCTGATGGCCGCCGTCGCCGACCAGGCAAGGCACGACCCGCTGACGGGACTGGCCAATCGTGCACTGTTCAACGAACGCCTCAACCACGCAATGCAATTGCGTATTCACGAAGGCCTCCCGCTGGCCATCGTGTCCATCGACCTCAACGATTTCAAGCTCGTCAACGACAACCTCGGCCATCTGGTCGGTGACGATCTGCTGATCGGGGTTGGCCGGCGATTGCGCAACTGCGTTCGGGGGAGTGGCACGGTGGCCCGGCTCGGTGGCGACGAGTTCTCGCTACTGGTCGCCGGCGGCGCCGACGCAGCTGAGCGGGTCGGCAACCGCATCGTCAAGGCCTTCGAGGAGCCATTCCAACTCAGTGGTCACGAGCTGCTGATGCGGCCCAGCATCGGGGTGGCCGTGGCCGACTCGGACCAACCGCACCTTGCGGCCGAGGAACTGCTCAGGCGGGCCGATACCGCGATGTATTCGGCCAAACGGTCGCGGTATCGCGGTGTGCAGGTCTACAACCCGGACATGCGTCTGCTCGACGATGCCGCTGACGCTGCGGTGTTCGGAGCGGCTGGGGACAAGCCCGGCGTGGGTGGTGTCGGGACGGTCCTGTTGCTCGGCAAGCTGCGGCAGGCCGTGGACAGGGCCGAACTCACGTTGGTCTACCAGCCGAAGTTCGACCTGCGCACCACCGCGATGGTCGGGGTGGAGGGGCTGTTGCGGTGGCCTCAGCCCGAGGGGGATGCGCTGGCGCCCGAAGAGTTCCTGCCCCTGGTCCGCAGGCACGGTCTGATGGGTTCGGTCACCCAGATGGTGATTACCAGGGCTCTCGATGATGCGCTGGCCTGGCACCGTGCCGGCGTCGACGTGCCGGTCGCGGTGAATGTGTTCGCTCCCTCGATAGCCAACGCTGGCCTGCCGGCCATCATCGCCAAGGAGCTCAGTGATCGCGGCCTACGCCCGGAGGCGTTGGAGGTCGAGATCACCGAAGATCTGTTCCTGGACAGCACCGAGCGAACACGTGCGGTGCTGGAGCAGTTGCGGCACAACGGGATTCGGGTCGCGATCGACGACTTCGGCAGCGGGTACTCGGCGTTGTCGTACCTGCGCGACCTGCCGATCGACGAAGTGAAGCTCGATCGCAGCTTCGTCGCGCCGATTCTGACCGACGCGCGGGCCGCGGCGGTCGTGCGGGCCGTGGTCGACCTCGCGCATGTGCTGGACCTGACGGTGGTGGTCGAGGGTGTCGAGGACGCCGCGACCGCGGCGCTGGTGCGTGAGCTGGGATGCGATATCGGACAGGGCTTCTACTACGGCGCACCCGTCCCGCCCGAGGAATTGCTGCGTCTGGTTCAAAGCCAGGCCAAAGGTGCGAGCACCTAGTTGCTCAATCGAGATTGCCGTTCCACCAACGTGTTGCGGCGGTGTTGCTAACCTTGGCTGTCGTCACTGCCGACGGCCGGACCCTTCATGGCTGTCGGCCTGGCGGTGAGGGGGTGGTATGCCAACCGGACGCGCAACCGTGTTGATCGCTGCCGCAGGAGCCGCAATTGCCATGTGGCTCATCAGTGATTGGGCTCCTCCGGCCGTGCTCGCGCGCGTCGACTCCGGTCTCTACGTCCTCGCACCTTGTGTCGCTGCCGGCAGCGCCGCCTGGGCGGCCCGGTCGTCGTCGGGCCGGCAACGGCTCGCATGGCTGTGCATGTTGTTCGGGCTCATCGGCTGGACCATTGGTGCCGCATCTGTCGTGCGCTTCGAGGCGTTTTGGTCCGGACACACACTGTCCACGGCCCAAACGTGGACTTTCGTCCTGTTCCCGATTGGGTTCGGCGCCGCGGTGCTGCTGTTTCCCACCGGATTGACCAGGCGATACCTGGGCCGATTCCTACTCGACGCGACTATCGTCGCCGGATCGTTCTTCCTGGTGTTCTGGCTCGTGGTGATGGACGAGGTGTACAGGGCGGCCGGCCCCGGCGAAGGGCTGACGCAGATGCTGCCCGCGGTGTACGCGGCCATGGAGATCGCCGTGGTGACCCTCGCTTTGCTCCTCGTGGTGCGCGGCCCGTCAGATCAGCGTGCGACGCTGACGCTGTTGACGGTCGGGCTCGTCGGCGTGATCTTGTCGGACGGTGTCTACACCTACATCTCGGTGCACGGCGCGTACGCCCACGGTTCGCTGGTGGACACGGGCTGGATCGCAGGCATGTTCCTGATCGCGATAGCCGCACTGTCCTCACGTCAGCCGACAGCACCTGCCCCCAAGGTGCGAACGGAGTCGGCCTGGGCATCGGTGTGGCTGCCCGGCATCACTGCAGTTCTCGTCGTGCTGGCGGCGACGACCGAGCCTGTTGCCGACCTGACATCCCGGCCGGTTCTGGTACTCGGGGCGTGTTTGGCTTTGGCGATCTTCGCGCGCCAGTTTCTGGCGATCAGTGACAACCAGCGGCTCCTGAGGGAAGCCGCTGCGCAGGCGCTGCGGGATCCGCTCACCGGCGTGGGCAACTACACGCTGTTCAACGACCGGTTGACCGAGGCGATGCTACGTCGCGAACGCGATGGGGTCCCGGTGGCGGTAATGGTGTTGGACCTCAACGACTTCAAACTGGTCAACGACAGCTACGGCCATCCCGCAGGTGACCGGCTGCTGAGGTTGGTGGGCGACCGGATCAGCGAAGTGGTGCGGCCGGCTGACACGGTAGCCCGGCTCGGCGGCGACGAATTCGCTGTCGTGATGGCAGGCGATATCGAGGATGCGCAGCGCATCGCACGGCGGGTAGCCGGGGCCTTCGGCGCGTCGTTTGTGGTGGACGGTCATGAACTGGCGATCAGGCCGAGCGCCGGTTTCGCGTTCGCCGATGCGGACGGTTGCGCCGTGAGCACCGAAGCGCTCCTGAAACAGGCGGACAACGCGATGTATTCGGCCAAGTGGGCGGGATCGGGCGGTCTGCATGTCTATACCGCGGACATGGCGTCCGTCCGTGTCGACCGGGAGTTGTTCCGCACGACGGGCGTTCCGGAGCGCAGCGGATCTACCGTGCTGACCTTGTTGAGCGAACTGCGCCGCGCCGTGCAACGGTCCGAGCTGACCTTGGTGTACCAACCGCAATTCCGTTTGCAGACCGGCGATTTGGTCGGTTTCGAAGCGCTGGTGCGCTGGCCACAGCCCGATGGCACCGTTCTCATGCCGGGGGACTTTCTGCCGATGGTCCGCCGCAACGGGATGATGGACGAAGTGACCGACCTTGTGCTGCGCAAGGCCTGCGTGGACGCCGCGCGGTGGCAGGCCGCGGGGATTCACGCGTCGGTCGCGGTGAACTTGTTCGCCCCATTGCTGGCCCACGCGACTGCGCCGGGCAGGGCCGCGGCCGCTCTTTCCGCGAGTGGACTGCCGCCGTCGAGCCTCACCGTCGAGATCACCGAACACATGGTCCTCGGCGATCTCGAGCAGACCCGGGAAGTTCTTCGTCAGTTACGGGAACGGCAGATTCGCGTCGCGATCGACGATTTCGGCACCGGCTATTCGACGCTGTCCTATTTGCGGGAACTGCCCTGTGACGAATTGAAGCTGGATCCGGAGTTCATCGCGCCGGTGCTCATCGATCCGACGGCGGCTGCCGTCGTTCGTGCCGTGGTCGGTCTGGCGCAGGTTCTCGGCATCACCACGGTGGCCGAAGGCGTCGAGAATGCGCACACCGCGGCGTGGCTTCGGCAGCACGGTTGCGATATCGCGCAGGGATACTTCTACGGCAGGCCCATCACCTTTGACGGCGTGATCGACCGCTTCGGGCCGGCGCCGTGCGTCACTCCTGCGACGGCACCAGCGTCAGCGAAATCGAATTGATGCAGTACCGCTGGTCGGTCGGCGTCGGATAGCCCTCACCGCTGAA
Source organism: Mycolicibacterium sphagni (assembly GCF_013337765.1). Classification (GTDB taxonomy): domain Bacteria; phylum Actinomycetota; class Actinomycetes; order Mycobacteriales; family Mycobacteriaceae; genus Mycobacterium. The sequence goes on from NZ_VBSB01000003.1 coordinate 179,653, forward strand.
CACGTGGCCGAGGTGGCTGTGGCAGTTCGCGCACAGCACCTCCACTCGGTGCATGCCCAGCGTGTCGTCCGGCCGCAGGATCACCGCCTCGGAGTGCGACGGGTCGAAGAACGACGGCCAGCCGCAATGCGACTCGAATTTCTCTGTGCTACGGAACAATTCGGTACCGCAGGCCCGGCAGGCGTAGACGCCTTCGGTCTTGGTGTCGGTGTACTCGCCGGTGAAGGGACGCTCGGTGCCGGCGTCGCGCAGTACCGCGTACTCAGCGGGGTTGAGCCGCTTGCGCCACTCGTCGTCGGTCAGTTCGAGCTTCGGGGCTGGAATCGAACTCATGCATTCACGTTACCGTGGCGTCGGCCCGGGGTTCGCGCATCCATGGCGGATCGATACCGTCGGCCAGCCGGCCTTCGGCCTTGGCATCGGAATAGCGGAAGTGCAGCACGCAGAACACCACGACCAGCATCAGCGACCAACCGTAGGTGATCTTCATGTACTCCAGGAAGCGCCCGGTCGTCGGCCACCGCCACAGCAGCCAGCGGTCCATCGTCAGGAACCCATAGGTGGCCAGCCAGGCGGGCCAGTTGCGCACCACCGAATTGGGCAGCACCACCGTCATCAGGAACGGGAACAGCATCATCGAGTAGTAGCCCTGGGCCAGCGACAGCACCAGCCACGAGGCGATGAGTAGCACACCCGACGAGGTCAGCATCCAGAACAGCGGGTCGCGTTCCTTGTAGTAGCGGTGCAGCAGCCACAGGCTGGCCACGGCCAGCGCCAGGAACACCACCCGCAGCAACAGGATCAGCCACATCGGCAGCCCGTAGTACACGCCGTTGCCCAGCACCGAACTGTTGAAGTAGTCGCGGGTGGAGAAGATGTACGGCAGCGTGCGCTCGACGAAGTTCATCGGGTCGGCCACCAGCGGCCAGGCCGCCAGGTTGAACACCACCGGCACGACGATTGCGGCCACCATGGCCCGCCACTGCCCTTTGAGCAGCGGCAGCAGCAACAGCACACCGAGCAGCGGTTTGACCACCAGCGACAGCCCGATCACCACACCGGCCCACCACTGGTGGCTGACCTTGCCGTCGAGCAGCCAGCGGAAGAACAGCACCTCGCACAGCAGGATGCAGCCGTTGATGTTGGTGAACACCAGCGTGTTGGTGACCGACTCGGTGCAGAACATCGCCAGCAACAGGGCGGGCAGCGCCACCGAGGTCAGCGAGAACTTGAACAGCTTCACCAGCAGGCAGGCGGCGATGATCATCGCCACGGTGTTGAAGAACACGAACCAGTTGTGCGAGGCGAAGACCGGCATGTAGCCGAACGGGGCCATCAGCAGGGTGCCGCCGGGCGGATACAGGTAGTGCGGGTCGACGTAGTCGAAGTGCTCGTTGTAGATGTCAAGACCGCGGCGGAAATTGGACACCGCCCGGTAGACGGGCCCGAAGTCGTCGGTGATGTAGCCGTTGGTCGACAGCACGTAACTGCGGTGAATGATCGACATGATCGCGATCGGCCAGAGCACCGATCGCAGGACCGCCGCCGTGGTGGGTGGGCTGGTCCGGGGGCGAAATGCGGCCAGCAGGCCGGATCGCGATGAGTCAGCTAGCGCCACGTCCGCACCGTACACCGGCGCGATGCGTCAGACGGTCAGGCGGGGCAGTAGGTGTCGGTGGGCGGCATGTTGCCGCTGTCGAGATACCCCATCATCGGCGGCAGGGCGCACGCCGAGTAGACGCTCGCCCCGTGCCCGAGGCCCTGCCACATCACGCGCTTGCTGGCCGCACCTGCGTTGATGATGGTGGCCGCCGATGCGGGCACGCCCTGGTTACCTGCGATCGGGTCGTTCTGCACGCCGAGCAACAGCACGTTGACCTTGAGATCCTTGGGCTCCTTAGGGGCCGATCCGCTCGGCCAGTTCAGGCATTTGACCAGGCCGAGCGCGCCGACCGCCCCGAACTGCGGGTAGAGCTTGCCCCACTGGACGACGAGTTCACGCACCCGATCGGGGGTCGGACGGTTCAGGGCGTCACTGCAGGAGTTGATGAACTGGCCGTCGCTGTCACGCATCGCCTCGGCGCGGTTGATCAGGCTGTTCAGCTGATTGGCGTCGCCGTTGCGGGCCCCAGCCAGGGTGTTCGCCAGGCTCACGGTGCTGCCGACGCGATCGCCGCTCGGGAAGCCCATGCCGGTGACGATCGCGTTGGCCAGCACCGCCACCGACACGCCACCGGGGCCACGGCCGGCGCGGGCCGCGGCCAGCAGCGCGTCGACGGCGCCCTTCGGGTCGGGCCCGAGCGCGCAGTTGACCGCGACGCATTGCGCGGCGAATGCGTCGAGTGCGGCCTGTTGGCCCTTCACCTGCTCCTCGGCGGCGGCTTCGGCGTTGACGCCGGGCGGGACAGGGGAGTCCAGCACCAGGCGGGCCACCTTGTCGGGATGCGAACCGGCGTAGGCCAGCGCGATCTGCGCGCCGTTGCCGACCCCGATCAGTGCCAGCCCCGGCACATCCCAGGTACTGCGCAGGCGCTCGAGATCCTCGGCGGCGCGGGCATTGTCGTAGGCCGAGTCGCCGGGGGCGATGGTGTCGGTGCAGCTCGTCGTCGCGGTCATCGTGATCGAGCCGAGGTTGGCCACCGGGTCGTCACCCGACTCGAACTGGGCCTGATCGCGCATCTCCTGGCGGTCGAACGCGTCACGGCAGTCCACGGGGCTGGACATCCCGAGTCCGCGGCGGTCCACCGAGACGATCGGATGGCTCTTGAGTACGTCGGCCCCCGACCGGGACAGCCAGACCGGAAGCTGCATCGACGACGGGATGTCGGTTCCGGTGGTGAACACCAGCGGGCCCGCGTCGGGCGGGGTCTGCACCGAACGGGCGCGCACCACCCCGATGCTCACCGTGCCGGTCGCACCGGCCACCGGGTCGAGGTCGGCGTCGTAGTTGGCGCACTCCAGGATCACGCCGGGGGCGGGGGGCGTTCCGGCGTCACCGAAGACCTTCGAGGTGCAGTCCTTCCACCCCAGCTCGTTCTTCGGTACGGCGATCGCGGGCGGACCGCCGGCCGGTGTGGTGGTGGCGGGGCCGGACGGGTTGTGCGCCTTATCGCTCGCGAACTGCGGATTTGCCGCCAGCCACGGCGCACATCCGGTCAGCAAAGCCGTCAATGCCGCGGTGCCGAGGGCGACTATGGCGTGGGAGGCCCAGACCCGACGATCGCGCATGCCCACCACAGTAGCGACACCGCCGGGCGGTACCGCTCAGCCGACGCGCCTGTAGCGCGCGTACAGATAGCCGTCGGCGTCGGAGATCAGGTGCTCCCGAATCAGCGACGTCAGCACGTGGCCGGTGCCGGTCGCGATGCGCGGTGCGGACCCGCCGACGAGCTTGGGCGCGGTGGTCAGGCACAGCTCGTCGAGCAGGTTGTGCTCGACGAACGTGCCCGTCAGGGTGGGGCCGCCTTCGCACAGCACCCGCAACAGCCCGCGGTCGGCCAGCGCGGTCAGCATGGTAGCGGGATCGACCTCGGCGGGATCGGCTGCCGAGCAGGCGATCACGTCGGCCGCGCCGGCCAGCCGGGAGCGGGTGTCGGCGGCGGCGTCGTCGCAGGTGAGCACCAGCGGGGGCACTTCGGTGCGGGTCAGCACCGGCAGGTCGTGCTCGACGTGCCCGGAGCGGGTGACCAGCGCGATGGGCGGGACCTCGCTCTGGCCGCGGCGCTGCCGGTCGCCGCGCTGCGCGACGGTCATCTGAGCGCCGGAGTAGTTCTCGGCGCGGGCGGTGCCGGCTCCGACGACGATGACGTCGGCGAGCTCGCGCAGCACGCGGAAGAGCCGCCGGTCGCCCGCACCGCCGAGCCCACCCGAGGTTCCGTCGGTCGCGGCGCCGCCGTCCAGACTGGTGATCGCGTTGCCGCGAACCAGGCAGCGGGTCAGCTCGGCGGGGTAGGCGTAGAGCTCGGCGAGGCGGTCGTCATCCACCGGGCCGCCGGGACTGTCGCCGCCCAGCAGTGTGAAGTGCGTCCCATCCGGGTCGTTCGGGCTTGGGTTGGGCATACAGGAGATTGCAGCACGGCGGGCAGGAGCGAAGCGACCGGGGGATCAACCCAGTCGATAAGGTGCCTGTCATGGACCGCCTCGTCGATCGGCATCCGACGGTCTCCCCGGAGCGGCTGGTGGCCCAGCTCATCCCGCCGCCGACGTTCGCCGATGTCGGCTTCGACACCTATCGGCCCGATCCCGCCGAGCCCACCCAGGCCGCCGCCGTGGACGCCTGCCGCGAGTTCTGCGCGGAGGCGCAGCGCCGCCGGGCCGGCAAGAAGAAGCTGTTCGGCAAGCGGGAAACGCTGCCCGGGGTCGGGATCTATCTCGACGGCGGGTTCGGCGTCGGCAAGACGCACCTGCTGGCGTCGTCATACCGGCAGCTGCCCGAGTCGGCCGAACATCCCAGGGCGTTCGCGACGTTCGGCGAGCTGACCCAGCTGGCCGGGGTCTTCGGCTTCGTCGAATGCATCGACCTGCTGGCCGAGTATGTCGTGGTCTGTATCGACGAGTTCGAGCTCGACGATCCGGGCAACACCACGCTGATCTCCCGGCTGCTGTCTCAGCTCGTCGAGCGCGGGGTCTCGATCGCGGCGACATCCAATACGCTGCCCGAGCAGCTGGGCGAGGGGCGCTTCGCCGCCCAGGATTTCCTGCGTGAAATCAACACGCTGGCAAGCATTTTCACGACGGTGCGGATCGAGGGTCCGGACTACCGGCACCGCGGCCTGCCGCCTGCGCCCGAGCCGCTGTCCGACGACGCGGTCACGGCACGCGCGGCCGAGGTCGCCGGCGCCACCCTCGACGATTTCGATGCGTTGTGTGCGCACCTGGCGACCATGCATCCGTCGCGTTATCTCACTCTGATCGAGGGCGTGTCAACGGTATTCATCACCGGCGTCCACGCGATCGACGATCAGAATGTGGCGCTGCGCCTGGTCGCGCTGACCGACCGGCTTTATGACGCAGGCATTCCGGTGGTGGCCTCCGGCGCCAAACTGGACACCATCTTCTCCGACGAGATGCTGGCCGGCGGCTACCGCAAGAAGTACCTGCGGGCCACGTCTCGCCTGCTGGCGCTGACCAGCCCCGGGGCGCTGTAAACCCTAAGTGTCCGTCGCCGGCCGGATCTTGGCCAGCTCGGTCAGGCCGCTGACCATGAGCACGCGCATCAGAACCGGGTTGGCGATGATCTGCAGTGATTCCGCATGGGGCGCAAGGGCATTGATCGCCGCGCTGTCCAGGTATTCGACGCCGCTGAGATCGACGGTCAGGGTCTCGGCGTCGCCGCCGGTGCCTGCGTTGAGCGCCTCGGCGAAGTGAGCCACATTGCTGGCATCGATCTCGCCGATCGCAAGCAGCACCAGCTGGCCGTCGGCCGCCCGGTCGATACGAACTTCCAGTGGTGTGCTCATCGGCGGATCCTGGTCGCCAGGTGCACGATGGTGCCGGTGGTATCGCGCAGGATCGACACGTCTTCCATCAGTGCCTGCATGATCTGAATTCCCTTGCCACGATGGCTATAGCCGGTCTGCTTGGGTTTCCACGAGCCGGTGTCGATGATGGTCAGCCGGAGCTGGTCCACCTCTGAGGTGGCGTGCAGCGTGATCGTGCCGCCGTCGCTGTGGCGGTAGCCGTGCTCGATGGAGTTGGTGACGGCTTCGCCCGCGGCGACCAGCACGTCCTGCGCCTGGTCCTGGTCGATGCCCGCCGCATTCAGCCAGTCCCGCAAGGCTTGGCGCGCCGGAGCCAGGTGCAGGGGATCGGCGGGGATCGTCACTTCCAGCGGAGCGGGATGTCGGTAGAGCAGTAAGGCGACATCGTCCTGGTATCCGCCCGGCGGTGACAGGCTCGCCATGATCGTGTCGGCGAGCGGGTCGAGATCCAGGGCACTGTCGTCGCGAATGAGGTTCGCCGCCTGGTCGATTCCGTCGTCAAGCGAACGGCGCCGACGCTCGACCAGACCGTCGGTGTAGAGCAGCAGGGTGGCTTGGGCCGGCACGGTGAGCTGAGCCTGGGGACGCTCCCGGTCCGGCCGGATGCCGAGCGCGATGGAGTGTCCACCCTCGAGCAGCTGGGTGGTGCCGTCGGCCTGGACCAGGATCGCCGGGGGATGGCCGGCACTGGAATAGGTCAGTTCACCGGTGTCGGGATCCAGGATCGCGCAGAACGCGGTGGTGGATTGCGCACCGGGCAGGCGCGCGGCGAACCGGTCCAGGCCCGCCAATGCCGCTGCAGGGCTTGAGTTTTCCAGCAGGAGTGCACGGCAGGCGCTGCGCAGCTGACCCATCACGGTCGCTGCGCTCAGGTCGTGGCCGACACAGTCGCCGACGACCAGGGCGATGCGGCCGTCGTCGAGGGCGATCACGTCATACCAGTCACCGCCGACCTGCAGCGGATGCGATGCGGGCTGGTAGCGGACCGCGAAACCGGCGGGCAGGTAGGCCGGGCCCAGGATCGAGTGTTGAAGTGCCAGAGCCGTTTCCCGCTGCTGATCCACTTGGTGGACGCGTTGCAGGCCCTGTCCAAGGCGGCCGGCCAGCACGGTCAGCAGGGTCTGGTCTTCGGAGGTGAAAGGCCGTTCGTCGGGGAGGTCGATCCAGATCACCAGCGTGCCGCGCGGGTGCTGTAGCGCGATCGCCGCCGAGCCGATGATCCCGGTGTCCGCCGTCAGCAGGTCCCCGCTGCTGCCCAGCGCGATGATCCGGTCCCGCACCGCCGCGGGCAGAGCGGCCCATACTTCTTCGTTCGCGTCGCCGAGCAGTTCCGGGGTGTCCGATCCCGGGAATATCGCGGCCAGCACACGATGCGCCGACCACAGGCCGCGCAGTTGTTCGACCGCGCCACGCAACGCGTCGTCGGCGGTATCCGACTGTGCGAGTTGCTGATTCAGTGCGGCGAGGGCGGCCTGGCGCTGCCCGCTGTAATGCTCGGTGGTGACGTCGCGGAACGTCCCCACCATCACGCCGCGGCCGGTGTCGGGGTCCTCGGCGTGAGCGATGTTCGCGGTGATCCAGACCCGATGGCCGTCGCGGTGATTCACCGGGACGGTGTAACTGCCGTGCGGATGAGCCGGGATGCCGGCGAACGCCTCGACGATCTGCTGATGCGCTTCGGGCTGGGTCTCGGCGTCCGGCCACCACGGGTGCTCGGGGGCATACGGCAGATCTTCCGGGCCGAAGCCGAGGACTTCGGTGAAGGCGTTGTTGATCTCGATCACGGCACCGACTTCGTCGCAGACGAAGAACGCCTCCTGCAGCGACTCCACCAGTGCTGCGCGCCAGCGGGTGTGATGGGTGCGTAGCCGCGCCAGCTCGATGTTGGCTCGCACTCGGGCCAGGAGATCGGCCGCGGCGAAAGGCTTCACCAGATAGTCGTCGGCGCCGGCGCGCAGTCCCTCGCTGGAGGCCTCCTGGCCGGCGCGCGCCGACAGCAACAGCACGGGAACGCCGACGGTACGTGTGTTGGTGCGCAGGGCGGCCACCAGTGCCAGGCCGTCCAGCCGCGGCATCATCACATCGCTGACCACGAGGTCGGGTAGCTCGGCCCGGATCCGTTCCAGCGCCTGCTGGCCGTCGGCCACCGCGTCGACCCGGTAGCCGGCGCCGCGCAGCAACCGGACCAGGTATTCGCGCATATCGGCGTTGTCGTCGGCAACCAAGACATGGCGCGGGGCGGCGACCCCCGGCGGTGGGTCAGGCACCTCCGACATGTCGTCGGCGTCGGTATCGGGCAGCCACCGCAAGGCTTCCTGCACATAGGGTTCGGCGATTCCGGAGGATCCTCCGCCTTCGCCCGGCGAGGTGAGCGCGTCGGCGGGCAGGTGGCCCGCCCCGATCGGCAGCCGAACGGTGAAGGTCGTGCCCTCGCCGGCGACGCTCTTGGCGGCGATCGTCCCGCCGTGCAGTCCGACAAGTTCTTTCACCAGCGCCAGCCCGATGCCGCTGCCCTCGGTGGAGCGAGCACGCGCATTCTCGATCCGGTGGAAACGCTCGAACAGCCGGGGCATCTCGGCGGCAGGCACGCCGATCCCGGTATCGGCGACGCTGATGACGGCGTCGTCGCCGTTGCGGAACACCCGCACCGTGATCGTGCCGTCGAAGGTGTACTTCAGCGCGTTGGACAGCAGGTTGAGGACCACCTTCTCCCACATGTCGTGGTCCAGGTACACCGGCTCGTCCAGGGGTTGGCAATCCACGATCAGCTGGAGGCCGGCACGGTCGATGGCGGAACGGAACACGCTCGCCAGTTCCGCGGTCACGGTGGCCACGTCCACCGGCTCGTAGTGCGCCTGTACCCGGTTGGCCTCGATCCGGGAGAAGTCCAGCAGCGTGTTGACCAGTTTGGCCAGGCGTAATCCGTTGCGCTGGATCACGTCCAGCTCTTTCTGGGCGTGCTCGTCGAGCGCCGGCGTGCGAGTGCGTAGCTCGGCGACCGGGCCCAGGATCAGGGTGATCGGGGTGCGGAACTCGTGGCTGATGTTGGAGAAGAACGTCGTCTTGGCGCGGTCCAGCTCGGCGAGTTCCTCGACCTGGCGCTGCTGTTCGCGGTAACTACGGGCGCTGGAGATCCCGGTCGCGATGTGGCCGGCGACCAGGTTGACGAAGCCGCGATAGTCGTCGTCGAACGGACGGAAGCGGTTCAGACCTGCGACCAGGAAGCCGGACGGCGTAGCGCCCTGTGCCAGAAGCGGTGTGACGAGTGCCTGGCGTGGCGGGTCCTCCCATTCGCCGGTCGGCAGATCGGTGAACGGTTCGCCGTCGAGATCGACCACCACCGGGTGACCGTGCGCCGGCTCAGCGGTGGGCCAGACCTCCGAGCTGCCTGCCGGCAGCACGGCCGGAGCCGCTGGGTGGCCAGCCCGTAAGCCGGTGGCGCCGGCCAAGCGCGCGGTGCCGTCGTCGTCGAACAGATAGGTCAGGGTGAACGGCAGGTCACGCCGGTTGCGGTCGAGCTGGCGGCAGGTGAAGTCCAGCATTTCCCGCTCGGTGCGCACCACCGAGGGATCGGAGCCGAGGTGGCGCAGGGTGGACATCCGCCGCTCGCCGATCACCCGGTCGGTGTCCTCGCTGACTACGCACAGCATGCCGACGATGTCTCCGGCGTCGTCGCGCAGCGGGCTGTAGGAGAAGGTGTGGTAGGTCTCCTCGGGGTAGCCCGAACGCTCCAGGAACAGCAGAAGCGCTTCGTCCCACGTCGCCTCGGCGGAGGCCAGCACATGGTCGATGCGGGGGCCGATGTCGTCCCAGATCTCGGCCCACACTTCCCGGGCAGGCCTGCCCAGCGCCCAGGGATACTTGCGGCCCAGGGTGTCGCGCCGGTAAGCGTCGTTGCAGAAGAACGTCAGGTCGGGGCCCCATGCCATCCACATGGGGAAACGCGATGACAGCAGGATGCTGACCGCGGTCCGAAGGCTCTGCGGCCAGTCCGACGACACTCCCAAAGGGGTCGCCGTCCAGTCGACGTGTGACAGATCGCGGCCGACGTGATCGTCGGGACCGGAAGCCGAGCCAACGTCCACCAAGCGTCCTTTCGGCCAGATCCGCCGTTATGCGATCAGGCAACGGGGTTCACATTACGGCCACTTGGCTAAACCAGGGGCGGAGTCGGCGCAGTGTATGGGACTACAGCGGCCGCATCATCACGAAGTCGTGCTCGGTGTGCGCGCCAAGTCGGAACGTCTTGGTGCCGGCGACGGTGAACCCGGTCTTGCCATAGAACCGTTGCGCCCGTTCGTTTCTCTGGTTCACCCCCAGCCAGAGGCAGCGGGCTCCGGTGGCCGCGGCGCGGTCGACGGCGGCGGCCATCAGTGCCGCGGCGACTCCCGAGCCGTGACTGTCTGAGCGCACATAGATCTTGGACAGTTCGACCGCGGGCCGGATGGTCACCGCTGCGGCGACGTCGGAGTCCTCACCGATCCCGTCGATGAGGATCGCGTAGCCGACGAGTCGTCCGCCGTCTCGGGCCGTCAGAACGGTGCGCGACGGGTCGGCCAGATAGTCGGCGAAGCGGGCGGGGGACAGGTGAGCGGCGATGAAGGCCGCGACATCGTCGGGCGGCACCGACGGCGGGCAGGCGAGCGGGAACGTCGCGGCGGCCAGTTGGGCGAGCGCGTCGACGTCGGTGGCGGCGGCATCGTCGAGCTCGAGGTCGGCTGGATTCACAGTCCGATCGTCCATCATCGGGAGAATAGCGGTCAGTTCGCGGCCAACGCGCCCAACGACTTTGACCCGTGGGTGCGGTGCCTGCCGACGCGAACGGCGTGCGGATAGGACTCGTCGCGATGTTGGAACGACAGGATCTTCGGATTGAGCACGATCCCGTCGCGAATCTCAATGGCGCGGGAGATCGTCGGGCTGGTTTTCCACGCCACCGGTCCCGCCAAGAGGACCTCGAGGTGTGGCAACAGCGCCTCGCTGATCTCCCAGGTCGCCGAGTTCCACAAATACGACGGGCTGTGGTCGACGGCGTAGTAGTGCACGCCGTCGGCCACCTCGACAATCGGGTGGGCGAACGAGGTCGGACGAGCCCAGCTGAAGCCCATGTCCACATCACACGAGACGTCGATGATCAGGCTGCCCGGGGCGAATCCGCCCAGCGCCTTCTCGGTGACGAAGATCAGTGGCGCGGCGGGATCCTGCAGAACGCAGTTGACGACGATGTCGTTGTTCGCGAGATAGCTGGCCACCGGCACCGGTCCGTCCCCCGCGTCGGCCCAGACCTGGTCGGGCCTGTCGGGGTGTTGTCCCATCTGGATGATCTGGGTGGAGGGGATCGGCGAGCCGACGGCAGCGACGTCACGGTTGGTGAGAACCCGCACGTCGTCGACGCCGTGGGCGTTCAGGGCGGTGACGGCACCGCGTGCGGTCGCGCCGAAGCCGATGACGGCGGCGCGTAGGCGGCGGCCGTAGCTGCCGGTGACCCCGATCAGTTGCATGGCGTGCAATACCGAGCAGTAGCCGGCGAGTTCGTTGTTCTTGTGAAAGACGTGCAGCCCGAACCCGCCGTCGGGTCGCCAGTGATTCATCGCCTCAAAGGCGATCAGTGTCAGCCGCCGGTCGATGGCGACCTGGGTGAGCGCGACATCTTGGACGCAGTGGGGCCACCCCAAAACGACTTGTCGCTCATTGACTTCCGCGAGGTCTTCGGCCTGGACTTTGGGAAGCAGGATGATGTCACAGTCGGCGAGGAGCTGCGTGCGGGTGCAGACTCCGCCGACGAGTTCGCGCAGCTCGTCATCCGTGGCGCCGAAGTCCGAGCCGTAGCCATGCTCAAGGAATATCCGCGATCGGAGCGCCGGATCGATCCTGCTCAGATGTGCCGGGTGGATCGGCAATCGCCGCTCGTTCTCCTTGCGGGAGCGGGCGAGAATGCCCAGCGAAAGCGGTTGTGGATTAATGTTTTTCGGACCTCGATCACGAGGCCCTGGTGGCGCCGATGCTTTGACTCTACGCCGTGGCTGAAAAATAGTGAAAACCAAGGCGATTCAGGGCGCGCGAGTGATCGTCGCCCGCAGCGGGAGAATGGGCGTAGTGTCAGCAGTACCGGGCAGCTCGACTACGAGCCAACATGCTCGACAAAGAAGGAAATCATGGCTTCGCCAACAATCGTCCGTTCGCCGTATCTCCACCGGGTTGAGCTCGTGACGGACCTCATCAAGACGCATTCCAAACTTGGCGACAAGGCTGCGGGCGAATTGGCCGTGCATATCCTGCACGAGCTCAATTCGATTCCCGAGAAGATCCGCTGAGCGTCGATCATGACCGTGACAGTGATGCTGCCTGATGGCGAGATGGACGAATACAGCCGTTTCGGCGACGCATTCGTGAAGCGCCACGACGGCTCGCTCGACGTCGTGCGCAGAGGCGAAAAGAAGCCGCGCCGCTACGAATCAGGGCAGTGGATCGACGTCGCCGGCACCGAAAAGCATTGGAAGAAACCCCGACTCTGGGGTTAGTCACCCCCTCAGGAATGCTGGCACATCGCAGTCCCGGCTCAATAGGTCGGCGATGGTCTCGCGGCGGATGAGCTGGTGGCTCAGGACTCCCGTGTCGCCGTGATTGCGGCGAGGGTCTCGGCGATGTCAGCCTCGGCGCGAGCCTTGTCGAAACCGAGCCGATGCAGAGTGCCGTCGTGGCCCTCAGCCTCGATCAGCGCCAGCAGGATGTGTTCGGTGCCAATGTAGTTGTGGCCCAGTCGAAGTGCTTCGCGGAAGGTCAGCTCCAATACCTTGCGCGCCTGGGCGTCGAACGGGATCAGGGCGGGCATGTCGGCGGCCCGCGGCGGCAGCGTGATCGCGGCGCGCACGGCGTCCTGGGTGATCTGCTGGGCGCGCAGCAGGGGAGTGGCCAGCGCGGCGGGATCGGTGAGCAGACCCAGCAGCAGATGGTCCGCGGTGATCTCGGCATTGCCGGCCGCATGCGCGGCGTTCTGGGCGGCGACCACGGCCCCGCGGGCGCGTGGGGTGAATCGGGCGAAGCCCTGGGCGGGGTCGAGGTCGTTCGCATCCAGGTTGGTCAGCTTGGGCACGAAGCGCTTTTGGGCCGCTTGTTTCGTGACGCCCATGCTCTTGCCGATGTCGGTCCAGGAGGCACCCGAGCGGCGGGCCTGGTCGACGAAGTGACCGATGAGGTGATCGGCGAGCTCACCGAGCGCTTCTGCGGTCAACACGGCGTCGGCCAGTTGTTCGAGGGCGTCGGTGTGGATGCGCTTGATCCCGTCGATGAGATCGTCGAGGCGAACGGGGTAGGCGATGCGAGCCGGTTCTTCCATGCGTCAACCGTAAGTTGACGATCGGGATCCGTCAACCGCGAGTTGACGGCTGTGGTTGGCTGCGTGAGTGCCCGCTTCCCGATTTGCTATCGGTGTCGCGGCGAAAGTCCATAAACTCGGCGCCATGGCAGGCCTGCGTAAATCCCAAGAGCAGCCCGACTTGAGCAAGATCGACAACCGGGCGCCGTCGGTGCCCCGAATGTTTCTTGACCGGGTCGCGGCCACGCCCACCAGCGAAGCGTTTCGCTATCCCGACAACGACGGGTGGACCAGCGTCACCTGGCAGCAGGTCGGTGATCGCGTCGAACTGATCGCGGCCGGACTGATCGCCCTGGGAATCAATCCCGAGGAGCGGGTCGCGCTGGCATCGGGGACTCGTTACGAGTGGGTGGTCGTCGACTTCGGGATCCTGGCGGCCGGTGCCGCGACGACGACGGTGTATCCGAGCACCAACGCCGAGGACACCGCGTTCATCGTCGCCAACTCCGGTAGCCGGGTTGTGGTGGCGGAGAACCAGTCCCAGGTCGACAAGCTGGTCGCGAACCGCGGCGACCTGCCGGCCGTCGAGAAGGTGGTGATCATCGACGGCGCGAGTGACGACGACTGGGTGATCACGCTCGGGGATCTCGAGCAGCTCGGCAAGCAGCTGCTGGCCGACAACCCGAGTGCGGTGACCGACCGGATCGAGGCGATTTCGCCCGGGCAGCTGGCCACGTTGATCTACACCTCCGGCACCACCGGCAAGCCCAAGGGCGTGCGACTCCACCACGAGGCCTGGACGTATACCGCGGCCGCGCTGCAGTCGCTGCATGTGCTGTCCGACAAGGACCTCAACTATCTGTGGCTGCCGCTGGCCCACTCGTTCGGCAAGGTGATGCTGGCCATGCCGTTGTTGATGGGCTTCCCGACGGTCATCGACGGCCGGGTCGACAAGATCGTCGAGAACCTGGCGATCATCAAGCCCACGTTCATGGGCGCGGTGCCGCGCATCTTCGAGAAGGTGCACGGCCGCATCACCGAGACGATCGCCGAAGAGGGCGGCTTCAAGAAGACGCTCTTCGACTGGGCGATCGACGTCGGCCTGCGGGTCTCCCGCGCCAACCAGGCCGGCCACCGGATCGGCGCGGGGCTGGCATTGCAACGCGCGATCGCCGACCGGCTGGTGTACTCCACCATTCGCCAGAGGTTCGGCGGGCGACTGCGCTTCTTCATCTCGGGCTCGGCGGCGCTGGACCGCGATGTCGCGCAGTGGTTCGACGCCGTGGGCACCGTCGTTCTGGAGGGGTACGGGCTGACCGAGACGTCGGCGGCGTCGACGCTGAATCGGCCGGAGGCGTACCGGTTCGGCACGGTGGGCTGGACGTTGCCCGAGACCGACGTCAAGATCGCCGACGACGGTGAGGTGCTGCTGAAGGGGCCGGGCGTGATGAGCGGGTATCACGACCTTCCCGAGGCCACCGCAGAGGCGATCAACAGTGAGGGCTGGTTCCACACCGGCGATATCGGTGAGCTCGACGCCGAGGGCTACCTGCGGATCACCGACCGCAAGAAGGACATGTTCAAGACCTCGCAGGGTAAGTATGTGGCGCCCTCGGCGATCTCGGCGTCGTTCAAGGGGCTGTGCCCGTTCGCCAGCGAGATCATCGTCTACGGCGAAAGCAAGCCCTACTGCGTCGCGCTGGTCAGCCTGGACGGCGAAGCGATCCAGGATTGGGCCGATCGAAACGGATTGGCGGGCAAGTCTTTCAGTGAGGTCGCCCGCGACGAGAAGACCAAGGAGATGGTCGAGGGTTACGTGGAGACCCTCAACAAGCATCTCAACCGCTGGGAGCAGGTGAAGCGGATCGCCATCATCGATCGTGAATTGACGGTCGAGGCAGGCGATTTGACGCCGAGCCTGAAACTCAAGCGCAAGGCTGTCGTGGAGAATTTCCACGACAACATCGACGAGCTGTACGGGTAGCCGTGCGTCGGTGGGGCGCGCTGATCGCGGTGGCGGCGGTCGCGCTGGCGTTCCCGGCGCCCGCACACGCCGACGCGCCCATCCCGCAAGCCGGTGCGCCGTGCCCGCAGGAATTCTCCGATGTGATGACGCAACTGCCCGGCGGTGCGGACTTTCTGGTGTGCCAGGCGGTGCCGGATCAGCCGGGCCGCTGGGCGCCGGTCGTCACCCCGTTCGATCCCAGCAGCAGGTGGCTGAGCTATGGGCCGGAGATCACGTTGCACGGTCAGGGTTTTCGTAACCCGAACCTGCGCTCGGGGCGATGGACCGCCACCCCGCTCGACCCGGCCACCGTGTGTGGTGCCGATCAGGTCACCGTGGTGAGCGCGGGAGTGCTTGCGCCCCTGGTGCATTCAGACGGCCAGCCGGGCCGGCCGCTGCAACTGGATGTGCTGCCCAAGCTGTTCACCATCGTGCTCAGCGGTGAGTGCCTGTGGACCGAGGAGGATGAGTAGCGTGCCGCACATGTTTCGTCTGACGGTTCAGGACGTGTTCTTCATCAAGGGTCGCGGTCTCGTCGCGACGGGTCGTGTCGAGGGCGGAGAGATCCGGGTCGGCGATGAGGTGCGGATCAATGGCGCTCGCGCGGTTGCGGTCGAGGCTGTCGAACAATTCCGCAGGAAGGTGGACGAGGCGGTGGTCGGCGACAACGTCGGGTTGTTGTTCTCCGGCCTTGATCGCAGTGATCTGTCACCGGGCGATGTGTTGACATCGGGTGCCGTCGAGCCGGCGTCGGGCGGTGTCGAGGTGAGCTTGTAGCGATCCGTCAAGTGGTCCCCAGGGGCGGGGGGCCGGTGGCCCAAGGGGGTGGCCACTTCGCGTAGCCCACCCCTGGAGACCCGCTTGTGACGGTCAGGCTTCGGCTTGATTGATCACCGGGACCCCGACCGGTCGGAAATGTTGGCAGCTCCGTGGAAAATGTACGACAAACAGCGACGACGGGAAGCCGACTTCGCCAGAAAAATTGACGAATAGGTAAGACGAGCTCTACCAGGTCACCGGCAATGCGACCAGGCCGTGGGACAGGGAATGGAACCCGGCGGTCATCGTCGCGGGATCAGCACTCAGCTGAAGACTCGGGAATCGGGGAATGAGCTGGGAGTAGACGGTCTTGAGTTCCAGGCGCGCCAGCGCCGCGCCGACGCAGTAGTGCAGTCCGTAGCCGAATCCGACATGGGCCGCGCCGGTGCGCGACAGGTCGACACGATGGGGCTCGGCAAAGAACTCAGGGTCGTGATTGGCCGCACCGGGATCCAGCAGGACGAGGTCGCCGGCCCGGATGGTCACTCCGTCGGCGTCGATATCGGCGCGCGCGTACCGGGGAACCCCGACACCGCCGGTCATCCCGGCGCGCAGGATTTCCTCGACGGCCTTGGGAATCAAGTCGGGGTCGGCCAGCAGCGCCTGCCACTGCTCGGGGTTGGTCAGCAGCATCAGTGAGCCCACCCAGATCTGCGTCACCGTGGTCTCGTGGCCGGCGAAGAGCAATTGCATTGCGAGCGTGGCGATTTCGAAGTCGGCGAGGTCGGGCTCGTCGCACAGCCGGGAGATGACGTCATCGTCAGGGTTAGCCCGCTTGGCGGTCACCAGTTCCATGCCGTAGCCGAGCAGCTTTTCCAAGCCCTTCAGCGAGACGTCATCGTCGGGCGAGAACGCGGCGTCATCGACCCACGCCCGGAAGCGATCGCGCTCGTCGTACGGCACGCCGAGCAGATCGCAGATCACCAGAATCGGCAGCGGCTGCGCCAGGCTCGTCAACAGGTCGGCGGGCGAACCCTGGCGTTCCATGTCGTCGAGCAGCCCGGCGCACAGACCCTCGACCTTTGGTTGCAGGGTGCGCATGTGCCGGGGGCCGAAGTGCGGTTGAAGCAGTTGGCGCATGCGGGCATGGTCGGTCGGCTCGGAGTCGAAATCGCCGATCGGACCACCGAACAACGCCGAGGTGCGGCTGCGCGGTGCGTTGGCGGGGTCGCGGTGGGTGCGGCCCAGTCGTTCGTCGTCCATCAGCCGGCGCACGAGTGCGTAACCGGTGACCAGCCAGGCCTCGTCGCCGACGGCGGTGAGGACTTTGTGAATCGGCCCGGTGCCCTGCAGGGCGAGCAGTTGGTCGGGGGAGCGAAGGGGATGACTCTGGCGAAACGGCAGTTGCGCGGTGGCGGTCATGCTTGGCAGCGTACGACGGGGCGGGGTCCCGAAGTTGGATTTTTAAGACTATGGGTCTTGGTAGGTGGCCTCTAGTATCGAGCCGTGGCTCACAGGGATCGGCGCAGCCAGATACTGATGACCGGTATCGCATCGCTGGCGATCGCCCTTGCCCTCCCACCAACCGCTTCCGCCGATCCTGCGTCTTGGAACGGTGAGTACGCGATCACGTTCATCGTTGGCCCGAAGGGTGGAACGAGCATGGCGGCGGGCCAGCCTGAGCAGCAGCACACCGAGATCTACGGATTCCAATCCAGCTGCGCGAGCGGGAAATGCACCGCCACGATCACCAGCGGTCCGCCACCGAGCAATCCGACGGTGCCGCAACCCGTTCAATTCACCTGGGACGGGTCGTCGTGGACGCAAGCCAGTGATTTCCAATGGCAGTGCATGATGCCCGACGCGACGATCCAGTGGAATCCAGCCCACGCTGAGGTGCGCTACACCCCGCAAGCCGACGGGACCCTGGCCGGCAGAATGCACACCGAGATCTCGAGCGGCGCGTGCCAGGGGACTGTCGACATGAACATGACGGCCGAGCGCGCGTAGGTCCGTAGCTGACTTGGTCAGACGGAAACATCGGTGGCCGAAGTGCTTAATGGCGTTTGCGTCAGTCTCTTGCTAATTTTCATGCCGAAGCAGGCCCGCCGACCTGGGAGGCTCCGATGACCGAGTTGGACCACGGCGCGATCGTGGACACCGCACTCGAACTCTTCGTCAGCCAGGGATACGCCGCGACAACCCTTGCCGACATCGCATCAGCAAGCGGTGTCGAGCCCGATGCTCTGCGCGCAGTGTTCCCGAACAATGAGTCCTTCGTCTTCGCCGTCGTCGACGACATGTTCACCGCGGTCTTCGACGACCTCGCCTCAGCCCCACCGACCCGGGATCTCGTCCAGCTACTACGCGATGCGCATCAGGCGGTGCTGAGCCGGACCATCGCCGGCGACGGTCCGGTGCCGCTGTACCGGATGCAACAGATGGGCATCGTTGCTATCAAGTATCCCGTTGTGGCACAGATGATCTCGGCTCGACGCAAGAAGATGTTGTTGACGACTCTCGCTCAGCTGCGAGGTTTTGGCGAGGATGACCCGGAGGTCAAGAAGGCTGTGACGGTGTGGTCGGCAGTGGTGGCGGCCACCTATGCGGCCGGCATCGACGACGATATCGGCGCCACCCCACAGGTCGAGCTGATCCGGACGGATCGCATGGGCGGACGGCTGGATCGCACGTTCACTCAAGTCACCGGAAAAGGTACTTCTGACTGACGTCGACGGTTACGCTCGGCTGGCGAATTCCCGCTGCTGAAAGAGGATTTCAACTCTCTAGCGGTAGCGAAAGTTGGGCTCGTCGAGCGGTTCAACGTCCTCGCGGCCATGGATGGTGATAGTGGGCATCTCCCAAGAATGGCATTCAGGTCGCGGTGGCCAAGCCGAAGGCCAAGCCGTTCGTCCTCTGGACCGCCTGAACATGATGCGCCGCAACAGGATTCACGCCACGGGTTAGCCAGCCCGAACATACCTGCAGGTCAGAGGCCTGCCGGAAAGTTCGGAGGGTTAGTCGGCCTCCCGACCCATGGGCGCGCTTCTTCTCACTCTCTTCGGGCGGCGTTACTTGTCTTTCTTGAGGAGGGTCTGCAACTTCGCATGCAGTTCCTCCACGTCGCGGATCTTGGCGAGGTCTTCAGTCACATCAACGACGTGAAACGATTGACCAGGACCAGGCACGAAGGCAGGTGCTGCATCGGGCGCTTGAAGAGCGGTGGCAGCGACGCCGTGCGGTCCCCAGAGGACTCCGAACTTCACGTTGGCGAAAACTTCGGCCAGGGGAGTTGCATTTAGGTCCCGCGCGGTCTCCCAGGTGAGTTCACCGATTGGCTCGTCGCCGAACGTCACCATGTGCAGGTCGAATCCGACCGGGCTTGGATTCTCGTTTCGGATTTTGCAGTAGTAGGCGATTCCGCTGCCGAAGATCCCGCCGACATTCCAGCAAGTTATACCGGTCTCCGCGACGTACACCGGGCGGTAGGCCATGGTATTCGGAATTGCCTGAAAGACGGCAGGCCCCTGGTTGGACAGCGGCTGGTCGTACGTGCCTGATGTGCAGACTTTGCCGACCTCCATCGTTGCAGCAGCCCCGATTGTGTAGCCAGGAAAAACGTAACGCTGCGTCATCGCAACGACCCCCCTCCTCCTCGTGCGCGCCGTCTGAATCAGCGCGGTGACATACGCAAGCTAAGTCGGAGACGGGCAGATGGCTTAAGTAATCGGCTACTTCATTTCCTCTCGCAGTGGGATTTGTCCACTTGCATCATCTTTAGGAGTTTCATTCTGAGCTGGCTTCTGCGCGGGCTCCGCGCACCCAATCCACCCGATCCGCCTGCCGAGAAGCACAATTACTCAATCGCTGATCCGCGCCTCGTGGAGTTGTTCGGCGGCAACCGATCACTTACCGGCGTTCACGTTTCCGAGCACAACATGCTCGGCGTCGCTGCGGTCTGGCGGTAGTTCTCTCATGCTTGTCTTGTGTGGGTAGGTCGTCCGAGGAATCGGGACGTAGTGCCGGCCTCCGTCGGCGACCACGAAGAGGACCCTGTCCACGAGCGCTCCTCTGTGGAAGATGTCGACGTACATTCGGGACACGTTGTCGTCGTCACCGAACTCCGGAAGGAAGTCGCTCAAGTCGAACTTCTGCCGGTGCTCCGACCAAAGGGTCTCGTCGGGATCAAACCCCCACGCGATGCTGATGTCCACGTCTGAGATGAGTACCGCGACGTTGGAGTGAGCGACGACCTCAGTTTCGATCCCACGTTCGCTGCGCTCGCTGGATAGGTCGTAGTGATAACGGGGCCTGAGCCGCCGCCCCAACAGATGATCGAATTCCAGTCCGCACAGCCAGAGCCGGCGATTGTGTCACGGATCGTGTGTAGGTCCATCGCGTACTTATTGCACCTTGCTTGGTTCACTAGTGGGCGATCCGAAACCATTGCGCCGGAGCGAATTTAACTCACACCCCAGTCGTCATAAGCAGGGTTATTGTCCGCCAGCTTCGCGTCCATGGTCAGATCGGAACGACTCGACCGTGACCATGACGTGCGGGCCGCCCGTGGTTTCGCCGTTCATCCCTAGAGCTCCCCAAGTTCTTCGATGAGTTCCTCTGCAGTAACAGCTCCGTAGAGGAATTCCGACCCGTCGAGCGCCTGGGTGCCGGGAATGAACGCGTCCATTAGGTGAACGCGCGGCCTGAAGCCCTTCTTTGCGTCGCCTTCGAGCAGGCCAAGCGAAATGAGCTTGCCGGTGTCGTGAGATAGGGCCCGATCACCAACTCCCGCATACATTTCGGCAAGCTCAGGTGTGAGGCGGCGCAGTCCCGAACGTGGTGTCCATACTTTCTCGGGCATGCTCAGCAGCAGTGTGCGGCGGCGTTTCGACGTTTCTCCCTGCGTCTCGTATTGGAAGAGCTCGTGCACATAGTTGATCCACGCGACTCGCCGCTGTTGCCACTGAACCAGGGCGATCTGCTCCCGCAGTTGGTCAACGAATCCCTCAGCCGCGTACTCGATGAAACCGACCACGTCACCCCTTCGCGACGCGGCATCGAGCTTTGCGTAGTAGCGAGAGCGGGTCCTGTTGTAGTGGTCGGATAGTAGGCTGCTTGATACCCAGGGGACGAGCCTTGAGTGCGCGAGGATGGCGCACTCAAGTGCACGTGCTGTGCGGCCATTGCCATTGCCGAAGGGGTGAATCCAGGCGATGTAGAGATGGCCGAGCACCGCGGCATAGAAGGCTTGGAAGAACCGCTTGTCGGCGTCGAGTTTCACGTCGTACACGTGCACCAGCATCTCGTTGACCCAATCGCACAGTCGTTCAACGAGATATGGAACATCTTCAGGTGGTGCAGCACGGTAGACGCTGCCCACAAGCAATGGGCGTGTGGTGTATTCGCCTGGAATGACGTGCTCTTCGTCGGGAATTCCCTCGAGGATTTCACGGTTTTGCGCTCTCAACCAGGCCGGGGTGACCTTCCAGCCGCGAGAGTTGTTGGCTTCGACGTCGATGCGTCGCAGGACGCGCTCCATGTTCTCAACTTCGCGCTGGAGGTAGTGCTGCGATGGGGGGAGCCTCTTGCGGTCGTCGAGGATTTCGGCGACCTCCGTCTCAGTCAGCGTGTTGCCTTCGATCGCGGTGGTCGCTGAGACCCCTTTGATGAGATACACGCGTGCGAGCTCGGCCGCGAGGCTGGGCTGTAGGGGGGTGCCTGTGAGGTGACGGCACTTGGAGAAGGCTTCGCCGAGCCTTACGCTGAGAACATTGAACTCGCCGCCGACAAAATTGAAGGTAATCCAGGGATGAGTAGTCTCATATCTATACGCTGTCACCTGCTAAAACTATAATCTTTGTCTATATTTGTCGAGAGGCACGCCTGACGGAGCGCCGACTTTCGCGCCTGGCATAATGGTGTTTCCGGGGCCGAGGCCGAGCAGCCGCCCCCGCGTTGGAAGATTGGAAGACCCGTGGCTCGAGTTGAATGGACCCGGCAGTCCGGCGAGGACGTTGAGACCACTATCGGCATGCTCCTGTGCACTGAGTTCCCGAATGCCGTCCGGGTACGGCCGAGTCAGGGCGATGGGGGGATCGATATCTTCATCCCTGGCCCTGCCGGCTGGGGCAAGGAGCGTTCGGTGTGGCAGATCAAGCGCTACCCCGACAACCTGACCGCGACTGAGAAGCGCGCGATCAGGAGGTCGTTCGACCGCGTGGTTGCCACCAGTCAGAAGGAAGGGTGGCAGATCAGCGACTGGCACCTCGTCATGCCACTCGACCTCACTAATCAGAACCTCGGCTGGCTTGATACTCATACGTCTAGTGCTGGGTTCGACTGTGAGACACATGGTTTGCTGTGGTGTGACACGCAGGCCGCCAAGTATCCCAAGGTGATCGACTACTACCTGCGCGACGGCAGAGAGCGACTGCAAGCGCTCATGAATGACCTCACGGCGCTTCTGTCCGGGCGGGAGCACCGCCAGGAGGACGAGCCGTTGGTCCCCGGAGATGTAGTGGGTGATCTGGCAGCGATTCATCGGTCTCTCAACGCTTGTGATCCGTTCTACCGCTACGATTTCGCCGCATCCGACGGCCCGCCGCCGGATGCGCCAGCGCCGGGCGATCGGGGTCTAGTCGCGGTGTGTGCGATGCAACATGACACGGTTTGGGTCAGCGTCAAGATATTCGCGTTGTCGCTCGCAGCCCTTGAGGAGCGACCGATCAAGGCGCAATTTCAATTGAATGTCCCCGACGGGGATGATGAACTCCGCCAACAGGTGCAACAGTTCATTGACTACGGCACGCCACTGTCGCTGCCGCAGGGAAGCGTTAGTGGCTCTCTCGACCTTCCAGCCGGCTTGGGAGGCTCGATCGATCAAGCCAGTCTTCGGATCGTCCCCCTTCCCTCCGCCGAGGTCGATACAGAGCAGGCAGAGCTCTATCTTGCGATCTTGGCACCCGACAGCGACACGGAGGTTGCCGGTGTTCGGCTCATGCGTACCGAACACACCGCTGGCCAGGCCGGCGGACTGCGAACACTGTGGAGCGATAGCAGCGGAATCCTGAATATTGAGATCCTTGGCAAGGGTAGTGACATCAAAATGGGGTTCCGGGTGCATTACGACCTTCCGGGACGCCTTCCCGCCGACGTCGTCGAAATCCTGCGCGTCCTGGGTGCCGCCCATCCGCCAAATCGGTTGGGGTTCAGGCGCACCTGGGGCCCACCGCAACTGTCGGTAGTAGGCGACGCTCCTTTTCCAGAAGACAGTGACGCCGAGCTGTGGGCGGTCATCGCCGACGCGCTCATGAGGCTCCAGGATCACGTAGCGCTGCTGCGGCTTCGTATGCCCGAACAGATGACAGAAAAGCAGGGAGGTGACATCATCGAGGCAGCGAAACTCATGTCTGGAGAAGCCCTTTCAGGACCACTCTCAGGCGCATTCAATATTCACCACATTGAAGACGACAAATCCTCACCGTTCAAATTCGAGGTCGACGGGGTGTACGAGATCCTGTCGATCAAAGACATCGAAATCGAGCTCGACAACAACGTCATCCCGATCGGCAAGGAGACACTCTTTTTCTTGGCGAAATGTGTGGACACTGGAGATGAAACGTCCAGAGTCGAGCCAATTTCGGACGGAACCAGTATGAGATACACGGGTGACATTGAGACGGGACGCGTGCTAGGTCGTCCACCCAAGCTGTTCGTCCGGGTTAGCGACGACGTCGGGCCATCTCCACCAGCGGAGGCCGGACCGACATGACCGACAAGCAACGGCGACCAACCGACGCTGACTACGCTGAGATGGCCAAGGACTACGCGGAGAATCCCCCGACCGTGGAGGAAGTCCTATCTGTTGAGGTGGATCCTGCGTTCGTCATCGGTGACGACGCCACGATCGAGGACGCCGACCTGGACCAGCGGGAGATCACCTACCAGGGCAAGCGACTCACTGAAGCCGACGTGCTCAAGCTTGATGAGGAAATCGCCACCGGTCAGTCGGGTGTGGAGTCAGATCCGACGCCTTCGGCGTGAGGTCTGCAATCCCCAAGGGGGTCGCAGTTGGGTTGACACCCCCCGGGATCTGTCGGCTGTAGTGCTTACGCTGAGGCTGTGTCTTCTGCAGAAGAAATCGAGTATGACGTCCGAGCCGGGATGTATCGGCTGTTGGCGGCGTTCCCCACTCAGGGTGCGACATTCACGGCCGCGCTCGATCAGGCTCTCGCCGATCCCCGGTTACGCGACATCGTCTCCGCGCTCGTTGGTACCGCGTTTGGCGGCTACATCAAGATCACCGGCGACGTCCCCGGTGCGATCGACCTGATCGAACGTGAACTCCGAACCGCTGAGGAACTTGCTGCGCTGGGGAACGCCGAAGATCCCAGCTGAGGCGGTCCGCCTCTGTACGTTGCTCGTAGGCGCGCCGGGCAGCGAGGCCCCGGTGCTGAGAACCGGGGGAAAACTGCGATGAGCTGGTCGGTGCAGCGCGGAAGTGGACGGCTTCTGGTCATAAGCAATGAGACCGGCCAGACGGTCACCCATGTCGAGATGCGGCTGCGGGGTAAGGCGATCGGTGGAATGTTCGGTCGGCGCGACTGGTCGGTGAAGCAAGACGAGATGGCCGACGGCGACGCAGTGCAGGCGCCGTTCGTAGCGGCGATGGGTGCCCGAACCGATCCGCCACGGATTGAGATCACGTGGACATCGCCTGACGGCCGCCAACATCATGACGTGCTGGATGACCTACCGCTGTGACGGTGGCCCTGATCTGATGCTTGTCCCGCTCGACCTGCGGTGACACACTTATTCGTCGGTTGAAGCAGCAACTTGTTCGGGGTGTGGAAATGCCAGATTCTGACGACCAGCATGACGGCGGGGGTGACGGTGTGATCCCTAACGTCGAAATCAAGATCACCAAGGACGAGACACGCCAGGAAAAGCCCGGTGATTCGCTGCCTGGTGGTGGTGTCGAGCGGCGGGACGGTCGTGGCGCCCCCGCTTGAACGGGGGACTCAATTTGCGGCGTTCCTCGAAGCCGAGCTGAAGCGGGAGATCGATCGCCGCGACTCCATAAACACCCGGGCCATCGCCGCCCTGACCGGTGCGACGGGGCTCGCCACACTGGTATTGGCATTGTTTGCGGTCGTCATCGGAAAGGATGCGACCATCAACGGCGCCGCGAAGATTCTGATGATGGTCGCAGTGCTAGCGCTTCTCGCAGCGTCCGGGTTCGCACTCGTGGCCGCGCGGCCACGAAAAAACTACGTCATTGGTGTGGAGACTCTGGAGGAGATCATCACCCCAAAGATCTGGGGCCTGTTCGAGCCACATGCACGGCATCAGACTTCCCGTCTTATCATCGAGCAGATCAAAGACTTGCGACCCGAAACTCTCACGCGTGGAAGGCGATTGATCGCGTCCGCTGCGCTTCAGGTAGTGGCGGTCCTGTTCCTGGGATTGAGCACGATCGTCGTCGTCTTCACACAGCAACCGGCGTCGGAACAAAACGTCCACGGTCAGCATCAGAACGGGGTTGGAGGCCACGACCCGGCGCCGGGACCGGTGGAACCCAAGGTGATTTCCTCCAGTTGCAAACCGCCGTTAACCTTCCTGCTCATCTGTCACTGACGACTTCGCTGTTCGAATGTTGAGCACGGTTGCCGGGTAACGCAATTGGCGACATCGGCATCGGCGTCAAACCGGGTGGGAGCGGCTCACGGGGATGAGCGACGGTAGCCGCTCGATGTAGCGGTCGAGCTCGGCATCGAGTCCATCACCGAGGACGGCCAAGCGGTCGAACTTGACGACGTGACGATCTGCGCAACAGCCTGCAAAAGAAGTCAGGGTGCTGGCGCGGTGTCGTGGAAGTCGAACTGCCGCACGGGTATATTGCTTATGAAGCCGCTGACTGGCGTGACGTTGTGCTAAGGATCATCGACCGGGACTCTCTCAGCATTGGCGCTGAAGGCAGTGGCCCGGTGGTCTATCAACAGGTTGACGATATCCAGATACGCTGGGCTGGTGGCACATTCGAAGAACTCTATGACGGAACGCTCGCGCCGTATCGGTGGACATGGTGGGCGGTGTGATCTTTGGGGGTTAGTGACTCCGCTCTGCGGTTTTCACCGCGAGGTCAGGCCTCGTCTGCATCGCTGTCGTCAAAGAGCACGCGGTCCGGTATGCCATGTTGCCACTGAGTTCGCGCGTTGTATCGGGCGTCCGTGAACGTCGCCTCGAACGGGGATGCTTGTTGGAAATTGGTGCCTCGAAGATCAGCACGAGTGAAGTTTGCACCATCGAGTGCTGCACCGTAGAGCTTATCGGGTCTGAAGGTGGCACCAGTAAAATCCGCACTCTCAAGCTTTGTGCCGTTAAGGACTGCGTTTGTGAGATCGGCCTCTTCGAAGTCACCACTTGGTAGATTGGCGCGGGTCAACCGAACCTTCGTCATATTCGCCCGGTCAAATGTAACCCGCATTCCCCACAGGTTATCGGCGTCGGAATATTCTGTGCGACAACCGGATAACATCGCCCCCGTCAGATCCGCTGATGTGAAGTTGGCTGCTGTTAAGTCGGCGCGCCTTAGCAAGGCGCCCCCCAGGTATGCGTGGGTGAAGTCGCAGCGAGTTAGATTCGCATCCTCAAATATCGCTCCCTGCAGGTCCATCGCTCGGAAGATCAACCCCGAAAGGTCTGCGCTCGCGAAGTCGAGCGTGCATTCCCTCCAGTCCGGCGCGTCCGTGAGAGCTCGTGGACGATGCAACTTGATTAGCGCGACAATGGTTCTCCGGACTTCAAGCTCGTCGGCAACCTGGTTGCGTTCGAACTGCGGGCCGTCCTGCGGTGTCTGTGGCCGGGGGCGGCGCAACTGGGCACAAAGAACATTCACGCAGACTTGCCGTTCGTCATCATTGCCAAAGTGATGCCAATCATCAGCTAGCGAAGCTAACGCGTACGCTCCGGCGTATCGCACGGCGAAGTTCGATGAACCGAGTTGTTCAGCGGTAGACGCGAACCGTGCCCGCAACTCCTTCTCGCGGTCGTCCCGTCGCCGGTCAGTATCGAGTTGGTGCCGGTCACGGTCGAGTTGGTACTTCTGCGAGTCAAGTTCGTGTTGTGCGTTAGCAATTCGCTGCCCTTCGATTGCAACCTTGTGTGCACGCTCGGCTGTGTCTTGACGGCGGTAGGCCACCAGAGCAGCGCCGCCAATGCCGACAATTGCGAGGATGGTTGCCGTGGTACGGGCCGCATCGAATAGCTTCGATCCGTCTGCGTACTTGAGCCAGTCGGCCCAACCTGTACCCGAACGCAACGGGGCCGGCTGGTGACTGAGCAACCAAGCGAGCCAGACAAAGAGCGCGGTACCCAAGAGGGTTACGACAATGGTGCCGATCACGACGAGCCAGAGCAGAGACATGCGGCGGTCAACTCCAGGGCTGCCGACGCCTATGTTCCCGTCGTCCGGTGGATCAGTGGGCATGTCGTGGAGCCTGCCAGCCGGTCGACACCAGCGGGGGATATCCGCGCGGGGTGTTTTCAAGCGATTAGGACATCTCGGTCACGGCCGCGCCATAAGCACGGCGGCCGCGTTGACACCGCGCGGTGTCATCAGCTAGCCGATTCGTTGGTAGTGGCGCTCGATGTTCGGATGGCGGGTCTCGGGCTTTTGACCTTGTCAGGCCAGCCGTCTCTAGTCACCGAATCGACGTTCATTCTTAGCCCCATAAGAAACACTGACGTGTGCAATGCGGCGGGGTAATACCCCATGAGACGGTCGTCCCAATGTTTAATAAACCTAAATAGTTCGTCGTCGGGCATCATCATAGCTGCATTCAGCAGAGCGTGAAGCCCCATCATGCTAGTGACGGCACCGTCTTGTACGCCATATCCGCTATGCAAGGTGAGAAATTCGAACAGTGGGTTTTCGTCCGACATCAGGTCGTTAAGGATGCGAGAGTAAGTATCCTCGTCCATCGGATCTAGCTGGAATTCCATGCGGCGCAGGCGAACATGGGTATCGAGAACCTGCCATAGTGAGAGAATGTAGTTCCACTTCGGTCGAATCTGGTGTTCACGGCCGAACTGTTCATTGACGGCTTCGCATCTTTGTGCAAGTATCGGAACGTGGTGTAAGAGAAATATCCTCAGCTTCTCGATTTCACCAAGTATACTTTGTGGAACGGGCTTATTGGAGATTTCGAGTCGGCATCGCCGGAACTCGTTTACGATGAGATCGTGTTCTCCTTCAACCATTTTGGCGGTACTCGATATAGCGTCCTTCCGCTCCTCGCTACACAGCTCGTGAATGGCTTTTGTGAAGTTCGACCACGCTTCTTTAGATACGCGGTTGACTGATTCTTTCTGCGCTTTCTCGATGCGGTTCGATGTCATGGTTTCCAAGACGACCGACGCGACCGGAACGCCGACCATGAACGCCGTGAGCGACGATGCGATGTTGACGCCGTAGGGCATTCGGTTCCACCACGACGGCATGAACGATGCCTCCGTGTACTCACCCCAGATCCCCAGACCGGCTGCGCCGAGACCCGCCACGAATGACAAGGCCAGGCAGAACTGCCAGAAGCCGCCGAATCCCCGGTAGGTGTTCCATAAGCCCATGCGGTAACCCTAGGTCCGCGCGACCCAAAAGTGTTGTGCGATTTGGAGAGTTGTGGCTTCGGTGACTCAGGCGTGGCCCATGCGCTGGCGCAGCTCGGGGCCGTGCTGGAACTGCGTTGGATCGTTGCAGGGAATGGTGGGATCGAAATCTGCCGGCACCAACTGCCTGCCGATGGCCTCCTCAAGGCATCGGAAGCATTCTTTTCCGTCGAAACCGGCACTGGCCCAAACCTCGTCAGTGACCATGTACAGCGGACTATCCGTATGTTTACAGCGCGGGCACCGCAGGTCCCAAGTAAAAAGCTCCCATTCGTAGCGGTGGGTCTTCCCGTTGCTCCACTCGTATTCCCGCCACCCATGCCCGCCGCTGACTCTGACGATGGACACCCCTGGGCGATGTTGGGGGTATTCCGTTTCCTCAACGTTTTCGATGGTCCCTTCGATCTCGCTGAGGTTGTCAAACAGATCCCAGTCGGTGTCTAGCACTTCAAGCCCCGGCTCGTCGCCGTACCCTGAGGTACGCATACTCCACGAGAAATCGAAGCCCGGTCGTGGGCGGTACTCGAATGCGGGTTCATCAGTCATGTGGTCGCTCCCTTCCGCGCGGCAAGGATAGACCCCGCCACCGACACGTTGCGGGTTCTTCGTGCACCGCGCGGAGGGTGAATTGCGGGGCGTGATCGGCTGCGCCAGCATTGGCCTGACCGGCCCCGCCAAGCCTCTCCCGCGCGGCGGGGCCAGGCGACTACTCCCAGCGTGAAGCGGGCCGTTGTATCGTTCTCGCGGGGTCGACCTCGCGGTTGACGTTCAGGGCTACGCAGCTAGGCGAGGATCGGGCTGCGCACTCGCGACTGGTCCTGGAGACCCCAACTTCACCAATACGACAAGACCCGCCACGGCGGCATGGGGGGATTTGGCCGTGGCGGGTCTGTGTCGGTTCAACGATTGTCGGGGCGCTGCGGTTCCCTTACGTGCCGTGCAAGATCAGGTCCACGCCCAGCCACAGGCAGGCGACGGCGAAGGCGAACATGGCAATCGTCAAGACGAGCTGTGTCATTCGGCGCTCCTCAGATGCGCGGTGTTGACCCTATGGACCTCGTTGCCGATGGCCACCACGGTCACGCCGTCGCGGTCAGGTTCCAGTACGACGCCGGTCCATCGGTCCAAGTGATCCCGGACCTCATCGCCGGGGGAGAACACGACGAGAGGCTTGGCGCACTTCCAACAGGTGGTGTCCAACGCGGACAGCGCCGGGTCGGCGTTCTCGTTCTCATACTGCTGAATCCCGCAGTGCGGGCAACGGATTGGAGTGGTCATTGCATGTCCCTTACTGTCCCGACTCGGGACGGCAAGTCGCACGTATGTCGCACGCAGTCTAGCGAGTAGTTCTAACTACCGCCTTTGACCTGCAACAACACTGGTGCGCGATACTGGGATTGAACCAGTGACCTCTTCCGTGTCAGGGAAGCGCTCTCCCGCTGAGCTAATCGCGCTGGGCACATCTTGGAGGTGGAGACGGGAATCGAACCCGTGTGCACGGCTTTGCAGGCCGTTGCCTCACCACTCGGCCACTCCACCGTTGGGTCTGATGCCGCTTGCACCTTCGAGCGGATGACGGGATTCGAACCCGCGACCCTCACCTTGGCAAGGTGATGCGCTACCAACTGCGCTACATCCGCACGCCACGGATGAGATCGTCACCCGGTGCGAAGGACGACAATAGTCGACGCAACCGAAGCCACACAAATCCCGTCGTTCACGCCCGGCGACGAGGGCATTCCGGCCGGATGGTCTTGTCGTGCTAGTGTTCCTGGTCGGCGAGGTCGCCACCCTTGTTGGTGTCCGCCACCCCACGGTCTCGTAGCTCAGTGGGAGAGCGTCCGCCTCACACGCGGAAGGTCGCTGGTTCGATACCAGCCGGGACCACCATTGGAAATCCAGGGTCACGCGACCTGTCCCGCTACAACGTCGATGGCCTCCGCTGTGGTGATCAGTCAGCTTCGAACCGACGATAACGGGAGATGCCGAATTGTTGGAAATCTAAGGCGTGCTGAAGGTTTCGCTGTCGTCGCGCACATTTCTAGAGGACGACAAACCACACGGCGACGTAGTGACTGACGGCCGCGACCGCGGTGAAGGCGTGAAAAAACTCGTGATAGCCGAATGTGTGCGGCCAGGGGTTCGGCCAGCGAAGTCCGTAAAGGATGGCGCCGACGTTGTAGAGGACCCCGCCCAGAAGGAGCAGTCCGACGACAATCGGACCCCCGCCGGCGAGCAGGCTGCCGGCGAAGGCGATCGCCACGTAGCCCAGCAAGAGGTACAGCGGCACGCCGACCCATCGCGGCGCGGACGGCCACCACATCTTCAGTGCCACGCCAACCGCTGCACCGCTCCACACGATGATCAGCACTTGGGCTCCGGTGCGTGGCGGCATCGCCAACAGCGCAAAGGGTGTGTAACTGCCCGCGATGAAGATAAAGATCGCCGAGTGATCGAGACGCTTCATCCACTTCAAGGCGGTCGGATTGTGCCAATGCTTGCGGTGATAGACGGCGCTGACGGTGAACATCGCGACGATGGTGATGGTGTAGACGAGGGTCGCGAGCAGGGCCTTCTGCGACGACGTGATACCTGCGGCCGACAGTAACGCCAGTCCGCCCACGGTGGCGATGGCCGCCGAGCACAGGTGGATCCAGCCGCGCGCGCGTGGCCTCCCGATCAGGTCGGCGACGGTATCGGCCAGGCCTTGGGGCAGATCGTCGACGACCGGAGGCACCGGCCCGCCAACAGTGGCCGCCGCCGCGTCCGTCCGGCGGAACGTCACGTGGTCCACATGATTTCGAGCGCGTTCGAGTCGATGAAGGCCGAGCCTACCGCCCAGCGGCCGCGGCGCCGCGATGTGCTGTTCAGCGGGTCGACCGCGTCCCGCTGCCGGTGTCGTTACTCTCTGGTCGCGTGGTGCAGGTCCAGGTGGGATCCGTCCGCCGCCTGCGGCGGATTCTTCATGCGCGACACCGTGATTCGCGCTCCACGATTCGGCGTGAGGATCACGTGCTTGACCCGCTGACCCTCGCCGCGCGCCGTCGTGGTCACCAGATCGACACGGCGCAACACCTCACGCAGCACCACCCGCATCTCGGCCATCGCAAACGTCGCTCCCAGGCACCGGCGCGCCCCGCCGCCGAACGGCAGCCAGGTCGTCGGGCTCAGCGTCGCCCCGATCATCCGGTCCGGGTCGAAGCGATCGGCATCCGGATAGACCCGGTCATCGGAATGCACCAGTCCCACCCCGGGAGCCACCATCACCCCGGCGGGCAGCAGATACCCGGCAAGCTCGACCGGCTGCTTCAGAATCCGGCCGACGTCGAACACCACCGGCCGGTTGCGCAGGGTCTCCTTGGCCACCGCATCCAGGTACTCGTCGTCACCCGCCTCGGCGGCCCGCACCGCTTTCGCCAGCACGGCGGGATGTCGCGTCAGCCGCTCCAATGCCCACGACAACCCCGTCGCCGTGGTGTCATGCCCGGCCACCAGCAGCGTCATCAACTGGTCGCGCAGCTCGGCGTCGGTCATCGTGCGCCCGTCCTGATCGGCGGCGCGCACCAACATCGCCAGCGCATCGGTACGCGATACCAGCTCTGGATCGGCGCGACGCTCCGCGATCTCGGCATACAGCAGCCGGTCCGCCTCCTCGATACGCCGGCGCACGCCGCGCCACGGCCGCCGCTGCTGCAGGCTCGGTGCCCCGATCGCCAGCAGCTGGAACGCCGACAGGTTCAGCAGCTTGGGCAGTACTTGGCGCAATGCGGCCAGTCGCGCGGGATCGCTCGCCCCGATGACCAGACGCATGATCACCTCCAGCGTGATCTCGGACATCTTCGGCGCCACCGCAAACGGCTTGCCCACCGGCCAGCCCGCGATATTGGCTGCCGCGATCTCGGCCATGACCTCGGTCTGCCGTGCCACGGCATCGCGGTGGAACGGCTCGAGCATTAAGCGGCGCCGGTCGCGGTGCACCTCGTCATCGACCACCAGCACCGACGCCGGACCCAGCAGGCCGGACAGCATCGAATTCGCCTCGCCGGCATGGTAGATCGCGGGGTCGCCGGCGAACACCTGCTTGATGTCGGCCGGGTCATCGAGATACACCAGCGTGCCCATCTGGGCGATCCGCAGTGTGAACGTCCGCCCATAACGCAGTCGGCAGGCCGAGACGAACCGCGGCCAGTAGCGCAGCATCAGCACGGCCTGAATAGCGGGGGGCAAGGAGGGTCCGGGCGGCAGCGTCGGCGACGACGTATTAGACATGAGTCCAGTATAGAAAACGAACACCCTGACACATCGAGATCGACGAAAAGACGCGATTTACTGGCACTACTGCAGCCGTTTGTCGGTTTGGGCGGTGGGGGGCCGCGCACCAGGGCGTTAGCCACCGATCCCACATCTGAAACCGGTGTACGTTAGCCTTTAGTGGTCTCGCCGGGAAGTTTCCGATGCTGACCCCGCGCCGTAAGCAAACCGGCGCAGGCCTGCTAACAAGTTCTTGCCAGGTTCAGACGGCAGCCTCGCAGAGACGACGTATTCGCGAGCGCGCCGTCCGGGCGCGTGCAAATGAGGTGAATCTTGGACGAGCAAGGCACTGCCACCACCAGCACAACGACCGCTGCCAACACCGGCTGTGTGATCGATGAGCAATGGTTCGGGCGGACGGTCGTCATCTCCGCTACCGGCGTGGTGGACATGCTGACGTCACCGCAACTGGAGACCAGCATTGCCACCTCGCTGACGAAGGACCCGAAGGCCATCATCGTCGACATGTCAGGCGTCGACTTCCTCGCCTCGGCGGGCATGGGCGTGTTGGTCGCCGCCCGCGACAAGGCTTCCGCGGAGATCGGCTTCGGCGTCGTGGCCAGCGGGCCCGCGACGAGCCGGCCCCTCAAACTGGTCGGTTTGGCCGATATTGTCGGTCTCTACGAGACATTGGAAGAGGCACGCGCCGCATTGGGTGAGTAATTCTCGGAAGTTGGGTATAAGAGAATTGCCATGACGACGCCGAGTTACCCATGTCCCTCAGCTGATGGTGACCGTTTCATCCGTAACGATGTCGTCGCTGATGCGCACAACGCAGCCAGGGTTCGTGACGAGTTCGCGACCTGGCTGCGAGCACGCGGGGATCTTGACAGGGTTCGGTTCAGCGATGCCGTCCTCGCGGTCAATGAAGCGCTCGCCAATACGGCCGAGTTCGCTTACCTGCACCACGGCGGCCCCGGCACCATCGATGTAGAGGCTGTCCGCGACGGCGCCACCCTGACCATCACGATCGCAGACCAGGGCCGTTGGCGTGAATCCACGCCGGCCACGCAGAGCCGCTCACGCGGTCGTGGCATCCCGCTGATGCGGGCACTGGCCGACGACCTGACCATCGATTCGTCCTCGCTGGGCACCACGGTGTGCCTGCGCTTCGAGCACTTCCACGCCATCCACCGAGACGACGCCGACACGGTCGTCGGCTAGCTCAAGCCGGCTCGTAGCGCAGCATCGTCACACCTGAATCGGGATAGTCGAAGAACACCGGCTGCAGCCGCATGCCGACTTCCAGCTCGGCCGGCTCGGCGTTGACGATCTCGGTGGAGAACCGCGGCCCTTCGTCCCACTGCACCACGGCCAGCAGCTGCGGCACGTCCGCGGTGAAGTGCGGTGCCGTCGGCCGGAAAGCCACGGTAAACGTGTAAAGCGAAGCCGCCCCGGAGATGTCCCGCCACTCCAGGTCGTCGGCCAGCGTGCCCGGTGCCAGCACCCGCGGATAGAACACGTATTGCTGCGACGACGGTGAATATTGGATACGAATCTTGTGCTCGGCCAGCGCATCCCAGAACGGCTGTGTGGTCGGCGTCGGGATCGGCATCGGCTTGGCGAAATCGCCCATGACTAATCGCCTTCCAGGACGAGGGTGGTCTGTTCGCTCAAGATTCCGCCGTTGCCGGAGACGAACGCGCGGTTGCAGTCGGCCACCTGGGTGGCACCGGAACGGCCCATGATCTGGCGGGTGGCATCACAGATGTGGTGCATGCCGCCTGCGGTCCCGGCCTGGCCGTAGCCCAGCTGCCCGCCGGCGGTGTTCATCGGGAAATCGCCGCGGAACGTCAGGTCGTGCTCGGCGACGAACTGCAGGCCCTTGCCCTTCTGGCAGAACCCCGCGTCTTCGAGGCTGAGCAGCACGGTGATCGTGTAGCAGTCATAGATCGACACCATGTCCATGTCGGCCGGGGTCAGCCCGGCCATCGAAAACGCCGACGCGGCAGCCTTGATCATCGGCGTCTGCAGAAGCTCATGGGCGTAGGTGGGGGTCTTGTAGGGCACCCGCTCGCCGAATCCCTTGACCCACACCGGCCGATTGGTGCTGCGGCGGGCCAACTCGGCATTGGTGACAAGGACGGCCGCGCCGCCCATCACCGGCATCACGATCTCCAGCATGTGCAGCGGTGCGGCGATCACCGGGCTGTTGACCACGTCGTCGACGGTGATCGGCGTGTCTTTGAAGATCGCGCCCGGTGTGTGATTGGCATTGACGCGCTGGTCGACGCTGATCTTGGCCATCGCCCGTTCGTCGTGGCCGTAGGTGGCGCCATAGAGGGTCGCGACCTGGCCGTAGGGACCGTTCTGTCCGAGATTGCCGTAGGGGATCTCGAATTCGGCCTGCGGCGAGCCATACCGGTTGCTCGACGCCCCGAAGTACATCAGCTCGGTGACGTCCAGCGGCTTCTGTGCGCTGACCGGGGTCATCGGCGTCGCGGGGATCACGCACAGCACGGCGGTGCACAGCCCGAGTTCGATGGCCGCCGCCGCGCGCCACACCATCGCCACCGCGCTGGCTCCGCCGAGGTCGACCATCTCGGCGAAATTGGCTTTGATGCCCAGATATTCGATGACGGTGGAGGGAACGAAGATCTGCGATTCCTGCAGGTGCGTCGTGCAGATGCCGTCCACATCAGCGGCCGACAAGCCGGCGTCGGCCAGCGTGGCCGCCGCCAGCCGGGCCCATTGTTCGAGGGTGAACTCGAGTGGTCCGGTCGGTCGCTTGGTGGAGGGGAGTTCGGTGTAGCCGACGATCGCGGCCTCTCCGCGCAAACCCATACCGCTGCCCTTCGTCGCATCATTGCCCAATAACATTGAGCATGTAATCATATTGAGCGCTTAATGAAAATCTGGCTGTAGGGAGAGGTAGCTCACAGTGGCATTACCGCTGGACGGCAAGGTCGCCGTCGTCACCGGCACCAGCCGCGGCGTGGGACTCGGTATCGCGCATGAACTGCTGCATGCCGGGGCCACGGTCGTAGGCTGCTCGCGAGGGCCGCTGGACGCCGTCCCCGGTGTGGCCGACAACCCGGATTGGTTCGCCCGCTCGTCGCAGCGAGTCTGCGATCAGGGCGACTACCGGGCCATCGACGCATTCGTCGACGCCGTGGTGGCCGACTACGGCCGCATCGACATTCTGGTCAACAATGCCGGTGGCACGGTACCTGCACCACACGTCGAGGACATCCCGGCGCTCGTCTCGCGCATCCAGGGTGCACCCGAGGCCGCCGACGACTACGAACGCACAATGTTGTTTCACGCCTTCGCCATTCAGATGAACCTGATCAGCCCAATGTGGTTTGCCATCAGGGCATTTCGGCAGATGCGCGAGCAGGACGGCATCGGATCGATCGTCAACATCTCCAGTGGCGCGGGGCATCCCGCCGGATCGCCGACGCTGGTGTCGTACGGCGCGGCCAAGTCCGGGCTGAACCATCTGACCCGTTCGCTGGCCGAGGAATGGGGACCGAAAGTGCGGGTGAATTGTTTGGCGCTGGGCCCGACGATGACCGACAACTTCAAATCATTCGTGCTGCCCAAGGACGACCCGACGGGGGAGAAGTACTTCCACGCCGTGCCGATGAACCGGGCCGGTGAGCCCGCCGAGGTCGGCCGTGCGGTGGTGTTCTTGTGCAGTGGGACAGCGGATTTCATCAACGGCACCACCATCGAGATCGACGGCGGCATGATGCCCGGCGTGCTGTACGAGGCGGGCCTCAAGACGATCACGGATCTGCTGTGAAGCGCGTCATCCAGTTCGCCACCGGCAATGTCGGCAAGCACGCCCTGCCGATGATCATCGAGCGGCCCGACCTGCACCTCGTCGGACTGCACGCCCACGGAGCCGACAAGGTCGGCCGCGACGCCGCGCAGATCGCCGGGCTGTCCGAACCCACCGGGGTCATAGCCACCAACGACATCGACGCGCTGGTGGACCTGCGCGCCGACTGCGTGGTCTACACCTCGCAGGCCGAGATGCGCCCGCAGCAGGCCATCGAGGAGATCTGCCGGTTCCTGCGGGCGGGCACCAATGTCGTCGGCACGTCGATGGTGTGGCTGGTCGCCCCGCACCACGCCGACGCGTGGATTCGCGAACCGCTGGCCCAGGCCTGCGCCGACGGCGGAACCTCGCTGTACATCAACGGCGTCGACCCCGGCTACTCCGGTGACAGCCTGGTCTACACCGCGCTGACGCTGGCCGGGCGGGCCACCGCGATCACCGTGTCGGAAATCTGCGACTACGGCAGCTACGACGACGCCGAATTCACCGGTGTCAGTTTCGGTTTCGGCACCGCGCCCGATCACACCCCGATCATGTTCGCTCCTGGCGTGCTGTCGTCGCTGTGGGGTGGACAGGTCCGCTCGCTGGCCGAGGTGCTCGGGGTCACCCTCGACGAGGTGCGCGAGTGGCACGAAGGCTGGGTCACCCCCGAGCCGATCGACTGCACGATGATGAGCGTGGCGCCCGGCCAGGTGGCCGCCGTCCGCTTCGCGGTCGAGGGCATCCGCGACGGGCAGCCGGTGATCACCATGGAGCACGTCAACCGACTCACCCCGGTGACCGCACCGCACTGGCCCTATCCGCCGGACGGCCGCCTCGGCGTGCACCGGGTCGTCGTGCACGGCAACCCGGGGGTGGAGATCAACACCCACCTCGGCCTCGACGGCGTCGACCACAACGACGGCGGCGTCATCTCCACCGCGGCGCGTGCCGTCAACGCCATCGACGCGGTATGCGCCGCACCGCCGGGCCTGCTGTCGGTCAAAGACTTGCCCGCCGCGCACGCGGACAGAGTGATGTGGTGACGTGACCAAGATCGCGCCGCGGCGCCCGCCTGGTGGCAGCCAGTTGCGCGCCGACCGCACCCGCGACGCGGTTCTCGACGAGACGGTGCGCTGTGTGGTCGAGGAGGGCTTCGCCGCCGCCAGCGCCAAACACATCGCCGAACGGGCCGGTGTCACCTGGGGCGTGGTGCAGTACCACTTCGGCGACAGGGACGGCCTGCTGATGGCCGTGGTCGACCGGGGCTTCACCGAGCTGCTCGAATTGCTGCGCAGCAGCCTGCCGCCCCGGACGGGCGATCAAACCCGGCGTACGCGGGTCGAATTGGTGGTCCATGCCGCGTGGGAGGCGTTCTCCAGTCCGACCTCGCGGGCCTCGCTGGAGATCCTCATCGGTACCCGGGCCATGCGTGACAAGCGGGCCACTCGCCATCTCGTCGAATTGCACAGGGCCATCACCGATTTGAGTGCTGACATCGCCGAGGGTCTGGACAGTCCGCATGCGGCGGCGATCGGCGACCTGATCTGGGCAACCATGCGTGGCCTGGTGATCACCCAACTGGTCATGGCGGGCCCGTTGCGAAACAGCCGGGAACTGACGGCGCTGGTCGACGTGATCTGTTCCTACCTGGATCGACACGGGCAAACACAATGAGCACCAAGCCAAGTCACAGTTAGGTCATAGGCACGCGCCCACTCGGCGCGCCTGAGTGACATTCACCGCGAGGCGTGGTGATCATGGCCGAATGACCGAACCACTGGGTATCTCCGTGGGCACAACCAGCCTGGTCGCCGCGCGCGCCGGAGCTGCGCCGGTCATCTGTCCCGCCGAATTGATGCTCGGCGACCAGGTGTGGACCGGCTTTGTCGACCGGGTCGGCGACCCGCTGCCGCTGGTCGGAGAAAACGGGGTGTCCTACCGCGCCGAGCAGCTGCTGGCGCTGGCTCTATCCGCGCTCGCCGATGCCGACGGCGTCGGTCTCGCGGCCGTGGCGGGCGTTGCGGTTCCGGCGCACTGGGGACCCGGCCGCCGCGACGCTCTGCGCGACGCCATGTGGAGCCTGCCCGCACTGGCCGGGGTCGCCGCACCGCCGCTGCTGGTGTCCGATGCCACCGCGGCGCTGCGCTCGCTGCAGAACGATCCGGGGCTGCCGCGCCACGGCGTGATCCTGGTGTGCGACTTCGAGGCCAGCGGCACGTCGGTGACTCTGGCCGATGCCGGTGCCGATTACCGCCAGATCGGTGAGACCGCACGGCGTCCGGGGTTGCCCGTCGAACTCGGCGCGTTCATCGACGACGCACTGGCCCTGGCGCGGATCTCCCGGGACAACATCAGCACTGTCGCCGCTATCGGCGACGAAGAGTCGATACCGGTTGCCGTCCAACAACTCTCGGCGCACCTGCGGATGCCCGTCAGCATGTCCCCGCATCCGCAGCTCGACGCGGCGCTGGGTGCGAGCCTGGCCGCGGCACGGCAGTTGGCGGCTGACGCGCCAACCGGCCTGGCGCCCGCACCGCTGATCGCCGACGTCGGCCCGCAGTCGGCGACCATCGCCGCCGCACTGGCCTGGTCCAGCGACGACACCCCCGATGAGCCTGTCGCACAAGACCAGTCGTATGCCTACGGTGACTACGACTACGGCGGCTATGGCGATTACGAGAACGACGACGACGATCTCTCGATCCTCGGTGGCGACCCGCCCGAACGACGCGGGTCGGGCCTGACCCGCAGCGTGCCCCTGCTGCTCGGCGGGGCCGCGGCCGTGGCCGCCGTGGCGGTCGGTGGGTTCGCCTACACCCTCACCGGTGCCAGCACCTCCGAGACTCCGAGCACGCAAACGGTGAAACCGGCTCCGGCGACTGCGGTTACCGCGGTCACCCCGGTGGAGCAGAGCCCCGCGGCGCCACCGCCGGTCCCGACGGAAACCGTCACGATGACCAACCCGCCCATCAGCACCGTCACCGAACAGGCGCCGCCACCCCAAACCACCATCGTCACCGTGGAAACGACGACCACGACGCCGCCGACCACCACCACGACAACAACGACCACGACCACGACCACAACGCCGACGACGACTACGACAACGCCGACTACCACTACAACGACGACGCCGACGACGACCACCACCGAGTGGGACACCACGACGACTCGAAAGCCGTTGATTCCCGGGCTGCCACCGCCACCGCACATCCCCGGGCTGCCGCCGCTACCCAATCTCAACCTCGGCTAATCGCTCCGTCAACCCGCAGCTAGACGCACGATGTGTGCGATGCCACAAGCGGTTTCCTGAGCAAACCTCGGTGAGATCGTTTGCGCCTGCTCGTTGATGGGAAGACGGAAGCAGGCCGACGGGGAATTTCCCCTCACGTTCAACGGGACGTGGCGCCACACCGAGAGGAAAACGATATGGGCGAGCACAACAGCGGACCGGAAGAAGCCGTCAAGGGCGTCGTCGAAGGCGTCAAGGGTAAGGCCAAGGAAGTCATCGGCGCCGTCACCGGCCGCGATGACCTTCAGCGCGAGGGACAGGCCCAGCAGGACAAGGCAGACTCTCAGCGTGAGGCCGCTAAGAAGGAAGCCGAAGCTGAGGCAGCTCGGGCATCCGCGAAGGCGAGCGAGGCCCGCGAAAAGGCCGAGCAGAACTAAGAACTCAACGTAGACAGGCCCGGCGCCGATGCGGTGCCGGGTCTGTCTACGTTTAGCGGCGGCCGCCGTGGGCATTCTGTAGAGACACAATTCGTCTGGACAGAGGTTTCGACCATGCCGAACGCATCGATCAAGAACGAGAAGATGTACCGGGACCTTCGCAAGGAAGGCAGCTCGAAAGAAAAGGCCGCCCGCATCTCCAATGCCGCCGCGTCTCGCGGGGCATCAGCTGTTGGTCGCAAAGGTGGCAAGTCAGGCACCTATGACGACTGGACAGTGTCCGAACTACGAAAGCGCGCTAAAGAACTCGGGCTTTCGGGCTACTCGAAGCTCACCAAAGGCAAGTTGATCGCGGAACTCCGCGGTCACTGATAATTAGAAGGTCGTGCCATGATTGTTCTCGGAGTCATCCTGTTGGTACTAGGCATCGTTCTCGGGGTCTCCATCCTGCAGACCATCGGAATCATCCTGCTGGTGGTTGGCGCGGTGCTCTGGATCCTCGGCGCCGTCGGCCGGCCCGTCGGCGGACGCAAAGTTTGGTTCTAGACCTACGCACCAGGTACCGCGGTGCGAGCCGCCACCGATTCTGGTGACCGGGTGTCGAATACCGCGATGACGACGTCGTCATCGCGGTATTCGCCTATCTGATACAGGCCGGGTGTATCGGCGATGACGGCGTTGGCGGCGTCGCCTGACAGTGGATAGTCGGCCACCGGATGGCGCCAATGCGCTGCGATCACCGTGACGTCGGAGTGCAGGCGAGGTAGCTCGCGATCGAGCGTCGCTCGAAGTGTCGGGGCATCGAAGTAGTAGGCAATCTCGGAGATGACGACCAAGTCAAAATCATGTGCTGGCCAAGGCATATCAAAGGCACGGCGTAACAGGGTCACGTCATCGCGGTGCCCGCTCCTGCGCAGCCGTGCATCAGCGTGCGTCAACGCGCCCTCGGCGATGTCGATGGCCGTCACGTGATCGCAGCGAGCGCTGAGGTGCTCGGTGAGGGCCCCGATCGAACATCCCGGCTCGAACGCATGCCGGTAGCGTTCCTCGGGTAGCAGCGCCAGGGTGATCGCGTACTTGCGGCTTTCGTACCAACGTGATCCGAGCTGCCATGGGTCCTCGGACGCCTCGTAGAGGGCGTCGAAATAGTCGTCGGGCAGTCGGGGCGTCACCGGAACACCACCTCGCCCACGGTGTGAAGCCGTGACAGGACATGCGGCGGCACAATCGGATCGCGGCCATCGTCTGGGTCGAGCTGACTGCGGAACACCGCAGCGGCCTGTTGTTTGCGTTCGGCCGCAACGGGATCCAGCATCACTCGGGATGTGCGCTGCCACGGTACCTGCGTATCGCCGGGACGGGCCCAGTGCCACATCCAGACCGGATACTCCAACAGGACCGCGCCGGTGCGGGAGGTGGCGACCGCCGCGGCACGTCCGACCGCCTCGTGATCGGGATGACCGTCGCCACGCCACGTTGCCGCGCACCACGTCCCGGCCGCGCGATCGGCCAGCATGTCGGTCAGGACGTCGGCCAACCGGGATTCCGCATCGGCCAGTCCGCCGTCGCGAAGGCCGAGAAAACTCGGCGGACGCAGGCCGAGCAGGGTGGCCGCGTGCCGTGACTCGCGGCGCCTGCACTGTTCGAGGTGGGTCTTTTCCTGCGCAGACAGGCCGGGCCAGGCGCCGCCGCCATCGCTGGCGACGACAGTGTGCACATCGATACCGCGGGCCGCGATCGCGCTGGCCGCGCCGCCGAAGCCGAGTATCTCGTCGTCGGGATGCGGTGCCACCACAAGCAGACCCGGGCAGTGATCGAGTTGGAGCGGCTGGAATTGGTACCCCCACTCCAACCAGGCCTGCGCCGGTGTACCCCCTTGGGCGATCGGCACGTCGGCGAATCGCGCGGCGTTGCTCGCCGTGGCCGGGGTCATCGGGCCACCAGGTGACCCAGCGCCGCGAGATCTTTCTCGGCATGGCTTTGCCTGACGTACATGGTCAGATCCGCGACGCGGCGGGCGTGCGCCGCATCAAGCGCCAACGGGGTGGGGCCGAGTGCGCGGGCCGTGCGAGCGATGGACTCGTCGACGGCCGTTTCGACCACCGCCCGTAGCCGCCGGGCCGCTACTTCGCCACGATCGCTGGCTGGACCGGCATCGACCTGCTCGGCGGTGCTGGCCAGGAGCGCGTCGGCAGCGGCCAGCGCTGCGTCGACCGCGCCGAGATGGGCCGCGGCGTGCGGGTCATCGCCGCCTCCCGCAGCTTTGTCGGCCACCGCCCGGTACAGCGGTGCCGCGACGGCGCGCGTGGCGCCCAGCCAGCACGCGGCGACCCCGGCCGCGCCATGCCAGAAACCGGGTCGGCGTAGATAGTCGCCTAGCCCGCCGACCGGGATGGCCGGTACGGCGGTGAATTGCACTGAGCGGGTATCGGAGTCGGCCATGCCCGCATTGCGCCAGGTGCTCGGCAGCGGATGAACACCTTGGCCGTGCAGATCCACGGCGTACAAGCCACGTTGCCCCGCTGCGGTGGTGGCGGTCACCAGCGCAGCCGCGCACAACCCGGCACCCGAGCACCACGCCTTGGTGCCGCTCAACGACACCAGGTCGCCCTCGAGGTGGGCGTTCACCGTGGCGTCGGGGGACTCGGCCGCCCACACTCCCCAGAGCTGGCCGGGGCGCACCTGCGGGCCGCGCAACTCGGCCAGGATCGCGACGGCGTCGGTGTGGGCCTCGGCCAGCCGGCCCGCCACCACGTCGACCTCGCACAGGTCGGCCAACGTGCGCCACCGCGACAACGTTCGGCCCGAACCGGGCAGTGGCAGATCCAACTCGCCGGCGTCCAGCCACCGCTGCACCAACGCGGCCGTCACGCGCTGTCCTTCGCGGGCCGCGCCAGTACCGTGCGCAGGTGAGCGGCGAATCCCGCTGGTGCGCGGCCGATCTGGCGTGCCGATGTGACGACCGAGAGCCGCGTGTCTCGCCGGATCCGGTATCCCGCCAGTTCAAAGCGGCGCACCAGGTCGACGTCCTCGCCGGTCGCCCGTTCTGTGAATCCGCCGACGCGCCAGTAGGCGTCGGCCGCGAAACCCATGTTTGCGCCGTGGATGTGCTCATGGCGACCGCGGTCCGGGTGGATCTTGGCGTGATACGCGCGAAGGTAGCGCCGAGCCGCGGCGGCCGGGATATGCCGCCAGTTGCTGATGCGGACGACGCCGAGCACCATGTCGACTTGCGCGGTGAGCTGACGGGTCAGCCAGTTGGGGTCGACGCGGCTATCCGCGTCGGTGGTCGCGTACCAGACGCCCGCATCGGTGGAACCGTCCCCGAGTTTGTCGCGTGCAAACGAGAAGCCGGCAGCCCGGGTCTTGCCCACGTTCTGGACGTCGATCGTCACGAAGTGAACAGCCGGGCCGAAGCGGTCCACCAGCGAACTGCTGCCGTCGTCGCACGCGTCCAGGACCACCACCACAGCCACCGGGATATCGACGTGCGCAGCGGCAGCCAAGACGGCGGCCAGGCTATCCGGCAACGCCGTCGCCTCATTGTGTGCGGGTATCACGATCACTGCCCGGTCGAAACGTCGTGTGGTCACGCCCCTGAAATAGCCGCTAACCGTGCATTTCACACCCGACGGCACAAAATGCCTCGCGCTGGGTCATGATCGACCACCATGGGCGTCACCGCAGCTTCGAAGAACAACCGCCGCGCTCGTCGTGGTCCGATCACTCGCAATGCTGTCGGCCCGGCCAGTGCGGAAGCGTTTGTGATCATTGCCATCACGACGATCCTGCTGACCCGCCTCTATCTGAAGCTCACCGGCTACCCGCAGATCGGCGGCGGCCAGCTGCACATCGCGCACGCGTTGTGGGGCGGGGCCCTGATGATGCTGGCGCTGTTGATCGGTTGGCTGACACTGGGTTTCGGAACCCGAGTGGTGGCCGTGATTACAGGCGGGGTCGGATTCGGTCTTTTCCTCGACGAGGTGGGGAAATTCGTCACCAAGGACAACGACTATTTCTACGGGCCTGCGGCCGAGATCATGTACGTGCTGGTATGTCTGATCCTCGTCGGTGCCCGCCTGGTGCGGGCGATCCGCCCGCTCAGCGCGCACGAATGCCTGGCCTCGGCCGCCTCGATCGCCGCCGACGGGATAGCCCGCGGTCTGGCCGACCATCGGCGCGAGATCGGCCTTCGCCTGGTCGAACAGGCCCGCGCCGGGGGAGCGCCATCCGCCGACGTCGAGCACGTCCACTCGCTCCTGCTGTCAGCCGGTCATGCCAGCGATCGGCTGCACCGCCTGCAGAAGTGGGCTGCGCGGTTGATCCCCAACGTGTTTCGCAGCCCGAAGTGGGTGCCGTGGGTGGGGTGGCTACTGGTGGCGGGCGCGGTCTTCGGCCTGTTCTTCCACACGCTCGGCATTGCACTCGGCGGCTATTTCTTCGAGGACAAAGACATCAAGGTTCACCTCGACGGCAAGAGCCCGGCCACCATCATCCTGTTGATCGCCGCCGGGCTGACGTTGGCGATGGCGCTGCCCGCGATGATCGCACTGCCGCGTACCAATAAGTTGTGGCCCCTGCGCTTTCTGCGCAGCGCGGCCTTGACGTTCACGTTCCTCAGTGCGCTCGTCCACTTCGCCACCGAGGGTTTCGCGGCGCTGATCACGTTGTCGATCGGGCTGTTCGGGCTGGCCATCCTGTCGTATCA
Organism: Mycolicibacterium sphagni; assembly: GCF_013337765.1. Lineage (GTDB taxonomy): Bacteria > Actinomycetota > Actinomycetes > Mycobacteriales > Mycobacteriaceae > Mycobacterium. The sequence continues at coordinate 224,335 of NZ_VBSB01000003.1, forward strand.
ACTCGACGTGGCAGCCGGGAAGGCGATACCCGTGACCGCCGCCAAGACCTGACTCAGCGCAGATTTGCTTGCGCCGCATCGACCACCTTCGTGGCCACCTCGGCCAACGGGACATTGGCGTCGTGCGACAGCTGACGCAGCATTTCGAAAGCCTGGTCGGCATGCATCGCGTAGCGCTCCATGATCATGCCCTTGGCTTGCCCGATGATGTCGCGACTGGCCAGCGCCTCCTGGAACTGCGCTTCCCGTCGGGCCGCGTCCCACACCAACGCGACGTGGGCCGCGAACAGTGAACCCAGCTGCCGGGTGCGTTCATCGAAAGCATGTGGGCGCTCGGCGAATACATTCAACGTCCCCATCGGCTTGCCGTCGACGAACAGCGGGAAGCCCATGATGCTGCGCACCGGTGTGCTGTCCAGGGCCTCGGCACGAAACTTCGGCCAGCGGGTCTCTTGCGACAGGTCTTTCACGTGGACGGTGTCGGACTGCCCGGTCGAGGACAGGCACGGGCCTTCGCGGTGGCGGCGCTGGATCGCGTCGATGCGCTCGGCCCAGGGATGCGTCGAGGCGGGGGTGCCGATGTCGCAGTGGCCCGATGTCACCGTGACGTTCGCGTAGTCGGCGCCGGGCAATTCCGCCGCGGCTTGGTGGGCGATCTCGGCGATCCGGGTGGCCACTTCCGTCGGAAGGGCAGCATCGTCGACCGGCATGTTTCAGCCATACCCACCGCCGCCGAGCCCAACCGTCCGGCTCGGGTTCACACCACCGACAGATAGCGCCGGGTGATCACTCGCTGAACGATCGAGGCGACCGGTGCCCCGATTTGGCTCCACCACGTCGCGGGGGTGGAGAACGCGACCACCTCGGCATGGACGGACTCATCGGCGGGCTCGAAGCGCACCCCGAACATCTCCTCACCCGCCACCGCGTGGCCGGGCAGGCTGCCGTACGCGAAGCCGCGGTGATTGGGTTCGTCGACCACATAGACCACCCGGCAGGGCGCTGAAAACGGCCCCAGCCGGCCCAGCACATCGGTGCCGACCTCGGCCACCTCGGTGGTCGCTGTGACGCGCAGGCCCGCACCGCGCAGCATTCCGTAGCGCATCACCGCGTCGGCCGCCTGCTCGAAACGGGCCCGGCCGCTGCCGATCTGTGAGGACAGCCGCACATGGTGGTAGCCGGCGGGCAGATCCGCCGCGGTCGCACCCACCTCGGTATAGGTCAACGGGCGGCCGGCCAGGTCGCTGAGCTTCACGGGTCCACCTTGCCACCTGCGCCACTCCTCCTCATCGCTCGTGCCTCGCTCTGCATCGTCGTCGGCGCGGCCAGTACTTACGTACTCTCGAGGTGAGCCGCCGGTACCCGGCGGCATACGGTAACCAGGTGGCAGAGGACATGACGGCGATCCGTGAAGCCGTGGCGGCGCTGCACCCGGGCGGAGGATTCAATCCGCCGGAGCCGACCACCAAGGGCGGCCCTGACTACGGCCGGTTCATCGAGGCCGTCCGCGATCTGCAGGATCGCGCGCGTGCCGTCGATGCGCCCGACGAGGTGATCACCAAAGCCGCCGAGCTGCTGGAGCAGGCATCGGCGCTGTTGACGCCGTACGACGCCGATGAGTGGTCGACCCCCTCGGGCCGACGGATGGACCTGCCGATGCGCGGCAGCATCGTGACCGTCCCCAACGAGACCGCGGTCGGTGAGGACGGGCGGCTGCGGGGTTGGGTCCGGTTTCGGCGCTATCATCTGGGCCGCAATGGAGCCGTGCACGGTGGGTTCATCGCCCATCTCTTCGACTCGGTGCTGGGCAAGACGTCGTTCCTGGTCACCGGCGGGCCCTACCAGCGCACCGCCTATCTGCACGTCAACTATCGCAAGATCGTGCCCATCGAGAAGGAACTCCAGGTCGACGCCGGGATGCTGCGCACCGAGGGCCGCAAGATCTTCGTCGACATCCGGCTCTCCGACGGCGACGACCTGCTCGCCGACGGGGAAGGGCTGTTCGTGACGCTCAAACCGGGGCAGCCATGAAGCACTGGTTGCGCGCGTGGGCGCGCCGACGTGACCGCCTGCGGAAACGTCCGATCGCCGATTTCGTCTACCGGGTCGTGGTGGGGGTCGTCGGGCTCGCCGTGCTGCTGGTCGGGATCGTCGCGATTCCGTACCCCGGCCCCGGCTGGGCGATCGTGTTCGTCGGGCTGGCGATCCTGGCCACCGAGTTCTATTGGGCGCACCGCACCCTGTCGTTCACCCGCGGGCGCTACGACAGTGCGATGGCATGGTTCCGCAGGCAAGGCTGGTTCGTACAGGCGCTGGGTGCGGTGTTCACCGCCGCGGTGGTGGTGGCCACGCTGTGGCTGGTCGGTGCGGTCGGCTGGTCGGCTGGGCTGCTGGGCTTGGACCATCCCGCGTTGGACAGCCCCATCGGCCTCGGTGCCTGACCAGCACCCCGATAACATGGTCGCGTCCGACCGCGAGCAATTGCGGCGGTGGTTTATGTCGACATCAGCCGAAAGAGGCCAGCAATGAGCGCCCCCGCACACCCCGCACCCGCAGCCCCGATCCGGGTGCCTGCCGGGACTACGGCGGGCGCTGCGGTGCGCGACGCAGGCCTGCCGGGCCGCGGTGAACCCGGCGCGATCGTCGTCGTGCGCGACGGTGAGGACAAGCTGCACGATCTGAGCTGGACGCCCGACTCCGACGCTGAGGTCATTCCGGTGGCCGCCGACACCGACGAGGGCCGCAGCGTGATCCGCCATTCAGCGGCCCACGTGCTGGCCCAGGCGGTGCAGGAGCTGTTCCCGCAGGCCAAGCTCGGCATCGGCCCGCCGATCACCGACGGCTTCTACTACGACTTCGACGTGCCCGAGGCGTTCACGCCCGAGGATCTCGAGGCGCTCGAGAAGCGGATGCGCAAGATCGTCAAGGACGGTCAGCTGTTCTCGCGACGGGTCTACGAATCCAAAGAGCAAGCGCGAAGCGAACTCGCCGGCGAGCCCTACAAGCTGGAGCTGGTCTCTGGAGATCTGACCAAGTCCGACGATCCTGAAGTCATGGAGGTCGGTGGCGACGAGCTGACCGCCTATGACAACCTCAATCCCCGTACTCGCGAACGCATTTGGGGTGACTTGTGCCGCGGTCCGCACATCCCCACCACCAAGGACATCCCCGCGTTCAAGCTCACCCGCAGCTCGGCCGCGTACTGGCGTGGTGACCAGAACAACGCCAGCCTGCAACGCATCTACGGCACCGCGTGGGAGTCGCAGGAGGCTCTGGACCGCCACCTCGAGCTGATCGAGGAGGCCCAGCGCCGCGACCACCGCAGGCTCGGCGTCGAGCTGGATCTGTTCAGCTTCCCCGACGAATTGGGTTCGGGCCTACCGGTTTTCCACCCGAAGGGCGGGATCATCCGGCGGGAGCTGGAGGACTATTCGCGCCGAAAGCATGAGCAGGCCGGCTACGAGTTCGTCAACACCCCGCACATCACCAAGGAACAGCTCTACATCACCTCGGGGCACCTGGAGTGGTACGCCGACGGCATGTTTCCGCCGATGCACATCGACGCCGAGTTCGACGAGGACGGCACGCTGCGCAAGCCGGGGCAGGACTACTACCTCAAGCCGATGAACTGCCCGATGCACCATCTGATCTACCGGTCGCGAGGGCGGTCCTATCGCGAACTTCCGTTGCGGCTGTTCGAGTTCGGCTCGGTCTACCGCTACGAGAAATCCGGCGTGGTGCACGGGCTGACCCGGGTGCGCGGGATGACCCAGGACGACGCGCACATCTACACCACCCGCGAACAGATGCGCGACGAGCTCGCGTCGCTGCTGCAGTTCGTGCTCGACCTGCTCGCCGACTACGGTCTGAACGACTTCTATCTGGAACTGTCGACGAGGAACCCGGAGAAGTCGGTCGGCGCGGACGAGATGTGGGACGAGGCCACCGAAACCCTGCGTGAGGTCGCCGAAGCGTCGGGGCTGCAGCTGGTTCCCGATCCCGGCGGTGCGGCGTTCTACGGACCCAAGATCTCCGTTCAGGTCAAGGATGCGCTGGGCCGCAGCTGGCAGATGTCGACCATCCAGCTCGACTTCAACATGCCGGACCGGTTCGAGCTGGAGTACACCGCCGCCGACGGCACCCGTCAGCGCCCGGTGCTGATCCACCGCGCACTGTTCGGCTCGATCGAGCGGTTCTTCGGGGTGCTGACCGAGCACTACGCGGGTGCCTTCCCGGTGTGGCTGGCCCCGGTGCAGGTGGTCGGCATTCCCGTCGCCGACGCACATGTGGCGTACCTGGAAGACGTTGCCGCCGAGCTGAAATCACTCGGCGTGCGGGTCCAGGTCGACAGCAGCGATGACCGGATGGCCAAGAAGATCGTCAATCACACCAACCAGAAGGTGCCGTTCATGCTGCTCGCGGGCGACCGTGATGTCGAAGCAGGCGCCGTGAGTTTCCGGTTCGGTGACCGCAGCCAGATCAACGGGGTGCCAAGGGCGCAGGCGGCTGCCACGATCAAGAAATGGATCGCCGACCGCGAGAATGCAACTCCCACAGCCGAACTGGTGAAGGTCGATGGTGGCTGAGGAATCCGACGCGATCATCGATCGGGGCATTGGACAGCCGGACCGGTTGCAGCGCCTCTGGACCCCGCACCGGATGAACTACATCCTGGACGTCCCCGCGCAGAAGAACTCATCCGAACCGTCTCGACCGTTCACCGACATCCCCACCTTGCCCGACGAAGACGGCCTGGTGGTCGCCCGCGGTGAGCAGGTCTACGTGGTGCTCAACCTGTATCCGTACAATCCCGGGCATCTGATGGTGGTGCCCTACCGGCAGGTGTCGGAGCTGGAGGACCTCACCCCGGGTGAGAGCGGTGAGCTGATGGCCTTCACTCAGAAGGCGATTCGCGTCATCAAGTCGGTCTCGAGCCCGGACGGCTTCAACGTCGGGCTCAACCTCGGCAAGTCCGCGGGCGGTTCACTGGCCGAGCACCTGCACATGCACGTGGTGCCGCGCTGGGCCGGCGACGCCAACTTCATCACGATCGTCGGTGAAACCAAAGTCATCCCGCAGCTGTTGCGCGACACCCGCAGGCTGCTCGCCGAGGAGTGGGCCAGCCAGCCGTGAGCGACTTCTACCTGATGACCCGCGCGGCGTACGCCAAGCTCAGTACTCCGGTGGCCAAGGGCGCGCTGAAAATCGGGCTGACCCCCGACATGGTCACCATCATCGGCACTGCGGGTTCGGTACTGGCCGCACTGATCATGTTTCCGATCGGTCAGCTGTGGTGGGGCGCGGTGGCCGTCTGGTTCTTCGTCCTCGCCGACATGCTCGACGGAGCGATGGCGCGCGAACGCGGCGGCGGGACCCGTTTCGGCGCGGTCCTGGACGCGACGTGTGACCGGATCAGCGACGGCGCGGTCTTCTGCGGGTTGCTGTGGTGGGTGGCGTTCGGCATGCACAGCTCATCGCTGGTGGTGGCCACGCTGATCTGCCTGGTGACCTCGCAGGTGATCTCCTATGTCAAAGCCCGCGCCGAGGCCAGTGGCCTCGAAGGCGGCGGCGGGCTCATCGAGCGGCCCGAGCGATTGATCATCGTGCTGGTCGGCGCCGGGCTGTCCGACTTCCCTCTGTTCCCGATGCCGGTGCTCCTGCCCGTCGCGATGTGGGTGTTGGCGGTGGCCAGCCTGGTGACCGTGGGCCAGCGGGTGCACTCGGTGCGCTCCAGCCCCGGGGCCATGGACAAGATCGCGCCCTCCAGCCCGCAGCCCGCCGGTGATGAGCCGACAGGCACCGAGCAGTGATCAGCACACCCGGACAACTGTGGTCGGCGGGTCGCAACTGGCTTCCGAGTGCAGAGAACATCAGCGACCTCGGCTACGCCGCCGGCTGGCGGATGGTGCGGGCTTTGCCGGAGTTCGTGGCGCGCAACGCTTTCGACGCCGGTGCCTGGTATGCGGCACAGGGCGGCGGGCCCGGGCAGCTGCGCAAGAACCTGGCCCGGGTGATCGGCACTACACCCGCCGAGGTGCCGGATTCGCTGGTTCGTGCTTCGCTGGCCTCTTACGCCCGATATTGGCGGGAGGCATTCCGGTTGCCCACGATGGACCACACGAAATTGGGGCCCCTGCTCGACGAGACCGCGTACGGCAAGGAACACCTGGAGGCGGCGCTGGCCGCCGGCCGTGGCGCGATCCTCGCGCTGCCGCACAGCGGTAACTGGGACATGGCCGGGGTCTGGCTGGTCCAGCTCAACGGCACCTTCACCACGGTCGCCGAGCGACTCAAGCCCGAGTCGCTGTACCGGCGGTTCCTCGACTACCGCGAGAGCCTCGGTTTCGAAGTCCTGCCGCTGACCGGCGGCGAGCGACCCGCCTACGAGGTCCTGGTCGAACGGCTCCAGGCCAATCGGGTGGTGTGCTTGATGGCCGAGCGAGATCTGAGCCGCTCGGGTGTGCCGGTCGACCTGTTCGGCGAGGCCACCCGGATGCCTGCCGGCTCGGCCAAGCTGGCGTTGGACACCGGCGCCGCGCTGATACCGGTGCACTCCTGGTACACCGACGAGGGCTGGGTGGTCGACCTCTACCCGGAGCTGGACTGCTCCAGCGGGGACGTCGGCGTCATCACCCAGGCGCTGGCCGACCGGTTCGGCGCGAATATCGCTGAGCATCCCGAGGATTGGCACATGCTGCAGCCGCAATGGCTGGCCGATCTGTCCGACGAAAAGCGTGCCCGCCTCGGGGATGGAGGCGGGCCGGGCTGATGCGGATCGGCATGGTCTGCCCGTACTCGTTCGACGTGCCCGGCGGGGTGCAGTCGCACATCCTGCAGCTGGCCGAGGTGATGCGGGCCCGCGGCCACGAGGTCAGCGTGCTGGCGCCGTCGTCGCCGCATGTGGAACTGCCCGACTACGTCGTCTCCGGTGGCAAGGCGGTCCCGATTCCCTACAACGGCTCGGTCGCGCGGTTGCGGTTCGGCCCGGCCACCCACCGGCAGGTCAAAAAGTGGCTCGCGCAGGGGGAATTCGACGTACTGCATCTGCACGAGCCCAATGCGCCCAGCCTGTCGATGCTGGCGCTGCAGGCCGCGGAAGGCCCGATCGTGGCGACGTTTCACACCTCGACCACAAAGTCATTGACGCTCAGCGTGTTTCAGGGCATTCTGCGGCCCTATCACGAGAAGATCATCGGCCGGATCGCGGTGTCCGACCTGGCCCGCCGGTGGCAGATGGAAGCGCTGGGTTCCGATGCCGTCGAGATTCCCAACGGCGTCGACGTCGCGGCCCTGAAGTCGGCGCCGCGGCTGGACGGCTATCCGCGGCCGGGCAAAACGGTGCTATTCCTTGGTCGCTTCGACGAGCCGCGTAAAGGCATGGCGGTGTTGGTCGGAGCGCTGCCCACGCTGGTCGAGCGGTTCGGCGACATCGAGATCCTGATCGTCGGGCGCGGCGCCGAAGACGAGCTGCGCGAGGAGTGCGGCGAGCTGGCTTCCCATCTGCGCTTCCTCGGCCAGGTCGACGACGCGGAGAAAGCGGCCGCGCTGCGCAGCGCCGACGTTTACTGTGCCCCGCACACCGGCGGGGAGAGCTTCGGCATCGTGCTGGTCGAGGCGATGGCCGCGGGCACGCCCGTGGTGGCCAGCGACATCGATGCCTTCCGGCGGGTGCTGCTCGACGGCAAGGCGGGCCGGCTGGTTCCCGTCGACGACTCGGAGGCGCTGGCGCACGGACTGATCGAGGTGCTCGACGACGAGGCGCTGCGCGAGCGCTATGTGGCGGCGGCCAATATCGCGGTGCGCCGCTACGACTGGCCGGTGGTGGCCGACCAGATCATGCGGGTGTACGAGACGGTGGCGGGTGCCGGGGTGAAAGTTCAGGTGGCTAGATCGGCGGGCAGGAGCGAAGCGACCGGGGGAATGACCTGAGATGGGGTGGCCGCTGTACTGGGTGTTGACGGCGGTGCTGATCGTCGCGCTGGTCGTGAGCGCGCTGCTGGCGCTGCAGACCGCCAACCGGCTGGACCGCCTGCACATCCGCTACGACCTGTCCTGGCAGGCGCTGGACGGGGCGCTGGGCCGCCGCGCGGTGGTCGCGCGTGCGGTGGCCGCCGACGCCTACCGCGGGCTTCCGGAGGGCAAGCGGCTGGCCGCCCTTGCCGACGCGGCCGAACGCGCACCCAGGTCCGGCCGCGAAGCTGCCGAGAACGAGCTGTCGGCGGCGCTGGCGACGGTCGACCCGACGTCGATGCCGGTAGCTCTGGTCGCCGAGCTCGCCGATGCCGAAGCCCGGGTATTGCTGGCCCGCCGGTTCCACAACGACGCCGTTCGCGACACCCTGGCGCTGCGGGAACGCCGCCCGGTCCGCTGGCTGCGGCTCGGCGGCACCGCGGCGCTGCCCACCTATTTCGAGATCGCCGAGCGGGCGGGTCCGCCCCCGACCGAGGACCCGGATCGGGTGGACCGTCGCACGTCGGCGCGGGTCGTGCTGCTCGATGAACAAGGCGCCGTATTGCTGTTCTGTGGGTCTGACCCGGCCGTGCCCGGCGGGCTGGCGCCGCGCTGGTGGTTCACCGTCGGTGGTCAGGCTTTACCGGGGGAGCGGCTGGTCGATGCCGCCGTCCGCGAGATCGCCGAGGAGACCGGGCTGCAGGTGGCGCCGGCCGACATGGTCGGGCCCGTGTGGCGCCGCGATTCCCTGATCGACTTCAACGGCGCCGTGATTTCCAGCCAGGAGTTCTACTTCGTGCACCGCACAGCCCGGTTCGAACCGGCCGCGGCCGGGCGCACGCAGCTGGAGCTGCGGTACATTCACGGCCACCGATGGTGTGACTCCGCCGCGATCGATCAGCTGGCCGCGGGTGGGCAGACGGTGTATCCGCTGCAGCTCGGTGAGCTGCTCGAGGAAGCCAACCTGCTGGCCGACGGACGTGCCGGCCGGCCGGACACGGAGTTACACCCGATCCGCTGAACGCCGAACATCGCACAGCGGAGATATTCAGTTTGGACTAGCCCTTTAGACTGGATCCGTATCAAACGAAGGGATTGACAGTGGATACCAACGGCTCCGGTAGCCCCGCGCAGACCGGTACCGCTCGGGTCAAACGCGGCATGGCGGAGATGCTCAAGGGCGGCGTCATCATGGACGTCGTCACCCCCGAGCAGGCGCGCATCGCCGAGGGCGCCGGAGCAGTGGCCGTCATGGCGCTGGAACGCGTCCCGGCTGACATCCGCGCGCAGGGTGGCGTGGCCCGGATGAGCGACCCCGACCTGATCGAGGGCATCCTCGCGGCGGTCACGATCCCGGTGATGGCCAAGGCCCGCATCGGGCACTTTGTCGAGGCACAGATCTTGCAGAGCCTCGGCGTGGACTACGTCGACGAGTCCGAGGTACTGACCCCCGCCGACTACACCCACCACATCGACAAGTGGAAGTTCACGATTCCGTTCGTGTGCGGGGCCACCAACCTGGGCGAGGCGCTGCGCCGCATCACCGAGGGCGCGGCGATGATCCGCTCCAAGGGTGAAGCCGGCACCGGTGACGTCTCCAACGCGACCACCCACATGCGGCAGATCGGCGGAGAGATCCGACGGCTGTCGTCACTGTCTGAGGACGAGCTCTACGTCGCCGCCAAAGAACTGCAGGCGCCCTACGACTTGGTCGTGGAGGTGGCCCGGGCGGGCAAGCTGCCGGTGACGCTGTTCACGGCGGGCGGTATCGCCAGCCCGGCCGACGCCGCGATGATGATGCAGCTCGGCGCCGAGGGCCTCTTCGTCGGCTCAGGCATCTTCAAGTCCGGTGACCCCGCCGTGCGGGCCGCCGCCATCGTCAAGGCCACCACCTTCTTCGACGACCCCGATGTGTTGGCGCGGGTGTCTCGGGGGCTGGGCGAGCCCATGGTCGGAATCAACGTGGAGGAGATCGCGGAGCCGCACCGACTCGCTCAGCGCGGCTGGTAGACCGGGTGGCGATCGAAGAGATCCTCGATCTGGAGCAGCTCGAGGTCAACATCTACCGAGGTCAGGTGTTCAGCCCCGAATCCGGTTTCCTGCAGCGCACTTTCGGCGGCCACGTCGCGGGGCAGTCCCTGGTGTCGGCCGTCCGCACGGTCGACCCCACGTTCCAGGTGCACTCGCTGCACGGCTACTTCCTGCGGCCCGGCGACGCCACCGCCCCGGCGGTGTACACCGTGGAGCGGCTGCGCGACGGCGGATCGTTCGTCACCCGCCGGGTCAACGCGATCCAGCACGGCGAGACCATCTTCTCGATGTCGGCGTCGTTCCAACAGGACCAGAGCGGTATCGAGCACCAGGATGCGATGCCCGCCGCGCCGCCGCCCGACGACCTACCCGGGTTCATCTCCAAGGGCGGGGTGTTCGACGACGCGGGCTTCTCGCAGTTCGCCGAATGGGACGTCCGCATCGTGCCACGCGGCGAGGTGACCCGTCTGCCGGGCAAGGCCTCCCAGCAGCAGGTGTGGTTCAAGCACAAGGACCCGCTGCCCGACGATTACGTGCTGCACATCTGCGCGCTGGCCTACATGAGCGATCTCACGCTGCTCGGCTCCGCACAGGTCAACCACCCCGAGGAACGCAAACACCTCAATGTCGCCTCACTGGATCACGCCATGTGGTTTATGCGGCCGTTCCGGGCCGACGAATGGCTGCTCTACGACCAGTCCTCGCCGTCGGCGTGCGGCGGCCGGTCGCTGACCCAGGGCAAGATCTTCAATCAGTACGGCGAGATGGTCGCGGCCGTCATGCAGGAGGGGCTGACGCGCTACAAGCGCGGATACACCGGCCCGTGAGCGTGCACGTCGGCGTGCTGGCATTGCAGGGCGACACCCGCGAGCACCTCGCGGCCCTGCGTGAGGCGGGCGCCGAGGCGCGCACGGTGCGCCGCCGCAGTGAGCTCGACACGGTCGACGCCCTGGTGATCCCCGGCGGCGAATCGACGACGATGAGCCACCTGCTGCGCGAATTCGAGTTGCTCGAGCCACTGCGGCAACGTCTGGCCGACGGTATGCCGGCCTACGGTTCGTGCGCGGGGATGATCCTGCTGGCCACCGAAATCCTCGACGCCGGGGCCCCCGGCCGTGAGGCGGTGCCGCTCGGCGGAATTGATATGACGGTGCGGCGCAACGCCTTTGGTCGCCAGGTGGACTCCTTCGAGGGGGATATCACCTTCGAGGGGCTGGATGGACCCGCGCACGCGGTGTTCATTCGCGCGCCCTGGGTGGAACGGGTCGGGCCGCAGGTGCGGGTGCTGGCCCGCGCCGACGACCACATCGTGGCGGTGCGGCAGGGCGCAGTGCTGGCCACCGCGTTTCACCCCGAGATGACCGGCGATCGCCGGGTGCACAAGCTGTTCGTCGACATCGTCGCCGCGGGGGACTGACGCCCTACGGAGTCAGCGCGCTCAATCGGCGGTTGCGGGCGTCGATCTCCTGCTGGGTGGCGGGCACCAGGCCGTCGCCGCCCGGGCCCGCGGTGCCCTGCGCGTAGGTGACGTGCGGGAGGTGCTCACGCTCGTACTGGTCGAACGCCGCGACGATGTCGTGTGAGTTGTCACGCAGCGCTTCCGCGAGCAACCAGGCGCCGGTCATGGCCAGGCTGGTGCCACGGCCGGACAGCGGGGACGCGCAGTACGCGGAATCCCCGACCAGCACGACGCGGCCCTGATGCCACGTCGGCATCTGAATCTGGCTGACCGAGTCGAAGTAGAGCTCGGGTTCGCTGACGGCCGCACCGAGTAATTCGGGGATCTTCCACTCGTGGTGGCCGGCGAAGGCGTCGACCAGAAGCTGCTTCTGCGCGGCCAGGTCGTGGTAGTCGTAGTCGATCCACGGCGAACGAAACATGAACACCCCCAACGCTTTATCCCGATACGCCGCAATGCCGGCCATCCGGCCCGGGATGTTGTACATCGGGTTGCGGCGGTCGGGTTGGGCGCAGTTCGGCAGATTGGCCAGCGCCACATAGAAGCCGAGGTGCCGGATGAACTGATTCTCCGGGCCGAACACCAGACCACGAGTGGCCGAGTGCATGCCGTCGGCGCCGACGACGATGTCGTAGCGGCCGTGCTTGCCGGAGGCGAATCGCACGTCCACGCCGTCGCCATCGTCGTGAAGTTCGGCGATGGAGTCGTCGAACGTCAGCGTTGTCGCCGGGCCGAGCGCGTCGCGCAGAACCCGGGCGAGATCCTCGCGGGGGATCTCGGTGTCGTCGGGGGAGTCGTTGAACTCCGCGTCGCTCAGTTCGGCGATTGTCGCGCCGGCGGCATCGACGAACTGGATGCGTTCACTCATGTCCACCCGGTGGTCGCGAATTGCGTCGAGCACTCCCATCTTGTCGGCGACCGTGAGCGCCTCACCCCGGATGTCGATCGGAGATCCGTTGACGCGCAGATGGGTGGCTCGTTCCACGATGGTGACGTTGTGGCCGGCTGCGCCGAGGGTGATGCCGGTGCTCAGACCGGCCATGCCTGCCCCGGAAACCAGAATGCGCATGCCTGGTCGTTCCTTCCGTTAAGATACAAACCGTCTCTTACGTACCGTAGCCCGACTGTTTAGGAAACGCAATGTCTCTTAAGGAGGATGCGCCACCGCAGCGCCGGCGCGGTGAGGTGCTGGAGAGAGCACTGCTGGATGCGGCGTGGGTGGAGCTGACCGAGACCGGATACGACGACCTGACCATCGATGCGGTCGCGACGCGCGCGGGCACCAGCCGTGCCGTGCTCTATCGCCGGTGGCCCAACAAACAGGATTTGGTGCTGGCGACATTGCTGCACCACGTGAAATCGGATGCTGTCCCGATGCCGAACACCGGGTCGTTACGCGGGGATGTCGTCGCGCTGCTGAAGGCGGCGAACGAGCTGCGGCTCCGAACGGCCATCTTGGTGTTCACCCGGCTCGGCGGGTTCTATCGAGACGCCGATACCAACCTCGCCGAACTCGCTGCCGTCGTCCAGGGTGATCGGGCCACGATGATCGACGACATCATCGAGCAGGCCGTTGCGCGCGGCGAGGTCCAACCTGGCCAGATCAGCGAACGGGTGGCGCGGGTGCCGATCGAGTTGTTCCGCTACGAGCTCATGGTGCGGCTGCAGCCCGTTCCCGACGATGTGATCGACGGGATCGTCGACGACGTGTTTCTGCCTCTGGTCCACCTCGGCGCTCGCCGCAGTGACTGACCTGCGCAAAAGTCATGAGTCGGAACCGCCGGTACCGGGTATCTTTCCCGGCGAACAGGGTACGTCAGTGACCGGCGCAGGCTTCTACGACGGAGTGGATCAACGATGACCGATGGGCTCAATACGACAGTTCTGGCGGAGGCGTCCGAGGGCCCCTCAAGGTGTGTTTCGTGGTGGCCGGGCACATCGCCGGGGTGATCGCCGCGCACGACAGCGCGATCCGGCTGCTGCCGACCGGTCACCAGATCACCGGGCAGCTAACGATGATGCTGACGATGGTGGCCGACACCTTCACCGGCCTGTACCTGCTTTTTGGTGGTTAGCAGCGCCAATTCTTCGACTGACGTTTAGCTGCCGTCAATCTAGGCAAACCTGCCTTGCCGTCAGCATTGCCGCATACTCAGTGTCTTGGCTGGCGGGCAACAGTAGGAGGTCGTGATGACGGCATCACGCAACTGGTTGAGTCGTCGCGTTCGGCTCATGCTGGACGGCCAGGCCGCGAAATCCACGCAGGGCCTGTGGCGCCCGGCGTGGCAAAGTAATTCAGCCACCGTGCGGCCGATCAGTTGGTGGCGCGCGCTCTAGCCTTTCGTTCGCCCGTCCACGATGACGCCGGCGGCGGCCTCGATCGGTTTGATCGCCGACGTGAAGTCCGACTCCGGGCCCTGGTCGCGCATGACCGTCTCCCAGATCCGTGCCACCGCCGCGGCGACTTCCGTCGAGAGGCCGAGTGCTTCGGCCTCCTCGAGATAGAGCCGGACATCCTTGACCATCAGGCCGGTCGCGAATCCGTAGTCGAAGCTGCGCGGCAGAATCGAATTGGGGAACTTGTCCCGGCTGGCGTTGGTGGCTCCCGAACCGGCGTTGATCACGTCGATCATCACCGACGGATCCAAGCCGGCCTTGACCCCCATCACCACCACCTCGCAGGTGGCGGCCAGCGCCGTGGCCGCCAGCAGGTTGTTCACCAGTTTCATGGTCTGACCCGCACCGGATTTGGTGTCGACGAAAATTGGGGTACCGAGTTGGCGCAGCACCGGCTCGACGATGTCGTACTCGGCGCGCGGGCCCGAAACCATCAGCGCCAGAGTGCCTTTCGCCGCACCACCGACACCGCCGCTGACCGGGCTGTCGAGCATGGCGATCCTACGTTCGGCCAGCTGCGCCTGGATGTGTTGCGCGGCAGTGCTGCCGACGGTGGACAGGTCGACGAAACGTTTGATGAGGGTTCCCCCGATCACCCCGTCGGGGCCGGTGGCGACATCGCGGGAAGCCTGCACCGACGGCAGGCTCGCCAGCACGGTCTCGGTTCGGTCGGCGACATCGCGTGGCGACGAGGCGGCCTTAGCGCCCAGTTCGACGGCGGCGGTCACGACTTCGGAACGGGTGTCGAAGACGACCAGCGGCTGACCGGTCTCGATCAGGCGGGCCGCCATCCGGAAGCCGATATTGCCCAACCCGATGAACCCGACGTCCGGGCGGCTCACTGGGCGTCGAGTTCGGCGAAGGCCTCCCGCGCGACGCGGAAGCCGTCGACCGCGGCGGGCGCGCCGGCGTAGATCGCCACCTGCAGCAGTACCTCCCGGATTTCCTCGCGGGTGACACCGTTGGTGAGCGCCCCACGCACGTGGGTCTTCAACTCGTGCGGGCGGTTGAGCACCGAGATCATCGCCAGGTTCAGCATGCTGCGGGTCTTGAGCGGCAGCCCCTCACGGCCCCATACCGCGCCCCAGCAGTACTCGGTGAGCAGATCCTGCAGCGGCTTGCTGAAGTCGTCGGCCTGCCGTTCGGCGTTGGCCACGTACTCCTCGCCGAGCACGGCGGCGCGGATCTGTCGTCCCTTGTCGTATGTTGCCTGGTCCATGCGTTCATGATCGCATTGCGGCACATCGCCAGTTTCGCTGACTTGAGTCATTGACGTACCCGCTGGCTGCGTACTACAAAGACCCGATGGCCAGTGAGCACACGATTCCGCGATTGGACTTCGCCGATCTGCCGATGGCCGCCGACCGGGGGGTGGGCTGGGCGACGCTGCGCGACGCCGGCCCGGTTGTTTTCGGCGAGGGCTTCTACACGCTGACCCGCCGCGGCGACGTCCTCGAAGCACTGCGCAACACCGAGGTCTACTCGTCCAAGGCGGCGTTCGACGGGCTGGGCAGTCCGCTGCCGATGGTCCCGATCGCGTTCGACCCACCCGAGCACACCCGATTTCGCCGCATCCTGCATCCGTACTTCAGCACGCAGACCCTCGGCGCCATGCTGCCGTCGTTACAGCAGCAGGCGATCGACGTCATCGAGGGCATCGCCGCCAACGGCGGCTGTGAAGTGGTGTCCGAGCTCGCGATTCCCTATCCCTCCCAGGTCTTCCTGACGTTGTTCGGTCTGCCACTGGCGGACCGCGACCGGTTGGTGGCGTGGAAGGACGCGATCATCGACATCGGGATGCTCGACAACATCGAGGATGCCGATCTGACGCCTGCTCTTGAACTGGCCACCTACCTCACCGAGGCGATCGCCGAGCATCGCCGCAATCCCGGCGACGACATTCTGTCGGGCGTGCTGACCGGACCCGATCTGCTCGACGATGGTGAGGCCCTCGGCCTGGGCTACGTCTTCATCCTGGCCGGACTCGACACCGTGACATCGGCCATCGGGTCGGCGCTGCTAATGCTGGCTCGCCAGCCCGATGTGCGGCGCCAACTGTGCGCCGATCCCGACCAGGTCCCGGTGTTCGTGGAGGAACTGCTGCGGCTGGAGTCACCGGCCCCGATGATCCCGCGGGTGACCACCCGGCCGGTGACGGTGGCCGGCGTGACGCTGCCCGCAGGTGCGAAAGTGCGGCTGCCACTGGCGGCGATCAACCGGGACGGCAGTGACGCGATCTCCGGCGACAACGTGGTGATGGACGGTAAGTTGCACCGGCACTGGGGATTCGGCGGTGGGCCGCATCGGTGCCTTGGCTCCAACCTGGCTCGCATGGAACTCAGGCTGGTGCTCACCGAGTGGCTGCGCCGCATCCCCGACTTCGACGTCGCGCCCGGATTCGATCCATTGATCGAGTGGCCGGCACCCGCGCTGGCGCTGCCGAAACTGCCGCTGGTCTTCGGTTCAGCTCAGAATGGGCAGCAGTAACCGCGACGACGACCGCACGGTGTTGATGCTGCTGGTTCCGACGCTGGCATGGCGGAAGTTCATGATCGCAGGGGTGTCAGGATCCTGGTCGTCGCTGGTGATCGTGACCTGGATACGGTGACCGGCTGCGAACTGACGGGCATTGGACACCAAGGGAATTCGGTACTCCACGTCTTCGCCGATGGGCACCGCGACCGGGTGGCGGCACGGCAGCACCGGTGCCCCGGGGCGGCTGGCCGCCTCGTCGACTTCGCGCAGGCTGGCCCGCAGCCACCCGGCGGTGACCGCCTCGGTGCCGCCGTCCGGACTGACGTCGGTCAGCGTGACGATCCACGCGGTGTCGGCGGCCGTCGCGCTGGCCACCAGGCGCAGCTCGACATCACCGACGGCGTCGAGCGCCTCGGTGAGCGGCTCACTGGTCCACGTCAGCGATGACGGGGGATCGATCTCACTGGGCTTGGCCCGGCCCAGGCCGGCGCCGAGCACCATGAATTCCCTTGCGCCGGGCGTTCCTTCGTCGTCATCGAGCCCGCCGTCGGCGCGCAGGGCGAGTTCACGATGCGTGCCGGCCGGCGGCCAGGACTCTGCGGTGCGCCAGTCGTCGGTGCCGGGCAGGACGTAACGGATGGCCGGGCCGTCGAGGATTCCGGTGTCCTGGCCCTTGAGCCAATGGTCGTACCACGCCAGCGCTTCGATGTGCAGACTTTCCCACGGCCATGTCAGTCCGTACTGACCGAGCATGCCCATCCGCACCGCCGGGCTGTTCGTGAGGCCGGCGAAGGCGGCGAAGGTCGACGGGAGGTGCAGCGGTACGTTCTCCCAGTCGCAGCCCAAATAGACTGGAATATCGACATTTTCGAGCAGTGGCAACAGGTTTCGCTCATCCCACCAGGCGTCGCGGACGGGATGGCGCACCGCCGCGTCGAGCCACAGGTCGTCCCAGGGGTGGGGGTCATGCGGCAACTTGAGCAGCCCGCGCATCATCGTCACCGCCGCCTCGCCGTTCATGGTGGCGAACTTGTGGTGCAGCGGTTTGGTGTTGAGCACCCAGCGCGCCAAGCCCAGCGGGCGGCTGCGCCAGAACTTGTCACTGCGGGCGGCGGTCAGCCCCAGCATGGACAGGAACGGCGTCACGAACGACGAGCCGAACAGGCCGTGGTGTACCGCGGCTTCGTACAGGTCGGCGGTGACGGCTACCGGGAAGATCGCCTTGAGGTGGGGTGGGCGTTCGACGGCGGCCTCCAGCTGCGTCATCGCGAAATAGCTGATGCCGATCATGCCGACGTTGCCGTCGCACCATGGCTGCGCGGCCACCCACTCCACGAGGTCGTACATGTCGCGGCGTTCCTGGGCGTCGAAGAAGTTGAAGGTGCCGCCCGAGCCGCCGGTGCCGCGCAGGTTGGCGATCACATGGCTGTAGCCGCGCGGCACCCAGAAGTCGGTCGCACCGGCTTCGATGAACCCGGCCGGGGCGCCGAGGTCTTGGATCTGGCGCGGGTAGGGCGATGCGGCGATCAGGGCGGGGAAGCGGCCGTCGGCGTCGGGCCGGTGCACGTCGGCGAGCAGGCTGATGCCGTCGCGCATGGGAACGGTGACGTTGATATCGGTGGTCGTGGCGTGGATCGGGGTGCTGAGGTTGCGGTACTCCCGGCCCGTGGTCTGCGGCCCATTGAGGGTGCGTTCGGTCGTCATGAGTTTCACGGTACGTTGAAACTAGTCTCAACGCAACGAGAAACTTTTGATAGGCTGCTCATCGTGCCGAAGAACACGCCCCCGGGACCTCGCGACGAAAAGGGCGTCCTGTCAGCCCGGA
The DNA here is from genome assembly GCF_013337765.1 of Mycolicibacterium sphagni. Lineage (GTDB taxonomy): Bacteria > Actinomycetota > Actinomycetes > Mycobacteriales > Mycobacteriaceae > Mycobacterium. The sequence goes on from NZ_VBSB01000003.1 coordinate 242,472, forward strand.
TCCTCGACGCGGCGCGCGGCGAGTTTGCCCAGCACGGGTCGGCAGGCACCACGATCAGGGCGGTGGCCCGCGCCGCCGACGTCGACCCGGCGCTGGTGTATCACTACTTCAGCTCCAAGGACGGCCTGCTCGACGCGGCGACGAACCCGCCGCAGCGCTGGCTCGAGAACGTGGCGAGAACCTGGATGACGCCCGTCGCGCTGCTCGGGGAGGCGCTGTTGCGCCTGATGCTCAGCGCATGGTCCGACGACGAGATCGGCCCGATCTTGCGGGCGGTGCTGCAGACCGCGGCGCATGAGGCCACCACCCGCGAGAAGCTGCGCAGAATCGTCGAGAGCCAGCTGATCGGGGCCTCGCAGTTGGGTGTCGACGACGACGATCGTCGCAAGCGCAGCGGGCTGATCTCGTCGCAGATCATGGGCCTGGCGATGATGCGCTATATCTGGGCGATCGAACCCGTTGCGTCGATGAGCGAGGACGAGATCGTCGCGGCGATCGCGCCGAACCTGCAGCGCTACATCGACGGCGAGCTCGGTTAGGCGGGCTCGGCGAGAGTGCGGGTTATCGGTGATTTCTGGCGGCGGTTTCGACGTTAATGCCCACGCTCGGCGTTGCCCGACCTCGTCTAGCGGGCTGACGCGCGCCGCCCAGTAGACTCGTCGGGTTACGGCAGGACGGAAAGTACGGAGAAGAACCCGATGAGCGGCCATTCCAAGTGGGCTACGACCAAACACCAGAAGGCCGTCAAGGATGCGCGCCGCGGCAAGGAGTTCGCCCGGCTGATCAAGAACATCGAGGTTGCGGCCCGTACCGGCGGTGGTGATCCGGGCGGCAACCCCACCCTGTACGACGCCATCCAGAAGGCCAAGAAGACGTCGGTCCCCAACGACAACATCGAACGCGCTCGCAAGCGTGGCGCCGGTGAAGAAGCCGGCGGGGCCGACTGGCAGACAATCATGTACGAGGGCTACGGACCCAACGGTGTTGCGGTGCTGATCGAATGCCTGACCGACAACCGCAACCGCGCCGCCGGTGAGGTCCGGGTCGCGATGACCCGCAACGGCGGCAACATGGCCGACCCCGGTTCGGTGTCCTACCTGTTCTCACGCAAGGGCGTGGTGACGCTGGAGAAGAACGGCCTGTCCGAGGACGACGTGCTGCTGGCGGTCCTGGAGGCCGGCGCCGAAGAGGTCAATGATCTCGGCGAGAGCTTCGAGGTCATCTCCGAGCCGACCGATCTGGTCGCGGTGCGCACCGCGCTGCAGGACGCCGGGATCGATTACGACTCGGCCGACGCCGGTTTCCAGGCGTCGGTGACCGTGCCGCTGGACGCCGATGGCGCCCGCAAGATCATGAAGCTCGTCGATGCGCTGGAGGACAGCGACGACGTGCAGGACGTCTACACCAACGCCGACATCTCCGACGAGGTCCTGGCCGAAATCGACGAGTGAGTTCGGGGTTCGCGCGCGTCCCGAAAACCGTACGCTCCCAACATGGCCGAGGTTACTGATCCCGACGGTGTCAACTGGTCGGTGCGTCGCTGGTGGTTCAACGCCAGCCCCTGGGAGACCGGATTCGCCACCCTCGACGCGCTGATCTTCTTAATCATGCTGCCGTTTCTGCTGGCGTGGCCGTTCTGGCTGGCGTCCAAGTGGCTTGGTGCGTCGTGGACCATCGACATCAAGCGCGATGGAACCAAGGTGGGCAGCGAGCAGGTGCGGGGCTGGAAGCGGTCCGGTCAACGCGTCGAGGAACTCGCCCGTGCTGCGCAGGAAGGCGCGCTGACGCAGTTCAAGGCCGAGGCCTGATCAGCGCATCCCGTGGCCGCCGCCGTCGTGGAAGATCAGCCCGCCACCCAGCAGGAACGGATATAGCGACGGGTACGGAACATCCGGCGGAGATGACGTGAGCTGGGCATTGCCCGGCGTCTCGCACGCGGTGTTGCCGTCGCTGACAGCGGTGCAGACCAGATGAGGGTCGCCGGCCGCAGCGGCGACGGGTGCGGCCGCGACAGCCGCGGCGATACCGGTGACGAGCAGGCCGGCGGCCAAACGGAACTTGATTGCCATGATGGGCTCCTTCGAAACTGAACGTACAGTTTCGAAATGGTCAACGCCCTGGCAAGACGGGTCATTCCGTGTCGACGGTGAGGTCGCTCACCGAGACAGACCGCGAATGACCGCGTCGACGATCGCGTCGGCGGCGGCGTCATCCAAGGCACCACGGCTGGTCATCAGGCGGTACAAAGCAGGCCCGACGATCAGGTCGATCGCGACGTCGCGGTCGACGTCGGCGCGCAGCTCGCCGCGCTCCACACCGCGATCCCACACCGCCTCCAGCACCGCCCGCCGGGTGCGGATCAGCCCGTCGCGCAACTCGTCGGCCACCTCGGGATCGAACTGCGCCTCACCGACCAACTGGGCGAACACCCGCCCGCTCGGTCCGGTGTAGAAGTGGAACAGCCCGCGCAGCCAGATCGTGAAATCTCCCCGGGCCGAACCGGTGTCGGGATCGGGGGAGTCGGCCTGCATCTCGGAGAAGAACGCGTCCACGGCGACGGCGTATTTGTTCGGCCACCACTTGTAGATCGTCGCCTTGCTGGACCCGCTGCGGGCGGCGATCTGTTCGGTGGTCATCGCCCGTAATCCGATCTCGTGCAACAACTCTGAGGTCGCACGAACCACCGCCGAGCGGGACTGCTCGCTGCGCGGCCTGCCGGGCCTGGCTCGCTGCGCGGTGTCCTCGACGCTCACAGCGGATACAGCCGGTCCAGATTGACGACGATGGCCTCCTGGGTGCTGCGCGCGATCACGACGACGGCCGGCTGGTCGGGATCCGGGTTCTCTTCCCGGTGCGGCAGATGCGGCGGAACGAAGATGTAATCGCCCGGTTCGGTACTGATCCGCACCTCCTGGACGCCGTCGTGAAAGACGAATTCCGGGTGGCCGCTGCGCACGAAGATCGCTGTCTCCGACTCGCCATGGTGATGGTTGGCTGACGCCACACTCGGCCCCACGTGCGTCTCGCCCATCCACAGCTTTGCCGACCCGACGCTAGCGCCGCTGATCGCTGCGAATCGCTGCATGCCACCGGTCTGGCGGGTGCCGCCGTCCAGGTCGGCGGCCTTGACGTGACGTACGCGGTGGCGCATCGGCTCGCTGCCAGAAAGATCGGGATGGAATGCATCGGGGCCGCCCATGGTCTGACGATAGCCACTGCTCAGCGATCCGCGTGGCGTGTCATCACCGATCCCGTCAGCCCGGCCCGCTACTGTTATCGAACAGCTGTTCGTAGTCGGAAAGGGCAATCCGTGCGCGTGATGGGAGTCGACCCAGGGTTGACGCGGTGCGGTCTCTCGGTGATCGAGACCCACGGCGGTCGCCAGGTCACCGCGCTGGACGTCGACGTGGTGCGTACCCCGGCCGACGAGCCGCTACAGCGGCGTCTGATGACCATCAGCGATACCGTCGACCATTGGATGGACACCCATCTGCCCGACGTGATCGCGATCGAGCGGGTTTTCGCCAACCAGAATGCGAACACCGCGATGGGCACCGCCCAGGCTGCCGGGGTGATCGCGCTGGCCGCCGCCCGACGCGACATCGACGTGCATTTCCACACTCCCAGCGAGGTCAAGGCCGCCGTCACCGGCAACGGCCGGGCAGACAAGGCACAGGTCACCGCGATGGTCACCCGGATCCTGCAGCTACAGCAGAAGCCGACGCCGGCGGACGCCGCCGACGCACTGGCCCTGGCGATCTGCCACTGCTGGCGCGCCCCGATGATCGCCCGCATGGCGCAGGCCGAAGCGATGGCCGCCGAACAGAAGCGGACCTACCAGGCTCGGCTGAAGGCCGCCCGCAAGCCGGTGTCGCGGAGCACGACGTGATCTCCTCGGTACGCGGTGAAGTCCTCGACATCGCCCTCGACCACGTGGTCATCGAGGCCGGCGGCGTCGGCTACAAGGTGATGGTCACCCCGGCCACGCTGTCGACGCTACGGCGCGGCACCGAGGCCCGGCTGATCACCGCGATGATCGTGCGGGAGGACTCCCAGACGCTCTACGGGTTCGCCGATTCCGATGCGCGCGACCTGTTCTCGACGCTGCTCGGAGTGTCCGGAGTCGGTCCGAAGATCGCACTGGCGACGCTGGCTGTCTACGACGCTACCGCGCTGCGCCAGGCACTGGGCGACGGCGACGTGACCGCTTTGACGCGGGTCCCGGGCATCGGCAAGCGTGGTGCCGAACGAATGGTGCTGGAATTGCGCGACAAGATCGGCGCGGTCCCCGGTGGTGCGGGTCTGGCCGCCGCCACCGGTCATGCCGTGCGCGCGCCTGTGGTGGAAGCCCTTGTCGGACTTGGCTTTGCGGCCAAGCAAGCCGAGGAAACCACCGACAAGGTGCTCGCCGGTGATCCGGATGCGAACACGCAGAGTGCGCTGCGCGCGGCGCTGTCACTGCTGGGGAAGACCAAGTGAGCCGGTTCGACGGTGACGACGACGAGGACCTCGAACGCGATGTCTCGCCGGCGCTGACCGTCGGCGAAGGCGATATCGACGCCAGCCTGCGGCCGCGCTCGCTGCGCGAGTTCATCGGCCAGTCCAGGGTGCGCGAACAGCTATCGCTCGTACTGGAGGCCGCCAAAAACCGCGGCGGCACACCGGATCACATCCTGCTGGCGGGCCCGCCGGGGCTGGGCAAGACGTCGCTGGCGATGATCATCGCCGCCGAAATGGGCACCTCGCTGCGGGTGACGTCGGGCCCGGCACTGCTCCGCGCGGGGGACCTGGCCGCGATGCTGTCCAACCTCGTCGAACACGACGTGCTGTTCATCGACGAGATCCATCGCATCGCCCGGCCGGCCGAGGAGATGCTGTATCTGGCCATGGAGGACTTCCGGGTCGACGTCGTCGTCGGCAAAGGTCCTGGGGCGACATCGATTCCGCTGGAGGTGGCGCCGTTCACTCTGGTCGGTGCCACCACTCGGTCCGGTGCGCTGACCGGGCCGTTGCGGGATCGCTTCGGGTTCACCGCACAGATGGACTTCTACGAGTCCGCCGATCTGGAACGGGTTCTGACCCGGTCGGCGGGCATCCTCGGCATCGAATTCGAGTCCGACGCCGGCGCCGAGATCGCCCGCCGGTCGCGGGGCACGCCACGCATCGCCAACCGGCTGTTGCGGCGGGTGCGTGACTACGCCGAGGTGCGTGCCGACGGGGTGATCACCCGCGACATCGCCAAGGCCGCGTTGGCGGTCTACGACGTCGACGAACTCGGCCTCGACCGGCTCGACCGGGCGGTGCTCACGGCGCTGACCAAAAGCTTCGGCGGCGGCCCGGTCGGAGTGTCCACTCTGGCCGTCGCAGTGGGGGAGGAGGCCACCACCGTCGAGGAGGTGTGCGAGCCGTTCCTGGTTCGCGCGGGCATGATCGCTCGGACTCCCCGCGGCCGGGTTGCGACGCCGCTAGCCTGGACCCACCTCGGCATGGTGCCACCGCCGCGGGCCAGCGGACTCGGTCAGTCCGGTCTTTTCGAGTGATGGGAGCTCCGATGGTCACCGCTGCACTGATTTTCGCCGGCCTCGCCGCGCTGCTGCACGTCTACATCTGGACCATGGAGTCGCTGACCTGGACGACGCCGCGGACCCGCGCAACGTTCGGCACCAGCGCCGAGGAAGCCGAGACCACCAAACTGATGGCCCTGAACCAGGGCTTCTACAACCTGTTCCTGGCGATTGTCAGCGTCGTCGGTATCGTCGCAATCATTTTGGGGCACAACGCAGTCGGTGCGGCACTGGTGTTCGCCGGCGTCGGATCGATGCTCGCCGCGGCGGTCGTGCTGCTGGCCTCGGCGCCGGACAAGGCGCGCGCGGCCGTGACTCAGGGAGCCTTTCCGTTGGTGGCCGTCGTGCTGCTGGTCATCGCGATCATCTGATCTCCAGGATCCGCTTGGGGTGCATGCCGTCGACCATGCCCATGAACGGCGGATGGATGCTGTAGCCGAGCATGCGGCGGATGTTCTCCGACAGGGTCCGCACCGTTTCCGGCGGCGTCGACAACGTGAACGCCTCTTGAGGGCGCAACCACGGCTCGCAATACTGCGCGGTGACGGCCAGCCGACTCTGGTCTGCGGTGTGGTTCGCGCCGCCGCCATGCCACAGTGTGCCGACGAAGAACACCACCGACCCGGCCGGCATCACGACACTGACATGCTCGTCGTCGTCGGTGGGCTTGCGGTTGTCCGCCCAGCGGTGGCTGCCCGGAATGACCACGGTGGCGCCGTTATCCGCGGTGAAATCGGTGATCGCCCAGATGGTGGCTGCGCTCAACGCCGGGCGCGGGCGCGGCACGGGATACATGCCGTCGTCGAAATGCAGGAACTGCCGGCTCTCCTCGGGGCCGATCCTGATGGCCTGCAATTGAGACAGCAGATAGTTCGGCATCAGCAACCGGTCGAGCAGTGCCAGCACTCGCGGATGCTCCACGATCCCGTCGCAGGCGCGGGTCTTGGTCAGCAGACTGTAGGCCCGCTGAGTGTGTAAGCCTTCAAAGGCATTTCGGCCGACCGGTCCGAGCAGTGGGTCTACCGCGGCGGCGATGTCCTGGCATTGCTGCGGCGAGAGGAGGCCGTCGATGACGACGTACCCGTCGCGCTCGAGCTGTGCCACGTCGGAGTCGACGTGCACTCCTGGTGCTGCTGCGGTCGCGGTCGAGCGATACGTCCCGGCGATATCGGCGTAGAGATCTTCGACCTTGTCAACGCGAAAAGTGTTGCGGGACATGGGTTTAGCCTTTCGCGCTTGGATTGAGGCCGACTGCGCCTGCGACGAAGGCCCACAGCTGGTCGATGACGTCAGGTGCGGGTGGGCGGGGGTCGCGGGTCAAGCACACCGCGACGACGGCGTTGGTGCCGCCGATCGTGGCTGCGGCCAGATACTCGGGGTCGCGGTCGGCCGGTATCTCGCCGTCGCGTTGTCCTTGGGCCATGTTGCGCGCACCGATCTTGCTCATCTCCTGCTGCCAGCGACTGCGCGCGGTGGCCAGCTCGCCGTCGCCGAGTCCGGACAAGATCGCCGCCGCCGCGGGCTCGCGGTAAAGGAAGTGCACCCAGTCGCTGATGCGTTCACGCTCCCGCTCGGCCCAGGTTCGAGCGTCGTAGGTGCGCAGGGCGATCGAGTCGGAGAACCGCTGATAAAACGCGTCGATGACGGCGACGAGCAGGCCTGTGCGGGTGCCGAAATAACGATAGGGCAGACCATCGCTGACTCCGGCCCGTCGTGCGACCGCGGCGACCTCGAAGCGGCCGGTCTCCGCCAGTTCCGCTGTCGCGGCGTCGATCAGTCGTTCCCGGGCCTGAACACCGCGCGCCGTCGTCGCCACCGTCACGTCGCCAGCCTAAGTTGAGTTCAACTCAGTTTCAAGGGTATGGCTCAGGTGAGGTCGTTTCGGCCTAGGCCCTTGGGCTCGTTGTGGTGCGGTGGCGCACCTGGTTGCCGCCCGCTCGCTTGGCTTCGTACATCGCCGCGTCGGCCGCGTCGACCAGCGCGGTCAGGGCCGTGGTCGTGGTTCCGCCGATGTCGTTCAGCGCGATCGACGCCACGCCGACGCTGGCGGTCACTTCACTCGGCGTGGTGGCGACGGCCGCGCGTAGCCGTTCCGCCCGCAGTGGCGGTTCGTCCGGTCCGGTCAGCTCGGCGATCAGAAACTCTTCGCCACCGAGGCGGGCGACCACGGAATCCATCGCGCTCGCCCGGTGCAGGTTGTCGGCGACCGCGACCAGCACTGCATCGCCGTAGCCATGCCCGTGGGTGTCGTTGATCTGTTTGAAGTCGTCCAAGTCGATCAGGATGACAGCCAGGCACTGTGACCTGTCGGCTCCGGCAATCAGCTGCAGCACCGACTGGTCGTAGCCGCGCCGATTCCGCAGTCCGGTCAGGGAATCGGTGTCGGACATCCTCGCGTCGAGGCTCAGCAGATGCAGCAGCAACTGGCTTCCGAACGGGACGGCGAGTATGGCGATCAGCATGCCCAGCACATGCCCGACAGCCATTGCGGTGTCGCCCGCTTCAGCTATCCGTACTCCGGCGAGGACCGTGGTGACGATCGCATTGGCCAGCGTCGCCGCCAGCAGCCGGCTGGAGTGGTGCAGACCGACGTAGCCGGCGATCAGAGCAAAGGTGGCGCACGCCAGCAAGCCGGTGGCCGGGGTGCCGGCGATCAGGCAGGCTACGGTCACTCCCGCATTGGCGCCGATGGCGAACAGGGTCGATACGCGTCGGCTCGGCCAGCCGGCCAGCCAGCTGCACGCGCCGCCGAAGGACAGGATCGACATCGCGACGGCGATGGTCCGGTGGGTGTGACCTTGCGGGCCCGACGGGCTGAACAGCATCACCACGGGCACCACGCCGAGGAAGAAGACGACCGAAGCGATCAGGAAGCGGCTGAAGCGCTGGAGGTGCCGCGAGGCAAGGTATTCCGACATCCAGTCGTATTGATCGGGCTGGTGCCACCACCGCCGGATCCACGCCGCCATGCCGATGTCTTTGTGCATTCTCTCCCGAACCGCGCGCAGCTGGCCCCGAGCTGCAAGTCTGACCGAGGAATAGTACTGCTCGGGTCTGGGACCTGCCCGTTGTATCGTCGCGGTGTGACGCGATCGTTGGCGCTGCTGTCCCTGCTCATCGTGGTGGCGGGTTGCGCACGCGGTTCGGCAGATCCGGGGGGTGGGTTGGGCCTTGTCGATATCGGCGACGGCCGGCAACTGTATCTGGAGTGTCAGGGGAGTGGTTCGCCGACGGTCTTCATCATCCCGGGCAAAGGAAGCTACGCGCAGGCGTGGAACTACGTGGTGCCGCCCGACGATCCGATCCGGTCCTCGCCCTACGACGTGATCCTCGATGCACAGTTGACGCCCAGCGCGGACGCGGTGCAGCCGTCGGTCGCACGCACGACGCAGGTATGCACCTACGACCGGCCCAACACCCGGCCGGATGGTGGCGACCGGTCCACCCCGGTACCGCAACCGCACACCGTGCAGCAGGACGTCGACGACATCGTCGCGCTGATCGCTGCGGCCCACCTTGCGGGCCCATTCGTCTTCACCGCGCACTCCTACGGCGGACTCATCCTCGACCTGCTGGCGCGCACGCATCCCGATCTGGTGTCGGGCATCGTGATGGTCGACGGCGTATCGGAATTTCTGCCGGGCCTCGGCACTCCGGTGCAGAACGCCGCGTGGGAGCGCGACAGCATGCAGCCGTCGGAGCCAGGGGGAGAGGGCGTGTTCATTCTCGAAGCGATTGCCGCCGTTCAGGATGCGCCACCGCTACCACAGGTTCCGGCGATCGTGCTCAGCGCCGACAAGTTCGCGGCACCCGAAGCGCTGACACCGCAGAATTACACGCTGGCTCAGATTCACCAGGCCAACGACATGCTGGCGGCGGCACTGGGCACCACGAACATCATCGCGACCGGCAGTGGCCACAACATGATGCTGTACCAGCCGAACCTGGTCGCCGACCACATCGTTGGGATCGTCGACCAGGTTCGGCGGGCAGGCTAGCGGCCCGTCCCGCAGCGAAATCGACACCAGGGTCGTCGATCGTCGTTGATCGCGACCCTGGTGTCGATCTCGATTGGCCTACAGCAGACCCAGCAGCTGCAAATCGGTCACGTACTTGACGATGACCTCCGGCGTGACATGCGGAATATCCTTGTCCGGGCCGATTTTCGCGTCCTGCACTGCGGCGCGGAACCGCTCGGTCGGGGCGATCGAGCCGCGGACCGGCCGCTCGGCGTGCTGATAGTTGTGCAGCAACGGCAGGAGGGAGTACTGGCGCTGGCGGTCGGGCAGTGCCCGCATCGAGGTTTCGAACCGCTGCAGCCACGTGCCGTAGTCGCCAATCCGCTGGATCGGGTAGCCGGCCTCGGCCAGCCAGTCGACGAATTCGTCGAGGCCGATGCCGTCGTCGTAGGGATTCATCACGTGATAGGTCTCGAACCCTTCGGTGACCTGGGCACCCAGTGTGGAGATCGCCTCGGCGATGAACTCGACGGGTAGGCCATCGTAGTGGGCGCGCTGGCGGTTCCCGTCGGCGTCGAGCTCGTAGAACGACGCCGGTGCGATACCGGTGGCCACCAGGCTCAGAACCATCCGGGTAAACATGTCGGGCAGGTTGAGCTGACCGCCGTACGTAGTGTCGGCCAGGATCATGTCGCAGCGGAACACCGAGACCGGCAGACCGCACAGGTGGTTGGCCTCACGGAGCAGCACTTCGCCGGCCCACTTGCTGTTGCCGTAGCCGTTGGCGTAGGAGTCGTCGACCGCCCGGGTGGGGCTGATCGCGCGGATATCGCCGTCCTCCACGAACTGTCCCGGCGGTATGCCGGCGCCGACGCCGATCGTCGAGACGTACACGAACGGCTTCGCCTTGGTGGTCAGCGCAATCCGGATCAGCTCCGCGGTGCCAACTGCGTTGGGGCCGAACAACTCCCGATACGGCAGCACGTGGTTGACCAGGGCGGCGGGGTCGACGATCAGATCGACGGTATCGGCCAGCCGTTGCCACGTCTGGGCGTCCAGGCCGAGGTTTTCCTCGCCCTTGTCGCCGGCGATGACCTCGAGATGCCCTGCAGCGAGTTCACGGTAGTGCGCCAGCAGCTTGGGGTCCCCGCTGTCGAAGGTGGCGTCCAATCGACTCCTCGCCTCATCGTCTGCGCGGGCGCGCACCAGGGCGATGACCTTGCCGTCGACCAGGCTCATCCGCTCCAGCCATTCCAGGGCCAGGTATCGACCGAGGAATCCGGTTGCGCCGGTGAGCAGTACGGTGCGGACCTCGCTGCTCGGGCCGGGCAGTTGTGGTGCGGCAGCCAGTGTCGCGGCATCGATGAAGCGGTCCAGCGTCAGATCGCTGGCGCGCGCTTCGGTGGCGCCGGCGCCGTGGACCGAGGCGAAGGTCGGCCGAGTGCCACCCGAACTCCGTTCGGCGTCGATGTAGCCGGCGATCGCCTGCAGGTCGTTGGCGGGGCTGACGATGATGCCCACCGGCACCTCGATCTCGAAGATCTCGTTGAGCAGGTTGGCGAATGTCAACGCCGACAAGGAATCTCCACCGAGATCTGTGAAGTGCGCATCGGGCTGCAGGTCAGCGGCCGCCGCCCCCAGCAGCGCGCCTGCGGCGCGGGTGATGGTCGCCAGCACGGGCGCGTCGGCGCTGGTCTGCCGAAGTGCTCGCAGCTCGTCGGCCTGCCCATCGGCGAGATCGGTGTAGAGCTGTTCCAGGGCAGCGCCGTAGCGTTCCTTCAGCCGCGGCCACGCCAGCTTGCGGATGCCGGTCAGTAGACCGTTCTCCACCGTGAAAGGCGTTGTCTCGATGAGGAAATCGCGCGGGATTTCGTAGGACTGCAACCCGGTGTTGCGGGCCACGTCCTGCAGCGATTCGCCGATCAGGGCCTTGAGCTCGGCCGCGTCGTGTCCGGCCGCCGCCTCGGCGGTAGGCACCACGACGGCCAGCAGGTAGGGCCGGGCGCTGTTGCCGTACAGGTAGATCTGCTGCACGAGCGGGCCGCCAAGGAAGGCGGCCTCCAGCTTCGACACCGTGACGAACTCGCCCTGGGAGAGCTTGAGGACGTTGTTGCGCCGGTCGACGTACTGCAGGTGGTCGGGGGCGGTTTCGGCGACGATGTCGCCGGTGCGATAGAAGCCGTCCTCGTCGAACATCGCCGCGGTCACTTCGGGACGTTTGTAGTACCCGGGGAACAGCTGCGTCGTCTTGACCAGCAGTTCACCGCGGGGATGCGGGAGGTCGGTGCCGAAGTAGCCCAGATCGGGGACGTCGACCAGCTTGTAGTCGGTGACCGGGGGGCGGCGTACGACACCGTCGACGAACACCGCACCGGCTTCGGTGGAGCCGTAGCCCTCGATCAGGTGCATGTCCAGGAATCTCTCGACCCACGCCTTGAGTTCGGGTGCGATCGGGGCCGAGCCGGTCATCACCGAGACGAATCGGCCGCCCAACAGGCTGTTGCGCTGCTCGGTCAGCACCTGCGCCTCATCGGCCGCTCCGGCTCGGTCGACCTGGCTTTGCACCTCTTGGTGGATCATGTCCCACACCCGAGGAACCAGGTTCAGCTGGGTGGGGCGGGTCAGCGCCAGGTCTTCCAGGAACGTCGACAAGTCCGGGCGGGCTGCGAAATAGACTGTGCCGCCGGTGCTCAGCGTGCCGTAGAGCGCGCCGCGGCCCATCACGTGGCTCATCGGCATGAAGCTCAGCACGATCGTCGGGTACCCGCCGAGGCGGTCGTCCCAGTGTGCGGCCGCGGCCCCCCACATGTCAGCGACCTTCTGGGCCGGATACATTGCGCCCTTCGGGGCGCCGGTGCTGCCGGAGGTGTAGATCAGCAGCGCCAGCGGGTCGGCCTCGGTGGTTGTGGCCGGCTCGATGGAACGGCCTGTGCCATAAGCGATCTCGTCGGCAAGGGTGCTCACCGTGACCTGAGTGCCGGCCAGCCGGTCCCGGGCGGCGGCCAGCGACTCGCGCTGATCGTCGACCTCGGGGCGGAAGTCGAAGACCACCAACAGTTTCGGCGCAGGCCCGACGAGCACGAGGTCGACGGCGTCGTCGAGGTTGTCGATACTCGATGCGATCACCGTCGGTTCGGTCTCGGCGACGATCGGTTGCAGCTGAGTGGCTCCGGCGCTGGTCTGCAGCGGCACGGACACCGCACCCAGTTGGGTCAGTGCGAGGTCGATGGTGGTGTAGTCGACGCTGGTGAAGCCGAGGATGGCCACCCGGTCACCGGTGTGCACGGCGCGGCCGGACCAGGCGCCGGCCACTGCCTGCACGCGGTCCCAGAGCTCGCGGTAGGTGATGGTTTCGAACTCGGGCATCAGCTCGGTGGTGGTGCGATGGGTCTGCGGGTCCTCGATGAACCGCACGACGCGCTGGCCGACCGCGGGGCGCTCGGCGTAGCCGTCGAAGACGGTCTTGATGATCTGCGGCAGGCTCAGGCCCGGTTGGGCGGCGGCCGCTGTGACGGCGGGATCGGGCGTGGCGGCGGTGAACTGCGGGTCGGTCGCGTAGAGATCGGCGACGCGCTGCTCGAACCGGGCTTCGCGAGTATCGGTCGGCATGACGGAACTCCATTAACAAGCTAGAGAAACAAAAAGGAACTGGGGGCGCTTCGTTGCGTCCAATCCAAACTACGTTAGCAAAGCTAACGGTATTCCCTGCTGACGCTCAGATCAGCTGTGAACTTGCTGTCCGTTGCCTGCAGCGGACGCTGTTAGAGGCCCTTGCGACCGGGGTACCCGAGCCTCATCACGGGGATATCCCCCTGACCAAGGAGGCGTCATGAAAGACGTAGAAACCCGCGTCGATACTGGTGTGGGCCGGATGGAGATCGCGCGCACCCGTGGTGCGGCAAGTGGTTTCCTGCTCATCCTGCTGGGTGCGTGGGGCGCGCTGATTCCGTTCGTTGGTCCGTACTTCAACTTCGCCTACGACCCCGCTGTCGCGTGGACGTGGACGTCGGCTCGCGGCTGGCTGGAAGTTCTCCCCGGCGCGGTGACCGTGCTGGGTGGCGTGCTGTTACTGATGTCACGCAATCGGGCCACCGCCATGTTCGGTGGGTGGCTCGCGGTCGTCGCCGGAGCATGGTTCGTGGTGGGACGGCTCTTCGCCAGCCCGGTGCAGCTCGGGGACTTCGGGTCGCCGGCGTCCAACACCATTGCCGGCCAGTTGGCGATCGAATTGGGTTTCTTCACCGGGCTGGGAGCGTTGATCATCTTCTTCGGGGCGATGGCACTGGGGCGGGTGTCGGTGCGCAGTCTGCGTGACGTTCGTTACGCGCAGCGTCCTGTCGTCGCCGAACCGGTTGCCGTCGAGCACGATACGGTCGCGACCACCGTCATCGATGCGCCACGACGCCATCGCGCCGCGGAGCCGGTCGAGGTCGACGACGAGCACCGGCATCGCAGCTGGCGACACATGTTCGGCGGCTCGCGCCGGACGCCTGTCGCGCACTGACCGCGCGAGCCGGGGAGGGCTCGCGCTCTAAAGGGCCACCCGCCGTGGATGCACGGCGGGTGGCTTCTTGGGTAAGCGAGGTCACTGTGCGATATCCACCACATGGCTGATGCTGGACAGTGGTTTCAGGCCACAGTTGATGACATGACCGCGATGTTCAGCACCGACCCCGACTTCCTCAGGACCGCCGTCGTGTGCGCGACTCTGGGTGTGCCGCAGGATGACTGGGTGCTGTTCTGGCGCTGGGCCGATGGGCTTGCTGAGAACAAAGCTCTCGACGAACTCAACTCTTACGTCGACGTGCTCGTCGCTGCGCGGTGTTTCCGACCGGCTGACGATGCGGTGAGCCGTCTGATCGCGCTGGACTGGACCGATGACGAGATCCGCAGGCACGTCGCTGCTCTGGTGGCGAAGCCCGAGGACGAACGCAGCCGCGGCCCGGTCACCGTCCGCGGGCGAGGCGATACTGCTGCATGACCATGTCCAGGATTTCAGGACTCAGCATCGCGCCCGCGTACTCGACCCAGCACCAGCTGCGCGCGGGATGCCTTGCGTCGGAACTGCTGGTGAGCCGCCCGAAGTAATGCACGTAGCTGCCGGCGGTGTCGAAGGTGAATGCGTAGGAATCGGCGCCGATCACAGTGTCCAGCGCTGTGAGCTTTCCTGCGGCGTTGAAGGTGGGCGTGGCCACGATGTCGTTGTGCGCGGTCGTCACTCCGGCCTTGAGTTGGTATCCGGGACCGAACGGCACGCCGTCGCGACCCTGCCAGAAGGAACCCCCGCCCCTCTCGCCGTCGGGGTATTCATGCAGCCAGGACACCCACATCCCCTGCAGCTGGCGGGCAATCGGCAATTCCGGGTACACCTTGCCCCCGGGGCCGTAGGCATAGTCCTGATGCAGATAGCCCGATACTGCCACGCCGTCGATCGTCCCGGTGGCGGCCAGTAGCTCGTGACGGTAGTAGGCCTGGTCGTCGATCCCGGCCTGTTCCGGAACGTGGACGGTGAAGATGTCGGTGACTCCGGTGCCGTGAATCTCAAATCGGCCGCTCGCGTCGTGCCAGTGGAATCCTGCTGTGTCACGCTCGATACGGCCACTCGGATACGTCAGCACCACGTTATCGGCGTCCAGCGAGATCCAGTCGTGCACCTTGATGAAGGACCGTTCGGAGGCGACCACGTACTCAGAGAATGTGCCGACCTGCATGAGCGCCATCAGGTCTTGGTCGCCCAAATGACGCCGGGGCGTGTCGTCGGTGATCATGTTCTTGCTGAACACCCGCCCGCCGACATCGCACAGATAGCTCGCGCCGGTAGCGCACCATCGACAGTCGCCGCAGGACGGGATGAACGACACCGCGACGTGGTCGCCCGGCTGCAACGTGGTGACCCCAGGCCCGATCTCGTGCACGATTCCCGCGCCTTCGTGCCCACCGAGCAGCGGAAACCATTCGGGCAGAGGCATTCCGGCGGCTTCGATCAGTGCGACCAGGTTCTCGTCGGGAACGCTGTCTTCGGTGGCGAAGTGATCGTCGGAGTGGCAGATGCCCGCGACGCTCATCTTGACCAGCACCTCGCCCGCTCGGGGCGGGTCGAGCTCAATGGTTTCGATCTGCCAGTCCTGGCCCACGCCGTGCAGCACTGCCGCTTGCGATTTCATCGATGGGCACTCCCTGGTATCGAGGCGAGCGACTTCGCACATTTAATCCTCTAGAGGTATCTTTGTAGAGATCCGCGTTGACCGTCGACCAAGGGGGCCACATGCCGGCGGGTACGTCCTCGGGCAAGCCGAAGCAGGTCGCCGACGAACTGCGCGGTTTGATCATTTCCGGCGACCTCGACGAGGGTGACCTGCTGGGCACCGAGGCCGAGTTGATCGAGCGGTTCGATGTGTCCAGGCCGTCGCTGCGAGAGTCGTTGCGGATCCTGGAGGCCGAAGGTTTGATCTCCGTCGTTCGCGGCGCGCAGGGTGGTGTCGTCGTGCACAGGCCTAATCAGCGCGTGACCGCCCGCGCGGCGGCGCTGGTGCTGCAATCACGCAGTGTCTCGCTGGCCGACGTATTCGAGGCCAGTGCGGTGATCGAGCCCGCCGCAACCCGGATGGTGGCCGCATCGCGCGGGCACCAGCGCGCTGCCGAGCAGCTGCGCGACCTGGTGACCGAGATGAAGAGCACGGTGGATGATCCGATGACCTGCACCAGCGTCATGGTTCGCTTCCACAGCGACATCGTCCAATTGGCCGGCAATCAGACGCTCATCCTGATTTGCGAGATGATCAACGAAGTCATCGTCCGCGCGGTGGCCGATGCGCTGACCCGCAGTCGTGACGAGCCGATCTCCTCGCGGCGGCGCACGATCCGCTCGTTCGAGCAACTCGTCGACCTGATCGCCGCAGGCGATGCCGAAGGGGCGCAAGAGCATTGCGCCGCTCATATGGCGCGCCTGCGCCAGACGCTATTGGGAGACTTCGCGAGTTCGATGGTCGACGGTGCGCATCACCGGTGAACGCCCCTCACCGAGATCGACGTTTTGCCGGTTTCTACTCGCACTCTTGCGGCGAAATGTCGGTTTGGGCGAAAGGGGAGGGGCTCAGCCCGTATAAGCCATCACATGCTTGATGCGGGTGTAGTCCTCGAAGCCGTACATCGACAGATCCTTGCCGTGCCCTGAGGCCTTGTAGCCGCCGTGCGGCATCTCGGCGACCAGCGGGATGTGGGTGTTGATCCACACGCAGCCGAAGTCCAGGGCATTCGACACCCGGATTGCGCGCGAGACGTCCTTGGTCCACACCGAGGACGCCAGCCCGTACTCGGTGCCGTTGGCCCAGCGGATGGCCTCGTCCTCGTCGGCGAACGACTGCACGGTGATGACCGGGCCGAAGATTTCCTCCTGGACCTGACGGTCGTCCTGGCGCAGGCCGCCGATCACCGTCGGCTCGACGTAGAAACCCTTGTCGCCCTGGCGATTTCCACCCGCGGCGACCGTCGCGTGCGATGGCACGTCGGCCAGAAAGCCGAGCACCCGGTCGAGCTGGTTGGGGTTGTTGACCGGCGGCACCCAGGCGTCCTCGTCATCGGCCGGGCGCCCGAAGGTGGTGGCCGCGCCCCTGGCCTGTTCGGCCAGTGCGGCGGTCAGCTCTTCGGCGACGCCGGCGCGGGCCAGCACCCGGGTGGCCGCGGTGCAGTCCTGCCCGGCGTTGAAGTAGCCGGCGGTCGCGATTCCCTCTGCGGCGGTGGCGATATCGGCATCGTCGAACACGATGACCGGCGCCTTACCACCCAGCTCGAGGTGGGTGCGCTTGAGATGCCCTCCGGCGCTGACTGCGACCGCGCGACCGGCCGCGATCGATCCGGTGATCGACACCATCTGCGGGGTCGGATGCGCGACGACGGCAGCGCCGGTCACCCGGTCGCCGCACACCACGTTGAGCACCCCGGGCCCGAAGTGTTTGGCGGCGATCTCGGCCAGCATCACGGTGGTCACCGGCGTGGTGTCACTGGGCTTGAGCACGACGGTATTGCCCGCGGCGATGGCCGGGCAGAACTTCCAGATCGCCATCATCATCGGGTAATTCCACGGGGCGACCTGACCGATCACCCCGACCGGCTCGCGGCGGATCCACGAGGTGTGGTCAGCCAGGTATTCACCGGCCGACTTGCCTTCCAAAATCCTTGCCGCACCGGCGAAGAACCGGATCTGGTCGACCATCGGAGGGATCTCCTCGGCCGCCGTCACGTGGTTGGGCTTGCCGGTATTGCGACCCTCGGCGGCAATGAGCGCCTCCGCATTCTTTTCAACGGCATCAGCGAAACCCAGCAGCGCCTTCTGCCGGTGCGACGGTGTGGTGCGCTTCCAGTCGGCGAACGCCGCGGCTGCGGCTCCATAGGCGTTGTCGATGTCCTGCTCGTTGGAAATCGGTGCGGTGCCGTACTTTTCGCCGGTCGAGGGATCGACGATCGGCATGGTGCCGCCGCTGACCGAGTCGACGAGCTCGCCGTTGATGAAGTTCTTGACGGTGGTCATCGCGGTCCGCCTCAGAGATCGGCGAGGATCGCGGCCAGCACTCCGAGCCCTTCGAGCAGCAGCTCGTCGCTGATCGTCAACGGCGGCAGGAAGCGCAGCACGTTGCCGAAGGTGCCACAGGTCAGCACCAGCACGCCCTGGGCGTGCGCCTTGGCCGCCAGGTTCTTGGTGAGGTCCGGATCCGGTTCGCCGGTACCGGATTTCACGAGTTCGACGGCGATCATCGCGCCGCGGCCGCGGACGTCACCGATCCGGTCGTCGTCGGCCTGGATCCGGCCGAGCTTGTCCTTCATCACCGCTTCGATCTGCTTGGCGCGCGCCACCAGCCCGTCGAGCTCGATGGTCTCGATCGTGGCCAGTGCGGCCGCGCAGGCCACCGGGTTACCGCCGTACGTGCCGCCGAGGCCGCTGACGTGTGGTGCGTCCATGACTTCGGCGCGGCCGGTCACCGCCGCCAGCGGCAGGCCATCGGCAATGCCCTTGGCGGTCACGATCAGGTCCGGCTCGATGCCTTCGTCTTCGCAGGCGAACATCGCGCCGGTCCGAGCGAAACCGGTCTGCACCTCGTCGGCGATGAACACGACGTTGTTATCGGAGCACCAGGCCCGCAGCGCGGGCAGGAACCCGGGCGCGGGGACGATGAAGCCGCCCTCGCCCTGGATCGGCTCGATGACAACGGCGGCCAGGTTCGCCGCCCCGATCTGCTTGTCGATCACGGTCAGCGCCCGCTCGGCGGCCAACTCGCCGTCGGTGGCCCACTCCTTGTCGATCAGGCCGTCGCGATAGGGGTAGGACATCGGGGCGCGGTAGACCTCCGGCGCGAACGGGCCGAAGCCGCTCTTGTAGGGCATCGACTTCGCGGTCAGCGCCATCGTCAGGTTGGTGCGCCCGTGATAGGCGTGATCGAAGGCCACCACCGCGGTCTTGCGGGTGTAGGCGCGCGCGATCTTGATCGCGTTCTCCACCGCTTCGGCACCGGAGTTGAACAGCGCTGAACGCTTCTCATACGAGCCGGGGGTGAGGCGGTTGAGGTGCTCGGCGACGGCGATGTACTCCTCGTACGGCGTGACCATGAAGCAGGTGTGGGTGAAGTCGGCGACCTGCGCGCGCACGGCCTCGACCACCCGCGGCGAGGAGTTGCCGATCGTCGTGACGGCGATCCCGGAACCCAGATCGATCAGCCGGTTGCCGTCGACGTCCTCGATGATCCCGCCGCCGGCGCGCGCGGCATAGATCGGCATCGTGACGCCGACCCCGTGCGACACCGCGGCGACCCGGCGTTTGGACAACTCGAGGGATGCGGGGCCGGGGATGTCGGTGACGAGTTTGCGGCTCTGCTCGAGGGTGGTCACTTCTGTTCTCCTAGACGAAGGTGGCACGAACGCGGCGGGCCATCCGAGCCTAGTCGGGCGACGGCGCGACGCAACGGAAAACCCGGTTCGAGGGCGGTATTAATAGTGGATTACGTCGTCAAGAGAGGCAAATTCGACGTAATCGGTTGGTGTCTAACCGGCGTCGGGCGAGAACGGCGCGCCGTCGATCCGGTCGACGGTCGTGAAGGATGCGACGGGTTGTCGGGTGAGCCTGCGGGGCTGGCGAACCGGGTGGCCGAGCGCGATCACCGCTGCCAACACCAACGGATCGTCGGCGCCCAGAAGCTGCTTCACCTCGTCCTCGGCCCGGATCAGCATGGTCGTCAGGACGCCGCCGAGGCCTTCGGCCCGCGCGGCCAGCAGGATGCTCCACGCGAATGGGTAGACCGACGCGCCGCCGGCCAGCGAGTAGCGGTCGAGGTCGCGATCCACGGCGGCGAGTTGGGACAGATCGGCGAAGATCGCCAGCAACACCGGGACTTCGTCGAGGTGCGCGGCCATTCCGCCGACCGCCGTATCGGCTCCCGGCCGGGTCTCCGCAGCCAGCGCGGCCGCCTCCGCGTCGCGGTCGTTGACCGGCGACCACGGCCGCAGCCCGGCCGCTGTCAACGTCAGATAGTCCACCCAGGGTGTCAGATAGAGGTCACGCAGGCGGGTCCGAATCGCGCGGTCCTTGACCACCACCACCCGCCAGGCCTGCGCGTTGGCGCCGCTGGGGGCGAAACGCGCGGTGTCCAGGATGCGCGCCAGCACGGCGTCGTCGACGGGCTCATCGGTGAACTCGCGCACCGAGCCGGTGCTGCGCAACGTGTCGATCAGGTCCATCTGACCATCTTCCATCGACGGTGCCGGTCGGAGCCGAACCAAGACAATGGCAGACTGGGCAGCTATGAAGCGCGTGACCGGATGGTCGCGGAGCGCTGACCCAGCACCCGATACGAAAGAATCGTGCCGCCATGGACCTGCTCGTCTTCCTGCCCCTGATCGTCATCATGGGCGCATTCATGTATTTCGCCTCCCGGCGCCAGCGCAAGGCCATGCAGGCCACGATCGACCTGCATGAGTCCCTCGCTGTCGGCGACGAGGTGACCACCACCTCCGGTCTGCACGCCACCATCACCGCGATCACGGACGACACGGTTGACCTCGAAATCGCCCCCGGCGTCGTGACCACCTGGCTGAAGCTGGCGGTCCGCGAGCGCATCGTGCCCGACGTGGCCGACGATGAAGCGGCCGATGACGTGGAGTCCGGAGCCACCGAAATCACCGGCAGCGACGCGGACCGACTCACCAAAGACTGATCGCCAGGCACACCACGTACCCTCTAGCGGGAGCTCAGAGGACCGCTAAGCGAGAAAGCTAGGAGAGACAACAACGTGGCATCGTCTTCGGCGCCGGTGCATCCCTACCGCTGGCTGGCGCTGTTCCTGGTCCTGCTGATCGGGGTCTACCTACTTGTCTTCCTCACCGGAGACAAGAAATCGAGCCCCAAGCTGGGCATCGACCTGCAGGGCGGCACCCGCGTCACGCTGACCGCGCGCACTCCGGACGGCTCCAAGCCCACCCGTGATGCGCTGAACCAGGCGCAACAGATCATCGGCGCCCGCGTCAACGGTCTCGGCGTGTCCGGCTCCGAGGTCGTCATCGACGGCGACAACCTCGTCATCACCGTTCCCGGCAACGACGGCAACGAGGCGCGCAACCTCGGCCAGACCGCCCGGCTGTTCATCCGCCCGGTGATCGGCCAGCCGATCCCGATCGACGCCATCAAACAGCAGATGCAGGCCGCGGGGGTCAGTGGCGCGGCGCAACCCGGGACACCCGCACCCGGCGGCGCACCACCCCCCGGGGCGCCCGCGCCCGGGGGAGCACCGGCACCCGCGCCTGGCGCGCCGCCAGCTGCACCCGAGCCCGCCAATCCCGCGGCTCCGGCGCCGCAGCCGCGGCCGTACCCGGCCGAACCGGCACCGACCCCGGCACCCGCGCCCGCTCCCGGGCAGCCGGCACCGCCGACCGCAGCCCCGGCTGCCGGCGCACCTGCACCTGGAGCGCCCGCGCCAGGCCAGCCCGCGCCGCCGCCGGACCCGCGTAAGGACCTGGCCGCGCGCATCAAGTTCGAGAAGGAACTGCGCCAGAGCACCAACCAGAACCTGCTGCTGATCGCTGTGCAGTACATGGCGGGCAAGTGCGACCAGCCGGACATCCTGGCCGGCAACGACGACCCGAACCTGCCGCTGGTCGCGTGCTCGGAGGACCACAAGTACATCTACGTACTGGACAAGTCGATCATCAGCGGCGACCAGATCAAGGACGCCACGTCCGGGCTGGACAACCAGAGCGGCGCCTATGTCGTCGACCTGACGTTCAAGGACGAGGCCGCCACCACCTGGGCCGACTTCACCGCCGCCAACATCGGCACGCAGACGGCGTTCACGCTCGACTCCGAGGTGGTCAGTGCCCCGCAGATCCGGGAGGCCATTCCCGGCGGGCGCACCCAGATCAGTGGCGGCAATCCGCCGTTCACCGCCGACAGCGCCAAACAGCTGGCCAACGTCCTGAAGTACGGGTCGCTGCCGCTGTCGTTTGAATCGTCAGAGGCCGAAACCGTCTCGGCGACACTGGGATTGGCATCGCTTAGGGCGGGTCTTGTCGCGGGTGCCATCGGGTTGGCGCTGGTGTTGTTGTACTCGCTGCTCTACTACCGCGTGCTGGGCCTGTTGACCGCGCTGTCGCTGGTGGCTTCCGGCGCCATGGTGTTCGGCATCCTGGTGCTGCTGGGCAGATACATCAACTACACCCTCGACCTGGCCGGTATCGCCGGTCTGATCATCGGTATCGGCACTACTGCCGACTCGTTCGTCGTGTTCTTCGAACGCATCAAAGACGAGATACGCGAGGGCCGTTCGTTCCGGTCGGCGGTACCACGCGGTTGGGCGCGGGCCCGTAAGACGATTCTGTCCGGCAACGCGGTGACGTTCCTGGCCGCCGCGGTGCTGTACTTCCTCGCCGTCGGCCAGGTGAAGGGCTTCGCGTTCACCCTCGGCCTGACGACGATCCTCGACGTCGTGGTGGTGTTCCTGGTGACCTGGCCGCTGGTCTACCTGGCATCGAAGTCGCCGACCATGGCCAAACCGGCGTTCAACGGTCTCGGCGCGGTGCAGCAGATCGCCAGGGAACGCCGAGCGGCCGCAACAGCGACAGGACGGGGGTAACGGCATGGCCAAGGACACCGCAGACGACATCACGTCCACCGCCGTCGAGGCACCCGATCTGGAAACCGCCGTCGCCGGCGCGCCGAAGCACGGTTTTTTCATCCGCCTCTACACCGGCACCGGCGCCTTCGAGGTCATCGGCAGACGCAAGATGTGGTACGGGATCAGCGCGTTGATCGTCGCCGTCTGCATCGTCAGCATCGCCGTGAAGGGCTTCACCTTCGGTATCGATTTCGAGGGCGGCACCAAAGTCTCGATGCCTGTCGCCGGGCAACACGGCACCGTCACCACTCAGCAGGTGGAGGACGTCTACAACAAGACCCTGGGCAAGTCGCCGGAATCCGTCGTGCTCGTGGGCAACGGCGCCACGGCGACCGTGCAGATCCGCTCGGAAGCGCTGAACAACCAGCAGACCGAGGAACTGCGCACCGCGCTGTTCGAAGCGTTCGCGCCCAAGGATGCCGACGGGCAGGCCAGCAAGTCCGTCATCAGCGACTCGGCGGTCTCGGAGACCTGGGGTGACCAGATCACCAAGAAGGCCCTGCTGGCGCTCGGGGTGTTCCTGGTGCTGGCCGCCATCTACATCACCTTCCGCTACGAGCGGTACATGGCGATCTCGGCGCTGTTGACCCTGGTGTTCGACCTGATCGTCACCGCAGGCGTGTATTCGATCGTCGGGTTTGAGGTAACACCCGCCACGGTCATCGGCCTGCTCACGATCTTGGGCTTCTCGCTGTACGACACGGTCATCGTGTTCGACAAGGTCGAGGAGAACACCCACGCCTTCGAGCACACCACCCGAAGAACGTTCGCCGAACACGCCAACCTCGCGGTCAATCAGACCTTCATGCGTTCGATCAACACCAGCCTGATCTCGGTGCTGCCGATTCTGGCGCTGATGGTGGTGGCGGTCTGGCTGCTCGGCGTCGGCACCTTGATGGACCTGGCGCTGGTGCAGCTGGTCGGCGTCATCGTCGGCACCTACTCGTCGATCTTCTTCGCCACCCCGCTGCTGGTGTCGCTGCGCGAGCGCACCGACCTGGTCCGCACTCACACCCGACGGGTGCTGAAGCGGCGCAACCCGGCGGCCAGCGCCGCCGAGGTCGTCACGGGCGGTGCCGCCGACTTGGACAAGGCCGGTGACGCGGTCCCGGCCGAAGCAGCCATCGGGGGGACCCCGGCAGTGGGCAGCAAGCCCTCGCCGGGTGCCCGACCGAGCCGGCCAACGGGCAAGCGCAGTACCCGAGGGCGATAGCGACCCATGGTTGTCAGGCGCCGGCGCGCCGCCGCTGTCGCAGTGGCGGCTGTCGTGGGAGTGATCACGTCGAGTGTGCTGACGGCGTGCTCGGGCAGCGCCGCTGACCAGATCAACTACGCCGTCGACGGCATGCTGCTCACCTACAACACCAACACCGTGACCGGTGCCGCCTCGGCAGGCCCGCAGGCCTTCGCCCGCGTGCTCGCCGGCTTCAACTTCCACGGTCCCGACGGGCAGGTGCTGGCCGACCACGACTTCGGTTCGGTGTCGGTGGTCGGTCGTGACCCGCTGGTGCTGGACTACCAGATCTCCGACAAAGCCGTGTATTCCGACGGCAAGCCGGTGACCTGTGACGACATGGTGCTGGCGTGGGCTGCGCAGTCCGGGCGGTTCCCGGCCTTCGACGCCGCCAGCCGCGCGGGTTATCTCGACATCGACAACGTCGATTGCCAGCCAGGCCAGAAGAAGGCCCGGGTGACCTATCTGCCGGGCCGCGCGGTCGTCGACTACCTGCAGCTGTTCACCGCGACGTCGATGATGCCGTCGCACGTCATCGGCGACATGCTTGGCCTGGACGTCACCCGCACCATTGCCAGTGGCGATCCGGCCGCCGTCGACCGCATTGCCCAGGCGTGGAACACCGTGTGGGATCTCAAGCCCGGGGTCGACCTCAAGCGGTTCCCGTCGTCGGGGCCCTACAAGATCGATTCGGTGCTGCCCGAAGGGGCGGTGGTGCTGACCGCCAACGACCGGTGGTGGGGCGCCAAGCCCATCACCAAGCGGATCACCGTGTGGCCGCGCGGCGTCGACGTGCAGGACCGGATCAACAACGGCACGTTCCAGGTCGTCGACGTGGCGACCGGATCGTCGGGCACCCTGACCACGCCCGACGGCTATGACCGTCACGAGCTGCCGTCGGGCGGTATCGAGCAGCTCATCTTCGCGCCCGACGGGCCGCTGGCGGCGCCGCCGGCCCGGCGCGCGGTGGCGTTGTGCACCCCGCGCGATCTGATCGCGCTGAACGCCGAGACGCCAATCTCCAATGTCCGGCTCAACCCGGCCAGCGATGATGCGTTCAGCGGTATCGAAGGCGTCGCGATCGCCGGCCAGTTCGGTCCGGCCAACCCCGATGCCGCCCGCGACGCACTCGGTGGCCAGCCGCTGACCGTGCGCCTCGGCTACCAGGCGCCCAACCCGCGGCTGGCGGCCACCGTCGGCGCGATCACCAAATCCTGTGCCGCCGCGGGCATCACGGTCGTCGACACGACGTCGGACACGACCGGCCCACAGACGTTGCGTGACGGCAAGCTCGACGTCCTGCTGGCCAGCACCGGCGGCGCGTCGGGCAGTGGCTCCACCGGGTCGTCGGCGCTGGACGCCTACACGCTGTTCTCCGGCAACGGCAACAACCTGCCGCGCTACTTCAACCCGCAGATCGATGGGATCATCTCCGCGCTGGCGGTCACCGCCGACGCGAAGGAACAGGCCAGGCTCCTTGGCGACAGTTCGCCGATTCTGTGGGGCGACATGCCGACCCTGCCGCTGTACCGTCAGCAGCGCACGGTGCTGGCGTCGAAGAAGATGTATGCCGTGGAAGGCAATCCGACCAAGTGGGGCGCGGGCTGGAACATGGATCGATGGGTGTTCGAGAAGTGAGCGAGTCCGTTGTCGACGTCATCAAGGCGCTGACGCGCGAGGTGTCCGACTTTCCCGAGCCGGGCATCCAATTCAAAGACCTCACCCCGGTACTGGCCGATCCCACGGGGCTGGCGGTCGTCACCGGAGCCTTGGCCGAGATCGCGGCGGGCGCCGACTTGGTGGCCGGGATCGACGCCCGTGGTTTCCTGTTGGGTGGCGCGGTGGCCCACCAGCTCGGCATCGGCGTCCTGGCCGTCCGCAAGGGCGGAAAGCTGCCCCCGCCGGTACACAGCCAGACCTACACCCTCGAATACGGCACGGCGACGCTGGAGATCCCCGCCGACGGCCTCGACCTGACGGGGCGCCGCATCGTGATCATCGACGACGTGCTCGCCACCGGCGGGACGCTTGCCGCGGCCGCTGCGTTGCTGGCGGCCAGTGGAGCAGAGGTTTCGATCGCGGCGGTCGTGCTGGAACTGTCCGGGCTCGGCGGCCGGGACAAAGTGGCCCCGCTGCAGGTAGCGAGCCTCCAGAGCATCTGAGTCTGGTTAACGCCCCGGGCGGCCACATGGCGACCTGGCAAACGACCCGTGGCCGTCTGACGTTTGCGTTGTTACGCGCAAGACAATTACGCAATGCTCTCTGTGACAACACATTTGGGCCCTTCGGGGGCCTGTCACAGGAGGCACCCGTGCATTCGACCATTCTGGTTCCGCGACTCGCCGCGGCAGCATTCGCGATCGGGGCGGGACTCGTGATCGGCAGCAACTGCGCGACCGCGGCCGCGGATTCCTCGGCATCGGATGCATCGTCGGCATCCAGTAGTGCGGCGCCCACCAAGGCAACCGCTGGTGCCGGCCGCACGGCGAAGCAGCCGGCGCGAGCCGCGGCGGCGACGCCAACAGCCAAGGCGCCCAACAAGACCGGCACCGCACGCGCGGCCCGGGTGCCCGCTGCTGCGACAACTGTCGTCACGGAGACCTCGCCTCTGGCGTCGTCGGCCGCGGTCAAGAAACTGCGCGGCCCGTCACCGATCGCCGTCGGCGTGGACATGTTCGTCGCCAATCTCGCTGGGCTGCTTGGCTACACCCCGAACCCCGCCAACGTCGGGGGCGTCGGCCCGGTGCTGCCGCTGCGCACCATGCTCCTGGACGCTGTCGCCGCCATCCGCCGGGCGACGGACGCCAGTACGGCCAACGGCGTCCCGGTCCTTCACCCGCGGGAGGTGTACCAGTTCGTCACCGGCGAGGTGCTCGGCGACCTGTTGCCGACCGACCCCGATGGGAACAAGCTGACCTACAAGATCGTCCAGGGGCCGGCCAACGGCACGCTGACGATCAACCCCAACGGCACCTACTACTACAAGCCGACCAACGAATTCGCCGAGTCGGGTGGTGTCGACAACTTCATCGTCGTCTCCGACGACGGGCAGCAGGGCCAGACTGTGGTCCCGGTCAATGTCAGGGTCATGCCCACTCTGGGCATCTCGGAGAGTTTCTGGTTCCGCAACTACACCTTGGCGCCGATCAAGTTCACCGGCTACAACGGCGGTACCGGAGACCTGGATGGTGGCCCGGCGGTCGGCACGGTGATCCTGCCCGGCGGAGAGGCCGGCTGGAGCGTCACGTGGTACCTGTTCAGCGTCGGCTCCGTCACGCCGCAATTCGGCACCGTGGGCTTCGGGGCGACCCCGTCCAACCCGGGGTATATCCCCGACGGCTACACCGGCACCACGTTCCAGGTCACCTACAAGACCAAGCCGAGGGAAACGCAGTGCTCGGCCGGCGGTGGGGGCCAGTGCAGCGTCCCCAACGACCGGATGGCCATCGCGCTGGACAAGGACAGCCCAACGATCACCCTCGGGCCCGAGGACGCGGCCAAGATCGCGGCGGTGTTGCCCAACGTCTGCTACGACGGCTCGATCGCGGGCTGCAGCTTCATTGCGAAGAGCGAGACGAAGGGATTCAGCCCGGTGCGTACCGTCGGCACCCCGGTGTCGAACACGACGTCGACGCCGACCACGTACAGCATCGCGATCGCCGATCAGGTGTCGCAGTCCGACACCGTCGGCCTGTCGGTCAAGCTCTCCGGCGGTGCGCTGGCCAAGCTCGCGTCGCTGATCAACATCGAAATCACGGCCAATTACTCGCACACCTGGGTCAAGACGAACACCTTCACCCAGACGATGAACGTGCCGGTCGGAGCCGGAAAAACCGCGTGGATCGAAGGCTCGGTGCCGGTGTGGAACGTGACCGGTGACTTCACGATCAAGTTGGGCAACTCGACCTACCAGCTCAACGGCGCGACCTTTACGACACCCAACCCGAATGAGGCGGGCAGCTACGTCATCAAGGAGAAGCCGATCACCTCAGCCCAGGACTAGCGCCGGAATAGCCCGGGCCTAGCTCCCGACAGCCCGGGCCTGCCACTGGAGAACTTCGAGGAGAGATATCCTCGAAGTTCCGATGGCAGGAGGTGACGGCGTGGTGGACGACAACGGCGCTGCCACCGCCGCGCCGGCAGCGCCGGTTTCCGACATTCCGCCCGCCGAACCGCGGGTCGAGACGCCGAAGACCACCAGCAGCGCGTCGCGCCGGGTTCGCGCCCGGCTCGCGCGCCGGATGACCTCACAGCGCAGCACCGTCAACCCGGTTCTGGAACCGTTGGTCGCCGTGCATCGGGAGATGTACCCGAAGGCCGACCTGGCGATCCTGCAGCGCGCCTACGAGGTGGCCGAGGCCAAGCACGCCGATCAGCTGCGCCGCTCCGGCGATCCGTACATCACCCACCCGCTCGCCGTCGCCAACATCCTCGCTGAGTTCGGCATGGACACCATCACGCTGGTGGCCGCGCTGTTGCACGACACCGTCGAGGACACCGGCTATGCCATGGAGGCGCTGACCGCCGACTTCGGCGACGAGGTCGCCCACCTGGTGGACGGGGTCACCAAACTGGACAAGGTGGCTCTGGGCACGGCGGCCGAGGGCGAGACCATCCGCAAGATGATCATCGCGATGGCCCGCGATCCGCGAGTGCTCGTCATCAAGGTCGCCGACCGGCTGCACAATATGCGCACCATGCGGTTCCTGCCGCCGGAGAAACAGGCCCGCAAGGCCCGTGAGACGCTGGAAGTCATTGCCCCGCTTGCTCATCGGCTGGGTATGGCCACCGTCAAGTGGGAACTCGAGGACCTGTCCTTCGCGATCCTGCATCCCAAGCGCTACGAAGAGATCGTGCGACTGGTCGCCGACCGTGCCCCGTCGCGGGACACCTACCTGGCCAAGGTTCGGGCCGAGATCACCTCGGCGCTGTCCGGGATGAAGATCACCGCCACCGTCGAGGGCAGGCCCAAGCACTACTGGTCGATCTACCAGAAGATGATCGTCAAGGGCCGCGACTTCGACGATATCCACGACCTGGTGGGTGTGCGGATTCTCTGCGACGAGATCCGCGACTGCTATGCGGCTGTGGGCGTTGTGCATTCGCTGTGGCAGCCGATGCCCGGCCGGTTCAAGGACTACATCGCCCAGCCGCGATTCGGGGTGTACCAGTCGCTGCACACCACCGTCGTCGGCCCTGAGGGCAAACCGCTGGAGGTGCAGATCCGCACCGACGCCATGCACAAGACGGCCGAGTTCGGCATCGCCGCGCACTGGCGGTACAAGGAATCCAAGGGCCGCAACGGAGTTCCTGCGATGAACGCCGCGGCCGAGATCGACGACATGGCGTGGATGCGCCAATTGCTCGACTGGCAGCGGGAAGCCGCCGACCCCGGCGAGTTCCTGGAATCGCTGCGCTACGACCTTGCGGTGCAGGAGATCTTCGTGTTCACCCCGAAGGGTGACCTCATCACACTCCCGGCCGGCTCCACCCCGGTGGATTTCGCGTACGCGGTGCACACCGAGGTCGGCCACCGGTGTATCGGCTCCCGGGTCAACGGTCGACTCGTCGCGCTGGAGCGCAAGCTCGAAAACGGCGACCAGGTCGAGGTTTTCACCTCGAAGGCGCCGAACGCGGGCCCGTCACGGGACTGGCAGACGTTCGTGGTCTCGCCGCGGGCGAAGGCCAAGATCCGGCAGTGGTTCGCTAAGGAACGCCGCGAGGAAGCGCTGGAGGCCGGTAAGGACTCCATCGCCCGCGAGGTCCGCCGGGTCGGCCTGCCGTTGCAGCGGCTGGTCAACGCCGAAGCGATGGGAGCGTTGGCCCAAGAGCTGCGGTACGCGGATATCTCGTCGCTCTACACCGCCGTCGGGGAGGGCCACGTCTCACCCCGGCACGTGGTGCAGCGGCTGGTGGACCAGCTCGGTGGCGCCGAGAGCGCCGAAGATGAACTGGCCGAACGCTCGACGCCGGCCACCATGCCGGTGCGCCAGCGCAGCAACGACGACACCGGCGTCGCGGTGCCCGGCGCGACCGGAACGCTGACCAAACTGGCCAAGTGCTGCACCCCGGTGCCCGGCGACAACATCATGGGCTTCGTCACCCGCGGCGGGGGAGTCAGCGTGCATCGCACCGACTGCACCAACGCCGGTTCGCTGCAGCAGCAGTCCGAACGGATCATCGAGGTGACCTGGGCGCCGTCGCCAACGTCGGTGTTCCTGGTGGCCATTCAGGTCGAGGCGCTCGATCGGCATCGGCTGCTCTCTGACGTCACCCGGGTGCTGGCCGATGAGCGGGTCAACATCCTGTCGGCCTCGGTGACCACCTCGAACGATCGAGTGGCCATCAGCCGCTTCACCTTTGAGATGGGCGATCCCAAGCATCTCGGCCACGTGCTCAACGCGGTCCGCAATGTCGAGGGTGTCTACGACGTCTACCGGGTGACGAGCGCGGCCTGACGTGGCCGGCATCAGTTAGGGCCCGCCACCATTCACGTACCAGGCCAGGCAGCCGGGATGGTGTCGGCACGCGATGATCGCCCCTGCGTCCGGAGCCGCTCCGCGTACCCGCGGCTGTTTGGAGGGCAGACCGCAGTTGAGTAGGCATAACACTTTGGCCAACGCCGCAGCGCTGCAGATTATTTCGTTGAAATCAATGGAATAACCAACCGCCGCAACGCCCTTGTTCATAACGGCCAAGACGCCTCTTGGAAAGAGATTCGCTATGAACAGGTTTCACGTTTTATCAGCCACTATCGGGGCGGGCGCGCTCGTCTCGCTTGGTGCATTCGCCGCGGTGGCCGCCACTCCGCAGACCGAGACCGGCTCGTTCCTGAGTTCGGAAATGTCCACCGGGGTCACAGTCACGCAGTCGCCGGGTCCGGCCAAGGCCGACCTGCCCGTCGCGGTACCCGCCATCAAAGGACCGGCGCCCTTGCCCACCGAAGAGCAGGGCCTGCCGGGCTAGTCGAGTAGGTTCAGTTCAGCCGAATCGACTTGATAGTCACCGGTTTCGCCGGCTTGCCGTCGTCGGAACCGCCGGCGATGCCGATCGCGGCGATATCTTCGATCACCCCAAAGCCCGTCTTGTCGACCTGGCCGAACGCCGTATACGTCGGCGGCAGCTTCGAGTCGCGATACACGATGAAGAACTGGCTGCCATTGGTATCGGGTCCGGCGTTGGCCATTGCCAGCGTGCCACGGGGATACGTGATCGGCTGCTTGAGTGCAGGGTCGAACGGACGGAACTGGTTGGTCGGGTACTCGTTCGCGAACCGGTATCCCGGTCCGCCGGTTCCGTTGCCGGTCGGGTCACCACACTGCAGCACCGATAGTGACCGCGCGTCGGTGAGCCGATGGCACGGAGTGTTGTCGAAGTAGTTCTGCTTGACCAGACTCTCGAAACTGTTGACCGTGCACGGCGCCTTGGCGTTGTCGAGGTGCAGAACGATCGGGCCGAGGTTGGTGACCACCGTCGCGTCCACCGTCGCCGGCGAGGTGGACACCTTGCCGACCGGCGGCGGCTTGACGGGCTTGTCGGCGGGGGTGGCCGTGGCCGGGTACTGGCAGTTGGCGCCGAGGGTGGCCGGCGGGTTGAAGGGCGGCAGTTGGTCGCTGCCGGGTGCGGCGGTGGTCGTCCGCCGCGGAATGCCTGCTCCGCCCGTGCGCTCCAACTCCCGCGCCATCCAGGAGAAGAACACGATGCTGGCGATCACGACCAGGATGCTCAGCACGGTCACCAGGTAGCTGATCACCAGCCCGGCGATCGCCAGCCCGCGGCCCTCCTCACCGGACTTCTTGATCTGCGACAGCGAGATGTGGCCGAACACGATGCCCAGCGGCGCGAAAACGAACGCACAGATCAGCGACGCGATCGCCATCCCGTTGGTGGGCTGCGGGGCCGGATACGGATACGGATACGGCCCAGCTCCGTAGAGCGCACCGTAGTGCGGTGGCGGTGGCGGCGGGTAGTACGGCGGTTGGCTCATGCGGTCCCCTCGCGGGCTCGGGTCCTGCATGTCCGCTTTTGATTCGCTCCGCAAGCGTCGCTCATGGCCGGCTAGTCCAGCAGGACGGACTTGACCTGCACGTCGGTCTTGGGCTTGCCGTCCTGACCGCCGCCGGCGACCCCGGCGGCACCGATCTTGTCCAGCGTGGCCAGGCCGGTCGCGTCGATCGTGCCGAATGCGGTGTAGTTCGGCGGCAGCTGCGAATCCTTGTAGACCAGGAAGAACTGGCTGCCGTTGGTGCCGGGTCCGGCGTTGGCCATGGCCAGCGTTCCGCGTGCATAGACCACCGGCTGGTCCAAGGCGGGATCACCCTGTGGGTACTGGTCAGTGGGGTACTCGTTGGCGAACTGGTAGCCGGGCCCGCCGGTGCCGCTGCCGGTCGGGTCGCCGCACTGCAGCACCGACAGCGACGGCGACGTGGTCAGCCGGTGGCAGGGGGTGTTGTCGAAGAAGCCCTTCTGGGCCAGGCTGGCGAAGCTGTTGACCGTGCAGGGGGCTTTGGCGTTGTCCAGGATCAGCCCCAGGTTGCCCTGATTGGTGCTCATGCTGACGCTCACCGTCGGCGGGGTGGTCGGCACCTTGCCGCTGTGCGGCGGGTCGACCTTCTTGCTGGCCGGCTCCGACGACGCCGGGTACTGGCAGTTCGCCCCGAGGTTCGCGCCGGGTTTGAACGCCGGCAGACCGCCGGTGGCCGGGGGAGCGGTGGTGGGGCCACCCGCGTCGGCCGGTGCGCTGCTCGGCGCGGAAGATGCGGCGGTGGTGGTCTTGTCGTCCTTATTGGTCAGGACGAACGTCGCGACCAGGGCCGCGGCCACGATGATCGCGACGACTCCGCCGATGACGACGAACAGCTGGCGACGCTTCTCTTTTTGGGCGCGACGCTCCAGCTGCCGCTCGAGTTTGCGCTTGGCCGTCTCACGTCGTTGTTCGTTGGTCGGCACCGTGGTGGTCCTCCGTTGGTGATCGGTTGCGTCGGCACCGAGTGTGCCAGCTGATGCTGAGGGAGAGTAACGGCGGTCGCTCCACATCTTCTTCGATCACACTCGCGCACCTATCAGCCGGCTCTTAGCCCGCCGACCTACGCTTCGGCCACAGGCCGGACGGGGGTGCACGTGCGCAACGCCAAGCCGGGGTCAATATTCGCGTTACTCGTCGTGTTGCCGGTGGGTACAGCCCTTTCCGGAGTGCTTACCTGGTCGTTGTTCGGCAATTTCTACGGCGGCCTGGTGTTTGTCGGCCTCTTCGCCATCGGGGTCGCCACCGAGAATTCCCGGCAGGCACGCGTCACCGCTCGGCGGGCGCAGGCCGATGCCGAGGTGCGGAAATACATTTCCGGGTTGCACGATGCCGCGTGGCAGTCAGGCGTGGACTTGAACCCTCCGCCACAGGACACCTAGCGCCGGGATGGGAAACTGAACGACGTGCTGCTCACCGGGTTCCCGGCTGGCATGTTGGCATGCAACTGCTACGTGCTGGCCCCACACGCCGGGGCCGACGCCATTGTCGTCGACCCGGGTCAGCGTGCGATGGGCAATCTGCGCCGCATTCTCGACGAGAATCGGCTGACCCCGGCCGCCGTGCTGCTGACCCATGGGCATATCGACCACATGTGGTCGGCGCAGAAGGTGGGTGACACATTCGGCTGCCCGGTATTCATCCACCCGGAGGATCGCTACATGCTCGCCGACCCGATCCGCGGTTTCGGGCCCAGACTGGGCCAGATCGCGCTCGGTGCGCTGTTCCGGGAACCCAGGCAGGTCGTCGAGCTCGACCGCGACGGGGACAAGCTCGAACTCGGAGGGATCACGGTGACCGTCGACCACACGCCGGGCCACACCCGCGGCTCGGTGGTGTTCAGGGTCGATAGGGCTGGCCTGCGAGACCCGCTCGCGTTTACCGGGGACACGTTGTTCAAGCAGACGGTGGGTCGCACCGACCTGCCGGGCGGCAGCGGTCGGGACCTGCTGGGCTCGATCGTCGAGAAATTATTGGTGCTCGACGATGACACCCTGGTATTACCGGGACACGGTGAATCCACCACCATTGGTCTCGAACGGCGTACCAACCCATTCCTCGAAGGTCTGACTACGTGAGCGAATTCCAGGCACCCAAGGGTGTTCCCGACTACCTGCCGCCCGAGTCGGCCGAGTTCGTCGCAGTTCGCGACGGCCTGCTTCGGACGGCCCGGCTGGCCGGCTACGGCGACGTCGAGTTGCCCATCTTCGAGGACACCGCACTGTTCGCCCGCGGCGTCGGTGAGTCCACCGATGTGGTGTCGAAGGAGATGTACACCTTCGCCGACCGTGGTGAGCGTTCGGTGACACTGCGGCCCGAGGGCACCGCGGGCGTCATGCGGGCGGTTATCGAGCATGGGCTGGACCGTGGCGCGCTGCCGGTCAAGCTCTGCTACGCCGGCCCGTTCTTCCGCTACGAGCGCCCGCAGGCCGGGCGGTACCGGCAGCTGCAGCAGGTCGGGGTCGAGGCCATCGGCGTCGACGATCCCGCGCTGGACGCCGAGGTGATCGCGATCGCCGACGCCGGCTTCCGGTCGTTGGGGCTGGACGGCTTCCGCCTCGAGATCACCTCGCTGGGCGACGACACCTGCCGTCCCCAGTACCGGGAGCTGTTGCAGAGCTTCCTGTTCAAGCTGGACCTCGACGACGACACCAGGCGGCGGGCCGAGATCAACCCGCTGCGGGTGCTCGACGACAAGCGCCCGCACGTGCGGGAGATGACCGCCGACGCCCCGGTGATGCTCGATCACCTCTCCGATGTCGCCAAGCAGCATTTCGAGACCGTGCTCGCACACCTCGACGCGCTTTCCGTGCCGTATGTGATCAATCCGCGAATGGTCCGGGGACTGGACTACTACACGAAGACCACGTTCGAGTTCGTGCACGACGGCCTCGGTGCGCAGTCCGGGATCGGCGGCGGCGGCCGCTACGACGGGCTGATGCGCCAGCTCGGCGGCCAGGACCTGTCGGGTATCGGCTTCGGGCTCGGTGTCGACCGCACCGTGCTGGCGCTGCGCGCGGAGGGGAAGGCGGCCGGAAACCCGAGCCGTTGCGATGTGTTCGGTGTGCCGCTGGGCGAGCAGGCCAAATTGGTGCTTGCGACGCTGGCGGCGGGCCTGCGCGCGGCGGGAGTTCGGGTCGATCTCGCGTATGGCGACCGCGGTATGAAGGGCGCGATGCGCGCAGCCGACCGTTCGGGCGCCCGGATTGCCCTCGTCGCGGGCGACCGGGATATCGAGGCCGGCACCGTGGGCGTCAAAGATCTCGCCACCGGCACGCAAAGGGATGTGCCGTTCGACGCGGTTATCACTGAAGTGACAACGCGGCTGGCCTAGATCAGGCCAGCCGCGCTCTCGGTTCTAAAAGTTGGCTATCAGCCAGCCGGGCAAAGGTCGGTCTTCGCGAAATTGATCGCGGCGTCCGCCTGTGCGTGGCTGATCTGGCCGGAGTTGGTGAAGTACGTCTGCGACAACGCGTTGGGATCTGCGCCCCCAGACAGTGCCTTGCAGATCGTGTACCCGTCGGCAATCAAAGCCGCCTGGTCGCCGGCGATTCCAGCGTTGGTGAGGTCCTTGATGTAGTCCGCCTCCGCGTTGGTGATCGCCCACGCAGCGGGCGCGCCGGCGAGCGCGATGGCCCCGGCGGCAGCAGCCGCCGTCAACAAACCTTTGATCATTGTCTTGTCCCTTGTGTGCATTGGAGTTACTGCTGCGGCAGAAGTTACTACGCTTTCAGCAGACGCGCAGGGAAAGACGAAAGATTGCGGCACGCCAATCACGCGCCGATCAATCGGCTATAACAAATGAATTCAAGTTGTGGGCAATGCACCCTCATTTAACCAATTCTCAATGGATTCTTGGCGCAACCTTGGACTTTTTGGGAACCGTGTCGTCCATGCGGCCCGTTTTACAGTCATGAACACCGCGATCGGCGCCCAGCTCATCGAGAGCTACCTGTGTACCCGACAGGTGCGGCACTTCCGCGGCCACCACGACGACGAGTACTTCTTCCTGGTCAACGCCTATCACGGCCGCCTGCACGTGCACCTGCGGCCGTGCGGGCCTTCGGGAGCGGCGGTCCAGATCAGCATCACGACCGAGCGCTATTACCCGGCCGAGCAGCGCACCCGAGTCGCGGCGTTGGTCGAACAATGGAATGACGCCGCCCCGCGGGTCGCCGCCACGGTCTTCGAGTCCTCGGACCCGCGTCTGATCGGTGTGCTGGCCGAGCGGCGCTATCGCGCCGGCGATACCGAATTCGGCCCATTCGTCGATCAGGCCATCCAATCGGCCATCGACCTGTTCGGCCGGCTGAGGGCTCTGGTGGTAGCGCGATCAGACGACACGCATCTGCTCGACGCGGGCTGACGCTCATCGCACCGATCGCCGGTACCAGAGGGTCCAGATCACGCCGACCGCCGCCGCCACGATGATCACGACGACAGAGGCGCCCAACGCCAGCAGAAGCGCGGCGGTGCGATCCGTGCTCTCGCCGTGGCCGATCACCCGCTGATACGGATCGTCAGTGGGTGCGGGGCCGAAGACGAAATCTGTTGTGATCGAAGAAGGTTCGGTGATCGTCGTCGAAATCCTAGTCAGGTAAGGATTTTTGGCGCTCAATGCGGTCAGTGTCTGATCGCTGGTCCGTCCCTGGACTGAGCCGGCGTAGTCGACGGCGATGTCCTGGCGGGCGGCGTCGGCGTCGGTGCGTTGCATCCGGTGCTGAGCCAGGGTGTAGACAACAACTCGTTGAGTGTCCTTGGCGGCGGCCGACATTCGCATCGGATACACCAGCTTGTCGGAGGTGAAGTCCAGCCGGACCGGGTCGAGTTGACCACTGAGCGGTTGCTCGCCGGTCAGTCGCATCGCCACGAATGACCAACCCTGCCTCAGGTACGGATCGAGCTGGGCGGTGACTTCCGGTCGCATAGAGTAGCCGTTTTCCTCCAGCCAGCGGCGCACGCCGGTGAGGTCGCCACCGGTGAGTGTGGTCGCTTCGATGGGTCCGAGTTGCACCTGGGCGACGACGGTCGGGCCACCGCCGGGCACCGCACCGGCCTCGTCGAGACCGCTGCGCCGGCTTCGGCCGGGCTCGATCCGAGGCGCGCTCAGCCGCTCGAGTTCGGTGAACAGGCCGGGGTTTGCTGCTGTGGCCGTGGCCGGCGTCGGGGTGGGCACGATCAACGCGGCGTTGTCGGCCACGGAGTGCAGATCCAGCCGCATGACGATGGTCTCGGCATTGCCATCGATGGTGACCAGGCTTTGCTCGCCGGTCACGCGCGCGTCGAGGTCCGGGCTGACGATGCCGCCGCAGGCGCAGGCGCCCGCGGTTGCACCTGGACCCACCATGACTATTCCGGCAGCCAGAACGGCCGCACCGACCAGATGCGCGGTACGCATAGCAGCCATGATGCCTGGTTCAGTCGCGGCGCGTGCCGAATGTCATCCGGCTCAGCATCCGGTCGCGCAGGGTGAGGGTGTGCAGCAGCACCGCCGACACGTGCGCGGCGATCGCCGCGACGAGCAGGTAGGCGATCACGGAGTGCGCCTGCCGCAGCACGAAGTACAGGTCGGCGTCGAACGGCGCGATCCGCGGCAGCGCGAACGAGCCGAACACGACGACGGGCCGGCCACCCGCCGACACCATTGCCCACCCCACCAGGGGTTGGGCCAGCATCAGGGCGTACAGGCCGATTTCGGAGCCGACCACCAGCAGGTGTTCGACTGAGCCGACGGTGTCCGGCAACCGCGGCGTGCGGTGGGTGAAGCGGTTGGCGGCGCGACCCACCACGACCAACAGGATCAGCACCCCCAGCGTCATGTGCACGCCGACCAGGGCGCCGTAGCCGCCCAGCGAATTCACCATCACGAACCCGACGAACAACGCGGTGAACACCAGGACGGCGGTGAGCCAGTGCAGTATTCGGGTGCGGATGGGATAGCGGTCGACGGCGGTCACGCGCCGACCTCTGTCACCTGGACCGCCGACGGCGATTTCGGCTCGCCGGTGCGTTGCCGGTACGACGCCGCGTAGATGTCAGACCGGGCCGACAGCAATGGGTCGTCGGACGGTTCGATGCCGTCGGGCAATGTCAGGGGATCGAAGTTGATATCGCGGGCATTGCCGGGAGCCTCGGTCGCCACACCGGTCAGGGTGAGCAGACCGATATCGATGCTGCGCCGGTCGGCGGGCCACCCGACGGTGGCGTCGGTCAGTGGATCACCGGGCTCGGCGATCGTGATCAGCAGATGCCACCGCAACGGCCCGCCCTGTAGTTGGCGGATCAGCGCGTCGAACAGACCGTTGGTGTCGCCGGGCTTCGGTGACGGTGCGGTGTTCTGTTGCGGCACAAGCGACCAACGCACCGGGGTGCGCACATCGGCGTGGTCGACGAAGTAGAAGGTGTTGAGGCTGCGGAAGGTACTGTCACCGAATCCCGTTGTCGGCGGGTGCTTCTTGATGATCGCCATGGCGGCGGCGGTCTCGGGGTGGGCGGCCAGGAACGCCTTCGTGGCCGCCGGGTCAGGCTGCCCGGTACCCGGCACGATCTTCGATGCGAGCAGTCGGTCGTAGAATCCGCGCGGCGAATTGTCCGGAAATACAGGGAGATTCAGCATCGCGGTCCGCCATTGCGCGCGGCCGGGAAACCCGAACGCCAGCCCGAGGCCGCGGGCCGCACCGGGAGTGTCGGGCGCGTGGGCATCGCCGCCGGACAGCGAGAAGCGGCCTACGACGGGAACCTGGCCCGGCCGGAATACCGCGGCGCGACTGAGATCCTGGGCGTTGCCGTTGCTCTCGAAGTAGCCGGTGACGACGACGCCCTTGGCATGGTTCTTGCGGAAGCCGAGCTGAGGTCCGTTGACCGTCCGGAATCCGTCCAGAAATACCTTGCGGGTGCCGTCGGATCCGATCCATCTGTTGGCGTAGGCGACCGCGCCTAGGTCGACGGCGAGAAAGGCGCCGACTGCGCCGAGGCCGATCAGAACCGATCTACGGCTGACAGCGTTGTTCACGCCCCAGCGTGGACGTTGGGTCACCTAATTGAGGACGCGTCGTCGGCGAATCTTGTTCACCGCAGTGACACAGTTCACGATCGAAGTCTAGATCGCGACGGCAGCGGTGAGCACGGTATCGAGGTCACCGAGTCCGCCGGTGAACGGGTTGCCCCGCACAAGCACGTAGGCGCCGGACGGCGTGTCGGCCACCAGCTTGGGCGAACTGGATCCGACCTGCATGCGGCGGTGAAAGGTGACCGCGTCCAGTGGGGCCACGACACGGCCGTCGGCATCGCGGTAGAGACGGGCGGCGCGGTCGAACACCGCCACCGGACGGTAACTCTCCACCGGGATCGATCGTGTGCGCCGGATGCGCCGCACCGTCGCCGTCGTGACCGCCGCGGCGACCATCCCGACGGCGAGAAAACCGATGCCCAGCCACGCGGGCCCAGCCGTGGCCAGACTGACCGCGCCGAATCCGCCGAAGACCAGCATCACCACACCGCTCACGAAAGCCAGCACCGCGGGTGGGCCATTGCCGCGGTCGACGACCAGCACCAACGGGCCGTCCTCGGCGATCACCAAACCACCGACCTCACGCAGGATGCGGGGCATGCGGTGAGTCTAGAT
Source organism: Mycolicibacterium sphagni (assembly GCF_013337765.1). Taxonomy (GTDB): domain Bacteria; phylum Actinomycetota; class Actinomycetes; order Mycobacteriales; family Mycobacteriaceae; genus Mycobacterium. Next base: position 282,030 of record NZ_VBSB01000003.1, read on the forward strand.
AGCCGCTAGATAGCCATTGCCGCCCGCACGTCGGCCTCCGACGCCGATCCGCCGGTCCCGCTGGAGGTCACCCGGCCGGCCTCCAGGATGTAGTACTGCTGTGCCGATTCCAGCGCGAAGCCGATGTGCTGCTCGACCAGCAGGACGCCGAGATCGCCGCGCCGGGTCAGCGCGGTGATCGCCGCCTCGATCTCGGCGACCACCGACGGCTGAATGCCCTCGGTGGGTTCGTCGAGGATCAGGATCTTCGGGCTGGTGATCAGCGCCCGCGCGATCGCCAGCTGCTGGCGCTGACCGCCGGAGAGCAGACCGGCTCGGCGCGCGAGCAATTCCTTGAGCGCGGGGAACAGGTCGAGCTGCTCGTCGATCAGCTGTTTACCGTTCTTGCGGCCGTCGGCGACGACCTGAAGATTCTCCGCGGTGGTCAGCTGGCCGAAGGACTGCTGGCCCTGCGGCACGTACGCCAGCCCGCGCGCGACCCGGGCGCTGGGCCGCATCTTGGTCACGTCGTCGCCGTGCAGCAGCACCTTGCCCGCACTGCATTTCAACAAGCCGACTGCCGCGCGCAGCAGTGTCGTCTTGCCGGCACCGTTGTGCCCCATCACCGCGGCCACCCCGTCGGAGGGCACCTCGATGCTGACACCGTGGATCACCTGCGATCGTCCGTACCCGGTTCGCACATCGATGAGCTGGAGCATTACGAGGTCTCCTCGATGAGTTCGTCCGGAATTCCGTCCGCGCCCGCCGCCGCAGTACCCAGATAGACCTCCTGCACCTTGGGGTTGGCCTGCACCTCGGCCACCGACCCTTCGGCGATCACTTGGCCGCGGGCCAGCACCGTGACGGAGGTGGCGAACGCCCGCATGAAGTCCATGTCATGTTCGACGACGACGACCGTGCGCGAGGACCCGATGCGGCGCAACAGGTTTCCAGTCTCTTCGCGTTCCTCGCCACTCATCCCGGCGACCGGTTCGTCGAGCAGCAGCACGTCGGCGTTCTGCACCAACAGCATGCCGATCTCCAGCCACTGCTTCTGGCCGTGGGCAAGTACGCCCGCCGGCCGGTCGGCCAGCTCGGTGAGCCCGATCGTCTCGAGCGCTTCTTCGATGGCGGGCAGCACCGTTTTGCGCCTGCGCAGCAGGGTCAACCACGACCTGCCCGCCCCCGCAGCGATGTCGAGGTTCTGCAACACGGTCAGCTGCTCGAACACGCTGGCGGTCTGGAAGGTCCGGCCGACGCCGAGCCGCGCGATCTGGTGGACTTTCTTGCCCAGCAGATCGACGCCGGACTTGTCGATCGACCCAGTGGCGGGCACCAGCCCGGTGATCGCGTCGATAACGGTGGTCTTCCCGGCGCCGTTGGGGCCGATCAGGAATCGCAGATCGCCCTGGAACAGCGTCAGGTCGACCTCGTTGACCGCCTTGAACCCATCGAAATCGACGGTGAGACCACGGACTTCGAGGTACTGGGTGCCCATGCCGACATTGCCGCCGGCTACCGGTTCTGCGAGTTCGGTCATGGTGCGGCTCCCACCGGCTCGGACTCGCTCAGCGGATCGGGTTCACCGCTGGGCGTGGCGTCGGCCTTGGTGCGGCGGCGACGGCGGAACAGGGCCCCGATACCGGCGAACCCGGCGGGGAAGAATCCGACGACGACGATGAACAACAAGCCCTGGGCGTAGGTCCAGCCCGACGGAAAGCGTTCGGAGAACGCGGTTTGCGCCCACGCCACACCGATGGCGCCGAGGATGGGCCCGAGCAGTGTGGTTCGTCCGCCGATCGCGACACCGATCAGGAAGGCGATGGACGGCACGACGCCGACCTGAGCCGGGGTGATGAAGCCGATAATCGGGGCGAACAGGGCACCGGCGATACTGGCGAACAGTGCGGCGGCGGTGTACGCGACGACCTTGATGTTGGCCGGGTCGTAACCCAGGAACCGCACACGTTCCTCGCCGTCGCGCACCGCGACGAGGAGCTCGCCGTAACGGCTCTGCATCAACTGGCGCACGACCGCGACCACCACGAGCAGGGTGCCCGCGGCGATGAAGTACAGCATCTGCCGGTTCACCGGATCGGAGAGCTTGAACCCGAAGAACGTGCGAAAACCGTTGAGCCCGTTGCTGCCACCCAATGTCGCCTGGCCGACGAGCAGGATGGCCAGTGCGGCGGCCAGCGCTTGGGACAGGATCGCGAAGTAGGCGCCCTTGACCCGGCGCTTGAACACGCCGAGCCCGAGCAGCGCTGCGATGCCAGTCGGGACCACGACGATCGCCGCCAGCGTGAACGCTGAGGAGGCGAACGGCTCCCAATAGGACGGCAGCGCAGGAATTCCCGCGATCTGCATGAAATCCGGGACCGCCTGTTTGCGGACCTCGGCGTCGGCGATCTTGAGGTGCATGCCCATCATGTAGGCGCCCAGGCCGAAGAACACGCCCTGGCCCAGTGTGAGCATGCCGCCGCGGCCCCAGGCCAGCCCGATGCCGGCGGCCACGATCGCATAGCACAGGTATTGGCCGAGCAGGCCGAGCCGGAAGCTGGACAGCAGCGCCGGTGCCACCCCGAACAGCACGACCGCGGCGAGCGCGAACCCGGCCCACGTCTGCCACCGGCCGACAAGGCCTCTCATACCAAACTCCTTGTCCGCACGGTGAACAACCCCTGCGGGCGAACCTGCAGGAAGATCACGATGACCACGAACACGACCACCTTCGCCAGCGACGCGGTGGTGCTGTACTCGATGAAGGAGTTCATCAGTCCGAGCGCGAACGCGGCGATGACGGTGCCCTTGATCTGGCCCAGCCCGCCGACCACGACCACCAGGAACGCGTCGATGAGATAACTCTGTCCGATGGTCGAACTGGTGGACCCGATCAGCGTCAGGGCGACACCCGCGACGCTGGCCAGGCCGGATCCGATGAAGAACGTGGTGATATCGGTCCTGCGGCTCGAAATACCGCTGGTCTCAGCCAGATCCCGATTCTGCACGACCGCCCTGATGCGACGGCCCATCGGGCTGAGCTTGAGCACCGATGCCAGCACGATGACGCAGACGACGGCCAGCACGAGGATGAAGACGCGGGTCTTGGGCACCACCGCCCCGAGGATCTCCACTCCGCCGGACAGCCACGTCGGCGCGGTGACGTTGACGGCGGGCGCACCGAAGATGCTGCGGGCGGCCTGCTGCAGGATCAGCCCGACACCGAACGTCACCAACAGCGTGTCCAGCGGACGGTCGTACATCCGCTGAATCAACGTGACTTCCAGCAGAACTCCGAGCAGACCGCCGACCACGAATCCCACGACCAGTGAAACCAGAAGCGATGCACCGGCATTCGAGATCAGTTTCTGCACCACGAAGGCGGTGTAGCAGCCGACCATGATGAATTCGCCGTGCGCCATGTTGATGACGCCCATCTGGCCGAAGGTCAGGGCCAGCCCCAACGCGGCGAGCAACAGGATTGAGCCGAGGCTCAATCCTGTTGCCAGCTGTCCGACAAGGACATCCACTGTGTTAGTTCCCCGTCGCTTCGCTCGCCCCTGCGTTAGCCCGATAGTCCCTTGGCCCAGGGGTAGGACTTCAGATAGGGATCCGGGGTGATCGGGCCGGGGGACTCCCAGATGGTGTAGATCAGGCCGTCGGGATGGATCATGCCGATGCGCGCGGTCTTGGTGATGTGGTGGTTCTCGCCGTCGATGGTGACCAGACCCTCGGGCGCGTCGAACGTGACGCCGCCCGCGTTGTCCTGAATCGACTTGGTGTCAAAGGATTTCGCCTTCTCCACGGTGTTCTTCCACAGGTAGACCGAGACGTACGCGGCCTCCATCGGGTCCGACGTCGGCTTGTTCTCGCCGTACTTGGCCTTGTACGCGGCCACGAACGCCTTGTTCACCGGGTTGTCCACGGTCTGGTAGTAGTTCCACGCGGTCAGCTGATCGACGATGTTCTGCGCGCCGATGCCCTGGACCTCTTCCTCGGCGATCGACACCGAGACCACCGGCATCTTCTGCGCGGTCAATCCGGCGTTGGTGTACTCCTTGAAGAACGCGACGTTGGAGTCACCGTTGAGGGTGTTGAACACCGCGTCAGCGTTGGAGGCACGGACCTTGTTGACGATGGTGGAGAAGTCGGTGGAGCCCAGCGGCGTGTAGTCCTCGCCCTTGATCTCGATACCGTTGGCCGCCGCGTACGCTTTGATGATGCGGTTGGCGGTCTGCGGGAAGACGTAGTCGCTGCCGACCAAGTACAGCGTCTTGAGGCCCTTCTCCTTGAGGAAGTCCAGGGCCGGCACGATCTGCTGGTTGGTGGTGGCACCGGTGTAGAAGATGTTCTTTGACGACTCAAGGCCTTCGTACTGCACGGGGTAGTACAACAGCGAGTTGTTGCTCTCGAAGACCGGCAGCATGGCCTTGCGGCTCGAGCTGGTCCACCCGCCGAACACCGCGGCCACGCAGTCGTCCTTGATCAGCTTTTCGGCCTTCTGGGCGAAAACCGCCGGGTCAGAGGCCCCGTCCTCGCCGACGATCTGGACCTGCTTGCCCAGCACACCGCCCTTACCGTTGATCTCGTCGACGGCGAGCTTGATGGCGTCGCGCACGGTGACTTCGGAGATCGCCATGGTGCCCGACAGGGAGTTCAGCGAACCCACCTTGATATTGGGCCCGGACGTGTCCACGCATGAATCGGACTTTGCTGTGTCGGTCTCGCTCGCCTTGCTGCCGCAGCCGGACAGCACGAGGCCGGCCGTTACCATGAGGCTTGTCGCAGCCAGTGCCGATCGATTCAGAGCGGAACGCCGGAGATGCATAGAGGCCCTTTCATGTTGGGAACGACAAGCATTGGGCCTCGACAGACCTGATGGCCCCCGAACCCACGGCTGGTGTCGAAGCGGACGTTAGAGCGAGTAAGTTTCTGTGACATATCTGTGTGTGACGAACTCGTTAACCTGCTATTCATTCGCTGTGCGCGACCGGATGCCGACACGGGTAACGCTGTCGGTAGCGTGGCCGATATGGGCCATATGCGAAAAGTGACAGCAAGGGTTGGGGCGGCGCTGATGATGGCGGCCACCGGTGTTGCGGCCACTCACGCGGTGTCGAACGCCGATCCGGCGCCCGGGCACCAGGTGACCTACACGCTCGCAACGGGTGGCACGTACGACTTCACCATCAGCTATCTGACTGCGCAGCCGCCGAGCAAGGACGCTTTCAACGCGAACTCCGACGCATTCATGAAGCGCGAGACCATCACCGTGTCACCGGACGCGCCTTGGGTTTTCCAGACCACCCTCGCGGACCCGCAGTGGGCATTCCTGCAGGTCGGAAGCACCACACATGGTGGGCAGGCCGCTCCGAACGCACACTGTGAGGTGTCCATCGACGGCCAGGTGGCCATCGCCCAAGACGCTCCGTACAGCCCGCAGTGCTACCTGACGAAGTGGTCGTCCTAAGCCTTACAGGCGCTTGCTGAAAAACACCCGGCGGAAGCCGTCCTGCCCACCCCGGTGGGTTTCGACGTAGCCGAACCGCGGATACATGGCGACGTTCTCGGTCATCGCGGCATTGGTATAGAGGCGCACCTCGGGCAAACCGGCGTTATGGGCGTCGTCCTCGGCTCGGCGAAGCAGAAGTGCCCCGTATCCGTGGCCCTGGGCCTCCGGTGCGACAGTGATCGAGTCCAGCAGCAGGTGGTCATCGTTCACGATCGTGACCAGGCTGCCGAGCAGGCGGTCGTCACATGTCAGGACCCACACATTGGCGTTGCCGATGAGGGCGGCGTAGTCGGCGTCCATCGGTGCGGGCCTGCGCCCGATGCGGGCGACGTACTTCTCGTAGGCCGCCTCGGCGAGCTGCACGACGGCGGCGGTATCGGCCGCGGCGGCGCGGCGTAACGAGGGATCGGGCATGCGTCCACGGTAAAGCCACAGCAGCCGTCGGTACGTTGGGCACGGTGGGTAGCTCGATAGCGCTTGTCGGTCCTGGAGCAATCGGTTCCACCGTCGCCGCACTGCTGTATGCCGCCGGTCATCGGGTGACGTTGTGCGGGCACACGCCACGCGACCAGATCGAGGTGCGTCCGGATTCAGGCACGCCGATCGTGGTGCCAGGTCCAGTACTCACCGACCCCGGCGAGGTCGACGGACGCGTCGACGTGGTGTTGCTCGCGGTCAAGGACACTCAGAACGAACAGGCGGCCGGCTGGCTGGACCGGCTGTGCGACGACAACACGGTTGTCTGCGTGCTGCAGAACGGTGTCGAGCAGGTCGAGCGGGTCGGCCGAGCGAGCCCGTCGGCCCACATCGTGCCTGCCGTGGTCTGGTTCTCCGCGGAGCCACAGCCCGGTGGCTGGGTACGGCTGCGGACCGGCGTGCGGCTGGTGCTGCCCGACGGCGAGGACGCCGAAACCCTTGCGGCGGTGCTGCGTCCGGCCGGGATGACCGTTGAACTGAACCCCGATTTCAGGACCGAGGCGTGGCGCAAGCTGTTGGTCAACGCGCTGGCCGGGTTCATGGTGCTGGCCGGGCGGCGATCCGGCATGTTCCGCCGCGCCGACGTCGCCGCGCTGGCGCGCCGCTATCTCGCCGAATGCCTGGCCGTGGCCCGTGCCGAAGGTGCCGCGCTGCCGGACGCCGTCATCGACGAGATGACCGAGATGTTCGCCGCCGGGCCCGAGGATCTGACGACGTCGATGCTGACCGACGCCGAAGCGCACCGCCGATTGGAATGGGACATCCGCAACGGCGTCATCGTCCGCAAGGCCGCCCAGCACGGTTTGGCGACGCCGGTGAGCGACGTGGTGGTTCCGTTGCTCGCCGCGGCCAGCGACGGACCCGGCTAGTCCAGCACCCGTCAGGTGGCATCCTGACACGCGGGGTCTGACCACCCAAAGAAGTCGCCTGGCCCCGGTGATGATGCGGGTCGCCAGGGTCAGGCCCCACCCATGGCGAGAGGGAGCTTTAAAAAAGCGGTGACTCGGTTATCAGGGCGGCAAGAGACGGGTGAAGTTTTCGCGTCCGATTCCGTCCCCCGGGGGCATTGACCTGATGGCTTGCACGATCTCGTCGCGGTCTGGGAGGTCGGGCCTTACGTAGTAGTAGAAGGCGTAGTGCAAAGAGCTGCCGAACACCGCAGCGAGAATGAAGTGGTGGCGTTCGACGTACCCATAGAGCTCTGAGACCTGCCGATCCCACCTCTCTAGTCGCTTGTCCGCGGTGCCGAGTGCGCCGATGTCATGAAACACAACGACGTCCGGCCGTTGCCGCTCCAGATACTCCTGCGTGATCCCACCGTTGTGGGCGATCCATTCATCGTTGAGACCCCACGTGTCGATGGCGCGCCACCTGGAGTAAAAGGGCAGCGCCCCGGCTTCGGTCGTAGCGATCGTGTAGTTACGGCTCGCGAAGTGTCCGAGCATCACACCGACGTCGTATCTGGTATCCGCCGCGTACCTGATACTGATCGAATACCGGAACTGCACCGCGAACACCGATGCGAGACAGAAGCCTGCAGCCAGAATCGCAGCCAATTGCTGCCTGCCCGACATCGCGGCGAGGGTCGGTAGGCTCAAGTCGTCACGAAGCGACCTGACCAGCGGATACCACGACAGGACTCCCATCGCCAGTACCGGGTACTGAAAGCGTCCTCCGAAATTCATTTCACTAGAAAGAAATATCCACATTACGGTAGTAGCGATTATCGGAATCGAGAAGCAAATGCCGAGTCGAAAAGTACTCGACGAGCGCACAGACAACAAGAATGCAGGAATGAATGGTAACAATAAAATTCGGCTGTGCAGAACTGAATCCCTAATTCCATCCGCATAAAGTTGCCCCCCGCCTTTCACGTAGAACGGGTTTGGCAGAGGGTAGCCAAAGTAGCTCCAACGCCACAAGAAATACGCCCCACCAAGGACGATGAAGATAGCCCCGAATACTAACGCGGCCCTGCCGAACACCTTGACTGGCAGGACCACGCCGAGCGCTACAAGCAAAAAGACGCTAATCAGAACGCCCTCAGGCCTAATGAGCCCAGCCGCCAAGCACGCCAGCGAGAAATACAGCAAGTCACGGATCCGTCTCCGCCCCCCGATGATGACCCGCTGCGCCAGCAGCCAAGCGGCGGCCACCGCGAACACAAAGAAAGGGGTTCCAAAATAAGCAGCCGCGAAGAAAAGACCGGGACCAACGGCGAAATACAGCCCGCTAAGACACGCAGGAACGATTCCAGAGCGTTGCACCGACCGCATGCCGATATAGATCAGACCTAGAGTGCTGAAGTGGGCGAGCACCGCGATAAGTCGTGCGGCTGTCTCGATGGAAGGCCCCAGGCAATGAACACCAGCGACGGACACCATGAACAGGAAGTCGGTGGCACCTTCTACAGGCGGTTCGCCCACATTCCAGACTATTCCGTCGCCCTGGGCAAGGTGCTCGGCATACCGCATCAGTATTGCGGCATCTTCAATGGGGGCGAGGTTCCAATTGGCGAAACGTCCGACGTAAAGGCCAACGACCACGACCAAGGCCAATGCGGATATGTCCGCGACTTTTACCCTCACTAGGTATTCGCCTGACTTCGATTTGCGAAAGTCAGCTAAAGCCCGCCCAACACGATTCATCGCGGAAACCAATTCGGTTCCCCGCTCTCTCGCATCGACGGTGTAGTGCCGACGAGAAGCGTCCGGCGAGCGGCCTGCACACTGAAAACGTACCCTTGGGCCACGCCCCCCCTACCGCATAGATCGAACCCTCGTGACAGGCCGACATCAATTGTCGGCCTCGTCACCTTCTGACCGTAACTCAACCGTGCCAGCCCCGCCCTAAAGTCAGCCCGCCGGTGGAGAGTCCCTAGCAGCGCATTAGCCGCACGACGATGGTGATCGCGACCGCCGCCCTGCAAGATCTCCAAGTCAAGTCCGGGCCCGCGGTCACCGCAGGTGGCACCCTGCTCCCGATCCCCGACCTGATTCGGACGGCCAGTCACGCCTACCACTACCTCGCGCTGTTCGACGGGGTCAACGGGCGCGCGTTGTGGCTGGGGCGGACCAAACGCATCGCTTCAGCAGACCAGCGAATCATCCTGCACGCCAAGGACCGTGGCTGCACCCGCCCCGGCTGCGACGCACCCGGCTACCACAGCAGCGTGCACCACGCCACCAAAGACTGGAAACATGGCGGTGCCACCGACATCGACGACCTCACCCTGGCCTGCAAATGCGACAACCTGCTCGTCGAAAACGACGGCTGGACCACCCGTCAACTCGCAGACGGCCAAACCCACTGGACCCCACCACCCGACGTCCCACTACGCGGCGGCACCAACGACTACCACCACCCCGAACGCCTAGGGCCAAAAGACGACGAAAAGGATTAGGTGTCGACGCGCTGCGCCTTAGAACGCCAACAGGTTTTCGCGCAGGGTGTCGTATTCGTAGGACTCCCGCACGACGCCCAGGTCTCGTAGTGCCGGAACCAAGCCCTCGGTGATGTCGGTGACGTAGCGACGGCTCAGGTGCTGCAGGGGAGTGGTGAGCAAGAAGCCGTCACCACCCACCGCCTCCATCGCATCGGTCATCTTCGCGGCCACGTCGGCGGGGGTGCCGACCAGCGGCAGGCAGCTGGCGAATCCCGTTGCAGTGGTCGCGAGTTCGCGTACGGTCTTGCCGCTTCCGGCTTGCATGAACTTGTTCAATGACCCCTGCTCACCGTTGGTCGTCAGCGGTGGCAGCACCTCGTCAAGCGGGAACTGTGAGAAGTCGATGTCGGTGACGGTGGAGATCATGCCCAGCTGGCTGGTGATGAACGCATCGGTGTTGACCATCTTGTAGCGCTTGGCTTCCGCGTCCTCGGCGGTGTCGCCCAGCACGGGCGTCACCAAGAACATCACCTTGATGTCGTCGGGGTTGCGGCCTGCGGCCTGCGCACGCCCCCGGATGTCGGCGCGGTATTCGATCATGCCGTCGATCCCTTCGGCGATCGCGACGATCGAATCCGCTGTTTCGGCCGCGAACTGACGTCCCCGCGGGGAGCCGCCGGCCTGCAGGTACACCGGGCGGCCCTGCGGGGTTCGCGGGACGTTGAGCGGGCCGCGCGACTTGTAGAACTTGCCGACGAAGTTGACCTCGTGAACCTTGGTGTGGTCGACGAACGTGCCGGTCTCGCGGTCCATCACCACCGCGTCCTCGTCCCAGGAGGCCAGCAGCTTGGTGACCACCTCGACGAACTCGTCGGCCATGTCGTAGCGCTGCTGGCGCGGCGGCAGCGTATCGAGCCCGACGTTGTGGGCGGCCTGTTCTTCGCCCGAGGTGACGATGTTCCAGCCGAACCGCCCGTCGGAGAGATGGTCGAGGCTGGCGATCATCCTGGCCAAGGTGAACGGTGGATAGGACAGGATCGAGGCCGTGGCGATGACGCCGAGCTTGGTCGTCGCCTTGGCGACCGCTCCGGCCAGCACGGTGGCATCCAGCTTCGGCACCTGCAGCGCGTGTTTCAGCGCGGCTTCGCTGGACTTGCCGAACGCGTCGGACACCATCAGCGTGTCCTCGATCATCAGGTAGTCGAAGCAGGCGCCCTCGAGCATCTTGGCCATCTCGATGTGGAAGTCGGCATTCGCCCACGACGAATTCACCCGATCGAACGGGTTCAGCCATTGCGGCGGAGCGTAATTCATGAACCACCCGAGATGCATCTTCTTCGGCATGGCAGTGACTTCACCCGCGGGCGATTTCGGGACTGTGGCCCGCCGTGAAAATCCGTATTACGCCACCTGTGGTGTGGGTGGCCCACATCACGGTGCTCGATACGGCGTAATGCGCGTGGAACCCAACGTGCTCACCCGCCGAAACATCGGCCAGTCACATTGAGCGCCAAGGAGGTTTGAGCATGTTTCATCTGGGTTGGTTTATGGGCAGCGGGTTCAGCGTGCAGACCTGGGCGCTCGATCCCTGGGCGGGTAGCACCGGCCGCGACTGGATGCAGGGCGACCTGTTCGTCGATCTGGCCGCGTCCCTGGAGCGGGCGTGTTTCGACTACCTACTGGTCGAGGACACCAGCATGGTCGAGGACGCCTACGGCCGATCGATGGAAACCACGTTGAAGTACGGGATGCTGGCGCCCAAATGCGACCCCGTTCCGCTGATCCCGCTGCTGACCCAGCGCACCAGACACATCGGCATCGCCGTCACATTGTCGACAAGCTTCTATCACCCGTTCATGGCGGCCAGGACGATGACAACCCTGGATCACCTCACCGAGGGCAGAGTGGGGCTCAACGTCGTCACCGGGAGTTCGGCACGTGCTGCCCAGCAGTATGGCTATGACGATCTGATGCTGCACAGCGAACGTTACGAGATGGCGAAGGAATGGATGGAAGCCGTTGGTGCGCTGTGGGACTCATGGGAACCGGGGAGTGTGCTCGTCGATCAGGAGACGCCGCGCTATGCCGATCACACCAAGGTGCACACCGTGGACTTCGACGGCAAGTATTTCCGGACGAGAGGGCCGCTCAACACCATTCCCGGCCCGCAACGCAGGCCGGTGATCGTGCAGGCCGGCGCATCGCCGGCCGGCCGGGACCTTGCCGCCAAGTACGCCGAGTCGATGCTGGCCCACGGCACCAGCATCGAGTCGATGAAGGCGTTCCGGCTGGACATGCACCGGCGGATGAGGGAATACGGCCGTGACCCCAGCACCCTGAAGATCCTCTTCCTGATCGACCCGATCCTGGGCGACACCGACCGCGTCGCCCAGGCTCGCGAGGAGGACATGAAGGCGGCCCGGTGGAGCGAACATGCCATCGAAAAGGCGTTGTGGGGACTCAGCTACACCTCGGGCGGCGAATTCGACTTCTCCACTTTCGATCTCGACAAAGAAGTGCCCGACGTCTGGGGCAACGGAGAGACCAGCACACTGCGCACCTTCATCGAGGGGGCGCGCGGAAAGACCCTGCGGGAGGCGATCGCTACCGTCGACACCCACGCCGGATTGGCATTCGTCGGCTCGCCCGACACCGTCGCCGCCAAGATGGGGGAGGCGATGGAGGAGGTGGGCGGTGACGGCTTCCTGCTCTCACCGGTGGTGACCCGGCGCAACATCGCCGAGATCGCCGACGGTCTCGCGCCGGCCCTGCGCAAGCGTGGACTGATCCGAGATGGCTATAGCCACCGCACCTTCCGGGAGAACCTTCTCGAATTCTAGGCGATTGACACCGGCGTAATACGCGGTGCACTACCGCGACGCGGTGGTGTCATCCATCCACGTTTAACTCGTCGCAACCAGCACGCCAAGGGATGCCGTGCGATCTGGTCGAAGAACTGACCGAGCAGGAGGCATCATGAAGGACACAGAACCCGTGACCAGGATCGCCGGCCCCAACTGGGACCGGCGCACCTTCCTCAAGGCCGGTGGTCTCACGGTCGGCGGCCTGGGATTGGCGTCGTGGCTGGCCGCGTGCGGCGGGCCCGGCGCGTCGAGTAACGGCGACACGTTGACGCTGCGCATGCCATTCCTGGCCGACATGCAGGTTCCCGACCCCGACATCATGTACGAGGGCGAGGGTGTTCAGGTGATGGAGTCGGCCTACGAAGGTTTGGTGCGCTACCAGCCGGGCTCGGCGACGATCGTCGGCAACCTTGCCAAGTCCTGGACGGTCTCGCCGGACCAACTCACCTACACGTTCACGCTGCAGCCGGGCGTGAAGTTCCATGACGGGACGCCGGCCGACGCGGCGTCCTGGGTGAAAAGCTTTGAGCGGCGGGGCAAAATCGACCAGGGCCCCGCCTACATGGTGGCCGGCGTTGCCAAGACCGAGGCGCCCGACCCCACCACGTTCGTCGTCACCCTCAAGGACCGCAACAATGCGTTCATTCACTATATGGCCTGCCCGTGGCAGCCGTTCGCGGTCAGCCCGACGGCTGTCGCCAAGAACACTGTCGGTGACGATATGGCTCAGGAGTGGCTCAAGACCAACGATGCCGGCACCGGGCCGTACGTGTTCAAGGAGTTCGTGGCCGGCAGCCACTACCTTCTCGAAGAATTCCCCGACTACTGGGGCACCAAGCCGCCGTTCAAGGCCATCCGCATCGAGATAACGCCGAGTGTCGCCACCCAGAAGCTGCAACTGGATTCGGGCGCCTTCGATATGGTGACGAAGGGTTTCGCGATTCCTGATGTGCTGGCCTATCAGAAGAACGACAAGTTCACCGTGGTGAACTCGTTCGGCGGTGTGGGCGAGGCGATCTGGCTGAACCCGACGTCCGGAATCTTCGCCAACAAGGCGCTGCGGCAGGCGATGTTGACGGCACTGGACCGCGAATCGGTGGTCAAGACCTCGTGGGGCGGATTGACCGAGGTGCAGAAGGGCATGTGGCCGGACGCGACGTTCTCCTCGTCGCTGGCACCGTTCCCCACCCAGGTCGACGGCGCCGCGCTGAAGGCGTTGGTGCCTTCGCTGCCGTCGAAGAAGATCGACCTGGCGTGGAGCGCGGATGGTGGTGCGCCCCGCCAGCAGATGACCGAACTCATCCAAACCCAGCTCGCATCTTACGGATTCGATGTTACGGTGCGCACTATCCCGGTATCCGAGCAGTTCGACCTGGCCAACCAGCCGCCGGAGAAACGGCCGGACATGATGGTCAGCTTCCTCGGTGGTGACGCGTTGCATCTGGACACCACCTTCCGCATCCTGGCGCGTACCGGTGCCAAACCACTGAACTTCTACCAGTACTCCAACCCCGAGCTGGATACGTTGATGGACCAGGCGGTTCAGGCGCAGACACCCGAGCAGATGCAGGCGACGTATCAGCAGTGCAGCAAGATCATCCTCGACGACGCGGTGTGGATCCCGTTGTGCCTGCCGCCGAACTCCACGATCGCGCGCAGCACCATCTCGGGGATCGAAGACAATTCGTTCTATCCCGCGATCTTCTGGCCGCAGTCACTCAAACGAGCGTGACTGCGGTCAGATCGCGGGCAGTAGCTCGCGGAAACCGCTGCGGTGGAACACGATCGGCGACACATCGGGGTACACCGCCAGTGCGGTGATCTGCAGCACCACGATCTCGTGGTCGCCGGCCTCGATCCGCTTGAACGGCGCGCACTCCAGCCATAGCGTTGCCCCGTGGACGAAGACTGCGCCGCTGTCGGCGGCGGTCCAGTCGACGTCACGAAAGCGGTCGCCGTTCTTGGCCGACAGCGAGCGCGCGACCACGGCGTGCTCGTCGGCCAGCACCGAGAGTCCGAGCCGTTGCAGGGTAGCCAGTTTCGGCCATGTCGACGATGTGTTGGCGACGCAGACCGACACCAGCGGTGGGTCGAGCGAGACGGTGGTGAACGAGCTTGCGGCCATGCCCTCGGCCACCCCGTCGCGCATCCCGCAGAACGCGGTGACCCCGCTGGGGAAGCACCCGAACGCCTGACGCAGCAGAGTCGAATCGAATCGGCCGTCGACCGCGCTGATCACGCCGACACCTGCGGGGCGAAGCGACGGGCCAGCTCGAGCCATTTGTCGAGGTCCGGTGAGGTCTCGTACTCGGAGTCCAGCAGGAACAGACCCGGTGCGGGGCAACTCGCGCCGATCTCGACCAGCACCGGGCGCAGCGTCAGTTCCGGTGCCAGGGCGTGGATCTGGGAGGCCCCGAGCATCAGCGGGTAGGTCGTTATGCCGTTCAGCTCACCCTGCCCGAACTGGTCGAGGAACAACTTCAGCAACCCGGTATACGTGGCCTTGAAGGTCGGTGATGCGACCACCAGAGAATCGGCGGACTTGACGATCTCCTTGGCCGCGGCCACTGCGGGGTCACCCCATCCCAGAAGGCCCGGCCCGAGATCGACCACATCGATAACATGCTGTGGGGCAACGCCGGTCAGCTTCTCGGCCACCATCTCGGCGGCGGCCCGGGTCCGCGACATCGGCTTGGGATTTCCTACGACAACGACAGTCACATCGCCGAGTCAAGCCGGGGCATATTTCTGCCGACCTTCGCAGTGGTAAAGCCTGCATTGCGCCAGGAAGCGACTCGGCCAGGCCTCGGCGCAATGCGATCGACACGTCGGTGTCGTGGACGCGTCACGCAGTGACGCTTTGCTGATGGTGCCCGAGCGGCCCACGGCGGCTGCGCTCGTCGCTTCACCCTGGTCGAGACTCCCGCATGGTAAGGGCGCAGTTATGAGCATCGCATCGAATGACATCGCCACGATCGAGCCGCGAGCGCGGGTGCATGACCTGCACGTGACCTTTCAACGGCGCGGTGTCGATGTGCACGCGCTGCGCGGGCTGAGCCTGGACGTGCTGCCCGGTGAGGTGCTGGCGCTGGTGGGGGAGTCGGGGTCGGGCAAGAGCGTGATGGGTCTGGCGCTGCTCGGCCTGCTCGCCGGCGAACCCGCTCCGATCGTCAGCGGCCGCGCCGAGGTGTGTGGGATCGACATGGTGGCGGCGAGCCCCGAGGAACGGCGCCAGGTGCGCAAAGCCCACCTCGGCGCGGTGTTTCAGGATCCGATGACGTCGCTGGACCCCACGATGCGGGTAGGCAGGCAGATCACCGAGGCGGCGGGTGATGCCGAGGAGGCACGGCGGTTGCTCGATCTCGTCGGCGTGCCTGACCCGGTGCGGCGCATGAAGGCCTACCCGCATGAGCTCTCCGGTGGCCTGCGCCAGCGGGTCATGATCGCGATGGCGGTGGCGGGAAAGCCCGATCTGGTGATTGCCGACGAGCCCACCACTGCGCTGGACGTGACGGTCCAGGCTCAGGTGCTGGGCCTGTTGCGCGACCTGTGCAACGAGTTGGGCACCTCGTTCATCGTCGTGACCCACGACATCGGCGTGGCTTCCCAGATCTGTGACCGGGTGGCGGTGATGTACGGCGGGCGGCTCGCCGAGCTCGGTGCGATGGACGAGGTGCTGGCCGCTCCCTCACATCCCTACACCTTGGGCCTGCTGAATTCACGGCTGGATCTGGATCTCCCACTGGGCCAGGCCATCGCGGCGCTGCCGGGGCAACCACCCGATCCCCGTAACCACCCGGCAGGGTGCGCGTTCTCGCCGCGTTGCCCTGCGGCGATCGATCCCTGTTCGCAGGCACTTCCGGAACCGGTGCCTGCACGGACCCATCCCGGACTGGTCGCTTGCGTGGTCGAGAACGCCACCGCCACAGTGCATTCCCGAGCCGAGGCCCGCGCATTCGCCCCGATGCCACCCGTCGACGAGGACCGGCCGGTTTTGCAGATCAACGGGGTGGACAAACAGTTCGCGGTGAGTCGCGGCCTCCTGAAACGCGATGCCCTGCATGCCCTGCGCCACGTCATCCTCGATGTCGCCCCTGGCGAGTCGATCGCCGTCGTGGGCGAATCCGGTTCGGGCAAGTCGACATTGCTGCGGGTGGTCGCCGGACTGCTCGAGCCCGACGGCGGTAGCGTCGAGCACGCAGGCGCTCGCCCACAGGTGGTATTCCAGGACGCAGGCGCTTCGCTGACGCCGTGGATGACCGTCGGCGAACTGGTCGGCGAACGGTTGCTCAAGACGACCACCCGCGCCGAGCGCCGCGGGCGCGTCGACGAAGTGCTGCGCCAGGTGGGGCTGCCGCCGGACGTCGCTGCCATCAAGGCCAGCAGTCTCTCCGGCGGTCAGCGTCAGCGGGTTGCGCTGGCGCGCGCGATCATCGTGCCGCCGCGATTACTGCTGTGCGACGAGCCGACGTCGGCGCTGGATGCCTCGTTGGCCGCGTCCGTCCTGAACCTGCTGCAGGATCTACGCCGTGAACTGGGCATGGCGGTCATGTTCGTCACGCACGATCTGGCTGCCGCACGGTTTATTTCGGATCGCATCGCGGTGATGTATCTCGGTCAGATCGTCGAGGTCGCCCCGACCGAGGAACTGATCAACAGCCCTAAGCATCCGTATACCAAGGCGTTGCTGGCCGCGGTGCCGTCCCCGGGCGGCGTACCTGTCCGGCTCGCCGGCGAACCTGCCAGCCCGCTGGCGGTGCCGACCGGGTGCTCGTTCCATCCGCGCTGTCCGGAACGGATCGACCGGTGTGTCAGTCAAGCGCCGCAACTGTTGTCGATCGACGGCACCAGCCGACACATGGCCGCGTGTCTGCTGGCCACCGATCAACCCGAGGAGCGCCTGCTGGCGTAATGCTGTGGCGACACGAGCGATTCACCCGCGATATGGGCACGGTATCTGATGAGACCACAGAGAGGAGTTCGCAATGACTGACAAGTTCCACCTCGGCTGGTTCATGAATTTCATTCCGCCCGAATGGGATACCCCGTGGGCATCTCCGGATGTGGCCAACTGGTCCAACGGCCGGTTCTATGTGGACATGGCCCGCAGCATGGAACGCGCATGCTTCGACTTCATCATGATCGAGGACACCGTGATGGTCGCCGATGCCTACGGCGGGACCATGGAAGGCTCGCTGAAGAATTCGATCTTCGCCCCCAAACACGACCCTATCCCGCTGGCCGTGCTGATCGCCGCCAACACCTCCAAACTCGGTGTGGTGGCAACGATGTCGACATCGTTCTATCCGCCGTACTTGTTGGCCAGGTTGGCATCGACCGTCGATTCGATCGCGGGCGGCCGGTTCGGCTGGAACATCGTGTCCTCGGCCGAGGACCGCGCCGCGCAGAATTTCGGTCTCGACGGCCTCCCGGAACACGACGAGCGCTACAACGTGGCCGACGAGTACTACGACCTCGTCTGCGAGTTGTGGGACTCGTGGGATGCCGACGCGGTGGTGATGGACCGTGAGACCCACACCTACGCCGACTACAAGAAGGTCCGCACCGTCGACTTCGTCGGCAAGTACTTCAAGTCGCGCGGACCGCTGAATACGATTCCGTCTCCGCAGCACAAGCCGACGATCCTGCAGGCCGGCGCCTCCCCGCGCGGGCGTGCGTTCGCCTCCCGCGCGGCCGACGCGATCGTCGCTGTGGGTACGGGAGTCGAGGGAATGCGGGAGTACCGCAACGATATTCGCAAGCGTGCTGCCGAGGCCGGTCGCGATCCCGACGACATCAAGCTGATGTTCTGCGTGTCACCCGTCGTCGCCGCGACCGAGGCCGAGGCCCGGGCCGACATCGACCGCCTCACCTCGACCAGGAGCTACGTCGAAAAGCAGTTGGTCAGTATCGCGTCCAACACCGAGATCGACTTCAAGCAGTTCGACTGGGACGAGCCGCTCCCGGCAGACCTGACCACCAACGGCGAGCGCGGCTCTTTGGAGCATTTCATGCGGGGTGACGGCAGCCCGGGCCCGAAGACCCTGCGTCAGTTGGCTGTTGACTGGGCCACCACAGGGGTCGAGTTCGTCGGTACTCCTGAACAGGTCGCGCGCAAGATGGGCGAGGCGATGGAGGAGATCGGTGGCGATGGGTTCCTGATCATGAAGCCGGGCTGGGACCTCAACCGGAACTACATCGCGTCCATCACCGACGGCCTGGTGCCGGAACTGCAGCGGCTTGGACTGACTCGAACGTCCTACAACACCACCACCCTGCGCGAGACCTTGCGCGAATTCTGATCGGCAACGGCACAACGACAACGAGGAGAGCTCACATGGCGGTCGCCGAGTATTACGTCCCGACTCCATTGGTCCGGTACCACAGCCGGTTTGGGCTGGGTGTCCGGCAGTACTTCCAGGGCACCTCGGTGGCCAACTACGTAGCGTTCGGCGGGCTGGCCGTGATGTTCGTCGTCGCCCTCTTCGCCGGGCATATCGCGCCCTACGATCCGCTGACTGTTGTCGGCCAGCCGATGGCGGCGCCGAGCGGCGCCAATCTGTTCGGCACCGACACAGTCGGGCGCGATATCTTCAGCAGGGTGCTGGTCGGCATGCAATCCAGTTGGTGGGGGGCCCTGGCGGTCGGCGCCTTCAGCGTGGTCTTCGGCGGTCTCGTCGGCCTGGTCGCCGGAGCGTGCGGTGGCTGGGTCGATGCGGTGCTGATGCGGTTGACCGACGCATTCCTGGCCCTCCCCGGCCCCATCCTCGCTCTGGCGGTCGTCGCGTCAATCGGCCGGTCCTACGCCCACACGCTGATCGGAGTCGCGATCGTATGGTGGCCCCTCTATACCCGGATCGTGCGTGCCGAAGTCCGAAAACTGCGGGCGTCACCGCATATGGAGGCGGCACGGGTGGGCGGTATCGGTCGCTGGCGGTTGATGTACCGGCATCTGCTGCCCGGTGCGATTCCGTCGACCATCGTGACCGCGAGCCTGGACATCGCCGCCCTGGTCCTGATCGTGGCCGCCCTGTCGTTCCTCGGTCTTGGTGCTCCTCAGCCGGCCCCCGAACTCGGGTCGATGAGCGCGCAGGGCGTCACCTACATCTTCAGCGCCTGGTGGATACCGATCATGCCTGCGGTCGGTGTCGCGGTTATCGCGGTGGTCGCCAACTTCGCGGGCGACGCCATCCGCGACCGCATTCGGGATCGTTGATGTTCGGCGTGCTGGCCGTCCTGCCCCGGCGCCTGCTCGGCGCGATCCCGGTGCTGATCCTGCTCGTGCTGGCCGTGTTCTCGCTACAGAAGCTGGCACCGGTCGACCCGATCGCGGCACTGGTGGGTGCCAAGGCGTCGCCTGAGGTCTATGCGGCCGCCCGCCACAAGCTCGGCCTCGATCAGCCGTTGCCGGTGCAGTTCTGGAACTATCTCACCAATGCGGTCACCGGGGATCTGGGCCAGTCGACGGTCACCCGCACTCCGGTGTTGTCCGACCTCGCCAGCTTCGTTCCGGTGACACTGGAATTGCTGTTCGTCGCAATGATCTTCACCGTCGTCATCGGGTTTCTGATGGGACTGGTCACCGCGCAGGGCTGGCGCGGGTCCGGCGTGCTGCGGGTGGTCATGGTGTCCGGCGCATCGGTGCCGGTGTTCCTGGCCTGCCTGCTCGGCATGCTGGTCTTCTACCGTTGGCTTAACATTCTGCCGGTGACCGGGCAGACCGCATTCACCGACGCCCCTGACGGTCCGACACATTTCCTGATGATCGACAGCCTGCTGGCCGGGCGCCCGGACATCTTCGCCGACGATCTCTACCATTTGGTGCTGCCGGCGTTCTGCCTGGCGCTGACTCCTGCGGTCGCCGTAGGCCGCGTGCTGCGTAGCAGCCTGGAGGCGACGCTGCGGGCGGACCACACCCGGACCGCGCGCTCAATCGGGTTGTCGGAGAAGCGGATTCTCGTCGGGCACGCCCTGCGCAACTCCGTCGGTCCGGTGCTCGCGCTGCTCGGATTGCAGCTCGCGGTGATGGTGGGCAACTGTATCCTCGTCGAATTGATCTTCGCTCGACCGGGGATCGGCCTCTACATCTCGCGTGCCATCGACAAGGCGGACTTCAACGCCATCGCCGGGGTGACGCTGGTGGTGGGGGCGCTCTACGTGGTGACCAACATCGTCATCGACATGCTGCAGTCGCTCGCCGACCCGAGAGTGGCGATGTAGAACTTGGTGCCGTCTCTGCTCGTCAGTTCGTGGATGTGGCACCTGACCCGCTGGAACGGACTGTTCCTGGGCACGTACCTGGTGACCCATCTCGGCGGACCACCGATCGCCAACCAGTTCGTCGGTGTCGCGATGTTCGCGCCGATGCTCGCCGGCGCCTACTTCTCCGGGCGATCCGGTATCGACCCTCGCGCAATGGTTTTCAGGACCGAACTGGTGCTGCTTCCGGTGTCGGTGTTGATGACGGTCATGGTGTCCACCGGGGCGGTGTCGTTGTGGATGGTCTACCCGTTCGAGCTGGCCTACGGATTCGGCGGCATGGTCAACATGACGGCGCAACGGGAGTTGCTCTTCCGGGTCGGCGGTCCGCTGCGCGCCGGCCGGGTGCTCAACATCGAAGTGACGAGCATGGCCGCCGCCATGATGCTGGGGCCGTTGCTCGGTGGTTTGACGATCTCGGCTTTCGGCCTGGGGGTGGCGTTCGCGGTTCCGGCGGTGCTGCTGGCCGGTTCGGTGGTGTTGTTCTGGATGTCGACCCGGCGTCTGCCGGTGTACCCGATGCCGAAGGTGGCCGCCCTGCCAGTGCGGCAGGGGACCGACTGGCGGCTGCTGTCCCGGTCGCCGGCGCTGGCGCTGATCCTGTTGGTGACGGTGATCTGCAACCTGTGCTATTTCGCTTTTCTGCCACTGGTTCCGGTGATCGCCGAGCATCTCAACGCCGGTGCCGCGATGGCCGGGGTGATCGGGGCGGCCGCAGGCGTGTCGCAGTTGGTGGTCGCCACCAGCCTGGTGGTACGCCCGGTGCGCCGGCCGCTGGGAGCCTACGTGGGTGGTGTCGCACTGTGCCTGAGCTGCCTTGGGATCGTTGCGGCCACACCGTTGTTGAGCGTGACGCTGGCAGCGCTGGGCGTGGCCGGGATCGGGCAGGCGCTGTTCGGGTCCACCCAGGCGACGCTGCCGGTGGCGGCCGTCGGCATCCATGAGCGCACCGTCGCGCTGGGACTGCTCAGCACCACGATCGGGCTGGCGCTACCGACCGGGATGGTCATCCTTGGCGTCACCTCCAGCGTCCTGGGCCCGCAACGGGCCATGCTGGTGTCGGCGCTGGCCGGTCTGGTGACGCTGGCCGCGACGCTTCTGGTCGGCCGTCGGTTCCTGACCGGGCCGACGTTAGACGAAGCGGCGGGCGGTGGCGGAGAAGGCGACTCGGTCGCCGCGTAGCCGCAGTTGGGACAGTGCCCTCGGCTGCCCGGTCTCGTCCTCGATGAGATCTTCCAGCCAGATGAGCGGGGCGCCGACCTCCACGTTGACCAATTCGGCGCTCTGTTCGTCCGCGGCCACTGCGCCGATTGTGGTCTGGCTGCTGCCGATCTGGATTCCCAGCCTCCGTTCGAGGATCAGGATCACGTCGGATTCATCGACGTCGAGGTCCAGCTGCCGACCTTCGGGGAGGGCAATGTAGTTGACCGAAATACCCAGTGGCAAAGAATCTTTCAGCAACAGGCTCTCGATCATCAACACTGTCCACCCCTCTGGGAGGCGCAGCCGGTCCCGGACCAGGGGAGGGCAGCCCAGCGACCGGTAGTCCAGCCGCCGAGCCGCGATCGGAGCGAGTTCGTCGATCGGCAACAACACTGCGCCTGCCGCGCGGGTGCCGTTCTTGGGTTCACGGACCACTAGGCCCTCCCTGGCCAGCTGCTGCAGTACCGCCCGCACGGTGTTGCGGCTCGCTGAAAGAGCATCGGTCAGTTCATTTTCGACGAGCGGCATGCTGCGTCCAGTGCTGACCAGAGTTGAGCGCAGCAGGTCATAGGTCCGCCGCGTCGAGTTGTTGAGCCGGTCCGGGCTTGCGCGCTGACGTTGATAGAGCACCTCGGGTCTGGGTTGGGCGCGGGGGTGATATCCCGCCCGGCAGCTCCCGTACATCGCCGGGTCGTACGGTACCAAGCTAGGTCTCCTTCCCTGCGGCCAGATTCCCAACTATCAGGGCCAAAAGTCCCTTGCGAGTAATCAGACCAGGAGTTTGTTACCGGTTGCTAGCATGGCTGATTCGCGCGGGTTACGTCACCGTCATGCGCCGGCCCACAAAGCGAGCCAATTGTGCGCTACACAACAGAATCACGGCGATGAGCACGAAGAGTGCCGCCATGCTGATCCTCGTGGCGAGCACGGCGCAGCCCACCGAGCCGGCCAGCATGCCGATACCGGCCGAGATGCGGAACTTCGCCAGCCCTGCCGAGGATTCACTGACCTGCGCAACGACCAGCACCGGCAGGCTGGCGGTCGCACCAGCCAGGCTGATGCCGAACAGTGTCGAGGCAACGAGATACGTTGTCGTGCCCGGACCCAGCGCGAGCAACGCTGCGCACAGTGTCCCCACCAGGAACGACGCGACCAGCACGGCCACCACACCGACACGGGGAATGATGCGGTAAGCGACCTGCAGGGCAAGGATTTCGGCGCCGGACATCAGGGCGATGGCCACCGCGATCGTGCTGACCGGGTAGTGCCAGACGGCGCCGGCAAGTGGAAGCGCCGTGAAGAGCACACCGCCCCGCAGAAAGTCGCCGACCATCGCCAGGACGAGTGCCGCGCGACTGCCAGGGGAGCGGTCGAACTGGGGCAGTCCCACGGTCGGTCGCGGGATACCTGCGGGGGCGGCCAGCCTGGGCAGCGCCACCGCCAACGCCCCGGCGACAAACAGGGCCAGAATACCAGTGCCGACGAAGGCGAGTTGATAGCCGATCCGCCCATCCACGATGCCCGCGACAAGCAACCCACCCGGCGATCCGAGCGCGCCGCCGAGCAGGAAGGCGGCATTGAACCGCGCCAGGCATCGGGTGATTTCCGGGTCAGATTGCCCTGGCGGAAAGGGAGTTTCGCTCTTGATCCGGGGATACACGCGCACCGCGGCCTGCAGCCCGGCGCCGAGGACCACGCCGCTGCCCAGCCCCTGCAGCATCCGCGATGACATCAGCAGCACTCCGCCGTCGGCCAGCCCCATCCCGATGCAGGCGACCGCGAACATGGCCAGCCCGGCGGTCAATGCGACCCTGGCGTCGACACTGGGCACGAACCTGGTGCCGAACACGTCGACCACGATCACCCCGAGGCAGGCGGCCAGCATGAAGACACCGATGTAGGCGCTGCTGTCCGACGCCGACTGGATGAACAGCACTTCCAGCGGAGCGGTGAGACTCATCGTGACGCCGGCGGCAGCCATCAGTGGAAGGAACCACCGCGAACCGTACCGCCGTGGGACGGAGCAACGCATCAGCAGGCCATCAACCTTCTGCCACAGAGACATCGGGCAAGTCGGCTGCCCCCGGGCGCAGCCGCCTGGTCCCGGCGATGGTCAATCCGTACGCGTCCAGCCCGATGCGTTTGACCGGATTGTTGGTCAGCAGCCGCATCCGGCGCACACCGAGATCGGCCAGGATCTGGGCGCCCAGGCCGTACTCCCTGGCATCCAGTACATCGGCGGACGGATCGTGCGGCCGGTAGCCTCGCTGGTTACCGCGGCCGCGCAGATAGACCACGACCCCGCTGCCCTCCTCGGCGATCATCTGCATCGCCTGCTCCAACCACGGGCCGCAGTGACAGCCGGCCGAGTCGAAGACGTTGCCTGTCACGCACTCTGAGTGGACGCGCACCAACGTCGGCGACCGCTTCTTACCCGCCACATCGCCCATCACCAGCGCGATGTGTTCGCGGCCGTCCAGTATCGACCGGAAACCGTGGGCCTGAAACACGCCATGCCGGGTGGGGAGGCGGCTGGCGGCCTTGAACTCCACCAGCCGTTCGGTGCGGCGCCGATAGGTGATCAAGTCCGCCATCGTGACGACGGTCAACGCGTGCCGTTCGGCGAACGCCCACAATGCCTGCCCGCGTACGACCGCGCCGGCATCGTCGACGATCTCGCCGATCACCGCCACGGGCGTTAGGCCGGCCAGCTGCGCCAGGTCCACGGCAGCCTCGGTGTGCCCGGCCCGGCACAGCACCCCGCCGTCGGCCGCTCGCAACGGGAACACCTGTCCCGGCCGGCTCAGGTCGCTGTGGGTGGTGGCGGGGTCGGCCAGGAGCGCGATCGTGCGGGCCCGGTCGGCCGCTGAGACGCCGGTGGTGATGCCGGTACGAGCGTTGACCGACACCGCGTAGCTGACGCCGCGCGGATCCTCGTTGTAGGCGACCATCGGTGGGAGCCGCAACCGGTCGAGCTCGGCTGATTGCATGGGAACACAGAGGATTCCGCCGGTGTGGCGCATCATGAACGCCACCCGTTCGGCCGTCGCGTGTGCCGCGGCGAGCATCAGGTCACCGTCGTCGCCGGGATTGTCCGCGTCGACCACGATCACCATCCGCCCCTCGCGCAGGGCCGTGACCGCCGTGCCCACCGAACAGCCCAGCGTTTCGATGACGGTCATGTCAGAACTCGCGCAAGGTATCTCGCAGCATGGTTGTGGTGTATTCGGTGCGGGCAAGGCCGCGCTTCTGCAGTTCGGGGATCAAGCCGTCGGTGATCTCGGTGACGTAGCGGCGGTTGAGGCGCATCACCGGGCTGGTGATGAGGTAGCCGTCGCCGCCGACCTCGTCCATCAACGCACCCATCTCGTCGGCGACCGACTCCGGGGTTCCGATGAACGGGATATTGGCCGTCAGCCCGCTGCCAGTGACGATCTGGCGCAACGTCTTTCCCTTGCCGCGGGCCAGAAAGCTCTCCAGCGAGCCCCGCTCGCCGTTGGTCGTCACATTGGGTACCGGTTGGTCGAGGTCGAACTGCGAGAAGTCGATCTCGGTGATCGACGAGATCTCGGCGAGCATGTACTCGATGTACTGCGGGTCGTTGAACCAGCGGTCCCGTTTGGCGATCGCCTCCTCGTGGGTGTCGGCGACGATCGGGGACACCAGGTAGAGCACCTTGCAGTGCGCCGGGTCCCGGCCGTTGGCCTTCATCCGGGCATGGATGTCGTCGCGGTAGGCCTTCATCGCCTCGGCACCGTTGGCGGGCGCGACGATCGTGTCCGCGTGCTGGGCGGCCAATTCCCGTCCCGGCGGGGAGGCGCCCGCCTGGGCTATGGTCGGGCGGTACTGCGGCGACGGCGCGGTGTTCAGCGGGCCACGGCTCTTGTAGTACTTGCCCTCGAAATCAATGGTGTGGACCTTCTTGTGATTGGCGTAGGTCCCGGTCATGTGGTCGCGTTCGATGGCGTCGGGCTCCCACGACTCCCAGAGCTTGCTGACCAGCTCGAGGTATTCGCTCGCCATCGCATAACGCTCGTCGTGCTCGTAGAGCTTGTCCATCCCGAAGTTCTGCGCGGCGCGGTCCTCGGCGGAGGTCACGACGTTCCAGCCGAACCGGCCGCGGGCGATGTGGTCGACGGTGCTGCACAGCCGGGCCAGCAGGAATGGCGGGTAGAAGCTCGTCGACATCGTCGGGATGATTCCCAGGTTCTTCGTCGCGGCGGCGATCAGAACAGCCAGCGGCACCGGGTCGTGCTTGGGGTTGACACCGTGCTTGAGGTCGAACTCCATCGTGCCGCCGTAGGCGGTGGAGACCATCAGCTTGTCCTCGATCAGCACGTAGTCGAACTTCGCGCGTTCCAGGTCCTTGGCGATCTCGACGTAGAAGTCACCGGTGAAATCACGGCCGCCGTCACCCCACTTGCCGTCCCACTCGTCGGCGACGAAGTTCAGAAACCAACCCAGATGGAACTTCTCGGTCACAAGCCCTCCCTTTCGTTGTTGCCCTCAAGACAAGCCGGGAGGCGTTACTCGACCGTGTCATGGGCGTAGCACTCGTATTGCGCCACATCAGG
Organism: Mycolicibacterium sphagni; assembly: GCF_013337765.1. Lineage (GTDB taxonomy): Bacteria > Actinomycetota > Actinomycetes > Mycobacteriales > Mycobacteriaceae > Mycobacterium. Next base: position 308,283 of record NZ_VBSB01000003.1, read on the forward strand.
CATTGACAGATCATCGAACGTGCGTTCGAATAAGTGGGTGCGGTGGAGCGGCCAGGGGATAGCGGTCGATGACGGTGCGCTGCCCGGTCTGCAGCGCATCGGCCTGGTGCGCAGTGTCCGCACGCCGCAATTCGAGGGCATCACGTTTCACGAGGTGCTGTGCAAGTCGGCGTTGAACAAGATTCCCGCCGCCTCGATGCTGCCGTTCGGCTTCACCGTCAACGGCTATCGCGGTTGTTCGCATGCCTGCCGATACTGCTTCGCGCGGCCCACCCACGAGTATCTCGAGTTCGACCCGGGTGCGGATTTCGACAGCCAGATCGTGGTGAAGACCAACGTCGTCGACGTGCTACGCCGTGAGCTCGGCCGCCCGTCCTGGCGTCGCGAAACGGTGGCGCTGGGCACCAACACCGATCCCTACCAACGGGCCGAGGGGCGCTACGCGTTGATGCCGGGCATTATCGGTGCGCTCGCGGGCTCGGGGACACCGCTGTCGATCCTCACCAAGGGCACGCTGCTGCGGCGGGATCTGGACCTGATTGCCGATGCGGCGCAACAGGTTCCGGTGTCAGTCGCGATCTCACTGGCGGTCGGTGACCCCGATCTGCACCGTGACGTCGAACCCGGCACGCCGTCGCCGCAGGCCCGGCTCGGGCTCATTGCCGCGGTGCGCGACGTCGGCTTGGATTGCCACGTGATGGTCGCTCCGGTCCTGCCGCACCTGACCGACGCCGTCGAGCATCTCGACAGCCTGCTCGGCCAGATCGCGGCGGCGGGCGCCACCAGTGTCACGGTGTTCGGGTTGCACCTGCGCAGTTCGACGCGCGGCTGGTTCATGAGCTGGTTGGCGCGCTCACATCCCGAACTCGTTGCGCCCTACCGCCAGCTGTACCGGCGCGGCGCCTACCTGCCGCCTGAGTACCGCGAGATGCTGCGAGCCCGGGTGGCGCCGCTGGTGGCCAGCTATGGGCTGGCGCGAGATGGTAGTTCCTTCCGCGAGGCGCCTGCGACGGCTGTGCCCGTCGCCGAACCCGAGCCGCAGCCGACGCTTTTCTAGCCGCCCCCGCGCTTGACCTGATTGAACGGCACACCCTTGTCGGCGGCGAGTTCGCGCGGGAAGCCGAGAATGCGCTCGCTGATCACGTTGCGGGCCATCTCACTGCTACCGCCGCCCAGCGAGCCGGTCTGTCGCGACAGATACCGCACCCCGATATCAAGGATGTCGGACAGCTCGCCACCCTCGTCGACCACTCCGGCGGTGCCGGCGATCGCCAGCGCGGTGTCGACTTCGAGTTCGGTTGTCTCGGCATGGAACAGGCGGATCAGCGTGCCGGCATTGGGCGGCAGCGTGCCGTTGCCGATCGCGCTTCCGACGTGATCGATCAGCTGCTCCTTGACGATCCGGCGCACCAGCGCGCGACCGGCGAGACTCTGCACTCCGGGGTCGTCGCCCTGTCCGGTGCGCTCGGCCAGCGTGACGTGATCCGGCGGCATCTCTTCGGCGTTTTCCGCACCGGTTCCGCTGGCGAATTCCGATCCGCCACCGACCGCGCGGCGTTCGTGGTGCAGCTGACGGGTTGCGACTTCCCAGCCCTTGTTGACCTCGCCGACCACGGCGTCGTCATCCAGCTCGAGACCGTCGAAGAACTCCTCGCAGAACTCCTCGTTGCCGTTGACTTCTTTGATCCGGCGCATGGTGATGCCGGGAGAGTTCAGCGGCACCAGGAACATGGTCAGGCCCTCGTGCTTGGGCACTGTCCAGTCGGTGCGGGCCAGCATCAGCCCGTAGTCGGCGGCGAAAGCGCTTGTGCTCCAGGTCTTCGCGCCGTTGACGACCCACTTGTCGCCCACGCGATCGGCGCGGGTGATGACGCCGGCCAGATCGGAGCCGCCGCTGGGTTCGCTCAGCAGCTGGCAGAGCACCTCGTCGCCGCGGATCGCGGCCGAAATGCGTTCACGTTTTTGGGCCTCGGTGCCCATGTCCAGGATCGTCGCCGAACAGATGGTCAGCGATGGCACATTGAGGATCAGCGGCATCTCATACGCGCGGCACTCGAGGTCGAACGCCCTCTGGTAGGAGTAGTCCAGGCCCTGTCCGCCGTATTCGCGGGGGAAGCAGATACCGGCGAAACCGCCCTCGTACAAGCGCTTTTGCAGGTCCTGAGCGCGGTCCCACGAGGGTTGCTCGGCGCGCACCGCGAACGGCGGGTGGTCCGGGTCGATCGGCGTCATGTTGGCCGCCAGCCAGCTACGGGCCCGCTCGGCAAATTCGGCGACCGATTCGGTGGCCGTCGAGATCGCGGTATCGGTCATGCCGAAGCCTCCTGTCGCACGGTCTTGGCGCTCAACGCGTACACCGCGCGGTGGTGATCGTCAGGTGAGCCGTAGAGCGCGCGGTAGAGCTCGGTGCGACGCAGGAACAGGTGTAGGTCGTGCTCCCAGGTGACACCGATCCCGCCGTGCAGCTGCACGCAATCCTGCAACATCACCGGGGCTCGTTCGGCCACATAGGCTTTGGCGACACTGACCAGTTTTGTCGCGTCTTCCGAGCGGGCCGACACCGCCGCCACCGCGCCCGCGGTGGTCGCCCGGCACGCCTCGAACCACATCTTCATATCGGCGAGCCGATGCTTGAGCGCCTGGTAGGACGCCAGTGGCCTGCCGAAGCTATGGCGATCGAACATCCACTGCGTCGTCATCGCCAGCACAGTTTCCAGAATCCCGACGATCTCGGCGCACTGCAGCACCAAGGCGACCTGGCGCTGCCGCTCGATGATCGCCGGTGTCGGCGCGGCGTCACCGACTACGGCGGCCTCGTCGACCTCGGCGCCGTCGAATTCCACTCGGGCATAACGCTTCACCATGTCGACGGAGCGCTGCTCGGTGACCGTTGCCCGGTCGGCGGGAACCAGAAATTGGCGAGGACTGCCGTCCAAATCGGCGACCACCACGAAGACACCGGCTTCGGTGCCCGCCTCGACCCGGTCCTTCACCCCGTCGATGCGGTAACCGGACTCGGTGCGCGTCGCGGTCACCCCCGGCTGCAACGGGGACAGCGGCCGGCGCGGTTCGTAGACCGCCCAGGACGCCACCAGTTCGCCGGCCACCAGTGCATCGATGGTGGCTTCATGACCACCGGGTGCCTCGACCAGACCTGCCAGCACGACGCTGACCGGATGCAGCGGCCCCGGAGCCACGCTGTGACCGATCTGTTCGGCCACCAGGGCGAGATCGGCCAAACCGTCACCCGAAACACTGCCGCCGCCAAGCTCTTCCGGCACCAGCAGGCTGGCCCAGCCGAGCTCGGCCGCCCGCTGCCACCACGCGCTGTCGAAGGAGATGTCCGCGGCGTGCAGCTCGCGCACCCGGCTCAGTGACGCCTCCTTCTCCAGGAAGGCCTGCGTCGTCGACGCAAACAGCAGTTGTTCGGGATTGGCGACATCTGTCATAGAGCCAGTCCAGCCTGTTCAGTCGTGGTGGTCAGTCGAATCGGGTCAGGCGATGACGAGCGCAGGCACGTCGGGCTTGTGGACCGACTCGTTGGGGACCTTGAACAGGTCTACGAGGTTGCCGCCCATCACCTTTCGCTGACCTTCCTCGTCGAGGCCCTGGGCGACCAGGTCGTCGACAAGGTTGATCGGGTTGGCCAGCCCCTCCGGGTGCGGCCAGTCCGACCCGAAGATGATGCGGTCGATACCGCACAGCTCGGCCATCTTCTTGAAGTCGTCCTCCCAGAACGGCGCCACGTAGACACCGCGCCGGAACGCCTCGATGGGGTTCTCGGGGAACTCCTGCGGCATCTTCGAGTAGACGTCTTTGAACTGGTAGAAGAGGTACGGCACCCAGGACGCGCCGTTCTCGATGGACAGGATGCGCAGATCCGGGTTGCGGGTCAGCGCGCCGTGGCACACCAGGGCCGCCATCGTGTCCTCGATGGGCCGCTTGCCCATCGCAACCATCCGGAACGACGTCGGCTTGAATGGCAGGAACTCGTCGGCGGGCTCCCAGTCGTTGAGGTACTCGGCGTAGCCGCTGTCCGAGGCGTGCATGCACACCGGGATGCCGGCTTTGACGCAGGCGTCCCAGAACGGATCGAACTCGGGCAGGCCCATCGAGCGGGTGCCGCGGAAGCCTGCGACGGGCGCCGGGCGCACCAGCACGGTCTTGGCGCCGCGCTCCAGGCACCATTCGAGCTCCTCGAGCGCACGGTCGACGATGCTCAGGTTGATCACCGGAGTGGAGAAGATCCGGCCCTCGTAGTTGAACTGCCAGGTCTCATACATCCACTGGTTGAGCGCGTGGACGATGTCCAGGATCAGCTCGGGATCGTCCTTGAGCCGCTCCTCGACCAGGCTGGCCAGGGTCGGGAACATGATCGTGTAGTCCAGGCCCAGGCCGTCGAGTACCTCGAGGCGTGCCTCGGGGTTGCGGAACGCGGGGATGGCCTTCATCGGCTTGCCCATGACCTCGCGGTAGCTCTTGCCGCCGCTGCCGTGCCGGAAGTATTCCTCCTGGGCGCCGGGTCGGGCGACGACCTCGAAGGTCGGGTTGGGGATGTAGTCGCTGATGTGGTTGCGCACCACGATCTTGGTGCGGCCCTTGACGTCGATGTAGTCGATGACGCCCTTCCGGTTGTCCGGCAGGAATTGCGTCAGCGCTTCCTGGGGCTCGTAGAAGTGGTTGTCGGCGTCGAACACGGGATAGGGAAGCTCGCGCGAGGGCATGGCCGCCTCCAGGAAGTCTGAATTTAGTGGGCTGACGGTAATGACGTTACCACGTAGGTAGCTGCATAAACACATCGGCCGAACAATGGGGATCTAGCTGCGCAAACAGGTCAGGGGAGCAGGCCGCGCACGCAGAAGTCGTAAATGTGCGCCCCGTCGATGGGGATGCCGTTGAGTTCGGCGCCGAGGCTGCGCAGCCGCATCGCTCCGAGGACCGCCTGCATGATGAGCGCCGCGGTGGTCTCGGACTGCAGATCGGGCCGGAATGTGCCCTCGCCCTTGCCGCGTTCGAGGATCTCGCCGATCAACTGATGCAGCGGCGAGAGCACCCGGGAGTACTCCTTGGGCAGGGTCTCGGCGAGGTGGTCGTTGTAGTAGGTCAGGCCGCGGTTGATGCTGTCCTGCTTGGTGGTTTCGGCCGGGGTGCAGATCCGGTCGATCAGCAGCTTCATCGCCTCGGTCGCGGGCAGGCCGTCGGTCTCTTTGCGCCACTGCTTGGTGGACTCGGCCATGATGGTGTCGATCAGCGCCAGCAGCAGCTCGTCTTTGGTCGTGAAGTGCTGGTAGAACGACCGCAGCGAGGTCTTCGAACGCTCAACGACTTCCAGAACAGTGAAGTCGGTGCGACCGGTCTCGGCCAGAATCGACAGCGCGGACCGCATGAAGCGGCTCTCCCGGGAGTCCGGATCGGCGGTCATCGCGTCGGGCGATCGTTCGTTGGCCTTGGCCATCGGGTCAGCTTATCGGTCGGGTTACAGTGACGAGAATGACGTTACCGTCTTGGAACACGACGAGGTGAGGGAACACGTGGCTTCGAATTCTGGCGAGAACCTTTGGACAGTGGCGCGCCTGCTCGAGCTCTTCGACATCGAGGCCGAGAGCCAGGATCGCTACATCGCCCCGACCGGTATCGCCGACGCCGACGAGCGCCAGGTCGTCGAGGGCACCCAGGTGCTCGCCCAGGCCATCGTGGCCGCGGCAAAGCGCTTCGAGGGCAAGTCAATTCGCTCGGTGCACAGTGTGTTCGCGCGCGCGGTGCTGGTGGGGCCGCCGGTGGTGCTCGATATCGACGTCGTCTCCGAGGGGCGTTCCACCGCCACCGCCTTCATCACCGCCTCGCAGAACGGCAAGCGCGCCATGACGTTCACGGTGTTCGCCGACGTGCCCACCCCCGACGTGATCCGCCACCACCTGCCGCGGCCGGAGGTGGCCGGGCCGGATCAGTCCAATGTCTGCGAGATGCCGATGGACGGACGGCAGGTCAAGCTGGTCGACGTCGTCGATATCAACAGCCCTGACGAGGTGGGCCCGCCCGAGGTCTATGCATGGCTGCACTACGAGCCCATCCCGACGCGCGACGACCTGGCCAAGGCCCTGATCGCCTACTTCACCGGGCATCTGGGCATCTCGACGACGATGCGCGCGCACGCGGGGATCGGCACCGCGCAGTCGCACCTCACCGTGTCGACCGCGCCGATGACCGTGACGGTGAGCTTCCACGAGCCGGTCAGCTGGAGCGGTTGGCTGCTCTACACCCACGAGAGCACGCAGGTCGGTGCCGGCATGTCCTACATCCGCGGCGCGGTCCACACAGAAGAGGGCGAGCTGATCGCCTCGTTCACCCAGGACGCGTTGATCCGCCCGCTGCGGGTCACCGACAACGCGATCGCCGCCGAAGCCCGGATCTGACGCGATGAGCCTGGTCGCCGGGCGCGGTCCACTCGGTCCGGATCGGGCCGGCTGGTTCTCCGCGCCGGTGGCCGAGCCGATCGTCTACGTCGAGCCCCATCCGCGGCGGGTGCAGGCGGTGCGCGGCGGGCAGTTGGTCATCGACACCGAGAACGCGCTGATGGTCCACCGTGCCGGGGCGCCGTTGAGCTATGTCTTCCCGGTCGGTGAAACAGCTGATCTGCCAACCGAACCCGAGGAGTTCGCGCCCGGCTATGTGCGGGTGCCGTGGGACGCCGTCGATACCTGGTTGGAGGAGGGGCGCACCCTGGTGCACTACCCGCCCAATCCGTATCACCGCGTCGACTGCAGGCCCGCCCGGCGGCGGCTGCGCGTCGAGGTCGCGGGCGGCGTGCTGGTAGACACCGACGACACCGTGATCGTGTTCGAGACATCCTTGGCGCCAAGGCTTTACGTCGCACCCGAGCATGTGCGCACAGATCTGCTGCGCCCCACGGCCACGTCGAGCTACTGCAACTACAAGGGATATGCGACCTACTGGGCCGCCGGCGACGTCGAGGACGTGGCCTGGAGTTACGGCGATCCGCTACCCGAAACCGGTCCCATCGCAGGCTATTTCAGTTTCGACCCGGAGCGAGCCGACGTCACTGCCGAGCTGCCTAGCCCAGATCACGCGCCTTGAACGTGTCGCACTGCTTGGGGTCACCGGTCTGATAGCCGGTGGTGAACCACTTCTGGCGCTCGGCCGACGAACCGTGCGTCCACGCCTCGGGGTTCACCCGCCCGGTCGCTTGCTTCTGAATCCGGTCGTCACCCACCGATGCCGCCGCCGACAGCGCGTCGGCAATGTCCTTATCGGTCAACGGCTGTAGATAGGTGACGTCGGTGCCGGGCTGCTTGGTGATCGCGGCGTAGTGCGCCCACACCCCGGCGTAGCAGTCGGCCTGCAGTTCGGTGCGGACACTGCCGCCGGTGGCGCCCTGGGCGCCCTGCTGGGCGCGGCCCAGCACGCCGAGCAGGTCCTGGACGTGGTGGCCGTACTCGTGCGCGACCACGTACTCCTGCGCCAACGGTCCACCGCTGGAACCGAATTGGTCGGTGAGCACCTGGAAGAAATCGGTGTCGAAATACGCGGTCTTGTCCACCGGGCAGTAGAACGGCCCGACGTCACTGGTGGCCGGTCCGCAGCCGGTCTGCACCTGATTCTTGAACAACATCATCTTGGGCCGGGTGTAGCCCTTGAGCAGGTCGGTCCACACGCCGTCAACGGAGTTGCCGGTGGCCACCACCCGGCATTCGACGTACTGGTTGGCGTCGGCGCCGGTCTTGCACTTGCTCAGGTCGTAGCCAGATTGCTCGGCACCGGGCGGCAAGGTCTGCTGCGGTGTGGTGACCTGACTGGGATCGATGCCGAGGAACACCGCCAGCAGCACCACCACCAGGCCGCCGAGACCACCGCCGATCGCGATGCCCCGGCCGCCGCCCCCGCCGGTCGAGGTGGTGCTCGTGTCGATCTGCATACCCTCGTTGAAGGTCATGGCCACTCCTCGAGATCGACACTCCAGCGCAGACTTCCCGGCTCGTTCACCTTGCCACACTACGATTGCGCCGTGACCGTCGTCGCGGATCCGTCGACCGTGGTTTACACCTCCCTAGGTGCGGTGTGCGGTGCCACCGAGCACGGCGTCCGGGTCTGGCGCGGCATTCCATACGCCGAGCAACCCGTCGGCGACCGCCGGTTCCGGGAGCCCATCCCACTGCAGCCGTGGTCGGGCGTACGCGACGCCATCGAGTTCGGGCCGATGCCCCCGCAGGGCCGCTCGTTCGTCGGCGGCGGACGTGACGACCCTAAGATCCGCGACGAGGCCTGCCTGACCCTCACGGTCTGGGCGCCTGGCCCTAACCCCGGGTCGCTGCGCTCCTGCCCGCCGACGACCGATAAGCCCTTGCCCGTCATGGTCTGGATCCCCGGCGGAGCCTTCGTCTACGGCGCCGGGCAGCTACAGCTCTACAACGGCTCGCGGCTGGCCGCCAACGGCGACGTCGTGGTGGTCAACGTGACCTACCGGCTCGGGGTGTTCGGCGGGTTCGAACTCGGCGATCTCGGTGCCGGTTTCGCCGACAACCTGTGCCTGCGGGACCAGATCGCGGCGCTGCAGTGGGTGCAGGACAACATCGCTGCGTTCGGCGGAGACCCGCAGCGCGTCACCATCTTCGGTGAGTCCGCCGGAGCGACATCGGTGCTGGCGCTGCTGGCCAGCCCGGCCGGTGAAGGCCTGTTCGCCCGGGCGATCGCACAGAGCCCGGCGCTACCGCTGATCGCCGACCGCGCCACCCGGGCGCGGCGGGCACACGAGTTCGTCGACATCGTGGGTTCCGATCCCGCGGCGTTCCCGGTCCTGCCGCAGCGGGTGCTGCGCCGCGCGGCCGGGGAGATCCAGCGCCGGAGTGTGGCGACCAGCCCGACACTGGCCTACGGCCTCACCTATGGGGTGGACCTACTGCCGCGACATCCGATCGAGGCCGCGCGGGCCGGTGAGGTCAACCGGGTGCCGCTGATCGTGGGGACCAACAGCCACGAGGCGTCGATGTTCGCCTGGGCCAAGCCGCCCATGCTGCCGACCACAGTCGAGAGCATCGACGCCTACTTCGACCGGGTGGCGCCCGACGCCAGGGACCGGGTGCTGGCCGGTTATCCCGAGTACCCGCGCCGGCGCTCGCAGATCGCCGTCGGTTCTGACGTGATGTTCGGGGCGCCGACCTGGGCGTTCGCCGACGCCTACAGCCCGCATGCGACCACCCACGTCTACCGGTTCGACCACACCACCTGGACCCTGAAGATGCTGGGGCTCGGTGCCACCCATGGCAGCGAGATCGTGCACATCCAGCACAGCTACGGCTCGTATCTGGGCCGCAAGCTGCATCCGTTGGGGCGGCGCGTGCAGCCCGCGGTGGGCCGCCGGATGCAGCGCACCTGGCTGAATTTCGCCACCCACGGCGCGCTCGACGACTGGCCCCGCTACGACACCGCGCGGCGGCGCACCCGGGTCATCCAGTCCAACCGCGACGTATCGGTCGACGACCCGGACGTGCAGCGCCGCGAAGCCTGGCTGGGGCTGTACTAGCCGTAGTGCTTGTCGGTGTACCGCCGCAGGTTGGCCAGGAACCATTTGAACGACAGATTCATCAGCGGTCCGCCCACCACCAGGCCCACTCGGGCCGGGCCGTTCGCCTTCTGCGCCAGCGTCCAGGTCAGCCGGCAGCCGCCCGGGGTCTCGACCACGATGTATTCCTCGGCGAACGCGGCGACCACCTTGTTCGAGCAGGTGTTGAACCGAAATGCCATGTAGCGGAACGGTTCCCAGGCAAGGAACTCCTCGTCGCCGACCAGCCCGCCGAGCATGTCGACGGTGCGCGTGGTGCCGACGCCGTAGGGCTTCGGGCTGGTCCAGGTGACCTTGGTGATGACCTTCGCCCACTGCGGCCAGGACTGGGCGTCGGCGAGGACGTCGAAGAGCTGCTCGGGCGTGATCGCGAGGTCCACGCTGTTGGAGAAGCGGAACGGCGCGGTCTTGATCCAGTCCAGGTCGACGCGCTCACAGGGATACATCGTGGTCATCGGGCTACCTCCGTGGGAGACCATACACCGACGTGACGAATGTCCGGTCGGGTAGACCTCATAGACTGATCCCTCGATTTCCGATCCTTGTTTGTCTAGATCCCAGGGAGTTTTCAGTGCTGCGCAGTCACGCCGCTGGTTCGTTGCGAGCCTCCGACGCCGGGCAGACGGTCACGCTGGCCGGCTGGGTGGCGCGCCGGCGCGACCACGGCGGCGTCATCTTCATCGATCTGCGCGATTCGTCCGGGACGTCCCAGGTCGTCTTCCGCGACGCCGACGTGCTGGCTCAGGCGCACCGGCTGCGCGCCGAGTTCTGCGTCGCCGTCGAGGGTGTGGTCGAGGTTCGCCCCGAGGGCAACGCCAACGCCGAGATCCCGACCGGTGAGATCGAAGTCAACGCGACGTCGCTGACGGTGCTGGGGGAGAGCGCCCCGCTGCCGTTCCAGCTCGACGAACAGGCCGGCGAGGAAGCCCGGCTGAAGCACCGGTACCTGGACCTTCGCCGCGAGAACGGCCCCGGCGCGGCAATCCGGTTGCGCTCCAAGGTCAATGCCGCTGCCCGAGGGGTACTGGCCGGCCACGACTTCGTCGAGATCGAAACCCCGACACTGACCCGCTCGACGCCGGAGGGTGCGCGCGACTTCCTGGTTCCGGCCCGGCTGCAGCCCGGCTCGTTCTACGCGCTGCCGCAGAGCCCGCAGCTGTTCAAGCAGCTGTTGATGGTCGCGGGTATGGAGCGCTACTACCAGATCGCGCGCTGCTACCGGGACGAGGATTTCCGCGCCGACCGCCAGCCGGAGTTCACCCAGCTGGACATGGAGATGAGCTTCGTCGACTCCGACGATGTCATCGCAGTCTCGGAGGAAGTGCTTCGGGCGGTGTGGTCCACGATCGGCTACGACCTGCCGACCCCGATCCCGCGGATGTGCTACGACGAGGCGATGGGCCGATTCGGCTCGGACAAGCCGGATCTGCGTTTCGCCGTCGAACTCGTCGAGTGCACCGAGTACTTCAAGGAGACCCCGTTCCGGGTCTTCCAGGCGCCCTACGTCGGCGCCGTCGTGATGACCGGTGGCGCCTCGCAGCCGCGCCGGACGCTGGACGGTTGGCAGGAGTTCGCCAAACAGCGTGGCCACAAGGGGCTGGCCTACGTACTCGTCGGCGAGGACGGTGAATTGAGCGGCCCGGTCGCCAAGAACCTGTCCGATGCCGAACGTGAGGGCCTGGCCGCCCATGTCGGGGCCAAGCCGGGGGACTGTGTGTTCTTCGCGGCCGGTACGCCCAAGGGTGCCCGTGCGCTGCTCGGTGCGACGCGCATCGAGATCGCCAAGCGCCTCGACCTGATCGATCCGAACGCGTGGGCCTTCACCTGGATTGTGAAGTGGCCGCTGTTCGAGCCGGCCGACGAAGCCACCGCGTCCGGCGACGTGGCGGTGGGTTCGGGGAACTGGACCGCGGTGCACCACGCGTTCACCTCCCCGATGCCCGAGTCGGAGGCGACGTTCGACACCGATCCGGGTTCGGCGCTGGCCAACGCCTACGACATCGTCTGCAACGGCAACGAGATCGGTGGCGGATCGATCCGTATCCATCGCCGCGATATCCAGGAGCGCGTGTTCGCGATGATGGGCATCGACCACGACGAGGCTCAGGACAAGTTCGGATTCCTGTTGGACGCCTTTGCCTTTGGCGCACCGCCGCACGGCGGTATCGCGTTCGGCTGGGATCGCATCGTCGCACTGCTGGCCGGGGTCGACTCGATCCGCGAGGTGATCGCCTTCCCGAAGTCCGGCGGTGGGGTGGACCCGCTGACCGATGCGCCGGCGCCGATCACCGCGCAGCAGCGTAAGGAATCCGGAATAGATTTCAAGCCCGAGAAGCTGGACAAGCCATGACAGATACCCCTGATGCCGCGTACATGAACGACTTCAACAAGAGCATCGTCGACGAGTTCCGGGCCAATGCCGGCGTCGTAGGCGGGCCCTTCGAGGGCAGGCCGCTGCTGCTGCTCCACACGACCGGCGCGAAGTCCGGCCAGCCGCGGCTCGCCCCGCTGGCCTACTTCACGGTCGAGGGCAAGCTGATCATCATCGGCTCGAAGGCCGGCGCGGACACCAATCCGGACTGGGTGCACAACCTGCGGGCCAACCCGCAGGCGCACATCGAGATCGGCACGGATGCCTACGACGTGACCGCCCGCGAGATGTCCCTCGAGGAGCGCGACGAGGCCTACCCGAAGGTCGTCGCGGTGGCTCCCGGATTCGGCGAGTACCAGGCCAAGACCAGCCGGGTCATCCCACTGTTCGAGCTGACCCGGGTCTAGCTACTTCAGGTTCGGGCAGATCTGCTTGAGCCAATCGGTGATCGCGTTCCGGTTGGCGTCCAGATCGGCGTCGGTGGGCTGCGCGCCAATCGTGGTGACGAAGTGCTCGATGGAGGCCTTCACCGGGTCCGGGGGACTGTACTTTTCGAGCGTGTCGGCGTTCGCGCGCGCCTTGTCAGCACTGGTCGCCACCATCAGGTTGTCTTTGGCGAAGCCGATGTCCAGGCAGGTGGAGTCGTCCAATGCCCCGGCGGCCGGGGAAGCCGGCGCGGCCGACGCGGTGGTGGTCGTCGTTACCGAGCTCGATTGTGCGGCAGAGGAACTCGCGGAGGGCGACTGGGCTGACGTCGATCCCGAGGACGAGTCGTTGCTGGAGCACCCCGCCGCGATCAATGCGACGGCCATGAGCCCTGCGATTGAAAACCGATTCAGCATCATCGGCACGAGTATTGCCTAGTCGAATGCGCTTCGGCGGGGTTTAGGTCACCTTTGCTGCCAGCGCTGCCAGCTTGGCGTCGAGATCCTCGGCCGCACTGAGCAGTGCCGGATTGGGCTCCACGACCATCAACGACGACGGCTTGACGTACGTCAGGCTGCTGTGGCCGTCGGGCTCGTCGAGAAGCAACAGCTCGACCGGGGCGAACAGGGCCGCCGTCACGTCGTGGCGGATCATCGTGATGGCGATCAACGGGTTGCCGAGGATCACCCGCATGGCCTCGCGTTCGATGCCGGCCTTGGGTATCCAGCCACCGTGGTCAAGCAGCGCGAACAGCATGAATCCGCTTGGCCCGACGTACTTTTCGATCTTCTCCTGATACGACTGCCAATCGCCGCCTGCCGCCCCGATCTCGTTGATCGGCACCGGCTGCTCGCCGATATCGGCGAGCAGCGCGGCGAGGAGTTCGTCGTAACTCTTGGTGCTGTCGTAGCGCACCCGCACTCCGGTGAAGGCGGTCTCGGTCATGGCGCTCAGGCCAGCCGCTCGATGATGGTGGCGTTGGCCATGCCGCCGCCCTCACACATGGTCTGCAGGCCGTAGCGCCCGCGGCGCTGCCCCAGCGCGTTGACCAGCGTGGTCATGATCCGTGCGCCGCTGGCACCCAGCGGGTGACCGATCGCGATCGCGCCGCCGTTGACGTTCGTCTTGGCAAGGTCAGCCCCGGTGTCCTTCGCCCAGCTCAACACCACGGGCGCGAACGCCTCGTTGACCTCGAACAGGTCGATATCGGCCAACGTCAGCCCGGCCCGGGCCAGCACCTTTTCGGTCGCCGGGATGACGCCGGTCAGCATGTACAGCGGATCGGAGCCCACGACGGTCGTGGTGTGGATACGAGCCAGCGGCTTCCACCCGTGCTTGCGCGCCACCTCGGACGAGGTGATCAGCACCGCGGCGCTGCCGTCGGACAACGGTGACGAGTTGCCCGGCGTGATCTCCCAGTTGATCTGGGGGAAGCGTGCCGCATAGGCCTCGTTGTAGAACGCCGGCTTGAGCCCGGCTAGGGTCTCGACCGTGGTGCCGGGGCGGATGATCTCGTCGTACTGCAGGCCCGCGATCGGCGCCAGCTCGGTGTCGAACAGGCCGTCCTTGGTGGCCTGCGCGGCCTTCTGGTGGCTGGCGGCTGAGAACTCGTCGAGCTGGGTGCGCGACAGCCCCCAACGCGCGGCGATCAGCTCGGCGCTGATGCCCTGCGGTACGAGCCCCTCGGAGTAGCGCTCGGCGAACCGGGTGCCGAACGGATCGCTGCCGGGAAGCACCGTCGACCCCATCGGGACCCGGCTCATCGACTCGACACCGCCGGCGATCACCAGGTCATAGGCGCCGGCGATGACCCCTTGTGCGGCGAACGAGATCGCCTGCTGGCTGGAACCGCACTGACGGTCGACGGTGGTGCCGGGAACCGTGTCGGGGAAGCCCGCGCCCAGCAAGGCGTTGCGGGCGATGTTGACCGCCTGGTCGCCGACCTGCGATACCGCCCCGGCGATGACGTCGTCGACCTCGGCCGGGTCGACGCCGGTGCGCGTCACCAGCTCGGTGAGGCTGTGGGCCATCAGATCGGCGGGCAGCACCCCGTGCAAAGCTCCGCCGGGCTTGCCCTTACCGATCGGCGTGCGGACCGCTCCGACGATGACGGCGTCACGTCCTGCGTAACCGGCCATTGTGTCCTCCTGAACTCGTCGCTGAGTACTGCTTTCTATACCCAGCTATAACACCTAGGTATAGTGAAAACAACTCAGAAAGAAAGTGACATCCGTGACAGTGCTGCAGGGCCCCCTGGTCGACCGCGATACCTGGTCGGCGGTCGGCAAATGCCCGATCGAAAAGACCATGGCGGTCATCGGAACCAAGTCGGCGATGCTGATCCTGCGGGAGGCCTATTACGGCACCACCCGGTTCGACGACTTTGCTCGCCGGGTGGGCATCACCAAGGCCGCCACCGCGGCACGGCTTGCCGAGTTGGTCGACGCAGGCCTGCTGACCAGGCAGCCCTACCGCGAGCCGGGGCAGCGGGTCCGCGACGAGTACGTGCTCACCGAGGCCGGCACCGATCTGATGCCGGTGGTGTGGTCGATGTTCGAGTGGGGGCGCCGCCACCTGAGTAACGACAGCCGGTTGCGGCTGACCCACCTCGAATGCGGATCTGACGCGACCGTCGAAATCCGTTGCACCGAAGGTCATCTCGTACCGCCGACCGAACTCGGTGTGGAAATCAGGCGAAAGGGCAGTCCCAAGGCTGCGCCGGGGAGATAGGTAAAGTGCCGGTTGTGGAATCCACGCTGGCGTACATCGATCAGGGATCCTTCCTCGGACTGCGGGCGCTCGGTCGTGGGCCGCTCGCCCAGTACGGCTGGATCTACGAACATCCTGTCGACCTCGATGCCGTGCGGCGATTCCAGCGCAACCTCGGCCACGGCCTGCTGGGTCGGCGGGTCGAACGGTCGCCGTTGCCGTTTGCGCGCGACCGCTGGGTGACCTGGCGGGGACCCGCCGATATCGACCTCGCCGCCACCGCGCGCCCCCGTAGCGAGGCGATGGACTTCTTCGACGAGCAGCTGCGCATCCCGATCGATCCGGAGGCCGGGCCGTCGTGGCGGGTGGCGGTGCAGCCGCTGACCGAAGGCGGGGCCGCGATCACGCTGATCGCCTCGCACACGGTCTGCGACGGCCTCGCGCTCACGCAGGCGATCAGCCAGGCCGCTCGCGGCGAGACCTGGGAGCTGGGCTACCCGCCGCCGGGTGCGCGTACCCGTGGCCAGGCGCTGCGCGAGGATGCGGCGCAACTCCTGCGCGCGATTCCCGACATCGCCAAGGCGATCGTCGCCGCGATCAAACTGGCTGCCAACAACGCCAGGGATATCGCCTCGTCGGTAGGCCGGTCGGGCCCGTCGCCCACCAAGCTCGACGGTGCAGCATTGGTCACCGTGCCGTCGGTGGCGGCCTACGTCGACGAAGCACAGTGGCAGAGTCGTATGGAAAGTCTTGGCGGAACCAGTAATTCGTTGTTCGCCGGCATCGGCGCCAAGTTGGGGCAGGTTTTCGGCCGGGTCGACGACGGCGGCCTGGTGCGACTGCAGTTCCCGGTCAGCGAACGCACCGATGGCGATACCAGGGCCAACGCGCTGACCGGGATGGCGCTGATGATCGACCCGGCCAACGTCACGACCAGTCTGCGCGACGTGCGCGCCGAATTGAAGCGAAATCTGTCGGCGCTGTCCGAGGCGCGGTTCGAACTGCTCGGTCCGGTGGCGCTGGCACCGCTCGTGCCGCCCGGTCTGGCACGGCGGCTCGAGGGGATGGCACTCGGGGCGGGCGCGCCGGTCGGCTGCTCCAATCTCGGCAAGCTGGATGGTCCGGTGAACCGGCCGGACGGCACCGACGCCGAATACCTCGTCGTGCGGCAGATCGAGTCCAGGACCACCGCCGAGATCCTCGACCGGCTCGGCGGGACTCTGTTTCTGGCATCGGCCCAGGTCAACGGAAAGGTGTCGCTCTCGCTAGCGTCGTGGCGGGTCGGCGGCCCGAACAGCAAAGACCAGCTGAAGGCGGCGTTCGCGCAGGTGCTCGACGAATTCCGGCTCACCGCCACCTTCGAATAGCGGCGGCGCTGTGACGGCCGCCGGAACTTTTCGTGACCCATGAGGCTCATCACACGGGTTATGCTGACAAGATCCGTTAGTCCTACTATGTAGCGGTGCTAAATGCAGCCGCGGTGAATCGACAGGCTGAACTGCAAGGCCGGAAGGGGGGCAGGTCATGACCACGGAGAGCCAGACCTACACCTCCGAAGGGGCGTCGACGGACAACGACGCCCAGGCCGGCCCGGACCAGCAGCAGGCCCAACCCGCTGGTCACCGCACCAAACGGCGCGGTGGACCGATGATGTTGCTGCGCAAGGTGTGGCTGCCTGTCGTGATCCTTCTCGTGGTCGCCGTCGCCGCGTTCGGCGTGTTCCGCCTGCACGGTGTGTTCGGCAAAACCGAGCTCACTCGCCCCGGCAGTGGGCTGGCCAACGACACCAAGCCGTTCAACCCGAAGACCGTCGTGTACGAGATCTACGGCCCGCCGGGAGCCGTCGCGACCATCAACTATCTGGATTTGGACGCCCAGCCGCAGATCGTGCGGGACGTCACCCTTCCGTGGTCTCTGACCTTGACGACCACCGCGCCGGCAGCCTCGGCCAACATCGTCGCCCAGGGCAACACTGGCTCCATCGGCTGCCGGATCACGGTGAACGGCGAACTCAAGGACGAGAAGACCTCGACCGGGGTGAACGCCCAGACCTTCTGCCTGGTCAAGTCCGCATGATCACCCTGAACAAGGGCGACAAGCCACAGACCGACGAGCACGGCAAGCGCCCCCACATCGCGCAGTGGGTTCGTTGGCTGTCCGTCCCGATCATCCTGGGCTGGCTGGCGCTCACCGTCGTCACCAACATCGTGGTGCCGCAGGTCGAGATCGTCGGCCAGGCGCAGTCGGTGCCGATGGCGGCGACCGACGCGCCCTCGTCCATCGCGATGAGCACGATCGGCACGACGTTCCAGGAGTTCAAGTCGAACACCTCGGTGATGATCGTGCTGGAGGCCGATCAGCCCCTCGGTGACGCCGCGCACCAGTACTACAACGAGATCGTCAAGAAGCTCGAGGCCGACAAGAAACACGTCGAGCACATTCAGGACTTCTGGAGCGACCCGCTGACCGCGGCCGGCTCGCAAAGTTCCGACGGCAAATCCGCCTACGTGCAGGCCTATCTGGCCGGCAATATGGGCGAGGGGCTGGCCAACGAGTCGGTCGAAGCCGTCAAGCAGATCGTCGAAAGCGTGCCCCCGCCTCCGGGGATCAAGGCCTACGTCGCCGGATCCTCGGCGCTGATCAACGACACCCACATCGCCGGCGACCGCAGCCTCAAGATGATCACCGGCCTGACGTTCGGCGTCATCACCGTGATGCTGCTGTTCGTCTACCGCTCGATCGTCACCGTGTTGATTGCGTTGTTCATGGTGTTCCTCGAACTGGCGGCGGCTCGTGGCGTGGTGGCCTTCCTCGGCTATCACCACCTGATCGGGCTGTCGACGTTCGCGGTCAACCTGCTCGTGATGGTCGCGATCGCGGCCGGCACCGACTATGTGATCTTCCTGTTCGGCCGCTACCAGGAGGCGCGTAGTAAGGGCGCCGACAAAGAGGCGGCCTACTACGAGATGTATCACGGCACCGGCCATGTGATCGTCGGGTCCGGGATGACCATCGCCGGCGCGTTGTTCTGTCTGCACTTCACCCGAAGTCCGATGTTCAGCTCGATGGGCGTACCACTGTTCGTCGGCATGGTGGTCGTGGTCGCCGCCGCGATGACGCTCGGTCCCGCCGTCGTCACCACGTTCAGCCGCCTCGGTGCGCTGGAGCCCAAACGGGCGTCGCGCGAGCGGTTTTGGCGGCGCATCGGCACGGCTGTGGTGCGCTGGCCCGGACCGATCCTGGTCGCGACGACCTTCGTCTGCCTGATCGGGCTGCTGGCGCTGCCCGGCTATCGCACCGACTACAACGACCGGCACTACCTGCCTGCGGACATCCCGGCCAGCGAAGGGTTCGCAGCCGCCGAGCGCCACTTCCCGGAAGCCCGGCTCAGCCCCGAATTGCTGATGCTGCAGAGCGATCACGACCTGCGTAACTCGGCGGACTTCCTGGTCATCGACCGGGTGGCCAAGGCCATCTTCCACACCCCTGGCATCGGACGGGTGCAGACGATCACGCGGCCGCTGGGCACCCCGATCGAGCACAGCTCGATCCCGTTCCTGCTGGGCATGCAGGGCACCACACAGACGCTGAACCAGTCCTACATGCAGGACCGCATGAAGGACCTGCTCAAAATGGGCGACGACATGCAGGTGTCGATCAACACGATGACGCAGATGTACAACCTGCTCGGCGAGCTCAACGCCGTCACGCACAGCATGGTCGGCAAGATGGACGTGACGCTGGCCGACATCCAGTCACTGCGTGACAACATCGCCAACTTCGACGACTTCTTCCGGCCGATCCGCAACTACCTGTACTGGGAACCGCACTGCTTCGACATCCCGATGTGCTGGTCGATCCGGTCGGTGTTCGACACCCTCGACGGCATCGACACGATGACCGACGACTTCCAGACCCTGGTGCCGGATCTGCACAAGCTGGACCTGCTGACGGCTCAGATGCGCACGCTGATGCCACCGATGATCGACACCATGCGGTCGATGCGGACCATGCAGCTGACCATGCAGAGCACTCAGTCCGGCCAGCAGGACCAGATCGCGGCCATGCAGGACAACCAGAGCGCGATGGGCAAGGCGTTCGACGAGGCCAAGAACGACGACTCGTTCTACCTTCCGCCTGAGGCGTTCGACAATCCGGACTTCAAGCGCGGCATGAAGATGTTCTTGTCGCCGGACGGAAAAGCGGTGCGGTTCATCATCTCTCACGAGGGTGATCCGATGTCGCCGGAAGGCCTCACCCATATCGACCCGATCAAGAACTCGGCGTTCGAGGCGATCAAGGGCACTCCGCTGGAGGGGTCCAAGATCTACCTGGCGGGCACCGCGGCCAGCTACAAGGACATGCAGGACAGCGCCGACTACGACATCCTGATCGCCGGTGTGGCCGCCCTGTGCCTGATCTTCATCATCATGCTGATCATCACCCGGGCCGTGGTGGCCTCCGCGGTGATCGTGGGCACGGTGGTGCTGTCGCTGGGCACGTCGTTCGGCTTGTCGGTGCTGATCTGGCAGGACCTGATCGGCCGGCCGCTGCACTGGATGGTGCTGATCATGGCTGTCATCATCCTGCTGGCGGTCGGGTCGGACTACAACCTGCTCCTGGTGGCCCGCCTCAAAGAGGAGATACCGGCCGGACTGCGCACCGGCATCATCCGGGCGATGGGCGGCAGTGGCTCGGTGGTGACGTCGGCCGGGCTGGTGTTCGCGGTGACGATGGCGGCGATGGCCTTCAGCGAGCTGACGATCCTGGCGCAGGTCGGCACGACCATCGGTATGGGTCTGCTGGTCGACACGCTGGTGATCCGGTCGTTCATGACACCGTCGATCGCGGCACTGATGGGTCGCTGGTTCTGGTGGCCGCAGCGGGTGCGTCCGCGTCCCGTGCCGAGTCCGTGGCCGAGGCCCGCGGCAGAGAACACCGAGCCGATCCGGGTCGAATCCCAGTCCTAGTGAACGGTTTTCATGTCATCCATGGCGTTGTGCGCGCCGTCGATGCAGCCGCGCTGGTAGCTGGGGGTCTTGTTGGCGGCCTGCCCGGCGCAGTACGTGGTGATCGACTCCTCGTGGGCCTTGTAGCCGCCCGCGTCGACCCAGCGCTGCCCGTCCGCGTAGCCGCTCCAGAAGGCGGCGTCCTTGCGGTCTGAGGTCAGCATGAAGATCACGCCGAGGATCGCGAAGACCGCGATGACGAGTAGTGCCTTGACCCAGCGGTTGGTCAGCCAGGGCCATAGCGGGGCAGGTATCCAGCGCGGCTTGGGCCGATCCACACCGAAGATTCTCGCATTAGATCGGCTAGGGTCCAGCCCCTGTGGACGTCGATCGTTCTGCCCCCGAGCCCGACTCCGCCGCCCGTGACGACGCAGACGTTCATCCCGACGACGACGACGAGTCCCAGCGAGCAGCCCGCATTCCCCATCCGGCCTTCTCGCGCGCAATCTGACACGCTCCCCAACGGTGGGCGGCGTAGTTAAGAAGAACGCCTCTGGAGAACCGCTGTGCGCCCTGCGCGTCGGCGTGGCGTGTGATGGGATTAGCGGCCTATGGGTATCAAAGTGGCGCTGGAGCACCGCACCAGCTACACCTTCGACCGTTTGGTCGAGGTGCACCCGCACGTCGTCCGGCTACGGCCTGCGCCGCACTCGCGCACGCCCATCGAGGCGTACTCGCTGGAGGTCGAGCCCGCCGACCACTTCGTCAACTGGCAACAGGACGCGTTCGGCAACTTCCTGGCCCGGCTGGTCTTTCCCACCCGGACCCGGCAGCTGACCATCAAGGTCGGTCTGATCGCCGATCTCAAGGTGATCAACCCGTTCGACTTCTTTATCGAGGACTACGCCGAGACGTTCCCGTTCACCTATCCCAAGGCGCTCAAGGACGATCTCGAGCCCTATCTGCGCCCCGTCGACGAAGCCGAAGAGGGTTCGGGGCCGGGGGAGTTGGTGCAGTCCTGGGTGCGCAATTTCGTCGTCGCGCCGAGCACGAGGACCATTGACTTCCTGGTCGGGCTCAACCGCGCCGTCAACGGCGACGTTGGGTACAGCGTGCGGATGGAGCCCGGGGTGCAGGCCCCGGACTTCACGTTGCAGACCGGGATCGGCTCCTGCCGCGACTCCGCGTGGCTATTGGTGTCGATTCTGCGTGAGCTCGGCCTGGCGGCCCGGTTCGTGTCCGGCTATCTGGTGCAGCTGTCGTCCGACATCGAGGCCCTCGACGGCCCGTCGGGACCGGCCGCCGACTTCACCGATCTGCACGCCTGGGCCGAGGTGTACATCCCCGGCGCGGGTTGGATCGGACTGGACGCCACCTCGGGACTGTTCGCCGGCGAGGGACACATCCCGCTGGCGGCCACTCCGCACCCGGCGTCGGCCGCGCCGATCACCGGCTCCACCGGCGTGGCCGAGGCCACCCTGGACTTCGCCAACATCGTCACCCGCGTCCACGAAGACCCACGCGTCACGCTGCCGTACACCGATGCGGCGTGGGCGGCCATCAACGCGCTCGGGACCCGCATCGACCAGCGCCTGACCGATGCCGACGTGCGGCTGACCATCGGCGGGGAGCCGACGTTCGTCTCGCTCGACAACCAGGTCGACGAGGAATGGATCACCGCCGCCGACGGCCCACACAAACGAGAACGTGCCTCGGTGCTGGCCGCGCGGCTCAAGGCGGTGTGGGCGCCCGGTGGCCTGGTGCAGCGCAACCAGGGCAAGTGGTATCCCGGAGAGCCGTTGCCGCGCTGGCAGATCGGCATCCACTGGCGCCACGACGGCCAGCCGCTGTGGAATGACCCCGCGCTGCTTGCCGACCCGTGGGGCACCGAATACACCGAGGTGGAACCCGAAGCCGCCCAGCAGGTGCTGGCGTTGATCGCCGAGGGTCTCGGGCTGCCGTCCAGCCAGGTGCGGCCGGCGTACGAGGACGCGCTGAGCCGGCTGGCCCAGGCCGTTCGCATGCCGTCCGGTGATCCGGTCGAGCCCGACGACGATCTGGAAGCCGACAGCCCGGCTGCCCGCGCGGCCCTGCTGGCCCGTCTGGAGGAATCGGTGGTCGACCCAGCGGCGTACCTGCTGCCCCTGCACCGCCGCGACGACGACACCGGCTGGGACAGTGCCGACTGGCGGCTGCGCCGCGGCCGTGTCGTGCTTCTGGAGGGTGACTCGCCGGCCGGGCTACGGCTGCCGCTGGGCTCGATCAGCTGGCATCCGCCGCGCCCGTCGGTGCCCGCCGACCCGATCGCCAGCGGGCGACGGAGGCTGACCGTGGAGCGCGAGAGCGCCGACGCGGCTGTGGACGACGCCGACGACGCACCCACGACCGCCTTGGTCGCCGAGGTCCGCGCCGGCTTCCTTTACATCTTCCTGCCGCCCACCGAGGAGCTGGAACACTTCGTCGACCTGATCGCCCGGGTGGAGTCGGCGGCGGCCAAGGTGGGTTGCGCGGTGGTGATCGAGGGCTACGGACCGCCGTCGGACGGCCGGCTGGAATCCATGTCGGTCACGCCGGACCCGGGTGTCATCGAGGTCAACGTCGCACCCAGCAAGAGTTTCGCCGAGCAGCGCGATCAGCTTGCGACCCTCTACGACGAGGCCCGCAAGTCCCGGTTGTCGACCGAGTCGTTCGACGTCGACGGCACTCACGGCGGAACTGGCGGCGGCAACCACATCACGCTGGGCGGTATCACCCCTGCGGACTCACCGCTGCTGCGCAGGCCGGACCTGCTGGTGTCGCTGCTGACCTACTGGCAGCGTCACCCCGCGCTGTCGTACCTGTTCGCAGGCCGTTTCATCGGCACCACATCGCAGGCCCCCCGCGTGGACGAGGGCCGGTCCGAAGCCCTGTACGAACTCGAGATCGCCTTCGCCGAGATCGCCCGGCTCAGCTCGGAAAAGGGCCATTCCGCAAGCTCCAGTCAGCCGTGGGTCACCGACCGCGCCCTGCGCCACCTGCTGACCGACATCACCGGCAACACGCACCGCGCCGAGTTCTGCATCGACAAGCTCTACAGTCCCGACAGCGCCCGCGGCCGGCTGGGACTGCTGGAGCTGCGGGGCTTCGAGATGCCGCCGCACTACCAGATGGCGATGGTCCAGTCGCTGCTGGTGCGCGCGCTGGTTGCCCGGTTCTGGGAGCAACCGCTTCGGGCGCCGCTGATCCGGCACGGCCTCAATCTGCACGGCCGATACCTGTTGCCGCACTACATCATCCACGACATCGCCGACGTGTGCGCCGACCTGCGCGCGCACGACATCAACTTCGACACCAGCTGGCTGGACCCGTTCACCGAGTTCCGGTTTCCCCGGGTGGGCACCGCGGTGTTCGACCACGTCGAGATCGAGCTGCGCGGCGCCATCGAACCGTGGAACACCTTGGGTGAGGAATCCACCGGCACCGGCACCGCGCGCTACGTCGACTCGTCGGTGGAACGGATCCAGGTCCGCACGATCGGCGCGGACCGGCAGCGCCACGTGTTGACGTGTAACGGCTACCCGATCCCGATGTTGGCCACCGACAACCCCGACATCCAGGTCGGCGGGGTGCGCTACCGCGCCTGGCAACCGCCGAGCGCGCTGCACCCGACGATCACCGTCGACGGCCCGTTGCGCTTCGAGCTGGTCGACATCGCCACCGGGACGTCCCGTGGCGGCTGCACCTACCACGTCTCCCATCCGGGCGGCCGGGCCTATGACAGCCCGCCGGTCAACGCCGTCGAGGCGGAGTCACGGCGAAGCCGGCGCTTCGAGGCCACCGGGTTCACTCCCGGCAGGGTCGACGTCGCCGACATCAGGGAGAAGCAGGCCCGGCAATCGACGGACGTCGGTGCCGCGGGGATCCTCGACCTGCGCCGGGTGCGCACCGTGCTGCAGAACTGATGGCTACGGCCGACCCGAATGTGGTCGGGGCGGGTCATTCTCGTAAGTTTGCAGGAGTACTTCAGTCAGGAGGTGGGCCGTTGTCGCTGTCGGCCGCCGGTTCTGGCTTGACCCGGCCCAGCCATGACCCCGACCGATTGCTGGCGGGGTACGGGGCCGCCCGCGCCCAGGACACGCTGTTCGACCTGCGTGGCGGGGCGGGCACGTTTGGCGGTACCGGATACGACGAGTTCGTCGACGCCACCGGTACCGTTCGCCCGTCGTGGCAGGAGCTCGGTGATCTCATCGGCGAGCGCGGTCGCGCCGGGCTGGAACGGTTGCGCGGTGTGGTGCGCGGGCTCGTCGACAACGACGGCATCACCTATATCGAGGTGGACCACGACGGGGAGGCCGTCACCAACGGTGAGGGCATCGCGATGCCCGGACCGTGGCATCTGGACGGGATACCGCTGCTGCTGTCGGCCTCGGACTGGGAGACGTTGGAAGCCGGTGTGGTGCAACGGTCCCGCATCCTGGACGGGGTGCTGACCGATCTGTACGGCGAGCGCCGCGCGGTCACCAGCGGGATCCTGCCGCCGCAGTTGTTGTTCGGCCATCCCGGCTACATCCGGGCCGCGCGCGGCATCGACAACCCGGGCAGGCATCAGCTGTTCATGCTCGGCTGCGACGTGAGCCGGGCCGCCGACGCGCGGTTCGTGGTCAACGCCGACTGGGCGCAGGCGCCGTCGGGGGCCGGCTATGCGCTGGCCGACCGCCGGGTGGTGGCGCACGCGGTGCCCGACGTCTACGAGCGCATCGGCCCGCGCCCGGCGTCCCCGTTCGCCCAAGCGCTGCGGCTGGCGCTCATCGAGGCCGCCCCCGAGGCTGCCGAGGACCCGGTGGTCGTGGTGCTCAGCCCCGGTATCCACTCCGAGACCGCGTTCGACCAGGCCTACCTGGCGTCGGTGCTGGGTTTCCCGCTGGTCGAGAGTGCCGATCTGGTGGTGCGCGACGGCAAGCTCTGGATGCGTTCGCTGGGCACCTTGAAGCGGGTCGACGTGGTGTTACGCCGGGTCGACGCCGACTACGCCGATCCGCTGGATCTGCGACCGGATTCGCGCCTGGGTGTCGTCGGCCTGGTCGAGATGCAGCGGCGCGGTGCGGTGACGGTGGTCAACACCCTCGGTGCCGGCATTCTGGAAAGCCCTGGGCTGCAACGCTTTCTGCCTCAGCTGGCCGATCGGCTGCTGGGGGAGAAGCCGCTGCTGGACACCCCGCAGCTGTATTGGGGCGGGTTCGAGCGGGAGCGTTCGCATCTGCTGGCACGGCTGAGCACCCTGCTGATCAAATCGACGGTCGGCGGCGACACCATCGTGGGTCCGGCGCTGTCAACCGAACAGCGCGGCGAGCTGGCGGCCCGGATCGAGGCGCAGCCCTGGGAATGGGTCGGCCAGGAACTGCCGCAGTTCTCCTCGGCGCCCACCGACCACTACCCGGGCGGGCTGTCGGCGGCCAGTGTGGGCTTGCGGTTGTTCACCGTGTCGCAGCGCGGCGGGTACGCACCGATGATCGGCGGACTTGGCTACGTGCTGGCGCCGGGCAACGCCGCCTACAAGCTGAAAACTGTTGCTGCCAAGGATATCTGGGTTCGGCCGCCCACCCGGGCGACGGCCGACACGCTGACCGTGCCGCCGGTGGAACTGCCCAGCGGCACCCGCTTCATCAGCTCTCCGCGCGTGCTGTCCGACCTGTTCTGGATGGGCCGCTACGGCGAACGGGCCGAGAACCTGGCTCGCCTGCTGATCGTGGCCCGCGAGCGCTACCACGAATACCGTTACCGCCAGGACATGGAGGGCAGCGAGTGCGTGCCGGTTCTGCTGGGGGCACTCGGCGCGCTCACCGGAACCGACACCGAGGCAACCGGGACCTACGCCGACGCGGTGGCCGGCGCGCAGCGCACGCTGTGGTCGCTGACGGTCGACAGGCGGCGCGCCGGATCGCTGGCCCAGTCCGTCGAACGGCTCGGACTGGCCGCCCGGTCGGTGCGCGATCAGATGTCCAACGACACCTGGATGGTGCTCGGCGCCGTCGAGCGGGCGCTGGCCGAGCCGGCCGCACAACCCAGCCCGCAACGCGGCACGCGGGTCGCCGACGATACCCAGCTGGCCAGTGCCCAGCAGCAGACGCTGGCCGGCATGCTGGCGCTGTCCGGGGTGGCCGCCGAATCGATGGTGCACGATGTCGGCTGGACGATGATGGACATCGGCAAGCGCATCGAGCGCGGGCTCGCGCTGACCGCGCTGCTGCGGGCGACGCTGACCACGGAACGCAGCGTCGGCGCCGAACAGACCATCACCGAATCCGCCCTGGTGGTGTGTGAGTCCTCGGTGATCTACCGCAGGCGCAATCTGGGCAAGGTTAGTGTGGCGGCTGTGGCCGACCTCGTGCTGTTCGACGGGGAGAACCCCAGATCGCTGGTCTACCAACTGGAACGACTGCGTTCGAACCTGCGCGCGCTGCCGGGAGCGTCGGGCTCGTCGCGACCCGAGCGGCTGGTCGACGATATCGCCACGCGGCTGCGCCGGCTGAATCCGGCCGACCTCGAAGTCGTCGACGAGGAGGGCCGCCGCGCCGACCTCGACGCGCTACTGGGCTGGATTCACAACGCGCTGCGTGACCTCTCCGACATCATCACCCGCGCCCAGCTGTCGCTGCCGGGTGACATGCAGCCGCTGTGGGGACCTGATCAGCGCCGGGTCATGCCATGACAACCACGCCGGCGGGCTGGGGGCACCGCCCGGCCGGAGGCGAGGGGGAGAGCGAAGCGACCCGGGGATTGACACGGGCCTACCGGGTCACGCATCGCACCGAGTACAGCTACTCGGATGTGGTGACCAGTTCGTACGGCCGCGGCCACCTCACCCCGCGCGACACCAGCGGCCAACGCTGCCTGGCCTACGAACTCGACATCGATCCCGTGCCGGCCGACCGGTCCACCAGCCGTGATGTGTACGGCAACATCAGCTCCTACTTCCACATCACCGAACGCCACGACGCCCTGACGGTGACCAGCCGCTCCGTCGTCGAGGTCGACCCACCACCCGCCGAGCTGTACGAGGCGGGCTGGGCGCTGGCTCCCTGGGAAGCCGTTCGGCCGGTCGGCCACAACGGTGCCCTTGCCTCCGAGTTCACCCTTGACCTGCGCCCGCCCGAAATCAGTGACGCGGTACGGGAATACGCCGCACCCAGTTTCACGCCGGGCCGGCCACTCGTCGACGTCCTTCGCGACCTCAACGCGCGGATCTTCTCCGACTTCACCTACAAGTCCGGATCCACCACGGTGTCCACACAGGTGAGCGAGGTTTTGACGGCCAGGGAAGGGGTATGTCAAGACTTCGCCCGGCTGGCGATCGCCTGCCTGCGCGCCAACGGATTGGCGGCGAGTTATGTGTCGGGATACCTTGCCACCGACCCGCCGCCGGGAAAGGAACGGATGTACGGCGTGGACGCCACCCATGCCTGGGCCGCGGTGTGGACCCCGCAAAACGATTGGCTCGGGCTGGATCCCACCAATGACCAACTGGTCGACGAGCGTTACATCACCGTCGGCTGGGGCCGCGACTACGCGGACATCCCGCCGCTGCGCGGCATCATCTACACCGATTCCGAGCGGAGCGTCATCGACGTCTCGGTCGACGTCGCGCCGTACGAAGAGGGTGCGTTGCATGCGTGACTTCATCTGCCCCAACTGCGGCCAGCATCTGGCCTTCGAGAACTCGGTGTGCTTGTCGTGCGGAAGCAGGCTCGGGTTCTCGCTGGAGGACAAGGCGTTCCTGGTCATCGCATCAGGTGAGGACAGCGAGCACGGCGGTGCCGTCGACGCCGCCGACTATCAGCTGTGCGCCAATCTGCATGCTGCCAAATGCAATTGGCTGGTCAAGGTGGCACCGGTGCGCAGGCTGTGTCAGTCGTGTGTGCTCACCCGCACCAGGCCCAACAACGCTGACACCGAGGCGATGGCTGCCTTTGCGCTGGCCGAGCAGGCCAAGCGTCGTCTGATCGCCGAACTGTACGAACTCAAGCTGCCGATCGTCGGGCGCGACGAGGATCCGGGGTACGGGCTGGCTTTCGACCTGTTGTCCAGTTCGACGGAGAAGGTGTTCACCGGTCATGACAACGGTGTGATCACACTGGATCTAGCCGAGGGCGACGATGTGCATCGTGAGCAGTTGCGCACCTCGATGGACGAGCCGTATCGCACGCTGCTCGGCCACTTCCGCCACGAGGTCGGCCACTATTACTTCTATCGGCTGGTCGGTAACTCGCCGGCATATCTGGAACGGTTCACCGAATTGTTCGGCGAACCCGACGCCGACTACCAGGCCGCACTCGATCGTCACTACAGCGAGGGCGCGCCGTCGGGCTGGGCAAAGACCTACGTGTCCTCCTATGCCACCATGCATGCCGCCGAGGATTGGGCCGAGACGTTCGCGCATTACCTGCACATCCGCGACACCCTCGATACCGCCGCGGCATTCACCTTCGCCCCGGCAAACGCAACGTTCGACCGAAGGCAGCTGGGCCCAAGCGGATTCGACAACATCATCGAGATGTGGCTGCCGCTGGCCTGGGCGCTGAACATGGTGAACCGGTCGATGGGCAAGGACGACCTCTATCCGTTCGTGCTGCCGGTGCCGGTCCTGGAGAAGATGCGCTTCATCCACACCGTCATCGACGAGGTGACGTCCGCCTAGGCTTGCGGGCGCGGCAGTCAGCGGCCAGCTGCTGCAGAACAGAGTTGCAGCAGGCTTTCCGCGGTCGCGGTGACGGTCTCGGCGACCGGGCGTGGTTGCCAACCCAACTGGGTGATGGCTTTGGTGTTGTTTACCGCCTTCGGTGCACCAAGTAGGCCGGCCAGTTCGCGTAGTGACGGGAACGCCCGCGCGGCGGTGCGCACAACCCAGTCGGGAACTTCTCGGCGAGCCACTCGCGCGGCGTCGGCGCCGAGCCGGTCATGCAGGACGGCGGCGATCTCGGGGAGCGTCACCGGCTGGCCCGCCGCGGCGAGGTAGCGCTGCCCGGCGGCCTGCGGGCTCGTCATCGCGCGGATCAAGAGATCGGCGACGTCACGGACGTCGACGACGGCGAACGACGCGCGCGGAAGCACCGGCGGACGACCGTGCAGCAGACCGTCGATGATCTGCACCGATGTCGACATGTTCTCGTCGAGCAGGGGGCC
Organism: Mycolicibacterium sphagni; assembly: GCF_013337765.1. Lineage (GTDB taxonomy): Bacteria > Actinomycetota > Actinomycetes > Mycobacteriales > Mycobacteriaceae > Mycobacterium. The sequence continues at coordinate 337,474 of NZ_VBSB01000003.1, forward strand.
GAACACCCCGACGGGGTTCACCACTGCCAGCTCCGGGCTGCCTGGCTGCGCCGCGAACTGCCATGCCGCCTGTTCGGCCAAGGTCTTGGATTTCACGTAGGGGCTGACTGGTCCGTTGGTGTCGGTCCAATCGGTCTCATCGAACGGCGCACCCGATGGTTTCGGGCCGTAGCCGATGGCGGCGAACGACGAAGTGACCACCACGCGGCGCACCCCGGCCGCCGAGGACGCTCGCAGCACCCGCAGAGTTCCCTCCCGCGCCGGGATGATGATGTCGTCTTCGTTCTCAGGCTGACGCGGCGGGAACGGTGACGCGACGTGCTGAACGTACTGGCAGCCGTCGACCGCCTCGGCCCAGCCGTCGTCGGAATTTAGTTCGGCCGCAACCACTTCCAATTGACTGAGGTCGGCACCGACGCGCGCCAGGGAGCCGTGGATATCCTTGTCCCGGTTGAGGCTCCGGACCGTGGCGCGGACAAGGTAGCCGCTGTTGAGGAGTTGGGCGATCAGGTGGCCGGCGACGAAGCCGGTGCCGCCGGTGACGAGAACGCGGATGGGATCAGGCATGGGTGTTCTCCTCAGCGAGCAGTTGTGCTCCCAGCGCTGTGATCTCGGGGATCATGGCTTGTTCGGCCGCGGTGTCGCCGCGTTCCCGGGCCGCCCACATCTGCGCCTTGGCGGCCACGTAGCGCTGGCGCAGTCGCAGACGCGCGATGTCGTCAGTCAGGCGTCGAGCGTGATCGGCGAAGAGCCGGTGCTGATCGGATGCGGCGTCTTCGCCACGGCGGATGTTGTCCACATAGGCGCGCATGTCATGCACACTCATCCCGGTGCTGCGCAGGCAGCTCAGCGATTCGATTGCGGCCACCAGGTGCGGTGGGTACCGGCGATGACTGCTGCTCGCATCGCGCGGAACCGGGTCGATGAGCCCGATCCGCTCGTAGTAACGCAGGGCCGACTCGGCCAAACCGGTCTGGCGAGACACTTCCTGAATCGTCAGGTCCCTGATCAGCGGTGTCGTTGGCATACCCCACTATGGCCAACGTGAAGCGCTTCAAGTCAAGTGTGCAGTCGGTCACGCTTGCGGGCGCACCCGCAGGATGTCGCGGAACACCGCTTGCCGCAGCGCCAGTTCGCGCGGGTCGCTCCAGAGATGGAAGCCGAGTTTGTTCATCACGTAGGCGAATCCGACCCCCGTGTCGGGATCGGCGAACCCGAATGAGCCACCGAAACCGGGTGTGCCATAGGCTTTGCCGGACGATCCGAACACCAGGTCGGAAGTGGGCTTGCCGAAGCCGAGCGAGAACGAAGTGTCGACATTGAGCACCTTGTCCCGAACGCCCCGGCTGGGCGGGAGCGCAGGCGCCCCCAGTGCGGACAGAGCATCGGCGGTCAGCCCGATCTGCTCGCCACCGGTGGCGGCGGCGCCGTACAGCTTCGCAACCGCCCTCGCCGTACCGATCCCGTTGCTCGACGGCATCTCGACCGCACGCACGTCGTCCCGGTTGTAGTCGCCGTCAAAGGGATTGACGTCGCGCGGGACACCGGTGGCGCGGGCGGCCAACCCCACCGGGTTGAGCGCAGCCATGGCGAAACCGGACGGCATCTCTTTGAGGTGCAGCAGCGATTCGGCTCGCTTCCACTGATGCAGGCGGGCAACCCGATTGCGGTCGACATCGTGTGGCAGACCGATGTGCAGATCCAAGCCAAGGGGTGCTGCGATCTCGTCGGCCAGGAACCGGCCCACCGTGCGTCCCGCCGGGTCGGTGCGGCGAATCAACTCGGACTGATACCAGCCCAAGGTGATTGCGTGATAGCCGTGCCGGGTTCCGACGGGCCAGCCCGGCGTCTGGGCCGCCAGGATCGTCGCGAGCCGGTCCGGATCGGCGATGTCGGCAAGGGTCGGATTCGGGGTCAGGGACGGCAATCCGGCTTGGTGCGCGAGGAGCTGGCGCACCGTGATGTCACCCTTGCCGCCCTGGGCGAATTCCGGCCAGTATTCGGCGACTTTCGCGTCGTAGCTGAGCGTGCCCCGCGACACCGCGACCGCGAACGTCAGCGCGGTGACGCCCTTCGTGGTCGAGAACATGTTGACCATGGTGTCGGGCTCCCACGTGGTTTTCGCCACCCCGTCGCGGTAGCCGCCCCACAGATCGACGACCTTGACCCCGTCCCGGTAGACGGCCACCGCGGCCCCGACTTCGGCACCGGAGGCCAGGTTCCGCCGGAACGCGTCGGCGACCTTCCCGTAGCCCTCGGCGACGTCGCCACCCATCAAGTCAGGTGGCACTACAACTTTGAGCATTATCGAGCCCTTCTGTGTTGTCGAGGAGGATATGTCGACGCACCGCGCGTCATGGCCGCATTCGTTGCGGCGACCCCTACGATCGCCGGGTGGCTGATCGCTATGGCAACGACGTACTGGCCAACAACCCGCACAACTCGCGCAAGACCCGTTCCACAGAACAAGCCGTCGAGCTGGGCATGGTCGTCGAAGACCCCCAGTCCGGATTCGTCGGCGCGGTCGTCGGCGTCGAAGGGTCCCGGGTCGAGTTGGAGGACCGCAAGGGACGGCGACGCGTGTTCCCGCTGGGCCCCGGGTTCCTGTACGAGGGCAAGCCGGTGATCCTGACCGGGCTGCGCCGGTCCGCGCCCGTCGCCCAGCGCACCAAGTCGGGTTCGGTGAAGGTGGCCGACGCGCGTGCGAAGGTCGCGCTGGCCAGCCGCATCTACGTCGAGGGCCGTCACGATGCCGAGCTCGTCGAGCAGGTGTGGGGTGACGACCTCCGCGTCGAGGGCGTCGTCGTCGAGTACCTCGGCGGCGTCGACGACCTGGCCGGCATCGTGGAGTCGTTCCAGCCCGCCCCGGGCCGTCGCCTCGGTGTGCTGGTCGATCATCTGGTGACCGGATCCAAGGAGGCCCGGATCGCGGAGGCGGTGCGGCGCGGGCCGGGTGGGGAGAACACGCTGGTCGTGGGGCATCCGTACGTCGACATCTGGCAGGCCGTCAAACCCGGACGGGTGGGTCTGAAGGCGTGGCCGTCGGTGCCGCGCAACGTGGAATGGAAGCACGGGATCTGCGAGGCGCTGGGGTGGCCGCACCGCGACCAAGCCGATATCGCCAGGGCCTGGCAGCGGATCCGCTCGTCGGTCCGGGACTGGACCGATCTGGAGCCGGAGCTGATCGGCCGGGTCGAGGAGCTCATAGATTTCGTCACACAGCCCGCCTGAGGCGGGCTGCGCCTGTGACGCATGTCGCAGGCTGAATTCGACGCATTTCGGTGTACAGTCGTTCACCATACGAGCATTACCGCCGACTGCAGTCTGGTCGTCGTCACCCGATGCCGGCCGACGCGGTACGACTTGATCCGGAGCTATACCGCCATGACCTTCTCCTTTGAAGTGCCTGAAGAAGTCGCCACCGTCCGGGACTGGGTGCACCAGTTCGCCGCCGACGTCGTGCGACCCGCGGCCGCCGAATGGGATGAGCGCGAAGAAACCCCCTGGCCGCTGATCCAAGAGGCTGCCAAGGTCGGTCTCTACACCCCTGAGCTGTTCGCCGAGATGTCCGCCGAGCCTTCCGGGATCGGCATGTTGACCGTGTTCGAGGAGATGTTCTGGGGCGACGCCGGTATCGGGCTGTCGATCTTGGGTACCGGACTGGCCGCGGCCGCGCTGGCCGCCAACGGCACCCCGGAGCAGATCGGGCAGTGGCTGCCCGCGATGTTCGGCACGCCGGGCGATCCGCTGCTGGCCGCGTTCTGTTCCTCAGAACCCGACGCCGGCTCGGATGTCGGCTCGGTGCGCACCCGCGCCCGCTACGAGCAAGCCACCGACGAGTGGGTGCTGAACGGCACCAAGACCTGGGCCACCAACGGCGGTATCGCCAACGTCCACATTGTGGTCGCGTCCGTCGACCCCGAACTCGGTACCCGCGGCCAGGCCACCTTCATCATTCCGCCGAACACGCCGGGGTTCTCCCAGGGCCAGAAGTTCAAGAAGCACGGCATCCGCGCCTCGCACACCGCCGAGGTGGTATTGGACAACGTGCGCGTGCCGGGCAACCTGATCCTGGGCGGCATGGAGCGCTTCGAACAGCGGATCGCCCGCGCTCGGGAAGGCCAGAGCACCTCAGGGCAGGCGGCGATGGCGACCTTCGAGCGCACCCGGCCCGCCGTCGGCGCGATGGCGCTGGGTGTGGCTCGGGCGGCCTACGAGTACGCCCTCGAATATGCCTGCGAGCGCGAGCAATTCGGCCGCAAGATCGGTGACTTCCAGGCGATCGGTTTCAAGCTGGCCGATATGAAGAGTCGCATTGACGCGTCGCGGCTGTTGATCTGGCGGGCCGGCTGGATGCAGCGCAACAACCAGCCGTTCACCTCGGCGGAGGGCTCGATGGCCAAGCTGCACGCCAGCGAGACGGCGGTGTACGTCACCGACGAAGCCATCCAGATCCTCGGTGGTAACGGCTACACCCGCGATTACCCCGTGGAGCGGATGCACCGTGACGCCAAGATCTTCACGATCTTCGAGGGCACCAGTGAGATTCAGCGGTTGGTGATCGCCCGCAGGCTGACCGGTCTGCCGCTGCGCTAGTCGCCCTTCGTTTAATCACCCAAGTCGGGTGCCCACGCGACACCGTTGATATGGCTGCCGCCGTCGACGAAAAGTGTGTTGCCGGTGAGGTATCGCGAGCCCTCGCCGGCCAGGAACACCGCGACCGGAGCGATGTCCTCGTAGGGGTCGCCCATCCGGCCCATCGGGTTGGCGGCGTCGGCGACTGCCTCGATCTCGGGATGCTGTGCGGTGATGGCCAGGAACGCTTGGCTTTTCGCCGCGGGGCAGATGGCGTTGACGGTCACCCCGGTCGGCGCCCATTCTCGTGCGGCGGTGCGGGTCAGCGTGCGCAGCGCTTCCTTGGCCGAGTTGTACTCCAGTGAGCCGATGTGGGCGTTGACGCCATTGAGGCTGCACATGTTGATCACCCGGCCCCAGCCGCGCTGTTTCATGTGGCCGAAGGCCGCGCGCATGGCCCACAACGGACCGTAGTAGCCCACCGCGAAACCGTGCGCCAGCTCCTCGTCGGTCTTGTTCTCGACGCGCCCGATCCCGCCGCCGCCCCAGGCGTTGTTCACCAGGACGTCGATCGCCCCGTATTCGGAAATCGCTGTGGCGACGGCATTTTCGACCTGGCTGCGGTCGGACACGTCGGTGGCGACGAACAGTCCGCCGATCTCGTCGGCCACCGCGGCGCCGTTGGCGGGGTCGAATTCGGCGACCACCACCCGTGCGCCCTCATCGGCGAACCGCCGCGCGATGCCGGCGCCGATGCCCGCGCCGGCGCCGGTGACCAGTGCTACCTTGCCGTCCAGCGCGCCGCTCATCGGGCGGCCAGTCCCGCCGCGATGAGGTCGTTGGCCTGGCCGCTGCCGTCGAGCTGGCGGGCGGTGCGACTGACGATCTCCCAACCGCTTTCGGCCCGGCGCAGCCGGATCAGGTGCACGCCGGCGCGGCCGACGTTGTAGCCCTTCGGCTCGCGGCGCACCAGCAGCATGGACTGGCAGACGGCGACGGCTTCGTCGCCGTCGACGGTGACCGCGGGCGGGCCGAAGAAGTGACAGCAGCCGCGGGCGATCAACCCGCGGTGTTCCTCGGAGCGCACCATGGCGGCGACGTCGGCGCGGCTTGACATCGTCCAGTCGCCGGTGTCGTAGCCGCCGTCGACGGCCCACAGTGCGGCGACGGCATCCGGGTCACCGGAGTCGACCAGCGGTCCGTAGGAGGCGATGAGCCGGGCGATATCCCGTTCGTCTTCAAGGGTTTTGAGGCGTCTTTCGAGGCTCTCCAGGGTGTCGCTCACGGTGTTTCCTCTCTAGAGTTCCTCGGCCAACTCCCGTAGCGCGGCGAGCTGGTCGCAATAGTGGTCGGGGGAGTCGGCGGCCACCGACGCGGTGACGGCGGTGGCCCCGGCGTCCCGTAAAGCCGTGAGGCGCTTAACAGTTCGATCTCGGTCGGCGATCGGATCGATGGCGCGCCCGGTGGACAGCACCACCTCGAATCCCGGCGGTGCGTCGATTCCGGCCAGCATGGCCTCGATCTCCGAGGTGCTCAGCCCGAACGGGATCCAGCCGTCGGCCAGCCGGACCGCTCGGCGCAGCGAGCGCAGGGTGCGCCCGCCGACCCAGATCGGCACCCGCGGCTGCACGGCGCACGGCTCCACAGCCCACCCGTCGAAGTGGTAGTGGCTGCCGTGGTAGGCAGGTCTGGTGGTGGACAGCGACGCGCGCAGTGCCGCGATGGCATCGTCGGCGCGTTCGCCGCGGCCGTCGAAGGTCGCGCCGAGAAGCTCGAACTCCTCGGCCAGGGAGCCGACCCCGACACCCAGCACCAGCCGGCCGCCGCTGAGCTTGTCGAGCGTGCCGAACCGTTTCGCGATCTCCAGCGGGTGGTGATAGCCGAGCACGACCACCGATGTCGTCAACGAAATCCGGGTGGTGTGGGCGGCGAGAAAGCCGAGTGTCGAGAGCGGATCCCAGTAGGTCAGGCCGCGCTCGCTGTTCTCGACGGGGATCGCGATGTGCTCGGCGCAGGTGAGATGGTCGAAGCCCAGCTCGTCCGCGGCGCGGGCGATGCGGGCCAGGTCGGCGATTTCGGCGACTTTCTCCCACTCGGAGGACACCCCGGGCAACTGCATCACCATCGGCGTCGAGAGTCCGATCCGCACAGTGCTGTTCTAACCGGCGCGCAGGAGGCGAAATGCTTGCGTCCCGGTGATCGGGACCGCTACGGTGAGGTAGAACGAATTCTCGCCAAGCGGACAGGAGTGCTGATGACCGCGGCTTTGAGTGATACTGCTCCCGCATCGATGCTGGATCGGTTCACGGCCATCATCGATGCCTTTGAGGACACCTCCGCGGGGCTGACGTTGGACCAGATCGCCGCGCGGGCACACCTGCCGCGCTCGACGACGCACCGCATCCTCGACCAACTGGTGCGCCTGCAGTGGCTGACCCACTCCGGGCGGGGTTACCGGCTCGGCGCGCGCACGTCGGCGTGGGGCGCGGGGGACAGCGCCGATGTTCGGCTGCGCTCGGTCGCGGCGCCGGTGCTGCACGAGATACAACTGCGCACGGGTGCTGTGGTGCATCTGGGTCTGCTCGATCGGGGCGAGATCGTTCACTTGGACAAGCTGGGCGGGCCGTCGGCACGCCAGGTGCCGACGTCGGTCGGCGTGCGGATCCCGTGCCACCGGGTGGCGCTCGGCGTCGCTGCGCTGGCCGGGCTGTCGCCCGAGGATGTGGTCGCCGAACTGAACCATGTCCGCGGCTGGGAGCCCGACGCGGCGTGGTGGGGCGAGCTGCACAAGGTTCGCCGGCGCGTCGTGGTGCGCCATGGCGACTACACGGCCCCGACGGTGTCGGTGGCGGCGACGATCGGCTCGCGCGCGGCGATCGGGATCGTCACCCCCGACCGGGTGCTCGCGCAGCGATGTCAGCCGTTGGTCTCCGCGTCGGCCGCCCGGATCGCCAGAGCGCTGGCCGGCGCGACCAACTAGTTCCGCTGAACGTGGGCCTTATGCACGACTTTTGATGGATTTCCGTACATAACCCCCACGGTCGGCGCTAGCTGAGCCCCATCAACTTCTGCATCATCCGGTGCGCACCGGCGACCACCTTCGTGCGATCCGGATCATTGCGCCGCGCAACATCTTCGGCGTTGCCGCCGGCGACGAACACCGGGCCGTTCGGCAGCTGCTCGAGCCCTTCCCTGGCGACGTCGGCCGGATCGGCCACCCGCATCCCTGGCACGTCGAAGTTCAAGCCCACCCGCTCCATCGCCGGAGTGCGCGTCACGCCGAGAACCAGCTCCAGCACGTCGACGCCGTAGTCGCGTAATTCCAGCCACAACCCCTCGGCGAAGATGCGCCCGTAGGCCTTCACCCCGCCGTACACCGTGTGGCGCACCGAGCCCAGATATCCCGACATCGACCCGACCAGCAGGATGCCGCCGCGCCGCCGCTCGCGCATCGGCCGGCCGTAGTGCTGGGTCAGCGCCATCATCGTGGTGACGTTCAGGTCGACCACCCGCTGGAAATCGGCAAGCTCGGCGTCCAGGAACTCTGCGCTACAGGTGTTGGCGCCGGCGTTGTAGATGAACAGCCCGACCTCGAGCCCGTCGGTCAGCGCCGTCAACTCATCGACGGCGGCAGACACGACGAGATCGGTTGCCAGCGTGCGTACTTCGACCCCAAGCGCGCGGCACAACGATGCGCACACTTCCAGCGAATCTGGCTTGCGGGCCACCAGAACGAGATTGACGCCAGACTCGGCCAGGAGGCGGGCGAATTCGGCGCCAACGCCTTCGGAACCACCGGCGATCACCGCCCACGGACCGTACTTCGCATAGGACACCCACTGATCGTCACCCGTACTGGTCCGGCCCGTGATCAGCGTCTCGCTGATCGGTACTGCTGCGCGGCGCGTAGGCCCATACCCGATACTGAGAGGCGTGCCGCGGATCGGAGAGCCCCGGGCGCCGGCCCGCCCGGCGACCGATGACCAGGAGAATCGTCGTGGTGCCATCCTGTCCGCAGCCTCGCGACTCGGGTCGGCCAAGGAGATCGACCGGATCCAGGCTCAGGAAATCGCCGCCGACGCGGGCGTCGCGCTGCGCACGCTCTACCGCTATTACCCGTCCAAGCACCACGTGTTCGCCGCCGTGCTCGACGAGCAGGTCGTCCATTTCCGTCCGCCGGCGCCCAGCGGCGACGCGGCCGGTGACATCTCCAGTCTGATGGTCGCTGCGTGCCGAAATCTGCTGCGCCACAAGCATCTTGCGCACGCGATGATCACCTCGACGCAGATAGTGCGGGCCCAGGCCGACGCGCCTGACGATCCCACGCTGCGCGACCTGATCCTCGAGATCGCCGGCGTCGACAACCCCACCGACGAACAACTGCGCCGCACCCGGCTGGTGCAGCAGGCCGCGTTCGGCATCCTGACCTGGACGGTCGGCGGTGCGCTGCGGCCCGAAGATGCGCTGGCCGACGTCGACGTGGCCACCCGGCTACTTGTCGGCGACGTCTTCTGAACCAACCCCGGGGGCAACCCGGCTGGCCAGCACCGAGCCGGTCAGGATCAACACCAGACCCGCGATGTGGAACCAGGTCAGCGGCTCGCTCAACAGCGCCACCCCGGCGATCAGCGCCACCGCCGGGTTGACGTAGGTGAACAGCAGCGCACGCGTGGCACCCACCTCCCGGATCAGGGCGAAGAACACCACGAACGCCAGCGCCGTGCAGATCCCCGCGAGCGCCGCGATGGCGGCGTACGCATGCCCGGTCAGCGCATGCCGCGGCCAGGTCAGCACCGCAGGCGTGAGATACACCAGCGCCGCGAGCCCCAGGCAGGCCGACGTCAGCGCGGGGCCGGGCACGTCGGCCAGGTAGCGCGCGGCGATCAGCGGCGCGATGGCATAACACGTCGCCGTCAGCAGCACCTCGATCACCGGCCACGCGCCACCGGCCGACAGGCCGGGTCCGGCCAGCACCGCCACCCCGGCCAGCCCGACGCCAAGTCCGGCCATCCGCAGCGGACCCAGCCGCTCGCCGCCGGTCAGCCGGTCGAGCACCGCCGCGATGATCGGCGCGGCGGCGATCAGCAGTCCGGTCAGCGAACTCGTCAGGTGCCGCTCGGCGTCCGACAGCAGCAGCCAGGCCGCGATCATCTCGAAGAACGCGAACCCGGCCACCGCTTTCCAGTGCCTGCGCAGCAGCGTGCGGGCTTGCCGGGACAACGCCAGCGGCAGCAGCAGGACGGCACCGACCGCCGACCGGGTGAACACCAGCACCGGCACCGACACCTCGTCGACGGCCACTTTGATCAACAGATACGGGATGCCCCAGATGACACTCATCGCGGCGAACAGGACCCAGCCGCGTGCAGTCACGACGACCACATTACGAACGTGGTAAGTCTGAGGGCGTGTCCGACAGCCTGTTCGACGTGCCCGGGGGTGACGACGGCCGGGTCAGCGCGGCCGCGCCTGCGTCGGCCCCGCTGGCGGTCCGGATGCGCCCGGCCAGCCTGGACGAAGTCGTCGGGCAGGAGAACCTGCTCCGTCCCGGGTCGCCATTGCGCAGACTCGTCGAGGGTTCGGGTGCGGCGTCGGTCATCCTCTACGGACCGCCCGGCACCGGCAAGACCACGCTGGCATCGCTGGTGTCGCAGGCCACCGGCAGGAGGTTCGAGGCGCTGTCGGCCCTGAGTGCCGGCGTCAAGGAAGTGCGCGCGGTCATCGACAACGCCCGGCGGGCGGCGGCCTACGGCGAGCAGACCGTGCTGTTCATCGACGAGGTGCACCGCTTCTCCAAGACACAGCAGGACGCCCTGCTGGCCGCGGTGGAGAACCGCATCGTGCTGCTGGTGGCCGCGACCACCGAGAACCCGTCGTTCTCCGTCGTCGCGCCATTGCTGTCCCGGTCGCTGATCCTGCAGCTGCAGCCCCTGACCGCCGACAACATCCGTGCCGTCGTACAGCGCGCCATCTCCGACCCCCGCGGGCTGGGTAACGCCGTCGCCGTCGACGATGACGCCGTCGAGCTGGTGGTGCAGCTGTCCGCCGGGGATGCCCGCCGCGCGCTGACCGCGCTGGAGGTGGCCTCTGAAACAGCGTTGGCGAGTGGCCATCCCGTTTCCGTCGAGACCATCGAACAGTCGCTGGACAAGGCGGCCGTGCGCTACGACCGCGACGGCGACCAGCACTACGACGTCATCAGCGCCTTCATCAAATCGATCCGCGGCTCGGACGTCGACGCTGCGCTGCACTATCTGGCCAGGATGCTCGTCGCGGGGGAGGACCCGCGGTTCGTGGCCCGCCGGCTGATGATCCTGGCCAGTGAGGACATCGGGATGGCCGACCCGACCGCGCTGCTGACCGCGGTCGCCGCCGCGCAGACGGTCGCGCTCATCGGCATGCCGGAAGCGCAGCTGACCCTCGCGCACGCAACCGTGCACCTGGCGACCGCGCCGAAATCGAACGCCGTCACCACCGCGCTCGGCGCGGCGATGGACGACATCCGGGGCGGTAAAGCAGGGCTGGTGCCGGCCCATCTGCGCGACGGGCACTACGCGGGTGCGGCCAAACTGGGCAATGCCGTGGGCTATCGCTATCCGCATGACGACCCGGACGGCGTTGTGCCGCAACAGTATCCGCCCGACGAGGTGGCGGGCGTCGACTACTACAAGCCGACCAACCACGGCGCGGAACGGGAGATCTCCAGCCGGCTGGATAAGCTGCGGACGATCATTCGGCGCAAGCGCTGACACCATCTCGAGGGGAAATACATCCATGACAGCTGCGGCCAAAGTCCCACCCGCACGAGTCGTACGGCTCGTCGAGCGCGTTCGGCGCAACCTGTCCCGGTTGAGCGGGCGCATGGTTCCACCGCCGATCGCGATGCTCGAACTGGTGCTGGGGACGTGGGTGTCCCAGGCGATCCAGGTGGCGGCCGCGCTCGGTATCGCCGACGCCTTGGCCGGCGGTCCGCTGCCTGCCGGCGAACTCGCCAAGCGGGTCGACGCGAATCCCGATGGGGTGGACCGGCTGATGCGGGCTCTGGTCAGCCGTGGGGTGTTCCGCAGGCACCGCGACGGCCGCTACGCACTCAACGCCCTCGGCGAGACGCTGCGATCCGATGTCGGATCGCCGATGCGTGCGGCTGGGTTGTTCTACGGATCCCGCCAGCAGCGTGAGCACTGGACCCACCTGCTGGATGCCGTCAAGACCGGTAAGCCCGTCGTCGAGTCCCTGCGCGGCAAGGAGTTCTTCGAATACCTCAGCGACGACCCGGAATTCGCGGGCTTGTTCAACGACGCGATGACGGGCATGTCGGAGATGACGGTCCAACCCGCGGTCGCCGCATACGACTTCAGCCGCTACGCCACGATCATCGACGTGGGCGGCGGCCACGGTCGGCTCCTGGCGGCGATCCTGGACGCCACACCCTCGGCGCGCGGCGTCCTCTACGACCTGCCTGACGTCGTCGCAACGGCGCCCAAGCTGCTGGCCGAGTTCGGGCTCACCGAACGGGTGGACGTGCAGGGCGGCTCGTTCTTCGACGCCGTTCCCAGCGGCGGCGACGCCTACGTGATGAAGCACATCATCCACGACTGGGATGACGAGCAGGCGCTGGCGATCTTGCGCAATGTGCGGGCCGCGATCAAACCCGGCGCCACCTTGCTGCTGCTCGAGTTCGTGATCCCGGATGACGACGGCGACTTCATCGGCAAGTGGGTCGATCTCGAGATGCTGGTTCAGGCCGGCGGCCGGGAGCGCACCGCCGAGCAGTACCGGTCGCTGCTGGCGCAGGCCGGGTTCCGGATGACCGGCGTGGTGGAAACCGCAGCGCCGATCAGCGTCGTGGAAGCGGTGCCCGTCTAGCGTTGCGCGCGGTCGCGGATGCCGCGCAGCATCCCGCGTTCCATCACGAAGTGCACGAGGTCGAAGCTGGCGATCCCGACCGCGCCACCGATGCCGCGGGCCAGCAGCCGGGTCTGGTTGTGCTGCGGCCGCAGATAGAAGGCCCACGACCCGAATGCCTTCTCGCCGCGCTGCACCCGCTCGTAGTCGGCGGCCGACATCAGAACCAGATGCGACTTCGGCACCACCTCGGCGACCAGTTGCCTGGCCCGCTGGCCGTAGCGGCGGGCCAGCCAGACGGTGTCGCCGACCTGAAGCTCCTGCCATTCGGGGTGAATGACGTCGGCGTTGCGGATCCGGGCACCGACGAGTCGCTCGAGGACGTCGTAACTGTAGAAACCCCCACGGTTCTCACCGATCTGGACCAGCCACGGCCAGACCTCTTCGATCGGGGCGTCGATGGTGATCCCGCGGGTGGTCCGTGGCACGCCCGATTCCACCAACGCGTCGCCGGGCAGCTCGGCGACGATTTCCTCGGCGGTCGCACCCCAGGTGTACAACCTGGGCCGCACAGTCCAGCGGTACAGCCCGGCGATACCGGCCGCCGCCATCGCCGCGGCCAGCGCCGGCTTCTGCTTGCCCATGCCCATCCCCGAGAACGTAGTCCCGGTGCGGGCCGCGGGGGAGGGACTTAAGTCCCGCCTTTGTCCCTGCGGGTCATGCCATTTCGGGCACGCGCAGCCGCGCGATCGCCAGTTCGAATTCGCCGACATCGAGCTGATCGGCACCGAGGTCGCGCAGCAGAGCAGTGCGCAATGACCGCGCTGCATCCCTGCTGCGTTCCATCGCGTCCTTGCTGTCGTACGTCGTCGAGACGACGGCACGGCCCGTGGCGCGATCGCTCATCAGGCTGGTGCTGCAGAACCCGTCGAGCTGTTCGATCTCCGGCAGCACCGTCACCTTGTAGAACTCGACCGTCTGGTCCAACTGGTCGGGCCTGGCCTTGAGCCAGGTGGCCCGCACACAGGCGCCGTCGCCGGAGCTGTGGTCGCGGTGCAGCGCGGCGATCTGCCATTCGTCCACCGAGGTGGTGGCACTGAACACCTTGGCTGCGTGAGCCCGCAATGGACGTACCTGGTCGGCGCTGGCGCGCATTGCGGCCATGTCCTCCCACGCCGTGGTGGCGATGCAGCGGCCCGATTCTCGGTCCGTCAGCAATGACATCCCGACACATCCGGCCATGGCGCCCAGCGCCGGCATCACCTCGTCACGAAACATGGCGATCCCGGCGTCTATACATTCGGGGCGCGCGACAAACGTGGTAGAGCGTGCGTGCACGGTCCACCCCCTTCGAGTCGGGGCGGCGCCCCGGTGGCGCCACCGGCACTTCTCACCTTCCTCCACCCGATATGACCTGGCAGCGTTTTCGCCAGGTCACCTACGCTGGGAATTGTGGACAGCGACGTGCTCGACATCGACAGCTCGCGGCGGCGGATCGTCGACCTCACCGACGAGGTGCGCTCGTTCTGCCGCGGCCGCGGTGACGGGCTGTGCAACGTGTTCGTTCCGCACGCCACTGCCGGGGTCGCCGTCATCGAGACCGGGGCTGGCTCCGACGACGACCTGCTCGACACCCTGGAACGGCTGCTGCCGCGCGACGACCGGTATCGGCACGCGCACGGCTCGCCCGGCCACGGCGCCGACCATGTGATGCCTGCCATCGTGGCTCCCTCTGTGACGCTTCCGGTGGTCGACGGCAGCCTGCTGCTCGGCACCTGGCAGAGCGTGGTGTTGGTCGATCTGAACAGGGACAACCCGCGCCGATCGGTTCGGCTGAGCTTCGTGGGCGGCTGACCGGCCAACGGCGGACGACCGGTAATGTGGTGCGGTCGAGGCGTCAGTCGAGCCGCATCCCGAACGCAAGGAAAGCCAGTGCAGACACACGAGATCAGGAAGCGGTTCCTGGATCATTTCGTGAAGGCAGGTCACACCGAGGTGCCGAGCGCCTCGGTGGTCCTCGACGACCCGAACCTGTTGTTCGTCAATGCGGGCATGGTGCAGTTCGTGCCCTTCTTCCTCGGGCAGCGCACTCCGCCGTACGCGACAGCCACCAGCGTCCAGAAATGCATCCGCACCCCCGACATCGACGAAGTCGGCATCACCACCCGTCACAACACCTTCTTCCAGATGGCGGGCAACTTCTCGTTCGGTGACTACTTCAAGCGCCGGGCGATCGAGCTGGCCTGGACCCTGTTGACCGCACCGGTCGCCGACGGCGGTTACGGGTTCGACCCGGAGCGGCTGTGGGCGACGGTGTACTACGACGACGACGAGGCCGAGCAGCTCTGGCAGGAGGTCGCCGGCCTGCCGATCGAGCGGATTCAGCGCCGCGGCATGGCCGACAACTATTGGTCGATGGGCATTCCCGGGCCATGCGGTCCGTGCTCGGAGATCTACTACGACCGCGGCCCGGAATACGGCGTCGAGGGCGGCCCGGAAGCCGACGAGAACCGCTACATCGAGATCTGGAATCTCGTGTTCATGCAGAACGAGCGCGGCGAGGGCACCAGCAAGGACGACTTCGAGATCCTGGGACCGTTGCCGCGCAAGAACATTGACACCGGCATGGGCGTCGAACGCATCGCCTGTCTGTTGCAGAACGTCGACAACGTCTACGAGACCGACCTGCTGAGGCCGGTCATCGACGCTGTAGCCGCCGTCGCCCCACGCGGGTACGGCCAGGGCAATCACGATGACGACGTGCGCTACCGGGTCATCGCCGACCACAGCCGCACCGCGGCGATCATCATCGGCGACGGCGTCACGCCCGGCAACGAAGGCCGCGGCTACGTGCTGCGCCGGTTGCTGCGCCGCATCATCCGGGCGGCCAAATTGCTGGGCGTCGAGCAGCCGATCATGGCCGAACTGATGGTCGTCGTGAGCGACGCCATGGGCCCGTCGTATCCGGAACTGGTCACCGATTTCGACCGTATCCAGCGCATCGCGGTCGCCGAGGAGACGGCGTTCAACCGGACGCTGGCGTCGGGGTCGAAGCTCTTCGAAGAGGCCGCGGCCGCAACGAAGTCGGCAGGCAAGTCCGTGCTGGGCGGCGCGGAGGCGTTCGCCCTGCACGACACCTACGGCTTCCCGATCGAACTGACCCTGGAGATGGCCGCCGAGGCCGACTTGAGCGTCGACGAGCTGGGCTTCCGCGAGCTGATGGCCGAGCAGCGGCGCCGGGCCAAGGCCGACGCCGCGGCGCGCAAGCACGCCCATGCCGACCTGTCGGCGTTCCGCGAGCTGGTCGACGCCGGGCCGACGGAGTTCACCGGGTTCGACGAACTGACGTCGGAGGCCCGGATTCTCGGCATCTTCGTCGACGGCAAGCGGGTGCCGGTGGTGGCTCACGGCGGTCGCGAGCAGGCTGCCGAGCGCATCGAGATCGTGCTGGATCGCACCCCGCTCTACGCCGAGTCCGGTGGACAGATCGCCGACGTCGGCTGGATCGCCGGCAGTGGCGCGGCCAAGGCCGCCGTCACCGATGTGCAGAAGATCGCCAAGACGCTGTGGGTGCACCGGATCAACGTCGAGTCCGGCGAGTTCGTCGAGGGCGACACTGTCACCGCGGCGGTCGATCCCGAGTGGCGTCGCGGCGCCACCCAGGGCCACTCCGGCACGCACATGGTGCACGCCGCGTTGCGACAGGTGTTGGGGCCCAACGCCGTTCAGGCCGGCTCGCTGAACCGCCCGGGATACCTGCGGTTCGACTTCAACTACCAGGGCGCGTTGAGCGACGAGCAGCGCGCTCAGGTCGAGGAAGTCACCAACGAGGCCGTGCAGGCCGACTTCGAGGTGCACACCTTCAACGAGAAGCTGGAAAAAGCCAAGGCGATGGGCGCCATGGCGATGTTCGGCGAGTCCTACCCCGACGAGGTCCGGGTGGTCGAGATCGGCGGCCCGTTCTCGCTGGAACTCTGCGGCGGCACCCACGTGCACAACTCGGCGCAGATCGGGCCGGTCACCATCCTTGGCGAGTCGTCGGTCGGCTCCGGTGTGCGCCGCGTCGAGGCCTATGTGGGGCTGGATTCGTTCCGGCACCTGGCCAAGGAACGCGCGCTGATGGCCGGGCTCGCCTCGTCGCTGAAGGTGCCCTCCGACGAGGTGCCGGCCCGGGTGGCGACCCTCGTTGAGAAGCTCAAGGCCGCCGAGAAGGAACTCGACAAGATGCGACTGGCCACCGCGCGGGCCGCCGCGGCGAACGCCGCCGCAGGCGCCGAGCAGGTGGGTAAGGTCCGTCTTGTGGCGCAACGGATGTCGGCCGGGATGAACGCCGGTGATCTGCGTTCCCTGGTCGGTGACATTCGCGGCAAGCTGGGCTCGGAGCCCGGCGTCGTGGTGCTCATCTCCGAAGGTCCCGAAACTGACGGGGTAGGGACTGTTCCCTTTGTCGTCGCCACTAACCCGGCCGCGCAGGACGCCGGTTTGAGCGCCAACGACCTGATCAAGCAGATCTCTTCGGCCGTCGATGGGCGGGGTGGCGGCAAGGCCGATCTGGCTCAGGGGTCCGGCAAGAACGCGGCCGGAATCGATGCGGCACTGGCGGCGGTTCGCGCAGAGATCGCGCGGAGCTAGCCTCAGTGCTCTCCGCACAGAACCGTGTGCCCGACCGGCCCGGCGCCGACGATCCCGGGCGGGGTCGTCGGCTCGGGATCGACGTGGGCACAGTGCGGATCGGCGTGGCGGTCAGTGACCCCGACGGCATCCTGGCCACCCCGGTGGAAACAGTGCGGCGCGAGCGCACCGGTAAGCATCTGCGGCGGTTGAGTGCGCTGGTCGCCGAACACGAGATCGTCGAGGTGGTCGTCGGGCTGCCCCGCACGCTGGCCGACCGGGCCGGGACGTCGGCGCAGGACGCGGTCGATGTGGCCGACGAACTGGCCGAGCGGATCGCGCCGGTGCCGGTGCGGCTGGCCGACGAACGGCTGACGACGGTGCTGGCCCAGCGGTCGCTGCGGGAGGCCGGCGTGCGTGCCAAAAACCAGCGCGGGGTGATCGATCAGGCTGCCGCGGTCGGGATATTGCAGGGCTGGCTGGACCAGCGCCGAAACGTGAATGCGGGTGACGATGTCTGACGATTTCGAGCACGACCGCTCGGCACCGCTGGCAGTAGGCCCGCCGCGGAGCCGGATGAGTCGCCTCGATCGGGTGCGCGCCCGGCGAAACCGTAACCGCCGCAGGATGATCGGGGCCGCCGCGGCGGCCCTGCTTATCGTCATCGTGGTGGCCGCGGTGTACTTGGGCGGCAAGCTGTTCAGCGGGTCGAGTGGCGATTTCACCGGCGAGGGCAAGGACGACGTCGTCATCCAGGTCCACGACGGCGACTCCACCACCCAGATCGCGCAGACGCTGCGCGAGAAGAACGTCATCTCCAACGTCAAGGCATTCGTGGACGCGGCCAGGGACAACGCGGCGATCGCGGCCATCCAGCCGGGGTTCTATACCGTGCGCACCGAGATGTCGGCGTCGGCCGCGGTACAACGCCTGGCCGACCCCCACAACCGGGTGGGCAAACTGGTGATCCCCGAGGGCCGCCAGCTCGACGACGTCGCCGAGGTTGGTTCGGGCAAAGTGACCGACGGCATCTTCACCCTGATCTCGAAGGCCACCTGCGTCCCGGTGAACGGGGAGCAGAAGTGTGTGGCCGCCGAGGATCTGCGCAAGGTGGCCGAGCAGGCGCCGCCCGAGCAGCTGAACGTGCCGCAATGGGCCACGCAGCCGGTGACCTCGCTGGGCAAGAACCATCGCCGCATGGAGGGGCTGATCGCCCCGGGTACCTGGAACGTCGATCCGTCGGCGTCGCCGCAGGAGATCCTGGCCAAGCTGGTGGGCCAGAGCGCGGACCACTATGTCGCCGGCGGGCTCTTGGATACCGCCGCGGCGATGAGCATGTCGCCCTATCAGATCCTGGTCGTCGGCTCGCTGGTGCAGCGCGAAGCCAAGCCGCACGACTTCGCGAAGGTCGCGCGGGTGATCTACAACCGGCTTGGCGTGCCGCAGAAACTGGAATTCGATTCGACGGTCAACTACCCGCTGGATCGCCAGGAAGTCGCCACCACCGACGCCGACCGGGCTCAGGTGACGCCGTGGAACACCTACGCCGCCGACGGCCTGCCTGCCACGCCGATCTGCTCGCCCGGCGAGGAGGCGCTGGCCGCGGCTGAGCGGCCGGAGCCGGGGGACTGGCTGTACTTCGTGACCGTGGACACCGAGGGCACCACGCTGTTCACCCGTGACTACCAGCAGCACCTGGCCAACATCGAGCTGGCCAAGCGCAATGGCGTGCTCGACTCGGCTCGGTAATGTCCGCGCGTAAGGCGGCAGTGCTCGGCTCGCCCGTCGCGCACTCCAAATCACCCCTGCTGCATCTGGCGGCCTACCGCGCGCTCGGACTCACCGACTGGACATACGACCGCATCGAGTGCACGGCCGACGAATTGCCGCACCTGGTAAGAGGTTTCGGCCCTGAATGGGTCGGCGTCTCGGTGACGATGCCCGGTAAATTCGCCGCACTCCAGGTCGCCGACGAACGCACCGAACGCGCCGAACTGGTCGGCTCGGCCAACACGCTGGTCCGCACCGACCGCGGCTGGCGCGCCGACAACACCGATATTGACGGGGTCGCCGGAGCACTGGCCCACGTTCGTCATGTTCGGCACGCGATCGTGCTCGGTTCGGGCGGAACCGCACCCGCAGCCGTCGTGGCGCTGGCCGACCTCGGGGCCATCGAGATCACTGTCGTGGCCCGCAACCGCGACAAGGCGGCCCGGCTGCTGGACCTCGGCGCGGCTGTCGACGTCACCACCGCGTTCTGCGATCTGAGCGGTCCGCGGCTGCCGGAGATCGCGGCCACCGCCGACGTCCTGGTCAGTACGATCCCGGCCGAGGCGGCCGCCGCCTACGCCCAGGTCTTCGCGAGGGTCCCGGTGCTGCTGGACGCTATCTACGACCCGTGGCCCACCCCGCTGGCAGCCACCGTGCAGGGCGCGGGCGGCGAGGTGATCAGCGGTCTACAGATGCTGCTGCACCAGGCCTTCAGCCAAGTCGAACAATTCACAGGCCACCCGGCGCCGCGTGAGCAGATGGCCGCCGCGCTGAGTTAACGTCGCCCCGATGCTCCTGCTGGTGTTCGGGGTCGTGCTGCTGTGGGCGGTGGCGTTGACGGTGTGCGATGTCCGCCACCGGCGGTTGCCGAACGCGCTGACACTGCCCGGGGCTGCCGCGGTGCTCGCCGTCGCGGCCTGCTGTGGTCGCGGTCTGCCCGCGCTGGCCGGGGCGCTCGGCCTGGCCGCGCTGTATCTGGTTGTGCACCTCGCTATTCCAGCCGGGCTGGGCGCAGGTGACGTCAAGCTCGCGCTCGGTGTCGGCGGCCTGACGGGCGCATTCGGGCCCGATGTCTGGCTGCTGGCGGCACTGGGCGCGCCGGTGCTGACGGCACTGCTGGCCGCCGTGGTCGCGGTGCGCGATCGGACATCGACGGTGCCGCACGGCCCGTCGATGTGCGTTGCGAGCCTGGCCGCCGCCGCGCTCGTCGTGTTCTAGCGGTCGGGCCAGCCGTTGGCGTCGAACACGGCCAGCGGATCGAGGTAATCGCGCCAGCGCACGATCTCGCGGTTCTCGATCGTGATGACCGAGATGAACTGGTTGGCGTAGCGCCGGTTCCCGTGCACGGTGCGGCCTTCGACCGCGTACTCGAGCACCGCGACGTTCTGGGCGGCGTCGTGGTAGACGGCCAGGTCGAAGGCGCGGTCGAGGCGGATCGCGGTCCCGTACGGCCGGTACAGCTCGGCCAGCGCGTCTCGGCCCTCTACGCGGCGCGGGTAGCCGGGCACCGTGACCACGTATTCGGTGAGGACGTCTTCGGCCATCAGGTCGAAGAAATGTCCCGGCTCGACAAACCCTTCGAGACCACGCTCGATGATCCGGAAGAACGGGTCCAGGGCGGTGAAATCGTCGAGGTTCGCGATCGGCGTTTTCGTCATCGCTACATGCTCCCGTCTGTTGATCGGCCGCCTGGCGGCGACCCGGCGGAAAGCAAATTGGGTCTGCCGTGACCGGCGTGGGAAGATGGGACGCGTGTTGCGATGGACGACCGCCGGTGAATCCCACGGCCGCGCGCTGGTAGCCGTGGTCGAAGGCATGGTCGCCGGTGTGCAGGTCACGTCGACGGACATCGCCGACCAGCTGGCCCGCCGGCGCCTGGGCTACGGCCGCGGCGCCCGGATGAAGTTCGAGCAGGACCAGGTCACCGTGTTGGCCGGGGTTCGCCACGGCGCCACCCTGGGCGGCCCGATCGCCATCGAGATCGGCAACACCGAGTGGCCCAAATGGGAAACCGTGATGGCGTCCGATCCCGTGGACGAGCGCGAGCTCGGCCAAGAAAACTCAGCCCGCAATGCGCCGCTGACCCGGCCGCGGCCCGGCCACGCCGACTTCGCGGGCATGCTCAAGTACGGCTTCGACGATGCCCGTCCGGTGCTCGAGCGGGCCAGCGCGCGTGAGACCGCCGCGCGCGTCGCGGCCGGTACCGTCGCCCGGTCCTTCCTGCGCCAGGCGCTCGGCGTCGAGGTGCTCTCACACGTCATCTCGATCGGCGCCTCGGCACCCTACGACGGACCGCCACCCGCCGCCGGCGACCTTGCCCGCATCGACGAGAGCCCGGTCCGCGCGTCGGACAAGACGGCCGAGACCGACATGATCGAGCAGATCGAGGCGGCCAAACGCGACGGCGACACCCTGGGCGGCGTCGTCGAGGTCGTCGTCCACGGCCTGCCGATCGGCTTGGGCTCGTTCACCAGCGGCGACAATCGGCTCGACAGCCAGCTCGCCGCGGCGGTGATGGGCATCCAGGCCATCAAAGGCGTCGAGATCGGCGACGGCTTCGAGACCGCCCGTCGGCGCGGCAGCCAGGCCCACGATGAGATGTACCCCGGCCCCGACGGCGTGGTCCGCTCCACCAACCGGGCCGGCGGCCTGGAGGGCGGGATGACCAACGGTCTTCCGCTGCGGGTGCGGGCGGCGATGAAGCCGATCTCCACGGTGCCGCGGGCGCTGGCCACCGTCGACATGGCCACCGGTGAGGAGGCCGTCGCCATCCACCAGCGCTCCGACGTCTGCGCGGTGCCCGCCGCCGCCGTCGTCGTCGAAACCATGGTCGCGCTGGTGCTGGCTCGCGCGGTGCTGGACAAGTTCGGCGGTGACTCGATCGAGGAGACCCGGCGCAACGTCGACGGGTACCTGCAGGCGGTGGCCGAGCGGATGCCGTCCGATTCGCCAGTGCGGGTGTCGGGGTAGCGCGATGGCGCCGAAGGCCGTGCTGATCGGGTTGCCCGGCTCCGGGAAGTCCACCATCGGGCGGCGGTTGGCCAAGACGATGGGCGTGGCGATGCTCGACACCGACGCCGCCATCGAAGAGAAGACCGGCCGCACCATCGCCGACATCTTCGCCAATGACGGCGAGGCGGAATTCCGCCGCATCGAAGAAGAGGTCGTCCGCGAGGCGCTCGAGTCCCATGACGGCGTGCTGTCACTGGGTGGCGGTGCGGTGACCACGGCCGGTGTGCGCGACGCGCTCGCCGGGCAGACCGTGATCTTCCTGGAGATCAGCGCTGCGGAGGGAGTGCGACGGACCAGCGGCAACACCGTTCGTCCGCTGCTGGCCGGACCCGACCACGCCGAGAAGTACCGCACGCTGATGAACGAGCGGGTGCCGTTGTACCGGCGGGTCGCCACGATCCGGGTCAACACCAACCGTCGCAACCCCGGTGCGGTCGTGCGCCACATCATCACGCGGATGGAGAACCCGCAGCCGCCGCGCCGACGCAGGCCGCCGTGGCGCCGCTCGCCGTCGGCGACCGAAAAACGTTCCACCCCAACACCATCGGATGAGCCGGTGGAGTCCACCCCGGTCACGCCCGCCACCCCGGCGGCGCTGGCCGCTCGCCGCGCCGGAGTTCGCAAATGACCGATACACCGGTGACCATCGAGGTCGCCGTCGATCCGCCCTATCCGGTGATCGTGGGCACCGGCCTGCTCGGCGAGCTCGGTGAGCTGCTCGACGGCCGGCACAAGGTGGCGATCTTGCACCAGCCGGTGCTGGCGCAGACCGCCGAAGCCATCCGGGCGCACCTGTCCGACCGGGGCGTCGACGCACACCGCATCGAGATTCCCGACGCCGAGGCCGGCAAAGACCTGGCCGTCGTCGGGTACATCTGGGAAGTTCTGGGCCGCATCGGAATTGGCCGCAAGGATGCACTGGTGAGTCTCGGTGGCGGGGCGGCGACGGATGTGGCCGGATTCGCCGCGGCGACCTGGCTGCGCGGCGTCGACATCGTACACGTCCCGACCACCCTGCTTGCCATGGTCGACGCCGCCGTCGGCGGCAAGACCGGGATCAACACCGACGCAGGCAAGAACCTCGTCGGCGCCTTCCATCAGCCGGCCGGAGTGCTGGTCGATCTGGCGATGCTGGAAACGTTGCCGCGCAACGAACTTGTCGCAGGGATGGCCGAGATCGTCAAGGCCGGTTTCATCGCCGACCCCAAGATCCTCGACCTCATCGAGGCCGATCCGCAGGCTGCGGTCGACCCGCTGGGGACCGTGCTGCCGGAGCTGATCCGGCGGGCGATCGCTGTCAAGGCCGAAGTCGTGGCGGCCGACGAGAAAGAGTCGGCGCTGCGCGAGATCCTCAACTACGGACACACTTTGGCGCACGCCATCGAACGCCGGGAGCGCTACCGGTGGCGCCACGGTGCGGCTGTCTCGGTGGGACTGGTGTTCGCCGCGGAGCTGGGCCGGCTGGCCGGCCGGCTCGACGACGCCACCGCGAAGCGGCATCGCGACGTTCTCACGCTGCTGGGCTTGCCGGTCAGCTACGAGCCTGACGTGCTGCCCGAACTCGTCGAGATCATGGCAGGCGACAAGAAGACTCGCTCGGGGGTGCTGCGGTTCGTGGTGCTCGACGGGTTGGCCAAGCCGGGACGGCTGGAAGGTCCTGACCCGGCGCTGCTGGCGGCGGCCTACGCGGAGGTGGCAAAGCAATGACAACTGTCTTAGTCCTCAACGGCCCCAACCTGGATCGGCTCGGCCGCCGCGAGCCCGAGATCTACGGCAGCACAACCTATGACGATCTCGTCACGCTGATCGAGGCGCAGGCAGGTGAACTCGGGCTCACCGCGGTCGTGCGGCAGAGCAACAGCGAAGGTCAGCTGATCGACTGGCTGCATGCCGCGGCTGACGCCGATGACCCGGTGATCCTCAACGCCGGTGCGCTGACCCACACCTCGATCGCGTTGCGGGACGCCTGCGCCGAGCTGAAGGCCCCGCTGATCGAGGTCCACATCTCCAATGTGCATGCGCGCGAAGAGTTTCGGCATCACTCGTATCTGAGCTCGGTGGCTACCGGCGTGATCGTCGGGCTCGGCGTACAGGGCTACCTGCTGGCATTGCGGTATCTGGCCACGCTCGACGTCACCCTGGACTAGTCTCGCCGGAGTGCAGAACCGGATGGCGTTGGGCGCGGCCACTGTCACGCGCGTCGTCGAAACTCAGATCCAGATGCGGACATCGCTGTTCGCCGACACGCCTCCAGAGGCCTGGGCCGACCACACCGATCTGCTGGAGCCGCACTTCTGGGAGCGTGAGTCCGAGCAGTGGCGGATTGCCATGCAGTCGTGGGTGATTGAGGTCGACGGTCTGGTCGTGGTGGTCGATACCGGCGTCGGCAACGACCGGGATCGTCCGCACATGCCGCCCCTGCATCACCTGTCGACCGATTTTCTCACCGCGTTCACCGAGGCCGGCTTCGATCCGGCAGCCGTGGACATCGTGATCAACACCCACCTGCACACCGATCATGTCGGGTGGAACACCCAGCTGGTCGACGGCCGGTGGGTGCCGACGTTTCCCAACGCCCGCTACGTGATGCCCGAAGCGGACTATCGCTTCTTCGGTCCCGGGGGAGAGGGCGAGAACGACGGTATGCGAACGGTGTTGGCCGACAGCGTGATTCCGGTGACTGCCCAGATCCAGTTGTGGTCCGACGACCTCCAGCTCAGTCCGTCGCTGCGGCTGCGCCCGGCGGCGGGGCACACGCCCGGCTCGTCGGTGCTGTGGCTCGAGGCTGGCAGTCCCGCGGTGTTCGTCGGCGACCTGACGCATTGCCCGATCCAGATTCGGCGCCCCGACGACGCGTGCGCGTTCGATGTCGACGCGGCGGCCGCACGCGGTACGCGGCGGCGGGTGTTCGGCGAGGCGGCGCGCGCCAACGCGGCGGTCTTTCCCGCGCATTACCCCGGCCACGGCGGCCCGGTGATCGTGGCGGACGGCGACGGTTTCGACGTCGGCGGCTGGTCGCCGATCGATCCGATCTAGCCGGTGCTGGGCACCGAATAGCAGATGGCCGTCGACACGATCGTCGGCAGCACGAACCCGGCCAGGACTCCGACGATCACCACGCCGAGATGCGGAGCCGACAACCACTCGTCGGGTATCCGGGACGCGCTGCCGGCCAGCGCCGAGGCGAGAATGGCCAGTACCAGCATGCTCACGGTGGCCAGCCGGATCGAGCGCATCTCCAGCAGGGTCGTCTCGGCCGTGTTGGTCAGCGAGCGGCGCAACCGCCAGGTTCGCACGATGACCAGGCGGAGATCGACCAGTACCACCACCGAGGTCACCGCGATGATCATGGCGATCGCCCAGCCGGCGGGCTTCTCCCGGTACATGAAGCTGAGGTAGTCGATCGTCGTCTCACTCATGATGAGGGCGGTCGACATGGCGGCGGCGAATGTCAGCCAGCTCCCGAGGGCGGCGAGAAAGCAGAATGCCCGGATATCCCGGTCGTCGGCGGTTTCGTCGGGGAACTTGTTGACGACGTGGCTGGCCAGCATCCAGGCCAGACCGCCGAACAGAGCAGTCGTCCCCGCCGCCAGCATCCCGGTGGCCGATACGCCCTGCGTCCAGGCCACCACGCAGGTGGCGCGGCGGTCACCGTCCTCGGGAACCTGGGTGCCGGTGATGAGGCTGAACACGAAGCTGTCCAGCATCAGGACCAGGACAGCACAGGAGAACAGGGCCAAGGTGTGCACGCCCTCGCGGCTGTTGCGGTCGAACAGCAGCGCGATCGCCGTGATCAGGAACCCACCCAGCACACCGGCCAGCTGCGACGTCGACGGTGCCGACGTGAGCATGCTCCATTGGTCAGTGCTGCACGCGGTGTCCGGGTTCATCGAGGAGCGAGGGGGCCGCGCGGCAAGGTTCAGGCCTTGTCGGACTTGCCCGTCATGTCGATCTGCTCGGTCGGCTCGTCGCGCTCGGCAGTCGCCACCGACGAGGTCTGCTCTTCGGTCGCGGCGGCCTCGTGGCTGCCGAGCCCGGCGATGGGGCCGGTCCGGTCGTCCTCGCGGGCCGCGTCGAACACGTCGCCCGTGCTGCCGTCTTCGCGGCGGCGCTCCTGCGGGGGCCGCTTGCGGTCGACCAGGAAGCGGCCAATGGCGACCGCGGCGATGGCCGGGATGAACACCATCAGCGCGGTGAACGCCGCGAACGTGGTGACCTCACTGATCAGGCCCTCGGCGTAGACGTTCTTGTAGAACAGCGAAACGATCCAGACGACCAGGCCGCTCAGCACGCCGGCGATGAGTCCGGCCAGCAGCCACGTCATGGCCAGATCGCGGCGGCGGTCCGGGTCGGGATTGGCGTTCGCATCGGCACGGCCGTCGAGAAGACCCCAGATGAACGACGCGATGGCGAACAGCACCACCAGCGCGATGCTGATGAGTCCCGCCTTGGTTTCGTAGATGTTGATCAGCGTGCCCTGCACAAGACGGACGATCACCATGCCGGCAGCGAAGGCCAGTCCGCGCAACAACCACGTAGTCATGGTTAGTCAGGGTAGCGAGTACCGTCAGCGACCGTGACACATTCCCAACGTCGGGACCGGCTGGCCGCCCGGCTGGCCGCCGACGGACTGGACGCGATCCTGGTCAGTGACCTGGTCAACGTCCGATATCTGTCTGGATTCAGTGGCTCGAACGCCGCGCTTCTGGTGTTCGCAGGCGACACGCCGACGGTGCTGGCCACCGATTCGCGCTATCGGACGCAGGCCGCGCGCCAGGCGCCCGATGTGGAAACGGTCATCGAACGGGCCTGCGGACGCCATCTGGTGGGCCGCGCGGTGGCTGACGGCGCCGCCCGGATCGGCTTCGAGAGCCATGTCGTCACCGTCGACGGGTTCGACGTGCTGGCCCGCGAGCTGGACGATCACCCGGCCGCCGAGCTGGTGCGAGCGTCCGGCACGGTCGAGACGCTGCGAGAGATCAAGGATGCCGGGGAGATCGCGCTGCTGCGGCTGGCGTGCGAGGCCGCCGACGCGGCCCTGGCCGAACTGGTGAGCGGTGGCGGGCTTCGGCCGGGGCGCTCCGAACGGGAGGTCGGCCGCCAGCTCGAGGCGTTGATGCTCGAGCACGGCGCCGACGGTCCGTCGTTCGAGACGATCGTGGCCACCGGCGCCAACTCGGCGATCCCGCATCACCGGCCCACCGACGCCGTGCTGGCCAGCGGTGATTTCGTCAAGATCGACTTCGGCGCGCTGGTCGGCGGCTACCACTCCGATATGACGCGCACGTTCGTGCTCGGCGCGGCGGCCGACTGGCAGCTGGAGATCTACGAGCTGGTGGCGGCCTCACAGCGGGCCGGCCGGGACGCCCTGGACGTCGGGGCGGAGCTGCGCGATGTCGACGGCGCCGCCCGACGGGTCATCGTCGACGCCGGTTATGGCGAGTACTTCGGCCACGGCCTCGGTCACGGCGTCGGATTGCAGATCCACGAAGCACCGGGAATCAACTCCGCAGCCGCCGGTACACTGCTTGCTGGCTCCGTGGTGACCGTGGAACCCGGTGTCTACCTGCCCGACCGTGGCGGTGTCCGCATCGAGGACACGCTGGTCGTGGGCGAGCGGAGCCCCGAACTGCTCACCCGGTTCCCCAAGGAACTACAGGTCATTTAGGACCAGACAAACGAGGAGAACGACCGATCGTGGCATCCACTGCCGATTTCAAGAACGGCCTTGTGCTGAACATCGAGGGCCAGCTCTGGCAGATCATCGAGTTCCAGCACGTCAAACCCGGCAAGGGCCCGGCGTTCGTGCGCACCAAGCTCAAGAACATCCTCTCCGGCAAGGTCGTCGACAAGACCTACAACGCCGGGGTGAAGGTGGAGACCGCGACCGTCGACCGGCGCGACGCCACCTACCTCTACCGCGACGGCTCGGACTTCGTGTTCATGGACTCCGAGGATTACGAGCAGCATCCGCTGTCCGAGTCGTTGGTCGGCCGCCTGTCGGACTTCCTGCTGGAGGGCATGCCGGTGCAGATCGCGTTCAACGAGGGCGCGGCGCTGTACCTGGAGCTTCCGGTGACCGTCGAGCTCGAGGTCGCGAGCACCGAGCCAGGCCTGCAGGGCGACCGGTCCAGCGCGGGCACCAAGCCCGCGACGCTGGAGACCGGGGCCGAGATCCAGGTTCCGCTGTTCATCAACACCGGCGACAAGCTCAAAGTCGATTCCCGCGACGGTAGCTATCTGGGGCGCGTGAACGCCTGATATGGCTGATCGTAAGGCCGACAAGGGTCGTCATCAGGCGCGCAAGCGCGCCGTCGACCTGCTCTTCGAGGCCGAGGCCAGAGGCCTGACGTCAGCTGAAGTGGCCGACTCGCGGATCGGGCTGGCCGAGGCCAACTCCGACGTGTCCGCGCTGAACCCGTACACGGTGACGGTCGCCAGGGGTGTGGCCGCCAACTCGGCTCATATCGATGAGCTGATCACCTCGCACCTGCAGGGCTGGACGCTGGAGCGGTTGCCCGCGGTGGACCGCGCCATCCTGCGGGTGGCGGTCTGGGAGCTGCTGCACGCCGACGACGTTCCGGAGCCGGTGGCCGTCGACGAGGCGGTCGAGCTGGCCAAGGAGCTATCCACCGACGAGTCGCCGGGCTTCGTCAACGGGGTGCTTGGCCAGGTCATGCTGGTCACTCCGCAGATCCGCGCGGCCGCCGCCGCGGTCCGGGGCGCCGCGCCCGAGGCGTAATCTGCCCGCCATGGACGCCGAGCAGCACTTCGCGACGCTGGCTGCGGTCTGGGACGAGCAAGCCGATGCGATGGACACCTCGATGGGCGAGCATGCCTGGGCAGCCGGACGGCCCGGCGCGGGCTTCGTCGACATCGACATCCGTGCGGTCGAGGCACCGTTCGTGTCAGAAAGCGAAGGCAAGCGCCGCGAGGTGGTCGACGGTGTCACCGCTGCATTCGACAATTACCGCGGTGCAGGGGGTTTCCCGGTTCCGGCCGCGTCGTGGTGCATCACGGCGCGGCGGCCCTGATGGCCGACGGGCCAACAGGCCGCCTGGGCCGCGGCGATTGGGTGGAGGCGGGTTTCTCGCTGCTGGCCACCGAAGGCGTCAAAGGTCTGACGCTGGACCGGCTCTGCAAGCGGGTGGGCGCCACCAAGGGCAGCTTCTACTGGCATTTCGCCGATCTGGGCGCCTACCGGTTCGCGCTCGTGGACACCTGGGCCGAGGTGCACGACAGCGACCGCGCCCAGTTCACCGCCAGTGCTGACCTGTCGCCGCGCGAGCGGCTCACCAGGATGATGGGAGTCCTTCTCGGCCAACGGCATTGGATGCTGGAACGGGCCATGCGGGAATGGGCGCGTTCGGACACGGATGTGGCCACGGCGGTGGCGTCGTCTGACCGGCGGGTGCGCCGTGCGGTGCGCCAGGCCTATCTCGACGACGGATTCAGCGCCGAGGAGGCCGATGTGCGCGCCGATGCGACGTTCGCAGCCGGCGTCGGATTCCTGCACCTGTCGGCCTCGGCCCCCGGCGCGAAAGCCGCCGCCCAGCAACAGCGTTTCCTGGACATCATGCTGCGGCACTGAGATTCGGATTCCATACTTTTTGGTATGGTAGCGTCGGCTCGTGCTGACGATCAGCGACGAATTCGTGGGATGCCTGGCGCAACGGGCGGCCGAGGCCGAGGACCTTCGCCGGCTGCCCGACGCCACCATCGCCGACTTCCGGGCCAGCGGCATGGCCCGGCTGCTGCTTCCGGCCCGCTACGGCGGTGAACAGGCGCCGTTCCCCGCGATCCTGGACCCGGTGCGCCGCATGGCACACGGCTGCGCCTCCAGTGCCTGGACGCTCGGGTTCTACATCCTGCACAACTGGATGCTGGCGCTGTTCGGCGAGCAAGCGCAGGACGAGGTGTTCGCGGACGGCCCGGTGCTGTGCCCGGCCCCGCTGGCGCCGACCGGGCGCGGCGTGCCGGTCGACGGCGGGGTGCGACTGTCCGGCCGGTGGTCGTGGGCGACCGGGATCATGGCGGCCGACTGGGTGATGGTGGGCGCCTTGTGTGGGCCCGACGATGCGATGTATCCGGCGCTGGCGCTGTTGCCCGCGCAAGACGTTGTGGTCGAGGATGTTTGGCACACCGACGGGATGCGGGGGACCGGCTCCCACGATGTCGTCGTCACCGACACCACAGTCCCCGAACATCGGTTGGTCAAACTCACTGACATCTACGGCGGTACCGCGCCAGGCGCTGGGCTGCACGATGGCACCGCCTACCGCTGGCCGATGGTGCCCGCGCTGTCCTTGCTTGCCGCCATGCCCGCGCTAGGCGCGGCCGAGCGGGTCGCCGACCTCTTCGCCTCCCGTCTGGGTGAGCGGGTGCTGGCCTACTCCCGGGTGGCCCAGAAGCAGCAGCCCGCCGCGCAGATCCGTCTTGGCGACGCGCGGGTGCGGCTGTGTGCGCTGAATGGCCTGCTCGACGACACCGTCGCGATGATCGAGACGATGGTCACCGTCGGAACGCGGATCCCGCGGTCGGTGCGCGCTCAGGCCCGGGTGGCTGCCGCGCACATCGTGCACGAATCCCGCGCTGTCGTCGCCGATCTCCTCGAATCATCCGGCGCCAGTGCGCATTTCCTGCACAACCCGCTGCAGCGCGCCAAGCGTGACATCGACGTCATCTGCGGACACGTGGTATTCGATTACGACGTCAGCCGTGAGTTGGCCGGCGCGCTGGAGGTCGGGGTGCCGATCTCGCCGATCGCGATGGTCTAGTGGCCCAGCGCGTCGTAGGTGCGGCGCACGAACCGCGGCTGCACCGATTGCAGTTTGGCCAGCGACGTGTTACCGGCCACCGCGGCGGCGGCTGCGGAGAAGTCCGGGTAGTTCTGGATCAGGTAGATCATGATCAGGTCATTGGCCGGGTCGGCCTGCCACCAGGTTCCGTACGCCCCTGGCCAGCTGAACGTGCCAACGCCGCCGGGACCGAACAGCTGCGTGGACTTGGCCGGATCGGTGACCACCGAGAGATTCAGGCCGAAGCCGCGGCCCACCCAGAACGGCATCCCCAGGAACGGGTACTGCTTTTGTTCGGCGGTCAGCCGGTCGGTGCGCATCAGCTGCACGGACTCCGCAGACAGCACCCGCACGCCATCGACTTCGCCGCCGCCCAACAACATTCGGGCGAACCGCAGGTAGTCGTCGACGGTTGTCACCAGGCTCGCTCCGCCCTGGCAGAACCGGGGTTCGATAACCGGGATCGGACCCATCGCGTCGTGCTGCAGGCCGGTCGCCTCGTCCAGCCGGTACATCGTGGCCGCCCGGGCGCGCTTATCGGGGGAGATGTAGAACCCGGTGTCGGCCATGCCCAGCGGGTCGAAGATCCGTTCGGTGAGCACGGTCTGCAGTGATGTGCCCTCGATCCGCGAGACCACGATGCCGAGGACGTCCGTGGCGTGACTGTAGGTCAGTCGCTCGCCGGGCTGGTGGACCAGCGGCAGCTTCGCGGCCTCGGCCAGCCAGTGGTCCTGGTCCTGGCGGAATGAGACCTGCGCATAGGCCCGGCCCAGCGGGCCCGTCACCGAGAACGGGTAGGCCAATCCGCTGCGGTGGGTCATCAGGTCGTCGATCGTGATCGGTCGTTGTGCGGGCACGGTACGATCCAGCGGGCCGGTCGGATCCACGAGCACCTGCATGTCCTCGAGTTCCGGTAACCAGCGGCTGACCGGATCGGACAGCGCGAGCTTGCCCTCCTCGATGAGAGCCATTGCCGCCGCTACCGTCACCGGTTTGGTCATCGAGGCGATCCGGAAGATCGTGTCGCGTTGCATCGGGAGCCCGGCTTCGACGTCGCGGTAACCGATCTCGTTGACCTGCAGAATATTTCCGCCCTGCCACACCAAAGTGACGGCGCCGGCTAGTAGCCCGGCATCGACCGCCTGCACGACAGAGGTGCGATTGTCCGCGAGATTCACCCTAGGGACTCTACTGAGCGGCTTCTACTGACGGCCGCTGCGCTACCACGAGCCAGAATCCCATGTCGACGCCGTCGGGGCGGTGCACCGTCGTCGGAGTCACCGAGCTGACGGTCCAGCCGGCGTCGCCGACAATGCTGCGAACGGCCGCTTCGCTGACCGCCCGCTGGCCGCGCATCGGATCGTCGTTGGCCTCGGAGAAACAGGCGATCAGCAGCCGCGCACCCGGCCGCGCGGCTCGGTAGGCCGCGGCGGCGTAGGCGGCCTTACCGTCGTCGTCGAGGCAGTGGAACATGCCGCTGTCGACGATCGTGTCGAACGCGTCGCAGTGGCCGGTGAGTTCAGTGGCGTCGGTCACGGCGAATTTGATGTCGACGTGGGCATCGGCGGCCCGGCGCTCGGCGGTGATCAGGGCGGTCGGGGAGATGTCGAGCGCGGTGACGTGATGGCCGTGCTGGGCCAGGTAGATCGCGTTGTCGCCGAGCCCGCAGCCGATGTCGAGGACGTCGCCGGTGATCAGGCCCTGCTCCTGCCAGGCGACAACACTTTCCTTGGGGCCCTTGGTGTCCCAGGGCACGGTAGTGACGGGAGGGATTCCCTCGGCGGGGCTCTCACCGCGGTAGAGGGCGTCGAAATCCCAATGCGACGGATGCGATGTGGTCACCTCATCCAGGCTAACCGTCGACACGCAAGAGCGGTTCGAGAAGATGGACAGGTGGGTGTTAAGCTGCCCGGCAGTTCGACATCCTTTAACGATCCGTCCAGAGAGGCGGAGAAGGAGGTCCGGTCAGCTCGTGGGCTCAGACGACCGTGAATTGATGTCCGGTGCGGACGTCGGTAGAACCGTTTCCCGCATCGCCCACCAGATCATCGAGAAGACCGCACTCGACGCCCCTGACGCACCCCGCGTCGTCCTCCTCGGCATCCCGACGAGGGGCGTCACCCTGGCCAACCGGCTGGCCGTCAAGATCGCCGAATTCTCCGGTATCACGGTCGAGTGCGGCGGCCTGGACATCACGCTGTACCGCGACGACCTGGACTTCAAGCCACCGCGGGCGCTGGAGAAGACGTCGATCCCGGCGAGTGGAATCGACGGCGCCCTGGTGATCCTGGTCGACGACGTGCTCTACACCGGTCGATCGGTTCGCTCGGCGCTGGACGCACTGCGCGATATCGGCAGGCCGACGGCGGTGCAACTGGCGGTTCTCGTCGACCGCGGCCACCGCGAACTGCCGCTGCGCGCGGACTACGTCGGCAAGAACGTGCCCACCTCGCGCAGCGAGAACGTCAAGGTGCGGCTTGTGGAGGACGACGGCGTCGAAGGTATCTGGATCGCACCCCAGGGAGGGCCTGCCCGCTGATGAGCGCTCGCGCGAAGAACAGACAGCAACCGTGACGATCAGGCATCTGCTGTCGGCGGGGGATCTGACCCGCGACCAGGCCACCGCCATCCTCGACGACGCCGACCGGTTCCGGCAGGCGCTGCTGGGCCGCGAGGTCAAGAAGCTGCCCACACTGCGCGGACGCACGATCATCACGATGTTCTACGAGAACTCCACCCGAACCCGGGTGTCGTTCGAGGTCGCAGGCAAGTGGATGAGCGCCGACGTGATCAACGTCAGCTCGTCGGGATCCTCGGTCGCCAAGGGGGAATCCCTGCGAGACACCGCGCTGACCCTGCGCGCGGCCGGCGCCGACGCGCTGATCATCCGGCATCCGGCATCCGGGGCGGCTCAGCAATTGGCCGAATGGACACTCGAGGACGACGGCACCGGTCCGTCGGTCATCAATGCCGGTGACGGCACGCATGAGCACCCCACCCAGGCGCTGCTGGACGCGCTGACGCTGCGCCAGCGGCTCGGGGACATCGAGGGCCGCCGGGTGGTGATCGTCGGCGACATCCTGCACAGCCGGGTGGCCCGCTCGAATGTGTCGCTGCTGTCCACGCTGGGTGCCGAGGTGGTGCTGGTCTCCCCGCCCACCCTGCTGCCGGTGGGGGTGGCCGACTGGCCGGTCACGGTGTCGCACGATCTGGATGCCGAACTGCCCGCCGCCGACGCGGTGATGATGCTGCGGGTGCAGGCCGAGCGGATGAACGGCGGGTTCTTCCCGTCCGAGCGCGAGTACTCGATTCGCTACGGGCTCTCCGATCGCCGGCAGGCGGTCCTGCCCGGACATGCGGTGGTACTGCACCCCGGCCCGATGCTGCGCGGTATGGAGATCTCGTTCGCCGCCGCGGACTCGTCGCAATCAGCTGTGCTGCAACAGGTTTCCAACGGTGTACACGTGCGGATGGCGGTGCTGTTCCATCTGCTGGTCGGCACGGACGAGGCGGTGTCGGTATGAGCGTGTTCATCCGCGGTGTGCGGTTGTACGGCGAGGGTGATCAGGTCGACGTCCTGGTGGCCGACGGCCAGATCGCCGAGATCGGCCCGAAGCTGGCAGTCCCCGACGATGCCGACGTGATCGATGCCACCGGTCAGGTGCTGCTGCCCGGCTTCGTCGACCTGCATACCCATCTGCGTGAGCCTGGCCGGGAATACGCCGAGGACATCGAAACTGGTTCGGCCGCAGCCGCACTGGGGGGCTACACCGCGGTGTTTGCGATGGCCAACACCGATCCGGTGGCCGACAGCCCGGTGGTCACCGACCATGTGTGGCGGCGCGGTCAGCAGGTCGGCCTGGTCGACGTGCACCCGGTGGGTGCCGTGACGGTGGGGCTGGAAGGCAAACAGCTCACCGAAATGGGCTTGATGGCAGCGGGTGTGGCGCAGGTCAAGATGTTCTCCGACGACGGCATCTGCGTGCACGACCCGCTGGTGATGCGCCGGGCACTGGAGTACGCCACCGGTCTGGGGGTGCTGATCGCCCAGCATGCCGAGGAGCCGCGGCTCACTGTCGGCGCCGTCGCCCACGAAGGCCCCAACGCCGCCCGGCTCGGCCTGGCCGGCTGGCCGCGCGCCGCCGAGGAATCGATCGTGGCCCGCGACGCGCTGCTGGCCCGCGACGCCGGCGCCCGGGTGCACATCTGCCACGCCTCCACGGCCGGGACCGTCGAGCTCATCAAATGGGCTAAACAGCAGGGTATTTCGATCACTGCCGAGGTCACCCCGCACCACCTCCTGCTCGACGACAGCCGGCTGGCCAGCTATGACGGCGTGAACCGGGTCAACCCGCCGCTGCGGGAGGACACCGACGCGCAGGCGCTGCGCCAGGCACTGGCCGACGGGGTGCTCGACTGTGTGGCCACCGACCACGCGCCGCACGCCGAGCACGAGAAGTGCTGCGAGTTCTCGAAGGCCCGGCCGGGCATGCTGGGCCTGCAGACCGCGCTGTCGGTCGTCGTCGAGACGATGGTGCAGACCGGCCTGCTGGACTGGCGCGGTGTGGCGCGAGTGATGAGCGAGAACCCGGCCCGCATCGTCGGGCTGGACGACCAGGGTCGCCCGCTGGAGGTGGGGGAGCCCGCCAACCTCGTCATTGTCGACCCAGACGGCACCTGGATCGTCGATGGCACCGAGCTGGCCAGCCGCTCGGCCAACACCCCGTTCGCGGCGATGACGTTGCCCGCGACGGTCACCGCGACGCTGCTGCGGGGCACAGTGACGGCTCGGGATGGGAAGAGCCCAGCGTGAACACCGGCACGGCGATCGGGGCGTACATCTTCGCCTTTGTGATCGTCGTCATCATCGGCGTGCTGATCGGGCGCATGCTGCGTGGCTGGAAACACCGCGGCAAACGGCAGCTCGCGCTGGTGGGTGAACTGCCGGCGGTGCCCGACTTGCTGAGCTCGGCCATCGTCGCACCGACCAGAGGCCTCTACGTCGGCAGTACTCTGGCGGGCAACTGGCTGGAACGGATTGCCGCAGGCGACTTGGGTTTCCGATCCAAGGCGGTGCTGACCCGCTATCCCGAGGGAATCCTGCTGGAACGCTCCGGCGCGACCCCGATCTGGATCCCGGAGGATGCGATCGCGGGCATCCGTGCCGAGCGTGCGTTGGCGGGAAAAGTGGCGGGCATCCTGGCGATTCGCTGGCGGCTGCCGTCGGGCACCGAGATTGACACAGGCTTTCGCGGCGACGACCGCAGTGACTATGCACGATGGACGACAACAGGAGAAGCAGCGTGACGGGTAAAGCCCATCTGATATTGGAAGACGGGCGGGTCTATACCGGCACCGAATTCGGTGCGGCCGGAGAGACTCTCGGCGAAGCGGTGTTCTCCACCGGGATGTCCGGCTACCAGGAGACGTTGACCGACCCCAGTTATCACCGCCAGATCGTGGTGGCCACCGCCCCGCAGATCGGCAACACCGGCTGGAACCACGAAGATGCCGAAAGCCGCGGCGACAAGATCTGGGTGGCCGGCTATGTGGTGCGCGACCCCTCGCCACGTGCCTCGAACTGGCGGGCGACCGGAACGCTGGACGACGAGCTCAAGCGCCAGCGCATCGTCGGCATCGCCGGTGTCGACACCCGCGCGATCGTGCGCCACCTGCGCTCGCAGGGCTCGATGAAGGCCGGGGTGTTCTCCGGGCCCGCGCTGGCCGATACCGACGAGCTGCTGCGCCGCGTGCGCAGCCAGCCCGCCATGCTCGGCGCCGATCTGGCCGGCGAGGTCAGTACACCGGAGAGCTATATCGTCGATCCCGTTGGGCCGCAACGGTTCACCGTCGTCGCACTCGACCTCGGCATCAAGACGAACACGCCACGCAACTTCGCCAAGCGCGGCATCCGCACCCACGTGCTCTCGTCCGCGGCGACCTTCGAGCAGATCGCCGAATTGAAGCCGGACGGGGTGTTCCTGTCCAACGGGCCAGGAGACCCGGCCACCGCCGACCACGTTGTCGGGGTCACCAGGGAGGTTCTCGGGGCCGAGATCCCGCTGTTCGGAATCTGTTTCGGAAATCAGATCCTGGGCCGGGCGCTGGGGCGGTCCACCTACAAGATGGTGTTCGGCCACCGCGGCATCAACGTGCCGGTGATCGACCACGCCACCGGCACTGTCGCGATCACCGCGCAGAACCACGGCTTCGCGCTGGAAGGTGAGGCCGGTGAGCACTTCGACACCGACTTCGGCCGAGCACTGGTCAGCCACACCTGCGCCAACGACGGCGTCGTCGAAGGCATCAAACTCGCCAACGGAAAGGCCTTTTCGGTGCAGTACCACCCGGAGGCGGCGGCCGGACCCCATGACGCGAACTACCTGTTCGACCAATTCGTGGACCTGATGGACAAGGGGAAGCGCTAAATGCCACGCCGGACCGACCTCAACCACATTCTCGTCATCGGCTCGGGGCCGATCGTCATCGGCCAGGCCTGCGAGTTCGACTACTCGGGCACCCAGGCCTGCCGGGTGTTGCGCGCCGAGGGATTGACCGTCAGCCTGGTCAACTCCAACCCGGCCACGATCATGACCGACCCCGAGTACGCCGACTACACCTACGTCGAGCCGATCACCTCGGCGTTCGTCGAGAAGGTCATCGCCCAGCAGGCCGCACGCGGCAACAAGATCGACGCAGTGCTGGCCACCCTGGGCGGGCAGACCGCGCTGAATACCGCTGTCGCCCTGCACAATGACGGCGTCCTGGAAAAGTACGGCGTCGAGATGATCGGCGCCGACTTCGACGCCATCCAGCGCGGCGAGGACCGGCAGAAGTTCAAGGACATCGTCGCCAAAGTCGGAGGCGAGTCGGCGAAGTCGGCCGTCTGCTACACCATGGCCGAGGTTCGCGAGACCGTCACCGAGCTGGGCCTGCCCGTCGTGGTGCGCCCATCGTTCACCATGGGCGGCCTCGGGTCGGGCATGGCGCACTCGCTCGAGGACGTCGAGCGGATGGCCGGCGACGGCCTGGCGGCATCCCCGTCGGCCAATGTGCTGATCGAGGAATCCATCTATGGCTGGAAGGAATTCGAGCTCGAGCTGATGCGCGACCGGCACGACAACGTGGTGGTGGTGTGCTCGATCGAGAACGTCGACCCGATGGGCGTGCACACCGGTGACTCGGTGACGGTGGCGCCTGCGATGACACTCACCGACCGCGAGTACCAGACCATGCGCGACCTGGGCATCGCGATCCTGCGCGAGGTCGGGGTGGACACCGGCGGCTGCAATATCCAGTTCGCGGTGGATCCGAAAGACGGCAGGCTCATCGTGATCGAGATGAACCCGCGGGTGTCGCGGTCCAGTGCGCTGGCCTCCAAGGCCACCGGATTCCCGATCGCCAAGATCGCCGCCAAACTCGCGATCGGCTACACCCTCGACGAGATCGTCAACGACATCACCAAGGAGACGCCGGCGTGCTTCGAGCCGACGCTGGACTACGTGGTGGTCAAGGCGCCGCGGTTCGCCTTCGAGAAGTTCCCAGGGGCTGACCCGACGCTGACCACCACGATGAAGTCGGTGGGTGAGGCGATGTCGTTGGGCCGCAACTTCATCGAGGCACTCGGCAAGGTGATGCGCTCCCTGGAGACCACCCGCGCCGGGTTCTGGACCGGACCTGACGACGACGGCTCGGTGCCCGACATCCTCGACCGGTTGCGCGTCCCGACCGAGGGCCGGCTCTACGACATCGAATTGGCGCTGCGGCTGGGCGCCGGCGTCGAGGACGTCGCCGAGGCCTCCGGCGTCGACCCGTGGTTCGTCGAGCAGGTCAACGGGCTCGTGGCGCTGCGCAGGGAATTGATCGAGGCCCCGGTCCTCGACGAGGACCTGCTGCGCCGGTCCAAGCACAACGGGTTATCCGACCGCCAGATCGCCTCGCTGCGAGCCGAATTGGCCGGTGAGGCCGGGGTGCGGACGCTGCGCCAGCGTCTCGGCATTCACCCGGTGTTCAAGACCGTCGACACCTGCGCGGCCGAGTTCGAGGCCAAGACCCCGTATCACTACTCCAGCTACGAGCTCGACCCCGCCGCGGAGACCGAGGTTGCGCCGCAGACCGACCGGCCCAAGGTGCTGATCCTGGGTTCGGGGCCCAACCGCATCGGGCAGGGCATCGAATTCGACTACAGCTGTGTGCACGCGGCGACCACGCTGAGTGAGGCCGGGTTCGAGACCGTCATGGTCAACTGCAACCCCGAAACGGTGTCCACCGACTACGACACCGCCGACCGGCTGTACTTCGAGCCACTGACCTTCGAGGACGTCCTCGAGGTCTTTCACGCCGAATCCGAGTCCGGCAAGGGCGGTCCGGGGGTGGCCGGGGTGATCGTGCAGCTCGGCGGGCAGACCCCACTGGGGCTGGCTCAGCGGCTTGCCGACGCCGGGGTCCCGATCGTCGGCACCCGGCCCGAGGCCATCGACCTCGCCGAGGACCGCGGCCGGTTCGGCGAGGTGCTGAAGACCGCCGGGCTGCCTGCGCCGAAGTTCGGCACCGCCACCAGCTTCGAGCAGGCCCGCGAAATCGCCGCACGCATCGGCTATCCCGTTCTGGTGCGGCCGTCCTACGTGCTCGGCGGGCGCGGCATGGAGATCGTCTACGACGAAAAGACGTTGCACGGCTACATCACCCGAGCGACCCAGCTCTCACCCGAACACCCTGTCCTGGTCGACCGGTTCCTCGAGGACGCCATCGAGATCGACGTCGACGCCCTCTGCGACGGCACCGAGGTCTACATCGGCGGGGTGATGGAGCACATCGAGGAGGCCGGTATCCACTCCGGCGACTCGGCGTGCGCGCTGCCGCCGGTGACGTTGGGCCGCAGCGATATCGAGGCGGTCCGGCGGGCGACCGAGGCTATCGCACACGGCGTCGGGGTGGTCGGCCTGCTGAACGTGCAGTACGCGCTCAAGGACGACGTGCTCTACGTGCTGGAGGCCAACCCCCGGGCCAGCCGCACCGTACCGTTCGTCTCGAAGGCCACCGCGATCCCTCTGGCCAAGGCCTGCGCGCGAGTGATGCTGGGCGCCAGCATCTCCCAGCTGCGTGCCGAAGGTGTGCTGGCCGCCACGGGCGACGGCGCCACACCGTCGCCCAACGCGCCGATCGCGGTCAAGGAGGCGGTGCTGCCGTTCCACCGGTTCCGCAAGGCGGACGGTTCGGGCATCGACTCGCTGCTCGGGCCGGAGATGAAGTCGACCGGTGAGGTGATGGGTATCGACCGCGATTTCGGCAGCGCGTTCGCCAAGAGCCAGACCGCGGCCTACGGTTCGCTGCCGAGCACCGGCACGATCTTCGTCTCGGTGGCCAACCGCGACAAACGCTCGCTGGTGTTCCCGGTCAAGCGGCTGGCCGATCTGGGCTTCCGGGTGCTGGCCACCGAGGGCACCGCGGAGATGCTGCGGCGCAACGGAATTCCCTGCGACGTGGTACGCAAGCACTTCGAGGAGCCAGGGGACGGCAGGCCCGCGATGTCCGCGGTGGATGCCATCCTCGCCGGCGATATCGACATGGTCATCAACACTCCGTACGGCAACTCCGGCCCGCGTATCGACGGCTACGAGATCCGCTCGGCCGCGGTGTCGATGAACGTCCCGTGCATCACCACCGTGCAGGGTGCCTCGGCGGCCGTGCAGGGCATCGAGGCCGGCATCCGCGGCGACATCGACGTGCGCTCGCTACAGGAGCTGCACGCCACGCTGGGTCATGACTGAGCCCATGCCGATCCCCGAGTCGCTTCGCTCCTGCCCGCCGGGGTTCGGCGCCCGGCTGGCCGCCGCGATCGCCGCGCGCGGACCATTGTGCCTCGGCATCGATCCGCACCCGGAACTGTTGCGTGCCTGGGACCTACCGGTCAGCGCCGACGGCCTGGCTCGGTTCAGCGAGATCTGCGTGCGGGCGTTCGCCGGGTTCGCGATCGTCAAGCCGCAGGTGGCGTTCTTCGAGGCTTACGGCTCAGCGGGTTTCGCGGTGCTGGAGAGCACCATGGCCGCACTGCGGGAGGTCGGGGTGTTGGTGCTGGCCGACGCCAAGCGCGGCGACATCGGGTCGACGATGGCCGCCTACGCGCAGGCCTGGGCCGGGACCGGGCCGCTGGCCGCCGACGCCGTCACCGCGTCGCCATATCTCGGATTCGGTTCACTGCAGCCACTTTTGGACCTGGCCGCCACCAACGGACGCGGCGTGTTCGTCCTCGCCGCCACGTCCAACCCGGAAGGCGCGTCAGTGCAGCGGGCGGTCGTCGGCGAGCGTACGGTGGCGCAATCCGTCGTCGATGACGCCGCTGCCGTGAACCGGGCCGGGTTACCGAACCCGGGTTCGGTCGGCGTGGTCGTCGGCGCGACGCTGGAGGTCGTGCCCGATCTCAGCGACCTGGGCGGGCCGGTCCTGGTGCCCGGCGTCGGCGCCCAGGGTGGACGCCCCGAAGCGCTCGGCGGTCTCGGGGGCGCCCGGCCGGGGCAGCTGCTGCCTGCGGTGTCGCGCGAAGTCCTGCGCTTGGGGCCGAACGCTGACGCGGTCCGCGCGGCAGGGGAGAAGCTGCGCGACGAGGTCGCCTACCTCGCCTAGGTCTCGTGCGACCCGCCGACGTGGGATTCGGCGCGCATCCGCTCGATCATGTGCGGGTAGTGCAGCTCGAAAGCGGGCCGCTCCGAACGGATCCGGGGCAGCTCGGTGAAGTTGTGCCGCGGCGGCGGGCACGAGGTCGCCCACTCCAGCGAGTTGCCGTAGCCCCACGGATCGTCGACGGTGACGATCTCGCCGTAGCGCCAACTGCGAAACACGTTCCACAGGAACGGGAGCATCGACACACCGAGGATGAAGGCGCCGACCGTCGAGATGATGTTCAGCGTGGTGAACCCGTCGCCCGGCAGGTAGTCGGCGTAGCGGCGCGGCAGGCCCGCGTTGCCGAGCCAGTGCTGCACCAGGAACGTGGTGTGGAAGCCGATGAAGGTCAGCCAGAAGTGGTACTTGCCGAGGCGCTCGTCGAGCAGGCGGCCGGTCATTTTCGGGAACCAGAAGTAGATGCCGGCGTAAGTCGCGAACACGATCACGCCGAACAACACGTAATGGAAGTGCGCGACAACGAAATACGTGTCGCTCACGTGGAAGTCCAATGGTGGGCTGGCCAGCAGCACGCCGGACAGGCCACCGAGCAAGAAGGTCACCAGGAAGCCGAGGGAGAACAGCATCGGCGTCTCGAATGTCAGCCGGCCCTTCCACATCGTGCCGATCCAGTTGAAGAACTTGATGCCGGTGGGCACCGCGATCAGGAACGTCATGAAGCTGAAGAACGGCAGCAGCACCGCACCCGTGACGTACATGTGGTGGGCCCACACCGCCACCGAGAGCGCCGCGATGCTGATCGTGGCGTAGATCAGGGTGGTGTAGCCGAAGATCGGCTTCCGGGAGAACACCGGGAAGATCTCCGAGACGATGCCGAAGAACGGCAGCGCCAGTACGTAGACCTCCGGGTGCCCGAAGAACCAGAACAGGTGCTGGAACAACATGATTCCGCCGTTGGCGGGGTCATAGATGTGCGCACCGAGCCGGCGGTCGGCCGCCAGGCCGAACAGCGCGGCGGTCAGCAGCGGGAAGATGATCAGCACCAGGATCGACGTGACGAAGATGTTCCAGGTGAAGATCGGCATCCGGAACATGGTCATGCCGGGGGCGCGCATGCACACGATCGTGGTGATCATGTTGACCGCGCCCAGGATGGTGCCCAGACCACCGACCGCGACGCCCAGGATCCACAGGTCGGCACCGGCACCCGGGCTGTGGGCCGCGTCCGACAGCGGGACGTAGATGGTCCAGCCGAAGTCGGCGGCACCGCCGGGGGTGATGAAGCCGGCCAGCGCGATCATCGCGCCAAATACGAAGAGCCAGAAGGACAATGCGTTCAGCCGGGGGAAGGCGACGTCGGGGGCGCCGATCTGCAGCGGCAGCACCAGGTTGGCGAACCCGAACACGATCGGCGTCGCGTAGAACAGCAGCATCGCCGTGCCGTGCATGGTGAACAACTGGTTGTACTGCTCATTGGACAGGAACTGCAGGCCCGGCACCGCCAGCTCAGCGCGGATGAACAAGGCCATCAACCCGGCGATCACGAAGAAGATGAAGCAGGCAACCACGTACATGATCCCGATCAGCTTGTGATCGGTCGTCGTGACCAGCTTGTAGACCAGATTTCCCTTGGGACCTGTCCGGTCGGGGAAAGGGCGGGTTGCCTGCAGAACGGCAGCCTCGGGGGCCTCAGAAACCACGATGTCTCCCAACATCATTCCTGGTGCACCCTGCGAGCACTTTAGCCCGCAAGCGCGGATCGCGCCGCAGTTACCCGTCCGCGACGCGATCCGGAGCGTCACAGCGGAATCCACACTCCGAACAGCCAGAAGCCCCAGTTCTGGTAGCCAGGGTCAAACACCGGGGTGACCCAGTTGCCGCCGTAGTTGAACGGCTGATGATCCCAGCGGCCCTGATCGATACCGCGCCAGCCCAGATCGGGCGGCGGGGGACGCCAGCCGCGGTCGTCGCCGCCACGCCATTGCGGCCCACCAGGCCCGCCACCAGGGCCTCCGCGCCAGTCGGCC
The DNA here is from genome assembly GCF_013337765.1 of Mycolicibacterium sphagni. Lineage (GTDB taxonomy): Bacteria > Actinomycetota > Actinomycetes > Mycobacteriales > Mycobacteriaceae > Mycobacterium. Next base: position 380,732 of record NZ_VBSB01000003.1, read on the forward strand.
GGGCCGGGGCCGCGGCGATCCGGCGGGGGACCGCCAGGGCCGCGCTCACCGGGTCTCTGGCAGCCTTGGAACCCGCACGGGCCCCCCGGCCCGCCTGGGCCGGGCTCGGCGAGCGCGGGCGCCGCTCCCACCGTCAGCCCCGCGATCGTGATCCCGACCGCCGCTACGGCAATCCGGCCGGCAACGCGGGTGGAATGGGTGATGGACATGGCACGCCCCTTCGAGGTTCGAATCAGCCACTGAAAACCCCGACACGACCCACGCTAGGTAGCCCGGCTATGCAAAATCTGTCGCGCGGCTGTGTGTGCGGTAAGTGACCGTCGACGGCGGCTTCGACACGCCCGACACGCCGCGACCTGGCTGTGAGGTGAAATTTGACCTCAACCGGGTGCCCGCGCGGAGCGCCCCGCTGTCGGCCACGTGGTGCGATCCCGAAAAGCCGCAGGTAGACGGCTATTTTTCGGGCGATCATCGGACTCCCGAATGCCCCTGAAATCGGCTCGGAGCGTTGTCCCGACAGCTGTCCAGACAACATGATCTTGGGCCATATCCTGCGGGTTTGCACCGGTAAGCAGGGGGTGGGGTTAGATTTCGTCAGGTGGCGTGGGTACGGTCGCTGTCGCTGGCTGAAGTACCCGGCCCAGGCAAAACAATGATGGTGATGAGACGGAGGAACCCGTGGCCCTTCCCCAGTTGACCGACGAGCAGCGCGCAGCCGCGTTGGAGAAGGCTGCTGCCGCGCGTCGCGCACGAGCTGAGCTCAAGGATCGGCTCAAGCGTGGTGGCACCAACCTCAAGCAGGTGCTCAAGGACGCTGAGTCCGACGAGGTTCTCGGCAAGATGAAGGTTTCCGCACTGCTGGAAGCCCTGCCCAAGGTGGGCAAGGTCAAGGCGCAGGAAATCATGACCGAACTGGAGATCGCCCCGACGCGCCGCCTGCGTGGCCTCGGCGATCGGCAGCGCAAGGCACTGCTGGAAAAGTTCGACTTCACTTCCGACTGAGAGTGAATGCCGGCGGAGGGCCGGACAGCGCGGGCATAACGCCCGACCACCGCGGCCGTGGCCGAGTGGTGGTGCTGTCCGGGCCATCCGGGGTAGGGAAGTCGACAGTCGTTGGCCGCCTGCGCACGCAGGTGCCCGATTTGCATTTCAGCGTGTCGGCGACCACCAGGGACCGGCGCCCCGGTGAAGTGGACGGCGTCGACTACCACTTCGTCACTCCCGCGCAGTTCCAGCAGTTGATCGACGGTGGTCAATTGCTCGAATGGGCAGAGATCCACAACGGACTGCAGCGTTCCGGCACTCTCGCCGCACCAGTGGCCGAGGCTGTGGCGGCGGGACATCCTGTCCTGATCGAGGTCGACCTGGCCGGCGCCGAAGCCGTCAAACGGGCGATGCCCGAGGCGTTGACGGTGTTCCTGGCGCCACCCAGCTGGGAGGCGCTCGAACAGCGGCTGACCGACCGCGGCACCGAAACCCCGGAGGTGCGGGCGCGCCGACTGGCCACCGCCCGCGCCGAACTGGCCGCTCAGGGCGGGTTCGATGTCGTCGTGGTGAACAGCCAATTGGATTCGACCTGCGCTGAATTGGTATCCTTGCTGGTGGGCGCGCAAGATTGATGCCCCGAAGCCGGCGTGAGACGTCGATAACTCCAATTTTTTAATCCGCACAATCCGCCAGGAAGAAGTTCTACGTGACGCAAGCCAGCTCGGATCACTACGATCCGGCCCCGGGTGCCGCAACCGCCTATGACACACCGCTGGGCATCACCAACCCGCCCATTGACGAGTTGCTGGACCGGGTGTCGAGCAAGTATGCGCTGGTCATCTACGCCGCCAAGCGCGCACGCCAGATCAACGACTACTACAACCAGCTCGGCGACGGCATTCTCGAATACGTCGGTCCACTGGTTGAGCCTGGCCTGCAGGAGAAGCCACTGTCGATCTCGCTGCGCGAGATCCACGGCGATCTGCTCGAACACACCGAAGGCGAGTAGCTCACCAAGCCCGGGCTAGTTGATGAACCGCAAGCGGATCATCGTCGGCGTCGCCGGAGGCATCGCCGCATACAAGGCGTGCTCGGTGGTCCGTCAGCTCAGCGAGGCCGGGCATGACGTCCGCGTCGTCCCCACCGAATCGGCATTGCGATTCGTCGGCGCCGCGACGTTCGAGGCGCTCTCCGGGCATCCGGTCCGCACCGGCGTCTTCACCGACGTCGACGAAGTCCCGCACGTCCGGCTCGGGCAGGAAGCTGACCTCGTCGTCGTCGCGCCGGCCACCGCGGATCTGCTGGCCCGCGCCGTCGCAGGCCGCGCTGACGACCTGCTGACCGCGACCCTGCTGACGGCCCGCTGCCCGGTGCTATTCGTCCCGGCCATGCACACCGAGATGTGGTTGCACCCGGCCACCGTCGAGAACGTCGCGACATTGCGCAGCCGCGGCGCGGTCGTGCTCGAACCCGCCTCCGGCCGCCTCACCGGCGCCGACACCGGCCCCGGGCGGCTGCCCGAGCCCGAGGAGATCACCACCTTCGCCGAACTGCTGCTCGCTCGCTCCGATGCGCTGCCGTACGACCTGAGCGGCATCAAGCTGCTGGTGAGCGCGGGCGGCACCCGCGAGGCCATCGATCCGGTCCGCTTCATCGGCAACCGGAGCTCCGGTAAGCAGGGTTATGCGGTGGCCAGGGTGGCCGCCCAGCGCGGCGCCGACGTCACGCTGATCGCCGGCAACACCGCCGGACTGGCCGAGCCCGCCGGCGTCGAGGTGCTGAACATCACCTCCGCCGCGCAGCTGCACGAGGCGGTGACCAAGCACGCGCCGGACGCTCACGTCCTCGTCATGGCCGCAGCCGTCGCCGACTTCCGGCCGGCCCATGTGGAGGCCAGCAAGATCAAGAAGAAGCCCGATGTGGTGGATGCGCCGGCGATCGAGCTGGTGCGCACCGACGACGTGCTGGCCGGTGCGGTGCGCCAGCGTACCGACGGGCAGTTGCCGAATATGCGGGCCATCGTGGGTTTCGCCGCTGAGACCGGCGACCGAGAAGGCGACGTGCTCTTCCACGCCCGGGCGAAGTTGGCGCGCAAGGGGTGCGACCTTCTCGTCGTCAACGCGGTCGGCGAGGGCCGTGCCTTCGAGGTGGACAGCAACGACGGGTGGCTGCTGGGCGCCGACGGCACCGAGGTCGCACTGGAACACGGGTCAAAGACACTGATGGCAAGTCGTATCGTGGACGCGATCGCCTCGCTGCTGCGGCGCGAGGCCTAGCGGTCGGCAGTTGGAACGGCGTCGATTCGAAGAATGTTGCGCTTAACGGTTGCGCGGGACGTACCGTCCCGGTTTGGTCTGTCAGGGGCGAATATATGATTCGCAGAACTAAGTTCTTGGAAGGGATGACAACGTGAGCGCAGGTCGGCTGTTTACCAGTGAGTCGGTGACCGAGGGTCACCCCGACAAGATCTGCGACGCCATCAGCGATTCGATCCTTGATTCGCTGCTGGCGGCGGATCCGAAGTCGCGGGTCGCGGTCGAGACCGCGGTCACCACCGGCCAGGTGCATGTCATCGGTGAGGTGACGACGACGGCCAAGGAAGCATTCGCCGACATCAACGACACCGTGCGCAAGCGCATCCTGGAGATCGGCTACGACTCTTCGGACAAGGGCTTCGACGGCGAGACCGCAGGCGTCAACATCGGCATCGGCCGCCAGTCGCCCGATATCGCCCAGGGTGTGGACACCGCCCACGAGACCCGCGTCGAGGGTGGCGCCGATCCGCTGGACCTGCAGGGCGCGGGCGATCAGGGCCTGATGTTCGGCTACGCCATCAAGGACACCCCGGAGCTCATGCCGCTGCCCATCGCGCTGGCACACCGGCTGGCCCGCCGCCTGACCGAGGTGCGCAAGAGCGGCGTGCTGGACTACCTGCGCCCGGATGGCAAGACCCAGGTCACCGTGCAGTACGACGGCACCACCCCGGTGCGGCTGGACACCGTCGTGCTCTCCACGCAGCACGCCGCGGGCATCGACCTGGAAGGCACCCTGACCCCGGACATCCGGGAGAAGGTCGTCAACACCGTGCTGGCCGACCTGAATCACGACTCGATGGACACCTCGGACTTCCGCCTGCTGGTGAACCCCACCGGTAAGTTCGTGCTCGGCGGCCCGATGGGCGACGCCGGCCTGACCGGCCGCAAGATCATCGTCGACACCTACGGCGGCTGGGCCCGCCATGGTGGCGGTGCGTTCTCCGGCAAGGACCCGTCAAAGGTGGACCGCTCGGCCGCGTACGCGATGCGTTGGGTGGCCAAGAACGTCGTCGCGGCCGGCCTGGCCGAGCGGGTCGAGGTTCAGGTCGCGTACGCGATCGGCAAGGCCGCCCCGGTCGGTCTGTTCGTCGAGACCTTCGGGTCCGAGACCGTCGACCCGGCCCGGATCGAGAAGGCCATCACCGCGGTCTTCGACCTGCGGCCCGGTGCGATCGTCCGCGACCTGGACCTGCTGCGTCCCATCTATGCGCCGACCGCCGCGTACGGCCACTTCGGCCGCACCGACATCGACCTGCCCTGGGAGCGCCTGGACAAGGTCGACGACCTCAAGAACTCGGTGTAGTCGCGGGTCAGGCCGTGAAGCGGTAGTCGCCGAGCGGGAAGCGCCGGCTGTGCCAGTACGCCTCAACCGTGCTGGCCGGCCGGAGTGGCACGTCACCGTTCTTGTCGAAGTAGTAGCTGTTGGCCTGCTTGCAGCTGTCCTGCCAGAAGATCTGGCGGTGCCGCTTTGCCATCATCGACGCGAAGAACCGGTCGTTGGCCTCGCTCGTCACCTCGATACGGGTGGCGCGCTTGCGGCGGGCCTGTGCCAGGCAGCGGACGATGTGGTGGCTCTGCGCCTCGATCAGCGCGAAGTACGACGACCCGACATAGCCGTACGGCCCGAACACCGTGAACATGTTCGGAAAGCCAGGCACGCTGACCCCTTCGTAGGCCTGCAGCCGGTTCTCGTCCCAGAACCGGGCCAGTGACTGGCCGCCCAGACCCGTCACCGGGTAGGTCGGCACGCTGTCGGTGTCCATCACCTTGAACCCGGTGGCCAGGATCAGGACGTCGACGTCGTAGGAGCCACCATCGGCGGTCGCCACCCCCGAGCCGGTGATCTTGTCGATCGGGTCGGTGACCAAGTCGACGTTGTCCCGGTTGAACGTGGGCAGATACGTGTTGTGGAATCCCGGTCGCTTGCAGCCGACGGCGTAGCGCGGTGTGAGCTTGTCGCGCAGCTCAGGATCGTCAACTTGCTTGCGCAGGTAGGCTTTTCCGATCTCGGACATCTGCCGGGCCATCGGGTTGATGGTGAAATAGTGCGCGGCCAGCGGGAAGGTCAGCTCGACGTAGGCCTGGCTGATGAAACGTTGCAGGGACATGCCGCCGGGCACCCGCATCGCCCAGCGGGCGACCCGTGAGATCGGCAGGTCCGCCTTCGGGAAGCACCAGATCGGGGTGCGCTGAAAAACGGTGAGCCGCTTGGCAATCGGTGCGATCTCGGGGATCACCTGCACTGCGGACGCGCCGGTGCCGATGACCGCCACCCGTTTGCCGGCCAGGTCCTGGGTGTGGTCCCAACGCGCGGTGTGCATGGTCAGCCCGGCGAATGAGTCCACCCCGTCGATATCGGGCAGTTTCGGGATCGTCAGCACACCGCTGGCGTTGACCAGGTACCGCGCGCTCAGCTGGTCGCCGGAATCCAGTTCCAGCCGCCAGATGTCGTGCTCGTCGTCGAACACCGCTCCGGTCACCTTGGCGTTGAAGCGGATTCGGTTGCGCAGCCCGTACTTCTCGACGCAGTGTTCGGCGTACGCACGCAGTTCGTGACCCGGCGCGTACGTGCGCGACCAGTGCGGGCTCTGCTCGAAGGAGAATTGATAGGAGAACGACGGGATGTCGACGGCGATCCCGGGATAGGTGTTCCAGTACCAGGTCCCGCCGGGGCCTCCGCCGGCTTCGATGATCAGATAGTCACCGAGGCCGGCCTTGTCGAGCAGGATCGCCGAGCCGATACCGGAAAATCCGGCGCCGACGATCAGCGTCTCGTAGTCGGGCGTCACTGCCCACCCTCCCGTGCGCGTAGGCGGCCTTTCGACCGCCTACGCGTGACGCCGAGTCTTAGCCGACGAACTGGTCGAACGCCCACTGGTACTGCGGCGGGATGACCTGAACGCCGCACTGCTTCTGCAGGGTGCCCAGGGGGGCGATGATCGCGGTGAACTCCTGGTATTCCTGCGGATTGGCCTGCGCGTAGGCCTGCAGGGTCGCGGAGGCTTGAGCGCGCGGTTGCATCGCCGCGGTCATCAGCATCTTCTGTCCGGCCGGGTGGCTGGCCAGGTAGCCCTGAATCTGGCCCTGTGCGGTCGCGACAGTCGCGTCGATGTTGCCTTGGCTGCAGTCCGGAGCGGCGACCGCGGCCGGTGCGGCGATGACTGCCGCCGCCAGGCCGGCGGTGATGACGCCGAAACAGATGCCGAGTGTTCGCCGGGGTCCGGCGGCTTCAGCAATTTTCATGGGGTAAATCCCTCCACATTATGAATTCTGTTGCCATTGTGGCCTGTCCGGACGGTCCCGACAAGGTTGCTGCTAGCACTGCTTTCCTAGCTGCTCATGCGTGCAACGCTGCGCGCAGAGCGGCTAGTCCACGTTCGGTCGCCTCAGTGGCGGCCGGGACCACCCCGGCGTAACCGAGATAGCCATGCACCAGTGTGTCGGCCAGATGCAGCTCGACCGTTACACCGGCGGCCGCCAGCAGCTCGGCGTACCGGGCGCCGTCGTCGCGCAGCGGGTCGTGGCCGGCGACGGCGACGTAGGCGGGCGGCAGGCCGGTCAGGTCGGCCGCCCGGCCGGGGGCCAGGCCAGGCGGCGGGTCGGCGAGGTCGACTTCCCCGGCGTACCAGCGGCTGAAGGCGTCGATGGCGGCGTTGTCCAGAATCGGTGCGTCGGCGTTCTCGGCGAACGACGGCAGCGAGTTGTCCCACATCGTCGACGGGTACCAGAGCAGCTGGAACGCGATCGGCGGGCCGTCGGTGTCGCGGGCCAGCTGGGCCACCACCGCGGACAGCGTGCCGCCTGCCGAGTCACCGGCGACCGCCAGCCGCGCGCCGTCGGCGCCGAACTCGTCGGCATGGTCGGCCACCCACCGGGTGGCGGCCCAGACGTCGTCGACGGCAGCGGGGTAGGGATGCTCGGGGGCCAGCCGGTAGTCGACCGAGACGACCACAGTGCCTGCGCCGACCGCGTGATTGCGGGCCGTGCCGTCATGGGTGTCCAGGTCACCGACGGCGAAACCGCCGCCGTGGAAGTACATGGTGACCGGTGGATTGGTGACGTCGGAGGGCCAGTAGACCCGAATCGGGATCGGGCCTGAGGGGCCGTCGATCTGGTGATTCTCGACCCGCAGCTCGGGATGCACCGGCGCGCGCGGCAGCTCCCGAAGCCGGCGGCGCGCCTCGTCGATTCCGCCGTCGACAGACAATTGGAACGGCACTGCTTCCAGTACCTTCTGCAGGATGGCATCCACCGGCGGTCGCATCAGCCCACCGTACTTACGGACCCTGACAACGTGGTGGCTCGCCGGTGCCGCGGTGGCGATCGGCTACGGCATCTTCCTGGTGATCACCGCGCTGCGGCTGCCCGAGAACTCCGAGCTCACCGGGCAATTCCCTGGGCAGCCCGCCGTCAAGGCGCTGATGGCGGTACTGCTCGCGGTCGCCGCGCTGTGGCACCCGATCGTGCGGGAGCGACGCTGGCTGATCGCGGCACTGCTGTTCTCGGCCGGCGGCGACTTCTTCCTGGCGATGCCGTGGTGGCAACCGTCGTTCGTGCTCGGGCTCGGCTCGTTCCTGGTAGCTCATCTCTGCTTCCTGGGTGCGCTGCTGCCGCTGCGGGGTCCCAGCCGGCCCCGCCTGGTCGCCTCGGCGGTCGTGGTCGTCGCGTGCGTGGCTTTGCTGGTGTGGTTCTGGCCCCGACTGGTCGCCGACGGACTGACCATCCCCGTCCTGGTCTACATGGCCGTGCTGGCCGCGATGGTGTGCGCGGCGCTGATGGCCCGCCTGCCCACGGTGTGGACGGCGCTGGGAGCGGTGTCCTTCGCGATCTCGGACGGGATGATCGGCATCGGCCGCTTCGTCCTGGACTCGCACGCGCTGGACGTGCCGATCTGGTGGGTGTACGCCACCTCTGAGGTGTTGATCACGGCCGGGTTCTTCTTCGGCCGGGCGGCGGCTGACTGAACGTCTGTCGGGTCCGTCGATAGTCTTCGACGATGCCGATCCGGCGCGCCGCCGAGCACGAACCCATCGCCCGGGTGCTGCCGATGCTGTCGGTGCCGCATCTGGACCGCGAGTTCGACTATCTGGTGTCGGCCGAACAGTCCGACGACGCCCAGCCCGGGGTGCGAGTGCGGGTCCGGTTCAACGGCCGGCTCGTCGATGCCTTCGTCCTCGAACGGCGTTCGGACACCGACCATGTCGGCCAGCTGGGCTGGCTGGACCGCGTCATCTCGGCCGAGCCGGTACTGACCCCCGAGGTGCGCCGTCTCGTCGATGCGGTCGCCGCCCGCTACGCAGGCACCCGTCCCGACGTGCTTCGGCTGGCCATCCCGCCGCGGCATGCCAGGGCGGAGAAGACCCAGGCCGATGCCCCGCTGCTTCCGGTCATCGACCCGGTCGACCCGACCGGCTGGGCCCGGTATGGCCGCGGCGACCAATTCCTGACCGCGCTGCGCGACGGCCGGGCCGCCCGCGCGGTGTGGCAGGCGCTGCCCGGCGAGCAGTGGTGCGACCGGATCGCCGAAGCCGCCGCGGCCGCTGTGAGCGGTGGCTACGGGGTGCTGGCCGTCGTTCCCGACCAGCGTGATATCGATGCGCTGTGGCAGGCCGCGACCGCGCGGATCGACCCGTCCGCGGTCGTCGCCCTTTCGGCCGGGCTGGGTCCCTCGGCCCGGTACCGGCGCTGGCTGGCGGCATTGCGCGGGCACGCGCGGCTGGTCATCGGCACGCGCAGTGCGGTGTTCGCGCCCGTCGAGCGACTCGGCCTGGTCATCGTCTGGGACGACGGCGACGACACCCTCGCCGAACCGCGCTCGCCCTACCCGCACGCCCGCGAGGTGGCGATGCTGCGCGCCCATCAGCTGCGCTGCGCGGCGGTGATCGGCGGCTACGCCCGCACCGCCGAGGCGCACGCGCTGGTGCAGAGCGGCTGGGCGCACGATCTGGTGGCGCCCCGGCCGCTGGTGCGCGCGGCCGCCCCGCGGGTCGTTGCCCTCGACGACGACGGCTACGCCGAGGAGCGTGACGCCGCCGCCCGATCGGCGCGGCTGCCGTCGCTGGCGCTGCGCGCCGCCCGCGGCGCGCTCGAGCAGGAGGCCCCGGTGCTGATCCAGGTGCCGCGGCGCGGGTACGTGCCGTCGGTGGCCTGCGCCCGCTGCCGGACGATCGCCCGCTGCCGGCACTGCATGGGACCGCTGTCACTGTCCGAGCGGGATGCGGCCGGGGCGGTGTGCCGCTGGTGCGGCCGGATGGACAGCTCGCTGCGTTGCCGGCGCTGCGGTTCGGACGCGATCCGCGCCGTGGTGGTGGGGGCGCGCCGCACCGCCGAGGAGATGGGCCGGGCCTTCCCGGGGACGACGGTCATCACCTCGGCGGGGGATGCGGTGCACACCGAGATCGAGCCGGGCCCGGCGCTTGTCGTCGCCACCCCGGGAGCCGAGCCGCACGTGCCGGGCGGCTACGGCGCCGCGCTGCTGCTGGACAGCTGGGCGCTGCTGGGCCGCCAGGACCTGCGCGCGGCCGAGGACACCCTGCGACGGTGGATGGCCGCCGCCGCGCAGGTGCGGCCCCGCGGGGACGGCGGGGTGGTGGCGGTGGTGGCCGAATCGGCGATCCCGACCGTGCAGGCGCTGATCAAGTGGGATCCGGTCGGGCACGCGGAGGCTGAGCTGGAGGCCCGCGCCGAGGTGGCCCTGCCGCCGTGCGTGCACATGGCCGCTGTCGACGGCGGCTCTGACGCGGTCAGCGCGCTGCTCGAACATGCGGAGCTGCCCGAGGACGCCGACCTACTCGGACCCGTCGACCTGCCGCCCGGCGTCCGCCGCCCGCCCGCGGCCCGGCCGGGCGAACCGGTCATCCGGATGCTGGTGCGGGTCCGCAAGGACGAGGGGTTGGGCTTGGCCGCCTCGCTGCGGCATGCCATCGCCATCGCCAGCGCCAGGCACGACCACGAGGCGGTTCGGGTACAGATCGATCCTTTGCACATAGGGTGAGACCCGACGAATCGGGGGAAGGTAGGACCCGACCAAACTGGGGGAGGCGCGATGAAGTTGACCGGCCGGGTCATCTGGTTCTCGATCGCCTTGCTGCTCATCGTGTTTGGATTGCTGTCGCCATTGGTGTTCACCGGGAGCTCGCAGGGCGGCCCGGCGTCGGACCCGGTGGTCATCACCGACTACCGCGCCGAGTTCGTCGTCGACGCCAACGGCAGGCTGGACGCGACCGAGACGATCACCGGCAACTTCCCCAGCGGACGGCACGGCATCTTCCGGTACTGGGACGTCGCCAACATCAACAGCCCACACGTCCGCCAGCCGCCACAGATCACCGAGATCCTCCTCGACGACCGCCCGGTGCCCTACAAGATGCAGTGGGAGAGCGGAAAACGCTTCCGGGTCGCCAAGATTGGTGATCCGGACAACTACCTCGACTACGGCAGCCACGTCTTCCGGATCCGCTACACGATCGACGGTGTCCTCGACCCGGGCGGCACCGGCGGTGACAAGCAGTTCGCGTCGTCGACGGGTGACCCGTCAGGGCGCTCGGCGTTCTTCTGGAACGTCATCGCCCCGGCGTGGAACAACACCATCGAACACGCCGACATCACCGTCGTCCTGCCCGGCGGGGTCACCGGCGCCCAGTGCTCGGTCGGCTACGGCGTCGGGCGGGCCTGTGACGATCTGGCCGTCAGTGGCGACAAGGTCCATCTGTCGGCCAGCGACCTGGACCCGCGCACACCGGTCACGGTGCGGGCCGGGGTCGACGTGCCCACTCCGCCACGCGCCGAGCTGCCGTGGACCTACCGCTGGGACCCGATACTGGGCCGGTCGCTGCCCGGGGTGGTGTGGCTGATCGGGGCCAGCTTGGCGGCTGGTCTCGGCGCCTTCCTGTGGTGGCGGACCACGGTCGAGGCGACACCCGGGTTTCCGCTGCAGTACGCGCCGCCGCCGGGCCTGGGCCCGGTGCAGTGTGAATACATCCGCACCGAGAAGGTGCCGCCCAACGGGCTGACCGCGACGCTGTTCTATCTGGCCGAGCGCAAGCTGGTCGACCTGCATCAGGTCAGCGACAAGAAGTGGACCGTCACCGGCACCGCGCCCTATGCGGCGTGGGCGGACGTCGACCCGGTCAGCGTGGACATCGCCTCTGCGCTCAAGGTGCTCGGACCCGACACCCGCTTCGACGCCAACGGCACGGTGACGGCCGGGAAGAAGCTCTCCAGCGCCAAGACGGATATGAGCGCGTCGGTCACGAAGTGGGCATTCGACGGGTACATGGTCAAACGCTCCAGGGAGCTGTGGCTGCGGTTCTTCAACTTCCTCGCCCTGGTGCTTGCTGTCTGCGCCTTCATCTGGTCCCCGATCACCCTGTGGGGCGTGCCGTTCGCGCTGTTCTTCCTGTTCTCGGCCCGATCGTGGACCACCGGGGTCGGCAGCCGGCGCACCCCCGCGGGGCGCGAACTGTGGTCGCAGGCCGGGGGTTTTTACCGGATGCTGTCTACCGACTCGGCCGAGTCGCGCTTCGATTTCGCCGCCCGCAAGGACCTCTACACCGCCTACATCCCGTTCGCGATCGCCGGCGGCGTCGCCGCCCTGTGGGCGCGCAAGTACCAGACCGCCACCGGCGAGGTCGATCCGCAGCCGGACTGGTACCACTCGTCGTCGGGTACCAGCTGGCATGCGGCGACCAGTGGTGGTGCTAGTTTCGACAGCTTCGAGTCGGCGTTGTCGTCGTCGATCGGCGCCTACACCGCCTCGCAGTCCTCGTCGTCGTCCAGCAGCGGCGGCGGCGGGGGCGGCGGTGGTGGCGGAGGCGGCGGTGGCGGTGGCGGAGGAGGAGGCGGTTCATGGTGAGCTTCGTGCTGATCGTGGTGCTGGTGCTCGCGGTCCTGGTGCTGATCGGGTTCGTGTTGGGCTACAACAAGGTTCGGGCCGCCGACGTCCGCGTTGACGAGGCGCTCGGCGGTATCGACGTGCAGCTCACCCGGCGGGCCGCCCTGATCCCGGGGCTGGTGCACACCGTGCAGACCTTCGCCGCCCACGAAAAGGCGATCCTGGATCACGTCGCCGACGCGCAGACGGCGCTGGCCGCCGCGACCACGGGAAAGTCTGTGGCACAGCGCACTTCGGCGGAAAAGGAGTTCGACACCGCTGTCGGTCAGGTGCTGGCGCTGGGCCAGAGCTACCCGCAGCTGAACTCCTCGAACAACTTCCTGAACCTGCAGCAGAACCTCGCCGACACCGAGGACAAGCTCGCGTTTGCCCGGCAGTACTACAACGACGCCGTCGCGACGGTGAACCGCTTGATCACCACGATTCCGACGATGTTCGTCGCGCCGATGGCCGGGGTGTCGCAGCGCGAGTTCTATCAGGTACCAAAGTAGCCGTATGCGAATTGTTTTCGCGGGCACTCCCGAACCGGCACTCCCGTCGCTGCAGCGGCTGATCGACTCGCCCCGCCATGAGGTGATCGGGGTGCTCACTCGCCCGGATGCCGCCGCAGGACGGCGGGGCACACCCGCGCCGTCGCCAGTGGCGCGGCTTGCAGACGAGGCCGGCATCCCGGTGCTGCGCCCGGCGCGGCCCAACAGCGGTGAGTTCATCGCCGAGCTGACTGAGCTGGCACCGGAGTGCTGCGCGGTGGTGGCCTACGGCGCGCTGTTGAGTGAAGCGCTGCTTGCGGTTCCGGCGCACGGCTGGATCAACCTGCATTTCTCGCTGCTTCCTGCGTGGCGGGGTGCGGCGCCGGTACAGGCCGCCGTCGCGGCGGGCGATACCGTCACGGGCGCAACAACTTTCCTGATCGAGCCGAGCCTGGACTCCGGCCCGGTCTACGGCGTGGTCACCGAAACCGTGCGGCCCACCGACACCGCGGGCGACCTACTGGACCGGCTTGCCGTCTCGGGTGCGGGCCTGCTGGAGGCGACGCTGGACGGTATCGGCGACGGCACGCTGACACCGGTACCCCAACCCGTCGACGGGGTCAGCCTGGCGCCGAAGATCACCGTCGAGCAGGCACGCGTCTCCTGGGATCTGCCCGCCCACGTCGTCGATCGCCGGATCCGTGCGGTCACCCCCAATCCCGGTGCCTGGACGATGATCGGTGACCTGCGGGTCAAGATCGGTCCGGTCAGCGTCGACGAGGCGGCTTCGCCGTTGGCGCCGGGCGAGATCGCGGTGGATCGGTCCGGGGTTCGGGTCGGCACCGGGTCGGTGCCGGTGGTGCTCGGCCAGATACAGCCGCCCGGCAAGAAGCTGATGAACGCTGCCGACTGGGCCCGCGGCGCCCGGCTCGACGAGACGGTGCGGGCATCATGAGCGAGCGTCCGGGCAATAGAAGAAAGCCGAACGCCGGCAAAGGGTTTCAGAAACGCGAGCGCACTGGTGCGCCGCCAGGGCGGGACCGTACCCAGCAGCGTCCACCGCGACGCCCGCCGCGCACCCCGCTGGATCCGGCCCGGCAGGCCGCCTTCGACGTGCTGCGCGCGGTCTCCGAACGCGACGCCTACGCGAACCTGGTGCTGCCCTCGATGCTCGCCGAGCGCGGGATCCACGGCCGCGACGCGGCGTTCGCCACCGAACTGGCCTACGGCAGCTGCCGCACTCTGGGCCTGCTCGACGCCGTCATCGCCGCCGCGGCCGGGCGTCCCATCGACCAGATCGACCCCGTGCTCCTCGACCTGCTGCGCCTCGGCAGCTATCAGCTGCTGCGCACCAACGTCGCCCAGCACGCCGCGGTGTCCACCACCGTCGAGCAGGCCGGTATCGAATTCGACAGTGTCAGAGCGGGTTTCGTCAACGGTGTGTTGCGCACCATCTCCGGAAGGGATGAGGCGTCCTGGGTGGCCGAGTTGGCGCCATCGTCGGCCACCGACCCGATCGGCCACCTGGCGTTCCTGCACGCCCACCCGCGCTGGATCGCCCAGGCGTTCGCCGATGCGCTCGGCGCCGCCGCGGGGGAGCTCGACGCTGCCCTGGCCGCCGACGACGCCCGCCCTGGCGTGCATCTGGCCGCTCGGCCGGGTGTGCTGACCGCGCAGGAGCTGGCCACCGAGGTCGACGGCACGGTCGGACGGTATTCGCCGTACGCGGTGTACCTGTGCGGCGGTGACCCGGGCCGGCTGGCAGCGGTGCGCGACGACAAGGCGCTGGTGCAGGACGAGGGCAGCCAACTGGTGGCCCAGGCGCTGACGCTGGCCCCGCTGATCGGCGAGGACGGCGGGCGCTGGCTGGACCTCTGCTCGGGGCCGGGCGGTAAGACCGCGCTGATCGCCGCGATCGCCGCACAACACGGCGGCAGCGTGACCGCCGTCGAGCCCACGCCGCGCCGGGCCGAGCTGGTGGAGCAGAACACCCGTGGCCTGCCGGTCGAGGTACTGCGGGTCGACGGCCGCGAATCGGGGCTGGAGCCGGGCAGCTTCGACCGGGTGCTGGTCGACGCGCCGTGCACCGGGCTGGGTGCCCTGCGGCGAAGGCCGGAAGCCCGCTGGCGGCGAACCCCTGGCGACGTTCCGGTGCTCGCCAAGCTGCAGCGCGAGCTGCTGGCCGCGGCGATCGCGCTGACCCGCCCCGGCGGGGTGATCCTCTACGCCACCTGCTCACCGCACCTGGCCGAGACCGTCGGCGTGGTCTCCGACGCGCTGCGCCGCCACCCCGTCACCGCGCTGGACGCCCGGCAGCTGTTCGCCCCCGCCGAACAGTTGGGCGACGGTCCGTACGTGCAGCTTTGGCCGCACCGGCACGGCACCGACGCCATGTTCGCGGCTGCCCTCCAGAAGACTGTTTAAGGTTGCAGCCATGGCGACTCCGTCCCGTCCGCTGATCGCGCCGTCGATCCTGTCCGCCGACTTCGCCCGCCTGGCCGACGAGGCCGCTGCCGTCGAGGGCGCCGACTGGCTGCACGTCGACGTGATGGACGGCCACTTCGTGCCCAACCTCACCCTCGGCCTGCCGGTGGTGGAAAGCCTGCTGGCGGCCACCGACATCCCGATGGACTGCCATCTGATGATCGACAACCCGGACCGCTGGGCGCCGGGCTACGCCGAGGCCGGTGCCTACAACGTCACCTTCCACGCCGAGGCCACCGACAATCCGGTCGCGGTCGCCCGCGATATCCGTGCGGCCGGCGCGAAGGCGGGCCTTTCGGTGAAGCCGGGCACCCCGCTGGAGCCCTACCTGGAGATCCTTCGCGATTTCGACACCCTGCTGGTGATGTCGGTCGAACCCGGCTTCGGCGGGCAGAGCTTCATCACCGAGGTGCTGTCCAAGGTCGCGACGGCCCGGCGACTGGTCGATTCCGGCGAGCTGACGATCCTGGTGGAGATCGACGGCGGTATCAACGCCGACACCATCGAGCTGGCCGCCGAAGCCGGGGTGGACTGCTTCGTCGCGGGGTCGGCCGTGTACGGGGCGCAGGATCCCGCCGTCGCGGTGGAGGCGCTGCGCCGCCAGGCGGCCACCGCCTCGCAACATCTGCGGATATGACGGCACTCGAGGCCGCGATGCGGTTGGCCATCGCCCAGGCCCAACGGGTCAAGGGTTCGACGTATCCGAATCCCCCTGTGGGAGCGGTTATTCTGAACGCGGCTGGCGATATTGTGGGCCGCGGCGGCACCCAGCCTGCCGGCGGCCCCCACGCCGAGGTGATCGCGTTGCGGGAGGCGGGGGAGCGCGCGACCGGTGGCACCGCTGTCGTCACCCTCGAGCCGTGCAATCACCACGGCCGCACCCCACCGTGCGTCGACGCCCTGATCCAGGCCGGGGTGGCCGCGGTGGTCTATGCCGTCGCCGACCCCAATCCCGTTGCCTCAGGCGGCGCCGACCGCCTGCGCAGCGCGGGGATCACCGTGGGCGCAGGGGTGTCCGCCGAGGACGTCGCCGGCGGCCCGCTGCGGGAGTGGCTGCACAAACAGCGCACCGGGCGGCCGCACGTCACCTGGAAGTACGCCACCAGTGTCGACGGGCGCAGTGCTGCCGCAGACGGCTCCTCGCAGTGGATCACCAGTGATGCGGCGCGCGCCGATCTGCATGTGCGGCGTGCGGCGTGCGACGCGATCGTGGTCGGCACGGGCACGGTGTTCATCGACGACCCGACGCTGACCGCCCGGCTGCCCGGCGGGGGACTGGCCGAGCGCCAGCCGCTACGGGTCGTCGTCGGCAAGCGGGAGATCTCCTCGGAAGCCAATGTGCTCAACGATGATTCGCACACAATGGTGATCCGCACCCACGACCCGCACGAGGTGATCCAGGCGCTGTCGGACCGCACCGATGTCCTGGTCGAGGGCGGCCCGACGCTGGCAGGCGCCTTTCTGCGGGCCGGGGTGATCGACCGAATCCTGGCCTACGTCGGCCCGATCCTGCTCGGCGGCCCGGTCACCGCCGTCGACGATGTCGGTGTGTCCAGCATCGCGCGGGCGCTGCGCTGGCGCTACGACGGCGTCGATCGGATCGGGCCCGATCTGCTGCTGAGCCTGGTACCGGACTAGCCGCCCCAGGCGGGGATCTCAATACCCGGGATTGGCCAGCGGGGCGACCGACCAGTTCGACAGCTCCGATGGACCAAGGATGCGGTGTCGGGTCTGGCCCGCGGTATAGAAGGTGAATTTCGTTGCGCGATAACACTGTTCGAAGCAGTCGAAGGCTTGTCCGTCGGTGTCGAAGCTCACTCCGCGCACCCGCACGATCGGATCGCCGGCCGGCACCTCGAGCTGTTCGGCCTCCCAGCTGCTGGGGGTGTCGACCTCGAAGGCCTGTTCGGTGTACTCGTCGGTGAGCTGATAGCGCTCCTCGATGAAGCGGTAGAGCGACCCGCCTTTGGCCAGCAGGTCCTGGTCGATGGCCGGCACCCGGCCCAGCGGCAGCACGGCGCGCTCGAGGATCTTGTCGGTACTGCCGATGCTGCGTTTGCGCCAGATCTCCCACACCGGCTGGCCCGGGTCAACCCCGAGCGCGGTGGCGATCGTCGTGCTGGGCAGCCCGACGCCGATCGAGATAAGTGTTGTGGTGACCGTGGGCAGCCCGCGATCGTTGTCCAGCAGGGTGTGCAGGAGCTCGCCGGGGCGGGTCGGATCGCTGGCGATGCGCGGTTCGGCGACGAAGGTGCCCAACCCCTGCCGCCGGGTGATCTTGCCGGCCCGCTCGAGTTCGTCGAGGGCGCGCCGCACGCTGATGCCGCTGACATCGGCGATCGCGGCCAGTTCAGTGGTCGACGGCAGTCGGTCGCCGGGTTGCAGACCGCGTTCCGCCATGATCCCGAGCACGAGGTCATAGACATACTGATAGCGCAGTTTGCGGTCGGCGGATGCTCCCACCGCGCTGGCGCGCCTGGCCATCGGCATCCCTTCGTCCCATCCCTCCCAACCGCCGACGACAGGCGCCGAGCGGTACAACCATCTAACTATGCAGTTACCCGAAAGCTAGACCCCCATGCGCGGTCATCAGCGGTTTTTCTCCGCGCCGACCGAAAACTATCTGAAACAATCGCGCAATCCACGGGCAATGAACACCACTCATACTACTCTGTATACAGAGTAGTGGTCGGGAAAGGATTGCCATGGCAGCAGCGATAGATCGTCGCAGTTTTCTTCGGACGTCGGCGGTCGTCGCTGCCGCACTGGGCGGAGCGGCGGCGCTTGCCTCCTGCGCACCCGAGACGGCGAGCCGGACCGTACTTCGGGTCGGCTCGACCACGGACATCGACTCGCTGAACCCGTTCACGGCGTTCTCCTCGGAGGCCTACGACGTCTTCCAGCTGATCTACGACAAACTGACCGACTACGACGCCCAGCTCAACGTGAAGCCGTCGCTGGCCAGCGCGGTGGACCGCAGCGCCGATGGCACGACCTTCACCTACACACTGCGCTCGGGCGTGAAATGGCAGGACGGGAAGGACTTCAGCGCCGACGACGTCGTCTTCACCTTCCTGATGGTGCGCGACAACGACTACGGCACCTACGGGGCCTACTTCAAGGACCTGACCGACGTGGTCAAGGTCGGAGACAACCAGGTGCGGCTGACCTATTCCGCGCCGCAGACGCTGGAACCCGGCGTAATCATGCCGATCGCCCCGAAGCATGTCTGGGAAGGCATCGCCAAGGACGACCTGCCCAAATATGCCAACGATAAGCCCATCGGCACAGGGCCGTTCAGCTTCGTGTCCTGGGAGAAGGGCAACGTCGTCACGGTCACCCGCAACGACTCCTGGTGGGGCCCCAAACCCGCCGCGCAGAAGGTGACCTGGACCAAATTCGGCTCCGACGACGTCGTCACCCAGGCGCTGCGCACCGGTGACATCGACATCGTCGGCGAGGTGCCGCCCACCATCTACACCGGGCTGCGGAACGCGGCCGACGTCAAAGCCACCGCCATGGATTCGTTCTCGTTCCACATGATCGGGTTCAACTGTTCGACCGCGCCGGGCTCGAAGGGCAACCCGATCCTGCGCGACCAGGTGGTGCGTCAGGCCCTGTCCTGTGCGGTCAACCGTCAGCAACTCGTCGAGCTGGCACTGGCCGGTTACGGCCAACCGGGTGCGGACCTGCTGCCGCCCACGTTCGGCGACTTTCACTACGTTCCCGGGCCCGACGCGCTCTTGGACAACAATCCCGCGAAGGCCAAGGAGCTACTGGACAAGGCCGGCTACACCGACCGCAACGGTGACGGCATCCGGGAGTCCAAAGACGATGCGCCACTGGAATTCCGACTGTTGGCGATCGCCGACACGGCGGTCGATATGAAGGCCGCCGACCTGTTCGTCACCGCGGCCAAGGCGGTCGGCGTCAGCCTCAAACTGTCCAGCACCGACGCCGACAGCATGGGCGCCACCGTCTACAACGCCGAAACCCCCGACTGGGACATCATGGTGTGGGGCTGGGACTCGTCGTTCTACGACCCGTCGTATCTGCTGGGTATTCCGACCACCGACCAGATCGGCGGCAACAACGACACGTTCTGGACCGACCCGCGCTATGACGAGCTGTACAACCAGCAGAAGACCACCGTCGACCGCGCGGCCCGGGTCAAGCTGGTCCAGGAGATGCAGGCCATCCACTACGCGGCCTGCCCGTACATCGTGATGTGGTATCAGAAGAAGCTGGCCGGCACCCGGACCAACACCTGGACGGGCTGGCAGCCGATGAACGGTGGCATGATCAAGAACTTCCCCCGGGTTAACTATCTCGACGTGAAGCCGGCCTGAGGCTCGATGGTTCGGTACCTGGGTCAAAAATTCTCCTACCTGGTTCTGACCCTCGTGGCGGTGCTTGCGACGAATTTCGTTCTGTTCCATCTGATGCCGGGCGATCCGGTGACGCACATCGCCCGCGGCCAACACCTGGACGCCGACGCAATCGCGCGATTGCGCACCTACTACGGGCTGGACCGGTCATTGGCGTCACAATTCGCCACCTATGTTGAGAATCTGTTCAAGGGTGACCTCGGCTTCTCCTACACCTACCAGGCGGCAGTCGGCCCGATCGTGATGAAGGCCCTTGTCAATACGTTGATCCTGGTGACCATCTCCACCCTGCTGGTGATCATCGTCGGGGTGCTGATCGGGGTGTTCGCCGCGTCGCGACGCGGGTCTCGTACCGACAGCGGGTTGGTCATCTCCTCCCTGGTGTTCTGGAGCCTGCCGACGTTCTGGGTAGGCATGCTGTTGATCTTCGCCTTCGCCGTGACGCTGGGCTGGTTCCCGATCGCGGGGATGTATACCGCCGATGCGCTGTACCCCACGGTGTTCACCCGGATCGCCGACCTGGCAAGGCATCTCGTGCTCCCGACGGTCGCGATGGTGTTGGTCGACATCGCACAGTTCGTCCTGATCACCCGCAGTTCGCTGCTGACGACGTTGTCCGAGGACTACATGACCACCGCGCGGGCCAAGGGGCTCACGCCGCGCCGGGTGTTGTGGCGTCACGGCGTGCGCAACGCGCTGTTGCCGGTGGTGACGGCCACCACGCTGTACGCCAGCGCCACTGTCGGCGGGACCATCCAGGTCGAGACGGTTTTCTCCTGGCCCGGGATGGGTCAACTGATCTACCTGTCGGTGATTCGGCGGGATTATCCGGTGATGGAGGCCTGCTTCCTGATCTTCGCGGTGGTTGTCGTGCTGGCGAACTTCGCCAGCGATCTGGTCTACCGGTTGCTCGACCCGAGAGTGCGGCTGACATGACCGGCCCGATGACCGGCCCCGGTCTCGAACCCGACCCGGCCGCCGCTCATGTGCCTGGCGGCTGGCGGGGCGTCCTACGCCAGCTCACCGCGGACCGGATGGGCCGCACCGGCCTGCTGACCGTGGCCGCGGTGCTGGCGATTGCGATTGCCGGGCCGCTGTTGTTGCCCTACGACCGTACTGCGGTGGGTACGTCTCGAACGGGAATCTTGCAGCCGCCCAGTGCCGCCCACTGGCTTGGCACTGACGAACTCGGCCGCGACGTGCTGCGCCAGGTCCTCGCCGGCACCTCGGTGTCGCTGGAGATCGGGCTGATCGCCACGCTCATCACGGTGCTGATCGGGACCTTGGTGGGCGTGCTGGCGGGCTGGTTCACCGGCTACGTCGACGCAATCCTGATGCGCATCACCGACTTCTTCCTGGTGTTGCCCAACCTGCCGTTGATGATCGCGCTCGGGGCGATCATCGGGCAGAGCCTGCCGATGATCGTGCTCGTCATCGCGATCACCAGCTGGCCCAGTACCGCGCGGATCGTGCGCTCGCAGGCACTGGCGTTGCGGGAACGTGAAGTGGTCGCCCGCGCCAAAACCGTTGGCCTGTCCTCGGCCGGCATTCTCTGGCGCCTCATTCTGCCCGGTGTGCTGGCTCTGGTCATCGCCAATGCCGTGCTGGTGATCGCCGGGTCGATTCTGGCCGAAGCCACGCTGTCCTTCCTCGGGCTGGGCGATCCCACCCGCACCTCGTGGGGTCAGATTCTGCACAATGCGTTCGCCGCGGGCGCGGTGGGCAACGGCTGCTGGTGGTACTTCCTGCCGCCCGGTGTCGGCATTGTGCTTGTGGTGCTGGCCTTCTCGCTGGTCGGCCAGAGCCTGGAACGCATCCTCAACCCCCGACTGGCGGCGGTTGAATGAGTCTGTTGACCATCCGCAATCTCACCGTCACCTACGGCACCGGCGAACACGCCGTGCGCGCGGTCGACGGGGTGGACCTCGATGTCTCGGCCGGGGAAGTGGTTGGGCTGGCGGGTGAGTCCGGTTGCGGCAAGAGCACACTGGCGCTGGCGGTCGCGCGGCTGCTGCCGCGCGGCGCCAGCGCGACCGCTGACGAGCTGAGCTTCGACGGCACCGACCTGCGTGCCGTTGACGATGCCGGACTGCGGGCGCTGAGATGGCGGCGGCTCTCGTTGGTGTTCCAGGGCGCGATGAACGGCTTCAACCCGGTCATGACGATCGGCGATCAGATCGGCGAGGCGATCCGGGCCCACGAGCCCGGTGCTGACCGAAAAGCGCTGCGCGGAAGGGTCGATGAGCTGCTGGTCCAGGTCGGTATCGCGGCGGGGCGGGCCGCCGATTACCCTCATCAACTCTCCGGAGGAATGAAACAGCGCGCGATGATCGCGATGGCGCTGGCCTGCAGTCCCGACCTGGTGATCGCCGACGAACCGACGACGGCGCTGGACGTCATGACCCAGGCGCAGATCCTCGACCTGATCCGCCGGCTGGCCGACGAGCTGGGGCTGGCCATGTTGATCATCTCCCACGACTTGACCGTGCTGGCCGAACTGTGCGACCAGGTCGCGGTCATGTATGCCGGACGTATCGTGGAACGGGGCGGGGCCGGGGCGATCCTGACCACCGAGGCGCACCCGGCGCACCCCTACACCCGGCGACTGCTCGATTGCTATCCGCGGCTGGATGCCGGACAGGCCTCGATCAGCGGAATCCCTGGAAGTCCACCGGATCTCACTCATCCGCCAGCGGGGTGCCGGTTCCACGACCGCTGCCCCGAAAGCCTGCCCCGCTGTGCCAGCGACGATCCGGCGATCCGGCCGGTGCCCGGCGAATCCGGCCACGTCGCGGCCTGTCACCTCGTCGTCGGCGAGGTGGCCCGATGAGTGGGAAGGTGGTCGCCGAGATCCGCGACTTGCGTGTGCACTTCCCAGTGCGACACGGCCGCACGCGGCTGATCGCCCGCGCCGTCGACGGCATCGACCTTTCGGTGCGTGAGGGCGAAATCGTGGCACTGGTCGGCGAATCCGGGTGCGGCAAAACGACGGTCGCGCGCACCATCATGCGGCTGGTCGAGGCGACGTCGGGGTCGGTGTCGGTCGGCGGGACCGACATCACCCATACCCGGGGGCGGTCGTTGCGCAGGCTGCGCCGCGACTTCCAGATGATCTTCCAGGATCCGTTCGAGAGTCTGCCGGTCAACGCCACCGCGCTCGGTGTTGTCAGCGAGGGATTGGATATTCACCGCACCGACCTGGACAACTCCGCCCGGCGCGATGCGGCGCTGGCGGCGCTGGAGATGTGCGGGCTCACTCCGGCATCCGCCATCGCCGAGCGCCGCATCTTCCAGCTCTCCGGCGGACAGCGACAACGGGTGGCGATCGCGGCGGCGCTTGCCGTCGAACCACGGCTGCTGGTGGCCGACGAACCGGTGTCCATGCTCGATGTGTCACTGCGCGCGGGAGTTATCCGAGTCTTGCTGGACATGCGTGAACGGCTCGGTGTGGCAATACTTTTCATCACCCACGATCTGGCGCTGGCCGGGGTGTTCGCCGACCGTGTCGCGGTGCTGTACCTAGGCCGGGTGGTCGAGGAGGGCCGCGCCGCCGAGGTCATCGGGACACCGCGGCACCCGTACACCCGGGCGCTGGTGGACGTGATGCCGAAGGCCGGCGGCGGTCGGCGCGGTGCGCGAGCGTTGCTGACCGGTGAGCCGCCCAATGCCACTGCCACCGCGACGGGCTGCCGGTTCGCCGCCCGCTGCCCCCTGTACCGGCAGCTCGGCGAACCCGAGCGTTGCCGGGTTGACCAACCATCGTTGGCGCCAGTCGGCGCCGATCACACTGTGGCATGCCACTTTTCGGATGCCGAAGTATCAACAACACCGAAGGAGAACACCACATGACCGTCACTCGTGATGAAGCTGTCGAGCTGCTCGAGGCGATGGTACGCATCGATTCCGTCACGCCCTGGCTCATTCCGGGAGGAGCTGGCGAGGGCGAGGTTGCCCGCTTCATCCGGGACTGGCTGGCCGACCTGGGCCTGGAGGTGACACTGGACGAGGTCGAGCCCGGCCGGCCGAACGTGCTGGCCTGGCTGCGGGGCAGTGCGCCGGGGCCGACGATCTGCTTGTCCGCGCACAGCGACACGGTCGGGTACGCCGCGTGGCCGGATCGCGCCCTGAATCCCGTCATCGAAGGTGACCGGATGGTCGGACTCGGGGTGGCCGACGACAAGGGTGGTTGCGCGGCGGCCATGCTGGCCGTTCGCGAGATCATCCGTTCCGGTGAGCCGTTGGCCGGCAATGTGCTGGTCGCCCTGGTGATCGACGAGGAGGGCATCAGTATCGGCACCGAACACCTGGTGGCGCACCATGCCGACGAGATCGACCTCGCGATCAACCTGGAACCCGACGGCTCGCACACCATTTTCGGCGAGCACCAGGGGTTCGGCTGGATCGACATCGTGGTGTTCGGCGAGCCCGCGCACGGCTCGGCGCCTGACAAGGGCGTCGATGCGATCGTGCACATGGCTGAGGTGGTGACCCGCCTGCATCGGCTCGATGAGACCCGGTGGAAGCCGAATCCCGATCCGAAGAACGGTCGCACGGTGTTTCACACCGGCACCATCCGCGGCGGTACCGACTACGCCACTTATCCCAACGAGGCAGTGCTGGGCATCGAAATCGGCACCCAGCCGGGCGAGACGCTGGCCGACCGGGTGGCCGAGATCGAAGCGATTTTCGACGAGGTGAAGAAAACTGAGCCGCGGTTCCGTGGTGAGGTGCGGGTTCAGCTGGATCGCGACCCGTTCACCGGCGTGGGCAACGAGGCGCTGCTGAACGCCCTCGGTGAGGCGACCGAAGCCGTCAACGGGGTGCGCTCGCCGGTGACCGGTCTCAACGCGTGGACCGACGCCGCGCTCTTCCAGAGCGCAGGCATTCCGACCGTGCTGTTCGGCCCGGAAGGCGGCAACTACCACGCCGCCGACGAGTGGGTCTCGATTCCCGACATGATCGCCACCGCCGAGATCCTGCGCCGCGCCGTTGTCACACTGCTCGGCGCCGCCGTGCCGACGGCGAAGTGACATGGCCACCGATCACCCGAAAATGACTGGCACGAAAGAGAATCCGATGCCGTTCGCCGACGCCTTCGCCGCCCGCACGCCGGCGACCGCGGCATTCTACGAGCGGGCCAAACGGACGATTCCCGGCGGTGCGGGTTCGACGGCGCGGCTGCCACGCAACGGCTGGAAGCCCTATCCGATCTTCATGGCGGAGGGCACCGGGTCACGGCTGACCGATGTGGACGGCAACACCTACATCGACTACCTGCTGGGGCTGGGTCCGATGATCCTCGGGCACCGCCATCCCGTGGTGACCAACGCCGTCACTAAGGCGGTACGCGAGCTGGGCACCTGCTTTGGGCTGCCCTACGAACTGGAGATCGAGGCCGCTGAGAAGGTCGCCGCGGCGGTCCCAGGCATCGAACAGGTGCGGTTCACCAACTCCGGTTCGGAGGCCGTCGGCACGGCGGTCCGGCTGGCCAGGGCCACCACGGGCCGGCGCATCGTGGTGCGCTTTGAGGGGCACTATCACGGCTGGCAGGACACGGTGTACTGGTCCAACCATGTCGACCCGGTGCTAGCCGGGCCGGCGGACCATCCGCGCCCGGTCGCCATGGGCCCCGGGGTGCCGGCTGAGTTGGAGGACACCCTTGTCGTGCTCACCTGGAACGACCCGGACAACTTTGTCGAGCTGATGAACCGCCGCGGCGACGAAATCGCTGCGGTGCTCACCGAGCCCGCGGTGTTCAACACCGGGTGCATCCTGCCCGAACCGGGGTATCTCGAGTTGTTGCGCAGTGAAACCCGCAAGCACGGGGCGTTGCTGATTTTCGACGAGGTGATCACCGGCTTCCGGTTCGCCCGCGGCGGTGCGCAGGAATGGTTCGGCGTGACACCGGATCTGACCACCCTGGCCAAGGGCTTGGGCGGCGGCTTCCCGGTGGCTGCGGTCGGGGGATCGACCGAGGCGATGCGTCTGGTGGCCGACGGGACCTACTCGCATTCGGGCACGTACAACGCCAACGTGGTGCAATGCGCGGCGGTGGCGGCGACGATGGATGTGCTGTCGGAGCCGGGGCTCTACGAACGTCAACGTGCGCTGGGGCATCGGCTTGCTGCGGGCCTGGGTGAGCTGGCCAGCGAGCGCGGCCTCGATGCCTACTGTGAGGGGCTGGGCACGGTGTTCCAGCTGTGGTTCGCAGACGGGCCGATCCACAACTGGCGCGACGCGGTGGCCCGTGCCGACGAGGCGTTGTTCACCCGCTGGTATGAGGAGATGGTGGTACGTGGCGTGCTGTTCCACCCGCTGCAGTTCGAGAACCTGTTCGTCTCCCTGGTGCACGACGACCGCGACATCGACGAGACCCTACAGGCGGCCGCCGATGCGTTGACCGTCGTCGCCCGCACGCGGGCACCTGCGTCGCGATCGTGACCGAGGGGCCGGTGATCCTGGGTGTCGACCTCGGCACCTCGGGGATCAAGGTGGTCGCGGTGAGCGAGGATGGTTCCGTCGTCGCCGCGGCCCGGTGCGGGTACCCGACCAGCCGTCCGGAACCCGAAGCGGCCGAACAGGATCCGCGTGACTGGTGGCGGGCGTTGGAGACCGCCGGCGACGAGATCGCCCGCACGGTGTCGCCCGGGCGGTGGCGGGGGATCGGGCTCAGCGCGATGCTGCCCACCCTGGTCGAACTCGACGCCGCGGGTGCCCCTTTCGGGGCGGCGATCACCTGGGAGGACGCTCGCGCCGAACAGCAGGCCACCGACCTTCGCGTGGAGTTCGGTGACGAGCAGCTGTACCGGATCACCGGCCAGCGTGTGGACGGCCGCTACCTGGCACCGATGCACGCCCGGCTGCAGAAGCTGGGCCGCGCCGGCACCACGACGGCGGGCGCCAAGGATGTGCTGTTTCATCAGCTGACGGGGCGGCTGCTGACCGACCCGAGCACAGCGGCTGGCAGCGCGGTCTTCGACATCGAGCGGGGAACCTGGAATGACGAACTTGCTGCAGCAGCGGGTATTTCGAGGCTGCCCGATGTCGCGCCCGCCGCCACCGCGCTTCCGCTGGCGCAGCCGTGGCGACAACGGTGGGGGCTGAGCGGTGACGTCCCGGTGGTGCTCGGTGCGGCCGATTCCGTGCTCGGTGCGCTCGGTGTCGGTGCGGTCGGCCACGGCGACGTCGGGGTGATCGCCGGTACCAGTGCGATCGTCCTCGGGATCTCCGACCGGCCCACCCGCGATCCCGCGCAGCGCTACCTGGTCACCCCGTTGTCCGGGGCCGGCTGGGGGCTCGAAATGGACTTGCTGGCAATGGGTTCGGCCTTCGATGCGGTGGCAGGCCTGTTCGGCCTGGATGGTCCGGCTGCGCTGCTGGAGGCGGCGGGCGCGGTCGCCGCCGAGGAAGCGCCGTTGTTCCTGCCGTACCTGACGCCGGGTGAGCAGGGTGCGCTGTGGGATCCCACTCTGACCGGGACGCTACAGGGCCTTCGACTGGGAATGGGCGTTGGCCACATCGGCCGGGCACTGTTGAGCGGGATCGTCGTCGAGTTGCGTCGGTGCATCGACGTGCTGGCGGTCACCACCGGTCGGTCCGGCCCGGTCCGTCTCGGCGGGGGCAGCGCGGTCAGCCCACTGATGTGGCAGGACATCGCCGACGCCACCGGGCGCGACGTGTGGGTGGACCCGACGGTCACCGATCATTCGGCGATCGGCGCTGCGCTGTTCGCGGCCGGCGCTCTGGGCAGCCCGATCGCCCGTGACGGTGTGTCCAGCGTCGTCGAGCCGCGGGCCGGGCGTTACGACTGGTGGACCGATTGCCTTGCCCGCCATGACGAGGCGCGGCTGCGGCAGTGTGGGCGGGACGGCCGATGAGAGTCACTGTCGTCGACGACGAGAAATTCGCCATCGCGGCCGCCGATGCCCTGATGGCGCGGCTGCCGGCGGGCGCGCCGCGCCTTGGCGTCGCGACGGGTGGCACCCCGATGCGGCTCTACGCGGAGCTGGGCCGCCGCAGCCGCGGTGGGGAGATCGACC
Source organism: Mycolicibacterium sphagni (assembly GCF_013337765.1). Lineage (GTDB taxonomy): Bacteria > Actinomycetota > Actinomycetes > Mycobacteriales > Mycobacteriaceae > Mycobacterium. Next base: position 408,308 of record NZ_VBSB01000003.1, read on the forward strand.
TGTCCGACGCCACGCTCGTCGCCCTCGACGAATACGTCGGCCTGGACGTCGATGACCGGCACAGCTACGCGGCGTACGTGCGCGTGCGCATCGCCGATCCGCTGGGCGTCCCACCCGCCAATATCCTGGTGCCGCAGGGCAGCCGGGAAGATCCGGAGGCGGCCGCCGCCGAGTTCGAGGCCGTTGTCGCCGGGCTCGGTGTGGATGTCCAGATCGCGGGTATCGGCTCGAACGGCCATCTGGCGTTCAACGAGCCCGGCTCGCCGCTTGATTCGATGACCCGCGTCGTCGGACTATCGGAGCAGACCCGCCGCGACAACGCCCGGTTCTTCGGCGGCCGGATCGAGGCCGTCCCGCGATACGCAATCACTCAGGGACTGGGGACCATCTGCCGTGCCCGGTCGGTCCTGCTGCTGGCCGCGGGCCCGGCGAAGGCCGACGCGTTGGCCGCCGCGTTGAGCGGGCCGGTCGCCGCCGACGTGCCGGCATCGGTGCTGCAGCGGCACCCCGATGTCACGGTGATCGCCGATCCCGCGGCATGGTGCAAGATGGCGTCATGAGCGATCCCGACGTACTGGGCTTGTTCCCGCCCGGCTCTACCGTCGACGACGGCGTGCTCAGCGTCGGCGGCTGCCGGCTGGATGCGCTGGCCGCCGAGTTCGGCACCCCGGTGATGGTGGTCGCCGAGGACGCGGTGCGCCAGCGGGCCAGGGACTATGTGGCGGCCTTCCGCAGCCGCTGGGCCCGAACCGATGTGGCATTCGCGTCAAAGGCGTTCCCGTGCACCGCGATTCAACGTCTGGTCAGCGAGGAGGGGCTGCTGCTCGACGTCGCGGGCGGGGGAGAGATCATGACCGCGCTGGCCGCGGGCGCCGATCCGGCCCGGATGTTGTTGCACGGCAACGCCAAGACGGACGAGGAACTCGAATTGGCCGTCGCCAAGGGTGTCGGCCTGATCGTCGTCGACAATTTCGATGACATCGACCGGCTGGAGCGCATTGTCGAACCGGGGCAGCGGCAGGCCTGTCTGGTGCGGGTGGTGCCCGGCATCGAGGCCGATACTCATGCGGCCGTCGCGACCGGGCACGCCGGCTCGAAGTTCGGACTGCTGCCCGAGGACGCCAAGGTGGCGATCGAGAGGATCCGCCGCAGCAGGGTGCTGCGCTGCGACGGCGTGCACACCCACGTCGGCTCGCAGCTGCTCGATGCCGAGCAGCTGGCCGCCGCCGTGGCTCCCGTCGCCGAGCTGGGCAGCTTCGACGTATACGACTTCGGCGGCGGGCTCGGCGTCCGCTACACGTACGCCGATCGACCGCCGTCGGTGGACGTCTACGCGCAGACGATGATCGACAAGGCCCGCGGGCTGGTTCCCGCCGATGCCCGCATCATCGTCGAGCCCGGGCGGTCGATGACCGCCGCCGCGGCATGCACGGTCTACCGGGTCACCACCGTCAAGCGCGGGAAGGTCGTCCACGTCGCGGTCGACGGCGGGATGGGGGACAACCTCGAGGTGTCGCTATACGGGCAACGATTCGAGGCCGCGCTCGTCGACCGGCTCGGCGGCGGCGAGACCGTCACGGTCGTCGGCCGGCACTGCGAGTCCGGTGATCAGCTGATCGACGGTGTGCCCCTTGACAATCCGGTCGTCGGCGACCTGCTGGCCGTGCCGGTCACCGGGGCGTACTGCTACACGATGTCCAACCAGTACAACGGCGCGCGCCGCATTCCGGTGGTGTTCGCCGCCAATGGCGACGCCCGGCTGGTGGTCCGCCGGGACACCTGGGCCGACCTGCTGGCCCGCGATGTGGAGCTACCGCTACGCGGGCACTGAGGATTCGGCGGCCGGCTCCTCAGCGGCGTGCGTCTGCTTGCCGCCGATGAACAGGGCCAGCACGGCACCGACCAGGCACACGATGACCGTGATGAAGAAGATCGAGCCGTACTGCATGGCGAACGCGGTGCGATAGCGCTCGGCCTCACCGGCGAGTTTGGCGGCCAGGCTGTTGCCGCCCGGGCTGGGCAGGGTGGCCAGGATCTGGTTGAACCGGTACAGGCCCCATGCGCTCAGTGCCGCGACACCGATCAGCATGCCGGTCATCCGGGCCACCACGACCAGCGACGACGCGATGCCGTGCTGGGCCGACGGCACCACGCGCAACGCGGCCGAGGTCAGCGGACCGATCACCAGCCCGAGCCCGAGACCGGCCAGCGCCAAATCGGTGTCGATCACCGGCAGCGACACGAAGCCCAGATCGTGGCGCGCGCTCGCCACATTGGTGCCCCAATGCGACACCAGCCAATACGCACCCGCGGAGATCAGCATGCCTGCCGTGGCGACGATCCGGTCGCCGATCCGGGTGGCGATCCAGCCGCCGATCAGCGCGCCGATCGGCAGCGCGATCAGGAAGTGCAGCAGCAGGAACGCGGCCTGCGTCTGGTCCTTGGCCAGTACGCCCTGGCCGAACAACTCGACGTTGACCAGCGTGACCATCAGCGCCGCGCCCGCGCACAGCGAGGTGCCCAGCGCGGCCAGGAACGGCACGAACCGGACGCCGGCCGGTTCGATCAGCCGGGTGCGCGCGAATTTCTCCCACACCCCGAAAGCGATCGCGGCGACGATCGCCCCGCCGACCAGGATCAGACCGTGCGGCGGAAGGAGCTGCTTTCCGTCGGGTGACGGGTTGTACAGACCGATGACGGCCAGGCCCAGTGCGATCGCGAGCAGAATGCCGCCGACCAGGTCGACCTTCTCGGGGTTCGCGGAGCGATCGTGGCCGGGCAAGCTGAAATGGATGGCGATCATCGCGATCAGGGTCAGCGGCACGTTGATCCAGAACACGTCCTGCCACTTGCCCAGAGCCAGCACCACCCCGATGCCGTACAGCGGGCCGAGCACGCTGCCCAGCTCCTGGGCGGCGCCGATGCCGCCGAGCACCGTGGCGCGGCTGCGGGCCGCCCACAGGTCGGCGGCCAGCGCCAGCGTGACGGGCAGCAGGGCGCCACTGGCGATGCCCTGGATGAGCCGCCCGATGATCAGCATGGTCAGGTCGGTGGACAGTGCCGTCACCACCGAGCCAACCGCGAAGGTGACCAGCGACAGCTGCAGCACGAGCTTGCGGCCGAACCGGTCGGACAGCCGGCCCAACAGCGGCATCGCCGCGATGTAGCCCAGCAGATACCAGGTGATGATCGGGGTGACCTGCTGGAGCTTGTTCACCGGGATGCCGACCGTCGACATGATGTCGACCATGATCGTGACGACGACATACGTGTCGAGCGCGCCAAGCAGGACCGCCAGGCTGCCTGCGCCGATCGCTATCCGGCGGCTGCGGCCGGAGGTCTGTGCCCGGTGGGCGGCGGTGTCGGGGGAGTCAGCCATGACTCAGGCCGTCAGACGGCGGGCTTGGTGACGGTGACCGGCTTGTCCCACTCCGACAGCGTGATCTGGATGCTGCCGCCGTTGCCGGTATCGGTCTTGGCCTGCACCAGCTGATGCGGGTCGGCCTTCTGGACCCAGACCGTCGCGGGCAGCGGATTGGTCGCCTTGAGCGGAATCAGCTTGTTCATGGCGTCGGCGCTGACCTTGCCGGTGATCCGCACGGTGTCCACGCCGTTGATGGTCTCGCTGGCCTCCGACTTGGCGTCGGTGATGTTGGCGAGCCAGTTGGCCAGGCCGTTGTCCGGGTTGAGGACTACCGAGGGGTCGTAGACGTCCTTGGCGGGGCCCATGTCCAGCCAGTTGTTCGGGGTCAGCGCGGCGTACAGGGTGCCGTCCACAACCACGAGCTGGATGGCGACATCCGAGCCGCCCATCGAGATCGTGGAATTCCCGGATACCGCGACGGCCGGCACGTTGGTCAGGTCGCCGGTGAGCGTCTTGACCGGGAGGCCTTCGATCTTGCCTCCGACGGTGATGTCGAGGTGGGCACTCTTGAGGCCCTTGGTGACTGCGATGGACTGCTGCAGCAGTCCGGCGGCGTCCGGTAGCGGTTCGGAGGGCTTCGACGAGGAGGAGCAGCCAGCGACAAACAGGGCTGCTGTGGCGAAGAGGGCGACAAGGACGGCAAACATTCGGCGGCACGTCGGCATAGGTGCATCGTAGAGGGTCGGGCCGACGTAGCTTGCGCTACCAGGCGGGGCGGGGACTGCGTTATGCGTCGTGAGCTGCGATTTTAGTAGGGCTAAGCGAGTGTCGTCGGGGTCGGGCTAGATTGGGCCCGTGTTCACCGGAATCGTCGAGGAGCTGGGCGAGGTGGTCGGCAAGGATGAACTGGCCGACTCCGCCCGATTCGTCATCCGCGGCCCTGTCGTCACCACCGACGCCCGCCACGGTGACTCGATCGCTGTCAACGGCGTGTGCCTGACTGTGGTCGACGTGCTGCCCGACGGGCAGTTCAGTGCCGACGTGATGGCCGAGACGCTCAACCGCTCCAGCCTGGCGGCCGTCGACGTCGGTAGCGCGGTGAACCTCGAGCGGGCCGCGGCGATCAACAGCCGGCTCGGCGGCCACATCGTCCAAGGTCACGTCGACGGCACCGGGCGCGTCGTATCTCGTTCGCCTTCTGAGCACTGGGAGGTCGTGCGGATCGCGCTGCCGCCCGAACTGTCGCGCTACGTGGTGGAGAAGGGATCAATTACCGTCGACGGCATTTCGCTGACGGTCTCCGGGCTGGGTGACGACTGGTTCGAGGTGTCGCTGATCCCGACGACGTTGTCGCTGACCACGCTGGGTCGCGCCCCGGTCGGGACACCGGTGAATCTTGAGGCCGATGTCATCGCCAAATACGTAGAACGGTTGCTGGCCGATCGCGAGCGGTGACACGCGCGTAAGACTAATCAATTGATCAGCACGAGCGTTTGCTGTTTGGACTACCACCCCGAACGATCTGCGCCATCCGCGCGGTGCGGGAACGGCAATACCAGTCCTGAATGGCCAGTTCAGCGATCTGTATTTGTTTTTCGTTCTTAATTATCCTTGGCGAAAGCGCTAGGCGGTGTTAAGTTGCGGAGCGGTACGTATCGTGCGTCTCTCCCAAGCAATGTGTGTGAGTCGCGTCGCACTCCTATGGCCTTCGACGCGCGGGCCATGGCGAATTCGTCGACGTTAAGCACTCGGACCGCAAGGAGCCGGCATGACCCCGTCCAGCACCACAGAAGGCCATGCGTTCCATGAGGTCCGGAATGCCATCGACAAGCGGCCTGCCAACCGGCGGTCACCGATCGCCGGCGTTGGTTTCACTGCCTCACCGGTAGGTATCGCGTTGAGAGTTAATTTGCTAAAAGTGCCATGCTGTGCAATTGCTCAGCATGATCAGGCGACACGAACGCGGCCTATCTGCGCTGTTGTTGCAGCTAGGAGAGTTTTTCGGAAAGTTGACCGAGACAAGCTTTGGTGAAATTTGGTAACTAATGTTACGTTGCGGAACGGCAAAGTGACGTGCCTCTCCCACTCTGGGTTGCAACGGCCTCGTCACACCTCGGATAAGCGGGAGAGTTGGTGAGTTCCAAGAAGCCCGGAGGTCGCCACAGAAAGCAGGCGGCCCGCCACCGGAAACAGGTGGAACGTAACCGGCAGCGCGCTGCCCGCAACGGGATTGTCGCCGCTGCGGTTGGACTCGGGATGGCGATCGCCGCCGGCCAGGGCGTCGCCTCAGCATCCACCGATGGCGGTACGTCGGATTCAGCGCCAAAGCCGAGTGCGGCCAATGACTCCGCAACATCCTCGACTCCCAAGCGGGCAACCGGATCGGCCGGATCTGCGCGCAACCGCACTGCGAGCAAGCCATCGTCGGCGACTCCGCGCTCCTCGTCGGCCGTCAGCACGTCCGGCTCGAGCAGAACCGCCACAGCAACACCCACCACCGGCGCCGAGACAACCACGCCGGCCACCGACACGCCCGTCTCTGCGCCTGCGGCCACCGGCACCACCTCGACGACCGAGCCAAGTGGGAGCACCACCACTGATGACACGGCAACCTCGGTCTCGACGGGTTCATCTACCCCTGCCGTGTCAGATACCTCGACTGGCGCGGAAACACCCGAGACGGTCGAGGTGGTCGCCACCACGCCGAAAGCCGCAAAGTCGACTGCCGCCGCTGCCAAGGCCGCTCCCGCCGCGTCGGCGGTGCCGACTGCCGCGGCGACTGCCGCCGCGGACCCTACGCAGGACCCGACCTATCTCAGCGCCGTGGCCAGGGCGCTCGCCCGGCTCGTCGGCTGGCCCGGCCCGCCCAGTCACTTCGTCGATATCACCAATCACCCGATTGACCAGAGTCTCGACGCGCTCACCGCTCAACTCGACCAACTGATCGCGACTGCACCGATCGGTGGTCCGGCGCGGTGGATTCGAGATTCCCTCAATTTCGCGGCCATCTTTGTCACCTCGTCGATCCCCGGCTACACGTTCGGGAGCACCCTCAACGCGTGGGGCGATTTCCTGAATCGCGTGGTGCCGCCGTTCCGGATTGCCGATGGCGCGGGCACCCTGGGCGTGATCTCGGTGTACAAGATCATGGGCGCAGCCGTAGTCGGGACGGCTACGGTGCTGACCGACATGCTCAACGGCACCTATGACGTGGAACAAATCGCGGTCGACGTCATCAAGGCGACTACCGGAGCCGACGTCACCAAGGCTGATCTCCACGACGCCAACAGCCTCGGAGCAAAGGTCGTTGCGGCTCAGGCTGGGGCAACCTTGACGGGCGGCCTCGTCGACGGCGGCGCTTACTACGACCCGACACGGGCCTGGAACCTAACGTTGCCCACTTGGACTGCGGCCCAAGTGAATCCGTTCACGCTGGTGACGTATGTCGCCCTGGTCGCCATCTACAAGCGGTTCCAGGAGATAGCCGTCCTACAGACCTTCACAACCAGCACGACCTACGAGAGCTGGCACTACACAAACGGGTTGGGCATGTATGCGGCGGGGTCCTTCCATGCGGTCGATGACCTCGGCCGGCCGGTGGACTGGACCTTTGTATCGCAGGGCGCGACATATACCACGGCCGGTAATGCGTTGGTCACCATCAACAACAGCACCGGCGGGTACACCTACACTCCGCCGGCGATATGGGACCCCAAGTTCCAAAACGCGGCGTTCTTCCACAGGTCGACGTCGGAAAACGAGGCTGACAGGTACGACACCGTGAATATCCCGGTGAGGTCAGCAGACGGCGCCGTGTACACACTCACATTCAAGATCTCGATCATCGACGGGACGAACGCCGCCCCGACGGTATCCGCGCCCACCGTTGGCAGCCCCGACGGAGTCGGCGTAGTGAAGGGCAAGATCAACGCCAGCGACTCCGATGGGGACACGCTGAAGTACTCGCTAGTCGGATCCTCAGTCAACGGTCTGAGTGGCAATTCCGCGTACACCAAGAACGGTGCCGGCAACGGCGGCATCGTCACCATCGACCCGACCACGGGCGACTTCACCTATGTCTCATCGGCGACGGCCGGCGCCACTCAGAGCTTCCAGGTGATGGTCAATGACGGTCACTACGGCAATACCGTCACAACGGTCACGGTGACCAACAGCACAGCGGCCATCACCCCGGCCAATATCAACACTTCGACGCCGTACGTCGAGAGCGGTTCGGTGCCAGGCTCTACCAATTTCCCGGGAGTGTTCACCAGCTATGCGCTTGGCAGCGCCACGACGCCGAAGGGCAGCGTGATGTTGACTAACCCGACCACCGGCGCTTTCACCTACACCTCGAATGTTGGCCGTACGACGGCGAATGACGATGTGGTCACGCTGCTCGCCACCGACGCCAACGGCCGCACGGTCACCCTGAACGTAGCCGTCAAGCCGGCGGTGGTCGACAATGTACCCACGGTGGTTGTCACAACGTCGCCGTACGCAGTTGCTCAAGCCCAGAATGCCACCGGGAACGCATTGGGGACGTGGTCACTGAACACCAGCACGTGGACGCAGACCACCACCGGAAAGCTCACGTGGTCCGATGCGGACAGCGACCCGCTCACTTACGGGGTCAGTACCAACGGCCAAGCAGGCAAGAGCAACAACGGCGGCAACGTCACCCTCAACGCGAACGGCACGTTCACATATACGGTCGTCAAGAATAAGGCGTACTACCACTCGGCTGCCATCTACTCGCCTACTCAGGTCTTGAATGCGGTCAACGGCACCTCGGCGAACAGTGCCGCCGCGGACTGGTTCGACGTCACAGTCTCGGACGGTTTTACCGGCGGCACTGTGACGCAACGGGTTTACGTGCCGATATATGCGGTCAACGCCACACCCACGATTGCGGGCAGCAAGCTCAGTGCCGGCTCGATCACCTTCGTCGGTACGAACGACGCCGACAGTGAAGACACCTACGGCAACTTCGAGGTGGTCGTGCCGAGTGGGTGGAACTATGTCGGTTCCGGTGCCAAGGGCTTGAACACGGGTACCTTGACGCGGTTGTCGGGCAGCAATTCCGCATCGATGACACTCTACGACCGGGACGGCAGCGGCAACCGCTACTACAACGTGGATGCGTATGGCCGCACCATAAACACCCAGGGTGTCACCAGGACGTGGTAGGCCGCTCGGTACCAGGTCAATTCCGTCGGCGGAAATCAATGTGCCTGGCGCGCAACTGATATCACAACCCCGCAAGCTGGGGCAGCGTCGCGTGCGCGATCAGGAAGTAGATGATCAACCCGGTGCCGTCGACGATCGTGGCGATCATCGGCGCCGAGACGACAGCGGGATCGACGCGGCACTTCTTCAGTAGCAGGGGCAGGACCGAGGACACCAGAGCCGACCACATCACGATCGCGGCCACCGTCAGGGCCACCGTGACCGTGATCTGCGGCCCGACTCCCAGCGTCCACGCGCGGACGATCGCGGCGGCCGCCATGGTAAGGGCGACAAGGAAACCCGTCGACAACTCCTTGGCCAGGATGCGGGGCAGGTCGCGCAACCGCACCTGGCCGGTTCCCATGGCGCGCACCAGCGTTGTGGTGATCTGGGTACCGGTATTGCCACCCGTGCCTATGAGCAGGGGGATGAAGAAGGCAAGCGCGACAACGGCTTCCATCTCGTCTTCGAACGCGCGCAGCACCGTGCCGGTGTAGGCCTCGGCCACGAACAGCACGAGCAGCCACACAATTCGTTTGCGCCACAACCGAAGTGGCGACGCACGAAGATAGGGGACTTCGAGAGGTTCCGAGCCGCCCTGGCGCTCGGCGTCCCGGGTCGCCTCGGCTTCGAGGATGTCGGCCGCAGCGTCTGCGGTCAGCACACCGAGTAGCCTGCGCTGATCGTCGACCACCGGCAGCGCCGCCAGCTCGTAGTCGAGCAGTGATTGCGCGGCCTGCTCGGCGTCGATCAGGGGACGGACCCAGACGGGATCGTCGCTGCTCAGTTCTGCGACGGACTGGTCCGGTTGGGCCAGCACCAGGTCCTGGAATTCCAGGAAGCCGATCAGCCTGCGGTCGGCGTCGGTCACGTAGATCAGGGCGCCGTGGCGGGCCCTGCCGCGCACCTGGGCGCTCTGGGTGCGGACCAGCTCCTCCGCCTCGGCGGCGGTGATCGAGTCCGGGACGGTGAAGACGTCGGGGAGCATGTGCGCCGCGACCGAGGTCGGCGGCCACCGCAGCACCTCGCGCAGGACCTCCGCCTGGGGACCACCGATCTGGTCCAAAAGCTTGTCGCGGCCCGAATTCGTCAGCCGCCGAAGGATTTCCGCCGCCTCGTCGGTTCCGACGGTTTCCAGCCAGCGCGCCGACTGCGCGGTGTCGGCCGAACCGACGATGCGGGTCGCCAGATCGGGGTCGACCGAGCCGAGCAGCTCGGGGCCCGTCGCCCCGTCGAGCAGTGATACGAAGCCGGCCAGCTTCTCCCGGGACATGGTGCCGACCTGGCGGCTTCGCTCCACGGATCCGACCGAGCGCAGCCACTCGTCGACCGCCTCGGGGGAGTCCAGTCGGTCGGCCCGGACCGGTAGAACACCGAGCACGCCAGCATCGAGACCGGGACCCTTCATCGCACTCCTCATAGCTCGTTCTCGGAGGTATGAGATCGCACGGTCGGCGTATCACGACCGCCCAGAGGCGGTGCGCGCCGAGAGTTCATCGGCCGTTCACCCCGTGGGTCCGTCCTGTCACGTACGTCACACCGCCCCGGCTGGCCTGCAGATATCTGCGATCGGGACCGCCGGGCGGGGGTGGAGTGGGCCGCTGAACAGGACGGGCATCAGTTGCGTGCCCGTGGTGGTTCATACTGTCTACAAGCAGCATCACGTGAGAAATGGGCAGGCAGCAAGGATGACGAGGCTGGATACCGTCGAACGGGCGGTCGCCGACATCGCGGCGGGCAAGGCCGTCGTCGTCATCGATGACGAAGATCGTGAGAACGAGGGCGACCTGATCTTCGCCGCCGAGATGGCGACGCCGGAGCTGGTCGCGTTCATGGTCCGCTACACCTCCGGTTACCTGTGCGTCCCGCTGTCGGGTGAGATCTGCGACAAGCTCGGCCTGCTGCCGATGTACGCGGTCAACCAGGACAAGCACGGCACCGCCTACACCGTCACCGTCGACGCCAAAAATGGTGTGGGCACCGGCATTTCGGCGGCTGATCGAGCGACGACCATGCGGCTGCTGGCCGATCCGACCAGCGTTTCCGACGATTTCACCAAACCCGGCCACGTCGTTCCGCTGCGCGCCAAGGACGGTGGCGTGCTGCGCCGTCCCGGCCATACCGAGGCCGCCGTCGACCTGGCTCGGCTGGCCGGTCTGCACCCGGCCGGCGCCATCTGCGAGATCGTCAGCCAGAAGGACGACGGCTCGATGGCGCAGACCGACGAGCTGCGGGTCTTCGCCGACGAGCACGACCTGGCCCTGATCTCCATCGCCGACCTCATCGAATGGCGGCGCAAGCACGAGAAGCACATCGAGCGGATCGCCGAAGCGCGGATCCCGACCCGGCACGGCGAGTTCCGTGCGGTCGGCTACTCCAGCATCTACGAAGAGGTCGAGCACGTCGCGCTGGTCAAAGGCGATATCTCCGGGCCGGAGAACGACGGCCACGATGTTCTCGTGCGGGTGCACTCCGAATGCCTGACCGGTGACGTGTTCGGCTCGCGGCGCTGCGACTGCGGTCCGCAGCTGGATGCCGCGCTGGCGATGGTGGCCCGCGAGGGCCGCGGCATCGTGCTCTACATGCGCGGGCATGAAGGTCGCGGCATCGGACTGATGCACAAGCTGCAGGCCTATCAGCTGCAGGACGCCGGCGCCGACACCGTCGACGCCAACCTCGAGCTCGGGCTGCCTGCCGACGCCCGCGACTACGGCATCGGCGCGCAGATCCTGGTGGATCTCGGGGTGCGCTCGATGCGGCTGCTGACCAACAACCCGGCCAAGCGGGTGGGTCTGGACGGCTACGGACTGCACATCATCGAACGGGTGCCGCTGCCGGTGCGGGCCAATGCAGAGAACATCCGCTACCTGATGACCAAGCGCGACCGGATGGGTCACGACCTGACCGGCCTCGACGACTACGACGAGGCGGTTCCTGGTGACCTGGGCGGGGCCCTATGAGCGGAGGCGCGGGCGTCCCGGACTTCCCGGAGATGGACGCCTCGGACGTCTCGCTGGCGATCGTGGCCAGCACCTGGCACTCGAAGATCTGCAACGCGCTGCTCGATGGCGCCCGCCGAGTGGCCGAGGACTCCGGAGTGCCGAGCCCGACCGTCGTCCGGGTGCTCGGCGCCATCGAAATCCCGGTCGTCGCACAGGAACTCGCTCGCACCCATGACGCGGTCGTCGCGCTCGGCGTTGTGATCCGGGGCCAGACACCACATTTCGACTATGTCTGCGACGCCGTCACCCAGGGCCTGACCCGGGTCTCGCTGGACGAGTCGACGCCGGTGGCTAACGGTGTGCTGACTACCGACGACGAGGAGCAGGCACTCGACCGCGCCGGGTTGCCCGATTCGGCGGAGGACAAGGGCGCCCAGGCCGTCGCGGCCGCGCTGTCCACCGCGTTGACGCTGCGCCACCTGCGCGGGGCATGACCACGACCGACAGCGACTGGGATGTGGTGCTGCGGCCCCGCCTGACGCCGATTGTCGCCTACATTGCCGCTGTCATCGTCGCCACGGCCGGGATCGTGGTCGGGCTCCTGCTGAAGATCCGCTACACCGGTGCCATCATCCAAACCGCCGATCAGGTGTCGATGGCTGTCCTCGGAGTGATCCTGGCTGCGGCGATCCTGCTGCTGGCGACCCCGCGGGTCCGGGTCGGGCCCGCCGGTATCGGGGTGCGCAACATCCTGACCGAACGGGTCGTCCCGTGGCGCGATGTCGTCGATGTGTCGTTCCCGCAAGGCGCACGGTGGGCCCGGGTGGACCTGGCCGACTACGAATACGTCCCGGTTTTGGCCGTCCAGTCGGTCGACGGTGAACGCGCGGTGGCGTCGATGGACACCCTGCGCATGCTGTTGGCCAAGTACCGTCCCGACGTCACCGGAGCGTGAGTCGCATCACCACTTCGCCCGCGCCGCCGCCGGTGGGCACTTCGGTGAATCCGAGACTCTCGTACACCCTGCGTGCCGCGGCGTTGCCCGCGGCCATTCGCAGTGTGACGGTGTGCACCCCGCGCCGGCGCGCCCAGTCCAGCGCCGCCGCCACCAGGCGGCGGCCGAGCCCGCGTCCGCGCGCAGCGGGGTCGAGCCACAGTGAGTACACGTAGGCCGTCTCAGCGCTCTCCTGGTAGGCGGCGACCATGCCGACGGGCTGGCCGGCCAAGACCACCATGAACTGGGCGTGATCGCGCAGCCGTCGGCGCCAGTCGGCGGGGGTGAAGCGCGCCTCGACGAGGTACTGCTTGTCCGCTGTGCCGAACGTGTCGGTGAGCGCGCGCAGCCGAAGTTCGGCGAACTGCTCCCAGTCCGACTCGGTGAGGCGGGTGATCCGCGTCGTGGGCACGCCGTCGACGGTAATGCTTGGTGTCGAGCAGTCGGACGGCCCGACTAACCTGGGAGCGTGCCCGATCCCGCCACGTACCGCCCGGCGCCCGGGTCGATTCCAGTCGAGCCGGGTGTCTATCGATTCCGGGATCCGCACGGCCGAGTGATCTACGTCGGCAAGGCCAAAAGCCTGCGCAGCCGGCTGACGTCGTACTTCCAGGACATCTCCGCCCTGCATCCCCGCACCCGCCAGATGGTGACCACCGCGGCCAAGGTCGAGTGGACGGTGGTCAACACCGAGGTCGAGGCGCTGCAGCTGGAATACAACTGGATCAAGGAGTTCGACCCGCGATTCAACGTCCGCTACCGCGACGACAAGTCCTATCCGGTGCTGGCCGTCACCCTCAACGACGAGTACCCGCGGCTGTTCGTCTACCGCGGGCCGCGCCGCAAGGGCGTCCGCTACTTCGGCCCGTACTCGCACGCCTGGGCCATCCGGGAAACCCTGGATCTGCTGACCCGGGTGTTTCCCGCCCGCACCTGCTCGGCGGGAGTGTTCAAGCGGCACAGCCAAATCGACCGTCCCTGCCTGCTGGGCTACATCGACAAATGCTCGGCACCGTGCGTCGGCCGGGTCAGCGCCGAGGAACACCGCAAGATAGTCCTCGATTTCTGCGACTTCCTATCCGGCAAGACCGACCGCTTCGCCCGCGAGCTGGAACACCAGATGAACGCGGCGTCCGCCGAGCTCGACTTCGAGCGGGCGGCCCGGCTGCGCGACGATATCGCCGCGCTCAAGCGCGCGCTGGAGAAGCAGGCCGTCGTGCTCGGTGACGGCACCGACGCCGACGTCGTCGCCTTCGCCGATGACGATCTGGAGGCGGCCGTTCAGGTGTTCCATGTCCGGGGCGGGCGGGTGCGCGGCCAGCGCGGCTGGGTGGTCGAAAAGCCCAGTGATCCAGGCGATTCCGCGGAAGCCCGACTGGTCGAGCAGTTCCTCACCCAGTTCTACGGCGACCAGGCCGAATTAGGCGGTGCCGCAGACGAATCCACCAACCCGGTGCCCCGGGAGGTGCTGGTGCCGTGCCTGCCACCCAACGCCGACGAGCTGGCCGACTGGCTCTCGGGGCTGCGCGGCTCCCGGGTGACGCTGCGGGTGCCGCAGCGCGGCGACAAGAAGGCCCTGGCCGAAACGGTGCACCGCAACGCCCAGGAGGCGCTGCAGCAGCACAAGCTCAAGCGCGCAGGCGACTTCACCGCCAGATCGGCTGCGCTGCAGAACATTCAGGAATCCCTGGGCCTGGCCGAAGCGCCGCTGCGCATCGAATGCGTCGATATCAGCCACGTCCAGGGCACCGATGTGGTGGCCTCCCTGGTGGTGTTCGAGGACGGCCTGCCGCGCAAATCCGACTACCGGCATTTCGCGATCCGCGAGGCGGCAGGCGAGGGCCGCTCCGACGACGTGGCCTCGATCGCGGAGGTGACCCGCCGCCGCTTCACCCGCCACGTGCAGGAACAGCAGCAGCCGATCGAGGAGTTCTCCGCGGAAGGCAAATCCCGCAAGTTCGCCTACCCGCCGAACCTGTACGTCGTCGACGGCGGCGCCCCCCAGGTCAATGCGGCCCAGGCGGTGCTCGACGAACTCGGCGTCACCGACGTCGCCGTCATCGGTCTGGCCAAACGCCTCGAGGAGGTGTGGGTGCCCATGGAAACAGATCCGGTCATTCTGGCCAGGAACAGTGAGGGTCTCTATCTGTTGCAGCGGGTCCGCGACGAAGCCCATCGCTTCGCGATCACCTACCACCGCAGCAAGCGGTCCAAGCGGATGACGGCCTCGGCTCTGGACGCGGTGCCCGGGCTCGGGGACATCCGGCGCAAGGCGCTGGTGACCCACTTCGGATCGTTGACCCGGTTGCGGCAGGCCAGTGTCGACGAGATCACCTCGGTGCCGGGCATCGGCGCCGCGACCGCCGCCGCGGTGCTGGAAGCGCTAGGCGTGATTGTGGATTCGGTGGGATCGGCTGCGCAGGGCGACCCGGTCAGTGAAGATCAGTCTGCTGAACAGGCGACGCGATGACAGAAAACAGCACAGGCGAAGACATGCACACCGGACAGGCCGGCGAGGAATCGGGTATCGACGTGGTGTTGGTGACGGGCCTGTCCGGGGCCGGCCGGGGAACCGCGGCCAAGGTGCTCGAAGATCTCGGCTGGTATGTGGCCGACAATCTGCCGCCCGAACTCATCGCCCGGATGGTGGACTTCGGCCTCGCAGCCGGCTCGCGGATCACCAAGCTGGCGGTGGTGATGGACGTGCGGTCCCGGGGATTCACCGGTGACCTGGAGTCGGTGCGCACCGAGCTGGCGACCCGCGACATCCATGCACGGGTGCTGTTCATGGAGGCCTCCGACGACATCCTGGTGCGCCGGTACGAGAACAACCGGCGCAGTCACCCGCTGCAGGGCAACCAGACGCTGGCCGAAGGCATTGTCGCCGAGCGATCGATGCTGGCCCCGGTGCGGGCGTCGGCGGATCTGGTCATCGACACCTCGACTCTCTCGGTGCATGGTTTGCGGGAGAGCATCGAACGGGCCTTCGGCGGGGAGGTCGTCGCGCAGACCAGCGTGACCGTCGAGTCGTTCGGCTTCAAGTACGGCCTGCCGATGGACTCCGACATGGTGATGGACGTCCGCTTCCTGCCCAACCCGCACTGGGTCGACGAGCTGCGGCCGCACACCGGCCAGCATCCGGCGGTCCGTGACTACGTCCTGGGTCAACCTGGTGCCGCGGAGTTCTTGCAGACCTACCATCAGCTGCTGAGACTCGTGGTCGACGGCTACAGCCGGGAGGGGAAGCGATACATGACCGTGGCCATCGGCTGCACCGGCGGTAAGCACCGCAGTGTCGCCATGGCCGAAGCGCTCGCCGGACTGCTCGAGGACAACGAGCATCTGTCCGTCCGGGTGCTGCACCGCGATCTGGGTCGCGAATGAGTCGTATCGTCGCCCTGGGTGGTGGGCATGGTTTGTACGCGACGCTGTCGGCAGCGCGGCGTCTCACCCACGACATCACCGCGGTGGTGACCGTCGCCGACGACGGCGGATCGTCGGGCCGGCTGCGCAGCGAACTCGATATCGTGCCCCCAGGTGATCTGCGAATGGCATTGGCCGCCTTGGCTTCTGACAGTCCACACGGCCGGTTGTGGGCCACCATCCTGCAGCACCGGTTCGGTGGCAGCGGTGCGCTCGCCGGGCACCCGATCGGCAATCTGATGCTGGCCGGACTCAACGAGGTGCTGGCCGATCCGGTGGCCGCGCTCGACGAACTGGGCCGCATTCTCGGTGTCAAGGGCAGAGTGCTGCCGATGTGCCCGATCGCCCTGCAGATCGAAGCCGACGTGTCCGGACTGGATGGCGACCCCCGGATGAGCCGGGTGATCCGCGGCCAGGTGGCGGTGGCGACCACCCCGGGCAAGGTGCGCCGGGTGCGCCTGCTTCCGGGCGATCCGCCCGCCACCCGGCAGGCGATCGACGCCATCATGACCGCCGATCTGGTGGTGCTCGGACCGGGCTCGTGGTTCACCAGCGTGATCCCGCACGTGCTGGTGCCGGAACTGGCGGCGGCGCTGAAAGCCACCACCGCACGGCGGGCCCTGGTGCTGAACCTGGCCGCCGAGCCGGGGGAGACGGCCGGTTTCTCGGCCGAGCGTCACTTGCACGTTCTGGCCCAGCATGCGCCGGGATTCGTCGTCGACGAGATCGTCGTGGACGCCGCCCGCGTCCCGTCTGACCGGGAGCGTGACCAACTCCGGCGTACCGCAAGCCAGCTGGAAGCTTCAGTTCGGTTTGCTGACGTCTCCAGACCTGGTACACCTTTACATGACCCGGCGAAGCTGGCTGCGGCGCTTGACGGTGTGCGTACTCGGAATACGATTCCCGCGGCATCTTCCCTCCCGTCTGCTGCGTCCATTACGTCCGGAGTGACTCGACAGGGGGATGGGGTGCAGGGACCTGCTGGCAACGGACCGAGAGGTGACGACCCGTGGCGATGACTGCTGAGGTGAAGGACGAACTCAGCCGGTTGGCGGTCAACTCAGTGACTGCCCGCCGCGCGGAGGTGGCCTCCCTGTTGCGTTTCGCCGGCGGCTTGCACATCGTGTCGGGCCGGGTGGTCGTCGAGGCCGAAGTGGACCTGGGCATCATCGCCCGGCGGCTGCGCAAGGACATCTACGACCTGTACGGCTACAACGCGGTGGTGCACGTGCTGTCGGCCAGCGGCATCCGTAAGAGCACCCGATATCTGGTGCGGGTCGCCAAGGACGGTGAGGCGCTGGCCCGGCAGACCGGTCTCCTGGACATGCGTGGCCGGCCGGTGCGGGGATTGCCCGCCCAGGTGGTCGGCGGCAGTGTCGGCGACGCCGAGGCGGCATGGCGCGGTGCGTTCCTCGCGCACGGCTCGCTGACCGAGCCGGGGCGTTCGTCGGCGCTCGAAGTCAGTTGTCCCGGACCGGAAGCCGCGCTGGCTCTGGTTGGGGCTGCCCGGCGGCTCGGGGTCAGCGCGAAGGCCCGCGAGGTGCGGGGGACCGACCGGGTGGTGGTGCGCGACGGCGAGGCCATCGGTGCGCTGCTGACTCGGATGGGCGCCCAGGACACGCGGCTGACGTGGGAGGAACGACGGATGCGCCGCGAGGTGCGTGCCACCGCTAACCGGCTGGCCAACTTCGACGACGCAAACCTGCGCCGCTCAGCGCGCGCCGCGGTGGCCGCCGCAGCCCGCGTCGAGCGGGCCTTGGAGATTCTGGCCGACACGGTGCCCGATCACCTGGCCGCCGCGGGCCGCCTGCGGGTCGAACACCGGCAGGCCTCGCTGGAGGAGCTGGGCCGGCTTGCCGATCCGCCGATGACCAAAGATGCTGTGGCCGGCCGTATTCGGCGGCTGTTGTCGATGGCGGACCGCAAGGCCAAGCAGGACGGCATCCCCGACACCGAGTCGGCGGTTACGCCTGATCTGCTGGAAGACGCTTAGATCGACTTGGCCAGTCTTTTAGCGACAATGGCCTTGAGCTCGTCGGACAACGCGTCGGCGGCCAGCAGCTGGGGTAGCAGGCTGGGATCCGACATCTTGGCGCGGTAGACCAGGTTGATCGTCACGTCGTGTTCGGGCCGGTGCTCGATGTCGATGGTGTCGCCAGCCCGCACGGTCCCCGATTCGATGACCCGTAGGTAGGCGCCGGGCTTCCCGGCGGCGGTGAACGTCTTGATCCAGCCGTCGATGTCCAGGAACTTCTCGAAGGTGCGGCATGGGGTGCGGGGTGCGGAGACTTCGAGCAGCAGTCCGGCCGTGCCCACCCGCCAGCGCTCGCCGATCCGCGCGTAGGTGACGTCGATGCCGGTGGTGGTGAAGTTCTCCCCGAAAATCCCGTTGGCCAGCGGGCGGGACAGCCTGCCCTCCCACTCGTCGAGGTCCTCGCGGGCGTAGGCGTAGACGGCTTGGTCGTCACCGCCGTGCAGCTTCTGGTTGCCGATGGTGTCGCCGACCAGGCCGCTGCCGAGGCCCTCGAGCATCGCCCCCGGGGCACGCACCAGAACCGGTTCGGGGGTGGGGTTCTTGTCGATGCCCGTCGGTTTCGGTGCCTTCGTGTCCGGATTCGTTCGTGCGTGAGCCGACAGGTTGACCGACAAAACACGTGCCATCACAACAGGGTAATGGCGGCACGGCATTTGAACCGACTCAGCCGCAATGCCGTTCTTCTAACATCGAACCGTTGACAGATTCACTGACGCCCGCGCTCACCCGCGCATCCGCACGGCTTGCGCGGCTGGGGACCCCGGCTGTCAGCGTGCTGATCCACGTGCTGGTATTCGCGCTGTGGGTGACGTTGTTCCTGCTCGCATTCGGCCGCGGCGGCGTGCTGGCCTGGTCGGTCGGCCTGGCCTACCTGGGCTACGACGCCGCGCTGCAGGTGTTCACCGGGTGGCAGATCCGGCGGATCGGCCGTAGCGCGCCGCCGGCCGACGCCGGCACCGATCGGCTGACACTGGCCGTCATCATCGCCGCGCGCAACGAGGCCGCCGCGTTGCCGGACACCCTGGCGGCGCTGCTCGACCAGACCGACCCGCCCGACGAGATCCTCATCGCCGACGACGGATCGACCGATGCCACCACCGAAATACTGTGTGAGAATTATGGTTTCGAAGTC
The DNA here is from genome assembly GCF_013337765.1 of Mycolicibacterium sphagni. Taxonomy (GTDB): domain Bacteria; phylum Actinomycetota; class Actinomycetes; order Mycobacteriales; family Mycobacteriaceae; genus Mycobacterium. The sequence continues at coordinate 427,427 of NZ_VBSB01000003.1, forward strand.
TCTCCGATCGGCCATACCAGTGGTCCGGTTCGGCTGGGTTCGACCGCGCTACGTTGGCTGCGGTTGGCGCACGGAGGTAAATCGGCGGCCCTCAACGCCGGGCTGTTGCGCACCGACGCCGACGTCATCCTCACCGTGGACGCCGATACCGTGCCGGACCGAGGCGCGATCGGCGCAGTGCGCCAAGCCTTTTCGCGCGAGCCACAACTGGTCGCCGTCACCGGCGTCATCACACCGCGATGCCCGCCCACCGTGCTTGGCCGCGCCATGCAGTATTTCCAGACCTACGAATACATCCGTAACTTCCTGGGCCGCTACGCCTGGATGGGCGTCGACTGCCTGCAGTTGATCTCCGGGGCGTTCGCCGGTTTCCGCCGCGAAGCCGTCACCGACGTCGGCGGATTCGACGACGCCTGTCTGGTCGAGGATTACGAGCTGGTGGCTCGCATGCGCCGGTTCGCCGGAGATCAGCAGCTGGACTGGCGGTTTCGGGTACTCGGTGACGCGCAGGCTCGCACCGAAGCGCCGGCGTCGGTGCGGGCCTTCCTGCGGCAGCGCCGCCGTTGGTTCGGCGGATTCCTGCAGACCCACTGGTGGTATCGCGGCATGGTCGGCAATCCCCGGTTCGGCCGGCTCGGCACCGTCATGCTGCCGGTGAAGGCGATCGACACCGTGGCACCGCTGTACGGGCTGACCGCATTCGGGCTGCTGGTCTACTTCCTGGCGACCCGGCACGTCGCGGTGTTGGCGCCGGTGCTGGCGGTGATCGTCGGCAAGATCGCCATCGATATGGCGTTCGGGGTGTGGGCGCTGCGTCACTACCGCCGCTGGGTAGGCGACCCCGGCCGCGCCAGCCTGCCTGCCGCGGCCGCCGCACTGGTGCTCGAACCGCTGACGTTCACCTTGCTGCTGCACGCCGGGGCGGTATTGGGCTGGCTGGCGTTCCTCGGCGGACAGACTCAGCGAGGAAAGAACGGGCTACCGTTGCGCCATGTCCGGTGGTGAACTGCTGCGCGTCGGTGCGGCATTCCCGGACCCGCCGTTCAACTCGGTGCAGGATTCGGGCCTCGACGTCGACCTCATGACCGCCATCGCCGAGCAGTTGGGCGCGCAGGTGCAGTTCATCCGCTACGAAGGCCGCGATTTCAACGGCATCTTCGACGCCCTGGACTCCGGCGTCTTCGACTGCGTCGCCTCGGGGACCACCATCACCGGATCCCGTGCGCTCAAGGCGGCGTTCTGCGATCCGTACCTGATCTCCGGCCAGGCGCTTGCCGTCGACGCCGCCCGGCTGCCCGATGTCGCGTCGATCGACGACCTCGAGGGTCTGACAATCGGTGTCCAGGAGGGCAACACAAGTCAGCCGATAGCGAACCGACTACTGGCCGATGAGAAGGTCGCCCGGGTCCGGGTCTATTCCTACGGCAGCATCCGCACCGCATTGCGCGATCTGACCACCGGTCGCTGCGACGCGTTCATGAAGCTGGACCCGGTGCTGAGCCGACTGGCTGAGGCGGTGCCCGGTGTCACGGTGGTCCAGCGCGGCATCACCACGGAGAAGATCGCGATCGCGGTGCCCACCACCGACACCGCGCTACTCGGCCGGATCAACGTCGCGCAGGCCACGTTGGAGCAGGACGGCACGCTGCCGGCGATCCGGGAACGCTGGACCGGCTCGGCGCGCGCGGACCAGAGCGGGCCTGGAATCGGGTGACGCTGCGGGCGGTCGCGCACGCCGGTGAGCACGCGATTAGGCTGGGCGCGGGTACTGGAAGCAACTTATGAGGAGACAACGTGACCATCCGGGTTGGCGTTAACGGCTTCGGCCGCATCGGACGCAACTTCTACCGGGCCCTGGCAACCCAGCAGGCCGCAGGTAACGCCAAAGACATCGAGATCGTGGCCGTCAACGATCTCACCGACAACGCCACCCTCGCGCACCTGCTCAAGTTCGACTCGATCCTGGGCCGGCTGTCCGAAGACGTCAGCCTCGAGGGCGACGACACCATCGTCATCGGCAACACCAAGATCAAAGCACTGGAGATCAAAGAGGGACCGGCGGCGCTGCCCTGGGGTGACCTGGGTGTTGACGTCGTGGTCGAGTCGACCGGCATCTTCACCAAGGCCGAAAAGGCCAAAGGCCACCTCGACGCGGGCGCCAAGAAGGTCATCATCTCCGCGCCGGCCACCGATGAGGACATCACCATCGTGCTGGGCGTCAACGACGACAAGTACGACGGCAGCCAGAACATCATCTCCAACGCCTCGTGCACGACGAACTGCCTCGGCCCGTTGGCGAAGGTCCTCAACGACGAGTTCGGCATCGTCAAGGGCTTGATGACCACGATCCACGCCTACACCCAGGACCAGAACCTGCAGGACGGCCCGCACAGCGACCTTCGCCGGGCGCGCGCCGCGGCGCTGAACATCGTGCCGACCTCGACCGGTGCGGCCAAGGCCATCGGCCTGGTGCTCCCGGAGCTCAAGGGCAAGCTGGACGGCTACGCGCTGCGGGTGCCGATCCCCACGGGCTCGGCGACGGACCTCACGGTCGAGCTGGCCAAATCGGCAAGCGCTGCCGAGATCAACGCCGCGTTCAAGGCCGCCGCCGAGGGCCCGCTCAAGGGCATTTTGAAGTACTACGACGTGCCGATCGTGTCCAGCGACATCGTCACCGACCCGCACAGCTCGATCTACGACTCGCTGCTGACCAAGGTCATCGACAACCAGGCCAAGGTCGTCTCCTGGTACGACAACGAGTGGGGCTACTCCAACCGCCTGGTGGACTTGGTCGCGCTGGTCGGCAAGTCGCTGTAATCATGGTCGCCACCCTCGATGACCTGTTGAAAGAGGGCGTGGAAGGTCGGGGCGTCCTCGTCCGTTCCGACCTCAACGTCCCGCTCGACGACGACGGCACGATCACCGACCCGGGCCGCATCATCGCGTCGGTCCCGACCCTGAAGGCACTGGCCGACGCCGGGGCCAAGGTCGTGGTGACCGCGCACCTGGGCCGCCCCAAGGGGGGACCCGACCCGAAGTACTCGCTGGCGCCGGTTGCCGCCGCGCTGGGGGAGAAGCTGGGCAGGCATGTCCAGCTGGCCGGTGATGTGGTCGGCACCGACGCGCTGGCCCGTGCCGAGGGGCTCACCGACGGCGACGTTCTGTTGCTCGAGAACATCCGGTTTGATCCCCGGGAGACCAGCAAGGACGACGCCGAGCGGCTCACGTTGGCCAAGGCGCTGGTCGAATTGGTCGGGGAAGACGGCGCTTTCGTGTCCGACGGCTTCGGTGTCGTGCACCGCAAGCAGGCTTCGGTGTACGACGTGGCCACGCTGCTGCCGCACTATGCAGGCACGCTGGTGGCCGCCGAGGTCAAGGTGCTCGAGCAGCTGACCAGCTCCAGCGAGCGGCCCTACGCCGTGGTGCTGGGCGGGTCCAAGGTGTCGGACAAGCTGGCCGTCATCGAGAACCTCGCCACCAAGGCCGACAGTATCGTCATCGGCGGCGGCATGTGTTTCACCTTCCTTGCCGCGCAAGGGGTTTCGGTGGGCACCTCGCTGTTGCAGGAGGAGATGATCGAGACCTGCAAGCACCTGCTGGAGACCTACGGCGACGTGATCCACCTGCCCGTGGACATCGTCGTCGCCGAGAAGTTCGCGGCCGATTCGACACCGGAAACCGTTTGGGCAGACCAGATTCCGGCCGACAAGATGGGCCTGGACATCGGCCCCGAGTCGGTGAAGCGGTTCGCCAAACTGCTGTCCAATGCGCGCACGATCTTCTGGAACGGCCCGATGGGCGTGTTCGAGTTCCCGGCGTTCGCGGCGGGCACCAAGGGAGTGGCCGAGGCTATCGTCTCCGCCTCGGCCAAGGGCGCGTTCAGTGTTGTCGGCGGTGGCGATTCGGCGGCCGCGGTGCGTCAGTTGGGCCTGCCGGACGACGGTTTCTCGCACATTTCCACCGGCGGCGGTGCCTCGCTGGAATACCTTGAGGGCAAAGCTCTCCCCGGTATCGACGTGTTGAATTAGGAGTCTTGTGTCCCGTAAACCGCTGATCGCGGGCAACTGGAAGATGAACCTCAACCACTTCGAGGCCATCGCGCTCGTCCAGAAGATCGCGTTCTCGTTGCCCGACAAGTACTTCGACAAGGTCGATGTCACGGTCATCCCGCCGTTCACAGATCTGCGCAGTGTGCAGACCCTGGTCGACGGGGACAAGCTGCGGCTGACCTACGGCGCGCAGGACCTGTCCCCGCACGATTCGGGCGCCTACACCGGAGATATCAGCGGTGTGTTCCTGGCCAAGCTCGGTTGCACGTTCGTCGTGGTCGGCCACTCCGAGCGCCGCACCTATCACCACGAGGACGACGCGGTGGTCGCCGAGAAGGCGGCCGCGGCGTTCCGGCACGGGCTGACACCGATCGTCTGCATCGGCGAGCAGCTCGAGATCCGCGAGGCCGCCAACCACGTCCAGTTCTGTGTGGATTCGTTGCGTGGCTCACTGGCCGGACTGACCAACGAGCAGCTGACCGATGTGGTGATCGCCTACGAGCCGGTGTGGGCCATCGGCACCGGGCGGGTGGCCAGTGCCGCCGACGCGCAGGAGGTTTGTGGCGCCATCCGCAAGGAAATTGGGGCGCTGGCCTCCGCTGAGATCGCCGACGGTATTCGGGTGCTCTACGGCGGCTCGGTGAACGCCAAGAACGTGGGCGAGCTGGTCGGGCAGAAGGACGTCGACGGCGCGCTGGTCGGTGGGGCGTCGCTGGACGGGGAGCAGTTCGCCATGCTTTCGGCGATCGCCGCAGGTGGGCCCCTGCCGTAACCAGCTACTGGAGCAGGTATTCTGGGCGCCATGGTTTTGACCCTGGAGATCATCCTGTGTGTCACCAGCGTGCTGGTGGTGTTGCTGGTGCTGCTGCACCGCGCCAAGGGTGGCGGCCTGTCCACGCTGTTCGGCGGCGGTGTGCAGTCCAGCCTGTCCGGGTCGACCGTGGTGGAGAAGAACCTCGACCGTCTGACGCTGTTCGTTACCGGTATCTGGGTGGTATCCATCATCGGCATGGCCCTGCAGATCAAGTACAGCTGACCCGTCAGGGTGTGACGTGTCAGGTCGTGAAAACGACTCGCTGACCGTTCTCCGGCTGCGGCCACACCTGTTCCACTTCCGCGAGCGGGACCGCGCGCGCCTGCGTCCGCAGGGTGCCTTTCGAAATTTCGGCCGCGAGCTGCGGTGATTCAGCCAGGATGTCGGTCACCGGCACCGAGCCGATACCGCTGCCGACGATCTGCAGCGGCATGGACCGCAGCGCCGCCGCCGGGATGGCGGCGTATGCGCCCGCCATCGAACCGATCTGAATCCAGGCCAGCGGTTGCGCTGAGTCGTGGCGGCCGCGCGCAAACCCGGCCATCAGCTCGGCCGCGGGCGCGCCCCAGATGTAGTCGAGCACGATATCGGCGGCCAGCACGCGGTCGAGGTTCGCGGCCAGCTCATCCAGCGCGATGGCATCGTCGGCGCCCAGACCCGGCAGGGCGTCCAACTGCCGGCGATCCCGGCCGACGCCGATCACGTCGCCCGCACCCAGATGCTTGGCGGTCTGGACGGCCAAGCGCCCGGCGCTGCCGGTCGCCCCGAGGACCACGACGGTCTGTCCGGGTTGCAGACTGACGCGGCGACGCAGTGCCACCCAGGACGACATGGCGGGATTCATCGCCGCGGCGATCGCGACCGGGTCGGCGTCGTCGGGCAGCACGATGCTGCGGCGCAGGTCGACCACCGTCTGCTGCGCCATCGCACCGAGGGCGGTGGCGACGACGAAGTAGCGCAGGGTGCCGTCGGGCGCGCGGCCGACCCCGTCGATACCGGGCACGAGTGGCAGTTCGCCGGTGCTGGTGTAGTGCGTTCCTGCGGCGCGGGAGCGCACGAGCGGGTGCAGGCCCGCGGCGATGACATCGACGACGACGTCGGAATCGGTGGCTGAGTGCGGCTCCGGAAACTCTCGATAGGCCGGCGGGCGAGCGAAATCTGTGACGACAGCGGCGTGCATGGCATCTCCAATTAGGTGGTATTACGAACTAAATAGATGGTAATACGAACTAATCGGTTACGCTATGGGCATGTCGGGTGAGGATCGGGTGGCCAGTGATCTGGTCGACAGCCTGGCGCAGACGTCGTTCACGGTGATCGCGCTGCTGACCCGTACCGCCGCCGAGCATGACGTATCACTGACGCAGCTCAGGGCCCTGGCGATCCTGCGTGACCGGGAGCCCACGATGGCCGAGTTGGCAGGCTTTCTGGGCCTGGAGCGCTCGTCGGTGAGCGGGTTGATGGACCGGGCGGTGCGCCGCGGACTGGTGCGCCGCACTGTCAGCAGCGAGGACGGCCGCGCCGTTCACGTCAGCCTGACCGCCGCCGGCCACCGGCTGGCCGCACAGGTCGCCGGCGAGGTGGCGGACCTGTTGGCGCCCATGACCAGTCGGCTGTCCGCCGCCGAGCAGAAGCGCCTGGCGGCGTTGCTCTTCACCATGCTGGATCAGCCGGACGGGAACCAGCGGCCTTCGTAAACCGTGCCCAGTAGAGGGATTTGGTGGTCGATCCTGCCCGCCGTGCGGCATGGCCGTCTGGGAGTCATCCGGAATCATCGCCCTCCTCCTTCAGTAACCGCTCCGGATGGTGTGCGTCATTGACCCGTGGGGGACCGGTGCCGTCGCTCCAGGCGATTCGGCCGTCCTCGGTGACGGTCGTCGTGTACTTGCCCTCGGTCGCCATCATGTGATCGCAACCGCAGCCGAAGTACAGGTTGGTCGCGTCGGTTGTGCCGCCCTCGCTCCACGGCAGCGCGTGGTGAACTTCCGAGTGATAGCCCGGCTCGAAGCAGTTCGGTTTGGTACAGCCGCGATCCCTGGCGTAGCAGATGATTCGATGGTCTGCTGTCGCAAGGCGTTTGGCGCGTCCCAGGTACAGCGGGCGCGCGGAATGATTCTCGAACACCGCCAGGTAGTGGATCGCTTCGCTGGCCATCCGGATGACGTCGCTCATCGGCAGCCGGCACTTGCCGCCGGTGCGCGCCCACCCCGCCGCCTGCTCCAATTCGCCCAGCGTCGTCGTCACGATCACCGTGACCGGCAGCCCGCGGTGCTGACCGAGTGCGCCTGACTCGACCCCTGCTTTCAGGCCGAGTTTCAGCCCGTCGTGGCAGCGCTGTTCGGGGGTGCGGGTGTCTCGCCCGTCGGCGTCGTCGGGACGAGGTCGCCCAGGCCGTTGCGCCGCCGTCACCGCCTCCACATACGCGCGGCACTCGGGATCGAGCCAGCCCGAAATCCGGCTCATCCCGTCCGGCCCCTGCCGGCCCAGCACTACGCCGCGGCGTCGCGCACGATCCTCGTCGGTGAATGTGCCATCGGGGTTGAGGCAGTCACCGATTGCCGTGCCGATCGCGGCGACGAAGTTCGAATCCTGTTCCCGCGCATGGCGAACCAATGTCCGTTCCGCTGCCTCGCGATCGGCGGGCGCCACCGCGGACGGCAATCTATCGAGGGCACGACACACCGCCTCGACGTGGTCATCGCCGACATCACCTGCATCCACGGCGGCCGCCAGGACCGGAAACTCGGGCGGCAGCGGCGGCCCGGTCAGTGACCGGCGGGCTCGAATGCGCGACGCGACCCGGAACCGTCGCTTCACCTCAGCCGCGGTCAGGCGCAACCGGCTGGCCAGCACGTCACGCACCTTGACCCCGGCAGGCTGGGTTCCGCCGTCGACCGGTTCGGCGATCTCACCGAACATCCGCAGGGACAGGCCACGGTTCACCCGATGGTGGCGCTCCAGGCGTTCGGCCACCTCGATCCGGAAGGCATTGCCGGCCAGGTCGGTGCAGATCGACCGCAGCCGGTTCTGGGCCGCGTCGATCACGTCGAGTTCGGCGCGGACCCCATCGTGTACCGCCTGGGCGGTGAGGGGTTCGCACGTCATGAATCCACGCTATCGAACAAACATTCGATGACAAGGGCGGAGGACTGAGGCTGTGGATGAACCCGGGTCTGTGGACAACCCCACGATCCCTCGGCCTGCAGCCCCCACCGAGCAGCCGGATACTTGAGGGATGGCTGAACTCCTCGAATCGCTGGAACCGATCGGCGCGGTCACCCGCACCAAGGTCGGGCGGGAGGCCACCGAACCGATGCGCGAGGACATCCGGCTGCTCGGGGCGATCCTCGGCGACACCGTGCGCGAGCAGAACGGCGAAGAGGTGTTCGATCTGGTCGAGAAGGCCCGCGTCGAGTCGTTCCGGGTGCGCCGATCCGAGATCGATCGGTCCGAACTCGCCGAGCTCTTCGACGGCATCGACATCCACCAGGCCATCCCCGTGATCCGCGCGTTCACCCACTTCGCGCTGCTGGCCAACGTCGCCGAGGACATCCACCGGGAACGCCGCAGAGCTGTCCACGTCGCGGCCGGGGAACCACCGCAGAACAGCACCCTTGCCGCCACCTACGAGAAGCTGGACGCCGCGCACCTGAAACCCGACACCGTCGCGGAGGCGCTGAAAGGTGCGTTGGTGTCACCGGTGATCACCGCCCACCCGACCGAGACCCGGCGTCGCACCGTGTTCGACACCCAGCACCGCATCACCCAGCTGATGCGGGTGCGGCTGCGCGGGCAGGACGAAACCGAGGACGGCCAGCCGGTCGAGACCGAACTGCGCAGGCAGATCCTGACGCTGTGGCAGACCGCACTGATCCGGTTGTCCCGGTTGAAGATTCAGGATGAGATCGAGGTCGGGCTGCGGTATTACCCTGCGGCGTTCTTCGAGGTGATCCCGAAGGTGAACGCCGAGGTCCGCGACGCGCTGCGGGCCCGCTGGCCCGACACCGAACTGCTGGCCGCGCCGATCCTGCGCCCCGGCTCGTGGATCGGCGGTGACCGCGACGGCAACCCGAACGTCACCGCCGACGTGGTGCGACTGGCCACCGGGAGCGCCGCATACACCGCGCTGGGACACTATTTCGCCGAACTGACGCACCTCGAGCAGGAGCTGTCGATGTCGGCGCGGCTGGTGAAGACCACCGACGATCTGGTCGCGCTGGCCGACGCCTGCAACGAACCGGCTCGACTGGACGAGCCCTACCGACGAGCGCTGCGCGTCGTGCACGCCCGGCTGACCGCCACCGCTCACGACATCCTCGACCGCACGCCACAGCACACTCTCGATCTCGGCATGCAGCCGTACCAGACCCCCGCCGAGCTGCGCGCCGACCTCGACGTGATCGACGCCTCGCTACGCGCGAACGGCAGTGCGTTGCTGGCCGACGATCGACTGGCTCGGCTGCGGGATGCCGTGGAGGTCTTCGGATTTCACCTCAGCAGCCTGGATATGCGGCAGAACTCCGAGGTGCACGAGGAGGTCATCGCCGAACTGCTGTCCTGGGCGGGTGTGCACGCAGATTACGCGTCGCTGTCCGAACCGGAACGTGTCCAGCTGCTGGCGGCCGAATTGACCACCCGTCGGCCACTGGTTCGCGACGACTCCGACCTGTCGGAGCTGGCTCGCAAGGAACTCGACATCGTGTTCGCCGCCGCCCGCGCCGTCAACGTGTTCGGCCCGGCCGCGGTGCCGAACTACATCATCTCGATGTGCCAGTCGGTGTCGGACATGCTGGAAGCCGCGATCCTGCTCAAAGAGGCTGGACTGCTGGATGTTTCGGCTGAGCAGGTCTACGCGCCGGTGGGAATCGTGCCGCTGTTCGAGACGATCGACGACCTCCAACGTGGTTCGGATATCCTCGAATCGGTGCTGGACCTTCCGCTCTACCGAGCGATGGTGCACGCCCGTGGCGAGAGCCAGGAAGTCATGCTCGGCTACTCGGATTCCAACAAGGACGGCGGGTACCTTGCCGCCAACTGGGCGCTGTATCGGGCCGAACTGGATCTGGTGGAGTCGGCTCGCAAGACCGGTATCCGGCTGCGGTTGTTCCACGGTCGCGGCGGCACCGTCGGTCGCGGTGGCGGTCCGAGCTACGACGCGATCCTGGCGCAGCCGCCGGGGGCGGTGAAAGGGTCGCTGCGGCTGACCGAACAGGGTGAGATCATCGCCGCCAAGTACGCCGAGCCGCGCATCGCCCACCGCAACCTGGAGACGCTGCTGGCGGCCACACTCGAATCGACACTGCTTGACGTCGAAGGCCTTGGCGACGCGGCCGGCCCGGCGTATGACGTGCTCGACGACCTCGCCGCCCGGGCGCAGCGCGCGTACTCCGAATTAGTGCACGAGACACCGGGTTTCGTCGAGTACTTCAAGGCGTCCACGCCGGTCAGTGAGATCGGCTCACTCAACATCGGCAGCCGGCCGACGTCACGCAAACCCACCACCTCGATCGCCGACTTGCGGGCCATCCCGTGGGTGCTGGCCTGGAGCCAGTCGCGCGTCATGCTGCCCGGCTGGTACGGCACGGGTAGCGCATTCGAGGAGTGGATCGCCGATGGTCCGGAAACACCAGAGGCGCGCCTCGAGGTGCTACAGGATCTGTACGTCAAGTGGCCGTTCTTCGCCACGGTGCTGTCGAATATGGCGCAGGTGTTGGCCAAGTCCGATTTGGGTTTGGCCGCACGGTATTCCGAGCTCGTCGACGACGAGGAGCTGCGTCATAGGGTGTTCGACAAGATCGCCGCCGAACACGAGCGCACGATCCGCATGCACAAGCTGATCACCGGGCACGACGATCTGCTCGCCGACAACCCGGCGCTCGCGCGCTCGGTGTTCAACCGCTTTCCGTACCTCGAGCCGCTCAACCATCTGCAGGTCGAGCTGCTGCGCCGCTACCGGTCCGGGGACGAAGACGAGCTGGTTCAGCGGGGCATCCTGCTGACGATGAGCGGGCTGGCCTCGGCGTTGCGCAACTCGGGCTAGTTCAGCCAGGTGGCCCAGGGGACGTAGACCATCGCTGGCCGCGCGTACGTATCGGGCGTCACGACGATCTCGGTATTGGGATGCGTGCCGTAGGAGCTGCCGCCCGGAGAGTTGTAGGTCGAGGCATCGGCGCCGGCTGGTCCGGCCAACGTCAGTGCACCGCCGGCGACAGCGGCTGCGATGGCGGGCGCGGCGAGGAGTCCTGCGAGGCGGTTCTTGATCGTCATCATGATAGTCAATCTGCCGTAACCAGCGGCGACAGTCGATCGGGCGGTCAGCCTATTTTCGACGTCCCCCGATCGGTGGACACATGGGAACCGAAAGCCGCGAACGGACGTCGAAACCGTTATGACACAACCCGACTGCTCGCTGGAGAACACCGCCGAACTGATCGGACCGCTGCCGCCGGTCGCCCCGCCCGTGCTGGCGGACTGGTCGGTCGCCGATCCCGACGACGGCTGGTGGTGAGCCGCCGGGGCTGATCGCGGGCATTGAAGCCGATCCCCGATGGTGCTATTTTCTGACCTTGTTGGTGCGCGTCAGCGCATCCCCCGGACGAGATGTGCGCCGTACCCGGCTTGTCAAGACGACGCACCTTGGAGGGTTGATGTCTGACGTTGCCGAGCACGATGCCCCTGTAGCCCAGCCCATCGACGTCACGTGGATACACGGCTCGGTTTCTTCGAAGCACAACACCGATCCTGACGTGCAGGTCTTCTGGTACGACGCGGATACGGTCATCCTGCGACAGAACAAGGCGATCGACTACGAAGCACCATTCATGTTTCTGTTGTTCGGCCAAAGCCGTGTGCTCCTGCTGGACACCGGCGCTACCGGCTCACAGGACTTCTTCCCTCTGCGCACGATCGTCGACGACCTGATCGCTTCGTGGCGGGAGCGGAACGACTGCGGCGGAATCCATTACGAGCTGCTCGTCCTGCACACGCACTCGCACGGTGATCACGTCGCCGGAGACAACCAGTTCGCCGATCGGCCCGACACCACGCTGATATCCGCCGACAAGGAACCGGCATGGCGCTACTTCGGTTTCGATCGCGATCCCGACGCCGTGGTAACCATCGATCTGGGGCAACGCGCGCTCGACGTCCTCGCCACGCCGGGCCACGACCCCTCTGCTGTGACGTTCTACGACCGACGTAGCGGCATTCTCTTCACCGGCGATACGGTCTATCGAGGCCGTCTCTATATCGTTGACTGGCAAGCGTTTACGAACAGCATCGACCGTCTCGTCGACTTCTGTGCATCTCACACAATCACCCACGTCATCGGTTGCCATATCGAAATGACCAGGACGGCAGGTGTTGACTACCCGGTGATGACGACCTACCAGCCCGACGAGCCACCGTTGGAGATGTCTGTCGAGCATCTGCGCGCGGTCCAAGCGGCGCTGCGTGAGGCCGGCCCGGAACCGGTCAGGTATGTCTGCGACGACTTCATCCTCTGGCCCGAAGACCCTTAGCCGGCAGACACCCGCGCAGCTACCGTCCCGCGCGACGCACCGCGTTGATCGCCCCGCGCACCGCGGACTCGGTGGCGGCAAGTGGCGACAACACCGCCTCGCCGATGCCGACGATGCGCTCGACCCGCGCGACGATGCCTTCCATCCGCTCGACTACCGCATCCAGCCTGGGCGCCAGTTCGTCGATGCGGCCCAGCGTGGAGTTGAACACGCCCAGGGTCTCCTCGAAGTACTCGAGGGTGCCGTTCATCCCGCTCATCGTCGTGTTGAGATCGGTGAGGGCCTCGCTCATTCCGGTGAGGATGGTGTCGAGCTGGTCGACGGTGACATCGGCGTTGAGCGCCGCCTGCGCCAGCGTCTTGAACCGGTCGCGACCAGTGCGGGGCGGTGGCGGCTTGTCAACCATGGGCTTAGTCTTGCAGCTTGCTCGCTGCCTGGGTGTCGAGAAGCCAAACCGTGGCCTCTTCGCCGACCGCACCGGCCGCGGGCACGTCATCCGGGCTGGCGCCACCGATGGCCTCCGCGACGGCATCGGCCTTGGCCGCACCCGATACCACCAGCCACACTTCGCGCGACCGCCTGACAGCGGGCAGCGTCAGCGTGATCCGCCGGGGCGGCGGCTTGGGGGAGTCCTCGACGCCGACGACGAAACGGGTGCCCTCCGCGACGGCCGGGGTGTGCGGGAACAGCGAGTTGATATGCCCTTCGCCGCCCATCCCGAGCAGATGCACATCGAACGCAGGCGTGGGTTCACCTTGCTTGGCGGTGGCAGCCAGCACACCCTCGTAGGCCAGCGCCGCGGCATCCAGATCGTCGCCGAACTCGCCGTCGCTGGCGGCCATCGGGTGCACATTGCCCGCCGGGATGGCGACGTGATCGAGGAGCGCCTCGCGGGCCTGCTTGTCATTGCGCTCGGCGTCATCGGCAGGCACAAAGCGATCGTCACCCCAGAAGATGTGCACCTTGGACCAGTCGATCGCCTCGTCGTGCGCGCCGACGTGCTTGAGCAGGCCGATACCCGTTCCGCCGCCGGTCAATACGATGAACGCCTGCCCACGCGCCGCGATCGCGGACGTGATCGACTCGACCAGCCGGTCACCGACGGCCGTCACCAAAGCTTCGGTGTCGGGGTACGTCTCGACGATGCGGGTCATACGTACTGCACCTTGTCGATACCGACCAGCGCCTCGTGGTAGATCTCGTCGGCGTCGAGCCTGCGAAGATCTTCGGCCAGGCACTCGCGGGTCTCCCGCCGCGGCAGCGGCAGCAAGGCCTCCGGGCGCGCGGTGCGGGTCAGGGTGGCGGTGACGCCTTCCTGTGGCCTGCTCAGCGTCACCGTCTCCGACGGGCGCACCAACTCGACCTTCAGATCGCCGACCGCGCGCTTCACCGTGCCGTCGATGCGGCTGGCCAGCCAGCCCGCCAAAACATCCAGGGCCGGTTCGTCTTTCAGTCCGGATACGACCACCGACGTGATCGGCTCGTACGGCGGTTGATCCATCGCCGACGCCAGCAGTGCCCGCCAGTAGGTGATCCGGCTCCAGGCGAGGTCGGTGTCACCGTCGGTGTAGCCCCGCAGCCGGCTCTTGATCGCCGCCAGCGGGTCCTCCGCTGCAGTCGCGTCGGTGATCCGGCGAATAGCCAAGCGGCCCAACGTATCCTCGGCGGGAACCGCAGGCGCAGTACCCGGCCACCAGGCCACCACCGGGGTGTCCGGCAGCAGGAACGGCAGCACCACGCTGTTGGCGTGGTTGGCCAGCGGCCCGGAGATTCGCAGCACCACCACTTCGCCGGCCCCGGCATCGGCGCCCACCCGCAACTGACCGTCCAGCCGCGCATCGGTGGCCAGCCGGTCGTCGGGCACCACGACGATAATGCGGCACGGGTGTTCGCGGCTGGCCGACACCGCGGCCTCGATGGCGTCCTCCACCAGGTCCTCGGTGTCGGGCGCGATCACCAGCGTCAGCACCCGGCCCAGGGTGATCGCCCCGCCCTCCTCGCGCAGCGAGGTGATCTTCTTGTTGAGGGCATTGGTCGTCGTGTCAGGCAGATCGACAATCATGGCCTTCTCCATTCCCGGCCGGACCGCTGCAGCACCTCGAATGCCGAGTCCGGACCCCAGGTGCCCGATTCGTAGGGATCAGGCTTGCCGTGAGTTGCCCAGTGGTCCAGCACCGGATCGAGGATCTCCCAAGACAATTCGACCTCGGCGTTGACCGGGAACAGCGACGGCTCGCCGAGCAGCACGTCGAGGATCAGCCGCTCGTAGGCCTCCGGTGAATCCTCGGCGAACGCCGAGCCGTAGGAGAAGTCCATGTTGACGTCGCGGACCTCCATCGCGCTACCCGGGACCTTCGACCCGAACCGCAGCGTGATGCCCTCGTCGGGCTGAACGCGGATCACCAAGGCGTTCTTGCCCAATTCCTCGGTCATGGTCGCGTCGAACGGCAGATGCGGCGCCCGCTTGAACACCAGAGCGATCTCGGTGACCCTGCGGCCCAACCGCTTTCCGGTCCGCAGATAGAACGGCACTCCGGCCCATCGCCGGGTGTCGACCTCCAGGGTGATCGCGGCGAACGTCTCGGTGGTGGACGTCTTGGAGAACCCCTCCTCGTCGAGCAGGCCGACGACTTTCTCGCCGCCCTGCCAACCGGAGGTGTACTGACCGCGCGAGGACGTCAGATCCAGCGGTTTGGCCAGCGACGTGGCCGAGAGCACCTTGATCTTCTCGGCCGTCACCTCATGCGGATGGAAGCTGACCGGCTCTTCCATCGCGGTCAGCGCGAGCAGCTGGATCAGGTGGTTCTGGATGACGTCGCGCGCCGCACCGATCCCGTCGTAATAGCCGCCGCGGCCACCGAGGCCGATGTCCTCGGCCATCGTGATCTGCACGCTGTCGACATAGTGGCTGTTCCAGATCGGCTCGAACAGCTCGTTGGCGAAGCGCAGCGCCATGATGTTCTGCACCGTCTCCTTGCCGAGATAGTGGTCGATGCGGAAGACCGACTCCTCGGGGAACACGCTGTTGACGACCTTGTTGAGCTCGATGGCGCTCTGCAGGTCGTGGCCGAACGGCTTCTCGATCACCACCCGGCTCCAGCGGCCGTCCTGCTGGCGGGCCAGCTCGGACTTCTTCAGCTCCTCGCACACCACCGGGAACGCATTCGGCGGAATCGACAGGTAGAAGGCATGATTGCCACCGGTACCGCGCTCGACGTCGAGCTTCTCCAGCGTTTCGGACAGCCGGGTGAACGACGCGGGATCGTCGAATGTGCCCTGGACGAAGCGGAACCCCTCGGCCAGCCGATCCCACACCTCCTGGCGGAACGGGGTGCGAGCATGCTGGCAGACCGCGTCGTGGACGATGTCGCCGAAATCCTCGTCCTTCCAGTCCCGTCGGGCGAACCCGACGAGGGAGAACGACGGCGGCAGCAGGCCGCGGTTGGCCAGGTCGTAGATCGCGGGCATCAGCTTCTTGCGCGCGAGATCGCCTGTCACACCGAAGATCACCACGGCGCACGGCCCGGCGATCCTCGGCATCCGTTTGTCGCGCTTGTCGCGCAGCGGGTTGTGCCACGAGTCAGGCGCCGGCGTTACCAGCCCGGGTACCGGACGGCCCGTCATTTGGCCGCGGCGTCGAGCTGTTCTTGGGTCGCGTCGAGCAGTTCCTGCCACGACTTCTCGAACTTGTCCACGCCCTCGTCCTCAAGGACCACGAACACGTCGGTCAGGTCGATGCCGACGGCACTAAGCTTGTCGAACACCTCCTGGGCGGCTGCGCCGGTACCGGTGATGGTGTCGCCGGTGACTACGCCGTGGTCGGCGACCGCGTCAATCGTCTTCTCCGGCATGGTGTTCACGGTGTTGGGGGCGACCAGCTCGGTGACGTAGAGGGTGTCGGAGTAGTCGGGGTTCTTGACACCGGTCGACGCCCACAGCGGCCGCTGCACCAGGGCACCCGCCTCGGCCAGCGCGCCGAAGCGCTCACCGCCGACGAACACCTCCTCGTAGGCCGCGTAGGCCAGCCGCGCATTGGCCACGCCGGCCTGCCCGCGCAGCGCCAGCGCCTCGTCGGAACCGATGGCCTCCAACCGCTTGTCGATCTCGGTGTCCACCCGGGACACGAAAAACGAAGCGACCGAATGGATCTTGGACAGGTCGTGACCGGCCTGCTTGGCGGCTTCCAGCCCAGCCAGGTAGGCGTCGATGACCTCGCGGTGGCGGTCCACCGAGAAGATGAGCGTCACGTTGACCGAAATGCCCTCGGCCAGAACCGCGGTGATCGCGGGCAGGCCTGCCTTGGTGGCGGGGATCTTGATCAGCAGGTTCGGCCGGTCGACGATCTTCCACAGCTCGATGGCCTGCAGCACGGTCTTGTCGGTGTCGTGTGCCAGCCGTGGATCGACCTCGATCGAGACCCGCCCGTCGATACCGTCGGAGGACTCCCACTGCGGACGCAGGACGTCGCAGGCCTCGCGGACGTCGTCGGTGGTGACGGTGCGGATGGTGGCGTCCACATCGGCGCCGCGCTCGGCGAGCTCGGAAACCTGTGCGTCGTAGGCATCGCCGTGCGAGAGCGCGGCCTGGAAGATCGACGGGTTGGTGGTCACACCGACCACGCTGCGGGTGTCGATCAGCTCCTGCAGGTTGCCGGTCTTCAGCCGGGTCCGGGATAGATCATCGAGCCAGACGGACACGCCGGCGGCGGCCAGCGCCGCGAGATTGGGATTCTGCGCCATGACGGATGCCTCTCGTTGTATGTCGGGTGATCAGTTGTCGATTGCGCGTTCCGCGGCCGCGGCGACTGCCTCGGGGGTGAACCCGAACTCACGGAACAGGGTCTTGTCGTCGGCGGACTCGCCGTAGTGCTCGATGGAGACGATCTCGCCGGTGTCGCCGACGTACTTGTACCAACTCTGCGCGACACCAGCTTCCACCGCAACGCGGGCGGACACGTCCGGCGGCAGCACGCTGTCGCGGTACTCCTTGGGCTGTGCCTCGAACCACTCGACACAGGGCATTGAGACCACGTAGGCCCGAATATCCTTGGCCGCCAACAGCTTCTGGGCCTCGACGGCCAGCTGCAGTTCGGAGCCGGTGCCGATGATGATGACGTCGGCGTCGTCGGCCGGGGTGCCGCCACCGAGCACATAGCCGCCCTTGGCCACGCCATCGGAGCTGGTGCCCTCCAGCACCGGAATGCCCTGTCGGGTCAGGATGAAACCGACCGGGCCGCTGCCATTGCCGCGGGCGATGATGCTGCGCCAGGCGTAGGCGGTCTCGTTCGGATCTCCCGGCCGCACCACCGACAACTTGGGGATCGCCCGCAGCGCGGCCAGGTGCTCGATGGGCTGATGCGTCGGGCCGTCCTCGCCAAGACCGATCGAGTCGTGGGTCCAGATGTAGATGGTGTCGATATCCATCAAGGAGGCCAGCCGGACCGCGCCGCGCATGTAGTCGGCGAACTGCAGGAACGTGCCGCCGAAGGCGCGGGTGGGCCCGTGCAGCACGATGCCGGACAGGATCGACCCCATCGCGTGCTCGCGGATGCCGAAGTGCAGCACCCGGCCGTACCAGTCGGCCGTGTAGTCCTCCGTCGAGATCGACGGCGGGCCAAAGGATTTCACACCCTCGATCGTTGTGTTGTTGCTGCCGGCCAGATCCGCCGAGCCGCCCCACAGTTCGGGCAGCTTCGGCGCCACGTCGTTGAGCACCTTGCCGAAGGCGGCGCGGGTGGCCAGCGGTTTGGACCCCGGCTCCCAGTAGGTGAGGTCTGCGTCCCAGCCGTCGGGCAGTTCGTTGGCCAACAGCCGGTCCAGCAGGGCTTTGCGTTCCGGCTCCCGCTCGGCCCACGCGTCGAACTCGCCCTGCCACTTCTCGTGCGCCTCCCGGCCCCGGTCGACGAGCTTGCGGGTGTGGGAGATCACCTCGTCGCTCACGTCGAACGACTTCTCGGGATCGAAGCCCAGCACCTTCTTGGTGGCGGCGACCTCGTCGGCACCCAGCGCCGAGCCGTGCACGCCGCCGGTGTTCATCTTGGTGGGTGCGGGATAGCCGATGATCGTGCGCACCGCGATGAACGACGGCTTGTCCGTGACCTTCTTGGCCTCTTCGATGGCCTGCTGGATCCCGACGACGTTCTCGCCACCCTCGACGGTCTGAACGTGCCAGCCGTAGGCTTCGTAGCGCGCCCGGGTGTCCTCGGTGAACGCGATGTTGGTGTTGTGCTCGATCGAGATCTCGTTGTTGTCCCAGAACACGATCAGGTTGCCCAACTGCTGGGTCCCCGCGATCGACGACGCCTCGGAGGTGACGCCCTCTTCCATGTCGCCGTCGGAGGCGATCACATAGATGTAGTGGTCGAATGGGCTGGTGCCGGCCGGGGCGTCCGGGTCGAACAGGCCGCGCTCGTAGCGTGCCGCCATCGCCATCCCGACCGCAGAGGCCAGGCCCTGACCCAACGGGCCGGTGGTGATCTCCACGCCCTTCGTGTGCCGGAACTCCGGGTGGCCCGGTGTCTTCGAACCCCAGGTGCGCAGCGACTCGATATCGGAGAGCTCCAGGCCGAACCCGCCGAGATACAGCTGCAGGTACAGGGTCAGGCTGCTGTGCCCGCAGGACAGGACGAACCGGTCCCGGCCCAGCCAATGGGTGTCGCTCGGGTCATGCCGCATCTCTCGCTGGAACAGCGTGTAAGCCAGGGGAGCCAGGCTCATCGCGGTACCCGGATGACCGTTGCCGACCTTCTGGACCGCATCGGCGGCCAGGACGCGCACGGTGTCGACGGCTTGAGAATCGACCTCCGTCCAGTCCTCGGGGTGGTGCGGCTGGGTCAGCGCGGCAATCTCTTCGACAGTTGTCACTAACTCGCTCCTGGCATCGTCAGATGGGCTGGCAAGCTGGGGTGGTCTTCTTCACCCTAATGCCGGTCGGTCCCTTGCTGCATAGTGCTGCGACCAGCGTTACCCGCCGGTGAAGCTCTACACCTGAAACTGTGTCATCACGATGTCATCGCCGTGAATCGACCCTTCGGTTCTGATAGTGCAACGGCGGCGTCTACCATCCCCTGTAGTAGATCGTCGGCATTGCCGTGTGTCAGGAGTCGGTTGCGTGAGAGTTCGCGAAGTGCACCTCGTTGACGGGGCGCCGGTCCGATTCCGCGACAGGCTGCTGGGCTACCTGGCACTGACCAAGCCGCGCGTCATCGAGCTGCTGCTCGTCACCACCATTCCGGCCATGCTGCTGGCCGGCCGCGGCACCGTCGATCTCCCGCTGATTCTCAACACCCTGTTCGGCGGCCTGCTGGCCGCGGCGGGCGCCAACACGCTGAACTGCGTGGCCGACGCCGACATCGACAAGAAGATGAAGCGCACCGAGCGTCGCCCGCTGGCCAGGGCCACGGTGCCGCGCAGCCATGCGCTGGTCTTCGGACTGGCGCTGTCGGTGGCGTCGTTCTTCTGGCTGTGGTGGACGACCAACATGCTTTCGGCGCACCTGGCCGGGGCCACCATCGCCTTCTACGTGCTGGTGTACACGCTGCTGCTCAAGCGCCGCACCTCGCAGAACGTGGTGTGGGGCGGCGCCGCCGGCTGCATGCCGGTGATGATCGGCTGGTCGGCGGTGACGGACACGATCGGCTGGCAGGCGCTGGTGATGTTCGCGATCATCTTCTTCTGGACGCCGCCGCACACCTGGGCACTGGCGATGAAGTACAAGGACGACTACGCCGCCGCGGGTGTGCCGATGCTGCCGGTGGTGGCCACCGAGCTGCAGGTCACCAAGCAGATCCTGATCTACACGTGGCTGACCGTGCTGGCCACGCTGGCGCTGGTCCCGGCCGCCGGCTGGCTGTACGCCTCGGTTGCCGCGCTGGCCGGAGCCTGGTTCCTGGTGATGGCGCATCGCCTGCACTCCGGGGTGCGCCGCGGCAACCCGGTCAAGCCGCTGAAGCTGTTCTTGCATTCGAACAACTACCTGGCCGTGGTGTTCGTGGCGCTGGCCGTCGATTCGGTGCTGGCGCTTCCGCTGTTCTAAGACAGCTCTTCTAAGGCAGTAGCACGATCGAGCCGGTGGTTTTCCGGCCCTGCAGATCGCGGTGCGCCTGGGCGGCCTCGGCCAGCGGGTAGTGGCCGCCGACGGTGATCGTGATCGATCCTGTCGAGATCGCGTCCAGCAATTCGCCTGCTCGCCAAGCGAATTCATCCGGTGTACGGGTGAAATGGGCGAGGTTGGGCCGGGTCAGGTACACCGATCCGGCGGCATTGAGTCGCTGCGGATCGACCGGCGGCACCGGTCCGCTGGAGGCGCCGAACAGGGCCAGCGTGCCGCGAACGGCCAGGCTCGCCAGGCTGGCGTCGAACGTGGTCTTACCGACCCCGTCGTACACCGCGGCGACCCCGTGGCCGTTGGTGAGCTCGCGGATCGTGGCGGCGAAATCGGCGGGCTCCTCGGGGTAGTCGAGCACTTCGATCGCCCCGGCCTGTCGCGACAGCTCGGCCTTCTCCGGGCCGGAGGCCGTGGTGATCACCCGCGCGCCCAGGCTGGTGGCCCACTGGGTCAGGATCAGTCCGACACCGCCCGCCCCGGCGTGCACGAGCACGAAATCGCGAGCCTGCACCGGATACACCGACTTGATCAGGTAGTGCGCGGTCATCCCCTTGAGCAGGGCCGAGGCGACCGCGTCCGACGCGACGTTGTCGGGCACGTACGCGACGAAATCGGCTGACGCGACACAGAAGTCGGCATACGCGCCGACGGCGGCAGCGGTCACCACCCGGTCACCGGGCTTGATCGCCGCGACGTCGTTGCCGACGGCGGCGACCGTCCCGCACACCTCGGTGCCCAGCACGAAGGGCAGCTCCCGCGGGTAAAGGCCGGAGCGGAAATAGGTGTCGATGTAGTTGACGCCGATCGCGTCGGCCTCGATGAGCAGCTCTCCGGCGCCGGGTTCGGGTTTCGGCTTCTCGACGTAGTTCAGGACCTCGGGACCGCCCGTCTCGGCGACTTCGATTGCGTGCATGTCACTATCATCCCCGCTGTGACTCCACCCTCGAAGTTGGCACGTCCCGATGTCTTCCACCCGAGCATCGTGCTGGCCGGATGTCCGCAGCTGGTCTCCGGCGACGGCGACGACGACGGCCTGATCGAGGCGCTGCGCCGTCGTGGGCTGCACGCCCGCTGGCTGTCCTGGGACGATCCGCAGACCGAGACTGCCGACCTGGTGATCCTGCGCGCGGCATGGGATTACGCCGAGCGCCGTGACGAGTTCCTTTCCTGGACCACCCGGGTGCGCAACCTGCTGAACGCGCCGCCGGTGGTGGCGTGGAACAGCGACAAGCACTATCTCCAGGACCTCGCCGAGGCGGGCGTGCCCACGCTGTCGTCGTACTTCTTCGAACCCGGCCAGAAGGTCAAGCTGCCCAAGGGCGAGATCGTGGTCAAACCCGCGATCGGGGCGGGCTCGATCGACACCGGGCGTTTCGTCGACCACGCCGCCGCCCGCGCGCACGTCGCCGCCCTGCAGGACTCCGGGCGCACCGCGTTGGTGCAGCCGTACGACGCCCGCGTCGAAGCGGGGGAGACCGCCCTGGTGTTCCTCGGCGGCCGGCAGTCGCATGCCTTCACCAAGGGCCCGATGCTGCCGCCCGAAGGCGAGGAGGCCCTGTTGGACGAGTCCGGCACCTACGTCGCCGAGAAACTGACATCGGCCGATCCCGACTTCACGACGTGGGACGTCGGCGTCGCCGCGCTGGAGGCCGCGTGCGGGCACCTGGGCATCGCCACCACCGAGCTGCTCTACGCCCGCGTGGATCTCATTGGTGGCGCTGACAATCCAGTGCTGCTGGAGCTCGAGGTGATCGAGCCGGGGCTGGGCTGGCTTCAGCTCGACGAGACCACCCGCGAGCTACAGCAGCGAACGTTCGCGCTGGAGGTCGAGTCAGCGTGCGAGCGTCTTGGGCTCGGTCCGCTGTCGCATCGACGCCCATAGCGCGGCGGTGGCGGCGGTCGCTGCCGCCGCTCCCGCGACGTGCAGGGCCACCAGAGCGGCGGGCACACCGGTGAAGAACTGCACCGCGCCGATCAACCCCTGGGCCAGCACCAGGGCGACCAGCACCACCAGCCGGCGCATGATCAGCCGCGGAGCGAACACCGCCTGCAGGCCGGCCGCCAGCCCGACCAGCAGCGCCAGGTAGGCGATCAGCAGCGTCGAATGCATGTGCACCAGCGTGAGGATCTCCACCTCGAGCCGCGGCACGGCACGCTGCGGGCTCTTGTCGCCGGCATGCGGTCCCGCAGCGGTCACCAGCGTGCCGGTGACCAGCGTCGCAGCCAGCGTGGCCGCACCGAGCAGAGTCAGATGCCGCAGCGGCTTGGGCACCAGAACCGTGGGCAGGCCGTCGTCGGGCTCTCCGATCTTGACGTAGAGCAGCGTGGCCAGCCACACCATCGCCATCGAGACCAGCAGATGGATCGCGACCGTCCACCAGGCCAGCCCGGTCAGCACGGTGATGCCGCCGAGCACGGCCTGCAGCACTGTCGAGGCCGGCATCAGCCAGGCGTAGACCAGCACCTCGCGGCGGCGCCGGGCGCGGGTCACGGCCAGGACGGCCAGGATCGCGGTGATGACGACCAGGAAGGTGATCATCCGGTTGCCGAACTCGACGGCCTGATGGATGCCGGGCACTTCGGCGTGCGGGACCGGAACGAAACTGCCGGGGAAGCATTGTGGCCAGGTCGGGCAGCCCAGCCCGGATGCGGTCACCCGCACGATCGCGCCGGTGACGGCGATCCCGCCCTGGGTCAGGATGACCGCGGCGGCGATGATGCGCTGAGTGCGCAGGCTCGGCAGTGGCAGCAGGTCCACCAGCCGCAGGAAAAACCGTCCGACGGGCACGGCCCGATCGTAGAGGACAACTAACTACGTAACGTAGTAGGGATTGGGTTGAGCGTAGGGATCGCTCAGGTGAATCGGAACCAGCGCAGCGCGCCCAGCGCCGAGATCGCACCCCACACCGCCAGCACCGCGACGCCGAACCAGTCCACCGACAGAGACATCGCCTGCGCCAGCGTCTCGGTGAGCGCGCCGGACGGGGTCAGCCGGGCCACCCACGCGATCCCTCGCGGGATCGCGTCGGTCTCCAGGGTCAGCGCGCCCAGCCCGGCAAAGACGAACCAGAGCAGATTGGCCACGGCCAGCACGATCTCGGCCCGCAGCGTTCCACCGAGCAGCAGGCCCATGGCCGCGAAGCCGGCGGTGCCGAGTGCTATCACGACCGCGCCCAACAAGAGGCCGGCCGGGTGCGGGCGCCAGCCAAGGGCCAGCCCGATGCCACCGAGCAGCAGCGCCTGCAGGAACACCACGGTCACCACAGCCAGCGATTTTCCGGCGATGATGCCCCACACCGGAAGTGCGGTGGCGCCCAAGCGTTTCAGCGCCCCGTAGCGACGGTCGAAGGCCACCGCGATGGCCTGGCCGGTGAACGCGGTGGAGATCACCGCCAACGCCATGATCGCGGGCACGAACACCGCGACCCGCTGCGCTTGCGAACCGAACGAGCCCAGCGGCAGCAGGGTGAGTCCGATCAGCAGGGTGATCGGGATGAACATCGTCAGAAGGAGCTGTTCGCCGTTGCGCAGCAACAGTTTCAGCTCGAGGCCGTACTGTGCGGCCAGCATCCGCTGCACGGTACTGGGCCGCGGATCGGGGGCGAAGGTGTCCGGCGGGAAGAGCTCCGTCGTCATACCGCTCCCTCGCAGGCTCGGTTGCGCCATGGCGGCCCTTGATTCGCTCCGCAAGCGTCGCTCATGGCCGCAACTCCTTGCCGGTCAGTTCCAGGAACACGTCTTCCAGGCTGCGCTGTTCCACCCGTACATCGGTGGCCAGCACATTGAGCCGCGCGCACCAGGCCGTCACGGTGGCCAGCACCTGCGGGTCGATCTGGCCTTCGACAAGGTATTCGCCGGGTGAATGTTCTTTTGCCACATAGCCTTCCGGTAGTGCGGTCCTCAACAGTGACAGGTCGAGCGCGCGGGGCGCGGAGAACCGCAGCTGGCCTTCGGCGCCGTTGTGCATCAACTCGGCGGGCGTGCCCGCAGCAACGGCCGAGCCGTGGTCGATGATGACGATCCGATCGGCCAGCTCCTCGGCTTCCTTGAGTTGGTGGGTGGTCAGCACCACCGTCACCCCGTCGCGGCGCAGCGCCTCGATGAGGTCCCAGACCACCAGCCGCGCGTGGGCGTCCATGCCCGCGGTCGGCTCGTCGAGGAACACCAGCTCGGGACGACCGACCAGCGCGCAGGCCAGCGCCAGCCGCTGTTGCTGGCCACCGGACAGCCGGCGATACGTGGTGCGAGCCGCATCCGTGAGTCCCAAGGTGTCCAGCAGCCAGGCCGGATCCAGGGGATTGGCGGCATACGAGGCGACCAGCTGGAGCATCTCGCCGGCCCGGGCGGCCGGATAGCCGCCACCGCCCTGCAACATGACGCCGATCCGGGCACGCACCCGGGCGTTATCGGCCACCGGGTCCAGGCCCAGCACCTCGATCGTGCCCTCGTCCGGCCGGACGAACCCTTCGCACATCTCGACCGTGGTTGTCTTGCCCGCCCCGTTGGGGCCCAGCAGCGCGAGCACTTCGGCGCGGTGCACCTCGAGGTCGAGGCTCGACACCGCCGTCGTCGTGCCATAGCGCTTGGACACCCCGCGCAGTCGCACGGGGATTTCGTGGCCGGAACTCACGGGGACTCAGCGTATGCGCCAGGCGCCGGGCGTGGCGCCGGTGGCTCGGTCGGCGGGGCCGGGTCGGGTTCCTGACCGCTGAACGCCTCGCTGGTGCCGGGCACTGTGCGCCAGGGCAGATGGTTGAACGTCACCGCGATCAGCAGCAGCACGATCACCGCGCTGGCCAGCGTGGCGTCCAGGATCTGGAACAGGGCGAAGCGGTCGCCGTTGGCGGTGGGCCCGAAGATACCGACGACGAGCGTCACCGCGATCGTCGCTATTCGGAAGCCGGGGCGGGTGGCCCAGGCGGCCAGCGGAATGATCGCCCACAGCAGGTACCACGGCTGGACCACGGGGAACAGCAGCACGGTCGCGCCCAGCGCGACGCCCAGCCCGCCGACCGGGTGCAGCCGTCCCCGGAACACCGCCAGCAGCAGCCAGGTGACCGTGATCATGATGATCAGCACGCCCATCGCGCGGGTCAGCGACAGCACGGCGGTGGTGTGATCGCCCAGCCCGAGCAGGATCCCGACCTGACCGGTGCCCAGCGCCAGCAAGGTCGGCGGCGACATCCAGCTGCGCACCACGTTGGCGGTGCCGAGCGTGAATATCCAGCCGAACCCCAGCCCGCTGGCCCACCCGATGATCGCCATCACCACCAGCGACAGCGCTGTCATCAGGGTGGTGGCCATCACGAAGGCCGTGAAACTGGTGCCCCAGCGATGGGCCAGCGCCATGCCGACGAAGCCCAACGCCAGCAGACCCGGCAGCTTGACCTGAGAGGACAGCGTGATCAGGACGGCGCCCAGGATCAGCATCGCCAGCGGTGTCCACGCCGCCCACTGTTCTCGCCCGCGCGGCCAGTGCAGCGGTCGCGGTAGCAGCGACCCCGCGGCGTCGACCCCGCGCAGGGCGAACTCGGTGCCGGTGAGCATCAGGCCGAGCATCAGCGCCTCGTTGTGGATACCGGCCACCAGGTGCATCAGCAGCAGCGGATTGGCCGCGCCCAGCCACAGCGCACTGACCTCGGCCACCCCGCAGCGACGGGCCAGCCGTGGCACGGCCCAGACGATCATGCCGACCCCGAGCAGCACCACCACCCGGTGGCTGAGCACCGCGGCGACGATGTCCTCGCCGGTCAGCGCCGAGATGCCGCGCCCGACCCAGAGGAACAGTGGCCCGTAGGGCGCGGGCGTCTCGCGCCACAGGCTGGGCACCGAGAGGGTGAACACATGGTCCAGGCCCAGGCCGGGAGCCGGGCCCACCTTGTACGGGTTGAGACCGTTGGCCGAGATCTGGCTCTGCGCCAGATAGGAGTAGACGTCCTTGCTGTACATCGGCGGCGCGATCAGCAGCGGCACGATCCACAACAGCAGCGTGTGATCAAGCTGACTTCGCGACATCCGGCGCCTGCCCAGCGCGAAACGGCCCAGCATCAGCCAGGCCAGCGCCATCATCACCGCGCCGGTGGTGGTCATCGTCAGTGAGACGGTCTGGATGCGGGACGGCAGGTTCAGCAGCCGCACCCCGAAGGTGGGGTCCTGTACGACGGGGCGGGCACCAGCGCCGAGAGCGCCTATCGCCATCAGCACTGTTCCGGTGGCGCCGAACATCCGGGTGCGGCGCATCGCGCGCAGTTCGGCCGCGTTGAGGGGCGAGCCCACCGTGCGTTCATCGCCATGCAAGCGGGCGATAGACGAACTCAACGAGTGTTGGCGGGCTGCCACCACAGCACTCTAACTGCCGGGTGTTTTGGCCTCGTGGCTGCTAAGGGTGCCCTTGCTAGACCTGCCCAGGGAATTGCGTAACACTGGTGTTGTGAAAATCCCGTCCGATGCAGATTCGGCGCCCGTGCTGGGCGCCGCTGTGCATGACGGACAGACCCGCCGCACCATTGTGCAGCTGCTGGTCGAGTCGGGATCGATCACCGCCGCGGAGATCGGCCGTCGGCTGAGCTTGTCCGCCGCCGGTGTGCGCCGGCACCTTGACGCTCTCATCGAGGCCGGTGACGCCGAGGCCAACATCGCGGCGTCCTGGCAGCAGGCCGGCCGTGGCCGGCCCGCCAAGCGCTACCGGCTCACCGCCGCCGGGCGGGGCAAGCTCGAACACACCTACGACGACCTGGCCTCGGCCGCGATCCGCCAACTGCGCGAGATCGGCGGTGAGAAGGCGGTGGAGACATTCGCCAGGCGCCGCATCGACGCGATCCTGGCGGGAGTAAAGCCAGGACCCGACGATGTTGAATCCACTGCTGAGCGGGTAGCCGATGCGTTCACGAGGGCTGGCTACGCGGCGACGACAACACGGGTGCGCGGCCCGCTGGCAGGTATCGAGATCTGCCAGCACCACTGCCCGGTTTCGCATGTCGCCGAGGAGTTCCCGGAACTCTGCGAGGCCGAGCAGCAGGCGATGTCGGAGGTACTCGGCACCCACGTTCAGCGCCTGGCGACCATCGCCAACGGCGACTGTGCATGCACCACCCACGTGCCCCTGACACCGGCACACCGCTAGACCAGAACCACTTCGGTGCTCAGCCCGCACCGAAGCCGCCACGATCGATTGAGGAGCGTCGCCATGACACTCACACCGGAAGCCAAAACGGCTGAGGCGCCGATGAGCCGCTTGCGCGAAGAGAATCAATCTCTGACCCAGGACGAGGCCATCGCCTCCCTGGGCACTTACGGCTACGGCTGGTCGGACTCCGATGTCGCCGGTGCCAGCGCCCAGCGCGGGCTGTCCGAAGCGGTCGTGCGCGACATCTCGGCCAAGAAGAGCGAACCGCAGTGGATGCTCGACATGCGACTCAAGGCGCTGCGCACGTTCGAGAAGAAGCCGATGCCGAACTGGGGATCCAACCTCGAGGGCATCTTCTTCGACAACATCAAGTACTTCGTGCGCTCCAGCGAGAAGCAGGCCGCCACATGGGATGACCTGCCCGCCGACATCAAGAACACCTACGACCGGCTCGGCATCCCGGAGGCGGAGAAGCAGCGCCTCGTGTCGGGTGTGGCCGCGCAGTACGAGTCCGAGGTGGTGTACCACTCCATTCGTGAGGACCTGGAAGCCCAGGGCGTCATCTTCCTGGACACCGACTCGGGTCTGCGGGAACACCCCGAGCTCTTCAAGCAGTACTTCGGAACGGTGATCCCGGCAGGCGACAACAAGTTCTCCGCGCTCAACACCGCGGTGTGGTCGGGCGGTTCGTTCATCTACGTGCCCAAGGGTGTCCACGTCGACATCCCGCTGCAGGCCTACTTCCGGATCAACACCGAGAACATGGGCCAGTTCGAGCGGACGCTGATCATCGTCGACGAGGACGCCTACGTGCACTACGTCGAGGGTTGTACCGCGCCGATCTACAAGAGCGACTCGCTGCACTCCGCGGTGGTGGAGATCATCGTGAAGCCCAGGGGCCGTTGCCGATACACGACCATCCAGAACTGGTCGAACAACGTCTACAACCTGGTGACCAAGCGCGCCAGGGCCGAGGCCGGCGCCACCATGGAGTGGGTCGACGGCAACATCGGCTCGAAGGTGACGATGAAGTACCCGGCGGTGTGGATGACCGGTGAGCACGCCAAGGGCGAGGTTCTCTCGGTGGCGTTCGCAGGCGAAGGCCAGCACCAGGACACCGGCGCCAAGATGCTGCACCTGGCCCCGAACACGTCGAGCAACATCGTGTCGAAGTCGGTGGCCCGCGGCGGTGGTCGCGCGTCCTACCGCGGCCTGGTTCAGATCAACAAGGGCGCGCACGGTTCCCGGTCGAGTGTCAAATGTGATGCGCTGCTGGTCGATTCGATCAGCCGCAGCGACACCTACCCCTACGTCGACATCCGTGAGGACGACGTCACGATGGGGCACGAGGCGACGGTGTCCAAGGTCAGCGCCGATCAGCTCTTCTACCTGATGAGCCGCGGCATGACCGAGGACGAGGCGATGGCGATGGTGGTGCGTGGCTTCGTCGAGCCGATCGCCAAGGAACTCCCCATGGAATATGCGCTGGAGCTCAATCGCCTGATCGAGCTGCAGATGGAAGGTGCTGTCGGATAGTGACCCCCGAAAAATTGGCTGGGAATCTCAACCTCACTGAAGCTGCCGAAGGGATCATCAAGAACAAAGGCGAGCAGTTCAGCTCGTTCGATGTTGATGCCTTCGAGGTGCCCGGCGGCCGCGACGAGCTGTGGCGGTTCACCCCGCTGAAGCGGTTGCGCGGCCTGCACGACGGCTCGGCGCCGGCCACCGGTGCCGCCCAGATCAGCGTCACCGAACGGCCCGGCGTGACCGTGGAAACCGTCCGTCGCGGCGACGAACGACTTGGCCAGGGCGGGGTGCCCGCCGATCGTGTTGCCGCTCAGGCGTTCTCGGCGTTCAACGAGGCGACGATCGTCACGGTTGCTCGCGACACCGAGGTGGCCGAACCGATCGAGATCGTCGTGAACGGTCCCGGTGCGGGCGCAGTGGCTTACGGCCACCTGCAGATCCGTGTCGAGGAACTGTCGCGGGCGATCGTCGTCGTCGACCTGCGCGGCAGCGGAACCTACGCGGACAACGTGGAGATCCTCGTCGGCGACGCGGCGGCTCTCGGCGTCATCTGGATCGCCGACTGGGCCGACGACATGGTGCATGTGAGTTCGCATCACGCCAAACTCGGCAAGGACGCGGTGCTCGGGCACGTCGCGGTGACGCTCGGCGGCGACGTCGTCCGCACCTCGGCAACCGTGCGATTCACCGCACCGGGTGGCGAAGCGCAGATGCTCGGCACCTACTTCGCCGACGACGGCCAGCACTTCGAGTCGCGACTTCTGGTCGACCACGCGCAACCCAACTGCAAGTCCGACGTGCTGTACAAGGGTGCGCTCCAAGGCGATCCGGACTCCAAGAAGCCCGATGCACACACCGTGTGGATCGGTGACGTGCTGATCCGCGCCGAAGCCACCGGGACCGACACCTTCGAGGTCAACCGCAACCTGGTGCTGACCGACGGCGCCCGCGCCGACTCGGTGCCGAACCTGGAGATCGAGACCGGCGAGATCGTCGGCGCCGGACACGCCAGTGCCACCGGACGTTTCGACGACGAGCAGCTGTTCTACCTGCAGGCCCGCGGCATCCCGGAGGAACAGGCCCGCCGGCTGGTGGTGCGCGCGTTCTTCGGCGAGATCATCGCCAAGATCGCCGTCCCCGCCGTCCGGGAACGCCTCACCGAAGCCATCGAACGAGAACTAGCCATTACTGAAGCGAAAGCCACACAGCCATGAGCACTTTGGAAATCAAGGACCTTCACGTCAGCGTCGCGAACGAAGACGGCACCGAGAAGGAGATCCTAAAGGGGGTCGACCTGACCGTGAAGTCGGGGGAGACCCACGCGGTCATGGGCCCGAATGGATCGGGCAAATCCACGCTGTCGTATTCGATCGCCGGCCATCCCAAGTACCACGTCACCTCGGGGTCGATCACCCTCGACGGTGAGGATGTTCTGGCGATGAGCGTCGATGAACGCGCCCGCGCCGGACTGTTCCTCGCCATGCAGTACCCGGTCGAGGTGCCCGGGGTGTCGATGTCGAACTTCCTGCGCACCGCGGCGACCGCGGTACGCGGCGAGGCACCCAAGCTCCGGCACTGGGTCAAAGAGGTCAAGGCCGCGATGACCGACCTGGAGATCGACCCGCAGTTCGCCGAACGCAGTGTCAACGAAGGCTTCTCGGGCGGCGAGAAGAAGCGCCACGAGATCCTGCAACTGAGTCTGCTGAAGCCGAAGATCGCGATCCTCGACGAGACCGACTCCGGCCTGGACGTCGACGCGCTGCGCGTGGTGTCGGAGGGCGTGAATAGATATGCCGAAGCCGGCTGGGTCGATGGCACCGGCACGCCGGTGCGTGCCGGCGTGCTGCTCATCACGCACTACACCCGGATCCTGCGCTACATCCAGCCGCAGTTCGTGCACGTGTTCTTCGACGGGCGCATCGTCACCTCCGGCGGTCCGGAACTCGCCGATGAGCTCGAAGAGAACGGTTACGAGCGCTTCACCCAGGCCGCGGCCGGAGCCTGACATGACCGCCTCGGTGGACTTGGATGTCACGGCAGTCCGCGCCGACTTCCCGATCCTGAGTCGGGTGATGCGGGGCGGACATCAGCTGGCCTATCTGGATTCCGGGGCGACGTCGCAGAAACCGCTGCAGGTTCTCGACGCCGAGCGCGACTTTCTGACCACCTCCAACGGTGCGGTGCACCGGGGTGCGCACCAGCTGATGGAGGAGTCCACCGACGCCTACGAACAGGGGCGTGCCGACATCGCCACGTTCGTCGGCGCCGACGCGGACGAGCTGGTGTTCACCAAGAACGCCACCGAATCGCTCAACCTCGTCTCGTATGTGCTGGGGGACAAGCGGTTCGAGAGCGCGGTCGGACCCGGCGACATCATCGTCACCACCGAGCTCGAGCATCACGCCAACCTGGTTCCGTGGCAGGAACTGGCCCAGCGCACCGGGGCCACCCTGCGCTGGTACGGCGTCACCGGGGACGGCCGCATCGACCTCGATTCGCTGCAGCTCGACGAGCGGGTGAAAGTCGTCGCGTTCAGCCACCATTCGAACGTCACCGGTGCGGTGGCGCCGGTCGGCGAAATCGTCCGGCGGGCCCGGTCTGTTGGCGCATTGACCGTTTTGGACGCCTGCCAGTCGGTGCCGCATCAGCCGGTGGACTTCCACGGCCTGGCTGTCGACTATGCCGCGTTCTCCGGCCACAAGATGCTGGGCCCCACCGGTATCGGCGTGCTGTACGGGCGCCGCGAGCTGCTCAATGCGATGCCGCCGTTCATCACCGGCGGATCGATGATCGAGACCGTCACCATGGAGGCCACCACGTACGCGCCCGCGCCGCAGCGGTTCGAGGCCGGCACGCCGATGACCTCGCAGGTGGTCGGATTGGCCGCCGCCGCACGGTATCTCAGCGCGCTGGGGATGGCGGGCGTCGAGGCACACGAGAACGAACTGGTGGCCGCGGCGCTGGAAGGGCTGGCCGGGATTCCGCAGGTGCGCATCATCGGGCCGACCACGCTGGAGCACCGAGGTTCACCGGTCAGCTTCGTGGTGGACGGGGTGCACGCCCACGACGTCGGACAGGTGCTCGACGATGAGGGAGTGGCCGTACGGGTCGGGCATCACTGCGCCTGGCCGCTGCACCGCCGGTTCGGCATCGCCGCCACCGCGCGGGCATCGTTCGCGGTCTACAACACTGCCGACGAGGTGGATCGTTTGGTGGCAGGTGTGAAGCGTGCCGTGGAGTTCTTCTCGTGAAGATGGAGCAGATGTACCAGGAAGTGATCCTGGACCACTACAAGCACCCGCACCACCGCGGGCTGCGTGAGCCGTTCGGCGCCGAAGTGCACCACGTCAACCCGACCTGTGGCGACGAGGTGACCTTGCGGGTGGCATTGTCCGACGACGGTGAGCACGTCACCGACATCTCCTACGACGGCCAGGGCTGCTCGATCAGCCAGGCGGCGACCTCGGTGCTCACCGATCAGGTGATCGGGCTGACGGTCGGCGACGCGCTGAAGACGGTGGCCGCGTTCAGCGAAATGATCTCGTCGCGCGGCAATGTCGAGGGTGATGAGGATGTGATCGGCGACGGCATCGCGTTCGCCGGTGTGGCCAAGTATCCGGCGCGGGTGAAATGCGCGCTGCTCGGATGGCTGGCCTTCAAAGATGCACTCGTGCAAGCGAAGAACTCGGAGGAACGACCGTGAGCGAAACTGCAGCCCCAGATGAGGAGTTCATGGCGGACCTGGAGGAGGCGATGCGTGACGTCGTCGATCCCGAACTCGGCATCAACGTCGTCGACCTCGGACTGGTGTACGGCCTGAACGTCGAAGACGCCGAGGGCTCGAAGGTCGCCCTCGTCGACATGACGTTGACGTCGGCCGCCTGTCCGCTCACCGATGTGATCGAGGACCAGACGCGCACCGCGCTCGTCGGCGCCGGGCTGGTCAACGAGATAAAGATCAACTGGGTCTGGAACCCGCCGTGGGGTCCCGACAAAATCACCGAAGACGGCCGCGAACAACTGCGCGCCCTCGGCTTCACGGTCTAGCCTCGCAGGATGCTCACCGTCCCCGCCTTCGTCTGGCGGGGTAACGCGTTCACCCGCGCGGTGATCGTCGGCCTTGCCACCGGAGTCTTTCTGGGCCTGCTGGCCTGGCTGGATTCGGGGCTGTGGTTCGCCGCCCTGATCGTGCTGGCGATCATGACACTGTTCTACGGTGTGTGGCTGGGCCGCCGGATGGTTAAGTTCTGGCCGGGCGCGTCGGCGCTGACCGGCGAGCAACGCGCACGGGTAGCCGGAGTCACCCACTGGGGTGGACGGATCGGCGATCCGGCGTTGGCGCAACCGGTGGTCGACTTCGCCGACGGTATGCACAAGGCCGCCGAACAGGGCCGCCCGTTTCGCTGGGTGGTGCCGGTGGTCCTCGCCGCCGGAGTGGTGGCCGCGGTGTGGGATTCGGTGTTCGGGTCGACCCGTGACATGATCGCGTCGCTGCTGTATCTCGTGCTGATGGCATGCGAGCTGTTCTGGTGGCCGGGCCGGCGAGACCGCTTGCTGGCCAACGCCGATCGCGCCAAAGAGCGCGCGCTGGGGCTCATCGAAAGCACCCGGGAGAAGGCGGAGTGACGGCACCGGCAACCGTCGTGGCAACCCGTCGCCAATTACAGGGCATCGCCGAGAGCTTTGTCGCCGGGCCGCAATACCGCGCGACGGGAACGATCCGGCTCGCGGTGCGCCAGGACGGCTTCAGCGCGACCACGCTGGCGATCGCCGTACACGGGACCACGCTGGTGTGGCCCGGTGGCAGCACCGCGCTGGCAGGTCCGGTCAGTGCCGTGGCGCAGGCCAGCGGCCTCGACATCGGGCCGCCGGCCGGGGTGTACGAGTCGGTCGCGGCGCTGAGCCCGGACACTGTCCTGCACCTCGACGCCGACGCCGCCGATGCCGTCTACCGCAGCCTGTACGCCGGGGGCTTCGCGATCAATGCTGTTCTGCCGGAAGGTCATCCGGTGTTGTGGCCCGAGCATTTCGACGTCGCGGCCACCGCCGACGAGGTCAACTACGGGGTCTCTGCCGGCGACGAGTTCCACGAACTGCCCTATGCCTACGTCGGGCCGTGGGACTTCGCGACCTCGCCGCGCACCGGTCCGCTGTGGAACGCCCCGTTCGGTGCCGTGCATAGCCTCGACGTGACCGCCGATGTCGACACCCTGGCCGCCGACGTCACCGCGTTCTTCCGGCGGGTTGAAGAAAAGCTGTAAGCCCCACGGAAACAAGACACCGCACAGCGGTGTTGGACCCCGTCATGGATGATGCAACCGGAGGGCAGGAGCGCAGCGACTCGGGAAAGGACACCGTGCAGGACCTGTTCACGCCGCTGACCGTCGGATCGCTGACCGTGCGCAACCGGTTCGCGATGGCGCCGATGACCAGGGCCGCGTCACCGGACGGTATCCCGGGGCCGGACGTCGCCGCCTACTACGCCCGCCGTGCGGCGGGCGGCACCGCGCTCGTCATCACCGAGGGCATCCGGATCCCGCATCCGGCCGCCGGCTGGCCGGACCGCATCCCGAACCTCGACGGCGCCGACGTTCTCGCCGGCTGGCGTGCGGTCACCGACGCTGTCCACGCCGAGGGTGGCACCATCGCCGCCCAGCTGTGGCATCAGGGCGCCGCGCGCGGCGTGCATGACGATGACGGCCCGGACCACGTACCGGTCAGCCCATCGGGAGTCGACCTCGCGGGCGTTGCGATCGGGCGGGCGCTGAGCACCGAGGAGCTGCCCGAGCTGGCCCAGGCCTATGCGCTTGCCGCCGCAAACGCCCGCGCGGCCGGCTTCGATGCTGTCGAGATCCACGGCGCCCACGGCTATCTGCTGGACCAATTCCTTTGGGAGCACACCAATCACCGCACCGACGGTTACGGCGGCTCGCTGGCGGCGCGCACCCGATTCCCGGCCGAGGTGGTGGCGGCGGTGCGCGCGGCCGTCGGGCCCGATTTACCGATCATCTTCCGGTTCTCGCAGTGGAAGATGAACCGCTACGACGCCCAGGTGGTCGGCAGCGCGACCGAACTCGAACAGCTGCTGGCGCCGCTGGTCGAGGCCGGAGTGGACGTGCTGCACCCGTCGACGCGGCGGCACTACGTGCCCGGCTTCCCTGACGAGGACCCACGATTGAGCCTGGCCGGCTGGACGAAGAAGATGACCGGGCTGCCCGTCATCGCCGTCGGATCGGTCGGTCTGGAGACCGAATTCAATCCCGGGGAAGCCGGCGGGCCGATCCCGCCGTCGTCCATCGACCGGCTGCTCGACCAATACGAGGCCGGTGAGTTCGACATCGTCGCGGTGGGCCGTGCGCTGCTCGCTGATCCCGCCTGGGTGAACCGCGTGCGGGACGGGAAGCTCGACCAGTTCGGCGGTTTCGATGCGGCCAGCGCACTCGGCCGTTTGTATTAGTTCGGACAGGGAACACACAGCGGAAACCTGACGTTAGGACTGACGTGGCTACTCAAGACCTCACCGCGCAGAACTTCAACGACACCATCACCGGCAACGACATCGTGCTGGTGGATTTCTGGGCGTCGTGGTGCGGACCGTGTCGGGCGTTCGCCCCGACCTTCTCGGCGTCCTCGGAGAAGCACCCTGATGTCGTCTACGCCAAGGTCGACACCGAGGCCGAGCAGGAGCTGGCGGCTGCCGCCGAGATCCGCTCGATCCCGACGCTGATGGCGTTCAAGAAGGGCAAGCTGATCTTCAATCAGGCCGGTGCGCTACCGCCCGCCGCGCTGGAGGATCTGATCTCGCAGGTCAAGGAATTCGACGTCGACGCGGCCGCCGCGTCTCAGTCTCAAGACACGTAGCCTCCAACCCCGGGTCGCTGCGCTCCTGCCCGCCGGAACCCCCAGCACGGGTTACCGTGCAACCGTGATTCGTGACTCTGGTTTCGTCCTCGTCGAAAACCCGCAGCCCAACGTCGCTCTGGTCACTCTGAACCGGCCCGAGCGGATGAATTCCATGGCTTTCGATGTCATGCTGCCGCTCCTGGAAGTTCTCACCGAACTTCGCCACGACAACTCCGTCCGTGCTGTCGTGCTGACCGGTGCCGGACGCGGCTTCTCGTCGGGTGCCGACCACAAGTCCGCCGGTTCCATTCCACACGTCGCCGGACTGACCCGGCCGTCGTTCGGGCTGAGGTCCATGGCGGTGCTCGACGATGTGATCCTCGCCATGCGCAAGCTGCACCAGCCGATCATCGCCGCGGTCAACGGCGCGGCCATCGGCGGCGGGCTGTGCCTGGCGCTGGCCGCCGACATCCGGGTGGCCGCCAGCGGCGCCTACTTCCGGGCCGCCGGCATCAACAACGGGCTGACCGCCAGTGAGCTGGGCCTGAGCTACCTGCTGCCCCGGGCCATCGGGTCTTCCCGGGCGTTCGAGATCATGCTGACCGGCCGCGACGTCGACGCGCAGGAGGCCGAACGGATCGGCCTGGTATCCCGGCAGGTGCCGGAGGACGAGTTGTTGCCCGCCTGCTTCGAGATCGCGACGCGCATCGCGGCGTTCTCCCGCCCCGGCACCGAGTTGACCAAGCGGACGCTATGGAGTGGACTAGACGCCGGTAGCCTGGAAAGTCATATGCAGGCCGAGGGCCTCGGGCAACTCTATGTGCGCCTGCTCACCGCCAACTTCGAAGAGGCGGTCGCTGCGCGCGCCGAGGACCGTGCCCCCGTGTTCACAGACGAGAAGACGTAACAGCAAGGAGCAGTGCGCGTGATCACCGCAACGGACCTGGAGGTCCGCGCCGGCGCGCGCACGCTACTGCTCGCGGAAGGTCCGGCGCTGCGAGTGCAGCCCGGCGACCGCATCGGTCTGGTCGGACGCAACGGCGCCGGGAAGACGACGACGATGCGGATCCTGGCGGGGGAGGGCGAACCGTACGCGGGCACCATCGTCAGCACCGGCGATGTCGGCTATCTGCCGCAGGATCCCCGCGAGGGCGATCTCGACGTGCTGGCCCGTGACCGCGTGCTGTCGGCGCGCGGACTGGACACCTTGCTCTCCGATCTGGAAAAGCAGCAGGCGTTGATGGCCGAGGTCGTCGACGATGCCGCGCGTGACAAGGCGGTGCGCCGCTACGGCCAGCTCGAAGAACGTTTCGCCGCCCTCGGCGGGTACGCAGCCGAGAGCGAGGCGGGCCGGATCTGCGCGAGCCTGGGGCTGCCCGAACGCGTTTTGACCCAGCCGCTGCGAACGCTGTCCGGCGGGCAGCGCAGACGCGTCGAGCTGTCCCGGATTCTGTTCGCGGCCGCGGAAGGTGGGGCCGCCGGTTCCTCGTCCTCCACAACGCTGCTGCTCGACGAGCCGACCAACCACCTCGACGCCGACTCCATCGGCTGGCTGCGGGACTTCCTCAAGTCGCACGCCGGCGGCCTGGTGATCATCAGCCACAACGTCGAACTGCTCGACGAGGTGGTCAACCGGGTGTGGTTCCTCGACGCGGTGCGCGGCGAGGCCGACGTCTACAACATGGGCTGGCAGAAGTACCTCGACGCCCGCTCCACCGATGAACAGCGCCGCCGCCGGGAGCGCGCCAACGCCGAGAAGAAGGCCAGTGCGCTGCGCACCCAGGCCGCCAAGATGGGCGCTAAGGCAACCAAAGCCGTTGCCGCACAGAACATGTTGCGCCGTGCCGAGCGCATGATCGCCGAGCTCGACGACGAGCGGGTCGCCGACAAGGTGGCCAAGATCCGGTTCCCCACCCCGGCCGTGTGCGGTCGCACCCCGTTGGTGGCCAAGGGCCTGACCAAGACCTACGGCTCGCTGGAGATCTTCACCGGCGTCGATCTGGCCATCGACAAAGGGTCCCGCGTCGTCGTGCTGGGACTCAACGGTGCCGGCAAGACCACGCTGCTGCGGATCCTGGCCGGGGCGGAAACTGCTGACGCCGGCGCCATCGAACCGGGGCACGGGCTCAAGCTGGGATATTTTGCGCAGGAACACGACACGATCGACGGCAGTGCGTCGGTGTGGGAGAACATCCGCCACGCCGCACCCGACACCGGCGAACAGGATCTGCGCAGCCTGCTCGGCGCGTTCATGTTCACCGGCCCGCAGCTCGACCAGCCGGCAGGCACCCTGTCCGGCGGTGAGAAGACCCGGCTTGCACTCGCGGGTCTGGTGGCCTCGACGGCCAACGTGCTGCTGCTCGACGAGCCGACCAACAACCTCGATCCCGCCTCGCGCGAACAGGTTCTCGACGCACTGCGCAGTTACCAGGGTGCGGTGGTGCTGGTGACCCACGACCCCGGCGCCGCCGAAGCGCTCGACCCGCAGCGGGTCGTCCTGCTTCCGGACGGCACCGAGGACTATTGGTCCGACGAGTATCGGGACCTGATCGAGCTCGCCTGACAACTGGCATAAACCATTTCGGTGATTCCGGCCAATCCGCCGTGAAGCGCTCCTACTCTTCTGTCTAACGGCGCGGATCGACCGGGGAGGGTCATCATGAGGAAGCCAACCGAAGCTCATGATCAACTGCTGAACAATCTGCGGAACGCCTACGAGGGCGGCGCGAGTATTCGCACTCTGGTGACGTCGACGGGCCGTTCGTACGGCTCGATCCACGCGTTGTTGCGCGAGTCGGGGACCACGATGCGCAGTCGCGGTGGCCCCAACCACGTCACCCGCCGCTAGCCCTCGGGGCACTCATCGAATTGTTCTGCCGGACAATCGATGACATGGCAAACGATTTCGAGCAGCTCCGGTCTCTCTATTCCGATTACCTCGTGGCGTGCAACGATCACGACTTCGAGCGCATGACCACGTTCTACGCCCAGACCATCTACATCAACGACGTACCGAAGGACGCACATACCGTCACGGCGCAGTTCGCCCCACTGGTCGCGGCGTTCCCGGACTGGCGGTGGACCGTGCGCAACATGATCATCGACGCGGCGCACATCTCGCTGAACTTCTCGGTCACCGGCACTCACCGCGGCGCCTTCGAGGGAATCGAACCGACCGGGCGCGAGGTGACGATCTCGGAATTCACCATCTACCGCGTCGACGGCGACACGTTCACCCACGTCTGGGACCTCGCCGATTTCGCATCCCTGAAAGAGCAAATTAGCTAGGCCAAGATCGGCTAGCGGTCGGCCCGCACCGAATCCTCCACCAGATCCAGCACCGCCGAGAGTCGCTGGGGATCTTCGCCCGCCGCCAGTCGTGCCACCAGCCCGTCGAGCACCAGGTCCAGATAGACCTGCAGGACATCGCTGGGCACATCGTCGCGCAGCCGGCCGGCCTGCTTCTGCCTGCGTAGCCGATCGCTGGTCGCCGCCGACAGCTCGGCTGAGCGTTCCGCCCAGCCCTGCTGGAACACCGGATCGTTGCGCAGCTTGCGTGCGATCTCCAAACGGGTGGCCAGCCAATCGAATTGATCGGGTGCGGCCAGCATGTCCCGCATCACCTGAACCAGGCCCTGGCTCGAGGCGACCTCGGCCATCCGTTCGGCATCCTCGCGCGCCAAGGCGAAGAACAGCGTGTCCTTGTCGCGGAAATGGTGAAAGATCGCGCCGCGCGACATGCCGATGGTCTGCTCCAGGCGGCGCACGGTTGCCTTGTCGTAGCCGTACTCGGCAAAGCAGCGCCGTGCGCCGTCGAGGATCTGACGACGGCGGGCCGCCAGATGGTCCTCGCTGACCCGGGGCACGTCCGGCTAGCCGGCCCGCAGCATGTTGCGCAGCACGTACTGCAGGATGCCGCCGTTGCGGTAGTAGTCGGCCTCGCCGGGGGTGTCGATACGCACCACCGCGTCGAACTCCACCGCACTGCCATCGGTCTTGGTGGCCTTGACGTGAACGGTCTTCGGCGTCTTACCGCTGTTGAGGTCCTCGATCCCGGTGATGTCGTAGACCTCGGTGCCGTCCAATCGGAGACTCGACGCAGATTCTCCAACGGGGAACTGCAGCGGGATCACGCCCATGCCGATCAGATTGGACCGGTGGATGCGCTCGAAGGACTCGGTGATGACCGCGCGCACACCCAGCAGGCTGGTGCCCTTGGCCGCCCAGTCTCGCGACGAGCCGGAGCCGTATTCCTTGCCGCCCAACACAACCAGGGGAATGCCTGCCGCCTGGTAGTTCTGCGAGGCGTCGTAGATGAAGGCCTGTGGTGAACCGTCCTGAGTGAAGTCGCGGGTGTAGCCACCGGAGACGTCGTCGAGCAGTTGGTTCTTCAGCCGGATGTTCGCGAACGTGCCGCGGATCATCACCTCGTGGTTGCCGCGGCGCGACCCCAGCGAGTTGAAGTCCTTGGGCTCGACGCCGTTGGCCTCCAGGTACTGCGCGGCCGGGGTGCCCTTCTTGATCGCGCCAGCCGGGCTGATGTGGTCGGTGGTGACCGAATCGCCAAGCAGGGCAAGCACCCTGGCCCCGGTGATGTCCTTCACCGGCTGCGGATCGGCGGGCATACCGTCGAAGTACGGAGCCTTGCGGACGTAGGTCGAGGCCTCGTCCCACTCGAAGGTGTTGCCCTCGGGGGTGGGCAGCGAGCGCCAGCGGTCGTCGCCCTTGAAGACGTCGGCATAGCTGGCGGTGAACATCTCCCGGTTGATCGAGGACGCGATGGTCTCTTCGATTTCGGCTGTCGTGGGCCAGATGTCCTTCAGGAACACATCGTTGCCATCGGTGTCCTGTCCGAGCGGATCAACCTCGAAATCGAAGTCCATCGTGCCCGCGATGCCGTAGGCGATCACCAGTGGCGGCGACGCCAGGTAGTTCATCTTGACGTCGGGGGAGATGCGGCCCTCAAAGTTGCGGTTGCCGGACAGCACCGCGGTCACCGACAGGTCGTTGTCGTTGATGGCGGCCGAGATCTCGTCGGGCAGCGGGCCGGTGTTGCCGATGCACGTCGTGCAGCCGTACCCACCCAGGTAGTAGCCGAGCTTCTCCAGGTACGGCCACAGGCCGGCCTTGTTGTAGTAGTCGGTGACCACCTGCGAGCCGGGAGCCATATTGGTCTTCACCCACGGCTTGGAGGTCAGGCCCTTCTCGACGGCCTTCTTGGCCAGCAGAGCAGCACCCAGCATGACCGACGGGTTGGAGGTGTTGGTGCACGAGGTGATGCCGGCTACTACGACGGCGCCGTGGTCGAGCACGAACTCGCCGCGTTCGGCGGACTTCACCGTGATCGGCTTGCTCGGCCGGCCCTCGGATCCGTTGGCCGCCGAGGGACACGCGTCGACCGCGCCGTCGTCGGCGAAGGACAGCGACACCGAGTCGCTGGCCGGGAACGACTCGTCGACCGCCTCGTCGAGCTTGGTCTCGGGAGCGGGGTGGTTCTCCTCGACGTAGTTGTGAATGTCCTTGCGGAACGCGTTCTTGGCGTCCGTCAGCTCGATCCGGTCCTGCGGGCGCTTGGGTCCGGCGATCGACGGCACCACGGTGGAGAGATCGAGTTCCAGATACTCGGAGAACTTCGGCTCGTGGTCGGCGTCGTGCCACATGCCCTGGGCCTTGGCGTAAGCCTCGACCAGCGCCAGCTGCTCGTCCGTCCGCCCGGTCAGCCGCAGGTATTTGATGGTCTCGTCGTCGATCGGGAAAATCGCTGCGGTGGAGCCGAATTCGGGGCTCATATTGCCCAGCGTGGCGCGGTTGGCCAGCGGCACCTCGGCAACACCATTGCCGTAGAACTCAACGAACTTGCCGACCACACCGTGCTTGCGCAACATGTCGGTGACGGTGAGCACGACGTCGGTGGCCGTGACACCCGGCTTGATCTCGCCGGTCAGCTTGAAGCCGACGACGCGGGGGATGAGCATCGACACCGGCTGGCCCAGCATCGCGGCCTCGGCCTCGATACCGCCGACGCCCCAGCCCAGCACGCCCAGGCCGTTTTCCATCGTGGTGTGGCTGTCGGTGCCCACACAGGTGTCCGGGTACGCGACGCCGTCGCGCTCGAAGACCACCCGGGCCAGGTACTCGATGTTGACCTGATGCACGATGCCGGTGCCCGGCGGGACGACCTTGAAGTCGTCGAACGCGCCCTGGCCCCAGCGCAGGAACTGGTAGCGCTCGCCGTTGCGCTGGTACTCGATTTCGACGTTGCGCTCGAAGGCATCAGCGGTGCCGAACACATCGAGGATCACCGAGTGGTCGATCACCATCTCGGCGGGCGAGAGCGGGTTGACCTTCTCCGGGTCACCGCCCAGCGCGGCCACGGCCTCGCGCATGGTGGCCAGGTCGACGATGCAGGGCACGCCGGTGAAGTCCTGCATCAGCACACGGGCGGGAGTGAACTGGATCTCGATGCTCGGCTCGGCCGAGGGATCCCAGTTGGCGATGGCTTCGATGTGGTCTTTGGTGATGTTGGCACCGTCCTCGGTGCGCAACAGGTTCTCGGCAAGGACCTTGAGGCTGTACGGCAGTTTCTCGGTGCCGGGTACCGCGTCGAGGCGGTAGATCTGGTAGCTGTTGTCCCCGACCTCGAGGGTGTCGCGCGCTCCAAACGAATTCAGTGAATCATTGCTGCTCACATCAACTCCCGGCGTTGTCATCGATGCCGACGGGCTGTGTCGGCATGCGTCTTCAATACTAACAGTACGGTTGTCCTGCTAAGCGGGCGGATCGGTGTTGGTGGGCTGCCAACGGTCCTGGGTGTCAGTCTTGTCTTCCTCGGCGCGTGGTGCCACCCCTGGATCGGCCCGCGAGGTACCGTTTTCGATCGTGACGATTCTGCATGCGCCGACCTTCATCCCGGTGGAGGTGTGCAGCAGCGTGGGCCTGGCCCCGTCGACCCCCGTCGACCAGTGCCTCGCGGCCGTCAAGGCCGACGTGGCCAAGGACGGGGTCGCCGCGCCTGCCGCCGATGCGGCCGCTCTACAGAAGGTGGTGGCCGCGGCCGCCGAACGCGGCGTCGACCTCAAGGTCGTCGTGATGGACACGAGCCCGCAGATCGACACCCCGCTTCGCGATATGGCCACCGAGATCGGCCACGCCAACCCCGGTGCCACGGTGTTGGTGCTCAGCCCGGGATGGGCGGGGACCTACAGCACTACCTATGACCGCGTCACCCTCGAGGCGGGTCAGGATGTGGCCAAGACGGCACCCAATCCGGTGGTCGGCACGCAGGCATTTGTCGATCAGTTGCAAACACCGGACTTTCCCTGGTCCGGATTAACGTTCGCGCTCGTGATCGGGGTGGCTGCGGCGGCTGTTTTGACCCGAGTTCTGCAGCTTCGAGCGCGGCGCTCGCAAAATGCCATTACCCCGGCTGAGCAGGCAAAATAGCCCTATCTGGCAAATCAATAAGATTACTTTTCGGCAACATCCCGTAAATGACAATCATGTAATTCTTGCCGGAAGTTTCCTCTGCGACAAATGTGACGTACGGTGCAGTTGTCGCCATTGTTATTGATGTGACTGATGTGACATCTGTTACTGGCGTGACTGCACGTGGAGCAGAGGAGACCAGGGTCAGATGAGACGTTCCCATCGCGCCTCGCTTGTCCGGCCGGCCATCCGCATCGTCAAGCCGATCGGCCCGTTGGCACTCAGCGTCGCCATGACACTGAGCACGCCCGGACTGGCTCACGCCGAGCCGGGGGCCGGCCCCAACGCGATCGCGGGACTGATCGCCGACGTCGCCGACGCCAACCAGCGGTTGCAGGACATCGGCGCCAAAGTGCAGGCCGAGCAGGAAAGCGTCAACAAGGCGCTGGTCGACGTGCAGGATGCGCGGGATGCGGCGACTGCCGCGAGTGCGCAGGTCGACATCAGCGCCGCGGCCGTCAACGATGCCAACGCCGCAATTGCCGACGCCCAGAAGCGATTTGACGAGTTCGCGGTGGCGGCCTACATGAACGGACCGTCGGCGTCGCTGTTGATGGCGTCGACTCCCGAGGACATCATCTCCACCGCGTCGGCCAACCAGGCGCTGGCGCTGAGCTCCGAACAGGTGATGACCGATCTGCAGCGTGCTCGCACCGAGCAGGTCAACAAGCAGTCCGCGGCCCGGCTGGCCAAGCAGAAGGCCGACCAGGCTGTCATCGACGCCGAAGCCAGCCAGCAGACTGCGGTCTCGGCGCTGACCCAGGCGCAGAAGACGTTCGGCGATCAGCAGGCCGAGATCAACCGGCTGGCCGCTGAGCGAAAGGCGGCGCAGGACAAGCTCGACGCGGCCCGGCAGTGGTCGGCGCCGGCGAATTCGCCTGCCGCCGTGCCGCAGTCGGCGGCGACCGGCCCGGCGACCCCGGGGGATCGCTGGGATCCGGCCGCGCCGGGCTCATCCAAGGCGCCGGACGCGGGAGGCAAGGTCCCGCCATTCGGTAGTGCTTCGGAGT
Organism: Mycolicibacterium sphagni; assembly: GCF_013337765.1. Lineage (GTDB taxonomy): Bacteria > Actinomycetota > Actinomycetes > Mycobacteriales > Mycobacteriaceae > Mycobacterium. Next base: position 471,907 of record NZ_VBSB01000003.1, read on the forward strand.
GGGACGCCACGTTGCCGATGGTGCCCAGCGCCTTCGTCTCCGGCGACCCGATCCAGATCATCAACGCCGTGCTGCAGATCTCGTCGTCTTCGCTGAACGCGACCAAGCAGATGGGCAAGAGCTTCCTGCAGAAGCTCGGCATCCTGAAGCCCGATGACACCGGGATCACCAACGGGGCGATTCCCTACGTCTACGGCGCACAGGCCTCGGAATACGTGATCAAGCGCGCCATGTCGCAGATGGGTGTGCCGTACTCCTGGGGTGGCGGCAGCGCCACCGGCCCCAGCAACGGCATCGACAGCGGCGCAGGCACGGTCGGGTTCGACTGCTCCGGGCTCATCCTCTACGCGTTCGCCGGCGTCGGCATCAAACTGCCGCACTACTCGGGTTCGCAATACAACATGGGCCGCAAGATCCCGTCGTCCCAGATGCGCCGCGGCGACGTGATCTTCTACGGCCCCGGCGGTAGCCAGCACGTGACCCTCTACCTGGGCCAGGGCCAGATGCTCGAGGCTCCCTACACCGGATCGAACGTCAAGATCTCGCCGGTGCGCACCAGCGGTATGACACCGTTCGTCATCCGCTACATCGAATACTGACGGAGTTGTACAGGAGCTTTTCCTATGTCTCGCAACACTTCTCGACGGCTCTTCGTCGGGACGGTCCTGACGGCACTGACACTGGCGATTGGTCTTGCCAGTCCCGCTAACGCCGACCCAGGGGAGTGGGATCCGACGCTGCCCAAGCTCTTGAGCGCGGGCGCCCCCGGCGACCCGCTTTCGGTGGCCAACGCCTCCCTGCAGGTTGCCCAGCAGTCCGCGCAGGCCACCATGGACCTGGGCCGCAAGTTCCTGGCCGGCCTCGGCTTCGGCGGCGGCTCACCGTCCGCGTTACCCGGTGGCCGGGTCCGCGGACCGCAGGCCATCGAGTACGTGATCGCGCGCGGCGCCTCGCAACAGGGCGTGCCCTACTCCTGGGGTGGCGGCGCGATCAACGGACCCAGCGCCGGTGTGGAAGAGGACGCGGGCAAGGTCGGCTACGACTGCTCGGGCTTCACCCGTTACGCTTTCGCGGGCGTGGGTGTGCAGATTCCCAAGTACTCCGGTGACCAGTACAACGCCGGCCGGCACATCCCGCCGTCGCAGGCCAAACGCGGCGATCTGATCTTCTACGGGCCGAACGGCACCCAGCACGTCACCATCTATCTGGGCAACGGCCAGATGCTCGAGGCGTCGTCGGCGGCCGGTCACGTGACCGTCAGCCCGGTCCGTACCGCGGGAATGACGCCCTATCTGACGCGCATCATCGAGACCTAACCCGGACTGCCATCGACGCGCCAGCGAACGGGGCACGTCGACGGATCCCAGAACGCCTGGAATAGTTGTGTGCGGGTGCCGAGGTGCCCGATTCAACCAACAGCTGTGGAGGAAGTCGATGACGTCACCAGGTGGGTCGCCCGCAGGCCCCGGAGCGTTTGCCGGACCGGCCGGAGCCCCGGCCGCCCCGCCGTCCGGCGGTAACGGTCTGGCCGGCGAGGTGAGCACCCTGGAACGGGCGGTCTTCGAGGTCAAGCGCATCATCGTCGGTCAGGACCTGCTCGTCGAGCGCATCCTGGTCGGCCTGCTGGCCAAGGGCCACGTGCTGCTCGAAGGTGTCCCCGGCGTCGCCAAGACGCTGGCAGTGGAGACCTTCGCCAAGGTGGTCGGCGGCACCTTCGCCCGTATTCAGTTCACCCCTGACCTGGTGCCGACCGACATCATCGGTACCCGCATCTACCGCCAAGGCCGGGAGGAGTTCGATATCGAACTCGGGCCCGTCGTGGTGAACTTCCTGCTCGCCGACGAGATCAACCGCGCGCCGGCAAAGGTGCAGTCGGCGCTGCTAGAGGTCATGGCCGAGCGCAAGATCTCCATCGGCGGCAAGACCTACGAGCTGCCCAAGCCCTTCCTGGTGATGGCGACCCAGAACCCGATCGAGAACGAGGGCGTCTACCCGCTGCCGGAAGCCCAGCGCGACCGCTTCCTCTTCAAGATCAACGTGGACTACCCGTCGCCCGAGGAAGAGCGCGAGATCATCTACCGGATGGGTGTCACCCCGCCGGAGCCCAAGCAGATCCTCGAGACCGGCGACCTGCTGCGGCTGCAGAACGTCGCCGCCAACAACTTCGTCCACCACGCACTCGTGGACTACGTGGTCCGGGTCGTCACGGCGACCCGCCGGCCCGAACAGTTCGGCCTCAACGACGTCAAGGCCTGGGTAGCGTTCGGCGCCTCCCCGCGCGCATCGCTCGGCATCATCGCCGCCGCCCGCGCCCTGGCGCTGGTGCGTGGCCGCGACTACGTCATCCCGCAGGACGTCATCGACGTGATCCCCGACGTGCTGCGGCACCGCCTGGTGCTGACCTACGACGCGCTCGCCGATGACATCAAGGCCGAGACGGTGATCAACCGGATCCTGCAGACGGTTGCACTGCCTCAGGTCAATGCCGTTCCGCAGCAAGGACATTCCGTGCCGCCGGTGGTTCCCGCCGGGGCGGGTGCCAACGGTCGGTGAGCGACTCGGGAACCATCCACCCGCCGTCGTTCCAGCGCGGTGAGATCGGTGACGCCAAGCTTTCGGCGGCGCTGCGCACCCTCGAGCTGACGATCAAGCGCAAACTCGACGGTGTTCTGCACGGTGACCATCTGGGCCTGATTCCCGGGCCCGGGTCCGAACCCGGGGATTCGCGCATCTACCAACCGGGCGACGACGTCCGCCGGATGGACTGGTCCGTCACTGCGCGCACGCAGGTGCCGCACGTCCGGCAGATGATCGCCGATCGCGAACTGGAGACGTGGCTGGTGGTCGACATGTCGGCCAGCCTCGACTTCGGCACCACCGGCTGCGAGAAGCGCGATCTGGCGGTGGCCGCCGCGGCGGCGATCACCTACCTCAACAGCGGCGGCGGCAACCGCCTCGGCGCGATCATCGCCAACGGCGACCAGATCACCCGCGTCCCGGCGCTGTCCGGCCGCAACCACGAGCAGACGATGCTGCGGACGATTGCCACCATGCCTAAGGCGCCGCCCGGAGTGCGCGGAGACCTGGCCGCCGCCATCGATGCGCTGCGCCGGCCCGAGCGCCGCCGCGGCATGGCCGTGGTGATCAGTGACTTCCTCGGCCCGATCACGTGGATGCGTCCGCTGCGCGCGATCGCCGCGCGCCACGAAGTCCTCGGCATCGAGGTGCTCGACCCGCGCGACGTCGAACTACCTCCGGTCGGCGATGTGATCCTGCAGGACACCGAATCCGGGGCCACCCGCGAGTTCACCATCGACGAGCAGCTGCGCGACGACTTCGCCCGCGCCGCCACGGTGCACCGCGATGAGGTGGCGCGCACCTTCCGCCGCTGCGGCGCGCCGATGATGACCCTGCGCACCGACCGCGACTGGATCGCCGACATCGTGCGGTTCGTCGCGTCCCGTCGCCGCGGCGCCATGGCGGGCCGCCAATGACATTGCCGTTGCTCGGGCCGATGACGCTGTCCGGCTTCGAACACCCGTGGTTCTTCCTTTTCCTGCTCGTCATCGCCGGACTGGTCGGGCTCTACGTCATCGTGCAGTACGCGCGGCAGAAGCGCGTCCTGCGGTTCGCCAACATGGAGCTGCTGGAAACCGTTGCGCCCAAACGGCCTAACCGATGGCGGCACCTGTCGGCCATCCTGCTGATCGCCTCGCTGGTGCTGCTGACGATCGCGATGGCCGGGCCGACCCACGATGTGCGGATCCCGCGCAACCGTGCCGTGGTGATGCTGACCATCGACGTCTCGCAGTCGATGCGCGCCACCGATGTCGAGCCCAGCCGGCTGGCCGCCGCGCAGGAGGCCGCCAAGCAGTTCGCCGACCAGCTCACCCCCGGTATCAACCTGGGCCTGATCGCCTACGCCGGCACGGCCACCGTGCTGGTGTCGCCGACCACCAACCGCGATGCCACCAAGAACGCGATCGACAAGCTCCAACTGGCCGACCGCACGGCCACCGGTGAGGCGATCTTCACCTCGCTGCAGGCCATCGCGACCGTCGGTGCCGTCATCGGTGGCGGTGACACCCCGCCGCCGGCCCGCATCGTGCTGATGTCCGACGGCAAGGAGACCGTGCCGTCGAACCCGGACAACCCGAAGGGCGCGTTCACCGCGGCCCGGACGGCCAAGGACCAGGGCGTGCCGATCTCCACGGTGTCGTTCGGCACCCCGTACGGCTATGTCGAGATCAACGACCAGCGCCAGCCGGTCCCGGTCGACGACGAGATGCTCAAGAAGATCGCGGAACTCTCCGGCGGCAACGCGTACACCGCATCGAGCCTGCAGCAGCTCAAGGAGGTTTTCACCTCGCTGCAGGACCAGATCGGCTACGAGACCATCAAGGGCGAGGCCAGCACCGGCTGGCTGCGCCTGGGCGCGCTGGTGCTCGCCGTCGCCGCACTGACCGCGCTGCTGATCAACCGGCGCCTGCCGGGCTGACGCGGCTCCCTTACATTTCGCCGGGGCGGTGTCGATTTCGGCGCGAGGAACCGCAGGCACTAAGTTGGCTCCAATGAGCGAAGCTGCCACTGCGAACCCAGCCGGGAAGCCGGCGTTTGTCTCCCGTTCTGTGCTCGTCACCGGTGGAAACCGGGGGATCGGGCTGGCGATCGCGCAACGGCTGGCCGCTGACGGTCACAAGGTCGCCGTCACCCACCGTGGCTCCGGTGCACCCGAGGGTTTGTTCGGTGTCGTGTGTGATGTCACCGACAGTGCGGCCGTCGACCGCGCCTTCACCGAGGTCGAGGAGCACCAGGGCCCGGTCGAGGTGCTGGTGTCCAACGCCGGCATCTCCCAGGACGCGTTCATGATCCGGATGACCGAAGAGCGTTTCGAGAGCGTCATCAACGCCAACCTGACGGGTGCGTTCCGGGTGGCCCAGCGGGCGTCGCGGAGCATGCAGCGCAAACGCTTCGGCCGGATCATCTTCATCGGATCGGTCTCGGGTATGTGGGGTATCGGCAACCAGTCGAACTACGCGGCCGCCAAGGCCGGCCTGATCGGGATGGCCCGCTCCATCTCCCGTGAGATGTCCAAGGCTGGCGTCACCGCCAACGTCGTCGCGCCCGGCTACATCGACACCGAGATGACCCGTGCGCTCGACGAGCGGATCCAGGAGGGTGCGCTGGACTTCATCCCGGCCAAACGAGTCGGGACGGCCGAGGAGGTCGCCGGGGCGGTCAGCTTCCTGGCGTCCGAGGACGCCAGCTACATCGCCGGCGCGGTCATCCCCGTCGACGGCGGCATGGGCATGGGACATTAGGAGATAAGGACTGATATGACAGGGCTTCTCGAAGGCAAGCGCATCCTCGTCACGGGGATCATCACCGACTCGTCGATCGCGTTCCACATCGCCAAAGTGGCCCAGGAGGCCGGCGCCGAACTGGTGCTGACCGGGTTCGACCGGATGAAGCTGATCCAGCGCATCGCCGACCGGTTGCCGAAACCGGCGCCGCTGCTCGAGCTCGACGTGCAGAACGAAGAGCACCTGTCGACGCTGGCCGACCGGATCACCGCAGAGATCGGTGAGGGCAACGGCATCGACGGCGTTGTGCACTCCATCGGTTTCATGCCGCAGACCGGGATGGGCATCAACCCGTTCTTCGACGCGCCGTACGAGGATGTCGCCAAGGGCATCCACATCTCGGCGTACTCCTACGCCTCGCTGGCCAAGGCCGTGTTGCCCGTCATGAACCCGGGCGGCGGCATCGTCGGCATGGACTTCGACCCCACCCGGGCGATGCCGGCCTACAACTGGATGACGGTCGCCAAGAGCGCGCTGGAGTCGGTCAACCGGTTCGTCGCCCGCGAGGCGGGCAAGGTCGGGGTTCGCTCGAATCTCGTTGCGGCGGGCCCGATCCGGACCCTGGCGATGAGCGCCATCGTCGGCGGTGCGCTCGGTGAAGAGGCCGGCGCCCAGATGAAGCTTCTCGAAGAGGGCTGGGATCAGCGTGCCCCGCTGGGCTGGAACATGAAGGACCCGACCCCGGTCGCCAAGACGGTGTGCGCCCTGCTGTCGGACTGGCTGCCGGCCACCACCGGCACGATCATCTTCGCCGACGGCGGCGCCAGCACGCAGCTGCTCTAGTGGGCGATGAGCGCTTGCGCGAAGAGCAGATGCACGCGGTTGACGCACTTCTAATTCTCTCGTTCGGCGGACCGGAGGGCCCCGAACAGGTGATGCCGTTCCTGGAGAACGTCACTCGCGGGCGGGGGATACCGCCCGAGCGCCTGACCGCGGTCGCCGAGCACTACCTGCATTTCGGCGGGGTATCCCCGATCAACGGCATCAACCGCGCCCTGATCGACGAGATCCGCGCCGAACTCGCCGAGCGCGGTGAGCAACTGCCGGTGTACTTCGGCAACCGCAATTGGCATCCGCTCGTCGAGGACACCCTTGCCACAATGACTTCCGACGGTGTGCGCCGCGCCGCGGTGTTCGCCACGTCGGCGTGGGGCGGCTATTCCGGCTGTGCGCAGTACCAGGAAGACATCGTCCGCGCTCGCGCCGCCGTCGGTGACGAGGCCCCGGAATTGGTGAAGCTGCGCCAGTTCTTCGACCACCCGCTGCTGGTGGCGATGTTCGCCGACACTATTGCCGCCGCCGCCGCGTCGCTGCCGGACTCGCTGCGCGCCGATGCCCGGTTGGTGTTCACCGCCCATTCGATACCGCTGCGCGCCGCCGACCGGTGCGGGCCGGATCTGTATGCCCGCCAGGTCCGGTACGCCGCGGCTCTGGTCGCGGCTGCCGCCGGCTACCGGGATTACGACGTGGTGTGGCAGTCCCGGTCCGGACCGCCGCAGGTTCCCTGGCTGGAACCCGATGTCGCAGAACATCTCTCGGCGCTCGCCGCATCTGGTACCAAAGCCGTGCTGGTCTGCCCGGTGGGGTTCGTCTCCGACCACATCGAGGTGGTGTGGGACCTGGACTACGAATTGCGCCAGCAGGCTGACGAACTCGGGATCGCCTTGGCGCGCGCGTCGACGCCCAATGCGCAGCGGGGCTTCGCGAGGCTGGTGCTCGACCTCGTCGACGAGGTGCGCGACGGCCGCGAACCAGCCAGAGTGGTTGGCGCCGAGCCGGTTCCGGGCTATGGGTCCAGCGTCGACGGCCGGTTCTGCACCGACGTGTGTGAGCCTAGTGCCAGGCCGAGTGCAGGATCGCGGTGACCGCGGCGATCCGCGCCGCGCGCACGATCGATGCAAGCGGCCGAAGCGCCTCGTTGGCGATCTGAGCTTCGGAGGCGCTCTGCGTGCCGATCGGCATCAATCCCGAACTGACGGTGATGATCGCGTCGACGTGCGCGGCGTTCTCCAGCACCCGAAGCGCCCGCGTCGGAGCGTGATCGGGGGCGCGGTGGTGCCTGCCGGTCTCCAGAACCTGCTCCACGAGGCCGCGCGGATCGTCGATACCGCCGGCGGCGCCGAGCTGCAGAGCCCCCAGGGCGTCGGCGGCGGATCGCACCGCCGACCGCAGGGTGTACTCCGCCTCACCGAGGTCGAGGTGGTCGACCACCGGGGCCGCGGGCAGCGAGTACACGGTCCACGACAGCGCGCACAGCTCGGGCACCCGGTCGCAATCGGGCAGCTCGTCGTCGACGTCGTCGTACTCGAAATCGGGGACCAGACCGATGGTGTCGCCTGCGGGGCTGGTGACGATGATGGCCTCACCGGAGGCCAATGCGTCGCGCTGGAACTGGGTGCCGGCTGCCAGGCCGCGGACATCGCCGGGCACCGGCAGCGCGACGCTGATCGCCGGCGGACGGGAATCGATCGAGCGGCCGGCGACGGTCCGCAGCGTCTGCAACAGTGACACGGCGCCCGCATCGTCGACATCTGGCCACGGCAGGCCGGTGTGACCAGCCGCGACGGAGTCGTAGGCGGTCACCGAATGTGTTGGTGCCCAAGCCGATAACGCGTCAAGGACGTCGTCGGGCGCGGCTTGGCCGGCGAGCCAGGCATTCGCCCACAGGGACAGAGAAACACTCGGGCACCACATGATGCTCGCAGTGTAGTGGTTCCACCTTGAACTGGCTTTCTCCCAACCTCCCGCGGATTGCCGGGATATCCTGGCGGCATGCCCGCGGCGCTGATCTGGCTCGTGTTCGCCCTGGGCCTTGCCGGTGCCGAGGCGCTGACGGGCGATATGTTCCTGCTGATGCTGTCCGGCGGCGCGCTGGCCGCCGCCGGTTCGAGCTGGCTGCTGGACTTGCCCATCTGGGCAGACGGTGCAGTTTTCCTGGTGGTTTCGGTGCTACTTCTGCTGACTGTCCGCCCCGCGCTGCGCCGCAAATTCACCAAAGGCGAGGGTCTGCTCGAACCCGTCAAGGCGCTGGAAGGCAAGAGCGCGCTGGTGCTCGACCGGGTGGCGCAGCATGAAGGCCAGGTGAAACTCGACGGCGAAATCTGGACGGCGCGCCCCTACAACGACAACGATGTCTACGAGCCGGGTGACCATGTCACCGTCATGCATATAGACGGTGCGACCGCGGTCGTCTGGAAGAACGGGTAAGGAGAACCCTTCATGGACGGTGGCATAGCGGCTCTGGTCCTGCTGGCGGTGTTGGTGATCTTCGCGATCATCGTCGTCGCCAAGTCCATCGCCCTGATCCCCCAGGCCGAGGCGGCCGTCATCGAACGGCTCGGGCGCTACAGCAAGACGGTGTCGGGGCAGCTCACTCTGCTGATTCCGTTCGTCGACAAGGTCCGGGCCCGGGTCGACCTGCGCGAGCGGGTGGTGTCGTTCCCGCCGCAACCGGTGATCACCGAGGACAACCTGACCGTCAACATCGACACCGTGGTGTATTTCCAGGTCACCAACCCGCAGGCGGCGGTCTACCAGATCAGCAACTACATCGTCGGTGTCGAACAGCTGACCACCACGACGCTGCGCAACGTGGTCGGCGGTATGACCCTCGAGCAGACGTTGACCAGCCGCGACCAGATCAACGGCCAACTCCGCGGCGTGCTGGACGAGGCCACCGGCCGCTGGGGCCTTCGGGTGGCCCGCGTCGAGCTGCGCAGCATCGACCCGCCGCCCTCCATCCAGGACTCGATGGAAAAGCAGATGCGCGCCGACCGCGAGAAGCGCGCGATGATCCTCACCGCCGAGGGCAGCCGAGAGGCGTCGATCAAACAGGCCGAGGGCCAGAAGCAGGCCCAGATCCTGGCCGCCGAGGGCGCTAAGCAGGCCGCGATCCTGGCCGCCGAGGCCGACCGGCAGTCTCGGATCCTGCGGGCCCAAGGTGAGCGGGCCGCGTCCTACCTGCAGGCACAGGGCCAGGCCAAAGCCATCGAGAAGACGTTCGCGGCGATCAAGGCGGGCCGGCCCACCCCGGAGATGCTGGCTTACCAGTACCTGCAGACGTTGCCGCAGATGGCCAAGGGCGAAGCCAACAAGGTGTGGCTGGTGCCCAGCGACTTTGGTTCGGCGCTGCAGGGATTCACCAAGATGCTCGGCGCGCCCGGTGAGGACGGAGTATTCCGGTACACGCCCTCACCGGTCGAGGAGAACCTGCCCAAGGCCGACGACGACGCCGACGAGGTTGCCGACTGGTTCGACACCAAGACCGACCCCGCGATCGCGCAGGCTGTGGCCAGGGCCGAGGCCGAGGCCCGAAGCTCGGTGCCCCCGGTCGGCGCGGCTCCGGCACTGCCGCCCCAGGACGCCATCCCGCCGGTGCGTTCCTACCCGCCGCTGTCCGAGCAGCAAGCCCCGCCGGCCGACCCGCAATACGCCCCGCGGCACGGCAACGAGCAGTAGCCCATGCCGGCGCTGGCGCGGATCTACACGCTCCTCGCGGTCGGGCAGGCCGCCGACGCGGCGCTGTGCGCGATACCGGCACCGTTCATCACCGAATGTCTCGATGTTGTCGAGTTTCCGCGCGACAAGCGCTGGATCTTCGCGCCGGTGAAGGCCGCCTCGGCGATCGGGTTGGCGTCGGTCTGGCGGTTCCCCGCGCTGGCACGTTTCACCGCGGTGATGCTGACGGTGTACTTCTCTCTCGCCGTCGGCTCGCACGTCCGGGTGCGAGACTTCGGCCGTAATTTCGCCGCGGCCTCGAGCCTGCTGGTGACTTACGGGGTGTTGGCAGCGACGTCGTCGCCGTCCCGCACTTCCGCCTGAACGGCCGGTTCCGCGTGGTGGCGCCGATGCGCCCGTATCTCGTAGACCAGTCCGGCGACGCCGACGGCGGCCGTGCACACCGACACCAGCACCAATAGCGGGCTGATGTTTCCGGTCAGCGCGTCGCCGAGGAACACCACCGCGGCGGTGCCGGGAATCAGCCCGGCCAGCGTGGCCCAGAAATACGGCATCGGCCGCACAGCCGACGCCCCGGCGGCGTAGTTCAGCACCGAGAACGGGACCGCGGGGATCATCCGCAGCGAGAAGATCGCCTGCCAGCCGCGGGCGCGCAGCCGGGCGTCCACCGACTCGACCGCCGGGTGGCTGACCAGCCTGCTGAGCTGCCAGCCCAGCGCACGCACCAGCAGCAACGCGATCAGCGCGCTCGCGGTGCTGGCGACCACCGCGATCACCACACCGAGGCCGGGACCGAACAGCAGACCCGCGGCGAGTGTGAATGCGGTGCGGGGGAATGGGAACACGGTGACGACGATGTGCGCGGCGAGAAACGCCAACGGGAACCATGTCCCGAGCGACGTCGCCCAATCCCGCAGCTGCACGGCCGTCGGGAGCGGCACCAGCAGCACGACTGCGACGAGAATCACAGTGGCGATCGCGGTGACGACGATGCGCGTCCGGGACACCTGGCGCGCTGTGGAGACCACCGCTGAGCTCACGCTGCGCAGTGTGCTGCGGGTCTTGGGGGTCACGTTTACCAAGATTACGGGCCTGCCTACTCGGCGACGTGACGCCTGAGGTCATCATTTAGCCTGATGGTCTGATGGCGTTCCCGCGGAGGGATGCCCCCTTGCTGCGACAACAGGAGTTGCCGGTGTCGGTAGAGGTGTCGGTCGAGATGGAGGCGAGCCGCGCCCGCTGGCGCACCGCGGTGGCAGGAGTGTTGGCCAAGAGCAGCAGGCGCGACCCGGCGGATCTGCCCGCTGAACCTGAGACGCTGCTGGACTCGCCCACCTACGAGGGCTTCCCGATCCGGCCGCTCTACACCGCGCTCGACGCTCTGCCGGAACCGCCGCTGCCCGGCACCTGGCCGTTCGTCCGCGGGGCTGACGCCCGCCGTGACGTCGTGGCCGGCTGGAAAGTCGCCGAGGTGTTCCCCGGACCGGGCTTCACCGGCGCCGTCGCCGACGGCAATGCCGTCGTGCTGGGTGCGCTCGGTGACGGGGTCAGCGCGCTGGTGCTGCGCGTCGGGGACAACGGTGTTGCCCCCGCCGATCTGGACCGGCTGCTGGAAGGTGTCTACCTTGAGCTCGCGCCGGTGATCGTCGAGGCCGGGGCGCAGTTCGACGCCGCTGCCGACGCGGTGCTGGCCCTGGTGGCCGGTGCAGGCGACGCGCAGCGCGCTACATCGGCGGGCAGGAGCGCAGCGACCCGGGGAACTGGACTGTCGATCGACCTGGGCGCCGACCCGATCACCGCCCCGCTGAGCGGCCTGAGCGCTCCGGCGATCGAGGACGTCACCCGAGTCGCGGCGAATCTGGCCGGCAGCGCCGGGGTGCGCGCCATCACCGTCGACGGACCGGCGTTCCACAACCGCGGCGCCAACGCGGCCTGGGAGCTCGCCGGGGTGCTGGGTGCAGCGGTCGACTACGTGCGGGCGCTGGTTGACGCTGGCATCGATGTCGCCGACGCTCTGCGCCAGATCAGCTTCCGGCTGGTGGCCGACGACGACCAGTTCGTCACCATCGCTAAATTCCGTGTGGCACGCCAACTCTGGGCCCGCGTCGCGGAAGTGCTCGGCCAGCCCGAGAGCGGGGCGGTGACGGTACATGCGGTCACCTCGCTGCCGATGATGACTCAGCGCGACCCCTGGGTGAACATGCTGCGGACCACGCTGGCCGCATTCGGCGCCGGTGTCGGGGGAGCGGACACCGTGGCGGTGCTGCCGTTCGACGTGGCGATCCCGAGCGGGTTCCCCGGTATCAGTGCGGGTTTCGCTCGACGTATCGCGCGCAACACCCAGCTGCTCTTGCTCGAGGAGTCGCACATCGGGCGGGTGCTGGATCCCGCCGGAGGCTCCTGGTACGTCGAGGACCTCACCAACAACCTTGCCGCCGCGGCGTGGTCGCACTTCCAGGACATCGAGTCCAGGGGCGGGTTCGTGGCCGCCCGCGATCACATCGCCGAGCAGATCGAGGACGTGCGAGTACGCCGGGCCGACGACATCGCCCACCGGCGGACTCCGGTGACGGGAATCAATGAGTTCCCGAATCTGTCCGAACCGCCATTGCCGCATTACAGTTCGGCGGAAACGGTGCGGCGCTACGCGGCCGGTTTCGAGGCGCTGCGCGACCGGTCGGATGCCTACCTGGAGCGCACCGGTTCACGGCCCCTGGTCCTGCTGCTGCCGCTGGGGCCGCTGGCCGAGAACAACATCCGCGCCACGTTCGCGGTCAACCTGCTGGCCTCCGGCGGGATCGAAGCTGTCAACCCCGGCACTGTCGACGCCGCAGGGACGGCCGCCGCGATCGCCGACGCCGGTGCGTCGGTAGCGGTCATCTGCGGCACCGACGCCCGCTATGGCACGGATGCCTCCGATGTGGTGGCCGCCGCACGAGCGGCCGGGCTCGACCAGATCCTGCTGGCCGGCCCGGAGAAAGCGGTCTCCGATGTTCCGGCCGCCGCGCGACCCGACGGCTACCTGACTGCGAAAATCGATGCGGTCGAAGCGCTTTCGTCCCTACTCACCCGATTGGGGGCCTGATATGACTGCTTCTACCACCGGGACCGTACCCAGCTTCGCCGATGTGCCACTGCACAGTGAGCACGCGACGGCGGCGCCCACGGAGGCAGCTGTCGTCGAACACGTCGCCGCCGCGGCGGCCGCGCACGGCTACACCGCCGAGCAGCTGGAGTGGCACACCCCCGAGGGCATCGCGGTCAAACCGGTCTACGTCGGCGCCGACCGGGACGCCATCGCCGAAGCGGGATACCCGCTCGACAGCTTCCCCGGCGAGCCGCCGTTCATCCGCGGGCCGTACCCGACGATGTACGTCAACCAGCCGTGGACGATCCGGCAGTACGCCGGATTCTCCACCGCCGCCGAATCCAACGCCTTCTACCGCCGCAATTTGGCGGCCGGCCAGAAGGGTCTTTCAGTGGCCTTCGACCTGGCCACCCACCGCGGCTACGACTCCGACCACCCGCGGGTCGCCGGCGACGTCGGAATGGCGGGTGTGGCAATCGATTCCATCCTCGACATGCGCCAGTTGTTCGACGGTATCGACCTGGGCACCGTCAGTGTGTCGATGACGATGAACGGTGCCGTGCTGCCGATCCTGGCGCTCTACGTGGTGGCGGCCGAGGAGCAGGGGGTGCCTCCGGAGAAGCTGGCCGGGACCATCCAGAACGACATCCTCAAAGAGTTCATGGTCCGCAACACCTATATCTACCCGCCGAAGCCGTCGATGCGGATCATCTCGGACATCTTCGGCTACACCAGCGCCAAGATGCCGAAGTTCAACTCGATCTCGATCTCCGGCTACCACATCCAAGAGGCCGGTGCCACAGCCGATCTCGAGCTGGCCTACACGCTGGCCGACGGGGTGGAGTACCTCAAGGCGGGCCGGGATGCCGGACTGGACGTCGACAAGTTCGCGCCGCGGCTGTCATTCTTCTGGGGCATCGGCATGAACTTCTTCATGGAGGTCGCCAAGCTGCGCGCAGGCCGGCTGCTGTGGAGTGAACTGGTCGCCGAGTTCGGCGCCAAGAATCCCAAATCGCTGTCGCTGCGCACCCATTCGCAGACATCGGGCTGGTCGCTGACCGCCCAGGATGTGTTCAACAATGTCGCGCGGACCTGCGTGGAGGCGATGGCCGCCACCCAGGGCCACACCCAGTCGCTGCACACCAACGCACTCGACGAGGCGCTGGCACTGCCCACCGACTTCTCCGCGCGAATCGCCCGCAACACCCAGCTCCTGCTGCAGCAGGAGTCGGGCACCACCCGGCCGATCGATCCGTGGGGCGGCTCCTACTACGTGGAGTGGCTGACCCATCAGCTGGCCGAGAAGGCCCGCGCGCATATCGCCGAGGTCGCCGAACACGGCGGCATGGCCCAGGCCATCGGCGAGGGCATCCCGAAGCTGCGCATCGAGGAAGCCGCCGCGCGCACCCAGGCGCGTATCGACTCCGGTGCCCAGCCGCTGATCGGGGTGAACAAGTACCAGGTCACCGAGGATCAAGAGATCGATGTCCTCAAGGTCGAGAACAGCCGGGTGCGCGCCGAGCAACTGGCCAAATTGGAGCAACTCCGCGCGGAAAGAGATGAGCGCGCGACACAATCCGCGCTGGACGACTTGACCAGGGCGGCAGGCGCGTCCGGCGTGTCCGGTGAGGACGACTTGGGCAATAACCTGCTGGCACTGGCCATCAACGCCGCGCGCGCCAAGGCCACCCTCGGTGAGATCTCCGACGCCCTTGAGAAGGTATATGGCCGGCATCAGGCGGAGATCCGGACCATCGCGGGTGTCTATCGGGATGAGGTCGGAAAGGCCCAGAATGTGAGTGCCGCAACCGAATTGGTGGAGAAGTTCGCCGAGTCCGATGGTCGCCGGCCGCGCATCCTGGTGGCCAAGATGGGGCAGGACGGGCATGACCGCGGGCAGAAGGTGATCGCCACCGCGTTCGCCGACATCGGCTTCGACGTCGACGTGGGCTCGCTGTTCTCCACCCCGGAGGAGGTCGCGCAGCAGGCTGCCGACAACGATGTCCACGTCGTCGGGGTGTCCTCGCTGGCCGCCGGTCACCTGACGCTGGTGCCGGCACTGCGCGATGCGCTCGCCGAGGTGGGGCGTCCCGACATCATGGTGGTCGTCGGTGGCGTCATCCCGCCCGGTGACTTCGATGAGCTCTACGCCGCCGGAGCCACCGCGATCTTCCCGCCTGGCACGGTGATCGCCGATGCCGCGGTGGATCTGCTGCACAAGCTCGCCGAGCGGCTCGGCTACGACCTCACCTGATGGCCGCCGACGTCGAGGTGCTGGCCGCGGCGATTCGCGCCGGTGATCGTGCGGCACTGTCGCGGGCCATCACCCTGGTCGAGTCGACCCGTGCCGATCACCGCGACCGGGCCCAGCGCCTGCTGCTGGAGCTGATGCCCGACGCCGGGAAGGCCGTCCACATCGGTATCACCGGCGTGCCCGGGGTGGGGAAGTCGACCACGATCGAGGCGCTGGGGATGTACCTCATCGAACAGGGCCACCGGGTCGCCGTGCTGGCCGTCGACCCGTCGTCGACCCGCACCGGGGGGTCGATTCTGGGTGACAAGACCCGCATGGCGAAACTTGCCGTACATGCGGATGCCTATATACGTCCATCGCCGACGTCGGGAACTCTCGGCGGCGTGGCAAAGGCGACTCGGGAGACGATCGTGCTCGCCGAGGCCGCCGGATTCGACGTGATCCTGGTCGAAACAGTCGGTGTCGGGCAGTCCGAGGTGACCGTCTCGAACATGGTGGACACCTTCGTTTTCCTCACCCTGGCCCGCACCGGCGACCAGTTGCAGGGCATCAAGAAGGGGGTGCTGGAGCTCGCCGACATCGTCGTGGTCAACAAGGCCGACGGTGCGCACGCCATCGAGGCCAAAGCGTGCGCGCGTGAGTTGTCAGCGGCGATCAGGCTGATCTATCCGCGTGAAACCATTTGGCGCCCACCGGTATTGACGATGAGCGCGTTGGAGGGCACCGGCTTGCGGGAGCTGTGGGACACCGTTCTCGCGCATCGCGATGTCTTGACCAAAGCCGGTGAGTTCGAGGCGCGGCGCCGCGCACAGCAAGTCGACTGGACCTGGTCGATGGTGCGCGACGCCGTCCTGGACCGGGTGCTGAGCCACCCGGCGGTGCGCACCCAGCGCGCTGAGATCGAACGCCAGGTCCGCGACGGTGAGCTCACCCCCGCGCTGGCCGCCCAGAGAATCCTGGATGCAGCCGAACAGTCAATGTGACGGCCCGCGTGTCAAGTTAACGGTTTGGCAACAATTTGCTGCAGATGTGCTTAGGCCGGTTAAATTCCCATCTGTGACTCAGGTGATTCGCAGAGACGGCACGCTGCCCCATGGGGTGCAGGGTGCCGCCGATCCGAACTTCGCCTCCGCGCTGCGAAGCTTCGCTGCGATGTTCCCGCATCCGCGCTTCGGCGGCGGTGCGCTGGCGGTCTATCTCGACGGCGAGCCCGTGGTCGACGTGTGGACCGGCTGGTCGGATCGGCGGGGACGGCAGCACTGGTCCGCCGACACCGGGGCCATGGTGTTCTCGGCGACCAAAGGTGTGGCCTCGACGGTCATCCACCGGCTCGCCGACCGCGGCCTGATCGACTACGACGCTCCGATGGCCGAGTACTGGCCGGCGTTCGGTGCCAACGGCAAGGCGGACATCACCGTTCGCGAAGTGATGCAGCACCGCGCGGGTCTTGCGCATCTGCGCGGTGTGCGCAGTCGTGACCTGCTCGACCACCTGGTCATGGAGGACCGCATCGCGGCGGCGCCGGTCGGCCGGAACTTCGGCAAGCCCGCATACCACGCGCTCACCTACGGCTGGCTGCTGTCCGGTCTGGCCCGCGCGGTCACCGGGACGGGGATGCGCGACCTGATCCGCACCGAGGTGGCCGCGCCGCTGAACACCGACGGGATTCACCTGGGCCGACCGCCTGCCGGGGCGCCGACCCGGGCCGCGAGCATCATCGGACCCCAACTGAACATCCCCAACCCGATCTTCAACACCGTCGCGCCCCGGATCGCGGCGTTCGAGCGGTCGGCGATCTTCGGCTCCATGTACTTCCCCGGCATGCGGTCGACGGTCCAGGGCGCCATGCCACTACTGGACAGCGAGCTGCCCGCTGCCAACGGCGTGGCCACCGCGCGCAGCCTGGCCCGCATGTACGGCGCGATCGCCAACGGTGGTGAGATCGACGGCCAGCGCTACCTGTCGCGCGAGCTGGTCGCCAGCCTGACCGGCCGGCGCAACCTGACTCCGGACCGCAATCTGATCCTGCCGCTCGGCTTCCACCTCGGTTACCACTCGCTGCCGATTCCGGGTGTGTTGCCCGGCTTCGGACATGTGGGGCTGGGCGGATCGCTGGGCTGGGCGGTTCCGGAATCGGGATTGTCGTTCAGCTTCATCCACAACCGGCTGCTGACCCCGTTCGTCGTGGCCGATCAGGCCGGATTCGTGGCCACCGCGGCTTTGATCCGGCGCGGCGCCGCGGCGGCTCGCAAGCACGGTTTTGCGCCCGTCACCGAGTTCGGCGCGCCCTTTGGGCCGCTCGCCTCCGGGGTTGTTGCGGGGTAGTTCGGCCCTTCAGTCGCCACTGCCGGGTTCTTGCTGGCGTCCCTGACCTTCGGCGTGTTGCCTGGTCGCGGGGTTCCGGGTCGCCGCCGCCGACCTCGCCAATCGCCCTCTTCAAGGCCTCCAGCAAACTTTCACAGGGAGTTCACAAGGCGCAGCTAAAGGGGTGATAAAGGTCACCGGCCGTCGGCTGAACCGTCCCAAAGTCCCTCTCAGGTGGAAAGTTCGCCAAATATCCACGAATAGCCGGTCATTTATCCTGCCGCGTTTGCTGACTCGTAGCCAGAAATATCGGGGAACTGGTAATCGACGTCTCCGTACCCTGAGAAATGTGGTCTGGATCACGTTTAGCTGGATCCGGATATTGAAATCTCAGCCTACTCTCAGGTTAGTAGCCATCTCCTGTGCGAGCTGCTCATAACTGCAGGCTATCGGGTCGTAAATACCTGAGGCGAGATTGCGGAAACTCTCAGGATGACACCGCTATCTAGGGCCTCCCACGTGGCGGCGGTGTCAGTAATTGACACTATTCGATTACCGGAGCACCGCAATTCTGATCATCGAAGCCAGCCAATGAGAAGAGTTTATTACCGTTATTTGCTATATCCGCATTGATACCAATTTGTGTCGAAAATGCGATAGTAAACACTCTGCAACTTCCTCCTCGCCGCCGCGGACACGCCGCCGGAAGCGATCGGGGCGGTCATCAAGCCGAAATTGCCTTGCCAAACATGCAGGTAGGGGCGATTTTTACGAGACATCTCGGGAACGTAACGGCGATCCCGCAGGTTGCTGCCACCGGATCCGCAGCAATCGGATATGCGCCTGACCGGGCACGACGTTAGGGTCAAAGGTCACATTGCCCAATCCCTAATCAAAATCATCAAACATTTCTCGCGGTCTTAACGAAAAACGGCTAAGCTACCGAGCACATTGGCAACGTCGACTGGGTAGCTACCGCTGCATGGTCGGAACTTGTTGCCTTGCCCAGTGTCAAGAAGTGAGGTGTGAGCGGTGCGTCAGACATCTGTCACCCCCATCGCCGTTGTCGGGATGGCCTGCAGATTGCCCGGTGGTATCGACTCGCCCCACAAGCTCTGGGAGGCATTGCTCGAGGGCGCTGACCTGGTCACTGAGATTCCCGCCGACCGCTGGGACGCTGACGACCTCTACGACCCCGAGCCCGGCGTACCCGGCCGCTCGGTATCGAAGTGGGGCGCGTTCATCGACGACGTCACCGGCTTCGACCCCGACTTCTTCGGCATCAACGAGCGTGAGGCCACCGCGATGGACCCGCAGCACCGCGTGCTGCTGGAGACCTGCTGGGAGGCCACCGAGCAGGCCGGCTTCACCCCGTCGTCGCTGTCCGGCACCGCGACCGGTGTCTTCATCGGCATGTCGCACGACGACTACGCGATGGTCACCAGCGACGCGGGTGCCTTCGATCACGCCTACGCGTTCACCGGCGCGCCGTTCAGCATGGCCTCGGGTCGCATTTCGCACGCGCTCGGTCTGACCGGGCCCGCGGTGACCATGGACACCGCCTGCTCCTCGAGCTTGGTCGCGGTGCACCAGGCCGTCCGCAGCCTGCACGACGGTGAAAGCGATATGGCGCTGGCCGGCGGTGTGATGCTGATGCTGGACAAGCGCCTCTACGCCTCGTCCTCGGGTCAGGGCATGCTGTCGCCGACCGGACGCTGCCATTCCTTCGACGTCGCCGCCGACGGCTTCGTCCGCGCCGAGGGCTGCGGCATCGTCGTCCTCAAGCGGCTCGACGACGCCCAGCGCGACGGCGACCGTGTGCTCGCCGTCATCAAGAGCACCGCCTCCAACCAGGACGGCCGTACCGAGAACATCCTCACCCCGTCCAAGGACGCCCAGATTTCGGTCTTCCAGGCCGCGCTGGCCGCCGCCGGCGTCGACCCCGCCACCGTCGGCATGGTCGAGGGGCACGGCACCGGCACCCCGGTGGGCGACACGATCGAGTTCAACAGCATCTCCACCGTCTACGGCAACGCCGGCCCCTGCGCCCTCACCTCGGTCAAGAGCAACTTCGGCCACGCCGAATCCGCGGCAGGCGTGTTGGGACTCATGAAGGCCGTCCTCGCCGTTCATCACGGTGTGGTGCCCCAAAACCTGCACTTCAACCGGCTGTCCGACAAGAACGCCAAGGTCAAGACCGGGATGTTCGTCCCGACCGAGAACATCGCGTGGCCCAAGGAAGACGGCCCGCGTCGCGCGGGCGTCTCGTCCTACGGAATGTCCGGCACCAACGTGCACGTGATTCTCGAGCAGGCCCCCGAAGCCCCCGTCGTCGTCGACGCCGGCCAGGTGCAGCGCGATGGCAAGGATCTGCTGCTCTTCCCGGTGTGCTCGACCTCCGTAGAGGAACTCCGCAATACCGCGGCGAACCTGGCGGACTGGGTCGAAGCCGCCGGTGACGAACTGTCGCTACCGGATCTGGGTTACACGCTGAGCCGTCGGCGCGGGCATCGCCCGATGCGCACGTCGGTCATCGCCGAGGATCGCGCTTCGCTGGTCGAGCAGCTGCGCCAGGTCGCCGACGGTGACGAGCCTTACCAGGCCGCCGTTGGTCACGACGACCGCGGACCGGTTTGGATCTTCTCCGGGCAGGGCTCGCAATGGGCCGCGATGGGCACCGGTCTGCTGGCCACCGAGCCGGTCTTCGCCGCGAAGATCGCCGAGATCGAGCCGCTGATCGCCGCCGAGTCGGACTTCTCGGTCACCGAGGCGATGACCGCTGACGAGACCGTCGAGGGCATCCACCGGGTTCAGCCCACGATCTTCGCCGTGCAGGTCGCGATGGCGGCCACCCTGCAGTCCTACGGGGTCCAGCCCGGCGCGGTCATCGGCCACTCGCTCGGTGAGGTCGCCGCGGCGGTCGTATCCGGCGCTCTGTCTCTCGAAGACGGCGTCAAGGTCATCTGCCGCCGCTCACTGCTGTGCCTGCGGCTGGCCGGCGGGGGCGCGATGGCGTCGGTCGAGATGCCCGCCCAGCAGGTGCGCGAAGAACTCGAGCAACAGGGCATCGAGGACGTCGTCGTCGCTGTCGTCGCGTCGCCCAAGTCGACCGTCATCGGCGGTGCCACCGATACTGTCCGCAAGATCGTCGCCGGCTGGGAGGCCCGCGAGATCATGGCCCGCGAGGTCAACGTCGACGTGGCGTCGCACTCGCCGCAGGTCGATCCGATCCTCGACGAGCTCGCCGAGATGCTGTCCGACATCACGCCGATGGCGCCCGAGGTGCCCTACTACTCGGCGACGTCGTTCGATCCCCGGGAGCAGCCGTACTGCGATGCCGACTACTGGGTGGACAACCTGCGCCACACGGTCCGCTTCTCGGCTGCCGTGCAGACGGCTCTGGAGGACGGCTTCCGGGTCTTCGGCGAGCTGGCTCCGCACCCGCTGCTGATCCGCGCCATCGACCAGACCGCAAGCACGCTGGACATCAGCGTCGCCGCGCTGGCCGGTATGCGTCGCGCGCAGGAAGTCCCGAACGGCCTTGGCGATTTCCTCGGCGATCTGTACTCGGCAGGCGCGCAGGTCGACTTCTCGGTCCTCTACCCGGTCGGCCGGCTGGTCGACGCACCGCTGCCCACCTGGACGCACCGCAGCCTGGTCCTGATCGCCGACGGCGTTGACCACAAGGCGAGCGGCGCGCACCTGGTGGCTGCGCACCCTCTGCTGGGCTCGCACGTCCGGCTGCTGGAGGAGCCCGAGCGGCACGCCTGGGCTGCCGAGGTCGGGACCGGAGCCCATCCGTGGTTGGTCGACCACCAGATCAACAACGTCGCGGCGCTGCCGGGTGCGGCGTACTGCGAAATGGCGCTGGCCGCCGCGCGCACCGTGTTCGGTGACGACGCCGAGGTCCGCGACGTCACGTTCGAGGCGATGCTGCTGCTCAAGGACGAGACCCCGGTCAGCGCCGTCGCCGCGGCGGACGGCTCCGGAGTACTCGACTTCGTCGTGGAGACCGACCTCGACGGTGAGCGGGAACGCCGCGCCGGCGCGACGCTGCACCTCGGCGAGGCCGGGGGAGCACCGAACACCTACGACATGGATGTGCTGCGCGACGCTCACCCCAACCGCACTGACGGCGAGGGTGTGCGGCAGTGGTTCGACGGCCGCGGTGTGCAGTTCGGCCCCGCGTTCACCGCGCTGGTCGCCGTGAACGCCGCCGACGAGACCGCCGACACCGTGCTGGCCGAGATCGGCCTGCCCAGCTCGATCCGCAACCAGCAGACCTCCTACGGCGTCCACCCGGCGCTGCTGGACGCGTGCTTCCAGTCGGTCGCGGCCCATCCGGGCGTGCAGGCCTCCGGCACCGGCGGGCTGCTGCTGCCGCTGGGCGTAGACCGCCTGCGGGTGCACGGCGCGACCCGCAATGCGCGCTACTGCCTGACCCGGGTCACCTCGCTCGACGGCTCGTCGGTCGAGGCTGATATCGATCTGCTCGACGACTACGGCACCGTGCTGTTCACCGTCCAGGGTCTGCGGATGGGCACCGGGATGTCCGAGGACCACGAGGGCGACCGGGTGCTCAACGAGCGTCTGCTCGGCATCGAATGGCGCCAGAACCAGGTCGCCGAGATCACCCACACCACCTCCGCGACGTGGCTGGTGGTCAGCACCTCCGACGCCGCCGATCTGCTGTCCTCTGCGCTCACCGACGCGCTGAAGCTCAACGACGCCGACGTGACCACGATGTCCTGGCCGCAGCAGGCCGATCACCCGGGCAACGCCGAGCGGCTGCAGTCGTACTTCACCGAAGGCGGCTTCGCCAACGTCGTCGTCGTCAGCGGCGCACGCAACGGCTGCCCCGAAGAGCAGCTGCCGCATCGCGGGGGAGAGCACGTGCGGCATCTGGTGCGCATCGCCCGTGAGCTGGCCGATACCGCCGGCGAGCCGCCGCGGCTCTACGTCATCACCCGCAACGCTGCGACCGTGCTGGCCGACGACCGGCCGAACCTCGAGCAGGCCGGCCTTCGTGGTCTGCTGCGCGTGGTCGGCGCCGAGTACCCGCAGCTGCGCCCCAGCCAGATCGACGTCGACGACGATGTCGACGCCAAGCTGCTGGCCCGGGTCCTGCTCAGCGGTTCGGAAGAAGACGAGACCGCCTTCCGCAATGGCGAGTGGTACACCGCGCATCTGCACCCGAGCCCGCTGCGGCCCGACGAGCGCTACACCACGGTCGTCGACCATTCCCGTGACGGCATGCGCCTGGAGATCCGCACGCCGGGCGATATGCAGACCCTCGAGCTGGCTGCCTTCGACCGCATCCCGCCGGGACCGGGTCAGATCGAGGTCGCAGTCACCGCGTCCAGCCTGAACTTCGCCGACGTCCTGCTCGCCTTCGGTCGCTACCCGAGCTTCGAGGGTCTGCACCCGCAGCTGGGCATCGACTTCGCCGGGGTGGTCACTGCGGTCGGCCCGCAGGTCACCTCACACCGGGTGGGCGACCACGTGGGCGGCATGTCGCCCAACGGCTGCTGGGGAACGTTCGTCACCTGCGACGCCGACGTGGCCGTGACGCTGCCCGCGGGGTTGCGTGACGATCAGGCCGCCGCGGTGTCGACCGCGTCGGCCACCGCCTGGTACAGCCTGCACGACCTGGCCAAGATCAAGTCCGGCGACAAGGTGCTGATCCACTCCGCTACCGGTGGTGTGGGGCAGGCCGCGATCGCGATCGCTCGCGCCGCAGGGGCGGAGATCTTCGCCACCGCCGGTACCGAGGAGCGCCGCGACATCCTGCGCGATATGGGCATCACCCATGTCTACGACTCGCGCAGCGCCGCCTTCGCCGAGCAGATCCGCAAGGATACGGACGGTTACGGCGTCGACATCGTGCTCAACTCGCTGACCGGCGCTTCTCAGCGGGCCGGCGTCGACCTGCTGGCCTTCGGTGGCCGGTTCGTCGAGATCGGCAAGAAGGACATCTACGGCGACACGCGCCTCGGGCTGTTCCCGTTCCGTCGCAACCTCTCCTTCTACGGTGTCGACCTGGCGCTGATGGCCACCACGCACCCCGAGCAGATCCGCGACCTGCTGAGCACCGTCTACCGGCTGACCGCCGAGGGTGTGCTGCCGCAACCGGAGACCACGCACTACCCGCTGGCCGACGCCGCCACCGCCATCCGCGTGATGGGTGCGGCCGAGCACACCGGCAAGCTGCTGCTGTCGGTGCCGAAGGTGGGCCACAGCAATGTCGTTGTGCCGCCGGAGCAGGCCAAGGTCTTCCGCCGGGACGGCTCGTACATCATCACCGGTGGTCTCGGCGGGCTGGGCTTGTTCCTGGCCTCGAAGATGGCCGGCGCCGGCTGCGGCCGGATCGTGCTGAACTCGCGGTCTGAGCCGAAGGCCGAAGCGCTGGCGGAGATCGCCCGCATGCGGGCCGCCGGTACCGAGGTCGAGGTCGTCAGCGGCGATATCGCACTGTCGGAGACGGTCGACCGCCTGGTGGCAGTGGCCACTGCAACGGGACTGGCCGTGCGCGGTGTCCTACACGCCGCCGCGGTCGTCGAGGACGCGATCCTGACCAACATCAGCGACGAGCTGATCGATCGGGACTGGGCTCCGAAGGTCTACGGTGCCTGGCACCTGCACCGGGCCACCACGGCACAGCCGCTGGACTGGTTCTGCTCGTTCTCCTCGGCGGCCGCCCTCATGGGCTCGCCGGGGCAGGGCGCCTACGCCGCGGCCAATAGCTGGCTGGACGGGTTCACCCACTGGCGCCGTTCGCAGGGGCTGCCCGCCACCGCGATCGCATGGGCGGCATGGGACGAGATCGGTGCCGGCAAGCACCTGGCCGCCGCCGGCGACACCGCGATGATCAGCCCGGACGAGGGCGCGCATGCCTTCGAGGCGCTGCTGCGTCACGATCGCGCCTACAGCGGCTACGCGCCGATCATCGGGACGCCGTGGCTGACCGATCTGGCGGCCCGCAGCCCGTTCGCCGAGGCGTTCCAAGCCAGTGGCGACCGGCCGGCGGACACCAGCACGTTCCGGGCGGAACTGCATGACCTGGCGCGCGACGAGTGGCCGACCAGGGTGCGGCGGTTGGTATCGGAGCAGCTCAGCCTGATTCTGCGCCGTTCCATCGACCCAGACCGGCCGATTTCGGAGTACGGTTTGGACTCGTTGGGGAACCTCGAGTTGCGAACCCGTATCGAAACTGAAACGGGAATACGCGTTCGGTCGATGGATATAACGACTGTCCGGTCGCTGGCCGAAAGCCTGTGCGAAACGCTTGCCGGCGTCATCACGTCTGCACGCTGATAAATGGGTCGATAGGGGAAACTGACAGTGGTTGCACTCACCGCAATCCATGACTGGGTTGACGCGCCGGGCACGGTCGTGTCGTGGAGCCCGTCGCCGGCATGCCTGAAGAAGGTCAAGGACGCGCCGGTCAGCGACGTACCTGCGAGCTATCAGCAGGGCCAGCACATCCGCAGCTATCGCAATCACACGGCCAATGGGCTGGAGATGGCGCGGCTGCTGATCCCGGCGTGGAATATGCCCGGTAAGTGCGACGTCCGGGCGATGACGTTCGTCATCAACGCCTACCTGCGCAGGCACGACACCTATCACAGCTGGTTCGAGTTCGACGAGGCCGACCAGATCGTCCGCCACACCGTCGAGAACGCGAACGACATCCAGTTCGTGGCGAGCAAGCACGGCGAGATGAGCTCCGCGCAGTGGAAGAAGCACGTGCTCGACACCCCGAGCCCGCTGGAGTGGGACTGCTTCCGCTTCGGCGTCATCCAGCGTGCCGACCACTTCACGTTCTACGTCAGCGTCGATCACCTGCACGCCGACGCGATGTTGATGATGGCGTTGTTCGTGGAAATGCACATGAACTACGAGGCGCTGGCCGGCGGTGGCGCACCGCTTCGCCTGCCGGACGCCGGCAGCTACCACGACTACTGCGTGCGCCAGCACGACTACACCGAGCAGCTCACGATGGAGTCGCCGGATGTTCGCGGCTGGCTGGACTTCCTGGAGAGCAACGGCGGCACGATGCCGACGTTCCCGTTGCCGCTGGGTGATCCGTCGGTGCACTGCAGCGGTGATCTGCTGACCGTCCAGCTGATGGACGATCACGAGTCGGACCGCTTCGAGTCGGCCTGCACAGCGGCGGGTGTCCGTTTCATCGGCGGTGTGTTCGCCGCCGCGGCGATCGCCCACCGCCAGCTGACCGGTGACGACGACTATTACGTCATCACCCCGACCACCACACGCAGCACGCCTGCGGAGTTCATGACGACCGGGTGGTTCACCGGTGTCGTCCCGCTGTCGGTGCCCGTCGCCGCCCGCAACTTCGCCGAGGTCGCCCGCGCCGCCCAGGAGTCGTTCGACTCGGGGATGCCGTTGGCGAACGTGCCGATCGAACGGGTCTACGAGCTGGCGGAGTCGGAATCCACCCCGCGTATCCGTCCGGCCGGGCCCGGCGTGCCGATGCTGTCCTACCTCGATGTGGGCCTGCCGCCGCTGAACCCGGTCATCATGTCCCAGTGGTACGCGCAGAACGGGCACATCTACACCGATCTGGGCGCGGCCAATCAGGTCGGCATGTGGGTGAACCGGCGCACCGGCGGCACGATCATCACCGTCGCCTACCCGGACAACCCGATCGCCCGTGAGTCGGTTGCCGAGTTCGTCGAGCTGATGAAGTGCATTTACCTTCGGGTGGCCGATGGCCGCTCCGAACTGGTGTCCTCGTCTCGCTTGCCCGCCGCGACGGTCTGATGCCGGCGGGCGACGATCGCCGGTCCGCACCCGACAATGTGGTGCCCTACGCCGACCAGGCGTTGCTGTTGGCACTGCGCGGTGCCGGCCAAGAGGCCGTCATGCAAGTCATCTGGATCTACGAGCATCCGATCGACCTCGACGGAGTGCGACGGTTCCATCGGAACTACGGCCAGGGGCTGATCGGTCGGCTCATCGAGCGTTCGCCGCTGCCGTTCGGCCGGCATCGCTGGGTCTCGGTCCCGGGTCCGCAGGCCGCGCTGGACATCGCCTCGAATCCGCGACCGCGCGAGGAGTTGTACGACTGGGCCCATGACCAGGTCGAGCTGCCGCTCGATCCGGAGTTCGGCCCGTCGTGGCGGCTGGGTGTCCAGTCGTTCACCGACGGCACCACCGCTGCCAGTCTGGTCCTCTCGCACACGGTCATCGACGGCGGCGGTGCGGTGATGACGATCTGCGACGCGGTCCTGGGCAACCGCAAAGACCTCGGTTATCCGCCGCGACACACCCGCAGCCGCTTGCGTGCCGTCCGTGAGGATCTGCGCCAGCTGGGCCGCGATCTCCCGGAAATCGGCCGGACACTGCGCAAGGCGGTCAAGGTCGCGACCCGCCGCAGAGATGAGCTGACGCGCCCGAGCACGCCCGTACCGCCGTCCACCGGCCGTGGCGATGACGTCATCATGACGGCCTTCACCACTGCGCTCATCGACATCGAGCA
This sequence comes from Mycolicibacterium sphagni, assembly GCF_013337765.1. Classification (GTDB taxonomy): domain Bacteria; phylum Actinomycetota; class Actinomycetes; order Mycobacteriales; family Mycobacteriaceae; genus Mycobacterium. The sequence goes on from NZ_VBSB01000003.1 coordinate 498,876, forward strand.
GTGGGATAGTCGGGCGGAAAGCCTTGGCGGCAACCACTTTTCGTTGGTCGCCGGGTTCGCCGGCAAGCTAGCAGAGAACCTCGGCCGAACGCGTCCGGCCGACGGCGCGGTGACGTTGATGATCCCGGTGAGCGAACGCGACAATCCGGCCGACACCGGCGGCAACGTCGTGACGATCGCCAATGTGACGTTTGATCCCGCCCCGGTTACGAAGGATCTGTCTGGCGCCCGATCGGCGATCAAACAAGGCCTGGTGACCGCGCGGCAGACGCCGGACGAGATGGTGGAGTTGGTGCCACTGATCCCGTTCCTGCCCAAGCGCGCGATGGGGCGCATGGCCGACATGGCCTTCAGCTTCACCGACGATGTGCCGGTGAACTGTTCGAATCTCGGAGACGTGCCCGACACCCTGCTCAGCCTCGACGGCACGGTGGCGGAGCGGATGTACTTCCGGGGCATCGACCGCAATCTGACCCGTGGCGTGCTGGAGAAGCGGAATGGCCTCATGACGGTGGCGTCGATGCGTCTCGGCGGCAAGGTCATCCTGCCCGTCATGAGTTACATACCGGGCGCGGACAACTCGCGCACGCGGCTTCGCGAGGTGATGGCCCAGACTCTGGCAGAGTTCGATCTTTCCGGCGCGATCGAGTGAGGTTTGAGCAGTGACCACTGAATCGCAGGAACACCGACTCGAGTTCTTCGACCAGACTGCGTTCGAGATGATGCGCGCCACCGGGCGCGGTCAGCTCATGCAGTGCGTCTGGGTCTACGAGCACGCTGTCGATGTCGAGGGATTACATCGGTTTCACCGCAACATCGCCAAGTCGCTCGGCGGACGCCACATCGAGCGCTCGCCGTTGCCGTTCGGCCGGCCGCGGTGGGTGAAGCCCGATCATGCTCCGTCGGAGATTCGGTTTAACGAAACGCACCGTCCGCGTGCCGAACTCATGGAATGGGCAGACGAGCTCGCTGGCCTGCCGATCGACCCCGAGCACGGCCCGACGTGGTACCTCGTCGTTCAGCCGCTCACCGACGGCGCCACCGCGATCAGCATGGTCGCGTCGCACGTGATCGGGGACGGCACCGGCGCCGGGTTGGCGATCTTCGAGGCGGTCACCGGCAACATCCGCGATCCAGGATATGACCGGCCGGGCGCGCGGACCCGCAGGCAGGCGTTGGCCGCCGACGCGCGCCAGGTCGTGCGTGATTTACCCGTGACCCGCAAGGCATTCGTCAACGGCGCGAAGCTGGTGTGGGGCAACCGCAAGGAACTCGCCCAGTCCAGGAAGACGCGCGCTCGCGGCGCGGGACACGTGACCGAGGAGTTCGTCACCGTACCGTCGGTGGCGGTCGTCATCGATATCGCGGAGTGGGACGCGCGCGCGGAAAGCCTTGGCGGAAACAGCTATTCGCTCCTGGTCGGGTTCACCGCGAAGCTGGCCGAACGGCTTGGCCGGCGGCGGGCCTCCGACGGCGCCGTGACGCTGGTGATCGCGATCAACCTCCGCGAGAGCCTGGAAGACGATCGGGCCCTGGCGATGGCCTTCGCCAACGCCACCGTCGACCCGGATAAGGTGACCGTCGACCTCACCGAGGCCCGCACCGTCGTGCGCGAGTCACGGCAGACGGCCAAGAGCCAGACCGACCCGGCCATGGAGCTGTTCCCGCTGATGCCGTGGTTGCCCAAGGCCGCGGTCAAAGGGGTGGCGGAGTTGCTGTTCTCCTACTCCGAGGATCTGCCGGTGTCGTGCTCGAACCTCGGTGATCTGCCACCGCAGATCGCCCAGGTCGACGGCACGACCGCGGAGTTGGTCATTCTGCGCGCCCTGGATCAGAACGTGACACTGCAGGAGATGCAGCGTTCGCACGGTCAGCTCGTCGTGGTGTCCGCGCGGGTCAACGGAAAGGTCTCGATCTCGATCGAGGCCTACGAGATCGGCGCGGAGAACACCAAGCAGCGGCTTCGTGGTCTGGCCGAGGCGACACTGACCGACTTCGGGCTGACCGCCGTCATCGAGTGACCGTGGGTCACAGGGCGTGCAGGCCGACCCCGATCAGGACGACACCGAGTATCGCGACGAACGCGCCGGCGTGCTTGCGCGTGCGGGTGCGGATCCATTCGTTGAAGCGCTGCACCCAGATTCGGGTCTTGCCCGGCACGATAATGAAACTCACCAGCGGCACCACCGCTGCCCAGCTGGCCAGCAGCAGGAAACTCAACAGGGCCGTCGCCTGCTCGATCGGTGGGGTCTTGGACGCGATGATCAGCGCCAGCAGCGCCATGTAGTCGACGCTCGGCATCGCCAGCGCGGCGCCGATGGAGCCGGAGAACCAGGACGATTCGCCCTTGGCGAAGCCACGCACCCGGGTGGAGAGCCGCTTGAATCGGCCCGGCGGGGAGGGATCCTGAACGACGACGGCGCTGTCACCGGCGGCCGCCGGTACGTCGACCGTCTCCTTACGGGCGAACTGCCGCAACGGAATGTTGGATGCCAACAGCGCGCCGAGCAGGAGGGCGACGGTACCGATGCCGATCTGGATCAGACCCGGGTTGAAGTTGGCCTTGCCCAGGAAGGTGTGGTGGAAGATGAACAGCACCGCGAAGCCGACGCTGAGGCTCATCGCCAGGCCCGTGCAGAGGAAGACTAAGAGGTGCCGGGCGGGACGTGGCCGGGTCAGCAGGAGGGCGATCAATCCGATGCGTGCCGGCTCGATGCTCACCGCGAGGCCGAGTAGCACCACGGTTGTCCACACAAAGCGGAATTCTACCTTGCCGTGCTGGCGCGGGCCGTGTTGACATCAGCCGTGGCGGCGGTTGCGGGCGGTCTCCTCGAGAAGGTCGGCCGCAGCCGCCACGCTGCCCGAGGCCGGACTGATCCGGGTGGCGAGCAAACGAGACCGCTCAACTGTTTGCGGAGCCAGCACCGCTCGTAGATCGGCGAGCAGCGAACACCGTGTCGAAGCTGAGAATCGCCGCGATGTGCCGATACCGAGCCGTTCTACCTGTTTGCCCCACAGCGGTTGCTCGGCGGCGACCCACAGCACGAGCGTGGGAACTCCGGCTCGGATCCCAGCCGCGGTGGTGCCCGCGCCGCCGTGGTGCACGACGGCACGGCAGGACGGGAACACGGCGGCGTGGTTGACCGAGGCCACGACTTTGACATGCGGGGCGGTGGCGGTGTCGTCGAAGTCGGAGAAGCCGGCGCAGATCAGCGCGCGTTCGCCCAGCTCAGCGCAGACGTCGCTGATGAGGCGGACCGTGTCGGCAGGGGAGTCGATCGGCATGCTGCCGAAGCCGAAGTAGATCGGCGGCGTTCCTGCGGCGATCCAGGACGCCACCTCGGCGTCGACCTCGGTGGGCAGCTGCAGAGTCATCGACCCGATGAGCGGGCGACGGTCACCCCATTCGTCGGCCAGCCCGGGAAAGAACACCTTGTCGTAGGCCTGGATCTCGAGTGAGCCTGCGGCCACGATGCGCGCCACCGGCCGGGTGGTCGCCGCCGGTAGGCCCAGGGTGCGGCGCTGCTGCGACTCCGCCGGTTTCAGCAGCCGCCAGTGCAGCCATTCACCCATCGAATAGGCCGCCTTGACCACCGGCGACGGCAGCCGCACCGGCAGGACCTGGGTGTTGGCCCGGACCGGGAAATAGTGCACCTCGGCCAATGGGAGGCCGCGGAATTCGGCGACGTTGGCCGCGATCTCCTGATACGCCGTGCCGGTCACGATCAGGTCGGCGCCGTCGGCCATCGACAGCAGTGCGTCGCTCATCTCGGCCCAGCCGCGGGTGGCCGCCGCCCTGGCCTTGCGCACGGCGATCAAGGGGTTGCCCAACCGCAGCCAGTCCCCCGGGCTGGCCGCGGTCAGGGCATCCGGTCGCTCGAAGACGTCGCCCTGCAGTTGTTTCTGCGAGTCGGGCCCATAGCCGATGGTGGCCGCCAGACCAGCGGACTCGACGAAGCCGACGAGGTTGGGGGGAACGGCCATGTGCACGTCGTGCCCCCGACGCTGCAGCTCGAGGCCTACCGCCGCGCAGGGTTCGACGTCACCACGTGTCCCGTGGATGCTCACCGCGAATTTCATCGATCCCCAGTATCGTGCGTGCACGACAATGTCCGGCGCCGGGGGCCGCGTGTGCCGTCAGTGTGAGGCCCGGGTGAACCACTTGGTCTTGATGCGCCAGGAGTGCGCCGATGTCAGTGCGAAGCCGGCACCGCAGACGCAGGCGAAGAACCAGACCAGCTTGCCGCCCTCGAGCTCCTGCAGCGCGGGGACGTAGGCGGTGACGATGCGAATGACGCATGCGGTGATGCCGCTGGCTGAGGCCATCAAGTAGATGTTGGCGATCCGCCGTGACCGCGGATCCTGGCGCAAGACCAGCAGCGCCCGAGAGCCGTAGCCGAGCAGATAGATCAAGGTTCCGCAGAGCAGCAGCCAGTAGGCCGACAACCAGAAGTCGGTGGGAACGGTGAAGAAGTCGGAGCGATAGACCTTGGCGCCATTGCCAAGCGAGAACGCGGCCAGCAATAGCGGTATGCACAAAGTCGCGGGGCGTTCGACGTATTGCTTGAACGCGGTCTGCATGGCGTTGTCGTCCTGGAGGCGGCCCAGTGCGTTGTACACAATTGCCGAGGCAGCCACGACATAAAGGTCGTGCCCGATGTAATCCTCGAGATTCCAGACTCCGGTCAGCGAGTGCAGCCACCGGCCGACGGTTTCGGAGGCCAACGGCGACATCAGCAGCACGGCCGCGAACTGCAGGGCGATGTTCAGGGTGGCTGCGATCTCCCATCGGCAGCCCCACGTGACACGCCTAATCCACAAGCTCCACGCCATGCACGCCAGCGTGACCGTGATTAATGCACCGAGACCCATCTCGTCGTCGCCTTACGCCTCCGAATAACTTCAGCAAATACTACAGCGATGGAGCATCCAGTCGAGGCTTCAATTCTGAGAGTTTTACCGGAATATGTGTCGCAGTCACGGTATTAATTGTCGCCACCGTAAATGGGGTGGAATCCATGTATTGCTGGACTTCCTCCCGGGTCATCAGCCCGAACCGCACCTGCAAGTCGGGGTAGCTCAGGCCGAATCGCGTTGCTACCAGGCGTAACTCCTCGGCGTTCGGGTAGTCCCGTTCCTTTACTCGCCGGTAGTAAGTGCTGCTAGATGTGCCTAGTGCGTCGTAGATGTCTTTAGCGTCGATGTCTCCGTCCAAGAGGTAGTCGAGCAAGACTTTTAGCTGACGTCCGTTTTCATCGGTCCGGGGCACGCCTCAGAATAACCCGGAACTCCCGGTAATGGGTACTGGCAACTGTTTTCAGGAAATTGCTGAATTTATTGACATGGTCGTCAGGATTGTGGGATTGGTCTCCCATTTATGGGACACGGCCGCTACGGTGGGGGGCATGGTTGCTCCAGTGACCTACCCGTCTAGCAATGTGCGGGTAGTTGACGATGAGATTCTCGGCCGGCCACGACCAGAAGATCTGGTCCGTTTGTCGGCTCCGCTGTCCCACGAACTGACCACTGAACTCGACGGGGCCGTCGAGTTCGCCGGCTTCGGTGTCGAGGAAGTTCTGTTGGCCGCACTGGGCCGGGCGATCGCCCGGACCATCGGTGTCGGTGTCGTGACGGTCAGCGGTCTGACCACGGTGCAGCCGATCCGGCTGTGCTGTGCCGAAGAACGAGGTATGGACGCCAACGCGCTGTTGGTCGACGTCCGCGATGCACTGACGCCGGCCCGGCAGCTCAGCAATTCGCCGGCCGACGTGGTGTTCTCGTTCCTGGGCCTGCCGCCCGATCCTGCGCTCGGACCGCTTCAGCTCACCGACGGCCCGGCCCTCGGTGTGCTGGCCTACCGGGCCGACGGAGAACTGCAGATGGACTGGTGGTTCGACGGCCGGCGGCTCGACCGCTGCACCGTCGAGGAACTCACGACCCAGTTCCGGCTCGGTCTGATCGGTCTGACCTCCGAGGCCGTCCCGGCCTGAGGCTAGAATCTTCACATCGGCATCGATCCGGCCATCACCGGGGAGCCTTCGGAAGAACAGCCCTCATCGGGCCGAGTAGAACCGAACGGGTAGGCCCGTCACAGCCGGTGAAGAGCGACGCACGTATTTGTGCGTAAGCGGGGTGGTACCGCGGCGCTCGCGCACCAGCGCGTCGTCGTCCCCGTGTCCAGGAAGCTGGCACAGGAGACGAACGCGCACGTGACCGAGAATGGCTATCCCAGGCCGGCTGGTGGTTCACCCAATTTTCCCGCCCTCGAACTCGAGGTGCTCGACTACTGGGCAGCCGACGACACCTTCCGGGCCAGCATCGCCCGCCGTGATGACGCCGAAGAGTACGTCTTCTATGACGGTCCGCCGTTCGCGAACGGCCTGCCGCACTACGGCCACCTGCTGACCGGTTACGTCAAAGACATCGTGCCGCGCTATCGCACCATGCGCGGATACAAGGTTGAGCGCCGGTTCGGCTGGGACACCCATGGACTGCCTGCCGAGCTCGAGGTGCAGCGCCAGCTCAGCATCACCGACAAGGCCCAGATCGAAGAGATGGGCATCGGGAAGTTCAACGACGCCTGCCGCGAATCGGTGCTCAAGTACACCAGCGAATGGCGCGACTATGTGACCCGCCAGGCTCGCTGGGTCGACTTCGACAACGACTACAAGACGCTCGACCTTTCGTTCATGGAGTCGGTGATCTGGGCGTTCAAACAGTTGTGGGACAAAGGGCTGGCCTACCAGGGCGTGCGGGTGTTGCCGTACTGCTGGAACGACGAGACCCCGCTGTCCAGCCACGAGCTGCGGATGGACGACGACGTCTACCAGAGCAGGCAGGACCCGGCGATCACCGTCGGGTTCAAGGTCAACGAGCCCGGATCCGATCTGGACGGTGCCTACCTGCTGATCTGGACGACGACGCCGTGGACACTGCCGTCCAACCAGGCGGTGGCGGTCAACCCCGAGGTCACCTATGTGGTGGTGCGGGTCGACGACCGCCGACTCGTGCTCGCGCAGGCCCGACTGGGCGCCTACGCGCGGGAGCTGGGGGAGGACCCCGAGGTGCTGTCCACCGTTACCGGTGAGCAGCTGCTGGGGCTGCACTACCTGCCGCCGTTCCCGTATTTCTTGGACTCCGCCAACGCTTTTCAGGTGCTGCGGGGCGATTTCGTCACCACCGAGGACGGCACCGGCGTGGTGCACATGGCCCCGGCCTACGGTGAAGATGACAAGGCCACCACCGACACCGTCGGCATCGTGCCGGTCACCCCGGTGGACTCCAAGGGCCGCTTCGACGTGACGGTGCCGGACTATCAGGGCCAGCACGTCTTCGACGCCAACCCGCAGATCATCCGCGATCTGAAGAACGGCACCGGATCCGCCGCGGTCAACACCCCGGTGCTGATCCGCCATGAAACCTACGAGCACTCCTACCCGCACTGCTGGCGCTGCCGCAATCCGCTGATCTACCGCGCGGTGTCGTCGTGGTTCGTCAAGGTCACCGAGTTCCGCGACCGGATGGTCGAACTCAACCAGCAGATCACCTGGTATCCCGAACACGTCAAGGACGGGCAGTTCGGCAAGTGGCTCTCGGGCGCCAGGGACTGGTCGATCTCCCGAAACCGGTACTGGGGTACGCCCATCCCGGTGTGGGTATCCGACGATCCGGCGTACCCGCGGATCGATGTCTACGGCAGTCTCGACGAGCTCGAGCACGATTTCGGGGTCCGCCCGGACAATCTGCACCGGCCCTATATCGACGAGCTGACCCGGCCCAATCCCGATGACCCGTCCGGCAATTCGACGATGCGACGCATCGAGGACGTCTTCGACGTGTGGTTCGACTCCGGGTCGATGCCGTACGCGCAGGTGCACTACCCGTTCGAGAACGAGGACTGGTTCGCAAGTCACTTCCCCGGCGACTTCATCGTCGAATACATCGGTCAGACCCGCGGCTGGTTCTACACCCTGCATGTGCTGGCGAGCGCATTGTTCGACAAACCTGCGTTCAAAACCTGTGTGTCACACGGGATCGTCCTCGGCAACGACGGCGCCAAGATGAGCAAGTCGCTACGCAACTATCCCGATGTCAACGAGGTGTTCGACCGCGACGGCTCCGATGCCATGCGGTGGTTCCTGATGGCCTCGCCGATCCTGCGTGGCGGCAACCTGGTCGTCACCGAACAGGGTATCCGCGAAGGCGTTCGGCAGGTTCTGCTGCCACTGTGGAACGCGTACAGTTTCCTGAGCCTGTATGCCCCGAAAGTCGGTACCTGGCGCACGGATTCGAAGCACGTGCTGGACCGCTACATCCTGGCCAAGCTCGCCGAGCTGCGCGACGGCCTGACCGGCGCGATGGATGTGTGCGATATCTCCGGTGCCTGCGAGCAGCTGCGCCAGTTCACCGAGGCACTGACGAACTGGTATGTGCGCCGATCGCGTTCGCGGTTCTGGGAAGAGGATCCCGACGCCATCGACACCCTGCACACCGTGCTCGAGGTGACCACCCGGCTGGCCGCCCCGCTGCTGCCGTTGGCCACCGAGGTGATCTGGCGTGGGCTGACCGGCGAGCGCTCGGTGCATCTGACCGACTGGCCACAGGCCGGTGTGGTCCCGGCCGACCCGGTGTTGGTGACGGCCATGGATCAGGTGCGCGACGTCTGTTCGACGGCGTCCTCGTTGCGCAAGGCAAACAAATTGCGAGTGCGCCTGCCGTTGCCGAAACTGACTGTTGCGCTGGATAAATCAGTGAATCCGTCCGATTTGACTCCGTTCACGGATCTGATCGCCGACGAGCTGAACGTCAAGGCGGTCGAGCTGACCGACGATGTCCCCGCCTACGGCCGCTTCGAGCTCGCGGTTAACGCCCGAGCTGCGGGACCGCGAATCGGCAAGGACGTGCAGGCCGCGATCAAAGCTGTCAAGGCTGGCGAATACGCACTCAACGCCGACGGCACGCTGACGGCCGGGCCGGCGGTGCTGCTGCCCGAGGAGTTCACGTCCAAACTCGTTGCCGCCGATCCGGAGTGGACCGCGGCGCTGCCCGAGGGCGCCGGGCTGGTGGTGCTCGACGGCACCGTCACGCCGGAGCTGGAGGCCGAGGGCTGGGCCAAGGACCGCATCCGCGAACTGCAGGATCTGCGCAAATCGAGTGGCCTGGATGTCAGCGACCGGATCCGGGTGGTGATGGCAGTACCCGCAGAGCGAGCCGAATGGGCAACGGCGCATACCGATCTCATCGCCGGGGAGATCCTGGCGACCAGCTTCGACTTCGGGGAGCCCGAGGACGGGGTGGAGATCGGCGACGGCGTGCGAGTGGCGATCGTCAAGGCGTAGGCGCCGGGGGGACATTCACGCCTATCGAGTGCAGAGCCTCCTCGACAATCCTCACCACGGCGAGCACCGGAGCGACGCCGAACACTCCGAGAAACAAACCGCCGATGAAGACGGCGGGCGCCAGCGGCGACAAGTCCATGCCCCAGGGGAATGCGACCGGAATGACCAGCGCGGCACCGGAATTGGTGTCGATCACTGCGCCGAGCCCGAGATGGGTGCGGCTGACGACGATGCTGCTCCCGGGGATCAACGGTGTGGTGCCCGAAGGTTGACCGCTGATGGGGACGGTGCTGCCGACCTGCTTTCCGGTGACGGTGTCGATGACCGCGACCCGGGTGGACGTCTTGTGGCTCGTCGGGTTGTCGTAGTAGGTGGTGATCACGGCGCGTGATCCGCCGGTGGTGATGAGAGATCCGGACGGCAGACCGCGAACGACGACCGGGCTGCCGATTACGGTGCCGGTCGCCGTGTCGACCACCCGCGTCCAGGTCTTGAACCCGCCTTGGACGTAGCCACCGCCGATCTGGTCATAGACGTAGGCGGTCGAGGTCAGAAGGACTCGGGAGCCATCCTCGGTCACGAACCGTGCCGGTGAGGATGTCGCGTCGCCGAGGACGGTGAGGCTGGGGCCGACAGGGTCGCCGGTCGCGGTGTCGGTCACGGTCAGCGTGGTGTTCTGCTGATTCTGCGAATCGGTGAACACGGTGGTGGACAGTTGGCGCGTGCCGTCGGCACTCACCGAGGACGGCGGGGTGTAGTTCGCGGTGGCCGACCGAAGGGCTTGTGCCGTCGTCCGTTTCGCGCCGGGAGGAGCCTTCCGTGCGGGGCCTGGCTTCACCGCGGCCACGGTGGTTGTGCGCTGCGCAACTCTCGCCGACTTGGCCGTGCCAGAGGGCGCACTGTGCGCAGACGGGGACGACGCATCGGCCGACGCCGTCGGGGTGCCCAGCCATACGGCTGTCCCAACACCCGCCGCCACCGCCAATCCGCCGACATAGCCGATGAGATGCCCAGTGTTCTTGTGTGCGTTCATGAGACAACCTTGTGATAGCTGAACGGCGCGGTCGACACCGCGGCGGCCTGGGGGCTCTGCAGTTGAGCGATGATGCTGCCCAAGATGAGATAGCCCCAGAGGATCAAGCTGACGAAGCCTGCCCCGGCGGTGAACAGCGCGGCCTGGAGGCCGAGCACGAGCCGCCCGAGTGGGGTGATCGCCAGGGCCTCCACGTCGACGCCCCAAGGCGCCCGGACAGTGCTGACGACCGACTTGCCGGTGGTGGCATCGAGAGTCGCGCGAAGTCCGGCCGTCGTGGTGACCACGATGTGGGTGCCGTCGATACTGAGGTCACCGAGCTTCGCCGGGCCACCCGTGATGCGGGTGGTGGCGCCGACCTGCATGCCGGTGGTCGTGTCGATCACTGCGAGGTGGGTGCTGCTGCCGTGGCCTTGGGTTGCGGGGGTCCTGGTGATGATGGTGGTGTGGTTGCCCCCGTCGGTCGCAATCGGGTCGCCGAACTGGGCTCCGGGCACGCTGAGGCCGGCTCCGGTTTGAGTGCCAGCGGTGATGTCCATGAGAACCAACCGAGTCTGGCCGGCGTCGTTGAGGATGAACAGCGCGTGGGTGCCATCCGCGGCCGTCGACGGCCACGGCCACCCGGTGAGTTGGCCGCCGAAGGTGAGCGGGACGCCGGTTTGTTGGCCGGTCGCGGAGTTGACGGAAACAAGGTGGGTCGACGTGCCGTCGGTGGTGGTGACCAGGATGTGGGTCCGGCCGGCGTCGGAGAGTGCGTAGCCCAGTACCCCGTCCACGTCGACCGTGGTGCCCGTCTGTGCGCCGGTGGTGGAGTCGACGACCACGACGTGTGTGGAGTTGCCGGAGCTTGCGGCGAACAGTGCGTGGATGCCGTCGGCGTTGACCAACGGACCGGTGACGTGGCCGTCCAAATCGATTGTGGTGCCGGTTTGTTCGCCGGTGGTGGCGTTGATGACCGCGACCTGGGCGGCGCTGGTGGTGTTCGCGGCCACAAGCGCGTGGATGCCGTCGGCGCTCAAGACTGGAGGTGCGATGCGGCCGGGGAGGACAAGGGTGGACCCGGTGTGTTCACCCGTCGTAGCGTCGACGACCGCGATGCGGGTCGACTCGGCGTCGTAGGCGGTGACCAGGACATGGACGCCGTCGGCGGCCGGAATGGTGGATTCCGCCATCCCATCGAGGTCGAAGGTGGAGCCGGCTTGTTCGCCGGTGCTGGTGTCGATGACCGCGACATGCGTTGCGCCAACGCGGGTTGTGGTGAGGACGATGTGAACTCCGTCGTCGTTCATGACGGGATTGCCCGACAGCACACCGTCGACGGTGACCGCGTGGCCCAGCTGAGCGCCGTTCGCGATGTCCAACACCGCGGCGGTGAGGGTTGCCGAGCCGGTGAAGTAGTCCTGCGTGGTGGCGATGACAAGGAAGTTGGTGCCGTTCGCGCTGACAGCCGGGTTGTTCCATCCGAAGCCTTTGAGGGTGAACGGGGTGCCGACCTTGGCTCCTGAGGTGGCATCGAGGACCGTGAACTGAGTGTTGACCCCGGTGCTCGAGTCGGAGACCGAGGTGCCGATCAGCGCGAGGCCGTCGTCACCGACGAACTGAACGGTGGGGGAGCCGGCGAAATTCAGGGTCGTGCCGGTCTGGGTGCCGGTGTGGGTGTCGAATACCGCGACCTGGCTGGCGTATGTGTTGTTCGAGGCTTCCCAGCTGGTCGCGACGACGGCATGGTTCCCGCTGGCGTCCAGTAGCGGGAGCTGCGGGGAACGGCCGTCGACAACAAGAGTGGTACCGATCTGGGTGCCGTTGAAGCCGTCGATCAGCGACACGTGGGTGGAATCACCGGAGAGTGCGTAGACCTCGGTGGTCAACAGGATGCGGTTGTCATCGCCCAACACCTGCTGCCCATTGCGGCGGCCGTCGAGGATCACGGTTTTCCCGACTTGGGTGCCGGCAGCTGTGTCGATCACCGCCACCTGGGTGCTGTACGGGGTGACGGGGAAGTCGACTGCGGTGGTGACCATCACTCGGTCCCGATCGGCGGTGAACAGTGGAATCTGCGGGACGCCGCTGAGCGTGACGGTCGAACCGACCTGCGTACCGGTGCCGTTGTCCCGCACCGAAATTCGCGTGGTCGATCCGCCCGACAATTCGGTTGTGGTATCGAGGATAAGGTTGTGGCTGCGGTCGATCGCGATCGTCACGGTGGCGGCCGGGGGCGCAGCTTGAGCTGCCTTGGCCGACCGTACTGCTTGTGCCGTCGGCCGGGCGGCCTTCCTGGTCGGCCCGGGCCTCACCGAGGCGGCGGTGTTCGGGCGTTGCGCGGCCCTGGCCGACTTCGCTGTTCCGGCGGACGCACTGTGTGCAGACGGAGATGACGCATCGGCCGACGCCGTCGGCGTGCCCAGCCATACGGCCGTCCCGACCCCCAGCGCCACCGCCAATCCACCGACATAGCCGATGAGATGCCCGGTGTTCATGTCATTGATCGTGGGCCGTCCGCGGTGAAACGGCATACGTATCGCGCTACTGCATCGAAGTCGGCGAGCACGTCGCGGGCAAACCGCAGCCGCCGGTACCCGATCGCGGTCAGCAGCGGTCCATGATCCACCGCGACCACGACCGTCGCACCGATCGCTACGCACCACCACAGACTGAACGCCAGCACGCGCGACACCAGAGCCGATCGCGCGAATCCGGCCCGTAGCCACTCCTGCTGGAACCGCACATGCGCGTGCTCGTCGTCGACGATGCGCGCGGCCACCGCGCGCACCACCGGATCGGGTGCCATGGCCGTCAGCCCGCCGTAATACGACAGCGCCACCACCTCGGCCACCGTCAACACCATCAGCTCGGTCCGCAGTCCGATCAGCCTGCGCAGCCCCACGAACACCGCATCCGACCAGTGCGAGCTCATCGGCTGCCCGCCGAGGTAGCCGAGTAGCCGAAGTAACAACGCGGCGTGCTGCTGCTCCTCTGCCACGAAAAGTTTTGCTGCACTATGGTATTCCGTGTCGCCCGCGGCGGCGGCCTTGCTCGGGAGTTGGGCACCGTCACCGCTTTCGCCGAGTTGAAAGCGTCGCGCCGAATCGATCAGCGGCCTGCGGACATGATCAGGAATGATGCAGGACTCGTCGAATTCGGTGGCGGCGTCGACGCGGGCGTGCACCGCATCGTTGCGTTCGAAATGGTCGACCCAGTGGCCGAACGGCATGGAAGCCAGGGTAGCGACCTAGCATCAGGTGTCGTGGAGCGCTGGGTCCTGCATTTCGACATGGATGCGTTCTTCGCGTCCGTCGAACAGCTGACCCGCCCGACCCTGCGTGGCCGGCCTGTCCTGGTCGGCGGGCTCGGCGGCCGTGGTGTGGTGGCCGGCGCCAGCTACGAGGCCCGGGTGTTCGGCGCGCGTTCAGCGATGCCGATGCACCAGGCCCGCCGCATGGTCGGGGCCGCCGCGGTCGTGCTCCCACCCCGAGGGGTGGTCTACGGCGTCGCCAGCCGTCGGGTCCTGGACACCGTGCGCGCGATGGTGCCGGTCCTGGAACAGCTGTCCTTCGACGAGGCGTTCGGCGAGCCGGCCGAACTGGTCGGGGCCAGCGCCGAGGAGGTCGAGGAATTCGCGGTCCAGTTGCGCCGCCGCGTCCGCGAAGAGACCGGCCTGGTGGCGTCGGTCGGCGCCGGGTCGGGCAAACAGATCGCCAAGATCGCCTCGGAGCTCGCCAAACCCGACGGGCTGCGGGTGGTCCGCCGTGACGAGGAGCGTCGGTTGCTCGACGGGCTTCCGGTGCGCAGGCTGTGGGGTATCGGCCCGGTGGCCGAGGACAAACTGCACCGGCTGGGCATCGACACCGTCGGGCAGCTGGCCGCCCTGTCCGACGCCGAAGCCGCCAGCATCCTCGGCGCCACCGTCGGCCCCGCGTTGCACCGGCTGGCCCGCGGGATCGACGACCGGCCGGTGGCCGAACGCGCCGAAGCCAAGCAGATCAGCGCCGAGTCGACGTTCCCCGCCGACCTCAACACCATCGAGCAGTTGCGCGACGCCATCGGCCCGATCGCCGAGCATGCTCACCAGCGCCTGGAGCGCGACGGCCGCGGCGCCCGGACGGTCACCGTCAAACTCAAGCGCTCCGATATGACCACCCTGACCCGTTCGGCGACGCTGCCGTATGCCACCGGCGATCCCGGCACGCTGACCGCGACCGCGCACCGGCTGCTGCTCGACCCTCGCGAGGTCGGCCCCATTCGCCTTCTCGGCGTTGGCTTTTCGGGCCTGTCCGACGTCCGCCAGGAGTCGTTGTTCCCCGATTTGGAACACATGGATGCAGCGGTGGCCGACACGTTGGACGCCCACGTGCCGGTGCCGGAGCCCGGACCCGACTCCGGGGGCTGGCGGATCGGCGACGATGTCAGCCATGCCGGTCTCGGCCACGGCTGGGTGCAGGGCGCCGGCCACGGGGTGGTCAGCGTGCGGTTCGAGACCCGCGGCAGCGGTCCCGGCGTGATGCGGACCTTCCCCACGGGTAAGCCCGAGCTGCTCAAGGCCAATCCGGTGGACAGTCTGGACTGGGGCGAGTACCTCGACGACCTGGCCGGGTCAGCCCCAGCGGCCGATGACGTCGACCACGGGTAGCCCCAGACTCAGCGCCGCCATCAGCAGCACCCGGGCCTGGCTACTGCGCAGCTGCGGCACCATCACGGCCCCGGCTTCGACCAGGTCATGGCCCGGCCCGTACAGCGCGGCGGTGCGACCCCCCGGCACCCGGGTGGTCACCACGACCGCTACCCCGCGCGCACATGCATGCCGCACGGCCTCGACGACGGGGCTGCCTGCGTTGCCCGCACCGGCCGCCTCGACGACCAGGCCGGCCGCACCCGCATCGGCGAACGCCTCGATGGCCGCGCCGTCGGCACCGGGGTAGGCCGCCACGATGTCCACCCGCGGAACATCGCCGGCCGCGCCCAGATAGGCCCGTTGCTTGCTGCCCGTCACGCGGAAGGTGCCGTCACTGACCGTGCCCACCGGTGCCCGACCACCGAACAGGCCGGGGCCGCCCACCTTGGTCGTGCCCAGCGCGGGCAGCACCTGCCCGGCGAAGCTGATCAGCACCCCCAGATTCCGGGCCGGCGGGCTGGCCGCCACGGTCAGGGCGTCCCGCAGATTGCCGGGCCCGTCGGCGTTCGGGTCGTCGGCAGGCAGCGCCGCACCGGTCACCACCACGGGCGCCGCGCCGTCGTAGGTGAGCTCCAGCCACAGCGCGGTCTCTTCCATGGTGTCGGTGCCGTGCGTGACGACGACACCGTCGGCGTCCTGGGCGGCCGCGGTGACGGCGGCACCGATCCGCAGCCATTCGGCGGGGGTGAGCTGCGAGCTGTCGATCGTGAACAGGTCGACCACCTGCGCATCCAGGCCCGACACCAGCTCCGCGCCGCCATGTACGGGCCGCAGCACACCCTCGCCGTCGGCGCTGGTGGAGATGGTCCCCCCGGTGGTGACGACGACAAGTCGCGGCATGCCCAACACCTTAAGGAATGATAGGGGAGTGACCGACGAATCCACGGGTAGCGCAGAGCCCGCGATCGACGCCGTCGACCAGCAGGTCGGAGCGCCAACGTCGCCGCGGCGGCGGCTGCGGCTGCTGGTGTCGGTGGCGGGTGTGGTGCTGGCCCTCGACGTCATCACCAAGGTGCTGGCGGTGCGGTGGCTGACGCCCGGGCAACCGGTCTCGATCATCGGCGACACCGTCACCTGGACGCTGGTGCGAAACTCCGGCGCCGCGTTCTCCATGGCCACGGGCTACACCTGGGTGCTGACGCTGGTCGCCACCGGGGTCGTGGTGGGCATCTTCTGGATGGGCAGGCGCCTGGTGTCGCCATGGTGGGCGCTCGGACTGGGGATGATCCTCGGCGGCGCGCTGGGCAACCTGGTCGATCGGTTCTTCCGTTCGCCCGGCCCGCTGCGCGGACATGTCGTCGACTTTCTGTCCATCGGCTGGTGGCCGGTGTTCAACGTGGCCGACCCGGCGGTGGTCGGCGGAGCCATCCTGCTGGTCGCCCTGTCGCTGTTCGGCTACGACTTCGACAGCACCGGCAGGCGGACGAACGAGCCGGACAAGACCGAGACCGCCTGATGGCGGAACGGTCGATGCCGGTCCCCGAGGGTCTGGCCGGCATGCGCGTCGACGCCGGCCTGGCCCGGCTGCTGGGACTGTCCCGCACGGCCGTGGCCGCGATCGCCGAGGACGGCGGCGTCGAGCTCGACGGCGTGCGCGCAGGCAAGTCCGACCGGCTCGAGGCCGGTGCGTGGCTGCATGTCCAGATCCCCGAGGAAGCCCCGCCGCCGGAGAACACGCCCGTCGAGATCGAGGGCATGACGATCCTGTACTCCGACGCCGATATCGTCGCCGTCGACAAACCGCCTGGCGTGGCCGCCCACGCGACGGTCGGCTGGCACGGTCCCACCGTGCTCGGCGGGCTGGCCGCGGCGGGATTCCGGATCAGCACCTCCGGCATCCACGAACGCCAGGGCATCGTGCACCGTCTCGATGCGGGCACCTCCGGGGTCATGGTGGTCGCGCTGTCCGAGCGGGCCTACACGGTCCTCAAGCGCGCCTTCAAACAGCGCACCGTCGACAAGCGCTATCACGCTGTGGTGCAAGGTCATCCGGATCCGTCCAGTGGCACCATCGACGCACCCATCGGGCGGCACCGTGGCAACGACTGGAAATTTGCCGTCACCGAAGCCGGCCGGCACAGCATCACGCATTACGACACCCTCGAAATGTTCCGGGCGGCAAGCCTTCTCGACATCCACCTGGAAACCGGCCGCACCCACCAGATCCGGGTGCACTTCGCCGCGCTGCACCATCCGTGCGTCGGCGATCCGACCTACGGTGGCGATCCGGTGCTGGCCAAGCGGCTCGGCCTGGAGCGGCAGTGGCTGCACGCGCGGTCGCTGGCGTTCGCACACCCAGCCGACGGCAGGCACTTCGAGGTCACCAGCCCGTACCCGGCCGACCTGCAGCACGCCCTGGATCTGCTGCGCGTCGAATCGTGACGGACGCCAAAGGCGACACCAAGCCCGGCGGGCTGCTCTACGGCATCGGCGCGTACGGATCCTGGGGGTTGTTCCCGGCATTCTTCCCGCTGCTGAAACCCGCTGGCGCACTGGAGGTGCTGGCTCACCGTGTCGTCTGGACGCTGGTGTTGATGACCGGCGTGGTGGTCGCCATGCGCAAGCTGTCCGACCTGCGAACGATCACCGGCCGCACCTGGCTGTTGCTGGTCTGCGCCTCGGCGCTGGTGTCGGCCAACTGGGTCATCTTTATCTATGCCGTCAGCAACGGGCACGTGGTCGACGCCGCCCTCGGCTACTTCGTCAACCCACTGATCAGCGTGCTGCTCGGGGTGCTGATCTTCCGGGAACGGCTCAACCGGGCCCAGCTGGTGGCGGTGGGGATCGCGCTTGCGGCCGTGGTGCTGCTGGGTGTCGAGGTCGGCGGCCCGCCGTTCATCGCGCTCGGATTGGCATTCACGTTCGGTCTCTACGGTGTGGTCAAGAAGGTGGTGCCCACCGACCCGCGGGTCAGCGTCGGCTTGGAGGCCGCGATCGCCGCGCCGTTCGCCATCGCCTACATCGTCGTATTACAGCTGTCCGGGCATGGCCAGTTCACCAACAACGGCGCGGGCCACATCGCGTTGATGATCCTGTCGGGACCGATCACCGCGATCCCGCTGCTCTTCTTCGCCGCCGCGGCCCAGCGCTTGCCGTTGGTGACCCTCGGCCTGCTGATGTACCTGAACCCGGCCATGCAGATGACCTGGGGAGTGGTGGTGGCGCACGAGCCGATGCCGCCGGCGCGCTGGGCCGGCTTCGCGCTGATCTGGCTGGCGCTGCTGGTGTTCAGCGGGGACGCGCTGCGCCGGGCCCGTCAGTCGCCGGCGATACCGAGCTGACGGCGCAACGCCCCGTACTCGGAGTGCAGCTGGACGCGCAGCCGGTCCACGGCGGTGCGCTTGGTCGCCCGGATGTCGGCCGCCTCGCTGAGCGAACCGAGCACCCGGTCGACGACGGCGGCGCCGGTGACCTGGTCGGTGCGGATCAGCGATCGCTCGTCGTCGATGGACAGCGCGAAATCACGGCATTTCGGTTGGTACTCAAGCGAAACCACCGGGGTATCGGATAGCGCCGCCAAGATCCCGGCGTGCAGCCGGCAGACGATGGCCGCCGAGCAGCGCGCGAATTCGGCCGCCGCCGCCGCGGCGTCGGCAGGCAGCAGGATGTCGGCGCGAACATCCTTGAACGCCAGCTCCACCCACTTGCGGTCGTTCGGATTCATCAGGATCCCGACGAACCGGTGGCCGCGGCCCGCCAGCTCGCGCACGGCGATGGAGACCTGCTCGGCGACCCCGGCCGGGTCATGCCCCCACAGGTCGTCGCCGTAGCCGAGGTTCACCCCGATCAGGCCGTCTTCGACCGGCGCCGCAGGCCGCGGCAGAATCAGCGCCGGGTCACCGGTCACCTGCGCGGACACGCCGATGTCGGCGAGCAATTCGACGCTGCGCGGCCCGCGCACCGACACCGAGTCGAACCCGGCGAGGATGGATGTCCACTTGGTGAGCTCGCCGCGGGCTGACCCGCTACCGCGTCCGGTGTAGGCCGGGTCCTGGACGCCGACGCCGATCGCGTACTTTCCGTTGTTCTTGGTGACCGCGAGGCCCAGCCTGGCCAGCATGCGGAAGTAGCGCACCCCGACCAGCGTCCCGCCACCCATCACCAGCGTGCTGGGCCTGCGTAGCCGTTCCAGCGCCGCGGCGGGCGGGAATACGAACTCATGGGGCAGACGCGGGATGTCGTCGAAGACGACCCCGGGTAGCTGTGATTTGACGGCGTCATAGATCGCGTCGTCGCCGAGATTGTCCTTCTCGTGGAAGCCCAGATAGGCGACCGTCGCGTCTTGGCTCACGTGCACCGACCCTATACTCATCCGATGCCGAGCACCGCGGTCACCACCAGCGGCCGGCGGGGCTTCTTCGTCACGTTCACCGTGCTGCTGGCGGTGTGGGCCGCGGTATTGCTGACGATCGCGATCACTCTGATCCCCAACGGCTACTGGTATTCCTATTTCGTCATCGACTACAGCGTGGGATTCATTCGGCGCGGGCTGGCCGGTGAGATCCTGGGCATGTTCGGCCCGCAGCATTACTTCGGCGGGCTGCTCATCCTGCGCTGGATGCCGACCGTGTTATTCGTTCTCGGTCTTGCCGCGGTGGCCTGGTCGGTCGCGGTCAGGGCGGGCCGTTCGGAGCGGCGGCGGCTGCTGGCCCTGCTCATTCCGGTCCTGCCGTTCGGGTTCGCGTTCGCCCTGTTCTCGGCGCGCACCGATGCGCTGGGCGCCGTCGCGCTCGTGGGGTTCGCGATTGCGCTGACCCGGGTCACCACCGCCCGCGCGACCGTCATTGCCAGCGCGATCTTCGGTCTGGTGCTGGCGGTGCTCTCACTGATCCACGAGGCCACCCCGTTCCTGTTCGGTCTCGGTGCGCTGGCGGCGTTGACGGTGCTGGCGGAGCGGCTGGACGCCAAGGAGTTTCGGGCGAGCGTCGCACTGGCACTCGGGCCCCCGATCATGGTCGCCGTGGCGCTGGCCGCCTTCGGGAAGCACACGGTGTCGGGCCAGCTGTGCGAGCTGGTGCAACACTTTCCGATGAACCATCCGCTGGCCGGAAAGCCCACGCTCGGCCAGCTGCTGCGCGGCTTCCACTACTACGTCGATTACCACGACTGGTTCTGCCGGGCCTTCCTGCCGCTGTTCGACATGAGTCTCGTCGAGGGCCTGCGGTTCGTGGGCAGCATCGGTGTCGTCGCGCTGGCCGGCTCGACCGCGTACGGAATCGTGACGCTGGTCATCAGCATGCTGGCGATCGGCCACGTGTCGGGCGTCCCGGTGCGGCGATTCGGCGCGATCCTGCGGGGACGGCCGCTGGCGATGCTGGTCGGTGTGGTGATGATCCTGCCGGTGTTCGCCACCGGCGTGGACTGGGTCCGCTGGTGGGTCATCATCGCGTTCGACCTCGGCATCGTGTTCCTGCTGTACACCCGCGATCAGCCCGAGGTCGACCAGCCGCTCACCCGGCGCACCCTGATCGTGTTCGCCGTCGGCGCCATCCTGCTGGCGGTGATCCCGATCGGGATCATCCCCGGCTTCGGTGCGCCGGTTCCCATGTGAGCAGGAGAGAACGCAGATCGAGGAGCGCATGACCGACAACTCTCAACGCAGCCGGCGGATCCGGATCGCGGTCGTCGCCGTGCTGGCCTCGGTGGCGATCGTCGTGCCGGTGCTCGGCGTGCTGCTGACGCCGGGTGTGCTGTTCGACAAGCAATCCGACACCGCGATGATGACCACGACCACGACCACCTCGCGCCCGTTGACCATCAAGCCGCTGGCGCTGCGCCCGGTGATCGGCCCCGCCTACGTCCCGCAAGGCGACGACTGCGCCCCGCCGCCGCCGACACCGCCGGATCAGCCGCTGCGGACGTGCGACATCCTCAAGTCCGCGGTGTACACCCTGGGGCCGGAAGCGTTGCGGATTCAGCTGACCGACGTCGACTCGTTCCTCAACCCGTTGACCGCCAAGCAAACCGTGCAGGTCACCATGACGGAAGAATCGGCGCGCGCGTTCGCCGATTACACCGCCGCCCACATCAACGAGCAGGTCGCGTTCGTGCGGGCCGGCGTCATCGTATGGGCGCCGAAGATCACCGAGAAGATCGACGGTGAGGTGCTGCAGCTCTCCGGTGAGGTGACCGGCGAGCAGGCAGCCGAGATCGCCCGCATGCTGAAGGACGAGGCCTGACTACAGGGTGGCGTACTCGACCACGATGCCCGCGCCGATGGCCAGCACCACCCCGACCGTGAACACCGTGGCCGCGGGGACCAGGTAGCGCGACAGCGGAGTCTGTCCCGCCATCACGGTCTGCCGCACCCGCTGATAGCGCCGGCCGACCAGGAACAGGCTGCAGAAGGCGGACACCAGGGTGACGAGAACGCCCGGCGCCGGCGGGAAGCGCTCGGTCACACTCCACCGCACGATCAGTGCGCCCACCAGCAGCGTGCCGATGATCGTGCGCTGCCACGCCAGCGCGGTGCGTTCGGCCGCCCCCGCCGGGTCAAGGATGCTCGAATCCCCGTCCATTCCCCGGGTCGCTTCGCTCCTGCCCGCCGGATCGTCCATCTACCGACTGAATTCCGCGAGGTAGACCAAGGCGGCCGCGGCCACGATCACGATCCCGACGCCGGACACGACGATCCGGGGCAGCGGATCGCTGGGCAGGGGCCGGTTTTCCCGCAGCGCCCGCTCGGTGCGATCCCATCGTGCGTAGGCCCCGACGGTGATGGCCAGTGCCAGCGTCAGCAGCATCACCGTGATCGCGATCCGGAACGGCCGCGGGCCGAAATCGTGGACCAGGCTGGCCAGCGCGATCGCCCCGGCCAGCAGCGCCAGCGCGGTGCGCAGCCAGGCCAGAAACGTCCGCTCGTTGGCCAGCGTGAAGCGGTAATCGGGATCGGTCCCCACACTGCGAAGCGGGGGCTTGCGCGCGAACATAGGCATCACCCTGTCAGGGCCACGGCTCGGTGTGGAGGGGAATTGCCGCCACCCGCCAGACACGTGCCGCGACACGCCGAAGGCTGTCGGTCCGCGGCCCTAGACTGACGGGCCTATGGGTAAGAACGACTCCTTCGTACATCTGCACAACCACACCGAGTACTCGATGCTCGACGGTGCCGCGAAGATCACGCCCATGTTCGCCGAGGCGCAGCGCCTCGAGATGACCGCCATCGGCATGACCGACCACGGAAACATGTTCGGGGCCAGCGAGTTCTACAACGCGGCCACCAAGGTCGGCATCAAGCCGATCATCGGTGTCGAGGCGTACATCGCTCCCGGATCGCGGTTCGACACCCGCCGGATCCTGTGGGGCGATCCGGGTCAGAAAAGCGACGACGTGTCGGGCAGCGGCTCCTACACCCACATGACGATGGTCGCCGAGAACGCCACCGGCCTTCGCAACCTGTTCAAACTGTCGACGTTGGCCTCGTTCGAGGGTCAGCTCGGCAAGTGGTCGCGGATGGACGCCGAGATCATCGCCGAGCATGCCGAGGGCATCATCGCCACCACCGGCTGCCCGTCCGGTGAGGTGCAGACCCGGTTGCGGCTGGGCCACGAGAAGGAGGCGCTGGAGTCGGCCGCCAAGTGGCGGGAGATCTTCGGGCCGGAGAACTACTTCCTGGAACTGATGGACCACGGGCTGTCGATCGAGCGCCGCGTCCGCGAGGGTCTGCTCGAGGTCGGCCGCAAGCTCGGCATCCCGGCGCTGGCCACCAACGACTGCCACTACGTGACCCGCGATGCGTCGCACAACCACGAAGCACTGCTGTGCATCCAGACCGGCAAGACGCTCTCCGACCCGAACCGGTTCAAGTTCGACGGCGACGGCTACTACCTGAAGTCGGCCGCCGAGATGCGCGCGCTGTGGGACGCCGAGGTGCCCGAGGCCTGCGATTCGACGCTGCTGATCGGCGAGCGGGTGCAGTCCTACGCCGATGTCTGGGCCCCGACCGACCGGATGCCGATCTTCCCGGTGCCCGACGGCCACGACCAGGGCAGCTGGCTGCGTCACGAGGTCGAAGCCGGTCTGCGGCGGCGCTTTCCGGATGCGGTGCCCCCGGAGTACACCGAGCGCGCCAGCTTCGAGATCGACGTCATCTGCGGCAAGGGTTTCCCGTCGTACTTCCTGATCGTCGCGGACCTGATCAACTACGCGCGCTCGATCGACATCCGGGTGGGACCCGGCCGCGGATCGGCCGCCGGGTCGCTGGTGGCCTACGCGCTCGGCATCACCAATATTGACCCGATCCCGCACGGGCTGCTGTTCGAGCGCTTCCTGAACCCGGAGCGCCCGTCGGCACCCGATATCGATATCGACTTCGACGACCGCCGCCGCGGTGAGATGGTGCGCTACGCGGCCGAGAAGTGGGGCAGCGACCGGGTGGCCCAGGTCATCACCTTCGGCACCATCAAGACCAAAGCTGCACTGAAGGATTCGGCGCGCGTTCACTACGGCCAGCCGGGCTTCGCGATCGCCGACCGGATCACCAAGGCGCTGCCGCCGCCGATCATGGCCAAGGACATCTCGGTGTCGGGCATCACCGATCCCACTCACGAGCGGTACAAAGAGGCCGCCGAGGTCCGCGCCCTGATCGACACCGATCCCGACGTGCGCACCATCTACGAGACCGCGCGCGGGCTGGAGGGCCTGGTCCGCAACGCAGGCGTGCACGCGTGCGCGGTGATCATGAGCTCCGAGCCGCTCATCGAGGCGATCCCGCTGTGGCGGCGGCCGCAGGACGGCGCGATCATCACCGGCTGGGACTACCCGTCGTGTGAGGCCATCGGCCTGCTGAAGATGGACTTCCTCGGCCTGCGGAACCTGACGATCATCGGCGACTGCATCGAGAACATCAAGGCCAACCGCGGCATCGATCTGGATCTCGACGCGCTGCCGTTCGACGACCCCAAGGCCTACGAACTGCTGGGGCGCGGCGACACCCTGGGCGTGTTCCAGCTCGACGGCGGCCCGATGCGAGACCTGCTGCGCCGCATGCAGCCCACCGAGTTCAACGACATCGTCGCCGTGCTGGCGTTGTACCGGCCGGGCCCGATGGGCATGAACGCCCACAACGACTACGCCGACCGCAAGAACAACCGGCAGGCGATCAAGCCGATCCACCCGGAGCTGGAGGAACCGCTCAAGGAGATCCTGTCGGAGACTTACGGCCTGATCGTCTACCAAGAGCAGATCATGTTCATCGCGCAGAAGGTCGCCTCCTACTCGATGGGTAAGGCCGATGCGCTGCGAAAAGCCATGGGCAAGAAGAAGCTTGAGGTCCTCGAAGCCGAGTATCAGGGCTTCAAGGAGGGGATGACCGCCAACGGCTTCTCCGAGAAGGCCGTGAAAGCGCTGTGGGACACCATCCTGCCGTTCGCCGGCTACGCGTTCAACAAATCGCACGCCGCCGGCTACGGGCTGGTGTCCTACTGGACTGCCTATCTCAAGGCCAACTTCCCGGCCGAGTACATGGCCGGGCTGCTCACCTCGGTCGGTGACGACAAGGACAAGGCCGCCGTCTACCTGGCGGACTGCCGTCGCCTCGGTATCACCGTGCTGCCGCCCGACGTCAACGAGTCGGTGCAGAACTTCGCCTCGGTGGGCAACGACATCCGGTTCGGGCTGGGTGCCGTCCGCAACGTCGGTGCCAACGTGGTCAGCTCGCTGGTCGCCACCCGCAACGACAAGGGCAAGTTCACCGACTTCTCGGACTACCTGAACAAGATCGACATCTCGGCCTGCAACAAGAAGGTCACCGAATCCTTGGTCAAGGCAGGGGCTTTCGACTCACTGAGTCATCCCCGCAAGGGCCTGTTCCTGATACACACCGACGCCGTCGACTCGGTGCTGGGCACCAAGAAGGCCGAGGCGATCGGTCAGTTCGACTTGTTCGGCGGTGGCGATAGCGACGGCGATGCTGGGGACGCGGCGTTCACCATCCGGGTGCCCGACGAGGAGTGGGACGACAAGCACAAGCTCGCCCTCGAGCGGGAGATGCTGGGGCTCTATGTCTCCGGGCATCCGCTCAACGGGGTGGCACACCTGCTCGCCGCACAGGTCGACACCCAGATCCCCGGCATCCTCGCCGGTGACGTCGCCAACGACACCCAGGTGCGCGTCGGCGGCATTCTGGCCGGGGTCAACCGGCGGGTCAACAAGAACGGAATGCCTTGGGCCTCAGCGCAGCTGGAAGATCTCACCGGCGGCATCGAGGTGATGTTCTTCCCGCAGACCTACACGATGTTCGGCGCCGAGATCGCCGACGACGCGGTGGTGCTCGTCGGCGGCAAGGTGCGCATCCAGGACGACCGGATCTCGTTGATCGCCAATGAGCTTGTGGTGCCCGATTTTTCGAACGCGCAGGTGGACCGGCCGGTTGCGGTGAGCCTGCCGACCCGGCAGTGCACCATCGACAAGGTCACCGCGCTCAAGCAGGTGCTGGCCCGCCATCCCGGCACCTCCCAGGTGCACCTTCGGCTGATCAGCGGCGATCGCATCACCACACTGGAACTCGACCAGTCGCTGCGGGTGACGCCGTCCTCGGCGCTGATGGGTGACCTGAAGGCGCTACTGGGCCCCGGCTGCCTGGGCGGCTAGCGCCGCTCAGAGGTGATGTTGGGCGAAGAACTGCCAGATCGTGGCGGTCGCGTCCAACGCTGTCGACGGCGGCGGCAGGCCAGCGACCTTCTCTACTATCGGATTCGCGATCCCGCCGGGCCATTGATGGCCGGCGCCGACGATGGTGATCAGCTCGACGGTGCGGCCGTCGGGGCAGTCGGCTCGCTGAGTCGCGACGTCGCCACTGTTCAGCGAGACCGGCGGCGCGCAGCCGTCCTTCGCGCGCCAGGTGGTGTTGACCGATTCCACCGAAGGCCCGTCGACTCTCGGCGCACCTGATGCGGTGAGCATCTTGCCCGGGCCGCCGCCGTAGGGCACCCGGTCGTCAGCGGTGCCGTGGATTTGCAGGATCGAGGTGGGTACAGCATCGGAGCAGTCGGTCAGCTGGGTGCCCGCAACAGGTGCAACCGCGGCGAAAAGAGTGCTCTGGCAAGCTAATCGGAGCGCCATCATGGCTCCGTTCGACATGCCGGTGACGAACACCCGGGTGCTGTCGACGGGGATCTGCTGCTCGATCGTGCCCACCATGGCGCTGATGAACGCGACGTCGTCCACGCCGGCGCGCGCAGGCTGGCCACAGCACGACCCGGCGTTCCACGCGCGATTCAGCCCGTCGGGATAGGCAACCACAAAGTGCCCGGCTTCTGCCTGAGCATCCCAGTGGTAGGCGCGTTCGGCTTGGGCTCCGTCGCCGTATCCGCCGTGCAACATCACCACCAGTGGTGCCGGTGCGGATATCCCGTCAGGCCGGTAGATGCGAAACGTTCGGGTCGTATCGCCGATGGTGAGCGAATGGGTGGACTGCCCGACGGGAACGTCGCCGGCGGGGGTGGCGGTGGCACGGCTGCCGCCCAGGCATCCACTGACAAGCAACGCGACGGCGCTGATCACGCCGATCAACCCGATTCGAAGACTCATATTTGTCAATATACTTGTCAAAACTGACAGCTCTGGCACACTCGTACGTCGTGAACCCCACCGTGCCGGCTCTGGTGCACATGCTTGCCGCCAGCGGCGGTCCGGGCTTGCGTGCGGCGTTCGCCGCGGCCGGTCTCGATGGCGTGCGACCCGCACAGGCGGTGGCCCTCGTTCCGCTGGCCGGGGGCGCACTGCATGCCTCGGGCCTGGCCGACCGCCTCAACGTCAGTCGGCAGGCGGTAGCGCAGGCCGTCAAAGCGTTGGAAGCACACGGTTACGTCGTGCGCACCCCGGACGATACCGATGCGCGAGCACTGCTGATCGCGTTGACGCCGCGAGGGTGGGAGGTCTTATGGGTAATGCGCGCCAATGCCCTTGCCGTCGAACACCATTGGGAGCACGTGCTGGGTCGGCAACGCCTGGCCGAGCTGCGGGAGACGGTGCAGCTGCTACTTGACGCCTAGGCGGCTAGGTCCACCCGCACGATCGCGCTTTCGGGCCACAGGTTGCGGTTGCGTAGGCGCTGCCACTTCTCCCGCAACGGCAGGCTGGCGTCGACGTTCTTGACGCCGGGCAGGCGCAACAGCGGAACGAGGTTGTACTGCCAGCCGTACCGGGCGTGCAGTTGCCGGTTGGCCCTTTCGGCGTCTTCGCCGGACAGAACGACGGCTCGCCCGGTGAGGGTGGGAGCGGCGTCGGGGACCCGCCCTTTGTAATCGCACACCCGCAGCTCAACGCGTGGGTCGTTCGCGATCCGCTTGGTCTTGGGGCCGATCTTGGTGCGAAACACCAGCGTGTTCCCGTCCAGATGAAACCAGATCGGGGTGTCGACGGGGCGGCCGTCGCGGCGGTAGGTCCGCAGCTGGGCGTAGCGGCTGGCGCGCAGGGAGTCCATGGACACAGTCAAGAACTTGGAGTTGGCTCCAAGTCAAGCATCGCGGGCGGAGGGTGACCATGAGTACTGCACTGAGTATCGGCGAGGTCGCACGCCGCGCCGACGTCGCCCCGACCACGCTGCGGTACTACGAGAAGATCGGGCTGCTCACACCGCCGTCGCGCGCCGGTGGGCAGCGCCGCTACGACGATGCGGTGCTCAGCAGGCTCGAGGTGATCGGGTTGTGCAAGGCGGCCGGGTTCACGCTCGACGAAATCGCCGTGCTGCTCGATGACGACGCACCGGGGCGGCCCGCCAGTCGAGCGCTGGCGCAGGCCAAGCTCGCCGAGATCGACACGCAGATCGCAACTTTGGCGCGGGCCCGCGGAATCATCGAGTGGGCGATGGCGTGTCAGTAACCTGGGAACCATGGAGTCCCAGCACCTCAGCGCGTGGATCAATCGCTCGGCGATCGACGTGTACCGCTACGCCGCCGATCCGGCGCACCTGCCCGAGTGGGCGGCGGGCCTGGCTCGCGGCGAGCTGACCAAGGTCGGCGACACCTGGGTGGCGCAGTCGCCGATGGGGGAGATCACCATCGAATTCACCCCGGCCAACGATCTCGGGGTGCTCGACCACGTGGTCAATCTGCCGTCCGGCGAGCCCGTCTTCAATCCGCTGCGGGTGGTGCCCGCCGGTAAGGACTGGTGCGAGGTGGTGTTCACGCTGCGGCGCAGGCCCGAGATGTCCGACGACGACTATGCGGCCGACGCGGCGGCGGTGACGGCCGACCTGGCCACCCTGAAACGAATTCTGGAGCGTTAGCGGCGGTGCGGACGGCGCAGGCCGAAGGCCAGCCAGACCACCGTCGAGGTGCCCGCGGCCAGCAGGACCGCCGGCGCCGCACTGACCGTGACCAGGCCGACGACGGCGAACACGATCAGGCCGAGTGCGAGCGCGACGAGCTTGTAGCGCGGCCACGGTACGCCCGCGATCTGCACCTGGTCCAAGCTCGTCATGGCTCGACTATAGCGCGGTTTCGGTCGGCCGAAACCTAAGATTCGGGTAATGCCGTTCTTGGGTGCGCGGGCAGCACTGCCAGCACGAACACCGCGCCGGCGAGGCAGACCGCGGCGGCGGTCAGGCACCCCGCCTGAAAACCGGACAGAAATGCGGTGTCGACCGCACCGCGGACGGCGGCAGCGAATGGCGGGGGTGCCTGGCCGGATACCGCCAGCCCTTGAGCCAGGCCCTCCCGGGCAACGGCCTGCGCGGACGGTGGCATGGCACCCAGCGCCGGGCTGTCGGCCAGGTGCCGGATGTAGAGCGTCGAGAAGATGCTGCCGATCACCGCGACACCCAGGGTGCCGCCGACCTGACGGGTGGCGTCGTTGACGGCCGACCCCGCGCCGGCCTGCTCGGGGCGCACGACTCCCATGATCGAGTCGGTGGCCGGTGCGGTGGTGAGCCCGAGCCCGCCGCCGAGTAGCACCATCTGCATGGCCATCGTCGGGTAGGTGATGCTCAGATCGCTTGCCGCGATCCACCCGAACGATGCGGCCAGTAGCAGAAGGCCAACGAAGACAACGAGTTTGGTGCCGATCCGGGTCACCGCCAGGCGGGTGCCGAGGATCGAGCCGACGGCGATGGACAGTGCCACGGGCAGGATGCGCACGCCGGTTTCCAGCGGACTGTAGCCCTGGAGCAGCTGCATGAACTGCGTGATCAGGAAGATGAACCCGAACAGGGCGAAGAAGGCGACGGTCACCGCACCGCTGGCGGCGCTGAATCGCAGGTTGGTGAACAGGCTGACGTCGATCAACGGCTCGTGTTGCCTGCGTTCCCACCACGCGAAGCCCACCGCGGCACCGAGGGCGACGGCGAAGCCGCCCAGCGTCGGTGCGCTGGCCCAGCCGCGGTCCGGGGCTTCGATGATGGTGTAGACCAGCGCACCCAGCATGACCACCGACAGCACGAGTCCGCCCATGTCCAGCCGGTTCTGCCGGTCGGGGGAGGCGGCAGGAATGACGAACGGCGCGGCCAGCGCGGCAGCCAGTGCGATGGGTGCCAGCGCGAGAAACAGGCTGCCCCACCAGAACCCTTCCAGCAGCGCGCCACCGAGGATGGGTCCGATGGCCACGCCCAAGCCGGTGACCGCGCCCCACACCCCGATGGCGGCAGCGCGCTGGCGCGGATCGCGGAATATGTCGGTGATGATCGCGAGCGTCGTGGGAAAGATCAGCGCCGAGGCCACTCCCATGATCAGCCGCATGCCGATCAGCGGCCCGGTCGACGTGCAGAGGGCGGCGCCAACGCTGCTGAGGGCGAACAGGATCAAGCCGGCGATCAGGGTGCCGCGGCGGCCGAACCGATCACCGACTGTGCCGCCGGCCAGAACCAGCGCGGCGAAGGCCAGGTTGTAGGCGTCGACGATCCACTGCAGTGCCTTCGTGGAGGCGCCGAGCGACGAATTCAGTGTTGGCAGAGCGACATTGACGATCGTCGTCTCGACGTTGATGGCCAGTGCGGCCACCAGGACCACCGCGAGGACGGCGATGGGTCGGACGCGTCGCGGCGCGCCGTGCAGAGAGACAGGGGTGCGGATGTCGACGGACATGGGCGAACCTTTATGTTGACGGCGATAACATAGGCGAGCATGACAGCGTAAGTTAGCGCTGTCAACATAGGGCTAGTCCAGGCCCGCGCCGATGGCGTCGAGCAGCCGGCCGGTGATCAGTTGTTGGCGATCGGGGCGCGTCATGCCCAGCGGGCCGTCGAGGAACAACGTCGCCGCACCGTGCACGGCGGCCCAGGCCGCCTCGTCGAAACCATCCCGCCGGTCCTCGGCGAGCATGCGGGCCGACACCAGCTCGTCGATGCAGCCGCGCAGGATCTGGAAGGGATGGCGGTCGGCCGGAACCGACTCTTCGGTGGGATCGGTGCCGTCCGGCAGGAATGCGGTGTGGAACAGTCCCGGCTCGGCCAGGGCGAAATCGATGTAGGCCTGGCCGGTGGCGCGAAACCGGGCCAGCGCTCGGTCGCGCCGCGGTGCGGCGGCCGGAACAGCGTCCAGTGCGGCGGCCATGGCCGCTCCGATCTGGGCCATGACCTGCGCTTTCACTGCCGCCAGCAGCGCCCGCCGGTCGGCGTAGTGGCGGTAGGCGGCCGAGTTGCTGACGCCGGCCAGCCGCTGCACATCGCGCAACACGACCGCGTCGGGGCCACCGGCCCTGGCCAGCTCGACGCCGTGGTCGAGCAGGGCCTGCCGCAGGTTGCCGTGGTGGTAGGTGGCGCTCGCCATGTTGACAAGTGTTACATCGCCGCGCGAGTTCTCACACCGTCGCACTCGGCAAAGTGAGCGCGGTTTATCTTCGCGATAACGCGCCCCGGCTGCTCCCGTAATGTCCTCCGGGCACGGTGGAGCCGTGGCTGCCGGGGATGACTGCGCTCAGGCCATCCGCACCGCGTGCTCGTACTGCGGTGTCGGGTGTGGCATCGACGTGCGCACCAAGCCCGGCCCTGGAGGTCCGGTCATCGCCAATGTCGTCGGTGACCGGCTTCACCCAACCAACCTCGGCCGGCTGTGTACGAAGGGTGCCACGCACACCGAACTCATGGGGACTACCGAGGGCCGCGCGGTCGACGCACTGATCCGTCCCGCGCGCGGTGAGGAGTTCGTCGCCGCCCCTGTCGAGGACGCCGTCGCCACAGTGGGCACCCGGCTGCGCGCGATTCTGGACGAGCACGGCCCGGACTCGATTGCCCTGTACGTCTCCGGTCAGATGTCCATGGAAGCGCAGTACCTGGCCACCAAGCTGGCCAAGGGTTTCATCCGTACAGTCAACATCGAATCCAACTCTCGGCTGTGCATGGCCAGCGCGGCGACCGGATACAAGCAATCTCTCGGCGCCGATGGTCCGCCCGGCTCGTACGCCGATTTCGACTGTGCTGACGTGTTTTTCGTCATCGGTGCGAATATGGCCGACTGCCATCCGATCCTGTTCCTGCGGATGGCCGACCGGATGCGGGCCGGTGCCAAGCTGATCGTCGTCGACCCGCGCAGGACCGCCACCGCCGACAAGGCCGACCTGTTTCTGCAGATCCGCCCTGGCACCGACCTGGCGCTGCTGAACGGCCTGCTGCACCTGCTGGTGGACTCCGGTGCCATCGACACCGACTTCATCGTCGAGCACACCGACGGCTGGGACGCGATGGGCGAGTTCCTAGCGGACTACCCGCCGGCGCGGGTGGCCGAACTCACCGGCCTGGCCGAACCCGATATCCGCACTGCGGCAACGATGATCGCCGATGCGGGTGAATGGATGTCGCTGTGGACGATGGGCCTCAACCAGAGCACCCACGGCACCTGGAACACCAACGCCATCTGCAATCTGCACCTGGCCACCGGAGCGATCTGCCGGCCCGGCAGCGGCCCGATGTCGCTGACCGGACAACCCAATGCGATGGGCGGCCGCGAAATGGGTTATATGGGGCCGGGTTTGCCGGGCCAGCGCTCGGTGCTGGCCGCCGACGACCGGGCCTTCGTCGAAGCGGTGTGGGAATTGGCGCCGGGAACCATCCGCGCCGACACCAACCGCGGCACCATCGACATGTTCGAGCAGATGGCCGCCGGCGATATCAAGGCCTGCTGGATCATCTGCACCAACCCGGTGGCCAGCGTGCCCAATCGCACCACCGTCATCACCGGCCTGGAGACCGCGGAGCTGGTCATCACCCAGGACGCCTACCGAGACACCGCCACCAACCGCTACGCCGACGTCGTGCTGCCGGCGGCCTTGTGGGCCGAAGCCGACGCGGTGATGGTGAACTCCGAACGCACCCTGACTCTGGTGCGCGAATGTGTCTCGCCCGCAGGGCAATCCCGCCCGGACTGGCAACTGATCTGCCAGGTGGCCGACGCCATGGGATTCGGTGCGCATTTCGCCTATGAGTCCAGCGAGCAGATCTTCGATGAAATCCGGCGGTTCGCCAATCCCCAGACAGGCTATGACCTCCGCGGAATCAGCTATCAACGGTTGCGGGAAACACCCGTGCAGTGGCCGTCCCCGCCCGGCGACGACAACGATCGCCATCCGATTCGCTACGTCAACGACGGTCGGCTCGTGTTCGCTACCCAGTCTGGCCGCGCCGTCTTTCACGCGCGGCCGCACATGGACGCTCGCGAATTGCCGGATGAGGACTATCCGTTCGTCTTGAATACCGGCCGGCTGCCGCACCAGTGGCACACCATGACCAAGACCGGCCGGGTCGCCAAGCTCAACAAACTCAACGGCAAGCCCTTCGTCGAGGTCAACCCCGGTGACGCCACCGCCCTCGGCATCACCGACGGGCAGGCCGTCGAGCTGCAATCCCGGCGGGGCCGGGCCGTGCTGCCCGCGGTCGTCACCGGCCGGGTCCGGCCGGGGAGTTGTTTCGCACCGTTCCACTGGAACGACGAACATGGCGAATACCTGGCGATCAACGCGTTGACCAGCGACGCCGTGGACGCGGACTCGCTGCAACCCGAACTGAAAGTGTGCGCGGTGAGCCTGCGCCCAACCAAGAGTGTGCGCCCCACCCCGGCCTCCGGCGGCCAACCGTCGATCACCGACGACGAACAGCTTTATCTGGCAGGGTTTTTCGCGGCACTGAGCGGCGATGTCGTCGGTGTTCCGGTGCTGCCGGAGTCCGCACCGATCAGCAAGCCGGTACGGCTGTGGATCGACGGCGTTCTGGCGGGGATGTATTCGCGGACTACCGGCGGACCGGTGGCTCCCGAACCCGAACCGGTTCCCGGCCCGTGGGTGCTGTGGGCATCGCAGACCGGAAACGCCGAGGAGCTCGCGGCCCGAATCGTCGGTCAGCTCGGGGCGGCAGGCCTTCCGGCCAGGCTGGTCAACATGGACGACTGCGCGGTCGGCGATCTCGCGGCCCGCGACGTGTTGGTGGTCACCAGCACCTTCGGCGACGGTGATCCGCCCGACAACGGCGCGGGCTTGTGGGATCGGCTCACCGCACCGGATGCCCCGGACCTGAACGGGCTTCGGTTCGCGGTGCTGGGCATCGGCGACCGGTCCTACGGCCAATTCTGTGGCCACGCGCGATCTCTCGACACCCGGCTGGCCGAACTCGGTGGCGCCCGGCTTCTCGACCGCAGCGACTGCGAGGTCCACGACGAGCATTCGCTGACGATGTGGGCCCAGCGGGTGATCGAGCTTGTCAACGCGGGCGAATCGGCGCCTGCGATGGCCGCCGCACGCGTCCTCGCCCGGCCCGCCGAGCCGTTCACCCGCACCAGGCCGGTGCCCGCCCGGTTGGCGCGGAACACCAGACTGACTCCCGCGTCGGCGGCCAAAGAGGTGCGACAGCTGGGCTTTGACATTTCCGAGCACGACGTCAGCTATGCCGTTGGCGACTCGCTGGGGGTGCTGCCCACCAACAGCGACGCCGACGTCGCCGCGTGGCTGGCCGCAACCGCTCTGCATGGCGACGAGGTGGTCGAGGTCGACGGTGCGGAATGTGCACTGCGCCAAGCACTCACCGAAAGCTACGATATCTGCCGCATCACCCCGAACCTGCTGGCTTTCCTCGCCGACATGACAGCGGACAAGACGGCAGCCAGAGAGCTGCGGGCCGTTCGCGGGCATTTGGACACCTGGCGGTTGGGGCGCAACGGCATCGACGTCGTGCGTGCCTTCGCGGTGCATGCCGCGCCCGAGCAGTGGCAGGAAGTACTCGTCCGCTTGACGCCGCGGCTGTATTCGATCTCGTCGAGCCCGCTGGTCAGCCCGCATGAAGTGCAGTTGACCGTGTCGATCGTGCGCTACCAGGCGGCGGACGGTGCCGATCGCGGGGGAGTGTGCTCGACATTCCTGGCCGACCGCGCCCGCGACGTCCCGGTGTTCCTGCAGAAATCGCCGCACTTCCGCCCGCCCGAAGATACGACCGCGCCGATTGTGATGATCGGTGCGGGCACCGGGATCGCACCGTTCCGTGGGTTTCTTCAGGAGCGCCGGGCGCTCGGCCACACCGGACGCAACTGGCTGTTCTTCGGCGACCGGCATCGGGCCGAAAACTTCTACTACCGCGACGATCTGAACGATATGGTCACCGACGGCTTCCTGCATCGGCTCGACCTCGCCTTCTCCCGCGACCAGCGTAGGCGAATCTATGTGCAGGACAACATGATCGACAAGGGTGCACAACTGTGGGCCTGGCTGCAGGACGGTGCGCACCTCTACGTCTGCGGCGACGCCGCCACCATGGCGCGCGATGTCGACACCGCGCTGGAAACCATCATCGGCACCCATGGCCATCTGAGCGCCGAAGCCGCGCGCGACTACAAGCGCGAACTGGTCGCCGAGAAGCGGTATCTGCGCGACGTGTACTGACCTCACCGCGGCGCCTGAGCCAAAGTGAGAAGGTTGTGACACTGCGATCACCGCGTGGCGCGAAGGCGCAACAAAGAATTCCTACCGTTGGTGCATGCAGACTTCAACAACTCGCAGTGGCTACGACATCGACGACTGGGATGCCGAGGACGTCGAGGCCTGGAACAACGGCGGCGCGAAAATCGCACGCCGCAACCTGATTTGGTCGATCTTCGCCGAGCACGTCGGATTCTCGGTGTGGTCCATCTGGTCGGTAATGGTGCTGTTCATGCCGCAGAACGTGTATCACATCGACGCCGCGGGCAAGTTCTTCCTGGTCGCGGTGCCTACTCTCGTTGGCGCGATCCTGCGCATCCCGTACACCTTCGCCACCGCTCACTTCGGTGGCCGCAACTGGACGATCTTCTCGGCCCTGGCCTTGCTGGTCCCCACCGCCCTCACGCTGTATTACATGGCGCACCCGGGCACTTCGTACACGACGTTCCTCGTGGTGGCCGCCTTCGCCGGACTCGGCGGCGGTAACTTCGCCTCGTCGATGACCAACATCAACGCCTTCTATCCGCAGCGATACAAGGGCTGGGCACTGGGCCTCAACGCCGGCGGTGGCAATATCGGTGTCGCCGTCATCCAGCTGGTCGGTCTGCTGGTCATCGCGACCGTCGGCAACCGGTCCCCGCACCTGGTGTGCGCTGTCTACCTGGTGCTGATTGCTTTGGCGGCGGTCGGCGCATCGTTCTTCATGAACAATCTCACCAACCAGCGCAGCGATGCTCGGTCGCTGATCGAGGTACTGGCGCATCGTGATTCGTGGCTGATCTCACTGCTCTACATCGGCACCTTCGGATCGTTCATCGGGTTCGGCTTCGCCTTCGGGCAGGTACTGCAGATCAACTTCCTGGCCGGGCTCGCGCACGGCGGACCGGTCACCCCGGCGATGACCGCCCAGGCGTCGCTGCACGCCGCCCAGATCGCCTTCATCGGGCCGGTGCTCGGTTCGCTGTCCCGCCCGTTCGGCGGCCGGCTGTCGGACCGGTTCGGCGGCGGCAAGGTCACCCTCTACACGTTCGCTGCGATGATCCTGGCCGCCGGCTGGCTCGTCGCGGCAGGCGAGATCGACGACGCCGCTCCCGGACCGGCGTCCGGTGCCACCATGGTGGCTTTCGTGGCCGGCTTCATCGCCCTGTTCATCCTGTCCGGCATGGGAAATGGCTCCACCTACAAGATGATCCCGTCGATCTTCGAGGCCAAGTCCAAGGGCTTGGATCACCTCAGTGCCCCGGAGCGCAGCGCCTGGTCGCTGCGGATGTCGGGCGCGCTGATCGGCATCGCCGGGGCTATCGGGGCGCTCGGCGGGGTCGGCGTCAACATCGCACTGCGGGCGTCCTACCTGTCGCCGGCGAAATCGGCCACGATGGCCTTCTGGGTGTTCCTCGGCTTCTACGTGCTGTGCGCGGTCATCACCTGGGTGGCCTACGTACGCACCCCGAAGAAGGCCAGCGTCATCAGCACCGACACCCCCGCGGTCGACAACGCCACAGCGGCCGCATGACCGCCGCGGCACGGACCGTCGTTGTCGTCGGCCACGGGATGGTCGGGCACCGGTTCGTCGAGGCGCTGCGGGACCGGGATCGTGACGGAGCCTGGCGGGTGGTCGTCCTGTGCGAGGAGCCCACCGCGGCCTACGACCGGGTGGGGTTGTCCTCCTACATCGACGGCTGGGATCGCACGACGCTGGCACTGTCCGGAAACGATTACGCCGGAGACGATCTGGTCGACCTTCGGGTCGGCGAGCCGGCCACCGCGATCGACCGGGCCGCCCGCGAGATTCTCACCTCGACGGGGGAGCGCATCGGCTACGACGCCGTGGTGCTGGCCACCGGCTCGTACCCGTTCGTGCCACCGATTCCCGGTAGCGATCTGGAACGCTGCTTCGTCTACCGGACGCTGGAAGACCTCGACGCCATCCGGGCGGCGGCATCGGCGGCCGGGCCCGGCGCCGTCGGCATCGTCGTCGGTGGTGGACTGCTGGGGCTGGAGGCGGCCAACGCGCTGCGGATGCTGGGCCTGACACCGCATGTGCTGGAACGCTCGCCGCGCCTGATGCCCATCCAGGTCGACGACGGCGGCGGGGCGCTGCTGAATCGGCTCATCACCGAACTCGGGATCACGGTGCACACCGATGTGGCGTCGACCGAGATCGTCGAGAGCGGTGACGGAATCACCGTGTCGCTGTCCAATGACGAACAGCTCGACGGCGCCTTGCTGGTGTTCTCCGCGGGTGTGCGTCCGCGCGATGAGCTGGCCCGCGAGGCCGGCCTGCCGATCGCCGAACGCGGCGGCGTGATGACGGATATCAGCTGCGCCACAGCCGATCCCCGGGTGTTCGCCATCGGTGAGGTCGCCGCGGTCGAGGGCCGTTGCTACGGCTTGGTCGCGCCCGGCTACACGATGGCCGAGGTGGTCGCCGACCGACTGGTCGGCGGGACCGCCGAATTCCCGGGTGCCGACCTGTCCACCAAACTCAAACTGCTCGGCGTGGACGTGGCCAGCTTCGGTGACGCCCATGCCAGCACACCCGGTGCGCTGGAAGTCGTCCTCAACGATGCCGTCAACCAGACCTACGCCAAACTCGTCGTCTCCGATGATGTTTCGACGCTGTTGGGCGGGATCCTGGTCGGCGACGCAGGAGCGTACTCCACCCTGCGCCCGATGGTCGGCCGGCCGCTGCCCGCCGACCCGGCGACACTGATCTCACCGGCAGGCGCTGAAGTGGGTGTGGGTGCGCTACCCGACGACGCACAGATTTGCTCCTGCAACGCGGTGACAAAAAGGAGCATCTGCGGCGCGATCGCTGACGGCGCTCACGACGTCCCGGCCATCAAATGCGCGACCGCGGCCGGAACCTCCTGCGGCAGCTGCATTCCGATGCTCAAGCGGCTGCTCGAGGCGCAGGGCGTGGCGATGTCCAAGGCTCTGTGTGAACATTTCGAGCAGACCCGTGCCGAGCTGTTCCAGATCGTCGCGACCACCGGCATCCGCACCTTCTCGGCGCTGATCGCCGAGTACGGCACCGGCGCCGGGTGCGATATCTGCAAGCCCGTGGTGGCCTCGATCCTGGCATCCACCTCGTCCGATCACATCCTCGACGACGAGACGGCCGGACTGCAGGACACCAATGACCATTTCCTGGCCAACATTCAGCGCAACGGCACGTACTCGGTGGTGCCGCGGCTCCCCGGTGGTGAAGTCACGCCCGAGAAGCTGATGGTGATCGCCGAGGTGGCCAGGGATTTCGGCCTCTACACCAAGATCACCGGCGGTCAGCGCATCGACCTGTTCGGCGCCCGCGTCGAACAGCTGCCGCAGATCTGGAAGCGCCTCGTCGACGCCGGGATGGAATCCGGCCACGCGTACGGCAAGTCGCTGCGGACGGTGAAAAGCTGCGTGGGTTCCACGTGGTGCCGCTACGGGGTGCAGGACTCGGTGGCGATGGCCGTCGACCTCGAATTGCGTTATCGCGGGCTGCGTTCGCCGCACAAGATCAAGATGGGTGTCTCGGGCTGCCAACGCGAGTGCGCGGAAGCCCGCGGCAAGGACGTCGGGGTGATCGCCACCGAGAAGGGCTGGAACCTCTATGTCGGCGGTAACGGCGGCGCCAACCCCAAGCACGCCCAGCTGCTGGCCGGCGATCTCGACTCCGAAACGATGGTCCGCTACATCGACCGGTACCTGATGTTCTACATCCGCACCGCAGACCGCTTGCAGCGCACGGCAGTGTGGCAGGAGACCATCGAGGGTGGGCTTGATCACATCAGGGACGTGGTGTGTGAGGACTCGTTGGGCATTGCCGCCGACCTCGACGCCGCCATGGCCCGGCACGTGGAGGGGTACTCCGACGAGTGGGCCGGCGTGCTCAATGACCAGGAGAAACTGAGCCGCTTCGTCTCGTTCGTCAATGCGCCGGGCGAGCCGGATCCGACCGTGATGTTCGACGAGACGGGGCCGCGCAAGGTGCCGCTGCTGCTGGGAATGCCGAGCAGCGTCAACGCGGCGGAAAGCCGCCCGTAACAGCTGTGAAACACGACCCCTCTATCAAGGGCTTGGAGGCTTGAAACCATGACAGTTCTCGCGGATAGAAGTGCCGGGCTCGACCTGGATATCTGGACACCCGCCTGCGCCCGCAGCGCGCTGCTCGCCGGTCGGGGCGTCGCGGTGCTGCTGCCCGACGGTTCCCAGGCCGCGCTGTTCCTGTTGGCCGACGGCACGTTGGCCGCCGTCGGCAATATCGACCCCTTCGGCCGCGCCGCGGTGATGTCGCGTGGCATCGTCGGGGATCGGCGCGGCGAGCCCACCGTGGCGTCGCCGTTGCTCAAGCAGGTGTTCTCCCTTGTCGACGGTCGGTGCCTCGACGACGAGTCACACGCGCTGCCGGTCTACGACGTCAGGGTGGTCGATGGCTTCGTCGAGATCAGAAGTCGCTGACCCTCTGGCCGGCTTCACCGTCGGGGTGACCGCCGCGCGCCGGGCCGAAGAACTCATCACGC
This sequence comes from Mycolicibacterium sphagni, assembly GCF_013337765.1. GTDB lineage: Bacteria > Actinomycetota > Actinomycetes > Mycobacteriales > Mycobacteriaceae > Mycobacterium. The sequence continues at coordinate 538,254 of NZ_VBSB01000003.1, forward strand.
TCCTCGAGCGTCGCGGCGCCGCGGTCGTGCACGCGCCTGCGATCCGGATCGTGCCGCTGGTCGACGATGTCGAGCTGCGCCGGGTGACCACGCATCTCATCGAGCAGCCGCCGGACCTGGTCGTGGTGACCACCGGGATCGGCTTTCGGGGCTGGATCGAGGCCGCCCACGGCTGGGATGTCTCCGACGAGCTCAGCGCCGCACTCGAATCCACTCGCATCCTGGCTCGCGGGCCCAAGGCCCGCGGCGCCGTGCGTCAGGCCGGGTTGTGCGAGGAATGGAGCCCGGAATCGGAGTCCTCCGTGGAGGTGTTGGAGCGCTTGCTGTCTGAGGGCGTTGATCAGCTGCGCATCGCGGTGCAGCTGCACGGCGCCGCCAGCGAATGGGAGCCCGACACCGATATTTGTGACGCGCTGACCCGGGCGGGTGCCTACGTCGTGAAGGTTCCGGTGTATCGCTGGGAGCCGCCGGAGGACTCCCGGCGCGTCGATGCGTTGATCGCGGCGCTCATCAGCGCCGACGTGGACGCGGTGAGCTTCACCAGCGCACCCGCCGTCGCGGCAATGCTGGAACGCGCCAAAGCCCTTGGCGCCCTGGAATGTCTGATCAACGCGCTGCGCAATCACGTCGCGGTGTTCTGCGTCGGCCCGGTCACCGCGACCCCGCTGACCCGGCTCGGCATCGACGCCCGCTACCCGCAGCGTTACCGGCTCGGCGCGCTCGCCCGGCTGATCACCGATGAATTGCCCTGCCTGGCAAGAAAGTACAGCGCAGGCGGACACGACATCAGCGTCCGCAGCGCCAGCGTCGAGGTGGACGGCGAGCTCAAGGTGCTGCCACCGGCGGCCATGGCGCTGCTGCGCCGGCTGCTGGTGGCACCAGGGCTGGTCGTGTCGCGGGAAGAACTGCTGGCCGAACTTCCCGGCGGCGGCGATGACACCCACGCGGTGGAGACGGCGATGGCCCGGCTGCGCTCGGCGCTGGCTGCCCCGCGGGTGGTCCAGACGGTGGTCAAGCGTGGCTACCGGCTCGCCCTGGATCCGGCGGCCACATGACACACGAACTCGTCCTGGTCGCCCACGGCACCCGAAATCCCATGGGGCTGGACACCATCACCGAGATCGCGGCGGCTGTCGCTGAGCACGTCGGTGCGGTTCGCACCGCCTTCGTCGATGTACTCGGGCCCAATCCCCGTGAGGTGCTTGAGAACACGGCAAGCTCGGTTGTTGTCGTGCCCGCGTTCCTGGCGTCGGGCTATCACGTCAACACCGACCTGCCTGCCCGGGTGGCCGAGAGCGGCCATCCCAGCGTCACCATCACCCCCGCGCTGGGACCCGACCCGGTCCTGGCTCAGATCATGCGCGGCCGGCTGCTCGAGGTCGGCTGGTCACCCGGCGACGCGGTGGTGATGGCGGCAGCAGGCTCGTCGGACCCCGCCGCCCGGCGCGAACTGATGCACGCCGCTGCGCTGCTCGGCGACCTGGTGGGGGAGGTCCACCTCGGATTCGTGGCCACCGGTGTCCCGACCGTCGCCGATATCGTGCGCCGGCTGAGGCGCTCAGGACGGCGGGTGTTCATCGCCTCCTACCTGCTGGCACCCGGGGTGTTCCACACCAAACTCGGCCAGTGCGGCGCGCACGCGGTCACCGAGCCGCTGGGCGCGCACCCCGATCTGGTGGCCCTGCTGGCCCATCGCTTCACCGCGCCGGTCGGCCTACCCTGGACCCCATGCCACTGACTGGAGATTACGAACCCAGTACCTCGGACTGGGCGCGCGAAAACGCCGAACTGATCATGTCGTCGGGCGGGACAGACGGTACCGAGCTCAAGGGCAAGCCCGTCATCTTGCTGACCACCGTCGGAGCCAAGACCGGCAAGATCCGCAAGACCCCGCTGATGCGGGTCGAGCACGAAGGCGACTACGCCGTCGTCGCCTCCCTCGGCGGCGCCCCGAAGAACCCGGTCTGGTACTACAACATCAAGGCCCACCCGCAGGTAGAGCTGCAGGACGGCACCACGCACGGCGAATACCGGGCACGCGAGATCTTCGGCGACGAGAAGGCCGCCTGGTGGGAGCGCGCGGTCGAGGCGTGGCCCGACTACGCCGAATACCAGCAGAAAACTGATCGCCAGATCCCGGTGTTCGTGCTCACCCCGATTCTCTGATTAGCCCCAGATGGTGGCACCATTGAGCGGGTGTCCGCCGATCTGAGTCAGCACCGACTGTCAGCGCCGCTATCCGCGGCTGACATCGATGAGGCTGCGCGGCGAATTTCCGGCGTGGTCAGCCAGAGCCCGCTGCAGCACAGCGACCGGCTCTCGCAGGCCACGGGCGCCGAGGTGTACCTCAAGCGTGAGGACCTGCAGAGTGTGCGGTCCTACAAGGTGCGCGGCGCCTACAACCTGCTGCGGCAACTCTCCGAGGCTGAGCTCACCGCCGGGGTGGTGTGCTCGTCGGCCGGTAACCATGCGCAGGGTTTTGCGCTGGCTTGCCGTTCGATGGGCGTGCACGGCCGGGTCTATGTACCGGCCAAGACCCCCAAGCAGAAGCGTGACCGCATCCGCTATCACGGCGGCGAGTTCATCGAGCTGATCGTCGGTGGCAGTACCTATGACCTGGCCGCCGACGCCGCGCTGGAGGATGTCGCGCGGACCGGCGCCACGCTGGTGCCGCCGTTCGACGATGCCCGCACGATGGCCGGGCAGGGCACGATCGCGGTGGAGATCCTCGAGCAGATCGACGGCGAGCCGGACCTGGTGGTCGTGCCGGTAGGTGGCGGCGGGTGCATCGCCGGGATCACCACGTACCTGGCCGAGCGGACGACGAACACCGCGGTGCTCGGCGTCGAGCCCGCGGGTGCGGCATCGATGATCGCGGCGCTGGCCGCCGGCGGTCCGGTCACCCTGGAGCATGTCGACCAGTTCGTCGACGGGGCGGCGGTCAAACAGATCGGTGCGCTGCCGTATCAGGCGCTGGCCGCCGCAGGCGACATGGTGTCGGTCACCACGGTCGACGAGGGCGCGGTGTGCACCGCGATGCTCGACCTGTACCAGAACGAGGGCATCATCGCCGAGCCTGCCGGGGCGCTGTCGGTGGCAGGGCTGCTGGAAGCTGACGTCGCCCCCGGCTCGACGGTCGTGTGCCTGATCTCCGGTGGCAACAACGACGTGTCGCGCTACGGCGAGGTGCTCGAGCGGTCACTGGTGCACCTGGGTCTCAAGCACTATTTCCTGGTCGACTTTCCGCAGGAGCCGGGCGCGCTGCGCCGGTTCCTCGACGAGGTGCTCGGCCCGAACGACGACATCACGCTGTTCGAGTACGTCAAGCGCAACAACCGGGAAACCGGTGAGGCACTGGTTGGTGTCGAACTCGGCTCGGCCACCGGTCTCGACGGGCTGCGGGCACGGATGACCGCCTCCGGCATTCACGTCGAAGCGCTTGAGCCCGGCTCGCCTGCCTACCGGTATTTGACCTGATTACTTGTAGTCCATCTCTGCGGTCAGATCGAATTCGGCGAAAGTCTGCGAAATAATCTCTCGTAGTTCGGCTTTCGAATGTGGTCCACCGAGAAGATATGCGGAGATCGTGATGACGACCTTCCCCCGGAGCCGCCCCGAAACGACCAACAGCCGCCCGTCGAAGACTTCCAGTGTGCTCTTCGTGATACCGGGCTCGACGGGTGTGACATACACGTAATCGGCGTCGCTGCCGTCGGGCCGGTTCACCGCCGGGGGCATGTCGCCGACATTGGAACACGTGACGAGGCCGGCACCACCGGCCACTGCCCCTGCCAGTTTCCTGATCACCCATTTCGGTGTCATCGGCACGAGTGGGAGCGGCGCCAGGAATTCGTCGGAGTTGTCCATCGCTTCCAGCGTTGCCTGGGTGATCTTTGCGTGCAATTCCCCGAGCTCCGTCACGGCGTGGCTCGGGTCGGCCCGGACGTCGACAGCCGTAAGGGCATTGCCACTGTTATCGTCTTCGGTCCGAATGGTTACCGGAAGTCGTAGCGTGACCGTTCCGTCGGCATTGACATGCCCCACTCTCGCCGCGAGTCTGCAGGCGAATCCAGCTGCCAGCGAGTTGCTGTTCCCGCCAAGCTCTTTCGCGCGGGCATCCCAATCTGCCAGGTCGACGAATGCGGTCAGAACAGGCACCTCTGCTGCTTGAGCGTTGCCGGCCGTCCTCCGGGCAGGCAATGCCCCCTTGCTCGGTGACGTGAGTTCATCGCGACCCTGTCGAGCGCGTCGCAGCACGGCCATCATCGCCCGAGGAATGGCAGGCAGTTCTGTGACGGTGAGTCGTAGATCCTCACGGAATGCGCGGCCGCGGGTGCGAGATCCCGCGGGTGGGTAGCCGAGATCGGGCGTCCTGCCCTCAACAGCGTCTGCTATCGCCCGGCCGACGGCCATCCCGTCGGCGATGTTATGTGAAACCACCAAAGTTACTGCCGCCCCGCCGTCTTCGAGCGGAAGCACCCCAAGATGCCAGCCGGGTCCGTGCTCGGCGTCGATAGGTAGGCGCGCCCGCTCGTCGGCCCATTCGCTTATTTCGTCGCGCCGTCGCGGCGTAGCGGCGAAGTCGATGTCCTCCGACGCCGGGGATAGGACCCAGCGATGACGGGCGAACGGGATCGGAGACCGTTCGATCCTGCGGCCCAACAACCCCACGCCAAGGTTGCGGTGAAACCGCCGTAACCCGTCGACATCGACGCCACGGTTGTAGACCCAGGTGAATTGAATCAGCGCGCTATGGACCGCTCGCTCCGCGAGATAGGAGGCCTGATCTACGAGTGCGAGCCTATTGTCCCGTGCCACTTCATTACTGGTGCTGGTGGCAGTCGCCGCGACCGTAGGCGCAGTGGTGTCGCTCAGTAGGTCGGCTAGGTGCGCCACCAGCGACGTGGTGGTGGGGTGGTCGAAGACCAGGGTTGCGGGCAGGCTCAGCCCAGTGCGGGTGGCCAGCGAGTTGCGCAATTCGACGGCGGTCAGGGAGTCGATACCGAGGTCTTTGAACGCCACGTCGTTGTGGAGAGCGTCCGGGTCGGGGTGGGCCAGCACCGCGGCAGCGGAGCCGGCCACCATGGCGGTCAAGGTGTGTCGCTGTTGTTCGGAGGTTTGAGCGGCCAGTGTTTCGCGAAGTGCCGATGCGCTCGCGGCAGCGGTGCTGCTCGTGGTTTCGGTGGTATCCGATCGTGACACCACGTCGTTGAACAGCGGGTGTGAGCGGCGAGCGTTGAATGCGGGTAGGAATCTGTCCCATGACACGTCGGCGATGGTCATCAGCGTGTCGTGTGCCTCGACGGCCTCTTGCAGTGCGGCCAGCGCAGTCGCGGGCGGGATCTCGTTGAGTCCGATTCGTTCGAACGAGTCGAGAACCTCGGGCGGCATGTTGCCGGACTCGTCTGCCCACAGGCCAAACGCCGGTGCCAGCACAGTGCGGCCGTTGGCCCGCAACCGCGTCGCGAGCCCATCGATGTGGGCATTGGCGGCGGCGTAGGCGCCCTGATAGGCGCCGCCCCACGTCGCTGCGGCGGAGGAGAACAGAATGAAGGTTTCCGGTGGTTCGTCGTCAAGTAGTTCCACCAGGTGTTCGGCCCCAACGGCCTTGGCGGCATAACTGTCGTAGAAGACCTCGGCTGTCAGGTCGGTGATGGTGTTCCATCCGATGGCCGCTGCGGCGTGTACGACAGTCTGAATAGGTCCGTGTGCGCTGCGAATGTCGGTCAGAACGGCCGCCAACGCCGACCGGTCGGTCAGATCGACCGATACCGATGTCGTGGTCACCCCGCGCGCTTGGAGCTCACTCTCCAATTCGGCCAACTGCGGATCCGTAGCCGCACTTCGGCTCAGCAGAACAATGGGATTGGCGCCCGCTTCGGCCAGCCAGCCGGCCAGGTGTTTACCCAAACGCCCTGTCGCACCTGTGACAAGGGCCGGTCCCGATGGATTCCAGCTGTGGGGACGGTCCAAGAGTTCCGACGGCAACGAGGCCTCGATCAAGCGACGCGCGCTCACCCCGTGGCTACGTATCGCAAGTTGGTCTTCTGCTTGCGGGCAGCTCACTATCGCGTACAGCTGCTCGATGTCGCGCGGTGTAGCGCTGGGGGGAAGGTCGATCAACCCGCCCCACAGATCGGGATGTTCGAGACAAGCCGACTGCCCCAGCCCCCATACCGCGGACTGGCTCGGCCTTGCGGCATCGTCGGGGGATACCGAGACCCCATTGTGGGTGACCACCCACAACGGTAATCCAAGACCGGAATCGCAATGGGCTTGTGCGACAAGAAGTGTGGCGAGCACGCCGACCGACAGCCCGGGAAAATCCGGATGCTCCCGGTCATCTGTGGCCAGGAACGAGATGATCCCGTCGCAATGAGCGCGGGTGGCGGCCGTGGCCAACAGGGCCGATAACGAGCTTCTGTCGACCTCGCTGGGATCGACAGTGAGCAGTTCTACGGAATCCGCATACCGCTCCGATAAGCCGGTTATCCACCCGTCATCGGCGTGGTCGGTGGAGGCCAAAACGAGCCATCGGCGACGGGTCGCCGGGAACGTATTCGGGGTTACTGCTCGCCAATTGACTTGGTAGCGAAGCTTATTCGCCGCGGACCGGAGACCCAGAGTGCTGCGCCACTGCCGCATCGCATGTACGACAGTTCCCAGTGGTGCCGCCGCGCTGTCGCCGTCGCTCAAACCCAACAGCTCGGCGACCGTATCGACTGCGTCATCGTCGATCGCCTGCCACAGCGCCCCTTCGGCCGGACTGCTGACGGCGGAGGCCACCGGGGTCGGTGTTATCCAATAGTGGCGGTGTTGGAAGGCGTAGGTGGGCAACTCGACGCTGCGGGCTCCTGGGTACAGGGCCGCCCACGCCGGGCTCTGTCCGTGCGTGTGCAGCTGCGCCAACGCGGTGGCCAGGCTGTCGCGGTCGGACCGGTCGCGGTGCAACGTGATGATCACCGCCGATTGGGCCGAATCTGTCGATTGGGTCACGGTGTCGGTGATCGCAGGGGCCAATACCGGATGCGGGGACAACTCCACAAATGTGGTCTGGCCGGCAGCCAGAAGCTGGACTACCCGGTCATGGAACCGCACCGGCTCGCGCAGGTTGCGGTACCAGTACTCGGCGGTCATCGTGGTGGTGTCGAGGGGATGGGTGTCGAGCGCCCCTCCCACGGTGGAGTACAAGGGGATGTTGGAGGCCGTGGGCTTCAGGTCGGCCAGTTCGGCCAGCAGCCGCTCACGTGCCGGTTCGACCTGAGCGGAATGCGAGGCGTAGTCGACGGCGATAAGGCGAAAGTGAATGCCCTCGCGATCGCATGCCGCACTGAACTCTTCCAACGCGGCGGGGTCTCCGCTGACGATGGTGTGCGACGGGCCGTTGACCGCGGCGATGCTGAGAGCATCGCCCCAGGGTTGCAGGAGCGGTTCCACGCGCTCGGCCGCCAGCAGCACCGACGCCATGCCGCCGGTACCTCCCAGGGCGCGCAACGCCTGACTGCGCCGGGCCACCACCGCGACGGCCTCGGGCAAGGACAACGCTCCGGCGATGTACGCCGCGGCGATTTCCCCCTGAGAGTGACCGATCACCGCGTCGGGGACGATCCCGTAGCCGGCCAACACCTCGGCCAGCGAGACCATCATGGTGAACAGCACGGGCTGAACCACATCGACTCGGTCCAGCGCCGGGGCCGACGGCTCCTGACGTAAGACCTCGCGCACCGACCAGCCGGCCAGCGGTCGCAACGCTTCATCACAGGCATCGACGGTTTCGGCGAAGACGCGGTGGTGTTCGTAGAGTTCGCGGCCCATGCCCGCGTACTGCGCACCCTGGCCCGGCAGGACGAACACAGTCTTGCGGCGAAGGCGGGCCAGGAAGTGGTGGCGAACCAGATGCGGATGGGGTTCGTCGCTGCGCAGCGCGTCCAGAGCGCCCAGCAGGTCGTCGCGCGCGGTGCCGGAGTCCGCCGGGGTCGCGATGGCAGCCCGATACGGGTGATGCGCGCGGGTGGCGCCCAGGCTGTAGGCCACATCGGTCAGATCCAGATCGGGATTGCCGGTCAGGAAATGACGGAGCCGATTGGCTTGCGCGCACAAGGCCGCAGGGGTACGCGCAGATATCGGCCACATCCGCACGCCGAAGTCGTCACGGGCGGTTGCGGTTCGTTCAACCGGTTCGGCCGCCGGGGGTTGTTGCAAGATCAGGTGCGCGTTGGTGCCGCTGATCCCGAAGGATGACACTGCCGCTGTGCGCGGATGATCGGTTTCCGGCCACGGAACTCCTTCGGTGAGAAGGCGAACGGTGCGGGTCGACCAGTCGATGCCGGGGCTCGGGTGATCGACGTGCAGGGTTGGGGGCAAGGTGTCGTGGTTGAGCGCCTCGATCATCTTGATGATTCCGGCGACGCCGGCGGCCGCCTGCGTATGGCCGATGTTGGATTTGATCGAGCCCAGCCACAGCGGGTGCGAATCCCCACGCGCCGCACCGTAGGTGGCGAGCAGTGCGCCGGCCTCGATCGGGTCGCCCAGTGTGGTGCCCGTGCCGTGGGCCTCGACGACGTCGACCTGATCCAGTCCGACACCGGCGTTGGCAGCTGCCTCGGTGATGACGCGTTGTTGGGCAGGCCCGTTGGGCGCGCTCAATCCGTTGGAGGCGCCGTCGGAGTTCACTGCCGATCCCGCGATGACCGCCAGCACCGGGTGGTTGTTGCGGCGCGCGTCGCTGAGCCGTTCCAGGACGACCATAGCCGCGCCCTCACCCCAGCCGGTGCCGTCGGCCTCGGCGGAGAATGCTTTGCAGCGCCCATCGACGGCAAGACCCCGTTGCCTGGCGAACTCGGTGAACACCGATGGTGCGGCCATCACGGTAACCCCGCCGGCCAGCGCCATGCTGGACTCGCCGCTATGCAACGACTGACATGCCAGATGGGTGGCTACCAGCGAGGACGAGCACGCCGTATCGACGGTGATTGCGGGTCCCTGCAGACCCAGCGTGTAGGAGATGCGTCCGGAGGCAACGCTGGGAGACCCGCCCGTCATGGCGTACCCCTCCGCGCCCTCGGACCCCCCCGCGCCATACTCTTGGGCCCAGGCCCCGAGGAAGACGCCAGTTTTCGAACCGGCCAAACCGGCGGGATCGATCCGGGCGTTCTCCAGTGCTTCCCAGCACACCTCCAACAACAGCCGCTGTTGCGGATCCATGGTTCGGGCCTCGCGGTCCGAGATTGCGAAAAACTCCGCATCGAAGTCGGCCGCCTCGGCCAGAAACCCTCCCACTCGGGTGTAGGTCTTGCCTACAGCATCGGGGTCGGGATCGAACAAGTCCGCCAAATTCCAGCCGCGGTCAGCCGGAAAAGGGCCCAGCACATCGCGGCCACTGGCCACCACATCCCACAACCCCGCCGCCGATTCCACACCACCGGGAAATCGACAGGCCATGCCCACCACGGCAATTGGCTCTGTCGACGCATCCCGTGACGCCGCGTGCGCGGCGGCGGGGATAGATCCGCTCAACAGGTGCCCCAGATGGGTGGCCAGCGCATTGGGGGTGGGGTGGTCGAAGGCCAACGTGGGCGGCAATGTCAGCGCCGTGACGTTCTTGAGTCGGTCGATCAACTCGGTCGCCTTCACCGAGTCGAATCCCAAATCCTGGAACGGGACCTCCGGGTCGACGTCGTCCGGGCTGAGATTGTCCAGCACAGTGGCCACTTGGGCGCTCACCAGTCCGAGGAGGATGTCCTGCTGCTGCGCACGCAGAGTGCGCAGGCGTTGCGACCACCCGGAGTCCGCCTCCGGGGTGGCATCGGTGTCCTTGGCCGCTCGCCGCTTCGGCGCTGCGATCACCTCGTCGAGCCGCGTGAACTTCCCGCCCAGATAAAGCTTCAGCGAATCGCGCCGCCTGACCTTGCCACTGGTGGTCAGCGGAATCGAATGGGGCGGCACCATGACGAGGTCGGCGATCCCCAGTTCATGGGTCCTCGAAACCGCCGCGGTGATCTTGCGCTTGACGTCGGTTACTCGCTGTGCGGCCTCCTCGGAATCGCCACGGGACTTGAATTCGACTATGGTGACCAGCTTTTCGACACCGTCTTCGTCGGAAACCGCTACCGCGACGACACGGCCCGCGGTGATCTCCTGGATCGTCGCCTCGATATCGTCGGGCGCGTAATTGCGTCCGTAGACGATCAATAGGTCCTTGATCCGGCCGACGATGAACAGTTCGTCGTCGGAGGCGAACCCCAGATCGCCGGTTCTCAGCCAGGGCGACTCGGGCGTGCCGTCAGATGGATCGACCAGCTCTGCCCCGAACGTGCGTTCCGTTTCTTCCGGCTTCTGCCAGTACCCGTCACACACATTGTCGCCGTGCACCCAGATCTCGCCGACAGTTCCCGCGGGACATTCGACCCGGGTGTCGGGATTGACGATCCGCACCGTGGGTGACGGCGGCAAGGCGTAGCTGACCAACGACGTGCCTTCGCCGGATGCACACCGCGACGCCTCGCCGGCGATCAACTTGTCGGACTCGAAGTGCACGGTCTGCGGTGGTTGGCCCGCCTTGGTGGCCGTCACGTACACCACGGCCTCGGCGAGCCCGTACGAGGGCCGCAGCGCCTCGGGGTGAAAATTGAAACGCGCGAACCTCTCGGCGAAGCGCCGCAGCGTCCGCGGGTTCACCCGTTCGGCGCCATTGATGATGTTTCGTACACCTGCCAGGTCAAGCCCGGCCAGGTCGTCGTCTGAGGTTTTTGCTGCCGCCAACTCGAACGCAATGTTCGGACCTGCCGAAAGCACCTCACTGTTGCCGGCCATCAATTGCATCCACCGCGCCGGCCGCTGCAGGAAAGCCGGCGGGCTGGTCAGCACGGTGCGAAATCCGCCGAAGAGGGGAACGGCGATGTTCGTGATCAATCCCATGTCGTGGAAGAACGGCAACCACGACACCACGGTGCTGTTCGGCGGAACGCCGTGCTCGTAATACACAGAGAGCAGCTGCTCGCAGTTGACTCGAAGGTTCTTGTGCGAGACCATGACTCCCGCCGGCGTGCGGGTCGACCCGGAGGTGTACTGCAGATGCGCGACGCTCGGCAGACTGGCTGTCTCCGCGCCGGATTCCACCTCGAGATCAAGGTCCAGCAAATCGACTTCGACAACCGATGGCGCGGCCTGGCCGGCGCTGGGCCGGAGGTATTCGGCGAGGCTGCCCACAACGGCCGATGTGGTGAGGATCGCGGACGGCGACGCGTCGAGAAGTACCGAACTGACGCGCTCATCTTCCGACCCGGACACTGGGAGCGGTAGCGGAACCGCGATCTGTCCAGCCTCCAACGCGCCTAGGAAGGCCAGGAGGTACTCGAATCCTTGTGGCGCGAGAATAACGGCGCGGTCGCCGGTCGAACCACACGACCTGAGCGCACGCGAGACGTTCGACGTCCGCCGGTAGAGCTGCGCCCAGGTCAGGGTCTCGGCAACTCCTGCGGGATCCAGCTCGTAATCGACATAGGTAAATGCTCGCTCATCTGGCTGCGTGCGGGCACGCTCACGTAAAACCCCCGGGAGGGACGACTCGTCCACAGCGGATGACGATACCTCCGGGACGTCGGCACGACCTGCACGTTTGACAAAATATTAACTCACGCGTCGCCTGCGGTCAGCGTGACCAGCACGGAATGGCCGGGTAGGGCGGCACCGACGGGTCCCACAGCGGGATCACCCCAGTGCAGCAACACCTCGCCGGAAACCGGTACGTCCACCGTGTGCTCGCCGAGGTTGCAGGCGATCGCAACTCGGCCGCGGCGCATCACGATCCACCGCTCATCCTCGTCGTAGTCCACCACCAGGTGGGTCAGCCACGGGTCGGCCATATCCGGCTCGGTGTCGCGCAAGGCGATCAGCCCGCGGTAGAACGCCAGGAGCCGAGCATGCTTCCCGTCGTCGGCCTCGTCCCAGTCCAGCTTGGACCGCAGGAACGTCTGCGGGTCCTGCGGGTCGGGAACATCATCGGCGTCCCAGCCGTGGTCGGCGAACTCGGCCTTGCGGCCTTCGGCCGTCGCGATCGCCAGCTCGGGTTCGGGATGGGAGCTGAAGAACTGGAACGGGTGTGACGAACCCCATTCCTCACCCATGAAAAGCATTGCGGTATAGGGTGATCCAAGGGCCAGTGCGGCTTTGATCGCGAGCTGGCCGTAGTCCAGATTCTGTGACGGCCGGTCGCCGAGCGCCCGGTTGCCGACCTGATCGTGATCGGTGGTGTACGCCATCAGGCGGGTTGCCGGGATCAGCGACGTGTCGAGCGGCCTGCCGTGCCTGCGGTGCCGGAACGACGAGTACGTGCCGGCGTGGAAGTAGCCGTTCTGCAAGGTGGTGGCCAGTGTGGCCATCGAGCCGAAATCGGCGTAATAGCCCTGGCGTTCGCCAGAGACCGCGGTGTGGATGGCGTGATGGATATCGTCGTCCCATTGCGCGGTCAAGCCGTAGCCGCCGCGATCCCGGGGTGTGATCAGCCGGGGATCGTTGAGGTCGCTCTCGGCGATCAGCGACAGCGGTCGACCCAGAACCGTTGACAGCGAATCGGTTTCGGTAGCCAGTTCCTCGAGGATGTGGATCGCGGTGTTGTCCACGAGGGCGTGCACGGCGTCCAGTCGCAGGCCGTCGACGTGAAAGTCGCGCATCCAGCGCAGTGCACACTCGATGATGTAGCGGCGCACCTCGTCGGCGTCCGGCCCGGCCAGGTTGACACCCTCGCCCCACGGGTTGCTCACCGCGGACAGATACGGCCCGAATTTGGGCAGGTAGTTGCCCGACGGGCCGAAATGGTTGAACACTGCGTCGATCAGCACCCCGAGGCCACGGGCATGGCATGCCTCGACCAGGCGCACCAAACCGTCAGGGCCGCCATAGGGTTCGTGCACCGCGTACCACAGCACCCCGTCGTAACCCCAGCCGTGGGTGCCGTTGAAGGCGTTCACGGGCATCAGCTCGACGAAGTCGACGCCCAGGTCCACCAGGTAGTCCAGTTTCGCGATCGCGGCATCGAAGGTGCCGTCGGTGGTGAATGTGCCGGTGTGCAGTTCGTAGATCACCGCGCCCTCGATCGACCGGCCCGCCCAGTGCGGATCCGACCACTGCACCGCCGAGGCATCCCAGAGTTGAGACCGCTCGTGCACACCGTCGGGCTGACGCGCGGAACGCGGATCGGGCAGAACGGTCGGATCGTCGTCCAGGACAAAGCCATATCGGGCGTCCGGCGCGCACTCGACGTCGGCGCGCCACCAGCCGTCGTCGCCGGCCGTCATATCGTGGAGCTGCCCGTCGACGTCGAGGCGCACGAGTTTGGGCACCGGCGCCCACACCGCGAATTCAGGCATCTGACCTCTCCAGCAGCGCAACGGGTAATTCACCGAACAACACACCAGCGGGCGTCTGCCCGCTGAAGCGCGCACCAGTCAGCCGGTCGATCCAGACCCCTTCCGGCAGCGGCAGAATCGTGTCGCCCCAGCCGTCGTGATGCAGCCGAACGGTCCAGCGGGTCACCGCAACCAGCACGTCGGAACCCCGGCCGAAGGCCACGACGTGCTGTGCGGCGTTGCCGGTGGCGAGCACCGGCCGGTAGTGACCGGACAGGAAGGTGTCGGGGCGGTCCCGACGGGCCTGCAGTGCGGCCCGTACGACCCGAATCTTGGTATGCGACACGCGTTCCAGCTCACCACCACGCGCCGAGTAGTCGACCGGTCTGCGGTTGTCGGGGTCGACGAGGCTGTCCTCCCACAACTCGGTGCCCTGGTAGACGTCGGGGATGCCGGGGACGGTGAGGGCCAGCAGCTTCTGGCCCAGCGCGTCGCCGTGTGCGTGGGGTTCGAGCTGGACCACCAGCCCGGTGAGCTCGGTGGCGACCGGACCGTCGAGGATCGCGTCCAGCCACGCATGCACGGCATCCTCGAACTCCGTGTCCGGGTCGTTCCACGAGGTGCGCCACGCGGCTTCGCGGATCGCCTTCTCGGTGTAGGCATGCAACCGGGCGCGCAACTGCTCGGTAACCTGTCCGTCGGCCGGCCACACTCCGAAGATGTTCTGCAACAAGAACAGTGCGGTAGCCGGGTCGGGTGCCGGCGTGGTGGTCTGCCAGCTGGCCGCGAATTCCGCCCACAAAGACGGCACCTGCGACAGCACGCCGATGCGTGCGCGCACATCTTCGCCGCGCTTGGTGTCATGGGTGGTCAGTGTCGTCATCGACTGTGGCCACAGCCGACCGCGAACGGCGCAGCTGCGGTGGAATTCCGCGGCGCCCACGCCGAACCGCTCCGGCTCGCCACCGACCTCGTTGAGGGACACCAGACGGGGGTCGCGGTAGAAGTAGCAGTCCTCCACCGACTTTGCCGTCATCGCCCCGCAGAGCTGTTGCAGCCGGGCAGCCGGTTCGGCGGTTACCAGCGCCGCTGACACCAGCTCGAGCGGGGCGGCCAGCGCCGGCTGCTCGGCGACGGTCTCCGCAAACGCGGTGGACAGCACAGCCGACAGATTCTGGTAGTCGGACCGGTACACCGCGACATTGGTCAGCAGCGCGGCCACCGCGTCGGGCAGTTGCGGGTGGTCGGCTCCGACCGCGGCCACGACCGAGCGGCGCAATCGGGCCAGCTCGCTGGCCAGCGTGGTGGTGATCGTGCTGATCTTCAACTGGCGCACCAGTTCCGGCGCTCCGTCGTAGTCGAATCCGTTCGCCTCGACCAGTTCGGTCAACGCTTCGGCGCCGGTCGGGTCGACGAAGATGCCACCCACCTCGCGCAGGACGTCATAGCCGGTGGTGCCGTCGATCGGCAGGCTCGGGTCCAATGGCTCGCCGGCGCCGAGGATCTTCTCGATCACGATCCAGGCCCGCGGGCCGACCAGATCGCGCAGCAGGTGAAGATATCCGGTCGGGTCGGTCAGGCCGTCGGGGTGATCGATGCGCACACCGTCCACCAACCCGTCGCGGAACCAGCGGGCCACTTCGGCATGCGATGTCTCGAACACCGCCGGGTCTTCCTGGCGCAGACCGGCCAGCGAGGTGATGGAGAAAAATCTGCGGTACCCGCATACCCCGTTGCGCCAGCCGATCAGTTTGTAGTGCTGGCGATCGTGCACCTGTGCCCCGGTGCCGTCACCGGTGCCGGACGCGATCGGGAAGGCGAGATCGCCGAGCCGCAATGTGTCGCCATCTACCGTCAGGTCCGCGGTATCGGCGTCAGAGCCCAAGACCGGCAACAGGATTCGGCCATCGGGATCCACCGACCAGTCGATGTCGAAAAATTGCGCATAGGCCGACTCGCGGCCGTTGCGCAGCACATCCCACCACCACGGGTTGCGCTCGGGCTGGTCCACCCCGACGTGGTTGGGCACGATGTCGACGATCAGCCCCAGGCCGCGTGCCTTGGCCGCCTCAGCCAGCCGGGCCAGTCCGTCGGGTCCGCCCAGCTCCTCGGACACCGTGGTGGGGTCGGTGACGTCGTAGCCGTGGGTGGAGCCCGGCGCGGCGGTCAGGATGGGGGACAGGTATAGGTGACTGACGCCGAGACCGTCGAGATAGTCGAGGAGTTTCTCGGCGTCGGCGAAGGTGAACGCGTCACCGGCCGACGGGCCGCGTAGCTGAAGGCGATAGGTGGACAGCACCGGGTAAGCCATAGCTGCCTGTTCCCGCTAGCCGGACTTTTGAAGCACCAGAACCGATCGACCTGGCACGGTGATCGTTTCGCCCGTCTTCACCACCGCGTCGGTGCTGCCGGTGGCATCCGAGGTGTCCAGAACCGCCGTCCACTCTTCGGCGTAATCACCGTCGGGAGCGACAAAGTCTATCGGGTTGCTGTGGGCGTTGAAGCACATCAGGAACGAGTCGTCGACGACGCGTTCGCCGCGGGCGTTGGGTTCAGGGATGGCTGCACCGTTGAGGAACACACCCACGAACTTGAAGCCCGAACCCCAGTCGTCGTGGCTCATCTCCTGGCCGGACGGCGTCAGCCACGCGATATCGCGGACCTGATCGCCGGTGCGGATCGGCTCGCCGTCGAAGAAGCGGCGGCGCCGAAAGACGGGGTGCGCCTTGCGAAGTGCGGTCACCTTCTTGGTGAACTCGAGCAGATCGACGTTGGTATCGCGCAGGCTCCAGTCCATCCAGGACAGCGGTGAATCCTGACAGTAGACGTTGTTGTTGCCCTGCTGGGTACGGCCGATCTCGTCACCGTGCGCGATCATCGGCGTGCCCTGCGACAGCACCAGGGTGGCCAGGATGTTACGCATCTGCTTGCCGCGCAGCGCCACGATCTCGGGATCGTCGGTCGGGCCCTCCACGCCGCAGTTCCAGGATCGGTTGTGGCTCTCGCCGTCGCGGTTGTCCTCGCCGTTGGCGGCGTTGTGTTTCTCGTTGTACGACACCAGGTCGTTCAGCGTGAAGCCGTCGTGACAGGTGACGAAATTGATGCTGGCGCCGGGCCTGCGGCCGGTGGCCTCGTACAGATCGGACGACCCGGTCAGGCGCGACGCGAACTCACCAAGGGTGGCAGGCTCGCCGCGCCAGTAATCCCGCACGGTGTCGCGGTACTTCCCGTTCCACTCGGTCCACAAGCTGGGGAAGTTGCCGACCTGATAGCCGCCCTCGCCGACGTCCCACGGCTCGGCGATCAGCTTCACCTGACTGATCACCGGATCCTGCTGCACGATGTCGAAGAAGGCGCTCAGCCGGTCGACTTCATAGAACTCGCGGGCCAGCGTCGAGGCCAGGTCGAACCGGAACCCGTCGACGTGCATCTCGAGAACCCAGTACCGCAGCGAGTCCATGATCAGCTGCAGCGTGTGCGGATGGCGGGGGTTGAGGCTGTTGCCGGTACCGGTGAAGTCGCGGTAGAGCCGCAGGTCGTCGTCCATCAGGCGGTAGTAGGCGGCGTTGTCGATCCCGCGGAGGTTGATCGTCGGCCCCAGGTGATTGCCCTCGGCGGTGTGGTTGTAGACCACGTCGAGGATCACCTCGATGCCGGCGTCGTGGAACGAGCGCACCATCGTCTTGAACTCGGCCACCGCGCCGCCCGCATTCTGGGTGGCGGCGTACTGGTAGTGCGGAGCCAGGAAGCCGAAAGTGTTGTAGCCCCAATAGTTTCGCAACCCCAGATCGAGCAGCCGGTGGTCGTGCAGGAACTGGTGGACCGGCATCAGTTCGATGGCGGTGACATTCAGAGCCTTGAGGTGATCGATCACCGCCGGGTGGCCGAGTCCGGCGTAGGTGCCGCGCAGCTCCTCGGGGATCCCGGGATGGTTCTGGGTCATGCCCTTGACGTGGGCCTCGTAGATGATCGTCTCGCTGTACGGCGTGCGCGGGGCGTGATCGGAACCCCACTGGAAGAACGGGTTGATGACCACGCTGGTCATCGTGTGGCCCAGTGAGTCGATCATCGGCGGGGTTCCGCCCGAGGCGAGGTCCTCGGCGCCCAGGTCGTAGGAGTACAGCGCCTGGCTGAAGTCGAAGTCGCCGTGGAAGGACTTGCCGTACGGGTCGAGCAGCAGCTTGCTGGGATCGCACCGGTGGCCGGCCGCGGGGTCCCACGGGCCGTGCACGCGGAAGCCGTAGCGCTGCCCCGGGGTGACGGTCGGCAGATAGGCGTGCCAGACGAAACCGTCGACTTCGTCGAGTTCAATGCGGGTTTCGGTGCCGTCCTTGGCGATCAGGCAGAGCTCGACGGCGTCGGCCACCTCGGAGAATAGCGAGAAGTTCGTGCCAGCGCCGTCATAGGTGGCGCCGAGCGGGTAGGCGGTGCCGGGCCACACCGTGGTCCGTGCGGATTCGCTCGACGACATCTCTCGACCTTATCGACGTGGCGCACGGGATGCGCAGGATGTCACCACCACGCGGTTGCCGCGCCCATCTGTCTGCCCAGTTCCGGGATGAGTGTGCGCATGTAGGTCGCGGAGATGTGATGAGAATCGTGGTAAATCAGCACATTTCCCTCGACCGCGCGGCACTTGTCGGCACGGCACACGGCGTCACTGAGGTCCAGCACCCGCATCAGGGGGAAGATCGGCAGGAAATCCAGCGTCTGGTTGCGGTCGGAGAGCACCTCGGAACGGTCGATGCCGCACGACACCGCGTCGCCGCCCTTGGCCAGACAATCGGTCGGGAAGAAGGGTGCGCCGTTGCGCACCAGCCACGGGGTGTCACGCATCGCCAGGATCGGAATCTTGTTGTCCGACAAGGTTTGCCAGATCCCGATATACGTCGACGGCATGACATCGCCCGGTTTGATGTTCCACGGCCGGGTCGACGTGGTGAACACGAAGCTGGGGTGCTCGCCGATCAGTTTGGCCATCACCTTTTGGTTCCACTCGTGGCAGTTCGGGTAGGGCCGGTTGTCGCCCATCACGAGTGGCGTTTCCTCGGTGGTCAGCGGGCAACCCATCTTCAGATAGGTGACGACCTTGAAGTGGTGCATCTTGCCAAGGGCGTCCAGGGCGGTGATCCAGTGCTCGGCATGCGACCCGCCCGCCAGCGCGATCGTCCTGGTCGCCTGCTTGTCGCCGTAGGTGCAGTTGATGACGTCAGTGTTGTCGAAATCACTGATACAGCCGTCGTTGGTCGACTCGGGCAGATCGCTTTGCGCCTCCAGCACGGTGGGCCGCATCGGCAGCTTCGGCACCCGGGCATGTTGCGTCAGTGCCCGGGCCCCGGGATAGCCGTCGGTGGTCAGCGCGACGAGTTCCTTGCCGTTGGCGCGCTGCACGGTGACGTGTTCGCGCCAGGTGAAGGACGTCGCCGTCAGCGCCACCCCGAGCAGACCCACCGCGGTTCCCAGCGCGATCGTCGGTCGGCGCAGGCGGGTACGCCAGGAGATCGCGACCGACGCAGGCGTCGCCGTCGACGCCGATCGGCGTCCGGAGCGCAGCGGCTCCTCGATGTAGCGCATCGTCAGATAGGCCAGCACGCCCGAGATCGCCAGGATCACCGCGCCGTCGACGAAGCCGGCCCGGCTTTCGTCGGTGTAGGCCAGCCAGAAGATCAGCAGCGGCCAATGCCAGAGGTACAGCGAGTAGGCCATCGCGCCGAGTGTCACCAGTGGCCGCGCGGACAGCAGCAGGCTGGGCAGCGGCAGCCGGTCCCGGCCCGACGGGCTGGCCTGGCGATTCGCGGCCGCCAGGATCATCAGCACGGTCGCGCCGACCGGTACCAGCGCCCACGGGCCGGGGAACTCCCGGACCCCGTCGATGAAGGCGCCGCACGACACGATCACGGCCAGTCCGGCCGCGGCCAGCACGGTGCGCAGCCACATCGGCCATCGCACGCAGGGCACCACCGCGCCGACGAGCGTGCCGAGCAGTAACTCCCAGGCGCGGGCGAAGCTGTTGTAGTAGGCGGCGGTCTGATCGGACACGTGCAGGGTTGCGGCAAAGCTGAATGACGCGACAGCGAGCGTGGCCAGCAAAGTCACAAGTGTCACACGCAGCCGCGCACCGAGTCGGCGGCGCGCCAGATAGGCAAACCCGAAGATAAGCGCAAGCATCGCGATGTAGAACTGGCCCTGAACGGACATCGACCAGATGTGCTGCAGCGGACTGACCGCCTCACCGGCGCGGAGATAGTCCGACGCGGTCGCCGACAGCTCCCAGTTCTGGAAATAGCCCAGGCTCGCCAGGCTCTGGTCAGCAAACGTCTCCCAGCGCGTCTGCGGCTGCACCAGGATGGTCAACACCGCACCGGCGGCAAGCACGACGACGAGTGCGGGCAGCAGCCGCCGGACCAGTCGGAGGATCTCTGGCCAGGGGGACAGTGCCGAGTCCGGATTCAGGGCGGTGCGCAACAGCGACCCGCCGAAGAAGAAACCGGACAACACAAGGAAGACATCGACCCCACCCGAGACACGCCCGAACCACACGTGGAACACCGCCACGAGGGCGATCGCGACACCGCGAAGCCCGTCGAGGTCGTGGCGATAAAACCCCGATTTGCGCTCCGGCGCTGCCGTCGTATGGCTGGGGCTAAGGGTCAACATGATCGAAAATCAATCTACCCAACCTGGGTATGTCTCTCATCTCCAGCGAACCACCCCCCAGACACCTGGCGGGCGTAGAGCAAACGCGTGCCTGCGCGGTTGCGTCGGCCGACTAGGCTCACACAGCGTGTCGGCGTTGACCCCTGAGCAGATCAGCGCGATCGACGCCGCGCACATCTGGCATCCGTACAGCACGATCGGCGCCGAGGCGATGCCCCCGGTGGTCGCCGTCGGCGCCGACGGCGCATGGCTGACGCTGGTCCGCGACGGCGCCGAGATCCGCGTTCTCGACGCGATGGCGTCCTGGTGGACAGCGGTGCACGGACATGGGCACCCGGTGCTCGACGCGGCGATGACCCGCCAGCTCTCGACGATGAATCACGTCATGTTCGGCGGGCTGACCCACGAGCCGGCCGCGCGGCTGGCGCAGCTGCTCGTCGACATCACCCCGCAGGGTCTGGACACCGTCTTCTTCTCCGACTCCGGCTCGGTGGCCGTGGAGGTCGCGGTCAAGATGGCGCTGCAGTACTGGCGCAGCGCGGGCCGGTTCGGCAAGCGCCGGCTGATGACCTGGCGTGGCGGATATCACGGCGACACGTTCACGCCGATGAGCGTCTGCGACCCCGACGGCGGCATGCACTCGCTGTGGACGGACGTGCTGTTCCCACAACTCTTCGCCCCGGCGGTGCCGGCCGACTACGACCCGGCCTACGTCGCGGCGTTCGAGGCGCAGCTGCTCGAGCATGCCGACGAACTGGCCGCGGTGATCGTCGAACCGGTGGTGCAGGGCGCCGGTGGCATGCGCTTCCACGACCCCCGCTACCTGAGCGATCTGCGTGCGATGTGCGATCGCGCAGGCGTGCTGCTGATCTTCGACGAGATCGCCACCGGATTCGGCCGCACCGGGGAACTCTTCGCCGCCGACCACGCCGGCGTCAGCCCGGACATCATGTGCGTGGGAAAGGCGCTGACCGGCGGTTACGTCACCCTCGCGGCAACGCTGTGCACGCTCGAGATCGCCAGCACGATCAGCGGCAGCGAGGCAGGCGCGCTGATGCATGGCCCGACCTTCATGGCCAACGCGCTGGCGTGCGCGGTGTCGGTGGCCTCGGTGGAACTGCTGCTCGCGCAGGACTGGCGCGGCCGGGTCGCCGAGATCGGCGAAGGGCTGGCCGAGGGGCTGGCGCCGGCCCGCGGCGTGCCCGGTGTCGCCGACGTGCGGGTGCTCGGCGCGATCGGCGTGATCGAGACCTCCCGGCCCGTCGAGCTGGCGGTCGCGACCCCGGTGGCCCTGGACAACGGCGTCTGGCTGCGGCCGTTCCGCAACCTGATCTACGCGATGCCGCCGTTCATCTGCACCCCCGACGAGATCGCCCAGGTCACCTCGGCGATGGTCGCCGTCGCCCGTGCACTAACCTGAACGGTGTTCAAGACCAGCCGAAAATAAGGCGTGAGCGAGGAGACACGATGACCCGCGTAGGCCTATCACCGCTGGCCTGGCTCGACACCGTCGAGCAGCAGCGCCGGCAGGCCGGCCTGCGCCGATCGCTGCGCACGCGGCCAGCGGTGGCCACCGAACTCGACCTGGCCTCCAACGACTACCTGGGCTTGTCGCAGCATCCGGCGGTCATCGACGGCGGAGTGGCCGCGCTGCGCACCTGGGGGGCCGGGTCCACCGGCTCCCGGCTGGTCACCGGCAACACCGAGCTGCACGAGGAGTTCGAGACCGCCCTGGCCGAATTCGTCGGTGCCGAAGCAGGTTTGGTGTTCTCCTCGGGCTACACCGCCAATATCGGTGCCGTCGTCGGGCTGTCCGGGCCCGGCTCACTGGTGGTGTCCGACGCGCTCTCGCACGCCTCGCTGGTCGACGCCTGCCGGCTGTCCCGAGCCCGGGTGGTCGTCGCGCCGCACTGCGACGTCGACGCGGTGGAGGCCGCGCTGGCCGCCCGCGACGAGGAACGTGCACTGGTCATCACCGAGTCGGTGTTCAGCACCGACGGCGCGCTGGCGCCGCTGCGCCAGTTGCACGAGGTGTGCCGCAGGCACCGGGCTGTGCTGCTGGTCGACGAGGCGCACGGCCTCGGTGTACGCGGCGCCGGCGGGCGCGGCCTGATCCATGAGGCCGGTCTGGCCGGTGCGCCCGACGTGATCATGACGACCACCATGTCGAAGTCGCTGGGCAGTCAGGGCGGCATGGTGCTGGGCCCGGCCGCGGTGCGCGACCACCTGATCGACGCCGCGCGCACGATGATCTTCGACACCGGACTGGCGCCGGCGCCCATCGGCGCGGCCCTTGCCGCATTGACCGTGTTGACCGCCGAACCGGGGCGGGCCGGTGCCGTCATCGAGCGGGCCCGCCAGCTCGCCGAGATGTGCGACGTCCCCGACACACCGGAATCGGCGGTGGTTTCGGTCATCCTCGGCGATCCGGAGATCGCCGTGGCCGCGGCCGCTGCCTGCCTGGACGCCGGGGTGCGGGTGGGCTGCTTCCGGCCGCCGACGGTGCCTGCCGGCACCTCACGAGTCCGACTGACCGCACGAGCATCGCTGACCGACGACGAGATGGACACCGCCCGCGCCGTGCTGTCCGCGGTTCTGGGTACCCACACGCCATGAGCGTCCTGGTCATCACCGGCACCGGAACCGGCGTAGGCAAGACCGTCGCGACGGCGGCGCTGGCCTGCCACGCCCGGGTGGCCGAGCGTGATGTCGCGGTGTGTAAACCCGTACAGACCGGTACTGCCGGCGGTGATGACGACCTGGCCGAGGTCGCCCGGCTCTCCGGGGTCACCGAACTTGTCGGCGTCGCCCGCTATCCCGAACCGCTGGCACCGGCCGCCGCCGCCGAACAGGCCGGATTGCCGCTACCCAGCGCCGACGAGCTGCTCGCCTCAATTCGCGGCGTTGACCGCCCTGGCCGGCTGACCCTGGTCGAGGGGGCGGGTGGCCTGCTGGTCGAACTGGCCGCCGGTGGGGTGACTCTGCGCGATCTGGCGGCGGAGCTTGCCGCGCCGGTGCTGGTCGTCGTCGAACCCGGACTGGGGACCCTCAACCACACGTCGCTGACCCTGGAAGGGCTTGGTGCCAAAGGTCTTTCGTGTGCCGGACTGGTGATCGGTTCATGGCCGGCGCAGCCCGGCGCTGCGGAGAAGTCCAACCGTGACGCGCTGGCCCGGCTGGCACCGGTCCGCGCCGCGCTGCCCGCGGGGGTAGCCGCGGTGTCGCCCAAGGACTTTGCGCTGTTCAGTGCCCGCGCGTTCGATCCGGACTGGGTGGCCGGCCTGATCTGACATGGCGCACTCGATCGAACTTCTTCTCGACGAGCGCGCCGACGCCGCGGTCCGGCGGATCGCCTCGCATCGCAACCGCCCGCACATCACGCTGATCGCCGCCGAACGCATCGACCCTGAGGTCGACCAAGTGTTGACCGAGCTGGCCGACCGCTTTCCCGTTCCCGCCGTCATCGGCGCACCGCTGGTCTTCGGCACCGGGCGGCTGACACTGGCCCGCCTGGTGGTCCCGTCGGCCGCGCTACTCGATGTGCACGAGAAGGTCTACGACCTCTGTATGCCGTTCGTGCCGAATGTGTTCGCCCACTGCGCGCCCGGTGAGTGGACTCCGCACGTCACGCTCGGCAGACGGTTCACCCCGGCCCAAGTCGGCGAGGCGCTGGCCGTCGACGGGATCGCGGCCGATATCCGGGCCGGCGTCGTGGGCCTGCGGCGCTGGGACGGCGACGCGAAGGTCGAGCGGGTGCTGATCTAGTACTGCGCCGCAATGCTTTTCGGCACGCACATCTTCCAGCCGTCGATCACCAATTCGCGAACTTCGCCGAGGTCGACCGCGTCCAGGCGAACGTGAATCCAGTTGTAGCGCATGTCCGCCTGCGGCGGGAGGGTGAACTTGTCGGGCTCGGCGGCCACGATCGCTTCGCGTTCCTCCTTCGGGAAACCGACACCCATCACCGTCTCGTCTCGAGAGAATTTCAGAAAGACCAGCCTGCCGACGCGGAATGTGATCCGGTCGCGAACGATCGTCTCGTAGGCCCGCGGCAGCCCAAGCGCGATCGGCCGCACCTGATCGACGGTGATCACACCGACAAGGTCCGCTGCGCGGCCAGGCCATCAGTGAGCAGCCGCAACCCGAACGCGAAACCGGCGGACGGATCCGCAGGCACCGATCGAAGATCGGCACTCCAGTCCAATGTCGCCGGCCCAGCGGCTCCAGCCGCGTCCCACTGCAGCCGCGATTGCTCGTCGGCGGTCGCCCCCAGCACGTAGTGCAGCACGGTGCGGGCGGCCTGGACCCGATGGGCACTGTCCACGCCCGCCTCGCCGGCGGCCTCGGCCAGCACACCCAGGATCTGCTCGACGGCCCGCGACTGCCCGGCGGCGAAGCTGGCCGACACCAGCTCGGCCCCGTCGGTGTGCGACAGCAGCGCGTCCCGCAGGCCGCGGCACACCGTCTCGATGCGGTCCCGCCAGTCCATCGGGGCCGGCTCGGCGCAGGCCGGGACCAGCACATGGTCGGCGACGGCACCGAGAAGTTCCTGCTTGTTGGCGAAGTGCCAGTACAGCGCGCCGGGGGTGACATCGAGCTCCCGGGCCAGCCGGCGCATGGTGAGGTCGGCGATCCCGTAACCGTCCAGGATCGCCGCCGCCTTGGCGACCACGTCGCGTTTGTGCAGCTGCACGCCCGACCACCCCCTTCCCCGGGTCGCTTCGCTCCTGCCTCAGTACGCTACCCTGAACACTGTTCAAGTTCGCTGAACGTAGGAGGACATGCAGGTGACGCAGGCAGCGGTGGACGTATTGGCACTGGCGCGCGAGCAGGTGCTCGAGCGCGGCGAGGGCTTGTCCCGCGATCAGGTGCTCGAGGTCCTGCAACTGTCCGACGACCACCTCGAGGAACTCCTCGCGCTGGCCCACGAGGTCCGGATGAAGTGGTGCGGCCCCGAGGTCGAGGTCGAGGGCATCATCAGCCTGAAAACCGGTGGCTGCCCGGAGGATTGCCACTTCTGCTCGCAGTCGGGCCTGTTCGCCTCGCCGGTGCGCAGCGCATGGCTGGACATTCCCAGCCTGGTCGAGGCGGCCAAGCAGACCGCCAAATCCGGTGCCACCGAGTTCTGCATCGTGGCCGCCGTGCGCGGGCCCGACGAGCGGCTGCTGGCACAGGTCGCCGCAGGCATCGAGGCCATCCGCAACGAGGTCGACATTCAGATCGCCTGCTCGCTGGGCATGCTGACGCAGGAGCAGGTGGACCGTCTCAAGGAGATGGGCGTCCACCGCTACAACCACAATCTCGAGACCGCGCAGTCCTACTTCCCGAACGTCGTGACGACGCACTCGTGGGAAGAGCGCTGGGGCACGCTGGAGATGGTTCGTGAGGCCGGCATGGAGGTCTGCTGCGGCGGCATCCTCGGCATGGGCGAGACGCTCGAGCAGCGCGCCGAATTCGCCGCCAATCTGGCTGAACTGGACCCGCACGAGGTGCCGCTGAACTTCCTGAACCCGCGGCCGGGCACGCCGTTCGGCGATCTGGAGGTGCTGCCCGCCGCCGAGGCGCTCAAGGCGGTCGCCGCGTTCCGCCTCGCACTGCCGCGCACGATGCTCCGGTTCGCCGGCGGCCGGGAGATCACCCTCGGTGACCTGGGCGCCAAGCAGGGCATCCTCGGCGGTATCAACGCCGTGATTGTCGGAAACTACCTGACCACGCTGGGCCGACCGGCGGAGGCTGATCTCGAGTTGCTCGAAGATCTGCAGATGCCGATCAAGGCTCTCAACGCCAGCCTGTAGAACCGAATGATGGTTCACGAACTGCCCGCCCCCGTCGGTGCCGGGGTTTTCAACGTGTACACCGGTGGACCCGCGGGCAGTGTGGTGCCCACCGCGGCCCAGCTCGGGCTGGAGCCGCCGCGGTTCTGTGCCGAGTGCGGCCGCCGGATGGTGGTGCAGGTGCGCCCGGACGGCTGGTGGGCCAAGTGTGCGCGGCACGGCCGCGTCGATTCCCACGACCTCGA
The DNA here is from genome assembly GCF_013337765.1 of Mycolicibacterium sphagni. Classification (GTDB taxonomy): domain Bacteria; phylum Actinomycetota; class Actinomycetes; order Mycobacteriales; family Mycobacteriaceae; genus Mycobacterium. Next base: position 564,276 of record NZ_VBSB01000003.1, read on the forward strand.
GGCGCAGCGATGACTCGGCGCAAGGCGGCCGTCGTCGTGATCATCGGCCTGACGCTCGCGGGTGCGCTGATCGGCGGTCTGTGGTCGGTACTGGCCCCGCCGGCTCATGGCGTCATTGCGCTGACCCGCTCGGGCCAGCGGGTGCAGACCTACCTGGGCAGTGAATCCGACCATCTGTTCGTGTCGGCCGCGATGCTGATCGGGCTGCTGACGTCGATGGCGATCGTGGCCGCCGTGCTGGTGTGGCAGTGGCGTGCCCACCGCGGACCGCTGATGGCGACGGCGCTGTGGGTGGGCCTGGTCGCCGCCACGGGTGCTGCCGCGGCTGTCGGTGCGGCCCTGGTGCACTGGCATTACGGTGCGGTGCCGTTCGATACCGCACCGGTGACACGTGAGAGCCGGGTCTTCTACTACTCCGAGGCGCCGCCGGTGTTCTTCGCCCGCGGTCCGTGGCAGGTCGCGACGACGCTGCTGTTCCCGGCTGCGGTTGCCGCGCTCACCTACGCCTTGATGGCGGTCGCTACCCCGCGTGACGACCTGGGGGCGTCGCCGCCGCTGGAACGCACACCGCTAGGCGCCACGCCCTAGAGGTCGTAATTCCGCCAGCGCACTCCTGCGCGCGGATGATGTCGTTGTCGGCGTGAAAAAAATGGTTGTCGACGTCTGGATTCGCGCACCGGCCAATCTTCGTGCGCCCGCGCTCTCGCCGAATTGCCAGGAGCCACCAGGGTTCTGCGATTCCTGAAGCCACCCGCCGAGAGGGCGTTCGGTGCATTCACCGACACGCTGCTGTCTGTCGATCCGTACGCGCCTACCGCCTGTGCCGGGTGGTCGGTCCACGACCTCACCGCGCATCTGGCGGCGGGCTCGGCCGAGATCGCCGACCTCGTCGAGCTCGAACTGGCCGAGGGGCGCACGCGCCCGACCCGCGGCTTCGACGAACGTGAAGCGCCGTATCGGGCACTGTCGCCGAAAAAGTTGCGCCGCAGCTTCTTTGCCGAAGCCCTGCGCGCCACCGTCGCCGTCGAGCGGCTGGCGGCGGCGGACGACGGACAACGCCGCGTCATGTTCACCGGCGTCGCGCTGGACGCCCCGACGTTGATCCTGCACATCGAAAGCGAACTGGTGCTTCACCGTTGGGATATCGCCGGTTCCGACGACGTCAGCATCGCGGCGCTGAGTGATCCGCGGCTGGCCGAACATGCGGTGACAACGGTTGCGGCCATGCAGCCCAACGTGTTTGCGTCAGGGGGCCTGGTCACGAATGTGGGGGACTGCCACCCGGCGGAGCGAACCCTACTGCTGTGGGGACGCAGGCCGGATTAGAGCGGGCCCCTTACAGCGGGCGCAGTGGAATCCGGCCGCCACAGACCACCCGGGCGACGATCCCGCCGAGGCGCAGCATGCCCGCGTAGGTCACCGGGTTGAGCAGCGTCGGCCACTTGGTGCGCACGATGTGCTCGTCGATCGGGCGACCGTCGAACCGGTCGATCAGCCAGCGCAGCGCCATCGGAGCCGACATCGGGTGCAGCAGCATGTGCTCGCTGAGCATGTCGCGGTGGTAAGTCACCTGCGCGCCGCCCGACGAGTAGGTGTGCGCCAGATCGTCGATGTCTTCGACGGCGATCACCGAGTCGTGGACGGCCTGCACGATCAGGACCGGCAGATCGGGCACCGCCTTGCCGAGTTTGATGTTCTCGAAGACGTATTGGACCTCGGGCATCGCCAGGACGTCTTCCAGCGGCGGGCGCACCAGGTCGTCCATATCGGTGCGGAACAGCCGGATGACGGCTTCCGCCGTCGTCATCGTCTCCAGCCGCCGCAACAGTGCCTTGCCGGCCTCGGTGGCGTTGTCCTCGATGACCCGATTCAGGTCGGGGTAGGTCTTGGCCAGCGCGGACACCACCAGCGCGGGCAGCGCGGCCAGATACGAGCCGTTGAGCCGGCGGAAGGTGTGGCCGAGGTCGCCGACCGGTGAGCCCAGCACCGCACCCACGACGTTGAGCTCGGGGGCATATTCGGCATGCACTTCGGCCGCCCACGCACTGGCCAGGCCGCCGCCGGAGTAGCCCCACAAGCCGATCTGGGTGTCTGCGGCGAGGCCGAACTGTTCGAAGCCGAGGGTGGCCCGCAGTCCGTCGAGGACGGCGTAGCCGGGCTCGTAGGGGGCGCCCCACATGCCCTCGGGTCCTTCATGGTCCGGGACCGACACCACCCAGCCCTCGGCGAGTGCGGCCGCGACCAGCAGGTATTCCAGCTGGGCGATCGAGCCCAGCGACTTGGCCCGCCGGCGCAGCGCGTACGACGGGAAGCAGCGCGAGGCCACCGCATCGATGGCGCACTGGTAGGAGACGACGTTGCGGACCTGAGCGGGGGTGTGCCCGGTCGGGATGAGCACCGTGGTGACGGTGGCCTGCGGCAGCCCGTTGTGGTCGGTGGTGCGGTACAGCAGCTGCGTGGCGCGGACTCGCTGCGGGATCAACCCGAGAAAGCCCAGCTCGACGTCGCGGGAGCGCAGCACGGTGCCCGGTTCGGCGTGTTCGAAGCCGGCGGGGGGCTCGTAGAACGGGTCCTCGGGCGGCAGCGACGGATGCGCGCCGCGCTCGATCTCCTCGTGCGGGGCGCGTCCAATCCATTCGGGGCTCGGGGCCCCGGTGCTGACCGGATGCATCCCGTCCTTCATACCTTAAGAAGGATCTAAGAATCCAGTGCGACTCACCCGGGCGGCCGTAGTGCAGCAAATTCGTCGGTCACCCGGATCTGAGAGTCGGTGAAGCGATAGAGCGCCGCTGGACGGCCCCCGGTGCGGCCCGGATGGGCGGTCGTCCCGGTCGGCGTGATGACCCCGCGACGAGCCAGGACTCGTTGCAGATTGGTGGCGTCGACCTGGTAGCCGAGCGCGGCGCCGTAGATGTCGCGTAACGTCGAGAGCGCGAATTCCGTTGGTGCCAAGGCAAATCCGATGTTGGTGTATGACAGCTTGGCGGCCAGCCGGGTCCTGGCGTATTCGATCATCGGGGCGTGGTCGAACGCCATCTCCGGCAATGCGTTCACCGGATGCCAGCGGGTGTCCGGCGGCAGCACCGGAGTGGCGGGGGAGGGGATCAGCCCGAGGAACGTCGAGGCGATCGTGCGGACGTCGGGCACCCGGCCCGGATCGGAGAAGACGGCCAGTTGTTCCAAGTGGGCGATCTCACGCACGTCGACCTTCTCGGCGAGCTGCCGGCGCACCGAACTGGTCAGGTCCTCGTCGGCGCGCAGCCGACCGCCGGGCAGTGACCACTTGCCGCGTTCGGGCGCCAGTGCGCGTTGCCATAACAGCACGTTAAGGGCGGGTTTACGGGAGTGGGCGTCGCCAACCTGGAATACGACGGCGAGCACTTCGTGTTCGGTGCTAGTATGGACCACGTTTTCGATTATAAGTCGAAAACCTCGGAAGCAAGACAGGAGGCGGAAATGACCGTCCTGGATCGAGCCGACGCCGTCGATAACGACCTTGTCGCCCGCATCACCAACGGCCCCGGAGGTTACGCCGGCGTGAACGGTGACGAGGAATGGGCCGCCGAGGTGCGCCGCCTCGCCACCTTGCGCAACGCGACCATCCTGGCGCACAACTATCAGCTGCCGGCCATTCAGGACGTTGCCGACCATGTCGGCGACTCGCTGGCGCTGTCCCGGATCGCCGCCGAAGCCGCCGAAGAGACGATCGTGTTCTGCGGCGTGCACTTCATGGCCGAGACCGCCAAGATCCTGTCCCCGGAGAAGACGGTGCTGATTCCCGATCAGCGCGCCGGCTGCTCACTGGCCGACTCCATCACCGCAGAGGATCTGCAGGGCTGGAAGGACGAGCACCCCGGCGCGGTGGTCGTCTCCTACGTCAACACCACCGCCGCGGTGAAGGCGCTCACCGACATCTGCTGCACCTCGTCCAATGCCGTCGAGGTCGTGGCCTCCATTCCCGAGGACCGCGAGGTGCTGTTCTGCCCCGATCAGTTCCTGGGTGCGCACGTCCGCCGGATGACCGGCCGCACAAACCTGCACATCTGGGCCGGTGAGTGCCACGTGCACGCAGGGATCAACGGCGACGAGCTGGCCGACCAGGCTCGCAGCCATCCCGATGCCGAGCTGTTCGTGCATCCCGAATGTGGCTGCGCCACTTCGGCGTTGTATCTCGCCGGTGAAGGCGCTTTCCCGGCCGACCGGGTCAAGATCCTGTCCACCGGCGGCATGCTCGACGCCGCCAAGGCCTCGCACGCCAAGCAGGTGCTGGTGGCCACCGAGGTCGGGATGCTGCACCAGTTGCGCCGTGCCGCACCGGGTATCGACTTCCAGGCCGTCAACGACCGGGCCTCCTGCAAATACATGAAGATGATCACCCCCGCTGCTCTGCTGCGCTGCCTGGTCGAAGGCGCCGACGAGGTCGACGTCGATGTTGATACTGCGGCCGCCGCTCGACGCAGTGTGCAGCGGATGATCGAGATCGGTCAGCCCGGCGGCGGGGAATGACCCGCTCCTTCGCCTGCGGCGCCGGCGCAGGAGGCGTCGACTGGCAGCAGCGCGCCGACGTCGTGGTGATCGGCACCGGTGTGGCCGGCTTGGCCGCCGCGCTGGCCGCACACCGAAAAGGCAGCCGCACAGTCATTTTGAGCAAGGCGCCGGACACCGCGACGTTCTATGCGCAGGGCGGTATCGCGGTCGTGCTGCCGCACACCGACGACTCCGTGGACGCCCACGTCCGTGACACCCTGGCCGCGGGCGCAGGCCTGTGCGATCCCGACGCGGTGCGCTCGATCGTCGCGGACGGCTACGGCGCGGTGGCTGATCTGGTCGAGGACGGCGCGCGATTCGACGAGAGCGCTCCCGGTCAGTGGGCGCTCACCCGAGAAGGCGGCCACTCCCGCCGGCGCATCATCCACGCCGGCGGCGACGCCACCGGCGCCGAGGTGCAGCGTGCACTCGATCATGCTGCCGCCACCCTGGACATCCGGCGCAATCACGTTGCGCTGCAGATCCTGCACGACGATTCGGCGGTCACCGGGGTGCTGGTCCGCAATGCCGACGGGCTGGGCATTGTGCACTCGCCGTCGGTCATCCTCGCCACCGGCGGGCTCGGCCATCTCTACCGCGCGACGACGAATCCGGAAGGGTCGACCGGCGACGGCATCGCGCTGGCGCTGTGGGCGGGCGTCGGTGTCACCGACATCGAATTCGTCCAGTTCCATCCGACGATGTTGTTCGACCGTGACGGCTCCGGACGTCGCCCGCTGATCACCGAGGCGCTGCGCGGCGAAGGCGCGGTGCTGCACGACGCCCGGGGCGAATCGATGACGACGCATCACCCCATGGGTGACCTCGCGCCGCGCGATATTGTCGCTGCGGCGATCGAAGCGCGCCTGCGCGAAACCGGCGACAGCTGCGCGTATTTGGACGCGCGAGGCGTGAAGGACCTGGTGCAACGCTTCCCGACGGTGACGGCGGCCTGCCGAGCCGCCGGCATCGACCCGACGCGTGAGCCGATCCCGGTCGTGCCGGGCGCGCACTACAGCTGCGGCGGCGTCGCCACCGACGTATCCGGCCGTACCGAGCTGCCCGGCCTGTTCGCCGCCGGTGAGGTGGCCAGGACCGGCATGCATGGTGCCAACCGGCTGGCCTCCAACAGCCTGCTGGAAGGCCTGGTCGTCGGCGCCCGCGCGGGCCGGACCGCCGTCGAGCATGCCCGCGACGCGGGTGCGATGATGGCGAAAATCGAAGAGCTCCAACATACTTCGCTGGACCGCCGGGTGTTGCAGACCGCGATGACGGAATACGCCTCGGTGGTCCGCGACGACGACGGGTTGCGGCGCCTCACCGATACGCTGGCGGCGGCGACGCCGCGGCAGATGACCACCCGGGCTGCGGCCGAGGACGTCGCGCTCACGGTGACCGCTCGCGCGGTGGCCGCAGCGGCCCTGGCGCGTAGCGAATCTCGTGGTTGCCACCATCGCGGCGACCATCCCGATGCCGATCCGGCCCAGGCCTTCAGCCGCACTCTGCACGGCGACCGCGCGGAGGCGTGCCTGGGATGAATCTCACCGACGACGAGCGGGCCGAAGCTCGTATCACGATCCTTCGCGGCCTCGATGAGGACCTGCGCTACGGACCCGACGTCACCACGCTGGCCACGGTCCCCGAAGACGCCACCACGGTGGCGTCGCTGGTGTCCCGGGAGCCCGGCGTGGCCGCAGGCATCGACGTCGCTCTGCTGGTTCTCGACGAGGTGCTCGGCGAGAACGGCTACGTGGTCCTGGACCGCGTCGAGGACGGCACCAGGCTTGATGCCGGGACGACACTGCTGCAGATCGAAGGCCCGACCCGCGGGCTGCTGACCGCCGAACGGACCCTGCTCAACCTGGTCTGCCACCTGTCCGGTATCGCCACCGCCACCGCGGCGTGGGTGGACGCCGTCGAGGGCACCAACGCCCAGATCCGCGACACCCGCAAAACGCTGCCGGGGCTGCGGGCGCTGCAGAAATACGCCGTGCGGGTCGGCGGCGGGGTCAATCACCGGATGGGTCTTGGCGATGCCGCGCTGATCAAGGACAACCACGTCGCAGCCGCCGGGTCGGTGGTCGCCGCCCTGCGGGCCGTTCGCGCAGCCGCCCCGGACCTGCCGTGCGAGGTCGAGGTCGACACCCTCGAACAGCTCGACGAGGTGCTCGCCGAGGACGTACAACTGGTCCTGCTGGACAACTTCCCGGTCTGGCAGACCCAGATCGCCGTGCAGCGTCGTAACGCCAATGCGCCGGGTGTGCTGCTGGAGTCCTCGGGTGGCCTCAGCTTGGACAGTGCCGCCGAATATGCCGGAACCGGGGTGGACTTCTTTGCCGTGGGTGCGTTGACTCACTCGGTACGGGTCCTCGACGTCGGTCTGGACCTCTGATCCAACACAGGGCGTCGGACCTCGACCAAACGAATGCAGAAATCGAGTCAGACGTGAGAGCGGGCCCGCCCGAGGGATCGTCGCTCTCAGTTCTGACTCGGTGCGAAGATTCCTAGGCGATATCGGCGACGAACGCGCCGACGCCGCGCTTGACGCCCCGGCGGGCAACCCCGGGCAGGGACGGATCGTCGGTACCGGCAGGCACCACCCGCGGGTTGATCAGGTGCAGGTCGTGCCGCCCGTGACGGATGTCGGCCTCGCCGGCAGCCAGGATGTTCTTGACCCAGTTGGTCTTACCGTGGCCCAGCATGATGGCGATGGTGTCGCCCTTGCGGAAGGCCGAAACCACTGTCTCGTACTGCGTGCCCGAGGTGCGGCCGCGGTGTTTGACGACCGACATGCCCGGCATGTACTTGGCCAGCGGTTTCACAGCGGGGTTGAAGTACTTGATCTGGAAGTTCTCGAACCAGACCGGGAACTTCATCGGTACGCCGGGGGCGTTGTTCGGGTGATCCTTGGTCGCCATAGGGCCAATCTAGCCCCTGCCGTCCGAGCCGTTCTGGCCGTTGCGTGTGGTGCCGACACCTCCGCGGCTTCGGCCGTCCCCGTCAGGCGGCGGCGCCCCGGCGCACCAGGGACAGCACCACCGCGGCGGCGGCGAACAGTCCCGAGAACGTCCGGTTCATCGCGGTCTGCTGGCGCGGCGTGCGCAGCCAGCCCAACAGCCGGGCCGCCAGGCCGGTGTAGGCGCCCATCACCACCAGGTCGACGACCACCATCGTCGCGCCGATGGCCAGGTATTGGGGGAGCAGCGGGGCGGTCGGAACCACGAACTGTGGCAGCACCGCGAGTAGGAACACCAGGCCCTTGGGGTTGGTGACGTTGACCAGAATTCCACGTACGAGCAATGCCAGCCGCCCGCCACTGGCTTCGGGTTTGAGCTGTTCGCCCAGGTCGAGAGGGTGGGCGCGCCATTGGCGGACGGCCAGGTAGACCAGGTAGACGACGCCGATCCATTTGATGACCGTGAATGCGATGACCGATTGCGCGACCGCCGCCCCCAGGCCCACCGCGACCGCCGCCAGCTGCATCATCAGGCCGATCTCCAGCCCGGTGATGCTCCAGTAACCACGGCGCAGGCCGTATGTCAGGCCGGTCGCCATCGACTGGATGGCACCGGCGCCAGGGGACACACTGATCGCGATCGCGGCGCCGACGAAGGCCAGCCACAGCTCCCATTGCATAACGGCAGTATCCGGGCCGCCGCACCCTGGGCCCAACGGATTTTTATTCGAGTGCATCGATACGGGACAATTGAACCGATGACCAGCTTCGCGATGAACCGGATCGACCTGCGTGGCCGCACGCTGACCGCCGCCCAACTGCGCGCGGCGCTTCCGCGCGGGGGGGTGGACGTCGACGCGGTGGTGCCCAAGGTTCGTTCAATCGTCGAGTCGGTCGCGCAGCGCGGCGCCGAGGCGGCGCTGGAGCACGGTGCGTTCTACGATGGGGTGCGCCCGAAGACCGTGCGGGTTCCCGCCGAGCGCCTGGCCGCAGCCCTCGCCGAGCTCGATCCAGACGTGCGCGCCGCGCTCGAGATGGCGATCGAGCGCACCCGAATCGTGCACGCCGACCAACGTCGTACCGACACCACCACAACGTTGGCTCCCGGCGCCTCGGTCACCGAGCGCTGGGTGCCGGTCGAGCGAGTGGGCCTCTACGTGCCGGGCGGCAACGCGGTCTACCCGTCGAGCGTGGTGATGAACGTGGTGCCCGCCCAGACCGCCGGGGTCGAGTCGCTGGTGATCGCCAGCCCGCCACAAGGCCAGCACGGTGGTCTGCCGCACCCGACGATCCTGGCGGCCGCGGCCCTGCTCGGCGTCGACGAGGTATGGGCCGTCGGCGGTGCTCAGGCGGTGGCCCTGATGGCCTACGGCGGCACCGACACCGACGGTGCCGAACTGGCGCCGGTCGACATGGTCACCGGGCCGGGCAACATCTACGTGACCGCGGCCAAGCGAATCTGCCGCTCGCAGATCGGTATTGACGCCGAGGCCGGACCCACCGAGATCGCGATCCTGGCCGACCACACCGCCGACCCGGTACATGTCGCCGCGGATCTGATCAGCCAGGCCGAGCACGATGTGATGGCCGCCAGCGTGCTGGTGACGGACAGCACCGCACTGGCCGAGGCCACCGAGGCCGAGCTGACCGTGCAGCTGGAAACGACCAAACACCGCGAACGGGTCACCGAGGCACTGCGCGGGCGCCAGTCCGGCATCGTGCTTGTCGACGATATCGACACCGGTGTGCGCGTCGTGAACGCTTATGCCGCCGAACATTTGGAGATCCAGACCATCGAGGCCAATGAGGTGGCGGGCCGCATCCGCGCGGCCGGGGCGATCTTCGTCGGCCCGTGGTCGCCGGTCAGTCTCGGTGACTACTGCGCCGGATCCAACCATGTGCTGCCCACCGCGGGCTGTGCGCGGCACTCCAGCGGCCTGTCGGTGCAGACCTTCCTGCGCGGTATCCACGTCGTCGACTACACCGAGGCGGCCCTGAAAGACGTGTCCGGACATGTCATCACGCTGGCCAAGGCCGAGGACCTGCCTGCGCATGGCGAAGCCGTCCGGCGGAGGTTCGAACGATGACCATCCCCGGCAGCCGGGTCACCCTCGCGGATCTGCCGCTGCGCGACGACCTGCGCGGCAAATCCCCGTACGGCGCACCGCAGCTCGAGGTGCCGGTGCGGCTGAACACCAACGAGAACCCGCACCCGCCGAGTGCGGCGCTGGTCGAGGACGTCACGCGTTCGGTGCAGGCCGCTGCCGCCGAGTTGCACCGCTATCCCGACCGGGACGCGGTCGAGTTGCGTGCCGATCTGGCCGCCTACCTGCGGACCCAGACCGGTGTCGAGGTGCAGACCGAAAACCTCTGGGCGGCAAACGGATCCAACGAGATCCTGCAGCAGTTGCTGCAGGCGTTCGGCGGGCCGGGCCGCAGCGCGATCGGCTTCGTGCCGTCGTACTCGATGCACCCGATCATCTCGAACGGCACGCAGACCGAGTGGATCGAGTCGGTGCGCTCGGCCGACTTCAGCCTCGATGCCGGCACCGCGGCCACCGTCATCGCCGCCCGCGATCCTGACGTGGTGTTCGTCGCCAGCCCGAACAACCCGTCCGGCCAGAGCATTCCGCTGGCCGATCTGCGCCGGCTTCTGGATGCGATGGACCACGGCATCCTGATCGTCGACGAGGCCTACGGCGAGTTCTCCAGCCAGCCCAGCGCGGTCGCGCTGATCGAGGAGTATCCGAGTCGGCTCATCGTCAGTCGCACCATGAGCAAGGCATTCGCATTCGCCGGTGGCCGGCTTGGCTATCTGGTTGCCGCCCCGGCGATCATCGACGCGGTCCTGCTGGTCCGGCTGCCGTATCACCTGTCGGTGGTCACCCAGGCCGCGGCCCGGGCCGCGCTGCGGCACGCCGACGACACTCTGGGCAGCGTCGCGACGCTGATCGCCGAGCGGGAGCGAGTCAGTGCGGCACTGACCGAACTCGGGTTCCGCGTCATTCCCAGCGACGCCAACTTCGTGCTGTTCGGTGAATTCGCCGACGCCGCGGCGGCCTGGCAGCGCTACCTCGATGACGGTGTTCTGATCCGCGATGTCGGGATCAGTGGATACCTGCGCGCCACAATCGGATTGGCCGACGAGAACGACGCCTTCCTGGCTGCCAGTGCAAAGCTGGCCGCTTCCAACCTTGCCCAGCCGCTAGGAGCGCCATGACCGCCATCGCCACCAACCGCCGCGCGCGAGTCGAGCGCAAGACCCGCGAGTCCGACATCGTCGTCGAACTCGATCTGGACGGCACCGGGGATGTCAGTGTGCACACCGGGATCCCGTTCTTCGACCACATGCTGACCTCGCTGGGCACCCACGCCAGCTTCGACCTGGCCGTCACCGCCAAGGGCGACGTCGACATCGAGGGCCACCACACCATCGAAGACACCGCGATCGTGCTGGGCTCCGCACTGGGACAGGCTCTCGGTGACAAGAAGGGCATTCGCCGGTTCGGCGACGCCTTCATCCCGATGGACGAGACGCTGGCCCACGCGGCCGTCGACGTCTCCGGGCGGCCGTACTTCGTGCACACCGGCGAACCGGACTACATGGTCGATTTCACGATCGCGGGCTCCAGCGTGCCCTACCACACCGTGGTCAACCGGCACGTGTTCGAGTCGCTGGCGTTCAACGCCCGCATCTCGCTGCACGTGCGGACCATCTACGGTCGCGACCCGCACCACATCACCGAGGCGCAGTACAAGGCGGTGGCCCGGGCGCTGCGACAGGCCGTCGAGCCCGATCCTCGGGTGTCGGGCGTGCCGTCGACCAAAGGGTCACTGTGACAGCTAGATCCGTCGTGGTCCTGGACTACGGCTCGGGCAACCTGCGCTCGGCGCAACGGGCGCTGGAACGCGTCGGCGCCGACGTCGAGGTGACCGCCGACGCGCAGCGTGCGCTGAACGCCGACGGTCTTGTCGTTCCCGGCGTCGGCGCGTACGAGGCATGCATGACGGGCCTGCGCGGGATCGGCGGCGAGCGCATCATCGCCGAGCGGGTGGCCGCGGGCCGACCGGTGCTGGGAGTCTGCGTGGGTATGCAGATCCTGTTTGCCAGGGGCGTGGAGTTCGGGGTGGAGTCGACGGGCTGCGGCCAGTGGCCGGGATCGGTCACCCGGCTGGATGCCCCGGTGATCCCGCATATGGGCTGGAACGTCGTCGACGCGGCGCCGGGCAGCCTGCTGTTCAAGGGGTTCGACGCCGACACCCGGTTTTACTTCGTGCACTCCTATGCCGCACAGAAGTGGGAGGGCGCACCTGACGCGCTGCTGACCTGGGCCACCCACCACGCGCGGTTCCTGGCCGCCGTCGAGGACGGTCCGCTGTCGGCGACACAATTTCATCCGGAGAAGAGCGGTGACGCCGGTGCGGCGCTGCTCGCGAATTGGGTTGAGGGGCTGTAAGAGTGCCACTGATTTTGTTGCCTGCCGTCGACGTGGTCGAGGGTAAGGCGGTGCGCCTGGTGCAAGGCAAGGCCGGCAGCGAGACCGAGTACGGCTCGGCGCTGGACGCCGCGCTGACCTGGCAGCGCGACGGTGCCGAATGGATCCACCTGGTGGATCTCGACGCCGCGTTCGGCCGCGGGTCCAACCGCGAGTTGCTCGCCGAAGTGGTCGGCGCGCTCGACGTGAAAGTCGAACTGTCCGGCGGTATTCGCGACGACGAGTCACTGAAGGCGGCGCTGGCCACCGGCTGTACCCGGGTCAACATCGGCACCGCAGCACTGGAGAACCCGCTGTGGTGCGCCGCGGCGATCGCCGAGTACGGCGACAAGGTGGCCGTGGGGCTGGACGTGCAGATCGTCGAAGGCGAGCATCGGCTACGCGGCCGCGGCTGGGAGACCGATGGCGGCGACCTGTGGCACGTCCTGGAACGCCTTGACAGCGAAGGCTGCTCGCGGTTCGTGGTCACCGACGTCACCAAGGACGGCACACTCACCGGGCCCAACCTCGACCTGCTCGAGGGCGTGGCCGAGTGCACCGACGCTCCCGTGATCGCGTCCGGCGGGGTGTCGAGCCTGGATGATCTGCGCGCGATCGCAACGCTGACCGACAGTGGGGTAGAGGGCGCGATCGTCGGAAAGGCGCTCTATGCGGGCCGATTCACGCTGCCGGAGGCGCTGGCCGCGGTGAGTCAGTAACCCGATGGCAGTGCAGTCGGCAGACCTCGAGGCCCTGGTGGCCCAGGCGGCGGTGATCCTGGACGAGGCGTCCAAACCGTTCATCGCCGGGCACCGGGCCGCGTCTGCCGTGCAGAAGAAGGGCAACGACTTCGCCACCGAGGTGGACCTCGCCATCGAACGCCAGGTGGTCCAGGCACTGGAATCGGCCACCGGGATCGGGGTACACGGAGAAGAATTCGGCGGTGCGCCACTCGATTCCCCGCTGGTCTGGGTGCTCGACCCGATCGACGGCACGTTCAACTACGCCGCCGGATCACCGATGGCCGCGATCCTGCTGGGCCTGCTGCGCGACGGTGAACCGGTCGCTGGCCTGACCTGGCTGCCGTTCAGCGATCAGCGCTACAGCGCGGTCGTGGACGGACCGGTGTACTACAACGGCGTCGCCCAGCCGCCGATCGGACACAGCGAGATCGGGCAGTGCGTGGTCGGCATCGGCACGTTCAACGTCGACTGGCGAGGCCGGTTCCCTGGCCGCTATCGGCTTGCGGTGCTGGAGAATCTGAGCCGGGTCTGCTCGAAGCTGCGGATGCACGGTGCGACCGGCGTCGACATCGCCTACGTGTCGGGCGGAGTCATGGGCGCGGCCATCAGTTTCGGCCACCACATCTGGGACCACGCCGCCGGCGTAGCGCTGGTGCGCGCCGCGGGCGGGATCGTCACCGACCTGGCCGGCCAGCCGTGGACCCCGTCGTCAACCTCGGCGCTGGCTGCCGCACCGGGCGTGCACGCCCATGTCATGGAGATCCTGGACAGGGTCGGCCCACCGGAGGATTACCTGTAATGGACGTCGCCGTACGTGTGATTCCCTGCCTGGACGTGGACGCAGGCCGCGTGGTCAAGGGTGTGAACTTCGAAAACCTGCGTGACGCGGGCGATCCCGTCGAACTCGCCGCCGCCTACGATGCCGAAGGCGCGGACGAGCTGACGTTCCTGGACGTCACGGCATCCTCGTCGGGGCGCTCGACGATGCTCGACGTGGTGCGCCGCACCGCCGAGCAGGTCTTCATCCCGCTCACCGTCGGCGGCGGCGTGCGCTCGGTGGCCGACGTCGACATGCTGCTGCGCGCCGGCGCGGACAAGGTGTCGGTGAACACCGCAGCGATCGCCCGTCCCGAGCTGCTGGCCGAGTTGTCCCGGCAGTTCGGCTCGCAGTGCATCGTGTTGTCGGTGGACGCCCGCACGGTGCCTGCCGGCTCGGCGCCGACCCCGTCGGGCTGGGAGGTCACCACTCATGGCGGACGACAGGGGACCGGTATCGACGCCGTCGAATGGGCAACGCGCGGAGCCGAACTCGGAGTCGGCGAGATCCTGCTGAACTCGATGGACGCCGACGGCACCAAGGCCGGATTCGACCTGAAGATGCTGCGCGCGGTGCGTAAGGCCGTCACGGTGCCGGTCATCGCCAGCGGCGGCGCCGGTGCGGTCGGCGATTTCGGGCCTGCGGTCCAGGCCGGCGCGGATGCGGTGCTGGCGGCCAGCGTCTTCCACTTCCGTGAGCTCACCATCGGACAGGTCAAGGCGGCGATGGCCGCAGAGGGCATAGTGGTCAGATGAGCCTCGATCCCGATATCGCCAAGCGGCTCAAGCGCGACGCCAACGGGCTGTTCGCGGCGATCGCGCAGGAGCGCGGCACCGGCGACGTGTTGATGGTGGCGTGGATGGACGACGAGGCGCTGGCCCGCACGCTGCAGACGCGGGAAGCCACTTACTATTCGCGCTCCCGCGGCGAGTACTGGGTCAAGGGCGCGACGTCCGGACACACCCAGCATGTGCATTCGGTGCGACTGGACTGCGACGGTGACGCGGTGCTGCTGGAGGTCGACCAGGTCGGCGGGGCTTGCCACACGGGCGATCACAGCTGTTTCGACGCCGACCAACTCCTGGGTCCGGAGAGCTAGCGTCGGCTCATAAAGTCGCGGCGACGTCGCGGGCCTCAAAGGCCAGCCACAGTTCGGTGCGGTCGCGGGCGTTGTCGAGATTGCGACCGGTGAGCTCCTCGACTCGGCGCAGATGGCGCCGCATGGTGTGTCGGTGCACCTTGGCTGCATTGGACCCATCTTCGATCGTTCCTCCCGACGCGAGGAACGCCCTGAGCGATCTGATCAGGCCGGGACCATTCGGCGCGCCTTCCACCGTCCCGAGGACTGCGTCGGCGAACGTGGTGAGACCGTCGGATGTGACGAGCTGCAACAGGACGTGAGCATTGCCGAGGCCCACTGCTTCGGTCAATCCCGTTCCACGGCGGCGTGATTCAGCCTGAGCCTGTCGCGCCTGCCGGTAGCTGGCACCGCAGTGGTGCGGCCGAACCGGCCCGCCGAGGCCGGCGTGAGCATCAGCGAGAGTGTGGTGCAGTCTGTCGACCACCTGCGGGTCCGCGGGCACGATCGCGGTCACCCCGGAGGCTGCGGTCAACATCAATGCCTCGGGTACGCCGTCGGCAACCGCGTCCGCCAGGTCGTCCGGCGTCAAGGACGGCGACGTTGCGCACAGCACCTGGATGCGTTCGGCGGTGAGGCCGACCGCCGCCAGCACCTGGGGTGCCCGTGCCGCATCGGTGCCGGCCAGTAGGCGTCGCACCACGTCTGCGCCTGGTCGTCGTTCGATCAACGCCATGGCATGGCGTCGCTCCATCTCGATCGACAACAGCGAGGCGGCGTATCCGGCGACACTGCTGGTGAATTGGTCGCCGAGGCGGCCCGCGGTGCGGCCGTACAGCAACAACCCTCGCAGTCGGTCGATGCCCAACGGCCGGATCGCGTAGCCGCCCGCCGGGTCGGAGTCCGCGAGGCTTGTGCGTAACCCCTTGCCGGCATGGCGGGCCAGGTAGTCGTGAATGGCTGCGCGGACGCCCTGCGATGGTCCGACGGCGTCGACGACCATACGTCCGGCGGGGTCGTAGAGCATTGCCCAGCCATCGATCTGCCGGCCGAACGCCGCGACGATCTCCAGCAGTGGTGCGTCGCCGGCCGCGGCGGCGGTCAGCGGCGCGTGGGCAGCCAGGATTCGGTCGGACAGGACGGCACGTTCACTGGCCATCCGCGCGTATACGGCCTGGGTGATGGCGATGAACGGGGTGGTGACCGGGACGGACAGCAGCGGCAGGTCGTGTTCGCGTGCGCCGGCGATGAGCCCGTCGGGGAGTTCACCGTAGGGCAGTGAACCACCCAGCCCGAGGATCAGGGCCGCGATTCGCTTGCGCTTCAACCGTGCCATGTAGTCGATCTGCTGCTCGGTGCTCGGGCGGATGCCGAGCCCGTCGCTCATCAACAGCTCACCGCCGGCCAGCCATGGTGTGGGGTCTTGCTGCTCGCTCGCGTGCGCACCCGACAGTTCGACGTCCAGCAGGTGAGACCCGTGCGCGACGTGGACGCGTAGGTCCTCGATGTCGACGATCGACCGCAGAGAAACCATGGTGGTCCTTGTCCATTACGGCGTATGCAGGTAGACAGATTGTCCGTATTGGACCATGGGCAAAGCCGGCGTGCATGCCGCACTGTGATCAGGTGACCAACGCGTCAACCCCAGGCAACGCCGGCACCGTCGTGGTGTTGACGATCGCACTGGACGGCGAGACACCGGTGCTGGCCGCGGGGCGCAGATACGCCGAACACGCGATGGTGATGAGCCACCAGGCTTTCGAGCCACATGTCGCGGTCCCGCGGCTGCTGGACCTCCTCGCGGCCTACTCGGTACCTGCGACATTCTTCATCCCCGGGTTTGCCGCCGAGCGCTCGCCGGCAATGGTCGAGGCGGTGCTCGCGGCCGGGCATGAAGTGGCGCACCACTCCTACAGCCACCGGCCGCCGACGTCACTTTCCGAGGCCGACGACCGCCGAGAGTTCGAACGCGGGCTGGAGGCACTCGACCGGTTCGGAATCACACCGGCCGGGTACCGCGCACCGATGTGGTCTGCGTCTTGGCGCACACCGGAATTGGTCCGTGAATACGGCATGATCTATGACTCGAGCCTGATGGACGACGACAAGGCGTATGTCCTGCAGACCTCCCACGGCGATCTCGCCGAGATACCGCCGCACTGGTCGCTCGACGACTGGGAGCAATACGCATACCTGCCGGCACCGCATCTGGGTTACCACATCAACAATCCGTTGGCTGTGTCGGCGATGTGGACATCCGAGCTGGCCGCGACGCGGCGGTACGGCGGCACTTTCGTGCTCACCGGCCACGGATTCCTGTCCGGACGCGCTGGTCGTATCGAGGGCCTACGCCAATTCATCGAATCAGCCCTCGAATTCGGTGATGTGAAGTTCCGCAACGCCTATGACGTTGCCTGTGCGGCTCTTTCCGATGTCGCGACTGAACGCAAGAAACACGAGCGGGTCGACGTGGATTCCGCCATCTATCCAGATTGGTGAACACCACGACCGAGAGGTTGATCCGTGACCGACGCAATTTCTGATGGCAATCCACTGTTCGGCGTCGAACGCCATGGCTTCGAGCACATCCCCGAAGCCGAACGGGCAATGACGTTACGGGACACCGCCTTTCTCTGGGTGGGGACGAATCTCAACCTGTTTTTCGTCTCGGTCGGGGCGGTCGCAATCTCACTCGGCCTGAGCCTGTGGCAGGCGCTGCTCGCGTGCATCGTCGGCAATGCGCTGTTCGTTCTGGTCGGGGTGGCCTCGGTCGGCGGAGCACGCGCCGGACTGCCCGTCGTGACCTTCACCCGCGCGGTGTTCGGCGTACAGGGAAACCGCGTCAACGCATTCCTCGCCTGGGTTTCCTCGGTGGCCTTCGAAGCCATCAACACGATCTTCGGCGCCTTCGCGCTGCTGGCCCTGTTCCGCCACCTCGGCTGGGCGGAGCCCGGCACTGCGGGAAAGCTTCTCGCGGTGGTGGCTCAATTGGCGCTCAGTGGCGGAATCGCCGTACTGGGCCACGCGACCATGGTGTACCTGCAGAGGATCTTCGCGGTCCTACTGACCGTGGCGCTGGTGCTGGTGTTCGCGTTCTCGGCCGGCGGAGTGCAGTGGCGACACCCGGCCGAGTTGTCGGGGTGGGCCGCACTGGCGGTCTTCACCGTGGCGTGCGCGATCATCGCCTCGGGGCCGATCTCCTACCTGTACAACGCCCCCGACTGGGTCCGTTACCTGCCCAGCAAGACCGGTGCCCGCTCGATCATCCTCAACGTCACTCTCTCCGGCGGACTGCCGGCACTGGCGTTGTGCATGATGGGCGCCCTGCTTGCCTCGCAAGGCGACATGTCCGATCCGGTGGCCGGAGTCGAACCCTTCGTGCCGACATGGGTTTTCCTGATCTACGTCATCGCCGCGGTGGGCGGATCGGTGGCGAACAACGTCGTCACCTACTACTCGTCAGGTCTGGCGATGCAGTCGGTCGGGATTCCGATGCATCGTTACGCGGCGACGGCGGTGGATACTGTGATCAGCACCGCGATCGTTCTGTATGTCCTCTTCGTGCAGGACTTCACCACCGCGCTCAACGATTTCGTGGCGCTGATGATCGTGTGGCTTGCGCCGTTCGCAGGGGTTTGGCTGACCGACGGCATCCTGCGGCGCTGGCACTACGATCCGGTGGCTGTACACGCCGTCAAACGCCATCAGGGCAGCGTCTACTGGGGATGGAACGGCGTGAACCTGCGTGGATTCTCAGCCCTGCTGGCCGGTGTGGCGGCCTGTCTGCTCACCATCAATGCGCCTGTCTACCAAGGGCCGATAAGTCGACTGCTCAACGGGGCCGACCTCACCTGGATCGTCGGGTTCGTGGTCAGCGGGCTCACCTACTGGGGGCTGAGCCGCATCGCCGACCGCGCTGGGGATGCCGAGTCTCCACTGCTGGCGGCCGCCGAGAACCGATCGTGACGGCGGTTCTGGTCACCGGAGGCGCCGGTTTCGTCGGCCGACACCTGGTCGAAGCCTTAGCGGCGCGCGGCACGACGGTGGTCAGCTACAACCGAGATTTCGTGGCCTGCTCTGACCTCAATATTCTTGCGGTACAAGGTGAATTGTTCGACATCCCCAGGCTGACCAGCGTCCTGCGAGACCATCGCGTCGAGCGGATCATCCACACCGCGGGGCAGTCACACCCCGAAATCTCCGTCGAGCTACCGATGACGACGTTCGCCGCCAACGTCGACGGCACGCTCGGGGTGTTCGAGGCGGCTCGCATGAGTGGGACGGTCACGCGGATCGTGAACTTCTCCTCGGAGTGTGCTTACGGTCATCAGGATGAGCAGGCGATGGTGGTCGAATCGGCGTGCCCACTTCCGAACACGCCCTACGGCGTGACGAAGGTCGCCACCGAGTTGCTCGGCAGGGTGTACCGGGATATCTACGGTGTGGACATCGTGTCGCTGCGCGTCACCGAGATCTATGGCCCCGGGCTTCGGATGCCGGAGGTCCTGAAGGACATGATCCACGCGGCGAACCAGCACAAGGCCTTTCGCCTCGAGACGGGATCGTCGCATCGGTTCCAGTTCGTCCACGTCAGCGATGTTGTGCGTGCCGCGGTGCTGGCCTGCGGCCACGACCAGCTGCCCCAGCATGTGTACAACATCTCCGGCGGAGAACAGGTCACCCTGGCACAGGCCGCCGCGCTCGTGTGCGCTCAATTCCCGCACGCAACGATCGATGTGGGCCCCGGCCAGCTGCCAGGTTGGGACCGGCAGGGTGAGTTCGACATCAGTGCTGCCGAACGTGACTTCGGCTATCGGCCGCGGGTGTCCCTGGCGGAGGGGATCGCCGACTATGCGGACTGGCTGGCCACGACGGTCGGGGTGATGGCGTGACGGCCGCTCCCTGGCTTGGTGGCAACGCTGCCGCACTCGTGCTGACGTTCGACATTGACGCCGAGTCGTGCATTCTCGCCGAGGGACGGCGTTACGCGACCAACCCGAGTGTGATGACACACCAGGCCTACGGGCCGCTTGTCGGAGTCCCGCGGATACTCGACATGCTTGCCGGGTATGGCGTCAAGGCAACATTTTTCGTACCAGGGGTCACCGCGCAACGCTATCCGGCGCTGGTTGAGCGGATCGTCACTGAGGGGCACGAGGTCGGGCATCACTCCCACACGCACCGGCCGCCGCAGACCATGACGGAGGGCGAGGAGCGCCGTGATTTCGAGCTGGCCCTCGAAGCATTGGACCACCTGGGTATTACGCCGCGTGGGCATCGGACCGCGCTATGGGCCCCGCATTGGAGCACCGCCGCGCTGGTGGCTGAGTACGGCTTGGCCTACCAGTCGAACCTCATGGACGACGACCGGCCGTACGTCCTGTGCACCGACCGCGGGCGGATCGCCGAGTTGCCCCCACACTGGAGTCTGGACGATTACGCCCAATATGCGTTCATGCTCAATCCCGACATCGGCCACACCGTGGAATCGCCGCGCAAGGCCGTCGAGGTGTGGACCCTCGAACTCGACGCCATGCGCGACTACGGGTGCTTGTTGGTGCTGACCAATCATCCATTCCTGTCCGGCCGGCCCGCCCGGGTCAAGGCACTACGATCGCTCATCGAATTCGC
Organism: Mycolicibacterium sphagni; assembly: GCF_013337765.1. Taxonomy (GTDB): domain Bacteria; phylum Actinomycetota; class Actinomycetes; order Mycobacteriales; family Mycobacteriaceae; genus Mycobacterium. The sequence goes on from NZ_VBSB01000003.1 coordinate 584,503, forward strand.
CTTGGACGCAGGTGATGTGGAGATCACCACCGGCGCTGTGATCGCTGAACGGGTGATGGCCGACCCGGATGCCTCGGTGCGCACGCACGAACCGATCGTGGTTGACCCCGCGCTGTATCCGCACCGGTGACGCACACTATGACGATGTCACGCTTTGCAGATCGAGTGGTCGTTGTCACCGGCGCCAGCTCCGGGATCGGCCGTGCCGCCGCGCTTCGCCTCGCTAGGGACGGTGCGAACGTGGCGCTTCTCGCATTGGCAGGCGACGACCTCGACGCGACAGCCGAGGAGTGCCGGGCCAGCGGACCGCCTGCCGTGGCGATACCCACTGACGTGACGGATCCAGCTCGAGTGGCTGCCGCATTCGATCGCGCCGAAACTCTCGGCCCAGTCTCGGGGGTCTTCAGCGGTGCGGGCATCTCGATCGTCGAACCCGCGATCTCGACATCGGACGAGACCTGGTTGCGGCAGCTGCAGGTGAATCTGTCGGGCAGCTTCTACGTCGTCCGTGAAGCCGCACGACGGATGATCCCGCAGGGTGGTGGCTCCATTGTGCTCGCCGGGTCGGAACTCGGAATTCTCGGGCAGGCCGGTCTGGTGGGCTACACCGCCACCAAAGGTGGAGTGCTCGCGATGACGCGCGCGCTGGCCGCCGAATGGGCGGTGCACGGGATCCGGGTCAACAGCGTCTCACCGGGTACCACCGACACCCCCATGCTGGCCGCGGAATTCGCGACCGCGGCGGACCCGGCCCGCGAGAAAGCCGAGACCGAGGCCACGATCCCGCTGGGGCGCATCGCGCGGCCCGACGAGATAGCGGCGGTGGTGGCGTTCCTCCTCTCCGACGATGCGGCCTACATCACCGGCAGCAATGTCGTTGCCGACGGCGGACGGACATCGTGTTTCACGCTGAGTTCCGGCGACTAGATGTGATGTCCAGGGAGGTTGTTCCTCCCGTT
>NZ_VBSB01000032.1 GCF_013337765.1 Mycolicibacterium sphagni
TACGCACCCTGCTCCCGATCACCTTCGTCACCTTCGGGCTGGGCTACCTCGCGATCATCGGCGTCCCCCCCTTCGCCGGATACTTCTCCAAAGACGCCATCATCGAAGCCGCCTTCAACAGCGGCGGCACCAAAGGCGTACTCCTGGGCGGGGCGGCACTACTGGGCGCGGGCATCACCGCCTTCTACATGACCCGCGTCATGCTGCTCACCTTCTTCGGCCACCAACGCTGGAAACCCAACACCCACCCCCACGAATCCCCCGCCACAATGACCGCACCGATGATCGTGCTCGCCATCGGCTCCCTCGGCGCCGGCGCCCTCCTAGCCATCGGCAACACCCTGCAACACTGGCTCGAACCCGTCGTCGGCACCCACGAAACCCACCACCTCATCCCCACCTGGATCATCACCGTCACCGCACTCGGCACCGTCGCCATCGGCATCGCCGTGGCCTACCGGCAGTACGCGCTGCACAACGTGCCCGAGACCGCCCCGCTCGATGTGTCCGCACTGACCGTCGCGGCACGCAACGACCTCTACGGCGACGCGTTCAACGAGGTCACGTTCATGCGCAGCGGGCAGGAGCTGACGAAAGGCCTTGTGGTCGTTGATGAGAAGGGCGTCGAGGGCGTGACGCAGGGGCTGGCCCACGCGGTCGGCCGGATCTCGGAGCGGCTGGGCCAGCTGCAGACCGGATTCGCCCGCTCCTATGCGCTGTCCATGCTGGCCGGTACGGCGCTGGTGGTTGCCATCGTCCTGTTCACGGCGTGGAGGTGAGCACCATGACGAATGTCCCCTGGCTGACCGTGCTGTGGGCGATCCCCGTCGTCGGCGCGGCCGTGATCATCGTGCTCCCCGCCTCACTGCGGCACGTCGCCAAGTACGCCGGGGTCGCGGTCTCGCTGGCGGTGCTGGCGCTGTCGCTTCTGCTCGCCGTGCGGTTCGACCCGGCGGGTCCGCAGTTCCAGTTCGTCGAAGACCACCCGTGGATACCGTCGTTCGGCACCGGCTACATTCTCGGCCTCGACGGCATCGCCCTGGCGCTGGTGGTGCTCACCGCCGTCCTGATGCCACTGCTGCTGATCGCCGGCTGGAACGACGCCGACGACCGGCCCGGGCTGTCGGGCCGGGGCCCGCACAGCTACATCGCGCTGATGCTGGCCGTCGAAGGCATGGTCATGATGTCCCTGGTCGCCCTGGACATCCTGCTGTTCTACGTCTTCTTCGAAGCCATGCTGATCCCGATGTACTTCCTCATCGGCGGGTTCGGCGGCGAAAACAGATCTAAAGCAGCAGTGAAGTTCTTGTTGTACAACCTGTTCGGCGGGTTGATCATGCTGGCCGCAGTCATCGGGCTCTATGTGGTCACCTCCGCCAGCAAGGCATTCGACGCAGGCACATTCGACTTCCGCGCCATCGTCGACGCCGTCGCCACCGGGAAGTTCACCATGAGTCCCGGCATCGCCAACGCGCTGTTCCTCGGCTTCATGTTCGCGTTCGCGGTGAAAGCCCCACTGTGGCCGTTCCATCGGTGGCTGCCCGACGCCGCGGTACAAGCCACGCCGGCCTCGGCCGTGC
>NZ_VBSB01000033.1 GCF_013337765.1 Mycolicibacterium sphagni
GTACGCCTTTGGTGCCGCCGCTGTTGAAGGCGGCTTCGATGATGGCGTCTTTGGAGAAGTATCCGGCGAAGGGGGGGACGCCGATGATCGCGAGGTAGCCCAGCCCGAAGGTGACGAAGGTGATCGGGAGCAGGGTGCGTAGGCCGCCGTAGCGGCGCATGTCGGTGTCGTCGTTCATGGCGTGCATGACCGAGCCGGCCCCGAGGAACAGGCCGGCTTTGAAGAAGCCGTGGGTGAGCAGGTGCATGATCGCGACCGCGTAGCCGGCGGGTCCGAGGCCGGCGGCGAGCACCATGTAGCCGATCTGGGACATGGTCGAGGCGGCCAAGGCTTTTTTGATGTCGTCTTTGGCGCAGCCGATGATCGCCCCGAACACCACGGTGACCGCCCCGACGATCACGACGGCGGTCTGGGCGCCCGGGGCGGCGGTGAAGATCGGGCCCGAGCGGACGATCAGATAGACGCCGGCGGTGACCATGGTGGCGGCGTGGATCAGCGCCGAGACCGGGGTGGGGCCTTCCATGGCGTCACCGAGCCAGGACTGCAACGGGACCTGGGCGCTTTTGCCGCACGCCCCCAGCAGGAGAAGCAGCCCGACGGCGGTCAGCGCGCCGGAGGTCATCTGCGGCACGGCGGCGAACACGGTGCTGTAGGTGACCGAGCCGAGGGTGGCGAAGAGCACCATCAGCGCGATGGCCAGGCCCATATCGCCGACCCGGTTGACGATGAAGGCTTTCTTGGCCGCGGTCGCCGCGCTGGGTTTGTGTGACCAGAACCCGATCAGCAGATACGACGCCAGCCCGACGCCTTCCCAGCCCAGGTAGAGGCCCAGGTAGTTGTCGGCGAGCACCAGCAGCAGCATCGCGGCGACGAACAGGTTGAGGTAGGCGAAGAACCGTCGCCGGGCGGGGTCGGTCTTCATGTAGCCGATCGAGTAGAGGTGGATGAGGGCACCCACCCCGGTGATGAGCAGCACGAAGCAGATCGACAGGGCATCGAGTTGCAGGCCGAAGTCCACCCGCAGAACGCCGACCGGTACCCAGGAGAACAGCACCTCAGCCACCTTGCGGTCTTCGCCGGGCAGCCCGAGCAGGTGGGTGAACAACACCGCCCCGCAGGTGAAGGCGCCGATCACGGTGGCACAACCCAGTAGATGTCCCCACGCGTTGGTGGCTTTGCCGCCCAGCAGCAGGATCACCGCCCCGGCCAGGGGCAGCGCGATGGTCAACCACACCAGTGTCTGCATGTCAGTGCCGCAACAGGTGAGCGTCGTCGACGTTAGCGCTACGTCGGGTGCGGAAGATCGTCATGATGATCGCCAGGCCGACCACCACCTCGCAGGCAGCCACCACCATGGTGAAGAACGCCACCACCTGACCATCCAGATGACCATGCATCCGGGAGAACGTCACAAACGCCAGATTCGCGGCATTGAGCATCAACTCCACACACATGAACATGACGATCGCATTGCGCCGCAACAACACCCCCGACGCACCGATCGTGAACAACAACGCCGACAGATACAGATAATTATCCGGATTCATTGGCTCGCTTCCCTGTTCATCGCGTCGTCGCCGTCGCGATCGGGCGCGACCAATAGGGTCAGCACGATGCCATCGCGCGTGAGCGTTCGGCTGACCGACAGCTCGCAGTCGCCACCATCGGGCAGCCGGGCCGGAGTATTGACCGCATTGTGAAGGGCGTAGACGCCCGGGTTGGGCAGCGGGGTGGCGCGGGCGCCGGTCTGGAAGCGCTCGATGACCATCTCGCGCTGGGTCTTTCGCCGTTCGAACCGCTCCCGGTGTGCCAGCACCATCGCACCCAGCGCCGCGGTGATCAACAACGCACTCGTCAATTCGAAGGCCCACAGATCCCGGGTGAAGATCAACACCGCCAGCCCCTGAACATTGCCGCCCTTGTTGGCCTCGCCCAACCCGATGACTCCCGAGGTGGCGACCGTTCCGATACCGGCGATCAGCAGAATGCCGAACCCCAACCCCGCCAACACGGCGATCGCCCGGTGTCCTCGCAACGTTTCGACCAGAGAGTCCGCCGACTCGACACCGATGAGCATCAGCACGAACAGGAAAAGCATCATCACCGCACCGGTGTAGACCACGATCTGCACCACGCCCAGGAACAGTGCATCCTGCGCGATATACAGAACGGCGAGAATGATCATGGTGGCGCCAAGGAACATTGCCGAATACACGGCCTTGCGAGCCGCTACAACGCCGATGGCCGCAGCCACAGCGAGTGGCGCGAGGATCCAGAACATCAGAGTTGTCATGGCTTCGACTCCTTTACGTTCCCGAGGTAGTAGTCGTCGTCGGTGGCTCCTGGTGCCATGTCGTGTGGTGGGGGTTGCATCCCGGGTTGCAGGGGTGCCAGGAGTTTGTCTTTGCCGTAGATCAGGTCGGAGCGGTTGTCGTCGGCCATTTCGTAGACGTTGGTCATGGTCAGCGCGCGGGTGGGGCAGGCCTCGATGCACAGTCCGCAGCCGATGCAGCGCAGGTAGTTGATTTGGTAGACCCGCCCGTAACGTTCGCCGGGGGAGAAGCGTTCGGCTTCGGTGTTATCGGCGCCCTCGACGTAGATAGCGTCGGCGGGACACGCCCAGGCGCACAGTTCGCAGCCGATGCACTTCTCCAGCCCGTCCGGGTAGCGGTTGAGCTGGTGGCGGCCGTGATAGCGCGGTGCGACCGGGCCGGGCTTCTCCGGATACTCCTCGGTGATGGGACGTTTGAACATCGTCCCGAACGTGACACCGAAACCCTTGACCGCATCGAGGAACTCAGGCATCGCCACTCCCCCACGGTGCGACGGCAACCCGGTCATGCACGTGCTTTCCATTGCGCATCGGCACTCCCGCACCGGGCTGGGCGGGCCACGCAACGGTGAGTTGCTGGCCGGGAAGCGGCGGCACCGGGAAGCCGCCGGCCAACGGATCGAACTCTGGTGTCGTCACGGACTTTTGAGCCTCTCGATTGCTTCGGGTGATCCGCCGAATGGCCACGACCACAGTGAGTAACACCCCAGCGGCGATGAGGTTTTCGGTGATGCCGGCGT
>NZ_VBSB01000034.1 GCF_013337765.1 Mycolicibacterium sphagni
ACGCCGGCATCACCGAAAACCTGATCGCCGCCGCAGTGCTGCTTCTCGTCCTGCTCGGCGCGAACTCTCTGCGGCAGAAGATGATCCAACGCAAGACCGTGCCGCCACCGCCGCCGGCGGACGCCCGGGCATTCCCGATCCCTCCGCTGCCCGGCACGGCGGCGCCACCCAAGGAGACAGCAGATGCCTAAGTTCCTCGATGCGGTCAAGGGTTTCGGTGTCACGTTTTCGACGATGTTCAAACGTCCCATCACCGAGGAGTATCCGGAGAAGCCCGGCCCGGTCGCACCGCGCTATCACGGCCGCCACCAGCTCAACCGCTACCCGGACGGGCTGGAGAAGTGCATCGGCTGCGAACTGTGCGCCTGGGCGTGCCCGGCCGACGCTATCTACGTCGAGGGCGCCGATAACACTGAGGGCGAACGCTTCTCCCCCGGCGAACGTTACGGGCGGGTCTACCAGATCAACTACCTGCGCTGCATCGGCTGCGGACTGTGCATCGAGGCCTGCCCCACCCGCGCGCTGACCATGACCAACGTCTACGAAATGGCCGACGACAACCGCTCCGACCTGATCTACGGCAAAGACAAACTGCTCGCCCCACTGCAACCCGGCATGCAGGCCCCGCCGCACGCCATGGCACCGGGGACCACCGACGACGACTACTACCTAGGGCGGATCGTCGGACAGGAATTGGGGATTGAGCCCGTCAGCAAGGGGGTGGCCGGGTGACCATGACCTTGCTGGCGGCCGAAACCCTTACCCGCACAACCACAACGGAGGCGGTGGCGTTCTGGATCCTCGCCGTCATCGCGGTGGCGGGTGCGATCGGCGTCGTCGCCGCACCCAAGGCGGTCTACGGAGCGATCTTTCTCGCCACGACGATGATCTCGCTGGCGATGCTCTACGTCGCGCAGGACGCGTTGTTCCTCGGGGTCGTGCAGGTGGTCGTCTACACCGGCGCGGTGATGATGCTGTTCTTGTTCGTGCTGATGCTCATCGGTGTCGACTCGTCCGAGTCGCTCGTGGAAACCATTAGGGGCCAGCGCATTGCGGCGATCGTAGCCGGCCTGGGGTTCGGCATCCTGCTGATCGCCGGGATCGGCACCGTGACGACGACCGGATTCGTGGGGCTGACGGAGGCGAATGCGGGCGGCAATGTTCAGGGCCTCGCAATGCTGATCTTCACCCGGGATCTGTGGGCCTTCGAGTTGACCAGTGCGTTGTTGATCACCGCGGCGCTGGGTGCGATGGTGCTGGCACACCGGGAGCGGTTTGAACGGCGAAAGACCCAGCGCGAGATGGTCATCGAGCGCTTCCAGACCGGCGCCCGCGCCACCCCGCTGCCCAACCCGGGCGTCTACGCCCGGCACAACGCCCTCAACACCCTCGCTCGACTACCCGACGGCACGAAGGAGGAATCGTCGGTGAGCACGATCCTGGCGCGGCCCGACAACGGGAACGGTCAACGATGAATCCGGATAATTACCTGTATCTGTCGGCGTTGTTGTTCACGATCGGTGCGTCGGGGGTGTTGTTGCGGCGCAACGCGATCGTGATGTTCATGTGTGTGGAGTTGATGCTCAATGCCGCGAATCTGGCGTTTGTGACGTTCTCCCGGATGCATGGTCATCTGGATGGTCAGGTGGTGGCGTTCTTCACCATGGTGGTGGCTGCCTGCGAGGTGGTGGTCGGCCTGGCGATCATCATGACGATCTTCCGCACCCGACGTAGCGCTAACGTCGACGACGCTCACCTGTTGCGGCACTGACATGCAGACACTGGTGTGGTTGACCATCGCGCTGCCCCTGGCCGGGGCGGTGATCCTGCTGCTGGGCGGTAAAGCCACCAACGCGTGGGGACATCTGCTGGGTTGTGCCACCGTGATCG
>NZ_VBSB01000004.1 GCF_013337765.1 Mycolicibacterium sphagni
GGCGAACCCTGGAACATGAACTAACAACTCCCTGAGCACGAATCAAAATGGCCCCCGGCGCAAGCCGGGGGCCATTTTGTTGCCGTCACTCTCTGTCGGCGCTCGTGGTTTCTGCGGTGTCGGGGCTCGGGCCGGTGCCCGGGCCGGTGACCTTCTTCGGCGTTCCGCTTGCGTCGGCCAACAGATCCCGGATCTCGGTCAGCAAGCTGAGCTCGGTGTCGCCGGCCTGCTCGACCTCGCCCTTTTTGCGAAGGCGGTTGTAGGGCACGACGACGAAGAAATACACCACGGCCGCGACGAGAACGAAGTTGATCAACGCCGACACCAGGATGTTCAAGTCGATGGCCTGCCCACCGCCGATACCGATCCGCAGGATGCCGTATTCGGTGTCCTTGCCCGCGCCGATGCGATCGATCAAGGGCGTGATGATGCTTTCGGTGAACTTCGTGACCAGAGCGGTGAACGCGGTACCGATGACCACAGCCACGGACAGATCGACGATGTTGCCGCGCGAGAGAAACTCCTTGAAACCTTTCAACACGGTATTGCCCCTTTCGCTTAGGCCTCGCTTGTCAATCGGGTTGAGCGCCCCGAGACCTCGAAGGTTAGTACGGCCCGGGCGGGGTGACGGTGGAGCTGTTAGCTTGGCGGGAGATGCTGTTGGGGGGCGATGTGGAGGGGAATCATCATGTGGATTCGCGCGGTCGCGACGGCAGCCGTGTTCGGTGTGTTCGCGGTTGCGGGTGGTACCGCAGCGGGCGCACCGACCCCCACGCCGGCTCCTGGCCCCGCGAAAACCTCGTCGTCGGATGAGATCGCCGACATGGTGATGGATGCGGTTCAGAACCAGGTTGTTCTACCGCCCACCGTCCCACCAGTGCCCCCGCCGCCGGGCGGCTAGCTCAGTGGATCGTCAGCGTGACGGTCTGTACGAGCGTGGCCGCGGCCAGGGAGTGTGCGGCCGCGGCCGGAAGGGCCACCAGCACCACCCGGTCATCACCGGTCCCTGCGGCTTTCTGCTTCGCTGAAACCAGCACGACGATGGCGTCAGACGCCACCAGCGTCGGCTTGGCGTCGGTGCCCGCATCCGCTGCGCCCATGACGTCGACGACGTCACCGGGCCTGATCAAGTCGAGCACCGCCGCATCGGCAAGGTGCAGGGGCACGACACGCGCGTCGGGACCGGCGGCGAGACCAGTCAGGCGTGAGCCGAGGACCCTGACGTCGGTGAGCACTTCACCGCGGCGGGCCGGCCCGGCCAGAGTGGTGCCGACAAGGGCGTCGACCGTCGTCTGAATGCCATCGGGAAGCGTTGTGGCAGAACGCTTTTCAAGCTTGATATCAGCGTCGGTCAAGGCGAGTCCCGGACTGAGGTCGTGGGCGGCCACTACCACGTCGGCGCGCCGGTCGCCCGGGTCCGGCCGCAGAGCGGCGACTCCCGCGAGAATGACCAGCCCGCCCGCTGTGACACGTCGGGCGAACATTGTCCGGGTGAAGTCGGGCCGCAACAATTGCCGAATTCGACTCGGCAATCTCGGATTGAGCGACTCGGCCATGCGGTCACCGTAGTTGCGCAACCAGCGCGAGGGCTTCGCCGTGCACTGCGACCTGTTAATAAGTGGGCTGCGTAGGACGCGTCTTCGCTGTTCTTTCGCTCTAGACTGGCTTTGCCTGTAATTTACCCAAGAGTAGGTTCGGCGCCTGGGCGGGTGAGAAGGAGGCGCAGCTGTGAACGCTGATCAGCTTCTCGCGCGCAATCTTTTGTCCGCGCTGGCCGGCGGTGCTGTGGAGCCCTTCTTCCAGCCGATCGTGTCCCTGGATGACGGACGCGTACTCGGGTTCGAAGTTCTTGCGCGGTGGCGTGATCCGGTCGAGGGCTACATCCCCCCGGACCGGTTCATCCCCATCGCCGATCGCTTCGGGTTGCTCGATCGCCTGCTCGATCAATTGATGCGAACGTCATTTCTGGCCGCGGCGGATTGGCCGCACAACCTGTTCCTCGGGTTCAACGTCTCTCCCACCCAACTGCGCAACTCGGAGCTGGCGAGCAGGATTGCCAAGGCGGCGATGGAAGCGTCATTTCCGTTGAGCCGCGTGCACATTGAGGTCACGGAGTCCGGTTTCATCGACGACCTGACGCAGCCGCGGCGGACGCTCGACCGGCTGATCAACCTGGGCTGCATGATCGCGATGGACGACTTCGGTACCGGGTATTCGAGCCTGACCTGGCTGAGCACCCTGCCGTTTTCCAAAATCAAGATCGATGCCAGCTTCGTCATGGCAATGCACGAGCACCGCCAGAGTCGCAAGATCGTCGCCGCGGTGGTGGGCCTGGGCCACAGCTTGGGGTTGGCCGTCGTGGCCGAAGGTGTGGAGACTGCCGAGCAAGCCGATCTGCTCAGGGGCATGGGATGCAAGCTCGCGCAGGGTTATCTGTTCGGTCGGCCGACGCCGGCGAGCGAGGTTCCAGCAGTCCTGTCCACCGTCGTGTCGTCGGCGGACGAAGCCGAATCGTTCGTGCCGATGTCGCTGGACCTGCGGGCCCACCAGCTCTCCGACGCGTGTGAGTCGGACGCTGCCATCGCCTTCATGGACCCGACCGGAACCGTCGTCGCATCGAGCACTGCCTTTGACCAGACGATGGACGTCATTCGAGGAGGGGCGGCCGGACGACATATCTGGGAGCTGATCGGGGTCACGCCGGAGACCTTCGCCGAGCTGCGTGCAACCGATCTTCTCGATGAGCAGTTTCCGGCGCTTGAAGAGACGACAGCCAACGGGTCGACGACGCGCATTCTCATCCGTCCGGTCAAGGACGAAAGCAGCGAATTACTGGGCTATACGGTCGAATTCGGGGACACAGCAGACCCCAATTCGACCGGGGTCGCTTCTTGACGAAAAGGCTTGTCAGCTCGAGGCGGCGGCGGCAGGCGCCGAGCTGCTCGAGTCGCTGGAACTCGACGAACTCGATGCGCTGGAGGACGAGTCGCTGGAACTCGACGACTTCTCGGAGGTCGACGACGACGATTCGGACTTGGAGTTCTTGGACGCATCACGGCTATCGGTGCGGTAGAAGCCGCTGCCCTTGAACACGACGCCAACCGAGTTGAACAGCTTGCGCAGCCGACCGGTGCACTGTGGGCAGCTGGTCAGCGCGTCATCAGTAAACGCCTGCACCGCATCAAAGCGGTTGTCGCACTCGGTGCACGCGTAGCTGTAGGTCGGCACATGAACCTCCGGGACGAAATTTGGTCTTTAGCACTCTATCGTGTCAAGTGCTAGAACCGCCATGTGGCACGTATCATTCCCCAATGCCGCCCGGGGGAGTGGTGTGGCGAAATGCGGCGAAAACGATTCGAGGGGGGCCGCTCGGGTGCATCGTAGGCCGATGGCCTCACAACGTGTCGGCCAGCGCAAACAGTCCATGCTTGGGGGTGAGGACATGGGTCATCCGAACGTCATGAGGCTCGCTGGGAAGTTCGTCGACAACCTCGTCGTCCCGGACCACCGCGACGAGCCTGGCGCCGGGCCCGCACAGCGCCAACGAGCGGTCGTAGTACCCGCCGCCGCGCCCCAGTCGAACTCCGTTGCGGTCCACCGCCAGAGCCGGGACCAGCACCATGTCGGCCTCGGCCACCGCCGAGCTCGGCAACCACGGCTCAGCGGGCTCGAGCAAGCCGAACCGGGCCGCAACCAGCGTGCCGGGCACGTAGAGACCCCACAGCAGGGCGAGCGCCTCACCGTCGGCGCCGGAACGGGCCACCGGCAACAGCACCCGGGCGCACAATTCGCGAAGGCGGTCCACCATCTGTGCCGAACCGGGCTCCACCCCGACGGGCAGGTAGGCGCACACGGTGTCGCCCGGATCCACGATCTCGCCGAGGTGGTCGGTCAACGCCAGCGCCTCGGCCGCCCGGGTAGCTGCGGGTACCGCGCGTCGCGCCGCCAACAGGGCTGCCCTGTGTTGGGCTTTCGTACCGGCGAGCACGCCGTCCACCATGTCAGCGCGCGTGCCGGTTGCGCCAGAGTGAAGGGCCAAGATGATGCCGATAGGGTGTGAACGATGAGGCCGCCAGAGGTCCCGTTTCCGCGCACTGCGATCGTCCCCGCGGCCGGGCTGGGTACGCGATTCCTGCCCGCGACCAAGACCGTGCCCAAGGAATTGTTGCCCGTCGTGGACACGCCGGGCATCGAGCTGGTCGCCGAGGAAGCCGCTGAGGCCGGCGCCGAGCGTCTGGTGATCGTCACCTCCGAAGGCAAGGACAGCGTCGTCGCGCATTTCGTGGAGGATTTGGTGCTCGAGGGCACGCTGGAGGCCCGCGGCAAGAAGGCGATGCTGGAGAAGGTGCGTCGCGCCCCGGCCCTGATCAAGGTCGAGTCGGTGGTGCAACACGAACCGCTGGGCTTGGGCCATGCCGTCGGGTGCGTGGAGGCGGTGCTGTCCCCGGATGAGGACGCGGTAGCAGTGCTCTTGCCCGACGATCTGGTGCTGCCCACTGGCGTGCTGGAGACGATGGCGAAGGTGCGGGCCAAGCGCGGCGGCTCGGTGCTGTGCGCGATCGAGGTGACGGACGAGGAGGTCAGTGCCTACGGCGTCTTCGACGTCGAAACGGTGCCCGATGCGGCCAACCCGAATGTGCTCAAGGTCCTCGGCATGGTCGAGAAGCCCAAGGTGGAGGATGCGCCGTCACGGTTCGCCGCGGCCGGTCGCTATCTACTGGACCGGGCGATCTTCGACGCGTTGCGCCGCGTCGACCGCGGCGTCGGCGGCGAGATCCAGCTGACCGACGCCATCGAGTTGCTGATCAAAGAAGGCCATCCGGTGCATGTGGTGGTGCACCGCGGCTCTCGACACGACTTGGGAAATCCCGGCGGCTACCTGAAGGCTGCTGTTGACTTTGCCTTGGATCGTGACGACTATGGCCCGGATTTACGGCGATGGTTGGTGGCGCGCTTAGGTCTGGCCGAGAAGACCGAACAGTAAACGCTGCGGCCGGCCCGCGCGACCGGTGCTCGAGGCAGAAAGGCGCGCGGTGCGTTCGGTAGAGGAACAACAGGCCAGGGTGGCGGCCGCCGCGGTGGCGCCACGACCCGTTCGAGTGCCGATCGCCGAGGCTCAGGGCCTGATGTGCGCCGAGGAAGTGATCACCGAACACCCACTGCCCGGTTTCGATCAGGCCGCCATCGACGGCTATGCCGTTCGCAGCGTGGATGTTCACGGCATCGGCGGTGACGCGGACGACGAGCAGGGTGGTGGCGAGATCAGCCTGCCGGTGATGGGTGTTATCGAAGCGGGCGCGCGCACGCCGAGCCGGCTGCAGCCCAAACAAGCAGCCCGGGTACAGACCGGTGCGCCGATGCCGACGCTGGCCGACGCTGTCCTCCCGCTGCGATGGACCGATGGGGGTCAGGCCCGGGTGCGAGTGCTGCGCGGGGTGCGTTCCGGGGCCTACGTGCGCCGGGCCGGTGACGACGTACAGCCCGGCGATGTCGCTGTGCGGGCCGGCGCGATCATCGGTGCCGCGCAGGTCGGACTGCTGGCCGCCGTCGGGCGCGAACGGGTGCTGGTACATCCGCGCCCGCGGGTAACCGTGCTCAGTGTGGGTGGCGAGCTGGTCGATATCTCCCGTACGCCCGGCAATGGCCAGGTCTACGACGTGAATTCGTATGCGATCGCCGCCGCGGCACGGGACGCGGGCGCCGAGGTGAACCGGCTGGGCATCGTCAGCACCGATCCCAAGGAGCTGCGCGAGGTGGTCGAGGGCCAGCTCAACCGCGCCGAGCTGGTGGTGATCGCCGGTGCCGTCGGCGGGGCGGCAGCCGAGAGCGTGCGCACGGTGCTGTCCAAGCTGGGCGAGATGGAAGTCACCCGCATCGCCATGCATCCGGGGTCGGTCCAGGGTTTCGGCCAGCTCGGGCGCGAGGGCGTCCCAACGTTCCTGTTGCCGGCCAATCCGGTGAGCGCTCTGGTGGTCTTCGAGGTCATGGTTCGCCCGCTGATCCGGCTGTCGCTGGGCAAGCGGCAGCCGATGCGGCGTGTCGTGCCGGCCAGGGCGCTGTCGCCGATCTCGTCGGTTTCTGGCCGCAAGGGATACCTGCGCGGGCAGCTGATGCGCGACCAGGACACCGGCGAATATCTGGTGCAGGCGCTCGGTGGTGCGCCCGGAGCCTCGTCACACCTTTTGGCGACCTTGGCCGAAGCCAACTGCTTGGTGGTGGTGCCCACCGAGGTCGATCAAGTCCGGACCGGCGAACTCGTCGATGTCGCCTTCCTGGCTCAACGCGGCTGAACCGCGGAATCGCACTGTGAATCTGTGGCGTAACAGTTCTCTGCATCCGGGTTGGCCCGCGCAGGTCGGTCCGCTTCGGGTGGGTGCCGGTGTCGTGAGGTTGCGTCCGGTGCGGATGCGCGACGCGGCGCTGTGGAGCCGAATCAGGATGGCCGATCGTCGCCATCTCGAACCGTGGGAGCCGACGGCTGAGGTGGATTGGTCTGTGCGGCATGCGGTTTCGTCATGGCCGGCAGTGTGCTCGGGACTTCGCGCGGAGGCGCGCAAGGGCCGGATGCTGCCGTATGTGATCGAACTCGACGGGCAGTTTTGCGGTCAGCTGACGATCGGAAACGTGACCCACGGGGCGTTGCGCTCGGCGTGGATCGGCTATTGGGTGTCGAGCGCGGTGACCGGGGGCGGGGTGGCAACCGGCGCGCTGGCACTGGGTCTGGACCACTGTTTCGGACCGGTCACGCTGCACCGCGTGGAGGCCACGGTGCGGCCTGAGAACGCGGCGAGCCGGGCGGTGCTGGCCAAGGTCGGCTTCCGGGAGGAAGGCCTACTCCAGCGATACCTCGACGTCGACGGCGCATGGCGGGATCACCTGCTGGTGGCGATGACGGTGGAGGAAGTCGAGGGGTCGGTGGCGGGGCGGCTGGTGCGCCGGGGACTGGCGCAGTGGGCATGATCGCCGGGCTTACTTGTTACTAATGTGACATTTGAGGCTGTTGGTGCTTGTAAAGGGGTAATTACACGTGTGTAATTGACTCCGGCGCGCCGTCTCGGGTTGCGTAGGTCACGGACCTAGCCTGAACGGGAAAGGAGCAGGCCACCATGCCAAGCATCCCCCAGTCTTTGCTCTGGATATCGCTCGTGGTGCTGTGGTTGTTCGTTCTGGTTCCAATGCTCATCAGCAGGCGCGACAACGTCCGACGTACCAGTGACGTCGCGCTGGCCACCCGGGTGCTCAACGGGGGCGCGAAATCGCGCCGGTTCAAGCGCAGCGGACCGTCGGCCGGCCATCGGCACGACCCGGACTGGCAGCCAGAGGAAGACCAGTTCGACGAGCTGGACTCTGATGACGAGGCCGAACCGTCGCGCACCCGCTCGGTGGTTGTCGTCGCCGCGGTGGCCGAGGAGGCGGAGCCCGACTATCTCGACGTCGACGTGGTCGACGAGGATTCCGGCGCGCTTCCGGTCGGTGGCACCGCGCGGGTTGCCGCGCCGCAGCCGACGCTGTTCGACGAAACCCCGGTTGCCGAGGAACCTGTCGTCGCTCAAGACGAGTCCGAGGATGAAGCCGAGACTGTCGCCGAGGGCGACGACACCGACACGTTCCAGGCGATCGCCGAGGACGAGCCGCAGGACGGCACGGCCGATGAGTACGAATACGTCGAGGACACTTCGGGTCTCGAGGCCGAGGAAGAGCCGGCGACGGTGAGCACGCCGCGGGCGAGCCGGCCGCGCCGGGCCGAGGCGACGGCTGCGGCGGTCAGCGCCCGCAAGTATCGCTTCCGCAAGCGGATGCTGATGGCGATGGCGGCGGTCATGGTGATCACCGCCACGCTGTCCTTCACCGTCAGCCCCGATCTGTGGTGGGCCTGTGGTGGGGCCGGTGCCGTGACGATCCTGTACCTGGCGTATCTGCGTCGCCAGACGCGGATCGAGGAGCAGGTGCGCCGGCGCCGCCAGCAGCGGATGGCGCGCTCGCGCCTTGGGGTGGAGAACACCGAGGACCGCGAGTTCGACGTCGTGCCGTCACGGTTGCGCAGGCCTGGCGCCGCGGTGCTGGACATCGACGACGAGGACCCGATCTTCGAGCACCTCGACGAGGTTGCGTTCGCCCGTCACTTCGACCTGCCGCGGGCGGCCGGGCAGTAGGTCACCGGTTTCGGCTAGGCGGGCTCCGGCTGGTAGCCTGCCAGAGACCAAGGGGCTATAGCGCAGTTGGTAGCGCGTCTCGTTCGCATCGAGAAGGTCAGGGGTTCGATTCCCCTTAGCTCCACAGAGTTTGACCAGTTCAGAGGGTATTCCCTCCGCTAGGCTTCCGAGGCCGTCCGCAGTCCGTCCGCAGTAGCGCGGATTGCCACGTCGAGTCGATCCGCGACTTCGTCCAGGTCCTCGTCGAAGGGGTCTGCGTAAGTGTCGAGAGTCATCGACGCCTTCGCGTGGCCGAGCATCCGTTGAACTGCCTTCACATTGGCGCGCGCACTGACGGCGAGGCTCGCTGCTGTGTGGCGTAGGTCGTGGGGCGTGATGGTTGGGAACGTTGGGTCTGTTGCCTGGCAGCTAAGGACTGCGGGCCGGAATACCCGTGCCGCCCAGTTCGAGTTCCTTAGGACTCCGCCGCGCAGATTGGTGAATACAAGATCGTCGCGACCCTTACCGACCATCAGCGCCGCTAGGTCGTCGCACAGTGTGGCAGGGAACGGCACTGATCTGCGTTCCCACGACTTCGGGGTGCTCCACACAAGCCCGCTGGACTCCGTAACCGAGCGCGAGACGTTGACTCGTCGTCGCAACATGTCGAAGTCCTGCACCCTCAGAGCAGCCATCTCGCCCCAACCGAGACCTGTGTAGGCAAGAAAGCGAACCACTTCGCCTTGGCGCTCCACCGATGACGCAAGAGCCACAACCTGCTCATGGCTCAGATAGCCACGGTCGGAATGCTTGCGCTTGGGTAACTTGACTCCCTCACACGGATTCCGCGCGATTCGGTTGTCTTCGACGGCGGCTCCCAGCACCTGGCGCAGGAGTCCGAATGCGTTCTCGATAGTGGTGGCGCTGGTGCCCTCCTCGGCTATCGACGCGACCCATGCGCGAATGGCAGAGGGACGGATATCGGCGATAAGGGTGTTGCCCCAGCGTGGTTCGACGTGGCGATGCCAAGCACTTTGACGAGTTGCCTTGGTCTTGGCTGCGAAGTGCGATTGCGCCAGGAACCAAGCCTGATAGACCGACGACACCGTGACTCGACCGGCTGATGGCTCGACATAGGTCCCGGTCGCGAATTTCGCGGTGACTTCAGAGTCGAGCCACTTTTGGCCGCCTCCTGAGCGCGAAGCCTTTGGCGTGTTCGCGGTTGTCGTCGTCAACATACCGAGCGCGGTAGCGCAATCCCTTGCCGTAGTTGGCACTTGGCACCGACCGGATCGAACCATCGGTGTCGCGGACTTTCTTTGTCCAGCGATCTTCGACGCTTGAACGGCGATTGCGCTTTTGGGTCATTCGGTCACCTCGTCCGTTACGTGTTGATTCATTTGCAGGATCAGCTTCTCTACCTCGGCGAGTAGGTAGGCGTGGTGCTGGGCAACGCAGTAGAGAGTTTCTCGACTGTCGTCTACGCGCCTACGTGCTTGTTCGAGTTCGACATGGCGTGAATCAACAAGGGTGGCAGGGTCTTCGACCTGGGCCAATCCAAAGACGGCCATCGGAGGCATCTCGAATAAGTCGGCAAGCGCGGCGGCTTCTGCAACGCGAAGGGGGCGCGCGCCGCGCTCGATCTTGGCGACGGTGGTCTGATGCATCTCGAAGCCTTGATCCCGGAGGAACAGTGCCACATCGTCCTGCGACCAGTTGCGTTCTTGTCGCCACTGTCGGACGAGTTCGCCGAAGCGTTTCTCCCACGATTCGTGGCGTTGGCGGGTGAGTGCGAGTTCGTTGATGGCGTTGTCCGCAGCCTTAGGATTCAAGCTTCATGGGTTTACGGTGTCGAACGTCCATGGCCAAAACGCTTAAAAATCCAAGCGCCAAGAGATTGAGCACCTATGAACACTGCAACCGAGGTGGAGTTCATGACCACCGAAGACGTATCTCTCCCACAACGGCTATGTTCCGAGGTACGCACCACCGCACGACTTCGCCGCAACACACCTGTGGATTACCGGCGGACACCATCCTGTCCTCACCTGGACCCGTACAAGCGGTTGGGAATGGCGCTCAATGCCCCGCTCTGATGATCAGTAGCGGGGGCGCTCGTCGCCCTGACGCCTCGCTCTCAAAACTAAAAGAAACGCACACTTAGCCTGAGTGCTTCTGCCGCACAGAAACGTCCAGGCCGTCATGTCGCAAAACTTGTTTCAGAATATCCGTCGCATAACTTGCGGTTATGAGACTTTTGCGACATGCTCGTAGCCATGAGCGCAACCGTCACCACTGCGACCGGAGTCCAACTCGGGTACGCCCGCGTCAGCACCGGACATCAGAGCCTGGATCAGCAGCTCGATGCGCTGGCGGCTGCCGGGGTAGAGCCGGATCGCATCTATACCGACAAACTCAGCGGTAACTCCGCGCGCGAGCAGCGACCCGGTTTGGCTGCGCTTTTGGACTACGCCCGCCCCGGTGACGCCATCGTCGTGGTCGGTATCGACCGGCTGGGCCGTAACGCCGCAGAGGTCATGCAGACGATTCGCGAGCTTGGGGAGTGCAACATCGTCTTGCGCTCGCTACGTGAGGGTATCGACACCTCCAACGCGACGGGTCGGATGGTGGCTGGAGTCCTCGCAAGCTTGGCCGAGTTGGAGCTTGAGTTAGGTCGGGAGCGGCGTACCGCAGCCCGCGAGGCCCGCCGCGCTCGCGGGCAGGCCATCGGTCGCCCGAAGGCTCTGGACCCCGCGAAGGCCGCGTTAGCCCGCAGGATGCAGGCGTCCGGCGAGCCGGTCACGACCATCGCTACTGCTTTGGGTGTTAGTCGGGCGACAATCTACCGGGTGCTGGCCGAGGACTGACTGCACAACCGGGCGCGCTGATTCGCGAGAACTATTGAGTCATCGTCATCAACCGGGCGCTGAGACCGGCTGGGGCTGGGGCGATGTCGCTAGCGGGGTTGTGTTTCGATTCAAGATCGGCCATGGTGGGAAACACGCGGACAGGGCGGCCAGGGCGGCCAGTCGTCGGGGTTCCTCTGCCTCCGTGGGGCCAGTGAAGATTCAGGTCGTCGTGTCGAACGATAGCCAAAATGGGCGGAGCTGATTACCGAGCTATGGGGCGCGGTAGCCGGGCTGGTTCGACCTGGATCACTGTGTTCCTGTTGCTTGACTTGGCCTGGTACATGGCTGCGTCGGCGCGGGCGGTGATCGAGGCAACGGATTCGCCGGGGTCGGCAATGGTGGCACCGATGCTCATGGTCGCGTGGATGGTGGTGCCGGATTGGTGGATCGGTTCGGCGGCGCGGCGGCGAATCTGCTCGCCGATGCGGGCGACCTCGTCGATGCTGTGGACACCGGGCAGCACGACGAGTATCTCGTCACCTCCGGTCCGTCCGACGGTGTCTCCGTGACGGACGGATTCGCTGACGCGGGCCGCCAACGTTGCAAGCACGGTGTCGCCGATGCCGTGTCCCCAGGTGTCGTTGATCGTCTTGAAGTGGTCGATGTCGCAGAACAGGATGCCGAGGTGGGCTCCATTAGCGGGCGGCTGTGCCAATGCGGACTCAAGGCGACTTATTGCTTCGGCGCGATTCGCTAACCCAGTCAGGGTGTCGAACCGGGCCAATCGTTCGAGTTGCTGCTCGGCCTTGACCCGATCATCGGCGATACGCAGTGCCGCGATCAGTCCGTCGACGTTGCCCTCGGCGTCCATGTAGGGCTTTCCGTGGCCGTCGACCCAGTGGTAACGGCCGTCGAAGGAGCGGACCCGGAACCGTTGCAGGACCGAGTCGCCGTTGGTGATGCGGTGCAGCGCGTTTGCGAGTGTGTCGAGGTCGTCGGGGTGAATGCGGAGGCGGAAGCCTGAGCCGATCCACTGCTTGGGTGGCCCCCCGAACGCGACCTCCACCGACGGCGATATCCATACGACCCGGCTGCCGCGAAGATGAACGATGATGTCGACGGCGTTGTTGGCGAGGATGTGGTAGCGCATTTCAGCGTCAGCGCGATCTTTCAGCAGACTTTGTTCCTGGTTGCGCAAGCGGAACCCGACCGACACCGCGAGGACGGTGCCCACCACCAGCGAGAGGGAAAACGCCGCATTTTGGCTGCGGCCCAGGCCCAGGAACGTCAGCCGCGACAACGCAACGAGGAACACAAAGGTGATAGCGAGACCGTACAACCGCAGCAGTGCGACTCCGTCGGGTCGGGCGAGCAGCCAGGCCAGCGGAGGCCGGTCAGGGCGCGCTACGAGCGTCGCGACGACGAGCAGCAGCACCGCCACGGCGGTGGAGATCGCCATGCCCGTGGATGGCGTCACGCCCACCAGCCTCATCGAGCCGAACACGTAGGCCACGACGCCGAAACACGGAATGGCCCCGGCACCCATGACGCACACCGACCAAACCACGCATGTCCAGCGGCGATCCACTCGGGTCAGCGCCACCGCAGCGGCCAGGATTAGGACCGATGATGCCGTCAGCGGGCTCGGACGACCCGGCCAGGTCGATTGCAGCGTGCGCACCGCTTCCCCGAACCACATCTGGTCCAGGCCCAACGACCGACCAGATACATACTCGGCCAGTACAACAACAGCACAGGCACCCACCATCATGGCTAGGCCACGCCCGGCCCACACCCGACGACGCGACGGCTGTCCCGTCTGCACCAGGATCGCCACAGCCAGCCCGACCAGCCATAAAGCAGACCACGGCACCATCTGCGGCCAGGCCAGATAGACCCGCGTCAATCCTTCGACACCGGTAGCCCAGCCCACCCAGTCCAACGCAGCAACAACAAGCACGACCACAACAACGGCGCGGCCCCATCGCGCCAGCTTCGCTTCCACACCCAGATGGGGACTGACTTCACCCATCGGCTGTCCCACCCCTCAACGACCCCTACCCGTAGTGTGCGCCTAATCGCAAGACATCGTGGATATCGACGCCAATGTCACGGCGACCAAGCGCGACTTTGTATACAAATCCCATCACGGCACACCAAGTCGGAACGCTCATCAAAAAAGAACGTAGGGGTAGCGCGCACCGTCGCCCGGATCGCCAGGACAGCCCCCGGGTTCCCCGACCATGGGGGTGGGGGGTATCCCTCCAACGCGGTTCGCTATCGCCTCGTACGGCCAGCGCCTTCTCTCTCCGCCGACCGTGCGTCCGCAATCCGTCCGCAGTAGCTCCGACAACTCTCTCAACTCGCCAACGTTCGCAACCGTTTGACCTGCTGATTCTTAACGTTCCCAACGTGATCAACAGCCGCAAACACGCAGTTCGTCTCGTTCGCATCGAGAAGGTCAGGGGTTCGATTCCCCTTAGCTCCACTTTCGAGACACGGTGGTTAGGCCACCATGCGGTTAGAGATTTGATTCTGGCGCAGAGCAATCCGAGTTCGGTAGTCGTCACTGCTGATGGTGTTGTGGCCGAAATAGGGCAATCTGGATGGTATGGCGTCGAAGTCGACGACCTCGGCAATCGGACCCTCGGCTCCGGCGATCTGGCGTGATGTCCGTTGCCAGCGGAACTGCAGGTAGCCGCGTCGATGGCCCAGGGTTTCGACCCAGTTCGCAACGCCCGGGTTTTCGTGGGCCACGACGATCCGGATCATCCCGTCCGGGTCCACTTGCGCTTGCGTGCCGTTGAGTGACGTCTGGTGATTGATGTAGTCCAGCGAGATGTACCACATGCTGCCTAGTTGGAAACCGAGGTAGGGCGCGTCGGAGGCCGGAAGCGTGATCACCATGGCCTGGCCCTGATCAAGGTCGAAGTGTCCCACCGAGGAGTACTGAGTTGCCAAGCCGCCGGGCGTTATTCGCGGCTCGGTCAACGTGTTGACCTCAACGTTGAGGTAGAACCATTGCGGGAACGAAAGCCATGTCCTGATACGTCTCGTGAGGTGCTTGCCGGCAGTCGCGTAGCGGGTTGCGATCAGTTCGGGCGTCAGCGCGCTCGGTGCTGTACCGGCGGTGTCGCTGCGCGCGATGGCGAATGCGCCGCGCTGGGCTGACCAGTCGTTGTAGACCTCGCGGATGACGAGCTGAGCGTCGGTGCGGGGGATGAAGCGCCATTCGAAGGTGCCATCATCAGCGATGTCGAGTTCGCGGTCGTCAAAGGCGAACTCGTTGTCTGGCACATTATCGTCGGTGTACTCGCCGCCGAGCAATTGAAAGCTCAGATCGGTTGTGGTGCCGCGGGTGCCCGTCACCACATACTCGTGCCCCGCGTGTAGCCAGGTGCCGAAGTACAACGTGTCGGGATTGTCGAGGGCCATCTTCGTGAAAGGTCCTGTGCCAGAGTGCAGGAACG
Organism: Mycolicibacterium sphagni; assembly: GCF_013337765.1. Taxonomy (GTDB): domain Bacteria; phylum Actinomycetota; class Actinomycetes; order Mycobacteriales; family Mycobacteriaceae; genus Mycobacterium. Next base: position 14,452 of record NZ_VBSB01000004.1, read on the forward strand.
GGTGATCGCGGTCGTAGTTGAATGCCAGCCGGGTGCAGGCTGCGATACAGCCGGCCAAGTACTGCAAGCCCTCGAGTAGATCGGCTTCGCTCTCGACGTGCGGGGCCTCCCGAACCAAGCGTTCGGCAGCGGCGATGTGATCCAGAAAGTCCTGTACGTACATCTTCGCCTCATTTCAGGGTCCAATAATGGACCGATACGGTCGATATTTCGAATGAAATATCGCATCGGCGGTGAATGCGTGTCAATGGGATTCTCGTGTCAGGGCGGGGTCTGAACCCCCGACGTGGCTATGCCCAGCCATGGTGGCTGCCTCGGCGCCTTCGCCGCGTCAGCAGTTCGTACCCACCTGGGCCTGGCTTGCGGTGGCCACCGCGGGCTTGGGTGCCGCGTTACTTTCCGGCCAGGCGGTGGCGCAAGCCCAACCCGATCACGCCCAGGCGGGTTCCTTGTCGGTTAGTTCGGCTTCGTTGGACGGACCGTCGCGCGTAAAGCCGGCGAGTTTCTCAACAGCATCGTTCTCAACGAAGATCCATGAAAGACAACGGTTCTCGTGGCTACGACTGACGGGGCGTTCCTAATCGGCGACGTTGAATCCCGCGATGACTTTCGTCGGGTCAATCCGCACGACCAGTTCGCCGGGCACGCCGTTGCGCCTGCCGTATTCCTCGGCGCGGTCGGTACCCACGTAGCGGCCGGCAATGCGCGTCGCGGTGTCGAGCAAGTCCGAGGGGTCCTCAGACGTCGACGCGATTCCCTGGACCTGGACGAACGAAAACGGCGGATGCTGGTCGTCCACGCACACCACCACCCGGGGGTCGCGACTCAGTGCACGTCCCTTGGCGCCGTCCCTTCCGGTGTTGAACACCAGCTGGTTGCCCGCGACGATGAACCACACGGGCGCTACCAGTGGTCTGCCGTCCGCGGCGACGTAGCCCAGCTTGGCGGTGCGAGTGCCGTCGGACAGGAACGCGATCACTTCTTCGGTGAGTTCGGTCATACCGTCGAGGTTAGGCCTGACGGCGCCGTCAGCCGTGCTGAGCGGGCGAGTAAAGTGCTGGTAGGTGCATCGAACTACAGGAGGAAGCTACGTCCGCCACCAAGCCTGACCTTCTCCAAGTCATCGGCTACGCGTATGGCTTTCGGCGCTTGCCCGCGTCAATGCGCGACTGGGTTGCCAACGATCTCGCGGGGCCGGGCAGTGTCCGACGCTTCATGATCAGGATGGCGATACCACCGATCTTCGTCTTGGCGCCGTTCTGGTTTTTTCCTGTCGAGAACGACGCCCTGTATGTGCACTCGACGATGACGGTGCCGCTCTACCTCTGGGCCTTGGCCATCTCGCTGGCGCTCAACAAGGTGTGGCGACGACACCGCCTCGCCGCGCACGGTTTGGACCCCAATCTCGTCGACGTCATCAAGCGCCAGAAGAACGCGCGGGTGGACGAGGATTACATCGCCCGCTTCGGGCCTCGTCCACAAGAGGCCGACCATCAGAAGAACAGCAATCCGTTCTTCTGAACCTCACCCGGTGACGAGCGGGACGGTTTCTCTGCCCACCAGGTATTGCTCTAGTCGCGAGTATTGATCGCCGGCACCCACGATTTCGGCGCATCGCCGTCAGGACATCGGCGACGGGTATCGACCCGGCCGGCTTCGCCCGGCGATTTCTCGAGGCGGGTCGACCCTAACGGCGGACAAGAGATACGTCCGTACGTGCGGATCTATCAGTTGCTTCGGACCGCGCATGCGGCTATTGACCCGTTGCGGGCCAAAATGCTAAGCAGTTGCACAGCGTTCGGGAACCGCTCGACACCGCAACTAGATGAGGTCAACGATGACGCTGCAGGCCGTATTGGACGACATTCGAAGCCGGCCGGGCGACGGCGACATTATTCCGATCATCGATCCGGTGTCCGAAGAGCAGATCGGCGAGTTCACCGATTGCGGAGAGAAAGCCGTCAACGAGGCGGTCGGCCGGGCCAGGGCGTCGTTCGAATCCGGAGTCTGGTCCGAGCTGCCGGGGCGTGAGCGGGCCAAGGTCATGTGGCGTATTGCCGACCTGATCGACGAGCATGCGGCCGAATTCGCGGCGATCGACTCTGCCAATACCGGAATGATGAAGCTGCAGTCGGAGATGGTGGTCCCCACCTGTGCCGAATTCTTCCGCTACTACGCCGGTTGGTGTTCCAAGATCAACGGCACCTCCTACGACGTGAAGACCACCGGCATTGCCGCCGACAGCTACGTCGACCTGCATGCCTACACGCTCAAGGAGCCCTACGGTGTTGTCGGCCTGATCTTTCCGTGGAATGGCCCTATCTTCAACGCCTGCGCCAAGATCGCCCCTGCGCTGGCGGCGGGGTGCAGCAGCCTGGTGAAACCCGCTGAGGAGACGCCACTTTCGGCGGTGCTGCTGGACCGGCTGATCCACGAGGCCGGGGTGCCCGAGGGCGTGGTCAACCTCCTCACCGGCTACGGGCACACCGCGGGCGCGGCGATCAGCGCGCATCCGGACGTCGAGAAGGTCGCCTTCACCGGCTCCACCGAGGTCGGCAAAATGATCGTGCAGGCGTCGACGGGCAACCTCAAGAAGGTCATGCTCGAGCTCGGCGGCAAGTCGCCGGTGCTGATCTTCGACGACGCCGATCTGGACAAGGCAATCTTCGGCGCCGCCATGGGCATCTTCGTGCACTCCGGCCAGGGCTGTGTCTGCGGTTCGCGAATCTTCGTGCAGCGCGGCGTCTACGACCAGGTCGTCGCGGGCATCGCCGGAGTCGCGAACTTCATGAAGTACGGCGGCCCGGACGAGGAAGGCGTCATGAGCGGCCCGCTGATCAGCGCCAAACAGCTCGACCGCGTGCTGGGCTTCATCGACGAGGGCAAGCGCGACGGCGCCGAGGTTGTCACCGGCGGGCACCGCCTGGACCGCAAGGGGTACTTCGTACACCCGACCGTCCTCACCAACGTCAACCCCGGCATGCGCCTCTATCAACAAGAGATCTTCGGACCGGTGGTGTCGATCATCCCGTTCGACGATGAAGACGAGGCCATCGCGATGGCCAACGACACCACCTACGGGCTCGCGGGCACGGTGTGGACCACCAACATCAGCCGTGGCCACCGGCTCGTGAAGCGTCTGCATGCGGGCAGCGTGCAGATCAACTGCCAGCTGATCTTCGACCACGATGTGCCGTTCGGCGGCTACAAGCAGTCCGGTTGGGGCCACGAGTTCGGCAAGGAAGGCCTGGACGGCTACCTGAAGACCAAAACGGTTTGGGCCCAGCTGTAATCGAAAGGACTACAGAAGTAATGACTGACACTATTGAGGTCTTCAACCCCTCGACCGAAGAGCTGATCGCCGAGGTCGCCGACGCCGACAAGGCCGCCGTCGACGCCGCGGTGGCCAGGGCCCGCGAGGCGTTCGAGTCAGGTGTGTGGCGCAAGCTGCCCGCGTCGCGTCGCGCCGAGGTGCTCTTCAAGGCTGCCGAGATCGTCAAGCAACGCACCGAGGAGCTTGCCGCGCTGGAGTCCAAGGACAACGGCATGAACGCGGTTGCCGCACAGCAGATCATCAAAGTCGCCAACGACATGCTGCTGTACTACGCCGGCTGGGTCGGCAAGATCCACGGTGAGTCGAGCAATGTCGTGTCCGACGGTCTGCTCGGCCACTACGAGAGCTTCCACAACTTCACACAGCTCGAGCCGGTCGGCGTCGCCGGCCTCATCATTCCGTGGAACGGACCGTTCTTCGTCGCGATGCTCAAGGCCGCGCCCGCGCTTGCCGCCGGGTGCAGCTGTGTTCTCAAGCCGGCAGAGGAAACACCGTTCACCGCACTGAAATTGGAGGAAATCTTCCGCGAGGCGGGCCTGCCCGACGGCGTTTTCAACGTCATCACCGGTTATGGCGAGACGGCCGGTGCCGCGCTGGCCGCGCATCCCGATGTCGACAAGATCGCGTTCACCGGGTCGACGGAGGTCGGCAGGCTGATCGTGCAGGCCGCCGCGGGCAATCTCAAGCGGCTCACGCTCGAGCTCGGCGGCAAGTCACCGCTGATCATGTTCGATGACGCCAACCTCGACAAGGCGATCATGAACGCGAGCCTGGGCCTGTTGGCCCCGGCTCGGGGCAGAACTGTTCGTGCACCTCGCGCATCTACGTTCAGCGCGGCATCTACGACTAGGTCGTGGAGGGTATCGCGGGCTTCGCCAAGATGCTGCCGATGGGTGGCAGCGAAGACCCCGACTCAGTACTGGGGCCGCTGATCAGCGAGAAGCAGCGTCAGCGAGTGGAAGGCATTGTCGCCGAGGGAGTTTCGCGCGGTGCTGAGATCGTCACCGGTGGTAAGCGGTTGGACCGCAAGGGTTTCTTCTACGAGGCGACGATCATCACCAACACCACGCCCGATATGCGGCTGATCCGCGAAGAGATCTTCGGCCCGGTCGGCTGCATCATCCCGTTCGACGACGAGGACGAGGTGCTCGCCGCGGCCAACGACACGGAGTACGGGCTGGCGGGTGCCATCTGGACCGAGAACCTCGGCCGTGCCCACCGGATGGCCAATGAGCTTCGTGCAGGCCAGGTTTGGGTGAACTGCGCGCTCGGGGCCGACCCGTCGATGCCGATCTGCGGTCACAAGCAGTCGGGCTGGGGCGGCGAGCGAGGCAAGAAGGGTATCGAGGCCTACTTCAACACCAAGGCCGTCTACGTCAGCCTGTAGACACAAGCACGTACCTCCCCGCGCGCAGGACGCTTACCCGGGGAGGTACGTGCTTCTGGTCTAGAGAGCCACGAACGAGGCCCCCAGCTGGACGCCCCAAACCTGGGCGTCAGCGTTCCACACCACCGGCGCGAACGGCGCCCACGGCGGTGGCGGGGGAGGCGGCGGTGCCCACAGCGGCGGCGTCAGGTCGACGTTGACCGGTGCCCAGCGGTGCCCGGGCGGCGGGAAGCCGTCGTGGCCAGGAGGCAGCGGGTTGCCAGGTCCGCCGACGTTGACACCGGGCCCCGGCGGCTGCGGCCACGGCCAGTGCGGGTCGGCCTGGGCAATTCCAGCACCGGCACCCAGGACACCGGCGCCAAGTGCGGCGGCGACAGCGGTCTTCGCGGCAATTCGTGTCAGCTTCATCGAGATACTCCTTCGTCATTGGTCTGCACCGCACGCCGGTCAGCGTGCGACACGTTCTCGCAGACATTGGGATGGAGAACGGGCAACGTAGGCGCCATGTCGTCAAGCGCTCAATCCCGACCCACCTGGTCTATCGACGGGGATGTACGGAGCGTTACCCGGCAGCCGTCGTCCGGGCTCGATGAACTGACTGCAGTCAGCACGATCGGACCTGCCCATAAGCGATATTGTTGGTGTATGTCGGTGGGAGAAAAAGCGTCCGCGCGCGAGACCAAGCGGCTGCAGACGCGGGAGCGACTCATGGGCGCGGCAATAGCCGAGTTCAAGCGCTCCGGGATCGCCGCGGCGGACGTCGGAGCCATCGTTACCGCCGCCGGCGTCGCCCATGGCACCTTCTTCTTTCATTTCCCGACAAAGGAACACGTGCTCCTGGAGCTGGAGCGTCGCGAAGAAGACCGGATCGCCAAGCAATTCGCCCGCTACCTGGCGGATTCGGAACATGATCTGGCCTCGACGCTGAACGAGGCCGTACGCCTGGTGATGAGCCTCGAGCGCAGGCTCGGCGCGGTGTTGTTCAAAGACTTTCTCGCGCTGCACTTCTCGCAGACCCGCCAGACGGATGAGAGCAAGGAGCATCCGGTGGTCGTCGCGGTCGCCGGAGAAATCGAGCGCGTCCAGCAACGGGGTCAGGTTGATCCCGCGGTCATTCCGATCAACAGCGCGGTCTTCTTCCTGCTGGGCCTCTATGCGCTGCTGACCACCACCCACGAGTGGCCGGCGCAGGGCGCGCTGATCGAGGACTACGTAACCAGGACGCTGCGGAGTATTGAGTCTCGCTAGTTTTACTGACTATAGTCAGTTTCGTGAGCCTGGCTTCGTCCATACCCACTGGCAGCGGACTTGATGAACACGTGGCGGAGTCGCAGCTGGCGCAGCGCCAAGCTGATCGCTGGCTGATCTCCGGCAGCATCCTCATCGGCTCGGCGGCGCTTGGTATCTTCGGTCTGCCGCTGTTTCTGCGCGGGGTGTGGTTGTTGCGGAGGGCCCAGCGCACCGGGCTGACGGTGCGGCCGATGCTGGTCACGTTGCTGGGATACCTGGTGATCATCGACGCCGCCATCAACGCGGTCGGTTGGGCGCTGGACATGGTCGGCAACCACACGCTGCTGGCCCGTGTGCTGCTGACCGGGTGGGGCAACATATTCGACGCCGGCTATTTCTGGCACTTCAACGAACTCTGGATCGGTGGTGCGGCCGGGCCGGGGGAGAAGGGCTGGGAGATCGGCCTGATCTTCACGGTCTTCACGATGCGCATCGCGGCAGCGACCGGGTTTCTGCAGATGAAGCGGTGGGGCCAGCAGTGGATGATCGTGACCTGTTGGATGGGCGTGGTCATCTGGTGTGGCTACGTGTTCAACATGACGATGTACGCCGATGTCCGCTATGCCGGGGTGGTGATGCCGGTGATCGGTTGGTGGCTCTACGACATCTTCTACATCACCCCGTTCCTGGCCATTCCGTACCTCCACACGGTCAACCGCGAAATCTTCACCGACTGAAAGGCACCGGTTGATGGGCTATCTCTGGGAGATCCTCCGATACGTCGCCGCATGGGGCGGCACGATTCTGATCATCGCGTTCTGGTACTGGCTGTTCTCCAACATCGGCACCTTCTGATTCGCCGTGACTGACCTGTCCGACGCTCGCGCGACGGCGCTTGAGCGCAGCTGCGCGGTCACCGCCGTCGCACTGAGTGAGCAACGGCGACAGGGTGTTCGGCTTGTCACGGGCCACCGCCGCAGCTTCGGTCTGAATGCGACGCTTGGCTACGTCCACGTTCCCTACCCGGCGATCACCGGCCAGTGGACGCGTCGAACCGTCACCTGTGGCGTCGCACTGCAGTGTTCGCCGTCCAAGGAACGGGTGACCACCTACCGGCTGCATGAGTTGTCGGCGCACGAGCTGAGTGCACTCACGCTCGTCGAGGCGGGTGCGGCTCTGGGCTGGATCGCGGCGCGCTGGCCGGGACTGCTGCCCGAACTGCGAAGCGCACTGCCCGATCTGGAGGCGGTGCCAGGTGATGTCGATGCCGCGGAGATGCTCAACCGCGCAATCAGCTTGGCGCGCGGCGAGAAGCAGCTGCGAGTCGATCCGCTGTTGGGGGTGTTGCCGGTGGCCTACACGACGCCGCAGGGGATGAGCGACACGTTACGCCGCACGTTCGGGCGAATGCCGTGGACGACAACGCAGAAACGCATGCCGCGGCCGTACTCGGTACCCGTCGGCGGGGACGGCGGTGTCCGCAACTCCAACCTGCCGCCACCCAGCCGGCCGCACGACAACGACCTGGATATCACTCCTGATCACCGTCCCGGCATCCCCTACCCGGAATGGAATGCGTGGACAAAGAAGTTCATGCCCAATCACGTTGCGGTGCTGGAACGGTCCCACATCCATACTCGCCACACCGGATCGAGCGTCATCGACCTGCGAAAGTGGTTCGAAGAGCACACCCACCGGGCGATGAAGACCCGCCTGGACGACGGATCCGATATCGACGTCGAGCAATACGTCAGCCACTACATCGACCTGGCGACCGGGGAGGCCACCGAACCGCGGATCTTCCGCGAGCTGTTGCCGAGCAGCCGTGATGTCGCCACCGCGCTACTCCTGGACGGCAGCTCGTCGTTGGGCACACATGGCGGTCGGATCTTCCGATTGGAGCTGGCGTGCGCCGACGCGCTGTCGCGGGCGATGAATCTCGCCAGGGAGCGCCACGGCGTGTTCGTATTCACCGGCAATACCCGCCATCGCGTCGAGGTGCGATGTCTCAAGGACTTTGACGATCCGCCGTTCACGCCGCCCAGCAAGTTGGGCTTGGAAACCGGTGGCTATACCCGCCTCGGTGCGCCGCTGCGCCACCTCACGAGTCGGCTGTTGGCCCAACGTTGCGAGCGGCGTCTTCTGATCGTCATCGGTGATGGCCTCATCTCCGATGAAGGGTACGAAGGCCGCTACGCCTGGGCCGATGCCGCACACGCCGTCGAGGAAGCCAATGACGCCGGCGTGTCGATGTACTACATCGGCGTCGGACCAACCCGCGTCGATCCGCTCCCCGAGGTCTTCGGACCGCTTCGCTCCCAACGTATCCGGAGGGTGGACGAACTCCCACGGGTGCTGGCCCACGTCCATCGAGAGTTGGTGTCGATATGAGTGAGACCTACTTCGCGCTCGGCAATGAAGTCACACTGTTCGAGCAGGCCTTCGGTCAGCGCGTCCCGGTCATGCTCACCGGCCCGACCGGATGCGGCAAGACGCGACTGGTCGAGCACATGGGGCTACTTCTGGGCCGGCCGGTCGTCACGATCAGCTGCCACGACGACCTCACCAGCTCGGACCTCGTCGGCCGGTTCATGGTGACCGGCGGCGACGTCGTGTGGACCGATGGGCCCCTCACCCGGGCGGTGAAGGACGGCGCCATCTGTTATCTGGACGAAGTCGTTGAAGCTCGCCACGATTCGCTCGCGGTGCTGCACTCGCTGACCGACCATCGCCGCACCCTGTATCTGGATCGTGCCGGCGAGGTCGTCAGCGCACCAGCGGAATTCATGCTCGTCTGCTCATACAACCCGGCCTACCGCAGCTCACTCAAGGAACTCAAATCCTCTTTCCGGCAACGCTTCGCAACGCTCTCGATGAGCTATCTACCACGGGAGCGCGAAGCGGAGGTGGTCGTGGCCGAGACGGGTGTCGGGCTGTCGACCGCGCAGCGGCTGGTCGGGTGTGCGGTCGCGATCCGCACCGCGGATGACGCCTTTCATTTCGAACCACCGTCAACGCGGGTACTGGTCACTGCGGCGCAGTTGATCACCGCCGGTGCAACGGAATTGGAGGCGGCCGACGCGTGCATCCTCGCACCGTTGAGCACCGATGGTGCGATCAGTGACGGATTACGTGAAGTGGCGGCAGCCTGTCTGGCTGGCGCGGATATCTAGGAAGGTGGACTGACGTGGTCGATCGACGAGAGCGAAAGCGTAAGCGGGCGCTCATCATCTTGCAGGTCGTCATCTACGGCTACCTGCTGACGATGTTCGGAATCCAGCTCTACATGTCCTTCGCCCGCGGCTGGTGGGACTTGTGACCGCATCCTCGGTCAACCGCGCCGACAGCCCGGTCGGGCTAGAGGACCACCACGAGCAGTCGCGACTGGCGCAACGCCGCGCCGACAAATGGATGATCGTTGGTGCCGCCCTGATGGGGATGTGGGCACCCGGCCTGATCGGATTTCCGATCTTCATGCGCGGAGTCTGGTTGCAGCGCCAGGCTTTACGATCGGGACTGTCGGTTCGGCCGATGATCGTCACGCTGATCGGCTACCTGGTGCTGATCGACGGGGCGCTCAACAGCCTGGGCTGGGCGCTGGATCTCGTCGCCAATCACACCTTGATCAACCGGGTGTTGATGGTGGGTTGGGGCGCCATGTTCGACGCCGGCTACTTCTGGCATTACAACGAACTCTGGATCGGCGGTGCGGCAGGCCCTGGTGAAAAGGCCTGGGTCGCTGGGCTGATCCTCACTGTCTTCGCCATGCGCTGCGCCGCCGCGATCGGGTTTCTGCAGATGAAGCGGTGGGGCCACCAGTGGATGATCGTGACCTGCTGGATGGGCCTGGTGATCTGGTGCGGCTACGTGTTCAACATGACGATGTACGCCGATGTCCGCTACGCCGGAGTGATATTCCCGGTGATCGGCTGGTGGCTCTACGACATCTTCTACATAACCCCGTTCCTCGCGATCCCGTATCTACACACGGTGAACCGCGAAATCTTCTCCGACTGAAGGGATTTCCGTGACAATCACCGAAGAGACGGCCGAGGACCTTCCGCCGGGCACCACACCGTATTACGCCAGGATACACAGGTGGATCAAACGTGCGGTGCTGGTGTGCTTGGTCGCCCTCGTCGTCGAGGGCGCGTTCACCTTGCCATTCATGGCGATCTATTACGGGTACCCGACGTTGAGCCTCACCGAGATCTGCAGTGAGCTGCTGAAGGTCCGCTACTCCGACGACACCCTGGAGTGCAAGTACCCGTACCCGCCACTGGGTCCGCCCGAGGGCGCCGAGGGTAAAGACACCGCCCAGGATCAGTGGGGTATCCAGCCGATACCGAAGTACCACCGGATCGGGTTCCGCGAACTCGTGCGCATCCACGACGAACGGATCGCGCGGCAGGCCCAGCAGGCTGGGCACTGACCGAAAGTATCGTTGCCAGGGTGGTCGAAGTCCGGGTTGCTACAGCCGACGACGCGATGGCCATGGCGCGCGCACACGTGCGGTCCTGGCAGGCCGGCTACCGAGGTCTCATCGCAGCGGACTATCTCGACGGGTTGCGGCCCGCCGAGTGGGCGAGGCGGTACAGCTTCGATCCAGAACGCAGCGGGCGGCACACCCTCGTCGCGGTTGACGGTGACGTGCTGTGCGGGCACGTCACCTTCGGAGGATCACGAGACGACGAGCTGGCCGACAGCGCTGAGGTGTGGGCGCTGTATGTCGACCCGCCACGGTGGGGCACCGGGATCAGCAGTGCGCTCATGCTTGCCGCGTGTGCCAGCTTGGCCAAGGCCGGCCACGAACACGCGTTCCTCTGGGTGCTTTCCACGAATGTGCGGGCTCGGCGGTTCTACGAACGGATGGGATGGACCGCCGACGGGTGCGAACGAACCGACGTCATCGGCGGCACAACTGTCGACGAGGTCAGGTACGTGACCTCGTTAGGGCGCCACCCGTAGGACGCCCGACCGGACGAGCGCTTGGACGACGCCGACCTTCTCGTCATCGGTGAGATCGCCCGGCAGTTCGCGGACGTAGAAGTCGCGGGTTCGGGCGATGAAATCGACGGCGTCGCGGGCCAGCGCATCGACGTAAAGCACCGCGGCTCCAGTGCCGTCGATCAATCGGACGGTGTGGTAGTCCGAATCCGCTATCAGGATTCCGGCGCCGTCGTTGATGACCCGCCTCGACGGCACGACGCTGGTGTCGTCGTACCAGACAGCCGGCAACGGCTGCCCGAACAGTTCCTGATACCGCTGCTCAAAGTCGTTGAATGAAGCGACTTTCAGCAGCGACACTGCGGCGGTCGCCCGATCGTCGACCGGTGAATGGTGCAGGTAGTCGCCGAAATAGCAGTGACCGTACTCGGTGTACTCGGCGGTGAACAGGATGAACGTGTGCCATGCCGCGTCGACCATCGCCGAATGCATGCCGAACGACATCCCCGGAGTTGCCGCACACAGCACCAGGTATCGCTTGGCTTCGGTGAAGAGTTGTTCTGCCGCCGCCGCGGTGTCGACGACGCGATCCTTCAGCAGTCGATCAACGACGTAGGGCGCGCTGAACGCCAGCGCGCCCTCGAGCCGGGCCTCCAGTGTCGTGGACATCTACCGAGCCCGGGCAAAGCACAGCGCGTCGTGGGCCTTGTTGATGCACATCTGACCGGCGGCGCGTCCGGTGCTGGTGATGGTGAGCCGGCCGACGTTCACGGTCTTCCTGGTGGTTTCCGCATTGCTCATGTGACTGCTCCTTCCAGCTGCTGGGCGGCCCGTCGCCGCCCAGGATTGGAATAAGTGTTGCGCGTGTCACAGACCCCGGCTATCCGCCGGTCGGACTGTCTGGCGGCTGAATCGGCTGTCCACCAATCGGCTGACCCACGGCACCGCCGACCAATAGAGTCGACGTCGATGAGCGGATGGATTGTCAGCCGTATCCCGCCGGGGCTGCTTCTCGTTGGCCTGATCGTGGTCGTCGCTGGGGGAGCGGTGCTCCTCGTCAGGTGGATCCGGGGACGATTCCCGGCGTTGACGCGTGACGAACACAATGACGTCATCAAGTTCACCTACAGCTTCATCGGCTTCATCTACGCCTTCTTCATCGGTTTCATCGTCTCGTCGATGTGGGGGCAGACCAACACCGCCGATGCCAACGCTCAGGCCGAAGGGGCCGCCGCCGTCGAAATGGCCAGGAATGTCGATGTTTTCGACAAGCCCGACGCCGACCGCATAAGGCAGGCTCTGCTCGGCTACGAGAAGGCGGCGATCGCTGAGTGGGACGGTGGCCTTGACGCTCGCTTGCCGGAGGCTGACGCCGCGCTGGCGCAGCTGTCGGCGGCCTACCATCAGGTCAACGCGACGGACGACAGTCAGAGGAGCATTCTTGCGACGTCGAATGCCAACCTCGACAAGATAAGTCAGGCCCGCACCATCCGGCTACTCACCGCCCGCGAGGACACCGGGCCGCCGTGGCCGTTGTGGGCGGTCATCTTTTTGACCAGCGCAATGGTGCTCGGCACCGTTGTCATCTACGGGGTCGAGAAGGCCGGGATGCACTACCCGATGGTGGCGATCGTCGGCCTGATCGTTGCGACCAATCTGTTCCTGATACTCGAGCTGTCCCATCCGTTCGTCGGGGGCATCTCGGTAACGACCGATCCGCTGCACGAGGTGGTTGCGGTCCTCAATCGGTAGCTGCTCGCGGCGCCAGCGCCGGACCGATCCACCGGTGCAGGTAAGCGCGAAGTTCCGCGCCACTGCGCGGCGGGTCCGGTGGCGCGATGACCATCGACTGGATCGTCCGCAACAGCAGTTCGAGAAGTTCGTCGATCATGGGATCGTCGAAGCCGAGTTGGTCCCAGTCGATCTGGGCGTGGTGCAGTACCGCCCGGCAGCGTGCGATCACATCGGGCGTCAGCATCGCCCGACTGAACATGTTGGAGCGGTCATTGGCCAGCAGCAGGGCCAGCTGAGGCTCCTGCGGAAGGCGCTCGATGATGTAGGCGACGACCTCGACGAGCTGCCCGGTCACGTCCATGTCCGCGACGACCCGGTCGATCTGGGCGACGAAACCGCCGAGCGCGGACTCTGCGGCGGCGGCGAACAGTTCATCGGTTCCGGTGAAGTAGCGATACACGGTCCGGCGGGTGATGCCCAGCTCGTCGGCGATATCCGACACGGTGGTCTGTGCGGCCCCCCGCCGGTCGACCAGGCGCAGCGCGGCGTCGACGATCCGCGTGCGCGCCTCCGCGTCGTCGGCGGGCGGTGAACCGCCCCAACCTTTTCGCGCCATCAGTCTTGACTCTTCCGTCCGATTGCTCCATGTCATTCACACATGACACACAAGTGAGCATTGTGTGTAATGACTACGACGGAGGCGTGATGTGGCTACCGAGCCTTCTGGTGCGACGCCTCGAGCGGCTCGAGCTCGTCTTCGGTTAGCGGAGTCTCGGAAATAGTCACTGCCGCATACTCTTCGACGTACGTCTCGTCGTCTCGCCCGAAGTAGGTGCATGTGCGGTCGTCGAGGGCCACCACCCAACGAACAACACCTGCCCGCCACGCCGCCTCGGCGAACTGGGGGAAGGTGGTCTGTCCGGCCTGGTCGGCCCGGAGTGCGGCGACCAATCCGGCGCTGTCGAAGGGCGGCACCTCAGCCATGCCCTGAAACAGCGGAGTGTCCTGGATGACGACTGGGCCGAGTTCGGTTTCGTACCGACTCTGCATCGCCGGCAGCCACCACGTGTTGGTCCGGACACCCGCTCGGCGCAGGCTTTCCGCGAGATACGGAAATCCCTGTATGACAGGTCGGTTGGCCATCGCAGTGCGCAGAACGACGGTCAGATTCCTCAGGGCCGGGCTTCCGGGTAGCATGACAACATAAAACCGGAGTGACAATGTGTTGTCAATGATTGGAGGCTCATGGGCGACGCGATGGCGTTACTGGTCGCCGACGTCTTCGAGCTCGCCGGTCTTCTGCGACGTTCGGGGGAAGCGATGGCGGTAAGCGAAGGGCAGACGCAGGCGCGTTGGCAACTCCTCAGCGTGGTCTCCGATGAAGCACTGACCGTGCCGCAAGCGGCTCGTCGCCTCGGTGTGACGAGGCAGGCGGTTCAGCGCATCGCCAACGAACTCGTACGCGATGAACTGGTTGAACTCGACTCAAACCCTGACCATCGGACCTCACCGCTGCTGAGCCTCACCGACGACGGCCGTCGCGTCCTGAGCCGCATCAACAAGCTCGCTGCGCGTGAGAACAACCGTCTCGTCCAGTCGATCGGCGCCGACGTCATGCGGTCCACCCACCAGGGGGTGCGCCGCTTGACTGCGGTCCTGAAGGGTTAGCGCGCGCCGCCGCCCACTTCGGCGGGCAGTGGCGGTGGCAGCGGTGTCGTCGACGTCGGGGTGGTGCTGGTCGGCGTGGCCGACGTCGTGGGTGCCGATGACGACGTCGGGGCGGCCGACGATGACGTCGACGACTGAGCTTGGGGACCGTGGAAATCCACCCACGACTCCTTGCGGACCACACTGCCGCCGGAGCTGACCACCAGCGCGCTCGAGCTCACGGTGTAGGTGATGCCGTCGTTGACCGCGGTGTACGAGCCGCCCCCGGCACTGGACGCGGAGAGAACGAGCTTTGCGCCATCGCGCACCCGCACGCCGCGGTACTGGTACCCGCCGGACGACGTCTTGCAGATCGCAACCCGTGAGCTGTCAGTGCTACCGAACAGCACGGCCGCGTCCGAACACCGCGCCGTCGAGTCGAGATAACCCTGTGAATCGAAGGCCGGGGCAGCACCGGCCTGCGGCAATGCGGTCAAGAGCAGCGCGGAACAGGCCGCAGCCGCCGCTATGCCTGCGGCGCGGATCGCTAGAGAGGACACTCCATCCACAACACCACGGTGTGTGCGGGTGGGCGAGTGCCGATACCGAGAATCCACGCGATCGTTAGTTTCCTGAGACAGCGGCCAGGGCGTTTGTAGACAGATTTGCGATTGTGTACTGTGACCGAGCGCACAGCCGGTATTGTCTGCGCGTCGTACCACCGTTGGGGGATTCAGATGGAGTTTGGGATGCGAGATCGTGCACTGAAAGCACTGGCGACGGTCGTCTCGGCCGTCGCACTGTTCCTGATGTCGGCGCTGCCCGCCTGGGCTGCCGATTCGATCACCCTCACCTGGGTGCGCCACGGCGAGTCCTACGGCAACATCGCCGGCGCCGGGATCGACACGAAGGTGCCCGGTCCCGAACTCACCGAACTCGGGGAACAGCAGGCGGAGGCCATCGCCCAGCAGCTCAAAGACGGCGGCTACGACAGCATCTACGTCTCGGACATGATCCGCACCCATCAGACCGCCGCGCCGCTGGAAGCCCTCCTGCCGGGCCTGCCGGTATCCGAGAAGTCCGGCATCCACGAGATCAGCGCGGGCATCTTCGAGGGATCTCCGATCGACAGCGGGCTCGGCCGTATCGGCTACTTCCTGATCCCGGTCGCCTGGACGCTCGGGCTGCGCAGCCTGCCCATCCCCGGTGGGGAGAATGGCAATGGGTTCGAGGCGAGGGTCAACAGTGTGATCGCCGACGTCATCGACAACGGCTACACCAAGCCAGTGCTCTTCTCGCACGGCGCGACGATCATGGTGTGGACGATGATGAACGTCGACAACCCGGACATCATGCTGATGCTCACGCACCCGCTGGGTAACACCGCCGTCGTGGTTGTGACGGGCAATCCGGACGACGGCTGGATGCTGCAGAGCTGGGATGGCGTTGCGGTCAGCCAGAATCCGTCGCTCGGCGGCCAGCTGTTCGTGAACCTCCGCAATCTGGTCGTGGCCCCGCAGGCCGCGGTCTACAACGTCGTGCAAGCCGTCAAGTCCGGCGATGTCACCAAGGTGGTGGCCGCCATCCGCGACGGTGTTGTCACCGTCGCCAAGGCCGGCGTCGACTTCGTCAAGGATTCGGTCACCGACATCGCGCAGGCGATCGCCGGTGCACTCCCGGGTGCCGCGGCGGCCAAACCCGCTGCCACCAAGGTCAAGTCGGCCGCGGCGACCGATGAGATCTCGAACGGTGCCACGGATCTGACCGACCGAAACAAGGCCGAGCCCGGCAAGGCCAGCGCTGCTGCCGGCCGCCGCGCCACCTCGTCACAGGCGGCGTCGGACTCCGATGGTCAGGGCGCGACCACCGGAAAGGCAGACGGGGGAGCCAAGAAGGGGACCGGCTCGAGCGGGCGGGCCAGCGCGCATAAAGTGGCTGCCTGACAAGACAATTGGGTTCCCCCTCCACGCGGAGGGGGACCCAATTGTCAGCCCAGATACCGCGACTCGAGAACCAGATCGGGAATCAGGCTCTGGTATTCCATGTGGCTGCGGTGTTCGGTTGTCTCCCAGCCCTTGCCTTGCTGATCGCGCATATAGCCTCGGTACTTCGGGGAGCCCGGGAAGCCCACGTTGTCGGCCACGACGATGGCGCCGCGCCGTAGCCAGCCGCGCTCGACGATGCTGAGCAGATCAGTCAGATAGGCGTGCTTGTTGTGATCGATGAACAGGAAATCCAATGTGCCTGAGTCGAATCCGCACTCGTCACGCAGAACGTCGAGGGTTTGCCCGCCATCGCCGATCGTTCCCACCACACAGGTGATGCGTTCGTCCACGCCTGCATGTGCCCAAATCCGCCGGGCCACTGCCGCATTCGCCTCGGCCAGTTCGACGGAGACGATCCGGGCCGACGGCGCGGCGCGCGCGATCCGCAGCGCGCCGTACCCGCAGTAGGTGCCCAGTTCCAGTGCCAGCTGCGGATCGGCGCGGCGCACCGCCGCGTCGAGCACGGTGCCCTTCTCATCCCCGATATTGACCAGAAACGACTTCGCGTAGGCGTACTCGTCGATGGTGGCGAGCACGTCGTCGATGTCGCCGCGGCGGGCGTGTGCCTCGACATAATCGGCGGCTGCCGCCTCCCGGCCGTCACCGATCTGACCGGTTCTGTTGAAATTACGGATACCGATGCCGGTGCGGATCACCGACCATCGCAGCAGCGGGAAACGCTGGCCAAGCTTCATGTCTCCACGCTACGTTGTGCTCGGGAATGCCACTGAAGAGGTTTGTGTGCGGGCAGATTCATCACCGCCAGCCGCCCGGGGAGGCGGCGGCCGAATAGCCGTTGCGGTGGCTTATGGCGTCATCTGCCACGCCGCGTTCGCGGCGGGTGTCGGCGCGATGATGGTGGCGATGTACTTCGGGATGAGCCGCTCCCTTGGCGCCCTCTCGGCCCCGTGGAGCTGGATCGCCAACGCCGCGCTGCTGGCACAGTTCCCGGTCGTCCACTCACTTCTGCTCACGAGCCGGGGCAGGGCAGTGGTCAACCGGCTGGGGCCACGTGGTGCCGGACCGACGTTGGCGCCCACCACGTTCGTCACCGTTGCGTCCCTTCAGGTGTTCGTCCTCTTTGCGCTGTGGTCGCCCTCGGGAACCGTCTGGTGGCAGGCGCACGGGGCGGTGTTGGGTGTTCTCGACGTGCTGTACGCGTGCGCCTGGGTGTTGCTCGGCAAAGCGATGTTCGACGCCGGCCTGTCGGTCCAGATCGGCACTCTGGGCTGGCTCACATTGTTGCGTGGTCAACGACTTGTCTATCCGAAGATGCCGACGACAGGCCTTTTTCGGTTGACGCGGCAGCCGATTTATGTGGCCTTCACGCTGACGGTCTGGACCGTGCCCACGTGGACGCCCGACCAACTGGCGGTGGCTGCCACTTTTACGGCGTATTGCCTGATAGCACCGCTTTTCAAGGAGGCTAGATACCGCCGGATCCACGGCTCTGAGTTCGACAACTATGCGCGCAGGGTGCCTTATTGGTTACCGTGGCCGGGTAGGCCACGAAGTCCTTCGGGGAGGCATTGTGAACCTGCTGCTGGTCGGGAACGTATCAGCAGAAGGCAGGGCTGACACCGAAGGACAGATCATTGCTGCAAGGGACCGCCCGGCTAGCCATTGCCGCACCACGACGGGTGGTCGCAATCGCCATCCTCGTCATGGTGGCGATCGGAATCTTCGGCGTACCTGTCGCCAAGAATCTCTCCCCGAGCGGGTTCGCTGACCCGACCTCCCAATCATCGCGGGCCACCGACCTGCTCACCGACAAGTTCGGTCAGGGCGACGTGCAGCTGTTGGTGGTTGTCACCGCAAACGATCGGTTCGACAGCCCGGCGGCGCGAACAGCCGCCCTCGACGTCATCGATCAGCTGAAACGCTCCGGGCACGTCATCGGGATCACCTCGGCGTGGACCTCCCCACCACAGGCATCGGCCGCGTTGGTCAGCCGCGATCAGAAGTCGGGTCTCATCACGGCCGGAATGACCGGCAACGAGGCGAACCAGCAGATCTACGCCAAAGACCTGTCCGACCAGATCACCCGTGACCGCGACGGCGTCGTCGTGCGCACCGGCGGGACGGCGATGGTGAACCTGCAGGTCACCCAGCAATCCCAGCACGATCTGGTGCTGATGGAGTCGATCGCGATTCCACTCAGCTTCCTGGTGCTGGTGTGGGTCTTCGGTGGGGTGTTCGCCGCTGCGCTCCCCATCGCCGTCGGGCTGATGGCCATTCTCGGTGCGCTGGCGGTCCTGCGGGTGACGACGTTCTTCACCGATGTCTCGATCTTCGCGCTGAACCTGACCACCGCGATGGGACTCGCCCTGGCGATCGACTACACGCTGCTGATGATCAGCCGCTATCGCGACGAACTGGCCAAGGGGGCAGATCGCGATGAGGCGCTGACGCGGACCATGCTCACCGCGGGCCGCACCGTGCTGTTCTCGGCCACCACCGTCGCACTGTCGATGGGCGCCATGGTGCTGTTCCCGATGCACTTCCTGAAATCGTTCGCCTACGCCGGCGTGGCCACCGTCGCGTTCGCCGCGATCGCGGCGATCGTGATCACGCCCGCGGCGATCAGCCTGCTCGGCGATCGGCTCGACTCGCTCGATGTGCGCCGGTTGTTCCGTCGCACGCTCGGCCGAGCCGAACCCGTCCAGCGGCCCATCGAAGAGCAATTCTGGTACCGGTCAACGAAATTCGTGATGAAGCGCGCGGTGCCGATCGGATTGGCCGGTGTGGTGGTGCTGGTGACCCTCGGTGCGCCTTTCCTCGGTGTGCGCCCGGGATTCCCCGACGACCGGGTGCTGCCGTCGTCGGCGTCGGCCCATCAGGTCGGTGATCGATTGCGTGGTGACTTCACCGACAATTTCGAAACCGCCATCCCGATCCTCATCCCCAATGCCGACGGCCTGTCCGATCCGCAGATCGCCCGATACGCCGCCGACCTGTCGCGCGTCAACGACGTCTCGACGGTGTCCGCGCCGATGGGCGCGTACGTGGGCGGAAACCTCGTGGGACCGCCGTCCGCCGCGACCGGTCTGGCGTCCGGCAGTGCGCTGCTCACGGTGGAGAGCACCGCTCCGCTGTTCTCCGACCGATCGTCCGATCAGCTCAAGCGGCTGCACGCGGTGAGTACGCCCGGAAACCGGACGGTCGAGTTCGCAGGCACGGCACAAACCAACTCCGACAGCGTCGACGCCATCGTCTCGCGGCTGCCTATCGTGTTGGGCTCGATCGCGGTGATCATGCTGGTACTGCTGTTCCTGCTGACCGGCAGTGTCGCGCTACCCCTGAAAGCCTTGGTGCTCAACGTCCTGTCGCTGACGGCGGCATTCGGTGCGATGGTGTGGATCTTCCAAGACGGCAACCTCGGCGCGCTCGGCACGACCTCGACCGGGACTCTGGTGGCGAACGTGCCAGTCTTGTTGTTCTGCATAGCTTTTGGACTCTCGATGGACTACGAGGTGTTCCTGGTGTCGCGCATCAGGGAGTTCTGGCTCGCGTCACCGCAACGCGGGGTGGCCGACAACGACGAGAGCGTCGCGCTCGGGGTGGCTCATACCGGCCGGGTGATCACCGCCGCCGCGCTGATCATGGCCATTTCGTTCGCCGCCCTGATCGCGGCGCATGTGTCGTTCATGCGGATGTTCGGGCTCGGCCTGGCGCTGGCAGTACTGGCCGATGCGACACTGGTTCGGCTCGTCCTGGTGCCGGCATTCATGCACGTCCTGGGCCGCTGGAACTGGTGGGCACCCAGACCGCTGGCGTGGATGCATCAAAGGGTGGGGATCCGCGAAGGCGGGCCGGCGCGGCATACTGGTTGACGAAGAAACTACGAGGGGGGTCCGCAGTGAAGGTTGGTGAACCAGTGGGTACCGGTTCTCGTGTTGAAGACATGCGTCCGATCAGTGTTATCGCCGGTGTGCGTGGTGAATTGCCAGCGCACCGATACAGTCAGGCCGAGGTCACCGAGGCGTTCCTGACAATCGGTGGATATGGCGAATACGAAGAAATCCTCCGCAAACTGCATCGCAGTGCCAAGGTCGACAATCGTCACTTCGTCCTGCCGCTGGATCAGTACCCCGCGCTCAAGGATTTCGGCGAGGCCAACGACCTGTTCATCGAGAACGCTGTCGAACTCGGCTCGGCTGCCATCGCCGGCGCCCTCGAAGAGGCCGGCTTGCGCCCCGAGGACGTCGACCTGGTCGTTTCGACGACAGTGACGGGTGTCGCTGCCCCGTCGATCGAGGCCCGGATCGCCGGCCGGCTGGGCATGCGGCCCGATGTCCGCCGTGTGCCGATGTTCGGTCTTGGTTGTGTCGCCGGTGCGGCTGGCGTCGCCCGGCTGAACGACTACCTGCGCGGTGATCCTGACGGTGTCGCGGTGCTGGTATCCGTCGAACTGTGCTCGATGACCTATACGGCCAACAAGCCGACCCTGCCCGGGCTCGTCGGCAGCGCGCTGTTCGCCGATGGGGCGGCAGCTGTCGTGGCGGTCGGTGAGCGGCGTGCGCAGAAGATCAAGGCCAGCGGGCCCAGTGTGATCGACTCGCGCAGCCACCTGTACCCAGATTCGTTGCGCACCATGGGCTGGGACGTCGGGGCAGACGGTTTGGAGCTGGTGCTGTCCGCGGATCTGCCCGAGGTGATCGAGCGCTACCTTCCCGACGATGTCACGGAATTCCTTGGCGCACACAGCCTCAAGCTCGACGATATCGGCACCTGGGTCTGTCACCCGGGCGGGCCGAAGATCATCGAGGCGATCGTAAACAGCCTCAACCTGCCCGACGAGGCACTCGAGCTGACCTGGCGATCACTGGCCGATATCGGCAACATCTCCTCGTCGTCGGTGCTGCATGTGTTGCGTGACACCATCGCCAAGCGTCCGGCAGCAGGCCCCAGCGTGATGATGGCCATGGGGCCAGGGTTCTGCTCGGAACTGGTGCTTCTGCGCTGGCACTGATGATCTGGTACGTACTGCTCGTCGCGGCGGTTGCGCTGGAGCGGGTCGCTGAACTGGTTGTCGCCCGACGCAATCTGGCATGGAGCAAGGCGCAGGGCGGTGTCGAATTCGGCGCGAGCCACTACCCGATCATGGTCGTTCTGCACACCGGGCTGCTTGTCGGCGCCCTGGTGGAGGTGATCGGGCTACACCGGCCGTTCCTGCCCGCACTCGGCTGGCCGATGCTGGCGATAGTGATTGCGGCACAAGGCTTGCGGTGGTGGTGCATCACCACACTCGGGCAGCAGTGGAACACCAGGGTCGTGGTCATCCCCGGCGCGCAGCGGGTCGTCGGCGGGCCGTACCGGTTCTTCAGCCACCCCAACTACGTCGCCGTCATCGCCGAAGGTGTCGCGCTGCCGCTGGTGCACACCGGATGGATCACCGCACTGGTCTTCACCGTGCTGAACGCCGCGCTTTTGCGGACCCGTATCCGCACCGAAAACGCCGCCCTGGCAAGCCTGTCGTGATCGATCTCCTGGTCGCGGGCGGCGGGCCGGCCGGTCTGGTGACCGCGCTGCACGCGGCCCGGGCCGGGCTGACGGTGACCGTTGTCGAGCGGCGCCGCCCGCCGATCGACAAGGCCTGCGGCGAGGGCATGATGCCCTACACCGTGCGGCAGCTCGAGGCACTCGGAATCACACCGCCCGGCAAGCCGTTTCGCGGAATCACCTATCTCGATTCGCAGCGGCGCGTCGACGCCCCGTTCCGTGCCGACTCCGGTCTGGGAGTGCGCCGCACCGCGCTACACAGCGCACTGGTTGACGCGGCGTGCGCGGCGGGTGTCGACCTGGTCACCGCTCATGTCGGATCGATCAGTCAGGATGCGGATTCCGTTCAGTGCGCCGGATTTCGCGCGCGCTACCTGGCCGCCGCCGACGGGCTGCACTCACCGATCCGGCGATCGCTCGGCCTGGCCCGCCCCAGCCGAGGGTCGCGCCGGTGGGGACTGCGACGACACATCCACACCGCCCCGTGGAGCGACCGGGTCGAGGTGTACTGGGGTGACGGTGCCGAGGCCTATGTCACGCCCGTTGCCGACGACTGCGTCGGTATCGCCATCCTGACCGCGCGGCAGGGCTCATTCGAGAGCCGCCTGGCCGAGTTCGATGTGCTCAGCGAGCGGGTGAACGGTCACCCGCACGGACCCGAGCGGGCCGCGGGCCCGTTGCGGCAACGGGTGGCGGGCCGCACCGCGGGACGGGTCATGCTGGTCGGTGATGCCGCCGGGTACGTCGACGCGCTGACCGGTGAGGGTCTTGGCATCGCGTTCGGCGGTGCCGAGTTGTTGGTGAATTGCGTTCTGGCCGATCGGCCGGGGGACTATGACCGGCAATGGCGGCGGATGTCCCGGCGCTACCGGCTGCTGACCGCGGGTCTGCTGCACGCCGTCGAGTTCGCGCCGACCCGGTCACGGATCATGCCCGCGGCGGCGGCGTTGCCGAGCGGGTTCACCAGGATTGTCAACCTGCTGGCGTACTGACCGGCGTAGGCTGCGCCGCTATGAGCAACGGCCCCCGCGACATCGCGGAGATCCCGGACATCCCTGACTGGAATCGCTTGCTGGACGGCCGTGTTGCGGTGGTGACCGGGGGCGGTGACGGTATCGGCGGGGCGATCGCGGAGCTGTTCGCCGCCCATGGCGCGGCGGTGGAGGTCGCCGAGATCGATCCCGATCGCGCGGAGCGGATCAGCCGCGACGTGTCGGCGGCCGGCGGCGTGATTCGCAGCCACGTGGTCGACGTCACGATCGACGACGACGTGGCGCGCCTCGCTGACGCGGTGTTGACCGAGCACGGCCGGGTGGACGTGTTGGTCAACAATGTCGGGGATTACCGGCCGCTGGTGGCCTTCGACGAGTCGACGCCGCAGAGCTGGCAGCGGATGTACGACATCAATCTGCGGCACGTCTTCGCGGTCACCCGGGCGTTCGTCTCGGCCATGGTCGGGGCGGGCAGCGGCAACATCGTGAATGTCCACTCCGTGGAAGGTATGCGTGGCTTCCCGCGCGACCCGGTGTACGGGGCGATGAAAGCCGCTGTCGCGCACTTCACGACGTGTCTGGCGGTGGACCTGGGTCGCCACGGGATCCGGGTCAACGGCATCGGAACAGATCTCACCCAGACCCCACAGGTGGACTATCTCACCGGTTACGAGGATGTCGAGCACCTGTGGGAGTCCTGGGCGCCGGTCGGCCGGGTCGGCTGGCCCCAGGACCAGGCGCGGGTTGCGCTGTTCCTGGCATCCGAGCTGTCGGGGTTCGTCACCGGACACAACATCCCGGTGGACGGCGGGACGAAAGCCGGTGGCGGCTGGCTGTTTTCACCGCGCGCCGGGCGGTTCGTCAACCGGTCAAAGCACCTGTGATCCGCTGTTCGGCCGAATCGGCCCGAGTCGTTCTCGACCGTCGGTAACCTCGGGATTGATGACTACGGAGGTCGCATGACGGCAGACAGCGGAGAACGCGGTCTGGCGTCGGCACTGGGGGCGACACCAGAGTTGATCGCCGTGCGCACCGACGGGTTGTCGCACATGGAGGTGTTCGACGGGTGCCCGCCTGAACTGCTGCGGCCGCTGGCCGCACAACTGCAGCCGTTGCAGGCATCTGTCGGCCAGGTTCTGACACGGCAGGGGGACCGAGCAGTGTCGTTCCTGCTCATCCAATCCGGCCGGGCCGAGGTGCGCCACGTCGGTGAAGACGGCGAGGTCGTCCTCGGTGAGGTCTCCGCAGGCATGATCGTCGGGGAGATCGCGCTGTTGCGGGACAAACCGCGTACCGCGACGGTCACGGTCACGGAGCCTCTGAGCGCCTACATCGGCGACCACGCGGCGTTCGAGATCCTGGCCGACCTGCCCGGCATCAGCGAGCGAATGGTGCGCACGGCCCGGCAACGGCTGGCGGCCTTCGTCACGCCGATCCCTGTCGTGCTCAAGGACGGCACCGAGCTGATGTTGCGCCCGGCGCTGCCCGGTGACAGCGAACGCACATCGAACGGGCCGATCGAGTTCTCCACCGAGACGCTCTACCGCCGGTTCATGTCGATGCGCGCGCCCAGCATGGCGCTGATGAACTACCTGTTCCAGGTCGACTACGTCAACCATTTCGTCTGGGTTCTGGTGGACGGCGTCGACGGCCCGGTCGTCGCCGACGTGCGGTTTGTCCGCGACGAGTCGGATCCCTCGCTCGCCGAGATCGCCTTCATCGTCGGTGACGCCTACCAGGGTCGCGGCATCGGCAACTTCATGATGGACGCGTTGATCATCGCGGCGGATGTCGGCGGGGTGAAGCGGTTCTCGGGGCGGGTACTGTCCGACAACGCGCCGATGCGGACAATTCTCGACCGCTTCGGCGCGCACTGGGAACGTGAGGAGCCCGGAGTGGTGGTCACGGAATTCGACGTGCCGAAAGTCGATGCGCTGCATATTGATCCGACCTTGGCAGCCGAGATCCGGGCGTCGGTGCGGCAAGTGCTCCGAGCGATCGGCTGATATGGCCAGGCCCGCGCTCAACAAGGACACCCGGCTGTGCATATCGCTGGCCGCCAGGCCCAGCAATATCGGCACCCGGTTCCACAACTATCTGTATGAGCAACTCGGCCTGGATTTCATCTACAAGGCTTTCACCACAACCGATATCACCGCCGCGATCGGTGGAGTGCGGGCGTTGGGCATCCGCGGGTGTTCGGTGTCTATGCCGTTCAAGCAGGATGTGCTGGCCCTGGTGGATCAGGTGGAGAAGTCCGCGCGCGCAATCAATGCCGTCAACACGATCGTCAACGACAACGGTGAGCTGACCGCGGCCAACACCGATTACACCGCGGTACAACGGCTGATTGCCGAGTACGGATTGGATCCGCACGCGGCGGTACTGATCCGTGGCAGCGGCGGGATGGCAGGCGCGGTGGCAACAGCCTTCCGGGACAGTGGATTCCGTGAAGGCACGATCGTGGCCAGGAACACCGACAGCGGGCTGGATCTGGCGGAGCGCCTTGGCTATGAGTGGCGCAGTGAGGTGGGCGACCTTCGTGCGCCGGTGATCGTCAACGTCACGCCGATCGGGATGGCTGACGGGCCCGAGGAACACGAACCGGCATACGGCGACGATGTGATCGCCGCTGCGCACACGGTTTTCGACGTGGTCGCGGTGCCGTCGGAGACGCCGTTGATTGTTGCCGCCCGCGCGGCCGGTAAGCAGGTAGTGACCGGCGCGGAAGTGATCGCCCTGCAGGCGGCCGAACAGTTCGAGCGCTACACCGGCGTGCGGCCTAGCGCGCAGCAGGTCGCCGAGGCGTCGGCGTTCTCCCGGGCCTAGTCGTTCAGCAGTCGTTCGGGGTGGTGAAAGTCGTTGGTACCGGCCACCAGTGGTAGCTGGGGTGGTGGTATCCATTCGGTGTCGCCGTTGGCGAGTTTTCGGGCTTTCCAGCCTTGTTCGAGTAGTCGGTGGTCCGGTGGGCAGGCCAGGGTGAGTTTG
Organism: Mycolicibacterium sphagni; assembly: GCF_013337765.1. GTDB lineage: Bacteria > Actinomycetota > Actinomycetes > Mycobacteriales > Mycobacteriaceae > Mycobacterium. The sequence continues at coordinate 40,258 of NZ_VBSB01000004.1, forward strand.
TCGATGTTGGTGTGCCCGCCGTGTGCCCATTCATCGACGTGGTGGACTTCGCAGCGATAGCCGGGTGCGTCACAGCCGGGTCGGGTGCAGCCACGGTCCTTGGCGTAGAGCATGATTCGCTGATCAGCTGAAGCGATGCGTTTCGTGCGGCCCAGCCACAGTGGTTGTCCGTCCGCGCCGTCGAACAGCGCCAAGTAGTGGTATGCATGGCTGGCCATCCGGATGACGTCGGGGATCGGTAGCAGGGTTCCGCTGGCGGTGACGGCGTGGCCGGTCTTGGATTGGATGTCCTGCAGGGTGGCGGTGGCGATCACGGTGACGGGTAAGCCGTTGTGTTGGCCTAGCTTTGGATCGCCGAGTTGTCCGCGTACCAAGGCGGTCAATGCGTCATGTTGGCGTTGAGCGTGGCTACGCAGATCCCGTTCGGCGACCTCATCGGTCGGAGTGATGGTGGGGGTTTGGTCGGCGGGGTTGCATATGCCGGGGGCGGCGAATTTGGTGAACCAGGCATCCAGCATGGACCGCAGTTCGGGGTCGGCGATCAGCCGGCCGACGCTCATGCCGTCGATGTGTTGGCCGCCGCACCAGACGAATCCGCGCTTGCGGGCGCGGTCGTCGTCGGAGAATTTTCCGTCGGGGTTCAGATGCAGCGCCAGCCGGTGTGCGACCTTCTCCAACTGGTCGGGGCGCAGATTCACGGCATGCTCAGCCAGGGACGTCTCGGCCTTCTCGATCTCGGTTGGGGGCACGTGGTCGGGCAGATCGCGGAAGAACTTCTGGATGACCCGCAGGTGCTCGGCATCGAGCTGCCCCTCGTGCCACGCGGTCGAGGTTTCGGGGAGCAGCGGGGGCAGCGGTTCCCCGGTCAACGCGCGCCGTGGCGCCAGTTGTTCGGCGTCACGGATCCGTCGCTTGGCTTCGCGCGGGCTGATCCGCAGTACATCGGCCAGGGTGATCGGCACTGGTCGGCAGCCTTCGAATTGCTCCAACCGGGCCACCCCCGCATGTGCAATCGCTGTCAGGCGACGCTGCTGGGTTTCGATCAGCTCCAACGCTTCGAACCGTTCAGGCGGGTCGAGTGCGTCGAAATCGAGAGCGGCCAGAGTGCCGACCGCAGCGGTGAGCGCTTCGCGCACCGCATCGATCGAACTCATGCCTCGAACAATAGTTCGAACCGCCGACAAGAACGGCACACCAAAACAAGCTGGGGATGAACCCGAATCTGGGGATGAACTCAATCCGCAGAAGCCAATTCAGCCCGCTATACCTTTTTCTGCTGGCTCGCCGCGTACTCGTCTGGCCGATTCTTCTTCATCCACAACCGAATCGGCGCGAACAGCACCCACAGCACGCCATAGACGGAGTAGTAGATCGCCAGCCCGAATAGGAGCCCGACCACCCATGCGGGGTAGACGATGATCAAGCAGAACTGCACAAACTGCTTGAGCACCACCGGATAAGGGTCGGCCATCGACAGGACGGCGCGCGGGCTCAGCGACTTCCACATCTTGGCGCCCGTGGAGACCTGGGTTTCGTCAGGCACCTGAGGTTCGTCCGATGTCATAACAGTCTCCAGAGTGAGCGCGGCTGCCGGCGCGCACGCACGCCGGCAGCCGCGGAATTCACCGATCAGGGGGTGATCGTCGTCTTCTCGTCGATGACGTTGGTGGCTTCCATCAGCGGGCCTTCCTGGCCGTCCAGTGCATCGGCGTTCATCTGCAGGACGTACAGGCCGTCCTTGCCCGGAATCACCACCGTCTTCTGCGCGATGATCCGCTTCTTGCCGTCCTTGACGTAGTTACCACCGAGCTGAACCGCGTCGAAACCGCTCAACGTGCTCGTGTTCGAGTCGCCAAGCGGCGCCCACTGCGGCAGGTTCGCCAACTCGCCCGGGGCCAACTCGAGGATCTTCTTCGGGTCGACGTTGCCGGTCAGCTTGGAGACGATCGCGATGATGCTCGGCGGGTCAGCCTTGTCCTCGGGGCTGTCGAAGACGATGGCCCCGTAGGCCCAGTCCGGTGTCTGCTGCCCGGCATCCGACCAGCCGGGCGGCATCGCCAGGTCGATATTGGGTGAGCCGGGATCGCCGCGCTTGACCGGCGTCTCTTGGATGTTGTTCGCCTTGAGATAGTCCTGGATCGTCTGGTTCTTCCCGGCGGTCGGTGACGGGCTCGCTGAAGTCTCAGTGCTTTTCGACGTCGACGTCGCGGTGGACGTCGAGGTCGAGGTGGACGTCTTGGTCTCGGTCTTGCTGTCCGAGCCGCAGCCGACAAGCGCAAAACTCAACGAAACGGCAGCCAGACCCGCCGTAGCTACCGCGGTCATCTTGTTCATCGAACGAGTTCTCCTTTTGTTGTGGCGCACTGTCCCCAGCGGCCAACCAAATTCGATTGAGCAGCTTAGTGCGATTCACAGCGAATTTGAACGTTTGTGAACCCGCGCCGTGCAAGAGGAGCACCATTGCTGCTAGGTCGCGTAATTGCAATGGCGCAGTGTGGCCGCGGCGGTGGATCGGGCGAAGCCACCATAGGCGTTGCGCCTGGCGTGCGGGGGACGCCATGACCACCTGTCTGCGCTTGCTGTGCCTGGCGGTGCTGGGGGTCTTGTGCACGGCCGTTTTCGGATCCGCCGCGCCGCTGGCAATCGGTGTTCAGCTGACCGCCACCACCGCGTTGATCATGGGCGGGACCGGACATCCGTTGATCGGTGAACGCGCCGAGTTCGTCGGGGAGTACGTCTCGGGCGCGCTCGACCGCTACATCGCGCCCACCGGCCCGGCCCGGGCCGGGCCGTCCGACCCCGGTCTCTACAACGTGGTCGTCGTGCAGACGCCCGAGCAGTTCTGGCCGGTCTACGGCGCCGACCTGTTCGACACGTCGGTGGCGGCCGGCGCCGACAACCTGACCAACTGCCTGCGCAGCCGGACATCCTGCAAGGCAGACCATTTCGGTGCCGACACCGCGTCGACATCGGACTACACGGTGTTCGGATATTCCCAAAGCGCCCGGATCGCCACCATCGTCAAGCGAGACCTCATTGCCCAGCCCACCGACACAGAGCTGCACGCGTCGTTCGTTCTCATCAGCAACCCGAACCGCCCGAACGGGGGGATTCTGGAGCGCTTCGCCGGACTCCGCATTCCCGGCTTGGGGGTGACCTTCGACGGCGCGACGCCCACCGACAGTTGCGGCACGGACGGCACCGATTGCCGGTTCCCGACCGCCGACATCACGTGGCAGTACGACGGGTGGGCGGACTTCCCACGCCGTCCGCTCAACCTGCTGGCCGACCTCAACGCGCTGGCCGGGATCGGGTATCTGCATCCGAACTACTCCGTGGCGGTGACCGACGCGATGTACCAGGGAAGCACCGGCGATACCGCCTACTATCTGATGCCGACCGCCCGGCTGCCGCTGCTGATGCCGCTCGCGCAACTAGGAGTGCCCGGGCCGATTCTCGACGTGCTCGACGCCCCGCTGCGGGTGATCATCGAATGGGGCTATGACCGCGGCGTCAATCCCGGGGACCCGACCCCGGCGACACTGGCTGACCGGGGCGACCCGGCGACCAAGGTCCGTAACCTGCTGGAAGCCATCCCCACCGGGCTGGACGACGGCCTGCAGGAGGCGGGTTTCGGGCGTCCGCTCGGGACCAGACCGGCAGGGACATTCGGAGTCGGCGTGACGCCGCTCCCCACCGCGTCGCAGAACGTCCCGGCGCCGGCTGCTGGGCAGCCGTCGACCAGACCGGTTGGCGCGGCGGGCCTGAAACCTCGCACGGGTCCGGGATTAGGCCGCCTGCCGCACGGGTACGTTGGCGCTCATGGGCAAGTCGATCATCGCAACATCGTTGGGCACGGCCGCAGCGGCCGTGGTCGGTAGCGTCGCCAGCCGCAAGGGTGTCGAGACCTGGTATCCCACCCTGCGCAAGCCGCGCTACGTTCCGCCGAACGCGGTGTTCCCGGTGGCATGGACAACGCTGTACGCCGACATCGCCCTCACCTCTGCCGCGACCATCGAGAAGTTCCGCGCCGCAGGTGACGACGACAAGGCCCGCGCCTACGCCGGTGCACTGGGTGCGAACCTGGTGCTCAATGCCGGCTGGAGCTGGCTCTTCTTCAAGGCGCACAAGCTCGGTCCGTCCGCGATCGTGGCCGGAGCACTGGCGGTCAGCAGCGCCGATCTGGCGCGCCGGGCCGCCACCGCGGACCCGAAGTTCGGTGCCGCGCTCGCGCCCTACCCGCTGTGGTGCTCGTTCGCGACGCTGATGTCGACCGACATCTGGCGGCTCAACCGCTAGAACGGTAGGTCGTGCGGCGCGAAGCGGTCGGTGATGTCGCCGACCAGTGAGTCGTCATAGGGGTTGACGGCGATCGGGCCGCCGTCGAGCTTCAACCGGTCCATCTCGACCCAGATGACATTGGGGCTGGTGGTCAGCTCGAAGAAATACATCCGGTTGGTCAGGTCGGTCACCGTCCGGTACTCGGTGTTGTACACGCCGAAGTCGTGGTAGGGCGCCCCGAACGGAACCGAGACATTGCGCATGATCGCCATGACGCCCGCGATGGCCTCGCGCTGCGATCCGGGCGCGGGCAGCAGTGCCGAGTAGTACGCGGCCCGCTGGAAACGAGCGACCGGGTTGACGTTGCCCGGCAGCGGCATCTCGCTACTGGGCTGTGAAAAGTCTTGCTGGGAAAGTAACTTCAGCTGCTCGTCGTACGTCGGATCGTTGGTCATCAAGGTGTACTGACGGCCGTGATGGACAACCAGGCGACCTTGGGCGAACTCGATGATCGCCGAGTCGCCGCCGATGTCTTCCAGGGCGAGATGCAGGTTGGCGTCATGCCCGTGAGCCGAGATCTTCAGCACCTGGATCTCGTCCATCAGCTGCAGCGCTTCGGCGACCGTGGCCGCCTGGTCCAACAGGTACTGCAGCCACAGCCCGGCGTGCACGCCTGGTTTCGCCGGGTCGCGGGGGCCGAAGTCGGTCTCTTGCAGATACAGGCCGTGGCCGGCCAGACCCGCCTCGTTGAAGCCATCCACGGTGCCGAGGCCGTAGATCGTGGTCACCAGGCTCGCGTGCCGGCTGGTCCATCGCAGCGGGTTGGAATCGGAGATGAATCCGGCCGGGCTGATCCCGTCGCGCTCGCGTCCGCGGGGAAAGCCGACGATCAAGGGCTGTGTCGACTCCGGCCAGTCCATCGTGCGACCGGTGAAAACGGCGACGTCGTTGGTGTTCCACAGCACTCGAGTACACATGGCTGCCAGGTTAGCCCGCGAGGCGCGCGCACCAGGCAAACAAACAGTGGTATCAAGGCCCCGTGCGGCAGCTCATCGTCTCATCGATGACGGCGCTCTTGCTGGCCGCGTGTGCGGCGCAGCCCAATCCGGCGCCGCCGTCATCGGCGTCCGCGCCGAGCGTGTCGCCCAGCGCTGGTCCGGTGAATCCGGCCAATATCAAACGGATCCGGCCGGCACTGCCCGCCGGTTACGAGATCGCCGACGTGACCGGACCGCTCAGCGCCGCGGGATTGTGGGGCTTCGGATCCGGCTGGACGGCGACGCCCTCGCACTGTGGCGCGCTGGCCGATCCGGCCCCCGCCGATCCGGGCGCCCGGGGGTACTCGGCGTCCGGGCCGGGCGGAACCGTCTACGTCGTCGTCGCGGTGCCCGGCCAGGGCGCGCCGGACGCTGGGCTGATCGGCGAATGTGCGCGGTGGACGATGATGTTCGCGCACACCACCGGTGAAGTGAGCCTCGCCGAAGCGCCCCACATCGACGGTGCCGACACCGTCGCGATGACGGTCACCACCCGCATGGTCGTCGAGTCCGGCACCGAGACCGACGGTAAGGCCGACACCGCGCAGGCCTACGTCGACGGCCACGTCGTGTTCGTCACCTTGGTCACCGATCCCGGATCCCCGCATCCGCCGCTGGATCCGCACTTCGTCGGCGATCTGTTGGTGTCGACGGTGTCCGCCCTGCGCGGCTGAACACCTGCCGGTTGGGTACATTGGCCACGATGTGCAAACCCGGCGCGGTCGTCGCAGTGCTGTGTGCCGGACTGTTGGTCGCATGTGGCTCGGGCGGATCGAGCCAAACCCGGGCCGATATCGCGAAAGTGACGACGCTGAAGTCCAGCTTCGGTCCCGAATTCACGGTGTCCGAGACGGCCAAGACGGGGATCGATCCCCAAGTGCTGGCCGGGCAGAAACTGCCCGACGGACTCACATTCGACCCACCCGCGTGTGCGAAATTCGCCGCCGGCCAACTCGTGCCGACCGGCACCGAGGGCAATATGGCCGCCGTCGCCGCCCAAGGTGAGGGCAACCGTTTCATCGTCATCGCCGTCGAGACCAACTCACCGATCCCGGTGACCGAGCCCGGACCCGATTGCCAGAAGGTCACTTTCACCGGCTCCGGGCTGCGGGGCTTGGTCGAAATCGTCGACACACCAAAGATCGACGGCGCCCAGACGCTGGGGGTACACCGAGTCCTGCAGGCGACGGTCAACAACCAGGTGCGCACCGGCGAGACCTACAACTACTCAGCCCACTTCGGCGTCTATCAAGTGATCGTCAGCGCCAACCCGCTGGTGGTGCCCGACAAGCCGATCGTGCCGGTGAACACCGGCCGCGCCCGCGACCTCCTGGTCGCCGGTGTCAATGCCATTCGCGGCTGAGCTCAGCGCACATCACGCGGGCGGAACTGGATGCTGATCCGCGGTCCTCGCGGCCGCGCGGTCTTGGGAACCGCGTGCTCCCAGGTGCGTTGGCACGAACCACCCATCACCAAAAGATCGCCGTGGCGTTGCGGCAGCCGCAGCGACGGTCCGCCACCGCGGGGGCGTAGCGCGAACACCCGGGTGGCGCCGAGGCTGACGATGGCGACCATGGTGTCCTCGGTGCTGCTGCGGCCGATGGTGTCGCCGTGCCAGGCCACGCTGTCGGCGCCGTCGCGGTAGAGGCACAACCCGGCGGTGGTGAACGTTTCGCCGAGTTCGCCGCCGTAGATGTCGTTGAGGCGACGGCGCAGCTTGGTGATGTCGGGGTGCGGCGGCGCTTCGGTGGTCAGGTCGTGGAAGCTGACCAGTCTCGGGACGTCGAGGACGCGGTCGTACATCTGCCGTCGTTCGGCACGCCACGGGGTATCGCCGAGGAGGCCGTCGAACAGCACGCCGGCATCCTCAACCCACGCCGAACGGATGTCGATCCAAGCACCGGCGCCGAGGTCGCGGCGCTCGCTGTGCTCGAACAGCGCGCCCTGAACCGCCACAGACACGCAGTCGAGGATATCGCACATCTGTTCGATTTAAAGTTTTGCCGCTCCGGGTCCTTGGCCGGCGAGCACGTCTTCGGGGTTCGACAGCGCGCAGCTGCGCAGGCTCAGGCAGCCGCAGCCGATGCAGTCGGCGAGATTGTCGCGTAATCGCTGCAGGTGCACGATCCGCTCGTCGAGATCCTCCCGCCAGCCTGCCGACAACCGTGCCCAGTCGCGGCTGGTCGGCACCCGGTCGGTCGGCAGCGTCGCCAGGGCGTCGGCGACCCGGGCCAGGGGGATGCCAAGGCGCTGCGACATCCGGATGAACGCGACCCGACGCAGCGTGTCCCGGGGGTAGCGACGCTGGTTGCCCGAGGTTCGGCGGCTGCTGATCAGCCCCTCGCGTTCGTAGAAGTGCAGTGCCGAGATCGCTACGCCGGCCCGCTGAGCGAGCTCGCCGGGCGTCAGTTCCTGCTCGGTCACACCTCAACGATAGTTGAGGTGGCTGACCTGTTGTTACGGTGCTACGTGTGACTGCCACCGTGCTGGGCTCCAACTCCGAGGTCGGGACGCTGCGGGTCGTCATATTGCACCGGCCCGGCGCCGAATTGCAGCGGCTGACCCCGCGCAACAACGACAAGCTGCTGTTCGACGGTCTGCCGTGGGTGTCCCGCGCGCAGGAAGAACACGATGCGTTCGCCGATCTGCTGCGCTCGCGGGGCGTGGAAGTGCTGCTGATGGCCGACCTGCTGACCGAGGCGCTGAACAGCGGCGCCGCCCGGATTCAGGGGATCTCCGCCGCCGTGGATGCCCGCCGTCTGGGATTGCCACTGGCGCAAGAGCTTTCGGCGTATCTGCGCGGTCTGGAGCCAGCGGCCCTGGCGCACGTGCTGACGGCGGGCATGACCTTCACCGAACTGCCGTCGTCGGGCGCCCAGACCGATACGTCGCTGGTGCGGCGCATGCATCACGGCGGCGATTTCGTCATAGAGCCGCTGCCCAATCTGCTGTTCACCCGCGACTCGTCGTTCTGGATCGGCCCCCGGGTGGCGACCACCTCATTGGCGCTGCCGGCCAGGATGCGCGAAACCTCGCTGACCGACCTGATCTACGCCCACCATCCGCGCTTCCTGGGGGTGCGGCGGGCCTACGAGTCGCACACGGCGCCGGTGGAAGGCGGCGACGTGCTGCTGCTCTCGCCCGGCGTGGTGGCCGTCGGGGTGGGGGAGCGCACCACCCCTGCGGGTGCGGAAGCGCTGGCGCGCAGCCTGTTCGACGACGGTCTGGCCCACACGGTGCTCGCCGTGCCGATCGCCCAGGAGCGGGCGCAGATGCACCTGGACACCGTGTGCACGATGGTCGACGTCGACGCGGTGGTGATGTATCCGGCCATCAGCGATTCACTGTCGGCGTTCACCATCAAGCGCACCCCCGACGGGGTGACGATCCTCGACGAGGCCCCGTTCGTGAAGGCCGCCGCCGCGGCGATGGAGATCGAGCAGCTACGGGTCATCGATACCGGGCTGGACCCGGTGACCGCCGAACGTGAACAGTGGGACGACGGCAACAACACGCTGGCGCTGGCGCCCGGTGTCGTCGTCGCCTACGAACGCAACACCGAAACAAATGCCCGACTGCAGGATTCGGGGATCGAGGTGTTGGCCATCTCAGCCTCCGAGCTCGGTACCGGTCGCGGTGGGCCGCGCTGCATGTCCTGTCCGGTCGCGCGGGATCCGCTGTGACCGCGCTGCTGATCGACGGGCATCTGGCCGTAGGCGGCTCGGGGACGTTCGACACGATCAACCCGGCCACCGAAGAGCCGATCGGTTCTGCCGCCGACGGTGACGCCGCGGATATGGACCGGGCGATCGGGGCGGCGCGGTCGGCTTTCGACGACAGCGACTGGTCGCGGGATGTGGCCCTGCGGGTGCACTGCCTGCGCCAGCTGCGCTCGGCGCTCAACGCCGAGATCGAGGCGTTGCGGGCGATCACCGTCGCCGAGGTGGGCGCCCCGGTCAGCGGCACGTATGCGTCGCACCTACAGGGCCCGGTCAACGACCTCGCCTTTCCCGTCGATGTGGCTGAGAACTATTCGTGGACAACAGATCTTGGTGTGGTATCCCCGATGGGGATCACCACCCGGCGTGCACTCGTGCGTGAGCCCTACGGGGTCGTCGGCGCGATCACGCCGTTCAACTTTCCGCACCAGATCAACCTCGCCAAGCTCGGGCCTGCCCTGGCGGCCGGCAACACCGCGGTCCTCAAACCGGCGCCGGAGACACCGTGGTGTGCCGCCGAAATCGGGCGAATCATCGCCGAGCACACCGACTTCCCTCCCGGTGTCGTCAACATCGTCACCTCCAGCGACCCGCGCATCGGTGCGCGCCTGTCCGAAGACGCCAGGGTGGACCTGGTGTCGTTCACCGGGTCGACCGCCACCGGCGCGGCGGTGATGGCCAGTGCGGCACAGTCCATCACCAAGGTCTGCCTCGAACTCGGCGGCAAGTCGGCGTTCGTCGTGCTCGATGACGCCGATCCGGTGCGGGCATGCGCCGCGGCGGCGATGGCCGTCTCGCGCCACGCCGGGCAGGGCTGCGCGTTCACCACCAGGCTGGTGGTGCCCCGCGACCGCTACGACGACGCCGTCGAGGCCGCCGCCGCGGCGATGGCCGGCATACCGGTCGGCGATCCGACCGATCCCGCGACGGTCTGTGGCCCACTGATCTCGGCCCGTCAGCGGTTGAGGGTACAGGGCTATCTGGATCTGGCCGTGGCCGAAGGCGGTTCATTCGCCTGCGGCGGGGGCAGACCCGCCGGGCTGGACCGGGGATACTTCATTGCGCCGACAGTTGTTCGCGGACTGGACAACTCCGCGCGGGCGGCCAGGGAGGAGATCTTCGGGCCGGTGCTGGTGGTGCTGGCCCACGACGGCGACGATGACGCCATCCGGATCGCCAACGACTCGCCGTACGGACTGTCCGCCGCGGTGTGGGGCACCGACTCCGACCGGGCGGCCGTTGTGGCGGCCCGATTGCGGACCGGCACGGTCAGCGTCAATGGGGGAGTGTGGTATTCGGCCGACGCGCCCTTCGGCGGATACAAGCAGTCCGGCAACGGCCGCGAGATGGGCGTGGCCGGGTTCGAGGAATACCTCGAGACCAAGGTGATCGCGACCGCGGTGGACTTATAGTGCTGACGATGTGACCGACTTGCCCTTCGACCCCGACGCGTTGCGCGCCCGATACGCGCGCGAGCGCGAGGTCCGGCTGCGCCCCGACGGGATCGGCCAGTACGTCGAGGTGGCGGGTGATTTCGCGGGATTCGCGCAGGACCCATGGTCGGGTGAACCGGCTGACCGCGAGCCGCTGACCGACGAGGTCGACGTCGCGATCATCGGCGCCGGATTCGGCGGCCTGCTGACGGGCGCGCGGCTGCGCGAACTCGGGGTGCAGCGGATCCGCCTCATCGACAAGGCCGCCGACGTCGGCGGCACCTGGTACTGGAACCGGTACCCCGGCATCGCCTGTGACGTCGAGTCCTACGTCTACATGCCGCTGCTGGAAGAGACCGGCTACCTGCCGACCGAGAAGTACGCCAAGGGCCCGGAGATCTTCGCGCACTGCCAGCGCATCGCCGAGCACTACGACCTCTACCGGGATGCGTGCCTGCACACCGAGGTCCGCCAGATCCACTGGGACGAGGAGAGCGCACGGTGGATCGTGGAAACCGACCGCGGCGACGCGATCCGGGCTCGGTTCGTGTCGATGGCCAACGGCTATCTGCAGAAGCCGAAACTGCCGGGCATTCCGGGAATCGCCTCGTTCGCCGGGCACACCTTTCACACCAGCCGGTGGGACTACGACTACACCGGCAAAGACCTGGAGTTGCTGGCCGACAAGCGAATCGGCATCATCGGCACGGGTGCGACGGCCGTGCAGTGCGTACCGCACCTGGCGCGGGCGGTGGGGCACCTTTCGGTGTTCCAGCGCACGCCCTCGTCGGTCGACGTCCGCAACAACCAGCCGACCGACCCGCAGTGGGCCGCGGGCCTGACTCCCGGCTGGCAACGCCGTCGCATCGAAAACTTTCAGATGCTCACCGCGGGAGGTGAGGCCGACGAGGATCTGGTGGCCGATGCCTGGACGTCGATCACCAAGACGCTGCTGGTGATGCGGGATGGTGAGCTCGCCGATTTCGCGAAGATGGAGGAGGTCCGCGCCCGCGTCGACGCCATCGTCACCGACGCCGACACCGCCGAGGCGCTCAAACCGTGGTACGGCTACTTCTGCAAGCGGCCGTGCTTTCACGACGACTACCTGGCCACCTTCAACCGGCCCAACGTGTCTCTGGTGGACACCAATGGCCATGGCGTGCAGCGCATCACCGAGCGCGGCGTCGTGGTCGACGGCGTCGAGCACGAGATCGACTGCCTGATCTTCGCGACGGGTTTCGAGGTCGGCACCGAGTATGCGCGACGAACGGGCTTCGAAATCATCGGCCGCGACGGGCTGACGCTGACCGGCAAATGGAACGACGGGGTCCGCACGCTGCACGGGCTGCTGGTCGCGGGGTTCCCCAACCTGTTCGTCGAAAGCATTGCGCAGTCCGGGTTTACGGTGAACTTCCCCTACCTGCTCGATGTCCAGGCTTCGCATGTCGCGTGGATCATCGCGCAAGCATTGGTCCGCGATATCACCCGGCTGGAAGCGACCACCGCCGCCGAAGACGGCTGGGTCGACACCGTGGTCGGCAGGTCGGCGGGCACCGCGGACCGCGCCCGGTCCTGCACCCCCGGGTACTACAACCGGGAAGGCCAGGCCAACGCGACGACGCGGCAGGGCAGCTTCTTCTACGGCACGCCCACCGAATACGCCGACATCCTGGCGGCCTGGCGCGACACCGGCACCCTCGACGGCCTCGACATCTCGCGCGGTGGCCGCTGATGAGACGGCGGTACCTGACCGGGCGGCTACGGGCAGCCGTGCGCCGCCGGCCCGCGCCGAAGGTGGCCATCATCGGGGCCGGGTTCGGCGGCCTGGCCGCGGCGGTCGCGTTGCGGCGCATCGGCGTCGACGACCTGGTGATCATAGAGCGCTGCGACGGGGTTGGCGGAACCTGGCGGCTGAACACCTATCCCGGTGCGGCATGCGATATCCAGAGCCACCTCTATTCGTTCTCGTTCGCGCCGAACCGGAACTGGAGCCGCACCTACGCTCGGCAACCCGAGATCCTGGCCTACCTGGAGTCGGTAGCCGAGGACTTCGACCTGAAGCGGCACCTGCTGGCCAATACCGCCGTGCGGAGCATCCACTGGAATGCGAGTACCGTGCAGTGGGATCTTGAGCTCGAATCGGTCACCACGGGCAGCGTTTCCGCGTACTCCGCCGATGTGGTGGTCAGCGCGGTAGGCCTGTTCGGGGAACCGAAGCTGCCCGATATCGACGGCCTGACCGACTTCGGCGGTTCGATCATGCACACCTCCCGGTGGGACCGCAGCGCCGACCTCACCGATCGCCGCGTGGCGGTCGTCGGCACGGGAGCCAGTGCCGTGCAGGTCGTTCCGGAAATCGCCAAGGTCGCCGCCGAGGTGACGGTCTTTCAGCGCACCCCGCCGTGGATGGTGCCCAAGGACGACCGCGCGTTCACCGGCGACGAGCTCGATCGATTCCGCCGCACCCCGTGGGCGGCACGCCGCGAACGCTGGCGGTTGTGGAAGGAACAGCACGACAACACCGCGTTGCGCGTCGACGACCCACTGGTCGCCGGCAGGCAAGGCATCGCAGAAGAGTTCCTGCGCCGCACCGTCGCCGATGACAGCTTGCGCGCGGCATTGACGCCTGCCTACCCGTTCCGCTGTAAGCGGGTGCTGCTCGGCAGCGACTACTACACCGCGTTGCAGCAGGACAACGTCGCGCTGGTGACCGAGCCCATCGAGAAGGTCACCGAATCTGGAGTGTGCACAGCACAATCGGTGACCGACGTCGACACCATCGTGCTGGCTACCGGATTCCAAACCAACCACTACCTGTCGGGTATCGAGGTGACCGGCGTCGACGGGCAGTCACTGCACGAGCGCTGGGGTGAGGACCCCAGCGCTTATCTCGGCGTCGCCGTCAACGGCTTTCCCAATTTCTTGATGCTGTACGGTCCCAACACCAACCAGGGCGGCAATTCGATCGTCTACATCCTGGAGGCCGGGGCCCGGCTGGTTGCCGACGCGGTCGGCCGGCTCGCCCGCAAGGGCGGCACGCTGGAGGTGCGACCGGACGCCGAGCGGCGGTTCAACGAGGAGATCTCGGCCGAACTCGAGCAGACGGTGTGGACGCAGTGCGGCAGCTACTTTCGTTCACCGGGAGGCCGCATCGTCACACAGTGGCCGTACAACGAGCTCGAGTATGCCCGGCGCACCTGGCGCGTGCGGCCCCGCGACTGGATCCACGAGACGTTTGGTCACAACCCCAGCGGCCAGGACCCGATGACCTTGCCGTCTTCCAGTCGGGCCAGGTCCTGAGCCGTCAAACCCAGTGATCCGCCGAGTATTTCGGCGTTGTCCTGCCCCAGCAGCGGAGCGGCACTGTCCACGAAGTGACCGGTGACCGGCGGGCGGGGGTAGGGCAGCGGGCCGCACAGCGGGTGGGTGACCGTTTGGAAGAACCCCCGGTCCTGCAGTGCGGGGTTGTCGATGACGTCGGGCGGTTGCACAACCGGTGCGGCCGCTATGCCCGCGGCGAGTAACGCGGCGACGGCGCCGTCGCGGGACTGACCGGTGAACCAGTCGGCGAGATGGCGGTCGATGTGGTCGGCGGCGTCCTCGCCGTATTCGACATCGTGGGCCCACAACGGTTGGCCGAGAACATCTTTGATGGCAGACCAGTCACCCGAGTGGCGGAGGCTGACCGCGATCCACTGATCCTCGCCCGCGCAGGCGTAGACGTTCTGGACGGCGAATTCGTGGCCGCGGTTCCCCCGCCGGGTTAGCAGCACCCCGGCGACGTCGTGCTCGATCACTTGCAGCGCGCTGGCGTTGAGCACCACGTCGATCATCGGCAGCTCGACCAGTTGGCCCTGCTCGGTGCGGCGCCGATGTTCCAGGGCCGCAAGGGTGAGGAAGGCGGCGTGCACCCCGGCCAGCGGATCACAGGCACCCCGCGGTGCGGTCGGCAGGCCGTCCGGATACCCGGTGAGCCAGGCCAGTCCGGCGAGCTGTTCCATCGTCATCGCGAACCCGACCCGGTCGCGCCACGGGCCGTCGAGCCCGAACCCCGGCATGCGGACCTCGATGATCTGCTCGTTGAATTCGCACAGCTGCTCGTAACTCAGCCCGAAGTTCTCCATCACCCTGGGGGTGAAGTTCTCGACCACCACGTCGGCCTCGGTGACCATCCGGCCGAAAAGTGTTCTGCCTTTCTCGGATCCGAGATCGAGTGTGATCGAGCGCTTGCCGGAGTTGACGCCGTGGAAGACCCAGCTGTATTCCCACCACTGTTCGACGTCCTCACGGAAGCCACCGGCGAAGCGCATCCCGTCCGGGCGCTGCACGGATTCGATTTTCACCACGTCGGCGCCGAGCATGGCCAGCAGATGGGTGGCGGTCGGGCCTGCCCAGAACGCGGTCAGGTCGACGATCTTGACGCCGTCCAGCGGCAGACCTGTGCGCTGCGATGGTGATTCGCGGGGTGGCCACGGGGACTCGGTGTCGCCGAGAGTGGGCGGCAGGCCCGGGGGTAGCGGGGGAGTTGAGCTCATCCGCCACGGTGCGCGGGGTGCCCGGAAACCGCTGGGATGGTCGAGGAACGACTTCCGCTCGATGAAATGATCCATGCCGGAGAGGGTTTGGCCGTTGCCGATGGCCGTCATCGGAATCCGGAACAGTGCGGCCAGCTCGACGATCTCGGCGACGGTGTGGGTGGCGAAGAACTCGGCGGTGCGGGCCCGGATGAGATCGCGCTGTTCCCAGCGGCCGACCTGGAATCGTAGCTCGGGGACGTCGGCCAGATCGGGGCACTCGACCATGGCGCAGAAGTCCTGCCACTGCTGGCCGGTGGCCATCGAGATCCCGACATAGCCGTCTTTGGCGCGTTCCACCGACGGCACCTCGGTGGACCGCCCGAGGACCTCCAGCAGCATCAATTCCTTACGCAGCCAGGAGAACACCTGCATCGAGGTGGTCATGGATTCGAGAACTGACAGATCGAACGACCCGCCGCCGCGGTGGGCCGCAAGTGCGAAGAAGGCGGCGTAGCTACCGGCGATGAACTCGCCCAGATCGCCGCCGACGGCGATCGGCGGGCGCTCCGGCTCGCCGCGCGATCCGGTCGATCCGCACCATGCCTGCAGGGTGAACTCGGTGGCGGGCACATCGGTCCACGGGCCGCTCCAGCCGAAGTCCGAGACCGTGATCACCGGTGCTGTGCGGCAGGCGATTTCGTCGCTGTTCAGGCCCAGTGCGGCTGCCTCGGCCGGCGTCGCCCCGAGGATCACGATATCGGCCGAGTCCAACAGTTCGGGCGGAGTCGTCTTGCTGGTGATGCTGCGCTTCCCGCCGGCCAGGAACGAGAAGAACGGGGCGTCACCGGCGGACGCCGGCACACCCGAGGGCCGGTAGCGCCGCAGCCGATGACCGGCCGGTGGTTCGAGCATCACGACGTCGGCGCCGGCGTCGCGCAGGAGCTTGCCGCAGTATGCGGTGGCGATCCGGTCGCCGATTTCGAGCACTCGGATACCCGACAGCGGAGAGGTCATGGGGCTCAGGCGATCCCGAAGTCGATCACACCGCGAACCAGCTCGCCGCGCAGCAGGTCGTCGAACGCGACGTTGATGTCGTCGAGGGGGTAGCGGCGGGTGATCATTTCGTCGAGTTGTAGCTGGCCGGCGGTGCACATGCTTGCCAGCAGCGGGATCTCGGCGCGCGGATTGCACGACCCGAAGACCGTTCCGCACAGGGTCTTGTTCATCAGCACCAGGTCCTGGATGTCCAGCTGAACGGGTAGTCGGCCGGCAGGTGCCATCCCGGTCAGCACACAGGTGCCGCCCTTGCGGGTCAGCGCCAGCGCGTCGCGCACGTCGTCGCCGGTGATATCGGAAGGGGCGACGACCACACAGTCCGCCATCACCCCGCGGGTCAGGTCCCGGACCAGATCTTTCGCGTCGCACGCCCACACGGCGGTGTGCGTCGCACCGAAATCGCACGCCGACTTACGTTTGCTGTCAAGGGGATCCACGGCCACGATCGTCGTCGCGCCGTTGATCCGCGCGCCCTGGATGGCGGCGGTGCCGATTCCGCCCGCGCCGATCACGACGACGGTGTCGCCACCGCGCACATTGCCGCGGTGTACCGACGAGCCGTAGCCGGTCGGGATCGCGCACGCCAGCAGGGCGGCGGGCACCAGCGGGATGTCCTGGTCGATCTTCACCAGCGAATCGGCCGCCACCACCGTGTGCTCGGCGAAGGCGCCGATCTTGGAGGTGTGCCCCACGTCCTGGCCGTCGAGGGTGTGATGGCGGAACGTACCGTCGGTCGGCATGCCAGGGATCAGCATCCCGGCCCCCTTGTCGCACAGGTACTCCATGCCGCAGGCGCACCAGCGGCAGTGCCCGCACACCGCGACGAACGAGGTCACCACGTGGTCGCCGGCGGCTAGCCCGGCGACGCCAGGGCCGACCTCGACAACGACGCCCGAACCCTCGTGGCCGCCGATGGTCGGTGGCCGGGTTCGCGGGCCGCCGGGTGGCGACATGAAGCCGTTGCGGATGTGGTCGTCGGAATGGCACAGCCCCGCGGCGGCCATTTGGACCAGCACCTCGCCGGCGCGTGGAGAATCGAGCTCGTAGTCCTCGACCGACCAGGCGCCGCCCATCTCGCGGACGATGGCGGCGCGGCTTTTCATGGCCCTGACCTTACGGCCCGCCGGTATTCCCAGGTTCGCGGAGAGTGAAACGGGGCGCACGCCCCGGTTAGTCGTGGTTACGTAACCGACGTGGCAATCAAACTCGGACTTCAGATCCCCAACTTCTCGTACGGCACCGGCGTTGCCGAACTCTTCCCGACGGTGATCGCGCAGGCGCAGGAGGCCGAGGCGGCCGGCTTCGACTCCGTTTTCGTGATGGACCACCTCTACCAACTGCCCGGCCTTGGTGCGCCGGAGGAGCCGATGCTGGAGGCCTATACGGCCCTCGGCGGCTTGGCGACGGCGACCGAGCGGGTGCAGCTGGGCACGCTGGTCACCGGCAACACCTACCGCAACCCGGCGCTGCTGGCCAAGGTGATCACCACGCTCGACGTGATCAGCCAGGGCCGGGCTGTGCTTGGCATCGGCACCGGCTGGTTCGAGCTCGAGCACGATTCACTGGGCTATGAGTTCGGGACCTTCACCGACCGGTTCAGGAAACTCGACGAGGCGCTGGAGATCATCCTGCCGATGCTGAAGGGTGAGCGCGTCAGCGTGGACGGCACGTACTACAAGACCCAGGAGGCGTTCGCCAATCCCCGCTTCCGCGACCACATCCCGCTGATGATCGGCGGCAGCGGTGAGAAGAAGACAATTCCGTTGGCCGCCAAGTACTTCGACCACCTCAACATTATCGCCGGTTTCGACGAGCTGCCGCGCAAGGTGCAGGTGGTCAAGGAGGCATGCGAGAAGATCGGCCGCGATCCGGCCACTCTCGAGACCAGCGTGCTCGCCATCGCGCTCGTGGACGAGAACATCACCGCGGACATGATCCCGGACGATTTCAAGCAGCAGGCCGTCTTCGGTAGCCCGGAGCAGATCGTCGAGCAGATCAAGACGAAGGTGCTCGACGCGGGCGTCGACGGAGTCATCCTCAGTTCGGCCACCATCGGCGGCTACAAGCCCGGCGGCATCACCGCGGTGGGCGAGGGGCTCAAGCCGCTGCTGGGGCTCTAGCGCCTGACGTGGTCGAGATCGACACTATGGCCGCGGGCGGGCCCGATTCACGACCCTCAGGCAGATTTCGCGACTGAAATCCTTCGGCGGGTGAACGCATCGTCCACCCGCCGAAGGATGTACCCGCGGCCGTGTTCCTTGACCACGCGAATGATCAGCCAACCCAACTCTTCGAGCATGTCGTAGCGGCCGATGTCCCGGACGAGTTGGCCCCGCTCCGTCTGGTGGTGCGCGCCCTCGTACTCCAGCCCGATCTTCGGCTCATCCCATCCGAGGTCGACGAACGCCGTCGTGTAGCCGTCGGAGACGGGAATCTGGGTGGCTGGACGGGGGTATCCGGCGTCGATCAGCAAGCGCGAGTACGGCGTCGAGGTGGGCCACGGCCTCGCCCCTCGGCAGGTGACGGGCAACGTCGAGCGCAGTCCGCTCCGGCGTCGTGACGACGAGATCGCCCAGCGGCATGAACTCGCCCACGCGGATGCGCTCCTCGCGCACGATAACGCCGGGCTGTCGGCGGCGGGCACGCCCGATGACCTCGACTGGTGTGGACGCGCCGACCCACGATGTTCCGTGGCGAGCGGCCGCGGCTCTGCCGGCGATGATGCCGCCTGGCACCCACAGTGCTGCTGCGCGGGCACGCACCTCGAGGGTGCGTTCGGATCCGTTAGGGATGTACACGTCAGGATGTATTGCGGTGTAGTTCCAGCGCAGCTGACCTCGCGTGAGCAGTCCGCTGGCGATCGCGGCACTTCCGATGAACGGCGACGACATGCCTGCATGCTGTGGCGTGGGGCCGACAAACGTGAGAGGCAGGCAGCGAAAACGCGGTCAGGGTTGTGGAATTCGCGAATTCACAACCGTGGTGTCGATGTCGCGCTGTGGATAACCTCTAACGCCAGCTGGGCAGCCAGATCTCCATGTTCCACGTCGACTGCGAGATCGGGACGCCGGTCAGCACCGGATACAGCCACGCGAAGTTGGTGATCACCAGCGCGACATAACAGCTCACCACGATCAGCCCGAGCGTTCGCCGTTCGGCATTCTGGTTAGGCGAGTGCAGGATGTCGCCGAGGATCAGCGCGATCGCCATGACCAGGAACGGCGCCATCGGCACGGCGTAGAAGAAGTACATCTGCCGGTCGATATCGGCGAACCAGGGCAGGAATCCCGCGCCGTAGCCGGTGAGCACGACCGCGTAGCGCCAGTCGCGGCGGACGAACGCCCGCCACAGCGCATAGATCAACACCGGGACCGCCACCCACCACATCGCAGGCGTGCCGACCAGCATCACGGCCTTCACGCAGGAGGCCGCGCCGCAGCCGGGCACGTTCTGGTTGTCGATCGCGTACAGCACCGGCCGCAGCGACATCGGCCACGTCCACGGCTTGGACTCCCACGGATGGTGATTGCCCGCGGAGTTCGTCAGCGTCGAGTGAAAGTGATAGGCCTTGTACGTGTAGTGCCACAGCGACCGGATCGCGTCCGGCGGCTGATACCACTCCCGTTCGCCGATCGACTGCCCGACCTCGTAGCGGTTGACCGCCGTCTCCGAGGAGAACCACGGCGCATACGAGGCCAGGTACACCCCGAACGGGATCAGCAGGAAGACATACGCGGTCGGCCCCAGATCGCGCCGGATCGCGCCGAACCACGGCCTGGGCACCCGGTAGGCCCGGCGGGCGGCGATGTCGAACGCCAGCGACATCGCGCCGAAGAACACGATGTAGTACAGCCCCGACCACTTCGTCGCGAACCCTAGGCCGAGCAGCACGCCCGCGCCGAAACGCCACCACCGCACAGCCAGCCGCGGACCCCACGGTGTCTCGGCGATGCGGCCTTCCAGCAGCGCGTTGTGCATTCGTTCGCGCATCTGATCGCGGTCGACGATCAACGCGCCGAACGCCGCGACCACGAACAGCGTCAGGAAGCTGTCCAGCAGCGCGGTGCGCGCCGCCACGAAGCTCACCCCGTCGGCGATCAGCAGCAGCCCGGCGACGGCGCCGACCAGCGTCGAGCGGCTGATCCGCCGGACGATGCGCACCACCAGCAGGACCAGCACCACGCCGAACATCGCGCTGGTGAATCGCCAGCCCACCCCGTTGTAGCCGAAGATCGCTTCGCCGAATGCGATGAGCTGCTTACCCATCGGCGGGTGTACCACCAACCCGAAGCCCGGGTTGTCCTCGACGCCGTAGTTGTGCAGCACCTGCCAGGCCTGCGGCGCGTAGTGCTTCTCGTCGAAGATCGGGGTGCCGGCATCGGTCGGCGACCCGAGGTTCATCAGCCGGGTCAGCGCGGCCAGCGCGGTGATGATGGCGGTGGCCACCCAGCCCTCGATGCGATCCAGCGGGCCGAAGTCGGCGACCGGCACCAAGGGGCCGGGGCTGATGACGGGCGCGTGGCGCTGATGCGCCTCG
Source organism: Mycolicibacterium sphagni (assembly GCF_013337765.1). Taxonomy (GTDB): domain Bacteria; phylum Actinomycetota; class Actinomycetes; order Mycobacteriales; family Mycobacteriaceae; genus Mycobacterium. Next base: position 60,838 of record NZ_VBSB01000004.1, read on the forward strand.
GTGTCATCGGCTGTCGTGGTCATCGCCAGCGATCGTATTCTGTCCGGCATGGGTGCCGGGAGACTGCTGCTCGGCGCCACGCCGTTGGGCCAGCCGGGTGACGCATCGAAACGGCTGGTCGATGCCCTTGCCACCGCCGATGTGGTAGCCGCTGAGGACACCCGGCGGGTGCGCACGCTGGCCCAGTCGCTGGGCGTACGCATCAGCGGGCGGGTGGTCAGCCTGTTCGACCAGAACGAGGCGGCCCGGGTACCCGCGCTGGTCGACGACATCAAGTCCGGCGCCACTGTCCTGGTGGTCAGCGACGCCGGGATGCCGCTGATCAACGATCCCGGTTATCGGATGGTGACGGCCTGCGTCGAGGAAGGCCTACTGGTCTCGTGCCTGCCCGGTCCGTCCGCGGTCACCACGGCGCTGGCGGTTTCCGGGCTGGCGTCGGACCGGTTCTGCTTCGAGGGGTTCGCGCCGCGGAAGCAGTCCGCACGCCGGACGTGGCTGGCCGCCTTGGCCGCCGAGCAGCGGACCTGTGTGTTCTTCGAATCACCGCGGCGGTTGGCCGACTGCCTGCGCGACGCCGTCGACGAACTCGGCGGGCAGCGCCGCGCGGTGGTCTGCCGGGAGCTGACGAAGGTGCACGAGGAGATCCTGCGCGGCACGCTGGCCGAGCTCGCCGCATGGGCCGACGAGAAGGTGCTCGGTGAGATCACGGTGGTGCTGGCCGGCGCTGTGCCGACCACCGATCTGCCGACGCTGGTCGCCGAGGTCGACGCCCTGGTGGCTGATGGGATGCGGGTCAAGGACGCCTGCGGCCAGGTGATCCAGGCCCATCCTGGCGCGCCGTCGCGGCGTGAGCTCTACGACGCGGTGCTGCGCGCGCGCGAAGACTGAATCACCGCTGCGGCTTTGTCCAGGCATTCCTGCCATTCGGCCGCCGGGTCGGAGTCGGCGGTGATCCCGCCGCCGACACCGAGCACGGCGGCGCCGTCGGCATCGAACTCGACCGTGCGGATCGCCACGTTCAGTTCGGTGCCCGCGATCGGCGACGCCATGCCGAGGGTGCCGCAGTACACTCCGCGACGTCGTGGTTCCCAATGCGAAAGTAGTTGACGGGCACGGCCTTTCGGTGTTCCTGTCACCGATGCGGGCGGGAACGCCGCTTCCAGTAGTGCCGCGTTGGGGATCTCGCGCCGTACGGTCGCCGCCACCGTGGAGACCAGATGCCACACCCCCGGTGCTGCGTAGACCTTCAGCAGTTCGGGGACGGTGACGCTTCCGGTATCGGCGACCCGGCCCAGGTCGTTGCGCACCAAGTCGACGATCATGATGTTCTCGGCGACGTCCTTGGCCGACGCCAGCAGCTCCGCGGGCGGGCGGTGCAGTGGCAGTGTGCCTTTGATCGGGCTGGACGTCACGGCGTTGCCGACTCGGCGGACGAACAGCTCCGGTGACAGCGAGGCCACCGCGCCCCAATCGCCGGCCAGGTAGGCCGCCCGGGCCGGCATGGTCCGGGTCACCGCATCGGCGAAAAATTCGAGCGACGAGCCGCGCAGCGTGCCGGTGAATTGCGTGCACACGCAGGCCTGGTAGACCTCGCCGGCGCCGATCGCGGCCAGGCAGGCCGCCACACCGTCGTGGTGGCTTGCGAAATCTGGCTCTAGCCAGTCGATTTCGTAGCCATCGTGCTGTGGGGGATCTGACAGTGCGACGGCCACCCACTCCGCGATCGGTGCGGCGGAAAGGCTTTCGTGCCACCAGCAACCGTCGCAGTCCAGGCGCAGCACGCTGTCGGTCCAGCCGCCGGCCGACTCGGGGATCCGCGGCGGTGCGCCGTCGGACGCGGCGTCGGGGTAGGACAGATAGCCGATCCACCCGCCGCCGACCGCATCCCCGCGATCGCCGGGCGGCACGGCGAACGCCTCGGCGGGGGCGATCGCCCGCACCGGAACGGTGGGGGCGATCACCGCCGCTGAGCCAAACCAGTCGCCGGTCAGCGCGGCCGGAGGCGGCAGCCGCCGCTGTGCGGCGGCGCCGGCTACGGCGCGCAGCACCTCGGCGGCGGTGCCGAGTTCGCCGAGCCGGTCGATGCGCATCGCCCTAGCCTGACGGCTGCGGCCAGCAGACGCAAAGGCGTCAGCGACTGATCTCCCTGCGCACGGTGACAGCGGCGAGCTTCTCCGGATTGCGCATCGCGTAGAAGTTGGTGATCGTCCCGTCGGTGACCTCGATGGTCATCACGGATTCGGCCACCTCGCCGTGATAGACCACCAGCGCAGGCGCACCGTTGTAGTTCGCGACGTCGATCCGGTATTCCGGTGTGGCCTGGCGAAACAGCCCGATGATCAGCCTGGCGACCTTGGCCGGGCCCAGGACCGGGCGGCGCGCTGCGCTGGCCTTGCCGTCGCTGTCGGAGGTGAACACCACGTCGGGCGCCAGCATGCCCATCAGCCCGTCCAGGTCTCCGGTCGCGGCTGCCATCAGGAACTGCATGGTGATCTGCTCGGACTGCTGGGGGTCCACGGGCTCGAACCGGCGCCGACGGGAGTGCACGTGCTCGCGGGCGCGGTGCGCCATCTGGCGTACCGCGGCCGTGGATTTGCCTACCGCATCGGCGATTTCGTCGTGGCTGAAGCCGAACACCTCGCGTAGCACGAACACGGCGCGCTCATCGGGGGTCAGCGTCTCCAGCACCACGAGCATGGCCATCGACACCGATTCGGCGAGCACCACGTCGTCGGCGGCGTCGCGCTCGTCGAGCAGCAGCGGTTCGGGTAGCCACGGCCCGACGTAGTCCTCCCGGCGACGGGCCTGTGAGCGCAGCGTGTTCAGCGCTTGGCGGGTGACCAGCTGAGCCAGATAGGCCTTGGTGTCTCGAACCGCATCCAGATCGACTGTCGCCCAACGCAAATAGCTGTCCTGCAAGACGTCGTCGGCTTCGGTTGCCGAGCCGAGGATTTCGTAGGCGATGGTGAACAGCAGTGGCCGCAGCAGGGTGAACCGGTCGGCGTGTTCGTCGGTCGCGGTCACGGCGTCTGCACCGCCTCGGGTGCCGGCCGCGTGCCGCCGCCCTTGATCCAGAAGTAAGACCCCGGCTTGCGGGCCTCGCGGCGCAGGAAGCTGACCGTGCCCTTGCAGACCGCCTCTTTGATCATCGCCGCGGTGCGCCCGCCGACGTACAGCGGCAGTGGGACGTCATTGGTGCGGGCGATCTGCACGGTGGCGCCGGCCCGTCCCAGGCTGATGCACTGCCCGGTGAACGCCTGGCTGATCACGGCGGGCTGCTCGCCGGCGATGCGCGCCAGCACGGTGTTGGCGGCCTGAGCTCCCAGCGGGATCGCGGCCTGGCAGCTCATCCGCAACGGCTGATCCGACGGGGCAGAAGCATCCCCGGCCGCCACGATCCGGACGTCGTCCACGCTGGTCAGGGTCTCGTCGGTGAGCAGCCGGCCGATCGCGTCGGTGCGCAGCCCGGACCGGGTCGCCAGATCGGGCACGCCGAATCCGGCGGTCCAGATCGTCACGTAGCTGGCCAGCTTGCGTCCGTCGCCGAGTGTCACCGCGTCGGCGGCCACCGCGGTCACCTGGGCCTGCGGTCCGTCCACGATCTCGACCCCGAGCTTGCGCAGCCGCTTGGCCACTGACCGGCGCCCCGGTGTGCTCAGGTACGGGCCGAGGACGGCACCGCACACCAGCGTGACGGTCCGGCCCTGCTCGGCCAGTTCGGCGGCGGTCTCGATACCGGTCGGGCCGGCACCGACCACGCACACCGGCGCGCCGTAGTGCAGATCGGCCAGCCGGGCGGTCAACCGCTGCGCTTCCTCGAGATCGGCGATGGGATAAGCGAATTCGTCGGCGCCGGGAACGGCTGGTCGAACAGAACCGCTACCCACGGCATAGATGAGGTAGTCGTAGGGCAGCGGCTGGCCACTGAACAGCTCGACCTGCCGCGCCTCGGCGTCGATGCGGGTGGCCGCGTCGACGACCAGCTCGATGCCGTCGCCGAGGATGTCGGCATAGGCATACGTGGCGTCGTCGGATCCGGTGACCAACTGGTGCAGCCGGATCCGTTCGACGAATTCGGGGCGCGGGTTCACCAGGGTGATCTGCACATCGGGGCGCAGCCGCAGGTGATTGGCGGCGATCACTCCGGCGTAGCCGCCGCCGATCACCACAACGCGGGTTCGTTGCTCGGTCATCACATCTCTCCTTTGAGGTCGCTTGAGCGTGCTGACCTCGAGACACCAGCGTCGGTGTGAATGTGACGCTACGTGACGCAGCTCACTCGGGCGCCTGGTACCGCGGGAAGACCCCCGCCGGCGCCGGCAGCGCGGTACCGGGTGCGATGCGCACCGCGACAGCGCCGAAGTCACGCTCGTCCTCGGGCTGGCCCAGCAGGTCCAACAGCCGGGCCGCCGATGTCGGCAGCACCGGTTGCACCAGCAACGACGCGATCCGGACCACCTCCAGCGTCACGTACAGCACCGTGCGGAACCGGTCCTGATCCGCCGCGGCCTCGGATTTGCGCAGCACCCACGGCTCCTGCGCGGAGAAGTACCGGTTGGCCGCACCCAGCATCGCCCAGATCGCCTCCAGCGCGAGATGCATGGCGGGCACGTCGAAATGTGCACGCACCCTTGGCAACAACTCGTCGGCGTGCGCCAGGAGCTCGCGGTCGGCGTCGGTGAACTCACCGGGCTCGGGCACCTGGGCATCGAGGTTCTTGTTGACCATCGACAGCGAGCGCTGCGCCAGGTTCCCGAACTCGTTGGCGAGATCGGCGTTGATCCGGCCGATGATGGCGTCCTCGTTGTAGCTGCCGTCCTGCCCGAACGGCACCTCGCGCAGCAGGAAATAGCGCACCTGGTCGAGCCCGAACGCGTCGATGAGGGCGAAGGGGTCGACGACGTTGCCCACCGACTTACTCATCTTCTCGCCGCTGTTGAGCAGGAAGCCGTGGACGAAAACCCGTCGCGGCAGCTCGATTCCGGCCGACATCAGGAACGCGGGCCAGTACACGGTGTGGAACCGGATGATGTCCTTGCCGATCATGTGCAGATCGGCGGGCCAGTACTTGCGGAACGACTCGGAGTCGGTGTCGGGGAAGCCCGCGCCGGTGAGGTAGTTGGTCAGCGCGTCCACCCACACGTACATGACATGGTCGGGATGGTCCGGCACGGGCACACCCCAGTCGAACGTGGTGCGCGAGATCGACAGGTCGCGAAGCCCGCCGGAGACGAAGCTGACCACCTCGTTGCGGCGCACGTCAGGGGCGATGAACTCCGGGTGCGCGTCATAGTGGGCCAGCAGCCGGTCGGTGTAGGCCGACAGCCGGAAGAAGTAGGTCTGCTCCTCGGTCCACGTGACGGGTGTGCCGGTCTCCAGCGAGTACTTGTTGCCGTCGGCGCGCGTCTCGAGTTCGTCCTCGGTATAGAAGCGTTCGTCGCGGACCGAATACCAGCCCGAGTACGAGTCGAGATAGATGTCGCCGGCGGCGTCCATCCGCTTCCAGATCTCGATCGACGCCTCGATGTGGTCGGCGTCGGTGGTCCGGATGAAGCGATCGAACGACGCCCCGAGCTTCTCCTGCATCGCCTGGAACGCATCGGAGTTGCGCCGCGCCAGCTCGTCAGTGGGAATGCCCTCGGCGGCGGCGGTCTGCGCCATCTTCAGGCCGTGCTCGTCGGTCCCGGTCAGGTAGCGCACGTCGAAGCCGTCGAGGCGCTTGAAGCGGGCGATCGCGTCGGTCGCGATGTACTCGTATGCGTGCCCGATGTGCGGCGCACCGTTGGGGTACGCGATCGCGGTGGTGAGGTAATACGGGGGCTTGGTCATGTCGGGTTTCACCCTAAGGTGTGGGCGTGATGTCGAGACGCGAGCCACCGCCGTTGCCGGAGCCGTTGACGCCGTTGATCGATGCTCACACCCACCTCGATGCCTGCGGTGCCCGCGACGCCGACGACGTCCATGCGATCCTCGACCGGGCGCAAGTCGCCGGGGTGGTCGCGGCGGTGACGATCGCCGACGACCTCGACGCCGCCCGCTGGGCCGCCGAGGCCGCCACGTGGGATCCGCGGGTCTACGCCGCGGTCGCATTGCACCCGACTCGTGCCGACGCCCTGGACGACGACGCCCGAGCCGAACTGGAACGGCTGGCCGCGCAGCCGCGGGTGGTGGCGGTCGGGGAGACCGGCATGGACTTGTACTGGCCGGGCAAGCTCGACGGGTGCGCCGAACCTTCGGTTCAGCGGGAGTCCTTCGCCTGGCATATCGACCTGGCCAAGCGGACCGGCAAACCGCTGATGATCCACAACCGGGACGCCGATGTCGAGGTGCTCGACGTGCTCCGCGCCGAGGGTGCCCCGGAGACCGTCATCTTCCACTGTTTCTCCTCCGGTCCGGAGATGGCGCGCACCTGCGTCGACGCGGGCTGGGTGCTGAGCCTGTCCGGCACCGTCAGCTTCAAGAACGCCCGCGACCTGCGCGAAGCGGCGACGTTGATCCCGCCGGACCAACTTTTGGTGGAGACCGACGCCCCGTTTCTGACCCCGCATCCGTTCCGCGGGGCGCCCAACGAGCCCTATTGCCTGCCCTACACCGTGCGCGCGCTGGCCGATGTCGTCGACCGGCCGGCAGAGTTGCTGGCAGAGCAGTCGTCGGCCACCGCGCGACGGGTCTACGGTCTCTAAGGGTCTGTTGAGAGCCGCGGGCCCGGGTTGCTCCGGTCCGGTCTGGTTCGTTACCGTCTTGTGATCAAAGGGGGCCAAAGTCGGCCCCTTCTTTCGTTTAGTGCTTAGGCAGGATCGAACTTTTGAATGCGTTGACCAAGCTCCACCAGTCGCCGTCACCGATCCTTCGCCTCGTCATCGCCGCAGTGCTGCTGACACTGGCCGGTGCCGGGGCGTTCGCGGTGAGTTCCTACAAGACCGTGACGCTGAACATCGACGGGACCCAGCTGAAGGTCAGCACGATGAAGTCCCGGGTGATCGACGTCGTCCAAGAGAACGGCTACACCGTCGGCGACCGCGACGACCTCTTCCCGGGCGCCAACCAGTCGGTGAACGACGCCGAGACGATCGTGCTGCGGCGCAGCCGGCCGTTGCAGATCTCGCTGGACGGCCAGGATTCCAAGCAGGTGTGGACCACCGCGTCGACCGTGGATGAGGCCCTGGCCCAGCTGCGGATGACCGACACCGCTCCGGCCGCGGCCTCGCGCGGCAGCCGGCTGCCCCTTGAGGGCATGGCTCTTCCCGTCGTCAGCGCGAAGACAGTGCAGATCAACGATGGCGGCGTGGTGAGCACGGTCCACCTGGCCGCCCCGAACGTGGCCGGTCTGCTCACCGCCGCTGGCGCGCCGCTGGAACAGGCCGACTCGGTCGTACCCGCGGCGTCCTCCCCGGTCATCGCCGGAATGCAGATCCAGGTGACGCGGACGCGGGTCCAGAACGTCACTGCGCAGATGCCCCTGGCGCCGTTGGCCCAGCGGATCGAGGACCCGACGATGAACATGAGCCGCCAGGTCGTTCAAGATCCCGGAACGCCCGGCCTACAGGACGTGACTTTTGCTGTCGCGACGGTCAACGGTGTGGAAACCGGACGGCTGCCCGTTGCCAATATCGTCATTGTCCCGGCCCGTGATTCGGTGCTGAGGGTGGGCACAAAGCCGGGCACCGAGGTGCCTCCGGTGCTCAACGGACCCATTTGGGATGCCATTTCCAGGTGCGAAGCCGGCGGGAACTGGGCGATCAATACCGGCAACGGTTACTACGGTGGCGTGCAATTTGATCAAAACACCTGGGAAAGAAACGGCGGACTGCGCTATGCTAGCCGTGCCGATCTGGCAACAAGAGAAGAACAAATTGCAATTGCTGAAGTAACACGTTCGCGACAAGGCTGGGGAGCGTGGCCCGTGTGTGGTAGGGGTGCATCGTGACAATTCGTCTACTCGGACGTACCGAGATCAGAAATCTGGCCAAAGAACTCGACTTCAAGCCGCGTAAATCTCTGGGCCAGAATTTCGTACACGACGCAAATACTGTGCGTCGCATTGTCTCGGCGTCTGGCATTAACAAGCATGACCATGTCCTCGAGGTCGGCCCCGGCCTGGGCTCGCTGACGTTGGCGTTGCTGGACCGTGGCGCCACCGTGAGCGCCATCGAGATCGATCCGGTGTTGGCCGCGCGCCTGCCCAAGACGGTTGCTGAGCACTCGCACAGCGAGATTCACCGGCTGACGGTGCTGAACCAGGACATCCTTGGCATCGAGCGGTCGGATCTGCCCGAGCAGCCGACCGCCGTGGTGGCCAACCTGCCGTACAACATCGCCGTTCCGGCGCTGCTGCATCTGCTGGCCGAATTCCCGTCGATCCGGACCGTGATGGTGATGGTCCAGGCCGAGGTGGCCGAGCGGCTGGCGGCTGAGCCCGGCGGCAAGGACTACGGCGTGCCCAGCGTCAAGGTGCGATTCTTCGGCAAGGTCCGCCGCTACGGCATGGTGTCGCCGACGGTGTTCTGGCCGATCCCGCGGGTGTACTCGGGCCTGGTCCGCATCGACCGTCACGAAGTTTCGCCGTGGCCCGAGGACGACGGCTTCCGCCAGCAGGTGTTCGATCTGATCGACATCGCCTTCGCGCAGCGCCGCAAGACTGCCCGCAACGCGTTCCTGGAATGGGCAGGCACGGGCAACGAGTCCGCCGAGCGCCTGCTGGCCGCCAGCATCGACCCCGCCCGTCGTGGGGAGACGCTGACCGTGGCCGACTTCGTCCGCCTGCTGCAGCGCTCCGTCGACTTCCCCAGCGCGACCGACTCCTCGGAAGGCCCGTCGCGGCCCGCTCAGGTGTTCTGAGCGCTCGGGCGCACTGTCTCGGCGAGCTGATGCACCAACTCGGTGCATGACGGATATCTGCGGTCTGGGTCTTTGGCGATAGCTCTGGCCAGCACCACGTCGAATCCCCTTGTCAGCCAAGGGATCTGTCGCGACACCTCTGGTGGCGGCAGGTGTAGTTGAGCATTGACGAGCGCCAACGGGTCGTCAGCGGCGAATGGCGGTGCGCCAGTGAGTAATTCCAGCGCCGTGCAGGCGAGTGCGTATTCGTCTGTTGCGGCCTGGGGTAGCCGGCCCTGGAGGAGTTCGGGAGCGGCATAGGGCAGCGACGCCACCACCTGGGTCGGGCGATGCCAGACGTCCTCGGCGAGCACATGCGCGACGCCGAAGTCGATCAGTACCGCGCCGCGAGATGAAAAATCCTGGTGTACGAGGATATTCGCAGGCTTGACGTCGCTATGAACGACACCGTCGCGGTGGGCGTGGTCCAGGGCGATGGCGATCTGGCCGAGCGCGGTGAGCTTGGCCTCCAGAGATGGCAGCCGGGTCGCGTTGCCGCCGTCGACGTACTGCATCGTCATCCAGTGCTCGCCGTGGTCGAAGACCTGCACGATGTGGCGGTGCCGCAGGCGATCTGCGATCCGGTACTCCCTGGCCAGCCGGGCGGTGCCGGCGTGATCGCGGTGCTGGGAGTCGAGCACCTTCAGTGCGACGAGCGGATGCCGCTGGCCCGCGCCGCGGGCGAGGTAGACCGCTGCCTCGCCGCCGCGGCCCAGCAGGTTTTCGACGACGTAGCCCGCGAACGACTGTCCGGGATGCACCACGCTTCGACCCTAGAGTCGCGGGTCGGCGACCGACCGGCGAATCGCGCGCGGCGCGATAGTCTCGTCCGGTGCCCCCGTCCAACGGTTCCGCCGCGTCCGAGTGGGTGCCGACCGGGTCGGTGACCGTACGCGTGCCGGGCAAGGTGAACCTGTATCTGGAGGTCGGTGATCGCCGCGCCGACGGGTATCACGAACTCGCCACTGTCTTTCACGCCGTGTCGCTGGTCGACGAGGTGACGGTGCGCAACGCCGATGTGCTGTCCCTGCGGGTGGTGGGGGAGGGTGCCGACGATCTGCCCGTCGACGAGCGCAACATCGCCTGGCAGGCCGCCGAGCTGATGGCCGAGCATGTCGGGCGCGCACCCGATGTCGAGATCACCATCGAGAAGTCGATCCCGGTGGCCGGCGGGATGGCCGGTGGCAGCGCCGACGCCGCGGCCGTCCTGGTCGCGATGAACAACCTGTGGGAGCTGGGTGTGCCGCGCCGCGACCTGCACGGGCTGGCCGCGCAGCTGGGCAGCGATGTCCCCTTCGCGCTGCACGGCGGTACCGCGCTGGGCACCGGCCGCGGCGAGGAGCTGGCGACGGTGTTGGCCCGCAGCACGTTTCACTGGGTGCTGGCCTTCGGTCAGGGCGGTTTGTCGACGGCTGCGGTCTACAAGGAGGTCGACCGACTGCGGGAGACCGGGGACCCGCCCAGGCTGAGCGACCCCGAGCCGCTCCTGGGCGCGCTGGCCGGCGGGAATCCCCGTGAGCTGGCCGCCCTGCTGGGCAATGACCTGCAGGCGGCCGCGTTGAGCCTCAACCCGGGCCTGCGCCGGACACTGCGGGCCGGCGCCGAGGCGGGGGCGCTGGCCGGAATCGTGTCTGGGTCCGGCCCGACGTGCGCGTTCCTGTGCGAATCGGCGGCCGCGGCTGTCGACGTCGGCACCGAACTGGCGGGTGCCGACGTGTGCCGCACCGTGCGAGTGGCCAGCGGCCCGGTCCATGGCGCCCGCATCGTTTCCAGTTGAGTCACCCGGACCTAATCCCCGGGTCGCTGCGCTCCTGCCCGCCGGACCCAAACTGTGACGCGCTTCTCATTACCGTCGAAAACTTGGCAGTAACTTAAGGGAAGTTTAAGATGATCGGCGGTGATGACTAGCGGCCTGGCACTGCATATGTGCTTCTCGCCCACCCCGATCCGGGGCGGGCGATGGTCCGGCGGTACCGCTGTTGCTCCGCTCCATCACCATTTCGAGACCGAACCGCTCCCCAGTCGTTCCAGCGTGCCGTCTATGCAGTGCGTTGCGGCAGGTGGAGCATGAATTCAACGTCGCTGATCAGCCAGCTCCGGATGCCGAGGAGGTCGTCGTGAGCCGTTTCACCGACAAGATGTTCCACAGTGCCTTGACCAGCAGCAAGGGCATGGTCACTGGGGAACCGAATGAGCCGGTGCGGCACACGTGGTGGGAAGTGCACGAACGTGCACGTCGCATCGCAGGTGGCCTGGAAGCCGCGGGAATCGGCCTCGGCGACGCAGTCGGCGTGCTGGCCGGCGCTCCGGTGGAGATCGCGCCGACGGCCCAAGCCCTGTGGATGCGTGGCGCCAGCCTGACGATGCTGCACCAGCCCACCCCGCGCACCGACCTGGAGCAGTGGGCCAAGGACACCGCCACGGTCATCGACATGATCGAGGCCAAGGCCGTCATCGTCTCCGACCCCTTCCTGATCGCCGTGCCGGTGCTCGAGGAGCGCGGCGTCAAGGTGCTCACGGTGGAGGCGCTGCTGGCCGCCGAGCCCATCGACCCCGTCGAGACCTCCGAAGACGATGTCGCGCTGATGCAGCTGACGTCCGGGTCGACCGGTTCGCCCAAGGCCGTGGTCATCACCCACCGCAACATTCACTCCAACGCCGAGGCGATGTTCATCGGCGCCAAGTACGACATCGACAACGATGTCATGGTCAGCTGGCTGCCCTGCTTCCATGACATGGGCATGGTCGGCTTCCTGACGATCCCGATGTACTTCGGTGCCGAGCTGGTCAAGGTCACCCCGATGGACTTCCTGCGGGACACGCTGCTGTGGGCCAAGCTCATCGACAAGTACAAGGGCACCATGACCGCGGCGCCGAACTTCGCGTACGCGCTGTTCGCCAAGCGGTTGCGCCGCCAGGCCAAGCCCGGCGAGTTCGACCTGTCCACCCTGCGGTTCGCGCTGTCCGGCGCCGAGCCGGTCGAGCCTGCCGACGTCGAAGACCTGCTGGACGCGGGTAAGCCGTTCGGGTTGCGGGAATCGGCGATCCTGCCCGCCTACGGCATGGCTGAGACCACGTTGGCCGTGTCGTTCTCCGAATGCGACGCCGGACTGGTGGTCGACGAGGTCGACGCAGACCTGCTGGCCGCTCTGCGCCGCGCGGTGCCCGCCTCGAAGGGCAACACCCGTCGGCTGGCCACGCTGGGCCCCCTGCTGACGGACCTCGAGGCGCGCATCGTCGACGAGGACGGCAACGTGCTGCCTGCGCGTGGCGTTGGCATCATCGAACTCCGCGGTGAATCGCTGACCCCGGGCTACATCACCATGGGTGGCTTCGTTCCCGCCCAGGATGAGCACGGCTGGTACGACACCGGTGACCTCGGCTACTTGCTGGAGAACGGCCACGTCGTGGTGTGCGGTCGCGTCAAGGACGTCATCATCATGGCCGGCCGCAACATCTACCCGACCGATATCGAGCGGGCCGCCAGCCGCGTCGAAGGGGTGCGCCCCGGATGTGCGGTCGCGGTCCGGCTCGACGCCGGCCACTCCCGCGAGACGTTCGCGGTGGCCGTCGAATCCAACGCGTGGCAGGATCCCGCCGCGGTGCGCCGCATCGAGCATGAGGTCGCCCACGAGGTGGTCGCCGAGGTCGACGTGCGGCCGCGCAATGTCGTGGTCCTCGGGCCGGGCACCATCCCGAAGACCCCGTCGGGCAAGCTGCGTCGCGCCAACTCGGTGGCGCTGGTCACGTAGCGGCGGGCAGGAGCGAAGCGACTCGGGGATCGACCTAGCAGGCCCGGCAGCTGATCTCCATGGCGTCGGAGTTCCGGACCGGGAAGCTCACGCCCACATAGCCGTTCGCCGGGTCACGGATGTAGTCCACATACGGCTGGGCGTCCGGTAGGCCGGTATTGTCGGCGATCACGAGCGCGCCAGGGCTCAGCTTCGGCTCCAGGAGCTGGATGACTGGGACGTAGAGATCCTTCCAGCCGTCGAGTAGCACGAAGTTCACCGGCTCCTCGATGCCGGCCAGCGTCTGCAGCGCGTCGCCCTCCAGCACGGTGATCAGGTCGTCGAGGCCGACCTCGGCGAAGCTGGCCTTGGCGGCGACGACCTTGGCGGCGCTGAGTTCGGTGGTCACGACCCGCCCGGCGCCGTTGTCGCGTACCGCGCTGGCCAGATGAATTGCGGAGAGCCCCAACGACATTCCGAACTCCACGACGAGTGCGGGCCGGGTAGCGCGGACCAGGGTGTACAGCAATTGGCCGGATTCCGGGGTCACCGGCAGATAGAAGTCGCTGAACGCATCGGCGCGTTCCTGCGCGGTGGTCGCCTTGATCAACTGGGCGCCGCGCTCGTGCAGCTGTGCCATCTGGTCGCTTGCTTCGGTGTACATGCGGTCGATGACCGAGGCCACCTTCGGATCACGCAGGGTATTCACGCCCCCGACGCTACCTTGGCGTCCGTGCGGGCCGGTGGCCTCTGGGTCGAGCACGTGCTCGACGGTTCGGGGATCAGGAGAACCGGGATCGTGGTGTGGGCGACGACGGCCGCGGGGACACTTCCCTGGAGGTGCCCGAGCAAGCCGTTGCGGCGATGCGGGCCGAGCACGATCATGCTGGCCCGGTGCCCGTCAGCGGCTTCGACGATGCCCTTCCACGTCGGCGATGCCTCGATCGCCACGCTGCAGGATCGGAACCCGGCCTCGTCTGCCAGGGTTGCGCCATGGGCGGCGGTCCGCTCAGCGGCCAGCCGTACCTGGCTGGCCCGGTCGGCGTCGAAGGGTTGGTTGTCCAGTGGCGTGAACCCGACGTCGACGGGCTGCCACACGCAGACCACGACGGCGTCACGAGGCGAAAGTTGTTCGGCGGCTTGCATTATCGCGTGGCCAGCCAGTTCTGAACCGTCGTAGGCGAACAGCACGGGCCCGGTCGGGGTCAACGGGTGGCGATGCGGCGCCGGTGCCGTCCGGCCCGCCGCGACGAGCGGGGACGGTGGCGGCGGGAGCCGGCGTAGGCGCGCCAGCAGCGGCGGCGAATACCAAGCGGGAGAGTCGCCGTCGAGGAACTCGTCGAGGTCCGGTGTTTGTGGGCGCGCACCGCTGAGTGCGTAAATGGCGACGCCGAACACCGCGCCACCGATCGCGAGCGCGAACCCGACCCACAGTGCGACACCGGTTCCTTCGAGGAGGTCACCGGAGTATCGCGTCGCCAGATGGGTGAAGATCGGGGCCACCATGAACGCCGCGACCGCGCGCAGCAGTTCGATGATCGCGAAAACCCGCTGCAAACTGTTGGACTGCAGCGAGAACCCGGCCACGAACAACGCGGGCGCGACCGTTGCGCCCAACGCCAGACCCGTGAGCGCCGAACCGACAAGCGCCAGTGGCACATTCGCGGGAAGCGATGCCCGGAACACCGCGATGCCGGCCGCCAGCAGGACCATACCGACGAGCGGGAGGAAGTGCATGGCCCGTCGGGAGATCACGATGCCGAACACCACGGCCATGACCAGCGCACCGCCCAGCTCGGGCAGGTACAACAGGCCGACCTGGACGGGGCTGAAGTGTTGCATGAAGACCGACGCGGTCAGTGCGGTCGCCGCGACCGAAGCCGCCGCGGCGAACAGCGCGACTCCCACGCCCGCGACCGGGATCGCGCTCGTCATCATCGTGCGGATGGTCAGCAGCGGCCGGCGCGCGCGGAACTGGTAGACGATCAGCGCCACGATCAGGGCCAGGCCGCCGAACATCGGTCCGGTCACCGCCACGTCGGAAAACTCGTGACTCGTCAGCTGCGCGGCGCCCACGAACGCGGCCGTACACCCCACGGCGGCCAGTGCGATCGCCGTCACGTCCCAGGGGGCGTCGCGATCGGCCGGCGGCGCATCGTCGAACGTCAGGGCCGCCAGGATCAGTGCCAGCAGGGCGATCACCGCGACGATCCAGAACAGCGGGCGCCAAGCGTGGGCTGAAGCCTGCACTCCGCCGACGAACGGTCCGAGGGCGACGGCCCCGAACACGCACATGTTCATGATCACCGCGGTGTTGCGGAGCTTCTCGCGAGGGAACCCGATCGTGAGTGGTGGTGCCGCGGCGATCAACAGCATGCTGGTTGCCAAACCCTGCAGGACGTGGCCGACGATGAATGCCGTCGCGTTGGGGGCGGCGGCCGCGGTGACCGAACCGACGACCAGCACCACCGCGTACCCGACCAGCATGCGGCGCTGGGGGAGATGCTGGGCGAATTGGACGGCGAGCACCGTGCCGACGGCGTAGGCCGCATTGCCCAGCCCCGAGCTCAGCGCCATCGCCTGGGTCGTCATGTGCAGCTGGGCAGAGATGATCGGCACCAGCGGGTCGAGCGCGGCCGACAGCGCCAGGTAGGGGATCAGTGCGAGGGTGACCATGGCGGCCACTGCCGGATAACGCCCTGCCAACGGACCCTGGCGCATCAGCGTCGTATTCCGGTTGCCCAAGCCATGCTGTTGGCCAACATTACATAGGCAAACGATATTCTGTCAGCGGAGGTGTTCTGGATCACGAGGGGTGCCTCAGCTGAGTATGGTGTACTGTACTCAGCTATGAACCTGCCGCCGCGCTTGGCCGAACATCCGACCGTGCAGGCCGCGCGCGCCCGCCAGCGCCAGGAACCGCCACGGGTGATCGACGCCGACTGGCTGCGCGAGCTGTGCCTGGCCGCCGGCGCCGACGATGTGGCGTTCGCCAGTGTGGACAACCCGGAGCTGGCCGGCGAACGTGAGCACGCCGAGGCCGCACTTCCGGGCACCAGGAGTTACATCAGCCTGGTCGCGCGGATGAACCGCGACAATGTGCGCTCGGTCGCGCGCAGCGTGGCCAACCAGGAGTTTCACCGCACCGGCGAGCTGATCAACGAAGCCGCCCACCGGATCACCCGCACGTTGCAGGATGCCGGCCACCGCGTGCTCAACCCGTCGGCCACCTTCCCCATGGAGATGGATCGCTACCCGGGCCGGATCTGGGTGATCGCGCACAAGCCCGTCGCGGTGGCCTCCGGCTTGGGTGTGATGGGTATCCACCGCAACGTCATCCACCCGAAGTTCGGCAACTTCATCCTGCTGGCCACCATTCTCGTCGATGCACCGGTCAGCAGTTACGGTGCGCCACTGGACTATTCGCCATGCCTGGAATGCAAGCTCTGCGTTGCGGCGTGCCCGGTCGGCGCGATCAAGAAAGACGGAGAATTCGACTTCGTCGCCTGTTCGGTGCACAACTATCGCGAGTTCATGGGTGGCTTCACCGACTGGGTGCAGACCGTCGCCGATAGCGAGGATGCCGCCGACTTCCGTTCCCGCGTCACCGATTCGGAGAACGCCTCGATGTGGCAGAGCCTCGCGTTCAAGCCCAACTACAAGGCTGCCTACTGCCTGGCGGTCTGCCCGGCCGGTGAGGACGTCATCGAGCCCTACCTCGAGGATCGCAAGGGGTTCATGGACCTCGTCCTGCGACCGCTGCAGGAGAAGTCCGAAACCCTTTACGTGCTGCCGAATTCAGCCGCAAAGGCGCATGCGGAACGGCGCTACCCGCACAAACCGGTCAAGGTTGTGGACTCCGGAGTCCGGGGGCGCGCGTAGGCTGGGCCGATGGTACGCGCGCTCGGCTGGATCGGGGTGTTCGGTGCCGTTGCGGCGATGGTCATGGTGCTCGCTCTGGACGCCACAGTCGGCGGTCAGCAGTCCCGGCGCGGAGAGCTGCGGTCGGCGACCATCTCCGAATACGTGTACACCTCCGGCAGTTGGGTGTTCGTCGCTGCCGTGCTGATGCTGGCCGGCGGTTCGGCGGCGCTGCTGTACGGCCTGATCCGTGCCGGTCGGGTGCGGTCGCTCTCGGCCGGGTCGGTATTCATGACGCTGTGGGTGGTCGGCCTCGTGGCGATCGTTGCGTTTCCCAAGCACAACTGGGTCGGTGCTGCTCGTCGCCCGTGGTCAGACCGTCGCCGCCCGGGTGGCAAGGTGGCTCGCCGTCATCGGAATCGGCTGGCTCACAGTGCTGTTCGGCGCCATCGCGGTCGGCATGATGACCGGTCAACGGTGGTGGACGTTGATCCCGCTCGGCTTGGTGGAACGCGGCATCGCCGGCTTTGAGGCCGCCGCGCTGATCGCGCTGGGAGTGTGGCTGGTACGCGATGCGGCTGCTGAGCTGGCCATCGCGTCGAGAACGTCGTAGACCTGCCACCAGCGAGCCTCGTGTTCCGGTGGGGAGATGCGGTCCTCCGCCAGATCGAGGTCGGCATGATCGAGCGTCCGCGCCATCACACGCAAGTTCGCATACCGTCGGTCGGCATCTTCGTGGCCGTAGCCGGCCATATTGATGGCGGACAGCGTGCGCACCCGCAGCCGGGTGTCACCCGCCAGCACGAACATCAGAGCGCCCACGGCGATGTAGATCATCGACCCGCCGATCAGCGCCGTCTCGGGCATCCCGGCCAACTCGCCGCCGATCTGCAGGCCCAACCACAACGCCGCACCCCACAGCGGCCAACTTCGCCACGCCCTCAAGATTCGCCGCTCGCGGGCGGTGATACCCGGCGGGAACACCACCAGGCGGTAGCGGGCCACGCCATAGCGCGCCGGATAGGCGTCGAAGGAACCCCACACACGAGAATTACTCACGTATTCAGGTTTACGTCGGCAGCGACGCCGGGTCAGCGATCTCTACGGAATTCTGACGCCCGCCTGGCGAATCCTTACGCCGTTGTCACCAGGCGTGCACCTGGTTTTGGGCGGTCTCCAAGCCGACCTCGATCAGCAGCTCGGTGGCGTCGGCGGCCTGCTCGCAGATCGCAGGCACCTCCGGGCGTTCGGCGGAAGTGAAGGGCTCCAGCACATACGCCGCCGGATCCTTGCGGCCCGGCGGGCGGCCGACCCCGATGCGCACCCGCTGAAAGTTCTTGGTGCCCAATGAACTAGCCACCGACCGCAGTCCGTTGTGGCCACCCTCGCCGCCACCGAGCTTCAGCCGGATCCGGCCGAAGTCGATGTCGAGCTCGTCGTGGATGACGATGATGTCGGTCGGTATCACCGAGTAGAACTTCGCCAACGGACCGACTTGGCGTCCGGACTCGTTCATGTATGTGCGCGGCTTGGCCAGCACGATAGGACGATGACCGAGCCGGCCGGTCACGATCTCCGCGCCAGAACGCTTGTGCACCTTGAACTGTGCGCCCATGCGACCGGCGAGCAGATCGGCCACCATGAAGCCGAGGTTGTGCCGGGTCTTGGCGTACTGCGGACCCGGGTTGCCGAGGCCGACAACCAGCAGGGGTTCGGCCATCCGGGCTTACTCGGCCTCGGCCGACTCGCCCCCGCCCTCGGCGGCCTCGGCCGCGTCGGCGGCCTGCTCCTCGACCGACTCGCCGCCGCCCTCGGACTCCAGTTCCTCAGCCGACGGTGCGGTGACGATGTTCACCAGCAGCAGGTCCGGATCGCTGACCAGCGTGACGCCCTTGGGGAGCTCGACCTGGCCTGCGGTGATCTGGGTGCCTTCCTCGGCGCCTTCGATCGAGACGGTCAGGTGCTCCGGGATCGACAGCGCTTCGGCCTCGATCTCGATGGCAGTGGCATCCTGGGTGACCAGGGTGCCGGAGGCGGCGTCGCCCTCGAGGTGGACGTTGACCTCGACGGTCACCTTCTCGCCACGACGGACGATCACCAGGTCGGCGTGCTGGATGCTGCGACGGATCGGGTGCACGGCGAGCGCCTTGGTCAGCGCCAGCTGCTCCTTGCCGTTGATGTCCAGGGCCAGCACGGCGTTGGTGCCGGAGTGGCGCAGGACGGCGGCGAAGTCACGGGCGTTGAGTTCGAGGTGCTGCGGCTCGGCGCCGTGGCCGTAGAGGACGGCGGGAACCTTGCCGTCGCGGCGGGCCTGACGCGATGCGCCCTTGCCGGTCTTGTCCCGCACATCTGCGGTGAGCTTGTTGGTGCTGCCTGTGGCCATGATCGGTGCTCCTGAATTGCCTGTTGGGGTTCATCCACACGGAGAAGGCAGGCACCAATCGATCAGGTTGCCTCGTCGATAACGGTGGCTGGACCACCCTCGCCGTGACGCGGCCACCAGGGTAGCCGACGAGAACCTCAGAGAGGAAATTCGGTGGCTGTGAGCTGCTCGGATAGCCGCCACAGCGCGTTAGCGCATGCCTGGTTGCTGGCGAGCGGGCTGCGCGGCGACTGCCCGGTCGGTCCGCGCATGGCGAATTTGGGGCCGATGAAGCTGTTGCCCGGCAGGTCCTGGCTGGCGGCGTACAGCGTCTGGCGTGCGCCGAAGTCGGGGCTGGTGGCCACCAGCGCATTGCCGGCGTCCCAGACCCTGGTGCCCAGCCGGTTGCCGGTCTGGCCCTGCAGGTTGGTGGCCGAGTACCCGGGGTGCGCGGCGTGGGACTTCAGCGTCGAGCCGACACCGTCCAGGCGCCGCTGCAGTTCGCTGGTGAACTGCAGGTTGGCCAGCTTGGACTGACCGTAGGCCAGCCACGCCGAGTACGGCCTGGCCTTCCAGTTCAGGTCCTTGAGGCTGATCTTGCCCAGCAGGTGCATGAACGACGACACCGTGACCACGCGGTCGGTCACCTTCGGCAGCAGCAGGTTGGTCAGCGCGAAGTGCCCGAGGTGGTTGGTGCCGATCTGGCTCTCGAACCCGTCCTTGGTCACGGCGTACGGGACGGCCATGATGCCGGCGTTGTTGATCAGCACGTCGACGCTGCCCACGCCGTCGGCGAACTCCTTGATCGAGGCGAGGTCCTGCAGGTCGAGGCTGCGCACCTCGACATCGCCGGTCATGGTCGCGGCGGCTTCGGCGCCCTTGTTCGTGTTGCGGCACGCCAGGATGACGTGTGCGCCGACGCGGGCGAGCTCGCGGGCGGTCACCAGACCCAACCCGCTGTTGGCTCCGGTGACGATGACGGTACGTCCGACAAACGACGGCAAATCTGCAGCGGTCCAACTCATGGCGACCACTCTAGGGTCACGGGCTATTTGAGCGCGACGCTGAAGCTCCTGATGATCGCCTCGACGTCACCGGCTTCGGCCACGGTCTGGTCGGCCGCCGTCGTCACCGAGAACAACACAAGGTAGCGCTGGAAAGCCGGTGCCGGGGTCGCCGGGATCACCACGCGGCGGTAGGTGTGCAGCCGCTTGCCGGCGGTGTCGTAGCTGCCCTCGATCATTGATGACGGGAACCCGTCGAAGTCGGCGGTGGAGGCGTTGAGTTTGGTGAAGTTCTTCGACGCTTCGGCGTCGACGTTGGCGTGCTGCAGTGCCTCGCCGACGTCGAAGTTGCCGCTGAGCTTCAACACGATGACCGTCGCCATCGAATCGGTGTCTTTTTTGGCGATGACTTCGGTGCCGGGGGAGAAGTTCGATGTGGCGGGCTTGGCCCAGCCCGGCGGCGGAACCAGTGTCACCCTGATATCGGTGAGCTTGTCCAGCGGAACCTGCTCACCGACAACCTGATGGCCGTAAAGGAATTCGACGATCGGCAGCGGCTTCTCCGGGGTGGTGGGCGCCGCCGTCGTTGTCGTCGTTGCAGGCGTGCTCCACACCGAGGAGTAGTCCGGCGGCGCAGACCCGCACGCCGCCACGGTCATGGCCAGCATGAGGAAAAGGGCTGCGCTGCGCGCTCTCACAGAATTTCGTTCACCGATTCGATCGGGCGGGCCAGGCGGGTGCCCTTGGGCGTCACCACGAACGGACGCTCGATGAGTATCGGGTTGGCCGCCATGGCGTCGAGCAGCTCGTCGTCGCTTGCCTCGGCGAGATTCAGCTCGGTGTAGAGCGATTCGCGCTTGCGGACGCCCGCGCGCACATCGATCCCGGCGTCGACGATCAGCTTGGCGATCTCGGCGCGTGACGGCGGCGTCTTCAGATACTCGACGATCGTCGGCTCAATGCCGTTGTCGCGCAGCAGATCCAATGTCTTGCGCGATGTGCTGCAGCGAGGATTGTGATAGATCGTGCTTGGCAACTACGCGTCCCCGTCGAAAAGGCCTGTCACCGAGCCGTTTTCGAAGACCGCGCGGATGGTGCGGGCCAGCAGGGGGGCGATGGACAGCACCGTGAGCTGTGGGAACCGCTTGTCATCGTCGATCGGCAGGGTGTTGGTGACGATCACCTCGCGCGCACCGCTGTCAGCCAGCCGCTCGCGGGCCGGGTCGGACAGCACGCCGTGGGTGGCGGCGATGATGACGTCCTTGGCGCCGTCGTCGTGCAACAGCTTGACCGCGCCGGCGATGGTGCCGCCGGTGTCGATCATGTCGTCAGTCAAAACGCAGGTCTTGCCCGCCACGTCACCGACGACTCGGTTGGACTTCACCTGGTTGGGCACCTTGGGGTCGCGGGTCTTGTGGATGAACGCCAGGGGCGTGCCACCCAGCGCGTCGGCCCACTTCTCGGCGACCCGCACCCGGCCCGAGTCCGGCGAGACCACGACGACGTCCTGGCAGTTGTAGTTGTCCCTGATGTAGCCGGTCAGCAGCGGCTGGGCCCGCATGTGATCGACCGGGCCGTCGAAGAAGCCCTGGATCTGGTCGGTGTGCAGGTCAACGGTGACGATGCGATCGGCGCCCGCGGTCTTGTAGAGGTCGGCGACCAGGCGGGCCGAGATGGGTTCGCGGCCGCGGTGCTTCTTGTCCTGGCGGGCGTACGGGTAGAACGGCAGGATCGCGGTGATCCGCTTGGCGCTGCCGCGCTTGAGCGCGTCGATCATGATCAGCTGTTCCATCAGCCACTTGTTCAGCGGCGCGGGATGGGACTGCAGGACGAAAGCGTCGCAGCCACGCACTGATTCGTCGAAGCGGACGAAGATCTCACCGTTGGCGAAATCTCGTGCGGTCTGCGCGGTGACCTCGATGTCGAGCTCCTTGGCGACCTGTTCAGCCAGCTCCGGGTGCGCGCGGCCCGAGAAGAGCATTAGATTTTTGCGGTTGTCGGTCCAGTCCGTGCCCACTGTGTGCTGCCCTTGCCGGTCGGAGATCGATACGGGCCAATCGTACGGTGCTACATCCCCGGGTTACCAAAAAGGCAACATCTGGCGACGCCGATCACTCGATCGTGTCACCCGACACGGCCTCCTTGGCCTTGGCGGCGGCCTGCGCCGCGGCACTGCCGGGGCGCTTGCGCTGCACCCAGTCCTCGATATTGCGCTGTGGCCCGGCCGACACGGCCAGCGCGCCGGGCGGTACGTCATCCCGCAAGACGGTGCCCGCGCCCGTGTAGGCGCCGTCGCCGACGGTGACCGGGGCGACGAACATGGTGTCCGAGCCGGTGCGCACGTGCGAACCGATGGTGGTGCGGCTCTTGTTCTCGCCGTCGTAGTTGACGAAGACGCTGGACGCACCGATGTTGCTGTGCTCGCCGATATCGGCGTCGCCCACGTAGGTCAGGTGCGGGACCTTGGTGCCGGCCCCGATCACAGCGTTCTTGGTCTCGACGAACGTGCCGAGCTTGCCGGCCACGCCGAGCTCGGTGCCGGGCCGCAGGAACGTGAACGGCCCGACGGACGCCCGGTCGGCGATGACCGACTCACTGCCGTGCGTGCGGATCACCGAGGCGTCGTCGCCGACGCTGACGTGGGTGAGTGTGGTGTCGGGCCCGATCTCGCAGCGGGCGCCGATCCGGGTGGCGCCCAGCAGCTGGGTGCCGGGGCGGATGACGGAATCGCCGCCGATGGTGACGTCGACGTCGATCCAGGTGGTCAGCGGGTCGACGACGGTGACGCCGGCGCGCTGATGGGCGGCCACCACGCGGCGGTTGAGCTCGCGGGCCAGCTCCGAGAGCTGCACCCGGTCGTTGACGCCGGCGACCAGGGCCGCGTCGTCGACGTGCTTGGCGTGGACGACCCGGTGGTCGGCCCGCAAGATCGAGATGACGTCGGTCAGGTAGAGCTCGTGCTGGGCGTTGTCAGCCGACAACCGGCTCAGCGCCGACCGCAGTTCGGCGATGTCGAAGGCGTAGACACCGGCGTTGACCTCGCGGATGGCGCGCTGCTGCGGGGTGGCGTCGGTTTCCTCGACGATCGCGATGACTTCGCCGTCCTGGGTGCGCAGGATCCGGCCGTATCCGGTTGAGTTGGGCAGCGTCGTGGTCACGATCGTCGCCGCCGCACGTTGGCCGCGATGGATGGCGATCAGCTCGGCCAGGGTCTCGGCATCCAGCAACGGCACGTCCCCGGAGGTCACGACGACGGTGCCGGCGAAATCATCGGGCAGCCCGGACAGACCGCACAGCACGGCGTGCCCGGTGCCCAGCTGTTGTTCCTGCACGGCGATCTTGATGGCGCGGCCCAGATCGTCGGCCAGCTTGGTGACGACCGGGCCGATGCGTTCACGGTCCTTGCCGAGCACGACCACCAGGTGCTGGGGTGCGACCTTGGCCACCGCGTGCAGGGCGTGCGCGAGCATGCTGCGCCCGCCGAGGGTGTGCAACACCTTGGGGGTTTCCGAACGCATGCGGGTGCCGGCACCTGCGGCGAGAACCAGTACAGCCGCGTCGGTATGAGTGGTCACCTGGACCTCCATCAATATGCTCCGTCGCCAGGACTCGAACCTGAACTATCTGAACCAAAATCAGAGGTGCTGCCGATTACACCACGACGGACTGGCCGAAATGTCCGCCTGAGACTCTAGTGCAAACCACTAGGCTTCCCGGCGGGCAGGAGCGGAGCGACTCGGGGATAGGCTAACGCCGTGGCAGCACCGGAGAAGGAGCCGAAGGCACCGCGCGCCCGGATGACCGGCACCGAACGTCGTCGCCAGCTGATCGACGTGGCCCGCACACTGTTCGCTGAACGCGGTTATGAGGGCACCTCGATCGAGGAGATCGCCCAGCGCGCCAACGTCTCCAAGCCGGTCGTCTACGAGCATTTCGGCGGTAAAGAGGGTCTGTATGCGGTGGTCGTCGACCGCGAGATGTCGGCCCTGCTCGACGGCATCACGTCGTCACTGACCAATAACCGCTCCCGGGTGCGGGTCGAGCGGGTGGCGCTGGCCCTGCTGACCTACGTCGAGGAGCGCACCGACGGCTTCCGCATCCTGATCCGCGACTCACCCGCCGCGATCAGCACCGGCACCTACTCCAGCCTGCTCAACGATGCGGTCGGCCAGGTGTCGTCGATCCTGGCCGGCGATTTCGCCCGCCGCGGCCTCGACCCCGGATTGGCCCCGCTCTACGCCCAGGCCCTGGTCGGCTCGGTCTCGATGACCGCGCAGTGGTGGCTGGACACCCGAGAGCCGAAGAAGGAAATGGTCGCCGCCCATCTGGTGAACCTGATGTGGAACGGGCTGACCCATCTGGAAGCGGATCCGCAGTTGGAGGGTGAATAGCGGCCCCAGCTGCGATATTGGGTAACTTACGTCGCAGAGAAGCTGTCGGGGGCTGGCAGGAGGGGACGACGCTGTGGTCGGCGATGGGGAGGATTTCGACCAGATCAGGGCTGGGCTGACAGCGGCCGAGCGGCTTGAGGATGTCCAGCAGGTGGTCAAGGTGGCGGCACGCCGGCTTGCCGATGCGCACGGCGCGACCTTCGTGCTGCTGGACCGCGATATGTGTTACTACGCGGACGAGGATTCGATGAGTCCGCTGTGGAAGGGGCAACGGTTCCCTGTCTCGGATTGCATCAGCGGCTGGGCGATGATCCACCGCACGGCGGTCACGATCGCCGATACCCGCCGAGACGACCGGATCCCGCAGGAGGCCTACCGGCCGACCTTCGTGCGCAGTCTGGTCATGGTCCCCATGGTCGGGGCAGATCCGATGGGTGCCATCGGGGTGTATTGGGCGCGGCCGGGTCAGCCGGAGGTAGGCGTCGTCGAGGCGCTGCAACGGTTGGCCGATCTTGCGGTCGCGGCGCTGCAGCGCTTCCCCGACGGCATTCCCGACCCGGGCTTCACGGTCGCCACTCTCAAGGCGGCGAGCGGCGAGTAGACCCGACGCGACCTGCGTCACAGCGGGCGGGCGAATCGCGGCCCGCCGCAACGCCTTCGGTGGTCTTGCCTAGGATGGGGGGATCATGACCGCACCGGGGCACCAGTATGTCCAGACCCCGTTAGCCGGGCTGGTCGATTTGGCGCTCACCGCGCCGGCTTTCGCCGAACTCACCCAGCGCGCCGCCGAACGCCCCGAAGAACTCACTCTGGTCGGTCCGGCGAGCGCCCAGCTGTATGCCGCGTGCGCACTGGCCCGCGGTGGCCCGCTACTTGTGGTGACCGCGACGGGGCGCGAGGCCGATGACCTGACCGCCGAACTGCGCGGCGTATTCGGCGACTCGGCGGTGATGTTCCCGTCCTGGGAGACGCTGCCGCACGAGCGACTCTCTCCCGGCGTGGACACCGTCGGCGCGCGCCTGATGGTGCTGTACCGGCTGGCCCATCCCGACGACCCGCGGCTGGGGCCACCGCTGCGGGTGGTGGTGACGACGGCGCGCTCGCTGCTGCAGCCGATGGCACCGGACCTGGCCGATATCGAGCCGGTAACGCTGCGCGTCGGCGCGGAGTTCGACTTCGACCAGCTGGTCGCCCGGCTGGTCGAGCTGGCCTACACCCGCGTCGACATGGTCGGCAAGCGCGGCGAATTCGCCGTCCGCGGCGGCATCCTCGACATCTTTCCGCCGACCGCCGAGCATCCCGTCCGGGTGGAGTTCTGGGGTGACGAGGTCAGCGAGATGCGGATGTTCGCGGTCGCCGACCAGCGCTCGATCCCGGAGATCGACGTCGAGACCGTGGTCGCGGTGCCCTGCCGCGAGCTGCTGCTCACCGATGCGGTGCGGGCCCGTGCCACCAAGCTCATCGAGACACGTCCGCCGGACGACGACCACATCACCGGCAGTGTCGGGGAAATGCTGGCCAAGATCGCCGAAGGCATCCCGGTCGACGGGATGGAGGCGCTGCAGCCGGTGCTGCGGCCCGATGAGCTGGCACTGCTGATCGATCACCTGCCCGCTGACACCCCGGTGCTGGTGTGCGACCCGGAGAAGGTGCGCACCCGTGCGCACGACCTGATCAAGACCGGACGCGAGTTCCTCGAAGCGTCGTGGTCGGTTGCCGCGATCGGCGGGGACGCCCCGATCGATCTCGAGCAGCTCGGCGGGTCCGGCTTTCGTGAGCTCGACGACGTGCGCGACGCGGCCCGGGCGAGCAACCGCCCGTGGTGGACGTTGAGCCAGCTCGCCGCCGAGAACGCCGTCGAACTCGATGTGCGCAGCGCCCCGTCGGCGCGGGGGCAGCAGAGCACTGTCGACGAGATCTTCGCGATGCTGCGTGCTCACGTCATGACCGGGGGATACGCGGCGGTCGTCGCGCCCGGTACCGGCACCGCCCACCGGGTCGTCGAACAGCTCGGCGAGCGTGACACCCCGGCGGCCATGCTCGAGCCCGGCGAGGCCCCCAAAGTCGGTGTGGTCGGTGTGCTCAGGGGCCCACTGCACGACGGCATCATCGTGCCGGGCGCCAACCTCGTCGTCATCACCGAAACCGACCTGACCGGCAACCGGGCCACCGCCCCGGAAGGCAAGCGGCTGGCCGCCAAGCGGCGCAACACCGTCGACCCGCTGGCACTGACCGCTGGCGACCTGGTGGTGCACGACCAGCACGGGATCGGGCGTTTCGTCGAGATGGTCGAGCGCACCGTCGGTGGTGCGCGCCGCGAGTACCTGGTGCTGGAGTATGCCTCCAGTAAGCGGGGTCAGGCGGCTGACAAGCTGTTCGTGCCGATGGACTCGCTGGATCAGTTGTCGCGCTATGTCGGCGGCCAGGAGCCGGGTCTGAGCCGGCTCGGCGGCAGCGACTGGACCAACACAAAAACCAAGGCACGCAAGGCTGTTCGGGAAATCGCCGGCGAACTGGTATCGCTCTACGCCAAGCGGCAGGCCGCCCCCGGGCACGCCTTCGGCCCGGACACCCCGTGGCAGGCCGAGATGGAGGACGCGTTCGGGTTCACCGAGACCGTCGACCAGCTGACCGCCATCCAGGAAGTCAAGGCCGACATGGAAAAGCCCATGCCGATGGACCGGGTCATCTGCGGTGACGTCGGTTACGGCAAGACCGAGATCGCGGTGCGGGCGGCGTTCAAGGCCGTGCAGGACGGCAAGCAGGTGGCGGTGCTGGTGCCCACCACGCTGCTGGCCGACCAGCACCTGCAGACGTTCAGCTCGCGGATGGCCGGTTTCCCGGTGACCGTGAAAGGCCTGTCGCGGTTCACCGACGCAGGCGAGTCGCGGGCGGTGATCGACGGGATGGCCGACGGCAGCGTCGACATCGTGATCGGCACGCACCGGCTGCTGCAGACCGCGATTCGCTGGAAAGACCTCGGCCTGGTGGTCGTCGACGAGGAACAGCGGTTCGGCGTCGAGCACAAGGAACACATCAAGAGCCTGCGTACCCACGTCGACGTGCTGACCATGAGCGCCACCCCGATCCCGCGGACCCTGGAGATGAGCCTGGCCGGCATCCGGGAGATGTCGACGATCCTCACCCCGCCCGAGGAGCGCTACCCGGTGCTGACCTACGTCGGCGGGCACGACGACAAACAGGTCGCCGCCGCACTGCGCCGCGAGCTGTTGCGGGACGGGCAGGTCTTCTACATCCACAACCGGGTCAGCAGCATCGACGCCGCGGCGGCCCGGGTGCGGCAGCTGGTGCCCGAGGCGCGGGTGGTGGTCGCGCACGGCCAGATGCCAGAAGAGTTGTTGGAGCGCACCGTCGAAGGCTTCTGGAACCGCGACTACGACATCCTGGTCTGCACCACGATCGTCGAGACCGGTCTGGACATCTCGAACGCCAACACGCTGATCGTCGAACGTGCCGACACCTTCGGCCTGTCTCAGCTGCACCAGTTGCGCGGGCGGGTGGGCCGCAGCCGCGAGCGCGGCTATGCCTACTTCCTGTATCCCAAGGAGATGCCGCTCACCGAGACTGCCTACGACCGGCTGGCCACCATCGCGCAGAACAACGAACTCGGCGCAGGCATGGCAGTGGCGTTGAAGGACTTGGAGATTCGCGGCGCGGGCAATGTGCTCGGTGTCGAGCAGTCCGGTCACGTCGCCGGGGTCGGATTCGATCTGTATGTCCGGCTGGTGGGTGAGGCGGTGGAGGCCTATAAGGCTGCGTTCGCCGGTGACACGGTGACCACACCCGAGGAACCCAAGGATGTCCGCATCGATCTGCCGGTCGATGCCAACCTGCCACCGGACTACATCGCCAGTGACCGGCTGCGGCTGGAGGCCTATCGCCGGCTCGCCGCCGCGACCGACGATGCGGGCATCGTCGCGGTCGTCGAGGAACTGACCGACCGCTACGGGCCGCTGCCCGAACCCGCACAGCGGCTGCTGGCGGTCGCCCGCCTGCGCCTGCTGTGCCGCGGGTACGGGGTCACCGAAGTGGCCGCCACCGGAAGTGGTTCTGCCACAACGATTCGCGTCTCACCGCTGACGCTGCCCGACTCTGCGCAGCTGCGCCTGAAGCGGGTGTACCCCGGTGCCGGCTACCGGGCGACCACCTCGACGGTGCAGGTGCCGATCCCGCGGGCCGGCAGCGGGGTCGGCGCGCCGCGGATCCGTGACCTGCAATTGGTGCAGATGGTTGCCGATCTGCTTCTTGCACTTGACGGACAGCCGCAGGGCGAGCTTGATATAACGACCTTCACACCGGCAGGCGCGCAGAAGGGAGAGCGGCAGTGACCGTCATCCTGGTCGATCCGCGCCGTCCCGCGCTGGTGCCCGTCGACGCCGTCGAATTACTCAGCGGCGACGTGCAGTACACCGAGGAGATGCCGGTCAAGGTGCCGTGGTCGCTGCCGTCGGCGCGGCCGGTCTTCACCGGAGACCAGGCGCCGGTCCTGCTGTCCTCCGATCGGAAGCACCCCGAGGTGCAGGCGCGCCTGGCCGCAGGCGAGCGGTTGATCGCCGTGCCGGAGCCTCAACCCGGTGAACGGCTGGTCGACGCGGTGGCGATCATGGACAAGCTGCGCACCACCGGGCCGTGGGAGAGTGAACAGACGCACGACTCGCTGCGGCGCTATCTCCTGGAGGAGACCTACGAGCTGTTCGACGCGGTGCGCGGCGGCGATCTCAACGAGCTGCGTGACGAACTCGGAGATGTGTTGCTGCAGGTACTTTTTCACGCCCGGATCGCCGAGGAAGCGACGCAGCACGCGTTCACCATCGACGATGTCGCGGATGCGCTGGTGCGCAAGCTCGGCAATCGGGTGCCCGCGGTGCTGGCAGGCGAATCGATCTCACTGGAAGACCAGCTGGCCCAGTGGGAGGAGCGCAAGGCTCTCGAGACGAACACACGCGTGTCCTGCGTCGACGAGGTCCCGACCGGTCAGCCGGCGCTGGCGTTGGCGCAGAAGGTGATTGCCCGGGTCGTGACAGCGGGATTGCCTGTCCAGTTCATCCCGGCGTCGATCGTGACGGTCACGGTGGCGGCCGACAAGGATGCCGAGAACGAGCTGCGCACGTCGGTTTTGGAGTTCATGGAGACCGTGCGCGCCGTCGAACGCGCGATCGCGGCGAACCGCCGCGATGCCGACGCCCCAAGCCGGCTCGACGCCGCCGCGCCGCTGGGTGTGGTCAGCGCCGACGAATGGCGCCGCCATTGGCCGGCGCCAGACGGCGAGCCGCTGGACGAGCCGCCGGTGCCCGAGGTGGTCTCCGCAGATGACGATCTGCGCGACGATGTCGAGACGGTCCTCATCGACGCCGGCGACGACGACTTTGAGGTGCCCGAGATCGCGGTCGAGGACGTCGACCTGACCGAGCCGGACGATCTGGACGTGCCGGTCGCCGATCAGCCGAGCAGCGTCGAACCCCAGTAGTCGCTGTCCCGCAGTCCCGGCGGGATGGCGAAGATCGCACTGCCGTTGTGGGTGATGTACTCGTTGAGTGCATCCCGGCGGGCCAGCTCCATCTGCATCGGGATGAACTGCGTCACCGGATTCCGGACGAACGCGATGAAGAACAGCCCGGCGTCCAGGTGGCCGAATCCGTCGGAGCCGTCGGTAAAGTTGTAGCCGCGGCGCAGGATCCGGATCCCGTTGAGGTGCTGGTGTGATGCCAGCCGCACGTGGGCGTCGACGTCGATCAGCGGGGTGTCCTTGTTGTCGACGATGTCGAGATTGAGCTCCTCGAACTCCTGGGTCAGCCCGTTGGGCGCGCCGCTGCCCTTCTGCCGGCCGATCACCCGCTCCTGCTCGAGAAGTGTTGTGCGGTCCCAGGACTCGATGCGCATCCGGATGCGCCGGCTGATCATGTAGCTGCCGCCGGTCATCCAGTCCGGTCCGTCACCCTTCTCCACCCACACCTGCTGGTTGAGTGCGTCGGTTTCGTCGGACTTGATGTTGTTGGTTCCGTCTTTGAACCCGAACAGGTTTCGCGGTGTGGCCTGCTCACGGGTCGTGGACGAGGTGCGGCCGAACCCCAGCTGGGAGTAGCGCACCGCCACCGTGCCGAAGCCGACGCGGGCCAGGTTGCGGATGGCGTGCACGGCGACCTGGGGGTCGTTGGCGCACGCCTGCACGACGATATCGCCCCCACAACGGGCCGGGTCCATCGTCTCGTTGGGGAACTTCGGCAGGTTCTCCAGCAGCTGTGGTTTCTGGCCTGCGATACCGAAGCGGTCCTTGCCGTCCTTGAGAAAGAACGTCGGGCCGAACCCGATCGTCAGGGTCAGCTGGGAGGGTGGCAGGCCCAGCGCCTCGCCGGTATCCGACGGCGGCGCATAGGGATTGAGCCCGATGGCGCCGTCGCGGACGGCTTCCTCGCCGGCGGTCATCCGCTCGGCCATGCCCGTCCACTCTTTGAGCATGGCGATGACGTCGGCCTTGGAGTCGGTCGTGACGTCGAACGTCGCGAAGTGCATCCGGTCCTGGGCCGGGGTGACGATCCCCGCCTGGTGTTCACCACGGAACGGCACCGGCTTGTCGAGTCCGCCGGTGTGCGAGTCGGCCGCCGACGCCCGCCCGGCCAGCGCCCCGGCGCCGGCCGCGCCGACCACTGCGGCCGTCACACCGGCGGCACCGAAGAGTTTGCGTCGCGACAGCCCTGGCGACGCAGGCTGGGCCAGCTGCGGATCGTCGTTCGAATTACTGGGGAGCGATGACACCCTGCACCTGGCTCACGTTCTTGCTCAGCGCGTCGATCGCACGCGAGAGTTCTTGGCGCGCAGGCTCGGTCACCGTGTCGTACAGCACGAACCCGTCACCCTTGCGGTACTTGGCAAGCAGCGCCTCGACGTCGGCGAAGCCCTTGTCGACCTGCTTGCCCAGCTCGGCGTTGCGGCTGTCGAGGATCGGGCGAACCGACGCGACCGCGGTTTGCGAACCGTCGACGTTGGCCTGGAAGTCCCACAGGTCGGTGTGGCTGAAGATGTCCTCTTCACCGCTGATCTTGCTGGCCGCGATCTCGTCGAGCAGACCCTGTGCGCCACCGGCGATCTGGGTGGAGTCGATGGTCCAGTCCGGTGCCTTGACGCCGTCGTTCAGCTCCTTGACGTCGGCGACCAGCTGGTCGGCCAGCCCGTTGGCGTCGGGCTGCAGGCCGGTGACCCAGAGCTGCTTTTCCAGAGCGTGGAAGCCGGTCCACTTCTGGCCGGGCTCCAGGTCGGCCTCACGAAGGTCGATGCGCGGGTCGAGGTCGTTGGGGAACGACTCGGCCACCGGCTCGATGCGCTCGTAGTAGGTGCGCGCGATCGGGTATTGCGCCTTGGCCGCTGCGACGTCCCCCTTCTTGATGGCGTCGGCAAACAGCTGGGTGGCCGGGATCAGGGCGTCGGTCTGGCTGTTCACGTAGCGCTTGTAGCTCTCGGAGGCTTCCTTGAACTCGCCCTTCTCGTCGACCGCGACGGCGTTGCCGGTGACGGTGAAGTCGTTACGAATGCCGTCGCCGATCATGCCCGGCTTGCATGCGGTCTGATACTTGCCGGGCTCGCCGAGCTGCACGACCAGCTTGCGCTGCAGACCGGGCGAGATGTTCTCGACCTCGCCCATCACCCGCTCGCCCTCGCCGTACACGTAGAACTCGGTGACCTTGGTCCCGTTGTTGGTGATCACGAAGGTGCTCGGCCCGGTCCCGGCCTGCGTGCCCGACAGCTTGCACTCGGTGTCGGAGGCGTTGACCGTGATCTCGGAGGCCGCATTGGTGCTCGAGTCCGCGGACTTGGTCTCTTTGGCCGTGCAGGCCGCCATGGAGACTCCGGCCAGGATCGCCGCGGCTGCGGCAGTACCGGTCTTGATGCCGTGGGTCAGCGTCACTGAGGGGACCTTTCAGAGAGGGTGGAGGCCTCCGAATCTTCGGAGGCTTGGAAATCTTCGGTGGAAGCTGCGTTGGCCGGCCTTGGTGCCGGAGTGGTGGGCCGCAAGAACAGGGCGAGCACGACGACGATGTAGGTCAGCCAGCAGATGAGCTGGAGCACCGTCGGGGTCGGGGTGATGTTGAAGACGCCCTGGATGATCTCGCCGTACCAGGCCGACCAGTTGAATCCCGCGCTGACGTCGAAGGCCTTGGAGCCGAGGCCGGGCAGCCAGCCCACGGTCTGCAGCGCGCCGATGCCGTAGGACAGGACGCCCGCGGCGACCAGAATTAGGAACGCGCCGGTGTAGGAGAAGAACTTGGCCAGATTGATCCGCACGGCGCCGGCGTACATGCCCCAGGCGATCGCGGCCGCCGCGAGCACGCCGATCAGCAGCCCGAGCAGCGGCCAGGATGTCTCGGCTTCGGCGAACCCGACCATGAACAACGCGGTCTCGACGCCTTCCCGGCCGACGGCCAGGAACGCCAGCATCAACACCGCGAACGCACCGGTGTCGAGCGCCTTCGACATCCCGGCCCGCAGCTCACCGGACATGCTGGCCGACGCCTTGCGCATCCAGAGCACCATCGAGGTGACGATCACGACGGCCACCAGCGATGCCACCCCGGCGATGGCCTCGGCGGCCAGGCCCGTCACCGTGTAGGCGCCGTACTGGATCGTGAGGAACACCCCGACCGTCATCAGGACCGCCGCGCCGACGCCGAGCCACACCCATTTGAGGGCGTCGCGGCGGTCGGATTTCACCAGGAAGGCGATCAGGACCATGACGATGATCCCGGCTTCCAGGCCTTCACGCAGGCCGATCAGCCCGCTACCGAACAACTGGGCGGAGATGTTCGGGCCGGCCGCACTGAGTGTGCTGTGGATGCCGGTCGCGATGTCTGCCACGTCAGCCATTCGGCGAGTCCTAACTAACTTGGATTGTCCCAGGTAAGCAAGGCTTACCAAAGCAAGGATGGGCTCACCTTAGCAGACAGGTGGTAACGAAGTTATCGCCTCGTTGGCATCATCGGTGGGGACTAATGACCCCGAACGCATGGGACGATAAGAGGGTTGATTGGGTTCGAGGAGTGCTGTGTCGTCAACGCGTTGGCTGCGGGTTGTCGCCGTCATTGCGGCGGCTGCCGTGCTGCTCGCTTCTAGCTGCTCGTGGCAGCTCGGCACCCCGATTCCCGACGGTGTACCGCCACCGCCGGGCGATCCGGTGCCCTCGGTCGACACCCATGCCAAGGGCAGGCCGGCCGACCAGCTGCATGATTGGGCGGCCCAACGGGCGCCTGCGCTCGGTATCCCGATAACCGCGCTGGAGGCCTACGCCTACGCCGCCCGGGTGGCCGAGGTGGAGAACCCGGATTGCCATCTGGCCTGGACGACACTGGCCGGGATCGGCATGGTCGAGAGCCACCACGGCACCTACCGCGACGCCGTCATCGCGCCCAACGGCGACGTCAGCCCACCGATCCGCGGCGTGCACCTCGACGGCACCAATGGCAACCTGGAGATCATCGACAGCGAGCAGTCGCTGGACAATGACGAGCCGGTCTACGCCAGGGCGATGGGACCCATGCAGTTCATCCCCGAAACCTGGCGGCTCTACGGCGTCGACGCCAACAACGACGGGGTGATCAGCCCGGACAACATCGACGACGCCGCGCTGTCGGCGGCGGGGTATCTGTGCTTCCGCGGCAAGGACCTGGCCTCACCGCGGGGCTGGATGAACGCGCTGCACGCCTACAACCACTCTGACCAGTACGCCCGCACCGTCCGGGACTGGGCGACGGCGTATGCGCAAGGGCATGCGCTCTAAGAGCGCTCGGGCGCTCAGGTGCATGAAGCGCTGCCACGCTGTTGACCATCTAGGCTATTCGTCGCACCCCACGACGCGAAGGAGACAGCCAAGTGCCCATCATCGAGCAGGTTGCGGCCCGCGAGATTCTCGACTCACGCGGCAACCCGACCGTCGAGGTCGAGGTGGCCCTGATTGACGGCACCTTCGCTCGCGCGGCCGTCCCGTCCGGCGCATCGACCGGCGAGCACGAGGCGGTCGAGCTGCGCGACGGCGCCGCCCGCTACGGCGGCAAGGGTGTGGAGAAGGCCGTCGAGGCGGTGCTCGACGAGATCGCCCCGGCGGTCATCGGGCTGTCCGCCGATGATCAGCGGCTGATCGATCAGGCGCTGCTCGACCTGGACGGCACCCCCGACAAGTCGCGGTTGGGCGCCAACGCGATCCTCGGTGTCTCACTGGCGGTGGCCAAGGCCGCCGCGGATTCCGCCGGTCTGCCGCTGTTCCGCTACCTGGGCGGCCCAAACGCCCACATCCTGCCGGTGCCGATGATGAACATCATCAACGGCGGCGCGCACGCCGACACCGGTGTCGACGTCCAGGAGTTCATGATCGCCCCGATCGGCGCACCGAGCTTCAAGGAGGCGCTGCGCTGGGGTGCCGAGGTCTACCACTCGCTGAAGTCGGTGCTCAAGAAGCAAGGTCTGTCCACCGGGTTGGGCGACGAGGGCGGTTTCGCCCCTGACCTGCCCGGCACCAGGGCCGCGCTGGATCTCATCGGTACCGCGATCGAGGGCGCCGGCCTCACGCTTGGCACCGACGTCGCGCTTGCCCTGGACGTGGCGGCCACCGAGTTCTACACGCAGGGAACGGGTTACGCCTTCGAGAAGGAGACCCGCACCGCCGCGCAGATGGCGGAGTTCTACGCAGGTCTGCTGGACTCCTACGCGCTGGTGTCGATCGAGGACCCGCTGTCCGAGGATGACTGGGACGGCTGGGTCGAGCTGACCACCGCGATCGGTGACCGGGTGCAGCTGGTCGGCGACGACCTGTTCGTCACCAACCCCGAACGACTGGAGGAAGGTATCGAGCGCGGGGCGGCGAACGCACTTCTGGTGAAGGTCAACCAGATCGGCACGCTGACCGAGACGCTCGACGCCGTCGCGCTGGCGCACAACAGCGGCTACCGCACGATGATGAGCCATCGCAGCGGTGAGACCGAGGACACCACCATCGCCGATCTGGCGGTGGCGGTCGGCAGCGGGCAGATCAAGACGGGCGCGCCTGCTCGCAGCGAGCGGGTGGCCAAGTACAACCAGCTGCTGCGCATCGAGGAGGCGCTCGGCGACGCCGCACGTTACGCCGGCGACCTGGCGTTCCCGCGGTTCGTGGCCGGCGAATAGGGCCGCGCAGGACGTTATTGTGGCGGAAAGCAAGCGGCCCGACCCCAAGCGGCGTTCCCCGGCCTCCCGGCCGGGTGCGTCAGGTCGGGTCCGCTCGCGCACGTCGCCTGCGGCCAAACGCGAACCGCGTCCCACCGAGACCAAGGTCGCCGCTGAAGAACCGACCGGGCACAGTGTCATCGAACCCGTCCGGCGGGCCATCGCGGCCTCGGTGGAGCAGCAGAGTGAACAACGACTGGGCTTCACCGCGCGCCGCGCGGCGATCTTGGCGGCGCTGGTTTGCGTGCTGACGCTGACCATCGCCGGTCCGGTGCGCACCTACTTCGCCCAGCGCACCGAGATGAAACAACTGGCCGCGTCGGAGGAGGCGCTGCGCAAGCAGATCGCCGACCTGGAGTCGCAGAAGGCCAAGCTCGGCGATCCGGTGTACATCGCCGCCCAAGCCCGCGAACGGCTGGGCTTCGTGATGCCCGGCGACATTCCCTACCAGGTGCAGCTGCCGGCCGGTGCCGCCGTCACGCCCGATACCGGCCCGCAGGCCGCACCCGTGCGCAATACCGACCCGTGGTACACGTCGTTGTGGCACACCATCGCTGACACGCCGCACGGTCCGCCGCCGGTCCCGGTCGGCGATCCGGCTCAGCCAGAGTTGCCGTTGCCGCCACCGCCGGAACCCGTTGCACCACCGCCGGCGCCCGGTGGTTGATCCCGCCGATCTCGATGCGGTGGCCCGGCAGTTGGGGCGGGAACCGCGCGGCGTACTGGAGATCGCATATCGCTGCCCCAATGGCGAACCGGCGGTGGTCAAGACCGCACCCCGGCTGCCCGACGGCACCCCGTTCCCGACGCTGTACTACCTGACCCATCCGGTGTTGACCGCCGCGGCGAGCAGGCTGGAGTCCGACGGGCTGATGCGACAGATGAGCGAACGGCTGCAACAGGATTCGGATCTGGCCGCGGCCTACCGTCGGGCACACGAGTCCTACCTGGCCGAGCGGGATGCGATCGAGTCGCTGGACACGACGTTCACCGGCGGCGGGATGCCCGACCGGATCAAGTGCCTGCACGTGCTGATCGCGCATTCGCTGGCAAAAGGCCGGGGTGTCAATCCGTTTGGCGATGAGGCACTGGCGGTGCTGGCCGTCGAGCCGGGGATGGCGGGAATTCTGGACAAGGGGGAGTGGACATCAACGTAGAGACCAACCGGGTGGCAGCCATCGACTGTGGCACCAACTCCATCCGGCTGCTGATCGCCGATATGGTCGCCGGCCGGCTGCATGATGTCCACCGCGAGATGCGCATCGTTCGCCTGGGTCAAGGTGTCGATGCCACAGGACAATTCGCGCCCGATGCGCTGGCTCGCACCCAAGCCGCGCTGGCGGACTATGCCGCTTTGCTGAAACGGTTCGACGTTCCCAAGGTGCGCATGGTGGCGACGTCGGCGACCCGCGATGCGGCCAACCGTGACGTGTTCTTCGCGATGACCGCCGAGGTGCTCGACTCGGCGGTCCCCGGCGCGATCGCCGAGGTGATCAGCGGCCAGGAGGAGGCCGAGCTGTCGTTCAACGGCGCGGTGGGTGAACTCGACAGTGCCGCAGCGCCATTCGTCGTGGTGGATCTCGGGGGCGGCTCGACGGAGGTGGTGGTCGGCGACGGCGACGGGGTGCGGGCCAGCTTCTCGGCCGACATCGGCTGCGTGCGGCTCACCGAGCGCTGCCTGCATTCCGACCCGCCGACGGCGGCCGAGGTGGCCGCCGCCCGTGAGGTGGTGCGGGAACGTCTCGGCGAGGCGCTGCGGGTGGTGCCGGTGGATCAGGCCAAGACCTGGGTGGGCGTGGCGGGCACCTTCACCACGCTGGCCGCGCTGGCCCAGCACATGACCACCTATGACCCCGACGCGATCCACCTGTCCCGGGTCGGGTTTTCGGATCTGTTGGCCGTGTGTGAGCAGCTCATCGGGATGACCCGCAAGCAGCGCGCTGCGCTCGGACCGATGCACGAGGGCCGCGTCGACGTCATCGGCGGCGGTTCGATCGTCGTCGAAGAACTGGCGTATGCGCTGGGCCAGCGACCCGGTATCGACGAGTTGGTGGTCAGCGAGCACGACATTCTCGACGGGATCGCGCTGTCGATCGTCTGAGCGTCAATCCTCCGCGGCCAACAACGGCTCACCGTCGGCGCCGGTGGGAACGCGGCTGCCGGCCAACGTGAGGCCCAGCACGGTCATCACCACACCGATCGAGAGGTGCAGCCAGTTGTCGGCGTTGTTGAGCGGCAAGATGTCCCGCGGACCGTCCGCGTCGACGATCAGGCCGTAAATCCACAACCCGAGGTAGAACAGCCCTCCGCCGATCAGGTAGGCGCGGGCCCTGGCGAAGGTGAGGGCGAGCAGCAGGCCGATCACTCCGAAGGCCAGATGCAGCAGGTTGTGCAGCATCGACACTTTGAAGACGCCGAACAGTTCAGCCCGGTGGGTAAGGCCAGGGGCGAAGCCGGCGATCGCGATGATGAGGAATGCCGCGGCGACAAGCAGCGCGGCTCCCTGTACGGCCAGCAGGCCGACTCGGGGTCGGCGGAGCCTGCCGGAATGCGCGGTTGCCATGCGGATTGGCATACCCGTCAATTCCGGCGGTCAATCTCGGGGAGGCCCAAAAATAGAGGCGCCGCCACCCGGGATCGGGTGGCGGCGCCGCTGGA
Organism: Mycolicibacterium sphagni; assembly: GCF_013337765.1. Taxonomy (GTDB): domain Bacteria; phylum Actinomycetota; class Actinomycetes; order Mycobacteriales; family Mycobacteriaceae; genus Mycobacterium. The sequence continues at coordinate 98,927 of NZ_VBSB01000004.1, forward strand.
TTAAAGCTTGACCTTGCAGCCGCTGCCGATGTTGTGGCAATGATGGCCGCCGTCGCAGGCGTTGCAGCGACAACTGCAGCCACCGGTGTGCTTGGGCTCGGAAACGTTCATATGAGGTCATCTCCTTAGCTGTGACCCACCTCACAATAGCCAACCGGTGGCTCGCCGTGAAGTGTGCCGGTCAGAATCGGATCAGGCCGCGAATATTCACCCCGGCGTGGCCTGCGTGGGCCAGCCCTCACTGCTGGAAGCGATACCCCATGCCCGCTTCGGTCAGCAGATGGCGCGGATGCGACGGGTCGTCCTCGAGCTTGCGGCGCAGCTGCGCCAGGTACACCCGCAGGTAGTGGGTTTCCTTGGCGTAGGCCGGGCCCCACACCTCTTTGAGCAACTCCTCGCGGCCCACAAGCTTGCCGCGGTTGCGCACCAGCATCTCGAGCATGCCCCACTCGGTCGGGGTCAGATGCACTTCGGCGCCGTTCTTGACGACCTTCTTGGCGGCCAGATCGACTGTGAACGCATCGGTTTCGATCACCGGCTCGTCGGTCTCGGAGGCCGCAGCGGCGCGGCGCACCGCCGCGCGTAACCGGGCCAGGAACTCGTCCATCCCGAACGGCTTGGTCACGTAGTCGTCGGCGCCCGCGTCCAGCGCATCGACCTTCTCCGCGGAGTCGGTGCGGGCCGACAACACGATCACCGGTGCGCTCAACCAGCCGCGCAGGCCGCCAAGCACCTGGATACCGTCCATATCGGGCAGCCCGAGGTCGAGCACGATCACGTCGGGCCGGTGCTCGGCGGCGGCCTTCAACGCCCCGGCGCCGGTCGCGGCGGTGATCACCTCGTAGCCGCGCACGCTCAGGTTGATCCGCAACGCCCGCAGGATCTGCGGCTCGTCGTCGATCACCAGCACCTTGACCTTGTTCACAGCCGGCCTCCCGGCGGCGCGGCGAGGTCGACGATCACGGTCAGGCCACCGCCGGGGGTGTCGGTGGCCGAGATCGTCCCGCCCATCGCCTCGACGAAGCCGCGGGCCACCGAAAGGCCCAGTCCGACACCGTATTTGTTGTTCCGGTCACCGAGGCGCTGGAACGGCTCGAACAGCTGTTCCTCGGTGCCGCGGGGTACACCGGGGCCTTCGTCGATGACGTTGATCAGGATCCGATCGGCGACCCGGCCGGCGTTGATCCGCACGATGGACTCCGGTGCGTAGCGCAGCGCGTTGTCGACCAGGTTGGCCAGCACTCGCTCCAGCAGGCCGGCATCGGCCAGCGCGACCGCATCTCCGACGTCGACCTTGATTCGGCCCAGCCCCTTGGCGCCGAACCCCGTCGACCCGCGGCCGATGCTCAGCAGGGCGCGCTGGACCACCTCTTCGAGGTAGACCCGCTTGAGTTCGGGGTGCACCACCCCGGCGGCCAGCCGCGACGAATCCAGGAGGTTGTCCACCAGCGCGGTCAGCTGGTCGACCGATTCTTCGACGGTGGCGAGCAACTCGGCGGTGTCTTCCTCGGAGAAGCCGATGTCCTCGGAGCGCAGGCTGGACACCGCGGCCTTGGCGGCGGCCAGCGGCGTGCGCAGGTCATGGCTAACCGCCGAGAGCAGGGAGCGGCGCAGGTCGTCGGCCTTCTCGATGGCCTCGGCCTTGCTGGCCTCCTCGGCCAGTTCGCGCTGGCGCACCAGCCCGGCGGCCTGTTTGGCCACCGCGGTCAGCACCCGCCGATCGCGGGCGGGCAGGCTGCGCCCGGACATCAGCATCCAGAACTCGTCGTCGCCGACTTCGATTGCAGTGTCGGAGGATTCGACGGTGACGCACGGATCCTGGCCTACGCATGCGATGATCTGCTCGTCCTCGCCGCGCACCCGCAGCATGCTCACAGCACGCTGGGAATAGGTTTCCCGCACCCGGTCCAGCAGGGTCTCCAGATCCGCGCCGCGCAACACCGAGCCGGCGAACAGGGTCAGCAGCTCGGCTTCCTGGGAGGCGTGCCTGGCCTCGCGTTGCCGGCTTGCCGCCCGGTCGACCAAAACGGCAACTGCGACCGCCAGCATCAACAGGACGAGCTCGGTGACCGCGGCGTCGGGTTCGGCGATGGTGAACGTGTAGCGCGGCTCGGTCAGGAAATAGTTGAGCAGCAGACCGGACAGCATCGCCGACAACACCGCCGGTGCGACCCCGCCGAGCAGGGCAACCACCAGCACACCGACGACGAACACGGCGCTCTCTCCGCCGATGGTCAGGTACTCGTCGAGGAACAACGCCGTCACCGCGCAGATGACCGACGGCACGATGACGGCGGCCAGCCAGGAGATCACCCGGCGCTCACGCGGTGACGCCGAGCGCACCGAGAATCCGCGTTTGGACTCCTCGTGGGTGACCATGTGGACGTCGATCTTGCCGGAATCCTGGACGATCGCCGCCCCGATGCCCTCGTCGAAGACGCGGGCCCACCGCGACCGCCGCGACGTGCCGATCACCAGCTGGGTCGCGTTCATCTCACGGGCGAAGTCGAGCAACGCCTTTCCCACGTCATCGCCGACGACGGTGTGCACGGTGGCGCCCAGGCTCGCGGCCAGCTCGCGGACCTTGCCCATCTGCGGTGCTGACACCCCCGACAACCCGTCGCCGCGCACCACGTGCACGATCATCAGCTCGGCGCTGGACTTTGAGGCGATTCGGGATGCCCTGCGTACCAACGTTTCCGACTCGGCTCCACCGGTGACGGCGACGACGACGCGTTCGCGCGCCTCCCACGTTGCGGTGATCTTGTTGTCGGCGCGATATTTGGCCAGTGCCGCGTCGACCTGATCGGCCAGCCACAGCAGCGCCAGTTCCCGCAGTGCGGTCAGGTTCCCGCGCCGGAAGTAGTTCGACAGCGCGGCGTCGACCTTCTCGGGTGCGTAGACATTGCCATGAGAAAGCCTGCGCCGCAAGGCCTCTGGCGTGATGTCGACCAACTCGATCTGGGATGCGCTACGGACGATCTCGTCGGGCACCGTCTCCTGTTGTTCGATGCCGGTGATCTGTGCGACGACATCGTTGAGGCTTTCCAGGTGCTGGACGTTGACCGTGGAGATCACGGAGATGCCGGCGTCGAGCAGTTCTTCGACGTCCTGCCAGCGTTTGGGGTTCTCGCTGCCCGGGGTGTTGGTGTGCGCGAGTTCGTCGACCAGCACGACCTGCGGCGTGCGGGCCAGCACGGCGGGCACGTCGAGCTCGGGGAACCGGCTGCCGCGGTAGTCGATGTAGCGCGGCGGGATGATCTCGATGTCCTCGAGCAGTTCGGCGGTCTTCTTGCGGCCGTGAGTCTCGACTACGGCCGCCACCAGGTCGGTGCCGCGTTCGATCCGCCGGTGCGCCTCGCCCAGCATGGCGAAGGTCTTGCCCACGCCTGGCGCCGCACCCAAATAGATGCGCAGCTCGCCTCGTTTCGGCTTGTGGCCTTTCGGGGCGGGCTGCGCATCACTCTCGGATGAGGTGTCCGGCGGCGGTTCGCCGCCGGACGTCACGCGTGGCGGTTGAACGGTGTCCACACGTCTATCATCCACTGCTCATCAGCCCTTGTTCGGGTACTTTGCGTCCAGCGCAACGTTGAGCTCGAGCACATTGACCCGCGGTTCGCCGAGGAAACCCAGCGTGCGACCGTCGGTGTGGTCGGCGACCAGCTGCCGGACTTCGTCGGTGCTGACGCCGCGGGTCTTGGCCACCCGGGCGATCTGCAGATCGGCGTAGGCCGGCGAGATGTTCGGGTCGAGGCCGCTGCCGCTGGCGGTCACCGCATCGGCAGGCACCACCGGATCGGAGGCCGCACCCTTGATCGGGACGATCTGCCCGATCGAATAGTCCTCACCGAATTTCGCGCATTCCACCCGCACACCTTCGTACGTATTCAGGAACGGCTGCTTGGTCGTCTCACACGGTTCGTTGACACTGACCACCTTGGTGGGGCTCACGACATTGCCGCGTGAGTCGCGGGGGCCGATGACCGACAGCACCGCGCCTACGCCCTCGCCTGTGCAGAACGGACGCTTGCCGTCGACGCCTTCCAGGTCGCCCACTGCCTTGCTCCGTGAACAGACCAGGGTCAGCAGGCTGGCCTTGTACCCATTGTCGTCCTCTGGCAGCGACGGATCGGCGGGAGTGTCCACAATGCTCTCCGGGCCCAGGTTCGACGCGCTGGTGGCCAGCGGGTCATACCCGTCGCCGGCCGCCGAGGGGCGGCTTTGGAAATACTGCGGCAGCGGATCACCCTTGTCGTCGGTGAACAGCTGCCCGATCAGGCTGCTGCCCACCGGCTTACCGTTCACCTCGATGATCGAGCCGTCGGCCTTGTCCTTCAGCCCCGGTATCTGCGCGACCAGCCAGATGAACAGCGGGTAGCCGATACCGACGATGACGGTGAGCACGAGCAGCGCACGCAGCGCCGCCCAGTGTTGACGAACGAAACTGGAAAAGTTCATGTCACATCCCTGGCAAGAATTGAATGACGAGGTCGAGCAGCTTGATCCCGATGAACGGGGCGATGATGCCGCCGAGACCGTAGACGTATAGGTTGCGGCTCAGCAGCTTCGACGCGCTGCTCGGCGTGTAGCGAACACCCCGCAGCGACAACGGGATCAAGGCGATGATGACGATCGCATTGAAAACCACCGCAGACAGGATCGCCGATTGCGGGCTGTGCAGCCGCATGATGTTCAGCAGATCCAGGCCGGGGAACAACGCCACGAACATCGCCGGAATGATGGCGAAGTACTTGGCGATGTCGTTGGCGATCGAGAACGTGGTGAGGGCACCGCGGGTGATCAACAGCTGCTTGCCGATCTCGACGATCTCGATGAGCTTCGTCGGGTCGGAGTCCAGGTCGACCATGTTGCCGGCCTCTTTGGCCGCCGAAGTGCCGGTGTTCATCGCGACACCGACATCGGCTTGAGCCAAGGCGGGCGCGTCGTTGGTGCCGTCGCCGGTCATCGCGACCAGCTTGCCGCCTTCCTGCTCGCGTTTGATGAGGGCCAGCTTGTCCTCCGGGGTGGCCTCGGCGAGGAAGTCGTCCACGCCGGCCTCGTCGGCAATCGCCTTGGCGGTCAACGGGTTGTCGCCGGTGATCATCACCGTGCGGATGCCCATCTTCCGCATCTCGTCGAAACGTTCCCGCATGCCCTGCTTGACGACGTCCTTGAGGTGGATGACGCCGAGCACCTCCGCTTTTTCGTCGACAACTTGGCCGACCACCAACGGGGTGCCGCCGGCGGCGGATATCCCGTCGACGATGTCGCCGAGCTGCGCGGGGACGGAACCACCCTGGTCACGTACCCACTGGGCGACCGTGCTGGCCGCACCCTTGCGCAGCAGATGGCCGTTCTCGAGGTCGACACCGGACATCCGGGTCGCTGCGGAAAATTCCACCCAGTGCGCATTGACCAGCTCGCCCGGGGTGCGCGCGCGAAGCCCGAAGTTGGACTTGGCGAACACCACGATCGAACGGCCCTCAGGGGTTTCGTCGGACAGGCTGGACAACTGCGCGGCATCGGCCAGTTGCTCGGGTGTGACCCCGTCCAGCGGGAGGAAGTCCGACGCCTGCCGGTTACCCAGCGTGATGGTCCCGGTCTTGTCCAGCAGCAGTGTGTTGACGTCACCGGCGGCTTCGACGGCGCGACCCGACATGGCCAGCACATTGCGCTGCACCAGCCGGTCCATGCCGGCGATACCGATGGCCGACAAAAGCGCGCCGATCGTCGTCGGGATCAGGCAGACCAGCAGCGAGACCATGACGATCCCACTGACGCCATCTCCGGTGAGCGCCAGCGTGTCCGGCACTCCGGGATTATTGGCCTTGGAGAAGATCGCCAACGGCTGCAGGGTCGCGACGGCGAAGATGAAGATGATCGTCAACGCGGCCAGCAGGATGTTCAGCGCGATCTCGTTGGGCGTCTTCTGCCGGTTGGCGCCCTCGACGAGGGCGATCATCCGGTCGATGAAGCTCTCGCCCGGCTTCTGGGTGATCTTGACGACGATGCGGTCACTCAACACTGTCGTGCCGCCGGTGACCGCTGAGCGGTCGCCGCCAGACTCCCGGATCACCGGGGCGGACTCACCGGTGATGGCCGACTCATCCACGGAGGCAATGCCTTCCAGCACGTCGCCGTCGCCGGGAATGACCTGGCCGGCTTCGACCACCACCATGTCACCCTGGCGCAGCAGCGGCGCGGCGATCTCTTCCTCCTTGCCGGGAACGCCGGGCTCCCACCCGACCAGGCGGCGAGCCATGGTGTCGGCCTTGGTCTTTCGCAGCGACTCGGCCTGTGCCTTGCCGCGGCCTTCGGCCACGGCTTCGGCCAGGTTGGCGAATACCACTGTCAGCCAGAGCCAGAACACGATGAGCCAGCCGAACCAGTTCGGGTTCACGATCGCCAGGACCGTGGCCCAGACCGCGCCGATCTCGACGATGAACATGACCGGGTTGCGCCACAGCGTGCGCGGGTCGAGCTTGCGCAGCGCGTCGGGCAGCGAGGTCAAGAGCATCTTGGGGTCCAGTAGTCCGCCCTGCACTTGTTTCTTCTTGGTGCCCGCGTCGAAACGGGCTTCAACTGCGGTGACAGTCATGGTTAGTGAATTCCTTCAGCAAGGGGCCCGAGCGCGAGCATGGGCAGGAAGGTCAGCGCCACCAAGATGAGCGTGACGCCTGCGACCATGCCGACGAACTGGGGACGGTGGGTGGGCAGCGTGCCGATCGACTCCGGGGTGTGGCCCTGTTTGGCCAATGCACCCGCGAGGGCGAGCACCAGCACGATCGGCAGGAATCGGCCGAACACCATCGCCAATCCCAATGCGGTGTTGTACCACTCGGTGTTGACGGTGATGCCGGCGAACGCCGAGCCGTTGTTGTTGGCCGCGGACGTGAAGGCATACAACACTTCCGACAAGCCATGGGGTCCGCTGTTGAGCATGCCTGCCCGCTGACCCGGCATCGCCATCGCGATCGCCGTTCCGGTGAGCACCAACAGCGGAGTCACCAGGAAATAGCTTGCCGCCAGCTTGATTTCGCGCGGCGTGATCTTCTTGCCCAGGTATTCCGGAGTGCGGCCCACCATCAGCCCGGCGACGAACACCGTGATGACGGCCAGGACCAACATGCCGTAGAGGCCCGATCCGGTGCCACCCGGAGCGACTTCGCCGAGCTGCATGTTGAATAGCAGCATCAGACCGCCGAGGCTGGTGTAGGAATCGTGGAAGGAGTCCACCGAACCGGTGGACGTCAGAGTGGTCGAGGCGGCGAAGACCGCCGAGTTGGCCACCCCGAAGCGCTGTTCGACACCTTCCATCGCCGAGCCGACGGCGGTGGGCACCGTGCCGTGAGCCTGCAACTGCATCCACATCGTTGCCGACCAGCTGATGAGGGCGAGGATCGACATGACCGCGGCGATCGCGAATCCTTGCTTCTTGCTGTCGACCATGCGGCCGAAGGTGCGCGGCAGCGAAAAACTGATGACCAGCAACAGGAAGATCTCGATCCAGTTGGTCCATGTCGTCGGATTCTCGAACGGATGGGCGGAGTTCACGTTGTAGAAGCCGCCACCGTTGGTGCCGAGGTCCTTGATGGCCTCCTGGCTGGCCACCGGTCCGCCGGGCAGCGTCTGCTGGGCGCCGGCCAGTGTGTTGACCACTTGGTCGTAGTTTCCGAAGTTCTGCACCGCTCCACCGACGATCAGGATGATTGCGGCGACGACACTTATCGGCAGCAGGATGCGCAGTGTGCCGCGCACCAGGTCGACCCAGAAGTTGCCCAGTTCACTGGTGTGCCGGCGGGCAAACCCGCGGACCACGGCGATCGCCACGGCCATTCCCACCGCGGCAGAAACGAAGTTCTGCACGGCCAGGCCGGCCATCTGCACGAGATGGCTCATGGTGGACTCGCCCGAATAGGCTTGCCAGTTGGTATTCGTCACGAAGCTGACCGCGGTGTTCCACGCCAGCGCAGGGGTCATCGGGGTGGCCGGGTCGTTAAGGTGCAGTGGCAACTTGCCCGACAGCAGCAGGAAGACGAACAGGAAAAGGATGCTGATGGCCGAGAAGGCCAGCACGCTGCGCGCGTAAGCGCCCCAGGTCTGCTCCGAGCGGGGGTCGGCGCCGATCAGCCGGTAGATGACCCGTTCGACGCGATTGTTCTTCTCCGATGAGTACACCCGGTACATGTAGTCGCCCAGCGGCACGTGCACGGCCGCCAGCGCGAGGATGAGTAGGACGAGGAACACGATCCCCGCCGATGTCGTAGTCACTAAAACCTCTCCGGAAACAGCAGTGCGGCGGCGACGAAGAGGGCCAGCAGGACGGCCAAGATCAGGCCGACGATGTTCTCGTAGCTCACAGTCGCTCGACCAACTTCTGCACCAGGCCGAGCAGGGCGAAGATTGCCACTGTCAGCACGATGTATATGACGACACCCATGTCTCTCCGTTCACGACAAATCGATGAGGTCCTTGCCGCTACGGCCCGGGCAGCACTGCCGGGCCCTCGGCATCGAGGACCATGACGAAGCTAGATCGCACATCCGACCGTCCAGCGCCCGTTGACGGTTTCTTTACGTCGAACCATCGCGCTTTAACGAAGATCCCCACGCCTCCCTTCAACGCTGGTGGTCAGTCGAGGCGATGGAGCAGATTGTCTGCGCGTCCTGCAATCGCGGTCAATGGACCAAAGTCACCTGTCACGCCCGCGTTAGGCCTGACAGCGGCACTAGTGGATGCGCAACCGGATTCAGGTAGCCCACAGCGAGGTCGGAGCCGCATCAAGGTTTGGGCAGGCACCGTCAAGAGATCGCAAGGATTGCTGAATTTCGCTTGGCCTCGAGCAATTCTGGGATTGGTCGCCCTTGGCAGGAGGCCTGGGGCGTTGGTGAAGAAGGTTCCGGTGACACTGTCGACCACCTTTCGGTCATTCGTTCGGGGACGTCAACTTCCGCAGCCCGATCACCCGCAGATACGTCGGCTGATCGGCTACCGCGACTCGTGCGCGCCCGCTGAGGTGTCGTTCCCGGCTTCTGTTCTGCACGATTCCGGCGTGGCGCGGTGGATACGCGAACACCGCTTGGCGATCGACGTACACACGATGCCCGAGTTGTATGTGGCGGTCTCGGTCGGCATCCATCCGGCTCTGATGACCGTTCACGCCGACCAACTGGATACTGCCGACATGCGCCGCCTGGCTGCTGTCGGGGTGGGCCGGGCGGTGCTGAGCGGCGATGAGCACATCGTGTCGCTCAGCGCCGCTGTCGTTGGTCGTACGCAAAACGTGTTGTTACGCATGACTGATGCGACCACGACGGACCGTGCCCGGCGGCAGTTCGTCTGCGACTCCCATGACGCCGATCTTGCGGTGGACGCGGTGATGGAATGCCGCTCGCTCAACCTGACTGGATTGCAGTGTGAGGTCGGGACTGCTGTCGACGATTTCGTCAGCTACCCGGCGGCTATCGGCAACATGGTCGCGCAGATGGACCACATCCGTCGTCGCCATGGTGTCGTGCTGACCCGGCTCGTCCTCGGTGGTGGCAGTGTCCTGGCGGCCGCCGACAGTTCGGTCATCCGACGCGACCTCGCCGAAGAGATCGACGAGTCCGTCGACGACGCCTTCGCCACATTGCGTTTCCCGCGGCCGTCGGTGGTCATTTCTGCCGGCGTGCACGTCATCGGACAGCATGCGGCATGACTACCTCTGTTCCTGGCAATGTCTGGCCGTTGACTTCCGTCGCGGCGCGGTTGACGGCGCGGTCCACGTTGGTCGATGTTGCGGTCAACGAGACCGTGGTACTGCGTCGTTGCGCGCAGTACCGCAAGGCGTTTCGCTGCGCTGCGGTCAGCTACCCGGCCGACGTGCTACGGCTGGACGCGCCGGCAGACTGGATCAGGCGCCATGGTGTCGCGATCGACGTCGCTGACGCCGATGGAATCGCCACGGCAGTGTCGGCGGGCGTTGTGCCGCAACGGATCATCGTGCACGGTTCGGATCAGAGGGCATCGGAGATATCGCGCGCCATCGAGGCGGGCGCCGGTCGCTACGTCGTGAACTCCCGACAGCAGGTGAAGGCGCTCGCCGGCTCGGTTCCGCATCGCCGCCGCATCCTGGTCGACGTGACCGACGAGGACGGCGACGAACTGGTCGCCGCAGTGATCGCCGGCGTGGGCCTGGACATGATCGGCGTGCATCGGCGTTTGCGCAGCGGGGATGGTGGCCGCGCCGCGGTGCGGGAAATGATCGCGGAGATACGCGGTTTCGCCCGGCGCTACAACATCATCCCGGCACGGCTCAGCCTCGGTGAGGTGGATGTCGCCGACTGGGACTGCGCACCAGACGATCTGACGGCGATCGCCGTGGCGATCGACGACGCCGTCGAGGATGGTTGCATTGCCAGCCGCTTTCCGAGCCCGGCCGTCAACATCGCGCCGTCGCGTGCCGCGCTAAGTCACTGACCACGTTCGGTGTAGCGCGCCTCGAGCTGATCTTTCCCCCGCGGCGCATCACCCGGCTGCGGTCAGCCCCAGCGGCCCGGCCAGCTCGGTCAGTGTGGGCAGCAGTTCGTCCGCGCCGCCCAGCACCTGGATGGCCACGTGATCGGCGCCGGCAGCGAGGTGTTCGTTCAGCCGTGCGGCGATCGCCTCGACAGTGCCGTACGCGATCACCGCGTCGATCAGCTTGTCACTACCGGGCTGCTCGACGTCGGCGTCACTGAAGCCCAGCCGCTTCCAGTTGTTCACGTAGTTGCTCAACCCCAGATAGAAGCCGACGCTGTCCCTGCCGAGCTTGCGGGCTTCGTCGGCCCCTTGTGCGTCCGGGGCGGTCAGCACCACCTTGTGCTCGGGCGCCAGGAACACCGACGCGCCCACCAGATCGCGGGCCTGCGCGGTGTGCTCGGGGGTGGTGAGGTACGGATGCGCACCGGCGGCGCGATGCGCGGCGAGCTGCAGCACCTTGGGCCCGAGCGCGGCGATCACCCGGCGGCTGGTCGGCACGCACTTGTCGTCGAGCCTGTCGAGATAGCTCACCAGCGCCTCATAAGGCTTTTGATACTCCTGCGTGTGTTCGGGATGGCCGACCCCCACGCCGAGCAAAAACCGCCCGGGGTAAGCCTTTTCGATGCGCTCGTAGGACGCAGCGACCTCGTCGGCCGGCGCGTTCCAGATGTTGACGATCCCGGTGGCGACCGTCAGGCTCTCGGTGTGCTCCAGGATCGGCTCGACGAACGCAAGCTCGGCGGCCGGCGACGCGCCGACCCACACCGCGCCATAGCCGAGGCGCTCGATCTCTTTCGCCTGCTCCGGTGACACCGGGCCCCCGGTCCACACTCCGTAGCGGCCGAGATCAGGTTTGAGCAGCGACGGATTGGTCACGAGTCCCCCTCGTTACGGTTGTTTGAGGCCCTACGGTTGTTTGAGGCCCAGCGGTCCGGCCAATGTGGCCAGTGCATCCACCAGCTTGTCAGACGACGTCAGTACCTGGACGGGCACGTGGTCCGCCCCGGCGTCGAGATGTTCGGTGAGCCGGGCGGCGATCGCCTCGGGTGTTCCGTAGGCCACGACGGCGTCGACCAGCCGATCACTGCCGGGCTTGGCCACGTCTTCGTCGGTGAAGCCCAAGCGTTTCCAGCTGTTGAGGTAGTTCTGCAGGTTGAGATAGATGTCCAGCGCACCCCTGCCGACCTGCCGCGCCTTCTCTGCGTCGGTGGTGAGTACCGCCTTGTGCTCGGGCGCCAGGAATGCCTCCGGCCCGATCAGCTGGCGAGCTTCGGCGGTGTGCTCGGGGGTGGTGAGGTAGGGGTGCGCTCCGGCCGCGCGCGTCGCCGACAACTTGAGCACCTGCGGCCCGAGTGCGGCGATCACCCTGCGGTTCTTGGGCACTCCGTACTCGTCGAGTTTGTCGAGATAATTCCGCAGCGCGTCGATCGGCTTCTGGTATTCCTGGGTGGCTTCGGGATGTCCGACACCGATGCCGAGCAGGAACCGGCCGGGGTAGGCCGCCTCGATGCGGTGGAACGACTCGGCAACCGGGGCGGGTGCTGCCGTCCAGATGTTGACGATGCCGGTGGCCACCTTCAGTGTGGTGGTGTTCGCCAAAATCGGCTCCACCCAATCCAATTCGGCGGGCGGTGAGCCGCCCACCCAGACCGCGCCGTAGCCGAGGGCCTCAATTTCCTTGGCCTGCTGCGGAGTGACTCCACGTCCGAATGAGCCGAAGCGGCCGAGGTCTGGTTTGGCGTCCGTCATCGATTTTCCTTTTCGGGTCAGCTCAGCCCGAGTGGGCCGGCGAGTTCAGCCAGGGTTCCGACGACCTTGGCCGGTGAGGTCAACAGCTGAATCGGTACGTGGTCGGCGCCGGCCTCGAGGTGTTCGTTGAGCCGCGACGCGATGGTCTCGGGGGTGCCGTACACGATCACCGAATCGACGAGCCGGTCGCTGCCGGGGCGGGTGATGTCGGAATCAGTGAAGCCCAGGCGCTTCCAGTTGTTGAGGTAATTACGCAGCCCGAGATAAAGCTCGAGGGTCTTGCGGCCGACGGCTCTGGCCTGCTCGACATCGGTGGTCGGCACGACGGGGACCGCGGGCGCGAGGAAGGCGTCCGGGCCGATGATCCGTCTGGCTTCGGCAGTGTGTTCGGGGGTGACGAGCACCGGGTGCGCGCCGGCGCTGCGCTGGGCCGACAGTTGCAAGACTTGCGGGCCGAGCGCGGCCAGCACCCGCCGTTCCCGGGGCACGTTGTGCTGATCCAGCACGTCCAAATAGGTATTGAGGGCGGCCAGCGGCTTGGCGAACTGAGCATCAGCCTCGGGATGGCCGACGCCCAGTCCCAGCAGAAACCGCCCGGGATAGGCGTTTTCGATGCGGTGGAACGAATCGGCGACAGCCTCGGGCCGGGCGGTCCAGATGTTGACGATGCCGGTGGCCAGTTTCAGCCTGCTGGTCGCAGCGAGGGCCGGGTCGACCCAGTCAAGCTCCGCGGGCGGCGACCCGGCGACCCACACGGCGCCGTAGCCGAGCGCTTCGATCGCGGTGGCGTCGTCGGGGGTGATCCCCATACCGAATGATGCGAACTTGCCGAGATCAGGCTTGGCGCTCATGGCGGCTATAACCGGCCGTCGGTGGGCGGCTATTCCGCTGCGGCAGAAAGTTCACCTGGGGATGGCGCAATCGGTCCTGGCGCGGTCAGCGGTAGCAGGATGATGAAGCGGGTATTGCCGGGTTCGGTTTCGACCCGGATATCGCCCTGGTGCTTTTCGACGATGATGCGGCGCGCGAGATCCAGGCCGAGGCCGTCGCCCTCACCGAACGGCTTCGTGGTGAAGAACGCGGTGAAGATCCGGTCGATGATCTCGTCGGGGATGCCGGGGCCGTCGTCACCGATCTCGACCCGGATCATGTCCTCGCCGTGACGTGCGGTGCGGATTGTCAGCGTGCCGCGACCCTTCATCGCCTGGATGGCGTTGTTGATGATGACGTCCCATACCTCGTTCAAACCGCCCGGGTAGCAGCCGATTTCGGGAAGTGACTTGTCCCAGTCCTTGACCAGTTTGATGGGTTTCTCCGGGCCGACCTTGTCACCGAAGAGCGTCTTGAGCGTGCTGTGCAGCAACTCGTGGACATTGGCGACCTGATATTCGGCCCGATCCATCTGGGAGTACTTCTTGGCCCCGGCCAGCAGGCCCGAGATGCGCTCGCTGGCGTCGGCGATCTCGTTCATCCGCAGCTCGGTGTCGATGGTGTACTTCAGCCAGCCGATGGCGCTCTGCAATGTCGCCGAGCAGTCGACCGAGTCGATGGAGGCCTCGACGCGTTCCAGCCAGTCGACGTCCAGGCCGGCTTCCACGAACGTCGGCGCGTAGTCCCAGGCGCCGGCGATGCCGTGGTCTTCCAGCCAATCGCCGACCTGGTCCTCGCGGTCGGAGGTCTCCAGCGCAGTCAACTCCTGGGCCTTGGACTTGGCGACCATCTCGGCGACTTCGTCCTGAATGCGCACCAGCATGCGCAGCGCTTCGGGGGTGAACTTGCCGTCGGCCAGCATCGACAGCTTGTAGCGCATCTTGCCGACCCCCTCGCGCAGGTCGGCTACCGCGCGGGCGGTGGCGGCGGCGGGGTTGTTGAGTTGGTGGGTCAGACCCGCGGTGATCGTGCCGAGCGCCAGCAGCTTTTGGCGCTGGCCGATGATCTGGCTCTGCCGACGGCCGCCGACCATGTGGCCTTCGAGCAGATGCACGGCCATCGGGAACTCGGTCTGCATGAACCGGGCGAACGCGCTGGCGTCGAGCACGAAGAACCGCGACGGCCGCGTGACGCGCACCGAGGCCTGGTAGAGCTGCTCCTCGTCGGGGATGTAGGCCGACCAGGCGCCGCAATACACCCCGCGCTGCGAGGTGCGATTGGTCTCGACGTCGACCCCGCCGGAGCGTTTGGACATCACCAACTCACCGTCGAGCAAGACGTAGAAGCAGGTGGCCGGTTCGCCCTCGACGACGACCGGGCCGGTCTCGAAGACGCAGATATGCCCGTTCTCGCACAGCGTCTGCAGCTGCTCGTCGGTCAGTGCCTCGAACAGGAACAGAGTCCGCAGTTCACTGGGCAGACATTTCTCACCCATCGTCTTCTCCTTGCTGGTTACGCCTCGGCCAAGTAGCGGTGCACCAACATCACCGCCATCGACCCTTCGCCGACGGCGGCCGCCACCCGTTTGGCGGACTCGGCGCGCACGTCCCCTGCAACAAACACACCCGGCACACTTGTTTCCAGGTGGTGCGGCGGCCGGTCGAGACCCCACCCGGCCACGTTGAACAGGTCGGGTCCGGCGAGGACGAAACCGTGGTCGTCGACGGCGACGACCTCTTTGAGCCAGTCGGTGCGGGGCTCGGCGCCGATGAAGCAGCACATCCGGGTGGACTCGACGGTTTCCCGCTGACCGCTCTGCCGGTTCTCCAGGATCAGGCCGGTCAGGTGAGCGTCGTCGCCGATGGTGTCCACCACTTCGGTGCAGGTCCGCACGGTGATGTTCGGATTCTTCTCGATCTGCTGGATCAGGTAGTGCGACATCGACGCTTCCAGCGAGGGGCCGCGCACCAGCATGGTCACCGAGTTCGCCTCGCGGGACATGAACATCGCCGCCTGTCCGGCCGAGTTGGCGCCGCCGACGATGTAGACGTCCTCGCCCTTGCATTCGGAGGCATCCGACACCGAGGCGCCGTAGTAGACGCCGCGCCCGACGTAATTACAGGCCGGATCGTCGGGGTTGTCCCAGCATCCGGTGACCTGCAGCTGCCGGTAGCTCACGCCGGTGGCCAGGATGACCGCCCGCGCGGCGATGCTGCCGCCGTCCTCGAAGTTGATGGTCCGGGCGGTTCCCGCCTCGCCGGCCTGCAGCCGGACCGCCTTGCGGGTGGTGATGACCTCCGCGCCGAACCGCTCGGCCTGTCTGCGTGCCGATGTGGTCAGTTCGGCACCGGAGACGCCGGTGGGGAAGCCGAGGTAGTTCTCGATGCGGGAACTGCGCCCGGCCTGGCCGCCGGTCGTCGTCTCCTCGATCAGGACCGTCCTGAGCCCTTCAGATGCGCCGTAGACCGCGGCCGCCAGCCCAGCAGGTCCGCCGCCGATGACGGCGAGGTCGTACATCTCCAGCGACGGGTTGGTCGAGAGCCCGAGCATTTCGGCGAGCGCGGCGTTGGTCGGGTCGACCAGGATCTCGCCCTTCTCGCTGATGACGACGGGTAGCTCCAACCCGTCCAGGCTGGCGGCGTCGAGCAGTTGCTTGCCCTTGGGCTCGTCGGCGTTGAAGGCGCGGAACGTGTGCTGGTTGCGGGCCAGGAACTGGCGGACCTCCCAGGACCGCTCGCTCCACCGGTGCCCGATCACCTTGGTGTGAGGGATGGCCCGGTCGCCGGTGGCGTGCCAGGCCTCCAACAAGGCGTCGATCACCGGGTAGAGCTTCTCCTCCGGCGGATCCCATGGCTTGAGCAGGTAGTGGTCGAGGTCGACGACGTTGATGGCGTCGATCGCGGCGTGGGTGTCGGCATACGCGGTCAGCAGAACGCGCCGTGCCATCGGGTAGACGTCCATCGCTTCTTCGAGGAACTGGATGCCGCTCATCTGGGGCATTCGGTAGTCGGCGACGAACACCGCGACGGTCTCGCCGCGCAGCTTGAGTTCATTGATCGTTTCCAGCGCGTCCGGCCCGGATTCTGCACGGACGATCCGGTATCGCTCGCCGTAATGGCGGCGAAGATCGCGAGCGACAGCGCGTGACACGGCCGGGTCGTCGTCAACAGTGAGAATGACGGGTTTGCGGGGCTGGGGGGCGGGTCCGGTCATCGCCCCCAATTATGCGCCGTATGTCCAGTGCTTATTAGGTCAGGCTTGCCCTGTTCGCCCTGGGCTGAGCTGAGCTCAGCACGGCTGCGCGACGGTTTTGGAGTAGCGCGCCGGAGCGGGTATCGTAGACCGGCGGTGCGGTATCCGCGCCGACTCTTGCGTGCCCTGTCCTGGAACTTCTGGAATTTCCTGCTTCCGGCTCACGTTTTGCAGTCGGGGCGAAGGCTGCCCGACTGTGAGCACTTGGTGTACGCCGGTGTGAACAGAACCAACAATGCAGGATCTGAGAGGTTATGGCCAAGAAAGACGGTGCCATCGAGGTCGAGGGCCGCGTGGTCGAGCCCCTGCCCAATGCGATGTTTCGCATTGAGCTGGAGAACGGACATAAGGTGCTCGCTCACATCAGCGGCAAGATGCGGCAGCACTACATCCGCATCCTTCCCGAGGACCGGGTGGTAGTGGAGTTGTCTCCCTACGACCTGACCCGGGGTCGCATTGTGTACCGGTACAAGTAGCGACGAGCGCAGCGAGTAGCTACCAAATATCTAGCGTGCCCAACCGACCGCGAACCAGCGCCACAACTGACAACGACGAGAACTAGAAGGATCGAACAGCCGTGAAGGTGAACCCGAGCGTCAAGCCGATCTGCGACAAGTGCAGGGTGATCCGCCGGCATGGGCGGGTCATGGTGATCTGCTCTGATCCGCGCCACAAGCAGCGGCAGGGCTAACAGCCCGACCGCTCGCGTCGGCGAGCACCACATACAACTGAATGATGACCTCCCAGTATCACTGCGCAGATTGGCTGCGCAGCCACGCCCGGAACGGAGGCCGGGCCCTGACACCGTCAGGAACGAACTGGGAACAGACCTCCGCATAGAAGAAGGAATCAAAGCCCTGTGGCACGTCTAGTGGGCGTGGATCTCCCGCGCGATAAGCGCATGGAGATCGCGCTGACCTACATCTACGGCATCGGCCGTACCCGTTCTCAGGAAATCCTTGCAGCGACCGGCATCGACCGGGATCTGCGCAGCAAGGACCTGACCGACGATCAGCTCACGCAGTTGCGTGACTACATCGAGGCCACCCTCAAGGTGGAAGGTGACCTGCGCCGTGAGGTGCAGGCCGACATCCGCCGCAAGATCGAGATCGGCTGCTACCAGGGCCTGCGGCATCGCCGCGGCCTGCCGGTGCGTGGCCAGCGGACCAAGACCAATGCGCGTACCCGCAAGGGCCCGAAGCGCACCATCGCCGGCAAGAAGAAGGCCAGGTAACCCCGGATGGCACAAGCAAAGAAGGGCGGCGCTGCACCCAAGAAGGGGCAGAAGACCCGTCGCCGGGAAAAGAAGAACGTCCCGCACGGCGCTGCGCACATCAAGAGCACGTTCAACAACACGATCGTCTCGATCACCGACCCGCAGGGCAATGTCATCGCCTGGGCGTCGTCGGGTCACGTCGGCTTCAAGGGATCGCGTAAGTCGACCCCGTTCGCCGCGCAGCTGGCCGCCGAGAACGCCGCCCGCAAGGCTCAGGAGCACGGCGTCAAGAAGGTCGACGTGTTCGTCAAGGGCCCGGGCTCGGGCCGCGAGACCGCCATCCGCTCGCTTCAGGCCGCTGGCCTCGAGGTCGGCGCGATTTCCGATGTCACACCGCAGCCGCACAACGGCTGCCGTCCGCCCAAGCGGCGCCGGGTCTAGGGAGGACTAGAAAATGGCTCGTTATACCGGACCCGCGACCCGCAAGTCGCGCCGCCTCGGCGTCGACCTGGTCGGCGGCGATCAGTCGTTCGAGAAGCGCCCCTACCCGCCCGGCCAGCACGGCCGCGCGCGGATCAAGGAGAGCGAATACCGCCAGCAGCTGCAGGAGAAGCAGAAGGCCCGCTTCACCTACGGCGTGATGGAGAAGCAGTTCCGTCGTTATTACGAAGAGGCCAACCGCCTCTCGGGTAAGACCGGCGAGAACCTGCTGCGCATCCTGGAGACCCGGCTGGACAACGTGGTGTACCGCGCCGGCCTGGCGCGTACCCGCCGGGCGGCCCGCCAGCTCGTCAGCCACGGCCACTTCACCGTCAACGGTGTCAAGGTGAACATCCCGAGCTACCGGGTGTCGCAGTACGACATCATCGACATCAAGGAAAAGTCGCTGAACACCTTCCCGTTCGAGCTGTCGCGGCAGACCGCCGGGGAGCGCCCGATCCCGTCCTGGCTGCAGGTCGTGGGCGAGCGTCAGCGGATCCTCGTGCACCAGCTGCCCGAGCGTGCGCAGATCCAGGTGCCGCTGGCCGAGCAGCTCATCGTCGAGTTCTACTCGAAGTAAGAAGACGTCCGCGGGGCGACCGTCCCGCGGATCACTTAACGGCATCAAATAGCGGGTGCCGAGAAGGAGATACGAAATACCATGCTGATTTCTCAGCGCCCCACACTCAGCGAAGAGGTCATCGCCGAGAACCGCTCCCAGTTCGTCATCGAGCCGCTGGAGCCGGGATTCGGTTACACCCTTGGCAATTCGCTGCGTCGTACGCTGCTGTCGTCGATCCCCGGCGCAGCCGTGACGAGCATCCGCATCGACGGTGTGCTGCATGAGTTCACCACCGTGCCCGGTGTGAAGGAAGACGTCACCGACATCATCCTGAACCTCAAGGGCCTGGTCGTCTCCTCTGAGGAGGACGAGCCGGTCACCATGTACCTGCGCAAGCAGGGTCCGGGTGAGGTGACCGCCGGGGACATCGTTCCGCCTGCCGGCGTGACGGTGCACAACCCCGACATGCACATCGCGACGCTCAACGACAAGGGCAAGCTCGAGGTCGAGCTCGTCGTCGAGCGCGGCCGCGGCTACGTGCCTGCCGTGCAGAACAAGGCGTCGGGCGCCGAAATCGGCCGTATCCCGGTCGATTCCATCTACTCGCCGGTGCTGAAGGTCACCTACAAGGTGGAGGCCACCCGCGTCGAGCAGCGCACCGACTTCGACAAGCTGATCCTGGACGTCGAGACCAAGAACTCGATCAGCCCGCGTGACGCCCTGGCGTCGGCAGGCAAGACGCTGGTCGAATTGTTCGGTCTGGCAAGGGAACTCAACGTCGAGGCCGAGGGCATCGAGATCGGACCGTCGCCTGCCGAGGCCGATCACATCGCGGCGTTCGCGCTGCCGATCGACGACCTGGACCTGACGGTCCGTTCGTACAACTGCCTCAAGCGCGAAGGTGTGCACACCGTCGGCGAGCTGGTCGCCCGCACGGAGTCCGATCTGCTGGACATCCGTAACTTCGGCCAGAAGTCGATCGACGAGGTCAAGATCAAGCTGCACCAGCTGGGTCTGTCGCTCAAGGACAGCCCGGCCAGCTTCGATCCGTCCGAGGTCGCCGGCTACGACGTCGCCACCGGCACCTGGAACAGCGATGCGGGTTATGACCTGGACGCCGACCAGGACTTCACCGAAACCGAAGAGCTCTAACAAGAAACCGTCCCGGCCCTACCTCATACGGGGGTCGGCCCCATTTAGGAGACAGTCGCAATGCCCAAGCCAACTAAGGGTGCCCGCCTCGGCGGTTCGTCCTCGCACCAGAAGGCGATCCTGGCCAACCTGGCCACGTCGCTCTTCGAACACGGCCGGATCAAGACGACCGAGCCGAAGGCGCGGGCGTTGCGGCCGTACGCCGAGAAGCTCATCACCCATGCCAAGAAGGGCGAACTGCACAATCGGCGTGAGGTGATGAAGAAGATCCGCGACAAGGACATCGTGCATGCCCTGTTCGCCGAGATCGGGCCGTTCTTCGCCGATCGTGCCGGCGGCTACACCCGGATCATCAAGGTCGAGCCGCGCAAGGGCGACAACGCCCCGATGGCGGTCATCGAGCTGGTGCGGGAGAAGACCGTGACCTCCGAGGCCAACCGGGCTCGCAAGAGTTCGGCCGCCAAGGCCGCTGCGCCCGCGCCCGCCGCGGTCGAAGAGGCTCCGGCTGAAGAGATCCCGGCTGAAGAGCCGATCGCCGAGGTCGAGGCTGAGGATGCCGGCATCGCCGACGCTCAGACCACCGAGGCTGCCGAAGAGGTCGCCGAGGAGCAGGCGCAGGAATCCGCCGAGGATTCGGACGCTGACAAGTCCTGAGGCTGTGAATACGAACCTGCCCGTCACCGAGTCCGGTGGCGGGCAGGTTCGTCTTCGGCTCGACATCGCCTACGACGGAACCGAATTCACCGGCTGGGCGGCGCACGACGGGTTTCGCACCGTCGCCGGTGTTCTCGAGGAATCCTTCTCGACGGTTTTCCGCACGCAGGTGCGGGTATTCGGGGCCGGGCGCACCGACACCGGTGTGCACGCGACCGGCCAGGTCGCCCACCTCGACGTGCCTGCCGACGCGCTCGCCCATGCCTATCCACGGCACGCCCGGCCCGACGATCCCGAATTTCAACCGCTGGTGCGCCGATTGGCCCGCTTCCTGCCCGAGGATGTCCGGGTACGTGAGATTGTCCGTGCGCCAGCCGGATTCGATGCACGCTTCTCGGCGCTGCGCCGACACTACGCCTACCGGCTCTCGTTGGCGCCCTATGGGGTGGAGCCGCAGCTCGCGCGCTACGTGACGCCATGGACCAAGCCGCTGGATGTCGAAGCCATGGCGACGGCATCCCGGCATCTTGTGGGGCTGAACGACTTTGCCGCATTCTGCCGGCACCGGCCCGGTGCGACGACCATCCGCGATCTTCAGCGCCTGGACTGGGTGGCCACCGGCGATCTGGTTACCGCCTACGTCAGTGCGGATGCGTTCTGCTGGTCGATGGTGCGCTCACTGGTCGGCGCACTGTTGGCCGTGGGGGAGGGGCGCCGCGAACCAGCTTGGTGCGCAACGTTGTTGAGTGCACAGGCGCGCTCCAGTGATTTCGCCGCGGCACCAGCCCGCGGCCTGACCCTGACCGGGGTCGACTATCCGCCCGACGATCAGTTGGCCGCGCGCATCAGCATCACCCGCGACCTGCGGACGTTGCCGAAACCCTAGAGCCTGCCGGCCACGAAATCGGCGGCCTGATTGATCATTCCGGCCTTCTGGTAGGCGGCAGCGAGGTGATCGGGCCAGTTGGCCTCCCAGGTGTCCGGGTCGGCCGGGTTGCAGATCGGATCGGCGCCGTGACACAGCTCGATGGTCCGGTCCTGATATGCGGGGCTGAAGTTCGTGATCGGCCCTAACCACTGAGTCCCGTTGCCGAACAGGGCGACTGCTGCGATATGGCTGTCGGCGCCGGCCGGCATGGGATTCTTGAAGCCCATGATCGGGATGGGAACTGCCAGCACCATATCGGTGGCCGCCGCACCCAGCGAGTAACCGCCAAGTACCAAGCGGGTATTCGGGCAGTTGTTCATGTTGTAGGCGATGCGGTTGCTGATGTCGTTGGCGCCGATGTCGACCTGATTGTCGGCGGGATAGTTCACGGCATAGACGCCGATGTTCTGGTGAACCCGCGATCGCAGTGCGCTGACGAAGGCTTGGCCGATGACCCCGGTGCCGGGGGATTCAAGGCGGCCGCGCGCGAAGATGACTTCGATCGGCGGACACGATGCGGCGCTCGCTGCCGGCACCGAGGCGGGCAGCGCAGAGGGGGCGATGACCATCGCAAGTGCCGCAACGAATGTGGCGACCGCGCTGGCGGCGGTCTTTCGGATACGCATCATTCAGAGCCTGTCCGCAGCGAATTGGGCGGCCTGATCGACCAGGCCGGAACCGATGTAGGCGTCCTGCAGATGCGAGGACCAGTTGCCGACGAGGGTGTTGGGATCGATGCCATTGCAGATGGGGTCGTCGATATTGCACTGGTCGATGGTCTTGGGCCCGTAGAGCGGGCTGTTGGCTGCCGACACCGGCCCGAAAATGCTGCGCGTGCCGTTGCCGAAAACCGCCACCGCCGCGACATGGCCGGCGACTGAAGGGGGCAGCGGGTTGTTGAAACCGAACTGGGATTGGGTCGACCCCACGACGACGTCGACCACCGCGGCGCCCAGCGAGTACCCACCCGGCACCTGGCGGGTGTTGGGGCAGTTGGTCGCCATGTACTGCATGTGCCTGCTCATATCGTTCGCGCCGGGCACGATGTCCCAGTCGGCGATGTAGTTGACGGCGTATACACCCACGCTCTTCGGGGTTTTACCGCGCAACGCATCGACGAACGCGTCGCCGATCCGGCCGATGCCCGGCGGTTCGAAGCGGCCGCGGGCGAAGATCACCTCGGCATCGGGACAATCCGCGGCCGTCGCCACAGCAGTGGGCAATAGCGATGCGGCAACGGACATTATCGCTGCGGCACTGCTCAGCACCGCTGTGACGCGCATGCCAGCCATCGTAGCCGAGGTGTGAGCCGTGCTGGCAGCAAATAAATTTGCGGGGCTACAGCAGGCCCGCGAGGAACCCGGCGGCTTGCGCAGGCCCGGGGCCGGCTTCGTAATCGGTGTGTGCGAACGGATTGCGCCCGCGGGAGCAGATCGGATCACCGTCGTTGCAGAGGTCGATGCCCTTACCGGCGAACGACCCGCCGGCCGCGGTGATCGGGATGCTGAACTTGGTGGACGGATTGCCGAAGACCGCGAGCCCGGCCACCTTGTTGGCGAGGTTGCCCGGCAGCGGCGGCGCGGAGCCGACATCGCCGACCTTGTTGCCCAGCGGCGGTATCCCGACCAGCATGTCGACCACGGCGGCGCCCTGCGAGTAGCCGCCGAGGACGATCCGTGTCGACGGGCACGCGGCGGCGGTGGCCGCGATGTGATTGGTCGCATCGGTGGCGCCGTCGGCGGCACCGAGGAAGTCGTAGGTGGCGGGGTAGTTCACCGCGTAGCTGCTCACTGTGCGGCCGCCGAGCTGGGCCTGCAGGTTGTCAACGAGGGCCTGCCCGACGCGACCGATGCCGGCCGGCTCGCTGGTACCGCGGGCGAACACGACCTCGACGTCGGGGCATGGCTCGGCGTGCGCCGCCGGAGCGACGATCGTCGGCGTCAGCAGCGCGAGCGCCGCGGTGACGACAGCGGTCGAGGCAACCCCGAAGGCGCGGGCTGGTGTCATGGTCGGCCTTGCCATGCTGATGAGATCCCCTTGGTCGCGAGCATTGGGCTAATACTCACACAACGTGGTGAGAGGGCCCAAACCGTCGTGATCAGAGCAGATCGGCTACGAACGACGCGGCCTGGCTGGCCGAGCCGTCACCGCCGTAGGCCCGGTGCGCGGCCACGTCGTCGCCGCTGGTGCAGATCGGGTCACCGGCGTTGCACAGATCGATGGACCGGCCGCCGTAGACGGGGCTGGTGGTCAGCGGCAGGCCGACCTTGGCGGTCGGGTTGCCGAAGACCGCGATGGCCGCGATGTGATCGGGCGCGTTGGGCGGCAGCGGGTTGTTGAAGCCGACGGCGGGGAAGGGGACCGCGGTGATGATGTCCATGATCGCCGCACCTTGCGAGTATCCGCCGAGTACCAGCCTGGTGTTGGGGCAGTCGTTCATCACGCCCTGAATGAACGCACTGGCATCGTTGGCGCCGTCGGCGGCGGCCAGGAAGTCGTAGCTGGCCGGGTAGTTCACGGCGTATACGCCCATCGAGCGGTTGCCGATCTTGGGGCGTAGGGCGTTGACGAACGCCTGACCGACCCGGCCGATGCCCGGAGGCTCGTCGGTGCCTCTGGCGAACACCACCTGGACGTCATTGCAACCGGCCGCCGCGGTGGGCAGTGTGACCGGGCTGACCAGCGAGGCCAGCGCAACCAGAACGACGGCTGGGAGGGTGAACAGGAAACGCTTCGACGCCGAGGTAGAAGTCACATCTGGATGTTACCGATGGGAGGCGTGTTTCATTCCCGACATTTGCTCTCGCGTGGCGCGTCAGGCCCGCGCGGGGCTGGTGGTTTCCTCGATCGGTCCGGCATCGGGCCACGTCGCCGCGGTGACCGCGGCGCTGCGATCGCCTTGGCGGGCCAGGGCCAGGCCGAGCAGGACCACAATCCCGCCGACGGCTTGCGTGACGGTGACCGCTTCGCCGAGCAGCACCCACGCCGACAGCACCGCGAAGAGCACCTCGCCGAGGCCGACCAGGGACGCGAAGCTCGGCCGCAGCCGCGCCACACCGCTGATGCCCAGCGTGTAGGCGATCGCGGTGGCCACCACGGCGAGCATGAGCACCGGAACCCACCACGGCACGGTCAATCCGGCGACGTCGGCATTGTTGGCAGTGAAGGTCAGTGGCATCACACCGGTCAGCCCCAGCAGGCCGACGGCGATCGCACCGACCACCAGGCCGCCGGCGGCCAGGGTGATCGAGTTCAGACCGCTGCCGTCAGCGCTCACCTCGTCGGACATCATGAAGTAGCAGGCCGCGCAGATCGCCGCCGCCAGACCCCAGGCGATGCCCGTCGCATTGATGTGGGCATCCCCGCTGAAGACATTGAGCACCAACATGATTCCGGCTACCGCGAGTGCCACGCCAGCCAGTGTCATGGTGCGCGGACGACGCCGGGTGGTTCCCCAGATCCAGCCGACAACCAGTATCGGGGCGGTGTATTCGAGTAGCAACGCCACGCCGACCGACAGGTGCGAGACGGCGTTGTAATAGCAGAGCTGGGCGCCTGCGATCGGGACGAGCCCGTAGGCAATCACCGTGCGGGCATGGGCGCGGGCTTCTCGAACCCAGTCGGGCTTGACGATGGTGGCGAACACCGCCATGACCACCGCACCGCCGGCCAGTCGGGCGGTGACGGCGGCGGTCGGGGACCAGCCGACCTCCATCAGTGACTTGGCGAACGGGCCGGACATGCCGAATGTGAAGGCCGATCCGATGGCGAACAGCAGCCCGAGCCGAAAGTGGTCTTGGCCACGAACCGTCGTCGACATGAAGCACCCCGCGTGTAATGAGTAAAATGATCGTTGGTCATGACACTATGTCCCGAGGGAGTCATGAGTCAAATGCTTTTCGTTCATGACACGGAGCTCACACTGCGGGCTGCGTGTGCACTGGTCAACAGCGATCGCGTCGACGGCGAACAGCTGGCGGACCAGCCTGCCCTGGACGCCTACCTGAACAGTTACGGCTGGACCGGGCGGCGCGATCACGACGACGCCGAGCTGGCGGCCGTGCACACGCTGCGCGGGCGGCTGGGCCGGATCTGGGCCGCCGCCGACGATGAGGTCCGCGCCGTCGGGCAGATCAACGCGCTGCTGTCCGACACCCGCGCATCGCCGTGGCTGACCCGCCATCCCGAGATGCCCGAGTGGCACCTGCACCTGGCGTCCATCCACGATCCCCTGGCCCAGCGGATGGGTGCCGAGATGGCGATGTCGCTTGCCGATCTGGTGCGGTCCGGCGAGCTGCGCAGGCTGAAGATCTGCGCGGCCCCGGACTGCGATGCGGTGCTGATCGATCTGTCGCGCAACCGGTCGCGCATGTTCTGCGATACCGGAAACTGCGGCAATCGCCAGCACGTCGCCGCTTATCGGGAGCGCCGCTCGAAAGAGGGGTAGCGTCACGCTCATGCGCGCACGGGGGCGTGACATCGACATCATGGTCTTCGGAGCCACCGGCTACGTCGGCAAACTCACCGCCGGGTATCTCGCCAGATCCCGCTCGGGGCTTGCGATCGCGCTCGCAGGCAGATCGAAAAAACGCCTCGAAGCGGTCCGCGCCGGCCTCGGTGGGCGGGCGAAGGACTGGCCGCTGATCGTTGCCGATGTGGACAAGCCCGGTTCGCTGAAGGACATGGCGTCCCGAAGCCGGTTGGTGCTCAACGCGGTTGGCCCCTACACCCGGTACGGACTGCCGGTCGTCGCCGCGTGCGCCAACGCGGGAACCGATTACATCGATCTCACCGGCGAGGTCCCGTTCGTCCGGCGCAGCATCGACCAGAGCCACCGTCGGGCAATGGACAGCGGCGCGCGGATCGTGCATTCGTGCGGATTCGACTCGATCCCTTCGGATCTCACCGTATACGCGCTGAGTCGCCGGGTCGCCGACGACCGGGCCGGTGAACTTGCCGACACAACGCTGGTGCTGCGGGACTACTCGGGTGGCTATGCCGGTGGTTCGGTGGCGACGATGGTCGACCTGATGCGCCTGACCGCATCGGATCCCGAGGTGCGCCAGATGCTCGACGATCCCTACAGCCTCAGTCCCGACCGCGGCGCCGAACCCGATCTGGGACAACAGATCGACCTTCCCTTGCTGCCGGGCCACGAGGTCGCCCCCGAACTGGCGGGGTTGTGGACCAGTGGCTACGTCATGGCGCTGTACAACACGCGCTGTGTGCGCCGCTCCAATGCCCTCATGAAATGGGCCTACGGGCGCAGCTTCCGCTACTCCGAAACGCTCATCATGGGGTCGTTCCCCGGTGCAGCTCTGGCGGGCGCGATGTTCAACGCGGGCATCGCCACCGCATCCCGCTTCGGCGGCCACTACTTGCGAATGCTCCCAACGGGTTTGGTCGACCGGATGACACCCGCGGCGGGAACGGGCAACGATATGGGCTCGCGCGGGCACTACCGGGTCGAGACATACGCGACCACGACGACCGGCCGCCGGTATCGGGCGACGATCGCGCAACCCGCCGACCCCGGCTACTCTGCCACCGCGGTACTGGCCGGCGAGAGTGCGCTGGCCCTCGTCCTGGACCGAGACCGCTTGCCTGACCGGCACGGGGTGCTGACACCGGCCTCCGCGATGGGTGATGTCCTGCTCGGTCGGCTGCCTGCCGCCGGGGTCACGTTCGAGACGGTCGGCCTCCCCTGAGCGGTCACGGCATGTAGAAGCCCCGGATGTGGTGGTAGCGGCCGTATCCTAGCAGGGCGTTGGCGGCTTCAAGCCCGGAGACCACGGCGGCTTCGATGCAGCCCGCGTTGATGCCGCAGTCGGTCCAGTCGCCGGCGAGCACGAGATTGTCGTAGCCACTTTCGTCGGGACGCAGCCGGTACTTGTCCGATCCCGGGACTGAGAGCACGTAGCGGTCGGAAGGATCGATGTTGACGCTGACATGCTGGGTCTCCAGTGCGGCCGCGCCCTTTCGGTCGCCGGCACCGGCGAGCAGGCCCCAGGTGAACCCGCCTTCGGTCACCGCTCCGGGCAGATACATTCCGACATGGCGGTTCAGGTAGTCAACGGCGTTGGTCAGCACCCGCTTTCGGTGGGTCGCGACGTACGTGGCGGGGTCTTCTGTGGTCGGCCAGTGGGCATCGAGCGCGCCGCAGAAGTACGCCACGGTCTGGGGCTCATCGGAGGCCGGCCACCGTTCGGCCCACAAGGTCTGACCCATCGACGCCCAGGTGTCGAACGGCGCGACGTAGCCGCTGGTGGTCACTCCCGGGCGGTGCCAGCCCAGCGCGGCTTCGGTTGGCCGCAGCCAGAGTTGGAACGACTGGGTGGCCACCGTGCGGACGTGGGCGGTCATCTCTGCCCACTCCGGGCGGTCGGCGATGAGTTCGCCTGCCACCAGTTCGACCATGCCGAGCGACGCCGCCAGCACGACGTGGTCGAAGTCGACACCGTGACGCAGGATGCGGGTCTCGACGTCGGCGCGCTCGCCGAAGTGGGATTCCAGGCCCACCAAATCGGTTGTGGCCTCGAGCTGTTCGTAACGGGGGAGGGCGGGGAACACCGGTAGACCGTCGGCCGGGATCAGTGGCTCGTAGGTGTCGAGCCCGTCGGCGAGTTCGACCTGTCTGCCCATGGTGATCGCCTCGATACGGTGCCGGTGATCGTCGAGGTGTAGCGCATCGAGGCGGTGAAAGAACTCAAAGCGGACTCCGCGCCTGCGCAGCGCCTGATAGATCGGCGCGATGATGACGTCGCCCATGCCCGCTGTCATTTTCCAGAAGAATGCGCCCTTGTACTGGAAAAGCGCGATGCCGGTGAGCAAGACGGCCACCCCGGCGGCGAAGGTCGGGCGGGTGAAATCGCCTTCCTCGTAGCCGAACACCATGTCGTACATGCCGCGAATCAGCGGGAAATCGAGGACATCGGGGTCGGCCCCATGCCGCAGCAGCCAGTCGCTGTATTCCTCGTCGTTGATGGCACGAAACCCGAGGGGGTCGGTGATCAGCCGGTCGGCGATCAAGCCTCGCGTGGTGGCGGCCAGCAGTGACATCAACAGCCACATGCGCTTGTGCTCGGGTCGGCGCTCGTAATCCAGCGCTTCGCGCACCGCGTCGAGTGCCTCGGTCAGAAAGCCTGCGGCCGAGCCTTCGGCGGTACGGGGTTCGATCAGGGCGGCCAGCGTGGCCATTGCCGCGCGCCGAACCGCGGCGATCCAATCGGCTGACTCGGGCTGTGGGCTGGTTGACAGGGTGAGGTCCTTACCCGATGCCGCACTGAGGGATTCGGCGAAATCCAGGAGCAGCCGCAGGGCTCGGGCGGCGAAATCCAATACCGTGAGTTCGCGTCCTGTCGCGCCCGGTTCGCCGGGCAGTTCGGGTGTGCGGCTGAACTTTCCGGACCAGATCAACCAATCGTCACCGAAGCGGTCGGCCATGCCGAGCTCTTCGGCGGGGACGAGTGCCTGATCCCAGGTCCGCACGGGGCAACCGGGATCGGTATTCTCCCGGTCCAATTCGGCATAGCACTCGCGCAGCAGCGCGAAGGCGTTCTCGTAGGAGCCCAGCCAGATGTGCAGGCCGTGTTCCTCGATCCGGTTGTGCTCACCGCGGCTGGAGGCACCCTTGCCGCCGAGGCGCCAGCCGCGCTGGTACACCGTGATGGACTCGAAGCGGTCTTGCCACTGGTCCTCGCTGAGCCGCCATGCGGCGCTGAGGCCGGCCATGCCCCCGCCAAGGATCGCGACCCGGCCGCGTCGTCTCACCCGAGCAACGCCCGGGCGCGGGCCAGTTCGGGCCAGTCCTGGTCGCCGCCGATGCGGCTGAGGGCGGCTTCCAGTGCCGGCCGCGCCCGCTCGCCGGCGAGTTCGAATGCATCAGCAGCACAGCGCAATTCGTAGACCACGGCATCCTGTTCGCGGGCCACCTCGATGGCCGTCTGCAGACCGGCGTACTGCGCGTCGACATCGTCGTAGGTGTGCGCGAGTGCGCGGAGCAGTTCGGTCTTATGAGTGGCGATGCCGGTCTCCTCTACCATCTTCAGCGCGCGGACGGCGCACTCGCGGGCAGCGACGACGTCACCTGCCGCAGTATGAAGCCGAATGAGCTGTCCCTCGAATATGGCCAGATACGCCATCAGTTCTGCGGCCCGCCAGGTATCGACCACTGCGGTCATGTTCTGGATATGTGGCTGCAGAGCGTCAGAGTCGAGCTTGTCGGCCAGTGCTCGGCGCGCAGCCAAGGACAGCCGGTTGGTGGCTGCCACCATTGTCCACTCGGCCAGGCAGAGTTCTTCGGCGCGTGCCGCCACCTCCTCGATGAGGTCGGCTGACCGGTCGAAATCACCAGCCTCAACCCGCATGGCAACTTCCCGCAGCTGACCGTAGATCAGGCTGACAGCATTGGCGGGAAACGGGAGTGTCTGGCTCCTGCTACGGATTCGGGCATACGACTGTTCCGCACCGGCCAGGTCACCCTGGACGAATCGAATGAACCCAAGTTCCGTGTAGAGGCCGCAGATTCGATCGGCGGGCGTGTACCACGACTGTTCGATGGGCGGTATGCCCGTGCTCTCGATCCTCGCCAAGGCTTCCTCGAGCGCAGTGCGTGCCGCACCGAACTGGCCGCGGAACATCGCAAAGAAGCCGACTGCCATTTGATACGACGCCTTGCCCCATTCCGATGCGCCTTCGAGTTGCCGAAGTGCTTCCTCGAGTTTTTCGACGCGATCGAGTTGGCCGCGGGCTGTGTAGTGGCCCCACAGGGCCGTCAGGATCCCGTACATCCCGAGAGTTGGCTCGCCACTTACCAGCTGTAGGCAGCGTTCGAACTGCTCCGACGCCTCGGGGCTGCTGTAGCCACTGGCGGCGGTGGCAAGGAAGCCCCGCTCCAGACGGATGCTCACCTCTCGGCGATCGCGGTCCAGGGACGCCGGCACCTTGTCGATGTTGTCCAACGCCCTGTCGAGATGGTTGCCTGCCTCGATCAGCGCGCCCCGTTCACGCGCCTGCGACGACGCCTGCTGATAGGCGTCGGCGGCCTCCTCGAAGCGTTCCGCGTTCTCGAAGTGGTGTGCCACCAATGGCCATTCGGGGGTTCCGCCCGCGCCCGGGTCGGCGAGGACGTCGGCGATGCGGTGATGGACGCGCCGCCGGACGCTGGGTGGGGACAGCTCGGCGGCCACTTCGCGCAGGAGCTCGTGCTGAAAACTCCACTGACGCTTGCCCACTGGACGCAGCACCCGGGCCCGGGTGAGCTCGTCGAGCAGAGAGTCGATCTTGCGCCAGCCGACCCCGGTCACCGAGGACAGCAGGTCACGGTCGAAGCGGCTGCCGATGAGTGCGGCGGTCTCCACGATCAACAGCGAGTCGGTGCTCGACCGCAGCCGCGCGACCAGGGTCTCGTACAAGGTGTCGGGAACCTGGGCTTCATCGTCGGCGTCCGCCGTGTGGTATTTGAGTTTGGCGACCACTTCTTCGATGAACAGCGGGACGCCATCGCAGCGCTCCTGCACCGCTTTTCGGGCTTCTGCGGCCATGTCGGGGTGGAGGGCGCGAATGAGTGTTTCGGAGTCCTCGGCTGCGAGGGGTTTGAGCTCCAACTCTTCGACAAAGCCCCGCAACGGGGGAACGCTACGCCCGGTGACCACCACCAGCAGTCTGTTGTCATTCACCCGGAGAAGGGAATTGACAATGCTGATGGTGTCTTCGTCGTACCAATGAATGTCCTCGGCCAGTATCAGCGCCGGGCCTGCGCTGACACAGGCCAGTAGGTAGTCCTTGACCGCCGTGGTGATCTGGTCGAACCGCGCGCCGGCGTTCACGGTCGCGGGCTGATAGCCGGCGTCGGGAGTGATGCCGAGTACCGGCGCCAGGAGCGGCACCACGGTCGCGGCATCCAAGGAGCGGTTTTCGACTTCCGATTCGAGCAGGCGAAGGCTGTCGGCCGGATCGGAGTCGCGCTGGATCTGACTGTGTCGTTCGATCAGTCGCCGCACCGGGCGCAGACCAACATCGGTGTGGAAAGGAGAGCCGAACAGTTCCAGGACTGCGGCCCCGGACTCGCGGGCCATGTCGACCGCGGCACTGGCCAGGCGGCTCTTGCCGATGCCGCCCTCGCCGCGCAGGAGCACGCCCCTGGTGGTCAATGTCCCGGTGCTCGCCCGGACCCACATGTCCCGCAACGCCGTGAGCTCGCGCTCCCGCCCGACAATCGGGCCGTAGGTCTTGACGTCGACATCACGCTCAGCGACGACCCGATAGTGGACGAGCGGACCGTCCATGCCTTTGACCCGCTGTGGCGGGCACTCCGCCATCTCGAAGTTGTCCCGGGCCAGGCGCTCGATGGCCATCGACACCGACACCGTGCCCGGCTGGGCAAGGCTGCAGATCCGCGCCGCGAGATTGGCGCCGAGTCCGTAGACATCGTCCTGGTCGATGTCGAGGAACACCACCCCGCGATGGATACCGACGCGGACATCGATGTCGAACCCGAAACGCCGCTTGGCGCGTGCGCTCAGCTCGGCGACCTCACGAACGATATCGAGGCCGGCCAGTACCGCCCGGTGGGTGTCGTCCTCGTGTGCCTTGGGATGGCCGAACACCGCCAGTAGCCCGTCGCCCTTGATCGAACCGATATGGCCCTCGTAGCGGGCGACGATATTTCGGACCACGTCACGATAGCGGCCGACGACGGTGCGGTAGACCTCGGGCTCGATGCGCATCGACAGCGCGGTCGAGTCGACGAGATCGGCGAAGAGCACAGTGAGTCGCCGGATTTCACCGCCGCCGACCGGAGCGGCGAGCAGCTCCTCGGCGTCGGGGTTGGTGCGGTCGACGGCCAGCACCTGACCGGCGAGTTCGTCGGCGGTGGCGCGGTCACCTTCGTTGATCGCCCGGACTGCGCGTTCGAGAAGATCGTCGATGGCTGCATTCTCAGTCACGCGAGCCTACAAACCGACGGTAACTTTCACCGTCTCGGAGGCTTGGCTCGCGCCGTCCGCCCGCCGAAGGCGCAAGGCGCCGGTGTAGTTGGCACCGGTGAATTGGTCGTCGGTCAAGATGATCTGGACCGACGTCGCGCCAGGAGCAAGTAACGGTGGGGCAAAAGTGATTGCCTGCAATGGAATCCGAATGTCCGGTCGGCCGATTCGCTCGAACGGCTTCGCGATCGACACCGACCGCAGATACTCCCGCTTCGGCACCTCGGCGGGCGCCGGTGGAATCGGATCGGTCGACGTGGCTTGCAGCCACCATGACGGACCGGCCAGGGCCACCTGAATGGCGCCCGCGTAGGTCCGCATGTTCAGGTCGAGAAGATTGTGGATCAGGCGGACCCAGCCGTCGATTCCCCACTTGCCTGCATCGTCTCGCCGGGCGGCGTCCTGAGCGATCTGGTTGATCTGGTCGTAGTACCCCCGCATGACGCTCGCCGGCCGCTGGAGCTGGGGTCGCGGTGCGCTCATTTTGCACCCCCTGGCTTTCCGGGCGACCGCGGAGACGTCATCGCCTGCAAGTACTTCCACGGTGAGCTCGCGAGCTCAGTGCTGACCCGCGTCGTGTAGTCGGCCAGGTCGGTTAGCGTGAGGCTGCCGGTCACCCACTTCTGCGCCATGTCGAAATAGCCATTGGTGAGGTCCTGTGCACACTCGGTCCACGCGTCGACTGCTGCGGGGACGAAATGGGTCAACGGTGTTGCCGGTGGCGCCACGCCGGTGTCGGGATCCCTGTCGGCCTCGTCCTCATCCTTGGGGTAGAAGAACGGCTTGCGGCCGGTGCGTTTGGTGGCCGCCGCGCCAATCAGGAAGTCGGCTGATGCGGTGCCGTATCCGCCGAGGCAGACCAGCTTTCCCTGGGTGAATGCTGAGACACCTTGAATGTGAACGACTTTTCTGGTGGTCACATGCACGCCCGGCTTCTTTGGGTCGCCCGACGTCGACTTCATATTGATGAACCCGCGGTCGACCAGCACCTTCCCGTCGCCGGTGGCGAAGTCCGACTTGTCGAGGTCGTAGTCCACTGATGCTTCGAGGTTGTTAGCCCGATTGGGGTAGAACTTCAGCGGGGTCGTGATTTCCTGTCCCATCACCGTGACGGTTTCGAGCACCCGTCGCCAGCCGTCGGGCAGGAAGTCCGGTTCCTGATCTTGCATCCGCACGAAGAGCGCGGGGTAGTCCGCAGCCCAGTTGAACGGGTTGACGATGGCTAGCAGACCTTCGAGAGAGACGTCGTCGGAGTCGAACTCGGTGTCGATGACCACCGATTCGAGGCCGTCGACCATGACCACCGCCGTCTTGCATACCGGCGCCTGAAGCAGTTTGTCGGCTCGGAAATCGGTCACCGCCTGCGCGCGCACGGCCTCATCGAAATCGCCGGCCCGGGTGAAGTTCGTTGAGACGTGTTCGACGAACGAACTCCGTACCGCCGCGCCCCTGTCCCGGCGAGTCTTGAGTGCCGTACCTGTCGGCGCGATCGCGGCCAGACATTGATTGAGCGCCGGACCGAGTGTGCGGTCGGGCTTCTCAAGGTCGGGCAGTGCGCACTTGGGTGCGACCTTCTTGAGACGGGCCGCGGTTGAAATGCCGTACAGCAGGCGAGCCTTCTGAGGCGCGATCAGGCGTTGGCCTTCTCCGTCCGCGGCGGCGATCCGCTTGAGCGCGTCGGTGAGGCTTGGCTCCTTGTCGACATCGCTGGGGTAGTACTGCTTCACCAGTTCGTCGTACCAGCCGGCGTTTTGCACGGACCCGTGAAGCAATTTGTCAGCGGCTGCCAACAATTCAGGATCGTCTTTTGCTTCTTTTGCTTTCAGAACGGCGCGGTCTATCGCGCCGAACACTTCAAGAATGTCGCGAACCGGATTCGCGCGAACTGATCCTACTGATTCCATTGGCCGCCCCCAACCATGTTTGCGCAGCTAGCATAACGTGATTGCGCGTCAACTAGCGAGACAATTCTGACGGGGGGTCGCCAGTGGACGGTGGGAACAACGGCGATCTCCATGATGTGCCATGGGCGTCGATCTTCGATCCAGCGGCCAACGTACGGGCACTGACTGCTGTTCAGGCAGAAGGCTTTCGAGCTGCCAGCGAACTTGTCGACCGTTTCGTGCGGATGGTCGCGACGCGCCCCGACGGTGGCGCGGCGACGGTGCGCCAAGCCTCCCCGCTATCTAACGAGCAACGCGCAGATCTGTTGGGTGCCACCGATGTGGAACCGCTGATCAGGTCGTGGTGGGCAATGGCCGGACAGTTCCTCATGGGTGGCGCACCGCAAACTCCGCCGCCCACTGCAGCGATCTCGCCCACGCTGGACTTCACCGGCACCGCAGCGACGGGCAGATTGGCATTCGAAACCGATGCGGGCGATACAGCAACGGCAGAGGTGTGGCTCCATAACTCAGCTGATGGTGATGTGGGCCTGATTCGCCTGCGGTGCAGCGAGTTGATGGCCGCCGACGGATCCGTCATCGAGGCGAAGGCATGCCGGATACATCCCAAGGCGGTTCCGGTCCCCGGACGATCCAGCCGCGGTGTCGGCATCACGGTCAAAGTCGCCAGTAAGGTCAAGCCCGGCCTGTATCGCGGCACGGTATTGGTCGAAGGCCGCCCGGACTTGTGGCTGCCGGTGGCGTTGACCGTCCGCCCGGCGTCATGACGAGCATCGCAGACCGCTCGGACCTGACCGAGGCCGTCGAGACCAAGCTTCGTGAGGTCGGCAAGGCGGTGCGGCGCGCGATGCTGGACGCGATGCCCGACGGAGAACCGGTGCAATGGTTGTACGGCCCGATGCGGGAGTACCCGTCGCGCGTCGGCAAGGCGCTACGCCCCGCGTTGTGCCTGTCGGCCGGCCGCGCGTTCGGGGCTGCCCAGGAGGACCTGATCGGCGTCGCCGTCGCAATCGAATTGCTGCACAACGCATTTCTGGTGCATGACGATATCGCCGACGGTAGCGAGATGCGTCGCGGCCGTCCCACGCTGACGGCACGGCACGGGATGGCCGCAGCACTCAATGCCGGTGACGGCCTGGCCATCGTTGCCAGCCAAGTATTGCGCCGCGCGACCCGCCGGCTCGACCGGGACATCGCCGATCTGGTGATGGAGGAGTTCGACATCATGGCGATGCGGACCCTGGAGGGTCAAGCCACCGAGCTCGGCTGGCAACTCGACTGCGTGGAGGATCTTCGGCCGGCGGACTACCTCGACCTGATCATGCACAAAACCTGTTGGTACACCACGATTTATCCGCTGCGGGTCGGCGCGATTGTGGGCTCGAACGGTACGGCGGACCTGTCGCAGATGATCCGGTTCGGCTTCCACTTCGGCGCGGCCTTTCAGATCCGCGACGATCTGTTGAATCTGGTGGGTGACGAGCGGGACTACGGCAAGGAAATCCTCGGCGACATCTTCGAGGGCAAGCGCACGCTGACCCTGGTGCACCTGATGGCGAGTGCCCAAGGCGCTGACCGTGATGTAGTTCGAGATTATCTGCGCCGCAGTCGTGCCGAGCGTTCCGAGGAGCTGGTCCGGACCATCCGCAGGTTGATGGACGACTACGGCAGCATCGACTTCACCAGCGAATACGCCGAGGGCATTCTGCTGGTTGCCGAAGAGTATTTCGAGCAGGCCTTCTGTGATGCCCAGCAGGGCCCGGATTTGGACTTCCTGCGCTCGCTGGTGCCGTATGTCTGGGAGCGGTCGCGATAGCGCATCCGCTGAGTCACTAGCGGTTCGTTGCTCTTTGCTGGTATTCATGATTCACCAGGTCTGAAGGGGGACGAGATGTCGCTTCGGCCATGACGTTGACTGTTCTCGACATCGAGCGCTGGAGCGCCGGAGACGTGCGCGAGGTGTTCCATGCGGCGATCAGTCGTGCTCAAGCGGCGAGGGACGCGGCCAATGGGCTGGCGACGCTGCCGGCGTTCCAGACGTGGGGTGGTGAAGCTGCGCAGGCCGCCAAGGAAGCGATCGGCCAAACGCGTCGGGATCTCGATGCGCACGGGAACGAAGCAATGGCCGTGGCGAATGCGGCCCGCCACGCTGCCGATGAGATCGAGCGCATCACGTCAGAACTAGCGACGTTGAAAGCGGACGCCGCATCGCTGGGCATGGAGATCGATCCGGTCGCCGGCACGGTGGTGCCGGGGCCGTCGGTACGCAACCCGATGGAAGCCGAACTCAAGGAAATCCAGTTGCAGCCGAGGCTGGACAAGATCGTCGCCGAAGCCAACCTGGTCGATGTGGCGCTGGCCAACGCGATCAACATGGCCGGCGGTAAGACGCCGATCCCGCCGCCGGGTCCACACCCGGAGATTCCCGATCAGCCGCCACCGCAGGACCCGAAGCAGTTCGCTGAATACTGGCGAAGCCTGTCGAAGGAACAGAAGGATTACCTCTACAACCACGACCACAACATCGGTAACCATCCGGGCATGCCGGCCGGCGACGATCAGTATCCGGCTGCCGACTATTACAACAAGCTCAACCTGGCCGATCAGTTGGCGACGTCGCAGGCGGCGGCCGCCGAGGCCGATGCGCTTCGCGCGCAGCACCCGGATTGGGCGGCGGGGCAGAACATCCCGGCGCCCAACAAGCCCGGTGCGATTTTCGACAACCGGCTGAAGTACGAAGCGTGGCAGCGGCAGTACAGCGATGCGCTCGGCCGCTCGAAGTACCTGCCCGATCTGCGTGCGGTCAACGACGCGGTGTCACGCAGCCCCGACCGCAAGCTGATGCTGCTGGACACGCAGAGCGGGCGGCAGGCCCGAGCCGCGATCGCCGTCGGCGACCCGGACGAGGCCGCGCATGTATCGGTCACGGCTCCCGGACTCAATACCACTGTCCACGGGGCTATCGGCGGCATGACAGACGAGGCAACGCGTGCGCGCCAGGAAGCCGTGCACCAGCTCGACGCCGCAGGGCGCGGCAATGAAGCGGTGAGCACTATCGCGTGGATCGGCTACGACCCGCCGCAGGTCCCCGGCACCGACGAAATCGGAGCCTCGCTCTCGGGGGGCTACGGGGTCAGCCATGATGACATCGCCAAAGCAGGCGCCGTTGATCTATCTCGGTTCTACGACAGCATCACTGCTGTCCACCAAGGACCGCTCGACCTGACCGCTATCGGGCACTCCTACGGTTCGTTGACCACCGGGCTTGCGTTACAGGAGCCGGGCAGTCACGGTGTGGACAACGCGCTCTTCTACGGTTCGCCCGGCATCGAGGCCGCAACCCCGCAACAGTTGGGGCTGCAGCCCGGACATGTCTTCACGATGGAAACACCCGACGACCCCATCCAGATGGTGTACGACGCGCCGCCGATTGCTCATGTCGTCGCACCCCTCCTGCCCTCGCCGCTCGACCAACTTGCCCAATCAACGCTCATTCAGGCGGATCTCTCTGGTGCCGGTCACTTCGGACCCAATCCGGCGGCGAACCCCAATTTCACACATCTCGAGACCGGACCCACTGTTGCGCCGGACGGGCGGTTCTTCGGCGGCGCCAGCGGCCACAGCGACTATCCCCGTTGGGACGACACCCAC
The DNA here is from genome assembly GCF_013337765.1 of Mycolicibacterium sphagni. GTDB lineage: Bacteria > Actinomycetota > Actinomycetes > Mycobacteriales > Mycobacteriaceae > Mycobacterium. Next base: position 136,833 of record NZ_VBSB01000004.1, read on the forward strand.
AACCAGCTGTACGTCACCGGGTACAACATTGCTGCTGTCATTGCCGGTACCGACCCGATTCCGCAGAAATGAGGATTTCGTCTATGCCGCCGCGACGATCACGTCGAACTCGCCGCCTTGCCGTAGCCACCTGCGCCACGGCGATCGCACTAGCCGCAACAGGATGTCACGTGAGCAACCCGTACCGACCGACCGATCCCACCCGCGCCAGCCAAGCCGCCGCGGCGCTGACGTCGCTGCCGACACTGGAAGACACCAAGGCTCAGATGACCACAGTGATCGAGCAAGTCGGGCAACAGATCTCAGCGATCGCCCCGGTGGTCACATTCACGTGGCGTCACGAGGAGAGCCGGGCAGGCTGCAGCCCACCCTACGAGCAATCCGACGGCAAGGAGATATTGATGCCCAGCTACGTCTCCGATGTGCCTATCCCAGAACAGAACTGGATGCAGGCCTACGACATCGCGTTACAGGCCGCCAAGACCCTGAATGCCTCGACGGTCACCATCTTCAAGGACGCGCTCAACGATCACGATGTCCAGTTTTCCAGCGACACCGGAACGGTGCTCCGTCTGGGATCGCAACGGGCAGCGCTCGTCACCGGTAGCACGGGCTGCCGGCTACCAGCCGACAAGCGTTAGCCTGTTGATGAACGAAATCGCCGCGTAGGCAGCTGTTCTAGCGTCACGGGATGGCTGGCCGCCCGTCGCTTCGCGCTCAGTCGAGTGCGCAGCGCTTCCTGTTACGCCGCCTGGAATATGCGGTGCTGGGCCGGTCGATGCCGCAACGGCACGACCCCCTTCGTACGCAGAAGTTCTCGCTGCTGGCCGGCTGTGCCGTCGCGGTCGGGATGCTGGTTCTCGATGCGTTCCTAGGGGCATCCCGGTCCGACGTGATTCCGGGCGACGTCCCTTTGGTGATGTCGCGGCAATCGGGTGCGCTATTCGTTCGCGTCGATGATCGGCTGCGCCCGGTGGCGAACCTGACATCGGCCCGCCTGATTCTTGGATCGCCGGCGACGCCGCACGTGATCGACGAGGCCGCTCTGGTCAACGTGGCCGACGGGCCGATGTTGGGCATTGCCGGGGCGCCGCGGACGCTGGGGAAGGTGATCGCGTCCTCGGACCTGCTCTGGACGGTCTGCGACGATGCCGATGGGCTCACGACCGTGGCTGCCGGCGATGACTGGGTCCCGCCGGCGCTCGACCGGCACGCCGCCGTCGTTGTCACCGTGACTCGCGGCGACGGGTCGGTCTTTGTGCTCTATGACGGCAAGCGCGCGATGATCGACCCCGGTGATCCGGTCACCGCACGCGCGTTGCACCTGGACGGCGCCACGCTGGTCCGGAAAGTGTCTGCGACAGTTCTCAATGCGATTCCCGAGGTTCCGGCGATCGGCCCGCCGCGGATTGCCGAGGCGGGGCAACCGTCAGGGATTTCCGGCTTCCCGGTCGGTACCGTCCTGCGGGTCTTGCGAACCGAATCGCCCGAGTACTACGTCGTGCTCGTGGGCGGGCTTCAGCGGGTCGGTCGGCTGACCGTGGACCTGCTCCGGTTCGCCGACCCTGCTGCCGGCGGCGACATCCGCGAAGTGCCACCCGAGCTGATCGCCCGTAGCCCGCTCGTCGATGCCCTGCCGGTGGCCACGTATCCCGACGAACCACCCTCGCTGCTCAACGCCGGCGAAGAGCTTTGCGCGACATGGCAGTCCGGACGCACCGGTATCGCCATCGGTTCGCCGACCGCAGGCGGGCGTGAGTCCGTCACGCTGGCCGGATCCGACGGCGACGGGCCCGGCATCGACATCGTGCGGATGACCCCTGGGCGCAGCGTGGACGTCACCGATCCGGGGGCGGGCGACCGCTATCTCGTCTCGGACGCGGGAGTGCGCTTCCCCGTGCGTGATTCGGCGGCGGCCGCGTTGGGGTTGACTGGGGCGCCGGTGGTGGCGCCGTGGGCGATCGTGGGTGCGCTGCCCAGCGGTCCGGAACTCGCGCGCGAGGCTGCGCTAGTTCGCCGGGACGTCCTCGGGTCGGCGCCGTAGCCGGACAGACGCCGCTGCAATCAGACCAGCCAAGCACAACGCAGCGCCGGTCGCCGCGACCGCATAAGGGCGCTGCGGTCGGGGATCAGTCGGCGCGGGCGGGGCCTGCGGACGTGATCCGGCCGGCGAGGGCGACGCCGTCTGATCACTCAACGCTGCCACCGGGTCGACGACACCGTTGCCGACTGCGGCATTCCACCCACCGGCAGGGTGGTGTGCGGTGGTCTCGATGCGGGTCATGACCTGCCGGGCCGACAGTCGGGGGAATCGGGCCCGTACCAGGGCCGCCAGACCGCTGACCAGCGGTGCGGCGTAGCTGGTTCCCGATATCGGCGCCTTGCCCGTCGGTGTCGGCATGGTTGCGATCACGCCGTCACCATCGGGGTCCAGGGAGATGACGTGTTCGCCGGGTGCCGCGGTGTCGACCCACGGACCGTTGAGGCTGAACTCCGATGGCGTGCCACTCGAGTCCACCGAGGCGACGGTCAGGACGTAATCGTCGTACCAGGCCGGGCTGGCGATCACGGTGGGTTGTGCGGTGGTGTTCTGACTCGGGCACTGACCTTCCCCGCCGACATTGCCCGCCGCGGCCACCACGACGGCGTCCTTGACGTCGACGGCGTACGACAGTGCGGCGCCGAGCGCCCGGTCGTCGAGCATCGACTGGGCACAGGCCACCGAGGAGATGTTGATCACCGAAGCACCCATGTCGGCAGCGGTACGGACGGCCATGGCCAGGGTGGTCACGTCGCCGAACCCACGGCTCGATAGATCTGCCAGTGGACCGAACTTGTTGCTGGACTGGCGGATCGCAATCAATGCGGCCTCGGGGGCGATGCCGCCGAATCCGGTCGGGTCGGTCCGATCGGGTGCTGCTGCGATGATCCCGGCGACGATGGTTCCGTGTCCGTCGCAGTCTTGCCTGCCGTCGCCGCTCGAGACATAGTCGCCGCCGGCGATGACACCGGACAGCCGACGGTGCGCGGCGATCCCGGTGTCGATCACCGCGACCCGCTGTCCCGCGCCGCGAGTGAGCCGCCAGATCGCGGGCAAATCGAAACCTGCCAACTGGGTTGCCGATACGTCGGCACCGTCGACGGGCACCGGCACCGCGCAGGCTTCGCGCTGTTCAGTCGGCTGGGACGGCGCAGGAGGTGCCGGCGGCGGCAGTAGTGAGTTGTCGATCGCCGGCGGGGTGACCGCGAACGCCGGCGGCGCACACGGCGGCAAGGCGAGCACCACCACCGCAGTTGCCGCCGCGGACAGCCGGGAGCCGCGGTTCGTCATGGCTGACCGACCCCGGGCAACGCCGCGAACACCCCGGCCGCAGCGGCCGCCGACGGGACGACCGACACGCTGACCGCCACGTCGAGCACGGTGATCGCGCGCCGCGCCGCCGGCGTGAGCCGCCACCGTCCGCCTTGTCTACACCACACCGCACCGCTCCCCACGACGAGGAGGCCAGCGCACAACCAGGAGGTGCTCGCCGGCACGCTGATGGCACACAGGAGGACCAGTGAGGTCGCCGCAGCGCCGGACGCAATCGCAAGCATGACAACGTGATACGGATCAATCTGGCGGCAGGCCCGCAACAATAACGCGGTACCGGCGACCGCGATGAAGCCCGCTGCGACGAAGGGCCGGACCGCGGTCACGGCGGTGACGCCGGCGCCCAGGGCCGCCGCTGCTGCTGCCGTCACGGTTAACACGGTCAGTCGACGATGAGCGGTTCTCGTTTTGCGGTCGAGCTCAGTACCGGCGGCCGACAGCCCGGCACTGTGGACCGACAGTCGCGCAGACACCGCCAATGTAGCCAGGGACGCCGTCGCGAGCATCGGACCGCAGGCCGTCGTGGGCCACCAGCCCGCGACCGCGCCAACTGTCGCTACTGCAGCCGCCATCGCCACTGCCGCCAGCGGAAGGAAAACCAAAGGGGCACAGTCCAACAGCCGCCAGGCGAACAGTGACGTCGCAGATGTCGCCGACATCGCCAGCAGGAAGCCCGGAAGACCGGGATGGCCCCGCACGAGGAGGATGAGAAGCACTGCCGTTGTCCAGCACAGCACGATCGAACCCGCCCGGCGGTTGGCGGCGGGCCACGAGGGACGCGTCAAGCTTGCCACCGTGTCGACGACCGCGGTACTCACGTCGACCGTGACCACCCGTGCCGGTCGAGCCGCCACCGAGGTGAGCATCAGCAGCTCGCCGTCGGGAATTGCGCATTGGGCGAGCGTCGCCGCCGCGTCGAGGACCTCTCCGGACACCCGCGTCAGGTGCGGCCCGGTGTCGGCGAAGTCGTCCTTGCCGATGAGGTCTACTACGGCGGGTATCAGTTCCGCGATCGGAACATGAGCGGGCAACGTGACGTCCGCCTCGTGATCGGCGGTGCGAATCGACACCCGGCACATCTCGTCGGTGGCAGCCATGTCAGAGGACGCTAGCCAGCCTGGGAAGTCGCCGAACTCCTTTGTCCACAGGTGAATTGCCCACCGCGGTCGGCGGTGTCTACCGTCCCTGCATGAATCGGCCCGCCCGGCTGGCACCACAGTTTCCGGTCAACGATCTGGTCGTCGAAGCGCTGCCGTACACCCCGTCGACCGGCGGGATATCGCGATTCGTGCCGGTGCTGGGTCTCGGCGCCCTGATGGGCGTCGGTGCACTTCTGTGGGGGTCGGGCATGGTCGCGCGCGGCCCGTCCACGGTGGCTTTTCCGGCGATGATGCTGGTATCGGCGGTGGGGATGGCGATGCACGCAGGCGCCCGGTGGTCCGGGGGAGGTCTCGACCACCAACGCAAGCGCTATCTGGCCGGCCTCGGTCGGCTCAGTGAGCAACTGTGCGAGACCGCCCGACATCAGCGGGCGTCGCTGCTGTGGGTACATCCGGCGCCGTCGTCGCTGTGGATGCTGATCGGCGGGACGCGGATGTGGGAGCGTGGGCAGGGGGACTCGGACTTCTGTCACGTCCGCGTCGGCGTCGGCCGGCAGAAGCTGGCCCGTCGCATCGTCGTTCCGCCCGTCGGCCCGGTCGACGAGCTGGACCCGGTGACCGCTGATGCGTTGCGCCGCTTCGTCCACTGCCACACCACCCTCGACGATGCACCCATCGCGGTCGCCCTCGACCCGGTGCGGTTACTCCTGGTCGGTGGCGACGCGGAGGGCGGTCGCGCTCTCGTGCGCGCGATCGTCTGCCAGCTGGCTGTGCTGCACGGCCCCGACATCCTCCTGATCGCAGCGGTGGTCGGCCCAGGCCGCCGGCAGTACTGGGATTGGCTGAAATGGCTGCCGCACAACGTATGTCCGCATCGGGGTGAGTCGATGGTGTACGAAGCCGCTGCAGACGTGCAGGCGCAGCGGCACCACGTCGTGCTGATCGTCGACGGCGCCGACCACCGAAGCCTCGCGAGGTCGGGAGTGACCGTCGTTGTCGTCGGGAACGACGCTGATGACAGCACCGCACTTCGGCTGCACGTCGCCGGTGAGCGGCTCGCCGTGCGCAGCGGTGAGCGCATCGAGGAATTCGCGACCGTCGACGGTATGACGATGCCGCAGGCGCGGTCCTGCGCCCGCCGCCTGGCCCGGTACCGAACTACTGACGCGGTGCCCGATGACCTGCAGCGCTGGGTGAGCGCGCTGGCCGTGACGGATCTTGCTCCGTTGCGGGTTGCACTCGGCACCTCGGCAGCCGGTGATCTCGTCCACCTCGATATCAAGGAGGCGGCCGACGGTGGGCACGGCCCGCACGGACTGTGCATCGGTGCGACCGGGTCGGGGAAATCGGAACTCTTGCGCACCATCGTCGCGGGGATGATCGCCCGCCATTCACCCGACGACCTCAACCTGGTGCTCATCGACTTCAAGGGCGGGGCAACGTTCCTTGGTCTGGAGGGCGTGCCGCACGTCGCCGCCGTCATCACCAATCTCGCCGACGAGGCGCACTTGGTGGCGCGCGCGAAAGAGGCGCTCGGCGGTGAAATCCACCGCCGTCAAGCATTGTTGCGGCGCGCGGGCAATGCCGTCAATCTCGTGTCCTATCGACGCCATCGGGGTATCGACCCCACACTTCCGGACTTGCCGACACTGTTCATCGTCATCGACGAGTTCGCCGAATTGCTCACTCAGCAGCCAGAGTTCGCCGATCTATTCACCATGATCGGGCGTGTCGGCCGGTCGCTCGGGGTGCATCTGCTTCTGGCCAGCCAGCGACTGGATGAGGGACGGCTGCGCGGTCTCGAGTCGCACCTGTCCTACCGCATCTGCCTGAAAACCTCGACGGCGGCGGAATCCCGAGCCGTGCTGGGCGTGGCGGACGCCGCCGAGCTCCCCACCACCCCGGGCGCGGCGATCCTTCGCACCGGCGACGGCCGTCTCACTCACTTCCAGGCCAGCTATCTCGGCGGTTCGGCGCGTGCCGCCACACCGTCAAATCCGGCTGTGCGACTGTTTACCTCGGTGCCCGCCGCGCCTCCGGAGACCGGTGCCGGAGCCGGCCCGACCGCACTGGACATGATCGTCGATCGGTTTCGTGGCCAGGACACCTCGGCTCATCAGGTGTGGTTGCCTCCGCTGACACGGTCGCCGCACCTTTCGGAACTGGACAGTGTCGCCGGGGGAGAGCTCAGCGTGGTGGTCGGCCTGGTCGATCTGCCGTTTGAACAGCGGCGTGCCCCGATGGTCGTCGAGCTCGGCGGTGCGGGCGGCAATGTCGCGGTGGTGGGTGCACCCCAGAGCGGCAAGTCCACCGCGGTGTGCACCATGATCACCGCGCTGGCCACGCGCCATGATCCACACCGAATCCAGTTCTACTGTCTCGACTTCGGCGGCGGGGCGCTCGAGGGGCTACGACGTCTGCCCCACGTGGGGTCGGTGGGGACCCGCCGGGAACGGGAATTGGTGCAGCGCAGTGTCAGCCATGTCGGCGCGATTCTGAGTGCTCGCGAATCTCGTTGTGAAACCGACATTTACGGCGATGTGTTCCTGGTCGTGGACGGGTGGTCGACCCTGCGAGAGGAGTTCCCCGATCTCGAGGCGACGATCACCGGCCTCGCCGCCCGGGGCTTGTCGTTCGGTGTCCACGTGATCCTCACCGCGGGACGGTGGGCCGACATCCGACCGGCTCTGAAGGATCAGATCGGCACCAGAGTCGAACTGCGACTGGGTGATCCGATTGATTCCGACGTGGACCGCAAGCAGGCTTCGGCGGTCCCGATCGACAGGCCCGGGCGGGGTATCACCCGCGAGAGTCAGCACTTCCTGATCGCGATGCCGGACGATGTCGACGCGGTCCATGCGGGTTCGTGGCGTGCCCCACCCGTTCGCTTGCTGCCCACGCTGGTCGAGCACTCGGCCGTGGTCGACCAAGCCGGCGCCGACATAGAACGGGTCCTGCTCGGCCTCGGCGAAGACCGCCTCGAACCGGTTGCTCTCGACTTCAGCCGGCAGCCGCACCTGCTGATTCTCGGCGACCCCGACTGCGGGAAGACCGCGGCGTTGCGAGCACTGTGTGGTGAGATCGTGCGCGCAGCAATAGCTCGCCCGGCTTCGCTGTTCGTCGTTGACTATCGTCGCGGCCTGCTCGGTGTCGCTGAATCGCAGCACCTGCTCGGCTACGCATTCTCTCCCAACAGCCTCGCTGATCGATTGCCTGAGCTGATTGCGGTGTTGCACAGCAGATTACCCGCTGCCGATACTTCGATCGAGCAGCTCAAGACCAGATCGTGGTGGACCGGGCCGGAGGTCTTTGTCGTCGTCGACGACTACGACGTCGTCTCCGCGACATCATCGGACGCACTGATTTCGCTGCTCGCGCTCCTGCCGCACGCCACCGATATCGGGCTGCACCTCATCCTGGCGCGTCGGTGCGCCGGATCGGCGCGCGCGATGTTCGAGCCGCTTCTCGCGCACCTGCGCGACAGTGGCTGCGCCGGTCTGTTGATGAGTGGAAGCCCCGAGGAAGGCAGTCTGATCGGCCATCACCGGGCGGTTGTGCAGCCGCCAGGGCGCGGCATGCTGGTGACCCGCTCGGCGGCGCAACGGGTCCAGGTCGGCTGGTGCCCGCCGTGATCAGCGCGGCGCTGGAGATCGGCCCAGCGGCGGTGTTGCCTGCTCGCGGGGCGATCCCGGCGGAGCTGGCCACCGCGGCACTGGCCGGTATCGACGACACGACGGTCTTGTTGCGGGAGCGGCCCGTTGCCGTCACTGAGCTGTTGGGGCGGGTCGTCCAGATGGCCGTCGAAACGGACTGTGAATCGCTCACTGTCGTGCACCCCTCGTGGTGGCCACAGCATCGGGTGGCGCGCGTCGTCGAGGCGGCCGCGACGGTCGTCACCGACGTCCGCACACTGTCGCGATCGGCGGTGATCGCGGGCAGCGATCCGGCCACCGTTATCGAGATCGCCGACGACCTTGTGGCGATCAGTGCGCCAGCCGAGCCGCCAGTGATCATGGCCCGCACCGACGACCCGGGTGCCATCGCTCAGGCCGTCGGGAGCGAAGCCGGTACGCGGGTGTTTATCGATGCTCCGCAGGGAGTGCCCGGCGCGGCCGAGTATGCCCGCGACGTATCGGCGGCTCTGCGTCAGCAGGGCCTGGTCGCCAGCCTAGCTGGGATCGGCGATATCGCGCCGCCGGCGTCCGCGCCCGAACCTCTAGCGGTGCCAGTGCCACGACGTCGGCGGGCTCCGGTACTCGCGATAGCCTCATTGACCCTGATGCTCTGCGCAATTGGAGTCACTGTGGCCAGGACCCACGCTCCGGCGCCCGCCCCCGACGCTGTCGATGTTGTCGAAGGTCGTGTCACCCTGCGCATCCCGACCCATTGGGCGCTCACCCGAATCACCGCTGGGCCGGGATCGCGGCGTATCCAGGCCAGCTCGCCGACAGAACCGAATGTCGCTGTGCATGTCACTCAATCATATGCTCCCGGTGAAACATTGGACCGAACCGCGGACGTGCTGCGGCAGGCTGTCGCCGAGCAACCTGCCGGCGTGTTCGTCGACTTCAATCCCGCCGACCACCGCGGTGGACGCCCCGCCGTCACCTACCGCGAGGTCCGGGTCGGCCGGGACATCCGCTGGACGGTGGTACTCGACGGGTCGACCCGGATCAGTGTGGGATGCCAGAGCGCTGCGGGCCGTGAGGATACGGTCGCGCAGGTGTGCGACAGCGCGATCGAGTCAGCCCGCGAATTGGTGGGAACCAAAGGTGGCTAGCCAACGTCGAATTCATTGTCAGCGTGTACAACTCAAACGTAAGGACGGACCGTGACGACTCTGAGCGCGGACTTCGATCTCATGCGCACCGCCGCCGCTGCTGCCGACACTCGCAACGACGAGATCCGGGTTCTGTTGCAGGGCTTCATCACCCGAATGGAGTCGGTGCCGCCGACAGTGTGGGGCGGGCTGGCGGCGGCACGGTTCAAGACCGTTGTCGCGCACTGGAACAACGAGTCCACCAGGCTATCCAATGCCCTGGCCGGGATCGCCGACACGATCCGGAACAACGAACACGAACTGCGTGAGGCGGCGCAGCTACATGCGCAGCGCATCGCCGATGTGACTGCCGATCTCTAGCGAAGGAGCGTGACCGTGGACCCAGTGCTTTCCTACAATTTTGCCGAGATCGACGCGGCGGTGCTCGCGGACATCCAGGGCACGTCGGCCCGGCTCGGCGCTGCGCTCGATGACCTCAGCCGACAGATCGCACCGCTGCGGGAGGTGTGGACGGCCGATGCCGCGGCCGCCTACCAGGCCGAGCAGGCGAGTTGGCAGCAGGCCGCATCCGCGTTGCACGACATCCTCGTGCGCCTGGGCACCGCGGTGCGTGACGGGGCGGCCGACGTCGCTGATGCCGATCGCCGCGCCGCGGGAATGTGGGGCTGACCGCTTACCGAACTCTGTGCGGCCCCTGCGGAGGAGAGCCGTGGGGTCGCACAGTCCACGCACCGTCCCGGCGTCATGGCAACCCCCACCATGACGTCGGGGCGGTCGTGTTCGCCCTCCTGGTGGGTGAAGAGAGCAACGAGCGCATCACCGCGCCGGATGTGGCGTAACGTGGCCGCACACGCGCAGGTCGGGGTGATCGCGCGAGGAGTGTGATCGCCGATGGGCACAGCCAGAACACCGCGAGCCGGGGCCGGTGGCCCGCGGCCGTCGGCGCTGCTGCGTGCGGTCCACGAGCTGTTCGTCGCCGGTGAGGTCGACGGCTCCTACCTGGAATCCAGCTCGCTGCGGCCGATCGTTGCCAAGAGCTGGCAGCGCAGCCTGGCCAAGGGCGTCGACCCCGACGGTGCGGCTCAACCCTCGCCGGTCGGTGAGGAACTTGCCCGGCTGCGTGAGGCGCATCCGCTGGCCCCGGCACTACCGGTCATCCGGCGACTGCTCGTCGATGACGCGGCCGGTTCCGGGGTGGTGGTCGCGGTGACCGGCGCCGACGGCACCCTGCTCTGGGTGGAGGGCGACCGCAACGCCCGGCGCCGCGCGGAGGCGATGAACTTCGTGCCCGGCGCGGACTGGAGCGAACGCGGCGCGGGCACCAACGCGCCAGGAACCGCCCTGGCCGTCGATGCTGAGCTGCAGATTCACGGCTCCGAACACTTCTCCCGCATGGTGCAGCCGTGGAGCTGCACGGCGGTGCCCGTCCACGACCCGACCACCGGCGCCCTGCTCGGCGCCCTCGACCTGACTGGCGGATCGCGGGTGGCCACCCCGCAGGCGCTGGCCCTGGTCCGCGCCACCGTCGTCGCCGTCGAAAGCCACTTGGCCCTGATGCGGTTGACCGGCGCTGCGGTCGAGACGGCGCCGCGGCGACCGCGGCTGGCGGTGCTCGGCTCCGAACGGCCGCGCTGGCTGGTCACCGACGAGTTCGGGCACCTGCGCGCCACCCCGTTGACCGGCAGGCACGCCGACATTCTGGTGCTGCTGAGCCGTCACCCCGAAGGGCTCAGCGCCGATCACCTGGCCATGCTGCTCGACGACAAGGACCTCGACGTCGTGACGGTGCGCGCCGAGATGTCGCGTCTGCGCAAGGTCGTCGGTGCGGAGGTGATCGACTCACGGCCCTACCGGCTGCTGATCCCGATCACCACCGACATCGGCGAGGTGGACGAGGCACTCGACGCCGGCAATGTGACGGCCGCCCTCGACCGCTATCCGGGACCTCTTCTGCCCCAATCGATCTCACCGGCGGTCGGGCGGCTGCGCACCGAGCTGACGATGACACTGCGGGCTGCGGTGCTGGCCACCGGCGATCCCGTTGTGTTGCGCCGGTGGCTGAACAGCCCCGACGGACGCGACGACCGGGATGGTTGGCGAGCGCTGCACGACGGCACGCTGCCCGGCTCGGTGCAGCAGGCCCAAGCCCACGGCAAGCTCGCGGGACTGGACATCGACCTGGCGTGAACGTTGCACGATTGCGTGCAACCGTGCTGCAACCCCGTACTGCCTAGTTTCAGTGACGACCGACACACTTCGTCGTCTTGAACAGGCAGGAGAATGCCATGACTGTATATGCGAGGCCCGGGGCGGAAGGCTCCGTGATGTCGTTTGCGGCCCGGTACGAGAACTTCATCGGCGGTGACTGGGTTGCTCCGGTGGGTGGTCAGTATTTTGAGAACCGCACGCCGGTGACCGGTGAGGTGTTCTGTGAGGTGGCCCGTTCGACCGACGCCGACATCGACAAGGCCTTGGATGCCGCGCACGCCGCGGCGCCGGCGTGGGGGAAGACCTCGCCCGCCGAGCGTGCGGTGATGCTCAACAAGATCGCCGATCGTATCGAGGCCAATCTGGAGTCGATCGCGCTGGCCGAGTCGTGGGACAACGGCAAGCCGATCCGGGAAACGCTGGCCGCCGATATTCCGTTGGCGGTGGACCATTTCCGCTACTTCGCCGCCGCGATCCGCGCCCAGGAAGGCTCCCTCTCGCAGATCGACGAGGACACTGTCG
>NZ_VBSB01000005.1 GCF_013337765.1 Mycolicibacterium sphagni
CTGCACCTACGAACTTAAGGATCTTCATGGCGATTCGGGTGGCTGCCGCACGCAGCCGGGGAACCAGATTGTTGTGCATTGCCATCGGAAGTGCCACGCTGACCGCAGCCGGCCTGGCTTCAGCTCCGGCGGGCAACGCCACCTGTGCCTCGTTCTTCGGCATCGGGAACAGCGCCTCGTGCACCAGCAACCTGACCAGCGTCGCAGTGGCGATCGGACCCAACGCCCAAGCGCATGCGGCAGGCCTGTTCGGAACCGCCATCGCGATCGGCGATGGCGCGGAGTCCGCCGTTCACAACGGCAGTGTGTTCAACGTCGCGACCGTCGTCGGCGACAACAGCAGTTCGGATGCCGCGGGGTTCCTTTCGGCGGCAATGACATTCGGTTCCAAGTCAGTTGCCGACGCCGGTGGAACGGCTCAACTGGCCAACATTGCGCTCGCGGTCGGCAACGGGCAGGGCGGTGCCGCGGCCAAGGGTTACGGAAACGTCGCAGTGAACATCCTGACGCTCGGCGATATCGGGGGCGCATCAGCCGAGGGCATTCTGAACATCGCTGTCAACGCATTCGGCAGTGCCTCGTCGACGACCGTCAGCGCCGCAAACGCCATCGGCATGCTCAACGGCGCCGTCACCCTCTTCGGCAGGGGCAACCAGGCCTCCGCCGGCCTGGTGTCGTCGAAAGCCACCGGAAGCTTGGCGTTCGTCGTCGGAGGCAGCTCGAACACCGTGACCGCGGGACCTGGTCCGTTCGCCATCGCCGGCTCGGTCGGCCAACACCACTCGACGGTCGCCAAGGTCGGTCCCGGAATCAATATCAACGGCGTTGTCGTGGGCGGAGCTGCGGCGGTCGAGGCCGCGGCCGCGCACAAGCCCGTCGTTCATACGGGCACCGCGACCGCTAGATCCGCCAGGAAGCACCACCCGAACGGAGCCTGAGCAGAGCGACCACCGGTCTTTGCCGACAGCACAGGGGCCGAATCCCTCATACTTCCGGTGTGGGCGGCCTACAGATTGTCTGGAGCCGCACGAGGATCTGAGGCGGCAACCCGTGGCACCGACCGATCGGCTACTGGAGCGCGCGGCGACACTGGCCGAAATCACTCGCTGCCGTCGGCAGGCGGCGCGGGGTTGTGGACGAGTTGTCTTGCTGCGCGGTGAAGCAGGGGTCGGGAAGAGCTCAACGGTCGCCAGCATGCTGGCAGACCGAGACATCGGCGAACGGGTCTTGCGAGGCTGGTGCGACCCGCTATCGACCCCACGACCACTCGGCCCACTGCTCGATGCCCTGGTCGGATTGGCGCCGACCGTCGCCGCCGGTATGGGCGCAGCCATCGACTCCGGTGACACCGGTGTGCTGTATCGGCGGCTGTTGACGATGTTGCGCGATGGCCAGCGCTGGTTGTGGGTCATCGAAGACGCGCAGTGGGCGGACGGGGCGACGTTGGATCTACTGCGCTTCCTCGCCCGGCGCATCGGTTCACTGCCGCTTCTCATGGTGGTGACATACCGCGACGACGAGGTCGACAGCAGTCATCCGCTTTCGGCAGCGCTGGCTGACATCGCCACAGGTAGTGAGATCAGCCGGATCAAACTCGAGCCACTCAGCCTGGCTGCGGTATCGGCGCTGGCCGCCGGCAGCGGCGTCAACGCCGATCACCTGCACCAGTTGACCGGCGGCAACCCGTTCTACGTCACCGAAGTACTGGCCGCCGGCTCTGACCTCGTTGTGGCCGGCGGTGTTCCGCGCAGCGTCACCGAGGCGGTATGGGGACGGCTGAACCGGTTGTCGACGTCCGCACGCGATACCGCCGAGACCGTGGCGGTGTGCGGGCCGCGAGTTCGCTTGCCGCTCTTGGCCGCGGTGCGCAGCGACTACGCTGAGGGCTTGGCCGAATGCCTGGAAACCGGTGTGCTGGTGAGCGATGGCGACATCGTCCGATTTCGACACGAGTTGGCTCGGCGCGCAACATCGGATCAGATCGCCCATCACCGTCGGAGGGCCCTGCATTCGAAGGCCCAGGCAGCCCTTGCCCGATCACCCGTCGATCCGAATACATTCGCAGACTTGGTTTTTCACGCCGATCAAGCCGGCGATCGAGAAGCGGTAGCACAGTTCGGGATCCCAGGCGCGCAGCGCGCCGCAGCACTGGGAGCGCACCGTCAGGCCGCGGACTTGTACGAACTGGTGCTTCACCACCACCAAAGCGCGCCAATCCGCGAGAGGGCTGTCTGGCTGGAACAGCATGCGATGGCGAGCTATCTGTCCGGGCGCGGCGAGGCGGCAATTTCGTCCTGGACTGAAGCAATCAAGCTGCGTCACTTGCTGAATGATCGCCTTGGCGAGGGCGACGATCTTCGCTGGCTTTCCCACGAGCTCTGGGGAAGCGGCCGTACCACCGCTGCTGCGGAGGCAGCACAGTCAGCGCTCGCCATATTGCAAGTCGACGGCCCGAGTCCCCAGCTGGCGTGGACGCTGGTCAACATCGCACAGCAATGCATCTGGGAATTCAATCCCTCGGGACCCGACTTTGCGGCCGCCGCGGTTCGCGTTGGCACTGCTGTAGACGACGACATCGTCGTCGTACTGGCTCGCGGCTACGCCGCACTCGCGGAGGTGCTACGCACCGACAAAGGCTACGACGAACTGGAATCCGCCTGGCGAACCGCGATGACCATCGACGATCGGGGCGAACACGCGGGCCTGCTCGGCGACTGCGCAGCGGTGGCTGCCATGCGGCGTTATCGCTTGGACCGTGCCGAACAGCACCACGCCGAACTTCTCAGCTACGAGATGGAGCGCAATTTATCGACTTTGGAGCTGTTCGAGCGCGGTATCGGCGCGATGATCGATCTGCACCGGGGCAATTGGGATCGCGCGCACGCCGCTGCCGAAGACGTACTGACCCGGCCCGGCTTGTTCTCGCTGCACAAGATCTTGCCGCGTCTCACCCTCGCCCTGATCCACGCGCGCCGCGGCCGGGAACCGGCGGCTACGCTGCTCGACGAACTCGTCACCGAATCCGGCCAAAATCAGCTAGGGATATTTTCGGCCTGGGCGGCACGCGCCGAAACAGCTTGGCTAACAGGTGATGACGAGGCGGGGCGGAGAGAGGCGCGGGCCGGCTTGGCCAACGTCGATGCCGAGCAAGACCCCTGGCAAGCCTGGCAACTGCGGCGGTGGGCGCGGCTGTCCGGAGACGGTGACTTGACCTTCACGATTGACGACCCGACCAACCCGTATCAACTTGAACTCTCTGGCGATTGGGCCGGCGCGGTTCGGGTCTGGGAAAACCGCGGGTGCCCCTATGAGGTGGCGATCGCACAGCTGAGCGGCGACATCCCCGCCGTGGAATCGGCGCTGGCCACCTTCCGCCGTCTCGGTGCTTCGGCGGCCGCGCGCCGCGCCAGCCAGCGGCTCGCAGTTCTGGGCGGCCAAACCCGTCGAACTGGCGATGCGGGCAGGCTGTCCACGCCCGACGGCCTGAGCCGCCGCGAGCGCGAGGTGCTGACGCTCATCGCCGAGGGGCATAGCGACGCCGAGATCGCCGCCAAACTATCGATCAGCCGCAAGACCGCCAGCAGACACGTCGGCGCGATCCTGACAAAACTCGGAGTTCGCAACCGCACCCAGGCCGCCCTGACTTATCAAGAATCAATGACGCGGGCCTGAGCCCACCTCGGTACCCGCTCACCCTCACGCGTCGGCCCCGGCGGGGTGCCATCGCCGAATGGTCTGCCGCCTAAGGATTCTCGCCCGTGCGGCGTCAACCAGCCGGCTAAGTCGGGCCCCTTCGGGACGATTCGGGTGGGATTGATGTCGGCATGCACGATGTAGTAGTGCTGTTTGATCTGGACGAAGTCGGTGGTGTCGCCGAACCCCGGAGTCTGGAACAGGTCCCGGGCATAGGCCCACAGCACCGGCATCTCGGCCAGCTTGGCCCGGTTGCATTTGAAGTGGCCGTGGTAGACGGGATCGAAGCGGGCCAATGTGGTGAACAGCCGAACGTCGGCCTCGGTGATGGTGTCACCGACCAGGTAGCGCCGGTCGGCCAGCCGCTCGGTAAGCCAGTCCAATGCGGCGAACAACCGGTCGTAGGCCGCTTCGTAGGACTCTTGTGAACCGGCGAACCCGCAGCGGTACACGCCGTTGTTCACCTCGGTGTAGATCCGCTGGGCGACTTCGTCGATCTCGTCGCGCAACGGCTCGGGATACAGCTGCGGCGCACCGTCGCGGTGGTAGGCCTGCCACTGCGTGGAGAAGTCCAACGTCATCTGCGCGAAGTCGTTGGTGACCACCTGGCCGGTGGCGATTTCGACGATTGCCGGCACCGTGATGCCCTTGGGATAGTCGGGGTCGCGGGCGAAGTACGCGTCCTGCAGCCGCGGGATCTTGAGCACCGGGTCGAGGCCACCGGGATCGAGGTCGAAGGTCCAGCTGCGCTCGTCGTGCGTCGGCCCGCAGAACCCGATGGACAGCACATCCTCCAGGCCGAGTAGCCGGCGCACGATGATCGTCCGATTCGCCCACGGGCACGCCCTGGCGACGATTAGCCGGTAGCGACCGGGCTCGACGGGATACCCGTCGGCACCGTCAGCGGTGATCCGCGTGGTGATGTAGTTGGTATCGCGCTTGAACTCGCCGCCGCCGGCGACATAGGCACCCACGCGACCAGTGTTCCCCGTCGCAGGCTAGGCGTCGAGCTCCCGGGCGACCGCCTTGACCACTTCGGACACCCGCCGGGCGACCTTGCGATCGGGATAGCGGCCCTTGCGCAGCTCGGGCTGCACCGCGCCTTCCAGCAGCGTGATCATGTCCTCGACCATGCCGTGCAGTTCGTCCGGGGTGTGCTTGCGTTCGACCGGGGTGGCCTCACGCCGCGTCCGGGTCAGACTCGGCGGCGGGTCAATCAGCTTGACGCTCAACGCTTGCGGCCCACGGCGCCCGGAAGCCACGCCGAACTCGACCTTCTGGCCGGCCTTGAGACCCTCGACGCCCTCGGGCAGTGCCGACGCACGGACATAGACGTCCTCGCCGTCCTCCTGGGACAGGAAGCCGAATCCCTTCTCGGCGTCGTACCACTTCACCTTGCCGGTCGGCACTGGTCTCACCTGCTTGTCTAACGGGTCCATGACAACATGACGAAGCGTCCCGCCGGTGCAGGACGCGTGTCGGTGATCCTACTCGGGAAGAGGTGGGGCCAGCACCCCTGTTTAGTTCTGTAGGCTGGGCAAACCGCTGGAGGAGACATGCGCCTGATCTTGAACGTCGTCTGGTTGCTGTTCGGCGGGCTATGGCTTGCCCTCGGCTACCTGCTGGCCGCGCTCGTCTGCTTCGTTCTGATCATCACCATTCCCTTCGGCTTCGCCGCGCTGCGGATCGCCGACTACGCGCTGTGGCCGTTCGGGCGAACGATCGTCGACAAGCCCGGCCCGCGGCCGGGCGCCCTCGTCGGCAACGTGATCTGGGTGCTGCTGTTCGGCCTGTGGCTGGCGATCGGGCATCTGGTCAGCGCGGCCGCGATGGCGATCACGATCATCGGGATCCCGCTGGCGCTGGCCAACCTCAAACTCATTCCGGTCTCCTTGATGCCGTTGGGCAAGGAAATCGTCCCCGCCGGCCAGCCGCAGGTGGCGGTATGACGATGACATCGCTCGGCCTGCCGTCGATCCGCCGCGACGCCGAAGCCGTACCGGTCGAGATGCCGCGAAGCGGCCCGCTGGTCGACACCTTCGGCCGGGTGGCCACCGATCTGCGGGTGTCGCTGACCGATCGCTGCAATCTGCGCTGTACCTATTGCATGCCCGCCGAAGGGCTGGACTGGTTGCCCGGCGACGAGCTGCTGACCCACGACGAGCTGACCCGGCTGCTGACGCTGGCCGTCACCCGGCTCGGGATCGACAGCGTCCGCTTCACCGGCGGGGAGCCGCTGCTATATCGGGGGCTCGAGGATGTCGTGGCCGAGGTGGCCGCGCTGCGACCACGCCCCGAGATCGCGCTGACCACCAACGCGGTGGGGCTGGCCCGCCGTGCCCAGGCCCTGGCCGACGCAGGCCTGGACCGGGTCAACGTCTCGCTGGACAGTCTCGACGCCGCGCGTTTCGCCGCCATCACCCGCCGCGACCGGCTCGCCGATGTCCTCGAGGGCCTGTCCGCGGCCGGTGCCGCCGGGTTGGGGCCGGTCAAGGTCAATGCGGTGCTGGATCCGGTGACCGGCCTGTCGGATGCCGTCGAGCTGCTGGACTACTGCCTGCGGTACGGCTACCAGCTCCGCATCATCGAGCAGATGCCGCTGGACGCCGGGCACCTGTGGCGTCGTGACGCCAACCTGGGGGCCGACCAGATCTTCGCGGCCCTGGCCGAACACTTCGAGCTGACCGTCGACCCGGCGCCGCGCGGATCCGCCCCGGCTCAGCTGTGGCTGGTCAACGGCGGGCCGGCCACGGTCGGCATCATCGCGTCCGTCTCGCACGCGTTCTGCTCGGCCTGCGACCGGACCCGCCTGACCGCCGACGGGCAGATCCGCAACTGTCTGTTCGCCGCCGAGGAAACCGACCTGCGCACGCTGCTGCGCAATGGCGCCGACGACGACGCACTGGAGTTGGTCTGGCGTGCCGCGATGTGGCGCAAAGCGGCTGGCCACGGCATCAACGACCCGGGGTTTGTCCAGCCGCAACGGCCGATGAGCGCGATCGGTGGCTGATGTGACCGCGCCGGTAGAAGTAACTGTGCGTTTCTTCGCCGCGGCCCGGGCTGCCGCGGGCGCGGAGTCCGACCTGCTCAGCGTGCGCCAGGGCGCCACGGTCGCCGACGTGGTGAGCGAACTACGTTGTCGCAGTGACGAATTGGCACGCGTGTTACAGCGGTGTTCATTTCTATGCGACGGCATCGCGGTCCGCAATCAGACCACTGAACTGCGATCGGGCCAGACGCTCGACGTGTTACCCCCGTTTGCCGGAGGGTGATCGTGATTTACGTCACATCACGATCAGGTAACGAGATGGCCACGAGGGAATTTTCCGTCTGAATTACCTGGGCGAACGCCGAATTGTCATGGGGCTTTAACCTTTTTTAAGGTTTGCCACTAGCAGAAACGCCCGAAATTGCAAAAGGTGACGGCACTCTCGGTTGCCGTTAGCGTCTCTGCCAGGTCCACCCCCTCCCCCCGGGGGAAAGGCCCTCTCCGCTCTTAGCGCTTAGCTCCATCCAAAGAGCGGAGAGACCAACGAGAACCATGGATGGAGGCGGGGGACCCACCGGTCCACCGACACAGGAGACCAGGAACCGTCCGCGGTTCCTTGGGGTGAAGCCGAGATCGTTTCCACCAGAGACGACGACGGCCGGGCGACCTCTCCAGCCCGAACCCGACAGCTGACCTCGCAGGCGCACTGAAGAGAGGAATACATCGCCATATGAGTGGACGGCATCGCAAGCCCACTTCATCGTCTGTCAGCGTCGCCAAAATCGCGGTCACTGGTGCGGTCATCGGAGGCGGCAGTCTCGCCTTCGCCGGCCAGGCCCAAGCGGCTCCCGATGCCGAATGGGATCAGGTAGCCCGCTGCGAATCCGGCGGCAACTGGGCCATCAACACCGGTAACGGTTACCAGGGTGGCCTGCAGTTCTCCCCCGGCACCTGGTCCGCACACGGTGGCGGCCAGTACGCTCCGGCCGCCAACATGGCCACCAAGGATCAGCAGATCGCCATTGCCGAGCACGTCCTGGCCACTCAGGGCCGTGGCGCCTGGCCGGTGTGCGGTCGCGGTCTGTCGGGTGCAACGCCGCGCAACGTGGTCAACGAGCCCGCTCCCGACGCCCTGCCGGTACAAGCCGCCGCGTTCGACGCGCCGCTGCCCGACGCTCCGGCTCCGGACGCTCCGGCTGACCTGCCCCCCGCCCCGGCCGATCTGCCGCCGGCTCCGCAGGACCTCCCGCCCGCGCCCCAGGATCTGCCCCCGGCACCTCAAGATCTCCCGCCAGCTCCGCAGGACCTGCCGCCCGCTCCGCAGCCCGACGTCGTCGCGGTCTCCCAGGAGATTGCCCCGCCGGCCGCCGAGCCCGTCGTCGACGCCGCTCTGCAGGTGCCCGCCCCCGAGGCGCCGTCCACCCCTGACGAGCAGACCATCACGGTGCAGGCATCGTCGATCCACTTCCTGCCGCAGGCCCCGGCCGACCCGGCGGTTCCGCCCACGCTGCCGCCGGCACCCGCCCCGGCCGCGCCGGCTGATCCTGCCGCGGTGCCCGCGCCGGACGCCACCGTGGTGGCCGCTGGCCAGCCCGCTCCACTGCCCGACGGTGTCCCGCACCTGACGAGCCCGGAGAACCTGCCGCCGGGGACCAGCGACCAGCCAGAGGGCCCGCAGGACGGTCCGAACGTGACCTACCTCAAGGAACTGTGGCACGCGGTCCAGACCCAGCAGGTCAGCAGGGGTGACGCGCTACTGGCGCTGACCCAGCGGCCGCTGAACACTCCGGTGACCAACGACCCGAGCATGGGCCTGGCTCCTGGCGACCCGAATGCGCCGCTGCCGGGTCCTGGCGTTCCCGCACCCGCGCCGGCCCCTGTCGTGCCGGATCCCGCTGCCGCACCGGCTCAGTAAGCGGCTCAGGCCGAGTTCACCCACTCGTCGGTTCCGTCGGCGAAGAACTGGTGCTTCCACACCGGTAGCCGCTCCTTGACGGTGTCGACGAGCAACGCGCACGCCTCGAATGCCGCCCGCCGGTGGTCGGCCGCCACGGCGGCCACCAGCGCGGCGTCTCCGATGTGCAGCACGCCGACCCGATGGCTGGCCGCGATCGCGCGCACACCGGTAGCTTTCGCGGCCACCTCCGCGAGCGCCTCGAACAACGCCTGCTCGGCCAGCGGGTGCGCGGAGTACTCCAGGCGCACCACATCCCGGCCGCCGTCATGGTTGCGCACGATCCCGGAGAAGCCGACCACCGCGCCGGCGGCATCGCTGGCGACGAGATCCTCGTGCTCGGTCAGCGAGATCGGGCCTTCGACGAGCGCGGCCCGCAGAATGCGTGTCATGAGCGGTGGTCTCCTCCGGACAGTTGGTCCAGCGCGTGGTCGAGGACGTCGGCGAGCACAGACAGCCCATCGCGGACGCCACCCGGGGATCCCGGCAGGTTGACCACCAGTGTGCGCCCGGCGACGCCGCACACACCGCGGGAGAGCACCGACGTCGGCACCTTGGGCAGCCCGGAGCGGCGGATGGCATCGGCCAGTCCAGGGATTTGATAATCGAGAACGCCGAGCGTGGCCTCCGGGGTGGCGTCCGTCGGCGATATCCCGGTCCCGCCGGAGGTGATCACGACGTCGGATCGGGCGTCGATCGCCGCGCGCAGGGCGTCGCCGACCGCGCTGCCGTCGACCACCACGATCGGATCGGGCACACTGAATCCGCGCTCGGCGAGCCAGGCGACGACGATGGGGCCGGTGCGGTCTTCGTAGACGCCCGTCGCGGCCCGAGTGGAGGCGATCACGACCCGTGCGGACCGTGTGCTCGACGGGGTCGCTCCGCGAGCGTCGCTCACGCCGGGCGCACCCACAGGCCGGTCTTGCCGCCCTCCTTGCGCAGCACCCGGATGTCTTCGAGACGGGCGGCGGGGTCGACGGCCTTGATCATGTCGTAGACGGTGAGGGCTGCGACGCTGACAGCGGTCAGCGCCTCCATTTCGACACCGGTGCGGTCGGTGGTGCGCACCGAGGCAGTCACGCCGACCTCGGTCTCCCCGATCGCGAACTCGATGTCCACCCCGGTCAGCGCGAGGTGGTGGCACAGCGGGATGAGGTCACTGGTGCGTTTGGCGGCCAGGATTCCTGCCACCCGGGCGGTCGCCAGGGCATCGCCTTTGGGCAGGCCGCCGGACGCGATGAGGGCAACCACCTCGGCGGTGGTGTGAACGGTGCCGGCCGCCACCGCGGTGCGGGTGGTCGCGGCCTTCTCGGTGACGTCGACCATGCGCGCCGCGCCGTGTTCGTCAAGGTGCGAGAGGCGAGGCTGCGGTCCGCTGGTCACCGTTTACTTGTTGACGACGGTGACCGGATGCAGATACGGCAGTTCGGCTGCGGGCAGCGGGAACGTGATGTCGCCGAACGGGGACAGCGCGCCCACCCGATCGGTGGCCAGCTCGCTCACGGCGTGGTCATCGGGATCGTGGGTCGGCCAGCCATTGTCGACATACGGAGTCTTCTTTTCAGCCACGGCAACATTCTGACACTCCTACGGCCGGGTTGTGCACACAGGCGGCTGTTTTACGCTGGTCAACAATGACTGACGTGTCCCTCCCAGGTGTGCCGCTGGGCGCCTGGCTGGCGGATTTGCCTGACGACCGGCTGATCCGGCTGCTCGAGCTGCGGCCGGACCTCGCCCAACCCGCACCCGGCAGCATCGCGGCCCTGGCCGCCAGGGCGGTGGCCCGGCAGTCGGTCAAGGCTGCCACCGACGAGCTGGACTTCCTGCGCCTTGCCGTCCTGGACGCGCTGCTGGTGCTGCATGCCGAGACCTCGGCCGTCCCGGTGGCCAAGCTGGTCGCACTGATCGGCGAGCGCGCGGACGAGCAGTCGGTGCTGACCGCGCTGGGCGATCTGCGCGAGCGGGCCCTGGTATGGGGTGACGACGCCGCGGTGCGGGTGTCGACCGAAGCCGCCGCCGGCCTGCCCTGGTACCCCGGGCAGGCCATCCTCGAGGACGCCACGAAGTCCGGGGCCGAGATCTCGGTAGCCATCGACGGGCTCGACGAACCCCAGACCGAACTGCTGGAGCGCCTGCTGATGGGCTCACCGGTGGGCCGCACCCGCGATGCCGCGCCGGGCGCGCCCGCCGACCGGCCGGTGCCCCGGCTGCTGGCGGCGGGCCTGTTGCGCCAGCTCGACGCGGAGACGGTGATCCTGCCCCGTCGGGTCGGTCAGGTGCTGCGCGGTGAGGAGCCCGGCCCGGTGCACCTGAGCCCGCCGGACCCGGTGGCCAGCACCACCACCGTCGCCGATGTCGACGCCGCCGCGGCAGGCGCCCTGCTTGACCTGATCCGCGAGATCGAACTGGTGATCGAAAGCCTTTCCGTCGCACCGGTTCCCGAGCTGCGCAGCGGCGGTCTGGGGGTGCGTGAGGCCAAGCGGCTGAGCAAGCTCACCGGCATCGACGAACAACGCCTCGGACTGGTCCTCGAGATCAGCTCGGCGGCCGGCCTGATCGCCAGCGGCACGCCCGATCCGGAACCGCCGGACGGTTCCGGGCCCTACTGGACGCCGACCGTGGCCGCCGACCGGTTCCTCGAGACGCCGACCGCAGCGCGCTGGCATCTGCTGGCCACCACCTGGCTGGCGCTGCCTTCTCGCCCCGGATTGATCGGCAGCCGCGGTCCGGACGGCAAACCCTATGCAGCACTGTCTGATTCGCTCTACTCGACGGCCGCCCCACTGGACCGTCTGCTGCTGCTGGAACTGCTGGCCGCCCTGCCGCCCGGGTCGGGCGTGGACGCGCTGCGCGCCTCACAGGCGCTGATCTGGCAGCGGCCCCGGTGGTCGGCGCGGCTGCAGCCCGAACCCATCGCGCACCTGCTCGACGAGGCGCACACCCTCGGCCTGGTCGGTCGCGGAGCTTTGAGCACACCGGCGCGGGTGCTGCTGACCGGCAGCGAGGACGCGGCCATCGAGGCGATGGGCAAGATCCTGCCCGCACCGATCGATCACTTCCTGGTGCAGGCCGACCTGACCGTGGTGGTACCGGGGCCCCTGCAACGCGACCTGGCCGACGAGCTCGCAGCGGTGGCCGCGGTGGAATCGGCAGGTGCGGCGATGGTGTACCGGGTCAGTGAAGCGTCGATCCGGCACGCACTGGACACCGGCCGCACCGCGGGCTCGTTGCACGCGTTCTTCGAGCGGCATTCGAAAACCCCTGTCCCCCAGGGTTTGACGTACTTGATCAACGATGTCGCCCGCCGGCACGGTCAACTGCGCGTCGGCATGGCGTCGTCGTTCCTGCGGTGCGAGGACCCGACGCTGCTCGCGCACGCGGTGGCAGCACCGGCGCTCGAGCACCTCGAGGTACGACAGCTGGCCCCGACGGTGGCGGTGTCGCAGGCGCCGATCGGCGAGCTGCTCGCCGCGCTGCGGGCGGCGGGGTTCGCACCGGCCGCCGAGGACTCCTCGGGCGCAATCGTCGACCTCCGTACGCGCGGCGCCCGGGTGTCCGCACCCACGCACCGCCGGCTATTCCGCGCGCTGCCCAAGCCGAGTGTGGAAACCCTGGCCTCCGTGGTCGCGATACTGCGCCGGGTCGACTCCACGACCCCGTTCGCCAACGTCCGCCTGGACCCTGCGGTGTCGATGGCGCTGCTGCAGCAGGCGGCCATGGAACACAAAGATGTGGTGATCGGTTATGTCGATGCGGCCGGCGTTGCCACCCAGCGGGTGGTGCGCCCCCTGACGGTCAGCGGCGGTCAGCTGCTTGCCTGGGATCCCACTCAGGGCCGCCCCCGCGAGTTCGCGGTACATCGCGTGACGTCGGTGATGTCGGCCGACGCTGGATAATGGACGGTTATGACTGAAGGCCCGTTGATCGTGCAGTCCGATAAGACCGTGCTGCTGGAGGTCGACCACGAGCAGGCCGGCGCTGCCAGGGCCGCGATCGCCCCGTTCGCGGAGCTGGAACGCGCGCCCGAGCACATCCACACCTACCGCATCACTCCCCTGGCGCTGTGGAACGCCCGCGCCGCAGGCCACGACGCCGAGCAGGTGGTCGACGCGCTGGTCAGCTTTTCGCGCTACGCCGTACCGCAGCCGCTGCTGGTCGACATCGTCGACACCATGGCCCGGTACGGGCGACTACAGCTGGTCAAGAGCCCGGTTCACCGCCTGGTTCTGGTCAGCCTCGATCGCGCGGTGCTCGAAGAGGTTCTGCGCAACAAGAAGATCGCCCCGATGCTGGGCGCGCGCATCGACGACGACACCGTCATCGTCCATCCCAGCGAGCGCGGCCACATCAAGCAGATGTTGCTCAAGATCGGCTGGCCGGCCGAGGATCTGGCGGGCTACGTCAACGGCGAGGCCCACCCGATCACGCTTGCCGAGGACGGCTGGCAGCTGCGCGATTACCAGCAGATGGCCACCGACTCGTTCTGGGCCGGCGGCTCGGGCGTGGTGGTGCTGCCGTGCGGCGCGGGCAAGACGCTCGTCGGCGCGGCTGCGATGGCCAAGGCCGGGGCGACGACGCTGATCCTGGTCACCAATACCGTCGCGGGCCGGCAGTGGAAGCGCGAGCTGATCGCGCGGACGTCGCTGACCGAAGAGGAGATCGGCGAGTATTCCGGTGAGCGCAAGGAGATTCGACCGGTCACCATCGCCACCTACCAGGTGATCACCCGGCGTACCAAGGGCGAGTATCGGCATCTGGAGCTGTTCGACAGCCGCGACTGGGGGCTGATCATCTACGACGAGGTCCACCTGCTGCCCGCACCGGTGTTCCGGATGACAGCCGACCTGCAGTCCCGCCGTCGGCTCGGGCTCACCGCGACGCTGATCCGGGAGGACGGCCGTGAGGGCGACGTCTTCAGTCTCATCGGGCCCAAGCGCTACGACGCCCCGTGGAAGGACATCGAGGCCCAGGGCTGGATCGCGCCCGCGGAGTGCATCGAGGTCCGCGTCACGATGACCGACAACGAGCGGATGCTCTACGCGGTCGCCGAACCCGAGGAGCGCTACCGGCTGTGCTCGACCGCGCACTCAAAGATCGCGGTGGTCAAATCGATCCTGGCCAAACACCCTGACGAGCCGACGCTGGTGATCGGCGCCTACCTCGACCAGCTCGACGAACTGGGCGCCGAACTGGACGCACCCGTCATCCAGGGCTCGACGAAGAATGCCGAGCGCGAGGCGCTGTTCGACGCGTTCCGCCGCGACGAGGTGAAGACACTCGTCGTGTCCAAAGTGGCGAACTTCTCCATCGACCTGCCGGAAGCATCGGTGGCCGTCCAGGTTTCGGGAACCTTCGGCTCGCGCCAGGAGGAGGCTCAGCGCCTGGGCCGGCTGCTTCGACCCAAGCACGACGGCGGTGGCGCGGTGTTCTACTCGGTGGTCTCCCGCGACAGTCTCGACGCCGAGTACGCCGCGCACCGGCAGCGGTTCCTGGCCGAACAGGGCTACGGCTACATCATTCAGGACGCCGACGACCTGCTCGGCCCCGCGATCTGATCTCGCGTCAGACAAGGTTGCCGCACTTTCCCGATAGCAAAAGTTCATCATCTGATTCGATGGACGCTGCGATCGTGAAACTAATCTGACAGCGAACATCGCAGCGACACGTTAGTCTTCGCCACGACACGTGGTCGGGTGACAAAAGGGGCGTTCGTGAGCGCAGCAGGGTTCATTGGTCGGGTTGGCGGGTTGGCGGTTGCGCTGGGAGTGGGCGCCGCGGCGTTCAGCGGCACGGTGGCCTGGGCCGACAACGCCGACTCGTCGTCACACGCCGGCTCAGCGCGCTCGTCGTCCGGCGACACCAGTTCGGTTGCCGGCCCCGCCAAGCGCGGTGCAGCCACAGCGGCGAAGGCCCGCACCCGCCCGACCACATCGGTGCGCGCCCAGTCGATCACGTCGGTGGCGCCCGCCGCGGCGACGCCGGCCGCCGCGGCGGATCCGTCGACGTCCGACACCCCCGTCGTACCGAGCGAACCGTCGCTGGAGTTGGCGGCACTGGCCTACAGCCGGCGCGATACGGGCGTCTCGGCGCGCGCGGCCGCCGCGACGTCACTGGCTCCGGAGGGCTCGGTGCAGGCGCTCGCCGCGCAGAACACCGCGGTGATCATGGGGCCCAGCGGTGTTCCGATCCCGGACCTGTCGTATATCCAGGATGTCTTCAACCTGTACATCAACCCGAGCTACCCCGGCTCGATCCCGTTCCAGCTGGACACCCCGGAGGGGTTGTACCCGATCACCGGGGTCAAGAGCCTGCCGCTGAACGTCTCGGTCCAGCAGGGAATCCAGATCCTCACCGTGGCGATCGCGGAGCAGATCCTCGCCGGCAATACCTCGACCGTGTTCGGCTACTCGCAGAGCGCCATCATTTCCTCGCTGATCATGAGCCAGCTCCCCGCGGACACGCCGGTCAACTTCGTCCTGGTCGGCAATGAGATGAACCCCAACGGGGGCTTCCTGTCCCGCTTCCCCGGGCTGAAATTGCCGAGCCTCGGTCTGGATTTCTACGGTGCCACACCCGAAAACCTATTCCCGACAACGAATTACACCCTCGAGTACGACGGTTTTGCCGACTTCCCCCGCTACCCGCTCAATCTCGTATCGGTGCTCAACGCCGGGCTGGGCATCATCTTCGTACACACCAAGTACGCCGATCTCACCCAGCAGCAGGTCGACAACGCCATCGCGCTGCCGACCACGGACCCGACACAGAAGTACTACATCATCCCGACCGAGAACCTGCCGCTGCTGGAGCCGCTGCGGCTGATCCCCGTCATCGGCACCCCGCTGGCCGACCTGTTGCAGCCCGCCCTGAAAGTCATCGTCAACCTCGGCTACGGCGACCCGCAGTACGGCTGGTCCAACGAGGGATTCGCCAATCAGCAAACAACTTTCGGCTTCATCCCGGATGTCAACTGGGGCCAGGTGGCCAATCTGTTCTTCGCCGGCGTCGAGCAGGGTATCCAGGATTTCATCGCCGACGTCAGCCCGGGCGGGGTGATGTGGCAGGAACTCGCGGCGCTGAAGTTACCCAAGCCCGGCTCGATCACACCGCCGCCCACCCCGGCCAGCATCATCACCGCGCTGCAGACGGCGACCACCGACACCGCACTGTTCATCTCCAACGCCGCCGCGTCAATCTACGCGGCCGCACTTCCGACCGCCGATATCGTGAACGCGATCGTCGTCATGCTGCCCGCTTATAGCGTGACACTGTTCCTCGACGGCATTGAGCAAGCCCTCAGTGGTGATGTCATCACCGGTCTGGTCAACGCCATCGGCTTACCGTTGGCCGCCAGCGCGGGGTTGGCCACTACCGCGACCCTGATCGAATTCCTCGTTCTGCTGCAGGCCGTTCAGGGCGTCCTCGGCAAGCAGACCGACGTCTAACCCCGGTTACAGCGAAAGTATTGTCGCCGAGGCAGTTCCGGGCGCGCCGTACACCTGGGCCAGCCCGATGCGGGGGTTACCCGGCACCTGGCGCTCGCCGGCCTCACCGCGCAGCTGGCGCACCAGCTCGTGCATCTGACGCAGACCCGAGGCACCGATCGGCTCACCGTTGGCGATCAGGCCGCCGTCGGTGTTGATCGGCATCGACCCGCCGATCTCGGTCTCGCCGTCGGCCAGCAGCTTCTCCTGCTCACCGTCGGCACAGAGACCGGTCTCGGCCATGTGGATGATTTCGGCGCCGGCGTCGGTGTCCTGCAGCTGGGCGATATCGACGTCCTCGGGCCCGATCCCGGCGGCCTCGTAGGCCGCCTTGGCGGCGTAGACGGTCGGCGACACGTCCTCATCGAGCGGCGCCGAGGTGCCGTGCACCTCGTAGGCGCCAAACGTCCGAGTGCGAATCTCGCTGGCGCGCACGTAAACCGGCTTGTCGGTGAACCGGTGGGCGATCTCGGCGCGGCACATGATGACCGCGGCAGCGCCCTCGTCGGGAGCGCAGAACATGTACTGCCGCAGCGGGTAGTTCAACACTGGCGAGGCCATGATCTCCTCGACGGAGATCTCCTTGCGGCGGAACGCATTCGGGTTGAGCACACCGTTGCGGAAGTTCTTGTTGGCCACCCGCGCCAGGGTCTCCTCGGAGATCCCGTGATCGTGGATGTAGCGGTTGGCCTTGATGCCGAAGAACTTGGTGGTGACGAACTGCCCGTTCTCCGCATACCACTGCGGCAGAGCCAGTTTCGCCGGATCGTCGGTGAAGGCGCCGCGCGGGTGCTTGTCCAGACCCACCGCGATGCCGATGTCGTACTTGCCGAGCCGGATCGTGTCCGCGGTCTGCTGGATGGCGCTGGCCGCGGTGGCGCAGGCGTTGAAGACGTTGGTGAACGTGATCCCGGTCAGCCCGACCAGCCGCGTCACCGCATCAGGATTGGACACCTCATAGCTGCCGCCGAAGCCGAACTGGATGTCCTTCCAGTCCGCGCCGGCGTCCGCGAGCGCGAGCGCGATGGCCTCGGCGCCCATCTGCATGGCGGTCTTCTCGAACCGGCCGAACGGGTGCAGGCCGACACCGATGATCGCGACATCGTTACTCATGCCGTCACGCCTCCGCTGGCTGGAACGCGAAGGTGACGACCTCGTTGCCCTCGGCGTCGGTGGCGAACGGGATCATCGTGAGCTCGACGTCCATGCCCCACTTCAGCTTTTCCGGGTCGTTCTCGGTGAGCCTGCCCTCGACGCGCACGACATCGTCGAGCTGCACCAGGCCGACGCCGAACGGGACGAAATCCTTACCGGTGGGACCGATGTAGGGCGCTCCGGGCGGGAAGCCCTGGGTGGTCCAGGCCACCAAGGTGCCGCGACGGGGCAGCTTGACCTCGCTCATACCGGCCGCGCTGCACTTCGGGCAGCGGTCCTGGCTGGGGAAGACCACGGCCGAACAGCTGGCACATTCACTGCCGATCAGCTGCGGGTTCTCGTCCGGCCAGGTAGAGATTTCGGGCGCCAGGGCCTTTTGCATAGCGGCATCCTTCGTAGTCCAGGTCAGTAGCGGGATCGTACAACACTGTTAGCCACGGACGGAAACCCCATTCTCATCTGAATGCACGCCCTTCTCGGACCGGCGCGAGCTCACGCCAGCGCGGGAATCACCTCACGCTCGAACAGCTCGATGCCGGACCGGTCGTAGGCGGCCTCCGGGAAGTAGCAGATCACGTACTCACAGCCCAGGTCGCGCAGTGCCGTCAGGCTTTCGATGACCTGCGCAGGGGTGCCCGCAGCCGAGCCCGGCGCACTGACCGTCGTCATCATCGCGTCGGCGGCCGCGTCCCCGCAGACCCCGGCCAGCCGGTCGCGCACCCGCTTGACCCGCTGTGTGACGTCGTCGGCCGAGGTGCCGATGATCGCGTTGACGTTGGCCGAGCGCGTGATGGCGTCGAAGTCGGTGCCCACCTCCCGACAGTGCTCGGCGAGCACCTGCGATTTGTGCGCGAAGCCGTCGGGCTCGGAGGTGAAGTTGGTGTACTGCGCGTACTTCGCGGCGATCTTGAGCGTCACCTTTTCGCCACCGCCGGCGATCCACAGCGGAATTCCGTTCTCCTGCAACGGCTTGGGCGCAACGATCGCCCCGTCGACCTGATAGTGCTTGCCGTCGAAGCTCACCTTTCCGTCGCGCCAGGCGTCGCGCATGATCTGCACACCCTCGTCGAGACGGGCCAGCCGCACACCCGCGGACGGGAACCCGTAGCCGTAAGCGCGCCATTCATGCTCGTACCACCCGCCGCCGATGCCCATCTGTACCCGGCCGCCGGAGATGATGTCGGTGGTGGCTGCGACCTTGGCGAGGTAGACGGGGTTGCGGTAGCTGATCGCGGTGCACATCTGGCCGAGCTTGATCCGCGAGGTACTCGCCGCGTAGGCGGCCATCAGCGTCCATGCCTCATGAGTGGCTTCGTCGGTGGGCATCGGCACGGTGTGGAAATGGTCGTAGACCCACAGTGAGTCCCACGGTCCCGCGTCGGCGTGATCGGCGAGATCACGCATTACCTGCCAGTGGTTTTCCGTGGGGATGCCGACCAGATCCAATCGCCAACCCTGGGGAATGAAGAGTCCGAATCGCATAGCGCCGACTCTACGGCGGCGGGCGCCATCCGCCGAGGGCTGCCACGAGATGCGCGGCCACCGCCAGTGCCGTCGCGTCCTGCCATGGCCGGGCCGCGATCTGCACCCCGATCGGTAGGCCGTCCGACGACGTTCCACACCGGACGACGACGGCGGGCCAGCCGGTGAGGTTGTGTGCCATCAGGTGGGAGAAGTCGCTGATCTCCACCAGTCCGTGGTGGTGTGGCTTGGCCGGGCCGGGCATGGCCGGCCCGATGATCACGTCGTAATCGGCCATGAACGACAGCATGTCGAGTCGGAAGGTGTCGATGTCGACCAGCCGATTCCTGGCTTCGGTCAACGTGAACTCGACATCGCGAGCCTGCCGCAGAAACTCGGCGAGCTCTTCGGAGGGATCGGTGGCGCCGATGGCGGCCAGGTCGGCCTCGAAGCCCTGGCCCCGGTCGCCGCCGAGAAACACCGATTTCCAGAGCAATTCGATGGTCCGGTCCTGACAGTCGGGCTGATCCCAGCGGACGGCCGCGCCGGTGTCGGCGATCACCTGTGCTGCCGCGGTGACGACGGCGGCGACCTGGGCCTCCGGCGGGGAGATGCCGTCGACGAGATAGGCCGCGACCCGAAGCGAGGCGACGTCCACGTCGCCTGGATCGTCGACCGGCGCGGCTGCCGCATACGGGTCGCCGAGATCCGGGCCGCTCATGATGGACAGCCCCAGCTGTAGGTCGGCGACCGAACGGGCCAGTGGCCCATAGCAGTTGAAGGGGCCGAAGATCCCCGGGGCGTCGCCGAACACACTGCCGCTCCTGGGAATGCGCCCATGCGTCGGCTTGAGGCCCGCGATACCGCAGTTGTGCGACGGCTGGCGGATGCTGCCACCGCCGTCTGAGCCCACGCTCAACGCCGCCGCGCCGGCACTGATCAGCGCGGCCGACCCGCCGCTGCTGCCGCCAGGGGTGCGCTCATGATCGAACGGATTGGTGGTGCGCCCGTACAGATTGTTGTTGGACTCCCCGCCGCGTCCCATCTCCGGCACATTGGTCAT
This sequence comes from Mycolicibacterium sphagni, assembly GCF_013337765.1. Classification (GTDB taxonomy): domain Bacteria; phylum Actinomycetota; class Actinomycetes; order Mycobacteriales; family Mycobacteriaceae; genus Mycobacterium. The sequence continues at coordinate 19,800 of NZ_VBSB01000005.1, forward strand.
GCCGAGCACGATCGCGCCCTCGGCGCGGAGCCGGGACACCACCGTCGCGTCCCGGTCGGCCACCGCCTGCAGCGCCGGACTGCCGCCCGAGCAGACCAGCCCGGACACCAGCATCACGTCCTTGACCACCACCGGTAACCCATGCGCGCGGCCGAGCGGCTCGCCTCGCGCGGCCCGCTCGTCGGCGTCGGCGGCAGAGCGCCGGAGCAGGTCCGGATCAGCGGCAGCGACCAGGGCATTGAGCCGAGGGTTCACGACGTCGATGCGGGCCAGGTGTGCGTCGAGGACCTCCCGGCAGGAGACCGCACGCGCCGTCATCAAGCGCACGAGCTCGAGCGCGGGCAGCTGACACAGGTCGGTCATGACCGCAATGGTGATACGCGAAGGGCACGACTTCCTCGGTTTTCCCGAAGAACCCGCGCCCTAGGACGCCCCCTGGGCGGCAATCGGCCCCTCCCAACCGGGAGGGGCCAATGCTCCCCCTTGCCTCCTCATTCCCCTGGCGTAATGCCCATCACACCGCAAAATCTAGCTGAGAGCAAGCTGAGATGCTGTAATTCAGCAAAAATTTTACGGTACTTAGGCAAATCAACTCAGAACGGTCGTCCGAGTAATCGCCTTCGACAAACATCGAGATCAGGAGCACTTACCTGAATCACGGCAGACGGCAAATCGTGCACCAACGCGGCGACGAGGCAATTCGGTCAGCAACCGAGGTCTCGGAACGGTATAGGCGACAACGAACTGATGTTTGCTCATATTGTCGGTGTCGACATTTGTCGCAGGTCACAGAGCAACGAGAGTCCAGGCAGCGGATTTGCGATTTTGCGGGGCCGAGCGGGCGATGAGTACCGGTGGTGCCGAAGCCCGCCGATGCCCGAGCCGACGCCTTGGCAATGATCTGAGAAGGGCTCGACACCTACGGCGCGGCGCCGGGGTACATCGCGGCCACTTCGCGAAGGGCGACCTTGAGCGACGGGTTGCGCGGCAGCTCGGCAACCACGACCACCGCGACCGGCACACAGTGCTTGGGAAGTGCGTCACGGATCAGGTCGACGAGTTCGGCCGGGTCTGGCTCCGGACAACCCGGAACCGTATCCACCGCCGCGAACGGCACCTCGCCGAGCCGGGCATCGGGAACGCCGACAACGGCGGCGTCGCGCACCGCGGGGTGGGAGACCAGCACCCGGCGAACGGTCTCCGGCAGGACCTTGAATCCACCGCGGTTGATCGCGCCGTCGGCGCGGCCGTGCAGCGTGATGAACCCGTCGCTGTCGATGGCAGCGAGGTCGTTGGTGCGGATCCAGTCGGGGCTGACGGCCGCGATCCTGGCCTCCAGCACACCCTGCTCGCCCACCGGCACCTCGGCGCCGGTGTCCGGGTCGACGATGCGGACTGCCGTGTTGGGCATCACCCGGCCCGAGCTGGCCCGCTTGACGGCGCCGAACTCACGGTAGAGCTCGGGTGTCCAGGTGCACACCGATCCGGCGAATTCCGTTGCACCATAAGCCAGCAGGACCGGCACGCCGTAGCGCTCCTCGAAGGCGTCGCGGGTCTCAGGGTCCAGCGGACCTGCGGCACTGATCACGTATTCGAGCGAGGCGAGGTCCTCACGCGGCAGGTCGGCATCGAGCAGCATCCGCACCGCCGCGGGCTGCAGGCCGCAGCGGCGGACCCCGTACGTCTTCACCACGCGCACCCACTCGGCGACGCTGAACTTCTCCAGCAGCGCGATTCGCTTGCCGAGGTAGGCGCCGGTGATCAGCTGGCATACCCCGCCGATCCCGCCGAGCGGCCAATACATCAGCTCGGGCGGATCGTCTGCGCAGGCACCACCGAGCGCCACGCTGGCCACGGTGTGCTCCAGCACGGATGCCGGGATGACATGTCGTTTCGGCGGGCCGGTGGTCCCGCTGGTGAGCACGCGCAGGCCGGTGGCACCGTCCCGGCCTGCCGCGCGCAGCCGGTCCGACACCCGTTCGATACCGGAAACACGTTCCACGGCAGGCGGTTCCATGCCAACGGCGATGCCAGCTGTGCCTGCCCGGCGGGCCGCCGCGATCGCGGGTTCGGTCCAGTCGTCGCGATCGGCCACGACGGCGGCCAGCTCCAGCTGCTCGATGTCCCGGCCGATCGCCTCCGCCGACTGGAACGAATAGAGCATCGAGACCCACCGACCCGCGCCGAGCAATCCCACTACGGCGGCCGCCAGCGGTGGCCGGTTTCGGGCCACCACCCCCACTGCCGCACCGTCGGCGACGCCGGCCGCCCGCAGCGCGTCCTCGATGCCGTCGGCGTACGCGGCGATCTCGACACCGGAGTACCACCGGCCGTTGAACTCGATGCACGGCGCGGCGCCATACCCAGCCAGGCTGGTGGCCAGCGTGCTGCTGATCGTCGCGGCGCCGTCGCTCACGGGCCCACGCTAACTGACGCCCCAGCCACGTGGCCGTGACAGGGTGCGCCCGGTGCGTCATAGTTAGGGTTACCTAACTTAGGAGCGCCAATGACGACGACATTCCTCGACACGGTCCTGCGGCGCGCCCGAGCGGGTATCGGAACCTTCCCTTATCCGCATCAGGCCGCCGCACTGCTGGACAATCCGCTGCGCCGGAGAATGGAAGATCCCGGCCAGTCGATCGACGTGCTGGAGCTGACCGGTAACGAACGAGTACTCGAAATCGGGCCGGGCGCAGGGTTTTTCAGCGTCGAACTAGCCGGCCGCCTGGATTCAGGGCAGTTGGATCTCTTCGACATCCAGCCGCAGATGTTGGCCAAGGCGCGACGCAAGCTCGAACAGGCCGACCATCACGACGTGGGCTATACCGCCGGGCAGGCCGGCGCGACATTACCTTTCCCCGCAAGCACATTCGACGCCGCGTTCCTGGCCGAGGTCATCGGTGAGGTGCCCGACAAGCAGGCGTGCGTGCGTTCTCTGGCGGTCGTCCTCAAGCCCGGCGGGAAGCTGGTGTTCCACGAGGCATTCCTCGACCCTGACCGCCTGAGCGTCGCCGAGCTGCGGGCACTGTGCGAGCCCGCCGGATTCGTCCTGGATCACGCGCAAGAATCCCGCTGGAAAGACATCGTCCGCTTCCGCCGCACGCCGTAGGCCGCCGGTTCACAGCAGACCCCCAGCTCATCGACACACCGCGGCCTCACCGGTGTGCCACGATCTGCCGATGTCGTCGTTCGATGATGTGGGGGATCACGTCGGCCAGCGCGAGCTCGCACCTGCCCCGCGACGGGTGCCCGCCAGCTTCCTACTCGCCGAGCTACTGCCATTCCGCTGGTGGTATCTCTGGGGCATGTTCATGATCGCGGTCGCGCTGATCGCGGTCTGGGGCGCGTTCCCGCTGGCTTTTTCGATCACCGCGGTGGCTGCGCTGGTGGCGATCTATGCCTATCAGCTCTACGGCACCTCCCAACGGCTGGCCCTGCTGAAGTGGGGTGAGGTGGCGACCGTCGACGGTGCCGAAACCCTCACCCGGGGAACGTATTACAGCGGAACCACCTGGTACAACGCCTATCTTCCGGTGGCCAGCGGCTGGACCGTGCAGCGGCCCCGCTACAGCGGGCCGAGCACCAAGACCAAGGTCAGCTACCGCCTCGGCGATTATCAGGGCGACATCGTGGTGCGCGGCCGCGAATACACCGACGGCGTCGTGCTGGCCGACCCGCGTAAGCCCAGCCGGGCGTTGTGCGTCACCGCGTTCGCCTACGACCTGGACCGCGACGAGTCCGGCAATTGGGTTGGCCGCCTGCGCCCCCGGCTCGTCGTCGGCATGGTGGTCTGGCTGGTGGTGATGATCGGCTGGCTGACGCTGGCCGCATTCGTCGGCGTCACCCTCAACCACCCCGACGGTCCGCCGACCGCAACCCGAAGCAACGGTGTCGATGTCGTCGGCAACGACAAGATGGCCACCTACGCCTGCGACGGCGGCGATATCGACATCGTCGGCGACGACAATGCCGTGACCGTCACCGGCCATTGCCACAAGGTGCGGGTCTCCGGCGACGACAACGTGGTCATCCAGAAGAGCTGACGCGAAAGGCCCGGAGAGACTTGGCGTTTCTCCGGGCCTTTGCGTCGTTGGCGAACTAGAGCAGCGACGTCGGCGGGTTGAACCGCTCGCCGTACTTGGCCGCGAGTTCCTTGGCGCGCGCCACGAAGGCTTCCTTGCCGATACCGGCCGGGCCCTCGTAGCCGACGATGAACTGCGCCGAGCCACCGGTCCACGGCGGGAAGCCGATGCCGAGGATCGAGCCGATGTTCGCGTCAGCCGTCGTCATCAACACACCCTCGTCGATGCACTTCTGGGTTTCCAGCGCCTCGGCGAACAGCATGCGGTCGACCATGTCCTGGATCGGGATCTCGGAGCTGCCGGAGTTGAACGTCTCCTTCAGCCCGGGCCACAGCTGGGTGCGCTTGCCGTCGACGTACTCGTAGAAGCCCGCACCCTTAAGCCGCGACGGCCGGCCGATCTCGATCATCTTCTCGACGACGGCCTCGGCCGGGTGCGGAACGTAGGTGCCGCCGGCATCTTCGATGCCCTTGCGGGAGGCAACGGCGATCTTGTGCATCAGCTCCAGGTTGAGCTCATCGGAGAGCTGCAGCGGAGCCGCCGGGTAACCGGCCTGACCGCCCGCGTGCTCGATGCTGGCTGGGGCCACACCCTCGCCGAGCATGGCCAGCGCTTCGTTGACGAACGTGCCGATGACGCGGCTGGTGAAGAAGCCTCGGCTGTCGTTGACGACGATCGGGGTCTTGCCGATGGCCAGCGTGTAATCGAACACCCGGGCCAGGGCTTCATCAGAAGTCTTCTCGCCCTTGATGATTTCGACCAATGGCATCTTGTCGACGGGTGAGAAGAAGTGGATACCGATGAAATCTTCCTGGCGCTTGACGCCGGACGCGAGTCCGGTGATCGGCAGCGTCGAGGTGTTCGAGCCCAGCAGTGCGTTCGGCTCGACGATGTCTTCGATCTCGCCGAACACCTGGTGCTTGAGTTCCTGGCTCTCGAAGACCGCTTCGATGACGAAGTCGACACCCTTGAAGTCGGCGGGGTCCGCGCTCGGGGTGATCCGGGCCAGCAGGGCGTCGCTCTTCTCCTGCGTGGTCTTGCCGCGTTCGAGCGCCTTGGCCTCGAGCTTCTCGGAGTAGTTCTTGCCCTTCTCCGCGGCTTCGATGCTGACATCCTTGAGCACCACGTCGTAACCGGCCTTGGCTGAGACGTAGGCGATTCCGGCGCCCATCATGCCGGCACCGAGGACACCGATTTTCGTGATCGGGGTCTTGCCGATGCCCTCGGGCCGCGACCCGCCCGAGCTGATGAACTGCATGTCGAAGAAGAACGCCTGGATCATGTTCTTGGCGACCTGGCCGGTGACCAGCTCGGTGAAGTAGCGGCTCTCGATCCGGCTGGCGGTATCGAAGTCGACCTGCGCGCCCTCGATGGCCGCGGCCAGGATCGCCTTGGGCGCAGGCATATTCGCGCCCTTGAGCTGCTTGCGCAGCAGTGCCGGGAACGACGGCAGGATGGCCGCGAGTGCCGGGCTGGACGGGGTGCCGCCCGGCATTTTGTAACCCTTCTTGTCCCAGGGCTGCTCGAACGCTTCAGGGTTGGCCTTGATCCACGCCTTGGCGGCGGGGACCAATTCGTCGACGCTGCCCACCAATTCGTCGATCAGACCGAGTTCCTTGGCCTTGTCCGGCCTGAACCGGGTGCCCTGGCTCAGCACGTTCATGAATGCGTTCTGGATACCGAACATCCGCACACTGCGGGCGACGCCACCGCCGCCGGGCAACAGGCCGAGGCTGACCTCGGGAAAACCGACGACCAATCCCTTGACGTCCGCCGCTATGCGGTGGTGGGTCGCCAGCGCGATCTCCAGGCCGCCGCCGAGCGCGGCGCCGTTGATGGCGGCGACGACGGGCTTGCCCAGAGTCTCCAGTTTCCGCAGGTCCCGCTTGATGCTTTCCGACGTCGCGAAGGCCTCACCGGCGTTCTCGCGACCGAGGTGGATCATGCCCTTCAGGTCGCCGCCGGCGAAGAAGGTCTTCTTCGCGCTGGTGATGACGACGCCCGTGATCGAATCCTTCTCGGCGACAAGGCGTTCTACGGCCTTGTTCATCGACTCGCTGTAATGCTCATTCATCACGTTCGCCGACCCGGTCGGGTCGTCCAGGGTCAGCGTGACGATACCGTCGGCATCCTTGTCCCACTGAATCGTGTTCTCTGCCATGTTGTTAAACCCTCTCAATGATGGTCGCGACACCCATGCCGCCGCCGATGCACAGGGTGACGAGGGCACGCCGGGCATTGCGGCGCTCCAGCTCGTCGACCATGGTGCCCAGGATCATGGCGCCGGTGGCGCCGAGCGGGTGGCCCATCGCGATGGCGCCACCGTTGACGTTGAGCTTCTCGTCGGGGATGTTGAGGTCCTTCTGGAACTTCAGCACCACCGAGGCGAAGGCCTCGTTCAGTTCGAACAGGTCGATATCGTCGACCGTCAGGCCGGCCCGGTCGAGCACCTTGCGGGTGGCCGGGGTGGGTCCGGTCAGCATGATCGTCGCGTCGGCACCGCTGGTGGCGGTCGCCACGATCCGCGCGCGCGGGGTCAGATTTTGCGCCTTCCCTACTTTTTCTGTGCCCACCAGCACCAGCGCAGCGCCGTCGACGATGCCCGAGCTGTTACCGCCGGTGTGGACGTGGTTGATCTTCTCGATCCAGTGGTACTTCTGCAGCGCCACATCGTCGAACCCGCCCATCGAGCCGATGCCGTCGAATGCGGTCCGCAGCTTGCCGAGGCTTTCCACCGTCGAACCCGGGCGCATGTGCTCGTCGTGGTCGAGGATCAGCAGACCGTTCTGGTCGCGGACCGGAACGACGGACTTGGCGAAGTAGCCGCCCGACCACGCCGCGGCCGCGCGCTCCTGCGAGCGGACCGCATAGGCGTCGACGTCCTCGCGGGAGAAGCCCTCGATGGTGGCGATCAGATCGGCACCGATGCCCTGCGGGGCGATGTAGTTGTCATACGTCACGACGACGTCGCTGAACATGGCGCCGCCGTCGGAGCCCATCGGCACGCGGCTCATCGACTCGACGCCACCGGCGAGCACCAGGTCGTCCCAGCCGGAGCGCACCTTCTGTGCGGCGGTGTTGACGGCCTCGAGGCCGGACGCGCAGAACCGGTTGAGCTGCACGCCGCCGGTGGTGTCGGGCAGGCCAGCGGCCAGCACGGCGGTGCGGGCGATATCGCCGCCCTGATCGCCGACCGGGGAGACGACACCGAGGATGACGTCGCTGATCAGGGTCTCGTCCAGGTCGGGATGCCGGCTGCGGAGTTCGTCGATCAGGCCGACGACGAGGTTGATCGGCTTGACCTCGTTGAGTGCACCATTGCGCTGCTTACCGCGAGGCGTGCGAATGGCCTCGTAGATGAATGCTTCTTCGGACATGTCTGTTCTCTCCAGGTCCTGTTCGGAATTGGGTGATGACGACCGAATGACGGTCATCCTCTGAACGCGAAGCCTACCAAGCCCGCCCAACCAGATGGTTGGGCGGCTTCCGGCGTCAGGCTGCGGCGGTGACGACGATCGAATCGTTCGAGGTGTCCCAGGCCTTCATGAAGGCGGGGATGGCGATCTTCGTGTTCGCCTCGTCGGCGGCGGGATCGTTGAGGTGCACGACATTCTTTCCTGCGTCGACGCCGGTGACCACCACGAAGTGATCGGCGGCGGTCCGCTGGTCACTGGAGTCCTCGATGATCGCGTAGTTGACGAACGCGATGACCCTGCGGCCGGCGCCGAGGTACTGCTCGAGGGCGTTCAGGCCGGTCGCGTCGGGTCCCGAGGTATCGCTGTTCACTGATTTGATGCCGTAGTGCTTGAACAGGGTCGGCAGATCACCGACCGAGATGCCGCCGGTGTCGGGCTTGTAGATCTTGGTTCCGGGAGTGACCTCGGACGGCGTCTGCTCGGCCACCATCAGGATCTGCGCCTCGCTCGGCCGGTTGCCGGTGAGCTGGCCGACGATATCGGCCACCGACATGGCCCCGCAGTTGTCCTCCAAGGACTGCGCCTGCCAGTACGGCGCGGCCGCCGCGGGGTCGCCGTAGACGCCGCTCTGCGAACCCGAGGGATCGGCCGACGCGACGCCCTGTCCCAGCCCGATTGTCAGCGCCGCGACGAGCGCGACGACGCCCGAACGCACCAGTGATCCGACCATCGGCCGATCGTAATTGACGAAACTGCAGATCATCTGCGTCATCTGCGCGATAGGTAGGCTGCCCGGCTATGACGGTCCAGCGGCTCCAGCCCTACGCGGTGACCATTTTCGCCGAGATGTCGGCACTCGCCGCGCGCATCGGCGCGGTGAACCTGGGCCAGGGCTTCCCGGACGAGGACGGCCCGGCCGGCATGCTCGAGGCGGCGCAGAAGGCGATCGCCGAGGGCGTCAACCAGTACCCGCCGGGACTGGGCATCGCCCCGCTGCGTGAGGCCATCGCCGCCCAGCGCAAGCGGCAGTACGGCGTGGAGTACGACCCGGAGTCCGAGGTGCTGGTGACCGTTGGCGCCACCGAGGCGATCGCTGCCGCCGTCATCGGTCTGGTGGAGCCGGGCTCGGAGGTGCTGCTGATCGAGCCGTTCTACGACTCCTACTCCCCCGTGATCGCGATGGCCGGCTCGCAGAGGGTACCGGTGCCGCTGGTCCCTGACGGTCGTGGTTTCGCCCTCGACATCGACGCTCTTCGGGCCGCGGTGACACCGCGGACCCGGGCGCTGATCGTCAACTCTCCGCACAACCCCACCGGCATGGTGCTCTCCGATCACGACTTGCGGGCCCTGGCCGCACTTGCCGTCGAGGCCGACTTGTTAGTGATCACCGACGAGGTCTACGAGCACCTGGTCTTTGACGGCAAGCGGCATCTGCCGCTGGCGGCCTACCCGGGGATGGCGCAGCGGACGGTGACGATCTCGAGTGCGGCCAAGATGTTCAACTGCACGGGCTGGAAGATCGGCTGGGCCTGTGGCGCGCCTGATCTGATCGCCGGGGTGCGGGCGGCCAAGCAGTACCTCAGTTATGTGGGTGGTGCCCCGTTCCAGCCCGCGGTGGCGTACGCGCTGAATTTCGAGGAAGCGTGGGTGGGCGCGCTGCGGGACTCGTTGCAGGCCAAGCGTGATCGGCTGGCTGCGGCGCTGACCGAGCTGGGCTTCGGCGTGCACGACAGTGCGGGCACCTACTTCCTGTGTGCCGACCCGCGCCCACTCGGCTACTCGGACAGCGCCGCGTTCTGTGCGGAGTTACCGGAACGAGCCGGGGTGGCGGCCATCCCGATGTCGGCGTTCTGCGATCCGGCCTCCCCGCATATCGGAGCGTGGAATCACTTGGTGCGCTTCGCTTTCTGCAAACGTGACGACACCCTCGACGAAGCCATCCGCCGGCTCGCAGAGTCCGGTCTATCCCGGGGCAGCTGACGTCCTGCCGTTGAGCACGAAGTGGCGCAGCCCTTCGGTCGCCGCCGCAAGCACCGCCTTCTTGGCGCGCTTGACCAGGAAAAGCGGCAACGGGGTGGACGGTTCCAGGGTGAGGTCGAACCGGACCCGGGTCGCGTCGCCTTCCCGTTGCAGGGTGTACTCGCCGTGCTGGGCATGTTGTTGTGCGGTCCGGTCGGCGTCCCAGACCACCCAGTCGCGACCCCAGTGGTATTCGAGGATCTCGTGATCGACCAGTCCGAGCAGTCGGACGGTGACCTTGACCAGCCGTGGCCGACCGTCGGCGTAGCGATCGACGATATGGGCATGCTTGTGGATCGACGACCACGTCGGCACCGCCTCGACATCAGCGAGCGCGTCGAGAACAGCCTCCGGCGGGGCGTCGATCACGATCTCGCGTGATGCCCGAACCGCCACACCAGCAAACATAACCACCGAAACGTCGCGCTGTGTCGGCTTTGGCTCAGTTCGCCGATTACCAGCCGATCTCGTTCAGCGGAGTCGTTTCCTGCGGCGGCGGCCCGACGGGGCCGGTAACGCTGCGGGAGAACCGGGGCGCGGGCGCGGCCTGCCGGGTCCCGTCGACGTCGATCACCGTTCGGCGCGCCAAAAGGTGTTCGTTCAAGGCGGCCTCGGTCCAGCTGAGCACGGGCGTGACACACGCGTCCGTCCCGCCGAAGATCGCCGTCCACTCGTCGCGGGTCTTGCCGGCGAACGCGCGAGTGAATAGCTCCCGCATCTCGGGGTAGCGCGCGACGTCGAACTGGTTGGGCACCTCGTCTGCGACAAGGCCCAGGCCGGCCAGCAACTGGACGAAGAACTGCGGTTCGATCGCACCCACAGCCATGTATCCGCCGTCCGCGGTCTCATACGTCCGGTAGTAGGGCGCGCCGCCGTCGAGCAGGAACGACTCGCGCTGGTCCTTGAGCGAGCCGGTCGCCTTCATGGTCCACATCATCTGCGACAGGATGCTGACGCCGTCGACCATCGCGGCGTCGATCACCTGGCCCTGACCGGACCTCTCCCGCTCGTAGAGGGCGGCGACGATACCGAGCAGCACCAGCATCGAGCCGCCCCCGAAATCGGCGACGAGGTTCAGCGGCGCGACCGGCGGGCGGTCCCGGTACCCGATGGCGCTGAGCGCGCCGGTCTGCGACAGGTAGTTGATGTCGTGGCCTGCGGTCGACGCCAGCGGGCCGTCCTGCCCCCAGCCGGTGATGCGGGCGAAGATCAGCCGGGGGTTGACCGCCGCGCAGTCCTGCGGTCCGATGCCGAGGCGCTCGCAGGTGCCGGGGCGAAAGCAGTCCAGAAGGACATCGGCTTTCGCCGCGAGGTCCCGCAGCGCGCCCGGTTCGGCTTTGACGTCGAGATCGACGACTCGCTTACCGCGGTGCAGAAGGTCGACGTTCTCAGCGGGCATCGTCAGTCCGCCGGGCCTGCGCACCCTCACGACGTCGGCGCCGAGGTCGGCCAGGATCATGCCGGCGTGCGGTCCGGGCCCGATCCCGCCGAGCTCGATCACTCTCACCCCGGCCAGGGGTCCGGTATTCGTCACGGCCGTAAGGTAACTCAGCCGCCCTTTTTGACCTTCAGCACCTGCTTGCGCAGCCCGTCGGTCGCGGTTTCCATCGCGCCCTTGATCGTGCGCTTGACGACGAAACCGGGCAGTGGCACCGCCAGCTCAATGGACAGGTCGAAGCGCAGCGTGGTCTTGTCGCCGTCGGGGGTCAGCGTGTATTTGGCGTCCTGCGCCCGCAATTGGCCGGCCTTGACCAGCGTCCAGCTCACCACGTTGCCTGCCCAGGTGTATTCGACGATCTGCTCGTCGGTCAGCCCCGCCGCCTTGATCTTCATCTTGACCTTGTGCGGCCTGCCGTCGTCGTAGGCCTCCAGGACCTCCGCACTCTGATACTGCGGCGACCATGTCGGCGTCGATGCGACGTCGGCGATCACGTCCAGAATTTCGTCGGGGGTTGCCTCGATCACGACCTCACGGGAATCTTTGACTGCCATGGCGTGACCATAGCGAGGCGGACGGCGCCGGGGAAGGTATTGACCCGTTACGACCCGGGTGGCGCCAGCATCGACTGCCAGGTCTTGTTGCCCGGGTGAGCCAGATCGCCCTCTGTGTAGCGCTTGCCGTCCGGGCCGACGTAGTCACCGGTGGCCGGGTCGTACGGCACGAAGGCCACCGGAGGCGGTGCGGCGCCGGTGCCCTGGGGCGGTGGCAGCCGCGGGTCGGCGCCCGGCGGATACTGCGGCACCCCTTGGCCGGAGAACGTCGCGTTGGGGTCGCCCTTCCAGTTGAAGCCGTCGTTGAGCGGCACGTAGTTCTCGTTGCTTTCGCACATCTCGATGGTCGGGGCGCGCTTGGCCGGATTGTTCTCACATGGAATGTTGCGCACGCCACGGACATTCATGTCGGAGTCCTGTGGGATCCGGCAGTACAGGTCGCCGGCAGGCCGCTCCGGGTAGTCCACGTCCGACGGTGACCGCTGTTGATCGACCGGCAGGAAGCCGGTGTTGCATGGTGGCGGCAGGTTGAGATTGAGATTGAAGTCGAGATAGATGCCGCGGTAGGGCTGTTTCACCCCGGAGTCGGCCACCGCGATCGCCTGCATCACGGAGGTGCCCTGCGGGAAGAGCACCAGCAGCTGTTCGATGTCGTTGCGGTAGGTGATCGCGATCTCGCCGAGGCTCACCATGTTGGCCAGCAGCACCGGCAGGGAGGGTGCGATCCGGTCGAACAATGCCCGGCCCTCCTCCAGGGCTGGCCCGCCGGTGTTGAGCAGGTCGGCGAATGCGCGGTCCTGGGCCTTGAACTGCCCGGTGATCGAGTTCATGTGCGCGGCCCACGCGGCGATCGAATCAGACGTCTGCACCTGCGAATTCAGCACCGCGGGTGACTGGTCGATCAGCTTGGTCAGCGGCCCGACGGTCTTGCCGCCCTCGAGGGCCAGTGCGGTGGATCCGTCGACGATGCGGGACAGCTCGGGTCCAAGACCGCCGACGGCCGTGGCCGCCTCGTCCACGACGGTGCGCAGGTTCTCCTGCGGGATCGCCTGCAGCGCAGTGTTGGTGGCGTCGAGCAGGCGGCCGATGTCGGGCGGAGTCTGGACTTCGGCGGCAGGGATGACGTCGCCGTCGCGCAGTTTCGCGCTCGCGCCGGGTTGCGGGGTGAGTTCCAGGAACTGTTCACCCACCGCCGAACGACTGTGTACGGCCGCCGTGACCGGACCTGGAATCGGTTGGCCCGAATCCAGTTTCAGTACCGCACGAACCCCGGTGCGGGTGACGTCGATCGATTCGACCCGGCCGACCTCGGTGCCGCGATAGGTCACCACCGACGTCGGGTACAGCCCGCCCGAGGCCGGCAGTTCCACGGTGACGTTGTAACGCCCGATCCCGAACAACGCCGGCAGGTGGATGAATCCGAAGGCCATCACGCCGACGGAGATCAGGGTGACGGCACCCAGGATGGCCAGCTGGGTCCAGACCTGTCGGGAGAGCCGCAGCATGTCAGTACCCGCCCCAGTGATAGGGCGCGATCAAGGGATTGACCGCGGTGTACGGGCTCGGCATCTGGCCGATCGTGCGGCCCCACTGCATTTCGAGTTCGGTCAGGTTGCCCTCCCACCGGGTGCCGGTGAACAGGCTGCTGTCGATGCGGCTCAGAGTGAGATCGATGACCAGGGTGATATTCGCGAAGTCACCCCTAAACCAGTTGGGGATGGTGCTTTTCACCCAGGGATAGGTGGACAGGAAGTCCAGTCCCCTGGTCAGCGCGGGCCCGGCGTTGGCCAGTTCACGCAGGACGGGGGCGATATTGCGCAGGTTGTCCACCAGTGATTGCTTGGTCTGGTGGACGGTGTCGGCCGCGATCGCACCGAACTTGCCCAGTGCGTCGATCGCATTGGCCAGCTTGGTGCGCGAATCGGCAAGCACCGCAAGCGCTTGCGGGATCGTGGTGAGCGCCTTGTCCACGACGGCATCCTTGGCGGCGACCTGCCCGGCCAGGTCGTTGAGCCGTTCGGTGGCGGTGATGATGTCGTCGGTCTGGGCGTTGAGCTGGTCGATGAATGTATCTAGCTGGGTCAGCAGGCTTTTCATATCGTTCTCACGGCCGGACAGCGCGGTGGCGAAGGCCTGGTTGATCTCCTGGAGCTGGCCCAGGCCGCCACCGTTGAGCAGCACCGACACCGAGGCCAGCGTCTGCTCGGTGGTCGGATAGGTACTGGCCCGGTCCAACGGAATCAGCGAGCCGTCCTTGAGCTGCCCCTGCGGCGCCTCGCCAGTCGGCGGGGCCAATTCGATGTGCATGGAGCCGAGCAGGCTGGTCTGCCCGACCTTCGCCGTGCTGTTGGCCGGCAGGCGGACGTCGCCGTCGATGCGCATCGTCACCAGGGCGTGCCAGTCCTGGACTTCGATCTTGGTGACATTGCCGACGTTGACATCGGCGACCCGCACCCGGGTGTTCTGCTGGATGGTCACCACATCGGGCAGCTGCGCCTGGATGGTGTAGGAGCCGGGCCCGGTGCCGGTGGTGCCCGGCAGGCTCAGCGAATTCAGTCCGCGCCATTCGCATCCGGAGATCGCCGACAGGCACACCACACCGAGCACGAAGGCCACCAGCCGCCTCATGGTGGCCCGCCCTGGACCATCAAGCCGGCAAGCCCCTGGCTGGGGTCGGTCGGTGTGGCGGCGGGCGGCGCGGGTGCGGCCGGCGGCAGGTGCGGGTTGAGCCGGTCTTCGCTGTAGGTGATCTCGTTGGGGCGCGCGACCGTGCCGACGAACGGGTTGATTCCGAGCGGCGGGTAGTTGTACTGCCGGTTCTTGATGATCGGCGCCAGGTACTGCGTGCACAGTTTCGCGGACTGCTCGGCGCCTTCGCGGGCCGCGGCTTGGATTGAGCTGCAGATGAACTGGACGGTGTCGGCGAAGTTCACCGGGGCCAGGATGCCGGTGATGGCGCTCTGGGCCGGCTGATAGATGTTGGTGAAGTTGGAGAACACCGTCGGTGCGATGTGCAGGGCCTGTTTGATGTCGCCGCGGCTGTCATTGAGTGCAGTCGTGATCGCGTTGAGGTGATCGAAGGTCACCCCGAGGCCTTCTCGGTTCTCGGCGACGAAACCGCGTAAGTCGTTGACCGCGCCGTCGAGGGCGTGGGTGGCGTTGGCGATTTCGTTGGGCGAGTTGGACAGCACGGTGGTGACGTCGGCGAGGTTGGTGTTGAACGAGACGAGCAGATCGCTGCTGGAGGACAGCGCAGACACCAGCAACTGCAGGTTGCGCACCGTGCTGAAGATGTCTCCTGCGTGGTCGCCGAGCGCGGAGGCGGCTTGGGAGAGCTTGATGACGGTGTCGCGGGCGGTGTCGCCCTCCCCGCGCAGGTTGTCGGCTCCTGCGTTGATGAATTCACCCAGCGAGCTGACGCCACCGGGGGTGGTGGGTTGCAGTGTGTCGGTGAGCTTTTCCAGCTGCCTGCGCAGGTCGTCCCATTCGATCGGGACAGCGGTGCGCTCGATCGGGATGCTCGCCCCGTCGGCCAGTGTCGGCCCGCCGGAGTAGGCCGGAACCAGTTGGATCGCGCGCGCCGAGACCAGCGACGGCGACAGGATCGCCGCCTTGGCGTCGGCGGGCACCCGGTACTGGCTGTCGACGGAGAACGTGACCTTCGCCGAATTCGGCTGCGGTTCAATCTTGTCCACGGTCCCGACGGCGACACCGAGGATCCGGATCTCGTCGCCGGTGTACAGGCCGTTGGTGTTGGAGAAGTAGGCGACATAGGTGTTGCGCGCGACGTGGCGTCCCCACGGGGTGGCGACGACGATCGCCACCGCGAGAGTGACCACCAGGCTGATCGCGGTGAGGATCTGGGTGAGCCGGCGATGTCGGTTCAGCATCGTCAGTTCCCCCCTGCGGCCGGGGGCACCGGCGGGATGGACGGCGGCGGCAGTTCACCGGGCGCGGGTCCCAGTGCCGGTGGCCCGGGCGGCGGGCCGCCCGGTGGCGGCGCGGGCAGCGGCTCACGGTAGGGGTACCGGCCAGGGAATTGGGCGGGCAGGTTGGGATCCTGATTGCCGGTGATCGCATCGGGCAGCGTCATATTCGGCTCCCCGCCCTGTCCAGTCCGCGGGAACGGCACCGGCAGCGGCGGAGTTCCCGGCTGGCCGACACCGGGGTCGACCAGTTGCGACGGCAGCAGCGTGTTCGGGTCCAGCCCGAGGTCGGAGAACGCCGCGTCGATGAAGGGTTGGGAGAACTGGCCCGGCGCCAGGTTGACCAGAGACGCTTTGAAGAACGGTCCCGAGCCGAGTACCTCACCGAACGACATCGCATAGCGGCGCAGCAGATACAGGGTGCGCTGCAGCTCCTGCTTGCGGTTGTCCAGAATGCCGAGCACCCCGTTGAGCTTGTCGACGGCGGGCTTGAGCTGAGTCCGGTTGTCGTTGACCAGCCCGGAGATCTGTGCCGATACCGCACTCAGGTTGCCCATCAACGCATCGACCGAATTGCGCTGTGCCAGAAGCTCGGCCAGCAACGCATTGGCGTTGACGACCAGCTGGGCGATCTGATCGCTGCGCTTGGCCAGCACCGCGGTGACTTTGTTGGCGTTCGCCAGCAGGTCACGCAGCTTGGCGTCGCGGGCGTTGAGTGTGTCCGAGAAGCGCGCCACACCCTCCAGAGCCAGCTTCAGATTGGGCGGGGTGTCGGAGAAGGTATCGGCCAATGTGGTCAGCGCCGACGACAATTGGGTGGTGTCCAGGCCGCTGATCGTGGTGGTCAGATCCCCGAGCGCATCGGTGAGATCGTAGGGGGATTTGGTGCGTTCCAGCGGAATCGTCCCGGTCAGCGATCCCTCGCCGCGCGGCGTCAGCTTCAGATACTTGGTGCCCAGCACGGTTTCGGTCTTGATCGCGGCCTCGGTGCGGTCGCCGAGTTCGACGCCGTCGCGCACAGTGAAGTCCACCAGTACCTTGGTGCCCTGCAGCTTGATGTCGGAGACTCGGCCCACACCGAGTCCTGACACCCGCACGTCACTGCCGGTCTTGATACCGCCCGCTTCGGCGAAATACGCGGAGTAGTCGCTGGTTCCCTTGATGAACGGGATCTTGTCGTAGGAGAAGACCGCGACTACCAGCGCGGTGAGGACGAGGACACCGACGATGCCCACCGTGAACCGGTTACGTTCGGCGAGTGGCTTGATATTCATTTGGGTGTGCACCGTCCCGTGTCCTGGCCCGCGAGTTTGACGTAGACGGGTTGGCCGCCCTTGCCGTTGACCTTGAGGATGGCGTCGCAGAGGTAGAAGCCGAAGTAGTCGCCGTACAGGCCGTTACGGGCCAGCACCTGGTAGGCGTCGGGCAGCGTCTTCACCAGATCGTCGACGTAATCATGGTCGGCCATCACCTGGCCGGCGAACCTGTCGGTCTGCACCACGGTGTCCTTGATCGGCTGCCGCGCTGCGGTCAGCAGGTCGGCGACCGATCCTGCCGCGGCGTTGATGTACGCCACCCCGTTGCCGATATCGGTTCGCCGCTCGGCGAGCCCCTGAACCAGTTGGGACAGCTTGTCCAGCCCGGTGGAGAACTGGTCGTCGCGGGTGGCGAACGTGCCCAGCACGGTGTTGAGGTTGGTGATGACCTGGCCGATCAGCTGATCACGCCCGGCCAGCGTCGTGGTCAGCGCCGAGGTCTGGGCGAGGACCGACGAGATCGTGCCACCCTGGCCTTGGAACACCCGTAGCAGTTCACCGGACAGCGCGTTGACCTGGTCGGGGTCCAGCGCGCGGAACAGCGGCCGGAACCCGCCGATCAGCGCGTCGACGTCAAGGGCCGGTGAGGTGCGGGCGAGCGGAATGGTCTGGCCCGGTTGAAGTTTGCGCACCGACCCCGCACCCTCCTCCAGGGACAGGTACCGGTCGCCGATCAGGTTCTCGTAGCGCACCACCGCGCGGGTGCCCTCGGTGAGTTGCAGGCCCTTGTCGATGGCGAAGCCCACGGTGACCGTGCCGTCCTTGTGCAGGGTCATGTCGGAGACCTTGCCGACCTCGACGCCGGCGATGCGAACGAAGTTGCCGCCCTTGAGGCCCGACACGTTGGTGAACACCGCGCTGTAGCCGGCGCGGGAGTCGAAGCGGAACTGCCCGAACACCGTGACGAGGATGAACGTGAACAGCAGGCACATCGCGGTGAAGAGCGCCACCCGAACGACCGAGCCGACAGTCCGGGATCTCATGGCTGACCTCCTGGCGGCGGGTTCAACGGCGTGCCGTCCGGCGCGAATTCGGGTGCGCCGTAGGCCGGTTGCCCGGGGTAGGCCGGCCATGGGCCCGGCGCCGGACCGCCCGGATACCGGATCTTCGGATCTTCGGGGATGCCCTTGGTGACCGGGAAGTAGTTGGCGAAGCCGGGGAAGCCGATACCGGGGTTGGGCCGCACGTCCAGGCCGGTACCGAAGCCGGTGTCGGTGACCAGGTACTTGACCGGGAAGTTCTTACTGGCGTCGGGCAGCGAGCCGCAGCTCGGCTTGCCGCCGGGGCCGCCGGTGGCATTGACGATCGGCAGGTTGTCGGGGTAGCGGTAGGGGTCGTCACCGGCCAGTAATGCCGCGTCCATGATCACCGATTTGCCGTTGCCGCCCATGGCTTCTCGGCCGCCGTTCTCCAGGAACCATTGGGCGCCCTGGAACAGGCAGGTGTAGGTCGGCGAGTACTTCATGAACAGGGCGGTGGTCGGGTCGAGGACGTTCATCGCCCGCACCAGGCTGGGCTGGTTGGTGCCGATCGTGTTGATCCCCGACTGGGAGAAGCCGACCGCGGACAGCAGCAGGCTGTCGAGTGCGCCTGCGTTGGTGGTGATCGTGGCGCTGGTGGTGGTGAAGTTGTCCAGAATCGACAGGATGTCTTGCGCCGCATCTGAATACGCTTGGCTGGTTTTCCCGAACAGCTGCCAGTCCCGCTGCACGGTGGGCATTCTCGGGTTGACGGCCAGGAGCACATTGTTGGCGTCGGTGATGGCCTGGCCGATCCGATCTCCCTTGCCGCGAACGGATTCCGCCACCGCCGACAGCACCGCGTTCAGCTTGGCCGGATCGACGGAGTGCACCACGGACTGCAGGTTTTCGAAGACGGTGTTGACCTCGACGGTCACGTTGCGGGAGCGCACGACGGCCCCTGGCTTGAGGCTTCCGGCTCCGTCGGCCGGAACGATGAGGTCGACATATTTGGCGCCGAAGGCGGTGCTGGACTTGATCTCCGCCTCGACATTGCTCGGCAGGTATTGGAACGGCCCCGGATCGATCTTGAGGTTGAGCGTGGAGAGGTTGACTCCGCCCGCGCCGCGCTGCGTGCCGACCGACGACACCTCACCGATCTGCACACCGCGCAACTTGACCTTTGCGCCGTCCTCCATGACGAGTCCGACCCGGTCGGAAATCAGGGTCAACGGAACGGTTTTCCGCAGTGCGCCGGTGAACAGCAGCGCCGTCAGCGTGGTCAGCGCCGCGATCACCAGGATCAGCACGGGTGCCCACCAGATCGGGTCGATCTTGCCCCGCCGAGATGAATTCGCCACCGCTACCCCGACAGGTGGAAATTGCCGGACTGCCCGTAGACGGACAGCGTGATGGTCAGCAGGATGAAAACGCCTGCGGTGATGGATGTCCGGACCGCACGGCCGACGGCCTCGCCCACCCCGGCCGGGCCGCCGGTGGCGGTGTAGCCGTAATAGGTGTGCACGGCCATGACCGCGGCGGCCATCGCCAGCGCCTCCACGAATGACCACAACAGGTCGGTCGGGTGCAGGAACGTCGTGAAGTAATGGTCGTACACCCCGCGGGACTGGCCGTAGATGATCGTCGTGCCGAACCTGGTGGCCAGAAACGACATCAGCACGGCGACGGTGTAGATCGGGATGACCGCGATGATGCCTGCCACGATGCGGGTGGACGCCAGATAGGTGACGGCGCGGATACCCATCACCTCCAGCGCGTCGATCTCCTCGTTGATCCGCATGGCACCGAGTTGTGCGGTGGCCCCGGCGCCGATGGTCGCGGCCAGCGCCACCCCTGCGGTGGCCGGGGCGATGAAGCGGACGTTGAGGAAGGCGCCGAGGAAGCCGGTGAGGGCCTCGATCCCGACGTTGGACAGGGTGTTGTAGCCCTGGACGGCGATCAGCGCGCCGGTGGACAGGGTGAGGAAGCCGACGATCACCACAGTGCCGCCGATGACAGCCAGCGCGCCGGTACCCATCCCCATCACCGCGATCAGCCGCAGCACCTCGGCTGGGTAGCGCCGGACGGCCTCGCCGGTGGCGGCCAGTGCGTTGCCGTAGAACGCGGTCTGCTCCCCCAGCCTGCGGGTGGCGTCCACAACTCTGTGCCCCATCATGGGCGATCCCGCTTCGCTTCTCGCCTGCGTCACGGCGCCACCTTCACGCCGAACGCCGTCGCCAGGATGTTGATCAGGAACAGCGCCATGAACGCGAACACCACGGTCTCGTTCACGGCGTTGCCGACAGCGGTCGGGCCGCCACCGACCGACAGTCCCTTGTAGCAGGCGATCAGACCCGCGGACAGGCCGAACAGGAACGCCTTTCCCAGGGAGACAAGCACCTGCGGCAGCCCGGTCAGCAGCGTCATCCCGGCGACGAACGCCCCCGGGGTCACGTGCTGGAGGTAGACGACGAAGAAGTAGCTTCCTGCCAATCCGACGACGGCGACGACCGAATACAGCATCACCGCAACGAAAGTCGCGGCGACCACCCGCGGAACCACCAGAGCCTGAATGGGATTGACGCCGATGACCTTCATGGCGTCGATCTCTTCGCGGATGGTGCGGGCACCGAGATCGGCGCACATCGCGGTGGAGCCGGCACCGGCGACGACGATCGCCGTCACCACCGGACCGACCTGCGTCACCGAGGCCAGCGCGGCACCGGCACCCGAGAGGTCGCCTGCGCCCACCTCCAGCAGCACGATGTTGAGCGTGAACACGATCAGCACGGTGTAGGGAATCGACAGCACCAACGTCGGGACGATCGATACCCGCGCCACAAACCAGATCTGGTCGAGCAGCTCACGCCAGGCGAACGGTCGGCGGAACATCGCGGCGAAGGTCTCACCGACAAGAACGACGAAGTCTCCCACCGAGAAAACCGGCTTGGACCACGCGACGCTCATGGATGCAGGAGGGGTGAGGAGCGGCGCGGCGACGGCGGCGTCATCGCCGCCTTACGCCAGCACCCCTCTGCGGATCCCACATGCAGTCCTCTCGTCGTCAATCCTGCGCCGGACGCTAAGAGGGCGACGAGAGGCTGTCAACGTAACTGGTTTCGCAGATGCGTACGTCAATACGAGGTATCGGCTGGTTGTCCCAACGCCTTTGGTTTCACTCAGACGGATTAAATCGTTGCGAGCGGAAATCTTGCCGCGCGCGGGTTCTCGTCGCCAGTAAGCTCACAGCCATGGGTGAAGCTGTCGATCCTTCGGTACCACCGAGCGGCACCGGATGCGTCGAATGCGATGCGGCCGGCGGCTGGTGGGTGCATCTGCGTCGCTGTGCGGCCTGCGGCCACATCGGCTGCTGCGACGATTCGCTGATGCGGCATGCCGCCGCGCACTGGCGCGAGAGCGGGCATCCGATCATCCGGTCGTTCGAGCCCGGCGAGGACTGGTTCTGGGACTACCAGAGCAACGAGTACTACGACGGACCGGACCTGGCCCCGCCGGAGAGCCGCCCGTCCGAGGAGACCACCCCGGGCCCGCGCGGTCGGGTGCCGACCGACTGGATGGAGCTCCTGCGCAACCGTGCCGACTGAGTCAGCGCATCGGAGCCGCCGCGGCGGCGCACGCACACCGTCGCACAGGCGTCGTCGGTCAGCGTGTTGTCGTCGACGACGACCCGCTTCTTGCGCAGCACCGAGCGGCCACAGGCGATGAACGGGACGGGCGCCGCGGTGTCCTGCGGCGAAATCTGCACCGAGTCGGCGAAGCGGGTCCCGACCTCGCCGGGCTCGAAGTGCACGAGGTAGCGGATGGTGAAAAGCCAAGTGCCGTCGGGGCGCTGCTCCCCACGGACGATCAGGGAGTCGTCACCGATCCTCGCCATGCACTAGATCGTCCTCCGGTCGGCGGCCGAAGTGCGGAGCACACGCCGAGTCTTTTACGCCAATCCGGCCGCGGCCATTTCCTTTTCAAATTCTTTCGCCATCCGCTCGGCGAACGCGGTGACGGCCTTGAGCGGGCGCAGCATCACGGTGAACTCGTCGATGAGTCCGTCTTCGCGGACATGCAGGAAATCGCAGCCGT
The DNA here is from genome assembly GCF_013337765.1 of Mycolicibacterium sphagni. Lineage (GTDB taxonomy): Bacteria > Actinomycetota > Actinomycetes > Mycobacteriales > Mycobacteriaceae > Mycobacterium. The sequence goes on from NZ_VBSB01000005.1 coordinate 41,605, forward strand.
TGATGTCGAGGTCGCCGACCTTGGCGGTGAACACCAGTGCATGATCGGCCTGGCCCTCACCGCCGATCTCCTTGATGTAGGTCAGGTCGGCGAACACCCGCGATACCGCCCGAAGGATGACGCCGATCTGGTCGCGGCCGTGGTACGGCTTGTGGGCGATCGGGCTGCGGAAGACCACGTCCTCGGCACACAGCGCGGGCAGGGCATCGAAATCACCGGCTTCGACGGCGGCGCGAAAAGCATGCATGGCCTCAGCATGCCACGGGGCAGATCTACGTTTCGACGATCCCGTCGCGCAGCGACTCCAGCGCGGTGTGGCACAGCCGCGCCAGTTCGGCCAACGACCGGTCCTCGCCGACCATCCACAGCTCCATCGCACCGAAGACGGCTGCGGCGATGCAGCGGGCGGTGACGATGACGCGCAGCCGCTCGTCGGGCGTGGTCGGCGGGGCGCTCAGCGACAGCTGGTCGGCGATCGCGTCGGCGAACTCGGCCTCAACCTGCCGGGTATGGCGGACGATGCGGCCGGGGTCGAGTTCCTTGGCCCGAAGCGAGGCGATCTGCGCGACAGCCTCGGGGTCATACGGCGAGGCGTCGATGGCCGATTGCACCGATTCGATGATCGACTCCCCCGGTGACCGGGCGTGGAGCGCGGCCCGGAACCACTCGAGGCCGACGTCGTAGTCGGCGAACAGCAGGTCGTGCTTGGAGGTGAAGTGCCGATAGAAGGTGCGCAGTGAGACGCCGGCATCGTCGGCGATCTGCTCGGCCGAGGTGTCCTCGACGCCCTGGGCGAGGAAACGCACCAGGGCAGCGCGCCTCAAGGCGTCACGAGTGCGCTCGCTACGCGCCGTCTGAGCAGGCCGAACCACGCAAGTAACGTACCGCACAACAGATTGTCAAAATTGACAAAACGTGTGGCAATCTTCACTACAGTTACGAAGCCATGACGCTCCTCGTTCATGCAGTGCTGGCTGTCCTCGTCATCGCGTGGATCATCGGATCCAACTCATCGATCTTCCGCAGGCCCGCGAGCGGGCCCGCGGTCAGTGCGCTCGAGATCATCTACTACGCCGTCGGTATCGCGTCGATTGCGCTGGGCTGGTACTTCAACATCCAGTTCGTGCACCAGTACGCCGACGGCAGCGGCAATGTCTTCACCGGTGCGGGCAGCTGGTGGCAGTTCATCACGCTGGGGTACGACAATCCCGCCGCGGCATCAGCAAGCCAGGACTACACGATCGGCAACGTGATCCTGCTGCCGCTGTTCACGATCATCGACGGCTACCGCCGCGGGATTCGCCGGCCGTGGCTGTACTTCGTCGCCAGCCTGTTCACCAGCTTCGCGTTCGCCTGGGCGTTCTATCTCGCCACCGTGGAACGCCAGCGGCTGCACGAGAAGGCTTCTCAGACGGTCGGAGCCAGCGTCGGGTAGTCGACGTAGCCGGCAGCGCCCGGTGAGTAGAACGTCGCGACGTCGGGCTCGGTCAGCTCGGCGCCGGTGCGCAGCCGCTCGATGAGGTCGGGGTTGGCCAGGTAGGCCCGGCCGACGGCCGCGGCACTGATCGCACCCCAATCAACGAGGTTCTCGTACTGGCAGAAGGTGGTGTCGACGTCGCGGCCGGTGTTGAGGACGAACGGCCCCGGCCAGAGTGCCCGCACGATGCCGAACTCGGCGGCGTCCGGGTTGATCAGCACATGCAGGTAGGCGAGCCCGAGCGGCGAGATCCGTTGCAGCAGAGCCTCATAGGCCGATACCGTGTCGATCTCGTTGACATCGCCCGCGCCGTTTCCCGGCGAGATGCGCAACCCGACGCGGCCGGCGCCGATCTCGTCGGCCACCGCCTCGACGACCTCGGCGGTCAGTCGCGCCCGGTTCTCCGCGGGTCCGCCGTAGCGGTCGGTGCGGGTGTTGGTGGCATCGGCGAGGAACTCGTGCAGCAGATAGCCATTGGCAGAATGGATTTCGACTCCGTCAAGTCCGGCGTCAATGGCGCGGCGGGCGGCGGCGCGGAATTGCGCGACCACTCCGGGGATTTCGTCGGTCTCGAGGGCACGGGGCACCGGCAGCGGCTTCTTGCCATGCGGTGTGTGGGCCGACATGTTGGCCGCGATCGCTGAGGGCGCGACCGACTCGGCGCCGTTGATGTCCGGGTGGGCCATCCGGCCGACGTGCCAGATCTGCATGAAGATCAGCCCGTCCTGCGCATGGACGGCCGAGGCCACCTCGGCCCACTTCTCCTGGTGGCGGTCGGTGTAGATGCCAGGGGTGGTCACGTAGGCGCCGTTGCCCACCTGGGAGATCGCTGTGGCTTCGGTGATGATCAGCCCTGCGGACGCCCGCTGCGCGTAGTACTCGACCTGCAGATCACTGGGGGTGCCGTCCGCCTGGGCGCGCGACCGCGTCAACGGCGCCATGAACAGCCGATTCCTGGCGGTGTTCACCCCGATGGTGATCGGCTGGAGCAGGGCTGCGTCGTCGGCCAAGGTGAACGTCATGCTTGGTTGGAACTGCACGGACGTGCCGATTCATTCCCTCGGCTGTGGATCCGCGGCCGGTAAGTCGCTGTCGTTTTCCACCATCCGTTCGGGGTGGTGGTAGGTGTTGACTCCGCCTTTGAGCATTGGCAGTCCTGGTGGTGGGATCCATTCGGTCTGCCCGTTAGGGAGTATGCGCGTGTTCCAGCCGCCGGTTTCGACGAGCTGGTTGTCGGGGTCGCAGGCCAGGCCGAGATCGTCGATATCGGTGTTGCCACCGGTTTTCCAATCTTGGGCGGCGTGGTGCACCACGCTGTGATAGCCGGGCGCGTCGCAGCCGGGGCGGGTGCAGCCACGGTCCTTGGCGTGCAGGATGATTCGCTGGTCGGCTGAGGCGATGCGTTTGGTGCGCCCCAGCCACAACGCGCGCCCGTTGAGCCCGTCGAACAACGCGAGATAGTGGTAGGCATGGGTGGCCATCCGAATCAGATCCGGGATCGGCAACAGGGTGCCGCCGGCGGTCACCGCGTGGCCGGTCTTGGCGTGGAGGTCTTGCACGGTGGCGGTCGCGATCACCGTCACCGGTAAGCCGTTGTGCTGACCGAACTTCGGATCCCCCAACTGACCGCGCACCAAAGCTTTGAGGGCGTCGTGCTGGCGCTGACCGCAACTACGCAGATCTTGCTCGACGACCTCCTCAGACGGTGTGGTGGTTGGCGACTCATCGGCGGGGTTGCACATGCCCGGGGCGGCGAACTTCGCGAACCACGCATCCAACTCCGAACGCAACTCCGGATCAGCGATCAACCGGCCCACACTCATCCCATCCACCTGTTGACCGCCACACCACACGAACCCACGCTTGCGGGCCCGATCCTCGTCAGAGAATTTCCCATCGGGATTGAGGTGCAGCGCCAACCGGAACGCGACCTTCTCCAATTGGTCAGGCCGCAGATTCACCGCATGCTCAGCCAAGGACTTCTCGGCCTTCTCCACCTCAACCGGGGGCACGTGATCGGGCAGGTCGCGGAAGAACTTCTGAATCACCCGCAGATGCTCCCCATCAAGCTGTCCGTCATGCCACGCCTCAGCAGTCTTGGGCAGCACCGGCGGCATCGGTTCTCCCGTCAACGTGGTCCGCGGCGCCAACTGCTCGGCGTCCCGCATCCGTCGCTTAGCTTCGCGCGGGCTGATCCGCAACACATCGCCCAAGGCAATCCCCACCGGCGGGCAGCCCTCGAACCGCTCCAACTTGGCCACCCCGGCATGCGACACCGCCGTCAGGCCACGCTGGACCGTTTCCATCCGCTCCAAGACCGCGAACCGCTGCGGCGGGGCCACCGTGTCGAAATCGATCGCGGCTAGCTCCCCGACGACATCGTCGAGGGTGTCCAACACGGCATTGATCGAACGCATGTTCGAATACTATGCCCACCCACCGACAAAAAGTGCGCCCAAAAACAATCTGTGGATGAATCCGAATCTGGGGATAAAGCCCACAGCCACAACGGAACTCAGCTGGCGCGGACCTCGTCCAGGAACGCCCGGACCGTCTCCTCCGACGCCGAGGACGGCAGCCCGACCATCACCCGGTCGATGATGCCGTCGCAGCGTTCGCGCAACGCCGCCGCCAACTGATCAACAGGCGCCACGACGGCGAACGTCGACAGAATCTCGTCATCGATCAGCGTGGCCATGGCATCCCACTGGCCTTCCAAGGACAGCCGGTGCAACTCGGTCTGCAATTCGCCCCAGCCGTGCAGCTCCAACACCTTCCGGTACGCAGGCGTGGACGCATAGAACGCGATCTGCTTGCGACTCGCCGCCGCGGCAGCTTCGATCTCGGCCTCATCGGAACCGGTGACCACGAACACCGGTGCCATCACCTGGAAATCGGCCCGCGCGCGCCCGGTCTTGGCCATCCCCCGCTGCAGCGCCGGGATTGTCACCTCGTCGAAATACCGCTTGGTCGTGAAGGCATGCGCGATCAGTCCGTCGGCGACCTCGCCGCACACCTCCGTCATCAACTCGCCGACCGCGGCGATCACGATCTTCGGTGACCCATACCGGTGCGATTCCGGCACGAACATCGGCGTCATCAGCCGGTGGGTGTAGAAGTCGCCGTCGAAGCTGAGTTTGGTGCCGTCGCGCCAGCAATCCCAAATGGCATGCAGCGCAAAAACGAACTCGCGCATCCGCCTGGCCGGCTGGCTCCACGGCATGCTGAACCGCTTCTCGATGTGCGGCTTGATCTGGGTGCCCAGCCCGAGCAGCAGCCGCCCTTGGGAATAGTCCTGCAGATCCCAGCCGATGTTGGCCACCGTCATCGGATTACGGGCGAACGCCACCGCGATGCTGGTGCCCAGTTCGATCCGGGTGGTGTGCTCGGCGGCCAGCGTGAGCGGCAGGAACGGATCGTGACTGATCTCGGCGGTCCAGCACCCGTCGTAGCCGAGCCGTTCCACGTCACGCGCGGCGGCGGCAACGTCGGTGAGCCGGCTGATAATCCCGCGGTCGACCTTGAGACCGCCGACCTCGCCCATGGCGGCAGACGCTACAGTAAGCACTTCAGTATGGTCAACGCCGCCACGGTTAGGACAGTCGATGAGCAATGCGCAGGACTGGCAGGAGACGCTTCACGACCTGAGCCGCCGTCGCCAACACTCACACGCAATGGGTGGCGAAGATCGCGTCGCCAAGCACCACGGCAAGGGCAAGCTCGACGCCCGCGGCCGCATCGACCATCTTCTCGACGAAGGCACCTTCCAGGAGTTCGGCACCCTGGTCGGTGGTGAGATCGCCGCCGACGGGTTGGTCGCGGGCGCCGGCCGCATCGACGGCACCCCGATCATGGTCGGCGCGGAGGATTTCACCACCCTGGCAGGCAGCATCGGTCCCGGCGGTAACGCCAAACGCTATCGACTTGCCGAGCTCGCGCTGCGCAACAAGATTCCGCTGGTAATGCTGTTGGAAGGTGCCGGTTTCCGGGCCGCGGGCGGTGAGCACTACGGCCGCACCCCGACCGACCTGATCGCCCAGGCGCAGTGTTCCGGGAAAGTCCCCACCATCTCTGCGGTCCTCGGCCCGTCGGCCGGCCACGGCGCGCTCGTCGCGCCGGTCTGCGACTTCTCCATCATGAGCCATCAGGGTGCGATCTTCACCGCAGGTCCCCCGGTCGTGAAAGAAGCCACCGGAGAGGAGATTTCGAAGGAGGACCTCGGCGGACCGACGGTCGCGCTGCCCAGCGGCGTCATCCACAACTACGCCGAGACCGACGAGGCTGTACTCGACGACATCAGGCGCTATCTGTCCTACTTCCCTTCCAGCGCATGGTCATATCCCCCGACCCGGCTCTACGACGAAGACGCCGGCCTTCGCCCCACCCCCGAACTGCTCGACATCATCTCCCGGGACAACCGCAACATCTACGACATGCGCACCGTTCTCGACGTCGTGTTCGACGACACCGACTGGCTGGAGATCCAACCGAAGTACGGCCAGGCCATCATCTGCGCGCTCGCGCACCTGGGCGGCTATCCCGTCGCGGTCGTCGCCAACCAGCCCACGCAGATCGCCGGATCCATCGACGCCGACGCCGCGGACAAGGCCGCGCACTTCATCATGGTCGCCGACTCCTTCCACCTGCCACTCGTCTTCCTCGCCGACAACCCGGGCATGCTGCCGGGTAGCCAGTCCGAACGCAACGGCGTACTGCGCAGCGGCGCAAGGATGTTCGCCGCCCAGACTGCTGCGACGACACTGAAACTCCACGTCACCCTGCGCAAGGCCTTCGGCTTCGGTTCGATGGTCATGTCGTTGCTCGGTTTCGACAACCAGGTCGCGACGTTCGCCTATCCAGGGGCCACCATGGGTGCGATGAGCGCGGCTGCGTTGAGCCGCGCCTCCCACGCCGACGAGGACGTCACCGAGATCCTCAAGAACATGGAGCTCGAGGCCTCCTACCGCTCGGCGAGCCATCTCGGCTTCGACGAGCTGATCTCACCGGAGGAAACCCGCAATGCCCTGGTGCTGGCGCTCCAGCGCGGCATCTTCAGCCGTCAGGAAGTCGCCGAGCCGGTGAGCCGAACGGTCATCACACCCTAGAGCCTCCGCAGCCCGCGGAGCACCTTGCTGAACGGCAGCATCGTGCCCAGGCCCTTACGCAACTTCGGTTGCATGGCACCGAAGTTGACCACGACGAGGTGGCGCACTCCGTGGTCGCGCCACACCGCGGCCTGTTCGAGAACGTCGTCGACGGTGCCGGTCAGCATCATCGCCTTCACCACCGACAGCGGCACCCGCGCGGCCGCCGAGTGCACCCCGGCTTCGTCCATCGTGAAGTTGGAGTGATCCTGCATGCCCGTGCAATCCTCACCCAGCGGGTGTGACGCACCCTGGTGGGCGAAGAACTCCGCGGGCGCGTTGAGGCACCAGGCCTTGACGACGGTCGTGTCGAGACCTTCGTCGACTGCGGCCCGGCTCGACCCGGCGAAGACCGGGATCCAGAAGGCAGGCGTGATCGACATCGGGTCGCGCCCGACATCCGAAGCGGCCGAACGGATCACCTCGAGCCGCTGGACGTAATCCTGCGGGCGGTGCGCGAACCCTGGAAACCAGCCGTCACCGTGGCGTCCCGTCGCGCGCAGCATTCGCGGTCCATGGGCGGCCACCCAGATCTTCGGCCACCTGCCCCGGTACGGCGGGAGGTCGAAGATCGCGTTCCGTAGCGGGAAAAATGGCGAATCCCGATTGACCACTTGGCCTTTGGACTCCCACAACGCGCGAATGGTCGCCAGCGCCTCCTCGAACCTGGCCACCGGTTTCGACCAGTCCACCCCGTAGGGCTCATTGCCGACCCGCTCCCCCGGCCCGATACCCAGGACCGCACGGCCACGGGTCAGCAGGTTCAGTGTCGCGGCGGCCTGAGCGGTGACGGCCGGGTGGCGCTTGCCGGTGTCGGTGACGCCGATCCCGAGGCTGATCCGGTTGAACCTGCGTCGTGCGGCGAGGCTGCCAAGCAGGGTCCAGGCTTCCATCGCCGCGTCGGGGGATTGCAGAATCCGTGCCGCTGCCGTGTATTTCGGATCCCACAGCGGACGCGGTGTCTGCCCGTTGATGTGGTCGGGCACCCAGTACGAGTCGACCCGGCCGGCCACCGCGGACAGATAGTTGGCCCGGCTGAACGCGTCGGCGGTGGGCCGTGCGGCCATCACCGGGTCCATCAGACCCACACGCAGCCGGGACAATTCGGCTACTTGTCCGACTGGCGGTAGGCCGCGACAACCGGCTCCAGCTCGTCGGGGGTGGCACCGTGCAGGATCACCGCGTCGGCACCGTAGTCGAATTCCTTGCGGATCCGGTCGACACATTGCTGGGCCGACCCGGTGGCCGACGGCTCCAGCCATTCGTCGGGGATCAGCGTCGCGATGTGCTCGATCTGCTCGGCGGTCGCCTTGTGGTCGATACCGCCGCCAACGGACTGCACGACGGTGTCCGCCCGGAAGCGTTCCAGCACAGCGGGGTCCCAGCCGTTCGTGTTCACCAGCAAATCGCCATAGCCCTGCAGGTAGGTGGCCAGCCGTGCGACCGTCTTCTTCAGCCGCAGCTCTTCGGGGAGGTGGTCCCCCACCGTCGCGAAGCAGGACCACACCCGAACACTGCCGGGATCGCGACCGGCCTGTTCCGCGGCATCTTTGACGGTCCTGACGGCGCGTGACAGCGTCTCCGGCGTGAAGTAGGTATGCAGGATCACGTCGTCGAACTCCCGCCCACCGAGCTTGAGCGTCTCGGGCCCGAACGCGACGATGGCCAGCCGGATGTCCTCGTTGAAGTCCGGATCCAGGAACAGCACCGGGTACTTCCCCAGCGGCCCATCGTGGTTGAAGATCAGCTCGCCGTGCCACAGCCGGCGCATCACCTGCGCGAAGTCTTCCATCTGCGCGGTGGTCACCGGCGGAATGCCGAACGCCCCGTAGATCGCCGCGATACCGCGCCCGATACCGAGCGTGAACCGGCCGCCGGAGAGGCGGTGCATCGTGGTAGCCCACGACCCGATGATCAGGGGGTGCCTGGTGTTGTGATTGGTTGCCGCCGTGGCGATCTGCATCCTGTTGGTGACGGCAAGGGCCGCACCGACCAGTGACGACGCTTCTTTGACGTTCCAGCGTTCGGAGATGAAGCCGGTGCCGAAGCCCAGCTCCTCACCTCGGCGCGCCTCGTCCATCAACGTCGCCGGACCCTCGCCACCGGCTCCGGCCAGCAGGTAGTAACCGAGCTCGTCCAGCACGCGTTCGCTCACGCCCAAACTCCTTGTTTGTAGCCGCAGTTCCACACTTCGGTGATTCGGCCGTCGACCACACGGAAGATCTCCATGCTGCCGACGGTCGTCTCCAGACCGTCCTTGAGAGTCATCGGCGACTGGTAAACGATCGCCACGTGTTCACCGTCGTCGCCGGTCACGACCAGGTTCAGGTCGAACCGGATCGAGGAGAACATCTCCAGGTGGTCGACGACACGCTTGACGGCCTCGTCATGGGTGAGCACCACCGCCTCGCCGACTTCATGGCGAATCACGCTGTCGCCCAGTAACTCCTCGGCCAGCGCAATGTCACCATCGTTCCAGACCACCAGGTTGTACAACTCGACGACCTCGCGCGCCGTCCGGCTCATCAGAACACCTCCAGTGCGTCGATATCGGCGATCGTGGCCACCGCCCGGTCGGTGAGCGTCAGGCAGAGATCGCGTGACCGTTGCGGCAGCGCGTCCCAGCCGATCAGCGTGATCACGGGCAGCACCATGAGAAAGCCCGCTGCCAGACGGTAGTGCCGCCACGCCTCGTCGAACGAATACCCGATGTCGCCGAGGCTGTCCAGGTAGCCACGGAGCAACGCTTCGTCCTGGCCCCGCCGGATCTCGGTGGGCAATCCCTGGCTGACCAGGTACGCGATATCGGCCGCACCCGCCCCGACGCACGCGAACTGGTAGTCCACCACTTTCATCCGGTCACCCGCGAAGAACATGTTGTCGGCTCTGATATCGCCGTGCAGCAGCATGGACCGCTCCGTGAGGCCGTCGAGCGCCGTCGCGGCGTGCTCGGTGAACCGCTCCGCGAAACGGGCGACGGCCTCGGGGACCGGCGCATCCGAATGCGCCCGGTAGACGTCCCACCCGGGCCCGAAGGCAGGCACCAGCAGATCGCGGACCGCGGGCATATCGAAGCGCGGAAACACCTGCAGCGCTGCGGCATTCGACGGTTGCACCGACCAGGCGTGCAGACCGGCCAGCTGCGTAATACACAGCCGGGCCCGGTCGATCGACAGCCCGGCCAGATGGTCGGCGTTGTCCCAGTCCCGCAGATCCTCCAACAACAGCACGAAGTCGGCCGAATCGTCGGCCATCCGTGCGGCGTAGACATGCGGGGCGTCCATCGGCGCGCGCCCGGCGATATCGCGGTAGAACGCCAGCTCCCGCCGGTAGCCGCCGAGCAGCTCCATCGCGCCGCGCGCTTCCGACTGTGCCGCCAGCTTGGCGATCATCGTCTCGGGGACGCCGTCGCCGGTCAGGTGCAGCCGATACAGCAGCGACGAGAATCCGCTGTCCTGAGCGATCTGTTCGGCGACGACCCCGGTGACGGTCGTCCCCAGTGCGCCGGTGAGCCACGCCGCATTGACGGCGTCGATGCCGGACGGCACCGCTGCCGTGGCTGAAGTCACCCTCGCAAGATAGTTGTCGTGTGTTTAATATGCAAGGGTGCCCTCTCCCGCACGCGGATTGACGCAACCTGAACGGGTCGAGACCTCCCGACGCCGGCTGATGGAGGCTGCCGCCGAGCTGATCGTCGAGAAGGGCTGGGAGGCAACCACCGCCGCCGAGATCGGCCGCCGGGCGGGTTACAGCCGCACGATGGTGCACGCCCGCTTCGGCGGCAAGGAGGCCATCCTCGAGGACTTCCTCCAGGAATACGTCAGCAGGCTGAGCCCGGATCTCCATCCGCACGCCACGGGCATGGATCAGGTACTCGCCCACATCGACCGCATCCGCGACCTGTACGCCCATGACCCCGATGTGTTGCGTGCCATGTTCGTCTCCACCTTCGAGTCCATGAAGACGACCTCCCCATTGCGTGAACGGCTCCGCGACCAGCTGACCGGCGGGGTGGCCAATGTGGCCGACGGGCTGCGAAAAGGGCAGCGGGACAAATCCGTTCGCCGCGGCATCGATCTGGACCGGGCAGTCAGTGATATCACCGCGGTGTTCTTCGGCGTCGCCTTCCTGTGGATCGCGCTTCCTCCCGGGTTCGACCTGGACACCGAGCTGGCGCACGCACGCGAGCGGATCGTGCGGGACTACGGCGCCTGAGTCAGCGCACCAAGGAATCGTTCGGTCTGAGCCTGTACCGCACCGGAGAACAGATGTCCGACGTGCCCGCCGTCGTGCCAGTACAACTCGCCGCCCCACCGGTCGTGCATGGCGAGCGCGCATTGCCGGTAGGCCATCTGGTCGTGCCAGGCACCGACGATCAGCCGCCGCTCGACAGGTGCCAGGGGCTCGAGCGCCAGGGGGTCGATCACCGATGTCAGGTCCGACACGATATCGGATGTCATTGCCGCACTGACTAGCTCGGCGGCTGAACCCCACCGGTGCAGATGCCGGGCGATCATTCCGTTGAGGCCGAGGATCGGTGTGTAGAGGGCGACGGCGTCGACCCGCTCGTCCAACCCCGCCGCCAATGCGGCCACCGCACTACCCAGCGACAGTCCGGACAGGGCGATCGCAGTCGAGTCGGGCTCGATCCAGCCGAGCACCGCCCGCACCTCCGAGACCGCCCGGACCATCCCGGCGACATTGGCCACCGGGTCGTTCCCGGGATAGGCCGGCCACCGATCGCGCCGGGGCCCATGACCCGGCTGGACCGGCAGGGCCACGTTGAAGCCGAGTCCGCGGTGAATGCGGCCGACCCTGGCGACCAGGATGTCCGACATCCCGCCCTGGCCCGCACCGTGCACCCAGACCAGCCACGGCCTCGGTCCGTCCTCGTGGCGGAACAGCACAACCTCAGCGCACGCCGGCCCACCGTGTTCTTCGGCGAGCGCAGGCACCAGGTGTGGGTCGTGGTCGTAGCTCATCCGCTCATAGGAGAGCACACCGGCATTGACCGGACGAATCCCCTTCACCTGCAACGGCTCCGGAGCGCGATGCACTCCGGTCACGCCGAGCCCAGACAGCTCCGCAGCCGCATCCACGTATTCCTCGACCGGCCGGTCCATCCGGGGCGGGGAGGACATCAGCGTCATTCCGGTGACCACCAGCTCGTCGAGCGCGACCTCGGCCACTTGGCGCATCCCGCGCCCGGACAGCGGATTCCAGCCATCCTCGCCGTGCAGCGCGGCCACCGAACGCGGCAGGACACCGCCCAGCTGAGTCGCCAGCCGATGTGCGTTCGTCAGTCGCATCCGATCAGGCCAGCTTGAAGCCGACGTAACCGCCGTCGGCGATCTCGTCGCAGCGCCGACGGTATTCGGGGATACCGGCCGTGTAGCCCATGTACATCCGTTTCTTGCCGGGAACGTTCGCGCCGTTGTACCACGAATTGCAGCTCGGATGCACCAGGACCGTCGGCGCCACAAGGGATGTGGTGTGCTCGATCCACTCCTGCTGTGCGGCAGGCAGTGCGTCGATGGTCCGGTACCCACCGGTCCTGAGGTATGCGATGCAGTCGCCGATCCACTCGATGTGCTGCTCGAGCGCGGTGACGAAGTTCGTCGCCGCCGACGGGCTGCCCGGCCCCTGGACGATGAACAGGTTGGGGAACCCGGCGACCGCGAGACCGAGGTAGGACACCGGCCCCTCGTCGGCCCACACGTCGCGCAACAACGCCCCACCCCGGCCTCGCACATCGATGCGGGTGAGCGCTCCGGTCATGGCATCGAACCCGGTGGCGTAGATGATGACGTCGAGGTCGTAGTGCTGCGTCGAGGTGTCGATGCCGTCCGGGGTGATCGCCCGGATCGGATCCTTGCGCAGATCGACGAGAGTGACGTTGTCGCGGTTGTAGGTCTGGTAGTAGCCCTGGTCGATGATCGGGCGCTTGCAGCCGAAGGGATGGCTCGGCACCAGTGCGGCCGCGGTCTGCGGGTCGGTGACGATTCGTGCGATCGCCTCGCCGTACAACGCGGTGGCCATTCGGTTGGCCTCGATGTCGAAGAAGATGTCACCCCAGTTGAGCGCGCCCATCACCCCGCGCTCGTCGACGGCGCGCAGCTGCTCCTCGCGGCTGGCTCCCTTGATCGGCGGGCTGACGAGCATGTCGATCAGGACCGAGAACGCCGACAGCCGGGCCGCACCGACCGGATGCTGACGTTGGGCTTCGCGGATCTCGCCGTAGTTCGCCTTCATCTCGTCGAGCTCGCCGGGTTCGAACGACCGCACGTCCCACGGCAGCGTGAAGGCGGGCGAGCGCTGAAAGACGAACAGCTCCTGCACATCCCGGGCGATCACGGGGATCATCTGGACACCGGTCGAACCCGTCCCGATGACGCCCACCCGCTTGCCGGACAGGTCGAACCCGCCTTCGGGCCAGCGGCTGGTGAACAGCGACTCCCCCGCGAACGTCGCCATCCCTTCAATGTCGGGTTCCAGCGTGCACGACAGGATCCCCGAGGCCGCGACGACGAAGGGCGCGACGAACGTCTCGCCGGCGGCGGTCTGCAGCGTCCACGTCGCGCTGTCTTCGTCGAAGGTCATCGCGGTGACATCGGTGTTGAAGCGGATGTCGCGGCGCAGGTCGAGACGGTCGGCGACGAAGTTCAGGTAGGCCTCGATCTCCGGTTGGGCCGGCATGGTCTCGGTCCAGACCCATTCCTGCTGGATCTCGTCGGAGAAGCTGTAGGAGTATTCGATGCTCTCGATATCGCACCGGGCGCCTGGATACCGGTTGAACAGCCAAGTGCCGCCGACCTTTTCGGCCTTCTCCAGCACCTGGACCCGCATCCCGAGCTCCCGCAGCCGATGCAGCATATAGAGACCGGAGAACCCGGCCCCGATCACCAGCACGTCAGCACTGTCCATTCACGGACCCTTCTCTTCCTCGCACGGCGGATGCTACTGTAACTATTACAGTATTGGAGCCAGCCTGGCCGCCGGATCCCCGAAATCCTCAGGTGGGCGATGCGGTACACCCTGGAATATCCGAGCGAGCTCCCCACCGCGCCCGACGACTTCCTCGAACCCGACGTGATCCGCGATGTCGCGGCCCGAGCCGGGGCGGCCGGCTTCTCCGCGATCGCGCTGTCCGAGCATCCGGCACCGTCCCTGAAATGGCGACGCAACGGCGGCCACGACACCCTCGACCCGATCGCGGCGTTGAGCTTCATGGCCGCGGTGACCACCGACATCAAGCTGATGACCAACCTGTACGTGCTGCCGTTTCGCAACCCGTACCTGTCCGCCAAGTCGTTGGGCAGCCTCGACATACTGTCGGCGGGGCGGTTGATCGCCGGAGTGGGGGCGGGGTACCTGCGCTCGGAGTTCGCGGCGCTCGGTGTCGAGGTCGGCGACCGCGCCCAGCTGCTCGACCAGGCACTGGCCGCGCTGACATCGATCTGGACGGACCCCGAAACACCAGTCAGCGGACAGGGATTCACGGCGACCAGCCCGATGTGGCTGCAGCCGCCCGTCCAGCGGCCACATCCGCCGATCTGGATCGGAGGCAACACCGCGGCGGCCATCCGCCGCGTCGTTCAGTACGGCAGCGGCTGGATGCCGATCATCGCGCCGGCGGGTATGGCGTCGGCGATCGGCACGGCCGCGGTCGAGAACGCCGACCAGTTCGGTGCCGTGGCGCGCCGGCTGCGTGACGCGCTCGCCGCCGCCGGGCGCGATCCTGCCTCCGTCGACGTGCAGGTGATCTGCCCATTCATCGATCTCGACGACGACTCCTCGCTGCGACGAGCCCAGGACGTACTCGGCGAGCTTGCCGGGCACGGAGCGAATTGGGCCGTCGCCCACGTCGAGGCGCCCAGCCCGAAGGCGGCGCTCGACTATCTCGACGCGTTCGGCGAGGCCGTCATCGCCGGCGGCCTGGTCAGCTGAACCGCAGCAGGGTGCGGGTCAGATGCAGCGACGTGATGAGCCAACGGCCGTCCCGTTTCTCGTACGTCTCGTGATAGTGCCCGGCGCCGTGCAGCTGATTGCCTGCGGGGAAGAACAGCAGATCCTCCATCGCCCAGATGCCGGTCGCCGTGGTGGGCGAGGTCAGCGTGATCTCCGGCGTATGACAATGGTGCACGGTCGCCACACCCTCCAGGGTGCCGATCACCATCGGCACGAACTCGTCGACGCCATGAATCGGCGCCCCCGTCTGCGGATCGGCACCCCCGGTCGACACCGCACCGTCCAGCAGCACGCTCAGATCAGGGGCGAAGACGCCCCGCCACGACTCGACGTCCTTGGTGTCGAGGAAGCGGCAATACCGCGCCTTGAGCTGGCGAATCGCTTCGAGTTCGTCGCTGCCGTCGACCATCGGACGCCTCCATTCGGACCGGCCTGAAAGCACTACTGTAATACTCTTAGTACACCGTGAGTTCGGAGGAGGCACCGCGTGAAAGTTCCGTTCACCTGGAAGGTCACCGGCTGGTTCATGATCGGCTGGTCAGCGGAATACGCCGTCGGCGACGTCCGGTCACTCCGCTACTTCGGCGAAGACCTCGTCATCTACCGCGACCAGTCCGGTGAACTGCACGTGCTGGAGGGTCACTGCAAGCACCTCGGCGCGCACATCGGGCACAGCGGCACCGTCGTCGGCGACTGCGTCGAGTGTCCGTTCCACGGCTGGCGGTGGGGGCCCGACGGCGCCAACACCTACATCCCCTATCAACCGGACCGGCCCAACAAGGGCCTTCGCCTGCGGGCCTACCCGGTTGCCGAACAGCACGGCTGCATCTTCCTGTGGCACCACCCGGCCGGCGAGCCACCGCGCTGGGAGCTGCCGGACATCTTCACCAAATTTCCGCAGTTCCCCGTCGACCCGGACACCTACTACCGGCCCTACCCCGAGTTCTCCCGATTCGCCGAGAACGAGCCGGTGCATCCGCAGATCGTGGCCGAAAACGGCCCGGACAGTGCACATTTCCACTATGTGCACCACGCGACCGTCACACCGGTATGCCTGGACTGGGAAGCGGTCGACGAAGAGTGGCGATTCCTCACCGGCTGGCCCGACGCCCGCAGCGACGACCCGACCAAAATGGCACTGCGCATCCACAGCCACTTCTCCGGGCTGGGTTTCGCGATCAGCGCGTTCGAAGGCTCCTCGAACCACCGGCTGATCTTCGCCTGCACACCCGTCGACGACGAGGTGTCCAACATGTTCTATTCCATCTGGTGGCCGCGAAAAGCCGGCGACACCAGCGACATTCCACCCGACGATGTCCGGGAGCGGGTGGACAAGCAATACCTCGGCACGGTGTGGGATGACCTCGAGATCTGGCGTTACCAGAAGTACGTCGAGCACCCCGCGCTGGCCAAGGTCGACGCGAAACCCTATATGGCCATGAGGAAGTGGGCCCTGCAGTTCTACGACGTCGAGGCGACGGTCCCGGTATGAAGCCCGAGCTGGTGAACCCGGCGCACACCGCGATCGTCACCCAGGAGTTGCAGGGCGCGGTCGTCGGCCCCGACGCCGGACTGGCCGCGCTGGCCCGGGAGGCCGAGCGGGAGGCGCTGCCCAACATCGCGCGGCTGCTGCCCGTGGCGCGCACGGCCGGTGTGAAGGTGGTGCACTGCCTGGTGCAGCGCCGGCCGGACGGGTTGGGTGCCAACCACAATGCCAAGCTGTTCGCGATCGGCGCCAGCGGCGTCGACATCACACCGGGCAGTCCCGGCGCCACGCTGCTGCCTCAATTCGGTCCCGAGCCAACTGATCTCATGCTCAGCCGGTGGCACGGCCTCGGCCCGATGGGCGGCACCGACCTCGACGCGATCCTGCGCAACCTCGGCGTGACCACCATCGTGGCCGTCGGGGTGTCGCTCAACGTGGCGATCCCCAACCTGGTGATGGACGCCGTCAACGCCGCCTACCGGGTGGTCCTGCCGCGCGACGCCGTGGCCGGCGTCCCCACCGAGTACGGCACGGCGATCATCGACAACACCCTGTCGCTGCTGACCACCGTCACCACCACCGATGAGCTGATCTCGGCATGGACGTGAGCGGTATATAGGGAAAAATCCCGATGCTCTGCGCACGCCCGCACGCGCAGGCTGGGGACCATGAAGAACACTCACTACGCCAAACAGATAATGGCCACCGTGCTGCTGTCGAGCGCCCTCGGCGCCGGAGGGCTTGCGCTCGGTCCCGGTATCGCGCACGCCACCAGCGGCCCCTTCTCCTGGTGCCCCGGCCAGTCGATGGAGTGGCCGTCCGGCCCGAACCAATCCTTCGTCTATTCCTGGGACATGAACACCTGCCACACCTGGTATCGAGTGGGCTATGGCTACGGCAATGTCCTGCGAGTCGGGGACAGCGGCTCAACGCTGTCGGGCTCGGGCATCTGGGAGGGCGACAATCCGCCCGGCAGCAATCCGTCGGGCTTCAACTGCGGGTTGTTCGCGTGTCCGGTTCCCCCGCACGAAGATCCCAACTTCCACGGCGGCTAGCCTCGTGTACGCTACTGTAATCATTACAGTAGGTCACTAGTGGAGGGTTTGCCGTGACAAGTCAGACCGACGCCACCGTGCCACCGCTGCCCGCCGACTACCTGCGCGACCCCTATCCCTTCTTCGCCGAGATGCGCGGCGGAACAGGCATCTTCCGCGGTACGGTCATCGACCATTCCAAGACGCCCGAATCGCTTCGGCCCAAGAACGAGTACGCCGCGGTGTCCTTCGACGCCGTCAACAAGGTGTTCCGCGACGGCAAGGTGTTCAACTCCAAGATCTACGACTCGACCATCGGCCTGTTCATCGGTCCGAGCATCCTCGGTATGGAAGGCAAGGCGCACTGGGAACATCGCAACCTGGTGTCGGCCGCGTTCAAGTCGAAATCGCTGTCCCGGTGGGAACCCGAGATCGTGCGGCCCATCGTCGACGGGTTGATCGACGAGTTCATCGATGCCGGTGAGGTCGACCTGGTGCGAGAGTTCACCTTCGAGTTCCCCACCCGGGTAATCACCCGCCTGCTGGGGCTGCCCGAGGAGGATCTGCCCACCTTCCGGCGCCGCGCGGTGCAGCTGATCAGCTATGCGGTCAACTACGAGAAGGCATTTGAGGCGTCGGCAGCCCTCAAGGAGTATTTCCTCGAACAGATCGACAAGCGCAGGTCCAAGCCCACCGAGGATGTCGTCGGCGATCTGGTGACCGCCGAGATCGACGGCGAGAAGCTCACCGACGAGGCCATCTATTCGTTCCTTCGCCTCCTGCTGCCCGCCGGCCTGGAGACCACCTACCGGTCGTCGGGCAATCTCCTCTACCTGTTGCTCACTCATCCTGAGCAGCTGGCGGCGGTGCAGGCCGACCGTGACCTGATCCGTCCGGCGATCGAGGAGGGTCTGCGCTACGAGACGCCGCTGACCACGGTGCAGCGATTCGCCACCGAGAACAATGAGCTGGAAGGTGTTGCAATACCGGCCGGTTCGGTGGTCGACGTGTGCATCGGCTCGGCCAACCGCGACGAGCGACGCTGGGACAAGCCGGAGGAATTCGACATCTTCCGCAAGCACATGCCGCATATCTCGTTCGCCGCGGGCGAGCACACCTGCATGGGTTTGCACCTGGCGCGCATGGAGACCCGCGTCGCGGTGGAGTCGCTACTGGATCGGCTGACGAACATCACGCTGCTGACCGACGACGACCCGCATATCCACGGCCAGCCGTTCCGGTCACCGACATCGTTGCCGGTGACCTTCGACGCGGTGCGCTAACCTTGCTCACCCCTTCCAAGGCTTGGCTTTGACGAATCCTCCTGCGTCGATGCGCAATTGGGTGCCGGTGATATAGCGCGAGTCGTCACTGGCCAGGAACACCACCGCGGCCGACACATCGTACGGTTCGATATAGGGCACCGGCATCGCCTGCATCGCGGGGAAGGACAGTTCGGCGTCGTCGCGCGTCGGGGACGCCAGATCCGGCCGGAACACCCGATACATGCCCTCGTTGTGCAGCATGTCGGTGTTGACGTTGGTCGGGTGCAGCGCGTTGACCCGAATCATCCTCTTGGCCAACTGAATTGACAGGTCGTTGACGTAGTGCGCGACCATCTGCTTGGCAAGGCTGTAGGCCGACCCGCCAGGGCCCTGGTTGGTGGCGCTGCCCAGTTGCGCGGCAAGGGATCCGGTGGCGATCACCGATGCACCGTCATTGAGATGGGGCATGCTGGCCTGGATCACGTTGAACACCCCGACCAGGTCGGTGTCGATGGTGTCCGACCACGACTGCAGGGTCTGGCCCTTGCCCATCGGACAGATGCCGGCGTTGGCGACGACGATGTCGAGGTGGCCCATCTCCTCCACCGCGTCGGCGATCGTCTGCCACACCGCACCGCGCTCGCGGACGTCGCAGATCGCGCTGAAGCAGCGCGCGCCCTCCTTCTCCACCAACAGTGCGGTCTCGTCGAGGTCTTCCGGCCGCGACAACGGGTAGGTGTTGCCGTCGAGGTCGGCGCAGATGTCGAAGATGATGACATCCGCGCCTTCTGCCGCGAGCGCGATCGCGTGCGAACGTCCCTGTCCCCGTGCGGCTCCCGACACGACGGCGACTTTGTTGTCCAACTTGCCCACTGGGGTTCCTTTCGAGACGGGAGGTCAGGATGTGCGCGGGGCGCGGAAGGCGACGGTCTTGGTCTCCAGGTACTGCTGGAAACCCTCGATGCCGCACTGGCGCCCGACACCGCTGTTCTTGTAACCCCCGAACGGTGCGTCCGCACCGTAGAACATGCCTCCGTTGACGCCGATCGAGCCGGTCCGGATCCGGCGGGCGACCGACATGCCCCGCTCGATCGACCCGGACAGCACCGCACCGGCCAACCCGTAGGCGCTGTCGTTGGCGATGCGGACGGCTTCGTCGTCGTCGCGGAACGGCAGCACCACCAGGACGGGCCCGAAGATCTCCTGCTGGGCGATGGCGGAACGGCTGTCGACACCGACGATCACGGTGGGCGCCACGAAATGCCCGCCCGCCAGATAGTCGGGCAGGCCCTCGTAACTCCCGCCCCCGATCAGGATGTCGGCGCCATCGCGGCGGGCTTGATGGCAGGCGTCGAGCACCCGCTGCTTCTGCTTGGCGCTGACAACGGGGCCGACGAACGTTCCTGGCAGCGCCGGATCACCCACCGGCACAGCCTGATAGGCCTCGGTGATGGCGGCCAATGCCTCGGGGTAGAGCGATTCGTGGATCACCAGCCGGGTGGTCAGCGCGCAGGCTTGCCCAGCGTGCACACACACCCCGACCGCACCGCCGATGATGTGGGCCGGGTTAGCGTCGTCGAGCACGATCAGCGCGGACTTGCCGCCCAGTTCCAGGAAGGTGCGCTTCATGGTGTCGGCGCCGTCGCGCATCAATTGCTTGCCGACCGCGGTCGAGCCGGTGAACGACACCATGTCCACCCGGGGGTCGGTGGCCAAGAGCCCGGCGACCTCATTGGACGGCGTCGGCACGACGTTGAGGACACCCGCCGGGATGTCGGTGTGCTCGGCGACCAGTCGGCCGATGCGGGTGGCGTTCCACGGTGTGTTGGGGTCCGGCTTGAGGATGACGGTGTTGCCGGTGGCCAGCGCGGGGCCGAGCTTGTTGAGGATGACCTCGAACGGATAGTTCGACGGGGTGATGGCGGCGACCACGCCGACCGATTCCTTGACGACAGTGCGCACGTTGCGCTCGCCGAACAACCCGCCGCCGTCCAGCCGTCGCTCCCAATCGAATTCGTCGATCAGCCGGCTCGGGTAGCGCAGCGAGTCGGCCAGCGGCCACTCCAGCTGGGCATCGCCGGTCGACATCAGCGGGCAGCCCACCTCGGCGACCAGTTCTTCACGCAGGTCTTCTTTTTCGGCTTCCAGCGCGTCCTGCAGTTGGGCCAGGCCGCGCTTGCGCAGCTCGGGATTGGTGGACCAGTCGGTCTCATCGAACGCTCGCCTCGCCGCACCGATGGCACGGTCCATATCGGCAGGCCCGGCGGCGGCGGTGACCCCGAGCACCCGGCCGGTGGCCGGGCTGAGATTGTCGAATTCGGCGCCGTCGGCGGCCGCGGACAGTTTTCCGTCGATGAGCATCCGGGTCTCGGCCCGCTGCCCCGCACGCGACCCCAGCTCGACGCTCGTCGCACCCTGCTCGCCCACTCCAGGCACCACCTTCTCGTTCTGGGACGGTCAACTGTAAAGGTTACAGTAATATTCTGCAGTGGTGTTGGGCCGATTCCTCAACCCGCAGCGCCCGGGGCGTGAGAATGTGGATACCACGGTGTGAGAACGTGGATACCACTGCTCGCGAAAGGGGAATGACTTGATCAAGGTGATGGACGGCATCCGGGTACTGGAGGTCGCGCAGTTCACGTTCGTTCCGGCGGCCGGGGCGATTCTGGCCGACTGGGGCGCCGACGTCATCAAGATCGAACACCCCGTCCGCGGCGACACCCAACGCGGCTTCATCAACATGGGCGGCTTCCAGCTCGACCCCAACCGCCACCCGCTGATCGAGCATCCCAACCGCGGCAAGCGCAGCGTCGGCATCGACGTGTCCACGCCCGACGGCCAGGAGGTGCTCTACGAGATCGCCAAGACGGCCGACGTCTTCCTGACCAATTACATGCCGCAAGCCCGGCAGAAGAACAAGTTCGATGTCGAGCACATCCGGGCGGTGAACCCGAACATCATCTACGCCCGCGGCAGTGCCTACGGCGACAAGGGCCCCGAGCGTCTGGTTGGCGGGTTCGACGGGACCGCGTTCTGGACGCGTAGCGGCGTCGGTCACGCGCTGACGCCCGAAGAGCTCGGCGGTGCTCTGCCACAGGGCATTCCGGCGTTCGGTGACTCGATCGGCGGGATGAACATCGCCGGCGGTATCTCGGCGGCACTGTTCCATCGGGAGCGGACGGGCGAAGCGGTCGAGATCGACGTGTCGCTGCTCAGCACCGCCTGGTGGGCGGCGGGCGCCAGCGTCACCCAGGGCATGGAGACCGGGGAAACCATGCGGTCGCTGATGCCCGGCACCACGACGTCGGTCAACCCCTTCATGGCCAACTACCTGACATCCGACGGCGGCACCATCAACCTGTGCATCGTCAGCCCGACCGGCTACATCCGCGACACGTGGGAGCATCTCGGCTTGCCCGAGCTCGCCGACGACCCGCGGTTCTCCGATGTGATGCCGCTGATCCAGAATGCCGAAGCGGGTGTGCAACTCATCACCGAGGCGATCGCGGCCAAGCCGTTCGAATACTGGCGCCAGCACCTCAAGACGATGAAGGGTCAGTGGGCGCCGTTCCAGAGCCTGGTCGATCTGGCCAGCGACGAACAGGCCATCGCCAACGACATGATCGTCGAGGTGGAGTCGGCTGACGGCGGGGCGCCGTTCAAGGTGGTCCGCGGACCGGTGCAGTTCAACCACGAGCCGCTGGAGACCACCCGCGCGCCGCAGGCCAGCGAGCACACCGAGATCGTGCTGATGGAGATCGGCATCGACTGGGACCGCATCGAGGCGCTCAAGGAGTCCGGCGCGATCGCCTGACTCAGGCCGGGTTGGCCGCGACCCCTTCGGAAATTCTCTCGACGCGCACCGGAACACCGGTCAGCCACGCCATTCCCGACAGCGACTCGACATCCTCGGGCGCGCTGGACGTCAGCCGGTTGACGTTGGACCCACCGGCGCGATTGGCCACCTGCCAGGTGCCGGTGCCCTTGTGCCCCCACCCGTGCGGCACGGCGATCACGCCGGCCATCAGGTCCTTGGTGGTGTTCACCTCGACGGTGATCTCGCCGTACGGCGACGTCACCCGCACCACATCGCCGTCAGAGACGGACAATTCGGCCGCATCGTCGACGTGGATGAGCGCCCGGTGTCCCCGCTCGCCCCGCATCAGCAGCGGCGAGTTGTGCATCCACGAGTTCTCCGAACGCGGCTCGCGCATGCCGATCATCCTTAGCGGATACCCATCGGGATGGCTGCTGCGGCTGAGCTTGTCGACTTCGGCGGCGATACCGGCATGGGTGAGCCGCACCCGGCGGGACAGGTAGGCAACCGCATTGCGCAGCACACCGGTGCGGATGTGCGGCGCCACCACCACACCGTGCGGATGTTCCTCGGTCAGCCGGCGATGCGTCAGCCCGCCGCGCCGCAGCCCGAACAGGTCGCCACCCTGTGACGTCCGGATCAATGCGTCGATCATCATCCGCGGCTTGAGAGCTACCCCGAAGAGGCCCAGCGCCTTTCGCATCGCCCCCAGCACTGCGAATGCCCGTACGTCACCGGCCAGCCGAACCGTGAGGTCCTCTATGATGTCCCATTCCGAACGGGCCTCACCGGCGGGCGCGACCACGGCCTCGGTGGCCTGCCGGAACGGCGTGGCCTGGAAGGCCTGGAACGTGTACGGAAAGTCGTCGCGTTCGTACATCGTGGTGACCGGCAGGATGTAGTCGCACCGGCCGGTCGTCTCGGTGACATAGAAGTCCAGTGCCACAGACAGTTCCAGTGACTCGAAGGCCGCTTCGAGTTCATCGCCGTTGGGCACCGACAGCACCGGGTTGCCCGCCGAGACGAACATCGCCTTGATTTGCCGGTCGCCTCCGGTGGTGATCTCCTTGGCCATCAACGCGGCGGGTTCCATCGCGACCGCGATCGGGATCCCGCCGATCCGCGACTTGTTGCGATACGAGCGGCGCATCGCGAGGCCCATCATCGTGGCCTGCCAGCGTCCGCCGACGGTCTCCATCAAGCTGAACACCGAGCCGCCCGGGGCATCCAGGTTGCCCGCGACGAGATTCACCGCGTCGATCAGGTAGGTGGTGAGGGTTCCGTAGCGGCCAACGCAGGTACCGAGCCTGCCGTAGACGGCCGCCCGCGGTTCACGCACCAGATCGCGCGCGAGCGACCGGACACTGTCGGCGTCGATGCCCGTGTGGGCCGCGGTGAACTCCGGGGTGAACGACGCGCACAGCGACGCCAGCCATTCGATGCCATCGGCCTGCGTCTTGACGTGTGCGGTATCGACGAGGCCCTCGGCGAACATCACCTGAAGAAGTGACAGCAGCAGGAAGGAGTCGGCGTCGGGCACGATCCCCAGCCATTCGAAGGCCGCCGCCGTCTCGCTGCGGCGGGGATCGACGACGACGACGCGCCCGCCCCGCTTGACGATATCGTGCATGCGGTCCTTGATCCGCGGAGCAGTCAGGAAACTGCCGTGGGAGACAACGGGATTGGCGCCCATCATCACGAGAAGATCGGTGCGGGTCAGATCGGGGATCGGCACCGAGGTCGGTGCCCCGTACAGCAGCTGGCTGGCGATCAGCCTGCTGTTGGTGTCCTGCGACGACGCCGTGAAGTAGTGGCCGTCACGGCCGAGGCCCTTGATGAACATCAACGCCGCGAAGGTGTGCGCATAGCTGAAGGCGCCCGGGTTGCCCATGTACCAACCGACCGCGCCCGATCCGTTGGCCTTCAGGATCGCAATCAACCGGCCTGCGATATCCGACAGCGCCTCGTCCCAGCTGACGGGCACATACCCGTCGGGAGTCCTCCGAAGGGGTGTGGTCACGCGATCCGGATCGTTCTGGACCTCGGTGAACGCGATGCCCTTCTGGCAGGCGAAACCTGCCGAGAGCGGGTGGTCCTTGTCGGGGCGCAGCGCCGTCAGGCGGCCGTCCTCGACAGTGGCCAACATGCCGCACAGCGGTTCGCAGATGCGGCAGAACGTGGTCTTGTGCTCGATGGTGGAAGCCACCTAGCCAAGATACTGTAAGTGTTACAGTTTCTTCGCCTATATGGCGGATCCCGAGAGGAAGACCATCGATGAACGATGTCGCCATCATCGGCGTCGGCCTGCACCCGTTCGGCCGGTTCGAAGGTAAATCCGCGATGCAGATGGGCGTCGACGCCATCTTCGCCGCCGTCGCCGACGCCGGCCTGGAGTGGAAGGACATCCAGTTCGCCACCGGCGGCAGCTGGACCGTCGCCAACCCGGACGCCATCGTCGCCATGGTGGGACTGACCGGAATCCCGTTCACCAACGTGTTCAACGCGTGTGCGACCGCTGCCAGCGCAACCAAGGCCTGTGCCGACGGAATCCGGCTGGGCGACTACGACATCGGCATCGCCATCGGCCTGGACAAGCACCCCCGCGGCGCGTTCACCGAGGACCCCGCCCTGGTCGGCATGCCGCGCTGGTATGCCGAGAACGGCCAGTACCTCACCACTCAGTTCTTCGGCATGAAGGCCAACCGCTACATCCACGATCACGGCATCTCCGAGGAGACCCTGGCGCGGGTGGCGAACAAGAACTTCCGCAACGGTGTGCTCAATCCGAATGCGTTCCGCCGCAAGGAGATCTCCGTCGAGGAGATCATGGCGTCACCGGTGCTGAACTACCCGCTGCGGCAGTACATGTTCTGCGCACCCGACGAGGGTGCCGCTGCGGTGGTGATGTGCCGCGCCGACATCGCGCATCGCTACACCTCCAAGCCGGTCTACCTCAAGGCCGTCGAGGTCCGCACCCGCCGCTACGGCGCCTACGAGGTCAACACCACGTTCGGCCCGGTCGCCGAGGACGTCGCGCCCACGGTGCACGCGGCCCGCGCCGCGTTCGAAAAGGCCGGTGTCTCACCGAAAGACGTCGACGTCATCCAGCTCCAGGACACCGATGCCGGTGCCGAGATCATCCACATGGCCGAGTGCGGGTTCTGTGCCGACGGCGACCAGGAGCGGCTGCTGGCCGACGGCGAGACCGAGATCGGCGGGTCGATGCCGATCAACACCGACGGCGGCCTGATCGCCAACGGCGAACCGATCGGCGCGTCGGGACTCCGGCAGATCCACGAGATCGTCCGGCAGCTGCGCGGCGAGGCCGGTGATCGTCAGGTGCCCGGTGAACCGAAGGTCGGGTTCACCCAGCTCTACGGTGCCCCGGGGACGGCAGCCGCGACCGTCCTCACGCTCTGAATATGGGTGTTCTCGACGGCATCCGGGTGCTCGACTACGGTCGGTTCATCGCCGCGCCCTGGTGCAGTGCGCTGCTGGCCGACATGGGTGCCGACGTGCTGCGCGTCGAGAAGCGCGAAGGCGGTGAAGACCGCTGGGTGCAGTCCGTCACCAGCGGCGGCGAAGGCGGCACCTTCCTGCAGTGCAACCGCAACAAGCGCTCACTGACCCTCGACTCGACGACGCCCGAGGGCGCCGACATCACCCGCCGGCTGGTGGCCCGGTCCGACATCGTCGTCGCCAACATGCCCGCGGCAGGCATGCGGGCCAGCGGGCTGGACTACGACACCCTGCGCGCGGTCAAACCCGACATCATTCTGGCCAGCGCCACCGCATACGGCGAAGGCGGCCCCTACAGCGACCGCATCGGATTCGACGGTGCCGGTCAGGTGATGTCGGGCGCGGTCTACCGACAGGGTCTGCCCGACCTGCCGATCCGCACCGTGGTGCCCCAAGCCGACTTCGGCACCGCGCTCACGTTGACCATCGGCGTCATGATGGCCCTGTACCACCGACTCCAGACCGGGCAGGGCCAACACGTCGAAGGCGCCCTGCTACCCACGGCGTTGATGCTGTCCAACGCCTTCCTCATCGAGCGCGAGTTACTCGGTGTCGACAAGCCACGAGCAGCCAACCGCGGGACGTCGGTCGCACCCTGCGACCTGTATGAGGTCACCGACGGCTGGGTCCTGCTTCAGATCGCCGGCCAGCCGATGTTCAAGCGGTGGTGCCGGCTGATGGGCCGCGAGGACTTGTTCGACGACCCGCGCTTCGCCGACGACGACTCGCGCTGGGAAAACGGGGATGTCCTCAACGATCTGATGCAGCAGTGGTGCGCGGGCAAGTCCAAGGCCGAGGTGCTCGCACAGCTCGAATCGGCGAAACTGCCCGCCG
This sequence comes from Mycolicibacterium sphagni, assembly GCF_013337765.1. GTDB lineage: Bacteria > Actinomycetota > Actinomycetes > Mycobacteriales > Mycobacteriaceae > Mycobacterium. The sequence goes on from NZ_VBSB01000005.1 coordinate 68,149, forward strand.
CACCGTTGAATTCACCCCAAGAGGTCCTCGAGGATCCGCACGTGGAGGCCATGGGCTACCTCAAACGGGTACCGTTCCCCGGCGCGCCGAAGCCTGTTCCCCTCATCGAGACACCGTTTCGCCTCTCCGCGACACCGGGCTCGATCCGGCATCGGGCTCCGCTGCTCGGCGAGCACACCGACGAGGTACTGGGGGAAATCGGTTACGGAACTTCCGAAATCGCGGATCTGCGGACGAACAAGATCGTGTAGCCAACAGCCTGGGAGATAACAGGAACTGGAGCTGAACATTTCGCTTGACATCGAACATATGTTCGAATATAGTTGGTGACATGAACGCCGCAACCGCGGAACTCATCCGAATCGCCGAAGAGCTGCGCGATCTGGAGCTCGACGATGGTGACGTGATTGGTGAACTACGGGCAGCGTTGGCGGTGCGCCATCTCGCCGATCACCGAGCTGCAATGCTGGCCGGCGCTCTGGCACGTCTGGATGTCGCGGCCCGTGGCGGGAGACGGCCGCGAGAAGTGCTGATGACGTTAGGGTGTGCACCAACGGTGGCCGCGCGGATGCTCCGTGTAGGCGCTGCCGCTGAGGCGTTGCCGGTGGTAATGGCCCACGCCGCCGACGGGGCGTTGTCCGGTGAACATGTGGATGCAGTGGTGAAGGGCGTCGACCATATTCGGATACGCGCGGCGGAGCCGGTTGATGAGGACGTCCGGCATCAGCATCAGGTCGACCTGTTGGGTCAAGCCCTGTCCGGAGCCACTCCAGCCGAGATCGCTGACCGGGCACGGAAGCTGGGCAACCAGCTCGCCGGGGAGCGGGATGGGTTACCGGCGGCCGAGGACCGCTCGATCAATGAAATCCATTGCGTCAAAACGCGTGAAGGGCGCTGGCGGTTGCGGGGGGATCTAGATGCCGAAGTGGGCGTCAAACTCGCCGCCGCCTTGGAGGAAGGGTCAGCACCACGCCCCGAGCCCGACGGCACACCCGACCCCCGCCCTGCCGAGCGACGCCGCGCCGACGCCCTGGAAGCGGTACTCGACACCGCCTCACGCGCCGGTGACAGCGCCTCACCGCCGCGCACGCAGTTGTTGTTGACCGTGCCTGCAGACACCCCCGATGCGGCGGAGCTGGAATTCATGGGACCGATCAGCCTCGCTAGCCTGGGCAGGTTGTCCTGCGACACGAGCGTCACCACGATCATCATGGACGGACACCAGGTTCCCCTCGACATGGGGCATGACAAACGCCTGTTCCCAGCCCATCTGCGCAAAGCGCTGTATCTGCGGGATCGGTGTTGTATCAAGTGCGGTGCCCCCGCCAGTAGAACCCATTGCCACCACATTCAGCACTGGATCCACCAGGGCGAAACCAGCCTGAACAACGGCTGCCTACTCTGCCCAGGCTGTCACGCCGATGTCCACCACAACGGCTGGAACGTCATCCTCGGCTACGACAAACACCCGTGGCTCATCCCGCCCGCAACGGTCGACCCAGAGCGAACACCACTACCCGCATACAACCGGCGCACCATGCACCTCGACAAAGCCGCCTAGCCGTCAAACACTGAAATCTGCTACGCACCTTGATAATTCCACAGTGACACCACCCACGACCAACGTCGCCCCTACGCATAAGATCCGAAAGGCCTCGCTGGCTGATCAGCTCAGCACCTTGACCGGAACGTTGCTCCAGCCCGCGACGTTTTGCATGTTGACCCGCCTGCAGCCGCTGAAGTCCACCTCGTAACGGGGCATGAAATCCAGCATCTTGTCCAAGGCGATCGCACTTTCCAACCGGGCCAGAGCCGCACCCAGACAGCTGTGAATTCCGTAGCCCAGTCCCAGGTTTTGGGCCTGGGTGCGGTCTCGGTCGGTATCGAACCGGTCGGGTTCGGCCCACGCCAGTGGGTCGCGGTTGGCTGATCCGCCGACCAGAAAGACGGGCTTGCCTGCCGGAATCGTCACGCCGTGCAGGGTGACCTCACGCAGCGAGCAGCGCACGTTGTACTGGGCCGGGGCTTCGTAGCGCAGCAGCTCTTCGACGGCGAGCGGGATCTTGCTGCGGTCGTGTTGCAGCAGCTCCCACTGGTCGGGGTTCTGCGCGAACACCACCGCCGCATTGCCGATCAGCTTGGTCACTGTCTCGGCGCCGGCACCACCCAATAGCGTTGCGAATTCGGTGATCTCGATATTGTCCAGCGGCTCCATCTGCCCGTTGTCACGTTCGATCTCGGCGCAGATCAGTTTGCTCAGCAGGTCATCGCCGAGGTTCTCCCGGCGCTTCTTGATCAGCCGGAAGTAATAGATCGCCATGTCGACGGCGGCCTTCTGGCCGGCCTCGGTCATCTCGACGTCACCGCTCTCGCGGTGCAGCAGTTCGTCGATCCACAGCCGGATCTGCTGCCGGTCATCTACGGGCACATCCTGCAGAGCGGTCATGATGTCGACGGGGAATAGCGCCGAGAAGTCCTGCACGAAGTCGAATCCCGACGGATCGACGGCAGACAGGTGCTTGTCGACGAGTTCGATGACCAGGGCGTGCTGCGCCTCGATGGCCCGCGGGGTGAACACCTTGTTGAGCAGGCTGCGCATCCGGCGGTGCGCGGGTGGGTCCATCGCGATGATCGAGCCGTGCTTGGTGACCTCGCCCTTGCGCACCTGACCGAGATCCACGCCGTATGCCGAGGAGTACGTCTCGAAGTCCTTGTAGGCCGCGGCAACGTCGTCGTGCCGAGTCAGTGCGTAGAAGTCGTACTGCTGGCTGTAATAGACCGGCGCTTCCTCGCGCATCCGCCGGTAGGTCTCGTAGGGGCTGACGAAGAAGTCTTCCGAGAACGGGTCGAAGACAACCGATGTCGTTGTCATTTCGCCGTCGGGACCTTGCTTGCCGGTGGGGAATAGTTCGGCTTGCCCAGCCCGAGAACGTGTTGAGCGATCATGTTGCGGAACACCTCGAGCGTGCCGCCGTAGATTCCGAACAGCGGCGCGAATCGGAACGCGTATTCGGACGCGCCGTTGTCGGCCGCCCCTTCGGTGTCGACCGGCAACACCGACGCGGCTCCGGCCAGATCCATCAGATCGGGCGCGATGTCACGCATCGTCTGGGCCTGGGCCACCCGCCCGAAAATGCTTGGTGTGGAAAGGGAGGTCTCCAACCGTGCCGCGGCGCGACCGAGGCGGTAGGCGACCGCGCCGTCATCGACCATTCGCCGTCCCGTTGCGTCCACCTGCCCGACCCTGGCGGCGACGGCATCGACGGCGGCCGCCATCACGCCGGCCTGATGCGCCATGATCGACACGTCGGAGAGCCCGTCGGCTACCGTCGGCGCCGCACCGTGTTCGGCGTCCAGCGGTCCCCGCAGCACCGTCCAGCCGCCGTTGGCTTCGCCGAGCAGATACTTCTCGGGTACCCGGACATCGGTGTAGTAGACGATGTTCGTCCGGTCGCCGTCGACGGTGCGGATGCCCTGGGTCTCGATGCCCGGAAGGTCCAGCGGCACCAGAAACATGCTCAGGCTCTTGTGCTTTGGCGCATCAGGATCAGAGTTGGTGAGCAGGAAGACGTACTGGCAGTTGTGCGCACCGGTGGTGAACATCTTCGAGCCATTGATAATCCAGTGATCGCCGTCCTGGACCGCACGCGTCTTGCAGGTCGCCACATCCGAGCCACCCTCAGGTTCGGTGTAGCCCAGGCACATGCGGGCCGTGCCGTCGAACACTCGCGGCATCACCTCGTCGACCAGCTCCGGCTTACCGAAGGCGGCCACCGCCTTGGCGACCATCGTTGTGGTGCCCCACGTCACCCACGGCACGTGTGCCCGGCGACGCTCGAGGTCCCAGATACGACGCTGGATACGGCTGAATCCGGCGTCGGTCCCCGTATTGAACTCCAGCTCAAGGTAACCGCGCGCGCCGAGGGCCAGGTGCACACCCTCGTGGAAGTTATCCCCGGTCTGCCGGTCATGCAGGCGGACCTCGTCGGTCACCAGCTCGGATAGAAAGGTCCGCAGCTCGCGTTGGAACGCCGCGTCGTCAGCACTCAGCTCGACTTCAGTGAAATCCATGGCAGCTCCTCGGCTTTAGGAAGGGACCGCAAGTGCCGGCGGGTTGACCGCGGCGGGATCCGGATTGGCCAGCGGCAGACCCATGAACCGCCGCGCGTTGTCGCCCATGAAGTCGTAGGTTCTGCGTTCGTCCATGCCCTCGGCGTATTTCCAGAAGCCGCGTGGTTCGGCCAGCCCTTCCGGATGCGGATAGTCCGAGCCGAACAGCACCCGATCCCAGCCGACGGTGTTGACCACATCCGACACGCTGCCCTCCCAGAACGGGCTGACCCAGATGTTGCGCCGGAACACGTCATGCGGATGCTCGGGAAAATTCTGCGGCATCTTCTTGTAGAGATCTTCGAAGTCGTTGAACAACGGGAAGATCCAGGAACTGCCGTTCTCGACGCTGGCAATCCGCAAGCGCGGGAACCGGGTCAGCGTGCCGTGGCAGATCAGGCTGGTGATCATGTCCGCGATCTCGCGGTGACCCAGCACCATCCACCGAAATGCGCTCATCGCCATGAAGTTCTGCGTGTGCGGCGGTTCCCACTTTCCGACGTAGTCGTCGAGCGGTGGATAGCTGGCGTGCAGCACGATCGGCAAACCTGCGGCCTCGACATCGCGCCAGAACGGGTCGAACTCCGGCAGCGCGGGCGATCGCCACCCGTGCACACCGCGGACGGGGCCGGGCTTGATCAACGCAACCTTGGCGCCCGCGGACAGGATGTACTCGAGTTCCCGTTGCGCGCCATCGACTTCGGAGAGGTTGATGATCGGCGTGGAGAACACCCGGTCCTCGTACACGAAGCCCCAGTGCTCGGCCATCCACTGGTTCAGGGCATGGATGATGGCCAACGTCAGCTCGGGGTCGTCGGCCGAGGAATGCTCGACGAGGCTGGCCAGCGTCGGGTAGTTCAGCGCCTCGACGACACCCTGGCGATCGAGTTCGGCGATCCGGTCCGCCGGGTTCTTGGTGGCGCTCGGTGCTTCGATTGCGGGGCCTTGCATTTCGCGAAGCGTCAGGCCCTCGGTGTTCTCCCCGGCGAAGAACTTCTCGTGGGCGCCGGGTGCGGCGACCCGCTCGAAGGTCGGGTTCGGGATGAAGTCGCTGACGTGGGAGTTGATGACGAGCCGGGTCTGGCGGCCCATCTGTGCGTACTGCACCGCATACCGGTAGCGCTCGGGCAGATACCGGGTGAGCGCCTCGGGAGTCTCGTACATGTGCTGATCGGCGTCGAAGATCGGCACATCGCGCAGCTGCTCGGTGGTCATGACGCCTTCTTCGGTGCGTACGCCGGTTTGCCCAGGCCCAGAACGTGTTGGGAGATCATGTTGCGGAACACCTCCAACGTGCCGCCATAGATACCCGACAGCGGCGCGAACCGGTAGACGTACTCCGAGGCCCCGTCGTCGGCCGCACCGTCGGTCTCGACCGGCAGCGCTGCCGCGGCGCCGAGAACGTCCATCAGATCGGGGGCGATGTCACGCATCGTCTGCGCGATCGCCACCCGGCCATAAAGGGTCTGTGAGCTCAGGGCAGCTTCCAACCGTGCGGCACTACGCCCCAGGCGGTAGGCCACCGCGCCGTCATCGACCGGCCGCCGGCCATTGGGGTCTTGCCGCCCGACGTTGGCAGCGACCTTGTCGACGGCAGTGGCCATGAAGTTGGCCTGGTGCATCATGATCGACACGTCGGCCAGGCCGTCCGGGGCGGCGGCCACCGCGCCGTGCTCGACGGACAGCGGTTCCCGCAACACCGTCCACCCGTCGTTGACCTCGCCGAGCCGGTACTTGTCGTCCACCCGGACGTCGCTGTAGTACACGATGTTGGTACGGTCGCCGTCGACCGTGCGGATGCCCTGGATTTCGATACCAGGGGTATCCAGCGGGACGAGAAACACGGTGAGGCTCTTGTGTTTCGGTGCGCCCGGGTCGGTATTGGTGAGCAGGAAGACGTACTGGCAGTTGTGCGCGCCGGTGGTGAACATCTTCGACCCGTTGATGATCCAGCTGTCGCCGTCGCGTACGGCGCGGGTCTTGCAGGTGGCCATATCCGAGCCGCCCTCGGGTTCGGTGTAGCCCAGGCACAGCCGCACGTGCCCGCTGAACACCCGTGGCAGCACTTCGTCTTTCAGCTCATCCGAGCCGAAGCTGTTGACCGAGCGAGCCACCATCGACGTGGTGCCCCACGTGACCCATGGGACATGGAAGCGGCGCTTTTCGAGCTCCCAGATGCGCCGGTGCACCCGGGTGAACCCGCCTTCGGACTGCGTCTTCCACTCGGCCTCGAGGTATCCGGCCGCGCCCAGCGCCAAGTGGACGGCCTCGTGGAAGTTGTCGCCGGTCTCCCGGTCGTGCCGGATCACCTCGTCGGTGATATGTGTCTTCAGGAAGCCACGGACCTCATCGAGGAAGCCCTGGTCCTCGGCGCCGAGATCGACGCTTGAGAAATCCATTGCGAGTGTCTCCTAGGCGGTTTCGCGGTCTGCGAGGATGTGCGCGATCCGCTTGGCGCTGGCGCCGGGATCGCCACCGGCCAGTGGCCATCCCCTGGCCCGCACCAGGTACGCGGTCGCGGCCGCTTCCGACGACACCCCGAGGCCACCCTGGATGTGCACGGCCATCGTCGCCGCCTTGGACGCTTCCTCCGCCATGAACACGAACGCCGAGGGCGCGAGTTCGGGACGCGCCTCGGGCTCGTTGTCGAGGAACCAAGCGGCGCGCCGGGAGAGGTTGCGGCCACCTTCGACGGTGATCACCATGTTGGCCAGCGGGTGCGAGATCCCCTGCAGCGTGGAGATGGGAACGCCAAGGGTGTAGCGCGATTTGGCGAACTCCGCGGCGATCGTCATGGTCTCCTCGACCAGGCCGACCAATGCGGCCGCGGTCAGCAGGCGCCACTCATCAAGCGCCCTACCATATTTGGCGAGTGCGTCGGCACCGCTGGCCAGCACCGTCCGGCTGTCCGCGGCCGCGGGATCGACCCACGCCATCGGGAGCCGGCCGATATTGTCCACCTTGGCGGGCGCGCTGGAGAACGTGAGGAGCACTACGTCGTCACCGTCGCGGACGATGACGTGATCGGCAATGGACCCCGTCGGGATCAGCCTCACACCGGGGCGGTCTTCCACGGCTGCGTCCAACCCCACGACCTGGTTTCCGCTCATGATCTCGTCGGTCAGCGCACCCAGGGTGGCCAGCAGGCGAGCGGCGCAGACGTGGTCGATCCACGGCACCGGCGCGAGCGAGCGGCCGATCTCCTCGGCCACCAGGGTCAGGTCCACCATCGTGGCGCCGTCGCCACCCGCGGACTCGGGCACCGCCATCGTGGTTGCACCCATGGCGCACAGGCGTTCCCACAGACTCTTGTCGAAACCGGTGGCCTCGGCCGCGCGCACGGTGTCGATCGGGCTGTGCGTCTTGAAGAACTGCCGGTAGGCGGTCTGGAGATCTTTGTGATCTTCGGTGAGGCTGTAGTCGAGCCTGCGCAGTTCGTAACGGTCCATTCAGCGCTCCTTGAAGAAGAATTCGTTGGCGTTGTTGTAGAGGTAGTTGTCGAGGACCTCTGGCGGCAGATCCAGTGCCTCGGCTTCCGGGACCACGCGGTGCATCTTCAGCACCGGCCAGTCCGAGCCGAACATCACCTTGTTCGGCCCGCGGGTACGCATGTAGTGAAGCAGGCTGTCCGGCAGGCGCTTCGGTGACCATGCCGACGTCATCATGCGCAGGTTCTCGTACTTGATCATCAACCGGATCGCGACATCCCACCAGGGATCGGCCCCGTGGATCATGCACAACCGCAGTTCGGGGAAGCGCACACACACCCGGTCGAGATGGATCGGATTCTGTACCTCGCCGGGGATCGGCGGGCCGGGCAGCCCGGTGTTGATGCACAGCGGCAGCTCGAGCTCGGCGCACTTGGTGTAGAGCGGGTAATACACGGCGTCGCTGGCCGGGTACATCCCATCACCCCAGAAGCTCGGCCCCACAGCGGCATACACGACCGGCAGGTCGGCGACGACCGCGGTCAGCTCGCGCAGGCTCGGCATCGGCTTGAGCAGGTTGACACCGCCCATCGCCAGCGCGAACCGGTCGGGGCGCGCTTGCGCGAACTTGCGCGCGGTGACGTGCGGCTTGACGATGTTGTCCATCAGGACGGCCTTCTGCACGCCCTGGGCGTCCATCTCGTCGAGCAGCTCGGCCATGTCCACCGGGGCGAACATCGACTTCGGGCCCTTGAAGTAGTCGTCGCGAACCTTCAGCATCCACGTGGGCTGCTGTTCGGTCTCCCCGAAGTGGACGTTGACCAGCCCGTCGATAACGTTGCGGGTCATGACAGCGAAACCGTGCTGGTGGCAGTTTCTTTGGCCCACCGGTAGTCAGCCTTACCGTTACCGAGGCGCTTGACCTGTTCGACGACGATGAACTCCTTCGGTGCCTTGTAACGAGCCAGCTGCGCTGTGCAGTGCTCGTGGAGCGCATCGTGCGCGACGTCACCATGCAGGGCGACCAGCGCAACAATTTCCTGCCCCCACCGCTCACTGGGCCTCCCCACCACAAGGGCGTCCGCGACGCCGGGATGGGCCCGCAGCACTTCTTCGACCTCCTCGACGAACACCTTCTCCCCGCCGGTGTTGACCACCAGGGAGTCCCGGCCGAAGAGCCGCAGGGTTCCGTCCGGGGCCAGTGAGCCACGGTCACCGGAGATCACCACGCGTGCGCCGTCGACCTCTGGGAAGGTCTTCTGGGTAGCGACCGCGTCGTCGAAGTAGCCGAGGGGGATCCGCCCGGCGCGGGCCACCCAGCCGACCTGATCCTCGCCGGTGTCCAGGAAGCGGCTGTAGTCCTCGGCGAGAACCAGTGCGCCCTCGCGCAATTCGAAGGTGTCCTTGTGGTCGCCACGCATGCTGCGGCCGAAGCCGACATTGCCGGTCTCCGACGACCCGTAGCCGTTGATCAGAATGATGTTGGGTAGCAGCTCCAGCAGCGCATGCTGATGCTTGGGGTTGGTCGCCGCTCCGCCGGTCGCCAAGGCGAACAGCGAGGACAGGTCGTAGTCGCCGCGCTGCAGCTCCTCGACCAGCGGGGCGGCGTAGGCATCCCCAACCATCGTCATCATGCCGACCTTCTCCCGCTGTGCGGTCGAGAGCACCCGCTGCGGGTCGAACTTCGGTGAGTCGTAGAGCACGACGGTCTGCCCGTTGAGCACCGCGGCGAACGCGGTCCACATCCCGGCGGCGTGCATCAGCGGTGACACCGCGAACCACGGTGCTCCGGGAGTGCCCAGCTTGTCGTGGATTTCGCTGACCGACTCATGGTCGGCACCGTTCATCGAGACGGCGTAGGTGTCGGCCTGTCGCCACATCACCCCTTTGGGCCGTCCCGTCGTCCCACCGGTGCAGATCATCAGCACATCGTCCGGTGAGGGGGTGATGTCTGCGTCCTGATCGCCTTTGGCCAGAGCATCTTCCAGCGTGATCGCGCCGGGCAGGTTCGCCGCGTCGCTGCCGTCGTCGATCGACAACAGCAGCTCGGCGCTGTCGGGCGGTAGTACGTCGGCGAATTTGGCGCCCAGTGAGCGGTGGTAGATCACGCCACGGGGTTTGACGTAGTCGAGCAGTTCGGCGACTTCGCGCGGCGTGTAGTGGTGGTTGACGTTGACGGGCACGACGCGAGCCTTGAGGCAGCCGATGACCATGTCGGGGTAGAGGTCGTTGTGCATGATGAGTGCGATACGGTCCTGACCGCACTCCCAGTTCCGCAGCTCGTCACGCTCACGGTGCGCACCGAAGCCCTTGCCTGCCAGGAAGTTCGCCAGCCGGCGGGTGCGATCCGCGGAATCCGCGTAGGTGCTCCTGCGTTCACCACAGATCGTCATCGGGCGATCGGGGATGACCTCGGCGATGGCATCCAGAACCGCGCCGATCGTCCATTCGGGCATCGGTCAGGCCGCCGACGTCACCGAGATGCCCAGCAGGTCCAACGCGTTGTCCCGCATGACCTTTCGGGTGTCGACGGCACTGAACTCGGGGAACTGCGGGATGTCGGCGGTGAACGACATCGGGTCGGCCAGCCCCTCGCCGTGCGGCCAGTCCGAGCCGAACAGGATCTTGTCAACCCCGATGGTGTCGGCCAGCAGCTTCACGTCGTCCTCGTAGTACGGCGCGATCCAGACATTGTTCTTCAGCTGCTCGACCGGGTCTTCCTTGAAGTGGTACGGCGCGGTGTTGGCGGCCTTCTTCAGTCGCTTGATCAAGCGATACACGAAGTAGGAGCCGTTCTCGATGCTCGCCACCTTGAGCTTGGGGTGCCGGGTGAAGACCTGGTGCACGATCATCGACGCCATCGAGTCGTGGATGGCGCGGTCGTCGAGCAGGACGCTGTCGAGCGGATCCCGCTTCCCGAATCCTTCGAACGTCCCCGTACCGCCCCACAACGCCGAAATGGCAAGGTAGCCACTGTCGGACAGGTGGAAGACGACCGGTACGCCGGCTTCGGCCAGCCGTGCCCACACCGGGTCGTGTATCGGGTCGCCCAGTGAGCGCGGCTTGACCCGGCCCGGGACCGGCGCGGGCCGCACACAGACGATCTTGGCGCCCCTGCTGAGCACGAACTCGACTTCGGCCAGCGCGGCGTCGGGGTCGGCCAGTGAGATGATCGGCGCCGATAGGAACCGGTGGTCGGGGCGATCGAAGCCCCAGTCCTCGTCGAGCCACAGGTTGAACGCATGCACCGACGCCATCGTCGCTTCGATATCGTGTTTGAGGGCCTCCTCGACACCGCACGCGAATGTCGGCAGCATGAACACGGTTTCGAGATTCTGCTTGTCGAGGATTTTCACCCGGGCGTCGCGGTTCTGGTATTCGGGATGCTCGCTCAACCGGTCGACCTTCATCAGCGACCCCGGGTCGACGCCTTCGGGGATCTCGCCGCGGAACAACAGATCCAGGCACCCGGGCTCGATGATCGGGTCGAACGTCGGGTTGGGGATGAACTGGTTGATGACGCCGCCCATGACGGCGAAGGTGCGCTTGCCCTCGGTGAGCATCTGCACGCCACGGCGCTTGAACTCCTTGGGCAGATGCCGGGTGAACGAGTCGGTCGGCTCGTAGTAGTGGTTGTCGACGTCAATCGCCTGGTAGTCCAAAGTCATCGGTGTCGTCCTCTCAGCTCAGTGGCGGGAAGTTCGGGGGCCGCTTCTCGAAGAACGCGGTGATGCCCTCGATGAAATCGGGGCGTTGCATGGATTCGTGCATCAGCGTCTCGGCTCGCTGGCTGGCGTCGGCCGCCTCACGCAGCGCATCGCCGTAGACCTGCCGTTTGATGACGGCCAGTGAGCTCGGCGCGCAATTGGCGGCGATGTCCTCGGCGTATTCGACTGCGCGTGCCAATAACTCGTCGGGGGCGACGACTTCCTTGACCATCCCGAGTTCGAGTGCCTCTTCGGCGTAGAACACCCGGCCGCTCATCAGCAGGTCCATGGCAGCACCCCAGCCGACGACCTTCGGCAGGATCCAGGAGATGCCGTATTCGGCGATCAGACCGCGGCGGACGAAGGAGGTGGTGAACTTGGCCCCGGCCGCGGCGAATCGGATGTCGCACATCAGCGCCTGGGTCAACCCGATGCCGGCGCAGGCGCCGTTGATCGCGGCGATGATCGGCTTGCTCACGGTGGTGACGAACAGCGGATGCCGCTCCCCCACCATCTTGGTCAGGTCGGCCTCACCCGCACTGTCGACGCTGGCCGAGCTGATCGACGACAGGTCGCCCATATCGGCTCCGGCGCAGAAGGCGCGCCCCGATCCGGTGACGACGATCGCGCGGACATCCGGATCGGCTTCCGCCGCGTCCATGCCCGCGTAGAAACCGGCGGCCAGGCCGCCACCCCAGCCGTTCATCCGTTCGGGCCGGTTGAACGTCAGGACCGCGACACCGCTGTCTCGCACCTCGTAGAGAACGGGCTGTGCGGCAGCGGGATTCGCGGTGACATCAGCTTGGGTGTCGGTCACCTATGCGTACCTCCAGGAATGGTGCGCCAGCATGCGGATATGTCCATACTGTACACCTATCGGTATCACCTTCCGCAATCAGTGTCCGATGAGGCCCAGCCGCTGGTAGGCCTTCTCGATCTGGGCCTTTCCAGCCTCGGGCAATTCCGTCTGTGGCGGGCGCGAATGCGGATAGTCGCCGATCGGAAGTCCCAGCAGAGACGCGGCGTATTTGAAGGCGCTGCCCCAGTGCGTGAAGTAGTCCGGGCGCCCCGGATAACAGGTGAACCACGAGCCCATGTCGATACCGAACTGGTCCAGTCCGGACTTCTCGGCGTAGTCCATCGCCTCGATCAGCTTGTCGGCCCAGACCAGCTCCCAGTACTCGGAGATGATCGGCTGGTGCGGGGTCTCGTGCAGATAGCCCGCGGTACCCAGTTGCGCTGGGCCGACGACTCCGGCTCGCAGCCAGCCCGCTCGGTACACCGTGAGATCGCACTCCCAGATGGTCAGCCCGGGTGCCAGCTCGTGCAGCATCCGGCTGCTCCCGGGACGGAACGCGCCCTCTTTCGTCGCACACACCGCAGGGATCTCGGCGTAGATGCGCGCCCCCTCCGCGGGCGTCAGCACGTAGCCCGACGACGGGGAGTTGAACATTCCCAGTGCGATGTCGGTCCGGTCGGCGATGTATTTGAAGAACCGCAGCACCCCTTCCCCGCCGTGGGCCTCCATCATCGGGGTTTGGATGTAGACGATGTCGGCGCCCGCCTGCTGTGCGTGCCGGGTGAGTTCCAGGCAGTCCTTGGCGGCCGTTGCCGCCGTGCAGGCCTGGATCACGACGTCGGGGTTGGCTCGCCGGCCTTCTTCGATTGCGAGCTCCAGCAACAGTTTTCGCTCGGCAATCGTCAACGACCAGAACTCGGCGATGCCACTGGTGCACCACAGCATCGGGTGCTTGAGCTCGCCGACGCAGTACCGCACCAGCGTGCGGTAGGCGTTCCAGTCGATGTCGTCACCGTCGGTGCCGGAGAACGGCGTGTAGAGGCTGTTGCCGATTCCGTGCAGTCCGGTACGCGCCCAGTCCCGGGCTTCCCGCGCTGTGGCCATGACTGCTCCTTACGTGAAGTCGCTACCGCCGTCGACGTTGACATTGGCTCCGGTCATATACGAGTTGCGCCTTGAGGCGAGAAAGGCGACGACCGGGCCGATCTCGTCGGGCAGTCCCGCTCGCGGCAGATGCGCCGGGTGGCCGAAATGCTCGTCGATCGCGGTCATCAGCGCATAGGGGTCGGATCCGTCGACGCCGACGGACTCAGCCCAGCCGGTGAGCGCCTCGGAGGCGATGCTGCCCGGCGAGACGACGTTGACCAGGATCTCGTCGGGGGCCAGGAACAGCGACAGGTTCTTGGAGACGCTGGTGACCATCGACTTGGCCGCGGTGTAGGCCGACAACCGCGCGCTCTGCCGCTGCGTGGACTGCGCCGCGAAGTTGACGATGCGTGCCCACTCGGCTGCTCTCAGCAGCGGCAGTGCCGCGCGCACGCAGCGCACCATGCCCATCGCACCCTCGTCGATGGCGGTGCGCCAATGCTCGTCGGTCAGGTCGTCGAAAGTGCCTTGCACACTTGGCCCGACGGCGTTGATCAGGATGTTGAGCTCGCCACCCCAGCGTTCGCCGATCTGCTGGAACACCCGCTGCACCTGCGCGCTGTCCCCGGTGTCGGCCACCAGACCCACGGCATCCGGGCTGCCGCGCCCGGTCAGCTCCTCGGCCGCAGCGTCGAGCACCGCCGCCGTGCGGCCCACCAAGGCGATCCTGGCGCCGTCGTCGGCCAAACACCTCGCGGCGGCCAGCGCCATTCCGCGACCACCGCCGACCACGACGGCGGTGGCGTCACCGAGTCCGAGATCCACGGCCGGCTGGGCTTAGGTGTTGGTCCACTTCGGGGCGCGCTTCTCGGCGAACGCGACGGCGCCTTCACGGGCGTCGTTGGAGGAGAACACCGGGATGATGAGTTCCAGCTGCTTCTTCCACATTTCGGCCTGGCTCCAGTCCGCGGACTGGATGAGCACGTCCTTGGTCGCCGCCACGGCGAGCGGGCCGTTGGCGCTGATCTTCCCGGCGAGCTCGATCGCGCCGGCCAGCGCCTCACCCGGCTCGGTCAGCACGTTGACGAAACCCCACGCCTCACCCTGCTCGGCAGAGAAGGTCTCGCCGGTCAACGCGAGCTCGAACGCCTTCTGGTATGGGATGCGCTGTGGCAGTCGCAGCAACCCGCCGCCGGCTGCGACCAGCCCGCGTTTGACCTCGGGGATACCGAACTTGGCGGTCTTGGAGGCGACCACCAGGTCGGTGCCGAGAACCACCTCGGTCCCGCCCGCGACGGCGTAGCCCTCGACGGCGGCGATCAGCGGCTTGCGTGGCGGACGTTCGGTGAAGCCGATGCCACGACCGGGAATGGCCACCACCTCACCGGCCGCAAACGCCTTGAGATCCATGCCAGAGCAGAAATTTCCGCCCGCCCCGGTGACCACGCCGACGGTCAGATCGGGGTCGTTGTCGAGCTCATCGACAGCATCCGCAAGTCCTTGGCTCACAGCAAGATTCACCGCATTGCGGGCCTCGGGGCGATTGATGGTGATGACCAGTATCCGGCCTTGGCGTTCGCGCAACACTGCGTCCGACACCCGGTGCTCCTCCGTGGTTGATTCGCTGGTATCGGTAAAACCTACTATAGGCTTTACAGTAACGGGTAGAGACCAACGGATCTGGAGCGGAGACGCAGTTCACAGCGCAACGCCCGGTAGATTTCGCCCTGCTAAATCTCAATACGAGGCCGGTTCTTCAAAACGGAAGGTGGACCTGCAGTGGCCAAGCCAGCGACCGCCACCAAGCGCCCCCGGCGCGAGCGTGGGTCGATCAACCCCGACGACATCATCGCGGGCGCCTTCGAACTCGCCGAACAGGTGTCGATCGACAACCTGAGCATGCCCCTGCTGGGCAAGCACCTCGGCGTCGGCGTCACCAGCATCTACTGGTACTTCCGCAAGAAGGACGATCTGCTCAACGCGATGACCGACCGGGCGCTGCGCGAGTACGTGTTCGCCACGCCGTACGTCGAAGCCGCCGACTGGCGCGAGACGCTGGCCAACCACGCGCGCGCGATGCGCAAGACCTTCATGAGCAGCCCGATCCTGTGCGATCTGATCCTGATCCGCTCGGCGCTGTCCCCGCGCGCCGTACGCGCCGGTGAGCTGGAAGTGGAGAAGGCGATCGCCAGCCTGGTCGAGGCGGGACTGTCCACCGAGGACGCATTCGACACCTACTCCGCGGTCTCCGTGCATGTGCGGGGTTCGGTTGTGCTGCACCGGCTCTACGAAAAGAACGTGGCCGCCAACGAGGATGCGCACCAGCTCGAGGACGCGATCATCGGCACGGCCGAGAGCACGCCGCTGTTGGCCCGGGTCAGCGCAGAGGGGCACCGGATCGGCGCCGCCGACGAGCGCAACTTCGAGTACGGACTGGAGTGCATCCTTGATCACGCCAGTCAGCTCATCGAGGAGGGCAAGAAATCCCCTGCCAAGGCGCGCCGCAAGACTTAGACCTCGATGACGACCGCGCCGCCCTGACCGCCGCCGGCGCACATCGCCGCGACACCGATGCCGCCGCCGCGACGGCGCAGCTCGTAGATCAGGGTGGTGATCATCCGGGCGCCGGACGCCGCGATCGGGTGGCCCAGGCTGCATCCGCTGCCGGAGAAGTTCACCAGCTCCTCGTCGATGCCGTACTCCTTGCAGGCGGCGATCGGCACCGAGGCGAAGGCTTCGTTGATCTCCCACAGCGTCACGTCCGACGGCTTGAGGCCGGCCCGGTCCAGCACCCGGCCGATCACCCTGACGCCGCCCAGGCCGGTGTCGCGCGGGGCAACGCCCACCGCACCCCAGGCCTTGACCGTGGCCAGCACATCCAGCTTCTCGGCGTCGGCGTAGGCCCGGTCGACCAGTGCCACCGCGGCACACGCGTCGTTGGTACCGCTCGCGTTGCCGGCGGTGATCGAGAAGCCTTCGATCTCGGGGTGAATCACCTTCAGCGCGGCCAGCTTCTCAACCGTGGTGTCGCGGCGGGGGTGCTCGTCGACGCTGAAGTCGATCACCGAACCGTCGAACTGCTCGACCTTGAGCGGAATGATCTCGTCGAGGAACTTGCCGGCGTCCTGGGCGGCGACGGCGCGCTGGTGCGAGCGCGCGGCCCAGGCATCCATCTCTTCGCGGGTCAGGCCGTAGGACTGTGCGGTGTTCCAGCCGACGGTGATGGACATGTCCTTGGCAGGAGCATCCGGGGTTTCGACGTGAGTCGGCGGCATCCACCGCTCCTCGAACTTGAGCTCGGGGCCGGGGATGCGCCAGTTGGTCAGCGGCGTCATCGACAGTGATTGCACCCCGCCGGCGATCAGCGCGCGCTCCATACCGGAACCGATCTGAGCCGACGCGTTGCCGATGGCGGTCAGGCTGCCTGCGCAGTGCCGGTTCACCGACTGGCCGGGAACGTGCTCGAGGCCGGTCGCGGTGGCCGCGTACCGGGCGAGGTCGCCGCCGCCGTAATGGGATTCGGCGAAGATGAGGTCATCGATGTCGGCGGGGTTGATCCCGGAGCGCCGGACGATCTCGGGCAGCACCGTGGTGATCAGCGTTTCGGGCGGGGTGTTGACCAGCGTCCCCTTGAATGAACGACCGATCGCGGTCCGGACGGCACCGACAATGACTGGTTCGGGCATGACGACCTCATTTCGACTCTTAGACGTTACAAAAGTAACAGAATGTGTAGCGCTGACGGTAAGTGGTCCGCGTCACTGTGGCTCTGGCACGTGGAAATGCTCGTCACGCAGCCGGAACGCCTCTTTGGTTCCGACCTGCGCCCGGGTCTTGACGAAGTTGAACTCCCCCGGCGAGAACTGCAGGTTGGTGCCGTACGCGTGGAACAGGTAACTGGCCACCTCTTCGCCCTGGTACGCCTGGCTCTGCTCGACGAGCCGGAACGCCTCCTTGGCGATGACGACGCCGTCGGCCGGCATCTTGGCCGTCTTCTCCGCCCAGTACCGGGCGCGCGCCGTCACCGAGTCGGCGTCGCAGGTCTCGGTGAACACGCCAAGGTGCTCCACCTCGCTCGCCTTGATGATGTCGCCGGTCAGCAGCATCCGCCGGGCCAGTACCGGACCCAGCCGGTGGAAGAACATGTGCAGGCTGCCCAGGGCAGGCCCGAGGAACCGGGTGGCCGGCATGCCGATCTTGGTGTCGCGGGCGATGACCGAGATATCGGTCATCAGCGCCATCTCGAAGCCACCGCCGAGCGCGTACCCGCTGATCTCGCCGACCGTGACCTTCGGGAAGCCCATCAGGTTGTGATAGAAGCCGAATGACTTGCGGTCCACCGTAAGTCGGCGACGCTGGCTGGGTCGGCGTTTCGCCTGTTCCTCGGACTTATCGCCATACCAGCCGTAGGCGTTGTTCATATCGGCACCGGTGGAGAACACCCCTTCGGCGCCGCGTAACAGCACGACAGTGATGTCGTCGTCCTCGGCCACGACATCGAGATGCCGCCCGAGCGCGTCCCGCATGCTCGCGTCGTAGGAGTTTCGCTGCGCGGGGTTGTTCAGCGTGATCGTGGCGATGCGCTTGTCGCGATCAACCTCGAACAGCACCCGATCGTCGTCTGTCATTGTCGCTTCCTCATCTGGGGTCCGCGTTCGAAATGAGCTTGGCCTCAATGGTTCTGTCCCTACCGAAGGCCAGGGTGTTGCGCCGCGCGGCGGCGAGGTGGTCCTGCGCCAGCCGCACCGCGCGATCGGCGTTGCCGTCCCGGATCGCGTCGAGCATCTTGTGGTGGTCGAGCAGCGCGGCCCGCATGGTCTTGTGCCGCATCGGGTCACGCTCGTCGCTCCACACCGACGACTCGTGGGCCGACCAAATCAGCTCAAGCGACCCGATCAGCAGGATCATCGGCTCGTTGCCGCACCGCGAGACCAGCGCCTCGTGGAAGCGCCGCGCGTTCGGGACGTACTGCGAGGTGTCCTCGAATTGCTCTTCCTGACAGTTGATTCCGGCCTGCAAGTACGGAACGACCTCCGACATCCGGTCCGCACGGGCGGCACACATGCCCGCACAGATGGGCTCCAGGTGCATGAGCGCCCCGCTGACATCGGCCGGAGTCGACGACCGGGATTGCAGCACCATGCTGATCATGTGGGCGGTGCGCTCGGCAGAGGGCAGGTGGACCACGGCGCCGCCCATGTTGCCGCGGCGCACTGAGACCAGACCATCGGTTTCCAGGATGTGGATCGCCTCCCGCAGCGCAGGCGGACTGACGCCGAACTCGGTGAACAAACTCTCCTGCGACGGCAGGACGTCACCCTCCCGCAACCGTCCGGACAGGATGTCGTCGCGCAGCCGGGAAGCCACGATCTCGGCGACGCGAGGCGAGCGGATACGCGGAGCTGAGGCCATCGTCAGCCGGTCCTGCGCTGGCCGAACCGGTTCGCCGCCATCTGCTCCGACGGCATGGCCACCGTGTCCGCCGTGCCGATGGCGAGCACCGCGTCACCGAGGGTCAGGCGGGCGATGGCGTCGATCCCGCGATCGCCCTCGGTGCGTGCGATGTCGAAACGCAACTCGGTGTCCAGCGGGGTCGGCCTGCGGTAACCGACCGTCAGGGACCTGGTGTAGCCGGCCCTGCCGACCGCACAGCTGTGCTGCTGGATCACGCAGTCGAAGAACACTCCGAGGAAACCGCCGTGCACCAAGCCGGGCGGGCCTTCATAGTTCACCGGGAAAGTGACTCGGCCCGAGGCTGTTTCGGTGCTGATCTCGTCGAAGTGGTATTCGGGAAAGCACGGGTTGTAGGTGCCGATATCGAAGGCTCGTTGAAGGTAGAGCCGTTTCGAATCGCCGTCCGTGCTCATCCTGGGCTGGGAATCGGCGGGCACCTCGGGCTCAAGTTGGCGTTCCCAGTCGGCAAACTGCGCGACCATGGCGTCGACGACCGCGTTGGGCTGCTCGAGCGACACCAGCATGCCGGTCAGCCGGCGCATCGCCGCGGCGGCCTCGACCGTCTGGGCAAGCGGCAGTTCACCGAACCGTCGGTCCTCGCCGTCGCCCATGGATCCCCTCGTCACGCTATCCTTGCTATCTTGTACAAGATAGCACTACTGTATGGCTATCTGTAAAGTCGTGAAGGGCGGATTCTTCGGTGGGTGACGAGGCCCAGTCGGCCGCTGGTGTCGTGACGACATCACGGGATGGCGCCGTACTGCACATCGTGCTCGACCGCACTGGTCGACGTAACGCACTCAGCCACAGCATGATCGACACACTGGTCGGTGTGCTGGTGGCCGCGGCGAGCGACGACAGCCTGCGTGCTGTCCATCTGACCGGAGCCGGCTCGGACTTCTGCGCGGGCGTGGACTGGGTCGGCTCCAACAACAGCGGGCAGCGGCCCCGCACCGGCGACCTGGTGCGCCGGATTCCGCACACCGCACACCGGGTGATCGAACTCGTGCACACCCTGCACCTGCCCGTGGTGTGCACGGTGCGCGGCTGGGCCGCGGGCATGGGCTGCAACCTGGCGCTGGCCGCCGATTTCACCGTCGCCGCGCCCGACGCGGTGTTCTGGGAGCCGTTCCTGGACCGCGGTTTCAGCCCGGACTCCGGCTCGACGTGGCTGTTGCCCCGGCTGGTCGGGATGGCCCGCGCCAAGGAGATGCTGCTTCTGGGTGAGAAGGTCGACGGCGCGACGGCGGCGCAATGGGGCCTGATCCACCGCAGCGTCGACGATGCCGATGTGGACGCCACCGTGGCGGCCCTACTGGACCGGCTGGCATCCGGGCCGACTGTCGCGATCGGCCTTGCCAAACAGGCGATCCACTACGGCCAGCACGCCACCCTGAACCAAGCCATGACGCAGGAACTGTTCAACCTCGAACTATCCTGCCGCACAGCAGATTTCAAGGAAGGGCTGGCGGCGTTCCGCGAATGGCGTGACCCCGACTTCACCGGGCGATGAGAGATGAGGAAACAGATGTCGTACGGCACCATCGGTTATGAGGTCGCCGGCCATACGGCCACGATCACGCTGAACCGCCCGGAAGCGCTCAACGCGCTCAGCCCGCACATGATCACCGAATTGCGGGCGGCCTACGACGACGCGGAAAGCGACGACAACGTCTGGCTGCTGATCGTCACCGCCGTCGGACGGGCGTTCTGCACCGGCGCCGACGTCAAGGAGATCCCCGAAGACGGCAAGGTGATCAACGAACGGCCCTACCTGTCCACCTATGACCAGTGGGAGGCACCGCAGGAGGGCACGCCGCCATTCCGGCGGATGGCCAAGCCGGTGATCGTGGCGATCAACGGGATCTGTTGTGGCGCAGGCCTGGACTGGGTGACCACCGGCGATATCGTGATCGCCTCGGACAAGGCGACATTCTTCGACCCGCACGTGTCGATCGGCTTGGTGGCGGGCCGGGAGATGGTGCGACTGGCGCGGGTGCTGCCCCGCACGGTGGCACTGCGGATGGCGATCATGGGCAAACACGAACGGATGGACGCCGCGCGTGCATACGAACTCGGGCTGATCACCGAGATCGTCGAACACGACCGGCTCCTCGAACGGGCGCACGAGATCGCCGACACGGTGAACCGCAACGCGCCGTTGGCCGTTCGCGGTACCCGGCTCGCGGTCATCAAGGGCCGCGAGATCCCGATGCACGAAGCCGAGATGCTCGCCGAGGCATTCCGCGAGCGCAACCTGCACACCGTGGACTCGCTGGAAGGTCCCAAAGCCTTCGTCGAAAAGCGCGCACCGGAATGGCAATGCCGGTGACCGCCGCGTTCGAGACCATCCTGCTCGACTTCGACCGGACCGACCACGTTGCCACCATCACCTTGAACCGGCCCGATCAGCTCAACTCGTTCAACCGCACGATGTGCGAGGAGATGGCGGCCGCCTGGCGGATCGTGAAGAACGACAACGCCATCAACGCGGTGGTACTGCGGGCCGCCGGCGATCGCGCGTTCAGCGCCGGGCTGGACATCAAGAGCCCGTACGGCCAGCCGCAGAACGTGTGGAACCACGAGGACCCGGGTGAGTTGCTCAGCCCGAAGTGGCAGAAGATGTGGAAACCCGTCGTGTGTGCGGTGCACGGCATGTGCACCGCGGGGGCGTTCTATTTCGTCAATGAGTCCGACGTGGTGATCTGCAGCTCGGACGCCACATTCTTCGATTCTCACGTCAGCGCGGGCCTGGTGTGCGCACTCGAGCCGATCGGGCTGATGCGCAAGATCGGCCTCGGCGAGTCATTGCGAATCGCGTTGATGGGCAACGACGAGCGGGTCAGCGCCGACACCGCGCTGCGGATCGGGCTGGTGTCCGAAGTCGTGGCCCCGGACGATCTCTGGTCGCGGGCGCACGAGATCGCCGCCACCATCGCCGCCAAGCCGCCGTCGGCCACGCAGGGCACGGTCAAGGCGATCTGGGAATCACTGGACAAGCCGTATCGGGCGGCCACGGAACAGAACCTGATCTACACCCGGTTGGGCAACCCGCTGGGTCAGGCCGAGCTGGCCGAGCAGGAGAAGATCCGGATCACCCCGAAGGTTCGCTAGTGTCCGTGCACCCACTGAGCCGGCGGATCGGCGAGGTCCTCGAATTGGATCCCGCGGCCAGGGCGATCGAGTACGACGGGCACTGGGTCACCTGGGCGCAGCTCGGGGGACTGAGCCGGCAGATCGCCGCCGCGGTACAGCCGGGGGCACAGGTCGGAATCCTGTTGCGCAACACCCCCGCCCACATCGCAACCGTGCTGGGCGTGTTGTCGGCCGGCGCCTGCGTCGTCGTCATCAACCCGTCGCGAGGTGACGAACGCATCCGCGCCGACATCACCGCACTCGATCTGCCCGTCATCGTCGGAACTCCCGACGACATCGAGCTGCTCGCCGAACCGATCGACACCACCACCGTGGTGTCGATCGGTGACCTGGACAGCGCTGTGCAGATCCGGCGTGCGACGCCCACCCAACCCGGCCCTGCGACGGTGGCGGTGCAGATGCTGACCAGCGGCACCACCGGTCCACCCAAACGGGTCGACCTCACCTACGACATGCTGGCGGTATCGGTCATCGGCACCGACTTCACCGCTGCCACCGCGCCGTCGGCGGTATCCAGCAGCGTCGCGATCGTCAACGCGCCGCTGGTGCATATCGGCGGCGTGTACCGGGTGCTGCAATGTGTCTGCGAGGCAAGACCGTTCGTGCTACTGCCGCGCTTCGAGCTCTCGTCCTGGGCCGAGGCGGTGCGCCGCTACCGACCCAAGGCGGTCTCGCTGGTGCCCGCGGCGCTGCGAATGGTGCTGCACTCGGATCTTGGCCCCGACGACCTGGCCGGGGTGCGGGCCGTCACCTCGGGCACCGCGCCACTGTCGGCCGAGGATGCCGAGGCGTTCACCGACAAGTTCGGCATCCCCGTGCTGACGTCCTACGCGGCGACCGAATTCGGCGGCGGAGTGGCCGGCTGGACGCTGGCCGACCACCGCACGTACTGGCAGTCCAAACGCGGCAGCGTCGGCCGGGCCAGCGTGGGCGCCCAGCTACGGGTGGTGTCCGATGACGGCACCCCCCTGGACCCCGATCAACAGGGACTGCTGGAGGTGAAGCCGGGTCAACTCGGTCCCCGCGCTCAGTGGGTGCGGACCACCGATCTCGCGCGCATCGACGCCGACGGCTTTCTGTGGATCCTCGGCCGGGCCGATCAGGCGATCATCCGCGGCGGGTTCAAGGTGTTGCCCGACGACGTGCGCGCCGCGTTGGAGAGCCACCCCGCCGTGCTGGGCGCCGCGGTGGTGGGACGGCCCGATGAACGACTGGGCGACACCCCGGTCGCGATGGTCGAGTTGCGCGACGCCAGCTCGGCCAGCGGCACCGACTTGACCGAGTACCTTCGAGGGCGGCTGGCGCCCTACGAGATTCCCTCGGAGATTGCGGTTGTCGAGTCGATTCCGCGGACGCCGTCCGGGAAGGCCGATCTGACCGCGGTCCGGCAACACTTCACCGGCCGTGAGCCCTGACACCGTCGGGGCGCTCGTGCGCGAGTGGGCGGCCACGCGCGGCGATCATCCCCTGCTGGTGTGTGACGAGGAACGGCTCACCTACGCCGACGCCGCGCAGTACTCGGCAGAGCTAGCCCAGGGACTGATCGCACTAGGCGCAGGCAAGGGCACGCACGTCGGGCTGCTCTACCCGAACGGCACCGCGTTCGTGGTCGCGATGCTGGCGGCGGCGCGGATCGGTGCGGTCGTGGTTCCGTTCTCCACGTTCTCGACCGGGCCCGAGCTTCGCGACCAACTCGTCCACAGCGATACCGAGATCCTGCTGGCCACCACGTCTTTCCGCGGGCACGACTACGTCGCGAGGCTTCACGACGTGCGCGCACCGTGGTTGCGTCACATCGTGTTCGACCATCAGATCGTCGAGCGCGCCGCATCAGAGTTGGCCGCCGGCCTCGAAGAGGATGTCAACGGCTGCGACCCGCTGGCGATCGTCTACACGTCGGGATCGACCGGCACACCGAAGGGCGTCGTGCACACCCACGAGTCACTGCTCGGTCATCAGCGCAACCTCAACGAGATTCGCGGCCTGACCGCTGCGGACCGGCTGTTCTGCAACTCGCCCTTCTTTTGGATCGGCGGCCTCGGGTTCGGTCTGCTGGCGACCCTGGTCGCCGGCTCGACACTGGTGTGCTCCAACGCCGAACCTGGTGCGCTGCTCGACCTTCTGGAAGCCGTGCGCCCGACGATGACCAATGGATTCGCAGCCGGCATAGTGCATCTGGCCCGGCACGAGAGCTTCGCCGGCCGGGATCTGTCGTCGATGCGGCGCGGCAACCTCTACCCGATCATGGCACCCGAGGCGCGGCCGCGTGATCCGGAGCTGCGCCACAACATGCTGGGTATGACCGAGGCCGGCAGCGTCGTGCTGCTCAGCGGGGACGACACCGACCAGCCCGAGCACCGCCGTGGATCGTTCGGCAAGCCCGCTCCCGGATTCGAGACGAAGATCGTCGACGGCGAGCTGTGGATCCGGGGCCGCTACATGATGCAGGGGTACTACAAGCGCAGCCGCGAGGAGTGCTTCGACGCCGACGGCTGGTTTCACACCGGTGATCTGTTCCGGACCGACGCCGATGGGTTCTTCTACTTCATCGGCCGCAGCGGATCGATGATCAAAACCGCGGGTGCCAATGTCTTTCCGGCCGAGGTGGAAAGGGCAATCGCGAACGTCACCGGCGATCTGGTCGCCCACGTGCTCCCCCTCCCCGACTCCGGACGCGGGCAGCTCGTCGCGGCGGTGGTGCTCGTTCCGGACGGCGTGCAGTTCGACGAGGCTGCCGTGCGGGACAAGCTCAAGGCCGAACTGTCGTCGTACAAGATCCCGCGGCGGTTCGCCACCCTCGCGCCCGACGATCTGCCCTTGACGTCCAGCGGCAAGGTAGACCTGCCCCGGCTCGCCGCGGTGTTCGATGCCTGACACCATCGACGGGCTGATCCGCGCCCAGGCCTCCCGGTTCGGCGACAAGCCGGTCGTCATCGACCCGGCGCACCAGATGAGCTACCGCGAGCTCGACACTGTGACAAGCGCTCTGGCCGACGGACTGGTCAGCGCTGGGATCGGCAAGGGCAGCCGGGTCGGATTGATCATGCCGAACAGCGTCCGCTGGGTGCAGCTGGCCCTCGCGCTGACGCGCGTCGGCGCGGTCCTGGTTCCGCTGAGCACACTGCTGACTACCCGCGAACTCACCGACCAGCTTCGGACGGCCTCGGTGCAATACCTGATCGCCGTCGAGGAGTTTCGTGGCCACCGGTATCTCGACGATCTGACGGACCTTCCCGCATTGCGGCAGGTGTGGCGCGCCGACGAGTTGCCATCGGGCACAGGCAAGTCCGACATCAGCGAGCTGGCAGGGACGGTAGTGCCCGCCGATCCGCTGGTCATCATGTTCACCTCCGGAAGCAGCGGTCCGCCGAAAGGGGTGATCCACTCGCACGATAATGCGTTGGGCGCCGTGCGATCCGGCTTGACGGCCCGCTGTATCAACGCTGATACCCGGCTGTATCTGCCGATGCCGTTCTTCTGGGTGGGCGGCTTCGGCAGCGGCATCTTGTCCGCGCTGATCGGCGGGGCGACCCTGGTGACCGAGGAGATCCCCGAACCCGAAGCGACCCTGCGGCTTCTGCAACGAGAGACCGTCACGCTGTTCCGCGGCTGGCCCGATCAGGCCGAGGCGCTGGCCCGCCGGGCCGCCGATGTGCAAGCCGACCTGTCCGCGCTCCGCCCGGGCAGCCTGGACGCGCTGTTGCCCACCGATCAGCGTGCGGCGCCCGGCGCGCGGGCGAAGCTGTTCGGAATGACCGAATCGTTCGGACCCTACTGCGGCTACCCCGCCGACACTGATATGCCGCGCTCGGCGTGGGGCAGCTGCGGAAAGCCGTTCAACGGCATCGAGGTTCGCATCGCCGACGTCGACACCGGTGACCGGCTGCCCGCGGGCACCATCGGCATGATCCAGATCCGCGGCCCCCACACGCTGCGCGGCATGTGCCGGCGCAGCCGCGAGGAGCTGTTCACCGCCGACGGGTTCTATCCGACCAGCGATCTGGGACTCCTCGACGATGACGGGTTCCTGTTCTACCACGGCCGATCCGACGACATGTTCAAGGTCAGCGGCGCCACGGTGTACCCCAGTGAGGTGGAGGCCGCCCTGCGGGAGATCGACGGGGTGCGGGCCGCGTTCGTCACCGATGTGGCCGGGCGCGTCGGTGCCGCGGTCATCTGCGACGGCCGGACCGCCGACGAACTGCGCGCCGAGGGCAGGACGAAACTCAGTTCGTTCAAGGTGCCGACGGTGTGGCTGCTGCTCGACTCCGACGACGGCGTTCCGCGTGGCGCCACCGGGAAGGTCGATGTCCGCCGTCTGCGTGAGCTGCTGGAGGCCGCGCGGTGAGGAATGTCCGTATCGCGATCGTCGGCGCCGGTTTCTCTGGTATCGCCGCCGCGCTGAAACTGCGCGCAGCCGGGCATCACGACATCGCAGTCTACGAACGGGCTGCCGACGTCGGCGGCACCTGGCTGGCCAACACCTACCCCGGGGTCGCCTGCGATGCACCATCGCACGTCTACAGCTACTCATTCCTTCAAGATGTCGACTGGTCACGACGATTCGCGCCGGGCGCCGAGATACACGCATATCTGCGCCGGTGCGTGAACGAAGGCCGAATCGCCGACCTGATCCACACCGGCATCGAAGTCCGCGGCGCCACCTGGTCCGGCGGCGAGTGGTCGATCGAGCTGTCCGACGGCCGCACCATGCACGCCGATGTCGTCATCTGCGCGGTCGGCCAGCTCAGTGAACCAGCCGTGCCACAGCTCACTGGCCTCTCAAGATTCCGTGGTGCCAGCTTTCACACCGCACAGTGGCGGCACGACATCGACGTGGCCGACAAGCACGTGGCGGTCGTCGGGACCGGGGCCAGCGCGATCCAGGTGATCCCGGAGTTAGCCGCGCGAGCCAAGCACCTGACGGTCCACCAACGGTCCGCGCCGTACGTGTTGAAGAAGCCCGATGCACCGTATTCCGCACGGCTGCACCGGCTCTACCGCCGACTGCCGATTCTGCGCACCGCTGCCCGCCAGTCGATCTGGCTGTACCTCGAACTGATCACGCTCGCCTACGACCGCTGGCCGTCAGCGTTGAAAGTGCTCGAGCGCTACCACGCCCGAATTCTTCGGCACGAGGTCGCCGACCCGAAGTTACGTGAGCGACTGACGCCGCGATTCGGAATCGGATGCAAACGCATCCTGATCTCCAATGACTACTACGCCGCGCTGAGCCGGGCGAACGTCACACTGGTCACCGATCCGATCGAGGAAGTGGACGAGCGCGGGATACGAACAGCCGCAGCAGATCACCCGAGCGACGTCATCGTCTTCGCGACCGGATTCCGCACTTCTCCGTTCATCTCCAGCGTCACGATCAGAGGCCGGTCCGGAACAAGTCTGGCCGACAGCTGGGCCGAGCGGGCGGGCGCGTACCTCGGCATAGCAGTACCCGACTTCCCGAACATGTTCCTGATGTACGGACCCAATACCAACCTCGGTTCGGGATCGATCATTCACATGCTGGAATCCCAGGTCGGCCACATCGTGGACGCGGTCAACCAGCTACGGCACGACCGCAGCGACGTCATCGAGATCACCGAGGCGGCGTTCCGCGGATTTCTGGACGATCTCGAACATCGGCAGCGCACATCGGTCTGGGCCGGCTGCCGCACGTGGTACCACGACCGGTTCGGTCGCGACACCCACAACTGGCCGTGGCTGACAAGCACCTACCGTCGGCGCACCCGCCACGTCCGCGCCGCGGACTACGCGCTCGACCGCCCCGTGCGGTGAAATGGGGACATGACGACCCTCGACGAGCGTATCGCCCTCTACCGGCTGGCCGGTGACCACGCGGTGTCGATGGTCGCCCAGGTGCACGCCGGCCGGTGGGACAGTCCCGCGCTCGGGACGTGGACGGTGCGGACGCTGGTCGGCCACCTCGGCCGGTCGTTCACCACCGTCGTCGAGTACTCGGCACGGCCGGCGGAACGGGTGGACGTCACGGACGCCCCGGACTACTACTTGGCGATCGCCGGAATACTCGCAGACTCGGCCCAGATCGACGCCCGCGCAGCGCAGGCCGGGCTGACGCTGGGCGACGATCCCCTGGGCGCCATCCGCGAACTGCAGGATCGCGCGGCCGTAGCGCTGGCCACCGACGACCACGTCATCCAGACCATCGCCGGCGGGATGCGGCTGTCGGACTACCTGCCCACCCGCATCTTCGAACTCGGGTTACACAGCGTCGATCTGGCTCGCGCCATCGGCGTGCCCGAGACCCTGCCACCCGAGGTCGCCGACAGCATCCTCACGCTGGCCGTCGAGGTCGCCAAGCGCCGAGGCGACAGCCAGGCGCTGATGTGCGCCCTCACCGGCCGCGGCACGCTTCGGGCGGGTTATTCCATCGTCTGAAAGCGCTGTGCCACACCCTGTTTCACCAGGTGCTCGATCAGCGGCGCCGCCCCTGCCGACAGGTGCTGTGACATCGCGGCTCTGGCTCGGTCCTCGTCGCGGGCCTTGAGCGCCAACAGGATCCGCTTGTGGTCGGCCACCGACTTGTCCGGCCAGCCCTCGATGGTGGGAAACACCGATTCGGGTGCATACCGGGTGATCTGGGACATCAGCTGCGCCAGCTTCGCGGAATGCGCGGCGACGTTGATCGCGCGGTGGAACTCGTGGTTGAGCCGCACCGCGCGGACGCCGTCGTCGGCGGCGTAGGCGGCCACCAACTCGTCGTGGATTGCCGACAACTCCCGCAGCTGGTCGTCGGTGATATTGAGCGCGGCCCGCGCCGCCAGCTCACCGCCGACGTAGGCCTGCAGGTTCGAGACGTCGGTGATGTCCCGGTCGGTGAACGGGAGCACGACAAACCCGCGACGCGGCAACTGATCCAGCAGGCCTTCCCCGCGCAGCTCGAACAACGCTTCGCGGACCGGGGTGACGCTGATCCCCAGTTCGGCCGCCAGCTGGTCCAGCCTGATGTATTCACCGGCAGGATAGGTGCCGTTGAAGATCCGGGTTCGGACGAACCGGGCGACATCCTCGGCCAGCTGCGGGCGTGGCGCGAAATCGGGCGCGCTCATGTCAGATCCGGTAGTCGGCCAGCAGCCGCTTGCTGATGATGTTCTTCTGGATCTCGCTGGTGCCCTCGCCGATCAGCAGGAACGGCGCATCCCGCATCAGCCGCTCGATCTCGTACTCCTTGGAGTATCCATAGCCGCCGTGGATCCGGAAGCTCTGCTGGGTGACCTCCGCACAGAACTCACTGGCCAGGTACTTCGCCATCCCGGCGGCGACATCGTTGCGCTCGCCGGAGTCCTTCAGCCGGGCGGCGTTGACCATCATCAGGTGTGCCGCTTCGACTTTCGTGGCCATCTCGGCCAGCTGGAAGGCGATGGCCTGATGCTCGGCGATCGGCTTGCCAAAGGTGCTGCGCTGCTGGGCATATCGGATCGCCAGCTCGAAGGCTCGGATGCCCACCCCGCACGCCCGGGCCGATACGTTGACCCGGCCGACCTCGACGCCGTCCATCATCTGGAAGAAGCCCTGCCCCGGCTTGGCACCCAGGACGTCGTCGGCGCTGGCGACGTACCCGTCGAAGATCAGCTCGGTGGTGTCGATGCCCTTGTACCCGAGCTTGTCGATCTTGCCGGGGATCGTCAGGCCCGGGGCGACTTCGCCGAAACCGGAAGGCTTTTCGATCAGGACGGCGGTCAGGTTGCGATGCGGCTTGTCCGCGCCCTCGTCGGTGCGCACCAGTGCCGCAACCAGCGTCGAGCTGCCGCCGTTGGTCAGCCACATCTTCTGGCCGTCGATGGTGTAGGTGCCGTCGCCGTTGTTCTTGGCCCTGGTGCGGATCGCGGCGACATCGGACCCCAGCTCGGGCTCCGACATCGAGAACGCGCCCCTGACTTCGCCGGTGGCCATCCGGGGCAGGAACCGTTGCTTCTGCTCGTCGGTGCCGTGCTGCCGGATCATGTAGGCCACGATGAAGTGGGTGTTGATCACGCCGGAGATACTCATCCAGCCGCGGGCGAGCTCCTCGACGCACAGCGCGTAGGTGAGCAGCGACTCCCCCAGCCCGCCGTACTCTTCGGGCACCATCAGGCCGAACAGGCCCATCTCCTTCATCTGGTCGACGATGGCCTGCGGGTAGGTGTCGGAGTGCTCAAGTTCCTGCGCGTTGGGGATGATCTCCTTGTCGACGAATTGCCTTACCGTAGAGACGATTTCGGTTTGGACCTCGGTCAGGCCGAGCGTCTGGGCAATGCGCGTCATGCTCCAACCCTTTCGAACACCGCAGCCAGGCCCTGGCCGCCGCCGATGCACATCGTCTCCAGCCCGTAGCGGGCTTCCCGGCGGTGCAGCTCACGCGCCAGCGTGGCCAGCATCCGTCCGCCGGTGGCTCCGACCGGGTGGCCGAGCGAGATCCCCGAACCGTGCACGTTGGTGCGCTCGAAATCCGCTGCAGTGAACTTCCATTCACGCGTGCAGGCCAGGGCCTGCGCCGCGAACGCCTCGTTGAGCTCGATGAGGTCCATGTCCGTCAGCGTCAGGCCGGCCTTGGCCAGCGCGACCTCGGTGGCCGGCACCGGCCCGATGCCCATCACGTTCGGGGCCACACCAGCCACGCCCCACGACACCATCCGGACCAACGGCGTCAGTCCGAGGTCGGCGGCCCGGTCGCGGGTCGTCACCACGCACATCGACGCTGCGTCGTTTTGTCCGCTGCTGTTGCCCGCCGTCACCGTGGCGTCCGGATCCGATTTACCCAGAACAGGTTTGAGCTTTGCCAGGGTCTCGGTGGAGGTGTCGGCGCGGGGATGCTCGTCAATCTCGATCACCTCGTCGCCAGCACGGCTGGTGACGGTGACGGGAATGATGGTCTGTGCCAGCAGTCCGTCCTTTTGGGCAGCAACCGCACGCTGATGCGAGCGAACCGCGAGCTCGTCCTGCTCAGTGCGACCGATGTCGTACTGCCTACGCAGATTCTCTGCGGTCTCCAGCATGCCGCCGGGAACGGGGTAATGCTTCCCGCCGGCTGTGGTGCGTCCGCGGGCCAGCGCATCGTGCACCGTGACACCGCTGCGGGCCCCGCCCCACCGCATATCCGTCGAGTGGAACACCACGTTGCTCATCGATTCGGCGCCGCCGGCGACAACGAGTTCGTTATTACCACTTGCCACTTGCATGCATGCCTGGATCACGGCCTGCAGTCCCGACCCGCAGCGCCGGTCGATCTGCATCCCTGGAACCGTCACCGGCAGCCCGGCGTCCAGCGCGATCACGCGGCCGATCGCCGGTGCTTCCATACTCGGGTAGCAGTGTCCGATAACCACGTCTTCGACCGCGTCGGCCGGGATGCCGGTGCGCTGCAGCAGACCGGTCAGCGCGGCCACCCCGAGATCCACTGCGGTCAGGGACTTGAACATCCCGTTGTAGCGCCCGATGGGCGTCCGAACAGGTTCACAGATGACGACCTCGTCGGTCACAGGTGTCGTCCGCCGGTGACCTCGAGGACCGTTCCCGTCATGTAGGACGACAGGTCGGACGCCAGGAACAGCGCCACCTTGGCGACCTCCTCCGGCTCGCCCGCGCGACCCAGCGGAACCTCGGCCACCTTCGAATCCCAAATACGTTGTGGCATGGCCTCGGTCATCGCCGAACGGATCAGGCCCGGCTGAATGGCGTTGACCCGCACACCCAGGTGAGCGAGTTCCTTGGACGCGGCTTTGGTCATACCGACGATGCCGGCCTTGGCCGCCGAGTAGTTGGTCTGGCCGATCATGCCGACCTTGCCGGAGATCGAGGACATGTTCACGATCGCGCCGCGCTTCTGCTCGCGCATGACGGTCGACGCCTTCTTCAAACCGTTCCAGGTGCCCTTCAAATGCACCGAGATGACCTGGTCGAACTCGTCCTCGGTCATCTTGCGCAGGGTGGCGTCGCGGGTGATCCCGGCGTTGTTCACCATGATGTCGAAGCTGCCGAACTGCGCGATGGCCGCGTCGACCAGCGCGTCGACATCGGCGTACGCGGTGACATTGCACTTCACCGCGCGCGCGACGTCGGCACCGCCCAGGTTGTTGACGGCCTCTTCGGTCGCGTCGAGATTGAGGTCACCGAGCACCACACGGGCACCCTCGGCGATGAACTGCTCGGCGATCGCAAAGCCAAGGCCCTGCGCTCCACCGGTGATGACCGCGGTCTGACCTGCCAGCAACGACATCTGATCTCCCTCTTCCTGACGACGGACCCCCGAATGGGCAACATCATATTTCATATATGATCGCCGGAGCCAGCGCCCCCGACCCTAGGAGCCTGATGACCGACGTCAGCGATGACGACTTCCGCGAGATCCTGGCCCAGACCCGCCACTTCGTCCGGTCGGCCGTGGTGCCGCGGGAAGCGGAGATCCTCGCCGAGGATAAGGTGCCCGACGATCTGCGCGACCAGGCCAAGCAGATGGGCCTGTTCGGTTACGCGATCCCGCAGGAGTGGGGTGGGCTGGGCCTGAACATCGCCCAAGACGTCGAGCTGGCGATGGAGCTGGGCTACACGAGTTTGGCGCTGCGATCGATGTTCGGCACCAACAACGGCATCGCCGGGCAGGTGCTGGTCGGGTTCGGCACCGACGAGCAGAAGGCACGCTGGCTCGAACCGATCGCGTCGGGTGAGGTGGTCGCGTCGTTCGCGCTGACCGAGCCGGGGGCCGGCTCCAATCCGTCCGGGCTGAAGACGAAAGCCGTTCGCGACGGCGACAGTTGGGTGATCAACGGCCGCAAGCAATACATCACCAACGCGCCGGTGGCGAATCTGTTCATCGTGTTCGCCCGCACCCGACCCGCGGACGCCAACGGCGCGGGGATCGCAGTGTTCCTGGTACCCGCGGACACTGCCGGCGTCGAGATCGGGGTCAAGGACGCCAAGATGGGCCAGGAGGGCGCCTGGACCTCGGATGTGAACTTCACCGACGTCCGGGTCGGCGACGACACCCTGATCGGCGGCAGCGAAGACATCGGCTATCGGGCGGCGATGACCTCGCTGGCCCGTGGGCGGATCCATATCGCCGCGCTTGCGGTCGGCTCCGCGCAACGCGCGCTGGACGAGTCCGTCGCCTACGCCGCCACCGCGACGCAGGGCGGCACCCCGATCGGCAATTTCCAACTGGTGCAGGCGATGCTGGCCGACCAGCAGACCGGGGTGATGGCCGGGCGCGCTCTGGTCCGCGACGCGGCGCGCAAGTGGGTCGACGACGAAGACCGCAGGATCGCGCCGTCGGTGGCCAAGCTGTTCTGCACCGAAATGGCAGGCAACGTGGCCGATCTCGCCGTCCAGGTGCACGGCGGGGCGGGTTACATGCGGGGCGTACCGGTCGAGCGGATCTATCGCGAGGTGCGACTGCTACGGCTGTACGAAGGAACCAGTGAAATTCAGCGCCTCATCATCGGCGGCGGACTAGTCAAGGAAGCGCAGCGCAAAGCATGACAGGAAAGCTCAGCGGCAAGGTCGCGTTCATCACCGGAGCCGCCCGCGGCCAGGGCCGCGCGCACGCGGTGAAGATGGCGAGCGAGGGTGCCGACATCATCGCCGTCGATATCGCGGGCAAGTTGCCGGAATGTGTTCCGTACAACCCGGCCACGCCTGAGGATTTCGCCGAGACCGTGCAGCTGGTCGAAGCCACTGGCCAGCGGATCGTGTCTGCCGTCGTTGACGTTCGTGACCACGAGGGGCTCAAGGACGTTGTCCGAGACGGCGTCGCGAAGCTGGGTCGGCTGGACATCATCGTCGCGAACGCGGGCATCACCTCGCCGTCGGCGTGGGACGAGATCACGCCGGAGGCCTTCCGGGATGTCATGGACGTCAACGTGACTGGCACGTGGAACACCGTGATGGCCGGTGCGCCGGCCATTGTCGAAGGTGGTCGCGGCGGTTCGGTGATCCTGATCAGTTCGGCCGCCGGTATCAAGCTGCAGCCGTTCATGGTGCACTACACCGCCAGCAAGCACGCCGTCACCGGCATGGCCAGAGCGTTCGCGGCCGAGCTCGGCAAGCACAACATCAGGGTGAACAGCGTGCACCCCGGACCGGTCAACACCGACATGGGTACCGGTGACATGGTGGCCGCACTAGGCAAGGCGATGGAAACCAACCCGGCGCTGCAGAACATGATGCTGCCGTTCCTGCCGATCTACATCGCCGAACCGGAGGACATCGCCGATACGGTGTGCTTCCTGGCCAGCGATGACGCGAAACTGATTACCGCTGAGGCGATTTCAGTCGATCAAGGCTCAACGAAGTACTGAAGGTCCGGGAGAGGAAGGCCACCTGATCACCGGCGGCCTTCTCGAACCAGTCGTGTCCCGGCCAGACGTCGAAGTGATCGCAGGGGTAGTGGTGCACCTGGCCCCTGCCCAGCACCGCGGTCTTGACCACGGAGTCGGCCGGTACGTAACGATCGAAGTCGGCGACCTGGACCAACAGCGGACAACGTAACCGCTTGGCGGCGTCCGCCGTTCGGATCGAGGCGATCTGCAGGCCCACCGCGGAGTCGACCTCGTTGCGCCAGGTCGGACCGGCCATCGCGGTGTAACTTTCGTAGGCACCGTCCAGCGCCAGCGCCCCGGGCTCGCCGGGATGGGCGACCAGTGGCATCAGGGTTGGCTTACGACCGCGGGCCACGTCGACGCGGCTTTTGAGGCCAACCGCTGTCCACTTCAATGCCTGTCCGACATCACGGTGTTCGACCGCCGCGCGGCTGACCGCCACCCCGCTGGTCAACGGCGTCATCGCAATGACACCCGCGATGTCGGTGTGGTCGGCCGCCACCCGTACCACGTGACCGCCCGACATCGACGACCCCCACAGCACGATCCGATTCTGATCGACCCCGGGCAGCCGCTTGGCCGCGGCGATCGCGGCCTCGAAGTCGCCGATCTGCGCAGTGACCGAAACCGTCTGCCGCGGTGTGCCTTCCGAGGCACCGAATCCGCGGTAGTCGAAGGCAAGCACGTCGACGCCTGCGGCGCTGATCCGGTCGGCGAACGACTCGAGGCCGGAGTCCTTGGTGCCACCGAAACCGTGACCCATCACCACCACCGGGCGCCCGGCCGGGCCGGCGAAGGCGTCACCTTCACCAGGGAAATGCGATGCGCTGCAACGCACCCCGGAGGAGTCGAAGGTGATATCGGTGCGGGTCATACCGCCACCTTCCCGCGACGGCGAGCCAGTTCCGCCCGCTTCATGCCGGCCGGCAGTTCCCGCGTGCGGATATCGTGGTCGTAGTGGAAGTAGTCCACCTGCTGGGTGTGCCGCGGACGGTCGGTGCAGTGCCCCACGTAGAGCTTCTGATCGGCGTCGATCACCCGTTCCATCTCCGCGGCCGGCGGTAGCGCGTAGCGGCCCACCGCGTAGGCGGCCAGCAGTTTCGCCTGGCATTCGATGAACGGAAACAGCGTCGGCACCGCCTGGGCGAAGCCGATGAACACCAGATTGTCCATGCCCGGCTTGAACATTCGCTTGTAGAGCCGGATCGCGTTGTCCGGCGCGCTGACGAAGTCGGGATCGAAGAACGGGAAGGTGATGTTGTAGCCGGTGGCGTAGACGATCGCGTCGAATACCCCGCTGGTGCCGTCGTCGAAGTGGACGGTGTCCCCGTCCAGGCGGCTCACGTTGGGCTTGGGGATCACGTCACCGGATCCCAGCCGAAGTGGCAGTTCCACCGACTGGGTGGGATGCGCCTCGAACAGTTTGTGGTTCGGTGCGGGCAGACCGTACAGCTCCGGGTTGATGCCCATCGCGGGCGCCAGCAACTGAACTGCCTTGCGCTGCCAGGACAACGGGATGTGCGGCGACGTCTGCCAGACGCTGTCCCCTGGGCGGCCGGCGATGTACTTGGGCACGATCCAGGCACTCGAGCGCGTCGACAGCGTCACCGTGTTCTGCAGGGTCCGCGACGACAGCTCGACGGTGATATCGGCGGCGCTGTTACCGATGCCAACCACCAGGATCCGCTTACCGGTCAGGTTCAGCGGGGTCTGCGGATCGATGTAGTGGTGGGAATGGATTGTCTCGCCGGTGAATTCGCCGGGAAAGTCCGGGTATCGGGCATCCCAGTGATGGCCGTTGCCGACGACCAACAGGTCGAACTCCCGCGTCGTCCCGTTCTGGTCGGTGATATCCCAGCGGCCATCACTGTTGAGGCCAGCATGCTGGACACCGTTGTTGAACTCGATGTTCTCCAGCAGCCCGAAGGTCTCGGCATAGGAGTCCAGGTAGGCCTTGATGTCGCTGTGGTGCGGGAAAGACGGGAAGTGGTCCGGGATCGGAAAGTCCCGAAACGACAGCCGCTGTTTGGAGGTGTCGATATGCAGAGACCGGTAGGCGCTGCTCATTCCATTGGGGTTGGCGAAGGCCCAGTTGCCGCCGATGCGGTCGGACAACTCGAAGGTGGTGTACGGCACGCCGTAGTCCTTGAGCATCTTGCCCGAGGTCAGCCCGCTGATGCCCGCGCCGATGATGGCTGTACGCGGCATGGATTCGCCCACGTGTGCTCCTAGCGTGAAATCAGCTCGAGTGTGCCCAGATCGCGGATGGCCGCACAACCCCGGCGCAGCATCGCGCCCATCATGTCGTCACCGCGTTCGGTCTCGACCGCGAAGGCACAGCCCAATGCGGAGATCAAGGGAACCTGTATCATGCCCAAAAGATAGTCGTGCCAACAGGTTTCCGCGTCGTAGCCAGTCACGCCGGTGTCGAGCAGGGCACGGTGGTACTCGCCGACCAGGTCCTTCTCGGCCTCGGCCCGCAAGGCCGGTTCCAGACTGGTCCCGGTGAAGTAGGCCAGATCGCGGCCGGCCAGCCCGACACCGAGGGTCTGCCAGTCGACCACGCTGACCCGATCGCCGTCGAAGAGCAGATTGTCCAGCCGGTAGTCGCCGTGCAGCAGGGCGAACCGCTCGGGCGCGTTCAGCAGCCACGGCGTCACCAAATCCATGGCGGCGACCAGAGTTTCGGAATCTTCGGCGTTCAGCCTTGTCCCGAGTTTCTCGATCGTGATGCCGGCGGCCATCTTGGAGATGTCGCCAAGACCGCGGATGGCGTCCTCACCGACGACCGACATTGCCAAACCGGGGAACGTCTGCCACCGCGGATCGCACCACGTCGGCCCGTGCAGGCCCGCCAATGCGCGCACCGCGAGACGGGCCTCGGGCAGTTCGCAACCGGCGATCTGGTCGCCTTGAACGGCCGGAGCCTGATCGGCCAGCAGCAATGCGTAACTGGCTCCTTCGTCGGCGATATCGACGTGGTAGCACTGCGGGATGGGGATCGTCACCACATCGGCGACGGATTGGTAGAACGCGCACTCGCTGCGGTAGCCGAGCGTCACCCGATCCCGGACGGCGTCGTCGCCGGCGGGCAATTTCAGGATGAAGCTGGCTGGCAGGTTGTCGGCGTCGGCGGCGTAGGTCGCCTTGATGCGGAACGTCGCGCCCGTCTGACCGGTGCCCACCGGCGTCACCTCGACGGTCTCGACCTCGACAGGCGCACCGGGACGGCTGAGGATGCCGGCCAGCCAGCCGCTGGTGACATCAGAGGGATAGCGGGGAATTGCGGTCGGGGCGCTCATGGTGTCGGTTGCCTTCTGCTGTCGGTGCGTTGTTTGTCGACGAACCGCACAGCCATCCGGTTGAGCAAGCCGGGCGCCAGGCGCGCGAAAAGCCATGCCATGCGGGCCTGACGCGGTGCGACCAGGAGGGCCTTATTGCGTTCGATCGCCCGCAGCGTATCGGCGGCCAGCTGATCCGGGCTATAGAACGTCTCACTGCGCTGGCCCATTTGGTAGAACTCGCGGCCGTTGAAATCGCCGAGCCAGCCCTTGTCGAGAATCGGGGTGTCCACCGCGGTCGGACAGATGGCCAGCACGCCGATCCCGTGGCCGACAGCCTCGGTGCGCAGCGCCAGCGACAGCCCGACAATCGCGTGCTTGGTCATCACGTAGCTGGTGATCCGGCCCGCGGCCGCCAGGCCCGCCATCGACGCGGTGTTGACGATGTGGCCGCTCTGTTGACGAACCATCTGCGGGTAGGCCGCGTGCACCCCGTGCACGACACCGCGGATGTTGACGTCGATGATCGCGTTCCACTGGTCCAGGGTGAGCAGTTCGGTGTCCCCGCCCCAGGTGATCCCAGCGTTGTTGAACAGCAAGTCGATTCGGCCGGTGCGGGCCACGACATCGTCGACCGCGCGCTGGACGGCGGCGGCGTCGGTGACGTCGAGTTGCAGTGCGGTCCCCGGCTTGGTCAGCGACGCGGCGGTGCGTTCGGCGGCCGCGCCGTCGATGTCGGTGCACAGCACGTCAGCGCCGGCGCCCGCCAGCGCCCGGCACAGCGCTGCGCCGATTCCCGAGCCGGCTCCGGTGACGATCGCCTGCTTGCCGGCGAACCGCGTCACGCCGACGCCATCCGGTCGACGTGGGCGAGCACGTCGGGGTACCGCTTGAGGTGGGCGCCGCCGTTGAGGTCGAGAACCTCGCCGGTCAGCCAGGAAGCCTGGTCCGAGCACAGGAACAGCACCGCCTCGGCGACGTCTTCGGGGACACCGACCCGGCCGAGCGGGGTGTTTTCGATGTAATCCTCGAGCACGCCGTCGGCCAGGGTGACCAGTTCGGTGAGCGGGGTGTGGACGAAGCCGGGTGAGACCGCGTTGACCCGGATCCCGCGAGGACCCAATTCCAGCGCGGCGACCTGCGTGAGCATGGCCAGCCCGGCTTTGGCCGAGCAGTAGGCGCTCATGCCGGGGGCGGCGAGCCGGGCGTTCAGCGAGGTGATCGAGACCAGCGATCCCCCGTCGCGCAGCTGCCGGCCGGCGTGCTTCATGACGATGAATCCGCCGGTGAGGCAGCAGTCGACGATCGCACGGAAATCCTCGACGGGCTGTTCGGTGATGCGGCCGAAGCCGCCGAATCCGGCGGTGTTCACGACGATGTCGACGGGACCGATCTTCTCGAACAACGCGGCGACGCTGGCCTCGTCGGTGACATCCACCCCGGCGGCGTCATGCAGTGCGCCGAGTTCGGCGGCCCGCTGCGCTGCGCCGTCGGCGTTGCGGTCGGCGACGGTGACCTGCCGCCCGCCGGCGGCCAGCCCCTGCGCCACCGCCCAGCCGATTCCCGATGCGCCACCGATGACCACAGCTCGCTGCGCTGCAATTTCTGACATCCGGCCTCCGGTGAACGCTCGCGCGGGTCCGCTCAAGTCGAGCTAACTGTAAGGCATACGGCAAGAGCTGCAGTAGGTCAACAGGAGGCGGTCACAGAAAGGGAACGAGCCCGACGAAATGCGGGAACGAATGTGAGTGGCCAGGGCCGGGATCGAACCGGCGACCTTCCGCTTTTCAGGCGGACGCTCGTACCAACTGAGCTACCTGGCCGGAAGGCAACCGAAGTGCCTTACGCCGAAACACTGCGACCCTGACGGGACTCGAACCCGCGACCTCCGCCGTGACAGGGCGGCGCGCTAACCAACTGCGCCACAGGGCCTTACTTGTACTGCTGCACTGCTCGCTCCGACTTTACGTCGTCACGCGTACCCCCAACGGGATTCGAACCCGTGCTACCGCCGTGAAAGGGCGGCGTCCTAGGCCACTAGACGATGGGGGCCAGAACCGAATCACTCCGGGGTACTCACAACGAGTGCACGTTAGAGCGTCGTTAGCTTAGGGCACAGCACGCCCAATCCCAAAACGAGCAACCCCACCGAAGGCAGTATTGTGTGCGTCGCGCCCCTATAGCTCAGTCGGTAGAGCTACGGACTTTTAATCCGCAGGTCCCAGGTTCGAGCCCTGGTGGGGGCACCACCCGGACCCACGAAGAGTCCACCCGACCAGACCTTTCCGAGACCACCCAGCGTCGACGGGGGTGACCTATCGTGGACCACATGAACGACACGGCGCCGCAACCCGCGGACAGCGCTGGCCAAGGTCCGCGCCATGGCGTCGACCGAACCACCGGCCGACACGTGATCGCTCGGCTGGCCGGGCCCGAACACGACCACACGGTGCGCGCCGTCGTCGACCAACTCTCCGGCGAGCAGAGTGCGGTCGACTCGATCGTCGAAGACGCTGTGTCCGATCCCGAGCGTCTGGAATCGGTCGAGCGCCTCGGCCGTTTCGACGACACCCGAAACCCGACACTCGATCGCGTCGCGGTCTTGGTCGCCGAGGCGCTGGGCACCCCGATGGCGGCGGTGTCCATCGTCTACCCCGACCGGCAGGTGCTTGCGGGATCCAACGCGAGCGACGAAGTGCAGCCCCGGGTCGCGCCGCTCGAGATGTCGATCTGCAAATTCACCGTGGCCAGCCGGGAGCCGCTCGTCGTCGACGACACCCGGGCTCATCCCATGCTGTCGGATCATCCAGTGGTGCAGAGCGGGGCGGTGTTGGCGTACGCCGGAATTCCGTTGCTCGACAGCAAAGGCTACGTCGCTGGGACGTTGTGCACGTGGGACACTCGGCCGCGGCATTGGTCCAGTGGCCAGGTCCAGATCCTCAACGATCTCGCCGACGTTGCGCGCCACCGGCTACTCACCGACCCACGCAACGTCTGATCTTTGCCAATGTTCGCCACACCGGGGGGATACATGACCCGACGGGTAGCAAAATCGGGTAGCGTCCGCCATGTGGTTCGGCAGGTGAAGTGAGCGGATCATGGCGACACGGATCCTTCACGTTGAAAATGAACCGGCATCACCGGTAAGTAACGGTAACCTGCCCGTGCACCGGAAGACATTTGCCGAGCGGGTGCGCACCGATCCGCTGAGCACCATCATCACCGTCTCCATCGACGTCCTGTCGGCTTCGGTGGCGACGGTCATCGGCGTGAAGTGGGCGATATCGACCCAGGAGAATCCGCCTGACCTCCGGCTGTCCATTCTGTACGTACCGGTCGTGATCCTCATGCTCGCCGCGCGTGGGGTTTACCGGCGGCGTCTCAAACGGGAATTCCTCGACGAGATCGGGCCCATCGAAGCGACGGTAGCCGTCGCAACGATGTTCCTGCTCGGCGGCTTGGTGATCGCGAACGATACCGGCCGCCCCGGCGCCACCGTGCTCAAGATCTGGGTCTGCGCCGCGGTACTCATGCCGTTCGGACGGCTGGTGCGGGTGATCATCCAGCGGAGCCTGCGTCGACATAATCACCTCCAGGCGCCAACCCTGATCGTCGGCAACGGTCGCGTCGCCGGGCACATCATCAGCCGCTTGGAGGAGTTCCCGGAGTACGGCCTAGCCCCGGTCGGCATCGTCGATGCCGAGCCGTGGTTCGGCCAGCCGGGCGATCCGCGCCCCGATCTGCCGTGGCTGGGCTCGCCGGAGAACATCGACCAGGCAATTAGGCTGACCAGCGCTCAGAACGTCGTGATCGCCTTCTCCCGCACACAGGACCAGGTGCTCACCCATGTGGTCCGGACCGCTCATCAGAACGGGCTGCGCGTGTGGGTCGTGCCGCGCATGTTCGACACCATCGGCGAGCGCGCGCGAATCGAGCACGTGGGCGGTACACCGCTGCTCGCGTTGTCCCACACCGATCCTCGGGGATGGCAGTTCCTCGTCAAACACGTCTTCGACCGGGTGATGGCCGCCTTCCTCCTGCTGTTGATCTCGCCGGTGTTCCTGACTCTGGTGCTGCTTGTGAAACTGAGTTCGCCGGGCCCGATCTTCTTCAGCCAACCGCGCGTTGGCCGTGACGGACGCGTTTTCGGGTGCCTCAAGTTCCGGTCGATGCGGGCGACCGACGCATCCGATGCCGCATTCGAGCTGAAGACCGGCGCTGCGCCCGGCGGTGTGGAGGGCGTCGACCGGCGCACCAAGATCGGCAAGATCCTGCGCGCCACATCGCTGGACGAACTGCCTCAGTTCATCAACGTGCTTCGCGGTGAGATGAGCCTGGTGGGCCCACGACCGGAGCGGCCGGAATTCGTGGAACTCTTCGATGCGCAGATCCAGCGCTATGGCGAACGGCACCGAGTGCGAGCCGGCGTCACCGGCTGGGCCCAGGTGCACGGGTTGCGCGGGCAGACGTCCATCGCCGATCGTGCCGAATGGGACAACTACTACATCGAGAACTGGTCGCTGGCTCTCGACTTGAAGATCCTCGCGCTGACGATCCCGGCGGTCCTGCGGCGGGCTGAATAAAACTTCGATAACAACGCGGTTAGCTGGCGTGTGAGAAATACCCGGAGTGGGTACAGGACAGCTAACGCATCGGGGAGCGGTGGAAACCCGATTCACACGCGTCACAGGAGTACACATGAGTCACCCTGCCGTCACATCGACCGACGTAATTCGCTATGCCATCGCCGAACAAGTTCGGCGGATCGGCGGCACTGACGAAGATATCGACGACATCGCTTTTGCCGCGTCGTATGCGGTGATGTGTTGGGGTTTGACTGCCCCGCAAAGCATTTGACGCCTACGTCACAACGACAGGCCAGACGGTCTTAGTCGCCATTCCTGGAGAACACGCGTGCCCCGGATCTTCCCGGCTTTCCGACGGCAATGAGCCTGCTCGCCGAAATTTGCATCGGCAAGGATCGCACACGCCGACGCTGACGTTGCTGAAGTAGCCCGCAAATTGCATCGGGCTTTCTCGCGGGCTATGCCGACGGCGTGTGCTGGGCCGGGCAGGCTCCACCGAGGTAGTGAATTCCCTTGTCCCGCTCCCCTGCTGGCGGCAGATTACGCGCCGGGGTGTGGACCAACGCAGCGTCGACCGGAATCCTGCCGGTGGCCCGGTCCCATCCGGAACGGGCACGTGGATGCATCCGGCGCCGCTTCGGTAGCAGCTTGAATGCCAGATTGACCGCCCTGCCGAACAGTCGGTGCAGGCGCTCATCGCGCTTGGACCACGTGTAGCCCATCAGCTCACGGACCGGCTGATCGTAGAGTCCGACAGTCACCCACAACGCGAACGGCCCGAGCGCCTTGAGGTAGGCCGACCACACGGCGTCCGGAACCCATTGCAGCGAAGGATGTTTCGGCATCGTGGACAGATCGAGGACCTGTCGGGTGGCCCAGTTGTTTTCCAGGACGTTGCGACACATGTGGTCCCAGTAGACCTGAAACTCCTCCCAGCTGCCGGGCACCGGACGCATGCTCATGCCGTACATCCGGTACCAGATGACGTGCTCGTCGAACAGTTGGCGCTTCTGATCTTCGGTGAGGCCGTCGCCGAAGTACTCCGCAGTCAGCACGGTGCCCATGAAAAACGTTGAGTGCGCCCAATAAAACACGTCGGGATTGAGTGCGCTGTAGCGACGCCCTTGGGAGTCAACACCTTTGATCGGGATGTGGTAGTCGCGGACCTCGGCGCCGGTCATCGGCGCACGGTCGCCGTCGAACACCACGCCGCCGATCGGGTACAGAGATCGCAGCAGGCGCGGCAGTCGCTCCATGAAGAAGATCGAGTGCTCCTCTACAGCCGCACCGAGCTGGGGATGCATGTTCTGCATCGAGCCGGCCCAAGGCCCCTGCAGCAGGCCACGCCAGTCACCGAAGTATTTCCACGTCAGCGAGTCGGGGCCGAGCACAGCGGGCGGTGTGTCGTACGCTCCGCCGGTCACCGGACAACCGGGCGCCATCTGCGCGCCCTCGCTGGTCACTGGGCACGCGTCGGACGTATCTTGACTCAACTGGTGACCTTCCCAATGGCGTGTGGGACATT
This sequence comes from Mycolicibacterium sphagni, assembly GCF_013337765.1. GTDB lineage: Bacteria > Actinomycetota > Actinomycetes > Mycobacteriales > Mycobacteriaceae > Mycobacterium. The sequence continues at coordinate 111,613 of NZ_VBSB01000005.1, forward strand.
TTGACTACACGCGTTGTCATCACGAGCTTAGGAGCGATGTGACGTCGGGTCAACGACGGGGCCGCTGGTCGGGCGTGCCGCTGCCGGACCGGCAGGCGCTGCGCCGTGACGAGTTGATCGTCGCCGGGGTGACCCTGCTCGGCAGCGCGGGCGGCCCGGCGCTGACGGTGCGCGCGGTCTGCCGGGACGCCGGCCTGACCGAGCGGTATTTCTACGAGAGCTTCGGCGACCGGGACGAATTCGTCCGCGCCGTCTACGACGACGTGTGCAATCGCGCGGTGACGGCACTGATGTCAGCGGGTACGCCGCGCGCGGCCGTCGAGCAGTTCGTGGCGCTCATGGTCGACGATCCGGTGCGGGGGCGCGTGCTGTTGTTGGCACCGCAAGTGGAAGCCGTGCTGATCCACTCCGGGGCGGAATGGACGCCGAGCTTCATCGAGCTGCTGCAGAGCAAGCTGACCGCGATCAGCGATCCGGTGCTGCAGAAAATGACGGCCACCGGCCTGATCGGTGCGCTGACGGCGCTGTTCACCGCCTATTTGGACGGCCGACTGGCGGCTTCCCGTGAGCAGTTCATCGACTATTGCGTCGAACTGCTTTTGACCCGCGCGACGAGTTATCCGCCGGCGACCTGACCGGCCTCACCCGGAACATTACCGGTGTCCAGCAGTTCAGTGGACTCGCTCTGCTGCGCCTCGGCCTGCTGCTCGGCGAGCTTCTCCTCGTAATCCGAGCGGGCCTGGCGGCCTTCCGGGCTGCCAACGGAGTTGCCCGGCACGCCGGCAGTCGCGAACGTGTTGTTGCAGTTCAGGTAGAGCAATACGCGACCGCCGGCATTGACGCCACTGGAATCCAGGAAATCCGCGTTGCGAGATCCGGTGACAATGCACTGGTCGGTCGGCAGGAAGCTGCCCACCCGGGTCGCAATCGTCGCCGACTGCCCTGCATCACTGATCGCCTGCGAGGCATCCGCATACGTCTGTCCTGCGTATTCGTTGGTCGCCGACGCGACGCCAGAACCGAGCACCGCGAACGATGCGGCCGCGGCACCAACAGCGGCGACGCCGATGGCTAGTTGCTTCTTCACGTCTCACGACCTCCGGACATGTGCGTTACCTGTGCGTTTGCGTACTAAATGCTGGTGGCATCAGTGCGCAAATCGTACTCCAGGAGATCTGCACGTGCAGGATCACCGTACAGATCGTGAACAGGCCTGGTACGGCCCTACAGTCGCAGGCAAACGCGCCAGCGGCGACATGCCGATTTCGGGGGAACTTGAATGTCACCGGGATACACAGATATATTGAGTGCTACCACAAGGAACAGATAACTGGAGGGTCCATGTCGCAAGACCTGACCGACCTCGATCTCCTGCGCGAGCTGGAACCGGTGGCGGAGAAACTCATCAACCGCCACCTCACGATGGCGAAGGACTGGAACCCTCACGACTACATCCCATGGTCGGACGGCCGGAACTACTACGCCCTCGGCGGCCAGGACTGGGATCCCACGCAGTCCAAGCTCTCCGAAGTGGCCCGCACGGCAATGGTTCAGAACCTCCTGACCGAGGACAATCTGCCCTCCTATCACCGCGAGATCGCGATGAACTTCTCCATGGACGGCGCCTGGGGCTACTGGGTCAACCGGTGGACGGCCGAGGAGAACCGGCACGGCATCTCGATCCGCGACTACCTCGTGGTCACCCGTAACTGCGATCCGGTCGAGCTCGAAGAGCTGCGGGTGGAGCAGATGACTCGCGGCTTCTCCCCCGGCCAGAACCAGCAGGGGGATCTGTTCGCCGAGAGTCTGTTCGACTCGGTGATGTACGTCAGCTTCCAGGAGCTCGCCACCCGGGTGTCGCACCGCAACACCGGCAAGGCCTGCAGCGACCCGGTCGCCGAGCAACTGCTGGCCAGGATCTCCAATGACGAGAACCTGCACATGATCTTCTATCGCGACGTCAGCGAGGCCGGCTTCGCCATCGCACCCAACCAGGCGATGGCGTCGCTGCACCGGGTGCTGCGCAACTTCAAGATGCCCGGATACACAGTCCCGGACTTCCGGCGCAAGGCCGTCATCATCGCCATGGGCGGCGTATACGACCCGCGCATCCACCTCGACGACGTCGTGATGCCGGTGCTGAAGAAGTGGCGCATCTTCGAGCGCAACGACTTCACCGGCGAAGCCGCCCGAATGCGCGACGATCTGGCCGACCTGATCAAGGAACTCGAAGACACCTGCGACAAATTCGAAGAGGCGAAGTCGCGCAAGCTGGAGCGTGACGCACGGCTCGCCGAGAAGCGCAGCGCCAAAGCACTGGCCGGGGCGGCGACATAGTCGACACCACACAGACTGCCTCCGGGCTGCGGATAGGGCCCTTCGCCCTCCGCAGCCCGGTTGTCTTGGCGCCCATGGCCGGTGTCACCAACGTCGCGTTCCGCACCCTGTGCCGCGAACTCGAAGAAGCGCGGGCCGGAACGGTCAGCGGACTCTATGTGTGCGAGATGGTGACGGCCCGCGCGCTCGTTGAGCGGCACCCCGTCACCATGCACATGACGACGTTCGCCCCACAGGAATCGCCGCGCTCGCTACAGCTCTACACCGTGGACCCGGCCACCACCTATGAGGCCGCCCGGATGATCGTCACCGAGGACCTCGCCGATCACATCGACATGAACTTCGGCTGCCCGGTACCCAAGGTCACCCGGCGCGGTGGCGGCGCGGCCCTGCCCTACAAGCGGCGCCTCTTCGGCCAGATCGTGGCCGCCGCCGTACGCGCCACCGAAGGCACCTCGGTCCCCGTGACGGTGAAGTTCCGGATCGGCATCGACGACGCCCACCGCACGCACCTGGATGCCGGCCGGATCGCCGAACAAGAAGGCGCCGCCGCGGTGGCCCTGCACGCGCGAACCGCCGCCCAGCGCTACTCGGGGACCGCCGACTGGGAGCAGATCGGGCGTCTCAAGGAGGCGGTGACGACGATCCCGGTGCTCGGAAACGGCGACATCTTCGAGGCCAACGATGCGCTGGCGATGATGGCGGCGACGGGGTGTGACGGAGTCGTCATTGGCCGCGGATGCCTGGGGCGGCCATGGCTGTTCGCCGAACTGTCCGCGGCGTTCACCGGCTCGCCCGCCCCGACTCCGCCGACCCTGGGTGAGGTCACCGATATCGTCCGCCGCCACGGCGCACTGCTGGCCGATCACTTCGGTGAAGACAAGGGCATGCGGGATATCCGCAAACACGTCGCCTGGTACCTGCACGGATTTCCCGCCGGCGCCGACATCAGGCGAGCATTAGCGCTGGTCAAGACGTTATCCGAGCTGGACATGCTGCTCGACCAACTCGATCGTGACATCCCGTTCCCGATGGCCGCGACCGGGCCGCGCGGGCGTCAGGGATCCGCGGCGTCCGTCACACTCCCCGAGGGCTGGCTCGACGACCCGGATGACTGCACCGTGCCTGCGGGAGCCGATGTCATGAACTCCGGCGGCTGAACCGAGACGGTCTCGACATCAGGGCGAGCTAGCGGCCGACGGGGTTGTCTCAGTACGATGATGATCTTGTTGTGTGACCCACTGGAGTGGCGAACCCCCACCGAGTGCTGCTACAAGACATAGGACGGTTGAGACGGCCGCGCATCGGCGCCCGGCCCTTGGTGACGAGACAACCGCACCGGAATTCCCGAGCGCATCGACGCGCTGGACCGCATCAGAGTCGGAGGCGACTGGAACATGAGTGACGGCGGCAACGCCACTCCTGGCCAGCACCGCGCCCCCGACGAGGGCGAGCGGGTAACCCGGGCACCCCGATCGGGCGCGGGAGTCGCTCCATGGGAGCGCGCACCAGCACTCTCGCACCGCTCGCCGGACACCTCCCCGCCCAGCGGTAACCACACCGAAGGTGTGACCGTCGCCGACCTGATCGCCAAGCTTTCCGGCTCGACGCCCACGATCGAGCCCAACCGCCACTGCGCCGAAGCCCCGCCGCTCGTCGAGGACGCCGACGACCTCACCGTGCCCATCCCGGTGGTCATCGCCGCCTACGCCGACGAAGTGCCCGACCTCGAGGAGCTCAACCGGGCCAGAGGCCCGCTCGTGGCCGACCCCAACCCCGCTGCTCCGACTGCGCTGAAGAGCGCCAAGAAGAAAAGGACACGGGCGTTCAAGCCCGTGCTGGTGGCCGGCCGCTCCGCGGCGGCGCTGTTCGCGGTGTCCGCGCTCGTGCTAACCGGCGGTGCCTGGCAGTGGCAATCCACCAAGAACGAACTGCTGCGCAACGTCGCGGCGCTGGATCCCAACTCACGCGACATCGTCGACCCCAACGCGCAATTCGGCGACGAGAACTTCCTGATCGTCGGGGTCGACACCCGCACGGGTGCCAACGGGGAGATCGGTGCCGGCACCACTGAGGACGCCGACGGCGCCCGCTCGGACACCGTGATGCTGGTCAATGTGCCCGCCGACCGTAAACGCGTCGTCGTGGTGTCCTTCCCCCGCGACCTCGCGATCACCCCGGCCTACTGCCAGGCCTGGGACCCCGACAGCGGCAAATACGGCCCGGTCGTCGACAAGTACACCGGTCAGACGAGTGACGACTACCGCTACACCGAGACGAAATTGAATTCGGCGTACGCATACGGCGGGCCGAAGTGCCTGGTCAAGGTCATCCAGAAGATGTCAGGGCTGTCGATCAACCGATTCATGGCGGTCGACTTCGCCGGGTTCTCCAAGATGGTCGACGCCCTCGGCGGGGTCGACGTCTGCAGCACCACGCCGCTGGACGACTACGAGCTGGGCACCGTGCTCGCCAGCGCCGGGCACCAGACGCTCGACGGGCACACCGCGCTGAACTACGTCCGCGCCCGCCAGGTCACCACCGAGGTCAACGGCGATTACGGCCGGATCAAGCGCCAGCAGCTGTTCCTGTCCTCGCTGCTGCGTTCGATCATCTCCAAGGACACACTGTTCAGCCTGAGCAAGCTCAACAACGTGGTGAACATGTTCATCGACGACACCTACGTCGACAACGTCCGGACCAAAGACCTCGTCGATCTCGGGCAGTCCCTGCAGGGCGTCAACGCCGGCCGGATCACCTTCGTCACCGTCCCGACCACGGGTATCACCGACTCCGACGGCAACGAGCAGCCGCGTACCGAGGACATCCGGGGATTGTTCGACGCGATCATCAACGATGACCCGCTGCCGGGCGAGAACGACACCAACGCGACGACGAGCCCGCTGACCGCGGCGCAGAAGACCCTCCAGGCCGCCAAGCCGAACCCCGTCGAACAGCAGGCCGATGGGACCCAGACCGAATTGGTCAACGCAGTGACGACCGATCCGCACGACATCAGCGTGCAGGTCTCCAATTCCACCGGCCAGGACGGGCTGGGCGCCACGGTCGCGGCCGCGTTGCGCGAACACGGTTTCCGCGTGCTGGACCCCGATGACTATTCGGGCAGCGCCGTCACCACGACGATGGTGATGTTCTCGGCGGGCAATGAGCAGGCTGCCGCCACCGTCGCCGCGGCGTTCCCCGCCGCCCAGATGGAGCGGGTGGACGGCCTGAAGAACACCGTTCAGGTGGTGCTCGGGCCCGACTTCAGCGCCGTCGGGGCGCCGCCGCCGAGCGGATCCACCGTCAGCGTGCACGTCAGCCACAACTCCAAGAGCACCCCCACCGAGCTGCCCGAAGACCTCACGGTTACCAACGCCGCGGACGTCACCTGCGAATAAGCCCGCTGCGGGCATAGCGCGGTTTGCTTTCATTCACCGTTCGTTCACCCCGCCTGGGCATACTGAGCGCGCATGCAGAAAGTAGGGTGAATGCCATGCGCACCGCGTACCACGAGCAACTTGATGCTCTGACCAACCAGCTGGCCGAGATGTGCCGGATGGCCGGGCTTGCGATGGAACGAGCGACCCAGTCGCTCCTGCAAGCCGACCTGGTGCTGGCCGAGCAAGTCATCACCGACCACGACCAGATCTCTGCGGCCAGCGCGCGCGCAGAGGAAGCGGCCTTCGTGCTGCTTGCGCTGCAGGCGCCGGTGGCCGGTGATCTGCGAGCGATCGTCAGCTCGATCCAGATCGTCGCCGACGTCGACCGGATGGGAGCGCTGGCGCTGCACGTCGCCAAGATCGCCCGCCGTCGTCACCCGCAGCATGCGCTGCCCGAAGAGGTGAACGGCTACTTCGCCGAAATGGGCCGTGTTGCAGTCGAATTGGGTAACAGCGCCCGCGAGGTTCTGCTGTCCCGGGATCCGGAGAAGGCTCGTCGCATCCGGGAGGAAGACGACGCGATGGACGACCTGCACCGGCATCTGTTCACGGTGCTGATGGATCGGGAGTGGAAGCACGGTGTGGCGGCCGCGGTGGACGTGACGCTGCTGGGCCGGTTCTACGAGCGCTTCGCCGATCACGCCGTGGAGATCTCCCGGCGAGTGATCTTCCAGGTCACCGGCCGGCTGCCAGACGAAGAGGAAATCCCGACTTACTGAGGGCTCTGCCCTCAACACCCGAAAAGCCCGGTATCGCGCAGCGATACCGGGCTTTTCGTTGCGTCGGGGTTAGCCGAACCGGCCGGAGATGTAGTCCTCGGTGGCCTTCTGGCTCGGGTTGGAGAAGATCTTCTCGGTGTCGTCGATCTCGACGAGTTTGCCCGGCTTACCGGTGGCCTCCAGGTTGAAGAACGCGGTCTGATCGCTGACACGCGCCGCCTGCTGCATGTTGTGCGTGACGATGACGATCGTGAACTCCTGCTTGAGCTCGCCGATCAGGTCCTCGATGGCCAGCGTGGAGATCGGGTCCAGCGCCGAGCAGGGCTCGTCCATCAGCAGCACGTCGGGCTGGACCGCAATAGCGCGGGCGATGCACAGGCGCTGCTGCTGACCGCCGGACAGGCCGCCGCCGGGCTTCTCGAGCCGGTCCTTGACCTCGTTCCACAGGTTGGCGCCCTTGAGTGAGCGTTCGCAGGTCTCGTCGAGCAACTTGCGATTGCGCACGCCCTGCAGCTTCAGGCCGGCCACCACGTTGTCGCGAATCGACATGGTGGGGAACGGGTTTGGCCGCTGAAAGACCATACCGATAGTCTTGCGCACGCCCACTGGGTCGACGCCGGAACCGTAGATGTCCTCACCGTCGAGTAAAACCGAACCCTCGACTCGGGCGCCCGGGATGACCTCGTGCATGCGGTTCAGCGTGCGCAGCACGGTGGACTTGCCACAGCCCGACGGCCCGATGAACGCAGTCACGTTGCGCGGGGGCACCGCCAGCGAGACATCGGCGACGGCGTGGAACGAACCGTAGTAGATGTTGACGTCTTTGAGATCTAGCCGCTTGGCCATCGAAGTCTCCTAAACCTTTTTCGGGGCAAAGAATTTGGCGACGAAGCGTGCGCCGATGTTGAGGATCGCGATCAGCACGATCAAGGTCAACGCCGCACCCCAGAGCCGATCGGTGGGAACAGGATTGGCGCCAGCGCCAGCCGAGGTCTGGTCGTACATCATGCCGGGTAGCGAGCCCATGAACCCGTTGAACATGTCGAAGTTCATCGCCTGCGAGTACCCGACCAGGATGAGCAGCGGCGCCGTCTCCCCCATGACGCGGGCCAACGCCAGCATGATTCCGGTGACGATGCCCGACAGGGCGGTCGGAATGACAATGCGGGCAATGGTTTTCCACTTCGGCACACCCAGTGCGTAGCTGGCCTCGCGCAGATCCATCGGAACGATGCGCAGCATCTCCTCGGTGGAGCGCACGATCACCGGGATCATCAGCAGCACCAACGCCAGCGACACCGCGAAACCGGAGCGCTGGAAGCCCAGGGTGGCCACCCACAGCGCGTAGATGAACAGCGCCGCGACGATCGAGGGCACGCCGGTGAGGATGTCCACCATGAACGTGGTGAGCTTGCCCAGCCTCGTGGCGCCACCGTACTCGACCAGATAGATGCCGACGAAGACGCCGACCGGAATCGAGATCACCGCGCAGAACAGCCCTTGCAGCAGGGTGCCGATCAGGGCGTGGTAGACGCCGCCGCCGGCCGCGAAGGCCGTCATCCCGGCCTGGGAGTTCATCCACCACGTGCTGTCGAGAATGGTGCCAAGGCCTTTGGTGATCACCGAGTACAGCACCCAGATCAACGGCACCACAGCGACCGCCACCGACAGCGTCACCAGAACGGTGGCGGCGTTATTGATGACCTTGCGCCGCAGGCTGACCGCCTGGAAGGCGGGCGCCTTGACCGGCTGGTCCAGGGTCGAGGTCATCGGGCACCCCTTCCGGCCACCGCGGCACGGGCCGCCGAGTTGACCACGAACGTCAGGATGAACAGCACCAGGCCGGCGGCGATATAGGCCCCCGCCTTGTACTCGTCGTTGAATTCCGAAGCGGCTGAGGCGATCTTGCTGGCGAAGGTGTAGCCGGCGTCGAACAGGGACCAGCCGAACGCCTTCTGCGTGCCGCGCAGGATGATCAACAGCGCGATCGTCTCACCCAAGGCGCGGCCTAGGCCAAGCATCGCACCGCTGATGTAGCCGGAGAGCCCGAAGGGCAACACCGTGGTCCTGACCACTTCCCAGCGGGTGGCGCCCAGAGCCAGTGCCGCCTCGATCTGGCCCCGCGGCGTCTGGACGAACACCTCACGGCTGACCGCGGTGATGATCGGCAGGATCATCACCGCCAACACGATTCCGGCGGTGAAGATCGTTCCGCCGCCGGCCACCGACGCATTGCCGGTGTCGAAGAGGAAGATCCAGCTGAGGTTGCCGTTGAGCCACACCGCGAACGGCTTGATCACCGGGGCCAGCACGTAGATACCCCAGACGCCGTAGATGATCGACGGCACCGCGGCCAGCAGGTCCACCATGTAACCCAGCGGCCCGGCCACCCGACGCGGGGCGTACTGCGTCAGGAAGATCGCTATACCGAGCGCGACCGGCATCGCCAGGACCAGTGCGAACAGGGAGACGAACACCGTCACCTGCAGCAGATCCAGGATGCCGAACTTCATGTGCGCGGTGTCGGTGGTGACCCAGTTGCCGCCGTAAGTGAAGAAGTTGACGTCGTTACGCCCCAACGCCGGGACCGCACGCCAGACGAGGAACAGGCCGATCGCGGCGATCAGCGCGATGACGAGAATGCCGGAGCCTTCGGACAGTCCTCGGAAGATCCGGTCGCCCAGTCGTACCTTGGCGCTTCCGGACGGATTCGTCGGGATCGAAGGCTTGTCAGGGAAGGGTGCGGCCACAACCTCTCCGGATCCAGCGTTCGCTGGATTAGGTCCGGGTACGTCTTGGGTCACATCCACCCCATCGCTCACTGATCTCTCCATCGTCACCGCAATCGACCTGCCTCGCCAGCGCTACTACTGAATTGCTTTGACGGCGGTCAGCAGTCGCTGCTTGAACGCGTCGGGCAGCGGGACATACCCGGCCGCCGGGAGACCCGCCTGGCCGTCGTTGGCCGCCACTGTCAGGAACGACTTGACCGCCGCGGAGGTGTCGGCGTCGTAGCCCTTGGAGCAGACGATCTCGTACGTCGCCAGCATCAACGGGTAGGCGCCCGCGGCCTTGGTGGCGTACAGCGCGTTCAGGTCCAGCTTCAGGTCGTTGCCTTCACTGGAGAACTTCGCGGAGTCGATGGCGGCCTTCGCGGAATCGTCACTCAGTGCGACGGGGCCGCCGCCGTTGTCGATCTGCGCGACGGTGAGCTTGGCCTGGTCGGCGAAGCCCTTCTCGACGTAGCCGATCGCACCCGGGGTGGCCTGGACGGCCTGCACCACGCCTGCGGTCTTCTGCGCGCCCTCACCGGCGCCACCCTGGAACTCCTTGCCCGCACCCTTGGTCCACGTCTGCGGAGCGGCAGCGGTCAGGTACTTCTGGAAGTTGTCGGTGGTACCCGAGGAGTCCGAGCGGTAGATCGGGGTGATCTTCTGGTCGGGCAGCGAGGTACCGCTGTTCAGCGCCGCGATCGCCGGATCATTCCAGTTGCTGATGGCACCGGTGAAGATCTTGGCGAGCACGTCGGCGTTGACGACGAGCTTGTCGACGCCGGGCAGGTTGTAGCCGAGCGCGACCGGGCCGAAGACCAGCGGCAGGTTCCACGCCGGGTTGCCGGCGCAGCGCTTGGCGGCGGGATCGGTCTGGTCCTTGGACAACGCCGAGTCGGAGCCGGCGAAGTCGACCTGGCCGGCGATGAACTGGGTGACACCCGCACCCGAGCCGGTCGGGTTATACGAGAGGTTCTTGCCCGGACACTTCTGGCCCCACACCTGGTTGAACACCGCGATCGCGTTCTGCTGCGCGGTCGAGCCCTCACCGGTCAGAGCGTTCTTGCCGCCGCAGTCGGCGGACGCACTGGACGAGCCGGACGCCGTGCTCGACGATGTTCCGGCATTGTTGTCGCTTCCGCAGGCGGTGAGCGTCAGGCCGGTGATGGCCGTTGCTGACACGGTCACGAAGAACGCCTTGCCAAACCTGTTCAGATTCACCTATCCCACTTTCTCCAGTTGCCCTGTTCGCCCCGGTAGGGCGCATGCACCACCCGGGAAGTTAGGCGTTCGTGGTGGACGGAACCCACCCGGAATATGAACGGAAGGTGAACAGGTTGATGAACGGGGCGTTGCGAAATGTCGCTAACTAGCTGTGAGTGCTATCGACATGAATATTCGCTGACGAGATGGGCCGGTATGCGGTGTCGACGCTCGATACAGCAAATTCTAGTCGTTCATAGGTTTTCACGGCCGCGATGTTGTCCGCCTCGACGTAGAGCATGACTTCCGGAGGGCCATCGGGCTGATCGTCGGACGTCAGCCGACGGGCCAGGTGCTGCAGACCCACCACGGTCAGCACCCGGCCCAGGCCGCGCCCCTGCGCGGCGGGGTCCACACCGACGACGTACACCTCGCCGAGCCCGGGCTCGTCGGCGTGCACCTTCGTCCAGTGGAAGCCCAGGAGTTGACCCGAGTCGTCGGCGCTGTCGTTTTCGAAGGCCAAGAACAGGCCCTCGGGGTCGAACCACGATTCGCCGCGTCGCTCATCGAGGTCGGCTTGCTCCCAACCGCCCTGTTCGGGATGCCATGCGAAAGCGACGTTGTTGACCCGCAGCAACTCGGCATCGTCGGATGCGCCCCGGTAGGTACGGATGCTGATGCCGTCGGGCACGACGACCTCGGGTACGTCGCGCAGCGTGCGGCGCATCTGCATCAGTTCCCGAACCACAGCCATCCCGAGCGCGTCGGCCACCGCGCGCGCCGCGGGCAGGGTGCCGTGCGCCCAGAACCGGACGGCGCCGCCGAGCTCATCAGCGGCCGCCCGCAACAGCGCCGTCCCGATCCCACGACGACGGGCGTCCGGGTGGACGACGAGTTCACCCATCGCGTCGACGTCATCGCGCCCCGGCGTCAGATTGAGGTAGCCGACCACCGTGTCGTCGTCGGCGACCACGACATGTCTGGTCCGCGCGTGGGGCAACTCGCGCAACACCTGCTCGCCCACGGGAGCAACACCGTCGGCTCGGGTGGCGGCCTCGATGACGGCACGCACCTGCTGCTGCTCGACCGGAGTCAGTGCGGTGCGCCAGTGCGGCGCCGTCACTGACTGCGAAGCGGGTGAGACATGGTGGGCGACCGCACTGCGTTGCGCACCGAGTCGGAGATGACGTCCTCGCCGTCGTCGAAGCCGTCCTCGTCGTCGTCCTCGGTGAATTCGGGCTCGGCCGCAGCGGGACGTCCCCGGGCCGGGCGCACCGCCTTGTAGCCGACGTTGCGGACGGTCCCGATCAGCGACTCGTATTCCGGGCCGAGTTTGGCGCGCAATCGCCGCACGTGCACGTCGACGGTGCGGGTGCCGCCGAAGAAGTCGTAACCCCACACCTCCTGTAGCAACTGCGCGCGGGTGAACACCCGGCCGGCGTGCTGAGCGAGGTATTTCAGGAGCTCGAACTCCTTATAGGTCAGGTCGAGGGGGCGGCCACGCAGTCGCGCGGTGTAGGTGCCTTCGTCGATGACCAGTTCACCGAGGCTGACCTTGCCCGCGCTCTCCTGGCTAGCCATGCCGCCGCGGCGACCGACGAGCAGACGTAACCGGGCGTCGATCTCGGCCGGGCCGGTACTGGGAAGCAGGATCTCGTCGAGACCCCAGTCCATGTTGACGGCGACCAGGCCGCCCTCGTTGACGACGGCCACCACGGGCACCGACGTGCCGGTGGTCCCGAGCAGCCGGCACAGGCCACGCGCGGCGGCCAGGTCTGTGCGAGCGTCGACGATGGCCACATCCGCGGTGCCCGCTTCCAGCAGTGACGACACCTCGGTTGGCGCGGACCGCACGGTGTGCGCCAACAACGCCAGCGACGGCAGCACCGATTCCGGGTGCGGGTCGACTGTGAGAAGTAGCAGATCCAACAGACTCTCCAATGCCCTGGATACTCAATCGCCGACAGCGCCGTCGCGTTGACCCACCAGACTCATGGGCGACATATGGCCGTTACCCGACCATGGGTCGTCTAACTTTAACCCGCTACCTGCTATTTAGCCGATCTGGCTGATTCTCCCCTGCTGTTCGAGGGTGCGCGACGGTGGAATCCCGGCGGCCGTGGGCCAGAATGTGCAGGTGCGAAAGCTGCTGATCACCCTGGGGGCCGCGGTCATCGCCGTGGTCGTCGGGGCCGTCGGGGCAGATTTCGGGGCGACGATCTACGCCGAATACCGGCTGGCACGTACCGTCCGGACGGCCGCGGGGCTCTCGTTCGACCCGTCGGTGGCGATCCTGGGCTTCCCGTTCATCCGGCAGGCCGCCCGGCACCGCTTCAACGAGATCGAGATCAAGGCCAACGGGGTGGATCACCAGATGGTCGGCAGGGCCTCGCTGGAAGCCACCCTGCACAACATCGACCTCACCGAGGCATCGTGGCTGATCAGGCCGGACGCGAAGCTTCCGGTCGGCAAGCTGGAGAGCCGCATCATCATCGACTCGGGCCATCTGGGCAGGTTCATGGGGATCAAGGACCTGATGGTGGAGGCCCCGTCCAAGGAGACCAACGACGCCACCGGCGGCACCACCGAGTCGGGCATCTCCGGCAGCAAGGGACTGGTGTTCACCGGGACGCCGACCAAGGCCGGCATCGACAAGCCCGTCAGTGTCGCGGTCGACCTGTCGATGGGTGACACGGACCAGACCACGCTGGTTTTCACCGCCACGGACGTGCAGACCGGCCCCGGAACAGCCGACCAGGCGGTGCCCGACGACAAGAAGGCCGCCGTGCTGGCGGCGTTCAGCGGTAGCCTGCCGGGTCAGAAGCTGCCGTTCGGGGTGCGACCCACTACCGAGGGCGCCCGCGGGTCGGACATCATCATCGAAGGAATCACCGAGGGAGTAACAGTCCGCCTCGACGGGTTCAAACAGTCATGACCTCTTACCTCACCGCGATCGTCGCCATCGCCGCCGCCTTGGCCGTGGCTGGGGTCGCCGGCGTGCTGCACAGCCGGCGTTCGGGCGTCGTGCGCGAGGCCGAATCGCCCGACGTCGACGTCAGCGACCTGGGACTTTCGGCGAGCGGGCCGACGATCGTGCATTTCAGCGCAGTCTGGTGCGGACCGTGCGCGGGGGTGCGCCGGGTGGTCGACCAAGTCTGCGCCGACATGCGTGACGTAGCTCATGTGGAGATCGATATGGATGCCAATCCGGCTGCCGCACGCAAGCTTTCGGTCATGTCGTTGCCGACGACCTTCATCTTCGATGCGCAGGGCCGTCAGCGATACCGGACGGCGGGTGTTCCCAAGGCCGCTGACCTGCGCTCGGCCCTCGAACCTCTGTTGGCCTGAGACCCCGGTCATTGGGTAGCATGACTGGCGTGTCGGCCCGCCTCGAGCTCTCGCTCACCAAGCGTCGCGCAGTTGATCTGTGCCGCGTCGCGGGTTGTTGCTGTTGTTGCTGTAGCTGCTGAGTAGCCGCGCCCTTCTTTCGCGCCGCCACTCTGGAGCGGCCGTTTGCGGCTTGTCTCCGTCCAGCCCGATGAGCAACAGGAGTAGATGAATGTCGACCAGTAACACCACCACCGGCCCGGCACAGGTAGACGTCCGGGGGCCCCGCTTTGCGGCGTGGGTCACCACGGGCGTCCTGATTGTGGTGCTGGCCGTCTCGGGCTTGAGCACGGCCGCCGCCGCAGTCCTGCTGGCGCTTCAGGCCGTCGTGTTCGCGATCGGCGCGCTGCGCGGGCCGCGTCAGCACCCGTACGGGCTGATCTTCGCCACGCTCGTGTTGCCACGGCTTAGCCCGGTCTCCGAACGAGAGCCGGTACCGCCGTTGAAGTTCGCGCAGCTGGTGGGCTTCATGTTCGCCGTCGTCGGCGTTGCCGGCTTCGCGTTCGGTGCGCCACTGCTCGGCACTATCGCTACTGCTTTCGCCTTGTTCGCCGCTTTCCTCAATGCAGCCTTCGGCATCTGCCTCGGCTGCCAGCTCTACCCACTGGTGGCTCGGCTGCGCCCCGCTCCGGCCACCACCTAAAGCTTCACGACACGCAACCGAAAGGAACTACTTCATGGCACGCTCCGACGTCCTGGTCTCCACCGACTGGGCCGAGAGCAATCTCGACGCGCCGAACACCGTCTTCGTCGAGGTCGACGAGGACACCTCGGCTTACGAAGGCGGCCATATCGCCGGCGCCGTCCGACTGGACTGGAAGACCGAGCTGCAGGACCAGGTCAAGCGTGACTTCGTCGACCAGCAGCAGTTCTCGAAGTTGTTGTCCGACAAGGGAATCAGCAACGACGACACGGTGATCCTGTACGGCGGCAACAACAACTGGTTCGCCGCGTACGCGTACTGGTACTTCAAGCTGTACGGCCACGAGAACGTGAAGCTGATCGACGGTGGCCGCAAGAAGTGGGAGCTCGACGGACGCCCGCTGGTGACGGAGGTGCCCGAACGGCCCGCGACGTCGTACTCGGCCAAGGCACCCGACAACAGCATTCGTGCGTTCCGCGACGAGGTGATCGCCGCTATCGGTGAGAAGAACCTGGTCGACGTCCGCTCCCCAGACGAGTTCTCCGGCAAGATTCTCGCGCCCGCGCACCTGCCGCAGGAGCAGAGCCAACGTGCCGGCCACATCCCCACCGCCATCAGCGTGCCGTGGAGCAAGGCCGCCAACGAGGACGGCACCTTCAAGTCCGACGACGACCTGGCGAAGCTGTACGCGCAGGCGGGCTTGGACGGCGAGAAGGAGACCATCGCCTACTGCCGCATCGGCGAGCGGTCCTCGCACACCTGGTTCGTGCTGCAGGAACTGTTGGGGCACAAGAACGTCAAGAACTACGACGGTAGTTGGACCGAATATGGCTCCCTGGTGGGGGCCCCGATCGAGTTGGGAAGTTGATCATGTGCTCTGCACCTAAACAAGGACAGACCCTGCCTGCCGGTGTCGACCTGGAGAAGGAGACCGTGATCACGGGGCGCGTCGTCGACGACTCCGGTCAGACGGTGGCGGGTGCGTTCGTGCGCCTGCTGGACTCCAGCGACGAGTTCACCGCCGAGGTGGTTGCCTCGGCGACCGGTGATTTCCGGTTCTTCGCGGCACCGGGTACCTGGACCGTCCGTGCGCTGTCCAAGGTCGGCAACGGCGACGCCACCGTGGCGCCGTCGGGAGCCGGTATCCATGAGGTCGACATCAAAGTTGCGTAGTCTCCGAGCGGCTCGGGCGGTCACCCGCCCGAGCCCCGGATAGACTGACGATCGTGGTTCTTTTCTTCGAGATCCTGCTGGTCGCAACGGTCGTCCTGATCACCTGGTTCGCGTTGTACGCGCTCTACCGACTGATCACCGACGAGTCGTGAGTTCCGAGGACATCGCTGGCAGCGGTGACCGCGCGGTAGCCGCGGCGGTCGAACGGGCCAGGGAGACGGCCGGCCGAAACATCCCGGTATTCGACGACCTGCCGCTCCCCGCCGACACCGCCAATCTGCGCCTGGGCGCCAATCTGCACGACGCACTGCTGGCCTTGCTGCCGCTCGTCGGAGTCTGGCGCGGCGAAGGTGAAGGCCGCGGGCCGGCCGGCGACTACCGCTTCGGTCAGCAGATCATCGTGTCGCACGACGGCGGGGATTACCTGAACTGGGACGCCCGGTCCTGGCGCCTCGACGAGAGCGGCGACTATCACTCCCCGGCGCTTCGGGAGACCGGCTTCTGGCGGTTCGTCGACGACCCGGCCGACCCGGGCGAATCGCAGGCCATCGAGCTGCTGCTGGCCCACTCCGCCGGCTACGTCGAGTTGTTCTACGGCCAGCCGATCACCCAGTCGTCGTGGGAGCTGGTGACCGACGCGCTGGCGCGCAGCAAGTCCGGTGTGCTGGTCGGCGGCGCCAAGCGGCTGTACGGGATCGTCGACGGTGGTGACCTGGCCTACGTCGAGGAGCGGGTGGACGCCGACGGCGGCCTGGTTCCCCATCTGTCCGCCCGGCTGACGCGACACGTCGGCTGATGCGCAGCTTGTCATTCGGGGTCGCCACGGCGACCACCGCGATCCTCGCCGGCTGCGCACCGGCCCCCACCCCGTCACAGCCGACGGTGATCAGCCCCGCCCCGAGCACCACGGGCCTCGCCACGACGAGCAGCACGGCCAGCCCGGCCAGCCCGGCCCCTGGCGAGCACGGATCGCTGGCGCAATGCCTGCATCAGCACGGCGTGCCCGACTCGGCAGGCCCTGCCGTGCTGGGCCCACCGGCGGGCGTCGACCCCGGTGTCTGGGACCAGGCGAGGAAGGCATGCTCTCCGCTGGAGCCGGGCCCGGCGAGCTAGGCTCCGCCCGTCACCCGGCGCAGGAACTGCTGGGTGCGCTCGTGCTGAGGATTGGTCAAAACCTGTTCGGCATCCCCTGATTCGATGATCCGGCCGCCGTCCAGGAAGCACACCGTGTCGGCGACCTGACGGGCGAAGCCCATCTCGTGAGTAGCCATGACGATCGTGCGGCCCGAAGTGGCGAGCTCGCCGACCAGCTCGAGCACCTCCCCGACGAGCTCGGGATCCAGCGCGCTGGTGATCTCGTCGAGCAACAGCAGCCGGGGGTCGTAGGCCAGGGCCCGAGCGATCGCCACCCGCTGCTGCTGACCGCCGGACAGCTTGTCGGGATAGGCGTCGGCCTTCTCTGCCAACCCCACCCGGGCGAGCAGTTCGCGGCCGCGGTCGTCGGCCTCCCGGCGGTCGCGACCGTGCACCACCCGTGGCGCCAGGGTGATGTTGTGCAGAACGCTCATGTGCGGGAACAGGTTGAACGACTGGAACGCCATGCCCATTGCCCGCCGCGCCGCGTCGGTGTTCACCCGCGGGTCGCTGATATCGCGGCCGTCCAGGAATATCTGTCCGTCGTCGATGTCCTCGAGCAGATCCACACACCGCAGCAGCGTCGACTTGCCCGAGCCGGACGCACCGATGAGCACCACCACCTGATGTTCGGCGACGTCGAGGTCGACACCGTCGAGAACGGTGCGCTCGCCATAGCTTTTGACCAGGCCGCGCACCGACAGGATCTGGTTCACAGCGCGCCCTGGCGGATCGCCGCGCGCCGCGACGCCCAGTCGGCCAGCCGCGCCGACGGGACCGCCAGCGCCACGAACAACAGACCGGCCATCACATACGGCGTGAAGTTGTAACTGCTGGCCACCTGAATCTGGGCGGCACGCACAGCGTCGACGGCACCCAGAACCGAGATCAAGCCGCAATCCTTTTGCAGCGCAACGAAATCGTTCAGCAGCGCCGGGGTGACCCGGCGTGCCGCCTGGGGCAGAACGACCAGCCGCATGGTCCGCTGATAATTCAGCCCGAGTGATTTCGCGGCCGCCAGTTGCGATGGGTGCACCGATTCGATGCCTGCGCGGAACACCTCGGCGACGTACGCTGAATACACCAGCACCAGCGCCAACCCCCCGAGCAACACCGGGTTGTTCGGAATGCCCGACAGCCGCAGTCCCGGCAGTCCGAACCCGACCAGGTACAGGCAGATGATCAGCGGCAGGCCGCGAAACAGATCGACATAACCGGTGGCCAAGGCGCGCACCGGAAACCAGACCGGGCCGTGCAGGGTGCGCACCGCGGCCAGGGTCAGCCCGAACAGCAGGATCAGCACCTGGCACACCACCAGCACCCGCACGTTCAGCCACAGGCCGTCGAGCACCGCGGGCAGGCTGTGCCAGCCGACTTCGAGGTTGAAGAACGAGTCCCGCACCCGCGGCCAGCCCGGCGACGAGGTGGTGGCCACCACGGCCACCGCCGCGAACACCAGCGTCGACACCAGGGCGACGAGGGTGGACCGCCGAGCCCTGGACCGCCGGTAGGCGAGGCGTTCGGCGGCCAGCGCCGTCACTTGAGGACCGGTGCGTTGCCGGCTTCGGCCAGCCACTGCTGTTGCAGCTTGGCCAGCGTGCCATCTGAGCGCAGGGCGTCGACCGCACCGGACACGCACGACGTCAACGCGCTGCCCTTGTCCAGGACGATGCCGAATTGTTCGGGTTTGTCTGTGTTGGAGGGCAATTGGCCGACGATGTCGCCGTCGGTCAGCTCGCTCTCCACCTGGAACGCGGTCGGCAGATCCAGCACCAGCGCATCGATCTGCCCGTTCGTCAGGGCCGCCTTCGCGTCGTCGTTGTTGTTGTACACATTTACGGGCGCCTTGGCGCCCAGCGCCTTGGCGGCGTCATAACTGGTGGTGCCCACCTGTGCGCCGAGTCGCAGATCCTTCAGACCCGCCAGGGTCGTGACTTTCGCCGCCGGTGAGGACTTGATGGTCACGACGGCCTGGGTGACGTCGTAGTAGGGCGAGGAGAAGTCGACGGCTTGCTTGCGTTCGTCGGTGATCGAGAACTCATTGACGTTGGCGTCGAACGTCTTTGGCCCCGGCGCGATCGCCGCGTTGAACGGAACCCGCACCCACGCAACGTTCTTGGTGTCGTAGCCGAGTTTGTCAGCAACGGCATAGGCCACCGCGGACTCGAAGCCCTTGCCGTTGGCCGGATTGTCGTCGACAAACCACGGCGGATAGGCCGGCTGATCGGTGCCGAACGTCAGCACTGAAGACTTCAACGTGGCCAACGCGCCTTTGTCGCACGTTGCGCCACCGGTCGCCGTCGGCTTCTGGTCGGACGGCGCACACGCCGCCAACGTCATCACGACCGCAGTCGCGGCCACCATCGCTATCAACCCATTACGCATGCGCGGCATCATCGCGCACAGTCCTCGCTAACGCCAGGAATCCGCTCAAGGCGGTTCAGTGGGCTCACAGCGACCGCACAGCCCGGTACTAATCCACGCCTACCCAGACTGCATACGGTCGGGTTTCGCTTTCGAGAAGGAGACGACGATGACTCTGCGACCCCTGCATGCTGCGGCCCTGGCCGCGATGGGCGCCGCCCTGATCGGCACGGTGGTGGGCTGCTCACCGTCGAGTCAGGCCGCACCGGCCAATCCGGGCGGGCCCAACGACCCCTTCGTCACATGCATGACCGAAAACGGTGTGCCCGCACCACCTCAGGGCGCGCCGCCGCAGGGCGGTCCAGGTGGCCCCGGTGGTCAGGGTGGCCAACCGGGTGGTCAGGGTGGCCAACCGGGCGGCCCGCCACCGCAGGGCGGCCCGGGCGGCGCTCACCCGCCGGCACCACCGGGAGTCGATCAATCCGTGTGGGACAAGGGGCTACAGGCGTGCGCGTCGCTGGCGCCCGTGCCGCCGCCACAGCACTGACCATGCCGCGCAAGAGGTCTCCAGAAATGGGGCGGCCCCCGAGCCGTTTTTCCCGGTTGGACAAACCAGGAGCTCGGGGGCCGGGTAGCTGCCGGGAATTCGCCAGCGCGCGCAGGGCGCAGGTGATTCCTGGCACCTGGTGCTGCTAGCTGGCAGCCACCTCACATGTCCTAAAAGCTATCAATTTTCCGGACCACCTCCTTCCCTGTGTACGGCCGACCGTACTCGCGCCCACCGGGGTGTGCCAACAGTTTTTCGCGGTCAGCGATCGCACACGATTGCGGCGTCGACCAGCGCGGCGACGTCGGCGGCCAGCCGAGTGGGTGGCAGTGGTTGACCATCCAGAGTGTGCACCCGGGCCGCGAGTGTGATGCTGGACACCAGCCAAACCCCCTGGGCAACAAGCAAATCCGCAGGCCGCAGCGCGCGGTAGTCACAGTCATAGCCCTTGTCGCGGGCAACCTGGAACAGCGCTTGCTGGGTGGTTCCGCGCAGGATCGGGTACCACGGCGGCGGCGTGAGAAAGCAGGTCCCGCCGACGCCGTCGTCGGCGGCGACCACCACCGTCGAGCGCGGGCCCTCGAGCAGATATCCGTCGGTGCTGACGAAGATGACATCCCCGGCGCCCTTTTCAGCACCGTGGCGCAGCGCAGCCATGTTGACCGCATACGACAGCGTCTTGGCGCCGGCCACCAGCCACGGCATGGCATCCACCCCGGTGGCGGGCAGCCCACGATCGAGCAGCACCGCGGCGATTCCGTCGCGGCGGGTGGCGACGACACGTTCCGGCACGGGGTTCACCGTCAGGTAGGCGGTCGGGGTGGTCCCACTTTCCCGGCCGCGGCTGTAGACCAATCGCAGCGCGCCCTCGGCCTCAGTGGCTGAGGCCCACTGGTCGACCGCGATGCCGATGGCCCCGCGCCAGGCCGGCAACTTCGGCTCGGGCAGGTCCATCATCTTGGCCGACTGGACCAACCGGTACAGGTGCTCTTCCACCAGGCAAGCGCGGCCGTCGCGCACCAGCAGCGTCTCGAACACACCATCGCCGCGCACGGCGGCCAAGTCGTCGGCGAACAACAACGGCCGGCCCGGATCATGCACCTCGCCGTCGAGCGTGACGAGCACCGATGGGCCGGACATGAAGCCACAGCGTACTGGCAGACGCCCGTAGAGTTGATCTGTGTCAGCCGTCCAGTCCCCCGACAATTCCCCCGATGCAGGCGCGATCTGGCACTACGGCGATCCGTTCGGCGAACAACGCTCCGCCGCCCACGACGCCGTCGTGGTGGACCGGTCCAACCGTGCCGTGCTCACGCTGACCGGAGCCGACCGCCGCAGCTGGCTGCACTCGATCTCGACGCAACACGTCAGCGAGCAGCCCGACGGCACGTCCACCGAGAACCTCAGCCTCGACGGACAGGGCCGCGTCGAGGACCACTGGTTGCAGACCGAACTGGACGGGGTCACCTATCTCGACACCGAGGGGTCGCGCGGCGAGCCGCTGCTGGCGTACCTGCGCAAGATGGTGTTCTGGTCCGACGTCGCCCCCGAAGCCGCCGACCTTGCCGTGCTCTCACTGCTCGGCCCGCGACTCGCCGAGCCCGCCATACTCGCCGCCCTTGGCGTCCAGGAACTGCCCGCCGAATCGACGGCCGTGCCCGTCGAAGAAGGATTCCTGCGCCGGGTGCCCACCGAAGCGGGCCAGATCGAACTTGACCTCGTGGTGCCGCGCGCCAGCGCCGCGGACTGGCTGGCCCGGCTGGAGGCCGCCGGTGTGCGTCGCGCCGGGGTGTGGACCTATGAGGCGCAGCGGGTCGCCGCTCAGCGGCCCCGGCTCGGGGTGGACACCGACGACCGGACCATCCCGCACGAGGCAGGCTGGATCGGCGCGCCCGGGCAAGGAGCTGTGCACCTCGACAAGGGCTGCTATCGCGGGCAGGAAACCGTTGCCCGCGTCCATAACTTGGGAAAGCCACCCCGGATGCTGGTCCTGGTCCACCTCGACGGGTCCGGGGAGCGTCCGGTCACCGGCGACCCGCTGCTCGCCGATGGGCGTGTCGTCGGGCGGCTCGGCACCGTCGTCGACCACGTCGATCTCGGCCCGATCGCCCTGGCTCTGGTGAAGCGGGGAATTCCGGCCGATACCGCGCTGACCACGGGCGGCGAGCATCAGGTGGCCGCGGAGATCGACCCCGACTCGCTCCCGCCGACCGATGCGGTAGGTGCCGGACGGCTGGCCGTCGAGCGGCTGCGCCGCGGCGCGGTGTGACGTTCACCAACGGCCGAACGGGCCTGCCAGCACATCGCTGCGGGGCACGGTAAGGTGTTGGCAGGACAATAACCAACACACAGATCGGAGCCGCCTGCATCCCGGGCCGCTCCGTTATTGCGCGAGGGGGTTCCCCCATGGGCCGCGGCCGGGCTAAGGCAAAGCAGACCAAGGTTGCTCGAGAGCTGAAATACAGCTCTCCGTCGATCGATGTCGATCGGCTCCGCAAGGAGTTGGCCGGCTCGGGCGGGAGCGAGCCCGACAAGTCAGAGAACGGGTTGGTCGACGACTCGTGGACCGACGAGGACGACTGGCGGCCCTGAGCCGCCTGCTCTCCCGTTAAAACCGTGGGTGCTGTCCCACGAGCTTGGCTCGTGGGCCGTCTTTGCCTTTGGTGACGGTGCCCAGAGTCCAGCAGTTCAGGTGGCGTGCAGTCAGAATCGCCAGCGCGCGGTCGGTGTCCTCCGGCGCGACGACGGCGACCATGCCGATGCCCATGTTGAACGTCTTCTCCATCTCGACGCGATCGATCCGGCCGCGCTGCTGGATCATCGCGAATACCGGTGCGGGCGTCCAGGTTCCGCGGTCCAGTTCGGCCACCAGGCCGTGCGGCACGACGCGCTCGAGGTTGCCTGCCAGCCCGCCGCCGGTGACGTGGCAGAAGGTCCGGACCTGTGTTTCGGCGGCCAGCGCCAGGCAGTCCTTGGCGTAGATGCGGGTCGGTTCGAGCAGTTCCTCACCGAGAGTGCGGCCGAACTCCTCGACGTGACCGGCCAGATTCATCCGGTCGATTTCGAGCAGAACCTTGCGGGCCAGTGAATAGCCATTGGAGTGCAGGCCCGAGGCGCCCATCGCGATGATCACGTCACCGGGGCGTACCCGCTCGGGGCCAAGCACGTTGTCGGCCTCGACGACACCCACGCCGGTCGCGGAGATGTCGTAGTGGTCGGGTTCCATCAAACCCGGGTGTTCAGCGGTCTCCCCGCCCAGCAACGCACAGCCGGCGGCCACGCAGCCCTCGGCTATGCCTGCGACGATCGCGGCGACCCGCTCCGGGACGGTGCGTCCGACGGCGATGTAGTCCTGCAGGAACAGCGGTTCGGCGCCGCACACCACGAGGTCGTCGACGACCATCGCGACCAGGTCAAGGCCGACGGTGTCGTGCTTGTCCATCGCCTGGGCCACGGCAAGCTTGGTCCCGACCCCGTCGGTCGACGCCGCCAGCAGCGGCTCCCGATAGCCGCCACGCAGCGCGAACAGTCCGGCGAAGCCGCCAAGCCCGCCACGCACCTCGGGCCTGGTGGCCCGCTTCGCCAGCGGTTTGAACAGCTCGACCGCACGGTCACCGGCCTCGATATCCACCCCGGCCGATGCGTAGGAAATGTGGTTGTCTTCCTCGCGATCCGTCATCGCGCATAAGGCTACCGGTCCCCGACCGCTGCCGAAACGCGCCGTCGTCACCCGACGTTGCGCGCCAGCCACCCACGCAGCGGCGCCCCGGCCCGCAGGGTGGTGACCACACGATCTTTGGCCTTGGCGGTGCCCAGCCAGGCGCCAACGGGCCAGGTCTTCATCATCGCGATGCCCTTGTGCCGGAGCAGCTCGATGCGCGGATGGTCCTTCGGATATCCCCTGGGCGCCGTCTTGAGCACTTCGTGGGCCATCGTGTCGTAGCCGCCCTCGTGCAGCGCCGCCACGATGCCGGCGAGCTCGGCCCCGGACTTCTTCTGGTCGACGGCCTCGCGGTAGCGCGCTAGCGCGGCCGGATCAGGCATGTACAACCCGCTGCCCACCGAGAGCCCGTCGGCCGAGAACGAGACGTATCCGGAGCCGATCATCGCCGCGCAGTTGGTCTTGTACGGCAGCTTGTCGGCGCTGAACCGCACGTCACGGTAGGGCCGGAACAGCTTGCCTGCCCCGAACTCCTCGGCCAGTTCGGCAAGCAGCTCCTCCATCGGTGCCTTCACCTTGCGGTCGTAGACGCCCCTGTGCTCGGTCCAATAGACCTTGGAGTTGTCGGCCTCCAAGCCCTCGTAGAACTCGACAGCCTCGATCGGCCAGCCGCGAAACGCCATGAAGACATTGTGTGACACCCTGACTCCCCATGAAAGCGTTGAGAGTGTCCGTGGCAGCGTCGGTCGCGCTGGGCACGGTGATGTTGGCGCCCGGTTCGGCTGCGGCCACGCCCGGCGTCGGCGTCGAGGGCGTTGTGATGTCGCAGGCCACGCTCAACGGCAAGGACTACATCAGCCGCGAGATCACCATCGCCCCTGGCGGAACCACCGGGTGGCATTACCACCCCGGGCAGGTCTTCGGTGTGATCAAGGAAGGCACGCTGACGCACTACGACGGCGACTGTTCAGTCGATGGCGTCTACAACCCTGGTGACGCCATCACCGAGCGCAGCGGGACGGGCTACGTGCACGAGGGCCGCAACGAAGGTTCCACCCCGCTGGTGATGTGGGTGCTCTACATCGATCCGGCCGGCAGCCCGCTGGCAGTGGACATGCCCAATCCGGGTTGCCCTTTCGAATAACGGGCAATCCCTAAGGTCATCGGCTACGAATCACCGAGTCGATGGACGGAGGACGTATGTCGGCGCAGCGAATTCGATGTCTGGTGACCGGCGCAACCGGATACGTCGGCGGCCGGCTGGTGCCGCGTCTGCTGGACGACGGCTTCGACGTGCGTGCGCTGGCGCGTACCCCCGGCAAGCTGGCCGACGTGCCATGGCGCGACCGGATCGAGGTCGCCCACGGCGATCTCGGTGACGCCGACTCGCTCACCGACGCCTTCACCGGCGTCAACGTCGTCTACTACCTGGTGCACTCGATGGGCACGTCCGAGGATTTCGCGGCCGAAGAGCGTCGCGCCGCGCAGAACGTCGTCACCGCCGCCCGCCGCGCCGGTGTCCGGCGCATCGTCTACCTGAGCGGCCTGCATCCCGAAAGTGCAGAACTGTCAACGCATCTCGCGTCGCGTACCGCGGTCGGCGAGATCCTCATCGGCTCGGGCATCGAAACGGTCGTGCTACAGGCCGGGGTCGTCGTGGGTGCCGGCTCGGCGTCCTTCGAGATGGTCCGCCACCTCACCGACCGGCTGCCGGTGATGACGACACCCAAGTGGGTGCACAACAAGATCCAGCCGATCGCGATCGGCGACGTGCTGCACTATCTGGCCGCCGCTGCCACCGCGGCGGTGCCCACATCGCGCGCCTGGGACGTCGGCGGCCCGGACGTCCTGGAGTACGGCGACATGATGCAGATCTACGCCGAGGTCGCCGGGTTGCGCCGCAGGCGCATCCTGGTGCTGCCGGTACTCACCCCGCGGATCGCCGCTCTGTGGGTGGGGTTGGTGACGCCGATCCCGTCCGGGCTGGCCCGGCCCCTGGTCGAATCCCTGCACTGTGACGCGGTGATGGACAACCACGACATCGACACCGTCATCCCGCCCCCGGCCGGGGGTCTCACGCCGTACCGGCAGGCGGTGTCGGCGGCGCTGGCCCGCGCCGAGTTCAAGCCCAGCTGGGATACCGACGACGCTGCGCAGCTGCCCAGCGATCCGGATTGGGCCGGACCCAAACGACCGCTGAACCGATGACGGTCAGGGCCTGCTGAGCGCCGAGACGTTCGCGTTGTCGGCTTGCACCGGCTGAATCGGTAGGCCGGTACGGGCGGCGGTGGCCAGCATGTGCTCGACGACGTTCTTGCCCAGCGCGGTCTCACCCGGCAGCTCGATCGGGTAGTTGCCGTCGAAGCAGGCGCAGCACAACCGCGTCGGCGGCTGTTCGGTGGCCGCGATCATGCCTTGCTGCGAGATGTAGACCAGCGAGTCGGCTCCGATCGCGTGGCGCACCGCTTCGAGCATCTCGCCCTCGTCGTCCACCGCATTGGCGATGAGTTCGGCGGGGGTGGCGAAGTCGATGCCGTAGAAGCAGGGCCATTTCACCGGCGGTGACGCGATCCGCACGTGCACCTCGACGGCGCCGGCTTCCCGCAGCATCCGGATCAACGCGCGCTGGGTGTTACCGCGCACGATCGAGTCGTCGACGACGATGAGCCGCTTGCCGCGGATCACCTCTTTGAGCGGGTTGAGCTTGAGCCGGATACCCAACTGGCGGATGGTCTGCGACGGCTGGATGAACGTGCGCCCGACGTAGGCGTTCTTCATCAGGCCCTGGCCGAACGGAATACCGGATTCCTGGGCGTAGCCCACCGCGGCGGGGGTGCCGGATTCCGGCACACCGATCACCAGATCGGCCTCGACCGGCTTCTCACGGGCCAGCCGGCGGCCGATGTCCACGCGGGTGGCGTGCACCGAGCGGCCGACCAGCGTGCTGTCGGGCCGGGCCAGGTAGACGTACTCGAAGATGCAGCCCTTGGGGGTCGGGTTGGCGAACCGGGTGGAGCGAACGCCGTCGGCGTCGATCGCCAGCAGCTCACCGGGTTCGATATCGCGCACGAACGATGCGCCGACGATGTCGAGCGCGGCGGTCTCGGAGGCCACGACCCAGCCGCGGTCCAGCCGGCCCAGCGACAGCGGCCGCACCCCATACGGGTCGCGGGCGGCGTACAGCGTGGTCTCGTCCATGAAGGTCAGGCAGAACGCGCCGCGCACCGTGGGCAGTAGCGCAAGGGCGGCCTGCTCGATGCTGGAGTCGGCCGCGCCGTGGGCCAGCAGGGCACCGAGGATGTCGGAGTCGGTGGTCGCCGCGCCCGGCATGTTCGGGTTGATCAGTCCGGCGTCGCGGGCTCGCGTCGCCAATTCGGTGGTGTTGACCAGATTTCCGTTGTGACCCAACGCGAGCCCGGTGCCCGCCGCGGTGTTGCGGAAAACCGGCTGGGCGTTCTCCCAGGTGGTCGAGCCCGTCGTCGAGTACCGGCAGTGGCCGATGGCGACGTGGCCTTCCATCGCGGCCAGCGTCTGCTCATCGAAGACCTGGCTGACGAGGCCAAGATCCTTGAAGACCAGCACCTGCGATCCGTCGCCGACGGCGATACCGGCCGCCTCCTGGCCCCTGTGTTGCAGGGCATAGAGGCCGTAATAAGTGAGTTTCGCAACATCTTCACCCGGAGCCCAGACTCCGAAGACGCCGCATTCTTCCGCAGGTGGGTTTTCGACTTCTTCGGTCACGATATGGGCTGCTCCCTGGCGGGGGTTCGGTGACGTACCTCAGTTTACGGGCATCGGACGGAATCGCGGAATTGAACGCCGAGTGTCGGGCCGCTTACTCGCCGATTGTCACCAGGGGAAGCCACGCCGCGATCTCGCCGGCCCGTGATCCGGACAGCCGGAGCGACCCATGTTTGGCCGCCTCGTCAACGTCGAGCAGGCCCGTCACCAGGCGAAGCCACGTTCGTGGATCGGTCTCGACCACGTTGGGCGGCGTGCCGCGGGTGTGCCGGGGACCGGAGATGCATTGCACCGCAACAAAAGGTGGGATGCGGACCTCCACACTGGCCCCCGGCGCCAGCCCGGCCAGGGTGCGGGCGGTCAGCCGGACCGCCGAGGCGATCGCGGCGCGTTCGGGGGCGGCCGCGTTGTCGTCGGACAGCCAGGGCGCCACAGCGTGCACAGCGGCCACAGTGGCCTCGGGGTCGGCGGTGTGGCGGGCGGACATAGCTTGAGTATTGTCCGTCGAGTCGACTTCGCTTCGTCTCACCCTCGACCCTGCGATGACCGCATCCATTCTGCGGTGAGAGCGCTCTCCGGGCTCAAGATCGCGCGCTGAGCGCAGAACCGATCTGGTGCCCGACAGTCGCAACGTGTCGACCACGGCCGACTAGCGCTGCACGACCAGCGCCGCCACCGCACCCGCCTCGTTGATCGCCAGGTGCGCCAGCACCGGAGCCAGCACGCTCCCGGATCGCTCGGCGAGCCAGGCGAACACCCACCCGGCCACAGCGGTCACCAGCACGGTCCCGACGATCGGCTCGCCGGTTCTCTTCGCGTCGGGAATGTGCCAGAGCCCGAAGGCAGCCGCCTGGAGCAGCCGTCCGCGACTCGGCCCGATAGCCCGCGCGGCCAGGGTCGCCAGCACACCGCGAAAGATCGTCTCCTCGGTCCACACGGTGCCGAGCGGAATGTCCAACGCCAGCCAGCGCGTCGCGCCTTCGGGCAATTCGCGGCCGTGCATCCCGGCGCGCACCCGGGGCACCGCCGTCGTCGCCGCGACTCCTCCGGCGACCAGCGCGGCGGCCGCACCGCCGAACCGCAGCCCCGCCCACAGCTGGGGAGGCCGCAGCCCCAGCGGCGCGCGCGCCGCGACCGCCAATCCGGTTCCTATCGCCGCCCGTACGGCAGGCACGCCAGAATGCTTGTGGATCACTGGAATTCGGGACCGCCGGCGGCGACGAGCTTCTCCAGCGCACGGCGGATCCGTTCGGTGTCCGCGGGCGTCCAGCCGTCGGGGGCGGCGACCGCGACCCAGCCGTCGAGCTGGCTGTCGCCATAGTTGTGGCCGTGCCCGACCGGTGAGGCCTGGGCGCTGGTGACGTTGCCGGCCATATCGGCGCTGACTTGCCAGAACGTGATGATCGGGTACCAGCGCATCGCCGGGCTGCGGTCGAAGCCCGGCGGATCCTTCAACCAATCCGGCCGGTCGAAGAGCAGGTCGGGTGTCCACCACACGACCGGATCCGACGGGTGCTGCAGGTACAGCACGCGGGTGCCCTTCCACGGCCGCGACGCCGCGACCCCGGCGATCTCGGCCGGGCCGGCCGCCTGAGCGAACCGGACGGTGCGCCCGGCGTCGTACCACGGTTGAACTTCCGGCGTGCCCGGGTCACGCCGGACCGTCAGGGCCTTCCACAGGGTGCTGGCATTGGGCGGTCCCACCCACAGCACCGAGGAGAACCCCTTGTCCACGACGTCGGGCAGGTAACCGAACGCGCCCTGACCGGCCATCGAGCCCAGGCTCTCGCCGTAGAGCACCAGCTTGGGCCGGCTGGCCTCCGGCCACTGCAGCCACCGCCGGTGGATCGCGTCGATCATCGCCTTACCCGCCTCGATCGACTTCTCCTGGTCGGCCAGGAACGAGATCCAGCTGGGCAGGTATGAGTACTGCATGGCCACCAGCACGGTGTCGCCGTTGTACATCGACTCGATCGACCGCGCGGCCACCGGGTCGACCCAGCCGGTGCCGGTGGTGGGAATGATCACCAGCACCTTGCGTTCAAAGGCCTTGGTGCGCTGCAGTTCCGAGAGCAACACGGCGACCTGACCGTCGAGGCTGTCAGCGGTTTCCAGGCCTGCGTAGATGCGGATGGGCTCCTTGGCCGGCCTCCCGTTGAGTTCGGTCAGCTCCGGCGCGTGCGGACCGGTGGCCACGAAATTGCGGCCTTGAAACCCCAAGGTGTCCCACGGCGCGTATGACGCTGGGCTACCTGATCTTTCGGGTTGGAAGGGTTGCGAGATACCGGGGCGGGTGGTGTCGTTCACGGGCTGGAACATCGCACTGGCGCCGATGATGAAGCCACGGTAGAGCACCCCGTTGACCAGCGTGATGATCAGCACCACGACGATCGCGGTGCCGATGAACATCGCCACCTCGTCGTTGAGGTTGAAGCGCCGGATCATCACCCGGGCAAGGAATTTGATGGCGTCCTTGATCACCCGGGCCAGGCTGACCATCAGGCCGCCCGCGACCAGCGCGACGACCAGCGTGCGCAGGTACACCAGCGTCGAAAAGCCCTCGATGCCCATCACCGCCGAGATCTGGCGCTGCCAGGCGGCCGCCGGTACCAGTATCAGAACGCTGGCACCGATCGACAGCACGACGGTCGCCGCCTTGAGACGGAGGAGCACCTTGGGCCCGAGCGGCCACCACGGGCGGTGCTCGAGGAACAGCCGGCGAAACAGCCAGCCGGCCAACACCCCGATGCCATAGCCGATCGCGGCGTTGATACCGCCGATCACCCCGGCCAGCACCCAATCGCGGGGCATAAGCGACGGCGTCAGCGACAGGCAGAAGAACAGCGCACCGAACGCCACACCGACGAAGTCCAGCCGGACCAGGCTCCACGCCCACTCGATGAACGACTCGCGCCGACGCCGTGGCTCTGGCGGGGCTTGCGCCTCACCGGTGGCGTCGTCGACCGCGCTGGTCATCCGAAAAGCCCGGGCAGCACTTTCTCCGAGGTGGTGCGCAACTCTTCGAGCGTCACCGTGAACAAGCCTTGCACCTCAACGGAATCCGAGGCGGGATCGGACACCCCGATGCGCGTCGCCGGCAGTCCCCGGGCTTCGCACATCGCCGTGAATCGGCTCTCCTCGGTACGCGGCACGGCTACCAGGGCGCGGCCCGCCGATTCCGAGAACAGCGTGACGAAGGGATCGGCCCGCTCCGGAAGGACGATGCGGCAACCGGTTTCACCGGCCAGGGCCGCCTCGATGATCGCCTGGATGAGACCGCCTTCGCTCAGGTCGTGGGCGGCGGATGCCAGGCCGTCGCGGGACGCCGCGGCCAGCACCTCGGACAGCAGCTTCTCGCGAGCCAGGTCCACCTTCGGCGGCACACCGCCGAGGTGATCGCCGGTGACCTGCGCCCAGATCGACCCGTCGAACTCGTCGCGGGTGTCACCGAGCAGGAACAGCGTCTCCCCCGGTTCGTTGCCCAGTCCGGTGGGCAGTCGGCGGCTCACGTCGTCGATGACGCCGAGCACGCC
Source organism: Mycolicibacterium sphagni (assembly GCF_013337765.1). Taxonomy (GTDB): domain Bacteria; phylum Actinomycetota; class Actinomycetes; order Mycobacteriales; family Mycobacteriaceae; genus Mycobacterium. The sequence goes on from NZ_VBSB01000005.1 coordinate 142,269, forward strand.
CACCACCGGGGTGGGGAGAATCGCCGTCGCCCCGGTCTGGTTGTAGAAGCTGACGTTGCCGCCGGTGACCGGAATCCCAAGGGCTGCACAGCCATCGGCGAGTCCCCGGACCGCCTGGGAGAACTGCCACATCACACCGGGATCCTCGGGCGAGCCGAAGTTCAGGCAGTTGGTCACCGCGATCGGGGTGGCGCCGGTGACCGCGACATTGCGGTAGGCCTCGGCCAGCGCCAGCTGCGCGCCGGCGTACGGATCGAGCTGCGTGTAGCGCCCCGAAGCGTCGGTGGACACCGCGATGCCGCGCCCGGTGGCTTCGTCGATGCGCAGCACACCGCCGTCGGCATGTTCGGCGAGCACCGTGTTGCCGCGCACGTAGCGGTCGTACTGCTCGGTGATGAAAGCGCGGCTGCACAGATGCGGACTGCCAACCAGCGCAAGCAAAGTCGCGCGCAGCTCGTCACCGGTCGACGGCCGCTGCAGGGTGGCCGAGGTGTCGGCGATCAGCGCGTCCTGCCAGTCCGGTCTGGCGACCGGCCGCTGGTAGACCGGGCCCTCGTGGGCGACGGTACGGGGCGGCACGTCGACGACCGTCTCCCCGTGCCAGGTGATCTGGAGCCGGTCGCCGTCGGTGACCTCGCCGATGACCGTGGCCAGCACCTCCCACTTGCGGCAGACCGCCATGAACGCGTCGACGTTCTCCGGGGCCACCACCGCGCACATGCGTTCCTGCGACTCGCTGGACAGGATCTCGGCGGGCGTCATGTTGGCCGCCCGCTGCGGCACCTTGTCCAGTTCGATGGCCATCCCGCCGTCACCGGCCGATGCCAACTCCGAAGTGGCACAGGATAATCCGGCACCGCCGAGGTCCTGGATACCGATCACCAGACCAGCGGCGTACAGCTCGAGACAGCACTCGATGAGCACCTTCTCCATGAACGGGTCACCGACCTGCACGCTGGGCAGCTTCTTGCGGCCAGGCCCGGAGCCCTCGTCGCCGCCGAACGTGTCCGACGCCAGCACCGACACCCCGCCGATGCCGTCCAGGCCGGTGCGCGCGCCGAACAGGATGATCTTGTTGCCGGTGCCGGAGGCGAACGCCAGGTGCAGATCCTCCTTGCGCAGCACCCCGACGCACAGTGCGTTGACCAGAGGATTGCCCGCGTAGGACGGGTCGAAGATGGTCTCGCCGCCGATATTGGGCAAGCCGAGCGAATTGCCGTAACCACCGATGCCGCGCACCACGCCGTCGAGTACCCGGCGGGTGTCGGGGGCGTCGGCCGCACCGAAGCGCAGCTGGTCCATGACCGCCACCGGTCGCGCACCCATCGCCATGATGTCGCGAACGATGCCGCCGACGCCGGTGGCCGCGCCCTGGTACGGCTCGACGTAGGACGGGTGGTTGTGGGACTCCACCTTGAACGTCACCGCCCAGCCGTCACCGATGTCCACCACGCCGGCGTTCTCGCCGATACCGGCCAGCATCGCCTTGCGCATCTCATCGGTGGTGGTTTCACCGAAGTAGCGCAGGTGCACCTTGGACGATTTGTAGGAGCAGTGTTCGCTCCACATCACCGAGTACATCGCCAGTTCGGCGTCGGTGGGCCTGCGGCCGAGAATGTCCCGGATCCGCTGATATTCGTCGTCTTTGAGGCCGAGTTCGCGATACGGCTGCGGGTGCTCGGGGGTGGTCGTCGCATGGTCGACGGTGTCGACAGCTCCAGTGAGCCCAGATGTCACGAGAACAGTCTAGTGGCGCAACTCCACCCGGCCGCGCCGTCGCACGCGGGAACGCGCAAAGACCTCCGCGACAGGGGCCGCGGACAGGCCGTGCACGACCACGCTGCTCAACACCACCAGCACCATGATCAACAGCACTTGCTTCTCCAGGCCGCCCTCGAGCACGTTGAACGCCAGCAGACCGAACACGATCGAGGTCGTCCCCCGCGGGCCCAGCCAGCCGACGAGCAGCCGTTCCCGCCAGTCCATCGGCGACGCGATCAGTGCCAGCATCACCGGGATCAGCCGGACGACGGCCACCGCGAGCACCGTGTAGCCGACCATGCCCCAGGTGACGCCGCCCGACATCAGCGCGATGACGCCGATACCGGCCACCACGAACCACATGAACGCGGTGAGCAGCACCGCCACGTCGTCGATGAGTTCCAGTTCTCGGTGTTTGTCTTGCGTCTGGCGCACGTAGTTCAGCGCCATGCCGCAGAGGAACGCCGACACGAAGCCATTGCCGCCGAGGCCGACGCTCAGCGAGTACGACAGCAGTGGCGCGGCCACGTAGATGATGCGCTTGGACTGCTCGGTCATCAGGTTGCGCCGCTCGGCGGCGTTGGCCAGCTTGCCGAGCACCCACCCGACGACGGGGCCGACGACCAGCGCGATACCGATCTCGGGGAGCGCCTCGGCCAACGCGTGCATCGGCGGTTCGGAGTCGTCCGGTCCGGAGGCCAGTGCCAGCGCGAAGACGAGCACCGGCGCGACGATCCCGTCCTTGTAGCCCGCCTCGACGTTGAGCAATTCGCGCACCCGCTCGGGAATCCGTGCGTCGCGCAGTATTCGGGATGCCGGCGCGAAGTCGGTCGGCACGACGATGCAGGCGAGGACGAGCAGCACCGGCCAGGTGAACCCCGGCAGCAGCAGCCACCCCAGCACGAAGGCCAGCGCGATGCTGAGCGGAAGCGCGATGCCCAGCAGCCGCAGCGCCGAGCGGGGATCGCGGCCCAACAGCCCACCGTGCACATCGGTGGCGTCGACGAACACCAGCACCGCCAGGATCAGCTCCGCGAGATGCTGTGCGACCTGCGAATTCAGCGTGTCGGCCACGGCGTGATAGGTGCCGTACTCGATGCCCGCCCCGACCACGACCAGAAGGATCGGCGCGGTGATCCGGCCCCGTTGCATCGGTGAGGCGAGTAGCGACCAGATCGTCAGCACCACCGAGAGTGCGATCAGGGACTGGACCACAGGAAGGCATCATTCCCCAGTCGCGCGGCCCGCGCGCGTCCGGGCAGCCGTGTCGGCCTACCGAGGCGTGACGGCGACCAGCGCACCCTTGGCCGGGGCGATGGCCACTCCTCGGGACATCTGCTTTTCCCCGCGCGCATCCGTCGGGCTGATCGTGTGATCGCGCAGCAGGGTTCGCAACACCACCCGCATCTCCATGTTCGCGAACGCGGCACCGATGCAGCGGCGGATGCCGCCGCCGTAGGGAATCCATTCCGCCGGATCGGGCGAGCGGGCCAGGAACCGGTCCGGATCGAACCGGCCGGCGTCGGCGAAGACGGCTTCGTCGGCGTGTACGAGCCCGATGCTCGCCACGATTGTCAGCCCCTCCGGGATCGTCCATGGGCCCAGGGTCAGCACGGGCGCGGTCACCTGCCGGAACGTCACGTCGATCACCGGGCGGGTGCGCTGGACCTCGAGGATGGTGGCGTGCAGGAGTGCGTCGGATCCTGCGTCCAGGTCGGCAACCAGGCGGCCCAGCAATACCGGGTGTCGCCGCAGGCGCTCCACCGCCCAGGCGAGCGTGGTGGCAGTGGTCTCGTGGCCGGCCGCGAGCAGGGTTATCAACTCGTCAGCGATCTCGGTCCGCGTCATCGGCGAACCGTCTTCGTAGCGGCTGCCCAGCATCAGCGCCAGAACGTCGTCGCGGGATTCGAGATCGGGATCGGCCAGCGCCTTGTCGATCAGCCTGCCGACGATCTCGTCGTATTCGCGACGGTAGATGCCGAATCGCCCCCACGGACTCCAGCGCCCCCAATCCCATTGGGGCACAGGGATAAGCGAGAGCTTGGAGCCGAGTTGGATTGCCGCCGGCAGCATTTCCCGTAGCCGGGTGAATTCCTCGCCGTCCGCCCCGAACACCGCCCGCAGGATGACGTTCAGGGTGATCCGCATCATCGAGGGCAACGCCGCGAACGAGCGGTCGGCGGGCCAGGTGCCGAATTCGGTGACGGCTTCGCTTTCGACGATGGCTTCGTAGGCGCCCAGCCGCCGTCCGTTGAACGGTGGTGTCAGCAACCTGCGGTGTGCGCGGTGACGTGGACCCGCCAGCGCGAACATCGAATTGGGGCCCATGACCCGGCCGAGGTTCGCGTCGGTCGTGTCGGCGACGTCGGCGCCGGCCTTGAACAGCTGGCGGATCTGCCCCGGGTCGCTGAGCACGACGACACGGCCGAAGATGGGCAGATCGAGGGTGAAGGCGGAGCCGTAGCGCCGGCGCACGATGTGCAGGGCGGTCCGGCGGTCGGCCACCGCGATCGCGCCTTGAAGCGCCCGAGGAATGGGTGGAGCGGGCGGCAACGCGGTTGTCGGCACCGGCGGATGATAGGCGGTTGCGACGTTTCGCGGCCGTACGGAAAGCGTCTAGTTGATGAACGCAGCCGCTTAAACCGGTGACAAAAATGCTTGCAGCGCAGCCGCATACGCACTGACGTCGGCCGCGCCCATCAGCTCACGGGCCGAGTGCATGGCCAGTTGGGCCGCGCCGACGTCCACGGTGGAGATACCGGTGCGCGCAGACGTCATCGGCCCGATGGTCGAGCCGCACGGCAGATCGGCGCGGTGCTCGTAGCGCTGCAGCGGCACGCCGGCCTGCCGGCAGGCCAGCTCGAAGGCGGCCGCCGTCCGGGAGTCGGTGGCGTAACGCAGGTTCGGCTGCACCTTGAGCACTGGCCCGCCGTTGACGGCGATCAGGTGTCCGGGTTCGTGGCGATCGGGGTAGTTGGGGTGCGTCGCATGGGCCATGTCGCCGGAGGCCACCATCGACGCCGTCAGCAGGCGCAAGAAGTCCTCCCGGTCGCCGCCTGCGGCGAGGACGATGCGCTCCAGCGTCGTCAGCAGCAGATCGGACTGGGCGCCGTGATCGGAGGTCGAGCCGACTTCCTCGTGGTCGAACAGGGCCAGCACGGCCACGGTGCCGCGCGGCTCGGCGGCCAGGAACGCCTCCAGCCCGGCGTAGCAGGTGCCCTGGTTGTCCAGCCGGGGGGCGCTGACGAATTCGCGGTCGACACCGATGAGCGCCGACGGGGTCAGGTCGTGCGTCATCAGATCGGCGGACAGCAGGTCAGCCGCGGGCACCCCGGCCCATTCGGCGGCGTAGCCGAGGAAGGCCCGCGGTTCGGCACCCAGCCCCCACACCGCATTGACGTGACGCTGGGGATCGAGCTTGACCGCCGCGCGGTCCTCGGCCAGGTGGATGGCCAGCTGCGGCACCCGCAGGAGCGGCTCGTCGATGCGCACCAGCCGGTGCGACACTCCACCGGCCGCATCGGGGTCGCGGACCGACAGCCGGCCGCTGATCCCGAGGTCGCGATCGAGCCAGGAGTTGAGCCACGCCCCGCCGTAGGGTTCCAGCGCGACGACCTGCCAGCTGGCCACCACCCGGTCCGGATGCTGCTTGACGCGCAGGTTGGGACTGTCGGTATGGCCGCCGATGATGCGGAACGGCCGATGAGGATCCTCGGTGTTGGAATGCTCAGAACTATTCCAAGCCACCAACGACCCCGCCCGCACCGTGAAGTACCGACCGGCCTCCTCGGGCCAGCGGTCGGTCTCGGTCAGCTCGGTGTAGCCGGCGGCCTGCAGGCGCTGCGCCACCGTGTGGCAGACGTGGAAGGGTGACGGCGACGCGTCGATGAACTCGCACAACCCGTGCGCACTGGCACCTGTGGACATGTTCACCATCATCGCCGACATCATTTTCGTTAGGGTCAGATGGTGCCCTCCCCGCTACCCCAACCGGTACTGGCTCCCCTGACACCCGCCGCGATCTTCTTGGTGGCCACCATCGACGAGGGCGGCGAGGCGACCGTGCACGACGCATTGCCCGATCTGGCCGGCCTGGTCCGCGCGATCGGGTTCCGCGATCCGTCGAAGCATCTCTCGCTGGTGACGTCGATCGGATCCGACGCGTGGGATCGGTTGTTCGCCGGGCCGCGGCCGGCGGATCTGCACCCGTTCGTCGAGCTGCACGGCGCCCGCCACCACGCTCCGTCCACACCGGGTGACCTGTTGTTCCACATTCGCGCCGAGACCCTCGACGTCTGCTTCGAGCTGGCCGGCCGGGTGGCCAAGGCGATGGCAGGCGCGATCACCGTCGTCGACGAGGTGCACGGCTTCAAGTTCTTCGACAATCGCGATCTGCTCGGCTTCGTCGACGGCACCGAGAATCCGGACGGCCCGCAGGCCCGCAGCGCCACCGAGATCGGCGACGAAGACCCGGATTTCGCCGGCGGCTGCTATGTCCACGTGCAGAAGTACGTCCACGACATGACGTCGTGGGAGTCGCTGTCGGTGACCGAGCAGGAGAACGTCATCGGCCGCAGCAAGCTCGAGGACATCGAGATGGCCGACGATGTGAAGCCGGCCAACTCGCATATCGCGCTCAACGTGCTCGAGGACGCCGACGGCAACGAGCTCAAGATCGTGCGGGCCAACATGCCGTTCGGTGAGGTCGGCACCGGAGAGTACGGCACGTACTACATCGGCTACTCGCGTTCGCCCGACGTCACCGAGAAGATGTTGCAGAACATGTTCATCGGTGACCCGCCGGGCAACACCGACCGCATCCTGGACTTCTCCACCGCGTTGACCGGAACGATGTTCTTCACCCCCATCGTCGATTTCCTGAACGATCCTCCGCCGAGACCGGGCTTCGGCGAGACCGAGGCGGCTCCCCCGGCACCAGCCACCACTTCCGACGGCTCATTGGCGATCGGCAGCCTGAAAGGACAGTCCTGATGAACAACCTCTACCGCGAGCTCGCTCCGATCACTGAATCTGCTTGGAGCGAAATCGAATTGGAGGCCACCCGGACGTTCAAGCGACACATCGCAGGCCGGCGGGTCGTCGACGTCAGCGATCCGGGCGGGCCAGTGACGGCCGCGGTCAGCACCGGCCATCTGCTCGACGTGTCGGCACCCGGCGACGGCGTGGTGGCCCATCTTCGAGAGTCCAAGCCGCTGGTGCGGCTACGGGTGCCGTTCACGGTGTCGCGCACCGCGATCGACGATGTGGAGCGCGGCGCACAGGACTCCGACTGGGATCCGGTCAAGGACGCCGCCAAGAAGCTGGCGTTCATCGAGGACCGCGCGATCTTCGAGGGCTACTCGGCGGCGTCGATCGACGGGATCCGCAGCTGCAGCTCCAACCCGGCGCTGGCGCTGCCCGAGGATGCCCGTGAATACCCCGACGTCTTCGCCCAGGCTCTTTCCGAGCTGCGGCTCGCGGGGGTGGACGGGCCCTACTCTGTGCTGCTGTCAGCCGATGCCTACACCAAGGTCAGCGAGACCACCGAGCACGGCTATCCGATCCGCGAGCACCTCAACCGGCTGGTGGACGGCGAGATCATCTGGGCGCCCGCGATCGACGGGGCGTTCCTGCTGAGCACCCGTGGTGGGGATTTCGACCTTCAGCTGGGCACCGACGTCGCGATCGGTTACCTGAGCCACGATGCCGACACCGTGCAGCTGTACATGCAGGAGACGCTGACGTTCCTCTGCTACACCGCCGAGGCGTCGGTCGCGCTGACCACCTAGGCGGTACGCCGCCTCGTCCCTGGGTGGCATCGGTCAAATCGACTGTGTGGTTCCGCGTCGGTTCAGTTCCATCGAGATTGAACTCACGCAGACCTCCACTCGAACATTTCCTGCATGAAATCAATCTCGGCGACCGTGTTGGCCGAGATTGACGTGAGCGCGCGAGAGTACAAGAAGGCTCCGCGCTAGCGTCGATCTCGGCGTCAACGCGACGGCTAAGAGGAGGCCAGCACCGCGTCGAGCGCGGAGAGGAACAAGCCGAGCCCGTCGTCGGACGGGCCGGTCAGCGCTTCGGTGGCGTGCTCGGGGTGCGGCATCAGTCCGACGACCCGGCCGTTGGCCGAGCTGACGCCGGCGATATCGCGCATCGAGCCGTTGGGGTTGTCGGCGTAGCGGAACACCACCCGGCCTTCGCCCTCGAGTTCGTCGAGCACGGCTTCGCTGGCCACGTAGCGGCCCTCACCGGACTTCAGCGGCACCAGCAGCTCGGCACCGGACTCGTAGCGCGACGTCCACGTGCTGGTGATCGAGTCCACCGTCAGCCACACATCGCGGCAGATGAAGTGCAGACCGGCGTTGCGGGTCAGCGCGCCGGGCAGCAACCCGGCCTCGCACAGCACCTGGAATCCGTTGCAGATGCCGAGCACCGGCAGGCCCTTGTCGGCCGCGGTGATGACCTCACCCATGACCGGTGCGAACTTTGCGATCGCGCCGCAGCGCAGGTAGTCGCCGTAGGAGAAACCCCCCGGCACCACCACGGCGTCGACGCCCTTGAGGTCGGCGTCACCGTGCCAGAGGCTGACCGCTTCGGCGCCGGCCAGTCGCACCGCGCGGGCGGCGTCGACGTCGTCGAGCGTGCCGGGGAAGGTGATGACCCCGATCCGTGCGCTCACGCTTGCTCCCTGATGACCGACCAGTCCTCGATCACGGTGTTGGCCAGCAGCGACTCGGCGATCTCGGCGAGTTGAGAATCACTGATCGAGTCATCGACTTCGAGTTCGAATCGCTTGCCCTGCCGGACATCTGAGATACCGGCATGTCCCAGCCGACCCAGTGCGCCGACGATCGCCTGCCCCTGGGGGTCGAGAATCTCGGCTTTGGGCATCACGTTGACCACCACACGGGCCACGGGCTCTCCTGCTGACGTCGGGGAATGTTGCGGTGGTAACTCTACCGGCGGGTCACGGGCATGACCCGATGTAGGCGGTGCACAGCGGCGCGCCGAGCGCATCGAGCACGGTCTCGTCGGCGGCCGCCGGCCACGCGGTCAGTGGAGGCGCGGTCGACCACAGCGCCAGCTCGGTGACCGTGCTGTTGGCGGGGTTGGCCACCAGGTACTGGTGCAGGATCACCGGTCCGCTGACCACTGCGGCCAGCCGGTCCTGCTGGTCGATGGTCAGCGAGGGTGAGGCCTGCGGGTTGGTGCGCTGGCAGGCTCGCAGTGCGGTGAGCGCGTGGTGGAAGACGTCGTCGACGAGCTGGCCACCCCGCCAGGTCTCCCCGCGCCAGTGCATCACCGTCGCCTGTAGCTGCCACTGGCCGTCGGGGTTGACCACCGTTGCCCGTTCGGCGACGGCGTAGGCGCGCGGATCCTGGGCCATCGCCGGCGTGCCGCACAATTCCTCGAACCGGAACCGGGGCGCGGTGGCGGTCACCGCCACACCGGCCAGACGTGGCCAGGTGTACCGGGCGTTGAGCGGCATCGCCCAGGGCGCGATCCAGGCGGCGTCGGGGATGCGGTCGCAGTTAGGCGGACACTGCTCGTCGGCGGCAGCGGGCGGCGCGACTGCGAGCCCGCAGGCCACCAGCATCACTGCGACGAGCCACCGCACGTTTTGACGCCTCCCCATGCGCGCACAATCGTAAACATGGAACTGACGCATTTCGGGCATTCATGCCTTCTCGCCGAGTTCGATGGCGCCACGCTGTTGTTCGACCCGGGAAATTTCTCCCACGGTTTCGAGGGTGTGACCGGCCTGTCGGCGATCCTGATCACCCATCAACACCCCGACCACGCCGACCGGGAGCGGCTGCCCGCGCTGGTCGAGGCCAACCCCAACGCCGTGCTGTACGCCGATCCGGCGACCGCGGCCGAACTCGGTGAACCCTGGCGCGCCGTGCACGTCGGTGACCAGCTGGACGTCGCGGGGCTGACGATCCGCGGGGTCGGCGGCCGGCACGCCGTCATCCATCCGGAGATCCCGGTGATCGACAACATCTCGTATCTGGTCGGCGACGCCGACCATCCCGCCCGGCTCATGCATCCCGGTGACGCATTGTTTGTGCCGGATGAACCGGTCGACGTGTTGGCCGCACCGGCGGCCGCGCCGTGGATGCGGATCTCCGAGGCCGTCGACTACCTGCGGGCGGTGGCACCGGCGCATGCGGTCCCGATTCATCAGGGCATAGTTGCTCCGGAGGCTCGGGGAATCTATTACGGTCGGCTCACCGAGATGACCGACACCGATTTCCGAGTGTTGCCGGAAGAGAACTCGTTCCGGTTCTGAGGTCGCAAGGCAGACAGGCGAATTGATCAGCTGATGTTCGACAACTGGCGGGTGCGCCGACACGGGCAACGCGCTCTGGCGACCGTTGTGCACGCGCAGCAGGCTGCCAAGATCGCGACCAATGACTACCGCAAGTACGAATTCATCATCGACGTTCACCCCGCGGGCGGCGGACCCGTCCGCATCGAGCTCACCGACACCTTCACCGTCGGAGGACTGAAACCCGCCGTCGGCGACGTCGTCGGGGTGCGATGGGACGCCGCCGCCAAACGTGCCGTCTTCGACCTGGACGGCGATCCTCGCTACGACCTCAAGGCGCTTCGCGCACAACAAGAAGCCCAGCGCCGACACCTGCTCGACCAGCCGCCGGAATAGACGCCCATGAGGAGAAATCTGTGAGCACAACCGATCTCGTGAACCTGTTCGGACTGTCCGGCAAGACCGCGTTGGTCACCGGCGGGAGCAGTGGTATCGGGGTGATGATCGCGCGCGGTCTGCTGCAGGCGGGAGCCAGTGTGATCATCAGTTCCCGCAAGGCCGACAAGTGCGCGCAGGCCGTCGAGGAGCTCTCGGAGTTCGGAACGGTCCGGGCCATTCCTGCGGACCTGTCGAAGCAGGAGGAGTGCAAGCGGCTGGCCGCCGAAGTCCTGGCCGACACCGACGAGCTGCACATCCTGGTCAACAACGCCGGCGCGACGTGGGGTGAACCGCTGGAGTCGTTTCCGGCCTCGGCGTGGGACAAGGTGCTCGACCTCAACGTGAAGTCACCGTTCTGGGTGGTGCAGGAGCTGGTGGGCGCGTTGCGCAAGGCGGGCAGTCAGGACGACCCCGCACGGGTGATCAACATCGGCAGCATCGACGGGATCCACGTCCCGATCATGAATACCTACTCCTACTCGGCCAGCAAGGCTGCCCTGCACCAGTTGACTCGAGTTCTTGCCAAAGAGCTTGGACCGCAACACATCACGGTGAACGCGGTGGCGCCTGGCCCGTTCCAGTCGAAGATGATGGCCGCCACGCTGGACGCGTTCGGGGACGCGATAGCGGCTTCGTCGCCGATGCGGCGGATCGGCCGCGACGACGATATGGCCGGTATCGCGGTCTTCCTGGCCAGCCGGGCCGGCTCCTACGTGAACGGGGCGATCATCCCCGTCGACGGCGGGATGGCGACGACCGCGAGTGGGTCAGGCCGCTGAGCTGGCGGGGACCGCGGTGCCGGTTCCCCAGCGGTACACCGTCGGCACGCAGCCGTGCATCAGGGCCAGATCGATCGCGTCGAGCATCGCCTGACGGGGGCCGACCTTGCCGAGTTGCCGTGCGGTGACAGCCAATCGGACGATACCGCCGCGCCGCGCGGTGCGTTCCGCGGAGAGTACCAGCGTGCGGCACCACCACGGTTCGGTCACGAAACCTTCACCGATACCGACCACCCGTGCGCGCACCGTCTCGCCGGATACCAGGTCAGTGATGCCGTGCAGGTCAACGAGTAGCCGGAAGCCGTTGCGCGGCAGGGCAAAATCTGTTCCCGAGGAGACCGTCCAACCCGGCGCTGCGAACAGCCGGGTCCGCAGTCCGACATGTTCGAGGACCCGGTCGGCGCCCATCAGCCGCAGGTTCGCCTCGTGAGCAGGCAAGGCGGCGAACTCGCCGCGGCGCTTCTTGGTGGCGGCCGCGTCGAATCCGTGCAGCACCACCGCATCCCCTTTCGCGCGGCGGGTGATCAGCCAGAGAAGAGTGCGCGGGTCGGATTCCAGGCGATAGCCGTTCTTTTGGCGCGGCGCGACAAGCAGCGACACCGGGACCTTGCGGTCGTCGAGTGCGCCGCAGAACTCGGTGACGTCGCGTAGCGTCCGGTCGTTGATCCCGGACACCGACACGATGAGTTGTCCAGCCACGTCCCCAGTGTGGCAATTTCAGGTGTCCAGACGGTGACCGGCATCAAGATGTCAGGCGTCTATCGGGTTCAGCCCGGCAGGACCGCTTCGATCGCCGCAACCACTTCGGGGGCATCCGGCGTGGTTTGCGGGCGGAACCGGTTGACCACCGTGCCGCCGGGTGCGATCACGAACTTCTCGAAGTTCCACTGGATGTCGCCTGCCTGGCCGTCACCGTCGGCGAACGTGGTGAGCTCGGCGTACAGCGGATGCCGTTCCGGACCGTTGACGTCGGTCTTGGCCAGCAGCGGGAACGTCACCCCGTACGTCGTCGAGCAGAAGGTCTGGATTTCCTCTGGCGTTCCCGGCTCCTGCCCCATGAACTGGTTGCACGGCACACCGATCACGGCGAGGCCACGGTCTGCGTAGTCGCGGGCAAGTTGCTCCAGAGCCCCGTATTGCGGGGTCAGGCCACACTTGGAGGCGACGTTGACCAGAAGGACCGCGCGGTCGGCGTAGTCGGCCAGCGAGGTGGGCGTGCCGGCGAGCGTGGTGAGCGGGATGTCGGTCAGACTCATGTGGCTGACACTAGCAAGCACCGGCGGTGGCCAGCAGCCACGAGTACTGGAATGCCGCCTCTTTCCAGCGCTCGTAGCGGCCGCTGATCCCGCCGTGGCCGGCAGCCATCTGAGTCTTCAGCAGCACCGGATGTCCGTCGGTCTTGGTGTGCCGAAGCGCGGCAACCCACTTCGCAGGCTCGACGTAGAGAACCCGGGTGTCGTTCAGCGATGTCATCGCCAGGATCGCCGGATACTCCTTGGCTTCCACGTTCTCGTAGGGCGAATAGGACTTCATATAGAAGTAGACGTCCTTGTTCTCCAACGGGTTTCCCCACTCGTCCCACTCCGTGACCGTCAACGGCAACGACGGATCCAGAATGGTGGTCAGGGGGTCCACAAAGGGCACCTGCGCGAGGATTCCGGCGAACAGTCCCGGCGCCAGGTTCGCGACCGCACCCATCAGCAGACCGCCTGCGCTGCCACCGAGTGCCACCAGGTTCTGCGGCCGGGTCAGGCCGCTGTCGACGAGATGCTGTGCCACAGCGATGAAGTCGGTGAAGGTGTTCTGCTTCTCGAGCATCTTGCCGTGCTCGTACCAGAGCCGGCCCATCTCACCGCCACCGCGAATGTGGGCGATGGCGAAGACCATTCCCCGGTCCAGGAGCGACAGCCGGGCCACCGAGAAACGGGGATCTTCAGACGACTCGTAGGCGCCGTAGCCGTACAGCAGTGCGGGAGCTGGGAATTCGATACCCGCCTTGTAGATGACGGAGATCGGCACGCGAGTGCCGTCCTCGGCAACCGCCCAGTCCCGGTGCTCGACGTAATCCGCACTGTTGTAGCCACCGAGCACCGGCTGCTCGCGCAGCAGCGTGCGCTCACCGGTGGCCAGGTCGAGGTCGTAGATGCGCAGCGGGGTCACGAACGAGGTGGTGCCCACCCGCAGCTTCGGGGTGGACCAGTTGGGGTTGCCTGCCATGCCCGACGACGACAGTTCCGAGTCGAAGGCGATCTCCTCGGGTGCGCCATAGCCGTCAGCGTTGATGGGCCACAACTGGATTCGCGGTAGCGCCTCCCTGCGATAGCTGACCACCACGTGGTCAGCGAAGACGTCGACACCGTCGAGGCGCACATCGTCGCGCGCTTCGATCAGGGTGCGCTGGTCGGTCGGGTCGGCGACCGGCGCTTCGACGAGGGTGAAGTTGACCGCGCCGTCGTTGTGCAGGATGAGGAACTTGTCCTCTCCCCCGACGACCGCGTGATCCACCGAGTATTCGATACCGGCACGGCGCGGAAGCACGCTGGTGAACTCGGTATTCGGGTCGGCGGCGTCGCCGAACCAGACCTGCGAGGTGATCGCGGAGCCGGCCGCAATAATCAGGTACTTGTTGCTGCGGGTGCGCCCCATCCCGATCCAGAACCGTTCGTCGGGTTCGTGGAACACCTGCTCATCGGTTTCGCCTGCGCCGAGCCGATGGCGCCACACGGTGTCCGGGCGCCACGCCTCGTCGACCGTCGTGTAGTAGACGGTGGCATTGTCGGCCGCCCACGTGACCCCGGACGAGATCCCGACGATCTCGTCTCCGATCAGTTCACCGGTGCGTAAGTCCTTGAACCGCAGGGTGTATCGCTCATCACCAACGACGTCGACCGAATAGGCCAACAGGTTCCCGTCCAGGCTCACGCTGCTGGCGCCGAGCGAGAAGAAGTCCTGGCCGTCGGACTCGACATTCTCGTCGAGCAACACCTGCTCGCCGGGGACCTCGGTGTTCTCATCGAACACCGGCGGGTCCCAGTCGTCGGGACCGGAGATCGGGCAGCGGCAGTGCGCGCCGTACTGCTTGCCTTCGAAGCTGCGCCCGTAGTACCACCAGTCGCCGCGCCGGGTCGGAACCGACATGTCGGTTTCCTTGGTGCGGGCCTTGATCTCCTCGAAGATCTTCTGCCGCAACGGCTCGAGGTGCGCGGTGGCTTCGTCGGCGTAGGTGTTCTCGGCTTCCAGGTGGCCGATGACCTCCGGGTCGGACTTTTCGCGCAACCACTCGTAGGGATCGACGAAGACATCGTCGTGGAAGACACGTTCGGTGTCGACCCGCTTGGCGATGGGAGGAATCATGGGTTAGGTCCGATCCAGTCGGCGAACGACAAACCTGAAATGCGTTCGTAGGCTTCGATATAGCGGGCGCGGGTCGCTTCGACGATATCGTCGGGCAATGACGGCGGGGGAGCCGAACCGTAGCGGTCCCAGCCCGATTCTTCTCCGGTGAGCCAGTTGCGGACGAACTGCTTGTCGAAACTGGGCTGCACTACCCCCTGCTGGTAGGTGTCGGCAGGCCAGTACCGCGACGAGTCCGGGGTGAAGACCTCGTCGGCAAGCACCACTCGGTCATCGGCGTCGACACCGAACTCGAACTTCGTGTCGGCGATGATGATGCCCTTGGTCAGGGCATGGTCGGCGGCCTGGATGTAGATCTGCAGGGTGCGCTCGCGGAGCTGGTTGGCGCGTACCGCGCCGACCAGTTCGATGGTCCGGGCGAAGGAGATGTTCTCGTCGTGCTCACCCAGCTCGGCCTTGGTCGCCGGGGTGAACAGCGGCTCGTCGAACTTGCTGGCCTCGACCAGTCCCGGGGGCAGCGCGATACCGCAGACCTTGCCGTCGCGCTGGTAGTCCAGCAGGCCCGAACCGGTCAGGTAGCCGCGGGCAACGCACTCGATCGGCACCATCTCCAGCTGGCGCACCACCAGGGCGCGGCCCAGCACTTCGTCGGGGATGCGGGGGTCGTCGGGCGGGCCGGCCAGGTGGTTCGGCGCGTCGATGTAGTCGAAGAAGAACACGCTCATCGCGGTGAGGATGCGGCCCTTGTCGGGGATCAGGCTGTCCAGGATGTAGTCGTAGGCCGAGATCCGGTCGCTGGCGACGAACAACAGGTGCTCGTCGTCGATGCGATAGATCTCGCGAACCTTACCGCTGGCCAGATGTGGATAGTCGCTCAGAGCAGGGCGCATCGCGTCAGCCTATCGGCCGCTCACGGGGCGCGACTGTGCTGGGATCAAGCCATGAGATCGCGGTTCCTGCCCTACGCCACCACGCCAGGCCGGCTCATCGCGCAGTTGTTCAGCGACCTGCTGGTCGCGTCGTGGATCACCGTGTGGGTGCTGGTCGGGCTGGCGGTGCATTCCGCGGTCGCGACGATCGCCGAGGTGGGCCGCCAGGTCAAGGACGGCGCGACCGGGATCTCGGACAACCTGCACTCGGCCGGTGACAGTGCCCACAAAATCCCACTCGTCGGAGACACCGTCTCCAAGCCGCTGCGCGCGGCCAGCGAGGCCGCACTCGACCTGGCGGGCGCGGGCCACAACCTGGACACCACCGCCTCCTGGCTGGCCGTGCTGCTGGGCATCGCCGTGGCCGCGCCGCCGATCCTGGCGATCGGGATGCCGTGGCTGTTCCTGCGCATCCGCTTCTTCCGCCGCAAATGGACGGTCATCATGCTGGCCCGAACTCCGGCAGGGGAACAGCTGCTGGCACTGCGGGCGCTGGCCAACCGGCCGTTGCGCAAGCTGACCGAGGTGAGCTTCGACCCGGTCGGTGCGTGGCGGCGCGAGGATCCGTACGCGATCCGCGGGCTGGCCGCTCTCGAACTGCGCTCGGCAGGCGTCGCACTCCCCCGCGCCTGGCGGCCCTCGGCGATGTCGGCGCGTTAATCGCCGCTGGGCGAGCGAAATCGCACCGAACCTTGACACCGTCGCGTCGTCGTCGCATAGTAATTAATCAATCGATTGATTACTATGCAATGGCCCAGCGTGTAGCCCGAAAGCCGCTGTCACACAGGAGGTTCGATTCCATGACGTCCACCGTCCTGCCTGGGCAATGGGTCGACCACGCCCCGGGACCCGATGATTTCGCGCCGGGCACCTACAACATGTCCATCAGCACCGAGCGCTACACCTCCCCCGAGTACGCCGCGCGCGAGCGCGAGCTGCTCTGGATGAAGGTCTGGCAGTTCGCCGGCCGGGTCGACGAGCTGCCCAAAGTCGGCGACTGGAAGGTGTACACGATCTACGACCAGTCGTTCGTCATCGTGCGCGGCAAGGACGAGAAGCTTCGCGGCTTCGTCAACGCGTGCCGGCACCGCGGCAACGTCCTCTGCCAGGGCACCGGCAACACCAAGCGCGGGTTCCTGTGCCAGTACCACCTGTGGTCTTACGACCTGGAGGGCAAGCTGAAGGGGCTGCTGCGTGAGGCCGACGCCGGCCCGCTCGACAAGGACGACAACTCGCTGATCGAGGTGCCGGTCGACACGTTCGGCGGCTTCATCTTCATCAACCCCGATCCCGGCGGCGCCCCATTGTCGGAGTGGATCGGGGTGGAGGCCATGGCGATACTGGCGCCGTACCGCCTCGACCAGATGGTCACCGTGATGAACGTCCGCGAGCCGCTGGACTGCAATTGGAAAGTCGTGCTGGACGCCTTCGACGAGGGCTACCACATCAACGGCATACACCCGCAGCTGCTGGCCGTCCTGGAGATCGACCCCGCCACCAGCCGGTACCGGTTCTTCGAAAACCACAGCATCGCCATGGCTCCCTTCGAAGTGAGAGGCGCCAACGCCGACAAACAGGTCGAAGGCATCATGGCGCTGCCCGAGACCTTTCCCGGGACGGCGGCGGTGATCCCGCGCTTCCAAGAGCTCGTCAAGCCATACACGGCGGACGATGGTTCGGTCACCTTTCCCGAGGATGTCACCGCCCGAAAACTGTTGCAGCAGGCCACTCGAGACACCCTGACCGGGATGGGCCTGGACGTCAGCGGGCTCACTGACGAGCAGATGAGCGACAACCACGGCTGGACACTGTTCCCGAACTTCTTCATGACAATCCGGGCCGGTGAATGCCACGTCATCATGGCCGTCCCGCATCCCGACGGTGACCCGAACCGATGCATCTGGCACGTCGCCAGCTTCATGTACCTGCCGCCGGAGATCAGTGACCAGTTCAAGGTGGACCTCATCGAGGTCGACGAGCCCGGCAGCTACAAGTATTTCGAAGCCCTGCACCAGGATTACGTGCAAATGCCGCGCCAACAGCTGGGCCTGCGCAACACCAAGCTGGATCACTTGACCTTGGTCAAGGAGGAAGTCGTCATCGCACATTTCCACTCAGTCGTGGACAGATATCTGTCCCAGGAAGGCAGCAAGTGAACCTCGAGGACCGGATCGCCCTGCACACCCGGATGGCCCACGCCTACGGGGACGCCTACCTGCGCCAGGGCGTGCAGGACGGCGAAAAGTTCGTCGAAGTCTGGAAATTCCATCCGGACTGCATGTACGCCTCGCCCTACTTCACCGGCGACGAGGCGTTCAAACTCAGCGAGTTCCCCGAGGAATCGGCCCGCGCCTCCACCATGGAGGCCAAGGTCTATTCGCTGCGATTCCCGGACTGGAAGCCCGTCGACTTCCGGCACTGGCCCGGAGACAACGGCTTCGTGATGAAGACCCGCTGGCAGGGCACCAACAAGGCCGATGGCGCCGTAATGGGCTTCTACTCCTACAGTTTCGTGGACACCAACGACGACGGCGAGGTCGTGCGCTGGGAAACCCACGTCAACAGCGAGTACAGCGATTTCCTCGACGTCGCCATCGGCGCGCACGGACCGTTCCACGGAACCCATGAGTACACCGACGCTTTGGAACGCCGACTGGCCGAAGAGGGATTGACTGTCTCATGACCCGGGCCCGCACGGTGCTGGACTACAGCGAGCTGATGAAGCGGTTGGTCGACCAAGCCAAACAACCGGGCTTCACCGCCCAGAGCTGGGCACCGCTGGCCGAGCTGATCGACACCGAGAACTTCGTCCGGGTAGGCAATTTCAAAGAGGTGATGAACTGGGGAGAATACGTCACCTTCCTGACCAATTGGGCGACGTCGTCGGAGTGGGACGCCACGTTCAAACGGGTCACCGAAGCCGGCGACGTGGTGTTCCTGGAGCTCGAAGAGCGCAGCAGAATCGGCGAATTCAGCAACTCGGTTAATTCGGTATCGGTCTACGAGTTCGGCTCGACAGGAAAGATCGTCCGCATCGACGTATACCTGCAAATGGCGTTACCCGATCCCGATATGCTCGCCAGCTACGAAGGTGTCGAGATCTGACGAATGGGGAGCCTATGAAGGCGTCGGTCGATTCCGACCGCTGCGCCGGGCACGGCGACTGCGTATCGATATGCGCGGCGGTGTTCAGCTGGACCCCTGACGGCTTCGCCGAGGTGGTGCTCGACGAGATACCAGAGCAATACACCGATCTCGTCCTCAAGGCGTCACACGACTGCCCCGAACACGCGATCGAGATCGACGAGGGCTAGCGTCGGAAACCGTGGCTGACTACGACTACATCGTGATCGGTGCCGGATCGGCGGGTTGCGCTCTGGCTGGTCGCCTGGCCGCAGGGGCATCCAGCGTCCTCTTGCTGGAAGCCGGCGGCTCGGATCGGCGGCTCACCGTGCGCGCGCCGCTGGCCTATGCCGCGCAGATGGGTGGCCCGACCGACTGGGACTACAGCTCCGTGGCTGAGTCCGCATGCGACGGACGCACCATTCCGCAACCGCGCGGCCGCGTCCTCGGCGGCACCAGTTCGATGAACGCGATGGTGTGGGTGCGGGGCACCCAACTCGACTACGACGGCTGGCAGCTGCCTGGCTGGGGCTGGTCCGACGTCGAGCCGGTGTTCCGCCGCATCGAGTCGCACTATCTCGGTGCGCCGGCACACGGGACCTCGGGACCGATCCGGGTGACCCGGCTGGCCGAGCCGGACGTGACGTCCACCCGGTGGGTGGCCGCCGCCCGGGCCGCCGGTGTCTCCGACAACGAAGATCTCGGCGGACCCGATCTCGACGGCACGTCCATCGCGCCGGTAACGGTGTGGAAGGGGCAACGCTGGAACACCGCACGCGCGTATCTGCCTGCGGCGCGGCGCCGTTCCAACTTCACCCTGGTGACCGGCGCGCTGGTCCACCGGGTGGTGATCCGGGATGGATGCGCCGTCGGTGTGGAGTACGAACGCAAGGGGCGACGCGTGGTTGCGGCCGCCAATCGCGAAGTGATCCTGTCAGCCGGCGCATACGGGACACCCCAGTTGCTGCAGCTCTCCGGAATCGGTGCCGCCGACCATCTACGTGCGGTCGGCATCACGCCTATCGTCGAAAACCCCGGGGTGGGAACCAATCTCACCGATCATCCGGCGACAGCGATGGCCTGGGATGTGCAGCCACGTTTCGTCGGGCTGTCCGACGCCCAGAAGCCACGGTGGTTGCTGCGCTGGCTTTTTCGGCGCAGCGGGAAGATGACCAGCAACGCGATGGAGGCACTCGCCCACATCCGGTCCTACCCGGAACTGCCTGCGCCGGACTTCCAGTTGATCCATGCTCCCAGCTACGTCAACCTCGTGGCGATGGAGCGTGAGCTGCGCCGCGCATCGTCGGTGCTGCAGTCCTACTGGACGCCCAAGAGCCGCGGTACGGTGCTCGCGCAATCAGCGGATCCCCATGACGCGCCGGAGATCCGGCTCAACACCCTGTCCCATCCCGACGATGTGCAGGCGTTCATCCGGGTGGTGCGCCGCACCAGGGAGATCGTCGCCACCGAGCCGTTCGGGTCGGTGATCACCGCGGAACTGCACCCTGGCCCCGAGGTCGTCACCGATGCTCAGATCGAGGCGTGGGTGCGAAGTTCGGTCGCCACCACCGGCCACCCTGCCTGCTCGGCCGCGATGGGCAACGACCAGGACAGCGTCCTGGACGTGAATCTGAAAGTGCTTGGCGTACAAGGCTTGCGGGTGGCCGACGCGTCGGTGTTCCCGCGTATCCCCCGGGCGAACACCAATGCGCCGGCGATCATGGTCGGCGAGCGCTGTGCCGACTTCATCCATCGAGATCGACAGCACGGCTGCTAACCGACCGCAATCACGACCCTGGTGCAGATCTCGGCGGCGGGTGAACCGTCAGCGCGTGGACCTCGAACTGCCGGAACTGAAAAGCTGACCGCGCAGCAGCTGTTTGAGCGCGGCCACCGTGGCGTGATACTCATCGGGCGGCGGTGCGCTGGAGGCGTATTCGTTGAGGCCTCGGAAAATCATGTACACCGCGTTGGCGGCACTCTCCACATCGACACCGCGGCCCAACTCCTTGTCGTGGACACCCTGCTCGAGGATGTCGCGGATCAGGTTGCGTAATGCGACAAACCGGGTATCGCTGGTCTCGGCGAGATTCAGGTGTTGTGGGCTCTCGGCGCGGATGGCCCGGTCGAAGGCGACCGCCAGCGGGTAGTCCCGCATCACCCGTACGCTCTCGTCAAGTACGGCCATCAGCTTGTCGAGGGTGGCGGCGTTCTGCTCGGCGGCCTGTTCGAGTCTGGGCACGGCGATGGTCGCGACCTCGTCGAAGGTGGCCCTGACGAGCTCGGCCTTGTTCGGGAAGTAGTGATAGAGGCTGCCGCTGGTCATCTTGGCCTCGCGGGCGATCTCGCGGATCGTCGTCCTCGAGTAGCCCACCTCCGCGACGCAGCGCATGGTTGCCTCGAGGATCCGCTGCCTCGTCTCCTCGCTGTTGGCGCCGACCGGCCGGCCCAGGAACGAGGAGTTGGCCGACGCTGCACCTTTGGGTTTCGCCATGGCTCCTCGAAGCTTCTCATAGTCGGAGGAGGATCGGTTAGAGTCCGCCTCGTGGCAGACCTCATCGATACCGTCGCAGTAGTCACCGGCGCCGCCCGCGGGCAGGGCAGGAGCCATGCCGTTGCGCTGGCCGCCGAGGGTGCCGACATCATCGCCATCGACCGCTGCGCCGATATCGACTCGATCCCCTATCCGCTGGCGACCAAAGAGGATCTCGACGAGACCGTCCGGCTCGTCGAGGCCCAGGGCCGTCGCATCGTGCCGGTCGTCGCCGACGTCCGTGACCTTGCCGCCCTGCAGGCCGGAGTGCAGAGCGGTGTGGACACACTCGGTGACATCGACATCGTCGTGGCCAACGCCGGGGTGGTGGCCATCGGCCTCAAGGATCCGCTCGATGAGCAGTTGTACCGCGACATCGTCGAGACCAATCTGAACGGCGTCTGGCACACCATCGCGGCCACCGTGCCCTCGATCATCCGCAAGGGCCGCGGCGGTTCCATCATCTTGACCAGCTCGGCGCAGGGTCTGGTCGGGCGCGGCGGTGACGGCAGCGCGGCGATGTTCGCCTACGCCGCCGCCAAGCACGGTGTGGTGGGACTGATGCGCTCGGCGGCCAATGCCTATGCGCAGCACAGCATCCGGGTCAACACCGTGCACCCGAGCGGTGTTGCCACGCCGATGATCCTCAATGAGAACACTATTCGGATGATTCAGGAGCAGCCGAACGCTGCGGCACTGTCGGCCAACCTGATGCCGGTCCCGCTCGTCGAGTCCGAGGACGTCACCAATGCCGTGATCTTTCTGGCCAGCCCGAAGGGTCGCTACATCACCGGCGTGGCACTACCCGTCGACGCCGGTCACGCCGTGATGTGAGCGGCACGGGCCTTAGAGGATCGATCCCGGAGCGTACTTGGCAGCGTCGGGGTAGGCACTGACCAGCTCCTCGACCGCGGCGACCACCTGGTCGACCTGACTACTTGCCGCCCCGGTGAAGGCCTGCTTGTCGGCCAGCGCGGCGTCCAGCGCCGCCCGGTCCAGCGGCAGCCGCTCGTCGGCGGCGAGCCGGTCCAGAAGATCTGGTTCCAAACCCTTTTCGCGCATCGCCAGCGCGACGGCCACCGCGTGTTCCTTGATCACCTCGTGGGCGGTCTCCCGCCCGACGCCGGCCCGCACCGCCGCGATGAGCACCTTGGTGGTGGCCAGGAACGGCAGATAGCGATCCAGTTCACGCTGGATCACCGCGGGGTAGGCACCGAACTCGTCGAGCACGGTCAGGAACGTCTCGATCTGTCCGTCGATCGCGAAGAACGCGTCGGGCAGCGCCACCCGGCGCACCACCGAGCAGAAGACGTCACCCTCATTCCATTGCGCGCCAGCCAGTTCCGCGGCCATCGACGCGTAGCCGCGCAGCACCACCTGCAAGCCGTTGACCCGCTCGCAGCTGCGGGTGTTCATCTTGTGCGGCATCGCCGACGAACCGACCTGTCCCGGCGCGAACCCTTCGGTCACCAGTTCGTGGCCTGCCATCAGCCGCACGGTGTGCGCGAACGACGACGGACCGGCACCCAGCTGAACCAGAGCCGACAACACGTCGTGATCCAGCGACCGGGGATAGACCTGCCCGACGCTGCTGAAAACGCCATTGAATCCGAGGAATTCAGCGATCCGGCGCTCCAGCTCGGCGAGCCGGACGGCATCGCCGTCGAACAGGTCGAGCATGTCCTGCGCGGTGCCCACCGGGCCCTTGATGCCGCGCAGCGGGTAGCGCTCGATCAGTTCAGCGATGCGC
Source organism: Mycolicibacterium sphagni (assembly GCF_013337765.1). Lineage (GTDB taxonomy): Bacteria > Actinomycetota > Actinomycetes > Mycobacteriales > Mycobacteriaceae > Mycobacterium. The sequence continues at coordinate 165,211 of NZ_VBSB01000005.1, forward strand.
TGCAACGCGATCAGCGTCTCCTCGGCGGCCGAGGCGAACCGCTTACCCAACGTGGTGGCCTGCGCTGCGACGTTGTGGCTGCGGCCCGCCATCACCAGGTCGCGGTACAGCACCGCACTTTCGGCAAGTCGCGCCACCACGGCCACGCCGTGGGCGTGCACGAGTTGCAACGAGCGGCGGATCTGCAGCTGCTCGACGTTCTCGGTGAGATCGCGGCTCGTCATGCCCTTGTGCACGTGTTCGTGGCCGGCCAGCGCGTTGAATTCCTCGATGCGGGCCTTGACGTCGTGGCGGGTGACGCGTTCACGCGCGGCGATCGACGCCAGGTCGACCTGTTCGAGCACTCGTTCGTAGTCCTCGAGAACACCATCGGGAACGGCAACGCCGAGTTCGGACTGGGCGCGCAGTACCGCGAGCCAGAGCTTGCGCTCGGCGACGATCTTGGCCTCGGGCGACCAGATCGCGACCATATCCGCGCTGGCGTAGCGGCCGGCCAGGACATTAGGGATTGTCACAACGCATCAGCTTACGGCCCTGATACGGCAAGGTAGACGGATGCACTTTGTCGGCCTGGACCTGGCCTGGGGTGAACGCAAGCCCACCGGAGTGGCCGTGCTCGACGCCGACGGCCGGCTCGTTCATATCGCCACCGCGCAAGACGATTCGAGCATCCTCGCCGAAATGAAGCCCTATGTCGACGGACCGTGTCTGGTTGCGATCGACGCTCCGCTTGTGGTGACGAACCCGACCGGTCAGCGGGATTGCGAGACCGAATTGAACCGCGACTTCGCCAAGTTCCAGGCCGGCGCGCACCCGTCGAACACCGGCAAGCCCGAATTCGCCGGCGCACCACGCGGTGCCCGGATCGCCCAAGCGCTCGGGCTGGACATGGACCCGCAATCGCGGGCGTCGCGGCGAGCCATCGAGGTCTATCCGCATCCGGCCACAGTGGTGCTGTTCCGGCTCGGCCGCACACTGAAATACAAGAACAAGCAGGGCCGCGACTTCACCCAGCTGCGAACCGAACTGCTGCGGCTGATGGACGAGATCGAAAGGCTCGCACAGGCGTCTGTGCCGCTACGCGTCGTCGAACACCCAGAATGGATCGCCATGCGCACCGCCGTCGAGGACGCGAAGCGCAAGAGCGAGCTGCGACGAGCCGAGGATCCGATCGACGCGGTGGTGTGCGCCTACGTCGGGCTCTACGCGACGCGCCGGCCCGCTTCGGTGACCACCTACGGGGACTTCGCGACCGGCTACATCGTGACGCCCACGCTGCCGACGGACCTGACCCCAGCGCCCCCGGAGCCGACACCCGGTGTGGTCAGCGAAGCCGTCGCCCGCTACGCCGAGCAGCGGCCCGCCCTGATCGCCACCACCGAGCACTACCTCGCGTTGGTGAAGCGCCTGCTCGACGACGCGGGCATCAACTACCTGAGCGTGACGGCCCGCACCAAGAGCGTGGCGTCGTTCGCGGCCAAGGCCGATCGCAGCAGCCATGGCCAACGGCTCTATACCGACCCGTCGACGCAGATCACCGACCAGGTCGGCGTGCGGGTCATCACCTACCTGCGCGAGGACGTCACCGCGGTCGGTACCGTGCTGTCGCAGGAATTCGAGGTCCTTGCCGACCTCGACATGGGGCAGGTGACCGCGCGCGAGGGCCGCTGGGGGTACGCGAGCCGGCACCTGCTGGTCGCGCTCGACGGTGAGACGCAGCCCGCATCGGTGCAGGTGCGCACCGTCCTGCAACACGCGTGGGCGGAGTTCGAACACGACATCCGCTACAAGGGCACGGTCCCCGAGCAGCACGCACCCGAGCTCGACCGCCGGTTCACGCTCGCGGCCGGCCTGCTCGAGCTGGCCGACCGGGAGTTCACCGAGATCCGGGACCGATTGCGGGCATCGATGGCCGACGACCGCACCCCGGCCGCCGCGGGCGCGGGCGTTGCGGCACCGGTGCTGGCCACCTATCTGGGGCACCGCTTTCCCGAAGCCGGCTGGTCCCGCACCGAGCACTACGCGTGGATCTCCGACTTGCTCGGCGAGCTGGGCATCCTGACCCTGGACGCCCTCGAGGAGCTATTGACCAACCTCGACACCGACGCCGTCAACGAGAAGATGGACTACCGCTTCCCGGCAGGTGCGGTACGCCGCTTGGACGACGCCCTGCTGGCCGCGTTCGGCGACCGGTACGTCGGGCTGGCGGGCAACGCGCATCGGGTGGCGCTGCTGCAGACCCGTCTGCGGCGGCTGCAGCCCGAGACCGGCTAGGCGCGCAGACCCGACCACGCTTCCGATGTTCCGGTCAGCCGGCTGACCTGTTCCAGGAATCGGCGCACCTTCACCGGGTTTTCGTGACGCTGCCAGCCGAACGTCGTCGGCCGCTGGCTGCGGTCATGCCAGAAATGCCCCGGCTTGGAATCCGGCCGGGTGGCGACCAGCCACACCGCGGTGTCCGCCCCGTCGGCCACATCGCGCAGCAGCGGCTTGGTCACGGCACGAAAGCGCGGCAAGTACTCCGCCACCCCGGGAGTGTCGACCCAGCCGGGGTGCATGCTCTCAACCCGGATGTCGGTTCCGGCCAGCCGGCGCGCCCACGAATCCGCCAGCACCACTTGCATCTTCTTGGTGCGCGCATAGGCCCGCACCCCGTTGTAGCTGCGCCGAGACTCCAGATCGTCGACCACCAGCGGCGAGCCGTACATGCCGCCGGACGACACGAATATCACCGACGCCCCACCCGCGGCCCGCAGTAACGGCAGCAGGCGTTCGGTGATCAGATGCGGACCCAGGACGTGGGTGGCCAGCTGCACCTCGTGGCCCTCACGCGTGAGACTGCGGTCCTTGGGCATCAGCCCGGCGTTGTGCACCACCCCGTTCAGCGCGGGCACGCGGTTGGCGAAGTCGGCCGTCCACTGCCGCACCACCTCGAGGTCGGAGACGTCGCAGACCTCCGCCACGACGTGGGCGTCGGCGACCGAGTCCCGGATCATGGCCGACGCGCGATCCACCTTGCCGGTGTTGCGACCCAGCAGGTGCACGGTGGCGCCCAGTCCGGCAAAGGACTGCGCCATCGCCAGGCCGATGCCCGCTGTCGCCCCGGTGATCAGCACCCGCTTGCCGACCAGCGCCCGCGGACCCGCGTCGGCCGCCCACCAACGCCTGCGCAGTCCCGACCCGATCTTGGTGTAGCCGACGATCAACGCCCGGTCCAGCACGCCGTCCAGCAGTTCCACGGCCGGCCGGGCGAGCCCGGAGAAATCCATGCCTACGAACGTAATCGCTTACACCCGGATGGTGCGCTCGTCGATCGGCGCCAACACGTCGATCACGTTCATCAGCGTGGTCCTGGCCAGTTCGCGTGGGCTGTCCCCATTGCTGACGAGGGCCGAGACCACCGCACCGTCGACGGCATTGACCAGCGCGGTCACCACGTCGACCCGCATATTGCGTCCCGAGCGCGCAATGGCCTCAACCACGGCGTCGACCCGCTGCTGCAGCAGCCGACGCTGGATTTCCCGGAGTTCGGGCTGGCGGGCGCAGGCGATGTAGCGCTCATAGCGCGAGATCAATTCTTCGCTGCTGGCCTCGCCGTCCGCATCACCGACCAACAGGTCGACCAGCAAGTCGGCGGTCGCCTCGGCTCCGCGGCGCCGGCGGGGCAGCGCATCGACCCGGGCCCGCAGCTGCGCGGTCTCGACGGCGCAGATGTACTCGACGGCCTTGTGGACCAGATCGTCGAGTGAGGAGAAGTAATACGTGGTCGAGGCCAGCGGCAGACCCGCGCGACGAGCCACCGCACGATGGCGCACAGCCTCGAATCCGGCTTCGCGCAGCAGCTCGGCGGCAGCGCTGATCAGCGCATACCGTCGTCGTTCCCCCTTGGGGGTCATCGCTGCCGTCACGTTCAGCAATGCTGCCAGCAGCGTCGACGGCACATCGCTCTTTCACCGAATCATTAACGTGGCTTTGACCTGCCACTAGGCTGAACAGCCCACGATGGCATGATGTGCCGAATGGCGAACCTGAGCCGTCGCGCTGTTCTGCGACTCGGCGCCGGAGCCGTCGCAGGCGCCGCGGGTGCCGTCGCTGCGGGCCGCATGCTGGAATCCACCGCACACCTGGTCGGCCCGGATATCGCGATGACCGGTGTCGGCGCACCATTGCTGCCGCCGCCCCCGCGGGAGCCGGCATCGGCGGGCGCGCCCGCCCCGACGATGGTCACCGGCTCGTTCGTATCGGCCGCGCGTGGCGGCGTCAACACCAATTGGGCCATCGCCCGTCCGCCCGGTCAGACCGCGCCGCTGCGGCCGGTGATCGCGCTGCACGGCAAGGGCCAGGACGCGGCGGGCGTGATGGCCGGCGGGGTCGAGCAGGGTCTGGCGCAGGCTGTGGCGGCCGGGCTGCCGCCCTTCGCCGTCGTCGCTGTCGATGGCGGCGGGAGCTATTGGCACAAGCGCGCATCGGGCGAGGATTCCGGGGCCATGGTCCTCGACGAGCTGATCCCCATGCTCGGCAGCCAGGGGCTGGACACCTCGCGGGTCGCCTTCCTGGGTTGGTCTATGGGTGGTTACGGCGCACTGCTGCTGGGCGCCCGCCTCGGTCCGGCCCGCACCGCGGCCATCACCGCGGTCAGCCCTGCGCTGTGGCTGTCGTCCGGTGCCGCCGCGCCCGGCGCCTTCGACGGTCCCGACGACTTCGCCGCCAACAGCGTGTTCGGCCTGCCCGCGCTGGCATCGATCCCCATCCGGATCGACTGCGGCAACAGCGACCCGTTCTACGCGGCGACCAAAGAGTTCATCGCCCAGCTGCCCCATCCGCCTGCCGGCGGCTTCTCGCCGGGCGGGCACGACGGCGGCTACTGGAGCTCGCAACTGCCGGGCGAGATCGCGTGGATGGCGCCGTACTTGGTGCGTTGAGCCCGCACTGAGAGCGACTTTTCCCCCGATTTGTGGATCTGCGTGCGGTTTCAACGACGGCTCGCGTCGTGATTGTCCCCCGTTCTGGAATTGTCTACAGTCGCTGTTACTGTCAGCCATTCGATAAGCCTTCCGGAAGGGCCACCGCGCAGATCATGACCGTCGACAGCCCGCCGCTATCGCCGCGGCCGTACCACCAGCTGGACATCTCGGCTCCGGACTTCTGGACCGCCGATTTCGCCACCCGCGACCAGACGTTCGCGGCGCTGCGCGCCGCCGACGGGCTGTCCTGGCATGCGCCGGTGTCCTCGGTCTTCCCGCACTCCGAGACCGGGTACTGGGCCATCACCCGCCACGCCGACGTCAAGTACGTCAGCCAGCACACCGACATCTTCAGCTCAGCGCTGGGCATGAGCGTTGACCCCCTCCCGGCCGAGATCCAGCAGGCCACCAGCTTCTTCCTGGCCATGGATCCGCCGGAGCACACCTTGTATCGGCGGTTGATCAGCGCCGCGTTCACCCCGAAGCAGGTTCGCCGCATCGAGGCCCAGATCCAGGCCAATGCCGCCGATATCGTCGACCGGCTGATCGAAAAGCTGCGCGGCGGTGAGGAAATCGACTTCGTCACCGAGTGTTCGGCCAAGCTCCCGATGCGAACGATCTCGGACATGATCGGCATCGCCCCCGCCGACCAGGAGGCAGTCGCGTATGCGGCGGAAAGCCTGTTCAGCGCCACCGACGACGACTACGCCAGTTTCGAGGAACGCGCTACCCACGCGCTGACCCAGATCGGAATCCTGACCAATTCGGGTATCGAGCTGGCCCAGCTGCGCCGCCGCGAACCGCACGACGACCTGATGACCAATATCGTCAATGCCGAGGTCGACGGCCACCAGCTCACCGACATCCAGATCGGCTCGTTCATGGTGCTGTTGGGCGCCGCGGGAAACGACACCACCAAGCAAACCACCTCGCACGCGTTCAAGGCGCTCGCCGACAATCCCGCCCAGAAGGCTTGGCTGCTGGAGGATTTCGACGCCCGGATCGGCCCTGCCGCCGAGGAGTTCATCCGCTGGGCCACTCCTGTGCTGAACTTCGCCCGGCATGCCGCGGTCGACACCGAGCTGGCAGGTACCACGATCAAGGCCGGCGAGAAGATCGCACTGTTCTACTGTTCGGCCAACCGCGACGAGGCGGTGTTCGACCGTCCCGGCGAGTTCGACATCACCCGATCACCCAACCCGCACTTCGGGTTCGGCGGCGGCGGGCCGCACTTCTGCCTCGGCGCCAACCTCGCAAGAACCGAGCTTCGGCAGCTGTTCCACCAGCTGCTCACCCGGTTGCCTGAGGTCGAGGTCGGCGAGCCGGAATACCTGCACAGCAACGTCATTCACGGCGTGAAGCGGTTGCCCGTCAAGTTAGCGTGATCCGCCCCTCGGCCGCCGCCAGGGCGATATCGGTGCGGAAGTGTCTGCCGGGCAAGCGAATCGAGGACACGGTTCGGTAGGCGGATTCGCGCGCCGCCACCAGGTCGGCGCCGGTGCCGACGACCGAGAGCACCCGTCCGCCCGACGAGATGACGGCGCCGTCGTCACGCCGTGCGGTGCCGGCGTGCAGGACACCGTCGGCCTCCGATCCGGTGATCACGTCACCCACCCGCGGGCGGCCCGGGTAGTTCTCGGCGGCCACCACGACGGTGACCGCGTAGCCGTCGTGCCACTGCAGCGGGCTGAAGTCGGCGAGCGTGCCGGTAGCCGTGGCGTGCAGCAGCTGACCCAGCGGGGATTCCAGCAGCGCCAGCACCGCCTGCGTCTCGGGATCGCCGAACCGGCAGTTGAATTCGACCACCGCGGGGCCGGACGACGTCATCGCCAGCCCCGCATACAGCAGACCGGAGAACGGGCAACCTCGCCGAACCAGTTCAGCGGCAACGGGTTCGACGACACCGCTGACGATGGCGGCCGTCACGTCGGCGGGCAGCCACGGCAGCGGCGAATACGCGCCCATGCCACCGGTATTGGGCCCGGCATCGTTGTCGCCGACTCGTTTGAAGTCCTGGGCGGGCAGCAGCGGGACCACGGTCGCGCCGTCGACCAGACAGAACAGCGACACCTCGGGTCCGTCGAGGAAGGACTCCAGCAGTACCGGGTGCCCGGAGTCCAGCAGCGAGGCCGCATGTGCGCGGGCCAGATCGCGGTCGGCGGTCACCACCACGCCCTTGCCTGCGGCCAGCCCGTCGTCCTTGACCACCCAGGCGGGCTGGCCGGCGGCGGGCCCGAAGCGGTCCAGCGCGGCGTCCAGGCGGGCTGGGGTGTCAACGGTCTCGCTACCGGCGGTGCGCACACCGGCCGCGGCCATCACGTCCTTGGCGAACGCCTTCGAGCCTTCGATTCGGGCGGCATCCTTCGACGGGCCGAAGCAGGCGATGCCGGCGGCGCGTACCGCGTCGGCCACCCCGAGCACGAGTGGCACTTCGGGGCCGATGATCACCAGGTCGACCGCGAGCTTTTTCGCCAGCGCGGTGACGGCTTCGGCGGAGGTGACGTCGAGGTCGTGCTGCTCGGCGACCGTCGAGGTGCCGGCGTTGCCGGGCGCGACGGCCAGGAAGTCGACTTGCGGATCTTTACGCAGGCCCAGCAACAGGGCATGTTCGCGGGCACCGGATCCGATCACGAGGACGCGCACAGGTTCACACCCTATCGTCCACCCCCACTACCAGGTGTCGACGAACCGCCTTAGCGGCGGGAGTTCGCCGCGCGCCATCGCGGCGGTCAGCGTGGCGGCGATCAGGCCGCGGGTCTCCGCCGGGTCGATGACGTCGTCGACCTCGAAGACCTGGGCGGCGTTGAGCGCTTTGGCGTTCTCCTCCATGGCCGCGGTCGCCTCCCGCACGCGCTGTTCCCGCTCGGCCTCGTCGTCGATGGCCTCCAGCTCCTTGCGCATGCCGAGTCGCACCGCACCCTCGAGACCCATCGGGCCGAGGTGAGCCCCGGACCACGCCACCGTCAGCAGCGGCTCGTGCAGGCTGCCCCCGGTCATCGCCTGCGCACCGAGCCCGTAGCCGCGGCGCAGGATCACCGCCACCAGCGGCACCCGCATCGCGGCACCGGCGACGAGCATCCGCGAGGCGCGTCGCACCAGCGCCTCGGCCTCGGCGGCCGGGCCGACCATGTAGCCGGGGCAGTCGATGAGCGAAACGACGGGCAGACCGAAGGTGTCGCACAGTTGCAGGAAGCGTGCCGCCTTGTCGGCGGCCGCAGCGGTGATCGCTCCCGCCATCACCATCGTGTTGTTGGCGACCACGCCGACCGGACGGCCTTCGATCCGGGCCAGCGCGGTGACCATCTCGGGGGCGAACTTCTCCCGCAGGAAGGTGACCGAGTCTTGATCGGCGAGGGTCTCGATGATCGGCGCGATCGGATAGGCGCGCCGGGCTCGCTCGGGAATGACTGTGCGCAAGGAGGTTTGGTCGGCAGCCGGGCCGGGCGGTGTGCTGCCCTGGAAGTACCCGATGAGACGCTTGGTGACCGCGACGGCCTCGGCTTCGTCGGCAACCACAACGTCGACGACACCGTTGGGTGATTGCACCGAGATCGGGCCGACGTCATCGGGTGCGACATCACCGAGTCCGCCCCCGGCGATCATCGCGGGCCCGCCCATACCGATCGAGGTGTCGGCGGTGGCCACAATCAGATCCGAACAGCCGGCGATCACCGCGTTGCCGGCGAAGCAACGCCCCTTGACGACCGCGATACGCGGCACCACACCGGACAGCGCCGCCCACAGCTTGAAGGCCCGTGTTTCCAACGACGACACCGCGGGGTAGTCCGTGTCGCCCGGCCGGCCACCACCGCCCTCCGCGAAGAAGACGGTGGGCAGCCGCATCCGTTCGATGAGCTCGAAGAGCCGGTCCTTCTTCCGGTGTCCGAACTCGCCCTGGGTGCCGGCCAGCACCGTGTAGTCGTAGGACAGCACCGCGCACGGGCGACCGTTGATCGTGGCCGTCCCGGTGATCAGGCCGTCGGCCGGCGTCCGCGCGATCAGATCGTCGAGGTCGCGGCGGCGGCGCTGGGCGGCGATCGCGAACCGCCCGTACTCCACGAAGGAATCCGCATCCACCAGGTCGGCGATGTTCTCCCGGGCCATCCGCCCGCCTGCGGCGTGCCTGCGGGCGACCGCGTCGGGGCGGGCCGCATCCTCGGTCAGCGCGCGCCGTCGCAGCAGTTCGGCGAGGTCGGGGCGATCAGTCATCAATCGAAACTAGCGGGCATACACTCAGCAATGAGGTGTATGGTCAATGCCAAGGTGCGCTACATCACATGAACAGCGAGGTAGATCATGACCACCGCCAGCGTGTGCCCGTTCGGAGCGGGCTTCGACTTCACCGACCCTGACCTGATCAAGGAAGGAATGCCCGTCGCCCAGTTCGCGCAGCTGCGTAAGACCGCGCCGGTCTGGTGGAACGAGCAGACAGAAGGCAGCACGGTCTTCGACGACGGCGGCTACTGGGTGATCACCAAGCATCGCGACATCCGCGATATCTCCCGCGACGGGCACCTGTGGTCGACCAACAAGCAGGGCGTGGTGATGCGCTTCGCCGACGACATGACCAAAGACCAGGTGGAGATCACCAAGGCACTGCTGATCAACCACGACGCACCCGAGCACACCCGGCTGCGCAAGCTGGTCTCGCGGCTGTTCACCCCGCGGGCGGTGGCCAAGCTGGAGGAGAAACTCGCCGACGCCGCCCGCGACATCGTCGCCGCGGCCGCAGCGAAGGACACCGGGGATTTCGTCGACGACATCGCGATGCAGTTGCCGCTGCTGGCGATTGCCGACCTGCTCGGGGTGCCGGAAGCCGACCGCCAGAAGCTCTTTCACTGGACCAACAGCATCATGAACACCGACGACCCGGACTTCAACGACGTCGACCCGATCGTGGCCAACGCCGAGCTGATGGGCTATGCGTACTCCATGGCCGAGGAGCGCAGGAAGTGCCCGGCCGACGACATCGTGACCCGTCTGGTGGAGGCCGATATCGATGGTGAGTCCCTGTCGGAGGTCGAATTCGCGTTCTTCGTCATCCTGCTCGCGGTGGCCGGCAACGAGACCACGCGCAACGCCATGACCCACGGGATGAACGCCTTCTTCGAAAACCCCGACCAGTGGGAGCTTTTCAAGCGCGAGCGGCCCGAAACCACCGCCGACGAGATCGTCCGATGGGCCACCCCGGTGCACTGCTTCCAGCGCACCGCGCTGCAGGACATCGAAATCGGTGGCGTCACGATCCGCGAGGGCCAGCGGGCGGGACTGTTCTACAGCTCGGCCAACTACGACGAGGAAGTCTTCGACGACCCGTTCCAGTTCAATATCTTGCGTGATCCGAACCCGCACCTCGGATTTGGCGGCAATGGCGCGCACTTCTGCATCGGCGCCAACCTCGCGCGCATGGAGATCACGCTGATCTTCAACGAGATCGCCAACCAGATCCCCGACATCAGCAAGCTCGGTGAGCCTCAGCGGCTGCGGTCCGGCTGGCTCAACGGGGTCAAAGAACTGCCTGTCGCGTATCGCTAGTGCAGGGGCCGGAGATAGCATCCCCGAGCATGGGCTATCCGGGCTATCCGCCGTATCCCGGCTATCCGGCACCGCCCGCCGAGCCGCCGCGGTCGGCGGCCGACGTGACGATCTCGATCATCGTGATGGTGTTGACGGTGTTAGTGGGCGCGTGCGGGGCCTTTCTCGGCCTGTTCCTACTGGCCTTCCTGGACTCCTGCCCGCCGGCGACATGCAGTGTCGAGGGGGCCGTGACGTCGGTGCTGACGGGGGTCGCTGTCGCCGCGCTGGTGGTGGTGGCCGGCATCATCGTTACGATCGTCGCGCTGGTCCGGCGTAAGCGGGCCTGGCCCTTCGCCGTCGGCACTTTTGCGCTGTGTCTGGTCGTGCTGTTCGTCGGCGGCGTGGCCTTCTTCGCGTCGGTGGGTGGCTGATCGTGCGGACCCACGGCTGGTCGGGCTCGGCGCCCGCCACTGACGAAGAAGCGGTCGCGCGGATTCTGGCCGCTGCGAACAAGGCCATCGACGCCCGCGGCGCCGACCTGAGCATCGCCGACGTCGCCCGCACGCTCGGGGTGACCCGTCAGACGGTGTATCGCTACTTCCCCAGCACCGACGCGCTGCTGCAGGCCTCGGCGATGGCGTCCGCGGCCGGATTCCTCGACCGGATGGCCGCGCACCTCTCCGGCATCACCGACCCGGCCGAGGCGGTCACCGAAGGTATTGCGGCAGCGGTGGAAGCGCTGCCGCACGACAAACACATGGGCCTGCTACTCGGCCCGGAACGCGTCGGCGCGTTCAGCGCCGAGGTCACCTCGGACGTCGCACTGGCGTTCGCGGGCTCGCTACTGCGCCGCTTCGACGTCGATTGGGCCGCACACGGATTCAGCGATAGCGATCTCGACGAGTTGGGTGAGCACCTGCTGCGGATCGTCCAGTCGTTCATGGTGGACCCTGGGCGGCCACCGCGGCGCGGGGACGAATTACGACGGTATCTGCGCCGCTGGGTGGGTGCGGCGCTGCGCCTGGACCACCCGTCAACGCGCGCGCGCGGCTAGGGAGCCGGGACGCTGTCCTGTACCTGAGCAGCCAAGGGCGTGGATGTCGCTGCGTGGCCGATGTTCTCGGTCAGAACGGGGCCGGGCCACATCATGGCGGCGAAGATCGCGCAGACGGACACCACCGGCGGGCAGAGCACGATCACCGTCGTGTCGACGGCCTTCACCCAATGCGATACGTGGCGAACGACCTTGGTCTGCTTGGGCGCTGCTTCCGTCCACAGGCTGAGCATGGTCGGGGCAGTCCACGAGTCGGCGGTCCATGATTCATACGCGGTCATAGAAGTCATTGCCACTCCTGCCCTTGGATCGAGGCCCGCGGCGCTCGATTTCACTTTGGTAACACTGGTGCACAAATGTCACGTTTGTGACACGGCCAGATAACCGTTTGCGATCTGGGCGTTTCCTTACCGTTGTCTTACTGACCTCTTTGTTATGCGCCAAGGCGCTGGAGCCCTCCCGGTTCGCGCGGAACGCCGGAAGGGCTCCAGCAGCCGGGTTGAATCACTCTCCGGTTCGGCCCTCGTGCACGGCCTTGGCGACATCCTGTGCCGCCTGATGGCGAGTCGCCTTCACTTGCTTGTGGGAGTCGGTCATCTGGCCGCGGTTGTCGGTGATCTCGGTGTGCGCGGCTTTGCGCGCCGCGCTGAGCTGTTGGGCCGCTTCCTGCTTGCTGATGTCGCCAGCTCGTGCACTCTGTCGGATCGTCGCATCGTCGCTGGTGGTGGCACGCCGGATCGAGGCGTTCTCCTGGGCGTCGGCGACGATCGAGGAGCGGGCCATCGCGTTGTCCTTCTTGGCCGTATCGACGATGGCCTTTACGTCTTGCACCGTGCTTCCGTCGTGGCTGCCGGCGATGATGGTGCGGATATCGGCCGCCGCACCCTGCCGGGTCTGGTGGATGTCGCCGCGGGAGGTACTGATCGCCTGTCGTGCATCGTTGGTGGCACTGCGGGCCGTGTCGACGATCGCCGCGATCTGCCCGTCGCCGATCGCACCGGTGAGAACACTGGCGCCGATGGCATGGACCGCATCACGGCGGGTGGCGCGGATCGTCTGCCGTTCCGCGGCGATATCGGTGCGATCGCCGTGGACGGCCGTGTGCGCCGCGACCAAGACATCGTGGATTGCCGACGAGATCTCCGCCGGCACTGACGAAGCCGATAGCAGCCACGTGGAATTCGCACTCAGGGGCCCTGCGGCAAGCGCGGACACCGAAATTGCAGCTGCAGCACTGATGGCGGCAACCGCCGCAACGGACGAACGCTGGGCCTGATTGATGAGGGTCATCGCTGTTCCTTTCGCTTGTATGACTGTGCCTGTGAATCAACGGGATTCACACATGACGTGGACTAGTTGATCAACTGCGGTGTTGGCTCAGCGTTTGTGGCAAAAGCCCTAACGGCGACCCAACAGCGTTGCTGCTCAACTGAAGTCCTCGCGGGTGCATCACTCGCGGCGACAACGGCGAAGGGAACGACATGGCGATTCGACCCACAACGGTGACAGTGGCGATTGCCCTGCTGGGATTGGGCTTCGGGGCAGCGACCGGTTTGGCATCAGCGCAGCCCGACCTCAGCCCATTGGTCAACACGACGTGTAGCTATCAGCAAGTGACGGCCGCACTGACGGCCCAGGCGCCCGACCTTGCCGCCGAGCTGTCGAAATACCCACCGGCGCAGGCCAAGCTCCAGAAATTCCTGGCAGCTCCGGTCGATACCAGGCAGAAGATGGTCCAGCAAGCCTTCGCGGCCCATCCCCAATGGCAGGACACCATTGACCAGAAGGCGGGCACATCCCAAGGGCAGCAGGCGCAATCGGTGCTGCTCGCGGTGGCCGGTACCTGCAACAACTACTGAAGCAGCGGAATCACGACCTCGACCGTCAGCCCGCCGCGAGGACCCGGTATCGCTTCGACCCGTCCGTCGTGCGCGAGGGCCACCGCGCGCACGATCGAAAGCCCAAGGCCGGCCCCGCTGAAAACGGGTGTACCGGAACGGTGTTCATCGTTGCCCAGCCGACGGAACGGCTCAAACATGACCTCCACATCGGCAGCCGAGACATGCGGTCCGGCGTTTTCCACGCGCACCCGGGCCCCACGTGCATCGGTCCCCACACCCACGTGCACCCATCCATTCTCGTGCACGTTGTAGCGCACGGCATTGTCGACCAGGTTGTCGATGAGACGTTGCAGGAGGGCCGGATCACCGGCCACCCGCACGGAATTGATCCTCGACGAGATCTGGATGCCGGCCTGCCCAGCCTGCTCCCGAACGCCGGCAATGGCCCGGTTCGCGGCTTCAGCCAGATCCACCTGCACCAATCGGTCGATGCGCTGGTCGCTGCTGGCCAGCACCAGCAGTCCGTCGATGAGCCGTTCGTTCCGCTTGTTCACGCCCAGTAGCGTCTCGGCGAGTCGGCGTGTCGGCTCGACCAGGTCGGGATCCTCAAGCGCCACCTCGATGACCGTCCGATTAATGGCCAACGGCGTGCGTAACTCATGAGATGCGTTGGCCACAAAGCGATATCGACTGTCGAATGCCCGGTCGAGCCGTTCGAGCATCGCGTCGAACGTGTCAGCCAGTTCTTTGATCTCATCGGGCGGTCCGCTCAGTGAGATACGCTCGTGAAGGTTACGGTCGACGACGCGGCGCGCAGTTGCGGTGATCTCCTGCAGTGGCTGCAAGAACCGTCCGGCCAGTACCCAGCCGAATGCGAACGCCGCCAAGCCAACAACGACCAGGCACGCCAGCGACCAGACCAGCATTGCACGCAGGGTGTCGTGACGCTGTTGTTCTGCCTGCTTGTTCAGGCCGATGACGAGGTCCTCGAGCAGCGGATGCGCCTGCAGGCCCCGCTGGCCCAGGAAAGTCTGCGCGGTCGCCAACGCGTTGACCCCGGGACTGTTGTCCAGAGACTGCCGCACATAGAAGTACATCACCGCCACCAGCAGCGACCCGGCGACGAAAAACGCCCCGCCGTAGAGCACGGTCAGCCTGGTCCTGATGGTTCTGCCCCGCAGCGGCCAACCCATCAGCTGCCACGTCCCGAATGATCGCACCCGTTCATCGTCGCCGATCTGATGCTGGCCCGCTGTGAGGACGTAGTCGTCGAGCACCCCGTCGCCGCCATCGCTCAGCCGCCGAGCGGGCCCGGCGGCAGTGCAACGCCGCAGCGCTGGGCGAACTCGTTGAGCGGAGCGCGCAGATGTTGCAGGTCAGCACGCACAGACGGGTTTGCGTCCAGGTACTGCTGGGCATCGGCACGCATCTGTGGACGTGGCTCACCTTTGAGCTTGGTGAATGCATCGTTGACATCGGGATGGGCGTCCAGATAGTCGGCTGTACTGCCGGCCACCGCCGATATCGTGCGGGCCAGCCCACTTGCGGTGCAGTCGGCGGCCGCTGCCGCCGGTGCGACCGGCGCGACGGCCAGAACTGCGGCAGTGACGGTGACACCGACAAAGACGCGTCGTACTACCGACGCCGGAATGATGAATCTGGTGGCCATTGGTGCAGCCGTCCTTTCGGTCGTCTCGGAGCGCCCGACGGATGCCAGACGCGTGGATCATCGTGCCGTCGCGTTTGTTTGGTCAGCGTGAGGACAACCCTCACGGTGACCGAACACCACCCACACCACACTGACGACTGCACGAATTCATCGACATGGAAGGAAGATTCATGATGAGTTATCGGACAATCGCCATTCGGGCGCTGGTGGGCTTCGGCGGTGTCGCGGCAGTAATTGCAGTGCCACTGGCCGCCCTCTCAGGAGTGGCCAATGCCGACCCCGGCGTGGGTTGGGGTGCGCCGGGGCCGGGCATCCTGCCCGGCCTCGGATTCGGCGGCGTTGGGGGCCCTGCGTCCGGGCTCGGTGTACTGCCGGGTGCCGGACTCGGCGCCCCAGGGGCTGGTGTTCTGCCCGGGCCTGGTCTGGGCGGCCTCGGCGGTCCGCTGTCAGGTCTCGGTGTACTACCCGGTGCGGGCATCGGGCTGCCGGGTCTGGGTCTGATCTGATCGGTTGAAGGCGGGCGTGTGGCGCGGGGTGCCACGCTGGCGCGCCGCACGCCCGCCACCAGCACCTGTGAAGTTTCCTCACAGCCACCTAACGCAGCCGGGGGCATACTTTCGACATGCGGGTGCTGGTCGTCGAAGACGAAGTCGTGCTGGCCGACGCCATCGCCGCGGGCCTGCGCCGCCACGCGATGGCCGTCGACATCGCATATGACGGAGCCAGCGGACTTGAACGCGCCACCGTCAACGACTACGACGTGATCGTCCTGGACCGCGGCCTTCCCGTCCTCTCCGGTGACGATGTCTGCGCCGAACTGTCCACAACCGGCCGACTCGCGCGGATCCTGATGCTCACCGCGGCCAGCGCTGTCGCAGACCGGGTCAATGGGCTGCAACTCGGCGCCGACGACTATCTGCGCAAGCCGTTCGCCTTCACTGAGCTGGTGGCGCGAGTCCAGGCGCTGAGCCGGCGATCGCAAGCGGCGGTGCCGCCGATCCTGGAGCGCAGCGGCATTCGGCTCGATCCCCATATGCTCACCGTAACGAGAGATGGTGTTCCGATTAGCCTGTCCCGCAAGGAATTCGCGGTTCTGGCCGAGTTGCTGCGCGCGAACGGCGCCGTGGTTTCCGCCGAACACCTCTTGGAGAAGGTCTGGGACGAGCACGCTGATCCGTTCACCGGAGCGGTGCGCTACACGATCATGATGTTGCGTCGCAAACTGGGGCCGCCGTCGATCATCGACACCGAAACCGGTGTCGGATATCGACTCACGTGACCCCGGTGCCGGCACCGATATCGCCGAACCCAGTAGCCGGTGGAATCGCTGGTATGCGCCGGTCACCCCGGCCGGCGTAGCGGACGCGCCACGCGGCTACTTCGCGATCGCGACGAAAGGCTAAGCGGGGTCGATTCAGACATGAGAGCGAGTCTTGCGACGAATCCTCACTCTGAGGTCTGACTCGACGGCGATTTCTAGTCGTCCAACTTCTTGCCGCTGTGCATCTTGAGGGCGTCGTTGACGTTCGCCTTCTTGTCCTCGCCTTTGCCCGCCTCGGCGGCCTTCTTGCGCTTGGCCGTGACCTTGGTGACGGCTCCGTCCAGCTTCGAGCCCAACGGGAAACCGAGGTAGTGCGTCAGGAAGATCGCCATCTCCTTGAGCTCCTCGGGCGTGAGCTCCTCGTTGTGCAGCGCGGCGTTGGCCTGAATCTCGGCCAGATCCGAGATACCGAGGGCAGTAACGACGGTCAGCGTCATGATGCGCTTGTCCCGCATGGTCAGTCCGGGTCGCGTCCAGATGGTGCCGAACAGATGGTCGGCGGTCAGCGCGAAGTAGTCACCAGGCGAGTCCGGCATCTCCCAGCCGTAGACCTCGTTCATCTTTTCCAGGCCCTTGCGGCGCAACTCGTCCATCGTCACTCCTTCGTGTGTGGGACACCGAGCCCGGCGGCCAGGTCCCGTAATGCGATCTCGGCCAGTGGCAATTCCACACCGGTGGCTTCACCGAGAGCCAGGGCCAACTTCAGATCCTTCTCGGCCAACCCGCGGGTGTGCACGAACATGTTGTAGACGAAGTGATCAGGCTGAAGCGGTTTGGTGTCGTCGCGGACCATGATCGCACCGGGGCCACCACTCTGGGCGTCACTATGCCGCACGACCCGGCCCAGCTTCTGCAGGTCGATACCCGCCGCCTCGGCAAGCCTCGAGGCCTCGCACGCGGCGGTAAAACCGATGAAGGTCAGCATGTTTCGGGCGATCTTCATCCGGGTTCCCGCTCCCGGCTCGCCGGCGCGGACCACCATCGAGGCCCACTGTTTGAACACCGGCTTGACGAGTTCGTAGGCCTCGTCATCCGCGCCGACCATGACGGCCAGCTCACCCTTGTCGGCGGCGCCGGCGCCACCACTGACCGGCGCATCAACGATACGAATACCTTTGGGCTGCAACTGTTCAGCCAACTCAGCGGCGGTCCCCGGCTCGATCGTGGAATGGATCGCGATGACCGTTCCTGGCTTGGCGTGTTCGGCGAGCTGGCCCACCACATCGCGGACCTGCTCGTCGTTGAGCACGGTGACTTCGATGACATCGGCCTTCGCGACATCGGCGACACTGTCCGCCAGGGTGGCGCCGAGTTCGGCCAGCGGCGTCATGGCCTCGGTCCGCACATCGAAGACGATGAGTCCACCGGGCCACTCGACCAGCCGCTTGGCCATCGGCGCACCCTGGTTACCCAGCCCGATGTACCCGACCTTGACGTCACTCACGAGCGGAAGATCTGTCCGCCGTCGACGTTGAAGATCTGGCCGGTGATCCACTTGGCATGATCCGACAGGAGGAACAGGCACATGCCCACCAGATCGTCGACTTCACCCATGCGCGACAACGGGATTCCCTTGACGATGTCGGCGACCATCTCCTGCGGAGTGGTGGTGCGGTTGGCCTCGGTGTTGATCGGGCCCGGCGCAATCGCGTTGATGCGGATGTTCTGGCCACCGAGTTCGGTCGCCAGCTGTTGGGTGAGACTGTTGACCCCGGCCTTCGCCAGTCCGTAGAAGTTCGAGTACAGCCATGCCGCCGTGGACGATTGATTGATAATCGCACCGCCGCCGCGCTTGGCCATCTTCCGGTACACCGCACGGGTACACACCAGCGCGCCATCGAGATTCACGCTCATGAACTTCTTGTAGTAGTCCCAGTCGACGGTGATCAGGAAGTCCAGCTTCATCCCGCCGAAGATCGCGGCGTTGTTCACCAGGTAGTCGATACCGCCGAACTCGGCCAGCGTCTGATCGGCCACCGCCTTGGCCGACACCGGGTCACTTACGTCGACGGGCAGTGCGAGCGCGGTGCCGCCCTCGCCCTTTATGCCGTCGGTAACCTTCTGTGCGCCTTCGATATTGATGTCGGCGACCACCACGGCCGCACCTTCGCGGGCCAGCGCCTCGGCGTAGGCCTGACCGATGCCGCCGCCCGCGCCGGTGACGATGGCCACCTTGTTGTCGAACTGTCCCATGCTCTCCTGCTCTTCCTTTGGTGCGGGCCGCATCTAGACAGCCGTGGCAATGACTTTCAGTTCCAGGTATTCCTCGAAGCCGGCCAAGCCCATTTCTCGGCCGACTCCGGACTGCTTGTATCCGCCGAACGGCACGTCCGCGGAGTACCACACCCCGCCGTTGACGTTGACCGTTCCGACCCGCAGTCGGTTCGCGACACCTTGCGCGCGTTCGTTGTCGCCGCTGAACACACTGCCCGACAAGCCGTATGGCGAATCGTTGGCGATGCGAATCGCGTCGTCGTCACCATCGTGAGCGATCACCGTCAGCACCGGACCGAAAATCTCTTCGCGCGCCACCCGCGCACTATTGTCCAGTCCGGCGATCACCGTCGGCTCGATGAAGTACCCGGTGTCACGATCGGCCGGGCGTCCGCCGCCGCATGCGAACCGGCCGCCTTCTTCGATCGCGAGGTCGAGGTAGGACTGCACCCGGTCGCGTTGCCGTTCGGAAATGACCGGCCCGCAAATGGTTCCGGGGTTCGTCGGGTCACCCGGCTTGAGCCCGGCCATCGTTGCCGCGGCGGCCTCGACGGCGTCGTCGTAGCGTGCTTTGGGCACCACCAGGCGGGTGGTGATCGCGCAGCCCTGTCCGGCGTGCATCGAGGCGGTGAACGCCGCCATCGAGCAGGCCCCCGCCAGATCGGCATCGTCGAGCACCAGGAACGCCGACTTGCCGCCGAGCTCCAGGAAGACCTTCTTGATCGTGGCCGCGCCGGCCGCCATCACCGCACGTCCGGTATTGGTCGAGCCGGTGAACGACACCATGTCGATCCGCGGGTCACTGGACAGCAGCGCCCCGACCGAATGGTCGTTCGAGGTGACGATGTTGACCACACCCGGTGGGATATCGGTGTGTTCGGCGATCAGTTCGCCGAGAACCGCAGCACACCAAGGGGTATCGGGTGCGGGCTTGAGCACGATCGTGTTGCCCGCCGCCAGCGCGGGGCCGAGCTTGGCGAGGTTGATCTGGTGCGGGAAGTTCCACGGGGTGATCGCACCGACGACGCCGACCGCCTCCCGGGCGATGGCTCGCTGGGTCTTGATGCCCATCGGCGATGCCACGCCGAGATCCTGCCGCCAGGAATAGCTCTCGGCGGTGTCCGCACTGAAGGACAGGTCCTCGACCGGCCCCTCGAGCTGTGCCGCTGAGGTCAGCATGCGCGGCGCACCCACCTCGGCGATGGTCATATCGCGCAGCTCTTCGACGTTGGCCTTCATCGCGTCACGCAACTGGCGGATGCTGCGCACCCGCAGTTCGGTATTGGTGGACCAGTCGGTGGTATCGAAGGCACGGCGCGCGGCATCGATGGCCCGGCTCATGTCCTCGGCGTCACCATCGGCGGCGGTGCCCAAGATCTCCTCGGTCGCCGGATTGATCGTCGGATATCTGCCGTTGCCACCCGGCACCAGCTTCCCGTCGATGAAGAGATCGCTGTTCCTGTCGGCCGCAATCGCCATCCCGACTCCCGTCTGCTTCGTTGGACACGTGTCCGAGATTCCGTCTTTCGCACCCTAGCCGCAGACGCCTCCGCGGTGCAAGACTCTTCGGGAAAGTCAACCCCGTCAACCAATTGAGCTGCGAATTTACCCCGATCGCTTGCCCTCCGGGCCACCATTCCGATAACTTGGACATGTGTCCAGCGATGCCGTGCTAGCCGTCACCCCTGATGGTGATGACGCACCGCGCAATCGCCGCCAGGAAGAAACCTTCCGCAAGGTGCTGCGAGCCGGTCTGGAGATGCTGCGCGAAACGTCGTACGCCGATCTGACGGTGCGGGCCGTTGCGGCCCGCGCGAAGGTCGCACCGGCGACCGCGTATACCTACTTCTCCTCGAAGAATCATCTGATCGCCGAGGTCTATCTCGACCTGATGCGTCAGGTCCCCTATTTCACCGATGTCAACGACAGTCGGCTGCACCGCGTCGAGCAGACACTGCGCAGCCTGGCCCTGGTGATCGCCGATGAGCCGGAGTTCGCCGCGGCGTGCACCACCGCGGTACTGAGCAACGACGCCGGGGTGCACCCGGCGCGCGATCGCATCGGGGCCGAAATTCACAAGCGGATCAAGTCGGCATTGGGGCCGGACGCCGATCCGCAGATCGTGTCCGCCTTGGAGATGACCTACTACGGCGCGCTCGTGCACGCCGGCACCGGGGCCATGAGCTACCGCCAGGTCGCCGACCGGATCGGGTATGTCGCGGGACTTATCTTGGGAGAGAACCAATGAATGTGCAGAGTCCAGACGTGGTGCTGGATCCCTACAACTACGACTTCCACGAGGATCCGTACCCGTACTACAAGCGACTGCGTGACGAAGCCCCGCTGTACTACAACGAGGAATTGAAGTTCTGGGCGCTCTCCCGGCACCAGGACGTGCTGCAGGGCTTCCGCAACAGCACGACCCTGTCCAACAAATTCGGTGTCTCGCTGGATCCGGCATCGCGCGGCCCGCACGCGTCCAAGACGATGTCCTTCCTGGCGATGGACGACCCGTCCCACCTCCGCCTGCGTACCCTGGTCTCAAAAGGGTTCACCCCGAGACGGATTCGCGAATTGGAGCCCCGCGTCACCGAGATCGCGGTCAAGCATCTCGACAGCCTGCTCGAGAAGGCCGCCGCCGGTGAAACCGTCGACTACGTCGACGAGTTCGCGGGCAAGCTGCCGATGGACGTCATCTCCGAGCTCATGGGAGTGCCCGAGGCCGACCGCGTGCAGGTCCGGGCCTGGGCCGACGGTGTGATGCACCGGGACGAGGGCGTCACCGATGTGCCGGCTGAGGCCGTCGAGGCGTCGCTCAACCTGATCGTCTACTACCAGGGCATGGTCGAAGAGCGGCGCAAGAGCCCTACGGACGATCTCACCTCGGCCCTGCTGGACGCCGAGATCGACGGCGACCGGCTCACCGACGACGAGATCCTCGGTTTCATGTTCCTGATGGTGATCGCGGGTAACGAGACCACCACCAAACTGCTTGCCAATGCCGCGTTTTGGGGGCACAAGAACCCCGACCAACTGGCCGACGTGTACACCGACCTGTCTCGGGTGCCACTGTGGGTCGAAGAGACGCTGCGCTACGACACGTCGAGCCAGATCCTGGCCCGCACCGTCACCGGCGAGCTGACCCTGTACGACACCACGATTCCCGACGGCGACGTGGTGCTACTCCTGCCGGGGTCGGCCCACCGCGACGAGCGCGCGTTCGAGAACCCCGATGACTACCTGATCGGCCGCGACATCGGCGCCAAGCTGCAGAGCTTCGGCAGCGGTGCGCACTTCTGCCTCGGCGCCCACCTGGCCCGCATGGAGGCGCGAGTCGCGTTGGAAGAGTTGTTCAAACGCATCCGCGGCTATGAAGTCGACGAGGCCAACTCGGTCCGCGTCCACTCCAGCAATGTTCGCGGTTTCGCCCATCTGCCCATCACAGTAAAGGCCCGTTGATGCCACGTTTTGCTCCCCTTCCCGACCGCAGGCCCGCCATCGTCGCCGGCGCCTCGTCCGGTATCGGAGAGGCCACCGCGTTCGAACTCGCCGCACACGGGTTCCCGGTCGCGCTGGGCGCCCGCCGCCTCGACAAGCTCGCCGATATCGTCGGCAAGATCAACGCCGATGGCGGCGAAGCGGTCGGCTTCCACCTCGACGTCACCGACCCGAATTCGGTGAAATCCTTTGTCACGCAGGCAACCGAGGCTCTTGGCGAGATCGAGGTGCTCGTGGCCGGCGCCGGTGACACATACTTCGGCAAGCTCGCCGAGATCTCCACCGACGAGTTCGACTCGCAGCTGCAGATCCACCTCGTCGGCGCGTTCCGGTTGGCCAACCTGGTGCTGCCCGGCATGCTGGACCGCCAGCGTGGCGATCTGATCTTCGTCGGGTCCGACGTCTCGTTGCGTCAGCGCCCGCATATGGGTGCCTACGGCGCAGCCAAAGCCGCGCTGGTCGCCATGGTGACCAACTTCCAGATGGAGCTCGAAGGCACCGGGGTGCGCGCCTCGATCGTGCACCCCGGACCCACCAAGACCTCGATGGGCTGGAGCCTGCCCGCCGAGAAAATTGCTCCCGCACTTGAGGATTGGGCCAAATGGGGACAGGCCCGGCACGACTACTTCCTGCGCGCAGCCGACCTGGCCCGTGCCATCACGTTCGTGGCGGAGACGCCGCGTGGCGGGTTCATCGCAAGCATGGAGCTCCAGCCCGAAGCTCCCCTGGCCGACAACACAAGCCGCCAGAAGCTCGCCCTTGGCGAGGAAGGAATGCCGCCGGCGGGCACGAGCGAAGCGAGAAGGGAATCGGCACTGTGACGATCACCAAGGAAGTACAGCGCGTTTCCGGTGGCCAAGAGGAACACGGCCATCTCGAGGAATTCCGCACCGACCCGATCGGCCTGATGAAGCGCATCCGCGACGAGTGCGGTGATCTCGGCTGGTTCCAGCTCGCCGACAAGCAGGTCATCCTGCTGACCGGCTCGGAAGCCAACGAGTTCTTCTTCCGCTCCAGCGATAACGACCTCAATCAGGCCGAGGCGTACCCGTTCATGACGCCGATCTTCGGTGAAGGCGTGGTGTTCGACGCCGATCCCGAGCGCCGTGCTGAAATGCTGCACAACACCGCGCTGCGCGGTGAACAGATGAAGGGCCACGCCGCCACCATCGAGAACGAAGTCCGCAGGATGATCGAAAACTGGGGTGACTCAGGCGAAATCGACCTGCTGGATTTCTTCGCCGAGCTGACCATCTACACTTCGACGGCCTGCCTGATCGGCCTGAAGTTCCGCAACCAGCTGGACTCCCGGTTCGCGAACTACTACCACCTGCTCGAGCGCGGTACCGATCCACTCTGCTACGTCGACCCCTATCTGCCGATCGAGAGCTTCCGGATCCGTGACGAGGCCAGGGCCAACCTGGTGGAGCTGGTCCAGGAGGTCATGACCGGCCGAATCGCCAACCCGCCCACCGACAAGAGCGATCGCGACCTGCTCGATGTCCTGGTCTCCATCAAGGACGAAGAGGGTAATCCGCGGTTCTCGGCCAACGAAGTCACCGGCATGTTCATCTCGCTGATGTTCGCTGGGCACCACACCAGCTCGGGCACCTCGTCGTGGACCCTCATCGAACTGCTGCGCAACCCCGACTTCTACGCCAAGGTGCAGCAGGAACTCGACGATCTCTACGCCGACGGCCAGGAAGTGAGTTTCCATGCGCTGCGCCAGATCCCGAATATCGACAATGCGCTCAAGGAGACCCTGCGCCTGCATCCCCCGCTGATCATTCTGATGCGGGTGGCCCAGGACGAGTTCGAGGTCCAGGGCTATCCGATCCACAAGGGTCAGATGGTGGCGGCCTCCCCGGCGATCTCCAATCGGATTCCCGAGGACTTCCCCGATCCGGACGCGTTCAACCCCGACCGCTACGAGAAGCCCCGGCAGGAAGATATCGTCAACCGCTGGACTTGGATTCCTTTCGGCGCCGGGCGACACCGCTGCGTCGGTGCGGCGTTCGCCCAGATGCAGATCAAGGCGATCTTCTCGGTCCTGTTGCGGGAGTATGAGTTCGAAATGGCGCAGCCACCGGAGACCTACCAGAACGACCATTCCAAGATGGTCGTCCAGCTGGCCAGACCGGCGAAGGTCCGCTACCGCAAGCGCGTCAAGGCCTGATTCCCGATGGGCTGCTACCGAATCGAGCTAGACGAGGACCTCTGCCAGGGCCACGCCATGTGTGAACTGGAGGCGCCCGACGTCTTCAAGGTGCCCAAGCGCGGTCCGGTCGAGATCGTCGACCCCGAGCCACCCGACGATATGCGCGACGACGTCGAACGTGCCGTCGAGATGTGTCCCACCCGAGCCCTATCCATCGTAGAAAAGGAAGACTGACAATGGCGTCAAGAGAAGCACTCGAAGACTGGGCCGACCGCTGGCTGCAGGCCAACAAGGAGAGCGAGAAGGCCGGTGACTGGACGAACCTGGCGGAGTTCTACACCGATGACGCCACCTATGGCTGGAACATCGGGCCCAAGGAAGACGTCATGTGCGTCGGCAAGGACCAGATCCGCGACGTCGCGCTGGGCCTGGAGATGGAAGGCCTGGAGAACTGGGTCTACGAGTACCAGAAGGTGCTGATCGACGAGAAGCAGAACGAGATCGTCGGCTTCTGGAAGCAGATCGCGCACAAGAGCGACGGTGGCACCGACGAGATCTACGGCATCGGCGGCAGCTGGTTCCGGCTGACCGAGAAAGACGGGGCCCTGCTGATCGAATGGCAGCGCGACTTCTTCGACTTCGGCCATGTGCAGAAGGCGTTCGTCAAGCTCATCTCCTCCGGTGACCTGACGCCGACGATGCAGAAGCGCATCGAGCGCAGCGTCGCCGGCGAGAAGCTGCCCGGCTATTACCCCCTCGGTGAGGCCCCCGTTCCGATCTGGTGAATACTCGACAGGCGTCAAGTTATCGGCCCCGGCGGTGACTTAGACGGTGACGGAGGTCATAATGGTCCGCAGGACAGGAACACGTTCTAATTTTGACCTAGATTGACCATCCGGCACGGCCGGCCACCCTGGCGAAGACCGGGGTCGGGTTTCGCGAGTGGAGGTTCGCTGTGAAGACAAAAGGTGCTCTCATCTGGGAGTTCAACCAGCCGTGGTCGATCGAGGAAATCGAAATCGGCGACCCGGTCAAAGACGAAGTCAAGATCCAGATGGAAGCTTCGGGCATGTGTCACTCGGACCATCACCTGGTCACCGGTGGCATCCCGATGTTCGGTTTCCCGGTGCTCGGTGGGCACGAAGGCGCCGGCGTCGTCACCGAGGTCGGACCCGGGGTGGAGAACCTCGAGCCCGGCGATCACGTCGTGCTCTCGTTCATCCCGTCGTGTGGAAACTGCCCGTCGTGTCAGGCCGGCATGCGCAACCTCTGCGATCTGGGTGCCGGGCTGCTCGGTGGTCAGGCCGTCTCCGACGGCACCCACCGCATCCACGCCAAGGGTCAGCCCGTCTTCCCGATGACACTGCTGGGCACCTTCAGCCCGTACATGGTGGTGCACAAGAGCTCGGTGGTGAAGATCGACAAGTCGATCCCGTTCGAGGTGGCCTGCCTGGTGGGCTGCGGCGTGACCACGGGCTACGGCTCAGCGGTCCGTAGCGGCGATGTCCGTCCCGGCGAGGACGTCGCGATTGTCGGCATCGGCGGCGTGGGCATGTCGGCGCTGCAGGGCGCTGCCAACGCGGGCGCCCGCTACATCTTCGCCATCGACCCGGTGGAGTGGAAGCGCGACCAGGCACTGAAGTTCGGTGCCACCCACGTCTACCCCGACATCGAGTCGGCGGCCGCTGGCATCGCCGAGGTCACCTGGGGCCTGATGGCCCGCAAGGTCATCGTCACGGTCGGCGAGCTGCACGGCAAGGACGTCGACAGCTACCTGGGCATCACCTCCAAGGGCGGCACCTGCGTTCTGACCGCGATGGGCAGCATCATGGAGAACGAGGCCACGATCAATCTGGCCATGCTGACCCTGATGCAGAAGAACCTGCAGGGCACCATCTTCGGTGGCGGCAACCCGCACTTCGACATCCCGCAGCTGCTGTCGATGTACAAGGCCGGCAAGCTCAACCTCGACGACATGGTCACCCGGCAGTACAAGCTGGAGCAGATCAACGACGGCTACAAGGACATGCTCGAAGGCCGCAACATCCGCGGCGTCATCCGCTACACCGACGAGGACCGCTGACCTACTTGCCCCTTACGGACCTCACGGACCTTCCGGGCCGTGCCCGCCTTGCCCTATGGCGCGGGCACGGCCCGGAAATCATGAGACACCTCCAGTGAGCGCCTTCCCGAACCTGTTGTGCCCCGGCCGGATCGGCCGGATGGAACTACGCAACAGGTTCGTGATGTCGCCAATGGAGACCATGTACGGTACCCCCGAGGGCCTACCGTCGGAACGCACCCGCGACTACTTCGTCGCCCGCGCCAAGGGCGGGGTCGGACTGATCACCGTGGGCGCCACCGGCATCGACCACCTGCACCCCGAGACTCCCGGTGGGCTGCACCTCGGCACCGACGAGGCGGTGAGCACGCACCGCGCACTGGTCGACGCGGTCCACGAGCACGGCGCGAAGATCCAGCCCCAGATCGTGCACGCCGGTCCCGACGGGCTTGGCCCGGAGATGCACGGCGTCACTTCGCTTGGCCCGTCGGTGATCCCGTCGTACTTGACCGGACGTCCGTGTGCCGAAGTGACCACTGAGCAGCTGACCGAGATCATCGACCTGTTCAAGGCCGCGGTCCGGCGCGCGGCCGAGGCGGGTTACGACGGTATCGAGCTGCACGCCGCCCACGGCTACATGTTCCTGGGTTCATTCCTTGCCCCGCAACGCAACCGGCGCACCGACGACTACCGCGGCGACTCGGTCAATGGCCGGATCCGCGTGGTACTAGACACTCTGGCGGCCATCCGGTCCGAGATCGGCGACGCCCTGCCCATCACGTTGCGGATCTCCGGCTACGAACGGGTCGCCGGCGGGCGCCCGAGCTACGAAACCGCGCAGATGGCACCGCAACTCGTTGCCGCCGGGGTGGACGCCTTCCACGTCAGCGGTGGCGTGATCGACCGGCTGGTCACCGGCATGGTCAATGCCGCCGACGACGGCGATGCACTCAACGTCGGCGCCGCCGCAGCGGTCAAGCAGGCTGTCGACGTGCCGGTGATCGCGGTGGGCCGCATCCACGACCCGGTTCGCGCCGAGCAGATCCTAGCCGAGGGCCGGGCCGACTTCATCGCCATGGGCCGGCCGATGCTGGCCGATCCCGAACTGGCCGCCAAGGTGCGGGCCGGACATGCCGACCGGGTTCGCCACTGCATTTCGTGCGAGAACTGCATCGACGCGCTGGAACAACGGTTTTCGGTCGACTGCGCGGTCAACCCCCGCACCGGCAAGGAACGGGAGCTGGCACCGCACCCCGTCACCCACCGAAAGCGGGTGGTGGTCATCGGCGGGGGGCCCGGTGGTCTGGAAGCTGCCAGGGTGGCCGCCGAACGCGGGCACCGGGTCAGCTTGTTCGAACGCAACGGGCAACTGGGCGGGGCATTGGTGTGGGCGTCGATCCTGCACCCGGAGAACGAACCGTTCCTGCACTATCTGCGCAGCGAAATCGCCAGCAGCACAGTGTCTGTCGAGCTGTCCCACCCGGTCGACGCCGATGAGATCGCGGCCCTGGATCCCGATGCGGTGATCGTGGCCACCGGCGCCACCGTCGTGGTACCCGCCATCGACGGCGATCACAGTCCGAGCGTGCACAGTGGCCCCGCACTGCGCGAGCTGCTGGCCGGGCACGCCGGGGCCGGCCAGCCCGGCTGGCAGCGACTCGGCGCCGCGATGTTGTCCGGCTGGCGGCAACGCCTGGTCCAGCCCGCCGCCGTTCGGCTGGCCAGCCGAGCCTGGCTACCACTGGGACGCCGCGTCGTCATCGTCGGCGGTGACCTGGTCGCGATCGAACTCGCCGAATTCCTGAGTGCTCGAGGACGATTGGTCACAGTGTTGGAGTCCGGGCGCTGCATAGCACCCGAGGTGGGTCTCAAACGAAGGACCGAGCACATGGACCGGCTCGATCGGCTGGCCGTCGCCGTACACGTTCGCGCCGAAGTGCACCGCATCACCGACGACGGGGTGGAGTTCACCCCGTACGGCGGCGCGCAGCGGGAACTGTCCGCCGACAGCGTGATCGTCGCCGGACACCCCGAAGCGAACACCGCACTGTTCGACGCGCTCACCGACCGGCTGCCCAGCGCCAAGGTGCACGCTGTCGGCGACTGCACCGGACTGGGACTCATCCGCAAAGCCACCGAAGATGGCGCTCGCGCCGCCTGCAGTATCTGACAACCAAGGAGAGGGAATCATGACCACAACCGAACAGACGCCGGCGCTGGCTGCTTCGCAGGCATCGTGGAAGTGCGTGATGTCGCACAACCGGGAAGGCTGGTTGGCCCTGATGGCCGACGACGTCGTCATCGAGGATCCGATCGGACAGGCCATCACCAACCCCGACGGTGACGGTGTGCGGGGCAAGGAAGCCGTCGCGGGCTTCTACGACGCCAACATCTCGGTCAACAACCTTCGGGTCACCTGCGAAGAGACCTTCCCGTCGAGCTCGCCCAACGAAGTGGCCCACATCCTGGTGCTGCGCAGCCAGTTCGAGGGCGGCCTGACCAGCACAGTGCGCGGCGTGTTCACCTACAAGGTCAACGACGCCGGCCTGATCACCAACATGCGCGGCTACTGGAACATGGACGGCATGCAGTTCGGGGAGGCGTCCGCCGACGGTGAGTGAGAAGCCGCTGGCCGGATTCGGCACGATCGTCGCCGGTGGGTCGCGGGGTATCGGTGGCGCCGTCTCGGCACTGCTGGCTGAGCTCGGTGCGGGTGTGGTGGTCAACGGCCGCGATGCGGCGGCCGCAGATGAGACCGTCGAAACCATCATCAACGCCGGTGGCCGCGCCGTCGCGCACGCCGGTTCGGCCGCCGACGAGACGATCGCCGAGGACCTGATCGCGCTGTGCGAAAAGGAGTTCGGTGCCGTCGACGCGCTGGTCAACTGTGCGGGAGCACCCGAGCCGGCGAGGTCATCGATCCTCACGGTCACACCCGGCGAATTCCGCGATCTCCTCGATATCCATCTGGGCACCACATTCGCCACCTGCCGTGCGGCGGCGCCGAAGATGGTCGCCAGGGGCCGCGGCGCCATCGTGAACACCAGTTCCTTTGCGTTCCTGGGTGATTACGGTGGCACCGGATACCCGGCGGGCAAGGGCGCGGTGAACGGGCTGACGATGGCCATCGCCGCGGAGCTGGCCGAGCACGGGGTGCGCGCCAACGTGGTGTGCCCAGGGGCGAAGACCCGGCTGTCCAGCGGGGCCGACTACGAGGAGCAGATTGCCTCGCTGCAGCGGCGCGGCATGCTCGACGAGGTCAGCGCGCAAGGAGCCCTCGACGCGCCCGCACCTGAGTACGTCGCCCCGATGTACGCCTACCTGGTCAGCGACCTCGCCAGCATGATCACCGGTCAGATCTTCATCGCCGCAGGCGGTTTCGTCGGCCGCTTCGACCGGCCCTCCCCCGGTTTCATCGGCTACCGGGATCACAACGACAGCCCGCCCTGGTCGGTCGACGAGATCGCGGCGATGCTGGCCTGAGCTATGTCGTCAGGTCGTAGATCATCACCCTGCCGACGCGTTTGGGGGTGAAGTTGCGCTGAACCCATTGCTGGATCAGCGCATTGGTGTCCAGGTGTCCCCACTGGTCCTCGTGGACCGGGTTGGTGACGATGAAGTAGTGGATCCGCTTGGACAATACGAGGCGCAGAAACGCGTCGGGCGCCGGCGATGGATCGGTGCCGTTGAAACCACCGACCGGCATCACCGGGTAGCCGCTGGCCAGCTGGTAGCCCGCCGCACACACCGATCCGACCGTGGCAGCCACCCAGGTGTAGCGCTGCGCATCGGCGTCGAGTAGGCCGACCAGCCGCCGGTCGGGCACACCCGAGTCCAGCAGAGTGCAACCCGTCAGATGCATCCCGGCGCCGGGAGATCCTGCCGGCAGGAGGAATCCGGGACCGTTGGCCACGGTGATCTCCGCCCGCTGGACCGGTCCGATGCCCTTGGTCATCGCGGTCACGACACGGGGAACCGGCCCGGCGATCGGCATCGCACCGACGTTGCCGCGCACCACCGTCGTGACGCTGTAGGCGGCCGGGCCGCCGAGAGCCACCAGCGCCGCGACCGCGACGATCACCGGCGTCGGGATACGCACGGCCAACCCAGCCAGCAGCACGACCGCGCCGAGCGGGACGGCCCACCGCAGCCACGGGTAGTAGTCGGGCACGTGCCGCAGCACGAGCACCGACGTCGCGGCGGTCAGCACCACAGCTACCGCCAATACACCTTTGGCCCAGTTCTTTTCCCGTTCCCGCCAGCACACCCCTGCGCCGATGCCGATCACCGCGGCAATCGGCGGGGCCAGCGCCACCGTGTAATACGGATGGAAGATGCCCGCCATGAAGCTGAACACCAGCCCGGTCGTCAACAGCCACAACACCCACACCAGTAGACCGGCCCGCTGCCGATCACGCCGCGGGGTTCGGGCCCACCACACGAGCAGAGCGATCGCGAAGACCAGCGCGGCGGGCAACAGCCAAGCGATGTCACCGATCTGTTCGGATTCGAACAGCCGGCCGATGCCGGGCTGCCCCCACGGATGCGCCGAGGTCCGGCCACCCAGGTGGACCGGTGAGATGAAGCCGGGTGACCCCGTGCTGCCGGGCTCGTCACCGTTGAGCCGGCCGATGCCGTTGTAGCGCAACGTCAGCTCGAGAATCGAATTGGTCTGCGTCCCACCGATCCACGGCCGCTTGCCCGCCGGCCACAGCTGCACGATCAGCACCCACCAACCCGCGGCGACCACGGCGGCACCGAGTCCGAGCATCAGCTGCCCGGCCCGGGCGAGTACCGATCGCGGTCCGGCCAGCAGGTAGGTGATCGCCAGCGCGGGGATCACCAGTGCCACCTCGAGCTGTTTGGTCAGATAGCCCAGCCCCAGGCATGCACCACAGAGCAGCAGCCAGCGCAGCCGACCGTCGTCGACCGCCCGCAGTAGCGCCCACACCGCGGCGATCATCAGCAGCACCAATAGCGCATCGGGATTGTTGAACCGGAAGATCGTGACAGCCACCGGAGTCAGCGCGAGCGCCGCGCCGGCGATCAACGCGGCGGTCTCGCCGAACGGCCTGCGCACGGTATCCCACAGCAGCGCAACCGAACCGACTCCGATGAGGGCTTGCGGCACCAGGATGCTCCAGGCGTTGAGCCCGAACACGCGGATGGCCAGCGATGGAAGCCACAGCGACAGTGGGGGTTTGTCGACGGTGATCGAGTTGGCGGCATCCGACGACCCGAACAGGAAGGCTTTCCAGGACTGCGCGCCGGCCTGCGCCGCAGCGGAATAGAACGCGTTGGCCCACCCCGACCGGTCCAGGTCCCACAGGTAGAGCACGGCCGTCCCGGTCAGCAACACCAGCAGCGCCCACCGGTGCGCCGCTGGCCGTACGCGTGTCGGAATAGATTGGACTGTGCCGATTCTCGGCGGATCGACTGTTACGGTCATCGCGTCAACGGGTGGGTGCGCCGAACACCCGCCGCAGCGCTACGAAGCGCACGAGGGTGGCGACGAGGTTGGCCACGACCAGAACCGAGAGCTCGACACCTTTGCCGACGGTCGGATCGAATCGGTGAAGCAGGTAGAGCGAGCCGCTGGTGATGGCGAGTCCGAAGCCGAACACCAGCAGGCCGTGGATGTGGTGGCGGGCCGCACCGGCACGGCCGCGGATGCCGAACGTGAAGGCCCGGTTGGCGGCGGTGTTGGCCAGCGCGGTGATCAGCAGTGCCGTCAAGTTGGCAGCCTGCGCACCGAGTGCGGGATGCAGCGAAAGATAGAGCAGCGCAAAGGCAATGGTGCTGGCGATGCCGATCAGACCGAAGCGCACCATCTGACCGACCATGCCGCGGGGCACCCCGGGCACCAGTGGTTCACGGCCGAGTGCGGCCTGCAGGTCGCGCAGCGGGAGGGCACCGGTGGTCAGTGCCCGGCCCACCCGCCAGCAGCCCTTGAGGTCATCGATCGCGGTGGCCAGGATGTCGACGCGAGAGTCGGGGTCGTCGATCCAGTCGACCGGCACCTCGTGGATCCGCAGGCCGGCCTTCTCGGCCAGCACCAGCAGTTCGGTGTCGAAGAACCAGCCGGTGTCGGCGACCAGCGGCAGCAGCTGGCGTGCGACATCGGCGCGCAGCGCCTTGAAACCACACTGCGCGTCGGAGAAGCGAGCGCCGAGAAGCCCGCGCAGCAGCAGGTTGTACCCACGGGATACCACTTCACGCTTGATCCCACGCACCACCCGCGAGGAGGGCGCCAGCCGCGACCCGATGGCGATATCGGAATGCCCGGATACCAACGGAGCCACCAAGGGCATCAGCGCCGAGAGATGGGTGGACAGGTCGACGTCCATGTAGGCCACCACGTCGGCCGGCGAGGAGGCCCATGCCGCGGCCAGTGCCCCGCCGCGGCCCTTTGCGTCGAGGTGGAGCACCTCGACGTCGGGCAGTTCCTCGCTGAGTTCACGCGCCACCGCGAGTGTCCCGTCGGTACTTGCGTTGTCGGCAACCACTATTCGCGCGCGGTAGGGCACCTCGTCCATGAGGTACTGGTGCAACCGGCGTACGCAGACGCCCAGGTCGTCCTCCTCGTTGTACACCGGGATGACGATGTCGAGTATGTAGCGACCCCTTAGGCCGATCTGAGCAGTGCGCTGCTCGGCCGGCAGGGTGTCGGTCATGGGAGTGATGCTCGCCGCTCAAGCTGCCGTCACACTGCGCCGGATCTGACAGGTTCCTGTGACCCAGCTCCATAACTAGCCGCGATCGGCTCCTCATATGCTGGGCGCCATGGCCTCCGTCTTCACCAAGATCATCAACCGCGAACTGCCGGGACGATTCGTCTACGAGGACGACGAGGTCGTCGCGTTCCTGACGATCGAACCGATGACCCCCGGGCACACCCTGGTGGTTCCCCGCGCCGAGGTCGACAACTGGCAGGACGTCGACCCGGCCGTGTTCAACAAGGTGATGGCGGTGTCGCAGCGGATCGGCAAGGCAGTGTGCGCGGCGTTCGGCGCCGAGCGGTCCGGCGTGATCATCGCCGGGCTGGAAGTGCCGCACCTGCACGTGCACGTGTTCCCGGCGCGCAATCTCTCCGACTTCGGTTTCGCCCATGTGGACCGCAACCCGTCACCCGCCTCGCTGGACGACGCCCAGGCCAGGATCACAGCCGCGCTGGCCGAACTCAGCTAGACGGGACCGGCGTCGGCACGTCGGCGATGCGCGGCAGGCTGACCGAAAAACAGCAGCCCTGCCCAGGTGCGGTCCGCACCGTGACCCGGCCGCCGTGGGCGTACACCAGGGAGTCGACGATCGACAGGCCCAGTCCCGTTCCGCCGCTGGTGCGGGCGCGGGAGGAGTCGGTGCGATAGAACCGCTCGAACACCCGTTGGGCGTCCTCGGGTGTCATGCCCGGCCCCTCGTCGACGACCTCGATGACGGCATCGTCGGCGGCCGTCCCCACCCGCACGGCGATCCGCGCGGTTTCCGGGGTGTGCTGCAGGGCGTTGGCCATCAGGTTGCCCAGCACCTGGCGCAACCGGGCCTCGTCGCCGAGGACTTCGGGGGTGCCGGGACCGTCGAAGACCTCCATGGCGATCGTGCGCTTCGGGGCGATGGACTGGGCATCGTGCACGGCGTCGGTGGCCAGCAACAGCAGGTCGACCCGGCGTTGTTCGAGTGGACGTTGCGCATCGAGACGGGCCAGCAGCAGCAGGTCGTCGACGAGGAGCCCCATCCGCCGCGATTCGCTTTCGATACGCGACATGAGCATCTCGACGTCGCGGGCCGCGCCCTGCCGGTAGAGCTCGGCGAACCCGCGGATGGTGGTCAACGGGGTGCGCAACTCGTGGCTGGCGTCGGTGATGAACCGCCGCATCCGTTCCTCCGAGGTACGCGCAGCTTCAGCGGATTCCCCCGATGACGCCATCGCGGACTGGATCTGCGCGAGCATGCCGTTGAGCGCCAGCGACAGCCGACCGACTTCGGTGCGCGGATCTCGTTCTGGCACACGACGATCGAGCTGCCCGGCGGCGATCGCGGCGGCTGTTTTCTCGACTTCGACCAGGGGGCGCAGGCTGCGGTGCACGACCCAATATCCGGCGACGCCGAGGATCACCAGGACCGCGGTGCCGATGGCGACCTGCGACCAGGCCAGGCTGCGCACGGTGGACTGGATGTCGGACAGGTCGATGGCCACGGTGGTCAGTTCGCCGTTGGGGCCCTGCACCGATACCGCGCGCCATTGGACCGGCGAATGGTCCAGCGAGCCGACGGTCACCGGCGCGGAGCCCACGTCGTTGTCGTCGGGAAGAGCGGGTTCGGCGTCCCGGTCGTTGACCGCCATCCAGATGTGGCCGTCGGCGTCCACGCCGCGGACGTAGAAGTTCGACGGCGGACGAGCCGGGTTGGGGCCCTCGTCGGGTGGGGGCATCCGGCGCGGGGCCTGCGCCCAGCCCCGTGACGCGTCCAGCAGCGTCTGGTCGGCGCGGTTGATGAGGTCGTGCTGCAGGGTCGACGTGACGGCGATCCCGGAGGCCAGCAGTCCACAGCCCACGAGCAGCAGCATGGCGGCCACCAGGCCGACTCTCAGCGGCAGCGCTCGGTGGTACGAACTGGGCATCTCCCTATTCTTCGCGCCGATCGGCGCGCCGCGCCGGATTACCGCGGCTCCCGCAGCACGTATCCGACCCCGCGCAGGGTGTGCAGGAGACGTTTTTCGCCGGTGTCGATCTTGCGGCGCAGGTAGGAGACGTAGGACTCGACGACGTTGACGTCGCCGCCGAAGTCGTAACGCCAGACGTGGTCGAGGATCTTGGGCTTGCTCAGCACGGTCCCGGCGTTGATCACGAAATATCGGAGCAGCGTGAACTCCGTGGGTGACAGCGAGACGGGTTCGCCGGCCTTCCACACCTCGTGGGTGTCCTCGTCGAGTTCGATGTCGGCGAAGCTGAGACGCGAGTTGCGCGGCTCCTCGATGCCCTTGCCGGCACGGCGCAGGATCACGCGCAGCCGGGCGACGACCTCTTCGAGGCTGAACGGTTTGGTGACGTAGTCGTCGCCGCCGAGGGTGAGACCGGCGATCTTGTCCTGCAGGCTGTCACGGGCGGTCAGGAACAGCGCGGGCGCGTCGATCCCGTCGGCACGCAGCCGGCGCAGCACACCGAACCCGTCCATGCCGGGCATCATCACGTCGAGGATCACCGCGTCGGGGCGGACCTCACGGGCACGATCAAGGGCGGCGGGTCCGCTGGAGGCCGTGTGAACCTCGAATCCCTGAAACTTCAGGCTTACGGAGAGCAGTTCGACAATATTGGTCTCGTCGTCGACGACGAGGACGCGTGCCTCGGGCTTTAATTCGGTTGTGACAGGTGCGGCCATGCTGTCAATTTCCTCTCACATTGTTGAACTGGGGCTGCCGGGGCGCTGTGAGGTTCCTGTGAGTTGCTGTTTGCACTGGATAACCGATACCCCCGGTCACAAACTTCCCCCGCTCCTACACTTGTGCGATGGACCTGGCGAAGACCCTGGTTGGGATGGCGACCACACCTGTGCGGGTGGGGCTGGCCGCGGCCGAGGCGGGGCTCGATATCGCCAAAGCGGGTATTGACCTCACCAAACGGACCCTCGGCGAGGCCGGGATGCCGGCGTCGCCGAACTCGGTGGCCCAGATGTTCGGCCTGGAGGACACCATCGCGCGGGCGAACAAGCTCGCGCAGTTGCTCGATGACGACGCGCCGCTCGGCCGGGCGCTGGCTCCCGACGGTCCCCTGGATCGGCTGATGCGCCCGGGCGGACTGATCGACCGGGTGACCGCGCCGGATGGTGTTCTGGACCGGCTTACCGCCGAGGGCGGCGGGCTGGAGCGATCGCTGGCGCCGGGCGGGCTGGTGGACCAGCTCCTCGACGAGGACGGCCTGATCGAGCGGATTCTGGGCGAGGACGGCCTGGCCGACCGGCTACTGGCCGACGGTGGTCTGGTCGACAAGCTGACAGCGCGCAACGGCCCGCTGGAACAGCTGGCCGACGTGGCCGACACGTTGAATAGATTGGCGCCTGGGCTGGAGGCGCTCGCGCCGACGATCGAGACGCTGCGCGAGGCCGTCACCACGCTGAGCCTGGTGGTCAACCCGCTGAGCAACATCGCCGACCGGATCCCGCTGCCGGGGCGTCGGCGGAGCTACACACCGCCGCGCACGGTCAGCTCCGAACGGGTGCGCAGCGACCGGTTGGTCATCGACGACGACGAGCAGTGACTTCGCTAGTCTGTTAAGCGGTTCGGGTCCTTGGGCCCGCCATGCCTCCTTAGCTCAGTGGTAGAGCGTCGCCCTTGTAAGGCGAATGTCATCGGTTCAAATCCGATAGGGGGCTCCACATCCGCCTGGAACCGACCGCATTTTTGTCGGTGGTCGCTCGTAAATTTGGTACATGAGGCAATGTCGCCATTGTGGATCAGCGCTCACCAAGCGCAGCCAGAAAACCTTCTGCAGCAACGCATGTCAGCAGCTGGCCCGACAACAAGCTTGTACAAATCTCTGGCTCGACTCCGGTGACGCGACGGTCGCTACTACCCGCAATCACTACATCAGGACGTACATCAACTCCGCCCAGTCGGGCTGCTGTGCGATCTGTGGCGGATCCAATCTGTGGCTGGGTCTGCACCTCGCGTTCGTGTTGGACCACATCGACGGCGACCCGACGAACAATCGGCGAGAAAACCTGCGACTCGTCTGTCCTAACTGCGATTCGCAACTACCGACGTACAAGAGCCGGAACCGCGGCAAGGGTCGCCACTATCGACGAGAGCGGTACGCCAACGGGCAAACGTATTAGGGCGGCAACACCGCACGCCCATTACTGTCGGATCCATGGCCGAAACCAAGATCACCGTCATCTACGACAACCCCACGGATCCCGAGGCCTTTGAGGCCGCTTTCGTTGCCGAGCAGCTCGAGGCCGCCCGCCGCATCCCTGGCTACATCCGGTTCGAGTCGTCGAAGGTGTGGCCGAAGGAAGACGGCAGCCCGACGCCCGCGCACCGGTCTATCGACCTCTACTACCCGGACTACGACGCCGCGAGCGCAGCAGTCACCACACCGGAATTTGGCGCGTTCTTCGAATCCCTGGGAAGACTGGCTACCGGAGGTGTGCGAATTCTGTTCTCCGACATCGAGATACCGCAAAGCTGATTTGTCAGACCTGATGCGGAGCCCCACGCCACGGATAGATGATGTTCGTCGTGACATCGACGATGCCGTAGGAGTTCCAGTACCAGTCGTGGCATACGTTCCAGTCCCAGCTCAGAACCTGACTGCCAGGAATCGCCGGATCACCCGGGCACCAATGCGTACATGTGAGCCCGGGTGGGCAGTTGCCGCCCTGGTAGCTGGGGCCGGTCTGCGCGTGAGCGGTGCCCGACGTCCATCCGGTGAGACCAACGCCGCCGGACACGATCACGGCGGCCGCCAGCCGTACGGCGCGGTTCATGACTGCGGGCACGGCGACGGAACGAACAGGCCCATGCACCATCCCGGCGGGACGGGCGGAGTCCAGAACGGCCCCGAGGGCGGCGGTGCGGGCGGGTTGTCGCCGTCCCAGATCATGCTGGAAACGTTGCCCTGCCCCGGGAGGACATACCAGTAGGTGTGGCAGATGTTCCAGTCCCAATTCAGTGGGTCCGTGCGAGCGTTACCCGTACGCACGGGTTCCTGTCCCGGACACCAGTGATGCGCATCGTTGGGACCAGGTTCCGGATCCGCTTGGGCCAGACCGGCGGACGATCCGAGGCCGGCTAGCGCGACGCCTGCCGACATCACCGCCGCGGCGATGACCCGTTTACGACTGGGAGTGGTCTTCACGTCGTGATCTTTCTGGTGGCGCGCCGCAGTGTGTGGCGCCGTGGCGGCAAGTCCACAAGCGGCGGCCCGCTACCGATCCCAACAAAGTAATGCGATTGCTGTGAGGTCGCTGTGCGTTTGCGAAGATCGGCGCAGGTTGGACTAGCTCTGGTGACCCACCGCCATGGCGAGGAGCATGTCGACGAGTTCGTCGGCGTCGGTGTGCCATTTATCCGTCCGCAGCAGGCCACTTGCCTCAAGGCCCGCCGCCCCGTGGGCGCCGGTCAGAAGGATCGCCGAGCAGCGCTGCGCGTCCTGCTCGCCGACCACTGCCGACACGATGGCCAGGAATTCATCGCACATGCGTTGCGCCGCCCGGACCACCGCGGTCGGGTCACCTGCCGGCGCGGTGAACATCAGTTGATAGAGGTATGGCTGCCGACGACTGACCGCGATGACGTGCACGAGCGCCGCGCGCAGCGTATCTGTGGGTGACAATCGCGAGTCCGACAGCAGCGCGTGCATGTGGTCGCCAACGCGCTCCCAGCTCTCCGCGGCGACGGCCGTCAGCAGGGTTTCCTTGTCGGCGAAGTGCCGGTAGGGCGCCCCCCGGCTCACCCCAGCACGCGCGCCGACCTCACGCAGCGTCACCGCGGCCGGACCGCCGCTGTCGAGCAGTTCGGCCGCATCGTCCAGAAGGGCGCGGCGGGTTGCGGCCGCGGACTCGATGCGACTCATGGCTCACCCCGTTCTGTTGACACTGTCATCTGACGGGGTAGCGTCGTTGAGATGACAGCGTCACCTGAAATACAAGAGATCGCCATCGTAACCGGTGCCTCCACCGGTATCGGCGCTGCCACTGCGAGGGAACTGGCCCGACGGGGGTTCCACGTCCTGGCCGGGGTCCGGAGAGACCGCGACGCCGAGGCGATCCGGGCGACCGGTATCGAGCCGGTGATCCTCGACATCACCAACCCCGAGCACATCCAGGCATTGGCCACTCGGGTGCGGGGCCGCGCGTTACGGGCGCTGGTCAACAACGCCGCGGTCCAGGCGAACGTACCGATCGAGGCGTTTGCCCTCGACCGGTGGCGAGCCATGTTCGAGGTCAACCTGTTTGGCCAAATTGCCGTGACGCAGGCACTGCTACCCGACCTGATCGCGAGCGAAGGGCGCGTGGTCAACATCAGCTCGGTGGGCGGCAAGGTCGCCATGGCCGCCTACGGCCCCTACGCCGCAACGAAGTTCGCGCTCGAAGCGGTGAGCGACTCCCTGCGGCGCGAGCTGTCCGCCTTCGGCGTCCACGTGATCGTCGTCGAACCCGGTGCGGTGCGCACCGAAATGCTCGGGCGGGCGATCGCCGCCACCGAAGAGCTGGTGATGACCCCCGAGCAGCGTCAGCGCTATGGCAACCTCGTGCACGCCGTCAACGAACAGGCGATTTCGTTCACCAAGTCCGGCATGCCCGCGACGGCCGCGGCTACAGTGATCGCCAAGGCCATCACCGCGCACAAACCACGCACCCGCTATACCGTCGGCCGAGAGGCCGCATTGCTCACTGTGGTGCGCTTTCTGCCCGACCGGATGCTCGACCGCATCCTCGCTGCCGCCCTCCGCCCGCACTACCCCAAGCAGTGAGACACGCCTAGTGACACGCCAGTTCCCAAGGTGTACAACGCTTATGTGGTGACCGACTTCGACGTCCCCCGCTTCACGGCGTGGCTGGGCGAGGTCACGGGCGAACCTGCCGACGTCACGGTGACGCCGATCCGCGGCGGGGGCAGCTGCGAGATGTTCCGTGTCGACCGGCTCGACGAATCGTGGGTGGTGCGGCGCGCCCCGCTGGCCGCCGTGTCCGCCACCGCCCACCAGGTCGTCCGTGAAGCACGCATCATGGAAGCCCTGGTATCACAGGGCATTTCGGTTCCCCGGATCCTGGCCAGAACCGACGACCCGGCCATCCTCGGAGCGCCGTTCTTCGTGATGTCGTTTGTCGAGGGCGACGTCATCCGCCGCGACGGGCTACCCGAGCCACTACGCAATGATCCAGACTCCAACGGCGCCATCGGCGAGCAGCTCATCGACACCCTGGCGCAGTTGCACGCCGTCGATTGGGCATCAACCGCTTTGGCGGACATGTCCCGCCCAGACGGATTCCTCGGCCGGCAGGTCGATCGCTGGCTGAGCCAACTCGACAGCTATCGGGTGCGTCACCTGCCCGGCATCGACGACCTCGCGGCGTGGTTGCGCACGAACCTCCCGCAGCACGGCGATCTGACCG
Organism: Mycolicibacterium sphagni; assembly: GCF_013337765.1. Taxonomy (GTDB): domain Bacteria; phylum Actinomycetota; class Actinomycetes; order Mycobacteriales; family Mycobacteriaceae; genus Mycobacterium. The sequence goes on from NZ_VBSB01000005.1 coordinate 205,621, forward strand.
TCATGCACGGCGACTACAAGTTGGACAACGTGATCTGGGCGCCCACCGCGCCGCCGCGGATCGCCTGCATCGTCGACTTCGAAATGACCACCGTAGGTGACCCGCTCATCGACCTCGCCTGGGCGATGATCTTCTGGCCCGAAGAGGGCAACCCCATCGCACTGGCCGCCCCCGGCAGCCCGAATGGTATCCACCCCGATCACTGCCAAACACCAGCACAACTCGTCGACCGCTACGCCGTCACAACGGGCCGTGACCTGTCCAACTTCGACTGGTACCAGGTCTTCAGCGCGTGGAAACTTGCCATCGTCCTGGAGGGCTCCTACGCCAAACACGTTCGCGGCCAATCCCGCAACCCGGTCCACGAGGTCTTCGGCGCGATCGTCGACAACCTGCTAATCCGCGCTCGGAGGTTCGCCCAATGATCGATCCACTCTTCGGCGTCTCCGACCGGGTGGTGCTGATCACCGGGGGCAGCCGCGGGCTCGGCGCCGCGATGAGCATCGGCCTCGCCGAGCGCGGAGCGCGGGTTGTGATCGCCAGCCGCAAGCTGGACTCGTGCGAGGAGCTCGCCGCGCGGATCGAAGACAACGGCGGCCAGGCGTACCCAGTGCAGTGCCATGTGGGTGACTGGGAATCCCTCGACCAAGTCGTCGACACCGCCGCATCCCGGTGGGGCCGCCTGGACGGACTGGTCAACAATGCCGGCATGAGCCCGCTCGCACCGTCACTTCTGGAGACCTCAGAAACGTTGTTCGACAAGGTGATCGGCGTCAACCTCAAAGGCCCGACGCGCCTCACAGCGCTGGCCGCGACGACCATGTCGAAAACCGGCGGCGGCTCGATCGTCAACATCAGCTCGCTCGCCTCGGTCAAGCAGACCCCGGTCGCACCGATCTACGGCGCAGCCAAGGCGGGCCTCAACGCGCTGACCACCGCCACCGCCCTCGAGTACGCCAAAAGCGGTGTGCGGGTGAACTGCATCATCTGTGGCACGTTCGACACCGACGCCGCATCGGGTTTCGTGCGCAACCCCGACACCCTGCCCGGCGTCGTCAAACCGATCGCTCTGGGCCGGGTCGGCCGCCCGGACGAGATCGTCGGTGCGGTGGTCTACCTGCTGTCCGACGCATCGAGCTACACCACCGGATCGCTGATGACGATCGACGGCGGTGTCGCGGGCTGACGGTCAGCTGTCCCGGCTGATCCCATCGATCAGGTAATCGATATGGGTGCAGAACAATTCGTCGACTTCCTCTGCGGTCACGCCGTCCGGATCGCTGCCGGCCAGCCGGTTGCGCCGCCGAGGGGCGTCCAGAGGTGGATGGTCCATCGCGACGAAACCGACCGTCGCCCAGGTGAGCAGCCGGCAGGCACGCACAGCGCGGTCGCGGTCCATACCGTCGCGTCGCATGCATTTGAGCAGCGGTCGTGACGCCTCCAGATAGGCCGGGCGTTTGACTTGCAGAAAGAGCCTGCCGTCGGCGGCTTCAGTAAGCCGTTGCCGCAGTTGGCCGGTCCACCGCCGGGCATAGTCCGGCCACAGTTCGTCACGGTCCACAGCCGGCGCCAGATCAGCCAGGAAGTGGTCGGCAACGGCGTCAAGCAGGGCGTCCTTGTTGCCGATGCGGGCATACACCGGAGGCGGTGTCACACCCAGCCGACTGGCCACGCTGCGCATGCTGACCGCATCGAGACCGCTCTCGCGAAGGATATCCACGGCGGCGGCCACGATCTGCTCAGGGCGCAAATCGATTTCAGCACTCACGCGTTCTCCCTCATGTAATCCTCAGTGCGATCTTGCCGACGTGCTCGCCCGCTTGCAGCACCCGAACCGCCTCGGTGACGTCGGTCCAGTCGAAGATGTGACTGATGTGGGGCTTGATCGCGGCCGTGGTGATCAGCTCGCACAGTTCGACGAAGCTGAGCACGCTGCCGACGGTGATTCCGATGATGCGAATGTTGTTGAGCATCACCTCGGCAACCGATATTGGTGCCACGTCGAAGCCGGTGAGCACGCCGATCACCGCGACGGTACCGCCCATGCGGCTGGCGCGCACCGACTGGGCGAGCGTCTCCGGGCCGCCGAGGTCGACCACCAGATCGGCGCCGCGACCGCCGGTGATCCGCTTGACCTCGTTCTCCCAGTCCGGCACGGTGCGGTAGTTGATCAGATGCGTTGCGCCGAGCTGTGATCCGATCCGCAGCTTGTCATCCGACGACGAGGTCAAGATGACATCCGCGCCGAGCGCGCGGGCGAACTGCACAGCGAACAGCGAGACCCCACCGGTTCCCTGAGTGAGAACCACGTCACCGGGTCCGATCTCGGCCTCCAACACGGCATTCCATGCTGTGACGCCCGCGCAGGGCAGCGTGGCGGCTTCGATATCGGTCAGGTGCAGCGGGGTGGCAACCAGTCCAGCAGCAGGCGCGACGCGGTACTGCTGCAGCCAGCCGTCGCCGCTGTCGCCAGGGAGCTCGGCCTTCAGCTGCGGCGTGGGCGGACCCTCCTGCCAGTCCGGGTGGAACGCTCCCATCACGCGGTCGCCCACCGAGAAGTCGGTGACATCCGGCCCGATGGCGACGACCTCGCCGGCGCCGTCGGTCATCGGCACGCGCGGCCACTCACCCCAGATCAGGCCGGCCAGGTTGACCATGTCGTGGTAGTTGACACTGGACGCGTTGACTTTCACCAGCACTTGGCCGGCTCCCGGAACAGGTATCGGCCGCTGCTCCGATTCGGGCGCCGCGCCCTGGGCATTCATCACCATCGCAACATGCGTGCTCATGCGATACCCGCCTCCTGTCGCAGTTGCTGCCATTTGCGTTGTGCGGCAGGGCGACGCGAGGGCAGATGTTCGGTCGGCCAGCCCTTCACCGGCTGGTATTTCTTCAATACGTGCCGGGCGAGCACCGACTTGTGCAACTCGTCGGGACCGTCGCCGATCGACCCGAATCGGGTGATCCGGTACCACTGCTCGACCGGGAGGTCACCGGAATACCCCAGCGCCCCGCAGACCTGGATGGTGCGGTCGAGTACCGCGAGCACCACCTTCGACACATGCGCCTTGACCATGCCCAGCTCGGCACGCACCGCGCTGGCACCGAGACGGTCCATCTGCCACGCGGTGTGAAAGGTCAGCAGCCGTGCGGCCTGAATCTCGGTGTGCGACAGGGCGATATAGTCCTGGACCATCTGGTGCTCCCCAAGCAGCCGGCCGTGGGACGGCCGCGACACCGCGCGCTCCCCCATGATGTCCAGTGCGCGTTGCGCCTGACCGAGCCAGCGCATCGCGTGATGGATACGCCCACCGCCAAGTCGCTGCTGGGCAAGCAGGAAGCCCGCACCACGATCGCCGATCAAGTGATCGGCGGGCACCCGGCAGTCGCGCAGCACCACCTCGGCGTGATTACCGCGGCGGCCGTACTCCGGTTCGGAATGCGCCATCGTGGGGATCTCCCGCACGATCTCGAGGCCAGGCGTATCGGTCGGCACCACGAAGATCGAGGCGTGCCGGTGCGGCCGCTTCTCCGGATCGGTTTCGGCGACCACCAAGATGATATCGGCGCAGGAAGCGTTCGTGGTAAACCACTTGTGCCCGTTGATAACCCAGCCGTCGCCGTCGAGCACCGCCGTCGTGGCGATGACGGTGGGATCGGCCCCGGCGAGGAAGGGTTCCGTCAGTGCGAAGGCACTGGAGATTTCGCCGCGCAGATTGGGGAACAGCCACCGCTGCTTCTGCGCCTCGTCGGCACCGTGGGCAAGCAACTCCATATTGCCGCTGTCGGGGGCCTGGACGCCGAACAACTCCATCGACATCATGCACCGGCCGATGATCTCCGACATCAGGGCGAGCCTGAGTTGGCCGGCGCCCGGTCCGCCGAGGCTGGGGTCCAGGAACATGCCCCACAGGCCTTGATCCTTGACCCGCTGCTGCAAGTGACGTTTCACCGCCTGCCACTCGTCGGCAGGCAGCTCACCGAGAATCGGTTCCAGCGGAATCACTTCACCGTCGATGAACTCGCGCATCCACGCCAGTTGTTCGGCGAAGTCGGGGTCGGTCTCGAAATCCCACGCCATCATCACCCTTCCGCTGAGCAAGATCACAGTGTAATCATGGTGTGATCGTCGAGCGCAACACCCGCGGAGGTCCTACCGATGAGAGCCTGGCAGGTTCATGGCGCGGGCGAGCCCGCCGCCGTGTTGCAGCTGGTCGAGCGGGAATTGCCGGATCCTGGCCCCGGTCAGGTCCGCATCAAAGTGGCCGCGGCCGGGATCGGACTGCCCGACGTCCTGATGTGTCGCGGCACCTACCCGCTCACGCCGAATCGCCCCTTCACACCGGGACAAGAGTTGGCGGGCACCGTCACCGCGGTCGGGCCGGGGGTCGACGATGCGATCGTCGGGACCCGGGTGATGGGCGTCAGTGACTTCATGAACGGGAACGGGTCGTTCGCCGAGGAGGCCTTGGCCCTGACCACCTCAACCGTCGCCGTCCCGGAGGTACTGGAAGACGCTGCCGCCGCGGGATTCTGGATCCCCAACGTCACGGCGTGGACGGGTTTGGTCGACCGCGGGCATCTGCGCGCGGGCCAACGTCTGGTGGTTCTCGGTGCGGCCGGCGGCAGCGGAATCGCGGCCGTCCAACTCGGCAAGGCTCTCGGGGCCACGGTGCTCGCGGTCGTCGGTGATGACAGCCGTGCCGAGTTCTGCCGGACGTTCGGTGCCGACCACGTGGTCGTCGCCAGGGATGCCACCGTCGCCGACGGCCGGCCGCTGGCACAGGCCTTGCGCGAAGCCACCGATTGGCGCGGAGTCGACATGGTCTATGACCCCGTCGGCGGCGCCCAGGGCAGCAACGCGATGGGTGCACTGGCCCGCAACGGACAGCACCTTGCCGTGGGTTTTGCCAGCGGCAGCTGGCCTGCGGTCGACGTGCAGATGATGGCCGTCACCAACACATCCCTGGTGGGCGTGCTCGCGGCAGGCGAATCCCGCGAACACGTCGAGACGATCTTGGGCGGCCTCACCGACCTGCTGGAGAACGGCGCCATTCGCGACACCGTGCAGGAACGATTCACCTTCGACGACGTTCCCGCCGCCTTGACGCGGATCGCGGACCGCAAGCCGCTGGGGAAGTGCGTACTGATCATCGGCTGATCAGCGCCCTGCGCAACTCCTCCGCTACTTCCGTCTACATCATTTGCACCATCGGGTGCGTAGAAGCACATCGTTCGCCCGATGCTGCGGCCTGCCGATCCGTCTTACGTTGGCGCGCAGCAGATGAATAGCCGACGGGCCTGGCAGCGAAAGGTGCACCGTCAATGAGACAACCCTTGCGTAGCAGCTTGAGCCAATCCCTGAAGATCGGCTCGCACGTGCTGAACGGATTCATTCACACGGCCAGGGTCGACCTCTATCGCTCCAGAGGTGTCCCCTATCCCGCGCTACAGACGTCGGGCACCGTGCGCTACAAACTCGACAACCCATGGCCACAACCGTCGCCGATCTCGAAGAACATGCCGTACGCGGTCCTGCACGTGGCCGGCGACGAGCTCAAGGAGTTCCTGGCCACCATCGTCGCCAGGTTCCGGCGCCAGGTGAAGTTCTCCTGGTTGTCCGCCGCGCAGTATCTGAGGAACAAGCCGCACCTGGACTGTCCCGACGACACCACGTTCTGCCGCTACATGACGCAGTCGGTGTACACCTACTTCCTCACCGACACCCTTGACACCGACGACCGAGAACTCCTCGAAAAGAACGGCATATCAAGCGACTCCGTGCACAAGTCCGACCTCGCACCGGTGAGCACAGTCGACCCGTTCCCCGGCCTCTACTGCACCGGCTCCGTCTGCTACTTCCGTGAGACCAGCTCCGGGACGTTCGAGATCATCGGTATTGCCATGATGGACAAGCAGTTCCGCATGGGTGAACTGTTGCGGCCGTCGGACGGCAACAGTTGGCTGCGCGCGAAAATGCATGTGCTGCAGGGGGCGACGTATCTCTCGCTGTTCGTCACACACCCCAAGTGCCACTTCCCGATGGATGCGGTGATCGCGGTGACCAGGACGCTGCTCCCGAAAGAGCACCCCATCGCCAAGCTCCTCGAGCCGCACATGTACCTCCAGTTGCCGCTCGACTATTCGGTCCTGCACATCAAAAATGGACCGGGATACAACGATCCGATGCTGTACTACACCGCGTTCAGCGGCCGGGGAGCATCCCAGTACCGGCTCTTCGAATACTCCTTCGCCGGCCTGCCCGGTCATGCCGCCTTCCCGCCGTACACGTTCGGCTATCTTCTCGACTCGAGGAAGACCGAATACCTGGCCTACCTGAGGGGCTACTACGACGTCATCCTCGGGTTCGTCCGGGAGGTCATCGCCGATGTGGAACTCGACGACGTGGTGCTGGAATGGGCGCAGCAATGCGCTCACTACTCGCGGGGGTTCGGCGCCCCCGGCGGGACGTTCGACAAGGAGCAGCTGGCCGACCGTCTCGCGATCATCATGTGGAATTGCTCGGTCGTCCACAGCGCCGACCACCGAGAGTTCTACGCAATTCCCATGGAGCACAAGCCGACCCGACTGCGTATCCCACCACCATTCGACAGGAGCGAGTGCTCATTCGACGAGAAGGACCTCACCCAGGTCGACGACCGGCTGCGCCACTTCATGTGGCACGAGATGTACGTGCGCCCATGGCCGCTGAAGCAGCTGATCAACGTCAACTACGGATTCACAGAACCGGCTATGCAACAGGCCAATCGGGACTTCATCGCCGCACTCACGGCCTACGACGCCAGCCTGACGGACAACAAGTACGCGCCGTTGGGAGAACTCGCCACGAGCATTCAGTGGTAGGCCCAGCATGAAGATCGCCATCGTCGGCGGCGGAGTCGCAGGCCTGACCGCGGCACATCGTCTGCGCGCCAAGGGGTACCACGATATCACCGTGTACGAGCGTGGGGCTAGCGTGGGCGGGAAGGTGTGCTCATACGTCCACGACGGCAGGGCCTACGAACTCGGCGCGCTGTGGTCGTCCCCGCGCTACCGGATCATCGGTGAGCTGGCCGAGCAGGTGGGCGCGACACGACGGGCAGACCGGCTACCCGCCGTCCTGGACCACGCGACGACGAGCACCTACGCCCGCTATCTCCGCAATCACTATCGCCTTCGTGACGTCGGTACGGCCTTCGTCAAGCTCGCCCGTACGTTCTTGCGATATCCGGTGATTCGGAAGCCGACCCTGGCGGGCATTCCGGCGGCCGTGTGCGACGACTTCGACCGATTCGCCGGACGCGAAGGCTTCCAGATTCTCGCCGACGTCTCCGCATCGTTCTTCACCGGCTGCGGATATCTCCAGAACGACCGTGTGCCCGCGATCTACCTGATGAAGATGATGCATCTGTTCATCGACGTCCTCATCGTCGACGTGCTCGGTTTGAAGAACACCCGCATCGACATCTTCGACAACGGGTGGCAGGAGCTCTGGAAAGCGATCGCGAAGGACTTCGACGTCCGCTGTTCGAGCACCATCACGCAGATCTCCCGCCACACCGAGAACGGCCTGACGACGACGGCGATCACGGCGGATGACGCGGCCGAGGTCTACGACCGTCTGATCCTCGCGTCGCCACTGGACACCAGCCATCTGTTCCTGGATCTGCGACCGGACGAGCACGAGTTGTTCGCGAAGATCCAGACCCATCGCTACAAGGTGACGCTGATCGAAGCCACCTCGCTGCCCCACGCGTCGGTGGTGGACCACGTGCCGCGGACGATGGCGGGCCACGTGAACCTGATCGCGCGCCAGCATCGTGACGCCGACGTCTTCACCATCTACCAACAGATCGAGGACGTCGTCAGCGAGGATGACGCCACCGCGCTGCTGTTCGAAGACATCGCAGCGATGGGAGTGCGGGACGCGACGGTGATCGCGGCCAAGACATGGAACTACTTCCCGCATGTGTCGACCGATGACATTCGTGCCGGCTTCTACGAATCGATGAGCGCGTTGCAGGGCAGGTACGGCACGTACTACGTGGGCAGCGTCATGAATATGGAGACGGTCGAACACACCGCCCAGTTCTCTTCCGAGCTCGTCGATCGGTACTTCTGACGCCACCAACCCGCGAAGTTCGCCCATAACCATTCCCTCCGGGCCCGATAACAGCTTAAGATTCGCTGAGACAGCAAACGGGTGCCCGGCCGCTTCGCCGGTTTGGCACCCCGACCGGGGGGTTTGCCTGAAGTTCGCCAACTTCACGGGCAATTCGGAACTGCGCGAAGGTGGTGCGTCAATGGCGAACGTTCAGCGTGGTGCAAGGGCAGGTATTGCCGCTCTTGCGCTGGGATTGTCACTCGCGGGCCCTGTCGTCGCCGTTGCCAGCGCCGACGACTCCGACAACAGTTCCGCCTCGAGTTCGGGTAATTCGGCAACGTCGAGTTCCGGGTCCGCCAAGAAGACGACTGGCCACACCGCACGGGGCCCGAAGGCCCCGTCATCAGCGGCAGCTGACGACACCATCAGCAAGTCGACGACCACGTCGAAGAAGACCGTCGCATCGTCGACGGCGTCGAGCACCGGCTCCTCAACTCGCTCCGAAGCACGGTCGCGACGGACGTCGAGCAACGCGACGGCGTCGTCGTCGACCTCGACCTCGACCTCGACCTCGACCACGGACAGCACCGCCTCCGATGCGACCACCGGGACCACCGACACGGAATCGACGACCGAAAGCACTACCGACACCCCGGCCGCCAGCAGCACGGCCCAGATGACGGCGGTGAAGACGAGTGCCGGCAAGACCGCATCGGCCAATGCCGATCCGATCACTGCGCTGCTGAATGCCATTCAGGACTCGTTCGCGGGTGCGTCTCTGCTGATCCGCCGCTCGTTCTTCAACGAGGCTCCCAGCGTCTCGGGGGTGCAGGTGGTCAGCAGTGAGACGACGGGCCCGATCAACGGTGCGGTCGCGGCGACCGATCCTGAACAGGACCGTCTTGTCTACAAGGTGACCTCGCAACCCCACTCCGGCACCGTCGTCCTCAACACCTCGGACGGCACTTACACCTACACACCGGATTCAGACTTCACCGGCATCGACTCGTTCACCGTCGCCGTGACCGATACCGGGCCGCATATCAACCTGCTCAACTGGTTCCGCAGCGCCAGCAGCTCTACGGCCGTCGGCGTCTACGAACAGCCCGCCACGGCCCACCGCATCACGTACACGTTCGTCTACGGATCGGGGTCGCAGTTCTGGTCGAGCGCAGCGCGAGCCCAACTCGCGTCGTCAGCCATCTTCCTGTCCAGCTATTTCGAGCCCCAGTACGACGTCATCATCACCTACAAAGTCACCGGTCAGTACTCGCTGATGGGCGGGACGCTGGCCTCGGCGGGCAGCGATTTGACCAGCGAGGGTGACGGCTTCTTCCCGACCGTCGTGCAGAACAAGATCCTCACCGGCGTGGACTCCAACGGGTCGGCCGCCGACGGCACCATCGACTGGAATTTCGGTTATGCGTGGGGCTACAACACGGTTACCGGCGGTCAGTACGACTTCCAGTCCACCGCCATGCACGAGCTCCTGCACACATTCGGCTTCATCTCCGTCGTGGACAGCGCAGGCAACAACACGGTCGACAACTGGACCGACTTCGACAGCTTCATCGTGAACAAGAACGGCACCTCGGTGTTCAACGGCAACACGTTCAACACCGCCTACAACGCGAACCTGACCGGTGGCGACACCGGCCTGTACTTCGGCGGTGCCAACGCGGTCGCGGCCTACGGCGGCCCGGTACCGCTGTACACCCCGAGCCCCTGGGAGTCGGGCAGCTCCATGTCGCATCTGGACGACGACACGTTCACCGGCGTGCTGGAGAAGCTGATGAACGCGTCGTCCGATACCGGAGTGGGTGTCCGGATCCTGAGCCCCGTCGAGATCGCGATCATGAAGGACCTCGGCTACACGATGGTGTCTCAGTCCGCCGGTGGCGCAGTGCTTTTCATCGGCATGATGTTGGTCCGCCGCCGCAAGCAGCGGGTCGCCCGTTAGTTGTTGCTGCTCGGGCAGGACAGCGTGAGGAACACCGTGGTGTTGGGCGGTGGTGCATCACCGCGAAGGCCGTCGATACCGCTGATCTTGCACGACGACAGCGGGCTGTTCTTGTCGCCGTCGCCGATGTTGACCTGGACCAGGTAGCCGTTGCTCTGCAACGCCAGGATGCCGTCGGCGGCGTTCTGATTCTGGTTGAACGCTCGCGGCGGCATCTGGAGGATGCCCTTCTCCGATGGCGACGGCGCCGGCTTACTGGTCGCGGATGTAGTGCTCGACGGGCTCTCCTTGGAGGACTGCCCGCAACCCGCTGAAAGACCCACCGCGGCAACGACGGCCACAAAGCCCGCAGTCAGCACCAGCTGACGAGAAAATGCGACCGATCGATTCATGCCGTCCGTACCGGCGCTCCCATTGACCATGATCCGCAACCTAACCTCCACCGCGCGCGCGACAAAATACATCCGCGCTTTGCAACGGTGGTTCAGACAAAATTCTTCCACGCGCAACCTTCCCGACATGACCTCTCGCGCGCAGCGCCGCTGATATCGTCGGGCATGTCGACGACGACGCGGGCGACGAAGTGGTTGTCACTGTGCGCAGTCGCCGTTACGGCCGGCGGGCTCACCTTGTCAACGAGCCAGCCGGACAGCACACCGGTTCCTTCCGGCACCATCACCGGGCCCTACGCGTCGCTGCTGTCCGCATCCACGGACCTGGGGCCGGCCGGCCCCCAGCGCGTAAAGCTCGTGGCGGGGCTACACACCGATACACCGCCGGTGGCGTTGATCGACTGGGCGCAGCGACACGGGCTGTCGGTGCAGTGGCGACCCGGCAATCGGTGGGCGGACATTGATGGGGCGCCCGCCGCCATCGGTTCCGCGTTCGGCGTTGCCGTACACGACTACCGCGGCCGGCTGGGCCAGGTTTTCTACGCCTCACCCCAGCAGCCACCGATCCCCACTGCGATCGGTGGGGAGGTCAGCGAACTCGGCCGAATCCTGGGTTATATACCGCATTACGAGTCGGTGCCGTTCATCATGCCGCTCGACGTACCCAACGAGGGCCTGCCCCCCGCAGGATTGCTGCGCACCTACAACGCTGTGCCGTTGCACGGCAACGGCTACACCGGCAAGGGCACCACGGTGCTGGTGTTCGCGTTCGACGGTTTCGACCAAGAAGACCTCGACATGTTTTCGACGTGGTTCAACCTGCCCAAGTTCACCCCAGAGCTGATGGGCGACATGCCTTCCCAGCGCACCGGCGAAGCGACCATGGATCTGGAGGCCATCCACGCGGTCGCCCCCGACGCCAAGACCGTTCTGGTCAACGCTCGCGACACGGTGTCCGGTGATGCCACCTATCAGAAGATCGGCGCCTTGATGGAAGAGGCAGACCGCCGTTATCCCGGTGCGGTGTGGAGCTTTTCGATCGGCTGGGGCTGCGACAAGATCTCGACGGCGGCCGACCTGCTGCCGATCCGCTCGGCTCTCAGCTCGGCGATGCGGCACGGCACCACCGCATTCAACGCCAGCGGTGACCTCGCCGGCCTGGAATGCAAGGGTGGCCACAACTGGTCCTCACCACCGGCGCCCGACGATGTCGGTCTGGACTCGGTGGCGTCACTGCCGGAGATGACCGACGTCGGCGGCACCACGCTGTCCACCGACGCCGAGGGACGATGGCTGGCCGAACAGTCCTGGTTCGCCCCCGCGATATCCCAAGGCACCGGTGGCGGCGTGTCCAACCTGTTCGAACGCCCGCCGTGGCAATCGGAATTGCGGGTGGCCGCCCCGCCGGGCCGGCGGCTGACCCCCGACATCGCGGCGGTCGCCGATCCCTACACCGGTGTCCGGATCGTCTTCAAGCGCCAGCACGTGGTGGGTGGCGGCACATCGCTGGCCGCCCCGATCTGGGCAGGACTGACCGCCTTGATGAACGAGTACCTCGTGCGCAACGGTGGCGGACCGATCGGCGAGTTAAATCCGCTGCTCTACGAAATTGCCCAGGGGGCAAGACTTCCGGCCTTCCGCGACGTGACACTGGGCGGCAATGCCGTCGATGACGCGGGGCCGGGTTACGATCTGGTGACCGGGCTCGGCACTCCAGACGTCGACCATCTGGTCCAGGACATCCTGGCGCTACAGAGATGCGGTGTCGGATGCGGATGACCATCGACTGCCCGGCGTGCGGCACCGAGGTGCCCGCCGGCGTGTTCTGCGGACTGTGTGGTGCGCACCTGAATCCACAACCCGGGGACGGCCCGCGGTGGCTGCGCCCCCGGGTCTACTGCGCCGCGCCGGACGAACACGTGTTGCGGCCCTCGATCGCCAGTTCACTGTTTCCGCATCTGTCCCAGTTCTCCCGCACCCCTGTCAATCTCGGACTCGTCCTGGTTGTGGCCGCGATGGCGGTCGCGGTGCAGTTGCGCCTGCCTGGCGCCCTGGTGACCGTCGCGGCGCTCGGCCTGCCCCTGCTCTTCGTGATCCACCGTCATCAAACCGGTGCCTACCGGGACATCCCGCGCGGCTCGCTGGTGATCACCATCGCGCTCGGCATCGCCATCGGCGTGGGCTGGGTATTGCTCACCGGCGATCTCGTGATTCGGGAGACGGGCGCGCCTTTCGACGCAGGAATCGCCGGCAACCGAGTGCTGCGCGACGGCCTCGGCGTCGCCGAGGGTGGTGCTCTGCTGATGATGATTCCCGCCGCTGTGGTCCGGCTGATCCGGCCCGGTACCCGGGAATCGTTGAACGGCTTCGTAATCGGTGTGCTTTCTGCCCTCAGCTTCACGGCTGCGGCGACGTTCACCAGACTGGCGCCCCAATTCGCCGCGGCCACGGTGGCCAAGAACCGGCCGGTGGAATGGCTGCTGGTCGAGGCCGGTATTCGTGGCGTGACGATACCGTTGACTGCGGCCTGCGCGGGCGGATTGTTAGGCGCCGCACTGTGGTTCAAGCGCCCAGCGGGCCAGACCCCGCTGCGCCGCTCGCTGGTGAGTGCGGCACTGCTGTTGTTCGGGGTCGCCATCCTGGGCGTGTACGCGATCGTGGGCATCACCGACGTCGCCGGACTTTCCCAGGAGAAGATGCTCGCCTGGCATATCGCGATGGCGGTGGTGGCATTACTGGCGCTGCGGATCGGTCTGCAACTCGCACTCCTGCACGAGAAGCCGGATCCGGTCCGGGATGAGCCACAGCTGTGTCTGCATTGCCGAAACGTGGTGCCGGAGATGGCATTCTGCCCCGCATGTGGCGCAGCCACGCATGCCTCGTCGGCCAAGTCGCGGGCCGAGCGTCGCGAGGTGGTGCCGCAGTCAAACCCGCCATCGGATACCGGGACAGCGGTCTGGCCGGGCTACGCGGTCGAGGCGGAGACCTATAGCTGCGGGCCGTTATCCCGTACGACGAGCGTCCGCGTCCTGAGCATGTGGACTGCTGCGATCGTCGTGGTGACCGCACCACTGATCGTGCTCTCGGCGAGCATCTCCGAACCGGCGGTCATCTTCAACTGCCCACCGGACTGCGGCCGGCCACCCACCGGTACTCCCGTTGCGGCCCTGCCGCGATTCACCGCGCCCGACGGGGGGTTCTCGGTGTCGTACCCCGCTCCGGGATCGGCGTACGAGATCACCTTCGACACCGACGGCGTCAGAGCCCGTTTCACCGGTGGCGACGGCGGCACCCTGAAGCTGTGGGGCAGGCCCGCAGCAGGGAAGTCGGCCAAGGACGTCGTCGATGCGTTTTTGGCCGAACGCTATCCGGACGCACGCACCGCCTATGAGATCCCCAACGCGATGGTCGGCTACCAGCACGGGTACGGCGAGGTCGCCGACATCTGGCCACAGGACGGCGACGCCAGTTACCGCCATCTGCGGGTGGTCATTCTGGTCGCCGTCAAGAACGACCTCGCACTGATCGCGGGTGCGATCGGCCCCTTCCGCGAGTTCGGCCCGAAGTTCGGCCCCGGCCGTCCGTCAGGCGCCAACCTGGAGCTGGCGATGGATTTGGACAAGTACGTCAATAGCTTTGCCTGGCAAGGCGATCCGCCGCGCTAGCGGCAGCAGGTGGGATCCAGCACAGCGCATAACGCGTTCAGCGAGTCACGACGGGGACGGTGATACACCGCCCTCCTCGACGGATAGGGCGTGGCGGTACCTTCCGACCGCGCCTAGTTCGTCGGGCTGTTGTTGCTCGGCGGGCACGACATGTCGACGTAAACCGTCTGAAACTGCCCGCTGGGCAGCGGCCCATTCACCGTCGGATGAAAACCCGTCACCTGACATGCCGATTTCTCGCGCTCGTCGAGATAACCGGCGTCCTTGCCGACCCCGTTCAGCACGACCTGATAACCCCAGGCCTGCAGCTGGCTGATCGTGTCGCCGGCGTAGGGCCCGAAGCTTTGAATATCGGCCTGCGCAATGCCGGATCCCAGCACAGCGGCCGCGAGCCCGTGGCCGGCCAGACACACCTTGAGAACTGCCGTTGTGACCATCTCTAGCCCCCTTAACGAAAATTGAACGTAAGGTGAACTTGAGGTTAACGCCAAAGAACGCAAGGATGACCTGTTTGGCAAAGATGGCTGGCTCAGATCGGCATGCGGTAGCCGTAGAACTCCTGGTCCTCGTTGTACCCGCCCTGACCGGCGCCGAGATGTTCGAAGGATTCGACGAACTCGATCGCCGCTATCCACTTGACCTGTTTGAAGCCGAGTTCAACCTCGTCACGCAGTCGCAGTGGGGCGCCGTGCGAGACGTTTAGCGGCTCACCATTCATCTCGTAGGCAAGGATCGTCTGGTGGTGGTACATGTTCGCGATGGGGTGGCAGTCGTAGTACCGGCCCCCCTCGGGTCCGTCGGCGAAGGAGTAGAAGACCACCCATTTCGCGCTGGCGAGCGGGGCCGCCATCTGGCAGATGACGCTCATCGGCACACCGGACCATTTGGCGATCCCCGACCATCCCTGGATGCAGAAGTGCTGGGTGATCTGGTCCTGCTTGGGCAGGGCGAGTAGTTCGGGGTAGGAGAGCTCGAGCGGGTTGTGCACCAAACCATCGACTCGCAGCTGGTAGTTCCGCCAGTTGTCCGCCTCGAGTCGGTGAAATTCGTCGGACTCAGGCTTCTCGCCATTGGTCCAGAAGTACGGCGAGATGTCATCCTCCGAATACGTCGCCGTCGGATTCGTCTGCTCTAGTACGGCTTTGAGCCGACCGACGGTGAACCGCCCCGCCTTCTGGATGGCCCTTGGGTGCTTGATCGTCAGCGGAGAGGCGACCAGCCAGAAGACCACGATAACCGCCATCCATGCCCCGTAAAGCACCACCCCCCACCACGAATTCGTGTTGGTTCCCAGCGTGATGTGGTTGACGTTGCCGACGAAGCCGGTGATGAAGATCATCACCGTGTGCATGACGATGAAGATCAACATCCACACCAGCACACCGAAGTGGATGGTGCGCGCGACTTGCCGGTTCAACAACCCGGCACCGGTACCGAATCGGCCGGCGATTGAGGGTGCCTGCAACAGACCCGTGACGAGTGCCAGCGGCGCGGCAATGAAGATCGTGATGAAGTACGCAAGCAGCTGCAGTGCATTGTAGGTACTGAATCCGGCGTTCACAGGCAAATCGAGCGACAAGTACTGCAGCGCAGTCGATAACGCATTGGGGAATACATCCATCGAGGTGGGGACCAGACGCTTCCACTGGTCGGTACAGAACAACAGGACGATGAAGAGCACGCCGTTGATCAACCACAGGAGGTCGAAACTGAAGTGCCACCATCGGGCAAGGCCGACTGAGTGCCGAAAGCCGGGCAATCCCAGCTGTTTCGGCAACGCAACCGAGTCTTCCTTTGCCGTCCAGACTGTTTCGGCGTCGTCGCTGTCGCGACGGTGGCGGGGCACCGACTCGCGCAGCCGCATCCACTCGGTGTCAGGCTTGCTTCCGGCGTTGAGGTAGAGCCTCGGGTGATCGGCAAGGATCTGCAGGCCCGCGCGAATGATGAACATCATGAACAGGAGGTTGAAGAAATGCTGCCAGCGCAGCCACCACGGGAAGCCCGACTCAACGGGTTCCACGTACTGCGTCGAGGTGCCCGGATATCTGGCGACGAACTCTGCGAACCATTCGTAGTGCGCCATTTCGCGGACCGCCGCGATCGACAGCACCAGACCGATGACGCCAAGGGGGATCAGCCACAGGCTGCTGAACCATCGTCGCCCGATGCGCACCGACGGCAGCTGCGCACGGGTCTGCGGGATTCCGCCGGCCCAGTCGTCGACGACAATCGGGCCGTCATGGTGGCCTTGGTTGTAGTACGGCTGCAGTGATTTGCGGAGTGGATCGGCGTCGCCCGGCTTCATGAGACCCCCTCGTGTTGCGGGTCATGCTAGACCGCAAGCACTTCACAGGGTCCGGAAATAGATCAGCCCAGAGCAGTCAGGATCAGCACCAGACCGATGACGACCACGGCGACCGCACTGATCTCGGCCTGGCGGCGTTGTATCCAGGCGCGCAACCGGTCCAGCACGTGGTCGAACCGTTTGGCCGCCACGACATGGGCCAGCACCGGCAACGCTGTGGTCGAACCCGCGAGCACAACGAAGTAGACCACGGCGGCGCCTCGACCCGCGGAGCCCAGCGGCTCGATCGCGATCGCCAAACCCGCTGCGGCACAAGCCACGATGATCTTCGGGTTGATCAGGGCCAGCACCAGCCCGATCAGCGCGGCGCGACCCGGCGACAGCTTGCCGATCGCATCGAGCCAGCGCGCCGAACCTGCCGTTCGCTTGCGCCGCAACCACAACACCGCGCCACTCAGGATCAACACGGCGCCGCCGATCAGCCGCAGCCACAGCTGCGACGACGAGGTGGTTTCCGACGAGGCACCCAGCAGCCTCGGGACGTTGACGAACAACGCCGTCAACGCCGCCAGACCGACAACCCAGCCGGCAGCGAACGCCAGGCCCGCGGCACGGGGGCGCACCGAATAGAGCACCAGCAGCAGCGCAGGCAACACCGACACCGGCGACAGGGCGACCACCAACGCCAACGGAATCAGGTCGGCGGATACCGACGCCAAGTCACTGCTCGTCGGCGTTGTCGGGCCGCGGGCGCTGTTCTCCGAACAGTGGCCGGCGCAGTGGCTGATGCCCGTGAACTCCCTCGGCATAAGCGGATTCGGCGTGCTGGGTGAAGTCCACGCCCGCCGTCTCGTCCTCGGGGCTGAGCCGGAAGCCGATCGTCCGGTCGATCAGCTTCGCCAATCCGAACGACATGATGAAGGCGTAGGCCGCCACCACAACCATCGCGAGTGCCTGCTTACCCAGCTGAGCCAGGCCGCCCCCGTAGAACAGGCCCTGAGGACCGCCGGTCATCACCGCGGTGGCCAGGAATCCGATCAGCAGTACGCCGACCACGCCGCCGACGAAGTGCACCCCGACGACGTCCAGGGAGTCGTCGTAGCCGAACCGGAACTTCAGCCCGATCGCGAACGAGCACACGATGCCCGCCGCGACGCCGACCACCGCGGCGCCGAGAGTGTTCACCGTCCCGCAGGACGGCGTGATCGCGACCAGTCCGGCGACCACCCCGGAGGCAGCACCGAACGTGGTCGGTCGCCCATCGCGGATCTGCTCGACCGACAACCAGCCCAGCATGCCAAGGCAGCCCGCCACCAACGTGTTGAGAAAGATCGCCGCCGCTGTGCCGTTGGCGGCCAGCGCCGACCCGGCGTTGAAGCCGAACCACCCGAACCACAGCAGTCCGACGCCCAGCAGCACGAAGGGCAGGTTGTGCGGACGCATCGCGTCGACCTTGAAACCGATGCGTGGCCCGAGCACCAGGGCCAGCGCCAAAGCCGAGGCTCCGGAGACGATCTCGACCACCAGCCCGCCGGCGTAGTCCAGCACACCCAGCTTGAACAGCCAGCCACCAGGTGCCCAAACCCAGTGCGCTACAACGGCATACACCACGATGGACCACACGGGCACGAAGATCATCCAGGCGGCGAACTTGGCCCGGTCGGCGATCGCGCCGCTGATCAGTGCCGCGGTGATGATCGCGAAGCTGAGTTGGAAGGTGGAGAAGAGCAGTTCGGGAACCGAGCCGTGCACGGTGCTCGGGCCGATCCCGGCCATCCCGATGTGCGACAGGTCGCCGACCACGCCACCCAGACTGGTTCCGGAGAACGCCAGCGTGTAGCCGAACAGCAGCCACGCCACCGTGACGAGCGGGATCGCGATGAAGCTCATCATGATCATGTTCAGCACACCCGTGGTGCGGACCATGCCACCGTAGAAAATGGCCAACCCGGGGGTCATCAACAAGACGAGCGCTGTGCTGGCCAGCAGCCACGCGGTGGCGGCAGGATCTATCGCATCCAAAGTCCGGCTCCTTCGACGGTCCCGACGAGAATGTCGGCGCGGTGTTTCCTGGATGCGGCGATCATGTTTCTACGATGTTTCGCACCCCTCACGGGACGAAGATGGATCCCATGTTCGGTGACTGGTGGCTGGTCTTCGCCTCAGCCGCCGCCCTGATCCTGGTGTGGCTGGCGCTCGCCGTCACGTTGTGGCTGCTCAAGCCCGACGAGGTCGGCATCGCCGACCTGCTTCGGTTGCTCCCGGACGTACTGCGCCTGCTCAAGCGCCTGGCCACCGACCCGCAGCTGCCCCGGCGGATCCGGGTCGTGTTGGCTGGCGTGCTGATATTTCTAGCCTCACCGATCGACCTGATCCCCGACTTCATACCGGTCCTGGGCTACGCCGACGACGTCATCATCACGGCACTGGTGCTGCGCTGGGTGACCAGGACCGCGGGCCCGCAGGCGCTGGCGGCGCATTGGCCGGGAACACCCGACGGGCTGGCCGCCCTGCGCCGGCTGTGCGGCCTACGCGAATCGGTATGACCCGCTTCGGTGACTACGCGGGAGCACTTGGGTACGCTCTGCTGAGCGACTGCTTAGCCCGGCATGTCGACGACGCATTGGAGCTCACGCAATGGCCGCACCCGTCACCCGTTACGCAGGAACGCGCGTCGCGCGGGTTGAGGACACTCGCCTGCTCACCGGGCACGGCACCTACGTCGACGACATCGTCCGGCCAGGCATGCTGCACGCCTGCTTCGTGCGCAGCCCGTTCGCGCACGCCAAGATCAACAGCATCGACGTCTCGGCGGCGCTCGCCCTGCCGGGCGTGCACGCCGTCCTCACCGCCGCCGACCTGAACCCCGATGTCAAAGAGGCCTGGCATGCGGTGGCGGGCAAGGACGTTCCCGACACTCCCCGCCCACCGCTGGCCGAAGGCGAGGTGAAGTTCGTCGGCGACCCGGTGGCCATCGTCATCGCCTCGAACCGCTACATCGCCGAGGACGCCACCGAGCTGGTCGACGTCGACTACGACCCGCTGCCCGCGATCGCTGATTTCACCCAGGCGGTGAACGCCGAGGCGGTGGTTCACGAGGCGTACCCCGACAACGTGGCCGGTGGCCTTGCCGGCGCGCCGCCGGACGAAGAGGCCTTCGCCGCCGCGGCCTACGTCGCGGACGAGCAGATCTATCAGCAGACCCACGTGCCGGTGCCGATCGAAACCCGCGGACTGGTCGTCGAATGGGTCGCTGCGACTGGAGAACTCACGCTGTGGGCGTCCACCCAGACCCCGCACGAACTGCGGGCGTTCGCCGCGCGCCTGCTCGGCATCCCGGCTCAGGGCGTCCGCGTCATCACCCGCGACACCGGCGGCGGGTTCGGCCAGAAGGTCGTCCCGATGCGCGAGGACATGTGCATCATGCTGGCCGCCCGCAAGGTGCCCGCGCCGCTCAAGTGGATCGAAGACCGCCGCGAGAACCTGATGTCGGCCGGACAGGCCCGCCACGTGGATGGGCGCGCGCGGATGGCGTTCGACGCCGACGGGGCGATCACCGCCGTCGCGATCGACTTCCTCCAGGACATCGGTGCCTACCCGACCCCCTATCCGGTGCTGACCACCGCGGCCATCGGGATGTTCTTCCCCGGTCCCTACCGGGTGCCCAAGTCCAGCTTCAACTACAAGACGGTGTTCACCAACACCAGTGGCCTGGCCGCGTACCGCGGGCCGTGGCAGTACGAAACCCTCACGCGGGAAATACTTCTCGATATCGCGGCTCGCAAGATGGGCATCGATCCGGTCGAACTTCGACGCAAGAACCTGCTGCGCCGCGACGAGATGCCCTACTTCAACCCCAACGGCATGCCGTACGACCACGTCGCCCCGATGGAGACCTTCGAGCAGGCGGTCAAGATCCTCGACCATGAAGGGTTCCGCAAGGAGCAGGCCGAGGCCCTGGCCCAGGGCCGCTACCTCGGCCTCGGATTCTCCGCGTACATCGAGCCGACCGGCGCGGCGACCGGACATCTGGCCACCGAAGGCTGCACCATCCGCATGGAGCCCACCGGCAAGATCAACGTCTACGTCAACGGCGGGTCGAGCGGCAACAGCATCGAGACCACCGTCGTGCAGCTCACCGCCGACGCGCTCGGCGCCGATATCAACGACGTGTCGACGATCCAGGGCGACACCGCGGTAACCCCGTACGGGGCCGGCACCCAGGGCAGCCGCAGCGGGCCGATGACCGCAGGCGCGGTCGACGAGGCGGGCACCATCCTGCGCCGGCAATTGGTGGCGATGGCCGCACACCTGCTCGGCGTCGACGAGGCCGAGATCGAACTCGCCAACTCACGGGCCGTGGTCAAGCAAGACTCCTCTAAGAGCGTCAGTTTTGCGGACCTGGCCTATCGCTCCTACTACGAGCCCCAGGCACTGGCACCGGGAATGGCAGCCACGCTGGAGGCGACCGCCCGCTTCACATCGCAGACGATGATCCACTGGGCCAACGCAACTCATGCGTGCACCTGCGAGGTGGACGTCACCACCGGCCGGGTCACGCTGACCCGCTACGTCGTCAGCGAGGACGTCGGCCCGATGATCAACCCGAACATCGTGGAGGGGCAGATCGCGGGCGGTACCGTCCAGGGCATCGGCGGCGCACTGCTGGAGAACCTGGTCTACGACGACGAGGGAAACCCGTTGTCCACCACGTTCGTCGACTATCTGCTGCCGACCGCCACCGAGGTACCCGCGATCGAGTACGGGCACGTGGAGGTCCCCGGCCCGGGTGTGGGTGGCTACAAGGGCTGCGGTGAGGGCGGAGCCATCGGCTCAACCCCCGCGGTGATCAATGCGATCAACGACGCCCTTGCCCCACTCGGGGTGACCGTCACCAAGCTCCCGGCGACGCCGTCTCAGATCGTCGCGCTGATCGAGGCCGCCGCAGGCAACTAGGCCTGGCCCATTTCGGCGGCCTGGTGCACCGCGTTGACGATGCCCTGGTAACCGGTGCAGCGGCAGAAGTTGCCTGACAGGCCCTCGCGGATCTCCTCGTCGGTCGGATGCGGGTTGTCCCGCAACAGAGCCGTGATTGACATGACGAAACCCGGTGTGCAGAAACCACACTGAAGGCCGTGGCAATCGCGAAGCGCCGCCTGTACCGGCGACAGCTCGCCGTCAGCAGACGCGACGCCCTCGACGGTCGAGACCTCGGCACCCTCGGCCTGCACCGCGAACACCAGGCAGGACCGCACCGCGGCGCCGTCGAGCAATACCGTGCAGGCACCGCACGAGCCGTGCTCACACCCGAGGTGCGTGCCGGTCAGACCGCATCGTTCGCGCAGAAAGTCGGCCAGGGTCAGTCGCGGCTCGGCGATCGATTCAACGGGAATTCCGTTGACCGACAACTGGATCGGACGCTCATGCATCGAATGCCTCCTTGACCGCGGACCGCCATGCCTGGGCGACCATCGCCGCCCCGACCCGTCGTCGATAGTGGGCCGAGCCCTGAAGGTCGGCCGGAATGTCGTCGAGCCCGCTCATCGCGAGGTCACCGATCTCTTCGGCAGTGATGTCACCGATCGGGCGCCCGGCGATCGCCGCCTCGGCGGCCGACGCGCGCCGCGGGGTGGCGCTCAGCCCCAGCAATCCGATGCCGCTGCGTCGCACGCGGTCGTCGTCGTCGAGTTCGATGGCCGCCACGGCCCCGGCGATCGCGAAGTCGCCATGGCGGCGGGCGAACTCCTCCACTCCGAAGCCGCATCGACCCGACCAGATCGGGAATCGCACACCGACCAGGATCTCGTCGGGTTCCATCGCCGTCTCCCACACACCTGCGAAGAACTCACCGGCCGCGATCGCGCGGCCGCCCGATGTCGACACCGTCTCCATCGTCGCGTCCAGCGCCAGCGCGACGGCCGGATACTCGGCGGCCGGGTCGGCGTGGGCGATCGAGCCACCGATCGTGCCCCGGCTGCGGATCTGGAAATGGCCGATCAACGGGGTGGCCCGGGTGAGCAGCGGCACGGCCGAGCGCACTCGTTCATCGGCGCCGACCGCGGCGTGGGTGGTACCCCCACCGATGCGCACTTCGTCGTCGCGCACCTCGATGCCCTTCATCTCCTGCAGTCGCGAGATGTCGATCAGGTTGTCGAAGAACGCCAGGCGCATCGCCAGCATCGGGACCAGGCTCTGTCCCCCGCCCAGCAGTTTGCCGTCGTCGCCGAACTCGGTCAGCATCTGCGCCGCCTCGGCGACGCTGTCCGGCCGGTGATAGTCGAACGGCGCGGGCTTCATCGGCGGCCGCCACAGCACATCATGCTAAGCACGTGCACAGCATAACGGTCGACGGAAGACCTACGGGCGGAACCGTCGATGACCTGGAGGCGACCCGGCCTCGCTGGGGCCGCACCAGCATTTGCCCGCATACTGTCGACATGGATCCCTCGCCGCCTCCGCGAGCGGCCGCTGCGGGCAACCGCCACGGCCGTCATCGCGGGCGGTCCGGCAACGGCCGGCGGGCGTGGAAGATCATCGCGCGTTCCACGGTCGGACTGGTTTCGCTGGTGGTCGTGATGCTCACCGGCCTGGCCTATTCGCAGGCTCACGGATTGCTGAGCGGAATCACAGTGTCGCAGGCGCTGGGCTCGGACGAACCGCGCTCCAGCGGCGGAGCGATGAACATTCTGCTGATCGGGCTCGATTCCCGCAAAGACCAGGCGGGCAACGAACTGCCCGATGAACTCCTCGACAAGCTGCATGCCGGGGATTCCGATTCGGGCGGCTACAACACCAACACCCTGATCCTCGTCCACATCAGCGCCGACGATCACGTCGTCGCGTTCTCGATACCGCGTGACGACTACGTGGCCGTCAGCGGGATCACGGGCTACAGCCATATCAAGATCAAGGAAGCCTACGGGCTGACGAAGTTTCAGACCGAGCAGAAGCTGGTCAACGAAGGCATCGGTGATCGCGCCGAACTGGAGCGTGCCGGGCGAGAGGCTGGGCGCAAGGCGACCATCCGCGCGGTACGCAATCTCACCGGCCAGCCCATCGACTACTTCGCCGAGGTCAACCTCGCCAGCTTCTACCATCTCGCCGAGAGCCTGGGCGGCGTCGACGTCTGCCTCAAACATGCCGTGCACGACGACTACTCCGGGGCCAACTTTCCGGCCGGACCGCAGCGACTCAATGCCGAGCAGGCTTTGGCGTTCGTGCGCCAGCGGCACGGGCTGGAAAACGGGGATCTCGATCGCACCCATCGCCAGCAGGCCTTCCTACTGTCGGTCTCGCGCGAGTTGCAGCAGTCCGGCTCGTTCACCGACCTGGACAAGTTCAAGCGGCTGATGGACGTCGCCCGCCAGGACATCGTGCTATCACAAGGCTGGGGCGAGGACCAGTTCCGCAGGATGGCCGCACTGGCCGGCGGCAATGTCGAGTTCCGGACCTTGCCGGTGGTGCGCTACGACACCATCAACGGCCAGGACGTCAACATCGTCGATCCGTCCAAGATCCGAGCCGAGATCGCCAGGGCCATCGGCGGCGACGCTGCGACAGCAACCACCAGCACTGTGGCGCAACCGCTTCCACCGCCCAACCCCAAGACGGTGATCAGCATTGTCAACGCCAGCGACACCTCGGGCCTGGCCTCCCAAGCGGCCTCGCTGCTGGGCAAGCACGACTTCACGATCGACGAGGTCCGTGACCGCGAGTCCGGCGAACCGATCGACACCGTCATCACCTACGGCCCGGGTGGCCAGACCGATGCGCAGTCGGTGGCCACCGTGCTCGGTGTCGAGAACGCTCCGCAGGCCACCAGCGCGCTGGCCGCCGATCACGTGCGGGTCGTCCTCGGCCAGGGCTATGACGTCCCGCAGGAGCCGCTGGCCCAGGACGTCGTCGCGACCTCGACGACCAACCGCAGCTGGTCCGAGATGACCATCACCCCCACCCCCGACCAGGGCGCACCGATCGACGGTGGCAAGGTCCCGTGTGTGAACTAGCTTGGATGGCATGCGCGTAGGAGTCATCGGACTGGGCAACATGGGCGCGGGCATCGCCGCGAATCTGATCAAGGCGGGCCACGACGTGACCGTCTACAACCGGTCGCGGCCGAAAGTCGATGCTCTGGTGGCACAGGGCGCCCGGCCCGCCGAGACCGTGGCCGACGCGTGCGGCGGCGACGTCGTGCTGACGATGCTCGCCAACGACGAGGCCGTGGCGGGGGTGGCGTTCGGTGACGGCGGCATCATCGCGTCGGCCGCACCAGGGACCGTCCACATCTCGTCGAGCACGATCAGTGTCGATCTCTCGAAACGCCTGACCGAGGCGCACGCCACCGCCGGGCGGGGATTCGTCGCGGCCCCGGTGTTCGGCCGGCCGGAAGCCGCCGCGGCCGCGGCGTTGTTCGTCGTCGCCGCCGGCCCGACCGAGACCGTGAATTCGGTGACGCCGGTATTCGATGCGATCGGCCAACGAACCTTCGTGGTGTCCGAAGACCCGTCGGCGGCCAACCTGGTCAAGCTGAGCGGCAACTTCCTCATCGGCTCGGTGATCGAATCACTGGGTGAGGCGATGGCGCTGGTGGACCGCGGCGGCGTCGACAAACACCAGTACCTGGACATCCTGACCTCGACGCTGTTCTCGGCCCCGGTCTACCGGACCTACGGCAGTCTCATCGCCAGTGAACAGTTCGAGCCCGCCGGATTCGCAGCACCGTTGGGCCTCAAGGACATTCGGCTGGTGTTGTCGGCCGCCGAAGAACTGCGGGTGCCGTTGCCCATCGCGAGCCTGCTACGCGACCGGTTTCTGCGGCTGCTCGCCGAGGGGGGCGACCAGCTGGATTGGTCGGCGATCAGCAGCCTTGCGGCCCGTGACGCGGGAGCCTCAGACCACTCCGCGTAGCGCGTCGGCGCCCAGGGCGGGCTCCAACATCGCCGAGTAATCCGGGCCGCGGCGCAGGTTCTGTCCGCCGTCGACGCCGATGATCTGTCCGGTGATCCACTGGGCGGCATCGCTGAGTAGGAACAGCGCCGTGTTGGCGACGTCCTCGACCTCGCCGGGGCGCGGCAACGGCGTGCACTCCGCATAGTCGCCGCTGAGTTCGGGTGAGTCGAGCACCAGCTGCACGAGCTCGGTGCGGATGAGTCCCGGCCGGATGCCGTTGACCCGCACCCAGGACGCGCCGAGTTCGTCGGCGGCCAGCTTGATGAGATGATCCAGACCCGCCTTGGTCACGCCATACGGCCCGAACCAGCGGTGGGTGTTACTGGACGCGATCGACGAGATACCGACGAATGAACCGCCGCCACCGCGCACCATCTGGCGGGCCGAGTGCTTGAGGACGTACATCGAGCCGTTGATGTTGAGGTCCACGGTGGCGCGCCACGCCTCGGAGTCCATCTGGGTGATCGGGCCGATGGTCTGCGAACCGCCCGCACAGTGCACGACACCGTTCAGCCGGCCGTTCCATGCCGTGGCCGCGTCGACGACAGCGGCGATCTGGTCTTCGTTGGTGACGTCGGCAGGCTCGTAGTTGACGTTGCCCTTCGGCGCGACGGCCTTGATCTCGTCGACGGCCGCGGCCAGCCGATCGGCGCTGCGGCCGATGATCATGACGTTGGCGCCGGCCTTGGCCAGCCCCTCCGCCACACCCTTGCCGATCCCGCTGCCACCACCGGTGACCAGGTACGTCCGATCCTCGAACGAGAGCTGCACGCCGCACTCCTCACACAAAACTGGAACAGGTTCCACGTATCGAACCACGGCACCGCGTCGTCGCATAGGGCCCGTCCCACTGCCCCGCGACGCCCGATCCGCTTCCAGATTCAGGATCGCCGCCAGCGAACATCTGGCAGCGCACAATCCGACCCCATTCGGTCGTTCTTAACGCCGTCTTAAGTCAGCAATAACACGCGATCTGAGGGGGTCCGGTCGACCATTCCGATCGGGTATACACATCGTCGATATTCCGGCATCGCCATTCCAACTGGGCGGTATTGCCCGTCGTAAGACCCGGTCAGGCCGCACCAATACTTTCGGACCTAAAATATTGACAGGGGTGTAACAGGCAGTCGGTGGGTTTCGATAAAACCGCCGAACAACCACGGGACGGGGAAGGCAGCCATACACTGCCCTGACACGGCCACTCAGCAAACCGAGTAGAAGGCACAAACATGGCAAATCTGAAGAATTCGGCGCGGCGCTTGGCCTTGGCCGGCGGCTTCGCGCTGGCAGTGGCGGCGGCGCCGGCACTGGCAGCTTTCACCGTCCCGTCGACCGGATCCGTGGCGGCCTGCCCGCCCGGCCAAGTGGTCAACCCGGCAACCGGCGGGTGTGACGTACAGACTCCGACAGGCCCGCAGGGCGGCCTGCCTCAGGTGCAAGGTATCCCTTGCACAGGCGCAAACACCGGTCAGTGCATAGGATTGCAGCAAGAGCAGCAGGCTCCCGCAGTGCAACCCCGCTCCACTGTCTCGTCCAGTCCGTAGAAACGGAGGGCCGGCTTCGGAACTCCGTCGACTTCTCTAGGAAGTGTGAAGAATGGCGATTTCCTCCTCAGTCGGCCGCCGAGTTCTCCTCGCCGGTGGATTCAGCATCGCGATCGCGGCCGCGCCCGCCGTTGCCTTCTTCGCGTCGCCGGCCGGTGCACCGGCGGGTCCCGCCATCGCCTGCCCGGCCGGCGAGTCCGAGGATCTCTACACCGACCAGTGCATTCCTGAGATGGTGCCGAACCAGCCGGGCGGCAATTACCCCACGACGTCGAGCGGCGGCGGTAACGTCACCTACTCGACCCCGGGCGACTCCAGCAGCCTGCCCGAGGTCCAGGGCATCCCCTGCACGGGCCACAACACCGGCCAGTGCATCGGCCTGCAGGAGAATCAGGTGCCCGAGGTCAGTCCACATTCGAGCATTTCGTCTAGCCCGTAGCCAGCGGGAGGATCAGAGAGGCAACGATGCCGGTCCATTCCACCTGGATGGGAAAGCTGCTGACCGCGAGTGCGTTTGCGCTCGCGGTCGCCGCGGCTCCGATGGCGCACGCCGAAGGCGGCATACCCGAGCCGGGGCCGCAGCCGGGACCGGTGTCATCGCAACCAGGTGGAACGGCGGGCTGCCAGTCCGGCGAGTCGCTGGACCCGTCGACCGGTAACTGCACGCCGACCATGACCCCGGTGGCGACAACCAACGGCGACCAGGCGTTCGACGATTTGCAGCCGCGCACCACCCAAGACATGACCTCCACCATCGATAGCGGGGTCGGCGCCGACCTGGTACCCAATATCAACGGCTACCCCTGCACCGGCTACTGGGAGTCGGCGGCCTGTTACGAGGCCAGTCAGGACGAAGTCGCAGTCCAGCCCAAGTCGACGATTTCATCGAGCCCGTAGCCGCACAGTGCCCCTTCGCTAAGGTTGAGAGATGCCCGCAAAATCTGATCCCACGGAAATTGATGACGTGGAACCGCTGGCCGACAGCACGGCGCGCCAAGCTCGGCGCGTAGTCGCGGCCTATGCCACCGACGCCGACGAGTGTCGGGTCTTCCTGTCGATGCTCGGTATTGGACCGTCAAAGCTCGAGGCATAGCCCGTGGCAGGGAGCAGCAAAGCCCGCTCCGGAAATTCTGATTTCGTGGTGGTCGCCAACCGGTTGCCGATCGACATGGAGCGGCTGCCGGACGGCAGCCTGACCTGGAAACGCAGCCCTGGCGGTCTCGTCACCGCACTCGAGCCGTTGCTGCGCAAACAACGCGGCGCCTGGATCGGCTGGCCGGGCATCGTCGACGGCCCCGAGGAACCGATCGTCGAGGACGACCTTCAGCTCTTCCCGGTGCGGCTGTCCGCCGACGACGTGGCCGAGTACTACGAAGGTTTCTCCAACGCGACGCTGTGGCCGTTGTACCACGATGTGATCGTCAAGCCGATTTACCACCGCGAGTGGTGGGATCGCTACGTCGACGTCAACCGGCGGTTCGCCGAAGCGACATCGCGCGCGGCGGCCGAAGGCGCCACCGTGTGGGTCCAGGACTACCAGCTGCAACTGGTGCCCAAGATGCTGCGGATGTTGCGGCCCGACCTGACAATTGGGTTCTTCCTGCACATTCCGTTTCCGCCGGTGGAACTGTTCATGCAGATGCCGTGGCGGACCGAGATCATCGAAGGCCTGCTTGGCGCGGATCTCGTCGGGTTCCACTTGCCAGGCGGCGCGCAGAACTTTCTGTTCCTGTCACGACGGCTGGTCGGCGCCAACACATCTCGGGCCTCGGTCGGTGTGCGATCGCGGTTCGGCGAAGTGCAGCTGGGCTTCCGCACCGTGAAGGTCGGCGCCTTTCCGATCTCCATCGATTCCGCCGAAATGGACAGCAAGGCGCGCGATCGCAGCATCCGCCGACGGGCGAAGGAAATTCGCGCCGAGCTCGGCAATCCCCGCAAGATTCTGCTCGGCGTCGACCGGCTGGACTACACCAAGGGCATCGACGTTCGGCTCAGAGCTTTTTCGGAGTTGCTCGCCGAAGGGCGCGCCAAGGGCGACGACACCGTCCTGGTCCAGCTGGCGACTCCGAGCCGCGAGCGGGTGGACAGCTACCGCATCCTGCGCAACGAAATCGAGCAGCAGGTCGGCCACATCAACGGCGAATACGGCGAAGTCGGCCACCCGGTTGTGCACTACCTGCACCGGCCGGTCCCCCGTGACGAGTTGATCGCCTTCTTCGTGGCCGCCGACGTGATGCTGGTGACGCCGTTCCGAGACGGGATGAACCTGGTGGCCAAGGAGTACGTGGCCTGTCGCAGCGACCTGGGCGGTGCCCTGGTGCTCAGCGAATTCACCGGTGCCGCAGCCGAACTCCGTCAGGCTTACCTGACCAACCCGCATGACCTGGAGGGCCTCAAGGACACCATCGAGGCGGCCGTCAACCAGACTCCCGAAGAGGGCCGACGGCGGATGCGGGCGCTGCGGCGCCAAGTCCTCGCCCACGACGTCGACCGGTGGGCGCGGTCCTTCCTCGACGTACTGGCCAACGCCAACAGCAAGGGCGATCCGGATTAAATCCCCGCTCGCGGCCAGAAAACTGGCTAGTCGCCCATCAGGCCCATCACGCCGAACGTGCGCTCTGGGTCACGATCGGCAAAGTAAGCCTGCATGGAGGTGCCCAAGGTTGACGGATCCCACGCTGCTCCGTCGGCGTCGAATCGGTGTTCTGCCGTGGGAGCGGCCACCAGCGTGACCGACGGTCCGTAGACGACGAAGACCTGACCGTTGACCTTGTCCGAGGCCGGCGCGGCCAGGAAGCGGAC
This sequence comes from Mycolicibacterium sphagni, assembly GCF_013337765.1. GTDB lineage: Bacteria > Actinomycetota > Actinomycetes > Mycobacteriales > Mycobacteriaceae > Mycobacterium. The sequence goes on from NZ_VBSB01000005.1 coordinate 235,342, forward strand.
CAGCGTCACCACATGTTCGGGCGACAGCGGGTCGACCTCACCCTCGGCGAGTTCGGGAGCGTCGCCGAATACGTCGGCGGTCATCGCGGTGCGCGCCCGCGGAGCGATCGCGTTGGCCCGCACCCCGTAGCGCCCGAGTGCCCGCGACGCCGTCAGCGTCAGCGCCGTGATGCCTGCCTTGGCGGCACCGTAGTTGGCCTGGCCGATCGGCCCGGACAACCCGGCTTCCGACGTGGTGTTGATGATGCGGCCGTAGACCGAGCCGCCGTTATCCTTGGCCTGGTTCCGCCAATATGTCGCGGCATTGCGGGTGAGCAGGAAGTGCCCGCGCAGGTGCACCGCGATGACCGCGTCCCAGTCCTCGTCGGTCATGTTGAACAGCATGCGATCCCGGGTGATGCCGGCGTTGTTGACGACGATGCTCAGCCCACCGAGTCCATCAGCGGTCGCCACCAGTTCGTCGGCAGTCGAGCGCGCGCTGATGTCGCCGGCAACCGCCACGCCCTTGGAGCCCACGGCGTTGATCTCGTCGAGTACGTCGGACTCGTCGAGCGCCTTGGCCATGTCGTTGACGACGACGGTCGCGCCGGATTTGGCCAACCCGATGGCCTCGGCACGGCCGAGGCCCGAGGCGGCACCGGTCACCACGGCAACACGTCCGGACAGGTCGGTGGAGTCGTCAGACACGTCTTGTGCAGTCAACTTACGAATACCTCTAGTCTTTGCGGGTCAGGGCGGCGCGAGGGCACTCGGCGATGGCCTGCTCGGCCAAGCCTTCCTCGTCGGCGGGGATCGGATCCTTGGTGACGATCACGTAGTCCTCGTCATCGAGTTCGAACAGGTCCGGGGCAATTCCCACACAGACAGCGTTACCTTCACAGCGATCACGGTCGACTTCGACACGCATGACAACCTCCTTGCCTGACTGCCCCGCGGGCTGGGGCGTTCGCAGCACCACGATACGACCAGATCATTCAATACCTGGCCTGAACCGGCGCTGGACCACAAGACTAGAACGTGTTACAACCAGGAGTGTCGGCGGGTCGCCGACGGTAAGCAACTCCAGCGAAGGATCGAGCCGATGCGGATCAGTTACACGCCCGAACAAGAGGAGCTGCGCCGCGAGCTCCGGACCTACTTCGGCAAGCTGATGACCCCGGAGCGCCAGGAAGCGCTGATGTCGACGACGGGCGGCGAGATCGGCACCGGCAACGTCTACCGCGAGACGGTTTCGCAGATGGGCAAGGACGGCTGGCTCACGCTGAACTGGCCGACGGAGTACGGCGGCCAGAACCGCACCCCGATGGACTCCCTGATCTTCACCGACGAGGCGGCCGTCGCCGGCGCCCCGGTGCCCTTTCTGACCATCAACAGCGTCGCGCCGACGATCATGGCGTTCGGCACCGAAGAGCAGAAGTCGTTCTACCTGCCCAAGATCGCCGCCGGTGACCTGCACTTCGCGATCGGCTACTCCGAGCCGGGCGCCGGCACCGACCTGGCGGCCCTGCGCACCACCGCGGTTCGCGACGGCGACGACTACGTGGTCAACGGCCAGAAGATGTGGACCAGCCTGATCCAGTACGCCGACTACGTCTGGCTGGCGGTGCGCACCAACACCGAGGCCAAGAAGCACCGCGGCATCTCGGTGCTCATCGTGCCGACGACCTCGGAGGGTTTCTCGTGGACGCCGGTGCACACGATGGCCGGTGTCGGCACGAGTGCCACCTACTACCAGGACGTGCGAGTCCCGGCATCGAGCCGAGTCGGCGACGAGAACGCCGGCTGGAAGCTGGTCACCAACCAGCTCAACCATGAGCGGGTCGCGCTGGTGTCGGCCCAGCCGATCTTCCTGGCGCTCAACCAGGTTCGCGAGTGGGCGCAGAACACCAAGGATGTACACGGCAATCGCCTGATCGACTCCGAGTGGGTGCAGCTCAATCTCGCCCGCGTACTGGCCAAGGTCGAATACCTCAAGCTGATCAACTGGGAGCTGGCGTCGGCCAAGACCGGAACGCTCAACCCCGCCGACGCCTCGGCAGCCAAGGTCTTCGGCACCGAGCTGGCCACCGAGGCCTACCGGCTGCTGATGGAGATCCTCGGCCCATCGGCCACGCTGCGCCAGGATTCGCACGGTGCACTGCTGCGCGGCCGTGTCGAGCGCATGCACCGCGCCGCCCTCATCCTGACCTTCGGCGGCGGCACCAACGAGATCCAGCGCGACATCATCGGCATGGTCGCGCTGGGCCTGCCCCGAGTCAACCGCTAACGACGACCTGAGACCTGAAAGACATAGGACTGACATGGATTTCACCAGAACAGAAGCCGCGCAGGATCTCTCGGGACTTGTCGGCACCATCGTCGACGCCGTGTGCACGCCGCAACATCAGCGTGAGCTCGACGGCCTCGACCAGCGCTTCGACACCGAGTTGTGGCGCAAGCTCATCGATGCCGACATCTTGTCGACGGCAGCACCGGAGTCCATCGGCGGCGGCGGGTATGGCGTCCTGGAGCAGACCGCGATCCTGACCGCGCTGGGCCGCCAATTGGGCGCGGTGCCGTACCTGCAGTCGGTGATCCTCGGAGCAGGCGCGCTGGCCCGGTTCGGTACGCCCGAATTGCGGGAGCAGTGGGCAGCCCCGGCAGTGTCCGGCGAGAAGATCCTAACCGTGGCCCTCGATGGAGAGTTCGGTCAGGGCCCGGTGCAGGCAACCACCGCCGGGGACGGGTTCAAGCTGACCGGAACCCGCACCCAGGTCGAGTTCGGCCCGGTCGCCGATGCGTTCCTGGTGCCGGCCGAAACTGATTCCGGCACCATGGTTTTCCTGGTAGCCGCCGCCGACGCCGGGGTCTCGGTGACCCCGCTGCTGACCACTGGCAAGAACAGCGCCGCTGAGCTCGACCTGTCCGGCGTCGAGGTGGGCGCCGACCGGGTCGCCGGCGATGCCGACGCGCTGGCCTGGCTGACCACTCAGAAGACGTTGGGGCACACAGCCTTCCAGCTCGGCGTCCTCGAGCGCGCGCTCGAGCTGACGGCCGAATACGCCCGCACCCGCGAACAGTTCGACCGGCCGATCGGTAGCTTCCAGGCAGTATCGGCTCGGCTCGCGGACGACTACATCGACATCAAGGGTCTGGGGTTGGCGCTCGTGCAGGCGTCGTGGCGGCTGTCCGAGGACCTGCCCGCCGATGTCGAGGTGGCCACCGCCGCGTTCTGGGCGGCCGAGGCCGGGCACCGCGTCGCCCACACAACCGTGCACGTGCACGGCGGTGTCGGGATCGATGTCGACCATCAGGTGCACCGCTATTTCATCACCGCCAAGCAGGTCGAGTTCGCGCTCGGCGGTGCCACCGCACAGCTGCGGCAGATCGGCCGCGAGCTGGCCGACACGCCGGCTTGACCGGACCCGTGAGCGACGAGCAGACCGTCACCGATCTGCTCGTGCGGTTGGCTGACGTCGACGATCGCGGCATCCATGCCGACGACGGTTCGTATTCGACCTGGCGCCAACACATTCAGGACGCTGCGGACCTGGCGGCGGCCCTGAAAGCCAGGTTGGATCCGGCCAAGCCACCGCACATCGGCGTGCTGCTGGGCAATACGCCGTTCTTCTCCTCGCTGCTGGTGGCGGCCGCACTGGCCGGGCTGGTTCCGGTCGGGCTGAACCCCACCCGCCGCGGTGAAGCGCTCGCGCGCGATATCCAGACGGCCGACTGCCAGCTGGTGCTCGCCGACGGCGACCTCCGTACTTACGGTGCCGGTTTCGTCCCCGAGGGCATGCCCGTCGTCGATGTCGGTTCGGCCGAGTGGGTCGACGAACTCGGCCAGTATCGCGGGTCGCCGATCACGTTCGCGCCCAGCCGCTTCGACGACCTGTTCATGCTGATCTTCACCTCAGGCACCAGCGGTGACCCGAAGGCCGTACGCTGCACCCACGAGAAGGTGGCGTTTCCGGGGGTGATGCTGGCGCAACGGTTCGGACTCGGCCCGGCCGACACGTGCTACCTGTCGATGCCGCTGTTCCACTCGAACGCAGTGATGGCGGGCTGGGCCGTAGCGGTGGCCGCCGGTGCATCGATTGCGTTGCGCCGCAAGTTCTCCGCGTCGCAGTTCATCCCCGACGCGCGCAAGTTCCATGCCACCTACGCCAACTACGTCGGCAAGCCGATGTCCTACATCCTGGCCACCCCGGCACTACCGGACGATGCCGACAACCCGTTACGGGTCGTCTACGGCAACGAGGCAGCGCCGCGCGATATCGACCGGTTCGCCCAACGTTTCGGTGTGACGGTGGTCGACGGCTTCGGTTCCACCGAAGGCGGGGTGAACATCGCCCGTACCCCGGATACGCCCGAGGGTGCGCTGGGACCGCTGCCCGAAGGGCTCGACATCGTCGACGTCGAAACCGGACAGCCGTGCCCGCCCGGGGTGATCGGCGAGCTGGTGAACCTCACCGGCCCCGGCAATTTCCGCGGCTACTACAACGCCCCCGACGCCGAGACCGAGCGCATGACCGGCGGGGTCTATCACAGCGGGGACCTGGCTTACCGGGACGACGCCGGCTATGTGCACTTCGCCGGCCGGCTGGGCGACTGGATGCGGGTCGACGGCGAGAACCTGGGCACCGCGCCGATCGAGCGGGTGCTGATGCGCTACCCCGACGTCACCGAGGCTGCCGTCTACGCCATCCCCGACCCGGCCGTCGGGGATCGGGTGATGGCTGCGCTGGTCCTACCGGAAGGTGCGGATTTCGATCCCGCCGCTTTCCGCGAATTCCTCTCCGTCCAGGACGATCTCGGGCCCAAGCAGTGGCCGGCCTTCGTTCGGGTGAGCACCTCGCTACCGCGTACCGAGACGTTCAAGATCATCAAGCGCAGGCTGTCCGCCGAGGCGCTGGAGTGCGCTGACCCGGTCTTCGAGATACCGCGCTAGCCCGCGATCGACGGCATGACGGCCTCGATCAGGTGCGGTCCCGGTTCGTCGAATGCCCATTGCAGCGCGTCGGCGAGTTCCTCGGCGGTGCCTACCCGGCGCGCGGGAACTCCCATGCCTTTGGCGATACGAACGAAATCCAGTGTGGGCCCGGTCAAATCAAGAAGCGCCTCGGCCTTCGGTCCGGGACCCGCACCCGCGGCCTCGGCTCCGACGCGCTGCAGTTCGATTCGCAGGATGTCGTAGGCCCGATTGGCGTAGACGACGGTGGTGATGTCGAGATGCTCACGGGCTTGGGTCCACAGCGCCGAGATGGTGTACATCGCCGAGCCATCGGACTCCAGGCACAGCACCGGACGGTCGGGGGCGGCGATCGCAGCACCCACCGACACGGGCAGCGCATAGCCGATCGCACCCCCGGTCAGGGTCAGCCAGTCGTGTGCCGGAGCGCCCGCAGTCGCTTGTGCCAGAAGCACTCCCGACGTGTTCGACTCGTCGACGACGATGGCCCGCTCGGGTAGCAGCGCGCCGATGACGTCGGCTGACGTCACCACGGTGAGCGGACCGCTCGGGAGCGTCGGGCGCGCCAGCGCCGCGGTCGCGGCAATTTCGTTCGGAGCGATCCGGTCCGCCAGTACCCCCAGTGCGGCGCCGGCGCCGACCGGGCCGGCCAGCGTGTGCACGGCACAGCCGTCGGGCACCAGATCGCTGGCCTTGCCGGGATAGGCGAAGAACGACACCGGATGGGGCGCGCCGGCCAGCACGAGGTGCCGGGCACCGGCGAGCTGCGCGGTGGCTGCCTCGGCGAAGTAGGCCAGCCGCTCTACGGCCGGCACCCCGGCCCCGCGCTCGAGCCGGGTCGGGAACGTCTCACACAGCACTTGCGCCCCGGTCGACTGGGCCAATCGCACGGCCGCGGCCAGGCCGGCCGCCCCGGTGGCGTCACCGCCCACCATGATGACCGTCGGCTCGCCCGACGCCAGCGCCGCCTCGGCCTGCCCAAGATCGATGTCAGCCGGATCCACCTGCACCACAATGTTTTCCAGTGTTGCAGCGCCCTCGTCCCACGAAACGTCGGCGGGCAAAATCAGCGTGGACACGTGCTTGAGGCTGTTGGCCGACGCGATGGCCTCGGCGGTATCGGCGGCGACGTCGGCGACCGCGAGGCTGCGGCGCACCCAGCCGGATACTGTTTGTGCCACCGAGTCGATATCGGACTCCAGCGGTGCGTCGTACTTCTTGTGATAGGTCGCGTGGTCACCGACGACCACCACCATCGGCACATGTGCGCGTCGCGCGTTGTGCAGGTTGGCCAGCCCGTTGCCCAGTCCTGGACCGAGGTGCAACAGCACTGCAGCGGGCTTGCCGGCCATCCGTGCGTACCCGTCGGCGGCGCCGGTGGCAACCCCTTCGAACAGGGTAAGGACACCGCGCATCTGCGGCACCGTGTCCAGCGCCGCGACGAAGTGCATCTCCGATGTGCCGGGGTTGGCGAAGCAGACCTGCACCCCGTTGTCGACCAGCGTGGTGATCAGTGCCTGTGCGCCGTTCACCCGACCGAGCATAGCCAGATCAGCTGGGCGTCTTGCTAACTGTCGCGGATCGTGTCCAGTTTCCGGGATGCGGACTCGAATCCGTCGACAAGTTCGGCAATGATGTCGGCGACAGGCCGGATCTCGTTCATCCGCCCCACGATCTGACCGACCGGCATCGCGACGGTGTCGGGATTGTCGGACTCGTTCATCCGCTGATGCGCCTCGCTGACGAGGATGTTCTGCAGTGGCATCGGCAGCGGGTCCGGGGCGCCCTCGGCGTCCCACGCGTCGGTCCACTTCGTCTTCAACAGCCGCGCCGGCTTACCGGTGTAGATCTTGCGGCGCACGGTGTCACTGGAGCTGGCCCGCAGCAGCGCGTCCTGGATCGTCGACGTGCCGCCCGGTTCGCGGTGCCCGAGGTCGTATTCGGCTGAGGTCAGAAACGCCGAGCCCATCCACACCCCGGAGGCCCCGAGCGCCAGCGCGGCAGCGACCTGACGGCCGGTGCCGATGCCACCTGCCGCCAGTACCGGAGCCTTGCCGTCGAGCGCATCGACGATTTCCGGCCACAGCACCACCGAGCCGATCTCGCCCGTGTGCCCGCCGGCCTCATGGCCCTGGGCCACCACGATGTCGACACCATTCTCGACGTGCCGCTGAGCATGTTTGGCCGACCCGGCGAGCGCGGCCACCGGAACGCCGTGCTCGTGCGCCTGGTCGATGACGTCCTTGGGCGGCGAACCAAGTGCGTTGGCGATCAGCTTGATCGGGTGCTTGAGCGCAACCTCCACGTGCGAGCGGGCCACCGAATGCAGCCAGCCCAGCACACCCTCGTTCTTCGCCTCGTCCTCAGGCAGCGGGGGCACGCCCAGGTCGGCCAGCGTTTTGGCGATGAAGTCCCGATGTTCTTGCGGGATCAGCTTGTTGATGTCGACGGCGGTGCCCTCGGTGGGGATCTTCGCCGGCATCACGATGTCGACGCCGTACGGCTTGCCTTCGGTGTTCTCGTCCATCCACTGCAGGACGGCCTCGAGGTCGTCGGCGTCGTTGAACCGGACACAACCCAACACGCCCATACCGCCGGCGCGACTGACCGCGGCGGCGACCTTCTCCGACGGGGTGAAGACGAAGATCGGGTACTTGATGCCGAACCGATCGCAGAGCTCTGTATGCATCAGCTGGCGGCACCCGCGTGCTTGGCATGCACTTCATCAGCCGGCCGCAGCTCGGTCTGATCCTTGGCCCACTTGTAGTCCGGCTTGCCGGCCGGTGAGCGCTTCACCTCGTCGACAAGCCAGAGGCTGCGCGGCACCTTGTAGCCGGCAATCTCCTTGCGCACGAACGTATCCAGGTCGGCCAGCGTCGGGCGGGCACCCTTGCGCGGCGCCACCACGGCGGCGACGTGGCTGCCGAAACGCGGATCGGGCACACCGACGACCAGGGCGTCGAACACGTCCGGGTGGCCCTTCAGCGCGGCCTCGACCTCTTCGGGGTAGATCTTCTCGCCACCGCTGTTGATCGACACCGAGCCGCGGCCCAGCATCGTCACGCTGCCGTCCGCCTCGACCTCGGCGTAGTCGCCGGGGATCGCGTAGCGCACGCCGTTGTAGGTCTTGAACGTCTCGGCGGTCTTCTTCTCGTCCTTGTAGTAGCCGACCGGGATGTTGCCCTTCTTGGCGATGACGCCGCGCACCCCGGAGCCGGGCTTGACCTCGTTGCCCTCCTCATCGAGGACGACGGTGCGATGGTCGATGGTCACCCGGGGGCCACCGTTGTGGTGCTCCCCCTTGGCGACGATGCTGGTGCCGCCGAAGCCGGTCTCCGACGAGCCGATCGAGTCGGTGATCACCCGGTTGGGCAACAGTTCGAGCAGCTGCTCCTTGAGGCTGGTGGAGAACAGCGCGGCGGTGCTGGCCAGCAGGAACAGCGAGGACAGGTCGTATTCCTTGCCATTGTCGTGGGCGGCCTGCAGCGCATCGAGCAGCGGGCGCGCCATGGCATCACCGGTGAAGAACAGCAGGTTCACCTTGTGATCGTGGATGGTGCGCCAGACTTCGTCGGCGTCGAATTCGGGTGCCAGGATGGTGGTTTGGCCCGAGAAGATGGACATCCAGGTGGCCGACTGGGTCGCGCCGTGGATCATCGGCGGGATCGCGTAGCGGACCATCGGCGGGTTGGCCACCGCGGCGCGGGACAGGTCGTGTTCGTCCTTGATGAACTCACCCGTGGCGAAATCGGTGCCGCCGAACAGAACCCGGTAGATGTCCTCGTGGCGCCACATCACGCCCTTGGGGAAGCCGGTGGTCCCGCCGGTGTAGAGCAGGTAGATGTCGTCCTCGCTGCGCTCACCGAAGTCCCGCTCGGGCGAGCTTTCGGCGATGGCCTCGTAGAACTCGACGCCGCCGTAACGCTGGTAGTCGAGGTCGCTACCGTCCTCGACGACGAGGATCGTCTTGACGTTCGGGGTCTCGGGCAGCACGTTGGCGACGCGGTCGGCGTACTGGCGCTCGTGGACCAACGCCACCATGTCGGAGTTCTCGAACAGGTAGCGCAGTTCGCCCTCGACGTAACGGAAGTTGACGTTGACCAGGATCGCGCCGGCCTTGATCGTGCCGAGCATCGCGATGACGATCTCGATGCGGTTCCGGCAGTACAGCCCGACCTTGTCGTCCTTCTTGACACCGTGGTCGATGAGGTAATGGGCGAAGCGATTCGCCTTCTCCTCCAATTCGGCGAAAGTGATTCGGTCGTCGCCACAGATGAAGGCAACGCGCTCAGGCACGGCGTCGATGGCGTGTTCGGCTAGATCGGCTATGTTCAGGGCCACGGACCCAAACTAGAACGTGTTACATTTCGACACAAGTCTGTGGCAAAGATGCTGGAAGGCAGGTACCCGTGAGCGAGCCCGAAAAAAAGGCCGACGCCCTCATTGAGCAGCGCGGACACACCCTCATCGTCACGCTGAACCGGCCCGAGGCCCGTAACGCGCTGTCGACTGAGATGCTCTCGATCATGGTCGACGCGTGGAACCGCGTCGATGAGGATCCGGAGATCCGCACCTGCATCCTGACGGGCGCGGGCGGCTACTTCTGCGCGGGCATGGACCTGAAGAACGCCACCAAGGCGCCCCCAGGGGACTCCTTCAAGAGTGGCGCGTTCGACCCGACCAAGATCGAGGGACTGCTCAAGGGCCGCAGGCTGACCAAGCCGCTCATCGCCGCCGTCGAGGGCCCGGCCATCGCGGGCGGTACCGAGATCCTGCAGGGCACAGACATCCGCGTTGCGGGCGAGAGCGCGAAATTCGGCATCTCCGAGGCCAAGTGGAGCCTGTACCCGATGGGCGGCTCCGCAGTGCGGTTGCCGCGGCAGATCCCGTACACCATCGCGTGCGACCTGCTGCTGACCGGACGCCACATCACTGCCGCCGAGGCGCTGTCCTACGGGCTGATCGGCTACGTGGTGCCCGACGGCACCGCCTTGGAGAAAGCGCTCGAGATCGCCGACGTCATCAACAACAACGGCCCGTTGGCCGTGCAGGCGATCCTGAAGACCATCCGCGAGGCCGAGGGCATGCACGAACTCGACGCGTTCAAGCCCGACACCGCCAACGGCATCCCGGTGTTCCTGAGCGAGGACGCCAAGGAAGGCCCGCTGGCGTTCAAGGAGAAGCGCGCCCCGCAGTTCAAGATGCGCTAGGGGCTCGCAGTACTCACCGCGGCTGAGGTGACCTTCTGCGCGGCAAACGCCGCCGCCTGAGCGGTCATCCCGTCGTCCGCGTATGCCTGGTGTGCGCCGTTGTCGCTACCGGTGGGTGAGCAGATTGGGTCGTCGGGAATGCACTGGTCGATGGTCTTGGCCGCATACAGACCACCCACGGTGATTGGCGGTGCCGTGCGGTCGATGCTGTTCAAGAAGCCGTTGGACGGCTTTCCGAACAATGCGACGGCCGCGACATGCTTAGCGACATCGGGCGGCATCGGCCCGTTGATCCCGTTCGGCGGAACATAGCCGTCCGGAATCTTGTCGGCGGTGACGTAGCCGGCGACCGCAGCTCCCTGCGAGTAGCCACCGAGCACCACCTTGGTGTCCGGGCACCGCGCCGCAATGTCCCGAACCCGGTTGCTGGCGTCGATCACGCCGTCGGCGGCAGCCGGAAAATTAAGCGAGGCAGGGTAATTCACGGCGTACACATCGACGGCTTTACCGGCGAGTTGCGGTTCGGCTTTCAACTGGTCAACAAATGCCTGACCAATGCCCCCGACACCCGGCGGTTCGAAGGTCCCGCGGGCGAATATCACTTCGACGTCGGGACATCCTTCCGCGGCCGCCGCAGTGGGAACGCCCGGAGGCGCCAGCCCCAGCGCCGTGACGGACAGCATCGCGGCAAAGAACAGGTTGCGGATGTAATGAGCCTGACCGGACCCGATGACACTCATGTCGCCCCAAATAACGTCGTGATGATGTTGCACTGTCTCGGCCGGCTGCACTGCTCGCACCGAGGTGGGTTCGTGATTCCCGAAAGTGGGACAGCCCAAACACAACCGACGTTGAAGCTGGTTAAGACGGCAGGACTTAGACCAGAACCGGCTTTGACGGAGTGAATACCACCGGCATCGCCTCCAGACCACTGACGAAGTTCGCCGGGCGCAGCGGCAGGGCGTTCTCGTCGGCCAGCCGCAGATCCGGCAGCCGCTCGAGAACCTTGCGCACCATGGTGCTCAGTTCGAGCCGCGCCAGCTGATTGCCAAGACAGAAGTGGGTTCCGAAGCCGAAGGCCAAGTGGCTGTTCGGGTTCCGGTCGATGCGGAAGTCGTGCGGGTCGCCGAACACCGACTCGTCGAAGTTCGCAGCCTCGAACATCAACAACATCTTCTCGCCCTGGCGCAGCTGCGTGCCGTGGAACTCGACGTCACGCATGGCCGTTCGTGCCATGTTCTTCACCGGGGAGGTCCAGCGCAGCATCTCCTCGATCGCACCGGGCAACAGGCTCGGATCCGCCACCAGCCTGTCCCACTGATCCTTATGCCGCACAAGCTGTTCGGTGCCGCCCGATAACGTGTGCCTGGTCGTCTCGTCCCCGCCGATGAGGATCAGCAGGGTCTCCATGATGATCTCCTGATCATCCATCCGCTGGCCTTCGACCTCGGAGTTCACCAGGATTGAGAAGAGGTCGTCGGTGGGCTCGTCCCGGCGCTTGGCGATGGTCTCGGTGGCGTACGCCGAATACCCGGCGAACGCGTCCATCACCGCCTGCAGGGTCTCGGCGTCGGCGGCCGAGTTCAAGCCGGTCACCAAGTCGTCGGACCACTTCAGCAACGTCGAGCGTTCCTCGGGCAGCACGCCGAGCATGTCGCCGATGACGGCCATCGGCAGCGGAGCGGCGACATCGCGGACGAAGTCGCACTCCCCCCGCTCGCAGACCGCGTCGATCAGCGTGTCGCACAGTGTGTCGATCCCGGCGACCTTGTCCATCACTCGTTTACGGGTGAAGCCGGCGTTGACGAGCTTGCGGCGCAAGAGATGTCCGGGATCGTCCATATCGATCATATACGGCATGCCCGGGTTGTCCGGCCGGATGCCGCCGGTATTGGAGAACGTCTCGGGGTCGCGCTCGGCGTCGATGACCGCCTGGTAGGTCGCCGCGGCCGCCAAGCCGTTGCGATCGCGGAACACCGGCTCGTTGGCCCGCATCCAGCGATACGCCTCGCGGGCGCCGCCGTCGGCGTAGAAACTGCCCTCGGTCAGATCAACATTCGGCTTGGCTGGAGCCAGAGTGCCTGTCATCTAATTCCCTCCATACTTCTGTCCACGCAAGGTCTCGGGGCGGATTACAGTGTCCGAATGTCTGATTCGCAGCACACAATTGCCGGCACCGTGCTCACGATGCCGGTGCGAATTCGCAAGGCCGACGTCCACACAGCGATGTTCTCGGTTCCGGCCGATGCCGCGCAGCGACTTGTCGACTACAGCGGATTGCAGGTCTGCCAGTTCCGGCCGGGCCGTGCGGTGGTGAATCTGATGCTGGCCCGCTACATCGACGGCGACCTCGGCAAGTACCACGAGTTCGGTACGTGCGTGATGGTCAATCCGCCTGGCTCGGATGCCCGCGGCCTCAAGGCCCTCGGGGATGCCGCGGCGTTCATCCACCACCTGCCGGTCGACCAGTCGTTCACCCTTGAGGCCGGCCGCACCATCTGGGGCTTCCCCAAAATCATGGCCGACTTCAAGGTGCGCGACGCGAATCCGTTCACCTTCGATGTCAGCGAGGGCGGATCGCTGATCGCCGGGATCGAATTCCACCGGGGTCTGCCGATTCCGTCGCTGCGCCCGCGCAGCCAGGTTCTCAAGACCTACACCTTCTCCGAGGGCACCACCCGCGAGGTGCCCTGGGAGATGAAGAATTCCGGTGTCCGGTTCCGGCCGGGCGGTGCCACCCTGCGGCTCGGCGACCATCCGTACGCCAAGGAGCTGGCCTCGCTGGGGCTTCCCAAGCGCGCGATGGTGTCGGGATCGGTCGCCAACGTCGAGATGACGTTCGGCGACGCCCACATCCTGCGCTAAGCCGAACGTCATCCGGTCAATCTAGAGCCCGGGCTAGACAACTCGCAAGAAGTGTCTACAAGAGGGCGGCGGCCTCGTTGATCTGTTCGGGGGTGCGGGCGCCGATGACCATCATGGTGACGCCGGCGGCTTCCCAGGCGACGATCTGTTTGCGCACGTAGTCGATGTCGCCGACGATCGCGGAGTCGTCGACGAGTTCGTCGGGAACGGCCTTGGCCGCGTCCTCTTTGCGGTCGTTACGGAACAGTCGGGTGACCTCGTCGACGACGTCGGAGTAGCCCATCCGGCGGTAGACATCGGCGTGGAAGTTGGTGTCTTCAGCACCCATTCCGCCCATGTAGAGCGCCAGGTGCGGCTTGATCAGATCCATGATCGACGCGCGGTCATCGGTGACCACCACCTGGGCGGTCGCGCAGATCTCGAAGTCCTCGCGGGACCTCCGCGCGCCGGGGCGGGCGAAGCCTTCGTCGAGCCACTCGTTGTACATCGGGGCCAGCCGGGGTGAGTAGAAGATCGGCAGCCAGCCATCGCAGATCTCGGCGGCCAGCGCCACGTTCTTGGGGCCCTCGGCGCCGAGCATGATCGGGATGTCGGCGCGCAGCGGGTGCACGATCGGCTTGAGTGGCTTACCCAGCCCGGTGGTCCCTTCCCCACTCAGGGGCAGCGGGTAGTGCGGGCCGGCACTGGTGACCGGGGCTTGGCGCGCCCAGACCTGCCGGATGATGTCGATGTACTCGCGGGTGCGGGCCAAGGGTTTGGGGAACTTCTGGCCGTACCAGCCCTCGACCACCTGCGGGCCGGACACACCCAGTCCCAGGATGTGGCGGCCACCGGAGAGATGGTCGAGCGTGAGGGAGGCCATCGCGCACGCGGTCGGTGTGCGTGCGGAGAGTTGGACCACCGAGGTGCCCAGCCGCATCCGGCTGGTTTCGCGGCCCCACCACGCCAGCGGAGTGAAGGCATCCGAGCCCCACGCCTCAGCGGTGAACACCGTGTCGTACCCGGCCTCCTCCGCCGTCGCCACCAACTCCGCATGGTTCGTCGGAGGTTGTGCGCTCCAATATCCGAGTTGCAGACCCAGCTTCATCGGTGCCGCCTTTCTGTCCGGGACACGGTCCTTGCCACGATTCTTAGAACCTGTTCTACTCGATGCTGTGACCACCAGCCAAAGCAGCCCGGTGCAGATCGACACGCATCAGAAGCCCCTTTCGGCACCGCTGAAGCTGTCATTCGACTACACCCGTTCAGTCGGACCACTTCTCAGCCAGTTCTTCACCGCCCTGCGCGGGCGACGCATTCTCGGCGTCCGCGGCTCGGACGGCCGAGTGCTCGTCCCGCCCGCTGAGTATGACCCCGTGACCTACGCGCCACTGACGGAGGTGGTACCGGTCGCCAGCGTCGGGACGGTGCTGTCGTGGACATGGCAGTCCGAGCCGCTCGAGGGTCAGCCGCTCGACAAGCCGTTCGCGTGGGCGCTGATCAAGCTCGACGGTGCGGACACCGGTCTTCTGCATGCGGTGGCCGCGGATTCCTCCGACGCGATCAGCACCGGCGCGCGCGTCCATGCGCACTGGGTCGACGAACCGGTCGGGGCGATCACCGATATCGCGTACTTCCTGCTCGGGGACGAACCCGAACCGGTCTCCGATGACGCCGACGATCGTGAGCCGGTGACCATCCTGGTGTCGCCGAGCACCATCGAGATCCAGCACACCGCTTCGCTTCCGGAGAGTGCGTTCCTGCGCGGGCTGGAAGACGGCAAGCTGCTCGGTGCTCGCACCGGCGCCGGCGGCAAGGTGTACTTCCCGCCGAAGGAAGCCGATCCGGCCACCGGCCTGGAGCTCGACAACTTCCTCGAGCTGCCGGACGTGGGAACCGTGACGACGTTCGCCATCATCAATATCCCGTTCGCGGGCCAGCGCATCAAGCCGCCCTACGTCGCGGCGTATGTGCTGCTCGACGGCGCCGACATCCCGTTCCTGCACCTGATTCAGGAGATCGACGTCTCCGATGTGCGGATGGGCATGCGGGTCCAGGCGGTATGGAAGCCCCGTGACGAATGGGGCCTCGGGATCGACAACATCGAGTACTTCAAACCGACCGGCGAACCCGACGCCGATTACGACACTTACAAGCACCACCTCTAAAGGGACTCGCCACATGACATTTCGCGATGTAGCGGTCGTCGGCTTCGCCCATGCCCCGCATGTCCGACGAACCAACGGCACCACCAACGGCGTCGAGATGCTGATGCCCTGTTTCCATCGGCTCTACGAAGAACTCGGCCTGAAGCAGACCGACATCGGCTTCTGGTGCTCCGGCTCATCGGATTACCTTGCCGGGCGCGCCTTTTCGTTCATCTCGGCCATCGACTCAATTGGGGCGATCCCGCCGATCAACGAGTCGCACGTCGAGATGGACGCGGCGTGGGCCCTGTACGAGGCCTACATCAAGATCCTGACCGGCCAGGTCGACACCGCGCTGGTGTACGGCTTCGGCAAACCGTCGGCCGGCACACTTCGCCGGGTCCTTGCGCTGCAGACCGACCCATACACGGTCGCACCGCTGTGGCCCGACTCGGTGTCGATGGCCGGCCTGCAGGCCCGGCTCGGCCTCGACTCGGGCAAATGGACCGCCGAGCAGATGGCGCAGGTGGCGCTGGACTCCTTCGCCGTCGCCGACCGCACCGACTCGGAGAAGCCCGCGAAAAGCATCGACGAGCTGCTGGCCAGGCCGTACTTCGCAGATCCGTTGCGGCGCCACGACATTGCGCCGATCACCGACGGCGCATCGGCGATCGTGCTGGCTGCCGGCGACAAGGCCCGCGAGCTGCGGGAGAACCCCGCCTGGATCACCGGTTTCGAGCACCGCATCGAGACACCGGTGCTGGGCGCTCGCGACCTGACCACGTCGCCATCCACCGCGGCATCGGCCAAGGTGGCGACCGGCGGTGACGCCGGCTCCATCGAGGTCGCCGAGATCTACGCTCCGTTCAGCCATCAGCAGCTGATCCTGGCCGAAGCGATCGGCCTGCCCGCGTCGACGAAGATCAACCCATCGGGTGGCGCGCTGGCGGCCAACCCGATGTTCTCGGCCGGCCTGGAGCGGATCGGTTTCGCCGCTCAGCACATCTTCTCTCGTTCGGCCGGCCGCGTGCTGGCGCACGCCACCAGCGGCCCAGCGCTGCAACAGAATCTGGTCGCGGTCCTGGAGGGCAAGAACTGATGGCTAAAAAATTGGCAGCCGTTCTGGGTACCGGCCAGACTAAATACGTCGCCAAGCGCAAAGACGTCTCGATGAACGGCCTCGTACGCGAGGCGATCGACAGGGCGCTCGCGGACTCCGGATCGACCTTCGATGACATCGACGCCGTCGTCGTCGGCAAGGCGCCCGACTTCTTCGAGGGCGTGATGATGCCGGAGTTGTTTATGGCCGACGCCGTCGGAGCGACCGGCAAGCCGCTGATCCGCGTGCACACCGCGGGCTCGGTCGGCGGGTCGACCGCGATCGTCGCCGCCAGCCTGGTGCAGTCGGGTAAGTACAAGCGCGTGCTGACCATGGCTTGGGAGAAGCAGTCCGAGTCGAATGCCATGTGGGCGTTGAGCATTCCGGTGCCGTTCACCAAGCCGGTCGGGGCGGGTGCGGGTGGATACTTCGCGCCGCACGTGCGCGCCTATATCCGGCGTTCCGGCGCTCCCACGAACATCGGCGCGATCGTGGCCGTCAAGGACCGGCTCAACGGTGCGAAGAATCCGCTGGCGCATCTGCACCAGCCCGACATCACCGTCGAGAAGGTGATGGAATCCCCGATGTTGTGGGATCCCATCCGCTACGACGAGACCTGCCCGTCCTCGGACGGCGCGGCGGCGATGGTGATCGGTGACGAAGAGGCGGCCGATGCCCGGGTAGCCGAAGGACATCCCGTCGCCTGGGTGCACGCGACGGCCCTGCGCACCGAACCGTTGGCGTACGCCGGACGCGACCAGGTCAACCCGCAAGCCAGCCGGGACGCGGCTGCCGCCCTGTGGAAAGACGCCGGGATCAAGAGCCCGATCGACGAGATCGATGTGGCCGAGGTGTACGTGCCGTTCTCCTGGTATGAGCCGATGTGGCTGGAAAGCCTGGGCTTCGCGGCCGAAGGCGACGGCTGGAAGCTCACCGAGGCGGGCGAGACTGCGATCGGTGGACGGATCCCGTTCAACCCCTCGGGCGGTGTGCTGAGCTCCAATCCCATTGGCGCGTCGGGCATGATCCGGTTCGCCGAATCGGCGATCCAGGTGATGGGCAAGGCCGGCGACCACCAGGTCGAGGGTGCGCGTAAGGCTTTGGGTCACGCGTACGGCGGCGGCGCCCAGTACTTCTCGATGTGGGTGGTCAGCTCGGATAAGCCAGCCTCGAAATGACGCGCATGCAGTACACCGTCAGCATCGCGTTCAGCCCACTCGACCAGCTCATCGAAATCGCCAAGGCAGCTGAGGAACTCGGCTTCGACAACATCGCGTTGCCGGACTCGATCTTCTATTTCGAGAAGCAGTCCGTCGACTATCCCTACACCGCCGACGGCAAGCGGATGTTCGATGAGAACTCGCCATGGGTCGATCCGTTGATCCTCGCGGGTGCATTGGGTGCGGTGACGTCGAAGCTGCGCTTCTACACCAACGTGATGAAGCTCGGTTCGCGTAATCCGCTGCTGCTGGCCCGCCAGGTCGGTTCGGTGGCGAACCTGACCAACAACCGGTTCGGCTTCGGCGTCGGGATCGGCTGGGCTCCTGAGGAATTCGAGTGGTGCGGGGTGCCCTACGCGAAGCGGGGCAAGCGCGTCGACGAGATGATCGATGTCATCAAGCTGGTGCTCGCCGGCGGCATGGTCGAATTCCACGGCGACTTCTACGATTTCGAGCGACTGCAGATGAGCCCCGCGCCGTCCGCACCCGTGCCGTTTTACGTCGGCGGGCACACCGACGTGGCACTCAAGCGTGCGGTGCGCGTCAGTGACGGCTGGACCAGCGCGATGATGACGTGCGACCAGTTGGCCGAGACCATCAACCAGCTGAAGAAGCTGCTGGCCGGGGCCGGCCGCGCCGACGACCCGTTCGAGTACCAGGCCGTGTGCATCGACAAATTCGGTGTGGACGGCCATCGCGATCTGGTCGCGGCCGGTGTCACCGACTACATCGGCATTCCGTGGGTGTTCGAGGGTCTGGCCTTCGACGCCCCCGTGGGCAAGAAGATCGACTCGATGAAGCGGTTCGCCGACACTTATATTCACTCGGGCTGGCAAGACTGATGGTGGGAGCGAGCGAGGTAGGAGGGCGATGAGCACCCCGGCGCACGAGGCGGGACGGCGTTCACGCGAGGCCGCGATGGCTCGCGACAAAGAGGCGTGGCTGGCGGTGTTCGCCGACGACGCGATCGTGGAAGACCCGATCGGCCCATCGCATTTCGATCCCGAGGGCAAGGGCCACCACGGCAAGGAGGCGATCGCCAAGTTCTACGACATGGCGATCGCACCGAGCACGCTCACCTTCAATTTCGAGAAGACCTACCAGTGCGGTGACGAGGAAGCCAACGTCGGCCACATCGTGATCGAGTCCAGCGGCTACCGGGTGGTCGCCGAGGGCGTGTTCACCTACCGGGTCAACGCCGAGGGCAAGATCGTCGCGCTGCGCGCCTACTGGGAGCTCGACAAAGCGGCTGCGAGCGCGACGAAGGTTTAGGTTTCCTCGATTTCCTCGAAGCCCGTCTGGTAGCGCTGAGCGAGATCCTGGTACGCCTTCGGGTTCAGGTTCACCCACACTTCGGCGCCGGTTCCGGCGATCGGTCCCTTGACCTTGGCCGGTGACCCGGTGACCAGAACCTCGTCGGGGATATGGGTGCCGCCGACCACCAGCGAGTGCGCGGCGATCATGCTGCGGACCCCGATCACCACGCCGTCGAGCACCGTGCAGTGGTTGGCGATCAGCGCTTCGGCACCGACGTGGGCGCCGTGGATCGTGCACATGTGCGCGATCGTGGCTCCCGGCCCGATATCGACCGGGATGCCGGGTGGGGCGTGCAGCACCGAGCCGTCCTGCACGTTCGCCCCCTCCCGGATCACGATCGGCGCGTAATCCCCGCGCAGGACCGCGTTGAACCACACCGACGCGCCGGCCTCGACGGTGACGTCACCGATGAGCACGGCGGTCGGTGCGACGAACGCGGTGGGATCCACCCGTGGTGACCGGCCCTCGAACGAATACATCGGCATCGTTCACATATACCGCAATTCAGGTGGGTAATCCCCAGGTAAAGCCGCTGAAGATTGCGCGATCAGACGATAAAACTGTAACGTGTTCTAGTTAGAACCTATGAGTGGAGGCATAAGGGTGACTACCGGCATTCGCGAGATCGACACCGGGACCCTGCCAGACCGGTACGCCCGGGGCTGGCACTGCCTGGGTCCGGTCACTGACTACCTGGACGGCAAGCCGCACCCGATCAATGCTTTCGGGACGAAACTGGTGGTCTTCGCCGACTCCAACAACGATGTCCACGTCCTGGACGCCTACTGCCGCCACCTGGGCGGAGACCTGTCGCAGGGCACCGTCAAGGACGACGCACTGGCCTGCCCGTTCCACGACTGGCGCTGGGGCGGCGACGGCCGCTGCCGTCTGGTGCCCTACGCCAAGCGCACCCCGCGGCTGGCCCGCACCCGGTCGTGGGAGACCGACGTGCGCAGCGGGCTGCTGTTCGTCTGGCACGACGTCGAGGGCAACCCGCCGCAGCCCGAGGTGCGGATTCCGGAGATCCCGGAGTACACCAGCGGTGGGTGGACCGAGTGGAAGTGGAACTCGATGCTGATCGAGGGCTCCAACTGCCGCGAGATCGTCGACAACGTCACCGACATGGCGCACTTCTTCTACATCCACTTCGGCCTGCCGACGTACTTCAAGAACGTCTTCGAGGGCCACATCGCCTCGCAGTATCTGCACAACGTCGGCCGGCCCGACGTCACGCTGGGCGGCTCGGCCTACACCGAATCCCATCTGGATTCGGAGGCCTCGTACTTCGGGCCGTCGTTCATGATCAACTGGCTGCACAACAACTACGGCGGCTTCAAGGCCGAGTCGATCCTGATCAACTGCCACTACCCGGTGACGCAGGATTCGTTCATGCTGCAGTGGGGTGTGATCGTCGAAAAGCCGCAGGGCATGGACGATTCCATGAGCGAGAAGCTCTCGGATGCGATGACCGTCGGCGTCAGCAAGGGCTTCCTGCAGGACGTCGAGATCTGGAAGCACAAGACCCGCATCGACAATCCGCTGCTCGTCGAAGAAGACGGCGCGGTCTACCAGATGCGCCGGTGGTATCAGCAGTTCTACGTGGACGTCGCCGACATCTCCCCTGACATGACCGACCGGTTCGAGCTCGAGGTCGACACCGCACCGGCCAATGAGAAGTGGCACGTGGAGGTCCAGGAGAACCTCAAGAAGCAGGCTAATTCTGAAGGACAGCCGACCCAGGTGTGAATATGAGCCCCGAGGAAACGCCTGACGTTGATGATCTGGCGCGGTCCATGCTCCAGCTCCTCGGCGTGCACGAGCACGAAGAACCGCACGAGCACGACGACGGCGTACCCGGATCATGGTCCAAGGCACCGGATTTCGCCTCGGACCCGCAGCGTGCGGCCGCCATGCACGAGGCCACTCGCCAGGACCGGGAGCGCTACCTGTCGTCCGGCCTGGCCGACGTCGACTGCCGGTACTGCCATATCGCGGTGAAGGTCAAGAAGCTCGGCGCCGCACACACCGCGGTGCAGTGGAGCAGCGAGGCACAGCAGCGCTGCGCCTACTTCGCCGAGATTCGCGAGGCCGGCGGGTCCAGTGCCCGCACCCGGTCCTGCCCGAAGCTGTCGGACAGCATCAAGCACGCCGTGGCGGAGGGCTGCCTGGAGGAGTACTCCAGCGCCCCCGCCCCCGGCGACGGCTGAGTTTACTTGCGCCCAAACAATGTTGGGCGCAGAACTCGCTTCGATCAATTGCGGTCGTGGAGCGTGATCTGGTAACCGTCGGGATCGGCGAAGGTAAATGTCCGACCGAACGGGCCGTCAAAGGGTTCAGAGACGATGGTGTGGCCGCCGGCGACAAGTGCATCGTGAATGGCCTGGACATCTGCGGCGTGCAGCCAAATCGCGGTGCCGATGCCAGGCTGAGCAACCGATAGTAGATCAGTGCCGGGAACGAGATCGCGGAGTGCGAATGCGATCGGCCTCGTCTCGAAGACGACGGCATGCGGCGGCCCGGCCGGTGAGCGAACGAGGCCCAGGTACTGCTCGTAGAACGCTTGCGATGCGTCGAGGTCACGCGCTTGGAGTGAGATGAAGTCGGGGCCGGTGACGGGCATGGTGCTCGATTCCTTCCATGTCAGTTTTCTGACATGAAGGACGATATGTCAGAATACTGACATGGGTCAAGATGGTGTCGGTGTCGATCTCGAGACATCCCTGGGCTACCTGCTCAAAGAGGCGTCGAGCGCACTTCGCGTAGCTATGGAGGAGGTGCTGAGGCCGCTCGGGATGACCGTGACGCACTACTCCTGCCTTGAGCTATTGGCTCAACGGCCGGGATTGTCGAACTCCGAGCTCGCGCGGGGCGCGTTTGTGACACGGCAGTCGATGAATGTGCTGCTCCAGACCTTGGAGCGCGAGGGCTACGTGACCAGGCCTGCGGAGGCACCAGTCGGGAAGGTTCTTCCCACACAGCTCACGCCTCGCGGCCGACGGAGCTTAGCGAAGGCCTCTGTAGCGGTCCGGGCCGTCGAAGTCAGAATGCTGTCCGGCTTGACTGAGACCGAGCAGGCAGGCGCGTTCCGGATCATGCAGAGCATGATCCACTCGCTGCGCGACGGCTGAGTTTCCTTCCCCGAGCAGAGGGGTGGGGTTTACAGCCCCTTGAAGCTCTCCTTGACCTGCTCTTCGGTCAGCCCGTAGTCGGCCAGTGAGTAGGTGTGCTTGGGCGCCCGCGGGCCCTGCTTGCTCTCCTCGTCGGTGCGCTGGATGGCCGCGCGCGCGTCGTCGGTCATCTCGATACCGAACTTCTCGTAGATCTCCTCCACGGTGCGGATCGGTTCCTTGATGAGCTGGAAGTAGTCCACATCGCAGAACTGCGCCGGATTCTGCTTGGCGCGTTCGTCATTGAACAGCTTCAAGCCCCGCGTCCAGGTCTCCAGCGAGTCGGCGCCGATGACCGCGTCCTTGAACGTGCTCGACCAGCCCTCGGTGGTGTGCTGGGACAGCGAGCACATCGAGGCCATGATCGTCTCGGCCGGACGGTGGCACTGCACGATCAGCGCGTCCGGGTAGACAGCGAATACCGCGTCGAGCGCGAACAAGTGGCTGGGATTCTTCAGCACCCAACGCTTCTCGGGATCGTTGAGCCCGATCAGCTGAAGGTTCTTGCGATGCCGCGCATACGACTTCGTCCAGTCCTGCCGAGACAGCCACTGCGAATAGGTCGGCAGGTGAGCCAACGTCTCGTAGGACACCGAATGCAGCGACTGACGCAGCAGCTGCCAGCACTCCTCGACCTCATCGGCGGTCATGTAGTGCAGGCCGGTGTAGTCCGGATTCTCCTCGTGAGCCTTGGTGAACTGCGCGTCGATCTGCTGGAAAACCGGGTTGTCCTTCCAGCTGTCCCGGGGTGGCCGTGGCTGCGGAAATTCGGCCAGCCACAGTTCCAACCCCTGATGCCGCGGATCGGCGGTCAGCAAGCGGTGAATCGCGGTCGTTCCGGTGCGCGGCAGACCGGTGACGAAGATCGGTTGCTCGACCGGCACGTCGACGTGCTCCGGATACTGCTTGAAGGCGGCCTCGGAAACCAGCCTGGCCACCAAGGCGTTTCGAACGAAGAACCGCGACATCTTGCTGCCGAGTTCGGTCAGATCCGCGTCGTTGCGAAACGATTCGAGCAGCACACTGAGCGCTTCTTGGTAGTTGTCGTCGTCGACGCCGAAGTCGTCCAAGCCGGTGGCCTTGACGGCCGAGGCGAGCAGGCTCTCGACGCTGAGAAAGTCGCCCATTAGTTGTGATACTCCCCGCAGTTCACGTCCAGGGTCTGGCCGGTGATGCCGTTGGACAGGTCGCTGGCCATGAACAGGATGGCCGAGGCCACCTCATCCTCGGTGGGCAGCCGCTTGAGGTCGCTGTTGACGGCTGCGGCGTTGTAGATCTCGTCGACGGTGGTGCCGTACTTGCTGGCCTGGTGCTCGAAATAGCCCTGCAAGGTGCCGCCCCAGATGTAGCCCGGCAGAACGGAATTCACCCGGATGCCCTGCGGCCCGAGTTCACTGGCCAGCGACTGCGACATCGACAGCAGCGCCGCCTTGGCCAGCTTGTAGGCACCCTGCTTGGGGTCGGAATGCCGCAGCACCATCGAGTTCACGTTGACCACAGAGCCTTTGGCCTCGACCAGTGCCGGCGTGAAGCCCTGGATCAGCCGCAGCGCGCCGAGCACAGTGAGCTCCACCGTCTCGCGGATGTGGTCGAACGAGGTGTTGGCGAAGGGTTTCATCGACGGCACTTTGAACGCGTTGTTGATCAGCACGTCGACCTTGCCGTACGCGTCGAGGGTCTGCTTGACCAGATTGTCGACCTGACGCTCGTCGGTGATGTCCGTGCCCACCGACACCGCGCGGCGGCCAAGGTCGGTGACCGTCTTGGCCACATCGTCCAGGCGCCCGACGGTCCGTGCCGCCAGCACCAGGTCGGCGCCTTCCTCGGCACATCGGCGCGCCAGCGTGGTTCCCAGCGCCGGACCAACGCCACTGATCACGACGACCTTGTTCTCAAGCAAGCCGGCCATGTGTTATCCCACCATCCTGTTGCCAATTAGTTTTTGACGCAGCGCGATTCGCTGGCGCCAGTCGTCGTCGGAGATCTTGTTGTGCTCGTAGTAGGGCAGCTTGCCCGCCACCGCGTCGAGGTCGACCAACTCCAGGGTGGGGCCGTCAGCCTCGGTCAGCTCACGCGAGACCCGCTGCCAGCGGAACTGCAGGTACCCCTTGGCATGCCCGAGCGTCTCGACCCAGTTGGTCACCCCGGGGTTCTGGTCGGCGACGACGATGCGGATCTTTCCGTCCGGATCAGCCTGTGCCTGAGTGCCGTTCAGCGAGGTCTGGTGGTTGATGTAGTCCAGCGAGATGTACCACAGGCTGCCGAGCTGGAACCCCAGGTACGGGGCGTCAGTGACCGGCAGCGTCAGGATCAGTGCCTGCTCGGGCGTGATGTCGTAATGGCCTACCGAGGAGTACTGGGTGGCCAGTCCGCCAGGAGTGAGCCGCGGCGCGGTCAAGGTGTTGACCGGCAGGTTGTCGTAGAACCACTTCGGGAATTGCAGCCAGGTCTTGACGCGCTGCACCAGCTGCTTAGCCGCAGTCGCCCAACGCCTTTCGATCAGGTCGACGGTCAGGGCCGGTGGTGCGGTGCCTGCGGTGTCGGTGCGGGCGATCGCAAAGCTGCCGCGCTGGGCGGACCAGTCGTTGTAGACCTCGCGAATCACCAGCTGCGCGTTGGTGTCCGGGGTGAACCGCCACTCGAAGGTTCCGTCAGCGGCGATGTCGAGCTTGCGGTCGTCGAACGCCGTCTCACTGTCGGGAACCACTGAGTCGGTGTACTCACCGCCGAGCAGCTGGAAGCTGACATCGGTGGTGGTCCCGCGCTTGCCGGTGACGACGTACTCGTTGCCGGCCACCACCCTGGTGCCGAAGTACATCGTGTCCGGGTTGTCCAGACCCATCTTGGTGAACGGTCCGGTGCCCGAATGCAGGAACGGATGGTCACGGTCATAGTCAAAGGCGACATGCGTGCATGCCGCGACGCAGCCCGCCAGGTACTGCAGGCCCTCCAGCAGATCGGCCTCGGATTCGATGAACGGAGCCTCCCTGACCAGACGTTCGGACTCGGCAATGGCGTCCACTAGTGGCTGGGTATACATCGACCGCCTCGCGTTTCAATATTGGACCGATCTGGTACGTTCTCCGACTGAGACTAGAACGCGTTCTAATTCCAGTCAACAAAGTTGACGGTCCATATCTGGAACGTAGAGGTAGGATTTTGCAATGCCAGACCCGTCCACTCCAGGTCGATCATCTCCCCCCACGCAGCGCGTGGTGGCGGTTCTGGACTTTCTGGCCAAGCACCCGCAGGAGAGGTTCGGGCTCTCGGAGCTGGCCCGCCGGCTGCAGTTGGCGAAGCCGACCTGCCTGGGCATCGTCACGACGCTGACCGAATCCGGCTACCTGGTGCGCGACGTCGCTGACAAGACCTACCGGCTGGGCCCCAGCCTGATCGCGCTGGGCCACCTGGCGCAGGAATCACTGCGGGTCAATCCGGCCGCGCGTGCCGAGCTGGCCCGGCTGTCGAAGTCCTTCGACACCACCGCGGCGCTGGCCGCCGTCGTCGACGACCGGATCACGCTGCTGGAGCTGGTCGAACCGCCCGGCTCCGATGTCGGGGTACGGGTCGGGCAGAGCTATCCCTTCGCCCCGCCGGTCGGCCTGATGTTCGTGCTCTGGGACGACGATGCCCTGCGCAGCTGGCTGGACCGGGCCCCGACGATCCCGCTGCGCACCGAAACGCAGCGCCTCGACCGCGTGATCGCCGAATGCCGGACGGCGGGTTATCTCGTCGAGCGCCTCACCCCCGGCGGCCGGCGGCTCTACGCGATGATGGCGGGCATGTCGAGCACGCTGCCCGACGAGCTGCGCGCGCTGCTGGGTGAGCTGATCTCCGATATCGGCGAGCGGGTGTACCTCAGCAGTGAAGCCGAGGGGGCCCGCCAGCGCCACGACGTCAGCGTCATCTCCGCACCCGTCTACGACCACCACCACCGGCAAGTGATGGTGGTGTCGCTTCAGATCGGCCGGGCGCTCACCGACTCCGAGATCGCCAAGCACGCACGCGGATTGGTCGCCGCGGGCGATGCGCTCACCGCGCAGCTCGGCGGCTCCAAACCGCAGTGGTGATCACAGCTCGCCGGTGATTGCAGTAGTCCACTACTGAAATCATCCCGCTCCACGCGTCTGACGATTCCTACTGCGCATGTGTTCGGGGGAACACTGCCAGGCCGGGGGGCAGTCAAATGGGGCCAGAAGTCTGTCAACATCACGTCGCAGCAAGGTATGTCGGCCGTGTCGGCGCATTGGCCGTTGCATTGGGCATCGGTGCCGGTCTCGGCTACGCCTCGCCGTCGGCCTACGCCGACGAGACCACGTCGAGCACCACGGTGAAAACCGACAATAGCGCCCACCGCACAACGGGCAAGGCATCAGCCAGAATCGGCGCGAACGGCCCGCGTACCTCGACAGACCGCCCTGGGGACGTGCGGCGGTCGACGACTACGTCGCGAACGGCCGTCGGCCGAAGCCCGCGCACCAGCCCGGCCGGAACGGCTCATACTCCAAGGCCGGTGTCGACGCCCCGTACCGGCGCCGCAGCCGATCCGCTGCAGTCACTGAAGGTGTGCGCCTGCAAGCTCGTGGCTCAGGTATTCGCAGCCATCGGCAACGTCGTCGGCGGCGAAGACGGCGGCGGTGGCCCGGCTGTGCCCCTGAGTAATCCGCTGTTGGCAGCCGTAGCTCAGTTCGCGCGCCGCACGATCGACCAGATTCTGGCCATCCCGGCGATTTCCCACGTCGTCGCCGAGGTCAACAAACAACTCGCAATCGCCACCGACCGGCTGACCTTCGCTGCACAGGATTTGATCCGATGCGCCAATCCGGTTGAAACCCAACCACTGCCGGCCGACCTCGACCGGACCACCATCGTTTCCGGGCTCGACCAGCCCACCGACTTCCGGTTCCTGCCGGACGGCCACATCCTTTTCCTCGAACGAGACGGCAGCCTCAAGGTCGCGCCGAATACTGAGGGCGCCGAAGCTGTCACGATCGGGACACTCCCCGCATCGGATGCCCTCGAGTTGGATCCCGATTTCGCGACCAACGGCTACATCTACACCTCGTACAACTCGGCCGACTCCCACGCCCGGTTGTCGCGCTTCACCATCGCCAACGACACCCTGGATCCCAATTCCGAAGTCGTGCTGGTCGACTCGCCCCAGACAGGATCGATGCACCAGGGCAACACCATGCTGTTCGGCCCGGACGGCAAGCTCTACTTCGCGATGGGCGATGACAGCCTGAACACCAACGGCCAGAACCTGTCCAACATTTTCGGCAAGATCCTCCGGATCAATCCTGATGGCTCGATACCGGAGGACAACCCGTTCTACAACACACCCGGGGCGCGCCAGGAGATCTACGCCCTCGGAATGCGCAACCCGTTCCGGATGATCTTCACCCCGACCGGTCAGTTGCTGGTGGGCGACGTGGGTGACGAGTCCTGGGAAGAGATCGACAACGTCGTCGCGGGCGGTAACTATGGCTGGCCTGCGCAGGAAGGTCCTTGCGAGAGTTGCCAATACGAAAATCCGGTCTACTCCTATCCACACACTCCCTCGCCGGCGCGCGCAGGCTCAATCACCGCCTTGGCTCTCTACACCGGCACGGCATTGCCTGCGGAGTATCGGAACAAGGTCTTCGTCGCCGACTACACGCTGCACTGGATGAAGGTATTGACCTTCGACTCGACCTTCACCAACGTGATCAGCGAGCAGATGCTCGACACCGACGCGGGCACGACGGTGCAGTTGCGGCAGGGTCCCGACGGCAATCTGTACCAGCTCAACATCTACCCGGGTGCGCTGTACCGGATCGCCGCATCCGGCGGAAACCGCTCGCCCTCTGCGGTTTTGACCGCAACGCCGGCCAACGGCTACGCGCCGCTGACCGTGCAGTTCTCCTCGGCCGGCTCCAGCGACCCGGATCCCGGCACGACGCTGGCCTACACCTGGGGCTTCGGGGACGGGTCGACGTCGACGTCAGCGAACCCGACGCACACCTACGACGCCAATGGCCACTACACGGTGGCACTGACGGTCAGCGACGGGGAGCGGACCGACAGCGCGAGCCAGACCATCGTGGTCGGCAGCACCGCCCCAGATGTGACGATCCTGACGCCGGTGAACGAATCGCACTACAACGCCGGTGATTTGATCAGCTTCAGCGCCAACGCCACCGATGCAGAGGACGGCACGCTCCCCGACAGCGCCTACGAGTGGCGGGTGGTCTTCCACCACGCCGATCACATCCATCCCTACGTCGACAGCGTCATCGGGCCGAGCGGCACCGTGCTTCTGGCCACCAGCGATCACAACGTGTCCACCACCTGGTATGAGATAACTGTCACCGTCACCGATAGCAGCGGTCTGTCGACGACGAAATCCGTCGACATCAACCCCAACCTGATCACGCTGACATTCGACAGCAACGAGCCCGGCGCGATCTATACGGTCGATGGCGTCCCGCACATCGGAACGTTCTCGCAGCAGGCTGTCGTCGGCGTCGTGCGCTATCTGGACGCCGCATCACCTCAGACCGGCACCGCCGGCCAACTGGTCTTCAACAGTTGGTCGGACGGGCAGGAACAGCAGCACCAAATTTCGACACCGGCCACCGACACGACCTACACCGTGTACTTCGACAAAGGTATGGGCAGCGATTAGCCGCGATGATCACAGCTCGCCGATGACGACCAGCGCCTCGGCCGGCTCGACCTGCAGGCCGCACTGGTTCTGGAAGTCGACCAGCGGCGCCTTGATGGCCCGGATGTCGTTGGCCTGGTCCGGATGGTCGTTGAAGTAGGTGTTGAACGCGCCGATCGCGGAGAACGCCGACTGCCGGGTGGCGTCGATCAGGGCCTGGTTGGCGTCGGGGTGCACAGCGAAGTAGTCCGAGAGGTTCTTGGTGACCGAGCTGATCGTGGACGACAGGCCGGCGGCCGTGCAGTCGGGGGCGGGTTCGGCGCTGGCGGACGGAATCGACACAGCACAGGCCGCGCCCGCGGCGAGCACGGTCAGGACGACACGACGGACGAGCATTGCGGTTCTCCCTTCAGGCGCACAGCACGATCGCTGCACAGCCACTGAAGGGAACGTCGCGCCCGTCTGAGCCGGTGTTACCCGTCAGCTGGTCGCCGCGAGCACCAGAGGCAGCACAGCGGGTGCGCCGGCGTCGGCCACGACCCGGGCGGCCATCGTCAGTGTCCACCCGGTATCGGTCAGATCGTCGACGAGCAACACCGGTCCGCCGGCTGCCGCAATCGCCGCCGGATCCGGGGGCGACCACGCTCCATCCAGGGCGGCGACCCGGTAGGCGGAGTTGGCCGCGCCGACCGGCCGGTGCCCGACGGCGTAGTGCAACACTCCGAGGTCGGTGAGTCTGCCGAGCCGGGCCAGTTCGCGAGCCAGGGACGTGATCAGGACGGGGTGGGTAGCCGAGTCCAGAGCCAGCACCGCGGTCGGACGGGTCGCCCAGTCCCACGCGGCCAGTACCTTGACCGCCGCCTGCACCACATCCGGCGGCACGTCGGCATCGGGTGCGTCGAGCAGGCGCCGAAGGCGCGGACCCCAGCCCAGGTCGGTCAGTCGCCCGATTGCCCGGCCCGCCTCAGGACCGTCACCGATGCGGCCGCTGAGGGCGACGCCCAGCTTCCCCAGCCCCGACGGCCACTGCTTGCGCGGGGTGATCTCCACGCCCGGTCGCATCAGCCGCTCCTGGACGAGCGCCGCCGCGTCGTCGTTGACCGCGGCACCGAAGTGCGCGCCCGCGCAGTTGTCACAGCGGCCGCACCGTTCACCGTCGGTGAGATCGGGATCGTCGAGTTGCCTGCGCAGAAACGTCATTCGGCATTCGTCGGTGCTCTGATAGTCGAGCATCGCCTGCTGCTCGCGGCGGCGGGCCTCGTCGAGTTGGCGGTAGCGGGCCTCGTCGTAGTCCCACGGTCGCCCGGTGGCCAGCCAACCACCTTTGACCCGCCGCACCGCACCGTCGACGTCGAGCACCTTCAGCACCATCTCGAGCCGGGTGCGGCCCAGATCCACCAGTGGCTCCAAGGCCGGCGTCGACTGCGGACGGTCGGGTTCCAGTGCGCCAATCACGTTGCGCACCATGGCTTCCGACGGAAACGCCACCGACGCGAAATACCGCCAGACGTCCTGGTCTTCACGTGCGGGCAGCAGCACCACCTCGGCGCTGTCCGTCGAGCGGCCGGCACGGCCGACCTGCTGGTAGTACGCGATCGGTGACGACGGCGCTCCGAGATGCACGACGAATCCCAGATCCGGCTTGTCGAATCCCATTCCCAGCGCCGAGGTGGCGATCAGCGCCTTCACCCGGTTACTCAACAGATCCGCCTCGAGTTGTTCGCGCTCAGCGGTTTCCGTGGACCCGGTGTAGGCGGCCACCTCGTGACCGCGCTCGCGCAGCAGCGCGGCCACATCGTGGGCCTGGGCGACGGTCAGCGTGTAGACGATTCCCGAACCCGGCAGCGAATCCAGGTTCTCGGCCAGCCAGGCCGTGCGCTGCGCACCGCCGCCGGCCTGGACGACCGACAACCGCAGCGACTCGCGGTCGAGCCCCCCGCGCAGCACCAGCGTGTCCCGGCCACCGACGCCCAGCTGAGCCGCGACATCGTTGACCACACGATCGTTGGCGGTGGCGGTGGTCGCCAAAACCGGGACATCCGAACCGAGTTCGGCGATCAGCGTGCGGATGCGCCGATAGTCGGGCCGGAAGTCGTGGCCCCAGTCCGAGACGCAGTGCGCCTCGTCGACCACCACCAGGCCGGCGTCGGCGGCGAGCGCGGGCAACACGGTGTCGCGAAACTCCGGGTTGTTCAGCCGTTCCGGGCTGACGAGCAGGACATCGAGGTCACCGTTGTTGACCCGCTGGTGAATCTCGTCCCACTCGGTGACATTGCCGGAGTTGATGGTGGCCGCACGGACGCCTGCGCGCTCCGCGGCGGCGACCTGGTTGCGCATCAGCGCCAGCAAGGGCGACACGATGACCGTCGCACCGTGGCCCCGCGCGCGCAGCAGCTTGGCGGCGATGAAATACACCGCCGACTTGCCCCAGCCGGTGCGCTGCACGACCAGCGCCTGGCGGCGATCCACCACCAGCGCTTCGATGGCGGTCCATTGGTCGTCACGCAGAACCGCGGCGGGCCCGGCCAACTGTTCCAGGATGGCCTGGGCCTCGTCGCGTGTCAGGAAGTCTCCTACTTGGCGGATGCCGCTTCTTGTTCGCGCTTGATCTCCAGCGCGATGTCGATCAGCTGATCCTCCTGGCCGCCGATCAGCTTGCGCTGTCCGGCCCGGTGCAGCAGTTGATGCGCAGGCACACCGTAGCGCTCGGACTGGCGGATCGCGTGCTTGAGGAAGCTCGAGTACACCCCGGAGTAGCCCATGATCAGCGCATTGCGATCGAGCAGGCACTCAGCCGGCATCGCGGGCGCAACCACCTCCTCTGCGGCATCGGCGATATCGAAGAAGTCGATTCCCGTCTTTACGCCGATCTTGTCGAAGACCCCGATCAGCGCCTCGACGGGCGCGTTGCCCGCACCCGCGCCGAACCGGCGGCACGACCCGTCGATCTGCTTTGCGCCGGCACGGACGGCCTCGATCGAGTTGGCCACGCCAAGACCGAGGTTCTCGTGGCCGTGGAAGCCCACCTGCGCGTCGTCACCGAGTTCGGCGACGAGTGCCGCCACCCGGTCGGCCACGCCCTCGAGCACCAGCGCACCGGCGGAGTCGACGACATAGACGCACTGGCAGCCCGCGTCGGCCATGATCCGGGCCTGCGCGGCCAGCTTCTCCGGCGAGATGGTGTGGCTCATCATCAGGAACCCGACGGTCTCCAGGCCCAGCTCGCGGGCCAGACCGAAGTGCTGGATCGAGACGTCGGCCTCGGTGCAGTGGGTGGCGATCCGGCAGATCGAGCCGCCGTTGTTCTGCGCTTCCTTGATGTCTTCCTTGGTGCCGACACCGGGCAGCATCAGGAACGCGATCTTGGATTCCTTGGCCGTCTCGGCGGCCAGCTTGATGAGCTCCTGCTCCGGGGTCTTGGAGAATCCGTAGTTGAAGCTCGAGCCACCCAGCCCGTCGCCGTGGGTCACCTCGATGACCGGCACACCCGCGGTGTCCAGCGCCGCGACGATGGCACCGACCTCGGCGAGAGTGAACTGGTGGCGCTTGTGGTGGCTGCCGTCGCGCAGGGACGTGTCCGTCATCCGGACATCCCAGCTGGGGTCGAACCAAACTTCTGCACTCATGCTTGCGCACCTCCTGAGACCGACGCGCGCTCTTTCGCGATTTCCTCGCCGACCTTGGTGGCCGCGGCGGTCATGATGTCCAGATTTCCAGCGTAGGGCGGCAGGTAGTCACCCGCACCCTCCACTTCCACGAACGTGGTGACGAGGTGGTGGCCGCCGTTGTAGACGGTCGGCTCGTCGAACTGCGGCTCGTTGAGCAACCGGTAACCCGGCACGTAGGTCTGCACCTCGGCGACGACGTCCTTGATCGACTGCGTGATCGCGTCGTGGTCGGCGTCCTCGGGGATGGCGCAGAAGATGGTGTCGCGCATGATCATTGGCGGGTCGGCCGGGTTCAGAATGATGATCGCCTTGCCCCGCTTTGCGCCACCGATCACCTCGACGCCCGCGCTGGTGGTCTTGGTGAACTCGTCGATATTGGCCCGGGTTCCCGGACCTGCCGACGCCGAGGACACCGAGGCCACGATCTCGGCGTAGGGCACGTCGACGACGCGCGAGACGGCATAGACCATCGGGATGGTGGCCTGGCCACCGCAGGTGACCATGTTGACGTTCGGCGCATCCAGGTGCGCGCGCAGGTTGGCCGGCGGGATGACGCCGGGGCCGACGGCGGCCGGGGTCAGGTCGATGGCCCGGATACCGGCTTCCTCGTACCGCGGAGCGGCAGCCCGGTGCACGTAAGCACTGGTGGCCTCGAACACCAGATCCGGCTTCTCCGACTGGGCCAGCAGCCAGTCGACGCCCTCGTGGCTGGTCTCCAGCCCCAGCTTGCGGGCGCGGGCGAGGCCTTCGCTCTCCGGGTCGATGCCGATCATCCAGCGCGGCTCGAGCCACTCCGACCGCAGCAGTTTGTACAGCAGGTCGGTGCTGATATTTCCCGACCCGACGATCGCAACTGAGCTCTTCTGGCCCATATGGGTGCTCCTCTTACTCGAATGACAGCCGGACTGAACCCAGCCCGGCGAAGTCGGCGATGAACTGGTCGCCAGGGCGGCAGTCGATGGCCCTGGTGCACGACCCCGGCAGCACGATGTCGCCCGCCTTCAGACGCACCCCGAAGCTCTCGACCTTGCGGGCCAGCCACGCGACCGCGGTGACCGGATTGCCCAGCACGGCGTCGCTGCGGCCTTCGGCCACCACTTCCCCGTTGCGGGTGAGCACCGCGTCAATCGCCCTGATATCAACGTCTTTGGGCGATACCCGCTCCTTGCCGAGCACGTAGCCCGCCGACGAGGCGTTGTCGGCGATCGTGTCGCACAGCGCGATCTTCCAGTCCTTGATCCTGGTGTCGATGAGCTCGATCGCCGGGGCGAAGGCGGCGGTGGCGGCCAGTACGTCGTCCTCGGTGCACCCCGCGCCCGGCAGATCGTCGGCGAGGATGAACCCGACCTCGACCTCGACGCGCGGGAACAGGTAGCGGCCCGCGGGCACCGGCTGGTCCTCGAACACCTCCATGTCGGCGAGCAGGTGGCCGTAGTCGGGCTCGTCGACGCCCATCATCTTCTGCATGGCCTCTGACGACAGGCCGACCTTGTGGCCCACCACCCGGGCACCTTCGGCGACCCGCTGCCGGATGTTGATCAGCTGGATCTCGTAGGCGTCGACCACGTCGATATCGGGGTGATTGGACGTCAACGGAGTCATGGGGACGCGGCTGCGCTCCGCCTCGGCAAGGTCGGCGGCAAGCTCGTCGCGCGTCGAAACGCTCAGCATTCCCGGGAGTCCCATCGTCGGTGTGACCGGGGCGAACGGCGCCCGGTGCGGGCAATTCTAGTGCGGTCCGAGGGCCCTTGGGGTAAGCGTTCCGCTGATCGGAAAGGAGGGGTCAGTAGCGCCCGGACGGGGCAATTCTATAACGTGTTCTAGTATGACAGTTCAGGAGTTCGACGTCGTCGTCGTCGGAAGCGGTGCTGCCGGCATGGTCGCCGCACTCACGGCCGCTCACCAGGGACTATCGGCGGTCGTCGTCGAGAAGGCCCCACACTACGGCGGCTCGACCGCACGGTCCGGTGGCGGCGTGTGGATCCCCAACAACGAGATCCTCAAGCGTGACGGGGTCACCGACACCAAAGAAGCCGCGCGGACCTATCTGCACGAGATCATCGGCGACGTGGTGGAGCCGGAACGCATCGACACCTACCTCGAGCGCGGTCCGGAGATGCTGTCGTTCGTGCTCAAGCACTCGCCGCTGAAGATGTGCTGGGTGCCCAACTATTCCGACTACTACCCGGAGACCCCCGGCGGACGCCCCGGTGGACGGTCGATCGAGCCGAAGCCGTTCAATGCCAAGAAACTCGGCCCCGACGAGAAGTTCCTGGAACCGCCGTACGGCAAGGTGCCGCTCAATGTGGTTGTGATGCAGCAGGACTACGTGCGCCTCAACCAGCTCAAACGCCATCCCCGCGGTGTGCTGCGCAGCCTGAAGGTCGGCGCGCGCACGATGTGGGCCGGTGCCCGCGGCAAGAACCTGGTGGGCATGGGGCGCGCGTTGATCGCACCCCTGCGGATCGGCCTGCAAAAGGCCGGAGTTCCCGTGCTGCTCAACACCGCGCTCACCGATCTGTACGTCGAGGACGGCGTCGTGCGCGGTATCTACGTGCGCGACACCACCGGCCCGGAATCGGCTGACCCGCAACTGATCCGCGCCCGACGCGGCGTCATCCTCGGCAGCGGTGGCTTCGAGCGCAACGAGCAGATGCGCGTCAAGTACCAGCGCGCGCCGATCACCGCCGACTGGACGGTGGGGGCCGAGGCCAACACCGGCGACGGCATCGTGGCGGCCGAGAAGC
The DNA here is from genome assembly GCF_013337765.1 of Mycolicibacterium sphagni. GTDB lineage: Bacteria > Actinomycetota > Actinomycetes > Mycobacteriales > Mycobacteriaceae > Mycobacterium. The sequence goes on from NZ_VBSB01000005.1 coordinate 270,358, forward strand.
TCGGTGCGGCACTGGAATTGATGGAGGACGCCTGGTGGGGTCCGACGGTTCCGCTGGTCGGCGCGCCGTGGTTCGCGCTGTCGGAACGCAACTCCCCCGGGTCGATCATCGTCAACCTGGCCGGCAAGCGCTTCATGAACGAGTCGATGCCCTACGTCGAGGCCTGCCACCACATGTACGGCGGCGAATACGGCCAGGGCGCCGGCCCTGGTGAGAACGTCCCGGCCTGGCTGGTCTTCGACCAGCAGTACCGCGACCGCTACATCTTCGCGGGATTGCAGCCCGGACAACGGATTCCGAAGAAGTGGATGGAGTCCGGCGTGATCGTCAAGGCCGACACCCTCGAGGAGCTGGCCAAGGTGACCGATCTTCCGGCCGACGCCTTCCTGGCGACCGTCGAGCGGTTCAACGGGTTCGCCCGCTCGGGCAAGGACCAGGACTTCAACCGTGGTGAAAGCGCCTACGACCGCTACTACGGTGATCCGACCAACAAGCCGAACCCCAACCTCGGCGAGATCAAGAACGGTCCGTTCTATGCCGCCAAGATGGTGCCAGGCGACCTGGGAACCAAGGGCGGTATCCGCACCGATGTCCACGGGCGGGCGCTGCGCGACGACGGTTCGATCATCGAGGGCCTGTATGCGGCCGGTAATGTCAGCTCGCCGGTGATGGGTCACACCTATCCCGGCCCCGGCGGCACCATCGGCCCCGCGATGGCGTTCGGGTACCTGGCGGCATTGCACATTGCAGGAAAGGGCTGACATGCCGATCGATGTGGCCGTGGCACTCGCCGCTGAACTGGAACCTATCGAGTTCTCGTGGACGAGCAGCGATGTGCAGCTCTACCAGCTGGGCCTCGGTGCCGGCTCGGATCCCATGGATCCCAAGGAATTGCGCTACCTCACCGACGGCACCCCGCAGGTGCTGCCGAGCTTCGGCAACGTGGCGGCCAGCTTCCACATGACCGAGCCGCCCGAGGTGAAGTTCCCCGGCATCGACATCGAGCTGAGCAAGGTGCTGCACGCCAGCGAGGCGGTGACCGTGCCGGCGCCGCTGCCACCCAGTGGCACCGCGACTTCGGTGCAGCGGTTCACCGAGATCTGGGACAAGGGCAAGGCGGCCGTCATCGTCAGCGAGACGACGGTGACCGACCCCGACGGCAAGCTGTTGTGGACCACCAAGCGGTCGATCTTCGCCCGCGGTGAAGGCGGTTTCGGTGGCGAGCGCGGCCCGTCGACGTCGGTGGCCGCGCCGGATCGTGCGCCGGATTACGAGATCTCGGTGCCGGTGTCGCCCCAGCAGGCGCTGCTGTACCGGCTGTGCGGTGACCGCAACCCGTTGCACTCCGATCCCGAATTCGCCGCGGCGGCAGGCTTTCCCAAGCCGATCCTGCACGGCCTGTGCACCTACGGGATGACCTGCAAGGCGCTGGTGGACACCCTGCTGGATTCCGATGTGTCGCAGGTGAAGACCTACGGCGCGCGGTTCGCGGGCGTGGTCTACCCCGGCGAGACCATCAAGGTCAGCGCGTGGAAGGAAGACGGCCGCTACGTCGGCGTCGTGACCGCACCGAGCCGCGACGACGCCGTCGTGCTCTCGGACGTGGAGTTCATTCCGGTCTGACGCTCAGCTGGCCGGCACCGGGTGGAAGCGGATCACTGCGTCTCGAGCTCGTCATAAGCCCGCACGAGTGCCGCGAGTTCGGCGCGCGACGAGATGCCGACTTTGGTGCTGGCCTGGTAGACGTGGCCCTCGACCGTGCGTACCGACAGCGACAACGCCTCCGCGATGTCCTTGTTGGACAGCCCATGTGAAAGCAGGCGGGTGATTTCGTGCTCGCGACGTGTGAACGGCAAAGGCAGTCTGGCCGCGGCAAGCGCGGGGCTTACCGCACCTCCGCACTGCTTCGCGAGCAACTGAGCCCTGCCGCTCGAAGTCAGTGCACTACCGCTACGGCCGGCCCGGCGGTGCAGGGAGGCCGCTTGAGCGGCGGCGTCGACGGCTGCCAACACGTCGCCCATCGCTTCGAAGTCACGTGATGCCGCGTCCAGACCGGTGGCGTCCGTGACGGCCAAGGCGCGTGCGTAGCGTGCCGACAGCGGTGCGCGGGGTCCTTCCACCATGGTGGCCAACTCGGCAAGGCGGTCAGCGCCTTCGGTGTCGCCGAACTGGGCCGCCGTCTGCAAACACAGCACCTCGCGCGCCGACTGGCCGCGACTACGCGCGAATGTGGCTGCACTACTGGCGGCATCGCTCGCCTCGGACACGCGACCCAGTGCCGCACTCACCCATGCCGTGGCGAGCAGATAACTGGGTTCCAGATACTTCCAGGTGGGATGTCGGCTCAGCGCGATCGCCTGGGATGCCGCGACGGCGGCGCCGACGTCGCCGGACCGAGCAAGTGCCACCAATTGCGGAATTCTGATGCGGTAAAGCACGCCACCGGTGTCACCCGTGCCACCGAAACCTTCGGTCGCCGAACGGAAGTACCGCAGGGCTGCCGACAGATCCCCCTTGCCGATCGCTGTCGACCCTAACGCGGCCAAGGCCATCCACTGCGGCATACCAGGGAAATTCGTGCAACGGCGATACTCACGCTCGGCAACGGCGACCGCTTCGTCGACATAACCCGCTGCAAGCAGCGCGTCCGCGTGGAATTCCGCCAAACCGGTGCCGTGTATCGCATCGTGTGGCGATTCGGCTTGCACTCGATAACCGGCGGACGCACTCTTCGTCGCTTCCTGAGCGCAGCCCAACTCGCCGTGTGCGATCGTCTCGAGCGTGTGGCCGACAACTCGACCGACATCGTCCAACTTGTTGTAGTCGACCGTTGCCATCGCCTTGATCGCCTCACCCGGTTCAGCCGCCATTACGTGTCCGATTGCGCGGAACGTTCGCAGCGAATGGTTGCGATCGTCGTCGCCGGACGAAATCGCCTCGGCGATGACAGCCATGGCCTCGTCGGCTTTCTGAAGCGGCCACATCAGAACCGCTGCGCGTAAGATCACGCCGTCAAGGAAGCCTGGGGCCGCCGATTCGTCGGATTCGAGACTGTCAAGGATTGCTTGGGCTTCCTCTCCCCTTTCCTGAAGGAAGAGAACGTGGGCCAGAAGTAGGTTGGCTGCCGGGCTGGGTTTCACGGCTATCGCCGCTCGGCAGAGGCGTTCGGCCAGCCGAGGATCATGTCGCGTTGCGGCGACCGTTGCGGCTCGCGACAACACATCCGCGTCGGGCGCCAGATCTGATTCCAACCACAGCAGCCCGAGTCGAAGTGGATCGCTGGCATCGGCCTGCGCCATGGCTGTCGCGACCCGTCCGCGCAGCCGGCGTAGCCGCATCGGGCCGCAACGGCTCAGCCGGATCTCGCTGTAGAGCGGGTGTCCGACATAGACCGCGTCTCCGGTAGCGGCCTCGCCGATCAACTCGCGTTCCTCGGCTTCCTCGATCGATCGCGGTTCGGCGAGTGTCATCAGGAGCTCGCGACTGACGGGCTCAGCGATTGCGACAAGATCGACGATTTCGCGTACGTCGTCGGGCACGACGCCGATCTGTTGTTCGACAAGTTCGACAAGCGATGGAGACACCGAAGGTGTTCCTGCCCAACGCCATTCGCCGTCAACCATCGTCAATCTGCCTGACTCACGTTCCTGAGCGACGAGGTGGTTCAGGAACAGCACGTTCCCGCGGCTCAACCTCCACATCCACTCCGCGCAGCCAACGGCGAGCGGTCCACCCAGGACGGCCTGCAACAGTTGATCACATTCGTTGCGCGACAACGGCTGCAACTCGAGCCGCCGCAGCAGTCCGTCCTTCCAGAGCGCAGTCACCGCATCGGGTGCGGCTTGGCCGGTACGGATCGTGACGATCACGTCGGCCATGTCCTGCAGGACCAGTTGGTGCAAGACAAGGGCAGACAGATCGTCAAGCAGGTGCGCGTCGTCGACGACAACCAGCAGGGGCGCCGTCCCTGTGCCAGACGTCAACTCGACCAGAACCTTTCGAGCCAGCACCGATGGCGACATGTCGGCGTCATCGACCCACCGGGCGAACGCGCCTAGCGTGACTTGGCGACCAGTGGCGGTCCCGGCGACGCGGCGCACCACCCATCCCGTCTTCGCAGCCGCATCGGCGGCGACGCGAGCCAGTCGGGACTTGCCCACGCCCGCCAGGCCAGCGAGGATCATCCCCCTACTGTCGTCATCGGCGAGCGCTTCCCGGACGACGCGAAGCTCCTCCCCGCGTCCCGTCAGAGGCCACCGCTCCACCACACAGCAAATCGTAACGAAAGTCGTTAGGTCTCGGGGCAGGCCTTCTGCAAAGCCGTGTGCAGCTTCCGCCTGGCCAGGTCGAGAAGGGTTGGCAGGCATTCGGGTTCGATGTCGAGGTACCTGCAGATCACCTCGTCGGCCACCCCGGCATCGGTCAGGCGCAGGGCTAAGGAGTGTTTCTCGGGGAGACCGCGCAGCGCTGCCTCGTACTCGCTGCCGGCTGTGGCCATCGTTCTCCTCCCGCATCGGGTCGACTTCTGCTCTCAACCGTGAGGTACGTGGCCTCGACCGGTCCGGGTAGCTGACTACTTGGATTCGCTGAATCGTCGGCTCGCGACTACTTGGGTCGGAATCGCCGCTTCCCTGACTTTGATGAACATCTACCGAATCCGTCAGCTTGCGCATTCCGTGCCTCGATTTGCCCACTAACCTGCAGCTCGATCGGTGGAGATTGGTGCCTCTGTCGGGTACGAGGGAGGACAAGATGACAAGCCATGCCGTGTATGTCGGCCGGGTCGGCGGGTTGGCCGTGGCGTTGGGTGTTGGACTGTTCGTCACGACCACTCCGGCGGTCGCATCTGCCAACCCGGGGTCGGCGAGCAGTGCCGCCGATTCGGCGGGGCCGATGTCGAGGGGTTCGGCATCGTCAGGGGGCTCACGAGAGTCGGGCTCGTCTCGCAAGGCGGCCTCGGCCGCGAAGTCGGGCACACCGGGCAAACACGACAACGGTGTTGGTTCCGGTCTCCGTCGCACCTCGGCAGGCAGCTCAGCGCACGCGCCGGCGGCGGTTTCCCCGGGCCCCGCTCCAGGTGACCCAATCGGTGTTCCGGTGATGTGGACTGCGTTGGCGGTTGCGCGCCGCGAGGTCGCTGCCCGCGCGGACAAGCCCAAGGTGGTCCAGGCGACAGCGCCGCGACAGACCACTAGCCCCGCTGTGCCCCCGGACGCGGTCGGCGACTTCATCCGTATCTTCGTCTCCGATGGCACCGCGCGCCATCCCGACGCCGGGTTGTTGATGGGCAACGGATTCAGCTACGACGCGACCACCTGCACGGCCGGAACGGCGTGCAACGGTGGAAGAGCGGGTTTGATTGGCAACGGCGGCAACGGATTCAACGGCGGCGCCGGAGGCAACGCCGGATTGGAAGGTAAGGGGGGCGCCGGCGGGGCCGGCGTCACCGGGATCAACAACGGCGCCGGCGGCGGCGGCGGGGCTGGTGGATTCTTCATCGGCGACGGCGGAGCCGGCGGGGCCGGCGCAGCGGGCGTGGCCGGGGTCAACAACGGCGCCGGTGGGGCTGGCGGAGCCGGGGGCAACGCAGGCGCGGAGTCGGAATCCGGTAACGGCGGGGCCGGCGGGAAGGGCGGGAAGGGCGCGGACGGCACGCCCAGTGTCAGTGGTGTCAATCCCGGTGAGTCGGGCACCAGCGGCGGCGGCGGCGGTGCCGGCGGTGCCGGCGGGGCTGGCGGTCACGCCGCCGGGTTGTCGCTGTCCAGCCACGGCGGGACGGGGGGCGCCGGCGGCGACGGCGGCAAAGGAACCGCGGGCGGCAACGGCGTGACCGGCCAGACCGCCACCGCGGCCGGAGCAGACGGTGCTGCCGGCGGAAGCGGCGGCAACGGCGGAGCAGGCGGAGCAGGCGGAGCCGGTGGGGCTGGCGGTCATGGCTCGCTGATGTCCGGCCACGCCGGCATGAACGGCGACGGCGGTAATGGCGGAGCAGGCGGCAACGCCGGCACTCCCGGCGACGGCACCGACGGCGCGGCCGGTGACGCCACTCACCTCAACGGCGGCAAGGGCGGCAACGGCGGCAACGCTGGCATGGCTGGCGCCGGTGGGAGCCGTGGAGCGGTCGGCACCGGCGGCACCGGCGGCAGCGCAGGCAGGACAGGCGTTGACGGCACCGCCGTCACGGACGGAGGCGACGGCGGCAAGGGCGGTGCCGGCTTCACCCCCACGACGCCAGGGGCAACCGGCGGTGACGGTGGGGCCGGCGGTGCCGGCGGATCGGTCGGCAATGGCGGTGACGGCGGGGCCGGCGGCGACGGGGCTGCGGGTAGTAGCGGACGCCCCGGGTCCGTGATTGTGAATCAGATCGGGACTCAGCTGGCCGCTATCCCCGGCGGAGATGGCACCGAGGGAGGACACGGCGGTAACGGCGGCGCCGGCGGCTTGGGCGGCTCAATCTCCGGCAACGGCGGCAACGGTGGTGTGGGCGGCACGGGTGGCCGCGGCGGCGCCGGCGGCGACGGTCGCGATGGCGTCGGCGGCAACTACGCCCTGGTCTTCGATCCAACGTTAGGCGGATACGTCCGCGGTACAGGCAACGGCGGCAACGGTGTTGACGGCGGTGATGGCGGGACCGGTGGGGGCGGCGGCTCCGGCGGCGGCGGCGGCGCCACGGCCGGCGGGTCGGGTCACGCCGGACGCAACGGTGACGGCGGAGCGGGAGGGACCGGCGGCGACGCCGGCATTCCGGGCAACGGCGGAAACGGCGCCGACGCCGTTGTTGGTGCCTTCTTCCTGGCCTCGGCCAGTCCCAACGGCGGAGCGGGCGGCGACGGCGGTAATCCTGGCACCCCAGGCAGCGGTGGCACCGGCGGAGGAGCCGGTACCAGCACCGGGGCCGGCGGTACCACCGGCATACACGGTGCTGACGGCGCCCCTGTCACGGGTGCGGCCGGTAACGGCGGCAACGGCGGAGCAGGCTTGAGCCCGACCGTCCCAAATGCCGGCGGGGGCAACGGCGGCAATGGCGGCAACGGCGGGTCGATCGGCAACGGTGGCAATGGCGGGGACGGCGGCGACGGCGCCGTGGGCCACATCGGCGCGAACGGCGGCACCGGCATCGACGGTGGCAACGGCGGGGCGGGCGGCACCGGCGGCAATGGCGGCAACGGGGGCACCGGCGGCACGACATCGGGCAACGGCGGCAACGGCGGGGAGGGCGGCACCGGTGCCGGCGGGGGCACTGGCGGCAACGGCGGCAACGGCGGCAACGGCGGGGCCGGCGGCACCGCTCCGACGTCAGGTAACGGCGGGAGTGGCGGTCACGCCGGCAGGGCCGGGCCGGGCGGTACCGGCGGCAACGGTGGCGAAGGCGGCTTGGACGACAGCGGCGGTAACGCGGGCGACGGCGGAGCAGGCGGGAACGGCGGCGTGGGCGGGGTCGGCGGTTCATCCCTGAAATCAGGCTTCGGCGGGAACGGCGGTGACGGCGGCGCCTCCGGGCAGGGCGGCGACGGCGGCGATGGCGGCGACGGTAGCGGGGGCGGTCGCGGCGGCAACGGCGGGCGCAGCGGTGACGGCGGTAACGGCGCCACTGGCGGTTCGTCCCTTACCTATGGCGAGGCGGGGGCCGGCGGGGCCGGCGGCGCTTCCGGTGACGGCGGGACCGGCGGGACCGGCGGCACTTCCCGCGACGTCATGCGCGGAGGCGAGGGCGGCGACGGCGGTGATGCCGGCACAGGCGGTAACGGCGCCAACGGCGGTGCGGATTCCCAGACAGGCCAATTGGGCGGCGGCGGGGCCGGCGGCAACGGCGGTAATGCCGGAGAGGGCGGTTGGGGCGGTTGGGGTGGCAATTCTCTTGGCATCGGCGGCGACGGCGGAGGGGGCGGCAACGGCGGAGCGGGTGGCGACGCCGGCAATAGGGGCGCGCCCGGTCTGGACCTCTACTTCTGGGGACGGATCGTCTGGGGCGCCCGTGGCGGTTATGGCGGCTTTGGCGGCAGAGGCGGGGGGCCCGGCGACGGCGTGAGGTACGGCGGAGGCGGCGCTTGGGGCGGGCCCCAGCCCATGGAGTATGCCGACGCCCGCAACAACGGCAAGGACGGCTACCCCTTGCCGTTCCCGTAACCTGGGGATTCAACCGGATCTTGGAAGGCCTTCGCGGACAATCACTTTCGACTCTCCGATGTGGAGTTCGTCCCGGTCTGACGCTCAGCTGGCCGGCACCGGGTGGAAGCGGATCGTCACGTCGTCGCCACCACGGGTCGCATCGTTTTCGGCCAGCTTGTCGTAGGGCTCGCCGAGGTCGACGCGGCTGACCTCATCGAGTCTTGCGTAGGTCTGCGGGTCGATCTCGACGGTCAGCGCCGCCAGATAGTCGTCAAGCTGCTGCACCGAACGCGGACCGATCACAGGGACCACACCGGTGGACGAGCGTCGCGCCCGCTCCAGCAGCCAGGCCACCGCCAGTTGCGCGGGTTGTACACCGAGTTCGTCGGCTAACGCGAGCACGGCGTCGACGGTGGCTGACTTCCGTCCACCATCTTCGTTGTGCACCAACCGATTCCATGCGGTCTTCCGGCCTTCTTCGCCGCGGCGGTACTTGCCGGTCAACAGGCCGCCGCCCAGCGGAGACCACAGTGCCGCCCCGATTCCGAGGGCCTCGGCCATCGGGAGTATCTCGCGGTCGCCGGTGCGCTCGACGAGGCTGTATTCGAACTGCACCCCGGCCAGCGGCGTGAACCCGCGTAGTTCGGCGATCGTCACAGCGCGACTGGTGAGCCAGGCCGGGAAGTTGGAGAACCCGGTGTAGAGGATCTTGCCGGCGCGGGCCAAGTCGTCCAGCGCGCCGATGGTTTCCTCCACGGGCGTGATCGCGTCAGGGAAGTGCACCCAGAACAGATCGATGTAGTCGGTGCCAAGGCGGCGCAGACTGCCCTCGACGGCACGGAACACCGACCGCCGGCCGGCCCCGGTCTGAAGGACGCCGGAACCGTCGGGCCCACCGATGGCGAACTTGGCGGCCAGGGTGAAATCGTCACGCCTGCCGGCCAACAGTGTGCCCAGCATCTGTTCGGATTCGCCCCGCTGATAGCTGGCCGCGGTGTCGATGAACGTACCGCCGGCTTCGGCGAAGCGATTGAAAACGGCTGTGGCGGTGTCCAAATCAGCGCCGTAACCCCATCCGGTGCCGAAGTTGCCGGTCCCGAGGCTGAGCTGCGAGACGCGCAGGCCGTTACGGCGGCCGAAGGTGAAGTGTTCCATCACCGTTCAACCGTACGTGGGTCTGGGTCTAGTTCGCAATACTCAGATGGGTGGACCACTGTGCGGACGGCGTCGCTGTACTAAGTTAGGCAGGGCAAACATCGGTGCGGCAACGGAAGGAAACCGGATGAAGATTGGGCAGGCCTCGACTGTGGGCTTGATCGGCGTGGCATTGCTGGTGGGCACGACAGCGGTCGGCTGCGGCAGTGACGAGAAGGACTCGTCCTCGTCCTCGTCCTCGTCGAGCTCGGCGGCAGCAACCACCTCGGCGGCCGCGTCGGAGACCACGAGCGCTGCTGCCAGCCCGTCCGCATCGGGTGCCGACTACAGCAAGCTGCTGCTGAAGGCGTCCGACATCGACCCGAGCTTCACCGCCAGCGAGCCCGTCGTGAATCCCAATGGTCTGAAGGGCATCGTCCAGACGATGACCAACCCCCAGAACCAGACCATCGTCTTCGCGATCGTCGTCAACGAGGATGCCGCGGGAGCGCTCAAGGCTCTGGACTCTGCCAAGGCCGAGCTGCCCAAGGAGGTCGACGGGGCACCGCAGCCCGCCGATGTCGGCGACGGCGGCAACGGCCTCATCGCCAGCGGCAAGTCGCCTGACGGCTCGAAGGCGATCACCGAGGTGTACTTCACCGAGGGCAAGGCACTCGTCAACATCGAGTTCTCCAGCGCGCCGAACGATCCCGTGCTGCCGGAGACGGCGCTGGCCGTCGCCAAGATGCAAGACACTCAGGTCAAGAACAACCTGACTTAGGCCTCGAACGTAACGCCACGGCGCGGAATCAGCTGATTCCCCGCCGTGGCGTTACTGTCGGCACGCCAAGGCCGCTGCGACTCTGCGTTCGACGTTGCGAGGGGTGTCCTCGGCCGTGAATCGGACGACGATCCACCCGAGTTCGATGAGCGCGTCGTGCCGACGGATGTCCTTGTCGAACTGTCGACGGTCGGTGCAGTGGTGCGCGCCTTCGTATTCGAACGCGATTTTGAGGTCTTCGTATCCCATGTCGACCTCAGCGATCAGGACGCCGAATTCGTTGTAGACCGGGATCTGTGTTTGCGGTCGCGGGAAGCCGGCTCGAATGATCAACAGCCGCAACCATGTTTCCTTCGGTGACTCCGCGCCGGCGTCGACCAGATCGAGTGCGGAGCGGGCTTGTTTGATTCCCCGTCGGCCGCGACGACGTTCGGCCAGCAACTCGATGTCGGCAATCTTGAGGCGACATGCCCGCGCGAGTGCGTCCACCGCCGCGACCGCAGGGTCCGTCGGATACCAGCACAGCAGGTCCAGAGCGGTCCGCGCGGGAGTCGTGACTGCCACCCCGGCTTTGCGACAAATCTCGTCGGCCTCGATAAGACAGGCACGGGCGATCACCCCTGGCGTTGGCCGACGATTGGCATCGCTGATCTCTGCGGGCCGCCGGCTGTCGATCCACTTGGCACCGTGCAGCGCCGAGGCCGAGAAGCCGACAAGCACGCCCCGCCTGCGCGATCGCAACCAGCACGCCTTAGCCCGCAGGACGGGGCTGAGGTCGGCGCCGGCCGGGACGTAGATGTCCTGATGGATCGCGCGGAACTGGGTGCGTAGACCGTAGCGCGTCAGGCGGCCGGCCGCCAGCGCCTCGCTTCCGATGAACGGCTGGTGCTCCATGGCGGAAGTGTGCCCTCACCTACCGACAAGCCCAGCGACAGTAACGCCACGGCGCGGAATCTGCTGATTCTCCGCCGTGGCGTTACGTTCGATGGAAGGGCCCTTAGCCCAGGATCAGGCCGGAGGTCGGCACTCCGGTGCCGGCGGTGACGAGCACGTGCTCGACGTTCGGCACCGGGTTGACCGACGTTCCGCGCAGCTGGCGCACACCCTCGGCGATGCCGTTCATGCCGTGGATGTACGCCTCACCGAGCTGACCGCCGTGGGTGTTGATCGGCAGTCGCCCGCCGAGCTCCAGCGCGCCGTCCTTGATGTAGTCCTTCGCATCGCCCTGCGCACAGAACCCCAACTCCTCCAACTGAATCAGCGTGAAGGGGGTGAAGTGGTCGTAGAGGATCGCCGTCTGGATATCGGCCGGGGACAGCCCCGACTGCTCCCAGAGCTGCCTGCCGACCAGACCCATCTCGGGCAAGCCGAGTTCGGGCCGGTAGTAGCTCGTCATCGAGTACTGATTCGGGCTCGACCCCTGCGCCGCCGCCTCGATGATGGCTGGCCGGTGCTTCAAGTCTTTGGCCCGCTCCGGTGAAGTGATCACCAGTGCCACACCGCCATCGGTCTCCTGGCAGCAGTCCAGCAGCCGCAGTGGTTCGGCGATCCACCGCGAGGCCTGATGATCCTCGATGGTGATCGGCTTCTCGTAGAAGTACGCCTTCGGGTTGTTGGCGGCGTGCTTGCGGTCCGCGACCGACACCGCACCGAAGTCACGGCTCGTCGCACCCGACAGGTGCATGTAGCGCTGAGCGATCATCGCCACCTGCGCCGCAGGCGTCGACAGCCCGTGCGGGTAGGAGAACGAATTGTCCACACCGGTCGAGTCCGCATTCTCCACCAGACGCATCTGCACCTGGCCGAACCGCATCCCGGAGCGCTCGTTGAAAGCGCGGTATGCCACAACGCAATCCGCGACACCGGTGGCCACCGCGATGGCGGCCTGCTGAACAGTGGCGCAGGCCGCGCCGCCGCCATGGTGGATCTTGGAGAAGAACTTCAGATCCCCGATACCGGTGGCCCGCGCGATGGCGACCTCGGTGTTCGAGTCCATCGTGAACGTCGTCATGCCGTCGACGTCAGCGGGCGTCAGACCCGCATCCTCCAACGCGTCCAGCACAGCCTCCGACGCCAACCGCAGCTCGCTACGACCGGAGTTCTTGGAGAAATCGGTGGCGCCGATACCGACGATCGCGGCTTTACCTGACAGCTCGCCCGGCATCAGGCGGCCCCCACCGTGAGCGTGGCGTTGGCGATCACATGATCACCAAGACTGTTGCTGCCCACGATCTTCAACGTGATCAAGCCGTCCTCCACTGCGGTGACCTCACCGGTGAACGTCACGGTGTCGTAGGCATACCAGGGCACGCCCAGGCGCAAACCGATCGACTTGATGATGGCGGTCGGCCCAGCCCAGTCGGTAATGAACCGCTGCACCAGACCGGTGTCGGTGAGGATGTTGACGAAGATGTCCTTGGAACCCTTGGCCTGCGCCTTGTCCCGGTCGTGATGCACATCCTGGTAGTCCCGAGTGGCGATCGCCGTCGAGACGATGAACGTCGGGTCGCCGTAGAACTTGAGCTCGGGCAGCTTGGTGCCGACCTCGATCACAGGGGCGCTCATTTTGCCGGCTCCCACGCGTAGTTGGTCCAGGCCGGGCCGACATCGTTGGCCGGGAAGTCGATATACATTGCGCTAACCGGCATTCCGATCTCCACGGTCGAGGGGTCGACGTTGCGCAGCTCACCGAGCATCTTCACGCCTTCCTCGAGTTCGACGAGGGCGATGACGAACGGCAGCGTGCGCCCCGGCACCTTTGGCGCGTGGTGGACCACGAAGCTGAAGACGGTGCCGTTGCCGCTGGCGACGACGTAATCGGTCTCCTGCTCCTTGTCCAACCACAGCGCGGGAACCGGCGGATGCACCAGCGTGCCGTCATCCCGCTTCTGGACGCGCAACTCGTGTGCGTTAACACCGTCCCAGAAGAACTTGGTGTCCCGCGACGACGCGGGCCGCATTGCGGAATCCGCGTCGAGGTCATCCGGTACCGAAGAAGCGGAAGCCTTAGCCTCTTTGTCAGAAGGAATGAATTTCATGATGCGCCACATCATTTCGGCGACATCCTCGTCACCGACGGACCAGGTGATGGTCTGCGTGACGAAGAACGCCTCACCCAGGGCGGTGCGCTTCGGGCCGACGACATCGGTCAGCTCAGCAGCGACGCTGACCTCTTCCCCTGGCCGCAGGTAGCGGTGATACGTCTGCTCGCAGTTGGTCGCGACGACGCCGATATAGCCTGCCTCGTCGAATAATTCGAGGATCTTGCCCAGCGGGTCGTCATCGGGGCGAACCCCACCGAGACCCATCATCGTCCAGACCTGGATCATCGCCGGTGGCGCGACCAGGCCGGGATGGCCGGCCGCTTTTGCGGCGTCCTCGTCGACGTAGATCGGGTTCGTGTCACCGATGGCGTCAAGCCAGTGATCGACCATCGGCTGGTTGACCGGATGCCGGGCGACCCGCGGCTTGCTCTTGCCTTCGGCCTTGACCCGTTCGGCCGCGGCCTTGATGTCGTCGACCGCGCTCATCGGGGCACCCTCGGAACCTTCAGACCGGCGGCCGCGATCATCTCCCGCATCACCTCGTTCACTCCACCACCGAATGTGATCACCAAGTTGCGTTTGGTCTGGCTGTCCAGCCACTGCAGCAGCTCGGCGGTATCCGGATCCGCCGGATTGCCATGCGTACCAACGATTTCCTCGGCCAGCCGGCCTGCGTACTGAATACGTTCGGTGCCGAAGACCTTGGTGGCGGCTGCGTCCGCGACGTCGATCGTCTCGCCCGACGCGGCGACCTGCCAGTTCAGCAGCTCGTTGATACGCCACATCGCCTTGAGCTCACCGAGCGAACGCTTGACATCGTCGTGGTCGGCCGGGGTGTCCCCATTACTGCCGGGCTTGGACGCCCACGCGTGCACCCGGTCGTAGAGCGCCGCGAACCGTCCGGCGGGCCCGAGCATCACCCGCTCGTTGTTGAGCTGAGTGGTGATCAGTCGCCAGCCACCGTTCTCTTCACCGACGAGCATGTCGGCCGGCACCCGCACGTCGTTGTAGTACGTGGCGTTGGTGTGGTGGGCGCCATCGGAGAGGATAACCGGAGTCCAGGAGTAGCCCGGATCCTTCGTGTCGACGATGAGGATCGAAATGCCCTTGTGCTTAACGGCTTCCGGATCGGTGCGGCAGGCCAGCCAGACATAGTCGGCATCGTGTCCGCCGGTGGTCCACATCTTCTGACCGTTGACGATGTACTCGTCGCCCTGCTTGACCGCTGCGGTCCGCAATGAGGCCAGGTCGGTGCCGGCCTCCGGTTCGCTGTAACCGATCGCGAAGTGCACCTCACCCGCCAGGATCGCGGGCAGGAACTTCTTCTTCTGCGCCTCGGTTCCGTACTGCTGCAATGTGGGCCCGACGGTCTGCAGAGTCACCGCCGGTAGCGGCACGTCGGCGCGCTGCGCCTCGTTGACGAAGATCGACTGCTCGATGGGGCCGTAGCCCAGGCCCCCGTACTCCTTGGGCCAGCCGGCGCCCAGCTTGCCGTCGGAACCCATCCGCTTGATGATCGCCCGATAGGCCTCGTTATGCCGGTCGGACTCCATCGCCTGAGCTTCCTCAGGCGAGATGAGATTCGAAAAGTATTCCCGCAGTTCGGCTTGCAGCTGCTTCTGCTCGGGCGTCAGCTCGATAAACATTACGCTCCCACCAGTTCCAGGCGATGTTGTTTACCACCCAGTAGCCGGGTGAGGTCCTTTATCGACTCGTAGTACCGGTGCATCGGATAGGTGATGTCCATCCCCATCCCGCCGTGCAGATGGTGGCACAGTTGCATGACCGGGGGCGCCTGCGACGCCACCCAATAGCCCAGGACGTCAAGGTCATCCGACGCGTCGCGGCCCTCGGACAACAACCAGGACACGGACGTCGACGCCAGCGTGATCGTCCGCGAGGCGATGTAGATCTCGGCGAGCTGGGCGGCGACGGTCTGGAACGTCGACAACGGCTTACCGAATTGTTCTCGTGCGGCGGTGTAATCGGCGGTGAGCCGCAGCGCACCCGCCACCAACCCTGCCGCGTAGGCGCCTATGGCGGCCACCACCAGCTGATTCATCCGGCGCACGGAATCACTGCCGCCCAACACATCTGCGTCGGCGACGGGAGTGTCGGCGAACGCGACGACGTACTCGTCGGAGTGATTCGACGTCGGGGTCTTGGTCACGCTCACACCAGCGGCCTTGGGCGAGACCACGACCACACCACTGTCGGTGCTGACGACGATCCACTCGGCCTGCTCCGCATAGGGAACGGCCACTTTGGTGCCGTTGAGCTTGCCGTCCGTCAGCCGCGTGGCGGGACGCTCCGGCAGCGAGTGCCCCGGCTCGTTCAGTGCCGCAGTCAGCACCGCGCCCTTGGCCACCCCGGCCAGGTAGCGATCCTGTTGTTCGTCGGAAGCCAAGTTCAGCAAGGGAAGCAGACCCAACCCGAGGGTCGCGAACGCGGGGCTGACGTTGCCGAACCTGCCGATCTGGGTCAGCGCCGACGTGATCTCGGCGAGTCCGAGTCCGTCACCGCCGAGCCGCTCCGGGACGCCGAACGCCACGATGCCGCCCGCGACCAGCGCGTCCCAGCTGTTGTCCCGCTCGAGCGCGGACGTCACCACATCGGTGACAGCCTGCTGCCCTTCGTCCGGACTGAAGTCCACGAAGAATCCTCCTTGATTCGCAAGCTTTAACGCTTAGGCCGAGGCCCCGGTGTAGTCGACCTGCCAGTGCTTGATTGCGTTGAGCCACCCCGAACGTAGCCGTTCGGGGGTACCCGCCGACGTGAGATCGGGCATGTGGTCGGCGACGGCGTTGAAGATCAGGTTGATCGTCATCTTGGCCAGGTTCGCCCCGACGCAGTAGTGCACCCCGGTGCCGCCGAAGCCCACGTGCGGGTTGGGGTTGCGCAGGATGTTGAAGGTGTACGGGTCCTCGAAGACCTCTTCGTCGAAATTGGCCGACCGGTAGAACATCACCACCCGCTGGTCCTTCTTGATCTGCACGCCGGACAGCTCGACGTCCTCGGCGGCGGTGCGCTGGAACGCGGTGACCGGGGTGGCCCAGCGGACGATCTCGTCGGCCGCGGTCTCCGGCCGCTCCTTCTTGTAGAGCTCCCACTGGTCAGGGTTGTTGGCGAAGGCGATCATGCCGTGGGTGATCGAGTTGCGGGTGGTCTCGTTGCCGGCCACTGCCAGCATCATCACGAAGAAGCCGAACTCGTCATCGGAGAGCTTCTCGCCGTCGATGTCAGCGTTGATCAGCGCGGTGACGATGTCGTTGCCGGGGTTCTCACCCTTCACCTCGGCCATGTGCATGGCGTAGGCCAGCACCTCCATCGACGACTGCTTGGGGTCGACGTCGAACTCCTCGTCACCGTTGCCGGTCATCTCGTTCGACCAGCGGAACAGCTTGGCACGGTCGTCCTGGGGCACCCCCAGCAAATCGGCGATCGCCTGCAGCGGCAGCTCACAGGCCACCTGCTCGACGAAGTCACCATTGCCATGCGCGGCGGCCTCCTTGGCGATGATCTGGGCACGCCGGTCGAGCTCGTCACGCAGTGCGCCGATAGCGCGCGGGGTGAACCCCTTGGAGATGATCCGGCGCAACCGGTCGTGGTATTCGCCGTCCATGTTGAGCATGACGACCTTTTGCAGGTCGATGTCCTCGCGGGCCATCTCGTCGGGGAACTGCGGGATCGCGGTGTTCGGCGAGCTGAGGAAGACGTCGTTTCGGCGCGAGACCTCTTTGACGTCCTTGTGCTTGGTGACGACCCAGTAGCCACCGTCGTTGAAGCCGCCCTTGCCGATAGCCTGTTCGCACCACCAGATCGGAGCGACCCGGCGCAGCTCGGCGAGCTCCTCCACCGGCAGCCGCTGCACATGCAGGTCCGGATCCAGGAAGTCGAAACCGACCGGGATGTTGGGGGTTGGCATGATCATGCGCTCCTCAATATGACGTGTTCTAGTGCCAGTAAAACATGCCTTCACCGCAGACAAAAGGCACCGTGGCATCCTCGCTTGTCAGACTAATGAAACGTGTTCTAGCCTGACCTCATGGGTAATCCTGTCATCGTCGAAGCCACCCGCAGCCCGATCGGTAAGAGGGGCGGTTGGCTCTCCGGTCTGCATGCGACCGAATTGTTGGGCGCCGTTCAGAAGGCCGTGATCGACAAGGCCGGCATCGACGCCAACGAGGTCGAGCAGGTCATCGGTGGTTGCGTCACTCAATATGGCGAACAGTCCAACAACATCACCCGGGTGGCGTGGCTGACCGCGGGACTTCCCGAGCAGATCGGTGCGACGACCGTCGACTGTCAGTGCGGTAGCGCTCAGCAGGCCAACCATTTCATCGCCGGATTGATCGCCACCGGTGCGATCGACGTCGGCGTCGCCTGCGGTATCGAGGCGATGAGCCGGGTCGGTCTTGGCGCCAACGCCGGGCCTGACCGCTCGCTGATCCGTGCCGCGTCGTGGGACATCGACATGCCCGATCAGTTCACCGCCGCCGACCGGATCGCCAAGCGTCGCGGCATCACCCGCGAGGACCTCGACCACCTCGGGTTCCTTTCGCAGCAACGAGCCAAGCGGGCGTGGGACGAGCACCGCTTCGATCGAGAGATCTCCCCGATCGAGGCGCCGGTGATCGATGAGAACAAGCGGCCCACCGCGGAGCGCCATATGGTCAGCCGCGACCAGGGGCTCCGCGACACCACGATGGAGGCGCTGGCCGGGCTCAAGCCGGTGATGGAAGGGTCCATCCACACCGCGGGCACCTCGTCACAGATCTCCGACGGCGCCGCGGCGGTGCTGTGGATGGACGAAGACAAGGCCAGGGCACTGGGGCTCAAGCCGCGGGCGCGCATCATCAGCCAGGCCCTCGTTGGCGCCGAGACCTACTACCACCTCGACGGCCCCGTGCAGTCCACTGCTCGGGTCCTGGAGAAGGCCGGTATGAAGCTGGGCGATATCGACCTGGTCGAGATCAACGAGGCGTTCGCGTCGGTGGTGCTGAGCTGGGCCCAGGTGCACGAAGCCGATATGGACAAGGTCAACGTCAACGGCGGCGCCATCGCGCTGGGCCACCCCGTCGGCAGCACCGGCAGCCGGTTGATCACCACCGCGCTGCACGAGTTGGAGCGCACCGACCAGAGCACCGCCCTGATCACCATGTGTGCCGGCGGCGCGCTGTCGACTGGCACCATCATCGAGCGGATCTAGTGGCCTCAACAGAAGCGGATCGGATCGCGGCGGCGCGTTCCTATATCGAGGCGCTGGCCAGCCACCGTGCCGATGACGTTCCGTTCGCCCCGGGTTGCACGCGCATCGAGGTCGGACTCAAGACCGGGTTCTCCGGAGATCACTTGCGCCGCAGCCTCAATAACGGCCTGCAGTACAAGGTCATCGCGTCGGTAGGCGAGCCGGTATTCAGCGTGTCTGGTGACGAAGTACATGCCCTTTTTGATCTGGTCACCAAACCGTCGTTGGCAGGATGGCGAGTCGGTGCCCACATCGACGAGACATTCCTGATTCCCGTCGCCGATGGCAAGATCCACCACATCCGGGCGAGCATCCGCCCGTTCATCACGCGCTAGCACGCACGAGGAGTGCCGACATGTCCGCCAAGCCTGCCCCTAAGTCGCTGAACTCGCCGCAGACCAAATTCATCATCAAGTGGATGTCGCGCGCGCAGACGTTCTTGTACAAGCGCAGCGGCGGCAAGGTCGCCGGAAGCTTCCTCCAGGGCGCACCCGTCGCCTTGTTGACCACCACCGGCCGCAAGACCGGCGAGCCGCGAGTGAGCCCGCTGCTGTTCCTGCGCGAGGGTGACCGCGTCGTACTGGTGGCCTCGCAGGGCGGTGCCGCCAAGCACCCGATGTGGTACCTCAACCTCAAGGCCGACCCGAAGATCACCGTCCAGATCAAGGACGAGGTCCTGTACCTGACCGCCCGGGATGCGACCGAGCAGGAGCGCGACGAGTACTGGCCGAAACTGGTCGAGATGTACTCCAGCTTCGAGGACTACAAGGCGTGGACCGACCGGGTCATCCCCATCGTGATTTGCGATCCGTAAAGCGGGGCACTTAAGGGTGTGAGCGAACGGTCGCACCCCATCCGCAACTCGGGCCTGCTGGCTTGGGTGATGAAGCACTTCGCTCGTTTGCATATCGCGGTGTATCTACGCACGAACGGCCGATGGGGCGCCAAGCTCCTGTGGTTCCCCGCCGCGCTGCTGACGACGACAGGCTGCAAATCCGGGCAGCAGCGCATCACTGCGACGCTGTATCTGCAGGACGGCGAGCGCATCGTGTTGCCGGCGTCCTTCGGCGGCCGCAGCAAGAATCCCGCGTGGTATCTCAATCTGAAGGCCGACCCGAAGGTGCGGGTTCAGGTTCGCGCTCACGTGCGGGAGATGGTCGCGCGGGACGCCACCGACGACGAACGCCGACTTTACTGGCGCCAACTGACGCGAATCTACCCGCCGTACAAGGGTTATCAAGAAGCGGCGGATCGCCGCATCCCGCTGGTGGTGTGCGAACCGCTGTGAGTCAGGCGCCGAAGACCGGCAGTGGGGCGCGCGACTTGGCCAGCAGATCGCTGACGACGGGGCCGAGCTCGGCGGGATCCCAGCGGGCGCCCTTGTCGATGGTCCCGCCACGGTTCCAGCCTTCGGCGACCCGGATGATGCCGCCCTCGACCTCGAACACCTTGCCGGTGATGTCCTTGGACTCGACACTGCCGAGCCACACCACCAGCGGCGAGACATTCTCCGGTGCCATGGCGTCGAAATCGCTGTCCTGCGTGGCCATCATGTCGGCAAAGACCGTCTCGGTCATCCGAGTCCGGGCCGACGGCGCAATGGCGTTGACGGTGACGCCGAAGCGGCCCATCTCGGCGGCGGCGACCAACGTCAGAGCGGCGATACCCGCCTTGGCGGCGCTGTAGGTCGCCTGCCCGACGCTGCCCTGCAGGCCGGCACCCGAGCTGGTGTTGATGATGCGGGCGTCGACGGCATTGCCCGCCTTGGACTGCGCGCGCCAGTACGCACCAGCGTGCTTCATGGTGGCGAAGTGGCCCTTGAGGTGCACGGCGGTGACGGCATCGAACTCGTCCTCGGTGGCATTGACGAACATCCGGTCTCGGACGATGCCGGCGTTGTTCACCAGGACGTCGAAATTTCCAAAGTTATCCAAGGCGGTCTGGATCAGCGCCTCGGCCTGCGCCCAGTCAGCCACATTGGAGCCGTTGGCAACGGCTTCCCCACCGGCCGCGGTGATCTCGTCGACGACGCCCTGCGCGGCGCTACCGCCGCCGGCCGGTGACCCGTCGAGCCCGACGCCGATGTCGTTGACCACCACACGCGCGCCCTCGGCGGCGAACGCGAGCGCGTGCGCCCGCCCGATGCCGCCACCCGCACCCGTCACGATGACCACGCGGCCGTCGAGAAGTCCCATGTGTCTTGTCTCCTTATTTGATGTCGGCAGTGGTGGTCGACAGGTAGTGTGGCGGTTCCCCGCCACCATGTACTTCCAGCGACGCACCACTGATATAAGACGCCGCGGGAGAAGCCAAAAACGCAGTGGCCCAACCGATGTCCTCCGGCTTGGCCAGCCTGCCCAGCGGCACGTTCGCCGATATCGCCGCAATCGAGTCGGCGTCACCGTAGAAGAGTTCGGACTGCTCGGTCTCGACCATGCCGACGACGACGGAATTGACGCGAACCTTCGGGGCCCATTCCACGGCGAGCGTGGTGGTCATGTTCTCCATGCCGGCCTTGGCCGCGCCGTACGCGGCGGTGCCTGGCGTCGGCCGCCTGCCGCTCACGCTGGTGATGTTGATGATCGACCCACCGGAGTCCTGCGCCTGCATGACGACGTTGGCATGTTGCGAAACCGACAGTGCGCCAAGCAGGTTGAGCTCGATGATCTTGGTGCTGAACTTCGCCGACGCGTCGGCGGCAAGGACATAAGGTGAGCCGCCTGCGTTGTTCACGACGACGTCGAGGCGACCATGGTCGGCAACGATCCCGTCGATGAGCGCCTTCACGGCCTCGTCGTCGCGGATGTCGCAGGCGCGGAACTCGTACGGCGAGCCCTCGACGGGACGGCGGGCGCAGGTGATGACGGTCGCGCCCTGAGCGGCGAAGACGGCGCTGATGCCGGCCCCGACACCACGGACACCCCCGGTCACGAGGACGACTCGACCACTCAGTTGCAGGTTGATACCAGTGTCAGCCGCCTCGGTCACTGTGCTAGCGTACCAAGCAAGTGCTTGCTTAGGTATTCACCCCGTCAGGAAGTGGCTCAGGTATTCCGATGACCATTACCACCAGCACCGTCGAGCCGGGCATTGTCGCCGTCACGGTGAACTATCCCCCCGTCAATGCGATCCCCTCCCGCGGCTGGTTCGAGCTCGGCGACGCCATCACCGCCGCGGGCCGCGACCGGTCCACCCACGTGGTGATCCTGCGCGCCGAGGGCCGCGGATTCAACGCCGGTGTCGACATCAAGGAAATGCAGAACACCGAGGGCTTCACCGCACTGATCGACGCCAACCGCGGGTGCTTCCACGCGTTCCGCGCGGTGTACGAGTGCGAGGTGCCGGTGGTCGCGGCCGTCAACGGATTCTGTGTCGGCGGCGGCATCGGCTTGGTCGGCAACGCCGACGTGATCGTCGCGTCCGACGACGCCAAGTTCGGCCTCCCCGAGGTGGAGCGCGGCGCCTTGGGCGCAGCCACCCACCTCTCCCGGTTGGTCCCCCAGCACATGATGCGGCGACTGTTCTTCACCGCCGCCACCGTGAGCGCCGAGACTTTGCACCACTTCGGATCAGTGCACGAGGTGGTTCCGCGCGCCGACCTCGACGAGGCCGCACTGCGCGTCGCACGCGATATCGCATCCAAGGACACCCGGGTCATCCGCGCCGCCAAGGAAGCGCTCAACCTGATCGACGTCCAACCGCCGAACGCGAGATACCGGATGGAACAGGGCTTTACGTTCGAGCTGAACCTGTCCGGTGTGTCCGATGAGCACCGTGATGCATTCGCCGGCACAGACAAGGGGGCGAAGTAAATGGCAGACAAGAGAACAACTCTCGACGAAGCCGTCGCTTGCGTCGAAAGCGGTATGACGATTGGCATCGGCGGCTGGGGTTCCCGTCGCAAACCGATGGCCTTCATTCGTGCCCTCCTGCGTACCGACGTCACCGATCTCACCGTCGTCACCTACGGCGGACCCGATCTCGGCCTGCTGTGCTCGGCGGGCAAGGTCAAGCGCGTCTATTACGGCTTCGTGTCACTGGATTCGCCGCCATTCTACGATCCGTGGTTCGCCAAGGCCCGCACGACGGGTGCGATCGAATCGCGCGAGATGGACGAGGGCATGCTGCGCTGCGGGCTGCAGGCCGCCGCACAACGCCTGCCGTTCCTGCCCATCCGCGCGGGCCTCGGCAGTGACGTGCGAGCGTTCTGGGGCGACGAACTCAAGACCGTCAAGTCCCCCTATCCGACGGGCGATGGTTACGAGGAACTCGTCGCGATGCCTGCGCTGAACCTCGATGTCGCGTTCGCGCACCTGAATCTCGGCGACGCACAGGGCAATGCGGCCTACACCGGCATCGACCCGTACTTCGACGACCTGTTCCTGATGTCGGCGCAGAAGCGCCTGCTGTCGGTGGAGAAGGTGGTCTCGACCGAAGAGCTGGTGAAATCCGTTCCGGTGCAAGCATTGCTGATCAACCGGATGATGGTCGACAGCGTCGTCGAGGCGCCCAACGGCGCGCACTTCACCACCGCCGAGCCCGACTACCGCCGCGACGAGAAGTTCCAGCGGCACTATGCCGAAGCCGCGGCGTCCGACGAGACGTGGGCCGAGTTCGTGAAGACGTACCTGTCCGGTAGCGAGGCCGATTACCAAGCCGCAGTGCGCAAGTTCAAGGAGGAGCAGGCATGATCTCCGCAACCCGCGCCGAGGTGTGCGCCGTCGCGTGCGCCGAATTGTTCCGCGACGCAGGCGAGATCATGGTCTCGCCGATGACCAATATCGTCTCGATCGGCGCCCGGCTGGCCCGCCTGACGTTCTCCCCCGACATCCTGCTGACCGACGGCGAGGCCCGCATCCTCGCCGACACCCCGGCGATGGGTGCCACCGGCGCGATCGAAGGCTGGATGCCGTTCGGCCGCGTCTTCGAGACACTCTCGTGGGGCCGGCGCCATGTGGTGATGGGCGCCAACCAGATCGACCGCTACGGCAACCAGAACCTGTCGGCGTTCGGACCGCTGCAGCATCCGACGCGACAGATGTTCGGCGTGCGCGGCGCACCAGGCAACACCATCAACCACGCCACCAGCTACTGGGTCGGCAACCACTCGAAGCGGGTGTTCGGGACTGGAGTCGACATCGTCTCCGGAATCGGCTGGGACAAAGTCGATCCGGACAACCCGGCGTACCGCTTCATGAACGTCTTCCGCGTGGTGACCAACCTCGGTGTGTTCGACTTCAACGGGCCCGACCACCAGATGCGGGCGGTGTCGCTGCACCCCGGCGTGAGCGCCGACGAGGTCGCCGAGAACACGTCGTTCGAGGTGCACGGCCTTGGCGAAGCAGAGACGAGCCGCCTGCCATCCGGCGAAGAGCAGAAGCTGATTCAAGAGGTTATCGATCCGAAATCACTGCGGGACAAAGAAGTCCGATGAGTAAGCTCAAAACGCCGCTGACCGACCTGATCGGCATCGAACATCCGGTCGTGCAGACGGGGATGGGCTGGGTCGCGGGTGCGCGACTGGTGTCGGCCACGTCCAACGCCGGCGGCCTCGGCATCCTGGCCTCGGCGACGATGACGATCGACGAGTTGGCGACCGCGATCAAGAAGGTCAAGTCCACGACGGACAAGCCGTTCGGGGTCAACATCCGTGCCGACGGCGCCGATGCCCCAGACCGCGTCGACCTGATGATCCGCGAGGGAGTCAAGGTCGCGTCCTTCGCATTGGCCCCCAAGCAGGAACTGATCGCGAAGCTCAAAGAAGCCGGTTCCGTGGTGATTCCGTCGGTCGGTGCGGCCAAGCACGCGCGCAAGGTGGCGAGCTGGGGTGCCGACGCCGTCATCGTGCAGGGCGGCGAAGGCGGCGGCCACACGGGCCCGGTAGCCACCACACTGTTGCTGCCCTCGGTCCTCGACGCAGTGGACATCCCGGTGATCGCCGCGGGCGGCTTCTTCGACGGGCGCGGCTTGGCCGCGGCGCTGTCCTATGGCGCCGCCGGCGTGGCGATGGGCACCCGGTTCCTGTTGACCTCGGATTCCACCGTGCCCGAAGAGGTCAAGCAGCGTTACCTCAAGGCCGCGCTCGACGGCACCGTCGTCTCCACCCGGGTCGACGGCATGCCGCACCGCGTCCTGCGTACCGAACTCGTCGAGAAGCTCGAAAGCGGCTCCCCGATCCGTGGTTTCACCGCGGCGGTGCGCAACGCCGCCAAGTTCAAGAAGATGTCGCAGATGACCTGGTCCGGGATGATCCGCGACGGCCTGGCGATGCGCCACGGCAAGGACCTCACCTGGTCGCAGGTGCTGATGGCCGCCAATACCCCGATGTTGCTGAAGGCCGGCCTTGTCGAAGGCAACACCGAAGCGGGCGTACTGGCCTCCGGGCAGGTCGCCGGGATCATCGAGAATCTGCCGTCATGCGCCGAGTTGGTCGAGACCATCGTGGCCGATGCCGTCAAACACCTCGAGGCGGCCTCCGCCTTCATTCAGTAAAGCCATTTGCTTCATTTCGGTGAAATGAAGCTATAGTCTTCATATGGCTGGAGTTAAGCTTAACGCTTCATCGGAGCGCGCCGCCCTGATCGGTGACGTCGTGGACTCCCGGCATGCGTCCGATCGTGGCCAACTGCACCGCCGCATCACCGAAGCCCTCGCCGGCACGCCCCTGGCGTTCACCGTCGGTGACGAGTTCCAGGGCAGCTACCCGACGGTCGGCGACGCGATCGGCGCCGCCCTGGCGGTGCGACTGGCCGTGGCACCCGATATCGATGTGCGGTTCGGCATCGGCTGGGGTTCGGTGACCGTGCTCGACGCCGGCACCGGCATCCAGGACGGCCCCGGCTGGTGGTCGGCGCGGGAAGCGATCGAGTGGACCGCGGCCGCCCAGCAGCAGCCGGCGTTGGCGACCGTGCGCACCGCATACCGCCGCCACGGCGATGCCGGACCGGATCCCGACGCCGTCAACGCCGCCCTGTTGTGTCGGGACCACCTGCTTGGATCGATGGATACCCGGTCCCTGCGACTGCTGCGGGGGCTACTCGATCACAAGACGAAGAAAGAATTGGCGGCCATGGAAGGGATCAGCGCCTCAGCGGTGTCGCAGCGGACAGCGCGCGACGGGCTGGATCTGCTGGTGCTGGCCTCTGAACAACTAAGGGCCCTCCGATGAGTGGCGTCGCCGTGCTGCTGATTGCCATCGGTTGTGCCGATATCGCGCGGCGCTTGACCACCCGGCTCTGGCCGGCGGTGGTCACCGGTCCTGTGGTGGCCGTGGTGACCGCCGCGCTGTGCGCACTCTGGCACCTCGGCGATCTGCTGCTGGTCGGTATCGCCGCGGTGGCGGCCGTGGCGTGGGAGGTGTCATGCAACCACGCCGAGCGGGTCGGGGGCCGCAGGCAGGCCGCGCCGCTGGTGTTGTTCGTCGCCGTGCTGGCCGTGCTGATCGTGCTGTCCGGAATGGGTTCGCCGGTGGCCGGACTGGTCAAGGCGTGGGCTTCCTGGGCCCCGGTGACCGGGCTCGGATCGGCCGATCCGACCCGAATCGTGTTGGTAGCCGGGGTGATTCTGCTGCAGGTAGCAACGGGCAACCAGCTGGTCCGGTTGCTGCTCGGATCGGTGGGATCGGTCAAGCCGGCCGGCGAGCCGCAGCCGTCGGATCGGCTCAAGGGCGGGCGTCTGCTCGGCCCGATGGAGCGGCTGCTGATCTTCGGGCTGGGCCTGGCCGGTCAGCTGGCCGCCGCGACCGCGGTGGTGGCCGCCAAGAGCATCATCCGATTCCCGGAGATCAATGCCCAAAAGGCCCGGGAGAACGGCGGTATCGGCATCGACGGGCAGGAGCGCAGCGACCCGGGAATAGGCATCGACGATGTCACCGAGTACTTCTTGGTGGGCAGCTTCGCGAGCTGGATCGTCGCGCTCGGCGGCCTGGCGCTCACGATGGCGGGCTAGCTTCGCGATTCGTCGTCGGTGGACGGCGTCGGCGTCATACCTTGTGGATCATGAAAATGAATGCCGCCATCCTGTGGGAGTACGGGCAAGACTGGAGTGTCGAAGAAGTCGAGCTCGATCCTCCGAAGGACGGTGAGGTTCTCGTCTCGTTCGAGGCCACCGGCCTGTGCCATTCCGATCACCACATTCGCGACGGTGACCTGGTGGCGCCGATCCCGCTGATCGGCGGGCACGAGGGGGCAGGCATCGTGCAGGAAGTCGGGCCGGGAGTCCGCGACCTGAAGGTGGGCGATCACATCGTCGCCGCGTTCCTGCCCGCCTGCGGACGCTGCCGCTGGTGTGCGACCGGCAAGTCGAACCTCTGCGACATGGGGGCCGAGATCCTGACCGGCCTACAGCCCGACGGCACCTTCCGCAGGCACGCCCGCGGCCAAGACATCTTCGCCGCAATCGGTTTGGGCACCTTCGCCCCGTACGGGACCGTGCCGGAAGCCTCGCTGGTGAAGATCGACGACGACATTCCGCTGACCCGGGCCTGCCTCCTCGGCTGCGGTGTCACCACCGGCTGGGGCTCAGCGGTCAACACCGCCGATGTGCAGCCCGGCGACACCGTGGTGGTGATCGGCTGCGGCGGCATCGGCAGTGGCGCCATCCAGGGCGCCCGGCTGGCAGGCGCGGAGAAGATCGTCGTGATCGACATCGTGGAAAGCAAGCGGGACAAGGCATTTCTGTTCGGCGCCACCCACTTCGCGACCTCGATCGCGGAAGGGACGGAGTTGGTCCGCGAGCTCACCAAAGGCGTGATGGCCGATTCCGCGCTGCTGACCGTCGGGCTCGTCAAAGGCGAGATGATCAACGAAGCGCTGGAACTCGTCAGCAAGGGTGGCACCGTGGTGCTGACCGCCTTGGCCGCGATGACCGATGTGACACCGGTGCTGCCGATGACGATGTTCACACTCTTCCAGAAGCGCCTACTCGGCAGCCTCTACGGACAAGCCAACCCGCGTGCCGACATCCCGAAGCTGCTCAGCCTCTACCGCGCGGGCAAGCTGCTGCTCGATGAGACCGTCACCCACGAGTACAAGCTGGGCGAGATCAACAACGCCTACGACGACATGCTCGCCGGGCGCAACATCCGCGGGGTGGTCATTCACGACACCTGAGTTCTCTCGCGCGAGAAGCTGTCGGGGTGGTTTCGCCCCGTGGCGGGTGATGAAAATTAGGCCGTGGCGCCGGGCGCTGCGCAGTCCTAGTCAGGCCTCGGCTCAGCGCCCCTGCAGGATGGAGATCAGCTGTTCGCGGCTGTTGGCTCCGACGCGTTGGGAGGCGCGGAAGATGTGCCCCTCGATGGAGCGGATCGACATAGTGAGCCGATCGGCGATGTCTTTATTCGAAAGCCCCTGTGCGGCAAGGGATATTACTTCACGCTGCCGTGCCGTGAATGATTGTGGCGTCATCGCCGAACGTAACGCAGGGGTCTGGGCCCCCTGGCATTCGACTGCGAGCCGTTGCGCCGCGGCGAACGCGCTCATCGCCGCACCCCGCAACCCGGCATCTTGATATGCGACGACGGCGTGCGCTGCGGCGTCGGCCGCGGCGATGCGATCACCGAACGCCTCGTATTGGCTTGACGCGTCGACGAGTGCGTCGCCGCTTCCCGCTGCGAGCGCTGCGGCATGGGCCGCGGCAGCGGGTGCGCGGGGGCCTTGAACGTCAAGGGCGAGTTCGGCCAGCCGGTCCGCGGTGCTGTGGTCGCCGAACTGTGTCGCCGTCTGCAGAAGCAGGACTTCCCAGGCGGGTCGGCCACGCTCAGATTCTCTTGTCGCCGAGTCACGGACGATCGAGATCGCCTGCGACGTAGCGCCTTCGGCGGCGCACGTCCAGGCTTCGGCGATAGATCGCTCGATGTCCCACACCCCAGTCTCGGCGTCTTGCGCCCAACACTCGATGGCCGCGAACTCACGTCGCGCGACGGCTGCCCGGCCGGCAACCGCTGTCACTGCCGCCAACCACGAGCGCGCGAACGCCTTCGTCATCCGACCGCCCCCGCCGCTTTCCAGGCGCGCGATCGTCTCTCGTAGCGAACGTTCCGCCGCGGCGAGTTCGCCTCTACTCATCGCCGACAGGCCGGCGAAGAAGCTATGCCACGCCTGCTGAAACGGGACATCGATCGTCTCGCGCCGAACGCGCGCGATGAGTGCGTCCGAGGATTCCATCGCACCGGCGAGCCGGTAGGCGATGCTGTGCACCGCCGCGAGCGGCAGGCGCAGATGCGAGGCCTCGGCGGACGTTTCGGCCAGTCGGTATCCCGCGTTTGCCGCTGATTCGAGCTCGTCGACCCGTCCAAGGTCGCCCAGCCCACTGACCAACGTCCATATCGACAACATGTGTGCGATGTCGTTGGCCGGCGTACCGGCGAGGATGATGCTGGCTCGGTCGACGGCTCTGGAACGGCCTCGAGTCAGGTCGATGAAGGCCCGTAATGCGTTGGCGATCGCTTGTGCCGCATCGTCGTCCGCGGGTATCGCCTCGTCGAGTTCTCTTTCGGCACTGGCCGCATCGGCGAGACAGGCTGCAAAGTTCAACGCACGCAGGATGCCGATCTGAGTCCTCGTCGGGCCGTGCGTGTCGCGCGCGAGTTCGACGAGAATTGCCTCCGCGTCGGCTCCGCGCTCCTGCCAGGTGATCGCCATCGCCTGGGTGATCCTCGCCTCTGGGCCGCCGCCGGCGGAGGCGGACTGCTGGGCAAGGGTTTCCGCGAGATTGAGATCACCCAGCTGCAACGCGCACCCCGCCGCTGCGAGGAGGAGCCCGGGGTCGAGCGTGAGATCGGACTCGACGGTAAGCACCGCGCGGCGCACCAGGTCTCGCGGATCGGTTGTCGGGCGTCGGGCAAGTTCGGTGGCGATGGAACCGCGGAGTCGCCGCGACCTCAGCGAGTCGCCACTCCGAATCTCGCCGAGCAGGGGATGCGCCAACCACACCGCCGCCGGGTGTCCGTTCGAATCCACGCGCACCAAGCCACGGGACTCCGCTTCGGCGAGTGCGTCGGGATCCACCACCTTGGCCAAGATGTCGGCATCCAGCGGCTCGGTCACCGCGAGGGCGTCGAGGACATCGCGGACGGACGTCGGCGCCTGGGCGATCCGGCTCTCGAGAAGCTCGGCAAGCGTCGGCGACAGGGCGGGGCGCCCATCCCAGATCCACACGCCCGAGCGCTGCATCATCCGCCCGGCGTTCACCTCGTTGTCGAGGAGGTGACGCAGATAAAGCGCGTTGCCTTGGGTGTACTGCGAAAGTTGTTGTGCGCTAAAGGAGTGCAGCGGACCGCCGAGTACGTGCTCCACCAGACGCGCGATCTCCAGCAGCGATAGTGGTTGCAGTTCAAGGCGTTCCAGATGCTGATCTTTCCAGATTGCCGTGATGGCGTCCGGTGGCGATTCTCCCGAGCGAATCGTCAGGATGACCGAAGCCAGTCTCCGCGTGACGAGCTGATAGACGGTGAACGCCGACAGGTCATCCAGTAGGTGCGCGTCATCGACGCCGACGACGACCTCACCATCGCGCGCGTCACCGATGAGCCCGTCGATCACCTCCCGCACCCGGCGCAACGGATCGGGGCCGAAGTCGCTGGCGACGTCGGCGAATGCGCCTAGCGGGACGCTGCGCGCCGAGGCCGTGCCGACGATCCAGTGGCGGCGCGCGGTACGCGGACCACAGCCCGCGACGGCTTCCCGTGCCACCCGCGTCTTGCCGACACCGGCGGAGCCGGACAGCACGATCCCGCTAGCACGGTCGCCGGTGGCCCGCGTGGCGTCGGCGATCACCGCAAGCTCCTCTGACCGCCCGATCAGTGGCCACTGGCGTATCACTGCCAAATTCTAACCGGCACAGGCCTTCCACAACGTGCGTCCAGCAAACCCGCAGATTTGCGTGCGTGCGTTACGTCGGTCTGATGAACCGCCTGCCGCGCTATCGGGTCGGTGGTTCGTCGGACACCGTTGCGAGCTTGGCTTCGGCCACCCGCATGAACGTCGGAAGCGCGGCCTGGTCCACTCCAACACGCTCGGCGATCACGTCGTCGGCAACCCCTGCATCGCGCAACCGGAGCGCCACCGCATACGGCAGCGGCAACCGCTCCAGGAACTCCGCCCGGGGAGCATCAGAGCTCATGGTTTCGATGATGGACGCGGCGTCGACGACCGACTGGGGTATCTCACTACCCCAATCCGGATCCGATTTCGATACCTCGTGGTGGCGTAGCCGATCCGGTGGAACTGGGGTAGTTGCTTACCCCAGCCGACTCACCGCTACGGACTTAGGTTCCTGACAACCACCTGCGAACCCGTAGTGAGTGTTTCGGCGAAAGGACCGTTCTCATGGCCGGCAAGCACATGAAGCAGTCGCGGGGGCAAAGGCGGATGCTTGCCTCGGCGGTGACTACCGGTGCGCTGGCCGCTGCCGGGGCCGGGGCCGGGGCTGCGTTGGTAGTGGGTGGACCGCTCAGCTCGCCAGCTCCGCCGCGCATCGTCAGCATGCCGGTCGTCTTGGTCGATCATTCGGTGCCCGTACCGAACGGCCCGCGCGCAGCATCGTCGTGCGCCCCGACCGACCTCGTCTGCGCCTTGGGCACCGGGCCGGGCGCCGATGGCGTGTTCGCCTCCGCACTGCTCGTCCCGGCGGCAATCCGCACGGCCGGGCCCGGTGCTCCCATCGACCCGATCCTGGCTCGCCTGCTGGGCGCCCCAGCCCAGATCCTGGCCAACCCGCTCAACGTGATCGGGCCGGGCGGATGGCTCATCGGCGATGCCATCACACCGGGCGCGAACGGCGGCCTGCTCATCGGAAACGGCGCCGCGGGCCGCACACCCGGCCAAAACGGCGGGCACGGCGGCCTACTGATCGGCAAGGGCGGTGACGGCGCCAACGGCGGGATCGGCCAGGACGGCGGCAACGGCGGAGCCGGCGGCCTGTTCCTCGGCAATGGCGGCAAGGGCGGCAACGGCGGTGACGCGGACCCCGTGACCGGTGTCGCCGGCAATGGCGGCAACGGCGGCAGCGCAACGCGAGGTGACGGCGGCAAGGGGGGCAACGGCGGCGACGCCGGCTCGATCACCATCGTCAACGGCGAGCGGGTCGACAATTCGATCGCGGTGGCTGCAGCCGGTGGCAACGGCGGCAACGGTGGCACCTCATTCGACGGCAACGGCGGGGCCGGGGGCAACGGCGGCAGCGCCGCCACCACGGTCGGTGACGCGACCGCGGGCAGCGGCGGAGCCGGGGGCTCCAGCCTCGGCGGCAACGGGGACGGCGGAAACGGCGGCGACGCCGGGACCGGCGCGTCCACCACCGCCGCCAACGCCGTCGCGACTGGTGGCG
This sequence comes from Mycolicibacterium sphagni, assembly GCF_013337765.1. Classification (GTDB taxonomy): domain Bacteria; phylum Actinomycetota; class Actinomycetes; order Mycobacteriales; family Mycobacteriaceae; genus Mycobacterium. Next base: position 302,000 of record NZ_VBSB01000005.1, read on the forward strand.
ACGGAGGCGACGGCGGCAACGGTGCGTGGGCCTTCGGCGACGGCGGCGACGGCGGCGACGGCAGCCACAGCGTCGCTAGCTTGGCCGGCAACGCGATTGGCGGAAATGGTGGAAACGGCGGCAATAGCGGCGGCGTGTTCAGCAACGGCGGCGACGGCGGCGACGCCAACGCCGTCGGCGGCGATTTCGCAACAGGCGTCTTCGCGGACGGCAACGCGACCGGCGGCGACGGCGGCGACGGCGGCAGAGGCGGCGCCGGCAGCCTGCACAGCGGCGGCCATGGCGGTGACGGCGGCCGGGCCGCTGCCGGCGGTTTCGGCGGCGGCTTCACCAACACCGTCGCCACCGGGGGCAAGGGGGGCGACGGCGGTGACGGCCCCACAGCCAGCAACGGCAACGGTGGCAGTGGCGGCGACGGCGGCGAGGCGAAGAACCCCCGAGCGGACGGTTCGTCGTTCGGCGGCACCGGCGGCAACGGCGGCAACGCCGGCCCCCTCGGAGGCAACGGCGGCACCGGAGGCAAAGGCGGCAACGCCGTGAGCCCGGTTAGCGGCACCGTTGCCACCGGAGGTAACGGCGGCCATGGCGGCAGCGGCATCCCTGCTGCCAACGGCGGTTCTGGTGGTGCTGGCGGTACCGGTACGGGCGCCAACGGCTCCGCCGGTACCGACGGATGACCCCACTACAAGTGTTCGGGAGGGCGTGATGGGCAAGCACATGAAGCAGTCGCGGAGGCAAAGGCGGATGCTTGCCTCGGCGGTGACTACCGGTGCGCTGGCCGCTGCCGGGGCCGGGGCTGCGTTGGTAGTGGGTGGACCGCTCAGCTCGCCAGCTCCGCCGCGCATCGTCAGCATGCCGGTCGTCTTGGTCGATCATTCGGTGCCCGTACCGAACGGCCCGCGCGCAGCATCGTCGTGCGCCCCGACCGACCTCGTCTGCGCCTTGGGCACCGGGCCGGGCGCCGATGGCGTGTTCGCCCCCGCACTGCTCGTCCCGGCGGCAATCCGCACGGCCGGGCCCGGTGCTCCCATCGACCCGATCCTGGCTCGCCTGCTGGGCGCCCCAGCCCAGATCCTGGCCAACCCGCTCAACGTGATCGGGCCGGGCGGATGGCTCATCGGCGATGCCATCACACCGGGCGCGAACGGCGGCCTGCTCATCGGAAACGGCGCCGCGGGCCGCACACCCGGCCAAAACGGCGGGCACGGCGGCCTACTCATCGGCAAGGGCGGTGACGGCGCCAACGGCGGGATCGGCCAGGACGGCGGCAACGGCGGAGCCGGCGGCCTGCTCTACGGCAATGGCGGCAAAGGCGGCAATGGTGGGCTCGGCGCGGACGGTGGCAACGGCGGCGCGGCAGTGTTCAACGGCAAAGGCGGAGATGGGGGCAACGGCGGTGACGCGGACGACAACGGTCGGATTGCCATCGCCGGCAACGGCGGCGACGGCGGAGCCTCGAGATCCGGTACCGGAGGAAACGGCGGCAACGGCGGTAACGCGGGCACTGTGACCTTTGTCAACGGGAAACCGGTCGCGGATCCAGTCGCGGCGGATGCGATCGGTGGCCAGGGCGGCAATGGCGGCAGCGGATACAACGGCAAGGGAGGCAACGGCGGCAGCGGCGGCCAGGCCGTCACCACCCATGGTGACGCGACCGCAGGCGACGGTGGCGACGGTGGCGACGGCGTCACCGGCGGCAAGGGCGGTAACGGCGGGGTGGTTGCGGCGACCACCTCGGCAGGCGGCACGGCCAGGGGCGGCAACGGCGGTGATGGCGGCTCCGGCCACGGGTACCCCGGCGGGAACGGCGGAAAGGGTGGCGACGGCAGTCAACTCGTGTCCAGCACACACGGCAACGCGTTCGGCGGTGACGGCGGTGACGGTGGCGACACCGACAATGCCGTCGGCGGAAACGGCGGGAACGCCAACGCATCCGGCGCCGCTGGCCCGTCCGAGACCGTCGGAAACGACAACGCCGTCGGCGGCGACGGCGGCCGCGGCGGCAGAAAAGTGTATGGCTCGAGCTCCTCAGCCAGGGTGGGCGGAAACGGCGGCGACGGCGGCGACGCGCACGCCCATGCCTTCGACGACCTCGGCGTCGGCATCGCTACCGGCGGCCGCGGCGGTGACGGTGGCTACGGCGGCAACAACGGCAGCGGCCTCGGCGGTGACGGCGGCGCGGGCGGCAACGCCAGGTATGGCGATCCCGCGGCACACTCGAACGGTGGACGGGGCGGCGACGGCGGCGACGGCGGCACGCCAGGAGGCAGCGGCGGACCCGGAGGCACCGGCACCGCCGCCGACGGCAGCAAGGATGGCAGCGACGGAAGCGACGGGTAGACCACCACCCTGGTCCCCTTCGCGAGCAGACACAAAAGACTCCGAAAACCGGTGTGTCGCGGAGCTTTTGCGTCTGTTCGCAGGCGGACTAGAGCCGTTCGATGATCGTGACGTTGGCGGTGCCGCCGCCCTCACACATCGTCTGCAGACCGTAGCGGCCGCCGCGACGCTCGAGCTCGTTGAGCATGGTGGCGAACAGCTTGGCACCGGTGGCCCCGAGCGGGTGGCCGAGTGCGATCGCACCGCCGTTGGGGTTGACCTTCTCCGGATCAGCCTTGGTTTCCTTGAGCCAGGCCATCACCACGGGCGCGAACGCCTCGTTGATCTCAACGACGTCGATGTCGTCGATCGTCAGGCCGGCCTTGTCCAGTGCGTACTTCGTCGCCGGGATCGGGCCGGTCAGCATGAACACCGGATCGGCGCCACGGGCACTGATGTGGTGGATACGGGCCCGCGGAGTCAGCTTGTGGTCCTTGACGGCCTGCTCGCTGGCCAACAGCACCGCGCTGGCACCGTCGGAGATCTGGCTGGCCATCGCCGCGGTCAGCCGGCCGCCCTCACGCAGGGTCTTCAGCCCGGCCAGCTTCTCCAGGGTGGACTCGCGTGGGCCCTCGTCGGTGCGGAACTCGCCGACCGGGACGATCTCGTTCTCGAAGTTGCCGTTGCGGATCGCGGCGAAGGCCTTGTTGTGGGAGTTCAAGGAGAACTCCTCCATCTCCTCACGAGACAGGCCCCACTTCTCGGCGATCATCTCCGCGCCGCGGAACTGGGAGATCTCCTGATCGCCGTAGCGGTGCAGCCAGTTCTCCGACTCATTCGTCGGCGAGGTGAAGCCGAACTGCTCGGCGACGGTCATCGCGGACGAGATCGGGATGCGGCTCATGTTCTGCATGCCACCGGCCAGGATCAGATCGGCGGTGCCGGCCATGATGGCCTGTGCGCCAAAGGAAATCGCCTGCTGGCTCGAGCCGCACTGCCGGTCGACGGTGACGCCGGGCACCTCTTCGGGGTAGCCGGCGGCCAACCAGGTGAGGCGGCCGATGTTGCCGGCCTGCGGGCCGATGGCGTCCAGGCACCCGACCACCGCGTCGTCCACGGCGCCCGGATCGACGTCGACCCGATCAAAGATTCCGCGGAACGCCACCACACCGAGGTCGATGGGGTGGACGGGGGCGAGCGATCCATTGCGCTTGCCGACCGCGGTGCGCACGGCGTCAATGACGTATGCCTGTGATGCGGGGGCCATGTCGATCTCCTTGCTAGTTGTTGGGCGCGGCTATGCCGCCCAGGACGATGGCGAGGTATTGGCGGCCGACTTCCTCGGCTGTCAGCGGTCCTCCTGGTTGATACCAACGCACGGACACCCAGGTGGTATCCCGGATGAACCGGTACACCACGTCGACATCGATATCCGGGCGGAAGTACCCCTGCTTGACACCCTCGTTGAGTAGGTCAAGCCACATCTTGCGTTGTTCTTTGTTGCGGGCCTCGACGAAGTCGAACTGCGGCAGCGACGACAGCCGCTTGGCCTCGTCCTGGTAGATCACCACCTGTGCGTGCCGGTCTTCGATCGCTTCGAACGACGTCATGAACAAGCCCTTGAGCCGCTCGAGTGGATTGGGCTCGGTGGCGATGATCTGCTGGTAGCGCTCGAACAGCCAGTCCAGGAAGTCCCGCAGGACCTCCTCGACCATCTGCTCCTTGCTCTTGAAGTGGTGGTACAGACTGCCGGACAGAATGCCCGCCGAGTCGGCGATATCGCGCACGGTGGTCGCGCGCAAACCGCGTTCGGCGAACATCGTCGCGGCGAGCACCAGAAGCTCGTCGCGACGACTGACCGGCGGCTCGGTCATGCGCGTTGGCTCGACACCGAAATGACTTCGCCGGTCAGGTAACTCGAGTAATCGCTGGCCAGGAACGCGATAGTGGCCGCCACTTCCCACGGCTCTGCGGCGCGGCCGAACGCCTCGCCCTCCGACAGACGGTCGAGCAGGTCGGTCGAGCTGACCTTCTCCAGGAACTTGTGCCGCGCGATGCTCGGCGAGACCGCGTTGATGCGCACCCCGTGTTCGACGGCTTCGATTGCGCTGCAGCGGGTCAGCGCCATCACACCGGCCTTGGCGGCGGCGTAGTGCGACTGCGAATGCTGTGCCCGCCAACCCAGGACGCTGGCGTTGTTGACGATCACGCCGCCGTGGCCGGCATCGCGGAAGTACCGCAGTGCCGCGCGGGTCGCCCGCATCACCGACGTCAGCGTCACGTTGAGCACCCGATCCCAGTCCTCGTCGGTCATATCGATGACGGGGGTTTCCCCACCGAGGCCGGCGTTGTTGACCAGGACGTCCAGGCGGCCCAGCCGTGCGGTGGTGGAGGCGATCAGCGCGTCGACCTGCGCGGTGGACGTGACGTCGCAGACCACGCTCTCGACCCGGCCCAGGCCCAATTCGGCCAACTGATCCCGGGTTTCGCCGAGCCTACGTTCGTGATGGTCCGAGACGACGACGTCGGCACCTTCGAGCAGCGCGCGCCGTGCCGTCGCCGATCCGATACCGGTACCCGCCGCCGCGGTCACGACGACGACCTTGCCGGTCAGCAGACCGTGGCCCTCAATCTCCTTGGGCACGTCCGACAATGGCGCCACTAGCCCTTCACCTCTCGCGGTAGGCCGAGCACCCGCTCGGCGATGATGTTGCGCTGAATCTCGTTGGAGCCGCCGTAGATCGTGTCCGACCTGGAGAACAGGAACAGCCGCTGCCACTCGTCGAACTCACCGTCTGACAGCAGCAGGCCGGAGCGGCCTTTGATATCCATCGCCAGCTCGCCGAGATCGCGATGCCAGTTGGCCCACAACAGCTTCGACACATTATCTTGGCCCGGCTGCTCGACATCCATCGTCGCCAGCGCGTAGGACCGCATGGTCTGAAGGCCCGCCCACGACCTTGCGAGCCGCTCCCGGATCAGCGGATCGTCGATCGCGCCGGTGGTCTTGGCCAGCTCGGCGATACCGGAAAGTTCACGGGCGTAACGGATCTGCTGACCGAGCGTGGACACCCCGCGCTCGAAGGTCAGCGTTCCCATCGCCACCCGCCAGCCGTCGCCCGGCTCACCGACCACCAGGTCGGCGTCGGTGCGGGCGTCGGTGAAGAACACCTCGTTGAATTCCGAGTCGCCGGTCAGCTGGATGATCGGGCGGATCTCCACGCCCGGCTGATCCAGTGGCACCAGCAGATAGGACAGCCCGGCGTGCCGCTTGGAGCCCTTCTCGGTGCGGGCCACCACAAAACACCACTGCGCCCAGTGTGCCAGCGACGTCCACACCTTCTGGCCGTTGATCACCCATTGATCGCCATCCAGGACCGCGGCAGTGGAGACGTTGGCCAGATCGCTGCCCGCGCCCGGCTCGGAGTAGCCCTGGGACCACAGCTCGGTGACGTCGAGGATCCGGGGCAGGAACCGCTGCTGCTGTTCGGGGGTGCCGAACGCGATCAGGGTGGGCCCGAGCAGTTCCTCGCCAAAGTGGTTGACCTTGTCGGGGGCGTTGGCTTTCGCGTACTCCTCGTAGAACGCCACCCGGTGCGCGACCGACAGGCCGCGGCCACCGTGTTCCACCGGCCAGCCCAGGCAGGTCAGCCCCGCTGCGGCCAGATGCCGGTTCCAGGCCAGCCGCTCCTCGTAGGCTTCATGCTCGCGGCCCGGGCCGCCGAGGCCCTTGAGCGCGGCATATTCACCGACGAGATTGTCGGCCAGCCACGCGCGGACCTCCGCCCGGAACTCCTCGACCGTGATCACCCTTGTAGGCTAACCTACCAAGCACTTGCTTTGTTAGCCCGGGGACGATGCGCCGGGTATCAAGCCTTGAGGAGTCTCGATGACGAGGTACGGAGGGCAGGAGCGAAGCGACCCGGGAATGTCAGAGCCGCGCACCACACCTGGGGTGCTGGATCGGATGGCCGTCGAATATGCCGACCATGACGCCCTGGTGACCGAGGAACGCACCCTCACTTTCGCCGGACTGCGCGAGGAGGTGCGCCGGGCTGCGGCGGCACTGATCGGCGCTGGTGTGGCCCCCGGCGATCGGGTCGCGATCTGGTCGCCGAACACCTGGCACTGGGCGATCGCCTGCCTGGCCATCCAGTACGCCGGTGGCGTCATGGTGCCGCTGAACACTCGCTACACCGCCGCCGAGGCCTCCGACATCCTGGCCCGCACCGAGGCGCCGCTGCTGTTCGGAATGGGCCGCTTCCTCGGTGCCGACCGGGTGGGTGACCTCGACCGCGGCGCACTGCCTGCGTTGCGGACCATCGTGCGCATTCCGATCGACTCCGACGACGGCACTTGGGACGAGTTCCTGGCCGGTCCTGCGGCACAGGAGTCTGAGGTCGACGCCCGCGCCGCGGCGGTGCGCCCCGACGACCCGTCCGACGTGCTGTTCACCTCGGGCACGACCGGGCGCAGCAAAGGCGTGTTGTGCGCGCACCGGCAGTCACTGGCCGCACCCGCGGCATGGGCTGAGTGTGGCCAGCTCACCAGCGCCGACCGCTACCTGTGCATCAACCCGTTCTTCCACAACTTCGGCTACAAGGCCGGCATCCTGGCCTGCCTGCAGACCGGCGCCACCCTGATCCCCCAGCTCACCTTCGACCCCGAGCAGGCGATGCGGGTGATCGCCGAGCAGCGCATCACCGTGGTCCCAGGGCCGCCGACGATCTTCCAGACCCTGTTGGACCACCCGGCCCGCAAGAACTACGACCTGAGCTCGCTGCGCTTCGCGGTGACCGGTGCGGCGACGGTGCCGGTCGTGCTGATCGAACGGATGCAGGCCGAGCTCGACTTCGACATCGTGCTGACCGCCTACGGGCTCACCGAGGCCAACGGCTTCGGCACCATGTGCCGCGCCGACGACGATGCCGTCACCGTCGCCACCACCTGCGGGCGGCCGATCGCCGACTTCGAACTGCGGATCGATTCGCCCGACGACACGGGTGCCGGCGAGGTGTTGTTGCGCGGGCCCAACGTGATGCTCGGGTACCTCGGCGACCCGGCCGCCACCGCCGCGGCGATCGACGCCGACGGCTGGTTGCACACCGGCGACATCGGCACCGTCGACGAGGCGGGGAATCTGCGAATCACCGACCGGCTCAAGGACATGTACATCTGCGGCGGGTTCAACGTCTACCCCGCCGAGATCGAACAGGTGCTGGCCCGCCTCGACGGCGTCGCCGATGCCGCGGTGATCGGCGTGCCCGACGAACGCCTCGGCGAAGTCGGACGGGCGTTCATCGTGCGCCGCGACGGCAGCGACCTCGACGAGCATGCCGTCATCGACTACACCAAGAAACACCTGGCCAATTTCAAGACCCCACGCTCGGTGGTCTTCGTGGCGAGCCTGCCACGAAACCCCGGCGGCAAAGTGGTCAAACCCACACTGCGAGAGATGGTTTGATGGATCTCAGCTACGACGACGCCACCGAAGAGTTCCGCAACGAGGTGCGCACCTTCCTGTCGGCGAACTCCGACTCGTTCCCGACGAAGTCCTACGACACCGCCGAGGGCTTCGAGCAGCACCGGGTCTGGGACCGCGTCCTGTTCGACGCCGGCCTCTCGGTGATCACCTGGCCGGAGAAGTACGGCGGCCGCGACGCCTCCCTGCTGCAGTGGGTGGTGTACGAGGAGGAGTACTTCCGCGCCGGGGCGCCGGGACGGGCCAGCGCCAACGGCACCTCGATGCTGGCGCCGACCCTGTTCGCGCACGGAACCGAGGACCAACTGGACCGGGTGCTGCCGAAAATGGCCAGCGGCGAAGAGATCTGGGCGCAGGCCTGGTCGGAGCCGGAGTCCGGTAGCGACCTCGCCTCGCTGCGCTCGACGGCCACTGCGACCGACGGTGGCTGGCTGCTCAACGGCCAGAAGATCTGGAGTTCGCGGGCGGTGTTCGGCGAGCGGGGATTCGGGCTGTTCCGGTCCGACCCGGCCGCCGAACGTCACAAGGGCTTGACCTACTTCATGTTTGACCTCAAGGCCGACGGCGTCACCGTCCGCCCGATATCGCAGCTCGGCGGTGACACCGGGTTCGGTGAGATCTTCTTCGACGATGTGTTCGTCCCCGACGCCGATGTCATCGGCGGCGTGCACGACGGCTGGCGCGCGGCGATGAGTACCTCGAGCAACGAGCGCGGCATGTCGCTTCGCAGCCCGGCTCGCTTCCTCGCCCCGGCCGAGCGGCTGGTGTCGCAGTGGCGTGACCGGGGTTCCGACCCGGCGTTCGCGGACCGGGTTGCCGACGCCTGGATCAAGGCGCAGGCCTACCGCCTGCACACTTTCGGCACCGTGACCCGGGTCGCCGGCGGCGGTGAACTGGGCGCGGAATCGTCGGTGACCAAGGTGTTCTGGTCCGAGCTCGACGTCGCCCTGCACCAGTCCGCTTTGGAATTGCGGGGGGCCGATGCCGAACTCACCGACGGCTGGAGCGACGGTCTGCTGTTCGCGCTGGGCGGCCCGATCTACGCCGGCACCAACGAGATTCAGCGCAATATCATCGCCGAGCGGTTGCTCGGGCTGCCCCGAGAAAGCTCAGCGAGCGCAGGAGCGAAGAAATGAAATTCGCACTCGACGAACAGCAGCGTGACTTCGCAGCCAGCATCGACGCCGCGCTGGGCGCCGCCGACGTGCCCGGCGCCGTCCGGGCCTGGGCCGAGGGTGACACCACCCCCGCCCGCAAGGTGTGGTCGGCGCTGACCGACCTGGGTGTCACCGCGTTGGTGGTGCCCGAGAAGTACGACGGCATCGAGGCTCATCCCGTCGACCTGGTGGTAGCGCTGGAACGGCTGGGCCGCTGGAATGTTCCCGGCCCGGTCGCCGAATCCATTGCGGTGGCACCGATTCTGATGGCCGGCGACGACCGCTCGGCGGGGCTGGCCGCCGGTGAACTGATCGCGACGGTCGCGCTGCCACCTGCGGTGCCGCGCGCCGTCAACGCCGACTTCGCCGGGCTGACGCTGCTCGCCCAGAACGGTCAAGTCAGCGAGGCCACCGTCGGCGACGCCCACGAATCCGTCGACCCCAGCCGCCGGCTGTTCGACGTCATCGCCACCGGCAACGCCCGCGACGCCGACGTGGCGCGGGCCTACGAATTCGGTGCGCTGGCCACCGCCGCCTTGTTGGTCGGCGCCGGCCAGGCGATGCTGGATATGTCGGTCGAATATGCCAAGCAGCGCAGCCAATTCGGTCGCATCATCGGCAGCTACCAGGCGCTCAAACACAAGCTCGCCGACGTCCACATCGCGGTCGAGCTGGCCCGTCCGCTGGTCTACGGAGCTGCGCTGTCCCTGGCCGACGGATCCCCCGATACCGCACGGGATGTCAGTGCCGCCAAGGCCGCCGCCTCGGATGCCGCGCTGCTGGCGGCACGGTCGTCACTGCAGACCCACGGCGCCATCGGCTTCACCTCCGAACACGATCTGTCGCTTTGGCTACTGCGGGTGCAGGCGCTGCACTCGGCGTGGGGCGATCCGACCAGTCATCGACGTCGAGTGCTGGAGGCGCTGGCATGACATCCTCTGAAGAACGGCAGATGCTGCGCGACACCGTCGCGGCACTGATCGACAAGCACGCCTCCCCCGCCGCGGTGCGCGAAGCCATGGAGTCCGAGCTCGGCTACGACGAATCCTTGTGGACGAAGCTGTGCGAGCAGGTCGGCGTCGCTGCCCTGGTGGTTCCCGAAGAGCTCGGCGGGGCGGGCGGCGAATTAGCCGATGCCGCAGCAGTTCTCGAGGAGCTCGGCCGCGGCCTGGTCCCCACACCGCTGCTCGGCACGACGCTGGCTGAGCTGGCGCTCCTAGCCGCCTTGGAAAATGGGGAAGCGCCCGACGACACCCTCGAGCAGCTGGCGGCAGGCGAAGCCATCGGCGCCGTCGTGTTCGACCCCGGCTATGTCGTGAACGGCGACGTCGCCGACGTGGTGATCGCTGTCGAGGACGGCTCGCTGTCCCGGTGGAGCGATGTCACCACCGAGGCCGTGCAGACCATGGACCCGACCCGCCGGCTGGCCCGCCTGTCCCCCGGCTCCACCACGGCGATCGGGACCGATCCTGCATTGGCCGACACCGCGGCGATCCTGCTGGCGGCCGAGCAGATCGGCGCCGCGGCGCGGTGCCTGGAACTCACCGTCGAATACACCAAAGAGCGCGTGCAATTCGGGCGGCCGATCGGCAGCTTCCAAGCGCTGAAGCACCGGATGGCCGACCTGTACGTCGCCGTGCAGTCGGCGCGCGCCGTCGTCGGGGATGCGATCGCGGACCCCACGCCGGTATCGGCCGCGCTGGCCCGCCTGGCCGCCACCGAGGCGTTCACCAAGGTCGCAGGCGAAGCTATCCAGATGCACGGCGGCATCGCGATCACCTGGGAACACGACATCCAGCTGTACTTCAAGCGGGCGCACGGCAGCGCCCAGTTGCTGGGTTCGGTGTCCGATCAACTCCGCCAGCTCGAATCGCAGGTGCTCTAGCCTAAGCACCATGCCGACCGGTTCCGTCGAGGATCTTCCCAGACCGATCGGCTATGTCCTGGGCGGCGGCGGCAGCCTCGGCGCTATCCAGGTCGGCATGCTGCAGGCGCTCAGTGAGCGTGATGTCCGGCCCGGCCTGGTGGCGGGTACCTCCGTCGGCTCGATCAATGGGGCGGTGCTGGCGTCCGACCCGAACGGTGCCGCGAATCGGCTCTCCCACGCATGGGCGCGTATGACACGGGAGAAGGTGTTCCCGGGTGGCCTCATCGCCCAGGCGCTGATGCTGCAGCGAGTCAAGACACACCTGTTTCCCAATACCGGCCTGGCCGAGATGATCGCTGAATTCCTTGGTGCCACAGTAGAATTCGCCGACCTCGAGCTTCCGTTCGCCGCTGTCACGATGAATGTCGCGACGGCACAACCGCACGTGCTGCGCGAGGGTTTACTGCTGCCCGCCCTGTTGGCGAGTGCCGCTATCCCCGGTATCTACCCGCCAGTGGTACACGACGGCCTGCGCCTCTTCGACGGCGGAGTGGTTGCCAACGTACCCATGCGGCAGGCGGTCGCCATGGGAGCTCGCTCGCTCATCGTGCTCGACTGCTTCTTCCCCGGCCAGCTGCCTGGGTCGACCGACACCATCGCCGACATCCTGCTGTACACGGCGTTGGTCACCACGCGCACGCAAGCGGTGGCGGAGGCTGCACTCGTTGCCGCGGAGTTGCCTGTGGTGTACCTGCCCGGACCCGCACCCAGGCTGATCTCGCCGCTCGACTTCACGCATACGACCGAGCTGATCGAGGACGCCTACACGTCCTCGCGACTTTTTCTGGACAACCTCGAGATCACCGGGCGCGGGCTGTACGGTCAGCACCCACCGGAGGCGGTGTTCTAGCGTGACTGGAGTGAACAACCGCGTTGCGCTGCGAGCCGGAATCCCGCCGTTCTATGTGATGGACGTGTGGCTGGCCGCCGCCGAGCGTCAGCGCACCCACGGCGACCTGGTGAACCTGTCGGCAGGCCAGCCCAGTGTCGGCGCCCCCGAACCGGTGCGCGCGGCCGCGGCGGCGGCGCTGGAAACCAATCAGCTCGGGTACACCGTCGCCCTGGGTATCCCGGAGCTGCGCGAGGCGATCGCCGGGTCCTACGCGGGCCGCTACGGTCTGGATGTCAGCGCCGACGACGTGGTGGTGACCACCGGGTCCTCGGGCGGCTTCCTGCTGGCGTTCCTCGCGTGCTTCGACGCCGGTGACCGGGTGGCCATCGCCAGCCCCGGCTACCCCTGCTACCGCAACATCCTGTCCGCATTGGGCTGTGAGGTCGTCGAGATCCCGTGCGGGCCCGAAACCCGGTTCCAGCCGACCGTGCAGATGCTGGCCGAGCTCGACCCGCCGGTGCAGGGCGTGATCGTGGCCAGCCCGGCCAACCCCACCGGCACGGTGATCCCGCCGGAAGAACTCGCGGCCATCGCAACCTGGTGCGATGCGACCGGGGCGCGACTGATCAGCGACGAGGTGTATCACGGGCTGGTCTACCCGGGCGCGCCGGAGACGTCGTGTGCCTGGCAGACCTCCCGCAATGCCGTTGTGGCGAACAGCTTTTCGAAGTACTTCGCAATGACGGGCTGGCGGCTGGGCTGGCTGCTGGTACCCAGGGAATTGCGGCGCGCGGTGGACTGCCTGACCGGAAACTTCACCATCTGCCCGCCGGTGCTCCCGCAATTCGCCGGCGTGGCGGCGTTCACGCCCGAAGCGATAGCCGAAGCCGAAGGCCATCTACACCACTACGCGGCCAACCGAGAGAAGCTGTTGGCCGGCCTGCGCCAGGTCGGCATTACCCGGCTGGCGCCCACCGACGGAGCGTTCTACGTCTACGCCGACGTCTCCGACTTCACCTCGGACTCGTTGACCTTCTGCGAAAAGCTGCTGGCCGACACCGGATTGGCGATCGCCCCCGGGATCGACTTCGACCCCGCACGCGGCGGCTCGTTCGTGCGACTGTCCTTCGCCGGACCGTCCAGCGATATCGACGAAGCGCTACGCCGGCTCGGCACCTGGCTGGCGCGCTAACCCAACGCCGCCGCCCGCCGGTCGGCGGCATCGATGTCCGCGAGATCGATGCCCTTGGTCTCGCGGGTGAAGGCCAGCGCGATGAGAGTGATCACCGCAGCGGCCGCCAGGTAGATCGCGATCGGGACCGCGGAGCCATAGACCGACAACAGCTTGACCGCGATGATCGGCGCCAGCGAACCGGCGAAGATCGCGGTGACCTGATAGCCAAGGGACACACCGGAATAGCGCATCCTGGTCGGGAACATCTCGGCCATCAGCGCCGGCTGCGGGGCGTACATCAGGGCGTGGATGACCAGACCGAGAATGATCGAACCCATGATCAGCAGGTACTGGCCGCTGTTCATCATCGGGAAGGCGAAGAAGCCCCACGCACCGGCTCCGATCGCACCGACCAGGTAGACGGGCTTGCGCCCGTAGCGATCCGACAGCCGGCCGGCGTACGGAATGGCCACGAAATGCACTGCGTGCGCCGCTAATAGCCACCACAGGATGTCGCTGGTATCGGCGTGCACCTCCACCTTGAGATACGTGATCGAGAACGTGACGACCAGGTAGTACATGATGTTCTCGGCAACCCGCAGACCCATCGCGGTGAAAACTCCACGGGGATAACGCTTCAGCACCTCGACGACACCGTACGAACTGGCCTTCAGCTGCTCGGCTTCCTGTTGGGCTTCCAGGAAGATCGGCGCATCGGTGACCTTGGTCCGGATGTAGTAACCGATCAGCACCACCACGGCGGACAGCCAGAACCCGACCCGCCAACCCCAGGACAGGAACGCGGATTCCGACAGCGTCGCGGTCAGCGTCAGCAGCACGACCGTCGCGAGCATGTTGCCCACCGGCACACCGGCCTGCGGCCAACTCGCCCAGAATCCGCGTTCTCGGCTCGGACTGTGCTCGGCCACCAACAGCACCGCACCGCCCCACTCCCCGCCTACGGCGAAGCCTTGCAGGAAGCGCAGGACCACCAGAAAGGTCGGTGCCCAGTAGCCGATCTGCCCGAACGTCGGCAGGCAGCCCATCAAGAACGTCGACGCGCCGACCAGCACCAGGCTGAACTGCAGCAGCCTCTTGCGGCCGTACTTGTCGCCGAAGTGGCCGAACACAATCCCGCCGAGCGGACGTGCGGCGAAGCCGACCGCATAGGTGATGAACGCGGCCAGGATGGCGTCGAGGTCGCTGGTGCCCTTGGCGAAGAAGATCTTGTTGAAGACCAGCGTGGCCGCCGTGCCGTAGAGGAAGAATTCGTACCACTCGACGACGGTGCCGGCCATCGAGGCGGCGACGACCCTCTTCAGCCCGCTCGTCGCATTGGTCACGCTCATCAGTGCCCCCTTCTTGATGTGATGGCGGTCACATCAAAGTATTACCGCACTGAGCGCAAATATTGCGGGACACCTCCGTAGCTGGTGGGGTCGTGGCATGCCCTTCATCGACCACGAGCTTGGCCGCGCCTACTACCGGCACTGGGCCGCACTCGAGCCCCATGCGGCCGTCATCTTCCTGCACGGCTTCGGCGAACACACCGGCGTCTATCACCGGCTGGGTTTCGCCCTCAATGCCGCAGGGATCGACCTATGGGCCGTCGACCAGTTCGGTCACGGTCTGTCCCCCGGCGCGCGCGGAGATTTCGGCAGGATCGAGGACAGCTCCGCGCTGGCTGAGCGTCTCACCGCGCTGGCCGAGGAAACAACCCCGGGCATTCCGCTTATCGCACAGGGGCATTCGTACGGGGCGGTGGTGACGTTGTTCCGGCTCCTTGACCAGCCACAGCGCTACCGGGCCGGGATCATCTCCGGTGCGCCGGTGGTCCCGGTGCCCGAACTGCTCGACACCGACAGCTCACTCGACCTGGACCCGCACTGGCTGTCCGACGATCCGTTCTACCTGGACGCGATGGAGAACGATCCGCTGGCGTTCGTCGAGGCCGACAGCGTGCCGCTGGCACGTGAGCTCGACCGCGCATGGGACCGCTTCGGCGCTGAGCTGCCGAAGCTGACGGTGCCGACGCTGGCCATTCACGGCGAACTCGATCCCATCGCCCCGGTGAGTGCGCTGCGGGCCTACGCCGAACAGATCGAGGCGCTACGGCTGCGGGAATTTCCCGGCGCACATCACGACATTCTCAACGAGACCGTGCACCGGGAGGTGGCCGCGGCGATCCTCGAGTTCGTCGGCGACAACGCCTGAGGGCTACAGCCAGGTATCGGGGGTGGTGGCCGTGAGGAAGGCATCCAGGTCGTCGCGCCATTGCGCCGGGGTGTTCTTGTCCGGCTCGATACCGGTGTACTCGCCGCGATAGAACAGCAGCGGGCGCGGCTTCTTCTTCGGTACCTCGGACAGCGAGTGCACCGCACCGAACACCACGAAGTGGTCGCCGCCGTCATGCACCGAGTGCACCGTGCAGTCGATGTGGGCCAGCGTGCCGTCGATCACCGGTGAGCCTAGTTTGCTTGGGCTCCAGTCGATTCCAGCGAACTTGTCCGGCTCCTTCGAGCCGAATCGGGCTGACACATCGTTCTGCTTCTCGTGCAGGATGTTGACGCAGAACTTTCCGCTGGCCTCGATGGCCGCCCAGGACCGCGACAGCTTGGTGGGGCAGAACAGCACAAGTGGCGGCTCGAGCGACAGCGCGGCGAACGACTGACAGGCGAATCCGACCGGAACGTCGTCGTGGATCGTCGTGATGATCGTGATGCCGGTGCAGAACTGGCCCAGCACGTGGCGGAACGTGCGAGGGTCGATCGCTGCCGAAGACATCGGCTACTTGAACCCGACGGAGAAGTCGTGGCCCCAGAGACTGACCGCAGTGCTCTCCCGGGCGATCCAGCCGTCATCCTCGACTTCGAGTCCCTCGCAGCCGAATTCGACGTCGAAGCCCCCGGGGGTCTTCATGTAGAAGGACAACATCTTGTCGTTGGTGTGCCTGCCGAGCGTCGCCGACATCTTCACCTTGCGGCGATTCGCGCGATCCAGGCACAGCCCGACATCGTCGGAATTCTCGACCTCGACCATCAGGTGCACGATGCCGGTCGGGTTGGGCATCGGCATGAAGGCCAGCGCGTGGTGGCGCGGGTTGCAGCCGTAGAACCGCAGCCAGACCGGATCGCCGTCGGCCGGGCGGCCGGCGATCTGCGGGGGCAGGCTCATCGAATCGCGCAGCCGGAAGCCCAGCACATCCTGGTAGAACGCCTGCGCGGCAGCGTCGTCGTCACAAGTGAGCACGACGTGTCCGAGGCCCTGCTCGGCAGTGACGAACTTGTGGCCGTACGGGCTGACGAACCGGCGACCCAGATACTGCGCACCGTGGAACGCTTCGAGAACGTTGCCTGCCGGATCGGAGAACCGGATCAGACCCTCGACCCGCCGCTCGGACTTCTCCTCGCGGGTGCCTTCGACGAAGTCGACGCCCGCCTTGGACAGGGTCTCGCGCAGGCCCTGCAGCGCAGGCGCATCGGCCACCTCCCAGCCGGAGATCAGCAGCCGGTCCCGGTCGCCGGGCACGATCACCAGGCGGGCGGCGAAGTCATCCATGCGCAGATAGAGCGCATCGGCGATCGCCCCGTCACCCTCCACCATGCCGAGCACCTTGAGCCCGAACTCTCGCCAGGCCGCCACATCGGTGGCCTCGATTCGCATGTAGCCGAGCGCCTTTAGCGTCATGCCCCACCTCCGAGGAAATCAACGGTCAGCTTGTTGAACTCGTCGAATTTCTCCAACTGAGCCCAGTGTCCACATTGCCCGAAAACGTGCAGCTGCACACGCGGAATCTGCTTTAACGCCACCAGCGCACCGTCGAGCGGGTTGACCCGATCCTCACGGCCCCAGATCAGCAGCACCCGCTGACGCAGCTTGTACACGTCGCGCCACATCATGCCGAGCTCGAAATCGGCTCCCGCGAACGACTTTCCCATCGCCCTGGCCGCTGCCAGCGACTCGGGGGTGCTCGCGATCGCGAAGCGCTCCTCGACCAATTCAGGGGTGATCAGCTTCTGGTCGAAGACCATGATGCGCAGGAACTTCTCCATGTTCTCGCGCGTCGGGTCGGCGGTGAACCGGCCCAGCAGCTTCACACCCTCGGTGGGGTCGGGTGCGAACAGGTTGACCGACAGCCCGCCAGGGCCCATCAGGACCAGCCGCCCGGCCCGCTTGGGGTTGTCCAACGCGAACCGCACCGCGGTTCCGCCGCCGAGCGAGTTCCCGATCAGGTCGGCGCGCTCGATCTTGAGATGATCGAACAGGTTGAGCAAAGCCGTTGCGCTGTAACGGTTGTACTGCTCGTGCTCGGCGTGCTTGTCGGAGTGGCCGTAGCCGGGCTGGTCGACCGCGAGCACGTGGAAGTGCTTGGCGAGCACCCCGATGTTGCGCGAGAAGTTCGACCAGCTGGATGCGCCCGGGCCGCCGCCGTGCAACAACACCACGGTCTGTGGGTTGCCGACGCCCGCCTCGTGAAAGTGCAGGCGCATGTCGTCGCGGACCTGCGCGTAGCGGGAGGTCGACTCAAAGGTCAACTCCCGGATGGACTCCGCTTCCTGGATGAAGGACGTCATCGGGTGGACCCGTTAAACCATCGTGTCGCCGAGCGGCAGCCCGAATGCCTGGTTGCCGAACATCACGTAAGCGCGCTCGGCGTCGTTGGCGGCGTGCACCCGTCCGGCGTGCGCGTCACGCCAGAACCGTTGCAGCGCCGTGTCAGTACCCAGGGCGGTCGCGCCGGCGCTCTCGAAGAGCCGGTCGATGGCCGAGATGGAACGCTGGGTGGCGCGCACCTGGTCGCGGCGAGCCTTGGCGCGCAGTTCCAGCGGAATGTCCTCGCCCGCCAACAGCAGCTTGTATTCGGTAGCCAGGTTGCCCGACAGCTGGCCCCAGGCCGCGTCGATGTCACTGGAGGCCTCGGCGATGCGGACTTTGGCGAACGGATCGTCCTTGGCCTTCTCACCGGCGTACGCAGCGCGCACCCGCTTGCCCTGATGCTCGACGTGAGCGTCGTAGGCGCCGTAGGCCATTCCCACGATCGGAGTCGAGATGGTCGTGGGATGCATGGTGCCCCAAGGCATCTTGTACACCGGCGCGGTGTTGGTCTGCAGTCCCGGCGAAGCCAGATCGCCCATCGCCTTGAAGGAGGTGAATCGGTGCCGCGGGACGAACACGTCCTTCATCACCAGGGTGTTGGAGCCGGTGCCCTTCAGGCCCACGACGTGCCAGTCGTCCTCGATGCGGTAATCGCTGATCGGGACCAGGAAGCTGCCGAAGTCCACCGGCCTGCCGTCCTTGATGACCGGGCCACCGACGAAGGTCCAGGTGGCGTGGTCACATCCCGACGACCAGTGCCAGGCGCCGTTGACCAGGTAGCCGCCGTCGGTGACGACACCGGCGCCCATCGGGGCGTAGGACGAGGAGATCCGCACGGTCGGATCCGCGCTCCAGACGTCTTCCTGGGCCTGCTGGTCGAAGTGCGCCAGGTGCCAGTTGTGAACGCCGAGGATGCCGGCCACCCAGCCGGTCGAGCCGCAGGCGCTGGCCAGCCGCCGAACAGCCTCGTAGAACAACGTCGGGTCACTCTGCAGGCCACCCCACTGCTCGGGCTGGAGCAGTTTGAAGAACCCCACCTCGTCGAGTTCGGCGATCGTGGCGTCAGGGATGCGGCGCAGGTCTTCGGTCTCCTGGGCGCGCTCGCGGAGCTTTGGCAGCAATTCGTCGATGCCGGTGAGAACCGACTCCGCGTCACGCTGTTGAATGGACGTCACTGCATGCCTCCCGGAAGTGCGTTACTGGACCAAGACTAGAACACGTTACGATTTGTGTCGAGCAGCGCGAGCCTGCGGCTGGTAGCGATATGTAAACCAATTTCTGTAACCTGTTCTAGTTGGGCTGGCGGGAAGGCAAAGCGACGTGACGCAGGTTCCACCGGACGAGCCGCTGGGTAGCCACGTGCTCGAATTGGAAGTGACCGACGTTGTCGAGGAGACCGACGACTCGCGGTCCCTGGTGTTCGGCGTGCCCGCAGGCGCTGACATCCCGGCGGATCGTCTGCGCTACGCGCCCGGTCAGTTCCTGACGCTGCGGATCCCCAGCGACCGCACCGGCTCGGTGGCCCGCTGCTACTCGCTGTGCAGTTCGCCGTTCACCGACGACGCGCTGACCGTCACCGTCAAACGCACCGCCGACGGCTACGCGTCGAACTGGCTGTGCGATCACGCGCACCGGGGCATGAAGATGCACGTCCTGGCGCCGTCGGGCACCTTCGTCCCCAAGACCCTCGACGCCGACTTCCTGCTCATCGCCGCCGGCAGTGGGATCACCCCGATGCTGGCCATCTGCAAGTCGGCACTCTCGCAGGGCTGCGGCCGGGTGACGCTGCTCTACGCCAACCGAGACGAGCGTTCGGTGATCTTCGGCAGCACCCTGCGCGACCTGGCCGCCAAATATCCGGACCGCCTGACGGTCGTGCACTGGCTGGAGTCGGTGCAGGGCCTGCCGAGTGTCCCGGCGCTGAGCCAGTTGATGGCGCCCTACACCGACCGACAGGCGTTCATCTGCGGGCCCGGCCCGTTCATGAAGGCTGCCGAAGAAGCACTCGAAGCGTTGAAGGTGCCCGCCAAACAGGTGCACATCGAGGTGTTCCGCTCGCTGGAGACCGATCCGTTCGCCGCGGTGAAGATCGAGGACGACGGTGACGAGCCGCCGGCCACCGCCGTCGTCGAGCTCGACGGACAGACCCACACCGTGTCGTGGCCACGCAGCGCCAAACTGCTCGACGTTCTCCTCGACAAGGGACTCGACGTGCCGTTCTCCTGCCGCGAGGGACACTGCGGCGCCTGCGCGGTGGTCAAACGCAGCGGCGAGGTCAAGATGGAGATCAACGACGTCCTCGAGCCCAGCGACATCGAAGAGGGGCTGATTCTGAGCTGCCAGGCCCGGCCGAATTCCGATTCGGTAGAAGTCACCTACGACGAATAACCCCTCGGACGTGTCTAGCGGGGCAGGCCGAGCAGTCGCTCGCCGGCCAGGGTGAGCAGGATCTGCTCGGTCCCGCCGGCGATCGTCAGGCACCGGGTGTTGAGGAAGTCGTGCACATATCCGTCGACGATGAGTCCGCCCGACTCGGACAGTTCCTGACGGAACTCGGCCAGCGCCTGCCGGTGCCGCACGCCAATCAGCTTGCGCGCGCTGGCTTCTGCGCTGGTGTCGTGCCCGGCGACGGCCAGCTGGGCGATCCGCTGGTCGAGCAGTGAACCCGCCTGCGCGGACAGGATCAGCTTGGCCGTCTGGTCAGCCAACGCGGTGTCGAGCTCTCGCTCCGCCACCGAGCGCAGCATCTCCTCGACCGGATTGCCCAGTGCGGTGCCCTGCGCCATCGCGACCCGTTCGTTGGCCAGGGTGGTGCGGGCCAACCGCCAGCCGTCGTTGACGGTGCCGACCACCATGTCGTCGGGCACGAAGACGTCGTCGAAGAACACCTCGTTGAACAGCTCATCGCCGGTGATCTCCCGCAGCGGCCGAACCAGGAGGCCCGGCGAGCGCATATCGATCAGGAAATAGGTGATGCCCTTGTGCTTCGGTGCGTCAGGGTCCGTTCGGGCCAGGCACACACCCCAGTGCGCCTTCTGCGCGGCCGACGTCCACACCTTCTGCCCGGTGAGCTTCCAACCACCTTCGGCGCGAACGGCTTTCGTGCGCAGGGCAGCCAGATCCGATCCGGCGCCGGGCTCGGAAAACAGCTGGCACCAGATGATGTCGCCGCGCAGGGTGGCCGGCACGAAGCGTTCGATCTGCTCGGGTGTGCCGCCCTCGAGGATCGTCGGAACCGCCCACCAGCCGATCACCAGATCGGGGCGCTGCACGTCGACCTTGGCCAGTTCGGAATCGATGAGCAGCTGCTCGGCCGGCGAGGCCTCCCTGCCGTACGGCTTGGGCCAATGCGGTGCGAGCAAGCCGGTCTCGGCCAGCGCGGGCTGGCGCTTGTCGGCCGGCAGTGCGGCCACTTCGGCTGCGGCAGCGGCGATCTCAGGCTGCAGATGTGCGACAGAGTCCAGGTCGATGTGCAGCTCGCGGCGCACACCGGCCAGCGTCAGCGCCGCGACGCGCCGCAGCCACGCGGCCCGGCCACCGAGGATCTGGCTGATGCTGTAGGCGCGGCGCAGGTACAGGTGAGCGTCGTGTTCCCAGGTGATGCCGATACCGCCGAGCACCTGGATGGCGTCCTTGGCGTTGGCCGTGGCCGACTCGATGCCGATGGCGGCGGCGATGGCCGCCGCGATCGACAGCTGTTGAGGATCCCCGCCGGAAGCAGCCACGGCCGCGTCGGCAGCGGCCACTGCGGCCTGCTGGGAGCGCAAGAGCATCTCGGCACACATGTGTTTGATGGCCTGGAAGCTGCCGATCGGTTTGCCGAATTGTTCGCGAACCTTGGCGTACTCGACGGCGGTATCCAGCGTCCAACGGGCCAGGCCGGCGGTTTCGGCGGCCAGCACGGTGGCGGTCAGGTCTTCGAACCGGCGCCGCGACACCCCGAGCGCGGCGGCCGTGGCGGCGGTCAGCGTGACCTTGGCCAGCGGGCGGGAGAAGTCGGTGGCCGCCAGCAGATCGACCGTCACACCGTCGGCGGCGGCATCGACCACGACGACGTCATCGCCCACCGGCAACAGCAGCAGACCCGAGTGATCCGCGCCGAGCACGTACTCCGCGGTGCCGGACACCCGGTCGCCGTCCAGCGTCAGGTCCGCGGCCAGCGCCAGCCCTGCCGTCGCCTTCCCGGAGGCCAGCGCTTCGAGCAGTTCGGTATCGGTGACCAGCAGCGTCGCCACCGCCGTCGTCGCGACCGGTCCCGGGATCAGCGCCCGCGCCGCCTCCTCGACCATGGCGCACAGGTCCTGCACGGTCCCGCCGGCTCCACCCGCGTCCTCGGCCACCGCGACACCGAAGAGTCCCAGCTCGGCCAGGGCGCGATAAACCGGACGCCAGGCGTCCGGCGTGCCCTGTTCGACGTCACGCACCGCGGCAAGGGCGCCGGACGATGCGGCCCAGCTGCGGACCAACTCGCGGGCGGCAAACTGTTCATCGGTGATGGTGGCAGACACCGTCGGCTCCTCGGTTTCGCACAGACAAGGGCCCAAGCCCACTAGAACGTGTTCTAATAGTGCCAGCGACCGCCAGTCAAGTCGACCGGCATCGCAGCAGGACACGCGGCTGTCCTGGGGGACGTAGGGGTGCGCGAAGCAGTCTAGCCATGCGTATCGTTTCCTCCAGAAACGGCCTTTGGAAGGAGCTGACCGAGCCCATGTCATCGCCAGCGCAGAAATCGTCGGCAGGCGGGGCAGGTTCGCAGCCACGCGAGGTGTTACCGGTGTCAGTCCTCGCCGAATCAGAACTCGGCTCAGAAGCCCAGCGTGAGCGCCGCAAGCGCATTCTGGACGCCACCATGGCCATCGCCTCCAAGGGCGGTTACGAGGCCGTCCAGATGCGCGCGGTGGCCGATCGTGCCGACGTGGCCGTCGGCACTCTCTACCGCTACTTCCCATCGAAGGTCCACCTGCTGGTCTCGGCGCTGGCACGGGAGTTCGAACGCATCGACTCCAAGACCGACCGGTCGGTGGTTGCCGGCGGCACACCGTTCCACCGACTGAGCTTCATGGTCAGCAAGCTGAACCGGGCCATGCAACGGAACCCGCTGCTGACCGAGGCCATGACCCGCGCCTACGTGTTCGCCGACGCTTCAGCGGCCGGTGAGGTTGATCACGTCGAGAAGATCATCGACAGCATGTTCGCCAGGGCCATGAGTGACGGCGAGCCGACCGAGGACCAGTACCACATCGCCCGCGTCATCTCCGATGTGTGGCTGTCCAACCTGCTGGCCTGGCTGACCCGCCGGGCCTCGGCGACCGACGTCAGCAAACGGCTCGATCTTGCGGTGCGCCTGCTGATCGGCGACGACGGCGAGTCCTAAGACGCCGTGCCCGATCTCGCCGAGGATCTGCACCGCGCGCTGATCGACGTCGCCCGCGTCCCGCGACTGTTGGTGGCATCCGATTTCGACGGCACGATCGCCCCGATCGTGTCCGTCCCGGCCGATGCCCGGCCCATTCCGGCTGCCGCAGAGGCTTTGGCGGCGCTCGCGGCATTGCCGTCGACCAGTGCCGCGCTGATCTCGGGGCGGGCGCTGCGTGATCTGCGGGTGCTCTCCGGCGCGCCTGCCGACGTGCATCTGGTCGGCAGTCACGGGTCGGAATTCGACGCCGGCTTCCTGGATGCGATCGACGAACCGGCGAAGGCGCTGCTGGCCAGGCTCGAACAGACGATGACCGAACTGACCGAGCGCTATCCCGGCGCGACAGTCGAGATCAAACCGGTCAGTGTGGCCTTCCACGTCCGCAACGCGGCACCCGAGCACGCTCAGCGGGCGCTCGACGATGCGCTGAATGCGGTGCGCGACTGGGATATTCACGTCACCGAAGGCAAGGCGGTCCGCGAATTCGCGGTCATCGACACCGACAAGGGCGAGGCGCTGGACCGGTTACGCCAATCGAGTGACGGCGGCGCGGTGGTGTTCTTCGGCGACGACGTCACCGACGAGAAGGCGTTCGCCCGGCTGGCCGACGGCGATATCGGCGTGAAGGTCGGGCCGGGTCAGACCCTTGCCCGCTATCGCGTGGACTCCCCCGACGACGTCGCCTCCGCGCTGGCAGTTCTGCTCCACGCGCGGCGCGGCTAAGCCGGCGGGCCTGCCGTCCTGCCGCGCACGAGCTCGGTGGGCAGCACGTCGACGACCGGCAGGCCGTCGCGCGGGGGGCTGTGCAGCAGCCGGCCGGCTCGCTTGCCCTTCTCCAGGCTGGGCTGCGACACCGTGGTCAGACCCCGGCTCAGCGCATCGGGAATCCCGTCGAATCCGGTGACCGTCATCTGACCGGGCACGTAAATGCCATGCGCGCGTAGGTAATCCATCGCCGAGATGGCCAGCAGGTCAGCGGTGCACATCAATGCGGTGATCCGCGGGTTGGTCTGGAGCGCCAGTTCGGCGGCCACTCCGCCGGAGGCAGGCCGGTGCTCGTAACTCTCGACGATGGTGAGGGTTTCCGGATCGAGCCCGGCATTGGCCATCGCATCCCGCACGCCGGCGATCCGCTCGCTCTGGGCGTGAAAGTTGGAGCTTTGCAAACGTTCTGGACTCACCACACCGGCAGTCTGGTCGCCCACCCGGCGTTCGGTGCCCAATCGCATGGTCAGCAGGCCGATTTCGTGGTGCCCCAATCCGATGACGTAGTCGGCGAGTTCCCTTGTGGCGGAACGATCGTCGATGCAGACCCGCGAAGCGCCCGGCACATCCGCGGGCTGGTCGACCACGACGACCGGCACGTGGCGTTGCAGCACGGTCTGCAGGTACGGGTCGTCGTCGGACGCGGCGTAGACCACGAATCCGTCCACCCCCGCGCCCAGTACCGCACTCGTGCCGTCCGACAGGCTCCGGTCCGGTCCGGCCGCGACGAGCAGTAGGCCCTGGCCGACTTCCTCACACGATTCGGCAAGTCCGGCAACGAAATTCAGTGCCGCGGGATCACTGAACGCGTACGTCAGCGGTTCGGTGATCACCAGACCGACGGCACCAGCTCTGCGCGTGCGCAGCGAACGGGCCACCGGATCCGGGCCAGCGTAGCCCAGGCGCTTGGCGGTGGCCAGCACCCGCTCCCGCAAATCTGCCGACAACTGATCCGGGCGGTTGTAGGCGTTGGAGATCGTGGTCCGCGAAACCTTGAGCTCTGCGGCCAATGAGGCCAGGGTCGCCCGCCGCCGCGGCGCGGGACTTCGGGACATGCAACGTGAGGCTAGCGCATCGACTTGCGTTCGACCGGTACCAATGGCTTAGAGTTATTGGAAACGGTTTTCATTTGTATTAGGTTGACCTCAGTTGGGAAGGAGCGATCGTGTGCACTGCTGCGATCCGGGCGGTCATGGGGGTGTCGGTGCTGGCGCTGACGGCGGGACTCACCGCATGCGGCGGTGGCGACAAGGCGCCAGGCGGTGCACAGGGCCAGACCCCGACCGTGGTGGCCTCCACCGACGTGTGGGGCAGCGTCGCGCAGGCCGTCGCCGGCGACCACGCCAAGGTGACCTCGATCATCACCAGCGCCTCAGCCGACCCGCACTCATTCGAGGCCAGCCCCGCGAATGCGGCGGCCATCGCCGACGCGTCGCTGGTCGTCTACAACGGCGGCGGTTACGACCACTGGGTCGACGACGTCCTGGCCAGCCACCAAGGGGTGGCCTCGGTCGACGCGTTCTCGCTGCTGCAGGCGCCCCCCGGCGAATCGCAGCCAGCCAACGAGCACGTCTTCTACGACCTGGACACCGCCAAGGCCGTGGCCGCCAAGATCGCCGACAAGCTGGCCCAGGACGACCCGCAGCACGCGACCGACTACGCAGCGAACGCCGAGACCTTCGACCGCAACGCCGACGCCATCGCCCAGACCGAGAAGGCCATCCGCACCAGCCATCCCGGCGCCGCCGTCGTCGCCACCGAGCCCGTCGCGCACTATCTGCTGGTGGCCGCAGGCCTGACCGACAAGACCCCCGCGGGCTTCGCCAGCGCCGTGGAACAGGACACCGACCCCGCTCCCGTCGACGTGGCCGCCATGCTGGACCTCATCAAGGGCCGCCAGGTCGCCGCGGTGGTGTTCAACGAACAGACCGTGACCGAGGTGACCAAGCAGGTCCAGGCGGCCGCTCAGGGCGCCGGAATACCCGTCGTCGCCGTCACCGAGACGCTGCCCGAGGGCAAGGATTATCTGGCCTGGCAGCGCGATACCGCCGACCGGTTGACCGCCGCGCTGCAGCAGAACCGATAATCACTGCTTGTGGGTGCCGAGACCGTCTGCTTGTCGGGTGCCCGGCTGGCCTTCGGGGACCGGGTCCTGTGGGACCACCTCGACCTGAAGGTGGCCCCCGGTGAGTTCATCGCCATCCTCGGCCCCAACGGCACCGGCAAGACGTCGCTGTTCAAGGTGCTGCTCGGGCAGCTGCCGCTGAGTGCGGGCACCGCCACCATCGAGGGCCGTCCGATCGAAAAAGGCAGCGAGCGGATCGGCTACGTTCCCCAGCATCGATCGGTCGACCGGGGCCTGAGCCTGCGGGGCCGCGACCTCGTGCGCCTCGGCGTGGACGGCCACCACTGGGGCATCGCGCCGCTGACCCGGAAAGAGCGAAATCATCGCCGCGAGGTCGTCGAACGCGCGCTGGCTCAGGTGCGGGCGACCAAACTGGCCAAAGTCCCGGTCGGCGTGATGTCGGGCGGCGAGTTGCAGCGCGTGCGCATCGCCCAGGCGCTGGCCAGCGATCCGTCGCTGCTGCTGTGCGACGAACCGCTGCTCAACCTCGATCCGGCCAGCGCCCGGCTGGTCGCCCAGCTGATCGACCGGCGACGCCAGACGGGCACGGCGGTGATGTTCGTGACGCACGAGATCAATCCGGTGGTGCCCTACGTCGACCGGGTGCTGTATCTGGTCAACGGGCGATTCCGGATCGGCACCGTCGCGGAGGTGATGACCTCGGAGACCCTCTCGGAGCTGTACCAGGCCGACATCCAGGTGGTGCAGGTCGGCGATCGCTACGTCGTGGTCGGCGAGCACCTCGACCACTCCGGCCACACCCATGGGCACACCCATGAATGACCGATTCGCGCACCTGCTGGATCATCTGTTCGCCTTCGACATCACCGCCGACCTGCTGGGCCGGGGGTTCGTGCAGCAGGCGCTGATCGCGGCCGCACTGCTGGCGCTGGTGGCCGGACTGATCGGGCCGTTCATCGTGATGCGCCAGATGTCGTTCGCCGTCCACGGTTCCAGCGAGCTGTCGTTGACCGGCGCGGCGTTCGCGCTGCTCGCCGGGTTCAACGTCGGGCTCGGCGGGCTGGTCGGCAGTGCGCTGGCCGCGATCCTGTTCGGCATCCTCGGCCAGCGGGCCCGTGAGCGCGATTCGGCGATCGGCGTCGTGCTGGCGTTCGGGCTGGGCCTGGCCGTGCTGTTCATCCACCTGTATCCCGGCCGCGCCGGCACCAGCTTCGCCCTGCTGACGGGTCAGATCGTCGGCGTGGGCTATTCGGGACTGGCGCTGCTGGTGGCGGTGACGGTGTTGGTGACCGGCGTGCTGGCCGCCAGCTATCGGCCGCTGCTGTTCGCCACCGCCGATCCGGAAGTGGCTGCCGCACGCGGTGTTCCGGTGCGGGTGCTGGGCATCGTGTTCGCGGCGCTGGTCGGTGTGGTGGCCGCGCAGGGCGTGCAGATCGTCGGGGCATTGCTGGTGATGTCGCTGCTCATCACCCCGGCCGCGGCGGCGGCCCGGGTGTTCAGCTCGCCGGCCGCGGTGATCGCGGCGTCGGTGGTCTTCGCCGAGCTGTCCGCTGTGCTCGGCATCGTGCTGTCGCTGGCGCCCGGCGTGCCGGTGTCGGTATTCGTCACGACGATCTCGTTCGTGATCTATCTGGTGTGTTGGGCCGTCAGCCGACGCCGGGTCGACCCTGCCGCGGCTTGAGCACATTTGCTCGCTCCTCGTCCGCCTCGTCCCTCGGCGGCATCGGTCGACTCGCCTAGGCTGAGTCCGTGGCGTCAGTGGATTTGAACGCAGACCTTGGCGAAAGCTTCGGGGTGTGGGAACTCGGTGACGACGCCGCCATGCTCGACCTCGTCACCAGCGCCAACCTGGCCTGCGGTTTCCACGCCGGAGATCCGGCCGGGCTGGCGCGGACATCCCGCGCGGCCACCGAGCGCGGTGTGCGCATCGGCGCCCAGGTGAGCTACCGCGATCTCGCGGGGTTCGGCCGCCGCTTCATCGATGTCGCGCCGGCCGAGCTGACCGCCGAGGTGATCTATCAGATCGGCGCGCTGCAGGCTCTGGCCCGCGCCGCCGGATCCGATGTCAGCTACGTCAAACCCCATGGCGCGCTCTACAACACGATCGTCACGCACCGCGAGCAGGCCCGCGCGGTGGCCGAGGCGGTGCACGCCGTCGACCCCGGCCTGCCGGTGCTGAACCTGGCCGGTTCTGTCTTCTTCGAGGAAGCCCGCCGACTCGGATTGCGCACCGTCGCCGAGGCATTCGCCGACCGGGCCTACCGCCCGGACGGCACGCTGGTCTCCCGTCACGAAGAAGGGGCGGTGCTGCACGACCCCGAGCAGATCGCCGAGCGGGTGGCCAGGATGATCCAAAGTGGGCAGGTACAGGCAGTCGACGGATCGAACATTGACCTGAAGGTGGAAACGGTGTGCGTACACGGTGATTCACCCGGCGCGGTGAACATCGCCACCGCGGTCCGCAACCGCCTGCTGCGCGACGGCGTCGAACTGACGGCATTCGTCTGATGCGACTCAAACTCGGCAGACCCGATATCGCCAACTACCGCAACCGTTTCGACCTGCCCGACGCGGACCCCGACGCCGCGTTATCGATCACCTGGCTCGGGGTGTCGACACTGCTGGTCGACGACGGCACCTCGGCGGTGCTGACCGACGGCTTCTTCTCCCGCCCGACACTGCTCGACGTCGGGCTGCGCCGACTGGCCCCGTCGGACTCGCGCATCGACTACTGCCTGAACCGGGCCAAGATCAACCGGCTCGCCGCGGTGCTGCCCGTGCACACCCACTACGACCACGCGATGGATTCCCCGGTCGTGGCCGCCCGCACCGGAGCGCGGCTGATCGGCGGCGAGTCAGCTGCCAATATCGCTCGCGGACATGGGCTTTCGTCCGATCAGATCATGATCGCGACCTCGGGTGAAGAACTGGCCCTCGGCCCGTTCGGCGTGACGCTCATCGAATCGCACCACTGCCCACCGGACCGCTTCCCCGGTGCGATCACCGAACCGGTCGCGCCGCCGGCAAAGGCCTCGGCATTCCGCTGCGGCGAGGCCTGGTCGACACTGATCCACCACACCCCCAGCGATCGGCGGCTGCTGATCCAGGGCAGCGCAGGCTTCCTGCCCGGCGCGCTCGACGGTCACCGCGCCGACATCGCCTACCTGGGCGTCGGCCAGCTGGGCGTGCAGCCGCAGGACTACATCGAGCAGTACTGGGAGCAGACGGTGGGTGCCGTCGGTGCGCGCCGGGTGGTGCTGATCCACTGGGACGATTTCTTCCGGCCGCTCACCGAGCCGATGATTGCGCTGCCGTACGCGGGTGACGATCTCGACGTGTCGATGCGCGTGCTGTCACGGCTGGCCGAACGCGACGGGGTGAGCCTGCACCTGCCGACGGTGTGGCAACGCGCCGACCCGTGGACCTGATCACCCCGTGCTGATCGTCGCCCTGGTCGCACTGGCGGTCGTGCTGATCTTCGCGATCGCCCGGCCTGCTGGCTTGTCGGAGGCGGTGGCCGCGGTTCCGGCCGCCGCCGTGGTGATCGCCGTCGGGGCGGTGTCCACCACGGACGCCACTGCCGAGGTGACCAGGATGCTTCCCGTGGTCGGATTCCTGGCCGCGGTGCTGGTACTAGCCAAACTGTGCGATGACGAGGGCCTGTTCCACGCCGCAGGAACCTGGATGGCCCGCGGCAGCAGCGGTAACCCGCGCCGGTTGCTCGGTCAGGTGTTCCTGATCGCGGCCGCGACGACGGCGATCCTGAGCCTTGATGCCACCGTCGTCCTGCTGACCCCGGTGGTGCTGGCCACCGTGCGGGCGATGCGGGTTCCGGCCCGGCCGCACGTGTATGCCACCGCGCACCTGTCCAACTCCGCCTCGCTGCTGCTGCCGGTGTCCAATCTGACCAACCTGCTGGCGTTCAGTGCGGCCGGGCTGTCGTTCACCCGGTTCAGCGTGCTGATGGCCGCACCATGGGTGGCCGCGGTTGCGGTCGAATACGTGTTGCTGCGGTTAGTGTTTCGACGCGATCTCACCGATGTGCAGCCCGAAGCCCCACCACCGGCGGCGGAACGGCCGGTGTTCGTTCTCGTCGTGCTGGGGCTGACCCTGGCGGGGTTCGCGGTGACGTCGTTCCTCGGGTTGTCGCCGGCGTGGGCGGCACTGGCCGGTGCGGTGGTCCTGGGTGTGCGGTCATTGGCGCAGCGGCGCAGCACGATTGGCGGAATCGCCCGCTCGGTGCACGTGCCGTTTCTGCTGTTCGTGCTGGCGCTGGCGGTGGTGGTCAAAGCGGTGATGGTCAACGGCCTCGACCATGCGGCCGCGGACCTGCTGCCCACCGGCGGCGGACTGGCCGCCCTGCTCGGGATCGCGGCGCTGGCCGCGCTGCTGTCCAATATCGTCAACAACCTGCCCGCCGTACTGGTGCTGCTGCCTCTGGTGGCCGCCGGCGGACCGGCAGCGGTGCTGGCAGTGTTGATCGGGGTGAACATCGGGCCGAACCTGACCTACGCCGGGTCGCTCTCAAATCTGTTGTGGCGCCGAATTCTTCACGGCCAGGGTGAGCCGACCAGTGCGCGCGAGTTCACCTGGCTCGGTGCGCTGACCGTACCTGCGTGCCTGGTGGTTGCGGTGCTGGCGTTGTGGGCCGGGGTCGAGCTGGTAGGGGTGGCCTAGTGGCGGCGCTGGCGGGCGACCTCGGCCAGCACGACACCTGCGGCCACCGACGCGTTCAGCGACTCGGTCGGCCCGGCCATCGGAATCGACAGCACCGCATCACAGTTCTGCCGCACCAGCCGCGAGAGTCCCTTGCCTTCGGAGCCGACGACCACGACCAGCGGGCCGGACGCGTCGAACTCGTCGATCGTCGTGTCTCCCTCGGCGTCGAGCCCGACGATCTGCAGACCGGCGTCGCCCCATTCCTTGAGTGTGCGGTTGAGGTTCGTCGCGCGCGCGACCCGAACGCGTGCGGCCGCACCCGCGCTGGTGCGCCACGCGACGGCCGTCACCGATGCCGAACGCCGCTGCGGGATCAGCACACCGTGGCCTGCGAACGCCGACACCGACCGGATGATCGCGCCGAGATTGCGCGGGTCGGAGATGTTGTCCAGCGCGACCAACAGCGCAGGCTCGACGTCAGACGTGGCCGAGGCCAGCAGATCGTCGGGATGGGCATAGTCGTACGGCGGCACCTGCAGGGCGATGCCCTGATGTAAACCGTTGGCGCTCAACCGGTCCAGATCAGTGCGCGGCACCTCGAGGATCGCGATACCGCGGTCGGCGGCCAGCGTGACCGACTCGGTCATCCGCTCGTCGGCCTCGGCGCCCAGCACCACGTACAACGCCGTGGCCGGGGCGTGCGCACGCAGGCACTCCAGCACGGGGTTTCGGCCGAGGACCATCTCGGTCTCGTCGGTGGGTTTGGAGGGTTTACGCGTGTGCTTGGCCGCGACGGCGGCGCGTCTTGCCGCGGGGTGGCCGGGCCGCATGTGCGCCGGTGGGGTGGCACCGCGTCCTTCCACACCTCGCCTGCGTTGACCACCGGAGCCGACGGTCGGGCCCTTCTTGGTGCCCTCCTTACGGATTGCACCGCGGCGCTTGGAGTTTCCAGCCATTTACTTGCTGCTTTCGTCGCGTAGCGCCCATTGTGGTCCGTCGGAGGTGTCGGTGACCTCGATGCCGGCTTCCTTGAGCCGGTCGCGGATCTCGTCCGCAAGCGCCCAGTCCCGAGTCTGGCGGGCCCCGTCGCGGCGGTTCAGCTCGGCACGCACCAACACGTCCACCGCGCCCAGCGCCGCCGACGTCTCGTCGCGCAACTCCCAGCGCTCGTCGAGCGGGTCGCAGCCGAGAATGCCCATCATGGAACGGATATCGCGCGCCTTGGCCAGCGCGGTCTCGTGGTCACCGGAATCGAGCGCCCGGTTGCCGTCGGCCCGCGCGGCGTGCACCTCGGCCAGCGCGGCCGGCACCGCGAGGTCGTCATCGAGTGCGGCGCCGAACTTCTCGGTCCAGGTGCCCGGCACGACGGCGCCGACCCGGGTGCGCACCCGGTGCAGGAATTCCTCGATACCGGTGTAGGCCTTCACCGCATCCTGCAGGGCGGTCTCGGAGAATTCGAGCATCGACCGGTAGTGCGCGCTGCCCAGGTAGTAGCGCAGCTCGGCGGGCCGGACCCGTTGCAGCACAGCGGGTATCGACAGTACGTTGCCAAGCGACTTGCTCATCTTCTCGCCACCCATGGTGACCCAGCCGTTGTGCAGCCAGTACTGGGCGAAGCCGTCGCCGGCGGCACGCGCCTGGGCGATCTCGTTCTCGTGGTGCGGGAACACCAAATCCATTCCACCGCAGTGGATGTCGAACTCGGCACCGAGGTACTCGTGCGCCATCGCCACACATTCGGAGTGCCAGCCGGGCCGGCCGCGCCCCCAGGGCGTCGGCCAGGACGGCTCGCCGGGCTTGGCGCCCTTCCACAGGGTGAAGTCACGCTGGTCGCGCTTGCCGGTGCCGGCACCCTCACCCTGGTGCACGTCGTCGATCTTGTGCCCGGAGAGCTTGCCGTAGTCGGGGAAGCTCAGGACGTTGAAGTAGACGTCGCCGGATCCGGTGTAGGCATGACCGTTGTCCACCAGGCGCTCGATGAGGTCGACGATCTGGGTGATGTGCCCGGTCGCCCGGGGCTCGGCCGACGGCGGCAGCACACCCAGTGCGTCGTAGGCGGCGCTGAACTCCCGCTCGTGGGTCGCGGCCCACTCCCACCACGGCCGGCCGGCGTCCGCGGCCTTGGTGAGGATCTTGTCGTCGATATCGGTGACGTTGCGGATGAACGCGACGTCGAAACCCTTGGCCATCAGCCAGCGGCGCAGCACGTCGAAGGCGACACCGCTGCGGACGTGGCCGATGTGCGGCAAACCCTGCACGGTGGCGCCGCACAGATAGATGGAGGCGTGACCGGGGCGCAGCGGCACGAATTCACGCACGGCACCGCTATAGGTGTCGTGGAGCCGCAGGCCGCTTGAGGTCACGACGCGCCAGCTTACCGGCCTATTCGGCGTTATTTGGCACCGAGGCTGATCCGGTGACCACCAATGCGGTGGCAATCGCCGCCATTCCCTCGCCACGGCCGGTCAACCCGAGACCGTCGGTGGTGGTCGCCGACACCGATACCGGCGCGCCCAGCAGCTCGGAGAGCACGCGCTGGGCCTCCTCTCGGCGGGGGCCGACTTTGGGCCGGTTGGCGATGACCTGGACGGTCGCGTTGCCGACGGTGTAGTCGACGGCGGCGAGCAGTTCGCGGACGTGGACCAGCATCTGTGCGCCGGTCACGCCCCGCCACTGCGGCTGGTCCACCCCGAACACCGTCCCCAGGTCACCCAGACCGGCCGCGGAGAGCAGCGCGTCGCACAACGCGTGGACGGCAACATCGCCATCGGAGTGTCCTGAACAGCCGTCGGCGCCGTCGAAAAGCAGGCCCAGCAGCCAGCACGGCCGGCCGGCCTCGATCGGATGGACGTCGGTGCCCAGCCCGACGCGGGGGATCATCATGCGCCCAGCAAGGCCAGCGCCAGCCGGAGATCCAGCGGCGTGGTGATCTTGAAGGCCATAACGTCGCCGTCGACGGTGTACACCGGGGCGCCCAGGTACTCCACCAGAGAGGCGTCGTCGGTGACGGAGGCGCCACTGGATCGCTCGTAGGCGCGGCGCAGCAGTGCGGTCTCGAATCCCTGCGGGGTCTGGACGGCGCGCAGTCCGGATCGCTCGGGGGTGCCGAGCACCACGCCGTTGGCGTCGACGGCTTTGACGGTGTCGATGAGCGGCAGCACGGGGATGACGGCACGCAGTCCGTCCCGCAGGGCGGCGACCACCCGCTGGATCTGTTCGACCGGCGTCAACGGCCGCGCGGCGTCGTGCACGAGAACGAATTCCGGATCCCCGATTGCGTCCAGCGCGCGGCGCACGGTCTCCGGACGCTCGGGCCCGCCCTCGACGACCGTGGCGCGGCCATCGAGCAGCAGTTTGGTTTCATCTACCCGCTCAGCGGGAGCCGCAACGACCACGCGGTCGACGACGCCGGAAGCCAGCAATCCGTCGACCGCGCGTTCGAGCATGGTTCGACCAGCGAGATCCACGAATGCTTTCGGGATACCCGCGCCCAGCCGTTCACCGGAACCGGCGGCCGTGACGACCGCGACCGTGTCCGACACCTAACCCCTCAGGGCAGTCAGGACGCGGCGGCGAGAACCTCGTCGAGGATGATCTCGGCCTTGGCGTCATCAGTGTTCTCAGCCAGGGCGAGCTCGCCCACGAGGATCTGCCGAGCCTTGGCCAGCATGCGCTTCTCGCCCGCAGACAGACCGCGCTCCTGATCCCGGCGCCACAGGTCGCGGACAACCTCAGCGACCTTGTTGACGTCGCCGGACGCCAGTTTTTCGAGGTTTGCCTTGTAGCGACGCGACCAGTTGGTCGGCTCTTCGGTGTGCGGGGCGCGTAAGACCTGGAACACCTTGTCCAGGCCCTCCTGCCCGACAACGTCACGGACACCGACGTATTCGGCGTTTTCCGCTGGAACTCGAACGGTCAGGTCTCCCTGGGCGACCTTCAAGACGAGGTATTCCTTCTGTTCGCCTTTGATGGTCCGGGTTTCGATCGCTTCGATCAATGCAGCACCGTGGTGTGGATAGACAACGGTGTCTCCGACCTTGAAAATCATCAGTTTCGAGCCCCTTTCACATTGCAATGTTAGCACGGGGGCCGACAGCGCGTAGAACAACGATGCAGGTCAGGGGCACCATAGGTGAAGAGTGGGGGTTGACAGGGTGACGAAAGCGTGCAACACGCAGGCCTTCTTGGGCCCCCAGCACACCCTGTCCCGACCACCGTTG
This sequence comes from Mycolicibacterium sphagni, assembly GCF_013337765.1. Taxonomy (GTDB): domain Bacteria; phylum Actinomycetota; class Actinomycetes; order Mycobacteriales; family Mycobacteriaceae; genus Mycobacterium. The sequence goes on from NZ_VBSB01000005.1 coordinate 336,633, forward strand.
CCGACTTCGGCCACCGCACCACGAACCCTCAGCTACCGCCGCGTGACACTACCTACTACTGTGCATAGTCGAACCGCGGCGGCGCGACTGTGCCGTCCACACAGGCCGAGCAGGAGGCAGTTGTGAACCGCTTGACGAATCGCCTCGTCGCCGCATCCGCTGGCCTGGCCGTCTCCGGCCTGATCCTGACGGGCTGCGGTGCGGGCCAGATCTCGCAGACCGCCGACCAGGAGTCAGCCGTCAACGGCTCGACTGCCAATGTCGCCAACATCGCCCTGCGCAATATCCACCTCCAGGCAGTGCAGACCGGTGACGCGCTGGAGCCCGGTCGCACGGTCGAGCTGATCTTCGTGGCGGCAAACATCTCCCCGGACGTCAACGACAAGCTGGTCAGCGTCAGCTCCGACGTGGGCACGGTCGCCGTCACCGGCGCGACCGCCATCCCGGCGGGCACCTCTCTGATCGTGGGCGCCGCCGACGGGCAGGCCGAGGCCACCCCGCTGGGTAGCGCGGCGCCGACCAAGGCTGAAGTCACGCTCACCCAGCCGATCAGCAACGGACTGACCTACAACTTCACGTTCGACTTCGACAAGGCCGGCAAGACCACCGTCGCGGTGCCGATCTCGGCAGGCGGCGCAGAGCGGCAGGACGGCGATCCCGTCGGCGGCCATCACTAGGACTGACACGGGCCGATTCGGCCGGTTAATCCGCAGTTCTGTCACACCCACCCGATAGCGTCACGGCGTGGCCAAGGCACGTTCGCAGTACCGCTGTTCGGAGTGCCGCCATGTCACGGCCAAATGGGTGGGCCGCTGCCCGGAGTGCGGCACCTGGGGCACCGTCGACGAGGTCGCAGGCTCGGCTACCGCCGGCGGCTCATCGCAGCGCACGGTGGTGCCGTCCTCCCCCGCCGTACCGATCAGTTCCATCAATCCCGACCGCACCCGCCACTTCCCCACCGGGGTTGACGAGCTCGACCGGGTGCTCGGCGGCGGAGTGGTGCCCGGATCGGTGAGCCTGCTGGCCGGCGATCCCGGAGTCGGCAAGTCCACCCTGCTGCTCGAGGTGGTGCACCGGTGGGCGCAGACGGGCCGCCGCGCGCTGTACGTGTCCGGCGAGGAGTCGGCCGGCCAGATCCGGATGCGCGCCGAACGCACCGGCTGCACCCACGACGAGGTGTTCCTTGCCGCCGAATCCGATATCGGGACCGTGCTCGGCCACATCGAGGCGGTGCAGCCCAGCCTCGTGGTGGTCGACTCCGTGCAGACGATGACGGCCGGCGACACCGACGGTGTGGTGGGCGGGGTGACCCAGGTGCGGGCGGTGACGACGGCGCTGACGTCGGTGGCCAAATCCACCGGAGTGGCGATGGTGCTGGTCGGCCACGTCACCAAGGACGGCGCGATCGCCGGGCCCCGTTCGCTGGAACATCTGGTGGACGTGGTCTTGCACTTCGAGGGCGACCGCAATTCCAGCCTCCGGATGGTCCGCGGTGTCAAGAACCGGTTCGGCGCATCCGACGAGGTCGGTTGTTTTCTGTTGCAGGACAACGGTATTCAAGGTGTTTCGGATCCGTCCGGATTGTTTCTGGACGACCGGCCCAACCCCGTTCCCGGCACCGCGGTGACGGTGGCGCTGGACGGTAAGCGGCCGCTGATCGGCGAGATCCAGGCCCTGCTCGCCTACCGCCCCGAGAACGCGCCGCAGCGCCGCGCGGTCAGTGGCGTTGACAGTTCCCGCGCGGCGATGATCGCCGCGGTGCTCGAGCGCCGGGCGAACCTGAAGGTCAGCGCCACCGACATCTACCTGTCCACGGTCGGCGGGATGCGGCTGATGGATCCCTCGTCGGATCTGGCGGTCGCGATGGCGATGGCGTCGGCCTACGCCGACCTGCCGCTGCCCAGCACGACGGTGGTGATCGGCGAGGTGGGCCTGGCCGGCGATCTGCGGCGGGTCACCGGGATGGACCGCAGGCTCGCCGAAGCGGCCCGCCTCGGCTTCACCGAGGCCCTGGTGCCGGTCGGATGTGGCGCGGTGCCCAAGGGCTTCAAGGCCATCGAATCGGCCACCATCGGGGACGCGTTGCGCACGATGCTGACGATCGCAAAACGGCCCTACGACAAGGTCGTCACGCAGCTTAGGCGGGAGGGGTCGAGTAACGACCTCGACGACGTGGACAATAAGTGGCTGTGAGCACCGTCAACCGCAATGGCTCGGCCCAGCCGACTGGCGCCACGCTGCGCGAGACGATCGGGCGGCTGGCGCCCGGCACCGCCCTGCGCGACGGCCTCGAGCGCATCCTGCGCGGTCGGACGGGTGCGCTCATTCTGCTGGGCTACGACGAGCGGGTCGAAGCGATCTGTGACGGCGGATTCTCGCTGGACGTGCGATTCGCCCCGACCCGGCTCCGCGAGCTGTCCAAGATGGACGGCGCCGTCGTGCTGTCCACCGACGGCAGCCGGATCGTGCGGGCCAACGTGCAGCTGGTGCCGGATCCGACGATCCCCACCGACGAATCCGGAACCCGGCACCGCTCAGCCGAGCGCGCCGCGATCCAGACCGGCTATCCGGTGGTCTCGGTCAGCCACTCGATGAACATCGTCACCGTCTACGTGTCCGGGGAACGCCACGTCGTCGCCGACTCGGCCACCATCCTGTCGCGGGCCAACCAGGCGATCGCGACGCTCGAACGTTACAAGGCCCGCCTCGACGAGGTGTCCCGGCAGCTGTCAACCGCCGAGATCGAGGACTTCGTCACCCTGCGTGATGTCATGACGGTGGTGCAGCGCCTTGAGATGGTGCGCCGCATTGGCCTCGAAATCGATTACGACGCCGTCGAACTCGGGACCGACGGGCGCCAATTGCGGCTGCAACTCGAAGAGTTGCTCGGCGGCAACGACACCGCTCGCGAGCTGATCATGCGCGACTATCACGCGAACCCCGACCCGCCGTCGAAGGCGCAGGTGGCCTCGACGCTTGCCGAGCTGGACTCGCTGTCGGACACCGAACTGCTGGACTTCACCTCGCTGTCGCGGGTGTTCGGGTATCCCTCGACGGCCGACGCGCAGGATTCGGCGCTCAGCGCGCGGGGCTATCGGGCAATGGCTGGCATCCCACGCCTGCAGTTCGCCCATGTCGATCTGCTGGTGCGACGCTTCGGCTCGCTGCAGGGCCTGCTGGCGGCCAGCGCCACCGACCTGCAGTCGGTCGAGGGCATCGGCGCGATGTGGGCGCGGCACGTCCGCGAGGGTTTGTCGCAGCTGGCCGAGTCGACGATCGCCGATCGGCTGGTCTAGTCGCGCACTGAGATAGAACTGAGAGCGAGAAATCGGCTGAAACCTCGCTCTGAGTTCTATATCAACGCTTCGCTTACCCCTGCGGCGCAGGAGGCGGCGGCGGAGCCTCGCCGGGAGCTCCGGCGGGAGGCTGCTCACCAGCAGGCGGCACGGCACCCGGTGGCGGCGCGTCGGCCAGGATGAACGGAACCGTCGCCGACCGCAGATTGCCCAACTGGACCATCAGGTTGTAGGTGCCGGGACCGATCGGCTGGCGCGGAAGCGGGCACTGCGGTGCCGAGCCCATCCCGGTCCAGGTCACCTCGGTGGTCACCTGCTCGCCCGGGTTGAACGTCTTGACCAGCGTCTCGTTGGACGGCGCGCAATCGAGGTTGGACCACAGCCGCTTGCCGTCCAGCGAGTAGACGTAGGCGGCCAGCACGGCCGCACCGACGTCACGCTTGCAGGCCACCAGGCCGATATTGGTCACGACCATGGTGAACTTCGGCTGATCACCGATGACGTACTGCGGCTGGTTGGTGATGCCCTTAACTGCCAGGTTGGAATCCGGGCAGTCGTCGCCTTCCTTCAGCACCGGCGGCGGCATGACGGCCTCGGTCGGAGTTGCCATCGGCGCGGCCACGACCGGGCCGGCCGCCGGGGGCGGCGGCGCGACGACGGGAGTCTTGTTCTCGGACTGCGGATTCTGCGGTTGAGCCGCGGTGGTGGTCTTGACGGTGCTCTTCGAGTCGGAGCCACCGCTGAAAATCACGAAGGCAACGCCGACAACGATGGCAGCCACCACCGCGACGATGCCGATCGCAAGGCCACGGCGTCGCCAATAGATTTGCGAGGGGAGAGGTCCACGCGGTTCGAGATCCAGCACGATCTCACGGTAAGCCCAGGTCACCGCGAGTTGTCCGACCCCGCTCGGCGTGTCGCCTTGTTCGCTAGCTGAAAAAGTGGTTATTCGCCGATATCGCCGAGGTGATCACGCAGCGCAACTTTGCCGTCGGCCAGGTGATATGTCAGCCCGACGATTGCCAGCGTGCCGGCCGTGACCCGCTCGGCGATGAGGGTGGACCGGGCCAGCAGTTGCGTACCGGTCTCGATCACGTGGCGGGCCTCGAACTCGTCGACGCGGGTCAGTCCGTCGCGGCGACCCAGCAGGATCGACGGCGTGACGCGCTCGACCAGATCGCGGATCCAGCCGCTCGGCACCACGCCGTCGTCGAGGGCGGACAGCGTCGCCTTCACCGCGCCACAGCTGTCGTGGCCGAGCACGGCGATCAGCGGCACGTTGAGCACGCCGACCGCGTACTCGATGGAGCCGAGCACGGCGGAATCGATGACGTGGCCTGCGGTGCGCACCACGAACATGTCGCCGAGGCCCTGGTCGAAGATGATCTCCGCGGCGACTCGACTGTCGGCACAACCGAAGACGACAGCGGTGGGGCGTTGCGCCTCGGCCAACCTTGCGCGATCCTCGATGCCCTGGCTGGGATGCTCGGGCTGGCCGGCGACGAATCGCTCGTTACCCTCTTTGAGTGCCTTCCAAGCGGTTATGGGGCTGGTGTTCGGCATGGCCCACATTCTGCACTGTCTGCCACCTCAAAACGATATGAGTTCCATTTGCGCTGAGCTCATCGACTGGTACGGGCGCAAACGTCGCGATCTGCCGTGGCGCGAGCCCCACGTGACGGCGTGGCAGATCCTGGTCAGCGAGTTCATGCTGCAGCAGACCCCGGTCGCCCGCGTCGCACCGATCTGGCTGGACTGGGTGGCCCGCTGGCCGACACCGTCGGCGACGGCCGCCGCCAGCGCTGCCGACGTGCTTCGGGCGTGGGGCAAGCTGGGCTACCCGCGGCGGGCCAAGCGGTTGCACGAATGCGCCATCGCGATCGCCACCGAACACGACGACGAGGTGCCCGACGACGTCGAGGTGCTACTCACCCTGCCCGGCGTCGGCGCCTACACCGCCCGCGCGGTCGCCTGCTTCGCCTATCGCCAGGGCGTGCCTGTGGTGGATACCAACGTGCGGCGGGTGGTGGCGCGCGCGGTGCACGGGCTGGCCGACGCAGGCAACCCGTCGGCGGTGCGAGATATGGCCGACGTGGCGGCGCTGTTACCCAATGACGATACGGCGCCGGTGTTTTCGGCCGCGCTGATGGAAATCGGTGCCACGGTGTGCACGGCCCGATCGCCCAAATGCGGGATCTGCCCGCTGAGTGTCTGCGAATGGCGGACGGCCGGGTACCCGCCGGCCACCACCGCGCCGCGCCCCTCGCAGCGCTACGCGGGCACCGACCGGCAGGTGCGCGGACGGCTGCTCGACGTGCTGCGGGGCAGTTCTGCGCCCGTCATGCGCGCGCAGCTGGATGTGGTGTGGCTGACCGATACCGCGCAGCGAGATCGCGCGCTGGATTCGCTTCTCGTGGACGGGCTAGTGGAGCAGACGGCCGACGGCCGGTTCGCGCTTGCAGGTGAGGGTTCCGAAGGCGACGATGCGGGGCCCCCAAGGCCCCGAGGAGGAGCCGAGCAGAAGGCCTATGAGGCGGAGCGGGCGAAGCGGCGCCGGTAGTCCGACGGCGTGACGCCGACGATCCGGCGGAAGTGGTGCCGCAGCAGCGTGGCGGTGCCGAAACCGGCCCGCTCGGCGATGCGGTCGACGTCCAGATCGGTTTCCTCGAGCATCCGGCGGGCGTAGAGCACCCGCTGATCGGTGACCCACTGCATCGGTGTGGTGCCGGCCTCTTCGACGAAGCGCCGGGCGAACGTGCGCGCAGACATGTTGGCCCGCCGGGCCATGCTGGCCACCGTATGCGGCTTGTCAAGATTGGATAGTATCCAATCTAGTTGCGGGGCAAAGCCTTCCGAACATCGCACGGGTATGGGTTGGTCGATGTACTGGCGTTGACCACCGTCGCGCTGCGGTGGCACCACCATCCGTCGCGCGATCTTGTTGGTGACCGTGCTGCCGAGTTCCCGGCGGACCAGGTGCAGGCTGGCATCGATGCCGGCGGCGGTGCCTGCGCTGGTCACCAGATCACCGTCGTCGACGAACAACACGTTGCGGTCGATGATCGCCGTCGGATAGCGACGGGCGAGTTCGTCGGCGTGCATCCAGTGCGTGGTGCAGCGGCGCCCGTCGAGCAGGCCCGCCTCCCCCGCGACGAACGCTCCCGAGCACACGGTCAGGATCGTCGAGCCGGCGGCGTGGGCGGCCCGCAGCGCTGCCAGCGCCTCGGGCGGGTACGCCTCGATCGGACCCGTCACCGCCGATACCGCCACCACGTCGGCGCCCACCAGGGCATCGAGACCGTGATCGGGCACCAGGTAGGCGCCGACGCTGGTGCGCAGCGGCTTGCCCGGCTCGGGACCGCACACCTTGAAATCGAAGTTGGGCACCCCGTCCCCGGACCTGTCGATGCCGAAGACCTCGCAGATCACCCCGAACTCGAACACCGCGAGTCCGTCGAGGACCAGCGCCGAGACACTCTTCAAAGGCATGGCAGGATTTTATCCTATGGGGTCAGTGCTGCCACTGTTGGCGGGATATTGTCTAACGAAGCATTACTGCCATGACCACGTTGATCACCATCCTGAACAAACTCCGGCTGCATGCCGATCAATTCCGGGTGAGCGCACCGATGGTCGGGCCACTCTTCGACGACGCCGACGCGCGTCGGGTCAGCCACGATCTCGACGCCGTCCGCACCCGGTTCGAACAGCACCCGGTGTGGCCGTCGTCAGGTGCGATCGGGGAGCGCCGCTAGGAACGTCTCGACGGCCTCCCGGTAGCGGTCCGGAGCGTCGTCGTGCACGAGATGGCCGGCGCCCGGGACATGGACGTAGCGGGCACGCTCGCCGGCCAGTTCGGCCATCTTGCGCATCTGCCCGGGCGGTGCCACCGAGTCACCGGCCTCGATGAGCAATACCGGCGCGCGAACCGACTGCCACTGCTGCCAGTAGTCGCGCAGGCCCCACTGCCCGGCGATCTCGATCCAGCGGGCCGGCCGGCCGTGCAGGCTCCAGCCGGTCGCGGTGCGATCGAACGCTTCCAGGAAGTAGCGTCCGGCGACCGGCCCGAACTCGGCGTAGACCTGTTCGGCGGTGGAGTATTCGACCGGCAGCGCGTGCACCCACGGCTCCCACGGGCCGGTCGTCCTGCCGACGAAGTCCGGCGCCATGTCCTCGACCACCAGCGCGCTCACCAGATCGGGCCGCTGCGCAGCCAGACACCAGGAGTGCAACCCACCCATCGAGTGCCCGACGAGCACCGCGGGCTCGCCGAGAGTGGCGACGGCCTGACCGAGGTCGGCGACGAACCGCTCGGTGCTGACGGGTTCGGAATCCTCGACATCGCGACCGCGGTGCCACGGCGCGTCGTAGGTGTGGACCGCACCGAACCGGGTCAACCACGGAACCTGCCGCGACCACGTGGTGCCGCGGCCCATCAGGCCGTGCACCAACACCAGTGGACGGCCGGTGCCGCCCCGATGCGTCAGCGATTCGGTGCTCACCGTTTCATCTTGCGCGGTCGGCCACCGCCCTCGGCGGGCGCGGTAGCCTTGCGCCATGTCCGTGGTGAAGATCAATGCAATCGAGATTCCACCGGGTGCCGGCCCCGAACTGGAGAAGCGGTTCGCCAACCGCGCGCACGCCGTCGACAACCAGCCTGGGTTCCTCGGGTTCCAATTGCTGCGACCGGTCAAGGGTGAGGACCGCTACTTCGTGGTGACCACGTGGGAGTCCGAAGAGGCCTTCCAGGCGTGGGCCACCGGACCGGCGATCCACGCGCACGCCGGTGAACGCGCCAACCCAGTGGCCAAGGGTGCTCATCTGCTCGAGTTCGAGGTTGTGTTGGACGTTGCCGGGACCGGCGCCAAGGCGTAGCGCACGCCAGGTGCGCCGGACCGCGGTGGCTATCGCCACCGTGATCGCATCCGCCGCCGCCCTGGCAACGAGCTGCGCACCAGCACCCGCGCCACCGGCCAATGCCGGCGCGGGTGTCCGTATCGACCTCAACACCCCCACCGCGGTGCGGGCCAAGCAGGTCATGGACATGCTGAACTCGGACTGGCCGATCGGATCGGACAACGTCAAGACCCTGGCCACCACCGACATGGTGGACCCGGTCGCGCACAGCATGGACTCGCTGTGGTGGGACCGGCCCTACACGCTGGCCGGGGCCGACATCGGCGCCAATGTCGCCACGCTGCACCTCCTTACGTCCTACGGCGCACGCCAGGACATCGACCTGCGGATCGGCGACGATACCTTCGTCAGCCGGTTCGTCGTGTCCACCGAGAAGCCCAAGATCGAATCGTGGCAGGACGTCGACACCGCACTGAGCCGCACCGGCGCCCGCTACTCGTGGCAGGTGTCCAAGGTCAACGACGGGCGCTGCGAGAAGGTGGCAGGCACCAACACCTCTGAATCCCTGCCGCTCGCTTCGATTTTCAAGACCTACGTGCTGTACGCGGTCGAAACTGCCATCACCGCAGGAACATTGAACTGGGACGACAAGCTCACCATCACCGCCGAGGGGAAGAAGCTCGGCACATCCGGCTTCGACAAGCTGCCCCCGGGGTCGCAGATCACGGTGCGCGACGCGGCAGGCAAGATGATCTCCACGAGCGACAACATGGCCACCGATCTGCTGATCGGGCGCCTCGGCACGCACGCCATCGAAGAGGCACTGGCCGCTGCCGGCCACCACGACCCGGCGAGCATGACACCGTTCCCCACCATGCGCGAACTGTTCGCGATCGGCTGGGGCAATCCTGACGTGCGGCAAGAATGGAAGACCGCCGCCATGCCGCAGGATCGCGCAAACCTGTTGCACGAAGCCGATTCCCGGCCGTACGACCCAGACCCGTATCGCACTCACGCGCCCGGCTCGGCCTACGGCGCCGAGTGGTACGGCAACGCCGAGGACATCTGTCGCGTGCACGCCGGCTTGCAGCGCAATGCCGTCGGGCGCGCGGCCCAGGTCAAAGACGTCATGTCCGAAACCGCGGGCATCGACCTCGACACAGTCCAATGGCCCTACATCGCGGCCAAGGCGGGCAATCTCCCCGGCGACATGACGTTCAGCTGGTACGCCGTCGACCGCACCGGCCAGGCGTGGGTGGTCAGCTTCCAATTCAACTGGCCCCGCTTCCACAGCGCCAACGCAGGCGGCTGGGCGATGACGATCATCAAGCAGGTCTTCGGGCTACTGCCCCGTTACCGCTGATCGCAGCGTCCACACCATCCCGCGATGGTGCAGAGCGGTGCAACTGGCCGGTGCAATATCGATGCGCCAGAACGACTTCGGCGGTGCATCCAGCGCATTCAAGATGACCGCACGGATCACCGCGGGATGGGTGATCGCCACGATGCGACCCGGCGTCCGGCTGATATCGGCCAGCCAGCCGCGCACCCGGGCGATCAACGCGACGACCGACTCACCGCCATGGGGGCAGCTGTCCGGTTCGGTGAGCCAGCGGGTGAGCTCGCCGGGCTGTACCGAGTCGAGATTCAAGCCACGCCACTGACCGTGATCCAGGTCAGCGAGCCGCGCATCGACCAGCGCCGACAAGCCGAGCAGTTCGGCGGTCTCGCGGGTCCGCGTCTCGGGCCCGCACAGCGCCGTGTCGGCAGGGCCGAGGTCGAGCCCGTCGAGCTGGCGGTGGCCAAGCGCATTCAGCGCTTCGTCGAGCGGAAATCGCCCGGCTGCCATGGCATCGGTCATGGCATGTGACACCAGGGTCAGCCGGACGATCTCGCTCACGCAGCTCCCTCGCAAGCGAGGTAGCTGCGTGTCCGCCTATGGTTCGCTCCGCAAGCGTCGCTCACGCAGTGATGAGCTCCCGCTCCTTGCTATCGAGCAGCCGGGACAGCATGGCCGCACCGAGCAGGCCGATCGTCGTCCAGACGATCACCTGAGTGCCAAGGGCATACAACCGGAACTCGTACAGGTCGACCGCGGGGAAGCCGGGGTACACGATCGTCCCGGCGTCGTTGACCATCGGTCCCGGCGTCTCGTTGATCGTCGGCAGGATGAGCATCACGATCGCGACGGCGACGATGTAGGCGCCGCCCGCCGCCAGAGTCGCGTTCCAGGCACCCAGTTTCGGCGTGAGCTGGAAGGCGAGGTAGACCGAGGCGACCATCAACAGCGCGGACAGCGCCACCATCAGCAGATAGAGCAGAGCGCGCTGCTTGATGGTTTCGTCGAGGCTGGTCGCCGGCGGGTTAGGCGGGTACTTGAGCGCGGGAACCACCCACAGTGCGATGAGCATCGCCCCGGCGGTCAGCACTGCCAGCTTGCGCGCGGACACATCGCTGATCCGGCTGTAGGCCACGCAAAACACCACGGCGAACAACGCGCCGAGGGCGACGCTGAAGAGCAGCACGCCCAGTCCCATACCGATGTTGGACTGCACGGCCCTGGTGAACAGCTCGCCACCCTCTTCGTGGCCATGCCCGTGCCCGGACGCCGTCTCCATGGCCTCATGAGCCGCGGCGGTGCCGTCCTCGAAATCGATGGACCGCCCGACGATCGGCTCGATGAAGATCTTCGACCAGATGAATGCGAGCACGCCAGCGAAGGCGCCGGCCAGAATGCCGCGCCAGATCATTGATTTTTCCATTTTTAGCTGGCTTCCTCTGGCTTAGTGGCAGGGGAAGCCGAGCAGATGGCGGGCGTCATGCACGAATTCGTGGACGTACATGTTGTCGCCGAACACCGAGGTGGCGCCTTGATCGACGCCGATGAAGTACAGGACCAGCAGCGCGAAAAACGCGGTCAGCGATAGCCAGACAACGGCCTTGGTGGCCGACAGGTCGACGGCGCGAGACCGACTCGACTGCGCTTGTGGAGTAGACATTGGAGTCCTTTCAGGGAGCTGCGCGTCCCACGATGAACATGTGACGGGCCTCGGGTCTGACTGTCAACAGTGGCGCGACCGTTCTGGAGTTTCACCAGATTCCTCGACTCGTCCTTACATCGAGGATGCTATACCTGCGCCGGTTTAGGTGGCGCCGTAACCCAGTTGCTGTGCGGTGTACTTGGCAGCGTCGCTGACCGGGACCGCCTGCACGGCGGTGCCGTAGGCGCAGATCTCGGTCCAGACATCGCCGAGTTCGGTGGTGTCGAAACGCATTCCGATGATCGCGTTGCCACCGCGATTGCGGGCCTCGTTCATCAACCGGTTCATCGCCTCGTTGCGGCTCTCGGCGAGATTCTTGGTCATGCCCTGCAGCTCGCCGCCGAACATGCTCTTGAAGCCCGCACCCATCTGGGAGAAGGCATTACGCGATCGCACGGTGAGACCGAACACCTCACCGCATACCCGCTGGATCTCCCAGCCCGGAATGTCATTGGTGGTAACCACAAGCATGAGCAGAGATTAGCGGTCGCAAGCGCGAGAATCGACGCAGTCGCAAAGTATTCACAGGCGATATGGCAGGGCCATACGACGGGGCCATACGAAAAAGGCCCCCGACACTGTCGAGGGCCATTTTCGTTGCGCTATTACTCGCTGGCGGTGCCGGCGCTAGCCAGGTCCGGCTCGGCGGGCTCGGCACGCTTGGGCCCACCGGTGAAGGTGAACTTCGCGTCCTCGCCGGCGCCTTCGCCGTCCCAGTTCTCGACGTCGACGGTGACCAGCTGACCGGGGCCGACCTCTTCGAAGAGGATCTTCTCGCTCAGGGCGTCCTCGATCTCGCGCTGGATGGTCCGGCGCAGCGGCCGGGCGCCCAGCACCGGGTCGAAGCCGCGCTTGGCCAGCAGCGCCTTCGCCTGGTCCGTCAGCTCCATCTCCATGTCCTTGGTCTTGAGCTGCTTGGACACCCGGTTCACCATCAGATCGACCATCTGGATGATCTCGTCGCGAGTCAACTGGTGGAAGACGATGATGTCGTCGATGCGGTTGAGGAACTCCGGGCGGAAGTGCTTCTTCAGCTCGTCGTTGACCTTCTGCTTCATCCGCTCGTAGTTGTTGTCGCCGCCACCCTGGGTGAAGCCCAGACCAACCGCCTTCGAAATATCGGAGGTGCCCAGGTTCGAGGTGAAGATCAGCACGGTGTTCTTGAAGTCGACCGTGCGGCCCTGACCGTCGGTGAGACGGCCGTCCTCGAGCACCTGCAACAGGGTGTTGTAGATCTCCTGGTGGGCCTTCTCGATCTCGTCGAACAGCACGACCGAGAACGGCTTGCGCCGGACCTTCTCGGTGAGCTGGCCGCCCTCTTCGTAGCCGACATATCCGGGCGGGGCGCCGAACAACCGCGACGCGGTGAAGCGGTCGTGGAACTCGCCCATGTCGATCTGGATGAGTGCGTCGTCGTCGCCGAACAGGAATTCGGCGAGCGCCTTGGACAGCTCGGTCTTACCCACACCGGACGGGCCGGCGAAGATGAACGAGCCCGACGGCCGCTTGGGATCCTTCAGGCCGGCACGGGTGCGCCGGATGGCCTTGGACACAGCGCGAACCGCGTCCTCCTGCCCGATGATCCGCTTGTGCAGCTCGTCTTCCATGCGCAGCAGCCGAGTGGTCTCCTCCTCGGTCAGCTTGAACACCGGGATGCCGGTCCAGTTGCCGAGGACCTCGGCGATCTGCTCGTCGTCGACCTCAGCCACGACGTCGAGATCACCTGAGCGCCACTGCTTCTCACGCTCGGCCCGCTGAGCGACCAGTTGCTTCTCACGGTCCCGCAGGTTGGCGGCCTTCTCGAAGTCCTGCGCGTCGATCGCGGACTCCTTCTCCCGGCGCGCGTCGGCGATCTTCTCGTCGAACTCCCGCAGGTCTGGCGGAGCGGTCATCCGGCGGATTCGCATCCGGGCACCGGCCTCGTCGATCAGGTCGATCGCCTTGTCCGGCAGGAACCGGTCGTTGATGTAGCGGTCGGCCAGGGTGGCCGCCGCGACAACGGCGGCGTCGGTGATCGACACCCGGTGGTGCGCCTCGTACCGATCGCGCAGACCCTTGAGGATCTCGATGGTGTGCGCCACCGTCGGCTCACCAACCTGGACCGGCTGGAACCGGCGCTCCAGGGCGGCGTCCTTCTCGATGTACTTGCGGTACTCGTCGAGCGTGGTGGCACCGATCGTCTGCAGTTCGCCGCGGGCCAGCTTGGGCTTCAGGATCGAAGCCGCGTCGATGGCACCTTCGGCGGCACCGGCTCCGACGAGCGTGTGCAGCTCGTCGATGAACAGGATGATGTCGCCGCGGGTGTTGATCTCCTTGAGCACCTTCTTGAGGCGTTCCTCGAAATCACCGCGGTAACGGCTGCCGGCCACCAGCGACCCGAGGTCGAGGGTGTAGAGCTGCTTGTCCTTGAGCGTCTCGGGAACCTCACCGTGCACGATCGCCTGGGCGAGGCCCTCCACGACGGCGGTCTTGCCGACGCCGGGCTCGCCGATCAGCACGGGGTTGTTCTTGGTGCGCCGGCTCAGCACCTGCATCACCCGTTCGATTTCCTTCTCACGGCCGATGACGGGGTCGAGCTTGCCCTCCATGGCGGCCGCAGTCAGGTTGCGGCCGAACTGGTCGAGGACCAGCGACGTGGACGGGTTGCCGGACTCGCCGCCGCGGCCGCCGGTACCGGCCTCCGCGGTCTCTTTACCCTGGTAGCCGGACAGCAACTGGATGACCTGCTGACGCACCCGCGTCAGTTCGGCGCCAAGCTTCACCAGCACCTGGGCGGCCACGCCTTCGCCCTCACGGATCAGGCCGAGCAGAATGTGCTCGGTGCCGATGTAGTTGTGGCCGAGCTGCAGCGCCTCACGCAGGCTCAGCTCAAGCACCTTCTTGGCGCGTGGGGTGAAGGGGATGTGCCCGGACGGCGCCTGCTGGCCCTGTCCGATGATCTCCTCGACCTGGCTGCGAACACCCTCGAGTGAGATGCCCAGCGACTCCAGCGACTTGGCGGCTACGCCTTCACCTTCATGAATAAGGCCCAACAGGATGTGCTCGGTCCCGATGTAGTTGTGGTTGAGCATCCGGGCTTCTTCTTGAGCCAGGACGACGACCCTGCGGGCACGGTCGGTAAATCTCTCGAACATCGTCGGTTACCTGCTCTCCATCACGATTAGGTACAGCGGTAGTCACCACGTACCTGTCGTCCACTCTAATGGGCGGCCACCGAAGGCGTCCTCCCTTGCCCACCAATACCGCATCTCTAGCGGTGCAGACCTAGCACACCAACGCGGCAGGGCAGCGAAACGTTTCCGGTAATCAGCGGCAACCGCTTCGCCGCGAGCGAACGGGGCTTGCGGCTGTGGCTGAGAAAGTCGGACAGGCCAACGGCCCGATGCGATCTACGTGGCGGCGTGGAAGGCGTCGATGATGTCGGCCGGGATACGTCCCCGCGTCGACACCTTGTGACCGTTGCGGCGCGCCCAGTCGCGGATGGCGGCGCTCTGCTCCCGGTCGATCGAGGCACGTCCACGGCCGGCCGGGCCGGAGCGGCCACGGCGACGGCCACCGACGCGACGGCTGGCCTCGACCCACTGCTTGAGATCGTTGCGAAGTTTCTGAGCATTCTTTGAGGAAAGATCGATCTCATAGCTCACACCGTCGAGCGCGAATTCGACCGTTTCATCCGCCGCGCCCGCCCCGTCGAAATCGTCGACGAGAGTGACGGTAACTTTCTTGGCCATTGCCTCACTGAATCCTTATGCCTGCGCACAACAACCGATAGTTGGGCGTCTACAACTTTGTGCTGTCCACCAACACTGTGCCACCAATCTGCCACATTGGCACACGGCATTCAACAAGGATTGGATCAGTGCACTTCAGCCATGTCGCCGAACAATCGGGAACAAAACCGTTTCCCGAATTGACAAGCCGGTGAGAACCATCAACAGGCGATCGATACCCATTCCGGTTCCGGTTGTCGGCGGCATCGCATACTCCATCGCTGCCAGGAAATCCTCATCGAGCGCCATCGCCTCGTCGTCCCCGGCAGCCGCGGCCTTGGCCTGGGCCTCGAAACGCTCGCGCTGCACAATCGGGTCGACCAGCTCGGAGTACCCCGTCGCCAACTCCATTCCGCGGGCGTAGAGATCCCACTTTTCGGTCACGCCAGGAATGCTGCGGTGCTGCCGGGTCAGCGGTGTGGTCTCGATCGGAAAATCCTTGACGAATGTCGGGGCCCACAATGTGTCCCCGACCGTGTGCTCCCACAGTTCTTCGACGAGCTTGCCGTGCCCGTAGCCGCGATCACGCGGAATCTCCACGTCAAGCCGGTCGGCAATAGCGAGCAGATATTCCAGTGATGTGTCGGGTGTGATCTCTTCACCGAGAGCTTCGGACAACGACGGGTACATTTGAATCGACGGCCATTCGCCGTCGATGTCATAGATTGTCCCGTCCGGCAATGGCACTTGCCGAGTCCCGATCGCCTCATCCGCCACTTCTTGAATAACTTCGCGGGTGACGATCGCGGAATCGTCATACGTTCCCCAAGCCTGATAAGTCTCGAGCATCGAGAATTCCGGCGAATGTGTGGAATCCGCACCTTCGTTTCGGAAGTTCCGATTCAGCTCGAAAACCTTCTCCAGCCCGCCGACGACGCACCGCTTGAGGAACAACTCCGGGGCGATCCGCAGATACAAGTCCGCATCGAGCGCATTGGAGTGGGTGACGAACGGCCGAGCGGCCGCACCGCCGGCCAGCGTCTGCAGCATCGGGGTCTCGACTTCGAGGAAGTCGCGGCGCTCCAACGCGTTGCGCACGGCCCGGACGACGGCGACGCGCTGTCGGGCCACCTCGCGGGCCTGCGGGCGCACGATCAGATCGACATAGCGCTGCCGGACCCGGGACTCCTCGCTCATCTCCTTGTGGGCGACGGGCAGCGGGCGCAACGCCTTGCTGGCCATCAGCCACGAATCGGCCAACACCGACAGCTCGCCACGGCGGGAACTGATCACCTCGCCGTGCACGAAAACGATGTCACCGAGGTCGACCTCGGCCTTCCAGGCCTCCAAGGCCTCCTCGCCAACGCCGGCGAGGCTGATCATCGCCTGCAGCTGCGTCCCGTCGCCTTCCTGCAGCGTGGCGAAGCACAGCTTGCCCGAGTTGCGGGCAAATACCACCCGGCCGGTGACGCCGACGAGATCGCCGGTGGTGGTGTCTGCGGCCAGGTCCGGGTAGGCCGCACGGATCTGCGCCAGCGAGTGAGTGCGCGGCACCGAAACCGGGTAAGGGTCTTTGCCGCCGGCCAAAAGGGCCTCGCGCTTGCCCTGGCGGATCCGGAACTGTTCGGGGACGTCGGCGCCCGCATGGTCGGTACCCGGAGTATCTGCAGAGCTCACGACGTGCCAGCTTAAATGAGGTCATGAGGTCCCTCCTAAACACGGCCGCGGTGGCCACCCTGGCCGACGAGCGGCTGGACTGGCGATTCAAGGGTCTGCCCGCCGCGTGGGCGGGCCAGACCGCGGCGCAAATCAGTGCAGCCGCGCCCGATCTGTTCGACGCCGGGCCGCTGGGACCGGTGTGCGTACTGTCCGCCGAGGCACTGGGCCACAACCTGGCCACGATGGCCGGCTGGTGTGCGCACCACGGTGTCGAGCTGGCGCCGCACGGCAAGACGCACATGTCCCCTCAGCTGCTGGCCCGCCAGTTCGACGCCGGGGCGTGCGCGGTGACGGCCGCGACGATCAGCCAGGTGCGGACCTACCGGGCATTCGGGGTCCGCGAGGTGGTGCTTGCCAACGAACTGGTCGACGCCGCGGGGCTGGCCTGGTTGGCCGCCGAATTGGACGGTGACCCCGATTTCCGGGTGATCTGCTGGGTGGACTCGGTTCGCGGGGTGGCGCTGATGACCGAGGCGCTGCACGCCGCCGGCGCCAGGCGCCCGCTCGACGTCTGCGTCGAGCTCGGCGCGGCGGGCACCCGCACCGGCTGCCGCGACGACTCGGCGGCCGACGCGGTGGCCGCCGCCGCAGTGGCCAGCCCGCGGCTTCGGCTGGTCGGGGTGGCCGCCTACGAGGCCGCTCTCGGCCACGACGTGTCGGCAGACGGAGTCGAGCGGGTGCGGGACTACCTGACGTGGGTGCGCGCGGTCGCGATCCGGCTGGCGCCATTGTGTGAGGCGGCTGATGTCATCGTGACGGCCGGCGGCAGTACACATTTCGACCTGGTGGCGCAGACGTTGGCAGGCGATTGGCGCACGATCCTGCGCAGCGGTGCGTACCTCACCAATGACGACGGGCTGTACCTGCGGACCTCACCGCTGACCAGACCCGGAGCAGGGCCCGGCGGGTTCGTGGCGGCCATGCACGTGTGGGCGCAGGTGTGCTCGCGGCCCGAGCCGGGCTTGGCATTGCTGACGATGGGCCGCCGCGACGTGTCGTTCGATCAGGATATGCCTGTGCCGCAACGACTTCGGCGTGGATCCGGCTGGGCGGATGACGCTCTGGTGGGTTGTGAGGTCGTCAAGCTCAACGACCAGCACGCGTTCCTGCGATTGTCGCCTGCCGCCGAAGAGGTCGTCGAGGTCGGCAGCTGGATCGCTTTCGGGGTGTCGCACCCGTGCACGGTGTTCGACAAGTGGCAGCTGATCCCGGTGCTCAACGAGCGCGGCCGGGTGACCGAGCTGGTGCGCACTTTTTTCTAGCGCGCGGATTTGACCCGGCCGCGCTGGTTGTCGCGGTTGCGTTCGTAGACCATCCGCAGCCCGTCCAGGGTCAGGTGCTGGTCGTAGTGCTGCACGGTGTGGAGGTCGGGAAGCATCAGTGGCGCGGAGTGACCGGTGGCGACCACGGCGACATCGGAACCGGCGAAGCCGTCGATGTCCTCCCGGATCCGGTTCACCAATCCGTCCACCAGGCCCGCGAATCCGAACAGCGCCCCGGCCTGCATGCACTCCACCGTGTTCTTGCCGACCACCGACCGCGGCCTGGTGAGCTCGACCCTGCGCAACGCCGCCGACCGTGCGGCCGCCGCATCCGAGGACACCTGGACGCCGGGAGCGATTGCCCCGCCGAGGAATTCACCCTTGGCCGAGACGACGTCGACACAGATCGACGAGCCGAAGTCCACCACGATGGCGGCGGACTTGAACTTGGCGAATGCCGCCAGGCAATTCACGATCCGGTCGGCGCCCACCTCTTTGGGGTTGTCGACCAGCAGCGGGATCCCGGTGCGCACACCGGGTTCGATGAGCACGTGCGGCACGCTGGGCCAGTACTGCTCGAGCATCACCCTGACCTCATGCATGACCGAGGGGACGGTGGACAGCCCGGTGGCGCCGGTGAGGCGCTCGGAGTCGTCGCCGATCAGTCCCTCGATGGTGAGTGCCAGCTCGTCGGCGGTGACCTCCGGTTCGGTGCGAATCCGCCACTGCTGCGTCACTTTTGCGTGATCACCGGAGCCGGAGATCAACCCGACGACGGTGTGGGTGTTGCGGACGTCGATGGCCAGCAGCACGGCTATCCCACCGCCCGCGGCGACAGCAGGTCGGTAACGTCGTCGGGCACGAACGCCGGGTCGTCACCGATGTCGATCTGCCGGTTGTCGGCGTCGACGAACACCACCCGGGGCCGGTAGGCCCGCGCCTCGGCGTCGTCCATCACGCCATAGGCGATCAGAATAACCAGATCACCGGGATGGACCAGATGGGCTGCCGCACCGTTGATTCCGATCACCCCGGTACCGCGTTGCCCGGTGATCACGTAGGTCTCCAGGCGCGCGCCGTTGTCGATATCGACGATCGTCACCTGCTCACCCTCGAGCAGGTCGGCGGCATCCATCAGATCGGCGTCGACGGTCACCGATCCGACGTAGTGCAGGTCGGCGTGCGTGACGGTGGCGCGGTGGATCTTCGACTTCAGCATCGTCCGGAACATCAATTTCTCCAAGTAATCTCGTTGCGTTCACCATTGCCGGCACCGTGCGGAGCGGTGTCGGACGACAGGTCGACAGCGATGTTGTCCAGCAGCCGGGTGGCGCCGAGTCGGGCGGCGACCAACAGCCGGGCCGGACCGTAGGCGGGTGCCGGCTCCAGGTGCGGGCCACGCACTTCCAGGTAGTCGAGTTCGAAGGCGGGAACCTCGTCGAGGACAGCGCGGGCGGCGTCCAGCGCGGCGTCAGCCCCGCCGGCGGCGGCATACATACCGGCCAGCAGCGCCGCCGACAATGCGCCGGCCTGTTCGCGTTCCTCGGCGGTGAGGTAGCGGTTGCGCGACGACATGGCCAGACCGTCGGACTCCCGCACGATGGGCACACCGACGATGCGCACGTCGACGTTGAGATCGTCGACCATCTGCCGGATCAGGGCCAGCTGCTGATAATCCTTCTCACCGAAGAAGGCCCTGTCCGGTCGCACGATCTGCAACAGCTTCAAGACGACGGTCAGCATGCCGGCGAAATGCCCAGGCCGCGAAGAACCTTCGAGCTGCGCCCCCAGCGGACCCGGGTGCACGGTGGTGCGCGGGCCGTCGGGATACATCGCCGACACGTTCGGCGTGAACACCACCTCGACACCTTCGGCGCGCAACAGCTCGAGGTCGGAGTCCAGGGTGCGCGGGTAGGCGTCGAGGTCCTCGCTGGGCCCAAACTGCAAGGGGTTGACGAAGATCGACACCACGACCACTGCGCCTGGCACCCGCTTGGCGGAACGAACCAGCGTCAGGTGGCCCTCGTGCAGCGCACCCATGGTCGGCACCAGCATCACCCGCCGCCCGCTGTGGCGCAGCGCGCGGGTCACGTCGGATACCGTCTTGGGCGACGGGTAGACGTTGAGCTGCCGGGCGGTGAACTGCGGGCCCGCCTTCACCGTCGCCGTCCTTGTCCTGACCATTCGGCCAACACCTCAACAACCTCCTTGGGGGCGTGCGCCCGCTGGGCGGTACGCAGCGAGTTCGCGCAATATGCCTGCGCCAGTTCAGAATTCACTTGATCGAGAGCAGCCAGATGACTGGCGACGGCCGCGGCGTCACCGCGCGCCACCGGTCCGGTCAATGCCGCCTGGCCGCGCTGCAGAGTGTTCTCCAACGCGGCGCGGGCCAGCGGGCCGACGATCCGTTCCGCCAACCCGCCGGGAGCGTCGACGACCAGTTCCTGTCCGAGTAGCTCCTGACCGGCCAGGGAAGAGCGCAGCGCATCCAGTGCGTCGGCGAGCACGGTGACGATGTGGTTGCTCGCGTGGGCCAGGGCCGCGTGATACAGCGTTCGCGCATCTTCGCGGACCCCGAACGGCTCACCGCCGATTTCCAGCACCAGCGACTGGGCGATGGCATAGCCGATCTCGTCGGCCGCGGTGACGCCGAAGCAGCTGTCGGACAGCCGGGCGATGTCCTCCTCGGCGCCGGTGAACGTCATCGCGGGGTGAATCGCCAGCGGGACACAGCCCTGCTCGGCCAGCGGGGCCAGGATCGCGACCCCGTTGGCACCCGAGGTGTGCACGACGATGGTTCCGCGGTGCACGGCCCCGGTCGCGGCCAGGCCGTTGATCAACCCGGGCAACTCGGAGTCCGGCACGGTCAGCAGCAATAGCTCGGCCCGGTCGGCGACGTCGGGAACCGGCAGGATCTCAGTGTCGGGGAGCCGACGCTCGGCCAGCCCGCGCGATGTCGCCGAGATCGCGCTGCATGCGACCACCACGTGCTCGGCACGTTCCAAGGCCAAGCCGAGTGCAGTGCCGACGCGGCCGGCCGAGACGATGCCGACCTTGAGCCGGGCCGGGCGCAAGCCGCTGGGGGTCCCCACGTCGACGACCTCGCTGACGTCAATGAGTGTTTTCGTTCCGGTCCTGTGTCGGGTACCGGACGGTCTTCACAACTCTAACCTGGCGGGTACCGGGCTCTGACCAGGCTGTGTTAGTCCTCACGCCGGCGGCGGCGGCCGCCACCCTCGGCGTTGCCGTTGGCCTGCAGCCGGGCCAGCAGGTCGGCGACCGATTGCCCCCCGGTCTGCTCGCCGTCGCGGGCCCTTCGCCGCGGCGGCTCTTCCTCGGCCGCACCGCGGTGCCGGGCTGGTGGTGGCGGAGGTGGCGTCTCGGTGTCCGGCTGACCGTATTCGGAGCCGCCGACCGAATGGCGGGCCCGCGGAGTCGCCGGCTCGGGCTGGGGCTGCGGCTCCGGTTCGGCGGCCGGAGCGGGTTCCTCCGGCGGGGTCCAATGCCTGCCGCGCGGCTCTTCGGCGGTGGGCGCTGCCGCCGCGGCTGACGGGACGACGATGCCGCTGTCGGCGTTCGCCACCCAGTTGCTGCCGGGCGCGCCGGGCGGCAGCCATGTGCCATCGGCATCCACCGGTCGCCATTCCGGCTCTTCACGAGCCGGGGGCCTTTCCGCCGCCAGGGCCGCGGCGGCGGCCGCGACGTCGGATTGCGGCTCAGGACGCGGGGGCGGAGGCGGTGCGAATGGCCGTTCAGCAGGCTGCTCACCGTTGTCCGATGGCCGCCGATGCGATCCGCCGAACGCAGGCTCGGGCTCGGTTTCAGCACGCCGACGACGACGCGGCGGGGGCGGCGGGGCATACGGCTGCGACGCGACCAGCGGTTCCTCGGGAACGTCGATGATCGGATTTTCGGCGGTGACCGGGCGGCTGCCGGTGTCGTCAGGACGGACCGGTGTGATCCGGCTGCTCTCGACACGGCCGGGCACCGGCGGCATGGTCGTCGTGTCGCGGGTCCAGTCCCCGGCCCGATCGCCCTCGAGCGCGGGCCGGTCGCCCAGGTCGGCGTCGAACAGGATCGCCAGGTTGGCCCGCAGTGCGGCCAACTCCGAGCGCAGGGCGGCCACCTCGTCGGCGGCCTGCGCGCGCAGCTCGGAGGCCAGCTCGCGGCGCAGGTGCGACTCGACGCTCAGCTCGTACTCGCGGCGAGCCGAGATCTCGCGGTCGAGCTGCAGGTCGTAGACCAGTTTGAGGTCACGCGCCCGGGCCGCGTCGATATCGCTTTGCCTGCGGTACATGACCGAGACGAACGCCCCGATCACGGCGGCCCACACGGACAGGATGACCGCCAGCTTGAGCAGCTCGGCACGGTTGGTGAAGACCAATGCGGAACTGGCCGCGATGGCAAGGACCAGCAACACTGTCAACAGCAGCCAACCCGGCCTGCGGCCGCCGCGCCGATTTTTGGCGCCGCGGGACAGAACGGTCATGGGGTGACTGTACCCGCGCGATGTCCGTGGGCGTGTCGTCGAGCTGCGGCGATTCGCCCCCAGAGGACCCCCAGAGCGCTCTGTGGGACTACTCCGGGGCACCGTCGGCGTCGTCGGTCGAGTCGCCGGGCGACTTGCAGCAATGCTGCAGCCACATCGCCGCGACCACCAGAGCCAGGGCGCTCGCGGCGGCCACCGCGGCACCAGGGATGAAGCTCCCGGCGACCTGCTCGCTGCGCCGGAGCAACAGGAAGACCAGCACGCCGGCCCACCAGCCCAGCATCAGTGCGCCGACCCACGCCGAGGCCTTGGCGATCACCACGCTGCGCGCCACGGTCAACGGGTGCAGCCGGCCGCCACCGACACCGATCTGCCCGGCACTGATCTTGGCCCGCACCGACACCGCCCAGCCGGCCTCGATCGCGGCGACGGCCAGCAGCGACAGCCCGGTCCACAACGTGATCGGCGGGAAGTAGTGGTACAGAACCCGCATCAGCAGCCAGGCCACGATCGCGACGCCGACGACCGCGGCGGCGAGGTCGCGTTTCCGTGTCGGCCCCATCAGGCCTCCGGCTCCACATTGTCGCCCAGCCGCAGCACCAGGCCGGTCAAGCGGACGCCGTCCCGGTCGGCCGCCTCGAGCTCGGTCAGCAACCGGTCGACGCGCTGTGGCGCACCGGCAACGGTGAGTTCAGCGTCGGGGTCGACAGCCAGCCACGGCACCATCACGAACGCCCGCAGGTGGGCCAGCGGATGCGGCAGCGTCAAACCCTCATCGCGGGAGAAGACCTCGGAGTCGCCGGCCGGTGAAGTCTCGTAGCAGGAGACGAGATCGACATCGAGGGTGCGCGGTCCCCATTTCTGCTCACGGACACGTCCGTTGGCGTCTTCGAGAGCCTGTGCCCGCCGCAACCATTCGTGTTCGTCGGCGCCGGGATCGTCTGCGATCACGACCGCGTTGAGGAAGGCGCCCTGCTCGACACCACCCCAGGCGTCGGTCTCGTAGACCGGTGAGAGCGCGCGCACCGAGACACCGAGCCCGTCGACGGCGGCCTGCAACCGCGCCACCCGGTCGCCGAGGTTGGAGCCGATGGACAGCACCACCCGCGTCATACGCCACCTCCGAGCGGCACGATCTGGCCCCGTCCCCCCCGCCGGGAGCGGCGCGCGACCACCGCAACATCTCTGAACGCCAACGGGATTGGCGCGTCAGGCTTGTGCACGACCACCTCGACCGCGTGCACCCGCTGGTCGGTCATCACGTCCTCGGCGATCTCGGCGGCAACCGTCTCGATCAGGTTGCGCGCCGGCCCGCCGACGATGGCGGCGGCCCGCTGCGCGAGCGTGCCGTAGTCGTAGGTGTCGGCGAGGTCGTCGCTGGTGGCGGCCGCGGCCAGGTCGATCCACACGGTGATGTCGATGACGAAGTCCTGCCCGTCACGGCGCTCGTGGTCGAACACGCCGTGATTGCCGCGGACGGTGAGACCGCGCAGTTCGATGCGATCAGCCATCGGCATCCTCCCAAGCCTGTACCACTTTCAGCGCATCCACACTGGCCCGCACGTCGTGCACCCGGACACCCCACGCGCCGCTTCGCGCAGCCAGTGCGGAGATCACCGCGGTGGCGGTCTCGCGCCCGTCCGGTGGCCGGACGGTTCCGTCGGCTTCGGCGAGCAGCGCACCGAGGAACCGCTTACGGCTGGCGCCGACGAGCACCGGAATGCCGGTGGCGACGAACTCGGGCAGCGCGTGCAGCAGGGCCCAATTGTGTTGCGCGGTCTTGGCGAATCCCAGTCCCGGATCGATGATCAGGTTCTCGTGGTCGACACCTGCGGCGACGGCTGCATCGACGCCGGCGAGCAGTTCGTCGCGCACCTCGGCGACGACGTCGCCATAGGCCGGCACGTCGTGGGGATGCTCGGCGCGCACGGAACGCCAGTGCATCAGCACCCACGGCACCTTGGCCTCTGCCACCAGCGGGGCCATTGCCGGATCGGCCTTGCCGCCGGACACGTCGTTGACGATGCTCGCGCCGCTGTCGAGGGCGGCGGCCGCCACTGCCGCGTGCATGGTGTCGATGCTCACGGTAATTCCCTGGGCGGCAAGCTCTTTGATGACGGGCACGACGCGGGCGGCCTCCACCGCGGCGTCGATTCGGACCGCTCCTGGCCGGGTGGATTCACCGCCGACGTCGACGATGGCCGCGCCCTGGGCCACCAAGGCCAGTCCCTGCTCGACAGCGCGGGCCGGATCGAGATAGCGTCCGCCGTCGGAAAAAGAGTCGTCGGTGACGTTGACAACCCCCATCACCAGCGTGCGCGGCCCGTGTGAGTGCGTCATTTACGCAGGATGAGATCCAGCGCCTCGGATCGGGATGCCTTGTCGGTCTTGAACTGTCCGCGCACCGCCGACGTCGTGGTGATGGCCCCCGGCTTGCGCACCCCGCGCATCGCCATGCACAGGTGCTCGGCTTCGATGACGACGATCACCCCACGCGGCTTGAGCTTGCGCATGATCGCATCGGCAATCTGCCCCGTAAGCCGCTCCTGCACCTGCGGGCGTTTGGCGTACATGTCGACGACCCTGGCCAGCTTCGACAGGCCGGTGATGCGGCCGTCCTCACCGGGGATGTAGCCGACGTGCGCCATTCCGTGGAAGGCCACCAGATGGTGTTCGCAGGTCGAGTACATCGGGATCTGCTTGACCAGCACCAGCTCGTCGTGCTGCTCGTCAAAGGTGGTCTCCAGCACCGCATCGGGGTCGGTGTACAGACCGGCGAACATCTCCTGGAACGCCCGCGCGACGCGGGCCGGGGTGTCCACCAGACCGCTGCGGTCGGGGTCTTCCCCGACCGCCAGCAACAGTTCGCGAACGGCCGCTTCAGCGCGCGGTTGATCGAACACCGGGGCGCCCAGCGTGACCGAATTCGGCTGCGGCATCGAAGCTCCGTTCGTCATTTAACCGTTGTCCGGTGCTTTCGACCGCCCACCATCGCCCGGATCCTGTTGCGGCCCATTGGGACCAGCGTGACGCGGAGCGGGTTGCGGCTGATACGGCGGATAGGGCTGGCCCTGCTGCGGACCGGGAGGGGCCCACCCCTGCGGCGGCGGGTACCAGTAGCCGCCCTGCGGCGGCGGTCCCCCTGGCGGCCAGCCGGGTGCGTGCCAGCCGGCGGGTGCGCCGTAGTCGGGCTGAGTCGAGCCGGGCTGGCCGGCGGGCTGCGGAGCACCGTGTGCGCCGTTGCCATTTCCGCCGTTGCCACTGTTGGGCTGCTGGGCCTGCGCCGCTGCGCTGGCCTGAGCGATCGCCTTCTTGAAAGCCGGTTCCGGCATCGGCTTGGGCCACGGCTCGCCGCGTTCGATGGCCAGCTCGCCGGGTGTCTTGATCGGTGGCTTGTCCGAGGGGATGCGGCCGCCGAAATCGTCGAACACCGTCAGGCGCGGCCGCTTCTTCACCTCACCGAAGATCGCCTGGAGCTCCTTGCGGTGCAGCGTCTCCTTCTCCAGGAGCTCACCGGCCAAGGTGTCGAGCACGTCGCGGTACTCGGTGAGGATCGCCCACGCCTCGGTGTGGGCGGCCTCGATGAGCTTGCGGACCTCGTCGTCGATATCGCGGGCGACCTCGTGCGAGTAGTCCGACTGGGTGCCCATCGTGCGGCCCAGGAACGGATCGCCGTGCTCGGTGCCGTACTTGACGGCACCCAGCTTGGAACTCATGCCGTACTCGGTCACCATCGCACGGGCGATCTTGGTGGCCTGGTCGATATCGGACACCGCGCCGGTGGTCGGCTCGCGGAACACCAGTTCCTCGGCGGCGCGGCCGCCCATCGCGAACACCAGCCGGGCGATCATCTCCGAGCGGGTCATCAGGCCCTTGTCGTCCTCGGGCACCGACACGGCGTGGCCGCCGGTACGCCCGCGGGCCAGGATCGTCACCTTGTAGATCGGCTCGATATCGGGCATCGCCCACGCCGCCAGAGTGTGGCCGCCCTCGTGATAGGCGGTGATCTTCTTCTCGAGCTCACTGATCACGCGGCCCTTGCGGCGCGGGCCGCCGATCACCCGGTCGACGGCTTCCTCGAGCGCGGCAGCGGTGATGATGGTGCCGTTCTCGCGGGCGGTGAGCAGCGCGGCCTCGTTGATGACGTTGGCCAGGTCGGCGCCGGACATGCCGACGGTGCGCTTGGCCAGGCCGTCAAGGTCGGCGTCGGGGGACATCGGCTTGCCCTGCGAGTGCACCCGCAGCACCGCCTTGCGGCCGGCCAGGTCCGGGCTGGACACCGGGATCTGGCGGTCGAAGCGGCCGGGGCGCAGCAGCGCGGGGTCGAGGATGTCGGGCCGGTTGGTGGCCGCGATCAGGATCACGCCCTGCCGGTCGCCGAAGCCGTCCATCTCGACCAGCAGCTGGTTGAGGGTCTGCTCGCGTTCGTCGTGGCCGCCGCCCATACCGGCGCCGCGCTGGCGACCGACGGCGTCGATCTCGTCGACGAAGATTATGCACGGGCTGTTCTGCTTGGCCTGCTCGAACATGTCGCGCACACGTGAGGCGCCGACACCGACGAACATCTCGACGAAGTCCGAACCTGAAATCGTGAAGAACGGAACTCCGGCCTCACCGGCGACCGCGCGGGCCAGCAGCGTCTTGCCCGTACCTGGCGGACCGTAGAGCAGAACGCCCTTGGGGATCTTGGCGCCCAACGCCTGATACCGCGTCGGGTTCTGCAGGAAGTCCTTGATCTCGTAAAGCTCTTCGACCGCCTCGTCGACGCCGGCCACGTCGGCAAACGTTGTCTTGGGCATGTCCTTGCCGAGCTGCTTGGCCTTGGACTTGCCGAAGCCGAAGCCCATCCGGCCGCCGGTCTGCATCCGGGAGAACAGCACGAACAAGCCGACAAGCAGCAGCAGCGGCAGCATGTAGACCAGCAGTGAGCCCAGGACGCTGCCCTGGTTGACCGTGGTGTTCGTCTTGACGTTCTTGTCAGTCAGCGACTTGAACAGGTCGACCGCGTACCCGGTCGGGTACTTGGTGATGATCTTGTTCGAGTTCTCGGTGTCGCCGTTGCCGTTCTTCAGGTCGAGGCGGAGCTGTTGTTCCCGGTCGTCGATCTGCGCGCTGTTGACGTTGTTGCTGTTGATCTGCGCAGTCGCCACCGATGTGTCGACGGGCTTGTAGCCCC
Source organism: Mycolicibacterium sphagni (assembly GCF_013337765.1). GTDB lineage: Bacteria > Actinomycetota > Actinomycetes > Mycobacteriales > Mycobacteriaceae > Mycobacterium. The sequence goes on from NZ_VBSB01000005.1 coordinate 364,183, forward strand.
GGGTGTCGTCACTGAAATAGATCCACGACCAGCCGAGCAGCAGCACAACGGCAATCACCGTGAGTGTGCGGATCACGTTTTTGCGGTTCATCAAGCATCGGCCTATGCGGCCCGGTCCTTCCGATATGCGCAGCTGGGATAGTTCAGGCTACCGCTAGACCAACGTGGGCAAGTGCCCCCAGGGTTTCCGCCGACCATTAGTCGGCGTTCGCTGTGCGCCGAATGGGCCCTTTCCGGCGGTACGAAGCTGTGCTTGGCTGGCACGGTGCTCGCTCCGACCGAACAGGTAGTTGACGGCGACGGAGTTCGGCTGCGGGTCATCGAAGCCGGCGATCGCGGTGCGCCCGTGGTGATCCTGGCGCACGGCTTCCCCGAGCTGGCCTACTCGTGGCGACATCAGATCCCGGTGCTGGCTGCGGCCGGCTACCACGTGCTTGTTCCCGACCAGCGCGGCTACGGCGGATCGTCGGCACCGGACGCGGTCGAGGCCTACGACATCCACGCGCTGACCGGCGACCTGGTCGGCCTGCTCGACTCCGAAGTTGGCGGAGGCGCCGACCGAGCCGTCTTCATCGGGCACGACTGGGGCGCCATGGTGGTCTGGCACACCGCGCTGCTGCACCCCGACCGGGTCCGTGCGGTCGCGGGCCTGTCCGTCCCACCGATCCCCCGGGCCCGCACCCGCCCGACCGAGCGGTGGCGGGAGAAGTTCGGCGACGACTTCTACATGCTGCGCTTCCAGGAGCCCGGCAAGGCCGACGCCGAGATGGCCGCCGACGTCGCCACGACGATGCGCGGCACGTTCGACAACCTGACGGGACCCGATGCACCACCGGGCTGGCTCAGCGAGGACGAGTTCGACCACTACGTGAGCGAGTTCAGCAGAACGGGCTTCACCGGAGCGCTGAACTGGTACCGGAACTACGACCGCAACTGGGAGTCCACCCCTGCGCTGGCCGACACCCGGATTCATGTGCCCGCGCTGTTCGTCGGCGGTACCGCCGACCCGATCGGGTCGACGATGAACCCCGCCCGCGCCCGCGAGGTGGTCGCAGGCCCGTACACCGAGACGTGGATCGAGGGCGCCGGGCACTGGGTGCAGCAGGAGCGTCCCGACGACGTGAACCGAATACTGCTGGAATTCTTGACCGAAGTGGAGTCGTCATGACGAACCGGCCGCTGAACTTCGGAGTGTTCCTCACCCCGTTTCACCCGGTCGGCCAATCCCCCACCGTCGCACTGGAATACGACCTCGAGCGGACCGTCGCGCTGGATCGGCTCGGCTTCGACGAAGCGTGGTTCGGCGAGCACCATTCGGGCGGCTACGAGCTGATCGCCTGTCCGGAGGTGTTCATTGCCGCGGCCGCCGAACGCACCAAGCACATCCGGCTGGGCACCGGTGTGGTGTCGCTGCCGTATCACCACCCGCTGATGGTCGCCGACCGCTGGGTGCTGCTCGACCACCTGACGCGCGGCCGGGTGATGTTCGGGACCGGCCCCGGCGCGCTGCCGTCGGACGCCTACATGATGGGCATCGATCCGGTGGAGCAGCGCCGGATGATGCAGGAGTCGCTCGACGCGATCCTGGCGCTGTTCCGCGCCGGACCCGACGAGCGTGTCGACCGGCACTCGGATTGGTTCACCCTGCGTGAGGCGGCACTGCACATCCGGCCCTATACCTGGCCGTATCCCGAAATATCCACGGCAGCAATGGTTTCCCCGTCCGGGCCACGACTGGCCGGTCAGCTTGGCACATCGCTGCTGTCGTTGTCGATGTCGGTACCCGGCGGCTTCGCAGCGCTGGAGGACGCCTGGGGAATCGTGGTCGACCAGGCTGCCAAGGCTGGCCGCCCGGAGCCCGACCGCTCCACCTGGCGGGTCCTGGGCATCATGCACCTGGCCGACACCCGCGAACAGGCCATCGACGACTGCACCTACGGCCTGCAGGATTTCGCGAACTACTTCGGCGCAGCGGGCTTCGTCCCGCTGTCCAACGAGGTTGAGGCGGCCGAGCAGTCTCCGCGGCAGTTCGTCGCCGACTACGCCGCCGGTGGCGGCTGCTGTATCGGCACCCCCGCCGATGCGATCGCCTATATCGAAGACCTGCTGGAGCGCTCGGGTGGCTTCGGCACGTTCCTGATGCTCGGCCATGACTGGGCCGACCCGCAGGCCACCTACCACTCCTATGAACTGTTCGCCCGAAAAGTCATGCCGCACTTCAAGGGACAGCTACGGTCCACCGAGGCGTCACACGACTGGGCGCAACGCAAGCGCGACGACCTGTTCGGCCGCGCCGGCGAGGCGATCATGAAGGCCATCGGCGATCACGTGAGCGAGCAGTCCTAGACCTCGACTCGCTCCCCTGCGGTAAGCCAGCGGACATCAGAGTCCGAGAGTGTCTGGCGAGCAACGCTTTCCGGGTCCCGGAAGTGGGTCCAGCCCTCGTAGTGCACCGGCACGGTGACCCGCGGGCGCAGCAGGCGGATCAGCTCGGCGCCGTCGCGCGCGGTCATCGTGAAGCGGACCGGCCCGGTGAACCCGAACCGCACCCCACCGAGGTGTAGCAGCGCGACGTCGACCGGTATCCGTCTGGCGACCTCGCGCAGGCCGTCGTAGAGCACGGTGTCCCCCGACATCCACAGCGCGGCGGTGTCCTCGCCATGGCGGTGCAGCGCAAAACCGTTGACCTTGCCCGCGATCGGCCGGCTGAACTTCGGTCCGTGCCGGGCAGGCGTTGCGGTGATGCGCAGCGGTGGGCGGCCCGGGGCTTGCACCGTCGTCGACTCCCAGTCCGCCAGGCCGCGCGCCGTCAGCGGTGCCAGCCGTCGGGCCGCAGGCACCGTGGTGATCACTGTGCCCGCCTGCGCCAGGAGCACGCGGCCGGCGTCGTCGAGATTGTCGGCGTGCTGGTCGTGGCTGAGCAGCACCACATCGACCGGCGCCACCAGCTCGGGCGGCTGGGCCGGACCGGCGACCTTGATCGACGAGGTACCCCAGCCGAACGTGTAGCGCCGTCCCGGCGCATCGAACGTCGGGTCGGTCAGGATGCGCCACCCGTCGATCTCGATCAGGGTGGTGGGCCCGCCAAGGTGGGTGAGCGCAATCTTCGCCATGCCAAAAACCTAGCGCTGCACGCTACGGTGTCAGGCATGCCAATCGCCGGACGTCGTGTCGTTGTTGCGCTGGCTGCGATGGGGATGGCCGCGGCTGTGCTGACCGGCTGCGACTCCGCACCGGCAGCCCCGGTCGGCACGAACCCCCGTCAGGTCACCGTCGTCGGGTCCGGCGAGGTACAGGGCGTGCCCGATACCCTGACCGCCGACGTCAGCGTCGAGGCCGCCGCGAACGATGTCACGACGGCGATGAATCAGGCCAACGACCGCCAGAATTCGGTGCTCAATGCGCTCAACGCCAGCGGGATCGACCCCAAGGACATCAGCACGACCCAGGTCAGCCTGCAACCGCAGTACAGCGACAACTCGGTGATCACCGGCTACCGGGCGAGCAATTCGATCCAGATCAAGATCCGCAAGCTCGACACCGCATCCCAGGTGCTGGCCAACGTCGTCGGCGCCGGCGGCGACGCCACCAGGATCAACTCGGTGAGCTACTCCATCGAGGACGACTCCAAGTTGGTCAGCGATGCCAGGGCGCGAGCATTCAACGACGCCAAGCAGCGCGCCCAGCAGTATGCCGAACTGTCCGGGCTCTCACTGGGCAAGGTCATCTCGATCTCGGAGGCGCCCGGCGGCTCACCGCCGCCACCCCCGCCGATGCCGATGCCGCGCGGCGCGATGGCCAGTTCCGTTCCGCTCTCGCCCGGCCAGCAGACGGTCGGCTTCTCGGTGACCGCGGTCTGGGAACTCGGCTAGTCGGCGCTCGCCGCCTTGGCCTCGGCGAAGCCCTCGAAATCTTCCGGCGTGTAGTCCCGGGTCTCGACGAGCACCATCCAGTTGCCGGAGTTGTCCCGCATCAGCGCCTCGACCCCATACGGCCGCTCCTCGGGCGCTTGGAGGAATTCGACGCCCTTGGCTTTGAGCTGTTCGTAGGTCGCGCGGCAGTCGTCGACGGCGAGGCCGAGACCGGGAAGCCCACCGGCGGCCTGCGCGCGTTGGAACGCCGCGATCAAATCGTCGGACAGCGGCTTACTCGGCGTGGTCAGGTGAACCTGCAGCTCAGGCTGATTCGGGTGAACCACTGTGCACCAACGGAAGTCGGGACCGAGCTGAAGATCGTCCTTCGCCTCGAAGCCGAGGACGTCGGTATAGAAGGCCAGCGATTCGTCGATGTCGCGCACGAAAACGGATACCAGCGAGATGTTTGTGATCATGCCAACGACGTTAAGCGGGGCCGCGGCCGCCCGGCTTCTCCTGGATTGCGCTGCCTGCGTCGGCGGGTGGATACCGCTCGGCCAGGCCCGCCATGAACAGGTAACAGCCCGGAATCCGCGGCGCGCCATCGGAATAGCGGCGGCGAAACTCGCTGGGGCTCACGCCGACCAGCTCGCGGAATCTCGTGGAGAACGATCCCAGGCTCGTGAAGCCGACCGTCATACAGACCTCGGTGACGGTGAGATTGGTGGCGCGCAACAGATCCTGCGCTCGCTCCACCCGCCTGCGAGACAGATGCTCGGCCGGCGACATCCCGTACGTCGCCGTGAACAGCCGCTGAAAGTGGTACTTGCTGATGCCCGCCACCGCGGCGAGCTGCTCCAGATCGAGCGGCTGGTCATAGTGCCGGTCGGCATGGTCACGAGCCCGGCACAGATGGCGCAACAGGTCATCCGAGGCACGCACCACTTCAGTTTGGCGCCGAGATCGACGTTATGCCGCGATCTACTCGCACTTCCTCGGCCAAACGTCGGTTTGGGCGGGGGGGAATCAGATCTGGTAGACCTTCGGGTCCAGCGTGCCGATGTAGGGCAGGTCGCGGTAGCGCTCGGCATAGTCCAGGCCGTAGCCGACCACGAACTCGTTCGGAATGTCGAAGCCGACGTAGGCGATCTCGACGTCGGCGCGCACGGCATCGGGCTTGCGCAACAGCGTGCACACCCGCAGCGACTTGGGATGGCGGGTGGCCAGGTTGCGCAGCAGCCAGGACAGCGTCAGCCCGGAGTCCACGATGTCCTCGACGATCAGCACGTCACGGTCGTGGATATCGCGGTCGAGGTCCTTGAGGATGCGGACCACGCCCGATGACGAGGTCGACGACCCGTAGGAGCTGACGGCCATGAACTCCAGCTGGGTGGGCACCGGCAGCGCCCGGGCGAGGTCGGTGACGAACATCACCGCACCCTTGAGCACGGTCACCAGCAGCAGATCCTGCCCGCCCAGATTGTCGGCGTAGTCCTTGGCGACCAGGTCGGCCAGTTCGGCGGTCCGGGCGTGAATCTGCTCTTGTGACAACAAGACCGATTTGATGTCCCCGGGGTACAGCTCGTGCGCCGACACGCCCACACTGTGCCATGACCGGGGCCTAACAACCAATCTCACACCAGCTGGGTGTACAGCATCAGCCTGCCGTCCCGTCGGCCCGCGAACAATCTTTGCTGTCTCAGATCCGAGCCGACCGCCACCCCGCCCTGGCCGCGCCAGGCGGTGACCAGCGCGTCCACCCCGCGGATCTGCTTGTCGGTCAGGTTCGCCGCCCCGCCGCGCAGCAGCCAGAGCCGGATCACCCGCCGCCGCACCGCGGTGGGCAACGCGGTCAAGGCGGCGACGGCGACGGTCTCGTCGTCGTCGTCGATCGCGTCCTCGGCCAAGCTGTCCAGGGCGTCGGTGTCCTCGCGCAGCGCGGCGGCGGTGCGCGCCAGCGCCTCGGCCACGCCGCCGCCGAGCACGTCCTCGAGCAGAGGCAGCACTTCGGTACGAAGGCGGACCCGGGTGAAGCGGGCGTCGTGGTTGTGCGGGTCGTCCCACGGGGTCAGGCCCAGTTCGACGCATGCGTCGTGGGTGACGGCGCGGCGCACGCCCAGCAGCGGGCGGTACCAGGGCGGGTCGGCCGCGCGCATCCCGGCGATCGAGCGGGCGCCTGAGCCGCGGCCAAGTCCGAGCAGCACGGTCTCGGCCTGGTCGTCGAGGGTGTGCGCCAGCAGCACCGGGGCATCGCCCCGGGCTGCGCCCAGTGCGGCGTAGCGGGCGGCGCGGGCGGCGGCCTCCGGGCCGCCGCCCGTGCCGACCGCTACCCGCAGCACCTGGGCGTCGACACAGCCGAGATCGTGCGCCTGGCGGCGCGCGATCTCGGCACCGTCGGCCGAGCCTGCCTGCAGACCGTGGTCGACGATCAGCGCGGTGGTCGGCAGGGCTGCGGCGGCCGCGGCCGTCAGCGCCACCGAATCCGGACCACCGGACAGCGCCACACACCACGACGTGGCGCCGGGCAGGCAGTCCGTCGCGAAGCCGGCCACCACGGCCCGCAGTGCGGCTACAGCACCCGGTCGATCCACCGCTGCGGATCTTCGATCTCGTCGGGCAGTGGCAGCGTCTGCGCGCTGGTCCACACCGTGTTGAACCGGTCCATCCCGACCCGGTCCACCACGTGGTCGACGAAGGCCTTGCCGCGGGTGTACTGGCTGAGCTTGGCGTCCACGCCGAGCAGCGCCCTCAGCAGCCGCTGAAGCGGCGGCTGCTTGCGCTGGCGGCGTTGGTCGAACCGGTTGCGGATGCTCTGCACCGACGGCACGACGGCCGGGCCGACCGCGTCCATGACGTGGTCGGCATGGCCTTCGAGCAGTGTGCCCAGCACCAGCAGCTGATCGAGTGCCTCCTGCTGCGGCTCGGACTGCACCGCGCGCATGAACCCGAGGATGCCGGACTCGTTGGGCCCCTGCGTACCTTCGCGGCGCTTCTTGACGAAGTCCGCCAGCCGCGCCACCACCTGCGTCACATCGTCGGCCGCATCGGAGGTCAGCACCCCGAGCGCTTGCGACATATGTTGTGCCAGCCAGGGATTGGCGGTGAACTGCACCCGGTGCGTCACCTCGTGCAGGCATACCCACAGCCGGAAGTCGGACGGTGAGACCCGCAGCTGGCGCTCGACGGCGATGACGTTCGGATAGACGAGCAGCAGTAGTCCGTCGTCGGCGTTCTCGGTATCGGCGAACGGGTCGTACTGGCCGAGGATGCCCGAGGAGATGAACGCCAGCACGGCGCCGGTCTGCGCTCCGGTGACCCGGCCGGTGATGGCGTTGGCGGGCGTCTGGGTGCCGCCGGTCATCACCCGCATCGAGTCCGAGGCCGCCCGGACCCAGCCCTGACGGTCGACGATGCGCGCGTCGGGCACGGGGGCGTCGCCGCCCATCCGGGTGACCTCACGAACCGGGCCTTCGGCCTTGATCGCGGCAGCCGCCAGCTCGTCGACGACCTGGTTTCGGGTGTAGTCGGTGGACGCCGGGCCGGGTCGGGTCAGCCATGCGCCGACGTTCCCGGCGAACGCCCAATCGACGGCCCGTCCGACGGTCAATTGAGACGAACTGCTCATGAGCCACATCCACACGTGCGTAGGGCGCCGGCAAGGGCGTCGAGGGCGACCCGGCCCATCGGGCCGGCGTCGTTGGAGATGAACGCGAATGTCAGCACGCGTCCGCTGTCATCGGTGACGATTCCGGCCAGCGAGTTGATGGCGGTCAGCGACCCGGTCTTGGCGCGCAGCCAGCCCGCCGACGACGCCTTCGGATCGCCGCCGAGGAAACGATCCGACAGGGTCCCGCTGCCCCCGGCGATCGGGAGCACGTCGAGCAGCGGACGCATCGATGGCTGATCGGGCCCGGCCGCGGCCTGGACCACCTCGTCGAGGGTCTTGGCGGTCAGCCGATCGAGCACCGACAACCCGCTGGAGTCGAACAGGGCGGCGCCGGTCATGTCGACGCCGGCGCCGGAGAGTTTGTTGGTCACCGCGTCGACGGCTCCGGCGAAGCTCACCGGACGGCCGGTCGCCTTGGCCACCTCCCGGCCGATCGACTCGGCCATCACGTTGTCCGAGGCGTTCATCATCTGCCGCAGCCGTTCGATCAGGGGTGCCGATTGCACCGACGCCAGCTGCCGGCCGGTCGGCGGATTCGGGGCCATGGTGACCTTGGCCGGATCCAGCCCGAGGGCACTGGCCAGGGCGCGTCCGGCGTCCAGCGCGGGAGTCCGCGACCGCGCCGAGTCGACCGTCGTCGGCTGGATGCGGCCGGCGTCGATCATCACCGACTGCATCGGCGCGATGTCTCCGCCGTCGATGTCGGCGGGATCCCAGCCGGGCGCGAAATCCGGTCCGCTGTACAGGGAGTCGTCGACCTGCACGGCCGTTGCGGTGACCCCGCTCTTGCGGATCTGGTCTGCCAGATCGCTGATCCGGGCCGCACCGCGATACCAGGTCTGCTGGCCGGCCGGAGCTGCCGACAGGATCGGATCGCCACCGCCGACGAGCACGACGACTCCGGGCTGGCCGGTCTGGTCGGCCGCGACGACGGTCGTGGTGACCCGTTCGTCGCGGTTCAGCGCCAGCAGCGCGGCACCGGTGGTGAGCGTCTTATTGGTCGACGCCGGCAGCAGCGGCACATCGGAGCGGTACTCCCAGATCTGCTTGCCGGTCTTGGCGTCGGTGACCCGGCCGGACACGTTGCCGAGGTTCGGGTCGGCGACGGGAACCGCCAGCGCCGCGGTCATGCCTGCCGCGGTGGGCACCCCCGCCGAGTCCGACACGGGGATGACGCCGGGGTTGGCGGTGACGAGTGCGTGCCCGGGCGGCGCCTGCGCGCTGCTGGTGTTGCCGCCTCGGGTCAGGACAGCGGCGACCGCCACCACGGCGGCGACCAGCGTGATCACCGCCACGGCGAGCACCACATGGGCCCAGCGCCACCTCATCGCTCTCCTGACGTCCACTTGGTCTCATTGTGCCGAACCACCCTGATGCGCAGGCTATCGCTGGCGTTAGGGTAGGCCGCGTCGCCGGGGACGGTGGGCAGGAGCGAAGCGACCCGGGAATCAGCCCGGCGATCGGAAGTCAGCGAGAAGGAGTCGCACGGTGCAGTTCGACGTGACCATCGAGATCCCCAAGGGTCAGCGCAACAAGTACGAGGTCGACCACGAAACCGGACGCGTTCGCCTGGATCGCTACCTCTACACCCCGATGGCCTACCCCGCCGATTACGGCTTCATCGAAGACACCCTGGGTGAAGACGGCGACCCGCTGGACGCGCTGGTGCTGCTGCCGCTGTCGGTGTTCCCCGGTGTGCTGATCGAGGTGCGCCCGGTCGGCATGTTCAAGATGGTCGACGAGGCCGGCGGCGACGACAAGGTGCTGTGTGTGCCCGCCGGGGACAACCGCTGGGATCACATCCAGGACTTGGGCGATGTGCCCAAGGAGGAACTGGATTCGATCCAGCACTTCTTCACCCATTACAAGGACCTCGAGCCGGGCAAGTTCGTGAAGGGGTCCGACTGGGTCGGCCGCGCCGAGGCCGAGGCCGAGGTGGAGCGCTCCCGTGAGCGGTTCGCCGCTGGAGAGCACTGAGGGTCACTCCGTCTTGTCCCGGTCAGAATTAGCCTGGCCGTAACAATCAGTAACGCGGTTGTGGTTTGGCTTTTCGATGATGAGCGGGTGTTATTGCACCAGGGCATCGGTCTCGAGGCCTTCAACGAGCTGCCGGACAAGAAGGCTGTCCACGCGCTCTACGAGTGCTGCAACAGCGTGACGCTGGCCCGCGATCTGTCGCGCGGCCGCCCGTACGCCGATCACACCTCGCTCTTCCGCCGGGCTGACGCCCTGCTGTTCTCGCTGTCGGAGTCCTCGATCGATGACATCCTGCAGGCCTATCCGCATGTCGGGCGCCGGCCGGGCAGCACCAAGTCGCAGGCCGAGCAGTGCTCGGTGTGGGATGAATGCCCCGAGGTGATGGCCGAACTCGAGACGGCAGTCAAGGAGTACGCCGACCAGTTCGGCTTCGACTTCGTCATGCACATCGGTGGTCTGCCCCGCGAGGTCTGCGCCACGTCGGTGATCGCCGCGGTCCGCGACCGAATGCATCACGACCCCGAGACCGAACGCAAGGTCGTGTGCAACGAGTTGGCCCGGATCAACCGCAGCCGTCTCGAGCGGATGCTCGGGCCCGAAGGCGGCTACGACAACTGGGGCTGATTCGTCCCGTCGGCCTGGACTCCAGCACCTAGGGTGGGCAGGCGTGACCCTGCCGATGGATCCCGAACTTCTCACCCTGATGGAACCGCTGATGGCCGCGGCCGCTGAACTCGAGCCGCCCGCGATCGGCGATGTCGCCACCCGCCGGGAACGGGCCACCCCGTTCTTCGAAGCCCTTGGCGCTATGCGGGGTTCGATCAGCGGTGTCGAAATGAGCCGCCACACTGTGACCGCCGCTGACGGCACCGAACTCGATCTCGCCTGGTACTTCCCGACGTCCGAGCCCTCCGGCGCTGCGGTGCTCTACCTGCACGGTGGCGGCATGATCTACAGTCTGGCCGAGACCCGGCCGGGCTACGACGCGGTCCTGCGCAGTTATGTCGCAGCCACCGGCACACCGATGCTGATGGTGGATTACCGTGTCGCACCGGAACATCCGGACCCCACCCCGGTCGAGGACTGCTACGCCGCGCTGCGCTGGCTGGCCGAGCACGCGGCCGAACTCGACGCCGACCCGGCCCGGCTGGCGGTGGCCGGCGACAGCGCAGGCGGCGGGCTGGCCGCCGGCGTCAGCCTGCTGGCCCGCGATCGCGGCGGGCCTGCGCTGACCGCGCAGCTGCTGATCTACCCGATGCTCGACGACCACACCACCACCCCGGATCCGGGGCTGGCACCGGAACTGCTGACGTGGAACTACGACGACAACATCACCGGCTGGGGCGCGTTGCTCGGCGATCGTGCCGGCGGTGACGACGTTTCGATCTATGCCGCACCAGCGCGTGCGCAGGATCTGGCCGGACTGCCGCCGACCTATATCGACGTCGGTGATCTGGACATCTTCCGCGACGAGGACATCGCCTATGCGGCAAGGCTTTCCGCCGCAGGCGTGCCGACCGAGCTGCATGTGCATCCGGGCTGCCCACACGCCTTTGAGGCGCTGGCGCCGACGGCGGCGGTGTCGACGCGGGTGGTTGCCGACCGGATCCGCCGGTTACGCGCGATCTAGCAGCGATCAGCGTCGCGACCCACCGTGTCTATGGCCGTGACGAATTCGGCGATGAGACCGGCCAGCACATCGGGGGCATCCAGCATCGAAAACGTACGCGCGTTCTCGATGTACTCCAGCCTCGAATGCGGCAGCGCGTCGGCGAGCCGCTGGCCGTCGGACTGCGGGAAGAACGCATCATCGGCCGACCATGCGATCAGCGCCGGTTTGGTGAACGCGGGCAGCTTCGCCGCGGCGTCGAGGGTGGTCTGCTGGGTCAGTGTTGAGGTGAAGCGGCGCAGGTTCTCGGCGATCGCGGGGTCGCGCACGGCGCGGTGGGTCCATTCGGCGGTCAGCGCGTCGAGGTTGGTGTGGGCCAGAGCGCCGTACGCCCGCCTGCGCACCAGGCGCGAACGCATGCCCTGCACCGCGATCCGCCACGCCACCGGCACCTTCGCCGCGGCGATGAACGGGGCCAGGATCGGGGGCGGAAAGTGTTCGAAAGCATCACAACTGGTGAGGACCAGGGCTCCGAGCCGGTCGGGGAACTCGGTGGCGACCACCTGGCAGACTGCCCCGCCGGTGTCGTTTCCGACCAGCACGACGTCGTCGAGGCCCAGCACGCCGAGGAACTCGTCGACCATCGACGCGACACCGGGCATGGTCATATCCGCGCTACTGGTCATCGCCTGCTGATGCGCACCCAGCGGCCAGGTCGGCACGATGCACCGCAGGCCGTGCGCTGCCAGCCGGGTGCTCAGCGGCCGCCACAGCGAGCCGCCCATCGCGTACCCGTGAACGAAGACGACCGGCCTTCCGGTCGGCGGTCCTGCCGTTTCGTAATGGATGGTTCCGCCGCTGAGATCTACGGTGTCCATGACCATCTCCCTTGATAGTGACAAACAAACAGACAGTCTGCATGTAAGATACCGACAGGATGTATGGAAATACAAGACATGACTGCCAGACGTACCCAGGCCCAGCGGTCCGCCACGACTCAGGACGCGCTGCGCACCGCCGCACGCGAGCTCTGGGGTGACCGCGGCTACGCCGAGGTCGGGACGCCGGAGATCGCCCAGCGCGCCGGGGTCACCCGGGGCGCGATGTATCACCAGTACGCCGATAAGGCGGCACTGTTCCTCGATGTGGTCGAGACCGTCGAAGCCGATGTGATGAACCGGCTGGCCGCGGCCACCCTCGCCCGAGGGCCGGCGACCCCGGCCGCCGCACTCCATGCGGCGGTGGACGCCTGGCTGGATATCAGCGCCGAGCGGGAGATCCGTCAGCTGATTCTGCTCGACGCACCAAATGTGCTGGGCTGGGACGGCTTTCGCGATATTGCCGAGCGCTACAGCCTCGGCATGACCGAACAACTGCTGCAGGCCGCCATGGACTCCGGGGAACTCGAGACGCAACCGGCACGTCCGTTGGCGCACATCCTCATCGGGGCGCTCGACGCCGCGGCCATGACGATCGCGAATGCCGCCGAGCCCGACGTCACCGGCGCCGAGGTGCGCAGGGCGCTGCACAGCATCGTCAACGGGATGCTCGCCAGCAGGCAGTGAGCGTCGGGCAGGCATCCCCGCGCCGATGGCATGCTGGAAACGGCGGACTCGCTGTGGCATTTCTGGTGGCTGATCTTCCCGCTCGGCGGGGTGATCGGCGGTGGGGTCCGGGCGGTGGCCGCAGCCAATGAGCGGCGAGCCGAGCGGCGCATGGAACGCTATCGGCTCAAGCAGCAAGCCAAGATCGCGGTCGCCGAGGCGGCCGGCCGGGGCCGCGGCAACGAGTCGGCGTATCGGCGTGAAATCAGGCGAATCACGGCTCACCACAACCAGACGGATGCACGCTGGCTTTCCTACGAGACCGACGTCGCCAAGCTGCTGGACTTCCCGATGATGACCGATATGCGGGATCCACTGACGGTGGCCTTCCACAAAGCCCGCCAGCGTGCGGAGTTCCTTCGACCCGAACACGTCGACGACGTCCTCGACGACCGCGATGCCCAGCTGGAGTATCGCGATGCCGTCAGCGACTACGTGACCGCCTTCGACGTCGCCGAGGCTGAGGCAATCCGTCGTCGTCGCAGTGACTTCTCAGCCGGAGATCAACAACGGCTGAGCCGCGCCCAGCACCTGTTGCATCTGGCCGAGGACGCCGCCGCCACCCCGCAGGAGCGGCGCAGCGCCTACGACCGGGCACGACGCGAACTCGACGGACTGATCGCGCTGCCCGCCGCCACTCGATCGGCAATCGAACGGCGCGTCGCCGGCGAGATCGAAGCCTGAAATCTAGCCGCCGGGCCGCTGCCCGGCGCGCCCCGCGGTAGGGGGTCACTTAGGCTCGAACGGTGATCGGCGGAGCGCACAACCCAACGCAGGCGCAGCCGCACTTCCTCTCCTTGCCCGATCTGGCGGCCCGGCCCGCCGGTGGTGCGGTGCTGTGGGCCAACGACGACCTGTTCGCCGAGCGGGAAAACCTGATCAAGCCGCAATCGGCGGAGTTCCGCCCAGCCACCTTCGGGCACAAGGGTCAGATCTACGACGGCTGGGAGACGCGGCGCCGCCGGGGCGTTGGCCCCGACGACCGCGATAGCGCGATCGTGCGATTGGGTGCCCCTGCCATCGTGGGTGGCGTGGTGGTCGACACCGCGTGGTTCACCGGTAACTACCCCCCGCAGATCTCCGTCGAGGCGGCCAGCGTCGACGGCTATCCGGCGGTCGAAGACCTCGTGCACTGCACCGACTGGACCACCATCGTCGAACGTGCACCAGTCAACGGCGATACCCGAAACCCGTTCAAGGTTGACTCATCTCGCCGCTGGACCCATGTACGGCTGTCGATCTACCCCGACGGCGGCGTGGCGCGGTTTCGGGTGCACGGCGAGGGGCTGCTGGACCCGCGACTCGCCGACGGTCTGCCGCTGGACCTCGCCGCCCTGGAAAATGGGGCGCGAGTTTCGGCCTGTTCCAACATGTTCTACTCGTCACCCAACAATCTGCTGCTGCCCGGAACGGCCCGGACCATGGGTGACGGGTGGGAGACCTCTCGTCGCCGCGACGACGGCAACGACTGGGTGCAGGTGCGGCTGGCCAGCCAGGGCCTGCTGACCGCCGCCGAACTGGACACGTCGTATTTCCTTGGCAATGCCCCTGGAGCCGCCAGGCTGATGGGCCGCGACGGCACAGGAGAATGGTTCGAGCTGTTGGGAACCACCACGCTGCAACCCGACACCAGACATCGCTTCCTGCTGGATGTCCAACGGTCGGTCACCGAGGCCCGCCTCGACGTCTATCCCGACGGGGGCATGGCGCGGCTGCGGCTGTTCGGCCGGCTGACCGACGAGGGACTGCGCAGCGTTCGGGAAAGGTGGGCGGCCAGCGCCTGACGATATGAGCTATCCGAGAGACATGGTCGGCTACGGCCGAACGCCACCGCACCCGCACTGGCCCGGCGGCGCGGTCATCGCGGTGCAGTTCGTGCTGAATTACGAAGAGGGTGCCGAGAATTCGATTCTTGACGGCGATCCGGCCTCGGAGACCTTTCTGTCGGAGATGACACCCGCGGAAGCCTTTCCCGACCGGCACATGAGCATGGAGTCGCTCTACGAGTACGGGTCGCGAGCCGGGCTCTGGCGGGTGCTTCGGGTGTTCGAGCGGCGCGGTATTCCACTGACAATCTTCGCGGTGGCCCTTGCCATGCAACGAAATCCGGAAGCCGTAGCCGCATTCGGGGAGCTCGGCCACGAGATCGCGTGCCATGGCCTGCGGTGGAAGTCCTACCAAAACATCGACCTAGACACCGAGCGCGCCCATATGGCGCAGGCCGTGCAGATTCTGCGCGACCTCACGGGGGCCGCACCGCTGGGCTGGTACACCGGCCGCGACTCACCCCACACCCGCGAACTCGTCGTCGAACACGGCGGCTTCGTCTACGACTCCGACTCCTACGCCGACGACCTGCCGTACTGGGTGCAGGTGCACGGCCAGAACCACCTCGTGGTGCCCTACGCCCTGGACACCAATGACATGCGCTTCACCTCTGCCGCAGGCTTTTCCAACGGCGAGGAGTTCTTTGCGCACCTTCGCGACGCGTTCGACGTGCTCTATGCGGAGGGCAGGGCCGGTGCCCCGAAGATGCTCTCGGTCGGTTTGCACTGCCGGGTGGTCGGGCGGCCGGCGCGCACCGCGGCGCTCGAGCGGTTCTGTGACCACATCCAATCCCACGACGGAGTATGGATCGCCCGGCGTATCGAGATCGCCGAGCACTGGCGCCAGCTTCACCCTGCCGGGGCAACTCCCGGCAGATAGCGCTTGACCGGTGGGGTTGCGTACTCCCCTCGTTTCGACGTACGCAAACCCATCGTCAACAAGGACTGCACCGTCAGCGTCGCCGCAGTCACCCCGTCCACCACCGGTACACCCAACTCGGCCGAGATCTCCCCGCACATGTCGGCCATCCCCGCGCACCCCAGCACCACGGCATCAGAGTGATCGGCCTCGATCGCCTCGCGGCACGCCTCGGTGATGACCTTGCGCGCGTTCGGATCGGTGTCGAGATCCAATACCGGTATCTCGCAGGCATGAATGCCGCGGCAGAACCGCTGCATGCCATAGCGTTCCGTGAGATGTGCCGACTGCCCGATGGTCCGCGCCAGCGTCGTGACAATGCTGAAGCCGGTACCCAGGTGACTGGCGGCCTGCATCGCCGCCTCGGCGATACCGATGACCGGTCCGGCCGCGACCTCACGAGCGGCGTCGAGGCCAGGATCTCCGAAGCAGGCGATCACATAGCCATCGACACCTTCTCGCTCACCGCGCTGAACTGCCCGCAACACACCCGGCACCGACAGCGCCTCGTCGTAGTGGCTTTCGATCGACTCCGGCCCGATCTCTGAGGTGACACCGGAGACGATCACGTCGGGCCCCGCCACCGTCGCAGCGCATTTCGCGATCGTGTCGGTCATCGCCTGGGTGGTGTTGGGATTGATCACCCAGATCCGCATCACGGAAGCGGGGCGACAGCCAGCTTGGTGCGCGTCGCGAGCACGTAGTAGACCGCCAAGCCCAGCCCGCATCCGATGAACCAGCTGTACTGCGCGCCGGTGTGCATACCGGGCAGACTGCCGGCCAGTACCGGGATCACCGCGACCACCGCTGAGACGGCGGTGGCGATGACGGCCGCCGGGTTATAACCCTTTTTGTACCAGTAGGTTCCGTCCTCAGCCAGGGTGAACAAGTCGTCGACGATCACCTTCTGCTTGTGGATCAGGTAATAGTGGCCGATGAGCACACCGAACAGCGGGCCGATGAACGCACCGAGGATCTCCAGCGTGTAGTGGATGACCTCCGGGTTGTTGTACAGGTTCCACGGCGTGATCAGCACCGAACCGACCGCGGCGATCATGCCGCCCGCACGCCAGCTGATCCGCTGCGGGCTGACGTTGGAGAAGTCGAACGCGGGCGAGATGAAGTTCGCGACGATGTTGATGCCGATCGTGGCGATGGTGAATGTCAACGCGCCCAATACAATCGCGAAGGTCGAGTCGATCTTCGCCACCGTCGCCACCGGATCGGTGATCAGCTCGCCGAACACCGGAACCGTGAGCGACGCCGTGACGACCACCAGGATCGAGAACACCAGGAAATTCACCGGCAGGCCCAGGAAGTTGCCCCGTTTGACCGCGTCGAACGATTTTCCGTAGCGGGCGAAGTCGCCGAAGTTCAGCATCGGGCCGGAGAAGTACGAGACCACCAGTGCGATCGCGCCGAGCATCACCGGAATCGAGTCGAAGCCGGTGTACTTCACGTCGCCGAGGTTGAGATCGATTGCGCCCCAGCCTGCTTTGTAGATCAGGTAGCCGCACAGCAGGAACATGACCACGTAGACCGCGGGGCCGCAGAAGTCGATGAACTTGCGAATGGACTCCATGCCACGCCAGAAGACGCAGGCCTGCAGCACCCACAGCAGAAGGAAGCTGCCCCAGCCTAGGAATGGCAACCCGAGGAATCCGTTTGCAGTGACGTCGGCGTACGGCGCGAGCCCCGGGAACAGCTTGAGCAGCACGACATCCAGCGCCGCGGATGCCAGGTAGGTCTGAATGCCGTACCACGCCACCGCGATCAGGCCGCGGATGATGGCGGGGATGTTCGCGCCGAGCACACCGAAGACGCTTCGGCAGATCACCGGATACGGCACCCCGGTGGCCTGGCTCGGCTTGGCGACGAGGTTGCAGAAGAAGTTGACGATCACGATGCCGACCAACAGCGCGACGAGCACCTGCCAGCTGGCCAGGCCCAGCGCGAAGAGGCTGCCCGCGGTGACGTAGCCGCCGACGCTGTGCACGTCGGACATCCAGAAGGCGAAGATGTTGTACGAACTCCAACTCTGCTTGCGCAGCGGAGCCAGGTCTTCGTTGGTCAGCCGTGGGTCGTAGCCCGGCTTGATAAGTCCGCCGCCGACCGGGTGACCGGCGGCTTCGACGATGTCGCCCGCGCCGACAACGGCGCCGGGCGGCAGTTCTTTCGCACTCTGGGAGGTGTCGATGTCGGTCATGGCCGGACGCTATCGACGGCGCGTTTCCCCTGTATTTCCGGTGAACTACCCGGTTATTGCGTCGAAGATATATCCGCCGACAGCAGCAGCCCGGTATCGGTGGGCAGGGTGGCGATCACGGAGTTGAGGCGCTGGGCGTGAAGTTCGGCGACGGTGAGCAGTTGTTCGACATCGCCGGCGAGGAACGCGTCGACCATCTCACGGTGATCCCCATGCAGCGCGGCACGGGCCGACGGCGCGACATGGACCATCGATTGCACGGGTTCGGTCATGTTCCAGGCCGATTCGAGCATGTGCAGCAGACGGAACATCCGCGACGGACGGGTGAGCGCGAGGTGGAAGTGTCTGCTCTGGCGGTGATACGTGAGTGGATCGTCGTTGTCGATCGCCTGCTGCAGAAGGTCGTTCGCCGCCACGATCGCCGACCGATCGGTGTCGGTGGCGTTGGCGACCGCAGAGGCCAGCGATGCTGCCTCCAAAGTCTCACGCACGATGTACATTTCGCGAAGTTCCTGGACGGTGAGCTGAGCGACGGTATATCCCGAGTTGGACCGGTGCGCGACAAGCCCCTCCCCGATCAGGGTTTTCAGCGATTCGCGCACCGGGATCTGGCTGACACCGAACAGGTCTGCCACCTCCGCCAACGGGATTGGTGTGCCCGGCAGGGTGGCACCGTCGAGGATTACCCGCCGCAACTCATCGAGGATCGCCTGCTGCGGGCTGCCCGGCTGGTCGACCACCAACCTGGCGACCAGCGCCGAACGACGTCGCAGCATCCGGTCACGGTATGTGCCGTTTGTTTCGACGATATTGCTGAGACGTGCCTAGCCGGCCGCCCACTGCTTGGCTTGTTCGAGCTCATCGAGGCCGAACACCGCGAGCTCGCCGGGCACCAGCCACCCCACCAGATGCATGGTGTGGACCACCCACTCCTTGTCGCTGACCACCGCAACGCGCTTGAAGGCGGCATGGCGGGTGAACAGCGTGCCCAGGCCGAGCTTGAGATCTTCGACCAGGCCGCCAGGGCCGAATCCCTCGTAATCGGAGTTGATGACCTCAACGATTCTGATGTCCTCGCCGGACTTCAGCAGCTCGTCCATCGTGGGCTTGAATGCCTTCAGGTCGTCACCACTCACCCGACCCGACACGCTGAGCCCGGCCACACCCTCGGGCATGTCGGCAAGTACTTCGATCATGGAACCGCCTCCTTTGTCGAGCACCCCGTTCCAGGGTAGAGGCGGCCACGTTCAGGCAGCCCGGATCCGCAATCGGTCCTGGATGCGGCTCAGCGCGGCGTACGCCCAGGGGCGCAGATCGTCGGGCCCGACCGGGATCAGCGTCACCCCGTCGGCCACCCCGGCGACAACGAGATCGGCGACCAGACCGGCCAGCCCGTCGACGGTTCCGGCGTACCGCGCTCCTTCGTCGCCGTCGTGATCGGAGATCGCGGCCAGCGCCGTGCGTGGGTCGTCGGCCACCGATACGGCCAGGTCAAGCACCACGGCAACATCGGCGGGCAGCTTGCGGCGACGTCGGGCAGCCTCTTGCAGGTTCGGGGCGCTCAGCCGCACCACCTGGCGCTCACCCTCGGTCAACTCGGTCAATTCCGTCCAAGCACCGTCGGTCTCTGCGATGAACACTCGCAACTCCGCCATGTCGGCCACGCTAAAGACACGAAGCACGATCGGCAATGGTTGCACTCACGCGGACCCGAAGGGAATGGACTAGCTCATATCCCCAAGTCGCTACGCTCGCCCCCTCGCCTTCGGCTGGGGGTACCCCCAACCCGCCGGGAGAGTGCTCAGCGTTTGTCGACCACACGTGTCTTGATCAGGCTGGCGACCATCGTCAGGAACAGCGTCAGAATGATGACAGCCAGGCTCAGCAGCGTCGGGATCTCCGGGACGTGGACGCTTTCGCCGCCATTGATGAACGGAAGTTCGTTCTCGTGCAGAGCATGCAGCACCAGCTTGACGCCGATGAAGAACAGGATGAAGGCCAGGCCCTGCGACAGGTAGACCAGCCGGTTGAGCAGATCGCCGAGCAGGAAGTACAGCTGGCGCAATCCCATGAGCGCGAACAGGTTTGCGGTGAACACGATGTAGGGCTCGCGGGTCAGGCCGTAGATCGCCGGAATCGAGTCCAGCGCGAACAACAGGTCGGTGGTGCCCAGCGCGACGATGACCAGAAACATCGGGGTCATCAGCCGCCGGTTGCCCTCCTTGAGGTAGAGCTTCAGGCCCTCCCACTTGTCGGTGGTCCGGAAGTACTTCCTGGCCAGCCGCACCACGGTGTTCTCGGCGTCGTCGCTGTGATCGGTATCGCGAACCAGCCTGATCGCGGTGTACACGAGGAACGCGCCGAAGACGTAGAAGATCCACGAAAATTGTTCGATGGCAACGGCACCCAGTGCGATGAAGATGCCGCGGAAGATCAACGCAAGCACGATGCCGACGAGAAGCGCCTGCTGCTGATAGATCTTCGGGACCTTGAAGCTGGCCATGATGATGATGAAGATGAACAGGTTGTCGACCGAAAGGCTGTATTCGGTGAGCCAGCCGGCGTAGAACTCGAGGCCGAACTGCGCGCCGTGGAAGTTCCAGACCCAAAGTCCGAATGCCAGTGCCAGACCGACGTAGAACGACAAGTAGATGCCGCACTCACGCATCGTCGGTTCGTGCGGGCGGCGGGCGATGAAGACGATGTCGAACAGCAGCACCGCCACCGTCACACCGATGGTGATCAACCACTCGAGCGAGGACACATTCACAGACAAGAACCTCCGGGCGCCAAAAAACGTCCGAGGTCTCTTCCGCCGCCGAAGCGGCCCGCGGTACCGGACGACCAACGTTGGCCGCCGTGGTGACGACACCGCGACGAAGGAATACTCCCCTCTTCACGGCAGTCTGTCAGGTGGACGCACCATGCAGCAAACCGAGCCGACTACCGGCCGCGTCCGGTGCCGCGATGTCAACTGCGCGGCCTAGGATCCAGTGTCGTGGCGACGCCGGAAATTCCCCCGCAGTACCTGCTGTCCGAGCAGGCGCCACCCGCACGCACCCTGATCGACATCCTCTACGACACCGCCAATAGCTACCCGGACGCGGCGGCGATCGACGACGGAACGGTGCAGCTCACCTATGCCGAGCTGATCGCCGACATCGAGGAAAGCGTCGAGTGGCTGGCGGCGCGGGGTATCGGCCGCGGCGACCGGATCGGCATCCGCATGCCGTCGGGCAGTTATGCCCTGTACGTGGCGATCCTGTCGACGCTGGCGGCCGGCGCGGCCTACGTCCCGGTGGACGCCGACGACCCCGACGAACGGGCCGAGCTGGTGTTCGGCGAAGCCGGTGTGGTCGCCATCATCACCGAGGCGGGCCTGACCCGCGGTCCGGGTTCCTCGCGCGGCTGGCGCGCCACCGCACCGCTGGGCCGCGACGACGCATGGATCATTTTCACCTCGGGATCGACGGGCACCCCCAAGGGCGTTGCTGTGACGCACCGTAACGCAGCGGCGTTTGTCGACGCCGAAGCGCGAATGTTCCTGCAGCGCAACCCGATCAGCCCCGGCGATCGGGTGCTGGCCGGTCTGTCGGTGGCGTTCGACGCCTCCTGCGAGGAGATGTGGCTGGCCTGGCGCTACGGTGCGTGCCTGGTGCCGGCCCCGCGCGCCCTGGTGCGCAGCGGCATGGACCTCGGGCCGTGGCTGGTGCAGCGAGACATCACCGTGGTGTCCACGGTGCCGACGCTGGCCTCGCTGTGGCCGGCCGAAGCGCTGGAAGCGGTGCGGCTGTTGATCTTTGGCGGCGAAGCCTGCCCACCCGAACTGGCCGAGCGACTCGCCGTTGAGGGCCGCGAAGTGTGGAACACCTACGGACCCACCGAGGCTACGGTGGTGGCCAGCGCGGCCCAGCTGGACGGGCGTACCGGCGGGCAGGAGCGCAGCGACCCGGGGTCAGGGCCGATTCCCGTGAGCATCGGCCGTCCGCTGCCCGGCTGGGATTTGGCCGTCGTCGACTCCCACGGAGCGCCCGTCGGCCTGGGCGAGGTCGGCGAGCTGGTGATCGGCGGGGTCGGGCTGGCCCGCTACCTGGATCCGGAGAAGGACGCCGAAAAGTACGCGCCGATGCCGTCGCTGGAGTGGGCCCGCGCGTACCGCAGTGGTGATCTGGTCCGGTTGGAGAACGACGGGCTGTATTTCCAGGGCCGCGCCGACGACCAGGTCAAGGTCGGCGGGCGCCGCATCGAACTCGGCGAGGTCGATTCCGCGTTGGTGCACCTGCCCGGCGTCAGCGGCGGCGCTGCGGCGGTCCGGCGCACCACCAGCGGTACCCCGATGCTGGTCGGCTATATCGCCAGCGCCGACCCGAATTTCGACCTGACCGCCGCCCGGGCCCACCTGGCCGAGAGTCTGCCCGCCGCCCTGGTGCCACGCCTGGTGCTGCTCGACGAGCTGCCCACCCGCACCTCAGGCAAGGTCGACCGCAATGCGCTGCCCTGGCCGCCGCCGGGCTACCAGGACTCCGAACCCGATCTCGGCGGCACGATGGGCTGGCTGGCCGGGCTGTGGCGCGACGTCCTCGGTGCGGTGGTCGACGGTCCGGAGGCCGACTTCTTCGCCCTCGGCGGCGGCTCGTTGTCGGCCGCGCAGCTGGTGGCCGCGCTGCGCGAGCGCTACCCGCAGCTGACCGTCGCCCAGCTCTACGACCATCCCCGGCTGGGGTCGCTGGCCGAGTTCCTCGAAGAGCTGGCCCCGCCGCCGGTGGTGACGCCGCGCCACGTCAAACCCACCCCGGTGTCGACCCAGGCCGCTCAGGTGCTGCTGTCGGTGCCGCTGGCGACCCTGACCGGCCTGCAGTGGGTGACCTGGCTGGCGCTGTTCAACAACATTGCCGCCGCCGTGCATCCGCTGCCGTGGCTGGCGACCATCGACTGGTGGTTGGTGGCAGTGGCCTTCATCTTGTTCATCACCCCGTTCGGCCGGATGGGTATCGCCGTGCTGGGCGCGCGGACGTTGTTGTCCGGCCTCGAACAGGGCACCTACCGCCGCGGCGGATCGGAACACCTGCGGGTGTGGCTCGCCGAACGGCTGGCCGACGCCAGCGGCGCGGAGAACCTCGCGGGTGCGCCGTGGCTGGTGTACTACGCACGGGCGCTGGGTAACAAGGTCGGCAAAGGCGTGGACCTGCACTCGGCGCCTCCGGTGACCGGGATGATGCAGCTCGGCCACCGGGTTTCCATCGAACCGGAGGTCGATCTGACCGGGCATTGGATCGACGGCGACCTGTTCCACGTCGGCCCGATCACCGTCGGCAACGATGCGTCCATCGGGGCCCGCACCACGCTGTTCCCCGGCGCGGTCATCGGCAAGAACGCCGACGTGGCACCCGGTTCTGGCGTCGTCGGCAAGGTCAAGAACGGGCAGTACTGGAAGGGTTCGCCGGCGGTGAAATCCGGCAAGGCCCGCCACCCATGGCCGGAACACCGGCCGGCGCGGGCCGCGCACTGGGTGGCCATGTACGGCGTGACGTCGGTGCTCCTCGGCGCGGTGCCCTTGGTGTCGCTGGGTGTCGGCCTGGCGGTGCTGGTGTGGCCCGCGCGGCACAGCGCCACGCTGCTCTCGGCGATCGGCACGGCCGCACCGTGGATTCCGGTGGCCGCCCTGACGTCGCTTGTCGTCTACGCCGCCGTCACCGTGATCGGGGTGCGGATCCTGGCGATCGGCCTCGGCGAGGGCTACCACCCGGTGCGCAGCCGGGTGGGCTGGCAGCTCTGGGCCACCGAACGGTTGATGGACGCCGCCCGCAACTACCTGTTCCCCGTGTACGCCAGCCTGCTCACCCCGTGGTGGTTGCGACTCCTCGGCGCGAAAATCGGCCGCAACACCGAAATCTCCACCGCGCTGCTGACCCCGAAGTTCACCGTCGTCGAAGACGGCGCGTTCCTGGCCGACGACACCATGGTCGCCTCCTACGAGCTCGGCGGCGGCTGGATCCACGTGGCCAAGGCGACGGTCGGCAAGCGGGCGTTCCTGGGCAACTCCGGTATCACTCAGCCCGGCCGCCGGGTGCCCGACGACGGCCTGGTGGCGGTGCTCTCGGCCGCCCCGTACAAGGCCAAGGCCGGCTCGTCCTGGCTGGGCAGCCCACCGATCCGGTTGCGCCGCCACGCCGACGAAGCCGACGTCGCGCTGACCTACAGCCCGCCGATGCGGCTGAAGATCATGCGCGCGACCGTCGAAACCTGCCGGCTGATCCCGGTGATCGTCACCTTCGCGATCGGCGTCGCGGTGCTGGCCGCGCTGCAGGCGCTGGCCGTCGAGTTCGGTTACGGCTGGGCCGCACTGGGCGGCGGCATCGTGCTGCTGATCGCCGGGGCGGTGGCCGGTGGTACTGCGGTTGGCGCCAAATGGCTTGTGGTGGGCCGGATTCGGACCTGTGAACAACCACTGTGGTCGTCGTTCGTGTGGCGCAACGAGGTGTCCGATACGTTCGTCGAGACGGTGGCAGGCCCGTGGTTCGCTCGCGCGGCGAGCGGCACCCCGGTGATGAACCTGTGGCTGCGGGCACTGGGGGCCAAGATCGGCCGCGGCGTGTGGTGCGAGACGTACTGGCTGCCCGAAGCCGACCTGGTGACGCTGAAGCGCGCCAGCACGGTCAACCGCGGTTGCGTGGTGCAGACACATCTGTTCCATGATCGGATCATGCGGATGGACACCGTCGTACTCGACGAGGGCGCCACTCTGGGACCGCACTGCGTGGCCTTGCCCGCCGCCAGGCTCGGCGCAGGCGCCACTGTTGGCCCCGCGTCGCTGGTGATGCGCGGCGACGAGGTGCCGCCGTCGACCCGTTGGCAAGGTAATCCCATTGCCCCCTGGGTGATTTCGCGTAAGAAGCAAAGAGAAGAAAAGCCCGAGCGCGAACCCGAGGGCAGCGCCACGTGAAACGTCCCGCCAAGAAGGCCGCCAAGAAGGGCGGCCCTCCCGTCATCGACCCGTACCTGCCGAACAACGGCAACTTCGGTTACCGGGTGTCGCGCTACGAGCTGGAGCTGGAGTACAAGGTCGCGATCAACCGGCTCACCGGCGCGGTCACCATCACCGCCGCGACGCTGGCCTCGCTGCAGACGTTCACCCTCGACCTGTCCGACGCGCTGACGGTGACGAAGGTGACGGTCAACGGCCGTCGCCCATCCCATTTCGGGACCTCCGGCGGCAAGCTGCACATCACCCTGCCCGCACCCCTGCCCGCCGGGGCGGCGATGTCCATCCATGTCCGCTACGGCGGATCTCCGCGGCCGATCCGAAGTCATTGGGGTGAAGTCGGTTTCGAGGAGCTATCGAACGGGGTGCTGGTCGCCGGGCAGCCGAACGGCGCGGCGTCGTGGTTCCCCTGCGACGACCATCCCAGCGCCAAGGCCAGCTACCGCATCCAGATCAGCACCGACAGTCCGTATCGCGCGGTGGCCAACGGCGAGCTGGTGTCACGGCGGGTGCGCGCCGCGCACACCGTGTGGACCTATGAGCAGCCGGAGCCGACGTCGACCTATCTGGTGACGTTGCAGATCGGCATGTACGGCGCCAACAAGATGCCCAAGGCTCAGGTTCCGATGCAGGCGGTACTGCCAGATCGGTTGCGCACCAACTTCGCCCATGACTTCGGCCGCCAACCGCAGATGATGAAGTTGTTCATCAAGCTGTTCGGCCCCTACCCGCTGAGCAACGGCTACACCGTTGTGGTGACCGACGACGATCTCGAAATACCGCTGGAGGCCCAGGGCATTTCGATCTTCGGTGCCAACCACTGCGACGGCAAGCGAAACTCCGAACGGCTGATCGCTCACGAACTGGCACATCAATGGTTCGGCAACAGTGTCACCGTGCGGCGCTGGCGCGATATCTGGCTGCACGAGGGATTCGCCTGCTACGCCGAATGGTTGTGGTCGGAGAACTCCGGCGGACAGAGTGCCGACAACTGGGCGCGGCACTACCACGCCAAGCTGGCTTCCTCACCGCAGAATCTGTTGCTCTCCGACCCCGGGCCGCGGGATATGTTCGATGACCGGGTCTACAAGCGCGGCGCACTCACCCTGCACGTACTGCGCAACACCATCGGTGACGAGAAGTTCTTTGCGCTGCTCCAGGATTGGACCAGCCGCTACAAGCACAGCACGGTGGTGACCGACGATTTCAAGGGTCTTGCCGCCAACTACGCCGAGGTGTCATTGCGCCCACTGTGGGACGCCTGGCTGTACTCGACCGAGGTGCCGCGGCTGTGACCGACGCGGGCGCCTCCTTCGAGGCGCTGAGCGCCACCGGTGCCGACCAGATCAGCGGCACGGGGGCGATCACCCGTGGCAGCGTGGCCCGCGTGGGTGTGGCCACCGCGATCTCGGCGGTGTGCGGATACGCCGTGCTCTACCTCGCCGCGCGTGCACTGAACCCGGCCGGCTTCTCGGTATTCGGGGTGTTCTGGGGGGCGTTCGGGTTGGTCAACGGCGCGGCCTATGGGCTGCTGCAGGAGGCCACCCGCGAAGTGCGGTCGGCGAACCATGTCGAGATCGCCGACGGTCCGCGCACCCACCCGATGCGTGTCGCCACCGGTGTCGGCCTGGTGGCCGCCGTCGTCATGGCCGCCACTTCCCCGCTGTGGGCACCCCACGTGTTCAGTGAATCCCGGCCGCTCTCGGTGGGACTGCTCTGCGTTGGTCTGGCCGGATTCTGTATCCACGCAACACTTTTGGGCCTGCTTGCCGGCACCGGGCGCTGGGGTGGCTACGGCGTGCTCATGGTCATCGACGCCGTCATGAGGGTGGTGATCGCCGTGATCGCGTTCGTCGTGGGGTGGGGGCTCAACGGCTTCCTCTGGGCCACCGTCGCCGGTGCGGTGGGCTGGCTGCTGCTGTTGGCGGTCTCCCCGGGTTCCCGCGCGGCGGCCGGGTTGCACACACCGGGTAGCACCGCAACATTCCTGCGCGGGGCCGGGCACTCCATCGCCGCCGCCGGTGCCAGCGCAATCCTCGTGATGGGCTTCCCGGTGCTACTCAAGGCGACCTCCGGCGGTGACCTCGGTGCAGCGGGCGGCGTGGTGATCCTGGCGGTGACGTTGACCCGGGCTCCGCTGCTGGTGCCGCTGACCGCGATGCAGGGCAATCTGATCGCCCATTTCGTGGACCACCGCGGGCATCGACTCAAGGCGCTGATCGCTCCCGCGGCCGTGGTGGTCGCGCTGGGCGCCGTCGGCGTGCTGGCGGCCGGACTGCTCGGACCCTGGCTGATCCGGGAGGCATTCGGCGACGAGTACGGCCCCGGCGGGGTGCTGTTGGCCTGGCTCACCGCGGGTGCGGTGGCGATCGCACTGCTGACCGTCACCGGAGCCGCGACCGTCGCGGCAGCCCTGCACCGGGCGTACTCGATCGGCTGGGTCGGGGCCACCGTGGCCTCGACCGCGCTGCTGACCCTGCCGCTTCCCCTGACCGACCGCACCGTGGTGGCCCTGCTGTGCGGGCCGCTGGTCGGAATAGTCGTACACCTGGCAGCCCTAGGCCGCGCCGCACGCTGAAGCGACAGTGCGCGGCGTGTACTTTGTGGACATCGACACGGCCTACCCCGACGTCTGGATCATCGTGCCAGCGTTCAACGAAGCGAAGGTCATCGGCGACGTCATCGCCGACCTCCGCCAAGTTTTCGACCATGTGGTGTGCGTCGACGACGGCAGCCGCGACGACACCGCCGATATCGCGCTGCGCGCGGGAGCCCACGTGGTGCGGCATCCGGTGAATCTCGGGCAGGGTGCCGCCATCCAGACCGGTGTGGAGTACGCCCGCGCCAAACCGGGCGCCGCGGTGTTCGTCACGTTCGACGCCGACGGCCAGCACCGGGTCAAGGACGTCCTGGTGATGATCGAGCGGCTGACCAAGGGTGACGTCGACATCGTCATCGGCACCCGCTTCGCCGGTACCACCGTCAGCCAGACCCCGCCGCTGAAGCGGTTGATCCTGCGCACGGCAGCATTGCTGAGCCCGAGCAGTCACCGGCTGCACCTGACCGACGCGCACAACGGGCTGCGGGTATTCAACAAGACCGTGGCCGACAACCTCAGCCTCACGATGAACGGGATGAGCCACGCCACCGAGTTCATCACCCTGATCGTCGAAAACCATTGGCGGGTGGCCGAAGAACCCGTCGAGATCCTCTACACCGAGTACTCGATGTCCAAGGGCCAGCCGCTGCTGAACGGGGTGAACATCGTCTTCGACGGGTTCCTGCGAGGAAGGATGCGGCGATGAACTGGATCCAGGTGCTGCTGATCGCGGCGGTGATCGCGCTGCTCGTGTACCTGTTGCGCTCGCGCACCAACGCCAAGGCCAAGGCGTGGGTCAAGGTCGGCTACGTGCTGTTCGTGATCCTCGCGATCTACGCGATCCTGCGCCCGGACGACACCACCGTGCTGGCCAACTGGCTGGGTGTGCGACGCGGCGCCGACCTCATCACCTACGCGCTGATCATCGCGTTCGTGTTCACCACGATGAGCACCTATCTGCGGTTCAAGGAGCTCGAACTCAAGTACGCCCGACTGGCCCGCGCGGTCGCGTTGGACGGCGCGCGGGTTCCGGAGAGCTAATCGCGCAGGTACTCGACGGTGCGGCTGATGCCCTCGTCTAGGCGCACCTGCGGATGCCAGCCCAGCACCATCTCGGCCTTGCGGACGTCCAGGCACGACCGCTTCAGATCGCCGAGCCGCGCCGGCGCGAACTCTGGGTCGTCGGGCGCGCCGATCACCTTGGCGACCACCGTGTGCAGGGCCCGGTCGCTGGTCTCCACCCCGGTGCCGATGTTGAACCGCTGGCCGCACCCGCCGGCGCCGGAGGCCCGGACGAAGGCGTCGACCACGTCGTCGACGAAGACGTAGTCGCGGGTGTTCGACCCGTCGCCGTAGAGCTTGGTGGGGCGGCCGGCCAGCATCGCGTTGGCGAAGATCGCGACCACCCCGGCCTCACCGTGCGGGTCCTGCCGCGGGCCGTAGACGTTGGACGGGGCGATGGACGTGCAGTCCAGGTCGTAGAGGTGGCGAAACGTGTTGAGGTAGATCTCCCCGGCGACCTTGCCGGCCGCATACGGCGAGCCCGGATCGACCGGAGTGGTCTCGTTGGTCGGGTAGTTCTTCGGCACGCCGTAGATCGATCCGCCCGAGGAGGTGTGGACGATCTTGCGGACCCCGGCGCGCCGAGCCGCCTCGGCCAGCCGCACGGTGCCGACGATGTTGACCGTCGCGTCGAACTCGGGTTCCTCCACCGAGCGCCGCACGTCGATCTGAGCGGCCAGGTGATGGACGACTTCGGGCTTGTGCTTCTCGAGCAGGCCGATCAGATCGGCGCTGGCGATGTCCGCCTCGACGAACTCGAAGCCGTCGTTCGCGCTGGCCTCGACCAGGTTCTCGGTGCGGCCCCGGCTCAGATCGTCGAGCCCGACGACAGTGTGCCCGTCTGCGAGTAGGCGATCCACCAGCGTCGAACCGATGAAGCCGGCCGCCCCCGTGACCAGTACCTGCATGGCGGCCACCCTACCGTCGGCCCGTACAGTCGAGCCGATGGCAGTTCCGACCCGGGTGGCGCGCATGCCACCGGTCGCGGTGGCGGCCCTCGTTCTCATCGCGGTCCAGCTGGTGGTCCGCGCGATTCTGGCTTTCGGCGGTTACTTCTACTGGGATGACCTGATCCTGGTCGGCCGGGCAGGCACCCAGGACCTGCTGTCGCCGTCGTATCTGTTCGACGATCACGACGGGCACGTCATGCCCGGCGCGTTCCTGGTGGCCGGCATCATCACCAGGTTGGCTCCACTGGTCTGGGCCTGGCCCGCGGCCAGTCTGGTGGTCATGCAGCTGCTGGTGTCGCTGTCGGTGCTGCGGTCCTTGTACGTGATCCTCGGCTGGCGACCGGCGCTGTTGATTCCGTTGTGCTTTGCCCTGTTCACGCCGCTGGGCGTGCCCGGATTCGCCTGGTGGGCAGCGGCTCTGAACTCACTGCCGATGCTCGCCGCGATGGCCTGGGTGTGCGCAGACGCAATCCTGTTGGTGCGCACCGGGAATCAGCGCTACCCGATCACCGGGGCGCTGGTGTATCTGGGCGGACTGTTGTTCTTCGAGAAGTCCGCCGTCATCCCGTTCGTCGCGTTCGCCGTGGTCGCGCTGCTCCTTTACGTGCAGGGCGACAACGGGGCGGTGCGCACGGCTTGGCGCCGCGGTCTGCGGTTGTGGGTGCCCACGCTGGCGGTGACGGCGGCGTGGGTGGCGTTGTACCTACTGGTCGTCGACCACCGGCGGTGGAGCTCGGATCTGGCGATGACGTGGGATCTGTTGCGTCGCTCGGTCACTCACGGGATCGTGCCCGGGCTGGCCGGCGGCCCGTGGGAGTGGCAGCGGTGGGCGCCGGCCTCACCGTGGGGAGTCCCGCCGGTTTCGGTGATGATTCTGGGCTGGCTGGCACTGGCCGCGGTCGTGCTGGTGTCGCTGGTGCGCAAGCACCGCATCGGGGTGGTCTGGCTGGTGGCTGCGGGGTACGCGCTGGCCTGCCAGATCCCGATCTATCTGCTGCGCTCGTCGAAGTTCACCGCACTGGAATTGGCCCAAACCCTGCGGTACTTCCCCGATTTGGTGATCGTGCTCACGTTGCTCGCCGCAGTGGGATTCTGCGCGCCCAACCGCGCGACGTCGGGCTGGCTGGACGCATCCCGCGCCCGCACCGCGGTGGTCGGGGCAGCGATGGTGGCATTCTCGGCCAGCAGCCTGTTCTCGACGTCGACGTTCCTGACCAGTTGGCGCGACAACCCGGCACAGCCCTACCTGCAGAACGCAATTCGCGGGTTGGCTCAAGCCCGTGCGTCCTCGTCGGCCCCACTATTGGATCAGGAGGTCGACCCACTGGTGTTGCAACGGGTCGCCTACCCGGAGAACCTGGCCAGCCACATGTTCGCCCTGATCCGCGACCGGCCCGCATTCACCAAGTACACAACACAATTGCGTGTGCTCAACTCCAGCGGCCAGCTGGTGGACGCCAACGTCACCTGGACGCGCACGATCGTGGTGGGCCCGGTGCCGGGCTGTGGTTATTTCGTGCAGCCGGACGCCGCAGTGCGGATGCCATTGGACGGGCCGCTGCTGCCGGCGGACTGGACGGCCGAGATCAACTATCTGGCCAACAGCGAGGGCTCGATGCAGATGTCGCTGAACGAGGGTCCCGAAACCAAGGTGCCGGTGCACCCCGGGCTGAACCGGGTCTTCGTCCGGCTGCCGGGGGCGGGCGACGCGATCACGGTGCGGGCCACCACCGCCGCGCTGTCGTTGTGCCTGGCATCCGGGCCGGTGGGGTATTTGGCGCCGCACTGATGAGCCCGGTGTGCCAAAGTAGTTTGCATGTCTAACTTGCGTGAGGATGGTCTACGCGTTTTCCGGGAGATGCTGCCAGGAACACTGCCCGATGGTGACGTCGAGTTCGGCGGCTTCGCCCCTGAACTGATGGATATCGGCGTCGAGAGCGTTTTCGGCAAGTTGTGGACCCGTGAGGGGCTCAGCCGCCGTGATCGAAGCCTGGTGACGCTGGGCATCTTGATCGCGCTGCGGGCCGGCGACGAGATGAAGGCGCACTTCCGGATCGCCATGCAGAACGGGCTGACCGAGAACGAGATCGCCGAGGTCATCTATCACTCCAGCGGCTACGCCGGATTCCCGGCGGCCGCCACGGCCCGCAATATCGCCGCCGAGGAACTCGGCAAGGCATAGCGGAGCCGCCTGGGGGAATCGAACCCCCGACCTTCTCATTACGAGTGAGATGCTCTACCGACTGAGCTAAGGCGGCGGTGGCTCCAGAACTGCTCAAGCCGAGGAGTGAGTCTACAGGTCCGAACGCAGCGCCTGACCCACGGTCGCCACCAGCGCATCGACCGCGAACTTGGGCTTGACGTTGGTCGCGAGCGCCTCGCGGCACTCGAGCACCGCCTCGATACAACGCAGCAGCCGCTCCGGGGACGCGTGCGCGGCCATGGCCGCCACCCGCTCTTCCATATCGGGATGATTCGGCGCCACCGCGCCCGCGCCGCTGGCCACCACGAGCGCATCACGAAAGTACGTCGCCAAGTCGATCAGCGCGCGGTCCAGGGCGTCGCGCGAAGCCCGGGTCTGGCGGGACTTCTGCCGCTTCTCCAGGTCCCTGATCGCGCCGGTGGCCCCGCGCAGCGCGCCCGCGGTGCCCTTGCCGGTGCCGCCAGCGCCCAGCGCGGTGCGCAGCTCCTCGGACTCGGCCTCGTCGCGGCCGACGTTGAGCGCCTTGGCTTCGGCCTCCGCGGTGGCCACCAGCTCTTCAGCGGCCGCGTACGCCCGAGACGGGGTCGCGGCATCGCGGGCAAGCCCGAGTGCGCGGGTACGACGATCGCGGGCGTCGGGATCGGTGGCCAGCCGCCGCGCCCGGCCGACGTGACCGCCACTGACCGACGCCGCCCACTGCGCCTCCTGCGCGGGCAGCCCGTCGTTGTCGATGAGCACCTGCGCGATCGCCGCCGTCGGCGGTGTCACCAGCGCCACGTGCCGGCACCGCGACCGCAGGGTGATCGCGATGTCCTCGGGGTCCACCGAGGGCGCACACAGCAGGAACACCGTCGACGGTGGCGGTTCCTCGACAACCTTGAGCAGTGCATTGGCCGCGCCCTCAGTCAGACGGTCGGCGTCCTCGACCACCACGATCTGCCAGCGGCCGGTGCTGGGCCGGCGGGAGGCGATCTGCACGATGTTGCGCATCTCGTCGACGCCGATCGACAGGCCCTCGGGGACGATGCGCCGCACGTCGCCGTGGGTGCCCGCCATCGCCGTCGTACAGGCCCGGCACTCCCCGCAGCCCGGCGTGCCGTCGGCGGTGCACTGCAGGGCGGCCGCAAAGCACTGCGCGGCCACTGAGCGGCCCGATCCGGGCGGGCCGGTGATCAGCCAGGCGTGTGTCATGGTCCCCGTGGCGACCACATCGTGAGCGGAATCACCGCGGGCCGCCCATGCGGCGCCCACGAGCTCCGCTTCCACCGCACTTTGGCCCACCAGCCGTGTGAAAACTCCAGACATCGCCTCAAACACTAGTGCTCAGCAACGACACAACCGCTGCCCACCGGGCGGAAGAAGATGCAGATCGGTCACCCTGTACCGATACGGTAGGCTGGTGACCAGCGCGCAGCTCAGCCCGGGGCGAATCAATGGATTCGTCCGGTGGGTTGCGCGCACCCCGTGGCCGGTGTTCACGCTCGGCATGCTGCAGGCAGACATCATCGGCGCCCTACTCGTGCTGGGCTTCCTGCGGTTCGGACTGCCGCCATCGGATCGGGTCATGCTGCAGGATCTGCCGACGCTGAACCTGGTCATCTTCCTCAGTTATCTGTTCATCTCGTTCGGTGTCGGCGCGTTCGTCAGCCTCAAGCTGCTCGTTCCGGTGTTCCGCTGGCAACGCCGCGATGCGTTGTTGGCTGAGGACGACCCGGCCGGTACCGAACAAGCCCGGTTGCGGGCGCTGCGGATGCCCGTCTACCGGTCGGTGATCAGCATGACCAACTGGGTGCTGGGGGCGGTGGTGTTCATCGCCGCCAGCTGGCCGGTGGCCAGCCATGCCGCACCCGTGCTCGCGGTGTCCACGCTGCTCGGCGCCACCGCCACCACGATCATCGGCTACCTGCAGTCCGAGCGGGTGCTGCGACCGGTGGCGGTCGCCGCACTGCGCGGCGGCGTACCGGAGAAGTTCCACCGCCCCGGTGTCATCCAGCGACTGGTGCTGACCTGGCTGCTGTCCACCGGGGTGCCGCTGCTTGCCATCGTGCTGTCGATCGTGGCCAGCAAGTTCTCGCTGCTCTACGCCTCGGCGGACGCCCTCTTCACACCGATCCTGCTGATGGCCGTCGCGGCACTGGTGGTCGGCTTTACCGGCAACGTGCTGGCGGCCATGTCGATCGCCGATCCGCTGCGCCAGCTGCGCTGGGCGCTCGGCGAGGTTCAGCGCGGCAACTACAACGCCCACATGCAGATCTACGACGCCAGCGAGCTGGGCCTGCTGCAGGCCGGCTTCAACGACATGGTCCGGGACCTGAGCGAACGGCAGCGCCTGCGCGACCTGTTCGGCCGCTACGTCGGTGAGGACGTCGCCCGGCGCGCCCTGGAACGCGGCACCGAACTCGGCGGGCAGGAACGCGATGTCGCGGTGCTGTTCGTCGACCTGGTCGGGTCGACGCAGCTGGCCGCGACGCGACCGCCGAGCGAGGTTGTGAGCATGCTCAACGAGTTCTTCCGGGTGGTCGTCGAAACCGTCAAAAAACACGGCGGCTTCGTCAACAAGTTCCAGGGTGACGCGGCGCTGTGCATCTTCGGCGCACCGATCGAACACCCCGACGCCTCCGGCGCGGCGCTGGCGGCCTCGCGGGAGCTGCACGACGAGCTGGTCAGCGTTCTGGGCCAGACCGAGTTCGGGATCGGGGTATCGGCCGGGCGGGCGATCGCCGGGCACATCGGCGCGCAGGCCCGGTTCGAGTACACCGTGATCGGCGACCCGGTCAACGAAGCCGCCCGGCTGACCGAGCTGGCCAAGATCGAGGGCGGCCACGTGCTGGCATCGGCGATCGCGGTCAGCGGCGCCCTGGACGCCGAGGCGCTGTGCTGGAACGTCGGCGAGATAGTCGAGCTGCGCGGCAGGCGCGCACCGACACAGCTGGCCCGCCCGGTGAACCTGGTGCTGCCGAGCGAGGCCAACCAGGCCAGCGAGAGCGAAAGCGTCTAAGACCCGTCAGGCCTTCTTGGCAGGGGCCTTCTTGCGTGCCGCCTTCTTCGCCGGTGCCTTCTTCTTGACCGGGCCACGAGCCCGCCGATCGGCCAGTAGCTCCGAAGCCCGCTCGTCGGTGATGCTCAAGACGTCGTCGCCCTTGCGCAGGCTGGCATTGGTCTCGCCGTCGGTGACGTACGGACCGAAGCGGCCATCCTTGATCACCATCGGCTGGCCCGAGGCCGCATCGACGCCCAGTTCCCGCAGTGGCGGCGCCGCAGCGCCTTGGCGGCCACGGCGTTTGGGCTCGGCATAGATCTTCAGCGCCTCTTCAAGAGTGATGTCGAAGATCTGGTCCTCGGTGGCCAGCGAACGAGAGTCGGTGCCGCGCTTGAGGTATGGCCCGTAGCGGCCGTTCTGCGCGGTGATCTCCTCGCCGTTTTCGGGATCCACGCCGACAACGCGCGGCAGTGCGATCAGTTTGAGGGCGTCCTCGAGCGTGACGGTCTGCAGATCCATCGACCGCAGCAGCGAGCCGGTGCGCGGCTTGGGGCCGGTCGGCTTTTTGCCCTTCTTGGCCGTGACTCCCGGGTCATCGTCTGGCGGCGGGGGCAGCACCTCGGTGACGTAGGGCCCGTATCGGCCGTCCCTGGCCACGATTTCGTGGCCGGACTCCGGATCCACGCCGAGCACGCGGCCCTCTTGCGGTGTCGCGAAAAGGGTTTCGGCCAATTCGAGGGTCAGCTCGTCTGGGGTGATCTCGTCGTTGAGGTTGGCCCGCTGCGGTTTGGGCTCACCGTCCTCGCCGAGGATCATCCGCTCCAGGTACGGGCCGTTCTTGCCGACGCGCACCACGATCGCGCGGCCTTCTTCGTCGTCAAAGAGCTTGATGGAGTTGACTTCTCGAGCGTCGATGCCCTCGAGGTTGACGCCAACCAGCTTCTTCAGGCCCCCGGCGCGGGCGATCGAGTCCGCGACGCCGTGCTCGCCGCCGAAATAGAAGTTGGTCAGCCAGTTGGTGCGTCGTTCCTGGCCGCTGGCGATCTCGTCGAGCTCGTCCTCCATGGCGGCGGTGAAGTCGTAGTCCACCAGCCGGCCGAAGTGCTGCTCGAGCAACCCGGTGACCGCGAACGCCACCCAGGACGGCACCAGCGCGCTGCCCTTCTTGTGGACGTAGCCGCGGTCCTGGATCGTCTTGATGATCGAGGAATACGTTGAGGGACGGCCGATTCCGAGATCCTCGAGCGCCTTGATCAGCGACGCCTCGGTGTAGCGAGCCGGCGGATTGGTGGTGTGCCCGTCCGCGTTGAGCCGAGTCGTGTCCACGCGCTGGCCTTGGCGCAGCTGCGGCAGCCGGCTCTCGGCATCGTCGGCCTCACCTCCGGCCTGCTCGTCGACGGTCTCGACGTAGGCCTTGAGGAAGCCGGCAAAGGTGATCGTGCGGCCGCTGGCGGCGAAGGTGACCTCGCGGCCGTCGGCGGAGGTGCCGTTGATTCGCAGGCTCAGCGTGGTCCCGCGGGCATCGGCCATCTGCGAGGCGACCGTACGCTGCCAGATCAGCTCGTAGAGCCGGAACTCGTCGGTGTCGAGCTCGCGGTGCAGCGCGCCGGGGGTGGCGAAGACGTCACCGGCGGGCCGGATGGCCTCGTGCGCCTCCTGGGCGTTCTTGACCTTGCGGGTGTACTGCCGCGGCGACGGGTGGACGTACTCGTCGCCGTAGAGCTGACGCGCCTGATTGCGGGCGGCTTCGATAGCCGACTGCGACAGCGTCGTCGAGTCGGTACGCATATAGGTGATGTAGCCGTTCTCGTAGAGCCGCTGCGCGATGCTCATCGTCCGTTCGGCGGAGAACCGCAGCTTGCGGCCGGCCTCCTGCTGCAACGTGGACGTCATGAAGGGCGGATACGGCTTGCGGGTGTACGGCTTCTCCTCCACCGACGCAACGGCGAGGCTGGAGGCCTGTAAACCGGTGGCCAGCGAGCCCGCGGCAGCCTCATCGAGCACCACGACCTCGTCGGGCTTGCGAACCACGCCCAGCGAGTCGAAGTCGCGGCCGGTCGCCACCCGCTTGTTGTCGACGTTGACCAGCCGGGCGGTGAAGCGGGGCGGGGTCGCATTCGGGTCCGAGACGCTGGCGTCGAGCTCGGCGATGATGTCCCAGTAGGACGCGCTGCGAAAGGCCATCCGGTCGCGTTCGCGCTGCACGATGATCCGGGTGGCCACCGACTGCACCCGGCCCGCCGACAGCTTCGGGGCGACCTTCTTCCACAGAACCGGGCTGACCTCGTAGCCATACAGCCGATCGAGGATGCGTCGGGTCTCCTGGGCGTCGACCAGATCGTTGTCCAGGTCGCGGGGATTATCGGCGGCCGCACGGATGGCCGGTTCGGTGATCTCGTGGAACACCATGCGCTTGACCGGTATGCGGGGCTTGAGCGTCTCCAGCAGGTGCCAGGCGATGGCCTCACCCTCGCGGTCGCCGTCCGTGGCCAGATACAGCTCGTCTACATCTTTCAACAAGCCCTTCAGCTCCGAGACGGTGCTCTTCTTATCGGGGCTGATGATGTAAAGCGGCTCGAAGTTGTCCTCGACGTTGACGCCGAGGCGCGCCCAGGGCTCGGATTTGTACTTGGCCGGCACGTCGGCGGCGTTGCGGGGCAGGTCACGGATGTGGCCGCGGGACGACTCGACAATGTAATTGGAGCCGAGGTAGCCGGCGATCTTGCGCGCTTTGGTGGGCGACTCGACGATCACGAGCCGCCGGACGTTGCCATTACTACTTCGGTTGCCGCTACCGCGGCCATCGTCAGCCAACTGCGCTTACGCTCCACTTCTGTCTTGCCCACAGGTACCCCCGACCCGCGGGCAACTGACAATTTCGCACTCCGCAGCGGTCAACGCAAACCGACCCCCGCAGGGGAATGTCTCAGATTCGGGGCCACGCTGACAATGCCTCAATCAAATTAGGCGGCTCCCCCACCGTCTCTACCAGGCGTGATAGCCGTCGGCGACCACTTATCCTCAGGGCCGGACGGGCTCCCCGAGTGCCAATCAGAGTCGGTGCGATTCCCACCCGCATCAATGCCGATGCTAGCGGCGAATGCGTGTCTGGTGCGTGCGGATCCAATCCGAGCAGATATCGGTCGGCTTCCGGGACGCCGGCGGCCAGCGTCCAGGCCCGCAGTTCGCGGGCCCCCGGCAGCCATTGGGGCGGCACCGTCTTGACCGCTCCCCTCGTCCAGTCGGTGGCGATCCCCACCAACCGCACGTCCACGGCGGTGCGCACAAGAGGATTGTCTTCGTCGGTGCGGGTGATCTCGGCTTCCAGCCCCGCGTCGATAATCATGTCGGCGAGCGCCTGGGCCCGCCACCGCTCGTCGACCACCACTGACAGCCGCGCCCCGCCGCCGACCATCACCACCTGTCCGGCCGCCGCGAGCAACCCGGTGAGGTCGGCGACCGCAGGGGGCACCGACTCAGCCGAGAAGAAGGACAGCTGGCTCACGATTCGACAGTAAGGCAGTCGGCGGGTAGCAGCCGCCCAGCTCTCAACGGGCGTGGCGAGTTACCCACAAGAAGGCCTTCCGTGGGACAGCCACGAACGAAAGCACCCCCGGCGATACCCGTCACCGGGACGCTCGGGGGTGTTTCGTGATGTCGTTGTTGATCAGATGGAGCGCACGCCAGTGGCTTGCGGTCCCTTGGGGCTCTGACCGACCTCGAACTCGACCCGTTGATTCTCCTCAAGGGTGCGGAAGCCCGACCCCTGAATTTCCGTGTAGTGGACGAACACGTCGGCAGAGCCGTCCTCGGGTGCGATGAACCCGAAACCCTTCTCGGCGTTGAACCACTTCACAGTTCCCTGTGGCATCTTTCGTACTTTCCTTCTCTTCCAACCGGGAGCGGCCGACCGAGTTTTCGGCAGACCGGGCCCGTTCCGACCGCCATCCTTCGTGGAGTCGTCGGAACTCACCCGACCTACAGACCCTCGCAGGAACCGCGACCGCAACGTCGATCCTGCGAGTGCTGACACACGAACACAGAAGCTGCGACCGCACTTATCCAATCATGTCCGAGGCTCTTGCGACAGTCTCGGTGCTACTAACTGATGAACAATTCGATACGGGGCTGTAGATATTTTTTCGAAAGGGCTGATTTCAAATGGTGAGTTTCGGCAGCGAGCTGCTTAGCGCGGCAGTCGCGGGTGCCGAATCCTCGCCTGAGGCACTGCGCCACGTCGCCGAGCTTCCCGCTCGCCAGGCCGACGGCGCGGACTGGCCTGCCTGGGCTGATCCAGATGTGCTCCGTGCGTTCCATGATCACGGAATCGCCCGCCCGTGGTCGCATCAGGTCCGTGCCGCCGACCTCGCCCATGACGGACATCATGTCGTGATAAGCACCGGCACGGCATCGGGAAAGTCGCTGGCGTTTCAATTGCCGATCATGGATGTGCTGGCTCGTGATCCGCGCGCCAGGGCGCTTTATTTGTCCCCGACGAAAGCGCTCGGCCACGACCAATTGCGCGCCGCCCATTCATTGACCACATCGGTGGCCGCACTGGCCGATGTCGCACCGACGTCCTATGACGGCGACACCCCCACCGAGGTCCGCAGATTCGCCCGTGAACGCTCGCGATGGCTGTTCTCCAACCCGGACATGATCCACCTGTCGCTGCTGCGCAACCACGCCCGCTGGGCGGTGTTCCTGCGCGGCCTGCGCTATATCGTGGTCGACGAATGCCATTACTACCGTGGGATTTTCGGCTCGAACGTGGC
The DNA here is from genome assembly GCF_013337765.1 of Mycolicibacterium sphagni. Lineage (GTDB taxonomy): Bacteria > Actinomycetota > Actinomycetes > Mycobacteriales > Mycobacteriaceae > Mycobacterium. The sequence goes on from NZ_VBSB01000005.1 coordinate 403,396, forward strand.
GATGGTGTTGCGCCGGTTGCTGCGGCTGTGCGAACGCTATACACCGGCGTCGGCGTCGGGGCCCACGGTCATTTTCGCCAGCGCGACCACCGCCGCACCCGGCGAGACCGCCGCCGAATTGATCGGTCACACCGTGGCGGCGGTGACCGAAGACGGGTCACCGCAGGGTGCACGAACAGTGGCGCTGTGGGAGCCCGATTTGCGCACTGACCTGCTGGGCGAGAACGGCGCTCCGGTGCGACATTCGGCGGGCTCCGAGGCCGCTCGCATGATGGCCGATTTGGTTGCTGAAGGTGCACGGACTTTGACATTTGTGCGGTCCCGGCGCGGTGCGGAGCTGACGGCGCTGGGCGCGCGTGCCCGTCTCGAGCAGATCGCGCCGCAACTTCAGGACACGGTCGCGTCCTACCGGGCGGGCTACCTCGCCGAGGACCGACGGGAACTGGAACGGGCGCTGTCAGACGGCGAACTGCGGGGGCTGGCGACGACGAACGCGCTCGAGTTGGGCATCGACATCGCCGGGCTGGATGCGGTGCTGCTGGCCGGGTTCCCGGGGACGGTCGCGTCGTTCTGGCAACAGGCCGGCCGGTCCGGCAGGCGCGGCCAGGGCGCACTCGTGGTCCTCATCGCCCGCGACGACCCGTTGGACACCTATTTGGTGCACCACCCTGAGGCCCTGCTCGACAAGCCGGTCGAGCGCGTCGTCATCGATCCGGGGAACCCCTACGTTCTGGGTCCACAGCTGCTGTGCGCGGCAACCGAACTGCCGCTGGACGAGGCCGAGGTGCGCCGCTGGGAGGCCGATGCGGTGGCTACCGAGCTGGTCGAGGACGGGTTGCTGCGCCGGCGCGGCGGCAAGTACTTCCCCGCCGCCGGGCTGGATCCGCATCCGGCGGTCGATATCCGGGGTTCGGCCGGTGGCCAGATCGCGATTGTCGAGGCCGGTACCGGGCGGATGCTGGGCAGCACCGGCGCGGGTCAGGCCCCGGCGACGGTTCACCCCGGGGCGGTGTATCTGCACCAGGGCGAGAGTTATCTCGTCGACTCACTGAGCTTTGAAGACGGAGTGGCATTCGTTCACGCCGAGGATCCCGGGCACACCACCTTCGCGCGGGAGGTCACCGATATCGCGATTACCGGAACCGGCGAACGCGTCCACTACGACGCGGTGACGCTGGGCCTGGTCCCGGTCTCGGTGACCCACCGGGTGATCGGCTACCTGCGCAGGCGGTTGTCCGGGGAGGTCATCGATTTCGTCGAACTCGACATGCCCGAGCACTGTCTGCCCACCACCGCGGTGATGTACACGATCACCCCGGAAGCGTTGTCGGACAATGGAATCGATCCCTTGCGAGTGCCCGGTTCGCTGCATGCGGCCGAGCATGCCGCGATCGGCTTGTTGCCGCTGGTGGCCAGTTGCGACCGCGGCGATATCGGTGGTCTGTCCACGGCCGTCGGCGCCGACGGATCGCCCACGGTGTTCGTCTATGACGGACACCCCGGCGGGGCGGGTTTCGCCGAACGCGGCTATAGATTGGCCGGCACCTGGCTGGGCGCCACCGCGGCGGCGATCGAGGCGTGTGAATGCCCGCAGGGCTGCCCGTCATGCGTGCAGTCACCGAAGTGCGGCAACGGGAATGACCCGTTGGACAAGGCCGGTGCGGTCCGAGTCCTGCGACTCGTTCTGACGCAACTGGCCGGCGGCAATGCCTGATCGCCGTAGCGACCGGACCCCTCGAACGGTCGACTCCCACGATGCGAACACACCCGCTGGCAGGTGCCCCGCACTGCTGGAGGCGTAGCGAAAATACCGAACGACCAGTTTGCGCGCAAGGAAATCGACAGCGTGGGGGTTTGCTGGACAAGGTTGCCGCGGCTCACCTGCGGATTCCCGGGGGTCGCATCCCAAGGTGGGCGCAAGGTAGCGCCGTTAAACTGCGACCATGACCCACGATTGGCTGCTCGTGGAGACGCTTGGCACCGAACCCGTGGTGGTGGCGAAGGGCCGGCAGATGAAGAACCTGGTGCCGCTGGCGATCTACTTGCGCCGCAGTCCCTACCTGGCGGCGATCCAAACCGCTATCGCCGAAACGGTGACGACCGGTAACAGCCTGGCCAGCATCACCCCGAAGAGCGATCGGGTGATCCGGACCGAGCCGGTGCGGATGTCCGACGGCCGGATGCACGGTGTGCACACCTGGATCGGGCCCGCCGATGCGCAGCCCCCGGAACGGCCGATACCCGGGCCGTTGAAGTGGGACATCACCCTTGGCGTCGCCACCGACACCGTCGAATCGCTGGTCAACGCGGGCAGGGATCCCACGCAGGCACCGACGCACGATATTGCGTTCGCCGAGGACCTCCCCGACCGAAGCTTCAACAGTGACGAGGCCAACGTGCTGACCTTGGCCAAGGGTGAAGCTCCTGGCCGAACATATTGCACCACTTGGACTTTCACTGATAGTGGTGAGGTGACGCGGACGGGGTTCGTGGCCCGCACCGCCCTTGAGGAAGCCCAGGACGGTACCGAGCATCTGATCGCCCGCGCGATGAACCTGCGTTGCGATGCCGACGAGGACGCCGTTGCGGGCGACCAGGTGGCGCAACGGGTTCTCGACGGCCTTGCGCAGACGGGCGTTCACCGCGCACTTGTCGATCTCAGCAACTGGCAGCTGCTGAAGTGGCTCGACGACCCGTGCCCATATTACGACTGGCGGCACAGCATCCAGTTCCACCCCGACGACCGCGGCGAGCTGATCCCGATGGCCGAGGAGTTTGAAACCGGCAGCACCAGCCGGGTGTTGCGGCTGCCAGCGGTCGGCAGTGGGTGGGTGCCGATGCACGTCACGGTCAACCGCATGGAGGTCGACAACGATGTGTTCGCCGGGCTGATCACCCTGCGACTGCCGACCGACGCGGAATTGGCCGAGGCCAAGCTGACGAACGCCTAATCGGCGGGTCCGGCCCGCGCCGCGGCGCGGGCCTGCCCGCCGAGTAGGCGGCCGGTCGCGACGTCGACCGCGACGACAACGTCGAGCTCGTCAACGTTGCAGCCCCGCAGAGCCGCGCCCATGGCGCGGCTCACCGCGGCTGCTTGCCGGCACGCGTTGTCGGCACCCTGCGGCAGCCACATGGCCGCGGCCAGCGCGGCCATGTCCGCACCTGCCTGCGCCCGGTGTCGCGCAACCACAGCGCTGCCGATCTGGACACCGGCCAGGGTGATCGACACCAACGCGGCGATCAGAATCGCGGCCAATACCGTCGCGGCGCCGCGGTCGTCACGAGCCAGGCTCGACGGCCGCGATGGCGTCGGCTCGGATGGTGACGCCCGGCAGCAACCGCGAGTGGCCGCTGACTGTCGCGACGACGAAGCTGCCGTCGCGACGGAGCTGCAGCGTCGCCCCGGTAGGTCCGACCCCGCGGGCCGCGGCCACCGCGCTCGTCTCGTCGCCGCGGGCCGCCAGCCGCGCCGCCTCCCGGGCAGCGTCGATGCAGCGGACCTGCATCGCCACCGCGGTGAGGCCGCCCGCGCAAACGACGAGCACCGCCACCAGCGCGGCGATGGCAATCGCCGCTTCGACGGTGGCGAAACCGGTGTCACCGCTCAGACGTTCGTGTTTAGCGCGCGGTTGATGATGTTGGTCAGTGCGCCGACGATCGAGTCGCCGGTGACCACGCTGTACAGAATCGCACCGAACGCGGCGGCGGCGATCGTCCCGATTGCGTACTCGACCGTAGACATGCCGGCATCGTCGACTGCCGCCATCACCATTCGTGTCTTCAACTGCCGAATCATATTGGTGAACAACACTTTTCCTCTCCCTCACAGGATCCCTGACGTGAACACGTCGCCGGCCAACCCCGCCACCACGGGCACGATGCCCAGGCAGACGAATGCGGGCAGGAAGCACAGCCCCAGCGGTCCGGCGATCAGCACCGACGCCCGCTCCGCGGCGGCCGACGCGGCGTGACCGGCGTCCTGGCGGGATTGTTCGGCGAGTTCGGCCACGGCCTGGGCCAGGGCACTACCCGAGGCGGCTGACCGGCGCGCGAGCCGAGCCAGCGCATCACCACCGTCGGCTGCGTCCGCGGGCGCCGACCAGGCGGTGTCCGGGTCAGCTCCCAGCGCCAGCAGGTCGGCCGCCCGGCGCAACAGCGCACCAAGCCGATCCGGGGCCGACGGTGCCGTCGCGGCCGCTGCCGCGGACACCGACATCCCGGCGGACAGGCATACCGCGAACACGTCGAGCGCAGACGCCGTGGCCAGCGGATCTTCTCGGCGCCGGCGACGGACCGGCGCGGCGCGAACCCGCCCCAATCCGATGCGACGCCGTACGGCAAGTGGGCCCGGCGCAACGAGCAGCGCGACGGCCAATAGCACAGCGGCGACTGTCATATCAGGAGTCGATCCGTGATGCGGTCGGCCCATACCAGCCCCGCACAGACCAGGACGGTGCCCGCGATCAGGAACGCGCCGCCGACACCGCCACCAAGCAGGAACCCGATGGGATGCGCGCCGATCAACTCCCCAAGCAGCACGCCGAGCAGCGGCAGGCCCGCGAGGATGACGGCGGTGGCTCGCGCCCCGGCCAGGCCGGCCTCGACCCGAGCAGTGAACCGTTGGCGTTCGACGATGTCGCGCTGAGCCGCTCGCAGCAGCGCCGCCATCGCCAGACCGTGGTCGGCGGCCAACTGCCAACACACCGAGAGCCGATCCCATTGCGCGGGAACCGATGTCGAACCGGACACGGCTCGCAGTCCGGCGCCGACGTCGGCGCCCAACCCGGCGCGAGCGGCAACCGCACGAAGTGCTGTACCGATCGCGCCTTCTGATTCACCGGCGGCAATGCTGAAGGCCCGCACCGGATGTGCGCCGACCCGCAACTCGCCGACCAGAGTCTCCAGCGCACCCGCCAGCGTCTGGCCGGCGCGGGCGCAGTCCTGGGCGCGGTGACGACGACGCCTGCGCGCGATCAGCGTCGCACCGAGGACAACCGAGGCCAGCAGCACCGCGGGTGGCAAGACGACCGCGGCGAAGGCGGCGCCGGCAACCAGTGCCGGGCCACGTGCGCCCATCCGCGGAGTCACCAGGCCCAGCCGCCACCGCGGCGGCGGGGGTGCTGCCAGGACGGCGATCGCCAAAAGCACTGCGGCCAGCGGTATCCCGGTCATGGCCGCCGCGCTTCGATCAGCATCTCCAACTGCGGGCGACCGCGCTGCCAGCCACAGTCGGCGTGCCACGCGGTCACCGCGTGCACCGCGCCGGAGTCCGCGCGGCACAGCACCGCAACTTCACTGAGCCGGCGTGACCCGTCTCGGCCACGGCCCACGTGAACCACGACCTGAACCGCCGCGGCCAGTTGACTGTGCAACGCGGCGCGGTCGAGCCCGCCGAGGGCGGCGAGCGCCTCCAATCGTGCCGGCACCTCCGCCGGGCTGTTGGCGTGCACCGTCCCGGCCCCGCCGTCGTGCCCGGTGTTCAGCGCGGTCAGCAGATCGACGACCTCGGCGCCCCGCACCTCGCCCACCACGATCCGGTCCGGCCGCATGCGCAGGGCCTGCCGGACCAGCTGGCGCATCGTGACTTCACCCGCGCCTTCGACATTGGCGGCGCGGGCCACCAACCGCACGAGGTGCGGGTGCGGCGGCGCGAGCTCAGGAGCGTCTTCCACACACACGATCCGCTCGTCGCAGGACACCGCGCCGAGCGCGGCCGCCAACAGTGTCGTCTTACCGGCGCCCGTGCCGCCAGAGATGAGGAAGGCCAACCGGGCATCGATGATGCCGGTGAGCAGCGCAGCGGCCTCCGGTCCGATCGCACCGGCTGCACTCAACGCTGCGAGGTCCTGGGTGGCCGGCCGAAGAACCCGCAGCGACAGACAGGTTCCGGCAGCGGCGACCGGCGGCAGCACGGCATGCAATCGAACGGAGAACTCCCCGGTGCCCAGCCCGCCCAGCTGTCCGTCGACCCACGGTTGCGCGTCGTCCAAGCGGCGCCCTGCGGCGACCGCAAGGCGTTGCGCCAGGCGGCGCACCGCGGCTTCGTCGGCGAATCGCACCGAGGTGGGCCGCAGTCCGTTGCCGTCGTCGACCCACACTGCATCGGGGGCGGTGACCAGTACATCGGTGGTTCCCGGCGCACGCAGCAATGGCTCGAGCAAGCCGGCTCCGGTCAGCTCGGTCTGCAGCACCCGCAGATTGGTCAGTACCTCGGTGTCCCCGAGCACTCCCCCGGACTCGGCCCGGATCGCGGCGGCAACGGCCGCGGGCCGCAACGAGGACGACTCGGCAGCCAGCCGCTCGCGGACCCGGTCGACCAGCGACGCGCTCATGCCGCGCGAACCTGGGAACCGGCCGGCAACACACTGAGTACCGCACGGGCTGCTGCGCCCAGCGGAGAGCGACGCCGCAGCCGCAGACCGCCGCGCTCGAGCCGTTCGGCGAGCATCGGCTCGGGACGCATGGCCGCCAGTAGCGGTAGCCCCGCGACCTCGGCCGCCTCGGCGGCCCGCAACCCGCCCGGGGTTGGCCCGCGCACCACCAGGCCGACGTTCGGGTTGACGCCGCGCAGCACCGGGGCCGAAGCCGAGGCGGCTGCCACGCCCCGAACGTCGCATGTGGTGATCACGACAACCAGGTCCGCGCAGTCGAGGGTGCCCGCGACAGCCGAAGTCATTCGCCGCGGTAGATCGCAGATCACAAGCATGCCGCCCCGACGCCCCGCGTCGATGACCGCTCCGGCCGCCTCGGCATCCATCTCGTGACCGTGCCGCGCGCCCGAGAGCACGCTCACCCCGCGATGGTTCGGCAATGCATCCCGGACTGCGGCCCACGCCAACCGACCGCCGCGCAGACTCAGGTCGGGCCAGCGCAGACCCGGCACCGACTCACTTCCCAGGAGCAGGTCGATCCCGCCGCCCCAAGGATCGAGGTCGACGAGCAGCGCTGCCGACGGGATCTGCGCGAGGGCGGTCGCGAACGTCGAGGCGCCCGCACCGCCGCGACCTCCGGTCACGGCGATGACCCGGCCGGTGCGTGGACCTTCCAGCGCTGTCTCTGCAGCGTCGGCGAGATGCCGAACCAGCTCGCCGTCGTGGGCGGGAAGTGCACAGACGTGCTGCGCGCCAACCGCAATCGCAGCCGCCCACGTCGGCGCCTCGGGTTCAGTCGAGGCGACGAGGATCACCCCGTCGCGCCGGGGCAGCCCGTCGCGTTCACACCGCCGGGCCGTTTCGTCGTCGAGCAGAATCGCGGCCGCCGCCGACCACGCCTTGCGGCTCAGCGGCGCGGAGGCTGCCAGCGGTCGCAGCCCAGCGGCCGCGACCACCCGATCAGCCTGCTCACGTAATTCGGGTTCGGCGACGAGGATCAAGACGACGCCCGGGTTGGTGCTCACCAACGCAGCCTCCGATGCCCGGGCTCAGGGCGCCAGGGGCCGCACGCGCAATTGTGGACGAAAACCGGTCTGGGGATGAATGGCAGCACCCGCAGGTGGCGGCGGACCGGAAAATGGGTAGCAAAATGTGATCCCGGCAACGTTTCTCAAGTTTGCCGGGACCTACGTGATTTCTTACTGGAGAAAGGGGACGACCCCCGCCAGGGGGGGAGGAGGCGAGGGTCGTCGTGTATCAGCCCCGGGGGGTCGGGCTGATGCACACCCGGCATAAGCCGAGTAATACTTACTATACACACGACAATGTGGAGTCGCGCAAGTGTTGCTACCACTTGGAAACCATGTATTCGCTGTGAAAATGCAGGGTGCGACACGTGGCTTGGCCTGCCACTTTGTGGTCGCCCTCAGACCTGAGACGGCACCGGCCCTATCCTGAGGGCGTGACCGTCCCCGTCCCGGGCACCGACCAGCTAATCGATCCTCAACCCAGACCGGTAGCCGGCACCCCATCACGTACCGCGGCGTTCTTCGACCTCGACAAGACCGTCATTGCCAAGTCAAGCACGCTCGCTTTCAGCAAACCATTCTTCGACCAAGGGCTGCTCAACCGACGAGCCGTGCTGAAGTCCAGCTACGCCCAGTTCCTCTTTCTGATGTCCGGTGCCGATCACGACCAGATGGACCGGATGCGTTCCTATGTCACCGCGATGTGCGCCGGCTGGGACGTCGAACAGGTCAAGGCCATCGTCACCGAGACGCTGCACGACATCGTCGACCCGCTGGTCTTTGCGGAAGCTGCCGAGCTGATCGCCGATCACCGACTCTGCGGTCGTGACGTGGTGATCGTCTCGGCATCCGGGGAGGAGATCGTCGCCCCGATCGCCCGCGCGTTGGGCGCCACCCACGCGATGGGCACCCGGATGGTCACCGAGGACGGCAAGTACACCGGCGAGGTTGCCTTCTATTGCTACGGCGAGGCCAAGGGTGCCGCCATCCGCGAACTGGCCGCGCTGGAGGGCTACTCGCTCGAACACTGCTACGCCTATTCCGATTCGATCACCGACCTGCCGATGTTGCAGTCCGTCGGTCACCCGAGCGTGGTCAACCCCGACCGGGCGTTGCGCAAGGAAGCCGCGGCACAGGGTTGGCCGGTGCTCACGTTCTTGCGGCCGGTGCCGTTGCGGGACCGGATTCCGGCGCCGTCGGGGGCGGCGGTGGCCACCACCGCGGCGTTGGGGATCAGCGCGCTGGCCGCTGGGGCCTTGACGTATTCGGTGTTACGGCGGTTGTCCTTCTAACGCGACCAATCCGTTGCCTACGAACCCCTTGCTGTGATGGGGGTCACGGAGTACAAAGGAAGCACGGACGCCTGGGAAGGCCAAGATAGCGCCGGAAGAGAAGGCACTAGCCCCCGACTCAAGCGTTCCAGCACGGTTCCCGGCACCCACGCGGAGCACGCCGCGATAATGGCAGAAGTGTTGCGGGCTTGCGTAATTGCGAAAAGCGAACGGACATACCGTCCCCTTGGGTGGGGATGTAAACGAAGCGCATCGCAAAACCGCCGAGGCCAACCCACGCAACCCACCTGGCACGCTTGGTAACCAGGAAACCGTGCTAGCGGGCGGCGAGCTGAAGAGATTCGGATCGCCGCCCGCTTCGCTGTCTACAGCTCATTTCGAAGCGGCCTCCGCGATCGACATCGCCTCGCGCGCACCGTCTTCCAAGGCCTGACAACACATCAGCAGCCAGGCGCCGACCGCCTCCGGCGCGCCCGTCGCGAACGCACGCGCGCTCGACTGGTATTCCTCGACGCGGCGCATCCAGTACACCTCCGGCACCCCGAGCCCGTGCGGGTCGAGACCGGTGGCCATGGTGACGAGGCGCGACACCGCGCGGGCTACCACGCCATCGCCGGCACCGAACGGCGCCAGGGTCAGCAGTTCACCGTGCGCGACGGCAGCCAGCACCGGTGCCGGAGCCGTACTGGCACCGGTCACCAGCCGGGTGACCAGGTCCAGCCGCGCGGCCACCTCCGGATCCTGGCGCGGCCGGCCCAGCAGGTCCTCGTCGTCGATCAAGTCGGCCGCCGCCAGCGCATGCAATCGGGCCAGAGCCTGCAGGGGTGCGCGCTGCCACACTCCGAGGAGGTTGGTGGTGCCCCCCTCGAGCGCCTGACCGACGCGCAATGCACCTGCCAGGATGGGATCGTTCGGCTCGACGCCGGAGCCATCCAGTTGTACGGCGCCGCCGTCGATGGCTGATGACGACCTCGCCCCGCGGACCGCGGACTCGGCCGCGGTGACGGGCCAGTTCCTCAGATTGGTGCGATGCCGGTGGGCCTTGGCCAAGGCGTCCCGCGCCGCCTCGGCGGCATCGGCCACCCCGGGCAGATCCAGAAGCGGAGCCAGGAGATCACTCACGTTCGATCACGCTATCGGCGGCGATGAGCTCACCATTAACCGGGTCTTCGCATGCCGTTCGGCGCGCGACAGGAACCGCCCGCCGATGAATGTGACGTGCCAACGCCGATGCAACGTTCGGTGACTACGCTCACAGGCATGACAGAGGCGCACACCGAAGTTCCGTCATGTTATCCACCGTCGGCGGATTTCGCCGCGGCCGCCAACGCCACCGCGGCCCTGTACGACGAGGCCGAGGCCGACCGGTTGGCGTTCTGGGCCGAACAGGCCAATCGGTTGTCGTGGGAGACACCGTTCACAGAGGTGCTCGACTGGTCGCAGGCGCCGTTCGCGAAGTGGTTTGTCGGCGGCAAGCTGAACGTCGCCTACAACTGTGTCGACCGGCATGTCGAAGCGGGCAACGGCGATCGGGTCGCAATCCACTGGGAGGGTGAACCACTCGGCGATTCGCGGGTGCTCACCTACGCCCAGCTCAAAGACGAGGTCTGCAAGGCCGCCAACGCGTTGACCGAGCTGGGTCTGACCGCCGGCGACCGGGTGGCCATCTACATGCCGATGGTTCCCGAGGCCATCGTGGCGATGCTGGCCTGTGCGCGGCTAGGCGTGATGCACAGCGTGGTCTTCGCGGGATTCTCGGCCGCCGCGCTTCGGGCCCGCGTCGAGGACGCCGAGGCCAAGCTGGTGATCACCACCGACGGGCAGTACCGACGCGGAAACGCGGTGTCGCTCAAGGAAGCTGTCGACGAGGCGGTCAAGGGACAAGAGTGCGTGCAGCACGTTCTGGTGGTGCGCCGCACGGGAATCGACATCGACTGGACCGACGGCCGTGACCTGTGGTGGCATGAAACGGTGGATGCGGCGTCCACCGAGCACACGCCCGAGGCGTTCGACGCCGAGCAGCCGCTGTTCCTGCTGTACACGTCCGGGACGACGGGCAAGCCCAAGGGCATCATCCACACCTCCGGCGGCTATCTCACTCAGGCTTCCTACACCCATTACAACGTCTTCGACATCAAGCCGGAGAAGGACATCTATTGGTGCACAGCTGATATCGGCTGGGTCACCGGGCACACGTACATCGTCTACGGGCCGCTGTCCAACGGCGCGACCCAGGTGGTCTACGAGGGCACCCCGGCATCCCCTGACGAGCACCGTCACTTCCAGGTGATCGAAAAGTACGGTGTGACAATCTATTACACTGCGCCCACGCTGATCAGGACCTTCATGAAATGGGGCCGCGAGATCGCGTTCGCCCACGACCTGTCGAGCCTCCGGTTGCTCGGGTCGGTCGGCGAGCCGATCAACCCGGAAGCCTGGCGGTGGTATCGCCTGGTGTTCGGCGCCGATGCCATTCCGATCGTGGACACTTGGTGGCAGACCGAAACCGGCGCCATCATGATCTCGCCGCTGCCGGGCGTGACGGATTGTAAGCCGGGTTCGGCCATGCGCGCGCTGCCCGGCATCTCGGCGAAGATCGTCGACGAAGACGGAAATGAGTTGCAGGCCAGCCCCGATCACGGTGAACACATCACCGGCTATCTCGTGCTCGACAAACCGTGGCCATCGATGTTGCGTGGCATCTGGGGCGATCCCGAGCGGTTCCGGGAAACGTACTGGGCGCGTTTTGCCGAGCAGGGCTGGTACTTCGCCGGCGACGGCGCGCGGTACGGCAGCGACGGCGAGGTGTGGGTGCTCGGTCGCATCGATGACGTGATGAATGTGTCGGGACACCGGATTTCGACGGCCGAGGTGGAGTCTGCACTCGTCGGGCATGCCGGTGTCGCCGAGGCCGCCGTCGTCGGCGCCACCGATGAAACGACCGGCCAGGCGATCTGCGCCTTCGTGATCCTGAAGGCTCATCACGCCGAGATGTCGAGCGAGCAGATGGTCGATGAGTTGCGTGCCGAAGTGGCCCGCGAGATCTCCCCGATCGCCAAGCCGCGCGAAATCCACGTCGTGCCAGAGCTTCCCAAGACCCGAAGCGGCAAGATCATGCGGCGGCTGTTGCGTGATGTCGCCGAAGGCCGCGAGCTCGGTGACACCTCGACGCTGGTCGATCCGACGGTGTTCGAAGCGATCCGGGCCAGCAAAAAGAACTAGGACGGAAGCGCATCCGTCGTCGGCACGAACCCGGTGCCGGGACGATTCTTGCCGGCGATGTCGCCAAGGATCGCATTGATCGACATCGTCACCGCGGGCGTGTGCAGCGGGATGAACTTGACGACGCACGTCGGCAGGTCTTCGCTGAACGCGCCGTGAATCATGCCGACCAGCTTGTTGTTGACCGTCACCGGCGCACCGGAATCACCCGGCTGGCCGCACACCTGATTGACGATGGTGCCCGGGTCCTGGCCCGGACCCCAGGTGACCCCGCACGAGTAGCCGGTGGTGCGGCCCAGCTTGCAGGCGATCTCCCCGAAGGTCGGATCGGGTCCGATGCCGTCGATCACGAAGCCCTTGTAGTTCGAGACCGGCTGCACCTTGGCGGGATCGAAGCGGATCACCGCGTAGTCGAGGTTGTCATTGCCGGCGACCATCGTGCCGATCACGCCGTCGTCCGGCCGGTCCTCAGAGCCGACCTGGGCGCCCGGGCCACCGCAGTGCGCGGAGGTGAACCCGATGAGCGCACCGGTGTTGTCGGTGCCGATGGACGTCAGCGTGCAGTAGGTGTCGCCGTTGACGACGATGCCCGCCCCGCCGCCCATCGGCACCTTGCCGTCGGCCGTGGCGGCCGGAGCCAGGGCGACAAGCGCGCTGAGGGCCACGACAACAGCCCCCGCCTTGCGCCGAACACGCTGCGCGGTCGTCACTGGCAACCTCCATTACTCTCCGCCCCGACAGGGCGAGTCTAGCGTGGTCACACCCGTAACTTGCGTAACAGCTCAGTGGGTATCCGGCTGCGAGCCCGGCATGGCAACATGAACCGCGACGACAGCGAACAGTTGGAGGACAGCCGTGAGCAATGGTGATCGCACGAACGGGGTACCCACCACCGTTACCTCGATCCCGCTGGTGGACCCGAACGCGGTACCCGCCGATCCCTCCATCGGCGACTTGGTCAAGGACGCCACCGCACAGGTCTCCACCCTGGTGCGCGCCGAGGTCGAGCTGGCCAAGGCGGAGATCACTCGCGATGTGAAGAAGGGGTTGACCGGCAGCGTCTTCTTCATCCTCGCGCTGGTCGTGCTGTTCTACTCGACGTTCTTCCTGTTCTTCTTCCTCGCCGAGCTGCTCGACACCTGGTTGTGGCGGTGGGTGGCCTTCCTGATCGTCTTCCTGCTGATGGTGGTCACGACCGCGGTGTTCGCCCTGCTGGGTTATCTCAAGGTGCGCCGGATCCGAGGCCCGCAGCAGACCATCGAATCGGTGGGTGAGCTCCGCGAAGCCTTCACACCCGGCCACGACAAGGCGGCCGACAAGGCCATCGCCGCCGGCGGCACACCCCCCAAAGACCCGTCGGGCTGGTAATGACTCAACCGGATCCGTCGGTCACCCGCATCGCGGGACCGTGGCGCCATTTCGACGTCCACGCCAACGGAATTCGGTTCCATTGCGTCGAGGCGCACAACGGCGCCGAATCGGCGGCGGGCGCGTCGCGACCGCTGGTGATCCTGCTGCACGGTTTCGGTTCGTTCTGGTGGTCCTGGCGCAACCAACTGCGCGGCCTGTCCGGTGTGCGGGTGGTGGCCGTCGATCTGCGCGGCTACGGCGGCAGCGACAAACCGCCCCGTGGCTATGACGGCTGGACGCTGGCCGGCGACACCGCGGGGCTGATCCGCGCGCTCGGCCACGGCTCGGCCACTCTGGTGGGCCACGCTGACGGCGGACTGGTCTGTTGGGCGACGTCGGTATTGCACTCGCGGATGGTGCGAGGCATCGCGCTGGTGAGCTCACCGCACCCGGCCGCGTTGCGAGCGTCGGCGCTGACACGGCGCGACCAGGGCCGCGCACTGCTACCGACGCTGCTGCGCTACCAGCTGCCGACTTTTCCCGAGCGGGCGCTCACCCGGCACAATGCCGAGGCGCTCGAGCACTTGGTGCGCAGTCGTGCATCGGGAAAATGGCTTGCCTCCGAGGACTTTTCGGAGACCATCGCGCACATGCGACAGGCGATTCAGATTCCTTCGGCGGCGCATTCCGCACTCGAATACCAGCGTTGGGCCGTACGCAGCCAATTGCGCGGCGAGGGTTGGCGTTTTATGAAGTCGATGGACCGCCAGCTCGACGTTCCACTTCTGCATCTGCGCGGAGACGCCGACCCGTACGTGCTCGCCGACCCGGTGGACCGGACTCAGCACTACGCACCGCGGGGGCGATTCGTCTCCGTGGCGGGTGTCGGCCACTACGCCCACGAAGAAGCACCCGACGAGGTCAACGAACACCTGCGACGGTTCCTGCACCAGGTGTACGGCCCGATCAGGTGACGCAGGCCCCGGTCGGCACCTTCGCGGTATTACCGATCTTGGCCAGTTGACGCGACACCTCGTTGGCTGTCATCACAAACCCGGTGTCGTTGTCGTCGACTGCAGCACCGAACACCACGCCGAGCACCTGGCCGGCCCGGTTGATCAGCGGGCCACCCGAATTACCTTGACGCACAGTGCCTCTGATGGTGTACACCTCGCGGTTGACCGTGGTGGTGCGATAGATGTCCGGCCCGTTGAGCTCGATGGTCTCGCGTACCCGTGCGGGCGTGGCCGCGAACTCGCCGCCACCGGGGTAGCCCAGCACCACCGCGTCGGTGCCCGACTTGGCCGGCTGGTCGGCGAACACCAGCGGGCGCTGCGGCAGGTTTGGCACATCCAGGATCGAGATGTCCTCGTTGGGGTCATAGGAGACGACGGTCGCGTCGTACGTCTGACCCTCGGCTTCCACCGTGACGCTGTCGGAGCCGGCGACCACGTGCGCATTGGACATCACCCGGTTCGGGGCGATCACGAAACCGGTGCCCTCCAAGACCTTTTGACACCCCGGCGCGACCCCGCGGATCTTCACCACGCTGGGCTTGGCGTTGGCGACGACCAGACTGTCGGCCAACGACGCATCCGGGGCATCGACCGCCTGGATAGGTGTGCGGCCGAAGGGCTGTAGAACATCCGGCAGCCCCGAGGTGCGCAGTAACGCGGACATCCGCTTGGGCACCGTCTTGAGCCACTCGGGCGCGTACTTGTCCACCTCGGCAAGCACTTTGGAGCCGCGTGTGGCGGCGGCCAGATTCGGTTGATCCGACGATGTCAGCGGGCTGGCCAGCAGCCATGCCGCGACCATCACCACCACCAGCTGCAGCCCCACACCGATCACCGAGTCGACGGTGCGCACCGCTTTGTTGCGGATCGCGCCGCGCACCGCGCGGCCCAGCACAACGCCTGCCACCTCGCCGACCACCACGAGCGCCAGGATCAAGAACAGTGCGGCAAACAACTTGCCGCGCGGCGAACTGATGTGGCTGACGATATGGGGGGCAAGCATCACGCCGGCGATGGCACCGAGGACCACGCCGACGAACGACATCAATGAGCCCAACGCGCCGGACCGCCAACCCGAGATGGCCGCGACGAACGCTACGGCCAGAACGGCGATGTCCAGCCATTGTGAACTCGTCACAGAGGTTCCTCACTGCTACCCACGAGCGCCATCGCCTCGTCCAACTCCCGGACGTCCTCGGTGTTCCACGGTTGTGACCAGCCGGCCACGTCGAGCATCGCAGAGATTACGTGACCGGTGAATCCCCACACCAACATCTGGTTGAGCAGAAATGCCGGGCCGGCGAAACCGGGACCGGTCCCGGTGCGGTACACCATCAGCCGGTTCTCAGGATTCACGAAGGCACGCACAGGAACCCGCGCGACGATCGCGGTCTCGGCCTGATCGACGACGGCCACCGGCCCCGGATCCGGTGAATAGGCCAGCACGGGCACGACATGAAAACCCGAGGGCGGTATGAACATTCGCTCAAGTATGGCCAGTGGATGCAGGCGGCCCGGGTCAATCCCGGTCTCCTCCCAGGCTTCTCGCAGAGCGGTGGCGACCGGGCCGGAATCCTCGGGGTCTGCTGCCCCACCGGGGAACGCGGCCTGGCCGGCGTGGTGACGAAGGGTGCCGGCCCGCACGGTCAGCAGCAGGTCGGCATCGTCGGGCAGTCGCCCGCGCGCGCTCTCGGAACTCGGCCCGGAGAACAACACGAGGACTGCCGCGTCGCGCCCGCCGCCGGCGACGCGAGCCTTGGTGACCGCGGCCAGGAAATCCGGCGGGACTTTGCGCCGATACGCCTGCGGCACCCGGTCGACGTTGTCGACCAGGGGTGCCAGCCAGGGCGGCCGGAATTCCGGGGTGAGCGCGGCCGATCCCGCCGAACGGGAGGAGCCATGCGTCACCGGCGCGTCTCTTTCATCTGTTGTCACTGCAATGCATTCTTCACCGCGGCGGCGATCTGGTCGGCACTGGTGAACGCTTGCGGCAGGATTCGGGCAACGCTACCGTCCGCGCGCAGTATCACCGTCGCGGGCATCACGTTGGGTACGCCCAGGGCCGCGGCGATCCGTCGCTGACCGTCCTGCAGCGTGGGTAGCCGCACGCCCAACTCGGCCAGCCGCAGCAACGCCGCCGTCTCGTTCTCGTCCTGATGCACCGTCACCACCGAGACGTCCGAACCTACTCGGCGCTGGTAGTCCGCCATCGCGGGCAATTCCTCGGCACACGGCCCGCACCAATAGGCCCACAGGTTCAGCACCACGGGACGCCCGGCGAGCGCGCGGGCCACGTCCACGTTCGCGCCGTCGGCGGCGCACTCGACGACGATGCCGCGCAGTTCTTTCGGGCCGGGATTGTCGGCCGCCGCCGGACAGGGTGGCAGGTCGGCCCGTTGCCGCGGCCCGGCGAGCGCCTCGGGCGTGTCGGCCTCGCGGTGCGTCCGGGCGGTCTGGGTGCTCGGCGCGCCCCCGGTTCCCGGCGGGGTGTCGTCGAGGGAGAAGACCAGCGCCGTGGTCAGCGCCGCCATCACGGCGAGCACCAGCAGCGTCCAGCGAGTCGACGTCGTCATCTATGCAGTGCCAGCCGAAGGGTCAGAGTCCGGCCAGCGCAAGCAGGTGGTCGGTCTCGGGTCCCTTCACCAGCGGTGCGGCCACCAGTGGATCGGTGGGCCCGAGGCCGAACGACGGGCAATCCTTGGCCAGCACGCACACCCCGCAGGCGGGCTTGCGAGCGTGGCAGACGCGGCGGCCGTGGAAGATCACGCGATGGCTCAACAACGTCCACTCGTTGCGCTCGATCAGCTCGCCGACAATGTGTTCGACCTTGACGGGGTCTTCTTCGGCGGTCCAGCGCCAGCGGCGCACGAGCCGCCCGAAATGGGTGTCCACGGTGATGCCGGGAATGTCGAACGCATTGCCCAGCACCACGTTGGCGGTCTTGCGGCCGATGCCGGGCAGCGTCACCAACTCGTCCAACGTCGCGGGCACCTCGCCGTCGAAGCGCGCCTCGAGCTCCTGGCCCAGCCTGATCAGCGAGTTGGCCTTGTTGCGGTAGAAGCCGGTCGGACGGATCAGTTCCTCGAGCTCGGTCCGGTCGGCCTGCGCGTAATCCCGGGCGGTGCGGTACTTCGTGAACAGCGCCGGGGTGGTGAGGTTGACCCGCTTGTCAGTGGACTGTGCCGACAGGATGGTGGCGACGGTCAGCTCCAGCGGGTTGGTGAAGTCGAGCTCGCAGTAGACGTGCGGAAAAGCAATGGCCAGCGACCGGTTCATCCGCCGAGCGCGCCGAACCAGGCCCAGGTGAGTCTCCGAATTCCACTTCTCAGCCTCAGCCGTTGTCGGCGCCGGCGTCTTGGCCGCGCCGCGGGCTGTTTTGCGCCTGGTCGGCGGGCTGTCGGTGGTCACGCTGCAAGGGTACTGAGGGGGTCCGTCAAGCCGCGGGCCGACCGGTGACAATTCGTAATCCCGCTGAGACCTTGCGCGTGTTTACTGACCCCCGTGACCTGGTTGCTCGCGGTGTGTGTCCCCGGGCTGTTGATGCTTTCGACCTTCGGTCTGCAACGCCTCGAGGAGGCCTTGCAGACCGACCGAACCGCCGCCGACGACGTGACCGAATATTTGGCGAGGGCCGCCAAGGCGGAACCCGCGCAGGCCCCGCCCAGAGCCGAAACCCAGCATCGACGGGCCGAGGCGCATTCCCGCCTGAGCCACGATGAGCCCGGTTTGCCGACGCATCCATTTGCGCATGCACGGCCGAATACGCAGTTTCACCGGACCCAGTACGCGAATCGTGTGTAGCGTTGGCACGTCGCAAGACCGGCTACGACTAGACTGATATTGCCCAGCAATACAGCTGGCCTGCGCATTTCACATCATCGAAGAGTTTAAGAGGGGCGACGTGGACGAGATCCTGGCGAGGGCCGGAATCTTCCAGGGAGTTGAACCCAGCGCGGTCTCCGCGCTGACCAAACAGCTGCAGCCGGTGGATTTCCCGCGGGGACACACTGTCTTCGCCGAAGGCGAGCCTGGCGATCGGCTGTACATCATCATCTCCGGCAAGGTGAAGATCGGCCGCCGTTCCCCGGACGGGCGGGAAAACCTGCTGACGATCATGGGTCCGTCGGACATGTTCGGCGAGTTGTCGATCTTCGACCCGGGCCCGCGGACCTCCAGCGCCACCACGATCACCGAGGTGCGCGCCGTCTCGATGGACCGTGACGCGCTGCGGGCGTGGATCGCTGATCGCCCTGAGATCGCCGAGCAGTTGCTGCGGGTGTTGGCACGCCGGCTCCGTCGCACCAACAACAACCTCGCCGACCTGATCTTCACCGACGTGCCCGGTCGGGTCGCCAAGCAGCTGCTGCAGCTGGCTCAGCGCTTCGGCACCCAGGAGGGCGGCGCCCTGCGCGTCACGCACGACCTCACCCAAGAGGAGATCGCCCAGCTGGTGGGGGCGTCGCGCGAGACGGTCAACAAGGCGCTGGCCGATTTCGCCCATCGCGGGTGGATTCGCCTCGAGGGCAAGAGCGTGCTGATCAGCGACAGCGAAAGATTGGCTCGCAGAGCCCGCTAGCTGCGCAGGTAGTCCAACTGGGCGCGCACCGATTTCTCGGCGGCATCCCACAGTTCCTGGTCGACGTCGGTGTAGACGTGCTCGACGACTTGGCGTGCAGTGGCGTCGTCGCCGAGCACTCGTAGCGCCTGCCGCACCTGGTCGAGCCGTTCCTCCCGGTGCGCCAGGTACATGGCCGCGACGGCCTGCAGATCGTCGAGGTCGGGCCCGTGTCCGGGCAGGACCGTCCGGCGGCCCAACCCCTGCAGCCGGCGCAATGAATCCAGGTACTGGGTCAGGCTGCCGTCTTCGTCGTCGATGACGGTGGTGCCGCGGCCGAGCACGGTATCGGCGGTCAGCACGGCATCGTCGACGAGAAAGGACAGCGAGTCGGCGGTGTGCCCCGGGGTGGCCATCACCGTGATCCGCAGTCCGGCCGCGTCGATGACCTCGCCGTCGGTCAGCGGCCCGCCGAGGCCGCGCAGGAATCCGCTGCCCACCGACCGGACGACGGCGCCCGTCAAAGCCACGATCTTGTCGATGCCGCCGGTGTGGTCCTCATGCTTGTGACTGATCAGCACCAGCGGGATCTTGCCGAGTTCGGCCAGCCTGCCGATGTGTTCGTCGTCGTCGGGACCCGGGTCGACGATCACCATCTCGTCGCTGCCCGGCCCGCGCAGCACCCAGGTGTTGGTGCCGTCCAGCGTCATGATGTTCGGGTTGTTGCAGAGGAGAACCGAAGCCGTCACTGTGTCTGTTTCAACGACCGGCCTCAGCACGCCATAGGCGGGATGTTCGATCACGCCACCTCGACGATGAGCTCAACCTCCACCGGTGCGTTCAGGGGCAACTCCGACACTCCGACGGCCGAGCGGGCGTGCGCGCCGGCCTCGCCGAACACCTCGCCGAGGAACTCCGAGGCCCCGTTGATGACGCCGGGCTGACCGGTGAAGCCGGGCGCCGACGCGACGAAGCCGACGACCTTGACCACCTTGGTCACGTTGTCCAGACCCACCAGGGCATCGATGGCGGCCAGGGCGTTCAGCGCGCACAGCCGGGCGGCGTCTCGGGCTTGTTCCGGGGTCACGTCGGCGTCGACCTTGCCGGTGTGGATCAGGCTGCCTGCGTCGATCGGCAGCTGCCCGGCGGTGTAGACGAGGTTGCCGGTGCGCACTGCCGGGACGTAGGCGGCCAGCGGCTTGACGACCGTCGGCAGTGTCAGGCCGAGGTCGGTCAAGCGCGCGGTGACATTCCCCGAGTCGCTGCGCTCCTGCCCCCGGCCGCTGCTCACTTAGGCCGCTTCAGGTAGGCGACGTGTTGCTCCCCGGTGGGACCGGGCAGGACCGCGACGAGTTCCCAGCCGTCGGCGCCCCACTGGTCGAGGATTTGCTTGGTCGCGTGGGTCAGCAGCGGGACCGTGGCGTATTCCCATGTCGTCGGTTGGCTCATGGGCGAAGCTTATCGTCGACACCAAAGCCACAGGGGGCCGCAGGGGCTTGGCTAGCATGCTCTGATGGCGACCACACCGAGCGATGGCAGCTCTCTAGCCTGGCCTTCCCGGCTGACAAAGGCCCGCTTGCACTTTGTGACCGGCAAGGGGGGCACCGGCAAGACCACGGTTGCGGCCGCCCTCGCGCTGACGCTGGCCGCCGGGGGGCGCCGGGTCCTCCTCGTGGAAGTCGAAGGGCGCCAAGGCATTGCGCAGTTGTTCGACGTGCCGCCGCTGCCCTACGAGGAGCTGAAGATCGCCACTGCCGAGGGTGGCGGTCACGTGAACGCACTGGCCGTTGATATCGAGGCGGCGTTCATGGAATACCTCGACATGTTCTACAACCTGGGCCTGGCCGGTCGAGCGATGCGCCGCATCGGCGCCATCGAGTTCGCGACCACGATCGCTCCCGGCCTGCGGGACGTCCTGCTCACCGGCAAGATCAAGGAGTCCGTGGTGCGCCAGGACGCCAACAAGAAGCCGGCCTACGACGCGATCGTGGTCGACTCTCCCCCGACCGGGCGGATCGCCCGCTTCCTCGACGTCACCAAGGCCGTCTCGGATCTGGCCAAGGGCGGCCCGGTGCACTCCCAGGCTGACGGTGTCGTCAAGCTGCTGCACTCCGATCAGACCGCGATCCACCTGGTCACCCTGCTCGAGGCGTTGCCCATCCAGGAGACCATCGAGGCCATCGAGGAGCTCAAGGAGTTGGGCCTGCCGATCGGTAGCGTGATCGTCAACCGCAACATCCCGCCGTTCCTGCCCCCCGCCGACCTCGCCAAGGCCGCCGAGGGAGACATCGACGCCGACGCGGTGCGTGCCGGGCTCGACAAGGTGGGAATCACGCTGTCGGATGCCGACTTCGCCGGACTGCTGACCGAGTCGATCGAGCATGCCAGCCGCATCAAGGCCCGCGCCGAAAGCGCCGAGCAACTGGACCGTTTGAAGGTCGCGCGGCTGGAGCTGCCGACGATTCCCGACGGCGTGGATTTGGGAAGTTTGTACGAGTTGGCGGAAACGCTTGCACAGCAGGGCGTCCGATGAGCCGTCCGATGAGCGAAGCGAAGAGGACAGATCTAGCGGAAGCGAAGACGACCATGAAACGGAGCCGGTAGATGAGCGGCACACCGCCAGCACTCGACATGAAGTCGATCCTGGAAGACAAGTCCAACCGGGTCGTAGTGTGCTGCGGCGCAGGCGGAGTCGGCAAGACCACCACAGCGGCGGCGATGGCGGTGCGGGCCGCCGAGTACGGCCGCGCCGTCGTGGTGCTGACCATCGATCCCGCCAAACGGCTGGCACAAGCCTTGGGAATCAAGGAACTCGGCAACACCCCGCAGCGGGTGGCGCTGGCTCCCGAGGTAGCGGGTGAACTGCACGCGATGATGCTCGACATGCGCCGCACGTTCGACGAGATGGTCATCGAATATTCGGGAACCGAACGCGCACAAGCGATTCTGGACAACCAGTTCTATCAGACGGTCGCCACGTCACTGGCAGGCACGCAGGAATACATGGCCATGGAGAAGCTCGGCCAGCTGCTCGCCCAGGACCGCTGGGACCTGGTGGTGGTGGACACCCCGCCGTCGCGCAACGCGCTGGACTTCCTCGATGCCCCCAAACGGCTTGGCAGTTTCATGGACGGCAGGCTCTGGCGGCTGCTGCTGGCCCCCGGGCGGGGCTTCGGCCGCCTGGTGACCGGTGTCGTCGGCCTGGCGATGAAGGCCATGTCGACCGTCCTGGGTTCACAGATGTTGTCCGACGCCTCGGCGTTCGTGCAGTCACTGGATTCGACGTTCGGCGGGTTCCGGGAGAAGGCCGACCGCACCTACGAGCTGCTCAAGCGGCGCGGCACCCAGTTCGTGGTGGTCTCGGCGGCCGAGCCCGACGCACTCCGGGAGGCGTCGTTCTTCGTCGACCGGCTCTCCGCGGAGGGTATGCCGCTGGCCGGGCTGATCCTCAACCGGACTCACCCGACCCTGTGCGCGCTGACTGTGGAGCGGGCTATCGACGGTGTCGCGGAATTGGACGCCGCCGCCTCAGATAACAATGGCGATCAACTTGCGGCCGCGGTACTGCGGATTCACGCCGACCGGGCGCAGACCGCCAAGCGGGAGATTCGGTTGCTGTCGCGATTCACGGGAGCCAACCCGCACGTAGCGGTGGTTGGCGTCCCGTCGCTGCCATTCGACGTGTCCGATCTGGACGCCTTACAGGCGATTGCCGATCAGATCACTGGCGAAACCGCGTAAGAACACGGTTGACGAGCCGTCTGTGTTCGACTGGCGCCTCCGGCGCCCCGGCTTGAAAGTTAGCTGACACTCCGGTGCTTGCGCTGCGCGGCGAAGAATTCCGCCCACGACACCACCTCTGGGTGCTGCTTGAGCAACGCACGGCGCTGACGCTCGGTCATGCCGCCCCACACCCCAAATTCCACACGGTTGTCCAACGCGTCCGCGCCGCACTCGGCCATCACCGGGCAGTGGCGGCAGATCACCGCGGCTTTACGCTGCGCCGCACCGCGGACAAACAGCTCGTCGGGGTCGGTT
Source organism: Mycolicibacterium sphagni (assembly GCF_013337765.1). GTDB lineage: Bacteria > Actinomycetota > Actinomycetes > Mycobacteriales > Mycobacteriaceae > Mycobacterium. Next base: position 426,268 of record NZ_VBSB01000005.1, read on the forward strand.
GACCGGCACAAAGCCCGCGACACCCATGCGATTCGAGCTTCCGCCTCGACTCCTTGGACGGAACCATTCAAGAGTGCTGCGCTTGGCTTGCGACAAGCAGTCCGAATACCTGACACCGACGATCCCCTTCGTCCGGCCGCTGACGCGGCTAAACAATCTTCTGGTGTAGGCCGCGTATGCGATCTACGCCACATCACGACTCGGAGTGTTATCTGAATCGCACTGTCTGTTTAAGTTAGGTGGTCAGGTATCTTTTGCGCAACAGTTAGATCTCAGGTTTTTTGGGACGACCGTCCAGACCGATCATGAACTGGCATTTTCTGACTCCTCCGTAAATACCTTTCGATATGATCTGCCCCGCAGGGGACGCCCGGCAAGACCTCTGGAGCCGTAGTTACTCTGTTACTCATGTCGGAACGCCCTCCGGCCGGCGCGACAATCATCAAGCTGGCCTGGTGCTGCCTATTGGCCAGCGTGATACTCGCGGCGCTCCTGTTTCCGGTGGTCGGCGGCGTGGGGCTGATGTCCAACCGCGCCTCGGACGTTGTCGCCAACGGCTCGGCCCAACTGGTCGAGGGTGAAGTGCCCGCCGTGACGACCATGGTCGACGCCAAGGGCAACCCCATCGCGTGGCTGTACTCGCAGCGCCGATTCGAGGTTCCCAGCGACAAGATCGCCGACACGATGAAGCTGGCAATCGTTTCGATTGAGGACAAGCGGTTTGCCGAACATAACGGTGTCGACTGGAAAGGCACACTGACCGGCCTGGCCGGCTACGCCTCCGGCGACGTGGACACTCGCGGCGGATCGACCATCGAGCAGCAGTACGTGAAGAACTACCAGCTGCTGGTGATCGCACAGACCGACGCCGAGAAGCGCGCAGCGGTGGAGACCACGCCCGCACGCAAGCTCCGCGAGATCCGGATGGCGCTGACGCTCGACAAGACGTTCACCAAGCCGGAGATCCTGACCCGCTATCTGAACCTGGTCAGCTTCGGTAACGGCGCGTTCGGCATCCAGGACGCCGCGCAGACCTACTTCGGTATCGACGCCTCGCAGCTGAACTGGCAGCAGTCCGCACTGCTGGCCGGGATGGTGCAGTCGACCAGCACGCTGAACCCGTACACCAATCCCGATGGCGCACTGGCCCGCCGCAATCTCGTGCTCGACACGTTGATCGACAACGAGCCCAAGTTCGCCGACGAGCTGCGCGCCGCCAAACAGGAGCCGCTTGGCATCCTGCCGCAGCCCAACGAATTGCCACGCGGCTGCATCGCCGCCGGCGACCGGGCCTTCTTCTGCGACTACGTACAGGAGTATCTGGCCCGCGCGGGCATTACCAAGGACCAGCTCTCCCGCGGTGGTTACCTGATCAAGACGACGCTGGATCCCGACGTCCAGAACTCGGTCAAATCGGCCGTCGACTCGATCGCGGCCCCCGACATCCAGGGCATCGCGAGCGTGATGAGCGTCGTGCTGCCGGGCAAGACCGCACACCCCGTTGTCGCGATGGTCAGCAACCGTACCTATGGCCTGAATTCGGCGGTCGGGGAAACCATGCAGCCGCAACCGTTTTCGCTTGCCGGTGACGGCGCCGGATCGATTTTCAAGATCTTCACCACGGCCGCTGCCCTGGATATGGGGATGGGGATCAACGCCAACCTCGACGCCCCGGTGCGGTTCGAGGCCAAGGGACTGGGCAGCGGCGGCGCCAAGGGCTGCCCCAGAGACACCTGGTGTGTTCAGAACGCGGGCAACTACCGCGGCTCGATGAGCGTCACCGACGCACTGGCCACCTCGCCCAACACCGCCTTCGCCAAGCTCATCTCGCAGGTGGGCGTGCAGCGCACGGTCGACATGGCGGTCAAGCTGGGGCTGCGCTCCTACGCCGAGCCGGGTACCGCGCGCCCGTACGACCCGGACAGCAACGAGAGCCTGGCCGACTTCATCAAGCGCCAGAACCTCGGGTCGTTCACGCTGGGCCCGATCGAGGTGAACGCTCTCGAGCTGTCCAACGTGGCGGCCACCCTGGCCTCCGGCGGCGCGTGGTGCCCGCCGAACCCGATCGACAAGCTCTATGACCGCAACGGCAACGAGGTATCGGTCACCACCGAGACCTGCGACCAGGTGGTGCCCGAGGGCCTGGCCAATACCCTGTCCAACGCACTGAGCAAGGACGACATCAGCGGCACCGCGGCCGGATCGGCCAGCTCCACGGGCTGGAACCTGCCGATGTCGGGCAAGACCGGCACCACCGAGGCGCACCGGTCCTCGGGCTTCGTCGGCTACACCAACCACTACGCCGCGGCCGCCTATATCTATGACGACTCGCCCACCCCGTCGGACCTGTGCTCGTGGCCGTTGCGGCAGTGCGGTGACGGCAATCTCTACGGCGGCAACGAACCCGCCAAAACGTGGTTCACCGCGATGAAACCGATCGCCCAGAGCTTCGGTGACATCGCGCTACCGCCCACCGATCCCCGCTTCGTCGACGGCGCCCCGGGCTCGCGGGTGCCCAGCGTCTCGGGCCTGCCTCAGGGCTCCGCGCGGGACCGGCTCAAGGACGCCGGATTCCAGGTCGCCGACCAGTCCACCCCGGTCAACAGCGTGGCGCCCGCCGGCGAGGTGGTCGGCACGTCGCCCAGCGGGCAGACCGTGCCCGGTTCGATCGTGACGATCCAGGTCAGCAACGGAATCCCACCGGCACCGCCGCCGCCCCCGCCGGGGGCGCTGCCGATACCGGGTCTGGATGGCGCCCCGTTCGGGCAGACCGTCGTCGAGATCCCCGGATTGCCGCCGATCACGGTCCCCCTACTGGCCCCGCCACCGCCGCCGCCATAACGCGGGCGCATTGTCAGGATTTCGCAACACGCTCGACCCAATGAACCTCAACGGAGGGCAGTATTCTGGCCGGTATGGCTGTGCCGTCCGCAGTGAAGTCGTCCGCCCTCGCCGCCGCCGGCTCGGTCGCGCTTGCGCTCGGCTACGCCACCGTCATCGAGCGCAATGCGTTCGTCGTCCGCGAAGTGACCATGCCGGTGCTCTCCCCGGGCTCCACTCCCCTGCGGGTGCTGCACCTCAGCGATATCCATATGCGCCCGCAGCAGCGACACAAGCAGGCCTGGCTGCGCGAGCTGGCGCGCTGGGAGCCCGACCTGGTGGTCAACACCGGCGACAACCTCTCGCACCCCAAGGCGGTGCCGGCCGTGGTGCAGGCCGTCGGTGACCTGTTGTCGGTGCCGGGCGTCTTCGTGTTCGGCAGCAACGACTACTTCGCGCCCAAGCTGAAGAACCCGGCCAAGTATCTGTACGACCGCAACAGCCGCATCCATGGCAAGCCGCTACCGTGGCAAGACCTGCGGGCGGCGTTCACCGAACGCGGTTGGCTGGACCTGACCCACACCCGGCGCGACGTCGAGGTGGCCGGGTTGACGATCGCCGCCGCCGGCGTCGACGACCCGCATCTTGGACGAGACCGCTACGACACCATCGCCGGTCCGCCCAACCCGACGGCCAATCTCTCCCTCGGCGTCGCCCACGCTCCCTACACCCGGGTGCTGGACCGCTTCGCCGCCGACGGCTATCAGCTGATCATGGCCGGGCATACTCACGGCGGACAGCTGTGCCTGCCCTTCTACGGCGCGATCGTCACCAACTGCGACCTGGACCGCTCCCGCGCAAAGGGGGCGTCCCGGTGGGGCGCGGACACCGCCCTGCACGTGTCCGCGGGCATAGGCACCAGTCCGTACTCACCGTTCCGGTTCTGCTGCCGCCCGGAGGCCACCCTGCTGACCTTGGTGGGCGCGCCGACCGGCGGCCACGACGAAACGCGAAGCGTAGTGCGATCCAGCCCTACCGCTTCCGTCCGGTGAGCCCCGCCTGCTGTAGTCACCGGCGATGACGACCGTCGCCGCTCACACCCGCCCCCGCGGCTGGGTAGACAACGCTATTCGGCTGATCGAGGCCGATAGCCGCCGGAGCGCCGACACTCACCTGCTGCGCTACCCGCTGCCGATGTCGTGGTGCGCGAGCGCGGATATCGCGCTGTACCTCAAAGATGAGTCGACGCACATCACCGGCAGCCTCAAGCACCGGCTGGCGCGCTCACTGTTCTTGTACGGGCTGTGCAACGGCTGGATCGACGAACACACCACCATCGTCGAAGCGTCGTCGGGGTCGACCGCGGTGTCGGAGGCGTATTTCGCCGCACTGCTGGGCCTTCCGTTCGTCGCGGTGATGACGGCCTCCACGAGCGCTTCGAAGGTCAAGCTCATCGAGGCCCAGGGCGGGCGGTGCCACTTCGTCGAGCGGCCCGGTGACGTCTACACCGAGGCGCAGCGGATCGCCGACGAGACCGGCGGGCATTACCTGGATCAGTTCACCAACGCCGAGCGGGCCACCGACTGGCGGGGCAACAACAACATCGCCGAGTCGATCTATCGGCAGATGGGCGCCGAACGTCATCCGATTCCGGAGTGGATCGTGGTGGGCGCGGGCACCGGGGGTACCAGCGCCACAATCGGGCGCTACATCCGATACCGGCGTCACGACACCAAGCTGTGCGTGGTCGACCCGGAGAACTCGGCGTTCTTCCCGTCCTACGCACAGGGCCGGAGCGACGTCGTCACCGGATCGTCGTCGCGGATCGAAGGCATCGGCCGCCCGCGGGTGGAGCCGTCATTTCTGCCCGACATCGTCGACCGGATGGTCAGAGTTCCCGATGCCGCGTCGATCGCGGCGGCCCATCACGTGTCGCGCGTTCTCGGACGACGGGTCGGCCCGTCGACCGGGACCAATGTCTGGGGTGCGTTCGGCTTACTGGCCGAGATGGTCGCCGCCGGGGTGGGCGGCTCGGTCGTCACCCTGATCGCCGATAGCGGCGACCGCTATTCCGACACCTACTACGAACCCGCCTGGCTAGCGGCTCACGACCTCGACCCGAGCGTGTATGCCGGCGCACTGGCCGAATTCGAACGCTCCTGCGGTTGGGTCTGGTCCGGCTCGTCGACCGCGTCGTAATCGCCGGTCACGACCAGCCACAGCGCAGCTAGCAGGAAAAATCCCCCGTAAACAACGGCCCCCAAAGCGGTCATCATCCGCTCCACCCTTTCGCTGGCTCGGCGTGCAAATGGTCACGCGCCGACAGTGTGCATAACGCCACCGACAAGTCAGATCCATCCCGCGACACGCCGCGAGTTGCTCACCGGGGTCCGACAAGCCGTTTGGCTTCTCACCGGGCACGTGCGATACGCTGTCGTGGCTTCACGCGGGGTGTGGCGCAGCTTGGTAGCGCGCTTCGTTCGGGACGAAGAGGTCGTGGGTTCGAATCCCGCCACCCCGACTCGTGTTTTCGCAGTAGGGCCTTGATCGAGTAATTCGGTCGAGGCCTTTTTACTTGCGCCTGTAGATCAGAGTCCGAGTGCTGCGTAGATGCCGGACCGCTCCCGGTACGCGTCCGGCAGCGGCGCGAAGATCGTCCAGTCGTGGAACTGACCTTCCCGGAGCACGAACGTGAAGTCGGCACCCGTCGCGATCGCCTTGTCGCGCAGCCGCAGCGCTTGCTGGGTCAGCAGATCGTGCGAGCTCGAATACACCGTGGTGGTCGGCAGGCCCGCCAGCGAGCCGAAAATCGGGCTGACGACGGGATCGCTCGGGTCCAGATCGCCCGCCCAGGTCAGCAGGTTGTTGTCGTGCCCGTCGGCGGGATTGCCCAACAGCGGGTCGTCGACCGGGTTGTCGAATGTGTCGCTCAGGTCGAGGGCCGGTGCCAGCAGGAGCAGGCGATGGGGCTGGGTGCCATTGCGCTTCACGATCTCCTGAAGAGCGGCCAACGCGATGGCGCCGCCCGCCGAGTCCCCCTCCACGCTGACATTGTCCGAGCCGTGCGCCGCGATCTGCGCGCTGATGAAATCGGCCATGACGGGAACGTCGGTTGCCGCATTGCCAACTGGGGCAAGGGTATACAGCGGGACCACGATGGTCGCGCCGGTGTCACGGGCCATATCGGTGTAGGTCCACCAGTGGAAGATGCTGATCTGGCCGATGAACGAGCCGCCGTGGATGGCCACGACGTACTGCCCGCTGGGATCGTGCGGCGTCAGCGTCCACACGGCCATACCCTCGTATTCGGTCTTCTCCGCCTTGATTCCGGACAGTAGGAAGAAGTCGGGCACACCGTCGGTGAAGAACGGGATCTGCGCGCTGGTGCCGCTGAGGCTGAAGGGCAGATTGAAGGTCTTCGTCACGAAATTGATCAACCGCAGCCCGGCTACCACCGCACGTTGGATAGGCGTCGGTGGCGGACCGCTGTACAGGGTCTCGTCGACGGGCGGGGTGTCGGCGGCGGGCGCCGCCTCCGACGTCGCGGTCACGCGAGCCGAGGTCGCCCGGCTGACCAAAGTGGTTGTGGCAGCGGGCTTTGCGATAGCGGTCGCGGAAGAGTCCGTGGTCTCGTCGTCGCGACGGGTGACGCCAAGTACCGAAAGCGCCACCGCGACGACGTTGGGCGCCTTGGGAAGCTGATTCGCGGCGGCGGGTTTGGAAATCGACGTCACCGCTTGCCCATTGGCGGACGCGTGTGCCTTGTGCCGCGCACTCGAGGCCGCCGGTGCTTTGGCGGACGAGGATGACGCCGCACTTGACGAGGACCCCGTATCTGCCGACGCGACACCTTGGCCGGCGAGAAGAATTCCCGCTCCCACACCAAGGGCGGCGGCAAGCCCCCCGATTCGCCCGACGAACGCTGCTGCAGCCATGGCGTGAACGTAGCACCGACCCAGTGCCGATGACGGCGTTTTCTATTTTCATAGAAACTCCGGCTAGATTGGTGGCCGATGCGACGTAAGCCCGACGGAGATCAACGGCGCCGCGACCTCTGCGACGCGGCGATCACCGTGCTGGCCGCGCAAGGTGCCAAGGGCCTGAGCCACATCAAGGTCGACCGAGCCGCAGGCGTCGCGGAAGGAACGACGTCCGCGTATTTCCGCACCCGGGCAGCATTGCTGGTTGCCACCACGGAGCGGGTGGTCGAACTCGACCTGGTTGGCCTGCAGAAGGCCAAAAGTGCTGCCGGCGGCGAGGACCCGCAGACGCCACGGTTGGCCGACGTGGTGGCCGCAGCCGCACGCGAGCCGCACCTCACCCGGGCCAAAGCCCGCTACGAGCTGAACATGTTGGCCACGCGAGAACCGGCGATCTCCGATCTGGTCCGTCGCGCGAATGAGGGTTTCGTCGAGCTGTACCGCGACATGATGCTGCGCCTGCTGCCTGGCGGGCGTGACCTTCCGCCGTCGGTCATCGACGACCTGAGTGCCATCACACAGACGTTCATCAACGGGCTACTGGGGCGTTATGTCGTTGGCGACTTCAGCATCAGCGAGCCCGACGACATCGACCGGTTGCTGCGAAGAATGGTTGCGGCCCAAGACTATTCGTAGGACACGTTGAGTTCGTTCAGCGCGGTGTGCGCGCGCCGCTCGACGAACAGCGGAACGTACTCGCGGATTCGCGCACCGTTGAACCTCGCATGGAGTTCTTCCACCACCTCGGCAATGGTCGACGACGACAGCGTGGGATAGCTCAGTGCCAGCCGGTCAACGACTTCCCCGAGTTGCGTCGTTTCGTCCAACGCCCTAGTCATCGCATTCAATTTCGCATTGCGTTCACGGGCCGTCAACCCTGCCGAATCTAAGAAAAATTCACCCCCGGGCCAATCAGCCCGAGGGTGAATCAATTCCGCGTCAGAATGGCGGCGGCGGTAAAGCCGGCGGTGGCGGAAGCGGAGGTGGCGGCGGCAGAGGCGGTGAGCCGGGCAGGAACGGAATCCACGGCGGTGGCGGCAAAGCCGGCGGCGGCGGAAGCGGAGGCGGCAAGATCATGGGCGGTGGAGGCAGCGGACCCAATGCCGGCATCGGGCCGAGCGCCGGCGGCGGAGGCAACGCCGGGGCGGCCGGCACTGCGGCTGCCGAGAGTGCCGAGGGCACAGACGCAGCCGTCAGGCCCGCGAACGGATTGTTGCCGCCCTGGAACGCGGAGAACACCAGCGCAGAGCCCACGCTGCCGGCCACGGCGGTCGTGCCACCGATCGCACCATTGGCAATCGGTACCCCGATCGCCAGCCCCACGTTTTGCGCCGCCTGGTCCTGGGCGGTTTGACGGGCCTCGTCCACCGACTTACCAATGGTGTTGTTGTACGTGCTCGTCAAGCTGTCGAGGTACGTCTGCAGATCCGACCCTTGATCGGCCGGCTGAGGGGCGGCTGACGCCGCGCCAGCCGCCGCAAACAACGCCCCTAGCGACAACGACGTCGCAGCCACCACTCGAAGCGATGTATGTCGAAGGCTCATGTCGGCCTCCTTCCTGATGGAGCCATACTATCGGGCCGCGGCCTCGATAGACATCCCTCCATATTGACGTTGACGTCAAATATGCCAGCAACCGCAAAGGCTCAGTTCAGGTAGTCGAACGTCGACATCATCCCGGCTTCTGCGTGATAGGTGTTGTGGCAGTGCAGCGGCCAATACCCCGGGTTATCGGCCAGGATGGCGATCCGCACCGACTGCCTGGGAAGCACGATCACGGTGTCCTTGCGTGCACCCAGCTCCCCGTTGTCGTTCATCACCGCGAAGGTATGCCCGTGCAGGTGCATCGGATGCCACATGGTGGTCTTGTTGGCGAACGTCATCGTCGCCTGCTGACCCTGCTTGATCGTGAGGGGCTGGTTCTTCGGGTACGACCCATTGACTCCCCATTGGTAGGTCATCATGTCGCCGCTGAGGTCAGCCGTCAGCTCAGCGTCGGCCTTGGTGAACGCCAGCCGTGCCTCCGGGGTGGCGGTGAACATGTCGACGGTGCCGATCCGCCCGTTCAGTTCCGGCGGCTGGAATCCTGGCTCCGGCGCCGAACCGGCCCCCGTGGTCAGCAGCGCGCGCGCCAGCGCGTTCTTCCCCTCGGCCAGCGCCACCAACGGGAACACACCGTCGCCGGCGGTGACGATCACGTCGTAGCGCTCCGCCATCCCCAGCAGCAGGGCATCCACCTCGACGGGCACCACCGGAAATCCGTCGGTGTGGGTGACGGTCATCCGGTGCCCCGCCAGCGCAACGCGGAATGCGGTGTCCGCGCCGGCGTTGATGATCCTCAGCCGGATGCGCTGCCCGGGTTTGGCGGTGAAAGTTGTTGGTGCTTCCGGAATTCTGCCGTTGACCAGATAGTAGGGGTAGATCACATCGCCGGGATCGCCGCCGAGGAGTTGGCTGGTGTCGCCGCCCATATTCATCACACCCTTGCGCAGATCGTCGTAGATCTGCTCGGGCGACTTCCCGACGCCGTCGGTCCAATCGTCAAGCACCACAATCCACTCGGCGTCGTAGTCGGCTGGCGCCTTCGGGTCGTCGACGATCAACGGCAGGTACAGCCCGGTGTCGGCGTTGACGCCGGTATGCGGATGCGCCCAGTACGTGCCGGCGTCGGGAACCGAGAATTTGTACGTGAAGGTGTCGCCGGGCGGGATGTCCGCGGTGGCGGGCTCGACCCCGTCCATGTTGTTCCGCAACGCGATCCCGTGCCAATGCACGGATGTCGGACCGTCCAGCTTGTTGGTCACGGTGGCTTCGATCTGGTCGCCGACATTCGCCCGGATCAGCGGGCCGGGGACGGTGTCGGCATAGCCCCGCGTGTTGACCACGCGTCCGCCAAGGTCGACGGTGACCGGCCGCGGGTTCAGCGCGACGGTCACGGTCTTGCCGGTGTGCGGGCGTGCCGCCTCGGCAGCATCGATCGCGGCAGTCAGCCCCGTGGGCACCGCAGTGGGTTGAGTCTGCAACGGCGGCGCTGGGGCGCTGCTGTGCCCGCATGCCGCCAGTGCCACACCGGCTCCAGCCGCCGCACTCGACGCCAGGAATGCTCGTCGACTCAATTGCCAATGCGGAGAGCCAGATTCGCCCATCGCCGCCTCGCTATCTACAGTGCCATTGCTGCTGCCCTACCCGCGACGCGACCCGAGAACAGGCAGCCACCGAGGAACGTTCCCTCCAATGCGTTGTAACCGTGCACGCCACCACCGCCGAAACCGGCTACCTCGCCCGCCGCATACAGGCCGTCGATCGGATTGCCGTCACTACCGATCGCTCGCGACGATAGATCAGTCTGAATACCGCCGAGGGTTTTTCGGGTCAGGATGTGCAGCTTGACCCCGATCAGCGGCCCGGCCGCCGGGTCCAGGATGCGATGCGGCGCTGCGGTGCGGCCGATCCGATCACCGATGTATCGCCGCGAGTTTCGGATCCCCTGTACCTGAGCATCTTTGGCGTAGGGATTGGCCATTTGCAGATCGCGAGCCTCGAGCTGTGCCCGAATGCGCCCGGCGTCCAGCAGCGGTTCGTCGGTCAGCCCGTTCATCTTCGCCACCAACTCATCTAGGCCGTCAGCGACCACGAAGTCCGCGCCATGCCGCTTGAAGGCCTCCACTGGCGCGGGCGCGCCCTTGCTAAGCAACCGCTCCTTGAGGAACCCGGCGCGGTCCTTGCTGGTGATGTCCGGATTCTGTTCGGAACCCGACAGTGCGAACTCCCGCTCGATGATCTTCTGGGTGAGGATGAACCAGCTGTGGTCGTAGCCGGCGATTTCGGGGGTGGTACGCAGGTAGCGCAACGTTCCCAGGGTGTCGTAGCCGGGCAGGTACGGCTCGGGCAGCCGCCGACCCAACGCGTCGAACCACATCGACGACGGCCCGGGCAGGATCCGGATGGCATGGGCAGGCCAGATCGGGTCCCAGTTCTGCACGCCCTCGGTGTAGTGCCACATTCGGTCCCGATTGACCGTGCGCACCCCGGAGTCGGCGGCGATGTCGAGCATCCTGCCGTCGACGTAGGCCGGCACGCCGGTGATCATCTCCCGCGGCGGGCTGCCCATGCGCTGGGGCCAGTACCGTCGCACGACGTCGTGGTTCCCGCCGATGCCACCGGTGGTGAGAATGACTGTCTGAGAACTGCATTCGAATTCTCCAACGGATTCCCGGTTGGACGGCGCACCGCGTCGGGCGTCGTCGGGCGCCAGTACCGTGCCGCGCACACCGGTGACGGCACCGTCGGCGATCACCAGTTCGTCGACCCGGTGCCGGCGCCGAAATGTCACCAGTCCGCGGCCGGCGGCGGCCAGTGCCGACGTGACGAACGGCTCCACCACCCCGGTGCCGGTGCCCCAGGCGACATGGAAGCGCGGCACCGAGTTGCCGTGGCCATCGGCGCGTAGATCGCCGCGTTCGGCCCAGCCGACGGTGGGCAGAAACTTGATGCCGTGGCCGAGCAGCCAGGACCGCTTCTCCCCCGCGGCGAACTCGACGTACGCGCGGGCCCAGCGCACTGCCCAGCTGTCCTCATCGTCGACCCGGTCGAACTGGGCGCTGCCGGACCAGTCGTTCCACGCCAGCTCGAAGCTGTCCTTGACACCCAGGCGTCGCTGTTCGGGGCTGTCGACCAGGAACAGCCCGCCGAACGACCAGAACGCCTGCCCGCCGAGGTTGGCCTCGTTCTCCTGGTCGATCAGCATGACCTTCTTGCCGCGGCTGGTCAGTTCGTGGGTGGCGACGAGACCGGCCAGGCCGGCCCCGACCACGATGACATCTGCGTCCATGGATGAGCGCCCTTCGGTGTCGAGAACGCTCACGCTACAACTAGGCACTTCTACCTATCGCGCCGCTGGTCGGAGCGCTATCGTCGCCATCATGACGGAGATCCGTTTCGACAGCTGGTACCGACCGCTGGCTACACCGCTGGGCCTCGGCCCCGGCCGAAGCGACGTGACCGTCGCCGACGGCACCCTGCATGTGTCGATGGGCTGGGGCTTCTCGGCCGACATTCCGTTGGCGTCCATCACCGAGGCCAAACCGGCTCGCCGTCCGGGCCTGGGGTGGGGTGTGCACGGCTGGCGGGGACGCTGGCTCGTCAACGGCTCCATGTCCGGCCTCGTCGAGCTGACGATCGACCCACCGGTGCAAGCCAAAATCGTTGGCGTTTCAACAGCTCTGCGGACACTGGTCGTCAGCGTCACCGATCCCGACGCCCTCATCGCCGCTTGCGGCCGCAACTAATGTGACGCACGGGGTTTAGCTCCAATCCAGTGCGGGAAACAGCAATGGGTGACGCTGGCGCCCATTGCTCTCGAACCCGGCCTTCCGGACGCTCGAGGACCATTGTCCATGGCTGTTCTCGAACTTCTGACCGAGCGTGCGCCGCGAAACTATCTACACCGGGTCGAGGCACCGGTGCGGGATTCCGATCCCTACGGCATCGACGTTCAACTCGCCCTTTATGTCTGCTACGAACTGCACTACCGCGGGTTTGCCGGCGTGGACCCGGGCTGGGAGTGGAACCCTGGGCTGTTGTACCTGCGCGCCCAGCTCGAAGAGGCGTTCCTGACCGCCGTGCAGCGCGACGTCGGCGACATCACCCAGGAAGACTCCGCGGACACCGAGATGGAACGGTTGTCGGTCGAACCGGCCGACGGCACCGGGCCGTCCTACTACTTGCGCAGCACCGGGACCTGGGAGCAGATGCAGGAGTACTTCGTGCACCGCTCGCTCTATCACCTCAAAGAGGGTGACCCCCACGCGTGGGCGATCCCCCGGCTCACCGGCCAGGCCAAAGCCGCGTTCGTGGCTGTCGAGTTCGACGAATTCGGCGGTGGTAGAGGCGATCACGTGCACCAGCAGCTGTTCGCCGACCTCATGGTCGCTGCCGGCTTGGACGCGACGTACATGGCCTACATCGACGCCGTTCCCGCCGCGTCGATGACGGTGGTCAATCTGATGTCGCTGTTCGGCTTACACCGCGAGCATCGCGGCGCGGCGATCGGGCACTTTGCCTCCACGGAGATCACCTCGTCGCCGGGATCGCGCCGACTGGCCGACGCTCTGGAGCGCCTGGGCGCCCCGGACGCCTGCCTGCGGTTCTATCGCGAACATGTCGAGGCCGACGCCGTGCACGAGCAGGTGGTCCGTACCGACGTCGTCGGCGACCTGGTGAGCCGAGAGCCGGCTCTGGACCGTGACGTGGTATTCGGCATCCGGGCCCATGAATTGGTCGAGGACCGGTTGGCTGATCACCTCATGCGCTGCTGGACCAGCGGGCGCAGCTCGTTACGCCGGCCGCTGGACTGACGGCTCGGTACGCTCGCGACGCCGATGGCTGGTGTCACACAACGGAAAAGTCTTGCTGCGCCGACACATACAGATCGCGACCATGAACCGGTCGGATTCGACGACAATGCCGTCCGGCATTTCGATACGTACCGGACCCTGGATCATCATCGGTCCGCCGGAGACGATCCGAACCAGCCGAGCGTCGTCCTCGCTCACCACTTCTCCGCGCGGATCACCATGATTTCCTCCTCCCGCCTGCCGACCGGCAGCATACCGATGCTCTCCATCCAGTTCGCCCTCGCGCGCAACACCGGGCCAAACGGAATAAGTTGACTGAGAACAACTTCGGCCCGAAGGCCAGCGCTGCGTAGATGACGCAGCGATTGCTCGACGTCGGCGAACTCCGACTGCACGATCAGCATCGTACCGCTGTCGGTGAGCAATTCAGGAGCCGAATCGCACAACGGGTTGAGCACCAGACGTCCGTCGGCACCGGCGTTCCACGCCGTTGCCGGGCCCACCTCGACAGAGATGTCCTCCAGGTGCGCGGCCGGACTCGTTGGGACGTAAGGCGGATTCGACACCACGACATCGAAGGGTCCGACGGCCAACGCCTCAACCCAGGTTCCCACTCGTGCGTCGACGTACACACCGGTCGCGGCAGCGTTGCCCGCGGTGCACGCGATTGCCTCCGGACAGACGTCGAGTGCGGTCACACTGCGCGCGCCCAACTGTGCGGCCGCGATTGCCACCGCGCCGCTTCCGGTACATAAATCCAGTACCTGGCGTCCTGTCACTGCCCCGCTGCGGGTCATCGCCTCGATCAGCAACTGTGAATCATGTTGGGGCGCATACACACCGGCCGTCACCCGCAGCGAGCCCCGGACATCCGGAAATAAAGTTTTCAACGTCAGCCTTTCGACAATCGGTGGCGCTCTGTTGATGTCAAGGCGCTTGGGAAAATTAGTGCCCGATTACCGCAGCGTTAAACCCTAAGACGGGTTTGCTCGGGTCATCGAGTGGGAAGCTGATCGAAGTGAAAGCTTCCGATATCGCGCCGGAGGTGCAGGTCTGGCCGGACTGGTTGCGACACCTCCGCGCTCAGGCCTACAGAAGTAGCCGCGACGGGCGCGACGCGGCGTCCTAGTCAGTCCGGAGGTTCGTGGTCGGGCAGGTCGGCAACATCGGGGGCGATTGTGCTGATGTCGTCTTCACCTGCGGCTTTGGCGCGGGAACGGTCGGCTTTGCTGTCCTCCTGGTGGTCGTCCGTGTAGTCGGCGTGGTCCTCTTCGTCAGAGGTCGGATCGGTCATGGTCGACCGGATATCCCCGCACCGTCGATTTCAACCCCAACGGTGGGAGGCATCACGTCATCAGTTGGCGGCCGCGCGGAGTTTCTCCAGAAGCGGTTCGGCGGCCTTCGCCAGAAATTCGTCCTGCCCGTCGTCGCCGATCTGCACCAGCGCGATGTCGGTGAATCCGGCCTCCCAATACGTCGTCACCGCATCGACGATCGCGTCCAGGTCGGGCCCGCAGGGGACGTTTTCCGCAACCGCCTGCGGGGTGACGAATTGGGTGGCCCCGGCGAAGCCGGCCGGCGTGGGTAGATCGGCATTGACGTCCCAGCCACCGCCGAACCACCGGAACTGTTCATGAGCCCGTTTGACGGCGGCGTCACGGTCGGGGTCCCAGCAGATCGGGATCTGTCCGATCACCCGACCACCCGCCGGCAGGCTCGTGGCCCGACGGGCGGCGTGCCACCCGTCGACGAGCTTGGCGTCCGGTTCGACGGCGATCATGTGGTCGCCCGCGGTGGCGAAGGCCTCCAGCGAGCGCCCGGCGGACACCGCGACGCCGATCGTGACCGGTTCGTCGGGCACATCCCAGATCCGCGCGGAATCCACCTGGAAGTACTCGCCTTTGTGGTCGACGAGCTCGCCACTGAGCAGTTGTCGGATGATCACGATCGCCTCGCTGAGCATGTCGTGGCGGCGCTGGATGGTGGGCCAGCCCTTGCCGACGACGTGCTCGTTGAGGTTCTCACCGGACCCCAGGCCGAGAGTGAATCTGCCGTCGGCGAGGATCTGCAAAGTGGCGGCCTGCTGTGCGACGACGGCCGGGTGGTAGCGCATCGTCGGGCAGGTCACGTAGGTGTACAGGGCGACCCGTTCGGTGGCGTTGGCCACCGCCCCGAGCAAGGTCCAGGCGTTGGGCGCGTGCCCTTGGGTCGTCAGCCACGGCGAGAAGTGATCGCTTGACACTTCGAAGTCGAAGCCCGCTTGTTCAGCCGAAACGGCGTAACGCACAAGATCTTTGGGGCCGCTCTGTTCGGTCATCAGGGTGTATCCGAAGCGCGTCATGCGCGATGGATACCCCAGCCTCAACCCGCGAAACGGGGCACGGCTACAAGCGCGCCTTCACCGCCGCCGACAGGCGCGACCCGTCCGCCTTGCCTGCGGCGATCGCGGTGGCCGCCCTCATCACCAGACCCATGTTCTTCACCGACGGCCGTTCACCGAGTTCCTCGGCCACCTGGGCGATCGCCGTGTCGGCCACGTCGGCCACCTCGGCGTCGGTCAGCGGGGTCGGCAGGTACTCGTCGATGATCCGGGCCTCGGCATGCTCCTCGGCGGCCAGCTCACCCCGACCGTTCTGGGTGTAGATCTCGGCGGACTCGCTGCGCTTCTTGGACTCCCTGGCGAGTACCTTGAGCACCTCGTCGTCGGAGAGATCACGGGCCTGTTTGCCCGAGACCTCCTCGGTCTGGACCGCAGCGAGCAGCAGCCGCAGCGTCGCGGTGCGCAACTTGTCCTGGGCCTTCATCGCGTCGGTGAGGTCTGATCTCAGCCGGTCTTTCAGCTCCGCCATGAGGCAAACGCTACGCGACCGAGATGGGCTGGACGTTGAGAAATACCCCGGCTGTCGACAGGATGGGCTCATGAGCAACGACGTCGGGGGCGTTGACCGGTGACGACACCGCCTGCCGGACCACCTGGACCGCCGCCGGGATGGCCTGACCAACCATCATTCCCCCCGCCAGGGTATTCACCGCCCGAGCCGGCTCCCGGCTATCCGCCACCGGGGTATCCCCCGCCGGGATACGGCCCGCCCCCGGGCTACGGCCCGCCCGGCTATCCGCCGCCCGGTTACGGCCCGCCCGGCTATCCGCCGCCCGGTTACGGTCCGCCCGGCTATCCGCCGCCCGGTTACGGTCCGCCCGGCTATCCGCCGTCGGCGTACCCGCCCCCGCTTCCCATGCCGCCGAAGCCGGGCATCATCCCGCTGCGGCCGCTGTCGCTCGGCGACATCTTCAACGGTGCTGTCGGGTATATCCGGGCCAACCCGAAGGCGTCGCTGGGTCTGACCACCGTCGTCGTGGTGATCACCCAGATCCTGGCGTTGATTCTCCAGCTGGGTCCCATCATCTCCATGGGCGGAAAGGTGGGCGCCCAGACCGGCGAGGAGATGTCCACACCGGTACTGGTGGGCTCCGTCCTATCCAGCGCCACCGGCGCGGTGGCCACCTTCCTTGGCGGAATCCTGCTGTCCGGCATGCTCACCGTCGTGGTCGCGCGGGCCGTGTTCGGTTCCAAGATCACCGTTGGCGAAGCGTGGCAGCGAGTGCGTGGCCGATTGCTTGCCCTGCTTGGTTTCAGCGCACTGGAAATCCTGGCTGTGCTGCTCCTGGCCGGGGTCGTCGGCGGTGTCATCGCCGCAATTGCGGTGGCAGGCAACGGCACTGCCGCGGTGATTGTCGGCATTCCACTGGTGCTCGCATTCATCGCCGCCGTGATCTACCTGTACACCGTCCTGTCGTTCGCGCCGGTGGCGATCGTGCTGGAGCGAAAGCCGATCATGGAATCGATCCGTCGGTCGTTTGGCTTGGTGCGCAACCACTTCTGGCGAGTGTTCGGGATACGGCTGCTCGCCGCACTGGTCGCCGCGGTGATCGCCGGAGCGGTCTCGGTTCCGTTCAGCATCGTCGGACAGGTGCTGCTGCTCGGAGAGACATCCTCGGGGCCCGTCATCCTGTCGACCACGCTGATTGCCATCGGCGGCGCGATCGGCCAGATCGTCACCGCGCCGTTCACCGCCGGTGTGGCGGTGTTGCTCTACACCGATACCCGCATCCGCGCCGAGGCTTTCGATCTGGTGCTGCGCACCGGGGCCAACGCCGGGCCCGCCGACACCGTGACCGCCGACAATCTGTGGCTCACCGCGCCGCGGTAGCGTCGGATCAGCATGCCCACCATCGACATCGACCGGGAAACCGCGCACGAGGCGGCCCAGCGCGAGCTGGCCAAGCCGATCTATCCCAAGTCGTCGTTGATGGACCGGCTCGGCGATTGGATCGCGGAGATGCTCTACCGGCTGATCCTCAAGGGGTCGACGATCCCGGGCGGCTGGCTGACCATCACGGTGCTGGCGATCGTCGTGCTGGTGGCGTTCATCGTGGCGGTGCGGATTGCCAGACGCACGATGCGGACCAACCGGGGAGGCGACGCCGGGCTATTCGGTACCCACGAGCTCAGTGCGGCCGAGCACCGGGCGACAGCCGAAGCATATGCGGCGCAGGCTAACTGGGCTGCCGCGATCCGGCACCGGCTTCGTGCGGTGGGCCGACAACTCGAGGAAACCGGGATGCTCAACCCGGTTCCCGGTCGTACCGCCA
Source organism: Mycolicibacterium sphagni (assembly GCF_013337765.1). Classification (GTDB taxonomy): domain Bacteria; phylum Actinomycetota; class Actinomycetes; order Mycobacteriales; family Mycobacteriaceae; genus Mycobacterium. The sequence goes on from NZ_VBSB01000005.1 coordinate 444,077, forward strand.
ATGAGCTCGCCCACGACGCGGGTGAGCTGTTACCCGCGTTCGACGGTGAGTTGCGGCGCGCGGCAACGGTGTTCAATGACGTCACCTATGGCGAGCAGCCAGGCACCGAACCCGACTACCGCATGGTCGCCGACCTCGACGAAGCACTGCGGCGGCACGCAGCCCCGAGCGGCACCGACGCGACGACACCTGCCGTCCCCGACACCTGGGCTCCGTTGCGGTGAGCACCACCATCGGCCAGCGTTGGCGCACCGGACGCTGGATTGCCCTGGCGCTGATCGCGATAACGGCCATCGCCGCGATCGGAGCGTACTTCACCGCCCCACGCCCTGGTGGGCGGATGGATCCGGAATCCACCAGCTCTGACGGCGCACACGCACTGGTCGCTCTGCTTCGGGACCGCGGGGTCGAGGTCGTCGTCGCCACCACCGTCGCTGACGTGGAGCGGGAAGCCCGACCGGACACGCTGCTACTGGCGGCCGAAACCTACTACACCCGGGGAACGGATCTGCTGGACCGGCTGGCCGAAGTTCCCGGCGACCGGCTGCTGCTGGAACCGACCTCGCGCGCCCGGCAGGCGTTGGCCCCCGACGTCCGGCTGGGCGGGGTCAGCATGCTGACCATGAAGCCCGATTGCGATCTGCCGGAAGCCAATCGGGCCGGGACGGTGGAGCTGGGCTCACCCGACACCTACGAGAAGGCCGGCGACACCGAGCTGACGCGATGCTACGGCGGGGCGCTGGTGCGCTATCACGCCGACGGCCGCACGGTCACCGTCGTCGGCAGCGCAGACTTCATGACCAACGGCGGGCTACTCCAAGAGGGCAATGCCGCGCTGGCGATGAACCTTGCCGGCAACCGGTCGCGACTCATCTGGTACGCCCCACAGCATGCTGAAGGTGAAAGCGGTGCGGAGGGAACGACACTCACCGACCTGATGCCCGACGCGGTGACCTGGATCGTCTGGCAGCTGTGTCTGACCGTCCTGCTGCTGGCCGTGTGGCAGGGCCGCCGGCTCGGTCCGCTGGTCGCCGAAAAGCTGCCCGTGGTGGTGCGCGCCTCGGAAACGGTCGAGGGACGCGCCCGGCTCTACCGGTCCCGCCGAGCCCGCGACCAGGCGGCAGAAGCACTGCGCACCGCGACACTGCAGCGACTGTCACCACGACTGGGGCTGGGCCCCAACGCGTCTCCCACCGCAGTGCTGGACGCCGTCGCAGCGCGCTACACCGGAGATGCCAACACCGTCCGCCACCTACTGTTCGGCCCGGCACCGTCCACCGACTCCGACCTGCTCCACCTGGCCCATGCACTAGACGACATCGAAAGGCAGGTCACGAAGTCGTGACGCACATTGCCCCACCTCCCCCCTCCACCGCCGAGAGCGATGCGGCGCGCGCGGCGCTCCTGGCACTGCGCACTGAGATCGGCAAAGCCGTTGTCGGCCAGGACGCCGTGGTCAGCGGACTGGTGATCGCCCTGCTGTGCCGCGGTCATGTTCTGCTGGAAGGCGTTCCGGGTGTGGCCAAGACGCTGCTGGTGCGGGCGATGTCCGCCGCACTGCAGCTGGAGTTCAAGCGGGTGCAGTTCACGCCCGACCTGATGCCCGGCGACGTGACGGGGTCGCTGGTCTACGACGCCAAGACGGCCGCGTTCGTCTTCCGTGAGGGACCGGTGTTCACCAACCTGATGCTGGCCGACGAGATCAACCGCACGCCACCGAAAACCCAAGCGGCCCTGCTCGAAGCGATGGAGGAGCGCCAGGTCAGCGTCGATGGTCAGCCAAAACTACTCCCGGATCCGTTCATCGTGGCCGCAACCCAGAACCCGATCGAGTACGAGGGCACCTATCAGCTGCCCGAGGCGCAGCTGGACCGGTTCCTGCTGAAGCTCAATGTGCCCCTGCCGCCACGTGATCAGGAGATCGCGATCCTGTCTCGCCATGCCGGTGGGTTTGATCCGCGCGACCTGAGTGCGATCCGCCCGGTAGCCGGCCCCGCCGAACTTGCCGCAGGCCGCGCGGCGGTGAAGCAGGTACTGGTCGCCGAAGAGGTTCTCGGCTACATCGTCGATATCGTCGGTGCGACAAGGAGTTCCCCGTCCCTGCAGCTCGGGGTGTCACCGCGTGGCGCGACCGCACTGCTGGGCACGGCACGGTCGTGGGCGTGGCTGTCGGGCCGCGCCTACGTCACCCCCGATGACGTCAAGGCAATGGCGCGGCCGACGCTGCGCCACCGGATCGGGCTGCGTCCGGAGGCCGAACTCGAAGGCGCCACGCCCGACGGCGTGCTCGACGGCATCCTGGCCGCGGTGCCGGTGCCACGCTAGTGGTCCTCACCGGGCGCACCGGGCTCATCGCGCTGTTGGGCGTGCTGCCGATCGCGCTGTCACCATGGCCCGCAATGACTTTCGTTGTGGTTCTACTGGCGTTACTGGCGGTGGTGGTCATCGACATGGCGTTGGCGGGGAGCGCGGGTGCGCTGCGGCTCAGCCGAGCCGGCGACACGTCGGCACGGCTCGGTCAGCCCGTGGGCGCCGTTCTCCACGTCCACAATGCCGGGTCCCGCCGATTCCGCGGTGCGCTTCGGGACGCCTGGCCGCCGAGCGCCTGCGCCGAACCAAGGGCGCACAAACTCGGTGTTCGGCCCGCTGAAACCGTGACTCTCACAACGCAGTTGCGTCCGGTACGCCGCGGCGACCTGCGCTCAGAGGGCGTCACCGTCCGTTCGATCGGGCCGCTCGGCCTGGCCGGCCGGCAGCGGTCACACTCCGTCGAGGGGCAGGTGCGCATCCTGCCGCCGTTCCTGTCGCGTAAGCATCTGCCGTCCCGGCTGGCCCGGCTGCGTGAGATCGACGGGCTGCTACCGGTGCTGATCCGCGGTCAAGGCACCGAATTCGATTCGCTGCGTGAGTATGTCGTAGGCGATGATGTCCGCTCGATCGACTGGCGGGCCACCGCGCGCCGCGCCGACGTGGTGGTCCGCACCTGGCGGCCCGAACGCGACCGGCGGGTGGTGATCGTGCTGGACACCGGCCGTACTTCGGCGGGCCGGGTCGGCGTGGATCCCACCGCCCGCGACCCCGGTGGCTGGCCGCGGCTGGACTGGTCGATGGATGCCGCGCTGCTGCTGGCTGCACTGGCCGCACGGGCCGGTGACCACGTCGACTTCCTCGCCCACGACCGGCTCACCCGTGCCGCGGTGTTCGGCGCCTCCCGGACCGAGCTGCTCGCCCAGCTCGTCGAGGCGATGGCGCCCCTGGAGCCGGCGTTGATCGAATCGGATGCGACCGCGATGGTGGCCGCCGTGCAGCGCCGGGTGCGCCGCACCGCGCTGGTGGTGCTGCTGACCGACCTCAACGCCTCTGCTCTCGACGAGGGGCTGATGCCGGTACTGCCGCAACTGTCGGCCAAACACAAGGTGATCGTGGCGGCGGTGTCCGATCCCCGCGTGGACGAACTCGCAGCCGGCCGCGCAGATGCCGCCCAGGTCTACGACGCGGCGGCCGCCGAGCGCGCCCGCAACGACCGCCGGACCATCGCCAGCCGGCTGCGGCACAAGGGCGTCGAGGTGGTCGACGCTCTGCCCGAGGACCTGGCGCCGGCCCTGGCCGACCGCTACCTCGCGATGAAGGCCACGGGCCGGCTGTAGGAATCAGCCCGTCGGGACGACGTCGGGGGCGTCCTCGACGTCCCCGGTCTCTCCCGCCCGGATGGCCTTGCGGCCGAAATGGACGACGTAAGACAGGAACGCGACCTCGGCGGCCACGCCGATGGCGATACGGAGGAAGGTCGGCAGCGGCGATGGCGTCACCAACGCCTCGATCAACCCGGACACCAGCAGCACACCCGCCAGCCCGACCGCCGCGGCGACCACCGCCCGCCCCTGCTCGGCCAGAACCTGGCCGCGAGGCCGATCGCCGGGGGAGATCACCGTCCAGCCCAGCCGCATGCCGACCGCCCCGGCCAGGAACACCGCCGTCAACTCCAGCAGCCCGTGCGGAATCAGCAGCCCGAACAGCACATCGGCCTTGCCGGCATCGACCATCAGCCCGCCGATGACACCGAGGTTGGCGGCATTCTGGAACAGCACCCACGGGATCGGGATGCCCAGCAGGATCGCGTACGCGATGCACTGTGCGGCCACCCACGAGTTGTTCACCCACACCCGCAACGCGAACGACCCGGCCGGGTTCTCGCTGTAGTACGAGGCGAAGTCGTGGTTGACGAGGTGCTCGATTTCCTCGGGCGTACTCAGCGCGGACTGCACCTCGTGGCTGCCACCGACCCAGATCCCGATGACGACCACCACCACGAAGAACAGGACGGCCGTTGCCAGCCACCACCGCCACGCCCGGTAGGCCACCACCGGGAACGAGACCGTCCAAAATCGGGCGAACTCATGCCACATCGGGGCGTGGGCGCCGGTCACGGCGGCCCGGGCGCGGGCGACCAGGCTGGACAGCCGGCCGACCAGAACGGAGTCCGACGAGGCCGAGCGGACCATCGACAGGTGGGTGGAGACCCGCTGGTAAAGCTCCACGAGTTCGTCCACCTCGGCGCCGGACAGCCGGCGGCGCCGCTTCACCAGCTCCTCGAGCCGCTTCCAGGTGTCCTGGTGCGCCAGCACGAAAGCGTCGACGTCCATCCGGCCGATGCTAGTAGCGTTGGTCGGCATGGTGCCGGAGACCGTGGTGACCGGGGACGCGGTCGTCCTCGATGTTCAGATCGCCCAGCTGCCGGTGCGGGCCGTCGGCGCGATGATCGACATCGCCGTCATCATGATCGGCTACATCATCGGCGTGATCCTGTGGGCGACCACGATCACGCAATTCGACGAGGCGTTGTCCGCCGCGGTCCTGATCATCTTCACGCTGCTAGTGATCATCGGATATCCCGTCGTGTTCGAAACCGCCACCCGCGGAAGGACGCTGGGCAAGATGGCGATGGGCCTACGCGTGGTGTCCGACGACGGTGGCCCGGAACGCTTCCGGCAGGCCCTGTTTCGTGCACTGGCCGGATTCGTGGAGATCTGGATGTTCATGGGCGGTCCCGCGGTGATCTGCAGCCTCATCTCGCCGCGCGGCAAGCGCATCGGTGACGTGTTCGCCGGCACCGTCGTGATCAGTGAACGGGGCCCCAAGCTGCCACCACCACCAGTGATGCCGCCCGCCCTGACGTGGTGGGCCTCATCGCTGGAGCTGTCCGCGCTCACGCCGGACCAGGCTGAGCTGGCGCGCCAATTCCTCGCTCGGGCACCGCAATTGACGCCCGAAGTGCGAAACGACATGGCCTATCGCATCGCCAGCGATATCGCCAGCCGGATCTCGCCACCACCGCCGCCCGGCGTCCCGCCGCAATACGTTCTCGCCGCCGTGCTCGCCGAACGACACCGCCGAGAACTGGCCCGGCTGCGCCCGTCCGGTCCGCCTGCGCCACCGACCTATTCGGTCCCCCCACCGTCGTATCCGGCAACCCCGCCGGCGTCCTACTCCCCGCCCCTGCCGCCAGCGCCCGTCGCACCTCCGCCCCCTACGAACGGGTTCGTGCCACCGAGCTAGCGCAACCGCACGCCGATCACCATCAGCACCGAACCGATCAGCGGCGCGACGGTGCGCACGTGGTTCCAGAGGGTCCAGACGCGGAAGTAGTCCGGCCACGGCACTGCGCCGCCGGCAAGCCGGTCGTTGAGCGGGATGTTGAAGGCGACGGTGACGACCAGCGGCACCAACGCCAGCACCGCGCCGGCCAGGATCCAGCCGCTACCGGGAAGGCGCAGCTGCACCCAAGCCGCGATGCCCACCACGAGGGCGACCAGCGCCGACCCGAGGAACAGCGTCAGAAAAGGCGCATTGGCCTGGGCCTCGGCGTTGATGGCACGCATCGCGGTGACCGCGTCCTGCGGACCGGTTCGGTCGAGGCCACGCATCACGAACGTCGAGAAGGCATAGAACAGGCCGCCGACCGCGGCAGCGCTGACGGCGGCGGTGGTGGCCAGGACGACAACAGGCGTGCTTGACATAGCGCCAGTGAACCGCGTCGGCGGGAGACAGAACATCGTCGATAGTCGTAATTACATACGCGCGCGTCTCAATTAGACTGCCGAACATGGATGCGCTCGTGGGCCTGCTGGACGGGGTCCGCGCACACGGTGCCTTCGTGCTGCGCATGGTTCTCGACCCACCGTGGTCGATGCGTATCCAGGACGAGGCGCCGTTGACCCTCATCTGCGTGACCGACGGCGACGCCGTGCTGGTGCCCGACGGGGACGCCACGCCCATTCACCTGACCGCCGGCGATGTGGCGCTGGCACGCGGTACTGAGCACTATGTCCTGGCCGACAGCGTGACGACCGCACCGCAGGTCGTCATCCACCCGGGCCAACGGTGCACGACGCTATCCGGCGAGGATGTGAAATTCGCGATGGCGCTGGGCGTGCGCACGTGGGGAAACAGTGCGACGGGCGACACTCGAGCCGTCGTCGGCGCCTATGAAGGCCACAGCGCGGTCGGTGCACGGCTGCTGGGTGCACTGCCGGGCGTTGCGGTGTTGCGTGCCGGCGAGTGGGACAGCTCGCTGCCCCAGTCACTTTCGACCGAAGCGGTGCGCGACGGACCCGGCCAGGAAGCCTTTCTGGATCGACTGCTCGATCTGCTACTGCTCGACTTCCTGCGAACGTGGTTCGACCGCGCAGGCACCGCACCGCGGTGGTGGATGGCCGAGTCGGATCCGCTGATCGGACCAACACTCCGGCTCATCTACAACAACCCAGCGGATCCTTGGACCGTAGCGAATCTTGCTGCCGCGGCAGGTATTTCACGTGCGGCGTTCGCCAGGCAGTTCACTGCGCTGGTCGGCGAGCCGCCGATCGCGTTCCTGACGTCGTGGCGGCTGGCGCTGGCCGCCGATCTGCTGGAGTCCTCAGACGCCACGATCGCGACGGTGGCCCGCCACGTCGGTTACAGCACCCCGTTTGCGATGAGCACCGCATTCAAACGGGCCAACGGGATCAGCCCCGCCAGCTATCGGGCACGGCGACGCGTCGCCGGCTAGGAGAACGTCGCCGTCAGGATCGCGACATCGAGGATCAACAACAGCCACGCCACAAGCGGCACCACGAACCCGCGCCGGTGCCCGGCGGTGAAGAACGACAACACGATGGCGGCCACCGCCACCACCGGTGCACCGTAGGTGAGCGGGCCGTAGACGAATCCGCTCGGTTTGGGGCAATCGGGAGAGCTGCACGCCGACGTGCTCATCACCGCGCCCATCGCGAACAACTGGACGGCCCCCGCACCCAGGATCGTGGACAGCGCCAAGAGCCAGTTGACCCACAGCCGCGCCCGGGGTGCCTTATCGGGGTGAGTCTCGGTAGCGTTCGATGCGGTCATAGACGTCGGCTACCCGCAGCGGGCCCCCGGCACACGTCTCGACTTAAGCCATCGGCGGCGGCGGCGCCGGCTGCTCCCGCTGTCGACGGGCCGCGATCACGCTGGCCACCGAGGTGACCCCGATCGTCAGCAGTGCTCCGAGCATCAGCGCCGATGGCTCGCCCGCCGAGAGCAGGCGGTTCTGGGTGCCCAGAGTGGCCGCGGCCACCGGAACCCCGAGTTGGGCGGCGGCCAGGGCCGCCATCGCCAGGGGTTGACCGGCCAGCCGGCCGACACAATGCGCCAGCACCGCACCCACCCCAAGCCCGACGCCCAGCAGGATGTACGCGGGATGGTCGCCGAGTTCACGCACGTGTAGCGAGGCACCGAGCCAGACGAAGAACAGCGGAGCGAAGAGGCCTTCGGTGATGCCGAACAGCTGGCGCGCCAACCGGCGCGGCTCGCCCGCCGCCCTGACCGCCAGCCCGAGCGCGAAGCCGGCCAACATGATCGAGACGTGTGTGGCGGCCGCGAGCGTGGCGAGCGTGAACAGGGCAATCAGGCTGATCCGTAATTCCAGGGCGAACCCGTTGTCCTCGGAAAAGTGGTGCAGCCGCTTACGTAACCCGCGGCGGTCGAACCACCACAACGCGGCGAACAGAACCGCAGCGCACAACGCGATGACCACCGCCCCGATGGCGGCGGTCAGGGCGCGGTCCGGGTCGATCACCAAGGGCAACAAAACAATCGACGTCGCGTCGGCGATCGCGATCTGGGCGGTGACACCCTTCACCGACGGGCCATCGATGCCGAGCGACTGGATGACCGGCAACGCCAGCGCCGCTGACGACGACGCCATCAACACCGCGTACACCGCGGCATGGCCGGTGTGGAACACGCTGGCCAACCCGACCGCGAACACCGTCGCCACCGCACCGACGAGGACGGCCCGCAACACCGCCCCGGGAATCGAGGACCGCAGGGTGACATCCCGGATCGGGACGTGGGTGCCCACCACGAACATCACCAACGCGAATCCGATGTCGGCCAGCAGGCTGAAGGTCGGGTCGGCGGCGTCGACGAGGCCGAATCCGGTTCTGCCGATGAGCAATCCCACCGCGAGCTCCCCGATGACGACCGGGATGCGCAGCCTCGGCACGGACGCGAGCAGCGGTCCGGCCATGCCGACGACCGCCACGAGTGCCAGCGTGGAGAAGCCGAAACTCACGTCTTGGTCACCCACGACGCGAGCCGGCACGGTATCGGGGTGTTCTCGTCGGTGAGGTAACTCGCACAAACGCGGTGATACCCGTCGGCGATCTGCAGAGCATCGGCCGGGGTGCCGCGCACCAGCAGAATCGGTGACAGCTTCTTGCCGTGGCCGATCTTGTCCATGTCCGCGCGCACGTGCGGGTTGTCGGGGGGCAGCAGGGACAACCGTGCCGCGCGCAGGATGTCTTTGGCCTTGCGGTACACGGGCTTCGCCGATTTGAGCGCGTTGACTGTCGCGGCAGCGGCGGCATCCTCGGCGAGCATGCTCAGGTAGTCCGCTGCAGCGTCGTAGTCGTGGTCTTCAGGCTCGTCGAACCATTTCACCGCCATGGTGTGGTGAGGGTACCCGCACTGCCTACAGGCCAAAGCGTTTCAGGAGGACAGACAGCGGATCGTCAGCGTCGCGCCGGCCGCGGGGACCGGGACGTTCGGGGGCGACGAACACGTCGGGGCGAGTCCATTCGCGGACGGCCCAACGTTCGGCGATCGCCCACCGGCCGCCTCGGCGTTCCATGTGGTCGACATAGCGGGCGCCGGTAGTGAAGTTCGTCTGTTCCTGCTCCGGTTTGCCCCAATGCGTTGCCATCAGGTAGGTCTCGCTGATCGCGACGTCGTCGCCGACGAAGTCGACGTGGTGATTTCCGATGAAATGCATTGTCCCGACGAGGAACTCGAGGCTCTTGGCCAGCCACGGCACGAACTCGTCGACGGTCCCGTCGAAGCCGGTGTGGTGGTCGATTCCGTCGGAGTGGTAGGCCTGTCGCACCAGTTCGAGGTCGAGCCGATCGACACCGCGGCAGTACAGTGCGACCACCTCGCGGATCGCGTGGATATCGGCCAGCCGATCAGACACCGTAACCTCCGTCTACATCGAGCTTCTGGCCGGTGATGAACTCCGCCCGCGGGGAGGCGAGAAAGCACACCGCCTCGGCGACATCGGTGGCAGAGCCGAAGCGCCCCAACGGAGTGTTGCGGCGGGCAGCCTCGAGGGCCTTTTCGTCGAGGTCGCCGTCGGCGATCAGCCGCTGCGCGTTGCCGTCGACCAGCATGCCGGGCCCGACGCAGTTGGCGCGCACGCCGAATCTGCCCTCCTCGGCCGCGATGCCCCGGATCAGCGCCTCGATCGCGGCCTTCGGGGCGACCGATAGTCCGTCCCGAACGGCGAAGCGCCGGGTCGCCGCGGTCGTCACCGCCACGAGACTGCCGCGCGAGGCACGCAGGTGCGGGAGAGCCGCGGCAACGATGTTGAAGAAGCCGCCGGTGTCGGTGCCGAGTTGTTGATCGAAGCGTTCGGTCTCGACGGTGCTGAGGTGCCGCATCGGCACATGGGCGCCGGCGGCGTGGACCACGGTGTGCACGCCGCCCTGTTGTGCGAAGGCATCGATCACACGGCGGACCTCGGCGGCATCGGTGATGTCGAGCTGCTCAGCGCTGACGGTCTCGGTGACGAGTTCGGCTGCCTTGCTTGCATTGCCGTGGAAGGTGAAGCCCACCCGCGACCCGCGCGCGGCCAGCATCGCGACGATATGTGTCCCGATCCCGCCGGTGCCGCCGACGACGATCGCCGTGCCGGGTAGCGCGCTGAAGTCACCCATAGGGTCACATCGTCCCAACAGCGGGCTGGCTGTGGGCGCCGGGGTACCGCTGTCCGAGAATTCTCGCGGGCGATGCGCCAACACCAGGCATGGGGTGAATGCGTGCGGCGCGGATGGCGTTGAGGATGACGAGCACTTCGGCGAACTCGTGGATGAAGACCACGGTCGCCAGCCCCAGCACTCCGAACGCGGCCAGCGGTATCAGGATCGCGATGATGGCCAGCGAGAACGCGATGTTCTGCACCATGATCCGCCGGGCACGCCGGGAGTGCGCGAGCACCTGAGGCAGGTGGCGAAGGTCTTCGCCCATGAGGGCGACGTCGGCAGTCTCGATGGCGACGTCAGTGCCCATGGCGCCCATGGCGATTCCGATATCGGCGGTGGCCAACGCGGGTGCATCGTTGACCCCATCACCGACCATGGCGATGGGGCGGCCCTTCGCCAGCGATCCCAACAGGGCAGCCTTGTCCTCGGGCAGTAGCTCGGCATGCACGGTGGTGATGCCGGCTTCGGCGGCCATCGCTTGCGCCGTGCGGCGGTTATCGCCGGTGAGCATCGCCACCGCAATTCCCTGCCGCTGCAACAACTCAACCGCCTCGGCTGCTTCAGGCCGCAGCTCGTCGCGCACCGCGATCGCGGCCAGCGGCACATCGTCTCGGGCCAGAACGACAACGGTGGCACCCGCGGCCTGCAACCGCTCGACATCATCGGCGAGGCCTCCGTGCGACACCCATGAGGGTTTTCCGAGTCGCAGCTCGCGGTCGCCGCAGCGGCCGTGCAGGCCGTGGCCGGGCATCGCAATCACATCGGTGGCGGGAGGCGCTTCGCCGGCAGCGGCCAGGATCGCTTGTGCCAGTGGGTGTTCGCTGCGGGCTTCCAGTGCCGCGGCGAGGTTCAACGCGTGAGCCTGGCTTGTGCCATCGGCGGTGACGACCTCGACGACCTGCGGCCGATTGCGGGTCAGGGTGCCGGTTTTGTCCAGGGCGATGACTTTGATGCGGCCGAGTTCTTCGACCGCGGCGCCGCCCTTGACAAGGGCGCCTTGACGGCTGGCTGCTCCGACGGCCGCTACCACCGTCAGCGGCACGGCGATCGCCAGTGCGCACGGTGAGGCGGCCACGAGCACCACCAGTGCCCGCTCCAGCCACAGCATCGGGTCGCCCAACACGGCGCCCACTGCGGCCACGAGCGCTGCCAGCGCCATGATCGACGGAACCAGCGGACGGGCTATCCGATCCGCCAGCCGTTGGCCTGCGCCCTTGCGTTCTTGGGCTTCTTCGACAATGTGGACGATCCGCGCCAGCGAGCTGTCGGCAGCCATGGCGGTGACGTCGACCTCGATGGCACCGCCGCCGTTGATCGCACCCGCATACACCCGGCTGCCTGGCCCAGCCTCGACGGGAACCGATTCGCCGGTGATCGCCGAGAGATCCAGGCTCGTCTGGCCGGATCGAATGGTTCCGTCGGTGGCCGCCCGCTCACCTGGACGGATCACCATCAGGTCGCCGATCGCGAGATCATCTGGTGCCACACTGATTTCGGAACCGCTCCGCAGCACCGAAGCCTTCGGCGGCACCAGTGAGAGCAGGGAACGCAGGCCTCGGCGGGTTCGGCTGACCGCGTAGTGTTCGAGCCCCTCGGCGATCGAGAACAAGATGCCCAGCAGGGCGGCCTCGGCGAACTGACCCAGCGCTACCGCGCCGATCGCGGCGATCGTCATCAAGGTGCCCACACCGATGCGGCCGTGCCACAGATTGCGCACCGCATCGGGCACAAACGTGAACGCGGCGGCGCCGGCCGCGGTCAACTCGATGGCCACCGCGACGCCCTCGTAACCGATACGTGCGACCATCCACCCCGCGGCCAGTAACACGGCGGCAACCAGAGCCAGCTGCAGTTCCCTTACCTGCCACAGCTTTTCCGGGCCCGCGTCGGGCTCGGCGACATGCTGCGCTCCGCAGCACGCATCAGACACGGCGAACCTCCGTGCCGGCGCTCGTCAATACCGCGGCGGTCAGCTGGCGTCCACGCTCGGTCAGCCGATACATCACCAACTTGCCCTGTCGGCGCGAGGACACCAGCGACACATTCTTGAGCTGGCGCAGATGGTGCGAGACCAGCCCCTGGGACAACCCGACGACCCACGCCATATCGCACACACACAGTTCGTCACCAGCGGCCAACGCGGCCGCGATCGACAATCTGGTGGCGTCCCCCAAACCACGAGCCGCATCAGCGGCCGCCCGCACGGTGGTGCTGTCAGGCACTGTGGCCCGAATGGCCTCCGCATGGGGCAGGTCCAAACAGAGAAGGTCGCAGGTATCCACCGGCTCGGTCATATCGACATACTAATGTACGTTGATGTGACCAGAGTGGCTCCGGCCGACTAGGCAGGAATCCAGTTGCCGTGGAAGCCATACGGAACGCGGCGCGGAAGCTGGATCCGGGCCACCGGCTTACCGGCGAAGTCGGAGGCGTCCAGGATCACCAGATCGCTGCCGTCGCGGGCGGCGTCGTAGACGTAGCCGAGGTACCAGCCGTTGCTCTCATCAGCGGCTCCCGCTGCCGACGGAACGAAGACGGCCTCCCCCGGTCCGCCCGGCACCAAGCCGGTGGCGAAGCGGTGTTCGACGGCACTACCGGTGGTCAGGTCGTGGCGCACCAGGCTGGCGTCGCCGACCGAGACCGAGTAGCGGGCCGGCAGACCGGCCAGCCGGTCGTCGATCCGCGGGAACTCGATGGCCCGGTCGTCGAGCTGACGCTCGCTGACGGTGCCGTTCTGCAGGTCGATGGTCCAGCTCCACAGCACCGCGTTGGCGTCGAACCCACCGTTGTCACGCCACAGTTCGGGATACCGGACTGCTTGCAGGACAAGCGATTTGCCGTCGGCCGTTTCGTGGGCGTTGGCGACGTGGAAGACATAGCACGGGTCGATCTCGAACCAGTGGATCTCGCCGAACGGGTCGTCGCGGCGCAGCACACCCAGCCGGGCGCCGTAGTTGTCGTCCCAGCGGTAGGGCATATCGCCCTCGCCCGCCAGGGCGATGTCGAGATTGAACACGATTGGCAGGTCCATGAAGATCACGTGCTTCGCGGTCAGGGCGAAGTCGTGCATCATCGTCAGCGCCTTGACGTCGACAGGGCGATTGATCGTCAGCTCGCCGTTGGCGTCGGCGCGGTGATAGGTGACGTGCGGGGCGAAAATGCTTCCGTAGCCGAAGAAATGAAGCTCGCCGGTGGTCGGGCAGATCTTGGGGTGCGCGGTCATCGAGTCGACCAGCTTGCCGCCGAAGTCGTAGCAGCCCACCGTTTCCAGATCGTTGGTGACCTCGTAGGGCAGTGACGATTCAACCAGCGCCAGCGTCTTGCCCGCGTGGTTGACGACGTGGGTATTGGCCACCGATGCCCGCAGGTCGCGCGTCCCGTCCTCGCGGTAGAGCGGGAACGGGTCGACGAAGCTGTCCGTGCGCACCCAGCGGTTGCGGTACCACTTGGCCGCGCCGCCCTCGATGCGCACGCCGTGGATCATCCCGTCGCCGGTGAACCAGTGGCCGGTGGCCTCGCGCGGGTTCGGCCCGTTGCGCAGGTACCAGCCGTCGAGCTCGGGCGGGATGGCGCCCTCCACGGGCAGGTCGTACTCGGTGAGTTCATCCGGCACCGGCGCGTAGTTGCCGCGCTGGAAGAACTGGCCCTCGGTGGGCAAGTTGGCTGATTCGGTGGTGATGTCCGTCATGCCGACAACTGTGACAGTCCACTGATGACATGTCAATAGTGAACCGTCAGATATTCCACAACTGACATGTCGAGCTCTACGATGGGTGGGTGAGTCTTCGGTACGCGGCGCTCGGGCTTCTTGCTCAGCAGCCCGGCAGCGGGTACGACCTGCTCAAACGCTTCGATATCTCGATGGCCAACGTCTGGCCCGCGACCCAGAGCCAGCTCTACGGCGAGCTCAACAAGCTGGCCAACGCGGGCCTGATCGAGGTCACCGATGTCGGTCCGCGCGGCCGCAAGGAGTACCGCGTCACCGATGCCGGTCGCGAAGACCTGTTGCGCTGGATGACCAACCCACAGGACGACCCTCCCTACCGCAGCGCCGAACTGCTGCGGGTGTTCCTGCTCAGCGAGATGACTCCAGAGCAGGCCCGGGCCTACATGGTGTCGGTCGCCGAGCATGCCGAAGCCGAGCTCCACCGCTACGAGCAGGTGCGCGACGCGATCTGCTGGGACGACAACCCCGCCGATTTCTACGGTCGTGCAGCCCTGGAATTCGGCCTGCGTATCGAGGCAATGGAGGCCGATTGGGCCCGCTGGGTGATCAAGGAAATCGACCGAAGATCACATTGACCGTTGCATCGCGATAGTTTCCGATATATCGTCAACGTATCGGAAACGCATTCGGCGTTTCCTGACCAGAAACGAGAACTTCTATGAACACCCCATTTCCCCAGTTCGGCGGCCCTGACGCGGGTCGCCCAGGCTTCGGCCCCGGTTTCGGCCCCGGTTTCGGGTTCGCCCCCACCGGCCGCGGCCGTCGCGGTGACCGCCACGGCCGTCGCGAGCACCGCGACCAACTGCGTGAGCAGTTCCGCGAGCACGTCCGCGAGCACGGCGATCGCCACGACGGTCCCCCAGGATTCGGCCCCCGCGGCGGATTCGGTCCGGGCTTTGGCCCAGGCTTCGGTCCGGGCTTCGGTGGCCCCGGCTTCGGTCCCGGTGGTGGACGCGGCGGTCGCCGCGGACACGGCCGCGGACGCGGTAAGCGCGGCGACGTGCGCGCCGCCATCCTCAAACTGCTGGCCGAACGGCCGATGCACGGCTACGAGATGATCCAGGAAATCGCCGAACGCACCCAGGATCTGTGGAAGCCGAGCCCCGGCTCGGTCTACCCGACCCTGCAGCTGCTGGTCGACGAAGGTCTGTTGGTGGCAACCGAATCAGAAGGCAGCAAGAAGCTTTTCGAGCTGACCGACGAAGGCCGCGCCGCCGCCGAGAAGATCGAGACCGCACCGTGGGACGAGATCACCGAAGGCGCGGACCCCGGCCAGATCAACATCCGTGCCGCCGTCGGCCAGTTGTTCGGCGCCGTTCGGCAAGCGGCTTTCGCCGCCAATGCCGAACAGCAGCAGCGCATCGTCGACATCGTCAACAATGCGCGCCGCGAGATCTACCAGATCCTGGGCGAATCCGAGTAAGCCGAGCCCGCGCGAGCAGACACAAAAGCCCCGCACGCCCCGGCGTGTTGGGGTCTTTTGTGTCTGCTCGCGGGCTTACACCTCGACCCAGTCCAGCGTGCGCTGGACCGCCTTGCGCCAGCCCGCGTAGCCAGCCTCGCGCTGCTCGGAGTCCCACGCCGGTGACCACCGGCGGTCCTCCTGCCAATTGGCCCGCAGGTCATCGGGATCCGCCCAGAAGCCGACCGCAAGACCGGCGGCGTAGGCCGCGCCCAGCGCCGTCGTCTCGGCGACCACTGGACGCACGACGTCCACCCCGAGCACATCGGCCTGGATCTGCATGCACAATTCGTTCTGGGTGACACCACCGTCGACCTTCAGAACCTCAAGGTGCACACCGGAATCGGCTTCCATCGCATCGACCACGTCGCGACTCTGATAGCAGATCGCCTCCAACGTCGCCCGGGCCACATGCGCGTTGGAGTTGTAGCGGGACAATCCGACGATCGCCCCGCGCGCATCCGAGCGCCAATACGGCGCGAACAGGCCCGAGAACGCCGGCACGAAGTAGACCCCGCCGTTGTCCTCGACCTGCGCGGCCAGTGTCTCGCTCTGCGAGGCACCGCTGATGATGCCGAGCTGATCCCGCAACCACTGCACCGCCGAGCCGGTCACTGCGATCGAACCCTCAAGGGCGTAAACGGGTTTGGCGTCCCCGAACTGATAGCACACCGTCGTAAGCAGCCCGTTCTCGCTCCGCACGATCTTCTCGCCGGTATTGAGCAGCAGGAAGTTACCCGTGCCGTAGGTGTTCTTGGCCTCCCCCGGGGCCAGGCACACCTGCCCCACCATCGCGGCCTGTTGATCGCCGAGGCTCGCCGTCAGCGGCACCTCTCCGCCGGCCGGACCACTGGGGTGGGTGATCCCGTATGGCTCCGGCGAGGACGACGGCCGGATGTCGGGCAGCATCGCACGCGGAATCCCGAAGAGCCCCAACAATTCGTCGTCCCAATCCAGCGTCTCCAGGTCCATCAGCATGGTGCGGCTGGCGTTGGTCACGTCGGTGATGTGCACGCCCCCCTTCGTTCCCCCGGTCAGGTTCCACAACACCCAGGTATCCGGCGTACCGAACAGCGCATCACCGCGTTCGGCGTCGGCGCGCACCCCGTCGACGTTGTCCAGGATCCACTGCAGCTTGCCGCCCGAGAAGTAGGTGGCCGGGGGCAGGCCGGCCTTGCGCCGGATGATGTCTCCGCGGCCGTCGCGGTCCAGGGCAGCCGCGATGCGGTCGGTGCGGGTGTCCTGCCAGACGATCGCGTTGTAGTACGGCCTGCCCGTCTTGCGGTTCCACACCAAAGTGGTCTCCCGCTGATTCGTGATGCCCAACGCGGCGAGGTCGCCTGCGGCCAGGTTCGTGGTATTCAGCGCCGACATCACCACCGTCTGGGTGCGCTCCCAGATCTCCACTGGGTTGTGCTCGACCCAGCCGGACTGCGGCAGAATCTGCTCGTGTTCGAGCTGGTGCCGACCGACCTCGGTGCCCTTGTGATCGAAGATCATGCAGCGGGTGCTGGTGGTGCCCTGGTCAATCGAGGCGACAAACTCGGCCAACGGTGCTCCTCTGACGTGCTGCGCTGCCGATGCAGCGGCCCTTTCGTCCATGATGGCCTACATGGCATCCGAGATCACCGACATCGCCGACATGCCCCGCGGCGGCCCGGACGCCTCCTGTCTGGATCGGCTGCTGGAGACCGACCGCCAGGAATACCTCGACCGCGACGACATCGACGCCGACGTCAAGCGCAGCATCGTGACGGCACTGGACCGCATCGGCACCCTGTTCCGCGAGCATGACCGCAACGCCGAACTGGTGCTGCGCGAAGTCGCCGACATCGCCGACCCGACGATCCTCGAACTCGGTGCGGGCCATGGCGCGCTGTCACGCAAAGTGCTCGAACAACATCCGACCGCCCACCTCACCGTCTCCGACGTCAACCCCGAATCAGTAGCGGCAATGGCGGCATCCGACCTCGGCGACCACCCCCGTGCGACCGTCGGCCTGATCGACGCGACCGCGATCGATGCTGCCGATGGTGAATTCGACCTCGCCGTCTTCGCACTGTCGTTTCATCATCTTCCGCCCGCGCAGGCCGCACAGGTCCTTGCCGAGGGCACCCGGGTGGCCCGCGAGATGCTGGTCATCGATCTGCCCCGCATGCCGTCGCTGCTGCACATCGCGAAGCTGGCGGCGATGGCGCCGCTGGTGTGGTGGCCCTTTGCCCACGACGGGTTGATCAGCTCGCTGCGCTCGTACAGTCCCTCGGCACTGCGAACGCTGGGAGCCCACGCCGGTCTCGACGTCGACGTCAGCACCAACCCGTTCGACCGGCAGGTGCTGATAGCGCGCCGACGCTGACTCAATTGTGATTGCATCGACCACGTGGGGGACGAGGTCAAGCACGCCACTTTCAACCGGGCGCATCGGCAGCAGTACCGGCGCAAGGTGCAGCTGTGCCTCGACGTTTTCGAAACCATGCTGGCGCAGTCCAGTTTCGAGTTCGACCGTCCGCTGACCGGTATGGAGATCGAGTGCAACCTGGTCAACAGTGACTACCAGCCCGCGATGTCCAATCAGGAGGTCCTGGCCGCGATCGCAGATCCGGCCTACCAGACCGAATTAGGCGCCTACAACATCGAATTCAACGTTCCGCCACGCCCACTCCCCGGCCGCACCGCGCTGGAGCTGGAGGACGAGATCCGCGCCAGCCTGAATGCCGCCGAGATCAAGGCCAACACCGATGACGCGCACATCGTGATGATCGGCATCCTGCCGACGCTGATGCCGCAGCATCTGGCAGGCAGCTGGATGAGCCCGTCTCTGCGCTACCAGGCGCTCAACGACTCGATCTTCACCGCCCGCGGCGAGGACATCCTCATCGACATCACCGGACCCGAGCGGCTGAGCCTGCACGCGGAGTCCATCGCTCCCGAATCCGCCTGCACCAGTATGCAATTACATCTTCAGGTTTCGCCAGCCGATTTCGCCGCCAACTGGAACGCTGCGCAGGTGCTGGCAGGCCCGCAACTGGCGCTCGGCGCGAACTCGCCGTATTTCTTCGGCCACCAGTTGTGGGCCGAGACGCGCATCGAGCTGTTCGCCCAGGCCACCGACACCCGTCCCGACGAGCTCAAGGCGCAGGGGGTGCGTCCGCGAGTGTGGTTCGGGGAGCGCTGGATCACCTCGATCTTCGATCTGTTCGAAGAAAATGTCCGTTACTTCCCGTCGCTGCTGCCCGA
The DNA here is from genome assembly GCF_013337765.1 of Mycolicibacterium sphagni. Classification (GTDB taxonomy): domain Bacteria; phylum Actinomycetota; class Actinomycetes; order Mycobacteriales; family Mycobacteriaceae; genus Mycobacterium. The sequence goes on from NZ_VBSB01000005.1 coordinate 462,780, forward strand.
GCTGTCCGACGAGGACCCGGTGGCCGAGCTGGCGGCCGGCCGGACGCCGCGGCTGCCCGAACTCCGGTTGCACAACGGCACCGTGTACCGCTGGAACCGGCCGGTCTACGACGTTGTGAACGGCAGGCCCCATCTGCGGGTGGAGAACCGGGTGTTACCCGCCGGGCCGACGGTCGTCGACATGATGGCCAATTCGGCGTTCTACTACGGCGCGCTGCGGGTCCTGTCCGAAGAGGACCGCCCACTCTGGACGAAGATGAGTTTCACTGCGGCACACGACAATTTCATCGAATCGGCCCGGCACGGGATGGAGGCCCGGCTGTACTGGCCCGGCCTTGGCGAGATCACCCCCGACGAGCTGGTGCTGCGCACCCTGCTGCCGATGGCCGACGAGGGCCTGCGGCGCTGGGGGGTGGCCACCGAGGTGCGCGACCGATATCTCGGGGTGATCGAGGGCCGGGCCAAGACCGGGCGCAACGGGTCGGCGTGGCAGGTCGCGACGGTACAGGCGCTGCAGAGCCAGGGCATGGCCCGCCCGCACGCGCTGGCCGAGATGCTGCGCCGGTATTGCGAGCTGATGCACAGCAACGAACCGGTCCACACCTGGGACGTTGTGATCGCGGAGTAGGTTGGGGGCCATGGATTCTGAGGTGATGGATTGGGACAGCGTCTACAAAGAAGAAGGTGGGTTCGAGGGCCCGCCGCCGTGGAATATCGGTGAGCCGCAGCCCGAGCTGGCCGCGGTGATCAGGGACGGAAAAGTCACCGGAGACGTACTCGACGCCGGGTGCGGGCATGCCGAACTGTCGTTGACCCTCGCGGCCGCGGGCATCACCGTCGTGGGCATCGACCTCTCCCCCACAGCCATCGCTGCGGCGACCGAGGCCGCGCGTGAGCGGGGCCTAAGCAACGCAACGTACGTGTGCGCCGATATCACCTCGTTCACCGGCTACGACGAGCGCTTTTCCACGATCATCGACAGCACCCTCTTCCACTCCCTGCCCGTTGACCGCCGTGACGCCTATCTGCAATCGATTCACCGCGCCGCAGCACCCGGAGCGCGGCTGTACGTGCTGGTGTTCGCCAAGGGCGCCTTCCCGCCACACCTGGAGACCAAGCCCAACGAGGTCGACGAGGACGAGCTGCGCTCAGCGGTGTCCAAGCACTTTGTGATCGACGAGATCCGGCCGGCGAAGATCCACGCGCACCAGCCGCAGATCCCCGGCGTCGAGATGCCCTTCGACCTGGACGAGAAGGGCCGGGCGCAGATGCCTGCCTTCCTGCTCAGCGCGCACAAAGAGGGCTGAATCTGTGAATTGCGCTGGGGAATAGCGCAATCCAGACAGTTGAGTTTCACCGGCTGGGCGCCGCTCAGAGTCGGACTGCAGGGCGGTCGTCTTGGCACTACGATCGGCTGATGCGCGACCGTGCCATCGAGCGCCACATCGTGTGTGAAGCCTGCACTGCGTCAATCGATCTGACCGTCCTGGCTGCCGACCGGGCGGCCTTTGAGATCCACGCGACCGAGGAACTACTCGTCGATTACGGCTGGTTGCCTACATCGCGCGGGGCGTACTGCCCGGAGCACGCCGCACGTCTGCGCGGAATCGGAACATGAACTCACAGTTTCACCGGAAGAACCTGAGCCAGAAAAGGTTCCACCAGGGCGAGGAACTTCCGCGGCTGTGAGGAGAACGGCAGGTGCCCTGTTGGAAGGACTTCCAGGCGTGCACCGGGAATGAGGCGTTGGGTGGCAAGACCGAACCGCAGCGGGATCGCGGTGTCACGCGCTCCCCAGACGATCAGGGTCGGCGCACTGATCAGCCCCGCCCGTCCACGCAGATCGGCATCCGCGGCGGCGAAGCTGCGCCACAACGCGGCAGTCAGTTCGACGCCCTCCGCAGTGCGAGCGCGTTCGGTGACGCGCTGCAGAGCAGCCTCATCGTTGTCAGTCTGTGCCTGCAGGTAGCTGCGAACGAAACGCGGAAGCACCCTGCGCATCACCGCCGGCGTCCCCAGAACTCGGCAATAGGCCTTGGCCACGGGGCCGCCGAGAAATCCGCCGGTGTCGACCAACACCAGACCGGCGACCCGCCCCGGGACCATGATGGCCAGCCGCGAGGCGCAGTAGCCGCCCACCGAGCTTCCGACGAACACCGCCGGCGGGAGATCGAGCGCGGCCACCAGGTCTTCGAGAACATCGGCATAAAGGGCCGCACTCGGAGTACCGGCCGGCGCCGGCGACTCGCCGTGCCCCGGCCAGTCGACGGCGATCACCCGATAGCGGCGAGCCAGGTCGGGTTTGATCGCATCGAAATCGTGACGGTCGTGCAGGACTGCGTGCAGCAGGACGACGATGGGTCCGGTGCCGTCATCAGAGTAGGCAACCGGGCCGACCCGGGTTTCGACTGTTGGCATCGTTCGTCCTTTCGTTGACCGACCGGTCGGTCAACGCAATGCTAGGCTCATCTCCGTGCCACCACAACAGGCAGTCAGCCGCAAGGCCGCCGCCGCGGCGACCCGGACCAAGCTGATCGAATCGGGGCTGCGTCTCGCCGAGCGCACCGGACTCACCGGGCTGAGCGTGAACCTCCTCGTCGACGAGGCCGGTGTGTCGAAGGGCAGCTTCTTCCACCATTTCGGCGATCGCGCGAGCTACCTCCTGGCCCTGCACCGGGAATTCCACGATCGCATCGCCGAGCAGATCGACCAGGCGCTGGTCGATCTCCCACCGGGCCGCAAACGCCTGATCACCGGGGCTCGCGTCTACCTCGACATCTGCTTGCAGCAACGAGGAATCCGAGCGCTACTGCTGGAGGCCCGTGCGGAACCCGCTGTGGCACAGGAGATCAGTCGGCGCAACGCCGACTTCGCCAGGAAATTCAAACCGGACTTCGAGACACTGGGTCGCCGGCATCCCCTGGAGAGCGCACAATTGCTGGCCGCCATGACCGCCGAAGCGGCGCTGATCGAACTGGCTCACGGGGCCGCGGTGACTGCGGTCCGCGCCGCGCTCGAAGAGTTCTTGGGCTGAGCCGCTTCAGGTTACGGCGCGCAGCGCCGTGACGAACGCCTCGACGTCCTCGGCGTAGGCGTCGACGTGCGGTGAGACCCGCAGCACCGGCGTCGTCATCTCCAGCGGTGCCCGCTCAATGCCCGCCGCGGTCGTGACGATGCCGTGCTCGGCAATCAACCGCGATCGAACCTGCACCGGGTCGGCACCCTCGGTCGGCGCCAACGTGGTGATCGCGGTCGGCTCGTCGACGGGTTCCACCACCCGCCAGCCGGGAACGTCGGCGAGCAGCGTGCGGGTGAGTTGCCCAAGCGAGGCCAAACGTTGCCGTACCGCCTCCGGGCCGGCCGCCAGGTGGAGTCCGACTGCCAACGAAAATCCCACCCGCGCAGCAATATTGGCCTCGCCGAATTCCAGGCATTGCAGCGCCGACAGCGAGCCCGCCCAGTCCGGGGACTGCAGCAGGTCGGCCAGCGCCGGACGCACGGCCAACACACCGACCCCGCGTGGTCCGGCCAGCCACTTGCGTGACGACGAGTAGACGGCGTCGGCGTCGGCGACGCAATCGATGTGCGCCAAGGCCTGGGCGGCGTCGACGACGAGCGGGACGCCGAGCTCCCGGCACACCGCAGCGACGGCGGCGACCGGTTGCACGACACCGCGGTGGCTCGCGACGGCGGTCAGGTGGACCATCGCCGGCGGATCGTCCGCCAGTACCGTGCGCGTCGCATCGGGATCGACCCGCCCGAGGTCGTCGACCGGCAATGACCGCCAGCTGAAGCCACGAGAGGCGAACTCGGCAAGGTTGGGCCCGTACTCGCCGGGCAGGCACGCCACCGTGCGCTCCATCGGCCATACGCCGAGTAGCAGCTGCAGGGCGTTGCCCGAGCCCGTGGTGAAAACCACGTCGTCGGCTGACATTCCGGTCAGCGCCGCGACACCGGCGCGGCCCGCGTCGAGCACCGACGTGGCCGCCTGCGCGGCGACGTAGCCGCCGACCTCGGACTCGTGGCGGGCGTGGGCGGCGGCCGCGTCGATCGCCGCCAGGCTCTGGCGCGAACACGCGGCACTGTCCAGATGGACACCGGCAGCGGGCAGCCGAGCGTCACGCCAGCCTTGTGCCAGGGTCTCGGGTGTGCTCACTTCACCGCCAGCGACAGGCCGAAGTCGCCTGCCGGGTCGGTCCACCAGTGCGTGCGTCGCAGCCCCGCCTCGGCGAGTTCCTGCGTGACGGCGTCTGGGCGGAACTTGCACGACACCTCGGTGAGCATCTCCTCCCCCGCCGCGAAGTCGACGCGCAATCCGAGCGCCCCGACACTCACCTGCTGCGGAGTCGTTGCCCGCAGCCACATTTCGATGCGCTCCTCGTCGGGATTCCAGCGGGCGACGTGCTCGAAGGCGGCCAGGTCGAAGTCCGCGTCCAGCTCGCGGTTCACCACCGCCAGCACATTGAGGTTGAACCGCGCGGTGACACCGGCGCTGTCGTCATACGCGCGGACCAGCCTGCCGGCATCCTTGACCAGATCGGTACCCAGCAGCAGGCTGTCCCCAGGATCGAGCACATCGGCCAGCGCGGCCAGGAACTGCTTGCGCGGACCTGGCGTGAGATTGCCGATGGTCGACCCCAGGAAGACGAACAGCCGTCGCCCGCCGACGGGAATCTTGGCCAAGTGTTCCTCGAAATCGCCACACACAGCATCGATCTCGAGACCGGGATACTCGGTTCCCAATGCCGCCCCCGCCAATTCCAGCACGCTCGAATCGACGTCGAAGGGCACGAAGCGTCGCAGTGATCCGTTGTCGCGCAGGGCGGTCAGCAGCTGCCTGGTCTTCTCCGAAGTGCCGCTGCCGAGCTCGACCAGGGTGTCGGCTCCACTCGCTGCGGCGATCGCCGGGGACTGGGCGCGCAGGATCTGTGCCTCGGCCCGGGTCGGGTAGTACTCCGGCAGCCGGGTGATCTGGTCGAACAGGTCGCTACCGACGGCATCGTAGAACCACTTGGGCGGCAATGACTTCGGATTCTGTGTCAGCCCGCTGCGCACATCGCTGCGCAGCGCATGGGCGGCGGAGTCGGCGGCCAGATAGTTCGACAGCGTGAACGTCACGAAGGTCCTTTCAGCGGCGTCAGCGACACCTGTCCCCCACTCACCTCGACCAGGTGCCGGTCGGGAATGTCCTGCCAATCGGGATGGTCGTCATAGGGTTCACTGGCCAGCACCACCCCGTCCTCGCGGCGCAGCACCGACAGGGTGTCGCCCCATGTGGTGGCCAACAGACGAGATCCGTTGGCCGCCAGTATGTTCAGTCGCGCGCCTGGATCCGCGGTGCCGACCTCGGCGATCGTGTCACCGAGGTTGTCCAGGCCGCGGTCGAAAATCAGGGCGGCCAGCACAGCGCTGTCGACCGTCGATTCGGCGTCGCGGCTGACCGGCAGCACCCCACGGTCGACGACCCCGTTATGCGACAGCAGCCAGCTGCCGTCGCTGAACGGCGCCGTCGCGCTGGCCTCGATGGGCATACCGACCGTCGCCGAGCGCACCGCAGCGATCACACACCCGCTGCGCAGCGCCGGTGCCACCGACGCGAACGACGCGTCACCCCACAGCGGTGACGCGCTGCGCCACCGCCTTAGTTCAACACCATCGAAAAACCCCACGCCCCAGCCGTCGGCGTTGATCAGTCCGTGCTTCTGCCGGCGCGGGGCATAGGACTGCACCCGCAGACCGCACGGCGGATCGAGGACCAGCGAGGCGACCGATACCGGCTCACCGAGCCACCCGAGATGACGGCACATCAGACATCCCACGCCAGGCGCACACCGGAGAATATCTGCCGGCGGATCGGGTGATCCCAGTTGCGAAAGCTCGGCCGCAGCGTGTCAGCGGCCACCGCCCACGACCCTCCGCGCAGCACGTGAAAGTCCCCGTCGAAGAACGGCTCCGAATAGCGCTGGTAGATCATCGGGGTGAAGCCGGGCCACGGCCGCAGTGGCGAGGTGGTCCACTCCCAGACATCGCCGAGCATCTGCTCGGCACCGCAGGCCGATGCCCCGGCCGGATACGCGCCGACGGGCGCGGGCCGCAGCGCCTCACCGCCGAGATTGGCCAGCCGCGCGCTCGGCTCATCGGGGCCCCACGGATAGCGGCGCCGCACACTGGCAGCGTGATCCCAGGCGGCGGCCTTCTCCCACTCGATCTCGGTGGGCAGGCGGGCACCGGCCCACGCCGCGTACGCCTCGGCTTCGAAGAAGCTGACGTGCTGCACGGGTTCGTCGCCGGGGATCTCCTCGACATGGCCGAACCGGGTCCGGCTGCCGTCCCGATTCCAGAATTCCGGCGCGCTCAGATCGGCCTGGACCCGATGCTCCCAGCCGCGCGGCGACCACCACCGCTGCTGGAGGTAGCCGCCGTCGTCGACGAACTGCCGCCACTCGGCGTTGGTCACCGGCACCCGGCCGATCCGGAAGGCCGGAACGTCGACGACGTGCGCGGGACGCTCGTTGTCCAGCGAGAGCGGTTCGTCCTGCGCATCGACACCGAGAACGAACGGGCCACCGGCGACCAGCACCGAGGTACCCGCCACACCGGGCCGCCCGGCGGGCAAGGCACTCCGCTGCGCCAGGATCGGCGCGCCGCTGCGCAGGTTGAGCGCCTGCAGCATGGTCTCGTCGTGCTGGTTCTCATGGCTGATCACCAAGCCGAACCGGAACGCGACCTCGGCGTCGTCATCGCGGTCGGGCAAGGTGTCCAGCACCTCGAGCGCGGCCGCCCGCACGCTGCGGCAGTACGCGCGTGACTGCGCGGGCGACAGCAGTGGCAGGTCGACGCGACTGGCCCGGGAGTGCACGAATGCGTCGTAGAGGCCTTCGATGTTGGCAGGCAACATGCCAGGACGATGTGGGTCACCGTCGCGCAGCAGCCACAGTTCCTCCTGCTGCCCGATGTGGGCGAGGTCCCACACCAGCGGGCTCATCAGCGGGTTGTACTGCCGATGCAGCTCGGCGTCGTCGAAGTCCGTGAGAGCCAAGGTGCGCTGGCGGGCCCGGTCGAGATCGCGGGCCAGGGTATCCCGCCCGATCATGGTGTCGCCCTTGCCATCTGCAGCACGGCACCCTCGATACCGCTGCTGATGGCATTGTCGGCGAAATCGTCGGCGGGGCTGCGGCCGTTCTCCACGCTCTGCACCAACCGTTGCATCGACTCGGATAATTCCGCCGGTGCTCGTTCGGCGGCCACGGCCACACAACGGTTGGCGGCCAGGTAAAGCCGGTCGTCCTTCAACCCGACCCGAGCGGCCAGATCCCACGCCGTGGCGACCGGTTCGACGGCCGCGGCGGCCAGCTCGGCGGCGACCGGATCGTCGAGCAGCGTCACCATCAGGAACACCACCGCCGGTAACAGTTCGTCGGGCACGCTGTCGAGATAACGGATCTCCAGCCACCGCCGCGGGCGCACCGGCGGGAACAGCGTGGTCAGGTGGTAATCCAGGTCAGCAATGGTGGGCCTGCGGTTACCAAGGAGGACGAGCCCATCGGCCCAGTCGGCGAACGGGACATGCTCGGTGACCGCGACCGCCTCCGGGGTGTGCACCAGCATCACCGGCGCTTTGAGCGCGTAGCGGGCCCAGTCGGTGCACGGGTCGTCACCGCTGGCACCGAGGATCGGCCCGCAGCGTGCCGAATCCAGCTGGCTCCACACCCGCTGGCGGCTGGAGACCCAGCCGGTGAAGCGGCCGGCGAGCAGCGGCGAATTGGCGGCTATCGCGATCATCGTCGGGCCGAGCGCATGCGCGAGCCGCACCCGCTCGGCCCAGCCGTCGCGGGGACCGGCGTCGAGGTTGATCTGGATCGAGGCCGTCGACGTCATCATCGCCGCACCCGCTCGCCCGGTGCGCGAGGCGGTGAAGAACCGTTCCATGGCCTGATAGCGAGCGCCGGGATTGACCCGGTGCGGGCGGCGCAGCGGGTCGGCGCCCAACAGAGCCAGGCCCAGGCCCGCCTCGGCGAACGTGGACCGTAGGGCTGCCCGGTCAGCGACCAACGCGCCGATCGCGGCCACCGGGCCGTCCTCCGGTGGGCCGGACAGTTCAACGGCACCGCCGGGCTCTACCGTGACGGCACTGCCACCGGGCAGCGGCCCCGCCGCGGCGATCACGTCCTTGAGCTCCGACCACGCCGGCCGACGCCGCGGATCGTGCAGGTCGAAGCAGTGCGCCTCCAGTTCCAGCCCCACCCGGCCGATCGGGCCGTGCTCCAGAGAAGCGCCTGCGATGTGCAACGCGGCCGAGGATGAGCTGGCCAGAACGCGCTCGCCGGCGGCCCGGCCGCTGCGCGCTCGACCCGGCTCAGACGTGACGACGAACGTCATGACATCCATCTTCTGTGACCGCACCGACAAATTTCTTCGACCCCCCGCTTACGCATCTGTGACCTGGCTATTGGCCCAGCGTGTTCTGCATGGCACCGGCCAGAACATTGACGGCGGGCCCACCATTCCCGGACTGGCAGACCTTGGCCTGAAGCAGCACGTTCTCCCGCAGCCGGGTCTGGGTGAAGCACCGCCGATCAGTACCCGCTTCTTGTTTGATCCACACTGCATCGGTGGCCGTTGGCGCCACCCCGCCGAACGACCACACCTGTGTGGTTCCGTCGTCCAGGTGCATCGCGGCGGTCTGGCCGGCACAGCCGACGGTGCGATCGGTGACTCGGTGGAACGCGCGGGTGGCGGCATCGGCGGTGGCGAACACCCCGATGGCTTGCTTGACCAGATGGTTCTGGTCGGTCGCCGAGGTCTGGGTCACCGCACTGTTGAACGACGCGAGATCGGGATCGAGGTACACCTCAGGCAGCCCGATATCGGCCCAGTTATTGCAGACCGGCAGGTCCACCCAGTACGTCTGCACCGGGTCGGTGTTCACCGCTTCCCAGGTCATCGGGGCGCCGACGATATTGCCGACCGAACCCCTGCCCAGTACGGCGTAGGACACCACGCCCGGATCCGACGGACGGGCCTGCGCCGGTCCGGCCGTCGCGAAGCCGGTGACACCGACGGCCAACGCGGCAGCCGCCGCGACAATGGGGCGCATCGGTTCAGACCTTGGCGGTCAGCGTGACGTCGATGTTGCCGCGGGTGGCCTTGGAGTACGGACACACCTGGTGCGCCTTGTTCATCAGCTCCTCGGCCTGCTCCTGTTCCAGGCCAGGGAGGTAACCGATGAGGTGGGCGTTGATGCCGTAGCCACCGTCGTCGTCCTTGCCGAAGCCGACCTGCGCGGTGACGCCCGATGCGCTGTCGAGTGCGATCTTGTCCGTTCGCGCGACCACTTGGATCGCGCCCAGGAAACAGGCGGCGTAGCCCGCCGAGAACAGCTGCTCGGGATTCGTGCCCTCACCGCTGCCACCCGCCGCCTTCGGCGGCCTGGTGTCCAGATCGATGCGATTGTCCGAAGACTTCACATGTCCGTCGCGTCCCCCGCCGCTGGCCGTCGACTCCGCGGTGTAGATGACATCGATACTCATGGAATCGATCATGCCAGTTCGTCTCACCGTTTATTTGGCCGTTATTTGGCCGCGAGATCGACATGAGGGTCGTGAAAACTCAGCAATCACAACCCCCATGTCGATTTCGGCGCTATTGATCGGCTTTGCCGCGCACTCCTTCTTCGACTTTCTTGCCGAGCTCGGCGTCGACGTTGCTCCAATACGCGAACACCCTGGACAGCACCGGCTCCTTCACGCCATCGGCAACGTGCCCAATAATGTTGTGCGCAAGTCGGTCTCGGCCCTCGTCGTCCAAGACCTCACGGACCAATGTGCCGGCCTGGCCCCAATCGTCGTCATCGGGGCGAAGCGTGTACGCCGTGCGGACCATGTCTCCGTCGGAGGTCCAATGCGCTTCGGCGACCCTTCGCGGATCGTCGGCGACCGGGCCGCCCATCGAGTTGGGTGCGTACACCGGATCGGTCGCGTTGCGGATACGCATGGCGCCATCCTTGGAGTAGGCGTTCACCTCGACCTTGGGCTCGTTGACCGGGATCTGCTTGTAGTTCACCCCGAGCCGGTGACGGTGGGCGTCGGCGTAGGAGAACCCGCGCGCCAACAGCATCTTGTCCGGGGACAGCCCCGTCCCAGGCACGATGTTGTTGGGTTCGAAGGCAGCCTGCTCGATCTGGGCGTGGTAGTCGACGACGTTGCGGTTCAACGTCATTGTGCCCACGTCGATCAGCGGGTAATCGGCATGCGGCCAGATCTTGGTCAGGTCGAACGGGTTGATCCGGTAGGTCTTGGCGTCCTCGAACGGCATGACCTGCACCTTGAGTGACCAGGTCGGGTAGTCGCCGGCCTCGATCGTGTCGAAGAGGTCGCGCTGGTGGTAGTCACCGTCCTCGCCCGCGATGCGATCAGCATCCTCCTGACTGAGGAACTCGACACCCTGGTCGGTCTTGAAGTGGTACTTCACCCAGAACAGTTCGCCGTCGGCGTTGATCCAGCTGTAGGTATGGCTGGAGTAGCCGTTCATGTGCCGCCACGTCTTCGGGATGCCGCGGTCGCCCATCAGGTACGTCACCTGGTGTGCGGACTCGGGCACCAGCGTCCAGAAATCCCACTGCATGTTGTGGTCGCGAAGGTTGTTGGCGGCCATACGTTTCTGGCTACGGATGAAGTTCTGGAACTTCATCGGGTCGCGCACGAAGAACACCGGGGTGTTGTTGCCGACCATGTCGAAGTTGCCTTCGGAGGTGTAGAACTTCAGCGCGAAGCCACGCGGGTCACGCCAGGTATCTGGACTGCCGCGCTCGCCGGCGACGGTCGAGAATCTCGCCACCATCTCGGTCTTGGTGCCCGGCTGCAGGAACGCCGCTTTGGTGTACTGGCTGACGTCGTTGGTCACCTCGAAGTGGCCGAACGCGCCGCCGCCCTTGGCATGCGGCTGACGCTCCGGGATCCGCTCCCGGTTGAAGTTGGCCATCTGCTCGATCAGGTAGTGGTCCTGAAGCAGGATCGGACCGTCGGGTCCGACGGTCAGGGAGTGCTCGACACTCGGGACTGGCGCACCGGCGTCGGTCGTCGCGTACTTCTCTGTCATTTCCTGCTGCCCCTCTCAGGCTGTGGGCCGTTCGAGGAGCGAGTACCCGCGAAGCACGGTCCCATCACAACCGAAAGCCCAGCGCCCTCCGGGGGGTGAGGGCGCTGGGCGGCTCGGTCGCGACGTCAGGGACGCGGCGTGGGTGTTGCGGTAGCACCGGGGCCGGCGCTACCCGGTCCCCCGGGCGCGAATCCGGGACCGGCATTGGGGCCACCTGGCCCACCGGGCCCACCAGGGCCCGCCGGACCCCAGGGTCCCATGCCCGGCATCATCCCGGGTCCGCCGCGGTGGTGAAACTCCTGTGAATCTCCGCCACCTTGGTGGGGGTGATGCCAGCCGCCGCCGCTGTGGCGTCCGAGAGCGAAGCCAGTGAAGAAAACGGCGCCGACGATGAAAATTGTTCCCGCGACGATGGCCACCCACGCGGCGGCCTGGTAGAGCCGGTTGGGACGATCGCCAACCGGGACCGGCGCGACATACGCGGGCGGTGGCGGTGGCGGCGGCAAAGTGGCGACAGGGCTAGTGGCGGGCTCTTCGGCCTGCTCAGGTGTTTCGGTCATGAATTGATCATGCGAGCCTGGTACCCAGCGCGGGCTATGTCGCGCCTTTGAGTTGGCTATGAATGGTATTGCCCTGCTGAGGGGTGGCTGGGTCACGATCGTAGGTAGAGGCACTGGACAGCGTCAGCGAACTTTGCGAATATGTTGCTGGGGTTGCTTAGAAGGAGAGTGAACGGTGCCGTTCTACCTTTATGCCACCGGCATGCCGCTGTTCACTTTCTTGGCATGGGTGTTCTCTGACGCCGCTCATGCAGGTGAGACCGTCCGCGATAGGGTACGCATCCCGCTCGTCCTGGCGTCCGGCTTGCTGTGGCCCGTGTTGCTCTTGGGAGTTGCCCAAATTCAAGCAGTGCGCATACGGGCGAAGCTTATGAACCCTGTCACCACGGCTTGAACGGGTTCACCGCGAACTGCAGCACTCGGTAGGGCGCTCGGTCGCGCGGCGCGGTATTCCACTGACTGATGAACACCCGCACCTCGTCGAGCGTCGAACCCGGCGAAATGTAGCCGCCGTACGGTTGCGCGAGCCTGTTGTCGTCGGGTGACGGCAGGCTCTCCACCGGGTCCGGCCAAGTGCCTGCCTGCACCACCGTCGTCACCGGGGCGGTGCCCAACCCGGTCGGGTCGTAGGCCACCCGCATCTCCATGTTGCCGGTACTGGAGTTGAAGTACGACAGCACCGGCTTGCCGTCGACCTCACGCAGGCTCATCTCCCCGACCTGGTCGGGCCACAACGGGGTCGGCGTCTTGTTCCAGCCGCCACCGGGACCGCCGGCCCAGCCCTGCCAACGCGAACGATCGGTGAATGTCTCCGGCGTGGCGCGGTAGAGCACCGCTGGGCCGGACCGGTCGAAACTATTGGCCACGATGTACACCCAGCCGGATTGCGAGTCGGTCGTGGGAATCGGGCTGTAGTAGCCGCTGATCTGCGTCTGCCGCCCGCCCGCGTAGGCCGCGGGGCGCTGCGAACCGGCAATGGTCTGCCAACCACCCTGTCCGGCTTGAGCTTTCACCAGGCGCGAGGTCTGTGGCACCAGGTCCTTGGTGGTGGTCACCAGCAAGTAGTTCTGCCGGTTGATCTGCACGACGCCGGCTGGCAGCTGCGAGGAGCCGGCCGGGGTGGCATCGGCCAGCAACGGCTTGTCGACGCCAGTGACCCCGGTGTAGCGCACTCCGTCGGGGTCGTCGACCGAGTCGCCAGAGACGCGTAGCGCGACCGGCGAGAACCAGCCACCGAATCCGACACCCTGCCCGGCAAAGCTGTCACCGCAGATCTGTAGCAATTCAGTTGGGAATTCCATGAATTCGCACAGATCAGTGGCGCCGATGCCATAGTCGCGGGTGGGGGTGCCCGTGCCCGCGATCGGTCCGATGCGCACCACCTGGCCCGGCGCCAGCGGCGACAGGATCGGATCGGGCGCCGGGTTGGGCGGGTCAGCGGCCGCAGCCGGAGCCAGCACCAGCGTCGAGATCGACGAAATGGCGCAAACTACTCGTAGTTTCGCGCCCAAACGTCGGTTTCGGCGCAAGGGGAATCAGCCTCAGAGCTCGGCGGCCAGCAGTTCGGCGATCTGAATAGTGTTGAGTGCGGCACCTTTTCGCAGGTTGTCCCCCGAGAGGAACAATGCAAGGCCGCGACCGTCCGGCACGCCGGGATCCTGGCGGATCCGACCGACCAGGGTCTCGTCCACCCCGGCGGCGGCCAGCGGCGTTGGCACGTCTACCAGCTTCACCCCCGGGGCACCGGCGAGCAACTCGGCAGCACGTGCAGGCGAAATCGGTTGGGCGAATTCGGCATTGATCGACAACGAGTGACCGGTGAACACCGGCACCCGCACGCAGGTCCCGGACACCGCCAGATCGGGGATGCCGAGGATCTTGCGGCTTTCGTTGCGCAGCTTCTGGTCCTCGTCGGTCTCCCCCGAGCCGTCGTCGACCAGCGATCCGGCCAGCGGAACCACGTTGAAGGCAATGGGCGCAACGTATTTCACCGGCGCCGGGTATTCCAGCGCGGAGCCGTCGTGTACCAATTCTTCGACGCCATCGATCACCGCGCGCGCCTGGGTAGCCAGCTCGTCAATCCCAGCGAGGCCACTCCCGGAAACCGCCTGATACGTCGAGGCGATCATCCGCACCAGCTGCGCCTCGTCGTGCAGCACCTTGAGCACCGGCATCGCGGCCATCGTCGTGCAATTCGGGTTGGCGATAATGCCTTTCGGGCGGTTGCGCCCGTCACGCTCGAAGTTGACCTCCGACACCACCAGCGGAACGTCGGGGTCCTTGCGCCAGGCCGACGAGTTGTCGATGACGACCACGCCGGCGGCGGCGAACCGCGGCGCCTGCACCCGCGACATCGTCGCGCCCGCCGAGAACAACGCGATGTCCAGGCCCGAGGGATCGGCCGTCTCGGCGTCCTCGACCTCGATCTCCTGTCCGCGGAACGGCAACTTCTTGCCCGCCGAGCGGGCCGAGGCGAAGAACCGCACGCTGGTGACCGGGAAGTCACGCTCTTCCAGAAGGGTGCGCATCACCTGACCGACCTGGCCGGTGGCTCCCACAACGCCGATCGCAACCATGACTACCGCCCGGTCCCGGCGTACACGACGGCCTCTTCCTCGCCGCCGAGACCGAACGCCTCGTGCAGGGTGGCGACTGCTTTGTCCAGCTCAGTGTCCTTGACCAGCACCGAGATTCGGATCTCGGAGGTCGAGATCAGTTCGATGTTCACCCCGACGCGGGCCAGCGCCTCGCAGAACGTGGCCGTCACGCCGGGATGGCTGCGCATGCCCGCACCCACCAGCGACACCTTGCCGATGTGGTCGTCGTACAGCACCTTGGTGAAGCCGATCTCGCCCTGCAGTGCGGCGAGCTTCTCGACCGCGGTCGGGCCGATGTCACGCGGGCAGGTGAAGGTGATGTCCGTCTTGCCGTCTTCGATCTTCGAGATGTTCTGCAGCACCATGTCGATGTTGATGTCGGCGTCGGCGACGGCGCGGAACACCTTGGCTGCGTAACCGGGTACGTCGGGCAGGCCGACAACGGTGACCTTGGCCTCGCTGCGGTCGTGAGCAACTCCGGTCAGGATGGCGTCTTCCATGGGGATGTCCTCGATAGATCCAGTGACGATCGTGCCGGGCTTGTCGGTGTACGAAGACCGGACGTGAATCGGAACGTTGTAGCGGCGGGCGTATTCCACGCAGCGAAGCATCAGCACCTTGGCACCGCAGGCCGCCATCTCGAGCATCTCCTCGAAGCTGACGGTGTCCAGGCGGTGCGCATTGGGCACGATGCGCGGGTCGGCCGTGAAGATGCCGTCGACATCGGTGTAGATCTCGCACACGTCGGCGTGCAGGGCGGCGGCCAGCGCGACGGCGGTGGTGTCCGAGCCACCGCGGCCAAGGGTGGTGACGTCCTTGGTGTCCTGGCTGACGCCCTGAAACCCGGCGACCAGCACGATCTGGCCCTCGTCGAGCGCCGACCGGAGCCTGGTGGGCGTGACGTCGATGATCTTGGCGTTGCCGTGGGTGCCGGTGGTGACGACGCCGGCCTGCGAGCCGGTGAAGCTGCGGGCCTCGGCACCCAGCGACTCGATCGCCATCGCGACCAGCGCGTTCGAGATCCGCTCACCGGCGGTCAGCAGCATGTCGAGCTCGCGCGCGGGTGGCGCCGGGCAGACCTGTTTGGCCAGGTCCAGCAGTTCGTCGGTGGTGTCCCCCATCGCGGAGACGACGACGACGACGTCGTTGCCGGCCTTCTTGGTTTCGACGATGCGCTCGGCGACGCGCCGGATCCGGTCGGCGTCCGACACCGAGGATCCGCCGTACTTCTGCACGACGAGCGCCACTGTCTGCCCTTTCGAAAGAGTGGGATGTCGGCTACAAGGATAAGGGGTCGACGCACCTGCTTTTCCCGGCCGGATCGGCGGTAACGTCGCGGCCGTGGCTGACCAACCCGGCGACCGTCGCGCCCGGACCCGCGTGCCGATCCACCCGCCAATCGCCGCCAGGTGGAGTCCGCGGGCCTTCGACCCCGACGCGGTCGTCACATCCGAGCAGCTGACCGCCCTGCTGGAGGCGGCTCGGTGGGCCGCGACGTGGGGGCATCGGCAGCCGGTGCGGTTTGTAGTGGGACTGCGCGGGGATCGGCGGGCAGGAGCGGAGCGACCGGGGAATCCAGCTGGGGCGTTCACCACGATCGCCGGGCTGCTGAGGCGTGGCAACAGCTACGCCCACACCGCCGGCGCACTGATCCTGGTGTGCGCGGACCAGGGCGAAGACGATCGCACCGCGCTCTACTCCGCGGTCGACGCGGGTGCGGCGATCGCGAACCTCTCCGTCGAGGCGGTGGCCCAGGGCCTGATCGTGCATCCGATGGCCGGCTTCGACGTCGACGGTGCCCGCGCCGCGTTCGAGCTGCCCGAGGGAGTGCGCCCGCTGGCCGTGGTCGCCGTCGGATCCCAGGGCGACTACGCGCAGGTGACCCCGGAGATCGCCGAACGCGACGGCCGGCCGCGGGAGCGGCTGCCGCTGGATCAGATCGTCCTCAACTGGTCAGGAGCATGGCGTCGTTAGGAGCAGGTGTGCCGCATGTCCCCGAGCTTGGCGACGATCCTGTCGTTGAGTAGTGACATCTCGTAGACCTGGGGCGGCGCCGGCGCACCTGGTGCCCGCGCTTGGGTCTGGGCGCGCAGCGTCGGCAGCCCGGAGACGAACTGGTTGGCCAGCTGCGCGACCTCGGTGGCCTGCGCTGCGAGCCCGGGATCGGTCACCTTCTGCGCCCGCTCGGCCAGGCCATCGGCCCAATCCTTGTAGTTGGCGTCCTCGGCGACCGTCGGCACGCCTTCATTGCCTTTGGAGTCGATCTTTGCTGCCTGCGACCGGCTGAAGTCCAAGAAGTCGATCACCGGTTTGCACTTCTCCGGCGGGCCGTCGAAATACTTCGACCACACGGCGACGCCAATCGCGATGACCACCACCGTGATCGTGAGAACCCAGCGCGGTCGTCGTTGCATGATCAGCCAGCGTAGCCGTGCGGGCCAACGTTTAACGCGGCGGCAACACCGCGAGGTCGTCTACGTAACAGAAACAAAGTTCACTGCCGGTGAACGGCCCAACCGTCTAGGGCCGCCCACCTCGCAGGAGATTAGATGGATACAGGGACCACAGCCTTCATGCTGTGTTGCATCATCGGGCTGACGATGATGATCCCGGGCCTCGCGCTGTTCTACGGCGGCATGGTCTCGGTCAAGAGCTCGACCAACATGATGATGATGACGTTCGGCGCAGTTGCCATCGTCGGCGTGCTGTGGATCCTGTTCGGGTTCTCGATGACGTTCGGTACGTCCTACGGCGGGCTCGTGGGCAACGTGACCGAATTCCTCGGGATGAAGAACCTGATGGAGTCGCAGACCACCATCTCCGGACTGCCGGTCACATTGTTCGCGTTGTTCCAGGCACTGTTCGCCGCGATCACCGTCGCGCTGATCTCCGGCGCAGCGGCTGACCGGATGAAATTCGCCGCCTGGATGGTCTTCGCGACCGTGTGGGCCGTTCTGGTCTACTTCCCCGTCGCGCACTGGGTGTTCGCCTTCAACGGTGTCGTCACGCCGGATGCGGTCGGCGGTTGGATTGCCAACAACCTCAAGGCAATTGACTTCGCGGGTGGTACCGCGGTGCATATCAACGCCGGCGCGGCCGCACTTGCGGTGGCCATCGTGCTCGGGAAGGGCGCCAGCTGGGGCAAGCTGCGTAAGCCGCACAACGTCCCGCTGACCCTGCTCGGCGCCGGCCTGCTGTGGGCCGGCTGGTATGCGTTCAACGGCGGTTCGGCACTGGCTGCGGGCAACTCGGCAGCCATCGTCATGGTCACCACGTTCGTCGCCACGTGTGCGGCCACCCTGGCCTGGCTGGCAGTGGAGAAGATCAAGGACGGCCACGTCACCGGTGTCGGTGCGGCCGCGGGTGCCATCACCGGCCTGGTCGCGATCACCCCGGCCTGTGGTTCGGTGACGCCGGTCGGCGCCATCATCCTCGGCCTGGTCGCGGGCGCCATCTGCCCCTACGCCGTGGGACTCAAGGAGAAGTTCGGCTACGACGATTCGCTCGACGTTGTCGGCGTCCACCTCGTCGGTGGTGTCATCGGCACCCTGCTGATCGGCTTCCTGGCCAGCGACACCATGCCGAACAAGATCAACGGCCTGTTCTACGGCGGCGGTTTCGACCAGCTGTGGCGGCAGGCGGTCGCCGCCGGTGCGGTGATGGTCTATTCGTTCGTGATCGCGTTCGTCATCGCATTCGTCATCAAGAAGACGATGGGCATCCGGATCCCCACCGAGGTGGAGGAGAAGGGTATCGACGCCCACGTGCACCGCGACCTGGCGTACGAGCTCGAGTACGCCTGACGGGACCCGAGCCGGGCGTGGCCTCCTTCCCACGCCCGGCTCGACCCACCGTCTTCTCGCCGACGTCACGAAAGAGTGTGTTAGAGAACATGTCCGCCACCCTCGCCGAGCTGGCCGAAAAGTCCGCCACCAAATTCATCCTCGCGCTGTTCGTCGATCTCCGTGGAAAGCCATGCGCCAAGCTGGTTCCCGTCGAAGCCATCGACCTGCTGGCCACCGAGGGAGTCGGATTCGCGGGCTACGCCGTGGGCGCCATGGGCCAGGAGCCCAAAGACCCTGACCTGATGGCGATCCCCGACCCTGCGTCGTTCACCCCGGTCCCGTTCATCAAAGAGGGCCTGGCGATCGTGCACTGCGACCCACATGTCGAGGGCAAGCCGTGGCCGTACGCCCCGCGGGTCATCCTCAAGTCGCTGATCCAGCGGGCCGCCGATGCCGGCTTCGAACCCTGGGTCGGCGCTGAGGTCGAGTACTTCCTGCTGACGCGCGCCGCCGATGGCAGCCTGGCCACCGCCGACACGGCCGACACCGCGGCCCAACCCTGTTACGACGCACGCGGTGTCACCCGGATGTATGACCATCTCACCGCGATCTCGACGGCGATGAACACCCTCGGCTGGTCGAACTACGCCAACGACCACGAGGACGGCAACGGCCAGTTCGAGCAGAACTTTCAGTTCGCCGACGCGCTCACCACCGCCGATCGGGTGATCACACTGCGCTACCTGCTGTCGATGATCGCCGCCGAACGCGGCATGGTAGCCACCTTCATGCCCAAGCCGTTCGCCGACCGCACCGGCAGCGGTCTGCACCTGCACCTGTCGCTGACAAGTGGCGGTACCGCGGTGTTCCCCGAAGAGTCCGACGACCGTGGGCTGGGACTGTCGGCGACCGCGTACGCGTTCATCGGCGGCATCCTCGATCACGCCTGCGCTCTGCAGGCCGTCGTCGGACCAACCGTGAACTCCTACAAGCGAACCGGTGCGCTCACCACTGCCTCGGGAGCGTCCTGGGCGCCGAAGCTGCCGACCTACGGCGGCAACGACCGCACGCACTACATCCGCGTGCCGGACTCCCAGCGGGTTGAGCTGCGCGGCGGCGACGGATCGGCCAACCCGTACCTGGCCATCGCCGCGGCACTGGGCGCGGGCATCGACGGTATCAAGCGCAGCCTCGACCCCGGTGCGATCGGCGGCGCCGAAGGCCGCACGGCCTTGCCACCGACCCTGCTGCACGCCGTCGATGAATTCGAGGGCGACGCGGTCATCACCGGCGTGCTCGACGCCGTCGGGGACGGGGTGGCCGCCTACTTCGCCGGGATCAAACGCGACGAATTCTTCGCCTACCACAGCGCGGTCAGCCCGTGGGAGGTCGACCAGTACCTGACCGCATTCTGACGGCGAGGAAGGAACACTATGTGCGGGATCGTGGGTCTGCACCTGCGCAACCCCGAGCTCTACCCCCGGCTCGGTGAACTGCTGACCGGCATGCTCTGTGAAATGTCCAACCGCGGAAGCGATTCCGCCGGAGTGGCGGTCTACGGCGACCCACACTGGTCACCGCCCGGGAAAGCCACCGTCTCGGTGCTCGACATCGACGACAGTCCCGAACAGATGGCTGCGGCGCTCCACGCAGCGCTCGGCGAGGTGTCGGTGCACCGCGTCGACGAGACGCTGCTGGTGTCGGCCGATGCCGCACCAGAGACTCTGCACGCCGCGATCACTGCGCACTACCCGCACGCGCTGATCGCCGGCTTCGGCGCAAATGTGGCCGTGCTCAAGGGTGTCGGCCATCCGAAGGCACTCACGGAGGCGTGGGGACTGGCGAACGCTCAAGGCTGGCAGGGCGTGGGCCACACCAGGATGGCCACCGAGTCGGCGGTGATCCCCGCCGGTGCCCACCCCTACGCGGTGGGTCCGGATCAGTGTCTGGTGCACAACGGTTCGTTCGCCAACCACGCCACCATCCGTCGCGAACTGCGCGCTGCCGGGGTGGTGTTCGACAGTGAGAACGACACCGAAGTCGGTGCGCGTTTCGTGGCCGACCAGCTGGCCCACGGCCGGGATGTGGAATCGGCGTTGAAGGAACTGTGCGCCACGTTCGACGGCTTCTACACGCTGCTCGTGTCCAACCACGACTCGTTCGCCGTCGTACGCGACGCGATCGCCTGCAAGCCTGCCGTGATCGCCGAAACAGACGACTGGGTGGCGATGGGTAGCGAATACCGCGCGTTGGCAGGGCTTCCCGGAGTCGAGAAGGCCGTCATCTGGGAACCGGAACCGGAGGTGGTGTACGCATGGACGCGCTGAGCACCTTTGACTTGAGCAGCACACCGCTGCGCGAGATCAATGCCACGCTGCACACCCCCGGCCTGTCCGGTGAGTTCCTTATCACCAACCCCGCAGGCGCCCACAACGTGGCAGTCGGTCTCGACGCACCTGTACGCGTCGGAATCGACGGCCACGTCGGCTATTACGCGGCCGGGATGAACAAGCAAGCCGAGGTCATCATCGACGGCAACGCCGGCACCGGGGTGGCCGAGAACATGATGAGCGGCACCGTCTGGGTCAAGGGCAATGCCTCCCAGTCGGCCGGCGCCACCGCACATGGCGGCCTACTCATCATCGAAGGCAATGCCGCGGCACGCTGCGGCATCTCGATGAAAGGGGTCGACATCGTCGTAGGTGGCAGCGTCGGGCACATGAGCGCTTTCATGGCCCAGACCGGCCGGCTGGTGATCCGCGGAGATGCCGGTGAGGCACTGGGTGATTCGATCTACGAGGCCAGGCTCTACGTTCGCGGCGAGGTGGCCTCACTCGGGGCCGATTGCATCGCCAAAGAGATGCGCGCCGAACACCACGAGGAGCTCGGCCGCCTCCTCAAAGCCGCCGGCTTCGAGGACGACGACACCAGCGCCTACACCCGCTACGGCTCCGCCCGGCAGCTCTACCACTTCCACGTCGACAACAGCGCGGCCTACTGATGACGTACACCCAAGACGACCGCGCCCGCCTCGGCCTTCGCGAGTCGGCCACCTTCGATCGCGCCACGATCGCCGGTATCCAGCGGGCCGCCGAGACCGGCATCTACGACATCCGCGGCTGGGGCGCCAAACGCCCACTCCCCCATTTCGACGACCTGCTGTTCCTGGGTGCGTCCATGTCGCGCTACCCGTTGGAGGGCTATCGCGAGCGCTGCGGCACCGACGTCGTGCTCGGCGACCGGCACGCCAAACATCCTCTGCATCTGGAGATTCCGGTCACCATCGCCGGCATGTCGTTCGGCGCTTTGTCAGGCCCGGCCAAGGAGGCGCTGGGCCGCGGCGCCAGCGAGGTCGGCACGTCGACCACCACCGGCGACGGCGGGATGACCCCAGAGGAACGCGGTCAATCCAAATACCTGGTATACCAGTACCTTCCGTCCCGCTACGGGATGAACCCCCACGACCTGCGTAAGGCCGACGCCATCGAGGTCGTCCTCGGCCAGGGCGCCAAGCCGGGCGGTGGCGGAATGCTGCTGGGGCAGAAGATCTCCGAACGCGTCGCAGGGATGCGCACCCTGCCCGAAGGGATCGACCAGCGCTCAGCCTGCCGGCACCCCGACTGGACCGGGCCCGACGATCTGACCATCAAAATCAACGAGCTCCGCGAGGTCACCGACTGGGAGAAGCCGATCTACGTCAAGGTCGGCGCCACCCGCACCTATTACGACGTCAAGCTGGCGGTGGCCGCCGGTGCCGACGTCGTCGTCGTCGACGGAATGCAGGGCGGCACCGCCGCCACCCAGGATGTCTTCATCGAGCACGTCGGCATCCCCACGTTGGCCGCGCTTCCCCAAGCGGTGCAGGCACTCTCGGAGCTGGGAGTGCATCGCAAAGTTCAGCTGATCGTATCCGGTGGCATCCGCACCGGCGCGGACGTCGCCAAGGCCATGGCGCTGGGCGCCGACGCCGTGGCGATCGGCACCGCCGCGCTGATCGCACTGGGTGACAACAATCCTAAGTACGCCGCCGAGTACGAAAAGCTCGGCAGCGCAGCCGGTTTCTACGACGACTTCCAGGACGGGCGCGACCCGGCCGGCATCAGCACCCAGGACCCGGAACTGGCGGCCCGGCTGGATCCGGTGGACGCCGGCCGGCGGCTGGCCAACTATCTGCGGGTGCTCACCATGGAGGCCCAGACGATCGCGCGAGCTTGCGGCAAGGCCCATCTGCTGCACCTGGAACCCGAGGACCTGGTCGCGGTCACGATCGAAGCCGCAGCAATGGCCCGGGTTCCACTGGCCGGCACCTCCTGGATACCCGGGGCAGGCCTGTGACCGAGACGGCCGACGTCGTCATCGTCGGCGGCGGAATCGAAGGGTGCGCCGCCGCCTGGGCACTAAGCCAGCGCGGGATCACCGATGTGGTTGTTGCCGAGCGTAATACGGTGGCATCCGGGATGACCGGTAAATCCAGCGGGATCGTCCGCTGCCACTACGGGGTGAGCTCACTGGCCGCGATGGCGACCGTCGGACTGGAGGTGTTCGAGAAAGCCGAGGAGATCTTCGGCGACGATATCGGCTTCCGGCAGACCGGATACGTCGTCGGCGTCGGGGAAGCCAACGTCGACTCCTTGCGCAAGAGCATGGCCGCACAACGCGCGGTGGGTGTGCAGACCGAGGAGATCGACGCCGATGAGGTGGCCCGGATGTGGCGATTCGCCGACCTGTCACCGTTCGCCGCCTTCGGCTGGGAATCTCGCGGCGGCTACGGCGACGCCTACCAGACCGCCCAAGCATTCGCCGTCGCGGCACGCGCCGCCGGTGTGCGAATCCGCCAAGGCGCCACGGTTACTGGTCTACTCACCGAGGGTGACGCCGTCACCGGCGTACAACTGGCCGACGGCTCCCAGATCAGCGCGGGCAGCGTCGTCGTCGCCACCGGGGTGTGGACGAGTGCGTTCCTGGCGCCCTACGGAATCGATGTTCCGATCCGGGTGGTCCGCGAACAGATCGTGATGATCTCGCCCGGCGTCGATCTGGGACCGGTGCCGGTGTTCTCCGATCTGGTATCGCTGCAATATGTCCGACCCGAAGTCGGCGGCGATGTGCTGTTCGGCAACAGCGATCTATCCGATGTGGCCACCGCCGACCCCGACGACTACCTCAACCGCGCCACCGAGGACTTCATCGACCTCACCGTCGACAAGGTGGGCACCCGCTTCCCCGGCTTCACCGGCGCGGCGATCACCACCAGCTACGCAGGCTGCTACGACGTCACACCGGATTGGAACCCGGTGATCTCGGCCAGCGGTCGCGACGGACTGTTTGTCGCCGCCGGCTTCAGCGGTCACGGGTTCAAGATCGCACCGGCGGTCGGCCGGCTGGTTGCCGACCTGGTCGTCGACGGCCGCAGCAGCGATCCGCGGATACCGGAGACCGACTTCCGGTTGTCCCGCTTCGCTGAGGGTGAGCTGTTGAAGAGCCCGTATCCCTATGTCGGCGCCGGGCAGATGAGATAGACACTCAGCTTGTGACCGATCTGCTGCGCAACCAATCGGGTACGGCCCGCGATCGCGAACCGCACGAACCGGTCGCGGAGCTGGAATTCGAAGCCGCGATCGCGCACAACGTGCGTCTGCTGCGGCAGCAACTGGGCTTATCGGTCGCCGATATGGCCGCTCGGGTCGGTATCTCCAAGGCGATGATGAGCAAGATCGAGAACGCCCAGACCTCGCCGAGCCTGTCCACGCTGGCGCTGTTGGCCAAAGGTTTCGACGTTCCGGTGACCACGCTGTTCCGTGGTGCCGACGTCGAGCGTCCCGCCGCCTTCGTGAAGTCCGGCACCGGTGCGCGGATCGTGCGCACCGGTACTCGGGAGGGCCACGAGTACGAACTGCTGGGCTCGCTGCGCGGCGAACACAAGCGACTGGAATGCCTGCTGGTCACGCTGTCGGAGAAGAGCAAGACCTACCCGCTGTTCCAGCACCCCGGCACCGAGTTCATCTATGTGCTCGAAGGCGTCATGGACTACGCGCACAGCCGCTCGGTGTACCGGTTGCACCCTGGCGACTCGCTGCAGATCGACGGCGAGGGCGCACATGGCCCTGCGGACCTGATCGAAGTGCCGATCCGGTTCCTGTCGGTTATCGCGTTCCCTGATTCCCAGGTTTGACGGTCCGCGCCGACTGCCCCTTGCCCGTCGGCGACGGCGTCTTCGGGGAATCAGCGGCACTGTGGGCGACGTTGGGCCGCTTGGCAGCGCGGGAGGTCTTTCGAGCGTTGCTGTCCGATTGCGGCGACCGAAGGCTCTGGCCGACCGCGGGAGCCCGGGACGACTGCGCGACCGCCGGCGAAACCGTGTCTTCGGGCACCTGCATTGCGCTGGCGGCCGGCTCAGGCGGCGCGGGCGCGGTGATCCGAAGCGCGGCCGCGATCGCCGACCGCACCTCCAGCAGATAGCCGAGGGGACCGGGATTCAACAGTCCGAACGCGAGCTGGAAAAGCGGGCTTGAGCAGCAGTTGAAAGTGGTGTTGAGGTACACGGCCGGGGCGTCGATGAACGCCTGCAGCACGGTCTGCGGAGTCGACGGGGACTTGGCTGTATCGGCGACCAATTGAATCAACATGACTCCGGGAGCGACAAACGGCCCGACAAAGCTCAGCGGCACCAGAAGCGCGTACCTAGCCAGGGTGGTGGCGACCGCGACAAGGTGTTCGCCGATCGTTTGTGTGACTTTTTCGGGGCTGCCCCCGTCCTGGCCAACCAGCCATTTCCCGTAGGTGGCGACGTTCGACGCGAGCTGGTTGAGAATCGGCGTGGACGACGAGGCCGCAAGCAACGTCGACAGATTGGCCAGGTCCTCGGTGACGTTCGCCTGCAGGTCTTGCCAGGCGCCGGTGAGGACGACGGGTGCGGTGTGTGTCGACGGCGGCGGTGCGCTGGTGGGCAGCGGTGCCAGGGCGATCGTGGCGGCGGCGGTAACCGAGACCCCGGTCGCCAGCATGGAGCGAACGCTCAGTTGCACGAAAAACCCCCGATCACGGCTTGCGACGTGGTCAATTTACCCTGGCAGCGAACTCCTGTGCGCAGAACGAGCACCGTGTGCTGACCAGCCGCCCGGTACTCGACTTTTGGCCAGCTGGCAAGGCCGGAGTACAGTACCGACTTGTGCAGCGGGTGCTCCTTCTCGGACGCCGCGACGGGGTCTGATCCAGACTGGCCTCCCGTCGCGGGTTTTCGCGATGCGCCGGTCTGAAGTCCAACTCAAGACCCCCGGAGCCAAATCGTGACCACTCAAAAGCCGTCCTTCGAATCCGTGGACGCCTACGTATCTGCCCGCACCATCAAGACCCCCGCCGGCCCGCGACGCGACGGCCAGCCCTCCTGGAACACCCAGCGCACGTCCTCGATGCCGGTCGACCGGTACCGGTCGTTCGCTGCCGAGGTCGAGCCGGTCACCCTGCCTGACCGCACCTGGCCGGACATGGTCATCGAACACGCACCGATGTGGTGCGCGGTCGACCTGCGCGACGGCAACCAGGCCCTGATCGACCCGATGAGCCCGGCCCGTAAACGCCGCATGTTCGAGCTGCTGGTCAACATGGGTTACAAGGAGATTGAGGTCGGCTTCCCGTCGGCCAGCCAGACCGATTTCGACTTCGTCCGCGAGATCATCGAGCAGGGCGCCATCCCCGACGACGTCACCATCCAGGTGCTGACGCAGTGCCGCCCCGAGTTGATCACCCGCACCTTCGAGGCGTGTGCCGGAGCGCCCCGCGCGATCGTGCACTTCTATAATTCGACGTCGATCCTGCAGCGCCGGGTCGTATTCCGTGCCGGCCGTGAGGAAGTCAAGAAGATCGCCACCGACGGCGCCCGCATGTGCGTCGAGGAAGCGGCGAAGTATCCCGGCACCCAGTGGCGCTTCGAGTACTCCCCCGAGTCCTACACCGGCACCGAACTGGAGTACGCCGTCGAGGTGTGCAACGCCGTCGCCGACATCGTGAAACCCACCCCCGAGGTGCCGCTGATCGTCAACCTGCCCGCGACCGTGGAGATGGCCACTCCCAACGTCTACGCCGACTCGATCGAGTGGATGCACCGGCACCTGACCCCGCGCGACTCGATCATCTTGAGCCTGCATCCGCACAACGACCGCGGAACCGCTGTTGCGGCAGCCGAATTGGGCTACCAGGCCGGCGCCGACCGCATCGAGGGCTGTCTGTTCGGCAACGGTGAGCGCACCGGCAACGTGTGTCTGGTGACGCTGGGGCTCAACCAGTTCTCCCGCGGGGTGGATCCACAGATCGACTTCTCCAACATCGACGAGATCCGCCGCACCGTCGAGTACTGCAATCAGCTGCCCGTGCACGAACGTCATCCCTACGGTGGCGATCTGGTCTACACCGCGTTCTCGGGCAGCCACCAGGACGCCATCAACAAGGGCCTGGATGCGATGAAAGTCGCTGCCGACGAAGCGGATTCGGACGTCGACGACATCCTGTGGCAGGTGCCGTATCTGCCGATCGACCCCAAAGACGTCGGCCGCACCTACGAGGCCGTGATCCGGGTCAACTCGCAGTCCGGTAAGGGCGGGGTGGCCTACATCATGAAGGCCGATCACGGCCTGGCGCTGCCGCGTCGGCTGCAGATCGAGTTCTCCCAAGCCATCCAAGCCATCACCGACGGTGAGGGCGGCGAGGTGTCGCCCAAGGAGATGTGGGACGCATTCGCCGACGAATACCTGTCGCCCATCCGGCCTTTGGAACGTATCCGCCAGAAGGTGGTCGGCGCGGAGGTCGACGGCGGCACCGACGTCATCGAGGCTGTCGTGAAGATCGACGGGGTCGAGACCGAGATCAGCGGCCAGGGCAACGGGCCGTTGGCCGCGTTCGTCGACGCGCTGGGCACCGTCGGCTTCGACATCAGCGTGCTGGACTACTCCGAGCACGCGATGTCGGCCGGAGAGGAAGCTGCCGCAGCGGCCTACGTCGAAGCGTCCATCGGCGGACGCACGGTATGGGGCGTCGGCATCGCAACATCGATCACCACAGCGTCACTGCGGGCTGTCGTGTCGGCCGTGAACCGCGCTGCGCGAATCGGCGTTATCCCAACAACATAAGGAGCAAGCCGTGGACTGGGGTTCAACATGGGATTTCCTCTGGCACTTCCTGATCATCTTCGCCTGGATCGCGTACTTGCTGGTGTTGTTCCAGATCCTGGTGGACCTGTTCTGGCGTGATCACACGACGTCGGGCTGGATCAAGGCCGTCTGGGTGATCTTCCTGATCGTGTTCCCATGGCTGACCGCGCTGATCTACCTGATCGCGCGCGGGCAGGGCATGGCCCAACGCGCGCGCGCCGCCGCGCTGGCCGCCAAACAGGAGACCGACGACTACATCAGGGATGCTGCCGGGCGCTCGCCCGCGCAGGAGATCGAGCATGCCAAGCAGCTCTTGGATGCGGGAACGATCTCGCAGCAGGAGTTCGAGTCGCTGAAGGCCAAGGCCCTCAGTTAGGTCCGGCGGGCTGGGGGCACCCCCCGCCGAAGGCCAGGGGGAGAGCGAAGCGACCCGGGGAGCTAGGTCCGGCGGGCAGGAGCGAAGCGACCCGGGGAACTAGGTCCGGCGGGCAGGAGCGAAGCGACCCGGGGAACTAGGTCCCGAACACCGCATCGAGCACACGGTCGATCAGCGCGGCTGGGTCATGCCCGTCGGGCTGATCGATCGTGAGGTTGCTGAACGTCAGCCCGTTGAGCAACCGGGTCAGTTGGTCGATCTGCTCGGGTGAGGCATCGACACCGGCGGAGGCCAAAATCAGTCCGGCCGTTTTCATGGCGGCGTGCTGCAGTTCGTAGATGAACGGCTGCAATTCGGGCCGCCGGATCGCCTCGATGAAGAACTCGAACCGGGCCAGGGTTCGCCGCTTCGCCGCTTCGTCGGGATCGGCCACCATCCGCGTCAGCAGCGCCGCCAGGCTCGCGCGGTTCATCGGCGAGGGAAGTACGGACTGCAGCGCTTCGACGTGTCGCCAGTGCAGGTCGACGACATGCGCGGCGGTGGCTTCCAGCAGCGCCAGCCGAGTCCGGAAGTAGTTCGACGTGGTCCCGGCCGGCAGACCCGCACGGTCGTCGACCTGGCGGTGAGTGAGCCCGCCGATGCCCACGTCGACGGCAATGTCGATCGCAGCGTCGAGGATCGCGGTGCGGCGTTCGGGATTCGGCGGCATCAGGCTCGCCAGCGTACTACTCCCGTAGTGGCTGCTGGACCTCAGCGAGTGCTAATGGATCGACGGAGCGGTCGTGGTCACGGCCCCCGAGATGAAGGCGGGAGACGGTGGTGTGGGTGTGGGGAATTTCGACTCCTGCCCCGAATCAGCAGTGGTGCGGTTGAACGTGGAACCGCTGATCGCGGCAGTAACGGCGAATATCGCGAGCAGCGCGATAGCGGCCGCCCCAACGGTGGCGGCGAGTACTTTCTTCATGTCAAAGCTGCCTTCTGTCAACAACAAATTGTCATTGGGCCCAACTGCGAGCTACGCCAACATATTTCGATTTCACACAAGCCTCAGGGTGTTGGCCAGAGACACACAGGAGGCTCTGAGGGTAAGCCTCCAACTCGGCTAAGGGCGTTGCGGCGCTTGCTGAGCCACCAAGCCAGGGATCTCGGCAGCAGGGACGGGCCGGCCGAAATAGTAGCCCTGGCCGATGTCACAGGCATGCTCGCGCAGCCATGCCGCCGTCTCGGCGTCTTCGACACCTTCGGCGACCACCGTGATCCCGAGATTGTGGTTCAGTTCGATGACCGCACTGACCACCGCGGCAGCCCTGTCGTCAGTGGCGACCGACGCGATGAAATGGCGGTCGAATTTCACTTCGTCGATCGGAAGATCACGCAGGTAGCTCAAAGCTGAATAGCCACTGCCGAAGTCGTCGATGGCGATCCGGATGCCGTCGTCGCGCAGTTGTTTCAGCACCCCGGTAGCCCGGCCCACCTCGTCGAGGACCAGATCCTCGGTGATCTCGATGGTCAGTAGCCGGGGCGGGAGATCACGTTCCCGTAGAACGTTACTCACCGCCTCGGGCAGCTGCAGGTCCCGGAGTAGTGGTGCAAACAGGTTCACCGCGACAGGGACGTCCAGCCCCATCGCCATCCATCGCGCAGCATCATCGAGCACCTTTTTGAAGACCAGATCGGTCACCGGACGCATCAAACCGTGGCGCAGGATCAGGGGTAAAAACGCCCCTGGCCGAAGAACTTTCAGCCGCGGATGAGGCCACCGCAGTAGTGCCTCAACACCGGCGATTCGGCCGGTTCTCAGGTCGATCTTGGGCTGATACACCATCTCGAGGCCGCCGCGGTCGATGGTGCGCCGTAGTTCGCCCAGCAGCCGCACCTGCGCCGCACCACTTCCGACCGAACGATTCTCGCCGGTGTTCGTCACTTCCTCGATGCCCGGATCGAGCAGCGTCATGTCCGAGCTGAAAGTATGCACCGTCGAATTGCGGGTGCGTTTGGCGAAATACATCGCGATATCGGCACGCTTCACCAATTCCTCTGGTGCGAGGTCGGTTTCGGCCTGCAATGTGACTGCCATTCCGGCGCTGGGGCGCATCAGCACGTCGTGCCCGTCGATGATGAACGGGGTGTCGAATGATGCGACCACGCGCTCGCACACCAGGTGCGCCTCGTCGGCTCCACCCTCGAGCAGCAGGGCGAATTCGTCGCCGCCGAGCCGTGCGACGGTATCGCCGGGCCGCACACAATCGGCGATGCGCTCGCCTACCCGGACCAGAAGGCTGTCTGCGGCAGGATGTCCCATGCTGTCGTTGATCAATTTGAAGTCATCGAGGTCCAGTGACACCACCGCGACCGCACGACCGTCACGGCGGCGTAGTGCCATGGCGTGTGCCAGCCGGTCCTGGAACAGGGTGCGGTTGGCCAGCCCGGTCAATGGATCGCGCAATGCCTGATCGGCTGCGGCCGTGAGCAATCGGCGGTTTTCCCACCCTGAGAGCACCTGCCGGGCGCAGAGGAACGCCATCAGCACCGGGACCGCGACGCGCAGGACACCGGTCATGGCGAGGGCCGGCCCGATGGTGCCGGCAAGCAGCAGCGGCACATAGGGCAACCACAGGACGATCGAGGATTGCGGTGAGCTTGGCGGCGCGGGTACCCGCGGCCGGCGACTCAGCAGGGCGGCCGCACCGAAACACGACATCGCAAGCACCCAGCCGATACTCGTGAGATGCCCGGGGTGATAGCGATTGGCGCCTTGCAGGAATGCGAACGTGATCCCTGAGACCGCCATCAGGGTGACGGCGCCGAAGAGTAGCCACATCACCACTCGGTTGCCGGGCCCGGATCGGGCGACAAACACCACCGCGGCAACGAACATGAACAGGATGAACAGCGGGTAGAGCAGAGCGCGCCCCTGGATGACCCTGTCGACCTGGGTGGCCTGGTACACGTTGCCGAGCACCACCACCCACAACACGATGAACGACGACATGGCGACGATCAACGCATCGAAGAGCACCCGCGTCCGCGAGCCCTGGGCCGGTTCGGCGGGAAACAGCACGAACGCGACGCAGACCAACACAACGAAAACCAGGTAGAGGAACTCCGCAGGCGACGGGAACACCGGTTTCAAGACGAGGGTGTACAGCGCCCTGGTGAGTTCCCCCGCCGTCCACGCATACAGCGCGATCGCCATCGTGGTCCACGCGGTGCGGTTTCGGCCCTGGGCGGCCCGTGCTGCGAGGGTCGAGCAGACGGCCGCGTAGAGGCCGAAGGCGGCGAAGGCGAACGCGTCGACGATCCGAACGGTGTCGTCGCCACCCCAGTCGAAGGCGAACCAGAATGCGAGCAGAAGACAGCTGACCGCCGAGGACAGGATCGGCAAAGCGGACCGCGGCAAGCTCTTGCGATCGTTCACCTACATCACCACCCCGGTGGCGATGCTAGCGAAGCGAAGTCTCAGAACAGCGCGAACTGCTGACCCTGGTCGACCGAGGGAGCGAACTCGTCGATCCCGGTGCCGTTGGCCACCGAAGCGACCGAGTCCATGAACTGCCGGTCGGACACCACCGGAACCCCCAGCTCACGCGCCAGATAGCCCTTGCCCTGCTCGGGCGTTCGCTCGTTGCAGATCACCAATGAGGTTTGCGGGTCGACTGCGTCGGCGTAGGCCAACCCGGCGTGAATGATCCGCTCGACCAGTTCCTCGTGCGTGCGGCTCACCTCGGCCGACAATGCGACGCGCATGCCCTGCACCAGAGGTCCACCGCGCCGGTACGGCCCCGGATTCAGGTAGGGGCACGGCATCCGGGAGGCCAGCATCTTCAGCGGTCGCAGCTCGTCGTGGGTGACCCGTCCGTTGGGCCAGCGGCGCCGGGTCGCGGGCCGTACCGGCAACCAGACCTCACGCTCGCGGGCCCGCTGCAGGGCGGGAGCGAGCACCCGGGACAACACCAGGGCGTCGTCGAACGCGTCGTGGGCGCGGGTCTGCGGCACCGCCCAGTGCCGAGCCAGGGTCTCCAGCCGCAGGTTCTCCAGTCCTAGGTCCAGGCGGCGAGCCAGCTCGACGGTGCACATGACGGTGTCGACCGGCAGCGCGGTCTGGGCCAGCTCGGCCTCACTGGCCAGGAATGCGTAGTCGAACGCCACGTTGTGGGCGACCAGGGTGCGGCCGTGCAGCAAATCGATGACATCGGGGGCGATATCGGCGAACGTCGGCTGGTCCTCCAGCATCTCGGCGGTCAGGCCGTGGATGTGGGTGGGACCGGGATCGACGCCGGGATTGAGCAGGCTGACCACGGAGTGTTCGACGCGCCCCTCGGGGTCCAGCGCCAGAGCGGCCAGGCTGATAACGCGGGCGTGGCCTGGCCGAAAACCCGTGGTCTCGACGTCGACGACCACCCAGCCATCGCCCGACTCGCGGGCGGGTCGACCCCAGGTGTGGCTCACACTGTCAGGATGGCACGCAGGTCCGACAGTGCCCGGGACATCGAATCCGTGTCGGCCGGGCGCGTGTACTCCGCATAAACTTGCGTCCCAATGCCCAAGCCGACGATGACACTGCGGGGCCGCACTGCGCTGGCCGCCGGTTCTGCCGCGCGCTGGGCCTCCCGGGCGACCGGCCGCGGTGCGGGCGCCATGATCGGCGGCCTGGTCGCCATGACCCTGGATCGCTCGATCCTGGGGCAGCTCGGGGCCGGCCGGCGCACCGTGGTCGTGACCGGCACGAACGGCAAGTCCACCACCACCCGGATGACGGCAGCGGCACTGGCCACCCTCGGTCCCGTCGCCACCAACGCCGAGGGCGCCAACATGGACGCCGGCCTGGTGGCCGCCCTGGCCGGTTCCCGTGCCGCGTCGCTGGCCGCGCTCGAGGTCGACGAGATGCACGTCCCGCACGTCGCCGATGCGGTCAACCCCGCGGTGATCGTGCTGCTGAATCTGTCGCGCGATCAGCTGGACCGGGTGGGTGAGATCAACCACATCGAGCGCACCCTGCGCGGCGGACTGGCCCGCCACCCCGATGCGATCGTCGTCGCCAACTGTGACGACGTGCTGATGACCTCGGCGGCCTACGACTGTCCCAAGGTGGTGTGGGTGGCCGCCGGCGGCGGCTGGGCCAACGACTCGGTCAGCTGCCCGCGCAGCGGCGAGGTGATCGTGCGCGACGACTCGCACTGGTACTCGACGGGAACGGATTTCAAGCGGCCAAGCCCGCAGTGGTGGTACGACGACGCGAAGATCTACGGGCCCGACGGTCTGGAGCTGCCGATGCGGCTGTCGCTGCCGGGAAACGTCAACCGGGGCAACGCCACTCAAGCTGTCGCGGCCGCGGTAGCGCTGGGCGCTGATCCCGCCGCCGCGGTGGCGGCCGTCTCCGCGGTTGACGAGGTCGCCGGTCGCTACCAGACCGTGCCGATGGGCGAGCACACCGCGCGCATCCTGCTGGCCAAGAACCCGGCCGGGTGGCAGGAGGCGCTGTCGATGGTCGACACGACCGCGCAGGGCGTGGTGATTTCGGTCAACGGCCAGGTGCCCGACGGGGAAGATCTGTCGTGGCTATGGGACGTCGACTTCGAGCACTTCGAGGGCGTACCCGTCGTCGCCGCCGGTGAGCGAGGAACCGACCTGGCGGTGCGGCTGGGCTATGCCGGGGTGCCGCATACGCTGGTGCACAACACCATTGATGCGATCATGTCATGCCCGAAGGGACACGTCGAGGTGGTGGCGAACTACACCGCGTTCCTTTCGCTGACCCGCACGTTGGGGCGGATGGGTGGCTGACGTTCAGATCGGGCTGGTGCTGCCCGACGTGATGGGCACCTACGGTGACGGTGGCAATGCCGTCGTGCTGCGACAGCGGTTGCGGCTGCGCGGAATTGCGGCCGAGATCGTCGAGATCACGCTGGCTGACCCGGTGCCCGACTCGCTGGATCTCTACACCCTCGGCGGGGCCGAGGACTACGCGCAGCGACTGGCCACCAAACACCTTCTGGCACATCAGGGTTTACAGCGCGCTGCCGCTCGCGGCGCTCCGGTGCTGGCGATCTGCGCGGCGATCCAGGTGCTGGGCCATTGGTATGAGACGTCTGCCGGTGAGCGGGTCGAGGGTGTCGGCCTGTTGGATGTGACGACCTCGCCGCAGCCCAGTCGCACCATCGGCGAAGTGGTGTCCACCCCATTGGTCGACGGTATGACGCTACCGCTGACGGGATTCGAAAACCACCGCGGTGGAACGGTTTTAGGTCCGGACGCGCGGCCGCTGGCAGCGGTGATCAAGGGCGCGGGCAACCGCGCGGGCGACGGCTTCGACGGCGCCGTGCAGGGCAGCGTGGTGGCGACCTATCTGCACGGCCCGTGCCTGGCACGCAATCCCGAGCTGGCAGACCTGCTGCTGTCGCGGGTCGTCGGTCCGCTGGAGCCCCTGGAGCTGACCGAAGTCGAGCAGCTGCGCCGTGAGCGACTGGCCGCCCCCCGCCGCGCCTGAGCTTTCTGCCTCTTTACGCCCAAACCGACATTACGCAGCGAAAGTGCGAGTAGATCGCGACATTTCGTCGATCTCGGCACCACCTCGGCGAAGAAATGCCTCCTTCGCCCGCCACAGCACCTCAGCGTGTCTGTCTTCCGCGATGACCCGAATGACTTCCCACCCGTGCCGTTCGACCATTGGTAGACGTCGAACGTCCCGCACGTATTGACGACGGTCGCTGCGGTGTTGGTCTCCGTCGTATTCGAAGGCCAGCTTGATGTCGGGATATCCCATGTCGAGAAAGGCAACCGGAACGCCGCCTTCGAAGATCGGAATCTGGGTCTCGGGTGCCGGTAGTCCGCCGTCGATCAGGAGCAGGCGCAGCCAGCTTTCCTTGGGCGACTCCGCGCCAGCATCAACTAGCGGTAGCAAGTCCCGCAGCTGACGCACGCCTCTGACAGCCCCGTACCGGTGCATCAGCATCTCCACGTCCTCGGCTGCGAATGGCGCTGCTCGCATCAGCGCGTCCAAGCGGGCCAACGCCGTTGCGCGCTTGAGATATCGCCCCATGTCGAAAGCGGTGCGCGACGGTGTTGTGACGAGAAGGTCGTCGTCACCTTCGACTTCGTCGTCGGCGAGACGATCCATTCGGACGGTCAGTCCGGGCTGTCGGCGTCGCTCATCGACGAGGACTTCGATCAGTTCGTCGTCGTCGACCCACTGCGCCCCGTGCAGCGCAGACGCCGCCACACCCGCAATCACGCCAGTTCGGTTCGTATACAGCCAAGCCCCATACGCGTAATCACGTAACGATGGTGAGGCGTACTTCGGGACATAAACGCCGCGGTACATCCGCCGATACCAGCGCTGGAGGTCGTGGCGGGACAGGCCATCGGCCAGCGCTTCCCTGCCTAGAAATACTTCAGTCATGTCGGCATCGTCGCTGCGGGGTCCGACAGCTCGCCGAGATCGACGAAATGTCGCGATCTACTCGAACTTCTTCTGCGAAATGTCGGTTTGGGCGTCGGGGGCAGCTAGACCATCTGGCGGCGGCCAGACAGGGCGCGGCCCAGTGTCAGCTCGTCGGCGAACTCCAGGTCACCGCCCATCGGCAGGCCCGAAGCGATGCGCGACACGGTGAGCCCGGGGATGTCGCGCAGGATCCGCACCAGATAGGTGGCAGTCGCCTCACCCTCGGTGTTCGGGTCGGTCGCGATGATGACCTCGGTGATGTCCACCCCATCGACTCGTTCACCAATTCTATTGAGCAACTGTCGAATTCGCAGCTGATCCGGCCCTACGCCAGACAGCGGATCCAGCGCGCCGCCCAGCACGTGATAGCGCCCGCGGAACTCACGGGTGCGTTCGACGGCCTGCACGTCCTTGGGCTCCTCGACCACACACACCAGCGTCCCGTCCCGGCGTGCGTCGCTGCAGATTCGGCAGCGCTCGTTATCGGAGACGTTGCCGCACACCTCGCAGAACTGCACGCCGTCACGAACCCTGCCCAGCGCCGCGGTCAGCCGATCGATATCCGGCGGCTCCACCGACAGCAGGTGGAAGGCGATCCGCTGCGCACTCTTGGGACCGACGCCCGGCAGCTTGCCGAGCTCGTCGATCAGATCCTGGACAGGGCCTTCGAACAAAGAAGTCAGGCCTCCGGTAGACCCGGTGCGGCCTGACCGGCCAGCGGACCGAGATGAGTCTGCGCGAGGATCGCGAACTGACGGGCCGCATCGGCGAGCGCGCCGACGATCAGGTCCTGCAGTGTCTCGATGTCGGACGGGTCGACGACCTTCGGGTCGATCCGCACCGCGGCCACTTCCCCGCTGCCCTTCATGGTCACCTGCACCAGCCCACCGCCGGCCTGGCCGTGCACCTCGGATGCGGCCAACGCCGCCTGGGCCTCCATCAGCTTCTGCTGCATTTCCTGCGCCTGCGCCAACGCGGCCTGCAGACCCGGCATCAACTGGTCACGCATCTCCTCGGCCCGCTCGCGAAATCCCTCCAGGTTGGGTATCTCACCGGGTTGCATGACAGTCTCCTTGCGTCTCGGTCTCGACTTGGTTGCGCCTGCGCATTAGGGCGGTCAGCGACTTCAAGCCTAGACGGCAAAGAGTTACGGTGACGCGCGTGCTTATGTCCACCCGCACGCGTGTCGTCGCCGCAGCATGCACCGCCATGTTGCTGGCCGCGTCGACGGTGATCACCCCGCTTGCCCACGCCGTACCCAACATCGCCGGGATGATCGTCTTCCTCGATCCCGGCCACAACGGCGCCAACGACGCATCGCTGACCAAGCAGGTGCCCACCGGCCGCGGCGGCACCAAGGACTGCCAGACGTCGGGCACCACCACCGACGACGGCTTCCCCGAGCACACCTTCAACTGGGACACGGTGCTGCTGATCCGCCAGATGCTGACCCAGCTCGGTGTGCGCACCGCCATGTCCCGCGGTAACGACAACCAGGTCGCGGCGTGCGTCGACGAACGTGCCGCGATGGCCAACGCCCTGGCGCCCAACGCCGTCGTATCCATCCACGCCGACGGCGGCCCGGCGACCGGCCGCGGCTTCCACGTCAACTACTCCAGCCCGCCGCTGAACCAGGCGCAGGCCGGCCCGTCGGTCCAGCTGGCCAAGATCATGCGCGATCAGATGGTCGCCTCCGGCCTGCCTGCCGCCAACTACATCGGCTCAGACGGCCTGTACGGGCGCTCCGACCTGGCCGGGCTGAACCTGGCCCAGTACCCCTCGGTGCTGGTCGAATGCGGCAACATGAAGAACCCGGCCGACTCCGCGCTGATGGAAAGCCCGGAGGGCCGCCAGAAGATCGCGGCCGCGGTGGTCCAGGGCATCGCGGCGTTCCTGGCCACTCAACCGGCCAGGACCAGTTAGGCCTCGACGGCCTTCTTCAGATTCGCCAGTACCTCGTCCTGAATCCGGCGCAGGCCCAGCGGCGCGAAGGTCTTCTCGAAGAAGCCCCCGATACCGCCCGCACCGTTCCACGTGGTCTTGACGGTGACGCTGGAGCCCGGTCCGGCCGGTGCGACGGTCCAGTTGATCACCATCGACGAGTTCGCGTCCTTCTCGATGACGGTGTGACCGGCGACGTCGACGGCGACCTGCACGTCACGCACCCGCGACTTGGTGGCCTGCAGCTTCCACTTCGCGACGGTCCCCGGGCCCTGGCCGCCCTCCAACACCTGGTACTCGCTGTACTGCGGCGACAGGATCTTCGGGCGCACGCCCTGGTAGTCGGCGATCGCGGCGAGAACGGTCGCTGGTTCGGCGTCGATCAAGATCGTGCTAGCGGCGCTAACCTGTCCCATCAGGCAATACTCCTCGGGTGACGGCGGTTTGGGTGTGATCCACCAGCCATGCGGTCGCATCGGCTGGGGCTGCGGACTAGCGTAGTCGTGTGCCTGTTTCCACAGCACTGACAGCTCATACCGAAGGCGTGGATCGGCTCCTGGCGAGCTATCACGCCATTCCGACGAACGCCTCGATACGCCTGGCCAAACCCACCTCTAACCTGTTCCGCGCCCGCGCCAAACGCACCGCCCCCGGCCTCGATGTCTCGGGCCTGACCGGCGTGATCTCCGTCGACCAGGCGGCCAAGACCGCCGACGTCGCCGGCATGTGCACCTACGAAGACCTCGTCGCAGCGACCCTGCCCTACGGCCTGTCCCCGCTGGTGGTCCCGCAGCTCAAAACGATCACTCTGGGTGGCGCGGTGACGGGGCTGGGCATCGAGTCGGCGTCGTTCCGTAACGGCCTGCCGCACGAGTCGGTCATCGAGATGGACATCCTCACCGGCTCGGGTGAAGTCATCACCGCCAGCCGCGAACACCACCCAGACCTGTTTCGAAGCTTCCCCAATTCCTATGGCACCCTTGGCTATTCGGTACGGCTCCGGATCGAGCTGGAACCGGTCAAGCCGTTCGTAGCGCTCAAGCACCTGAGGTTTCACACGCTGGCCGAGCTGATCGCGGCGATGGATCGCATCATCGAGACCAGCGGATACGAGGGTGCGCGGGTCGACTACCTCGACGGCGTGGTGTTCAGCGCCGACGAGAGCTACCTGTGCCTGGGCATGCAGACCGGCGCCGCCGGCGCGGTCAGCGACTACACCGGCCAGGACATCTACTACCGGTCCATCCAGCATCCCGACGGGGTGAAGGACGACCGCCTGACCATCCACGACTACCTGTGGCGCTGGGACACCGACTGGTTCTGGTGCTCGCGGGCATTCGGCGCGCAGAACCCGAAGCTTCGCCGGTTCTGGCCACGGCGCTACCGGCGCAGCAGCTTCTACTGGAAGCTCATCGGCTACGACCAGAAGTTCAACATCGCCGACCGGATCGAGGCCCGCAACGGCCGCCCTCCCCTGGAACGGGTAGTCCAGGACGTCGAAGTGCCGATCGAACGC
The DNA here is from genome assembly GCF_013337765.1 of Mycolicibacterium sphagni. GTDB lineage: Bacteria > Actinomycetota > Actinomycetes > Mycobacteriales > Mycobacteriaceae > Mycobacterium. Next base: position 501,236 of record NZ_VBSB01000005.1, read on the forward strand.
ACCGAGGAGTTCCTGAACTGGTTCTTGACCGACGTCCCCATCGAACCGATCTGGCTGTGCCCGCTGCGACTGCACGACGCGGGGGGCTGGCCGCTGTACCCACTGCGAGCCGGACACACCTATGTGAACATCGGATTCTGGTCGTCCGTCCCGGCCGGGCCGACACCCGGCCACACCAATCGGCTCATCGAAGAGAAGATCAGCGATCTCGACGGCCACAAGTCGCTGTATTCCGACGCGTTCTACAGCCGGGAAGAGTTTGACGAACTCTATGGCGGCGAAACGTATAAGACCGTAAAGAAGACCTACGACCCCGATTCACGGCTGCTCGACCTCTACGCAAAGGCGGTGCAACGACAATGACGACCTACCGTGACAACGCGGCCCACGCGCCGGGGCGGTTCAGCCTGGCCGAGATCCTGGAGATCTTCGCTGCCGGCGGCGAACTGCCCCTGAAGTTCACCGCCTACGACGGCAGTAGTGCGGGCCCCGCCGACGCCGAGTTGGGTCTGGACCTGCTCACCCCGCGCGGCACCACTTATCTGGCCACCGCCCCTGGCGATTTGGGCCTGGCTCGCGCCTACGTCGCCGGCGATCTGGAGATGCACGGTGTGCACCCCGGTGACCCGTACGAGCTGCTGCGGGGGCTCGCTCAGAACCTCGACTTCAAGCTGCCGCCACCGCGGGTACTGGTCGACATCGTGCGCTCGATCGGCATCGAGCACCTCAAGCCGATCGCCCCGCCGCCGCAGGAGGCACTGCCCCGGTGGCGCCGATTCGCTGAGGGTCTGCGCCACAGCAAGCGGCGCGACGCCGATGCCATCCACCACCACTACGACGTGTCCAACACGTTCTACGAGTGGGTGCTCGGCCCGTCGATGACCTACACCTGCGCGTGCTATCCCACCGCGGATGCGACGCTGGAGGAGGCGCAGGACAACAAGTACCGCTTGGTGTTCGAGAAGCTGCGCCTACAGCCCGGCGACCGGCTGCTCGACGTCGGCTGCGGCTGGGGCGGGATGGTTCGTTACGCGGCCAAGCAGGGCGTGAAGGCCATCGGCGTCACGCTGTCGCGTGAGCAGGCCGCCTGGGCACAGAAGGCGATCGCCGAACAGGGGCTGGCCGATCTGGCCGAGGTACGCCACTGCGACTACCGCGATGTACTGGAGAGCGGTTTCGACGCGGTGTCCTCGATCGGGCTGACAGAGCACATCGGGGTCGCGAACTATCCGGCGTACTTCGGCTTCCTGAAGTCCAAGCTGCGCGTCGGGGGGCTGCTGCTCAATCACTGCATCACCCGCCCGGACAACAAGACCGGGCCCAGCGCAGGCGGTTTCATCGATCGCTACGTCTTCCCCGACGGGGAGCTCACCGGCTCCGGGCGCATCATCTCCGAGGCGCAGGACATGGGCCTGGAGGTGGTGCACGAGGAGAACCTGCGCCACCACTACGCGATGACGCTGCGCGACTGGTGCCGCAACCTCGTGGAGCACTGGGACGAGGCCGTTGAGGAGGTCGGCCTGGCCACTGCCAAGGTCTGGGGCTTGTACATGGCCGGATCGCGCGTTGGCTTTGAGACCAATGTGGTTCAGCTGCACCAGGTGTTGGCGGTCAAGCTCGACGAGCGAGGCGGCGACGCCGGCCTGCCGCTGCGGCCGTGGTGGAACGTCTGACCTTCTGCTCCATGGTTAGACGGCCGATCCGGGCAGCGGACCGCCGCAGCGATTCTTGATGTCCACCAACGGTTGTCGAATGCCTGTGATGTCGGACGCCGTTTGCGGGTTGGCGGCCATATAGGCCTTTACCCGCTGGAGCACCTGCGCGCGGGGAACGCCGGCAAGACTGGTGAAGAAGGCGTTGACGTCGGGATGAGTGAACAAGTAGGCCGACGTCGCGGCCTGCACACCCATGCGCACACCCTCCATATCGGCAGCGGTGCAATTCGGCGGCGGCGCATCGGGATCCGCTGCCGCAGAAGGAATTTGGCCAAACATGGCGACCGCGATCGCGCCACATCCGACCAGCGTGGCCACTAGTCGACGAGTGTCGATGCTCATGCGTCGACGGTAGGTGCCTGCGCGCCAGTGCGCTTCACAGCACAGGAAAGACACAGGGCGCAACGAGATGCTTCACAGAACATCAGCCGTCGATCTTGCGGGCGCCCAACTCGCTCTGCAACAGCTCGAGGGCCACTTCCTCGGGATCGCGCCGCGGGGCGGCGTCCTCGTCGCGGCCGACCTCGGCGATCATGCTGTCTTCTTCGGCCCGCTGCCTATCGACGGGATCGGGCTCGGGCTCCGGCGGGAGCGGCTCGGCCTCCTGAACCGGCTGGCCGACGCCGACCTCGCAACGCACCCGCCAGTCCACGCCGAGTGCGTCCTTGAGTGCATCACGGATGACATCGGCGTTGCGCTGTTCGCTCAGTCGCTTGGCCAGCGGCGCCGACTCGTGGCCGAGGATCAGCGTGTTGTTCTCGACCGCGCGCACGATCGCCCCGGCCAGCATGACCTCGGTGGTGCGACTGCGCTGCCGGACCTTCTCCCGCACCGTCGACCACATGCTGCGCACGGCCGCCGCGCCGGGCTCACCCGCGGCAGCTGCCGGCGGCGCAGCGGGTTCGGTAGCGGGGGACGGTGGAACAGTCGGTTCGGGCACCGGGTCCGGCCTGGCGACGGGTTCGGGCTTCGCGACCGGTTCAGGTTTGGCGATCGGCTCGGGCACGGGCCGGGGAGCCGGTGGCGGCTCAGGTGCAGGCGCAGCAGGAGCCGGCGCAGCAGGCGGTGGCGCCGGTTCCGCGACCGGCAGCGCCTGCGTCTTGCGCACGAACTGCTTGGCCGGCGGGGGCGCCGGTGTACCGGTACTCATCGCGGCCTCGCCCGCGGGTATCGAGATGTCCATCCTGGTCTCGATGCGTTCGATGCGCTGCAGCAATGCCGCCTCGGTGTCGCTGGCCGATGGCAGCAACAACCGGGCGCACACCACCTCCAGCAGCAGTCGCGGAGCCGTGGCACCGCGCATCTCCCCCAGGCCGGCGTGCACCACCTCGGCGTACCGCGTCAGCGTCGCGGGGCCGACCCGGGTGGCCTGGTCCCGCATCCGGTCCAGGATGTCATCGGGCGCATCGACGACGCCTCGGCTGGCAGCATCCGGAACTGCTTGCAGCACAATCAAATCCCGAAATCGTTCGAGCAGGTCGACGGCGAACCGACGCGGATCGTGACCGGCGTCGATCACCGACTCCACGGCGCCGAACAACGAGGCGGCGTCTCCGGCAGCCAGCGCATCGACCGCGTCGTCGATCAGCGCGACGTCGGTGGCACCCAGCAGCGCCAGCGCGCGCTGGTAGGCGACGTGATTGCCCTCCGCGCCGGCGAGCAGCTGGTCGAGGACGCTCAACGTGTCACGCGGCGAGCCGCCACCGGCGCGGATCACCAGTGGATAGACCGCATCGTCGACCTCGACGCTCTCCGCGGCGACGATCTTCTCGATCAGCGCGCGCATGGTCTTCGGCGCCAGCAGCCGGAACGGGTAATGGTGGGTCCGCGACCGGATCGTCGGCAGCACCTTCTCCGGCTCGGTGGTGGCGAACACGAAGATCAGATGCTCGGGTGGCTCCTCGACGATCTTGAGCAGCGCGTTGAAACCGGCGTTGGTGACCATGTGCGCTTCGTCGATGATGAAGATGCGGTAGCGCGACTGTGCGGGCGCATAGAACGCCCGGTCACGCAGTTCGCGAGTGTCGTCCACACCGCCGTGGCTGGCGGCGTCGAGTTCGGTGACGTCCACGCTGCCGCCGCCGTTGGGGGCCAGCGCCACGCACGAGTCGCACACCCCGCATGGCGTCGGCGTCGGACCCTGCTCGCAGTTCAGCGAGCGGGCGAGGATGCGCGCCGAGGACGTCTTACCGCAGCCGCGCGGACCGGAGAACAGATACGCGTGGTTGATCCGGTGCGCCGACAGCGCGGTGGACAGCGGTTCGGTGACGTGCTCTTGGCCCACCACCTCGGCAAAAGTTGCCGGCCGATACTTCCGGTAGAGCGCCACGGGTGAAGGCTACCGACCTTGTGTGACAGCGGTGGATCCCAGGAGGGACTCGGTGGCCGCCAGCAGCGCACAGGTGGCCAGCCCGTCGATTGCGTCGGTCAGATCCGACTCCGGCGGGAACGTCGGAGCGATGCGAATGTTCTTGTCATCCGGATCTTTTCGGTACGGAAATGACGCGCCCGCCTCGGTGACCGCGATGCCTGCGTCTTTGGCCAGTGCGACGGTGCGCTTGGCCGTCCCCGGCAGCACGTCGAGGCTGATGAAGTAGCCGCCCTTGGGTTCGGTCCACGAGGCGATCTTGGAATCAGACAGCCGCTTGTCGAGGATGTCCAATGCCAGCGCGAACTTCGGCGCCAGCAGCTGTTGGTGGCGCAGCATGTGCAGGCGCACCCCGTCGGCGTCGGAGAAGAACAACAGGTGCCGCAGTTGGTTGACCTTGTCGGGACCGATCGACTTCTTGCCTGCGTATTGCAGATACCAGGCGATATTGCCCAGCGAGCCACCGAAGAAGCTCACCCCGGCTCCAGCGAAGGTGATCTTCGACGTCGAGGCGAACACGTAGGGCCGGTTGGGGTGACCGGCCGCCTCAGCCAGGCCGAGGATGTCGACCTGGCGGGGGAAATCCAGCGTCAGGGTGTGCACCGCGTACGCGTTGTCCCAGAACAACCGGAAATCCGGTGCGGCGGTGTGCATTTGCACCAGTCTGCGGACCACTTCCCAGGAGTAGGTGGTACCGGTCGGGTTGGAGAACATCGGCACACACCACATGCCTTTGATCGCCGGGTCGGCGGCGACGAGCTCCTCGATGAGGTCGACATCGGGGCCGTCCTCGAGCATCGGGACACCGATCATCTCGATCCCGAAGCTCTCGGTGATCGCAAAGTGGCGGTCGTATCCCGGTGCCGGGCACAAGAACTTGATCCTGCCGCTCTCTTCAATCCACGGCCGCGGCGAGTCCACGCCGCCGTGTAGTAGCGAGAACACGATGATGTCGTGCATCAGCTCCAGGCTGGCGTTGTTGCCGGCGATCAGGTTGGGCACCGGAATGCCGAGCAGTTCGCTGAAGACCGTGCGCAGCCCGGGCAGACCGTGCAGACCGCCGTAGTTGCGGGTGTCGGTGCCGTCCTCGTCGCGGTAGTGCTCGCCGGGCAGGCTCAGCAGCGCGTTCGACAGGTCGAGCTGCTGGGCCGACGGCTTGCCGCGGGTGAGGTCCAACGACAGCTTCTTGGCCTGCAGGTCGGCGTAGTTCTGCCGCTGCAATTCGTGCTGGGCGTGCAATTCGTCGGGGCCCAGGGACAAAAACGACACCGTGCGCCTTTCAAGAGGGGGACCCCGCGCACCCGCCAGAGCCCATTGACCCTTGCTGCCTTCCGGCCCTGGGGGAGTTCACAGGATAGACGCCGCGCGGGGTCCATCGCGAGTGTAATACCCGCCGGGTGCCGGCCCGTCAGGCAGCCGGGGCGAGGCGCTTCCTCAGTCGGCTACCATTGCCGACGGAGGATTCGCCTAGTGGCCTATGGCGCTCGCCTGGAACGCGGGTTGGGTTAATAGCCCTCAGGGGTTCAAATCCCCTATCCTCCGCACCTGTCCGAGGTGCGATCGGGGGATCAAAGCACCTGGTCGCACCTCGGATTTTTTGCCATTAGTTGAGCTTGGGCAGGAGGGGTATGCGCGTCGTCGTGACTGCAGCGCACCTCGCGTTGTGGGTACTGTCCGCCGCGCTGTACTTCCTGTTCGTCCTTCCCCGGTGGTGGGAGTTGATGGGCGACACGTCCCACACGCTGGGCACGGTGTTGCGCATCGTCACCGGAGTGCTGATCGCACTGACCGCGCTGCCGGTGCTGCTCACCCTGCTGCGGAACCGCGATCCTGACAGCCGCACGCCACCGTTGGCGCAGCGACTACGGGTGTGTTCGGTGATCCTGTACGTGTTGGCCGGTGTGCTGATCATCGGGACAGCGGTTTCCGAGATCTGGGTGAGCCTGGACAAGGCCGGCCCGTGGTTGTTCGGGGTCTACGGCGCGGCCGCCGCGATCGCGATCCTGGCGCTGTTGACGTCCTTCTTGGGATACACCGCCGAACAACCGGCCAAGGCGCCAAAGCCCAAGAAAGAAAAGAAGAAGCGCGGCAAGGCGGCCGAGGCCGAAGAAGCCGACGAGGCCGACGGCTCCTCTGACGAGACGGCCGAGGCCGACGGGCCCGTCGAGATCGAAGAGACCGCAGCGATCGAAGAGACGGCCATCGAAGCCGAAGCCTCTAGCGGCGTCCTGCTCAACAAGCGCCCGACCGGAAAGACGAACCGTCGGCTGCGCCGCCGCGATCGCGTCACGGTCGACGAGCCCGAGTAGAAACAAAGTTCACCTAAATACTGGTTCGGTCGGCTCACGCAACCCTATGCTGAGCGAGTGCACAACACTTCCCCCTATCGGGTCGTCCAGTGGACGACCGGCAATGTCGGTAAGAGCTCCGTCCAGGCGATCGCCACCAATCCCACCTTCGAACTCGTCGGCTGTTATGCCTGGTCAGATGCGAAAGCAGGCCGCGACGTCGGGGAACTGGTCGGCATCGAACCGCTGGGGGTCACCGCGACCAACGACATCGACGCCCTGCTCGCGCTGAAGCCGGACTGCGTCGTCTACAACCCGATGTGGATCGACGTCGACGAACTGGTCCGCATCCTGTCGGCCGGCGTCAACGTCGTCGCGTCGGCGTCGTTCATCACCGGACAGAACCTCGGCGCGGGGCGCGCCCGCATCGAAGAGGCCTGCCAGAGGGGCGGGTCGACGATGTTCGGTTCGGGCGTGAGCCCGGGCTTCGCCGAACTGCTGGCGATCGTCGCCGCCACCGCCTGCGATCGCGTCGACAAGGTCACGATCCAGGAGACGGCCGACACCACCCTGTACGACTCCCCCGAGACCGAGCGTCCGGTCGGATTCGATATGGCGATCGACGATCCCGAGCTGCAGCCGATGGCCGCCAAGGGCACCGCGGTGTTCGCCGAGGCCGTGCAGTTGGTCGCCGACTCGCTCGGCGTCGAGCTGGACGAGATCACGTGTGTGTCCGAATACGCACAGACCACCGAGGATCTGCCGATGGCGTCCTGGACCATCAAGGCCGGCCGCGTGGCCGGTGTCTACGCCAGCTGGCAGGGCATCGCGAACGGCAAGACCGTCATCGACATCAACGTGCGATGGAAGAAGGGCCAGACGCTCGAGCCTGATTGGCAGCTCGACGGCGACGGCTGGAAGATCACGATCGACGGACGTCCGACGGTCACCATGAACGTCGGCTTCCTGCCGCCACCGGACCTCATCGAGAACGCCAAGACGATCGAGGACTTCTTCGTGCTCGGCCACATCATGACGGCCATGCCGCCGATCCACGCCATCCCCGCCGTCGTCGCGGCTCCGCCGGGAATCGCGACCTACAACGACCTCAACCTGCCCAAGGCCCGCGGCGTAGTGCCGTCACGTTAGACGCAAAGGCCACCGGTCACGTACCCGAACGGGCCGGTGGCCTGCACGCACGCCGACGGTTGCCCGTAGTAGAACGGGCCACGCCAGTCCCGGGGTCCGGGGTTGTCGTCCCAGCGCCAGTCATCGCCGTGACCGTGGCCATGGCCCGGGTCTGCGTACGCCAGGCCGCCGCCAAAGCCGAGGCCGGCCAAACCCAGCGCTCCGGAGAGTGCCGCTGCTGCTGCGATCTTCGTCAGTGTCATCGTGCGGATTCCTTTACGACCTCAGGCGCCCCGACCCCGTCACACGCGTTTGCAACAAGAGACACTTTAGTCGAATTCCCGCACGCACCAACAACTTAGGGCGCGTCAGCACCACGGGGGTTTGCCCGCGGATCAGGATCCGCCTCGATGCCCCGTCAACTCCCGTGGTCGGCGGGGCGCACCGATTGTTGCTACGGCTCGGGGGTGACGGTGGCCGGCGTCTGCAGTGTCAGACCGATGTTGGAGATGTTGATGGCACCGAACGCGGTGAAGTTCTCGTACGCCGTGGCCGAACTCGTGATCTGCAGCGTGAGATCGCCCAGATCCGCAGGGTTGTCGGCGGTGTAGACGATGTTCTCCATGTTGACGCTCACGCTGTGGCTGCGCCCGTCCAGCGTCACTGCCACCGGAGTGACGAGGTTGCCCACCACCAGCCCGGTGTTGTTGTCCACCAGCTGGGCGTAGACGAAGCGGCTGGTCCCCAGACCCTGGTAGTCGAACGTCAGCGTGGGCGCCCCGACCGTCTGACTCAGCCCGGTTAGGTCGAGATCGACGTTGATGGCATTGCGGGCCTTCGACGCCAGGCCCAGCGAATACGGGATCGAGGCCTGCGGCGCCGGTCCGGATCCACCGACGATCGGCACGAGGGCCAGCGTTCCACCCGAAGCCCCGCTTGCCGCGGTGAAATTCGTGCCGAAGAACGGGCTGCCTTCGGTCGGCAGGTCGGTGGCCTGGAACCAGTCGCCGAACTGGTCGGTGTACTGGAAGTTCGGTGCCGCCGGCACCACCGCGCCCTTGACGTACTTGTCCAGCCAGTTCAGTGCCGCGTCCAGGTTGCGGGTGCCGGTGGTGTCGGGGGTCAGGCAGACCCCGTGGCCGACGCACGACCAGATCATCTGGGCGGGCACTCCCGGCTGCAACGCCTGCGCGTTCTCGATCGCCTGCTGCAGGGTGAAGAGCACGTCGATCGTGCCCTGCTCGAACAGCGTCGGCGCACTGATGTTGCCGACCACGAAATCAGGTCCGCTGCTGGACAGCACGGCTTGCGCGGTATTGCTGAGCAAGCCCGTCAGCACGCCGCTGATGACACCCAGGTAGATCTGGTTGTTGATCCGCGAGTTGGCCAGCACGAGCGACAGCAAGAGCAGTGACGAGTAAGCGGTCTTGAAGGCCTTGTCGGGGTAGAGCGAGTTGTTCAGCGAGTTCCACGCGATGCCCGGCACGATGGCGTCGATGCGGGAGTCGGTGCCCGCCGAGACCAGCTGGATGCCGCCGCCGTAGGAGCCGCCGACCATGCCCACCTTGGGATCGTTGGGCCCGTCGAGCTCCGACGTGGGCTGTGTCGCAATCCAATTGATCATCGCGGTGACGTCGCGGCCCTCGAACGCCGGGCTGTCGAGTTGCAGGATGCCGCCGGAGGCGAACTCACCGCGGGGATCCCAGGTGACGACGTTGTAGCCACGGTCGCGCAGCGATTGCACACCGGGGGTGAGTCCGCTGATCCCGTACGTGGTGTAGGGGTCCGTCTGGCCCGCGGTGGCCAGGCCGGGGCCGTTGAGGATCGTGGGCGCCGGGGTGCCAGGCAGGACTCCGTCGGGCCCGGCCGTCGAGGCCGGGAACCAGTTGAGGCTGATCAGGGTTCCGTCGAAGGACGGCATCTTGTAGGTGAACGCCAGTGGGTTGCCCGTCGTATTGTCCACCGACGGATTCGGTGTGAAGGTCACCAGCTGCGAGTAGCCGATGATGGGTGCCAGCAGGTCACCGAGGACCGGGGTCTGGTGCAGGACGAGGATCACTTGCCCGGCGAGACCACCGAGGATCGGGACGCTTTCGAGGATCTGGTCGAACTGCGTCTTCTGCGCCACCAGGATCTTGAACTGCTCGGTGCCTCCGGCGAGGATCGACTGGTACGGCAGGTAGGTGAAATCACCTGCGACATAACCGGTGTCGCCTGGCTGTGCGAACGTCACCTTGCCGCCCGCACTCGGACCGCTGACCAGGGTGTAGGTCAGTCCGGTCGGACTCGCGCCTGTGGTGCCGTTGTAGATCCCATCGACGATGATCAGCGACGGGTTGACAGTGATGGGGTTGCTCAGAGTCAGCGACGCCGTCGTCAACGCCGAAGTGACGCTGCGGGCCACCGCGTTCTCCCGGCGCTGCAGCGCTGCAAAGGCAAGTGCCAGTGGCGAATCAGCGGGCACCGTGGGCAGTCCGCCGGACAACTGTTCGAACGCATCGTGCACCGCAGTGGTCAGGCGGGTGGCAATCGGGACGACCGACAAGGATTGTGCGGTCGCAGTCGGCGAGCTGTTTGCCGTCACCGCAGCCGATGTGGATTCCTCGGACGACGACGCGGCGGCCGTCTGGCTCTGGCTTGACGCTGTGTTCGATTGCTTCGAACCGGTCTTGGCACCACCGGTGCTGACGGCCTTGCCCGATCCCGCCGTCGCGGACCGCTTCGACGACGCAGTGCCATGGGACGAACTCTTGGAACCGGCACTCGACGAACTGGTCGCCGAGGAATTCCCGCCTGCAGCCGAGGATCCCGTCGACGTGTCAGCCCATGCGACGCCGTATCCCGTGGAGAACAATGCGGCACCGACCCCGAGGGCCACCGCCAATCCGCCAACCCGACCCACAAAGCGTGAAGCACCCATGATTGTCTACCTCCCCGACCAGCGGCCACTCTGCCTTTGCGGAGGGTAAACCCGTCGAGCGGTGCGGCATCGCAAATTGCCGAAACTGTCAGTTATGAGTTTGCTGAACTTGCGGATTCAACCGAGTCGCGTTGAGCGCCAAAGAATCAGGCGTAGTCGAAGTCGGTCGAGCCGATGCCGTCGGGTGCGGTGTAGTTGATGTAGACCGGACCGTGCTGGAACGGCGCGTACCCGGTGTTGATCAGCCCGCTCGCAATCACCGTCGGCCGGTTCTGCGACGTGACGATGTAGGAGTACAGCAACACGCCGTCCGGGGTGTACACCGAGATCCTGGTCCCGACCGGCACGGTGTTGCCGCCACCGATCTGGGACGACAGGATCGTGCCGTACACCCCTCCGGAGTCGATGATCGTCGCAATCTGGGTCGGCGTGCCGTTGTTGACCTTCACGTTGAGATACGCATCGGGTGCGCCGGAGACCGACGTCCGGGTCGGCAGCGGGTTGGGGCCGAAGACCATCACGCCCGCGATGCCGAGGAACAAGCCCTGATAGAGGAAGACGCCGTCGCTGAGCTCACCGGGCAGCGCCGTGGTCGGAATAACAGTGCCGGTCGGTCCGGGGCCCGCGGCGTTGGCACCGATCCCGAGCACGCCGGAAGCGCCACCGAGCTGGTGGAAGAAGGCCAGGGCGGCCGCCGCGTCATCAGCGTCGACGATGTTGACGCTGGCCTGGTTGGCGACGATGCCGTTTCCGAAGTTCACCGTCGTGGAATAGTTGGTGTAGCTGTAGGTCAGCCCGCCGCTGTAGCCGCTAGTTCCAGCCTTCCCAGTCGCCGTGAGGGGCCCCGCGTCTCCCACCGAAGCCATGGTGACCACCAGCCCGGAGGATCCGGTGTCGACGAGCACCGGTGTGCTCTGTCCGCCGTTGATCGAGATGTAGACGATCGGTTCGGTGGTGGCCCGCATGGTCACCGGCACCAACGCGTACACGCGGCCGTTCAAAGCCGCCGTGCTGACGAGGTTCTGCACCGGCGTGATACCGCTGGTTCCCTCGAAGGCGCTGACGAGCGGCAGGAAGAGTCCCGCGCTGTTCAGTGCGGTGGTGGCAAGCGTCGGGAGCAGCAGTGCGCCCAGCAGGCTCACGCCGGCCAGTTCGTGCACGAACGGGACGCCGGAGGTCTGGGCGTACAGCGACTGGGCGGGCGTGATGGTGTTTTCCCAGGTATCCAGCGACAGCGAGGCCTGCGCGAGCAGGATCTCCGGGATGACCGCGACGATGCCCGCGGGAATGTTGCCGCTGCCCCAGGTCTGTTGCTGCAGCAGCACCCGCGCATCGGCGATCTGTTGCTGGGCCAGATTCACCGCAACACCGGCGACGATCGGCTCCGACGGCAGCCAGGACGTCATGTTCGGTGACGGATCGGCCGCGGGCACGGCCGCGGCTGCCGTCGAGGAGGTGCCGCCGTCAGATGAGGTCGTGGTGTCAGCGGCGGCGGCACGCACACGGGCCGAGTGGCCGGTCGACGACGAGGTGACCATCGCGGTCTCGGTTGCCTCCGTGTCGACGGCGGCGGCCGCGGGAGCGTTGCTGGCCGCGGCCGCGGAGACCTTGCGCGAGCTGAGGTTTCCACCCGACGAGCTGGCGGCGCTGCTGCGCGCCGAATGGGCGGTGGCCTTCTTCGCGGCCGACGAGTCGGCGGCGGTCGAGGCGCTCTCCGAACTGGCTGACGATGTCTTACCCGCACCCGGGCCGGCACCGGTGTCGGCGTAGGCGACCGCGGATCCGCCGGCCAGGGCGGCGCCGATGCCCAGGGTTACGGCACCGGCACCCAGCCACGCGTACGGCTGGCGACGATTCCGCCGGGAGCGATGCGCGCCCGTTCCGCTATCGCTGTGCTTCATGGTTCCCCCTGTGGCCGACCGCGTCGCCCGGCTGAGATTTTCCTTAGCGAGTTTGCTGAGTGTCTACCACAGGAGGCCAGCGCGGCAATAGCCAACCCGCCTGCCGGTCACGTGTGAATCTGCCAGCCTTTGGCCGGGTCGACCAGGATGCCGGACACGTCGACGATCTCGAAGGCGCTCATCGGCACGGTGTTGAGTTCGGTCTGGGCCGTGAGGTGCTCGGTGCCGGCCCAACCGTTGCTCATGGCGAGCAGCTTCGCGCCGTCCTGGCCGGGCGTCGTCGAATCGAAGATGACGGCGCCATGGTCCTGCAGCGCCCGAAGGACGACCTGGGTGGTGGCCGAGTATCCGGACATGTCGAAATCGGATCGCAGCCGCAACACGCTGCCCATCGGCACCCCGTCCGGGTTGATGCCGGTCCCGTCGCCGGCACCGGCCGGCCAGGTGTAGCCGGTGCCCTTGTCCTTGGCGATCGCGATGCCGAGCATGTGGTCGATGCTGCCGCGGGCCAGATCGTCGGGGCGCAGGATCAGCGGCAGATAGGGCAGGTGTGAGGCGTTCGCCCAACCGGCGGCCGGATACAGCGGCGAGCTCATGTCGTAGTGCACCCCCGCCTCGGCGATCCACTTCGACCCGTACCGGACGCGGTAGAGGGCGTTGCCAACGCCGTCGAGCGGGCTGTTGGCCGGCATCTCGACGCCGTTGGCCACGTTGTAGAGCTCCTGCGAGATGCAGGTGCCCTCCTGGAAAACCAAGAGGTGGCGGTCCCAGGCCGGCAGCGACGGCATGCCCTCGACGATCGGCCGGTTCGGTATCGCGTACGGCCTGCTGTCGATGCTGGGGCCGCTGGTCGAGTAGCCGCGGTTGAAGACCACGGACTCCGTGGGATGCGTCGCGCCCACCACGTTGACCGGCATCCCGCCGGTGCTCTTCATCCACATGTGGCCCCAGCCGGCGCCGAGCGTGGCACCTCGGCCGGCGCCCAATACATCGAGCCAGGTGGCGGACTTCGCCTGAACTGGAAGGTCACTGATGTCGGCGTGGAAGATCGAGTCGGCGGGCATCAGGGTGCAGCCGCAGAACGTGGTGAGCCCGTTTCCGGCGATCGTATTGCCGGGGCTGATGGTGATGGTGACCGCGACCTTGGTTGTGCCGCCGTGCCCGTCGGCGAGGGCGACCGAGAACGTGTCGATCTTGTCGGCGGCCGGTCCGGTGAACACCGCGGCCTTGGCACGCGCCGTCGTCGTCGGCGTGTAGGTGAAGGTGCCATCGGCGTTGACGACGACCGAGCCCTTGGCGGTGGTGACCGACCCCGCGAAGGTGATCCCGTCGCCGTCGGTGTCGGCGCCGACCACAGCGCCGGTCACCACACCGGTGGCCACGTCGCGCGGCCCGATGGTGGCCTTGCCGGTCGGCGCGGTGTTTTTCGGGCTGATCACCACGGTGACCGGGACCGCCAGGATTCCGCCATGGCCGTCGTCGACGGTGACGGTGAAGGTGTCGGTCTTGTCGGTGCCGGCCGCGGCGATGTGCCGGGCTTCCAGGGTGGGCGTGTAGGTGAATGCGCCACCGCCGTTGATGGTCACGGCGCCGCCCTTGGCGGTGGTGGGGCCGACGCTGTAGAGCAGGCGGTCCTTGTCGGCGTCGGTACCGGTGACCTTGCCGTAGACCACCCCGGCGTTGGGGTTGGGGGCGTTGACGGTGGTCTTGGTGGTGGGCGCGGCGTTCTTTGGCGTGATGGGCACGGTGACCGCGGTGGTGGCCGTCAACCCGGCCGGGTCGGTGACGACGACGTTCACCGTGTCGGCGGTGAGCAGGGCGTCGGCATTGCTGAGCGCCGCGTTGTGGCGGGCCACCGCCGTTGGGGTGTAGGTGAAGACGCCGGCCGCGGTGATGGTCACCTTGCCCTTGCCCGACGTGCTCGCCCGGTAGGTGATCTTGTCGCCGTTCGGGTCGCTGGCGATGACCGTTCCGGTCAGCGCCCCGGTGGCCGGGGTTGGTGCGCTCAGCGCGACGCTCTGGATCACCGGGGCCACGTTGACGGCGGCAGCGGCCGCCTCGGGTCGTCGCGCCACCGCCAGCACTGTCCACGAAACGGGCGAGTCAGGTGAAGGCGTGGCGGGACGCGGGACGCCGCGTGTTACGGCCTTCGGCGCAGATGTAGACGAAAGCCGTTGAATGGCAACGGGTTTCTTATCCGGTGTCTTGTTCGAATGTCCGGTCGACGCAGTGCGGACCGACGACGCCGATGAATTCGACGGTTCCGCAGACGCCACCCCTGGGCTGGCGGTCGCGATGGCGGCGCCCAGCCCGAACGCAATCGCAAGTCCGCCAACCCGTCCTGCATACGCTGTCCCAGCCATCGTTGCCCCTCCCCCAAGACGCCGGTCAACAATAACGACGGGATGAGCTGGAACTTCTGGGAATCCACGAAAAGGGCGACAAGACACTCGATGCACAAGTGTATGGTCCAAGTGACGAGGCTCCCGGAGGATTGCGATGCCGAAGCTGGACGACATTGACCTTGCCGACCTGGATCGGTTCACGGCCGGGTTTCCCTACCGCGTCTTCGACGACCTGCGTCGACACGCTCCGGTGTGGTGGCATCCGCCGACCGCCCACACTCCGGGCGGCGAGGGCTTCTGGGTATTGAGCCGCTACGCCGACATCGTCGCCGCATCTGCAGACAGTGCGACGTTCTCCTCCGAGACGGGCGGTGATCGCGTGGGCGGGGGCACCACGTTGGAGGACATGCCGATGGAGTTCGCCGTCGGTGCGCTGCTGAACATGATGGACGACCCACGCCACGCACAGTTCCGTCGCCTGTTGACGCCGAGCACGACACCTCGAGCCTTGCGCGCCATCGAAGAGGACCTGCGCCGCAGGGCAATCGACATCGTCGACGCGGCGGTCGCCAAGGGCGAGTGCGACTTCCTGATCGATGTGTCCGCCGAGTTGCCGTTACAGGCCGTTGCGGATTTGGCGGGAGTGCCGCAATCCGATCGGCATGAGCTGATGAACTGGGCCAACGTCACCCTCGACTACGACGGACGAGAACTCGGCGAGGTCAACGAGCGAGTCGCCCAAGCGCAGGCGCAGATGTTCACCTACGGGACGAACCTGTTGGTACGCAAGCGATCCGAGCCGCCTACGACCGATCTGCTATCGATCGTGACACATGCGCTGATCGACGACGAGCCGCTCAGCGAGAACGAACAGCGGCTGTTCCTGAGCCTGATTGTGGCGGCCGGCAGTGAGACGACGCGCAATTCGATCGCCATCGCGATGTCGGCGTTCAGCCAGCGGCCGCAGGCCTGGGAACGGCTGCGCGACAACCGCGAACTGCTTCCGGTGGCGGTTGAGGAGATGCTGCGCTGGGCATCATCGACGCCGTACAACCGGCGCACGGCCACCCGCGACATCGAGATGCACGGCCAACAGATCAGGGCCGGCGACAAGGTCTCGCTGTGGTGGGCGTCGGCCAACCGCGACGACACGGTGTTCGCGGATCCCTATGTCTTCGATATCGAGCGAAACCCTAACCCCCACCTTGCCTTTGGGCGCGGAGTCCACTTCTGCCTCGGTGCATCGCTGGCCCGCATGGAGATGCGGGTGATGTTCGACGTGCTGCTGGACCGCATTGCGTCCGTGACGCCGACCGGACCCATCGAATACGTTCGCAGCAACAAGCACAGCGGCGTCCGGCACATGCCCGTCACGATCAATCCTCGTTAGGACCAACCCATGTCGATTGCCGAGCAGTACATCGATGCGGTCAACCAGGCCGACATCGAACGACTCATGAGCCTGTTCGCGCCGACCGCGACGCTGTCACACCCGGCGGGTCTGTTCGCCGACGCGGACGCGATCCGGAATTTCTACGAGTCCATCGTCTTCGCCGGAAAGGCCGTCACCGAGATCGTGGCCACGTTCTCCGACGGCGACGCCGAGATCCTTCAGATCAGGGCGTCCAGCCCGCTCGGTGAACCGGGGAACTATGTCCATGCCGCCGATGTGTTCAGGATCCAGGACGGGCTGATCGCGCAGCTCGACATCTACTACCGCTGAGCCGGCCTAGCGGGCGAATTGCAACGTGATGACGGCATCGCCGGCGATGACTTGGCCCGGTGCCGGTGCTTGCGCCGCAATTTGATTACTCCGATATCCCGAGTCGGTCAGGTCAGGGGCTTTCGACAGCACGCCTGTCCAGCCGACCGTCCGAAGGGCTGGCTCCGCGTCGGTCCAGTACATCCCGCGGAGGTCCGGCATGACCAGAGATTCGTGCGGACGCGCCGACGGACTCGGCCTGCTCGACGCTGTGAGCGCACTGGTCCCACTCGAATCAGTGGCGACAACGGCATGCCCACCCGAGGAGCACGCCCCGACCACGCAGACCGTGCAGCCCGCAATTACCAGTGCGCGTAGCGTTTTCACGTTTTCGGGTTGCCGTCTTCGTCCCAGTGGGCCGCGACCTTCTTGCTGGGCTGCACCCTTGGCGGTTCACCCGGCATCTTGGGATAGTTCGGCGGGTAGGGCAGGTCGCCCAGACCGCGCTCGTCGTCGGCGGCCACCATCGCCAGCAGCGGATCGATCGAGTGGGCAACCGAATCCAGGTCGGCCATCGGGTCGCCGCGCTTGGCGATCAGCGCGGGCACCGTGGCGATGGTGAAGTCGTCGGGCTCGGCGTCGGCCAGCTCCTGCCACGTCAGCGGGGTGGAGACGGTGGCGATCGGAGTCGCCCGCACGGAGTAGGCGCTGGCGAATGTCCGGTCGCGGGCGTTCTGGTTGTAGTCGATGAACACCCGCTGGCCGCGTTCCTCTTTCCACCACGAGGTGGTCACCAGATCCGGTGCCCGGCGTTCCAATTCACGGGCCAGCGCGATCCCGGCGCGACGCACCGCGATGAAATCCCAGTCCGGCCGGATGCGCACGTACACGTGTATCCCACGCCCGCCGGACGTCTTCGGATAGCCGATCAGCCCGAGTTCGTCGAGCACAGGCTTGAGGATGTCGACGGCGATGGTGCGCGCCTCGGCGAAGCCGGTGCCCGGTTGTGGGTCGAGGTCCACCCGCAGCTCGTCGGGGTGCTCGGTGTCCGGGCAGCGAACCTGCCACGGGTGCAACGTGATCGTGCCCATCTGCGCGGCCCACACGATCGCCGACGGGTGCGTCACCTTCAATGCGTCCGCGGTGCGCCCGGACGGGAACGTCACCCGACAGGTCTGCAGGTACGCAGGATGCTTCTCCGGTACGCGCTTCTGGTAGATCTCTTCGCCCTCGATGCCGTCCGGGAAGCGCTGCAAATGCGTCGGCCGGTCCCGCAACGCCGTCAGCAACGGACCGGCACCAACAGTCCGGTAGTACTCGACCACCTTGCCCTTGGTGCCGTTCGACCCGAGCTTGGGGAAGTACACCTTGTCCGGATTGGTGAGGCGGACGGCGACACCGTCGACGTCGATCTCTTCGGCCTTGGGCACGCTTTTCAAGCTACCGCCCACGAGACGAGAATGAATCGATGCAGCTGCCCGTCAATCCCCCGGTGTCGCCGATGCTCGCCAAGTCGGTGTCCGATATCCCGCCAGACGCCTCCTACGAGCCGAAATGGGACGGGTTCCGGTCGGTGTGCTTTCGCGACGGTGACGACGTCGTCCTCGGCAGCCGCAACGAGAAACCGCTGACGCGATATTTCCCCGAGCTGGTCAGCGCCGCCCTGGCCGAACTGCCGCCGCGCTGCGTGATCGACGGCGAGATCGTGATCGCCACCGGGGCGGGCCTGGATTTCGACGCCCTGCAGCAGCGCATCCATCCCGCCGACTCTCGCGTGCGCATGCTCGCCCAGAAGACCCCGGCCTCGTTCGTCGCCTTCGATCTGCTCGCGCTCGGCGACGACGACTACACCGGCCGGCCGTTCAGCGAGCGGCGCGCCGCACTGGTGCAGGCTCTGGCCGGCGCCGGACCGTCATTTCACGTCACGCCGGCCACCACCGATTCGGCGACCGCCCAGCGCTGGTTCTCCGAGTTCGAGGGCGCCGGGCTCGACGGGGTGATCGCCAAGCCGCTCACGATCACCTACCAGCCGGACAAACGGGTGATGTTCAAGGTCAAACACCAGCGGACCGCCGACTGTGTGGTCGCGGGCTACCGGGTGCACAAGTCCGGTGAGGATGCCATCGGGTCGCTGCTCCTCGGGCTCTACAAGGACGACGGCATGCTGGCGTCGGTGGGGGTCATCGGCGCGTTCCCGATGGCCGAACGCCGTCGGCTGTTCACCGAATTACAGCCTCTGGTAACCGAATTCGAGGGACACCCGTGGAACTGGGCGGCGCACGAGGCAGGCGAGCGCACGCCCCAGAAGAACGCCGGGTCCCGATGGAACGCCGGAAAGGATCTCTCGTTCGTGCCGCTACGCCCCGAGCGGGTGGTCGAGGTGCGCTACGACCACATGGAGGGTGAGCGGTTCCGGCACACCGCGCAGTTCAACCGCTGGCGTTCCGACCGTGACCCGCGCTCGTGTACCTACGAACAGCTCGAACGTCCGCTGACGTTCAGTCTCGGCGAGATCATTCCGGGGCTCCAGGCCCGCTAGCCGAGCGCGCCCGGCGGCCGGGACACGCACTGCGCGGAGTACAGCTCCACACCCAGCTTGTTCATCAGTTCGAGCTGCGTCTCGAGGTAGTCGATGTGGTTTTCCTCGTCGGACACGATGTCCTCGAACAGGTTGGCCGTCGTGGAGTCCTGCTTCTCGCGGCAGAGCACGATGGCCGGCTTCAGCCGGTTGACCACTTCGTACTCGAGGGCCAAGTCGCTCTCGAACTGTTCGCGGATCGTCTGGCCGATGTTCAGCGTGCCGATCCGCTGGTAGTTGGGCAGCCCGTCGAGGATCAGGATGCGATCGGTCACGCGCTCCGCATGGCGCATCTCGTCGAACGACTCGTCCCGGGTGTGCTTGGCCAGCTCGGTGAACCCCCAGTTGTCCTGCATCTTGGAGTGCAGGAAGTACTGGTTGATCGCCGTCAGTTCGCTCGTCAGCTGCTGATTGAGGAGAGTGAGAATCTCGCTGTCGCCTTGCATGACTTTCTCCTGTCAATATGTCGCCGGACCGCAATCAATACCGTATTCGATGAACCTAATACAGACCCGCGGGCGGCGCGCCGCTTATCGTGTTCAGACGGGTTGTCTTGCTTGGAGATTGGCACATCTGAACCCGCGTCGGCAAATAAGACAAGGCTAGGCTGACCCCAAAACAACTCGGTTAGTCTTGCCTTAGCCAATGGTCCAAATAAGCGGTCCGCTGGGCATATTTCTGACTCCTGAATTGTGCCCTAGGTAGGTAAGCTAATTCCGCTGCGATTTCGCCAACCGGCAGAACCTGTGGAGTCCAGGGGATGAGTAGCTTAGGTTAGGCTAACTACTCGCATGCCGGCTAGCAGAGGACACCGATATGGGACGAGGCGTCGGAGGCGCGATGCTGCGCGGCTTCGGGGGGCGCGATCACATCGCGACCGTGGAGCAGATCGCCCACATCGCCCCGCACTGCGTCCGAATCACCATGTCGTCGCCGACTGTGTTCGACGATGTCAGCTCCGGCCCGACGGCCTGGCTGCGGTTCTGGTTTCCCGATCCTGCCGGCGGAAAGACCGAGTTCCAGCGGGCCTACACGCTCGTCTGGGCCGATCCCGACACCGGTCGATTCGCCATCGATGTCGTGCTGCACGAGCCGGCCGGTCCCGCCTGCGCCTGGGCTTCGACGGCCGAGCAGGGGATGACCATCCCGGTGGTGTCCCTCGGGTCGACGCGCTTCGAGGTCCCCGAGGAACTGCCGGCCGGCTTCTTGCTCATCGGCGACTCGGCGTCGATCCCGGCGATCAACTCGATCGTGGCCGCACTGCCGCATGACGTGGACATCGAGGTGTACCTCGAACGCCACTGCGACTCCGACGAGCTCATCCCGCTCACCGAGCACCCGCGCCGCCGCCTGCACTGGGTGACTCGAACCGACGACACCTCGCTCGCCGCGGCCATCGAGGACCGGGACTGGTCGAACTGGTCGGCGTGGGCCGGCCCCGAGGCGGGCGCACTCAAGCATCTGCGTAAGCGACTCAAGGACAACTTCGGGTTCCCCAAGGCCGAGTTGAAGGCCCAGGCGTACTGGACGCAGGGCCGCGAGATGGGCAGCAACCGCGACCACGAGGCAGCGGCGCCGGTAGCCGAGGTACCCGCCGCCACTCCGCCGCCGGCGCCCGTCGCCCAGCCCACCGTCGCCAGGGGCAAGTGGCGTTCACAAGCCGGCAAAGACCTACTGGCGCCGGTGAAATCACAGCTGATCGTGGCAGGTGTGCTCCAAGCGCTGCTCACCCTCCTGCAGCTGGCCCCGTTCGTGGTGCTGGTCGAGCTGGCTCACCAGTTACTCAGCGGCGCAGATCATTCCCGGGTGTGGAACACCGTGACGGTATTCGTCGTGCTGCTGACCACCGGCACCACACTGGGCGCGGTCCTCGTGCTGTGGCTGCATGTGGTCGACATGAGCTTCAGCGCCGAAGTCCGGCGGCGCCTGCTCGACAAGTTGGCTCGAATGCCGTTGGGCTGGTTCACCGATCGCGGATCGGGCTCGGTCAAGAAACTCATCCAGGACGACACCCTGTCCCTGCACTACCTGGTGACTCACGCCGTGGGCGACGCGGTGGCCGCGGTGGTCGCCCCGATCGCGGTGCTGATCTACCTGTTCTCCGTCGACTGGGCGATGGCGCTGATCCTGTTCCTGCCGATCCTCGTCTACATCGTGACCACCGCGACGATGGTCTACCAGAGCGGACCGAAGATCGCCGAGGCATCGAAGTGGGCCGAGCGGATGAACGGCGAATCCGCGGCCTTCCTGGA
This sequence comes from Mycolicibacterium sphagni, assembly GCF_013337765.1. GTDB lineage: Bacteria > Actinomycetota > Actinomycetes > Mycobacteriales > Mycobacteriaceae > Mycobacterium. Next base: position 522,433 of record NZ_VBSB01000005.1, read on the forward strand.
GGGCCAGCCCGTGATCCGGATCTTCGGCGGTGCGGCGACCTCGTCCTTCCGCCGCCGCCTTGACGACTACATCGCGTTCCTCAATGAGTGGCAGCGACCGTTCATCGGCAAGAAGACCTTCATGGATCTGGTCACCCGACCGAGTACGTTCCTGTGGCTGATCGTGACCGCGGGCACCGGGTTTGTCGTGGCCGGCTGGACGACACCGACGACACTATTGCCATTCCTGGTGCTGGGCACAACATTTGGCAGCCGCCTTCTGGGTATCGCCTACGGTTTGGGTGGTATCCGGGAAGGCACGCAGGCCGCCAAGCGCATCGCGGTCACGCTCGATGAGGCCGAACTGGGCACACAGCAGCGTGGGTCGTCGTCCCCGCCTGCCCTCGGGGTGAGGTTCGTCGGCATCAGCTTCGGCTACCGCCCGGGTGTGCCGGTGATCCACGACGTGACGCTGGACCTGGCGCCCGGGACCGTCACCGCCCTGGTCGGCCCGTCCGGTTCGGGTAAGTCGACCCTGGCGGCACTGCTGGCCCGCTTCCACGACGTCGACGCCGGCGCGATCCGCATCGACGGCCGCGACATCCGCTCACTGACACCCGACGAGCTCTACACCAGAGTCGGATTCGTCTTCCAGGATGTGCAACTGGTCGCCGGCACAGTTCGCGACAACATCGCTCTCGCCCGCCCGGACGCCAGCGCCGCAGAAGTGGCAGCGGCAGCGCGCAGCGCACAGATCCACGAGCGAATCCTGCGGCTGCCAGCCGGATACGACACGGTCCTCGGGGCCGACAGCCAGCTGTCCGGCGGCGAGAAACAACGCCTCACCATCGCCCGCGCACTGCTCGCCGACACCCCGATCCTGATCCTCGACGAGGCCACCGCGTTCGCTGACCCGGAATCGGAATATCTTGTGCAACAAGCGCTCAGTTCACTGATCCAGAATCGGACAGTGCTGGTGATCGCCCACCGGCTGCACACCATCACCGGGGCCGACCAGATCGTCGTGCTCGACGACGGACGCATCGCCGAGATCGGCACCCACACCGGGTTGCTCGCCGCCGACGGCCGCTACCGCCGCCTGTGGGACAGCAGGCTGGCCGGTGCGGCCGCGCCGACGGGTGCTCTGACCGGTGAGGCCGCCTGGTGATCCGCACCCTGATCCGCCTGATTCCCGCGCACCATCGCGGACAACTCACCACCTATGTTGTGCTGTCGCTGATTTCGGTCATCCTGCGCGCGGCCAGCGCGCTGCTCCTCGTGCCGCTGCTCGTCGCGCTCTTCGGCCCGCACCCGGCCGACGCCTGGCCCTGGGTCGGCGCCCTCACCGCTGTCACCGTCGGCGGGTGGGTCATCGACATGACCCTGGCGCGGATCGGTTACGGCATCGGCTTCACGCTGGCGGACACCACCCAGCACGCAATGGCCAACCGGCTCACCGAAACTCCCCTGCGCTGGTTCACCGCCGACAACACGGCCGTGGCCCGCCAGGCAATTGCCGCCAGCGCCCCCGACCTCGTCGGCTTCGTCGCCAATTTGCTCAGCCCGTTCATCGGTGCGCTGCTGCTGCCCGCCGCGATCACCATCGGGTTGTTCTTCGTCTCCTGGCAGGTGGGAGCGGCCGCCGCGATCGCGCTGCCGTTCCTGCTCGGGGCGCTCGCCGCAAGCCAGCGGCTGGTCCGTGCCGCCGATGCCGCCGACGCCGCCGCACACAGCGCACTGACCGAACGCCTCGTGGAATTCGCCCGCACCCAGCAGGCGTTGCGGGCCAGCCGCCGCGTGACGGCCGCGCGCAGCCAGACCGGCGAGGCGATCAACGCCGTGCGTGGAGCGACCCGTCGACTGCTGCTGTTCGGAATCCCGGGTCAGCTTCTGTTCAGCGTGGCCAGCCAGATCGCACTCATCCTGCTGGCGGGCACGATCACGACGCTGACCCTACGGGGCGACATCGGCGCACCCGCCGCGGTAGCGCTGCTGATCGTGATGGTGCGGTTCCTCGAGCCGTTCACCGTGCTGGCCGATCTGTCCAGCGCCATGGAGTCATCGCGCGGTCTACTGGACCGGCTGAACACCGTCGTCACCGCACCGCTCGACGAGCGGTCGCACCGCGGCCCGGTCCCGTCGGGTGAATCCCGTCCGCCCCGAATCGAATTCCGCTCGGTGGGCTTTGGCTACCAAGACTCCGAGGTACTCACCGATGTCACCTTTACCCTCGAACCAGGTACCACCACTGCCGTCGTCGGCCCGTCCGGTTCTGGCAAGAGCACAATCCTGTCGCTGATCGCCGGGCTGCACACGCCCGTGCGGGGACAGATTGTCATCGACGGCACCGACGTCGCCGACATCGATCCCGAGGCCCGGCGTGCGCTGGTCAGTGTGGTGTTCCAGCACCCGTACCTGTTCGACGGAACGATCGCCGACAACATCCGGGTCGGCCATCCCGAGGCCGGCGACGACACCATCCACCACGCGATGGCGCTGTCCCGGGTCGACACCATCGTCGAGCGGCTGCCCGACGGCGCGCAGACCAAGGTTGGCGAGGCCGGCGCCGCGCTGTCCGGCGGTGAACGCCAGCGCGTCAGCATCGCGCGCGCACTGGTGAAGCCGGCCGGGGTCCTTCTGATCGACGAAGCGACGAGCGCACTGGACACCGAGAACGAGGCTTCGGTGTCCCAGGCGATCCAGGACGACCCGCATCAGCGCACTCGGGTCATCATCGCCCACCGGCTCGATGCCATCCGCAACGCCGACCAGGTCTTGTTCGTCGACGGCGGTGTGATCGTCGAACAGGGCCGCATCGACGAACTCCACGCTCGCGGCGGACGCTTCGCCGAATTCTGGCGTCAGCAGGAGACAAGCGCCGGCTGGCAGATCGCTGCGGACACCTCAGGTCGACTATGAAAGTTCTTGTTTCAGCCAGGCGCGTGTGGATTCCGCTGCTGCTCGTTGTGGTGATCGCGGCGGGCACCTTCGCGGTCTACCGGGTGCGCTTGATCTTCGGCTCCCATCAGCTGCCGACATACGCAGGCAGCATGTCCGACGACAAGCGCAAGTCCGATCCCAAACACGTTGTCTACGAGATCTTCGGTCCCCCGGGAACGGTCGCCGACATCAACTACCTTGATGACAGCGGCACGCCCCACCAGGTCAACGGGGCGACGCTGCCGTGGTCGGTGGAGATCGTGACGACCGCGCCCGCGATGGCCGGAAACGTGTTGGCGCAGGGCAACAGTGATTCGATCGGGTGTCGCATCACGGCCGACGGGGAGGTCAAGATGGAGCGGACGACCAACGCGGTGAGCGCCTACGTCTACTGCTTTGTGAAGTCGGCATGACGCCGCCGTCATCGCGCAGGGATCCCAGGCCGCTGCCGCGTTGGATTCGGCGACTGGCCATCCCGATCATTCTGGGTTGGCTGGGACTGGTCGCCCTGGTCAGCATCGTGGTGCCCCCGCTGGAGACCGTCGCGCAGATGCGGTCGGTGCCGATGAGCTCGCCGGACGCGCCGTCGGTGCAGGCGATGACGCAGATGGGCAAGGTCTTCGGGGAATCCGAGTCGGACAGCTTCGTGATGATCGTGCTGGAAGGCGATCAACCGCTGGGACCGGACGCGCACCACTATTACGAAGGCTTGATCCAGAAGCTGCGGGCCGACACTGCCCACGTCACGCATGTCCAGGACTTCTGGGGTGATCCCCTGACCGAGGCGGCGGCGCAGAGCTCCGACGGCAAAGCGGTCTACGTTCAGATGAACCTGACCGGCAGTATCGGTACCACCCAGTCCAACCAGTCGGTGGCCGCGGTTCGCAAGGTGGTGGCCGACAACCCGCCGCCGGCGGGAATCAAGGCATACGTCACCGGACCTGCTGCGCTGCAGGCGGATATCGAAGCTGCCGGCGGACACAGCATGGCCAAGATCGCACTGGTCAGCTTCGCCGTGATCATCACGATCCTGTTGTTCTTCTATCGCTCGATCGTGACCGTGGCGCTGCTGATCGCGATGGTGTTGATCCAAGTGGTGGCCGCGCGCGGGATCGTGGCAACACTGGGCTACTTCGACATCATCGGAATGTCGACGTTCGCCATCAATCTGCTTGTCTCACTGTCGATCGCGGCAGGGACTGATTACGCTGTCTTCCTGATCGGTCGCTACCAGGAAGCCCGCCAGTCCGGTGCGGACCGCGAAGCGGCGTACTACGACATGTTCAACGGAACGGCGCCCGTCGTGCTGGGATCCGGCCTCACCATTGCCGGTGCGGCGTACTGCCTGAGCTTCACCCGAATGCCGTACTTCCAGTCACTGGGACCGCCGTGCGCTGCGGGCATCGTGACCGGTGTCGCGGTCGCCCTGACGCTGGGCCCGGCCATCGTCACGATTGCCGGCCGGTTCGGGTTACTGGAGCCCAAACGCACGATGCGGATTCGCATGTGGCGCAAGATCGGTGCCGCCGTCGTCCGGTGGCCGGGACCGATCCTCACCGCCTCGATGGCGCTGGTCATCCTCGGACTCGCCGCCCTGCCCGGATATCGCACCAGCTACGACGACACTCGATACATCCCCAAAGACCTACCGGCCAACCAAGGTTTTCAGGCCGCCGACCGCCACTTCAGCCAGGCTCGGATGAACCCTGAGATCCTGCTGATCCAGGCCGACCACGATCTGCGCAACTCCGCCGACTTCCTGGTCATCGACAAGATCGCCAAATCGGTGTTTCGGGTTCCCGGTATCGCGCGGGTGCAGACGATCACCCGTCCCGACGGCATGCCGATCGCCCACACGACTCTGCCGTTCCTCGTCAGCATGCAGAACGTCGGCATGCTCCAGAACATGAAGCTGATGAAGGACCGGATGGCCGACATGAAGCGGCAGGCCGACGAAATGGGCACCACCGTCACCACGATGCAACGCATGTACGACCTGATGACCAGGCTCACCGGCGTGACACACGACATGACCGGTCAAACCGTCGAATTGCAGGGCACCATCCACGAAGTACGGGACCAGATAGCCGATTTCGACGACTTCTTCCGCCCGGTCCGCAACTATCTCTACTGGGAATCGCACTGCTACAACATTCCGGTCTGCTGGTCCATGCGGTCGATATTCGACACCATGGACAGCGTCGACACGATGACCGGCACCCTGGACAAGATCGTCGCCAACATCGGCGAATTGGACCGGCTCTTGCCGCAGATGCTCACCACGATCCCGCCGATGATCACCACGATGAAAAATATGCAGCAGATGATGCTGACGACATACAGCACCATGTCAGGCATGTGGAATCAGCTCGACGAGCTGAGCCAGAACTCCACGGCCATGGGCAAAGCCTTCGACGACGCCAAGAACGACGACTCGTTCTATCTGCCACCGGAAGTATTCGACAATCCCGACTTCCAGCGTGGGATGCGAAGTTTCATCTCACCGGACGGCAAGGCAGTCCGGTTCATCATTTCTCATCGCGGCGATGCGGCGACCCCCGAAGGCCTCACCCACGTCGAACCGATCAAGGTCGCCGCCATCGAAGCGGTCAAGGCCACACCGCTGGAGGACGCGAAGATTTCGCTGGCGGGTACCGCGGCCACGTTCAAGGACATGGCCGACGGCTCGAAATACGATCTGCTGATCGCCGGAATCGCCGCGCTGTGCCTGATCTTCATGATCATGGTCGTGATGACGCGAAGCCTGGTCGCCGCACTGGTCATCGTCGGGACCGTCCTGGCTTCGTTGGGCGCGTCCTTCGGGCTGTCGATCATCATCTGGCAGTACATCTTCGGTATCCCGCTGCACTGGCTGGTACTGGCGATGGCGGTGATCGCTCTGCTCGCGGTCGGCTCGGACTACAACCTGCTGCTGGTGTCCCGGTTCAAGGAGGAACTACCGGGCGGAATCAAGACCGGCATCATCCGCGCGATGGGTGGCACCGGCAGTGTCGTCTCGGTCGCTGGATTGGTGTTCGCCGCCACCATGTCATCGATGGTGGTCAGCGACCTGCGCATCATCGGCCAGATCGGTACCACGATCGGGCTCGGCCTGCTGCTCGACACCATGGTGGTGCGGTCCTTCATGACACCGTCGATCGCCGCCCTGCTGGGGCGGTGGTTCTGGTGGCCGATCAATGTCATTCGACCCCGGCCTGGTCTCACGAAAGTCGCGCCGGAGGCTTCGGCTCCGGTGCCCAACTGAGTTAGATTGCGGGCGTGACCCGCCCAACGCCGGGCGCGGGCCGGTTCGCCCCCAGCCCGTCGGCCGACCTGCACATCGGCAACCTGCGCACCGCAGTGCTGGCGTGGCTGTTCGCCCGTTCGACGGGGCGGCGCTTCCTGATGCGTGTCGAGGACCTCGACGACCGTACCCACGACGAGGTCGCGCACCGACAGCTGGCCGATCTGGCCGCGATCGGCGTCACGTGGGATGACCAGCCGCAGTGGCAATCCCGGCAGCGGGACCGTTACGACGCGGTCATCTTTCGCCTGGCCGATCAGGGTCTGGCCTACGAATGCTATTGCAGCAGAAGGGATATCCTCAGTGCGCCACGTGCGCCGCACGCCCCCGAAGGGGCCTACCCCGGCACCTGTCGCGAGTTGACCGACGCCGAACGCGCCACCAAGCGTGAGGCGGGTCGCCCGCCCGCGCTGCGACTGCGCGCCGACACAGCCGAGTACACCGTCACCGATCTGCTGCACGGCAGCTACACCGGCGTGGTCGACGATTTCGTGCTGCGTCGCGGTGACGGCGTCCCGGCCTACAACCTGGCTGTCGTCGTCGACGATGCACAGTCCGGCATCGACCAGGTGGTGCGCGGCGACGACCTGCTGTCGTCCTCGCCTCGGCAGGCATACCTGGCGAACCTGCTCGGCTATCCGCAGCCGGTGTACGCGCATGTGCCGCTGGTCGTCAACGCCGAAGGCAAGCGGCTGGCCAAACGCGACGGAGCAGTCACCCTGGCCGAACTCGGCGTGCCCCGGGCTTTCGGGTTGATCACCGAATCGCTGGGCTGGCCGGCAGCCGATATGGCCGATCTGCTGAAACGCTTCGACCCCGCCGGGCTGCCCCGTGCGCCGTGGGTATATCAACCCGTTTGATCGCAATCCTTGGCGGGCATCGGGTCCTCAATCCGCTGTAGCCGGACCGGCCCTGTGCCAAAGTGTCCACCATGCCGAACCAGAGGGACATCGACGCGGACGTCGTCATTGTGGGCGCAGGGCTTTCGGGGATGATCGCCGCCCGCAAGCTTCTCGAGGCCGGTTTACAACCGGTTGTGCTGGAGGCCGATGAACGTGTCGGCGGCCGCATCCTCACCGAGGAAGTCCTGCCGGGTCTGCCGGTGGAACTCGGCGCCCAGTGGATCGGCGATACCCACGAGCGGATGTTCGCGCTGGCCGACGAACTCGGGGTCGAGACCTACCCGCAGTTCGAGGACGGCGAGACGTCCTACGAGTTCGGCGACACCGGTGTGCTGCGCGAGAACGAGTTTCACACCCGATTCGCCGACGAGCTGGCCGAGCTCGAGCGCGTGCTGCGAAGCCTGGACGAGCTGGCCGCGCAGGTTCCGGTCGAAGCGCCGTGGCTGGCACCGCGGGCCGCGGAATGGGACGCCGTCACCGCGGGCGCCTGGTACGACGCGCAGGGTCTGTCGACCGTCGCCCGCACCCTGCTGGAGATCTGTACGGTCGGGATCCTGGCGGTGCCCACTGCCGAGGTGTCCTTCCTGCATCTGCTCTTCACCATCCAGACCTGTGGCGTGACCTCCGAGCTGTTCGCCGAATCCGAGGGCGGCGCGCAGACCACCCGGTTCGTCGGTGGCACCAGTGAGATCCCCCGCCGGCTGGCCGCCCTGCTCACCGACCGCATCGTGCTCAACGTCCCGGTTCAGCTGATCGAACACACCGCCACCGGCGCCACCGTGCACTGCCGCGGTGGATTGGTCGCCCGTGGCCGCCGGGTGATCGTCGCCATCTCACCGACGCTCGCCGGCCGAATCATGTACGACCCCCCGCTTTCCGGTGTCCGCGACCAGCTCACCCAACGGCTGCCCAACGGCTCGTCGATGAAGGCGTTCTTCGTCTACGACGAACCCTTCTGGCGCGCCGACGGTTTCAACGGCCAGCTGATCTCCGACGCCGGCCCGGCCCGGATGTCCAACGACACCTGCATCCCCGGCGATGACCACGGCGTGATCCTGATGTTCCTGGAGGGCGATCAGGCCCGCACCTTCGGACGTCTTCCCGAACCGGAGCGCAGGGCCGCGCTGACCGCGGAGTTGGTACGCCACTACGGCAGCAAGGCCGCCAAGCCGGAGTTCTACGTGGACGGGGAATGGTCGGATCGGCAGTGGACGCGCGGCTGCTACAACGCCAACCTCGGCCCCCACGTCTGGACCTCATACGGCCCTGCCCTGAGCGCCCCGATCGGCGTGATCCACTGGGCGTCAACGGATACCGCCACCTATTGGAGCGCGTACATGGAGGGCGCCGTCGACGCGGGCCAGCGGGCGGCCCAGGCGGTCATCGACGAGCTAACCGGCTGACCAGTAGTCAATTCCCGTGCGGGTCAGACGCATTCAACGTCGCCACGACTTGGTCGTAGTCACCGCGAGCTTCGCCGTACCGCAGGAACTTCACCCTTTCGACCAGGATCTCGTGCGCGTCGGGCTCGCTCTCCAATAGCCCGACAACCTCGTCGACGAACTCCTGCAGCGGCATCGCGAACTCGCTGTCTTCCTGTCCGGGCAGCAACCCGGTCCGCACGGCGGGCGGAACCAGTTCGACGACCTTGACGCTGGTGTCGGCCAGCTGCAGTCGTACCGACTCGCTGAGCATGTGGATCGCCGCCTTGGTTGCGTTGTAGCTGGGTGTCACACGCAGGGGTGCGAAGGCCAGTCCGGAGGACACGGTGACGATCGTCGAATCCGGTTGCTGTTGAAGGTGTTCGATGAAAGCCGCGATCAACCGGATGGGTCCGAGCACGTTCGTGGTGACGATGGCCTCGGCCGAGTCGAGGAAGGAGGCCGGTTGATGCCAGTCCTCGATCTTCATGATGCCGGCCATCGCGATCACCACATTGAGGGCCGGAAAATCGGCGAGCACTCGATCGGCCGCCTTACTGATGCTGGCAGGGTCGGCGACGTCGATACGCACTGCGCCCAACTCCGGGTGCTGCGCGGTGATCGCGTCCAGCTGGTCGGTGCGGCGGCCGCCGACGATGACGGTGTTGCCCTTGGCCTTCAGGGCCAGGGCCAGGGCCAGTCCGATTCCGCTGGTGGATCCGGGGATGAAGATGGTGTTGCCCGAGATTCGCATTGCCGGTCTCCTTCGCTGAAATGAAAAGCCACGCCTAGGGTTACCTTTTCGAATCGACACGGCAATGTCGTCAGCGCTGACCGCCAATTCGACCTACCTGCTGGCGGTAATACCCGAGGTCCGCGGTCGGTGAGACACTGAAGGCTCGGTTCGGGTCAGGAGGGCGAATGGCAGGCACACGCGTGGTCGTGGCCGATGACGATGTGTTGCTGCGGGAGGGGCTGGCCAGCTTGCTCACCCGCTCGGGCCTGGAGGTCGTCGGGCAGGCCGGCGATGGCACCGAATTACTGGAACTGGTCCGTCGGGAGCACCCCGACCTGGTGGTCACCGACATCCGGATGCCGCCCGCGCACAGCACTGAAGGTCTCGACGCGGCCCGGCTCATCCGCGAGGAAGCACCGAACACCGCGATCTTGGTGTTGTCGGCCCACGTCGACGTCGACCACGCGCTGGAGTTGTTGTCCGGCGGTCACGCGATCGGCTATCTACTCAAGAGCCGGGTCACCGACGTCAACGATTTCCTGGACACGATCGGCCGTGTCGTCAACGGTGCGTCGGTGATCGACCCGGCTCTGGTGACCGAGCTGGTCTCAGCCCGCCGGCGCAACGATCCGTTGGAGGCGCTGAGCAGCCGGGAGCGAGAAGTGCTGGCGCTGATGGCCGAAGGGTTGTCCAACGGCGGTATCGGCCGGCGCATCTTCGTCACCGAGGGCACCGTGGAAAAGCACGTCCGCAGCATCCTGACCAAATTGGACCTGCCGGAGACCAATGACGACCACCGCCGGGTGCGTGCGGTGATCGTCTACCTCGAATCACTCTGAATAGCACTCGATTCCACGTCACCAACGAGGTCCCGCACCGCCTTGGTGGAAAACGCGAACTTCGGCAGGAACCCGGATACGGGGCTGACAGCGATCAGATCGGCGAGGTCGGATTCGGCATGCGTGGAGATCAGGATCAACCCGGACGCCGGCGCCCCGACGTCGTGAAGCGCTCGGACGACGTCGAATCCGCTTTCGGTACCCAAGTCGACGTCGACGAGGGTCACATCGGGCCGCAGTTCCTGGTAGCTGCGCAGCGCATCGGCGGTGTTCGTGGCCATGCCGACCACGGCGATCCCGCCGCGCTGCAAAATCGTGCTGGCGGTCGTGCGGAACTGGGCGCTGTCATCGACGATCAAGCAGCGCATCACGAACCTCCGAAGCCGAACATGTCTCGAGGATGGCAGAGCCGGTCGGGACTTGGCATTGCTGCTAGCGGTAAACCTCGCCTTGCAGGTAACTGATCCGCGTGTGCCCCTTACCATCGATTCCACACCATGACACCGTCCCCAGCTGCTGATTCCCGCCCCGGCGCGCCCTTGCGTGACCGCCTGCTGGCGTTGCTGATCCGGCCGACCCCACCGCCGCTGCTGTGGGGTGTGGTCACCGCGCTCTCGTTCATCGTCGTGGAGACGTGGATCGTCCACGTTCTCAAGCGCGTGGCCCCCGACAACGCTTTCGGCGCGATTTTCCTGCTGGGTGTGCTGGTGGTGTCGGCAGGCTGGGGCTTCGGTCTGGCGGTGGCCACCTCACTGGCCAGTGCCATGGCCTACGTGTGGTTTCACGTCAACGAAGGCAGCGGCAGCCTGGTCCCCGCGGTGGTGGTGTTCCTGACGTTGGCGCTGCTGACCAATGTCCTCGTCGGCCAAGCCCGGCTGCGTGCGGCCGAAGCCATCCGGATCAGCCTTGAGCTGCGGGCCTCGCGGGCACGCATCGTCACCGCCGCCGATCAAGCCCGCCGAGGATTCGAACGCGACCTGCACGACGGCGCCCAACAGCGGATCGTGTCGCTGGGGTTGGAGCTGCGTGCGCTGGAGGCGTCGGTGCCCGACGAGCTGACCGAGATCCGCGCGCAGCTCGTCGAGAGCATCGACGGGCTGGGCCAGCTGCACACCGACCTGCAGGAGTTGTCCCGGGGCATTCACCCGGCGATCCTGTCCCGGGGCGGTTTGGGTCCGGCGATCAAGACGCTGGCCCGGCGGTCTGCGGTCCCGGTCAGCCTGGACCTCGACGTCGACCGCCGGCTGCCCGAATCGGCAGAGGTGGCCGCCTACTACGTCGTCGCCGAGGTGCTCACCAACGCCGCCAAACATGCACAGGCCGACGAGGTCACCGTGTGGGCCAGGGTGACGGACACCGAGCTGACGCTGCGCATCACCGACGACGGCGTCGGGGGCGCCGGTGCCGGCGGCGGGTCGGGATTGGTCGGGCTCAAGGACCGGGTCGAAGCGCTGTCCGGTCGCCTCGGCATCGTCAGCAAGGCCGGCGCCGGCACGACGATCACCGTGACGATTCCGCTGCCCACTGGGGGCTAGCCCTACCGCTCGATGTACCGCTAGCGCTCTGGTCCAGGCCGCTCAGGTCGAGCACACTTCAACCATGACTTCGCCAGGCACGAACGGTCCGCTGACCGACGGGTTCCACCTCGTGGTCGACGCGCTCAAACTCAACGATGTCGCCACCATCTACGGGGTGGTCGGTATCCCCATCACCGACCTCGCCCGGCTGGCTCAGGCCTCCGGCATCCGCTATATCGGATTCCGGCACGAGTCCGATGCCGGCCACGCCGCCGCCGCTGCCGGCTTCCTGACCAGCAAACCCGGTGTGTGCCTGACGGTTTCGGGACCCGGGTTCCTCAACGGCATGGTGGCGTTGGCCAACGCGACGGTGAACTGCTTCCCCATGGTCCACATCGCGGGATCAAGCACGCGGGCCATCGTCGATCTGCAGCGCGGCGATTACGAAGAGCTCGACCAGATGGCCATTGCCAAACCCCTTGCCAAGGCCAGCTATCGCATCGATCGTGTGGAGGACATCGGGCGCGGCATCGCCAGGGCGTTCCGCACCGCGGTGTCCGGCCGACCAGGCGGGGTGTACCTCGATATCCCCGCCGACGTTCTGGCCCAGACCATCGACGCGGCGGCCGGCGCAGCGACCCTGTGGAAGGTCACCGACCCGGCACCCGCCCAATCCCCTTCGCACGACGCGGTTTTGCGGGCGTTGGAGTTGCTGGCCGGCGCGCAGCGCCCGCTGATCGTGCTGGGCAAGGGTGCCGCCTACGCCCAGGCCGACCCGCAGATTCGTGCGTTCGTCGAGAACACTGGCATCCCGTTCCTGCCCATGTCGATGGCCAAGGGTCTGATCCCCGACGACCACCAGCTCTCCGCCGCTGCGGCCCGGTTACTGGCTATGTCGAAGGCCGACGTCGTGCTACTGGTCGGCGCACGGCTGAACTGGCTGCTGCAGCACGGCGAGGCTCCGCATTGGTCCGTCGACACCAAGTTCATCCAAATCGACATCGACCCGGCCGAATTCGACAGCAATCAACCGACCACCGTGCCGTTGGCCGGCGACATCACGTCGGTCATCACCGCACTCGACGCCGGACTGCAACGCCAACCGGTCGCGTGCCCACAGGCGTGGCAGGCAGAGTTGGCCACCAAGCGCGAGCACAATGCCGCCGCGATGGCCGGCCGGCTGGCCGAAGATCCCCGGCCGATGCGGTTCTACAACGCGTTGCGGCCGATCCGGGATTTCGTCCGCGATCACCCCGAGGTGTATCTGGTCAACGAAGGCGCCAACGCGCTGGACATCACCCGCAACGTCGTCGACATGCAGGTGCCGCGGCACCGCCTGGACTGCGGCACCTGGGGCGTCATGGGCATCGGTATGGGCTACGCGATCGCCGCAGCCGTCGAAACCGGCCAGCCCGTCATCGCGATCGAAGGGGACAGCGCCTTCGGGTTCAGCGGGATGGAGATCGAAACCATCTGCCGCTACGGCCTTCCCATCACCGTCGTCATCCTCAACAACGGCGGGGTCTACCGCGGCGACGGGGTAGACCCCTACGGCACCGACCCGGAGCCCACGGTGCTGGCACCGCGCGCCCACCACGAGCGGCTCATCGAGGCGTTCGGCGGGACGGGATACCACGTCGACACTCCCGACGATCTGGCCAGCGCCTTGGCCGCGGCGGTCGCGTCGCGCAGGCCCACACTCATCGACTGTGAACTGGATCCGTCGGCCGGCACCGAGAGCGGCCACCTGACCAACCTCAATCCCCGCAGCGCACTGCAAGCCACCCAAGCCTGAGCGAGAGGGAAGACCGATGAACGCAGAAGTTCCACGACCGCTTTCCGGTATCAAGGTGATCGACTTCACCGGCGTTCAGGCCGGACCGGCCTGCACCCAGATGATGGCGTGGTTCGGCGCCGACGTCCTGAAGGTCGAGCGCCTCGACGGCGGTGACGTCACGCGTCATCAATTGCGCGACATCCCCAATCACGACGCGCTGTACTTCACCATGCTCAACAGCAACAAGCGCTCACTGGCGATCAACACCAAGACCCCGGAGGGGCTGGCGGTGATGGAGAAGCTGATTCGTGAGGCCGACGTGCTGGTGGAGAACTTCGCTCCGGGTGCTCTGGACCGAATGGGATTGTCCTGGGAGCACATTCACGAACTCAATCCCCGGCTGATCTTCGGTTCGGTGAAGGGCTTCAACGAGGAATCACCGTGGAAGGACCTGAAGGTCTATGAGAACGTGGCGCAGGCCGCGGGCGGCGCACTGTCGACCACCGGGTTCTGGGATGGCCCGCCGACCGTGAGCTCCGCGGCCCTCGGTGACAGCAACACCGGGATGCACCTGCTGATCGGGATCCTCACCGCACTGTTAGCCCGTGAGAAGACTGATGTGGGACAGAAGGTTTCGGTGTCCATGCAGGATGCGGTGCTCAACCTGTGCCGGGTGAAGCTGCGCGACCAGGAACGCCTGGAGGCGGTCGGCTACCTGGAGGAGTATCCGCAGTACCCCAACACCCCGTTCGGCGATGCGGTGCCGCGCGGCGGCAACGCCGGCGGTGGCGGTCAGCCCGGCTGGGTGCTCAAATGCAAAGGCTGGCAGGACGATCCCAACGCCTACATCTACTTCACCATCCAGGAACAGAACTGGGCGAAGACCTGCGAGGCGGTCGGCAAACCGGAATGGGTGGACGACCCCGCCTACAGCACCGCCGAGGCCCGTCAGCCGCACATCTTCGACATCTTCGCCGATATCGAGAAATGGCTGGCCGATAAGACGAAGTACGAGGCCGTGGACATCCTGCGCAAGTACGACGTGCCGTGCGCGCCGGTCTTGAGCATGAAGGAGATCGCCTACGACCCCGCGCTGCGCGCGAGCGGCACCATTGTCGAGGTCGAGCAGGAGGAGCGCGGCACGTACCTGACGGTCGGCAGCCCGGTGAAGTTCTCCGACTTCACCCCGACAATCACCGGCGCTCCCCTACTGGGAGAGCACACAATCGATGTGCTCAGCGGCCTCGGCTACACCGCAGACCAGATCGAGGACCTGAAGACCGCACACGTCATCTGACCGGAGGCCGATTATGAAGCTGGGCGACCTGGTCGCGCACACCGCTGCGACCACCCCGGGAGCGGTTGCGGTGGTCGTCACCGCCGAGAACCGCTCCATCGGCTACCCGGCCCTGGCCGAGCTGATCGAGCAGGCGGCGACCGCATTGGTGGGCACCGGGTTGGCAGCCGGGGACGTGGTCGGGTTGCGGGCGGCCAATACCGTCGCCTACATCGTCGGATTGCTCGGCGCCGCGCGGGCCGGGCTGGTGGTGGCGCCGCTGGACCCGGCACTACCGCCCGCCGAGCAGCAGGACCGCATGCAACGGCTGGGTTCCCGAGCGGTGCTGACCGACAAGCCCGCCGCAGCGCTCGACGGCGCCCCCGAAATCGCCGTCGGGATCGACGGATCGCAGTGCACGATCAGCGGCGTCCCGGCAGCGGGTGGGGATCCCTCGGCGATCGGATTGACGGCCGACGACGCCATGGTGATGTTCACCTCGGGCACGACCGGCAAGCCGAAGATGGTGCCGTGGACGCATGACGCGCTGGCGACGGCGATGAACAACGTCGTCACCGCATATGGCCTAGGCGCCGAGGACGCGACCGTCGCGGTGATGCCGATGTTCCACGGGCACGGGCTGGTAGCTGGACTGCTGGCCACGTTGGCCAGCGGCGGAACACTGGGACTGCCTGAGAAAGCCCGCTTTTCGGCCCACACATTCTTCGACGAGCTGGCCGCGACGCGAGCCACCTGGGTCACCGCGGTGCCGACGATCTATCAGGTCCTGTTGGATGTCGCACCCGCCGGGGCACCGGCAGCCGCGCGGCTCCGGTTTCTGCGCAGTTGCAGCGCCCCGCTGCCGCCGGCGGTGGCCGGGCGCCTGGAAGAGACCTTCGGCGCGCCGGTGCTGCCCGCATACGGCATGACGGAGGCAACCCACCAGGCTTGCGCGGTGGCCGCGACCGCCGACGCCGAGACCCGCCTGCAGACGGTCGGGGCGCCCGTCGGCGCCGAGCTGCGCATCGCCGACACCGGTGAGGTCTGGTTGCGCGGGCCTGCCGTGGCCCGCGGCTACCTCAACGACGCGGCGGCCACCGCCGCGACGTTCGTCGACGGCTGGCTGCGCACCGGTGACCTCGGATCGGTGAATACCATTGGTGTGCTGACACTTCGAGGCCGCATCAAGAACATCATCAACCGCGGCGGCGAGAAGATCTCACCCGAGCGGGTCGAGGATGTGCTGCTGGCTCATCCCGACGTTGTGCAGGCGGCGGTGTTCGGCGTGCCGGATGAGAAGTACGGCGAACAGGTCGCGGCGGTAGTCGTATTTAGGGCCGGCGCGTCGTTCGACGGCGTGACGTTACAGGCGTTCTGCGCGTCGCGGCTGGCGCGTTTCGAGGTGCCGGAACGGATTTCGCCGGTGGATGAGCTGCCGGTGACCGCCAAGGGGTCCGTCGACCGCAACCGGCTGGCTGAGCTGTTCGGCTAGCTCCGCCCTCACACTCGAGTTGCGGCATGATCGGTGACGGCCAGCAGTGCACCGGCTCGTCCGATGCACAGGAGAGGAGCGCACGTGGGTAGCCGATCGATTCTCAAGGCCGCCTCGGTCATCACGATGGACCCCGCGCAGCCCCGGGCGGAAGCCGTCGCAATCGACGCCGACTCCGGGACCATCACCGCGGTGGGTTCACTCGCTCACTGTCAGGGCGCGGCACCGGACGCCTCGATCGAGGACCTCGGCCCGGCCGTGTTGATGCCCGGGTTCATTCAGGCACACGACCATCCCGTTCCCGCCGCAGTGCTGTGCCAGCAGCCGGCGCACTGGATCGCCCCGTTCGTCGGCTTTCCCACCTGGTCCGAACTCGAGGCACTCTTCGACCGACTGCGCAAACAGACGCCCGCCGGCCAACCGCTGTTGTTCAACGGGCTCGACCGGCTGCTGCTGTCGATCCCGATGCCGGACCGTACCAGCCTGGATCGGTACTTCCCGGATCATCCGGTGCTCATCTTCGACATCACGGGCCACGCTTTGTATTTCAACTCGCGTGCCACGCAGTTGTTCGGTTGGACGAACGCCATGCCCCCGGCGGATACCCCGGACGCGCGGTGGACCCGTCGGTCGGATGGGACGGCGGGAGGAGTCGGGTTCGAAACTCAGGCAACGTTGATGGCGCTCAGCGCCTTCCTGCCCGGGGTTGTCCCGTCGCCGCTGTTCAATCTCGGCGCGTGGTATGCCACGCTGGCGCGCAACGGTTTCACCGCCGTCGGGGATCTCGGATTTGTGAGCAGGCTGCGCGCGCCGATGGAGGCCTTGGCGGCGCTGCCCGGCTGTCCCGTGCGGTACTCGCTGTATCAGACCACCTACGACCCGGCGGCGCACTCGGACATGGACTTCGGTGAGCTGTCCGGCATGATCCGCCGTGTCGGCTATAAGATCTGGATGGACGGCAGTCCGTCCATCGGAACGGCAGCCATCAGCGTGCCCTATCTGGACTCTGCCCGCGCCCGCATCGCCGATGTTCCCGTGGGCTCCGCTCCCGGTTTGTCCGTGCTGAACTACTCCCTGGACCAGTTCCTCGCTCTGGTAAGCCAGTTCGGCGACAAGGACTTTCAGATCGCGACCCACATCAACGGCGACGCAGGCATAGACGTCGTACTCGACGGCTACGAGCAGGCGCTGAACGGCCTTGGGCTCAGCGGCCTCGATCACCGCTGGCGCGTCGAGCATTTCGCCACTCCCAGCAGGGAGCAGTGCGCACGAGCGGGCGAGCTCGGGGTCACCGCCTCGATGTCACCCTTTCAGGCGCTCTACTGGGGCGACCTGTATGACGGGGTGATCTTCGAGCCGTCCTATGGAGCCCGCTGGCAGCCGTACCGGGACGCCTACGACGGCGGGGTACGGCCCACCTTCCACAACGACGGTTACCTGTCACCACCCTTGCCGTGGCTCAACATCCAGAACGCGGTCACCCGGCGAAGTGCGTCCGGGACGGTTCACGCACCGGAGCAGTCCCTGACTCTCGACGAGGCGCTACAGGCGCACACGATCAACGCCGCGTGGCAGCAGAAGCGCGACCACGAGATCGGCTCGATCGAGACGGGCAAGCTCGCGGACTTCGTGCTGCTCAGCACCGACCCCTACACCGTCGACCCGGCCCGACTCCAGGACACCGTCCACACGCTGGGCACCTGGATTTCCGCCCGCCGCGTCGACCTCGACGGCTTCATGGACTCGGTCAAAGGAATTGCGCCGCGCTACGACCAGGCGCTGATCACGGGGGCGCCACCCCACCAGTGTTGAGCGCTCACACGGCGACGTCGAGGCGGGCCATGCCCCGCAGCGTGACATGCGGCTTGTAGGTCGGTTCGTCGGCCAGGCGGGCATCCGGGAAGCGCTTGGTCACCGCGGACAACGCCACGGCGGCCTCCATCCGCGCCAGCGGGGCGCCGAGGCAGAAGTGCGCGCCGTGTCCGAACGCCAGATGGCGAATCGCGCTGCGAGTCGGGTCGAATTCGTCGGGACGGTCGGCGACCGCGGGGTCGCGGTGCGCGGCCGCGAGCAACACCATCATGATGTCGCCCTTGGGAACTCGGATGGAGCCGATCTCCATGTCGGCCCCGGCGACCCGGCTGGCCAGTTGCACCGGTGGGTCGTAGCGCAGCGTCTCTTCGATGATGGCCGATGCTCGGCTGGGGTCGGCGCTCAACGCCGTCCAGTGCTCGCGGTTGCGCAACATCGCCAGGATCGCATTGGCGATCAGGTTCACCGTCGTCTCGTGACCGGCGATCAGCAGCAGGTTGCAGGTGGCGACGATCTCTTCCTCGGTCAGCTGGTCACCGGACTCCTCGACCGAGATCAGCGCCGACATCAGATCGTCGGCCGGCTGCGAGCGCCGCCGCTCGAGCAGCTCGCGCAGATAGCCCCGCAGCCACAGGCCGGCCTGCATCCGCGCCTCAAGGCCCTGCGTCTCGCCAGAGAAGGTGACGAATGGATCCAGCCCCTGCGCCAGAAGTGTTGACGCCGAACTGAATTGGGGCTCATCATCGATCGGCACGCCCAGTAGCCGGCAGATCACTGCCACCGGCAGCGGATGGGCCAGGCCTTCGATGACGTCGAACTCGCCGGTCTCGTCGACCTTGTCCAACAGATCGTCGACCAGCCCGGTGATGTCGGGTTCCAGCGACTTGACCACCTTGGGCGAGAACGCCTTGCTCACCAGCCTGCGCAGCCGGGTGTGGTCCGGCGGGTCGAGGAACAGGAATCCCGGGGTACCGAACGGCCGGGGCTGTTCCCCGGCGGCGATGGCCCGCTGCGCGACGGTGGACTTCAGCCGGTCGCTGCACGAGTCGGGGTGCCGCAGCACCTCGTCGCAGTCGGCGAAGCTTGACAGTACGTGCAGCGTGGACTCGGGCATCTGCATCGGCCCGCTGTCGAGGATCTCCCGGTACACGGGGTACGGGTTGGCCCGGATTGCGGGGTCGAGCAGTTTCAGCAGCAGTGCTTGCGGCTCGGCGGGAGCAGTCATCTACCTATTGTGCACGCGTGCAAGAGTCAGAGTCTGCGCCGAGATCGACGAAATGTCGCGATTTACTCGCACAAACGCGGCGAATCGTCGGTTTGGGCGTCAAGAAGACCCGTAGTAGCGCCCGAGAACGTGATCGCGCAGTTCGTCGAACTCACCGGCGCCGATCGCGGCGCGAATCTGGTCGACGAGCCGGATGACGAACCGCTCGTTGTGGATGGTGCACAGGGTCGCGGACAGGATCTCCTTGGCCTTGAACAGATGGTGCAGGTAGGCGCGGGTGTAGTGGCCGCACGTGTAGCAGTCGCAGTCGGCGTCGATCGGGGTGAAGTCGCGGCGGTAGCGCGCGCCGGTGATGTTGAACCGGCCCGTCGGCGAGTACACAGCCGCATTGCGCGCCACCCGCGACGGTGACACACAGTCGAAGGTATCGGCGCCGGCGGCGACTGCGGCGAACAGGTCGTCGGGCTCACTGATCCCGAGCAGGTGCCGCGGTTTGTCGTCGGGCAGCTCGTCGGTGCACCATCCGACGATCGTGGCCAGGTTCTGCTTCTCCAGCGCTCCCCCGATGCCGTATCCGTCGAAGCCGCGGCCCTCGGCGTCGACGATGCCCGCCAGGTCTCGGGACGCCTGGCGACGAAGATCCTCGTACTGCGCGCCCTGCACCACACCGAACAGCGCCTGGCTGGGTCGCTCTGGCCGCGCGGCGGTGAGCCTGCGGTGTTCGGTCAGGCAACGCACCGCCCACGCCTGGGTGCGGGCCACCGACTCCTCTTGGTAGCCACGGGTATTCACCAATGTCGTCAGCTCGTCGAAGGCGAAGATGATGTCGGCGCCGATCTTGTGCTGAATCTGCATCGACACCTCGGGGGTGAACCGATGCGTCGACCCGTCGAGATGCGAGATGAACGTCACCCCGTCGTCGTCGACATGGGCCAGGCGCTGCTTGCCCTCGGCGATCACGTCGTCGGCCTGCACCCGGTTGGCATCCATCGACAGCACCTTGCGGAATCCCGCTCCGAGCGAGAGCACCTGGAAGCCGCCGCTGTCGGTGAACGTCGGCCCGGGCCAGTTCATGAACGCGCCCAGGCCGCCCGCCTCGTCGACGATGTCGGGGCCGGGCTGCAGATAGAGGTGATAGGCGTTGGCGAGTACGGCCTGCGCGCCGAGTTCACGCATCGTCTCGGGCAGCACCGCCTTGACCGAGGCCTTGGTGCCCACCGCGATGAACGCCGGGGTGTGGATATCGCCGTGCGGCGTGTGGATCACGCCGGTACGACCACGACGGCCGGGCAGTTCGGCGTCGACGGTGAAAAACGGCACCGGGCTATCTAACCAGCGCCCAGCTCCAGGAACCGCACGATGTAACCGGCGAGCTCCTCGCCGGCGTCCTCCTGCAGGAAGTGCCCGGCGCCGTGGATGGTCGGGTGCTCGATGCCCTGGGCGCCGCGCATCTGCTGGAAGATCGGGGCCATCGCACCGGTGATGGGATCGCCGTCGCTGAACGCCACCAGCATCGGGGTCGAGCCGGCCGTCAACGCCGCCCACGCACTCCGGTTGGCGCCGGAGGCGGGATCGTCCGGGGTGGTCGGCACCAGCCCGGGCATGGCCCGGGGACCGGCGCAGAAGCTGTCGTCGGGGAACGGCGCGTTGTAGGCCGCGCGCACGTCGTCGGCCATCGGCCGCTGACAGCCCGACTCGACGAATCGCCCCACATCGATGCTCGGGGAGGTCTGGATCGCCTCGCGGAACCGCCACCACACCTCGGGCATGTTGAAGTCGCCGGTCGGAAGGCCGGTGTTGGCGACGACGATGCGGGCAAAGCGGTCCGGATTCTCGGCAGCCAGCCGGAGCCCGATCAGTCCGCCCCAGTCCTGACCGAAAAGGGTCACCCGGCGCAGATCGAGGACATCGAACGCGCACGCGCGCATCCACTCGACGTGCCGGGCGTAGCTGTGGTCGTCGCGGCGGGTGGGTTTGTCGGAGCGGCCGAACCCGACCAGATCCGGGCAGACGACGCGGTGCCCGGCGGCGACCAGAACGGGAATCATCGTGCGGTACAAAAACGACCAGGATGGTTCGCCATGCAACAGCAGAATCGGGTCGGCATCAGCGGGTCCCTCGTCAATCCAGGCCACCCTGACACGACCGCCTTCGTCGTCGTCGAGCTCGCAATAGCGTGGCGAATAAGGGAAATTGGGGATTTCGGCAAACCGCTCGTCGGGTGTTCGCAACGCCTGCATGGCCGTGAAGATACCGACTTTTCTTGCGCCGAAGTGGATTTGCCCGATAGTCGAGATGATTTCTGCGAGCTGGCTGGCAGGCAAATATTTCGTCCATTCCTGCCATCAGCGGGAATTCGCGAACCATACTTTCCCTCGATGATCCGTCAATGGCGACGGATCACGCCTACATTAAGGAGACATTCGGTGAAGCGTGGATTGGTGGTGACCGTCGCCGGCGCCGCAGTCTTGGTGGCGGGGCTGTCCGGTTGTTCCAAGGACGAGAAGAAAACTGAGTCGACGACGAGCGCGAAGGCTACGACCTCCGCAGCGGCGACAACGAGCGCGGCGGGATCCCCCAGCGCAACCGCGGGTGCCGGCAGCGCCAAGGTGACGATCGACGGCCAGGCGCAGAACGTGCAGGGGCAGGTCGTCTGTGCGTCGGCCGGGGGCAACATGAACATCGCGATCGGCGAGGCGATGACGGGCATCGCGGCGGTCCTGTCCGCGGACGGCTCTACCGTGCAGTCCGTCGGGCTGGGCAACGTCAACGGCGTGACGCTGGGCTACACCGCCGGTGTGCCAGGTGGGGCCAGCGCGACCGCCACCAAGGATGGCAACACGTACAAGATCAGCGGAACTGCGACGGGTGTCGACATGGCAAACCCGATGCAGCCGGTAACCAAGCCCTTCGAGATTGAGGTCACCTGCCCGTAGCGGGGGGCCAGACGGAGCGGCGGTGCCCTGAGGGGTCACCGCCGCTTCTTTTTTGTCAGACTCCGACTGCCTCTTCGAGCGCGGTCAGCGAGTCTTCCAGGTGAACCAGCAGCCGCTGCAGATGCGGGATGCTGCGCCGGCAACCGACCAACCCGAAGTCGAGATTGTCGGCGTTGTTGGACAGCGTGATGTTGAGTGCCTGGCCGTCCAGGGCGATCGACAGCGGGTAGTTTCCGTCGAGGCGGGCTCCGCGCCAGTACAGCGGCTCGCGGGAGCCGGGCACATTGGAGATCACGATATTGAACGGCGGCTGGGCCGCGGCCGCGAGCGCCGGCAACAGGGTCAGCGCCAGCGGTGCGACGTTGAACGCCGACAGGGCCAGCTGCTGCAGCCTGGGCAGCTGCGAGAACACGTCCTTGTTGCCGCTGATCGACGCATGGATCGTCGCCAGGCGTTCCGCGGGATCACTCAGGTCGGTGGCCAGGCTGCACAGGATGCTGCCCACCTGATTGCCGCCACTGGAGTGGTCGTTCTCGGAGCGCAGGTTGACCGGAACCATGGCGATCAGCGGCCGGTCGGGCAGCGCGTCGTGCTCGATCAAGTAGGCGCGCAGGGCGCCGGCGCACATGGCCAGGATGACGTCGTTGAGGGTGACTCCGGCGGCGTCCTTGATGGCGACGATGCGTTTGATCGGCCAGGACTGCGCCGCGACCCGGCGGGCCCCGCCGATGGACACGTTGAACATCGTCTTGGGCGCCCCGAACGGCAACGTCAGCTGCTGTTCCAGCAGGCCGGCGCGGGCGACCGTCAACGCCGAGGGGCCCAGGCCGGCGATCGACCCGGCCAGTCGCTTCAGCTCGTCCACCGGAGTCAGGCTGCGCTTTTCCTTGGCGCGTGGACGCGGTGGGAGGCTGTACGGCGCCCGCACCTGGGTGTCTTGCGGATCCGTGGAGAGCGAGCGACGCATGAGCTTCACCGCCGAGACACCGTCGAGCAGCGAGTGGTGGACCTTGGTGTAGACGGCAACCCGCCCGTCGTTGAGACCCTCGACCAGGTGGGTTTCCCATAGCGGACGGTGCCGATCCAGCAGGCTGCCGTGCAGCCGCGAGGTGAGCTCGAGCAGTTCGCGGACCCGGCCGGGTGAGGGAAGAGCGGAGCGGCGCAGGTGGTATTCGAGGTCGATGTCGCGGTCGAAGGACCAGGTGAGGTTGGCGATGCCACCGAGCAGCTCACCGGGATGCTTGCGGAATGTCGGCTGCACGTCGTCATCGGCGAGCATCTCGGCGTAGATGTCGGCCAGGAATTCCGGGCCTGCACCTTCGGGCAGCTCGAACAATTGCAGACCGCCGACATGCATGGGGTGTTCGCGCGACTCAGCCAGCAAGAACATCGAATCGGTCGGCGAAATCAGCTCCATAGAGAACCTCCGCGTTGGTTCTACCCCGGGTTCCCATTACACCGGTTCACCACACAGCGTGGAGCCTCGCGGAGGAATCCGCTCATCGCAGAGCTAGTGGTGGCCGCCTCCGCCACCACCGCCGCCGCTGTGGTTGCCGCCGCCGTTGAAGCCGGGCTCGGCCACCTCGGCCTCGGTGAGCTGGTCGCTGGTGTCGGGGATGACGGTCGGGGCGCAGTTCATCGAGAAGCTGTCCTCGGTGTCGGTGTCCTGGCACTGGGCGGCCAGGTGCGGTGCGGTGCTTTCGATACCGGCGACGACGGCGACAGCCGGGGCGGCGGCGATCACCAATCCGATTGCGGCATAAAGGAACCGCCGAGTACTGGTTGAAGCTGTCGTCATGATCACATACCCCCTGGCCTACAGCGCTGTGTCTCCGAAACGCCAGCGTAGGTCAGGTTCCTGGGAAGGGCGACGCGCGGCCGCCGATTCACAGCGGCATCGCAGGATCGGCCCGCCAGCCAATCCGCTTGGGGCTCAGGGCTAGCCAATCGGCGTCACCGTCGAGATCTTGCCGCTGTCCGGGTGTGGAACGGGGGCGTCGTGTCGGTCTGGGAACTTGGGCCGAGGACGTAGAGGGGAGCGACGTCAGGGCTCACATCCAAACTCGGGGAGCGCGAGAGGATGACCCGTGCGGTAATCACGGGTATTGATTACCTCGACACCTCGTGTTTGACGTTCTTGTCGTCACCGGGTTCGAGGTCGATTACGTTCGTGGTTGCGAGACGTTCTCTACCAACTTGATTGCCCGGGTGAACCCTCCAAGGCGAGTATTACGAACCGGAGAATTCCATGAAGATTCGATTCGCTGTTGCCGCCGTTGCCGCGCTTGTCCTTGCTGGGTGCGGTGGCGGGACCAAGTCCGCTGGACAGGCCCCGGATGAGCCCCCTTCGCCAGCCAAATCGACTGTAGCCGTGACAAGTACGCAGGCCGCCCCCGCCAAGAGCGACAAGCCGACCAAGGAGTTCCTTGTCGGAAAATGGGGTACCGATGGCGACTGTGCGCTGGCGATAGACCTGCGGGCGGATGGCACCAGCGACGGCCCCTTTGGGGACTGGTCGTACAGCGACGGAGTAATCAGTTTTGCCGACGCGCCGGAACTGAAGGTCAACGTAACGGTTATCGATGACAAGACTATGGAATCGCGCAACGACGGCGGCAAAACCGTGAAGATGACCCGCTGTCCGTAAGGGGCCTCGTCACCGCCATGACCACAAACCCGATTCCGGGCTCTGGGCCACGCACCTCACCGGGTCTACGCGACCTGCAACGAGCGCCCCGGACTGCAGGCGATTCGCAGCCGGCCGAACCTTAGCGGCGTGCTCGGCGGGCTGCATGGGATCTCAGGAAACGAATGGGACCCGAACACCGATGGACCCTGTAGGGAAACCCTCTAGAGAATGGAGGGCGGGGTAATGCATATGGCATTCGCACTCGCCGCTCTGGCACAGGCAGCATGCGGGGTGCTCATCGCACCGGTGGACGTTGCGTCGGCCGAGCCGTCGGCCTTCGGCACCATAGGCCAGCTCGAAGCCGAGGGATACACGGTCAATATCGATCGGATCGGCAGTGGGCCGCTCGCAACATGCGTAGTCACCAGCGTCCGGAATCCGCAGACAGTCACTAGGCTCATCCGCGTTGACAACGGGGGTAGGCACGGCGGCAAACATGGCGATGGTCATGACTTCGACCTGGTGGAAGTGATAGTCAGCCGGTCGATCTCGGTTTCGTTGGATTGCACGCGCTAGCACAATTGCGACCGGTTGGCTCGCCCCGACCGATCCCGGTCTGCCAATTGCTGGAAGAATCCACGCAAGGTCCAGCCCGCTTCAGAAAGTCAGCGGATAGACCAGTTTGCCAGCACTTTCGACCGGACGAACTTGGCGGTGGCGGAGGGATTTGAACCCTCGGACGGGGGTTACCCGTCACACGCTTTCGAGGCGTGCTCCTTAGGCCGCTCGGACACGCCACCGCCGAAGAGCTTACGTCCCACAGCCGGACTACCCCAAATCGCGCTGACGGGCGAAAAAGCCCTCCAGCAGCGCGGCGCACTCCTCGGCCAGCACTCCCCCGCGCACCTCAGGCCGATGGGTCAGCCGCCGGTCCCGCACCACATCCCAAAGTGACCCTGCCGCACCGGTTTTAGGCTCCCATGCCCCGAAAACCACCCGCGCCACCCGCGCCATCACCAGCGCGCCCGCGCACATCGTGCAGGGCTCGACGGTCACCGCCAGCGTCGTCCCCTCCAGCCGCCAGCCGTCGCCGTAGGCCTGGGCGGCCGCCCGCAGCGCCAGGATCTCGGCATGCGCGGTTGGGTCGCCCAGCTGTTCGCGGGCGTTTGCCGCGCGGGCCAGCTCGGTTCCGTCGGGGCCGAACACCACCGCGCCGATCGGCACGTCGTCGGGACCGGCTAAACCGGCAGCGTCGATCGCCGCCCGAACCAAGAGAAGATCAGAACTCACCGATCGAGGCGGTCGAGCACAGCTGCCAACTCGTCGGCAAAACCCATCTCCCGCGCGATCCGGCCGAGCTGTTCGTCGGCATACAGATCGGTCTCGTCGAGGATCACGCTCAGCACCGGCTCGGGCAGCCCGATGTCGGCCAGCAGGCCCAGATCACCCTCTTCGAAGGGGTCGGCATCCTCGAGGTCTTCGGGGGAGATGTCGGCGTCCAACGTCTCCAGCGCCTCGGCCGCAATGTCGTAATCCAGTGCCGCGGTGGCGTCCGAGAGCAGGAGCCGAGTGCCCGACGGGGCGGGTCGCACGATCAGGAAGAACTCGTCGTCGATGTCCAACAGCCCGAACACCGCGCCGGCGCTGCGCAATTCTCGCAACTCCGTCTCGGCAGCACTCAGGCTGGTCAGCACCGTCGGGCTCATGGCCGAGCAACGCCACTTGCCGTCCTCGCGAACTACGGCTACCGCAAAGCCGTCCGGGGTGTCTGACCCCGGGCTGTTCTGCGCTCGCTGTGCCGCCATGGGCGCATACGCTAGTCGCTGATCAGGCGTTTTGACCAGGTACCCATCGGTCGCGTCGCGTTGATATGCCAACCTGGACAGGTGACGAAGACACCCGTGTGCATCCTCGGGCTCGGGCTGATCGGTGGGTCGCTCCTGCGCGCGGCGGTGGCCGCCGGACGTGAAGCCCTTGGCTACAACCGGTCCGTCGAGGGTGCCCAGGGCGCCCGTTTCGACGGCTTCGCCGCCACCACCGACCTCACCGAAGCCCTGCAATGGGCCGCCGACCGCGACGCGCTGATCGTCTTGGCCGTCCCGATGCCTGCGGTGTCCCTGCTCCTCGGCCACGTCAGGGACGTCGCCGGCGACTGCCCGCTGACCGACGTCATCAGCGTCAAGGGCGCCGTTCTCGACGAGGTGCGCAAGGCCGGACTACTGGACCGCTACGTCGGCGGCCACCCGATGGCGGGCACCGCCCACTCGGGCTGGGCCGCGGGCGACGCACGGCTGTTCGCCGGTGCGCCGTGGGTCCTCGGAGTTGACGACCACGTCGACGCGCAGGTGTGGGCGCAGGTGATGGATCTGGCCCTGGACTGCCATGCCGTCGTCGTCCCCGCCAAGTCCGATGAGCACGACGCGGCCGCGGCGAGCATTTCGCACCTGCCGCACCTGCTTGCCGAAGCGCTGGCCGTGACGGCCGGCGAAGTGCCGCTGGCCTTCGCCCTGGCCGCCGGCTCGTTCCGCGACGGCACCCGGGTCGCAGCCACCGCCCCCGACCTCGTGCGGGCGATGTGCGAGGCCAACGCCGAGCAACTCCTGCCTGCCCTGGATCGCGCGCTGGAGCTGCTCCATCAGGCCCGCGAATCGTTGGCCGACAAGAGTTCGGTGGCTGAGCTCGTCGAGGCCGGCCATGCCGCCCGGATCCGCTACGACAGCTTCTCGCGCCCGCAGATCGTGACGATCGCCATCGGCGAGGAAAACTGGCGTGAAGAGCTGGCCGCCGCCGGTCGCGCCGGCGGGGTGATCAGATCCGCGCTGCCAGTCCTGGGTAGTCGAGGATGAATCCGTCGTTGTCGACGGTGATCGTGGTCTGGGCGACCGGCGAGTGCAGCTTGATGCCTTCGCCGCTGTCCGGGCCGAGGCTGCTGTAGCTGATCGACGCCTGCTTGACGGTCAGGTCCGGCAAACTCACATACACCACAGGCAAAGTCACCGATTCAACCCGCTGGTACAGGCCGGTGCGCCGGATCGGCAGCGCATTGAAGAACGGGCTGAAGACGACGTCGACGTCGAACGCACCCTCGTAGGCGGCCCGCGTCTGGCCCTGGTGATCGGTGATGAGCCACATGTTCTCCTCGTCGCGCGCGATCGACAGCTGCCGATCTCGCTCGGCGAGGGTCACGCTCAACGACAACCGCTTGGTCGCGCCGGTCTCGTCGGTCACCAGGTCATAGGACGCGCTGAACGCGGGATTCGTCGCGGCGGCCGAGGCCACAATGCGGCCATAGGCTTTGATCCGCTTGCCCGATAGCTGGACCCGGGCGGACTCCATCCGCGAATCGTCGTGCGCGCGCCAGGTCAGGATGGCCGGCCAGGCGCTTTCTGTCGCGTCGTTGGCTGCACTCACCCGTCTACCGTATGCGACGGGCCACCCCGTTCGTAACCAGGTCGCGAACTGCGACCCTTCCGTGACGCGGGTCCTTGCGCATCGAAACTGACCTCGTCGTCGAGCAGCGGCTGTGGCATCCGCCGGAATCGCCCGGCGCCAGGCACCGAAGCCCACACCGCCAGCGCCAGCAGCCCGTCGAGCACCAGGGCCAACAGCGTCACCAATAACGCACCCACCAGCGCCAGGTAGAACTGGCGGACCTTGATGCCGTCGATCAGGTAGCGACCGAGCCCGCCCAGGCTGGCGTACGCCGCCACCGTCGCGGTCGCCACCACCTGCAGCGTCGCCGTGCGCAGCCCACCCAAAATGAGCGGCAGCGCATTGGGCACCTCGACCCGCAGCAAAACCCGGGACTCCGTCATCCCCATCGACCGGGCGGCATCCTTCACCGCCGGGTCGACGTTGGCGATTCCGGCGTAGGTGCCCGCCAGCAGCGGCGGGATGCCCAACAGCATGAGGGCGACGGTCGGCGGCAGCAGACCTAATCCCCACAGCAGCACACCGAGCAGCAGCACGCCCAGGGTGGGCAGTGCGCGCAGCGCGTTGACCCCGGTGACGACCAGGAACGTGCCGCGTCCGGTATGCCCGATCAGCAGTCCGATCGGGATCGCGATCAGTGCGGAGAAGACGACGGCCACCGCGGTGTACTGCAGGTGCTCGAGAATGCGCACGCCGAGGCCGGCCTTACCCTCCCAGTTGGCGGCGGTGAAGATGTAGGCGAGCGCCTGGTGCAGGAAGTTCATGACGACACCTTCACCCGGGCCCACGGCGTGATGATCCGGCCGGCGAGCAGGATCAGCACGTCGATGACGATCGCCAGCAGGAAGATCGCGATGATGCCCGCGACGATCTGGTCACTCTTGTCGGCCTGATATCCCTCGGTGAACCAGGTTCCCAATCCACCGATCCCGATTACCGAACCCACCGACACCATCGAGATGTTGGTCACCGCGACCACCCGCAAGCCAGCGATGAGAACCGGAATCGACAGTGGCAGATCGATTTTGAGCATCCGCTTCAGTCTCGTGTAGCCGACGGCGGTGGCAGCGTCCCGCACCTGGGCGGGTACCGCGTCGAGCGCCTCGGGCACGGCTCGCACCAACAGCGCTGTGGTGTAGAGGGTCAGCGCGACGATCACGTTCGTCTCGTCGAGGATGCGGGTCGGGATGATCAACGGCAGCACCACGAACAACGCCAGCGACGGGATCGTGAAGATAATGCTCGCCGTCACGGTGGTCAGCCGGCGCAGCACCGTGGTCCGCCACACGTAGGCGCCCAGCGGCACCGCGATGATCAGACCCAGCACCACCGGAACCAGGGACAGCCGAAGGTGAATAACCGTCAGCGCCCACGCCTTGTCGAGATGGGTCAGCAGATAGGTCATGGCTTCCGCTGGGCCTCCAGCGCTTCCACGACATCGTCTGCCTTCACCCCGCCGATCACCTGACCGTTGTCATCGACGGCCACCCCGAGGCCGGACGGCGAGGACAGCGCCGCATCGAGTGCCAGCCGCAGCGTGCCCCCCGGTTCGAATAGCGATCCGCCCGCGATCGTGCTGTCGTACAACGAACTTCCGCCCCGGTGCAGCTCCACGCCCTCGGTATTCAGCCAGGCGTAGGGCCGGCCGTCGTCTCGGGTCACCAGCCGCCAATCACCGGGCGCCAGCGACAACGCATCGATCTCGGCCTCTTTGACGGTCTGAATGTCGTGCAGCGGCAACCCCGTTGCCTGCCGGAACTGCAGGCCGCGGTAGCCGCGGTCGGCGCCGATGAAGCCCGAGACGAATTCGTTGGCGGGGTTGGACAACAGCCGCGCCGGGGCGTCGTACTGCTGCAGGGTGCCGCCGGGGCCGAACACCGCGACCCGGTCACCGAGTTTGATCGCCTCGTCGATGTCATGGGTGACGAAGACGATGGTCTTCTGCAATTCGCCTTGCAGACGCAGGATTTCGGCCTGCAGCTCGTCGCGCACCACCGGGTCGACTGCCGAGAACGGCTCGTCCATCAGCAGCACAGGCGGATCGGCGGCCAGCGCCCTGGCCACGCCGACGCGTTGCTGCTGACCGCCGGACAATTGCGCCGGATAGCGGTCCCCCAGTTTGGGATCCAGACCCACCCGCTCCAGAACCGCGTAGGCCGCCTTGCGGGCGGTGCGCCGTGACTCACCCTTGAGAACCGGCACCGTCGCGACGTTGTCGATCACCCGTTGGTGCGGCATCAGCCCGCCACTCTGGATGACGTAGCCGATCCCGAGTCGCAGATTGTTCGGGTTGACGCTTGCGATGTCGCGGCCGTCGAGGGTGATCGTCCCCGAGCTCGGCTCGATCATTCGGTTGATCATCCGCATCGAAGTGGTCTTGCCACAGCCCGAGGGACCCACGAAGACCGTGAGTGTGCCGGTCGGCACCTCCATGCTCAGGTTGTCGACGGCAACGGTGCCATCCGGGTACGACTTGGTGACCGTGTCGAAAGTGATCATCTATTTCCCGATCGGCTTGTCGAAACCGTTGTCGCGGATCCATTTTCGGGCCGCCTCGTCAGGATCGACCCCGGAGTTCCCGGACACGGCGGTGTTGAGTTCGATAAGGGCCTCTGTGCTCAATTTGGCAGACACCGCATCCAGCACCTTTTTGAGTTCATCGGATTTCTTCTGCGAACTGACCAGCGGCACCACGTTCGCGGCCAGGAAGTTGTTCTTCGGATCTTCCAGCACCACCAGCTTGTTCTGCGGGATCGCCGGTGAAGTACTGAAAATGTCAGCGGCAGTGACGGTGCCGTCCACCAACGCGCGCACCGTAGCCGGGCCGCCGCCGTCGCTGATCGCAACGAAGTTGTCCGGCTTGATGTCCAGGCCGTACTTGGCTTTCAGCCCCGGCAGCCCCTCGGTGCGGTTCAGGAATTCCGACGGGCCACCGAATTTGACCTCGGGGGAATGCGCCGCCAAATCACCAATGGTCTTGAGATTCCACTTCTGCGCGGTGGATTCGGTGACCGCGACGGTGTCGGTGTCGTTGGCCGGTGAGGGGTTCAGGATCGACAGGTCACCGGGCAGTGCCCGATACAACGCCAGCTCCACGTCATCGGGGGTGGTCACCGTGGTCTTGGGATCGAAGTACTGCAACAGGTTTCCGGTGTATTCGGGCACCAGATCGATCGAGTGATCGCGCACTGCGGGAACGTAGGTCTCACGGCTCCCGATGCCGAATTGCCGCCCGACCGTGAAACCGTTCGCTTCCAATGCCTGTGCGTAGATCTCGGCGATGATCTTCGATTCCGGGAAGTCCGCGGAGCCGACGACGAGGGATTTCAGGTCACCCGACGCCGACCCGCCGCCGAGTGGATTGGCACTGCCACACGCCGTTGCCACCGGCAGGACGAGCATGAACAGAGTCGCTACCAACCACAGTCGCTTTCCGCCCCGCGACGCGTTCATGAGCGTCCTTTCACCCCGGCCCGTTTCACCGACAGTAACGGCAGTGACCGTCACCCGCCCAGGTTTAAACCCCGGTTGTTTCCTTATCGAGCAGAACGGGCAAAGATGGGGTGATGACCAGTGAAGTTCCGGGCCCGCCCTACGAGCCGACGCTGCCGGTTCCGCCGGCGCCGCCCGCCTCGGAGCCGCCCGCGCCCAGCCCCGTGCCATCGGTGTCCGAAGTCAAGTTCACCCGCGCCGCAGCACTGTGGTCTTCGGTGATCGCCGGATTCTTGATCCTGACGATCCTGCTGATTTTCATCGCGCAGAACACCGAATCGACGTCGTTCGCATTCTTCGGCTGGCGCTGGTCGCTGCCGTTGGGGGTGGCGATCCTCATGGCGGCTGTATGTGGCGGCCTGGTGACCGTGCTGGCCGGGGCGGCACGGATTTTCCAACTCCGTCGCGCGGCAAAGAAGAATCTCAAAGCCGCACGGAGCAACTAGCGCAGCGTCTCCAGGCCGCGACTGATCAGGACGGCTACGGCCTGCCCGGCGCGGTCGTCACCCTCGGGACGCTCGGATGCCATCCGCAGGCGGAAGTCGATGCCCGCCGCGATGATAGCCAGCTTGAAATACCCCAGCGCCATCTGAAAATCCCAGTGCGCCAAAGGGTGTCCGGACGCCATGGCGTAGCGGTGCGCCAGCTCCTCGGCCGACGGCATCTGCGGTGCGGTCCAGGCCGTCTCCTCGTTGAGGATCAGATTCAGTGCCGGATCGCGGTGCACGCACATCAACGCCGCATCCGAGAGCGGGTCGCCGAGTGTGGACATCTCCCAATCCAGCACGGCGCGAACAACAGTCGGATCATCAGCGTCGAGGATGGTGTTGTCGATCCGGTAATCGCCGTGCACGATCGAGGTGCGGCTCTGCTCGGGCACCGTGTCGGCCAGCTTGGCGTGCAGCCGCTCGACGTCCCCGTCGCGCGGGTCGTCGGGCAACCGGACGTGCTGCCACTGCGAACCCCAGCGCCGCACCTGCCGCTCGAGATAGCCGCTGGGCTTGCCGAAGTCGCTTAAGCCCACGGCATCGGGGTCGACCTCATGCAGGTCGACGAGCACCCGGATCAGACTGTCGACGCATGCGCTGACCACGTCCGGTCCGCCGAGGGCGTCCAGTTCGACCCTGCTGCGAACCACGTTGCCCGCCACGTATTCGACCATCTGGAACGGCGCCCCCAGCACGGAGTCGTCGTCACGCATCGTGACCGCGGGCGCCACCGGTACCGAGCTGCCGGCCAGTGCGGCCACCACGCGGTATTCGCGGCCCATGTCGTGGGCGGACGGGGTGAGGCCGTGCAGCGGCGGGCGGCGCAGCACCCACTTGGAGACATCGTCGAACACCAAGAACGTCAGGTTGGAACGGCCGCCGGAGATGAACTGCGCCTGCAGCTCACCGGTGCGCGGGATGCCCACTTCCCGCAGGTGCCGGTCCAGTGCTGCCAGGTCGAGCCCGTCCAGTGAAGTCACCAGCTATGTATAGCTAATAGCGCTGATTGCGCGGCAGGAGGTCCCAGACATGCTCGGTGCTGTTCACCGCCGCCACGGTGCCGAACCCGTTGCGGGCATAGAGCAGGCGGGTGATCGATACGTAGTCGATCGGGAATGACAGCAGCCGTTTGGTGCCCAGCAGTTCGTGCAGGATCACGTTGATCACTCCACCGTGGCTGAACACGGCCACCGTGTCGTCGTGTCCGGCGGCGGCAACGATGTCGGACAGCGCCGCGCCCACCCGGCCGCGGAACTCGTCCTCGTCGACGCTGCTGGGCAGCCTGCCCTCGGCCATCCGCGCCCACTCCTCGGGCCGTTCGGTGCGCACCTGTTCGATGGGCACGTAGTGGGACAGGCCGCGGTCGTACTCGGCGAGCCGCTCGTCGATGTCGAGGCTCAGCTCGCGGGCCTTCGCGACGGGTTCGGCGGTCTGGATCGCGCGCCGCTGCGGGCTGCTGACCAGCCGGGTGACCGGGAATCGGGCCAGCGCTTCCGGCAGGCGCGCAGCCTGCTGCCAGCCTTCCTCGGACAGTTCGGGATCGGCTCCTTCGCCGGCCTCGGTCCGGTGCGGCAACGCATGCCTGACAAGCAGCAACTGCATGAGTGAGATGGCCCTTTCTCCTACTGACGCCCGTGCAACGATAAAGCCCATGCGCGCCTTCGTCTGTCCGGTGTGCCACAACTTCGTTCCGTTCGAGGGCAGCACGTGCCAGTCGTGCGGCACCCCGGTGGGCCTGCATCTGCCGAGTAGGTCGATGGTGGCGCTGAGCGACGGGGCCGCGACGGTCGACCGTGTCCGGTGGATGCGGTGCACCCAGTCCGGGCCGCTGGAGTGCAACTGGCTGGCGTCGGAGTCCGCCGGTGTCGCGGCCCGCGGGCGGTGTCTGGCCCATGCGCTGATCCGGCGCGAACCCGATCCCGACGACACGATCGCCAGGGAGAAGATGCTGCCGGCCACCCTGGCATTGCGCCGGCTGG
The DNA here is from genome assembly GCF_013337765.1 of Mycolicibacterium sphagni. Classification (GTDB taxonomy): domain Bacteria; phylum Actinomycetota; class Actinomycetes; order Mycobacteriales; family Mycobacteriaceae; genus Mycobacterium. The sequence goes on from NZ_VBSB01000005.1 coordinate 556,609, forward strand.
TCTACCAGCTCGACGAACTCGGTCTGCCGGTCGACCCGTACTGGCAGCGCGACGGCGGCTTGGCCTTCGACCTGCTGTCGAGTTACAGCACCAGCGAGCGCATCACGATCGGTCATGCGAACGGGGTGATCACCATCGATCTGGTGGAATCCCTTGACGCATACCGGGAATCACTGCGCGTTCAGCTGGGCGAGCCCTACCGCACCATGCTGGGCCACTTCCGCCACGAGGCCGGCCACTACTACCAGAACGTCCTCGTCGAAACCGGCGCTGGCGCGCAGCGTTACCTGGCGCGCTGCCGCGAATTGTTCGGCGACGAGCGGGCCAGCTACGCCGACGCGCTGACCCGGCACTACGAATTCGGTGCACCGGCCGACTGGCGGTCATCGTTCATCTCCGAGTACGCCACCATGCATCCGTGGGAGGACTTCGCCGAGTGCTTCGCGCACTACCTGCACATCATCGACACCATCGACACCAGCCGGGAGGCGGGCATGGTGTTGCATGCCGACCGGGTGCGCTTCGCCGCGCCGCGCGATGTCGTCCCACTCGAGTCCTACGCCGGGGCGCCGATCGACCAGCTGCTCGACGACTGGAAGTGGATCTCGCTGTTCTTCAACCGGGTCAACACGGCCATGGGCAAGGGTCCGCTGTACCCGTTCGAGATCAGCCAGCCCGTGGCCGACAAGCTGGGCTTCGTGCACACCGTGCTGCGAGCTAACGCTTGACCGGCGGCGCGTAAGCGGGACGGCCGAGGCCGAGGATCTGCTGGGCGATCATATTGCGGAAGATCTCCAGCGTTCCGCCGTAAATGCCTACGGGCGAAGCCAATCGGAAGATGTACTCCGCTCCCCCATCGTCGGCCGCCCCCAAGGTGGCGACCGGCAGGCTGGCGGCGGCGCCCAGGATGTCCATCAGGTCGGGGGCGGTGTCACGCATCGTCTGGGCGATCAATACCCGCCCGGACATCGCCGGGGCGCTCAATGCGGCCTCCAGACGTGCGGCCGCGCGCCCCAGCCGGTAGGCGACGGAGTCGTCGTCGACCCGTGCGACGGCGGCGACCCCGTCGACCGCCTCGGCCGTCAACAGGATGTGTTCGGTCATCGTGGCCAGCTTCTCCAGCCCCTCGGCATTGCGTTCGACGGTGCCGTGTTCGGAGTTGAGGGCATCGCGTAGTACCGCCCAGCCGCCGTCGACGTCGCCGATGCGGTACTTGTCGTCGACGCGGACATCGCTGTAGTAGGTGATGTTGGTGCGGTCCCCGTCCACTGTCCGGATCCCTTGAACTTCGACGCCGTCGGAGTCCATCGGCACGAGGAACATCGTGAGGTTCTTGTGTTTGGGCGCATCGGGATCGGAGTTGGTGATCAGGAAGACGTACTGGGCGTTGTGGGCGTTCGAGGTGAACATCTTGGCGCCGTTAATGATCCATCCGTCGCCGTCGCGCACCGCCCGGGTCTTGACCGTCGCCACGTCCGACCCGCCTTCGGGCTCGGTGTAGCCCAGGCACAACCGGGTGCGGCCGGCAAGCACCGACGGCATGATCTCGGCGAGCAGGTCCGGATCGGCGAACTTGACCAGTGTCCTGGCCACCATCATGGTGGTCGGCCAGTGGAACCACGGTGCGTGCGCACGCCCGATCTCCAGATCGAAGATCCTGCGCTGAACCGCGCTGAAGCCGCCGTCGGCTTCCGCGTTGAAGTCCTTGGCCAGATACCCGAGATCGCCCAGCGCCAGATGCAGGCCCTCGTGGAAGTTCTCGCCGGTCGCCCTGTCGTGCGCGAGGACGTCCTCGGTCACCAGACGGTCCAGGTCAGCCCGAACCTGGCGCTGGAATTCCTCATCCTCGGCTGACAACTCGACCCGGGAGAAATCCATGACCGTTACAGTACTCAGCGTTGTTGTAACTCCGCCAGGATCTCCTCGGTATGCTCGCCAAGCTTCGGAGCAGCCGACCGCGGCGCCCACGGAGTGCCATGAAAATCGGCCGGCGTGGCGATCATCGGCATCGAGCCGCCGTCGTCGGGCACATCGACCAGACCGCCCGCGGCGTGGAACTGCTCGTCGCCGAGGACGTCTTCCATCGAGTTCACCGGCGACCAGAACAGCTCGGGCTCGGCGTCGAACGCCTGCGCCCACTCCGCGAGTGTCTTGGTCGCGAAGATCGCGTCGAGCGTCGCGATGAGCTCGCGGGAGTTGATCGCGCGGTCGCGTGCGGTGGTAAACCGGCTGTCACTCAACCATTCCGGACAGCCCACCGCCCGGCACAGGGACGGCCAGTGCCGGTCGGCCTCCAGCCCGACGATCCAGAACCGCCGTGCGTCGGCCGCCAGATAGTTGTTCATGCACGGGTTGAACATCGTCTCGCGCTGGCCGATCGCGATGGGCCGCCCGCTCAGCAGGAACGTATTGAGATCGAAGCTCACGGTGTAGGTGCCCTGCCGGTACAGCGAGGTGGTGACCAGCTGTCCCTCACCGGTCCGGGCGCGCGCAACGAGCGCTGCGTTGATCGCTGCGGCCAGCGTCATCCCCGTCATGTGGTCGCCCATACCGCCGCGCTGGAAGGGCGGACTGTCGCCGGGACGGGTGAGCAGGTCGGCCACTCCGGAGCGGGCCCAGAACGCCGCGACGTCGTAGGCCGGGCGGTTGGCTTCCGGCCCCTTCTCGCCGTATCCGGTGATCAGGCCGTACACCAGGGCGGGGTTGAGCGCGGCCACCTTCGGATAGTCCAGGTCGAGTCGGGCCAGCGCGTCAGGTCGCACGTTGGTGATGAAAACGTCCGCGCCCGCGAGCAATTGGCGTGCCGTTGCCAGGCCGCCGTCGGTGGTCAGATCGAGCACGATGCTGCGCTTGGACCGGTTGTCCATCTCGAACGGCGGGTTGCTGCCGTCGTCGAGCCCGAGCATCCGGCCGAACAAGCGGGCCGGGTCACCGGTCGGTGGCTCGATCTTGACGACGTCGGCGCCCCAGTCCGCCAGGATTCCCCCGGCGGCGGGTCCGGCGACCCACACGCCGAGCTCGACAACTCTGATGCCATCCAGCGGACCGGCCATCGTCGCCCCTTTCGTTCTGCGTGCGCCAACGCTAGTGGTTCGGCGCGCGGAGAATGCTATTCTCCGATCGGAGATTGAGGAGTTCCATGATGAGAACGGAAAAACCCGTGGACCTGGACACCGCGATACTCGGCCGGTGGCTCGACACCCAGGACGCCCCGGGTGCCGGCGAAGAGCCCGCCGCCGAGGTCCTCAAGGGTGGATCGCAGAACATGCTCTACCGGATCAACCGTGGCGGTCAGGGCATGGTGCTGCGGATGCCCGGCCCCCGCGCCGACGAGCGCAGGCTGGGCGAGTTGCTCCGAGAGATCCGCCTGGAACGCGCGCTCAAAGGCACCGACGTGCCGCACGCCGAGCTGATCGCCGCCGACGAGAGTGGCGAAGTGTTGGGCAAGCCCTTCTACCTGATGAAGGAGGTCGACGGCTGGAGCCCGATGGAGGGCGGCTGGGAGATGCCGTTCGACACCGACCTCGGCGCCCGTCGCGACCTGGCGTTCCAGCTGATCGAGGGGGCTGCCAAGCTCGGCCGGCTGGATTGGAAGGCGCAGGGCCTCGAGGGGTTCGGCAAGCCCGACGGCTTTCACGACCGCCAGGTGGAGCGCTGGCTGGCGTTCCTCGCGTCGTTCCAGGTGCGCGAACTACCCGGCCTCGACATCGCGTCGGAATGGTTGCGCAACAACCGGCCCGCGCACTTCACCCCCGGGATCATGCACGGCGACTACCAATTCGCCAACGTGATGTACGCCCACGGCGCACCCGGCCGGCTGGCCGCGATCGTGGACTGGGAGATGACCACGATCGGGGACCCGCTGCTCGACGTCGCGTGGGCGTTGCTCGGCTATGACGGCGAGCAGCCCAAGGAGACCGGCTTCTACCTGCCGATGGAGGGCATGCCAACGCGCAGTGAGCTGTTGGCGCACTACGAGAAGGTCAGCGGTCTGTCGACCGAAAACATCCACTACTACCTGGTGCTGGCCAACTGGAAGCTGGGCATCGTGCTGGAGAAGACCTACGCCGCCTCGGTCACCAGCGGCAAGGGCGACCCGACGATGACCGAGGCATTCGGCGCGATGGTGCCCGGCCTGATCGTCACCGCCGCCGAGCTGGCACAGTCCGGTGAGGCGTAAATGGGTTACGCCGACGATCTTTTCGACCTGACCGACCGAGTGGTGCTCGTGACGGGCGGCAGCCGTGGTCTGGGCCGGGAAATAGCATTGGCCGCCGCGCGCTGCGGCGCCGACGTCGTCATCGCCAGCCGCAAGTACGACTCCTGCGTGGCGACGGCCAAGGAGATCAAAGATGAAACCGGTCGTACCGCAATGCCGTACGGCGTGCACGTCGGGCGGTGGGACGAGCTGGACGGGCTGGTGGAGGCGGTCTACGACGGCTTCGGCAAGCTCGACGTGCTGGTGAACAACGCCGGTATGTCACCGACCTACGACAAGTTGACCAACGTCAGCGAGAAGCTGTTCGACGCGGTGGTCAACCTCAATCTCAAAGGGCCATTCCGGCTTTCAGCCCTGGTGGGTGAACGCATGGTCGCCGACGGCGGCGGGGTGATCATCAATGTCAGCACCCACGGATCGCTGCGGCCACATCCATCGTTCATCCCCTACGCCGCATCCAAGGCCGGGCTGAACGCGATGACGGAGGGGCTGGCCGCGGCGTTTGGGCCGACGGTGCGGGTGAACACCCTGATGCCGGGACCGTTCCTCACCGATATCAGCAAGGCCTGGGGCCTAGGGCGTCCCGGCCCGACAGATCGGCCCGGCAGTGCGGACAACCCGTTCGGCCGGCATGCCCTGCAGCGCGCGGGCGAGCCTACCGAAATCATCGGCGCCGCACTGTTCTTGATGTCGGACGCATCCAGCTTCACCACCGGCTCGATCCTTCGGGCCGACGGCGGCATCCCCTAAGGAGTCAAGAAATGGCATGGGACTTTTCCACCGAACCGGAGTTCGAGGAGAAGCTCGAGTGGATCCGGAACTTCGTCCGCGAGGACATCGAACCACTCGAAGTGATCTTCCCCAGTTGCGAATTCCTGCCGCTCAACGAGGAGCGCCGCCGGATCGTCGACCCGCTCAAGCAACGGGTCCGCGACCAGGGCCTGTGGGCGCCACACCTTGGGCCCGATCTGGGAGGGCAAGGTTTCGGCGCGGTCAAACTCACGCTGATCAACGAAATCCTCGGCCGCGCAACGTGGTCGTCGATCATCTTCGGGACCCAGGCGCCAGATACCGGCAACGCGGAGATCCTCGCCCGGTTCGGTACCCAGGAGCAGAAAGACCGGTATCTGACCGGCCTGCTGTCCGGCGAGATCTTCTCCACGTTCTCGATGACCGAACCGCAGGGCGGCTCCGATCCGCGGGTGTTCACCACCCGCGCGGTGCGCGACGGTGACGACTGGATCATCAACGGCCGCAAGTACTGGTCGTCCAACGCATCGGTGGCGTCGTTCTTCATCGTCGTGGCGATCACCGATCCCGACGTGCCGGTACACGCAGGGGCGTCGACCTTCCTGGTACCGGCCGACACCCCCGGGGTGAACATCGAGGCGACGCACCATCTGGTCGGCTCGTACGCCCACGACCCCGGCCATTCCCTGGTGCACTACGACAATGTCCGAGTGCCTGCCTCGGCGATGCTGGGCGGGGAGGGGCAGGGCTTCCACGTCGCACAGTCCCGGCTGGCCGGCGGCCGCTTGCACCACGCGATGCGCTCGATCGGGGTGGCCCAGCGGGCTATCGACATGATGGCCCGGCGCGCGAAAAGCCGCTTCACCCAAGGCAGTGTGCTGGCCGACAAGCAGCTGATCCAAGAGATGGTCGCCGATTCCTTCGTCGAGCTGACCCAGTTCCGCCTGATGGTGTTGCACGCCGCCTGGCTCGTTGACACCGCCGGTGAACGTGCCGCCCGCGAAGAGATCGCGGCCTGCAAGATCCAGACCGCGAACGTGCTGAAGTCCATCGGCCTGCGGGCGATCCAGGTACACGGCGGGCTCGGGCTCACCGACCAGATGCCGTTGACCAACGTACTGCTCGGCGGGATCACGCTGGGCCTGGCCGACGGACCCACCGAGGCGCACAAGGTGAACCTGGCCCGTCAGATCCTCAAGGGGTACGAGGCCGAGGACCCGATCTGGCCAAGCGAGTTCCTTCCCAACCGCATCGAGCGGGCCCGCGAGAAGTACGGCCACCTGATCGATCGCATTCCGGCGCTTCCTCTTTCGCCGTGACCAGCCGCGCCGCGGCCGCCGTCGTGCGGGCCCTTGACGATCGGCAGCGGGAGGCCACCGAAGAGGTGGAACGTATCCTGTCCGCTGCCATCACCGTCATGCAGCGGGTCTCCCCCGATGCCCCGCGGGTCAGCGATATCGTCGCCGCGGCCGGGGTGTCCAACAAGGCGTTCTATCGGTATTTCGCCGGCAAGGACGACCTGATGTTGGCGGTCATGGAACGCGGTGTGGGCCTGGTAGTTTCGTACCTCCAGCATCAGATGGCCAAGGAGAGCACGCCGGAGGGCAAGATCAGCCGGTGGATCAGCGGGGCGCTGGCGCAGGTGGCCGACCCCGAGCTGATCGGGATGAGCCGGGCGCTGGTCGGGCAGATGTCCGACAACCGCCGGCTGGGCGAGGAGGAGACCATGGCCGCCATGCGCGAGCTGTTGGTCGATCCGATCCGCGATCTGGGTAGTGCCGATCCCCAGCGTGACGCCGATGCGGTGTTCGTGTGTACCGTCGGCACGATGCGCCGCTACGTGAACTCCACCGACCAGCCGGGTCGCAAGGACATCAACCACCTCGTCGGGTTCTGCCTGCGCGGGCTCGGCGTGCCGGAAGGGCAACGCTGATGCGGGCCGTCGTCTGCCGCGAGTACGGCACCCCGGAAGATCTTGTCCTGGATGAACTGCCCGACCCCACAGCGGGTCCCGGGCAGGTGGTGGTCCGGGTGCGCGCGGCGGCGGTCAACTATCCGGATGTGCTGCTGATCGCGGGCAAGTACCAGATCAAGGTGCCGCCTCCGTTCAGCCCGGGCAGTGAGCTGGCCGGCGAGGTCCTCGCCGTCGGCGAGGGCGTCGACTACCAGCCCGGTGACCGGGTGTCGGCCACCTCGTTCGTCGGGGGTTTCGCCGAGCAGGCCCTGGTGGATGCCCGCGGTCTGGCCCGCATTCCCGAGGGCGCCGACTACGCCGACGCCGCGGCGTTCGGGGTCACCAACAAGACGGCTTACTACACCCTGCGCACCGTCGCCCCGGTCAAACCCGGCGACTGGGTCGTCGTCCTCGGCGCCGGCGGCGGGGTTGGGCTGGCCGCCGTCGACATCGCGGTTCTGATGGGCGCCAAGGTGATTGCCGCCGCCTCGGGAGCCGAGAAGCTCGAGGTGTGCCGTCAGCGCGGGGCACAAGCCGTCGTCGACTACGACGCCGAGGACCTGAAGACCCGGCTCAAGGAGATCACGGGCGAGGGTGGCTCCCAGATCGTGCTCGACCCGGTCGGTGGCCGCTACTCCGAGCCGGCACTGCGCAGCCTCGGCCGCGGCGGGAAGTTCATCACGCTGGGCTACGCGGCCGGCTCGATTCCGGCGATCCCGTTGAACCTGGTGATGCTGAAGGGAATCACCTTGCAGGGCATGGAGATTCGTACCTTCGCCACCGACTACCCCGACGAAATCGGGCGCGACGACGCCGAGCTTGCACAGTTGTTCGCCGACGGACGGCTACGCCCCTATATCGGTGCACGCTTCCCGCTGGAGCAGGCGGCGACCGCGCTTCGCTACGTCGCCGACCGCAAAGCGATCGGCAAGGTCGTCATCGACGTCGCCTAGCCCGCCGAGCAGACGCAGAATCGCACATTTTGACCACATTTCGTGCGACTCTGCGTCTGCTCGCGGGAAAGATGTTGGGAAAGCTAGGGCGTGATGATGTTGAAGCCCGGGTTGGGCTGATCCAGCGCCCCGAGTAGCGTCTGCAGCGCCTGGGCATCGCCGGTGATCTCCATACCCGGTGAGGTGAAATCGCCTCCCGCAACGGCTAATAGCCGCAGCTTGCCGGCAAACCGGACGGTGGCGGTCGCCGTCGACTCGTCGGCGTCACACTGGCGGTAGACCAGTACGCCGTTGCGCAGGGTGAGCCGGTAGTTGGCCCCAACATCGGCGAACGTCAGGTCCACGGCAATGTCCGTGTCCCATGACCGCGGCCCATTCACACTGATCGCCAACGCATCCAGCATCTGCTCGATGGTCAGCTGAGCCAAGATCGAGGTCGACGCCGATTGGGTGGGCGTGCCGAAATTTCCGTCAAGCAGCTCCGTTGCACCGGAGAGGAAGAAGTTGCGCCACGTCGCACACTCGGCTCCGTAACCCAGCTGTTCGAGGGTGTCCGCATAGAGCTGGCGCGCACCCGCATGGGTCTGGTCGGTAAATGTCACGTGGTCGAGCAGTGTTGCCGCCCAACGATAATCGCCAGCCTCGAACGCTGCCTGAGCGATATCGACGACTCGGTCGACACCGCCCATGGCCTCGACGTAGCGCGGCCCGATCGCCTCCGGCGGGTGCGCCCACAACCGGGCAGGGTTGCCGTCGAACCAGCCCATGTAGCGCTGGTAGACGGCCTTCACGTTGTGACTGACCGACCCGTAGTAGCCGTGGGCATGCCACGCCTTGTGCAGTGCGGGCGGCATCTGGAAGTTCTCTGCGATCTCGATCCCGGTGTAGCCCTGGTTGAGCTGCCGCAATGTCTGGTCGTGCAAATAGCCGTAGAGATCACGTTGCACGGAAAGGAATTCGACGATCTTGTCGTGGCCCCACGTCGGCCAGTGATGCGATGCGAACACCACGTCGGTGCGATCGGCGAAGGTGTCGATGGCCTCGGTGAGGTAACCCGACCACGCATGCGGGTCGCGAACAAGAGCGCCGCGCAGCGTCAGCAGGTTGTGCAGGTTGTGCGTGGCGTTCTCGGCCATGCACAGGGCGCGGAACTGCGGGAAGTAGAAGTGCATCTCGGCGGGCGCTTCGGTGCCGGGCGCCATCTGGAACTCGATCTCGACACCGTCGATGGTGTGCGTCTCGCCGGTGGCCGCGATATCGATGGTCGGCACGATGATGGCGACCTCACCGGTGGAGGTCTGCTGGCCGAGTCCGCAGCCCACCTGTCCCTGAGGCCCGCGATCGAGCAGGGTGCCGTACATGTAGCCCGCGCGCCGTGCCATCGCGGTGCCTGCGTAGACGTTCTCCTGCACCGCGTGCTCCACGAAACCCACCGGGGCGATCACCGCGACCTTGCCCGCATCGACGTCGGCCTGCGTGGTCACCCCCAGCACACCGCCGAAGTGGTCGATATGGCTGTGGGTGTAGATCACCGCGGTCACCGCACGATCGCCGCGGTGCGCCCGATACAGCTCGAGCGCGGCCGCGGCGGTTTCAGTGGAGATCAACGGGTCGATGACGATCACACCGGTATCGCCCTCGATGAAGCTGATGTTCGACAGGTCCAAGCCGCGGACCTGGTAGATGCCTTCGACCACTTCGTACAGACCCTGCTTGGCGGCCAGAATCGACTGCCGCCACAAGCTTGGATGGACCGATGTAGGCGCGTCACCGCCCAGGAAGTCGTAAACGTCGTTGTCCCACACCACCCGCCCGTCGGCGGCTTTGACCACGCACGGCGTCAGTGCCGCGATGAAGCCGCGATCGGTGTCGGCGAAGTCGGCGGTGTCCTCGAAGGGCAAGGACGTCAGATGCTCGGCGTGCGCAGCCTCGATGACGGCGGTGGGTGGCTTGTGTTCCATACCGCCAATCCTGGCCTAGAGCGACGGGCTCAGGTCCAGAATCCGTTGAGCGGCGTGGCGTACTTGTCGTTGTTGGTCATCGTCGGCAACCCGAGTGCGTCCTCGATGGTGCGCAGCGTGCTGTAGTGGTCGTAGCGGTCGGTGACGACGACGGCGCCGCCCTTCGTCCCGCCGGCGCTGACCGCCAGCGGCGACGCGATCACGACGGTGACGACATGGTTGCCCTCGTTGCCGAAGCCCAGCGTGATGTTGTTGTTGTCCTCGTCGAACGTGACGATCAGCACCGACTTCGTGGTCTGCCAGACGTCCGAATTGATGATCGTCGGCACATTCTCCTGCAAGAACTCGTCGAGCGCCGGGACGTTGTACTGATGGCGCGGATCGATCTGAGAGAACGCGAAGTGTGCCACACCCGCCAGGGTGTCGACCGGGCCTTCACCGTTGGAGTCCTCGTCGGCGGCGAACCACACGAAGTCCGGTGTGGTGGCATCCGACTGAAGGTCGACAGCCATCTGGGTCAACGGGAACATGTGCGCGGCCGCGTAGGCCTGGTTGTCGCCGATGCCCGCGAAGGCCGGCCAGGGCGTCTGGTCGGTCGAATAGGCCGCGGTTGACACCAGTGGCTGCCCCGGCGTCATCCCCTGCGCGTAGGCCGCCCACGTCTTACCCGCGTTGTCGATGGTGAAGGCGAGATTGTTCGGGTCGGTGATACACACCGACTTGCAGTTGTAGGTCTTGCTGAAGACCTGTCCACCGGCGATCGCGTAGTAGTTCGGCAGGCTCGGATGGGTCACGGCGTAATAGTTGTTGGCGAGGCCGTTTGCGTTGATCAAGCTGTTGAGGAAGGGCGCGTTGGGACTTCCGACGATGTCGCTGTAGCCCTTGTTCTCCATGTAGACCAGGAACACGTGGTCGAGTTGCCCGACGTTGGATGCCGGCGGTGCCGGGTCGGGCGGCGCGGGTTGGGCGGTGCCGATGCTGAAGGACAGGTTGTCGGCGTACGCGTTGTTGTATCTCGCGGTGAAACCGATCACCACGGGATTCAGGTCGTGCATGCCGAGGGTCACGACGGCGCTACGCGTGCCTACCGGGACCGTCCCGGTAGTGACGCGCTGGCGGAATCCGGTCTGTCCCCAGCGATCCAGGTTGCTGACCGGCCCGATCGTCGAACTTCCCAGGTAGAGCTGATTCTGGTCCAGGAAGGTGACTTTCACCGTGGCGAAGGACGGGTCGAGCAAGTAGCCGCCCAGATAACCACTGAGGTTGAACGGGACTGTGCCGGTGTCGATCTCGACACTGGAGGAACTGAGGTCCACCGTCTGGGACAACGCCGAACTGGCGACATCACCGCCGCCGAAGAACTGGCTTCCGCCACCGGGTGGAGCAGCCTGGACGCCAGGGAACGACACGATGGCCGGGAGGTTGGGCCACGCGAAGCTCAGACCGACCGGCCACGCGTTGCGGAGTTCGCCATACTGGACCACCGTCGGAGTACCGGTCGCCGTCCAGCCCGGCACGCTGACCGTGCTGTTCCCGTAACCGGCTGGGTCGCCGAGCTCAGCACCAGGGTTCGCGAGCAGATTGGGGCCGGTCGCCGCGCCGGTGGTCACCTGACCCGACACGGAGCCGGTGGGCCGACCGCGCCCGATGCGCTGCAATTCACTGCCCACCAGCTCCAGCGCAGATGTCAGCGTCTGCCAAGCTCGATCGGGGGTGGGGAGCTTGGCCGCGCCCGTCAGGACCGGCACGCCGCTGCGCATCGGCTTGACTGCCGTCATATTCGCTTTGGGCGCAGCAGCTTTCGCCGCGTGCGCCGGCCTACCAGTGTGCGCCCCCGCGGTTGCGCCGGACGCGGCCGACGACGAATCCGAAGGTTGGGCGGCGGCGATACACGGCACGCTCGCGATAGCCGAACCTACCCCGAGGGCTACCGCCAGCGCCCCGAGCCGACCGATGTGTGCTGCATTCCCCATGACCCGTACTCCCGCCAGCCGATACAGCAGATGGTACGAAGTACGGGCCGCCCTGGGAGGGGATTGGACCGATCAGTTCGGCGCGGTTCAGTTCGTCGCGGTCAGGTCATAGACCTCGGTGCCGCCCACATCGGTCGCCGTGAAGTGCTGTTGTACCCACTTGGTGATCAAAGTGCCCGCTCCCGAGTCGCCGCCGGGGCCATGGTGGCCGCCGCCGGGGCCCTCGCCGGCGATGAAGTAGTGGACCTGACCCGCGGCAACGTAGGACTGGAATTGCTCCAGTGTCGGCGAGTTGTCGCCACCGCCGAAGCCACCGATCGACATGATCGACGTGCCGGTGCTCAGCTCCAGGGGGCTCGCGCTCATGGACCCGACAGTAGCTGCGGCCCAACGGTTATCGGTCTGGGCGAGCATCACCTTGAGTTCGGCGTTATCGGATGCCCGCTGTCCACCAGGACCGCCGGGCCCACCGGGACCGCCGAAACCCATACCGCCGTCGGAGCGGGCCGGCCCTGAGGTCGGAATCGGTCCGTTGTGGTTGCCCGCCACGGTCTCCACGGTGTAGGCAGCGGTAGCGCCGAGACCGAAGAGCAGACCCGCAGCGGCCAGCACAACCGTCCAACGACCGAGGCGATGTCCGCCTGCCAGCAGCACGGCGGCGACCACGATCGAACCGGCCAGCACCACCCAGCGCAGCCATGGCAGCCACTCCGGGGTGCGATCCAGCAGGATGAAGTTCCACACCGCGGTGGTTACCAGCATCGCCGCGAGTACCACTCGGGATAACACAAACTGCTTGCCACGCCATAGTTCTCGAACGCTGATGCCGATCACTGCGGCGATGGCCGGCGCCAAGGCAATCGTGTAGTAGGGGTGCATGATCCCCTTCATGAAGCTGAACACCGCTGCGGTGGCCAGCAACCAGCCTCCCCACAGCAGCAGCGCCGCGCGAGTGCGGTCGGTACGCGGTGCCCGCCGGGTGAACCACAGGCCGGCGACCAGTCCGATCAGTGCCGCTGGCAGCAACCAGCTGATTTCGGTGCCCATCGAGGCGTCGAACATCCGGGTGATGCCCGTGGACCCGCCAAACATCCCGCCACCGGGGCCACCGCCCTCGCCGGAATCCGAGCTGCCGCCGGGGTTGCCGTCACCGCCGAACACCCGGCCCAGCCCGTTGTAGCCCAGAGCCAACTGCAACAGGCTGTTGTTGGTGGATCCACCGATGTACGGCCGAGAGTCGCTGGGCCACAAGCTAACCAGCACCAGGTACCAACCGGCCGAGACGACGACCGCGACCAAACCGACCCCCAGGTCACGCAGCCGGTGCCACACGCTGCCCGGGATCGCGACCAGCACCACCAGGGCAAGTGCCGGGGTGACCAGCAGAGCCTGCAGGAGTTTAGCCAGGAACGCGAACCCGATGGCGACACCGGCCAGTGCAATCCAGCGGGTGGACTTACCGTCCAGCGCGCGGATCAGGCAATAGCCGGCAACCACCATCAGCAGCACCAGTAGCGCGTCGGGGTTGTTGAACCGAAACATCAACGCCGCGACCGGTGTCAGCGCCAGCACCGCACCGGCCAGCAGGCCGGCGCCATAACCGCTGACGCGGCGCACGGCGCCGTAGACCAGCGCCACGGACGCCACGCCCATCAGAGCCTCGGGCACCAGCATCGACAACGTGCCGAATCCGAACAGCCGTCCGGACAACGCCATCACCCACAACGAGGCGGGCGGCTTGTCCACCGTGATCGCGTTGCCGGCGTCGAGCGAACCGAACAGCAACGCTTTCCAACTCTGCGTGCCGGCCTGCACGGCTGCTGCGTAGTAGTCGTTGGCCCACCCGGCGCCACCCAGGCCCCAGAGGTAGAGCACGGCCGTGAGAGCCAGAAGTGTAAGCAGCGCGGGCCGCACCCACCGCGGCCGCACCGCGTGCGGCGCTTCCTGCGGGTCCACCACTGGCACCGACGGAGCACTTTCAGCGAGGACAGTCATTACTTGCTCCCGACAGTCTGGCCGGTGCGACGGGGGTGGAACACCCAGCCGCGCAGCAACACGAAGCGGACCACGGTGGCCATCAGGTTGGCCGCGATCAGGACCAGCAGTTCGACGACGCGGTGCGGTTCGCCCAGCAGATGCAGCAGGGCCAATGCGCCGCTGGTAAGGGCAAGCCCGATACCGAAGACGACGAACCCCTCGAACTGGTGGCGCGCGACCCCGGTGCGGCCGCGCACCCCGAAGGTGAACCGCCGGTTGGCTGCCGTGTTGGCGATCGCGGTCACCAGCAGCGCGACCAGGTTCGCGCCCTGCGGGCCGATCGGGCGTAACAGCAGGAAGAGCACCAGGTAGGCCAATGTGGACGCGATACCGATGGCGGCGAACCGCACGCCTTGGTTCAGTAGCGATTTCGGTGCGCCGGCCTGGTTGCCGAACTGGGCGCCGATGGCCTGGACCGGAATCTGGCCGGTGCCGAAATCTTTGAGCAAGCGGGCAATTCCCTTCAAATCGGCGAGGGCGGTGGCCACGATGTCCACCCGGCTGTCCGGATCGTCGATCCAGTCGACGGGAACCTCGTGGATCCGCAGGCCGCTGCGTTCGGCCAGGACCAGCAGTTCGGTGTCGAAGAACCAGCCGGTGTCCTCGACGTGGGGCAGCAGCTCGGCCGCGACGTCGGCGCGGATCGCCTTGAACCCGCACTGGGCATCGCTGAACTTCGCGGACAGCGTCGAGCGCAGGATCAGGTTGTAGCAGCGCGAGATGATCTCCCGCTTCGCCCCCCGCACCACCCGGGAGCCGCGGCCCAGCCGGGTGCCGATGGCGAGGTCGGAGTGGCCGGACACCAGCGGGGCCACCAGCGGGGCCAGTGCTGCGAGGTCCGTCGAGAGATCGACGTCCATGTAGGCCAGCACCGGCGCATCCGAGGTCGACCACACCGCGTGCAGCGCGCGTCCCCGGCCCTTCTGCTCGAGGCGCACGGTGCGCACCTCGGGTAGTTCCACGGCCAGCTCGGCCGCGACGGCGGGGGTGGCGTCGATGCTCGCGTTGTCGGCGATGGTGATCCGGAACGAGAACGGGAAGTCCTCCCGCAGGTGGCGGTACAGCCGGTGGATCGAGTCGGCCAGCGCGACCTGCTCGTTGTACACCGGTACGACGACATCGAGCACGGGCACGTCGCGTTCGGAAGCGATAAGGGCTGCGTTGCGTCGGCGTGCCACGCGGACGTCGGTGATGGTCATGCTTCGATCGTCGGCGGTAGCGGTGGGCGGGGAATTTGTGTTTGCTATGCGGCCGCTGTGAATCCTTGCGACAGGTCGTAGACGGTCGTGCCGTCGACCTCGCGAGGGGTGAAATTCGCGCTGACCCAATGTTGGATCTGCTCGGCGGCATCGCTGCCAGAGCGGTTGCCGAACCCGAATCCGGGCATGCCGCTCTTCACGAACCAGTGAATGCGCCGCTGCGCGACGTAGGTCTGGAACTGCCCGAGGGTGGGGGCGGGGTCGGTGCCGTTGAAGCCGCCGACGGCCATCACCGGCAATCCCGTGGCCAGCTGGTACCCGGCGGCGTTACTCGATCCGACGGCCGCAGCAGCCCAGGTGAATTCGCCGGCGTCCTGGCTCAGCGCGGCCGTCAGCTCCGCGCCAGGTTTGGGTGCGTCGAACATGCCCCCCGGCGGACCGCCGCGCCCGTTCGACGGGCCGACGGACGGCATGGCGCCGCTGTGCGGTGCGGCGACGGTGGCCAGCGAGAACGCGACCGGTCCGGCCAGTGCGGCGACCACCGCCAGCACACCGACCGCGGTGCTCA
Source organism: Mycolicibacterium sphagni (assembly GCF_013337765.1). GTDB lineage: Bacteria > Actinomycetota > Actinomycetes > Mycobacteriales > Mycobacteriaceae > Mycobacterium. Next base: position 572,223 of record NZ_VBSB01000005.1, read on the forward strand.
CCCGCCCCGGTAGGCGACCCACCACCAGCAGCAGGAGGGCGCAGGCGATCGCGGCGACCACAACACAGACCCGGAGCCACGGCAGCCACTGCGAATCACGTTGCAGCAGAAGGTAGGCCAGCACCGCGGTGATCACGAGGCTCCCCGACAACGTGGTGGCGGCCCGGATATCGGCGCGGTGCCGCCACAGCAGAGTTGTGCCGATCGCCAGGCCGGCGGCGACCGCAGGGGCCAGCGCGACGCTGTAGTACGAATGCAGGATCCCGTTAGCGAAACTGAACACCACCGCGGTGACGACCAGCCAGCCGCCCCACAGCAGCAGCGCCGCCCGGGTGACGTCGGTGCGCGGTGCCCGTCGGGTGATCACCAGGCCGGCGATGATCGCGATGACCGCGGCGGGGATCAGCCACGCGATGTAGGTGCCCATCTCCGCGCCGAGCAGCCGCGCCCAGCCGGCGTCCTGATTGAGGTTGCCGAGCCCGCCGGTCTCGTCGCCGGTGAGACGACCCAAACCGTTGTAGCCCAGGGCCAATTCCACGATGGAGTTGTGCTGCGAGCCACCAATGTAGGGCCGCGAGCTCGCCGGCCACAGCGCGACCAGCAGCAGATACCACCCCGCCGAGACGGCCAGGGCCCCCACCGCGGCGGCGAGTCGTATCAATCGCGCCCGCACCGGTGCGTGGGCGGCGAACAGAAACACCACCCCAAGAGCGGGCAGCACCAGGAACGCCTGCAGCATCTTGGCCAGAAACCCGACCCCGACCGCGACACCGGCCAGCGGCAGCCACCACCACGCCGCGTCGCGGTCCAATGCCCGTTGGGTGAAGTAGGCGGCGACGACGAGCGAAAGCACCAGCAGCGCATCGGGATTGTTGAACCGGAACATCAATGCCGCCGCCGGCGTCAGCGCCAGAACCGCACCGGCGAACAGTCCCGCCCACGGCCCGCTGACCCGCCGCACCGCGACGTACAACACCGCCACCGCCGCCACCCCCGCCAGCGCCTGCGGCAGCAGAATGCTCCACGGATTGACGCCGAACAGCCGCGCCGACAAACCCGTCACCCACAGCGCCGCGGGCGTCTTGTCGACGGTGATCGCGTTGGCCGCGTCGCTGGACCCGAACAACCACGCCGTCCAGCTCTCCGAACCAGCCTGGGCCGCAGCAGAATAGAACGCATTGGCCCATCCGCTGGCACCGAGGTCCCACACGTAGAGCACGGCCGTCGCGAGCAGTAGTACCGCCAGCCCGCCGTGATGTCGGGCCCGGATCATGATTCGACAGCGCGGGGTAACCGCACCGTGAATTCGGTCCGGCCGGGCACGCTGCGCAGTTCGATGCTGCCACTGTGCGCACGCACCACGGCCGACGCGATCGCCAGGCCAAGACCGGTGGACCCGCCCTTGCGGGATCGCGACGTGTCACCGCGAGCGAAACGCTCGAACACCTCGGACTGCAGCTCGGACGGAATACCCGGCCCGTCATCGGCTACCCGCAGCACTGCCGCGTCCGACTCGGCATGCAGCGACAGCGTCACCGACGTCCCCGGCGGAGTGTGGGTGCGGGCGTTGGCGAGCAGGTTGGCCACCACCTGATGCAACCGGGCATCGTCACCGGTGACATAGAGCGGATCCGTCGGTACGTCCAGGTTCCACTGGTGATCGGGCCCGGCGACGTGGGCGTCGCTGGCGACATCGGCCGACAACCGCGACAGGTCGACCGGTTCGCTTTCCAGCGGGCGGCCGGAGTCCAGCCGCGCCAGCAGGAGCAGGTCCTCGACGAGGTGGGTCATCCGCACGGCTTCGGACTCCACCCTGCCCATCGCGTGCGCGACGTCGTCGGGTACCTGATCCCTTTTCCGTTGTGCCAGTTCGGTATAGCCGCGGATCGCGGCCAGCGGGGTACGCAGCTCGTGGCTGGCGTCGGCGACGAACTGGCGCACCCGGCTCTCGCTGGCCTGCCGCGTCGACAATGCGGTCGAGATGTGGTCGAGCATCCGGTTGAGCGCCAAGCCCAGCCGGCCCACTTCGGTATAGGGGTTCGCGTCGGGTTCAGACACCCGCACCGGCAGCTGCACTTCGCCGCGGTCGAGCGGCAGATTGGCCACCTCCCCGGCGGTCGCCACCACCCGGGTCAACGGCGCCAGCGCGCGGCGGTTGATCCAGATGCCGACGGTCGTGGCCACCGCCAACGCGACTGCCGTCACCACCGCGAAGATCAGCGCCACCCGCCACAGCGTGGCCTCGACGTTGCCCATGCTCAGGCCGATCACCAGGGTCTCGCCGGTCAGCCTGCTGCGCACCGCGATCACCCGGTAGGTGCCAAGACCGTCGAGGTCGCGGGTCACCTCGTGGCGCAGACCCCGGTACTCCGCGAGTTGCGCTGTCGCCTTGGGCGATAGCGATGCGCGCTCCCCACCCGGGCCGAGCAGGCCCGCGTCGGAGACGGTTCCGTTGGTGATGACGGCTGCGACCATCCCGACCGGCTGGCCCGGCGCATCCAGGAATTCCGGGCCGGGTCCGGGCCGCGGCCACGGCGGCCGGTTGTCCCGCTCGAACGGTGGCAGCGGCGGGGGCGGGGGTTGGCCGTAGATGATGGCCGATCGGTGCGCGGTTTCCCGCAGCTGATTGTCGACCTCGCCGATCAGATACTGGTGCAGCGCAAGCACTGTCACTGCGCCGATGCCGAGGCAGACCACCAACAGCAGGCAGACCTGACCGACGAGCAGCCTGGCGCTCAGCGACCAGGTGCTAGCTCGCAGGCTTGAGAACATAGCCCGCGCCACGCAATGTGTGGATCATCGGAACGCGCCCACTGTCGATCTTCTTGCGCAGGTAGGAGATGTAGAGCTCGACGATATTGGAGCGACCGCCGAAGTCGTAGCTCCAAACCCGGTCCAGGATCTGGGCTTTCGACAACACCCGCTTGGGGTTGCGCATCAGGAATCGGAGCAGCTCGAATTCGGTCGACGTGAGCGCGACCAGTTCGCCACCGCGGGTCACCTCGTGGCTGTCCTCGTCGAGCACCAGATCGCCGACGACGATCTGGGCGCCGCTGTCCTCGGTGGTGACACCGGTGCGGCGCAGCAGCGCCCGCAGCCGCAGCACGACCTCCTCGATGGAGAACGGCTTGGTCACGTAGTCGTCACCACCGGCGGTCAGGCCCGCGATGCGATCCTCGATGGCGTCCTTGGCCGTCAGCAGCAGCACCGGCAGCTGGGGGTTCTGCTCACGCAGCTTGCGCAGGACGTCCAGTCCGCTCATATCGGGCAGCATGATGTCGAGCACCACCGCGTCCGGGCGCGAGCTGCGGGCCGCCGTGATCGCCGATGCACCATCAGCGGCGGTGGCGATGTTCCACCCCTCGTAGCGCAGGGCCATCGACACCATCTCCGCGAGCACGGTCTCGTCGTCGACCACAAGAACGGTGATCGGGTTTCCGTCGGCTCGCCGCATCACCACACGCTCAGCCGCTGAAGAGGTCATGTTCCCCAGTATGGGAACCTCGATGAGCCATTCCTATGGCATCGCTATGTGTCAGCTGTGAAACCTTGTGCACAGGGCGCACTGATCGCGCACACAGCCGACGCCCAGGTTGGCTCCCCACGGTGGTGGCATGAGTGGTGAACATCAGCCGGTGTGGGGCGCTCCCACGGATCGCCCGAAGACCTGGTCAACCCGGACGACGGCGGCTGCCGTCGGTATCGCCGCCGCACTGGCCGCCGTCGGCGGCGTGGTGGTCTACGCCGCCACCGGCGGAAGCCAAGGTCAGGGGCACGCGGGCGGTCCGCCCGGCTGGGGCGGTCCCGGTGGTGCGGGTGGCCCCGGCGGCTTCCACCGGACGCTGCACGGTCAGAACGTCGTCTCCGACGGCGAGGGCGGATTCAGCACCGAATTGACCCAGACCGGCGACATCACCGCGGCCTCCGACACCTCGGTGACCGTCCGCAGCCAGGACGGCTTCAGCCAGACCTATGTGGTCAACCCCGACACCCGCAAACCGCCGCAGCCGCTGCAGACCGGTGAGCAGGTGTCGGTGCGGGCGACCCAACAGGGCGGCGCGGCAACGGCGACTGCGGTGATGCCGGCCCGATAATTTGTCGGTGAACTTCTTCGAGGTCATCGAGACGGTCGGCAAGGTGATCGATGCCGCCGGCGTCGCCGTGATCGCGCTCGGCGCGCTGATCTCGGCGGCGGGCGTCATCGGCCGGCTCAAGACCGGTCAGGCCTACCGGGCGTTTCGCCAGCAGCTTGGCCGCTCGATCCTGCTGGGCCTGGAACTGCTGGTGGCCGCCGACATCATCCGGACGGTGGCCGTCACGCCCGACGCCCGCAGCGTGGCCGTGCTGGCTGGGATCGTGTTGATCCGCACGTTCCTCAGTTTCTCGCTGGAGCTGGAGATCACGGGGTATTGGCCGTGGCAGAAAAACCGCCAGCCGCAAGCCACGCCTGACCTCGCCGAGTCGACGCCCGGGACAGCCACGCATCCGCAATGAGCTCGCGCAGCTCAGCCCGCCCGACCTCACCCAGCCGGCTCGCGCGGACGAGCACACGGATGGCCGTCGAAGTGTTCGGTGGTGAAGAACGGCGAATCCGGGTCCTGAACCAGGCTCAGCTTGTCGGCCGCGGACTCCACCCAGACGATGATCACGTCGGTGTAGCGCTCGCCGGTGACGGGGTCGGCCGCGTCCGGGCGCGGCGTGCGGAAGTACACGAACGACTTTCCGCCGACCTGGTAGACCGGGTTCCCCTTGGGCCCTTCGATCCGGTTGACGTGCGGCATCGACGCCGCGAATTCATGGACATCCCTGACCTTCGCCGGGCGGTCACCCATGACTCGACGCTACCGGTTCGCAATGATGCGGTATGGACGAAAAACGACGAGCCCGGCGCGCACGGATCCTCGACAAGATCCGAAAGACGCCCCCGGAGCCGCTGGGTCCGCCGGACTCCCATGACCAGGCTGAGGTCGCGGCGATGTTGCGGGAAATCGGCATCGCCCTGCTCGAGGTCGAGCAGCCGACTCAGCTGGTGTCATCGCGGCTGCTGGAGATCGCCGCGCAGTACACCACCCAGCCGGTGCGAATCGTCGTGCTGCCCACCGTCCTGATGATCCAGGTGGGCGTCGTCGGCTACGAAGTCGACACGTCGACGACCTACTCGTTGCAGCTGGATATGGCCGGGCGCATCGACGACATCGCCACCCTGGCCTCCGTCGGCGCGATCACCCCCGCCGACGCCATCGAAGCGACCAACCAGGCGCGCAATCTGCGCCCGCGTTTCGGTCCGGTCGCGACGACCATCGGATATGCCGTAACGACAATCGGTTTCGGCATGGTCATCAACCCCACCTGGGCATCGCTGCCGGGATACCTATTCCTCGGACTGGTGGTCGGTGCCATCGCCCTTCTGGGTCGGCCGTTCCCGTCGCTCAGTCCGGTGCTGCCCACGTTGGCAGCGACGCTCGTGACGATCCTGGCCACCTGGTTCGTCGCCGACACCGCCAACGACGGGCTGCTGCGGGTGATCGCGCCGGCACTTGTGGCGATGTTGCCCGGGATGGCGCTGACCATCGGCGCGATGGAGTTGGCCAGTAACCAGCTGATCGGTGGCAGCAGCCGGCTGGTGTACGGCGTCGCCCAGCTGGCGCTGCTGGTGTTCGGGGTGGCCCTCGGTGTGCACGTCGCCGGAGAGGTCAGGCCGCAGGCGGCGTCGGCGCAGATGGGGTCCTGGTCGTTGTACGTGGCGATCGTCGTGGTGGCGATCGGGCTTTACGTCTATCTGTCCGCACCACGCGGGTCCCTGATCTGGCTGACGGCCGCGATCGGGGTCGCGTTGGTCGGGCAGGCGATCGCCGGAAAGTTTGTGGCCGCAGCCTATTCCGGCTTCATCGGCGCATTCCTCACGGTTCCGTTCGCGATGCTGGCCGCACGGATCAAGACCTCTCCCTCGGCGATCGTGATGATGTTGGCAGCCTTCTGGGCGCTGGTGCCTGGTGCGCTGAGCTTCGAATCGGCGAGCCAGGCCGCCACCGGAGGCGGCATAAGTACGGCCAGCCTCGGGGTTACCGGTGCGGCCGTCCTGTCGATCGCGCTGGGCACGGTGGTCGGCTGGAGCGTGTTCCACACCATCGACAGCCGGTTGCCGTGGCCGAAGGGACTGGCTCAACCAACCGTACGGTAGGTTCACCCGAGTGGACGACCTGAGCGCAGTGATCGCGTGGATGTCGGAGCAAGGCCTTGGTGATGGCCCCCTGGAAAACGTCTCTGAGATCGTCGGTGGCACCCAGAACGTCATGCTCCGCTTCACCCGCTCAGGCCGCGACTATGTCTTCCGCCGGGGACCCCGACACCTGCGGCCGGTGAGCAACAAGGTGATCCTGCGGGAAACCCGCGTATTGCACGCACTGGCCGGCACCGACGTCCCGCACCCCCGGCTGATCGCGGTGTGCGAGGACACCGCGGTGCTCGGCGACGCGGTGTTCTATCTGATGGAACCGGTCGACGGCTTCAACGCCGGCTCCACGTTGCCTGCGCTGCACGCCGGTGATGCCGCCATCCGCCACGAGATGGGCCTGTCGATGGCCGAGTCGGTGGCCAAGCTCGGCGCCGTCGACCATGTCGCGGTCGGGCTTGCCGACTTCGGCAAACCGGACGGCTTCCTGGAACGTCAAGTGCCACGGTGGCTTTCCGAGCTCGAGTCTTACGCCGGCTTCGACAACTACCCGGGACCCGATATCGGCGACGTCGACGCCGTCGCCCGCTGGCTGCAGCAGAACCAGCCCGCCGACTGGCAGCCGGGCATCATGCACGGCGATTACCACGCCGCGAACGTGATGTTCTCCCCGACCGGCCCCGAGGTGGTGGCGATCGTCGACTGGGAGATGTGCACCATCGGCGATCCCCTGCTGGACCTCGGATGGATGCTGGCCACCTGGTTCGCGCCCGGCCGTGACGCGGTGCTGACCAACGTGCTGATGGATGCCGGCGGACTGGCCACTCCCGACGAATTGGTGCGGCGCTATGCGCAGAACACCAGCCGCGACCTGTCGAACATCGACTGGTACACCGTGCTGGCCTGTTTCAAACTCGGCATCATCCTCGAGGGATCGAATGCCCGCGCCGCGGCAGGGTTGGCGCCCACGGAGATTGGCGATCGACTGCACATCGCGACCGTGCGCTTGTTCGAACGTGCTTTGGCATTGATGGAGGGACAACGATGATCGACTTCGAGATTCCCAGCGACCTGGCGGCGCAGCGCGACGAGATTCGCGCGTTCGTCGTCGACAAAATCGTTCCCTACGAACGAGATCCGCGCGTCACCCGGCACGGGCCCAATGAGGAGCTGCGCACCGAACTCGTCGGACTGGCCCGCGATGCCGGCCTGCTGACCTTCCAGGCGCCGCGCCGATTCGGCGGTCGCGAGCCGTCGCACCGCGAGCAGGCGGTCCTGTTCGAAGCCGCAGGCTGGTCGACCCTTGGGCCGGTCGCGCTGAACTGCGCTGCCCCGGACGAGGGCAATATGTTCGTGCTGTCCAAGATCGCTACTGAAGAGCAGGCCGAGAAGTTCCTGGTCCCGGTGATCGACGGTAGGCAGCGGTCGGTGTTCGCGATGACCGAACCCGGAGGGGCTGGTTCGGACCCGAATCAGCTTGCCACCGAGGCGATTTTCGACGGCACCGACTATGTGATCAACGGGCGCAAGTGGCTGATCACCGGAGCCAACAAGGCTCGGACATGGATCATCATGGCGCGGGTGGCGCCGAACTCCCATGGCGCCGATGGCCCGACACTGTTCCTGTGCGACGGCCAGACGCCGGGCATCGAACTCGAGCGTGTGATGGACACGATGGACCGCAACTACGTCGAGGGCCACGGAGTGATCCAGTTCAACAACCTGCGGCTGCCGGCCTCGGCGGTGTTGGGCGAGGTTGGCCAGGCGTTGCGGTACGCCCAATTGCGGCTTACCCCAGCACGGTTGACACACTGTATGCGGTGGCTGGGTGCGGCGATGCGGGCCCACTCGATCGCGATCGAGCATGCCCGCACCAGGACCGGCTTCGGCAAGCCACTCGGCGAGCATCAGGGCGTTGGTTTCATGCTGGCCGACAACGAGATTGCGCTGCAGCAGTGCCGGCTGGCGATCTGGTGGGCCTGCTGGGCACTGGACACCGGAGCCAAGGGGCGCCACGAGAGTTCGATGGTCAAGGCCTATGTGTCCGAGGAACTGTTCAAGGTGGCCGACCGCTGTGTCCAAATCCTCGGCGGTATGGGTATTTCCGACGAGACCCCGGTCGGCATGATCTTTTCCGATATGCGCGCGTTCCGCCTCTACGACGGCCCGACCGAGGTGCACAAATATGCGATCGCCCGCCAGGTGCTGAGGAACCCGTCATGAGTGTGCTCGATTCATTCCGCCTCGACGACAAGGTCGTCATCGTCACCGGCGCGTCCTCCGGCCTGGGCGTGTCGTTCGCACAGGCCTTCGCCGAGGCGGGCGCCAACCTGGTGCTCGGCGCTCGCCGGGTGGAGCAGCTGGCAAGTACGGCGGCCCTTGTCGAGCAGGCCGGCCGCAAGGTGTACACCCGCAAGACCGACGTCGCCGACCCTGACCAGTGCCAGCAGCTGGTCGACGCGGCGATCAACGAGTTCGGCCGGGTTGACGTGCTGGTCAACAACGCCGGTGTGGGCACCGCCGTGCCTGCCACCCGCGAGACCCCAGACGAATTCCGCAAGGTCATCGACGTCAACCTCAACGGCTCGTACTGGATGGCGCAGTCCTGCGGGCGGGTGATGCAGGCCGGAAGCTCAATCATCAATATTGCCAGCATTCTTGGCATCACCACAGGTGGTCTGCCGCAGGCCGCATACAGCGCGTCGAAGGCCGGGGTGATGGGCCTGACCCGGGACTTGGCGCAACAATGGGGTTCCCGCAAGGGAATTCGCGTCAACGCGCTGGCACCGGGTTTCTTCAAGAGCGAGATGACCGACGAGTACCAGCCCGGCTATCTGGAACAGCAACTGCCACGGATCGTCGCGGGCAGACTTGGCGAGCCGGCCGAATTGGCCGCTACCGCAATATGGCTGGCGTCACCGGCCGCGGGCTATGTGACGGGACAGACAATTATCGTCGACGGCGGCCTAACGATCACGTAGTGATAACGATCACGCTTCGATTGAGTCCCTCTCAGGCCCTTCACACGATTGCGACATCCGCCTTTAAGAAGTCTCTGGGACTCTCGAGTGATGTGGATCGACCTGTACATGGTGGCGGCGTTGCTCGTGGCCGTGGCCGCCTGGATGGTCAGCTCACGATTCCCGTCATTCGACCCGCCCGGTGACATCGCACGCGGCTTCTGGTCGGCCGCTGCCGGTGCGCTGTGGCCGCTCATTCTGGTCGGAGCCGTCCAGATTTTTGCCGTCCGCTGCGTTGTACAGCGGCTTCGCCCGACGTATTCCGAGGAGCTGGATCTGGCTCCCCTTGGCGACCTACAAGGCATCGGCTCACACTCGTAACCGCACGTCGGTTCCTCTCGCCCCCGAATTGGGGCAGAATTCTCCTGCCGCTGGTGACATCGGCGACTGACGAGGAGGAGATCCGTTCGTGATGGTGCGCGCAAAGCTGGCATCGGCGGGGCTTGCGGCCCTGGCGATGGCCGCGATCACGCTCTCGGCCGCTGCGACGGCCTCTGCTGACGACTCGGGCAGCGGGCTGCTGTGGCCTGATCCCAACGAGCCGTACTACTGGGACGCCAACGAGAACGCAGGCGGCACCGGCCCTGCGCCACTACCGACCGACGATCTGTATTGGAAAGAAGGCCAGGACGCTGGCGGCACCGGCAACGCTCCCCAGCCGAGCGGCCCCGAGTACACCGATGAGGGCGAGAACGCCGGGGCTGTCTAGCACCGGCCGGCTACGACGACCAGACGAGCAGCGATTCGCTGCGCGAGAGCTCGGCGCGAGCGCGACGCTCGACCAACAACGGGACGAATTCGCGAATCCTGCAGTGCTGGAAACGATCGTGCGCGTTGGCAACCGTGTGCGCTACGTCCTCACGAGGCACGTTGGAGTAAGCCGCCGCCAAGCGGTCCACCACCTGCTCGATCAGCATAAGTTCACTTACGTTTCCCACTTCGTCAACTCTGAGCCATGGGGGCAGCCTCGTCAATTTGACGTTCGTCACGGTGCCGGATCGCTGAGGTAACGAGCCGGGACTGGTCGCAACCATTCGGCCAGCGTCGCGTCGTCCATGGCCACCAGCGGCGGTATCCCCAGCACATAGCGTGCGACCGCGACACCGAGCATCTGCGAGCCGACGAGGGCCGCCCGCTCAGCCGGCCGATCAGGCACCACCGCGGCTAGTGCCGGGGCCACCTGGTCGACGAAGACGCCGAGCAGCGCCTCGGCGGCCACCCGGTTGGTGGCGGCCGAGCGCAGCAGCGGAAGGAAGGGGCCGTGCGGTCCCCACACCTCGACGAACATCGGCAGCACCTGGTCCACGACACGGTCGGGCGCCACCCCGGTCAGATCCGGGAAGGTGATCGCGAGCCGCGAGGCCGCCGCGAACAGCTCGGCCTTGTTGCCGAAATAGTGCATGACCAGTGCAGGGTCTACACCTGATGCCGAGGCGATCGAACGGATCGTCGTGCGTTCGAAGCCCCGCTCACCGAACTGCGATCGGGCCTCGGCCAGGTACCCGCGCGACTCAAGCGACGCCAGCCGGACGGTTCACGCTGAGCCACCCCGACGACGGCCCCGCGGTGCTGGTGCGGCCGGACGGCTACATCGCGTGGGCGGGTAGTCCGGAAGACGACGGCTGGCGCGCGGTCTTGGCTACGTGGTCACCGACCGCAGAGGCAATCCATTCACACTGAGTGCGGGATGTGGATGGTTGCGTTACCGCCGTTGCGTTTTGCATCGAACATCGCGTGGTCGGCTCGTTCGACGATCGTCTCGAGCAATGGGACGGGATCGACTCCGGTAGCGGTGAAACGTGCGATCACAACGCTGGTGACACCGACACTGGCGGTGATCGCATGGTCGCTCGGCGCCGCGATCGCGTACCTGATCCGGTCTGCGCTGCGCTCTGCCTGACCGGGTGCGGCCAGATCGACGACGACGAATTCCTCACCGCCGGTCCGGGCCACCAAGGCGCTGCTGCTCACCACGCGGGTGATGCGTCGAGCGCTGCGGATCAAGACCTCGTCACCGACCGTATGGCCGAAGGTGTCGTTGACGTGTTTGAAGCGGTCCAAGTCGATCACCATCACGGCAACTTCGGCATTCATCGGGGCGGCATCACGCCACAGGTCGCCGATGTGCAGGTGCAGGCCGCGCCGGTTGAGCACCCCGGTCAGCGGATCGATCACCGACGCATTGGCTTCGTTTCGCAGGGCCCAGATCCCGAGCTGAATCCCCAGGGGAGTTGCGACAACCGGCGCCACCGACACGAGCGTCTTCGCCGTGAAGGCAACCACGTCGAAGTTGTTGGTGGTGCTCACGTGCACGGCGAAGGCCGCGGTCGCGAGAAGTATCCACAAGACATGGACAACAAGGGTTTTCGGGCCGTCGAAGAACATCAGATACACCGAGATCATCGCGAAGGCATTGAACCCGAACAGTCCCAACAGCCAGCTGGCATCCAGTACGGCCGCCGCCGCGATCCCGATGTCAGCGGAGATGACGAACGCCAGCGATGCCCGCCGCGACGGCCACGGTCGACAGCAGAACCGCCAGCCCCAGAACAGCTGAAGCACGGCGAACATCGCCACCGCGATCTGTGACGCTGGGGTGCGGGCGGAGGGGAGCAGGATCGACAACGAGAGGATTCCGTTGAACCCCGTGCCGAGGCCGATGAGCACTTGGATCGGTGCGGAGATTTCCCGCTGGGTGAAGTACTGCACCTGTGCGGCGTAGTCGACCGGCGTGCTCCACCACTTGCGGAGGTGGGGGCCGAAGACGGCGAAGCTTCGCGAATATGCCGGCAAGGCGGTGCCTCTGTTAGCAGTCCCCTGCAAGCGACCCGTTGTTAGGCCGCCCGTCCAGCACCCCGACTAAACGGTGCAGGATTGTTTCGAACGAGAATAGCTGCTCCACGATAGCGGTAACACGCAAAGTGCGCCCGAAGGGATTCGAACCCCTAACCTTCTGATCCGTAGTCAGATGCTCTATCCGTTGAGCTACGGGCGCCGTTCTGTCTTCAATTGTTCGTGGCTGACGAATCAGCCGCGGCGGAGGCGAGAGGATTTGAACCTCCGGTCCCCTTTAAGGGGGACAACTCATTAGCAGTGAGTCCCATTCGGCCGCTCTGGCACGCCTCCTGAACTACCTGAGCGTACCGGAGCCTGATTGATGCCCCGAACCGCCGATGGATGAGAGTACACAGCGGCCACGGCTCGTGGCAAAGCAGCACCCATAGCCCCCTAGACTTGACCAAATGACCGCTCGTCTACGCCCCGAACTGGCCGATCTACCGGCCTATACCCCGGGCAAGACGGTGCTGGGCGCCATCAAGCTGGCTAGCAACGAGACCGTGCACGGGCCGCTGCCCAGCGTTCGCGCCGCCATCGCCGCGGCCGCCGAGACCATCAACCGCTACCCCGACAACGGCTACGTGGAGCTCAAGGAGCACCTGGCCAAGCACGTCGATTTCGCCCCCGAGCACATCGCCGTCGGCTGCGGGTCGGTCAGCCTGTGCCAGCAGCTCATCCAGATCACCTCTTCGGTCGGCGACGAGGTGATCTTCGGCTGGCGCAGCTTCGAGATCTACCCACTGCAGGTCCGGGTCGCCGGCGCCACCGCGGTTCAGGTCCCACTGCGCGACTACACCTTCGACCTGGACGCCATGCTGGCCGCGATCACCGACCGCACCCGGCTGATCTTCGTCTGCAACCCCAACAACCCGACCTCCACCGTCGTCGATCCCGACGAGCTGGCCCGCTTCGTCGCCGCCGTGCCGTCCGACATCCTGATCGCCATCGACGAGGCCTACGTCGAGTACATCCGCGACGGCATGCTGCCCGACAGCCTCGGCCTGGCCCGCAGTCACCCCAATGTCGTTGTGCTGCGCACCTTTTCCAAGGCCTACGGCCTGGCCGGCCTGCGCATCGGCTACGCCGTCGGCGATCCCGACATCATCACCGCGCTGGGCAAGGTCTACGTGCCGTTCACCGCGACCACCGTCTCGCAAGCCGCCGCGATCGCCTCGGTGCACGCCGCCGACGAACTACTGGCCCGCACCGACTCCGTAGTCACCGAACGCCGCCGGGTCTGCGCCGCGCTGACCGAGCTGGGCTACACCTTCCCGCCGTCGCAGGCCAACTTCGTCTGGCTGCCCCTGACCCCCGAGCAGACACCCGACTTCGTCGAGCAGGCAGCCGACGCCCGAGTGCTGGTCCGCCCCTACGGCACCGACGGCGTGCGGGTGACCATCGGCGCGCCCGAAGAGAACGACACATTCCTGGCGTTCGCCGGAAAGTGGATCACGACCCGCTGACCGGCACCCGGCCGGTGAACGCAACCAGCCGGTCGAGTTTGGACGCGTGCGCGGCGACGTCGACCGGGTCGTCGAAGCCGGCCCTGACCCGCCCCTCCGGGGTGATGATCCGCTGCGCCAGCGCCGCCACATACTCGGTCAGAGCGTCCGGGGCCTCGATCGGCCGGCCGACGGCTGCCGCGTAATCCCAAGCGTGCACCAGGAATTCGAGCGACAGGATGGCCGCCATGAACCGTGCCGGCGCCTCGTTGTCGCCGAACGGAACCGTGCCGTCCAGCCCGCGACGATGCCAGGCGTCCAGCGACGGTCGGGCGGTCTCGATGATCTGCCGCTCGACGGAATCATCGCGGTTGCGCTCCGGTAGTTCGGCACCGGCCGCACCGCCCAGCAGGGTGATCGAGTGCAGCAGGTGATCGGTCAGCCCGGCGACATCGAACTCGCGGCACGGGGTCTGCTTCGTCAGGTCGTCGGCGGAGATGCCGTGCACCACCTGTTGGAGTACTTTCAGCGAGGCTTCGGCGCTGGCCAATTCGTCGGCCGGAGGTGCTTCCATGCCCCCACCGTATGACCGACCTCCGACACCATGATTGCAGGGGTCACCAGGGTGACGGAACAACGGCATGGCCGCATAGTGTTCGGTGGTAGTGCACAGGAAGGGACCCGAAGACCATGGGCAAGATCTATGACAATGTCAGCGAGCTGATCGGCCGCACCCCATTGGTACGGCTCAACCGATTGACCGACGGGCTGGGCGCCGACGTCACGGTCAAGCTCGAGTTCTACAACCCGGCGAACAGCGTCAAGGATCGCATCGGGGCGGCGATCATCGACGCCGCTGAGGCCGCGGGTGACCTCAAACCCGGCGGCACGATCGTCGAGGCCACCAGCGGTAACACCGGCATCGCGCTGGCGATGATCGGTGCGGCCCGTGGCTACAAAGTGATACTGACCATGCCCGAGACGATGTCGACCGAGCGCCGAGTGATGCTGCGGGCCTATGGTGCCGAGATCGTGCTGACCCCAGGCTCGGAGGGGATGGCCGGCGCGGTGGACAGGGCGAAGCAGATCATCGCCGAGACCGACAACGCCGTGTCTGCGAACCAGTTCGCGAACCCGGCCAACCCGGCGATCCACGAGAAGACGACGGCCGAAGAGGTCTGGGCGGACACCGACGGCAAGGTCGACATCTTCGTCGCCGGTATCGGCACCGGCGGCACGCTTACCGGGGTGGGGCGCGTGCTCAAGGCACGCAAGCCCGGCGTGCAGATCGTCGGAGTCGAACCCAAGGACTCCCCGCTGTTGACCGAGGGCACTGCCGGTCCGCACAAGATCCAGGGCATCGGGGCCAACTTTGTTCCCGAGGTGCTCGATCGCGATATCTACGACGAAATCATCGATGTCGAACTCGACGACGCGGTCCGGGTGGCCCGGGACTTAGGGACAGAAGAGGGCATTCTCGGCGGCATCTCGTCCGGCGCGATCGTCTGGGCGGCAATCGAACTCGCGAAGCGCCCAGAGAACGCAGGCAAGCTCATCGTCGCGGTGGTCTGTGATTACGGTGAGCGCTACATCTCCACGGTGCTCTTCGAACACATCAGGGACTGAATTCATGGGGCTGTTGTCGACAGTTCGCGAAGACCTGAGAAATGCGCGCAGCCACGACCCGGCTGCGCGCGGCGACCTCGAGAACGCCCTGGTCTACTCCGGCTTGCACGCCATCTGGTCCTATCGGCTGGCGCACCGCCTGTGGCTCGCCCCGTCCCTGCGTGGCCCGGCGCGGGTGCTGTCCCAACTGACCCGGCTCCTCACCGGGATCGAAATCCATCCCGGGGCCACCATCGGCCGGCGTTTCTTCATCGACCACGGCATGGGCGTGGTGATCGGAGAGACCACTGAGATCGGCGACGACGTGATGCTCTACCACGGCGTGACCCTCGGCGGGCGATCTCTGGAACACGGCAAGCGCCATCCCACAATCGGAAATCGCGTTGTCGTTGGCGCCGGCGCAAAGATACTCGGCCCCTTGACTATTGGCGACGACTCCGCAGTAGGCGCCAACGCTGTCGTCACCCACGACGTGCCTGCGGATTCGATCGCGACCGGCATCCCGGCGGTGGTACGCCGGCGCACCGAGAAACAGCGCGAACAGTTGGTGGATCCGACGACCTACGTCGATCCCGCGATGTACATCTGAGCGGGCACCCTCGAATCCGGCTGATCCGAACTGTCTGAACCAACCCCCCTCGGGATTAGCGTCTGCAGGCGCGAACCCACTGAAAGGGCGTGGAAGGGCAGCATGTCGAACCAAATTGATGAATCTGGCAGCGCTCCGGCTGCTGTGGCGACGGCCGATGGCCGCCCACACCGCAAGCTTCGGGGATCGCTTGGTGTCTGGGGCATCGTCTTCGTGGTCGTGGCCGCCGCATCCCCACTGGGTGTGATGGGTGGCCCGGTTCCCCTGGGCATCGCCAGCGGCAACGGCATCGGCTTCCCTGCCATCTTCGTCGTCAGCACGCTGATCATCCTGCTGTTCGCGGTCGGCTTCACTGCACTGACGCCCTATGTCCCTGACGCGGGCGCCTTCTACTCCTATATCGGCAAGGGCTTGGGCCGGGTGACCGGCTTCGGCTTCGCATTCGTCGCGCTGATCTCCTACCTGACGCTGGAGGTCGCCGTCTACGGTCTGATCGGCCAGGGCGCCCAAGCGCTGTTCACCTCCTACGGCCTTCCCAGTATCCATTGGGGCATATGGGCTTTCGTCGCCTTCGCGGTCGTGACGGCCCTGGGGCACTTCAATATCGACCTGTCCCGCAACGTTCTCGGCGTCCTGCTGATCGGCGAAGTGGCGATCGTGCTGGCGCTCGACGCCGCCGTCGTCTTCAGCGGTGGCCAGGAAGGCCTGTCCACCGGGATCGTGACACCGTCCGAAATCCTTTCGGGCGCACCGGGTATTGCGCTTCTGTTCGCGATCCTGAGCTTCATCGGATTCGAGGCCACCGCGGTGTTCCGCGACGAGGCCCGCGACCCGCTGCGCACCATCCCCAAGGCCACCTATCTGGCCGTCATCCTGATCGGGGTGTTCTACACCGTCTCGACGTGGGCGCTGATCTCCGCCGTCGGTGACAGCACAGCGGTCGAAAAGGCACAGGCCGACCCGTCGGCCCTGCTGCCCAACGCCACCGAGCAATACCTCGGCACCGCCGGACTGCACATCGTCCAGGTGCTGTTCGTCACCAGCCTGTTCGCGTGCATCCTGTCGTTCCACAACATCGTCGCCCGCTACGTGTTCACGCTGTCCAACCGCAAGGTGTTCCCCGGCCAGTTCGGCGAGGCCCATGCCACCCACGGCTCCCCGCACATCGCGTCCCGCGTGGACGCGATCGTCGTGGCGGTGTCGATCGTGGTCGCCATCCTGTTCAACCTCGACCCGGTGACGCAGTTCTACACGTGGCTGGCCGGCATCTCCACGGTTGGCGTCACCACCCTGCTGATCGCGACGACCGTCGCGGTGCTGGTGTTCTTCACCAAGCGCAAGCGAGCCGGTCAGCTGGAGGTGTCCAGCTGGCGAGCGTTCATCGCGCCCGGATTCGGACTGGTCGGCCTTGTCATTGCCTTCGTGCTGATCCTGCAGAACCTGCCCGGCCTGGTCGGCAACTCGACGCCGATCGCCGTCGGGGTGGTCGCGCTGCTGGTCGCGTTCTTCGCACTCGGTGCCGGTATCGCGGCCCGGCGTCCGCACGTCACCCTGGAGTGAGCACCGGCGGCTTCGCGCCGTAACCTTCATGGTCATGAGCGAGCCGTACGAATCCCTCACTGTCGAGGTCAAGGACCACGTCGCCCAGGTCACGCTGATCGGCCCGGGTAAAGGCAATGCGATGGGCCCGGCGTTCTGGGCAGAAATGCCGGTGGTCTTCGCCGACCTCGATGCCGACCCCGACGTCAGGGCGATCGTGCTGACCGGTTCGGGCCGCAACTTCAGCTACGGCCTGGACCTGGTCGCGATGGGTGACACCATCGGCGGCGCCATGTCGACGGAAGTGTCGGCCCGCCCGCGCAAGGAGTTCCACACCAAGCTCAAGCGCATGCAGCAGTCAATTACCGCGGTAGCCGATTGCCGCACCCCCACGATCGCCGCGATCCACGGCTGGTGCATCGGCGGCGGCGTCGACCTGATCAGCGCGGTCGATATCCGCTACGCCAGCGCCGACGCGAAGTTCTCGGTGCGCGAGGTCAAGTTGTCCATCGTCGCCGACGTCGGCAGCCTGGCCCGACTGCCCTACATCCTGTCCGACGGGCATCTGCGTGAATTGGCGCTGACCGGCAAGGATATCGACTCCGCACGCGCCGAGAAGATCGGTCTGGTCAACGACGTCTACCCGGACGCTGACGCCACGCTGGCCGCGGCGTACGAAGCGGCCGCCGAGATCGCCGCGAACTCGCCTCTGGTCACTCACGGCATCAAGGACGTCCTCGATGAGCAGCGCACCGCCGACGTGGCGGCCAGCCTGCGTTACGTGGCCGCGTGGAACTCAGCGTTCCTGCCGTCGAAGGACCTGTCCGAGGGCATCTCGGCGATGTTCGGCAAGCGGAAGCCGGAATTCACCGGCGAATAGCCGCTAGCTACCGGCTTTGATGGCCGGCACCGCCTTGGTGGTCGCCAGCGCCGTCGGTTCGTCGGTCGGCTGGACCGTCGTGGTTGCACCCATGTTCATATTGGCGACGGCCGGCGAGGAGTAGGGCGGGAACTTCGTCTCGTCGCCCGAGTCGGCGGTGTGGGTCAGCGAGATCGGCGCGGGGTGAGTCAATCCGAAGAGGCCGAGCACGGCAATGGCGCCGCCACCTACGACGGTACCCAGCAACCTTTTATGCAAAGCTAAGCTTTTCCCAAGCTTCTGAGTAGTGGACACGTTGAACAGCACCTTTCAGGACATTTTTGCGTAACGCCAGCCAGCCGGGCCACTCACACGAGTCGCCAAGCAACTATTCGAACGCCTTCAATCCTTTGTATGCCCGATCGGACCCAAAAGCACGTGTCCCCAGCGGATCCACAGAAGTCCGGAGCCAGCTCCACAGCTGTCCGTCAGCGACTATTCGTTACCGGTTCCACGCTTACCAGGCAGCTTTCCGCCTCGATCCGCTCGGCCACCGCTGCGATCGCTGCCCGCAGGGTTCCGCCGTCCGAAGCGGCCAGCCCAACTGCCCATCCGGCGCGGTTGGGTAGGTCGCTGACTGCGAGGTAGACCCGGTTTTCACCGGTGAGCACATTCAGCGATTCCAGGTCCCGCGATAGTGCTGTCAGCACTGCGTCCAATTCCCCGCCGATGACATACACGGTGCCGAAAGCCTTGGGCGAGTGGCGGACCCGCGGCATCGTCTCGAGCATCCGAGCGTCGAGTGCCAGAAGCGTTCCGTCCGGCGCAGTGACCGCCACACGTGATTCAAAGCTGCCGAAGGTTTCGTCGGTCAGGTCAGGGTGGAGCACCACCGCATCGACGACGAGGGCCCATCCACCGGGCTCGACCGTCACGCTCGTGCGCTGCCGATAATGCGCATATGTCGTCAGGATGCGCGGCGAGGGGTCGAACAGCAGCCGGCTGCCCTTGTCCACTCGCAGGTAGGTGTTCTCGACCGCAGCCTGACCGCCGGGAACGCCGCTGACGACAGTGGCACCCTGCCCGCGGACCACCGCCGAGCCGTCGTCGACCACCTCGATCCGTTGAGTGACAACATCACCGGGAATGATCGTGCCTGCGCAGTTCTGAATGGTCACCGAACCCACACCAGACCGCGTCCGGTCGCTGAAGACCCGTCCGATCATCAGCGGCCACCGGTAGCGGCGCCGGGTCAGGGCGGTGCATCCGCCGACGCTGGCGAATCTGAGGTCCAGGGCATCGCCGCACCCGGTAGTCACACGAACAGCACTTCGCGTTCGAGCATCTCCATCAGCGCCTCGATACCCTCGCCGCTGCGGGCGTTCGTGGTGATGACGGGCCTACCACCGCGTACCTCGTTTGCTTCCTTGAGCATCATCGGCAGATCGACACCCACGTAGGGGGCGAGATCAATCTTGTTGACCACCAACAGATCACACCGCAGGACACCCGGACCTCGTTTACGCGGGATGTCGTCACCGCCCGCGACGTCGATCACGAACAGCCAATAGTCCACCAGATCGCGGGAGAATGTCGACGCGAGGTTGTCGCCACCGGATTCGAGCAGGATCAGCTCGGTGTCCGGGAAAACCGTTTCGAGGTCGTCGGCAGCAGCGACGTTCAACGACGGGTCCTCGCGGATCACGGTGTGCGGACAACCGCCCGCCTCGACCGCCCGCACCCGCCGTGGATCGATGAGGCCGGAACGGCGGATCCGCTCGGCGTCCTCGGCGGTGACGAGATCGTTGGTGATCACCGAGACCGAGCGCCCACGCCGCGCAAATCCGGCGAGCAGCGCCTCGATGACCGCGGTCTTGCCGGATCCGACCGGCCCGCCGATGCCGACCCGCGCGGCCTTCATCGCAGCATGTACTTTCGCGAAAAGGCCACGTTGGCAGCCGGTTCAGCGGTGAGAAGCTCACCGTCGGCGCGGACCTCGAACGTGCGGGGATCGACCTCGACGTGCGGAAGAGCGTCGTTGCGCACCATGTCGTGCTTGCGCAGCCCGCGAACCGAGGTGATGGGCAGGACGTTCTTGCGCAGCCCCAACTTGTCGGGAATGCCCGCATCGATCGCCAGCGTGGACATGAACACGAAACCGAGTTCGGCGGCCGCGCTTCCGAGCGCCCCCCAGTTGGGCCGCTGGATGATTGGCTCCGACGACGAAATCGACCCTGCCGCATCGCCCAGTGCGGCCCACGCGATCATCCCGTTCTTCAGAACCGTTTTGGGTTTGACGCCGAAGAAGGCCGGTTGCCAGATCACCAAATCAGCCACCTTGCCCACCTCGACAGAACCGATGTGCGCGTCGGCGCCGATCGAAATCGCCGGATTGATGGTGAGTTTCGCGATATAGCGCTTGACGCGCTCATTGTCGGACGTGACCGTCGTCTCCTCCGCCAACCGCCCAACGCGCTGTTTCATCACCGCGGCGAGTTGCCAGCAGTTGGTGATGTTCTCGGCGAGCCGCCCCATGCCCTGCGTATCGCTGCCGAAGATCGAGATGGCTCCCATGTCGTGCAGGAAGTCCTCGGCCACCATGGTCTGTGGCCGGATCCGGGCTTCAGCGAACGCAATGTCTTCCGGCGCTTCCCAATTCATCAGATGGGCGATCATCGTCATCGGGACGCCTTCGTCAAGCCCGGCGACGGTGTAGGGATTGGTCGGGTTGGTCGTGCCGGGGATGACGTTGTCGTAACCGACGCACCGGATGAGGTCGGGTGCGTGCCCGCCGCCTGCACCTTCCACGTGGTACATGTGGATGGTTCGACCGCCGATCGTCGACAGCGTGCGCTCGGAGAAGCCGAACTCGTTGATCGAGTCGGTGTGCAGATGTACCGCGAAGTCGGCGGAGTCGGCAGCCTGGAGCGTCTTGTCGATGACAGCGGGCGACGCCCCCAGGTCTTCGTGGATTTTCACCGCACCGGCACCTGCGGCCACCGACTCCAGGACTGCGGCGGGATCCGAAGAGCCGCGGCCGAATGCGACGAAGTTCATCGGCGTGTATTCGCCGGCCTTCAAGAACAGCCCCAGGTTTCGGGGGCTGCCGGTGGCGACCTCGAACGTCGGGCCCAGTGAACCACCGATGAGGGTCGTCGTCCCGGTCGACAGGGCATGCTCGACTTGTTGCGGGGAGATCAGGTGCGCGTGGGTTTCGATAGCTCCGGCGGTCACGATCATGCCTTCGGCCGGGATCGGCGTCGTGCTGGTGCCGACAACCATTCCCGGCGTGACACCGGGCATGGTGTCCGGATTCCCGGCCTTTCCGATGCCGACGATTCTGCCGTCCCGGATCCCGATGTCGGCCTTGATGATTCCGGCGACAGCGTCGATGATTACGGCGTTACTGATCACGTAGTCGAGGGCTCCGTCTGACGGCTTCGACGACGGGCGGTATCCCTCTCCGTCACGCACGGACTTCCCTGCTCCGGCCAGCAACTCGTAGCCGGGCACCAGGTGATCGTGTTCGACTTCGACGAAGAGATCGGAGTCAGCGAGGCGGATTCGGTCTCCCTTGGTCGGACCGAACATGCGGGCGTAGGACCGCCGGTCGATGGAAGTCATGGTGCCACCCCGTCCAACGCTCCGTTGACCGCTCCTGAAAAGCCTTGCACGACACGCTCACCCGCGATAGGCACGAGGTCGACCTCGACCGGGATGCCGGGCTCGAACCGCACTCCGGAACCGGAGGCCACGTCGAGCTTGTGGCCCCACGCGGCACGACGGTCGAATTCGAGTTCGGGGTTCGTCTCGAAGAAGTGTGACTGGCTACGCACCTGGATGTCCCGGTCGCCCCGATTGATCACCGTCAGCGTCACGCGTTCCGTGCCGGCGAACAACTCGATCGGTTCATCGCCAACGATGATCTCACCGGGGCGGATATCGTTCTCCCCGAGGATGATCGGATCGATCAGGGTCACCAGCTTGGTGCCGTCAGGGAAGGGGGCGTCAACCGCGACGATGCGCACCATGTCGGGCACACCCGGTTCGCACAGGTCAGCCGTCAGCAGCGATGCAGCCCGGTCGATCACCTCGTCGTAGGCCATGTTCTTTCGCGCCGCGAGCATCACTTCGTCGGCCAGCAGCGCCACCGCTTCAGGATGGCTCAGCCGGATGCCTTCGCGGAGGTTGCGCCGGGCGAACTCGGCGGCATTGAACATCAGCAGGCGTTCAATCTCGGTGGGGGTCAGGTTCACACGGTCTCCTTCAGCTGGCGAACAACCGCACACCGTCGTGGTAGCGCTGGGCGGCGATGTCGGCGTAGGCGCTGAAGGCAGCGGGCTCGGCTGGTGGCTCACGCTGCAGAAGTTCGACGAGCATCGGGCTGACAGCCGTCACTGTCCGCTGGGCGCCGAGGTGGCCTACGATTCCGAGACGCATTGCGGCACCGACTATTCCAGAGACTGCCTGCCATGCCGTGACGACCTCGGTCGTCTGGAGGGTGAGACCAGCTGCACGCAAGCAGACCGCCTGGGTGACGGCGAGATGACCGGGCGCGGTTCCTGCGAGCACCCGACGTCGATAGTCGGCCAGGCCTGGATCGATCACCGCGGCGAAAGTGGCAAGCATGGCGGCCCCCGCCCGGCGGGAGGCCTCGCGCAGTACGGACATCGTCATGACGGCCTCGGCGAAAGCGTCCACGTCTGCCGGGTCCGGTTCGGCCCAGGCCCGACGCAACAGGACCCGATCACGCCGGTGCCAGTTCCCCTCGAGCTGTTCGGCGACGAACGCTGCGACGTCATCCTCGTCCTGCACCATTCCGTCGCGGTGGCTCCCCTCCAACCCCGAGGAGAAGGCGAAACCTCCTGACGGAAATGCGCTGTCACCGAAACGCATCGCCGCCAGCAGCTGTTCAAGATCAGTCATCGAGCGTCTCGACCCGCCCGCTGCCGAGCAGCTCGGCGATCCGTGCGGAGTACTCGGATCGCGGACCCTCCAGATGGACCACGAACGTGTCGCCGTGCTGGTCGACTTTCCAGTGCAGATGTCCGGCGAGGAACCCGAGGCGTAGCGCCGACCCGACATCGTTGGCCCGTAGCGTCATCGATTGCGGAGAACCCGCCCGCACGACCACTGCACGGTCGGGCTCCAGCAGCAAAACCGCTCCATCGGCGAGTGCACTGTCGCGCGGTAACACGATCGCGTAGTCGGTGCCCGCATCGGAGGTCGCCCGCAGCCGTTTGCGACGCAGGTCGTGAGTATCGAGGTGGATGTACTCGACGGGACTGTCGAGGTCGGCACGATGGCTCAGCTCGTGCAAACGGTCGGCGACAGCCCGATCCGTCGCCCATCCGACGATCGCGTCGAGGAACCGCATGGCGCCAGTTGACTACGCGCCGACGTCAGCGAGGTTCAGGGGCGGTTTCATCGTCATTACGCCACAAGAGCGGTGGCGGAGGGATTTGAACCCCCGGACGGTGTTAGCCGTCTCTCGCTTTCAAGGCGAGTGCATTAGGCCGCTCTGCCACGCCACCGCCGACAAGCGTAGCGGTTCAGACGCGGCCGACTTTGGGCGAGTTGCCGCCGCCCTTCAACGAAGCGCTGATGCGGCGACAGTTCTCCCCCATCGCCGCCATCTGCGGACGCGACAGCGGGCCCAGGAAGTTTTCCCTAACACCCGTCGCATACGTCAGCATCGCGTCCTCGACGACCTCCCGGCCGCGGTCGGTGATGCCGGCCAAGACTCCGCGCCCGTCGTCGGGACTCGCCTCCCGATGAACCAACCCGGCTGTCTCGAGCCGGCGGATCTGACGGGTCACCCGGCTCGGTAGCGACATGAGTTGTTCAGCCAAATCCCCCATCCGCGCCGCGCCGGTTTCGGAGTTGTCCAATATCTCTAATAGGCGAACGTCAACCAAGCTCAACTTGTGCTTGTCGACGAGTCCGCGATTCAGTGTTCCGTAGAGCCGAAGTGCTGCGTCGAGGAAGTTCTGCCAAGCTCTCTGCTCGGCTATATCCAACCCCGGCATCTCACTGGCGGTCCGCCCCGCAATAATCCCTCCCATAGCGCAATCGTAAGCGACACAGCGCGGTACGAGGCCGGAATCACTCGGGAGTAACCTGATCCGATGCTGGCCATCGTCGCTGAATCCACTGACCGCCTGATCTGGCGCGAAGTACCCGATGTTGCACCCGGACCCGGCGAGGTGTTGATCAAGATCAGCACCGCAGGCGTCAACCGTGCCGACCTGTTGCAGGCGGCCGGGCACTACCCACCCCCGCCGGGAGCCAGCGACATCATCGGCCTGGAAGTCTCCGGTGTCATCTCCGCAGTGGGTGGCGGTGTATCGGAATGGGCTGTCGGACAAGAGGTTTGCGCACTTCTGGCCGGGGGCGGCTACGCACAATACGTCGCGGTACCCGCCCCGCAGGTGATGCCCATCCCGTCGGGAGTCTCCTTGTCCGACGCCGCAGCGCTGCCCGAGGTCGCCTGCACGGTGTGGTCGAACATCGTCATGACCGCACATCTGGCACCCGGTGAATTAATCCTTCTGCACGGCGGCGCCAGCGGTATCGGCACCCACGCCATCCAGGTGGCGAAGGCATTGGGCAATCGCGTCGCGGTAACCGCGGGCTCGCGATCCAAGCTCGATGTGTGCGCAGAACTAGGTGCCGATCTCCTAATCTCTTACCGCGACGAGGATTTCGTCGCACGCGTCAATAACGAAGCGGGCGGCGCTAATGTCATTTTTGACATCATGGGCGCGGCCTATCTCGATCGGAACCTCGACGCACTCGCGCCCGACGGTCGACTCGTCATCATCGGCATGCAGGGCGGGATCAAAGCCGAACTGAACATTGCCAAGATGGTCCCCAAGCGTCTGAGCGTGATCGCCACATCGTTGCGGGGTCGGCCCGTCGACGGGGCCAATGGCAAGGGCGCCATCGTCGATGCGGTGGTGGATTCGGTGTGGCCGATGATCGGCGATGGCAGGGTCCGCCCGATCATCGGTGCCCGCTTCCCGATCACCGAAGCTGCCGAAGCGCACCGAGTGTTGGCCTCCGGTGAGACCTTCGGGAAGGTTCTGCTGACGGTCAGCGACTGAGCGTCAGCCCAGCGACGCCAAGGCCCGCACCAGTTGATCCACCTCGGCCATGGTCGAGTAGTGGGCCAGCCCGACGGTGACCGCGCCGCCGATGTCGTTGACGCCGATCAGATCCAGGACCCGCGAATTGGCATTGGAAACAGCCAGGATTCCGTTGTCGGCCAGTCGCTGGACCACCCGCTCAGCGGGCACCCCGGTGACCGCGAAGCTGACCACCGGGATGTGCACCTCGGGCCGGCCGATCACCATGACCAAGGGCAGCGACCGCAGTGACACCATCAGGTAGTCGAACAGCCCGCCGAGGTAGGAGCCCGCGGATTGCATTGACAGCGCAAGCCTTTCGCGGCGTGTGCCGCGCGCCGACTCGTCCAGGCCGGCCAGGTATTCGATGCTGGCGACCACACCGGCCAGCAGTCCGTACTGGTGTCCGCCCAATTCCAGCCGGGCAGGCCCGCTGGCGTAGGGGTTCATCGACACCGATCCGAAGGTGTCGATAAGTGCCGGGTTGCGGAACACCAGTGCCCCGATCGGTGGGCCGCCCCAGGCTGGCGCATTGAGCGCGACCACGTCGGCTTCGATCTCGTTGATGTCCATGAGCTGATACGGCGCCGCGGCCGAGTGGTCCACCACGACCAGCCCGCTGACGTCGTGCACGAGTTTGGTGACCGCCCCGACGTCGGTGATAGTGCCGAGCGTCGACGACGCCGACGACATGGCCACCAGCTTGGTGGGCGGCGTGATCAGGCCCTCCCACTGCCACGACGGCAGCTCACCGGTTTCGATGTCGACCTCGGCCCATTTGACCTTGGCCCCGTAGCGGTTGGCCGCCCGCAGCCACGGTGCAATGTTTGCTTCGTCGTCGAGCCGGCTGACGACCACCTCGTAGCCAATCCCGGCCCGCGAGGACGACGCATCGGCCAGCGAGGTCAACAGGACCGAGCGATCGGCGCCGAGCACCACGCCGCCGGGATCACCATTGACCAGGTCGGCCACCGCTTGGCGGGCGGCCTCCAGCACCGCAACGCTGCGCCGGGCGGCCGGATGGGGGCTGGCGGTGTTGGGCACGGAACCACGGAACGCCGTGGAGACCGTTGTTGCAACCGACTCGGGGATCAACATCCCGGCCTGAGCGTCAAAGCGCATCCACCCGTCGCCCAGCGCTGGGTGCAATCCACGCACCCGGGCGACGTCATATGCCATGGAGACCACCTTAAAGCGTTGGTGATAGCGCAATCGAGACAACAAGGGCGCCTGCGGTCCCCCAAAGACAGGATCACCTGGCCAGCCATACTAGTCCAGTGAGCTTCGCGTTCGGACTGATGATCGCGGTCTTGTTGCTGATCCTGCCGGGTGCGGTGGTCGCGCTGGCCGGGCGGTTGAGTTGGCCCGTCGCGCTCGGGGTGGGCCCGGCGCTGACGTACGGCGTTGTGGGCCTGGCCATCATCCCGTTCGGCGCGATCGGCATCCGCTGGAATACCTGGACGGCGTTGCTGGCCCTGGCCATCGTGGCCGCCGCGGTATTCGGTTTGCGGATTCTGCTTGCCCGGTACCGTGCCGCTGACGCGGCCGCCGGAGCGGTGTCCGTCTGGCCCGCGTTGACGGTCGCGGCGGGGGTGATCCTCGGCGCACTCTTCATCGCCATCGCGGCGTGGAAGGGTATGCCGTACTGGCAGTCGATCCCGAGTAACTGGGACTCCGTCTGGCACGCCAACACCATCCGCTGGATCCTCGACACCGGCCAGGCGTCGTCGACCCACATGGGTGAGCTGCGCAACGTCGAGACCCACGCCGCCCTCTATTACCCCTCGGTGTTTCACGCGCTGGGCGCCGTGCTGGCCCAGCTCATCGGCGCAGCACCGACCACGGCGTACACGTTGAGCTCGCTGGCAGGAGCGGTGTGGCTGTTCCCGCTCAGTGCCGCACTGCTGACCTGGCAGCTGCTGCGTCCACGCACATCACCGTGGCGGACAGCGGGCGCCGCCGCCACCGCAGCCGCGCTGTCGGCGTCGTTCACCGCGGTGCCCTACGTCGAATTCGACACCGCCTCGATGCCCAACATGGTGGCCTACGGCCTCGCGGTGCCAACGTTTGTGCTGATCACGTCGTCGTTGCGGCACCGAGATCGCATCCCACTCGCGGTCATCGCGTTGGTCGGGGTGTTCTCGGTGCACATCACCGGCGGCGTCGTCGTGGTCACGTTGGTGGTGACGTGGTGGCTGCTGGACGCGCTGTGGCGGCCGATATTGGGCCGGGTGCGTGACTTCATCACGCTGGTTGCGATCGCCGCACCCGCCTTGGCCGTGCTGCTGCCCCAGTTCCTGGGAGTCCTGCAGCAGGCCGAAGTCATCGCCGGGCACGCCTTCCTCACCCATCAGGGCCGCAAGCGGACGCTGTTCAACGCGATCGTCCAGCACACCCGGCACCTCAACGACTTCCCGATCCAGAACATCCTGATCGGATTGGCGGCGGTGGGCTTCGTACTGCTGTTGACCAAGCGCATCTGGTGGCCGGCCGCGGTGTGGCTGCTGATGGTGGTGTCGATCGTGCATTCCGGGGCACCGTTCGGCGGTCCCGTCGGGGCCATCATCGGCAAGTACAGCGACTTGTTCTACAGCGACCCGCGCCGGCTGTCGGCGGTGGTGGCGCTGTTGCTGGCCCCGATGGCGGGGATCGCGCTGTACGCCGCGGCTCTCCTGGTCGTGGCAGGCGCACGCCGGTTGACGCGGCGCTGGGCCGCCGCCCGGGATCCCGACCGCGGATTCTGGATCGGCGCCACCGCGGTACTGCTGCTGGTCGTCACAGTCGGGTTGGCCTGGCACTACTTCCCCCGGCACCGCTACCTGATCGGCGAGAAGTACGACAGGGTGATCATCGACAACAAAGACCTGGAGGCGATGGCCTACCTGGCCACCCTGCCGGGGGCTCGCGACACCGTGATCGGTGACGCCAACGTCGACGGCACTGCCTGGATGTACGCGGTGGCCGGCCTGCACCCGCTGTGGACGCACTACGACTATCCCGTGCAGCAGGGGCCGGGCTACCACCGCTTCATCTTCTGGGCCTACGCCGACGATGCCGACCACGATCCGCGAATCGCCGAGGCGGTGAAGGCGCTGAACATCCGCTATGTGTTGACTTCTACGCCGGTGGTCCGCGGGTTCGTCATGCCCGACGGACTAGTGTCACTAGACAAGTCCAAGTCGTGGGCGAAGATCTACGACAACGGCGAGGCCCGCATCTACGAATGGCGCGGATCTTCGCCACCGGACACCCAATAACTGTGGGACACGAGGGAACGCTCACCGCATGACGACGAATACAGACGACGACAACATCGAGATCATCACCGGTTCCGACACCGGTGACGACGACGGGCACTCCATCACCGACCTGGTGGAACAGCCGGCCAAGGTGATGCGGATCGGCACGATGATCAAGCAGTTGCTCGAAGAGGTGCGCGCCGCACCGCTGGACGACGCGAGCCGCGCCCGGCTGCGCGAGATTCACGCGAAGTCCATCCACGAGCTCGAAGACGGCCTGGCCCCCGAGCTGCGCGACGAGCTGGAGCGCCTCGCGCTGCCATTCACCGAAAACACCATTCCGTCCGATGCCGAGCTGCGCATCGCGCAGGCACAGCTGGTCGGCTGGCTCGAGGGTCTTTTCCACGGAATACAGACCGCGTTGTTCGCGCAGCAGATGGCCGCCCGCGCTCAGCTGGAGCACATGCGCCAGGGCGCGCTGCCGCCCGGAATGGTCCAACCCGGCCCGCCCGGAGCCGCCGGTCACGGCACCGGGCAGTACCTGTAACAAGAGACTCACGGTGGCTGCCGACGATCCCTTCATCGAAACCCGCGACGCCTGGGTCGAGTTTCCGATCTTCGATGCCAAGACGCGCTCGCTGAAGAAGACATTCCTGGGTGCCGCAGGCGGCGCGATCGGACGCAACACCGAGAACGTCGTCGTCATCGAGGCGCTTCGGGACATCACGCTGTCGCTGAAGATGGGCGATCGGATCGGCCTGGTCGGCCACAACGGCGCGGGCAAGTCGACACTGCTGCGGCTGCTGTCCGGGATCTACGAGCCGACCCGCGGTTCGGCGACCGTCCGCGGACGGGTGGCGCCGGTGTTCGACCTCGGCGTCGGGATGGATCCGGAGATCTCCGGCTACGAGAACATCATCATTCGCGGCCTTTTCCTCGGTCAGACGCGAAAGCAGATGGCGGCCAAGGTCGACGAGATCGCCGAGTTCACCGAACTCGGCGAGTACCTGTCGATGCCGCTGCGGACGTACTCCACCGGTATGCGGGTGCGGCTGGCCATGGGGGTGGTCACCAGCATCGACCCCGAGATCCTGCTGCTCGACGAGGGCATCGGTGCGGTGGACGCCGACTTTCTCAAGAAGGCGCAATCACGTCTGCAGAGCCTGGTCGAGCGGTCCGGAATCCTGGTGTTCGCCAGCCATTCCAACGAGTTCCTGGCCCGATTGTGCAAGAACGCGATGTGGATCGACCACGGGACCATCAAGATGACCGGCGGCATCGAAGACGTGGTGCGGGCCTACGAGGGTGAGGACGCCGCGCGGCACGTGCGGGAGGTGCTGGAAGAGCACAAGTCCGACTGGTCGGACGGGGTCGCCACCCCGTGACCAGCCTGGTGTGCGCCGTCGTCGTCACGCATCGCCGTCCTGATCAACTGGCCAAGTCGCTGGATGCGCTGAGCGCGCAGAGCCGCATGGTCGACCATCTGATCGTCGTCGACAACGACTCCGACGAACGGGTGCGCGACCTGGTCGCCGGACAACCGGTGCCTACCACTTACCTTGGTTCCCGCCGAAACCTCGGCGGCGCAGGCGGATTCGCGTTGGGCATGCTGCACGCGCTGACACTGGGCGCGGACTGGGTGTGGCTGGCCGACGACGACGGGCGCCCCAAAGACGCCGCGGTACTGGCCACATTGCTGGCCTGCGCCGAGCGCCACGGGCTGGCCGAGGTCTCACCGATGGTGTGCGATATCGACGATCCTGACCGGCTGGCCTTCCCGCTGCGCCGCGGCCTGGTGTGGCGGCGGCGGGTCTCGGAGTTGCGTGTCGACGGCACGGGTGACCTGCTTCCCGGCATCGCGTCACTGTTCAACGGCGCACTGATCCGCGCTGAAGCTGTGGAAGCCGTTGGCGTACCAGATATTCGGCTGTTCATCCGGGGCGACGAGGTGGACATGCACCGACGGCTGGTGTTGTCGGGCTTGCCGTTCGGGACATGCCTGGATGCCACGTACCTGCACCCGCAGGGTAGCGACGAGTTCAAGCCGATCCTCGGCGGGAAGATGCACACCCAATATCCGGATGATCCGACCAAACGGTTCTTCACCTATCGCAACCGCGGCTACCTGCAGGCGCAGCGCGGTCAACGCAAGCTGGTGCCGCAGGAGTGGCTGCGATTCGGATGGTTCTTCCTGGTGCAGCGTCGAGATCCGGCGGGATTCGCCGAGTGGATTCGATTGCGGCGCTTGGGTAGGCGGGAAAGGTTCAGCAGATGACATTCATTGACGCCGCGGCCCAGTCGAAGACGTTCACCCGCGCGTGGGGCGACCTACTCGACGGGTTCCGCAAGCGCGAGCTGTGGCTGCACCTGGGCTGGCAGGACATCAAGCAGAAGTACCGCCGCTCGGTGCTCGGCCCGTTCTGGATCACGATCGCCACCGGAACCACCGCCGTCGCGATGGGCGGCCTGTACTCACAGCTGTTCCACCTCAAACTGTCCGAGCACCTGCCCTATGTGACGCTGGGGCTGATCATCTGGAACATGATCAACGCCGCGATCCTCGAGGGCGCCGATGTGTTCATCGCCAACGAGGGCTTGATCAAGCAGCTGCCAACGCCATTGAGCGTGCACGTGTATCGGCTGGTGTGGCGGCAGATGATTCTGTTCGGGCACAACATCGTCATCTATGTGGTGATCGCGATCATCTTCCCGAAACCCTGGTCGTGGACAGACTTGGCGGCGATTCCTGCGCTGCTGCTGATCATGCTGAACTGCGTATGGGTGTCGTTCTGCTTCGGCATCCTGGCCACCCGCTACCGCGATATCGGCCCGCTGCTGTTCTCGGTCGTGCAGCTGCTGTTCTTCATGACACCGATCATCTGGAACGACAACACGCTCCAGCAGCAGGGCGCCGGCCAGTGGGCGAAGATCATCGAATTGAACCCGCTGCTGCACTATCTCGACATCCTGCGCGCTCCGCTGCTGGGCGCTGATCAACACTTGCGCCATTGGGTGGTCGTGATAGTCCTGACGGTGCTCGGCTGGGTGGTCGCGGCGTTCGCGCTGCGGCAGTACCGAGCCCGCGTTCCGTACTGGGTCTGACGTTCCTGTCAGACCCCAGTGGCATACTCGAACATGTGTTCGATGCAGTTGCCGAGATCGTCGAGGGAGCGCGGGCCGCGGCCCAGGGCGAGGGGCGGCGGCTGGCGGGCATTGCTCAGCTGGTGCGCGAGCGGTGCGGCGATGACGAGCGGGCGTGGTGGGCCTGTGATGGCTGGGATGCCGCGGCTGCGGAGGTGTCGGCGCTTCTAGGGGTGACGCACGGGCGGGCGTCGGCACAGATGCATCTGGCACTGTCGCTGCGCGATCGGCTCCCGCGGGTTAATGCCTTGCTGATGGCGGGGACATTGAGCTATCGGGTGTGTGAGGCGATTGTCAACCGCACCGACCTGATCGGTGACCGCGCGACGTTGGCCCTGGTGGATCGCGCGCTCGCTCACTACGTGGTGTCGTGGGGTCCGCAGTCGACTCTGAAACTGCAACGCGCCATTGACTTCTGGGTGGACAAGTATGACCCCGGTGCGGTGCGCCGGACCCGAACCCGGGTTCAGGATCGCGACGTTGTGGTCGATGTCGGCAATGCCCAGGACGGCGTCGTCGAGATCCGGGGAACGCTGCTGCTGACCGACGGCGTTGCGATTCATCGGCGGTTGGCGGCGATGGCGCACAGCGTGTGTGAGGACGATCCGCGAACCATCGGGCAACGCCGCTCGGATGCCATGGGGGCGATCAATGCCGGCTCGGATCGGCTGGCCTGCCTGTGTGGGAATCCCGAATGCCCGGCCGCCGGCGAGGACGCCCGGACCACCAGTGTGGTGGTCCATTTGGTCGCCGACGCCGACATGGTGGACGCAGTGCCGGATCCGGTTGTCCACGGGGAACGGCCCGACACCCCAAGCGAATCGCCCAGCCCACGCAGCCCCAGTGGCGTCGTGACCGGCCATCGTGGCATCGTGCCGGCCCCGCTCTTTGCTGAACTCATCCGATCCGGTGCCAAAGTGCGCGAACTGCGCCGGCCCAGCGATGAGCCCGAACCCGGCTACCGGCCCTCGACGGCATTGGATGAATTCGTCCGGATGCGCGACATGACCTGCCGGTTCCCCAACTGCGATATGCCCGCCGAGTATTGCGATGTCGACCACACCATTCCCTGGCCGTGGGGACCCACCCACGCTTCGAACTTGGCATGCATCTGCCGAAAACACCACCTGCTCAAGACCTTCTGGACGGGTTGGCGAGACCGCCAACATCCCGATGGCGCCATCGTGTGGACCTCACCCACCGGCCACAGCTACACCACCCAACCAGGTAGCCGACTACTGATCCCACGGTGGAACGTCACCACCGCAACCCTGCCCCCGCCCGTCGGGCAACCCCCACCGACCATCGGCATCATGATGCCCACCCGACGAAAAACCCGCGCCGCCCAACGCGCCCACCGCATCGCCGCCGAACGCAAACTCAACGACGCCCGCGTCACCGAACGAAACCGACCACCGCCGTTCTAGCCAGACGTCAACGGCTGGAGTTGCCGCGTCGTCCTGCTTCTGCAAGCCTTCGGAGAAGCATCGACGACAGCGGCGCCGTCCGGACCGACCCTCCCGAAGGCATGCCATGACGTCGACAGTGAATGCCCCCAGTCACCCGCGGTCGGATGCGCTTCTCCAGCGCGCGCAGCAGGTGATCCCGAACGCGATGTACGGTCACCAAGACGCACGCGGATTATGGCCGGGTGCACCACAATTCGTGTCACGGACAGCTGGTTCGCGGATCTGGGATGCCGACGGCCACGAATACATCGACCTGCTCTGCTCCTGGGGACCGATCATCCACGGCTACCAGCATCCACGCATCGAGGCAGCCGTCGACAAGCAGCGCCGGATCTGCGACACCGCCAACGGCCCCTCCGAACATTTCGTGGCCCTTGCCGAGAAGCTCGTCGACGTCGTCGAGCACGCTGACTGGGCGATGTTCGCCAAGAACGGATCCGACGTCACGACGCTGTGCCTGACAATCGCGCGGGCGCACACTGGTCGATCCACGATTCTCGTCGAGGAAAACACCTATCACGGTGCTCTGCCATGGTGTAACCCCGACAAAACAGGCGTGCTGCCATCGGACCGCGCCGGCCTGGCCTACTACACCTACAACGACCTCGCCGGTAT
Organism: Mycolicibacterium sphagni; assembly: GCF_013337765.1. GTDB lineage: Bacteria > Actinomycetota > Actinomycetes > Mycobacteriales > Mycobacteriaceae > Mycobacterium. Next base: position 605,899 of record NZ_VBSB01000005.1, read on the forward strand.
CGAAAAGCTCGCTGCCGAGCACGCGGGCGATCTGGCCGGCATCATCGTCGCGCCGTTTCGACACGACCCGGCCGGCTCGGATCTCGAGATGGTGGATCCCGCGTTCGCACAAGGCCTGCGGCGTATCTGCGACGAGCATGGCGCGGCCCTCATCCTCGACGAAGTCCGGACCGGGTTCCGGATGTCGTTCGGCGGCAGCTGGGAGCAGTACGGCGTGCGCCCTGACCTCTCCTCGTGGAGCAAGGCGATCGGCAACGGCTACCCGATCGCCGCCGTATTGGGGGCCGAGCACCTCCGGGCATCAGCCGGATCGTTCTTCGTCACAGGCACTTTCTGGTTCTCGGCGGTGCCGATGGTTGCCGCGCTCACGTCGATCGCACTGCTCGAAGAGTTGGACGGATTAACTCACATGTTCGCCCGCGGCGACCAACTCGTCTCCGGATTACGCGAGCAGGCCTCGTCGTACTCGCTGCCGGTGCAGATCACTGGCCCGGTCACGATGCCCTACCTGTCGTTCGCCGGCGAATCCGACCATCAGTTCACGCTGGCCTGGGCTGCCGAGTGCGCCGCGCGCGGAGTATTCGTGCACCCCAAGCACAACTGGTTCATGTCGACGGCACTGACGCCCACCGATATCGACACCGTGCTGGTCGCCACCGACGCAGCGTTCGGCGAGGTGGCCCGGCAATTCTTCTAGCCGGGGTATGACCCGTGCTCAGGCTCCGGCCCAAAGACAAATCGCCTGCCGGACACCTCGTTTGGAGTGATGCGCACGAAGCGTAGCTTCTCGGTCGGGATCCACGGCAACAGCTGCGCGCGGTCTGCTTCGTGGACTTCATCGGCGGCGGTCAGCACGCGTGCGGTCCCACGGACGATGACACTCCAACCGCCGACGACGTTGTGATCATCGACCTCGAAGAGCACCTTGTCGTTCATCACCGTGCCGAAAAGCTTTGTGCCCTCGGCAGTCCGGAAGAGCAACGTGCGGTCCTGAGTCACGAAATTGACCGGAAATATCTCCAGCTGACCACCGACGTTCGTCACCAGCCGACCCAGCGCGGCGCTCTTCAGCAGATCCCAGCTCTCATCATCACCGAGTACGGTGATGGGGTCCTGTTCGCCTGTCATGGGCAGATTTTCCCTCGGCAAGAACCGTGGCGAATAGGGCCGAACGGCCCTCGACACGAGGCCGTTCAGTCGGTCAGCGTCGCCAGCTCGGCACGCAGATTGCCCTGCGCGGAGGCTTCCCACTCGCGGCGCGCGTACTCGGTGCGGAACACCCCAGGACCACCCAGCAATGCCGCCAGAACCTGCACACGTCCGCGGCGGAACGCGTCGCCGGGCACATGGTCGTACTCAGCGCGGATAGCCGCGGTGTTGCGGACATAGCGATCCCTCGGCACTGCCAACGCCGCCAAATCGGCATCGGAGAGAACTTCGCCATTGTGGTCGCCTGGCGCGGGGTCATGGGTGATCGTCATCCGGATCAGGCGCGCTACCTCGTCGACCAATTGGGGCTGCAGACCGAGCCGCGACAGGTCGAACTCCGCGCGGCGGGCGCTGAGTTCCTCATCGTCGGGACGGCCGGCGTACACCGCGTCGTGGTACCAGGCCGCCAGGCGGACGGCGTCCGCGTCGTCGGCGAAATCAGCCAGCTCCTCGACGTGGGCGAGGATATCGCGCAGGTGCTCGACGGAGTGGTAGCGGCGGTGCGGTTCCCCCCAGGAGGCGACCAGGTCGCGCCCCACCGCGGCCACCGCCGGGTTGTCGGTATGCCGGGACAGCAGCGTCGCCCAGGCGTCAACCAGATCCTGCACCCCACCATGGTGCACCTGCCACTGACAGGGAAGCGAGGCGGCACAATCAGTAAGCTTCCGACGTGTCCGAATCAGCCCCGTTGATGCCCCTGAGCCTCAAGACCCAGGTGCTGCGATTCATCGTCACCGGTGGGCTGTCGGCGGTCGTCGATTTCGGGCTGTATGTGCTGTTCCTCAAGCTCGGGCTGCAGGTCAACGTGGCCAAGACGCTGAGCTTCATCGCCGGCACCACCACCGCGTACCTGATCAACCGACGCTGGACGTTCCAGGCGCCACCTAGTACCGCGCGGTTCATCGCCGTCGTCGCCCTCTACGCCCTGACCTACGCGGTCCAAGTCGGCATCAACTACCTCTTCTACCTGAAGTTCGCCGGCCAGCCGTGGCAGGTCCCGGTGGCCTTCGTGATCGCGCAAGGCACCGCCACCGTCATCAACTTCGTAGTCCAGCGAGCAGTGATATTCCGGTTGAAGTAGTCCCGCCGGGTAACCTTTGGCACTGACATGGCTACCGAACTCCCCCTGACGCAGCGTTCCCTGACCGGGTTCGGCCGGACGGCGCCGAGCGTGGCGCATGTCCTATCCACTCCCGATGTGGAGGTGATCGCCGCTGCCGTCCGGCAGGTGGCCGACGCCGACGCGTCGAGTCCGTCTCATCTACGGCGCGGGATCGTGGCGCGCGGGCTGGGCCGCTCCTACGGCGACCAGGCCGGCAATGGCGGCGGCATCGTCGTCGACATGACGCGGCTGAACCGCATCCACTCCCTCTCCTCCGAGACCGCCGTCGCAGACGTGGACGCCGGGGTGAGCCTGGACCAGCTGATGAAGGCCGCCCTTCCGTTCGGTCTGTGGGTACCGGTCCTGCCGGGCACCCGGCAGGTGACCGTCGGCGGCGCCATCGGATCCGACATTCACGGCAAGAACCACCACAGCGCGGGCAGCTTCGGCAATCACGTGCTGTCACTCGAGCTGCTGATGGCCGACGGCGAAGTCCGCACGCTCACACCGGACGGACCCGAGAGTGAACTGTTCTGGGCCACGGTTGGTGGAAACGGCTTGACCGGCATCGTGATCCGGGCCCGCATCGCGATGACCCGCACCGAGACCGCGTATTTCATCGCCGACGGGATCGCGACCGCCGACCTGGACGAGACCGTCGCGGTCCACCAGGACGGCAGCGAGGACAACTACACCTATTCCAGCGCGTGGTTCGATCTGATCAACCCGCCGCCCAAGCTGGGCCGCGCGGCGGTCAGCCGCGGCAGCCTGGCCAAGCTGGACCAACTGCCGCCGAAGCTGGCGAAGGACCCGCTGCAGTTCAGCGCGCCCAAGCTGCCCGCGGTGCCAAACCTCTTCCCCGTCAGCGTGATGAACAAGCTGTCGCTCAACCTCGTCGGCGAGGCGTTCTACCGAATGAGCGGCAACTACCACGACAAGATCGTCAATCTGACGCAGTTCTACCACATGCTGGATATCACGACTGGTTGGCAATACGCCTACGGCCCAGCCGGTTTCGCGCAGCACCAGTTCCTCGTGCCACCGAATGCGCTGAACGAGTTCAAAGACATCATCCGGTGGATCCAGACCCAGGGCCACTACTCGGCACTGAACGTGTTCAAGTTGTTCGGCCCGGGAAACCCTGCTCCGCTGAGCTTCCCGATGGCCGGCTGGAATGTGGCCATGGATTTCCCCAACAAGCCCGGCGTCAACGCGTTCCTCAACGAACTCGACGACCGCGTCATGAAATTCGGCGGTCGCGTCTACACCGCCAAGGACTCTCGGGTGAGCGCCGAGAACTTCCACAGAATGTATCCGCGGATCGACGAATGGATTGCCGTGCGCCGCAAGGCCGATCCCAATGGCGTGTTTGCCTCCGATATGGCCCGCCGGCTCGAACTGCTGTAGAAAGGCACCCCCCACCGACATGATCGACGCCACTGGCAATCCACAAACCATCCTGCTCTTGGGTGGCACCTCCGAGATCGGCCTGGCCATCGTCGAGCGCTACCTGCGCAACGCCAAGGCCCGGGTCATCTTGGCCGATCTGCCGAACGCACCCAAGCGCGACGCCGCCATCGCCCAGCTCGAAGCGGCCGGCGCCAAGTCGGTCGAATACCTCGACTTCGACGCCCTCGACACCGCAAGCCACCCGGCCGTCATCGAATCCGCGTGGGCAGGAGGCGATGTCGACGTGGCGATCGTCGCCTTCGGCATCCTCGGCGATGCCGAAGAGCTCTGGCAGAACCAGGCCAAGGCGGTGCTGAGCGCCCAGATCAACTACACCGCCGCCGTCTCGGTGGGCGTCCTGATCGGCGAGAAGATGCGCGCGCAGGGCTTCGGGCAGATCATCGCCATGTCCTCGGTGGCCGGTGAGCGCGTGCGCCGCAACAACTTCGTCTATGGCTCCACCAAGGCCGGCCTGGACGGCTTCTACCTCGGACTCGGAGAGGCGTTGCGCGAGTACGGGGTTCACGTGCTTGTCATTCGGCCGGGCCAGGTGCGCACCACCACTACCTTGGAGCACTGGAAGGCCACCGGCGCCAAAGAGGCACCGTTCACCGTGAACGCCGCCGATGTCGCCGAACTGGCCGTGGCGTCCGCAGCCAAGGGTAAAGACCTCGTGTGGGCTCCCGGGCAGGTCCGGGTACTGATGTCGGTGCTGCGGCACATCCCGCGACCCATCTTCCGCAAGCTACCGATCTAGGCACGCCCCAATGGGCAAACGTGCGCTGGCCACCGCGGTCCAGATGATCGCGGCAGTTGCTGTGGCCGTGGTGGTTTCGGTCGTCGCACTGATCGCGATATCCCGGGTTCAGTGGCCGGCGTTCCCGTCATCGAACCAGCTGCACGCGCTGACCACCGTCGGTCAGGTCGGCGGCCTGGTGCTGCTCCTTGGCACCGGATTCCTCTGGCGCAGGGGGCGGCAGTGGCTGGCGCGTATCGCGGCTGCGGTGATCCTGTCGGCGTTCACGGTCGTCACCCTCGGGATGCCGCTGGGCGCCAGCCGGCTCTACCTTTTCGGCATCTCGGTCGATCAGCAATTCCGCACCGAATATCTGACCCGGCTGACCCAAAGCCCGGCGCTGCACGACATGACCTACATCGGGCTGCCGCCGTACTACCCCGCCGGCTGGTTCTGGCTCGGTGGCCGGGCCGCTGCCTTGACCGGTACGCCGGCCTGGGAGATGTTCAAGCCGTGGGCGATCGTCTCGATCGCGATCGCGGTCGTCCTGGCGATGGTGCTGTGGTCGGCGCTCATTCGATTCGAGTACGCGCTGATCGTCACGGTCGCCACCACCGCGGTGACGCTGGCCTACAGCTCACCGGAGCCCTACGCCGCGATCATCACTGTCCTCGTCCCGCCGGTGCTGGTGCTGGCGTGGTCGGGTCTGCGCGGTGGGACCAGAGCAGGCGGCTGGGCGGCCGTCGCCGGCGTCGGCCTCTTCCTCGGCGTCGCCGCCACTTTTTACAACCTGATACCGGCCTATACCGCCTTCACGGTGGGCATGATGGGCATCCTCGTGGCGATCGCGCGGCGCAGCTTCGAACCGCTGCTGCGACTGGTGGTCATCGCCGTCATCACCGCCGCCATCGCAGCCATCACCTGGCTGCCGTTCTTGGTGTACGCATCGAGCCACCCGATGAGTGGCGCCGGCAGTGCAAACCACTACCTGCCCGCCGACGGCGCGGTACTGACGTTCCCGATGCTGCAGTTCTCCCTGCTCGGCGCGCTCTGCATGCTCGGAACGCTCTGGCTGGTGTGGCGGGCGCGGAGCTCAACAAGGGCCGCCGCGCTCGGCATCGGGGTGCTGACGGTCTACGCGTGGTCGGCGCTGTCGATGCTGACCACCCTGCTCGGCACCACGCTGCTGTCCTTCCGGCTGCAGCCCACGCTGACCGTGCTGCTGTCGGCGGCCGGGGTGTTCGGGTTCATCGAGGTGACGCTGGCATTGAGAGATCGATGGGCGGCACGGGCCATTCTCCCCGCCGCCGCCGCGATCGGGCTGATCGGTGCCATCGGCTTCAGCCAGGACATTCCGGACACACTGCGCCCCGACCTGACCGTCGCCTACACCGACACCGACGGCTACGGCCAGCGCGGCGATCGCCGACCACCCGGAGCCGAGAAGTACTACGCCGAAGTCGACACCGCCATTCAGACGACCACCGGACGGCCCCGCGAGGACACCGTCGTGCTGACCGCCGACTACAGCTTCCTGTCGTACTACCCGTACTACGGGTTCCAGGGGCTGACATCGCACTACGCGAATCCGCTCGCCGAGTTCGACAAACGGGCCGCGGCCATCGAATCCTGGGCCGACCTGAAGAACGCCGACCAGCTCGTCCACGCGCTGGACACGCTGCCGTGGCCGCCGCCGACGGTCTTCCTCATGCGCCGCGGCGCCAATGACACCTACTCCCTGCGACTGGCCCAGGACGTCTACCCGAACCAGCCCAACGTGCGCCGCTACACCGTCGATTTCGACGGCAAGCTGTTCAGCGGGCCGCACTTCACCGTCAAGACGATCGGACCGTTCGTCTTGGCCATCCGGAATCCGTAGCGATGGACCTCCCGAGCGGCCAATTACCATCTAGCTCCGTGGAACAGACGCGGGCGAACTATCGGACCGCCCGTCTCGTAGCCGTCATCGCAGGCCTGCTGGGCGCCGCGCTGGCGATCCTGACGCCGCTGCTGCCGGTCAAGCAGACCACCGCGCAGCTGAACTGGCCGCAGAACGGGGTGCTCAACAGCGTCACGGCGCCGCTGATCAGCTACGTGGCAACCGACCTGACCATCGATGTGCCGTGCAGCGCGGCCGCCGGTCTGAACAGCCCCACCAAGACGGTGTTGCTGTCGACGGTCCCCAAGCAGGCGCCCAAGGCGGTCGACCGCGGTCTGCTGATCCAACGCGCGAACGACGACCTCGTCGTCGTGGTCCGTAACACCCCCGTCGTCGTCGCACCGCTGAAGCAGGTTCTCAGCCCGGCATGCCAGAAGCTGACGTTCACCGCCCACGCCGACCGGGTAACCGCCGAATTCGTCGGCCTCACCCAGGGCGCCGACAGCGACGATCCCGGCTCCCCACTGAAGGGCGAACGCAGCGGCTACGACTTCCGACCCCAGATCGTCGGCGTCTTCACCGACCTGACCGGCCCCGCGCCGCCCGGACTGAGCCTGTCGGCCACCATCGACACCCGCTACAGCAGCGCACCGACGGCGTGGAAGATGGCCGCGATGGTGCTCGGCGTCGCGATGACGCTCATCTCGCTGGTCGCCCTGCACCTCCTGGACGGCGCCGACGGGGTGCGTCAACGGCGCTTCCTGCCGTCGCGCTGGTGGTCGCTGAGCGCGCTGGACGGAGTGGTGTTCGCAGTCCTGGTCTGGTGGCACTTCGTCGGCGCCAACACCTCCGACGACGGCTACATCCTGACCATGGCCCGGGTGTCCGAACACGCCGGCTACATGGCCAACTACTACCGCTGGTTCGGCACACCCGAGGCGCCGTTCGGCTGGTACTACGACCTGCTCGCGCTGTGGGCACACGTCTCCACCACCAGCGTCTGGATGCGGCTGCCGACACTGGCTATGGCCCTGGTCTGCTGGTGGCTGATCAGCCGCGAGGTGATTCCCCGGCTCGGCCACGCCGTCAAGACCAGCCGCGCTGCCATCTGGACCGCCGCCGGCATGTTCCTCGTGTTCTGGCTGCCCCTGGACAACGGCCTGCGGCCCGAACCGATCATCGCCCTCGGCATCCTGCTCACCTGGTGTTCGGTCGAGCGCGGCGTGGCCACCAGCCGTCTGCTTCCCGTCGCGTTCGCCTGCATCATCGGTGCGCTGACACTGTTCTCCGGTCCGACCGGCATCGCGTCGATCGGCGCACTGCTGGTGGCGATCGGCCCGCTGCGCACAATCCTGCACCGCCGGTCCCGCCAGTTCGGTCTGCTGCCGCTGCTGGCGCCGATCCTGGCCGCAGGCACCGTGACGATCATCCTGATCTTCCGCGACCAGACCCTGGTCGGCGAGGTGCAGGCCAACATGCTGAAGTCGGCGGTTGGCCCGAGCCTCGCCTGGTTCGACGAACACATCCGCTACGAGCGGTTGTTCATGGCCAGCCCCGACGGGTCGATCAGCCGCCGGTTCGCCGTGCTGGCGCTTCTGGTCGCGCTGGGCGTCGTGGTGGCGATGATCCTGCGCCGCGGCCACATTCCCGGGACCGCCGCAGGCCCCAGTAAGCGCATCATCGGGATCACGATCATCTCGTTCATCGCGATGATGTTCACCCCGACCAAGTGGACCCATCACTTCGGCGTATTCGCCGGACTGGCCGGCTCGCTGGGAGCGCTGGCCGCCGTCGCGGTGACCGCACACGTGTTGAGGTCACGAAGAAACCGGGCGCTGTTCGCCGCAGGCGTTCTCTTCGTCACCGGTCTGTCGTTCGCCAGTGTCAACGGCTGGTGGTACGTGTCCAACTTCGGCGTGCCGTGGTCAAACCAGATGCCGGAGTGGCACTTTGGCTTCACCACGATATTGCTCGGGCTGACTGTCCTCACCCTGCTGGTGGCGGCCTGGTTCCACTTCTCCGGGCGCGACAACGGCACCACCGGGCCGACGCGGTGGTGGTCGCGCATCGTGGGCTCGCCGCTGGCGATCGTGGCCTGGCTGCTTGTCGTGTTCGAGGTGGCATCGCTGACGCTGGGAATGACCGAACAGTGGCCTGCGTGGTCGGTCGGCCGGTCGAACCTGCAGGCGCTCACCGGTAAGACCTGCGGGCTGGCCGACGATGTGCTGGTCGAGGAGGACCCCAACACCGGCGTCCTCACCCCGATCGCCGGGGTGTCGGTCGGCGACGCGCTCGGTGCGACGACGGCCGAAGGGTTCACCCCCGGCGGGATCCCCGCCGACGTCTCGGCCGACCCGGTGTCCGAACCTCCCGGCGGCGGCAACTTCCCCGACACCGACGGCGTCGTCACCAGCAGCGAGGCCGGAACCGAGGGTGGCACCGACGCGGTCGGCGGGGTCAACGGTTCCCGCGCTCGGCTGCCGTACGGCCTTGATCCGGCGCGCACACCGGTGATGGGAAGCTGGCGCCCCGGCGTGCAGCAGCCCGCGGTGCTGCGTTCGGCCTGGTACCGGCTGCCCGCCGACTGGGCGTCCTCCCCCTTGCTGGTGGTGGCGGCGGCCGGCCGCTTCGACCAGGACGAGGTCCAGGTGCAGTGGGCGACGGAGGCGCAGGCAGCCGACGGGAAGCCCGGCGGCTCACTGAACTTCGGCGACGTCGGAGCCGCACCGGCGTGGCGCAACCTGCGTGCCCCGCTGGGGGCGATCCCGCGCGAGGCCACCATGATCCGGCTGGTCGCCACCGACGACGACCTGTCCCCCCAGCACTGGATCGCGTTGACTCCCCCGCGCATCCCGAAGCTGCGCACCCTGCAGGACGTTGTGGGATCGCAAGATCCAGTGCTGCTGGATTGGCTTGTCGGACTGGCCTTCCCGTGCCAGCGGCCGTTCGGCCATCAATACGGCGTCATCGAGCCGCCGAAATGGCGGATCATGCCGGACCGATTCGGTGCCGAGGCCAACTCGCCGGTGATGGACAACATCGGCGGCGGCCCGCTCGGTATCAGCGAGCTGCTGTACCGCGCGACCTCGGTGCCGAGCTATCTGCGCAACGACTGGTTCCGGGACTGGGGCGCGCTGCAGCGCCTCAGCCCGTTCTACCCGGGCGCGCAACCGGCCCGGCTGGATCTGGGCACCGCAACCCGCAGCGGGCTGTGGAGCCCAGCCCCGCTGCGGCCGACGTAGCGATCCCGCCTCGAATCGCTGTGCCGCCCGCAGGCCTGCCGAACCCACTCACGTTCGTCGCCTAACATCGAGCCTCGTGCCGACCGACAGAGCCGACTCCCCCCGGATCGCCCGGCTCGTCGCGGTTGTCGCAGGAATCCTCGGTGTTCTGCTGTGCGGTGTCGCACCGTTGCTGCCGGTCACGCAGACCACGGCCACCATCCAATGGCCGCAGGTAGCGGGCCCCGATGGCCTGGTCAGCGACGTCACCGCGCCGCTGGTCTCCGGCGCGCCGCAGTCACTCGAGGTGTCCATCCCGTGCCGGGCCATCGCGACGCTGCCCGCCGACGGCGGTCTGGTGTTCTCGACCATTCCCCCTGCCGGTATCGACGCCAGCCGCAACGGCCTGTTCGTACGCGCCAGCGCCGCCACCGTCGTCGTCGCGTTCCGGGACACCGTGGCCGCGGTCGCGCCACGCCCGGCCATCGCCGCCGGCGGCTGCAGCGATCTGCGGATCTGGGCTGGACCCGGCGGAGTCGGGGCCGATTTCGTCGGCATCCCCGGCGCCACCGGCACCCTCGCCCCCGAGAAGAAGCCCGCGGTCGACGGGATCTTCACAGACCTGAAGGTGGCTCCCCAACCGGGCTTGTCGGCGCGCGTCGACATCGATACCCGGTTCATCACCCACCCGAGCACGCTCAAGATCGCGGTGATGGTTCTGGGCATCGCCTGCGTGGTCGCCTCGATCATCGCGCTGGGCGTGCTCGACGGGCGCTCCGGCCGGAGTCGCGTGCTGGGCGCATGGCGGCGTTTCTTCAGGGTCGGGCTGACCACCTGGCTGGTCGATATCGGAGTGATCGGCACGCTACTGCTCTGGCATGTCATCGGCGCCATCTCCTCCGACGACGGCTATAACCTCACCATCGCGCGGGTGTCCGGATCGGCCGGCTACACCGCCAACTACTTCCGTTTCTTCGGGGCCACCGAGGCGCCGTTCGACTGGTACCAGTCGGTCCTCGCACACCTCGCGGCGATCAGCACCGCCGGAGTGTGGATGCGGTTGCCCGCCACCGTGGCCGGCATCGGCACCTGGCTGATCTTGAGCCGCTGGGTGCTGCCGCGTTTGGGAAGGCGGTTGGCGCTCAACAGGGTTACCGTCTGGACCGCCGGCGCGGTGTTCCTGGCCGCCTGGTTGCCGTTCAACAACGGGCTGCGGCCCGAGCCGCTGATCGCCTTCGGCGCGCTCGCGGCGTGGATTCTGGTGGAGAACGCGATCGCCACCCGACGCCTGGTTCCGGCCGCTGTCGCGATCGTCGTCGCGGTGTTCAGCGTGACGCTCGCCCCCCAGGGCCTGATCGCTCTCGCCCCGCTGCTGGTGGGATCGCGCGCCGTCGCCAAGGTCATCAAGGCGCGCCGCACAAGCGACGGTCTGCTGGCGCCGCTGGCCGCGCTGGCCGCCTCGTTGTCGGTCATCTTCGTCGTCATCTTCCGTGACCAGACGCTGGCCGCCGTCGCCGAGTCCGCACGCATCAAATACGTTGTCGGGCCGACGATCGCCTGGTACCAGGACTTCCTGCGGTACTACTTCCTCACTGTCGAAGACAATGTCGAGAGCTCGCTGACCCGTCGTTTCGCCGTCCTGGTGATGATGCTGTGCCTGTTCGGCATGCTGACCGTGCTGCTGCGCCGCGGCCATGTGCCCGGCGTCGCCAACGGGCCGGTCTGGCGGTTGATCGGCAGCACCGCGATCGGCCTGCTGCTGCTGACCTTCACCCCCACCAAGTGGGCCGTCCAATTCGGTGCGTTCGCCGGACTCGCCGGGGCGCTCGGCGCGGTCACCGCATTCACCTTCGCCAGGGTCGGCCTGCACAACCGACGCAATCTGGCCCTGTATGTCACCGCCCTGCTGTTCGCCCTGGCGTGGGCGACCTCGGGCACCAACGGCTGGTTCTATGTCGGCAGCTACGGGGTGCCGTGGTTCGACCGTCAGCCGGTGATCGCCCACCAGCCGGTGACGACCATGTTCCTGGCGCTGGCGATCCTGACCGGTCTGATCGCCGGCTGGCTGCACTTCCGGATGGACTACAGCGGCCACACCGAGGTCAAGAACACCGGGCGCAACCGGGCGCTGGCCTCGACCCCGCTGCTGGTGGTCGCACTCATCATGGTGCTGCTCGAGGTGGGCTCGATGACGAAGGCCTTCGCGCAGCGCTACCCCGTGTACACCACCGCGTCGGCCAACCTGTCCGCACTGAAGTCGGGCCTGTCGTCGGCGAGCTGTGCGATGGCCGACGCCGTCCTTGTCGAGCCAGATCCGAATGCCGGTATGTTGCAGCCGGTTCCGGGGCAGAAGTGGGGCCAGTACGGACCGCTCGGCGGTGAGAATCCGGTTGGCTTCACCCCCAATGGGATCAGCGACACCCTCGAACCGGCCGAACCGTTCGTGGCCAACCCGGGCACCGTCAACTCGGACGGCTCGCCCAACAAGCCCAACGCGGGCATCGCCTTCGCGGCCGGCACCGGCGGCGGTTACGGACCGGTCGGCGTCAACGGATCGCGGGTGTTCCTGCCGTTCGGATTGGACCCTAAGACCACGCCGGTGATGGGCAGCTATAACGAGAACACCGTTGCGGCCAAGGCGACTTCGGCGTGGTACCAGCTGCCCCCGCGCACTCCCGACCGCCCGCTGGTCACCGTCGCGGCCGCCGGCGCGATCTGGTTCTACGACGAAGAGGGCCAGTTCAACTACGGGCAGTCACTCAAACTGCAGTGGGGTGTGCAGCGCCCCGACGGCAGCTTCCAAGCCCTGAACTCGGTGCAGCCCATCGATGTGATCGCCCAAAAGGCTTGGCGCAACCTGCGATTCCCGATGGCATGGGCGCCGCCGGAGGCCAACGTCGCGCGCATCGTCGCCGACGACCCGAACCTGAGCACCGACCAGTGGTTCGGCTTCACCCCGCCGCGGGTGCCGGTGCTGCAGACCGCCCAGCAGTTCTTGGGCTCGCAGACTCCGGTGATGATGGACATCGCCACCGCCGCGAATTTCCCGTGCCAGCGGCCGTTCTCCGAACACCTCGGCGTCGCCGAGCTCCCCGAGTACCGGATCCTGCCCAACCTCAAGCAGGTGGTGGTGTCGAGCAATATGTGGTTCTCCGCCCGCGCCGGTGGGCCGTTCCTGTTCATCCAGGGGCTGCTGACCACCTCGACCGTCCCGACCTACCTCAGCGGCGACTGGTATCGCGACTGGGGCGCCATCGAGCGCTACATCCGCCTGGTCCCGCCGGCGCAGGCGCCCAACGCCGTCATCGACGAGGGCACCAAGACGGTATTCGGCTGGAGCCGTAGCGGACCCATCAGGGCACTGCCATGACACAGACCCTCGCCGCCAATGCCCGCGACTCGGCCCGCGATGTGACCATCACCCGCTGGGTGGCGACGATCGCCGGACTAGTGGGCTTCGTGCTCTCGGTGCTCACCCCGCTGCTGCCGGTGGAGCAGACCACCGCGACGCTGAATTGGCCACAGGGCGGCCAGCTGAGCAATGTCACGTCCCCGTTGATCTCCCAGGCGCCAGTGTCACTGACCGCGACGGTGCCCTGCGAGGTGATCCGGTCGATGCCCCCGGCAGGCGGCATGGTGCTGGGGCTGGCGCCGCAGAAAGGCAAAGAGGCGGCACTGAATTCGCTGTTTGTCAACGTGAGCACCCAGCGCGTCGACATCACCGACCGTAATGTCGTGGTCGCCAGCGTCCCGCGGGCCCGGATCGACGGCTGCTCGCGCATCGAGATCACCTCGAACACCGACGGCACATTCGCCACCTTCGTCGGGCTCACCGATCCGACCACCGGCAAGGAGATGCGCAGCGGCTTCGCCGATCCCAACCTGCGGCCCGCGATCGTCGGCGTCTTCACCGATCTGACCGGCCCGGCGCCGCCGGGCCTTAGCTTCTCGGCGACCATCGACACCCGGTTCTCCACCACACCAACGGTTTTAAAACTGGCCGCGATGCTGCTGGCGATGACGGCCACCGTGATCGCGCTGCTCGCACTGTGGCGACTGGACCGGCTCGACGGCCGCCGCATGCACGCGTGGATCCCGCGGCGCTGGCGGACGTTCACCGCGGTCGACGTGACCGTGGTGGCCGGCTTCGTGATCTGGCACGTGATGGGCGCGAACTCCTCCGACGACGGCTACATCCTGCAGATGGCCCGGGTCGCCGACCACGCCGGCTACATGTCGAACTACTTCCGCTGGTTCGGCAGCCCCGAAGATCCGTTCGGCTGGTTCTACAACGTGCTGGCTCTGATGACCCACGTCAGCGACGCCAGCATCTGGATGCGGTTGCCGGACTTGATCTGTGCGCTGGTGTGCTGGCTGCTGCTGTCCCGTGAGGTGCTGCCCCGGCTGGGGCCCGCGGTGATCGCCAGCAGGCCTGCCCTGTGGGCGGCCGGGCTGGTACTGATGGCGGCCTGGATGCCGTTCAACAACGGCCTGCGCCCCGAAGGACAGATCGCCACCGGAGCCCTGATCACCTACGTGCTGATCGAGCGCGCGGTCATCTCGGGCCGGCTCACCCCGGCCGCGCTGGCCATCGTCAGCGCCGCGTTCACCCTCGGTATCCAGCCGACCGGTCTGATCGCGGTCGCCGCGCTGATCGCCGGTGGCCGTCCGATCCTGCGAATCCTGGTGCGCCGCCGCGCCATCGTGGGCACCTGGCCGCTGGTGCTACCGCTGCTGGCCGCGGGCACCATCATCCTGACCGTCGTCTTCGCCGACCAGACCCTGGCAACAGTCTTGGAAGCGACCAGGATTCGCACCGACATCGGACCAAGCCAGGCCTGGTACACCGAGAACCTGCGCTACTACTACCTGATCCTGCCGACCGTTGACGGCTCGCTGTCACGGCGATTCGGGTTCCTGATCACCGCGCTGTCGTTGTTCGTCTCGATGTTCATCATGTTGCGCCGCAAGCGCGTTCCCGGGGTGGCCCGCGGACCGGCCTGGCGACTGATGGGTGTCATCTTCGCGACGGTGTTCTTCCTGATGTTCACCCCCACCAAGTGGGTGCACCACTTCGGCCTGTTCGCCGCTGTCGGCGCGGCCATGGCGGCGCTGGCCACGGTGCTTGCCTCGCCGAAGGTGCTGCGGTGGTCGCGCAACCGGATGACCGTCGTCACCGCGGTGTTCTTCCTGCTGGCCCTGTGCTTCGCCACCACCAACGGCTGGTGGTACGTGTCGAGCTACGGTGTGCCGTTCAACAACGCGATGCCGCGCATCGGCGGAATCACGGTCAGCACAATCTTCTTCGCGCTGTTCGCGCTGTCGGCGATCTACACGGTCTGGCTGCACTTCAACACCCGCGACCACGGCGACGGCAGGCTGGCCCGTGCCGTCACCGCCGCACCGATCCCGCTGGCCGCCGGCTTCATGGTGCTGGTGTTCATCGGCTCGATGGCTGCGGGCGTGGTGCGCCAGTACCCGACGTACTCCAACGCATGGGCCAACCTGCGATCGTTCTCCGGCGGCTGCGGGCTGGCCGACGACGTGCTGGTCGAACCGGATGCCAACGCCGGATTCCTGACCCCGCTGCCAGGGGACTACGGACCGCTGGGGCCGCTGGGCGGCACCAACCCCGTCGGCTTCGCGCCGAGCGGTGTTCCCGAACACATTGTCGCCGAAGCCATTCGGATGACGAATCCGCAGCCGGGCACCGATTACGACTGGGATCAGCCGATCAACCTCGAGACCCCCGGCGTCAACGGGTCGACCGTGCCGCTGCCTTACGGCCTCGACCCGGCGCGGGTCGCGCTGGCCGGCAGCTATGTCGTCGGCCCCCAGCAGGACGCCACGCTGAACTCGGCGTGGTACCAGCTGCCGCCCAACGACAGCGGCCACCCGCTGGTCGTCGTCACCGCCGCGGGCACCATCGCCGGTCGCAGTGTGCTCAACGGCTTCACCGACGGCCAGACCGTGGAACTGGAATACGGCAAGCCCGGACCGAACGGTGCCCCGGTGCCTGCCGGCCGGGTGAGCCCCTACGACCTCGGCCCCGCACCGTCGTGGCGCAACCTGCGGTTCGCCCGCTCCGAGATCCCCGCCGACGCCACCACGGTCCGGATCATCGCCGCCGACCGGTCCCTGACCCCCGGCGACTGGCTGGCCGTGACACCACCCCGGGTTCCCGAACTGCGGTCGGTGCAGGAATACGTCGGCTCCACCCAGCCGGTCCTGATGGACTGGGCAGTCGGCCTGGCCTTCCCGTGCCAGCAACCGATGCTGCACGCCAACGGCGTCACCGAGGTGCCGAAGTTCCGGATCACCCCGGACTACACCGCCAAGAAGCAGGACACCGATACCTGGGAGGACGGCCGTAACGGCGGTCTGCTCGGTATCACCGACCTTTTGCTGCGCGCGCACGTGATGGCGACCTATCTGTCGCACGACTGGGGCCGCGACTGGGGCTCGCTACGGCAGTTCCAGACGATCGTCGAGGCCCAGCCCGCGCAGATCGACCTGGGCACTGCCACCCGCAGCGGTTTGTGGAAACCCGGGCCCATCCGGATCAAGCCCTAGGGTTTTTGCCGTAGCGGCGGCCAATCGGCGTGTGCGATGACACAATCCGCACATGGCTGAAGACGCAGCGATCGTCGACCCGTTGATGCATGGCCTCCGATCCAAGGGGCTCAAGAAGGGGTCGGTCTCCCTCGTCGGAGCGGTGGCGATCGGGTTGGCGGCCACCGCGCCTGCGTACTCACTGACGGGTGCGCTCGGGCATGGCGCGGAGGAGTCGGGCTATCAGCTGCCGATCGTCTTCATCATCGCGGTCATCCCGATGTACTTCGTGGCACTGGCCTACAAGCACCTGACCGACGCCGCCCCGGACGCCGGGACCGTATTCACCTGGGGCGCCAAGGCGATCAGCCCGCACGTCGGCTGGATGGGCGGCTTCGCATTGATGCTGTCCTCCATCCTGGCCGGCGTTGGTGCGGCCGGCATCCTGACCAACGCCACCGCCGTCTGGCTCGGGATGGACGAGTCACCGGTGTGGTTCGACATCATCGTGGCCACGGCTTTCATCCTGCTGACGACCTGGCTGGTCGCCCGCGGCGCGGAGGAATCGTCACGCACCACATTGATCCTGACGATCGTCCAGTACGGCGGCCTGCTCCTGTTCGCGATCATCATGATCGTCGCCGTCTTCCGCGGTCAGCAGAGCCCGGATGTGGAGGCGTTCTCGTGGGAGTGGTTCAACCCGTTCGCAATCCGCGACTTCAGCGGCCTGCTCGGCGGATTCCTGGTGGCCATCTTCATCTTCTGGGGCTTCGACGCATCACTGGCCATGTCCGAGGAGACCTCAGGGACATCGGCGCAGGCCGGTCGCAGCGGTGTGACGGCGATCCTGATCACCGTCGCCACCTACGTGATCTTCAGCGTGGCCGCGCTGGCGTTCGCGGGCATCGACCCGAACAGCCCGACGAGCCTGACGAACGAAGCCAACGTCGATGACGTCTTCACCACGCTGGCCACCCAGTCGATCGGCGAGCGCGGCGCGATGATCGCGGCACTGGTCGTCGGGTTGTCCGCGTTCTCGGCGACGATGTCCACCGTGATGCCGACGGCCCGCGGCTTGCTGTCGATGGCGACCTACAAAGCCATACCGGATCGGTTCGCGTCGGTGAGCGAGGTGAGCTCGACCCCGAAGTTCGCCACCTGGGTCATCGGCCTGACCAGTCTGGCGATCTACTGCACGCTGGACATCGTCAGCGACAGCGTGGTGGCGGATTCAGTCTACAGCGTGGGTATCGCCATCATGACCTACTACTCCGTGGTGGCGATCGCCTCGGTGGTGTACTTCTGGCGCACCGCTTTTCGGTCATGGCGGACGGCGATGGGACAGGTGATCCTGCCCGGCATCGGCGCGCTCGTCCTCATCCCGGTGGGTATCGTCGAGGCCTACCTGATGGCGGATCCGAGTACCGGTTCCGGCGGATCCATCCTCGGCATCGGCACCGCGTTCGTGGTCGGTGTGCTCAGCCTGGCGTTCGGCGTCGTGCTGATGATCGTGTGGAACCTCAAGGCACCGGCCTTCTTCCGCGGCGAGACGCTGCCGAAGGAACGTACCTAGTTAGTTGCGATTGCCGCCGAAGCCGTTGGGCCCGAACTGGTGATTCGGTGCGACCGTGACGGTCTGCGTGGCGGTCTGAACTGACGTCGCAATCGAAGTCTCAGTCTGCGTTGCCGTTTCGGTGTTGGTGACGGTCTGCGGATCCTGGGTCTGCACGATGGTCTGCGGGGCCTGGGTCTCGATGACGGTCTGCTGCGGCTGCTGCTGCCCGCCGCCTGAGCCGGAGTTGTACTGATGATGCGTCGCCGGAGCGGCCGTGGTGGTTGTGGTGGTGGTCGGCGTCGAGGTGACGGTGACGGTCGTCGGCGTCGTCGTGCCCTTGGACCCGCATGCCACCGCACCCAGTACCACGAGCGCCGCGAAGGACGCCAACAACATGCCATTGCGTGTGTTCACAGCGCAGATGATCAGTTATTGACGCGCGGAAAGCCAAGCCCCACAACGCTAAAAGTTCGTAGAGTCCGCTGTCAACAAACTCCTCAACGCCTGGAGATTGCGCAAATTCGTTGATATTGAATCGTTTTCGATACGTTACTACTCCCCCAGCGCGCGCCAACGCGCGTCACAGCTGACGCAAATCCGTGCCCCATAACGTCATCGGCGAAAGGCATGCGAGCAAGGAAACGGAGATGACGATGAACCTCAAGCGCATGGTGGTCGCCTCGACAGCGGCCGCCGGTATCGGTGCCGCTGGACTGTTCGGGTTGGGGATCGGCACGGCAAGCGCCGATCCCGGTTGCGGTGGACCTGGACCGCAGCAATGCCACGGACCCAACAACGGCCCGAACAACGACTGGAACAACGGGCCTGCCGACTGGCAGCACCGCAATGTCGACCAGGCCCGCCAGGACCACCAGCCGTTCAACTGGAACGGTCAGTGGGTGCAGCCGATGCCGGCCGGCAACGGCATCGGCTGGGGCTTCTGGTTCCTCGGCCAGTGGATCCCGCTGTAGCCACCCGACCGCGACCGGGCCCGTATCGCGAAACTGCGGTACGGGCCTGTTCCTAGTTTCCCCCGGACCCGGTCAGCAGCTTTTCCGGCTGCAGCGACCACACAGTGGTTGCGGCACCCGCGGTGGCGTGCGCGCAGTAGGCCGGCGCACCCTTCTCGCTGACGGCCGCCGCACCCATGACAGCGCAGTTCGCGCCGATCACCACCACCGGCAGGTCCATCCGGCCCGACGTGGCGGGCGGCGGTGACGCCGTCCGCGGCGCCTGGGTGGTCGCCGTGTTGTTCACATCGCGGTGGCCGAACAACAGCGAAAGACCCGCCGCCGCGCCCGCGACGATGACAACGGCACCGAGGATGGCCGGGATCAGCAGCCGCCGGCGCGACGGCGGTACCTCCGGTTTGGCGTGCCTGGCACGACGCGAAGACTTGACCGCGAGAGCCTGACTGGTCACGTCGCTCGCGTGGTGGTCCCGTTCGGCGGTGCCCAGACCCTGCTGCAACGCCCGCGCGAAGTCGCCGCAACGCTTGTAGCGCTTCCGGGCATCCTTGGCCAACGCCTTGGCGAAAACCGGACTCAGACAAGCCAACTCGGGCCGCTTGGCACCGATGGCGGGCGGATCGGAACTCAGGCACTGACTGATCACGATCGCCGGATTGGTGTGCGTGAATGGCGGCATGCCGGTCAGCAGGTGGTAGGCGGTCGCGGCCAGCGCGTATTGATCGGCGTGGCCGTCGACGTCCTCACCCTTGAGCTGCTCGGGGGCGGCGTAGGCGACCGTCCCGACCGTCATGTTCGTCCCGGTCAGCTGGCTCGCCTGGCCCATCCAGCGGGCGATGCCGAAATCGGCCAGCATGACGCGTTGGTCACCCGAACCGGGAACGCCGAGCAGGATGTTGGCCGGCTTGACGTCGCGATGCAGCAGCCCGTGGCCGTGCGCGTAGTCCAGCGCGTCGGCAATCCCGGAAATGATGCGCACGACCTCGTCGGGCGGCATCCCGTACGGATAGCGCTCGGCCAGCAGCCGGGAGGCGTCGGTTCCGTCGACGTACTCCATCGCGATCCAGAGCTTGTCCTCGAACTCACCGCGGTCATAGATCGTCACGATGTGCGGGTTCGACAGCGTCGCCACCATGTCGGCCTCGAGGATGAACCGCTGCCGGTACTCCTCGTCGGAGCTGACGGCGGATCCGAGCACTTTGAGCGCGTCATACCGTGGCAGCCTGGGGTGCTGGACGAGGTACACCTCACCCATACCTCCGGCCCCCAGTGTCCGCAGGATGGTGTAACCAGCAACAACCTGGCCGTCAGCTAACGGCATTGGGGCATCTTAAAGGGCGACAGTATCGATTATCGAACTGGAACATTCGGGTTGGGACGGTCGTAAATCACGCGGCTGCCCAGCACGATGTCCTGCACCGATCGTCGCTGCCGGTCGACAGCGACCCACAGCAGCCCGACGGGGAACAACACACATGCCACGGCCCGCAGGGCCGCGACAGGAATCCGCAGGGATTTGGCTCGCTTGTCCACCACCCGGACACCCAGCACGACCGTGCCCACCGTTCGCCCCGACACCGTCCAGCAGGCGGTCAGGTACAGCACCGACACCGCCAGCGTCACAGTCGTCGAGAAGATCAGGTTCGGTTCGGGAAAGCGAAACTGCGCCGGGTTGGCGATCAGGGCGGTCAGCACCAACCCCAGATAGAGCGCGCCCATGGTGACGACGACGACCAGCATGTCGGCCAGAGCGGCCAGGCCCCGGGACACGATGCCGGCATTGGTCACTGGGAATCCTGGATTCCCGGCTCCCGGCCCAACATCCGGTCCACAAACCCGGAGATCACGTCGTCAGCACGCGCGGTCTGGGTGCGAACATCGGTCATCACCTCGGCGGTGACGCTTCCGGTCGACTCGCGGATGATCGCGGGCAGATCGACCCCGTCGATGATCTGGTCGGCCAGCCCGATCAGATCGATGCGCGCGATGATGGCGTCGATATCGACCTCAGCCACGATCGCGTCGATGTCGACGCTGTCGCGGACCAGCGCCGTCAGGTCGATCTGAGCGACGACGAGTTCGGCGACCCGGGTGAGCGCTGCGACGCCGATCTCGGTCGCTTCCTCACGGGCGGCCCGCAGCGGGCCACCAACCAGCGGAAGTCGTTCCCAGAACACGAGAGAATCCTAGTCAGGCGCCCACGGGTGGCGGTGCGGTCGATTTCAGCGACACCAGCGCGGCCACGCTCAGCCGGGCCAGTTCGTCGGCCTCGGCGGCGGTCAGCGCGGATCGGTAGATCTGCGCCATCCGCCGGTTGGTCAGATCCTCGACGTCGTCGTAGACCTCCTTCTTGTCGGCGGCCTCGACGAACGGTGGCTGCCAGCCCATGAACGCGGCGTAATCCGTGCCGTGGTTGAGGATGTGCGCCTCAACAGGACTCAGGCCGGAAATCGTGAGGGCATTGAAGTGCACGGCGGCGCGCAGTTCACGCAGCACCATCATCACCTGGAACGCCCGTGCCGGGGCGTCGTCAGCCAGCGGCATGGCCCGCCAGCCCGCGTACAGCGGCAGGCCCGGTTCGGGCGCCGCCGCAATCACCTTCTCGCCGAGCGCGGCGATCCGGTCCAGGCCCTCGGCCCCGCTCAGATACGTCCGGCCGAAGCCGGCGAGCTGTTCCCAGTACAAGCGGCAGCTCTCGGATGCGTCGTGCACGGCGACGCCGTTTTCCCAGCACGACCGCGCGAGGTTCGGTTCGAAGACGGCGAACACCGCGGTGACCGTGGTGCCGGTGGCGTCACCGAGCACACCGCCGCGGCCGGCGAAGTACGCGGCGAACGGGTCCGGGTAACCGGCCGCCAAGCTTTTTTCGAAGGTGTCCGGATTCAGCATGAACACGCTGATGGCCTCGCCAATGGCCGCCCCGGCGGCGCGGATCGATTCGACGTCGATATCGCTCATGTGGGCTGAGCTTACGGACTGACCCTGAGGTCGTACACCGTGTCTGATCCAACGGTCGTGGCCGTGGGGACCACGCTGCGGCTAACCGGCGTCCGCCAACCCGACCGTCACCGGAATCCCGTTCAGCGCACCGTTGCCCGAAGGCTCGTCGAGGAACGTCGGCGGCGAGAGGATGTTGGTGTTCACACCTGGTGAGCCGTTGGCCACCGACATCCGGGTGCCGGGCTTGCCGTGCCCCCAACCGTGCGGCATCGACACCACACCCGGTTTGATCGCCTCGGTCACCTCGACCGGAACCTGGATGCGCCCCGCCGAGGACCGCACGATGACAGTATCGCCGCCGGACACCCCGCGGCTGGCGGCGTCGGTGGGATGCATGAGCAGCGTGCAACGGTCGCGACCCTTCATCAGCGCCGAAACATTGTGCAGCCATGAGTTGTTCGACCGCAGATGACGCCGGCTGACCAGCACCAGCTCGTCGGGCTCGCGGTTCAGGCGGCGGGCCAGCCGTGGAACGTCGTCGAGCAGATACTGCGGAGCCAGCCGGATCTTCTTCTCGGTGGTGTTCAGGATCTCCGGAACCTGAGCGATCATCGGGCCGAAATCAATGCCGTTGGGCTGCTCTTTCAGCTTCGCCAGGCTCAGCCCGTCGGGATTCTCGCCGTAGCGATCACCGAATGGGCCCGTTCGCAGCGTCAAATCCAGAATGCGCTCCGGACCTCCGCTCGTGTAATGGCTGCGGATCTCCGCCCCGTCGAGTCCCTGGGTGAAACACAAGTAGTCGAAGAAGCCGTCGTCGATGGCGGCGACGTCGACATCCTCGGCCGGCATGCCCGCGCACAGGCCGGTGAGCCGGACCAGGATCTCCCACTCCTCGGGCCGGTCAGGGTCCTCGGGGGTGAACACCGGTGCCGAGTAGTTGGCGATGCTGCTGATCGCGAACATCAGGATCAGGTCGTCGTGGTGCGGCTGCTCCAGCGGCGAGAGGCCGGGCAGGATCACATCAGCGTGCCGGGTGGTTTCGTTGAGCCACAGGTCAACCGAGATCATCGCGTCGAGTCCGGGCAGCAGCTCGTCGAGGTGGTGGCCCTGCGGAGTGGACAGCACCGGGTTGCCCGCCACCGTGATCAGCGCCCGGATCTGCCCCTCGCCCGGCGTCCCGATCTCCTCTGCCAGGCACGACACCGGCACCTGACCGAGCACTTCCTTCGCACCGCGCACCCGGGTCTGCCAGCGGCCGAACTCGGGCAGCCCGCCCTCCAAGCCGGGCTGCGGCTGGGCGGTGACCGTCCACGCCGCGGGGCGGGGGAACATCGCGCCGCCCGGGTTGTCGAAGTGGCCGGTGAGGATGTTGACGACATCCACCAGCCAACTGGCCAAACTGCCGAACTCCTGATTACACAAGCCAATTCGCCCGTAGATCACTGCCTTCTCGGTCTCGGCGAGCTGGCGGGCGAGTTGTCTGATGCGGTCGGCGTCGATGCCAGTCACCGGCGCTACGCGCTCCGGGGTCCAGTCGGCCGCAGCCTCCCGCAGCGTCTCGACGCCGTCGGTGTGCTCGGCCAGCCGGCCCAAACGCACCAGGTCCTCGTCGAACAGGGTGTGGACGACCGCCAGCAGCAGGGCGGCGTCGGTGCCCGGCGTGATCGGCAACCATTCGTTGGCCTTGGCGGCGGTCGCGGTGCGCACCGGATCGATGACGATCACGTTGTCGATGCGCCCGAGGATGCCCATCACGTCCGGGGCGGCCAGCAACGAGCCCTGCGAGGCGGCCGGGTTGGCGCCCATCACGACCAGCAGATCGGTGCGCTCGATATCGGGCACCGGGAAGCCCCACCAGTTGCCGTACATCAGGTGCGACGAGAGGTTCTTGGGCCACTGGTCGACGGTGCCGGGCGAGTAGCTGACCGGGATGCCCGACATGCCGAGCAGCACGCCGGTGTAACGGCCCAGCGAGAACGAGTGCGCCAGCGGGTTGCCGGTGTAGCAGGTGACCGCTCCGATGCCGTGCTCGGCGATCACCGGCGCCAGCAGTTCGGTGCAGCGCCGGAACGCCGTGTCCCAGCTGACCTCCTGCCACTGCCCGTCGACCTTGATCATCGGGGTCCGGACCCGGTCGGGATCCTCGTGGATCGCGCCAAGCGACGCGCCTTTGGGGCACAGGTGCCCGCGGCTCCAGACGTCGTCGGGGTTGCCCCTGATGCTGGCGACGCGGCCCTCGGAGACCTGAATCTCCAAGCCGCACATGGCCTCACACAGTGGACAGGTGTAAACGTGGCGGCCGTCCTGACCGGTGGGGGCCAGTTCGATGGGCTCGGTGGTCACCGCCCCACGGTAATTGGGCCAGGCCGTCGATCACCGTTGTTTCGTCAACTTTGACAAAAGTGCGGGCTTAGATCGGGATCAGGCCATGCTTGCGCTGGACGCGGCTGATCTGCTTGTCCCGCAGGATCCGCATCGCGCTGCGCAGCTGCAGCCGGGTCTGGTGCGGCTCGATGACCGCATCGACATAGCCGCGCTCGGCGGCGACGTACGGGGTCGCCATATCGCGGTTGTAGCCCTCGATGAACTGCCGCCGGATCTCCTGCACCTCCGGCGCCGTGGGATCGGGGAACCGCTTGACGATCAGCTGCGCGGCGCCCTCGGCACCGATCACGGCGATCCGGGCTGTCGGCCACAGGAAGTTGAAGTCGGCCGTCAGCTGCTTGGAACCCATCACCGCATACGCCCCGCCGTAGGACTTGCGGATCGTGATCGTCACCTTCGGCACATCGGCCTCGACGACGGAGTAGAGGAACCGGCCACCGCGCTTGATGATGCCGTTCTTCTCCTGCTCGACGCCGGGCAGGAAGCCCGGGGTGTCGACGACGAAGACCAGCGGCACGTTGAACGAGTCGCAGAACCGAACGAACCGCGCGGCCTTGTCGGAGGCCTCGTTGTCGATGGCGCCCGACATATGCATCGGCTGGTTGGCGATCACCCCGACCGGACGGCCGTCGACGCGGGCGTATCCGGTGATGATCGCCTGGCCGGCCTGTGCGGCGACCTCGAGGAAGTCGCCGTCGTCGAAGATCCGCAGCAGGATCTCGTGCATGTCGTAGGCGACATTGTCGGCGTCGGGAACCAAGCTGTCGAGTTCCAGGTCGTGTGGGGTGATCTCCGGTTCGAGACCGGGGTTGATGATCGGTGGAT
The DNA here is from genome assembly GCF_013337765.1 of Mycolicibacterium sphagni. GTDB lineage: Bacteria > Actinomycetota > Actinomycetes > Mycobacteriales > Mycobacteriaceae > Mycobacterium. Next base: position 630,720 of record NZ_VBSB01000005.1, read on the forward strand.
CGTCAAAACTGTTGGCGGGCAGGAACTCCAGATAGTCGCGGACGTACTGGAAGGCGTCTTTCTCGCTGTCGACGACCTGATGGACGTTGCCGTACTTGGCCTGCGCGTCGGCGCCGCCGAGTTCGTCGAGGGTGACTTCTTCACCGGTGACGTCCTTGATGACGTCCGGGCCGGTGACGAACATGTAGCCCTGATCGCGCACGGCCACAATGAGATCGGTCTGGATCGGCGAGTACACGGCACCGCCTGCACACTTACCCAGAATGATCGAGACCTGCGGCACCAGGCCGCTCAGCAGCTCGTGCCTGCGGCCCAGCTCGGCATACCAGGCCAGCGAGGTGGCCAGGTCCTGGATGCGGGCGCCACCGGAGTCGTTGATCCCGATGATCGGGCAGCCGACCATCGCCACCCACTCCATCAGCCGGGAAACCTTGCGGCCGAACATCTCTCCCACGGAGCCGCCGAAGACGGTGTAGTCATGGCTGAATACTCCGACGGGACGGCCGTTGATGGTGCCGTGCCCGGTGACCACACCGTCGCCGTACAACGCGTTGGGGTCGCCAGGCGTGCGGGCCAGCGCGCCGATCTCCAGGAAGCTGCCCGGGTCCAGCAGTGCGTTGATTCGTGCCCGGGGGCTGGGGATGCCCTTCTTGTCCCGTTTGGCCGCGACCGCCTCACCGCCCGGTTCCTTGGCCAGTTCCAGCTTTTCGCGGAGTTCGGCGAGTTTCTCGGCGGTGGTACTGGCGGTCACTTGGCCTCGTTCTCCTCGGCGTCGATACGGTTGATCGCTTCGCTCATGTGAGCGCCGACCTTGGCGATGTACGGCTCGTCGATCGCTTGGATGTGCTCGCCTCCGATGGGGACGACCTCCAGGTCGGGCGCGAACTCACCCCAGCCGCCGTCGGGCTGACGGACTGCGTAGCGCGGCTCGAACATGATCGCGTCGTCGTGGTAGCGATCGGCCATGTACAGCGCGACGTGCCCGTCGTAGGGCTCGATGTTCGCGGTGTCCAGAGCCCGGTTGTCCAAGTAGGACGTGCGCTGGTGCTCGATGATCCCGCCGGGGATGTCGACTCCGGCCTCCTTGACGGCGTCCAGCACGAACCTGACCTGACCCTCGTCGTCGAGCTCTTCGAGCTGTTCGTACGGGATCTCGGGGATCTCGACGTTGAACGTGCGCGAGGCGAAAAGGGCGTAGCGATCCCAGCGAGCGCGGATCTCCTCCTTGGTCTGCGGCACCTCCTCGCCGGCGCGCACGGTGTCGATCAACCCGACGAAGCGGACGTCACACCCATTCCGCTTGAGCCCGACCGCGCACGCGTAAGCCAGCGCCCCGCCCAGCGACCAGCCGGTGAGGATGTACGGACCCGTGCCGTTGATCTCCATCAGCTTCGGCACGTATTCGGCGGCGCGCTCTTCGATCGAGCCTTCGACCCGCTCCAGTCCATAGATCGGAGTGTCGGACGGCAACCGCTTCATCAGCGGTTCGTAGACCACCGTCGACCCGCCGGCCGGGTGGAACACGAACACCGGAGTCTTCGAACTGCCCTCTTGCGGGGCGCGCAGGATCCGCACGAACCCGTCGACCACACCCTCTTCGAGCTGGGTGCGAACGATGGTCGCCAATTGCTCAATGGTCTTGGCGGACTTCACCTCATCGACGCTGATGTCCCCTTCGGCCCGCTCGGTGAGCCGGCCTGCCATCTTCGTCGCGGTGGCATCGTCGAGTGCGGGCAGCTCGTTGAAGATGCCGCCCGGCGACTTGCCGGTGACGATCGCCCACGTCGCGAACGTCACGCGTTCGGCGGCGTCACGCGGCGGCACGTCGGCTCCGAGTGCTTCGGCGACGGCCTCCTGGGTCAGCACCTTGGCGGCCGCTGCGGCAGCCGTCGATTTGCCAGGGCCCGCGGGATCGGTTGGCGGCGGTGGGATCTCGAGATTCTCCGCAACCGGGGCTGCCGGGGCAGCAGGGGCAGCAGGTGCTTCAGCCCCGGCATCGGTGATCGCCGTCTTGCTCGCGGTCAGCAGCGCGTTCATCTCCGCCGCGTTCTGCTCGGCAGACTGACTCTGCTGGTGATCGTGCAGTTCGCCGACCTCGTCACGGTGCTCGATCGCGTACTCGATGAGCTTTTCGACCGCAAACAGGTTGGCGTCGCGCACCGCGGTCAACTGAATCGGCGGCAGGTCGAAGTCGTACTCGACGCGGTTCTTGATCCGCACCGCCATCAGCGAATCCAGGCCCAGCTCGATCAGCGGCACCTCCCACGGCAGGTCCTCGGGCTCGTAGCCCATGGCCCCGCCGACGATCGCCGCGAGCCGATCGTGCACGGTCTCGCTGCTATCCGGCGACCACTTGGCGAACCCGGCAGCCAGGCCAGCGCCCGCAGTCAGGTTGTCCTGCAGGATGTCTGCGTCGTCATCCGGCTCCACTGCCGCGTCGCCGGCGGGCGAGGTCACCGCGATACCAGTGGCCACGGCGGAAGGCAGGGCCGACGCCGCACCGCCGCGAGTGACGACGGCGTCGTAGACCAAAGTAAAGGAAGACTCCGCCCCATTATCTGTGCGGGCGTGCACCTGCACCGAGGCGCCACCGGGATGGCGGGTCAGCGTCGTCACCAGCCGGGCACCGTCACCGGCCACCGCGCGTTGCTCGGACGCGGTCAGCTTCGCATCCGGAAGAACCTGCACCGCAGCGGATTTCACCAGTGCTGCCAGATCGGTCTGTCCCTTGGGTGAGTACTCCCAGACATGGCGGCCGTCGGGGGTTGCCACATGATTGCCCGGCATCATCACCGAGCTGTCACCAGTGAACTGTGCATCCAGCCAGTGCGGCTTGCGCTTGAACCGGGTCGGGGGGATGTGGGCGTAGTCAGCCGGGCCGGAACCGGGGGTGAACAGCGTCCAGAGATCCAGGTCGTGGCCGTAGACGTAGAGCTGGGCCATGGCCGCGACCATCGACTCGACCTCGTCCTGCTTGCGGGCCAGGGTGGCGATCAACTGCCCGTCGTGCAAACCAGCCGAGGCCGTCGTCAGCCCAACTTGCATGAGTGCCACCGGATTCGGCGCCAGCTCCAGGAATGTGGTGTGGCCGCTGTCGACGGCATTGCGGATGCCGTGGGTGAAGTAGACGCTGTGCCGCAGCCCCTTCTTCCAGTAGTCGACATCGTGGATCGGCTCGCCGCCTGGGCGGATGTAGCTGCCCTCGTGCACCGTCGAGAAGTAGCCGATCTTCAGCGGATGCGGCTCGATACCCTGCAGCTCGGCGGCAAGCTCGCCCAACAGCGGATCCATCTGCTGAGTGTGGCTGGCGCCCTTGGTCTGCAGCTTGCGGGCGAACTTGCCCTCGGATTCGGCGCGGGCGATGATCGCGTCGACTTGTTCCGGCGGACCGCCGATCACGGTCTGGGTCGGTGCGGCGTAGACGCACACCTCCAGACCCGGGAAATCGGAGAACACGGTCTTGATCTCTTCGGCCGAGTACTCCACCAATGCCATCAGCCGGATGTACTCACCGAACAGCATGGCCTCACCTTCACCCATGAGGTGGGCACGGGCGCAGATGGCGCGGGTGGCGTCGGCCAGCGACAGACCACCGGCGAAGTAGGCGGCGGCCGCCTCGCCCAGCGACTGACCAATCACCGCAGCAGGTTTCGCGCCGTGGTGCTTGAGCAATTCACCGAGCGCGATCTGGAGGGCGAAGATCACCGTCTGGACCACTTCGATGGGGTATTCGCAGGTTTCGTTGGTGTAGTCGATCGCATCGTCGAGGATCAGCTCGACGACCGAATAGCCGCGCTCGTCCTGGATGTGCGCGTCGACCTTGTTGATCCACTCGGCGAAGACCTCGTCGCGCAGATACAGGCTCTTGCCCATCTTGCGGTGCTGCGCACCGAATCCGGCCAGCACCCAGACCGGCCCGTTGGTCACCGGACCGTCGGCGCTGTGCACCAGCGGGCTCTGCTTGCCGTCGGCGATCGCGCGCAGGCCCTTGACCGCCTCGTCGTGGTCGTGGGCCAGCACCACGGCGCGCGAACGGCCGTGGTTGCGGCGCGACAGCGAGCGACCGATGGCCTCCAGCGACGTCGCCCGACCCTCCGGGCTGTCGACCCAGTCGGCCAACTCGCCGGCGGTCGCACGCTTACGCGAGGTCAGAAATCCCGAAACAGCAATCGGAACAACGGGAACCGCCTTCTCAGAGGATTCCCACTCAGCGCGCGCAGCCTCGATCAGCGCCAGCGCCTCGTCGGTCAGTCCGGGCAGGTCCGGCTCGGCGTCATCGGCGAATGCATCAGCGGCCGCCGCATACTCGTCGCCAGCATCGTCATCGTCGATGAACTCGCCGTACTCGTCCATCCGCACCCCGCCGACATACACGGCGCCAGCCTCTGTGGACTGCGCCGACGTCTCGGATGCATCCAATTCTGGTTGCGGCTCAACCAGATCGGCGGGCAGCACCTCGCGCAGAACCAGGTGCGCATTGGCGCCACCGAAGCCGAAGCCGGAGACACCGGCGATCGCATGCCCGCTGTACCGCGGCCAGTCGGTGACCTTGTCGGCCACCCGCATGTGGATGCCCTCGAAGTCGATGTACGGGTTGGGCCCGGCGTAGTTGATCGACGGCGGAACCTTGTTGCGGCTCAGCGACAACGCCACCTTGGCCAGACTGGCCGCACCGGCGGCCGACTCCAGGTGTCCCACATTGGATTTCACCGCGCCAAGCAGCGCCGGACGGTCGGCGGGACGGCCCCGGCCGATGACCCGGCCCAGCGCGTCGGCCTCGATCGGATCACCAAGGATGGTGCCGGTACCGTGCGCTTCAATGTAATCGACTGTGCGCGGATTGATTCCGGCGTTCTTGTAGGCCTTGCGCAGCACATCTTCCTGCGCGTCGGGGTTCGGCGCGAGCATGCCGTTGGAACGACCGTCGTGGTTGATGGCACTACCGGCGATGACCGCCAGGATCTCATCACCGTCACGGCGAGCATCGGACAGGCGCTTGAGCACCAGCATGCCGCCGCCCTCGGACCGGGAATACCCGTTGGCGTCAGCCGAAAACGACTTGATCAGGCCGTCCGGCGCGAGCACGCCGCCGACCTCGTCGAAACCGATCGTCACCAGCGGGGTGATCATTGCGTTGACACCGCCGACCATCGCCACGTCAGCCTCACCGGTGCGCAGCGCCTGCACACCGTGGTGGGCGGCGACCAGTGAGCTCGAGCAGGCGGTGTCGACGGCGACCGACGGGCCGCGGAAGTCGTAGAAGTAGGACACCCGGTTGGCGATGATCGAGCTCGTCGTGCCGGTGATCGCGTACGGATGCGCGGTCGTCGGATCGGCCACTGCCAGGAATTGGTAGTCGTTGTTCGACGAGCCGATGTACACGGCGACATTGGTGCCGCGCAGGCTGGAGGCCGGGATTCGCGCGTTTTCGAGCGCCTCCCAGGTGAGCTCCAGCGCCATCCGCTGCTGCGGATCCATGTTGTCGGCTTCCATCTTCGACAGTGCGAAGAACTCGGCGTCGAAGCCCTTGATGTCGGTGAGGTAGCCGCCGCGGGTCGCGGCCTTGGCCACCCGCTCGGCAATCCGCGGTTCGGCAAGGAACTCCGACCAACGGCCCTCGGGCAGATCCGAGATCCCGCTGCGGCCCTCCAGCAGGGCCGCCCACATTTCGTCCGGGGTGTTCATGTCACCCGGAAAGCGGGTCGAAACCCCCACGATCGCAATGTCCTCGACGCCGGCGGTGCGCGACCAGTCTTCGCTCTCGCTGTCGAATTCCACCTCCGGCTCACCCTCGACGATCACCGTGGCCAGTGACTCGATGGTGGGGTGGCGGAAGGCCACCGTGGCGGTCAGCGTGACGCCGGTGAGGTCCTCGATATCGCTGGCCATCGCGACCGCGTCCCGAGAGGACAGGCCCAGCTCGACCATCGGGGTGGACTCGTCGATCGCGTCGGCCGCCTGCCCGGTCGCGTTGGCTACCCAGTTGCGCAGCCATTCGCGCATCTCCTGCACCGTCATGTCGGTGCGAGGCGAGGCCTCCTCCCGGTAGGGAGCCTCGTTGACCGAGTCAGGTGTGTCGGGCGTTTCGGGCGTTTGTGATTCAGACATGAGGCCTCACCTCGTGCGAAGGGGCGGTCACCCCTCCATCCACTGAGTACTTCCTTCGGTCGTCATTCCGATTCGTCGGGGAAGGCATTGGCCACCTTCCCGCTACGCAGGGTGCCGTCCAGATACGCCGAGCGGCATGCGCGGCGGCCGATCTTGCCGCTGGAGGTACGCGGGATCGCGCCGGCCGGTGTCAGCAGCACGTCGCGCACCGTAACCCCATGGCGGACTGCGATGGCGGCGCGGATGTCGTCGGAGACCGGCCCCAACTCCATCTTGTGCGACCCCGGCCCGCGCTCGGCGACGATGACCAGCTGCTCCGAGCTGTCGCTGGGGTCGCGCTTGAGCCCGGCGTGCGCGTTCTCGAACACCTCGTCGGGCAGCTGGTTGGCCGGCACCGAGAACGCGGCGACGAACCCGGTCCGCACGGCCTTGGTGGACTCCTGAGCGGAGTACTCCAGGTCCTGCGGGTAGTGGTTGCGGCCGTCGATGATCACCAGGTCCTTGACGCGACCGGTGATGTAGAGCTCACCGTCGTGGAAGGCGCCGAGGTCACCGGTGCGCACCCAGGTCGCCTCGTCGGCGGCGCCCTCCGCATGCGACGGGCTGGTCCGGGACTTGAGGATGTTCTGGAACGTCGCGATGGTCTCGTCGGGCTTGTTCCAGTAGCCGGTGCCCATGTTCTGGCCGCTGATCCAGATCTCGCCGATCTGACCGTCGACCAGCTCGGTGGCGGCCTCGTTGTCGACGATCACCGCCCACTCGGCCACACCGACCTTGCCCGCCGAGGCCTGGGCAACCGCCGTCGGCGAATCGTCGGGCACCACGACGAACGTGCCGCGGTTGAGCTGGTCACGGTCGACCGAGACGATCTTCGGCTCTTCCGCGGCCGGAGTGGTCGACACGAACAGCGTCGCCTCGGCCAGGCCGTAGGACGGCTTGATGGCCTTGGGCTGGAAGCCGAAGGGGCGGAACGCATCGTTGAATCGCTGCACGGTTGCCGCCGAGATCGGCTCACTGCCGTTGAGGATCGCCTTGACGTTGGACAGATCGATGGGCTCTTCGTCGTCCTTGGGCAGACCGCGGGCCGCAGCGTGATCGAAGGCGAAGTTCGGAGCCACCGAGATGGTCCCCCCGGTGTCGCCCTCTCGATAGGCCAGCTCGCGGATCCAGCGGCCGGGCCGGCGGACGAACGCGGCGGGCGTCATGAACGTGAAGTAGTGGCCGATCATCGCCGGCAGCAGTGCGGTGACCAGGCCCATATCGTGGAAGAACGGCAGCCAGGAGACGCCACGGTCGCCTTCTTCGCCCTCGAGTGCCTCGATCACCTGCACCACGTTGGTGGCCAGGTTCAGGTGGGTGATCTGCACACCGCTGGGAATGCGGGTCGAGCCCGAGGTGTACTGCAGGTAGGCGACGGCGTCGGCATCCATGGCCGAGTCGTGCGGCTCCCAGGTGGCGCCGACCTCGTCGGGGATCGCGTCGACAGCGATCACACGGGGACGCTCTTTGGCCGGACGGCTACGGAAGAACTTGCGCACACCCTCGGCGGCGTCGGTGGTGGTCAGGATCGCCGATGCGCTGCAGTCGTCGAGAACGGCGTGCAACCGGCCGACGTGGCCGGGCTCGGACGGGTCGAACAGCGGGACGGCGACGCGGCCGGAGTACATGGTGCCGAAGAAGGCGACCAGGTAGTTGAGGTTCTGCGGGCACAGGATGGCGACCCGGTCGCCGGGCTGGGTCACCTGCTGCAGCCGGGCCGCGACGGCACGGTTGCGGGCGCCGAAGTCGGCCCAGGTCAGTTCACGCACAATGCCATCGCGTTCGACGGAGAAATCCAGGAAGCGGTAGGCGATCTTGTCACCGCGGACCTTGGCCCAGCGCTCCACGTGCTTGACCACGCTGGCGCCCTCGGGGAAGGTGATCAGGCCGTTCTTGATGAACGGATTGTGGAACGGCATACCAATCTCCTGTCAGAACACATCTGTGTCGGGCCCTGTGGCGGCCGCGCATAAATTCGCGCCACCTCGTCGCCCATGCGTCGCGGGTCCCAAACCTCCCAGATCGTACAGAGTCATCCAGGTCCCACCTGGGACCTAAGTGGCCCGGTCGGCCCTGGGGCCCCGCATACGCGTGCAGCTCTTATTTTCTTCTTAATGTTAGGCGTAGTAGCGGCGGCAGCCAAATCGTCGGCCACCGAAGCTCCCACGTCATCCGTGTTTCGGATGCGGCGCGTTCTCGATCAGGTTGTGCGCCCAATTCAGTGTCCACTGCGTGGACGTTTGCCCGTCGAGGTTCCAGAACTGCGGCGTGTTGTACAACGCGTGCACCGGCTGGCCGGCGCCGCCGGCCAGCACGTCGAGCGTGCTCGGCAGGGTGGTGATGTTGAACGCCTGCTCCGGAGCCGCGCAGATCAGATCGCCGGCACCACAAATCTCGTTGGTGCGGTTGTTCAGCGCACCGAAGCCGCCCGGGCGCTCTCCCGTCATCGTCAGGCCCATCTCGGACAGCGCGGGAATTTCATGCAGCGTGATCTCGGCACCCTGGCCTGGCGGGTTGGGGCCGATGTCCTGCCCGACGCCCAACTGGCGGCGGCCGTCGGCGATCAACGTCACACCGAGGACCAGATCCTCATCGACCGGGCCACGCCCGTTGCCGATATCGCTGGCGATATCGCCGGCAATCACCGCGCCCTGGGAGAAGCCGGCGAGGACGTAGCTGGTCAGCGGGCACCGATTGTTCATATCGGTCATCGCCTTCACCGCTGCGCGGGTGCCCTCGGCGCGGCTGTCGTTGTAGGACATCTGCTTGTCCGACGACAGCGGGTTATGGAACTGCGCGGTGTACGGAACGGTGTAGATCTGGAGCCGGTCGGGGCCGAACTGGCCGGCGAGCGGCCGGGTGACGTTGCCGAGCAGGGCCAGCGGGAACTGGGTCGGATTAAGCGGATCGTCGGTCGGCCACGATTCCCAGGTCCCGGGGATGACGACCATCTGGACGTCCGGGCAACTGGCGTCCTGGAACTCCGGGCGGGGTTTGTGCTGCCCCGGCGAACTGGTCGGCGGGAGCGCGGTCGGCGGCACGGCCGACGGCGGTGATTCCGGCCGACGCACGACGATGACGATGATGGCGACGACGAGCGCGACGACGACGGCCATCGCCCCCGCGGCGACCAAGCCGAGGATGCGATGCCGTCTACGCCGGGCAGTCGTCCGGGAGGTTCGAGCCATGGAAGGAGCGTTGTCTTCCTCTTAGCAGAGCCGCTGGGTAGCGATCCGAATGTAGTCGGCGGTGGCCTGGGTTACCTGCAAATCTGGGGCCCCCTGCGGCTCGGGGGCGGTGTGCGGTGGCATAGAAGAAGTGGCCGATCCCGAGTCGTTGACGTCGCTGCGCACCATGGGGGCGATGTAGTCCCAGACTGCCTGATCGCTTTGACCGGCCGCATGGGCCTGGCAGACGTGGGAGCCGATGCTCAATGCTTCCAGCTCGCTGGAGGGGTGCACACCGGCGGCGCTGAGCGCATCGAGGAACCCGCGCTGCGCCGGTGTGACGTCGAGCTTGGTGGACTGCAGATCGACGTCGGGACCCAATATCGCGCCCTGGCCGTGAACAGCGCCGTAGGTTGCGGGCGGGACGGTGGTGGTCACCAAATCCTCACCAGAACTGCAGGCCACCATCAGCCAGGCCGTTGGGCCCACGAGGCTGATGACGAGCGAGCGCTGCACGCCTCCACGTTACCGGCTGCCCGTATGTGGCCCAGAGCTCCGAAAGATTGCGGAAAGCTAACAGTTCGCCTGCGTTGGTGACTTATTTGATAGCTGCCGCAACGTCGTTCGACATCGCGGCCAGTTGATTGGCCCAGTTGCCCCAGTCGTGGTTGCCACCAGCCGGGAAGTCGAAATGACCGTTGCGGCCGCCCAGGGAGCGGTAATGCGCGTAGAAGGTGCGGTTGCTGCCCTGGGCCTGATCGCAATAGCCGATCATGGCCGGCACGTCACTGCAGGTCAGCGTCTGGGGGCTGAAGATCCACAGCCGGGTGTTGTTGTCGACGAGCAGCTGGGCGTGCACGTCAGGGTCGTGCCACTTCCACCGGCCGAGCTGCGCGGCACCCCACATGGCCTGGGTGTTCACCCCGCCGAACTCGTTCATACCCGCGGTGATCGCGCCGTTGAGAAAGGTGTTCGACGGGGTCAGGAAGCCCGACATCGACCCGGCGTAGCGGTAGCGGTCCGGGTGGAAGGTCGCCTCCATCAGGGCTCCGGTACCACCCTGGGCGGCGCCGACGATCGCGTGCCCGCCGGGGGCCAGGCCCTTGTTGGCCGCCAGCCAGTTGGGCAGCTCGTCCGACAGGAAGGTCTCCCACTGCCGGGTGCCGTCGGCCTCCCAGTTGGTGTACAGGGTGAACGCCCCGCTGGCCGGCGCGACCACCGAGACGCCCTTGCCTGCCAGGGTGTTGAACGCGTTGCCCGCGGTCACCCAGTTACTGACCGGGTCGCCGGCGTTGAATGCGTCCAGGAGCACGACGGCATGCGGGCCACCGCCCATGAAGGCCACCGGAATGTCGCGGCCCATGGCGCCCGACGGCACCATCAGGTATTCGACGTCGGCGGCGTGGGAGGCCGGCGCAGTGGCGCTCCATAATCCGAGCGCCAGAACTGCGGCGCAGACACCCCGGAACAGGCCCGACAGACTCATCATGGTCACCTCAAGTCGACTAGTCACGTATATAGCCCCGCCCCACCTGCAAGGTAGTGAATCACACCGCTTACTGGCGATGGTGTGGATACGCCAACGGCGACGACCGTGAAGGTCGTCGCCGTTGGTCGTTATCGACTGCTACCGAGGGTGAAGCTCAGGCGGTCGGCGTGGCGCCGAGCACGCGCTGGATGTCTGGCTTCATCTGCTGAAGCTGCTGGCCCCAGTAGTTCCACTGGTGGGTGCCGTTGGCCGGGAAGTTGAACACCCCGTTGGTGCCACCGTTGGCCAGGTAGGTGTCGCGGAACGTCTTGTTGGTCCGCAACGTGAACCCTTCGAGGAACTTGGCGTTGAACAGGTTGCCACTGCTGGTGCCGGCGTCCAGATCGGACGGCTTACCGTCGCCGCAGTAGATCCAGATGCGGGTGTTGTTGTTGATCAGCTGCTGGATGTTGACCAGCGGATCGTTGCGCTTCCAGGCGCTGCTCGGGTCTTCGGTCGGACCCCACATGTCGTTGGCCTTGAAGCCACCGGCGTCACCCATCGACAGGTTGACCAGCATCGGCCACCAGCCCTCCGACAGATTCAGGAAGCCCGACAGCGCGGCGGCGTACGGGAACTGCTCGGGGTGGTAGATCGCCAGGGTCAGCGCGGCCGAACCGGCCATCGACAGACCGACGGCGGCACTACCGGTCGGCTTGACCGCCTTGTTGGCGGCCAGGTACGCGGGCAGCTCCTGAGTCAGGAACGTCTCCCACTTGTAGGTCTGGCAACCAGCCTTGCCGCACGCCGGCTTGTACCAGTCGGAGTAGAAGCTGGACTGGCCACCGACAGGCATGACCACCGACAGGCCCGAGTTGTAGTACCACTCGAAGGCCGGGGTGTTGATGTCCCAGCCGTTGAAGTCATCCTGCGCGCGCAGACCGTCGAGCAGGTAGACCGCCGGAGAGTTGGGGCCACCGCTCTGGAACTGGATCTTGATATCGCGTCCCATGCCCGCGGACGGCACTTCGAGGTACTCGACCGGCAGTCCCGGCTTGGAGAATGCTCCCGCCGTTGCGGAGCCGCCGACGACGCCGATCAGGCCGGGCAGCACAGCGGCGGCCGCGGCGGCGACCGTCAGCCGGCGCAGCCAAACGCCTCGCAACTTCTCAACGAACTTCATATATTTTCATCCTTTTTTGGGGGCCGCACCGCATGCGATCCACGCAGCCATGCCCAGCTAGTCAACCACAAGTGACGTGATCGTTCCTCTTCTACAGATGTTGTCGTGACCGCCCTCTCACCGGTTGATTGTGGCGATGAGGTCGGGTTTCAGTGCCGCCAACTGGGCTCCCCAATACGGCCACGAGTGGTTGCCGGACTGCGGGAAATCGAACGTAGCGTTGGCGCCGCCGGCCGCGGTGTAGGCCGCCTGGAAGTCTTTGTTGCTCTTGATCGCCATCGACTCCAGGCTGGTGGCGCTGAGTGCCTGAGCCGGATTGGGCGCCTGGCCGGGGTCGGCGCCGACATCGAGGTCGGTCTGTCCACCGGGCGCGCAGTAGATCCACAGCCGGGTGCCGTTGTGGGCGATGGTGGCGGCCTGCAGCACCGGGTCGTTGCGCTTCCACGCGGGATCCCAGGGTGCGCCCCACATGTTGTCGACGTTGTAGCCGCCTGCGTCGAGCATGGCCACCCGGATCGCCTGCTGCATGAGCAGGGCGGAGGGGTTCAGGAAGCCGGACAGCGAGGCGGCGTAGATGAACTGCTGCGGGTGATAGGCCGACATGATCAGCGCGGCGCCGCCGGACATCGAAAGCCCGACCACGCCGTTGCCGGTCGCGGAGATCTGCTTGTTGGCGGCCAGCCACTGCGGCAGCTCGCTGGTGAGGAACGTCTCCCACTTGTAGGTGTAGGGCTGCTTGTTGAAGCTCGATGGCGAATACCAGTCGCTGTAGAAACTGGACTGGCCACCGACGGGCATCACCACCGAGACACCCGTCCCGTAGAACCACTCGAACGCCGGGGTGTTGATGTCCCAGCCGCTGTAGTCGTCCTGGGCGCGCAGACCGTCGAGCAGATACACGGCCTTGGGGCTGGAGCCCGATGTCGCCGGCCCGGCGGCTCCGGGTCCCTGGAACTGCACGCGGATATTCCGGCTCATCGATGGCGAGTACACGTCGAGGTACTCCACCGGAAGGCCGTCCCGCGAGAATGCTTTCGCGCTCGGGGTCCCCCCGGCGACCGCTACCAGCGCAGCCAGCAGCAGGACGGCGGTGAGGGAGGCTCTCACAGCACGAACCATCGGTTGCTCAACTCATTCGTTCACGGCATGGCACAACCGCTGTCCGCATTGACATTGGTTCGCCTAGCGTTCTCACACTTGATCTGTGTATCGCCGCAAACTGACCGCAGCGTTACCGGCTAGGGCCCGGCAGGCAAACTAAGCTACCGCGTGCGCGACGCAATCATGAAACCTGCTGCACTAAACCCGATTGCGGTGAGATATGGACCACAGTTGCTGAGGTCCACTGCCGTTGATTATGCGTAACAGGTTGCACTCGGCCCACTTTGGCCCCACTGTCAAGTTACGGACCGGTCGGGGGTAAGCCGGTGTAGGGCGTGCCCTTCAACGGCGGCTCGGGCAGACCGCAGCGTTGCAGTTCATACTGCGGCACGCGATCGATGCGATAGCGAGTGAATTCGAGCGCGTGCAGCACGTTTGACACGAATCGGCGGATACCCAGCGGACCGCGGATGGAGTTCAGCATCGCGTCGGTCTCCGGGCAGCCCAGAGCCACCCCGGCCTCGGCGATCCAGCCCTCGTCGAGGTAGGGCGGGACGTAGGGATGCTCTTTGAGCCAGGGCCCCTCGGCCACGGCCCAGTCGGGGAAGAGGTTCTTGTCGTGACCGATGCGGCCGTCTTCCAGCCGCGCGGTGTGTGCCGCGATCGGATTCGCAAGACCGATCTGGTCGATCACCCTGACGTTCAGCCCGACGTTCATACCGAGCATCCCGAGGTTGGTGAAAAACACTGTGTGCGGCGCTATTTGGCGACGCCAGGTATCCATCGAGACACCGGGCGGTGGTGGCGGCGGCGGGTATGCGGGCACCACATCCCATTGGTCATAGTTTCCCGACGGCAGCAGCAGCGCGCCGTCGGGGGTGTTGTTGATCGCGGTCAGGACCGCGCGCATGCGCGGATAGTCCAGGTAGTCGGCGGCGGTTAGCGGGTGGGCGTGGCCGGTGGCCTGGGAGTAGAACCGGCGCTCGTCGACGATGCCCGAATACGTGACCCGGGTGGCGTCGACTCCCATCCCCGGGGAATTCGCCGCCCACAGCGACCAGCCGACGATCCCCAGCCACAGCGCGGCGGTCGCGCCGGCCAACACGACGCCCCGGTCCCGGGCCGAGGCGATGGTGTCGGGCAGCACGACGGGAATCACCGCGACGGGAGTCAGCAGGCAGAACACCGGGGTCAGCAAGACCCGGCCATGCATGAAATCGCCGCCCTGACGGATCCAGTACAGCCCCTGCACCAGACCACTGACAAGCATGAAAATGACGACAGCAGTGGGGCTTTGGATCCGGCTGGCCAGCCGGCCGGACGTGGTGGGCGCCGGCGCGGGGCCGCGGGTACTACGTGCGGCCACCACGACCCCGCCGAGCGCGATCACCAAAAGCGCCGCCAGCCACAGCGCGTAGGGCTGGTTGAAGTTGGCCAGGTAGATCAGGCCTTGCCCCCACTTGTCGCCGGTGGCGTCCTTGGCAAGCGCGGTCTGCGGGAAAAGTAGTCCGTAGTAACCCATTCGGAAGATCTGGTAGCCCACCGGGAGCAGCCCGCCTGCAACCACGACGAGCAAGCGGTTGAGCCAACCGCGGCCGGCGACAAGCATCATCACCAGCGCCAGCCCACCGACCAGGGCGAGTTCGGGACGGACCAGCACGCTCAAACCGGCGACGAAGGCCAGCGCCGCGGTGAAGGCGGGGCCGTTGCCCTGGCGCCGCGGTGCTTGCGACCAGGCCACCATCATCCACCACAGCAGGCCGATCCAGGCGAGCACCAGACCGTTCTCCAGGCCCGAGGTGGCGAAGTCGCGGGCGGGCGGGATGGCGATGTAGACCAACACACCGGCCGGCAGCAGCAGCGCCCGGCGCCCCTGTAGCCCGGGCGCGAATATCCGTGCGGTACCGATCATTACGAACACCACACCCGCGATGGACAAGCTCAGCGCCAGCGCCAGCGCCACATACTCCAGTCGCACCGGTCCGCCGACGAGGCCGCCGAAATAGGTGAGAAAGGTCCACAGCGTGGAGGTGTTGGACTCCACCCGCTCGCCGGCGTTGAACACCGGCCCGTTGCCGTCCAGCAGATTGCGCACCGTGCGCAACACGATCAAACCGTCGTCGGCGATCCAGCGTCGTTGCCAGGCCCCCCAGGCCCACAACGCGGCGACCACGACGACACTGAGCCACAAGCTGACACGGGCCAGCGGAGGCAGCGGGAACGCCGGTGCCCAAGGCAATTTCAGCGGCCCGGCCTCGGCCGGGCCGCTATCGGGAGTCAGTCGCTCAACTGAAGGCGATCGCTGCAACGATTGTTCCGATCATCACGAGCCCCAGCAGCTGCAACACCCGGTCGCCCAGCACGATCTCCTCGGGTTCGCCGGCCAGCCCGCCGTCGACGTCGACGGCGTAGCGCAGGATGCCGATCGTGAACGGCACGATCGACACCGCCCACCACGAGCCGGTGTTGCCATCGCGCTCGAACGCGAACAGCCCGTAGCAGAGCACCACCGCCGTCGCCGACAACGTCCAGACGAACCGCAGGTAGGTCGTGGTGTAGCTCTCCAGCGACTTGCGGATCTTGGCGCCGGTGCGCTCGGCGAGTTGCAACTCGGCGTAACGCTTACCCGCCGCCATGAACAGCGCGCCGAACGCCATCACCAGCAGGAACCACTGGGACAGCGGGATGCCCGCGGCCACACCGCCGGCGATGGCCCGGATCAGGAAGCCCGAGGACACGATGCAGATGTCCAGGACCGCTTGATGTTTGAGGCCGAAGCAGTAGGCCAGCTGAATGCCGATGTAGATCCCCATGACCAGCGCCAGCTGCGGGGTCAGCCACCAGGAGATGCCCAGTGAAGCGACGGCGAGCACCGAGGCAATGCCGTAGGCCAGCCCGACCGGCAGCACACCGGCGGCGATCGGCCGGAACCGCTTGGTCGGGTGGGCGCGGTCGGCCTCGACGTCGCGGGCGTCGTTGATCAGGTAGATCGACGAAGCGGCCAGGCAGAAGACCACAAACGCGATCGACACCTTGAACCCGACGTCGGCATAGTTGTAATGCATGTCGCGGCCAAGGGCGGCCAGCGGCGCGAGCAGCACGAGCAGGTTCTTGACCCACTGGCGCGGCCGGATGGCCTTGATGATCGCGCTGAACAGATTGCTCGGCGGTCCGGCGACCTGTTTGGTTTCCTCACTCATGGAGGCTCACTTCGGCGTCTCCTTCTGCGGTGAGGCAAAACACCCGGCCGTCCGCGCGACAACGGCACCGATCGCCGCCCCGGCAAGTACGTCGGTCGGGTAATGCACACCGAGCACCAGCCGCGACAGGGCCATCGCGGGCACCACTACCAGCGGCAGCCGTGAACGCGTGGCCCGGCACAGCAGCATAGCCGCGGCAGTGCTGGACGTGGCGTGGGCGGAGGGAAAGCTCAGCGCGCTCGGCGTGCCGACATTGACCGCGACCGCCGGATGATGGGGCCGCTTGCGGCGCACCACCAACTTGATCGCGATGGCCGCGGCATGCGCGGCCACCGCGCCGACACCCACGAGCGCCCAGTCCCGCCGGCGCTTCGGCATGACCAGCGCGCCCAACGCCGAGATCGCCACCCAGCCCTGGGCGTGCTCACCGAAATGGGACATCGCCCGGGCCACCTCGATCACCGCAGGTGTGCCCACCGTGGACTGGACGGCGACCAGTGCGGCGACTTCACCGCTGGCGGGCGGCGCGACCGGTTCCGGCGCGCTGCCGTCAGGCATGGGTCGAGGAGTTCTCGAGCAGCACCGTTTCCCACTTCTCCTTGCTGGCCAGCACCGGCAGCGCCTTGCGATAGACCCTGCGCATCCGGTTGAACTTGCGGGCCAGTTGCACCTGACGACGGGTCGATTCACGCAGCAGTGCGAACATCTTCGCGCGGTCGCGCTGCCGGTAGACCACGCCTCGCCCATCGGCAGTGGTCACGGTGACACCGTCGACGCGGCAGAGTGAGAACCACCGGGCGTCCTGCGTCGCGACATTGATCTGCGGGCGCTCGTGG
This sequence comes from Mycolicibacterium sphagni, assembly GCF_013337765.1. Taxonomy (GTDB): domain Bacteria; phylum Actinomycetota; class Actinomycetes; order Mycobacteriales; family Mycobacteriaceae; genus Mycobacterium. Next base: position 647,822 of record NZ_VBSB01000005.1, read on the forward strand.
TGCACCGGGTCGTGCCGCCTGAGTTGATGGGCCACACCGCGAGTGAGCCGCAACGCGATCGACAACGGGTTGGTCGGGATGCTCACCTTCTTGCGCCACCGCTTATCCGAAGGGGTGGGCAGCGTGGTCGCGCTCGGCAGCACGACGGCATCGGGGTACTGCGTGCGCATCTGACGAACCTCGGGCAGCGCGGCCTCCAGGATCGAGAAGATGTGTTCCGGCCCGGCAAGGAAGTCGTCCATCGCCTTGTTCTGGATTGCGACAGTCGAATACTCAAGGCAGAGAAGATGTTTGAGCGTCGCCTTCATATGGCTGGCGATCAGGCCCCTGACGTTTCCGTCCCAGTGCAAGGCGGCCACCACCAACCGGTTACGCAGGTGGAAGTAGGCCTGCCAGTCGATGGCGTCGTCCTTGTCACTCCAGGCCATGTGCCAGATCGCAGCACCGGGCAAAGTGACGGTGGGATAGCCGTGTTCACCGGCCCGCAGGCCGTAATCGGCGTCGTCCCATTTGATGAACAGCGGCAGCGGCTGGCCGAGCTCCTCGGCGACCTGCCGCGGGATCATGCACATCCACCAGCCGTTGTAGTCGACGTCGATCCGGCGGTGCAGCAGCCTGCTGCGGTATTCCTCTTCGTCGTTGAGCGGATATTTGGCGAAGTTGTGGTCATATTCGGTGTTGACCGCGCCAGTCCACATGAAGTTCGTGGCGTCGACCATCTCGCCCATCACGTGCAGGTGCGAGGGCTCCTGCAGGTTGAGCATCTGCCCGCCGACCAAAGTCGGCGTCTTGGCGAATCGGTTGAGCGCCAAGGCCCGCAGCACCGAGTCGGGCTCGATGCGGATGTCGTCGTCCATGAACAGGATCTGTTCGCAGTCGGTGTTTTTCAGCGCTTCGTACATCACCCGGCTGTAGCCGCCGGAACCACCGAGGTTGGGTTGGTGGTGGACGGACAGTCGGTCACCGAGCCGGGCGGCGGCGGCCGGGAAGTCGGGATGTTCGGTGGATTTGTCCGTGCCTTGGTCGGTGACGATGACGGCACTGATCACGCTGTCCACCAACGGATCCGAGGTAAGCGCCGCCAGCGCATTGACGCAGTCGGCCGGCCGGTTGAAAGTCGGTATCCCCACCGCGACGCTGGCCCGGCCAGGCGCAGCCACGGGCGCGTACCAGCCCGCGCTGTGCACGGTGACCTTGGTGTCGGTGGTGATGTCGAACCAGATCCAGCCCCCGTCCTCGAAGGGGTCGAGGCCGATCTCGAACTCCGCGGCGGTCGACGTCGTCGCGTCCGGGCTGCTGACCTCGGTGCCGCCCACGGTGATTCGGGCCCCGGTGGCCTTCGAGCGGTAGACGTCGACGCGAGCCGATCCGGTCAGTTCGACGCGAAGCACCACCGACTCCAGCGTCGACCAGCGCCGCCAATAGCTGGCCGGGAAGGCGTTGAAGTACGTCGCGAACGACACCTCGGACTCCGCGCCGATCTCCAACGTGGTGCGGGTGGGCGCATGCGCCCGACGCGCGTTGGTGTCCGACTCTTCGATGTAGAGCTTGCGGACGTCGAGCGGCTCACCCGGCCGCGGCAGGATCACCCGGGCCAGCAGGCTGACCGCCTTCGTTTCGCCGGCCGCGATCGGGCCGGACGGAATCTCGCTCATTCTGTGCTGCTTTCGGTCAGCGGAGCCCCGTCGCTCAGGTGTGGCGCCAGGATGTTGTCGTACATGTTCAGCGCACTGGCGATCGCCATGTGCATGTCCAGGTATTGGTAGGTGCCCAGCCTGCCACCGAAGAGGACTTTCGCCGCGGAGGTCTCGCTCCTGGCCCGGGTCCGGTAGGCGGCCAGTACCGCGCGGTCGGCTTCGGTGTTGATCGGGTAGTACGGCTCGTCGTCGTCGGCGGCGAATCGCGAGTACTCCCGCATGATGACCGTCTTGTCGGTCGGGTAGTCACGCTCTGGGTGGAAGTGACGGAACTCGTGGATGCGGGTGTAGGGCACGTCGAGGTCGTTGTAGTTCATCACCGGGGTGCCCTGAAAGTCACCCGTCGGCAGCACTTCCAGCTCGAAATCCAGTGTGCGCCAGCCCAACCGACCCTCGGCGTAATCGAAATAGCGATCCAGCGGGCCGGTATAGATAACTGGGGCATCCGGACTCTGCGCCCGCAGGTCATCGCGGACGTCGAACCAGTCGGTATCCAGACGGACCTCGATGCGGTCGTCGGCGGCCATGTTCTCCAGCCACTTCGTGTAGCCCTCGACCGGGAGGCCCTCGTAGGTGTCGTTGAAGTAGCGGTTGTCGAAGTTGTAGCGCACCGGCAGGCGGCCGATGACCGCAGCGGGAAGGTCGACGGGGTCGGTCTGCCACTGCTTGGCCGTATAGCCCTTGACGAACGCCTCGTAGAGCGGGCGGCCGATCAGCGAGATGGCCTTCTCCTCGAGGTTGGCGGCCTCGTCGGTCTTGAACTCGGCGGCCTGTTCCTTGATCAACTGGCGCGCCTCGTCGGGGGTGAAGTACTTGCCGAAGAACTGCGCGACCAAGCCCAGCCCCATCGGGAACTGGTAGGCCTGCCCGCCGTACATCGCGAACACCCGGTGCTGGTAACCGGTGAAGTCGGTGAACTGGCGGACGTAGTCCCACACCTTGGCATTAGAGGTATGGAACAGATGCGCGCCGTACTTGTGGATCTCGATGCCGGTCTGCGGCTCGGGCTCGGAGTAGGCGTTGCCGCCGATGTGCGACCGGCGTTCGACGACCAGCACTCGCTTGCCGAGCTGGCTGGCCACCCGCTCGGCGATGGTGAGCCCGAAGAAGCCGGAGCCGACGACGAAGAGGTCGAAGGAGCTTGCCTCGCCCCGGGAATTCGAACCGGCGGGCTGGGGGTACCGCCCGGCCGAAGGCGAGGGGGAGAGCGGAGCGACCGGGGATTCTGAACTGCTCATCGGGGCCTAGGTTATCGGACCCGGGCGGTGTGACCCGCATCGCAAGCCGGGGTAGGCGCCGGAAATCAAGTGGGCTCGTACCGAATGCAGGTCGCAATTGGCTCACGATTCCGCATCGTCACTTCAGTCACAACAGTCCCACTCGTACCATCGATCACGTTGGCTTCGGATCCGGCGTACGGCCGTCTCCGGACCTTACGAATTAGTCAGACACGAACGTTGTCTAGATATTGAGGAGACTTCCGTGCCTAACAGCCGTCGACGCAAGCTCTCGACAGCCATGAGCGCAGTCGCCGCATTGGCCGTCGCAAGTCCTATTGCCGCTATTGGCGTGGTCGAACTGACCGCTACCCCGCAGAAGGCACCCGAACAGCGCGAGTTCGTCCGCGCCGCGGTGGTGACCGACCTGCCGAACGAGATCATGTCCGCGCTGCAGCAGGGTCTGTCGCAGTTCGGGATCAACCTCCCGCCGCTGCCGACGGGCCTGAGCCCGGCCGGTGCCCAACCGGCGCAAGCCGGCCCGACGCTGACGACGCCGAGCCTGACTGCGCCCGGCCTCACCACGCCGAGCCTGACCGCACCGGGGCTCACCACGCCCAGCTTGACCACGCCCGGGCTCACCACGCCGAGCCTGAGCACGCCGGGACTGACCACGCCCGGTTTGACCACTCCCGGTCTGACGACTCCCGGCCTGACCACCCCGGGTCTGACCACCCCGAGCGTCAGCACCCCCGGTCTGACCACGCCCAGCCTGACCACCCCCGGTCTCACCACGCCGGGCCTGACCACACCGGGTCTCACCACACCGTCGGCGTCGGCTTCGCTGACCGATCCTGGGCTGACCAATCCGGCGCTGACGACGCCTCAGCTCGGTGCAGGCACCCCGTCGTTGGCGACCCCCGGGCTGACCAGCCCGTCGGCGACCGGCCTCGGCCTGCCGAACGAGCTGCCGATCAGCACGCCGGCGGCTGGGACGTATCCGATCCTTGGCGATCCCTCGCTGGCCATGCCCAGCGCGCCGGCCGCGTCCGGCGGGATCATCAGCGATCTGAGCAGCGCCGCCAACCAGCTCGGCGTCGGACAGGCAATCGACCTGCTCAAGGGCGTAGTCATGCCGTCGATTACCCAGGCGATGCAAGGCGCCTCGGCGGCCGCCGCTGCCCCCGCGGCAGCAGCGCCAGCCCCGGCTGGATAACACAGACCTGCGTCGGAACGGCACCGCAGGGTGGGTCAGGCCGCTAGGTCAGTGAACCCGGAGAGGCCCCTGCGGTGCCGTTGCAGGTCTCAAGTATCACTTTCTTCACACTGGCCCGTGTCGAAACAGTGGTATCAGAAGGCGCATACGTAACATCGCCTTGTGCTGTCCCGTCGACCCGCGCCGTCGATCGTGTTCACCGCAATCGCGGCGACCGTCGTCATCCTGCCGTGGGCGGTCACCGGCGTACCCGGCTCAGACCACAAGGACGGGCCGAGCGCGGCTGACACCGTGCTGTCCCAGCAGCCACTGACCGGACTGGGCGGCGGCCAGACGATCCGCGAAATCAGTCAGGCCACGCCGTTCTCGATGGTGGCTCTGACGGGCAGCGACCTCACCGGAACATCGGCGCGGGTGCGCGCCAAGCGCCCCGATGGAAGCTGGGGTCCGTGGTACGACGCGGAGACCCTCGAATCCAATGCCGACGACACCCAGCACGGCGGACCGCGCGGCACCGACCCGGTGTTCGTGGGCACCACGACCTCGGTGCAGATCGCGGTCACCCGTCCGGCCAACGCGCCGGTGACCAGCGCACCGCCCGAGACCGGCCTCGATGCGGGCAAAGAGCTCGGCTACGTGCCCGCCACTGCCGAACAGCCCTTCGCCCAGAACATCTCGGCCGTGCTGATCACCCCGCCGAAGGCGCCCGTCGATTCGCAGTGGCAGCCGCCGACGGCCGCGCTGGGCCCTGGTCAGCCGCCGAACATCATAAGCCGCGGCCAGTGGGGCGCCGACGACCACATGCGGTGCGGTAATGCAGTCTACGGCAATGGAATTCGTGCGGCGGTGGTGCACCACACCGCAGGCAGCAACGATTACGCACCGGAAGACTCCGCGTCCATCGTCCGATCAATCTACGCCTACCACACCCGCACCCTGGGCTGGTGCGACATCGCCTACAACGCGCTGGTGGACAAGTACGGTCAGGTCTTCGAGGGCCGGGCCGGCGGTATCACCAAGGACGTACTCGGTTCGCACACCGGCGGATTCAACCGCGACGTGTGGGGCGTATCGATGATCGGCGATTTCGAAGACGTTCCGCCGACCGAGATCCTGGTCCGCACCGTCGGCAGGCTGCTCGGCTGGCGCTTGGGCCTGGACCGGGTGAACCCACTGGGCACCGTGAACCTGACCTCGGCCGGCGGCGACTACACCTTCTTCCGCGCTGGCGCGACTGCCACGTTGCCGACGATCTTCGCTCACCGCGACGTCGGCAACACCGAGTGTCCTGGCAATGCCGGCTATGCCACACTCGGCCAAATCCGGGACATCGCAGCACGATTCAACCGGCCGCCCGACCTCGTCGAATCGCTGCGCGGCGGCGCGATCTTCGCCAAGTGGGAAGCACTGGGCGGTAAGAACGGACCGCTCGGGGAACCGACGTCCCCGGAGGCGTCGGCCGACGGCATGGCACGGTATGTGACGTTCGAGCACGGCGCGATCTACTGGTCGCCGACCACCGAGGCGCAGCCGCTGACCGGTGCGATCTATGAGGCCTGGGCATCGCTGGGCTTCGAGCGCGGCGCACTGGGCCTGCCGACCAGTGGCGAGATCCAGGAACCCGAGTGGATCGTGCAGAACTTCCAGCACGGCACCCTGAACTTCGATCGGCAGACGCACAACGTCTTACGTGTGGTCGACGCGCTGACGCTGGTGATGCCGCCACCGGCCGCCGAGGGGCCGCCGGTGCAGTTGGAGCGGTTCAGCCGCGCGGCGAACCCGGTGCTGGAAGCACCGGCGAGCTAAAGCCACCAGCGTTCGAGCACGCGCGCCAAGCCGTCGTCGGCATTGGTCGCGGTCACCTCGTTGGCGGCGGCGATCGCATCCGGATGGGCATTGCCCATCGCGACGCCGTGGCCGGCCCAGAGCAGCATCGGTACGTCGTTGGGCATGTCACCGAACGCGACCACATCCTCGGCGGTGATACCCAGCGGCCGCGCGACCTCTTCGACGCCCGTCGCCTTGCTGGTTCCGAGGGGATTGATCTCGATCAGGCCGTTGTTTGTGGAGTAGGTGATATCACCTTGTAACCCAATGTGTTTGGCAAGTTCGGCGGCCATATCCGAACTTCGGGCACCGGCCTTGCGGATCAGCAACTTCACGGCGGGCGCGCTCAGCAGATCCTCGAGCGAGACCTCGGTGTTGTCCGGGTTGAGCCAGGCGTGCTCGTACCCGGGCGAGCTGACGAACTGTGGCGTCGCCGCGTCGTGCGCGGTGCGGCCGACGCGCTCGACGGCCAGACCCACCCCTGGAATCACCCGGGTGGCCATCTCGGCGAGCTCGGTGAGGACGTCGATGTCCAGGGTGCGCGCGGAGATGATGCGGTCCTGGTCGGGGTCGTAGATCACGGCGCCGTTGGCGCACACCGCCATCGGCGCGAAGCCCAGCGCCTCGACGACGGGTGGCACCCATCTCGGTGGGCGGCCCGTCGCCAACACAAACTGAACACCAGAGGCCACCGCGGCGTGCACCGCCTGGCGGGTGCGCGGCGTGACGCGCTCGTCGTCGTCGAGCAAGGTGCCATCCACATCGGTGGCGATCAGTGCGGGCAACATCAGTGATGCTCCCTGGCGCGGCGCGCACGTTCGGCAAGCTCAGCCTCGTCGAGTCGCTTGGCCTCGTCCAGGCTCGGGGCGCCGCCGCCGAGAACCTCAGGCACCCAATACTCGCCGCGAGGGTGCGGATAGGCCAGCTGCAGCTGACGCAGGATCGTGCTCATCTGGTCCCTGAGTGCGTTTTCGAGCTCGGGCGCCGTCGCATGCGGCAGCAGCGGTCGGCCGAATCGCACGGTGAATGGAATCTTATTGCGGCGCAACTGCTTCGGCTGATCTTTTGTCCACACCCGGTGGGCTCCCCAGACGATGCAGGGAATGATGGGGACCTGCGCTTCCAGCGCCATCCGCGCGGCTCCACTCTTGAATTCTTTGAGGACGAAAGCCCTGCTGATGGTGGCCTCGGGGTAGACCCCGACGAGCTCACCGGCGCGTAACGCGTGAACCGCCTGCGCATAGGCCTCGGCGCCGGCCTGTCGGTCGACCGGGATGGTCCCCGTCCGTCTGATCAGAAAGTTCACCACCCGCACGTCCTGCATCTCGGCCTTGATCATGAACCGGACCCGGCGCTTGCGCCGACGGGTACCCAGCGCCGCCGGCAGGAAGTCGACGTAGCTGGTGTGGTTGATCGCCACCACGGCGCCACCGCGTGCGGGAATGTTCTCAAGCCCCTCGAAGGTGATCTTGGTCCCCGCCGCCCTGACCGCCATCGAGGCGGCGATCTCCAGGGTGCGGAAAACGGGTTCCATGACTGCTACCCCGCTGGCCCTGGCGGATCACCGCGCTGCGCTCGTTTGGCCGCCTTTTCGGCGGCTTCGGCCGCTTCGAGCACGGCGGCTTCCGCCAATGTCGGCGCGCCGCCGCCCAACCGGTGCGGCACCCAGAATTCGCCCGCCGGATGGCCGTAGCTGTCCTGTACTTGTTCGAGGAGGTGCTGCATTCTCGAGTGCAGCAGGGCGGTGAGCTCATTGGCCGGCAGTGTCGGCGGGATGGGCTCCCCCACCGCGATCGAGATCGGAACTTTGGGCCGCCACATCTTGCGCGGGTGGTCCTTGGTCCAGATGCGCTGGGCGCCCCACACGATGTGCGGGATGATCGGCACGTCGGCCGCGATCGCCATGCGTGCCGCGCCAGACTTGAACTCCTTGAGTTCGAAGCTGCGACTGATTGTCGCCTCCGGGTAGACCCCCACCAGCTCGCCGGCCTTCAGCGCCAGACAGGCCGCGTCGAACGAGGCGGAACCGCTCTGCCGGTCCACCGGGATGTGCCGCAGGCTGCGCATGACGGGCCCGGTGATCTTGGCGTCGAACACCTCTCGCTTGGCCATGAACCGGACCTTGCGGCCGCGGTGCTGCAGATAGGCGGGCAGGCCGGCGAAGGTGAAGTCGAAGTAGCTGGTGTGGTTGATGGCGATGACGGCCCCGCCGGTGACGGGCAGGTTCTCGACCCCGGTCACGGTGAACTTCAGTCCCTGCACACGCCATATCAGGCGGGCGAGCTGGATGACAGTCCCGTATACCGGTTCCACTCGGCCAGCCTAGCCCGCTGGCAATCGACGCCGCGCACGGACCGCTAAGCTCGTTTCGGGTGCAGCGACCACGGGAAAGGGGATTTGTGCAGGTCACCAGCATCGGCCACGCCGGTTTTCGGATCGACACCCACGCGGGCAGCATCCTGTGCGACCCGTGGCTGAACCCCGCCTATTTCGGTTCCTGGTTCGTCTTCCCCGACAACAGCGGCCTGGACTGGGCTGCCATCGGCGATTGCGACTACCTCTACGTCTCACATCTGCACAAGGACCACTTCGACCCGAAGCTGCTGACCGAGTACGTCAACAAGGACGCTGTCGTCCTGCTTCCGGATTTTCCGGTACCCGATCTCCGTCGCGAACTCGAGAAGGTGGGCTTCCACCGGTTCTACGAGACCGCCGACTCGGTCAAGCATCGAATCAGTGGGCCCAAAGGCGAGCTGGACGTGATGATCGTCGCGCTGCGGGCTCCGGCCGACGGACCCATCGGAGACTCCGGGCTGATCGTCTCTGACGGCACCACCACGGTGTTCAACATGAACGACTCGCGGCCGCTGGCCTTGGACGTGCTGGCCGACGCGTTCGGCCACATCGACGTGCACATGCTGCAGTACTCCGGCGCGATCTGGTACCCGATGGTCTACGACATGCCCGCGCGGGCCAAGGAGTCCTTCGGCACCCAGAAGCGTCAACGCGGCATGGACCGGAGCCGGCAGTTCATCTCGGATGTCGGTGCGACATGGGTGATCCCGTCGGCAGGACCACCGTGCTTCCTGGATCCCGCACTGCGCGACCTCAACGACGACCACGGCGACCCTGCCAACATCTTCCCCGACCAGATGGTCTTCCTGCAACAGATGCGACGCAACGGCAACGACGGTGGCCTGCTGATGATCCCCGGATCGGTGGCTGAATTCACTGGCACACAGCTTGATTCGCTTGTGCACCCGGTGCCCACCGCCGATGTCGAGGCGATCTTCACCACCTGCAAGGCCGACTACATCGCCGACTATGCCGAGCGGATGGCGCCGGTGCTGGCCGCCGAGAAGGCGTCTTGGGCGCCCGCCGCGGGAGAGTCGCTACTCGAGCCGTTGCGGGCGAAGTTCGAGCCGATCATGCTGCAGAGCGATCAGATCTGCGACGGCATCGGCTACGCGGTGGAGCTGCGACTAGGTTCGGAGACCGTCGTGGTGGATTTCCCGAAACGTGCTGTGCGCGAACCCATTGCGGACGAGAAGTTCCGCTACGGTTTCGAGATCGCACCGGAGCTTGTGCGCACGGTGCTGCGCGACGACGAACCAGACTGGGTCAACACCATCTTCTTGTCCACCCGGTTCCGGGCGTGGCGGGTCGGCGGGTACAACGAGTATCTGTACACGTTCTTCAAGTGCCTGACCGACGAGCGGATCGCCTATGCCGACGGCTGGTTCGCCGAGGCACACGACGACACCAGCGACGTGGTGCTGGACGGCTGGACGGTGCAGCGCCGCTGCCCGCACCTGAAGGCCGATCTGTCGAAATTCGGTGTGGTGGAGGGCTCGACGCTGACGTGCAACCTGCACGGCTGGCAGTGGAACCTGGAGAACGGCCGCTGCCTGACGACCAAGGGGCACGAATTGCGGTGCTCCCGGCAATGAGCGCCCCACCGCAGCAGTACTACGACGACGGACTGGTTCAACTGGACCGCTTTGCACTGACGTTGCGGCGCTACCACTTTCCGTCGGGAACCGCGAAGGTGATCCCGCTGCAGGCCATCAAGGGCTACAAGGCCGAGCCGTTGGGGTTGTGGATGCAACGCTTCCGGCTTTGGGGCAGTTCGGATTTGCGCCGCTGGCTGCCGCTGGACATCTATCGGCCGATCAAGTCGACGCTGGTCACACTCGACGTTCCTGGCACCAATCCCAGCCCGGCGTTCACCCCGGTCAGGCCGCGGGAGTTTCTGACAACGCTCGATGAGCTACTCAAGGCCACCTAAGCTCATCGGATGCTCGAGCTGCTGCTGTTTGTGCACGGCGGCTGGCACGGCGCGTGGTGCTGGGCGGACAATTTCCTGGGCTTCTTCGCCGGGCAGGGATTCCTTGCCGCCGCGGTGAGCCTGCGTGGTCATGGCGACAGCCCTTCGCCCGGGCCATTGAACTCCTGCACCATCGCCGACTACGTGGATGACGTCGCGACCGCGGCAGCCGAGCTCGGCACCAGCCCAGTGGTCGTGGGGCACTCGATGGGCGGATTCGTCGTGCAGAAGTATCTCGAGAAGCATCACGCACCGGCGGGAGTGCTGATGGCGTCCATGCCGTCGCGTTCGGCGCATCGGGCCGCGGTGGCGTTCCGCATCATGCGTCGCCATCCCCTGGTGTCCTTTCGTTCGTACACCGTCGGCACCACCGCCGACCTGGTCAACACACCACGGCTCGCGCGCGAGCACTTCTTCTCCGAGGACACACCGGAATCCGTGGTCACGGCATGCGCACCACGCCTGCAAGCGGAGAGTCACCACGGCGGAGGCTTGCGCATACGCTTCAGGCCGGGCCGGGTGAGCACACCCCTACTGGTGCTCGGCGCCGAAGAAGACCGAAGCGTCGTCACCCGCGAAGTACATGCGACGGCCCGCGATTACGGGACCACGGCCGAGATGTTCGCCGGCATGGGCCACAACATGATGCTGGAGCCCGGATGGCCCGTTGTCGCAGAGCGGATCCAATCGTGGTTAGACGTTCGGGGCATCTAGCGCCGAGATCGACGAAATGATGCGATCTACTCGTACTTTCGCGGCCAAACGTCGGTTTGGGCGAACAGAATGCTAGAGCTGCCAGACCAATTGGTGCAGTTCGGAAGCCGCCGAGCTGGCCTTACGTCTCAACGCCATCTTCGCGCGCCCATTCTTGCCGCCAAGAATCGGCTAGCGATAGCGCTTCTTCCGCGCTGATCTCTTTGTAGTCGATGTCATTATGGCCGAGCCAATACTTGTACAAGAACTCCGTGGGACGCCAAGTCAGATCCCGCCTGAACGATTCGTCCTCGGTGCCGACCGGGAGGTGCGTTCGGCGCACGAGGCCAGTCGGCACGCCCGCATCGGACAGTATCGCGTAGTAAGTGACTTCCGGCTGATCCGTCACGGTTCACCATCTTCCCTGGGTAGCTGAATGTCTGGGGCACTGGTTGGGGTCGGAACCGCACCGAAGATCTCGTCCTGCAAGGCCTCAAGCTCATCCCGGCGAACAGCCGGAGTGAAGGGCGAACGGTGCTCCTCGTACAAAACATGGGTCGACATCTTCGCATTGAAACTCTCCGGAGTGTGGAACTGCAGCTCGAACACCTGTCCGCTGACCGGATCACTCCAGAAGCTATTTATCCCCTGGTATCCGTCGCTACCCCAAAAGTTCTTGAACTTGATGCAGTCGTAGCCCCGCGAGTCAAGTTTGCCAATCGCGTACTCGACGTCGTGCGCGTAGTAATCGGACGGAGATTGCAGCGTGTAGCGGACCGAGTCTTTCAGGTCCGCGAGATGTTCGGTAATCGGCTTTTTAGGGCTGTCCGCAATTAGTCCCGACAGCTTCTCCTTCAACGAATCCTCGGTCTTGAGGCGGTATTCCTGCCCTATGAGCTCACCATGGTCAAGGTCGCCGGCCACATCATGCATCGTCGCAGTGATGCCAGGCTCAGCGACACGAGCGCGTGCGAGGAAGTCATTGGCTGCTTGGTTTTGAGCTGAGTCAAGGTACGCGCCGCCGTCGTTCTGCCACCCGCCGTTATCTGCGTGACCGTCCAGCTCACCGTGGTCATGGTCAGCGTGATCGGTCCCGCGTGGGCTGTCTGCCTGACTTGAATGCTCTGGACCAGAATCGCTAGGCCGCAGGAGTTCCGGCTGGGTTGCACTGTGGTGCATTCCGGGACCCTCGAGGTGCGTGAACCCACCGCCCGGAGCACCAGACCCGCTAGGACGGGGTGCACCCTCGACTGGCACAGTACCGGCGGAAGTCCCTCGGGCTTCGCCACGGGACGGTGCGGATTCGTCCACCGAGACTTCTGGCTGTCGCACTCCCTGGTGCACTTCCGCAGAGGCATCGGCGTTCACTCTTGGTTGCCTCAACGGTGAATCATACTGTACTGCAGTGGTATCGGGTGCAGACTGCACCACCGGCGAAGGCGATGCGTCGGCAGCATGAGGCGCAGGCCCCGGACGTCCACCTTCCGGTGGCTCCACAGTGACTGGCTTGTTGCCGATGTCCTCGAGACTTTTCGAAATCTGTGGCGTCTCTTTGGAGATGTTCCCCAACACACTGCCGGCCCGACCCGCTTCACCGGCCTGATCCAAGGCACGGTAGATACCGGCCGATCCACCGCCGGCATCGAGCGTTTCACTGACTCTTCCGGCCGCAGAGGCGATCTCGCCTGTCTCTCCGACTTTGCCCGCCGCAAATGGGAGCGTCAGGATGTCCAGGATGTTCTGGCTAGCGCCCAACATCGGACGGTCTTTGCTCCACTCATCCGTGCGCGCCAATCCTTTTAACATCGCCTCGAACGCCTGCGGATCCGACAGGGCCGTCGACACCAATGTCCCGGGGTTGACAGCCGCGTTGCTCAGATCCGCAATGCCCTTCCACGTCTGCAGCGCCCCGTCGGGGTCGTATGCAAACCGCAGCGGATCCATGTCTTCGATTCCTTCGGCGTTGCTGACCAGCCACCGGAACCCGCCCTCGGTGGAATCCAGCGATGAATTGAATGCGCCAGAAAGCACTTGCCCGACATGATCGCCGAAGAATTCGGTGAACTCCCGGTTGGCCGACTTCTCGAGATCGCGCACCCACGTGTCGACGTTCTGCTCAGCCTGTTGAACCCCAGCGCGTTTCGCCGACGCCTCACTCTTGAGATGGCTCATCACGGTCTTGACGTCATCAGCGATCTTGTGCAGCTCGTCTTCGCCGTGGCCCTTGAAGAATTCGAAGAAGGTGCCCACGATGCCGCCCACCGAGCCCAGCTTGCTCAGAAGTTCGCGGATCGCATTCTGCGTCTTCTCGACATCCGCTGCGAAGCCCTCCAGTTGATTCGCCAGCTGTTGGCAACTGCCACCCACTGAGGAGAGGCCCGTCCCGATGTCGCGGATCGGCGCCTTGATGAGTTCACCTTCAGGTATCTGCTGAGCGCTGATGGTGTTGTAAGACCCGGCCATGTCGCCGGAAACGCCGTACAACGATGCGCCGAAGGCTCGCCACGCGGCTGCGGCGGTGCGCACCGCGGCGGGATCACCGTTGGGCCACAGGTCGCCGACCAGGAACTCGACAACCTTCCACATCGTCGGCTCAACGACGCCGGGCCCTTGAGCGCTCGGCGCTCCCGGCGGCGAAACCGCGGCGGGGCACGGTGGCGAGGGCAGCGGTTGGCTTCGTCCAGAAATGTCGGATTGCGCTTCGGCTCTCGAATAGTTCACCGCACTGACCTGTATGCCGTATCCAGTCTTTCGACAGGCGTTGATACCCGCAGTCACCGCTTTGAGCAGGTCGCGGGCGGTGTTCTCGTATTGCCTACCGAACATCACACCCGCGGCGTCTCGGCCGGTGTTGGCATTGAATGCCCCGGTCAGGGTTGACATCGCGGCGCTGACACCGCCGCCGACAGCGGCCACCGCTACTCCAGCAGCCGTCAACGCCGTGGGATCCACGGCTAACGGCGCCACAACGATCTCCGGTCAGGCATCACTCATATTGTGACAACCCGACAGCAGCATCGGTAGTCACTTCACACCGGCGCCGAGATCGACGAAATGATGCGATCTACTCGTACTTTCGCGGCCAAACGTCGGTTTGGGCGTAGAGAAACTAGGGCGACCAGACCAGTTGGCGCAGTTCGGATGCCGCGTCGCTGTCGGTGTCGTAGACCCGAACGATGGCCTCGTCACCCGGCTGCAGATACGTCGACTCGCCCAGCTCGGTGTAACGCGTCGCGCCGATGCCGATGAGCACCTTCTGCGGCCGGCCGGACGCCACCATCAGCGCACCGACATCCTCCAAAGGTGTATCGGGCGAACCCTTTTGGTTGGCGAGCCGCTCGACAATCCAGTCCAGCAACACCTCACCGTAATAGGAGTAGCCCAACAGCGGGCTGTCTACCCCGTACTCATGGTGCACTCCGTCGGCGGTGCGCAGATGGCACAGCAGCCGCAGGGTCGCGGTCGGGCCGTCCGGGGTCAGATCGCTGATGTCAAAGAACTGGTGCGCAACACCTTTGGACGAGGGGCCCCAGTTCTTCTTGTAACTGATCTTGGGCGCGTTGGGGCGGCGGATCGAGCAGTCGTTGAACGCGCCGAGCGCGAACGGCCGCAGCGTGACGACGGTGTCGCCCTCCCACACCACGTCGCAGGCCAACCCGACCTCGGGTTCGATCTGCAGATTGAGCGGGCCTCCATCTTCGGAGTCCTCGGTGGGCACCATCAGGGCGTCGTGCGAGAGCGGGAACTCCCCCAGGAAACTGTCGTGACCGGGCGCGTACCACGGGAAGATACCCTTGGGAGCTGAGCCTTCCTTGCCCTCGGTTTTAACGTTGACGAAATCGACTGCCTCACCGGCCTGTTCGAGGTGGCCGGCGAAGTTTCCGGCGACGCCGAAGCCGAACCAGCCGCGGACCTCATCAAGGTCGAGTTCGATCACGGTTGCAGGACCTCCGTCCCAACGTAAGGCACCAGGGCGGCGGGAACACGCACACTGCCGTCTGGCTGTTGATGGTTTTCCAGGATCGCGACCAGCCACCGGGTGGTGGCCAGCGTGCCGTTGAGCGTCGCCGCGATCTGCGGCTTGCCGTTCTCGTCGCGGTAGCGGGTGGCCAGCCGGCGGGCCTGGAACGTCGTGCAATTCGACGTCGAGGTCAGCTCACGGTAGGCCTGCTGAGTGGGAACCCAAGCCTCACAGTCGAATTTGCGTGCCGCCGACGACCCGAGATCCCCGGCGGCCACGTCGATGACGCGGTAGGGCACGTCGATGAGCTCGAGCATCTGCCGCTGCCAGCCCAGCAGCCGCTGGTGTTCGGCCTCGGCGTCCTCGGGACGGCAGTAGACGAAGGCCTCCACCTTGTCGAACTGGTGCACCCGGATGATGCCGCGGGTGTCCTTGCCGTAGCTGCCGGCCTCGCGCCGGAAGCACGAGGACCATCCGGCGTAGCGCCGCGGGCCGCCCGACAGGTCGAGGATCTCATCTGAGTGATACCCGGCCAGCGGCACCTCCGAGGTGCCGACCAAGTACAGATCGTCGTCCGCGAGGTGGTAGATCTCGTCGGCGTGGGCACCGAGGAAGCCGGTGCCGGCCATCACCTCGGGGCGCACCAGCACCGGCGGGATCATCAGGGTGAAGCCGTTGTCGGTCGCCAGCCGGACCGCCAGCTGCAGCAGACCGAGCTGCAGCAGCGCCCCGCGGCCGGTCAGGAAGTAGAACCGCGAGCCGGATACCTTCGCACCGCGTTCCATGTCGATGAGCCCGAGCGCCTCCCCGAGTTCGAGGTGGTCCTTCGGGTTCTCTATCTCCCGCGGCTGGCCCACCACGTCGAGCACGACGAAATCGTCCTCGCCGCCGGCCGGGACGCCGGAGATGATGACGTTCTGAATGCCCATGTGCGCGCTGACGAAGGCCGCTTCGGCCTGCGTTTGCTCCGATTCGGCCGACTTGACCGCAGCTGCTAGTTCTTTAGCCTGTTCGAGCAGCGCGGGCCGTTCGTCCGGGGATGCCGAACCGACCTTCTTGCTGGCGGCCTTCTGCTCGGCCCGCAGTGAGTCGGCGGTCGATATCGCCGCCCGGCGCGCGGTGTCAGCGTCCAGGAGGGCGTCGACGAGGCCCGGGTCCTCACCACGGCTGAGCTGGGACCGCCGTACCGCATCGGGGTCGTCGCGCAGCAGTTTCAGGTCGATCACGCCCGCAACCCTAGCTATTGCCATCGGCCGCCGCGTCGGCCCCTCCGGCCGAACGCACAGCACAACCCCATAACAGTACAACTGCAACACTTGTCACACGTCTGCGCGCGGCTGCCACAATGGAGACGATGTTGCAGTTATCCGAGCGCGAGGACGTGACGCCCGAGCTGCCCGAACCGGGCGCGCCGCGGCGTGGCTTTCTGGGCACTTTTCAGGCCACCTCGACCCGCCGGGCACTGCTGCTGACCGCGCTGGGCGCCCTGCTGATCGCCGGCGTCGTGACCGCCCTGCCGATCGGGTTCAACAGCCGCCTGGCCGGTTATGCCGGCTCCGACCCGCTGTCGGGCGCCAAGGGCACCGCGGCGTTCGCCAATGCGAAGGCCGGCAGCTGCCTGAACTGGCCGGGCAAGGATCCCGACTCGGCCACTATCGTCGATTGCAAGAACGACCATCGTTTCGAGGTTGCCGAATCCGTCGATATGCGGACCTACCCGGGAACCGAATACGGACCCGACGCCCCGCCGCCGACGGCCGCACGCATCCAGCAGATCAGCCTCGAGCAGTGCCAGCCCGCCGTTGAGCGCTACCTGGGCGACAAGTTCGACCCCAACAGCAAGTTCACGATCAGCATGCTGTGGTCCGGTGACAAGGCCTGGAAGCAGGACGGCGAGCGACGCATGCTGTGCGGCCTGCAACTGCCGGGAACCGACGGCCAGCAATCCGCGATCAAGGGCCGGGTGGCCGAGGTCGACCAGTCCAAGGTCTGGCCGGCCGGTACCTGCCTGGGCATCGACCCACCCACCAGCCAGCCGACCGATGTCCCCGTCGACTGCGGGGCACCGCACGCCATGGAAGTCACCGGCGCGGTGAATCTGGCCGAGAAGTTCTCCGGTGGCCTGCCGTCCGACGCCGACCAGGACGCGTTCACCAAGGACGCGTGCACGCGGATGACCGACGCCTATCTGGCACCGCTGCAGCTGCGCTCCACCACGCTGACGCTGATTTACAGCACGATCGCGCTGCCGAGCTGGACCGCGGGCAGCCACCAGGTGGCCTGCAGCATCGGCGCCACCCTGGGCAACGGCGGCTGGGCGACATTGATCAACCCCGCCAAGGGTGCGCTGCTGATCAACGGGATGCCCCCGATTGCGCCGCCGGACATCCCACAGGAGCGGCTGAGCCTGCCGTCGATCCCACTGCTGCCGTCTGCCCCGACCACGCAGTATTCGCCGTCGACCAGTGACAGCAGCCAGTCCAGTCAATCCACACAGTCGACCCAGACCCAGCACCTGCCGCAGCAGTCGACGCAGCAGACGCAGGCACCCACCTCGACGGCGGCCCCCAGCAGCACCGCGGGCGCTCCGCCGCAGGAAGGCAACGTCCTCAACGGACAGTTCGTGCCGGCGCAGCCAGCAGCGCCGCCGCCCCTGGACGCGCCCCCGATGGACGGTCCGCCGCCACCCGCCGACCTGCCGCCCGCGGGCCTGCCGCCTGCCGGCCCACCGCCCGGACCTGTTGACGCCGTTCCCCCGCCTGCTTAGTGCCGGTACAGATGGACCCGCAGCGGTTCGAGGAATTAGTCGGCGACGCACTGGATCTGATTCCGCCCGGTCTCGCCAAGGCGATCGACAACGTCGTGATACTCGTCGAGGATCACCACCCCGAGGACCCCGAGCTGCTGGGCCTCTACGAGGGCGTGGCGCTCACCGAGCGCGACTCCAGTTACGCCGGATCACTTCCCGACACCGTCACGATCTATCGGGGACCACTACTGGACATGTGTGACACCGAGGCCGATGTGGTCGAGGAAGTCGCGATCACGGTAATCCACGAGATAGCACACCATTTCGGCATCGATGACGATCGGTTGCACGAATTAGGCTGGGCCTGAATTACTTTCAGCGTGCCGGATCGCCGTTCCACGTGAAGCTGTTGACGTACTTGCCCATATCCTGGGCAATCTGAACGTTGGCTGCCGACGGCAGGCCCGGGCCGAAATCCGGCCCGAACGCGTGATAGGGGCCGACCGCGCCGGCCACCAGCGCCAGATCGTTCTTCACCGATACCAGCAGCACTGTACGAATCCGGATATAGCTGTTGCTGGTGCCCTGTGGCCACGAGTCGGCCACCTCCCCGTAGCCGCGCTGGTAGCCGACCATCGCGTTGGGGATCTCGTAGGCGATCTTGGCATCCGGGAACTTCTGCTTCAGCAGGTCCCTGGCGATGGTCTGCGCGCTTCTGCCTCGGGCCGGCTCCGAGAACAGTTGCAGCACACCGGTATCCCCACCGGTGAACTTGGCGGTGACCCCGTTACCCTTGGTCTCGACCTCGTAGGCCGAGCCGGGCGCCGGATAGGACACCGAGAACGATCCGTCGGGGGCGGTGAACCGGGGCAAGCCGGTGACCGGTGTGCCCATCGGCGGTGCACCGCATTCCGGCGGGCACATGTAGCGCGGCACCTTCTTGGTCACCATCAGCGAGACCCCGACCAGGGTGAGGGCGACAACGACGATTCCCGCCGCCCATACCCCCACGGTGCGGCTGAACCGGACACGTCGCCGACCCTCGGTGACGATGTAGTTTCCAGGCGGCAGGGCGTAGCCCGGGAACTGCTCCTCTGCGGGAGCAGCGGCGGGTTCGGTCACGACCCCTCCGCGGCGACCCGCACCGGTCGCGCCTCACGCCGCTCGTTCCGCGACGCGCGGGACGACGCCCGCGTGGCTACGCCGCAGGCCGGGCAGAACGCCATATCCGGCACCACATGGTGACAGTGGAGGCACAGCAGCGGCTCGTCCTGCTCGATCGGATCGGGCGCCTCGTGCATCAGGGCGAGTTGCAGGGCGATGCGCAGCAGCACCAGCACGACCACCGTCATCACGACGTGCACCGTGAGCATGCGCAATTGAGGCATCCCCATGATGTCGGTGATGGCGCCGCCGGTGTGGATCAGCACCACCACGATCGCCAGCACGAACAGCACAGCGCGAATCCGGCCGGGATGCTCATGCGGGTTGGACGTCTGCCCCTTGAACCACAGCGCGACGCCGACCATGCCGCCTGCGACCGCGGCAGTCAGCGGAATCGTCACACCGCACAGAATGGCCTCGACGAGCAGGCTGAGGAACGGGCGACTGTGTACCAGCAGGCCGGTGGCAAACTGTGGCGCCAGGCGGGTCAGCGTCGCGCCCGCGGCGAACATCAGTGCCGCCAGCGCGCCGATCACGAAGCCGTCCAACGACTCTCGAGACTTGGGCCGCAGCAGGCGGACTAGGACCGTGGGTACCAGCATCAGGATCATGCCACCGGCGGGGATCATGATTCCCTCACGCATGAGGTGGTGGATCGCCAGCCCGGCGGCCATCGGAACACCGTAAGCGCGAGCGACCATCTGGCCGGTCAGCAGCGTCCAGCCGACACCCAGGGCCGCGCCCAGCGTGCCTGCCAGCACGACCGACCACACCGACAAATCGCGATAGACGGCCGACTCGCTGAGGTACAGGACGAACAGCAGCGGCAGCCCCAGGGCCGCGACGGTGATCAGCGCGGCGGGCATCTTGACGACGGAGAACAGCACCAGGCCGACGAGTACCAGCGCGAGCCCCACCCGAAACGGGGTGCGCGAACCCGGTGGCAGATGGGGGAACAGCGAGCTGGCAATCGCGGGCCGCAGCACGCCCTCCCCCGGTGACGCGCCGAAGGTGTCGCCGCGCAACTTGCGCAGCCAGCGCGGACCTGGCTTGGCTTCCGATGCGAGGTGGCCGCCGCAGTACCCGCAGAAGGCTCCGGCCGGGACGTCGATGTGGCAGACCCCGCACTCCATCATCGGCACTTCGTCGTCGTCAGCGGGCACGCTCATCGGTCGACCACTTTCTGGGTCACAAGAATATTCTGCGCCAGATTCTCGACATTGGGCGTACCCAGGCCGGTCACCAGGTCGTAGCCGGGACCGGCATTGGCCACGGCATTGCCGCCCAGGACGATGTCGCGGAACGCGGGCAGTGGCGTGCCTTCGGCGATGGTGTACAGAATCGGGTTGATATCGCCGATCAGCGAGCCACCCTTGTCGACCACGTATTGATTCATCAATGCGGCCAGGCCGGCCCAGATCGGCGCCGCCAGCGAGGTGCCCCCGCCGATGATCAGCTGTTGGTTGAAGACGATCTGCACACCCGTGAACGGGTCGGCGACGGCCGAGATGTCCGGGGTGAGCCGTTTACCGGCACCACCCTCAACGTTGAGGTCCCGTTGCCAATCCGGGCGCTCGAAGAGAGCCGACACCCCACCGCCGGTGCCCTGGGACAGCGGCGGGTCGAACCACGATTGTTCGGCCAGCCAAACCCCGTTGGCGTCCGTCGAGACCGTCGTGCCACCCACGTCGGTCATCTCCGGCATCGACGCCACCGCGTCGAGCCCGACATCGTTGTCGCTCGGCGGCGACGACCACTCGTCGCCGCCCTTGCAGTCCAGGCCGGCCAGGTCACCGCTGGCGTCGAAAGCCGTTGTGCCCGAACGGTGCGCGGCCGACAGCGCCGCGCGCACCGGCACCAGGTCGGCGGCGGTGATGAGCTTGTCGCAGCCCCAGCCGATGGAGAAGCTCCACACCGCACCCGGATAGCTCCGTTCGGTGTCCTCCATCAACTTCGCGATCTTCTCGTACGAGCCGTCACCCTCCACCGTGGAGCGGGCGTTGACCAACACTTTCTTGGCGTCGGGGGCGATCGCGTGGATCGCCTCGAGGTCCATGGTCGCCTCGCCGCGGCGGGCCGGCGGCATGCCGCCGACGACGTCCGGGGTGAATTTGGGCAGGTTGAAACTGGTCGCGAAAGTGTCGAGGTCGGCTTGGTCGAAACCGTCGAAGGCGAATACGACGACGGTTGTGCCCTTGCCGGTATAACCCTTCTCGTGCAACGGCATTGCGTTGTAGGTGCGCAGCAGGGCGCTGGGATTCAGGCCTTGGTCCGGGACCTCGAGGGGGAACATCCAGACCTTCGACTCGCGGTGCGGCGTGTAGCCGAGGATGCGGCCGAGCCCGGCCACCTCCACGCTGAGTGATTGCGGAACGGACGGCTGCTGGGGCGAGGCGTAGAACACCTGGCCGCGCTTGCCCCGATAGTCGTGTACATCGACGTCGAAGGCGCCGGACACCGCGGCGGGCGCGCCTTCCAAGATCGCCCAGCTGTCTCCGGGGCGCCAGCGCACCGAAAGGTTTTGTTGGACAGCCCATCCCATCAGAAGGTCAGGGCGAGAATCGTCGCGCAGCGCCGCGGTCAGCTGAATGTGGTCGGTCCGTGCCGGACCGAGGTCGACCGAGCTGGCAAGTAGAGACGCGTAAGGGCCGCTGATCATCCCCGTTTCGGCGGGTGCCGAAGACCGGTGGAGATCAGCGACCAATACTGCGGCTGCGGTCAGCACCCCCAACAGCCCCACCACAGACAGGGCGCGAAGGCGGTGTGCCCCGATCACTGTCGGTGGAGGGTCGCTGTGGACGCTTGGAGACCGAGCGGCTCAGTTGCCGCCGGTGATGACGTTGCCAGGCAGCGCGGTGGGTGCCGGCGGAGCCTTGACGGTGGGCGTGAAGGAGTTGGCGCCACCAGGCGACACAGCCTTCTCCGTGGGCGACGGCGCGGGAGCGCTCGTCGTCGTGGTCGGCGTGGTGCTCTCCGGCGCCTTGTCCTTGTCCTTACCGCAGGCGGTCAGCGTTCCCATGCCGACGATCGCGAGCCCGCCAGCAAAAAGCGCAATCTGCCGAGTCAAACGACCTGACATCATGATGAATCCTTACTTTTCATGCCGGGATTACTAAATACATCGCTGGCTGGCCCGGCAGTTACACCAGCCCACCCCCGAAGGGCCGAGGACACTCAAGATATCTCACCGCACCAGCAATTGCATAGCAACTTTTGCTACGGGCGAAAATAGCTTGCTCTGGCCCCGCGTGGCAACGACGCTTCGGCGGGCCTCGATGTTAAGAACGAAGCATGGTACGAAGCTGCCGAGAATGCGCCGCTGGCCTGGGACATTGCCACGGTACACTCATTCGTCACGCACTGCATCGAGCGGAATGCACCGAGGACGGCTGCGCAACTCCCGAGCTGGTTTTTCACACGTTGGTGATAGATTGCGACACGGTCGGATGCGCCTGCTTTCAGCAAACATCGGACCGATTGGCTGGGTAATTCCTGTCAGCCCATGGGGTCGATAGATTCCAGCGCGTCCTCGACCGGATGGACATCGGGCTCGGGATAGAACGGCGGGCTCAGGGCTCCCCACTGCACGCAGCTCCAGCGGCCGTCGGTGATCGGTGACAAGACCACCGACTCGACGTTGGCCAGGTGGTGGTCGAGCACGAAACTACTCTCCACGCCGGCCAGCGTGGCCGCCACCAACCGGATCGCCGCGCCGTGGCTGACCACGACGATGTCCTCGGACCAGGCGTGGTCGTCCAGATAACGCAGTCGCAGGTCGGTAATCACCGGCAGGTAGCGGTCAAGGACGTCGCTGGCGCTTTCACCGCCGGGCATCGGGACCGCGAGCTCGCCCTGGTGCCACCGCTGGTAAATCGCGTTGAACTCCGCGATCGCATCCTCGTCGTTGCGGTTCTCGAGTTCGCCGGCCTGCACCTCGTGGATACCGCCGAACTCCTCGGCGGACAGGCGCAACTGGGTGGCAATCTCGGCCGCGGTCTGAGCGGCCCGCCGAGCGATCGAATGCACCAGCAGCCCGGGCGTACGGCTGCGGGCCATGGCAAAATCGCGCGCCTGTTCTCGGCCGAGGTCGGTCAGGTCGGCGCCGGGCGGGCGGGTGTCGAGGCGGCGCTCGACATTGCCGTGCGATTGGCCGTGGCGCAGAAGGATCAGCCGTCCACTCATGTCGGGTTGCCCTCACGAAGTCGGGCCAGCCACCGGTCGGCCTCGTCGAGTTGCGGCGGTGTCGCACCTTCCGCCGATTCCGTCGGCCACGACCCGAGATAGCGAACGTCGGCGCAGCGCCGGTGCAACGCCTTGAGCGCCTCGGCGACCGCAGTGTCGTCAATGTGACCGACGCAGTCCAGGAAGAAGACGTAGGTGCCGAGTTCGGTTCGGGTGGGCCGGGATTCGATGCGGGTCAGGTCGATGTCGCGGATACCGAATTCGGTCATCGCCGACACCAGCGCACCAGGGGTGTTGGCGATCCGCAGCACCACCGAGGTGCGATCGGCTCCGGTGCGGGCAGGCGGTACGCCCGGACGACCGACGAGGACGAATCGCGTCCTGGCGTTGGGTTCATCGACGACCTCGTCGGCCAGGCTGGACAGGCCGTAGCGCCGTGCGGCCAGTGCCGTACTGACACCGGCATCGGCGCGCCCGGCCGCTACCTCTTGGGCGGCGGCGGCATTCGAATTAGCCGGCACCAGAACGGCTTCCGGCAGATGTTCGGCCAACCATCGGCGGACCTGCGCGGCAGCGATCGGGAACGCCGCGACGGTGCGCACGGAGTCCTTCGCACTGCCGTCACGCACGACGATGCTGAAGGCGACATCCAGCGTCAGCTCGGCGTAGACCTGCAGCGGCGAACCGGAGGCCAAGCTGTCCAGGGTGGGCAGCACGGTGCCCTCGATGGAGTTCTCGATCGGTACGCACGCGAAGTCAGCCGCGCCGTCCCGCACTGCCGCCAGGGCCGCGGGGGTGCTGTCGGTGGGCTCCGGTCGCGCCTCACCGCCGCCTGGGATCACACCGGCAGCGCACATCTTGAGAAGTGCCGCTTCGGTGAACGTGCCCTCGGGACCGAGGTAGGCGATGCGGGCCACGGTCCAACCCTATCGGGTCGATCGCTTACGAAAGCCTTGCGCGACCTGGCGTCGATAGTTAACTTAGGCTTACCTCACTAACTGGAAGGTGCGCGATGACCTCAGCGACGCTCACTACGCCGTCCACCGCCGAACGCGTCCGCAGCGCTTGTGCGCGCGCAGCCGGAGCGATGCTGGTCGCCGACGATGTCGCCCCGGCCACCACGTCCATTCATCACCTGCTGCCCGGTGGCTCGTTCGCGGTGAGCCTGCCGATCCAATCCGCGCTGGCCGTCCGTGCGCGCGCCGCCGGTACGGATGGCGTTGCAGCGGTCCTCGAGCTCACCGACTTCGCCCCGCTCCCGTTGCGTGAACCCGTGCGATCGCTGGTCTGGATCCGGGGCCGGGTACAAACCGTGCCCGAACACGCGGTGCGCGCCATGGTCGACATGATCGCCACCGACCACCCCAACCCGGCACTGCTGGACATCGGGTCAGGCCAGGTCCTGCTCCTCCTCGAGGTGGAGTCCGTGGTTGTCGCCGACGCCGCCGGCGCCGAGACCGTCGGGCTGCACGATCTGATGACCGCCCGGCCGGACCCGTTCTGCGAGTTCGAGTCGGCCTGGCTGTGCCATCTCGACAGCGACCATCCCGAGGTGCTCGAGCGACTCGCCGGCAAGCTGCCTGCTCCACTGCGGCGCGGCCGGGTCCGCCCGCTGGGCCTGGACCGCTACGGCGTGCGGCTGCGCGTCGAGGGCACCGACGGTGACCACGACGTCCGGCTCCCGTTCGGCGAGCCGGTGCAGGACGTGCCAGGCCTGGGCCGGGCCATCCGGCTGCTGATGGGTTGCCCGTTCGTCAACGGGCTGCGCGCACGCCGGATGTAGGGCCATTACCGTGGCGGGGTGAGCACCGCCCGCGACGAGTTCCTCGCCACCGACCGGCGTGGCCTCCGCATCGAAGTCGGCGTCATGCTCGCCGTCACCTTCGGTGTCAGTGCCGTCATCGCGACGCTGCAATTGGTCGACGCGGTGCTTTCCGGGCTCACCGGGCACCGAGTTCGGTTGAACCCCAACCTGTCCCGCTATGACCTGATCAACCTCGGCCTGAACCTGGCGTCGGTCGCCCAGCTGGTGGCTTGGGGCACCCTAGGCCTGTATCTGTTGTGGCGCAGCGGCATCACGCCGGCCCGGCTCGGGTTGGGACGGCTGCGCTGGCGGGTGGACGTATTGGGCGGTCTCGGCCTGGCCGCGCTGATCGGCATCCCCGGCCTGCTGCTGTACCTGGCGGGCCGTTGGCTCGGAATGAACGCCGAGGTGGAGCCTGCCGCACTGCATGACACCTGGTGGCGCATCCCGGTGTTGATCCTGTCGGCGTTCGCCAACGGCTTCGCCGAAGAGGTCGTGGTCGTCGGCTACCTGATCACCCGGCTCACGCAGCTCGGGCTGAGCCAGAACCGGGCGATCCTGGCCTCCAGCGTGCTGCGCGGGGCCTACCACCTGTATCAGGGCTTCGGGGCGGGGCTGGGCAATCTCGTGATGGGCGTGGTCTTCGGGTACGCCTGGTGCCGTGGCGGCCGGTTGTGGCCGCTGGTGATCGCGCACGGCGTCATCGACACCGTCGCGTTTGTCGGCTACGTCGCACTCGCCGGTCATCTTGGCTGGCTCAAGTGAGCCAGACACGTAAATTGACCTGGTGAGCGAGGACTGGCCGACCGAGCGGATACCGCGTCACGCGCCGCCGCCGGCTCGCCCGCCATTGCCTGAGCCCTCCCAGGTCATCCGGCGAGACCCGGGTCGCCGGATACCCCCGCCACCACCGCCGCGGGCGCCCGCGCCACCGCCACCCAGACAGCCACCGCCGCGGCAGGCACCACCACCACCACCGCCCACCGCGCGACCATCTGCTCCCCCGCCAGCCGCACCTCCGCAGCCGAAGCGCAAGAAGCGTTGGGGCCGAAGAATTTTCGTCACGTTGATCGTCGTTCTCCTACTGGCTGCCGGCGGGCTCATCGGCGGCGCGTACTGGATCGACACCAGCCTGCGACGAGTCGCGGTGTTCGACTATGCCGACCGGCCCGCCGCGGGGGCGGGCACCACCTGGCTGCTCGTCGGCTCCGACAGCAGGGCCGGCCTGACGCCCGAGCAGCAGGCCGAGCTAGCCACCGGCGGGGATCTCGGCAACGGCCGGACCGACACCATCCTGCTGGTGCACATCCCGGCGCTCGGCTCCAACGCCCCCACGACGATGGTCTCGCTCCCCCGCGACTCGTATGTGGACATCCCCGGCTACGGCAAGGACAAGATCAACGCCGCATTCTCCGAGGGTGGCGCGCCGCTGCTGGCCCAGACCGTCGAACAGGCGACCGGCCTACGTCTCGACCACTACGCCGAGGTGGGGTTCGACGGCTTCGCGGTGGTGGTCGACGCGCTCGGCGGTGTCCAGGTGTGCCCGACCGATCCGATCGATGACCCGCTGGCCGGGGTCAACCTGCCCGCAGGCTGCCAGACCCTCGACGGCCGCAACGCGTTGGGCTACGTGCGTTCCCGGGCTACCCCCCGTGCCGACCTGGACCGGATGGTCCACCAGCGCGAGTTCATGGCCGCGGTGATGCACAAGGCCAGCAGCCCCGCGGTGTGGCTCAATCCGTGGCGCTGGTACTCGGTGCCCGACGCCGCCGTCGGGTCACTAACCGTCGACAAGGGTGACCACGTCTGGGATCTGGCCCTGCTGGGCTGGGCGCTGCATGGCTCGACCACCGCGATCACGGTGCCGATCGGCGAGTTCACCGGAAACGACTCCGGTTCGGTGGTGGTGTGGGACTCCGGCGCGGCCGATCGGTTGTTCCAAGCGCTGCGCACCGATTCGGCGATCCCGCAGCAGGTGCTCGACGCGCAGCCCTAGTCGCCGGGGACGGCCAACGGGTTCTGCAGCCAGGCCTTGGTCCGTCGTGGATGGTTCGTGGCGATCCAGCCGACCCCGAGATCGCGGCAGTAACCGACGTCCTCGTAGTGGTCGACCGTCCAGCAGTACATCGCCCGGCCCTGGGCAGCGGCCCGGTCGACGAGTTCAGGATGTTCGCGCAGTGTCGCGATCGACGGTCCCACCGCCGTCGCTCCGACTGTGGTCGCGGCGCTGCCGCCGAGATAGCGCGATGTCTCGCCCAACAGCACGGTCGGCAGCAGCGGCGCAGCGCGGCGGATCCGCCACACCGCCGCAGCAGAGAACGACATCACCACCGCACGGGATAGATCCGCCGATGCCGGTGCGGCGATGCCGTAGCGGTGCAACAGGGCCAACACCTTGCTCTCCACCAGTCCGCCGTAGCGCACCGGGTGCTTGGTCTCGATGAACATCTTCACCGGCCGGTTCCAGTCCAGGACCAGACGGACAAGGTCGTCGAGGGTGAGCAGGCCGGTGCCGGTCGGTGGATCATCGGAATCTGCGCTGCTGTGCCAGGCCCCCCAATCCAGCCGTTTGAGTTCGGCCAGCGTCATCTCGCTGACCAAGCCGCTGCCGGTCGACGTGCGATCGACCCGCCGGTCGTGCACACACACCAGATGGCCGTCGCGGGTCAGCCGGACGTCGCACTCGACTCCGTCGGCACCTTCGACCAGCGCGAGCTCGTAGGCGGCCAGCGTGTGCTCGGGGCGCTCGGCCGAAGCGCCGCGGTGGGCAACCACGAAGGGGTGCCCGCCGTGCGGTTCGCCGGCCGAGTGCATACGCCTATGCTGCCGGTTCCTGTTGGTCCGGCTCAACCGCTGGCGGAGATTCGGCCTCGGGCGGCTCAGGCTGCGCTTGGGGCTGGTCGGCGCCCACCACCACCCACCGGTGCAGCGGCCGTTCGACGGGCTTGCGCACGAAGGCATCGAAGACCTGCCACAGCAAGACCAGCACCCCCGCGCCCAGCAAGTAGGCGACGATCACCGTCACGGTGTTGTCGGCGATGCCCTGCGGCTTGTTGGTGAAGCTCGTGGCGATCCCGAAGATCGACACCGCTGTCGACAGGATCCAAGCGATCCACCAGGCGGCGATCGGCCCGCGCAGCCGAGCCTGCGTCTGCTCGGCATGAGCGAGCTCGATCACGTACACCGGCGCCCACGCCAGGTTGACGACCGGCACCAGGCACCCGGCCCACAGGGCCCACGTCGGCCGCGGGTCGTCCTGGCCGAGGTGTTCGTAGACCGCAGCGCGGCGCGCGATCAACCACGACGTCGTCACAACGCCGGTCAGGATCACCGCCACGATGGCGGCCAGGCTGGCCAACACGCCGAGCCAGAGCGCCGCGCCGGCAACCAGAGGGGGCAGCAGCGACGTTCGGTTGATCAACAGCAGCGCGTAGCGAACGATGTGGACGGCCGCCGCCAGGCCGAAGATCGTGATCGCAGAGAGCAGTGCCGCGCGGACGGTGACCGGCGCAGGTCCCTTCTTGACGGCGTCGTGGCCGCCCGGCGCCACCGGCACGACATGGTCGGCGAGGCCCCATCGGGGGATGTAGGCGTAGCGCGGCGTCGGCCCGAGGGGACGACGACGGCGACGCGGAGCAGGCGGCGGCCCGGGCCGTACCGCGATCCAGCGGAAACCCTGCGGTAGTCGCGCTCCCCCCCGCTGTGGCCCGGGTGGTCTGGTCGGCGGGTGGCTCGTGGCGCCGGGGCTCCAGCGCGGATCAGGAGGGTTGACCGGCGCCATCAGGGCGCCGTTGCAGCGCGGGCACCAGCCGCGCTGGCGATCGCGCACGTTCCACCGTGTCCCGCACTGGGAGCACACCTGAATCACGCGGACCAGCCTAGCGAGCGCAACCGGGGTCCGGCGTGCTGCGGCCGAGCTGGGATGGGCACAGATTGTGGCACGCAGTGCATCTTCGACGATCCGGGACGTGCAGCAATGACCGGGCTATCCACAGTTTCCACAGGTTTATGCACAGGCGTCCGAGCGGGTGAATGGGCATTGAGCGCACCATCTCGGCACGGAGACAGGCAGTATCTGTGGATAACCCGAGGGCGTGAGGGCACCCCGATCAACAACTTGGTGACGGGCGAGCGAAATCGGTTGCCTCGCTAACCGTCCGAAGAGGCGCCGCGACGCGCCGAGCGACACGCCGAGACCCTTGAGTCAACTGTGATCTTGGATACCCCCTTTCGCAATCAACAAACCGCGAACTTTCGACGAGGTTCAGGTGCAGTGGTTGAGCCGATTTTCCACGGGGTACAGAAGGGGTTATGATCGCGCTCACAGAAGAGTCTGTGACTAACTTCACTGGGAGCGGTAGTTGAACATGCAGGTCAGGACGGTGTGATGGCATCCCAGTCAGTCCGGGCGCAGTCCGGATCCCAGCCGTCGCACTGGCATGTCTCGTCGGCGACCTGCAACCGCTCATACATGCTGGCCGCGCTGCGCGCCGGCGTCATCGCCCTGGTCCTGCTGGGCATCCTCGCCGTCATCGTCTTGTTCTGAGCCGCCCGCAGGCTTTACCGACGGCGCGCCGAACCGATATCCCGCTGGCACCCGTGTCGTCTTGCTGGCGCGCGCTACGTGGCGCATCCTGAATCGAACCGACCCGCAGTCGTGTCGCACTGACATACCGAGTGTCGCGGAGGCGAGATGGAAAATGGTTCCAGGCGTGCGGTCGAAGTCGCCCCCTTTCATTCTCGTGGTGCCCTGAAGGGCTTCGTCGTATCCGGCCGCTGGCCGAACTCGACGAAGGAGTGGGCACAACTGCTGATGGTCGCGGTGCGTGTTGCCTCACTGCCCGGGCTGCTGTCCACCACAACCATTTTCGGTGTTCGGGAGGAACTGCCCGACAAGCCGCAGCCAGGTACCGTCGGCCTGGTCCTGGCCGAGGGACCCGTGGTTGGCGAATTCGCTGTGCCGCCAGGACATTTCGCCGATAGGCAGCCACCGGCACTGTTGATGCTGCACCCGCCGTCCGAGACCATGCCTTCGCTGCCGGAATGCCTGGGAGCCGCGTCGGGTTGCGTTCTGCTGCCGGGTATTCCACACCTGGGCCTGGAACACCGCGCCGCGTGGGTCGAGGCCGAGTCCGACGGCACGATCACCAGCATGGTGAGCCGGGTCGGCGTCGACCCGATCAGCCACCCCGATACCGCGATCCTGGCGATGCTACTGGCCGCATAGCCGGCTTTGAGGGCGCCCGAACTTTCTTGCGTGGTTCCCCAAATTTATTGCTGCTGTTGACTTTTCGGCTGGCACGAGTTGCGCGTACCTCGTGAGTGCCCGTAGAGTTGGCGCCAGCGAAGGGGAGTAGCCCCCAATCGGACAATCGACATACTGGCCTGGCGCGCATACCGCAGGGCCCGGTTGTCCGGCCGGCATCAGTGTCGGTGGGCGAGACCTTCGGCCGTAAGACCATCAGTGGTTGTCGGCCGGAGGCATCTGTACCGCCCCTGACCACAGCCACCCGAACGAGGAGTTCCGGGTGCTCGCCGCGCTATTTCTGAGTTTCGCCGTCATCTTCGTCGCGGAATTGGGCGACAAGTCGCAGCTGATGGCGATGACGTTCGCGCTGCGCCATCGCTGGTGGGTCGTGCTGAGCGGCATCACCGTCGCGACGACGGCGGTGCACCTGATCTCCGTCGCCGTCGGCCACTATCTCGGCGCCGCACTACCCACCCATCTCCTGGGCATCCTCGCCGGTGTGGCCTTCGTCCTGTTCGGGCTGTGGACACTGCGCGGGGACAAGCTGTCCGACGACGAGGCCAGCCGGGCCCAGCGCAACACCGCGCCTGCCTTCTTCGCCGTGACGTCTGCGTTCCTCCTGGCTGAGCTCGGCGACAAGACCATGCTCGCAACGATCACCCTGGCCGCCGACAACGACTGGGTCGGCGTATGGATCGGGTCGACCATTGGCATGGTCGCCGCCGACGCGCTGGCCATCCTGGTCGGCGCCCTGGCCGGCAAGCACCTGCCGGAGCGGCTCATCCAGCTCGGCGCCGCCGCCCTGTTCCTGGTGTTCGGCGTGTCCATGCTTCTCGAGGGGGCCTTCCCCACGGCACCTGCCATTGCCACCATCGGAATCGCGGTGGCCGCCGTCGTGTTGGCCGCGGCAGCGACTCGCGCACTGCCGGCGCGCCTGCGACCCGCCGTGCTCCGCACCGACGCCGCACAGACATCTGGGGCCAGACCGCATTCCGGATCGGTGTCGTCGGGGGTCGGAACCGAGGGTGGGGTGGCGGATCGGGTGGCAGGAGCGCCGCAGCCCCCTGGCGACTCGCCATAACCGCACTTACAGCAAAGTAGATTTCTGCGACCGCGCTCGATACCCTCGGTTGCTCAGGGTACTCTCAGGTTCTTGAGTGAGCGATTATCGGTCACCTGCTGCGCCAGCAGGGCTTCCACCATGCATTTCTTTGCCTCACCGTAGGCGGCGACCAGGTACCGACCTGAGAAAATACCCGCGCGGATGTTTGCCAGTAGCCCGAAAATGTCCGCGTGCGTCAATTATCCGGTAGTTTGCACTTGGTTGTCGGCGGATGTGTCGCTACGATGATCAGCAAATAAGCCAACGGAAATGACCGCTCTTCTGCATGTGGAGGTCAAAAAGATGAGCACGACGTTCTCGGCCCGACTGAATCGCCTGTTCGACACGGTGTATCCCCCAGGCCGGGGTCCTCATACCTCTGCCGAAGTGATCGCCGCGCTGAAGTCTGAAGGCATCACGATGTCCGCTCCGTACCTTTCGCAGCTGCGTTCAGGCAACCGGACCAACCCGTCGTCCACCACGATGACGGCGCTTGCCAACTTCTTCCGAATCAAGCCGCAGTACTTCACCGATGATGAGTACTACGAGAAGCTCGACAAGGAGTTGACCTGGTTGGCCAACATGCGCGACGAGGGCGTGCGACGCATTGCCGCACGGACCGTCGGGCTGTCTCCGGAGGCCCAGCAGGACATCGTGTCCAAGGTCGACGAGCTCCGTCGTCGGGAACACCTCGACGATTAGCCCGTCGCTCCTGTCACAGGAGTTGCGGCAACGTTAGATCCCGGTCAACGCGGAGCGGCTTGGCTCTCCAGCGTCCGGTACTGGCGGGCGATCTCAAGGATCCATTCCCGATCCGAGTAGCTTTCGGGCTGCCCAAGCCACCCCATGCCGGGGAACTGTCCCTGCCCCGCCGGACGCGCCACCCGCGGGGTGCGTCGTCCGGCGTGGATCCACGTGGCGATCGCAAGAGCCTGTGCGTCGGGGCTGACCGCTGCGCGATCGGCGTCGGTCAATACCTCCACCCGCGCGCGCTCCGGCTTCGCGGCCGCCAGATGCTCGGCCATCGTGGCTTCCAGGTACAGGGCGTCGGAGATCAATGACAATCGCTCTGCAACCCGGAAAATGAGTGGGCCGCGCGGCCGTTCGCCGATCCCGACGTCAGGCTGACGCCGCTCCAGTTCGGTCAGCAGTGGGTCGATGAGGCGCAATTCACGTCGACCACCGAACCAGTCCTCGACCGCGGGCAGCAGGGATCCCGCCGCGACGATCGCCATCGCGGCGCCCAACAGAGTCGCCGCGGTCCCCACGCCCACCAGATGCGACGTGCCCACAGCCCGGATCAGGAAGAAAGCGGTGGCCGCCACCAGCAGAGCGATACCGACGGTGAAGACGAACAGGGCCCGGCCCCGGCGCGTCCGGTTCGAGTGCCGCATGCCGGCCCACAACACCAGCGTGAAGGCGAGCATCACGTAGAGCAGCGGCAGCAGCCACGGCAGCGAGGTGTTGGCCGACCCGAGATTGCGGCGCAGGTACTCCTGCGGCGACATCTCCGGCTGCTGACCGGACAAGAAGAACAGCACCAACGTGGCGACACTGATCGCACCGGCCACCGCGTACTGCGCCACCGCGATCCGGCGGATGACTGCGGGACTGCGAGTCGACGCGACGCTGGTGATCATCACGCAGCTGCCCGCCGCACACCAGACCAGAGCCACCTGACTCAGGCCGATCGAGATGTTCGACCAGTGCAGGATGCTGTCGATCAGCAGCGTCAGCGGCGGCCAGTTCAAGGCGGCGACCAGGGCCAGACTGCCAAGAGCCACGATCATCGCCGAGCTGACCACCGACTGCTTGTTGACCAACGCCCACCCGATGCGCAGGCCGGTGGCCATTCCCAGCAGACCGGCGATCACCCAGACGATCAACCAAACGCCTCTCCGAGGCGAACTTGCACGATCGAGGACCGGTCCGACGGCGACCGGCCCAGCCGGTACAACAGCAGCGCCGCGAAATCCTCGGCTTCCTGCTCGACGTCCTCGCCTCCGGGACCCATACATCCGGTGCGCTGGTTGAGCATGTAACCGATCAGGTCATCGCTGGCGAGCTCCGCCACATCGCGGGCGGCTTCGGTGACCGGGATGCCGTAATGCCCGAGGACGAGGTGACCCAGCTCGTGGGCCAAGGTGCGATCCCACGTGGGCAGGCCGTGCTGAATCAGGAAGACGTCGTGATCGGCGTACTGACGCCACTGCCCGCAGACCCCGGCAGGCAGGTCGGCCATGGTGACTTCGATGAGACGGTCACGATCCTCGCTGACGGCGGCAACCAACCGGGTCAGTGAGATTTCACCGTGACGGGGGGCAAGATCCAAGACGTCATTGACTGCCGTGGTGACCCGGCGACTGGCCGACACCTCATCCCCCTTCCCCGTCGGCGACTGGGCTGCGATGCGCGGTCCGCGTCACTGCACGAACCGGGTGGTCCCCGCACTCCGCACGACGTGGCCGGCTTTTGCTTGGCGATACCCGACGACGCCTCCGAGTGCGGTGAGGGCGAGAATTCCGGCGAAACCCGGCAGGGCCAGCGCCGCGACCTCGCCCATCTTGGCCTCTCGGAGGTACCTGGGATAGCCAACCCTAGTCGACGGCGGCATTTCTGTACCCGCTCCTGCCGACGTGGCGGGAGGACGTTCGCGGGTCGTCGTGGATTCCCGACCAGGCCCCGTGCGCGGGCCGGGCTCGGCGCCCGGGCCGATCGGGCGGATCAGCGGTGGAGATACCGGTCCAAGTCCGATCAAGGGCGGCATCGTGATCGGCGGCGGTTCCAGGCTGGCGGGCCCGACCGTCCCATCCTCGGCACTGACGGCGGGTGGCTCCCCGGGCTGCCCCGGTTCACCGGGTGGAATCGTCCGCGGCCGCAGATCGATGCGGCCGCCACCGCCACCGCCACCGCCACCGACCGCCTCGGGTGCCTGGCCGATACCCAGACTCGGTGGACGGGCCACCCCGACAATCCCGACACCGTCACCGACTTCGGCCCGCGGCCAGTGCAACGGCGGGAACGGCGGCAGTGGCGGGAGCACGATCGGCGGGAAGTGCGGGAAGTGTGGGAACGGCCAACCCGAATGCGGCCCATCAGAATCCGGCCAGCCGTGGTGCGGCCACCCGTGATGACCGGGCATCCCGGGATGCCAGTGGCCGTCGGGAAGCCCATGATAACGCCGCGAATCAGCCACAACTCCACCGTCCGGTCGCGTCGTACCCGGTTTGGTATCCGTGCCGCGGGGCTTTCGTGGGCCACCGGGTCGATGCGCACCCGGGCGCCCGCCGGGGCGCGCGTCGTTGCTGTCGGAACGGCCGTTGGCGTCCGGCCCGCCATGGCTGTTACCGACCGTGCCGGGGTCGGCGGCGGACATCGGCGCCCCGAGCATGCCCGTACCACCGCAGAGCAAACCACACGCGATCACCCAGCTAATCGCTGCGGCCTTCATCGGCGAGCGGTTCACGACGTTCCTCGAGTTAGCGGCGCAGGTGGCGCCGCGTCGGACGGTTTGCAGATCATTGTGGCATATCCGCAGGTCGTGATAAGCCCCCTTGGGCCGGGCGATAGGGTTAGCTGACCCGGTCGCGAGCGCGCCTCGCCGATCTCCGACGACCTACTCGGGAGGCATCAGGAATGGGCCTGTTCAAGCGCAAAAGCCGTGCGACGCGCCGCGCGGAAGCTCGGGCGATCAAGGCCCGTGCCAAGGCCGACGCCAAGCATTCGGCCCGCAATGAGCTCCGCCGTATCAAGTCCGCCGAGCGCTCCGAGAACAGGGCGATCAAGGCCCAGCTGAAGGTCGCGCGCGACGCCGACCGAACCGCGGTCAAGGTTGCCGAAGCGCAACTTAAGGCGGCCCGCGAGGGCAAACTCCTGTCCCCCACCCGGATACGGCGTGCGCTGACAGTGTCGCGGCTGCTGGCCCCAGTCGTGGTACCCGTCGTCTACCGCGCTGCTATCGCGGCGCGAGGTGCAATCGACGAGCGCCGCGCCGATCGTCTCGGCGTGCCACTGAGCCAGCTCGGTCAGTTCTCCGGGGTCGGCGGGCAGCTGTCGGCGCGCGTCGCCGGCGCCGAGAACTCACTGCGGCAAGTCGCCGAGAAGAAGCCCAAAGATGCCGAGACCAAACAATTCGTCGCCGCGATGACCGAACGACTGAGCGCACTCTCGGTCGCCGTCACCGCCGCGGAGAACATGCCAGGGCCGCGGCGCAGGGACGCTCACGCCGCGATCGCCGGGCAGCTCGACGGTGTCGACGCCGACCTGATGGCGCGCCTCGGCGTGCTGTGATGACCACCCGTCGGCTGACGACGCGCGGACTCAAGGCGGCCGCGCTCACCGCTTTCCTCATCCTGGGTTCGGTGTCAACTGCCGCGACGGCCGGCGCCCACGTCCATGTCGACGCCGACCACCCTGTACGCGGCGACTACGCAGTGGTCACTTTCCAGGTGCCCAATGAATCTGAAAAAGGCACTCCTACAACGAAAGTCACCATCTCACTGCCGAATGTCGCGTCGGTCAGCACCGATGTGATGGCGGGGTGGTCCGCTGAGCTGGATCGCGATGGCACCACCGGCACGTATCGGTCGGTCACGTTCACCGCGTCTCCCAACGCGGGTATCGGGGTGGGCCAGTTCGAGTTGTTCCCGATCTCGATCACATTGCCGGATGCCGATTCGGCGACGTTCCCGGTGGTGCAGACCTACGCCGACGGCACCGTCGTGCATTGGGATCAGCCGCCGCTGCCCAACGGCGAAGAGCCCGACTACCCCGCGCCGGTTTTGGAGTTGACCTCCGGCCCGCCGGCTCTCAAAGAACGCCACGCGACACCTGCGGCCCCGGCCCCCACCACGGTTCCTGCGATGAGTGCCGCGCCGCCCTCGGGTGAGCATGCCGAAGCCAAGGCCGGCCCCGACAACACCGCCCGCGCCCTGGCCGGCGGTGCGCTGCTGGTGGCCGCGATCGGCGTCGGTGTCGCGGTGGCCCGCCGACGGACTTGACGGTCATCCGGCGTGTCCTCGCGACCGCCCTGCTGATCGCCGCGCTGGCGATGGCCGGGACGGCGGTGGCCTCGGCTCACGCCGTGCGGGTCGCTGCGGACCCGGCGCCGGATGCGTCAGTGGCGGTCGCACCGTCGAAAGTCAGTGCCACCTTCAACGAAGCGCTGCACACCGATTTCGCCGCGATGACGGTCGTCGGACCCGACGGAAACCTCTGGTCCGACGGCACCCCGCAGGTGCAGGGCGCGGTGGTCAGCACACGCGTGCGCCCACTCGGACCGGCCGGGCTCTACACCGTGAACTACCGGGTCACCTCCGCCGACGGCCATGTCGTGTCCGGTTCCTGGACATTCACGCTGACCGTGGCAGGTGAGGGCACACCGGGTCCGTCGGCGTCGGCGTCGGCCCACGCCCCCGACCGGGCCCTGCCCGTCTGGCCCTTCGTGCTCGGCGCCGCGGCGGTGATCCTCTGTGGCGTCATGTGGTCGCGCCTGCGCCGATCGTGATCCTGGCCGTCGCCGGTCAGCAGGGCCGGACGGCCGACCCGCGCCTGGCATGATGAGTGCCACTGCTGGCGTTCGCGACTAGAGATTGCAAAGGAGCAGCCAGATGGCAGAAGCGCAGGACCAGCCCGACGAGGGCCGGGACGCCACGCCGCAGGGGCCGCCACCCCCAGAGAAGACGGCTGCCCAAAAGCAGCCGGCCAAGAAAGCGCCGGCCAAGAAGGCTGTGAAGAAGGCGCCCGCCAAGAAGGCACCGGCCAAGGCCGCAGGAGCCGCAGCACCCGCCAAGAAGGCACCGGCGAAGAAGGCCGCGCCGCCCGCGGTGGAACCGCCCGCCACCCCGGCCGCGCTCGCCGAAACCAACGGCTCGCCGCCGCTCGCTGAAGGCGCGCGCGCCGCGGCAGCCAATGCCAAATCGTCGGTGGAGCAGGCCGCCAACCCGGTGTCGACTCCGGTGCCGGTGCCCGCCCCTGAGCCCGGGCGCTCTCCACTGCCGTTCGCGGTGGCCTTCGCGGTGACCGTGTTGATCGCCCTGTTGGTGCGCCGCCTGCGCCACCGGCAGGCCGAGTGAGCATGGCCCTCACGTTCCGCGCCACCGCCGACCTCGTCGACGACATCGGAGCCGAGGTGCGCAGCTGTGATGTCCAGTTCCGTCAGTTCGGTGGCCGCACCGAATTCGCCGGACCGATCAGCACAGTCCGCTGCTTTCAGGACAACGCCCTGTTGAAGTCGGTGTTGTCCGAGCCGGGCGACGGCCGCGTTCTGGTGATCGACGGCGATGCCTCGGTGCACACCGCGCTGGTCGGTGACCTCATCGCCGAACTCGCCCGCGCCAACGGTTGGGCGGGGCTCGTCGTGCACGGCGCCGTGCGGGACGCGTCGACGCTGCGCACCATCGACATCGGCATCAAGGCGCTGGGCACCAATCCCCGCAAGAGCACCAAGACCGGTGCCGGTGAGCGCGATATCACCGTCAGCTTCGGCGGTATCAGCTTCGCCCCCGGCGAGCTGGCCTACAGCGACGACGACGGGATCGTCGTCACTCCTGCCGGCTAAACATTCACCGGAACAACGTTTTTGGTGAACTGCAGGGCGTCGTTGTCGATCCTGTCCTGACGGATGGCGCGCAGGTCCAGGAAGTAGTTCTGGTGCACCTGCCATGGCGCCGCAGACCCCGACTTCGGCAACTCGTGCAGTGAGCGCCGCAGATAACCCGATGCCAGATCGACGAACGGTCGACGTTCTATCGCGTCGCCCGGATCCTGCGGCACGACGGTGTCGTAACCGTTGGCATCCATGTAGTTCAGCAACCGGCAGACGAACTCTGAGGTCAGGTCGGCCTTGAGGGTCCACGAGGCGTTGGTGTAGCCGAAGGTGAACACGACGTTCGGCAGCCCGGTGAGCATCATGCCCTTGTAGGCCAGCGAGCCCGCCATGTCGATGGGCGCGCCGTTACGCAGAACCTTTGCGCCACCGAAGAATTGAACGTTCAGGCCGGTCGCGGTGACGATGATGTCGGCGTCGAGATGTTCGCCGGAGGTCAGCTGGATACCGGTCTCGTCGAACCGCTCGATGGTGTCGGTGACCACATCCGCGTTGCCCTTGCGGATGGCACGGAACAGATCGCCGTTGGGAGCTGCGCACACCCGCTGATCCCACGGCTTGTAGGACGGGCTGAAGTGCTTGTCGAAGTCGTAGCCCTCAGGCAGGCGACGCTCGGCGAGGGTCCTCAACTGCTTGCGGAAGAAATCCGGGAACCGGCGTGCCAGTTGGTAATACAGGGTGCTTCGGCCGATGGCCTTCCAGCGGGCGATCGGGTACGCCGCCTTCGGCGGCAGCAGTTGGTTGACGCGCGCCGCGAACTTGTCCTTATCCGGCTGCGGGGCGATATAGGTCGGAGTCCGCTGCAGCATCGTGACGTGGCCTGAACCGCTGTCGATCAGCGCGGGGATCAGTGTCACGGCTGTCGCACCGCTGCCGATCACGACGATCTTCTTGCCCGCGTAGTCGAAATCCTCGGGCCAGTGCTGCGGGTGCACGATCGTGCCGCCGAAGTCCTGCGCGCCGGGGAATTCCGGGCTGTAGCCCTCGTCGTAGTTGTAGTAGCCACTGCAGGCGAGCAGGAACGAGCAGGTGATCTGCGTTTCTTCGCCGCCGGCGTTGACCGTCAGCTCCCAGTGGTTGTCGTCGTCGGACCAATTGGCCGCCAGTACCCGGTGGCCGAAGCGCATGTGCTTGTCGATGCCGTTCTCGCGGGCGGCGTCCTTGAGGTACTGCAGGATCGACGGGCCGTCGACGATCGACTGCTCGGACGTCCAGGGCTTGAACCGGAAGCCGAGGGTGTACATGTCCGAGTCGGATCGGATGCCGGGGTATTTGAACAGGTCCCAGGTGCCGCCGAGATTGTCCCGGCGCTCCAGGATCAGGAAGCTCTTCGACGGGCAGCGGTCCTGGAGGTGCCAGGCAGCGCTGATCCCGGAAATACCGGCGCCCACGATCACGACATCGACGTGTTCAGTCATGGCCGTCACGCTATCAACACTGTGTTGAATAGGTCAACGCTCTGTTGAAAAATTCAACACCCTGTAAAGTAATGCCCGTGCCAACTGCCAGCCCGACCCGCATTCGGGGCCGTCGCGCGGTCCGTCCCTCCGGGGACGATCGCGAGGCCGCCATCCTGCGCACGCTGGAGGACATGCTCGAGCAGCGGCCGTTCGCCGAGATCTCGGTGGACGACCTCGCCAAGGGTGCCGGCCTGTCCCGCCCGACCTTCTACTTCTATTTCGCGTCCAAGGACGCGGTGCTGGTGCGGTTGTTCGCCCGTGCGATCACAGCCTCGGGCGCCCAACAACAGCAACCGACCGATACCGTCACCGACCACCCCCAGCAAGGCTGGCGCGACGGCATCTATGCCTTCTTCGACTCGCTGCGCCCCCATCGTGCGGTGGTGCTCGCCGGCCTTGACGCCATGACCGCCAACGCCGAGCTGCGGGATTTGTGGACGACGTTCATGACCGGCTGGATCGATTACACGGCCGGGCTGATCACCAAGGAGCGGGAGCGGGGCGCGGCGCCCGACACCATCCCGGCCCACGATCTGGCGGCGGCGCTCAATCTGATGAACGAGCGGGTGGTGGTCGCCGCCCAGCGCAGTCAGCAGCCGATGTTGCCCGAGGGCGCCGCCCTGGAAGCACTCGCCCACATCTGGATCACCAGCATTTACGGCGGGCCGACGGCCTCGGTTTGATTCCGGCTTCGCATATTGGATTCGCGCCCAGTCCGGGTGGCCCTAGTCTTGCGGAGTGTCGGAGCCACACCCCGCTGCGCCCACGAAGGGGGCCACTGTTGCCAAGCTCGCGTTGTACTGCGTGCTGGCCGGTGTCTTGGTGGCGGCCATGCTCTTTCCGCTCGCCGGCGGCGCGGGCATGGTGGTCAACCACGCCTCCGACGTAGCGACGCAGGATTCCGCCGACCTGATGACGGGCGAGGTGCCCACGGTCTCCACAATGGTCGACGCCGCGGGAAACCCGATCGCCTGGATCTACGCGCAACGCCGGTGGCCGGTGCCCAGCGACCGGATCGCCGACACGATGAAGTTGGCGATCGTGTCGATCGAGGACAAGCGCTTCGCCGATCACAACGGCGTTGACGTTCAGGGCACCCTGACCGGTCTCGTCGGCTACCTCAGGGGCGATCTCGACACTCGTGGCGGGTCGACCATCGAGCAGCAGTACGTCAAGAACTACAACCTGTTGGTCAACGCCCAGACCGATGCCGAACGGCGGGCGGCGATCGAGACGACGCCGGCGCGCAAGCTGCGTGAGATCCGGATGGCCCTGGCCCTGGACCGAGCGCTCTCCAAGCCCGAGATCCTCACCCGCTACCTGAACCTCGTCTACTTCGGCAACGGCGCGTACGGGGTACAGGACGCCGCCAAGACCTACTTCGGCATCAACGCGACCGACCTCAATTGGCAGCAGGCCGCACTGCTGGCCGGGATCGTCCAGTCGACGACTGCCCTGAACCCGTACACCAACCCCGAGGCCGCGCTGGCCCGCCGCAATCTCGTGCTCGACACGCTGATCGACAACGAGCCCAAGTTCGCCGACGAGTTGCGCGCCGCCCGCGAGCAGCCGCTGGGCATCCTGCCGCAGCCGAACAGCCTGCCGCAGGGCTGCATTGCGGCAGGCGACCGTGGTTTCTTCTGCGATTACGTGCTGCAGTATCTGGCCCGCGCGGGGTTGTCCAAGGATGACGTCGCGCGCAACGGCTACCTGATCCGGACCACCTTGGACCCGAACGTCCAGAACAGCGTGAAGAAGGCGATCGACACCGTCGCCAGCCCGACGCTGGATGGGGTCGCCAGCGTGATGAGCGTCGTCCGCCCCGGCAAGACCAGCCACAAGGTCATCGCGATGGGCGACAACCGCAACTACGGCCTGCAGCTGGATGCCGGCCAAACCGTACAGCCCCAGCCCTTCTCGTTGGCCGGCGACGGTGCCGGGTCGATCTTCAAGATCTTCACCACTGCGGCGGCCCTCGACATGGGGATGGGGATCAATGCCCAGCTCACTGTTCCGGCGCAGTTTCAGGGCAAGGGGTTGGGCACCAGTAACAGCCCGGGCTGCCCCAAGGAGACCTGGTGTGTGAAGAACGCCGGGAACTACCGCAGCCCGATGAGTGTGACCGACGCACTGGCACAGTCGCCCAACACGGCGTTCGCCCAGTTGATCGGGCAGGTCGGCGTGCAGCGCGCGGTGGACATGGCCGTCAAGCTGGGATTGCGGTCCTACGCCGAACCGGGCACGGCGCGCGCCTACGACCCGGACAGCAAAGAGAGCCTGGCCGATTTCGTCAAACGCCAGAATCTCGGCTCGTTCACGCTGGGTCCGTTCGAGTTGAATGCGCTCGAATTGTCCAATGTCGCAGCCACATTAGCTTCAGGTGGGACGTGGTGCCCGCCCAGCCCGGTGGACAAGATCTTCGACCGCAACGGCCGCGAGGTCGCCGTCGAGACGCAGGCCTGCGAGCAGGTGGTGCCCGAAGGGCTGGCCAACACTCTGGCCAATGCGCTGTCCAAGGACTCCACCGGCGGCACGGCGGCCGGCTCGGCCGGCTCGGCGGGCTGGAGCCTGCCGATGTCGGGCAAGACCGGCACCACCGAATCGCACCGCTCGTCAGGGTTTCTCGGCTTCACCAACCAGTACGCCGCGGCGAACTACATTTTCGACGACTCCACCAATCCCGGCGGCCTGTGCTCATACCCGCTGCGCAAGTGCGGGTACGGGAACCTGTACGGCGGCAACGAGCCTGCCCGCACCTGGTTCCTGGCGATGAAACCGGTCGCAGGAGACTTCGGCCCGATAGCACTGCCACCCACCGACAAGCGCTACGTCGAAGGCGGCCCGGGCAGCACGGTGCCCAGCGTCACCGGCCTGAGTTTCGACGCCGCACGGAAACGACTGCGGGACGCCGGTTTCCAGGTGAACGACCTACCGACCCCGATCAACAGCTTCTCGTCGCGCGGAGCGGTGGTCGGTACCACCCCGACCGGGAAGACCATTCCGGGGTCGATCATCACGATCAACACCAGCAACGGGATCCCTCCTGCTCCGCCGCCGGACGCGGTTCCGCCGCCACCTCCCCCGCCGCCGGACGCGCCACCGCCCGACGTCAACGTCATCAATATTCCCGGACTGCCACCGATCACGCTGCCGATGTGGCCGCCGCCGGCTCCACCGCCACCACCACCACCTCCGCCGCCGGCACCCGAGCCACCTCCTCCTCCGCCTCCTCCGCCACCACCACCTCCGCCGGACGCACCTCCGCCGGCCTAGCTGTCGGACCGGCATGCGAACATCCGTTCGTGTCTGTCGGTGGGGCGACCATCCTGCACGCTGATCTCGACTCGTTCTACGCGTCAGTCGAGCAGCGCGATGACCCCACGCTGCGCGGTCGTCCGGTGATCGTGGGCGGCGGAGTGGTGTTGGCCGCCAGCTATGAGGCCAAGGCCTACGGGGTGCGCACCGCGATGGGCGGTCACGAGGCGCGCCGGCTGTGCCCCGCGGCGGTGGTGGTCCCGCCGCGGATGTCGGCGTACAGCCAAGCCAGTGACGACGTCTTCGAGGTCTTCCGCGACACCACGCCGCTGGTCGAGCCGCTCTCGGTGGACGAGGCCTTCCTCGACGTGTCCGGGCTGCTGCGATTGTCGGGTGATCCGGTCCAAATCGGCGCGCGTCTGCGGCAGCAGGTGCGCGATCGGGTGGGGCTGCCCATCACCGTGGGGGTCGCCCGCACCAAGTTTCTGGCCAAGGTCGCCAGCCAGGAAGCCAAGCCAGACGGTCTACTGCTGGTGCCACCGGACGGCGAGCTCGAGTTCCTGCATCCCCTGCCCGTGCGCCGGCTGTGGGGAGTGGGTCCCAAGACAGCCGACAAGTTGCGCGCGCACGGCATCGAAACCGTCGCCCAGGTAGCCGAACTGCCCGAGTCGATGTTGGGCTCGATGGTCGGACCGGCGATGGGTCGCCAGCTGTATTGCCTGTCGCGCAATATCGACCGGCGCCGGGTCACTACGGTGCATCGCCGACGTTCGGTGGGCGCTCAGCGGGCGCTCGGCCGTCAGCGCAGGACGCCCGCCGAGCTGGACGCCGTTGTGATCGGCCTCGTCGACCGGATCACCCGCCGGATGCGCTCGGCGGAGCGCACCGGGCGAACGGTGGTGTTGCGCTTGCGCTTCGAAGATTTCACCCGGGTCACCCGCTCACGCACGATGGCCAGGGCCACCGGTTCGACGGAGCCGATCCTGGCTGCTGCGCGTGGGCTGGTCGCCGCGGCCGAACCGTTGATCGCCGAGCGGGGCATCACGTTGATCGGGTTCGCGGTGTCCAATATCGACGCAGGCGGGGCTCAGCAGTTGGAGCTCCCGTTGGACGGCGGCCGCCCTGACTCGGTGGACCTGGACGCGGCGGTCGATCAGGTCCGCCGCCGCTACGGCAACGCGATGCTCACCCGGGGTGTGCTCGTCGGGCGGGATCCTGGTTTGGAGATGCCACACCTGCCGGATTAGCCGAGGATTAGCCGGCGGGGTGCCAGCCGCGCATCGCCGCATCCATCCGGCCGTCGCACAGCGCCTTGACGGGCAGCGGCTGCCGCCCTTCCTGGTGGCGCATACCGTCGAGCAGCAGAGCCACGTACCGTCGCCACAGTTCGGGGTC
This sequence comes from Mycolicibacterium sphagni, assembly GCF_013337765.1. Taxonomy (GTDB): domain Bacteria; phylum Actinomycetota; class Actinomycetes; order Mycobacteriales; family Mycobacteriaceae; genus Mycobacterium. The sequence goes on from NZ_VBSB01000005.1 coordinate 691,726, forward strand.
GACGTGTCCGGCCCATTCGCTAACGGTGCCCGCGAGCATGCCCAGGATCGGCATGTCGGTTGGCTCGGCGTCCGGTCGCAGATAGCCGTCGTCACGGGCCCGCTCGACGAGTTTCGAGATCGGCGGCGTGAGGCGCAACCGCGCGCACTCCACGCCGTAGCCGCCGTAGGCCGAGCTGTACACCATCTCCCGCAGACCGCGGTCCCGCGCAGTCAGCTCGCAGAGCTGCTCGACGAACCAGACAAAGCCATCCCACGAATTATCTTGCCGCAGCGCTGATTCCGCGAGGGAGACGACCTGGTCGATGCCGTCTTCGAAAATCGCGTCGAGCAGTTCCTCTTTGGTGGCGAACCGCCGGTACACCGTGCCCACCCCGACGTTGGCGTGGTGGGCGACGTCATTGAGCGTCGCTTCCAAGCCGCGCACGGCGAACAGCTCACGCGCGGCTTCGATGATCCGCTGCCGGTTGCGCTCGGCGTCCTTGCGCAGCCCACGGCACGGTTTGTCAACCACGCCGCTGAGTTTAGTGACCTGTCTTACGAAAACCAAGAAACGGATTAATCCTATCCACTTATCCCTTAGATTGCCTAGCTAGGTCACCCCGCCGTCGCCCGACTTGCGGCCGTCACATCGTGGAAAGGCCTGAATGTGATTGCGATACTTAAACGCATCTGGCTGCCCGCACTGATGGTGGTGGCCTTCGTGGCCGGCGTCGCGAGCGTGAGCCAGCTGCGGTCGGTGTTCGGCTCCGACGGCGCGGTGGTGACACCGGTGTGTTCGGACACCGCGGCCAAGTTCAACTCGAAAGTCGTCGTCTACGAGGTCTTCGGCTCGGCAGACAGCGCAGTCATCAACTAGACCGATCTCAACGGCTTGCCGCAACGGACAGGTGAAGTCAGTCTGCCCTGGTCGCTGCGGCTTGAGACGACAGTGCCGTCGGTCATGCCAAATCTGTTGGTACAAGGGGACGGTCAATCGATCGGCTGTCGCGTCCTCGTCGACGACGAGGTCAAGGACGAAAGGACGGCCCACGGAGTGAACGCCGCGACGTACTGCTTGGTGAAGGCCGCATGAGTGCGCTGACCGAGGCTCCGACCGACGTCATCCCGCCGATCCGGAACGTCAAGTGCCCTGCGCTGCCACGATTCATCCGTATCTTCGCGATCCCGATCGTGCTGGCGTGGATCGCCCTGATCGGAATCCTCACCGCCACACCCTCACTCATCGCGATCAAACGTGTGGGCGAGGTGTTCGGCGAGTACAAGACCAGCAGCTCAGTGATGATCGTGCTCGAGGGTGACAAGCCGTTGGGCCCCGATGCACACGCGTTCTACGACGAAATTGTTCGCGATCTACGCGCCGACACCACGCACGTGCAGCACGTCCAGGACTTCTGGGGTGACACGCTCACGGCAGCCGGGGCCCAAAGTATCGACGGCAAGGCCTCTTACGTCCAGGTGTACATCAGCGGCGACCAGGGTGAGGCCCTGGCCAACGAATCCGTGGGCGCGGCCGCACCCGTTGCGGCCGCCGTAAGGCATCTCGTTGCCAGCGTCGCGGCACCGCCCGGCGTCAAGGCCTACGTGGCTGATCCGTCGGCGACGACGACGGATCAGAACGCGGTCGGCGATGCCAGCATGGAAACGATCGAGGCGCTGACGTTCGGCGTCATCACCCTCATGCTGCTGCTTATCTATCGCTCCCTGGTCACGACGGTGATCACGCTGGGCATGGTAGTGGTCGGCCTGTCCGCTTCGACAGGGGCGGTCGCCTTCCTCGGCCAGCCGCGAGACTTGTTCTTGCCCTTCGGTTCCAGCACACCGGCTATCGCAGCGGCGACCGACTATGCGATCTTCTTGATCGGTCGATATCAAGAGGCACGGCGCAAGGGGAAGGACCGCGAATCGGCGTACTACGACATGTACCACGGCACCGCGCACGTGGTGTGTCACTATCACAACGTGTTCGGGCTGACCGGCCAGGGCTGCGGTACCGGCCCGGGAACGCGTCCTGTCGCCGGTGGGCAGTTAGCTTGCCGCCCAGCTCACCAGCTTATCGGCCGGCCAGGTGGTGATGATCCGGTCGACCGGAACACCGTTGTCGAGCGCACGCTGCGCACCGTAGCCGAGGAAGTCCAGCTGGCCCGGGGCGTGCGCGTCGGTGTCGATCGAGAAGTCGCAGCCGATCTCGAATGCCAGCTTGAGCAGCCGGGTGGGTGGGTCCCGGCGCTCCGGACGCGAGTTGATCTCGACGGCGGTGTTGTTATCGCGGCACGCGGTGAACACCTTCTCGGCGTCGAACTTCGACTCGGCGCGAATTCCGCGGTTACCGGTGACCAATCGCCCTGTGCAGTGGCCCAGGACATTGACCCGCGAGTCGGACACCGCGCGCACCATCCGCCGGGTCATCGCCGGCTCGTCCATCGCCAGTTTGGAGTGCACGCTGGCGACCACGATGTCGAGCCGGTCCAGCAGTTCGGGTTCCTGATCCAGGGTGCCGTCCTCGAGGATGTCGACCTCGATGCCGGTGAGAATCCGCAACGGCGCCAGTTCCTCGCGCAACTCGTCGATGACGTCGAGCTGCTTGCGCAGCCGGTCGGCGGACAGCCCGTTGGCGATCGTCAGCCGCGGCGAATGGTCGGTGAGCGCGCAGTACTCGTGGCCCAACGCGGCAGCGGTGGCCAGCATCTCGTGGATCGGCGCCGACCCGTCCGACCAGTTCGAATGCAGGTGCAGGTCGCCGCGCAACGCAGCCCGAATTTCACCGCCACCGAGGTCGGCTGCGGCGCTTCGCAATTCGACCAACGCGTCGGGTTCCTGCCCGGCCCAGGCCTGAGCGATCACCTTCGCGGTCTTCGGCCCGATACCGGGCAACGACTGCCAGCTGTTGGAGCGGCCGTGCCGCTCCAGACTCGGCTCGTCCAGCGCCTCGACGATATCGGCGGCCTTTCGGTAGGCCATCACCCGCCGGGAATCCTCCCGTGCCCGGTCCTTGTAGTACGCGATCTCGCGAAGCGCCGCCACCGGGTCCATGACTCCAGTGTGCCCGGGCCGGCCGTACGAGTTGGCTGTCTGCGGCCACCTCGGCTACTCTATTGAGAGTTTCTTCAATCCATCAAGTACTCAAGTCGAGGATCGCGGTGCCCATCAGCTCTCCCGGCGGCACCGAGCGGCCGCTCTACGAAATCAAGGCGAACCTCTTCAAGGCGCTCGCCCATCCCGCCCGGATCCGCGTCCTCGAGATTCTGTCGGCCAATTCCCAGTCCACTGCGGTCAGCGAGATCCTCGCCGCCACCGATATCGAGCCCACGCTCCTGTCCCAGCACCTGGGCGTCCTCAAACGCAACCACGTTGTTTCGGCCGAACGTGTTGGCAATGCGGTGTATTACGAGCTCGCTCATCCCTCGATCCAGGAGCTGCTCGTCACCGCGCGTAGCTTTCTGGCCGACACCCTGCGGGCGCGACACCAACAGCTCGAGGCCTTCGACGCACTGCCGCCGGTCGGGAATCCGCAGTGATCGCGAGGGCAGCCGGCCAGATCTCCCGGCTGCTGCCACACCGCAGCGACTACGCCGACCTCCCACGATCCTGGCGACGCGACATCATCGCCGGGGTCACAGTCGGTGTGGTGGCCCTGCCGCTGGCGCTGGCGTTCGGGATCAGCTCCGGCGTCGGGGCGGCAGCGGGGTTGATCACGGCCGTGGTCGCCGGCCTGGTCGCCGCGGTGTTCGGCGGTTCACACGTCCAAGTGTCGGGACCTACCGGCGCGATGGCAGTGGTGCTGGCCCCGATCGTCGCCCAGCACGGCATCGGCAGCATCGCGCTCGTCACGGTATTGGCCGGGGTGATCGTGTTGGCCGCCGGCGTCATCGGCTTCGGACGCGCGGTGACATTCATTCCATGGCCCGTGATCGAGGGCTTCACCTTCGGCATCGCGGTCATTATCTTCCTGCAGCAGGTGCCGGCCGCATTCGGCGTCAGCGGCCCGGCCGGGCAACGCACTCTGCCCGCGGCCTGGACCGTCATCTCCCACGCCGACTGGTCATCGGCGTGGCCCACCCTGGGCGTCGTGGGCTTCATCACCGTGCTGATGGTGGGTCTGCCGCGGCTGCATCGCGGGATTCCCGAGTCGTTGACCGCGGTGGTCGCGGCCACGGTGATCGTCGTCGCTTTCCATTTTCCGGTGGGCACGATAGGGAACTTGCCGTCACATCTACCCGCGCCCGTCATGCCGTATGCCGACCCTGCCGCGCTGCGCACACTGATCGGCGCGGCGGTGGCAATCGCCGCGCTGGCCGCGATCGAATCGCTGCTATCGGCGCGTGTGGCAGCCACCATGTCGCCGACCGGTCCCTATGATCCCGACCGCGAACTGGTCGGGCAAGGCCTGGCGTCAATGGCGTCGGGACTCTTCGGCGGCATGCCTGCCACCGGCGCAATCGCCCGCACCGCTGTCAACGTGCGCGCCGGGGCCCGTACCCGCCTGTCAGCCATCGTGCACTCGCTGCTGTTGCTCGCGGTGGTCTATCTGGCCACGGGGCCGGTCGCGGCGATTCCGTTGTCCGCCTTGGCCGGTGTGCTCATGGTGACCTCATTTCGGATGATCTCGGCGAGCACGATCCGCAAGATCGTTCTTTCGACCCGCTCGGACGCGTTGACCTTCGTGCTGACCGCCGTCGTCACGGTGTGCTTCGACCTGATCGAGGCGGTCGAGATCGGTATCGTCGTCGCGGCGTTCTTCGCGCTGCGCACGGTGGCGCGCCGCAGCAGTGTGGTCCGCGAGGACCTGCCCGGCCCGCATCAGCCCGGAGACGAGCGAATCGCGTTGCTGCGGTTGGACGGCGCGATGTTCTTCGGGGCGGCCGAACGCCTCTCGAGTTCGATCACCGCCTACCCGGACGTGTCGGTCGTCATCATCCGCATGTCACAGTTGGGGATGCTGGACGCCACCGGTGCCCACACACTCGCCGAGATCGCGGAAGATCTTGAGTCGCGCGGTATTACCGTCATCATCAAAGGCGTCCAGCCCGAGCACATGGCCCTCCTGGCCAACATGGGCATCCTCGACGTTCTGCGCCACGAAAACCACCTCATTGATTCCCTCGACGAGGCGATTGCCCACGCGCGCTCGCACGTCATCCCGGTGGTTTACCCGTAGCCGGGGCTGGGTATCAGGTTCCCCATGTCGACTATCCAGTGGGCTTCCATGTACCTCTGCGTCGCAGCGCTGGTCGCGGGTGCGGCCGTGGCATTCGCCGTCTGGTCCCGCGGCGCCGAGCGGTCGACGCCGCACCTCACCATCGGCCCGGCACTTCTGGCCGGCGCGATGTGGCCGCTGCTCCTGGTGGGGGCCGCCCAGTGGCTGGTCGTGCACGGGTTGGCCAAGACGCTGCGGCCACAACCCGAACGCACCAGCGAGGCGGTCTACTACGGACCGCCGGCTCCCGCCGCGCGGCGCAGGGTCAACGCCGGATAGCGCTCCCAGGCAATCGGACTACGCTCGGCATAGTGCAATTCGCCTTCAAAACCTCACCGCAGAACACCACTTGGGCCGACATGCTGGCGGTCTGGCAGGCCGCCGACGGGATCGACGTCTACCACTCCGGTTGGACATTCGACCACTTTTATCCGATCTTCTCCGACTCGGCGGGTCCGTGTCTGGAGGGATGGTCCACGCTGACCGCGCTGGCGCAGGCGACCACCCGGCTGCGGCTGGGCACCCTGGTCACCGGCATCCACTACCGGCACCCCGCAGTGCTGGCCAACATGGCCGCCGCGGTCGACATCATTTCCGGCGGACGGCTGGAACTGGGCATCGGCGCAGGCTGGAACGAGGAAGAGTCCGGCGCCTACGGCATCGAACTCGGCAGCATCAAGGAGCGTTTCGACCGTTTCGAAGAGGGCTGCCAGGTGCTCATCGGCCTGCTCAGCCAGGACACCACCGACTTTGAGGGCAAGTACTACCAGCTCAAGGCCGCCCGCAACGAACCAAAGGGTCCGCAGCGCCCGCACCCGCCGATCTGCATCGGCGGTAACGGAGAGAAGCGCACGCTGCGCATCACTGCGAAGTACGCCCAGCACTGGAACTTCGTCGGCGGGACGCCCGAGGAGTTCGCCCGCAAGCGCGACGTGCTGGCATCCCACTGCGCCGACATCGGCCGCGACCCGGGCGAGATCATGCTGTCGGCTCACGTTCGACTCAGCGATGACCGCGACTACGCGAAGGTGGTCGACGAGGCTGCCGCGCTGGCCGCCGGAGGGCTGGATCTGGCGATTGTCTACCTGCCCACGCCGCACGATCCGTCAGTGCTGGAACCGCTCGCTGAGGCGATCCGAGATTCTGGGCTCTAGATAACGGCTCGATAACGACGGGCAAAGCCGAGCCGACGTCGGCCGGCGGCAAAATCCGTTGCTAGAACCCGTAATGCATGAGATCCGCGGGAGTGACCAGCCGTTCATGCTTGGCAGGGAACTCGCGGCTCTTCATGGGGTGACGGAAGAAGGACCAGGCTATACGCCGGACCCGCGTACGAGATATCGGGTTGAGGTACACAAGGATCACTCCTGTGGTCAAATCTCGGTCTTATCGGGTCGCGACTTTACCGCAGCAACCGCTCCAGCAATTAGACACAGATCACACCGCAAACTGCAATAGGCGCGCCGGTAAATAATCGGATGATTCGGATGCGGCTGGAGTTGTCTGTGCGATTACTGGCCTCAGCGCTGTGGGGCGGCCGTCGGCTTGATCGGTGCCGGCAGCGCGGTGTGCCCCATCAGGTAGCGGTCGACGCCGGCGGCCGCGGCCCGGCCCTCGGCGATCGCCCACACGATCAGGGACTGGCCACGGCCCATGTCACCGGCGACAAAGACGCCCGGCACCGAGGTGGCGAAGTCCTTGTCGCGGCTGACATTGCCGCGCTCGTTGAGTTCCACACCCAGGTCGGTAAGCAGCCCCGGCCGTTCCGGCCCGACGAAGCCCATGGCCAGCAGCACCAGGTCCGCCTCGAGGTCGAAGTCGGTGTCCTCCACCTTCTCGAACTTGCCGCCCTTCATCACCACTTCGTGCGCACGCAGCCCGGTGACCTTGCCCTCGTCGCCGACGAACTTCTCGGTGTTCACCGCGAACACCCGCTCGCCGCCCTCTTCGTGAGCCGAGGCCACCCGGTACATCAGCGGGTACGTCGGCCACGGGGTCGAGTCCGCACGGGTCTCCGGCGGCCGCGGCATGATCTCGAACTGATGGATGCTGGCGGCACCCTGCCGGTGAGCGGTGCCCAGGCAGTCCGCGCCGGTGTCGCCGCCACCGATGATGACGACCTTCTTGCCCTTGGCAGTGATCGGCGGCTGACCGTCCTCGTCGACCACCGGGTCACCCTGCTGGACCTTGTTGGCCCATGGCAGGTACTCCATGGCCTGGTGGATGCCGTCGAGCTCGCGGCCGGGGACCGGCAGGTCGCGCCAATCGGTCGCGCCACCGCTGAGCACCACGGCGTCGTAGTTCAGCCGCAGCTGTGCAACCGTGAGGTCGACGCCGACGTTGACCCCAGTGCGGAACTGCGTGCCCTCGGCCTCCATCTGCTCGAGCCGCCGGTCGATGTGGCGCTTCTCCATCTTGAACTCGGGGATGCCGTAGCGCAGTAGACCGCCGATGCGATCGGCGCGCTCGAACACCGTCACCTGGTGCCCCGCCCTGGTCAGCTGCTGCGCGGCTGCCAGGCCCGCGGGACCCGACCCGACGACCGCGACCTTCTTGCCGGTCATCTTGTCCGGCATCATCGGCACGACCCAGCCCTCGGCGAAGGCATTGTCGATGATCTCGACCTCGACCTGCTTGATGGTCACTGGATCCTGGTTGATGCCCAGCACGCAGGACGCCTCGCACGGCGCGGGGCACAGCCTGCCGGTGAACTCCGGGAAATTGTTGGTCGCGTGCAGCCGCTCGATCGCGTCGCGCCAACGGTCCCGGTAGACCAGGTCGTTCCACTCGGGAATCAGATTCCCCAACGGGCAACCGTTGTGGCAGAACGGGATTCCGCAGTCCATGCACCGGGAAGCCTGGGCCTCGAGGGTCTCGTGGGAGAAGTCCTCTTCGTAGACCTCTTTCCAGTCCTTCAGCCGCAGATCGACCGGCCGGCGTACCGGCGTCTCACGCTTGGTGTACTTGAGGAAACCGCGTGGATCAGCCATTGGCCGCCGCCATGATCGCGGTGTCGACGTCCTCGCCGTTGCGCTCGGCCTCGGCGATGGCGGTCAGAACCGACCGGTAGTCGCGTGGCATCACCTTCACGAAGTGCTTCAGTTGAGACTCCCAGTCCGACAAAATACGTTGTCCCACAGCCGAATCAGTGGCGTCGACGTGGGCGACGAGCATGGCCTGCAGCCACTCGACGTCATCGGCGTCCAGCCGCTCCAGATCCACCATCTCGGTGTTGAGATTGTCGCCGAGATGACCGTGCAGGTCGTAGACGTAGGCGATACCGCCGGACATGCCCGCAGCGAAGTTGCGGCCAGTGGGCCCGAGGATCGCCACCTTACCGCCGGTCATGTACTCGCAGCCGTGGTCGCCGACACCCTCGACCACCGCGTGGGCGCCCGAGTTGCGCACCGCGAACCGTTCGCCGACCTGACCGCGCAGGAACGCCTGCCCGCTGGTCGCGCCGAACAGGATCACGTTGCCCGCGATGATGTTGTCCTCGGCGACGAAGTCGCTCGGGGCGGCCTCCGACGGCCGCACCACGATGCGCCCGCCGGACAGTCCCTTGCCGACGTAGTCGTTGGCATCTCCGTACACGCGCAGCGTGATGCCCTTGGGGACGAAGGCGCCAAAGCTGTTGCCTGCCGACCCGTCGAACGTGATGTCAATGGTGCCGTCCGGAAGCCCTTGTCCCCCATGCGCCTTGGTGAGCTCGTGACCGAGCATGGTGCCGACGGTGCGGTTGACGTTGGCGATCGTGGTCGAGAAGCGCACTGGCGTGCCAGCATCGATCGCCTCGCGGCTCTGCGCGATCAGCTGCTGGTCGAGCGCCTTGTCGAGACCGTGGTCCTGGCGTGAGCTGCAGTACAGGTCCTGGTTCATGAACGCCGAGTCGGGCTCGTGCAGCACCGGGGACAGGTCCAGCTTGTGGGCCTTCCAGTGCTCCGCGGCCTGCGCGGTGTCGAGCGCGCCGACCTGACCGACCATCTCGTTGACCGTGCGGAAGCCCAACTGCGCCATCAGCTCTCGCACCTCTTCGGCGATGAACAGGAAGAAGTTCTCGACGAATTCGGGCTGGCCGTTGAAGCGCTCGCGCAGCAGCGGATTCTGAGTGGCGACGCCGACAGGGCAGGTGTCCAGGTGACACACGCGCATCATGACGCAGCCCACCACCACCAGCGGGGCTGTGGCGAAGCCGAACTCCTCGCCGCCGAGCAGCGCTGCGATGACGACATCGCGGCCGGTCTTGAGCTGGCCGTCGACCTGCACGACGATGCGGTCGCGAAGTCCGTTGAGCAACAACGTCTGTTGAGTCTCGGCCAGGCCGAGCTCCCACGGTGCGCCCGCGTGCTTCTGCGAGGTGAGCGGCGTGGCTCCAGTGCCGCCGTCGTGACCGGAGATCAGCACGACGTCGGCGTGTGCCTTTGACACGCCGGCTGCGACGGTGCCGACGCCGTTCTCGCTCACCAGCTTCACGTGCACACGCGCTTGCGGGTTGGCGTTCTTCAGGTCGTGGATCAGCTGGGCCAGATCCTCGATCGAATAGATGTCGTGGTGCGGCGGCGGCGAGATCAGGCCGACGCCGGGCGTCGAATGTCGCACCTCGGCCACCCACGGGTACACCTTCTTCCCCGGAAGCTGGCCGCCCTCACCGGGTTTCGCACCTTGGGCCATCTTGATCTGGATGTCGGTGCAGTTTGTCAGGTAGTGGCTGGTGACTCCGAAGCGGCCGGAGGCCACCTGCTTGATGGCGCTGCGGCGCCAGTCGCCGTTGGCGTCGTGCTCGAAGCGACTGACCGACTCGCCACCTTCGCCCGAGTTGGACCGGCCACCGAGGCGGTTCATCGCGATGGCCAGCGTCTCGTGCGCTTCAGCGGAGATCGAGCCGTAACTCATTGCGCCGGTGGAGAATCGCTTTACGATCTCGGTGGCGGGCTCGACCTCTTCCAGCGGCACGGGCGGCCGGAAAGCATCATCTCCAGTGCGGAACTTGAGTAGACCGCGCAGCGAGGCGAGCCGCTCGCTCTGGTCGTCGACCAGCTTGGTGTACTCCTTGAAGATCGAGTACTGGCCGGTGCGCGTTGCGTGCTGCAGCTTGAACACCGTGTCGGGGTTGAACAGGTGGTATTCGCCTTCGCGGCGCCACTGGTATTCGCCACCGACCTCAAGCTCGCGGTGCGCGCGCTCGTCGGGGCGATCCAGGTAGGCCAGGGCATGACGGGCGGCCACGTCAGCGGCGATGTCCTCGAGGTCGATGCCGCCGACCGGACAGGACAGCCCGGTGAAGTAGTCGTCGAGCACCTGCTGGCTGATGCCGATCGCCTGGAACAGCTGGGCACCCGTGTAGGACGCCAGGGTGGAGATACCCATCTTGGACATCACCTTCAGTACACCCTTGCCTGCGGCCTTGACGTAGTTGGCCTTGGCCTGGTCGCTGCTGATATCGGCGATCACGCCGCGGTCGCACATGTCCTCGATGGACTCGAACGCCATGTACGGGTTGATGGCGGCGGCGCCGAAGCCGACCAGGGCGGCCATGTGGTGCACCTCGCGGGCGTCGCCCGCCTCGACGACGAGGCCGACGTGGGTGCGGGTGCGGTCGCGCACCAGGTGGTGGTGCACCGCCGACACGCTCAGCAGAGACGGGATCGGAGCCAGCGACTCGTTGGACTCGCGGTCGGACAGCACGATGATGCGCGCGCCGTTGCGGATGGCCTGCGAGACCTTGGCGCGGACGTCGTCGAGCGCCTCCTTGAGCCCCTGGCCCCCGCGAGCGACCGGGTACAGACAGCGGATGACGGCGGCGCGTAAGCCGTGCTTGTGACCACGGATCTCGTGGTCGGGGTCGACGCACATCAGCTTCGACAGGTCGGCATTGCGCAGGATCGGGTTGGGCAGAATGATCTGGCGACACGAGTCCGCGTTGGGATTGAGCAGGTCGCCCTCTGGGCCGACGGTCCCCTTCAGGCTGGTGACGACCTCCTCGCGGATGGCGTCCAGCGGCGGGTTGGTCACCTGGGCGAACAACTGCTGGAAGTAGTCGAACAGCATGCGCGGACGCGCCGACAGCACCGCGACCGGGGTGTCGGTGCCCATCGAGCCGAGTGCCTCCGCTCCGGTGCGCGCCATGGGCGCGACCAGCAGGTTGAGCTCCTCGTAGGTGAAACCGAAGGCCTGTTGCCGCAGCACCACGCGATGGTGGGGCATGCGGACGTAGTCACCGGGCGGCAGGTCGTCGAGGTGGAACTGCCCCGCGTCGAGCCACTCCTGGTACGGCTCGGCCGCGGCGAGTTCGGCCTTGATCTCCTCGTCGGAGACGATGCGGCCTTGCGCGGTGTCCACCAGGAACATGCGGCCGGGCTGCAGGCGCATCTTGCGGACCACGGTCGACGGGTCGAGGTTCAGCACGCCGGCCTCGGACGCGAGGACGACGAGGCCGTCCTCGGTCACCCAGACCCGGGACGGGCGCAGGCCGTTGCGGTCGAGGACGGCGCCGATCACGGTGCCATCGGTGAAGCACACCGCGGCGGGGCCGTCCCACGGCTCCATGAGCGACGAGTGGTACGCGTAGAAGGCGCGACGCGCCGGATCCATCGACTCGTGGCGCTCCCACGCCTCGGGGATCATCATCAGCATCGAGTGGGCGAGGCTGCGGCCACCGAGGTGGAGCAGCTCGAGAACCTCGTCGAAACGCGCGGTGTCCGAGGCGCCCGGCGTACAGACCGGGAAGATCTTGTCGAGGTCCTGCGTCGAACCGAACACGTCGCTGTTGATGAGCGCCTCGCGGGCCCGCATCCAGTTCTCGTTGCCGGTGACGGTGTTGATCTCGCCGTTGTGGGCGACCCGGCGGAACGGGTGCGCCAGCGGCCAGGACGGGAACGTGTTGGTGGAGAAGCGCGAGTGCACGATGCCCAGCGCGCTGGTGAGCCGCTCGTCCTGCAGGTCGAGGTAGAACGCCTTGAGCTGCGGGGTGGTCAGCATGCCCTTGTAACAGAACGTCTGACCGGAAAGGCTTGGGAAGTACACCGTTTCGCGTCCAGGACCGTCCTGGCCCGGACCTTTGGTGCCCAGTTCATGCTCGGCGCGCTTGCGCACCACGTAGGCGCGGCGCTCCAGGTCCATCCCGGAGGCACCCCCGATGAACACCTGCCGGAACGTCGGCATCGCATCGCGGGCCAGCGCACCGAGCGACGAATCGTCGGTCGGCACGTCGCGCCAGCCGAGCAGCGTCAGGCCTTCGGCCTCGATGATCTTGCCGACGGACTCGCACGCCGTCGCGGCGTCGCGCGACGACTGCGGCAGGAAGGCGATCCCGGTGGCGTAGCTGCCCTCCTCGGGCAGCTCGAAGTCGACAACGGCGCGCAGGAAGGCGTCGGGAACCTGCAGCAGGATGCCCGCACCGTCGCCGGTGTTCGGCTCTGCGCCCTGAGCACCGCGGTGCTCCATGTTCAGCAGTGCCGTGATGGCCTTGTCGACGATGTCGCGGCTGCGACGGCCGTGCATGTCCGCAACCATGGCGACGCCACACGAATCGTGTTCATAAGCGGGGTTGTACAGCCCGACACTGCTGGGCATTCGCACCTGACCCTTCACAAGCTTTTTGTGCGCGGTGGTTCGTCGACTTCACCGCGCCCCGCCAGGGATTCCTCCGTGCGTCACTGGACGGGGCTCCACTGTGGTGTCAACAAGTCGTAAAACGATATGTCAAACCCCCGCTGACATGCCAACTTAGTCTAGGCTAAGTCGGTTGCCCTCCCGTTTGTTGCGCAGCCGCGGCCAACGAACGGTTGCGCTGCGGAATCCGTTGTCGCGGCCCCTTTTTGGTGGTGCGATCGGCTGTCTTGAGGCGCCCGCTTGGCTGGGGTGCTCCGTCAGGGCCGTTTTGGGCTGTTTGCTGAGGGCATACGCCGCCGGGGTTCCTGGTGCGGGATACCTCACATGAGCTGTCGCCCCCGCCATCGCGACCTGGGCCAACTGCCGGTCTGGGACTTTGCGCAAACTCTGGTCGGATTCTTAGCTTTTGCGCCCAAACCGACAAACGGCCGACAAAACGCGAGTGGAATCCGGCAAAACGTCGATCTCGCGGACCAGCGATACTGGTCACGATGACCGACCGCGACGACCATCTGCGCGACCGCTTCCGGCAGGGCCCGCCACCGGACTACTCCGCTGGCCCGCCGACGGAGCGGATCCCTCGCATCGTGATGCCGCCGTCGCCGCCACCTGCCCCCCAGCGGCCCTATCCCCCGCTGCCGGCTCCCCGACCGCCGCGACCCGTCAAGCCCAAGCCGACCCACGGGTGGCGTCGCGGTATCCACGCGGCGACGTTCGGGCTGGTGAACCCCGGTCCGTCGCGCCAGGAGCAGCGTCAGGCGGCGATGGAGGCCATGGTGGCCGCCCCGCTACGCGGCCACTACAAGATCGGGGTGCTGGGCAAGGGCGGTGTCGGCAAGACGACGGTGTCGGCCAGCGTCGGGTGTGTGCTGGCCGAGTTGCGCCGTGGGGATCGGGTGGTGGCCGTCGACGCCGACACCGCGTTCGGCCGGCTGGGCAGCCGCATCGACCCGCGGGCCGGCGGCTCCTACTGGGAGCTGGCGAAGAACAAGAACCTGCAGTCCTTCGCCGAGGTGCTGACCCGGATGGGCAGCAACTCGTCAGGGCTGTTCGTGCTGGCCGGGGAGAACGGCAGCCGTCGGGGCATCCTCGACCCCGCGATCTATCGCGAGGCCACCATGCGCCTGGACCGGCATTTCACGATCTCGATCGTGGACTGCGGTTCGACGATGGATGCCCCGGTAACCCAGGAGGCGATGCGCGATATGGACGCGCTGATCGTGGTGTCCTCGCCGTGGCCGGACGGGGCCTCGGCGGCCGCGCAGACGATGGAATGGCTTGCTGCCCATGGTAAGACGGGTTTGATGCAGCGTTCGGTGATCGTCCTCAACGATTCCGACGGACATTCGGACAAGCGCACCCGCGGGGTGCTGGCCGATCAGTTCCGCTCGCGACGGCAGGCGGTGGTGGAGGTGCCGTTCGATCCGGGCCTGCGTCCCGGCGGGGTGATCAACAACACCGGTGAGATGTCGGTGCCCACCCGGCGGGCCTTTGTCGAAGTGGCGGCGGTCATTTCGCAGTTCCTGTCGACGATCCCGCACCGTGGACCCCACGCCCGCTAGCGTCGGCGGATACCTGATCCGATCGGTGCTCGGCACCGGTGGGACGGGCACGGTGTATCTGGCGCGCCATGCGGGGGGACTGGTGGCAGTCAAGGTGCTTGATGTCGAATGTCCCGCACCGCTGGTTCACCCCCATATCGTCCCGGTCTACGACCACGGCGCAACGATCGACGGGAAGCACTGGCTGGCCATGCAATACGTAGCCGGTGGCGACGCCGACAGCGAACTGCGGGCCGGGCGAATGTCACCGGCGCGGGCAGTGAGGATCGTCGCGGGTGTCGCGGAGGCGCTGGACTTCGCGCACTCTCAGGGTGTGCTCCATGGGGACGTCAAGCCGTCGAATTTCCTGCTGGACAAGGATGACTGGGCGTTACTGACCGACTTCGGGGTGCTCCCGTTCGTGCGGAGCGGGACGGTGCTGACCTCAGCGGCCTACGCATCACCGGAGATGCTGTTGGGCAATGAGATCGACGGGCGCGCTGATGTCTACTCGTTGGGCTGCTCGCTGTTTCGGCTGCTGACGGGTAAACCGCCGTTCTTCGATGTCGGGTCAAAGGGTGCGGTCGTCCAGGCGCACCTGCGCCGGGCGGCGCCGCAGGCCACCAGCTTCGCGCCGTGGCTGCCAACGGCGATGGACGACGTGGTCACCAGGGCCATGGCGAAGGATCCGCACGAGCGGTATCAGAGTGCTCGTGAGCTGGCACTCGCGGCAACCCGCGCTCTCGCGACGAGTCGGTAACCCAGCGCAACATACCGGATCGTCTAACGCGTCCTGCCGAGAACCTTCGCGAGCACATAGGCGAGTTGGCTCTCCGAGGCGGCGGCCCAGGCTCCATCGAGGTCAGCATCAGCACCCAGGCGCTGCAGCCGGGTTGGTACACCTAAGGCCTTCGATGCGGCGGCGACGGCGTCAGACCACGCGGCATCATGGTCTCCGGTGAACAGCGTAAAGCCCGGGCCGAGTAGATCCAGGGTGGACACCCGCCTCCCGCCTTGGTCGACCCAGACGTGCGGGACCCGGGTACCGGGTTGCCCGTGCAAGCCATCCACGAGCGCCACCACATCTGGATCAACCGAAATCGGTTCATCGGAAATCACTGCGGCGGAACCGCAAACATCGACGCCTCTTCGTCTGCCGGCAATTGCGGCCCACTTTCGCCCAACCGAAGGAACGTCAGCGGCGGTCCCGTGAGTGACTGGCGCGCGTTGAATAGACCCACCGGGTGGCGCTCGTCATGGTAGGTGGTCAGCAAGGCCGGGGCGGCCATCCCGTTTAGGACCGCGGCAAGCTTCCAGGCCAAGTTATGCGCGCTCTGGATAGCCATATTAGCCCCGCCGGCCTTGAAAGGAGGCATGGTGTGCCCCGAGTCGCCGACGAGAAAGACTCGGCCGCAGTGTAATTGGTCGGCTACCCGCTCATAAGGTTGCCAGGGCACAGCGTCGACGATCTCCACGCCGATCGCTTCGCCGATCGCCTTCGTCAGCAGTTCGCGGCAACGCGGTGCGGTGAATTGGCCAGCGGTTTCGCCTTCGGCCGGGAAGTACGTGCTGATGAACATGCCTAAGTCGCCGCTCACCGGTAAGAAGATGCCCTCCACTTCCGGATTCTTGACTTGGATACCGGCACCGGTGCCAAGGTGAGGGACAAACCTGCGCCAGGGTCCCCGGAAGTAGATGAACACAACGTAGATGGGCAACGCCCCGTGACCCGTGGTGGTTATCCCCAGTGCGTCGCGGATCGGGCTACGTACGCCGTCGGCGGCGACCAGATAGTCGGCGTGCACCATCTCCACTGCTCCCGACTCCCGATCGCGGACGACTGCCGTGACGCCGCTTTCCTCCTGGTCGAACGACGCCAGCTCTGCGTTGTAGCGCACCTCGCCGCCGTCTCGACGGATCCGCGCGAGCAGGATCGGTTCGAACGCGCTCTGCGGGCAGTACTGCCCACCCGGCTCAGGGCTCAGATCTGTGAACGGTCCATCTACGTTCCTAACGATACGAGTTAGTTCCGTTTAGAGTAGTTCTCGACGTCTATCCGGGCCTGGTTGACCGCGAAAGTAACCTCAAGGCGGCGAAGTCGGCGATTCTCCGGCGTGGTGTTACGGTCGAGCACCTCAAAGCTCGAGGGGCACATTCTTTTCCGCGCAGGCGACCGCTACCGCGGCGATAAGGTCTTGGGCCCGCAGGGTCTCGAGGTCCTCGACGGTCACCGAACCCTTATTGGTCCGGTTCTGAGCGGCCACCCGGGAATCCCGTAACCGCTCGGCACGCTCGACGACGTTTCGGGCGAATCGGCCGTTCTGCATCACGTCGATGCCGTGACTGCCATCCGGGGCGAGGTAGGCCCGCAGCTTGCGGCAGGCCGCGTTGAGTGCCTCCTGTGCGGGCGGGTCGATCACCGTGGCGCGCGGGCTGCCGTAGCGGATCGCGATCTCGACCAGCTCGTCAGGGCTGTAGGACTCGAACCGCAGCTTGCGGTTGAACCGTCCCGCCAAACCGGGGTTCACCGTGAGGAATTCGTCGACTTCCTTCTCATAACCCGCCCCGATAAAGCAGAAGTCGAAGCGGTGCACCTCCAACGCGACCAGAAGCTGGTTCACCAGATTCAGGGGCACGGGTCACCGCAGTCCGGCGCCGTAACGCGCCTGATTGTCGGTCTCAGCCTCCTCGCGCAGTGCCGCGAACGCCAGGTTGAGCCGATCACTGAGCTCACCATGGCTGTAGTCGGTCACGACCGCGGGATGCAACGTGAGTTCGATGAGTTTGCCGTCGGAGTTCGCCACCGCGTGTATGTCCCCCAGGTCGACGCTGTAGGTGATGGTCTCGGCCTGCGCGACGAGTGCCTCCCACCGCTCGGCAGCCTCGCTCAGCTCCCGTAAGACCGCATCGACGAGATCCCTGTCGCTAAGCTCGCGATCGTCGCCGGATCCCGCCACTCAGCCAGTATGTCGAGCATCGCTACCTGCGTCAATTCACCTCTGCGGTATGTGTGACCGACAGGGACGGAAATCGCCTCAGCAACCTCGGACCATAGGTTCAGTTACGGCGTCGCGCCCCATTGGCTGGGCTGCGGGGCGTTGAGGGCTTCGAACCAGGCGAAGTGATAGTTGGCGGACAGCTCGTCGCCGACGGCGATCGCCTCGGCCGCGGCCAGTAATAAGCAGTTGCTCAGCAGCGCCGAGTCGACGTCCGGATACTGGGCCATCAGCTGATAGCGGGCGGTGTCGGAATGCACGCGCAAGACGTCCACTTCGGCGTCGAGCACCCCTGTGCGCGCCGCGCCCGCTTTGGCCAGCGTGTGCACCAGCCGGGGCAAGCCGTCGCGCCAGTGGGTGGCCTCCACGAGCTTCCACCCCAGATCGTCGACCCTGGGCAGCTCTCGCGCTTTCGTCGACGCCACCGTCGGCTCGCCACGACCCGTGGCGAATGAGTCACCCGGGTGGTAGGCCGCCGATCGCACGACATCGCCGAGGAGCTCGCTGACGCGGCCGCGACGCCTGGCCGGCGCAAGCAGCTCGACGCCGGCGGGCAACGCGACACCCGGCGGGATCCAGCCGTGCGCGAGGTCGGTCACCAGCAGAATCGCGCCGTCGTCGCGCTCCCCGATTGCCCACCGCAAGCCGGGTTCCTGGCGTGCGACGAATTCCAGCAGCCGCTCGAGGTGGTGGTCCCCAGGCTCGGGTTCCGGCTCGGGCTGAGGTTCCGGTTCCGGTTCGGGTTCGATGACTGCCTCGGGCTCGGGCTCGAGTGGCGTCTCGACGGGCGGTGTGACCACCGGAAGCGCCGGGTCGGTGTCGAATTCAACTGCCGCAGAGCGTAATTGACGAATCGTCGACTCGACACGTTGCACCGCGTAGGACCTGGCCACGTCGATGATCCGGACTTCCTCGGCTCGGCGGGCGAAGTCGGGAAGGTCGGCGTGCTGCAACTCTCGCAGGCGCTCGTTGGCCGAACTCGCGATGCGCTGAAGGTCGTTCTTCAGGTGTTCGGCGACGATCGCGGTGTCTGGTGTGACCGTCTCCAGCTCCGAGGGCCACAACCCACCGATGACCCACGGCGTGCAATCGGCGGGGGTATCGAATGTCGGCACGGAGAGGGCGCGCTGCGTCGCCCTCCTCAGACGCTGACGCGCGGTGTTCCGGCCGAAGATCGCCACGGCGAAAGCCTAGGCCAGTGGCTGGTTCTTCCGCACACCCTTGTAGATGCCCCGGCGAACGATCCACGGCATCAGCAACCGGTCGATCGACCAGGCCGGGAACCGGTAGGCCGTGCCGTTGGGGGCGAACACCTCCAGCCCGTCGGCCTGGATTCCGACGATCGACCCCCACCGCCGCCTCGGTGGCCGGTACTTCTTGAGCGGGCGGTCGGCCAGAGTGGCTTTGATGTTGTGGGCCAGCAGGGAATCGGCCCGCGCCCGCGCCGAGGCGCGCAGCGGATCGGTGGCGGCGACGTCGCCGATCGCGAACACGTGGTGGTGGCCGCACAGTTGCAGTTCCGGGGTGACCTTCACGAAGCCCTGCTCGTCGAGCAGTTCGGGCGGCAGCCATTCGGTGTTGGGCTTGACCCGTCCGATCGCCCACAGCACCGCGTCGGCCTGCGCCGCAGGCTGCCCGGTGCTCCACTGCACCGGCGCATCGGTGATCTCGTCGCCGTCGAAGCCGTCGGGAAGCTCCGCACGATGCCCGGGGTGCAGACCGACACCAAGCCCAATCAGCTTGCCCTGCAACTTCTCCCACGCTCGCGGATGATGCTCGGTCAGTGCTCGTTCGCCCGGGAAGTAGAGGTCGACCTTTTTGCCCGGCCACGCGGTGGCAATGTTGGCGGCGGCACTCACCGCCGCGGCACCACCGCCGACGATAGCCACCGAGGCCGCCGCACCCAGCCGGTCGTGGGTGGCGGTCAAGTCGGCAGCGATCTCCTCGGGCGTCTGCAGGGAGGGCTGGCGCCAGAACCCGTTGCGCACCCCGGTCGAAATGACCAGCACGTCATAGGGTTCGGCGACCGGTGAGCCGTCCGGCGCAGTGCCCAGAACGGTCCGGTTCTCCAGATCCAGACCGGTGAGGGTGGCCTGTACGGTGCGCACCCGGTCCAGTGCCCGGTATTTGTCGAACGGCACCCAGTTGTCGCGGGCCCAGTCCTTCGGGCGGGCCAGCCGCAGCCCCAGCTCCTGGCCGCTCAGAAGGGCGGGCTTGGCCGAGATACCGACGATCTCAGCGTGGCGGCCCAGCTTGATCGCGGTGAGCAGCCCGCTGTCACCGAACCCGGCGATCACGATGCGTGGTTTGCGTGGACTCATGCTTCCACTCATACCGTGGCCTTTCGGGGTGGGCGCGGAATGAGCATCGGCACTCGGTCGATCACTGCTTGATACTGCGGGCGCCGCGCCAGGCTGCGCTTCTCCATCATCGGGATGCTCGCTCCTAGGAACATCGCCAGCATGGCGACCACCCCGACGAACAGCCACCAGGCCGAAGCCGGGGCGGCGGCCACCCCGAACAGCGCGAGGGCGAACCAGAAGCTGATCTCGCCAAAGTAGTTCGGATGGCGCGACCAGGACCACAGCCCGCGGTCCATCACCGCACCGGGTTGCTTGTCGCGCACGAAGCGATGCATCTGCGTGTCGGCGACCAGCTCGAGGGTCACCGCGGCGATACCGACCGCGAACGCAACCCAGCTCAGCCACACCAGCCCCGGCCCCGGTGTGGTTACCGCGACGTAGACCGGCAACATGCCGAGGAATACCTGCACGGTGGGCACCAGGTGGATGCCGAACAGGTCGACGAGGAACTCCCACCGGCCGGCGCCCTCACGCAGGATCGGGTAGCGCCAGTCTTCGTGGTGCAGGCCGGGGAAGCTGTACACCCAGTTCCCGGTCAGTCGCACCGCCCAGTACATGACGACGATCGTGAGCAGCCAGCAGCGCAGCGAATCCCAGCCCACCGGGCCGGCGGCCCACCAGTAGATGAGCAGCAGCGGCGGGATCACGCTCCAGTAGGCGTCATAGAAGCTGGAGTTGCGATAGGCGCGGGAGAAGATGAACACCACCAGGGTGGCGATGACGTCGGCGGTGAAGGCATCGAGCCACAGCCGGCCGGTCGCCGACGGACCCCACAGCAGCCAGGCCGCACCGGCCCCGACCGCGAGGACGTAGGCCACGGTGACCAGATAGAACGAACCTGTCCGGTTCGGCGTTACTGTCATGCACCCTCCTACCGCGGCCGAACTGTAACACGTTCTAGTTGGCGCATCCGGCGACAATTGTGCCCCGCGGACCAAAACTTGACACCTGCCAACAACTGACAACAAGCGGTTCCTTATCGTGTCGGAATGAGCACCGTCGCTGACGCCGAGCGAGTCGAAGACCTGGCCCGGCGGGTCGTGGCAGACCACGATCCGAAGAAAGTCCCGATTCCGGAATTCCTTGGCGCCTGTTATGACGCCGGCCTGTCCTGGGTGCACTTTCCCGAGGGCCTCGGCGGCCTCGGCCTGTCGCGTGGCGTGCAGGCCGTCGCTGATCGCATCTTGCAGGGTGCCGGCGGCCCGGTGCCGCTGGGCCTCAACCCGATGGGCTACGGCATGGCCGCCCCCACGGTGCGTGAGCACGCCCAGTCCGACGACCTGAAGAAGGCGTTGCTGCGGCCGCTGGCCACCACCGAGGACATCTGGTGCCAACTGTTCTCCGAGCCCGGCGCTGGCTCCGATCTGGCCGGTCTGGCCACCACGGCGGTGCCCGACGGAGACGAGTGGGTGATCAACGGCCAGAAGGTGTGGACCAGCCTGGCGCACCGGGCCCGCTGGGGTCTGCTGCTGGCGCGCACCGACCCCGATATCGCCAAGCACAAGGGCCTGACCTACTTCGTGCTCGATATGCACGCGCCCGGGGTGGAGACGCGGCCGTTACGGCAGATGACCGGGCAGGCCGAGTTCAACGAGGTCTACATCACCGACGCCCGCATCCCCGACACACACCGCCTCGGCGCTGTCGGCAACGGCTGGGGGGTCGCGATGACCACCCTGATGAACGAGCGCAGCGCCCTGGGCGGCAGCGGCAGCCGACGCGGCAGCGGCACCATCAAGGACGCCACGGCGCTCTGGGCCTCCCGGCCGGACCTCCACACCCCGGTGTTGCGGGATCGGTTGGCACAGTTGTGGTTGCGCTCGGAAGCCCAGCGGCTCACTTCGGAGCGTTCTCGCGCTTCGGCGACCGTCGGCGGACCGGGCCCGGAGGCCTCGGTCGGCAAGCTGGTGGGCGCCTTGCTCAATCAGCACATCTACGAATGGTGCATGGATCTGCTTGGGCCAGAAGGCATTCTGTACGACAGCTACGCGCTGACCGACGGATCCGACGATGCCGGCATCTGGCGCGGGACGATCCAGCAGCGGTACCTGCGCAGCCGCGCCAACACCATCGAGGGCGGCACCACCGAGGTGATGCGCAACATCCTCGGCGAGCGGGTGCTGGGCCTGCCCGGTGATCTGCGCGCCGATGCCGGCATGCCGTGGAAGGAGATCCCCCGTGGATGAGAAGCTTGCGGATCAGACCATGAGAAGCGCTGAGTTTTCGTTCACCGAGGAACAGAACGACCTGCGCTCCGCCGTGCGTAAGTTCTGCGCCGATAACTTCGATGAGGCGACCGTCCGCCGGCTGATGGAAGCCGACGTACCGTTCGACGCCAAGGTGTGGAACCGTCTCGGCGCCGAGCTCGGCGTGCTCGGACTGTCCGTGCCCGAGACCGACGGCGGTGTCGGCGGCTCTCTGGTCGACCAGGCCGTCGCGGTGGAACAGTTCGGCGCCACGCTGGCCTGCGGCCCGCTGTTCGGCACCGTCTATCTGGCTGTTCCCGCGCTGGTGGCGAGTCCGGCCGCTCCGGCCCGCGACGAACTGCTGAACCAGCTGGTGGAGGGCACCCGCACCGCGGCGTTCGCCGTCACCGACAAGGCCGGGGTGTTCGATCCGGCCGCGGTCACGGTGACCGCCAACGGTGGCACCGTCTCTGGTACCGTCCCCCACGTCGTCGACAGTGCGGCGGCCGACGAAATCCTGGTCGCGGCAACCGGTTCCGATGGTGTTGGGCTGTACGTAGTGGACGCCAAGGATACCCAGCGCACCCCGCTGATGACCCTGGACCTGACCCGTCCGCAGGCCACCATCGCGTTCGCCGACTCCCCCGCCCGGCTGCTGGCCGGCCCCGAGGAAGCCGAACGGGTGATCACCCACGCACTGCAGGTGGGCTCGGCGCTGCTGGCCGTCGAACAGGTCGGTGCCGCACAGCATCTGCTGGATCTATCCGTCGAGTACGCCAAGTCCCGGCTGCAGTTCGGCAGGCAGATCGGCTCGTTCCAGGCGATCAAGCACAAGCTGGCCGACATGCTGGTGGATCTCGAGCACGCCCGCTCGACCGCTTTTCACGCGGTGTGGGCGCTGACCGATGGTTCCGACGACCCGGCGCTTGCCGTCAGCATCGCCCAGGCCACCGCATCGGCGGCGCTGAGTCACATCGCGGCCGACACCATTCAGGTGCACGGCGGTATCGGCTTCACCTGGGAACATCAGGCGCACTTGTATTTCAAGCGCGCTGCCACCGATGCCGCGCTGCTGGGCACTGCCGAGCAGCATCGGTCGCGGGTCGCTGATTTCGTCCTGGACGACGCGAGTGCCGAGGGCGGCACGCGGGTGGCCGACGGCCTGCCGGTCTAGCACTGGACATAACGAAACGTTCGGGTGCGAGAAGTGCTGAGTACTTCTCGCACCCGAACGGTTCCGTGGTACGCCTGGCTCGTCAGCCGCGATGGCGATTCCACTGATGGTGATGATGGATCGAAGATCCGGGGACCGGCTGATTGCTCTGGTGGGGGAACGCCGGGTGCGGCGCGGGGTGGCTCATGTTGGGGCCGGTGGCGTCCGCATAGCTGTCGGGTGCGGCTCCCAGGGCGACCAGCGCGGAGCCGGTGGCCAGGATCGCGCCTGCGGCGATGCGCTTGAACCAGAACATGGTCGAGGTGTTGGTTGTCGTGACGGTCATGATGTCGTGCTCGTTCTCTTCGTGCTTCCCCCGGTTTGCCGGGTGAGACAACAATCGCGCACGAAAGCCCCGATGTCTGTCGGCCGATCAGGCCACAGCCGGGTTGAATCCGATGTCCGCCGATCGGGGGACAGACCGCTATGGTGTGTTGCGTTCGGCGAAATGCCTCTGGCGTTTCGCCAGGGTCGCGGCCCGCTCCGCGGGCGTCAGGCGCTGCGCCGGGTCGAAGTAGGAATCGATGTCGTCGGTGCCGATGACGGTGATGACGGGGGTGCCCGGCTGGGTCGGCGCGGTGGCTCGCCAGGTGACCACCCCGCCGCGGTAGCCCCGGGCATCGAGCCAGTTGGCGACGCCGAAGTCCTTGGTGGACAGCAGAATACGCACGTGTCCGTCGGCGATCTGGGACTGACCGAGGTTCAGGCTGGTCTGCCTGGTCTCGATGTCGATCATCGCGCTCCACCGATCAGTCAGACAGATCCCGACGTACGGACTTCCGTCGGGAATCCGGTAGTCGATCACCAGCGCCTGATCGTCGCCGAGTTCCCAGGCGATCGGCACGAACCAGGCGCCTGCCATTGCTGATGGCGGCTGCATCGGCGGGATCGCAACGTTCTTGGGCAGTGCCCCGAACACCCGTGCGGGAATGTCCTTGACCCACATGGTGAACAGTTCCCGCGACGCGGCCAAGTGCGCGTCGAACGCCTCGACCGTGATGCTCAGCGACTGCGGCTCCGCGGGCTGCGCCTCCCCGAGGCATTCGATGCGGATGGCGCCCTTGGCTTCGCGGTCCCAGTCGCCGTAGGTCTGGTAGGCACAGAACGAGTCGGCCCCGCGCGGCAGTTCAAACCAGTTGGTGCCGCGCTGTTCTCGGCCGAAGAAGATCTCGAACGTCCCGTCGTCGGCGATGTCGAGATCGTCGGCGAGCACCTTGACGGCGGTGCCCTGATCGTCCTTGCCGGTGTAGACACCGAAGGTGGTCTGGGACACCGAACCTACCGTGCCGTACACCCGGTAGTCATGGACATCGTCGATACGCGCGGACAGGTAGAGGGTGTCCGGGTTGGAGTGGCCCCAATTCCACGGCGAGTACTGGGTATTGATCAACGTGGGCCGCGCGGGGTCACTGCGCAGGAGCAACCCCATGTACTGGATGTGGCCGACCAGCCGGGCCAGCAACGTGGCGGCCGATCCCCTGTCGAGATCGCCGTCGGTGAGCGCGAGTTCGAGCAGTTCGGAATTGAGGTCGTTGAATCTCTGCCACGCTGCGCGCACGAGGTCGGCATCGTTGGTGGTCACTGTCGGCTGTCCTCGATTCCGTAGAAGTCGCGGTAGAACTGCAGTTGCGGCCAGAGTTCGTCGATGTCGAGTCCGTAGTCCGCGGCGTGATAGATGTGCGGCTTGCGTCTGGCCATGCCGCGTTCGTCGACGAAGCGGCTCATCTTGGCGCGGTTGTGGTCGGTGAGCTCGATCCCGAAGCGGGTGTAGATCTCCGTCACGCACGACAGCGGATCGCGCACCATCGCGTGCATCGGGAAGTCGACGAACCGGTCGGTGAGATCGGCGTACTGGCGGCGCAATTCGACATTGCGTTCCAGCATCCTGGTGGTGCGCCAGCGCATGAATCGGCCGTGGTCGTGCCAGTCCGGGTTGTCTTCGGCCATGTGGAAGACGGTGCCGGCCAGGCTGCAGCCGGAGGCGACGATCTCGGTTGGTTCGCGGTAGGTGGTGACGAAGTGTGCGTCGGGGAACACCGCCAGGATGTTGTGGACGTTCTCCATGTGCGGGGGTGTCTTGAGCAGCCAGCTGGTCGTCGGTCGCAGGCCACCGCTCTGCATGAACTGCAGCAAGAGTTTTTGTTCCTCGTACACCCAGCGCAGGTCTTGCTCGGTCAGCCAACGCGCGTAGCCCTGGCAGTTGAACATCACATGGAAGGTGTCACTGTGGAAGGCGTATGCGTGCAGCAACGCACACTCCTGAGCCTCCCATGCACCCACCGGGTGGGCGGCGTCGAGGTTCGGCGCCATGGCCATCCCCCGGCGAATCTGCCTCTCACTGCGCTTGATTCGCGGGTCGTGGTCCATGGTCGCCGGATCAAGCGGTGGGTGTAGTTCGTCGCATTCCCACGTCAGCGGGTAGCGAAAGCCGTCGTCCTGGCTGAGCAGATGGTGGGTGACGGTGGTGCCGGTCCGGGGCGCACCGATGATGAAGATCGGGCGCTCGATCTTCTCCTCGCGGATCTCGGGATGCTGGCGGACGTGCTCGGCCAACAGCAGTCGCTGGCGCAGCAGGTTGGACAGGTGGG
The DNA here is from genome assembly GCF_013337765.1 of Mycolicibacterium sphagni. Taxonomy (GTDB): domain Bacteria; phylum Actinomycetota; class Actinomycetes; order Mycobacteriales; family Mycobacteriaceae; genus Mycobacterium. Next base: position 717,420 of record NZ_VBSB01000005.1, read on the forward strand.
CGCCGGCCAGCACCCGGCCGAACCCGTTGAGACGGTCCTCGTCTTCCAGCGAGGCGATCAGGCGATCGAGACCCGCCTCGAAACGGGGATCGCCGAACTCGGTCAGGCCGCCCGCGCGTGAGCTCGCACGCTCCATCAGCGTCGATTTCCGCAGTGTCAACGGGTGTCTGCCGATCCGCCGCGCGCCGCGATAGGCCAGATTCATGGCCCGGATCGGCAGCGGCCTCGGCGGTGTCTCGATGGCGATCTCGGCCACCTCCCGGCGCAAGAGGGCTGGTAGCCCCGAACGTCGGATTACATTACGATCTTAACGTAATGGAGTCAACGGAGAAGGAGCTTGCATCTCGGCGCCCGCTGGGCCGGCCCCGAGACAGCCGCATCGACGACGCGGTCTTGCGTGCCACCGTCGAGTTACTGGACGAAATCGGCTATGCGCGCCTGACCATTCCGCTCGTCGCGGCCCGTGCCGGCGCCACCCCGCCCGCGGTGTACCGGCGGTTCCCCACGAAACTGGAGCTCGTCTACGAAGCGGTGTTCCCGACCCCGCCCGGTACCGAACTGCCCTTGACCGGTGACGTCGAGTCCGCGATCCGTGGGCTCCTGCTGGCCAGCATCGAACTGTTCAGCAGTCCCGCCGTCCACACGGCGATGTCCGGGCTGATGGCCGAGCTGCCGGCCGAGCCGGGCCTGTCGGCACGCCTGCTCACACGGCTGCAAGGCAGCACGTACATCCGGCTGCAACAGTTTCTCGACGAGGCCGCCGCCGCGGGCCGCGCGGCCGCCGGCATCGATGCCCGCATCCTCCTCGACACGATCGGCGGCACGGTCATGATGGCGTTGGCCAACGAGCGGCAACTCGACCAGCGGTGGGTCGAGCAGACCACCTCACTGATTGTCGACGGGCTGGCGCGATGAGCACGATGGAGTTGGTCACCTCGGCACCGGCCAAGATGGGTCCCGGGGAAATCGGTGCGTGGGCGGCCCGGGCCGAGCGCCTCGGGTTCGACGTCATCCACATCTCCGAAACCACCCATGACCCGTTCACCGTTGCCGCCCTTGCCCTGCAGCACACCCGGCGGGTGACGGTGCGTACCAGCATGGTGCTCGCCTTTCCGCGCAGTCCGATGATCACCGCGTACGCGGCGTGGGATCTGGCGAAGTACTCCGGTGGCCGGTTCCAGCTCGGCATCGCTTCGCAGGTGCGCGGCAACATCGTCGGCCGGTTCTCGGCCCAGTGGTCCGAACCGGTGGCCCGCCTTGCCGACTACATCCGGGCGCTGCGCGCGATCTTTGCGTCGTTCCAGACCGGTGCGAAACTCGATTACGTTGGGCCGCACTACCGATTCGAGCGATTGCAGCCCTACTTCAACCCCGGTCCGCTCGATCATCCGGCCCCGCAGATCTGGACCGGGGCGGTGAATGCGCGGATGTGCGCCATGGCCGGTGAGCTCGCGGACGGCTTTGTCTGCCACCCGACCAACTCGCACCCCGTCGTCCTGAAATCCCGCACCCTGCCCGCACTCGCCGAGGGCGCAGCGCGCGCTGGGCGCACACAGCCGGCCGTCGTCGCCAACCCACATGTCATGACGGCAGCCACATCTGAGGCCGTCGACGCGTTGCGCGAGCAGCGACGCTCAGAGCTGGCCTTCCTCTACAGCACACCGGCCTACCGCAGGCAGCTGGAGGACTTCGGTTTGGCCGACCTCGGCGCGGCGCTGAGCGCGATGGCGCAGCGGTCCGAATGGGACGATCTGCCAACGGTTCTCACCGACGAGGTGATGAGCCGGCTGGTACCGCAGGGCACCTATGACGCGATCCCTGCCATATTGACGCAGTGGTATTCGGGACTGTGCAGCGGGATCAACCTGCCGGTGCCAACCGATGACGACGACGGATTCGGCGCACTCCTCGACGCCTGCCGTCAGATCCCTGCCGCCGCGCGCAACTCCGTGTAAGAGGCCTCGACGCAGTCGGCCAGCGCCGCGATATCGGGCAGCGCGGTCGGGTCGGTACACAGCCCGATGCCCATGTCCCCGGCGCAGGAGATGGCCGAAATCCGCAGCGCGTGATGGGCGGCCGGCTCCGAGGATGAGAACAGGTGCTGTACCCGTCGGCCGGCAACCTGAACCGGATCACGCGGTCCGGGGACGTTGGAGATCGACAAACTGAACTCGTGTGAGCTCCCGGCCAGCCGTTGGGCCGCCGCGCCAATGCTTTTGATGCATCCCAGGGCGTGAAACAGGTCGTACATCTCGTCGGCATCGTCGAGTCGCTTGCGCTCGCGCGTCTCGGCGCTGATCCTGTCCAGCCGCCGCAACGGATCGGCCTCTGCCAGCGGCAGATCGATGTTGAGGAACGAGTCGCGGTTGGATAGATCCGTCGCGACTTCGGCGCGGTGATGCAGACTCACCGGAATCTGCGCACGCAGGTCCCGCGCGCCGCCCTCGCCGAGCCAGCGCCGTAGGCCGCCCGCGATCACTGCCAGCAGAACATCGTTGACCGTCGCGGCGTTGGGCCGCGACCGCCCGATCGCCTTGACCTCGACCAACGGGGCCACGGCGAACGCCAGCTCGCGGGCAATCGTCACGGGCCGATCGAACGGCGCATAGTCATCGGGATGACCCAGCTCGCGGATGAGGGCCGCCGGGAGCCGCCACGCTTCCTCCAGTGGCGTCAGGCCCGGTGAATCATGCTGTCCTGGAGTGCTTCCTGTTGCTTTGGTGGCCTCTTGGTAGGCATCGAAGAGCACCGAGTTCAGAAAGCGCACACCGGCGATACCGTCAGCCATGGCATGGTGGATGCGCGCCGCGATGGCTTGCCGTCCGTCGGCCAGCGGCCCGATGAGATCAAAGGTCCATAGCGGCCGGCTGCGATCCAGATGCTCCGACATCAGTCCGCTGACAATGCGCCACAGGTCGGAGGTGGTGGCACAGCTCACGTCCGGACCGTGCCGGACGTGCTGGCTGATGTCGAAATCTGCGGCTGCCACCCATCGCGGTTCAGCACCCGAAGTATCGACCCGGTGAGTAGCCCGGGGCTGGCTCGGCAGTCGTTCGGCCACAACGGCACGCAACGCGTCGATGTCCAGCGCTGCACCGGGTTCGAGCACAACGAGTTTCAGGGTGTGGCCGGTGATCGACGCGGACTCCAGGCCGAGGATGTGCGCGTCATCGGCGGACAGCCGGTCAGAATCGTCGGGCACCACCCGAGTCAGCCTAGGCCGGTCAGCGGAACCGTTCGTGGCATTCGCGTTCGTTGAAAGTCGCGAGGAACGACGTGGCGGCGCGGTGGCCCTCGTCGTACAGGGCGTCGATCTCGCGTTGATTGATGTCGAAATCGAGCACGCCGACCTTCGTCGAATCCACTCTGATGGTCCGGCAGTTCACCCACGGCAGGTTGAGGTAGGCCTGATCGCGGCCGACCAGGATCGTGGTGATGACGTCCTCGAGCAGGCTGGGGCCGCCGAAGTGTCGCAGCGGGGCCAGCGCAGGGATCACCTTGGCGTTGTTCTGGGGCAGGTCGGGCAGCAGCGTCACCCCGAGGGTGGGCCAGCGTGGCTTCTTGCCGTCGGGGCGGTCCAGCGAGTCGATCGGATAGTTCGACAGCAGCCCCCCGTCGACGAGCGTCGATTCGCGGCCGGTCGCACTGGTGAGCGTGACCGGGCGGAAGAAGAAGGGTATCGACATCGAGGCGCGCACCGCGTCGGCGACGAACTGCTCGTCGGGGTCCAGCCCATAGAGCCGGCGGTAGTCCCACGGCAGCCTCACCAGCTGGCCGGTGGTGACGTCGGCGACAGTCACCACGAGCCGATAGCGCTGTTCCTCGGGCAGCTGGTCGTCGTCGAGACGGAGGTCACCGAACGTGGTGACACCCAGGTCGCGTAACTGATCGGCGATGAAATCGTGCGCGTAGTCACCCTGGTAGAAACCGGTGCCCTGCAAAATCGCCCATGAGGCCCCGAGCAGCGGGAGACGCTCGACCGGGCCGGGGTCGAGGAACTTGCGATAGTCGATGCTCAGCGCGAGGTCGCGGACGTCAGCCGGGGTGAGCTGGTCGTTCTTGGCGGCCGCGGCCACGATCGACCCGACGATCGAGCCCGCCGACGAGCCGGCGATGCGGTAGGCGCGGTAGCCGGCCTCCATCAGCTTCACCACGGCGCCGGCCAGACCGATGCCCTTCACGCCGCCACCAGCAAGGACCAGGTCGATGGGCTTCGTCGCGGCGGTGGGCATCGCCCCATGCTAGGAGCCGGACCTGTGGGGTCTATTGCGCGGTCTACCCGGCACGATGCCACTGGTGGTGGTGGTGCTCGATCGAGCCCGGCACCGGGAAATTGTGCTGGCCGGGAAAGGTCTGGTGGTGGCTGGGCGAGTTCACGTTCGGGCCGCTGTTGAACGAGCCGCTCTCGGCGAGGGCGTCGGTGGCGGAACCAAAGGCGAACAGTGCGGAGCCCGCGGCCAATGCGCTACCGGCGGCCAGTCGCTTCATCCAGGTCATGGTGGTCATGTCGGTCATATCCTCTTCGTCGTCTTCAACTTGTCTGTGTGGGCCTTCGCGTTTCGCCAGTGCCTAAACGGTCTCTCACCTGGGCCGTGATGTCTGTCCGGCAGCCGGTGGATAGCCCGGAGGAATCGGGTGTCCCCCGATCGGTGGACAACGGTCAATTCCTGCCAACCGAGGATCATCTGCTGCCAGCGGAATTACCGCGCCCCCCGACGGCGTTGGGACTGTCAGCGGCGCGGAAAACGACTCCCGCCGTTGAGGAAGAGGGAATAGACATGAAGAAGTACACCATTACCGCTGCCATCGCAGGCGCTATGACCGCCGCCGTTCTGGGCCTTGCCGGGCCCGCTCAGGCCGATCTCGGTCACAACGACTGGGTCAACAACATTGGCCCGTCGGCGACCGCGCCGCACGTTGACACGACTGTGCATGGAAGCCGTTGATCTTCAACGGACTCCGGCAAAGGGGCACCCGATTCGGGTGCCCCTTTTGCATGTGTGCCTCGTCACGCCAGGACGGCTTCGATGGCGCGATAGATGCGCTGCTCGCTGACCGGCCTGGGGGTGCCCAACTGTTGGGCCCACAGGCTGACCCGGAATTCTTCGATCTGCCACGCGATGTCGCGGATATCGGCCGCAGCGGCTCGGGTGGGCGACAGCGCCTGCAACAGCGCGGTGTAGGCATCCTCGACGGCGTGCACGCGTTGCATCCGTTCGCGATCGGCCTGCGGGGCCTGCGCCAGCCGGTCGAGGCGGCGGCTGATCGCGGCCAGGTAGCGGGTCAGGTCGGCCAGACGTGTGGCACCGGTCACGGTGACGAAGTGACTGGGCACCAAGCTTTCCAGCTGCGCGCGGATGTCGGCGACCGCGTCGGCCTGCGCCGCCACCGGTTTGTCCGGCAGCGCGAGTTCCACCTCCTGCAGGGCGGCCAGGACCTTTTGCACCCGGGCCACGATCTCCTGCGTGGTCGACGCCAGCGCCGCAGACACCCGGTCGCGCAGGGCGGCGAAATCCGTTCTGGTCCAGACCGGTTTGGCCGCCAGGACGTCGACTGCCGCATCGGCGCAGTCATCGAGTAGCGCGGCCAGCGACCCGTCCGGGTTGGCTCCCAAGACCAGGCGCGTGCGCGGATCCAGAGCCTTCTCCAGCGATTTCACCGGGGATGGCACCGCCAACCGCAGCAGACGCCTGACGCCAGCTTTCATCGCCGCGTCACGTTCGGCGGCAGTGGCGAACACCCGCACGTCCACTCCCGCACCGGCGTCGACCAGAGCCGGGTAGCCGCGAACGAGATGCCCGCCGACGGTGCGTTCGACCGTGTCGGACAGCCGGTCCAGGTCGTCGGGCCAGGCGCGGAGTCCGCTTCGTTCCAGGTCGCTGGCCACCGCATCGGCCACCGCCTGGCGGGCGGACCCGGCCAGCTGACGCTGCAGCAGCTCAAGATCCTTGCCGCGGGCCACCTCGGTGCCGTCGGCCGCTTCGACGGCGAACGTCACCCGCAGATGAGCGGGTAGTTTGTCGAGCTCGAACGCGCTGATCGGTACCAGAATGCCGGTGCGCCGGTGCAATTCGCGCTGCAGCGCTTCCAATAACGGTTCGTCGCCCTCCTGGATATCGGCGAGCACCGCACGCGCGGTGTCAGGAGCCGGAACGAAGTTGCGCCGCAAGTCTTTCGGCAGCGACCGGATCAACGCGGTCACCAATTCCTCGCGCAACGCCGGTACCTGCCAGCCGAACTCGTCACCGCCGAGCCGCGCCAGCACCCCCACCGGGATATGCACGGTGACCCCGTCATCGGATGCACCCGGTTCGAACCGATAGGTCAGCGGCAGGGACAGGTCTCCGGCCAGCCAGTTGTCCGGCCGTTCGGCGGTGTCGTCGTCGACGCGCAGCAGGTCGTCACGGGTGAAGGTCAACAGTTCCGGAGTCTGGTGACGTTGCTTTTTCCACCAGCCGTCGAAGTGCCGCACCGAGACCACCTGCTGCGGAATCCTGTTGTTGTAGAACGCATACATCTCGTCGTCGCCGACGAGGAGGTCCCGACGCCGGGCCCGCTCCTCAAGTTCGGCCAGTTCCGCCCGCAGCCGCGCGTTGTCGGCGAAGAAGTGGTGGCGGGTCTGCCACTCCCCCTGTACCAACGCGTGGTGGATGAACAGTTCCCGGGCCACCACCGGGTCGACGGTGGCGTACCCCACCCGCCGGCGCGGCACCAGCGCGAGCCCGTAGAGCGTCACCCGTTCGAAGGCCATCACCGCACCGCGCTTGGCATCCCAGTGCGGTTCAGAGTAGGTGCGCTGCACCAGATGTCCGGCCACCCGCTCGACCATCTCGGGTTCGATGCGGGCGGCGGTGCGCCCGTACAACCGGCTGGTCTCCACCAAATCGGCTACCACGATCCAGCGCGGCGGCCGCTTGGTCAGCACCGATCCCGGAGCGAGCACGAACCTGGTGTTACGCGCACCCGCGTAATCCCGCGAATCCCCTTCGCGCAGGCCGATATGCGACAGCAGCCCGGCAACGAGGGCGGCGTGCACCCGCGCCGGATCCGCCGGCTCGGGGTCGTCGGACTCCCGGATCCCGATGTCACGGGCGATGCTGCGCAGCTGGCCCGTCAGGTCCTGCCACTCCCGGATACGCAGATAGTGCAGGAACTCCTCGCGACACATCCGCCGGAAGGCGCTGCCGGATCGCGCCTTTCGCTCCTCGCGCAGATACCGCCACAGATTGAGGAACGACATGAAATCGGAGTGCTCGTCGGCGAACCGGGCGTGCTTCTGCCGGGCCGCCTCCTCGCGGTCGGCAGGCCGCTCCCGCGGGTCGGGAATCGACAGCGCCGCGGCCAGCACCAGCACCTCACGCACGCAACCCTCGGTGTCAGCCTGCAGGATCATCCGCGCCAGCCGGGGATCGACTGGCAACTGCGCGAGCCGGCGCCCCATATCGGTGATCGCGCCCGCAGAGTCGAACGCACCCAGTTCCTGGAGCAGCTGAACACCGTCGCGGATGCTGCGCTGCTCGGGCGGATCCAAGAACGGAAAGCTCTCGATATCGCCGAGTTGTAATGCGGCCATCTGCAGGATCACCGCGGCCAGGTTGGTACGCAGGATCTCCGGATCGGTGTAGCGCGGGCGCGCCGTGAAGTCATCCTCGGAGTAGAGCCGGATGCACACCCCGGGTGCGGTGCGCCCGGAACGGCCGGCCCGCTGCGCCGCTGAGGCCTGCGAGATGGGTTCGATCGGCAGCCGCTGAACCTTGGTGCGCCGGCTGTACCGCGAGATGCGCGCGGTGCCGGGGTCGACGACGTAGCGGACGCCGGGCACCGTCAGCGATGTCTCGGCAACGTTGGTGGCCAACACGATTCGCCGTGCGGTACGTGCCGGCTGGAAAACCTTCTGCTGCTCGGCGGTGGGCAGCCGCGCATAGAGCGGCAACACTTCGGTGTTCTTCAGATCGCGCAAAGCATCAGCAGTGTCCCGGATTTCCCGTTCGCCGGACAGGAACACGAGCACATCGCCGGGCGGCTCGGCTTCCAGCTCGCGGACCGCGTCGACGATCGCCTCGGTCTGGTCGCGGATCTCGGTGCGCACGATCTCATGGTCGGGATCGTCGGGATCGTCCGAATCATCGCTCACCACAGGCACTTCCAGCGGTCGATACCGGATCTCCACCGGGTAGGTGCGCCCCGACACTTCCACGATCGGCGCACCGTTGAAGTGTGCGGCGAAACGTTGCGGTTCGATCGTCGCCGAGGTGACGATCACCTTGAGATCCGGCCGGCGGGGCAGTAACTCGCGCAGGTAGCCCAGCAGGAAGTCGATGTTGAGACTGCGCTCGTGCGCCTCGTCGAGAATCAGAGTGTCGTAGCGCAGCAGCCGCCGGTCGCGCTGGATCTCGGCGAGCAGGATGCCGTCGGTCATCAGCTTCACCAGTGTGCGGTCGCTGGCCTGGTCGGTGAAGCGCACCGTGTAACCGATCGTTTCGCCCAGCGGGCTACCGAGTTCGTCGGCGATGCGTTGGGCAACCGTGCGCGCCGCCAGCCGGCGCGGCTGGGTGTGGCCGATGGTCCCGCGGACTCCGCGGCCGAGCTCCAGGCAGATCTTGGGTAGCTGGGTGGTCTTGCCCGAGCCCGTCTCACCGGCGATGACGACCACCTGGTTCTCGGTGATGGCCTTGGCGATCTCGGCGCGCCGATCGCTGACCGGTAGGTCGGGGTAGGTGATCGCCGGGACGGCGGCGGTGCGGGTGGCGATCAGCGCCTCGACGGTGGTGAACTGCGCGGAGAGCTGCCGCAGCGTCTCGGCCGAGACGTCCCCGCGCAGCGACTTCAAACGCCGGCCCAGCCGGCTGGCATCGCGAATGGTCAATCCGTCGAGGCGGGCGCGCAGTGCGCGCACCTGGTCGACGGAGGATTCGGACACCCGAGTCACCCTAAGCGGCGAAGCCGCCTAGTTGCCACGCAGTGCGGCAAGGCCGCTACGGGGCCACACGGTGCGTAGGCTCGATGACGATGACCATTTGGATCGTCGTCGGATTGCTGCTGGTGGGCCTCGGAACCGTGGCCAGCCAGCTGTTTCGGCTCAAGGATTGGTTGAACAAGCCAGCCCCACCCAACGAGCCACCCAGCGAGCACCCCGACGAACCCGACACGTGACCGAATTGCCCGCCGCTGTGCGGGCGATGGCCGGTCGCGGGCAACAGTGGGCGACGTGGGTCGAGTCACTGCCCAGGCTGACCCGCGACATCGTCGCCCAGTGGCAGCTTCGGCCCGACGGCCCCGCCACCCACGGCTATTGCTCGCTGGTGCTACCGGTCCGCACACCGGACGGCGTGGCCGCGATACTCAAGCTCAGCTTCCCCGACGACGAATCCGCACACGAACACCTGGCGCTGCGGCGCTGGGGCGGTGACGGCGTCGTCCGCCTGCTGAGCGCCGATCCGCACCGCCGAGCACTGCTGCTGGAGCGGCTCGGCGACGACCTGACCGGTCTCACCGATATCGAGGCGTGCCGCATCGTCGCCGGCCTGTACCGGCATATCCACGTCCCGGCGCTGCCGCAGTTGCGAACGCTCACCTCCTACCTCGACCGCTGGACCAGCGAACTGGCGGAGCTGCCGCGCAGCGCCCCGATCCCGCACCGACTGGTGGAACAGGCGCTGAGCCAATGTGCCGACCTGACAGCGGATCCGGCAGCCACCGCGCGGGTCATCCATTGCGATCTGCACTACCAGAACGTGCTCGCCGGGCAGCGCCGGCCCTGGCTCGTCATCGACCCCAAACCGGTCAATGGCGACCCGCACTACGAGATCGCGCCGATGTTGTGGAACCGATTCGACGAGCTGGCCGGCGATATCCGGGAAGGGGTCCGCCGCCGTTTCTACACGCTCGTCGACGCCGCCGAATTCGACGTGGACCGGGCGCGTGCCTGGGTGGTGGTGCGGATGGTGCTCAACGCGATGTGGGCCCTCCAGGACGGCGAGCGTAGTTGGCTGACCACCTGTATCGCTGTCGCCAAAGCCGTTCAGGATTAACAACTATCGAGGCGGGTCGCCGCGCCACATGAAGCTGTTGACGTACTTACCCATGTCCTTGGCGATATCGAGATTCGCCGGCGATGGCGGCCCCGGTCCGTCCTCGGGCCCGAACTGGTGAAACGGCCCGGCCGCGCCGGCGACCAGCGCCAGGTCGTTCTTCACCGCGACGACGATGATGATCCGCAGATGCTGCGCATCGGTCGAGGTGCCCTTCGGCCAGTCGTCGGCGACTTCTCCGTAGCCGGGTTGGTATCCCAGGATCGCGTTGGGCAGCTCGTAGGATTTCACCGCATCGGGAAACATCTGCCCCAGCAGGTCGGCGGCCACCTGGCGCGCATCGCGGCCCTGCGCCGGCTGGCTGAACAACCGCAACGTCCCGCCGTCACCGATATTCAGTTCCGCCCGTACCCCGTTGGGTTCCATGGTGACGTCATAGGCGGTCCCTGCCGCCGGGTAGGACACCGAGAACGACCCGTCGGGTGCGAAGAACCGGGGATTGGTCGCCACCGGAAGTCCGTTCGGGGGGCGCCCACAATCCGGCGGGCAGTGAAATTTGTTTGTGGCCGGGGTGATTCGGGTCGACACGATGCTCAACGCCATCATCGTGGCAACGATCACGGCCACCCAGATCCCGATGGTCACGAAGTACCCCGGGCCGCGCTGATTACGAGCCCGGTAGTTGCCGGCCGGTACCGCATAGCCCGCGAACGAGCCGGCGTCGTCGAGTTCCGCTGTTGAATCACTCATTGGTGCAACGACTTCAGCACGAGGATCGCTCTGATCAGATTGTCGACGTTCGGACTTCCCAATCCGGTGATCATGTCGTACCCCGGCACCACAGGTGTCACGGCGTTGGCACCGAGGTAGACATCGCGGAAGGCGGGGACTTCTGCCTGGGTGGCGATCTCGTAGAGCAGGGGATTGAAATCCCCGAGCGCAGGCAACTGACGGGCGGTGAGGAACTGATTCATCACCGCCGCCAGGCCGGCCCAGATGGGTGCTGCCTGCGAGGTGCCGCCGCCGACCTGGATCTGCCCGTTGTTCACGAACTTGACGCCCGTGAACGGGTCGGCGACCGCAGCGATATCGGGGACCAGTCGCTTGTCCCGCGGGCCGGAGTGCAGTTCGGTTTCCTGCCACGACGGACGGGCGAACAACACCGACGCACCGCCGCCGCTGCCCTGGGTCAGCGGGACGTCGTACCAGCCTTGTTCGGCAAGCCACTGCCCCTGCGAGTCGGTGGACAGGGTTGTGCCACCGACACCGGTCACTTCAGGCAGTGAGGCCAGCACGTCGACGCCGACGTCGTCGGGGCTCGGCGGATCCGACCAGTCGTGTCCGCCCTTGCATTCCAGCCCGGCCAGGTCGCCACTGGCGACGAAGGCCGTCGTCCCGCTGCGGTGCGCGCGGGCCAGCGCCGAGCGCACCGGCGCCAGATCCGCCCTGGCGAGCAGGCGATCGCAGCCGAACCCGATCGAGAAGCTCCACACCGCACCCGGGTAGCTGCGGTCGACGTCTTCCATCAGCTTGCCGAGTTTCACGTAGGTCCCGTCACCTTCGGCGGTGGGGCGGGCGTTGACCAGAACGATCCGGGCCGCCGGCGCGATCGCATGGATCAACTGGACGTCCATCGTTGCTTCACCGTGCCGCTCGGCCGGCATTCCGCCCATCACGTCCACGCTGAATGCCGGCAGTGTGAACCACTCGGAGAACTTGTCCAGGTCGTGTTGGTCGACCCCGTCGAAGGCGAAGACGACGACCGTCTGCTCTTTGCCGGTGTATCCGGCGGAGCCCAGAGGGTTGACGTTGTACGCGCTGAGCAGCTCGGTGGGCGCCAGGCCCCCGTGGGGAACGTCGAGCGGCAGGCTCGGCGGCGTGCCTTCGTGATACGGCGTGTAGCCGAGAATTCGCCCCATCTCGGCGACTTCGCCGCTGAGCTGCTGCGGGACGGTGGGCTGCTGCGGGGAGGCATAGAACACCCGGCCGCTCGTGCGCCGATAGTCGTTCACCACGACGTCGAGGGCGCGAGCCATCGCGCGCGGCGCACCTTCGACGACCGCCCACGGGTCACCGTCGCGCCATCGCACCGCAAGCCCGTGCGAGTCGGCCCACTTGCTCAAGACCACCGGCTTGGTAGGCGCCAACAGTTCGGCGGTCAGCTGGACGTGTTCGCCGCGGGCAGGCCCCAGATCGACAGCCTGAGCGAGCAATCGGGCGAACGGACCCGCGATCAGGTTATACGGCAGCGGCGGTGTCGGGCGGTCCGCGGCGAACACAGCCAGGACCACCACGACCGTCGCCACGAGCGCTGTCGGCCGGTGACCCCGGCGACGCCGTAGCCATAAGCGTCTGCGCATCACGGAAACGATCCCATACTGATGCTGCGCGGTCGTCCCGACCGGCATCGCGCGGGTCACGGAGGAGGTCGCGATGGCACGTTCAGCCGCATTGGTGGTGGCCGCCGGGCTGCTGACGGTGGGATGCGGCGCCAGCCACGGCAGCGATGTCGCGTCGTCTACGGCCAAAGCCGACTCGCCCACGGCGTCGCCGGTCCAGGTGACGCAGTCAACGCCGGCCGCTGAGCCGAAGTCGAAGACCGGGGAAGGGGACGGCAAGATGGTCGTCACCTACGAGGATGCGACCAGTCCCGAGGCGATCCCCGGTCGAGATCTCATGCAGCGCACCCACTATCTGGATGACATCGCCAAGTCGGTCACCGACTGGTACCGCCTCCCCTACGACATCCCCGTGGTGGGTCGGCAGTGCGGCGAGGCCAACGACTACTGGAGCCCCAGCGATAAGACGCTGGTCATGTGCTACGAGGACATCGCCGAGAGCGAGCGGATCTTCGCCGCCGACCCCAAACCCGAGGAGACCGCCCGCCGAGTCGGAATCGCGACGTTCTTCCACGAGGCCGGGCACATGGCGATCGACATCTATGACCTGCCGATCACCGGCCGTGAAGAAGACGTGGCCGACCAGCTGGCGGCCTACGAACTCCTGGCCCCCTACGCCGACGGCCATGTCGACCAGGACTTCGTGCAGGCCGCCAAGGACACCGCGCGCGAATATGAGGTGCTCAGCAAGGAAGGCGGGCCCTTGGAACAGGAGTGGTTAGCCGACTCCCACAGCCTCGACCAAGCCCGGGCCTACAACTTCGAGTGCTGGATCTACGGATCCAACCCGGAGGCCAACGCAAATATCGTCAGCTCGGGACTTCTCCCTGAGGGTCGGGCGGACGGCTGCCAGGATGAATGGAATCAGCTGGTCAAGGGCTGGACTGCCCTGCTGGGCCCGCACATGCGCTAACGATGCCGTCTGCCACCACGACGAATTGGGTATCGGAGACTTCAGTTTGAGGTTCCGCGTCGAGGAGGTGGACGGTGAAGAAACTCGGTTCAGTGGTGGCCCGTGCGATCACGGTCATCGGCATCGGCTTGATAGGCGCACCCACAGCCAGCGCGGGGTGCCAGGGAATGTGGACGCCATGGGGTGGCGGTCAGCGCTGCGACGGGCCGATCGATCCCAACGGCTTCTTCCAGCGTTGCGAAACCGGCGGTGCGTTCGGGTTCAACACCCCGCAGCAGTGCTATCAGGTCGACTCCAACAACCTCGGCGACAGCCAGCCGTGGATTGCGCCCTGACCCAGCCGTCTATAGCGGGATCGCGAGCTGGCTTCGGATCAACGGCGCGATCTTCTCGGCCATGTAGGCGTGGCCCGCATCGGTGGGATGCACGCCGTCCGGCCCGATCAAGTCCGGGCGTCCGACGAACCATCGCTCGGCCAGCGGGTCGATGAAGACCGCGCCGGCCGCCGTGGCCTGCGCGCGCAGAGAGTCCCGCAGGGCGAACACCTCGGGCGGCGGGTCGGCCGTCGGCCACGGCGGTCCGATCACCAGAAACTTGGCGTTGGGGGCCGCCCGGCGGGCGATCTGGAAGGTGTCGCCGACAAGCGCGGGATACTGCTGCAAGTCCACGGGCTGGTCGTTGCGGGATCCGAAGAACACCACCAGGGCATCGTCACGGTCGACGGCTCGGGTGGTGAGGTCCTCGAACAGGCTGCCCTGGTTACCGCGAATCCCGTAGCCCGCACCGCCTTCGGCGGCCACGTCGGCGTCGACCTTGGCCCCCTGGCTGGCCAGTAGCAGCCAGGCTCGCGAGGTCCAGGACAGCGGGCCCTGCCCGCCCTCGTCGGTTCCCGTTGTGTACGAGTCACCGATGACCGCGATGCGGCTGAACTGCGAGCCCCGGTTGGCCAATGCGTAGCCGACGGACGGCTGCGCGTAGCCGAGAATCGCAGCCAACACCACGGCGGCCGACAGACCCGCCGTGGTGACACGCACAAGGGCTTCCCTGCGGGTCAATGACACCTCACTGAATTCGCGCCCGACCCAGGCAGACTACAGGCACGGAAGGTGTTGGCGCACACCAAGGCTGGGTCCGGGGCGCTACCCGGCGCGGGCCGAGGACTGCGGCGGACGGGCATCGCGGGCCTGGTCGATGGACGCGAGCCGGCCACCCTCCGCCGCCGGTGGGCCGGTGTGCACATCGTGCTGGACGTCACGGAAATCGACCATTCTGCGCATCCAGCGCCGGGCCGGTTCCTCAACCGCGTGGAACAGCAGCATCGCGAAGGCGACCGCGGCGGCGATCAGGCCCACGACGACGAGCTTCTGTACCGACTTGGGCAGGTCGATCTGGTATTCCTGCACTGCCCAGTTCCACGAGGTGTGCACTATCTCGTGAACCATGTACAGGCTGAACGAGATCTGGCCGCCGTAGACCAGAAGCCGGGTCGACAGCAGGGCCGGCAGGCTGCCGATACCGATCGACAGCGTCACCACCAGCGGCATGAACAACAGTGCGACCACCCCGCCCGGGTCCACCATGCCGGCGACGGGGTTGGCGTCGTAGTAGTAGAGGATGCCGACCATCGCGGCGGTCAGCAGTATCGCGGCAATCCCGGCGACACGCTGTGCGCGTTTGCCCAGGTGCAGGCGTCGCACCGCCGCGCAGGCCAGCACACCGGCCAGGAACTGCGCCACGATCCGCGGCAGCCAGCTCCACGGCGTGTAGAGGTGGCCGCTGGCCAGGAGCAGGACCGTCGGCGGCAGGGCCGCGGCGAAGGCCAGCAACAGCAGGGTGCGCGCCCGGGTCACCCGCGACATCCGGAAGACCACCAGAATGATTCCGCCGAACAACAGGTAGGCCAGCCATTCCGCGCTGATCGACCAGGCCGGCCCGTCCCAGCTGGTGCCGTCGAAGAACGGCTCGTACCACAGCTGCACCATGAACAGCTGGCGCACGTAGCTGATCGCGTTGAGCTTCTCGACGTCCGGGGACGGCACGGTACCGACGTGCAGCGTGAAAATGATCCACGCCGCCGCGATGTGCATCGTCACCAGGTACACCGGCCACACCCGGGACAGCCGCAGCCACAGAAAATGCAGGGTGGCCCGGCCCGACCAGTGTGATCCCATCCGGTCGAGGTAGTTCCACGCCAGGACGAAGCCGCTGAGGATGAAGAACAGGTCCACGCCCTGCGCCCCCGCGTCGAACAGCGGTGCGAGGTCGTCCTTGAGGCGCGGGGAGGCTTCCCAGATCAACGGGCGGAAATGAAACAACACCACCCACATGGCGGCGACGATGCGAAGACCGGTCAGAGCTCTGATTTCTCCGGTTCGCACGTTACCCATTTCCGATTCTTTGCCGCGCCTGTTTTTCGACGTCACCGCAACGTAACCGTGACGCCACCTCGTCAGACGGGCCGGACCCCGCCACACCGGGATTTCGGCACCGGTGACCGTTGGCAGCGTATCAGCGCGGTACCCGCGGGCCCGGGTTAGCAATGCTGTGGGCTTACTGGAACAGGGTCACCACGCGGAGTTTGCCGGACGGTGATCCTGGTTACACCGTGCGGATGAGCACCGACGCCGTGCGGCGCCTCTCCGGCCTCGACGCTGCCTTCTGGTGGGCCGACACCAACTCCTGCCCGATGAACATCGGCGCGCTGGGGATCTGCGATCCCACCGGTGTCGACAGTTTCAGCTTCGATGCGGTGCGCCAGCTGATGGTCAGCCGGCTGCCCGAACTCCCTGCCTTGCGCCACCGCGTCGAAGGTGCGCGACACGGCCTAGACCGGCCCTGGCTGGTCGAAGACACCACGCTGGATATCGACTATCACCTCAGGCACGTCGCCCTCCCCGCGCCCGGCGGACAGTCCGAACTCGACGCGCTGGTCGGCCGGCTCATGTCGTTTCAGCTCGATCGCGCCCGCCCGTTGTGGGAGATGTGGTTCATCGAGGGCCTGGCGGGCGGGCGCATCGCGTACCTGACCAAGATCCATCACGCCGTCGTCGATGGAGTGTCGGGTGCGGGGCTCAGTGAGATCCTGCTCGACGCCACCGCCGAGCCGCGGCCGCCGGCCGCCGAGATCCCCGACACGGGTGCGCGGCTGCCAGGCATCGAGCGGCGGGCGCTGGGAGCGCTGTTGAACATCGCCGTGATGACGCCGTACCGAGTGGCGCGGGTGTTACAGCAGACGGTGACTCAGCAGGTCGCGGCTCGCAAGGTGTCCAACAAACCCCCGAACTTCTTCGAGGCTCCGACGACTCGGTTCAACACAGCGCTGACCATGCAGCGGCGGGTGACGTCCGCGAGCTTGTCGCTCGACCGGGTCAAAGCCGTCAAGAACGCCTTCGGCGTGAAGATCAATGACGTTGTCCTGGCCATCCTTTCAGGTGCAATGCGTGACTACCTGCAGGCTCGTGGCGAACTACCGGACCGGCCGCTGGTCGCCCAGGTTCCGGTGTCCACCCACACCGAGGCGTCCACCGCCGGGAACCAGATGACGTCGACGACGGTGCGCCTGGCCACCGATATCGCGGACCCCACCGAACGCCTCACAGCGATTCACGAAAGTTCAAGCGGTGCCAAGGAGATGGCCAAGACGCTGTCCGATCATCAGCTCGTGGGTCTGACCGAGACAACCCCGCCGGGGCTGCTCGGGCTAGCGGTGCGCGCTTACTCCGCAGCTCATCTCGGCGACCGCGTCGTGCCCATCAACCTGGTCGTCTCCAACGTGCCAGGCCCGGCGTTCCCCCTCTACCTGGCCGGCGCGCGCGTCGAGTCGCTGATTCCCATCGGACCGCTGATGCTCGACGTCGGCCTGAACATCACCTGCCTGAGCTACTGCGGCTCACTGGATTTCGGTGTGTCGACCACGCCCGAAATTGCCTGCGACATCGATGAATTCACCGATGCGCTGCAGCTCGCCCTGGAGCAGCTCGAGGATGCGGCCAGCCGGATTCCACCGCCCTGACCCCGAGTCAAGTCGCGGCCCATCCGCCATCGACACTGAGGATCGCACCGTGGATGTTGGCGGCATCGTCACTGGCAAGGAACGTCACCGCGGCGGCCACTTCCTCGGGAGTGCTCAGCCGCCGCGACGGCAGCCGGCTCAGGACCGGTGCGACGTGGTCGGCGAACTCGGCCTGTCGTTCGGTGCCGATCGGCCCCGGCGCCACGGCGTTGACTCGCACGCCCGCCGGTCCGTACTCGTCGGCCCAGGACTTCGTGAACGAATGGATCGCGGCCTTGGTGGCGCTATAGATCGCCGACCCGCTGGATCCACGCAGGCCGGTGATCGAGCCGATGTTGACGATCGCGCCGAGGCCCTGCTCGGCCATGCATGGGCCCAGCACGCCGGTCAACAAGAACGGTGCGAACACGTTGACACTGAACGCATCCCGCAGTTCCTGTTCGGTAACGTCCGCGGTCGGCGTCGGCATCAGCAGGGTCGCGGCGTTGTTCACCAGGATGTCGATGGTGCCGCGCGCGGCCTCGGATGCCGCGTCCGCGACATCCCGGATCGAATCCGTTCCCGCTCCCAAATCCGCAACGACGAAGGCTGCCTCACCTCCTGCGGCACGGATAACGTCGACGACGGCATCGCCGCGGGCCCTGTCCCGCCCGCTGACCACCACGAACGCGCCATCGGCCGCCAATGCCCCGGCAATGGCCACCCCAAGGCCGCCTGTCGAACCGGTGACAAGTGCTCTGCGCCCTGCGAACCGGGTATCTTTTGGACTCATGAGTCCACATGCTCCGCCACTAAAGATGGACCTGCAAGTCCAGAATTTGACGGCGAAGGGCCGTGCCACCCGGCAGCGGATCATTCAGGGAGCCGCCGAGGTGATCCGCGCCCGCGGTGTCGCGCTGACCACGCTCGACGACATCATGAACCAGACCAGCACGTCCAAAAGCCAGCTCTTCCACTACTTTCCCGGGGGCAAGGAGCAGCTGTTGCTGGCAGTCGCGGCGTTCGAGTCGCAGATGGTGCTCGACGACCAGCAACCGCACCTCGGCGCGCTGACCTCCTGGGCGGCCTGGCAGCGCTGGCGTGACGCGGTGGTCGACCGTTATCGCAGGCAAGGCCAGAACTGCCCGATTGCCGTACTGATGTCCGAGATCGGGCGGACCACGCCCGGTGCCGAGGCCGTGACCGCCGAATTGATCGCCAAGTGGCACGGAGCCATCGCGAACGGAATCCGTTCGATGCAGGCGCAGGGGAAAGTGACGGGTTCGGTGGACGTCGAGCGGGCTGCGGCGGCGCTACTGGCCGGGATTCAGGGCGGCGTCGGGATCATGCTCGCAACCGGCGATCTCACCTACCTCGAAGCTGCACTCGACGAGGGCATCGACCGGTTGCGCGCAAGCTGACCGGCGCCTAGTTGTGATGTCCAGGGAGGTTGGTCAGTCTGGTGACCGGTGGGCAGCCTCCGATGGCGGAGTGGGCTCGGTGGTGATTGTAGAAGTGCATCCAGCCGGGTAGGGCGGTGTCGCGTTGTTCGGTTGATTCCTAGAGCCGTGCATAAGCCG
>NZ_VBSB01000006.1:0-150609 GCF_013337765.1 Mycolicibacterium sphagni
GTTCATGTTCCAGGGTTCGCCGTAGGTGGTGACGCTGTCACCGGCCTTGGAGATCAGGCGGGCGAAGGGGCGCAGGAGCACACCGCCGGCGGCACCGGTGACGGTGCCGTGGGCGTTGGCCACGGCGACCGAGCCGTTGGGGCCTGAGACGTCCACCGAGAAGGTGGCGACTTCCTGGATACCGGGGCCGTTGCCCAGGTCAGCGCTGATCGAGACACCCGGGAACAGGTTCGGGGTGATCACCGAGCCCAGCGGGTTGAAGCCCGTCGGGGAGATGTTCGCGTCATCGAGCAGGATGTTGGGGGTGGTGTAGCTGAAGTTGATGCCCACACCCAGCGACCACGGGAAGCCGACCTGGTAGCCCAGCTCCAAGGTGCCCGCGAAGTCATCGGCACCGGGGCCGACCACGCTGTAGACGGCCTTGCCGGAGTGGAACCACTCACGAGTCAGCCGGTTGCGGTCCAGGGGGAACACACCATTGAGGAAGGTGTCCCACTGCTGCACCGTCATCGTGCGGCCACCGCCGTCAACCAGACTCAGTTCGTTGTCCAAACCGGCATGGGAAGTGCCAGTCCCGACGAAGAGTGCGGCGAAGGCGGCGATCATCGCCACCAGCACTCGACCCAGATGTTTCATGCTGACCCCTTGGTGCTTGTGGTGCTTGGTTGGTCTGCGGTGATCGGCGGCCCCGATCACCGAGGTTTTCTTGCGTCGTGACGGGGCTCACAGCCAGTCATGACAAAAGCCTCATCGGCAACAGATGCAACATTGTTACCAGGTTGATCAAAAAATTTCTCGCTGATATGCGGCGCGGCTACTTGACGACGCTGATCAGACGGTCGCCCGCAGGCTTAGTGACAGTAATAGCCGGACGTCCGGATCGCTCAGCGAAGTGGAAAGTACCTGTTCAAGGCGGCGGACGCGGTAGCGCACGGTGTTGGGGTGCACGTGCAGTGTCGCCGCGGCCGCCGCGACGTCGCCGAAGCTGTCCAGGTACACGCGCAGTGTCTCGGCCAGTAGCGGCTCGGTTTCCCGTAACCGGGGCACCCGCGGATCCACCAACCTGGGCTCGGCGGCCACCAACGTGACGATCTCGTCGAGCAACACCGTCGTGCGCGCCTCGGCCAGGGTCGTCACCTGACCGAACACCGGGTGCCGCGCGGCGCTGTCGAAGACGCGGTCGATGTCGCGGCGCGCGCCGCCGACATTGGCCAGACCGGCGACCGGGGCGGCGATCACCGCGCGCAAGTCCAGGCCGAGTTCGGTACGCAGCGAACCGATCGTGCCGCGGATCCACGACACGACCGCGGCCGTGCGGCCGGAGTCGGGCAACACCACATACACCCGCTGCCCGTTGGCAGCCACCTGTGCGTCGGGGCGGAAAGCGCTGGCGCTCAGCGCCAGTACATCAGCCATCCTGGGGTGGGCCTCGCCGGCGACGAAGCCGATCACGGCCGCGCGCCCGTCGAGCGGCACACCGAGTTCGCGCGCCAGGGTGGCCACATCGGTCTCGTCGGCATCGGCGAGCCCGAGCAGCTGCTGCACGGCCAGCAGGTGTGCCGACGGCCGCGCGGCCAGCCGCGCCATGATCCGGGCGGCCAGCACCGCCGCGCCGCGCAACACCTCCTCGGCATCGTCGGCCAGCGGCCGCGAGCCCTGCTGCACCCAGATGGTGCCGTCGAATCCGGGCGTGCCCTGGCGGTGGATGCCGATGGCCAGCCGTGGTCGCAGCCCCAATTCGGGCCGTTCATCGACCGTCACGACGTCGGTACCGGCGCGCAGCCGGTCAAAGATGCCCCATTGGGCGATCCAGCGCAAGTGCTCGGGCGGGCCCGCCCGCCCCAGGATCGACAGCCGCCGCAGCTCGTCGGCCTCGTCGTTGGACGCCGAATACGCCAGCACATGCGACTGCGCGTCCTCGATGCTGACCATGCCGTGGGTGCGGTCGGCGATCGATTGCGCCAGGGCGAACAGGTCGGTGCCCGAATCGGTCACCGAGTCGGTCCTCCGGTGCTCGAAGACGTGGTTGACCAGGCGATACAACCGCTCCCACCGGGCCTTGGGGTCGACGGCGACGACGGCGGTCCCCGCGGCGACGGCCCTGGCGACGACGGCGTCGGACGGGCCTTTGACGAAGATCGCCGCGGGCGGGCCGTGCGCGGCGATCTGCCGGTCCAGCCATCCGGTGGCATCGGCATCGGAGATTCCGAGCAGGAAGAACACGTCCGCGGAGCCGGCGCTGACCGACAGGCCCAGCCGCACATCGTCAGCGTCGATCAAGGCGGCCGATCGCACCGGGCGGTCCAGTCCCCGCGGCGCCTCGACGAGCCGGACCAGCGTCGCATCCAGGGCTAATACCAGCTGGCCCAGTCCAACACCCGCCTCACGCATGTTGTCGGATTCTACTAGAACGTATGGCCAGTCTTGTCGGATCAGCCAACAGTTTGGCGTGCGCCGGGCGCGATCCTGTACTGCATGGACGCCCGCACCGATGTTCCCGTGCCCGCCAACGAGCCGGTTCACGATTTCGCACCTCACTCCGCCGAGCGGGCCCGCCTCACCGCGGCCCTGCGTGATCTGTCCACCAACCCCATCGACCTGCCGCACGTCATCGGCGGCCGTCACCGCCTAGGCGACGGCGAGCGCATCGACGTGGTTCAGCCGCACCGGCACAGCGCCCGGTTGGGCACCCTGGCGAACGCCACCACCGCCGACGCCATGGCCGCGGTCGACGCCGCGATGACCGCCAAACGGGAGTGGGCTGCCACCCCGTTCGACGAACGCGCCGCGGTCTTCCTGCGGGCGGCCGACCTGCTCGCCGGTCCATGGCGGGAGAAGATCGCCGCGGCCACCATGCTGGGCCAGTCCAAGACCGCCTACCAGGCCGAGATCGACGCCCCCTGCGAGCTGGTCGACTTCTGGCGTTTCAACGTCGCCTTCGCCCGCCAGATCCTGGCCCAGCAGCCGATCAGCGGCCCGGGCGTGTGGAACCGCACCGACTACCGTCCGCTGGACGGCTTCGTCTACGCCGTCACGCCGTTCAACTTCACCGCGATCGCAGGCAATCTGCCGACCGCGCCCGCGCTGATGGGCAACACCGTGGTGTGGAAGCCGTCGATCACCCAGACGTTCGCGGCCTACCTGACGATGCAACTGCTGGAGGCCGCCGGGCTGCCGCCCGGGGTGATCAACCTGGTTGCCGGCGACGGATACGCGGTCTCGGATGTGGTGCTGGCCGACCGGCGGCTGTCGGGCATCCACTTCACCGGGTCCACCGCCACCTTCCAGCATCTGTGGCGCGAGGTCGGCACCCGCATTGCCGACTACGACAGCTATCCGCGACTGGTGGGGGAGACCGGCGGCAAAGACTTCGTCGTCGCCCACAGCTCGGCGAATCCGGATGTGTTGCGCACGGCCCTGATTCGCGGTGCGTTCGACTACCAGGGTCAGAAGTGCTCGGCCGCGTCGCGGGCATTCGTTCCGCGCTCGTTGTGGCAGACGATGGGCGACGGCTTCCTCGGCGCCACCGAGGCGCTGACCTACGGCGATGTCACCGACCTGTCGAACTATGGCGGGGCCGTCATCGACGCCCGCGCGTTCGCCAAGAACTCCCGCGCGATCGAGCGGGCCAAGAGCGCCCCCGGTGTCACCATCGCAGTCGGCGGCGAATGTGACGACAGCGAAGGCTATTTCGTGCGGCCGACGGTTCTGCTGTCCGACGATCCAACCGACGAGGCGTTCAGCACCGAGTACTTCGGGCCCATCCTTTCGGTGCACGTATACCCGGACAACCAGTTCGACGACGTCCTCGACGTCGTCGACAACGGCTCGCGTTACGCGCTGACGGGCGCGGTGATCGCAGACGATCGGGCCGCCGTCGCGACGGCGGCCGATCGGCTGCGATTCGCCGCTGGCAACTTCTACGTCAACGACAAACCGACCGGGGCCGTCGTCGGGCAGCAGCCGTTCGGCGGGTCGCGGGCCTCGGGCACCAACGACAAGGCCGGCTCGCCACTGAACCTGCTGCGCTGGACGTCGGCGCGTTCGGTCAAGGAGACCTTCGTCCCGCCCACCGATCACGTCTACCCGCACATGGGGGTCGAGTCGTGAGCGCCTTCACGCGCGTCGCGCGGCCGGCGATCCTGGCGGCCAGCCGGTCACATCGCTTGCGCCACAGCGCCGAACGCATGCCGATCGCCCGCGACGTGGTGAGCCGGTTCGTCCCAGGCGAAACCGTCGACGACGCACTGGCCGCGGTCACCGCGCTGCGCGACTCGGACCGACTGGTCAGCATCGACTATCTCGGCGAGGACGTCACCGACATGGACACGGCCGAGGCCACGGTCAAGGCCTACCTGCGATTGCTCGACGCGCTGGGTGCCCGCGGCGAGGACGGGGAGGCGGCGGTGCGCCCGCTGGAGGTGTCGCTGAAGCTGTCCGCCCTCGGCCAGGCGCTGCCCACCGACGGCGACAAGATCGCCTTCGAGAACGCCCACGCCATCTGCCGGCGGGCCCAGCAGGTCGGCGCGTGGGTCACTATCGACGCCGAGGACCACACCACCACCGATTCCACGCTGTCGATCGTGCGGGAGCTGCGCAGCGAGTTCGCATGGGTGGGAACGGTTCTACAGGCCTACCTCAAACGCACCGAGGCAGACTGCGCCGAGTTCGCCGCGTCCGGGGCCCGCATCCGGTTGTGCAAGGGCGCCTACGACGAACCGGCCTCGGTGGCCTACCGGGACGCGGGCGAGGTCACCGACTCCTACCTGCGTTGCCTGCGCACGCTGATGGCGGGCAACGGCTACCCGATGGTCGCCTCGCACGATCCCGTGGTGATCGCCGCCGCCGGGGAGCTGGCCCGCGAATTCGGCCGTGGGGCAGACGGATTCGAATATCAGATGCTCTACGGCATCCGCGATGCCGAGCAGCGCAGGCTCGCGGCGCAGGGCAACCATGTGCGGGTGTACGTGCCCTTCGGCACCCAGTGGTACGGCTATTTCGTCCGCAGACTTGCCGAACGCCCTGCCAACCTGATGTTCTTCCTACGGGCATTGACACACTCGCACTGATAGAAGGACCCCACTGAGCGCACTGGACGCCATCACCTTGCTGATCGCCGGTGTGCTCGGTGGATTGACCGGCAGCATCGCGGGTCTGGCGTCGGTCGCCACCTATCCGGCCCTGCTCGCCGTCGGGCTCCCGCCGGTGACGGCGAACGTCACCAACACGGTGGCGCTGGTGTTCAACGGCATCGGCTCGGCGTGGGGATCGCGTCCCGAACTCGCCGGGCAGGGTCGGTTCCTGGTCCGCAGTGCGCCGGTGACCGTCGCCGGCGGTGCTCTCGGCGCGGTGCTCCTGCTGACCACCCCGGCGGATTCCTTCGAGAAGGTGGTGCCGGTGCTGCTCGCCGTCGCGTCGGCGGCGATCGTCGTGCCGCGCGGCGCGCCCCATCCGGGGCGGCGCCGTCGGGCGGTGCTGGTGGCCGAGACGGCGGCGATGTTCGGGATCGCGCTCTACGGCGGCTATTTCGGGGCGGCAGCCGGTGTGCTGTTCCTGGCATTGCTGCTCAACGCCGGAGCGGACAGCCTGGCCCACGCCAACGCCGCCAAGAACATCCTGCTCGGGCTGGCCAACGTCGTGGCCGCGGTGGTGTTCGCCGTCCTGGCGCCGGTGCACTGGCTGGCGGTCATCCCGCTGGGTGCGGGCTGCCTGATCGGATCGCGACTGGGCCCCATCGTCGTGCGGCACGCCCCGTCCACCCCGCTGCGCATCCTCATCGGCATCGCCGGGCTGGCGCTGGCCGTCAAACTCGGTTTCGACGCCTACCGGTAGGAGCGAGCGCCACCAGCACCACGCCGACAAAGAACCCGACGCTGGCCGCGACCGGAAAACGCCCGTCGGGTGCGAAACCGAGCGCCGCGAACACTGACATCGTGACCGCGATCGCGACGGTGCCGGCGAACAGCAGCACCTCGCCCAGCGGGGCAGGTATCGGAACCGCGACGGTCGGCAGCGGCGCGGAGAACAACCGCCGCCCCCACCACAACAACGCCAGCTCGACGGCCGCGACCACCGCCAGGATCGCCACCCACGCCAGCCGGAACCACCACCACGCCGCCGTGCCGAGCGTCGGCTGTGGCAGCAGCCCGGTCGGATACCCGGCCAGCGCCACGATCACCACCGGAACCATGTGCCACAGATAGAGCGCCATCACATTGTCGTTGGCGATCACCAGAATGCGTTGGGCGCGTGCTGATTTCAGAAGCCCGTTCACCGCGGGGGCAGCGGCCAGCACCAGCCCGGCCTCCACCCCGCCGAGCGCGAGCAGCGCCAGGTTGGGTGGCCCGGTGTTGTTCACGGTCGCGCCGGGAACGCCGATCATGCTGACCGGGTAAGGCCCCACGGTGACCAGCAGCGCCAACGCGATCGCCGACAAGACCGCCAGCGCGATCGACGCGCGCCTGCAGAGAGTGCCGTCGTGCCAGGCGATGCCGAGCTGGTAGAGCATGCCCCACACCAGCAGGTAGTTCAGCCAGCCGAGGTACGGCACGTGGGCGCCGATCGTCGCCACGTCGATCACCGCGACCGCGACCGTCATGGCGAAGGGCACCCACTTACCCCAGCGCCGATGCAAGGCCACCGCCACCGGCGTCAGCGCGACCACCAGGACGTAGATGCCGAGGAACCAGAGGTGCATGGCCACCGCCCAGGCGCCGAAGTCCAGCTCCGAGCCCGCCACGCCGACGCCGAAGAGCGCCGCCACGACCAGCAACGCGAACACGACATAGACCGCCGTCGGGCCGATCGGTCGAACCAGCCTGCGGCGCAGCCACTCCTGCCCGCCACCAGAAACGTCACCGCCCTCGGCGCTGCGATGGGCCCATGACACCGCGCTCGCGTAGCCGGCGACCACGAAGAACACCGGCACCACCTGGAAGATCCAGGTCAGCCATTGCGTCCAGGGCAGGTCGACAAGCGGATTGTCCCGCCAGAACGCCCCGTCGGAAAAGGTCAGCGATGCTGCCATCCAATGGCCGAGGACGACGAACAGCAAGGCAACCACCCGATAGAGATCCATCGAGTGGTTGCGCACGGCCGTCGTCGTCGCAGTGTCAGTCATCGATCTCCATTGTGGGCGAGTCGGCGCCGACGCCTCAGGCGGGGACCGCGGCGACCGGCATGACGACGCTGCCGCGGCAGGGTCCCGAGGTGATGTCGGTGTGCCAGGTGCCGCGCAGGGACCCGTCCGGCTGTGGCTCGTAGAACGCCCACGACGTGGCGGGGCTCCACTGCTTTTGGTAGCCGTCGCCAAGGAAGCAGTCCCACACCCAGTCGTAGGTGGTGGCCCATTCGGACCCGTTCCACTTATAGCGGGTCGGCTGTGGGATGGTCGGGTTCCCGGGTGCGGGACCGTCGACGACGGTGGCCACGCAGGCGCCGCCCGAGCAGGTGGTCGACAGGGTGAAGACGGCGCCGAAGTCGTTTTCCTTCTGATGCGTCGCCGGGCTGGTGCCCGCCTTCTGCGAGGCGTAGGTGACCATCTGATAGCGGCCGTTCCAGGCCAGCGGCTGACCGTGCGCCGACGCGGGGCTAAGCAGTCCCGCGGCGCAGATCGTCGCCGTTGCTAGCAGCGTGGCACCCAAACTGCGGCCGGATGTCATGACTCCTCGATGGGTTGGTCGAGTAATCAGCCTAGCCGTCAGTAAACCTCATCTGTCACATCCGCCCCACGGCAAGCCGGTCACGATTCGGCCACGCTCAGGCGTTGAAACGCTCGCTGAGCAGCAAGTGCGCGTACGCGGCGATCGACTGGGAATCGGTGATCTCGCCCGTGCGGATCATCTCCTCGAACCGGCTGCGTTCGAACCACGCGAAGTGCATGTCCTGCTCTTCGTGTTCACGGTCGTGTTCGCCCTCGGTGAGGTCGGTGGCCAGGAATATCCAGCCGCGCTGGCTGAAGATGCCCGGCGCGACGTCGAGATGACCGAGCAACACCAGCGAGCCGGCGGTCAAGCCGGTCTCCTCGCGTAGCTCGCGCGCCGCCAGCTCGGCCGGCTCGATATCGGGCTCGCCCGGGACCGTGCCCATCGGGAACTCCCAGCCTCGCGCACCCATCGGATAGCGATACTGCTCGACCAGCGCCACCCGATCGCCGTCCACCGCGATGACCACGGCGTAGTCCGGCCGGTCGACAACGCCGTAGATACCGGCCGAACCGTCCGGTCGTTGAACAGTGTCCTCGCGCACCGACATCCAGCGGTTGCGGTACACCTCGCGCGACGAGAGCTGGATGATGGGCTTCACCACGCCAGTATCCCGGTAGCGTCGCGCGTATGTTGCTGGCCTCCCTGAATCCTGCCGCCGTCGCCGCCGGAGCCGATATCGGTGACGCCGTGCGCATCGACGGCGCCGTGCTCTCTCGTAGTGACCTTGTCGGAGCGGCCACCTCGGTGGCCGAGCGGGTCGGCGGCGCCGGACGGGTGGCCGTGCTCGCCACGCCGACCGCCACGACGGTGCTGGCCGTCACCGGCTGTCTGATCGCCGGTGTTCCGTTCGTCCCGGTGCCCGCCGACGTCGGGGTCGCCGAACGCGCGCACATCCTGACCGATTCCGGAGCCCAGGCCTGGCTGGGGGAGCAGCCCGCCGACCTCGGCGGTCTGCCGCACGTCCCGGTGCGGCTGCACGCCCGCTCGTGGCATCGCTATCCCGAGCCCCCGCCGCATGCCACCGCGATGGTGATGTACACCTCCGGCACCACCGGCCTTCCCAAAGGGGTGCTGATCAGCCGGGGCGCGATCGCCGCCGACATCGACGCACTGGCGCAGGCTTGGCAGTGGAGCCCCGACGACACCCTGGTGCACGGGCTGCCACTGTTCCACGTCCACGGCCTGATCCTCGGGTTACTGGGCTCGCTGCGGATCGGAAACCGCTTCGTACACACCGGAAAACCCACCCCGGCTGGTTATGCCGCCGCCGGGGGCAGTTTGTATTTCGCGGTCCCGACGGTGTGGTCGCGGGTGGCGGCCGATACCGATGCCGCCACCGCGCTCGCCTCGGCGCGGCTGCTGGTGTCGGGTAGCGCGCCGCTGCCGGTTCCGGTGTTCGGCCGGCTCGCCGAACTGACCGGCCACCCGCCCGTCGAGCGGTACGGCAGCACCGAGTCGCTGATCACGCTGAGCACCAGGGCCGACGGCGAACGCAGGCCCGGATGGGTCGGCCTGCCGCTGACCGGGGTGCAGACCCGGCTGGTGTGCGAGGACGGTTCGGTCGCCGCGCATGACGGGGAAACCATTGGCAGCCTTCACGTTAAGGCGCCCACCCTGTTCGACGGCTACCTGAACCGGCCCGACGCCACGGCCGAGTCGTTCGACCCCGACGGGTGGTATCGCACCGGGGACGCCGCAGTGATCGACGACGGCGGCATGCACCGCATCGTCGGGCGCGAGTCGGTGGACCTGATCAAGTCCGGCGGCTTCCGGGTCGGCGCGGGTGAGGTCGAGACGGTGCTGCTGGGGCACTCCGCCGTCGACGAGGTCGCTGTGGTGGGGCTGCCCGACGCCGATCTCGGTCAGCGCATCGTCGCATTCGTGGTCGGCGACGCCAAGCCGGACGAGCTGATTGCCTATGTGGCCGAACAGCTTTCGATCCACAAACGACCGCGCGAGGTGCGGCTGGTCGACTCGCTGCCGCGCAACGCGATGGGCAAGGTCGTCAAGAAGGAGCTCATGAAGTGACGCTGACGTTCACCGAAATCTGCATCGACGCCCACGATATTCACGCGCTGTCCTCGTTCTGGTCGGCGGTGCTTGGCTGGCCCACCGAGCCGACCGAGGACGGTGACGTCTTGTTGCGGGCGCCCGAAGGGGCCGGGCCGGACTGGTTGTTCGTACCGGTGCCCGACGACAAAATCGTCAAGAACCGCATCCACTTTGACTTCACTCCCGACGATCAGCAGGCCGAGGTCGACCGTGTGTTTGGGTTGGGGGCGCGTCCCGTCGACATCGGTCAGGGTGAGCAGACCTGGGTGGTGCTCGCCGACCCGGAGGGCAACGAGTTCTGCATCCTGTCGGGGGTTTAGTTCCCCGACTGTGCGTTCTGATGCGCGAGTCGCGGCGTGTTGCGGATAAAACCGCACACTCGCCTGGGCGGGGCACGCTAGTTGGCGTGCAGCGCCTCGTTGAGCGCGATGCCCTTGCCGTCGCGGCCGACGACCTCGACGGCCCCGGTCACCGAATTGCGCCGGAACAGAAGGTTGTTCGCGCCGGAGAATTCGCGTGCCTTCACGGTCGTGCCGTCCGGGGTGGTGACCTTGGTGCCCGCGGTCACGTACAGGCCGGCCTCGATGATGCAGTCGTCACCCAGTGAGATGCCCAGGCCGGCGTTGGCGCCCAGCAGGCAGCGCTTGCCCACCGAGATCACCTGGGTGCCGCCACCGGACAGCGTGCCCATGATCGAGGCACCGCCTCCGACGTCGGAGCCGTCGTCGACGACCACACCCGCCGAGATACGCCCCTCGACCATCGAGGCACCCAGTGTGCCGGCATTGAAGTTCACGAAACCCTCGTGCATGACGGTGGTGCCCGGCGCCAGGTGCGCACCGAGGCGGACCCGGTCGGCGTCGGCGATCCGCACGCCGGTCGGCAGCACGTAGTCGACCATCCGCGGGAACTTGTCCACGCCGTAGACCGTCACGTGGCCGCGGCGGCGCAGCCGCACCCGGACCTGCTCGAAGCCCTCGATCTGGCACGGCCCGAAGTTGGTCCACACCACGTTGGTCAGCGCGCCGAAGATGCCGTCGAGGTTGAGCCCGTGCGGTTCGACCAGGCGATGCGACAGCAGGTGCAGCCGCAGGTAGGCGTCATAGGTGTCGGCAGGCTTGTCGTTCAGGTCGGCGATCACCGTGCGCACGACGATGGTCTCGACGCCGCGCGCCGCATCGGTGCCGGCCAGGGCGGCCAGATCCTCGGGCGCGTCATCGGCGGAGAGCCGCGTGCTGCCCGACGGGCTGTAGGCGCCCAGTTCGGGGTCCGGGAACCAGGTGTCGAGGACGGTGCCGTCCCCGGTGATGGTGGCCAACCCGAAACCCGCAGCAGAAGTCACGGTGCTCCACCGTAATACATCGGCGCCGCCCGCTAGCCTGGTCAGTTGTGTTGGACCTACAGGCTGACCCGATCGCGCTGACCGCCGCGCTCGTCGACATTCCGAGCGTGTCGCGCGACGAGGCCAGGATCGCCGACGAGGTGGAAGCCGCGCTGCGCGCACAGACACGCGGCTACGAGATCGTCCGCAACGGTGACGCGGTGCTGGCCCGCACGAACTTCGGCCTGCCCTCGCGGGTGGTGCTGGCTGGACACCTGGACACCGTGCCGATCGCCGACAACGTGCCGTCCCGGTTCGAGGGCGACCATCTGTTCGGTTGCGGCACATCGGACATGAAATCCGGTGACGCGGTGTTCCTGCACCTGGCCGCCACCATCGCTGAACCGGCGCACGACATCACGCTGATCTTCTACGACTGCGAGGAGATCGAAGCCAGCGCCAACGGCCTGAACCGCATCGAGCGCGAGCTGCCGGACTGGCTGCGCGCCGACGTCGCGATCCTGGGCGAACCGTCCGGCGGCTACATCGAGGCCGGTTGCCAGGGCACCCTGCGGGTGGTCGTCTCGGCGGACGGCACCCGTGCACACTCCGCGCGATCGTGGTTGGGCGACAACGCGATTCACAAACTCGGCGCGGTGCTGGATCGGCTTTCGGCCTACGACGCCCGCATCGTCGACATCGACGGCTGCACCTACCGGGAGGGACTGTCGGCGGTGCGGATCGAGGGCGGGGTGGCCGGCAACGTCATCCCCGACGCCGCCGCGCTGACCGTCAACTTCCGCTTCGCCCCGGACCGCTCACCGGAGGCGGCGCTGGCTCACGTGCGCGAGGTGTTCGACGGGCTCGACGTCCGCCTGGAGCAGACCGACGTGGCCGCAGGCGCGCTACCGGGGCTGCATCACCCCGCGGCGGCGGCGCTGGTGGCGGCGGCCGACGGGTTGGTGCGCGCCAAGTACGGCTGGACCGACATCGCCCGGTTCGCCGCGCTCGGCATCCCCGCGGTCAACTACGGCCCCGGCGACCCGAATCTGGCGCATAAGCGCGACGAGCGGGTGGCGGTCGCGCAGATCAGCGCCGTCGCCGGCACCCTGCGGCGCTACCTGACGGCCTGAACCCCGGCCTCGGCCAGTTTCGCCAGCGCCGCGGCGGCGTGCGGATCGCCAAGCCGCTCGGCCTGGTTCCACGCCCACACCGCGACTCCGAGCTGCCCGCTGCGCTCTGCGCCCCGCGCCGCTTCGCGGGCCGCCTCGACCGCCCCGTCGGTGTCGTCCATCGCGGCCAGCTGCCAGGCCCGTGCCACCCCCAACTCGGGGGCGAACAGCGCCGACTTGGTGCCGTGCCGGGACTCCGCGCGGCTCAGCGTCTTGGCCGACTCGGCGATCTCGCCCTGCTGGGCCAGCGCCATGGCCAGATACATCAGCGACAGCGGTCCCCACGAGTAGCCGGTCCGGTCCAGGGTGGCCGCGGCCGGGCCGAGCAGGCGCGCCGCGCTCGCCGGGTCGCCCTGGGCGATCAGCACCTGCGCCATCAGCACCTCACCGATCGACCGGCCGGGCTGGGCCAGCTCAGCGAAATCGGTGAACTCCCTCGCGGTCTCGTGCGCTGCGTCGGGCTGCCCGGCCATCAGCAGCGTCGTCGTCTGCGCCAGGCCCACAGTGAACCGCAGCAGCCCGGGATGCTCGGCGCCCAGTGCCCGTGCCACCAGCGGACCTACCTGGTCGAACCGGCCCATCCGGGCCGAGCTCAACGCCGACGCGCTGGCCGCCCATGCCACCGCCATATCCTCGGCCTCCGGGTCGGCCAGCACCTCGGCCGCGATCTCGACCGCCCGCGCGAGGTTGCCGGCATTCATCGCGAAGGTCGCCGACAGCGCATCCAGCGTGAGGCGGTCGGCGGTCGTGCTGATCCGTTTGCGGATGTTCTGCAGGAACGCGGTGGCGCGCTCGGGTTCCGAGAGCATCCAGAACTGGTTGGCTGCCCGCGGCAAGGCCCACGCCATCACCTCGGCCTCGGAGAGCGCGTCGGCATCGACGGCGGCCAGCGCCGAATCCGCTTCGCGGCCGCGGCCCTGCCAGGCCAGCGCATAACTCAGCACCAGCCGCGCATCGAAACGCTCGGAGCGTGCCAGCGCCGCGGTGGCCAGCCGTTCGCTCACGCTCAGATCGCCCAGCCGCAGCGCCTGCTGGGCGGCCGTCACCACGTCATCGACGCACTCGGGTGCGTCACTGTCCAGTGCCAGTACCGCCCGGCCCAGTCGGTCGGCGAGATCGCGGCACGGCTGGGTGGCCAGCTGGGTCACGATCTCGGTGCGCAGCCTGCGGGCGTCGGCCGGGTCGGCCGTCCTGGCCACCCGTTCGAGAAACAATGGGTGACCGGCGTAGGCCATCGCGCCGAACAATGTTGCCGCCCCGGCTGTTTCGGCCTGTTCGATGCCCTCCTCGCCGGCCAGAACGGCCAGGTCGGAACGGGAGAGCGGCTCGTGCACGGCAAGGTAGGACACCACCGTGCGCGCCGGCGCAGGCAGCTCGGCCAGATATGTGTCGACCAGAGCGTCCAGCGAGGTTGCCACCGAATGGGTCTGCGTCAGCATGCGTAGCTCCAGCGGGTTGCCGCCGCTGCGCTGGTAGCTGTCATCGCGGGGGTCGTCCAATGCCGCCAGTAGGGCTTGAGTTTCGGCCTCGTCCAGCGGGCCGAGGTCCAGGCGAGCAAGGAGCCCGTCCTGCCAGAGCGCGGTTACCGCGGACGGCAGCGTTCCGCCCGCCCGTACCGTCACGATGAGGCGCGCCTGCGGGTGGCGGGCCAACTGGTAGACCAGGGTGGCCGACAGCGGATCGAGCAACTGGGCATCGTCGACGATGATCAGCGTGCTATCTGCTTGAGCCAGAAGCGAATCCAACGCCGAGCGGATCAGCGCCGCCGGCTTGCCGACCTCGGTGACCTCGACCAGCGGACCGAACGCCCCGAACGGCACGCCGGCCTGCGTCCCGGTGGCGATCACCCGGACCGGATTCTTCTCGCCGAGCCGGTCGGCGATCTGCTCGGCAACAGTGGTCTTGCCGGTCCCGTCGGCCCCCACCACGGCCACTCCGCCGTAGCTCTCCAGGAGTGCGATCGCGTCGTCTACGGACTGGCGCGGCACAACAGGCCACCGAATCGGCATAGCCGGACTTTATTTGCCAGGCCGCCACCGGCAGGGCAATAGCCGTAAATCGGCTGCGTTAGGTTTGCCACGTGCATCCCGGATCCGAGAACCGTGACGACGAGTGGGCGGTGTGTGTGTACTGCGCGTCCGGCCCGCGCCACCCTGAGCTGCTCGACCTCGCACGGCGGGTGGGGGAGGCGATCGCCGAGCGTGGCTGGACGCTGGTGTCCGGCGGCGGCAACGTCTCGGCGATGGGAGCGGTGGCCGAGGGCGCGCGCTCGCGCGGCGGTCGCACCGTCGGCGTCATCCCGAAGGCGCTCGTGCATCGCGAGCTCGCCGACGTCGACGCCGACGAGCTGATCGTCACCGACACCATGCGGCAACGCAAACAAGTCATGGAGGACCGCAGCGACGCCTTCCTGACACTGCCCGGCGGAATCGGCACGCTGGAGGAACTTTTCGAAACGTGGACCGCTGGGTACCTGGGTATGCATGCAAAACCGGTGGTGCTGCTCGATCCCGCCGGCCACTACGACGGACTGCGGGCCTGGCTGGCTTCGCTGATCGAGCCCGGCTACGTCGCGCAGGGCGCATTAGACCGGTTGGTGGTTGTCAATGATGTCGCGACGGCGATCGAGGTCTGCGCGGCCGGGCTGTAGCGGTCCGGGGTTACGCTGACCCGCGGGACGGGCAAGAAACGGGAGGTAGGCGCCGAATGACCAGTAGCGATTCCGCCGAGACTGGTGCGCGGAAATCGGTGGGACTGCTCGACCTTGCGACGCGGTTGCCCGCCGTCGTGAAGGATGCGCCGGTGATCCTGCGCGGTGCGCTGACCGGCTTCCTGGCGTTGCCGACGACGAAGACCTCGATCGGCAAGGTGTTCCAGGACCGCGCCGCCCGCTCCGCCGACCACGTGTTCATCCGTTTCGGTGACGAGAAGATCACCTACCGGGAGGCCAACGAGACCGCGAACCGGTTCGCGGCGGTGTTGGCCGACAAGGGAGTTGGCCGCGGCGACGTCGTCGGCATCATGATGCGCAACTCGCCCAACACGGTGCTGATGATGCTGGCCGCCGTCAAATGCGGGGCGGTCGCCGGCATGCTGAACTACCACCAGCGCTCAGATGTGTTGTCGCACAGCATCGGTCTACTCAAAGCCACCGTGGTAGTCGCCGAGTCCGACCTGATCGACCCGATCAAGGAGAGCGGCGCCCAGGCAGGCCAGCTGATGACGATCGAGGAGCTCGTCGAGGAGTCGGCAGGCAAGCCGTCGGGCAACCCCGCCTCGGCAGCGCAGGTCCAGGCCAAAGACACCGCGTTCTACATCTTCACCTCGGGCACCACCGGGCATCCCAAGGCCAGCGTGATGACCCACCACCGGTGGCTGCGTGCCCTGGCCGCGTTCGGCGGCCTGGGTCTTCGGCTCAAGGGCGACGACACCCTGTACTGCCCGCTGCCGCTGTACCACAACAACGCGCTCACGGTCGCGCTGTCGTCGGTGATCAACGCGGGCGGCA
The DNA here is from genome assembly GCF_013337765.1 of Mycolicibacterium sphagni. Classification (GTDB taxonomy): domain Bacteria; phylum Actinomycetota; class Actinomycetes; order Mycobacteriales; family Mycobacteriaceae; genus Mycobacterium. Next base: position 15,760 of record NZ_VBSB01000006.1, read on the forward strand.
CACTGGCGCTGGGCAAGTCGTTCTCGGCGTCGCGGTTCTGGGACGAGGTCATTCAGATGCAGGCCACCGCGTTCATCTACATCGGCGAGGTGTGCCGCTACCTGCTCAACCAGCCGGCCAAGGCCACCGACACAGCGCACAAGATCCGGGTCATCGCCGGCAACGGGTTGCGCCCGGAGATCTGGGACGAGTTCACCCGCCGGTTCGGTATCGACCGGGTCGCCGAGTTTTATGCCGCCAGCGAGGGCAACGCCGCCTTCATCAATATCTTCAACATCCCCAAGAGCACGGGCGTCAGCCCGACGCCGCTGGCCTACGTGGAGTACGACGCGGAGACTGGCGAGCCGGCACGCGACGAGAACGGCCGGGTCCGCAAGGTTCCGCCCGGCCAGCCCGGCCTGCTGATCAGCCCGGTGAACAAGCTGTCGCCCTTCGACGGCTACACCGACAAGGAAGCCAGCGAAAAGAAGCTGGTGCGCAACGCTTTCAAAGAAGGCGACGTGTGGTTCAACACCGGTGACGTGATGAACCCACAGGGCATGGGGCACGCCGCGTTCGCCGACCGGCTCGGTGACACCTTCCGGTGGAAGGGCGAGAACGTCGCGACCACCCAGGTGGAAGGGGCCCTCGGTCAGGACAAGAACGTCGAGGAATCCACGGTGTTCGGCGTGGAGGTGCCCGACACGGGCGGTCGGGCCGGTATGGCGGCGATCAAGCTGCGTGACGGTGTGGAGTTCGACGGCAAGGCGCTGGCCGCGACGGTGTACGGCAACCTGCCCAGCTACGCGGTCCCGCTGTTCATCCGGATCGTCGAGTCGCTGGAGACCACGTCGACGTTCAAGAGCCGCAAGGTCGACCTGCGCAAGCAGGCCTACGGCGGCGACGGCGAGGAGATCGAGGAGCCGCTGTACGTGCTGGCCGGTAAGGAGGACGGCTACGTGCCGTTCTATCCCGAGTACCCGAAGGAAGTCGCCTCCGGCGCCCGCCCCAAGGGCTGACCCCTCTTCGCCCAAACCGACGTTTGGCAGAAGAAGTGCGAGTACACACCGTCATTTCGTCGATCTCGGCACTACCAGGCACCATGGAGGGGTGAAGTCGACGTTCTGCGGACGGCCGGTGGCCGGTGATCGCGCGCTGATCATGGCGATCGTCAACCGCACGCCCGACTCGTTCTACGACCGCGGCGCGACCTTCACCGACGAAGCAGCAAAGGACGCCGCCCATCGCGTGGTGGCCGACGGCGCCGATGTGGTCGACGTCGGGGGAGTGAAGGCAGGACCGGGAACTCTGGTCGATGCCGACGAAGAGATCGCCCGCGTGGTGCCGTTCATCGAATGGCTGCGCGCCGAATACCCCGACCAGCTGATCAGCGTCGACACCTGGCGGTCCTCGGTGGCCAAACAGGCCTGCGCGGCCGGCGCGGACCTGATCAACGACACCTGGGCCGGTGCCGACCCGGCATTACCCGAGGTCGCGGCCGAATTCGGGGCCGGGCTGGTGTGTTCGCACACCGGCGGCGCCGAGCCGCGGACCCGACCCTTTCGCGTCAACTATGGGACCACCGTGACCGGTGTGGTCGACGACGTCATCGCCGAAGTCACTGCAGCCGCTGAGCGGGCCGTCGCCCTCGGGGTCGCCAGGGACGCGATTTTGATCGATCCGACCCACGATTTCGGCAAAAATACTTATCACGGCCTTACTTTGTTGCGCCACGTAAAAGATCTTGTTAATACCGGATGGCCCGTCCTGATGGCGCTCAGCAACAAAGATTTCGTCGGGGAGACTTTGGGGGTGGAGCTCACTCAACGACTCGAGGGCACGCTGGCAGCGACCGCACTGGCCGCCGCCGATGGAGCTCGGATGTTCCGGGTGCATGAGGTGGGACCCACTCGGCGCGTGCTGGAAATGGTCGCGTCGATCCGTGGGGAGCGTCCGCCGGCGCGGACGGTGAGGGGCCTGGCATGACTGAACTGGCCAATGACACACTTCCCGGCGACACCTGGCTGTCTGATCACAGCTGGAGCCGGCCGACCTGGACCATCGCAGAACTCGTGGCCGCCAAGCGCGGCCGCACCATTTCCGTCGTCCTCCCTGCGCTCAACGAGGAGGAGACGGTCGGTTCGGTGGTGGACAGCGTCCGCCCCCTGCTCGGTGGTCTGGTCGACGAGCTGATCGTGCTGGATTCGGGCTCCACCGACGACACCGAGATCGAAGCCATCGCCGCCGGCGCCCGGGTGGTCACCCGCGAGCAGGCGGTCCCCGAGGTCGAGCCCCAGCCGGGCAAGGGTGAGGTGCTGTGGCGGTCGCTGGCTGCCACCAGCGGCGACATCATCGTGTTCGTCGACTCTGACCTCATCGACCCCGATCCGATGTTCGTGCCCCGGCTGGTCGGCCCACTGCTGACCGCCGACGGGGTCCACTTGGTGAAGGGGTTCTACCGGCGGCCGCTGAAGGTCGGCAAGGGCGAGGACGCCAACGGCGGTGGCCGGGTGACCGAGCTGGTCGCTCGCCCGCTGCTGGCTGCGCTGCGTCCCGAGCTGGGCTGCGTGCTGCAGCCGCTGGGCGGCGAGTACGCGGGCACCCGCGAGTTGCTGACGTCGGTGCCGTTCGCGCCGGGCTACGGCGTGGAGATCGGCCTGCTGGTCGACACCTACGACCGACTCGGCCTGGATGCGATCGCCCAGGTCAACCTGGGGGTGCGCAGCCACCGCAACCGACCCCTGATCGAGCTGGGTGCGATGAGCCGCCAGGTCATCGCCACCCTGCTGTCGCGCTGCGGTATCGCCGACTCCGGCATCGGGCTGACTCAGTTCCTGCCCGACGGCGCCGACGGGTACCTGCCGCGGACCACGTCGGTCTCGCTGGCCGACCGCCCGCCGATGAACACCCTGCGCTGATTCCTGCGCTCCGGCGCCGACGATGTCGGCCGGTTAGGGCAATATCGGTGACGTGACATTGATCCTGCTGTACCTGGTGGTACTGATTTTGATCGGCGTCGTCCTGTTCGGGGTGGCCAGCCTGATCTTCGGGCGCGGCGAGGAGCTGCCGCCGCTGCCCCGCGCGACGACGGCGACCGTGCTGCCGGCCTCCGGGGTCACCGGCGAGGATGTCGACGCCGTGAAATTCACCCAGGTATTGCGGGGCTACAAGACCAGCGAGGTGGACTGGGTTCTGGACCGTCTCGGTGCCGAGCTCGATCAGTTGCGTGGTGAGCTTTCCGCGGTGCGCGCCGCCGCCGGGCTCGACGAACCGGTGGCCACTCACCACGCCGCGCCCGCCGAGGAGGAGCGGGCGTGAGCGCCGCCGTAGCCGAGGATGACGGCCGCTCCCGCTGCGACTGGGCGCAGATGCAGTCGCAGCTCTACCGCGACTATCACGACCAGGAGTGGGGCCGGGTCCTGCGCGGCCGGGCCGCGCTGTTCGAGCGAATGAGTCTCGAAGCGTTCCAGAGCGGCCTGTCCTGGCTGATCATCCTGCGGAAACGGAACAACTTCCGGAAGGCGTTCGACGGGTTCAACATCAAGAAGGTCGCCGCCTACACTGACCGTGACGTCGCCCGGCTGATGGCAGACGAGGGGATCGTGCGCAACCGCGCCAAGATCGAAGCCACGATCTCCAACGCCAGGGCGGTCGCCGAGCTGGCCGTCGATCTGTCCGACCTGCTGTGGTCCTACGCCCCGCCGCGGCGTCCCCGACCCAAGACTCTGGCTGACGTGCCGTCGATCACGCCGGAGTCTCAGGCCATGGCCAAGGACCTCAAGAAGCGTGGATTCCGCTTCGTCGGGCCTACCACCGCCTACGCGCTGATGCAGGCCACCGGCATGGTCGACGACCACATCGCCTCGTGCTGGGTGCCCCCGACGGTGACCTGAGGGCACAAATCAGAGGGTCTCCATCGGGTCTTTCACACTCATGCCCGCCGATAAGGAACAATAGAATCGAAAACAAGCAGTTCAGTGCCGGACATACCAGCCATGTATCCGGCATCCGATCGGGTCCGCGAAGGCGGGCCGGCTTGAATTTGGAGGGAGCACTCGATGGCGGCGATGAAGCCCCGGACTGGTGACGGTCCGCTGGAAGCAACCAAGGAGGGGCGCGGCATCGTGATGCGAGTACCGCTAGAAGGCGGTGGACGACTGGTCGTCGAGTTGACGCCCGATGAGGCCGCCGCCCTCGGTGACGAACTCAAGAACGTCACCAGCTAACTGATCCACCATTGAAACCCCGCGTGGGCGCGCGGGGTTTCAGTCTGCCGGTCGGCCCTTCGGTCGGCCTAAGCCGACACCTTGCGGTAAATCTCCAACGTCTGTTCGGCGATGTGCGCCCACGAGAACTCGTCGATACAGCGTTGCCGTCCGGCTGCCCCAAATCGACGGGCCTTCTCCGGATCACCCACCAGTGCGTTGACGGCCTCGGCCAGGCGAGCCTCGAAGCCCGCCGGATCCGTCGCCTCGTAGTGCACCAACGTTCCCGTCATGCCCTCGGCAACCACCTCGGGTATGCCACCGACGTCGGAGGCGACCACCGCGGTGCCGCACGCCATCGCTTCCAGGTTCACGATCCCCAGCGGCTCGTACACCGACGGGCAAATGAAAGCCGTTGCCGCCGAGAGAATTTCGCGAATCTTGGCGATCGGCAGGAATTCCTGCACCCAGAACACGCCGCTGCGGGCACTGGCCAGCTCCTGCACGGCCGAACTGACTTCGGCCGCGATCTCCGGGGTGTCCGGCGCACCGGCGCACAGCACCAGCTGAACCTCCGGATCGAACTGATGCGCGGCGGCGATCAGGTGCGGCACGCCTTTTTGCCGGGTGATCCTGCCGACGAACGCCACCATCGGCCGCGACGGGTCGACACCGAGTTCGGCGAGCACCGATTCGCCGCTCTCGGGGGGAGCCGGGTACCAGACGCTGGTGTCGATACCGTTCTTCACCACGTGAACGCGGTTGGGGTCCAGGGCCGGATAGACCGACAACACGTCCTCGCGCATTCCTGAACTGACCGCGATCACCGCGTCGGCGGCTTCGATCGCGGTGCGCTCCACCCACAGCGACACCCGATACCCGCCACCGAGCTGCTCGGCCTTCCACGGCCGCAACGGCTCGAGGGAGTGGGCGGTGAGCACGTGCGGGACGTCGTACAGCAACGCGGCCAGGTGACCGGCCATCCCGGTGTACCAGGTGTGCGAGTGCACCACCGTCGCGTCGGCGGCCGCGTTGGCCATCACCAGATCCGCCGACAGTGTCGACAACGCCGGGTTGGCGCCCTTGAGTGCGGGGTCGGGTTGCGCGACGATCGCCCCCGCGCGCGGCGCACCCATGCAGTGCACATCGACCTCGCAGAGGCGGCGCAACTGTGCGACGAGTTCCGTCACATGCACGCCCGCCCCGCCGTAAACCTCGGGTGGATACTCCCGAGTCATCATCGCCACCCGCATACGGCCGACGGTAGTAGCACCGGCCTCCCGCCGCATCCTCTTTCCCGTCGCTTCGCTCGCCCCGACCTTGTGCGTCAACGTCGTTGCGCATGGGCGCCAAAGTCGTTGCTGCCGCGACACTGACCCCAAATTCGTCGCCTCCGCGACACAGCGACCTGCAATAGTCCCGATGGCCTAGCCGTCTGTTGCGCGTGCCATTAGGTTTGCAGCATGAGGGAATTGCCACACGTGCTGGGCATTGTCCTGGCCGGCGGAGAGGGCAAGCGTCTGTATCCGCTGACCGCGGACCGGGCGAAGCCTGCTGTTCCCTTCGGTGGCGCGTACCGGCTGATCGATTTCGTGTTGTCGAATTTGGTCAACGCGCGGTACTTGCGGATCTGTGTGCTCACTCAGTACAAGTCGCATTCGCTGGACCGGCACATCTCGCAGAACTGGCGACTGAGCGGCCTGGCCGGCGAATACATCACGCCGGTTCCCGCCCAGCAGCGCCTCGGGCCGCGCTGGTACACCGGCTCGGCCGATGCGATCTACCAATCGCTGAACCTCATCTATGACGAGGATCCTGACTACATCGTGGTTTTCGGTGCCGACCACGTGTACCGGATGGACCCCGAGCAGATGGTCAAGTTCCATATCGAGAGCGGCGCCGGCGCCACGGTGGCCGGCATCCGGGTGCCGCGGGCCGAGGCCCACGCGTTCGGCTGCATCGACGCCGACGAGTCGGGCCGCATCCGTGAGTTCATCGAGAAGCCTGCCGACCCACCGGGCACACCGGACGATGCGACGCAGACGTTCGTCTCGATGGGCAACTACATCTTCACCACCAAGGTGCTCATCGACGCGATCCGCGCCGACGCCGACGACGACAACTCCGATCACGACATGGGCGGCGACATCATCCCGCGTCTGGTCACCGACGGCATGGCCGCGGTCTACGACTTCAGTAACAACGAAGTGCCCGGTGCCACCGAACGCGACCACGGCTACTGGCGTGACGTCGGAACGCTGGACGCGTTCTATGACGCACACATGGATCTGGTTTCCGTTCATCCGGTGTTCAACCTCTACAACAAGCGCTGGCCGATCCGCGGTGAGTCGGAGAACCTGGCCCCGGCCAAGTTCGTCAACGGCGGCTCCGCGCAGGAGTCGGTGGTCGGTGCCGGCAGCATCATCTCCGCGGCGTCGGTGCGCAATTCGGTGCTGTCGAGCAATGTGGTGATCGAGGACGGCGCGATCGTCGAAGGCAGCGTGCTGATGCCCGGTGTCCGGGTGGGCCGCGGCGCGGTCGTGCGGCACGCGATCCTGGACAAGAACGTCGTCGTGGGCCCCGGTGAGATGGTCGGCGTCGACCTGGAGAAGGACCGCGAGCGGTTCGCGCTCAGCGCCGGCGGTGTGGTGGCCGTCGGCAAGGGCGTCTGGATCTAACCCGTCGCCGCGGTCTTGCGGCGCCGGCGACGGCGCCACAGCACGACCGCCCCCCACACCAACCCGATCAGCACCGCGAGCACCAGCGCGGGAATCAGGATCGCGATGAACACCAGGGTGACACTGGTGATGTCCTCGAGCGTGCTCAGCACCGGCGCCGCGAATCCTGCGGTGGCCACATTGGCTGCGGGGCGAACCGTCGTCTTCGTCAGATGGACCACCAACGCCGTGAGGACACCGATCGCGATCGGCACCCACTGACCGGTCCTGGCGAATTCACCGGGATCGGTGATCGCGGCAGTCTGCGATGCCGTGCCCGAACCGAACACGATCCCGCCGGCGGTCGGGCGGACGAATGTCTGCACCACGTCGTTGACGGAGTCCAGCGCCGGGATCTTGTCGGCGACGATCTCCACAACCAGCAGGATCGCGACAATCGCGATCACCCAGCCGTTTTCCAGCCACGACCATCCGTGGGGAAGGGTGATCAGATCGGTGAACCGGCTGAGCAGCCCCATCGCCAGCAGCGGGATGTAGGCATTGAGGCCCGCGGCGGTGGCCAGGCCGAAGCCGGTCATCAGCTCCATGCCGGTCTCCTCACCAGATCAACGGCACCAGGCGGTAGCGCACTTTCTGAGTGTATTGCTCGTAGCCGTCCAACTCGGCGCGCAACAGCTTCTCCTCGTCGAGGATCCGCGCAGCCATGAGCAGAAGACCGATGGGGACGAGCAGCAGCGACCAGTACGAGCCAAGTGCCAATACGATCCCGATCATCAGGATCAGGTTTCCGAAGTACATCGGGTGGCGCACAATGCCGTACAGCCCGGTGCTGACCAGCGGCTGGCCTTCCTCGATGGTGATATTGGCTGAGGCATAACGATTCTGGAAGACGACCACCATCGCCAGACCCAGGCCGGCGGCCACCATGACGTCGCCCACGATGGAGAGCCACGCGGGAACGTGCGACCAGCCGAACCGGTAGTCGAGTGCAGGCACCACGAGCATCGCGGCGAATATGACGAATGTTCCGGCGATCACGACTTTTTGGACCGGCCGGGTCTCGGCCTTCACGCCGGCGTGCGTGCGGCGCTCGATGGCCGCGGGGTCGATGCGGTTCAAGAACATGGTCGGCGCCAAGCTCATCACGGCGAACACTGCCAGCAATGCCCAGCCCTGCCAATAGTTAACGGTGCCGGCGGGGACGAACAGCAGTATCGCGAAAGCGATGATGCCCAGGACCGAGGACATCACCATTCGAAGCAGAAGGTTCATCCAATACTCCTCAGACGACGTCGCGGCGGCGATAGACGACGCCGGCGGCTAGCGTGACAGCGACGGCGATCACGACCATCACCGCAAGCGTCACAACGGAAATCGACGATGGTGCGGTGGTGCGACCCACCGGTGAGGCATCGATGAGCCAGCGGGGCAGGCGCAGCAGCGCACCGAGATACAGCGCGCAGACCACGAATGTCACTGCAAGCCAGCCGATGCCGGGGTGTCGCAGCGCCACCGCCAGCGCGGCGACACTGGCGACGACGGCCATCGCAGGCAGGAACGCCAGCGCGGCCAGGGTCAGCCGCACGATGATGTGCGGCTCACCCAGTGTCAGACCCGCCCCAAGGCCATTGCCGAGGCCCGCGCACGCGAGCAGCACTGCCCCACCGGTCAGCGCCGCGCCGACCGCCGACAACAGCCACCTCCACCGCGACACCGAACCCGCCAGCACAGCCTCGCCGATCCCGGACTCCTCGTCACGGTGCAGCCGCACCACCACGCTGACCACGTAGGCCGTCGTCGCCGCCGCCAGGAACTGCGTCATCGTGGTGTACACGCCGTCGGTGCCCTGCGCCGAAAGTACTCGTGCCAGCAGCTGATTGCCGCTCGCGGCGTCCAGCAGTGACTTGGTCATCGACCCGAAGGCCGCCCCGGCGATCAGCAGTCCGATCGCCCAGCCCACGGTCGAGCCGCGCTGGATGACCAGCTGCAATCCGAATACCCCGCCCACCGGCCGGGCTTTGGACCGCTCGCCCGACGAGGCCAACACGCCGTCGTCGTACTGCCGTCTGTTCTCGAGCGCGAGTGTGGCCGCCGCCAGTGCGACGGCCAGCGCTGCCAGCAGAGCAAGCGGCCACCAGCGCAATGCCACGAACGGACGCATCTGCTGTGCCCAGGCGATGGGGGAGAACCAGCTCAGCACGCTGCCGGAGTTGTCGATCACATCGCCGGCTCCGCGCACCAGCACGGCGGCGGCCAGTGCCGCCATCGCCGCACCGGTGACAGTTCTGGCTTGTCGCCACAGCTGTGCGCTGAGTGCCGCGAGTGCGCCGAAGACGGTGGCCACCGCCGTGATGCCCAAACACATCGCCGCGGTGTCGGCCACGGCAAAACCGGTGGCCGCCATGGCGATTGTCATCGTCATCGCCAACACGGCGTTCACCAGCACGACGACGATCAGCGCGGCGCCGGTGCGGGCGTGCCGGCCGACGATCGAGGACAACACCAATTCGGCTGCGCCGCTTTCCTCTTCCGCGCGGGTGTGGCGTACGACTGTCTGGATTGCCAGGATCGAGGCCGCGACGATCAGCGTCAAGGTCAGCTCATTGGCCATCATGACGCCGAGATCGGTTTCATTGCCCCCGAACATGGGTCCGCCCAGCATGATTCCGGCCGGCGTCTTGAGGAGGTTGACTCGCGCCTGGCGCTGCGCTTCGTCGGGATAGGCAAGTTTGATCGCGTTGGGGGCGTAGACCATCATCAGTGTCAGCACCGAAACCCACACCGCCAGCCGAATGCGGTCGCGGCGCAGGGCGAAACGGACCAGTGTGGCGGTCCCGGTCAGCGAGGACGTCGCCGGCGCGGTTGCGGTCGTGGTCATCGTGCCGGTGTCCGGTATTCGCGCAGGAACAAATCCTCCAGCGAGGCCGGCGTCACGGTCAGATCCGCGATGCCGAGCTGGGTCAGGTGCACCATCGTGGGGTCCAGCACATCACGGCCGACGGTGAACCGGATCTGCCCGTCGCGGATGTCGACGTCATGTACGCCTGGCCACCGGCTCACCACGGTGGGGTCGTGGCGAGTGCGCGCGGTCACGGTGGTGCGCATCAGGTGCTGCAGCGCAGCCAGCGAGCCGGACTGCACCGTGCGGCCTGCTCGGATGATAGTGACTGTGTCACAGACTTTTTCGACTTCTGCGAGCACGTGGCTGGAGAGCAGCACCGCCGCACCACGACGCGCCACCTCCTGCACGCATTGCTGAAACACGTTCTCCATCAGCGGATCAAGGCCGGAGGTGGGCTCGTCGAGAATGTAGATGTCGGCGTTCGTGGCGAACGCGGCGACCAACGCGACCTTCTGACGATTGCCCTTGGAGTAGGTCCGGGCCTTCTTGTGCGGGTCGAGTTCGAAGCGCTCGATCAGCCAGTCCCGGCGACGTGGGTCGGCCCCGCCGCGCAAACCGCAGAGGAAGTCGATGACCTGTCCGCCGGTGAGGTTCGGCCACAGTGTCACGTCGCCGGGCACATAGGCGATCCGCCGGTGCAGGGCCACCGCGTCGCGCCACGGGTCGCCGCCGAGTAGTCGCACGGTCCCGCCGTCGGCGCGCAACAGTCCCAGCAGGATTCGGATGGTGGTGGACTTGCCGGCGCCGTTGGGCCCGAGGAAGCCGGCGACCGAGCCGGCCCGCACGGTCAGGTCCATCCCGTCCAAGGCTCGGGTTCGCCCGAAAGTCTTTACCAGGCCCTGGATGTCGACCGCGGCGGTGTCAGTGCGCGTCGTCGGTGCTGGTGCCGTTGTCATCTGGTTCTCCCTCGATATTGGTCGCGATTTCGCCGTGGGCTGCGAAGCTGTCGAACATCGTCGAGTCGGTGAGCAGGCCCTCGGTGTACACCTCGAGGGCCGGCAGCATCATGTCGTTGGCGTAGTCGTGGAGCACGGCTCGCAAATCCGTCGGGTTGTCATGCAGCTGCAGGTAAAGCAGGAATGCGCCGCCACCGGCCATCCCCAGGTACCTGGCCCGGGCGGCCGGGTCGCGGCTGGGCTTCACCGTGCCGGCCTGGACACCCTCGTCCAGGTAGCTCTCGACATTGGCGAACATCGTGCGCCACAGATTTTTCGCCAGTTCGCCACCGGACTGCATGCTGCGCACCAGGTAGGCCATCATCGGCGCGAACGATTCGATCTCTGCCGCAGCGGCAAGCCAGGTGGCCGGATCGGTGGAGCGGATGGTCTCGGACTTCTCGCTGCGGACCTCTTCGGCGATGTAGTCGTCGCAGGCCTGGCGCAGCCCGTCCTTGGAGCCGAAATGGTGGATGACCAGCCCGGGGCTGACGCCCGCGGCCTCCGCGATCGCGCGTACCCCGACGCTGAAACCGTGCGCACCGAATTGCTCGATCGCGGCGTCACGGATCCGAGCCGCGGTCGTCAAGTCCGTTGAACGCATGTTTAGGATGCTAAACACTCGTTCAATCAGACGTCAAGCGTCCACCCCGGAGGAAATGAAAGGGAGTTCGCACGGCTGGCCGAGATCATCATGAGCTCACCCGGAACCGTCCAACCCGGTGACGAGGCCCGCACCGGCCAGCTGTCCGGGGCCCTAGAAGTCGCGGGCGGCGACCAGAATCCCGTCGCCCAGCGGGATCAGCACCGGGGTGAGGCGCTCGTCCTCGGCGATCAGGCGGGCCGCTTCGCGCACGGCCGTGACCTCGGCATCGTTGGCAGCGGGGTCCCCGGCGCGACCGCCAAGAGCCGACCGATGTACGACGATCACGCCACCGGGTCGGAGGAGACGTACTCCCTCGACCACGAAATCGGCCTGGTCGGACGGTGCGGCGTCGAGAAACACCAGGTCATAGGACTCGTCGGCGAGCCGGGTGAGGACGTCCTGGGCCCGTCCGGCGATCAGCCGCGTGCGCGACGGTCCGATGCCGGCCTCGTTGAACGCTTGCTTGGCGATGCGCTGATGCTCGGGCTCGATGTCGATGGTGGTCAGGACGCCGTCGTCGCGCATGCCCGATAGCAGCCACAATCCGCTCACGCCTGCGCCGGTGCCCACCTCGACGACCGCTTTGCCGCCTGACAGTCGCGCCAGTACGCTGAGGAGCGCTCCGACAGCCGGGGTGACCGCTCCGGCGCCGGCGTCGACGGCTCGCTCCCGGGCGGCCGCGACGATGGCGTCCTCGGATATCGAACCCTCTGCGTGGGCGAGAATCCGGTCGGCGCGACTGGCTTCCGGTTGGCCTGATTGGTCCTCGGTAGTGGCCATTCTCAGCAGCGTAGAGCCAACGGGATCGGCGAGTGGGCAGGCGCGCCAGGCGTATCGGCCGGGTGGACGCGCGGACGGCGGGCTGGAGCGAAGCGACCCGGGGAACGGCTTACGTCGTGCGTCAAGTTCGACGCGCCGGGGGAGAAGCATCAGATCAGGGCACGAATTGATAACAAAAGTATTTCTTAATCAAACCTTAGTTAGCTCCCATCACCCCCACACCGGTGTGGGGAACGGTTGCGGGCATGGAACAAGGGCAACGCTGGTCGGGGAATATGCCAGAGACCGCTCGTGTTGTCCGGCTTGATGCGATCGACGGCATCGAACCGTCTACGCAGACGAACCAGGAGGATCCGACGACCACCCAACTGATGGCTCCGGCGCACATGTCGCATCTCGAGCAGTACGGGGATGCGGAGTGGGTTGAACCGTCCGAGGAACTGCAGGGCACCGCGGTGTTCGACGCGACCGGCGACCGGACGGCCATGCCGTCGTGGGACGAGCTGGTGCGTCAGCATGGCGACCGGGTGTACCGACTGGCCTACCGCCTGTCGGGTAACCAGCAGGACGCCGAGGACCTCACCCAGGAGACGTTCATCAGGGTGTTCCGCTCCGTGCAGAACTATCAGCCCGGCACGTTCGAGGGCTGGTTGCACCGCATCACCACGAACTTGTTCCTCGATATGGTCCGTCGTCGTGGCCGCATCCGCATGGAGGCGCTGCCCGAGGATTACGACCGGGTGCCGGCCGACGAGCCCAACCCCGAGCAGATCTACCACGACTCGCGCCTAGGCCCGGATTTGCAGGCTGCGCTCGATTCCTTGGCGCCGGAATTCCGTGCCGCAGTGGTCTTGTGCGATATCGAAGGTCTGTCCTACGAGGAGATCGGCGCGACGCTCGGCGTCAAGCTGGGGACCGTGCGTAGCCGCATCCACCGTGGTCGGCAGGCGCTTCGTGACTATCTCGCAGCCCATTCCGGCCAGCGCGGAATGTCTGACTTCATCGCCGAATCGGCGTAGCTCTCCTCGCGCCGGGTACCGGACAAAGTGACCGTCATGTCGTGTCGTATGGGGCTGCGCGCGCTACATTCGACCTAGCGGTGCGCAAATTCGACGCAACCGAGAGGAGCGCAGTGATGGTCGACCGTGGACACATGTTCCGTCGAGCGTTCTCCTGGCTTCCCTCTCAGTTCGCCTCCCAAAGCGACGCACCCGTCGGTGCACCCCGGCAATTCGGCTCGACCGAGCACCTGTCCACCGAGGCGATCGCTGCCTATGTCGACGGCGAGCTGCGGATGAATGCCCATCTGCGCGCAGCGCATCATTTGTCGCTGTGCGCGGAGTGCGCCTCCGAGGTCGAGGGTCAGACTCAGGCGCGCACCGCGTTGCGTGACTCGCTGCCGATCAGCATGCCGAGCAGTCTGTTGGGGCTGTTGTCGCAGATTCCGCAGTCGGCGCCGGACGAGCCGGTGGGCCCTGCGCCGGGACTCGCCGATCAGTTAGCTGAAGGCACAGACCGTGACCGGCGTAAGCGCCGGTAGGGTGGATGTGAAGTCGAGCAGCGTCGTGCTCGGTCCCATCGCGCGCGCTCGTGGCTGAGCGCTTGGATAGAGGTTGAACTTGAGCCCCAATCAGGACAACTCCGGCAGCAGCCCCCGTCTGGCTCCTCGTCCGGTTTCGCGACCCGCGGTTGACCCCGCCGCCACCCGGACTTTTGGGCGCCCCAACGGGGTCGACGGCTCGTTTGTCGCCGAGGAGCTGCGCCCGGCCAAGTTCCGCGGTGAAGTCGAGTTCCAGCCCAAGGACCACCCGCCCGACCCGGTGCTCGGTGAGGCGTTCGGGCGGCCGCCGGGTACCGGCGACTCGTTGCAGCGCCACCCTGCCGACGCCGGCGCGCTGGACGCCGGATTGGACGAGGCCGACGAGGCCGACGATCCCTGGCGGGATCCGTCGGCCGCGGCTGGACTGGGGACGCCGGCGCTGCAGCAGGCCGCACCCGTCGTCGCGGCCGGGCCGACCGGCAAGCTCGGTGTGCGCGAGGTGCTGTTCGGCGGTCGGGTGTCCTATGTCTCGCTGGCGGTGCTCGGCATCGTCGCGCTGCTCATCGGTTTCGCCGGCGGTTGGGTGGGGCGTAAAACCGCCGAAGTCGTCGAGGCCTTCACCACATCCAAGGTCTCACTGGCCACCAACAGCACCGGCGAGGTTCCGCCCGGCCGGTTCGCCAAGGTCGCGGCGTCGGTTGCCGACTCCGTCGTCACCATCGAGGCGGTCAGTGACGACGAGGGTGCCCAGGGTTCTGGTGTCGTCGTCGACGGCCGTGGCTACATCGTCACCAACAACCACGTCATCTCCGACGCCGCGAACAACCCGAGCAAGTTCAAGATCTCGGTGGTGTTCAACGACGGCAAGTCGGTGCCAGCCAACCTTGTCGGCCGCGACCCCAAGACCGACCTGGCCGTGCTCAAGGTGGACAACGTCAACAACCTGACGGTGGCCCGGTTCGGTGACTCCGACAAGGTTCACGTCGGCGACGAGGTGATCGCGGCCGGCGCCCCGCTGGGCCTGCGCAGCACCGTCACCCACGGCATCATCAGCGCGTTGCACCGGCCCATCCCGCTCTCGGGCGAGGGCTCGGACACCGACACCGTCATCGACGCCATCCAGACCGACGCCTCGATCAACCACGGCAACTCCGGTGGCCCGCTGATCAACATGGAATCCGAAGTCATCGGTATCAACACCGCCGGAAAGTCGTTGTCCGACAGTGCAAGTGGCCTCGGCTTCGCGATTCCGGTCAACGAGGTCAAAGAGACCGTCGAGGCGTTGATCAAGGACGGCAAGGTCGCGCACCCGACGCTCGGTCTGTCGGCTCGCTCGGTCAGCAATGACCTCGCGCAGGGCGCCCAGGTGGCCAATGTGAAGGCCGGCAGCCCGGCCGAGAAGGCCGGCATCCTGGAGAACGACATCGTCGTCAAGGTCGGTAACCGCACGGTGGCCGACGCCGACGAGTTCGCGGTCGCGATCCGCCAGCTCAAGATTGGGCAGGACGCTCCGATCGAGGTCATCCGCGACGGCCGCAAGGTCACGCTGACGGTGAACCCCGCGCCGGACAACTGACGCGATGTTCGCCAACGTCGGGTGGGGCGAAATGCTCCTGCTGGTCGTCATCGGACTGGTCATCCTCGGTCCGGAACGGCTACCGGGCGCCATCCGGTGGACCTCCAACACACTGCGGCAGGCCCGCGACTACATCAGCGGCGCAACCAGCCAGCTCCGTGACGATCTGGGACCCGAGTTCGAGGAATTTCGCCAGCCGCTGAGCGAACTGCAGAAGCTGCGGGGCATGACCCCGCGGGCCGCGCTGACCAAACACCTGCTGGACGGTGACGACTCGTGGATCGGCGAGGCGTTCCAAGCTCCTGGTACCGAGAAGCCGCATAGCGCTCCGCCGCCGCAACCGGCCCCGCCCACATCCGAGCCGTTGCCGCCAGGCACACCCGCGCCGTTCGACGCCGACGCGACCTAGGGTCGCTTACCCGTGGCGGGTGGTGTCCAGGCCCAGCGACATTCCGGCCAGCCCGCGCCGCCGCGCTGCAAGCTTGTCGGCGACGCCGCGCAGTTCCTTGCCGGCTGCTGAATCGGGCGCCGACAGAACCAGCGGCACCCCGGAATCGCCGGCCGACACCAGCGCCGGGTCCAGCGGAATCTGGCCAAGCAGCGGCACATCGGCGCCGACGACCCGGCTGAGGCTCTCGGCGACCTGGCGGCCGCCGCCCTCGCCGAAGATCTGCATCGTCGTGCCGTCGGGCATCAGCAGCCCGGACATGTTCTCCACGACGCCGACGATGCGCTGTCGGGTCTGCAGCGCAATCGCGCCGGCACGTTCGGCGACCTCGGCGGCCGCGAGCTGCGGGGTCGTCACCACCAGGATCTCGGCACCGGGAACCAGCTGAGCCACCGAGATCGCCACGTCGCCGGTTCCCGGCGGCAGATCCAACAGCAGCACATCGAGATCGCCCCAGTAGACGTCGGCGAGGAACTGTTGCAGCGCACGGTGCAGCATCGGCCCACGCCACACCACTGGCGCATTGCCCTGGGTGAACTGGGCGATCGAGATCACCTTCACGTCGTGGGCGATCGGCGGCAGGATCATCGACTCCACCTGCGTTGGCCGTTCGTCGGTGCCCATCATCCGGGGCACCGAGTGGCCATAGATGTCGGCGTCGAGGACCCCGACCGACAGGCCCCGCGCGGCCAGTGCCGCGGCGAGGTTGACTGTCACGCTGGACTTGCCGACCCCGCCTTTTCCGGACGCCACGGCGTACACCCGGGTGAGCGAACCAGGCTGGGCGAACGGGATCACCGGTTCGGCCGCATCGCCGCGCAGCTGCTTGCGGAGCTCGGTGCGCTGCTCGTCGTTCATCACGTCCAGAGCCACGGTCACTGCACCGGTGCCTGGAACGTCGGCGACAGCCTGGGTCACCCGCTCGCTGATCTCGGCCTTCTTCGGACACGCGGACGTGGTCAGGTAGATCTCGACGTGCACGGCGCCGTCGTCGCCGACGCCGATGCTCTTGACCATGTTGAGCTCGGTGATGGGCTTGCGCAGTTCGGGATCGATCACCTTGGCCAGTGCCGCGCGCACCTGGGATTGCAGCTCGTTGTTCTCAGACATCAGCGCCGAGTCTAGGCGGCGTGGTCGAACCCTCTAGCTCGCCGGTCCAGGCAGGGCGCCGTGCACGGCTGGCAGCGGGGCCACCGGTACGTCCGCGACAGGCTCGGGCGCGGGCGGCGGGGGCGGAGGCGCCCACGGCGGCGGGGCTGGCAGTGCCCACGGTGGCTGCCATGGCGGCGGAGCGTCGGGCACGGCGTCGGCTGTCACCGGCGGTGGCGCCTGCGTGCCGAGGCAGATCACCTGGCAAGGCAGCGGCAGTGCACTGGCCGGTCCGGGCAGCGGGCCCAGCGCCAGCGAGCCCGCGGTCTCGGAGTTGCCGAGGTTGATCAACGGAATCTGAGTCAGCGGATCGGTGGACGGCAGGCCGATCGCATTGAGCGGCAGGCCGGGGCCCAGGCCTTCCGGATTCTCCAGGTGCGCATCGCCCATCGCCGGCACCGGTCCGATGATCGGCGGCAGATTCACCGGCTCGACGCCGGTGGCGTAGGCGGCGGCCCAGCCCAGCACGTTCTGGGCGTAGGCGATCGAGTTGTTGTACCGCAGGATGGCGGTCAGCACCTGCGACTGGTTGCGCAGGTTCAAGCCGCCGCTGCACAGGTAACGGGCCGCGGCCAGCGCCGCGTCGTAGACGTTCTGCGGGTCCGCCTTGCCGTCACCGTCGCCGTCGGCGGCGTAGCGCGACCAGGTGCCCGGCAGGAACTGCATGGGTCCCATCGCCCGGGCGTAGACCGGCCGCCCGGCCTGGACGGTCTGGACGATGACCTCGTTGCCCGACAGGGTGCCGTCCAGCGTCGGCCCGTAGATCGGGTTGATGGCGGTGCCCCGCGCATCGGTGGCGCCGCCGTTGGCGTGCCCGGACTCGATGCGGCCGATGCCGGCCAGCAGGTTCCAGCTCAGCCCGCAGCCCGGCGCCGTGGACGCCATCGCCTGCTCGGCATTGCGATAGGCCGCCAGCGCCACCGCCGGGATCCGCATGGACCCCGGGGAACTGACCACGATGGCCGGCGGCGGGACCGATGGCGTCGCCGCGGCGAAGTGAAAGTTGGTCGGCTGCTTGGCAAGCGCGACGACGGTGACACCCGAGGTGTCGGTCTGCGGCGAGACCGCGGCCAGCGGGGTGACTTCGGTGCCGACGACCGGCGGGTGCGGAAAATCGGGGGCCGCGCCAACGGCGCCGGCGAGCACGACAGGGGCGAGTACAGCAATTCCGAACGCAGGTTTCCGCACCATCCGGGTGACGCGGTTTCCTATGCCCACTCGTCCGTCCTCAACAAAGAAAGCATGCCCTTGTGAACCAAGTCACCATACATACCTTTGTGACCTCAGTGGTATCCAATGGTCACCTTGGTCACGAGCTTGCTTCGTCGATTGCCGGCTCGACCACCGCTCTGGCTTTCTTGGGTTTGTCCTTCTTGACCCTGGGGCCGTTGTCGGATTGCAGCGATTCCAGCAACTCGCGTATCTCTTCGAGTTCGCGACGCAGGTAATCGCGGGTTGCCACTTCGCCGACCGCCAACCGCAGCGACGCGAGCTCACGGGCCAGGAATTCGGTGTCGGCCTTCGTCTGCTCGGAGCGCCTGCGGTCTTCCTCGAGCGAGACCCGGTCCCGGTTCTCCTGGCGGTTCTGGGCCAGGAGGATCAGGGGCGCGGCGTAGGCGGCCTGGGTGGAGAAGGCCAGGTTCAGCAGGATGAACGGGTAGGGGTCCCACTGCCAGCTCACCGCGAACAGGTTCAGGGCGATCCAGACGATGACGAGGATCGTCTGCCAGAGCAGGTAGCGCCCGGTGCCCAGGAAGCGGGCGATCGACTCGCTGAACCGGCCGACCGCCTCGGGGTCGAGGTTGAACACCGGCCCTCGCGACGTGCGCGGGGTGTCGAGCCGCTGCCGCGGGTCGCTCATGACGTCCCCTCCGCGCTGGTCACCTGGTTGTGCGGCTCCTCGAAGGTGTCGCGCCAGTCGTCGGGCAGCAGATGGTCGAGCACGTCGTCGACGGACACCGCGCCCAACAGGTGGCTCTGATCGTCGACGACCGGACCGCAGACCAGATTGTAGGCGGCGAAGTACCGCGTCACGCCGGTCAATGAGGTGCCTGGGGCCAGGCTCGGCAGGTCGGTGTCGACGATGCCGCTCACCAGGTTGGCGGGCGGTTCGCGCAGCAGTGCCTGCAGGTGTACACAGCCCAGGTAGCGCCCCGTGGGCGTGGCGGTCGGCGGGCGCACGACGAACACCAGCGACGCCAGCGCCGGCGTCAGATCGGGATCGCGCACCCGCGCCAGCGCCTCGGCGACCGTGGTGTCGGGGGCGAGCACCACCGGATCGGAGGTCATCAGACCACCGGCGGTGTCCGGTGAGTGGCTCAGCAGCCGTCGGACCGGTTCGGAGTCCTCGGGGTCCATCCGGCGCAGCAGCACCTCGGCCTCGGTCGGATTCAGCACACCGAGCAGGTCGGCCGCGTCGTCGGGTTCCATGGCCTCGAGCACGTCCGCCGCCCGCTCGGTGTCCAGCTGGAACAGCAGCACGCTCTGGTAGTCCTCGGGCAGCTCCTGGAGGATGTCGGCCAGCCGCTCGTCATCGAGCGCGTTGATCACCTCGGTGCGGCGCTTGTCCGGCAGATCGCGGATCGCATCGGCCACCTCGATCGGGCGTCGGCCTTCGAACTGGTGCAGCAGTTGAGCGACTCCCTGGCCGGGCATGGCCAAGGCGGACGGGGTCAGGCCCTGTACGTTGTCCCAGTCCACCACCTGCACCGTCGACCGACGGCCCAGTCGGCGCAGGCTGCGCACCGCCACGCGGGTGACCACCCAGTCGCGGACGCGGCTCTGCTCGATGCCCAGGTCGACGACGATCACGTCCACGCCGGCCATCTGCGGCAACTCGGGATCGTCGACGCGGACCCTGCTGTCCAGAACCTGCCCGAGCACCAGGACCTCGCCGGGACGCTGCGAGAAGCGGCGCAGGGACACATTGCCGGTGGTGAGTGTCACCGCGTTCGGTTCGATGGCGGTGACCCGCAGGATGGGCACGAAAATCCTTCGGCGGGTGAGCAATTCGACCACCAGGCCGAGGACGCGCGGTTGGTGGCGCACGATACTCATACTGATCACGACGTCACGGACCCGGCCGAGCGATTCTCCGTCTGGCCCGAGCACGACCAGCCCGGCCAGCCGTGCCGCGTAGACCCTGTTCACCGACGCCATGAGTCAAAGGGTAGGAGTGTAAGCGTGGAGAACGCCTACCGACCCCGTAGAACGTGCCTGTCAGTTCCGGGCAGCAATCTCAAGATGATCGAGAAGGCCAAGGGTTTACCCGCTGACGAAGTGTTCCTCGACCTGGAGGACGCGGTGGCACCAGATGCCAAGGCGCAGGCCCGCAAACAGGTTGGTGCGGCTCTGGCAGGCCCCGGTTGGGCGGGCCAGTTGCGCGGTGTGCGGGTCAACGACTGGACGACACCGTGGACGCACTCCGACGTCATCGATGTGGTGTCGGCGGTCGCGTCCGCACGCGACGGCCACCTTGACGTGATCGTGCTGCCGAAGGTGACCGACGTGAGCCACGTCCATGCGCTCGACCTGTTGCTGACCCAGCTGGAGCGGACCCACGGCCTGCCCGTCGGGCGGATCGGGGTCGATGCGCAGATCGAAGATGCCAAGGGACTGACCAACATCGACGCGATTGCGGGTGCGCCGCGGGTTCAGGCGCTGGTGCTGGGTCCGGCGGATCTGATGGCGAGCCTCAACATGCGCACCCTGGTGGTGGGCGAGCAGCCCGAGGGCTACGACGTCGGCGACGCATATCACCACGTGCTGATGACGATCCTCGTCGCGGCGCGGGCGCACGGCATCGCCGCGATCGACGGACCGTATCTGAAGGTGCGTGACGTGGATGCGTTCCGCCGGGTGGCCGGGCGTGCCGCGGCGCTGGGGTACGACGGCAAATGGGTGCTGCACCCGGATCAGATCGCGGCGGGCAACGAGATCTTCAGTCCCCGCCAAGCCGAATACGACCGTGCCGAACTGATTCTCGAGGCGTACGAGTGGCATACCTCGAAAGCCGGCGGTGCCCGTGGAGCGGTGATGCTCGACGACGAGATGCTCGATGAAGCCAGCCGCAAGATGGCCCTGGTGATCGCGGGCAAGGGCCGGGCGGCCGGGATGACGCGCGAAGGCGAGCGGTTTGTGCCCCCGGTCTAGGTGCGCTCAGGTCGGATAGTCCGGGGCCGTCGCGATGCCGAGGCCGAGCATGAACAGGAAATAGACGATGTACCCGGCGATGGCCAACGCGCCGACCACCACTCCGGCGATCGCGAGTCCGTTGCCGTCCTGGCCGGTGCGCTTGGTTTCGCGCATCGCGATGATGCCGAGGATGAGCCCCGCGATCGCGGGTGCGCAGCACAACAGACCGGCGACCGAACACACCAGCGAGGCGATGGCTTTGCCGTTGGTCCCAACCGGCCTAGTCGGCCGGTACGGGTCGTAGGGATCGGCGGCGTAGCCTGCGGGACCGGCGTAGCCCGGCGGCGGGTACCCGTAGCTCGGCGGTGGATATCCGTAATCCGTTGGCTGAGGATAGGGCGACGGGTACACCGGCGGCGGCAGCTGCGGGTAGTGGGCCGGATAGTCGACCGGGGTGTACGGATCGGGTGGCGGCGGGGTGCCGTCGGGCAGTGGGGGATTGGTCACCGAGTCAGCTCCACGCGAAGCCCCACCAGATCGCGTTGATGACCAGTGTCGCGGCTCCCACCACGATCCCGGCAACGGCCAGACCGTGGCCACTCTGCGGAGTCTGCTTGATCTGATTGATGGCAATGACGCCGAGCACGATTCCGATGATCGCGCCGATACCGCACAACAGGCCGACGACCGAGGCCACCAGCGACGAGATCGCCATGGTGTTGGTTCCCGTTGCCGGAGCAGGGTATCCGTAGCCGGGATAGGGCGCACCGCCGTATTGCGGCGGCGGTGGCGGAGGCGGAGGCGGATACGCCCCTCCGCTTTGCGGGGCCGGGTAGTACGGCGTCGGGTCGGGATAGCCGGGCGCCCCGTAGCCACCGGGGGCCGGCGGCGGGTAGCCCGGTTGCGGGGCGTAACCAGGTGGCGGATAGCTGGGCGCGGGGTAGCCCGACGGCGGCGGGTAGGAACTAGGGGCCTCGTAGGCCGGCGGGGACGGTTCGTAACCCGACGGCGCGGCCTCATAGCCGGTGGGCGGTGGGCTCTGCTCGATCGGCGGCGCCTCGTAAGTCCCTTCAGAGGGGCCCTGATCGCCCGCGTTCTGCGGCTTTTCGCCGGAGTCACCGCCGGAAGCTGTCATGCTGATCAACCTAGCGTATGTGCAGGTGGCCCGGGACTGACTCGCCATGGGGCACCATCGCCTGCCGTAGCACGTTGAGCAGGCATTGGACCGCCTCAGGCGGGCAGGCACGACGCGACAAACGGCGCGCACGACAGGAGAATGTGCAGATATGACCAGCCCCTTCCCACCCGGTCAGAACCCCGGCGGCGCGTCCGCCGCGTCCCGTCGCGGGCCCGTGGGCCTGCCGACCCCGCCCAAGGGCTGGCCGATCGGTTCCTATCCCACCTACGCCGAGGCTCAAAAGGCCGTCGACTATCTGTCCGACGAGCAGTTTCCCGTGCAGCAGGTGACCATCGTCGGCGTGGATTTGATGCAGGTCGAGCGGGTCACCGGGCGACTGTCCTGGCCCAAAGTGCTCGGCGGCGGGGTGATCACCGGCGCCTGGCTGGGCATATTCATCGGCCTGGTGTTGGGATTCTTCAGCCCCAACCCGTGGGCATCGCTGATCACGGGTGTGGTGGCTGGCGTGATCTTCGGACTGATCACGTCGGCTGTTCCATACGCGATGGCCCGTGGCACAAGGGATTTCAGCTCGACGATGCAGTTGGTGGCGGGCCGATACGACGTGCTGTGTGATCCGCAGAGTGCGGAGAAGGCGCGGGACATGCTGGCGCGCTTGACGATTTAGACCCGCTGATCGTGGCCTGCATGGTTGCTGGGGGTCACGATTTCGCTGCACACGGCGTGGAAGTGTTGCGTATCACGCCGCAAGGGTTCTACGGTTTGGCCGCGGGGTAATGCCCTGCCGCGATACAGCGTGCCCCGAAACGAGGGTAGTTGCGCCGCGAGTCGAGAAGGCGGGAGGCGGTTGCGGATGGCTTGCCCAGGCGCACGCGCTCGGCGGGTGGGCGCGGCCGCGATTGCCGCTCTGACATGCGCGTCCGTGGTGTCGTCGTGCAGCTCCGGTGACAACGGCGTCGTCGTCAGCTTCTACACACCGGCCAGCGAGACCGCGACTTTCACCGCCGTCGCCAAACGGTGCAATGAGGAACTCGGCGGCCGGTTTCGTATCGAACAGCGCAGCCTGCCCAAGGCTGCCGACGATCAACGGCTGCAACTGGCGCGCAGGCTGACCGGGAACGACCGAACGCTCGACCTGATGGCACTGGACGTGGTGTGGACCGCGGAGTTCGCCGAAGCCGGCTGGGCGTTGCCGTTGTCCGACGATCCCGCCGGGCAAGCCGAGGCTGACGCGACCGACAACACCCTGCCCGGCCCGCTGGAAACCGCCAAGTGGCAGAACAAGCTCTTCGCCGCGCCGGTCACAACCAACACTCAATTGCTTTGGTACCGAGCAGATTTGGTTGACCCGCCGCCGGACACCTGGGACGGCATGGTGGCGCAGGCCTCCCGCCTGCACGCCGAGGGCAAGCCCAGCTGGATCGCCGTTCAGGCCAAGCAGTACGAAGGCCTGGTCGTGTGGTTCAACACTTTGCTGGAAAGCGCTGGGGGACAGGTTCTTTCCGAGGACGGCAAACACGTCACATTAACCGACACCCCTGAGCACCGCGCCGCAACCGTCAAGGCACTGCAGATCATCAAGGCGGTCGCCACCGCGCCGGGAGCCGATCCGTCGGTCACGCAGACCGACGAGGGCACCGCACGGCTGGCTCTCGAGCAGGGCAAGGCGGCACTGGAGGTCAACTGGCCGTTCGTGTTCGCCTCGATGCTGGAGAACGCGGTCAAGGGCGGCGTGCCGTTCCTGCCGCTCAACGACAAGGCGGAACTGGCAGGCAGTATCAACGACGCGGGCACCTTCTCGCCGACCGACGACCAATTCACCGTCGCCTTCGACGCCGCCAAAGAGGTGTTCGGGTTCGCGCCGTACCCCGGAGTGATCCCGGGCCAGCCCACGCGGGTCACCCTGGGCGGACTGAATATCGCGGTGGCCAAGACCACCCGTCATCCGGCTGAGGCGTTCGAAGCGGTGCGCTGCATCCGGAATCTGGAGAACCAGAAGTTCACCTCGATCGAGGGCGGTCTGCCCGCGGTGCGCACCTCGCTGTACTCCGACCCGGAGTTCCAGAAGAAATATCCGCAGTACTCGATCATCCGCGACCAGCTGACCACTGCGGCGGTGCGCCCGGCGACGCCGAACTATCAGGCGGTGTCGACCCGCATCTCGGCCACGCTGGCCCCGATCACCAAGATCGATCCGGAGAAGACCGCCGATGAGCTCACCGCGCAGGTGCAGAAGGCGATCGACGGGAAGGGGCTGATCCCATGACCGCTGCGACGCCCCGCACCGACGATCGCCGGTCCCAGCGCAAGCTAGCCTATCTGCTGATCACCCCGGCCGTCGTGCTGATGCTCGCGGTGACGGCATACCCGATCGTGTACGCCCTGTGGCTGAGTCTGCAGCGCTACAACCTGGCCAGCCCGGCCGACACCAAGTTCATCTGGTTCGAGAACTACCAGACCATCTTGAGCGACAAGTACTGGTGGACGGCGTTCGTGGTGACCCTGGTCATCACGGTGATCTCGGTGGCCATCGAGTTCGTGCTGGGTATGGCCCTGGCGCTTGTCATGCACCGCACCATCTTCGGCAAAGGGCTGGTGCGGACCGCGATCCTCATTCCGTACGGCATCGTCACCGTCGCCGCCTCGTACAGCTGGTATTACGCCTGGACGCCGGGAACCGGTTACCTTGCCAACCTGCTGCCTGACGACAGTGCGCCACTGACGCAACAGATTCCGTCGCTGGCCATCATCATCCTCGCCGAGGTCTGGAAGACCACACCGTTCATGGCGTTGCTGTTGCTGGCCGGCTTGGCGCTGGTGCCCGAGGACCTGCTCAAGGCCGCTCAGGTGGACGGGGCGGGCCCATGGACGCGGCTGGTCAAGGTAACATTGCCGTTGATCAAACCGGCGATCCTCGTGGCGCTGGTGTTCCGCACGCTCGACGCGTTCCGCATCTTCGACAACATCTATGTGCTCACCGGCGGCGCCAACGACACCGCATCGGTGTCGATCCTGGGTTATGACAACCTGTTCAAGGCCTTCAACATCGGACTGGGCTCGGCGATCAGCGTGCTCGTGTTCCTGTCGGTGGCGGTCATCGCCTTCATCTACATCAAGCTGTTCGGTGCATCTGCCCCGGGCACCGACAACGAGGTGCGCTAGATGTCCGAACGGGTTGGCGCCAGGCGGGCGGCGAGCTGGGTCGTCATCGATGCCCTTGTGGTGATCTATGCGCTCTTCCCGGTGCTGTGGATCCTGAGCCTGTCGCTCAAACCCACGTCA
Source organism: Mycolicibacterium sphagni (assembly GCF_013337765.1). GTDB lineage: Bacteria > Actinomycetota > Actinomycetes > Mycobacteriales > Mycobacteriaceae > Mycobacterium. The sequence continues at coordinate 41,152 of NZ_VBSB01000006.1, forward strand.
ACGGTCAAGGACGGCAAGCTGATTCCGTCGCAGATCACGTTTGACAACTACAAGGGCATCTTCAACGGTGATGCGTTCAGCTCCGCGCTGATCAACTCGATCGGTATCGGGCTCATCACCACGGTGATCGCGGTCGTCATCGGCGGGATGGCGGCCTACGCGGTGGCGCGGCTGGAGTTCAGGGGCAAGAAGGCGCTCATCGGTGCGGCGTTGCTGATCGCGATGTTCCCCCAGATCTCGCTGGTGACACCGCTGTTCAACATCGAGCGCCGGCTTGGACTGTTCGACACCTGGCCGGGATTGATCATCCCGTACATCACGTTCGCACTGCCGCTGGCGATCTACACGCTGTCGGCGTTCTTCCGGGAGATCCCATGGGATCTGGAGAAGGCCGCCAAGATGGACGGCGCGACACCGGCCCAGGCGTTTCGCCGGGTGATTGCGCCACTGGCCGCGCCGGGCATCGTGACGGCTGCGATCCTGGTCTTCATCTTCGCGTGGAACGACCTGCTGCTGGCGCTGTCGCTGACGGCAACCAACGCGGCGATCACCGCGCCGGTGGCGATCGCGAACTTCACTGGCAGTTCACAATTCGAGGAGCCGACCGGCTCGATCGCCGCGGGTGCGATGGTGATCACGGTGCCGATCATCGTGTTCGTTCTCATCTTCCAACGACGGATCGTCGCCGGGCTGACGTCCGGTGCGGTGAAGGGGTAGCGAGGATTTCGATGGCCGAGATAGTTCTGGACCATGTCACCAAGAGTTACCCGGACGGCGCGATCGCTGTGAACGATCTCAGCCTGACGATCGCCGACGGTGAGTTCGTCATCCTGGTCGGCCCGTCCGGCTGTGGCAAGTCGACCACCCTCAACATGATCGCCGGGCTCGAGGACATCAGCTCGGGGGAACTGCGCATCGGCGGTAGCCGGGTCAACGAGAAGGCTCCCCGCGACCGCGACATCGCGATGGTCTTCCAGTCCTACGCGCTCTACCCGCATATGACGGTTCGGCAGAACATCGCCTTCCCGCTGACGCTGGCCAAGCTGAACAAGGCCGAGATCGCCCAGAAGGTAGAGGAGACGGCGAAAATCCTTGACCTGTCCGAACTTCTGGACCGCAAGCCGTCGCAGTTGTCCGGCGGGCAGCGCCAGCGGGTGGCGATGGGTCGCGCGATCGTGCGCCAGCCCAAGGCGTTCCTGATGGACGAGCCGTTGAGCAACCTGGACGCGAAGCTGCGGGTCCAGATGCGCGGTGAGATTGCTCGGCTGCAGAACCGGCTTGGCACCACCACTGTCTACGTCACGCACGACCAGACCGAGGCGATGACTCTCGGCGATCGAGTCGTGGTGCTGCGAGCCGGTGAGGCACAGCAGATCGGCACCCCCGAGGAGCTCTACGAGCGGCCGACGAACCTGTTTGTCGCCGGGTTCATCGGCTCGCCGGCGATGAACTTCTTCCCGGCATCGCTGACCGATATGGGGCTGCGACTGCCGTTCGGCGAGGTGACGTTGAGCCAGGAGATCCAAGACGTGGTCGGCCGGCACCCCAAGCCTGCCAACGTGATCGTCGGGGTACGTCCCGAGCACTTCGAGGACGCTGCGCTGCTCGACGCCTACGAGCGCATCCGCGCGTTGACCTTCGAGGTGAAGGTCGACCTGGTCGAGTCGCTCGGTGCCGACAAGTACGTGTACTTCAAGACCTCGGGGGACGGTGCCAAGTCGGCGCAACTGGCCGAGTTGGCCGCAGAGTCCGGCGCCGGTGAGAACGAGTTCGTGGCAAGGCTTTCCGCGGAATCCAAGGTGGCCATCGGGCAGACGGTCGAGTTGGCGTTCGACACGGCCAAGCTGCACATCTTCGACGCCGACAGCGGTGTCAACCTGACTATCCCGCCCCCAGCCTAAGTGAGTCAGCCCCTGGATCCGGTCCGCGCCCATGTGCGTGGCCACTTCACCGAAGCCGGGATCGATGCCGAGCCGGATTCGGCGAGTGTGACCTTCCTGGGACTCGAACGCCTCGAAGTGTTGCGATTCGGACCGGACCCGCAAGGCGTGACCCACTATGTGACGCTTGGGTGTTCGCGGCACCCGATGACCGAGCCGACCGCCGGTGTCGCCGACCCGCTGCTCGGCCCACGCGCCGAGGTCGTACTCCCGCTACGCGCCACCACACCCACCACGGGTCTGGCCCGCAGCCTGGCCGTGGTGGCCGCGACACCGGCCGTGGAAGGCGTGGTGCTGGTCGCCGACGCATTGATCGATCTGTCCGCACCGCTGTGGGAGGGTGCCGCATTCACCGCTGTGCTGCTTGGTGATTCGGCCATCGCCGACCTGCCGCTGGGGGCACCCCGAGAGCCGGTCCACTTCCTGGCGGCCACGCCGCTCACCCAGACCGAAGCCGCGTGGGTGCGGCTCAAGGGGGCCGACGCCATGCGCCAGGCATGGCTCGACGACGGTGTCGACGTGCTGGATCCGAACCGGCGTGCGTCCCAGCCGGGCTAGACGCCCAGCCCCGCGGCCGTCGACGATGGAGTGACGGGCACATCGACCACGACAGTGGTGGATCCACCGTGACTGTCGGCGACGGTCACCTCGAACGAATCGCTCAGCTGCGCGGGCAGCGTTCCACCGTTGTTGACGGTCGTGAGTAGCTGCACGGCCGACAGGGTGTTCGAGTAGCCGCCCGCATGTCCGGTCACGCTGCCGCCGTACGCGTCGTATCCGCCACCGCCGGCGTTCGCACCGACACCGGAGTTGGTCACGCACGCCTGAGTCGCGCCCTGGGATCCACAAGCCGCCACGTTGCCGGTCCAGCCCTGGGCGACCTGACCGAACTCAGGGTTGTAGAGGATGTTCGTTGCACTGCCGTTGAACCTGAGCGTGGGAACGGCCCACTGAGCTCCGTAGTTGCCGGCCCAGAAGTCGCCGTCGACGCCGATCAAACTGATCTTCACATAGGCGGTTTGGGCAGCGTCGGCTTGGCTCAGGTCGTAGGAGAGGCCGATGGTGGTCCATGACACGCTGCCGCTCGTTTGCGAGAGATTTCTGTCGTAGAGGGTGCGGGCCGTCGTGACCACCGTGCCGTCGGCTCGGTAGAAGTCGAGCTTGACGTTGGCGGTGTCGGCTTGCCCGGGGCTACCACCGCCGGCGTGAGCGTTGACGCTGAGGTTGAACGTCCCGCCTTGTTGCATTGCGCTGTCGAACACCACGTACTGGCTCAGCGTCTGGTTTGGCGGATAGCTGGAGTTGACGGAGTTGAAGTTCGACCCGGTGACCCATCCGGTGCCGGTGAAGGTGTGTCCGACTCCTTCGGCGGCAGCTCGTGCCTCATCGCTTGGGGTGTAGGTGAATTGACCGGTCGTCGGGTCGACGGTCACGGTGCCGCGGACCGGCCCGAGACTCACGGTGTAGGTGAGGGAGTCGCCGTCCGCGTCGGTGCCGACGACGGTGCCGTCGACTGCTCCGGTGGTCGGATCGGGATCGTTGACCGCGACGCCGGCTGTCGGGGCGTTGTTGTACGCGTTGACGGTGAAGGTGACGACGTTGTTGGTGAACGCGCCGTGGCTGTCGGTGGCGCCGAAGCCGACGGAGTCGACGACGGCGGCATGGGGGTTGGGCGCCGACGGTGTGTAGCGGTAGGCCGCAGTGTTGGCAGTCAGCCCCATAGCGAGCTTTTCGGCAGTGGTGAGTGGGCTCAGCGTCCCACGGGTGGGACCGAGAGTCACCGCTACGTTGACCGCGTCGCCGTCGGCGTCACTGGGCGTGGCGATGATGATCCGGCTACCGGTATTCGCATTGGCCACACCGACATTGATGTTCACGGTCGGAAGGTGATTACTGGCGGCAACGGTGAACGTGACAGGGGTTTCCCTGGTGGCCCCGAGATTGTCGGTGGCGGTGAAAGAGATGGTTTCCGGGCCGCCGGTCACCACGTAGCCGCTGTCGGGGGTGTAGGTGTAGGTGCCGTCGCCGTTGTTGGTCAGGTTGCCGTGGGTTGGACCAGTGCTCAGGACGGCGGTCGCCGGGTCACCGTCAGAGTCGTTGACTGTCACAGTGATCCGCCGCACGCCGGTCACGGAGTTGGCCGGTCCGACGGTGATGCCCATGGTCGGGGCATGGTTGATCGGGGCCACGGTAATCGTGGCTGGGACCTGGGTGGCGGCGCCGAGGCTGTCGGTGGCCGTGAAGGTGATCGCGTCGGTGCCACCACTGTGGGCGAAAGGTGCGTCGGGGGTGTAGCGGTAGGCGACGGCGTTACCGGTGATCCCGAGTTGGGTTCTCTCGGCAGCGGTCAGTGCGGTCAGGGTGCCGTTGCCAGGCGGCGATGCGGTCACGGTGACGGCATCACCGTCGGAGTCGTTGGGAGTCAAGATGATCACCCGAGAGCCGTTGACAGGGTTGACGATGGCGCTGGTGGTGTTGAGGGTGAGGGTGGGCGCGTGGTTGATCGGGGTGACGACGACGGTGGCGATGGCCTGGGCGGTTGCACCGTAGGTGTCGGTGGCGGTGAAGGTGATGCTCTCGGTGCTGCCGGTATGGGTGAACCCGGCTTTGGGCGTGTAGGTGAAGGTGCCGTCGGCGTTGGCCGTGACGACTCCGTTGATGGGTGGGACGGTGACGGCCAGTACGACGGTGTCGCCGTCGGTGTCGCTGATCGTGGGGGTGATCGTGACCTTGCCGGTGCTCGGGTCGGAGCTGGCGACGGTCAGCGCGACGGTGGGGGTCTGGTTAGTCGCTGCCACGTCGAGTGTGACGGGGGTTTGGCTGCTGGCTCCGTAGCTGTCTGTGGCAGTGACGGCGATGGTGTCGGTGCCGCCGGTGTGGGCGAAGGCGCTGGTCGGGGTGTAGCGGTAGGCCGTGGCGTTGGTGCTGATGCCCAGCGCGGTCTTCTCGGCGGTGGTCAGTGCGGCCAGGGTGCCATGGCCTGGGGCGCTCGCGGTCACCGTGACCGGGTCGCCGTCGGAGTCGCCGGTGCTGGTGGTGATGATGCGGCTGCCGTCTGCCGAGGCGGCACTGGTGGTCACCGCGACGGTGGGGGCGTGGTTGACCGGGCCGATGGCGACCGCGACGATCGCTGTGCTGTCGGGCGTGGGGGGGTTGCCCAGCCCACGCCGAGCCAGTGCGGCAGTGATCCCGTCGAGGAATCGGTTCAACGTGTGGTTGTGCCAAGGGTTTTCGGAGTTGTCCTCCACCGTGATACCGAATTTCTCGGTGCCGCCGGTGTGGGCGGAGGCGGGATCGGGGGTGTAGGTGTAGGTGCCGTCGTCGGCGATGGTGAGCGTCCCGTGTTTGGGGGCGGTCGAGATCTTGTAGGTCAGGACGTCGCCGTCGGCGTCGTGGCCGCCGAGCTCGCCGGTGATCACTCCGGTGTTGAGATCCTGGGTATAGCTGCCCGGGCTCATGGTCGGCCGGGAGTTGAAGTAGGTGTAATGGAAGCGGCGCACCCCGATCCAGGCCGCCTCAACGACGTCGGCGACGGGCGCATCGGGCAGGGGTAGCTTGGCTCCCAGGTCCCCGAGCCCGGCCCACTTCAGCGCCTCGGTGACGATTCCCTTCTCGGTCACCGGCGCGGTGACCTGTGCGGGATATGACATCTGGGTGGCCGCCACCGCCGAAGTCGAAGCATGGGTGTGGCTGTCGTTTGATGCCGACGCCGATGGGGTGACGGTGACCTTGGCGCGGTCGGCAGTGCTCGAGGTCTTGCCGGGCTTCGCAGCATTGTTGTGTTGTCGCGCCGTCCCTGCTGTGCCGCGGGATGAGTCCGCCGGTTTCGTCGAGTTGCTTCCGGACGATGCGCTGCCGTCATCGGCATTGGCCACCGCCGGCGCGGCGAGCAGCGCCACGCCCAATCCTGTTGCAGCCGTGCCGATCTGAAGCCAGCGCAGCACTGGAAGGTCACGACCGCGACGCCGCCGACCGAATGGCTGATTCCCCGACGAAATGCCCATGATTGCTGCCTCAATCTGCGCTGATATGACGTCCGGCCGTTATTCACGCACAGATTTGTTTTCCCTGTGAACGTTCTGGCAAAGACCTGGGCGAATATTTACGCGGAATTGGTTATCAGGACATCGCAAGAGTTAGCAGTTTGGACAAAGGGCCCAGGGGAATCCAGCCAATGTACAAGTTCCGTTGGCTAAGTTTCGTTCAGATCGATTCAATCCATACGCGGGGCAGGCGAGCGCGTGTTCTACAGCCAGTGATTGCGGCGGAAGTTGAAATACAGGAACCCGCAGACCGTCGCCATCAGAGCCAGCACGGCCGGGTAACCGTACGTCCAGGACAGCTCGGGCATGTGCTCGAAGTTCATGCCGTAGATGCCGGCGATCATCGTCGGCACCGCAGCGATCGCGACCCACGCCGAGATCTTGCGCATGTCGAGGTTCTGTTGCATGCCCACTTTGGCGAGCTCGGCCTGTACCAGGGAGCTGAGCAACTCGTCATAGCTCGAGATCTGGTCACCGGCCTGGCTCTGCAAGCTGAGTACGTCGCGCATATAGCGCAGAACTTCTTTGGTCATCAGGTCTTTGTGCTCGGTGGTGATCTTCTGCAGCGCGGCGGTCAGCGGACCCACCGCGCGGCGCATCTCCACGACTTCGCGCTTGAGCATGTAGATCTGGGCGATATCGGTCTTGAGATCGGGGGAGAAGGTCTCTTCCTCGATGGTGTCGATATCGCATTCGATCAGGCGTGCGACATCGAGGTAGCTCTCGACGACATGCTCGGCGATGCCGTGCATCACGGCGTACGGGCCCAGAGCGAGCTGGAGATGCTCGGCTTCCAGATGATGACGGAGCCCGGCCAGGCCCGTGTGGTCGCCGTGGCGGACGGTGACCACATAGTCGGCTCCGACGAACACCATGATCTCGCCGGTCTCGACGATCTGGCGGGCCTGGGCCACGGATTCGTGCGGCACGTACTTCACCGTCTTGACGATCAGGAACAGCGCATCGTCATAGCGCTCCACTTTGGGCCGCTGGTGCGCGTGCACGGCGTCCTCAACCGCGATCGGATGCAGATTGAAGGTGTGTGCCACCGACTCCATCTGATGTTCGTCGGGCTCATGCAATCCCAGCCACACGAACGCCTTCTGCCCCTCGGCGCACAGCTCGTGAACCTTGGCCAGTGCGGCCGCATGGGTGTACTTGCCGGGCAGACGCTCCCCGTCCACGTAGATCGCGCAGTCCACCATCGCGCGGGCGACGGGTACGTGAATACGTCTTGCGTCGATCTCAGCGGGGGTGGTGGATCGGCCGGAACCGAGTAGCGACGGTGGCAAAGGACGGAACGACGGCATGGTGCGACCTCCCCTCACGCGGCGGGTGGGGCCCCGATGGGCCCGAGTGGAAATGCTACGCGTCAGTAGCTTTCCGGGCGTACTTCACTGCGGGGGAACCCTGCTCAGTGAGGTTTCGGGGGCGAGTACCCTGACGCCGTGTCCGAAATGGTGAGTACCCCCCGCGTCGTCATCGATGATGAAGAGATCTTCGCCGCTCACGTCGGCGGGAAGCTGTCCGTCGCACTGAAGGCGCCGCTGGACACCCAGCGGGCGTTGTCGATTGCCTATACCCCGGGCGTAGCCCAGGTCAGCCGCGCGATCGCGTCCGACCACACCCTGGCCAAGAAGTACACCTGGGCAAATCGCCTGGTCGCGGTGATCAGCGACGGTACCGCGGTCCTCGGCCTGGGCGACATCGGTCCCGCCGCGTCGCTTCCGGTCATGGAGGGCAAGTCCGCACTGTTCAAGACGTTCGGCGGCCTGGACTCGATCCCGATCGTGCTCGACACGAAGGATCCTGACGAGATCGTCGAGACGATCATCCGGCTGCGCCCGACGTTCGGTGCCGTCAACCTCGAGGACATCTCCGCGCCCCGATGCTTCGAGATCGAGCAGCGCCTCATCGAGGCACTGGACTGCCCGGTCATGCACGACGACCAGCACGGCACCGCGATCGTCGTCCTCGCCGCGCTGCTGGGCGCCACCAAGTTTCTCGATCGCGACATGCACGAGCTGAAGGTGGTTATGTCGGGTGCCGGGGCCGCAGGCGTCGCCTGCACAAACATCCTGCTGGCCGCGGGCATCACCGACATCACGGTGCTGGACAGCCAGGGCGTCTTGCACACCGGCCGCGACGACATGAACTCGGTCAAGGCAGAGCTGGCTACGCGGACCAACCCTCGGGGACTCACTGGCGGGATTGCCGAGGCGCTCAATGGCGCGGACGTGTTCATGGGGGTCTCGGCCGGACTTGTTCCCGAAGAACTGATCGCGACGATGACACCGGGCGGCATCGTGTTCGCGATGTCCAACCCCGATCCCGAAATCCACCCGGACGCCGCACGCAAGCACGCCGCCGTGGTCGCGACCGGGCGAAGCGACTTCCCCAACCAGATCAACAATGTTCTGGCGTTCCCGGGGGTTTTCCGCGGTGCGCTCGACGCCGGTGCTCGGCGCATCACCGAGAAGATGAAAGTCGCAGCGGCAGAGGCGATCTTCTCCGTCGTCGGCGACGATCTCGCGGCCGACCACATCGTGCCCAGTCCGCTGGATCCGCGGGTCGGGCCTGCGGTCGCTGCGGCGGTGGCCGCGGCGTCCGAAGCCTAGGGCGAAACCTCTTGAGGCCGACGATGTTTCGCCGGCTGGTGCTGGGACTGCTGGCTCTGGTGGTCGTGGCGTGCGGATCCCCGCCGCCGGCTCAGTCGTTGGCGGTCGGCGCGACGGCCGACCCGGAAATGAGCCTGCTTGCGCATTTGTATGCCGCGGCACTGCGCTCCTACGGCAGTGCCGCGCATGTGCAGGTCGTCGACGATCCGTTGGTGGCACTGGATTCCGGCGCGGTCAGTGTGGTGCCAGGATTCACCGGTCGGCTGCTGGAGAAATTCGCCCCGGGTACGACGGCCAGGTCGGATTCGCAGGTGTATCGCGCGATGGTCGGGGTGCTGCCCGAAGGGGTCGCAGCCGGCGATTACACCACCTCAGCCGAGGACAAGCCCGCGCTGGCCGTCACCGATGCGACCGCCACAGCGTGGGGTAGCCGCGACCTCACCGCACTGGTGAGTCACTGCGCCGGACTGCGGGTGGGGGCTGTCTCGCACGCCCGCGGGTTGCCCACCGCGGTGGGCGACTGCACGTGGGGGCCCGTGCACGAATTCCCGGACCAGAAAACGATGTTTGCGGCGATGCGGGCCGGGGAGGTCACGGCCGCCTGGACGAGCACCGCCGACACCGGCATACCGGCTGAGCTCGTCGTGCTCGCCGACCGCAAACCCGCGCTGGTGATGGCCGAGAACATCGTGCCGCTGTATCGGCGCAACGAACTCGACCAACAGCAGGTCCGCGCGATCAACGAACTCGCCGGGGTGCTCGACACCGGGTCCCTCGCCGACATGCGCCAGCACGTCGCCGAGGGGCGCGATCCACGGTCAGTCGCCGAGGACTGGTTGTCGGCACATCCGTTGGGCCGCTGACGAATTCAGCGCATCGGCGGGGCGAGTTTGGGAAGCACCGTGGAGAATAGCTGCTGGTAGCCCGAGCCGGTGATCCGCACGATCACGTCGAGGATCTTGGCGTCGGCGCCGACCAGCACCCGAGCCTTGTTCTTGCGTACCGCGTCGAGGATGATCTGGGCGGCCCGCTCCGGTGTCGTGCGGGCCAGCTTCTTGTCGAACGCCTGCGCCATCGCGGCCTGGTCGAGCCCTTCGGCGACGGTGGAATTGCGGGCGATGGCGGTCTTGATCCCGCCCGGATGCACGGTGGTCACCTTGACCGGGTGCTTGGCCAGGATCATCTCCTGGCGCAAGGCTTCGGTGAACCCGCGAACGGCGAACTTGGCCGAGTTGTAGGCGGCCTGGCCGGGCACCGAGAAGATCCCGAACAGGCTGGAGACGTTGACGACGTGGCCGTCACCGGACTCGATCAGGTAGGGCAGAAACACCTTGGTGCCGTTGACGACGCCCCAGAAGTCGACGTCCATCACCCGCTCGATGTCCTTGTACTGGCTGATCTCGACATCACCGGAGAACGCGATGCCGGCGTTGTTGTAGATCTGGTTGACCTTGCCGAAGTGCGCCTTGACCCCGTCGGCGTAGGCCTGGAAGGCCTCCCGTTCGGTGACGTTCAGGCGGTCTGCCTTGACGTCGACGCCGATCGACTTGAGCCGCTCCTCGGTCACCGCGAGCCCCTCGGTGTCGATATCACTGATGGCGACCTTCGCGCCGGAGCGACCCAGCTCGATCGCCAATGCCTGGCCGATGCCCGACCCCGCCCCGGTCACCACCGCTACCTTCCCGGCAAACCCGTGCATGAACGCTCCTCGGAGTTGTTTGACGTGTGTTTAGTGGGACCAAGGGTATCGGGCTACCCCCCGCGGGTAACAGGGGGATACCCGTCCGCGATGCTTAGTGCATGATGTTTCGCCGGATTTCCAGCGCCGCGGCCGTTGCCGGTTTGATCGCCGGCGCGATGGCGCTGGCGGCGCCTGCCCAGGCCGACACCAGCACCGACGACTTCCTGAATGCGCTGAGCAGCGCCGGCATCACCGGGATCGATCCGGGGCAGGCCGTTGAGCTGGGCCAGTCGATCTGCCCGCTGCTGGCAGACCGCAGCCAGAACACCGCCGATATCGCGTCCACCGTCGCCGACCGCCTGGGCCGGCCGCTCGGCCCGGCCACCATGTTCACCGGCCTCGCGGTCTCGTTCCTCTGCCCGCGCGCCGTGCAGGACTTGGCCAACGGCCAGACGCCGATCCCGCTGCCGTTGCTGGGCAACCTCGGTTTTTAGCTGCGCGCCGGTCCGAGGAGGTTCTAGCGTCCCTTCATGGCCATTGAGCTAGCCTGCGAGGCCGATATCGGCTGCGCGGCGTATCGAACCGCACAGTGGCATGCCGAGCGCTCGAGTGTGGGGGTCATGTACGCGAAATTGCGATTTCGCGTACATGGGACCCACGGTCGGCGCCGTTCGGCTAGGACCTCAGCCGAACGCCTCGTCGACGATGTCCTGCTGCTCGACGGCGTGCACCTTCGACGAGCCCGACGACGGCGCCGACATCGCGCGGCGCGAGATCCGCTTGATGCCGGTCAGTTTCTCCGGCAACAACTCTGGCAGGGTCAGCCCGAATGTCGGCCAGGCACCCTGGTTGGCCGGCTCCTCCTGCACCCAGAAGAACTCTCGTGCATTCGGATAGCTGTCCAGCGTGTTGCTCAGCCGTCGCTTGGGCAGCGGCGCCAGTTGCTCGATACGCACGATCGCGACGTCCTCGCGCTTGTCCTTCTCCTTGCGCGCGGCCAGTTCGTAGTAGATCTTGCCGCTGGTCAACAGGATTCGGGTGACCTTGTCGCGGTCGCCCTCGCCGTCGGTGTAGGTCGGCTCTTCCATGATCGACCGGAACTTCTGCTCGGTGAAGTCCCGAATGTCGCTGACCGCAGCCTTGTTGCGCAGCATCGACTTCGGCGTGAACACGATCAGCGGACGGTGTACCCCGTCCAGGCCGTGGCGGCGCAGCAGGTGGAAATAGTTCGCCGGGGTCGACGGCAACGCGATCGTCATCGAGCCCTCCGCCCACAGCTGCAGGAACCGCTCGATGCGGCCCGAGGTGTGGTCGGGCCCTTGGCCTTCGTGGCCGTGCGGCAGCAGCAGCACCACGTCGGAGAGCTGGCCCCATTTGGCCTCACCGGAGCTGATGAACTCGTCGATGATCGACTGCGCACCGTTGACGAAGTCACCGAACTGCGCCTCCCACAGCACCAGCGCATCGGGATTGCCCACCGAATAGCCGTATTCGAAGCCCACTGCCGCGTACTCCGACAGTGCCGAGTCGTACACCTCCAGTTTGCCGCCGGTCGGTGTGCCGTCGGGATTGATCGTCAACAGGTCCAGCGGGGTGAACTCCGCGCCGGTCTTGCGGTCGATGATCACCGAGTGCCGCTGGGTGAACGTGCCGCGACGGGTGTCCTGGCCGGAGAACCGGATCAGCTTGCCCTCGGCCAAAAATGTTCCCAGCGCCAGCAATTCGCCAAACGCCCAGTCGACCTTGCCTTCGTAGGCCATCTCGCGGCGCTTCTCCAGCACCGGCTTGACGCGCGGGTGCACATTGAAGCCCTCGGGGAACGCCAGGTGCGCATCGCCGATGCGGGCCAGCAGCGCCTTGTCCACCGCGGTGGTCATGCCGCGGGGGATCATCTGGTCTTCCTCGACCGACTCGCTGGGTTCGATAGCGACCTTTTCCAGCTCGCGAACCTCGTTGAACACCCGCTCCAGCTGGCCCTGGTAGTCGCGCAGCGCGTCCTCGGCCTCTTTCATCGAGATGTCGCCGCGGCCGATCAGGCTTTCGGTGTAGGTCTTGCGCACGCCACGCTTGGTGTCGATGACGTCGTACATGTAGGGCTGGGTCATCGATGGGTCGTCACCTTCGTTGTGCCCGCGACGGCGGTAGCACAGCATGTCGATGATGACGTCCTTCTTGAACTTCTGCCGGAAGTCCACCGCCAGCCGCGCCACCCACACACACGCCTCCGGGTCGTCGCCGTTGACGTGGAAGATGGGCGCTCCCACCATCTTTGCGACGTCCGTGCAATACTCCGAGCTGCGTGAGTCTTGCGGCGAGGTAGTGAAGCCGATCTGGTTGTTGACGATCATGTGGATCGTGCCGCCGGTGCGGTAGCCGCGCAGCAGCGCCAGGTTCAGCGTCTCGGCCACCACGCCCTGACCGGCGAAGGCCGCATCGCCGTGCAGCATCATCGGCATCACAGTGAAGCCGTCGTCGCCGGTGCCCTTGTCGAGCAGGTCCTGCTTGGCCCGGACGATGCCCTCCATCACCGGGTCGACGGCCTCGAGGTGCGAGGGGTTGGCGGTCAGCGACACCTGAATGTCGTTGTCGCCGAACATCTGGATGTAATTGCCGCTCGCACCCAGGTGGTACTTGACGTCACCGGAGCCGTGCGCCTGTGACGGGTTCAGGTTGCCCTCGAACTCGCTGAAGATCTGCGAATAGGGCTTGCCGACGATATTGGCCAGCACGTTGAGCCGGCCGCGGTGCGGCATACCGATCACGACCTCGTCCTGGGCATGCTCGGCAGCCTGGTCGATGGCCGCATCCATCATCGGGATGACGGTCTCGGCACCCTCGAGTGAAAAGCGCTTCTGGCCAACGTATTTGGTCTGCAGAAAGGTCTCGAAGGCCTCGGCGGCATTCAGCTTGGACAGCACGTACTTCTGCTGGGCGACCGTCGGGCCCTCGTGCTTGACCTCGATGCGCTCCTGCAGCCACTTCTGCTGTTCGGGCTCGAGGACGTGGGTGTACTCGACGCCGATGTGGCGGCAGTAGGCATCGCGCAGCAGCCCGAGCACGTCGCGCAGCTTCTTGTATTCCTTGCCGGCGAACCCGTCGACCTTGAAGACCCGGTCGAGGTCCCACAGCGTCAGGCCGTGGGTGTTGACGTCCAGGTCGGGATGGCTGCGGAAGCGCGTCTTGTCCAGCCGCAGCGGGTCGATATCGGCCATCAGGTGACCGCGATTGCGGTAAGCCGCAATCAGTTCCATGACCCGGGCGTTCTTGTCGACGATCGAGTCGGGGTTGTCGGTGCGCCAGCGGACCGGCTCGTAGGGGATGCCCAGCTCGAAGAAGATCTCGTCGAAGAAGTCGTCGGAGAGCAGCAGGCCGTGGATCGTGCGCAGGAAATCGCCGGACTCCGCGCCCTGAATGATGCGGTGATCGTAGGTCGACGTCAGCGTGATCACCTTGCCGATGCCCAACTCGGCGATGCGCTCCTCACTGGCGCCCTGGAACTCCGCCGGGTACTCCATCGCGCCGGCGCCGATGATCGCGCCCTGGCCGGCCATCAGCCGGGGCACCGAGTGCACGGTGCCGATGGTGCCGGGGTTGGTCAGCGAGATCGTCACACCGGCGAAGTCCTCGGCGGTCAGCTTGCCGTCGCGGGCGCGTCGCACGATGTCCTCGTAAGCAGCGATGAACTGGCCGAACCGCATGGTCTCGCAGTTCTTGATCGCGGCGACAACGAGCGAGCGCTTACCGTCCTTGCCCTGCAGGTCGATGGCCAGGCCCAGATTGGTGTGCTCGGGGGTGACCGCGTTGGGCTTGCCGTCGATCTCGGCGTAGTGGCGGTTCATGTTGGGGAACGACTTGACCGCCTGCACGATCGCGTAGCCCAGCAGGTGCGTGAAGGACACCTTGCCGCCGCGAGTCCGCTTGAGGTGGTTGTTGACGACGATGCGGTTGTCGATCATCAGCTTCGCCGGGATGGCCCGCACGCTGGTCGCGGTGGGGATCTCCAGCGAGGTGTTCATGTTCTTGACGACGGCGGCCGCCGCGCCTCGCAACACCTGCGTCTCTTCGCCGCTGTCCGCGGAAGCCGGTGCGGCCTTCGGAGCCGGTGCGGCCTTGGGGGCCGGGGCAGCCGGTGCGGCGGCACCGTTGCCCGCAGGCGCGGTCTTGGCCGGGGCGGGAGCCGGTGCGGGTGCCGGTTCCGGCGGCGATACCGGAGCCGCGGCCGGCTGGCCGTTGCCGACGGCGATCGACTCGGTGGTCGGCTCGGGGTTGTAGTCGACCAGGAACTCGTGCCAACTCTCATCGACCGAGGAGGGGTCGTCGCGGAACTTGCGGTACATCTCCTCGACAAGCCATTCGTTCTGGCCGAATGGTGAACTAGTACTGCTCACGGCAGTTGCTCGCCTCAATTCCTTCGTCCGGGCAAGCCGCGCTTGGACGGTTTGCCCCCACTTTTGTGCCCCGACACATGGCCGCCGCCTAAAAGGCTAACTCTTCTCACGCGTTCCCGAAGCACGTCAGCACCTTGCCCGTAGCTGGTGCGACGACCGGTCGACAGACGTCGTCGAACGGCTATCGTCCCGGCTCGATCGCAGGCAGCAGGTGCAGGCTGACCGGCCACCGGGCCGGCGCGGGCCCAAACGCTGTGCGGGCATTGTTCACTATCTTTTTGCCCATCATTCGGTTGCCGCCGCCACCGACCACAGCGCCGATGCCAACGGGCAGCATTTTGCCGAACGCCATCACCGAGCGCTTGAGCGCGTACCGCTTGACGAAGTACCGCATCAGGCGCGTGTTGAGTTGTGACAACGCCGGCAGCGGCAGCATCTCGGCACTCTCAGCCAGCCACGCGCCGCTGGTGCGGCCCGGGCCGAGCAGGTCACCGATGGCACCCTTGCTCTCGTCGCCGACGAGCACGGCCAGCACCAGCGCCCGACGACGCTCCCGCTGCTCGAGCGGAATGCCGTGGACCTCGGCGATCGCCAGCACGAACACCGCGGTGGCCTCCAGGAACACCACCGTCTCGCCGGCCACCGCAGACAATGCGGCCAGCGTGCCGATACCGGGAACCGCCGCAGCCGAACCGACGGCGGCACCGCTGGCCATCACCGCGGCCAGATAGCGTGTCTCGAGCTTGGTGACGATATCGGCGGGGGTTGCCTCGGGGTTGGATCGGCGCAGCCGGGTGACGTATGCCTTGACCGCTGGTGCCTGCACACGCGTGCTGCGCTCGATGATCTGGGAGAGCACCCGCGCCGACGTCGTCGCGTCGTCATCGACCCTCGCCGGCAAGTGCTCTCGACGGACCTTCATGGGCGTGCCTTCCTGCTCGTGCCTCCAGGCTAACGAACGACCACACAGGAAACGTGCCCTGCGGTGATCCCGGTCACCGCGGGTCGGATCGCCGCAGGAGGAACAAATATTGAGTGGCGCGCGCTGTGGGTGGGCATGGCAACATCCCGCACTGTGAGTGCCACCCAAAACCCGACGGCCGAGACCGCGGTGGTGGCAGCTCCCAGCCAGCTGCGGATGATCGTCGTGCTGGGCGCGATGGTGGCGTTGGGGCCGCTGACCATCGATATGTACCTGCCCGCGCTGCCGCGGATCGCCAGCGAGCTCGGGGTGTCCTCCTCGGTGGCGCAGCTGACGCTGACCGGCACGTTGGCGGGTCTGGCGTTGGGGCAGCTCATCGTCGGCCCGCTGTCGGACTCCCTGGGCCGTCGCCGCCCGTTGATGGCGGGCATCGTCTTACACATGCTGGCCTCGGTGCTGTGCCTGTTCGCACCGAACATCGAGGTGCTCAGCGTGGCGCGCGGGCTGCAGGGGATGGGCGCTGCGGCCGCGATGGTGGTGGCCGTCGCCGTCGTCGGTGACCTGTTCGACGACAGCGAGGCCGCCACGGTCATGTCGCGGCTGATGCTGGTGCTCGGAGTGGCGCCGATCGTCGCGCCGTCGCTAGGTGCGGCGGTGTTGCTCAAGGCGTCCTGGCACTGGGTGTTCGCCGGGCTGATCGTGTTGGCCGGTGCGCTGCTCGTGGTCGCGGCGCTCGCGCTGCCGGAAACCCTTCCGCGGGCCAACCGACTCCCGCTGAAGGTCCGGTCGATCGCGTCGACCTACCTGATGCTGCTGCGCGATCTGCGTTTCGTCATCCTGGTCCTGGTGGGTGCGCTCGGGATGGCCGGGCTGTTCGCCTACATCGCCGGTGCCGCGTTCGTCCTACAGGGCCGGCACGGGCTCGATCAGCAGACCTTCGCGCTGGTGTTCGGCGCGGGCGCGATCGCCTTTGTCGCGGCCACCCAACTCAATGTCGTGCTGCTGCGCCGGTTCTCACCCCAGCGCATTCTGGTGGGAGCACTGTCGTTGGGCACCGTCATCGGTGCGGTGTTCATCGCCCTGTCGGTGACTCACACCGGCGGCATTTACGGCTTCCTGGTCCCCGTCTGGGCCGTCCTGGCGATGATGGGCTTCGTCATCCCCAATGCTCCCGCGGTCGCACTCTCGCGCCACCACGAAGCCTCCGGAACCGCCGCCGCGCTCCTGGGTGCCGCGCAGTTCACCGTTGGTGCGGTGATCGCGCCCGTGGTGGGCCTGATGGGCAACGACGAGGTCGCACTGTCGATCGTCATGACCGCGGGCGTCGCCATCGCACTGCTGGCGCTGCTGGCAGTCGGCACCGACGAGAGTGGTGAAGCCGGCTAGCCTGCCGAGCTGTTCTCCGCGTACCGCAGCACTGCGCCGATCCCGTCGGCCGGGCTCAGCCGCTCGTCGGTGCGCACCAGCGCGGCGCCGGTGGCCACCGCCAGCAGCGGGAGGGCTTCGTCGGCGCGCAGCGTGCGTTCGGGCGCCGCGCCGAGGTCCGAGAGCGTGTCGGCGTCGGGAGCGATCGTCGCCAACTCGGTGTCGGCGACGACGGTAGCGTCCCCGAGGTCACCGATGATCAGTGTGTCCACCGCACCGTCACGCAGCGCGGCCGTCACGTCGGCCAGACCCTCGACGGCCAGGCCGGTGCCACGCCCGGCAGCGAACCGCTGGGCGGCGTCGTCGATGGTGGCCAACCGGCGTGTGAGGAACTCCTGACCGATCTCGTGCTGCACCTCGGCCTGATCGGTTCCGGCGGTGCGCCCGCCGCCCTGCAGTTGTACGGCTTTCTCGGCGACCCGCTCGGGCAGCGCCGCCACCAGTTCGGTGCGTGCGCTGACCTCGCCCTCGATGAACACCAGCGCCGCACCGGATTCGTCGACCAGCTGGGTGACGCGGTCGGCGACCTCGCGGATGTTCTTGCGGATGGCTTCGTCGACTCGCGGTTGCGCTCCGCCGAATTCGTGCTCGGCCGACTTGGCCTTGTGCACGGGGTAGCCCTCGCCCTCGACGGTCTGGGTGCTGACCCGCCCGGCGCGGTGCAGGGTGACGTCGGCGCCGGTGTGGTCGACGGCGACCAACAGATAGACGGTGTGCAGCAGGCCGTGCTCGACGATCGGGATCAGGTATGGCAGTTCGGAGACCCGGATGACCGTGGTCGTCGGCGGCCTGATGAGGTGCTCGTCGACGACGACGGTGTCGCCCGAGGCGATCACTGCCCGGCCGCTGCGGCCTACCGGCGGATGGGTGCCCCGCACCGCGCCGTCCATGGCCTCGATCACCGCGGTGTCAACGGATTGCTCTTCGAGGTGTTTGCGTACATCCCGCAGCCGTGCGTCGAGCTGCGCGGCGGCGTCCTGGGTGTCATGGGAGTCGTCGAAGTAGATCGAGACGAACGGACCCTCCGTGTCCACTAATGGCCGAAAGCGGTCGGAATGCATGGGCTTCTCCTGCGCTGGAATTCTGAAAGGCACCCGTCCGCCAAACCTACGCCCGCTCGTCGCGTCCGGGCGGCCCTCCGGCACATACCCGCTCGACGGGCCGATAGTCTCGATCTGACGGCGTGGGTGCAGTCGGAAGCACAACCACATCCGACCGCGTTACGCACATGGTGTTGCTGCTAATCGATGAGGCGCGGGGGCCCGAAAGCGGTTCGACAGCGCGCCCCGACACCATTGCAGTAAGCCGAAGTGAGGTACCGATATGACCAGGAACATGGCCGGCCAGGCGCCGGACGTGGACTTGGACCCCGAGCCGGCGGACCAGCCCGGCGTCCCCGCGAATCCGTGGCATGCGCTGTGGGCCATGCTCATCGGCTTTTTCATGATCCTGGTCGACTCGACGATCGTCGCGGTCGCCAATCCCAGCATCATGGATGGGCTGGAGATCACCGACTACGACACCGTCATCTGGGTGACCAGCGCCTACCTGCTGGCCTACGCGGTGCCGCTTCTGCTGGCCGGGCGCCTCGGCGACCGCTTCGGCCCGAAGAATCTCTACATCATCGGCCTGGCCATCTTCACCGTGTCCTCGCTGTGGTGCGGCCTGGCCGGCTCCATCGAGATGCTGATCGCCGCCCGCGTCGCGCAGGGGCTCGGCGCCGCCCTGCTGACCCCGCAGACCCTGTCGACGATCACCCGCATCTTTCCGCCGGAGCGCCGCGGCGTGGCGATGAGCATGTGGGGTGCGACCGCGGGCGTGGCCACCCTGGTCGGCCCGCTGGCCGGCGGTGTCCTGGTCGGCAGCCTGGGCTGGGAGTGGATCTTCTTCGTCAACGTGCCGGTCGGCGTGATCGGCCTGGCGCTGGCGGTCTGGCTGATCCCGACGCTGCCGACCAGTAAGCATCGGTTCGATGTGCTCGGTGTGGTGCTGTCCGGCGTCGGCATGTTCCTGGTCGTGTTCGGCCTGCAGGAAGGCCAGAGCCACCACTGGCAGGCCTGGATCTGGGCGGTGATCGTCGCGGGCATCGGGTTCTTCACCGCGTTCGTGTACTGGCAGTCGATCAACCGCCACGAGCCGCTGATCCCGCTGCAGATGTTCGCCGACCGGGATTTCACCCTGTCCAACGTCGGTGTGGCCGTGATCGGCTTCGTCGTCACCGCCATGATGCTGCCGATCATGTTCTACGCCCAGGTGGTGTGTGGGCTGTCGCCGACGCGCTCGGCGCTGCTGATCGCGCCGATGGCCATCTTCAGCGGTGTGCTGGCCCCGTTCGTGGGGCATCTGGTGGACCGGGCCCATCCCCGCCCGATCCTCGGGTTCGGCTTCTCGGTGGTCGCGGTTGCCCTGACGTGGCTGTCGATCGACATGACGCCCACGACGCCGATCTGGCGATTGGTGCTGCCGCTGCTCGCGATGGGCGTCGGCATGGCATTCATCTGGGCGCCGTTGGCCACCACCGCCACCCGTAACCTGCCGCCGCACCTGGCGGGGGCAGGCGCCGGGGTCTACAACGCGACCCGGCAGGTCGGTTCGGTGCTCGGCAGTGCGGGGATCGCCGCATTCATGGCCTCGAGGATCAGCGCCGAGATGCCGGCCGCGCCGGCCGACGCACCGCCCAGCGAGATGGCCGTGCTGAAGCTTCCGACGTTCTTGCACGAACCGTTCTCGGCTGCGCTGTCACAGTCGATGCTGCTGCCGGCGTTCGTCGCGCTGTTCGGCATCGTCGCGGCGCTGTTCGTGCTCGGTGGGCTGGGTGCCCGGCTCGCTCGAGCCGGTGCCGACGACGACGAGATCACCGACGAGATCCCGGTCTATGACGACGGCTATGACGACGACGACTACGTCGAATACGTGGTGGAGCCGGCCTACCGGCCGCCGCCCGTACCCGAACCGGTCGACGACGAGACCGAAGTGATCGTGTGGCAGCGCCCGGTCGCGGAACCAGAGCCAGAGCCCGAACCACAGGTCGACCCGATTGGATTTGCGCACAACGGCTTCCATGTCGACGGCGAATCGCACTACCGCTCCCTGGAGAGCCTTGCCCCCGAGCCGGCGCCACGGTCACGGCATCGCCTCACCGACCAGAGCGAGCCGCGGCGGGGCCGCCATTACCGCGACGAGCACGCCGACGTCGAAACCTACGGTCGCCACTCGCGACCGGGCGGCTGAAAAGCCTGTTCGTTCCCGGGTCCTCAGCACCGAATTGCCGCTAGCCTGACCCGCAGCATTTGGGATCGGTAGCGCCAGGAGTTGCCTTCACTGCTGCAATGAGAACGATCAAGCCGGCCTTGGCTATCGCTGTGGCGGCCTTGGCCGCCCCCGTATGGTCGCCGACCGTGCGGGCGGACGACAGTCCGCCGCCATGCGCATCGACGCAACTGGTGGTGACCGCGTTGCCGATGGAAGCCGGGGTCTCCCATCGTGGAGTGCCGCTCGTGTTCGCCTTGGCGCCCGGCGCCGCCCCCTGCACCCTGACCGGCTATCCGGGGGTGGACTCGGGTGCCGGCGGCCCGTTGCTGCACGCCAGGCGCACGCTGCGGGGGTACCTGGGTGGCCTGCCGACCGGTGTGGACGTCCCGCCCACGGTGGAGGTGAGTCCGGGGCATCCGGCGCAGGCCACGGTGGAGGGCATCGCCGTCGACGCCGACACCAACCAGTGCCCGACGTACACCGACCTCCTCGTCACTGCTCCCGACACCACCGGCACCGTGACCGTCCCGACCACCATCGACACCTGCCAACTGCAGGTCCATCCGGTCACGAGCGCCTGATGACGCGCAAGATTCTCGCCGGCTGCGCGGCGACAGTGCTGGCGCTCGCGGGAGGCTTGGCCGCGCCCTGCGCGGCCCAACCCGGCCCGGCGACCCTCGACCAACTGTGCGGCACACTGGGCTGGCCGCGCGCCTTGCCGGATGTCACCGGCCAGTTCTTGAGCCAAACCATCCGGTCTGGGGCACTTGGCTGTTGGACCAACGTGCGGGGCATCGCGCCCGATGGAGGCGACTCGGTGAGCAGCGCCGCCGGCACGTACCGAACCGACCTCCGGATCACCTCCATGTCGCCGAGCCCCGGCATCACCACCGGGCGCGCCGACACGGTGACGCTGCGGCTAGCCCCGGTCGACTCCGCGGCACCCGTTGGGTTCCAGCCGTGTGACTGGGTGTCCGCCGACGAGGCGGGTGCGCTGCTTGGCGCACCGGTACGGACCCGGGCCTTGGGCGACCAGGCGGGCACGGTCGACATCTCCTGCAGCTACACCAGCGGTAGCAGCGACACCGGTATGGAATCCAATCTCCGCTTACCTCGGTCGTTTCCGGTCTCCGCGGCAGCGCAATTCGAACTGGCGACCAGTGGGACAAACGGCGCGCCCGTCGCTGGTCTCGGCGTCGCGGCGCAATGCGTGTACGAGCCGACGACGACGCCGCCGTCCACCACGTTGGTGGTCCTGCTCGGCGGGAACCGGCTGTACCGGGCCACCACTTGGTACGGCACGTCGTGCGACCAACTCAAGCAATTCGCGAAGATCGCCGTCGGCCGCATCGGCGCATGACCTATATCGGAAAGGGCATCAGCATGAACAACTTTCGGTGCTTCGTCGCCATGATCGCGGCGGTCGGTGTGGTGGCGGGATGCTCGTCGACGACCGCCCCCGCAGGCCAGAAGTCGTCGGCCGCGGCCTCGTCGAGTGCCTCGGCGGCACCGACCAGTGCGGCCGCACCGGCGACACCGGCCGCTGCCACCGGCGTCGAGGCCGCGGTCAAGGATGTCCCCTGGTCGAAGGTGGGGCCGGGTTGGACGCTCGCCGAGTGGAGCCCGGTCACCCCGCACCGGCCTGGTGAACAAGGTGCGCCCGACCAACCGAACCCTCAGACCGTCAACACGACACTGTATTTGGTGGATCCGGCGGGTAACCGCTACGTGATCACCACGTTCGCGCCGGGCAGTGAAATGCGGCTGGCCGACTGGTCGGGCGACGGCAGCCACGCCTTGTTCACTGGGTCGTATGCCAGCCCGGCATCGGCGATCTCGGTCGACCTGCACACCGGCGAGCAGACCACGATTCCGATCGACGGCTATCCTGCGTACACCCGGCCCAACGGCACCGCTCTGCTGGTGTCGACCTCGTTCAACGGCAGCCAGCCGGGGACCCTGAAAAGGGTTGACCTCAAGGGCAATCCGCAGTTCACCTACCCGACCGACAACCTGGGTGGAGCGGGACAGTTCGGCGGCGACTACGCGGAGTCGCCCGATGGCACCCAGCTGGTCCTAGCCACCGCCAACCTCGGCAATGAGGTCGTTCCGCGCAGCGACAACAGCCTCATCGTGATGAGCAACGACGGCAAGGTAACCAAAACACTGCCGGCCCCGATGCCGAAAGCCATCTGCGGACCGGTCAAATGGTGGACTCCGGGCTCAATCCTGGCGCACTGCACCGTCGAAGGCGGCTCGGCGAACCAGCTATGGGAGGTGCCACTGGACGGCGGTACACCCACGCCGATCACCGCGGTCAACTCCGGTCAGGAAGACAACGGATTCGGCGGCGACATCGGTGACGGTGACGCCTGGAAACTGCCGAGCGGCATCTTCCTTCAGTCGGTGGGTGCGTGCGGCACAGTGTTTCTGTCGAAGCTCACCGCCGACGGGCACACCACTCGGGTCAAGATTCCCGGTGTCTCCGACAACATGTTCGTGACGGGCGCAGCCAACGACCGGTTGCTGGTGCGAGGCCAAGTGGGCTGCAGCGGAACCACGTCCCTGGTGAGTTACGACCCGGCGGCGAACACGTCGACCGTCCTGCTCGGACCGCCGGTCAACGGCGGCGGGGTGAGCCAGGCGATGCTCTACCCGAGTGCGGAATCCTGACGTGCTGCGCGCCGCGATGATCGGCGCCGTCGCGCTCGCCGCTGTCGTCGGATGCGGTCCTGCTGCGGCGGATCCGCTGTCCTGCGCCGACTTCGGCGGAACAGTCGACGCCGACCAGATCTGCCACAGCCGCACCGACACAGCCGGCTACACCATCGTGGTCAGCTATCCGGTCGACTACCCCGACGCCCAAGCGGTGACGGCCTACCTGATCCAGCAGCGCGACCAGCTCGTCGACTACGCCCAGAAGTTCCCGCCGCGGGACCGGCCCGCGCCATACCAGCTTGCGGTGTCCGCCAAGGAGTACCGATCCGGTCCGCCGGCCACCGGCACGCAGAGTGTGGTGCTGCGGGTCGGCCAAGACGTGGGTGCCCACCCGGTCACGTCGGTGAAAGCGTTCAACTACGACCTGGGCAAGCAGGCTCCCATCACCTTCGACACCGCCTTCAAACCGGGTGCGGTCGATGTCATCTGTTCGGCGGTGCGCCGCGAACTGTCGCCGGGAGCCGGGACAGCGCCGCGTGGTGGCCGGGACGCGGCGACCTACCAGAACTTCGCGATCACCGACGGCGCCGTCATCTTCTTCTTCGACCAGGACCAGTTGTTCGGTCAGAACGAAGGGCCGCTCCAAGCGACGGTGCCGCGTGCCGACCTGAACCCGTTTCTGAACTGAGCGGCGCCGACCCCCGGCGTTCGTTCTACTGGTCTGAGTACTATGCTCGCCGAAAAAGAGAATGTAATTTTCAGCGAGGAGAATGATGGCCGAGAAGCACTCGCTCACGGACCGCACTCTGGTTGTCTCGGGTGGCAGCCGCGGTATCGGCCTGGCCATCGCGCTCGGCGCGGCCCGGCACGGCGCCAACGTCGTACTGCTGGCCAAGACCGCTGAGCCGCACCCGAAGCTGCCCGGCACGGTCTACACCGCGGCCGCCGAGATCGAGGCTGCTGGCGGTAAGGCCGTCGCGGTGGTCGGCGACGTGCGCAGTGAGGAAGATGTCGCCCGCGCGGTCGACGCGGCGGTGCAGAATTTCGGCGGCGTCGACATCTGCATCAACAACGCCAGCGCCATCGCAACCGATCCCACCGAGACGTTGTCGGCCAAGAAGTTCGATCTCATGCAGCAGATCAACATTCGGGGCACCTTCCTGCTGACCAAGGCCTGCCTGCCGCATCTGCGCACGTCGCCCAACGGTCACGTCGTCACCATCGCGCCGCCGCTGAACCTCAATCCGTACTGGCTGGGCGCACATCCGGCCTACACCCTGTCGAAGTACGGAATGACGCTGCTGTCGATGGGGTGGGCGGCCGAATACGCCGACACCGGAATCGGTTTCAGCTGCCTGTGGCCCGAGACCTACATCGCGACCTCGGCGGTGGCCAACTCCCCGGATTTCGAGGAAGCTATGGCGTCCTCGCGCAGCCCGGAGATCATGGCTGACGCGGCGGTCGAGATCCTCACCTCGCCTGGCTCGCAGGTCAACGGCTCCTGCCTGATCGACTCCGACGTCCTGCGGTCGGCAGGCATCGAGGACCTGTCCCACTACGGCGGTGGCGACAACCCGATCATCGACATCTTCGTCGACAAGTAGGGCCAACGGCGGCTGGCGTCAGCCCACCGGCAGCAAGTCCGGGTAATCGGTCCCGATGGATTGCCCATAGCTGCGGAACACCTCGAAGCCCGTGGCCGCTGCGTCCAGCCCAGCGGCGAACGCCGCCTGTGCCTTGAACAGCCGTGCGGCTGCACTCAATTCGTGACGAACCTCGTCGACCGGGCGTCCCATGGCGGGAACCCACACGTCACCCCACATGGTGACTTCCGTGCGCGCTGAGCGCACCGAAGCGGCTAGTGCGTCGCGCACCCGATCGTCGGTGCTGCATACCGCGCCGGCCACCGCCAACGCGGTCGGGGCGTTCGCGCCGACACCGAACACCGCGCCGAGACCGACCGACTTGACGCCGAGAATCTCCAGCGCAGCCAGATTGCCCGGATTGGCGACCGCCACCCGCACGTCCCAGCCCGCCATCACCCGGTCGAACAGCCAGCCACCCGCCGAGTCCACGACATCGGCGACATGGGCGCCGACGACGTCGAGCTGGTAGCGGGCATGCCGGGGCGTCCGCTGACGCGACCTGGCGACCTCGCGCTGCCGATCCCGTTCGTCGATATCTTGCACGCTCCCCAGCGTGACAGTTTCGCGACAATCTGTAAAGCTCAAGATTTGCGGAAGAAGCGCCGGAGTGCCTCCGCCTGCATCGCCAGCAGCGCTTTGCTGAGCTCCCAGTCGGGGCACAGCGAGTCGAATCCGTGACAGGTGCCGCCGAAGATGTGCAGGTCGGTTCGCACGCCGGCCCGCAGCAACTGGCGGGCGTACTCCAGCGCCTCGTCCCGTAATGGGTCCAGCTCTGAGCAGGTGATGAAGGTGGTTGCGGCGCCGATCATTTGGTGGCTGCGGCCGGGTACTGCGGCAGCACTGGGGACGGTTTGGCCGAGATAGTGCCGCCACATGAGTTCGGCGGCCACGCCGTCGAAACCCGGGGTGGATCTGAACTCCGCCTTGGACGCGGTGGGGCGGTCGTCGAGTACGGGTTGGTGCAGCAGGAGGCCGACGACGGGCGGCACTGTCTCGGCGGCCGACTGCTGGGCCAACCCGGTGGCCAATGCGCCCCCGGCGCTGTTGCCGGCCAGTGCCAGCCGGTCGCGGTCCAGTCCCAGTTCCTGGGCCGTCGTCCAGGCCCATGCCAGTACCGCGGCGGCGTCTTCGAGCGCTGCGGGGTAGGGGTGCTCAGGGGCCAGCCGGTAGTCGACCGAGATCACCGTGCAGGCCCCTTGGCGGGCCAGTTCGACACACTGGCGGTGGTCGGTGTCCAGGTTGCCCAACACGAATGCGCCTGCGTGGCAATAGATGACCGCAGGAGAAGGGGACGGGGCGCCGCGGTAGATCCGTACCGGAACCGCCGCCGCGCCCTCCCGCCCAACCATGGCGTCGGTGATCTCGACCCCGGCGGCATCGATCTGACCGATCGCATCGCGCCGCCGCTGATCGAGCGAATCCCGAACGGCGGCAAGACCACTTAGCGACAGATCGCTGCGTGCGGCGGCGAACGCGTGCAGCGCGGGATCGAGCCGCCGGAGAATGTCGGGATCGGGCTCCATACCGACTAACCGTCCGGCGTGAACGTGTAGTCGCGCGGGCGGAATCGGCGGGTCATCGACCAGAACGCGCGTGCGCTGCGCGGCCACTGGGTGATCACCCGGCCGTTGGGTGCGCGGAAGTAGTTGCTGCACCGCGTCGTCCAGACGGTGCCTTCCATCCACCGGTCGATATCGGCCAGGAAATCCGCCGTCGCCTGGGCCCGGACCGCGACATAGCGTCCGCGCGTGCGCCGCAGGTGCTTCAACGCCCGCACGATGTAGTGGGCCTGAGCTTCGAGCACGAAGATCACGCTGTTGGAGCCGACATTGGTGTTGGGCCCGTACAGCATGAAGAAGTTCGGGAACCCGGGAACGGTCATGCCCATGTATGCGAAGGCGCCGTCGTGCCAGGTGTCGTGTAGTGAGCGGTCGCTTTCGCCGACGACCTCGATCTGGCCCAGGTAGTCGGTGGCGGCATAGCCGGTGGCACAGAGCACCACGTCTACGTCGAGCTCGGACCCATCCTCGGTGACCAGCGAGCGCGCCCGCAGCGAGCGGGCCGGGCTGGACACCACCTCGACGTGCGGTTGGGTCAACGTCGATAGGTAGTCGGAGGCGAACACCAGCCGCTTGCAGCCAAGCGGATGATCCGGCGTGAGTTTGGCGCGCAGGTCGGCGTCGGCCACCGTCGATTCCAGGAAGCGCAGCGAGATGTCCTTGAACTCTTGGGTTTTGTCGCTGCCGTTCTCGATCACCGAGATGTTGCGTTCACTGCGCAGCCACAGCCGGGTCCGGTAGAACTTCTTGGCGAACGGAATGCGCTTGAAGATCCAGCGCTCCCGGTCGGAGTATGGCCGGTCCGGCTTGGGCAGGATCCAGGTGGGGGAGCGCTGCACCGAGTACACCCTGTCGGCCACCTTGGCGACCTCGGGTAGCAGCTGCGATGCGGTGGACCCGGTGCCCAGCACCGCAACCCGTGATCCACTGAGGTCCACCGAATGGTCCCATCGCGCGGTGTGCATCAGTGTCCCGGTGAACGGCTCCTGCTCGTGGAGCTCGGGTAGCAGCGGCCTGGTGAACATCCCGACGGCGGAGACCACGATGTCAAAGGTGTGGGCCTGGCCGTCCGAGTCGGTCAATGTCCAGGTGTTGGCGCCGGAATTCCACTGTGCCGTGGTGATTTCGGTGTTCAGCCGCAGGTGTGAACGCAGGCCGTGACGATCAGTGGAGCGTTCGAAGTACTCCAGCAGTTCGGGCTGACCGGGCCACATTCTGCTCCAGTCCGAGTTCAGGTCGAACGAGTAGGAGTACAGGTGCGACTTCACATCGCAGGCCAGCCCCGGATAGGTGTTGATCCGCCAGGTTCCGCCGACCCCGTCCTCGCGGTCGAAGATCGTGAAATCGCGAAAGCCGGCCTTGGCCAGGAAGATACCCAGTGCCAGCCCGCCTGGGCCGGCGCCGATGATGCCGACCGACAGCGGGTTCATCCGATCCGCAGGCATTGCCCACCGTCGACAACGAGCTCTGCTCCGGTGATGAACGACGCGTGCTCGGAAACCAGGAAGGCCACCGCGTCAGCGACTTCCATCGGCTGGCCGAGCCGGCCGCCGTACGACCGCTCGATCAGACGTTGCCGGGCCGTGTCGTCGAGCATGGGTGTGTCGATCGGTCCGGGGAACACCGCGTTGACCCGGATACCGT
Source organism: Mycolicibacterium sphagni (assembly GCF_013337765.1). Taxonomy (GTDB): domain Bacteria; phylum Actinomycetota; class Actinomycetes; order Mycobacteriales; family Mycobacteriaceae; genus Mycobacterium. The sequence goes on from NZ_VBSB01000006.1 coordinate 68,928, forward strand.
CAGAGGCCAATTCGGCGGCCGCGATCTGAGTCAGGCCGCGCAAGGCCCATTTCGACGAGCCGTAAGCCGCGTGGAACGGGAACGGCCGGATCGCTCCGGTGCTGCATGTGTTGACGATCGCCGCCCCCTCGGCCCGGCGCAGGTGCTCCAGTGACGCCCGGATTCCCAGGAACGGTCCCAAAGTGTTGAATCGCCAACTGCTTTCAAAGCCTTCCGGTGTCTCTTCGGACAGCGAGGCCCGGTGCAGCACGCCTGCGTTGTTCACCAGCGTGCTCAACCCGCCGAATCTCTCGACGACTTCGGCCACCGCGGCCGACCACAGCTGTTCGGAGGTGACGTCGAGCTCGACGGCGAGCACATCCGGGTCGTCGAGTTCGGTGACCTGCGCCCGTAGTTCGTCGATAAGCCGGTCGGCGGCGGCGACCTTGAAGCCGTCGGCCCGCAACCGTTTCACTAGCGCCGCGCCCTGACCCCGCGCTGCGCCGGTGACCAGTGCGACTTTGGCCGCGCTCATTGACGGCCCTCGGCTTCCGCGAGATGGGCGGTCGCGCCCCGTCGCAGGGCGCCCGATTCTGGGGCGAGGGTGATCAGCTGAAAGCCCAACTCGGCCAAATCCTTTCCGGTCACACCGTCGCCGGCGTGGATGCCTGCCACGATGCCTGCCGCCGTGGCGGCCTGTTGCACGCGTACTGCCGCGTCACGCACCTTCGGGTTGCTGGTCGCCTTGACGATTCCGACCCCGAGAGAGATCGCCAGATCCGCCGGGCCGACGTAGACACCGGCCAGCCCTGGTACCGCGCAGATGTCGGCGACCGCGTCCAGCCCGGCCGCCGTCTCGATCATCGCGAACACGCTGACCCTGGCCGCCAATTCGGCCGGGTCGTGGCCAAGGCTGGCGCGCAACGGACCGAAACTGCGGATGCCGTCGGGTGCGTACCGGGTCGCGGCCACCGCCTCGGCGGCCTGCTCGGGCCGGTCGACCATCGCCACGATGATCGCATCGGCCCCGGCGTCGAGCACCCGGCCGATCGGCGCGGCGGCCGGCGACGGGACCCGCACCGCGGTGGCGATTGGAACGTGCTCGATGCGGCGCAGGATCAGCGCGACGTCGGCGTCGTCGAGATAGCCGTGCTGGATGTCGAATCCGATGTAGTCGTAACCGGCCCTTGCGAATTCGTCGGGACCGGCGAACGTCGGGCCGGTGATCCAGCCGCCCCACACCTGCGCCTTGTCGGCCAGTGCCTGCTGCAGCCTGCTGGCGATCATGAGGCCACGATCGAGATCTTGACCCGGCCCGGGGTCGGGCGGCAGGCGAACTCGAAGGCTTCCTGCACGTCGTTGACGCCGAAGGTGTGGGTGACGTACATGCTCAACAGATCCGGATGCTCACGAGCGAACGCGTCGGCGGCGTCGAGCACCCGCCTGCGCTCCAGTGTCACACCGGATTTCAACGTGAGGTTGTTGCGCAGCATGGTCCGCATGCTGATCGGATAGCTGTCGTCGTCTGGCACGCCGAAGTAGAACACCGTGCCGCCGAACCCGGTCGCCTCGACGGCGTTGTTCAGGGTGGCGACCTGGTGGCCGACCGCTTCGATGACCACGTCGGGTTTGTCGTGCGGTGCCAGGTGCGCCACCCAGCGATCGCTGGTGGCCCGCACCACGGTGTCGACTCCGAACTTCGCGCCGATGTCATCGCGGTAGATCGGGTCGACCCCGGTGACATGTTGGGCGCCTGCGGCTTTGGCCACATACGAGAACAGCAATCCGATCGAACCCTGGCCGATCACGGCGACCCGCTTGCCGGCCAGGGACGGAAGTTGTTCGAACGCATACAGAATGCAGGCCAGCGGTTGCAGCCCGACCGCGTGGGCGGCGCGCAGCGTTGGGTCGTAGGGGGCCAGCCCGTTGCCATCGGAGACCACGAATTCCATCAGACCGTCGAAGCCGGAGGCCCAGCCGACGACGCGGTCGCCGGGGCGGTGGTCGGGGTGGGCGCTGGCCAGGACTTCGCCGACGATCTCGTGGACAGGAAAGCCCGCCATCTCGGCCGCCAGTGCGCCGGTGTCACCGGGCAGCCGGCCCTGCACGCCTTTGAAGCCGGGGATGTCGCTGCCGCAGATGCCCGCCGCGAGGAACTTCAGCAGCACCTGTCCGTCGCACAGCCGATCGGACGAGGGTTCGGGCACTGTGACCCGCTCGAACGTATACGGCGCGACGAGCCGATAACACCACACTGGCTATGCCTCCGGTAACGCGTGGGTCGTTGACAGTGCCACCCACGGAGCGTGACACTTATGCGATCTTTTGTAAAGTCTGCAGATGGGTAAAGTCGCCTCATGACTGCTATCGGTTCGCCGGCACGCACCTCACTGGCCGATGGCTTCTCCTTCGGCGAAGGACCCCGCTGGTTCGAGGGCATGTTGTGGCTGTCGGACATGCTGGGCGAGGCGGTGCACACCATCACGCTGGACGGATCGGTGACCACACTGGACCTGCCCGGCCATGCGCCGGCGGGCCTGGGCTTCCGTCCCGATGGCACGCTGCTGATCGTATCGACCGAGCGCCAAGTGGTGCTGCGCTACGACGGAGACGCGGTCGCCGAGATCGCCGACCTGTCCGCGATCGCGCCTGCCAACCTCGGTGACATGGTGGTCGACGCGGCGGGCCGGGCCTATATCGGCTCGCAGGCCCGCGAGGGCGGCATCATCGTCCGGCTCGATCTCGACGATTCGATCGCGGTGGTGGCTGAGGACCTCGACTTCCCCAACGGCATGGTGATCACACCGGACGGTCGCAGGCTGATCGTCGCCGAGTCGATCGGGCGGCGACTGACCGCCTACGAGATCGACGGTGGCGGTGGGTTGTCCGGGCGGCGGATCTTCGCCGACGGACTCGACGGCCCGCCGGACGGTATCGCGCTCGACGCCGCGGGTGGGGTGTGGACGTCGATGACGCTGGCTCACCAGTTCGAGCGTATTGCGGACGGCGGGGCCGTCACCGATCGCATCGATATCGGCGACCGAGCGGCCATCGCCTGCATGCTCGGCGGGCCGGAGCTTCGCACGCTGTTCCTGGTCTCGAGTTCGGATGCCTATCCGCAGCGGCTGGTCGGCACCCGGCAGTCGCGCGTCGAAACGGTCACCGTCGAATTCCCCGGCGCGGGCTTTCCCTCAATCGAAAGGTGAGCATGACCGACAGCTACTACGAACTCGTCGATCCGGACGACCCGCGCGGGGAGAAGTTCCGGGCCACCGATTTGGTTCGCAGCACGTGGACGTCGCACATCCAGCACGCCGGTCCGGTGTCGGCGCTGTTGGTCCGCGCGCTGGAACGCTGTCAGCAGCGCGAGGAGACCCGGCTGAGCCGGGTGGTCGTCGACCTCCTGGGTCCGGTACCGGCCGAGGGGGACTTGTGGGTCACCGCGACGGTGGAGCGGGGCGGCAAGCAGATCGAATTGGTCTCCGCGACAATGCTCGGCCAGGGGCCCGACGGGCAGCCACGTCCGGTCGCGCGGGCCAGCGGCTGGCGGATGCTGACGCTGGACACCGAGGCGCTGGTGTCGGCACCGGTCGCGCCGTTGCGCCCGCGGTCGGATGGCATCAACCGCAATCTGGCCGACAACTTCGACCGCAACTACGTGCACAGCCTGGAGTGGCTGTGGCTGACCAAGCCGCTGGCGCCGGGCCCGGGGGAGTCGTGGCTGCGGCCGCTGGTCGACCTGGTGCAGGGCGAGCAGCTGACACCGCTGGAACGGCTGTTCGCCGTCGCCGATGACGCCAACGGCATCGGCTCCAAGATCGACATCACCAAGTACACGTTCCTGAATACCGATCTGGCCGTGCACATTCACCGGGTTCCCGCCGGTGACTGGATCGGTGTCCGTGCCGAGACGATGTACGGGCCGGATGGCGTGGGAACGACGGTCGGCACGCTGTTCGACGACGACGGGGCCGTCGGCGTCATCCAGCAGTCGGTGCTGGTGCGTCCCCGCCCGCCGCGGGCGTAGCTCGCCGAGCGTAACGCGATGGCGCTAGAAGCTGCGTCTTCCCGCCATGGCGTTACATTCGCGCGGGGACGACCGCGAGATTGAAGTGACGCAGACGTCTACTCGCAGTTCTCCTGCGTAATTTCAATCTCGTGGAGCCACCGGCCGCCGGTTATGCCGTCAGTCGAACAGCACGGCGGGATTGAGATAGCCCGTCGGATCGAAGGCGGCCTTGATGGTGCGCATCGCGGCGATATCGGCATCCGAGCGGGCCATGCCCAAGTAGGCGCGCTTGCGGCTGCCCACGCCGTGCTCGGAGCTGACGTTACCGCCTTGGGCGGCAATGAGTTTCATCATCGCCGCATACAGGTGGGCTTCCTGCTCGGCGCCGCAGCGCAGCACGTTCACATGCAAGTTGCCCTCGCCGATGTGGCCGAACAGCACCGGGATCGCATCCGGGGCGTGTTCGGCGACCAACGCGGCCGAGTCCGCGGCGAACGCCGGGATGATCGACAGGGGCAGGGACACATCGAATTTCAGCGGTGGGCCGAACAGCCCGACCACCTCGGCGGTGGATTCGCGGGCCTGCCAGAGCCGCTGCTGAGCGGCGTTGTCGATTCCCACCGCCGGCTCGCCGGACAGCTCGGCGTCGTCCAGCGCGTCGGCCAGCCGCTCGGTCAGGTCGGTCTCGCCGGCCAGCTCGATCAGCAGCAACCAGTCGCCGGGCGTCGGCACCGGAATGTCGAAGTGCTCCGCGGCGAGTGCTGCGGATCGCCCGTCGATGAGCTCAAGGGCGGCGATGGATTCGGTGTCCCGCAAGGCCCTTCCGGTGGCCACCAGTGCCGCCAGGTCGGCGAAGCCGCACACCGCCGTCACCCGGTGTGCGGGCACCGGATGTAAGCGCAGATCCAACCCGGTGATCACCCCCAATGTGCCTTCGGCGCCGACGAACAACGACACCAGGTCATAGCCGGTGTTGTCGGCCCGCACCTGGCTGTGCCGATGCACCACCGAACCGTCGGGCAGGGCGACGTCCAGCCCGATCACCTGCTCACCCATGTTGCCGTAACGCACGGTGCGCAGTCCGCCGGCGTTGGTGGACGCCATCCCGCCGACGGTGGCTGAATCCCGGGCGGCGAGGTCGACCCCGAACAGCAGGCCGGCCGCGCCTGCTGCTCGCTGCACGGCCGCCGCGGTCACCCCGGCCCCGACCCGGATGCGCCGCTCGACGACGTCGACATCGCCGATCTCGGTCAGCCGCTCGGTGGAGAGCAGCACGTCGTCGTGCTCGGGCACCGTTCCGGCCACCAGCGAGGTGCGCCCGCCCTGCACTGTCACCGAGACACCGGCCTCGCGGCATTCCCGCAGTACCGCGGCGACCTCGTCGGCCGAGCCGGGACGGACCAGCGCGCTGGCCTTTCCGCGGTAGCGCCCGGTGTGGTCGACGCTGCGGCCGTCCAGGACGTCGGCGTCGGTGACGACGTGCGCGGCACCCACGATGGCCTGGAGTCGTTCGGACAGCGCAGAACTCATGCCGTGGGTTTACCACACATGGCCAGGAATGCCCCCAACTCCACCAACCCTGCCGGTGTCGACGGCAGGTAGTCGGTCAGCATCGTCGAACGCACAATCACCGCCGCATACTTCGCCCGGCTCACCGCGACGTTGAGCCGATTGCGGTTGAGCAGGAACGAGATTCCACGCGGCACCTCCGCGATCGAGGAAGCCACCAGCGAGACGAACACCACCGGAGCCTGACGCCCCTGGAACTTGTCCACCGTGCCGGCCTGCACCTCGGACAATCCCGCCGCATCCAACAGTCGCCGCAACAGCACCACCTGGGCGTTGTAGGGGGTCACGATCAACACGTCGGCCGCGGCAAGCGGGCGGGTGCCGTCCTCGTCCGTCCAGGCCGATCCGAGCATGCGGGTGATCTGGGCCAGGATCGCGTCGGCCTCCTCGCGGCTGTCCGTCGAGTTGCCGTCGTGCTCCACGGCCAGCACATGCACCCCTGGATCGAATCCGGCGAGGTGGCGGGCGGCGGTGCGCTCCTGCACCGAGTGCAGGCGGTTGTCATAGGAGAGCCGGGACACCGCGGCGCACACCGCCGGATGCATGCGATACGAGCGGTCCAGGAAATAGCCGAGATCTTCGGGCAGGGTGTGGTGCCCGTCGACCAGCCAGCCCAGCGCCGAGGCGTCCACCGGCTCGGGATGGGTGCCCTGACTGACCTGGGGCAGCTGTTGGGGGTCGCCGAGCAGCAGCAGGTTGGTGGCCGCCTGCGCGACGGCGATGGTGTTCGCCAGGCAGAACTGGCCGGCCTCCTCGATGACCAGCAGGTCCAGGCAGCCCGGAGGCACCCGCGTCTGGTTGGCGAAATCCCATGCCGTACCGCCGATCACGCAGCCGTCGTTGCCGGCGATGAACGCGGGGTAGGTCTTTTCGTCGATATCGGTCCACGGACCGGCGCCATTGGGCTTCTTGGCCACCAGGGCCGGATCCACCCCGGCGTTGATGATGTCGCGAAACAGGTTCTCCACCACGGCATGTGACTGGGCGACGACGCCGACGCGCCAGCGGTGTTCGTTGACCAGTGCGGCGATGACCCGGGCGGCGGTGTGTGTCTTGCCGGTGCCGGGCGGGCCGTGCACCGCCACGTACGACGAATCCAGTGCCAGCAGTGCGGCGGTGATGTCGGCGGCGCTGTCACCCGTCCGTGGCAGCGGCGCACCCGTGCGCGGCGGGCGGCGCAGCAGAATATCGACGATCGCCGACGACGGCAGGCCGGGCAGGCCGGCCGCGATCTGGGTCGCCGCACTTTCGATCGACTCGCGCAGGGCCTTGGTCGGAAACGGTGGACCGGGCGTGAGCGCGAACGGCACGGCGTCGAACGTGCCACCGCTCTTCGGTTCTCGCTCCATCACTAGCACCTCGGTCGGCGCCGCAGGGTCGTTGCAGCCGAGCACGGTCACCGAGGCATATGCCCGTCGCTCGGGGTCGTCGGACAGGCCGGCCGGTGTCGGCGGGTTGTACAGCGCATACATGTCGTTGTTGAGTTCACCGGCGGCGATCGCACCGGTCAGCAGCAACCGGCGCTGTTGCTTGCGGGCTCGCGGCGGAACGTGCCATTCGGTATCGACGACTGCCTGGTCGGCGAGGAAAACACCTGGCGTGTCCGACCATTCGTCGACCGGGCTGTTGACCCGGTCGAAGTGGCCCCACCAGAACGGCTTGTCCTCGCGGCGGTGATACCCGCGGGCGGCCGCGATCATCGCGACCGCCCGTTGCTCGGGACTACGGGCGGTGATGTCGTCTCCAGCGAAGCCGCCCAGCGTCCGGGCCAGGTCGTCGTCGACGTCGAGTTGGCCGCTGTCCTGCACCGGCTGCATTCCCAGCGGCGGCACACCGGCTTCAAAAGCACGGTGCAGCAACCAGTCTCGGAGCCGGCGGGTGGACCGGCAGTCGTAGTAGTTGTACTCCTCGATCTGCTTGAGCACGGTCGCGGCTTCGTCGTCATTGCCCTCGGCGAGCAGTTCGCAATAGCGGGCATACATCGTGATCGAGTCGGTGGCGGTGGTGACATCGCCGATCCGATGTTCGGCATCCATGTACAGCGGTTCGAGCGACTTGAGGCTGTAGTTCTCGGTGCCGACCCGAATGCTCTTGCGCACAAAGGGATACAGGTCCACCAGTATGCCGTTGCGGAGCAGGTCGTCGACCTCGTTCTCGCCCTCGCCGTAGCGGCCGGCCAGGCGCAGCAGGGCCGTCTTCTCGTACGCCGCGTAGTGGTAGATGTGCATCTTCGGATACCGCTTGCGGCGCTTGCGTACCATATCCAGAAAGCCCTTGAGCGCCTTGCGTTCCTGGCGGCGGTCATGGGCCCACAGTGGCCGGAACTCCCCGCCCGCGCCGAGCACACCGAACATGTACTCCAGGCCCCAGTCGTTACCGTCGGCCGTCCACAGCGGGTCACCCTCGAAATCGAAGAACAGATCACCCTTGTCGTGATCGGGTAACAACATCAGCGGCTGCGGGTCCACCACCTCGAACGGCGGCTTGCCGTCCACCCGCGGGGAGATCTGTAGCCGCGCCTGCCCGCTCAGCGCGGCGACCGCGCGGGCCGGCATCTCCGGGACGGGACCGTCGTGCGCGGCCAGCTCGGCCACCGTGGTGATACCGGCGTCGATCAGGCGGGCCCGCTGGCTAATTCGCATTCCCGCCACCAGGAGCAGGTCGTCGTGCTGGCGGACCTGCGCCTCGCACTCCGGGCAGCGCATGCACGCGCGCACGGACTCGTCCTCCCAGCTGACCGCGACGTCGCCGGCGAGGTGCCGGTCCAGCAGACCCTGCAGGGCGGTGCGCCGGGACCGGTAGACCGGCAGCAACTCGTCGACGTGGTAGGCCCGCGTTGTTCCGATGCCCAGCACCAATTCCACGTCGTCGTGCACCGCAACGCCCGCGGCCGACAGCGTCTCGGCGTAGGCGGCGAGCTGCAGCAGCGCCTCCACCTTCACCGAGCGGGCGAGCTTGGTGTCGCGCAGCCGGTAGCGGTCGGCGTCGAGGATCAGGAAGTCCGCGAATCCGACGAAGCGGCCGTCGAACATCGCGGCTTGGTAGATGACGGGCGCGTGTTGCCTGACCGCGTTCAGGGTGGTGTCAGCGGCGGCGGTCAGTCCGGCGACGGTGTACGCGGGCCTGCCGATGATCGCGACGTCGGTGAGCGAACGCAGCTCGTCGAGGTGGCGTTCCTCATGCTGACCGCCGAGCTCGGCGGTGCGGCCCAGCAACTCGTCTTCGACCGACACCGAAGGGCCCCGGCCCAGCTTGGCATCGAAGGCGCGCAGCAGCGCGTACTCGCAGCGTGCGGCGGCGGCGAGATCGGATGCGCTGTAGATGACGCGGTCGTCGGCGACGAACACAGCCCTACTGTAGGCGGGCGCTCCGACGCGTCAGCCGTTGCCGATCAGCTCGACGCCGTTGCCGTTCCAGCGGAACTTCACCACGCTCTGCATGCCGAGGCCGTTGGTGTAGGCCAGCGCGACGGTGTCGCCGGTGCTCTGCGTGGTGTCGACACCGTTGAAGCCGTAGGTGTCGGGCACGCCGGTCGGGATGTACTTGCCGAGATGGAACATCACCGCACGGGTGTTGGGCTTATCGGCGTTCGTGTTGGCCTTGATGATGATCGCGGACAGCTGCGCGCATTCGTTGTAATTGCCGGCCACCGGTTCGGGGTTCCAGCCCTGATTGCTTTGGGGGTCACGCGGCAGATCGGAGACGGTCTGCGCGATCGTCGGTGCGGCCAGATTCACCGCACACGGATCCGGGGGCGGCGGTGTGGTGGTCGAGGGAGGCGGTGGTAGCGGGGGAGCCTCGGTGGTGGTGACCGCGCTCGACGTCGGCTGCGGAGTCTTGGCCACCGTCGAGTCACCAGAACTGCAGCCCGCGGCGAGCACGGCTGCCGCCGCTGCGACCCCAAGCCTTAGCCACACACGGGCGACGGTACCGGCCTTTGCGGGCGGATCGGGGTTACGGCACGCTGCGGCAGTAGACTGCAGATCCGATGACATCCCCGGAAGATGTGCCCCAAACCTTCGCCGACCTGCAGATCCACCCCGCGGTGCTGCAGGCCGTCGCCGACGTCGGCTACGAAACGCCCTCGGCGATCCAGGCGGCGACCATTCCGGCGCTGCTGGCGGGCTCCGACGTCGTCGGCCTGGCCCAGACCGGCACCGGTAAGACCGCGGCGTTCGCGATCCCGATCCTGTCCAAGATCGACCCGACCAGCCGCGTCACTCAGGCGCTGGTACTGGCCCCGACACGTGAGCTGGCGCTGCAGGTCGCGGAGGCGTTCAGCCGCTACGGCGCCCACCGAAACATCAATGTGCTGCCGATCTACGGCGGGTCCTCCTACGTTCCGCAGTTGGCCGGTCTCAAGCGCGGTGCGCAGGTCGTCGTCGGGACGCCGGGGCGCGTCATCGATCACCTGGAGAAGGGCAGCCTGGACCTGTCGCACCTGGACTATCTGGTGCTCGACGAGGCCGACGAGATGCTGCAGATGGGTTTCGCCGAGGACGTCGAGCGGATCCTGGCCGATACCCCGGAGTACAAGCAGGTCGCGCTGTTCTCGGCCACCATGCCGCCGGCGATCCGCAAGATCACGTCGAAGTACCTGCACGACGCCGTCGAGGTGGCGGTCAAGTCGAAGACCGCCACCGCCGAGAACATCACCCAGCGCTATATCCAGGTCGCGGGGCCGCGCAAGATGGATGCGCTGACCCGGCTGCTCGAGGTCGAACCGTTCGAGGCGATGATCGTGTTCGTCCGGACCAAGCAGGCCACCGAGGAGGTCGCCGAGAAGCTGCGCGCCCGCGGGTTCGCCGCCTCGGCGATCAACGGCGATATCCCGCAGGCGCTTCGTGAGCGGACCATCGCAGCGCTCAAGAGCGGCGCGATCGACATCCTGGTGGCGACCGACGTCGCGGCGCGCGGGCTGGATGTCGAGCGGATCTCCCATGTGCTGAACTACGACATCCCGCACGATCCGGAGTCCTATGTGCACCGGATCGGGCGCACCGGCCGGGCCGGGCGATCCGGGACCGCGCTGCTGTTCGTCTCGCCGCGGGAACGCCATCTGCTGAAGTCGATCGAGAAGGTCACCCGCCAGCCGGTCACCGAAGACCAGTTGCCGAGTGTCGAAGACGTCAATGCTCAGCGGGTGGCCAAGTTCCAGGATTCGATCACCGAGGCGCTCAACGCACCGGGCTTCGACATGTTCCGTCGCCTGATCGAGGATTACGAGAAAGACAACGACGTGCCGATGGCCGACATCGCCGCGGCGCTGGCGTTGCAGAGCCGCGACGGTGCGGAATTCCTGATGACCGAGCCGCCGCCGGAGAAGCGCCGGGAGCGTCCCGACCGCGATGACCGGGAACGCGCCCCGCGCAAGACCCGCGACGACCTGGCCACCTACCGCATCGCGGTGGGCAAGAGGCACAAGGTCGGTCCCGGTTCGATCGTCGGGGCGCTGGCCAACGAAGGCGGCTTGCATCGCAGCGATTTCGGGCACATCACCATCAAGAGCGATTTCTCGTTGGTCGAGCTGCCCGCGACGCTGTCCAAGCAGACACTGAAAGCCCTTGAGAAGACCCGGATTTCCGGGATTCTGATCGACCTGAAGCCCGATCGTGGCAGCCCGCGATACGACTCGCGTCCCTCCGGCGGGAAGCCCCGGCGCACGGGCCGATGACCGCGTCCAGTCAGGTCGACCAAGGCGGACTGGAAGCAGTTTCGGGTGTCGACCGGGTCGCCTCGCTGACCGGTATCCGCGCGGTCGCGGCTCTGCTGGTGATCGGCACCCATGCGGCCTACACCACCGGCAAGTACACGCACGGCTTTGTGGGCCTGGTGTATTCGCGCTTGGAGATCGGCGTGCCGATCTTCTTCGTGCTGTCGGGTTATCTGCTGTTCGGGCCGTGGGTGCGCGCTGCGGCGGGCGGGGGGGCGGGTCCGTCAGTGCGCCGCTACGCATGGCACCGGGTGCGGCGCATCATGCCTGCCTATGTCGTCACCGTGCTGGCCGCCTACCTGATCTACCAGTTCCGCGACGGTGGGCCCAATCCGGGCCACACCTGGATCGGTCTGCTGCGCAACCTGACGCTGACCCAGGTCTACACCGACAATTACATGTTCAATGGCTATCTGCACCAGGGACTTACGCAGATGTGGAGCCTGACCGTCGAGGTGGCGTTCTATGTCGCGCTGCCGGTGCTGGCGTGGCTGCTGCTGGTCGTGGTCTGCCGTCGACGGTGGCGGCCCTGGTTGTTGCTGAGCAGTCTGGTGGTGCTGGCGCTCATCAGTCCGGCGTGGCTGGCGCTGGTCCACACCACCGACTTCCTGCCCAGCGGCGCCCGGCTGTGGCTGCCCGGTTACCTGGCCTGGTTCATCGGCGGCATGCTGCTGACGGTGTGGCAGGCGATGGGAGTTCGGGTCTTCGGGTTCATCGCGCTGCCGCTGGCGCTCGTCAGTTTCGTGATCGTGTCCACCCCAATCGCCGGCGAGCCGACCACCTCACCGACGGGGCTCACCGAAGCGGTGGTCAAGACCGGGTTCTACGCCGCGATCGCGACGCTGATGGTGGCGCCGCTGGCTCTGGGCAACAGCGGCTGGTACGCGCGGGCGCTGGGCAGCCGACCGATGGTGTGGCTGGGCGAAATCTCCTACGAGATCTTCTTAGTGCACCTCGTGGTGATGGAGATCGCCATGGTCGAGGTGCTTCATTGGCCCGTCTACACCGGCTGGGCGCCTGCGCTTTTCGTCGTCACACTGGTGATGACGATCCCGGTGGCCTGGGTGCTGCACCGGTTCACCCGGGTACGCAGCTAGTTCTCCGCCGCTGTGCCGAGTCTGCGCTCAGTGCGCGATTTTTCGCGAAATCTCGCACTGGACGCAGAATCGATGCGCTCACGGCAGACTCGATGCCCGCCGAACCAGCGCGTCGCGTACCCGTCGCACAATGTCGTCTGATGTGTTGCCCGCCAACACGCGGATCACGATCCAGCCCAGTCGCTCAAGGTCTTCGCGACGCCGATTGTCCTTCTCGTACTGCCAACGATCGGTACGGTGATGTTCCCCGTCGTACTCGACGGCCACCATCATGTCTTCCCAACCCATGTCGAGGTAATAGGTAGTGAATGAGTCGGGGCAGCGAACGGGAATCTGCGTTTGTGGCCTGGGTAGCCCGCCCTCGATCAGGGTTAGCCGCAGCCAACTCTCGCGAGGTGATTGAGCGCCGGCGTCGACCAGAGCCAGCACCGCTTCCAGTTGGCGAAGACCACGCGCGCCGGGGTGTTGCGCGGCGATTGCAGCGACATCCTCAAGGCTGATGCCCGTCGCGCGCAACAGGGCGTCCATCCTGGCGACGGCGGATCGTGTGGGGTGACGACGACCGATATCGAACGCGGTGCGCTGTGGAATGGTGACCGGCAGGTCGCCCAACATCATCCGCTCCTCTGGATGAATCCGGAAATCATGGGTGCGCATTCCCCGAGGCGGCCGGGCGTTTGACGCTACGAGTTCGACCGGCAACCCGTCATCTATCCACTTCGCGCCATGAAGACCCGCCGCGGTGAGCCCCATGAGTACGCCTTTTCGATGCGACCAGAGCCAGGCCGCGCGTGCGCGCTGATGAAGTGTTAATTCAGCTCCCTTCAAGGCGTACACGTCGGGAAAGACAGAGCGATAACGAGCCCGCAGTTGATGGCTGCGCAGAACTCCAGTGGCGATCGCTTCGCTGCCGACGAAAGGCGATTCGATGTCCGTCATGCCGACACCGTCGGGTTCGTGCCCGACAAGATGCCGACCGACCCTGCGGTGAGTGCGTGCTTACGGGGATGAAGTGGGATCTGTGGACAGACTCGGTGCTCTCAGCGCGGTTTCGACGGGGAACCGGCTTCATTGGGGCACAACAGCGGAACGACGAACTCCTCGAGCATTGCGCGTTCGTCTTCGGCGTCGCGGCCGGGGAAGATCAGCAGCGAGGTCAGCACCCGAACCAGCCAGCGGGCCCGACGGTGGACGGCGTCCGGGTCGTCGGGCCGCAGTGACAGCAGGAAGCCCGACGTCAGTGCCTGGATGACCTCGGACTGCTCGGCCATCTCCGCGCCGATCGGGGAGTCGGCGGTGGCGAACCACGACGACAACGCCGGGCTCTCACGCACCAGCTGCATGGACGCGCCGAGCCCGGCCAGCAGGCGCTCGCGCGGATCGGGGATCCCGTTGACGAGCTCGGTCATCTGCTCGTGCAGCCGGTACGCCTCCCGGTGCACATACGCGGTGTGCAGCGCTTCGCGATTCTCGAAGTAGCGGTACAGCGTCGCCCTGGAACACCCTGCGGCACGGGCGATATCGTTCATGCCCACGGAGGAGACGTGTTGGTTGGCGAACAACTCACCAGCGGCGTCGAGGATACGGTCAGCGGCCACCTCGGCGCGCCGCGAACTCAGCCAGTCCTTGCCGGTCATCTAGGCGCCCACCCGGAACGGCACGGACAGCGGGCGACGCACGTAGCCGCCCCCTGACCACACGATGCCCGCCTCGTCGACCTCGAAATCGGGGCAGCGCGAGAGCAATTCGGTCAGGGCGACCCGGGCCTGCATGCGCGCGGCGGCCGCGCCGAGGCAGTGGTGGGCGCCGTGGCTGAACGTGAGGATGTTGCGCGGACGTCGGGTGACGTCGAGTTCGCCTGCATCCGGGCCATATTGGCGCTCATCGCGGTTGGCCGAGCCGTACAGCAGCAGCACCTTGCGTCCGGTCGGGATGGTCTTGCCGTGCAGCTCCACATCGCGAGTCGTGGTGCGGGCCAGGCCCTGGACCGGGGACGTCAGCCGCAGGAGTTCGTCGACCGCATCGGACATCAGCTCGGGTTGGTCGATGAGCAGCCGGCGTTGGTCGGGACGCTGGGCCAGCAGCGGCACCGATCCGCCGAGCATGCCGGTGGTCGTGTCGTTGCCGCCGGTGACCATCGTGAACGTGAAGGCCAGCACCGACAGCGTGCCGGCGATATCGCCGTCCGCACCGACGCCGGCGGCCACCAGGTGTGACACCGTGTCGTCTTCGGGCTCGCGCCTGCGCCGCTCGATCAGCTCGGTGAAGTAGCCCATCATCCCGCCGAGCGCCTCGGTGAGGCCGCTCAGCGCACCGCCGATGCCCTCAGCGGAGGTATTGGCCGCCACGATGGCGTCGGTCCAGCCGTCGAACTGGTCGCGGTCCTGCTCGGGGACACCGAGATAGTGCGCGACCACCATCGACGGCAGCGGCTTGAACAGCTCGGTGACGATGTCGCCGCCGCCGCTGGCGCGCAGCCGTTCGATGCGCTCGATGACGAACTCCCGCACCTTGGGCTCGACGGCTTCGACCTGCCGGGGGGTGAACCCGCGCGACACCAGCTTGCGAAACTCGGTGTGTACCGGCGGATCCTGCATCACCATCGGCGGGTTGTCTTGCAGTCCAATCAGTTCCAGCTCGTTGTAGTTGACGGTCAGGCCCTGAGCGGACGAGAACGTCTCGTGGTCGCGCGCGGCGGTGAAGATGTCGGCATGCCGGGACAGCACCCAGTAATCGTGGTCGGGGTTGTCCGGCACGACGTGGTGCACCGGATCGAGATCGCGCAGGGCCTGGTACATCGGCCAGCGGTTGGCCCAGGTCTCGGCGGTGGCGAGCTCGAAGCGGGCCTCCGCCTCGTGAGACACAACAGATGTCATGTCTTATGAATACGACAAGGATGGTGTTGTGTCAAGGGTTGTTCTAGATCACCGCACCCGGATTGAGAATCCCGTCCGGGTCCAGCGCGTCCTTGATCTTCCGGTTCAGCTCCATCGCCTCCGGGCCCAGCTGGCCCGCCAGCCAAGGCTTTTTCAACCGGCCGACGCCATGTTCGCCGGTGATCGTCCCGCCAAGCGACACCGCCAGATCCATGATTTCGCCGAACGCCGTCGCCGCGCGTTCGGTCATCGCGGCGTCGGCGGGGTCGTAGACGATCAGCGGGTGAGTGTTGCCGTCCCCGGCATGCGCGATCACCGAGATCGTCAGGTCGCGGTCGGCCGCGATCTTGGCCACCCCGCCGACCAGTTCGGCCAGCGCGGGCAGTGGCACCCCGACATCCTCGAGCATCAGTGAACCCTTGGCCTCCACCGCTGGGATGGCGAACCGCCGCGCCGCCACGAACGCCTCACCCTCGTCCGGGTCGGCGGTCGAAAAGCACTCGGTGGCACCGGCTTCGGTGAACACTCGGGCCATGAACTCGGCGTCCTCGGCGCCGGTCGGCCCGCGGTCGTCGGAGGCGGCGACCATCATCGCCGCGGCCGAGCGGTCCAGTCCCATCCGCAGCTTGTCCTCGACGGCGTTGATCGCCACCGCGTCCATGAACTCCAGCATCGAAGGCCGAATACGGCTGGTGATCGTGAGGACGGCTGCTGCGGCCGCCTCCACCGAATCGAACGTGGCCACCACGGTGCACGCCGACGGCTGCGGGGGCAGCAGCCGCAGCGTCACCTCGGTGATCACCCCCAGGGTGCCCTCGCTGCCGACGAAAAGCTTGGTCAGCGAGAGCCCGGCCACGTCCTTCAGTCGCGGCCCACCCAGACGCACCGCGGTCCCGTCGGCCAGCACCACCTGCAGTCCGAGCACGTAATCGGTTGTCACTCCGTACTTTACGCAGCACAGCCCGCCGGCATTGGTGGCGATATTGCCACCGATGCTGCAGATCTCGTAGGACGACGGATCCGGCGGGTACCACAGCCCGTACTCCGCGACCGCCTTCTTCACCTCGGCGTTGAGCAGCCCGGGCTGCGCGACGGCGGTGCGGGTCACCGGGTCGACGGTGATATCGCGCATCTTCTCCGTCGACAGCACGATCCCGCCGGTGACGGCCGTCGCGCCGCCGGACAGGCCGGTGCCCGCCCCGCGGGGCACCACCGCGATCCGATTCGCCGAAGCCCAGCGCAACACCGTCTGCACCTCTTCGGTACGCGTGGGTCGGACCACGGCCAACGGCATGCCGGCCGCGGGATCGGCGGCTCGGTCGTGACGGTAGGAGGCCAGGATGTCGGGGTCGGTGACGACGACCCCGTCGGGCAGTTCGGCGGCCAGGCCGGCCACGGCGCTCACGGCCATGGCGCCATCTTAGGCGGGCGTCGGCTGCGCTTCGGGTTCGTCGTCGAGTTCGCGCAACGCCGGCAGCCAAGGACACAGCAGGCCGATCACCAGAATCGGCACCGCCAGCACCAGGAACGTCACCTTGAGGCCGAACGCGTCGACCAGCGGGCCGGCCAGCATGAACCCGATGGGACCCGCGGCGTAGGTCATCGACGTCATCACCCCGACCACCCGTCCGCGCAGCTGCTCGGGGGTGCGGTTCTGCATGATCGAGTTGTAGATCGGCCCGATCGGCCCGTAGACCAGACCGACCACCAGGGCGAACGACAGGATCACCGGCAGTGGCGGCAGGAACCCGATCACGGCCACCGCGATGCCGAACGTCAGCACGGCCGTCAGCACCGTCCTGCGCTTGCTGGAGAACTTCGACAGCACCGTCCAACTCAGCGCCCCGATCAGCCCGCCGATCGAGAGCGCCATCAGCACCCAGCCCAGCTGCGCCGGCTCGTTGCGGTCGGTGAAGTACTTGGGGAACAGCACGCTTTCCATCGGCAGGTACAGGCCGGTGACGGCCAGGTCGATGAGTCCGAGCGTGCGCAGCACCCGGTTGCGCCAGACGAACTTCAACCCCTCCAGGACGCCGGAAACCACACTCTCGGGCAGCTTTTCGCGGGCCGGACGTCCGGAACCCTCGAGCCGCAGCACCGCCATCGCCAGGATGGCCAGCCCGAACAGGGCGGCGGTGACCCACATGGTGTTGATTCCGCCGAGCGTGGCGATGAGCAGACCGCCGATGCCGGGCCCGGTGATGTAGGCCAGGTTGAACACCGCTTCGTAGACGCTGTTGGTGTGATCGCGGGTCCACCCAGCCCGGGCCGCGGCCTCGGGCAGCATCGACTGCCGGGCGGTCATGCCTGCCGGATCGAAGAAGTTGCCAAGCGCGGCCAGGGCGGCCAGCACAAGCGTGTTCAGCACGTCGGTGCCGAACACGATGGCCAGCACGGGGATCGCCGTGACGGCGGCGGCTGACAGGGCGTCGGAGAGCATCGCGACCCGGCGCCGGCCGAGGAAGTCGACGGCGGCGCCGGCGATGAGCGTGGCGAACAGCAGGGGCAGGGTCGCCGCACCCGCGACGATCGAGGCGTCCACCGCGTTTCCGGTGCGCTGCAGCACCAGCCAGGGGAACGCGACCATGGAGATGCCGTTGGCACCTGCGGCCAGGAACGTCGAGAACAGGATCAGCAGCGCGGGAAGGCGCGTGTTGGTCACGCGCAGAGCCTAGTTTTCGCGCGCAGTGCTGCGCACACGGGCACAGTGGTGCGGTGACCGTCCATCCCCATCCGCGTACCGGGGTGTTGTTCGAGTCGCCGGTCCTGCCGGGGACGGGCTGGCCCGGTGATCCCGCGACGCCCCGCACCCCGGTCGCGGCCGACGCCGGGCAGGTGGCCACGCTGGCCGCCACTGCTGGTGATCTGGCGAACCTCGACGCCCTGGTCAGTGTGTGCCGGGCGTGCCCACGGCTGGTCGCGTGGCGCGAGGAGGTGGCGATCGTCAAGCGCCGCTCGTTCGCCGGCGAGCCGTACTGGGGCAGGCCGATCACCGGGTGGGGCGCGCAGCAGCCGAAGATTCTGGTGCTGGGACTGGCGCCGGCTGCCCACGGTGGCAACCGCACGGGCCGGGTGTTCACCGGCGACCGGTCGGGGGATCAACTGTTCGCCGCATTGCACCGCGCCGGGCTGGTGAGTCAAGCGATCAGTGTCGACGCCGCGGATGGGTTGAGCACCAACGACATCCGCATTGCCGCCGCAGTCCGGTGCGCTCCGCCGGGCAACAAGCCGACGCCGGATGAGCGGTCGACGTGCGAGCCGTGGCTGACCGCCGAGTGGGCCATGGTCGCCCCGTCCGTCCGGGTGATCGTCACCCTGGGCGGGTTCGGCTGGGAAGCCGCCCTGCGGCTGCTCGCCGACGACCTACCGGGTCCTGGGAAACCGAAGTTCGGCCATGGCGTGGTCGTCGACCTGCAGTCGGGCCGACAGCTGTTGGGCTGCTATCACCCCAGCCAGCAGAACATGTTCACTGGTCGTCTCACCCCGGCCATGCTCGACGACATCTTCACCGATGCCGCCACACGGGCCGGCCTGCGGTGAGCTCGACCAATTCCCGGGTCGCTTCGCTCCTGCCCTCCGGGGAAACAAGTACGGCGGTCGTATGGTTGAGGCTGCTATGCGGCTTTCTGTCCTCGACCTCGTTCCGGTGCGCACCGACCAGACCACGGGAGACGCGCTGGCGGCCACCGTGCGGCTGGCGCAGACCGCCGACCGCCTGGGATTCACCCGGTATTGGGTGGCCGAGCACCACAACATGCCTGCCGTCGCGGCCACCAGCCCGCCGGTGATCCTGGCCTACCTGGCCGCCTAGACCACCCAGCTGCGGCTCGGTTCGGGTGGGGTGATGCTGCCCAACCATGCGCCGCTGGCCGTCGCCGAGCAGTTCGCGCTCTTGGAGGCCGCCGCCCCAGGGCGCATCGATTTGGGTATCGGCCGGGCGCCGGGTTCAGATCCGGTGACGTCGATCATGCTGCGCGGCACCCGCGACGATTCCGACATCGAGAACTTCCCGCAGTACCTCGACGATGTCGCGGCGCTGATGAGCGCGCGCGGGGTCCGCATCCCGATCCGCAACCAGGACTACATCCTCAAGGCCACCCCGGCGGCGGTCGACGAGCCGCGGCTGTGGCTGCTGGGTTCGTCGATGTACTCGGCACACCTGGCTGCCGCCAAGGGCTTGCCCTACGTGTTCGCCCACCACTTCGCCGGGCAGGGCACCGTCGAGGCGCTGGCCACCTACCGGTCAGAGTTCCGGCCCAGCGATGTGGCCGCCGAGCCCGTGACGTTCATGACCGTCAATGCGGTGGTCGCGCCCACGCGCGCCGAGGCCGAGGCGCTGCTGCTGCCGAATCTGCAGATGATGGCGCGGCTACGCACGGGCCAGCCGCTTGGCCCACTCGACCTCGTCGAAGATGCCGCGGAACTGACGATGCATCCGCAGGCCGAGGCGGTCATCGCTTCGGGCCGCGTCAAGGCAGTGGTCGGGTCACCGTCCGAGGCCGCCGAGCAGGTCCGCGCGGTGGCGTCCGAGTTCGACGTCGACGAGGTGATGGTCAACCCCGTCGCCTCGGCGCATCGCGGCACCGACCCCGGCACCGCGCCGGCACGCGAGGCCACGCTCGAACTGCTGGCCAAAGAGCTGTTCTAGGACAGGAGCTTTCGGCTCAGGGCGTCAGACGCACAACCGGGATGGGCCGCTGCGTCGCTTGCTGATACGCATTATACCGGCCGCCGTTCTCCGAGTCGCACAGCGTCCACAGCCGCGCGTAGTCCGGATCATCCGGCAGCAGGAAATGTGCTGTGACCGCCAAACGCCTTCTGCCGAGGTTGATCTCGATGTTCGGCTGCGCGCGTAGGTTGTGGTACCAGGCCGGGTTGCGGTCTGCGCCGCCGTTGGACGCGACGACTAGGTAGTCGCTGCCATCGCGGTAGTACGCCAGCAACATCGACCGCGGCTGACCGGTTTTCGCCCCAACGGTGTGCAGCATCAACGACGGTGGCACACCGGGCATCCGATGTCCGATCCACCCGTTGGTGCGCCGGTAGATGGCGTCGTGCACCTTCACGAACTTCATCAACGCCATGTGGTTCAGAGACGCCATGCCACCACTCTCATCCAGTCGTATCCAGTGCTGTCAGAGCATCGCGCACAATCCGCCCGGTGGCCTCGCGGTCGGGATCCCGGCGCAGCAGCATCCCTTTGGCGAACGAGAGCTTGTCGCCGTCGCGCCGCGGGATCACGTGCAGGTGAATATGGAACACCGTCTGCATCGCCGACTTCCCGTCGTTGATAGCGATGTTGTTCCCGGTCGCGCCCAGCTCCGAGGCGCGAGTGGCCTGCGCGATCCGCTGCCCGACAGCAAGCATCCCGGCCAGGGTCTCGGCCGGCGTATCGGTCAGATCGACACTGTGTCGCTTGGGCACCACAAGCGTGTGTCCACGGGTGAACGGCCGGATGTCGAGAATGCCCAGGAAGTCGTCGTCCTCGTAGACGCGGATGGCCGGTGCCGTACCGGCGACGATCTCGCAGAACACGCATGCCATCTCGCCACCGTAGCGTCCAGCACTACCGTGGGGCAGATGGACTCCACCGACATCGCCTTCGCCGGTGCCGCCGAGCAGGCGCGCATGCTCGTCAACGGGACGATCACCGCCCCGGCTTTGTTGGAGCTCTACCTCGAGCGGATCGCCCGTGTGG
Source organism: Mycolicibacterium sphagni (assembly GCF_013337765.1). GTDB lineage: Bacteria > Actinomycetota > Actinomycetes > Mycobacteriales > Mycobacteriaceae > Mycobacterium. The sequence goes on from NZ_VBSB01000006.1 coordinate 89,869, forward strand.
ACCGGGAGTTGCGCTCCTATCGCGTCGTCTTCACCGAGAACGCGCGACGGGAAGCCGCCGCCGCCCAGGAACTGCTCGACGCCGGAGAACGCAAGCCCCTGCTGGGGGTGCCGATCGCGATCAAGGACGACGTCGACGTCGCCGACGAATTCACCTGCTACGGCAGCAGTGCCTACGGATTGCCGCCGACCGCCGACGCCGAGGTGGTGCGCCGGCTGCGTGAAGCCGGCGCGGTGATCCTCGGCAAGACGGCGGTTCCGGAGATGATGCTGTGGCCCTTCACTGAGACCGTCGCCTTCGGCGCCACACACAACCCGTGGGACCTGGCCCGCGCACCGGGCGGTAGTAGCGGCGGTAGCGGGGCGGCGGTGGCCGCCGGTTTGGCACCGATGGCGCTGGGCTCCGATGGCGCCGGGTCCATCCGTATCCCGTCCACCTGGTGCGGCCTGTTCGGCCTCAAGCCGCAGCGGGACCGGGTGCCGATCTCGCCGCACGACGACGCCTGGTGCGGGTTGTCCGTCAACGGCCCGATGGCCCGCACGGTGGAGGATGCCGCGTTGTTCCTCGATGCGACGACGGCGCTCCCCGGTCCGTCCGGCGGGTTCGTGGCGGCGGCGAACCGAGAACCGGGCAGACTACGAATTGCGTTGAGCACCATGATCCCTCCGACGGTGATAGGCCGTGTCGGGTCGGCCCAGCAGAAGGCGATGGACGAAGCCGAGACGCTGCTGCGCGATCTCGGCCACCACGTGATCTGGCGCGATCCCGATTATCCGGCGTGGGCGGTTTACGGGCATCTGTTGCCGCGGATGTGGCGCGGTGTCTACCAGGATGTCGCTGCGCTGCCGCACCGCGAACGGCTCGAGCCGAGAACGAAGGGTATTGCCCGCCTGGGCCGGCTGATCTCCGATGCCCAGATCGCCAGGGTGCGGGCCACTGAACCCGCACTGAACGCTCGGGTGCAGTCGATCTTTGACGACGTCGACGTGGTCATCACGCCCGGAACGGCCTTGGGGCCATCCAAGATTGGCCAATACCAGCACCGCGGTGGGGTGTCGACACTTGCCATGGTGGCCTCCCGGGTTCCGTTCCTTGGCATGTTCAACGCGACCGGTCAGCCTGCCGCCGTTGTCCCGTGGGGGCTGGACAACGACGGGGTGCCGCTGTCGATACAACTCGTTGGCCGGCCCTCCGATGAGGCGACGCTCCTGTCGCTTGGCCATCAGATCGAGATCGCCCGTCCGTGGGCGCACCGTCGGCCGCCGGTCTCCTAGTCCATCGCTTCGGCTAGCGCCATATGTCCCTGGTAGTCAAGAGTATTCGCCGTCTCGCGGTATTGGTCTCGGAAGTCCCGGTAGCCGGCATCGTCGCCGTTCGACCGCGCGAGTAGCGCGCGCAGCCGCAGCAAGGGTAGCTTGAAGAGGACAAAGCTGGGATCCGTTCGTACCGCGGCTAGCCGGTCGATGACCGTATGTGCTTCGCGCACATCGTCTTCAGTTCCGCGTTGGAGGAGCGCTTCTACCAGTGCCACGGTGGCCGGGCCACGGAGGATCATCTCGCCGGTGCTGAAGGTGTCATCGACCAACGTCCTGGACATCCGTATCGCACCATCGACGTTTCCGAATCTCGTGCGGTGGGTTGCCAGCGCGACACCCGCCGGAAGTTGCGCCAGCGCGTTCTCCTGTTGTACGCCCAGCTCGAGCGCGTCCTCCAGGACTTGAGCGCCGACCGCGGCGTTGGTGTCGTTGCGGGCCATTGTTGCCGCACCGTAAGCGAAACTGGCCATGCCCAAGGTGAAGTCGTCACCCGCCTGCTCGGCGGTGTTGAACGCGTCCTGCACTACCGCGTGGAATCGGTCGTCGGCAACGAAGGCGCCGTTGAGGAACAGTATTCCCATTGGATACGCGACGACGATCACCCTGGTCACCGGGTCCGAACCAGCTGCCATGGCGATGCCCTCATGAAGGTCGGCACGCCATCCGGGTACCCCCAGCACACATCGAGCGACGCCGCGCAGCATCGTCGCCTGCGCCAGCGGCGATCCGATGAGAAGTTCACCCATCGTGAGATCGCCCCCGGCCGTGTCGATCACGCGCTGAGTCGCCCTCGCCGCTGCCTCGGCTTCGCCGGCGTGAAGTCTTGCGGTGATCACGCCGTGAAGCAGGCCGACCGTCAGGGCGGGGTCGCCGATCGACTCGACGAGCTGCTCCTGTTCGGTGGCCAGTGCGGAGGCATCGTTGTGTCGATTGAGCAAGGTCATGGTGACGGGCAGCCCCGCCATCGCAATGGCCAGGGAGCGTTTGTCACCGGCTTGCTCGCAGAGATCTCGAAGCTCGTCGAATCCGGTGTCGTCGACCCGGCCGCCGCCACGGTAGGCACTGGCGCACAACAGGGTTCGCGGCGCGATCCGAAATGCCAGGTGATCGGGCATGTCAGCGGGCAACTGGTCGGCAACCTGGCGGGCTCGCTGCCAACTCGCCCGTGCTGCGGCGATGTCGCGGTTGGTCAACCACTGACCGGCCCGCATGTGCCAGTCGAAGGCGGTGCGCAGGTCGCCGGCCGCCTCGAAATGTTCGGCGACCTCGGCGGCCTTGTCGTCACCACAGCTCCGCATCTGGATGACCGAGGCCAGCCGCCTGTGCAGTTCGATGCGATCCGACTTGAGCTGCGATTCATAGGCCACGGTGCGGATGAGGGGATGTTTGAACGCGTAGTCCTGCTGCGAGGTGAACTGCACACGCGTCACGAGTTCGGCGTCGACGAGCTCCCTGAAAGACGGTGTGACGCTCAAGCCCTCGAGTAGCTCGGCGTTGAAGCGGGAGCCGATCACCGACGCCGCCGACAGCGTTCGTTTGGCGGCCGGGCCCAGGCGGTCGATGCGTGCGGCGATCGCAGCCTGCAGCGTGGCCGGCACCCGAATGTCGGCGATCGCGGCACCGCAGCTATACTTGGCCCGAACCCCCTCCAGCACACCGCGTTCGGCGAGGTCGCGCACGATCTCCTCGGCAAAGAACGGATTGCCCGCCGCGCGTTCGGCGATATGGTCGGCCAATTGAAGCACCGAGGAATCCTGGCCTAGCAGCTCGCGGGTCAGAGCCGAGGTCTGGGTGTTGCTCAGCGCCCGCAGTGTGATCGTCTGGGCACCTTCCGCATTGGCCAGGGCGCCGCGGTACTCGGGTCGGTAGGTGATCAGGATGACGGAGGGCGTCTGTGGTGCCACTTCGAGAAAGCTGGTGAGCAAGGCCTCGCTTGCCTCGTCGATCCAGTGGGCGTCCTCGATCACGAAGACGGTCGGCCGTTGCCGAGCCATCAGTGTGGCGTCGAGGAGTCCGGTCAGTCTGCGCCTGCGCGCATCGGCCTCGATGGCCGGCGCGTCGGCGCCGGGCTCAGAGATTCTCAGTAGGTCGTTCACCAGAAATAGATCGTCGGAGTCGGCGTCGGGGACTTGGTTCTGGACCCGTGCCCTGGCCGCCGCGTTCTCCATGCCTGCGATGCCCATGGCAGCGCGACGGCGGCGTGGAAGGGCAGGTCGCTGGTGTGCGATTCGCAGACGGCGGCGATCACCTCGATGTCGCGCTCGGCGGCTTTGGTGGTGACCTCCCGGACGATGCGACTCTTACCGATCCCGGCCGGCCCGACCAGGCTGACGACGCAGCCGGTCCCGTCGACGGCCTCGTCGAGCATGCCGGCGATGCTGGCCAGTTCCCAGGTGCGGCCCACGAGTGGTGTCTCGGTCGTCCGCCGGCGTCGTAGGCCGTTCAACGCTCCCAGCAAGCGTCGAGCCGGCAACGGGGTCTGCGTACCTTTGACGTGAACCAGCTCGGCGTCGCCCAACTCGACCATGCCCTCGACCAGGTTGGCGGTGGACTCACTGAGCATCACCCCACCGGGCGGGGCGACGGACTCCATCCGTTGAGCCAGCCCCACCTGTTCGCCGACCGCGGTGTAACTCGTTGGGCTCGAAGTGATGTCACCGGTGATCACCTGACCCGAGTTCAAGCCGACCCGCAGCTGGAATTGCAGGCCGTCGTGCTTCTCGATCTCGGCTGCCAACTGTCCGGCCGCCTTCTGCAGGTCCAGTGCGGCCAGGCAAGCGCGGAAGGCGTGGTCTTCCAGGGCGGCCGGTGCACCGAAAATCGCCATGATGCCGTCACCGGTGAACTTGTCGACGGTGCCGCCGTAGCGGGTGACCACTGCGCTGGCGCGGCTGACCAGGCCGGTCATGATCTCCCGCAACCGTTCTGCACCCAGCGCGGCGGCAATGTCCATGGATCGCACCACGTCGGCGAACAACACGGTGACCTGTTTGTACTCGGCGGGCATTTCGCTGTCGGCGAGCGAGGCGCCGCAGGAGTCGCAGAACCGCGCACCTGGACGCGGTTGAGCGCCACATACTCGGCACGTCGTGCTTTCGACTGCCACTCGACGAGAATAGGCGGGGTCGGGCCCGCGCCGAAGGCTTATCGGGCGCGGGACAACCCGGCGCGCCACGCCGCCAGCTTGTCCGCGTAGCGCATGGTCTGCGCGGGGCTGGTCGACGGCAGTCTCAGCGTGCCAGGCACATCGAGTTCGACGAGCCTGGTGAAGTTGCGCTCGGCCGCGGCGCCGTTGAAATACACCCGCTCCACGTTCGGATGGGCCACGAAGAAGCTGCCGAAATCGTTGGCCACCATACTGTCCGGCTCGATCGCCGAGTCCAGGCTGCCGATGCGCCTGCAGTGCTTGAGCACATCCCACACGGCGATGTCGTTACGGTCAAGCATCGCGACCCGTTGTTCATACGGCACGTCGGGTGCACACCCGAAAAGCTCGCCAACGATGCGCCAGAACGCATTTCGCGGGTTTCCGTAATACTGCCCCGATGACAGCGACAGGACGCTGGGCATATTGCCGAGGATCACCAGCCGCGCATCGGGGGAGCCGATCGGCGGCAACCCTTCCAGGAGCGGGGAGCGTGCCATCATCAGAGACGGTATACGTTGGGTCGATGACCGAAGCTGTGGACCCGGAGGCCGCCGGGCTGCTCAACGGGTTGACCGGCGAAGCCCGCGCCCAGCGAGCCGAGTTGATCCCGTGGCTGCTCGAGCAGGGCATCACCGTCGAGGAGATCCGGGGAGCGTTTGCGCCGATGCTGTTGCCCGGCCGCCGAATCTTCGGTGATGACGGGACCCGGCTGTCGGCCCGGCAGATCAGCGAGCAGACCGGGCTGGATCTCGAGCAGCTCAGGCGGTTCCAGCGCGCCAGCGGGCTGGCGACCGTCGATGACCCCGACGCGAAAGTGTTCCTCAAACCCGATGCCGAGTCGGCCGTCCACATCAAGCGTTTTCTCGACCTGGGATTCGATGCCGACCGACTGCTGACCGTGGTCCGGGTTCTCGCAGAAGGACTTTCACACGCCGCTGAGGCGATGCGTTACACCGCTGTCGCAGCGACCATGCAGCACCCGGGCACCACCGAACTCGAGATGGCGCAGGCCGCTCAGGTGTTGGTCGGTGCCGCCGAACCGTTGATCGGGCCGATGGTCCAGGACATGCTGATGCTGCAGCTGCGCCACGCCATGGAAACCGAGGCGATCAACGCCAACGAACGGGCCATGGGCGCATCGCTTCCGGGTGCTCGACAAGTCGCGATCGCATTCGCGGACCTGGTCGGCTTCACCCGGCTGGGCGAGACGGTGCCGCCCGAGGAACTCGAGCAGCTCGCCAACCGTCTCGCAGACGCGGCCCGCGACGTGGCGGTGCCACCGGTGCGGTTCGTCAAGACCATCGGTGACGCGGTGATGATGGTGTCGACGGATGCGGCGGCGCTGCTCGACGCGATGCTGACCCTCGTCGAGGCCACCGAGGCCGATCAGGCGCTGCCACAGTTGCGGGTCGGCCTGTCTCATGGCGCCGCCGTGAGCCGGGCGGGGGACTGGTTCGGCAGCTCGGTCAACCTGGCCAGCCGCGTCACCTCGGCTGCGCGGCCGGGATCGGTCCTGGTGTCTGAAGCCGCTCGGGAGCAGATCGGCGACGACCCGTCCTTTGACTGGTCGTTCGCCAGGGCGCGCCGTCTCAAGGGAATCCAGGACGACGTCAAGCTCTTCCGTGCCCGCCGCAGCGAAAAGGCTTGAGCGGTCGCCGTTTCAGCGCTTGCGCTTGCGCACCATCGACCAGCCGCCGAAGAGCACCGCCGCCAGCAGCATCAGCACCGCGGTGCCGGGCCCGAGTAACCACCACACCAAGCCGACCGCGGCCACGGTCGGGACCCCCAGCACTACCGCCACCAAGGCCGGGTGCATGCGCGCTACGTCGCGAGCAGCCCGGACACGATCAGGGTCGAGCTCGTCACCTGTCATGCCGCCATTATCCGCACCGGCACCGGGTTTGTGCCCGTTCGCTCTCAGAGAATGCCTGGTGATCGTTGTGTAACGGTGTAATCATGTAATTCATGAAACATCAACACATGCACCGTCGGCCCGGTCGCCCCGGCGGCTGGCAGCAGGCCGACCAACCCGACGCCACCGATGCCGGCGAATGGTTCGCCGGACGGCTCCCTGACGATTGGTTCGTCGGCGACCCCACGGTGATCGTCGACCGCGAGGAGATCACCGTCGTCGGGCGGCTGCCCGAGCCGGGCGACAAACCGGACAGCGACGCGCGCGCATCCGGGCGGGCATCACGGTTCCGCGAAGACACCCGTTCCGAGCGGATCCGGATCGCCGAGGAGGCCCAGGACAAGTACGGCCGCAAGGTGTCGTGGGGTGTAGAGATTGGTACGCCGGAGGCGCCTGAGCGAATCCTGTTCACCCACATTGCCGTTCCGGTGATGACCCGTCTCAGGCAACCTGAACGTCAGGTGCTCGACACCCTGGTCGACGCGGGCGTGGCCCGGTCGCGATCGGACGCACTCGCGTGGAGTGTGCGACTGGTCGGTGAGCATGCCGAGGAGTGGCTGGCCAAGCTGCGGTCGGCGATGGCCGAGGTGGACGACCTGCGTGCCGAGGGGCCGGGGCTGTAGGTGGTCCCTTTTCCCGTCTGCTCGCCAGGCGAGTGGGGGAAGTGTTAGCCCCGAGCCGGCCGGCCGGACTTGGCGCCTTGCTTGGCGGCAGGCTTGGCACTGGAGACCGGGTCAGACTTGGTGTGAGTCACTGACTTTCGCGATGTCGCCTTCGACGACGTCGGCACCGACTTCACCGAGTCCTGCGCTGCCGCGGTCTGCGGCTTCCGGAGAGCGCTGGCCGGTAAGGCGGGGGGCGTCAGCGGGACCTTGATGTTGATCGGAATGACGCCGCCCAACTTCGCCGTTCCGATCGTCACCGTGCCGCCGATATTGCCCGTCACCGCAAAAGAGTCGGCCTTAAGTTCAACCGTCAGCGAATCAGGGAAGTCGATGCTGAGGACGTCCTTGCTGTTGATGGCTAGTAGAGCGCCGCCGAGCATCGCTGACATCGACACCCCGGCAATCACACCGCCGCACGAGGCGGCGGCCGAACCCAGGCACAGCTTAGTCTCGACCTTGAACTGCCCGCTGGGCAGTGTCGTGCCAATTTTAGTCGTCCCCAACTGAATTGACCCGCCACCACCGCCAAAATAGGGCGCGAGACTGAAGGTAGCCTTCAGGCCGCCGGTGGGCAGCACCGAGAGTTGGGTCTTGTATTCGCCGAGGGTGACGCTGCCCCCGAACATCGTCACGGGTGACGTGACGCCGCCCTGTAAGCCGACCTGCAGAAGCGTGCCGCTCATGCCGAAGCCGAATCCCTCCGTGCCGCCCCGGTATTCGACGAGGTGAAACTTCGACGAGAGTTCGGGATTGAAGTCGATCGTCGGACCGACCGCGCCGAGCGGCGAGAACGTCATCGCGCTCTTCCAGTCGGGTTCGAATCCGAGATCGACCATCAGAGCGGTGTCCGCGAGAGTGACGGGGAGGGTGAGGCTGGTCTTGACCTCGCTGGTGGGGCCGATGGGGGCATCCCACCAGGTGTCGGCGTCACCGTCGAGGCTCACCAGTCCGTTCGGCGAAACACCGGTACCGACGGTGAGCTTTCGCGCGACCCTCAGCGGACCAAGTATCCAGTCGAAATCGATGATCGGGATCGTGACCGCGGCCAACTCGACATTCGCCTGCGTCGGAGCGCTCGGCTCCCGCACCATGTCAGAGTTTGCGGTAACCACGCCTGCCGCTAGCACACTTGTTGCTATCCCCGCCAAGCAGGACTGTATAAGTGGCATTTTTCAGGCGCCTTTCGCGTCATATGCACAGGTTGCTATCCCCGCAACCATTCCGGGTGGAGCGTATAGCAAGTTTGCTGAAACTGCTGACTCATGCAAATACTGCGCGTCGGGCGCTAGGCCTGCGTCATCGCGTAGTAGGCCCCTCGGCGCGCGAGCAGCTCGGCGTGGCTGCCCGACTCGACAATCCGGCCGGCCTGGATCACCAGGATGCTGTCCGCGTCGCGGACGGTCGACAGCCGGTGGGCGATGATGAAACTGGTTCGCTCCCGCCGCAATTCGGTCATCGCCTGCTGGATCAGCAGTTCGGTGCGAGTGTCCACCGAACTGGTGGCCTCGTCGAGGATCAGCAGCTGTGGACGAGCCAGGAACGCCCGGGCGATGGTGATCAGCTGCTTCTCGCCGGCGCTGATATTGCCACCGTCGTCGCTGACCCGGGTCTGGTAACCGTCCGGCAGCGTGTGCACGAACCGGTCCACGTACGCCGCCCGCGCCGCCTCGATCACCTCGTCCTCACTGGCGCCGGGCTTGCCGTAGGCGATGTTCTCGGCGATGGTGCCGCCGAACAACCAGGTGTCCTGCAGCACCATCCCGATCCGGGAGCGCAGCGATTCCCGGCTCACGCCTGTGATGTCGACGCCGTCGAGCAAGATTCTGCCTGCGTCGACGTCGTAGAACCGCATCAGCAGGTTGACCAGGGTGGTCTTGCCCGCACCCGTTGGACCGACAATGGCGACGGTGCTGCCCGGTTCGGCCACCAGCGACAGATCCTCGATCACCGGAGTCCCTGGCACGTAACTGAATGACACATTCTGGAACTCGACCCGACCGCGCGCTGAGCTCGGCAGCGCCAGAGGTGCATCCGGTGATTCCTCGGGCTCGTCAAGGAAGTCGAAGACGCGCTCGGCGCTGGCCACACCCGACTGCAGGGTGTTGTACATGCCGGCGACCTGGGTCAACGGCTGGTTGAACTGGCGGACATATTGGATGAAGGCCTGGATGCTGCCCAGCGTGATCTGGCCGGTCGCAACCTGGTAGCCGCCGACGACGGCCACCGCCACATAGCTGAGGTTCCCGATGAACGTTGTCGCCGGCGACACCAGGCCGGAGAAGAACTGCGCGCCGAAACTCGCGTGGTAAACGTCGTCATTGAAGTCGCGGAACTTCTCCTGCGCGACGGCGCGGTGGCCGAATGTCTTGACGACGGTGAACCCGCTGTAGGTCTCCTCGATGTGCGCGTTGAGCCGGCCGGTATTGGTCCACTGGGCGATGAACATCCGCTGTGAGCGGCGCGCGATCACCCGGGTCACCCAGAGCGACAACGGAACTGTCACGACGGTGATCAACGCCAGCAGCGGCGAGATACTCAGCATCATCGCCAGCACTGCGACCACCGTCAGCACCGAGGTCAGCAGCTGACTGATCGTCAACGACACCGACGACTGGATGTTGTCGACATCGTTGGTGACCCGGCTCAACAACTCGCCACGCTGCCGGGAGTCGAAGTAGGACAGCGGCAGCCGGTGGACCTTGTCCTCGACATCGGCGCGCAGTGCCGTGATCGTCCGCTGCACGATCACGTTGAGCAGCCGAGCCTGCGCCCAGATCAGCAGCGCGGCAACGATATACAGACCCAATGCCAGCAACAGAGTGTGGCCCACAGCGGTGAAGTCAACCCCGCGGCCAGGTACCACGTTCGCTCCGGACAGCAAGTCCGCGAAGGTGTTGTCGCCGCGGGCCCGGGCCGCCGCGACAGCCTGGTCCTTGGTGATCCCGGCGGGGAGCTGCCGGCCGATGACACCGTTGAACAACAGGTCGGTGGCGTGCCCGAGGATGCGGGGGCCGACGACACCGATCGCGATGCCGCCGATCGACAAAGCGATTACCGCCGCGGTCGGCCACCGCTGCGGGGTCAGGCGCCGAATCAGCCGCAGCGCCGATCCCTTGAAATCGCGTGAGCGGGCCTGCCGGGGGTCCTGGGTCATCGCGCGCATGCCGCCGCCGCGGAATGTCGGCCCGGTCATTGCCCGCCCCCGACGCCGGCGCCCACCGACTGGGAGTCGGCGAATTCCGCGTACGTCGCGCAATCGGCCAGCAGCGTGTCGTGGGTGCCTGCACCCACGACCCGGCCACCGTCGATGACGACGATGTTGTCGGCGTGGGCGACGGTCGAGATGCGCTGGGAGACAATGATCACCGTGGCATCTGCGGACACCTCGCGAAGTGCGGCACGCACCCGGGCGTCGGTGTGGACGTCCAGGGCCGAGAACGCATCGTCGAACAGGTAGATCGCGGGCTGCCGGATCACCGCGCGGGCAATCGCCAGCCGCTGCCGCTGACCGCCGGAGAAATTGATGCCGCCCTGGGCAACCCGCATGTTCAAACCGTCGGGATGGGCGCGCACGAAGTCCTCGGCGGCCGCCACCCGCAGCGCCGACCACATGTCGTCCTCGGTCGCGTCCGCTTTGCCGAATCTCAGGTTGTCCGCGACTGTGCCGGAGAACAGGTAGCCCCGCTGCGGCACCAAACCGAGTGTGGACCAGAGGGTTTCGGTGTCGTAGTCGCGCACGTCGATACCGTCGACCCGGACCGCTCCGTCGGTGACTTCGTAGAGCCGGCAGATCAGTGCCACCAGCGTCGACTTGCCGGAGCCGGTGCTGCCGACGATCGCCGTCGTCGTGCCCGGCCGTGCGGCGAGCGAAACATCTTCCAGGACAGGGCGCTCCGCGCCGGGGTAGCGGAAGGTCGCGTTCTCGAGGGTGACCGCGCCCCGGATACCGCCGTCGGGGCGTTGCGGCGACGGCGGGCTGCTGATCGCGGTTTGCGTGCCCAGCACCTCGGTGATCCGCTCGGCACACACCGAGGCCCGCGGCAGCATCACCAGGATCAAGGTGGCCATCAGCACGGCCATCAGGATCTGCATGAAGTAGGACAGGAAGGCGATCAGCGAGCCGACCTGCATGTGCCCGGTGTCGATGCGCAGGCCGCCGAACCAGATCAGGGCGACGCTGGAGATGTTGATCGTCAAGGTGGTGACCGGCAGCATCAGCGCCTGCCAGCGCCCCGCGGCCAATGCGGTGTTGGACACCGCCGTATTGGCGACGGCGAACCGATCCTGCTCGAAGGATTCTCTGGCGAACGCCCGGATCACCCGGATGCCGGAGAGCTGTTCGCGCATCACCCGATTGATGCCGTCGATGAGCCGTTGCATGCTGCGGAAGATCGGCAGCATGCGCGAGACGATCCAATAGTTGGACAACGCCAGCACCGGAACACTGACCAGCAAAAGCCAGGACAGCCCGGCGTCCTGGTGGATCGCCATGATGATGCCGCCGACGCACATGATCGGCGCGGTCACCAGGATGGTGGTCGTCATCTGGATCAGCACCTGGATCTGCTGGACGTCGTTGGTGGTCCGGGTCAGCAGCGACGGCGCGCCGAACCGGGCGGTCTCCTGCTCGGAGAACGTGGTCACGTGGTGGAACATCGCCGAACGCAGGTCGCGACCGAAACCCATTCCGGTGCGCGAGCCGAAGTAGACCGCGCCGACCGCGCACACCACCTGAAGCCCGGTCACCGCCAGCATCACCAGGCCCAGCTCGGCGATCAGCCCGGTGTCACCCTTGGCCACGCCGTCATCGATGATCGCGGCGTTGACCGTGGGCAGATAGAGAGAAGCCAGCGTGCTGATGGTCTGCAGTGTCATGACCGCTGCGACCAGCCACCGGTACGGCCGGACATACTGTCTCAGCAGGGCCAGGAGCATTTCGCTACTGTCGCACACGCCTGCACCGCGGTGGCCTCGGTCGTGCAGGGCCCTGACCAACTCCGCTGTCTGAAATCTCAGCAAAGCGCCAGGTCACGCGGCATGTCGGTGGTTGCGGTAAGGGGCGGCCGCTACAGTGCATGCTGTGACACGCAGCAGGTGCGCATGACAGCGACGCGCAAACTCGCGGTGGCGGCGGGGGCAGTAGCCATCGCCGCCGTTATCGGCGCATGCTCGGACTCGGGCAGCGGCCCGAGCCAAACCCAAGCTTCGCAGGCTCCTGGGCCGCAACCGGGCAACGCCAAACACGGCCCGATGTTTCCCGAGTGCGGTGGCATCAGCGACCAGACGATGGCCGAGCAGACCCGGGTCACCGGCCTGGTGACCACGGCGAAGAACTCCATCGGCTGCCAGTGGCTGGCCGGCGGCGGCATTCTCGGACCGCACTTCTCTTTCACCTGGTACCGGGGCAGCCCAATCGGGCGCGAACGCAAGACCGAGGAACTGTCGCGCACCAGCGTCGAGGACATCAACATCGAAGGCCACAGCGGATTCATCGCGGTCGGCACCGATCCGACTCTGGGAGACAACCTGTGCGAGGTCGGAATCCAGTTCAACGACGACTTCATCGAATGGTCGGTCAGCTTCGCCGAGAAGCCGTTCCCCCCGGCCTGCGATGTGGCCAAGGAATTGACCCGGCAATCGATCGTGAACTCCAAATGAGCCCGCGCCGGATCGTCGCCGTTGCGGTAGCCGTGCTCTCTGCGTTGGTGCTGGTCAGTGGCTGCGCCAAGACGGTCGCCGGAACCGCGGCGAAGTCGGGTTCGGGCACCACACCGCGCAATGACAACTCCGCGCAGCAGTACCCGAACCTGCTCAAGGAGTGCGACGTCCTCACGACCGACATCCTGGCCAAGACCGTGGGTGCGGATCCACTCGACATTCAGAGCACGTTCGTCGGCGCGGTCTGCCGCTGGCAGGCCGCCAACCCGGCCGGCCTGGTGGACATCACCCGGTTCTGGTACGAGCAGGGCAGCCTCGACAACGAGCGTTCCGTCGGCCAGTTCCTCAAGTACCAGCTCGAGAACCGGTCGATCGCCGGTGTGCCGTCGATCGTGATGCGGACCAACGATCCCAACGGCGGCTGCGGAGTCGCGAGCGACGCCGGTGGTGTCGTCGGGTGGTGGGTCAACCCGCAGGCCCCGGGTATCGATGCGTGTGGTCAGGCCATCAAGTTGATGGAGCTAACGCTGGCGACCAACTCCTGACTACCGCGGCACGTGGAATGCGGTCAGCTCGGCGCTGCTGAGCTGTAGGCCGGACCAGCCGCCCGGCACTCGCAACACCGCGATGGCCGACGTCGGGTACTTGATCGCGATGCGTTCGGCGGCGTCAGTGTCCGAATGGTCCGGCTCGGCCAGGCCGAGGGCCACGTGGCTCATCGTCGGTTCGTGGCCGACCACCAGCAGGGTGGCGATGTCGTCGCCGACCTGGTTGATCTCGTCGATCGTCGTCCCCGCGGTGGCACCGTAGAGCCGCTCGGAGTAGGTCACCGGCGCGGTGACCTCGGTGCGGTCCAGGGTTTGGCGGGTCCTGGTCGCCGAGGAGCACAGCACCAGGTCGATCGGTGGCACGTTGGCCCGCAGCCAGTCGCCTGCCACGCCGGCCTCGCGGATGCCGCGGGGCGCCAGTGGCCGGTCGTGGTCGACCACCCCGTTGGGGTAATCCGACTTGGCGTGGCGCATCAGGATCAGCGTGCGGTGTGGCGCGGTCACGGACGTAAGGCTAAACGCTTCGGGTACATGCCGGTCGAGGTCCGCGGACTTGTCGGCGCGCGGCCATACACTCGCCGCAACACTCACCGATGAGACAGGAAAGGCGCCGAGGAAATGCGCTTCGTGCACACCGCCGACTGGCAGCTCGGCATGACGCGACACTTCCTGGAAGGTGAAGCCCAGCCCCGTTACTCGGCGGCCCGGCGCGACGCGGTCGTGGGCCTCGGTGCGCTCGCCGAGCAAACCTCGGCGGAGTTCGTCGTGGTGGCCGGCGACGTCTTCGAACACAACCAGCTCGCCCCGAAGGTGATCAGCCAGTCACTGGAAGCCATGCGCGCCATCGGCGTTCCGGTGTACCTGCTGCCCGGCAACCACGACCCGCTGGACGCGTCGTCGGTGTACACCAGCGCCTTGTTCAAGGCCGAACGCCCGGACAACGTGATCGTGCTGGACCGCGACGGAGTGTGGGATGTGCGCCCCGGTGTGCAACTCGTCGTCGCCCCCTGGCGCACCAAGGCCCCGACCGCCGATCTGGCGGCTGCGGTACTGGCCGAGCTGCCCGCCGACGGCACCACCCGCATCCTCGTTGCCCATGGCGGCGTCGACGTGCTCGACCCGGACCCCGGTAAACCGTCGCTGATCCGAATGCCCGCGCTGTCCGACGCCATCGACCGCGGGGTGGTGCACTATGTCGCCCTGGGGGACAAGCACTCTCGCACGTGCGTCGGCGACAGCGGGCGGATCTGGTACTCGGGTTCGCCCGAGGTCACCAATTTCGACGACGTCGAGTCCGACCCAGGTCACGTCCTGGTGGTCGACGTGGACGAGGCAGACCCCGCCCACCCGGTGACCGTCGAGTCCCACCACATTGGGCGGTGGCGGTTCGTCACGCTGCACCGCCAGGTCGACGACACCCGCGATATCGCCGATCTCGACCTCAATCTCGACCTGCTGACGGATAAGGAGCGCACGGTCGTGCGGCTTGGACTGACCGGTTCGCTGACCGTCACCGATCGTGCCGCATTAGACGCCTGCCTGGACAAGTACGTCCGGCTGTTCGCCTGGCTGGGCACCTGGGATCGGCATACCAGCATCGCGGTGATGCCCGCCGACGGCGAGTTCGACGACCTTGGAATCGGGGGATTCGCCGCGGCCGCGGTCGACGAACTGGTCGCCACCGCCCGAGCCGGCGACAGTGACGCCGCCCAGGACGCCCAGAGTGCGCTGGGACTGTTGCTGCGGCTGGCCGGGGGGAGTGCGGCATGAAACTGCACCGACTGATCCTGTCCAACTACCGCGGAATCGCACACCGCGACATCGAGTTTCCCGACCATGGCGTGGTCGTCGTATGCGGCGCCAACGAAATCGGCAAGACGTCGATGATCGAGGCGCTCGATCTGCTGCTGGAGTCCAAGGACCGTTCGACGAAGAAGGACGTCAAGCAGGTCAAGCCGACGCACGCCGACGTCGGTTCCGAGGTCACCGCCGAGATCAGCACGGGCCCATACCGTTTCGTGTATCGCAAGCGGTTCCACAAGAAGTGTGAAACCGAACTGACCATCCTGGCGCCGCGTCGCGAGCAACTGACCGGGGATGAGGCACACGACCGGGTGCTGGCCATGCTCGGTGAGACCGTCGACACCGGGCTATGGCATGCGCAGCGGGTGCTCCAGACCAGCTCGACCGCGGCAGTTGACTTGTCCGAATGCGATGCGCTGTCGCGCGCCCTTGACCTGGCGGCGGGCGACGACGCGGCGCTCTCGGGCACCGAACCCCTTCTGATCGAACGGATCGACGCCGAATACGGCCGGTACTTCACCGCGACGGGCCGGCCGACCGGCGAGTGGGCAACCGCGATCGTCCAGCTGCGGGCCGCCGACGAGGAGGTGGCCCGGTGTGCCGCCGCGGTCGCCGAAGTCGACGAGCGGGTGCGCAGGCACGCCGAATTGGCGCAGCGCCAGGCCGGATTGGCCGATCGCCGGCAGGGCATCAGCCAGCGCTTGGCCGCCGCCCAGGCGGCGGCCGGCGCGCTGGCCGAGCTTGCCGGCGAGCTGCGGCAGGCCGAGCTCGTCGCGACAGCGGCGCAGGGAACCTGCGCCGCGTCGAGCGCCGCGCAGGCCGAACGCGTGCGACTGCGCGACGACGTGGCCGCGCGCACGATCGCGCTCACCGAGGTGCGAACGCAGCTCGCGGCTGCCATCGAGGCCGAGCACACCGCGCGCGAAGTCGTCGAAATGACATGGGCGGCAGCAGCGGAATCGGCCACCGCCTTGAACGCCGCCCAGGAGGCAGTCGATGAGACCCGCCGGGTGGTGGACGCGCTGGCCGGAAATGAGCAGGCGCAGCGACTCACCGCACGCCTGGACCGCATCGAGGCGGCCGAGCAACAGCTGGCTGAGCTCAACCGCGAGCTCGCGGCGATCACGCTGACCGGTGACGTGATGGCCGATATCGAGTCGGCCGCCGCACTGGTCGAACGCATCGAGGCGCAACTCGCGCTGACCGCCGCCACGGTGGAGTTCACCGCCGCCGCTGACCTCGAGCTGACGGTCGGCGAGCAGACCATCACGCTCACCGCGGGGCAGCGTTGGGCGCCGGCAAGCTCGTCGCCCACCACCGTCGAGCTGCCCGGAGTGGTCAGCGTGCGGATCGATCCCGGCGCCACCACATCCGGTGCCCAGGCGAAACTCGAAGCAGCGCAACGAGTTCTGGCCGAAGCATTGGGGCAAGGCGGAGCCGCAGACTTGGATGCTGCGAGGATCATTGACCGCCGCCGACGGGAATTGACCAGTAGTCGCGATCAGTTGGCCGCGACCCTGGCCGGGCTGTGCGAAGACGAGGGAGTCGGCGAGATGCGCGCGCGGCTGGCATCCCTGCGCGAGGTGATCTCGCCCGCGCTGCTCGCCGCGGGTGTCGACGGTGGCGCCGCGCGTGCGGCGTTCGTCGGGGCCATCGAGACGCGCGAGACCGCGCGCGCCCAGGCCGACCTGCACCAGCGGGCGGTGGCAGGCGCCAATGTGCAACTGACTGAGAAGAGCACGGCGGCAACGGTTCTTCGTTCGAAGCTGACCGACGCCAGTGCTGAGCGCGACGCCGCGACGGGGCGCCTCACGGCCCAGCGGGCGCTGGCGGGCGACGAGCAGGTCGCCGAGCGGGCCGCCGCCGACGTCGAGGCGCAGAAGCAGGCCGCCGCCGCGGTCGCCGAGCTGGCGCAGCGGTATGCGGCGGCGGATCCCGCTGCGGTGGAAGCGGAATTGGCCTCGGCCAAGGTTGCGAACACCGACCTGGACCGTGAACAGGCCGGGGTCGGGCAGGCACTCAACGACATCACCGTCGAACTGGGGGTGATGGGCAACGAGGGGCGCAAGGGCAGGCTCGACGCGGCCCAGATCGCCCGGGAACATGCCTTCGCCGAGCATTCGCGAGTATCCCGCCGGGCCAGGGCTGCCGAACTCCTGCGATCGGTCATGTCCCGGCACCGGGATACGACCAGAGCGCGTTACGTCGCGCCGTTTCGCACCGAGATCGAACGGCTCGGCCGCCCGGTGTTCGGGCCGACCTTCGAAGTCGAGATCGACAGCGACTTGCGAATCTGCAACCGTACGTTGGACGGTCGCACGGTGCCCTATGACTCACTGTCGGGCGGTGCAAAAGAACAACTCGGGATTCTGGCCCGGCTGGCCGGCGCGGCGCTGGTCGCCTCGGAGGACGCTGTGCCGGTGGTCATCGACGACGCCTTGGGATTCACCGATCCCGAGCGGCTGACCAAGATGGGCGCCGTGTTCGACACCGTCGGTGACCACGGGCAGGTCATCGTGCTCACCTGCACACCGACCCGCTATCTGGGTGTGCACGACGCGCACGTGATCGAACTGACCGCCTAGGTCTGGGCCAACGCCAGCACTTCGTCGAAGCTTTCCACCAGGCAGTCGTAGAACACCTCGTAGTCGGGGATTGCGCCGGTATCGACATCGAGGCCGAGCGCGCACGTGTCCATGTAGGTCAGCAGCGTGACGTTGACCGCCGCGCCGACGGTCGGACCGAAGGCGTACTGCCCGCGCACCCGAGCGCCACCCAGATACACCGGTACGGGCACCCCCGGTACGTCGCTGCAGAGGAAGTCGACGTGACGCAGGATCGATCCGATATACCAGCGCGGCATCACATTGAGCACACTGGCGATCAATTGTGTATAGGGCAGTGACTTTTCGTGACGCGCCCGGCTGGTGCACTCGTGAATGCTGCTGATCCGCCGCGCCGGGTCGGTGATGCCGACCGGAACGTCGAATCGCATCAGGGTGATCCGGTTCCCGCCCACGCCGTCATCGTCGGTGCGAAGGCTGATCGGCATGGTCAGGTGTAGATCGAATACGCCGACACCGTGCTTGTCGTGGTAGCGCCGCAGCCCGCCGGCGACCCCGGCGACGAACGCGTCGTTGAGTGCGCCGCCGCTTCGGTGGGCGGCTTCGCGAAGGCGCGGCATCGGCACGTCGAGCACGCCCAGGCGGCGCACCAGTGTGCGCTCCTTCATCAGCGGAGAGCCGGGCTTGTTCACCGGGCGAATGGTCCGATACACCGACGCGGCCAGCTCGCCCGCCGACTCGGCGGTGTACCGAGGCCGTCGAATCATGTTGAACAACAACCTCGGAGCGATCTTGACCGACTCGCTCACCAGCGTGCCGACCAGGTCGGCGTTGTAGCGCAACGCATCGCGGTAGATCGCCAGCGGTTGACGCGCGGGAACGGCGGGCTCGGCCGGTACCGGGTCGATGACCCGGGGGTCCTCGCTCAGATCGAAGAGCCGCATCGCGATCTGGACGCCGCCGACACCGTCGGTCAGCGCGTGGTGGAATTTGCACAGCACGGCCGCGCCGCCGTCGGCGAGACCGTCGACCAGGGTGGCTTCCCACATCGGCCGGGCCCGGTCGAAGTCGGCCATCGCGGCCAGCCGGGCCATCTCGAGCACGCCGGCGAGGTCGCCGGGCTGCGGAGCTGACACCCGGCGCATGTGGTAGTCCAGATCGAAGTCGGGGGCGTACTCCCAACGGGGTGGCGCCGGCGGCGGTGAGTTCACCACCCGCTGCCGGAACATCGGCAGTTCGCGGCTGACCAGATCGAACCGCTCCCGCACCGCATTCCAGTCGGGGGACCGGTCGAGGAGGATCACCGTCACCACCGTCGATCTCAGCCGCGGATCGGCTTCCATCGACCAGGTGAACGCGTCTGTGCTGCGCATGAATTCGGTCATGATCTGCTCCCACGACGAACGTACGACGCAGGGGTATCGGACGACACGCCATAGGTTCAGCTGGGGACTTTGGCCCCTAACACTGAGGACCTCACGCAGGGTGCAGGCTGACCGGAATGCCGGAGTAGCGGACCATTCCCGTCATGGTGTCGATGTCGTCTTTGCTGGTCAGCCGATTGACATTGGCGTCGTGATGGCCGTGCGGAATCGATACCACCCCAGTCCTGATCGAGCCGTCAACCTTTGCCACACCGGTCAATTCACCGTTGGCGCTGCGCACGGTCACGGGTTGGCCGTTGACGATCCCCGCGGCGCTGCCGTCCACCGGGTTGATCAGGATCTCGGCGGCTTCACCAAGGAAATCAAGCTGGCCGTTGAGTTTCTTGCGCTGCCGGCGCGGCACCATCACCAGGGGAGCCGGCGGTGCGAGCGCGGTCAGCTGATCGACCAGTAGCGGGGGAGCCAGCCGCCAGCCGCCCATCCGGCCGATGTGGTCGTCGACCCATGGCGCGGGAAGGGGCTGCGGTGCTTCGGCCCATCCCGTGGCGGCCACCTCGTCGAATGTGGTCCGGGCGCCGGCCAACAAAACGGCGAGCACGTCGTCATCGGTACTGGTGCCCGGGTCCCCAAGCGTGCCGAGGTCGTAGCCGAGCCGCCGCCCGAGTTCGGCGAACACCCACCACATCGAACGCCGATCGCCGACCGGTGCCACGACGGCGGGGCTGTACTGCACGGATACGCGTGAGCTCAGGACGTCGTGAAGGGTGATGTCGGACCGTTCGAGTGGATCCTTGGTCGGCAGCACGTGGGTGGCCAATTGGGTGGTCTCGTTGTCGATGATCTCCGTGGTGGCGAACACCTCGAGGCTCTGCAGGGCCGGGATCAACTTCCCCGTCTCGGGCATACAGGTGACCAGGCTGCCGCCCACATTGATCAGCGCGCGGATATGGCCCGCGGCGATCTCGTCGGGCAATACGGCACACGGCCATTCATTGATGAAGGCCTGTGCCTCCGGCCGGCTTCGCGGCCCGGGACCGAACGATCCCTCGACCGGGGTGATCGGCAGGAACTCACCGAAAGCCTCCAGCTGGTAGGCGAACCCGGGATGAAACCACGTCCCGCCAGGACGGTTCATCGCCCCGGTGAGGATCATCAACACCCAGGCCAGCCATTGGGTGACATTGCCGCGTTCGGCGGTCATCGTCACGCCGGTGCCGGTTTCGATTGCGACACAACGTGCCTCGCGGACAGCCGTCGCCAGCCGGGCCAGCTCATGCGCGGGGACGTCGGTCAGCGACGCGGTGTGCTCGTGGGTGAACGGCTCGACAGCGGCGGTCAACTCAGCCAACCCCTGCACGGGCACATCGGTTTTCGCACCGTTGATCAGTATCTCGCGCACCAGGTAGGCCAATACCGCGTGGTCGGTGCTGGGCCGTGCTGCCAGATGGCCGGTGGCCAGCCGCGCGGTCTCGGTGTGCCGCGGGTCGATCACCCACACCTGCCCGCGCCGGGCGATATCGCGCACCGTGCCGGTCGGGTTGGGCATCGAGATCGCATGCCCGTGTGACACAACCGGATTCACGCCGACGAGCAGGAGAAAGTCGCAGTTCTCGAGGTCGGTCCGGCCCGACAAGCCCATGAACCCGCCCACCAGATCCGAGATCAGCGGCTTGGCGGTGCCGTCGATGGTCAGCGGGCTGAACTTGGCCGGGGTGCCGATCGCGGCGTGCAGGGCTTCGGCCATCCGGAAGCCGGCGCTCTCCATGGTGCTGAAGTAGAAGCCGACCGCTTGGGGACCGTGCTCGTCGATGATCGCCTTCAGCCGGGTGGCCAGGTCGTCCAGGCAGGTGTCCCATGAGGTGTCCTGCAGCTGGTCGTCCACCCGCATCTGGGGCTTCTCCAGCCGGGCCGGATGGTGATGCAGCAGCGGCAGCGCCCGTCCCTTCGCGCACGTGTAGCCCTTTGAGAACGGGTGGTCCTGGTCGCCGCGAACGCGGAGCACCTCGTCACCGTCGACGTCGACGAGGATGCCGCAGACCGACGTGCAGACCCGGCAGAAACTGCGCACCGTTTGCATAGTGCGCAAGCTACCCGCCCGTCGTGGCAAGTACTTGATATTGCGGAAATGCTGAGCGAATGCTCAGCCTGTGACCCGCCCAGGTGTAGCTGTCGAGTCATGGTTGTGTCCTCTGGTTACGTCGAGATCGACGAATTGCAGGCAGTTACTCGCACTTTCGCTGCGAAACGTCGGTTTGGGCGAGAAGGAGCTCAGAAGTAGGCGTTGGCCGGAATCGGCCTGCCGTGCAACAGGTTCTGGCCGACGGACCCTGGTGGCACCCTCGGCTACCTTGGCCGGCCACTGGCGCGACCTCGGCTCGGAGGGCGTGCGCAGCCGCTCCTCGACGAATCAGAAATGCGTGCGGAAGATATGCGCCACAATGGGATCAGCTGAAGCGACATCGATCACGGTCGAAAACAATTGACGGACACCGAAATTCGGACCGCCAAGCTCTTCGGGTAGACGAAGTGTGCCGAAACCGGCTTGTTTGAGGGCATTGACATGGTCAAAGGGGTTCTCGTCGTTGAGGTCTCGGTCCTTGGCGCCAGATCTGATCTGGGCGAGCAGCTCGGTGAACTCAGGGGTGCCGGGCAGGATGCGGTTGACAGGCTCCACTGTGGTCATGGCCCCGTTCTACGCCAGCGCCACCGCGACGAGCACTGCTTTGGCTCACCCCGAACCTAAGAGAGGTGCCGACGGCGCATTCCATTCCCGCCCCCGGCGGGGCACAATCAAGCCATGGTGGGCCAGCGGCGATGACTTTGAACGAGAAGCGGCGCCGCGCCCACGACAAACTTGCGGCACTGCCCGGCGTGCGTCCGGTCCGGCGCCCGATCACGCCTGGTGGACCCGACGAATTCGACCTCTACTACGTGCGCACCGGCCGCAAGACCCGGCATCCGGTGGTCATCATCCCCGGTGGCCCGGGGGCCGCTTCGATTGCGCTCTACCGCGGGCTGCGCCGCCGGGCCGCCGCCGAGGGCCTGGACGTGATCATGATCGAGCACCGGGGCATCGGAATGTCGCGGCACGACGACGCGGGCGCGGACCTGCCGCCCGCGGCGCTGACCATTGAGCAGGTCGTCGACGACGTCGCCGCCGTGCTCGACGACGCGCAGGTGGACAGTGCCATCATCTACGGGACGTCCTACGGCACCTATATCGCCGCGGGCGTAGGGGTGCGCCACCCGGCCCGGGTCTTCGCGATGATCCTGGATTCGCCGCTGCTGGATCATGACGACATCGAGGTCGTGCGGCGGAACATCCGCAGCGTGCTGTGGCACGGTCAGCGGGATACCGAGGAGGTGGCCGACAAGGTCCGCCGCCTGGTTGACGACGGGGTGATGACCCCGGCCGCCGCACAGCTCGCCGCGACCGTCTACGGGTTCGGTGGTGCGCGTCTGCTGGACCGTCAGCTCGAACTGCTGATCGGTGGGCGCCCCCTGGTGTGGCAGACGATGGGCCGGCTCGGCGAGTTGATGGTCGGCCGAAAAGCGCCGTACCGCAACGAGACCGATCTGGTCGAGCGGATCGCGTTCCGTGAGCTCAACTATGCGGCCGACCCGGACGGGTTGCCGCTCGACCCGGCGGTCGCCATGCGTGATCTTGCGACCGGGGAGGCCCCGCGGTTCGAGGCCGAACCGTTCGACCTGGTCGCCGAGATGCCGAAATTCACCTGGCCGACGGTGGTGATCTCCGGTGGCCGCGACCTCATCACGCCGCCGGCAGTCGCCGAGCGGGTCGCCGGGCTGATCCCCGGATCGGTGCTGGTGCGGTTGGCGACCACCGGTCACAGCGTGCTCGATACCAAGGAACGCGCGGCTCTGCGCATCGCCGAGGCGGCCTCCATCGGCCGGATCGACACGCTGCAGCCGCAGGAAGCGACGCTGGACGCCCTGCCGAGTGTCCCCGCCGTGCGGTTGATGGTGTCGGCGCTGGCGGTGGCGGCGCGCGTCGAGGCTATCCTGCCCGCGATGCTTCCGCGCGCGGTGGCCCGTACCCTCCCCGATTTCTCGAAGCCCGCTACTTCATGAATCCGATTGCGGTGTAGTTCAAGTCGCCGAGGCCGGCCGGCCCGTAGTTGGCCAGATTGCTGCGCACCGCGACGTTGCCTGCGGACTGGAACAACGGCAGGCTGAACACTTCGCCGAAGATCAGCTTGTCCACTTCGTTGGCCAGATCGCGGGCCTTGTCCGGGTCGAGTTCGTTGAGCACCTGCTCGACCTTGGCATCGATCTCGGGACTGCTGATCTTACCGAAGTTGCTCTCGGCCCCGGTGGTGTAGATCTGGTTCAGGCAGCACAATGCGAAAGCGTCAGCCACCCAAGAGAACTGAGCGATATCGAAATCGCCGGGAATGATGTAATTGGTGAAGAAGCCGTTACCGGGTTTGGCGTCGATCTGCAGATTCACGCCGATCTGGGCCAGGCTGTTCTGCGCGACGAGCGCGACCTGCCGGGTGGTCTGCGCGTCGTAGAGTACGTCGCGGATGACGAGCTGCTTGCCGTCCTTCTCCCGGAACGGCCCGTTGAGCTTCCAGCCCAGGGCGTCGAGCTCCTGCTTGGCCTTCTCGGGGTCGTAGGCCACCACCTCGCTGTTGTCCTGGTAGCCCTTCTGGCCGGCGACGTAGACGTGATTGTTCAGCGGCACGGGCTTGTTGACCAAACCCCGTTGTGTCACATCGGCAATGGCCTGCCGGTCGATACCTTTGGCGACGGCCAGCCGCAGCGCCTTGTCGGAGAGGATCGACCCGGGTGCGCCGTTGAGGGTGAAGTGGTACCAGCTCAGCCCCGGCGTCCGTCGGATCGAGATGCCGGCAGTTCGCCGGGCGATGGTGAGTTCGTCCAGTGAGCCCAGGCCAGTGGCGTCGATCGTGTTGTTCTGCAGCGCAGGGATTCTCGCCGCGTCATCGAGCACAAGGAAGGTGAACGAGTCCAATAATGGCGGCGTGCCCCACCACTTCGGGTTGCGGGTCAGCACGATGCGCTGGCCGGTGCGGTCCAGCGACGAGATCAGGAATGGGCCCGCCGAGGGCCCAGGACCGTTGAGCTGCCCCTTGTTGAACACCTCGGGGTTGGCAGTCATGCTCTTGGGCAACAGCATCGTGTTGCCCGCGAACATCCCGCGCCACTCGGCGTAATGCTTGGCGAAGGTGATCACGGCCTGGCGGTCGTCGACACCCCGGGTGACCGATGCGACGCGGTCGCTGCCGTTGGGTGAGGCGATGGCGTAGGCCTTGTCCTTGCCGCTGGTCGCGTTGATCTGGGAGGCGATGTCCTCCCACGTGATCGGGGTGCCGTCGGACCAGACCGCCTTGGGGTTGATGGTGTAGGTGATGACCTGCGGGTCGGTGCTGGTGAGTTCGACGCTGGTGAAGTAGTCGGTGTTGACCTTCATCGAACCGTCGGCGGCGATCGCGAACGCCCGCGGCAGGGTGGGCCGCAGCATCGCGCCGGTGTCGGCTTCGTTGCCGTCGATGTTCAGCGTGTTCCAGTTCGACGGGAACGCCGTCAGCGCCAGCCGCAGGTTGCCGCCATTGCGCAGCGTCGCGGGGTCCTGCGGATTGATATCGCTGGTCGCGCCGACTTCGGCGTTACCGCCGGCTGAGGGGACGTCGCGCTTACTGCTCGAGCAGCCGGCCACCACCAAACTTGCCACGACTGCCAGCACTGCCATTCGGCCGGCATGCCGGCGGATCAATCGGGTCACTCACTGATGCTAACGGCGAGTGGGATCTGGTTGCGGGATAGCGGCCAGCAACTTCTGGGTGTACTCGTGCTGGGGGTTGGCGAAGATGTCGTCGGCATCGCCGTACTCGACCATCGCGCCCCGGTACATCACGACCACGCGGTGGGCGAGGTGCTTGACCACCGACAGGTCGTGCGAGACGAATAGATAGGACAGGTCGAATTCGCGCTGCAGGTCCAGCAGCAGGTTGATGATGCCCGCCTGGATGGACACGTCGAGCGCCGATACGGGTTCGTCGAGCGCCAGGATCTTGGGCTGCAACGCCAATGCACGGGCGATGCCGATGCGCTGTTTCTGTCCGCCGGAGAACTCGCCGGGGTACCGGCTGGCATCGGCACGCCGAAGACCGACGGTCTCCAGTAGCCCGGAGACCCGGGCGTCGATGCTCGTCTTGCTGAAGCCGTTGGCCTGCAACGGTTCAGCCAGCAAGTCGAAGACGGGTAGCCGGGGGTCCAGTGAGGCCACCGGATCCTGGAACACCACCTGCAGATCCCGGCGCAGTTCGTGCCGCCGCGCCGGGGTGAGGGTGGCCACGTCATGGCCCAGCACTTCGATGGAGCCGGACTGCGGCGCGGACAGTTCGAGGATCTCGTGCAGGGTGGTCGACTTTCCGGACCCCGACTCACCGACGATGCCCAGCGTCTCGCCCCGGGGCAGCTCGAAGCTGAGGCCGTCGACGGCCCGGACCTCACCGATCTGGCGGCGGAACACCACACCCTTGGTCAGCCGGTAGGTCCGAACCAGGTCCTGCACCCTGATCACCACATCGGATTCTGCGGTGTCCTCGACGGCCGCGGGTTGTGTGGACACGCCGTAGATCTCCGCGGCAGTGCGGCCCTTCACCTGGTCAGTGCGGATACAGGCCGCCGAATGCTCGTGGCCGACGTTGCGCAGGGCCGGCTCGTCGGTCCGGCACTCGTCGATGACCAGCGGGCAGCGCGGTGCGAACGGGCAGCCAGGGTCAAGGTCCACCAGCGTCGGTGGCGCGCCGGGAATGGGAACCAGCCGCGTGCCTTGCGGTGCGTCGAGGCGGGGTACTGATCCCAATAGCCCGGCGGTGTAAGGCATTCGACGATTGCGGTACAGGTCGCCTACGCCTGCGACTTCGACCGCACGCCCGGCGTACATCACCAGCGCGCGGTCGGCGAACTCGGCGACCACACCCAGGTCGTGAGTGATGATCAGCACGCCCGCACCGGTGACGTCGCGTGCGGTCTTGAGCACCTCGAGGATCTGAGCCTGCACGGTGACATCGAGCGCGGTGGTCGGCTCGTCGCAGATCAACAGGTCGGGATCGTTGGCGATGGCGATCGCGATCACCACCCGCTGACGCTCACCGCCGGACAGTTCGTGCGGGAAGGCCCGCGCCCGCTGCTCGGGCTGCGCGATGCCGACGAGCTCGAGCAGCTCGACGGCGCGTTTTCGCGCCGCCTGCTTGCCGATCTCGCGGTCGTGCACGGTGATCGCCTCGGCGATCTGGTCGCCGACGGTGTAGACCGGCGTCAGCGCGGACATCGGGTCCTGGAACACCGTGCCGATGCGCGCGCCGCGGATCTTCGACATGTCGGCGTCGGACAGGCCGAGCAGCTCCTGGCCTGCCAGCCGCACCGAGCCGGACACCGAGGCGTACTCGGGCAACAGGCCGATGACCGCCATCGCTGCCGCCGACTTACCCGAGCCGGATTCGCCGACCATCGCGACGACCTCGCGTGGCCGGACCTGATAGGTCAGGCCGCGCACCGCGGTGAGATCGTCGCCGGCGGTGGGGAAGGTGACGGCGAGGTCGGTGACTTCCAGCAGAGTGTCGCTCATGCCGTCGTCTTCTTCCTGCGGCCCCGGCGCAGGTTGGCGCTGCCGGGGTCGAGGGCGTCACGAAGTCCGTCACCGATGAGGTTGACGCACACCAGGATCAGCACCAGCATCCCGGCCGGGAACAGGAACACCCATGGGAACGTCGTCGCCGACTTGGTGCCGTCGGCGATCAGCGTGCCCAGCGAGACATCGGGGGGCTGAATGCCGAAACCCAGGAAGCTCAACCCGGTCTCGGCAAGGATCGCCACCGCCACATTCAGTGTGGCGTCGATGATCAGGATCGAGGCGACGTTGGGGATGATGTGCCGGACGATGATGCGCGGACTCGTCACGCCCATATACCGTGCGGCCTGCACGAATTCGCGCTCGCGCAGGCTCATCGTGAGGCCGCGCACCATCCGGGAGCTCACCATCCAGCTGAATCCGGCCAGCAACACGATCAGCAGCGCCACGTTGGCGGAGCCCTTGGTGATCGGCGTGAGGATCGCGATCAGGATGAACGCGGGGACCACCAGAAGCAGATCGACCACCCACATCAGCGTCCGGTCCCGCCAGCCGCCGAAGTAACCGGCGATCGAGCCAACCGTCGCCGCGATGCCTGTCGAGATCACCGCCACGCACACGCCGATGAGCATCGACTTCTGCATGCCGCGCAGAATCTGGGCCAGCAGGTCCTGGCCGATGGCGGTGGTGCCGAACCAATGGTCGACGCTGGGCGGATCCTGCAGCGCGTAGAAGTCCAATTCGGTGTAGGACCAGGGCAATAGCGGTGGCAGCGCATAGCAGCCGATAAACAGCAGCACGAACACCACCAGCGCCACCATTGCCGCCCGGTTACGTGCGAGCCGGCGCAACACCAGGGTTCGCCGCGAGGCGAACTCCTCGAGTTTGACCCCTGACCGGGCGCTGCTGTCTGTTTCCGTCACGTCACCCTCACTCGGGGATCCAGGATCGCGTAGATGACGTCGGAGAGCAGTCCGGCAAGCAAGACCACAGCGCCGGAGAACACCGTGATCGCCGCGACGATATTGGTGTCCTGGGTGGCGATGCCCTGAATTACCCACTCGCCCATGCCATGCCAACCGAATATCTTCTCCACGAACACCGCTCCAGTGACCAAACCAGCGACACCGTAGGCAAATAGCGTCGCCATCGGGATCAGCGCGGTGCGCAGCCCGTGCTTGAACAGGGCCTGGCGCCGCGTGAGGCCCTTGGCCCGTGCGGTGCGGATGAAATCCTGACCGAGGACGTCGAGCATCGCATTGCGTTGGTAGCGGCTGTATCCGGCGATCGCCCCCAGCGCCAGGGTGACGCTGGGCAGCATGAGATGTTGGAGACGGTCGATGAACTGGTTCCACGGGCCGCCGATGGCATCCGGCGACGTCTCACCGGTGTACTCGAAAATCTGCAGTCCCAGAACCGAATTGACTTTGAGTGCAGCCAGGATCATCAGGTTGGCGATCACGAACGTCGGCGTACTGATCACCAGCAACGACAGCAGCGTTATCAGCCGATCGGACAACCGGTATTGGCGAATCGCACCCCAGGCGCCGACCACCACGCCGATCACGGTGCCCAGCACCGAGCCGATGATCAACAGCCGCAGGCTCACCCCGATGCGGCGCCACAGTTCGTCGGCGACGGGTTGACCGGTGACCGTCGTGCCGAAATCACCGCGCACCGCACCGGCCACCCAGTGGCCGTAGCGCAGTGGTATCGGCTTGTCGAGATCGAGCTCGGCCGCCTTGGCGTCGATCACGGCTTGCGGCGGTCGCGGATTGCGTTGCAGCAGGCTGTTCAACGGAGTGAACGTCAGCGAGGTCAGTGAAAACGTCAGGAATGACGCCAATGCCAACAGCACCAGGTAGTTGAGCAGCCGGCGCGCCAGGAATCGCGTCATCGGACGCTGTCGGCCGCAGGGTGCATGCAGCACAGGGTAAGAGATGGCGGCACAAAACGACGGGAACACTCAGGACAACGCGCTACCGGGTGCAGAAAGCCCCAACTGTCAGCGGATATGCGGAGCCGGCAGGTTTGAGAGGTTTCGGCTCCACAGGTCAGGGTTAACCAATTGCCAGCGGATTGGCAGGGAAGCCGATCTGTGGAACACCGACCGAGACCGATTGGAAGTGTCGAGATGACCAACATCAAAACGCTGTCCGCCGTGGTCGGCGGCAGTGCGATTGTGGCCATGGGGGCGTTGGCCATGGGGGTTACCGAGCAAGGCGGCAGCATGATCATGTCCGACCCGGGCACGTTCACCTCGCCCGTGCCCGCGGAGATGACGACAGGGGAGACGACGAAGTCGACGGCCCCCGAGGCCACCGTGGTGCCGGCGTCGTTCACCCCACCAGTGACCGCGGAACCGCCCGAAGCGCCGTAGGACCTCAGCTGCTCCAGGATTCGGTGAACGCAGCCACCGATCTCGTCACTCGCTCGCGCACCGACTGCGCGTCCAGTGGCGACGGGGCATCCGCGAACGTCACGGCCAGGCCCTGGATCGCGCGGTCGGCCAGTGGGCGCCACGCGTCCGCCCACTGCTCGATGACGCCGCGATTGCCGGGGTTGTGCGCTAATGCATAGCGGGCCAGCGCAGCACTCCAGGCCTGGTTGCGGGTGGTGTCTACCCGGGACTCCTGCAGCAGTGCCGCCGTGAGCCCGTCCCCGTTGGCGCTGGCCAGGTCTACGAACGCCTCCTTGAGCAGGGCGTCCAGCGTCGGCTTGACCACCAGGTTCAGCGCGGTAAACGCCTCGCCCCAGTCGTAGGCCAGCAGCAGCCGCTCGAGCACCTCACGAGCCGGCTGCCAGGCCTCGTCGAGTTCCCAGATGCGCCGGGTGGATTCGGTGTTGGCCAGCTGGGTGCCGTGGCTCAGCGATAGGGACTTGGCCCGGTAGGCGATCCACTGCAGCGCCCGCAGCTCGTCGGCGGCGCCGAAGAACGCCGCGTTGGTGATGTAGGCGCTGGGTCCGAGCTGGCCCACGTATAGCGATGTGATCTGCAGGACGTGAAGGGAGAATCGGGCCGGCAGGTAGACCCGTTCGAGCACCGACACCCATGCCGGGTCGAGCTTGGCGTCGTGGTCGAGTGCCTCGTAGTGGTCGACGACGCCCTCGGCGTACACCTCCCGATCGTGCTGCAGGGCGATGTAGCGGCGATAGTTCAGCGCGGCCGGGTCGCGGAAGCCCTCCCAGTCAGGTGCCTGCAGCAGGGAACCCTCGCGGTGTTTGAGGTACCACTGGTTGATCTCGCTGCCCGGGTCGAGGTCGAAGGGCGCCGGTGTGCGGTTGAAGTGATAGTGGAAGTTGCCGGTGACGGCTTCGTACTCGGTGGGTTTGCGGCGGGTGTCCCCGACGACGCTCCAGGTCTTGAGTCGGCGGGGTGCGGCGGAAGTCATTGCTAGTCCTCTCGTTCCAGAAACCAGTGCAGTTCGTCGTCGCCGACGTAGCGCATCCGGCCGGCGAACCCGGCGATGGCCGGCTCCAGGGAGGCCAGCGGAAGAGCGTGTCCAGCAGCCTGTTCCAGGCTGGCCCGGGTGACACGCAGGAACCATGGCGCGTGGATCCGGACGTAGCCGGCATGGTCGTCGATGGTGATCTCGGCGTCGGGGTTGTCGACGGTGATCGCCTCGGTCAGAGCCTCGACCACGTCGGGGTCGAAACCGCGTACGATCGGGCCGACGAGCTTGACCTCGGTGCTTGTCATATGTTGTCTCCCTTCAGTTGTACCGCGATCTGGTCGCCGTCGCGGCGCACCGGATAGCTGCGTAGCCGGCAGCTGGGCGGGTTCACGCCGTCGCCGGTGGTGAGGTCGAATTCCCAGCTGTGCGCCGAGCAGGTCAGGATGTCGTCGACGACGTCGCCGTCACCGAGTGGGAAGCCGGCGTGCGGGCAGGTGCCCTCGTAGGCGCGGATCTCGCCGGTGCGTAAGTGCGCCAACAGGATCGGTTGGTCGCCCGCGTAGAACGCACCGACCTCGCCTTCCCAGAGGTCGTCGACGGTGGCCACCGGTGTCCAGGCCAGCGTCTCACCCATAGAAGGCCTCGACGTGGTCCAGCGGCGCTACTCCGGCGGCACCGATCACCACTGTTGGGTCCAGAACGGAACCGTTGTGCCGCAACCGGATCGGGGCGTCCTTGCGGGCGACCCGGCGGCCGACGACGTGGTGGGCGATCTGTTGGCTCACCGACTCCACGGTGTCGCCGTCGTCGACCGGGATGAGCAGTTCCAGGATGTCACCCTCGAACAGGGCGGTCAGGGGAAGAAGTGCCATGTCAGTTCCTCCTAGCTCTTCTTGGCCCAGGCATAGTCGTCGGCGTCGCGGCCCTGTTCCTCCGGCGACAGGCCGAAGTACTCCAGCACCGTGCCGAGGTCGGGCGGGCTGATCTCGCCCGAGAGCACCCGGTCGATCAGCGACTGGTGGCCGGCGAAGCGTTCGGGGCGCTGGGTGAAGATCCACCGGCACGGCTCGGAGCAGAACAGGTACTTGCGGCCGTCGTGGACATGGGTTAGCGGCGCGGGGTCGGTGTGTGCTCCCCGAATGACCCCGGCGGCCCGCACGATCGGCAGCTGGCACAGGTTGCAGGTGATCGGCAGCGTTTCGGGCAGCGTGGCCGCGATGTCACCGTTGCGCACGTTCTCGGTGATGACGTCCCAGTGCTTGCCGAAGTCGCGGTTCCAGCCGGGGTACTTTTCCTCCAGCCACAACCGCTCCTCGGCCGACACCCCGGCATCGGGGTTCCACCACACCGTCGGACGGTAGTTCCACACCCCGAGGTGGATCGCGTGGTGGTACCAGGTCAGCTCATCGATGAATTCCTGCCAGTACCAGGGATAGTCGAGACCGAAGTCGCGGAACTGGTCGGCGAACTGCTTGACCACCCAGTCCTCGATGAACTCCTTGAAGCTCATCCGCCGGCTCTCCAGCGGGGTGTAGTAGTCCATCGACAGTCCGGTGAGCAGAGCGAAGATCCGCCAGGACCGCCAGAACATGTGGTCGATCAGGAACTGGCCCCACTCCTTCTCGCCGTTCTCGATGAGCACCTTGATGGTGGGCTCGCCCTGTTGGGCGTGGCGGGCCTCGTCGGTCTGGATCGAGGAGATCAGGGCGCCGAACTCGAGGTCGCCCACATCGATCGCGTCGGCGGCCATTCCGAGGAACTGCAGGTTGGTGAACCCGGTTTCCAGGGTGAAGGTCAGCTGCAGTGCGATCGAGGTGGCGTCGTTGGCGACGAACATGTCGTCGAACAGATAGCGCACCGCCAGCACGATCCAGTCGTTGGTGTGAAACGCCTTGAGCGCCCAGTCGCCCCGGGGTTCCTTCTCGAGCAGGCCGTAGGGGAAGAAGGCCTGGATCTGGCCATGCCGAACCTCGTCGAGCGTTCCGAAGGTCGCGGTGTTGCGCCAGGCCGCGGCCCGGCCGAATCGGCCCATCCGTGCCTCACCGATCGAGGCCAGGTACTCGGGCATGGTGATCGCCCCGTAGTGCGCGACGATCACCGACTTCCAGCCGGGATCGAGGGAGTCGAAGAGCTTGGAGCGCCCGATGGCGTTCTTCAGTGAGTAGGTGGTGGTGTCTTTGGTGACCTGGTTGTGGACGTACTCGCGGTAGCCGATCTTGTAGGGCTCGTCCCACTTGAGCCAGCCCTCGGCCGACACGCGGTGCGAGCCGGAGAGGGCCTCGGGGAACGCCTCCTCCTCGGTGACGTAGCGAAACGTCCAATTGGTGTCGCGAGCCAGGTCGTACCAGTCGCTGCGGGAGAGTCTGGGCATGGCGGTCCTCGTCTGTCTGGGCTCGTGGCTGAACCCCTGGCATGAGCCTGCGGGAGATGCCGAGGAATCCTAAGTATTCAAATCCCGTTGATTCTCACTGCTGCTGACGGACCAAATCCGGTTCTACGATCCACCCGGAATGTTGTGTGCAACCCGAATGAGGAGTACCCAGTGACCGTCACCGACGAATACCTGGCCAACAGTGTCGAGTACGCCAAGACCTTCACCGGTCCGCTGCCGCTGCCGCCGAGCAAGCATGTCGCGGTGGTCGCGTGCATGGACGCGCGTTTGGACGTTTACCGGATTCTGGGCCTGCACGACGGTGAGGCCCATGTGATCCGGAATGCCGGCGGGGTGGTCACCGATGACGAGATCCGCTCGCTGGCGATCAGCCAGCGGCTGCTGGGCACCAAGGAGATCATCCTCATCCACCACACCGACTGCGGCATGTTGACGTTCACCGACGACGTGTTCAAGCGCGACCTCCAGGACGAGACCGGTATCAAGCCGGAGTGGGCGGCGGAGTCGTTTACCGATCTGGAAGAGGATGTGCGCCAGTCGTTGCGACGCATCGAGCTCAGCCCGTTCGTTACCAAGCACGAGTCGCTGCGTGGGTTCGTCTTCGACGTCGCGACCGGCAAGCTCAACGAGGTCGTTCTCTGAAGCACGGCGAGGAACGTCACCCGAGCCTCGACTCCAAGATCGTCGGGGCGCTGGACCGCATCGGCGACGCGCTGCATGTGCTGGCCAGGCGCGCGGCTGAAGCCAACGACCTGTCGAGTACCCAGTTGCGGGTGCTCACCTGGTTGTATATGGGACCGCCGCCGGCTGCCCGCAGCACCACGCTGGCCCGCGAGCTCAACGTGTCCGATCCGACGGTCAGCGACGCCATCGGGACCTTGACCCGCAAGGGGTTGATCACCCGTCAGCGCGATCCGGCCGACGGGCGCAGTCATCAGCTGATCCTGACCGCCGCCGGTCGCAAGGTGGCTGCTGGGGTGCATCGTTGGACCGCACCTGCCGAGATCGCCACCTCGAAGCTGGACAGGGTCGACAGCGAGCAGCTGCTGGACAGCCTGATCACGGTGCTGGGGCAGCTGCACGAGTCGGGTCTGCTGCCGGTGAGCCGGGCTTGCAGCACGTGCGCCCACCTCGGGGTGGGGGAGGGACGGCGCGACTATCGCTGCCTGTTCTATGACACCCCGATGGCCGTTTCCGATCTGCGCGTGGACTGCGCCGACCACGTCGCCGTCGGCTAGGTATCGAGGCCGCGTCCAGATCGAGATCTCAGAGCTTGATGTTGCGACCTGGACGCAGACTTGGCGCACTTTGAGTCGCGCAGAACTCTTGACTTGATTCGACGTGCTCGCTAGATTCCAGGCTAGCTTTGTAATTCTGGTCAATCCTACCAACTTTACGAGGAAACCCATGGCAAGTCCGGTGGTCGAAAGCCCCACGCCGGGGCAATACGAGCTGAGCCACCTACGGTCGCTCGAGGCCGAGGCAATCCACATCATTCGCGAGGTCGCCGCCGAGTTCGAACGGCCGGTGCTGTTGTTCTCCGGTGGTAAGGACTCGATCGTGATGCTGCACCTGGCGATCAAGGCCTTCGCCCCCGGGCGGCTGCCGTTCCCGGTGATGCACGTCGACACCGGCCACAACTTCGACGAGGTGATCTCCACCCGCGACGAACTGGTCGAGCGGTACGGGCTGCGACTGGTGGTCGCCAGTGTGGAAGAGGACATCGACGCCGGCCGGGTGGTGGACAACGGCCCGTCGCGCAACCCGCTGCAGACGGTGACGCTGCTGCGCGGGATTCGTGAGAACAAGTTCGACGCCGCCTTCGGTGGTGCTCGCCGCGACGAGGAGAAGGCGCGCGCCAAGGAGCGGGTGTTCAGCTTCCGCGACGAGTTCGGTCAATGGGACCCCAAGGCCCAGCGCCCGGAACTGTGGAACATCTACAACGGACGTCATCGCAAGGGCGAGCACATCCGCGTCTTTCCGTTGTCGAACTGGACCGAATACGACATCTGGGCTTACATCGGCGCCGAAGAGATCACCCTGCCGGCGATCTATTACGCGCACACCCGCCCGGTCTTCCAGCGGGACGGAATGCTGTTGGCCGTCCACGAATTCATGCAACCGGCTGCCGACGAGCCGGTGTTCGAGACCGCGGTGCGATTCCGCACCGTCGGCGACGTGACGTGCACCGGCTGCGTGGAGTCCACCGCCTCCACCGTCGAGCAGGTCATCGCCGAGACCGCGCTGTCGCGACTGACCGAACGCGGCGCCACTCGCGCCGACGACCGAATCTCTGAAGCCGGCATGGAAGACCGTAAGCGGGAAGGGTATTTCTGATGAGCGCTCGCGCGACGAAGAGAGTGAGAAGCTGATGGCCACGCTTCTGCGCATTGCCACCGCGGGTTCGGTCGATGACGGCAAGTCGACCCTGATCGGCCGGCTGCTCTACGACTCCAAAGCGGTGATGGAAGATCAGCTGGCCGCCGTCGAGCGGACGTCCCGTGAACGCGGCAACGACTACACCGACCTCGCGCTGGTGACCGACGGGCTGCGTTCCGAGCGTGAACAGGGCATCACCATCGATGTCGCGTATCGCTACTTCGCCACGGCCAAGCGGAAATTCATCATTGCCGACACCCCTGGCCACATCCAGTACACCCGCAACATGGTCACCGGGGCGTCGACCGCGCAACTGGTGATCGTGCTCGTCGACGCGCGCCACGGCCTGCTCGAGCAGTCCCGCAGGCACGCGTTCCTGGCTTCACTGCTGGGTGTGCAGCACATCGTGCTGGCCGTCAACAAGATGGACCTCATCGATTGGGACCGTGAGCGTTTCGAGTGGATCCGCGAGGAGTTCCACGCGTTCGCCGCCCGGCTGGACATCCATGACGTCACCACCATCCCGATGTCGGCGCTCAACGGCGACAACGTGGTGACCAAGTCGGACAAGGCGCCGTGGTACGACGGCCCGCCGCTGCTGAGCCACCTCGAGGACGTCTACATCGCCGGCGACCGCAACCTCGTCGACGTGCGCTTCCCGGTGCAGTACGTGATCCGGCCGCAGACCGTTGAGCATGCCGACCATCGCAGCTATGCCGGCACGGTCGCCAGCGGTGTGATGCGGCCCGGCGACGAGGTCGTCGTGCTGCCCAGCGGAAAGACCAGTCGTATCACCACGATCGACGGTCCCACCGGCCCGGTCTCCGAAGCGTTCCCACCGATGGCGGTGTCGATCAGCCTCGCCGACGACATCGACATCTCGCGTGGTGACCTGTTGGCCCGGCCGCAGAACCAGCCAGTGCCGACGCAGGAATTCGATGCCATGGTGTGCTGGATGGCCGATGACAACGCGCTGGAGCCCGGCCGCGACTACATCATCAAGCACACCACCCGCACCACGCGGGCTCGGGTGGGCGCTCTGGACTATCGCCTGGATGTCAACACCCTGCACCGGGACAAGAGCGCAACGGCGTTGAAGCTCAACGAACTCGGCCGCGTCACGCTGCGCACCCAGGTGCCGCTGCTGCTCGACGAATACTCCCGCAACGCGGCGACCGGATCCTTCATTCTGATCGATCCCGATACCAACGTGACCGTCGCCGCGGGCATGGTCCGAGATACGGCGCCGACCGCCGGCCGCACCGCGTCGCCGAACACGGTGCGCCATCAGTCGCTGGTGACCTCCGGTGACCGGCTGACCAAGGGGCGCACCCTGTGGTTCACCGGCCTGTCCGGCTCGGGCAAGTCGTCGGTGGCGGTGCTGGTGGAGCAGAAACTGCTTGAACATGGCTCTCCCGCCTACATTCTCGACGGTGACAACCTGCGCCACGGACTCAACGCCGACCTCGGGTTCTCGATGGCCGATCGCGCCGAGAACCTGCGCCGGCTGGCCCACATCGCCACGCTGATGGCCGATGCCGGTCTGACGGTCCTGGTGCCGGTGATCAGTCCGCTCGAGGAACATCGGGACCTCGCCCGCAAGGTGCACGCAGACCAGGATGTGGAGTTCTTCGAGATCTTCGTCGACACCCCACTGGAAGACTGCGAGCGCCGCGACCCGAAGGGGCTCTACGCCAAGGCCCGTGCGGGGGAGATCACCCACTTCACCGGCGTCGACAGCCCCTACCAACGGCCGAAGAACCCCGACCTGCGGCTCACCCCGAAGTTCAGCTGCGACGAGCTGGCCCAGCAGGTCGTGGATCTGTTGGAGGGCGAGCGGTGAGCGACCACGAACTGGCCGCCACGCTGGCAACTCAAGCGGGCAAGCTGCTGCTCGACGTCCGCGTCGAGCTGGCCGACGCCTCGGGTGCGGAGCGAAAAGCCGCGGGCGACAAGCGCTCTCACGACTTTCTGATGGATGCGTTGGCCCAGGCCCGGCCCGATGACGCCGTGCTCTCCGAGGAGGGCGCCGACGATCCGATCCGGCTGAGCAGCAGGCGGGTGTGGATCGTCGACCCGCTCGACGGCACCCGCGAGTTCTCCGAACTCGATCGCGAAGACTGGGCCGTGCACGTGGCGTTGTGGGAGGACGGCGAACTGATCGCCGGCGCGGTCGCGCTGCCGGCCCAGAACCTCACCCTGGCCACTCCGTCGGTGCCGGCACCGCCTCCCGCACCGACTGTTCCGCGGATCGTGGTATCCCGGACGCGGCCCCCCGAGGTCGCATTGCAGGTGCGCGACGCCCTGGGCGGAGTGCTCGTCGAAATGGGCTCTGCCGGAGCGAAAGTCGCGTCTGTGGTGCAGGGCCTCGCGGATGTCTATGTGCATGCCGGCGGCCAGTACGAGTGGGATTCGGCCGCCCCGGTGGCCGTCGCCCGAGCCGCTGGGCTGCACACCTCGCGCATCGACGGATCGCCGCTTCAGTACAACCGGCCCGACCCGAAGCTTCCCGACGTCGTGGTGTGCCGTCCCGAATACGCCGAGGCGGTGCTGGCCGTAACCAGCTGACGGCTAGCTGTTGATCCCCCTGGTGGGCCCCGATATCGTCGGCGCCATGCAGACACCATTCAGGCGGATCGTCACCGGCCACGACGACGAGGGCAAGGCGATCATCCTCTCCGATGCGCCGCCCCCGCGAACGGTGCAGATCGGCGGTGAGCATGGCGCGACGTTCTATGAGGTCTGGAACACCCGCGAGACGCCTGCGCTGATCGACCGCCGGTCGGGCGAACCCGAGGAGAGTGGTCTGACACTGGCTCCGCCTAAGGGCGGCACCAGGATTCGGGTCATCGACTTCCCGCCCGAGGGTGACGACGTCCGTCAGCTCAGCGAGGCCGAGGCGCGTGCACGCTTCAGCGAGATCGGCGGTGCCGACGCGTCGACATCGGGCGGGCCGCACCCCTTGATGCATCGCACCGAAACCGTCGACTACGGAATCGTTCTCGAAGGTGAGCTCACGCTGATCGTCGATGACGAGGAGGCGACGGTTGGAGCCGGCGACATCGTGATCCAGCGGGGGACCAACCACGCCTGGGCCAACCGGTCGGGAGCCCCGTGCCGCATCGCGTTCATCCTGATCGACGGTGAGTTCACCAACGGCCTGTAGCCACTGCTGTGCCCAACGAAATGGAGTCTCGCCGTGCGTCTTCCCCCGCTACTGCCGGAAAACCTTGATCCCGAACTTCGCGCGGTGCACGACACGATCGCTGGCCTGGTCGCGGGCAGCATGCCCAAGGTGGTCTCGGTCGACGGGCGCGGTGCGCTCGTAGGCCCGTATCCGGCGATGCTGCACTTCCCGACCTTCGGTGTTCCGGCGCTGAGGTTCCTGGCCGCCGTCAGCTCCGAGGCGCAACTGCCGAAGACGGTGCGTGAGACCGCGATACTCACCGTCGGGGCGGTGTTCAACGCGCAGTACGAGTTGTACGCCCACGAGGTCATGGGCGATGTCGCCGGGCTGTCGTCCGCACAGATCGCCACATTGGCCTCCGGTGGGCGCCCCGCAGACCTGGGCGACGAGGATTCGATCGCGCACGATGTGGCACGGGCATTGGCGACCGGTCACATCCTGCCCGCGTCGACGTACCAGCGCGCCGTCGCGGCGTTCGGTACTGACGGAGTCGGCGAGCTGGTCTTCCTGATCGGTGGCTACTGCATGATCGCGATGGTCTTGAATTGTTTTGACGTTCCGGTACCACAAGGGGAGAGCTGAACACGATGACCGAACTCACCACTCTGCGCGCACTGGCGGGCCTTCCCCTGCAGCCGCCGAGCCTGGCCGCCTCGACCCTGGTCCTGATCGACTGTCAGAACACCTACACGCGCGGCGTGATGGAGCTCGAGGGCGTGCAGTCCGCGCTGGACGAGGCCGCCGCGCTGTTGGACCGGGCCCGGTCGGCCGGCATCCCCGTGATCCATATCCAGCACGACGACGGCCCCGGCTCGCTGTACGACATCACTGGTGAGAGCGGGGCCATCGTGCCCAGGGTCGCGCCAAGGGATGGTGAGCCGGTGGTGGTGAAGAACTACCCGAACTCGTTCGTGGAGACGGCGTTGGACGACCAGCTCAAATCGGTGGGCGCCGCGAACCTGATCATCGCCGGCTTCATGACGCACATGTGCGTGAACTCGACGGCCAGGGGAGCGTTCAATCTCGGATACGCGCCGACGGTGGTTGCCGGGGCGACCGCAACGCGTTCGCTGCCAGGCGTCGACGGCAGCGACGTCCCCGCGGCAACGCTGCAGGTGGCGAGCCTCGCGGCGCTGACCGATCTGTTCGCCGTCGTGGTCCCGGATTCGGCCTCGCTCCCAGACTGATCGCCCACTTTGGGCGAAAACTGAGAAAAGTCCGCTCGAAACCTGAGAAGAGCAGACCCCGGAAGCGCGCGGCGACGCGCCGAAACTGCCGGAAGTGTTGTCGATGGCCAAGACTTCATAATTTGCCAACAGAGGCTTCTGTGGGCAGTTTTCCCATGTGAGGATGGATATCCGAGTTCATCGACTGTTCACCTGGGAGAATTTTGACCGGGTGGAAAATAGGAATTTCGGACAAAAACGTCAATATTCGTTTTTTCTCAGGTTCGTCTCAGGTATCTTCAGCTTTGTCAGTGTTGACCCCAGCCCGGGAGGGATTGAAATGCAAATCTCCATACGCTCACAGCTCATTGCGGGAACCGCCGCGGTCGTCGGCGCCAGTGCCATTGCAATGACACCAGTAACGCAGGCCAATCTCGCCTTGCCAGACCTCCAGTTGCCGTCCGCCGCTCAGGTCTCCTTGGCGGGCTTCGACAGCCCGTTGTCCGAACTCATCGCGAGCCTCGGGTTGGCAAACACGTTGCTGTTCGATGCCACCGGCCCTGTGCTACAGCCACCGCCGTGGAGCGCGTTGTCGGCACTCGGCCTCGTTCCGCAGATCATCACGGACGGCATGCCGGTCCTCAGCCAGCTTGGCCTCAACGGATCCGACTACCTTTTCCAAACGGGCAAGGGGCTGGGCACGAGCGCTCTTCTGCTCAGTGAAGGCTTCTGGAACGCCGCCGGGGACTTGCTGTCCTTGGACATTCCCGGCGCAATCAACACGCTGGTAACCGCGTTCACGGCCGCCGGCCAGGAAGCTCTCGCCACCGGGCAGTACGTGTTTACGGGCGTGGTGACCAGGGGTGCGGCTGTGGCCACCGCGATCGCGACTTTGGCGCCTCAGATCCTCACGGCCATGGTCAATCAAGGCCTGGTAGTGGTGGGTAGCGTGGTCAAGGTTGCCCAGGACGCCATCGCCGCGCTCAGCTCGGCGAATCCGTTTGAGAACACCTGGAACGCCGTTGTTGACGGCCTGTTCGGGCCAACTGGTATTCCTGGTGCGCTCACCGCCATCACTATCGGCCCGGGCGTGGTTGCGCCCGCTCCGATCTCGGCGTACGTCCCAAGCGTGCGGACGGTGATCTCCACCGTGGTCAAGGACGTCCAAACTGCTCTCGCCACCTCGAACCCGGCACCGCCGCCAGCCGCAGCCCAGGCGGCCGCGCCGTCGGCATCGTCGCTTCGCGTCGCGGCGGTGCAGGAACCGTCGGCCGCTGACGAGGGCGGCGCCGGCGCCAGCAACGGAAACTCTGGCGGTGGCAACGGCGCCTCCGCCAGTGAGAACTCGGGTGGCACTCACTCCAAGAGT
Source organism: Mycolicibacterium sphagni (assembly GCF_013337765.1). GTDB lineage: Bacteria > Actinomycetota > Actinomycetes > Mycobacteriales > Mycobacteriaceae > Mycobacterium. The sequence goes on from NZ_VBSB01000006.1 coordinate 130,377, forward strand.
GATTCGACCAAGTCCGGCGCGAAGCACGGTGTCGCCGGTTCCAAGCGGGCAGCTGCCAAGGCTTCGGCCAGCAAGTCCGCCGACTAATCCGCTGCTCTGAACAAGGTGCCCCTTCTTTGCGAAAAGAAGGGGCACCTTGCTTTTCGTTTGCGTCAAATTAAACAAATTAAATTCCCGAAATTTGGCCTCCTCTCTTAGCTTCTTCTCAGGTATTCTTAAGCCGGCAATTGGCCTGGAAGCGCCAGGGGGTGACACACCGTGCGACGGCGTATTGGCGCGATATTCACCATGGGGGTGGCGCTCGTCGGCGCGACCGCCGTGGTTGCTAACCCGGTTTCGGCACCTCCGTTGGATGTTCGCGTTCCTCCGGTGAAGCTCTCGGCCGACAGCACCACCTCGAACGCAGCCCTCGACCGGGCCCTCCTCGACGTGATCGCGCGGACCCCCAGCCAGTCGGGTCCGGCGAGCCTGTTCAAGAAGTCGGTCGCCGGGGTCGTCACCAACGTCACCCTGTTCAGCGGTCGAGCGGTCGAGGAAGTGTCCCGGGTCCGGCCCGTGGTGGATGGAACGCCGGCGCCCGCCGTGCCCCCGCCGCCGTCCGTGCCGCCCACGGCGGTGGCCGATCTGCTCAGCGGCAAGCCGACGGATGTCTCTGCGGCCGATGCTCCCGCGACCGCCATCGATGATCCCGCCCTGCGGCACGCCGTGACGTCGGTCGCCGACTATGTCGGCTACGTGAGTGTCAAAGCGGTCGAGGCCGCCGATGAGGCCGGGCCGATTGCCGCGGCCTCACCCAAGCGAATCGTGGACACGCTGGCGACGTTGACCCACGGCGTCGACACCACCATCACCGCAGCGCTGCGGGCGGTCGCGGCGCCCCTCGGGCCGCCGTCCATGGTGGTCAAGGCCATCCGCACCGAGGTCCGCAAGCAGCTGACCGAGCTGGCCGATCGGCTTCGGCGGTCCGTGCCTGCCCCGCCGCGGGTTGTGCCGGTGACGAGGCAGGCGCCCGTCCAGCACACGACATCGCTGCGAGCCGCGTTGGGTCACCGCCGTGGAACCACGGTCACGACCAAGCCGACGCCCGCGGCCGACCGGTCCGACCCGGACCTGACGACCTCGGACCTGGCGAAGGCGACGACCACCAACGGCGCCACCGATCTGAGCGACGGCAATAAGGCCGTGCCGCGCACGAAAGCCCCGCAGTCGCAATTGCGCCAGCGCGTCCAGACGTCGCTGAACCAGGCGCGCGACTCGCTGCAGCGCCTCGGCGATGCCTTGCGAAAGGCCTTGCCGCCGCCCCCGAAGCTGCCGAAGCCACCCCGGCTGCATCGGTCGCATCAGCCCTAGCTGAGGCGGCTGCCGAGTGGGCAGTGGCAGAATTCGCAGCATGCGGATGTCAGCGAAGGCCGAGTACGCCGTCCGCGCGATGACCCAGCTCGCATCCGTCGACACCGGTGCGCTGGTCAAGACCGAGGATCTGGCCAAGGCCCAGGGCATCCCGGCACAGTTCCTGGTCGACATCCTGTCCGATCTGCGCACCGACCGGCTGGTTCGCAGCCACCGCGGCCGCGACGGCGGCTACGAGCTGGGCCGGCCCGCCGCCGAAATCAGCATTGCCGACGTGTTGCGCTGCATCGACGGCCCGTTGGCGAGTGTGCGGGACATCGGCCTCGGCGACTTGCCGTACAGCGGGCCGACGGCCGCCCTCACCGATGTGTGGCGGGCATTGCGGGCCAGCATGCGTTCCGTTCTCGAGGAAACCAGCCTCGCTGATGTGGCCAGCGGCCAACTGCCCGACCACGTCGCCCGGTTTGCCCACGACTACCTGGGCCAGGAGGACCGGCGCGGCCACAGCGGGTGACGGGTCTCAGCCGGCCCCGGAGCCGTAGGGCCTGGTGATGATCTCCAGGAAGTGGCCACCCGGATCGCGGAAGTAGACGCCGCGGCCGCCGTCGTTCCGGTTGATCTCACCGGGCCGGGCTGCGCGCGGGTCGGCCCAGTGCGGCAGTTTGCGATCGGTGATCTTGGCGTAGATCGCGTCGAAGTCGTCCTCGGAGACCAGGAAGGCGTAGTGCTGCGGGTGAATCGGTTCGTCGGCGGCCACATCGGCGTAGTCGAGGCTGAGTCCGTGATCGAGGGTGACGGCCAGGAAATGACCCATCGGGACCGCGTCCGGCAGCCCGAACAGCTCGGTCAAGAATCGGGCGGACTCGTGTTTATCGCGCGCCGCGACAATGGTGTGATTCAACGCGATGGCCATTACCGTTACCAGTCAAGCACTTTCAGCTATACCGTGCAATGAACGACGGCCTCCCCGATTCTGGTCGGCGTATGCCGTACCGTCTCTGGCTTATGGCAACACCGCGTAGCCGGGTCGAAGTGCTCGGCAGCATCGGACCCAATTGGTTCGCATCGGTTATGGGCACCGGGATCGTGGCGACCGCCGGTGCGACGTTGCCGATCCACGTGTGGGGGTTGCGCGGCTTCGCCGAGGTGGTCTGGGTGATCGCCGCGCTGCTGTTGGTCATCCTGCTGGCGCTGGTGGGTGTGCACTGGTTGCGGCACCCGACGGTCGCGCGCAGCCATGCCCGAAATCCGCAGATGGCGCACTTCTACGGGGCGGCGCCGATGGCTCTGATGACCGTTGGCGGCGGTGCGGTGCTGGTCGGCCGTGACCTCATCGGCGAACGCCTCGCCGTCGACTTGGACTGGGTGCTGTGGACCGCGGGCACCGTCGGGGGCCTGTTCACCGCGGTGAGCATTCCGTTCCTGATGTTCACCCAGCACAACGTCGAGCCCGACGCGGCGTTCGGTGGCTGGCTGATGCCGATCGTGCCCCCGATGGTGTCGGCGGCCAATGGCGCGTTGCTCATCTCGCACATGGCACCTGGCGCCGGGCGCACCACCATGCTCTACGGCTGCTACGCGATGTTCGGGTTGTCGTTGGTGGCCGCGCTCATCATCATCACGCTGATCTGGAGCAGGCTTGCGCTCTACGGAACGTCGGGCACCGCGAGGGTGCCCACGCTGTGGATCGTGCTTGGTCCGATCGGCCAATCCATCACCGCTGCAGGACTTCTCGGCCTCAACGCGGCGCGGGCGGTCCCGCCGGAACTGGCCGAAGACCTCAACGCCTTCGCGATCATCTACGGCGTCCCGATGTGGGGCTTCGCCGTGCTCTGGATCGCGCTGGCCACCTCGTTGACGGTCCGCACCCTGCGCCGCGGCATGCCGTTCGCGTTGACTTGGTGGAGCCTGACCTTCCCGGTCGGCACCTTCGTCACCGGCACCACGCAGCTGGCCGTGCACACCCAGCTGCCCGCGTTCAAGGTGGCCGCAGTGATCGCCTATGTCGGGCTGCTGAGCACCTGGCTGCTGGTGGCGGTGCGCACCACAGGAGGCAGTCTGCGCGGCAATCTGCTGAACCCGCCGCCGGCTGCCGGGCCGATCAAGGCCCACAAGGACCCCGCGCCCTGATTCCGCGCGCGCCCAAGCCGACGTTTCGCCGCGAAAGTTCAAGTGGGACTCCGCAAAACGTCGATTTCGGGCGCGGTTCGGTGCGCTAGTCGCGCGGGTCGAGCGGGTTGACGCGGTTGACGATCAGCGGATCAGCCTTCGTGAACGGGAAATTCGGCAGGTCGTCGATGTGCACGTTGAACGTTGCGGCAAGCACCTCGCGTGAGTACGCACTCGCCGACGCCCGGTAGCCGATATCGCCCGGGGTCGGCTGGTCGAAGAAGATCGCGAAATGCAGGTCGGGGGCGTCGAATACCTCGATGTGATGCGGATACGCACGCGGGATGAAGTACATGTCACCCTGCTCGAGGTACCAGGTGTCCAATGCCCCATCGGGATTCATGACCGTCATCCGCGAACTCCCGGACGCCACATAGCCCATCTCCGCGGTGATCGGATGCCAATGCGGTTCGCGCATCCCGTCCTCGCGTATCCGCAGGGAGTACATCGACATGTCCTTGAGCGCGGGCCAGAACCCGACCCGGGCCAAGCGGGCCGACCCGACGGCACTGCCGACCGGTGGGCTTTGGGCCTCGACCGCGAACTTGTGCGGATCGTCGAAGTGCGCGGTACTCGGCACCGAGGGATCACCGACACGCGCGGCGAGTCGCCTATCGGTGGTGTCGCGACGGATCGTGGCGAAATCCGACGCCGGCAGGTCGTAGGTGTTTCCCAACACCGCATCGGTCATCGCGCCGAACGCGGCGCCCAGCCCGAAATCCTCCGGCCGTTCGCTGCGAAACGCGAGGATGAACTCCGCGGGCTCGTCACCGATGTTCTCGATGTGATGCAACGAACCCGAGTCGACATGGAACATCTCGCCGGGGCCGATCGTGAACGACGAGAACTGACTGCCACTGTCGAGCACCGACACCAGGGACGTTCCCGAGACGCAGTACGCCAATTCGTTGGCGTTGGCGTGCCAGTGCGGCGTGCGCATCGCGCCAGGATTGATCACGAGGCGTTTGATCGACAGGCCGGACAGGATGGGCAGGTTGTCGGCAGTGACCCGGCGGATCGAACCGAGATCGGATTCCTCGACGATCTCACCGTCGAGCAATGACAGCGAATGTTCGCTGCGCTCAAGCTTTGTCATCTATCTCGATCCTCTCATTGGACGAATGTTCTAACAGGGCATGCTCATTGGGAGTACGCGGACCAACCGGACATGTCGTATCCAGGGTTGTCCCGCCAGTGGGTGAATGCGGTCGAGTCGGTGCGGAGCGTCGCAGGCACCGCCAAATCCGTGCGACGCCCGGCGATGAGCCGCTGCTGATCCATCCACCAATCCGGCTGCCCGCGAGTGGTGATATCCACGCTCACCGTGCCCGCGTCGTCGACCGCCGCGACAACCGGCGCCTCGGCGTCGACCGGATTCATGGTGAACACGCCGCTGGAGCCCTGGCAGCCGTCGCCTACGGAGTTGGCGACCACGGTGTAGGCCTGGCTGGTCTTGGCCACCGCGTACCAGAGGCACATCGTGTTGGCGGCAAACCCATGTGCGAACAGCCCTTTGGACTCTTGCAGCGGACCGCCGTAGTCGCCCCGCCACCGGGTGGGGATCGCGATCACATCGGCCCGGCGCACCGCCAGTACGCCACTGGCTTCCGGGAAGCGCACGTCTTCGCAGAGCAGCATGCCGATTCGGCCGATAGCGGTGTCGAAAACAGGAAGGTCATCGCCGGCGCTGGCCCACGAATAGGCGGGGTCGAGATGCGTTTGCCGGTAGCTGCCGCTCACGGTCCCGTCCGGGCCGATGAGAACCGCGGTGTGGAAGAGTGCGCCGCCGTCGTGCTCGACGCGGCTTCCCACGACGAACCGCTGCAGCCTGACCGCGAAATCGCTGAGCACCTGAACGGTCCGTCCCATGCCCGTCTCGGCGATCGCGGTTGCCGCATCGGCGTCGGCCGGCGCCCCGGTGAGCGTGAACGCGGGAAACACCACGATGCCGTCTCCGGCACCGCCGGCCTGCAGCGCGAGTACCTGCTCGTTGGCCCGGCCCAAGTTTCCGTCGGGGTCGCCGGTGACGACGGCGTACTGCACGGCGGTGACCGTGATGTCGTGCGACTGGGTCGACGCCTTGGTGTCGGTCGGCGCCCGGTAGAAGGCGAGGTCGCCGTAGAGCTCGGGCCGCCGCCGCTGCAACGTCGCCTTCTGGTCGTTGACGTACAACGCGGGGTCGATCTCGCCGTACAGGATCGCGCCGGGGTTGGCGAGTGTGAGGTTCTGCTCGGTCGCGGGCAGATGACCCGTGCGCCGGCCGTCGGCCTGCCAGATCGAGGCTGAACCCCCGTAGATCACCGACAGTCCGGTGGTCGGATTGGTCTCGACGTTGTTGCGGTCGGCGGCCACCATCGCCAGCCCGTTCCATGCGCAAAGTTGTTGCACCGCAGCGATCGTCGAATGGTTTCCGTTGGACTCGGCGCCCAGTTGAGTGAGCACCCGATCACTGGAGCAGATGTAGGCGATCAGATCGGCGCCTTTGATCGCAGGCAGCCGGGCGGGCTCCCAATAGGTGTCGTCGTAGCAGATGATCATGCAGATCGTGCCCAGCTCGGTGTCGAAGACCGGATAACCGGTGTTCCCGGGAGTGAACCACATGATGTCGCTGGGGTTCAGCCCGTTCTTGCGGTACTTGCCGATGTAGCCGCGCGGGCCGACGAGCGCGCCGGTGTTGTACGTCAGATCTGTCGCGGGGTCGATCTCGGCGATGCCGACAGCGACGTAACAGTCGTGCTTTGCGCAAATCGCCGCGATGGCTTCCGTGCCCTTGCCGGGCACCGTATCCATGTAGGGCAGGAACTGGGCGCGATCGGCGTAGATGTAGCCGGACAGGGCCGCTTCGGGCAGCACGATCAGGCGTGCCCCGTTGGCGGCAGCCTCCTCGGTGACCGCGCAGGCACGCTCGACGTTGCGTTCGAACTCGAACAGTTCGGGATTGAACTCGACGGCGGCGACTTTAAACGGGGCGGACATGTTCCACTGCCATTCGTCCGCAGACCGACGCAGCCATTGTCCTCCCCAGCAAACCCGGACAAACCGTAACAGCTGCCGGAACGGCGTCGCAAGGTATCCGGCCAACCTGTGAAGCAGCCGAATTCCGTGCCCTCATGTCACCTCAAATATGCTGGCCGCCAACCATTCTGGCGCGCAAAGTGCTATTTGCGGGCGGTCAGTTCCAGGGCGATGTTGTCGGGATCGCGGAATTCCAGGATGTGGGCCACCCCGATGTCCTTGATCGGCTCATGGTCGATGCCGAGTTGGTCGAGGTGCGCGGCGGCCTGCTCGAGGTGTTCCAGGCTGGGCAGCCGGAAGGCCAGGTGGTCGAGCCCGACCCGATCCTCGTCGAAGGTTCCGGTCCCGGTTGGACGCAGCCCGATCAGCGCGTCGCCGATGTCGTAGATCACGCCGCCGAAGAGGAACGAGAGCTGCTCGCGGGTCGCGGCGTCGGCGTCTTCTGGCAGTGCGGCGAAGACGGGCCAGCCGAACACGCTGTCGTAGAACCGGCGCGAGGTGTTGATGTCGGTGACGGTCAGCCGCAGGTGGGCGACGGCGGTGGTGGCAATCGGCATGTGACTCATCCTGTCAGTAGCCGAGACAGGCGCGGGCGGCACCCGTGCCAGGCATGTCAGAATCCGATCGTGCAGATTGGAATGACCCTGCCGGTGATGGAACCGGACGTCGACGCAAAGATCCTCAAGCAGTGGGCCCAGACAATCGACGAGGGCCCGTTCTCGTCGCTGTGCTGGGGTGAGCGGATCGCCTTCGCAAACCCGGATTCGCTGACGCTGCTGGGTGCGCTGTCCGGCTGGACCGAGCGGGTGCCCCTGGTGGCCACCGTGATCGTTCCCCAATTGCACAATCCGGTGATGCTGGCCAAGGCGCTGGCGACCGGCGACCTGCTCAGTGGCGGGCGGCTGACCGTCGGCATCGGCGTGGGCGGTCGACACGAGGACTACCGCGCCGCCGGCGCCGACCTGACGACCCAGACCATGCGGGAGATGGCCGAGCGGGTGGCGGTAATGAAGCGGGTCTGGGCGGGGGAGAAGGTCACCGAGTCGGTGCTGCCGGTCGGACCAGCGCCCGCTCGCGACGGCGGCCCGCGGCTGCTGGTCGGCACCACCGGGCCCAAGACCCTGCGTAGTGCAGCGCAGTGGGCCGACGGCATCACCGGGATCTCGCTGGACCTCGATCTGGACAAGCAGAGTGAGCTGTTCGACGTCGCCCGCGACGCGTGGACGGCCGCGGGCAAGCCCAAACCCCATCTCGCGACCTCGTTTTGGTTCGCCATCGGTGACGGTGACGGCCCGCGCGCGCAGGTCACCCAGCACCTGTTGCACTACATGAACTGGATTCCCCGCGAGTACGTCGAGGCGATGGCGCCGACCACCGGCTGGGCCGGCACCGACGACGAGCTCGCCGCGGTGCTGCGCGGGTTCGCCGCGATCGGGACCGACGAGCTGCACCTGATCCCGACCAGTACGGACATCGGTCAGCTGCGCCGCGTCGCGGATCTTGTTGGTGAGATCTCCGCCCAAACCGACATTTCGGCGTAGAAAGTCGAGTAGAAGTCGCCAAAACGTCGATCTCGCGCCGAAAGGACGAGGCATGACCCAGCCTTACGGGAATTACCAGCTCGAGATCTACTTCCAGGGCCTCACCGGCGTGTTGCCCAGCCTGCCGATGTCGTTCGCGGAGCTGGAAGCCCGCGCCTCCCAAGCTCTTTCGCCGTCAATATGGTCATATGTCGCCGGTGGCGCAGGCGATGAGCGCACGCAGCGCGCCAATGTCACCGCCTTCGAGCAATGGGGCCTGATACCGCGGATGCTGGTCGGCGCCACCGAGCGGGACATGAGCGTCGAACTGTGGGGGCGACGCTGGCCGGCGCCGGTGTTCATGGCGCCGATCGGGGTGATCGGGTTGTGCACGATCGACCGGCACGGTGACCTGGCTGCCGCGCGTGCCGCGGCAGCGACCGGCGTGCCGATGTGCGTTTCGACCCTGACGATGGATCCGCTGGAGGACGTCGCAGCCCAATTCGGCGAAACCCCAGGTCTTTTCCAGCTCTACACCCCGGTCGATCGCGAGCTGGCCGAAAGCTTCGTCCACCGGGCGGAAGCTGCGGGTTACGCCGGAATCGTCGTGACGCTGGACACATGGGTGCCCGGCTGGCGGCCGCGCGACCTGTCGACCTCGAACTTCCCGCAGCTGCGCGGAATGTGTCTGTCCAACTACATCAGCGACCCGGTGTTCCGCGCCAAGGTCGATGGTGACATCGACGCCGACCCGCGCAATGCCGTGCTGCACTGGGTCAGCAATTTCGGAAACTCGTTGACCTGGAACGACTTACCGTGGCTGCGGTCACTGACGAAACTGCCGTTGATCCTCAAGGGCATCTGCCATCCCGACGATGCCCGTCGCGCGATCGACGCCGGCGTCGACGGCATCTACTGCTCCAACCACGGTGGGCGCCAGGCCAACGGCGGTCTTCCCGCGCTCGACTGCCTGCCCGACGTGGTGGCCGCCGCCGGGGACGTGCCGGTGCTGTTCGACTCCGGTGTCCGTTCCGGCGCCGACATTGTCAAAGCCCTCGCGATGGGAGCCAAGGCGGTCGGCATCGGCCGGCCCTACGCGTACGGTGCTGCCCTCGCCGGCACCGACGGAATTGTGCACGTGCTGCGCTCGATGCTCGCCGAGGCCGATCTGATCATGGCCATCGACGGCTACCCGACGCTGGGTGATCTGACCCCCGGTTCGCTGCGGCCCGTGCGACAGTAGGGGCATGTCGCAACCATCCACGACCGTCAGCCGCCTGCCGGAGAAACAGACCACCTCACGCATCCGGCTCGACGAGCTGCTGGACGCGACACCTCTGGCGACCATCGCGTTGATCCGCGACGGCCACCCGGTGATCTTTCCGATCGGCTTCGCCCGGATCGACGACGAACTGGTCATCCACGGTTCGACGGGCTCACCGTGGATGCGTCAGCTGGCCGGTGGTGCGGCCGCCGCAGTCTCCGTCACCGCACTCGATGGAGTTCTGGTGGCGCGCAGTGGATTCGAATCTTCCTTCCAGTTTCGCAGCGCTGTGCTGTTCGGAACTTTCGAGCCGATCCCGGACGCCGACAAGGTGTCCTACCTCGAGACCCTGACCGACACGTTCATCCCCGGCCGGGTGGCCGAATTGCGGGCCAGCTCCCGCAAGGAGCTCGCCGCGACGATGGTGCTGCGGATGCCCATCGCGGGCGACAACTGGTCGCTCAAGATCGGCGACGGGTGGCCCGAGGACGACGATGACGATGTCGCGGCCGGAGCTTGGGCCGGGGTGGTTCCGTTGACCACCGTCTACGGTGAGCCGCAACGCGCACCGGACTGCGATCCCGCCACCCCGGTGCCGCCGTCGGTCAGTGCGATGGTTGGTGAGCTGTCGAACCGCCGGGGGAGACAGCGTCGCTAGCAAGCGGTTTGGGTCGCAGGACGAAGCTGAATACCAGTGCGATGAAACCGATGGCGACACAGGTCCAAAACGCGTGCTGGAACGTGGAATCCGTGCCGGAGCCGACGATGGGCCCGGCCCACGCGAATCCCAACGAGAAGCCGATGCCATAACTGGCGTTGGCTAGTCCAGGCAGCGCCCCGGGCGCTTCGTCGGATGCCTGCAGCACGCCCAAAGACATCAGCGGCGTGTGTATGACTGCGGAGCAGGTGATTCCGTAGACCACCATGAGTGCCACGATCGCCCATTTGTTGTCGGCGAAGACGGCCATCAGCGCGACCACCACGATCGTGGAGAGGATCCCGGCGCGCAGGACCGCGACGAAACCGATGCGGACAGCCAGCCTGCCGACGAACGGTGACGTGCATATCTGCACGACAGCGGCAGGGGTCAAGAACAGCAACGCGGTCGTCGTCGCGTTGAGCCCGAAGCCGGAATCCGGGTCTTCGGCCATGCTGGGAATGACGAACGCCTGTATCACCATGAACGACCCGACCACCAGGATCGTGACGACGATCAGCGGCCACGCCTCCCGGGACCGAATGTATTTGAGCCCGACGACGGGATGCTCGACGCGGTTGTTCGACACGATCAGCGCCACGAAGGCACCGCCGGTCACGACCAGCCAGACCAGCGCGGGCGTCGACGTCCATCCACCGTGGCCGCCCTCGGACATGAACATCGTGAGGCCACCGACGCTCAGCGCGATGAAGACCGCACCGATCCAGTCCATCCGGCCTTCGGAGCGAGCGCCTGGTTCGTCGGCGGGAACCCACTTCCATGCGAAGACCACGGCGATCACGCCGACCACCGAGGTGAGCATGAAGATCGAGCGGTAGCCGAAGGCATCGGTCATGATGCCGGCCAGGAACGCGTCCCCGCCGGCCACGCCGCCGTTGATGGACGCCATCAGCCCACAGCACACGCCGAAGGTCGCACCGCTGACCCGGGCCCTCAGAATCATGAAGCCCAGACCGTAGGTGATATTCGAGGCCCCCTGCAGGAATCGGCCCACCATGACAATCGGCAGCGAGCTGCTCAGGCACAGCACCGTGCCGAGAACACACACGACGAGGATGCCGATCAGGACACGCTTGCGTCCGATGTAGTCACTCCACCGGATCAGCACGACGTTGGCGATCGCCCCGGCGATGAAGAACGGTGTCGACATGGCGGCGAACGCCCCGGGGCCCAGTGTCTCGTTGATATCGCGGACGGCGGGCGACAACATGGTGGCGTTCAGTGAGAAGGACATCACCGAGAAGACCAGGGCCGTCACCAGCAGGACGATCTGTCGGCGGGACAGCGAATCGGTCTCCGGGGCAGGTGGCTGGCTCAGAAGATCACTCCTCGGGCGAGTGGCGCGGCGAGAGCATCGTATGTGACGACACAGGGCGACGCGTGCTGTCAGCGACGTCCCCACGGGCCAAGCAGCGTGCGCCAGAACTTCCGGAACGATTCGGGAAAGACGACATCCTCGGTGCTGGGCTGCGGCGGCCGGCTTTCCGCCGGCTTGTCGCGGCGGTCTTGGTCTTCGGCGTCGGGATGCTCAGCCACGGTGTTCGCCCTCGACTAGCGCCGGCCAGGCCCGATGGGGCCGGGGCCGATGGGGCCCGGGCCGACGGGGCCCGGGCCGACGGGGCCGGGGCCGACGGGGCCTGGGCCTAACGGGCCGACTCCGGCGGGGCCGACATAGCAGCACGGGTTGATGTACACGTTCACGTCGTCGTAGTACTCGCACTGATTGGTTTCCCAGTTGAAATACATCCCGGCACCGCAACCGTCATCAGCTGAACTTGTTGGCGCCCAGGATATTCCGGCGAACGGGAGCGATGCCACCGCCAAGGCACAGGCGATGAAGCGCCGGATTGGATTTCGCATGTGGCCCCCACTTTCGCCGACCGGTGTCTCACCGTATCGGACAACGAAGGTGGCGTCAGGAAAACCCGGCGCGCGAGCTAACCGAGGATCCGGTCGGCTTCGCGCTGACCGCTCAGGTAGGCGCCGTGGACGGTGCCGAACCACTCGGGATTGGTGGCTTCCCCGGCGAACAGCAGGCGCTCGCCGACCGGCTCGCCGAGTGCGTGCATATCGTCCGGACTTGACCCGACGGCGATGAAACTGTACGAGCCGCGGGCGTATTGATCTGTGCCCCAACGCGTCACGATCGACCCGGTGGGCGTGGGCGCATCGATGGCGGCGGTCAATTCGGTCACCGCATCCTGATCGGACAGCGATTCGCGCGACCATGCGGCCTGGCCGCCGCGCAGCCCCACCAGTAGCGGTTTCCCGGCGAAGACCAGCCCATTGACCAGATCGGTGACTGGCTGGTTGTTGCCGACCAGTCCGATCATCGGTGTTGACTCCGGCCAGAACGGTTTGTCGAAGGCGAGGACCACCTTGTTCAGCAGTCCGAACCCGAGCTTGTCGATGGCGTGGCGTTTGGCCTCGGGAAGTGGCGGGTCGAACGTGATGGTTCCCGCTTTGAGCACGCCCAGCGGGACGGTGACGATCACGCGGTCGGCGGTGATGGTCCCCTGCGAGGTCTCGAGGCGTACCTGCTCGCCACCGTGCGAGATCCGGGTGACCTCGGTGCTCTGCTTAACATCCAGACCGTTGGCGAGGTGCTGCGACAGCTGGGTGTAGCCCCCGGGGAGGATGACGTCGGGCCCTTTGAACTGTTCCTCGCTGCCCAGCCAGCGCAACGACATCTGATCGGGGTCTGCCGCGTATTCACCGGCGATGCGGGAGGTCACATTCCACGCGACCAGCGGATCGGCGAGGTTCGCGACGCCGACCAGGCCGTCGGCGACCGATTCGCCGGGACGGGCGTCGGCGCTGAGGTCATCGAGCTTCTCGATGATCCGGTGCCAGTCGTCGACCGACGCCGCGGCGGCCTCGTGGTCGACGATCTGGTGATTCTCGACCAGGATGAAATCCTCGAAATCGGTTGGCACGGTTTTGGCCCCGACATCGTGGGCGAGCTTGGTGAGCGGATTGTTCTCGGTGCCGTGGATCCATGAGGCGCCGATGTCGATCGGCACACCCAGTGAGGTGTCGGTCCGGGTCCGCCCACCGATCCGATCTCTGGCTTCCAGAACGGTGACGCGCACACCGGCGTCGGCCAGCCGCCGCGCCGCCGCCAATCCCGAGAAGCCTGCACCCACGATGACGACGTGATCGCCACTCTTCTTTTCGCCTGCGCTGCTGCACGCGGGGAGCAGTGGCGCGGCCGCCAGCGCGCCAAAGCCCAGCATGAACCCGCGCCGCCCGACCGAACGCATGGCGCAGACGCTATCGGCTAGCCAGGGAGGTCACAGCGGAACCACAGATGTGCCCGCGGTTCACCGGGTGAAAAGCGCCGACCTTTGCTATGCACTAACCGTGCAACCCACGCCGCGCGACCCGGCTGTCGAACCGCCAACGCCCAAACCCGTGCCTGCCGTCGTCGAACGCTGCCGGCACCTGATCACCAATCCGGTGTTCGAGACGGCGATCGTGATCGTCATTGTGATCAACGCCACAATGCTCGGGTTGGAGACCTTTGACTCGGTCGTCGCCGGCGACCACCGGGCCTTCGACGTGGGCTACAACGTCATCCTCGCGATCTATGTGATCGAGTTGCTGATCCGGTTTACCGCCGCCGGATGGGATGTCCGCCAGTTCGGCAAGAGCCACTGGAACGTCTTCGACTTCATCGTGATCGCCGCGTCCTTCTTGCCGGGCTTGCGGGCCACCGCGATGCTGCTCCGATTGGTGCGGCTGGCGCGGATCGTGCGCATCATCCGATTCCTGCCCGACCTGCGCGTGGTGATCGGCGCGATCGCCAGAAGCATCCCCGGGGTGGCGTCGCTGGCCGCGGCGACCGGGCTCCTCATCTATATCTACGGGATGCTCGGCTGGGTGTTTTTCGCCAATCACGACCCCGACCACTACGGGAACGTCGGGCGCGCGATGTTGACGATGTACATCATGCTGACGTTGGAGAACCTGCCCGACAACGTCGAAATGGGTCTGCAGGTCTCACCCTGGTCGGTGCTGTTCTTCATCAGCTACACCGTCATCCTGAGCTTTCTGGTCTTCAACCTGTTCATCGGCATCGTGCTGAACTCGATGGAGGAGGCGCGGGCGGTCGATCGCGCCAAGCACGAGACCGACGACCTGCTGCACCGATTGCGGGCGGCACGCGAAGCGCTCGAGGACGCCGAACGGGAACTGCAGCGCTCACACCGCGACGACCAGGGGGCAGCTACAGACCGAGTGGCCGGTCCCGGTTAGCAGGGTCTCGCTTGACGGCGCGACGATGCGGCCCGGCACTTAGGTAGGTCGGCGAAGCTCTCAGATTGGCGGCCGTAACGGCACAGGTGGGCGGCGAGTGCCGGGGCGAACCTGAGCGTTGCATATATAAGGAAAGCGTTTCGTTCACAGCCTGGCTGTGCCGTGCTTAACTAGCCCTCGCTACGGCATCATGCGGTTCTGGCAAACGAGAGGGCACCTGTCCATGAAATCAGCACGGTGCTTACGAACTGTCGTGATGATCAGCGGTTTGTCGGCGGCGGTTTCCCTGTCGTTGGCCATCCCCGCGTCGGCGGATCCGGTCACGGAAGCGCTGGCTAACACGTCCTGTAGCTACGCGCAGGTGACGGCAGCCTTGAACGCCGAGGCTCCGGCTCTGGCCGGACAGCTCAATGCGCGGCCCGATATGCAGGCTAATATTCAGCAGTTCCTGGCCATGCCGGTGGCCCAACGCCAGCAGCAGTTGGCACAGCAGCAAGCAGTCAACCCACAGTTGCAAGCGATGATCTATGCCCAGATCGGTCCGCAGATCACGCAGGTCGCGAACACCTGCATGAATTACTGACTCGGCGTTTGGCCGGATTTCGGGCGGGCGGGTACGGCCCGATCCGCTGGGGCAACCGCACACCGTAAACGCGGTTATGGTATTTGTTCCGACCTTTGGCCCGACCAGCCGTGCGTACCCGTCCCGGGCGAAATCGCCCAGTGTTGGATTTGCTGCACCGCCAGGACTGGCTCAGGCGGAAGTGACCGAAAAACGACCACCCGAGTGTCATTTCGGCAACGGCCGTGACACGTGTCAGCGTACGATCCTCACAGAGTTACCGCCGGGTAGGCCGCCGGGCGCATGAACGTGTTCTAAAACCAGGATTTGTCGCGCGCGTAAAGCTAGAGTCCTCCCTCATGCAGGCCACCTTGGCTAACTCTCATCCGACGAATGGCGCCTCTGTAGCGCTGCTTGATCGACCCGACGTCGGTGAGGCGCTGGCAGCAATCCGCAGGCCGGTTGCCGTCGTCAACTCGCCCCAAGGGCCGCGTGCCGT
The DNA here is from genome assembly GCF_013337765.1 of Mycolicibacterium sphagni. GTDB lineage: Bacteria > Actinomycetota > Actinomycetes > Mycobacteriales > Mycobacteriaceae > Mycobacterium. The sequence goes on from NZ_VBSB01000006.1 coordinate 145,731, forward strand.
GCTCCTCGACGGCGTCGGGCAACTTACGCCTGAGATCCTCAGCCAAGACCTGCTCGCGGTGCTGCCGGCGATTTATCCCGAATGGCTCGGCGAGCGCAGTTTCACCGCGACACATGGCGTGCGTTTCCCCTACGTCGTCGGCGAGATGGCCCGTGGGATCGCGACTCCGCAGATGACCGTCGAGGGTGTGCGCGCCGGGGTGATGGCGTTCTATGGCAGCGCCGGGCTCGACCTCGCCACCGTCGAGGCCGGAGTGCTGGAAATTCAGGCCGCCCTCGGCCGGGACTCCAGCGGCTGGGGCGCCAATCTGATCCACAACATCCAGAGTGACGGCGTCGAATTGGCGACGGTCGACCTGTTCCATCGTCTCGGTGTCCGCTACGTGTCGGCCTCGGCGTTCATGCGTCTCACGCCCGCGATCGTCCTGTACGCCGCGAAAGGTCTGCGTCGTGACGCGCACGGACGCGTCGTGCGGGCCGGGCACATCTTCGCGAAGGTCTCCCGCGACGAGGTCGCCCGTCAGTTCCTGTCGCCCGCACCGGAAGCGATGCTGAGCGCGCTCGTCGCCGAGGGTCGCATCACTGCTGCGGAAGCCGCGCTCGCCGGCCAAATCCCGATCGCGGAAGACATCACCGCCGAAGCGGATTCGGGCGGCCATACCGATAACCGTGCGTTGACCGTGCTGCTCCCACGACTGATCAGCCTGCGCGACGAGGTCGCCGCCACCTATGGCTACCAGGTCCTGCCCCGGGTCGGGGCGGCCGGTGGACTGGGCACCCCCGCCGCGGTCGCCGCCGCGTTCGCCGCGGGCGCGGCGTACGTGCTGACGGGCTCGGTCAACCAGTCCGCCGTGGAGAGCGGGTTATCACCCGATGCCCGAACCCTGCTGGGGCTGGCCGAATCCACCGATGTGGCGATGGCACCCGCTGCCGACATGTTCGAAATGGGCGTGACCGTGCAGGTTCTCAAGCGCGGCACGATGTTTGCCCAACGCGGGCACCGCCTGGCTGACTTCTATCGCCGCTACTCCTCGCTCGAAGAGGCCCCGCCAGAGGAGTTGGCGAACCTCGAAAAGACGGTCCTCGGGCGCAGTGTCGCCGACATCTGGGCGGATACCGAGGCGTTCTTCGCCAAGAGCGACCCGCACCAAGTGGAGCGCGCTGCGGCGGACCCGAGACATCGCATGGCCCTGGTATTCCGCTGGTACCTGTTCACGGGTTCGCAGTGGGCGCGCGACGGTAACACTGAACGCCGCGCTGACTACCAGATCTGGTGTGGTCCAGCGATGGGGGCCTTCAACCAATGGGTGCGGGGAAGCTTCCTCGAGCCAGTGGAGGCACGCACGGTTCGCCAGATCGCGCTCAACCTCCTCGAGGGTGCGGCAACCGTCACTAGAGCCGGGCAGCTTCGCGCTTCGGGCGTCGCGATGCCGCCTTCCGCCTTTGATTTCCGTCCACGTCCTCTCGGATAAGGGTTACCTTGACTGACAACACGCACCAGCCCACTGCCACTCCGATCGCGGTGGTCGCCATGTCGGCGATCTACCCGGGCGAGTCGGGGCTCACCGGCTTCTGGCGCACGATCACCGCTGGCCGTGACGCCATCAGCGAGGTTCCGCCCTCGCACTGGCTGATCGAGGACTACTACGACGCCGATCCCAAGGCGCCGGACAAGACTTACTGTAAGCGGGGCGGGTTCATCGACCCGGTGAACTTCGATCCGGTGAAATTCGGGTTGCCGCCCAACGCTTTACCGTCGACCGATACCGGTCAGATCCTGGCGTTGATCGCGGCCAGGCAGCTCCTTGACGAAGTGCAGCGCGACGGTAAGGAAGTCGATCTGGACCGCGTGGACGTGGTGATCGGGGTTGCCTCGACGACTGAACTCGTTGTGCAGATGGGTTCGCGAATGCAACGGCCGATCTGGCGTAAAGCGCTGCTGGAAAATGGCTTGGCAGAGGACGAAGCAGACGAGATCTGCCAGGACATCGCGGATCACTATGTGCCATGGCAGGAAAGCACATTTCCCGGTCTCCTCGGTAACGTCATCGCCGGTCGCGTCGCCAACCGCCTCAACCTCGGCGGGGCCAACTTCGTCACCGATGCCGCCTGCGGCAGTTCACTTGCGGCGCTGCAGTCGGCATTGCACAGGCTGTATCTGCGCGAGTCTGATGTGGTGCTGACCGGCGGCGTCGATGCGCTGAACGACGTGATGATGTACATGTGCTTCTCCAAGACGCCGGCATTCTCGGCGACCGGTGACTGCCGGCCGTTCTCTGATGGCGCTGACGGCACGATCATCGGTGAGGGTGTGGGCATGGTGGCCCTCAAGCGGCTCGCCGATGCCGAGCGGGACGGCGACCAGATCCATGCGGTCATCCGCGGCCTGGGTTCATCCTCCGACGGGCGCGCGTCCAGCGTGTATGCGCCGCGGTCCGAAGGGCAGGCCAAGGCACTGCGCCGCGCGTACGAACGCGCCGGCTACGACCCGTCGACGGTCGAACTCATCGAGGCGCACGGCACCGCGACCAAAGCGGGCGACGTTGCCGAATTCGCCGGGCTGAAGTCGGTGTTCACCGACAGCTCGGCGCGAATCGCACTCGGATCGGTGAAATCCCAGATCGGCCACACCAAGGCGGCGGCGGGTGCCGCCGGACTCATCAAAGCCGTTCTTGCTCTGCAGCATTCGACGCTGCCAGGCACGCTGAAGGTAGATCGCCCGAACCCTGCGATGGGGATCGAGGAGTCGCCGTTCTACGTCAACGCGCAGACTCGGCCCTGGGTGCGCAAGAGTGACCAGCCGCGTCGCGCGTCGGTCAGCTCATTCGGCTTCGGCGGCAGCAACTTCCACGTAACGCTGGAGGAGTACCAGGGCGAGCACCGCGCCAAGCGGTTGCGAGCACTGCCCAGTGAACTCGTGGTGCTCAGTGCGCCGTCCGAGGCTGATCTGCAGAAGCGGGCCGCGGACATCGCCGCCGCCGCGCGCTCCGGCGAGAGCCTTGCCCGCATCGCGTTCGAAGCCGCCGAGGAATTCGATGCCTCGCAACCCGCACGCGCGGGACTGGTCGCCACTGATGCCGAATCGCTTGGGGCAGTTGCCGAACGGCTGCGCAGCGCACTGGCCGACGGCAAGGCTGCCGAGCTCAAGGACGCCAACATCACCGTCGGCTTCGGCCCGGCCCGAGAAGGCAAGACGGCATTCCTGTTCCCCGGCCAGGGCAGCCAGTACGTCGGGATGGGTGGTGACCTCGCACTCAGCTTCCCAGAAGCGCTCGCGGTATGGGACGGGCTCGAGGGTGATCTGACCGATCTGCCCGGCGTGGTTTTCCCGGAGCCGGTCTTCGACGCGTCCGCCGTGGACGAGCAGAAGAAAAAGCTCACCGCGATGGCCAACGCCCAGCCGGCCATCGCCGCAACCAGCCTCGCTCAGCTGGCGTTGCTCGACGTCCTCGGCGTGAGCGCAACAGCGGCCGCAGGTCACAGCTTCGGTGAGGTCACCGCGCTGGCGGCCGCGGGCGTACTGCCGACCGAGCGTCTCGTCGAGACGGCCCGCACCCGCGGCACGCTGATGAACGAAGCGGGCCAAGGCAAGGATGGCGCGATGCTGGCGGTCTCAGCGACCGCCGAAGACGTTCGGGCCCTGCTGGACACCGATGAGTCGGGATCGCTGGTCATCGCCAACGACAATGCGCCCACCCAGGTGGTGCTGGCTGGTTACGACTCCGATATCGCATGGGCGCAGACCGCGGCAAAAGAGAAGGGCTGGACGGCGGTTCGGCTGCCTGTCGCCTCCGCATTCCACTCGGAGATCGTGGCCGCGAGTAGTGCACCGTTGACGGCATACCTCAAGACGCTGAAGATCGGGCAGCCCAACTTCCCGGTCTACGCGAACGCGACCGCGCAGCAGTACGGCGAGAACGTCGCCGAACAACTGGGCGATCAGGTTCAGCAGGTGGTGCGGTTCCGCGAAATGATCGAGGCGATGGCCCGCGACGGGGTGACGCGATTCATCGAAGTTGGTCCCGGCCGGGTCCTGACCGGACTCGTCGGAAAGATTCTGGGCACATCGGCACACTGCGCGGTGGCACTCGATGATCCGAAGGCCGACGGGCTCCGCGGTTGGCATCGCGGGCTGGCCGCCTTGGCGGCCGACGGTGTGGCACTGGATCTCGTCGCTCTCTTCGATCACTACGAAGAGCCGGAGAAGTTCGTTCTAGCACCGAAGCACGTGGTCAAGGTCGGGGGAGCCAACCTCGGCAAGCCCTATCCGCCCGCGGATGGCAAGACGTCGATCACGCCGAAGCGCACCCGGGTGAGCGTGCAGAGTGCGCCGTCGGCAGTGGCAGCCGCACCGGCCCCGGCTCCGGCCGTTCAGCGGATGGAAGCGCCCGCCGTTCACACACCCACGCCGGTGGCGCAGGTGCAGGCGCCGGTAGTCCAGCAGCAGGCACAGGTGGTACACCACCAGCAGGCGGAGGTACAGGCGGAGGTTGTTGAGGCCCCGCTCTCTGGCGATGTCTGGAGCATCATCGACAGCATCCAGAAGGAGACCGCTGGGCAGCATCAGCGCTATATGGACGTGGTGACGCAGAGCCACCAGGCGTTCCTGGATATGTCCACGCAGATGATGGCGCAGATCGTCGGCGATCCGGCGACCGTTGCGCAGGCACCACGGGCGCTGGCCAGTGTTGCGCCACAACAGGTTCTGGCTTCGGCCGCCGCGGCGCCGGTCATCGCACCGCCGGTGGCTGTCGCCCCGGTCGCGCCCGCTCCCATTGTCGCGCCGGTCGTCGCGCCGCCGGTGGCCGTGACCCCAGCGCCGGTCGCAGCTCCGGCGCCCGCCGCCGCGCCCGCCGCCCCGTCGGTGTCTGCGGGTGATG
>NZ_VBSB01000006.1:150755-150932 GCF_013337765.1 Mycolicibacterium sphagni
AGGCGAAGTTCCCTGGTGCTCCGGAGATTCCGGCGTCTGAGTTGTCCGGGTTGCGGACGCTGCAGGATGTGGTCGATACGATCGCCGATTTCGCTTCGGTGGCTGCGCCTGGTGCTGCTGCGGTAGTCGCGGCGCCGGCTGGTCCGTCGGTGTCTGCGGGTGATGTTGTGTTGTCGA
>NZ_VBSB01000007.1 GCF_013337765.1 Mycolicibacterium sphagni
ACTGCACCTACGAACTTAAGGAGTGCCCTCATGCTCACCGAAGTCGAACACCACGACGATGTTCTGGTGCGATAACCGGGCCGCTGACCTGGCCTCGTCTTCAAACCGACGCCGGATATCAGGCATCGCGCCGAGGGCCGGGTGCAGCAGTTTCACGGCCACGGCCCGGTTCAGTCGGGTATCCCAGCCGTCGCGGACTTCAGCCATGCCGCCGCGACCCAGAGTCCCGCGTAGCTCGTAGCGGTCCACGAGCATTTCGTGGCCGATCATCCTGTATCTCTAACCCACACGAGGGGAGCGCAAACCCACCCCTGCTCGCGAGGCCGGCGGACCCCTACTGATTAATTGATCAGGTGAGTGGCTGGACGTTAGGCTTCTGACGCTCTCGTTAATAGCCTCGCCACCCCAGATGACCTGCGATTTTGACCGGTAGAAATCCGGCGAGCACATCGGACATCGCTTAACCGCATCAGCCTCACCCGACCCACCCGGGTCACAGCCCAACGTAACAACACGAAGTAACTGCACCTACGAACTTAAGGAACCGCATGAAGTTCGCGCAGTCGAGCAGGCTGTCCAACCTGTCACACGAGACTCCGGGACAGATCGCCGAAGAGGTGGTCCGGCTGGAGGGGGCTGGACACCACGTCATGCGACTGGATGCGGGCGATCCGCATCCGTTCGGTTTCGAGGCACCCGCCGAACTGCTTCGTCAGATCGCCGGCACGTTGGCGGCATCGGCCGGCTACACCAGCCCCAAAGGCCTGCTGTCAGCCCGACAGGCCGTCGTGCAGTACTACGCGGCCCGCGCCGTTCTCGATGTCCACGTCGAGAACGTGTTCCTCGGCAACGGCGCCTCCGAATTGATCACGATGGCGATGACCGCGCTGCTCGAAGACCGCGACGAAGTCCTGGTGCCCGCGCCCGACTTCCCGGTCTGGACCGCCGCCGTCAACGTCAACGGTGGCCGCGCCGTCCACTACCGATGCGACGAGTCCTCGGACTGGTACCCCGACGTCGCCGACATCGCGGCGAAGGTCACCGCGCGGACGCGGGCGATCGTGATCATCAACCCCAACAATCCGACCGGCGCGGTGTACCCGCCCGAAGTACTGACCGAGATCCTCGAGATCGCACGGGAGCACAACCTCATCGTCTGCTCAGACGAGATCTACGACAAGATCCTCTACGACGACGCCACGCACACCGTGACGGCGTCGCTGGCTCCGGACCTGCTCTGCCTGACCTTCAACGGTCTGTCGAAGGCCTACCGGTGTGCGGGATTTCGCGCCGGCTGGCTCGCGGTGTCCGGACCGACCGACCATGCCACGAGCTACCTCGGGGGTTTGGCGACGGTGGCCGGGTTGCGTCGCTGCGCGAACGTCCCTGCCCAACAGGCGATTCGGGTTGCGCTGGAAGCTGATCAGTCGGGCGTCGACCTCACCCTCCCCACCGGGAGGTTGCACGAGCAGCGTGATCGCGCGTGGGTCGCGCTGAACGCGATTCCCGGCGTGTCGTGCGTCAAGCCCAAAGGCGCGCTGTACGCCTTCCCTAAGATCGACCTGAGTGTGTACCCGATCCGCGACGACGAGCAGTTCGTGCTCGATCTGTTGTTGCAGGAGAAGATCCACATCATCCCCGGGACAGGGCTCAGTTGGCCTGAGCCCGACCACATCCGGATCGTGACCCTGCCGCAGGCAGACGAACTGGAATCCACCATCGAGCGTATCGGGCAGTTCCTGGCGACCTATCGTCAGTGATCACCGTCGCGCGATCACTTCCAGCGCGATCTCGCGGCTCGGCTTGGTGGCAATACCGCGAGGCACCGCCCGGGGCGGTCTACCGCATTCGCGCGCACGCACTCGCAAGTCGAGTGTCTTCATGATGGTGCCGATCGCCACGGCCAACTCGTTGTGCGCGAAGGCCGCACCGATGCAGCGACGGTATCCCCCGCCGAACGGTGCGTACTGAAACGGTGAGGGCTTGGTGTCCAGGAATCGCTCAGGCATGAAGGCCTCTGGCTCGTTCCACACCATCGGGTTGAAATGCAAGGCAGGCAGGGCAATTCCCACCACATCACCGGCGGAGCAGACGACACCGTCGACTGTCAGCGGCGCGGTGAGCCGGCGCAACACGATCGGCACCGTCGGATGCATGCGCAGCGTCTCTTGGATGACCGCACCGAGATACGGCAGCGTCGCGATCTCGGCCGGCGAGGCCGCCGCAGTCAGCTCATCGATCACGCGCAAGCGAACCTTCTCGTCACGGTGGATGTGAAACAGCGCCCACGCCAACGAGGTCGAGCTGGTTTCATGCCCGGCGGCGAGCAGCGTCCGCAGTTGGTCACGCAGCACGTCGTCGCCGAGCATGTTGCCTTCTTCGTCGGTGGCGGCGAGGATCAGCCCGAGCACGTCACTTCCGTGATCGCCGCTGGCCCGTCGCTCTTCGATCTCCTCGGACAGCAACCGGTCGAGTTCTGCGCGAAAGGCAACCAGGCGGGCCCATGGGCCCCGTCCGGCGATGTCTCGGCGCAGCCACGGCACCAACATCAGCACTGCGCTGCCGGATCGCAGCAATTGCGTTGTCACTCGGGAATACTCGCTGCGACGGGCGCGATCCGTCACACCGAACACCAGGCGGATCACCACGTCCAGGGTGATCCGCTGGGCTGTTTGGCCGACCATGAGGTGCTCACCGGGCCGCAGGGTCGCGACCTCGTCGGTCGCCACCTCGGCGATGACGTCGGCGTAGCAGCGCATGAGCTCACCGCGAAACGGCGGCGTCAGGACACTTCTGGCCCGTCGATGAGCCTCACCGGACAGCAGGATCAGCGAGTTCTGTCCGACGACCGGTTCGATCGGGTTGGGCAGTGGCGCCCGGCACTGAGCGCCGGGGGCGGTCAGTATGTCGCGCGCACCGTCGGCGGTCGAAAAGAACAACACCTCACCAAGTCCCGGGAACCGCAACGGAAACGGCTTCGTGTCCGAGGCATGACGGCGAAAGAAGCCTTCCGGATCGACACCGGCCCACGCGGCACGGCCCAGCGCCGCCACCGTCGCCGACGCCCTCACGTCACCCTCGACGCCACGACCACCTGGTTGCGGCCCAGTCGGCTGAACTCGAGGCTGATCGCCGGGTCGGCGTGCGCGGCCAACGCCTGGAATGCCGAGGGACTGTAGGCGCGCAACGAGCTGATCAATCCGTCGTGGGCGAACGGCAGGAACACGAAGGGCAGCATCGACGCCAGCCGGAGCAGGTGCACCGGGGCCGGCGGCCGCCGCAGGTCGCACACCACCAGCTTGTCGGCCACCCGGGTTGCTTCGGTCAGCACCCGGGCCGCCTGCGCGGGCCGCAGGTGATGAAACGACAGAGCGAACAAGGCAAGGTCGTAGGAGCCGTCGGGGGCACCGATGTCGGTGGCGTCGATCCGGCGCACGGCGGCACGCGGATGGCGGCCCAGGTCGCCGGCGGCGATGTTCGACACCGAGACCGGGTCGATGTCGGTCACCGTAACCTGTGCGGTGGCATGCATGTTCAGCACCGTGCGCGACAACGCACCGTGGCCGGCGCCCAGTTCCAGGATCTTCGGGTTGGCGACGTCCGCGACCAGCGGCAGGGCCCAGGCGGCAAGGTGGTCGTGATCGTGCAGGATCCGGCCCATCCAGTCCAGCGACCAGATCACCTGCCGCTTGACGCGGTCGTCGACATCGTCGCGGTCCAGGTATTCCGGACGGTCGGTTTGCAGGCGCCGATCCAGCCACGAGGCGTCGAAGCCCCCGCGCGGCATGATTGCGATATCCATCCGGGCCACCACCTAGCCTGGTGACACATCGTCGACAACGGCCTCGACCACACTGAGCGGCGAGGCGGTCGGCACCACTCGGGTCATCCGGAAACCGGCTTGCTGCAGCAGATTCCGGTACTCCTCCGCGGTTCGCTCGCGGGACCCCAGGTTCAGGAGCATCTCCAAGTCCACCCAGTTCTCCGGGCCGTCTCGGCCGTTCTCGCGAACGACCATCTCGACCAGCAACACGGTGGCTCCCGGCGTGGCCGCCGCCCGGACATTGCGCAGGATCTGCAACGCCTTGTCGTCCGCCCAGTCGTGGATGATGTTCTTGAGCAGGTAGGCATCGCCCCCGCTGGGGACGTGGTCGAAGAACGACCCCTCCATGATCTGCACGCGGTCGGCGATATGTTTGGCGGTCAACAACTCTGGGGCACCGGCGACAACACGGGGCACGTCGTAGAGCACGCCGATCGACTTGGGAGTCGAGCCCAGGATGGCGGCGAGCATTGCGCCCTGTCCCCCGCCGACATCGACGATGGTGTGATGGGCCGCGAAGTCATAGCTGGCCACCACAACGGCCAGCGTCATCTGGGCAAGACTGGTCATCGTCTGATCGAAAAGGTCCGCGTGGTCCGGTATCTCGACGAGGTAGTCGAAGCCATCCATCCCACGCAACGCCGGGACGATCGACTCGCCCGTCCGAACCGAGTCGGTCAGCAGGGTCCAGCGTTCGCGCTGCTCTTGGGACCCCTGGAACAGTGCCGCTCCCTTCAGCGAGATCGGCGCGTCGGAACGTAGCGTTGCGGCAAGGGAATTCAACGCGTAGCGGCCATCGCGTCCGCGACGGAATATGCCCCGGCCGATCAGCGCCCGCATCAGCCGGCGCAGCGCATCGGCGTCGGCGCCCACCCTGGTGGCCAGCTCGTCGATCGTCAGTGGCCCGCCCGCGAGCGCATCGGCGATACCCAGCTGCGCGGCGGTGGTGATCGCCTGGGCGGGCCAGCCCGACACGACGAGCTCCATCATCGCCATCGGCGCGGGCAGCATCCGTTGGTGGAGCAGAAGCAGGTGATGGCGCGTCCACTCGACGGCGCGGGCGAGCCGGGCGGGCGGCACCATCGCGGGTTTAGGCATGGGGTGCCTCCTGAATTCCGACGCGTTGGTGGAGCCACACCAGCGATTTCGGCGCCCACCAGTTGAATCGGCCCATCAAATGCATGAAGGCCGGAACGAGCAGGACCCGCACCAGGGTGGCGTCGGCCAGGATCGCCAGCGTCAGGCCGACTCCCAGCATCCGCAGAAACGACACCTGTGCGCCGGACAGCGCCGCGAAGGTGATGGCCATGATGAGTGCGGCGGCCGTGATGACCCGCGCGGTGCGGGCTAACCCCAGTGCGACGCTTCTGTCGTTGTCGGCAGCGGACTTGCCGCTCGCCAGCCAGAATTCGCGGATGCGCGACACCAGAAACACCTCGTAGTCCATCGACAGCCCGAAGGCGATGCAGAACAGCAGCACGGGGATGCTGATCGCCAGCGTTCCTGTCGAGGTCGTATCCAAGGCGCCGAGGTTACCGTCCTGGAAGATCCACACCAGCGCACCGAATGCGGCAGTCAGCGATAAGATGTTGAGTATCAACGCCTTCAGCGGTACCACAACGCTGCCGGTCATCAGGAACAGCAGCACGAAGGTGATACCGGCGATGATCGCCAGAACCTGGCCCAGCCGGGATGCGATGGCGTTGGCGGTGTCCTGGTTGACCTGGGGTGTCCCACCGATCAGCACCTGCCGGCCGGCCGGGGTCGGAACGGCTTGCAGCGTATCGAGCTGCAACTCGGACGCCCGTGAATACAGCGGTGCGGTGCTGGTGACGGTCAGGAACGCGCTGTCATTCGTGATCGCGGTCGCTGCCGTCGGAGGACCAACGGACGCGCCGCCGACGAAGGTGACGCCGGGCGACGAGACCGACGACACATCGGGTACCTGGGACAGCGCGGCAGCGTAACCGTCGAGCTGTACCGGGCTGACGCCGTTGACATCCGGTATCACGATGGTCAGGTTCTTGGCCAGGTCAGCGCTGAACTGGGTGCGCAGTTGATCGCCGACTATGTGCGCCGAACTCGACGTCGGCAGCACCCGATCGTCCGGGACTCCCCATTTGACGCCCAGGAATGGAGCCCCGAGCGCCATCAGCAACGCGACGATCGCCACTGCGACCGGGACCGCCCTGCGCATCGAGAACATCGCCAGCCGATACCAGGGGCTCTCCTCGACCGGGCGTACGGCCGCGACCGGGCGCCGCAGCCAGCGGCGCAGATCCAGCAAGTCCAGGCGGCCACCGAGCAAGACGATGACCGCCGGGGTGACGAAAACCGCGGCGAGAGAGGCGAACGCGACGACGGCGACGCCCGCGTAACCGAATGACTTGAGCGCATAGATCGGGAACAGCACCATCGCCGACATCGACAGCGCGACCGTCATCGCGGAGAACAGCACCGTCCTGCCGGCAGAGACCATGGTGCGCATCAGCGCGTCATCGCGCGCCGCACCGGCAGCCAGTTCGTCGCGGAACCGGCTCAGTAGGAGCAGCGTGTAGTCGATGGCCAACGCCAGGCCCAGTGCCACAGCGAGATTGAGCGCGAAGATCGACACGTCGGTGGCGAAGGTGACCACATGCAGCACGGCCATCGCACCGAAGATCCCAACGGCACCCACGGCCAACGGCAGCGATGCCGCTACCAGGCCACCGAACACCCAGACCAGAACTAGAAAGCTCAGCGGAATCGCGACGCCTTCCATGATCTTCAGATCTTTTTCACTCTGCTGGGTGATCTGCAGCATCATCGCCGCTTCACCGCCGGCCCGCACGGTCACACCGTCACGATCGTGCACCACTTTGTCGATCAGCACCTCGGCGTTCTTGGGTGCGCCGTTGTCACCGCCGGTGATGCCCGCGACGATGACGCCGAGCGTGCCGTCCCTGCTGATCAGCGATGCGGCCGCAGACGGTGGTGCGGTCCACGGCGAGGTCACCGTCGCCACGTTCGGAGCCCCGGTGAGTGCCTTCACGATCTCGGTGCCCACCGCTCGCGCGGCGCTGGAGTTGGCGCCGTCGGGCGAGCTGACGGTGATCAGCAGCGGCATGTCACCCTGGCCAAACGTGCGGGCCAGCAGTGTTTTTGCCTGTGACGACTGTGCGCCGGGGTCGGCGAGTCCGCCCGCGGAAAGCCGGCCGGCGACCGGAATCCCGAAGGCCGCCGTACCGACCAGCACGAGCACCGCGACCGCGATCATCCGGCGGGGAGCACGAATCGCGAGCCGAGCGATGCCCGCTAACACGGCGACAGCGTTCCCGCCAGCCACTGGGTACGCGCCTCGAGCCGGCGCAGCTTTCCGCTGGAAGTCCGCGGCAAGGTGCCCGGCGCCAACAGCTCGACATGCCCGACAGCGATACCGGTGCGCTGCAGCACCCGAGCCGCCACGTCGACCGCCAAGTCGTCGGGTGCGTCGGCGGTGGTCTCGACCAGCATGGCCAGCGCCTCGTCGTCGGCGTCGACGGGCAGGTAACCGACGGCCACCGCACAGCCGGTGCGAACACCGGCCAGCCCGTCCAGTGCCGCCTCGAAGTCCTGGGGTGCGTGGTTCGCGCCACGGATGATCACGGTCTCCTTGCTGCGCCCGCAGACGAAAAGCTCACCGTCATGAACGAATCCGAGGTCACCGCAATCCAGCCAGCCGTCGTGCAGCACCTGGCCGGTGAGGTCGGCGCGGCCGAAGTAGCCGGCCATCACACTGGGTCCCCGAACGAAGATGCGCCCCACCTGGTCCTCCGGCAGGGACTGCGAATCGTCTCCGCGGATCTCGACTTCGACCCCTGCCAATGGTCGACCGGTGCTCACCAGCTCCTTGTTGTCGAGCTCGACGACGCCGAACATCCTGCCGGCTGGCTTGAATGTCACCGCCAGCGAGGCCTCGGCCAGTCCGTAGACCGGAGTGAACGCGCCAGCGTCGAATCCCCAGCGCCCGAAGTGCTCGCTGAATCGGCGCTGAACCTCGGCGCTGGTCAACTCGGCGCCGTTCAGGCACAGCCGCCACGAACTGAGGTCGATACCCGCCAGGTCCTCGTCGCGAATCCGCTTCAGGCACAGACCGAACGCGAAGTTCGGTGCCGCGGTGACGGTGCCGCGATGCCGCGAGATCGCACGCAGCCACGCGGCAGGCACGGCAAGGAACAACTCTGGTGGCAGCAACACCAGGGGACGCGGAAGATAGAACGCCATCAAGAGGTTTCCGATCAACCCCATGTCGTGGTACAGCGGTAGCCACGTGACACCCACCTGTTCGGGCATGCCTGCGCTCACGAAATAGTCGGCGATCGCGGCGAGGTTGGACAGCAGGTTGTCGTGAGTGAGGGCAACCGGCTTGGGATCGTGCGTGGTGCCCGACGAGAATTGGATCAACGCGAGGTCAGTTGCAGCCACATCGATTGCGTCAAACTCAGTGCCGTGCAATTCGGCCACCGTGACGCAGCGCGTCTCAGCGGACTCCAGCAGTGGACGGATCCGGTCCTCGGTGATCACCAGCGTCGCCTGAACCGCCCGCAGCATCGCCGCGGTTCGGTGGCGATACTCGTCGAGCTTGCCCAGGCGCACCGGCGGATACAACGGCACGGGTATGGCGCCGGCATACAGCACGCCGAAGAAGCCGGCGACGAATTCCGGCCCGGTCGGCAACACCAGTGCGACACGATCGCCGGTGCGCACACCGGCGGCACGCAGGCCGGCGGCGAGATCGAGCGCGTGCCCGCGGATCTGGGCCATCGGCACTTCGGTGTCGTTCTCAGTGCGGTCGACGAAGAACAGACTCTGACCGCTTTGCGCTGCGCTGTCGAGCATTTCGGTCAGCGTCGTGAACGTGGGCCGGATGGCCGGGGCAACGCTCATGCGCGCTCCTGGATGCGGCGTAGTACCAACTGGGCCAGCTCGCCGACGGTGCGCAGGTCATCGCCGTCCTCGGCGTCGAGATCGATGTCGTAGCGCGCTTCGATGCGGAAGACCAGCGACAGCACCCGGGCCGAATCCATGCCGGCGTCTTGCAGGCCGGAGTCGGCTGTGAGAGCGCCTGCAGCGCCATCGGTTTCGGATTCGATGAACCCGATGATGTCCTGGGTGACCGCAGCCAACGTTGTCGGTCCGCCGGCTGTCGTCATCGCCGGGTTCCACCCCATTGGATGGCGGCCGCGCCGGCAAAGTCTCCGGCATGCGCGAACCCCGCCATCATGACGATGTCACCGGCGCCGATGTCGCCGTCGCGGACCGCGGCCTCGAAGTTGACGGGGATGGCGACCGCGAACAGGTTGCCGCACTCGTGGAAGGTGTCGCGGTGTCGCTCGGGTGAAATCCCCAGCGCCTCATTCCAGTTGCGCAATAGAAGTCGGTTCGGCTGGTTGGTGACCAACAGGTCGAGGTCGCCCGGCTTCACCCCGATGCGCTCGCACACCGCGCGCACGACCTGGGGCACCTGCCGGTTACCGCGAGCCAGTACCTTGATGATCTTGCCCTCGTTGAACCCGACATATCCTTGCCCCGGGCCGGCCTCCCACCACCGCCGCGCCGGATCGGCGGCCAGGGTCATGTCGGTGGCGTTCTCGCCGAAGTAACGGCATTCGATGTCGAGCACCGGTGAGCTGTCCGACAACGTGACCAACCCGACCGCCGCGCCGTCGCCGGGGACCGACGCCTGAGCCAGCTTGCGCACCTGGTCCTGTTCGAAGATCTTGCCCGCGGCGTTCTGCGCGACGGCGATCAGCGCGGTGCGGCCCGCACCGCTGGTCAGCAGCTGACGAGCCAGCTTGAGCATTAACACGAATGCCGCGCAGCCGCCGTTGTGCACGTCGATGATCCACTCGGGGCTGATGCCCAAGCGCTTGGCGACCTCGCCGCCTGCCCCGAGGATGGGCAGATCCGGCAGCTGGGAATGCGTGAGCAACACGTCGACCTCGCCCAGCACATCAGACCCGTGGCGGGCCACCAATTCCGCGACGGCACGTTCGATCATGTCGACGTTGGATTCGTCGTCGGCGGCGTGGTGGCGGAAGTCCGGCGGCCGGAACATCGGGTTGTCTCGAAGGTCGTCGTTGTCGGCGTATTGCGTGTACCACTCTGCGGGAACCCGGTTCTCGGGCAGGTAGATGGCGACGTCGATCAGGCTGACCGTGGGCTGGGCGGGGCTCATGATGTCCGCATCCAATCCGGGGTGATCGGCAGCCCGTTGTGGTGCCGGTACTCGGCAATTGCCTTGAGGTTCTTCAGCTCCAGCTCGTGACCCGCACCGAACATCTCCCAGAAGTCACCTACCCAGACCGGGCGCTCCGGCGGGGCGGTCTCGGGATACGGATTGTCGTCGTAGAACGGATGGTGGCAATTCGTCCACAGCACAACCGAACCGGGCTTGTTGAACACGAGCTGCGCATCCACCACTCGCATGAGGTAGATCATCCACAGGTGCCGGCCCTGATCCCAGGCGCAGTGATAGTCGACGGTGCGGGCCTCGCGGTTGGCGACGGTCCGGGTGTAGATCTCGGTCTCGCTGCCGAGCCGGTCATAGGCCAGCCAGAGCCCGTCCTCCTCGGTGGGCGTGAACCCGCGCAGACTGTACGTCCACTCCTCCAGCGAGCGGGCGTCGGCGAGGTAGTCGAACAGCTCGTCGGGCGGGCAGTCGATGAAATCGTTGACGGTGCAGAACTCGCCGAAGACGTCGTCATGCGGATAGACCGCGTGGATCATCTCCATCAGGATCGGGGTGGCCTTCTCCCTTGGCGACGTCTCGATGCGCATCAGCCCGGGTATCGGATCGGCGCCGCCCCCGATCCGGTGACGGTGGGCGGTGATGTCCTCGAGCGCAGGCAGTGCCATCAGTGTTCCTTCGTATTCGTCAAAAAGGCTGTGAAGGGCGGGATTTCGTCGGCCGAGCACTCTACTGCCACCACGGACGGACCCTCGACGTCCAGCGCGGCCTTGATCGCCACCGGCAGCTCGCCGATATCGGTGACGTCGATCGACGACAGTTCCGGGAACATCGCGGCCAGGCCTGCCCCGAGCCGGCTGGGGCCGAACCGGTTGTAGCTGTAGCGATCGCGAAAGAACATCTGCTCGCGGGTCACGCACATCGCATGAGCGTGGTTGTCGAACAGCACGAACGTGATCGGAAGCCGGTAGTGCAGTGCGGTGTGAATTTCCATGCCGTGCATGAAGAATGCTCCATCACCGGCGACGACGACGGTGCGACGTTCGCGCGCGAAGGCCATCCCGATGCCGGCACCGAAGCTGTATCCCATGCCACCCATCCCGAGCGCCACCAGGAATCGGCCGTCGCGGCGCGCAGGCAGCCAGTGGATGGCGGCCGTGCCGATATTGCCCGCGTCGACGAGGATGTCGGTGTCCTGCGGCAGCAGCGCGTCCAGCGTGAGCATCGCCTCCCGGTAGCGCACCCCGGACCCGGCGTGCACCGGCGGGGTCAGCTCGCCGGGGCTGACCTGTTCAGCGATCGGCACGCGAGGCGTAAAGCCCGCCAATGCGTCGGCGAGCAGAGTCAGCGAGGCACGCAGGTCTTCGCTGTCGACGTGCGCCGCCGGCAGGTATGGCGGCGCCGATCCGATCGACGCGATCGGGAGAGAGTCCAGTGCCTCCTCCAGGCCGGCGCGCGCCATCAGCGGCAGCCGGGTGCCCACCAGCAGGCACAGCCCGCTCTCGGCCAACGCGACGCCCACCGCAGGATGGCCCATCACCCCGGTCACGCCCGTCGACGTCTCGGCCGGAGCGACGTCTTTCGCGTCGGGCACGGTGGCGATGCGCGCGTGCAGCACCGTTCGCAGCGTCTCCAGTTCGACGCGGGCGTCGTCGCGAGCGACCTGGTCGCCGGCGATGATCGTCACGGGGCCGTCGACCTTGCGGATCAGCTCGGCCAGTGCGCCGACGTCCCCGACCCTGCGCGCCACCCCCGCGGTGACCTCGGACGACCGCACCTCAATGAACGCCTGCTGAATATTCTTGGGCAGCAACAACACCGCGGGGCCGCCACGGGCCATCGCGGCATCCAGCGCCTGGGGCAGCGCGGTCACGATGTCGGCCGGGGTCAGCACTCGCCGGCAGAAGACGGATACCGCTGAGAACAACGCGTCCCCATCCAGGGCACCGCTGCGGCCGCTGGTGTCCTGAAACGAACCGCGGCCGTCCGTCGTCGCCGGTGACTGGCCGATGAGCGCCAGGACCGGGACGCGGCTGGCGAACGACTCCCCCAGACCCGGGATGGTGTTGAGCGCACCACCGCCGGACGTCGCGGCGACGACGCCGATGCCGCCGCCGGCACGGCTGTAGGCGTCCGCCATGGCCGCAGCGGAGAACTCGTGCTTGGCCACCACTCCGGTGACGCCGGGGCAGGCGTGGGCGGCGTCGTAGAGGTCCTCGATGTTGGCGCCGTCCACGCCGAAGACATGCCGGATGCCGCGCCGTGCCAGGTGTTCGACGATGTAGTCGACTACTCGCGTGCGCCGATCCCCTGCGGCGTTGCACTCAGAGGTGACCGGCATGATGTTCGAGCGCAGTCGCCCCCGGCACTTGCCCAGAAACAGCGCTCGCCATGACCCCCGCCTAGTCTGTCTAACTTGCAGGAACCCTAGTGCAGATCTGCGCTTCTTCGCCGGGCTTTGACGATCTGATAGATAACCGCACCGGGTCGTAGCGGTATTTGCCCAAACCGGGCAGCGACCGGGCACGCGCGAAATGTGAACACGGTGGTGTCCGGTCACACCGCGCCCCCACGAACACGATTTCTGCCCTCGGATCGACCGCCGAGCGCCGCTCCCCCTTCAGCTCGTCGCCAATTGGACAGACTGTCAATTTCCTGTGCGGTCGCCGCGCGTCCGGAACCGCCGGTCCCTGTCTGAAAATGGCGCCGCTGGACGCGAAGTGTCGTTGAGCCAGCGAACTTACGGCGATCGCCGCGTTTGACGCACGTCCGCGCACGTTATTGACCCTGCCGCAACTCTCGACCAGTATCACCCGGCCCAGCAAAGCGCCGATGACCCTTGACGTTCAAATGTGGCGTACATCACACTGAACTTCTTTCCGTGAACACGCACACTCTGCCGCTGGTACAACGCACGTACTCGTACCGCTGGTAAACGCACGACAACCAAGCTCGAACTTTGCTGGGGGAGATAGTTTTGCCAGCAACTAAGGAGGTGCCTGCCGTTGACCGCAGGTGTCCACGACGCGACTGCGGCTGAAGCAGCGACCGAAACCGACGGCATCGATCTCGCCTGCGTCGATGTCGACCCGAGCTCCCCCACAAACGGCGAAATCGTCCCCGCCGATATGCCGGCAACACCGGCGACGCCTGATACGCAGGAGGCGGCCGAGCCCGTCGCGGCGGCGTCGACCGGTCGTGAGGTCCTCACGGTCCTAAGCAGACCGCTTAGACATGTGGTCGCCCAAATGGATTCGTCGTTGCAGACGCTGGGCCGCTTCTTCGGCCTGGCCGCTCAGGCGTTCGGCTTCCTCATCACCGACCTGATCCGGCTGCGTCACCCGTGGCGGGACACCATCAACCAGGCCTGGTTCATCATCAGTGTCACAGCGATCCCGGCTCTGCTGGTGTCCATCCCGTTCGGGGTGATCGTGGCGGTGCAGGTGGGCAACTTCATCCAGCAGGTCGGCGCTTCGTCGGTCTCGGGTGCCGCCGGCGGCCTCGGCGTGATCCGGCAGGGTGCACCGATGGTGGCGGCGTTGTTGCTGGGCGGCGCGGCCGGTTCGGCCGTGGCCACCGATCTCGGCGCCCGCACCATCCGCGAGGAGGTCGACGCGCTGCGCGTGATGGGTGTCGACCCGGTGCAGCGGCTGGTCACCCCGCGACTGGCGGCGATCGTGTTCGTGGCGCCGGTGCTGTGCGCCTTCATCATCTTCATGGGGCTGGCGGCGGGTTACGCCATCAATGTCGGGTTCCAGTCCGGCACACCGGGCAGCTACATCGCCTCGTTCGCCTCGTTCGCCAGCGTCAGCGACGTGGTGGTCGCCATGATCAAAACCTGGCTCTTCGGGGTGGTTGTCATACTGGTGGCCTGCCAGCGCGGCCTCGAGGCCAAGGGCGGTGCGCGGGGTGTGGCCGACGCCGTCAACGCCTCGGTCGTCATCGGCGTGGTCGCGGTGTTCATTCTCAACCTCATCATCACGCAGGGCGTGTCGATGTCGATGCCGCTGAGGATGGGTTGATGGCGACACCGTCACGCCACTTGCCGGCGGTCGTTCAGGCACCGCTGTGGATCGCCGAGCGCGGTGACTCGCTGTTCCAGCGGCTCGGGCATCAGGTCAGCTTCCTGGCCCAGGTGCTCGGGGCGATCCCGCACACCCTGAAGCACTACCGCAACCAGACCGGAGTGCTGCTGGTCGACGTGATGTGGGGCAACGGGTCGCTGATCGTCGGCGGCGGCACCATCGGTGTGCTGGTGTTCATGGGAGCGGCGGTCGGCGGCTCAGTGGGCATCGAAGGCTACGGCGCTCTGGACATGGTCGGGATGGGCCCGCTGACCGGCTTCGTCTCCGCGTATGCCAACACCCGCGAGATGGCACCGATGATCGCCGGGATCGGTTTCGCCGCCCAGGCCGGCTGCCGCATGACCGCCGAGATCGGTGCCATGCGGATCTCCGAAGAGATCGACGCGCTGGAAGCGCTGGGCATTCGGTCGATCCCGTTCGTGGTCACCACCCGGGTGATCGCCGGGATGCTGACGATCATTCCGCTGTACGTGGTGACGCTGGCGCTGAGCTACGTGTCGTGTGCACTGGTGGTCAACGTGATGCACGGGCAGTCGTCGGGCACCTACTACCACTACTTCGACTCGTTCATCCAGCCGTCCGATGTGGTGTTCTCGGTGCTCAAAGCCGTCATCTTCGTGACGCTGATCATCGCCATCCACGGCTATCAGGGTTACTACGCCGTCGGCGGCCCGGAAGGTGTCGGACGGGCCTCGGGTCGTGCGATCCGGGCCAGCATTGTGACCGTGGTCGCCGCCGATATGGTGCTGACACTGTTGTTCTGGGGTAACAGTCCCGGGATTCGGATCTCGGGATAAGGCATGTTTGCATCTGCCGACCAAGGGGGGCGCAGGCCCAGTTCGCGCGCGTTGCGAATCCGAGGCCTGATCGCCGCAGTGGTGCTGGCTGTCGCGGGCACCGTGCTGTATCAACTCGGCACCGGCGGCTACGCCAACACATTCAAACTGACGGTGATGGCCGACAAACTCGGTGAGGGCCTGACCCCGGGCGCCGAGGTGAAATTCCGTGGCCTGACGATCGGTTCGGTGAAGACGTTGCAGTCGGCAGGCTTCAACAAGCAGAAGATCACCCTCGAACTCGAACCGAGCCAGGCGGCGGCTCTGGCGGCCGACACGACAGCGAACTTCATGTCTTCCAACACCTTTGGCCTCGCAGCGGTCGAACTGGTGAGCAGCGGAACGGGTCCCCGATTGACCTCGAATCAGACACTCTTGGTCGACACAAATGTGAAATCGGCGTCGATCACCGGACTGCTGCGGCAGGGCCAGAAGTTCGGCCGGATCATGGAGTCGCCCGATATCGACCACATCATCGGGATCGTGCGCAAGCACGCCGATCTCACCGAGCCGGTCACTCGGTCCTACTTCGATCTGATCAAGATGCTCACCGACTCGCAGAAAGTACCTTTCTCACAGTCACTTTCGGTGCTCGCGTCGGTGGTCAACGGGGTCAGCGATGCCGTCCCCCTTGTCAGCTTGGCTTATGACCTGCTCAACGGAATGGACTTCCTGGCACACCCCGACGGTGTGGATCGGATGAACCTGATCATGGACCAGCTCTCCAAGCTGCTGTTCACCACCGACGGGATCTTCGCCAAGCACCTGACGTGGCTCGTCCCGCTCTTCGGCGGCATCATGAGTGTCTTTGTGCCGTACGCCTATATGTACGGGAGCATGTCGCCGGCCTATGACCGGATATCCGGCCTCCTGGACCGCACCAGTACGGCGTTCCCGATCGTCAACGGCAAAGTCCGGCTGAATCTCGAACTCACCCTCGACACCATGCCCGGGCTGGCGGCGGCACTGCCTCTCGGCGATCCGGCGGCCGCTCCACCGGCGCCACTCCCGGCCGAAGTCGGTGGCCGATGAGAAGCGTTACCAAATCGGTGTTCTGGCTGACGCTGTTCACCGCGGTCGCCGTGGTGTGCACTCTCATCGTGCTGACCGCCCTCCGCAGCCCGGTCACCGGGTCGCTGTCCGGGTATACCGCGACGTTCTCGGATGTGTCAGGGCTCTACGTCGGTGACGATGTTCGCATCTCAGGAGTTCAGGTCGGTAAGGTGCAGACCATTCGGCTCGACGGGCGGGTCGCCAAGGTGGACTTCACCGCCCAGGCCGACCATCCGGTGTACGCCAACACCGTCGCCGCGGTGCGCTATCAGACCTTGATCGGTCAGCGCTACGTCGAACTCGTCCAGCCGGCCCAGCCCGAAAACCGACTGCCCGATGGCGGCACCATCCCGATCGGTCAGACAATCCCGTCGTTCGACGTCGCGAAGCTGTTCAACGGGTTTCAGCCGATGTTCCAGACTCTCGACCCCGCCCAGTTCAACCTGCTGGGCGAAAATCTGCTGCGACTGATTCAGGGTGACGAGTCGGGCATCGGCCCGTTCCTGCACGATCTCGACGAAATCTCCAAGCTGGCGGTCGACCGCCAGGCCGTCATCACCACCATGATCCGCAACCTCAGTGCGATCTCCCAAGACCTCGGTGGCAAGTCCGGACAGCTGTTTGAGCTCCTGGCTCAGCTCAACGTCGTACTGGCGCAATTCGGTTCCAAGGCTGAGGAATTCCGCTCCGCCCTGGACAGCGGGCTGCCGGTACTGCGCAACACCACCCACGTCCTGCAATACTTCGAGCGCACCTTCGACGGGACGACCGGTCCGCTGTTCGACCTGAGCAGCCGGATGTGGCCGCAGACCCCGACGATCATCGCGGGCCTGTCGCTCGCGCCGTCGCTGATCCAGGGCATGCGGGACTGGCTGGTCGACGAACAACCAGCCACACCAACGTTTTCCTGCTCTCGCGGCGAAGTCACCCTGCCCGGGATCGGCGAGGTTTCGTTCGCGCAACAGAACCTGGTGGTCTGCCGGTAATGGAACTCGACAGGCACCTCACCACGCTGCGCGCCAAAATAGGCGGGCGGCAGGGATCGCGAGACGAACTCGCCACCGCCCGGCGCAATCGCCGAAACGGCATCATCGGCGTCGGCGTCATCATCGCCTCACTCGCCGGCACCGCGATGGCCTACCTCAATCCGGCCGACGAGGCCGGCTATACCGCGCACATGCCCAACTCCGCAGGCCTGCGGGCCGGCGATCAGGTCCGGGTGGCAGGCATCGCGGTCGGGAAAGTCACCAGTGTCCGGCTCGACGGCGCCCTGGTCGAGATGACGTTCGACGTGGACAACGCGGTGAAGGTCGGATCGGACTCCACCGTGGACATCAAGCTGCTGACGCCACTGGGCGGCCACTACGTGGCGCTCGACCCGAAAGGCACGGCACCGCTGGGCCGCAACGGAATTCCACCACAGCGCGTCACCTTGCCGTTCGAGGTCAACGACATCATCCAGGCCGCCACCCCGGTGGTCAAAGAAGTAGACGGCCAAGTCATCCACGACACCTTCGCCGAGGTGGCCAACGCCGCCAACAGGTATCCCGATGCAATCCGCAACCTGCTCAAGTCCGCGGACAAGCTGACCGAGTCGATGAGCAAGTCCACCAACGACTTTCATCGCGGTCTGGACTTCGTCAACGACGGACTGCGGGCCATGACCACGGGCCGCGCTCAGCTCATCGCCCTGTTCGAGCAATTCGACATCCTCGGCAAGATGTACACATCGAAATCTGTCGACATCGTCGAATTCTTCAGCCTGATAAAGGAATTGACCCGCGTCCTCGACCGCCTGACGATGTGGTACGGCAAGGATGTCATGCCTATCGCCGAAGGACTCGAAGACATCAGCGACACGCTGGCGGCCCATCCCGAGCGGTGGGGCATGGCCCTCGACGGCCTCGGACAGACGCTCAACATCGTCGGCCCCATGCTCAGCGGCAACGGCGTCACCTTCGACCAGCACAACCGGCTGGTCCCCGGACAGGACCTGTGCCTCCCCAACCTCATGAAGACCTGCTGACGTGGCCGGCGCATCGAATATCGGCTCGCCACTGAGGTCGCGGAAAGTCATCGCGCTGGTGGTGGCGATCGTCGCCGTCATCGCGGTCGCCGTCGTCGTCGGCATCAAGGTCCTGACACCCAAGATCAACCCCACCCGGGCGATGTGTGCCGAATTCACCGACGCGGTAGGGCTGTATCCCGGCAACAAGGTCGCGCTGCTGGGTATCGAGGTCGGCTCGATGAACGCGATCGTCAACAAGGCCGACCACGTCGAAGTCGACTTCACCGTGCCCGCCGACCTCGTCTTGCCTGCCGACGTCGGCGCGGTGACCTACTCACAGTCGATCGTCACCGACCGCCATGTCGAACTGACCAAGCCCTACACCGGAGGCCCGAAGTTCACCGGCCCCGGGTGCATCAAGCTGAAGTCCACCAAGACCCCAATCAGCGTCAGCGAAACGTTCTCTGCCATTGGCAATCTCACCGATGCCATCCTGGGATCCGGACCGGGACAAGATCCGTCCAAGGCGGCCGGCGTGCAAGCCATCAATGACAGCCTGACCGCGGCCAGCAGTTCCCTGCAGGGCACCGGACCCGGCATCAACAAGACGATGCGCAATCTGGTCACCATGCTCGCCGACCCGTACAAGGCCGACTCCGACTACCGCCAGCTGTTCGAGAACGGCGAGGTCCTCAGCTCCGACTTCCTCAAGAACTGGAGCAGTTTCGCCTCGGTGATCCGAACACTCCCGGTTACCACTCAGTTGATGGAGGGCCTTTCGGACAACTTCGGGGCGGCTATGGCGTATGTTTCGCATCTGCTGCCGACTCTGGTCGAGGCGATCAGCCGATTCGGGCCACGGTTCTACGAGAAGTTCGACGCTCGGTTCGGCGGCCTGCGCGATCTCTTGAACAGGCACATCCCAGCCATCACCGCGATGATCAATTCGTGGCCGCAGTTCAGCCACTGGATAGCCGATATCTACGAGCCGGCATGGGGCACCCACAACGTCACCTACATCCCGCCGCAGGTGTCGATCGCGCCGACGCAGGCAGGCGCCATCTGCGAGGGACTGAAGGATCGCAATATTCCCGGTGCCGCGGCGGCCTGCGGGTCTGGCACCCCGTCCGACCCGATCACGCTCGGCCTCACCAATCTCGTTCTGGGAGCGGCGCTATCACCATGACCCGACGATCGATACGCGCGCTCTGCGCCCTGCTGGCGGCCGCAGCTCTCAGCCTCACGGCGGCCTGCTCACTGGACCCGACCAGGCTGCCGGTGCCGGGCGCCTACATGCCGCGCCACGCGTACAACATCAAGATCGAGTTCGCCAGCGTGCTCAACCTGCCCGCCCGGGCCAAGGTGGACTCGGGCGGGGTACAGATCGGAGTGCTCGACCGCGTTCAGCTCGAGGGCACCACCGCGGTCACCTACGTCGAAATAGCCGGCGATACAAAACTTCCCGCCAACACACGGGCCGAGCTTCGCCAAGCGACTCCGCTCGGCGACATCTATATCGCGTTGCTTCCGCCGGAGGACAACTCCGGTCCGATACTGCGCAACGGCGATACCATTCCGCTGCACAACACCTCTCCGGCGGACAACGTCGAAGACCTGTTGCGGTCGATGTCGAACCTGGTGGCCGGCGGCGCGATCGGCACGCTGCAAACCACCGTGGTCAACGTCAACAAGGCGTTCCCGCAGGATCCGCACGAGCTGACCCGGATGCAGAAAACCGTTTCCGGTGTGCTCAACGACCTGGCGGCCAATCAGGACACCATCGACCAGATGCTCGATGGCATGGCAAACATCACCTCTGGTTTCGCGGCCAACACCGAGGTGTTCAACCGGCTGGTCACCGAAGGCCCGGCGAAACTCCATGGCCTGTCTGCGGTCACGATGGCCATCCTGAATGTGGTCGGCGCGTCCAACGATGTCGGCAAGCTCGGTGGAGATCTCATCAACCCGATCGCCGGTGATCTGATGCAGATCCTGTCCTACATCACGCCGATGATCCACACGATGGCAACCGTGGACACCACCATTCCGGTGATCGCTGACAAGTTCGTCGCACTGCTGAGATACAAGCTGCTCGGCTGGTTCCGTGATGGTGGGCCGAAGTACACCATCACCGAACTTCACGCACCCACCGGACGTGAGGGTGTGGACCCGGCCGACAAGGCAAACCAAGCCGTCGAGGCCATGCAGACGATGGGACTGGTGCCATGAAGTTCAGTGCGCGCACCACACTGGCGATCCTGGTGGTGATGACACTGGCCGGCGCGGCCTACATGTCGTTCGGCGTGCTCGACATGGGCCCGACGAGACAGGTCACCCGACTCACCCTGTTGCTCAACAGCTCCGGTGGTCTGATGCCGACCTCGGAAGTGACGATGCGCGGCATCAAGGTCGGCCGGGTGACCGGGATCCAGACCACCAACAGCGGGCTGGCGGTCTCGATGGACGTCGACCGCAACTATCAGGTCCCCGCCGACAGCCTGGTCAGCGTGGAGAACCTCTCGGCTGCCGGCGAGCAATACATCGACTTCAGGCCGAAACTGATTGCACCGCCGTACTTCACCGACGGGGCGGTGATTCCCGCCGATCGGGTGGCACCTATCGTGACCGCAAGCGATTTGCTCACCAAAGCCAACGTGCTGTTCACGGCGCTCAACCTGGATCAGATCCACGGCATCATCAATGACATGTCGGCCGCGTTCGCGGGCAACGACGAAACCATCGACTCCTTGGCGGTGACCGCCGGGCTGACCGCCAAGGTGATCCGCGACGACAAGGAACTGCTGGCAACCTTGTTCAGCAATGTGTCCACCTTCACCACCAACCTGGGTGAACTCCACGCCGGCGAGATCATCAGCGAGACCGGGAAAATCCTGCCGAAGTCGGTGCCGGCCTTCCTGCAGCTGATCCATCAGATCGAGATCCTGTCGCACACGGGCATCGGGGTGATCGGCCCGCAAGATCCGGCCGGGATCCTGGTGGCCAAGTTCGGCGAATGGCTCGATATGCTGGCCGGGCCGCTGGGCACGTTCGCCACCATCCTGCAGCCGGCGATGGCGCCCTTGCACGACATCAAGATCGACGCAGGGCACTGGCTCGACTTCTGGGAATCGACGTTCAACGACACCGGCGGCGTGCGGGTTCAACTCAACGTTCCCGAGTGGCACCAATGACCACCGACGAAGCCATAACAAGGGAAGATCTCTTCATGACCGAGCCAACTGCCGGCGACGAGGCAAAAGCCGACGACACCGAGACCGCGGCTGAACCGTCCCCGGCGCCGCGAGAGGGATCAAAGCGCCGAAGCTTCTGGGTGGCAATCGCTTTGGTGGTGGTGCTGATCGGTGGCGGCGCATTCGGGTTCTTCAAGTATCACCAGGTGAGCGACCAGCTGACCCAGCTGCGTCAGAGTCAAGCAGATCGCGAGGCCGCCGCCCAGCTCGCCCGTGACTATGCGATGAAGTCGCTCACCTACACCTTCGAAGACCCGGACGCGTTCTTCCACTCTGTAGAAGACGGTGTGTCGCAGCAGCTTAAAGACAAGTATGTCAATGCCACCGACCTCCTCAAGGCCGTCATGTTGCAGGCACAGGTGACGTCCTCGGGTGAAGTGCTGGCCGTGGACCCGGTTCTTCAGCCGGACGGCTCATACGAAGTGGTGGTGTCGGCTCATCAGACCACCCGCAATCTGCAGAACCCCACGCCGAAGGTGTCGATCATCCTGTTACGGGTCACCGTGAACAAGGTCGGCAATGGCTGGCAGGTCACCGATATCGGCCCCAAGACGGGCACCAAAGCTGCCGAAGAACAACAGATCCCGGGCGCTGCGGCTCCTGGCCCTGCTCCGGCTCCCGGCGCCGGCCCGGCTCCTGCACCCGCGCCGCCCGCACCTGCTCCGGCCAAACCTGCACCCCGTCCGTGAATCGCCTGCCAGCGCTGGTTGCCGTCGTGATGATCGCGGTGGCCAGCGCTATGCATCCCCGCGCCGCCGCGGACACCACATTGCCGTCCTGCCCGCAGTCGAACCCGGTGATCACCCCGACCGGCACGTCGCCTCTGGTGGACTGCACTCTGCACTCCGGTGATCTCGATTTCGACGTCAGGTACTGGAGCGTGCCCGAATTGCCTCGACCCAGGGCAGTGAAGGTCACCGTCTCGGACTCATCGGGTGCGGTGGTGCAGACGATCGACGAGCTGCTGGAGCCGTCGACTCCGGGTGGTGTCGGCATGCAGGACATCGATGGCGACGGCCGCGACGAGCTGATCATCCCAATCTCGCAGAATCTCCTCAACGGTGGCAATCCCAACACCCGCTTCGCGGTGTGGCGCGCCCACGGCGACAGCCGGCATTACGAACGCACCCAAATGGTCGGGCAGGCCGCATATCCCAGCGGCGACGGGTATCTGGTGACCAACGGCGGCGGGCCCGCCAGCCGGGATCTCACCTTCTACCTGCCGACCGGAGCGGGGTACACGCTCGTCACGGTGTTGACGATCGAAGTCCTGGAGGCCGATCCGGCCACTAATCGGGCCTTGACCGTCAATTGCCGTGCCCACCAGGAAGATGGCCTGCACGCGGTCGACATGAGCATCCGGCAGGCCGAGGACTACTTCTGCAATTCGCCTGCCGCCAAGGCTATTTGGCCTGACGCGGAACGCGTTCAGATCAAGCGCTGGGGCGTATTCGGAAACTGAGCGCTACGGCGCGCACCAGTCGCGCACCACGACCAGCAGACCTCTGGCCTTGGCCAGATCGCTGGCAAGCCGTTCCGGGGTCGCCGGCCGATACGGGTCGTTGTTGTCGATCTGCGATGCCACCATGTTCGACCGAATCCGTAGATCGATCCCGGGCGGGCTGCTCAAGTTGTGCAGCGGACTCAACGGAGCCCGAACCTGGGCTGCCACCCACGGCGGGGTCCCCGACGGGGCGATCTCGTTGAACACCGCTTCCAACCGATCGGCCGCAGGCAGAAGGAGATTGCAGTCGTCGGCGCCGGCCGATGCCACAGGCGCGGCAGCCAAGCACAGCGCGGTCGCGGCGGCCGTGAGCACGACGCCCAACATTCGGTGACGCATCGGATCTACCTTCGCATTGCGTCGGATTTCACGGGCAAGCTTTACTTGATTTGGCGCACAATCTAGCCATGGATTCCACAGCCGACTTCGATCGCGGCACGGTGACCGATACCGCGCTCGCATTGTTCTTGGCGCGCGGATTCGGTTCGACGACGCTCGACGACATCGCCGAAGCCAGTGGAGTTGCCGTCGAGACCGTCAGCCGGGTCTTCCCCACCAGGGAATCGTTCGTCCTCGACGTCGTCGACGACATGCTGGCCGCCGCCGTCAAGCACCTGCCCGAAGGCGAGCAAGACGAGGATCTCGTCGACGCATTGAGCCGGGCCCACAAGGAGATGTTGGGCGGGATCATTGCCGGTACCGGGGCCGTCCCGCTGCAACGCATGCAACAGATGGGGTTGTTGGCGATGGCCTCGCCCACCTTGGCGGCCGCCATCTCGGAGCGACGCAAGCAGACGCTGCCACTCGCGCTGGCGGAGCACTACGGCATGGACCCTGATGACCCGTTGATACTCCGAACCGTCCGGGTCTGGTCGGCAGTCGTATCAGGCACCTATGCAGCGGGCATCAGTGATTCCGCCGATACCGAGCCTGCCCGGGATCTCGACGATACGAGACGCATGACGCGACGCTTGGACCACGCGTTCAAGCACATCACCGGCCGAAGCGAGTTCTAACCGCGCCCCTGTTGGCAGCGGGATGAGTTTTCGAACCGCCTTGCGTTCAGGCACTCGGAAGGCACTTTCCCAAGGCGGTCAGGAGAACAGACATGAGCGTGGACAACGTTTCCCAGCTGGACGAGTTGGTTCCGTCGCGCTACGCAGTCCAGGTCGGCGACATCGAAGTGCTGGTAATCAGCGACGGGGTGCTGCCGATAACCTCCTCGACGTTGGCCACCAACGCCCGGTCGGCCGAATTGAGCAGCTGGCTGGATGACATGTTCCTGCCGCGCGACGTGGTCGACTGGCCGCTCAACGTGGTCGTGGTGCGCACCGGTGGCCGGACCATTCTGGTCGACGCCGGCCTGGGGGTGGAGTTCCCGGATTTCCCGCGGGCCGGGCAGACCGTCCACCGCCTGGAGGCCGCAGGCATCGATCCCGGATCGGTGACCGATGTCGTGCTCACCCACCTACACATGGATCACATCGGCGGACTGCTCACCGACGGGCTGAAGGCCCGGCTGCGCCCCGACCTGCGAGTCCACCTGGCAACCGCGGAGGCGGAATTCTGGGAGAAGCCCGACTTCTCCCAGACCGTCATGCCACGGCCGATTCCGGATGTCTTGCGGCGGACCGCCACTCAGTTCCTCAACGACTACCGCGGCCAGCTTCGGCCGTTCGAGACCGAGTACGAGGTGGCGCCGGGAGTGCTCATCAGCCGCACCGGCGGCCATACGCCCGGGCACAGCATCGTCCGGCTCGAGTCTCGCGGTGATCAGTTGACGTTCGCCGGGGACGCGGTGTTCGCTGTCGGATTCGATAATCCCGAGTGGCAGAACGGTTTCGAGCACGACCCCGCGGAGGCGACGCGCGTCCGGGTGGAGCTTCTGCGCGAGCTGGCTGCCACCGGTGGAGCACTCGTGGCCACCCACCTGCCGTTCCCGTCGGTCTGCCACGTAGCGACCGCCGGCGACGTGTTCCGGTGCGTACCGGCTACCTGGGATTTCTGAGCCTGAGCCTCAGCGTTGTGAGGTGGTGGCCGCGTTGAGCGCAGCGTTCGGGTCGGTGTGGCCGTGGTCGTGCTTGGACAGCGCCTGGATGGAAACATCATGTCCCTCAGCGGATTTGCGTAGCGCACCGATGGTCGCCTGATCCTTGGCGATATGGGTGAACGGGTCCCAGTGGTACCAGCGCATCGCGTTCTCGTAGGTCATCTTGTTGATCTCGGCGTCAGGCACGTTGTTCTCTTTGAGTACCTGGTCGAGTTGCTCGGGGGCGCCCGGCCACATCGAGTCGCTGTGCGGGTAGTCGGCTTCCCAGCAGATGTTGTCGACACCAATCTGCTCACGCAGCTTCACCCCGACCGGATCGGAGATGAAGCAGGTCAGGAAGTGGTCCCGGAACACCTCCGAGGGCTTCTGCTTGCCGAAGTCCTGGCCCGTCCACGTCGAATGCATCTCGTAGGTCCGATCGGCGCGTTCGAGGAAGTAGGGAATCCAGCCAGTGCCGCCCTCGGACAGCGCGATCTTCAGATCGGGATACTCCTTGATCGGCCTTGACCACAACAGATCTGCCGCGGCCTGCACGATGTTCATCGGCTGCAGCGTGATCATCACGTCCAGCGGCGCATCCGGTGCGGTGATCGCCAGCCGGCCCGACGAGCCGATGTGCACGTTGAGCACGGTGTCGGTGTCCACCAACGCATCCCACATCGGCTTCCAGTAGTCGAAGTCATGGAAACTCGGGTAACCCATCGCCGCCGGATTCTCACTGAACGTCAACGAATGCACCCCCCGTGCGGCGTTACGCCTGATCTCGGCCGCACAGGCCATCGGATCCCAGATCACCGGCAGCGTCATCGGAATGAACCGGGCCGGGTAAGCACCGCACCACTCCTCGACATGCCAGTCGTTGTAGGCCTGCACCAGCGCCACCGAGAACTCATGGTCGTCGGTGGCGAACAGGCGCCCCGCGAAGCCGGGGAAGGACGGGAAACACATCGACCCGAGGATGCCGCCGGCGTTCATGTCCTTGACCCGCTCGTCGACGTCGTAACAGCCGGGCCGGATCTCATCAAGACCCTGCGGCTCCAGGCCGTACTCCTCCTTGGGCCGGCCCGCCACCGCGTTGAGCGCAACGTTGGGGATCACGATGTCACGGAACTGCCAGGTATCCGACCCATCCGGGTTGTGGATCAACCGAGGCGCCTCGTCGATGTACTTCTTCGGAAGGTGATTCTTGAACATGTTCGGCGGCTCGACAATGTGATCGTCGACGCTGATCAGGATCATGTCGTCTTTGTTCACGGCAACCTTCTCTCGGTCAGGCCAGTAAAACTAAAATATTTACTGTTGCCTCGACAGTAGCGGAGCGGTCAAGCGTGCGTCTGGCCAACAACCCGACAGCGAGACCCGTGCTCCCAACAGCGGCTCGTCGAACTCCTCGATGCCCGCGCCGCTTCGACGACGTTGGTCGATCTGCTACCCCGCGTACTGTGAGCGCCGTTGAGGCGGGTTATCCGCGACCTGCCCCATTTGGGAATTCACTTGGGCCGCAAAGTCCTGCATCTCGGCCATGAATTCGGCGTCCGAGTCCGGCGCTGGCGCTTCGAGCATGGTCGCCACGTCTTCGATCTCGTCGGCCTCTGCCTGCGTCGCGCTCGAGACAGGCGATGAAGCCGTTGGGCTGCCAATCCGACCGTTGCCGAGATCCATCGTCGGCATTTGAGGTGGCGCTTTGAGTGGCGGTTTGACCGCGTCATTCGGGGAGATCGAACCGACCGACGAGGGGCCCGGAGCGGGCGACCCGGTGCCGTCGTCGGCCGACGCGACCGCGTGAGTGGTCATCACGGTCAATCCGAGCGCAACCGCCAGTCCGCCAATTTGCAACGCATACCGTGCTGAAACGCCCATTGAACCGGTCTCCTTCTGGCTGCCTCTCGAGTGGTTCGGCTCGCGCCTGAGTATCCAGCCATTTGACGGCCGCCGCGACGAATTTGGTCGATTCTGGTGGGCTATCACGCGTCGCGCAGCACCAGCGCCACCAGTGCTGCCGCGATGCCGGCCAGCACCAGGATCGTGACGGCGACGGCGGTCCACCCGCGAGCGTCGAACGCCACCCCACCCACCCAGCCGATGGCGCTGGACCCGGCGTAGTAGAAGAGGTTGTACAGCGACGAGGCTTGGGCCTTGCCGACGGGTGCGGCCCGGCCGGTCCACCCGGCCGCCGTGGAATGCGCACCGAAGAAGCCGGCCGTCGCGACCACCAGGCCGACGAGGACAGCGAACACGTTGTCGCTCAGCGTGATTGCAATCCCGATCATCATGACGACCACGGAGACCAGCAGGACCCGCCTGCGCCCGAAGCGTGCGGCCTCGGCACCGGCCCGCGATGACGCCCACGTCCCGGCCAGGTAGGCCAGGAACACCAGGCTCACCAATGACGGCGGGAGATGGAAGGGCGCGGCAGTCAAGCGGAAGCCGAGGAAGTTGTAGAGCGCGACGAAGCCGCCCATCAAAAGAAAGCCCTGCGCGAAGAGCACCAGCTGGCGGGGGGTGCGCAGGTTGACGGCCAGCCGATGACCGAGACGGCCGTCGGGGTTGGTGCCACGACCCGACGCCGGGGTGAAGCCGCGCGGCTCGGGCGCCAGCTTCACGAAGGCCATCGCCGCCAATCCGCAGATCACCGCGACGGTGAAGACACCGATTCGCCATCCGGCGATCTCCGCGACCGGGCTGGACACCAGGCGGCCGAGCAGACCACCGATCGTCGTGCCCGCCACGAACGTTCCTGCGGCTCTTGCGGCATGAACCGGATCGACTTCCTCGGTCAGGTAGGCCACCGCGATCGCGGGCACGCCGCCCACCAACAGGCCCTCGATGAACCGGCCGGCCATCAGCAGTCCGAACGTCGGCGCGAAGGGCACCAACATCCCGACGACGGTCGCACCCGTCACGGAGATCGTGATCGCCTTCACCCTGCCCATACGGTCGGCCAGCCCCGACCACGGAATGACACCGATCGCCAGGCCCGCGGTGGACACCGAAACCACCAGTGCCGCATTTGCCGCGCCGATACCCAGGTCCGACGAGATCAGCGGAAGCACGGCCTGCGGTGAGTACAACTGTGCGAACGTCGCGACGCCCGCGCAGAACAGCGCCGCCAGCAGTCGCGCGTAGGCCGCCGATCCCCGGGTGTGCCCGGTCCAGGCAGGTTCCAGGGACTGGTCAATGGTCACGCAGTCGACGGTAAGAATCGGATGCTGATGTGTCCAATGCATGGGTAAAGCCGCATTCATGCATGTGGAGCATGAGCGCAGCTGAAGCGCGAGACTAACCCCTGTCAGGTGCCGATAAGAAGTGCAGGAACCGCTCCGACGGCGGGGCCAGCGGACGATCACGTCCCCACGCCAGGCCGACCTCACGCTTGGCCCGACTGTTCGACAACGGCACATGCACCACACGGGTATCGGTGCCCTCGCGCGGCACCGGCACGACGGCGACCCCGAATCCCGCCGCCACCAAGCCTTCCATCGTCGGAATCTCGGAGGCCTCGAACACGATCTCGGGGTCGATTCCCGTCTCAGCCCACAGGTCATCGGTCAACAGCCGCAATCCGAGCGGCTTTTCAAGAGCGACGAATGGCTCGTCGGCGGCCGCGGACAGGCTGGCTCGACTGCGTGCCGCGAGCCGGTGTCCGGGCGGCACCGCTAAGCACAGCCGCTCGACGTAGAGGCGATGCCAGGAGAAGACTGCCGGGTCGGGTCGCGGGGAGGTGATCGCGAGGTCGGCCCCGCCGTCGACAACTCGTTGCGCAACCTCGTGTGCAGGCCCCTGAAACAGATCGAACGCAATCCGCGGCGCCGCTTCGCGAAACCGCCGAAGTTGCTCGGGCACATACCAGTTGGCCAACGAGTGCAGGAACGCCAGGCGGACGCGGCCGGTGTCGGGATCGCGGAGTGCGGCAATCCGATCGAGCGCCGCCTGCACTTCGGCAATACTGCGGCGGGCATGCTCGAGCATGATGCGGCCGTACTCGTTGAGGTGAAGGCGACGGCCGACGCGATCGAACAACTGCACGCCGGCCTGCTGTTCGATCCGGTTCAGCGCCCGCGAGAGCGTGGGTTGACTCACCCCCAATTCGGCCGCGGCCTCGGTGACGTGTTCGGTTTCGGCCAGGACCACGAACCATTGGAGTTCCTCGAGGTGCATGCTCTAGACCATGCCGTCCAGTAGGGCGTCCACGAGCGCAACGTATTGCCCGACAACGTGATCCCCCACAACCGGGCCGCTCATGACCTGAAGCAGCAGCGAGCCCATCAACGCGTTGGCGACCACATCGGGATCGATATCGGCGCGCACGGCACCGCCGTCCACCGCGAGCCGCACCCGCTCGACGAGCCCGCTGCGCTGCGGCACGCTGAGCTGCTCGTACAGCGCTTCGCTGTCGCCGGAACCCGCTGCGGCCGCGGCGACGAGGGCGCGGATGAGTTTGGCGTTGGTGGGTTCGGCGATGAACTCGCCGTGCTCGATCAGCCACCGGTGCAGGTCGGCGCGCAGGTCGCCGGTGTCGGGTACCGCGAACGAGCCGCCGCGTCCATAGGCATCCAGGACGGCCTCGACCACCAGCGGCGCCTTCGACGCCCAGCGCCGGTAGAGCGTCTTCTTCCCCACCTGTGCGCGCGCCGCGATGGCATCCATGGACAGCTCGGCGTAGCTCGACACGACCAGCAGCTCGCGTACGGCATCGAGGATCGCGGCGTGCAGGGTCGCGTCTCGAGGCCGGCCGGGCGGTTGGGACATGTCGCGAGCCTAACTTCGCCGATTCACTATCGGTCTGAGATGGGGTGCGGTAGGTTCCCACCATTACGACACATGTCGTGTCGTAATACTAGACGAGCCCGACAACAGGAGCGCGCCCGACATGAGCACACCCGAACTGACGGTGCCCACGGACTTTGCCGATGTTTCGCCGAGCTGGATGACGCGTGCTCTGGCCGCTCACCATCCCGGCGCCACCGTCAGCGACGTCGCGATTGACCTGCGTGACGACGGCACCAATCGCCGTGCGCGCCTTCGGCTGTCATACTCCGCGGGCGAGGGCCCATCGACGGTGTTCGTCAAGGCCGCCGACCCGGACCACAAGGAACTCATCCGGATGACCAGCGGAATGTTCCATGAGCCGCGCCTGTTCAGCTCGCGGGTCGAGCTGCCCTTGGAGCATCCGCTCGTGTTCGCCGCGCTCATCGACGAAGACGCCTACGACTTCTGCCTGGTGATGGAAGACCTCAACGCACGCGGCGCCGACCCGCGGAACTCGTTGCGGCCCCTGACCTTCGACGAAGCGGCCTCCGGGATGCGCGGGTTGGGGCGCATGCACGGCCGGTATTGGGGCTCGCGCGTCATCGAGGAGCCGGCGCTGAGCTGGCTGGAGCCGTTCGAGCCGTTCGACGGACTGCAGTACGCGCCGCTGCCGAGCGCACTG
The DNA here is from genome assembly GCF_013337765.1 of Mycolicibacterium sphagni. GTDB lineage: Bacteria > Actinomycetota > Actinomycetes > Mycobacteriales > Mycobacteriaceae > Mycobacterium. The sequence continues at coordinate 30,250 of NZ_VBSB01000007.1, forward strand.
GAGCAGCTCGACGCGAGCACTCCGGCCGAGGTGCTGTCGATGTCGATCGAGCAGTTGGTCGAGGGGGTGTGGAAGCCGTACATCAGGACGTTGACCACGTCGCCGCAGACACTGCTGCACGGCGACGCGCACATTGGCAATACCTACGTGACACCGGACGGCGAGGTCGGATTCCTGGATTGGCAGGTTGCCCGCCGCGGCAACTTCTCACTGGATGTCGGCTATTTCCTGCAGGGAGCACTGACGGTCGAGAACCGGCGCCAGCACGAGCGAGCGCTGTTGGCGGAGTACCGCGAAGCGCTCGGGCTGCCTGCCGACGAGCTGCCATCCATGGACGAGATCTGGCTGCGCTATCGCGCGTCCGTCGCCCACGGGCTCGCACTGTGGCTGGCCACCGCGAGCAGTGGCGGCGGGCTATGGCAACGCCCCGAGGTCGCCGTCGCGCTGGCGCAGCGCTATGCCAACGCCTACGGCGATTTGGACACCGCCTCGGCGATCGCGGAGATTACGGCGTGACCACCGCCGGGAACGCAATGTCGTTGCGCGCCAGGTTGCCTGGGAAGCACGGCGTCGACCCCTCGAGACCGGGAGGGAACCCAGCACGGGCGGCGGACACAATCCGCAGGACGTAGCCGTCGGGGCTGAATCCGAACAGATTCGGTTTGCGGAACCCGTCGCGTTCATAGACGTACCAACCCCAGCTGCGCCACACGTCGCCCACGGCCTGGATGAGTGCCTCGTTATCGGTGCCGGGCGGCACCGTGATATCGAAGGCGACATTGAAGCGCGTTGAGGCGTCGGCGGCTGTGGCGTTGTCGTCACAGCCGACGTTACCGCTGCCGACTCCGCCGAACCTGGTGGCATCGAACGTGATTCCCGGCGACAGGCCTTTGACCGTGTTCCGAAGATAGCCCAGCAGCGTGTCCTGAGCCTGCTGCTGACTCTGGGGCACAACATCTTTAGGATTCCAGCCTGGCGGTGTCGGTGGTGAAGACGTCATCGTTGGTCCTCCAATGTCAGTCGCGCCGGATGGAGTGGGCATCTCGAGCTTGCCGCCCCCACAGCCGGAAAGGATGACGCTCAGGGCAAGTGCCCCGAGTAACGCCGTCGCTCGGCTCATGCTTACGCACCTCATGATCCCGGCAACACCCCGTCGGGTGTGACGACCTGGACCGGGGGCAGACCGGCGATGATGGCGCCCATGTTCTGTAGCGCGGGATTGGTCGGGCTGTCCCAGTAAGCGCTATGGGCCGCCACGTCACCGATGATGCCCGTCGGGTCCCAGCTGGGCCCGGGGTTGGCGAACAGCCGGGTCGCACCGAAGTCCTGAGCGAAGGGATCCGGACCCAGGGTCGCGTCGGTCACGAGGCTGATGATGTCGTTGCGGGCCGTCATCGAATACACATGAGCGCCCGCATCGAGATTGAGATCGCCTGCATGCTTCACCAGCATGCCAGGGCTGCCGACGCCGATGACGTTATCGGCGGCAAGGTGATTGCCGCCGCTGGCCGCACCGCCCACGAGCGTCGAGCCATAGCTGTGCCCGATCACCGTGTCGATCGCCGCCGGACCGTTGTGCGACGCGTGCATGCCGTTGAGGTACGAGTCGAGGGCGGCGCCACCGGATTGCGCTCGGCCCGGAAACGCCGCTTCGGTGAGATCCATCGGCCGGTCATATCCCATCCACGTCGTGACGGAGACATCCTTGGCGGACAAGCTCGGATCGGCCAGCAACGTGGCCCGGAACATCGCCTCGGATTTGCCGTTGCTGCCTTGGAACGCGGCCATGTCCTGACCAGTGCCGGGAACCAGAAGCGCGTTGCGGCTGGCCGTATCCGGGTTGCCGACCGACACCGCGGCGTGGCCTTGGTCGTCGATGAAGCCGAGCATCCGCGGGACCTTGCCGAGCGGATCTGTGTTCGTCGGATCCGCCCCCGAATGCAGTGAATTCTGCACGGCCTTATAGCCGTCCATATTGTGCCGTGCCGCCAGGAGTTGCGACCCCAGCCTGTTGAGTTCGTTGCCGGTGTCGCTGGTCTTGTCCCCCATGTACACCTGGCGGGCAAGCTCGTCGTAGCGGCGCTGCATCTGATCGATGTTGTTCTGCGTGTTCTGGATCAACTCGCCGAGGTGCTGCTGGTTGTACTTGTCGCGGTCGGCGAACGGCATACCCGGGTGATTGCCGATGCTGTGGTCGCGGCTGTACAGAAAGTCCTTGTCCTCCTGGGAAAGCTTGTCCCACAGATCGCGAAACTGCTTGGGGTCCACCGGAAGTGGCTGACTGAGTGCCTGCTGAAGCTCGGGGTCGTTGGCGTGCAGCGACGGTGGGATGGGGGTCTTCCCGCCGGCCATGTTGATGGCGTTGGCCAGCGACATGTCGACCAGATTGGCTTCGGCGACAATCTTGTCCAGCCGCGGCTGCAACTGAGCCTGCTTGAGTTCGGCTTCCATCGGATTGCGAACCTTCGGACCGGGCACCACCGTGCTGGACACCGGATCGATCTCCATGTCCAAGGCTTCGGCATCAGCCTTCAGACTGGCCAGCTCCGACTTGATCTTCTCGATATTGTCCGCGGCGCCGCGGGCGGCATTGGCCACCGCCAACGCTTCGTTGCCGTGCGAGTCGAGGTCCTTGCGGGTCTGTCCGATCGCCTCTTTCGCGGCTTCGGCGGACTCACCTCCCCAACTGGCCAGCGCCGGCAGCGTCGCCAAGCCGTCGGCGGCATCGAAGGCCGCCTGGGCGCGACTGGTGGCGGCATGAAAGACCTCGCGGACGTCGCCGGCGTTCCAGCGCTCGATGTCAGCGACGGTCAAGGCCACGACGGCTCAGAGATCGGTTTGGCCGGCGATCGCGTTCGCCGCCTGCGCCGGTTGTTGCAGCGCCTGACTGTTGCGCTGCTCCATTTCGGCGAAACCCTGGGCGCTGGTGTGTAGCCCCTGGGCGTGATCACTCAACCGGGTCAACAGCCCGGCGGTGGTGGCCAGCCACTGCTCGGACAGCGCGGTCATGGCCAACGCCGATGCCCCTTGCCAGCCCACCTGGGCGGCGTCGATGCGGCTGGCCGCCGTCGCATGCTTGGCGGCCACGTCCTCGCCGTGATTGGTGACCGCGACGCCCGACGCGGCCAGATCTTCGATATTGACCCGAAGCGACATCTCATCCCCCTCAGACCTGCTGACTCATGGATACCAGCAAATGCGATGACGGCGCTAGTCACTTCTGGTCGGAGAGTTTCGAGTGAATACCGACGCCCAGGACAGGCTCCTATACTCACGGCGTGGGCGTAATGAACGTCAACCCAATCGCACTTCGGATGCTGGCCGCGAGCTGCGAGAGTTGGTCCGCGGACTTGGCTGCGACCTCGGCTCCTCAATCATCGGGGATGACATCGCAGGCCACAACGGCCGCGGTAGCGGCCGTGCACGCTGGCGCTGGATTGGCGTCAGCGACCTTCGGTGCACGGATGCAGTCAACCGCCGCCGCGCTGATAGCCAGTAGCGCCGGCTATTCCACCAATGAAGGGACATCGGCTGCGCACTTGACCGATCTGACGGTGGACTTGTAGGTGCCGAGCGGCGGTCTCGCTCCTACCCTTTCGGCACTGGGAGAACCATGAGCATCGTTCGCGTCAACTTCCTCCCCGAGTTTTACCTCGGAGACGACGCAGTGCTCCTGACCTTAGATGGCAGCGGAGTCGACAAGATCAACGCGGCTGTTGTCGAAGCACGGAATAACCGCTCGTCGCGCGTTCTCCACGACGGCGTCGTGCAGGAGTTCTACATCGAGCCCGGCGCAGCGACGGTTGACCTTAGCCCTGCCCGGGTCGTTTGGCGGCTTGATGATGCCAAAGCGGCGGAGATTGCAGATGATTTGGTGAGTCTGAGCACTCCGAGAGGCGACGGTAGGACTGCCGGTCACTTCTATGTCGACATGACCAGTCCCGCCGAGACCCTCGTCATTTCCCGCGACGAATACACCGATGTGGTTTATCCGTGGGTCTCGCCAGAGTAGCGATGCCGACCGGCGACTTATTGCCGGGCTTTACCGACGCGCCGCAATAGGTAGCCATTCGACACAAGACGCGAGTCCTCTAGGCAGGGCCAGCGGTGTACCAGTACCTTCTAGGCGCGGCCAGCGCGCCAAATAGAGAAGGGCAGGTCGGTGGCGACGAACGAAGCACCCAGAACCAAGCGCCGGGGCGTCATGCAGGCCCTCACCGACGTGTCTGTCCGGTACGTCGAGCGGCTGATGCCCGATCCGTATCTGTTCGCGGTCATCCTCACCATCATGGTCGCCGCGCCGGTTGCGTTTCTGGTGAAGGGCGCCACGCCCGGCGGCATGCTCAAGGCGTGGTACGGCGGCGTGTGGGGAACGCAGAACATCTTCACGTTCGCGTTCCAGATGGTGCTGATCCTGGTGACGGGCTACACGCTCGCCGAAGCACCGGTCATTAAACGCGCCATCGTCACCATCGCGAGCAAGCCGAACAACCAGGTGCAGGCGGCGCTCCTGTGTTTCGGGGTGAGCGCTGCCCTGCATCTGCTCAACTGGGGACTCGGACTGGTCGCCGGCGCCTTGGTCGCACGGCAGATCGCCAAGCGCCTGACCGACGTGAATTTCGGCTACCTGATCGCGGCGTCGTTCATGGGCTTCCTGGTGTGGACACAGGGCCTTTCATCGTCCATCGCACTCGCGAACACCGACGGCAGCAGCCCAATCAACGTGATTCACAAGTTGACTGGCATGACGGTGCCCCTGTCGGACACGATCTTTCAGCCGTACAGCTGGCTGTCGGTGATCGTCGTCCTGGCGGTGCTCGCGCTGGCCATCTGGCGGATGGCGCCGACGCAGACCCTTGCACCCGATCCCGCGATCTTCGAGGAAGAGGAGCAGGCCGACGTCGAGGCCGAGGGCACGAAGACGTTCGCCGAATGGCTGGAGAACCTCTGGATCCTCAACGTCCTCATCTTCGTTGCGGGCATTGCGTACTTCTGGGTCAGCGGCTTCGCACTGAACATCTCCTCGATGATCATGTTGTTGACGATCACCAGTGCGTTATTGCACCGCACCCCAATTCGATTCATTCGCGCCTTCACCGGCGCGGCGAAGGTGTCGGGTCCGTTGCTTCTGCAATATCCGTTGTACGGCGGGCTGATCGGCCTGCTGGGTTACCAAGCCAGCAAGGACGTCAAACCCCTGCAGACGCTGCTGGCCGAGGCGCTGGTGCACGGCGCATCGGAGTACACGCTGCCGTTCCTCACGTTTGTCGGCTCGGTGATCATCAGCTTGTTCGTGCCCTCCGGGGGTGGGCACTGGGCCGTGCAGGGCCCGATCGCGGTCGACTCGGCGCTGGCGATCGGCCAGCACTCGTCGGGCTATCTGGGGTTGATCTCGATGGCGGTCGCGGTCGGCGAGGGGGTCGCGAACATGATCCAGCCGTTCTGGCTGCTGCCGCTGCTGGCGATCGCGAAGCTCAATGTCCGTCAGGTGATGGGCTTTACGATCGTCGCGTTCCTGATCGGATTCGTGGTGCTGGGTGCGACGATGCTGATCGCGCCACAAGTGATTTGAGGTTCAGACCCGTCTGCAACCGCGACAGCTCCGAATATCGGATATGGAGCGATATGACGTGGCGATTGTGGGCGGCGGTCCGGCGGGGGCGGCCGCGGCGTGGCAGGCCGTGCAGAGCGGAGCACGGGTTGTCGTGCTGGATAAGGCCGAGTTCCCCCGTGACAAGCCGTGCGGCGATGGCCTGACTGCTCGCGCGGTCAGTCTCATCCAGAAGATGGGCTTGGCCAACGAGGTCGACACTTTCCACCGCGTCAATCGGGCCACGATCTTCAGCCCCAATCGGTTGGAGTTGTCGTTCCCGAGCCGCCCCGGAATGCCCAACCATGGCTACTGCGCCGCGCGTCGCGAACTGGACACGCTGCTGCTCAAGAACGCTCAATCCGCGGGTGCCGAGGTGCGCCAGCCCACCGAGGTATCCGGGCCCATCGTGGACGGCGACGGCCGAGTGACGGGATTGACGATCAAAGGTGGGGAGCGGGTGTTCGCCGATGCGGTGATCGCCGCCGACGGCGCCTACTCGCCCGTCAAACGGGGCCTCGGCCTGACCTCGCGGTACAACGGCTACTCGGCGATCGCGATTCGCACCGAGATGCAGGCGAACCGTCCGGACTCCGACTCCCTCGACATCCATCTGAAGTTGGCGTTTCAGGGCGATCAGCTGCCCGGCTACGGCTGGGTGTTCCCGATGGGCGGGGGCCGCCTCAACATCGGGCTCGGCTACGTCAACAGCTACAAGCGCTGGCACCAGATCAACGTCACCCAACTGCTCGGCGAATTCCTCGCGACCCTGCCACCCGAGTGGGAGCTGCCCTCGGTCGACGAGCTGCGGAAGGCCAAGGCTGTGCAGGCCTGGCGGCTGCCGATGGGCTTCACCGCGTGGCCACCGTGGCGCCCGGGTGTGGTGTTCGCCGGCGACGCGCTCGGTGCAGCCAGGCCGGCGTCGGGTGCCGGCATTTCCAAGGCGCTGCAGTCCGGGCTTGCGGCAGGCGAGTGCGTCATCGCCGCGCTCACCAACGGCGGGCCCGACGACTTCACCAACTACGAGCAGCGCATCACCTCGACGTGGGGCCGGGAGTACCGCAACGGCCGACTATTTCATCGGCTGGCCGGCATCCCGGCAGTGGCGAACACCGGGCGCCGCGTCCTCAACGGGGTGAGTCACCCCAAGGTCCGTGCGCACCTGCCTTGGTCAGCGTGAACTGACAGACGTCGGTGTAGCCGTCGCGGAACAGTTCGGCACAACCGGTGAGGTAGCGCAGATAGCGGTCGTACATCTCCTGGGACTGCAGCGCGATCGCCTCGTCTTTACGGGCCGCCAACGCTGCTGCCCACATCTCCAACGTGCGCGCGTAGTGCGGCCGCAGACGCTGGGAGCGCTGCACCTTGAAACCCGCCGAGGCCGCGTGCTCGAGGACAACCGACGACTCGGGCAGGTCACCCCCGGGGAAGATCTCGTCCATGATGAACTTGACGAATCGCAGAAGTGTCATCGTGATGGGCAGCCCCTCCGCCGCAAATTCGTCGGCAGCGGGCCGGATGATGGTGTGCAGCAGCATGACACCGCCGGGCGGAAGCAACGCATACGCCGTCCGGAAGAAATCGTCATAGCGGTTGCGGCCGAAGTGCTCGAAGGCACCGATCGAGACGATCCGGTCGACAGGCTCGTCGAACTGCTCCCACCCTTGCAGCAGAACCCGTTTGGTGCGCGCGCTACTGGTCTCGTCGAGAAGCCGCTGCGCGCAGGCTTGTTGGTTGCGGCTCAGGGTCAGCCCGATGACGTTGACGTCATAACGCTGCAAGGCCCTGTTGAGAGTGGCGCCCCAGCCGCAGCCGATGTCGAGCAGCGTCATGCCCGGCTGCAGGCCCAGCTTGCCCAGCGACAGATCGATCTTGGCGATCTGGGCTTGCTCCAACGTCATGTCGGCACGCTTAAAATAGGCACAGCTGTAGGTCTGGGTGGGGTCGAGGAACAGCCGGAAGAACTCATCGGATAAGTCGTAGTGCGCCTGAACATCGTCGAAATACGGTGTCAATACGCGGGTTCCCGAAGACTTCGGTGCGGTCATATCCAGGTATTCGTCACTGCCGACCCGCCGGACGGGTGCAGACACGGCCGCTCGGCCCGGATCAGGTGAGCGACAACTTGGCGAAGATCTGTCCCGTCGGTTGCGGAGAACCTTGACCGGGCTCGAGTGTGAACGCCAGCGCGTTGGTGTTGCCTAGATCGGTGAGCACAGCCGTCGTCGACGGCCGTACCGCATCAGTGCCCATCGTGCCTGCCGATCTCGGGGTCCCGCCGTCGAGTAACCACATCTGATAGACCGAACCCGGCGGGGGCGGGGCGACGTTGTTCATCACCAGCACCGCGGCATTGGTGTCGCGCGAATAGACGAGCGTCGCCACACCCCCGGTCGGGATGTCGGCGGTGGTAGTTCGTACGTCGGGAGCCTCGAGCACGCGCGCGGCCGTCGGCGTGCTCGGGGGGCGCAATACAACGACGGCACTGAGAACCCCGAGCCCGATGACCAACGCCGCGGCGGCGGCGAGGAGCGGTCTGCGCCAGGAACGCCGGGGTGACGTTGCCTCTGCTGCGGTCGCCGCCAGGATCCGCTCCCGCAGCTCGGGCGGCGGCTCGACGGCGGTGCCTGCCGACACCAGGCCCATGGTCTCGCGGTAGGCCTGCACCTCGTCATGAAAGGCCTGGGCCACTGCCGCAGGTGCGGCATCGAGACTGCGCTCGATGTCGGCGCGCTGCTGATCGTCGACGGCACCAAGGGCGTATACCGCCGCCAGTTCCATCAGCTCGAAATCCGCCGGGCCAGTCATGCCACCCCCAGACAGTTGCGCAGTCCCCGCAAGGCATCTCGGATCCGCGATTTAACGGTCGACAGGTTGGCCGAAAGCCGCGCCGACACCTCCGGGTAGGTCAATCCGCCGTAGTACGCCAGCTCGATGCACTCCCGCTGGACGTCGGTAAGTGAGCCGAGGCACTCGGCGACGCGGCGCCGGTCCTCCCCCACAATCACCGCTTCGGCGACGTCGTCGCCGGGTCGATCGACAGTGGCCGCGCCGTAACGATCCTCACGCCGACGCCCGGCCTCTTCGGACCGCACCCGCTCGACAGCACGCCCGTGCGCGACCGTCATCAGCCACGCCATAGCTGATCCGGCCGCGGGGTCGTACTTGGCGGCATTGCGCCATACGTGAAGAAAGATGTCCTGGGTGGTTTCCTGGCTATAACCAGGGTCCCGCAAAATCCGTAACACCAGGCCGTAGACCCGCGCCTTGGTCAGGTCGTAGAACGTGGCGAATGCATCAGCGTCCTGGCGCGCTGCCCGGCCCAGCAATGCCTCGAGTTCATTGCGTGGCACCGGGGATCCGTTCATCAAGCCATAGCCTATCCACAGACCCGGGCCGGATCTGCGTGAATCCAGCCTCGCGACGGTCGAGTGCATCTCCCGTCGCGCATCCATGACGGTAGTTCGTCACTGAAACAGTCACAGACGGCGCCGCCGTGCACATTTCGCCTCACGTCATTTGACGCTCGCTATTATCCTGCCGGCACCAATCGTCGTCCTCTCGATCGGATTTACCATGACTGAACACGTCGAACAGCTGGAGTTCCAGGCCGAGGCCCGCCAGTTGCTTGATCTGATGATCCACTCCGTGTACTCGAACAAGGATTCATTCCTGCGGGAGTTGATCTCGAATGCCTCCGATGCGCTGGACAAGCTGCGTCTGGAAGCGTTCCGCAATAAGGACATCGACGTCGACACCTCCGATCTGCACATCGAGATCGACGTCGACGAGGATGCCCGCACACTGACGATCCGCGACAACGGGATCGGAATGACCCGCGACGAGGTGGTCGGCCTGATCGGCACGCTGGCCAAGTCCGGCACCGCCGAACTGCGCCAGCAGCTGCGGGAGGCTCAGAATGCCGCCGCGTCCGAGGAGCTGATCGGCCAGTTCGGTATCGGCTTCTATTCGTCGTTCATGGTGGCCGACAAGGTCACCCTGCTCACCCGTAAAGCCGGCGAGACGTCGGCCACCCGATGGGAGTCCAGCGGCGAGGGCACCTACACGGTGGCCGCCGTCGACGGCGCGCCGCAGGGTACGTCGGTCACCTTGCACCTCAAGCCCGAGGATTCCGAGGATGAGCTGCACGATTACACCGCCGAGCGGAAGATCCGGGCGCTGGTCAAGCAGTATTCGGACTTCATCGCCTGGCCCATCCGGATGCAAGTCGAGCGACGCAGCCCGGCGACCGAGGATGGTGGAGACGAGGTGGTCACTGTCGAGACGGAGACCGTCAACTCGATGAAGGCGTTGTGGGCCAGGTCCAAAGACGACGTCTCCGACGAGGAGTACACGGAGTTCTACAAGCACATTGCGCACGCCTGGGACGACCCCTTGGAGGTCATCCCGATGAAGGCCGAGGGCACCTTCGAGTACCAGGCGCTGTTGTTCATCCCGTCGCACGCCCCGTTCGACTTGTTCAACGCCGATGCCCGGGTGGGTGTGCAGCTCTACGTCCGGCGGGTGTTCATCATGGCCGACTGTGACGAACTGCTGCCGCCGTACCTACGCTTCGTCAAGGGCGTCGTCGACGCTGCGGACATGTCGCTCAACGTTTCTCGCGAGATTCTGCAGCAGGATCGGCAGATCAAGGCGATCCGCCGCAGGCTCGCCAAGAAGGTGCTCTCGACGATCAAGGAGATGCAATCCGAGCGGCCGGAGAACTACCGCACGTTCTGGGGGCAATTCGGTCGGGTTCTCAAGGAGGGCTTGTTGTCCGACATCGACAACAAGGACACACTGCTGGCGGTGTCATCGTTCGCCTCGACGCACAGCGACGAGGAGCCCACCACGCTGGCCGAGTACGTCGGGCGCATGAAAGACGGTCAGGATCAGATCTTCTACGCCACCGGTACATCGCGTCGGCAGCTGCTGAGTTCACCACACCTCGAGGCGTTCAAGGCCAAGGGTTATGAGGTGTTGCTGCTCACCGACCCGGTCGACGAGGTCTGGGTGGATATGGTGCCTGAGTTCGACGGTAAGCGGCTGCAATCTGTCGCCAAGGGTGAGGTCGACCTCGACTCCGAGGAGGACAAGAACGCGCATGAGACCGAACGCTCGCAGCTGGAGCAGGACTACGCCGATCTGCTCGGCTGGCTGGCCGATACCTTGGGCGATCACGTCAAAGAGGTGCGCCTGTCCACCCGCCTAACTGAGTCGCCGGCCTGCCTGATCACGGATAGCTTCGGCATGACGCCCGCGCTTGCGCGCATGTTGGAGGCGTCTGGGCAAACGGTCCCGCAGGAGAAGCGCATCCTCGAGCTCAACCCGGGCCATCCGTTGATCGCTGGATTGCGAGACGGGTTTTCGAGCCGTGGCGGCGATGCGGCCCTCGGTGAGGTAGCCGAACTGCTCTATGGCACAGCACTTCTGGCCGAGGGAGGCACGCTCGAAGATCCGGCGAAGTTCGCGGCGCTGCTGGCAGAACGGTTGACACAGGCCGTGTAGGTGATCAGGGCGACGGTTTCACTCAGGCCAGCAAGAGGTCGTATGGCGGCGATCCGACGCCGCTGACCATCAGTTGGCCGGAGGGGACCTTCTCGACGAGTCGCACTGGGGCGCTGCGGTTCCCAATCCGTAGTTGAGCCTGCTTGCCTGCAGCTAGGCCCTCGGGGGCTCCATAGGCGAGGCCCTGCCAGTGGTATTGCCCGTCGATCGGGCTGAGATGACCGGCGAGGCGGACCCGGACCTCGTAGCGCACATCGGCCACCTCCAGTTCGGCGGTGCCGTCGAAGACACCGTTCTCGTCGACTGCGGTCACAGGAAGTTGGTCCGCTTCCACATCCGCCGGCTGATCTGATTCATCAGCCCGATTTCCTCGAGGAATGCCGCCAGCGGCGCGAATCCGGCTCGCGTGGTCTCGTGAAAGTAGGGGTTGGCGCGGGCTTGCCTGCGGGCTTCGCGGCCGTCGAGCCCGGCCCGCCGGTACACGGCGCGGTTGGTGAACAGGTAGCGGTAAAACGGTCCCCCGGCACCGTGGATGGTGGCGAGCAGGAACCGGTTGCGCCGCCGCGTCATTGGGACATCGCGGCGCGCACCGTCGCGGGCGAACTGGATGTGCCGCGCCTCCTCGGTGACGTGAATCCGCATGATGCGACTGACGATTGGCTGCAGTTCGGGGTCGTCGAGGATCTGGCGCTGCAGTGCGTCGAAGATCTCCTCGCCGACGAGTGCGGCGATCCACAGCACCTGCTTCTGGAACACGAGCGGCAGCGTGTTGATGATCCTCCGTTGAAAGCGGCTGGGCTGGAAGGGTTTTCCGTCGACGGCCGCGATGGCACGGCCGAACATCACCATGTGGCGGGTCTCGTCACCGAGCTCGGTGAGCGAGTAGTGGGTCGATGCCGAGGTGACGTCGGCGTGCATGAGGCCGCGAAGCAACGCTTGATTGAGGATGTTCTCGAACCAGACGCCGGCCGAGAGCAGGTTGATGAACTCCTGACGCGACAGCTCGATCTGCTGGTCGCGGGTCATGTCCGCCCACATCGGGGTGCCATACAGCGAGACCACACGGGGCGGCAGGAAGAACTTGTCGGAGACGACCGGCGTTTCCCAGTCGATATCGACGACGGGCACGTACGACTTCTTGGCCGACCCTTTGAGCAGCCGATCGGAGAACTCCTCCCGGCTGGGTGACGTGGTCGTCCTGGTCGATGAAGCCGTGGCCATGGGAAGCCTCCTGCTAGTCGCGGATGTCCTGAGCGCTGTGAACTGAAGATACATTCGTCGTCTATTTGTATCAATAGTTCATTTGACCCTTTACACTTCAGCGATGAAGCACAGCGGCCTGCTCGCCAAGGCGGTGCAGCGTTTCGGGTCGCCGACGGCGGAAGGCAACCCCCAACGGATCCTGGACGCGGCGCTGAAGCAGTTCGAACTGTTCGGGATCCGGCGGTCCACAGTGGAGGACATCACCCGCCGGTCCGGGCTCGCGCGGGTCACGCTGTACCGGAACTTCGCCAACAAGGACGCGATCGTCGAGGCCGTGCTGCTGCGGGAACTCGAGCGATTCCTCTCCGAGCTCGCAGCGGAGGCCGGCGGCTACGCCGAAGCCGAAGACAAGCTGGTCGAGGGCTTCGTGTTCACGCTGACCACGATGCGGGAGCACGCACTGCTGCAGCGGCTGCTGGCCACCGAACCGGAGACCGTGCTGCCATTCCTGACGGTCGAGGGCGACAGCGTCATCCAGACAGCCTCATCTTTTTTGGCCCACCAATTGGCGGTGGCGCTGCCCGACGATAGACGCACGCAGATCGAGCTGCTCGAGGTCGCCGAGGTCACCGTCCGGGTCATCGTGTCGTTCGTGCTGACGCCGTCTCAGAACGTGGCGCTTGGCGATGACGACGCGGCCCGGTCGTTCGCGCGGCGGTATTTGGTGCCTCCGCTGCTGGGGTTGGTGGGCTAACACTTAGCCAGGCAGCTGAGCCAGCCAATCCGAATCTTCGTCGACCGCCTGGCCGTTGATCACCACGCGTGGCACCCCCGGCTCCGGAAATTGGTGCAGGGCAACAAGATTGTTGGCCGCGATCACATGCGAGTCGAACCCGATCGGCAGGCCGATCCGAATGAGATCCTGGGCCGGTTGAGGCGCGCCGACCTGATTGGCCAGGTCGGCCAGCTGATCGTTGCTCAGGTCCGTGGACCCACCCTCCTTCGGCTGATGGTCCTTCGCATAGATCGACTCGACGAAGCGCCACGTGACGTCACTCGATCGCGATTGGTCTGCCACCACGTACGCCGCGTAGATCGCTCGGCTGTCGTAGGTGCCACTGGCCGAGTACTTGTCGAGGAAATCCACGAACCGCAGGTTGACCCGCAGCGCGCCGTTCTCCACGCGCTGACCGATCTCGTCGCCGTACGCCCGCACGAACTTGCCGCTGAAGGGGCACAGCGGATCCACGTAGAGGTCGATCTGCCCCAGTGCGTCGGGGTCGCCTATCGACAGCGCATCGCCGGCCGGTGCCGCCACCGCTGCAGACGCGACGCCCGTCGGTCCGCACATCAGGCACGCCATCAGCAGGGCCAGGACCGCGCCGACGACTCGAAGCGGCCGGTTCGTTGACCGTGCGTTCATACGACCATCATGGTCGTCGCTCACGCTGCCACGTCGTGCTGCCCTCACGATCGGTTGAGCGGCTGCTGCTTGAATTGCAGCGAACCGGGGTATACACGCACGTTTGTGTTCGTCAGCGGCCAGGCGTCGCGTTTGTTTGAAGGGATACCCATGCGCTCGATCAGCGTGGTCGCAGTCGTCGCGGTCGCCGCCATCCTCAGTCCCGCTGGCGTGGCCGTCGCGGCGCCGAAAGACTACTGCGCCGACCTCAAGGGCGGCAACACCGGCAGCGCGTGTGTCATCCAGCTCTCCGACCCCGGGTACAGCATCGACATCAACATCCCGCTGGACTACCCCGACCAGAAGTCGGTCGCCGACTTCATCTCGCAGACCCGCGACAGCTTCCTCAATACGGCCAAGTCCGGCGCGCCCCGCGATACGCCGTATTCGTTGACCATCACGCCGACGGAATACACGTCGTCGATTCCGCCGCGCGGCACGCAAAGCGTGGTGTTCAAGGTTGTGCAGAACGTCGGTGGCGCACAGGCGCAGACGACATACAAGGCATTCGACTGGGACCAGAGCTATCGCAAGGCGATCATCTACACGGCCGCGCCGGACGACAAGGCGAACGCGCCACTGTGGCGGGTCGACGACCCCCTGAAGACCGTCGCGCCGATCGTCCAGGCCCAACTCCAGCAGCAGCTCGCACCACCACCACCACCACCACCGCCGCCGGCGGCGCCTCCCACCCAAGCGGGACAGCCGGCCGCGGCTACACCGACGACCACGACCACACCCCCGCCACCCCCACCGCCGTTGCCGTTCGCGACGACCGCCCTCTACAACCCGGCCAACTACCAGAATTTCGCAGTGGTCAACGACGGCGTGATCTTCTTCTTCGACCAGGGAGTGGTGCTGCCCGCCTCGTTCGGGGGCCTGCAGGTGCTGGTGCCCCGGTCGGCCATCGACCCGATGATCGCCTGACTACGCGGCATATCGTAGGCGAATGTCAATCGTCCAACGCGAACGCGCCGCGATGGTCGCGGCCTTCCGTGCGGTGGGGCCGGATGCCCCCACTCTGTGTGGCGGTTGGACGACTCGCGATCTGACCGCGCACCTCCTGGTGCGTGAACGCCGCCCCGATGCCATGCCCGGCATCTTGTTCGCTCCGCTGGCGCCCTATACCGCGCGCGTGCAGAACAAGCTGACCGCCTCGACCAAGTGGGACGACCCCGTCGAGCTCTTCGCCACAGGCCCACCATTGCTTTCCGCGTTCAAATTTCTCGACCCGGTGGCGAGCATTCATGAGATGTTCGTCCACCACGAGGACGTCCGCCGTGCGCAGACCGGCTGGGAGCCAAGGGAACTCGATGCCAAGACCACCGCCGCGATAAAGCGGCGCATCCCGGTGGTCAGCCGGGCGGCCCTATCGAAGGCCATGGCAGCGGTGCCCGCTCGGCTGACGTTGCGCACCCCCGACGGTCAGACCGTGACGACGGTTGGGCATGGTTCGCCCGTCACCGTGACGGGTGAGCCGCTGGAGTTGCTGCTGTTTGCGTTCGGGCGCAACGCCGTTCGCGTCGACTTCGATGGAGACGACGAGGTCATCAGCGCGGTGCTGGCCGCCGAGCGCGGATTCTGACGGCCGGCGCCATCTACCTCGCGACGTAGACGGTGTTGGTCGAGTACCCGCCGGTCAGCGGATTGGGGAACCGAATGATGGATGCCTCGGAGTGGTCGAAGACCTCGGCGAGAACGGCCTCAAAGGCAGCGTCGGGTGGATCATCCGACCACAGCGCGAAAACCCCGCCGGCGTGCAGGTGTCCGACGAGCTTTCTCAGTCCCGCTGGCGTGTAGAACGCAGAGTGACTCGGGTGCAGAACGTGTCGCGGCGTGTGGTCGATATCGAGGAGTACGGCGTGAAAGAGCCGGCCCGGTGTCTCCGGATCGAAACCGGCTTCGCTTCCGGCCATGGCGAAAAAGTCGCCCTGCTGCAAGCGCACCCGCGGATCCGACACCAGGCCGGCAGTGTCGGGAAGCAACCCACGCTGGTGCCAGCCGATGACCTCCCCGAGGGCTTCCACCACGACGAGCGAACGAATGCGGGGGTCCTCGATGGCCGTCTGCGCGGTGTAGCCGAGCCCCAATCCCCCGACAACGACATCGAGGTCGGCATCCACCGCCTGGGCCAGGCCGAGGCGCGCGAGCGCTACCTCGGCCGCGGTGAACAGGCTCGACATCAGGAACTCGTCGCCGAGCTTGACTTCGTAGACGTCGACGTTGAGGGACGGCTCGATCCGTCGGCGCAGGCTAATGGTTCCCATAGGGGTCTCGGACCAGTCGAGTACCTCGAAACGCGCACTCACGACGCACCACCGATCCGCCCGCAATATCGCTCGCCGAGAACAACTCAGCGAGGGAAGCCTACAGACAGTCAGTCGTTCTTCCGGAGGAGCAGCACTTCTGGGTTTCGGCTACGTGATCTCTGTGAAGGTGCGCACCGCGCGTGAGGCGATGCCACACGAACCCACCAATGTGGGTCGCCGAGAGGGCTCCAAACCGTTGCGCGCACAGGACCCGACGAGCAGTCGGCCGCGTTCAGCGACTCCACTAGCGGACCGACACGCCGACCAACGGTCCCGCTGTTGTCCCCTAGGACTGAGGCGGTATGCCCGCGTCAGCACCGGTAAGTCTCGGACGCGCCAAAGATCTCGGGCCCCGCCACCAATCATGCGGCGGGCGGCCTAGCTGATCTTATTTTGTTGAATCAACTGGCTGCGGGAGGTTTCCAAGTGCCTCGGTCGCGCATTAGCTCGACCTGGCGATCCATGATGTCCCGTTTGTACTCGGCATGCCTCCCGGGAACACGGTTCATGTAGAGGTTCTTGGGGTAGATCGGCTGCTCGTAAATGATTTGGGCCAATTCAGACCGAATGTCTTTAACCCAGTTCGTCGCTTGGGCGTTCATGCGATGGTGACGCAGAGCTTCGATATTTATCACGCCGGTGACAAACGTCGAGTTGTTGGAAGAGCACAAATCGACTGTGCAGACAGTCGGTTGACCCCGACTGCGGTCCATGAGGGCCTGCCATTCGTGCGGGCGAATTGCAAAGATATACCCGCGCAGATGTGCATGACGGTCACCCTTGTTTGTGCGACGATCGTCGCAACCGGACCTATTCCCGACAGACGGCAGACTGCGATGGGCTTCAGCAGACGCGAGTTCATCACCGCTGGTGCGGCGGTCGGCGCGAGTCTCGTCCTGGCCAGCTGCTCGGATTCCGCGCCCTCTGTAATCAAGGATCTCCAAGGTCGCCTCACCGGATCCGTGCTCGTGCCGGGCGATTCCAGGTTCGCCGAGGAAAACCTGCCCGCCAACGACAGATACGAGCCGGTCATCCCTGCGGCGATCGCGTTGTGCGAGACGCCCGAAGATGTCCAGGCCTGCGTTCAGTGGTGCACCAGAGAAGGGGTACAACCCGTTGCGCGCGGAGGCGGGCATAACTACATCGGCGCTTCGACGACCACAGGTTTGCTCATCAAGACAAGCGCGATGAACAAAGTCGTCGTTGACGCGAAGGCCCAGACAGTTACGGTCGAGTCGGGCGCTGTGAATGCCAACCTGCTGTCGGCGCTGCGAGGGGGTTCTCTGATGGTGCCGATTGGCACATGCCCCTCCGTTGGTGTCGCCGGGCTGACGTTGGGCGGCGGTATCGGAGACAACAGCCGCTGGGCCGGGATGACGTGCGACCACCTGGAATCCACCCGGCTTGTCCTTGCCAACGGAGATTTCGTCGAGGCGAGTGCGACGGTGAACCCCGACCTGTTCTGGGCATTACGCGGTGCGGCTGGCGGCAACTTCGGGATCAACACGTCGTTGACGTTCAGGCTGCTGGAGATCCCGAAGAAGACGATCACGGTCTACGGCATGCGGTTCAGCGGGAAGGAGGCGATCGTACCTGCGTGGTCGGCGTTCGACCGGCTCATGCTGGCCGCGCCCGACGAGTTATCCGGCTTCACCGGCATTACCAACGTGAGACCACTCGGCGCGGATAACACGCCGGCACCGGGTTATCCGGTGTCCTTCCCGACGCTGTCGGTCGATGGCTGTTTCCAAGGCGATGAGAAGACGGCGCGGGAGGTGCTCCAGCCAGTCCTCGGCTGCAACCCAACCGATGTCATCTTCGGCGAAATGGACTACTGGAGCGCCCAACTCAATTGGTTGGCGGTCGGCGAGATGCCCAAGCACGGTATGGAAGAGTGTTCGAGGTTCACAAATGTACCGATCTCGCTCGACCATCTGGCGGAGCTGGTCGACCGGGTGAAGGCCGCTCCCGGTCGGACAGAAGACGCCAATGCCGAGGTGCGCCTGATGTGTTGGAGCGGCGGTCGAGCGAACCGCATCGCCGGTGACGCAATGGCTTATGTCCATCGGTCGGACAACCACCTCCTGCGTCCAGCGGTCTGGTGGCGCGATCAGCCCGACTCCATGCAGCGCGACCTGCTCGACTGGACGGCGGACACGTTTAGGTTCATTTCCGACTTCACTCAACCAGGCAGCTTCCAGAATTGGCCTTACTCCGCTCAGATGGATTGGCAGCAGGCCTATTACGGCGCCAACTTTGACCGGTTGCGGAAGATCAAGCAGAAATACGATCCCGGCAATTTGTTCCGATACGCCCAGAGCATCCCGGTGTGACAGGTGGCGAGCACAGACCTCGGCCAAGTTTCAGCAAGGGCGTGTTAGACGCAGACGAGCCCTGCGCTTGATCAGAATCATCGGCGTGAGCCGGCCATACGCTGTATCTGCTCGGCAATCCGTGGGTTCGATAGTCGTCCCCTTAGGCCCACTTTTGGACACCCTGATGTCCTTACTCGAACCTGGGACTAGCGCCAGTACTGCAACGATTTCACCGATGCGAACAGCGCGAGGCTTGCACCGTATAGCTCCACAATGGCTGCGGCGCCCTTCAGCCGTCGGCTCACCAGTCGTCGTCGCGACTTCCGCTGCGGCGGTTCGGTGAGCTGGACCTGCCGGGGGATGGTTCTCGGTTCGATTACGCCAGTCTGGACAGCGGGCGGGGATTGTTGTTCATCGCTCATCTGGGTGCCAGCGAGGTGGTGGAGGTCGATGTGCACGCCCACGCGGTGGTGCGCACGATCCCGAATATGTCGAAGGTGCACGGGGTGTTGGTGGTGCCAGCGCTGCAGCGGGTGTTCGCCACCGCCACCGGCGACAACCAGATGGTCATCTTGGATGAACACACCAGCGCGATATTGAACCGTGCGCCGACCGGCGCGTATCCCGATGGGTTGGCCTAAGACCCGAAGCGAAATGCGGTGTGGACCACCAACGAGAACCGCGGCACCGAGACGGTGATCGACGCCGGCAGTGCTGCTGCGCGCGGGACGGTGGATCTCGGTGGTGAGGTCGGCAATGTCGGCTATGACCCGGCCATCGACCGGATGCTGGTGGCCGTGCAGGGACGCGGCGATCTGGCGGTGATCGATCCGGCGACCCCGGCGCAGGGGCGGCGTTTGTGGGCGGCGACGGCAACGCCGTCGTGGTGTCGGTCGACCTCGCCACCGGCCGCGTCACCGGCAGCAACCCCGTCGGGGGGCCCCGATGTGTTGGCCTATGACCCGGGCGCCCATCGGCTCTATGTGGCCGCGGAAAGCGGCGTGGAACGGCCTTGTGGATGTTAGCCAGCGGCAAACTCTCGTTCGATGTTTCGTCTCCGTGATGGCATCGGCCGGGATAAAGTGCGGAGGTGCCGGGAACGCCGGATGACAACGGGGTGCATCCAGTTTCGGATTGGCCCCCACTAGCAGCCGTGTTCGCTTTGGTCATCGGCTTCACGTTCAGCGACGACATCGTCGAATTCGCTCTGGACCTGGCAGGCCGGCGGTTCTCCGGTGCGGGGCCATGGTTGGTGCTCGTCGTGGATTGCTTCCTGGTAGTTGCGACGGCAGCGCTCAAGTGGCGAATCAGCCCAGCGCCCTTGCTGGTGTTTCTTCGGGCACTGGTCTCGGGGTGGTGGGGCGTGGGTGCGGTGCTGGTGGTGGCCACCCACCTGGCGTTGATAAGCACCGCGAAATACCGGGCGAGCCTTGGCGACACCGCCGTGATCTGGGTCAGTCTGTTGGTCTCGTTGGTCTTCGTAGCAGCGATGAGCGTGCTGCTCATCTCATCAATCGCTGAGCAGCCCGGCTCGCGCAGCTGGGTGGCGCCCCTGATCTTCGGCACGGCTGTGGTCCAGATCGCTTCTGCCCTGTGGTATCCCGTTATCGACGTCGAGAAGGGCTGCGCGAACGACATCTCCTCGACCTACTTCTCTGACATGACGAACATCATCGCGGTCGTTCTGCTCACCGTCGGCATCGAATTGGCCTACGTGCGCCGAGCCGCCCAGTCCTGTGATCCAGCACGCCGGGTGGTGCCGGTGTTCACCGTGTTCTGGCTGTGCGTCGGCGAAATGCTTGCGTTCACGATGGTGGTTAAGGCTGACGCCGGGTCGCGGTGCGGGTTGGCCGCGGTGTGGCATGAGTACCTTTCGTTCGTCGTCACCGCGCAGGCGCTGGCGATTGGGCTGGCGACGGTGTTGTGGTTGCTCGTAACCGATGAGGTGGACAAGAGCTGAGCTGCCTCCGCGGTGGTGCCTTCAAGCCGCCGTGTCGAGGCCAGGCCTGCGGGGCCGGTGGTTGAGTCAAAATTCCCTACTCCCCGGATGCCCGCCATTCATCATTGGATCGGTGGCGACAGGACGATGCACAGCCGATGGTCTTCACTCACCGCCCGACGATCGATCACCGGACTTGGAATCCCCAGCTGGGCTTCGCCGATGGTTCCCATGTATTGATCTACGACGTTCGTGGACACCCATCACCGGGCCTAGCCGTATCTTCCAATTTGCCTGCACTGTCGGAGATCTCACCGCGTTGATCAACGCAATAGCACTGCGCCAGCGTGCTGCTTGGACGGAGCATAGGGGCAACATCTTCCCGGAGATGGCTCAATTGCAGCCGGGCTTGTTGCGCGCTCTGGTGTTGGCGGACTGCGCTTCTTGCGCTTCGCGGTTAATCAGGCCCCGGCGGCGGATCGCGACATCTTGGAACAATGTTCTTCCATGTCGCTCAGTCCTCAATCTTGACGCGACAAATGAGATAGGTTCTGCCCTGGAGTCAGGACCGGGAGGAGCTGCCGGTGGATACAAGGTTGTCCAGGCGTGCGTGGTTCGGTGTCGCGGGGACCGCTACGGTCGGCGTGCTGACCGCATGCGGATCGTCCCAGAATGCCGCGACCACCTCCACGGTGACCGTGCCCGCAGGACCGCATTTCGCCACCGAAGCACCCCGCCCCGACATTGCCAACGCCGACATAGCGTTGACGGAACTCAAGCAGGGCAACCAACGCTTCGTCGCCGCGACAATGACCCATCCAGACCAGTCGCCACAGACCCGGCTATCAATATCTCAGGCGCAAAAGCCGTTTGCCATCGTGCTGAGTTGCTCGGATTCGCGACTGCCGCCCGAGGTGATCTTCGACCAGGGCCTGGGCGATCTGTTCGCAGTCCGGGTGGCCGGCAACATCATTGACCCGGCCGGGTTAGGCAGCATCGAATACGCCGTCGGGCACCTCGGCGCACCACTGATCCTGGTCCTGGGTCACCAGAACTGCGGCGCGGTTTCGGCCACCCTGGATTCACTGCAGCACCACAGCGAACCCCACGGCGACGTCGCCGCGTTGATCACCGCCATCACCCCAGCCGTCGCAGTTGCCCAACAACGCCCCGGCGACCTGCTGGTCAACACCATCAACGCCAACATCGAGCAATCCCGCGACCAGATCACCCAATCCAGCCAGTTACAGGGAGCCCTCGATTCCGGCGCATTGAAAGTCGTCACCGGCTACTACAGCCTCGACGACGGCACCGTCGCCTTCGGCTGACCCGGCTATATTCGCTACCCGATTACCGAACGTGCTCGAGGCGGAACAGCTGGGTCACAGTGCCACGCAGTGTGGCGATGACTTGTGGCCTCCCGCTGGTTCCGTTCAGTGATTGCTCTTCGGCGAGGCGAACGTCGAATGTCCCTGCCGAGTATCAGCCACGCGAGGCAAATGGGTCTTCTGCGCAGAGCAGACGGTCAGACCGGTGCGCAACAGACCCGACCGACCTCGCGGCCCGCCGACTGAGTCGGGATCAGCTCAAGCGGGCCCTGGACGGTGCTGTCGGGCTGCTGGACGACGCGTAGGGGCAATACCAGCGGAGCAACGCCCAGGAGCGACGTCGGATGAACCAAGCCGTCTTTGAGCGGCTACACGTCGATGACGACGAGATCGCTGAGTCGCCATTGTCTGAGCTGTTTGGACGGCTGCTGGCACCGGACTTGAAGGTTCAGCTCAAGAACGAGGAAGCGGCCACGTCGAGCGAACCAAATATGACCATGACCACCGCAGAGACGATAGGAGCACAAAGAGAAAGAACCTACGACCTCAACCTCAGGTCGTAGGTTCTAACTTTCCTACATTGGTAGCGGGGACAGGATTCGAACCTGCGACCTCTGGGTTATGAGCTGTCGTCTCAATAGTTTGCTATGTCCGTTAAGTCTCATTTATGCAGGTAAATGGCTATTGACATTCCACGGCGTGTCAGGGCGGCTCATCGATTTCGACCTGTTTCGGAGGGTTTTGTTCCCAAATTCGTTCCCAAATCAGAAGTCTTTGCGTTTGCGTGTTAGCTGCCGAGCGGCGGCGACATAATGCACTAACGGCAAACACGTCTTGACCTTTGCTGCCAGATTGCACTGCCCAAGCAGACAGGCCCTCCTCTCCAGGCTGGGCTGCGCCACGGCTCATGTTGCGTTCGGCCAGGGCTTTCCAGCCGGCGACGTTGGATATGGAGTCGTTCCCAGAGCCGACGGCGCAGCGGGCCGTCAAGTGGAGGAGCCTGCCGAGGCACTGGCGCGTTTCACCCCGCGAGTGTGGAGTCGAGGGACTAACCAATGCGTACATCTCGCGGACGCACGCAAATATCTCGACACCGTCGGGGCTTCGAGGACGGATTAACGATGCTGGGCGGGCATGGCGCACATACGCTGATCCGCTATGGAGCCGCCTTCGGTTGAACAACAGCTCATCTCGGTGTTGACACGACCAGAACCAACCCTCGGCTTTACAGGGGAGCGTTACGCCGCGCTTGAGCGTCTGCTCGTGGACCTCTTTGGCGGACAGCAGCCTGAGCGGATGGGCCCGTTGCGCCGTCCAGACGTCGTGATTCCTCGCCCCGGCGCGACGCCGGTCGCACTCGAAGTCAAGGTGTTTTCTTCGCAATCCTTTAAGAAGAACCGATCCAACCGCGTCGCCGACCTGCTCTCATCAGCAGTAGAGACGCGGCGGGCGTTCCGCGGTGAGGTCACGCTCGGTGCGGTGTTGCTGACCGCCGACGCGCCGGACAATCGGAGCGTCGGTGTCATCAGGGGCCGTGACTCTGCCGAGATGGCTGAGAGGCTGCTTCGAGCGGACGACGGCGCCGGATACGACACCGTTCTGTTCGGATCAGCGAACCCTGCCCACTCTCACCTACGTTGGCGCTTCTTCGCCGCAGCAACGAGTGAAGAACCTCCAACGGATTTAACAACCGATTCCACCGCGGAAGTACTGGAACTTCTGCGAAGTCAAGGATCTACCGCTCGGACGCAACCGGCCCCACGGCCTGTGTACCGGAACCAGCGCATCATGCTGGTCAGCGACGAGTGGCGATCTGGGCGGGGTGGAATATCAACCCTCAACAGGGAGCTGGCTGCAGCACTGGCCACTGCTGGCGCGGATGTGTCAGTACTGGTGCCAAAGACCTCGGATGAGGACATTCGTGCCGCATCGGAGGTGAACGTGGCAATCGTTACCCCCGCCCGAGTCCCTGGTCTGAGCGACTTTGAAACATTGCTCCTGCCCCCAGTTTTCGCCGATCGAGAGTGGGTGCCTGACATCATCATTGGCCACGGTCGAGTCCTCGGCCCGTACGCGGCCGCCCAGCAGCAGTTCTTCCCCCGGGCGCGCCGTGTCCACCTCGTACACACTGACTCTGAGCAGCTCGAAGCGGCAAAAGAACAGCCCGGCGGAGACTCGCACATGCGAATTGCCGACGACCGTCGCAACCTCGAACGTGAGCTGGCTCGATCTGCGGACCTTGTGGTCGGTATTGGCCCACTGCTCACGGCGACTATTAGCGACGCTCTGATTGGTTCTGCTCCTGTACCCAAGGTCATCGACGTCGTTCCTGGCCTGCGGTCGGCGTTTGATGCCGCCGCCGCCCAACCCCCCGTCCATAACCGGGTCTTGATTGTCGGAAGGGCTGATGACTTCCAATCGAAGGGAATTGACATCGCAGCGAACGCGATGCTGCAGGTCGTCGACGGTTGGCCGCCATCGAGACCCCATCGTCCCGCGCTAATCATCCGAGGTGTTCCGGATGAGGCAGCCAAGCAGGTCAAGGCCCAACTCGACGACATTCTGGAAAACCAGGTTGGCTGCTACCTCCGCCCCTACTGTGACGAAGAAGCTGAAGTCGTCCGGGATTTTGCACAAGCACGCATGCTGTTGATGCCTTCGCGGCACGAGGGCTTCGGCCTGTCGGCGTACGAGGCGATCGCCAGCGGAATTCCGGTCTTGATCAGCGCGGAGTCCGGTCTTGCCGAGTTCCTGCGTGGGTTGAGGATCAGGTCGGCGGAACCCTCAATCCTTACGACGCGGAACACATCCACACGACTCGCGATTGATGTGTGGGCGACCGCTATTCAACGCGTACTAGACGATCCAGAGTCCGCACGGGCTCAGGCTCGGGAATTGCGGCGTGAGCTTCGGGACAACGTCAGCTGGGAGCAGGCCGCCGAAAAACTCCTGGCGGAGCTCAAGTAACTCGGGAAGGTCGCGATCCGACCCCGGCACGATTTTCGTTCCCAGTGGGTCTCACTCCGTTCAAAACCGGATCGCGATCGTCTCATTGCAGTGGCCAAAGCGTCGACCTGGCAATCGGTTGAGCGACAATGGAACTACGCCTGCCGCCCAGGCAGTGTGAGCGGAGCACGGACGCAAATACCGTCTGCTGAGCCCGGGCTAAGGGCATCACGACGAGTTGTCGTTGGCTAGCCGGGTAGACCAGTCAAACACCGCTTTGGGACCAAAAGTCCCGCCGTACCCGGAACCTCTCACCTCTGAATCTGAACATTGTGACTGCAATCGAATGCCTGCCTCTCCACATTCCGTGGCTTCCTGTCAGCGCACGAGACAAATTCTTCGATTGTTGCCGGTCACAGTGCCGCTGCCGCTTCTTCGGCGGCAGTTCGTGCTGAGATGGAACGTATGCAACTCGCTCCGAGTCCCCGAATCGCCGTCACCCTCAGTGGCGGTGGTTACCGCGCTTCCGCGTTCGCGGCGGGCGTCCTTCTGTACCTGATCGACTGCGGTCGGGCGAGTCAGATTCGGGCTATCTCATCCGTGTCGGGCGGTTCAATCACCAACGCATACTTCGCACGCAACGTTTTGACAAGCGACTTAACGCCAGAAACCTCGTGGAATCGATGTGCGCCGCTCTTAGCTTTCCTCTCTAAGCGAGATATCTTAAGTCCTCGGAGAATGGTCTTGATAACTGCATTTCTTTCGATACCCACTGGGGCAGCTGCCGGTGCAATAGCGAACATTTCAGGGAGAGCTTCGCCCCAGGTCGCGCTATATTTTGGTGTAGCATTAGCACTTCTCCTGTTTTCGGCCGGACTCACTATTCTGTTTTTAGAGCTGAGACGGAGTCTGGAGGTGGCGGTGCAATGGCTCTTAGATCTCGGCGGGACCGCAACTAAAGTAACCGCAAACAAATTCTCAGCGCGTAAATTTGTTAGCGCGATCCTCACATTGAGATTAAACCGGGCAATGGCAATATTCAGACCAAAAATGACACTGTTTCAAGACATCAACGCAACATACGAACCAATATTTTGCTGCACGGACCTAGCGACCGGAACGCACTTTTTTATCGGATCATCATTCGTATCGGGCGTATCCGGAAGTCCGAACAAGAAGTCTGAAGTCGTAAACTTCACTGGTACAGCAGATGAATTACCGATTGCTACAGCCGTGGCAGCATCTGCCGCTTTCCCGCTGGTATTCCGACCAACGGTCATAGATGCTTCCACCCTCGGCTTGCCGGTTCAGCGTGGGATCGTAAGTGGGCAAATTATGTTAGCAGACGGTGGACTATTTGATAATCTGGGATTTACGCCAATTGATTCGTGGATGATCGGCGACATGGATGCAGCAGTACTGCGCGAACTCGGACCAGGTCCAGACGTCTGCATTGTGGTCGACTCGGGCCGGCCCTCCCATCAGCCTCAGACCCGGCACAATCTGACTCGCTTCCTAACCCGTTCGATCGATGTTGTGCATCAATCGAACTCGCTCGTCAGACGGAAGGAGCTACAGAGAAAATTCGCTGTGGCACCGGCGTGGGGAACTCTCGTCGGTATCGGGGACGACCCTTATGAGATTGTTGACAGCCTAGACAACTCGCCCCTTGCCCAGGCGTTGGAGGGTTGGTTAGAAAAAGTCAACAAAATTCATGGACTTAATCCAGCCGCATGGAAAGCACTCGCACAGGAACGGAACCCCTCGGTCAAGACAAACCTTCGCAGGCTCGGCACCAAAGATCTATCTCGCTTAGTCCTCCATGGGTATACTGCGGCGATGATTCGGACCTGCGTGGAATTGGGGTGGGATGCCCGCGACGCGCCCCTCCCGTCGGTTGACATAGATGCCCTATGCGCTGGCGAATTTGTGGGGTCTCTTATCGATCGGACTGCCTGGGCGTTCGTCGGCCCGGGCGCAAATCATATTGGCCGAAATCGTGATCACGGATAGCGGCTGAATGTCCAGGTTGCCGGACGCAATCACACTTCTAATTGGCATTCTCGTCTGGAGCGGCATTTTTGCACTTCTGACAGTGCCCTCCTGGATTATCTTCGCCTGGCTGACACTGCCACTAATTATCGGGATTGCTCTAGATATAGTGGGAACTCTTCTTGTCTTGTTCCTTGTAATCGTCGTGATTCTGGTGTTCTGCGATTAGCCGTGGTTACAGAATACTCTGAAGTATTTTTGAGAGTCGCCGTACGTCGCGGCCGCACACGAACAATAGGCGCGCGAATTAGGGGATGGTCTATAGAGAGCGCGCAAATTCTCCATGATCATGAAGCGAGAATGCTAACCGCTGAGTTTTTATGGCGGAAAATCGAGCCGTTCAACGCTGATTTGATTGTAGGAATTGAGGCGGCGGGCGGACCGCTGATACTCGCCCTCGCTCAGGCGGCGCTAGACGATCGATATAGTGAAAGACTAAGCACCATCAATTTTCGCAGCAGCGGGACGCATGTTGACCCAGCGTGTGCCAGGAGAATCGAAGCGGGAGATCGCGTAGTGCTGATCGACGATGTCCTGAATTCCGGGCGCACTGCGCGATCCGTAATTCGCGTCATCGAGTCGAAGGGCGCAATAGCGGCTGGATTGATTTGCTTGGTGAAGTATACGAACGGGCGACCGTTAGCACTGCGCAAATGGCGCGGTACTATCGATTGCGTTTTCACGCTAGATCAACTGGGTCTTCATCGATTCTTGCCGGAGATCTGATTGGACATCGCACTCAATCTTTCCTAGACGCAGGAGTTGGTTTCTTTGAACGGATAGTTGGATCCGCGGTACGTCCCCCAGCTCGCCAGATAAAATCCAAGGACGGCGCAACTCTTTTCCGATGTCGCGAGTTGGACGCTCCTTGGCCGCGAAATAGTTGTGGCAATGGTCATATGACTGTTCCTGTGCTGCCACTTAGCGCTGCCCACCAGGCGCTCACGGCTCTCCTAGTGCTCCAAGAATCTCTTCATCGTCTCGGCTCGCGGCCCGTGGGAGCCGGCTTCGAAATGGCAGACTCCCCGCCGCCCAGAGGCAGGCGGGAAGCTGCCGCGCGATCGCGGCGCCATCGCTGCACAACCTGCACCCTCCCCCGGGCTGTTCTGGCTAACGCCTTCCGACGCCAACTTTGAGCCGTCGCCGCAATTTTCTGCCCTCGTGGAAAGTATCGGGAGTCAAAGAGAAACGGGCTCTATCTTGTTGCGCCGGATTAGGAAGAGGCTCGCGGTAATCTCCTAGATAGCGTCCCCCACCACTCTGCTCGAAGCGGTCGAGGGAGATGCACACTGGAGCCGACCGAGAGGGGCCATGGCGGTCAAGCGAGTCTCACCAGCAGCAGTTGTCGCGCTTCAAAATGCTCTTGCAACGGTTTACTGGTATAAGCGGGATCTGCGCGAGTTTCTTCGCCGCGCAACAGGAGAGTCACGGCTAATTGCAGACCTCGACTGGAGCGATTACAAGCGCAATATTGTACGCCAATTCGTGTCAACGCTTGCGGAAAATCAACACAGGTATATGGAGCAGCTAATTTCGTTGCTTATATCCACGTCCGAAATCGATCCCATACAATTGAAACGCCTGGATGATGGTGTATCCAAATATGCTGAAGCCAATATCGCCTTGGAGGAACTGCGCCAGTACATAGAACCATATCGGTCGGCGCTGAGGAAGGCCGAATCGATCGCTCATCAAAGGCGACTTGCCCAATCGGAAGCAACTCAGCGACAAGCTGTTGCGCAAGAAATATCCGCACTGCGCGAAAAATTCAACAATATGCACCGACTTGAGCCTCAAAGACGTGGATATGAACTCGAAACACTTCTGACTCGGCTCCTCCTCGTATACGACATCGACGCGAGAGGATCGTTTAGGATCGAAGGCGAGCAGATCGATGGGGCATTCACTTTCGAAGGTACCGACTATCTCGTCGAGGCAAAGTGGCAGGCCAAGTTAACGTCCTTGACTGAGTTGACAGCATTCGCGGATAAGGTCCGCCGCAGGTTGGACAATACCTTGGGCTTGTTTGTCTCCATTTCAGGCTTCCAGGAGTCGGCAGTGAAACGAGTTGGTATTGGGAATAGGAATGTACTGTTGCTGGCTGATGGCTACGATCTAACAGTTGTATTCGACCATCGAATCGACTTCGATGAATTGCTTCGCAGGAAGAAACAGCATGCCGCGCGCACAGGAGAACTCATGCTTCGTGCTGCTGACATTATTACCTAGATAGCCCAACTGCGGAAACCGGAAAATGACTGAGAACACCGAGAACGACGATCACATGCCTGCTTTTGGAACGGGTGGTCCGGGTTCCGCCAGTGGACGCTTCCTCGAGAGTTCGCTGATCGCCGCCATTAGCATGGTTTACAACGCGGCTGGTGCAGACCAAGTTCAGGCCGAATTCCGCCTCGGCCCTAACCACATTGTCGACCTCGCCGTATTAGATTCTAATAAGCCCGAACTCATAGAAGTAAAGAATATCACCCCGCAGACCCAAAAGCGCCTCAGCGATGCGCTGGCTCAAATACACGCTCTAGGAAATGAATTCCAGCGCCTGTATGGCCAGACGCCGCGGCTCGTCTTGTTCGTTCCTGGACCTTTAGCTAACGATCGAATCGAGCGCTTCGCACCCGGCAATGTCGAAATCAGGAATAGCGAATGGCTTCTGGCTGAGGCGCGGCGCTACGGCGTCGAACAAGACGTGCGCGAAGTTCTGAACCATGTAATACGCACCGAGACAGAGGGCCAGAGAATGAAGGCTAAGCTCTTGAGACTTCCTCCGGGTCAACATTCATGGGTCGAGTTCCAGGCTTTGTGTGCCGATATATTTGACTACCTTTTCTCACCACCGCTCAAGAAAGGCATCCGTGAAAGCATCAATGCTGACGGAGTCGACAGACGCGATATTATAATGCCAAATTACTCCACCCAGGGCTTTTGGGCGTTCATGCGTGAGAAATACCTCGCCGACTATATCGTGATTGATGCCAAAAACTATCGGAAGCCCATAGCGAAGCCTCAGGTACTACAGCTCGCAAATTACCTATCAACTCACGGTCCCGGGAAATTTGGCATTCTCGCCACTCGCGCCGGCGGGAACAGAAGTTCGAGGATAGTCTGTCGTGAGCAATGGTTAATCTACAACAAGATAATTGTTATTTTCGATGATCGCGACATTTTGCAGATGATAGCTACGAAAGACGCGGGCGGAGATCCAACCGAAGTCCTACAACAGAAGATCGAGGACTTTCGGTTGGCCATATGATCGGGCTTGGTTGCTCTGAACGATTCAACCCAAACCGCGGCCAAAACTGCTAAGCATCCTCCATCCCAAACAAGGTATGGACGGATCGGTCTGTCCGTTGGCAGTTCATACCATATGTTTGGCAGACGTTGTCAACGAGCAGGAGACTCGCGGTGAAGGCCTCTCGCAGTGCAAGGTCGCGGCCGCGACCCAGCAATGCAGTCCGACCCGCGGTACGTCAACCGGAGAGAGTCGACGGTATGAGCTGCGGTGTTTACATGCACTCCTTGGCGCCGAAGGCCGACTGGCACAGTAAGGTTACCGCGGCCCACCACTTCAAGAGGGTGCGCGGGCGCTTAGGCGGTTGGCGATACTGAGTTGATGGCCCGCGACGATGACTAACCAAACTACCGCGCAAATGCCTTTGATTCCCGCGAGTACCGCCAGCAGCACCGCCCAGTCGTGCGCGAATGGTTTGACGGATCTCGTAACGGTAGTACAGCAAACATCGCCCACTCCAAATCGATGCTTATGGCATCTTGGTACTGCGATCGGCCTTGGCCAAACCGAGCGGGCGGCACTTGCGTGGCTGATCGCCGACGCAATTATGACTCATCGAGCTGGAGCATCGAAAGCAGTTGGACTCTGGAAAGAGGCCGCAATCGCGGACACGAAATTGACTGGATCTGACCGAGAAATCGTGGCGGCATTTATCGCGGGCGTGTTCGGTCTTCCTCCCGACGGCAAATCGGAGACACACCTCATCGCGCACGTTGCGGAATGGCTCTGGTACCTGCATGTACTCGGGGGAAGCCACGCTGCCGGGTCCATCGCGCTGCTTGACACTCCGAAGTTCAACGTCACCGAACCTGGCGCCGACGGCTTCATCGTTTTCTCGGATAGCGCCACGGGTGACACGGCCTTCCGTTTATGGGAGCTGAAGCAACACACCGGAGCGTCGGCGATCTCTGAGACTGTCGGCGAGGCGTACGAACAGCTGAAAACTCACGCAACCCGCTACTTAGCGCAATTGACTGCCATTCACTCGGTAAAGCCTGGGCCGGTTGGGGAGCTTTGCAAACAACTCGTTGACTTTTGGGTCGACTGCAACGCTCGCGCAGGCGTGGGGGTGGGTGTCGCTTCAGCCCGGGTCCCCGCACCAAAGAAGTGCTTCAGCACCATGGGCGCGCATTTTCCGGGGTTTAACCAAGCCGGACAGCTGGAGGGTCTGCTTCTTGCCGTCGAGGATCTCGCTGGGCTCGCCCGGGATGTAAGGGGCTATTTGTGGACCGTGCTCTGAACCCTCAAGTGTTGTCAGAAGCTATCGGCCAACATGCTGCTGGCGCACTTCCCACTGTCGAAGAACTTATAGATCTGATCGCTGACATCGAAGTTCAGACGTTCATTCGCCCCGCAGAGATCGGAGATGATTTGCTGCGTGCTGGATGGTATCTGCACGGAGTGGCGTCAGCGTCTGCAGCCGAAGCGCTCTACACCCCGGCACGTCAGCAGCGCGCTTTCGCCATATCCGCCCACATTTTCGACCTTGCGCTTAACAGCCCAGGCCGCACAATTCACGATCAGCTGACGCTCGCGTTCGGCGCTCAGGTCGGCTATCGGCGAGCCGATCTCGATCCCAACGCCACCGCGATTTGGCGACGGGTCGATGGTCTGCTCGACTCTCAGGGCCCGGTCTCTGAGCGCACCGGTGAAGCCCTAGAAGACCGAAGCAACTCTGGAGCGCCGAACGGTCCCGACGGCAGTCCAATCGAAGTCCCCGACATCTCCGCACAGGGAGGCGCTGCAGACAGCCTTATAACGATGGCCCTAAGGGCTGGGGTTGCGTTCTTGGGCCTCGACGTAAGGCGGGTCGGACAACTCTTGAGCGCATGGCGCCTGGAGTTGACCGCGATGGCGGAGCTGTTCGGAATGAGCAGTTTGCTGTCGACAATGTTTGGTCCCGCGGAAGCTGTAACCTCAGCGGTATCAGATCTGATGGCTTTCCTGCGATACGGCGATCCTGAGCGCCTGCGAGCGGCACAGGAAGTGCTGGAAACAGTCCTCAACTTGACCGCTGGCGAGGGTGACCACGACGCGCGATGGGTAGCGGCCCACCTTCTCGCGATTGCTGACGGCATGGAGACTTCGAGCGTGTGGAGCGTCCTACCCGATGGAACCCCTGACGTAGTAGCTCAAGCATTCACAGTAGGAACACCCCCGGTTCTGACCTTGTGGCCGCCGCAACGTGACCTACTACAACGTCAAGTATCGAATCCCCTCGATCCGAGTACCAAGCGCCTGTTGTTGTCAGTCCCCACCAGCGCTGGGAAGACATTGGTCGCACAGATTCTCATCTGCCACCATTTGGCAACACAGTCGGGCGACGTCTGTTATGTAACGCCTTTGCGAAGCCTTGGGCGAGAAATGCGCCAGTCATTGGCAGGACGGCTGCGCGTGCTAGAGAAAGGACTCGGAGGAGACTACCCCGACTTCGGTGAGATCAGCGTCGACGACTTCTTTGACCTCACTAGCGAAGTTGTCAATACGTCGGTGGAGGTAATGACTCCGGAACGGTTGACGCACCTTTTGCGGCACGACCCCGAGGCAGTTCTCGACCGTTTCTCGATGTACGTTATCGATGAGGCGCACCTGCTCGCGCAACCCGGCCGAGGTTTCCTGCTCGAATCATTACTCGCCGTTTTATCTACGACCGAGACGCGGCTCGTTCTCTTATCGGGAGTGATGGGCAACGCCCAACAAGTCGCGACCTGGCTGGACCCCTTCAGTACGGAAGTGCTCTACACCTCCGGCTGGCGCGGACCTCGGCGCCTTCACGCTCTCCTTTATTCTGACGTCGTCTGGGCCTCTGAGGAACGCATCCCTTTAAAGACGAAGGCATTCTTAAGCAAATCTCGCTATCCCATGATCGCCGACTTACGGGTCCGACCGGCCGAGGGCAAAGTCTTCAGACTCACCACATCTCGCGATAGCCCGATCGGCCACATGACGCGAAGTGTCCGCCGCAACGGCACCTTCAAGCAGGAACAGACCGCCTTCTATCGACTCTGCGCGCGAACGGCTTACGAGCTCCTGCCCGCTGGCAGTCTGCTTATGATTCTGTCTCGCCGTGACTACGCGAGGAACGCCGCGCAAGAGGTCGCCGACCTGCTTGAGGTGACACCCCGTACGGATGCACTTCGAGCTTTCCTCGAGGAAAGACTCGGAGATGTACATCCGCTGGTTGACTGCGTGCGCCATGGAGTCGCGTACCACCACGCTGGGTTACCCGTGGATGTCTTGGATGCTCTAGAACAAGCTATGCGGGGCGACGTACTGCGGGCCATGTTCGCAACGTCAACGCTTACCGACGGCGTGAACCTCCCAGTTCGAACGGTGTTGATATGCGAAACCCGTTACGAGGGACAGGATCCGGGCCAGCAGCTCGATGCACCACGGCTTCTGAACGCCGTTGGGCGGGCTGGTCGTGCCGGCCGGGAGACCGAGGGCTGGATTGTCCTCGGTCTCAACGAATCCCCGAAGGATGCTAACTTCGACAGACTCCGACCCGCCGCCGAAGAGTTGGAGATCCGCTCAACGCTGGACTCGGAACACGCCCTTAATCAGCTGGCCGAGGCCGAAGCGCTAGTCGACCAGACGGCCGATGCGTTGTTCGAGCTGAGCCCTGGTGAGGCCTCCGACTTCGCGGCGTTCGTTTGGTTCGTCCTCTCCGCCATGGAGCGGCTGGGTCGATTAGCGACCACGGTTGACTTGGGTGGTGCTGTGCGCGGCCTGCTCGCATTTGTTCAGCTACCAGTGGAAATTGAGGCGCGGTGGCTCGCATTCGCCGGATATATCCAGGACCAGTTCGAGTTGACATCACCCAGCCGTCGGCTCAGGTGGACGGTCACCGGAACTGGACTGGCTAGCGCTCGGGCGATAGAGGAAATCTCTTCGGAATTTACAGAACTAGTCACTGCAAGACATGGAGAACTCGGTCAGCCCGGTTCCGCTATCGGGCCAGTCATCAGAAGCCTCTCCGTCGAAGAGACTCTGATAGCGCTGGAAGCTGCGGGCACGCTCACCGAGCTCCTCGACTTACCCGAGGCTGGTAGTGTCTGGCGGTTCAAACCGAGCGTGGGTGCCAGAACGACTATCGACGCATCTGTTCAACTGGCGCTTCGCGGCTGGTTAGGCGGAATGAACATGCCCGAGCTGGCGGCCCAGATTTTGCCTACGGTCGCTGATGCGGCGTGGCGCCTAGAGCAAACTGTTGACGCAATCAGCGGGACATTCGAGCACTTCCTCAGCTGGACTGTCGGGCTGGTAATCGCCCAGGCGAACGAGCTGTTGATTGAACAAGGAGGCGTCGCCGCCTTACCTGAAAACCTGGCCTACCTCATTCGCTACGGCGTTGATACCAATGTTGCGTTGAACTTATTGATCTCTGGAGTGAGATCACGTCGCCTCGCGTACGAAATCGGGCAGCAGGCGCTTCGGCAAGGAATCGAGTGGGCTGATGTACGAACATGGCTTCGACAACTACACATCGACGGCTGGCGGTCCGAATTCGACGCGACATCTCGCGAGATCGACGACCTAGCCGAATTCTGCCGTGCGCGTGGCAAGAGCCCCCTGCGCCAACTCCTGGAAACACATGAGACGACAATCGACTTAGCCCATCCGATGACGCCACCGCCTCCAGGTCCGCTTCCTGTTCGTCTCAATATGATTCGCACTTCGGCCGCAGTCGAAGTTTGGACGCTGGACACACCGAGTTATGGCGTAGGCACCGTCGCCGCGGCATTCCACACTGACCTGTATCTGCTACGCAACAGCGGAATTGAGTTCTCCGCCATCACCGATGGAAGCGTTGTGACCCTCAGAGAAACACGCTAACTCGATGCTGAGCAAGAGTTTAGAATTCGAGCGCAATCAGCGGTCTATGCCATAGTCGACTCTCGACTGTCCATTCCGCTTTGCCCGCTGCTTAGTCTCCGAGAAGATCTGCTCCTGGGACCGGATATAGCTCGCACGTCGGCGGGTGAGCGCCATACGCCGGCGGTCGACAAGTGCACGGACCGTTCCATCGAGGCTTTGTTGATCCGTAACCGCGCCAACATCGAATGCAGTGCAGGGAGACTCTGCGCCATCTGTAATGACGCGCCGCAGCTGATGGGCTGGGTCACGATTGCCTCTACTAGCCACTGTCTGAGCTCCATCGTGTGAGACAGGCTCAGGATCCAGGTGAGCAGCCATGCGTTGATATAAATAGCCTGTGTTGGATTCCCGACCCCGAGTCATCGCAACGTAGAGCAGTGCACGAGTGGTTCTTTCGCCAACGACGGCGTGGGTCGTGTCGGTGGTGGCGCCTTGTGCGGAGTGGACGGTGACGGCGTAGCCGTGGGCGACGTGTTCGCGTAGGTAGTCCCCGGTGAAAACGGCGCGAGCACCGTCGCTGACGCGGCGGGCAGCGATGCGCTGGTTGTCAGGGTCGACGGCGTAGACGCGCCACCGGTTTCCGTTCCGCACGGGGTCCGCATGTTGAGTCCTTTCGGTGGGGTGTAAGACGCTGACGGTGGGGTCGTTACGGCGGCTGAGAATCAGGTCGCCGACAGCGATCTGATGTCCGCGTGCGCCTGTCAGGGTCGGTGCATTTGGGTCGATGGTCTCGGTGTGGATGCGGTGGTTCAGCGCGTCGGCCATCTCCTTGGTATCGCAGACAAGCAAGCTGTCCCTCCCATCTGCGATGTCGCGTTGATAGGCGGCCAAAGCGTCACTGGCCATGGCGATTTCATCACCCGCATGCAGTCGATTGTTCTTGCGGTACCATTCGATGGCGCGCCGTACCGGGGCGGGGCCGCCGTCGCGCAGCGCGAGGGAGGCGCTGCGCTCTTCGGGGTCTTGCATGCGCCACACTTCGGACAGCTTCTGCGTCCAGGGCAGGTCGGCGCAGAGCTGGGCGAACATGCCGCCGCGGGCCTTGACTGGGGCGAGCTGGTGTTGATCGCCAACCAGGACGGTCTTGGCCCCGGCGCCCGTGGTCGCGGTCAGCAGGCGACCTAAGTCGTCGGTGCCAACCATCCCTGCTTCGTCGACGATGACAAGGTCGGTGTGACTGAGGGTCAGACTGTGGTTGTCGATGTCGCGCAACGCTTTGGCGATGGTGTAGCCGGTGTCGCCGGCGCCTTCGCGCACCGCTACATCGACCGCATTGCCCGTCGGTGCCAACACGATGACCCGGCCATCCCGGCGGCGACGAGCCATCGCCGCCAACGCGCGCATCGAGGTGGTCTTGCCGGCTCCGGCAGGCGCGCTCAGCGGTTGTACCAACCATGGTGAGACGGCGATGTTTTCCACTGCGCGTTGTTGATCCGCCGATAAACCGTCGGTGTCGCTAGGCAGGCCCCACAGTATTGAGCGGGGATCTTGGGCGTCGACGAGGTCGAGCACGGCGGCTTCTTCGGCCAGGATTAGATCGAGAGTGAACCTCTCGTGGCCTTCGCGCTGATGAGCCTCGCGCGGCGCGGTCAGCCGCACCGCGATGTCGTCGACCGCTTCTTCGACCAGCTCGCGCGGCGAGCGCGCGGTGTCGACCGGAAGTTGGGCACCGATGACCTCGACAAGATCAGCGCGAGTGAAGGCGGCCTTCTCGATCGTGGCGGCAGCATCGGCGATCCGGTGCCGATTAAACCGGGGGCCGCTCGACGCGAGCCGGTCGCGACGGGCACGGTGATGGGCCGCTGAATCGATGACAATGCCGCGCTCGTCGGTACGCCATCCGGCCCGCAATTCTGTCCAGCCGAGTTGTTCGGGCTTGGTTGGGCGCGTAGCTTTTTGGGCCGCCGCGAGTTGCGCAGCACTGGGAGTACCGCCGTCGGTTACGTCGAGATTCCCGGCCGCCCACTCACGTAATTGGGATGATCGTTGGGACCAGGCAGTGATGCTGTTCGGGTCGATGCCGGCAACCTCGGCCATGCCCGTTGACGGGTCGACGCGCAACCACTCGTAACCTAACGACTGGTGCAGTTCTCGGCGAAACGTGGCCTGATAGATAACGCCGGCGGCCTTGGCTTCGTGATACAGCGAGGTGCCGTCGATTGACACCAGTCGCCCGTCGTCGCGGGCTTGCCGGTTGGGCACGATGACGTGGGTGTGCAGGTGCGGATCACCGGCTCGGGAGGTCTCGTGTTGGTAGGCAATCGCCACTAGCCCGGGGAGCCTGACGAGGTCCTTGTCCCACGTCGCCGGGTTGTGGACGCGGGTGTATCCGGCATGGGTCGCAAGGTATTCCATCGCCTCAGAGATGGCGGTCGCGTGGGCGTCCGCGATCGCCTTAACGGCCACCTCGTCGGCGCGGATCGCGCGGATCAGCGACACCGACTTGGGCGCACAAAACGTCAGATCGAAGCCATGCACACTGCCGCTTCGAAACCCGCGACCCGACGCACCGTTAGGCGATTCACCGCCGACCAACCACTGGTCGACGACATCGGTTTTGGCCTCTCCACCCGTCCGTTCGAGGTCGGATAATCCGACCAACGCTGCCGCACGGCGGGCGTCCCCGGAACATAGCCACACCGGTGTGCGGGTGTCGTGTTCGGAGTAGTACTCCCCCAACCCACCGCACGACTTTTGAGCGTCGATGGCGGCGCGAGCGGTGTCGTTGTAGTAGTTGATCGACCAGGCCGACAGCTTGGCAATCGTCAGCATGTCGACCACCTCTCGAACCCGAGATCGCCCGGGGCTCAATACCGCCGGGTGGCGAACGCAAGGTTCGCTACCGCCAATCTCGCACACCCTTGTGCAAGTGTGCCATAGGAAAATCAGGTGAGTTTCTCTGAGTTGCTCTGTCAGACAATCTGTTTGGAGATACAGCGGTACCAGACGGAATGCGTTGAGATGGTTGAGACTACAGGGATGTGGTGAAAATGTGGGCCCTGGCAGTTGTGGGGGTGCGGGAGGTGGTGCCGCGGCGCCGAACGTCAGCGCGCCCGGATCGCGCTGCTCGCGTCGAATCGATTGCAGAGAATTGATCCATGCCCGTACGAGACCATCGCGTCGAACTAAGCCCCTTCCGCCGAGCGAGGGCCAACGTGGCGCGTGGGGCGCGCACTACGCCGGAGGCCCCCCGGCGAACCCATCAGTGTGCGGAGCCAAGTACGCCGCACCCCCACGCGCACGGGGAACCGAGGAGCGGACAGACGGCGGTTGGCGACGTCGCACTGGCGACCGACAGCCCGAAACCGCCGCAGCACTTCGGCAGCACGTCGATTGCGCGCGCAGAGTGCGTCGACATAAGGCCGCTCGATCATGGTCCGCATCGGTCGCAATTGGCGATCGAGTGGATCGGCCTTCGGTGCCGTGTGCCAACCGACAAAAGCCGGCGCGAGTTGAGCAGGGTCGATCAAACAGTTGTTGCATACAGTTCCGTTGCGTCTCAGGCCGAATTGCGCCAATTCGTGAGCCGCGAATCGATTTCATTTGACCGTCGCATAGCGGTGCCAAGCGCATTTAGCTGTCAGTTATGCCGGTGACTGCGGGGTCCACTTCACTCCTCGGCGCTGACGCTCGCCGGCTCGGTGCCAGCGCCACGGCGAGCGCTCGACCGCAGCCCTTCCCCAGCTCGCGCGCAATTCACCGTCGCCGGGCTTCCTAGTCAATCGATCGACACTGTGAGAGGTGGTGAATTACATTGGAAGATAACGTGTTCAACGATCTACCCCTGCTGCTCGCGGTACCGCACGCGGCGAAGCTTCTGGGAATCAGTCGCGCTGCGGCCTACCGGCTTGTCGCCGCTGGCGAGCTGCCGGTTCGTCGGCTCGGGGGGCGGATCTACGTGGTGACGGCGGGTCTACGGGACGTGGTGGCTTGATGAAGGGCTCGGTATATCAGCGGGGCGCAAAGTGGTACTACAAGTTCCGGATGCCCGAGCGCGATCCTTCGACGGGCACGTTTCCATGGGTAACCAAGGGCGGCTACGACACTGAGCGGGACGCCTGGCAGGCCTGCCGAGAGGCGATGCGTGACGCCGACAGCGGCCGGATCGTGCGGCCGTCGCAACAGACGGTCGGTGAGTTCGTCTCCGACTGGTTGACTGCCTTGCAGCCGGCACTTGACGCCTCCACGTGGCGCAGCTGGAGCGACTACGCCCGGTGGTACGTCATCCCCCACATCGGCGGGGAACGGCTCCAGGCGCTCAATGAGCCGGTGCTACTGAGGTTTTACGCGATGCTGTTAGCTAAGGGCCGGGTGAAGCCGAACAACGATGCGGTGATGTACACCCACTGGGCGAAACTGATCGCCAGCGGCAAGCCGCCACCGACGCCCCGCGAGCTGTCCACGGCGTGCGGCACCTCCATCCACGCCGCGCGTGACGCCGTCCGACGCTACAAGGCGGGCCTGACTCCCCGGACCCTCACGCAAGGCCTGGCCCCCAAGACCGTCCGGAACATTCATTCGTTCCTGCACCGGGCCCTCGCCGATGCCGTCGCCTGGAAATACATCTCCGAGAACCCGGCGAGCAACGTCAAGCCGCCCCGCAACCCACGAACCCGCCGGCACGTGTGGAAACCCGAGGAGATTCGGACCTTCCTGGCCTCGGCGCGGGAGGACCGCTTCGCCGCACTGTTCCTCCTGGAGTTGACCACCGGGATCCGGCGAGGCCAGATCTGCGGACTCAAATGGTCGGCGGTCGATCTAGATGCCGGGAAGGTGACCGTGCACGACAACCGGGTGGTCGTCGGTGGCCAGGTCGTCGATAAGGCCGGGGGCAAGACCCGCAACGCCGACCAGACCATCTCCATCGACAAGACGACGGTAGGTGCGCTGCGGCACTGGCGCGCCCAACAGGACGCCGAGCGGGAGTTCTTCGGCGACGGCTACCACCCGGGTGACTTCGTGTTCACCTACCCCGACGGACGTCCTCCACACCCTGATTCGATCCGCCAGCGCTTCGAACGTCTGACGGCGAGGGCTGGGTTGTCCCGCATCACGTTTCACGATCTGCGCCACACGTATGCCACCGGCGCGCTGCGGGCCGGGGTGAGCCCGAAGATCGTCAGCGAGCGTATCGGCCACGCGAACATCGGTTTCTTCCTGGAGACCTATGCCCACGTGCTCGACAACGACGACAGCGAAGCGGCTGAGCAAGCAGCCTCGTTTCTGCTCGGTGACAGCTGGACCGACGGCGACGATGCGCCGGCCAATCTACCTCCGCACGATATAACGTAGAGGTTATACTGGTGTCGAAACATTGGGACGTGATCCTACTTCTGGGCGGCGACAGGCAGGCGACTGGAAGCGTTGGTATGACCGGAACATCCCGATCGCGGACGCACTTTTCGAAAGCTGGCTGGCGACCGAGCACGAAAGGCAATGACCATCGCGCGCAACTGGCAGGACATTCGCGCGGACGCAATCGCGCAAGGTGTACTGAATGCCGAGCGGGCCAGTGCGGCGCGTGAGGGAATGCGTGAGGCGGTCCAGGCGCACCGCCTGGCCGAGATCCGTAAGGCGCTGGGGCACTCCCGCCAGGCAGACGTTGCAGGTCTCATGGGCGTATCTCAGGCCCGCGTCTCCAAGCTGGAAAGTGGCGACCTGTTCCACACCGAGCTGGGCACCCTTCAGGCCTACGTCGCAGCCCTGGGTGGGCACCTGCGCATCGTCGCCGAGTTCGGTCATGAAACCGTCGAACTGACCGCCTAACGGCGGGACTTCGGGTGAGGTCGGACGAACACAGGTCGTCGGACTTGCTTTCGTTCCGGTCGCGACGCGCCGATGACACCGGCGACGCCAGATTTGGCCGCGGCGCTCGCTACTCATCGCCGACGGAGGTGTCGAAACGTTCGAAACGCCTTGGTCTGTACCGATCGTCGGGTTGACTGAGCTCAGTTATCGCGTGAGGGCCGCGCTGAGCGGCGTAAAGGAGGCTCACCGTCGTGATGCCGGGGGCGGCTTTGTGTCAACGATCTCGGCGGATACCGCATGGCTCGACCTAAGCGTTTCATCGTCGAGTTAGTGCTGAAGGACAGCGACGGTTCGGACTCGGATCTGGCCCGCGACTTGAGAACTGACGGCGCTAAACGCACTCTGGCCATCAACCGCCTGACCGAAGATTTCCTGTTTCGCGCCACACCGCTCTACGTGCCGCCCGGCCCAGAGGGGGCGTGGATATCGGTACCGCTGGGCCCTGATGTCGCCATGTGTCAGTGGGACCCCGGCGATCCAGCGGCGTTCGCCGCCGGTCTGCCGGTGGGTCGCCTAAAAGTGGTCAGAGTCATCAGGAAGAACGACGCCGACACGATTCAGGATTTTCTTGGGAGGATCAGTGGGGGCTAGCTCGGCCTACAGTGGCGAGACGCGACGCGCACAGGTGGTGCGATGATGCGGACTCGGTTTTTCGGAACCCTGGTCAGATGGGGACTGGCACCCGTCCTGGCCGTCGCTGCCTTTCTCCTGGCGCCGCCCGTCGCCGAGAAGCAGGATGCCCTGGAGTTAGCGCCGTTCTTCACGGCTGCGGCCGCTCTGCTCGGTGCGTTCATCATCGCCCTGGCGGTGTTGTCGGTGCTCTCGCCGCTTGCCATTGTGCGCGTCTACGAGATCGTCGGTTATGCGACCCTGGTCTACTTGGCTATCGGAACCGTCGCCGCCACCGCTGGGTGTGTCGGATCATGGCCGATGTTCCTGTACGCCTACCTGTTCGCGATCACCGCCGGATCGGGTGTCGGTACGGTCGTAGCGATCACTCGGTTCGGTATCGCCAACATGAAGCTGACGCGCGACGAGAAGGCCGTCGACGAAGCTGGACGGTTGGGTGCAATGTTCACCCGCACCCAGGCAACCGAGCTACCCGGCAATTGCAAGGCGCAGTGTTCGGTCGCTGATCCCGGTAATGGCCGCCATCACGTAGCGCCTGCCGCCGCCGGCGCTACGGCACCTGACAGCAGTGGAACCGCCCCGGCTGCTGCGCCAGGCCAAAATCCCACGGGCGCAACGGGTCCCCAGCGACAGGGGTGACGATTGACCGACCGGCGGCTCGAGCATTACGCGTGCCGCACGGCCTCACCGACGTCTAGCGTTCCAGTATCTGCGCCACGGACTGCTCAACAGCGCTGACACTCGCGTCCAACCGCGCTTCGAGAATGCCTAGGTCGACCAGGCCGTCATGAGTACTCAACTCCACGTTGCGCTCGATGATCGAACCGGCGTAGGAGACCG
The DNA here is from genome assembly GCF_013337765.1 of Mycolicibacterium sphagni. Lineage (GTDB taxonomy): Bacteria > Actinomycetota > Actinomycetes > Mycobacteriales > Mycobacteriaceae > Mycobacterium. The sequence goes on from NZ_VBSB01000007.1 coordinate 72,365, forward strand.
CACCCCCGAACGTCAGCTCAGTGCCGCCGGGGCTGTTCGAAGGCCCGGTCGTTCCCTGCGCGAGTTGCTGTGCCAGACCGGTGCGCACACGCACGCCGATCAAACGTTCACTGGCGGCCTCGATCTGGGGCTTGAGCCCGGCTCGGGCCTTCAGCGACGCGAGACTTTCGGTGTCGGTCAGTCGCTGAAGCACGGCGCGCGTCAGCGCCTGACCGTGGACATGAATAGCCTTATCGATCCGTGAGAAAACCTCGGCAATCGCCTCGTCGACCTGAGAAGGTCGTGCATCAGCGCGAGCGGGCTCCGAGTCTGCTCCAGCGAGCGCCTGCGCCTCGAATCCAGCCTCGGCGAGTTCTTCAGGTGTCGCGCCCGCCGCAATCAGGTCTTCGCGGCTGAAAGTACTGAGGTGCTGCTGTACGGGGACAGTCCTGCCCTCCGCACTCGCGGTCGCCGCCCGATTTCGGCTTTCCTCGAATTCAGGCACCGTCGAGAGGATCAGCGCGTCTACCTGGTCAGGGTCGATCGCTACGAGGGCCGCGATCGGTCGACCGTTGCGGGTGAGCACCACAGGCTCGTCCGGCCGGATTGCGTTAAGTACCGTCGCAGAGTTGCGCACCAACTCGCGCACGCTGACCGTGGTTGTAGCCATCGCTCGCTCCTTGTCTGACATCTGTCTGACATTGTAGGCGCAGTAAAGATCCAGCGCTACCGCCATCCAGCGCCGCAGGCGCTGAGGCACAGCTCCATTTCCGCTGATCGGGGCAAACCTTGCACCTCGAGCTCAAACACCACGCAATCGGCTACCTGAGCAAACTCTCGAGCCGCGGCTTCAGGCGCTAATTCAACGCCCGTTGACGCCCCTTTGGGCTGCTCCACACCCATAGTTAGACAGCCTTATGTTCCCAAATATGTTCCCAAATGGCATGAAAACGGCCCTCGGAGGGGTCTCCGAGGGCCGTTTTACCTGGTAGCGGGGACAGGATTCGAACCTGCGACCTCTGGGTTATGAGCCCAGCGAGCTACCGAGCTGCTCCACCCCGCGTTGGTGAACGCAACGTTACCGAACGCGGAGCATCCGAACCAAATCGCCTGATCAGAACCCCGATTACGTCTCGTCGGTGCGCCCAAGGTCACATGTTTTCACTTGCGTTCGGCCGCAGAAGTCGACAGGCTCGTTGGAGATGAAGAAACAACACGCCAACCGCTATGCCGCGATCGCGATGATCGCCACCGTCGCCTTCGGCGTCACCAGTTGTGACAACGAATCCGGTGTCACCACAAGCAAACCCGCAGCGTCGATCCCGGCGCTGCCTGGCGTGCCCACGTCCACCACGACGACCACCAAGCCCGCGGCCGCGCCGGTCGACTACACCCGGCTGCTGTTGCAGGCCCGCGACATCTCCGTGACGGGCGACGCCTACCTCGCCCAACCGGCGACGCCGAACCCCGACAGCCGGCCCGGCGCCGAGGTCCTGATCGTCAACCAGGAGCAGACCAAAGCCGTCAGCATCCTGGTCGTGGCACTGGACAGCCCCGCAGCGGGGCCGTCCGCGCTCGCCGAGGCCCAGGCCAGCCTGACCAAATCGGTGAATCCCGGCCCGCCGCAGCCGTCCATCGTCGGCACCGGCGGCACGGTGGTCTCGGGTAACTCCCCAGACGGTGCGAAATCGGTGACGGTGCTGTTGTTCACCGAGGGATCCGCACTGGCGCGGGTGGAGTTCGACGGCCTGCCCGGCCAGCCCGCTGACGCCGACTTCGTCACCAACGTCGGGCAGAAACAGGCCATCGCCTTGCGCGTGGGGTTGCCCACCCCGCAAGGGACTCCCTAGCGGCGCGCGGGCACCGGTACCCGGATCAGGTCCTCGGCGACCACGATGTCGCCGGCGAACACCTCGGCGGCCTCGTCGGTGTAGCGGCCTGCCGCGTCCTGGTAGCGCTGTGAGAAGTGCGTCAACACCAGCGTGCGCACCCCACACTCGGCCGCAACCTGAGCCGCCTGCCGAGCCGTCAGGTGCCCGTACTGCACTGCCAGGTCTTCGTCCTGCGCCAAGAACGTCGCCTCGATCACCAACATGTCGGCGCCGTCGGCCAGCTCGTACACCCCATCACACAGCCGGGTGTCCATTACGAACGCGAACCGCTGGCCACGCCGCGGCTCACTGACCTGCGCCACCTCGACCGTCCGGTCCCCCACCCGCACGCTTCCGGCCCGATCCAGCTCACCCACCCCAGGACCGCTGATCCCGAAGCGCGACAACAACTCCGGGATGAACCGCCGTCCGTCGGGCTCGACGAGCCGGTAGCCGAACACATCGGTCGAATGCTCCAGCGCCCGAGCCTCCAGCACACCGAAGTCGCCGACAGCGGCTACACCAGAGGCCTCGATCGGTTCCTCCCGGACGTCGACGGTGTCATAGAAGATCGAGGCGTGCCGCAGCCGCGCGAAGTACTCAGCGCCCGACGCCGGAAAGTGCGCGGTGATCGGATGGGTCACCCGGTCCAGTGACGCGCGCTGGATGATGCCGGGCACGCCGAGACAATGATCACCGTGAAAGTGCGTGAGACACAACCGGTTTACCGCACTAGCCGGCACACCGGCCAGCACCATCTGACGCTGAGTTCCCTCGCCCGGGTCGAAGAGCAGCCCTTCGTCGTCCCACCGCAGCAGGTAGCCATTGTGGTTGCGGTAGCGCGTGGGCACCTGACTGGCAGTGCCCAGCACAACCAACTCACGCATGGCTAGAACTACTTAGTCGACTCGTACTTCTTGAAGGCATCGTCGAGACGCTGCAGCGCATCGCCGTATTCGGCGAAGTTGCCGTTCTTTTGAGCTTCCTGCACGGCACCGAGCGCGGTCTCGACATCCTGCAGCGCGGCCGCCTTGGGCCCCGACAGGCTGGTCGGCGCGCCCGGCGTGGCAGGCGGCACCGCCGCGATCGGTGTGGGGACCTCAGGCGCGCTGCCCGGCGCCGGCGGGGGTGCCGCCGCGGGCGGCCGACCGCCCGGTGGCTGGCCCCCGGGCGGGGTCGCCGGTGCGGGACCGGTGGCCGTCGCACCAGCGCCGGCACCGAAAATGCCGTCCAGCGCGGTACTTACCGTCGGGCCGTAACCGACCTTGTCGTTGTACATCATCGCCACGCGGATCAACCGCGGATAGGACGACGCGGCGTCACTACTGCCCGGCGAGGCATACACCGGCGACACGTAGATCAGACCGCCCTGCCCGACCGGCAGGGTCAGCAGATTGCCCCACCGTATTCGGTTCTGGTTGTCCCGGCCGATCACACCGAGATCCTGGCTGACCGCGGTGTCGGTACTGATCGCGTTGAACGCCAGCTTCGGACCGTTGACCTGACCGGGGATCGTCAACACCGTGATCCTGCCATAGGTGTCGGGATCGGAACTCGCGCTGATATAGGCCGCCAGGAAGTCGCGCCGGAACCGGTTCATCGCGCTGGTCAGCTGGAATGACGCCGAATTATCATTGCGGGCAAGGTCTTTGGCGACGATGTAGTACGGCGGCTGGTAGCTGCTGGCGGTCGGGTTGGGATCCAGCGGCACGTCCCAGAAGTCCGAGGTGGAGAAGAACGTCACCGGATCGTCGACGTGGTACTTGGCCAGCAGCATGCGCTGCACCTTGAACAGGTCTTCCGGATAGCGCAGGTGCGCAGCAAGATCCGGCGAGATGTCACTCTTCGGCTTGACCGTGCCCGGGAAGACCGACATCCATGCCTTCAACACCGGGTCGCTCTCGTCCTGCGCGTACAACGTCACCGTGCCGTCATAGGCGTCGACGGTGGCCTTGACCGAGTTACGGATGTAGGACACCTGCTGGTCGGGTGCTAGCCGGTTGACCGCCACCTCGGTGGAGTCCGCGGTCGCCGACGACAACGACGTCAACTCCGAGTACGGATAGTTGTCCAACGTGGTGTAGCCGTCGATGACCCACACCATTTTCTTGTTGACGATGGCCGGATACACGGTGCTGTCGGTGGTCAGCCACGGCGCCACCGACTTCACCCGCTGGGCGGGATCGCGGTTGAACAGGATCTTGCTGTTGGAGCCGATCACGTTGGAGAACAGGAAGTTCCGCTCGGCGAACTTGGCGGCGAACACCGTGCGGGCCAGCCAGTTGCCGATCGGAACACCACCGCTGCCGGTGTAGGTGTAGTTCTTGGTCTCGGTGTTGGTCTCGTAGTCGTATTCGCGGTCGTTGCCGTTCTTGCCGACGATCGCGTAGTCGGCCGAGGTGTTGGAGATGACCGGACCGAAGTAGACGCGCGGCTGATCGAGCGGCGCCGGCCCGGGCGAGACGACACTGCCGTTGGCGCCGACGACGCTGGCCAGGAACTCCGGATAGCCTCCGCTCGCGTTGGGGTCGTTGGCGATTCCGCGCACCGTGTTGGCCGGCGACGCGATGAAACCGTTGCCATGGGTGTATACGGTGTGCCGGTTGATCCAGTCCCGCTGGTTGTCGATCAGGCGGTCTGGGTTGAGTTCGCGTGCGGCGACCACGTAGTCACGCAGGTCACCGTCCGGGCCCTGGTAGCGGTCGATCGACAGCTGATCGGGGAAGTAGTAGAAGTTCTTGCCCTGCTGGAATTGGGTGAACGCCGGGCTGATGATCGTCGGATCCAGCACCCGGATGTTCGACGTGGTCGCCCGGTCGGACGCCACCTGCTGCGCGGTCGCCGGCGCGTTGCCGGAGTAGTCGCGGTAGGTCACGTGGTCGTTGGTCAGGCCATAAGCCTGCCTGGTCGCCGCGATACTGCGACTGATGTATTCGCTTTCCTTCTGCGCTGCATTGGGTTTGACGCTGATCTGCTCGACGACCAACGGCCAGCCAGCCCCCACGATCAGCGAGCTCAGCAGCAACAACACCAGGCCGATCGCGGGAATACGCAAGTCGCGCAGCACAAGTGCGGAGAACACTGCCGCCGCACAGATGATCGCGATCGCCATCAGGATCAGCTTGGCCGGCAGCACCGCGTTGATATCGGTGTAGCCGGCGCCGGTGAACGGCTTGCCGCCACGGGTGTGGCTGAGCAGTTCGTAGCGATCGAACCAATAGGCGACCGCCTTGAGGACCACCAGAGTCCCGATCAGGGCCACCAGCTGGATGCGGGCCGGACGGCTCAGCACACCGCTGCGACCGGCCAACCGGATACCACCGAAGATGTAGTGGCTGATCAGATTTGCCAGGAACGCCAGGAGCACCGCAATGAACAGATAGGTCAGCACCATCCGGTAGAACGGCAGATCGAATGCGTAGAAGCCGAGGTCCTTGCCGAACTGCGGGTCGGTGACCCCGAAGTCGCCGCCGTGCAGGAACAGCTGCACCTTCGCCCATACGCTCTGCATGACGGCGCCGGTAAAGAAGCCGATCAGCGCGGGCACCCCGATGCCGATCAGCTTGAGCCGTGCCATCACCGCGGTGCGGTAGCGCGCCACCGGATCGTTGGGTCCAGCGGTCGGCACGAAAACCGGCCGGGTGCGGTAGGCCAGGGCCAGCCCGGCGAAGACGATCGCCCCCATCAGCACGCCGGACACCAGGAAGAGGACGATGCGGGTGAGCAGCTTGGTGGTGAACACCGAGCGGTAGCCCAGCTCACCGAACCACAGCCACTCCACATAGGTGTCGATCAGCCGTGGCCCGCCCAACAACAACAGCACAACCACGAGCGCTACAACGATAAGAATCCGGCTGCGCCGAGTCAGCTTCGGCATCCGGGCGCCGGGCCGCATACTCACCTGTCAGGCTCCTGGGTCTTGTCGGGCGGCTGTGCCGCGCCGAGGCAGCAGTACGGCCACAACTCTACGCATCACGACAGCGGTGCTGTCCTGCGACGACGCGCTAACAGCTCGGCGGACGACCGCCGGAGGTCAATGTGTGCAACGCGTCGACGGCCCCGGCCAAGGTGTCCACCTTCACCAGTTCCATGTTGTCGTCGCGCATCGACTTGGCCTCGTCGCAGTTATCGGCGGGCACCAGGAAGACCGACGCCCCGGCTTCCTGGGCGGCCAGCATCTTGTGGGTGATGCCCCCGATCGGGCCCACCTTGCCGTCCGCGTCGATGGTTCCGGTGCCCGCGATGAACTTCGATCCATTGAGGTCACCGGTGGTCAGCTTGTCGATGACAGCCAGGCTGAACATCAGTCCTGCCGACGGCCCGCCGATGTTGGCGAGGTTGAAATCGATGCTGAACGGCGCCCACGGCGCGTCCAGCACGGCCACCCCGAGATAGCCGTAGTCGCGGTCGGGATTGGTGCCCAAAGTGATCCGCGCGGTGCCGGGCGGCGCGTTCTCGCGGCGGTAATCGATGACGATCTCCTGGCCCGGCTTGGTGGCCTTCAGCAGTCCGGTGAACTCCGCAATGTTCGCCACCGGCTTACCGTCGACCGCGTCGATGGCGTCACCGTCCTTGAGCTTGCCGGCCGACGGGCCGGTGTCGTTGACCTTGGCTGCCACGACCGCCTTCGGGTACTTCAGGTACCCCAGTGCGGCGTACTCGGCGCTGTCCTCGGAGTTCTTGAAGTCGGCGTCCTGATCCTTCTCGACGTCCTCACGCGACTTGTTCGGGGGGAACACCAGATCCCGGGGAACCAGCTGCTCGCGACCCGACACCCACAACGTCAGCGCTTGCCCCAAGGTCAGGCCGTCGCGCTGAGCGACGGTCGTCATATTCAGATGCCCCGCGGTGGGATGCGTCTCGATACCGTCGATGGCCACCACCTGCTTGCCGTCGACCTCGCCGAGCGTGTCGAAGGTCGGTCCGGGACCCAGCGAGACAAAGGGCACCGTCACGACCGCCAGCAGCACGCCGAAAACGACGATCGGCACGAGCGCCGTCATCAGCGTCAGAATCCGCCTGTTCACGTCGCCAAGACTAGATCCGGCGGGCAGGAGCCAAGCGACCCGGGGAATAGACGGGAGCCCGATGGAGGCCCGGTTCACTGACAGCGTGATCGCCAGTTACGCGTCTGCCTCGCAGGGTGAGTACGGTTGAGACATGTCTGACCTGCCCTTCGGCTTCTCCGCGGGAGACGACCCCGACCGCGACAAGTCGAAAAAGGACCCTGACTCGGGCCCCGGCGACCCATTCGGGTTCGGCGGCGGCGACTTCAACATGGCCGACCTCGGCCAGATCTTCACCAAACTCGGCCAGATGTTCAGCGGCGCAGGCAATCCGATGGCCGGCGGTTCGTCGGGCCCGGTCAACTACGACCTGGCCCGTCAGCTGGCATCGAGCTCCATCGGCTTCGTCGCGCCGATCCCCGCGGCTACCAGTTCCGCCATCGCCGACGCCGTGCACCTGGCCGACACCTGGCTCGACGGCGCCACCGCGCTGCCCGCCGGAGCCACCAAGGCCGTCGCCTGGACACCCAACGAATGGGTGGACGGCACCCTGGACACCTGGAAGCGACTGTGCGACCCGATGGCCGAGCAGATCGGATCGGTGTGGGCATCGTCGCTGCCCGAGGAAGCCAAGGCGATGGCAGGCCCGCTGCTGGCGATGATGACGCAGATGGGCGGCATGGCGTTCGGCTCGCAGCTGGGTCAGGCGCTGGGCAAGCTGTCCCGTGAGGTGCTCACGTCGACCGATATCGGACTGCCGCTGGGCCCCAAGGGCGTTGCGGCGTTGCTGCCCGAGGCCATCGAAGCTCTCTCCGAGGGTCTCGAGACACCGCGCAGCGAGATCCTGACCTTCCTGGCCGCCCGAGAGGCGGCTCATCACCGGTTGTTCAGCCATGTCCCGTGGCTGTCCACCCAACTACTCAATGCGGTCGAGGCCTACGCCAAGGGCATGAAGATCGACATGAGCGGTATCGAGGAGCTGGCGCAGGGGTTCAACCCCGCCGCGCTCGCCGATCCCGCCGCCATGGAGCAGCTGCTGAGCCAGGGGATGTTCGAGCCCAAGGCCACGCCCGAGCAGACCGCGGCGCTGGAACGGCTGGAAACCCTGCTGGCGCTGGTCGAAGGGTGGGTGCAAACCGTGGTCACCGCCGCGCTCGGCGACCGCATCCCCGGCACCGCCGCGCTCTCAGAGATGTTGCGACGCCGGCGGGCCACCGCCGGACCGGCCGAGCAGACCTTCGCGACGCTGGTCGGCCTGGAATTGCGGCCCCGCAAGATGCGCGAAGCTGCCGCGCTGTGGGAGCGACTGACCGACGCCGTCGGCATCGACGCCCGCGACGCCGTCTGGCAGCACCCCGACCTGCTGCCCAACTCCGCGGACCTCGACGAGCCGGCCGGTTTCATCGACCGGATCATCGGCGGCGATACCAGCGCACTGGACCTCGACGCCGCGATCGAGGAATTCCAGAAATCTCAAGACGACGGCGACGGCCCCGACAAGCCTGTGGATAGCTGAGCCGCGCGACACCCCTGCGGTGTCACAGTCAGCGGGTGCTCTACGCACTCGACCCAGCAATGCCGGTACTGCTGCGACCCGACGGCGCGGTGCAGGTGGGCTGGGATCCCCGCCGCGCGGTCCTGGTCCGTCCACCTGACGGCGCCACCCCTGCGGCGCTGGCCGCGCTGCTGCGCGGCATGCAGATTCCGCTCGGCATGACCCAGCTGCACCAGCTGGCCGCCACCCACGGGCTGACCGGGAACGTCGTCGAACAAATCCTGGAAGCCCTGATGAACAGCGGGGTGGCCCGCGGCCGGGCTCGGCAGCCGGTCGCGCGAGCGCTGTCGATCCGAGTGCACGGCCGCGGCCCACTCTCGGATCTGCTGGTCGAGGCGCTGCGGTGCTCCGGGGCACGGATCGCACAGACCAGCCACCGAGGCGCATCGGTGTCGGCGGCGAGCGCGGACATGGTGGTGTTGAGCGACTATCTGGTCGCCGACCCGCGGCTGGTCCGGGATTTGCACACCGCCGCGGTACCGCACCTGCCGGTCCGGGTGCGTGACGGCGCCGGACTGGTCGGCCCCCTGGTGATCCCCGGCGTGACGAGTTGCCTGGCATGCGCCGACCTGCACCGCACCGACCGTGACGGGGCCTGGCCAGCGGTGGCCGCACAGCTACGCGACGTGATCGGCAGCGCCGACCGCCCGACCGTGCTGGCTACCGTCGCTGTCGCGCTGGGTCAGCTGCAGCGCATCATCACCGCAGTTCGCGGACAGGAAGCCGCAGGCGCGCCGCCCGCGACGCTGAACACCACCCTGCAGGTCGATGTCACCAGCAACACGATCTCGGCTCGTCGCTGGTCACGGCATCCGAACTGCCAATGCTGACCATCCATGGTTGCCAGCGCGGCATCGTCAGGGATGATGGGGGCGTGGCAGACATCAAGCGTGGCCGGACGGCCCGCAACGTCAAGCTGGCGAGCATCCCGGTGGGGTTTGCCGGCCGGGCGGCGCTGGGCTTCGGCAAACGACTGACCGGCATGTCGAAAGACGAGGTCCAGGCCGAGCTGTTGGAGAAGGCCGCCAACCAGTTGTTCACCGTGCTCGGTGAGCTCAAGGGCGGCGCCATGAAGGTCGGCCAGGCGCTGTCGGTGATGGAAGCCGCAATCCCCGCGGAGTTCGGTGAGCCCTACCGCGAAGCCCTGACCAAGCTGCAGAAGGACGCCCCGCCGCTGCCCGCGGCGAAAGTGCATCGGGTGCTCGACGGCCAGCTCGGCACCAAATGGCGTGAGCGGTTCACCTCGTTCGACGACACCCCGGTGGCCTCGGCCAGCATCGGCCAGGTGCACAAGGGGGTGTGGTCCGATGGCCGCGAGGTCGCGGTCAAGATCCAGTACCCCGGCGCCGACGAGGCGCTGCGCGCCGACCTGAAGACCATGCAGCGCTTGATCAGTGTCTTCAAGCAGCTCGCTCCCGGCGCCGACGTGCAGGGCGTGGTCGACGAGCTCATCGAGCGCACCGAGATGGAGCTGGACTATCGGCTGGAAGCCGACAATCAACGCGCCTTCGCCAAGGCCTACCAGGGCCATCCGCATTTTGTGGTTCCGCATGTGGTGGCCAGCGCACCGAAAGTGATGATCACCGAGTGGATCGACGGCAAGCCGATGGCGCAGATCATCCGCGACGGCACGCCCGAGGAGCGGGACCTGTGCGGCACAAGGCTTATCGAACTCACCTTCGACGCACCGTCGAGGCTGGGCATGATGCACGGCGACGCGCATCCCGGGAACTTCATGATGCTGCCCGACGGCCGGATGGGCGTCATCGACTTCGGCGCGGTGGGTCCCTTGCCCGACGGGTTGCCCATCGAGATCGGCCAGATCATCTGCCTGGCCCGCGACAAGAACTACGACGAGCTGCTGCCCACGATGGAACGGGTCGGCTTCATCCAGAAGGGTGAGCACGTCTCGGCGAGCGAGATCGACGACATGCTGCGCCAGTACGTCGAGCCGATCGAGGTCGACGTGTTCCACTACACCCGCCGGTGGCTGCAGAAGATGGCAGCGGCGAACATGAATGTGTCCGCCGAGCAGATCAGGACCGCACGGTCGATGGATCTGCCGGCCAAGCTGGCGATTCCGTTGCGGGTCATCGCGTCGACCGTGGCGATCTCGTGCCAGCTCGACGCCCATGTGCCGACACGCGCGCTGGCGGCCCGGTTGGTGCCGGGATTCGTCGAACCCGAACCCGCGCACTAGCGGGTCCGGGGCCGACAAACCTCAGGCGGCAATCACGTCCTTGCGCGGACGCCCGCGCGGACGCTTGCGCTCCACAACGCTGCCCCGCTCGATGATCTCGCCGCCCCAGACACCCCACGGCTCACCGCGGCCCAGAGCGGCGGCAAGGCACTGCCGCCGGATCGGGCACTCCCCGCAGAGCACCTTCGCGCGCTCGAGCTCCATGGGGCTCTCGGCGAACCACAAGTCGGGATTCCCGACATGGCACGGCAACACCGGCAGCTTCTCCTGGCGGACTGTCGATGCCGACATGTCTCGCTCACCTGCTTCCTGGTCGAATGGCTGTACGTATCTCTTCGAGCGGGATCCGGGGCCAGGAATCTGGTGAAACACAAAGGCCACGGATCCTTTTGACTTCGGGTCCGTGGCCAGTTGGCTGTGTCTGGGAGCTTTCCTAGATGAAGCTCCTGTCCACGGACGCGATGGTCGGGGCGGCGTTGGCGCGACGCTTACGCTGCGCCGGAATAGCGGCGGCGTGAGCGTGATGCGCGGGGGTCGACAGGACGGCCCGGAAGGACCACGCGCGATACGTCATGCCAGCTACGCCGAATTCAGCTGTAGTGGTGATCATCGTCAGGCCCCTCCTTTCGTCACGCCGCCTGCAGCCATCGATCGGCACAGGGTTCGGATTTGAGAATAAACGCTAGCACTATTTCGCCACAAGCGATTTTCTGACCTGCGTTTATGTGATTTCTGAAGCCCGCCCAGCGGCCGTCGCACCGGCCCTGACAAACTTGTTCCCATGGCACAGATAACCCTGCGTGGAAACCCGATCAACACCGTTGGAGACCTGCCCGCCGTCGGCGCCCAGGCCCCCACCTTCGACCTGACCGGCACCGACCTAGGTTCCGTGGAGAGCAGCCAGTTCGGCGGAAAAGGCTTGGTGCTCAACATCTTCCCGTCGATCGACACCCCCGTATGCGCGATCAGCGTGCGGACCTTCAACGAGCGCGCCGCCGCCACGGGTGCTCCGGTGGTCAACGTGTCGAAGGACCTGCCGTTCGCCCAGAAGCGGTTCTGTGGCGCCGAGGGCATCGAGAACGTCGTGACGGCCTCGGCCTTCCGCAGCAGTTTCGGTGAGGACTTCGGCATCACCATCGTCGACGGGCCGATGGCGGGCCTGCTCGGCCGCGCTGTCGTCGTGGTCGGCGCCGATGGCAAGGTCACCTACACCGAGCTGGTGCCCGAGATCGGCCAGGAGCCCAACTATGACGCCGCGCTGGCCGCGGTGAACGGCTGATCCGGCAGGCTGATCGCCATGACTTCGGGATCTGACGGTTCCCCGGCCGGCCCGGCCGGGGAACCGTTGTCCTTCGAGCAGGTCAGAGCCATCGCGAAAGAGGCCTACATCTACGGCTTCCCGATGGTCGACACCTACCGGGTCCAGTACTCGTACTTCGTCGACACCGACAACCCGGAATACAAGGGCGCCTGGAATCAGGTGCACAGCTCGGCACGCGTGTTCACGCCGGCCGACACCGCGATTCAAACCCCCAACTCCGATACCCCGTATTCGATGCTGGGCGCCGACCTGCGCGCCGAGCCGCTGGTGCTGAGCGTCCCGCCGATCGGACAGGGTCGCTACTATTCGCTGCAGTTCGTCGACGGCTACACCTACAACTTCGCCTACGTGGGCAGCCGCGCCACCGGCAACGGCGGCGGCAACTACCTGCTGGCCGGGCCGGGCTGGGACGGCGAGAAGCCCGCGGGCATCACCGACGTGATCCGGTCCGACACCGAAATCGTGCTGGTGATCTATCGCACCCAGCTGTTCGGCCCCGACGATCTCGACGATGTCGAGACCATTCAGGCCGAATACACCGCGCAGCCACTGTCGGCGTTCATGGACCAGCCCGCGCCAGCACCGGCACCGGCCATCGACTTCCCCCGCGCGTTGAGTCCAGACGAACAGAAGACGTCGCCGACGTTCTTCGAGCTGATGGACTTCGTGCTGCGCTTCACCCCCACACTGGCGTCCGAACACGACGTGCGGGCCCGCTTCGCGAGCATCGGCATCGGGGCGGGCTTCCGTGTCGAGGCTCTGACGCCGGAGACGCGGGCGGCTGTCGAGGCCGGAATCGCCGATGCCTGGGCCGAATTCAGCACCCTGAAACGCCAAGTCGACACCGGCCACGTGACGGCGGGCCAACTGTTCGGAACCAAGGAATATCTCAACGGCAACTACCTCTACCGGATGGCGGCCGCGGTCCTCGGTATCTACGGCAACTCCGAGCAGGAGGCCATGTACCCCGTTCTGGCCACCGACGCCGACGGCCAATCGCTGGCCGGGTCCGATGACTACACTCTGACATTTCCGGCCGGCCAGCTGCCGCCCGTCGACGCGTTCTGGTCGGTGACGATGTACAAGATGCCGGAAAGCCTGTTGGTGGACAACCCGATTGACCGCTACTTGATCAACTCGCCGATGCTGCCCGACCTGGTCAAGGATCCCGACGGCGGGGTGACGATCTACGTGCAGAATTCGTCCCCCGGCGCGGACAAGGAAGCCAACTGGCTGCCCGCGCCGCCAGGACCGTTCGTGGCCGCGCTGCGGCTGTACTGGCCCACCGCCGAGGCTCTCGACGGGACGTGGAAGCCGCCAAAGATGGTGAAAGCCTGAGCTATTGGCGGCCCGCACCCGGTCATATTTGTATTCGCTATGAGTCGCGTGACCCGGGCGGATTTCGCATCCATCCTTGAGGCATGGATCAAGTACCCCGAAAACTGGCCATCGCGGCTGCCGCATTCGCGGCGATCGCATTGAGCGGCTCCCCCATCGCCGCGGCGACCCCCACGGCCGGCGTCGGAGGGCCGTCGAGCTACACCGGCGCCGCCACGGTCAACAGCACGGGCGGTACCGCCAGTCTCGGCGTCGGCGACGTCAGCAGCTACACCGGCGGAGGCACACCGGGAATCGCCCAAAACGGGACGAACTCGACCACCAGGACGGTGAACTTCGGCCCCGGCCACTGACCTACTGGCGGGCGCGCACCAGGTCGAGCACATCGGGGCCGAACTGCTCGAGCTTGCGTGCACCGATGCCGGGGATCGCCACCAGCGCAGCGTCGTCGGCGGGAAGCGATTCGGCGATCGCGATCAGCGTGTTGTCGGTAAAGACCACGTAGGCAGGCACTTTCAGCTCTTTGGCGGTACGCAGCCGCCAGTCCTTGAGCTGGGAAAGGAGTTCGTCGTCGATGTCGACCGAGCAGGTTTCGCAGCGGCGCAACATGATTGACGGTGCCGTACTGAGCACCGCGTTGCACACCCGGCAGCGCGGGGTGGCGCCCTTCTGCCTGCGCGGCTTGTTCGGCGACGGCTCGGCCTGGGTCTGCGGGGCAATGCCGTTGAGGAATCGTGACGGACGTCGACCCTGGCGGCCACCCGGGGTGCGGGCGAGCGCCCAGCTCAGTTCCAAATGCATTCGGGCCCGGGTGATTCCGACGTATAGCAGGCGCCGCTCTTCCTCCACCGCTTCGCTGTCGGGGCCGTGCGCCAGCGCGTGCGAGATCGGCAGTGTGCCGTCGGCCAGACCGACCAGGTAGACCGCGTCCCACTCCAGGCCCTTGGCGGCGTGCAGCGACGCCAGTGTCACGCCCTGCACCACCGGTGGGTGGCGGGCGTCGGCGCGCATCCGCAATTCGGCCATCAGCGCGGGGAATTCGAGCTGCGGGCGCGCGGCGACTTCGTCGTCGACCAGCTCGGCGAGCGCGGTCAGTGCTTCCCACCGCTCCCTGGCCTTGGTGCCCGGCGGCGGTTCGGCGGTCAGGCCGAGCGGCTCGAGGACTGTTCGCACGATCTCGGGCAGCTCGCCCTCGGCGCCGCGTTCCGCCGCCCGCTGCAAAGCCACCAGCGACTGGCGGATCTCCTGGCGGCTGAAGAAGCCCTCCCCGCCGCGAACCTGAAACGGGATGCCCGCCTCGGTCAGCGCTTCTTCGTATGCCTCGGACTGGGCGTTGATGCGGTACAGCACCGCGATTTCGGCTGCGGGAGTCCCGGATTCGACGAGCCGCTTGATCGAACGCGCGACCGAGGCCGCCTCGGCGATCTCGTCGGGGTGTTCATGGAAGGTCGGCGACGGGCCGGGATCGCGCTGACCGATGAGGTGCAGCTTGCTGCCGGCGACCCGCCCGCGCGCGGCGGCGATGACCCGGTTGGCCAGCGAGACCACCTGCGGTGTGGAGCGGTAGTCACGCTCGAGGCGCACCACCGTCGCCTCGGGGAACTGCCGGGAGAAGTCGAGCAGGAAGCGCGGCGAGGCCCCGGTGAACGAGTAGATCGTCTGGTTGGCGTCCCCGACGACGGTCAGGTCGTCACGGTTGCCCAGCCATGCGTCGAGCACCCGCTGCTGCAGCGGGGTGACGTCCTGATACTCGTCGACGACGAAACAGCGGTACCTGTCCCGGAATTCGGCGGCCACCGCCGCATCGTTCTCGATCGCCCCGGCAGTGTGTAGCAGCAGGTCGTCGAAATCCAGCAGTGCTATCCCGTCGCGGTTGGCTTTCAGCTTCTCGTAAGCGGCGTACACCGTCGAGACTTTCTCGGCGTCCAACGGGATGTCCCGCTGGACCTTGGCCACCGCGGCGGCATACCCCTCGGGGCTGATCAAAGAGGCCTTGGCCCATTCGATTTCGCCGGCGAGGTCGCGAACGTCGTCGGTGCTGACCTGCAGTCGGCTGCGGCTGGCGGCCTGGGCGACGACGGCGAACTTGGTGTCCAGCAGCTGCCAGCCGGTGTCGCCGACCACGCGCGGCCAGAAGTACTGCAGCTGGCGCCGGGCCGCGGCGTGGAACGTCAGCGCCTGCACCGAGCCCACCAGAGGACCCGAATCACCGGCGGCGTCCATGGCACGCAGCCGGGCGCGCATCTCGCCGGCGGCGCGGGAGGTGAACGTCACCGCCAGGACCTGACCGGCGGCGACGTGACCGTTGGCGACCAGCTGGGCGATGCGGTGGGTGATCGTGCGCGTCTTGCCGGTGCCGGCACCGGCGAGCACACATACAGGCCCGCGGGCGGCCAGCACGGCTTCGCGCTGTTCGTCGTCGAGGCCGGTCAAATGATCGACGGTCACCGGCATGGGCTCCATCTTGGCAGGGGGTGGGGACATTGCACGGTGGCGCTCCGATATGTTCGTGCCCATGAGTGCCAGCGATTCCCAGCTCACCATGTACAGCACCGTGTGGTGTGGCTACTGCAAGCGCCTGAAGACCGCGCTGAAGTCGGCGGGGATTTCCTTCGCCGAGGTCGACATCGAGCACGACCCGGACGCAGCCAGATTCGTCATGTCGGTGAACAACGGCAATCAGACGGTCCCGACGGTGAAGTTCGCCGACGGCAGCGCGCTGACCAACCCCAGCCTCAAAGAGGTACAGGCGAAGCTCGCGTCGTAGGCCAGCGCCGAGATCGACGAAAAGCTGCGTTCTTCTCGCACTTTCGCGGCCGTTTGTCAGTTTGGGCGCAAGTCGTTGATCCAGCGCGGCATCAATCTTGCGCGGCCCAGGATTCGATGATCTCGCGGGCGATCGAAATCGACCCGGGCAGCAACAGCCGCGACGACGACTCACTGCTCCAGTCGCCGTGGTCGAGCGCCTCGCGGACCTCGGCCCTGGTGAACCACGCCGCCTCGGCGATCTCGCCGTCGTGAAAGACGAACTCCTGCTCGGGGTCACCGATGGCATGGAATCCCACCATCAGTGACCGCGGGAACGGCCACGGCTGACTGCCCAGGTATTCGACGTCGGTGACCGCGAGCCCGACTTCCTCGGCGACCTCACGCACCACGCACGACTCGAACGACTCGCCGGCCTCGACGAACCCGGCGAGCAACGAGAACAGCCGCTGCGGCCACACGGTCTGGCGGGCCAGCACCGCCCGGTCGTGGCCGTCGTGGATCAGCACGATGATGGCCGGATCGATCCTGGGGAACTCCTCGTGGCCGGTCAGCGGATTGACCCGCGACCAGCCGGCCTTGACCGCCTTCGTCGGCGAGCCGTCGACCGCGCTGTACCGGGCGTGGTCGTGCCAGTTCAGCAGCGCCAGCGCCGAAGCCACCAGCTGAGCGCTGACGTCGTCGAACACCTGCCCGCCGCGGCGCAGATCGGAGACCTCGGCGTCACCGTCTTCTGGCGCTTCCAGCGCGGCGCGCACCCCCCACACGTGCCGGTCATCTGGTAGCCGGCCCAGAAACACCGCGTCGGCCGGCGGCTTGTCCCCCAGCTTGGCCGCCGAACCCAGCAGCACGCGGCCGTCGGCGACCATCACCTGGTTGCGGTGATCGACCCGCAGCACCGCGGCGTCGGCCCAGCCGGCGATCGCGGCGTCGATATCGGTGCGCAGATGATCGGCACGGTCGGCGCCCACGCGAGAGAGCAGCGGGATATTGCGCAGTCGGAAAGCCACCGCGCTCAGTCTCCGGTGCTGCGGACGTAGAGCAGCCGGTCGGTGGTTTCCAAGGCGTCGACGGTGGGGTCGTCGACCCGCAGCAGCTTGCCGTCGCGCATCACGCCCAGCACGATATCGGGCAGATGCCGCGGTGAGCCGCCGACCTCCTTGTGCTCGACCTCGCGCTCGGCGATCGCGAAACCGGCGTCCGGCGTCAGCAGGTCCTCGATCATCTCCACCACGCTCGGGGCGCTGGTGGCGATGCCGAGCAGCCGGCCCGCGGTCTCCGAGGACACCACCACCGAGTCGGCACCGGACTGGCGCAGCAGGTGCTGGTTCTCGGCTTCCCGGACCGACGCGATGATCTTGGCCTTGGGTGCCAGCTCACGCGCGGTCAGGGTGACCAGCACCGCGGTCGGATCACTGTTGGTGGCGACGATGATCGAGTTGGCGTGCTGGGCGCCGGCCAGCCGCAGCACGTCGGACTTGTTGGCGTCACCGCGCACGGTGACCAGTCCGGCCGCGTTGGCGCGGTCGAGTGAGGCTTGGTCGGTGTCGACGACGACGATGTCGGCGGGTGCGACACCGTCACCGATCATCGCGGCCACCGCCGTCCTGCCCTTCGTCCCGTAGCCGATGACGACGGTGTGGTTGCGCACGCTGTTCCTCCAACGCTGAATCTTGAGAGCCTGCCGCGACGCCGTGGTCAGGGTTTCGACGGTCGTACCGACCAACACGATCAGGAACGCCACCCGAAGTGGGGTGATGACCAGGACGTTGATCAGGCGCGCCTGCTCGGTGAACGGGGTGATGTCGCCGTAGCCGGTGGTCGACAGCGACACCGTGGCGTAGTACAGGCAGTCCAGGAAAGTCATCGACTCACCGCGCACGTCGCGATAGCCGTCGCGGTCGAGGTAGACGATGATCACCGCGGCGAACAGCGCGGTCAGGGCGTACAGAAGCCGGCGGGCGATGCGACGGCCCGGGCTGACGAACTTGTCCGGGATGTGCAGATAGTCGACGAGCGCACTGTCCGGCTTTGCTGCCAGGTTCTCGTCGATCGCCTCAAGCCTGCGCCGCAACCTACCCTTGGCCACGCGACTCCGTCATCGTGCCCGACACCTCTCGCCCCAAGTTTTTCGGCCCCAGACCCTTCGCCCCAGCGCCACCACTCCAGCATTATGTACCCATGCCGACGACGACTACCGAACTCGAACCCCAACGCAGCGCCAGCCAGCTGCCCGCCTACCGAGCCGCCCTGATGCTCATCGGGATCGGTGTCGGGCACTTCGCTGCCCCGAAGCCGTTCGACGACATCGTGCCCGCCGAACTACCCGGCGATGCCCGGTTCTACACCTACGCCTCCGGGGTTGCCGAGGTCGGTATCGGCGCCATGCTGCTGGTGCCGCGGACCCGCCGCGCGGGCGCGCTGGCCGCGATCCTGCTGTACCTGGCGGTGTTCCCGGCCAACGTGAACATGTGCCGGTTGTGGTGGAACAAGCCGTTACCGATGAAGCTGGTCTCGCTCGCCCGGCTGCCCCTGCAGGTGCCGATGATCACCCAGGCACTGGCGATCAGGCGCAACGCTCCGCGCTACTAGAGCGGGCCAGCAGCGCCACCAATTCATCTGGGCCGGAAAGGTTTTCCGGCCGCACGGTGACGCCTGCGCGCACGTAGTGGAACGCCGCGTGCACCTCGTCCTCGGGGCAGCCCCGCAGCGCAGCCCATGCGAGCCGGTACACCGCGAGCTGGACGGCGGCGTGCCGTTGGGCGCCTTCGTCTTTCGGCGGCTCGCCGGTCTTCCAGTCGACCACTGTCATGCCGCCGTCGGCGTCGGCGAACACCGCATCGATCCGGCCGCGGACCACGGTGTCGCCGATCGCCATCTCGAACGGCACCTCCACCTCGACCGGGGTGCGCGCCGCCCACGGGGAGGTGGTGAACGCGTCTTGGAGAGCCGCGAGTTCCTTGGTGTCGCCGACGACGCCGTCCACGGCGCCGGGCAGGTCGTCGAGGTCGAACAATCGCTCGGCGCCGTAGAACCGCTGCACCCATTCGTGGAAGGCGGTACCCAGGATCGCGTGCGGGTCCGGGCGGGACGGCAGCCTTCTGGTCAGCCGGCGCAGCGCCGCCGGGTTGCGATCCAGCTCGACGAGCGCGCTGACCGACAGCTGGCCGGGTAGTTCGGCCGGCGGCGGCGCGGCAACGCGGGACCGTTCGGCCAGTAGCGCGTCGACGTCGGCGGCCCAGCCCTCGGGATCCTCGCCGGTGTCGGCAACCGCGCCGGCCAGTGCCGCCCGTACCAGTGCGGCCCCTTCTTCGACGTCGGCGCGGGCCCGGCCGAGCGGATCGGCGGGCCAGATTGCTTCATGAACGCTGTCGCGCAGCGGGTTTCGATCACCCTCGGCGGGTGGTGGGGCCCACTGCTCCACCTCGCCGCACGGCTCACCGGCTGCGGCCGCGTCATCGATGATGTCTTTGATCTCGCACAGGAAGTCCGAGGGCCCGCGCGGCTTGCTTTCGCTGACCCCCCAGTGATGACCCGAGAGCAGCAGGGTGTCCTCGGCTCTCGTGATCGCCACGTAGAGCAGCCTGCGCTCCTCGTCGAGCCGGCGCTGCTCGAGCTGATTGCGGTGCGCCATGATGTTGTCGGACAATGCTTTTCGGTCGTTGACTCCTCTCGTGTCGAGCACCGGCACCCCGTGCAGGCCTTCGGCCGCCCGGTCACCACGCAGCAGCGGCGGCAGTTCGGCGGGATCGGTCAGCCAGGTGCGCTTGGACGCCGTGGACGGAAAGACCCGCGCGGACAGGTGCGGGACGGCCACTACCTGCCACTCCAGCCCTTTGGCAGAGTGCACGGTCAGCACCTGCACCCGCCCGGTGGCCACGCTGACTTCGGCGGGGGCCAGTCCGTTCTCCACGACCTCGGCCGCATCCAGGTAGGCCAGCAGACCCGTCACGCATGCGCGCGGGCGTCCCGCATAGTCGGCGACGACGTCGCCGAACCGGTCCAGGTGCTCGGCACCGGCCCATCCGGCGGCGACCGGCCGGGTGGCACGCACCTCGACGTCGACCCCGAGGGTGCGCCGCACTTCGCCGACGAGCTCGGTGACCGGATGCCCCAAAAGCGTTCTCAGTCTTGCCAGTTCGCTTGCCAAGTCAGTGATTCTTTGGTGACCCTCTTCGGAGTATGCGGCGGGCGGTCCCGGATCGGCCAGCGCGTCGGCCAGGCTCGCGGTGTCGGCATCAGGTGCGGCCGCCGCGATGATCTGCTCGGCGGTCGCGGTCGATGGCCGTGCTCCATCGAGTGTGACGGCGCGCCGCCACAGCGCGGCGAGGTCGGCCGCACCCAGCTGCCAGCGCGGGCCGGTCAACACCCGCATGGCCGCCGCGCCGGCGGCCGGGTCGGCGACGAGCCGCACCATCGCCACCACGTCGGCGACTTCGGGGATCGACAGCAGCCCGGCCAGCCCGACGACTTCCACCGGAATGCCGCGGCTAGCGAGTGCCTCGGCGATCGGACCGGCGTCGGCGTTGCGGCGCACCAGCACTGCCGCGGTCGGCGGCTGGTCGGATGCGGCCGCATAGCGCTCGGCGATGTGGTCGGCGATCCACTCCCGCTCGGTGGCCACGTCAGTGAGCAACGCGCAGCGCACCGTGCCCGCCTCGGCGCCGGGGCGCGCCCGCAGGGCTCGCACCGCCACCGAGCGGCGGCGGGCTTCGGCCGAGACGGCGTTGGCGATGTGCAGTGTGCTGGGCGGGTTGCGCCAGCTGGTCCGCAGCTCGAGGGTGGGCGCCGGCGAGCCGTCGGGGCGCGGGAAGTCGGTGGTGAAGCGCGGCAGGTTGGTCGCGGACGCCCCGCGCCAGCCGTAGATGGACTGGATCGGGTCGCCGACCGCGGTGAGCGCCAGGCCCTCGTCGGCGCCCGCACCGAACAGCGACGACAGCGCGATCCGCTGGGCGTGCCCGGTGTCCTGGTACTCGTCGAGCAGGACGACCCGGAATCGCTCGCGCAACTGCTCCCCCACCTGCGGGCAGGACGACGCCAGCCGCGCCGCCGCCGACATCTGCGAGCCGAAGTCCATCACCTTGTCGGCACGCATCCGGGCATGCAGCGCGTCGATGAGAGGTACCAGCGCGGTGCGTTCGGTCTGGGTGGCCAGCATGCTCAGCAGCCACTGACTGGGTCCGCGGTCACGCTGGTAGCGCCCGGCCGGCAGGTGGTGCACCAGACGGTCGAGTTCGAGGTGGGTGTCCAGCAGCTGGCTGGTGTCGACCAGGTGCTCGGCCAGGTCGCCGGACAGCCGCAGCACCATCGCGGTGACGCCTGCGGGATCCTTCGCGGTGTCCAGCGGGCCGGGGTAACTGCTGACGACCTCGAAAGCCAGCTGCCACAACTCGGTTTCGCTCAACAGCCGGGCGTCGGGCT
Source organism: Mycolicibacterium sphagni (assembly GCF_013337765.1). Taxonomy (GTDB): domain Bacteria; phylum Actinomycetota; class Actinomycetes; order Mycobacteriales; family Mycobacteriaceae; genus Mycobacterium. Next base: position 93,822 of record NZ_VBSB01000007.1, read on the forward strand.
CCACCGGGAGCAGCGGTCCGAACTCGCGCAGCAGCGCACCCGCGAACGCGTGATACGTGCCGACCGTCGGCGCGCCCTGCTGGGTGCTGCCGCCCAGATGGCCGGCCAGGCGGGCCAGCCGAGACCGCACCCGGCGCAGCAGCTGCCCGGACGCCTTGCGGGTGAAGGTCAGCCCGAGAACCTGCCCCGGGTCGGCGAATCCGTTGGCCACCAACCACACCACGCGCGCGGCCATGGTCTCGGTCTTGCCGGCACCGGCCCCGGCGATGACGACCAACGGCCCGGGCGGGGCGGCGATGACAGCGGCCTGCTCGTCGGTCGGTGTCGGAAGACCTAGGGCGACAGCGAGTTCGGTTGGGCTGTAGGTCATGACGGCTCCGTTCGCGGCGCGGTGTGCGCGGGGCAGGCTGCACGCATCGGGCAGTGGGTGCAGCCGTCGTTGACGCGGGCGAGGAACTGCGGCCCCGCGGTCGCGGCGGCGGCCTGCTGCACGGTCTGGCGCCATTCGCCCTCGGCGTCCGGGGTCAGTGGGGGCTGCTCACGCTCCGTGGCGCCCGACGCGTTCGGCTTGGCGACGTACACCAGTCGCCCGCCGCCGGGGCGATCGCCGTCGGCGAGCGCCCCGCCGGCGACGGCCAGCTGGTAGAGCCCGAGCTGGGCATGCCGCTGCGCCTCATCCTTGGTCACCGGACTCTTGCCGGTCTTGACGTCGACGATCACCAGACGGCCCTCGGCATCACGCTCGAGCCGGTCGACCCGCCCACGCACCCGCACTCCGGGGCCATCCCCGTCGGGGGCCGCGATCACCCCGTCGACGTCGATCTCGGTGCCGATCTCGGTCAGCTCGTGGCGGGTGGCCGATCGCCACGCCACGAACGCCGCGAGCATGGCCCGGTGTCGGTCCAGCTCGTTGTCGGCATACCACGGCGAGTCGAATGGCAGTGTGCTCCAGAGTGTTTCCAGCTGGGCGAACAGCTGCTCCGCGCTGCTCGCCGATTCGGCGAGCAGCGCGTGGACCACCGAGCCGAGGGTCGACCGCAGGTCGCGACAGTCGGACCCGCCGTGCCGTTCGGCCAGCCAACGCAGCGGGCAGTCGGTCAGCGTCTGAAGCGTCGACGGGCTGAGCGTGACCGTGTGCTCGTCACCGCTCCACAGCGGCGCGCACGTGCTGACGGTGGTCATGCCGTACCACTGCGCAGGGTCGGCACCGGGCACGCCGTCGGCCGCAAGGCGCGCCAATTGCTGTGCAGCCGTGGCACGTTCACCGTCGGTGACCGTGCCCGCAGGCGCGCACACCACCGCGCGCAGCCGGCCGACGACCGCCGCCGGTGCGAGCACCGGCGGCGGGGCGGCCGGCACTGCGGGCGCGGCGGTGTCCCCGCATGCATACTCCGCGAGCTCAGCGACAAACGGCGACGGCAGCGCAGCGTCGTCGCCGTTGTCGCTGTCGACGGCGGTGATCAACAGCCCACGCCGCGCGCGGCCCATCGCGGCGATGAGCAGCCTGCGCTCCTCGGCCAGCAGCGGAGCCCGCGCCGACACGTCATCACCCAGGCCGTCGAGCACGTCGAGCAACCGCTGGGTGCCCAACACCCCACCTCGCGGTGTGGTGTTGGGCCACAAACCGTCCTGCAGTCCGGCGATGATCACCAGGTCCCAGTCCCGGTCCAGTGCCGCGTGCGGGCTGAGCACGGCCACCGTCTCGACAGCCGACCAGCCATCGGAGCTGACCGGTGGGAGTTGCAGGCCCGCAACATGATCGAGCAGTCCGGGTAGTGACGCGCCGGTGGTGCGGGAGACGTAGTCGTCGGCGATGTCGAACAGCGCGGTGACGGCCTCCAGGTTGCGGTCGGCCAGTGCTCCCTCGGTGCCGCCGCGCTCGGCCACCGACAGCCAGCGCCGCTGCAATCCGCTGCGCTCCCAGGCCTGCCACAGGGTGTAGCGGGGGTCGCGGTGCTGCCGGTGCCCGCGGCCGGCCGCCGTCAGCACCGCACGCACCCGGTTGACCGGGCGGGCCAGCGTCGCGGGCAGGTCGGCCCGGCCGGTGGTGAGTGCCGTGACGAGTTGGTCACCGAAATCACCGGAGCCGTTGCGGCGCAATGCCCGACGCAGCTGGCGCAATGTCACCGGGTCGACCCGGCCGATCGGCCCGGTCAGCAGCGACACCGCCTGGTCGCGGTCGAGGCCGTTGGCGGTCGCGGCCAGCACCAGCAAGAGCGCTTGTGCCGCGGGCTGATCGGCGACCGGACCGGCCAGTTGCGCCGCGGCGACCGGGACACCGGCACCGGCGAGCGCCCTGGGCAGCGCTGCGACGGCCGAGGGTGAGCGGACGATGACGGCCAGCTGCGACCACGGCACCCCGTCGACGAGGTGCGCGCGGCGCAGGGTGTCGGCGATCAGCGCCGCCTCGGCGTGCGCCGAGCTCGCCACCCGCACGCGCACCGATCCGTCGTCATCGGTACTGCCGTCCAGGCTGCGCCACGCACTGTTGCCCGGCAGCCCGGCGGCGATTCCGCTGATCGCACGGGCCACCGCGGGCGCGCACCGGTGTGAGCGGCTCAATTCGACCACCGGGGTGTCGGCGGCAGTCAGCACAGCCGGGTCGGCACCGCGGAAGCCGAACACCGCCTGATTGGGATCACCAGCCAGCAGCGTCAGCTCCGCACCGGCGGCCAGCGCCCGGACCAGCCGGGCGGCCTGCGGATCGAGGTGCTGAGCGTCGTCGACGAGCAGCAGCCGGATCCGCGCCCGTTCGGCCGCCAGCAGCTCGGCGTCGGCGGCCAGCGCCTCCAGCGCAGCACCCACCAGTTCGGCCGCGCCGAGCGCAGGCACCGTCGCCTGCGGCGCGGCGGTGCCGACGGCCGCGCGCAGCAGCATCACCTGCTCGTACTGCTGGGCGAACCGGCCCGCGGCCGCCCACTCGGGCCGCCCGGACAGCCGGCCGATGCGCTGCAGCTGCAGCGGGTCCACCCCGCGTTCGGCGCAGCGGGCCAGCAGATCACGCAGTTCGGTGGCGAAACCGGCGGTCGTCAGCGCGGGCCGCAGCACGTGTGGCCAGCGGGATGCCGACGCATCGCCGTCCTCGAGATCGCCGGCGAGCAGTTCGCGGATGATGCCGTCCTGCTCGGCCCCGGTGACCAGGCGCGGCGGCGGATCACCCGCCCGGGCCGCGGCCTGCCGTAGCACCGCGAACGCGTAACTGTGCACCGACCGGACCAGCGGTTCGCGCACCACCGCGCGGCACGGCTCGGCCGAGCGGGCGGCGAGCAGCTCGGCGGTGAGCGCGCTGCGGGTGACGGCCGCCAGCCGGCCCGAACCCGTCAGCAGCAGAACCGATTCCGGGTCGGTCCCGGCGGCGATGTGCGCGGCGGCGGCAGCCACCAGCAGGCTGGTCTTCCCCGTGCCGGGCCCACCGACGACGCGGACCGTGCCACGCAGCCCCGGGCGCAGCACATCGGCCGGCTCGGTCACCTCGGCAACAAGCACGGGCGTCGTCATGCAGACATGCCACCATGCACCCCCGACAAGTTTTAGGGGTGGCAGCATGATCTCCGTGACCCACGCGCTTCACGTCCACCGCTTCGGCCCCGCCGGACCCATTCAGGTGCTGGCCATCCACGGCCTGACCGGCCACGGCTACCGCTGGCGCAGGCTGGCAGAAGGCCACCTGCCCGAAATCGCGGTGGCCGCACCCGATCTGATCGGGCACGGCCGCTCGTCGTACTCGGCGCCGTGGACGATCGAGGCGAATATCGCCGCGTTGGCCACATTGATCGAGAACGACGCCGACGGCCCAGTCCTGGTGGTGGGGCACTCCTTCGGCGGCGCGGTCGCGCTGAATCTGGCCGCGGCATGCCCCGATCTGGTCTCGGGGCTGGTGCTACTGGATCCGGCGATCGGCCTCGACGGGGAGTGGATGCACGAGATCTCCGAATCCATGCTGGCATCACCGGACTACCCCGACCGGGATGAGGCTCGCACCGAGAAGTTCACCGGCTCGTGGGCCGATGTCGATCCGGTCGAGCTCGACGAGGATCTCGACGAGCATCTGATCGCGCTGCCGAATGGCCGCTTCGGCTGGCGGATCTGCGTGCCCGCGATGATGTCCTACTGGAGCGAGTTGGCCCGCGATATCGTGCTGCCGCGCACCGGAACTCCGACAACCCTGGTCCGGGCGCAATGGACGGACCCGCCGTACGTCAGCGAAGAACTGCTCGACGGCCTGTCGGACCGGCTCGGCGCGGACTTCACCCTGGTCGACGTCGCCTGCCAGCACATGGTGCCCAATGCCAAGCCCGAGGAGACCGCCAAGGTCATCCGGGACCTGCTCCAGGCGCGCTAGCGATGGCCGCGGTCACCGACGAGCAGGTCGAGCTGGTACGCAGGCTGGTGGCGTCGATACCCGCGGGCCGAGTCGCCACCTACGGCGACATCGCCTCGGCCGCATGCCTTTCCAGCCCGCGCATCGTCGGCTGGATCATGCGCACCGATTCCTCGGGCCTACCGTGGCATCGGGTGATCACCGCATCCGCCCGCCCGGCCGCTCACCTCGTGACGCGTCAACTGGAGCTGCTTCGGGCCGAAGGCGTGCTGGCCAACGACGGCCGGGTGAATCTGGCGCAAGCCCGTCACGAGTTCTAGAGAACCAGCCTGATCAACGCGGCGGTGCGGGCCAAACCGGGGAACGCAGCCGCCGTCGAACGCGGATGCAGGGCGTGCACCGCCAGCCGGAACATCAAGGCGCGCAACAACATCTGCGGCCACTCCGGCAGCGCATCCCACCGCTCGATCAGGCCGTCGTCGGCCTCGCCCCACGCAAGCGCGTCGACGACGACCACCCCGGCCGCCCACGACGCCGGCCGCCAGTACGGGGTGATGTCGGTGATGCCCGGCGCGGCCGTCCCGGCGAACAGGACGGTGCCGTACAGGTCCCCGTGCACCAGTTGATTGGGGCTCTTGGTCGGCTTGCGTAACCCGGCCAGCTGATTGATCAGGTCCACCGACCGCTCGCCGTCGGCCGTGCCGGGTGCCACCACCGCGCCGGGCGGCAGCGAGTGCAGCGGACGCTCCTCCCAGGCCGCGCGATCGGCGGCGATGAACACGTCGACATCGCTCCACGGCGCCACCGGCGCCTGGGTCAGGAACCGCGGGCGCTCCAGCTTGGCGGTGGCCTCATGCAGGCGCACACCGGCCGAGACGACCTCGTCGTGGCGGGGTTCGGGAGTACCGGCGACGAATGTGTCTGCCCGCCAACCCGACACCACATAGCGGCCGTCAGTCGAGCGCACCGGCCGGGCCAGCCGGACCCCGTCGATGAACAACGTCTCGCGGGCCTTCGCCGACCAGGCAGCCCTGGCGTGGTCGGCGATCACCGACAGCACTACCTCGCCGCACTTGAAGCCGCCCTCCCAACCCGCACCGAGCGGTTCGGGATCCTGGCCTTTCAGACCGAACGTCGCCAGGACATGATCAGGCGGGCGCTCATCAGTCACCCCGTCCACCCCGACAGCCTAAGTTGTCGGGACGCAATGTAGCTGTCAGTAGATCACCATGTCGGGATCGATTTGCTTTGCCCAGGCGACGATGCCGCCCTGCAGATGCAGGGCATCGGCGAATCCGGCCTTCTTCACCACGGCCAGCGCCTCGGCCGAGCGCACCCCGGTCTTGCAGTAGAGCACCGGAACGCGGTCCTGCGGCAGCTTGCTCAGGCCTTCCCCGGACTCGATCACCGACTTCGGGATCAGCTCGGCACCGGTGATGTGGTTGATCTCCCACTCCACCGGCTCGCGCACGTCGATCAGGGCCAGCTTTTTGCCGGAATCGAGCAGGTCACGTAGCTCCCGAGGGGTGACCGTGGAATTCTGCGCGGCGCCGACCGCCTCCTCGGACACCACGCCGCAGAACGACTCGTAGTCGATCAGCCCGGTGATCTTCGGCGTCTCCGGGTCTTTGCGGATCCGGATCGTGCGGTAGGTCATGTCCAGCGCGTCATAGACCATCAGCCGGCCCAGCAAGGTGTCCCCGATTCCGGTGATCAGCTTGATGGCCTCAGTGCCCATGATCGACGCGATCGACGCGCACAGGATGCCGAGGACGCCACCTTCGGCGCAGGACGGGACCATGCCGGGCGGCGGTGGCTCCGGGTAGAGGTCGCGATAGTTCAGGCCGCGCTCATTGCCGGCCTCATCGGCCGGAGCGTCCTCCCAGAACACCGAGGCCTGCCCCTCGAAGCGGTAGATCGAGCCCCACACGTAGGGCTTGTGTGCCAGCACCGCGGCGTCGTTGACCAGGTAGCGGGTGGCGAAGTTGTCGGTGCCGTCGAGGATGAGGTCGTACTGCTCGAACAGCTGCACCGCGTTGTCGGGTTCCAGCCGCAACTCGTGCAGGTGCACAGTGACCAGCGGGTTGACTTCGAGAACGGAGTCGCGCGCGCTCTCGGCCTTGGACCGGCCGATATCGGATTGGCCGTGGATGATCTGGCGCTGCAGGTTGGACTCGTCGACCACATCGAACTCGACGATGCCGATCGTTCCGACGCCGGCCGCGGCCAGATACAGCAGCGTAGGTGAACCCAGTCCGCCGGCGCCGATCACCAGCACCTTGGCGTTCTTCAAACGTTTCTGCCCGTCCACGCCCAGGTCCGGAATGATCAGGTGGCGGCTGTAGCGCGCGACCTCGTCGCGGGTGAGCTCAGCAGCTGGCTCGACCAGCGGCGGCAACGGAGACACCGGATTACTCCTCGGATTGGCTCGATCTGGCACTAGCCCGACGGACGTCACCATCCATCTCAGCAGGTGGCCAGATCAACGGCAAACAGCTGTGAAAGCTTCCCGCAGTTACGCGATCGGATACGGCCACGGGTTGAACCGGCACGTCTTCCCGTCGGCCTTGACGTACTCCGGGTCGAACCGGGAGGCGTCGTTGTCGGCGGTCGAGAACGTCTGCTGCATCATCACCGGCGCGAGGCCGCCGTTCTCGTCGCACGGTTCGTGATGCTGATAGCCGATGGCATGACCCACTTCATGGTTGACCAGGTATTGCCGGTAGGAACCGATATCGCCCTGGAAGGGCACCGCACCGCGCACCCAGCGGGACTCGTTGATGAACACCCTCGGCTGAGCGTCAGGCCCGTAGGCCGGGTTGTAGCACGAAGATTCCAGCGGAATCTCGTAGCCGCACCCTTCGCGCACCGTCATCGGCGACGTCAGCGACACCCGGAAATCCGGCTTGACGCCCTCATTGCCGGCATCGACGCGCTCGAAGGCGAACTGCGGATTGTGGATCCAGCTCTTCGGGTTGCTCAGCGTCTCGGTGACCATCCGCGCGAATCCCTCGTCACCGCCGAACGACGCGGTGTCGACCCCGTCCTCGATCTCCACGGTGTAGGTGAAGGTCTTCGCGGTGCCTTCGCCGACCTTCGGCGTGGTGCCAGGCACGATGTGCCACGTCTTGGCTCCCGCTTCGGTGAACGCCCCGCCCTCGGGCAAAATCCCGGTCGGCAGGTTGGCGTCGAACTCGGTCAGCCCACGGGGCGGCGCGCCGATGATCGCGGTGCCACTCGACCCGATTGTCGGCGGGCTCTCGACGACGCCGTGAGCGGAGGGCTCGGTGGCCGGAGCGGCCGTTCCGGTGATGGTCTGATAGAGCACCACTCCGGTCACGACGACCAGCACCGGCAGTGCATACGCGCGCCAGCCGTACATCGAGATAAACCGGCCCAACCACGACTGTTTGCGCCATTGACGACGCTGATCCCGATTGGATCTGACCCGGCCCCGCTCGTCGGCCAGCGGGTCCCGCAGCGCGCGCAGCGGCTCACGCCACTCGTTGCGCAGCACGGGCACACGACCGCCGCCGCGGTGCCCCGGGTCGTAGGTCACCGACCCAGGATGGCACAACAGCCGAACCCGGGACTCCCGGCGCGCCAGTACCACCGCGCCAGCGCGTACGGGCGAGTAACCAGGCCCGGGTAGTAATGTCAGTTCGATGGGGCTGGCAGCACGGGGGCAAAGCCGCCCAGCCACACACAGATTGAGGACTCGATGAGCGAACTCGCCGATACGGCCGAGCGGAAGCCCGCCCGACCGGCCGATGGCGACCGTGCCGCCACCACCCCCCGCCGGGGCAGCCGCCTGCCGCGCGATGAGCGACGGGGCCAGCTCCTGGAAGCAGCCAGCGAAGTCTTCGTCGACCGCGGTTACCACGCCGCAGGCATGGACGAGATCGCCGATCGCGCCGGGGTGAGCAAACCTGTTCTGTACCAACACTTCTCAAGCAAGCTTGAGCTGTATCTGGCCGTGCTGAACCGGCACGTCGAAAATCTGGTGTCCGGCGTGCGGCAGGCCTTGCGCACCACAACCGATAACCGGCAGCGGCTGCGCGCAGCGGTGCAGGCCTTCTTCGATTTCATCGAGCACGACGGCCAGGGCTACCGGCTGATCTTCGAGAACGACTACATCACCGAGCCGCAGGTCGCCGTTCAGGTGAAGGTGGCCACCGAATCGTGCACCGACGCGGTGTTCGACCTGATCAGCCGGGATTCGGGGCTCGATCCGCACCGGGCCAGAATGATCGCGGTCGGGCTGGTCGCCATCAGTGTCGACAGCGCGCGGTACTGGTTGAACGCTGACCGCCCGGTCTCCAAAGAGGCAGCGGTCGACGGGACGGTGCAGTTCGCCTGGGGCGGACTGTCACACGTCCCGCTGACTCGCGGCTGACACGGGCTAGGCGCCCGCTGCTCCCGCGGCGATCCCGAAGCCGACCCTGCGCACGTCGGCAACACCGATCTCGACGTAGGTGATCCTGGCCGTCTGCACCAGGAAGCGGCGTCCCTTGTCGTCGGTCAGTCTCAGAACGTCCGAGCCGCCCTTCGAGAACGCCGAGGTCACGAGCTCTTCGACCTCTGCAGGCGTCTGTGTGCTGGTGAACACGAGCTCACGCGGGCTGTCCGTGACGCCGATCTTGACCTCCACACTGGCCCCTTCTGTCGTATCTACGTCGCGTACGCGACTACCTCAGAAGGCTAGTGGACGCCCGGGTGCGTGGTTGAGGGCAGCCGTTCGCGGTGAGCGAATAGGGCGTCAAGCTGCGATAACAGCATGGCAACGGACAGGCGCGGCGCGCCGGGATGCGGCGTGCGCGTCCATAACCTTGCCTCGTGAGCGACAAGAAACGTCGACAGCGGCTGGTTCAGTGGCCCCGGGTGGCGCTGACCACCGCGGGCGTGCTGGTGGCCGCATCGGCGACGACGTTGGTCGTGCGGACCGGCGACGCCGCCACCACCACGCCGGAATTCGGCGACGCCACCCCCACCCGCACGGTGGTGGCCATCCCCGGCCCCCGGACGTCGACCCCGGCGCCCGCGCCGGTCACCGTCACCGTCCCGGGTCTACCGGTGGAGACACCGGTGATGGTTCCCCCGCCGACCGCCCCGGCGGCCGCACCGCTGGCGCAGGCATCGGTGGATTCCGGCGAGATCGTGTACACCGTCGCCGGTAACCAGCGGCCCGACGATCCGGTGACCATCACCTACGCCGACGAGACGGGGGCGTTGCGCACGTCGGAAAACGTCTCGCTGCCCTGGCGGATGACGGTGATTCCGACCGTGCCGGTCAACTACGTCACCGCCAGCAGCAGCGGAAGTCAGCTGAACTGCTGGATCACCGACGCTCGCGGGGTCACCGTCGCCGCACAGACCGACAACACGATCTCCGCGACCTGCAACCGCTAAGCCAGGCCGAGCTGGCGCATCCGGTCGTCGTGCGTGCGCTGCAGCCGGTCGAAGAAATCGGCCACCTGGCCCAGCCCGCCCGGCCCGGCCAACACCAGATCGACGAGTTCGTCGTGGTCGGCCAGCACGTATTGGGCCTGGGTGATCGCCTCACCGAGCAGCCGGCGCGACCACAGCGCCAGCCGGCTGCGCTGCCGTCCGCTGGTGGTCACCGCGTCGCGAACCTCGGCGACCACGAACTGCGAGTGACCCGTCTCCGAGAGCACTCCCCGCACAACCGCGGCCACCTCGTCGGGAAGCACGTCGGCGATCTCGAGGTAGAAGTCGGCCGCCAGCGCATCGCCGACATACGTCTTGACCAGGGCCTCCAGCCACGTGCTCGGCGTGGTCAGGCGGTGGTAGTTCTCCAGTGCCGAGGCGTACCGCGACATCGCCGGGACGACATCGACGCCACGCGCCTTCAACGCATCGCGCAGCAGGTCGTAGTGGGCCATCTCAGCGGCGGCCATGCTGGCCATGTTGATCCGGCCCCGCAGGTCCGGAGCCATCCGCGCCTCGTCGGTCAGCCGATAGAACGCCGCGACCTCGCCGTAGGCCAGTAGTGCGAACAGCTCGTTGACGCCGGGATGATCGGCGGAGATGCTCGCCGCTGACTCGGCGGCGGGTTGCGGGGCTGTCATGGCCGTCACTGTAGTCGCGGCCGGGGCTGTGATCAGTCCCAGCAAGCGCGACCAGCTACAATGGCAGCTGACAAGCGCCGTGAGGCGCGGTCAAGGAAATGTGCGTGCACGCAGTGGGCCCGCCTCCCTCAGTGCAGGGCCCGGCGAATCGGCATCGAATCTCTTGAAGCCGACTCCATTCCGACAGTCAGAACTCGTGCGCGCTGGATAGCACCATCGAGGACCGACTACGGAAGGCACAACGCCACCACATGACCCCTTTGACAACTCATCCCCAGCTCTCATTCGCCCAGCTCGGAGTCCGCGACGAGATCGTCCGCGCCCTCGCTGAAGAAGGCAAGGAATTCGCCTTCGCCATCCAGGAACAGACCCTGCCGATGGCCCTGGCCGGAGACGACCTCATCGGCCAGGCCCGCACCGGTATGGGCAAGACCTTGGCGTTCGGCGTACCGATGCTGCAGCGCATCACCACCGACAGCGATCGCGAACTCAGCGGAATCCCGCGTGGGCTGGTCGTCGTGCCGACCCGTGAGCTCTGCCTGCAGGTGTACGAAGACCTCGCGAGCGCCGCTCGGTATTTGAAGGTGGACGCTGCGGGCCAAGGCGATCGCAAGCTGTCCGTCACCTCCATCTACGGCGGGCGACCCTACGAGGCACAGATCGCGGCCCTGCAGAAGGGCGTCGACGTCGTGATCGGCACGCCGGGTCGACTGCTCGACCTCGCTCAGCAGGGGCATTTGCAGCTCGGCGGACTGAGCATGCTGGTGCTCGATGAGGCCGACGAGATGCTCGACCTGGGCTTCCTGCCCGATATCGAGCGCATCCTCAAGCAGATCCCCGAGAAGCGGCAGGCCATGCTGTTCTCGGCAACGATGCCGGACCCCATCATCACGCTGGCCCGCACGTTCATGAACCAGCCCACCCACATCCGGGCCGAGGGCGTGCAAGGTGCGGCCACCCACGACAGCACCGAGCAGTTCGTCTACCGCGCGCACGCGCTGGACAAGGTCGAGATGGTCAGCCGCATCCTGCAGGCCGAGGGCCGCGGCGCGACGATGATCTTCACCCGAACCAAGCGCACCGCGCAGAAGGTGGCCGACGAGCTCGCCGAGCGCGGGTTCAAGGTCGGCGCCGTGCACGGCGATCTCGGCCAGATCGCCCGGGAAAAGGCCCTCAAGGCGTTCCGCACCGGTGACGTCGACGTGCTGGTGGCCACCGACGTGGCCGCCCGTGGCATTGATATCGACGACATCACCCATGTCATCAATTACCAGATCCCCGAAGACGAGCAGGCCTACGTGCATCGCATCGGCCGCACCGGGCGGGCCGGCAAGACCGGCATCGCCATCACCCTCGTCGACTGGGACGAGCTCGACCGTTGGGCGATGATCAACACCGCGCTCAAGCTCGATTGCGCCGACCCCGCGGAGACGTACTCCAACTCGCCGCACTTCTACGAAGAACTCGGCATCCCCGCCGATGCCGGCGGCACCGTCGGCGGCCCGCGCAAGTCGGCACAGGCCGCCAAGAGTGACGGCGGCACCCGGATCAGCTCCAAGGACAAGGACTCCAGCCGAGAGCGGTCCAGCCGCAACCGATCCCGTCGTCGCACCCGCGGCGGCGAGGGAGCCACCGGGCACGTCGAGACCGCGGTGGACGCCGCTGCTCCCGCCTCCGGGGACAAGGCCACGGCGACCGACGGCGGCGACGACAGCCCGGCTCGTAAGCGCCGGCGCCGGCGCCGGCCGCGCAACGCCGCCGAGGCCCCCGCAACAGCAAGCTGACGACCGCTATCGTCGCCTAGATGGTCAGACCTGAGCGCCGCACCAAGGGCGATCTCATCGCCGCGGCGACGATCGCGCTTGTCGTGGCCGTCGTCGCCGCGCTGTTCTGGTGGAACAGCTCGGCGCGGGCCACGATCAGCAGGCCCGCCACCTCGCCGGCACCCAATCCGGTTCCGGCGCGGGTGGTTCCCGACACGCTGCACCAGCTGTGGACCGCGGCCAGCCCGCGCACGCTGAGCCCGCTCGTGGTCGGCGGCACCGTAGTGACCGGCGACGGCACGACTGTCGAGGGCCGCGATCCGCAGACTGGTCAGAACCGGTGGACTTTCGCCCGCGACACCAACCTGTGCGGGGTGTCCTACGTCTACGACCTCGTCGTCGCGGTCTACCCCGACGTCCGCGGCTGCGGGCAAGTCAGCGGTATCAACGGCGGCACCGGACAGCGTGGCGCGACCCGCACCTCGTATGCCGACAAGCACGTGGTGCTCAGCTCCAACGGCAGCGCCGTCCTCTCGGCCGGACCCACCCGGCTGGAGCTGTGGCGCTCGGATCTGGTGCGGATGCTGTCCTACGGCGAGATCGACGCCCGGGTCAAACCGGTCAACCAGGGCCTCGGCGCCGGCTGCACGCTGATGTCGGCGGCCGCCAGCGATGAAGCCGTGTCGGTGCTGGAAGCCTGCCGGGACCAGAAGGACCTGCGCCTGACACTGCTCAAGCCGGCGAAAGAGGAAGACGAACCCGACACCAAGAACGTGCCGCTGCCCGGCGTCGCCCCCGATTCCGAGGCGCGCGTGCTGGCGGTGTCGGGTACCACCACACTGGTGTACCTGCCCACGCCTCAACCCGAGATGGCCGTCTACGACGACACCGGCACCATGGTCGCCAGCTGGCTGCTGAAAAAGGCTCCGGTGCTTGCGAATCCGGCCCAGGCCGTCACCCGCGCAGGCGACCTGTTCACCTGGTGGACCGGCGACAGCGTCGAGGTCTTCGACAGCCGGCTGTCCCAGCGCTACAAGATCGAGGCATCCGGCGCCGGGGCCCCGCTGGGTCCCGGCGCAATGATGGCCGGCAAGCTGCTGATCCCGCTGACCACCGGCATCGGGGTGTACGACCCAGCCAAAGACATCTTGGAGCGCACCATCGCTGTCACGCATCCGGACGGCTCCGGACCGGTGGTGCCCACCGTCACCGACTCGAAGGTGATCGAGCAGCGCGGAGCCGCGCTGGTCGCCTTCGGAACGAACCCCTAGACGTCAGGGGTGAACGTCGGCAGCGCCTTGCCGGACTTCCAGTGCTTCAGCAACGAGCTGGCCAGATCGCGATAAGCCGTGCCGCCCTTGCTCTTTCGCCCCGCGAGCACCGACGAGCCGGACGCACTGGCCTCGGCGAAGCGCACGGTTCGCGGGATCGGCGGAGCGAGCACCGGCAGGTCGTAACGGTCGGCGACGTCGAGGAGCACGTCGCGGCTGTGCGTGGTGCGCGAGTCGTACAACGTCGGTAGTGCACCCAGCAGCTTGAGGTTTGGGTTGGTGATCTGCTGCACGTCATCCACCGTGCGCAGGAACTGACCCACGCCGCGGTGCGCCAGTGTCTCGCACTGCAGCGGCACGATCACCTCGTCGGCCGCGGTCAGCCCGTTGAGGGTGAGCACACCCAGCGATGGTGGGCAGTCGATGATCACCACGTCGAACTGGTCGTCGAGCTTGTCCAGCGCGCGTTTCAGCGCGTACTCGCGCCCGGCTCGCATCAGCAGCATGGCCTCCGCGCCGGCCAGGTCGATGTTGGCCGGCAGCAGCGTCATGCCTTCGGCCGTTTCCACCAGAGCGGCGCTGGGCTCGACGTCGCCGAGAAGCACCTCGTGCACCGACACCGGCAGCTTGTCGGGGTCGGTACCCAGCGAGAACGTCAGACACCCCTGCGGGTCGAGGTCGATGAGCAAGACACGCTTGCCCGCATCTACGAAAGCCGCACCCAGAGACGCGACCGTGGTCGTTTTGGCTACCCCACCCTTTTGGTTGGCAACCGCCAATACTCGGGTCACGGGGACCATCCTTGCAGGTTCTGAGCAGTTGCGTCCCGGCTGCCACGGCGCGCCTGGTCATCGGGCAGAATCAGTGAGCGTGAGCGTCGGTACACATCGGTTGGTCCTGCTTCGGCACGGCGAAACCGAATGGTCCAAGAGCGGCCAGCACACCAGTACCACCGACCTCGACCTCACCGAGTATGGGCGCGAGCAGGCCAAACTGGCCGCTCTGACACTGGCCCACCTTGGCCTGGACAACCCGCTGGTGATCAGCAGCCCGCGCAAGCGCGCGCTGGCCACCGCGGAGCTGGCCGGCCTGACCGTCGACGAGGTGTCCCCGCTGCTGGTGGAGTGGAACTACGGCGACTACGAGGGCCTGACCACCCGCCAGATCCGCACCGATACCCCCGGCTGGCTGCTGTGGACCTACGGCTGCCCCGGCGGCGAGAGCGTCGATCAGGTGAGCATGCGGGCCGACCAGGCGGTGTCCTACGCCCTGGACAGCATGGTCGATCGCGACGTGGTGTTCGTCGGCCACGGCCACTTCTCCCGCTCGGTGGCCACCCGCTGGGTGGAGCAGCCGCTGCGTGAGGGCGCGCGCTACGGATTCGGCCCGGCCTCGGTCGCGGTGGGCGGTTTCGAGTACGGCTTGCGGCAGCTCTCGGCGCTGGGCCTGACCAGCCACCGCGAGCCGGTCACCGGGACGTGATGGCGCAACCGTCCTTTGTGTTGAGCGGGCCCGCCGGGACGGTCGTCGCCGAGGGGATCCAGACGGGGTACGACGATGTCGCCGCCGCGTCGGCCGCGCTGGCCGCCGGATCCGCCGAGCTGGTGGTCGGCGCGCTTCCGTTCGACATCAGGGGCAAGGCAGCGCTGCTGTCGCCGGCGTCGGTGACGTTCACCGACGCGTTGCCGGTATGGCCGGTGGCGGCGCTGCCCACGGTTCGGATCGCCGCGACGCTGCCCTCACCCGACGAGCACCGCGCCCGCATCCGGACCGCGCTGGACCGCCTCACCAAGCCCGAAAGTGCTTTGCAGAAGGTCGTTTTGGCGCGCGCCCTGAGCCTTGTCGCCGACGGCCCGTTGGACGAGCGGGCGATCCTGCGCCGGCTGGTGGCCGACGACGCCGAGGCATGCGCGTACCTGGCCGACCTGTCCCCGGCCGGCGGCGACTACACCGGCGCCGCGTTGGTCGGCGCCAGCCCTGAGTTGCTGGTGGCCCGCTCCGGTGATCTGGTGACCTGCCAGCCGTTCGCCGGGTCGGCGCCGCGCTCGACGGATCCGGAGACCGACGCCGCCAACGGCGCCGCGCTTGCCGAGTCGGGGAAGAACCGTCACGAGCACCAGTTGGTCGTCGACGCCATGCGCGCCGCGCTCGAGCCGCTCTGCGCCGAGCTCGACGTGGCCGCCCGACCGCAGCTGAGCCACACCACCGCGCTGTGGCATTTGTCCACCCCGATCCGCGGCCGGCTGCGCGACACCGCCGTCACCGCAATCGATTTGGCGCTCGCGCTGCATCCCACCCCGGCGGTGGGCGGCGTGCCAACCCAGGACGCGGTCGATCTGATCGCGCAGCTGGAAGGCGACCGCGGCTTCTACGCCGGCGCGGTCGGCTGGTGCGACGCACGTGGCGATGGCCGCTGGGTGGTGGCGATCCGCGGCGCCCAGCTGTCCGCCGACCGGCGCGGGGCACTCGCCCAAGCCGGCGGCGGTATCGTCGCAGAATCCGATCCTGACGACGAAGTCGCGGAAACCACAACGAAATTCAGGACAATCCTGTCGGCACTGGGGGTACAGCAATGACCGAGATCCGTCTGGCCCGACCCGGGGACGAGGCCGAGATCGTCGCGATGATCCGCGAGCTCGCGGAGTTCGAGCACGCGCTCGATCAGTGCACGGTGACCGAAAGCCAGATCACCGCCGCACTTTTCGCCGACAACCCGGTCGGGTTCTGCCACATCGCCGAGGTCGACGGCGAAGCCGCCGCGGTGGCCCTGTGGTTCCGCACCTTCTCCACCTGGGACGGCGTAGCCGGAATCTACTTGGAAGACTTGTTCGTTCGCGACAAGTTCCGCCGGCGCGGGCTGGCCCGTGTGCTACTGGCGACCCTGGCCAAAGAGTGCGTCGACAACGGCTACACCCGCCTCGCGTGGGAGGTCCTGGATTGGAACGTCAACGCGATCGCGCTCTACGACGCCGTCGGCGGTAAGCAGATGTCGGAGTGGATCAACTACCGGGTGAGCGGCCCGGAGCTGGATGCGTTGGCAGCCGAGATTTAGTCCTCGGCCCCTGACGCCCAGCGCAGTGCGGGCGGGCTGAACAACAGCGCGAGTACGGCGATCGCCACCCCGCCGAGCGCGACCGCGTAGACAGGCTGGTGTGCGGCAACGATGTACCAGGCCACCGGCAACAGCAGCAGGTTGGCGAATATCGCGATTCCCCTGCCCCACCGCCGCCCGGTGATCAGCGCCCAGCCGGCGGCCGCCACGGCGGCGCCCATCACGGCGAACCAGCCGGCCGTGCCGTACCCGTTGACGATGTGTTGGTCGGCGCCGGAGACCGCGCGCACGACCAGCACCACGGCCACGACGATCGCCACGACACCTTCGGCGGCCGCCACGAATCCGGCGTAGCGAACCACAGGCGGGAGAGCAGGTTGGGTCACCCCCGTAAGGTAACCCGTTGCACTGTGCCGATTCCGGCCGCGGCCGGTGCCGGTTCCGGTCGAGCCGCGCGAAACCAGCCCAGCGGGCTGAGCCCGCGATAGGGATCGGTCTCCCGCAGCACCAGGAGGTCGTCCAGAATCTGCTCGAGCTGCGCCTGCGTGCGCCGCTTCACGTCGTCGGCCCAGCCCGCCGCGTCGATGCCGACCGGCGTGGTGGTGTCGATTGGGGTGCCGAACCGCAGATACATCCGCTCCGGCCGCGGAATGAGCGTCGGCCCGACACCGCGCAACAACGGCAGCGCCATATCGTCGCGGCCACCGAACCGGCTGCTCATGGCTTGGCTGAACCGGCCCCACGCACTGTCCCGCGACGTGAGGCTGCGGTAGACGTCGTCACCACCGACGAGCCCGACCGGCACGATCGGATAGCCGGTCTCCACAGCGATCCGCGCGAAGCCCGAGCGCCCCTGCCAGCGCAGGGTGTACTCCTCGCCTTTGAATTTCGGGATCTCGCGGCCGCCGCCGGGGAACACCAGCACGGTCTGGTCGTGGCGCATGAGTTCGCGCGCGGTTTCCGGTGCGCCGACGACGCCCCCGTATGCCGCCAGCAGGTCGCCGGGCAGGCCTCGCATCTGACCGAACTGCCGGTCGGCCAGCGGCCGCACCCGCACCCCGATCTCCCGGCGGACCGCATACGGGATCAGGAAGGTCTCGGCGCTGCCCATCTGAGTGTGGTTGCCCACCAACAGAAATCGGCCGTCGGCGGGTAGGTTGCCCAACCCGTCGATATAGGGGCGCCACAGGTCGACCACCGGATGGATACCGTCGGCGACGGCTCCAAGCATCCGCTTGAGCGCACGCACCCGCGGCGGGTGATCCATGACGGCGACCTGCGCCACCTCTGGTCCGCTGCCCATTCTGATCTCCTCACCTGCCACAAACGAACTAGTTCGTTCTTTATACTCTTGCTTTGTGAGAAGCACCTCAGAGCTGCGCGAACAGATCCTGGCCGCCGCGCGCAGCGAGTTCGCCCGGTACGGGTTCGCAGGTGGGCGCATCGATCGCATCGCCTCGGCAGCCAGCGCGAGCAAGGAACGGCTCTACGCCCACTTCGGCGACAAGGAGGCGCTTTTCCGCGAGGTGCTCGCCGTCGATGTCGCCGAGTTCTTCCAGGCGGTTCAGATGCGGCCCAACGCCGTCCCCGAGTTCGTCGGCGACGTCTTCGACGTGAATGTGCGCCGCCCCGAGCACCATCGGATGGTGGCGTGGGCCCATCTCGAGGGGCTCACGCTGGCCGAGCCCACCGCCGATGGCCAGCCACTGCCCGAACTGGCTATCGCCACAATCGCCGAAGCCCAGGCCGCCGGGTACGTCGATCCGTGCTGGGATCCCCGCGACCTCCTCGTCACCCTGTTCGGCATCGCATTGGCATGGGCACACTTCCCCGACCCGGCCGCCGCGACCACGTCACCGGAGATATTGGCCCACCGGCGGTCCGCGGCGATCGAGGCGGCGGCCCGTGTCGTCTCCCCCACCGGGCGCCTCACCGCCGGAACACCACCCACCGCATAGCGCAGTACATGTAGATCCCCTCGCACGCGCCTGCCGCTATCCGGGCCAGGTGGTACTCGACACCGAGGGCGCGCAGCGCAGTGGAAATGCCGAGGATGAAGGCCAGGTAGTTGATCACGACGACGACGACGTAAACGGCCACCTGCGGCCCGACAGCACCGTGGGACTGGAAGTTCACCACCCGATTGAGGATGTAGCTCGCGGCGAAGGCACATGCGTAGGCCAGCGTCACCGCGAGGCCGAACGGCGCATGCAACACCCCGTGCAGCACCGTGAGCACCACCAAATCCAGCGCGAAGGTGCCGGAGTTGATCACCACGAAACCCAAAAAAGTCGGCGCCACAACGGAATTCAGGCCCAGGGGCAGCCGCGCGACGACCGCCTCACAGGCCCGGTGGAACCAGCCGACGGCACTGGCCGAACCCGGCTCCGACCCCACAATCACGCCGCGAGCATGCCACCGGCAGCTGACCCCTTAGTGATGAGCAGGCAAACACTTCGAATTCCGGTCCGCGACGCGATTAGGCTCATGGCTCGTGCGTGCCGTCCTGATCGTGAACCCGAACGCCACCTCCACCACGGCGGCCGGCCGCGATCTGCTCGCCCATGCATTGGAGAGTCGGGTGGAGCTGGAGGTCGTGCACACCGATCACCGCGGCCACGCCATCGAGATCGCCGAAGCCGCCAAGCACAACGGCACCGACGTGATCATCGTCCACGGCGGCGACGGCACGGTGAACGAGGTGGTCAACGGGCTGATGGGCCGGCCAGGCCGGCCAATATCGGACACGATGCCCGCAGTGGCCGTGGTGCCCGGCGGGTCGGCGAACGTCTTCGCCCGGGCGCTGGGCATCAGCCCGGACCCGATCGCCGCCACCAATCAGCTGGTCGACCTGCTCACCGCGCGCCGCAACGGCGCAGCGTGGCGACGGATCGGGCTGATGGACTGCGGCGAGCGCTGGGCGGTGTTCACCGCGGGCATGGGCGTCGACGGCGATGTCGTGGCGGCGGTGGAAGCGCAGCGGGCCAAGGGCCGCAAGGTAACTGCGGGCCGCTACATCCGGGTGGCGATACGGGAGATGCTGGCCAGCGCCCGCAAAGAACCCCTGCTGACGCTGGAACTCGCCGACCAGGCACCGGTGACCGGCGTCTACTTCGCGTTCATCTCCAACTCGACCCCGTGGACCTACGCCAACACGACGCCGGTATGGACCAACCCGGACACCACATTCGAGACCGGCCTGGGTGTTTTCGCCGTGACCAGCATGAACGTCTGGAAGAACCTGATGCTGGTGCGACGCATGGTGTCCCAGAAGCACAACATCAAGGCCAAGCACCTGATCCGGGACGACAACGTGGCCTGGGTGCGGATCACCAGCGCCGAACCCGTCGCTAGCCAGATCGACGGAGATTTTCTCGGGCTGCGCGAAGAAATGACGTTCCGGTCGGTTCCGGAGGTGTTGAGCGTGGTCGCTCCCCCAAAGGCCACCCCGTCTGACCAGCGGTAATAACTTCACGCTGTCTGCCTGAGGGCGCAGGTGAGTTGAGTGTAGTACAAACGGGTAGAGGGTTAGTTGACCCACCCCCGTAGTGACATTGCCCACGTGTTAACTGAGTCCTATTGACATCCGTCGAGGCTGTGAAACGATCGGATGCAACAGCACAGAAACATTTGTGTGCACGCGTTAACAGCCGAAGAAAAAGCCAGCGCGATCAGTCGCGCACTTAGTAAGGAGTAGCGACAAATGGATTGGCGCCACAAGGCGGTCTGTCGGGACGAGGATCCGGAACTGTTCTTCCCTGTCGGGAACAGCGGTCCGGCGCTTGCCCAGATCGCCGACGCGAAGCTCGTATGCAACCGTTGTCCGGTGACGACGGAGTGCCTGAGCTGGGCTTTGGATTCCGGCCAGGATGCCGGCGTCTGGGGCGGCATGAGCGAGGACGAGCGTCGCGCGCTCAAGCGTCGCAACGCCAGGACCCGCGCTCGCACAAGCGTCTAAGTCTCTTTCATAGCTCGAAAAAATCGCGGTCCCGGCAAATGCCGGGAGCCGCGGTTTTTTATATTTCAATGTCATGTCCGTCACATTTGCTATTGCGGAACTCGCGCACTCGTACGTCGCCCAAGTGGCACCCGTAACACCACATCGGTCCCGCCACCGGCAACCTCATGCATTCCCAGCGAGCCGTCGAGCTCCGCGGTCACCAGAGTCCGCACGATCTGCAGGCCCAGCCGGTCGGACTTCTCCAGACTGAAACCGTCCGGCAGCCCACGCCCGTCGTCGTGCACGACGACGTCCAGCCACCGGGCCGAGCGCTCGGACCTGATCGTCACGCAGCCCTGTTTGGCCGACGGCTCGAAGGCGTGCTCGATGGCGTTCTGCACCAGCTCGGTCACCACCATCACCAAGGCGGTGGCCCGGTCGGCGTCCAGCACGCCCAGCGCGCCCTCCCGGTTGATGCGGATGGGCGTGTCGACGCGGGCCACGTCGTTCATGATCGGCAGGATCCGGTCGATCACCTCGTCGAGGTTGACCTCCTCGTCCACGGACATCGACAACGCCTCGTGCACCTGGGCGATCGAAGCCACCCGGCGCACCGACTCCATCAGTGCCTCGCGGGCCTCTTCATTACTGGTGCGGCGAGATTGAAGGCGCAGCAGCGCGGCGACGGTCTGCAGGTTGTTCTTGACCCGGTGGTGGATCTCGCGGATGGTCGCGTCCTTGGACAGCAGAGCCCTGTCGCGGCGCTTGACCTCGGTGACGTCCCGGATGAGCACCGCAGCCCCGGCAGCGGCGCCGTGGACCACCAGGGGCAGTGTGCGCATGAGTACCGCGGCACCGCCGGCGTCGACCTCCAGCCGCATGCTCGACCCACCGGCCAGCGAGTCCCGCACGTGCTCGGCCAGTTCCAGGGCCTCGAAGGGGTCGGAGATCAGCGGCCGGGTGATCGCCACCAGGTTGTGGCCCTCGAGCTCGGCCGCCAGCCCCATCCGGTGGTAGGCCGACAACGCGTTGGGGCTGGCGTAGGCGACGACGCCGTCGACGTCGAGTCGGATGAAACCGTCACCGACCCGGGGGCTCGACCGGGACAGCGCCAGGTCGCCGACGTTGGGAAACGTGCCTTCGGACAGCATGTGCAGCAGGTTGCCCGCGCAGTCCAGGTAGGCGCGCTCCAGTGGCGAGGAGGTGCGCCGCTCGGCCAGCGCGGTCTGGTGGGTCAGGACGGCCACCACGTTGTTGTTGTAGCTGACCGGAACGGCTTCGACGTCGATGTCGGGTTCGCGCAGTTTCGGATCGCTGTCACCGCGGCCGATCGCACCCGAGTCGAACGCCGAGGTCACCAGCGGCAACTCCCCCTCGGCGACGACGGTTCCGACGGCGTCCTTGAGCAGGACGGTCGGGGCGGTGTTCGGCCGGCACTGGGCCACGCAGACCAGCGCGCCGTCGTCGCGACGCACCCACATCAGATAGTCGGCGAACGAGAGGTCCGCCAGAAGTTGCCATTCGCCGACCACTGCATGCAGGTGGTCCACAGCGCTGCCTGGGAGCACCGTGTGCTCGGCGAGCAGGTCACCGAGGGTGGACACGGAGCTAGTCGATCACGGCAATGAGGTCGCCGGCCTGGATGACGTCGCCTACCGACACGCTGACCTCAGTGACGGTGCCGCCGACTTCGGCCAGCACCGGGATCTCCATCTTCATCGACTCCAGAAGCACCAGGGTATCGCCCGCGCCGATCTGGTCTCCCTTGCTGACCACGACCTCGAGCACACTGGCCACGATCTCGGCGCGAACATCCTCGGCCATCTTCACCCTCACTCTTGGTGCTGCTCAAACTCTTGATGCGGCTCTATCGAACCACAACACCGGGTGGTCAGAGGTTGGATGGTGCCGTGAGACACTGTATGCAGCGTCAAGATCACATGGAGGTACATCATGGCCAAGCGTGGCCGTAAGAAGCGGGACCGCAAGCACAGCAAAGCCAACCACGGCAGGCGTCCCAACGCCTGATAACACTCACGTCTGATAACAAAGGGCCCGGCATGATGCCGGGCCCTTTGTTTTGGCACGTTATCCGCGCCGGATGATCGTGGTCTGGCTGATCTGCAGGCGCACCCGCTCCAACAAATGCTTGGGAGCCGTCTCTCCGCTGCACCGGGACGCGACCAGCTTCTTGATGCGCTCCTCGACCCCGTAGTACTGCAGGCACGTCGGGCACTCTTCGAGGTGATGACGCAGCCGGTCTTTCGTCTCGGCCGTGCATTCACCGTCGAGCAGCGTCCACACCTCCGCGATCACCGCAGCGCACTCGGGATGAGCCGGGTCCACCGGTCCGACCGGCGGACGCCAGTCCATATCGCCCGATACGTTCTCGTCGCTCATGAGACGACCTCCTCCGGCGTGTCCTCCGTCTGGCCGCGGAGTTCATCCCCGGGTCGCTCCGCTCCTGCCCGCCGGGCGAACCCGCGTTCCTTGGCAACGTCGGCCAGCAGGGTGCGCAACTGGCGCCTGCCTCGGTGCAGCCGGGACATCACCGTCCCGATCGGGGTATCCATGATTTCGGCGATCTCCTTGTACGGGAAGCCCTCGACGTCGGCGTAGTACACCGCCATCCGAAACTCCTCCGGCAATGCCTGCAGAGCTTCCTTGATTTCGGTGTCGGGCAGCAGTTCGAGTGCCTCGACCTCGGCTGAGCGCAGTCCAGTGGAGGTGTGCTCGGCGTTGGCCGCCAACTGCCAGTCGGTGATCTCCTCGGTCGGATACTCAGCCGGCTGGCGCTGCTTCTTGCGGTAACTGTTGATGTAGGTGTTCGTCAGAATCCGGTACAGCCACGCCTTGAGGTTGGTGCCCTCGCGGAAGGACCGGAAGCCGGCGTAGGCCTTGACCATGGTTTCTTGCAGTAGGTCTTCGGCATCGGCCGGATTGCGCGTCATGCGGAGCGCACCGCCGTAGAGCTGATCCAGCAGCGGGATCGCGTCGCGCTCGAAGCGCGCGGTCAACTCCGCGTCGGACTCCTCGCGGGCGGGAACCTCGGTGTCGATATCGGTCATCGTGGGTGACACAGTCCCTTCTGCCGCGGTGCTCCAGATGAGCTCCGGCAGCGGTATCGGACGGATGAGAAATGCGGGTGCCTGCTCTTGCGCCATCATGCACACTGCAGCTGACACCGGACTTCTCTCCTTCCGATCCTAAGGCTGTGACCAACAGCTTTTCCGAGGAGACCGCGGATTGCGGGCCTGGATAGCTACGAACACTGTCCACAACAGGATTTCTCACCAGGCTATTTCCCACGGTTAACTGAGCCGGTGAGTCGTGCAGCAACTCCGGCGATCGCGGCCCTGGTAGCGGCCGGTGCACCCCATGAGGTGCTGCGCTACCACCACGACCCCCGGTCGCAGTCGTACGGCGAGGAGGCCGTCGCCGCCCTGGCAGGCGATTCCCTGGTGCCCGAGCAGATCTTCAAGACGCTGATCATCGCGGCCGGATCGGTGCTGGCGGTGGCCGTGTTGCCGGTGCCGTGGAAGTTGTCGCTGAAGGCCGCCGCCGCGGCACTGGGGCTGTCGAAAGTAACGATGGCCGATCAGGCCGCCGCCGAACGCGCCACCGGTTACGTGCTGGGCGGTATCTCGCCGCTGGGCCAGCGCAAGCGGCTGCCTACGGTGGTCGACGCTTCCGCGCTGAGCTTCGCGCGGGTGCTGTGCAGCGCCGGTAAGCGTGGCTGGGATGTGGCGCTGGCCCCGCAGGATCTGGTGCGGTTGACGCAGGCGGTGACCGCCGATATCCGCGCGGTCTAGGGTGGCACGGGTGGCAAGTATTTTCTCCGGCAAAACCATGTTCATCTCCGGCGCCAGCCGCGGCATCGGCCTGGCCATCGCCAAGCGCGTCGCGGCCGACGGGGCCAATGTCGCACTGGTGGCCAAGACCACCGAGCCCCACCCCAAACTGCCGGGCACAATCTACACCGCCGCCAAGGAGATCGAGGACGCCGGCGGCCAGGCCCTGCCGATCGTCGGCGACGTCCGCGACGGCGACTCGGTGGCATCCGCCGTGGCGAAGGCTGTCGAGCAGTTCGGCGGCATCGACATCTGCGTGAACAACGCCTCGGCGATCAACCTCGGCTCGATCGAAGAGGTGCCGCTGAAACGCTTCGATCTGATGAACGGCATCCAGGTTCGCGGCACCTACACCGTCTCGCAGGCATGCATCCCGCACATGAAGGGCCGGGAGAACCCGCACATCCTCACGCTCTCGCCGCCTATCCGGCTGGAGTCGCAGTGGCTCAAGCCCACCCCGTACATGATGGCCAAGTTCGGAATGACATTGTGCGCCTTGGGAATAGCCGAGGAGATGCGTGCCGCAGGCATCGCATCCAACACGCTGTGGCCACGCACCATGGTCGCCACCGCCGCCGTGCAGAACCTGCTGGGCGGCGACGAGGCGATGGCCCGCTCGCGCAAGCCCGAGGTCTACGCCGACGCCGCCTATGCGGTGTTGAGCAGGCCCGCCGGCGAATACACCGGGCAGACGCTGCTGTGTGAGGACGTCCTGCTGGATTCCGGCGTCACCGATCTGTCGGTCTACGACTGCATTCCGGGCTCCGAGTTGGGTGTGGACCTATGGGTCGACACCCCCAACCCGCCCGGCTACCGCAATCCCTGAGGACTAAACCTGCACGACGGTGTTGCGGCCCGTCTCCTTGGCCCGGTACATCGCCTCGTCGGCGCGCGCTGTCGCCGTGGTGGCGTCTTCGCCGGGAACGGCCAGTGTCGCGCCAATACTCAAGGTGGCGTTGATGATTCCACCGGGATATTCGATCGGTTCGGCCGCCCGACAGCGAATCGACTCCGCGATATTGGCGACGGCATCGAGATCACGAACTGCGGGCAACAGCACCAGGATCTCGTCTCCCCCGGTGCGGCCGACCGTGTCTCCGTGGCGCACGCACTCACGGATCCGGGCGGCCAACGCCGCGAGCACAATGTCGCCGACCGCGTGCCCGTAGGTGTCATTGATGCGTTTGAATCCGTCGATATCGCAGAAGAGGATGCCGATGTGCCGGCCGTCGACCCTGGGACCGTCCAGTGCGGCTTCGAGGCGGTCGAGGGCCTCGGCACGGTTCACCAAACCGGTGAGCACGTCGAACCGTGCCAAGTGCTCGAGACGTCGCTCGAACTCGACCTGGTCGTCGACGACCCGCAGCGCTGCGATCACGCCGTCGTCCTCGCCATCAGCGTCCACATAGGCTTTGGAACGGCAGTCGACCCAGTGGAAGCCGCCGTCGCCCCGGTTGATCCGGAACCGTTCGATCGCGGGTTCGTCTGTGGCGCTGCATTGTTCGCCGACAGACATAAATTTCACGTCGTCGGTGTGGACGTGGCTGTTGAAGTCCGAGCCGATCCACGATTCGGGGGCGAGTCCGAATGTTGCTTCGACGGATGGCGAGATCCACACGACCCGCGTACCCCGTAGGTGAACGACAGCGTCCACCGCGTTTTCAGCGAGGATGCGGTAGCGAGCCTCGGCGTCCTCGCGCTCGCGGATCAGGTGTGCCCTGTCGATCAGCAGTCGCTGTTCGCGCTGACTCAGATAGAAGACCGTCACTCCGATGATGACGGCGCTCACCGAGATCGACAACGCCCACACCACATCCTCGCGCACGCCAAGTGCCAGGAATGCGAGCCGGGACAGTGCGATGACGATCGGCAGCGCCGCGAATAACGCGCCCAATCGGAGCAGGGCCCGGCCATCGGGTCGCGCCAGCAGCCAGGCCACCGGATTCCAGTCGGGCCGTGCCCCGAAGGCCGCCGCGACCAGCAGCACCAACCCGACGGCAGTGGCGATGCCCATACTGTTCGACGGCGCCACTTCGACAACCGAGAGTGCCTGGAATGTGTACGCCGTGAGCACAACGAACGGCACGGCCAGCGCCGACACCAGGCACGCGGTCCGAATCACCCGGACAGCCACGCGATCGACGCGGGTCAGCCCGACCGCAATCGCGAGCAGCAGAACGGTCACCCCGGTATGGGGGCTGGGGCGGCCCGGCCACGTCCGCGGTAAGGCCCTGACCCCCCCGGGAAACCACACCTGATCCAGGCTGAGCGACCGACCCGTCACGTACTCGGCCAGGATGGCCAGCGCGGCGGTGGCGGTTGCCGCCGCCAACCCGCGACCGACCCACACTCGCGACCGGGACGGCTCCCCCGATTGCGCCAGGACGGCCCCGGCCAGAGTGGCTATCAGCAGAGCTGCCCACGGCGTCATCTGCGGCCAGGAACGAAAAACCCTCGTCAACCGCTCGGTACCGGTCGCCCAGCCGAGCCAGTTCGACGCCGACACCACAAACACCACCGCGACAGCCGCGCGACTGCCTTGGCGCACCAACGCTTCCAGGTGCGCATCAGGCTCGGCCTTGGCCATCGGTTTCTCCCCCACCAACAGAATCTGACCGCATTCTGCCGTATCGACGCGCGCTACTTGCGCGAGAGCCCGAAGCCGGTGACCCCTTACTTGTGCGGGCGAAGCCCGGCTCCTACTTGCCTGGGCGAATACCGAAGCGGCGCACACCGTTTGCGGCAAACGCCCGCATCATCGCCAGCGCAACCCGGCCCTGCCGCCGCGACGACGAGTACCAGACCAGCTCAGACTTCTGGGTCGGGATCCGCGGGGCGGTGATCGCCTGCTGACGGCAGAACTTGATCAGACCGCTGGGCCCGCCGGCCCGGTAGCCGATGCCGGAGTCCTTCCAACCACCCATCGGAAGCGACGGGCAGAACACGTTTGTCAGAGCATCGTTGATGTTGACCGCGCCGCACTCCAGCCGCCGGGCCACCCGCTCCCCGCGTTCGGTGTCGCCGGTCCAGACCGTGGCCGATAGTCCGTACTTGGAGTCGTTGGCCAACCGGATGGCCTCTTCCTCGTCGGCGACCTTGACCACCGGCAGCGTCGGGCCAAAGGTCTCCTCGGCGATGCAGGACATCGTCGGGGTGACGTCGGCCAGCACGGTCGGCTGGAAGAACGTGCCGACTCCGGTGGCCTTGCCGCCGGTGAGCACCCGCGCCCCGGCATCAACGGCGTCCTGCACGTGGCGGCCGACGATATCGCGCTGGGCCGCGGTGGCCATCGCGCCGGTATCGTACTTGTAGCCCGAATCCTCTTGTCCCTGAGCAATATTGCGGACATTCTCGGTGAGCTTGCCGATGAACTCGTCATAGACCGGGGCCTCGACGTAGACCCGCTCCACGGAGATGCACACCTGTCCGGAGTTGAACATCCCACCCCAGGCGATGCCGTTGGCCGCGCGCTCGATGTCGGCGTCGGCCAGCACGATCGCCGGGTCCTTGCCGCCGAGCTCCAGGCTGTACGGGATCAGCCGCTCGGCACAGGCCACCGCGACCTTGCGGCCGGTGGCGGTCGATCCGGTGAAGTGGACGTAGTCGGCGTTCTCGATCACCGCGCTGCCGGTCGCGCCGTATCCGGTGGCCAGCGCGAGCACTGGCGGCGCCCCGACCTCGGTCCAGCCGCGGGCGAACTCGACGGCCGAAAGTGGCGTCACCTCAGACGGTTTCAGCAGCACCGCGGCGCCGGCGGCCAGGGCGGGCACCACGTCGAGCGCCAGCATCGCCAGCGGGAAGTTCCACGGCTCGATGATCCCGACCAGCTGATACGGGCGGTACACCGTGGTCAGCTTCTTCATCCGGTACGCCAGACTGTGCGGCTTGGGGTGCGCGTCGGCCAAGAAGACTTCGGCGTTGCCTGCCCAGTACTTGATGGAGTCGGCGAGTGCCACCGGTTCGAGACTGGCATCATTGCGCGATTTGCCGGTCTCCGACATCAACACCTCGGTGAGGTGGTCGGCGTTGTCCAGGATCCAGTTCTGCCACTTGTACATCCAGACCTTGCGCCCGCGAGGCCCGATCGCTTCCCACTCGGCTTGGAACAGCCGCAGCTCCCTGGCCTTGGCGGCCACCGTCTCCGGGCCGTCGATCGGCACGGTGCCGGCGACGCGACCGTCGGCGGGATTGTGCACGGTGATGGTGGCTTGATCGGCCTTGGGCTCGACCGCGGTCATGGCGGTTCCTCTCGCTGGTCGGATCTCGCCTGTGAGCCTAACCTCAGCCGACGCGCTAGAACAGGCCAACCGGTTGGTTGTCTGGACCGACCGGCTCGAGGAGCTCCGGACCGTTGTTGCGGACGCTGTTGACCAGGGTCGAGACCTCCCGCACGTCGATCCCGGCGATATCCGGCGGCGCACTCAGCAGGTCGGTATCGGCGGGCTGATCGGGGTCCAGCCAGCGGTCCCAATCGCGCTCGTCGACGATCAGCGGCATCCGGTCGTGAATCTCGGCGAGCTCCCCCACGGCATCGGTGGTGATGATCGTGCACGTCAGCAACGGCGTCGCTGCATCATCCTTTTTCCACACCGACCACAGACCGGCCATGAACAGCGGCTCGTCATCGGCCCGGTGCAGGTAGAACGGCGTCTTGCGGGCCTTCTTGCCGGCCGGGCTGTCCGGGTTGGGTTTCCACTCGTAGTAGCCGTCCATCGGCACCAGGCAGCGCTTGCTCTTCGCCGACGCCCGAAACGCCGGTGAGCTGGTGATTTTTTCGGCACGCGCGTTGATCAGCAGCGGGCCCTTGCTCTCCGGGGTGCCATCGGCGGTCGCCTTCACCCAGGGCGGCACCAGCCCCCAGCGCATCAGCCGGACCCGCCTGGTCGGGGTGTCGTCGGGTTGGGTGTGCCGGCTGACCACGGTGGCGACGGTGGCCGTCGGGGCGACGTTGTAATTAGGCCCTCTGGCCTCCTTCGCCGCCTCGGTCGCTTCATCGATGGCCTGGATCTTTTCGGCGAGCAGGGCCGGGTCGGTCGTCACCGCGAATCGTCCGCACATGACTCCATGGTGACGCAGTGCTGATCGGTGGCCTCTTCGAGGCCGGGCCAACGACAAGGCAGGATGTATAGACGTGAGCACCGAGTTGTGGACGGCACCAGCGACAGCGACTGCCGTCGACGCCACGGTCACGGTGCCCGGCTCGAAATCGCAGACCAACCGCACCCTGGTGCTCGCGGCGCTGGCCGCCGCTCAGGGGCAGGGTGATTCCACGATCAGTGGCGCGCTGCGCAGCCGCGACACCAACCTGATGATCGGCGCGCTGCAGACCCTCGGCATCGAGGTCATCGGCACGGACGCCGACCTGTTGGTCGGCGGGACACTCGCGCCAGGACCGCAGGCGCGTATCGACTGCGGGCTGGCAGGCACTGTGCTGCGGTTCGTGCCGCCGCTGGCCGCGCTGAGCACCGCGGTCGTCGAATTCGACGGTGACGAGCAGGCCCGAATCCGGCCGATCGCTCCCCTGCTCGACGGGCTGCGCGGGCTCGGTGTCGACATCGACGGCACCGGGCTGCCGTTTCTGGTTCGCGGCCGCGGTGCGGTCGAGGGCGGCATCGTCCACATCGACGCGTCGGGCTCCTCACAGTTCGTCTCGGGCCTGCTGCTCTCCGGCGCCGCCTTCACTGAAGGCCTGACCATCGTGCACACCGGCACGTCGGTCCCGTCGGCACCGCATATCGCGATGACGGTCGCGATGCTGCGCGAGGCCGGCGTCGCCGTCGATGACGGAGGCGCCAATCGGTGGCGGGTGGCGCCGGGACCGATCGCGGCACGGCACTGGGATGTCGAGCCCGACCTGTCCAACTCGGTGCCGTTCTTGGCTGCGGCCGTGGTGACTGGCGGTGCGGTGCGCATCACCGGCTGGCCGACGGTCAGCGTACAACCCGCAGACACCATTTTAGGCATCCTGAAGCTGCTCGGATCGACTGTGCACCAGGCGGATTCACACCTGGAAGTGCAGGGGCCCGGCGGCTACCAAGGATTTGACGTGGACCTGCACGACGTGGGCGAGCTCGCCCCGGCGGTGGCCGCGCTGGCCGCACTGGCCGCCCCCGGTTCGGTGTCGCGACTGTCCGGCATCGCACATCTGCGTGGCCACGAGACCGACCGGCTGGCCGCGCTGCGCACCGAAATCAGCGCGCTCGGCGGCAACTGCACCGAAACCGACGACGGCCTGGTGATCACCGCCGTACCCCTGCACGCCGGCATCTGGCATTCCTACGCCGATCACCGGATGGCGATGGCCGGGGCGATCGTCGGGCTGCGGGTACCCGGCGTGACGGTCGAGGACATCGCGACCACCGCCAAGACGCTGCCCACCTTTCCGCAGCTGTGGACCGACATGGTGGGCCGCGGTTGAGCCCTCGCGAGTACGACGAGTCCGACGTCAAGATCCGGTCGGGCCGTGGCTCGCGGCCCCGCACCAAGACCCGTCCCGAGCACGCCGACGCCGTGCCGGCCATGGTGGTCACCGTCGATCGTGGCCGGTGGGGCTGCGTTCTGGCGGGTGATCCGAACCGGCAGGTCACCGCGATGCGCGCCCGCGAACTGGGCCGCACCCCGATCGTCGTCGGCGACCAGGTCGACGTCGTCGGTGACCTGTCCGGGCGGCCCGACACCCTGGCCCGGATCGTGCGCCGTGGTGAACGGCGAACAGTGTTGCGCCGCACCGCCGATGACACCGATCCCACCGAGCGCGTGGTCGTCGCCAACGCCGACCAGTTGCTCATGGTGATCGCGCTGGCCGATCCCCCGCCGCGGACCGGACTGGTGGACCGGGCGCTGATCGCGGCCTACGCCGGCGGGCTGCGGCCGATTCTGTGCCTGACGAAGACCGACCTGGCGCCTGCCGCACCGTTCGCCGAGCAGTTCGCCGATCTGGAGCTCACCGTGCTCACCGCGGGCCGCGGCGATCCGATCGACGAGGTGGAGCGGCTGCTGGCGGGGAAGGTCACCGTGCTGCTCGGCCACTCCGGCGTCGGCAAATCCACACTGGTGAATCGCCTTGTGCCGCATGCAGACCGCGCCACCGGCGAGGTGTCGGGGGTGGGCAAGGGCAAGCACACGTCGACGCAGTCGGTGGCGCTCCCGCTACCTGGAGGCCGTGGCTGGGTGGTCGACACACCGGGCATCCGATCGTTCGGTCTGGCCCACATCGAGCCCGACGACGTGCTGCGGTCGTTTTCGGATCTGGCTGACGTAATCGCCGACTGCCCCCGCGGCTGCGGTCACATGGGGCCACCGGCGGATCCGGAATGCGCGCTGGACGCCCTGACGGGCGAACCCGCGCGACGCGTCGCCGCAGCCCGGCGGCTGCTGTCCGCGTTGTCAGAAGGCGCAGCGTACTGATAATTGTTTGCAACACCAATCGAGAGGGCACGCCGCACCTATGAGCACCACTCCTAACCTGACATTGAACGACGGCACTTCGATCCCCCAGCTCGGGTTCGGTGTCTTCCAGATCGCCCCTGACGAGACCGCGGCGGCGGTACGCACCGCATTGGAGATCGGCTACCGCCATATCGACACCGCCGAGATGTACCAGAACGAAAAGGGCGTCGGCGAAGGTATCCGGGATTCCGGGATCGACCGCAGCGAGGTGTACATCACCAGCAAGCTCAACAACGGATTCCACAAGCCCGACGATGCGCGGCGCGCTTTCGACGGGACGATCGAGGCGCTGGGCTTCGACTACGTCGACCTGTTCCTGATCCACTGGCCGCTGCCGGGGCTCTACGACGGCGATTTCGTCTCCACGTGGAAGGCGTTGGGGGAGTTCAAGAAAGACGGCCGGGCCCGCAGCATCGGGGTGTCCAACTTCCAGATCCATCACCTTGAGCAGCTCGCGCGCGACACCGAGACGGTGCCGGCCGTCAATCAGATCGAGGTGCATCCGTACTTCGCCAACGACGAGCTGCGCGCCTACGGCACCGACCACAGCATCCTCACCGAGGCGTGGTCACCGATCGCCCAGGGCGCGGTGCTCGGCGACCCGGTGATCGGCGCGATCGCCGAGCGCCTCGGTAAGAGCACGGCTCAGGTGGTGCTGCGCTGGCACATCGAGCGCGGCGACATCGTGTTCCCGAAATCCGTTACCCCGGAGCGGATCAAAGAGAACACCGAGATCTTCGACTTCGAGCTGAGCGACGAGGACATCGACGCCATCACCGCCCTCGACAAGGGTGAGGCGGGACGCCGGGGCCCCAACCCGGACGAGTTCAACTGGATCCCGGACTAGTTCACAGTCCGACGATCGCGAGCAGATCGCGGAAGTCGGTGATCCGGAAGTCGGGCTCACACCCTTCGTGGTGCTTGGTGCCCTGATCGGAGTCGTACATCACGGTGCGCATACTCGCCTCGCGCGCACCGAAGATGTCGCGATGCATGTCGTTGCCGACATACAGCGCCTTCTCCGGCGGCACTCCCATGCCGTCGAGAGCGAACTGGAACAACCGCCGATCGGGCTTGCGGAATCCGTGATCACCGGAGACGACGATCGGATTGAAGAAGTCGGTCAACCCGACCTTGTGCAATTCGCCACGGGCGTAACTGCTCTGACCATCGCTGACGATCGCCAGCGGGACATGCTCGCGCAACACCCGCAGCGTGGACCGCACATGTGGGTACAGCTTCAGCTTGCGCCGGGTGACCCCGCGATAGATCTCGGCCAGCGTCAGCGGCAGTTCGGCCAGCCGCTGCGGCGACAGGGCCCGGGTGTAATCGCTGGCGAATTCGTCGATTATTGACTTCCAGATCCCGGGCCCGTCGAACTCGGGATGCGCCTCCGGACTGTGGCGTTGCTGGTTCTTGAGACGCTGGAGGTACAGATCGCGAATGTGGTTTCGGCGCAGGTCGATTCCTTGGTAGGTCAGGAAATGACCAACCGCACGAAACGCGTCCTCACGGTTGTCTTCGGTACGAATGTGGATCAGCGTGCCGTTCACGTCGAAGGCGATGGCGGCGACTTCCATGGTGATGCGCGGCATCCTAACGTCGAGCGGACCGGGCTACGAGGCCTGCAGAAGCCGCTTGGCCTTGCGGACAAGCCTCTCGCCGTATTCCTGTGAAATGTACTCGTTGCGAGCGATTCTGAGCAGGTTCATGGCCATGTAGTACGGCAGCCGCGCGGTGATCGAGTCGAATGCCTGCCGCCGATCCGGGAAGTGGCAGCTGTACTCCCAGAGGAAGTGGCCGAGGAAGGGCTCGGCCCGCTTACTCGATCCGGTGCCGAGCATGAACGCGTGCTGCAACTCCCCGGCGACCCGCCCGACGTCGAACATCCGGTCGCCCCGTCGCATCCGTTCGAGGTCGATCGCGGCGACGTCGAGTCCGTGGCCGAACAGGAAGTTGGCCGGCGTCGCGTCGCCGTGTAGCCAGACCTGGCGGTCCTGCCACATCGCCGGACGCTCGTGCCACAGCGCCTGAAGCCACAGCAGTTCGTCGACATCCCACTGACCGATCCGCTGGATCCGGTACAACTTGCTCACCAGCTGACCGAAATAGCGGCAATCGTCGTCGAAGTCCACCGTCTTGCCGTTGGCGGTCCGATTATGTTGGGTGGCAAGGAAATATCCGAGCGCCTTCAACCGCCAGAACAGATGCGCGCTGTCATTGCCAGTAATGCAGCGGGTGATCGCCTGACTGAACTGCTCGCCTGGGTAGAACTCGAGCGCGATCACGCCGTTGATGTCGGGGTCCACACCCAGGGGACGGATCACGTGGTGTGGCGAGCCGACCAGGTCGTAGCCGCGCAGCCGCTGCAGGCTGTCGAACTCGCGGTAGGCCATCCCGCTGGCACGATCCGATCCGTACCGTGCGCCATAGAACTTGCAGATGATCCTGGCCCGAGTTCGCTTCTCCTCGTAGGCATACACCTCATTGCTGCCATCCAGCCGGAACGCCCGAAACGCCGGCGACGAGGTGTGCACGCCGAGGTGATCCCGGCAGATGCCGCCGAGAAAACCATGCAGCCGGTCGTCACGACGGACGTAGCCGACGTACTTTCCGATAACAGCGCCTCCCGATGGCCCGCGGCGAGAGGCAGTGTTCGCCGAACGGTCACCAATCGTTCACACGATAGCGGTGACGCGTGGAACTGGCCTGTTGAGCAGGTCAATCCCGGCCGGTGAACTTCGACAGGTAGAGCCAGGTCGGCCGGTAGCCGAGACGTTCGTAGAGTCGCAGGGCGTCTCGGTTACCGGGCAGTACGCCCAGGACGAGATCGTCCACACCGGCGGCGCGCAGGTGGTCTTCCAGCCGCGTCAGCAGGTGGCTGCCCAACCCGGATCCGCGGAATTCCGGTAGTACCGAGAGTGATTCGATCTCGCCGACGCGCTTCCCGGTAACCCAGGTGTCGGCCACCCAGGTTTCCTCGACCGCCATGATGTGCGCAAGTCCGTAGCCGATCACGCGATCGTCGATGCTGGCGAGCAACAGCAGCGTGCCGGGTTTGGTGAGCAGGTCCTCGTAAAGGGTGCGCCGCACCTGCCACGTGTGGTCATCGCTGACGTAGGGGCTCAGCTCGGGCATCGTCTGCGCGTGCTGGTGATGCACGGCGACCCACAAGGGTCCGACGATGTCGAGATCGTCCGCACTGCCGGTACGCAGCTGCCACGGCGCACTCACACCGATCATCATGCCCCGCGAGCGAACCGAAACCTAGGCGGCCTTGGCGCGACGCTTCTCGCGACGATTGGCACGCACGGCCGCGATGGCAGACTTCAGCCCGCGGCGCGGCTCGTCACCGAGCTCGGCGAACATGCGCTCGCTACGGGTCTCGGGCGCGTTGTCAGCGGTGTCGCGCAGGTACTTGTCCGGCAGCGACAGCTTGGCGATCGTGCGCCAGGTCTTGGCGTACTGCACCAGGAACGGCCCGCTGGTATAGGGCAGGTCGTACTTGTCGCAGACCTGGCGCACCCGCACCGAGATCTCGTGGTACCGGTTGCTAGGCAGGTCAGGGAACAGGTGGTGCTCGATCTGGTACGACAGGTTGCCGGTCATGAAGTCCATGGCCCGGCTGCCGTCGATATTGGCGCTGCCGAGCATCTGGCGCAGATACCACTGCCCCTTGCTCTCGCCCACCATGTCGGTCTTGGTGAATTTCTCTGCGCCATCAGGGAAGTGGCCGCAGAAGATCACCGCGTTGGCCCACACGTTGCGGATCACGTTAGCCACTGCGTTGGCGGTGGCCGTCGAACGATAGGTGGCACCCGGGGACAGCGACGTGAGCGCCGGGTAGGCGACATAGTCCTTGAGGAGCTGCCGTCCCGCCTTGACGCCGAATTCGCGCACCCGGATCAGGGTGGCCTTGCGGTCGT
Organism: Mycolicibacterium sphagni; assembly: GCF_013337765.1. Taxonomy (GTDB): domain Bacteria; phylum Actinomycetota; class Actinomycetes; order Mycobacteriales; family Mycobacteriaceae; genus Mycobacterium. The sequence continues at coordinate 129,484 of NZ_VBSB01000007.1, forward strand.
CGCGGCCCTTCCAGATCTTGCCGAGCTCCAGGTGCTGCAAGCCCACGCCCCACTCGAAGCCGATGGCGAGCAGGGTGTTGAAAAGCAGGTTGCCGTACAGGTTGAACGGCTTCCATCTGGTGTCGCGGGTCACCCGGATCACGCCGTAGCCCACGTCGTCGTCCATGCCCAAGATGTTGGTGTACTTGTGATGCATGAAGTTGTGGGTGAACCGCCAGTGCTTGGACGCCCCGCTCATGTCCCACTCCCATGACGAGGAGTGAATCTCGGGATCGTTCATCCAATCCCACTGGCCGTGCATGACGTTGTGGCCGATCTCCATGTTCTCGATGATCTTGGCCACGCCCAGGGTCACCGTGCCTGCCCACCACGCGGATCGCTTGGAGCTGGCGGTCAGGATCAACCGCCCGGCGATCTCCAGTCCGCGTTGGGCGGCAATGGTGCGACGGATATAGCGCGCATCCCGCGCGCCGCGGGAATCCTCGATGTCCTGGCGGATGGAGTCGAGCTCGACCGCCAGGCTCTCGATATCAGCCTCGGTCAGGTGCGTAAATGCATCAATATCGGTAATAGCCATTAGTCACGCCTCCCCTTCTTTGTACCTACGGTACCGTAACCTACGTACCCGTAGGTTACCAGTGAGTAAACCTCAGACATCGACCACACAGTCGCCCGATGCGGCCGAAATGCAGGTCTGGATTCGGGTACCCGGTTCATGCTCGGCACCTGTGCGCAGGTCGCGGACGTGGCCTTCGACGAGGGGCACCACACAGGATTGACAGATGCCCATGCGGCAGCCGAAGGGCATCTGCACCCCGACCTTCTCGCCGGCCTCCATCAATGACGTCGCGGCGTCGGCCGCCACCGTCTTGCCACTGCGGCCGAACGTCACGGTGCCGCCCTGGCCGTGCGCGGCCGCCCGGGACGCCGCGAACCGCTCCAGGTGCAGCTGCTCGCCGATCCCGGCCGCCTTCCACACCTTCTCCGCCTCGGTGAGCATCCCTTCCGGGCCGCAGGCCCAGGTCTGACGCGCTCGCCAATCCGGGACCATGGCATCGAGCTGAGACAGATCCAGGCGCCCCTGCGTGCGGGTGGTGCGCACGGTCAACCGGTAGGTGTCGTGATCGCGAGCCAGTTCAGCAAGCTCGGAGGCGAACATGACGTCGGATTCGGTTGGGGCCGAATGGATGTGGACAATATCGCCGATTTGGTCACGACGCGTCAGCGTCCGCAGCATCGACATCACCGGGGTGATGCCGGAGCCGCCGGTCAAGAACAGCACCGACGCCGGCGCCGGATCGGGCAGCACGAAGTTGCCCTGCGGCGCGGCCAACCGGACGATCGTGCCGGGCTTCACTCCGCCAACCAGGTGGGTGGACAGAAAACCCTCGGGCATCGCCTTCACGGTGATCGTGATCGTCCGTGAGCGACCTGAACCGTCGGCATGCGGGCTCGACGTCAGCGAGTACGACCGCCAGCGCCAGCGGCCGTCGACCAACAGACCGATGCCGATGTACTGGCCAGGCTGGTAATCGAAGGTGAATCCCCAGCCGGGTTTGATCACCAGCGTCGCGGAATCCTCGGTTTCCCGGCGGACCTCGAGAACGCGGCCGCGCATCTCCCGCGCCGACCACAACGGGTTCGCGAGCTGCAGGTAATCGTCGGGCAGCAACGGTGTGGTGATCCGCCCCAACAGAGCCCGGACCGCGTCGATCGCGGGGTTCCGCCCCTCACCAGCCACCGTGGGGCGAACCGTGTCCACCACGTTCGCACTGATCTTGACCTGGCTTTTCGCCATCACGCCACCTCCTACCCGCCGTTAACCTACGGTACCGTAACTTACGGTCCCGTATCTAGGCGTTCAGAGCAAATCGAGCAGAAACGGCAGTTCCTGGGTGGCGTACCAAGCCAACGAGTGGTCCTGGGCGTCGCCCACGACGAACTCGGCATCCTCGTCGCCCAGATCGGCGTCGTCGATGACGGCGATCGCGGCCTTCACCGCGGGTTCGGCGTCGGCATTGTCCACGTAGGCAGCCACCACCTGATCCAGGTTCACCCGACCGCTGACCCGCACCACCGCGTCGTCGAGATCGGGCCGCACGACCGCATCCGCGTCGGCGATGACGACGGCTCGGCGCAGCGGCAGTCCGCCATCGGCGTTGCCCGCCTCAGCGGCCAGCAGCCGCAACGACGCCAGCGCCGCCTCGCCGATGGCGACCTCGGCCAGCTCCTCGTCGTCGCCCTCGGCGTAGGACTCCCGCAGGGTCGGCGTGACGGCGAACGCCGTGCCACTCAGCGGCTGGAGTGATTCGTCGGCGACCAGCTGCTGCAGCATGGCCAGCGTGGCCGGGATGTAGACCCGCATCAGCGCAGATTAGTCCTCGTCGTCGCCGAGCAAGGTGGACACGTGGTCGGGGACATAGTTGGCCAGCTCCCGCGCGGGCCGAACATAGCCACCCATCACCGGGCGCTTGGGCAGCTCGACTTTGGGGTGGTCGACTTCGTCATAGTCGATGCTGGCCAACAGGTCGGCCATCATGTTCAGTCGCGCATGCTTCTTGTTGTCGGACTCAACGACAATCCACCGTCTGTCCGGGAGATCGGTGTGCACCATCATCTCGTCCTTGGCCCGCGAGTAATCCTCCCAGCGGTACACCGACTCGAGGTCCATCGGGCTGAGCTTCCAACGCCGCAACGGGTCTTTGCGGCGGGACTTGAATCGGCGGAGTTGCTCGTCGTCGGACACCGAGAACCAGTACTTGCGAAAGATGATTCCGTCATCGATGAGCATCTGCTCGACGATCGGGCACTGCCGCAGGAACAGGGCGTGCTCCTCGGGTGTACAGAATCCCATCACCCGCTCGACTCCCGCGCGGTTGTACCAGGACCGGTCGAACAGCACGATCTCGCCGCGGGCAGGCAAGTGCTCGATGTAGCGCTGGAAATACCACTGGCCGCGCTCGCGTTCGGTGGGCGCGGGCAAGGCGGCGATGCGGGCGATCCGCGGGCTGAGATATTCGGTGACCCGTTTGATGGTGCCACCCTTACCTGCCGCGTCCCGGCCCTCGAACACCACGACGACGCGGGCGCCGGTCGCCTTCACCCACTCCTGCAGCTTCACCAATTCCGTTTGCAGCCGGAATAATTCGGCTTCGTAGATGTCTTTGGGAATCTTGCGGTTGCGCTCCTTGACCGCATTATCGCTTGATTCGCGCTTGCCCATCCGCCGAATACTAGGCTACTGAGCAGCTTCGAGCAGTTCCTCTAGCGATTCGGCCAGCAGCGTCGGCAATACTTCGACATCACTCATCGCGTCACGGTCGGCGTTGATGCCGAAATACAACATGCCGCAATAGGACGTCACGCCAATCGCCAATACCTGATTGTGCAGCAGCGGCGGCACCGCGAAGGTCTCCAACAGCTTGGCCCCGGCCACATACATCTGCGACTGCGGACCGGGGACATTCGTGATCAAAAGGTTGAACTGACGCGCGGAGAACTGGGTGGCCACCCGAGTGCCCATCGCGTGCAGGGTCGGCGGGGCGAACCCGGACAGCGTGACGATGGTGCGAGCATCCACCAGACTGGCTGCCGCCGAAAGCGATTCGGTCGTGTGCGCGATCTGGGACAGCCGTACCACCGCGTTGCCCTCACCCACCGGCAGGTCGACCAGGAACGGCGCCACCTCGCTGATGGCCTGGCCGGGGGACGTGTCCAGGACCGCTTCGGGGTACACCGACGTGGGCGCCATCGCCCGCACGGTCGAGCTGTTGGTGACCGGCTCACCGCGAGACAGCAGCCAGTTGCGCAGGGCGCCGGCGATCACGGCCAGCACCACGTCGTTGACGTCGCACTCGTAGCGCGACCGCACCAGCCGATAGTCCGCAAGCGAACCGGTGGCAACAGTGAACCGGCGGTTGCGGGAGACCTTGGTGTTCAGCGGGCTGCTGGGTGCGGTGCCGCGAGCGACCGTGCGCGCGACATCGGTCAGCCGCCGCGCCAGATCGACCAGCTCGCCGCTGTTGGTGGCGACCTCGCCGATGGCCGCGCGGACCGCCTGCAGCTGCACTCTCGGACGCGCCAGCCACTCCCCGACCGCGCCGAGCAGGAGTTGATTGTTGGTGGGCTCGCGGCCAGGGATCCAGATATCCTCACCGAACGTCGGCGGCTTCTGGGTGCGGTCGGCGACGACGTGGCCGACTTCCAGTGCCGTCATGCCGTTGACGAGGGCCTGATGGGACTTGGTGTAGATCGCCAGCCGGTTCTTGGCCAGCCCCTCGATGAGGTACATCTCCCACAACGGACGGGACCGGTCCAGCGGGCGGGAGCCCAGCCGGGCGATCAGTTCGTGCAGTTGCGCGTCACTCCCCGGCGACGGCAGGGCTGAGCGTCGCACGTGATAGGTGATGTCGAAGTCGGGATCGTCGACCCACACCGGCCGAGCGAGGCCCAGGGTGACCTCGCGGATCTTCTGGCGGTAGCGCGGGATCTGCGGCAGGCGACGCTCGACGGTCTCCAGCAGGGTTTCGTAGCTGAGGCCGGATCGCGGCTTGCGCAGGATCGACAACGAGCCGACGTACATCGGGGTCGCGGTGTTCTCGAGGTGATAAAACGACGCATCCGATGCTGACAACCGAGTCACCATCGTCGCGACATTCCCCTCACCGAAGTAATCCCCGACTTCGTCTCGACACGTTAACCGCCAACCCCCGACCCCCGCATCGCGGGTGCACACACCGATGCGATGAGTGTGCCATCATGACGCCATCGGCTCGCCCCTCTCCGGCGGCCGGTCCCTACCGACCGATCCCCGGAGAGTCCTCATGTCCTGCGTCGTTCCCGTCGTCGACTACGAGCCACCCGTCCTGCGCACCGCACCCCAGCGGGTGCGCCTGCTGCGCCCGCGCAGGGGTCCCACACCACTCCGGCCCGCACCGCCCCCGCCCGAGGCCGCTCCGGTTCGGGCCGCGGCCGGGTTCGCCGATGCGGCGCTGCGGCGGGTTCTCGAGGTGATCGACCGGCGGCGGTCACTGGCGCAGCTGCGCCCGCTGCTGGCCGCCGGGTTGGTCGACTCACTGCTGCCCGCGGTGGCCCGCAACGACGGGCACGGCGCAGCACGGCTGCGCCGGTTGCGGGTTCAGCCCGTCGGGACCGATGGATCAGCCGCCGAAGTCGCGGCCGTCTACAGCCGAGACGAACGCACCCACGCCATCGCCTGCCGAGTCGAGCAGGTCGCTACCCCAACGGGGTTGCGCTGGCAGGTGGTGGCGCTGCACATCGGCTGACTAACCCCGTCGCAGCGTGCGACCTTCCTTGGCTTGCTTGCGGGCCGCTTCGCGACGCTCCTTGCGCGTGGCGCCCGCCGCCGGTGCGGCATGCTTGCCGCCACCGTTGCGCTGCACCTCGGCCGACCCGTCTTCGGCGGGGCCGGAGTAGGTCAGCTGGCGCCGGTCCTCGTCCTCAATTCCCTTGGCGTGCAACGCCGGTGCCGGTTCCTGCTGCTGCGCAGCCAGGTCAGCCAACCCCTGCGGAGTCTCGACGGTGCCCACCGCCGGCGCCGGCGCCGGCGCCGGCGCCGCCTCCACCTGGACGTTGAACAGGAAGCCGACCGACTCCTCCTTGAGGCCGTCGAGCATGCCGACGAACATGTCGTAGCCCTCACGCTGGTACTCGACCAGCGGATCACGCTGCGCCATGGCCCGCAGGCCGATGCCTTCCTTGAGGTAGTCCATCTCGTAGAGATGCTCGCGCCACTTGCGGTCGATGACGTTGAGCAACACGTTGCGCTCCAGTTGCCGCATGGCACCTTCGCCGGCCAGCGCGGTGATCTCCGCTTCCCGTGTGGCGTAGGCCTTTTCGGCGTCGGCCACCAGTGCGTCGAGGAGTTCCTCGCGGGTCAGTTCGCCGGGCTCGCCGACGGCGTCGTTGTCCAGCAGGTCGTGATGGTCGATGCCCACCGGGTAGAGCTGCTTGAGCGCGGTCCACAGCTGCTCGAGATCCCAGTCCTCGGCGTAGCCCTCGGCGGTCGCACCGTCGACGTAGGCGGTGATGACGTCGACCAGCATGTCGTGGGCCTGCTGCTCGAGGTTCGCACCTTCCAGGATCCGGCGGCGCTCCTCGTAGATGACCTTGCGCTGCTGGTTCATCACCTCGTCGTACTTGAGGACGTTCTTGCGGATCTCGAAGTTCTGCTGCTCGACCTGGGTCTGCGCGCTCTTGATCGCGCGGGTCACCATCTTGGCCTCGATCGGCACGTCATCGGGCAGGTTGAGCCGGGTCAGCAGGCTTTCCAGAGTGGCGCCGTTGAATCGCCGCATGAGCTCGTCGCCCAGCGACAGGTAGAACCGGGACTCGCCGGGGTCGCCCTGACGGCCGGAACGTCCGCGCAGCTGGTTGTCGATACGGCGTGACTCGTGGCGCTCGGTGCCCAGCACGTACAGGCCGCCGACCTCGATGACGTGCTCGGCCTCCTCGGCGGCTTGGGCCTTGACCTTCGGCAGTTCCTCCTGCCAGGCGGCCTCGTACTCGTCAGGGGTCTCGACCGGATCCAGGCCCCGCTCCCGCAGGCGGAGATCCAGCAGGAAGTCGACGTTGCCGCCGAGCACGACGTCGGTACCACGACCGGCCATGTTGGTGGCCACCGTGATCGCCCCGCGCCGGCCGGCCTCGGCGATGATGCCGGCCTCCTGCTCGTGGAACTTCGCGTTGAGCACGTTGTGCGGCACGCGGCGCTTGGTGAACTGACGCGACAGATACTCCGAGCGCTCCACGCTGGTGGTGCCGATCAGGACCGGCTGGCCCTTTTCGTAGCGCTCGGTGACGTCGTCGACGACGGCGATGTACTTGGCTTCTTCGGTCTTGTAGATCAGGTCGGTCTGGTCCTTGCGGACCATCGGCCGGTTCGTCGGGATCGGAACGACACCGAGCTTGTAGATCTCGTGCAGCTCGGCGGCCTCGGTCTCGGCGGTACCGGTCATGCCGGCGAGCTTGTCGTAGAGCCGGAAGTAGTTCTGCAGGGTGATCGTGGCCAGGGTCTGGTTCTCGGCCTTGATCTCGACGTTCTCTTTGGCCTCGATGGCCTGGTGCATGCCCTCGTTGTAGCGGCGCCCGATCAGCACGCGGCCGGTGAACTCGTCGACGATCAGCACCTCGCCGTTGCGGACGATGTACTCCTTGTCGCGTTCGAACAGCTCCTTGGCCTTCAGCGAGTTGTTGAGGTAGCTGACCAGCGGCGAGTTGGCGGCCTCGTACAGGTTGTCGATACCGAGCTGGTCTTCGACGAACTCCACACCCAGCTCGTGCACACCGATGGTGCGCTTCTTGATGTCGACCTCGTAGTGGGTGTCCTTCTTCATCAACGGGGCCAGCCGGGCGAACTCGGAATACCAGTGCGAGGCGCCGTCGGCCGGGCCGGAGATGATCAGCGGGGTACGGGCCTCGTCGATGAGGATCGAGTCAACCTCGTCGACGATGGCGAAGTTGTGGCCGCGCTGGACCATCTCCTCGACCGAATGCGCCATGTTGTCGCGCAGGTAGTCGAAGCCGAACTCGTTGTTGGTGCCGTAGGTGATGTCGGCGGCATAGGCTGCGCGGCGCTCGTCGGGGGTCAACCCGGACAGGATGACGCCGACCTCCAACCCCAGGTGGCGGTGAACGCGGCCCATCCACTCGCTGTCACGTTTGGCCAGGTAGTCGTTGACGGTGACGACGTGCACGCCATCGCCGGACAGCGCGTTGAGGTAGGCGGGAAGCACACAGGTCAGGGTCTTGCCCTCACCGGTCTTCATCTCCGCGACGTTGCCGAAGTGCAGGGCCGCGCCGCCCATCACCTGGACGTCGAAGTGGCGCTGGCTCAGCACTCGCCAGGCGGCCTCACGTGCGACGGCGAAAGCCTCGGGCAACAGGTCATCGAGGCTCTCGCCGTCCGCGACGCGCTTCTTGAACTCGTCGGTCTTGGCCCGTAGCTCGCCGTCAGAGAGCTTCTCTACGTCGTCGGACAAGGTGTTGACATAGTCAGCCACCCCCTTGAGGCGCTTGACCATGCGACCTTCACCAAGGCGCAGCAACTTCGACAGCACATTTTCCCCTGGGAAAATAGACAGAGGAGGCATCCCCTGTGGATTGGAGGCTTAAGCGTTCTCCATCCTAGGTGACGCGCTTATCAGGCCCGGGCAGCGGCGATCAGCCCAGCCGGATCAACCCGTAGTCGTAGGCGTGCCGGCGATAGACAACGCACGGCCGATCGGTCTCCTTGTCCTGGAACAAGAAGAAGTCATGGCCGACGAGTTCCATCTCGTAGAGGGCGTCGTCCACGCTCATCGGCTTGGCCGGGTGCTCCTTGGTACGCACGATGCGGCCCGGTTCGTGGTCGTCGAGCAGCACCTCCTGAACGGCGGACTGCTCGGGCTTGAACGCCGCGGCCGCGTCGATGAGTGCGGTCGCCGCCGTCGCCTCGTGCAGCGAGACCGGGGTCTTGTCGCCGTAGTGGACCTTGCGCCGGTCCTTGGTGCGACGCAGCCGATTCTCGAGTTTGTGGACGGCAGCCTCGAAGGCGCCGTAGAAGCTGTCTGCGCAGGCTTCACCACGGACGACCGGACCGCGGCCCCGCGCGGTGATCTCGACGTGCTGACAGTTCTTGCGTTGACGGCGGTTGCGTTCGTGCTCGAGCTCGACATCGAAGCGGTAGATCGAGCGGTCGAACCGTTCGAGGCGAGCGAGTTTCTGCGCGACATAGACGCGGTAGTGGTCGGGAATCTCGACGTTGCGGCCGCACACCTGTACTTCGGCGTTGGCTTCTGGTTCGGCAAGGTCGTCTTCGTCAGTCAGTAATTGGCCGGTGTTCACGGATTCGATTGACATGCTTGACAACTCGTTTCTCTTACGGGTTGCACGCACTCAGGCGTGCCTGCCTGTCTTCGATAGCTGCGCCGACAGGATGGGCACGAGTCTCACTCGCCGGCGCCAGGGGTCGAAAAACCTCACCTCCTACCGTTTGCGGCGAAGCGGCGGGCCTGTTGGGTGTAGGCCGCCCCCGTGATGTGTTCACGGTGTGTTGGCTCCGAAGGTAGTCGTTGTTCACGGGGTGGTGCCACCTTTTTGCCGCACCTGTTTCCAAGTCTTTCGACCGCTGTTACAGGGACGATCTACCTGGCCTGGTCAGGCCTGCGCGAGGGTCAGCACGGCCGTTACATTCGCCCCGGCTTTTTGCAACATCCGGACCGCTTCGCGGGCGGTGGCGCCGGTGGTGACGATGTCGTCGACGAGCAGGACGTCGCCACTGACCGGCTTGCTGATCTTGATGCGGCCGAACAGGTTGCGTTCGCGGTCGGCGCTCGTGAGGCCGACGGAGTCGCGCACCAAGGCGCGGGTCTTCAGGGCCTGGACGACTGTCATCTTCGGGTGCTGTTCGGTGGCCTTCTGCGCGATGCGGGTTACGGGGTCGCCGCCGCGGCGGCGGGCGGCCAGGGTGCGGGTCGGGGCCGGGACGATGGTGAACGGGGTGTCGAGGATGCCCCAGCTCATGAGCTGGTGGATGCCGAGCGCCAGGGCGCGAGCCAGCGGGACGACGAGGTCGCGACGGCCGTGTTCCTTGAGCGCGACGATGGCTTGCCGACGCGGGCCGGCGTAGTGGCCGAGGGCGAAGACGGGCACACCGGGGTCGATGCGCGGGGTGACGAGGTGGGGCTCGTCGGTGTGCACCTTCAGTGTTGCGGCGCAGGCGTCACACCACGTGGTCGACGGTGTGCCGCAGCCTCCGCATTCCAGCGGGAGGACGAGGTCCAGCATGGTCTGAGTGTGGCCGTTGTGCGCGACGTCGCGGGAGTACTGTCCACAGGGGTGGGTAGCACTGGATTCGTCGAGGCGAACGGGCTGACGTTCGCCTATATCGAGGAGGGCTCAGGGCCCCTCGTTCTCCTGCTTCATGGCTTCCCGGATACCGCGCACACGTGGGACGACCTGCGTCCGCGAATCGCGGATCGCGGTTATCGCGCCGTGAGCCCGTTCATGCGCGGGTATCACCCAACCGCGGTGCCCGATTCGGATCCCAACCAGGAGACGCTGGCCCGTGATCCGCTTGCCTTGATCTCTGCGTTGGGCGCCTCCGAGGCGGTGCTGATCGGCCACGACTGGGGTGCGGCGGCGGCCTACGGCGCGGCGGCGTTAGGGCCGGACCGGGTCTCCAAGCTGATCACGGTTGCCATTCCGCATCCGGCGACGTTGAAGCCGTCGCCGCGGAAGCTTTGGGGTGCAAGGCATTTCGCGGTGTACAAGCTCCCGCGGGCGGCGGAACGCTTTGCCCGCAACGATTTCGAAGCGCTGCCCGCGATCTACCGGCGGTGGTCGCCGACGTGGAATCCTCCTGCGTCGGAGTTCGATGCCGTCCGGGAGTGCTTCGCAAACCCGGGCAGCTTGGACGCGGCGTTCGGTTATTACCGCAAGCTCTCCCCGTTGCCGTCCGCGTCATTGAAGGCGCGGATCACGGTGCCGACGGTCGTGTTCGCCGGACTCGACGATCCCATCGCCGACGTATCGGACTACCGGCGCGCTGCCCGGAAGTTCTTGGGCTCGTACGTCATTGAGGAAGTTCCCGGTGGGCACTTCATGCATCGGGAACATCCGGAGGTGTTCGCGGAGCGGGTCCTTCGTCACCTTTGAGCGGTCAGTTTTTGTCGGACACTGCTGTCATGATGGTGGTATGTCCTCGACCGCTGAGCTGATGCCTATTGAGCGTCTTGAGCAGGTGTTTGAGGAGTTGGCGGAGTTGGCCGGTCAACGCAATGCGATCGATGGCCGGATCGTGGATCTTGTCGCTGAGTTGGATCACGGCAATCTGTGTGGCTTCACCGGGGCGCGGTCAGTGGCCGCGGTGGTGGCCTGGAAGTTGGGCACCACCGCAGCCAACGGCAAGACGATCGCGGCGGTGGCGCATCGGATCTCGGAGTTTCCGCGCTGCGTGGCCGCTCTGCGGGAGGGCCGGTTGTCGGTGGATCAGGTCGGGGTCATCGCATCCCGGGCCGCCGAGGGTTCTGATGAGCACTACGCCGAGTTGGCGTCGGTCGCCTCGGTCTCCCAGCTGCGCACCGCGGTCAAGTTGGAGCCACGCCCGCCCAAACCCGGTCCGCAGCCCGACCCGCCGCGTTCGATCCACAAGAGCCCCGGTGAGGATTCGACCAGTTGGCGGATCACCTTGCCCAATGAGGAAGCCGCCACCTTCGATGCGGCCCTGCAGTCCCACCGCGACGCTCTGGTTGCTGACTACAACGACGATCACGGCGACGACGCAGCCCAGACTGCACCGGCGTTCCCCAACACCGTGGATGCGTTCATGAGCCTGATCGAAGCCGGCTGGGACAGCGACGTCGCGCGGCGCCCGCACGGGCAACGCACCACCGTCGTCGTGCACGTCGACGTCGAACAACGCATCGCCGCACTACATCTGGGCCCGCTGCTCACCGACGGCGATCGCCAATATTTGACCTGCGATGCCACCTGCGAGGTGTGGTTCGAACGCAACGGCCAACCCATCGGCGCCGGGCGCACCACCCGCACCATCAGCCGCCGGCTACGCCGCACGCTCGAGCACCGCGACAGCACGTGCGCGGTCCCCGGCTGTGGTGCGACCCGCGGCCTGCACGCCCACCACATTCAGCATTGGGAAGACGGCGGACCCACCGAACTGACCAACCTGGTGCTGCTGTGCCCGTATCACCACCGGGCCCACCATCGCGGCGAGATCACCATCACCGGCCCCGCCGACAAGCTCACCGTCCTCGACTGCGACGGCGACCCACTCACCCCAGGATCACTGGCCCGACCACCCAACCATCCACCACCGAACGTCCCACCATGTCCCGGACCCACCGGCGAAAAAGCCCAATGGCGGTGGTACAACCCCTTCGAACCACACGCCCCGCCGGATAACTAAGTTGGCTTGTTGGGCCAGCCTTTGCCGGCACCCCGGTGAGTTCGAAATCGATTGGGGCATAGAGGGATTTTTCCGGTCGACGTAAAGGTCAGTCGTCAAGTTCAGCCAACGTGACGGCAACGTACGGACCACTGGGGTTGATGACCAGACCGTCATATCCGTCTTGTCGAACAATGTCGATGACCTTGGTGGTTGTGCTCGCCATGACAGCGTCTGCGGGGTTGTATGCGACAACCTCCGGGGCGCTGGTGAAGGCGAAGAGTCCAGGCGATCCGTCGGGCATCGCCGTAGTGCGGAACGCCATCTTCCCGGGCTGCGACGTCTCGTCGACACCGAGCAGCAGAGGGCCGTCCTGTCGTAGCAAGTCGATCACCGCCCGACGGTCGACGCGTCCGGCGGCCAGGTCGACCGTCGCGCTCTTCAATGCCTCGTTGTTTGGATTGCGTAACGCAAAGTCGATTTCCGCTGCGGACACTGCACAAGTGGGACCTGCGGGATCGATGTAGAGCCAGGCATTTTGCTGAGACTTGGCAAAGTCGAGCACGCCTGTCGCCGGGTTGACCATGGACATGGTGGGTGTCGCGGGCGGATAGAGCCGCGCGATTTCTTTATTGCGCGTGAAGGCGAAGAGTGCAGCCTTCCCGTCCGGGCCCGTCCCGCGGCGGAACTGCAGTCGGGAACCAGCAGTAAAGCCTTCGGCAGTAGGCACATCGGAGCCCGTGGTATCCAACAGAAGGTCGCCGAACATGCACGACCGCAGCACTTCGAGTGCGGTCTTCTGGTTCGGCTGGGCCGCGAAGGCGGCGACGGCTGTTCGGACAACGGTGTTGTCAACAAGCTCCAGCGCGGGTTTCGGAGCGCTGGCGGAAGCAGGCGTCTGAACTCGGTCCTGCGCCGCAGTGCTGTTGGGAGTTGCGTATCGTCCTGGCGAGTTAACCGTCACCTCGGGTCGGTCCAGTGCCGTCGTAATCTGTTTGACAACAGCTTCTTTCAAGCTATCTGAGTCCGGCGGCAACCCAGGCGCATCGCCCGGTTCGGCCAGAAGTACCACGCTTTCAGGAAGTCCCGGCACCTCCACCGTGCCGGCAATCAAGAGCATTGTGCCGGGCAGCATTGCGATCTCCTGCTCTTCGGGGTATCGCGCGAACGGTGCCACGAGACGCCCTGTAATGCTCACGATCGCTGCCAACCATTCGGCAGTGAAATTCTCACTGGCTACGCGTGGGTCCATCGAGGTGGGCAAGATCCCGGTGAGGGTGAAAGATGCGTTCGGCTTAGGCCCTGCCATGCCCCGGTACGTGATCGCCGGCGTCGCAGGCAATTTGGACAGCGTTGTCACGATGTCTTCGGTCATGTTCGCTTCCCCTGCGTGCCCGTATCGCCGACAGCGGCAACACGATTAGAGCGGTTCGCCGCGTTTGCCATTTTGTACATAGATCAACTGGTCGTCGTGCTGACGAGCACGACACTCCTCAACGAATTTCAAGGCAGCGGACCGAACACTTGTGAACTCCTCATACTGCCCTGGCAGCAAGAAGTATTCCTCATTGTATTCGGCAAGCCCATTACTTACGGGAATTGCCAGGTAGTGGCCGCCCGTCTTCAGATCGCTTCCCATCGAGTATCGGTGCTCTTTTGAAAAGTATGTTGGCTCATATCGTTTCGCCATGTCACTTACCGGCCAGCCATTGCTACACGCGCTCAATCTTGTTCGACGGAAGACCCGTGGCTTCAACGAAGTGCTCGATGACAACGTCTGGGTCCTCGGCACCTTGGGTCAGTAGTGAGACCTTTTCGCCCCGCACGTACGAACCCAACAATGCGACCGTCTCGCCGGTTTGCAGAGCAAGCATCATGACGTACTTGCCGTCCTGGCCCTCACCGGCGGGATCAAACACGCCTCGAAGAAGTGGCATAAGGTCCAGCAGCGTCACGTCCAACTCCGCGATCTTCTCCGCATGTCGGAAAGATCGCCAGGGGTTCGCATCGAGTACACGGAAACGTGGTTCCGGCCAAGGCCGCTGAGACTCCAGCCGAGCAGCCAAGGCCTGCAGGAATTCAGCGATTTCTCCCTGACTGAACTGGGGCAATTGATTGAGGCCATCGAGATGCTCACCCGAAGCCAACGCTTCCCCTATCGCTCGACAGTAGACAGCTGGTCCGAGGTCCAGGGATTCGTAGCGAATTGCGCTGTTCGCGTTCCACTCAACAACCTCGTCAGTGATCTCCCGCGTGAACATCAGTCCAAACAAGATTTGATTGATAGGTAACCGCCAGTCAGTCACCATCATCGGGTCCCCTCCGGTGCGATAAGATCGATATTTGCAGGATCAATCACGATGCCTTGGTTCGCGAATTGCTCAAGAACTTGCAGCGTGCGTGCACGCCCTGGCATGTAGTGACCACTCTGGTCTGTCAACAGTTCGATCCGTCCATCTTTCACTACCAATTCTCCCGCACCCGCGACTTCACCGCCTGCAAGCAGGCTTGAATGGTGGAAGTGCCGATATTGTTGAAACGTAGAAGCGTAAAAGTTGCCGTGCTCGTCCATCACAAATATCGCGCGTCCCTCATGCCCAGGACCGAAGGCCGACACGCCGTTGCTCGTATCGAACAGTTGGCCCCTCGAGTCATAAACCAAGCCGTCGTGGATCGTGATTCGAAACGATTCTCGAGTTGCAGCGTCCAGATACGTCACACCGGGAAAGCCCATCGGCCCGCCCGGCCACTGCTCACCGACGTACTCCGGCTGGATGCCGCCAGTCTCGAAGGGACTCTCACGAACGAGCAGCGCCGGGGCTTCTTCAGGGACCGAATGCACCTGCCCGTCAGTCGGAGATTCTTCGGCGGGGTCGCGATGCTCGTGGGCGCCCTTGTCGGCATCGTGCGCGCCGCGGTCCGCAGGATCATGATGAGTCGGACCGACGTCGGCTTGGTGATCCCCTCTGTTCGGGTGGATCGACTGCATCTCATCGGCAGCACCCCCGGCCGGCGCAGGAGGCGGGTGGTCACCAGCAGCCAACGGAAGAGATTCATGCGGAACCTCGACCGGTGCCGACCCTGCGCCACCATGGGGCAGCTCGGGCGGTGTCGGTAGAGAAGCCGGGGGCAGGCTGGAAGGTGAGCTGCCAGTCGATGGCGCAGCCGCCTCGGAACCAACAGGGGCAGAGGGAACTTCAGCCTTGGGCGCCGGAACAGTGTCCGGCGCGGGCGTAACCGGAGGTGGAAGGTGATCACCCGACGGCGGGGCGGACGTCGGCTTCCCACCCGTCGGCGCGGGCCCTGGGTCACGAGGGGCCGGATCGCGCGGCGCCGGTGGCCCACCCGGTTCGGGCGGCTTCGGCAGCGGGCCGGGACTTCCGGATGGTGGCTTCCCGCCGTCGAGCGTCGTCTTGTTCAGATCGTCGAGCTTGGCCGTAGCGCCCTCGACTTCACGCGAGACGCCACGTAATCCCGTTGTCGCCGAGGCAATTCCACCGGCCTGTCCCGCAGCGCGTTCGGTCGCCGAAATCTCCGCACGCGTGGCGGCCCCCTCGGCCGCCCGCGCACCACCAGCAGCCTTCACGCCCGCTCCGCCAGGCAAGACCGCCGTACCAATGTCGAAGCCCAACTCGCCGATGCCGAGGAAGGGACGATTGCTGGTGAAGATGTCGTCGAAATGCGTGAGGTTCTTGACCATGTCGATGGAGCCCTCGGGATCCTTCGCAAAGGCCAACGGGGCCGTCATCGGATTGAGGATCTCGGCCATCTTGCCCAAACCCTCGAGCGTGGCCAACGTGCCCTTCGGGTCGCCGATGGGATCGAACGACGTGAGCAGTCCGCCCACGGTATTGATCCCACCTAGAGCGAGACCAGTACTGGTGTCGGTGAGTGCATCGTTAACGTTGGCCACGACCCGGCCCGCGTCCTCGCCGAGGTAATTGACCAACTCCACCCGCGTGATGATTTCCATTGCGCGCGTGTAGTTCTTGATGCCGTTGACGATGTCCGCGAGCAGTTCCTTCCGAGCCGCGGATTGCCGCTTGTGGTTGGCGATCACCGCCTTGATGTCGTCGGCGACCTCTTGAATCTTCTCCTCGGCGTCGCCGGTCACCAACTCGAAAACTGTTCCCAGAACACCTTGGTCGACAACGGATCCCACCACCGACTTGAGCTTGTTCAACAGATCGCGGATCGCGTTCTGAGTAGTCTCGACATCGGTTGCGAAGCTGTTCAATTCGCCAGCGAGCTTTTGCGCCTCGCCGCCCAGCGACGACATCGCCGTCCCGACATCACGCACCGCGGTCTTCATCGGTTCTTTGTCGGGCATCTGCTGTGCATCGATCACGCCATAGGGGCCGGCGTTCCCAGCGGTGACTCGGTAGAGCGGCGTTACGAAAACGCTCCACGCAGCGCCAGCGGCGCGGAGCTCACCCGGCGATCCGTTGGGCCACCAATCACCGACCAGGGCTTCGACCAGATACCACAACACCGGCGGCGTTTGGCCGGGGCCGTTGACATCTGGATCACCGCCTGGCGCAGAAAATTCCGCAGGAGTTGTCGGCGCCGGCAAAGGTGCGGCCCCGCCGCCGATGTCTGCGGCGGCCTTGGCTCGGGAATAGTTCGTCGCCGAGCCCTGAATCAGATAGCCGATATGACGTAATGCGTTGACTCCCTTGCCAACACCGTCAACCAACGCTCGAGCCGAGTCCTGATACGCGAAGCCAAAGGCCGTTCCCGCCGCATCCTGACCCGTGTTCGCGTTGTACGAGGCGCTCAGCGAGCCCACCGCGGCAGCCACTCCATTACTCAGCTCAGCGACCGCGGAACCCGCAGCCGAAAGCCCCGCAGGGTCAACTCGCAACGGCTCACCCACGGCTATTAGCCCCAGATTTTCCGGTTCGCTTCGATCGCACCGCTGTAGGAGGTGTGGGCATGCGCTCCTGCTGCGCGCAACTGCGCCAACGCATTCCGCATCATGTCCGCCCCCTGCTTCCACTGTTCGTGCACCGCCGCATGGAATTCGCTGGCCACGCCCTTCCACTGCGCATGCAGATTCGTCACGACGGCGTCGCACTCTTCCAACATCGAGTCGACCACCGTTTGGTAGGACGCCATCCGCTCGACGATGTCGGACAGCCGGTCCACGTCCACTGCGAATGCATCAGCCACGGTGGAGGCCTCCCAGCTCTGTCGCCGAAGCCTGTTCGTTGGCCTCGAACACTTGGCCCGCTTGACCCAGCCGCTCGGCGATCGTCGCCAGCGCCTGCTGTACCTTCAGCGAACCGTCGTGCCACTGCCGCCACGCGGCCGTATACGAACCGCCCGCGGATCCCTCCCACGACCCCAGCACCTGCTGGGCTTCGGTGTCGAGGTCGCGCAAACCGGCCTGCAGATGCTGCGCGCCTGCAGTCAACGCTTCACACGCCGCCCGTAGCACTGCGGGGTCCACATTCACGACGCCACCATCGCCAGTCCCACTCACAGGAGCAAACGCTACTGACTTGACGGCGAGCTCACAATTCACCCCTTGAACAGCGGGTGAAGTGCCTGGAAGCGCTCGCGCGGCTACCCGAACAGTGACCGGATGGGGTCGCTTCCGTCCCAGTTCACGGCCGCCGTCCGCACCAGTTCGCCCATGCCGATCGTCGCCGGAGTCAGCTCCATCAATTCGATGACGGTCGCCGCGTTGCCCGGCGGTGGTTCGAAGTAGACATAACGGGCCGTACCGGGCTCGCCACCCGACCACACCACCTGCCAACCCGCGGCCTGCCCGGCCGCCAGCGCTGCGTCGAAGTCCTCAGCCCAGTAGGCCAACTGATGAAAGCCGTCGCCGCCGGCCGAGGTGAACTCGGAGTAGATCGATGGCGCGTCATTGTCCTGATGAATGATCTCGAGCTGTAGGTCGCCGCTGTTTGCCACCGCCATCGTCAGCTCCACCGTGCACGGCTCGCCGCGATATAACCCGCTCTGCGTGATACCGCGCAGCACATACCAGGGGCCGACGCCCAGCTCGACCCAGTTGGCCAGCGACTTGTCGAAATCCTGCACGATGTAACCGACTTGGCGGATCACGCCGGGCAGCACGGGTCCAGACACCAGTTTCCTCTCTCAGCCGGGGAGCACCGGCACTGCGCCGGGCGTCAGGAAAGGTCGCACATCCGACCAGGATTGACTGTTCTCGGCGGTGGAGCCCGACAGCTGCAGAACCCCGCGAGCGTCCGACACGTAGACCGCGGCGGGATTGGCCGCCACCGCCGACACCGGCATCACGATGTTGCCGCTGGGCCCGTCGGAGTTGACGCCGTCGAGATTCACGTACGACACCGGATGCGCGGCGTCGGTGCGCGTGACGACGATGTCGTCGCCGGTGCGCCACGACAGCGACACCACCGACGAGCCGAGGCCGAAACCGAGCCGACGCGGATAGGTCAACGAGAACTCGCCCGCCGGCGTCTGCTCCACACCGGCCAGGATCACCTGACCGTTGACCACCATCGCCGCGCGGGTGCTGTCACGGGAAAGCTGCAATTCGGTGATCGCACCGGGGAATCGGGACGTCACCGCCGCGGAGTCAACCGGGATCCGCGCGGGCTGTCCGGAGGCCTCCTCCTGGATCACCCGCACCACGCTGTTGCCGTCGACCACCACCCACACCGCGTCGTCCAGCGCCCATGACGGGCGGGTCAACGACCGTGCGTCGGTGGCCTTCGCTGCCGCGCCACCGTTCGGGCCGATCCACAACGACGACACCATGTCCGGCGCGCCGGGTCGCAACACCGTGACCGACGCGATGTCCTGGCCAGTCCTCGACAGCGCGGCCGACACCTGAGCCGGCATCTGACCGAACATCCCGGGCACCGGCGTGGCCCGCTGCCCGTCCAACGACACCATCGACCCGCCGATCAGCGCGTGCACGCCGGCCGAGGCACCATCGACCGCACCCGGATCGGTGGCCGCCACGTCCGTGGTGTTCCAGCCGTCCTTGAACCGGTCGTCGAGGGCGGCACCGTCGGCGTTGATCACGTAGGGGCCCTTGATATCGGCCCGCGCCAGCGTCCAAATGATCTGCGCGGCAACCAATTGCCGACTATGCGGATCCGTGGTGGTCAGATTCTCCAGATCGATCTTCGCGCCCCCGTAGCCGCGCCCGATGCCGATCTTGCCGCCGTCGGCGCGGGTCACCGGGCCGATCAACTTCAGCGGCCCCAGCAGATTGCGCACCGTCCGTGCCATCTCTGAACGGGGGCCGGCGATCAGCTTGGTGATCAGTTCGGTGGCCAGCTGATCGGCGTCCGAGACCGCCACGTAGCGCGGATCGGGAACGACGGTCTTACCGGTCGGGTCGACGAAATACAACGTGTTGCGCTTATAGGTCGCCTGGAACTGCTGCCAGTCCAGGAACACTCCGTTGGGCAGCTTGTTGATCCGCCACCCATCCGGGGTCTGCACCAATTCCAGCGGCCCAGGGTCGGGCAGCTGTCCCCCGGCGGTCTCGAAGACACCGACATCGGACAGCGACCCGAGCATGTCGGCCTTCATGGTGACCGAAACCCGGTCGGGAGTCCGGGTTTCGACGAACACGACGTTGTCGATCAGGAGCGCGCTGCCCTGGTCGTCCCACGCGCTGGACGCCGACCCGGTGAGGAACTGGCGAGCAGCCAGATGCCGGTTCGCGGGATCGGCGGTGGCCTTGAGGAATTCGCGCAACAACTGGTCGGGATCCATGCCCGGAGTCGGTTTCGGCAGGCTCTTGGGCTGCGGTCGCTCGACGGTTCCGATCGCCTGTGGCGCCGAGGAATTCGGCACTCCGGCGCATCCGCCCGTCGACATCGCGACCAGTCCAGCCATCAAGAGGGCCAGCAGCCCGCGTGTCACACGCTCTCCCCCGCCGGCTCCCGTTGCCGAACCTGACGTTGGTCCTTGCGGTTGTCATTGCGCTCTGCTGCAACCGGTTTCAGCGGCAGCGGGCTTGTGGTGACCTTGTGGCCGCGGGTCAGTGGCAGCGTCAGCCGGAAGCACGCACCCTTGCCGGGTTCACCCCACGCCTCGAGCCGGCCCTGGTGCAGTCGCGCGTCCTCGATGCTGATCGCCAAGCCGAGTCCGGTCCCGCCGGAACGGCGCACCCTCGACGGGTCCGAACGCCAAAACCGGCTGAACACCAATTTCTCCTCGCCGGGCCGCAATCCGACACCGTAGTCACGGACCGTCACCGCGACGGTGTCCTCGTCGGCTGCCATCCGGATCCGCACCGGCTTGTGTTCGGCATGGTCGATCGCGTTGGCGATCAGGTTGCGCAGGATGCGCTCGACGCGGCGGGCATCGACCTCGGCGATCACCTCGTGATCGGGCAGATTCACCATCAGCTCGATACCGGCCTCGTCCGCCAGGTGGCCGACATTGCCCAGCGCGCTGTTGACCGTCGAGCGCAGATCGACTGCCTCCACCGACAATTCGGCGACGCCCGCGTCGTGGCGGGAAATCTCCAGCAGGTCGTTGAGCAGTGTCTCGAACCGGTCCAGCTCGTTGACCATCAGCTCGGTGGAGCGGCGCAGCGCCGGGTCCAGCTCTTCGGAATGGTCGTGAATCAGGTCGGCCGCCATCCGCACCGTGGTCAGCGGCGTGCGCAGTTCGTGGCTGACGTCAGAGGTGAACCGGCGCTGTAGGTTACCGAATTCCTCGAGGTTGGTGATCTGGCGTTGCAGGCTTTCCGCCATATCGTTGAACGACACCGCCAGCCGGGCCATATCGTCCTCACCGCGCACCGGCATCCGCTCGGACAGGTGCCCCTCGGCGAAGCGTTCGGCGATCCGCGATGCCGAGCGAACCGGCAGGACCACCTGTCGCGACACCAGTAGCGCGATCCCGGCCAGCAGCACCAGCAGCACCAGGCCGCCGGTCGCCATCGTGCCGCGCACCAGCGTGATCGTGTTCTCCTCGCTGTTCAGCGGGAAGATCAGGTATAGCTCGAGATTCGGCACATGCGACGGAGTCGGGGTACCGATCAGCAGTGCCGGACCGGCAAAGCTCTCGGTGTGCACCGTCGAATACTGGTAGCTGACCTGGCCGGCTTTGACGAAGTCGCGCAACGACTTCGGGATCTGATCCACCGGTCCGGCCGCGGTTGCCGCTCGGGGGCCATCGCCGGGTACCACCAGCACTGCGTCGAAGGTGCCGGCCAGCGCCGCACCCGACGACTGACCGGTCTTGGAAATCAACGTGTTGCGGGCCAGCTGCAGGCTGCTGTCCAGCGAGCGCGCCTCTTCACCGCTGACGGTGCCGCTGACGGTATTGCGCGCCCGGTCCAATTCCTCGGTCGCCGCATGCACTTTCACGTCGAGCACCCGGTTGGTGATCTGGCTGGTGAGCACGAAGCCGAGCGCCACGATCACCGACGCCGACAAACCCAACGTCAAGACAACCACGCGCAACTGCAGCGAACGGCGCCAGATCAGCCCGAGTGCCCGGCTCAGCGCACTCATACCCCGCACCAGGGGACCAGAGCGTCCCCACGGGCCGCGGATGCGCTGCTTGGAGCCGAAGATCACCAGTAGCGCTCCTGCGGGCGGATCACGGTGGGCCGGCCTTGTAACCCACTCCTCGAACGGTCAGCACCACTTGCGGGTTCTCCGGGTCCTTCTCGACCTTCGCCCGCAACCGCTGGACATGCACGTTCACCAAACGGGTATCCGCGGGGTGTCGATATCCCCACACCTGTTCGAGCAGCACATCACGAGTAAACACCTGCCGCGGTTTGCGTGCCAGCGCCACCAAGAGGTCGAACTCCAGCGGCGTCAGCGAAATCTGCTCACCCTCGCGGGTGACCTTGTGGGCAGGCACGTCGATGTCGATATCGGCGATCGACAGCATCTCGGCCGGCTCGTCCTCGTTGCGACGCAGCCGCGCGCGGACGCGCGCCACCAGCTCCTTGGGTTTGAACGGTTTCATCACGTAGTCGTCGGCGCCCGATTCCAGGCCCAGCACGACATCGACGGTGTCGGTCTTGGCGGTCAGCATGACGATCGGCACGCCGGAGTCCGCCCGCAGCACCCGGCAGACGTCAATGCCGTTCATGCCGGGCAGCATGAGGTCCAGCAATACCAGATCGGGACGCAGCTCACGCACGGCAGTCAGCGCCTGAGAGCCGTCGCCGATGACCGCGGTGTCGAAACCCTCGCCACGCAACACGATGGTGAGCATCTCGGCCAGCGATGGGTCGTCGTCGACTACGAGAATCCTTTGCCTCATGTTGTCCATGGTGTCACCGAATTGCGACAAACCCCGGCTACCACACGGGCGAGTTGCGACATTTCCGCTGCGTGGGATGCCCTAGGGCACGAATGACGCCGCCAAAGCCGCCGGATCGACGTCCGGGGCGACGATCGACCACGGTCCGCCCCAGTTAGCAGCACCCAGTTCGGCATACACCGCACCGGTCCGCCGCTGCAGTCCATCATCGCGCTCGTAGGCGTCGCGCGCCCGATCGGCCTCTTGTTCGGCGCGCTGCTTGGCCCGTGCGGCGGCCAGTTCCACCGACGCGTCGAGCAGGATCTGCCGATCGGGCCTCGGCAGGCCGAACCGTCCGTATTCGAGTTCGCCGACCCACGACACCGCCGCGCCGGAGGCGTCCTGGTGCAATCGGGCCGCGCTGTAGGCGGCGTTGGACGCGACGTAGCGATCGAGGATGACCACATCGTGCTCGCGGCGAAGCGCAGCGATCTGGTCGATGGCTCCGGCCCGGTCGAGGGCGAACAGCGTCGCCATCGCGTACACCGAGGACGCCAGGTCGCCGTGCTGGCCGTGCAGCGCCTCGCTGGCGAGGTCGGCGTGAATCGACTGGCCGTAGCGTGGGAAGGCCAGCGTGGTGACCGAATTGCCGTCCGCCTCGAAGGCGCGCTGCAGACCGACGGTCAGCGTGCGCTTGCCAGCCCCGTCCAGTCCCTCGATGACGATGAGCACGCGGGCAGCCTAGCCGGTCACCGGACGGCGCTAGCGGGCGAACGTGACGAGGTTCTGGTCGAGCACCATCTCGTCGGTGTGATCGGTGCGGCTGGCATCGGCCGTGAGCGCCAGTGGGACCCCGGTGGCTTCCGCGGTGTCGAAAACGCCGGTGCTGGCCACCTGGCCGGTCGTGGTGAACGCGTCATACAGATAGGGCAGGCCTTGGGCCGCCAAGGGGGACGGCCCATCCATGACGTGGACATGAAGATGGGGCGCAACCGAATTCCCGGAATTGCCGACCAGACCGATCACATCGCCACGCTTGACCTTGTCCCCTACCTTGGGCCGCACGCTGCCGGGTTGCATGTGGGCGTAGTTGACGAAGAAGCCGTTACCGATGTCGAGGACGACGAAGTTGCCGTCGGCCTCGTCGATCCCGATATTGGCCGGGTAGGTGCCGGGGGTCTGCTCGGGCAGGTCATTGCGGGTGCCGACGACGGTGCCATCGGCCACGGCGAACACCTGCTTGCCGAAGATCTGGTAGCTCTTGGGATCTTTCGGGTCGCCGGCGAAGAGCCGGTTCGTTACGTTGGCCTGCTCGAAGTCGACGGCATAGCGCTGAGCGAGATAGAGCTGGCCGTTGATCGGCAGCATCGCGCGGGTGTGCCGCGGTGCGTCACAACAGCCGTCGGCGCCGACATAGCGCTCCCCCACCAGCGGCGCCGACAGCACCGGCAGCGTCCGCCGGTCCACCGCCGTCCCCGCGATCTGTTCGGTGAGCTGATCGCGTCCGCCCGGCAACGCCGTTCCGGTCAGCTCCACGCGGTGCGTGAGCTTCTGGGGTACTTGCTTCTCGTCGGCCAGCGGCACATGCATGAAAACCACTGCGGCCTGGCCGGTTTGCAGCACGTTGGTCGCCTCCCGCGAACCCGCGGGGTAGACCCGGTGTTGCAGTGACGCGGCGTCGCGCTCGCCGATCTGCTTGCCACTGGCCGCGTCGAGCACGGCCACGTCTTTGATCGTCAGCTCACCGGAGGTGAAGTTGGTGACCGAGAGTTCGTAGACCAGGTGGGTGAGCCCGTCGGATCCCTTGAACGGGATCGGCGCGAACGTCACCGAGCCGACCAACGGGGTTACTTCAAGGGCAGGCGCCGTCGGCGGCGGCGTGCTCTGCGTGGGCTCAGATTGTGCACCACAACCTGTGACGACAAGCAGCGCGCACAGTGCCGCGAGTGTCCCGAGTCTGCGCACAGATCACGATCGCACGCGCGAGCGCGATCTGCGCGCCGACCCGATTGGGGCCTTAGCTGGTCTTGCTGATGATGTCGACGAAATACTTCCCGGTGCTGTCCATCCGCAGGGCATAGATCTTTCCGCCCGCCTCGTCCACCGTGTAGACGTAGCCGCCGAGCTTGACGGTGGCCACCTTGCCGGTCGCCGGGTTGTAGACCTTCACGGCGCCGTTCGACGGACCGTCGGCGAGGGAGTCGTAGGAGTTGATGTACACCAGCCCGTCCGAGCCGATCGCATTGAATGTTGCGCGACCATTGTTGCCCAGCGCCAACGGGATTGAGGAAACGGCACCGGTACCGGCGTTGATCACCTTGAGGGGTGTATAGACATGCCCGGCGTCGGCCACGAAACGCGTTCCGTTCAAGTAGAACGTCGAACCGCCATTGCTGATCGCGACAGGAGTGCCGACGACGCCACCGGCTCCGACCGTCGCAACCCCTTGGCTGGTATTGGTCAGGGAGCCGATCACGTAGACGGCACCGTTGGGTCCGCCCGCCAGAGTGGGGCCGTCGCGGTAGGCCAACGCGGTGCTGAGGATGAAGCTGCCGAGGATGGCCTTCGTCGCGGTGCCCGCAGTCGGGTCGATCGTCCACAGGGCGGGCTTGTACGTGCCGTTGTCAAGGGTGCTGCTCGCGGCGAAGACCCCCGTGGTGGCCGCCACGAGAGCCACGTCCGAGGTGGCTCCAAGCGAGATCGTTTTCACCACACCGGTGTTACTGACCACGATCACGGTACGGTCGGTCGCCGTGACGCCGGTGATGTAGACATTGGTGTCGCCGCCGACGCCGGCAACGATGTTGTACGTGCCGCTGCTGTTCTTGCCGTAGGTGAATTGGGCGGGATCGAGCGTGACGGCGGAGTGTGCGCCTCCTCCGTCGGAGGGATAGATCTGCAGCTCCGCCCCGGTGGCCTTGTCGCCCGTGTAGGTCAGGGACAGGGCGTAGATTTGTCCGCTGGATCCAACGGTGACGGGTGGTCCCACGGCGCCGGTGCCCGCACTGAGTGGGATGGTGCCGGTCACCTTGTAGTCCCCGGAGCCCTGGCTCGAGCCGGAGCCGCCGAAGAGCTTGCTGATCTGGGCAATGATCTTCTGCGGGATGGACAGTATCTGCTGAATAAAGTTGGCCACACCGCTGAGCAGCTGCTGGATGGGATTGGCCGCCGCGGTGGCGCGGCTGATGGCGGACACGCTGGAAGCGACGGGCGTACTCGCCGCCGCGGCGGTAGGAGCCGGCACTGCCGCTGCACGAACACTCACCGGCACACTCGCCGCAGCAAGCGGTGCGACCGTGACACGCCGGGGTTTCGCCGGGCCGGCTGCGGCAGCTGCGGCAGCGGGCTTGTCCGCCGCGCCCTTGGCCTGGCTAGCCTTGGCGCGATTGGAGTGCCCGGTGCTCGCGCTCTGCGCCTGGTCCGCCTTCGACGCGTTAGCGGGGCCGCCGGTGCCGGTGTCGGCGCTGGCGGCGGCCGCGCCGCCAACGGCCACGCCCAGTCCGGCTACCACCGCCAGCCCGCCCAGCCACACAACGTTCTTGTTCTCGGTCATGGATGGTTCCCCCAACGCGGATTTAGCAAATTGACCAGCTGGCAAATAACTGCGAGATAGCTGGGAAATTACCACATGCGTGGGGGTTCAGTGAAGAGCCAGTTTGGCCCGAAAGGACAGCGTCTCAGTAGCGGTAATGCTCCGGCTTGTACGGGCCGTCGACGTCGACGCCGATGTACTCGGCCTGCTCCTTGGTGAGCTTGGTCAGCGTGCCGCCGAGTGCCTCGACGTGGATCTTGGCGACCTTCTCGTCGAGATGCTTGGCCAGCCGGTAGACCTCGTTGTCGTACTCGTCGTTCTTGGTCCACAGTTCGATCTGGGCGATCACCTGGTTGGAGAAGCTGTTGCTCATCACGAACGACGGGTGACCCGTCGCGTTGCCCAGGTTCAGCAGCCGACCCTCGGACAGCACGATGATCGACTTGCCGGAGTCGCCAAAGGTCCACTCGTCGACCTGCGGCTTGATGTTGATCCGGGTGGCGCCCGAACGCTCCAGGCGCGCCATCTCGATCTCGTCGTCGAAGTGTCCGATGTTGCCCAGGATCGCCTGATGCTTCATCGCCTTCATGTGCTCGAGGGTGATGATGCCCTGGTTGCCGGTCGCGGTGATGACGATGTCGGCCCAGCCGATCGCCTCCTCGACCGACTTGACCTCGAAGCCGTCCATCAGCGCCTGCAGCGCGTTGATCGGGTCGATCTCGGTGACCGCGACGCGGGCGCCCTGCGCCTTGAGCGCCTCGGCGCAGCCCTTGCCCACGTCGCCGTAACCACACACCAGCGCGGCCTTGCCGCCGATCAACACGTCGGTACCGCGGTTGATGCCGTCGATCAGCGAGTGCCGGGTGCCGTACTTGTTGTCGAACTTGGACTTGGTGACCGAGTCGTTGACGTTGATGGCCGGGAACGCCAGCTCGCCGGCAGCAGCGAACTGGTACAGCCGCAGCACGCCGGTGGTGGTCTCCTCGGTGACGCCCTGAACCGACTCGGCGATCTTGGTCCACTTGTCCTTGTCGGTCTCGAAGCGCTTGCGCACCAGCGCCAGGAAGACCTTCCACTCATCGGAGTCGTCGTCCTCGGTCGGAGGCACGACGCCCGCCTTCTCGTACTGCGCGCCGCGCAGCACCAGCATGGTGGCGTCGCCGCCGTCGTCGAGGATCATGTTGGCCGGTTCGCCTGGCCAGGTGAGCATCTGCTCGGCGGCCCACCAGTACTCCTCGAGCGTCTCGCCCTTCCACGCGAAGATCGGGACGCCCTTGGGCTCCTCGACGGTTCCGTGCGGGCCGACGACGGTCGCGGCCGCCGCATGGTCCTGGGTGGAGAAGATGTTGCAGGACGCCCAGCGCACCTCGGCACCGAGGGCCGTCAGCGTCTCGATGAGCACCGCGGTCTGCACGGTCATGTGCAGCGACCCGGAGATCCGCGCACCCTTGAGCGGCAGCACATCGGCGTACTCGCGGCGCAGCGCCATCAATCCGGGCATTTCGTGCTCAGCCAGCCGGATCTCCTTGCGGCCGAACTCGGCCAAGCTCAGATCGGCGACCTTGTAGTCGATGCCATTGCGGACATCGACGGTCAATTCAGACATGTAGAGCCCCTTTTCGTTCGTCATTGCCTTCTCTACGCGCAGACGCGCGTTGGCGACACCCTCAGCCTGCGGGCTCGCGGGACAGGCGCTCAGGCGCTCTGACAGCTAAGGAATATCGATAACACCGTAGCGTTCGGCGAACGGCGTCATCAATCGGGCCAGGTCTAGGGCCACATCGTGGTTGGCCTCGGGGGGCATCGAGACGTAGCTCAAGGCCAGCCGCACGATCGCGCGGGCCAGTACGCCCGCGTCCTCTTCGCTGGCGCTGACCCAGCTGTTCATGAACGCCTCGGTCAGGCGCGCCGACGCGCGGGTGATGATCGGCGCACTGTCGGTGGTGATCATCTGCAGCAGGTCGGGCTTCGCGACGCCGGTCAGCAAGGAGATGACGAGCGGGTCGGCGGCCGATTCGGTGAAGAACACCCCGAATCCCTCGGTGAACGCGGCCATGACGTCGCCGACGTTGGAGGAGATCGCGTCGCCGATGGCATCCACCAGGCGGTCGGCCAGCCGCAGGGCGTATCCCTGCGCCAGCCCCTGGCGGGAGCCGAACTCGTTGTAGATGGTCTGGCGGCTGATCCCGGCGGTGCGGGCGACGTCGGTCAGGGTGATCGCCGACCAGTCCTTGGTCAGCAGCTCTTCCCGCATCGCATCAAGCACCGTTTCCCGCAACAGCGCACGAGAAGCTTCGGGATAGGGAACCCGAGACCTCTTCACAAGCGGGAGAGTACTGGTCACGGCCTCGCAACCTCCACCATCTCGAAGTCCGACTTCGCCGCGCCGCAGTCCGGGCAGCTCCAGTCGTCCGGGATGTCGTCCCACCGGGTGCCCGGCGCGATGCCGTCTTCCGGCCAGCCCTTGGCCTCGTCGTACTCGAATCCGCACTGCACGCAGACGAACAGTTTGTAGTCACTCATGTCGAAATCTCCATCGCTTCGAAGTCCACTTTTTCGCGCACGCCGCAGTCGGGGCAGCACCAGTCGTCGGGAACATCGGCCCAGGCGGTGCCGGGCGGGAATCCTTCCCGCGCAGCACCTTTCGCCTCGTCGTACACGTAGTCACAGATCGGGCACTGGTAGGCGCTCATGCTGCGGCTCCGTAACGGGCCAGGATCTTCTGCCGCCGGCGCGGATCGATGTTCACTCGTGTGATGTCACCGTCGTAGTGCTCGAGCACCCGGTGGTCCATCATCCGTCGCCACAGCCACGGGACGTAGGTCACGCCGATCAACGTCGCGTAGCCGCTGGGCAATTCGGGCGCTTCGGACATGCTGCGAAGGGTCTGGTAGCGCCGCGTCGGGTTGGCGTGGTGATCGCTGTGCCGCTGCAGGTGGTACAGGAACAGATTCGTCACCAGGTGATCGGAGTTCCAGCTGTGCTGCGGCGAGCAGCGCTCGTAGCGGCCGTTTTCGTTCTTCTGACGGAGCAGCCCGTAGTGCTCCAGGTAGTTCACCGACTCCAGCATCGAGAATCCGAACACCGCCTGGATGATGATGAACGGAATCAGTGCCGGGCCGAACACCGCGATGAGCACGCCCCACAGCACCACCGACATCAGCCATGCGTTGAGCACGTCGTTGACCAGCCAGGTCCGCGGATCCCACGGGCTCTTGCCGAGCCGGCGAATACGCGCGGCCTCGAGTTTGACCGCCGAGCGCGCGCTACCGAACACGCTGCGCGGCAAGAACTCCCAGAAGGTCTCACCGAAGCGTGACGATGCGGGATCCTCCGGCGTGGCGACGCGGACGTGATGGCCGCGGTTGTGCTCGATGTAGAAGTGGCCGTAGAAGGTTTGGGCCAGACTGATCTTGGACAGCCAGCGCTCCAGCGACTCCTTCTTGTGCCCCATCTCGTGGGCGGTGTTGATGCCGGTGCCGCCGAGCACGCCCACCGACAGCGCAAGCCCGATCTTGGCAAACCAGCCCAGGCTGCCCTCGTAGCCCAGCCAGCTCAGATTCGACGCGGTGAACATGTAGGCGCCGAAGATGATGCTGACGAACTGGAACGGGATGAACGCGTAGGTGCAGTACCGGTAGTACTTGTCGTTCTCCAGGTACGCCGTCAGTTCGTCGGGCGGGTTCTGCCCGTCCCGACCGAACGTGAGATCCAGCGACGGCAGCAGCACGTAGATCAGCAGCGGGCCGACCCAGAAGAACGCCTGCGAGATCGTGGTCCAGCCGAGCTGGTTCAGACCCCAGACGACCGGCAGCACCACGAATAGTGCGGTCGGCGCGATCAGGCCCATCAGCCACAGATAGCGCTTCTTGTCACGCCAGTGCGCCGACGGCGCCGATGACGCTGATGCCGACGACCCGTGTGCGGCGGGGGCGTCCAGTTGAGACGTCACGACAGTTACCTCCCAAAGTCGGTTGATGACTTGACTATAGAGGCAATTTTGTCGGATGTCTAGACAAATAACACTATTTTGTAAATCAGGTGGCTTGTGCAGCCTCTCGCTGCGCCAGCACGGAGTGGCGGCGGCTGTAGAGCAGGTAGAACGCCACCCCGATCACCATCCAGACTCCGAACCTGATCCAGGTCAGGCCGGTGAGATTGAGCATCAGCCAGCTGCAGGCCGCGATCGACAGGATCGGCAAGAACGGCACCCACGGCGCACGGAACCCACGCTCGAGGTCGGGACGGGTGCGCCGCAGCACGATCACACCGGCGGACACCAGGATGAACGCGAACAAGGTCCCGACGTTGACCATCTCCTCGAGCTTGGACATCGGGAAGACCGTGGCCGCGATGGCCGTAAGCACCGCGACGAGCACGGTGATCCGCACGGGGGTGCCGTGGCTTCCCGTCTTGGCCAATTCGCGCGGCAGCAGCCCGTCGCGGGCCATGGCGAAAAGAACCCGCGACAACCCCAGAATCAGCACCATGACCACGGTCGTCAGGCCGGCCAGCGCCCCGATCGAGATCACCTTGGCCGCCCAGTCCACCCCGTTGAGCGCGAACGCGGTGGCGAGGTTGGCGTGGCCGTCCTCGGCCTTGTCGCGCAGGTCGGCGTAGTTGACCATGCCAGACAACACGATCGACACCGACACGTAGAGCACCGTGACAATGGCCAGAGACGCGAGAATTCCCCTGGCGACGTCGCGCTGCGGGTTCTTGGTCTCCTCGGCCGTCGTGGCCACCACGTCGAAACCGATGAACGCGAAGAACACGATCGACGCACCGGCCAGCACCCCGTACCAGCCGTAGTGACTGCTTTCGGCGCCGGTCAGTAGGGAGAACACCGACTGGTTGACACCGGTTCCCGCCCCACCCTTGCCGGTTTCCGACGGCGGGATGAACGGGAAGAAGTTGGCCGCCTTGACGTAGAAGGCACCGACGATGACGACGAGTGCGACCACTGCCACCTTGACGGCCGTGATCACCGCGGAGAAGTTCGACGACAGCTTGGTGCCCAGCGCCAGCAGGGTGGCGACCACCGCGATGATGATCAGCGCGCCCCAGTCGAAGTCGAGCGGGCCGATGGCCACGACTCCGCCGGAGAACCCGAAGACGGTGCCCAGGTAGCTCGACCAGCCCTTGGCCACCACGGCGGCGCCCACCGCGAACTCCAGGATCAGATCCCAGCCGATGATCCAGGCGACGAACTCACCGAACGTCGCATACGAGAACGTGTAGGCACTGCCCGCGACCGGCAGCGTCGAAGCGAATTCGGCGTAGCACAGGGCGGCCAGACCACAGGTCACCGCGGCGAAGATGAACGACACCGAGATCGCCGGGCCGGTGATATTGCCGAACGTCGACGCGGTGACGGTGAAGATGCCGGCACCGACGACCACCGAGACACCGAAGACCGTCAGATCCCACCAGGTCAGGTTCTTGCGGAGCCGGGTGCCGGGCTCGTCGGTGTCCAGGATCGATTGCTCCACCGACTTGGTCCGCCAGTTTCGGGTCATCTGCATTCACCCCTTGTACCCCGGTTAGTCGGTGTTGCAGCAGGGTTATCGTGCCGTTCGGCGATGCGGTGGTGAGCTTCAACCCGACCTACGGGCAGGGGATGACGATGAACGCGATCGGCCGGGCGATACGGCACAACCTGTCGCTGTGGTGGGCGCAGCGGCGGGCTAGCGCGCCAGTGCCCTGTCCAGATCCGGCTCGAGATAGATGACCTGGGCCGCGGGCACCGCGGCCCGTACCGCGGCCTCGGCGTCGTCGATGGTGGCCGCGACAGTGGCCAGGTCGGTGTGGGCGGCCAGCGCGATCTTGGCTCCGACGAGCATCTCTTCAGGGCCGAGGTACTGCGTGCGCAGGTGAATGACCCGGTCGATATTGGCGGTCTGCTCCAGCGCGGTCCGGATCGCCTGGCACTCGTCGGCGGTGGCCCCTTCTCCGATCAGCAGGCTGTGCATCTCGACCATCAGGATCACCGCGATCACACCCAACAGCACACCAATGAGAGCCGTGCCGATGCCGTCCCACACCGGATCGCCGGTCAGGATCGTCAACCCGACACCGGTGAGTGCCAAGACCAGACCGACCAGCGCGCCGGTGTCCTCGAGCAGCACCACCGGTAGCTCGGGGCTGCGCGAGCGGCGGATGAACTGCCACCAGGTGCTCTTGCCCTTCAGCGGGCGCGATTCCACCATCGCGGTGCGAAAGCTGTAGGACTCCAACCCGATTGCCACCACCAGGATCACGACCGCCACGATCGGTGAGGTGAGCGGCGCCGGGTGGCTGATCTTGTGATAGCCCTCGTACAGGGCGAAGATCGAGCCGAGGCTGAACAGCACCAGGGCGACGACGAACGAGTAGAAGTACCGGCTGCGGCCGTACCCGAACTGGTGCAGGCTGTCAGGCTCCTTGCGAGCCTCGCGCTGACCGAACAGCAGCAGTCCCTGATTGGACGTGTCGGCCACCGAGTGCACCGCCTCGGCCAGCATCGACGAGCTGCCGGTAATGACGTACCCGACGAACTTCGCGGCCGCTATGCCCGCGTTGGCGGCCAGCGCCGCCAGGATCGCCTTGGTGCTGCCCTCGGTCGACATCCGTTGTCCTCCTTGCTAGAGGCCAACCGTAGCCCGAAACAGCTTGGCGGGCGTAGTCGCCTCCAGCCGGATCGGACCGTCGTCTGCGGCCACCCAGGCCGCAGACCCGCGCTCCAACACCACGACGTCGGACTTGGCGCGCACCACCACCGAGCCTTCGGTGCAGAACAGGATCTGCGGACCGTCATGGCGGGACGGCGCGTCGATCTCGTGGCCCAGGTCGTCCCCGTCGAGCATGAGGACGCAGGTGGCGAACTCCACCGCCGGGGTGTCGTAGACCAGTTCGATGCCGTCCCGGTGGGTGGGCGCACGCAGCATCTCCTCGTCGGCGGGCGTGAAGTCCAGCACCCGCAGCAGCTCGGGGACGTCCACGTGCTTAGGCGTCAGGCCACCGCGAAGCACGTTGTCGGAGTTGGCCATTACCTCCATACCCACGCCGTGGATATAGGTGTGCAGGTTGCCGGCAGGCATGAAGATCGCCTCGCCAGGGGCCAGTGTGATCCGGTTGAGCAGCATGGCGGCCAGCACGCCGGCGTCGCCGGGATACCGCTCCCCCAGCTCCAGCAGGGTCCTGGCTTCGGCGGCGAATTCCGTTTCGCCGGAGCGCACATAGGCCACCGCACCGTCGAGCACCGCGGGGATCAGTGTGTCCAGGTCGGGTTGCGGTGCGGTGATCCAGGTGGTGAACAGCGCGCGCAGTCCGTCGGCGTCGGGCTGGCCGGACAGCAGCGCGATGAACGGATCGAGGTCGGACACCGCCAGCGCACGCATCAGCGCGACCGAACGAGCGGGCGGCCGAAACCCGCCGAGGGCGTCGAATTCGCTGAGTGCCACCAGCAATTCGGGCTTGTGGCTGCGGTCGCGGTAGTTGCGGGTCGGCGAGTTGAGTGGCACGCCCACCCGGTCTTCCCGCACGTAGCCCTCGACGGCCTGTTCGGCACTGGGGTGGGCCTGCAACGACAGTGGCTCCTCGGCCGCCAGCACCTTCACCAGGAACGGCAGCACGTCACCGAAGCGGCTCCGTACCGCTGGCCCCAGCTGACCGTCGGGATCGGACTGCACGGCGGCGAGCAATGACTTTTCCCCGTCCGGCGTTTCCAGCCATGCCGGATCTCCGGGATGAGCGCCGAACCACAGCTCCGCCTCGGGATGCGCCGTCGGCGAGGGCCGTCCGGTGAATTCCGCTATGGCCGTTCGAGATCCCCACGCGTAGGTGCGCGTCGCCCCTCGTAGCAATTCCACGCCGGAGTTATCCCCCCACCAATCTCAAATAAACCGCGGCCATCTGCAATCGCACGGCCAATGTCGCGAGCTGTTGTTCGGCTCGCTTGGCGACGGGAACCGCTCCCGCCTCCCCGATGTCTTCGACCCCCACCAGATCGACATCGTCGTATCCGCTGACCCGCGCGGCGACTTTCGCGCGCTCGGCGTCCAACGTCAGCGCCAGCACCCTGGGCCCCCTGGACAGCGGGCCGTCCAGCTCCTCGTCGTGGAACAGCGCGTCCACCGGGTCGCCGAATTGGGTTGCCACGCCGGTGCGTAAGGCAGCAAGAACATCAGACAGCCCGGCCGCGGCGACGGCTTTACCCGCCAGCCGGAGCAGCAGTGCGGCCGCGTGCCTGGCCAGCGCCAGGGTGGCCACATTATCGCCGGCGATCACCACCTGCCGGCCGGCCATCCTCTCGGCCAACGCTTTTGCCGGATTGGTGACCACTTCGCGGCTGGCACTGTTACGCAACGCCTCGGCGTCGAGTTCGTCGGCCAGGGCTGAAAGATCAGTCTGCAGAGCCGGATCGACGGCCTGCAACGCGGCCAGACCGGCCGCCAGATAGCGGCTCAACCCGAATTCGTCCGGCGACCACAACCGCGGTTCGAGCACCGCAGCGCGTCCGGCGGTGGCATCGCGCAGCGGCCCCTCATAGGGCGCCGCGACGACGACCCGCGCACCCCGGCGCACCGCTGTCGCTGCCGCGGTCACCAGTGCCGGGTCCCCGGCGTCATCGCCGGCCACGACGAGAACGTCGAGCGGCCCGATCCAGGGCGGAGATTCGGAAGCGACCACGATCGGTTCGCCGGCAACCCCGCTGAATGTGGCGGCCAGCATCGCACCCGCGCTCTCGGCCGCTCCGCGGCCGCCCACCCAGATCACCGTTCGCGGCCGCTGCCCGCCGGCCACCGTGGCCAACTCGCCTTCGTCGACGGCAGCGGCGGTGGCACGCACCTGGGCGCCTGCCATCGCCGCGGCGCGCAACAGACCATCGCGGTCGGCCTCCAGCAGGCCCTCGGTGTCGTCGAGATCGATGGTGGCGTGCACGGCGCTCACGTCGGCCCGTCCGGTTGAGCCGCGATGTCCTCGGAAACCCGGCGAACGATCTCAGCGATCTCGTCGGCGCTGCGGGCCTCGACGTTGAGCCGCAGCAGCGGCTCGGTGTTCGAGGTGCGCAGGTTGAACCACGCGCCCTCACCGAGGTCGACCGTCACTCCGTCCAAGTGATCCATTGAAACAACTTGGTTGCCAAAGGTTTTCAGTACCGACTCGACACAGGCCGGCGCGTCGATCACCCGGAAGTTGATCTCGCCGGAGGCTTCATAGCGCTCATAGTTGGCCATCAGTTCTGACAGCGGACGGTCCTGTTCGCCGAGCGCGGCCAGCACATGCAGAGCGGCCAGCATGCCCGAGTCGGCGCCCCAGAAATCACGGAAGTAGTAGTGCGCGGAATGCTCACCGCCGAAGATCGCGCCGGTGTCGGCCATCAGCGCCTTGATGTAGGAATGTCCGACTCGCGAACGCACGGGTGTGCCGCCGCGCTCGATGACCAACTCGGGCACCGCCCGCGACGTGATCAGATTGTGGATCACCGTCGCACCGATCTCCCGGGTGAGCTCCCGGCCCGCGACCAGTGCGGTGACCGCCGACGGTGAGACGGGACCGCCCCGCTCGTCGACGACGAAACAGCGGTCGGCGTCCCCGTCGAACGCCAGCCCGATATCGGCACCGGTCTCCAACACGAAACTCTGCAGATCGACCAGGTTGGACGGCTCCAGCGGATTGGCTTCGTGGTTGGGGAACGATCCGTCGAGCTCGAAGTAGAGCGGCAGCAGCGTCAGCGACGAGATAGGCCCGAGGACCGCCGGCGTGGTGTGCCCGGCCATACCGTTACCGGCGTCGACAGCCACCCGCAGCGGGCGCACATCGGCCATATCGACCAAAGAGCGCAGGAACTGGCCGTAATCGGCCAACACGTCCTGGTCCCTGACCTGCCCGCGCTTGCCGTCATAGGACGGAACACCGGCTATCACCTCATCGCGGATCAGCGCGAGTCCGGTGTCTTCGCCGACGGGTTTGGCCCCGGCACGGCACAGCTTGATGCCGTTATAGGCGGCGGGATTGTGACTGGCGGTGAACATCGCGCCCGCACAGCCGAGAAATCCGGACGCGAAGTACAGCTGATCGGTGGACGCCAGTCCGATGCGCACGACGTCGAGGCCCTGCGCGGTGACTCCCTCGCCGAAGGCCTTGGCCAGCGCCGGCGAGCTTTCGCGCATGTCGTAGCCGATGGCCACGCGCTCCCCGCCTTCAGCTCGAATCAGGCGGGCGAACGCCGCGGCGACGTCGGCGACGAAGTCCTCATCGATCTCCTTGCCGACCAGGCCGCGCACGTCATACGCCTTGATCACACTGCGGACCGCGGCGGCGGGCCTCGACATGGCGGATCTCCTGACCGAGAGGGACTCTTGGCCGCCAGCCTATCTGTTTGCGCGCCCTCGTACGGGCGGCTATGGGTTCAGTCTGCCGGGTCCGGCAGTACGCGCAGGTGCCCACGCCGACGGCCCGCCGTGGCGGGCCGATGTGCCGCCGACGGCATGATCGGAGCACTGGCCGCCGGTGCGTGCGCGGCACCGCCGGGATCGGAGAATCCGGCGATCGGCGGCCGGACCGATATCCCGTCGCGCCCCTCGCGGACGGCGTCGGCCAGGGCCACCAGGTCGTCCTCGTCGGGGTACTCCGGCAACGGGCCGGCGTGGCGAACGAGATCCCAGCCGATCGGTGCGGTGATCCGGTTGGCGTGACCGACGCACAGGTCCCAGGAATGGGGCTCGCGCGAGGTGGCCAGCGGGCCGACGACGGCGGTGGAATCGGAATAGACGAACGTCAGCGTCGCCACCGCATAATGGGGGCACCCAGGCCGGCAGCAGCGACGGGGAGCATTCACGTCCGTGAGGTTATCGCGGTTCATTCACCGGTGACTCGCGGACACGCGCAGCCGCAAGGCCGCCGATTCACAACCGTTACGATCTGTCTCGTGGCCGATTCCCGCAGCTCCCGGCGAGGTGGTCGATCCGGGGGCGGTCCGGGATCACGCCGGGGACGCGAGATGCGGGGGCCACTGCTGCCACCGACGGTGCCGGGCTGGCGCAGCCGCGCAGAGCGGTTCGACATGGCGGTGCTGGAAGCCTACGAGCCGATCGAGCGGCGTTGGCAGCAACGGCTCACCGGACTGGACGTCGCCGTCGACGAGATCCCGCGCATTGCGCCTAAGGATCCGGACAGTGTGCAATGGCCGGCCGAAGTGGTCGCCGACGGGCCTATCGCGCTGGCCCGGCTGATCCCTGCCGGGGTGGACGTTCGCGGTAACTCCACGCGGGCCCGAATAGTGTTGTTTCGCAAGCCGATCGAGCGGCGGGCCAAGGACTCGATCGATCTGACGGACCTTCTGCACGAGATCTTGGTGGCACAGGTGGCCACCTATCTCGGGGTCGAACCGTCAGTTATCGACCCGAGTATGGAAGAGGATTAAACGCGCGTCAGCGCGTCAGATGATGCCGCGCTTGAGGCGACGACGCTCCCGCTCGGAGAGTCCGCCCCAGATGCCGAAGCGCTCATCATGAGCCAAGGCGTAGTCGAGGCACTTGTCTTTCACCTCGCAGCCCAGGCAGATGCGCTTGGCTTCGCGGGTAGAACCACCCTTTTCAGGGAAGAACGCTTCGGGGTCGGTCTGCGCACACAGCGCGCGTTCCTGCCACTGGTCTTCGTCTTCGGCCGTATCCGGTGTCGCATCGATGATCGGGTCCGGCACCAAACTCAGGTGAGCGCGTGCCATTACCCCCATCGTCTGCGAGCCGGGAATGGACTGCGGCAACCCCATCGCGCCGATTACGTGCTCATAGGACATTTCCGCCTCCTTCACCTGGTTTCGTAGATCTTTCGCATGTCGCCCACTATTAAGTGTGCCCAACTCAATTCGAAC
The DNA here is from genome assembly GCF_013337765.1 of Mycolicibacterium sphagni. Classification (GTDB taxonomy): domain Bacteria; phylum Actinomycetota; class Actinomycetes; order Mycobacteriales; family Mycobacteriaceae; genus Mycobacterium. The sequence goes on from NZ_VBSB01000007.1 coordinate 167,005, forward strand.
ACCTGGTCGAATCACGGTATGGGACACCAAAACCGGCAGGTCCGACCGGGAAATGACACTGATGTGATTAGACACGTCTGAGGTGCTTCGCGCAAGCGATTGAACCGAAATTAATACCATTTTCCTTGGACAATTCGGCGAGTCGATGCACCGGCGTGTCTTGAGAGTGACTCGATTGTGACCGCGTGCATCACCGAAAGTGCCGACCGCCTAGTGTCGATCGGTGTGAAGATCACCGTTCTCGTCGGCGGCGTAGGGGGTGCCCGCTTCCTGCTGGGCGTGCAGCGACTGCTCGGGCTCGGCCAGTTCGCCGGCCAGATATCCGGAGCCACAGGCGATCTTGATCACGCGCTGACGGCCGTGGTCAACGTCGGCGACGACGCATGGATGCACGGCGTGCGCATCTGCCCGGATCTCGATACCTGTATGTACACCTTAGGTGGAGGTATCGATCCCGAACGCGGCTGGGGACATCGCAACGAGACCTGGAATGCGAAAGAAGAATTGGCGGCCTACGGGGTACAACCGGATTGGTTCGGTTTGGGCGACCGAGATTTGGCCACGCATTTGGTGCGAAGTCAAATGCTGCGAGCCGGATATCCGCTTTCGCAGGTCACTGAGGCGCTCTGCGATCGGTGGACCCCCGGCGCCACACTGCTCCCGGCGAGCGACGATCGGTGTGAAACCCACGTCGTGATCGACGATCCGGACACCGGCGACCGCAAGGCGATTCACTTCCAGGAGTGGTGGGTGCGCTACCGGGCGCAGGTGACCACGCACAGCTTCGCGTTCGTCGGCTCCGAAAACGCCACTGCCGCGCCCGGTGTCGTCGATGCCATCAGCGATGCCGACGTCGTCATGCTGGCACCATCGAACCCGGTGGTCAGCGTCGGCGCGATCCTGGCCATTCCAGGCCTCCGCGCAGCCTTGCGGTCCACGCCCGCGCCGGTCATCGGCTACTCCCCCATCATCGGTGGAAAGCCGTTGCGGGGCATGGCCGACGAATGCCTGTCGGTGATCGGCGTCGAAACCTCGTCGCAAGCTGTCGCCAGGCACTACGGCGCGCGGTCGGCGACCGGCATCCTGGACTACTGGTTGATCTCGCAAGGCGATCAGGCCGAAATCGCAGGGGTGACGGTGAAATCGATACCCCTGCTGATGTCCGACCCGTCGGCCACCGCCGAAATGGTCCGCGCCGGGCTGGAACTGGCGGGCGTGACGCTGTGATTGAGCATGGCAGCGCGGCGCCCGTCGAAATCCTGCCCGTCGCCGGACTTCCCGAATTCCGGCCGGGCGACGACCTTGCCGCCGCACTGGCCGAGGCCGCCCCGTGGCTGCGCGATAGCGACATCGTCGTGGTCACCAGCAAGGTGATGTCCAAATGCGAGGGCCGCGTCGTCGCGGCGCCTTCGGATCCAGACGAGCGAGATGCCCTGCGCCGCAAACTCATCGACACCGAAGCGGTACGGGTGCTGGCCCGCAAGGGCCGCACCCTGATCACCGAGAACCGCAACGGCATCGTGCAGGCGGCCGCCGGCGTCGACGGCTCCAATGTCGGCGCAACCGAATTGGCGCTGCTGCCGCTGGATCCAGACGGAAGTGCTGCGGCCCTGCGCACAGCGCTGCGCGACCGGCTGGGTGTGGACGTCGCGGTAGTGGTCACCGACACGATGGGCCGCGCCTGGCGAAACGGCCAAACCGACGCCGCCATCGGTTCGTCCGGGCTGCCGGTTCTGTACGGCTACGCGGGCGCCGTCGACCGGCACGGTAACGAGCTGGTGGTCACCGAGGTGGCTGTCGCCGACGAAATCGCCGCCGCCGCCGACCTTGTCAAAGGCAAGCTGACCGCGGTGCCTGTCGCGGTGGTCCGCGGACTGGAACTCGACGACGACGGCTCCACCGCGGCGCGACTGTTACGCGGCGGCGAGGACGACCTGTTCTGGCTGGGCACCGCCGAGTCGATCGACCTCGGCCGCCGCGAGGCCCAACTGCTGCGCCGGTCGGTTCGTCAGTTCGCGTCCGAACCGGTCGACGCCGGGCTCATCGAGGAAGCGGTCGCCGAGGCGCTCACCGCGCCGGCCCCGCATCACACCCGGCCGGTGCGGTTCGTCTGGCTGGCCGATCGTGATCGGCGCACCGCGCTGCTGGACGCCATGAAAGATGCCTGGCGCGCTGACCTCACCGCCGACGGCAAGCCGGCCGACGCGGTCGAGCGGCGCATCGGGCGCGGGCAGATCCTCTATGCCGCACCCGAGGTCGTCATTCCGTTCCTGGTGCCCGACGGCGCACACAGCTATCCGGATGCTGCCCGCACCGAGGCCGAGCACACCATGTTCACCGTCGCGGCCGGTGCTGCGGTGCAGGGGCTGCTGGTCGCGCTGGCGGTCCGCGGCGTGGGCAGCTGCTGGATCGGTTCGACGATCTTCGCGGCCGAACTGGTCCGCGAAACCCTTGACCTGCCACCGGATTGGGAACCGCTGGGCGCCGTCGCGATCGGCTACCCGGTCGACCCACCCGAGCCTCGCGATCCCGCGCCGGTCGGCGATCTTCTGGTGCGACGGTGACGTACTCCGGTGTCAGGGAGTCGGCGATCGAGCTGCTGACCGAGTGGGATGCTCCCGACGCCGGCCAGGACGCGTTGCGCCAAGCCGTCCTCGGATTCCTACTGGCTCGCACCGACTCGTGTGAACGTGCCTGCGTCCCGGGCCATATCACCGCCTCGGCACTCGTGGTCTCGGACTCCGGCGACGAGGTTTTGCTGACCCTGCATCCGCGACTGGGCCGCTGGGTGCAACTCGGTGGGCACTGCGAGCCGGAAGACACCGACATCGTCGCCGCCGCGATGCGCGAGGCGACCGAGGAATCCGGGATTGAAGGCCTGCGCATCGATGCGTCGCTGGGCGCCATTCATGTGCACGCGCTGACCTGTTCGCTGGGAGTGCCGACCCGCCATCTGGATCTGCAGTTCATCGCCCGTGCGCCCGCGGACGCCGCCATCGCGATCAGTGACGAATCACTGGATCTGCGGTGGTGGCCCGTCGACGCGCTGCCCGAGGGCATCGATACCGCGGTGGCACACCTGGTGGCCGTCGGCCGCTCGCGTCAGATGTCCGACGAGTAGCGGATTCCGCAGTCGGGGATCACGACCCCGGGCCACACCCGCGTACCGCGCAGCAGTTCGCACCGAGCCCCGATGTTGGCGCCGTCGCCGATGATGCCGTCGCGGATCAGCGTGCGCGGCCCGATCCGGGCGCCGGCCCCGATGATCGAGCGCTCCACCACCGAGCCCGCCTCGATGCGCGCCCCGTCGAAGATCACCGCGCCATCCAGTCGAACCCCCGGCCCGATCTCGGCGCCGCGGCCAACCACCGTCCCGCCGACCATCACCGCCCCGGGTGACACCGACGCCCCGTCGTGCACCAAGCTCTCGCCGCGTCGTCCGCCGAGCGCCGGCGAGGGAGCCAGTCCGCGGACCAGATCGGCCGAGCCGCGGACGAAGTCCTCGGGTGTGCCCATATCGCGCCAGTAGCTGGAATCGACGTAGCCGCACACCTTCACCCCGCCGGCCAGCAGCGCCGGGAACACCTCACGCTCCACCGACACCTCACGCCCGCGCGGGATCTGTTCGACGATCTCGCGCTTGAAGATGTAGGTGCCCGCGTTGATCTGGTCCGACGGCGGGTCTTCGGTCTTCTCCAGGAAGGCCTGCACGCGGCCGTCGGCATCGGTGGGCACACAGCCGAACGCCCTTGGGTCACTGACCCGGGTGAGGTGCAGCGTCAGATCGGCCTGCGACGCGTGGTGGCTGGCCAGCATCGCGCGCAGATCCATGCCGGACAGCACGTCACCGTTGAAGACCATCACCGTGTCGTTGCGCAGCTTCGGCACCACATTGGCGATGCCGCCGCCGGTGCCCAGCGGATGCTCCTCGACGACGTATTCGAGCTGCAGGCCGAGCTTGGAGCCGTCGCCGAACTCGGATTCGAACGTCGCCGCCTTGAAGGAGGTGCCGAGGATGACGTGGTCGATGCCGGCTTCGGCGATGCGGGACAGCAGATGCGTCAGGAAAGGCAGCCCCGCGGTGGGCAGCATCGGCTTGGCGGCCGACACGGTCAACGGCCGCAGCCGGGTCCCCTTGCCGCCGACAAGCACCACCGCGTCGACCTTCGACGGATCAACGTCGCTCACTCAGGCCCCCTACCTTTTCGCCAGCTCGCGCCGGGACTTGCGTACCGCCGCGCGTGACCGAACCTTCAGCGCGCTCCTCATCGTCCATCGAAGGGGCGCACGCCACCAACCAAAATGGCGATCGGAGAGATAAATGTAGGTGCTTTCGTGATGTGCGCGCAGGTTGCTGGCCGGATCGCGGCCGGTCGAGTGGCCCTTGTCGTGCAGGATCTCCGCCGACGGCACGTACACGTTGAGCCAGCCCGCCTCGCCCAAGCGATCGCCGAGGTCGACGTCCTCCATATACATGAAGTAGCGCTCGTCGAACCCTTTGACCTGGTCGAATGCCGCGCGGCGGACCAGCAGGCAGGCTCCCGACAACCAGCCCACCGGCCGCTCGGTGGGCTCGAGGTACTCCTGCCGGTAGGCCCGCGTCCACGGGTTTTTCTTCCAGATGAAGCCGACGACCGCGTGCATACCGCCCCGCACCAGGCTGGGCAGGTGGCGCGCCGACGGGTAAACCGCGCCGTCAGGGTCGCGGATCAGCGGACCCAGCGTCCCGGCGCGCGGCCAGCGCTCGGCGGCGGCCAGCAGTTCGTCGATGCTGTTGGGTCCCCACACCACGTCCGGGTTGGCCACGATCACGAACTCGTCGTCGGCGGGCGCGGTCGCGACACCGCGGTTGACGGCGCTGCCGTAGCCGATGTTGCCGCCGGTGGACAGCAGCCGGGTGCCGGGATAGCGCTCGACGGCTTCCTCGGGCGCCCCGTCGGTGGAGCCGTTGTCGGCCAGCACCACCGTCACCGGGCGGTCGGTGGCCACCGTCAACGAGGACAGGAAGCGATCCAGATGTGAGCCCGGGGAGTACGTCACCGTCACCACGGTCAGGGGGCGGCTGGACGTCACGGCGTAGAGGGTAACTGTCCGCTATCGACGGGTTGGACAAGCGCCTCGGCCAACGCCGCGCGCCACGGCCGCAGCGGGCTCACCCCGGCGCGTACCGACATCGCCGTCGCCAGTGCCGAATACGACGGTCGGGGCGCCCGGCGGGGCGACCGTGCGGCACTGACCGGTCGCACCCGTTGCGGGTCGGCGCCCAGTTCTTCGAACACGGCCCTGGCCTGCTCATAGCGGGTGCACGCGCCGTCGTTGACGACGTGCAGGACGGGTTCGCTGATGTGGCCCTCGCCGATCTCGAGCAACGCGTCGACGAGGTCTTTGACATAGGTGGGCGACCCGGTCTGGTCGTCGACGGCGTCGACAGTGCGGTCGGCGGCAGCGGCCCGGCGCAGGCCGGCGACGACGTCGTTTCCCGCGCCACCGGTGTAGACCCACGAGGTGCGCACGATGTGGGCATCGGGCATCGCCGCCAGCACGGCCAGCTCACCGGCGAGCTTGGTGCGCCCGTAGACGCCCAGCGGCGCGGCGTGGTCGCCGACCTCGTAGGGGTGCCGCTGCTGGCCGTCGAAGACGTAATCGGTGGAGAGGTGGATCAGCCGTGCGCCGACCCGGGCACAGGCCTGCGCGACGGTCTCCGGCCCTCCTGTGTTGACGGCGTACGCGGTTTCGGGGTCGGCTTCGGCGGTGTCGACGTTCGCGATCGCCGCGCAGTTGACCACCAGGTCCCCTTCGGCGATGAACCGCTCGGCAGCGGCCGGGTCGGTTATGTCCCACTGCCGGTGCGTCAATGCGCTCACCGCGCGGCCCTGGCGGGCCGCCTCACCTGCAAGAAACCGCCCAACCTGGCCACCGGCACCCGTGATCACGATTCTTGCCGCCACGATTACGAGTCTGGCACGCCGGTTTGCGCTACCCGGGTTGCGGCCGTCTCGCCAGTAGCCTGGGCTGATGCCTGCTGACACCGAAGCAGTGACGGGCGCCCGGCGGGTGACCCGAACTGTGCTCGCGTTGCTCGCGGTGGCGGTGATGGTCAGCACCGGTGTCGCGTGGGGCAAAATCCGCTCCTTCGAGAACGGCATCTTCCACATGAGCACCGCAGCGCTCGGCGGCGGCGGGCAGGACGGCGCGATCGACATCCTGCTGGTCGGGATGGACAGCCGCACCGATGCACACGGCAACCCGCTGCCCGAGGACGAGCTCGCGGCCCTGCACGCCGGCGACGATGTGTCGACCAACACCGACACGATCATCCTGGTCCGCATCCCGAACAACGGGAAGTCGGCGACGGCGATCTCGATTCCCCGCGACTCCTACGTCAAGGCGCCAGGCCTGGACAAGACGAAGATCAACGGCGTCTACGGCCAGGTGAAGCTCGACAAGATGAAGCAGCTGGTCGAGCAGCAGGGCATGGACCCCGCCGAGGCCGAACCCAAGGCCGTCGAGGCGGGCCGCGAGGCGCTCATCAAGACCGTCGCCGACCTGACCGGGGTCACCGTCGACCACTACGCCGAGATCGGCCTGCTCGGCTTCTCACTGATCACCGACGCGCTCGGCGGCGTCGATGTCTGCCTGAAAGATGCGGTCTACGAACCACTTTCCGGCGCCGACTTCCCGGCCGGCTGGCAGAAGCTCAACGGGCCGCAGGCACTGAGCTTCGTCCGCCAGCGTCACGACCTGCCGCGCGGCGACCTGGACCGGGTGGTACGCCAGCAGGTGGTGATGGCTTCCCTGGCCCACCAAGTCATTTCGGGCAAGACCCTGACCAGCCCGTCCACCCTGAACAAGCTGCAGGACGCGATCCAGCGCTCGGTGGTCCTCTCGTCGGGCTGGGACATCATGGATTTCATCAAGCAGCTCGAACACCTCGCGGGCGGCAACGTCGCGTTCGCGACGATCCCGGTGCTCGACGAAGCCGGCTGGAGCGACGACGGCATGCAGTCGGTGGTCCGGGTCGACCCGTCCCAGGTGCAGGAGTGGGTGGCCAGCCTGCTGCACGATCAGGCCGAGGGCAAAACCGAGAAGATCGCCTACACACCGGAACAGACGAAGGTCGACGTCGTCAACGACACCGATATCAACGGTCTGGCCAGCGCGGTGTCAGACGTGCTGAGCACCAAGGGCTTTGGTGCGGGCAGCATCGGCAACAACGACAAGGATCACGTGATCCGCAGCCAGGTGCAGGCGGCCAAGGACGACGACCTCGGCGCCCAGGCTGTCGCCAAGGAACTCGGCGGACTGCCCGTTACAGCCCAAGAGGGGATTCCGGCGGGCACTGTGCGGGTGGTGCTGTCCAGCGACTACACCGGGCCGGGTTCGGGCCTGGAGGGATCGCTGCCGACGTCGGCTGCGATCACCGAGGCCGCCGGTCAGGCCGGCGACGGCACCGCTCCCCCGCCGTCGCCCATCATCACCGCGGGGTCCGACGACCCCAAGTGCGTCAACTGATGGCCAATCTGACTGCGACGGTTCTCGATCCGCTGCTGAAGGCCGACCCGATGGGCCCACGGATCACCTACTACGACGACGCGACGGGTGAGCGCATCGAGCTGTCGACGGTGACGCTGGCCAACTGGGCGGCCAAGACCGCCAACCTGTTACGCGACGAGCTCGGCGCAGGGCCGGGCAACCGGGTGGCGGTGCTGCTGCCTGCGCACTGGCAGACAGCGGCGGTGCTATTGGGCGTGTGGTGGATCGGCGCCGAAGTCGTCCTGTCTGGTTCTGCGGACTTCGCACTGTGCACATCCGAGCGACTTGACGAGGCCGACGAGGCGGTGGCCGGCGGTGAAGTCGCGGTGTTGTCGCTGGACGCGTTCGGCAAGCCGGCCGCCGATCTTCCCATCGGCGTCACCGATTACGCGACTGCGGTACGCGTGCACGGCGACCAGTTCATCACCGAGCCCGCACCCGGTCCGGCACTGGCCGGCCGGTCAGCCGACGAGGTCCTGGCGTCGGCTTCCGAAGCGGCGGCCGCGGCCGCACTGACAGCCGGCGATCGGGTCATGTCGTCGTTGCCGTGGTCCACGCCCGACGAGGTGGTGGCGAACCTGTTGGCGGTGTTCGTCACGGGCGCGTCGCTGGTCCAGGTGGCCAACCCCGACCCGGCGGTCATGGAACGGCGGCGGACGACAGAGAAGGTGACCCGAGACCTCGGGTGAACGCCGGCTACTAGGCTCGCTGGGGTGAGCCGCACTCCCTTGAATGTCGCGTCGCTGTCCGAACTTCCGGTAAGGCGCCTCGACATTGTCGAGACGACCGGTTCGACGAACGCCGACCTGCTGGCCCGGCATACCGCGGGCGAAGACATCCGCGGCGCGGTGTTGCTCGCCGAGCACCAGAGCGCCGGCCGTGGCCGCAACGGGCGCAGCTGGTCGGCACCGCCACGCTCACAGATCGCCCTGTCGATCGGGGTGGGTACCGATGGGGTGCCTGCCGGAGGCTGGGGCTGGCTGCCGCTGCTCACCGGCGTCGCACTGGTCGACGCCGTCCGGGACACCACGGGTATCGAGGCCGGCGTGAAGTGGCCCAACGACGTCCTGGTGGACACCGGCAAGCTAGCCGGCATCCTGGCCGAGGTCGCCGCCCCCGAACCGGTCATCGTGGTGGGACTGGGACTCAACGTCACCCTGACCGCCGAGGAAGCGCCGGACCCCAGGGCCACCTCACTGCAGATGCTGGGCGCCGCGATGCTCGATCGCGAGGTCTTGGTCGCGGCGATCCTGCGTGAGCTGACGACCCGCATCGAAAGGTGGCAGGCCGCAGCGGGACCCGACCCGGCTCTCATCGAGGATTACCGGAAACGCAGCCTCACGCTGGGCAACCGGGTGCGCGCCGTGATGCCCGGCGGTCGTGAGATCATCGGCATCGCAATCGATATCGACACCCTGGGCCGGCTGAGCATCGATACCGGCACCGAGGTCGCGACGGTCTCGGCGGGCGATATCACCCACCTGAGGCCGGCCGAGTAAACGGACCGACTAGCGCAGCAGCGCGCGGGACATCACGACCCGCTGGATCTGGTTGGTGCCCTCGTAGATCTGAGTGATCTTGGCGTCCCGCATCATTCGCTCCACCGGGAAGTCCACGGTGTAACCGGCACCGCCGAACAGCTGCACGGCATCGGTGGTCACCTCCATGGCGACATCAGAGGCGAAGCACTTCGACGCAGCCGAGATGAAGCCGAGGTTGGGTTCCCCGCGCTCGGCGCGGGCGGCGGCCGAGTACACCATCAGCCGGGCCGCTTCGACCTTCATCGCCATGTCGGCGAGCATGAACTGCACACCCTGGAAATCGGAGATCGACGTGCCGAACTGCTTGCGGTCCTTGGTGTATGCGATCGCAGCGTCCAGCGCGCCCTGCGCGATGCCGACGGCCTGAGCGCCGATGGTCGGGCGGGTGTGGTCCAGCGTGGCCAGCGCCGTCTTGAAGCCGGTACCCGGGTCGCCGATGATCCGGTCACCAGGCACGCGGCAATTCTCGAAGTACAGCTCGGTGGTGGGCGAACCCTTGATCCCGAGCTTGCGCTCCTTGGGCCCGATCGTGAAGCCCTCGTCGTCGACGTGGACCATGAAGGCCGAGATACCGTTGGCACCCTTGTCCGGATCGGTCACCGCCATCACGGTGTACCAGGTTGACTTGCCGCCGTTGGTGATCCACGCCTTGGCGCCGTTGAGAATCCAGTCGTCGCCGTCAGCCTTGGCGCGGGTGCGCATCGATGCCGCGTCGCTGCCCGCCTCCCGCTCGGAGAGCGCGTACGACGCCATCGCCTCACCCGAGGCGATCGACGGCAGCACCTTGTTCTTCAGGTCTTCCGACCCACGAAGGATCAGGCCCATCGTGCCCAGCTTGTTCACGGCGGGGATCAGCGAGGCCGAGGCGTCCACCCGGGCGACCTCTTCGATGACGATGCACGCCGCCACCGAATCCGCGCCCTGGCCGCCGTACTCCTCGGGCACGTGGACGGCGTTGAAGCCCGAGGCGTTCAGCGCATCCAGCGCCTCCTGCGGAAAACGCGAGTTCTCGTCGCAGTCGGCCGCGTACGGCGCGATCTCTTTCTCGGCCAGCGCCCGAATCGCCGCTCGCAACTCGTCGTGCTCCTCGGGCAACGTGAACACATCGAAATCCGGATTTCCCGCCATCACACTCTCCTTGCTACTCGCCGGTAACTTTAACTCGGGACCTCACTCGCCGAGTAATCGCTCCCGCAGCGCCCGATCCTTTTCCAGGACCTGGGCTTCCAGATCGTCCTGAAAGCTCTCCATGCGCTTGCGCAGCGCCTCGTCCGATGCACCCAGGATGCGCACCGCCAGCAGTCCGGCGTTACGGGCGCCACCGATCGAGACCGTGGCCACCGGCACACCCGCGGGCATCTGGACGATCGACAGCAGCGAGTCCAGCCCGTCGAGCTTGGCCAGCGGCACCGGAACGCCGATCACCGGCAGTGATGTGGCCGAGGCCACCATCCCGGGCAGATGGGCCGCACCGCCGGCACCGGCGATGATCACCTTGATGTCCCGGGCGGCCGCACCGCGCGCGTAGTCGAGCATCCGGCCCGGTGTGCGGTGCGCCGAGACGACGCCCACCTCGAAGGGCACCTCGAACTCGGCTAGTGCCTCGGCGGCGGCTTCCATCACCGGCCAGTCGCTGTCGCTGCCCATAATCAGCCCAACCACGGGGTTGTCAGGCATGCCCATCCCATCCGTCCGTCCACTCTGCGTGCGACAACCAGTGTGCCGCCCGCTCGGCACGTTCACGCACCTGATTCGCGTCACAATCGGCCGAGCCGACGATGTTCACGTGGCCCACCTTGCGGCCCGGGCGTTCCTCCTTGCCGTACAGGTGGACCTTCGCCTCGGGAATCCGGCCGAAAAGGTGGTGCAGCCGCTCGTCGACGCCCATCGCGGGGGCCTGCGGGGCACCCAGCACGTTGGCCATCACCGTCACCGGCGCGATCGGCCGGGTCTCGCCGAGCGGATAGTCGAGGACCGCGCGGAGATGCTGCTCGAACTGGCTGGTCACCGCGCCATCCATGGTCCAGTGCCCGGAGTTGTGCGGCCGCATCGCCAATTCGTTGACCAGCAGCCTGCCCTCGGTCGTCTCGAACAGCTCGACGGCCAACACGCCGACAACTCCCAGCTCGGCGGCCAGCCGCAGGCCCAGCTGCTCGGCGCCGGCGGCCAGCGCCTCGGAGAGCCCCGGTGCGGGTGCCACGACGGTGACGCAGATCCCGTCGCGCTGCACTGTCTCCACGATCGGCCACGCCGCGCCCTGGCCGAACGGCGAGCGCGCCACCAGCGCCGAGAGCTCGCGGCGCATCGACACCCGCTCCTCGAGCAGCACCGGCACGTCATCGGCCAGATAACCGGCGACCGCCTCCCTGGCGTGCGCCAGGTCCTTGGCCAGCACGACGCCGCGACCGTCGTAGCCCCCGCGGACGGTCTTGATCACCACCGGGCCGCCGACCTCGGCCGCGAACGCGTCGACGTCATCGATGCGGTTGACGGCGGTGAACCGCGGGATCGGCGCACCCAATGCCTGCAGTTTGCGCCGCATCACCAACTTGTCCTGCGCGTGCACCAGGGCCTGCGGCGGCGGCGCCACCGTGACGCCCTCGGCGATCAGAGTGTCGAGCAGCTCGGTCGGCACATGCTCGTGGTCGAAGGTCAGCGCGGCGGCACCGGCGGCCGCGCGGCGCAGCGCATCGAGGTCGGTGTGGGCACCGATCACCACGTCGGGAGTCACCTGGGCCGCCGGATCGTCGGGGCTGACGGCCAGCACCCGAAGGCTCTGGCCGAGGGCAATCGCCGCCTGGTGGGTCATCCTGGCCAGCTGCCCGCCGCCGACCATGGCGACGATAGGGGGTCTGGAGCTGTTCGACACGGCCATCATGGTGTCAGACCTGCGCGAGTACGCACACGTGCGGTGACTTCCGTAGACTTGATCCTTGTGTCTTTCGCAGATGCCACGATCGCTCGGCTGCCCCGACCGATCCGGCCCTTCGCCGAGCGGCATCACGAGCTCATCAAGTTCGCGATCGTCGGTGCGACGACGTTCATCATCGACTCGGCGATCTTCTACACGCTCAAGCTGACGATCCTCGAGCCCAAGCCGGTCACCGCCAAGGTGATCGCAGGCATCGTCGCGGTGATCGCCTCCTACGTGCTGAACCGGGAATGGAGCTTCCGCAACCGCGGCGGCCGCGAGCGTCACCATGAGGCGCTGCTGTTCTTCGCGGTCAGCGGCGTCGGCGTGCTGTTGAGCATGGCCCCGCTGTGGTTCTCCAGCTACGTGCTGGACCTGCGCGTGCCACACGTCTCACTGACCGTCGAGAACATCGCCGACTTCCTCTCGGCCTACCTCATCGGCAACCTGCTGCAGATGGCGTTCCGATTCTGGGCGTTCCGCCGCTGGGTGTTCCCCGACGAGTTCGGCCCCGCCCACGACAAGGGGCTGGAGTCCACGCTCACCGGCGGTGGTTTTGCCGAGGCGCTGGAGGACGAGTACGAGGCCGGCGGCACCGTCACACCGCTGCGGCGCCCGCGCGCCAGATATCAGGTGGGCAAGCGTCAGCTGGGCGACTCTTCAGAGCCCAAAGTGTCGAAAACTTCGTGATACAGCAGTGAGTGCACCCGCTCCACGCGGGGAATGTCGTGGAATTCCAGGGGATCCTGGCTGGCCGACTCGATGATCAGGGTTCCGGTGCGCAACATCCGGTCGAGCAACCCGTGCCGGAACTCCACACTATTGATGCGCGCCAACGGGATATCGATACCCGAGCGGGTCAACAGCCCGTGCCGGAACATCACCCGCCGGTCGGTGATCACGAAATGCGTTGTGAGCCAATTCAAGAACTTCCACAACGTCAGCCAGCCGACCAGGATCAGCCAGATCGCCGCGATGACGCCGAAGAGCACCTTCTTGGCGGTGGTGTCCCAGTTGGTGTTGTTGACGAGAGCGGCCACGAACGCCGCGGCGACGGTCGCGATCAGCAACACAAGGATCGGGCCGACCAAACGCTTCCAGTGCGGGTGGCGGTGGAGCACGACCTGCTCGTTGGCGGCCAGCACGTTCTCGGGATAGCCCACGCGCGAACTTTACCTAGTCGCCTGAGATCAAGGCAGCGGGTTGCCGTCGCCGGGATAATTAGGCCGTGTGAGGTATTCAACGCATTCGGATTCGGTCTGCGCGGTCTGAACCATACAAATGCCGATCGCCGGATTCGCACTATCCCCGACTTGGGGGTTCGTGATGTCGCCCGGGTACAACGACCAGAGATAAGTCTGGGTGCCCTGAAGGCGCCCGCAGTAGGCGACAGCGCCTGAACGGGTGGTGCCGTTTGTGCTGTTGGGCAGGCACGGGGCTGCGATAACCGCCGGCCCCGGCTCAGCCGGCGGCTCAGCCGGTGGCGCAGGCGGCGGCTCCGGCGGCGGCTCCGGCGGCGGCTCGGTGGACGACGATGGCGCTACGGCGTCGCTCGGCGTGGGCGACGACGTCGAAGTCGCGGAGCTCTGGGCAGCGGCGGTCTGTTTCGCCGCGTCCCGGGACAGCTGGACCCAGATATCGGCGCCCGCACCGGCGAGCAGCCCCACGGTGACCAGTCCGGCGGCCAACGCGACCCACGTCTCGGCAAGTCGGCCCGCCCCCCTGCTGTACCGATCGGTGCCGAGTTTGCCGACGTCGGCCACGTTGACGGTCCACCTGATCCCGTCCCAGTACCGGCATTGATGACGTCCGGTCGGATCGAAGGACCAGCGTGCGGTCGACGCCATCGGCACGACTCCAGGCGGCGGCACGAGCGGGGCGCCACACTCGCCGCAGAATCGCTGATCGTAGGCGTTGGGGTGGCCGGCCAGGCAAATGACCACGCCCAGCTCGATGAGCACACCACACTGGCCACAGAAGTAGTTGCCGTCGGGATTCCCATGGCCGTTGACACAGATCACCGCGGATCTGCTGTCACGGGCATGAGCACCCATGTCCTGATTGCCCTCTCCCGAGTGAATCCGGCAAACTCAGCGACGTCGCTTGCCCGTATATCAGGCAGTCCCACGGGCCGCTAATCCTGTTCTTGTAGCCGAAAAGTTACCTGAACAAAGCTTGGTTACGCCGATGCCACGCGTCGTGTCGGTCTGTTAACTCACACGGTTCAGCTAATGCGGGTGCAGGGAGAGCCCAATTTACGAGACGAAGGTGATCATGTGGACCACGGAGACGGTGATCGCGCCGACCGCCGCGCACAGCGCCTGCAGCCGCAGGAATGCGGTCGTGTGGTCGGGCCGTCGAGCCCCGTCCTCTGGGACTTCCTGTTCGCGATGGAGACTAGCGAGCGTGAACAGGAGGCCGGAGGCGACGAACAATGCGACGGCAATCATCAGTCAACTCCCAGCTGAATTGCCGGGGCACCGGGCCGTCGGAGCACCACGATGCCTCCGGAATCGTAGACAGTCAGATAACCCTTCTGCGTCCGCAAGAGAGTGATCGCCTTCTCCGCGGTCGCGCGGCTGACCCCGAGGCTGTAATGGATGAAATTCTCGTCCTGTTGCGTGTTGGAGAAGTACTCCACTGCGGGCTGTGCCGTGCAGTCGGCCAGCTCCTGCGCGGAGACAAAGCACCTGTCCTCCAATTCGAAGGTTCTCGGAACCCCGTACAACGCGCCTTGGCCCCAGTAGCCCAAGCCGGAATTTTGGATCCGCGAGACTAATTCGCTGGCGATCGCCACCTCATGCGGAGTCGTGCGTTCGAACGAAATGTTCAGGCCGCGGTTGGCGGTCACCATGACGGCGAGGAGAAACAACACGCACCAGGCAGTGGCTGCAGTCAAGCCGCGCAGCATCTTTCGGGCTGTACGCGGGCGCAGCAGCGGCAGCACGGATAGTGCGGCCAGCGGTGAGAGCACCGGCGAGGCGTACAGAAAGGCGCGAATCGCCACCTCCCCGCCGTAGCTTTGCAGCAGGACGAGGCTGAACGGGGCCAGCGCGACCGCCACCGCCAGCATCGGCCTGCTCCCCCGTATCCGGCGCAATCGCAGCCATCCGATACCGGCCATAACCATGAGCACCAATGCGGCCACAATTCGAAGCAGTTGCATTCGGCTGTAGACCGGATCGCCGGTGATCTTCTCCGACACACTGGCATTCAGGGTTTGATCGACTCCACCGATGTCGGCGATGACCTGCCCCAGGTGCCCTTGCCAGTATGCGTAGGCACCGTAGGAGAACCAGGCGATGAACATCACGGTCGCCGCGAGCCACAACAGGTTGTAGCGAGTCAGCCCGCAGACCGAGAAAATCAGGAGGACACCGATCGCGGCCAACGGGGTCAACTGATGCGCGACCACCATCGCGGCCAGGATCACCACCAGAACCAGTTCCATCGCCAGGGTCCAGGTCGCATCACGCCCCGACACCTGCCCAGGTACCCGCATCCACGCAGCCGCCAGTCGCCTGAGACGGCCGCCGGGAAGCCGCGGTAGGTTCGACCTCCGCAACTGCCAGAACAGGACGGCCAAGATCGTGGCGTAGAACAGCATCGCGACAGCCTGTGGCGCAAAGTAATCCTGCTGGTACCAGTTGAACAGGGTCAGGATCGTCACGCCGAGCCAGGCGGCCCGGCGGCTCCCGGTGATCGCCAGACCGATTGCGTGAACGGGGAACATCAGGCAGACACCCAGTACCAGTGAGGCGCTGACGAGAAGGATCGCGGAATCGCGCAGCCCCGTGGTGGTGACGAGGTTGGCTGCCGCCGAGAAGAACCCAGCCCAACTGATCCGGGCATCCACCGGTGGCGGCAGACCGCCTAGCTGGACGAGCCAGTTCGTGATCATGCGATGCACGTAGGCCGTGACGAACGGCGCGGTGCCCATCGACCACGCAACGGGCATGGTGATGTAGGCGATCAGCACCACGTTGGAGACCGCGATCACCGGGCGGTCGAAGGCGGACCGTCGGTACTCGATGACCAGCACGAAACACAGCAGCGCCAGCCCGACGTAATAGTCCACTCCGAGGGCACCGAGGAGCCCGAGGCTGCCGGCCGCGTCGATGTCGAGTCGACGGACGGCGGAGAAGAACCACAGCGCCGCCGCGACGAGCAGGCCCACACTGAGCCAGCGTCCACGGTTCGGCGCCAACGCGATTCGGGTCCGGCGCAGATTCAACGGGACCGTCGGCGCGGCCGAGTTCGACAGGACGTCGGAGGCGTGGTTTTCGCCATGCCTTCGGCGCGCCAACGTGACAGTGGCGACACCGCCGAGGGCCAGGACCACGTACTGCACCGCGTACGGCTGGTGCAGACCACCTGCGTAGTTCAATTGGGCCAGAAGCACGTTGACAGCCAGCGACAGTGACACCGCGACGCTGGTGAAGACCCCGTTGGTGGGCAACCGCAGCAACGCGGCGACCGGAAGTCCGGGCACCGTCAGTACGGCGAGCACGCCAACCACGGCGCGCACCGCCGGCGGCAGCATCGCCGCAACACCGTAGGCCGACAACATGGTGACCGCGAACGATGCGGCGATCACCAATGTCGAGACGGCAACCACCAAGGGTTCACAGACCGGCGGATTCCGACCGTCGCGGAGTTGACCTGCCGTACGCAGCCTCGGTCCGCCCGGCGGTGCCGGGGAACCTTCGAGGCGTCGCAACATCGGGCCAGCCTACCGATTAGCTGGTAGGGGTTCCGGCGGCATCAACCGCCCGCATATGACCACACCGAAACCCAATCGACCAGCAGATGACCACTATTCGTCCCGTTCCCATCGGTTTCGACTTGCAGTTGCCAGCGCATCGGCTTGCTCGGGATGTACTTGGTGCTGTCCAGGACGAGATCGTCGTCGAGGTAGAACCGAATGTGGCCCGGCAGCCATTCGATGGTGTAGACGTGCCAGTCGGTGAACATCACACCGGTGCCGACACCGTCCTGACCACCCGTCGCCCTGGCGTAATGGGCGTACGCGTTCGACGTCGACGACAGCGCGCCCTCCGGGAAATCCTCTTCACCGTCATTGGGCCACAGCTCGGATTTGGGCCACAACAGGAATGCGATGTGGTACTCGCTCAGGGTCGGGGTGTCGACCTTCAGCCGGGCGGAGTAGCGCCCGTATGTCTGGTACTGGGTGCCGCCCGGCAGGACCGGCGAGGGATTGGCTCCGGCGGGCTGACCGGCGACGTTGTGCAGATAGAAGTCCATGGTGCCGTTGGACACACTGAGCACTTCGTCGGCCCGGTAGGGACGGTGCTGATAGGTGTCGGTAAAAGTCTGCGGATAGGTGAGCCACTGCTGCCCGTCAGAGCCGACGTAGACCACTTTGGTCGGGTTCGACAGGTTGGCCCAACTGCCCAGTGGCGCGTCGCGGGTGAAGTTGTCGGCGAAGGTGTGTGTCCACCCGGGAAGGTCGGCGACCGGAGCCGCGGTCAGAGTATCGGGACTACTGCTCGCCGTGGCCGCGACGATGCTGACGGTGTCGATGTACAGCACGCGTGAACAGCCCAACCAGAACGGGTTGGTGAACGAGACTCCGACGGTGTGGGCACCCGCCGCGATCGGTGCGGTCGCGGTGTAGTCGGTCCAGGTGGCCGCGGTGACGGGGCTCGTGCCGATGTCCACCCCGTCGATCGACACTCTCCCGATCGGCGCGCCCAAGCACTGCCGTGCCTTGGCCCGAACCACCACCCGTACCGAGTCCGGCAGCGACAGGTTCGTCGCAACAGTCACCGCCCCGGTCAAGGCAAGTGCCGTGCCGCCCGACGCTGTGGCATCCACGTACTTGGTGGTGCCCTTACCCGTCAAGACGCTCATCGCGTCCGCCTCGATCGCCGTGGTCCCGGCAGCTCGGGCCGCCGGCGCCACCACGACCTGGACGCCACCCCACGCGACTGCGACGGCCAAGGCGATTGCCGAGCAGGAACGAAACATCGCGGCTCCATGGCGTGTTGAGGGGCGCCCAATTCGAGGGCCAGCGATGTCACAGTATTCGCGTTAGCAACATTCTCCCTATAGACCCCACTTATCACTTTGGTAACAACTCAGTGGTCGCGGGGTACGCAGGTGGTTTGGACCCTCACGATGTGTGCACCACGTCGCAACCAAATTGCCCCTCGTATTTCTCGCGCCAAATGCACCACGCACAAGCGGTAGAAACAAAGGACCGGATAATGAATCCGAATTCAACGGTCGCCACCGTCCGAAACCCGGCTGGTCGCGAAGATCGAATGACGGTGCTTGTTCCCGTTGCCGCGTATGGTTCAAAGCGTATGCAGAACCGGAAGTGTAGGTGTGGTCACGACCGTCCGGCGCATGAGCATTACCGACGGGGGACGGACTGCGGGCTGTGCCAATGCAATCGCTACCAAGGGGAAGCCCCGGTGAGCATGTTGCGGCACTGGATCGCAGCGCTGGGCCGACGCGGGCGACCCAAGCCGTAGCCCGCGAAACGTCCGTTTCCCATCGCTAGACTGATGGGTGTTCACTGAGGCGACGAGTGTGTCCGTAACCCTGGTCGACCGTTGCCGGGTTCCAATGACCAAGGATGTAGATGGCAGTCCCCATCCCACGCGCTTGCCGCGTTGCGATTTCACTGGTGGGTGTCGCCACGGGAACGCTGGCGTTGACCGTCGCATCGGCCGCCCATGTGCACCCGACCGCGGGTGCCGATACCGGGTCCGGCAACTGCCCCAACACCGCCGCCGCCACCCAGGGTTGGGGAGAACCCAATCGCGCCGACGACTTCACCGACCCCGCTGCGCTGGGCCACTGGTCGGTTTACGACGGCCCAGGTCACGCTGGCAACGGTCGCCGCACGCCGGCCGCGGTGTCGGTGGCCGACGGCAAGCTGACCATTACCGGCGACGCCGAAGGGAACTCGGGCGGCATGGCCTGGTTACCCGGGCAACTGCACGGCCGGTGGGAGGCATGCGTGAAGTCCTCGCCGTCGGGGCCGGGATACCACTCCCTGCTTCTGTTGTGGCCGGACGGCGAGAACTGGCCTGTCGGCGGTGAAGTCGACTTCATGGAGATCGCCGATCCCACGCGACAGTCCGTCGAGGCCTGGCTGCACTACGGCCCGAACGACGAACGCGAATCGAGTGTGGTGCAGATGGATTCGACCCAGTGGCACAGCTGGGCGGTCGAGTGGACGCCGCAGCGGATTGCGATGTTCGTCGACGGCGTCCAGTGGTGGGAGACCACCGACCCGGCGCACCTACCGCCAGGACCGATGCATCTGTGCATCCAGCTGGACAATTTCGGCGGCGACCTGGGCGATGGCGCCGACATAGCGGTCGACTGGGTCCGCCAATACTCCCTCTAGCCCGGACTGTTCGTGAAATGTTGTGTGTGTAGGGGTGTAGATTCGCGAAAGTGCCTGTCCTGCAAGGACTAATTGGACTTCGCTATGGTTCAACCACCCTGATGGGAAGGCACTTCGCAGGTGAAGAATACCGCGGTGGCGGCACGCGTGAACATGTCAGTCTGCTTTTGAGGCGATCCGCGGACCGAGCGCGACACTCGCGCGCGGACTCAGGCCGGCCAACCGAATGTCACCGCCGTAATGGTCGAGTACCCGATGGTCCATGACTCGACGCCACAACGGCGGGATCAAGGCGATGAGCATCATGCTGCCGTAACCCGCAGGCAGCTGCGGTGCGTCCGCGCGATGGCGCAGCGCTTGGTAGGCCCGCAACGGGTTGGCGTGATGGTCGGAGTGCCGCTGTAGATGGAAGAGGAAGACGTTGGCGACCACGGTGTCGCTGTTCCAGCTGTGTTCGGGCCGGACCCGTTCGTAACGGCCGTTGGACAGCTTCTGCCTTCTCAACCCGTAGTGTTCCATGTAATTAACCGTCTCCAGCAAACACACACCGACAATCGCTTGCCCGAACAACCACGGCAGCACCGCCACCCCGAACCACAGCACGAGAACCGAGAACAGTGCGGCACTCATCAGCCATGCGTTGAGCACGTCGTTGCGAATCGTCCATGGGGATCTGCCCCTGCGAGACATCCGCTTGGCCTCGATGCGCCATGCGGAGACGGCACTGCCGACCACCGATCTGGGAATGAACGAATAAAGACTCTCCCCGAGTCGTGAGCTGGCTGGGTCTTCCGGGGTCGCGACCCTGACATGGTGACCACGGTTGTGCTCGACGAAGAAGTGACCGTAGCCGCTCTGGGCGAGGGCAATTTTGGAGAGCCGCGTTTCCAAACGCGTTCGGGTGTGCCCAAGTTGGTGGGCGACGTTGATGGCGCAGCCGCCGACGAATCCGACAGTGACCATAAGGCCGAACTTGTCCCAGGGGCTCATCGTCAGCCAGCCGCCGCCTGCCCACAGCCAGCAGGCGAACACCATGGACAGGTATTGACAAGGCAGGTAGAGGTAGGTCGCCCAGCGATAGAAGGGGTCGTCCTCGAGCCAGGCCAAAGCACTGTCACTTGGGCTCTCCGTATCGGCACCAACCAGGTGGTCCAGTACCGGAACGACCACGAACGTAACCACCGCTCCGCACCACCAGAACGTAGTATTACCCGTCAGATAGACACCCAGCCAGGATAGGGCCACGAGTCCGGGGACGATCGCCCCGAGTAGCCACAGATGACGCTTCGGGTCCCGCCAGGGTGGCGCTTCGGCTTCGCGCTCGGTTAGCCGGCCAGTCGGGGGCGCAGCTGAAGGCATGGGTATTTGTTTACCCGTCCAACACTCATTCTGCAAACTATTGCTTCATTGCCAAGTTTGCGTGTCGCCGTCATAGATCGATATTGCACACGGTGCCCGATCGGCGCACGTGCCCCAGCGAACCCGCAGCATTGTCGTGGGTCATTCTCAGTCCGCGTGCAGCGGCATTGCCGGCTCGGTCGAGGCGCGGTGCTCTAGGTATGGGATGCCCGGGTTGATGAGTTCGATGCGATCGCCAACACGACGCGGTGAGTATCGACTTATTTGCCAATGCCACGAGTTCGGTGTCACGACTAGTGGCCTACTGTTAGCCGTATACCATTTGCTTTCGTACGATGAGCAACGACCATCAACGCGCGGGCTTACCCCACCGGGTAATCCTGACTCGGCGGGGGATGGACAGTCGGCCCAAGGAGTCGCGTGGAACTCCCAACTACGCCAGCAATGGCGCTGACGCGGCCCGGTCGCGGCGCACGGGCACCATGACGGGCATTTCGCGGCGGCAGTTCCTGCGTGCCGGGGCGGTGGGAGCACTTGGGGCCGCCGGGTTGGGGCGCCTCGTGATCGACCGTCGAGCAACGGACCGGTCGCACTACACAGCCATCGTCATCGGCAGTGGTTACGGCGGGGGCGTGTCGGCGCTGAGGCTCGGGCAGGCAGGGGTGGACACGTTGATCCTGGAGCGCGGGAGACTCTGGGATACCCCGGACTACGACGGCAAGCGGTTCACCAGGATGCTGCCTCCCGACACCCGAGCCGGCTGGTTCAGTGCTGTCGCGCCCAGTCTCGTGCCCTCGTTCCAAGGCGTCTCGATAGAAGCGGTCACCAGGCACGTCGCCTCCCCGGAACCGATTCAGGCAGGAATCTGCGAGAAGACCGACTTCGGCGCCCACAGTGTGTTTCGCGGAGCATGCGTGGGCGGTGGGTCGATGATCAACGCTGCCATCGCCGCGGTGCCGACGCCCAAACAGGTGCGCGAGGCCTTCCCCGACATCAATCCGGCGGAGTTCCTCGGCACCTACATCGAACGTGCCAAGACAATGCTGCGGATCAGCTACCGCGACATGAGCTGGTTCGAACAGACGCCTTGCCTGCAGTTCGCCCGGGTGGGACGCCAGTACGCCGCCGCGGCCGGCTACGACGTGGATTACAACGGCAGCGCCTACTCATTCGACTACCTCCGGCGTGAGGAGGCGGGTGAAGCTCCTCGCTCGGCACTCAATTTCGAGCAGCAGTACGGCAACAACTACGGGCGCGTGGGCAGCGTCGACCAGACGTACCTCGCGGCCGCGCTCGCCAGTGGCAAGGTCACCCTCAAGTCGCTCACCGAAGTCACCGACATTCGCCGGGAACCCTCCGGCGAATGGGTGGTCTCCACCCGGGAGATCGACCGGTGGGGGAAGGAGCTGCGACGCGATGAGATCGGTTGCGATCACCTCTATCTCGCCGCGGGGGTACTGGGCACCGCCAAACTGTTGTTGCGAGCCAGGGAGACGGGTGCCTTGCCAGATCTGAGCGAACACATCGGCCGCGGATACGGCAACAACGGCGACGTCATGGTCGGGCACATGCTCAAGGACGAAGACCCTGCGGGCACTGACCAGTCCCTGATGGGCCTTATCAACATCGACGGCCGTGATGACCCGGACAACCCCGTATACGCAAGTGTCTTCGCGATCCCCCTTCCCGTCGAGACGCACGCGCTGGGCTACTACGTCATGGTCAAGACCGCCGATCGGGCCGAGATCACCTATGACCGCAGCGTCGACACCATCGACATCGACTGGCCGCAGCACTACACCGATCACCTGATCCAACGGGCCGGAACAGTCTTCGACAAGATCACCCGCGCCAACGGGGTGGATTACCGGAATGACCTATTCGATGGGAATGTGTTCGCCCCCAACACCGTCCATCCGATGGGTGGCTGTGTCCGGGGTATCGCCACTGACCTGTATGGCCGGGTCGAACACTACGACAAGCTCTATGTCAACGACGCGTCGCTGTTGCCCGGTTATCTGGGCTGTAACCCGTTCATGTCGATCACCGCGCTCGCCGAGCGCAATATCGAAGCGATTCTGCAAGATCGGTGGTGATGCCCGCGCGCGGCTGCCCGTCGTCGCGTTTCGACCTGCCCGTGCCGCCGATCAGGCATGCTGCAAACAGAGCCCCCTCATCGACACGCCGATCGACTGCCGTCACGCCAAGCTGGCCGCCGCCGCGTCGACTCGGACGTGTCGAAGCCAGCCAATCACCAGCGGTAGCAACATGGCTGCCGGGATCGCCTCGGCCGCAAGGTATGCCCAGCCGACACCGATCAATCCCAGACGCGGTGTTATTAGCAATGTCCCGGCGACTACGGCCACCGTAGAAATGCAGCGGGTGACGACCATCAGCGTGAGTTTGCGACGCACCCGCGCGAAACCCTCGTAGATCGCGCTGATCGCGGACAGCGGCACGAAGACCGCCGCCAACGTGAGCAATCCGCTCCCCTGCGTCCGATAGTCGGCTCCGATGATGCCGAGCACGGACGGCCCGACCAGAACCAGCCCGACCGCGCCGGCGATGGACACCACCACCATCATCTGGACCATCCGAGTGGACAGCGCGCCAACCTTGTCGGGATGGGCTGCCACCTCGGCGACGAAGGGACTCATCACCAGGTGCACCGCGAAGTAGAGAGCATTGATGATCGCCCACGTGACTGCGAAGTGCGCGTTGGCCGCGGCGCCGAATCGGCTGACGATGATCAGCGGTACGACCAGCGGCCCGATGATCCACAGGCTGGTGATGCCGAAGGACGACCCGACATACGACAGCAGTTGTGACCGACCGGGAAGAGCAGCACTCTGATGGAATTGCTCGTGGCTGCGCCACCGCCGGCGCATCGCGGCCAGCACGAACAGGGTTCCGACGGCCGCCGTCGCGCCCCAGGCCAGCACGATCGAGGCCCCGCTGCCCGTCCACACCAGGCAGAACAGAATCGCCAGTTTCGCGATGGCGTGGACGAGATTCTTCACCGCCGACCACTTCGTTACCCCGAGGCCGACCGCGGTCTTGTCCAGCAGGGTGAACAGCGCCAGCACCATCACCAGCAGTGGGTAGCAGAACATCGCCCACTTGGATTCGAAGAGTTCTTCACGTGGGCCGAACGCCACCAACGCCGCGCCGGCGATCAGAGCGGTACCGGCGACGATCAGATAGCCCCACTTGATCAGCGAGCCGGCCCGCTCGCCGGCGAGCGGCAGAAAACGTTCGTAGATGTTGTCGATACTGAGCATCGACAACATCGACAACATCAGGGCCGAGGTGATCAACGCGGCGGCAACGCCGACTTCGCTTGCGGGATATAGCCGGCCGGCCGCACCCCAGAAGACCAGACCCAGCACTCCGGTCAGCAGACTCGAGATGATGAGCGAAATTGAGTTGACCGTCATGTTGCGCCCAGCGGCGGGTGCAGCCGACGGCTCCGCCTGCTCTGGGGACGCAAGATTGGCCGTCACGACGCGGCACCCCGAGCGCGTGGTGCGACGAAGTACGCCCAGGCTCCTTTGAGTACGAAACGCCATGTTCCGCTGCCGATATCCGGCGGCAGGTCAGCTTCCACCGCAGCCGATGGCGAGGCGCTTTGCGATGCGGACCGCAGATGACGAACCAACGCCGATCCGCGGCGAACGACAGTCTTGGCCGCAAGCATCGCCATCGCCGGATCAGAGGCGACCTTCGCCAGCCAGGCACCCAAGCCCAGCCCGTAACCACGTGTTTGCGCTCGCAGGTCGTCGGCGGTCGACCGATGCCGATGCCAGGCGATCGCGGCGGGTTCGTGAACGAGCTGTCTGCCGGATCGCAGAATCCTGAAGAACATGTCGATGTCCTCGCCACCGCTGGCGGGGGTGCCGGCACCGAGGCGTTCGTCAAATCCTCCGATGCTCAACGCGACCCGACGGTCGACGGCAAAGTTGGCGCCGGTTCCATAGTGTCGGACCTCGAAGGGAAACAGCGGAACATCTTTGGGCACCCGTGACCACTCGAAGACCCGCGCGTGGGACGACTCGGACCAGCCGACCCGATTCTCGAAGTACGCCTGGGCCGGTGTCCGTAGTTCCCCGGCGGGAACCATCCCGGACACGCACGCTACGGAGTCACCGTAGCCAAACCCTTTGACAAGGATGTTCAGCCAGTCCCGGTCGACGATGACATCGTCGTCGACGAAGGCGACGACGTCTCCGGAGGCTGCCAGCAGCCCGGCGTTCCTGGCCCGCGAGAGACCCGGTAGGGGTTCAGTGATCAACCGCACCCGCGGGTCGGCGAGACCATTGACGAACTGGTGGGTGGAGTCGCTGCTCGGCGCATTGTCGACGACGAGCACCCCGAAGTCGGGGTGGTTGGTGGCGAGAACCGATGCCAGGGCTGACTTGAGCATTTCGGTGCGATCGCGGGTACATATGATCACCGTGACGTGCGAGGTTCTATCCGACCCGGTGTTGGCCCGAGCCGGCACCGGCGGTGTAAGCGAATATTGTTGGGCAACAACTCGATCCTGCAAGTCACTGAACGCAACCTCACCGTCGTTGACGGCAATGTCGACGAATCCCACCGCCCGTTCGCGGTCACGCACCAGCAGGCGGGCACGGGAGAATCCCTCGGCGTTCTGAAGGCGGCACACCGCAGGCATCCCAGAGTTGACGCTGGCCTGAGTCGCAGAATCGACGGCGTCAAGCCACACTTCGCCGATCCAGATGGCTCCGCTCCAACTCGGCCGCATCGGGTTGGGCAGGACCGGAGCGAGCGTCAGGCAAAGAGAGTCATTCCCGCTCACGTTGTGCCCCTGGACAGACGGCGGCCGACCTTGGCCCGAACGAAGCCAATCGTTGTGACCGCGAGGCCCAGGCAGATCACCGCGGCGCGGGCCAGCCCGTCGGAGGTCATCGACATCAGCTCCCGTGCGACGGCCGTCGGCAGCACACGGCTGACGTAGGAACGTTCGCTACTCAACCCGTCTGCGGCACCGGTCAATTCGGTGACGACAGCTTTCGACAAGCCCTCGTGGTAGCACCGACGAACGAAGTATCGAAGGGTCGTGCGATCTTCGGAGACGTGATGTTCGACGCGAATGTCCGGATCGAACAGCACCTGGTTAGAGGCCCTGTCCGCCCGGACCCGGATGAACAACTCGGTCTCTTCGCAGCCGACCGGAGTGGCTCCCACCCGGCCCACTTCCGATCTGAATCCACCGACTTTGTCGACAACCGACCGGCGTAGCGACATGTTGCACCCGATTGGGTTGCGTACCTGCGCAAGTCGCGTCGGTTGCCCGGTATAGCTGCAGCCGACCACCCAATCGAATTCCGTGGGCAGCCAGGCCGGCCGACCACTCGGCCACAGCGGGCGGGCAAATCCGCCTACCCCCGCGACCGTGTCGTCTCGATAGTGGTTCATCAATTTGTCCGCCCATCCGGGCTGTGCCGCGGCGTCGTCGTCGAGGAATGCGACCACATCGCCTTGCGCGGCGCCCACTCCGGTGTTACGAGCCCCGGACAAGCCGCGAACATCGCTGTTCGGTATCACCTGAACTCGTCGATCGGTGTCGAAGTGGCGGCCAGCGGAGGCGAGGAGTTCGTCGCAATGATCGATCACGACGATCACCTCCACCGGGGTGCTGCTGCCGGCCAGCACCGACTGCACCGCTTCGCGAAGCCACGCCCATCGTGCAGGGGTATATGCACAAATCACCACCGAGAGCACATCGGCCGGCGCGGCGACCGGGTTGTGCTCGGTTGAGGTGAGACTCAGTTCGTGTGCCATTTCAGCCAAGTCGCAGCTGCCGCCGGAATGCGCGAAGACTACTTAGTTTGAACAGCACCGTCCGCTTCAACAGAACGTCGTAGCGATTGATTTTGCCCACCAGGCGGTCAGCGTAGGGAATCTTCCAGTGGGGATCATCGACGATCCTGCGGGTAAGTCTGTCCTGCTGCGCCAATTGCGATCGCGCAGATATCGACGCGGTCAGTGAACCACCCTGGATCCGATACGACGCCAGCGTCTCCGGCATGCCGTAGAAGTGGCCCTGTCGCAAAAGTCGGGTCCACAGGTCCATGTCAAGCGTGAAGAGGGAGGGCCCGCGGAATCCACCGCAGCGGTCGAAGTCGGTGCGCCGGAACATAACCGACACGGGAGCACCGACGGGGTTCTTGGCGCTGCGCACAATCTTGCGGACCACCTGCTCACCGGTTTGACGGCCCAGGATGCCCCGCAGACCCCTGGCCGCGAACAGCAGCACGCCGGCGTCATCGATGAAATCGGTTCGGCTGGCAACCAAAGCGATATCCGGATTGCCCTCGAGGACCGTCGCCTGCGCAGTGACGCAATTGCGTCTGAGTGTGTCGTCGGCGCTGATGACTTTCACGAATTCGCCGCGGCTCAGCTTTACCGCGAGGTTGTGATTGTCTTCGGGCGGCAGGGTGGTGCGGTTGGTGATCACTCGAACGCGGTCGTCGGTGATTGCCTCGAGGATCATTCGCGTTTCGTCGGTGCTGTTGTTGTCGACGACGACGATCTCCATATCAGGGAAGTCCTGCGCCAGCACGCTGTCGAGCGTGGCGCGCAAGAACTGGCCGGCCTGGAAGGCCGGGATGCACAGGGAAACCTTCGGTCCCTTGACCTCCACCCCGTGCGTAACTTCCACCTCTGGCGAGATAGTTTGCCCCACAGTCGATCACCCCCCGGTTTTCAGGCGTGCCGCACATCAGGCAGGGACCGGGCCTGCAGGTCGGCGTCGAATCGATACCGCCCGGCTGCGGTGACGTTCAGGCTGAGCCCGCGAGCACCGCGCTTCCACCCACGCCGACGCGCCTGCTGGAACTCCTGCAGGATGGTCCACAAGATCCGCAGGCCGTCGCTGACCGCGTTCAAGTTGCTCGCACCGTGGATCCGGTCAAGCTCGTAGCTGCTGACTTCGGCGATCTGCATGCCGCTGGCAGCGACGCGGATGTTGATCAGTGACTCGATCTCGAACCCGTCACCCCACTGCGGACGATCGATGCCTGGATCGGGCAAGTCCATCACGTCGAGGCAATCGCTCCAGAACGCGTTGTACCCGTAGCACAGGTCGGTGTATTTGGTCGCGAACAATAGGTTGACCAATGTGTTGAGTCCCCAGTTGCCGAGGCGGCGCGTCCGGGTGATATCGCTGCTCCCACCGCCCTGCACGAAGCGTGAACCCTTGGCGAAGTCCTTACCCGAGATCAGCGCCCCGACGAAACGGGGAATCTCGGCAGGGTCGGTGCTGCCGTCGGCGTCGATCATGACGATGATGTCGCCGGAGGCAGCGGCGAAGCCACACGCCAAGGCGTTGCCTTTGCCCTTGCGAGTCTGCTTGAGGTGGACACCGGAGGGCCACAGTTCGCGAGCCACGGCCGCGGTGTTGTCCACTGAGCCTCCGTCGACGAACACGACCTCATCGACGTCGTGGGGCAACCGCGAAGCGATGTAACCGAGATTGCGCTCCTCGTTCAGCGCGGGGATGACGACCGAGATCTTCGGCCGGCGCACGGAGTGCGACATCACGGCCCATATGCCGACGACGTTGCTCACGGCTGTTCTTCCTCTCGGTCAAAACGTTGAAGCGCTCCCCCGAGACGCAACCTCTCCGCACCATGTGGCATCAAGTCACTTGGCAAACTAACAAAAATTCGCCAAATTTGCATCATCACGCACTGTGAAATATTCGACAACTTTGCCTGACGGACACCCGATGGGGTCATCTGGTACCCGGTTGTGCCCGCCGGGGAGGCTTCCTGCACGCTCTCGCTTGGCACCGCAAATTCCCGGTATTTACGCATCATATGCGTGTACCAAAGACCATCGCGGGCCGACCGCCGCGTCGTCGGCGCGGCCGCGGCGCGACGGTGCGCCCGACGGCCGTCGCGTCATCAAAGAGAAGGTGAACGGTCACGAATGAATATTTGCTGTAGTGGAACAGGCCAACGACTCATCCGTAGGGGTGCCGGAGGCGAACAACTCATCGCTGACCCACCGTCCGGTGAGTTCGGGGTAGGCAACCGAAACCTCCTGGAAGAGGTCGGACAGGGTGAGCACGACGTGGTCCGGATCAGCGGCGACCAGGTCATCCGGCGCGATGATCGGAATGTCGGTTCCGGGCATCCGGCGGCCCTGCTTTGAGCTGGACGCATCCGCGACCGCCGCGACGAGCCTGCTATCGATGCCCGCGCGCGCGAACAGTGCGACCGCACGCGATGCGGCGCCGTAGCCATAGACCCGACGCCCAGCATCGGCTTGCCGCTCGAGCCACTCACGCAGCGCCCGACAGTGATCGTCGGCCGCGCGCTGCAGAGTCCGGAGAACGGCCGGCTGGGTGATCCCTGCCTCATCGGCCACGATTCGTCGCACCGACGTGGGCGGGGGTGTTTGCCCGTGCGTGGCGGCCACCAGCACAGTGCCGCCGTACAGGTCGAATTCCCACGCATCGACCGCACTCATTCCCGCCCGCTCCAGCAGACCGAGCATCGCGGTGATCGAGTAGTAGCCGTAGTGGCCGTGCCGCAGGCAGTTCCACTGCTTCTTGCCGACGATGGTCGCCAGGGAGTGGTACTGCACCAGGAGCACCCCGCCCTTGGCCGTCGCGGCGGCCCGCCTGTCGAACGCGTCTTGCTGGTCGGGCTCGTGCATCAATCCGAAGCAGTCAAGGACGACGTCGGCAACGTCGGCCTCCTCGAATCCACGTCCGGCGAGCAACGGTAGCCAGCTGCCCCCGTGCGGACTGCCGAACTCACGCACCGTCGATCCGCGCAACCAGTGTGCCGCCGCCACCCGGCTCACCGCGTCGGCAGCCTGGCGTCGCAGGGCTTGCGGTTCGACCGCCCGCGGCTCGTCGGTGACCGTGTCGTCTTCGGCCAGCTGGGCCAAGCCGCACGCCGTGCAGAGGTCCATCGCAAGCGGGTGTGACGATTCCTCGGGCACAACGGGATCAGTGGCCGCCGGAAAGAAGTCCTGTGCCGGTACGCAACCCAGGTCGAGCACGCGGGACAAAGCGCGACTTCGGCATCCTCGGCAGCGACTCATGGCAGCATGGCCCCGTGCGGATCAGGCAAACCGGTGTCGCCGGCGTCGTCGTACTCGTTCCCCAGCCGTTCTCCGACGAACGCGGCCTCTTCACCCGGACCTTCGATGCCGACATCTTCGATGACTATCTCGGCACTCCGGGGTTCAGCGCGTCGTTCGTCCAGGACTCGCAATCCCGCTCGGTGCAAGGAACCATCCGCGGGATGCACGGCCGGTCGGGACAGGGCGAAGCCAAACTCGTCCGCTGCGCGAACGGAGCGGTACACGATGTCGTCGTCGACATCAGGCCCGACTCGCCGACCTTCGGCCACCAGGTGTCGGTCCGGCTCGACGATGCCGATTTTCTGCACCTCTATGTGCCCCAAGGATTTCTGCACGGCTTTCAGGCGCTCACCCCGACCGCCGATGTCTGCTATCGGATCAACCGCCCGCACGACCCGAGCGAAGATCTGGCGGTCGCCTTCGACGACGCCGATCTCGCCATAGCGTGGCCGCTTCCAGCCACGGCCGTCTCGGCACGCGACCGCTCCGCCGGCAGCTGGCGTCAACTGGTCAGCCAACTCGGTCTCCCCGGCACATTGCCTCGTCGAGCACACCCGATTGACGCAGGGCCTTCAGACGTGCCAACCGGGTGAACTGACCAGTGAAGGCGGCCTCGGTCAATCCATAAGCGGTGTATTTCGTGTACAGCTCCGCGGCGCCGTCGGTCACCGACCACTGCGCGTGATATCCCAGGCACTCACGCGCCTTCGAGAAATCAACCCGATACGAGCGCGGATCCGCGCCGGTTTCACCGGTGATGCACAACTGCGCCGCCGGGACGACCTCGGTCACCGCCCGGGCGATCTCGGCCACCGTGACGTTGTTGGCCTCGGTGCCGATGTTGAACGCCTGACACCGGATCGCCTCCACCGGGGCGGTCAGGCACAGGGTGAACGCTCGGGCGATGTCCTCGGCATGCACCAGGGGTCGCCACGGCGTGCCATCGGATAGCACCTTCACCGTGCCGCTGAGCACCGCGTGTCCGACCAAGTTGTTCAGCACGATGTCGGCGCGAAGTCGCGGCGAGAATCCGAAAGCCGTGGCATTCCTCAGGAATACGGGCGTGAATCCGGAATCGGCGATCGCCGCGAGATCGTCTTCCACCCAGACTTTGCTCTCCGCATAGGGCGTCAGCGGGCGCAGTGGCGCATCCTCATCGACCAGGCCGTCGCCAGCCGATCCGTACACCGAGCACGTCGACGCGTAGAGGAAACGCGAGACCCCAGCTGCCTTGGCGGCATGGGCCAGCTGCACTGACGCGCGATGGTTTATCTGGTAGGTGACGTCCGGGGCGAGATCGCCGAGCGGGTCGTTGGACAATGCCGCCAGGTGGACTACCGCCTGCACGCCTTCCAAGTGTTCGGCGGTGATGTCCCGCAGGTCAACGGGTCCGCCGTCGCCGACCTGCGGTGGATCCACCGGAGCCGGACCAAGCACGCAGTCGGCGAAATATCCTGAGTCCAGGCCGATTACCTCGTGTCCCGCGTCGCGCAGGATCGGGACCATCACGGTGCCGAGATAGCCTTGATGGCCGGTGACGAGTACGCGCATTCAGCGGCCTCCGAGTCGCAGCGAGATCTTTTCTGCCGCAAACGCTTCCGCATGTCGACTACGGCACTGCACCCCACGCAACCGCGACAAGCCGAGGAACGCCTCTTCGTCGAACCAGTCGTGCATCGTCTGCGAGGGGTAGTACTTGCAGAGCAACCGAGCCTTCTCCTCGGCGACCCCGACGGCCAGCGGAACGAACACGTCCGGCTGGGGAGTGTCCGTCTCCCACTTCAAAATCTCGTAGCCGAGGGTGAGGTGGTCGCGGAATTCCGTGGGCAACAGCTCGGCGAGCAACCGATGGTCCTGGTGCGCGTCGCGTCGCTGAGGCCCGAAAACGATTGCCGGCTCGCATGATCGGCGAAACTCGTGCAACGCCGCCTTAACCTCCTGCCAGTGCGCCGGCGTCCGGCCATCCGGGATGTTCAACACAGTCACGTGCACGGTTGCCCCAGGGCAGAAGGCGTCGAGTGCCGCCCGCTCCTCCGACTCGCGCGCGGTACCAGCGCCTGACAACACCAACGCATGTACCCGAAGGCCGGGCTCGTCAGCGCACAGCGATAGCAGGGTGCCGCCCATCCCGATGGCGATGTCGTCGCAATGCGCACCGACCGTCGCGATCTCGCCCACTGCGCCGGTTGACAATTCACGCATTCGAGAGCTCCCACAGCGCCCATGGGCGGTTACCGTGGCGATAACCGTCGTCGAGCTCGGCTCGCTCCTTGAAGGTGTCGGCCGGCTTCCAAAAGCCTGTGTGCCGGTAGCCGAACAGCCGACCCTGGCCCGCCAGGGTCTCGCACGCGTCACCGACCAGGTCCCCGCCCGGCGGCAGGTAGTCGAAGATCTCCTGGGAGAGGACGAAAAAGCCGCCGTTGACCCAGATCGGCAAGTTCGCGACCGGGATGATCTCCTTGACCTCGCCGGAGTCTTTCACCTCGACGCAGTGGAACGACTGCTGCGGCGGCACCAGCATCATCGATGCCACAGCCCCGGATTCGTGGAATCGGTCCACGATGTCGTCGAGCCGCGCGTCGGTCAGCACGTCGGCGTAGTTGGCCAAGAAATACTCGTCGCCGTCGAGGTAGTCGCGCACCCTCCGCAGCCGCTCGCCGAGCGCTGATTCCAGTCCGGTATCGACAAACGTGATCTTCCAATCACTGATGTCGTTGTCCAACAACTGAACCTGGCCGTCGCGCATGACGAAGTCGTTCGACGCCGTCTCGCGGTACTCCAGGAAGAAGTCCTTGATGTGCGAAGCACCGTAACCGAGACACAGGATGAACTCCTTGTGCCCGAAATGGGCGTAGTAGCGCATCACGTGCCACAGCAATGGTCTCGGCCCGACCATCTGCATCGGCTTGGGGATGTCGTCGTGGACGGAATTGCGCATTCTCATTCCGTAGCCACCGCAGAACAAGACCACCTTCATCCGGCTTGACTCCCAACGACTTCGGGCTGCCAGCTCACCACGCGCAGGGTCGGCAGCGGGTAGACGAGCCGGCCGCCCCAGTCCGCGACATAGGACAGTTGACTGGTCAGCTCGGTTTCGAGATTCCACGGCAGCACCAGGACGACGTCGGGACGGTCCTCGGCGATGGCGGCCGGTTCCCGGATGGCAATCCGGGTGCCCGGGGTGAATCGGCCGTGCTTGTAGGGATTTCGATCGACGGCGTATTCCACGAGGTCGCTGCGAATCCCACAGTAGTTCAGCAGGGTGTTGCCCTTGCCGGGCGCGCCGTAGGCGACCACGCGCTGGTTATTGGCCTTGCAATCGAGCAGGAATCCCAAGAGTTCATGTCGCAGCGCCTCGGTACGCGCGCGCAAGCCCAGATATCCGCCGACGTCGTGCAACCCGGCCTGCTGTTCCAAGCGCAAGATCTCGGAGAGCCGCGAAGTGGGTTGGGCGCCAAGCTCTTCGGGCCGAGCCCACAGCCGGATCGACCCGCCGTGAGTAGGGATCAGTTCAGCGTCGACCACGCTCAGTCCGGCGACGGCCAGCGCTCTGGTCGCCGCGAGAACGGTGTAGTACTGAAAATGCTCGTGGTAGATCGTGTCGAACTGCCCGAGGGTGACCAGGTTGAGCGCATGGTGGACCTCGATGCTCAGCCATCCGTCGTCGGCAAGAAGGGCCCGCAGGCCCCGGCCGAAACCGACGATGTCGGGGATGTGCGCGAACACGTTGTTGGCGATCACCAGATCGGCCGCTCCGTGCTCCGCCACGACCTCCTGCGCTACGCCCGGGTCGAGGAAGGCGGTTCGGGTCGGCACATTGCGCGCTCGGGCCGCGGCGCCAACGTTGCGGGAAGGCTCGATTCCCAGACAGGGGATGCCAGCGGCTACCACGTGTTGGAGCAGGTAGCCGTCATTGCTGGCGACCTCGACGACGAACGATTCCGATCCGAGGCCGAGCCGGACGACCGCGTCGTCCACGAATGTCTTGGCGTGCTGAACCCAACTGTCGGAGTATGACGAGAAGTACGCGTACTCGATGAAGGTGTCCTCGGGCGTGATCAACGCCGGAATCTGAAGGAGCAGGCACTTTTCACAGAGCCGCAGATGCAACGGGAACGTGGGCTCGGGGGCATCGAGTTCGTCACTGCGGAGGAACCGTTCACACGGGGGTGTCGCACCGAGGTCGAGGACACTGACCAGCCGGTACGAACCACACAAACGACAACGCACGCAACCTCGATTCTTCCGACTCGCCGCACTCCGCTCCCCAACGGCGAAAACGCATCGAGTTGCGAACACACCTTCGGATTGCGCGGCAGCGAGTGCTGATATCGCATCGAAGGAATCAACTATCCGTTCGCTCGGACGTACTGTAGCTACTTTTGTTCGGAAAGGGCAACAGATCGAGGGCCTTTGCGGCCCGATGTGACCAAAAACATAATCACAACGGTGCAACGGTAACTATGCCGTCAATTTCTGGTCCTGATGAAAGCAAAAATCCCAGTTAGAGTCCGTTTTACGTCTTCGTGTGAAAATTTGCCATAATTGCATCACGATGGGAGTTATGCCCCCTTTGGGGACAAGCATCACTGAGTGTTGTGTCCCACGGGTGGGACTCCAGCATTCTCACAGGGAATTAGCGGAAGTACCGCACGGATTCGGCGGCCTTCCACGTGACGCTCCCGATCCGCGAAGGCAACACACGCGACGCCCCTTAGCGCCTCCTTAAGGTTGCCGATACCATCGTCACCCATGACGAGCGTTAAGGAACCAGCCGCCGGCCACACGGTCGACATCCACACCACTGCGGGCAAGCTGGCCGATCTGCGGCAGCGAGCCGACGAGTCGCTGCATCCGGTTGGCGAGACCGCGGTGGAGAAGGTCCACGCCAAGGGCAAGCTCACCGCTCGCGAACGCATCCTGGCGCTGCTCGACGAAGGCTCGTTCGTCGAGCTCGACGCGCTGGCCCGCCACCGCAGCACCAACTTCGGCCTGGCCGAGAACCGGCCCGTCGGCGACGGCGTGGTGACCGGTTACGGCACGATCGACGGCCGCGAGGTCTGCCTCTTCAGCCAGGACGCCACCGTGTTCGGCGGCAGCCTCGGCGAGGTCTATGGCGAGAAGATCGTCAAGGTCCAGGAACTGGCGATCAAGACCGGCCGCCCCCTGATCGGCATCAATGACGGCGCGGGCGCCCGCATCCAGGAGGGTGTGGTCTCACTCGGCCTCTACAGCCGGATCTTCCGCAACAACATCCTCGCGTCGGGGGTGGTCCCGCAGATCTCGCTGATCATGGGTGCGGCCGCGGGCGGCCACGTCTACTCCCCCGCGCTGACCGACTTCGTCATCATGGTCGACCAGACCAGCCAGATGTTCATCACCGGCCCCGACGTCATCAAGACCGTCACCGGTGAGGACGTCACCATGGAGGATCTGGGCGGCGCCCACACCCACATGGCCAAGTCGGGCACCGTTCACTATGTCGCCTCCGGTGAGCAGGATGCCCTCGACTACGTCCGCGACCTGCTGAGCTACCTGCCGCCCAACAATTACGCCGAGCCGCCGCGCTACCCGGCGCCGCCGCACCCGGGCGCCATCGAGGACAACCTCACCGACGAGGACCTCGAACTGGACACGCTGATCCCGGATTCGCCGAACCAGCCGTACGACATGCACGAGGTGATCACCCGCATCCTCGACGACGACGAGTTCCTCGAGGTCCAGGCGGGCTACGCGCAGAACATCATCATCGGGTTCGGACGCATCGACGGCCGCCCGGTCGGGATCGTGGCCAACCAGCCCACCCAGTTCGCCGGCTGCCTGGACATCAACGCCTCCGAGAAGGCCGCCCGGTTCGTACGCACCTGCGATTGCTTCAACATCCCGATCGTGATGCTCGTGGACGTGCCGGGCTTCCTGCCGGGAACCGAGCAGGAATACAACGGGATCATCCGGCGCGGCGCCAAGCTGCTCTACGCCTACGGCGAGGCCACCGTCGCCAAGGTCACGGTCATCACCCGCAAGGCCTACGGCGGCGCCTACTGCGTCATGGGTTCCAAGGACATGGGTTGCGATGTCAACATCGCCTGGCCGACGGCCCAGATCGCGGTCATGGGCGCCTCGGGTGCGGTCGGATTCGTCTACCGCAAGGACCTCAAGGACGCGGCCAACGAGGGCAAGGACGTCGACGCCCTGCGCCTGGAGTTGCAGCAGACCTACGAGGACACGCTGGTGAACCCGTACATCGCCGCCGAGCGCGGTTATGTCGACGCGGTGATCCCGCCGTCGCACACCCGCGGCTACATCTCGACGGCACTGCGGCTGCTGGAGCGCAAGATCGCTCAGGTTCCGCCGAAGAAGCACGGGAACATTCCACTGTGAGTCGAGTGAGCGCAGCGAACGAGCGAACGATCGGACTCCTGTGACGAAAGGCTTTCGCCTGTGAGCAAGCACGAGGACATCACTGAGCTCAGCGATCCCCGGGACATCACGCTCGACAACCCGGAGCCGCTGACACCGGAGATCCGCATCGAGAAGGGCAACCCGAGCGACGTGGACATCGCCGCTCTGGTGACCGTGCTGGCCGCGGCCAGCGGCGGCAACCCGGAGCCGGGTCCGCAGGAGCTCAACCTGTGGGGCCACCCGGTCGACAAGCTGCGCTACGGCATCTCCAGCTGGCAGCGGGTCACACTGCTCGAACGGCTGCACCTGCGCAGATGACCCGGGTCGTTCTCGGCTCGGCGTCATCCGGCCGGCTACGCGTGCTGCGCAACGCCGGTATCGACCCACTGGTCGTCGTCTCGGGAGTCGACGAGGACGCGATCGTCGCGCACCTGGGAACCGACGCCGAACCCGGTGACGTCGTCACCGCCCTGGCGCAGGCTAAGGCCGGCGCCGTCCACCAGGTCCTGGACCACACCGTCGCCGCGGATTGCGTTGTGATCGGCTGTGATTCGATGCTCTACGTCGACGGCCAACTGTCCGGAAAGCCGGGAACAACCGAACAGGCTGCGCTGCAATGGAATTCGATGGCCGGCCGCAACGGCCTGCTGTACACCGGGCACTGCGTCATCCGGGTGCTGCACGGCGGCGCCGTGCATACCGCAACCCAGGCCGCGGTTACCCGGGTGCGGTTCGCCACCCCCACCCCGACCGACCTCGCCGCCTACCTCGGCACCGGTGAACCGCTGCAGGTCGCCGGCGCGTTCACCCTCGACGGCTTCGGCGGCTGGTTCATCGATGGCATCGACGGCGACCCGTCCAATGTGATCGGTATCGGCCTGTCGGTGACGCATCGGCTTTTCACCGACGTCGGGCTGGCAATCGGCGATCTGTGGGCGGCCAATCCGGTCCGCTGATCGGCGGTAGGCTCGTCGTCGTGCCGCTTCCCGCAGATCCCAGCCCCGCCCTGAAGGACTACGCCCACCCGGAGCGCCTGGTCACCGCCGATTGGCTGTCGGCGCACCTGGGCACCCCCGGATTGGCCATCGTGGAGTCCGACGAAGACGTGTTGCTCTACGACATCGGCCACATCCCCGGCGCGGTCAAGGTCGACTGGCACACCGACCTCAACGACCCGCACGTGCGGGACTACATCAACGGCGCGCAGTTCGCCGAGCTGATGAACCGCAAGGGCATCTCCCGCGACGACACCGTCGTGATCTACGGCGACAAGAGCAACTGGTGGGCCGCCTACGCGCTGTGGGTGTTCACCCTGTTCGGTCATCAGGATGTCCGGCTGCTCAACGGCGGACGGGATCTGTGGATCTCCGACGGCCGCGACACCACGCTCGACGTGCCGAGCAAGACCGGTTCCGGTTATCCGGTCGTCGAGCGCAACGACGCCGCCATCCGGGCCTTCAAGGACGATGTGCTTGGCTCGCTTGGCCATTCGACGCTCATCGACGTGCGCTCACCCCAGGAGTACACCGGGGAGCGCACCCACATGCCGGACTACCCCGAAGAGGGTGCGCTGCGCGGCGGCCACATCCCCACCGCGGTGTCGGTGCCGTGGGCCAAGGCCGCCGAGGACAGCGGCCGGTTCCGTAACCGCGCCGAGCTGGAAGAGGTCTACTCGTTCGTCGAGCCCGGTGACGACATCATCGCCTACTGCCGCATCGGTGAGCGGTCCAGTCATACCTGGTTCGTGCTCACCTACCTGCTCGGCATCCCCGGTGTGCGCAACTACGACGGCTCCTGGACGGAATGGGGCAACACCGTGCGCGTGCCCGTCGTCGCAGGCGCTGAACCAGGATCAGCACCGGGTTCCTCATGACGATGCCCGCGCCGCTGGCTGAGGTGGTTTCCGACTTCGGCGAGGTGCAGGGCCAGGACAAGCTCAAGCTGCTGCTGGAGTTCGCCGACGAGTTGCCTGCGCTGCCCGCCGACCTCGAAGAAGGGGCAATGGAGCCGGTACCGGAATGCCAGTCACCGCTCTTCCTGCACGTCGACGCCTCCGATGCCCACCATGTGCGGCTGTTCTTCAGCGCGCCCGCCGAGGCGCCGACCACTCGCGGCTTCGCCTCGATTCTGGCCGCCGGGCTCGACGGCCAGTCGGCCGCTGACATCTTGGCCGTGCCCGACGACTTCTACTCCGAGCTGGGTCTTGCGGCGCTGATCAGTCCACTGAGGCTGCGCGGCATGTCGGCGATGCTGGCTCGGATCAAACGCCGTCTGCGGGCCACGACGTAGCGGAGGTCGCATTGCTTCGCCGTAGTAACGCCAGTGGCCTGGATCGGCTGATGGCGGGCAGCCGGTACGTGGGCTGCCTGGAGAACGTCATCGTTCCGCCCCGCGAGCGGGTGGCTGATGTGTTGGACACCATCACCCGATCCGGACCGCACACCCGGCTCGGGCTGACCCCCGATTCACGGACTTGGCCGTGGAACTGGAAAGCCGACTCCGCGCCCACGATTCGTGAGCTGCCCGCCGAGGTCGCCGATCGCGGCACCACCGCGGTGCTCGAGTACATCCGCACCCTTGGCGCCCCGTGCAGTCCCGTCGACGTCTACCTCTCCGACCGCCACATCGCGTTCGACATCGATCATGGCCTCGGCGACGCGCGCCTCTACGTCGATTGTGTGACAACGCTTTTCAATCTCATCGAGGGCAAGAGCTCGACCTGGTTACGCGACCCGGACACCTCGATCCCGGTCGTTCGCGCGCTCGCCCACACCTTCGCCAACCCGACCCGGCTGCGCAGCGCGTGGACTGAAGCCAGGCAACGCCCCGCCCCCGACCGGCACCGGTCCTCCTCGCACGCACCGGCAACCGACCTGCCGTCTGCCGCGGTGGAGGTGATCCACATCGACGCGGCCACCGAACGCGAAGTCGACAAATGGCGGACGACCGACGCCCCCGGCGTCAGCCGAGCGGTCACCTGGCTGGTCATCATCCGCAGGGCACTGGCCGAGGCAGGCCTGCCCCTAACGGATGCGCTGCGACTCGTCGTCGACTGCCGTCGCTACCTGCCCCCCGGTGACCGCGTCAACGCCAACTTCATCTCCGGTCTGAGCGTCCAAGCCGCGCTGGAAGCGCCGGTCGGGGCCATCGACGCCGCGGTGAAAGCCCGCCTGGATGCGGCGCTGCCGTTACTGGCCCTGGCATCCACATCGGCACGCAACGTGGCCGCCCCACTCGGCGCGACACGCGCGCACCACGCGCCCGCGCACACCCCCGTGGAGCTCGCCTACTCGGACGTCGGCCGCTTGTCGCCCTTCGAGAACCTGCCGTGGGTACCGGACCGCCCCCGGTCGATCAACGCGGCCTTGCAGCCGTGGGCACCGGCGGATATTTCGGTGTTCAGCGGCACGATCGGCCACGAACGCAGCGTGACGCTCTGTTACCACGACGACGTGCACGACCGCCGTCTCCTGCAGCAAGCGGCCGAGGCGATCCGCACCGACCCGATCCGATTGCTCCCTTAGAGACAGAACTTACTCATTAGTAGGGGTACCAGCTGATTCGTGTCGAACGAGCGCCGCTTACACTGCCGTGCGAACCTATTTCTAAAGAACGTTCTTAGAGATCACGTAACGCAGGAGGCACGGTGCCCGCTCAGACGCCAAGTCAGACCATCTCCAAGGTCCTCGTCGCCAACCGCGGTGAAATCGCGGTCCGTGTGATCCGGGCGGCCCGGGATGCGGGACTGGCCAGTGTGGCGGTCTACGCCGAACCCGACGCCGACGCGCCGCACGTGCGACTGGCCGACGAGGCGTTCGCGCTGGGCGGTCAGACCTCCGCGGAGTCCTACCTGGATTTCGGCAAGATTCTCGACGCCGCGGCCAAGTCCGGCGCAAACGCCATCCACCCCGGCTACGGTTTCCTGTCCGAGAACGGTGACTTCGCTCAGACCGTCCTCGACGCCGGGCTGATCTGGATCGGGCCGAGCCCGCAGTCCATCCGCGACCTCGGTGACAAGGTCACCGCCCGCCACATCGCCGCCCGCGCCCAGGCGCCGCTGGTGCCCGGCACCCCCGACCCGGTCAAGGACGCCGACGAGGTGGTGGCCTTCGCCAAGGAGTACGGCGTCCCGGTCGCGATCAAGGCCGCGTTCGGTGGTGGTGGCCGCGGTATGAAGGTGGCCCGCACCATCGAGGAGATCCCCGAGCTGTTCGATTCGGCGACCCGCGAAGCCGTCTCCGCGTTCGGCCGCGGCGAGTGCTTCGTCGAGCGCTACCTGGACAAGCCACGCCACGTTGAGGCGCAGGTGATCGCCGACCAGCACGGCAACGTGGTGGTCGCCGGTACCCGCGACTGCTCGCTGCAGCGCCGCTTCCAGAAGCTGGTCGAGGAGGCCCCGGCGCCGTTCCTGACCGACGCACAGCGCAAGGAGATCCACGAGTCGGCCAAGCGCATCTGCAAGGAGGCCGGCTACTACGGTGCCGGCACCGTGGAGTACCTCGTCGGCCAGGACGGCCTGATCTCGTTCCTCGAGGTGAACACCCGCCTGCAGGTGGAACACCCGGTGACCGAGGAGACCTCGGGCATCGATCTGGTCCGCGAGCAGTTCCGCATCGCCAACGGCGAAAAGCTGGACATCACTGAGGATCCCGCCCCGCGGGGACACTCCATCGAGTTCCGCATCAACGGCGAGGACGCCGGCCGCGGCTTCCTGCCGGCACCCGGCCCGGTCAACAAGTTCGAGCCGCCGACCGGTCCTGGCGTGCGCCTGGACTCCGGCGTGGAGAGCGGCTCGGTGATCGGCGGGCAATTCGACTCGATGCTGGCCAAACTGATCGTCACCGGCGCCACCCGCGCCGAGGCGTTGCAGCGCGCCGCACGCGCCCTAGACGAGTTCACCGTCGAGGGTCTGGCCACCGTCATCCCGTTCCACCGTGCCGTCGTCAGCGACCCGGCGTTCATCGGTGACGACGAGGGCTTCACGGTGCACACCCGCTGGATCGAGACCGAGTGGAACAACACCATCGAGCCGTTCACCGGCGGTGGTCCGGTCGACGAAGAAGAGGCCCAGCCGCGCCAGAAGGTCGTCGTCGAGGTCGGTGGCCGCCGGGTCGAGGTGTCGCTGCCCAGTGACCTGGCGCTCGGCAACGGCTCCGGCCCGGCCGAGTCCGGCGCCATCCGGAAGAAGCCGAAGGCCCGCAAGCGTGGCGCCCACGCCGGTGCCGCCGCCTCGGGTGATGCGGTGACCGCGCCGATGCAGGGCACCGTGGTGAAGGTGGCCGTCGAAGAAGGTCAGACGGTGGCGACCGGTGACCTCGTCGTGGTGCTCGAGGCCATGAAGATGGAGAACCCGGTGACTGCGCACAAGGACGGCGTCATCACCGGGCTGGCCGTCGAGGCCGGTGCCGCGATCACCCAGGGCACGGTCCTCGCCGAGATCAAGTGATCGGTTAGGTACGCAGACGGCCTCTTAGCGGCGCGTTTCGAAGCACGCGCGCTTGTCGCTGGCCGGCTCGGGATGCACCCCACAGCGCACCGGTACCGATCGTGACGACGATCCCTGCCAGCAAAACGCCCCCGACAGCGTCAGAGAACCAGTGCGCTTCGAGGACGAGCCGGCTGACGGCAACAATCGACGTGCCCGCGAAGACGCAGCCTGCGAGCAGTAGTCGCACCGCGGCACCGCCCCGTACCCCAATGCCGGCGGCGACGATGCCGAGCAACGTGGCGATGCCCGCCACATGTCCTGACGGAAATGGATGAGGATCGCTGCTCAGCATCGGAGACGCCGCGAATTCGGCCTCGGTCACCGGTCTCTCGATGAGCACCTTCATGACGTCTTTGGCGAGCACGGCGGTGCCGGTGGCAAAGACGACCACGACGCCCGGAATCAGCGATCGATAATGTGTCGATAGCAACGCCCCGCTGACGACCGCCGCCATGGCTACGGCCGCCGGGTTGCCGAGGTGAGCAACCGCCTCCGCGGCGGGGCGCAGCCGATGGGATTGCTGCAAACGGTGGTTGATCCAGGACGCTACCGGGCCATCTAGAACGGTCACCCACCCATGGGCGTGCACACCGATCGAAAGTCCAATGAGGGCCAGCAACAGCCCGAGGACGATCAGGGGTAGTCCCCAACCGCGGCCGCTGAGCAGTGCACCTGCGGCCAGCAACAGCCCGAAACCGATGAGTGCGAAGGTGAGGATATCGATGCCCGTATTGTGCCATCAGTCAACGAAATCTGGTCGTCCCCAGGACGGCGCCGTCACCGGTGACCAGACTGTCGTCGTCCACCCGCGCACCGAAGTAGGTGGCGTCGGGGTCGACGACGATGGAGCGCTGTTCGCCTCAGCGGACCAGCACCATCTGAGCCAGTTCGGCGAAGGTGATCTTGTCGGGTCCGCCGAGTTCGACGACACCGACGGGCGATCCGACGGCCGCACGCGCCACGTGGGCGGCGACCTCGGCGGCCGCGATCGGCTGGATCCGGCCGTCGGGCACCCGCACCACGTCACCAACGGTCAGGCTCGCCACGATCGGTTCCGCGAACTCGTCGAACTGAGTGGCGCGCACGATCGTGTAGGGCAGGCCGGACGCTTCGATCAACGTCTCCTGGGCCACCTTGGCGCGCATGTAGCCGCTGTCCGGCAGCCGGGTCACCCCGACGATCGACAGTGCCACGTAGTGCGCCACGCCCGCGGCCTTCGCAGCCTCGACCAGAGTGCGGGTGGCGGTGCTGAAGAACTTCAGCACCGGTTCGTCCTCGTAGGACGGCGAGTTGAGCACGTCGACCAGCACGTGGGCGTCGCGCAGTGCGGCAGCGACACCTTCCCCGGTCAGCACGTCGACCCCCGATGTGCGTGAAGCGGCCACCACGTCGTGGCCCTCTGCTATCAGCAGGTCGACCACCTGCCGCCCGATCAGTCCACTGGCTCCAAGCACCGTGATACGCATGTCATCCAGCATGATGTTCTCGTGACTGAGGATCCAGACCTTGTACGGATCGGAACCGCCGAACGTGAAGAGGCAATGGCGTTGCTCAGCCGGCAGTTCTCCGAGGGTCGGCTTAACCCC
This sequence comes from Mycolicibacterium sphagni, assembly GCF_013337765.1. Lineage (GTDB taxonomy): Bacteria > Actinomycetota > Actinomycetes > Mycobacteriales > Mycobacteriaceae > Mycobacterium. Next base: position 210,332 of record NZ_VBSB01000007.1, read on the forward strand.
GACGAGTTCTCTGAGCGCAGCGCGGCGATCGCCGCCGCCATGACCCGCGCGGATCTGGAGCCGATCTTCGCCGACCTCCCGGCCAAACCCGGTGCGGCCTCGGCCTCGAGCATCGAACACCCCAGGGACTGGCGAGCCATCGTGATGGCGCTCATCCCACTGGTGGCGTTGGGCTTCACCATCTTGGTGCCGCACGGCTGGCTGGCCTGGCTGGCCCTTCCGATACTCGGCATACTGCTGTACCGCTGACATGGATCCTATCGAAATCAACGCTGGCACTTGGTATCTGCGCGCGCTGCGGGCCGATGAACGCATCGATGACCGACCGGCCCTCGCCGACCTCGGCGAGACCGATCCCGACTACGTGACCAGATGCACGGCACAGTGGGCCGCCGAATCCGGCTATTCGTGGGCGGTGTGCGAACCGACGACCGGCGAACTGCTGGCCGTGGTGACGATCGACCCGAGCAGCGCAACGCTGTCGACGCGGGCGCGGCCGGGACATGACGAGGCCGCTGCCGTGGCCGCGACCTCTGTGCGCCGCTTCGCCGCCGCGGCCCTCAATCTGACGGTGTAGGCGTATCGATGTCGAGTCCGGTGGCTAGATCGGCGCAGTCGACCACCACCACGTCCGGCCGACCGGCCAGGAAGCGGCGCGCACCCTCGTCGCCGTGCAGCGTTTCGAGCAGCGCGGGCCAGTGCCGCCTAGCGAGGACGACGGGGTGGCCCGGTCGTCCGGCGTAGGTGGCACGGGCGATGCCGGACTGCGACGAGCGGCCCGCATCGACCAACCGGCCGACCACGTCGGCGCCGATGTCGGGGGTGTCCACGGTGAGCACGACGGCGTAATCGGCGTCGGGGACGGCCGCCAAGCCCGCCCGCAGCGAGGCCCCCATGCCGCGCTGCCAATCTTCGGCGGTCACCGCACGCGCTGGCGCCGGTACGTCCACGACCGCAGCGCCGAGCACGACCACCACCTCATCACAACCACCCCCGGACAGGGCCTCCACCGCCGAATGCAGCCACTGCCCTTGGGCGGCAAGGACTTTCGGCATTCCGTAGCGGACGCCTGCGCCGGCGGCCAGCAGCACGCCGGCGATCTGGTCGCGCTTGGACATACACACAGTGTGACGGCGGAGTCCGGGAGTCTGAAGAGGATTATGAGAACCCACCGCTACAACTGTCACGGCACCCCAGGCGGGCGTAGCGTTCACAAGAGGTTGAGTTCACAGCCGCCCGGAACTACGTCAACGACGTGTGAGGCGCGCGAGCTCCCGCACATCACGGGCCTATCCGCTTGACCCCTTTTGGCGTGATCCACAGTACGAATACTCGTTCACTGATGGAGTCACTATGTCTGTCACCCATACCTCCGCACGTTTCACCACCCACTGGCCCGACGACACCGTCGGGATCATCACCGTCGAGGGTGAACTCGATGCGTCCAACTCGGCCGCCTTCGCCGACCACGTCGACGAGTGCGCTGCCGTCGGCACGCGCCTGGTCCTGGACCTGAGCCCACTGGACTTCTTTGGCACAGCGGGCTTCTCCGCGCTGCACACCATCAACGTCCGATGCGCCAATGCCTCGGCGCGATGGGCGATGGTGACCGGCGAAGCCGTGGCGCGGCTGATGCGGGTGTGCGATCCGGATCAGACCTTGCCGGTCGCCGAGTCGATCCCCGAGGCCATCGAGCTGCTCGACGGCGAACCCCGCCGGCTACTCCAGCTGATCGCGGAGCCGAGCTAGCGACTTCGCGAGAAGGCGCGAGACGTGCATCTGTGAGATGCCGACGCGCTCGGCGATCTGAGTCTGGGTAAGCGACTCGAAGAACCGCAGCAGAAGTACGGTGCGTTCCCGCTCCGGCAGTTGTTCGAGCAGTGGACGCAGCGCTTCGCGGTTCTCGATCTGGTCCAGGCTCAGGTCGACATCGCCAAGGGTGTCCATGATCGCGGGCGCGTCCTCGTCGCTTCCGCTGCCACCGCTGTCGATCGACAGCGTGTTGTAGGAGCTGCCTGCGACCAGGCCCTCGATGACCTCTTCGCGTTCCATCTCCAGTTCCTCGGCGAGTTCCGAGGCGGTCGGTGCGCGTCCGAGCCGCTGGGACAGCTCCGATGTCGCCGCACCCAGACGTAGGTGCAATTCCTTGAGGCGGCGCGGAACCTTGACCGACCAGCTGTTGTCACGGAAGTGCCTGCGCACTTCACCCATGATCGTGGGCACCGCGAACGACACGAAGTCCGAACCGGTCTCGACGTCGTAGCGAATGACGGCATTGACCAGGCCGACGCGGGCCACCTGCACCAGATCGTCGCGCGGTTCACCGCGACCGTCGAACCGGCGGGCGATGTGGTCAGCCAGGGGAAGGCAGCGCTCCACGATGCTGTCGCGGTGGCGCTGGTGTTCTGGGGAGTCAGGGTCGAGTTTCGCCAGGTCCCGGAACATGTCCGGGACGTCGGCGTACTCCGAGTTCGTCCGTCTCGACGAACTATCCGTGGCTCGGGAAGTCACCGCCCGGAGCCCGCCCGCCTCGTGGTCAGGGTGATGCCGAAAACCTGCCCGTCGCTGCCGGGCTCATGACCGTTGTGGAACGTCTGCACATCATCGGTCAGCGAACTCAGCACATGCCAGCTAAAGCTGCCGGGGGTAACCACGTCGGAGGTGTCGCAGGTGGTCGAGGCCTCCACGACGACCACGTCGTCGTGCGCATCGACCACCACAACCAACGTCGCTTGTGGCGACGCCGAGCGGATCAGCCTGGTGCAGGCCTCGTCGACTGCCAGGCGCAGATCTGCGACGGCGTCGAAATCCAGGTCTTCGAACGTGCCGACCGCGCCGACCACGGTGCGCAATACAGCAAGGTTCTCCAGCCTGGCAGCAACCCTCAACTCGACAGCGCTGGCACCCCGTTGTGTCGCGCCACCTCGGCTTTCAGCATCATTCATGTGGCCTCCCGGCAATGTCGACCCGACACTACTCCAGGTGCTAGCCACGGTCGGGCACAGACCGGGTCGGCGTGCGCAGCACTGCCCAGGAAGTCGTCGTCATGGTGGTCCCTCATACCCACGGAACGGCAAGGGCCAAACCTGTCGGTCGCAAATTCTCGTTCCGCCGTGCGTGCGGCATCTCACTGCCCGATTGCCGGTTGCCGCGCATCCGTAGCTGTCGCCGCCCCGCCGACGACTGTGCGGTACTCGTGCGACGGCGGCGGCGGCCGGAATGGGTGGACGATCCTCCGGAGTGCACTCGCAGAGTAGCGCTGTAAGGACAACATGCGCGACCGTCAATTTCCCTGCAGGACAACACTTATCCTGACAGCTCCGAGAGGTCCGCGATCGTCAAGGCTTGCGCCACCGTAAATTTGGCATTTTGCGCGCCTCGGTGACCCACAATCGCGTCGTCCATCCGAGTAAATTGACGAACATGACCGATCGCGAATCATTCCCGGACGACGTGCCTGTCGCCGATGCCATCGAGCAACATCGCCCGGCGGCCGAATCAGCCGAGCTGGACACTGTCGACCCCGAAGAACGGGTCCCGATCGATGAGTCAGCCGCGCCGTTGGAGACCAATGAATCAGATTGGCAGGAACAACACCAGGTCATCGAGGATCCCGATCAGGATGAAATCCGATAGTTAGCCAATGTTTGACTCAAGGGGCCCCCGGGGTACAAGCCCCACCGGGGAAACGGAACCTCAGCAAAGGGGGTAGGAGATGTCGAGTGCCACTGCGGCGAGATCCGATGTCGACGACATTCGGTTCTTTCGACCCAGTCGGTCCTGCGCCTACGAGGGCTGGACCGTCGCTGAGCTCAAGAAGCGGGCTAAGCAACTCGGAATTTCGGGGTATTCCGGGCTGAGCAAGGAAAACCTGATCTCACTGATCCGAAGCTATTGACGGAAGGGAAGTTTCATGCCCGACGGCAATAGCAACAGCGGACCGGAAGAGACCATCAAGGGCGTCGTCGAGGACGTCAAAGGCAAGGCCGAGGCACAGCGTGACGCTGCCAGGAAGGAAGCCGAGGCTGCTCGCGCGGGCGCCAAGGCTGCCGAGGCGCGCCAGAAGGCCTTCCAGTAACACCTAGACAACGGCAGAGGCCCAGCGGAAACGCTGGGCCTTTGTTGTTGGTTGCTGGGTCAATCAGTTCGCCGGGACCAGCGTCACCACGGTGAAACGGACGACGGCCCGCACCTGAGCCGAATCGGTCAGCGCCCGGATAGCTCCCAGACACTCGCCGACATCTGGTCGGTCATCCTCGTGACGGTCACCTGGCCGCCATCGTCGCCCTGGCAAGCCATCGCCTGCACGATGGCGTTGTTGCGCAGCCTGGCTTCGGCGTAGCAGGTCCAGTCGAATGGAATGCCGATTTGCTGCTTGTTCCAGCGCACGGTGTCGGCGTTGATCTCGGGGACGGTGAACTTCCACGCGGCATCACCGCCGGTGCTCAAGGCCCGTTGACCGTCACAGGCCTTGGCGTTCTTGGTGCCGGTGGCGAACTGCGCTGCCGCCGAACCTGCTTCGGGATAGATCGCGACCGCCTCGGCCACGACGTGGTCGTGCCGGTCGCCGTCGGTGAACAGCATGACGTGCAGTCCCAGCCACTTGTCCCCGAGGAAGGCGGCCATACCCGCGGCATCGAGTGCCGAACATGCCGGTACCGCAGAGGATCCGGGGATGGGCCGGGTTTGGTCGGCGTCAGTCTGCAGTTTGACCCCGACGATCGCGTGCAGCTGCGCCGGGCCAATCAGAACCTGCTCGGTGTCGTCGGCACGCAGCGGCTTGATGCCTTGGGCCGGGTTGGACACCGGGCTGCCTGCGACGGTCTGCGCGCACCCGGCGAGCACCACCGCCGCCGCGCCGAGGACGCCAAGGACCGGGGGCAGCCGCATGCCCCGAATGCTAGACCGCCGCGCGCAATACCTCTCTCAAGGCGGCCAGCGCGCGGTCGATCTCCGTACGTGTCACGGTGAGCGCCGGGCGGAATCGTACGCTGTCGGGACCGCTGCTGAGCATGATCACGCCGCGCTCCCACAGCGCACCGAGTACGGCGTCGCGATGTTCGGCAGTGGGCAGGCTGAACGCGCACATCAATCCCCGGCCGCGCACGTCGCGGACCGCATCGGGTAGCTCGCGAGCGAGTTCACGCAGGCCGGCCAGCAGGTAGGCGCCCATCTCGGTGGCGTTGGCGAACAGTCCGTCGGCCTCGATCACCTCGAGGATCCGCCGCGAGCGCACCATGTCGACGAGGTTGCCGCCCCAGGTCGAGTTGATCCGGGAGCTGACGGCGAAGACGTTATCGGGGACATCGTCGACCCGACGGCCGGCCATGACGCCGCACACCTGCGTTTTCTTGCCGAAGGCGACGACATCCGGGGTGAAGCCGAGCTGCTGGTAGGCCCACGCGGTGCCGGTGATACCGCAGCCGGTCTGCACTTCGTCGGCGATCATCAGCGCGTCGTACTCGTCGCACAGGGCTCGCATCGCGACGAAGAACTGCGGGCGGAAGTGCCGGTCGCCGCCCTCGCCCTGGATGGGTTCGGCGAGGAAGCAGGCGATGTCATGCGGGTGCGCTGCGAACGCCGCGCGGGCCTGGCGGATGGCATCGGCTTCCAGTGCGTCCATATCCGCGCCGGGACGCAGGTAGGGGGCATCGATGCGCGGCCAGTCGAATTTGGGGAACCGTGCCACCTTGATCGGGTCGGTGTTGGTCAGCGACAAGGTGTAGCCGCTGCGCCCGTGGAACGCGCCGCGCAGGTGCAGGACCCGGGTACCGAGCGCGGGGTCGAGCCCGCGGGCCTCGTTGTGCCGGCTCTTCCAGTCGAACGCCACCTTGAGGGCGTTCTCCACCGCCAGGGCGCCGCCGTCGACGAAGAACAGGTGCGGTAGGTCGGGATCACCGAGCACCCGGGCGAACGTGTCGACGAAGCGCGCCATCGGCACGGTGTAGACGTCGGAGTTGGACGGCTTGTTGATCGCGGCCTGGGCCAGCTCGGTGCGGAATGCCGAGTCGCCGGCCAGTGCGGGATGGTTCATGCCCAGCGCCGAGGAGGCGAAGAACGTGAACATGTCGAGGTAACTCTTGCCGTCTCGGGCGTCGACCAGACACGAGCCCGACGACCGCTCCAGATCAAGGACCAGATCAAGGCCATCGGCCAGGATGCTGCGGGCCAGAACAGCACGCACATTGGCAGGTTCGACGGCACTGCGCCGGTCGGCAGTGGACCCCGACAACACATCGTCACGCGACAAGAGTTCCGTCATGGGTGGAGTCTATCGTAATTTTTACGATATCTTGACTCTGTGATTGAATTATTCCGGCAATGAGACCCGCTCGCTGTAAAATGTATTGAGAATGATGGTGCTGCGGGTACGCACGTTCGCGGCGGTTCGGATCTGTTGCAGCAGGCCCTCCAGCGCCCGCGGCGATTTGACACGCACGAACAGGACGTAGCTCTCCTCGCCGGCCACGGAATAACACGCCTCGATTTCAGCGATGTGTTCCAGCCGGGCGGGGGCATCATCGGGTTGGGAAGGATCGAGAGGGGTGATCGCCACGAACGCCGACAGCAGGTGCCCGAACGCCTCGGGGTCCACCCGCGCGCTGTACCCGATCACCACACCCCGGGATTCCAGTCGGCGCACCCTCGATTGCACCGCCGAGACCGACAGCCCGGTGACGGCGGCGAGCTCGGCCAGCGTGGCCCTACCGTCGACGACGAGCTCACGCACCAGCGTGCGATCGATATCGTCGAGACCGTGCGCCGGCTCCGCGCTGTCCGCCATCGCCGCAGACTATCCGAATCGGACGGTGTTTCGTGAGCACACCTGAGGTTGCGACCTGGCAGCTGCGTGCCCGCTTCGCCGCGGCGCTGTCGACGATGTACGGCACCGAGGTTCCTGCCTACACCACGCTCGTCGAGGTCAGCGAAGCCGTCAACCGCGACTATGTCGCCACCCATCCGCAGGCCGAACGCCTCGGCTCGATCGCGCGGGTCACCGCCGAACGCCACGGCGCGATCCGAGTCGGGACCCCGGGCGAATTGACCGATGTCGCAGACCTTTTCGCTGCATTCGGCATGTACCCGGTCGGCTACTACGACCTGCGCGAGGCTGCCTCGCCCGTGCCGGTGGTGTCGACGGCATTCCGGCCGGTGGATGCCGAGGAGTTGGCGCGCAACCCTTTCCGGGTGTTCACCTCGATGCTGGCCACTCGGGACCGCCGATTCTTCGACACCGACCTGCGCCGGCGGGTCGACGAATGCCTTTACAGGCGAACGCTGTTCGATCCAGCCCTGATCGCCGACGCGCGCCGGATCGCGGCCGACGGCGGATGTGATGCCGACGGCGCTGACGACTTCGTGACGCGCGCGGTGGCCGCGTTCGCCCTGTCCCGCGAGCCGGTCGACCGGGCCTGGTATGCCGAACTGACCGGGGTGTCGGCCGTCGCCGCAGACATCGCCGGGGTACCCACCACACACATCAACCACCTGACCCCCCGGGTGCTCGACATCGACGACCTGTACCGACGGATGACCGAGCGCGGGATAACGATGATCGATGCGATCCAGGGACCACCGCACTGTGACAGCACTGCTGTCTTGTTGCGCCAGACGTCATTTCGCGCGCTCGCCGAACCACGCCGCTTCCGTGAGGCCGACGGCACGGTCAGCGACGGCACATTGCGGGTGCGCTTCGGTGAAGTGGAGGCCCGCGGCGTCGCACTGACCCGCAAGGGCCGCGAGCGCTACGACGCAGCGATGGCGAGCGAGGATCCCGCCGAGGCGTGGGGCGACTACTTCCCCACCTCCGACGATGAGATGGCGTCCGCAGGACTGGCCTACTACCATCGCGGCGACCCTGACGCGCCCGTGGTGTACGAGGATTTCCTGCCCGCGTCGGCGGCCGGGATCTTCCGGTCCAATCTCGACGCCGACACCCAAGCCGCCGCCGTGGCAGATGAATCCGGCTACGACATCGAGTGGATGGCCGGCACGATCGGCCGCCACATCCACGACCCGTACGACCTCTACGACGCGACCGCCCAGGAGGCCCCCGCATGAGCACCACCACCGCCACCTCGCTGCCCACCGCCGCGGACCTGCGCGCCGCCGTGCGCGCCGCGTTCGACTCGATCGGCGTCCGCACTGAGCTCGCCGAGCCCGGAGTGCACGGCCTGCACGCGAGCACACCGGTGACCGGAGACATCCTGTTCACCGTCGCCGAGACCACACCCGAGCAGACGCGGTTTGCGATCGACGAAGCAGCACAGGCATTTTCGACCTGGCGCACCACTCCCGCCCCGGTGCGTGGCCAACTGGTCGCGCGGCTGGGCGAGCTGCTGCGCGAGCACAAGGCCGACCTGGCCACCCTGGTGACCGTCGAGGCGGGCAAGATCACCTCGGAGGCCCTCGGCGAGGTCCAGGAGATGATCGACATCTGCGAGTTCGCGGTCGGATTGTCGCGTCAGCTGTACGGGCGCACGATCGCGTCGGAACGCCCAGGGCACCGGCTGATGGAAACCTGGCATCCGCTCGGGGTGGTCGGCGTGGTGACGGCGTTCAACTTCCCGGTGGCGGTCTGGGCGTGGAACACCGCGGTGGCGCTGGTGTGCGGAGATACCGTGGTGTGGAAGCCCTCTGAACTCACCCCGCTGACCGCGATCGCCTGCCAGGCGCTGATCGAGCGGGCCGCTGCCGACGTCGGCGCGCCTGCGCACCTGAGCCGGCTGGTGCTCGGCGGCCGCGAGGTCGGTGAGACCCTGGTCGACGATCCGCGGGTGGCGTTGGTGTCGGCCACCGGTTCGGTCCGGATGGGGCGCGAGGTCGGCCCCCGTGTCGCCGAACGGTTCGGCCGGGTGCTGCTGGAGCTCGGCGGAAACAACGCCGCCGTTGTAACACCCTCTGCCGACCTGGATTTGGCCGTGCGGGCCATCGTGTTCTCGGCGGCGGGTACGGCGGGTCAGCGCTGCACCACACTGCGGCGCCTGATCGCGCATTCCTCGGTGGCCGATAGCCTGGTCGAGCGTATCGCCGCCGCCTACCGCACGTTGCCGATCGGCGACCCGGCTGCCGACGGAACCCTGGTCGGGCCGCTCATCCACGAGACCGCCTATCGGGACATGGTCGGCGCACTGGAGCAGGCCGGCGCCGACGGCGGTGAGGTCATCGGCGGTCAGCGCCATCACGTCGACGGGGCAAGCGAGGCGTTCTACGTCGAGCCCGCGGTCGTGCGGATGCCCGCCCAGACCGACATCGTGCACCACGAGACGTTCGCGCCCATCCTCTATGTGCTGACCTACGACACGCTCGAGGAGGCGATCGCGCTCAACAATGCTGTGCCGCAGGGTCTCTCGTCGGCGATCTTCACCACCGACGTCCGGGAGGCCGAGCGCTTCCTGGCCGCCGACGGCTCGGACTGCGGGATCGCCAACGTCAACATCGGTACCTCGGGCGCCGAGATCGGCGGGGCGTTCGGCGGCGAGAAGCAGACCGGCGGGGGCCGTGAGTCCGGCTCGGACTCCTGGAAGGCCTACATGCGCCGCGCTACGAACACCGTCAACTACTCCTCGGAGCTACCGCTGGCCCAGGGCGTGCACTTCGGATGATCGTCGGCACGGAGTTGCCAGCTGGCACACGGAAGCCGCCCGAGCCTTCCTGTCCAAGGCAACTTCGCTTGGTCGGTGACTAGGCCCAGGTTGGTGGAGCCCAGGGCTCGGTCGCCGGTGGGGCTTCCGTGCCTGATTTAGCACCTATTCGGTCAGTTGACGCACGCGTCCGATCATACTGACGTAACTTGAAATTTGCTTGGACACAACGTCCCATCTTCTACGAGTTTATTCACCCGTGCTAGGCGACGTCACCGGCGCCGAAGAGAAGAGTCTCCGACGTGGGTGACAGCCGACATCGCTTGAGGCACGGCGACTGCCGGGGGCACTGCGATGTCGAGTTCAAACTATGTGGGCCATGTCCGGGGATTGGCTGTAGCCCTTGGCATCGGTGCCGCCATCACTAACGGACAGGGCATAGCCTGGGCCGCTCCCTCAACCGGGTCATCGGGTTCGTCGTCAACTGCAGAGTCAGATATGTCCGGTCCTCAGCCCCAAGCCTCGACTGCGGTGACCTCGCCATCGACGACGAAGTCCCTCACGGTGGGAGCAACTAGAGCTCCCGCTCCCGGGCAACGTCGCAGCAAACAGACAAGAGGACCGGCCCCGACGAGCGATAGTGGGCGAAAGGGGCACCCCTCCACCCCGACCAGCAACACCCGTCTCGCCCACGACGCATCAAACACGGATCGCCTTCGACCCCAGAATCTCCCCGTCTCCATGTCGACCGCCGACGTATCGCAGCGGGCCCACGTCATCAAGACCGTCGTTGGCATAGCAGAGAGTCAGCTGCGCGGACCGTCACAACCGGACACGTCCTCGACGCGGGCGTCTGATTCCACCGTTGGAGCCACCGAAAGCCGGTCCACGATTGTTCCATCCGCACCTGCGACCTCCGTCCCATCGACGGCTCTGGTTGGCAACACTTTCTCTGGTCTGCTGAGGGCAATCGCGCTCACCTCGCTCGGCGGATACAGCCCCCTGGCACCAGTCGAGCCACCCACCGATTGGGCGTTCCTGGCCTGGACACGTCGCCAGTATTCGGGATTCCGCTTTGACCCGGTGAAAGCTGAACTGGCCGCCAGCGGGAGGTCAACCCCTGATGTTGTCGCGGCCACGCGCGTGAATACCCTGGCGGGCCCGGCGTTTTCTACTCGGGCGTCTGCCGTGCAGGGTCAGCTGAACTCTTTGGTTTCGGTACTGCGATATACGTTCCTGAACACCACGCCAACCGCTGATCCGGTGCAGAACCCCGGACAATCCGAAACCGGAGTGGTGACTGGCAATCTCAATGGCGGCCCCAACGGCGCCTCGCTGACCTACACCGTCACCCAGAATCCAGTCGCGGGTGTGGCTGCGGTCAATGCCGATGGCACCTTCACGTACAGTCCGGACGCCGACCTCGCTCACAACGGCGGGACAGACAAGTTCACCGTCACGGTCGATAGCGGCAGCGCATACCGGCTCAATGGCGCTCTTGGAGCAATCCAAGAAGTGCTGCACTCCATTGCCAAAGCGCTCGGTCTCAGCGGCCCCGACACCACGGTGGTGGTCGTGTCGGTCAGCATCGTCCCGGTCAACCAACCGCCAGTGGCTACCGGATACACAGCAAGCAGCCCCGACCCTCTCACCGGAACCGTGACCGGCACCGCCACCGCCACCGACCCCAACAACGACACCCTCACCTACACCGGACCCACCACCAGCACCGGCGGCGGCACCGTCACCGTCAGCCCCACCGGCGCCTTCACCTACACCCCCACCACCGACGCCCAACACAACGCCGCCACCATCGGCGCCGGAAGTGCCCTGACCCAAGACAGTTTCACCGTCACCATCACCGACGCCCACGGCGGACAAACCACCCAAACCATCACCGTCGCAATCAACCCCACCAACACCGCACCCGTGGCCGGGACCGCACTGGTCGGCACCGCCAACCCCACCACCGGAACCGTCATCGGCTCCGCGGTCGCCACC
>NZ_VBSB01000008.1 GCF_013337765.1 Mycolicibacterium sphagni
CCATCGGTATCCGGATGAGCGCGAGGTAGGGGCCGGTGGCGTCGTTGCAGGCTCTGTATCCGCGGATCGCACGACAGGTCCGCCGTCCGTTAGGGACGTTCGGGCGTATTGGTGATCACACGATTTTTTATGGGCGGGCGATTGCGGGGACGCCGCACGCGACGATCCATTTCCGTAAGGAGATCATCCGGTTGATCGCGGAGATCTCGATGGGGGCGGGCACCCTGGCGATGATCGGCGGCACCGTGGTGATCGTCGGATTCTTGACGTTGGCCGCGGGTGGCACGTTGGCGGTGCAGGGCTACTCCTCGCTGGGCAATATCGGTATCGAAGCGTTGACCGGCTTTCTGGCCGCCTTTATTAATGTGCGGATCTCCGCCCCGGTGGTGGCCGGGATCGGGTTGGCCGCGACCTTCGGTGCCGGGGTGACCGCGCAGTTGGGGGCGATGCGGATCAATGAGGAGATCGACGCCCTGGAATCGATGGGCATCCCCCCGGTCGAATACTTGGTCTCCACCCGGATTGTGGCCGGGATGGTGGCGATCACCCCGCTCTACTCGATTGCTGTCATCTTGAGTTTCGTGGCCAGCCAGTTCACGACGGTGGTGTTGTTCGGCCAGTCCGGCGGCTTGTATGACCATTACTTCAACACGTTTTTGAATCCGATCGATCTGCTGTGGAGCTTTTTGCAGGCGGTGTTGATGGCGATCACGATCTTGTTGATCCACACCTACTTCGGCTACTTCGCCACCGGCGGCCCCTCCGGGGTCGGGGTCGCGGTGGGCAACGCGGTACGGACCTCCCTGATCGTCGTCGTCTCGGTCACCCTGCTGGTCTCCCTGGCCATCTACGGATCCAACGGCAACTTCAACCTGTCCGGATAGCCGAGGAGCCCGATGAAATCAGGTATCGCGCGCCCGCTCGCCGGATTGGCGACCGTGGTGGTCCTCGTGGCGATTGTCGCGTTGGCCGTTGGGCTGTTCCAGGACAGCTTCACCAAAACCGTTCCGGTGACCGTGATCTCGCAGCGTGCCGGCCTCGTGATGTACCCCGACGCCAAGGTCAAGCTCAACGGCGCCCCAGTCGGCAAGGTCTCGTCCATCGAGTTGCTGCCAGACGGCAGGGCCGCGCTGCACCTGGCGCTGAACCCCGCCCGGGTCAACGACATCCCCGCCAACGTGAGCGCCGACATCACCTCTTCGACGGTGTTCGGCTCGAAGTTCGTCGAGCTGAATCCGCCCCAGGACCCGTCGGCCAAGTCCATCCAGTCCGGGCAGGTGATCGACGGCAAGCACGTCACCGTCGAGATCAACACCGTGTTCCAGCAGCTGGTTTCGGTGCTTTCGCAGATCGAGCCCACCAAGCTCAACCAGACACTGGGCGCGATCGCCAAATCCCTGGACGGTCGCGGCGACAAATTCGGTCAAACTCTGGTGGACCTCGACTCCGCGTTGGCGAAGCTCAACCCCAGTCTTGACACGCTCAACCATGAATTGGCCGTCGCACCAAAGGTCTTCGACGCCTACGGCGACGTGTCCGGCGACCTGGTGTCGACGGTCAAGAACGCGGCGAAGATCAGCGACACCATCGTCGACCAGGACCAGAACCTGGACACCCTGTTGGTCAGCGCGATCGGCCTGGCTGACGTCGGCACCGAGGTGCTGAGCGAAAACAAGGATCCGCTGGCCAACGTCGTGCACCTGCTGGTGCCGACCACCGACCTGCTGAACAAGTACAACGCAGCCCTGAATTGCGGTATCGGCGCTCTGGTTCCGCTGGCCACCGGTCCGGGCCTGCCGCTGCCGGGAGCTGTTCTGCTGCAGTCGTTCTTCCTCGGCCGTGAGCGTTACCGGTATCCGGCCAACCTGCCCAAGGTCGCCGCCACCGGCGGCCCGCAGTGCACGGACCTGCCGAAGGTGCCGTTCGAGACCAGCCCGCCGTTCGTGGTCGCCGACATCGGCGCCAACCCCGCGCAGTACGGCAACCAGGGCATCCTGCTGAACTCCGACGGACTCAAGCAGGCGCTGTTCGGCCCGCTGGACGGCCCGCCGCGCAACACCGCACAGATCGGACAACCGGGATGACCGCGCTGTGGAAGACGATCGTCAAGGTCGGCGTGTTCGGCGTCGTGATGACCTTGCTGACCGCCGCACTGTTCGCGATCTTCGGGCAGTACCGGTCGGGTTCGGACAACTCCTACTCGGCGCTCTTCGCCGACGCGTCAAGCCTGAAGTCCGGAGATTCGGTGCGTGTTGCCGGTGTTCGCATCGGCACCGTCACGGATGTCGCGCTGCAACCCGACAACAAGGTGGTCGTCGACTTCGACGCCGACCGGAAGGTCGTGCTGACCTCGGCGACCAAGGCGACGGTGCGCTACCTCAACCTGGTCGGCGACCGCTATCTGGAACTGGTCGACAGCCCGGGGTCGGCGAAGATCCAGCCGCCGGGCAGCCAGATCCCACTGGATCGCACCGAGCCGGCCCTGGATCTGGACCTGCTCCTCGGTGGGCTCAAACCCGTTGTCCAGGGCCTTAATCCGAACGACGTCAACGCGCTGACAAACTCGCTGATTCAGATCCTTCAGGGTCAGGACGGCAACATCGAATCGCTGTTCTCCAAGACGACGTCGTTCACCACGGCGCTGGCCGACAACGGGCAGACGGTGCAACAGCTGATCGACAACCTCAATACGGTGATCGCCACGATCAGCAAGGACGGCGACAAGTTCTCCGGCGCCGTCGACAAACTCGAGAAGCTCGTCACCGGCCTGGCCGCCGATAAAGACCCCATCGGCCAGTCGATCACCGCATTGGACAACGGCACCGCCTCGCTGACCGACTTGCTTAACCAGGCGCGCACACCGCTGGCCGGCACCGTCGATCAGCTCGGCCGCCTGGCTCCGCTGCTGGACCAGGACAAGGAACTGCTGGACATCTCGATCAAGAAGGCACCGGCCAACTACCGCAAGGTGGTGCGGCTCGGCTCCTACGGCAGCTGGATCAACCAGTACCTGTGTGGCCTGTCCCTGCGCGTCAGTGACCTACAGGGTCGCACCGCCTACTTCCCCTGGATCATCCAACACACTGGAAGGTGCGCGGAGCCCTAATGCTCAAATATCGTGGGTCCTCGCTGATCAGGTCAGGCTTTATCGGCCTGGCACTGATCGTGCTCGTCATCACCATCGGGCTGTCGCCCGAGCGGCTGGTGTCGCTTGCCACGTCGATTCGGCATCAGGCGCTGTTCACCGAAGCCGGTGGCCTGCAGGCGGGTAACGACGTCAAGGTGTCCGGTGTCAAAGTCGGCACCGTCTCCGATGTGTCCTTGCAGCACGGCAAGGCGCTGGTGACCTTCGTGGTCAAAGGCTCCGTTCGGCTCGGCACCGAAACCAGCGCCCACATCCGCACTGGAACGCTGCTGGGACAACGGATTCTGACGCTGGAGTCCAGCGGAAAGGGAACACTTCGCGCGGCCGATGTGATCCCGGTGTCGCGCACCGGATCGCCGTATTCGCTGACGGAGTCGTTGTCCGACCTCGCCGCCAACACCGCTGACACCGACACCGCGGCGATCAACCAGTCGCTGGACACGCTCTCGGACACCTTGGATCGCATCACCCCGCAACTGGGCCCCACCTTCGACGGGATCAGCAATCTGTCGCGGATGATCAACGAGCGCAACGATTCTCTGGCGAGCCTGCTCAAGAGCGCGGCGAACGTCACCGGGATCCTCTCGCAGCGCAGCGCACAGGTGAACACCCTGCTGCTGAACGCCAACGATCTGATCGGCGTCTTGTCGCAGCGCCGCTACGCCATCTCGAACCTGTTGGCCAGCACCTCCGCCCTGTCGCGGCAGCTGAGCGGGATCGTTGCCGACAACGAGAAAGAACTGGCGCCCGCTTTGGAGAAGCTCAACTCGGTGACGGCGATGTTGGAGAAGAACAACGACAACATCACCGCGGCCATGAAGGGCCTGGCGAAGTTCCAGCTGACCCAGGCCGAAGCAGTCAACAACGGCTTCTACTACAACGCGTTCGTCGCCAACCTGAGCCCGGCGCAGCTACTGCAGCCCTTCTTCGATTACGCGCTGGGTTTCCGGCGTGGTACCGATGCGGGACAGCCGGCCGACAACGCCGGACCACGCGCGGAAATTCCGTTCCCGTACAACGGAATACCGCAACCTAATGAGCAATGGGGGCAGCCATGAAGTCTCGCAGCCGGCTGACGATCGTCGTCGCCGCGGTGCTGGCGGTGGTGGTCGTCGCTGGAGTCGGGTGGCTGGTCCGTTTCGCGTTCTTCAAGCCCAACACCATCACCGCCTACTTCACCAGCGCTACCGCGATCTATCCCGGTGACGAGGTAAGGGTGGCCGGGGTCAAGGTCGGCACGATCGATTCAATTGAGGCCCAGGGGACCAAGACCAAACTGGTGTTGGCCGTGGACCGCAAAGTGCCCATTCCGGCCAATGCCGAGGCTGTGATCGTCGCGCAGAACCTGGTGGGCGCCCGCTACGTTCAGCTGACCCCGCCCTATGAGGACAAAGGGCCCACCATGACCGACGGTGCGGTGATCGGTCTGGACCGCACCGCGATCCCGGTGGAATGGGACGAAATCAAGACCCAGTTGACCCGCCTGGCAACGGATCTCGGACCGTCCGCCCCAGGGCAGACCACGCCCATCGGGCGTTTCATCGACACTGCGGCCACGGCCCTGGACGGCAACGGAGAGAAATTGCGCGACACCATCGCCCAGCTCTCCGCGGTGAGCAAGACACTGGCCAACGGCAGCGGCAACATCGTCGACACCATCAAGAACCTGCAGATTTTCGTGACGGCGTTGCGCGACAGCAACACCCAGATCGTGCAGTTCCAGGACCGGCTGGCATCACTGACCAGCGTGGTCGACGGCAGCCGGTCCGATATCGACGGGGCACTGACCAATCTGTCCAGTGCCGTCGTCGACGTCCAGCGGTTCATCGCCGGCACGCGCAACCAAACTGCCGAGCAACTGCAGCGGTTGAGTAGCGTGACCAAGAACCTCGCCGACAACAAGCTCGTCGTGGAGAACTTGCTGCACGTGGCGCCCAATGCGATCGGCAACGCCTACAACATCTATAACCCCGACTCCCAGAGTGCGCTGGGTGGATTCGCGCTGGCGAACTTCTCCAACCCGCTGCAGGTGGTCTGCTCGGCCATCGGGGCCATCCAGAACGCAACCGCGGACGAGACCGGTAAGGAGTGCGCGCAGTACCTCGGCCCGGCCCTGCGCCTGCTCAACTTCAACTACCTGCCGTTCCCGTTCAACTCCTATCTGGGCAAGTCCACCAGCCCGGACAAGCTGATCTACAGCGAGCCAGGGCTGGCTCCGGGTGGCGCTGGTGGGACCCCGCCGGGCTACGAGATTCCCCCCTCGGTGTCGGCCTACACCGGATACAACGGCGATGTGCCCGGGCCGGCCGGCTGGGGCGGCCCGCCGAATACGTACCACGGCTCGTACGCACCCAACGGATTGCCTGCTGATCCGTCGCCCGCACTGTTCCCGGGTGCCCCGATTCCGCCCGGCGTGCCGGTCGGGCCGTCGGCTCCGCCGCCGTCGAATCTGGAAGGCCTGTTGCTTCCGGCCGAAGGGAATCCGCCCTCATGATGCGTCGTGGTTCGGTGCAACGCCTCCTGGTGACCGCGTCCTGTGTGGCGGTGACGGTGACCGGCTGCAGTTTCGGTGGCTTGAACTCCCTGCCCCTGCCCGGCACGGTTGGGCACGGCAAGGGCTCGTCGACCTATCACATCGAGATCGCCAATATCGGTCAGCTGGAATCGAATTCACCGGTGATGGTCGGCGATGTGGTCGTCGGCAGTGTGGGTGATATGACGGTTACCGACTGGCATGCCGACGTCGAGGTGTCGGTGGAACCCGGTGTGGTGATCCCGGCCAACGCCGTGGCGTCAGTGGGGCAGACCAGCCTCCTGGGCTCGATGCACCTAGCGCTGAACCCGCCGCTGGGTCAGGCGCCCAGCGGAGTTCTGCAACCCGGTGCCACTCTGGGTCTCAACCGCTCGTCGACCTACCCGTCGACCGAGCAGACGCTGTCGGCACTGTCGGTGGTCGTCAACGGTGGCGGCCTGGGCCAGATCGGCGACATCATTCACGAGTTCAGTGCCGCCTTGGGCGGCAGGTCGGACCAGATTCGCGACTTGCTCACGCGGCTCAATGATTTCATCGGGCTGCTGGCCACCCAGCGCGACAGCATCAACGAGGCGGTCAACTCGCTGAATCGACTGGCCGGTACGTTCGCCGGGCAGCAGGAGGTTCTCACCGACGCGCTGAACCGGATTCCACCGGCGCTCGATGTCCTGGTGAAGGAACGGCCTCGGATCACGACCGCTCTGGAGAAGTTCCGTGATTTCTCCAATCTGGCGACCGGTCTGGTCAACGACACCAAGACCGATCTGGTGCGCAATCTGCAAAACCTCGAACCGACGCTGAAGGCCTTGGCGGACATCGGGCCCAAGCTGGACACCGCACTGGCATATTTGCCGACGTTCCCCTACACGCAACAGGTGATCGACCGGGCGATCCGCGGCGACTACCTCAATCAGTTCATCATTTTCGACTTCACCGTGCCGCGGCTGAAGAAGACTCTGATGCTCGGAACGCGCTGGGGTGACGAGAACGCCAAACTTGTTCCGGCGCCTGGAGATCCGTGGTACGCGACGTACACCTACGATCCGCTGAACGCTCCGTTCAGTCCGGCGCCGCCGCCGACGCAAGTGGCCGACATCGACACCGGCGTGCCGTCCGACGCGCCGCAACAAGCTGCCCTCACCGGCGCCACGCAACCCGCCCCAGGAGCGGCGACCGGTCCATTGCCCGGCCCCGGTCCGGCGGCAACGCCACAGGACGGGGGTAACTGATGCTGACGCGGTTTGTTCGAAATCAGCTGATCATCTTCACGATCGCGTCGGTGGTCGGTATCGGTGTCATGGTGGTGGCCTACCTGCAGGTGGGAACCTTGCTCGGCATCGGCAAGATGACGGTCACGCTCCAGCTGCCGAGAACCGGTGGGCTCTATCAGTTCTCGAACGTCACCTATCGTGGCGTGCAGATGGGCAAGGTCACCGAGGTGCGGCCGACCCGCACCGGTGCCGAGGCCACCTTGGTCTTGGACACCAGCCCGAAGGTGCCCGCCGACCTCGAGGCACGGGTGCTCAGCGTGTCGGCGGTCGGTGAGCAGTACGTGGATCTGGTGCCGCACACCGATTCCGGACCGTATCTGCATGACGGCTCGGTGATTCCGGTACAGCAGGCCCGCATTCCGCAGGCTGTCGGCCCGATGCTCGACCAGACCAACACGCTGCTCAAAAGCATTCCCACGGACCGTCTGACGGATCTGTTGAGCAACGCCTACAAGGGTCTGAATGGCGCAGGTGACGACCTCACCACGCTGAACGAATCCGCGTCGAAGCTCGCCGCGGACTTCAGCGGTGCCGCCGACCAGGCCCGCACCTTGGTCGACGACAGCCGGCCGCTGCTCGATGGCCAGCTGGCCTCCACCGACGCGATCCGCACGTGGGCACACAGCCTGGCCGGGATCACTGAGCAGCTCAACACGAACGACCCGCAGTGGCGCGGCATCCTGGCCAACGGCCCCGGTGCGGCCGATGAGGCTTCCGCGCTGCTGAACCAGGTGAAGCCGACGTTGCCGGTGCTGCTGGCCAACCTCACGACGCTGGGGCAGGTGGGGGTGACGTACAACCGCAGCCTGGAACAGTTGCTTGTGCTGTTACCGCCGTACATCGGCTCGATCCAGGCTGTCGGTTCACCGTTGAACAACCCGACCGGTATGACGCTGGGTGACTTCACTCTGACCATCAGCGATCCGCCGGCCTGCACGGTGGGCTTCCTGCCGCCGAGCCAGTGGCGCTCGCCAGAGGACACCTCGGACGCCGACACCCCGGACGGCCTGTACTGCAAGCTGCCGCAAGACTCGCCGACCGCTGTCCGTGGCGCACGCAACTATCCGTGTATGGCTCAACCCGGTAAGCGCGCGCCTACCGTCGAAATCTGCGACAGCGACAAGCCATTCGAGCCGCTGGCGATGCGACAGCACGCGACCGGCCCCAGCCCGATCGACCCGAATCTGATTGCCCAGGGCATCCCGCCAGACGATCGGACGACGTTCCAGGACCACATCTACGGTCCGCTGGCCGGTACTCCGATGCCGACGGGGCCGGTCCCGGCGCCGCCGGCTGGTCCGATTCCACCGCAAGCGGGATTCACCGGGCCGGTGGGTGCTCCGAGCATCGCGCCGACCGACACCGGTGGCGCGCCCGGAGTCGCTCCGAGCGCCTTCACGCCGGGCTCACCCGGTGGGCCGTCTGTGGCAATCGCGACGTACAACCCGGCGACAGGTCAGTACGCCACGCCGGACGGCAACGTCTTCCGGCAGACCGATCTGGCGCGTAGCGGTGGGGAGCAGTCGTGGAAGGATCTGCTGCCGACCACATGACCGAACGTGAGGGGAGAGGCCTAATGCGTAGACCACGAATGCTGATCAGCGTCGCGGCGCTGACCGCTGCCGCGGTCGCCGGTGTTGTGTACCCCGCGACTGCCTCAGCCAACGACAAGTGGGCGCTCAATGGCACGTTCGTCGCCACCTCGAACGGTGAGTGGGCGACCACCAACGATGTCTTCCACAACGAGCGCAGTGTGCGAAGCATCTGGACCATCACCTCGACCTGCAGCTATCCCACCGAGTGCGTCGGCACCGTCAGCAGCGATGCGGGCTGGACGGCGCCGATCTATCAGGCCGGCGGGGATTGGCGGGTCAAGCGCGTGATTCAGGACTGGATGCCCTGCCAGGACGGGACCACCGCCCCGGGGTTGCAGGTGATCCGATTCCACGGCTCCAGCCCTGGCGGCGATCAGACCGATCCGAGCTCCAACATGTTGGTCGGGCAGGACTCGACCACCGGCGAGTCAGGGGCCTGCGGGCACAGCCTCGCGCTGTTCATCAACATGCCCTTCAAGCTGGTCAAGCAGACCTGACGTCACCGGCCATGTCGAGCGCAGCGAGATGGCTGAACAACATTGACGCGCCAATCGGGTTTCCCCCGCCCGGATAGGTCGTTCCGCTGACCGCAGCCATCGTGTTGCCGGCCGCGTACAGCCCCGGGATCGGCTGACCGGATTCGTCGAGCACCCGGGCCCGGGCATCGGTGCGCAGACCCCCCTTGGTCCCGAGATCGGACAGGCCGAACGCCGCCGCGTGAAACGGTGCCGTGTCGATCGGCACCAGCGGCGATTCGCCCCCGGAGAAGGCCCGGTCGTAGGCCTCGTCGCCGCGGCCGAAATCGGTGTCGGCGCCGCCGGCAACCATGGAGTTGTAGCGGGCGACCGTCTGTTCCAGGCTGTCGGCGGGCACCCCGATCACTTCGGCGAGCTCGGTCAGAGTGTTTGCGCTGCGCCATAATCCGGCCGCGCGGTACTTCTCGGTGTCCACCATCGAGACATTGGTCGCCTTGACCGGCGGGACCTCACCGTCGCGATTGTCGTAGACCATCCAGAACGGGACATCGAGCCGGCCGGCGTCCATCTCGGCGATGATCTGCCGGCCGATCCGGTCGTATGCGGCGGATTCGTTGACGAATCGCTGGCCGTCCTGATTGACGAAGATGCCGCCGGTGAACCACAGCGCGAACGCGGAACGACCGTCGGGGTGGGTCAGCCCCGGCGACCACCACGCCTGATCCATCAGGTCGGTGGCCGCGCCGGCGCGGATCCCCGCTTCGAGAGCCGCGCCCGTGCTGCCTGGGCCACCCATGCTGTCTCCCGCGACACCGGGCACGCCGTAGGTTTCGCGCAGCGCAGCGTTGTGCTCGAATCCGCCTGCCGCCAAGAGCACTCCGCGCCGGGCACCGATTCGCACCGTGCCGCCGTCACGCTGCACGACGGCGCCGACCACGCGTCCGCTGTCGGTGATGAGATCGGTCAGCGCAGCGTTGCGGTACAGCGCTGCGTGCGGGTAGCCGGCCAGAGCGGCGAGGAATCGGCCGATCAGGGCTCGGCCGCCGAACAGCTTCTCCGGTGCGGGTGCGCCGAGGCGGTCACGGTCGAGGGGGCCACGCACGAAACCGGCGTACGGGCCCAGCTTCTCACCGCGGATCGGTGCGGCCACAATGTGGCGCATGCCGTCGGCCCGCGAGTCGGGCGCCTTGCCGAAATAGTCCGGCCAGGGCAGCACACCGAACGTGAAGTGTTCGGGGTCGGCCTCCAGGTATTCGATCAGCCCAGGGCCGCGGCGAATGTAGGTCTCCTGCAGCTCCACCGGGGTGCGGTCGCCGATGACGGCGTGAAAGTAGTTGAACGCCTTCTCGATCGTGTCGTCGCTGCCGGCGCGCTGCAGCACCGGGTTGCACGGAAACCACATGCCGCCGCCGCCCGAGTAGGCGGTCGTGCCGCCGAAGAAGTCGGTCGCCTCGACCAGCGCCACCGACAGGCCCTCGCGGGCGGCGGTGTACGCGCCCGTGATGCCGCCCCCGGAGCCGGCCACGATGACGTCGACGGTCTCGTCGAATGGGATGTCGTGCGCGCTCATCGGCCTCCTTTGGTCTCCTGCCACACACTGTGGCCGGTGACCGGAAGCGACGCAACAACCACTCCCGGTGAGCGAGTGTCAGAGCGTGACGCGTTCCCGACTGGGTCGGGCGTTGCCGGTATCGGCGTCGAAGAAGTAGGTTCGCTCCGGCGGCAGCTCGAGACCGATACGGCTGCCGGCAGGCAAGTCGGTGCCTGCCGGCGCGTGAACGATCACCCGGGCGGTCCCCACGTCCTTGCTCTCGACGAGCGCGGTCACCAACACATGGCTGCCGAGCGGCTCGACGAAATCGACCCGCGCGGATAGCAACCCCTCCGCGTAGCGGTTGTGCAGCTGCAGATGCTCTGGACGAACGCCGACCGTCACCGGGCCCTCGGGCGTCGATACCGCGGTCACGGCCGCGTCCCCGACGTGGAGTACTCCCGATCGCACCTCGGCCGCAATCAGGTTCATCGGGGGACTGCCCATGAACGCCGCGACGAAGGTGTTCGCCGGGCGGTTGTAGATCTCATCGGGAGTGCCGATCTGCTGAATCTCGCCACCGGCCATCACACACAGCCGGTCGCCGAGCGTCATCGCCTCGATCTGGTCATGAGTGACGTAAATCGAGGTGACAGGCAGTTCACGGTGCAGTCGCTTCAGATCCCCGCGGACCTGATTGCGCAACTTGGCGTCGAGATTCGACAGCGGTTCGTCGAGCAGGAATGCCTGTGGTTGGCGCACGAGCGCGCGGCCCATGGCGACCCGCTGACGCTGACCGCCGGAGAGCTGACCAGGCTTCCGGTCGAGCAGCTTGTCGATCTCGAGCAGCGCGGCGGTCTCCCGGACCCGCCGATCGATCTCGCTGCGCGGTGTCTTGCGCTGCCGCAGCCCGTAGGCCAGGTTGCGATAGACCGACATGTGTGGATACAACGCATAATTCTGGAACACCATGGCGATGTCACGTTCGCCGGGTGCCAGCCCGTTTACGATCGTGTCGCCGATCCTGATCTCTCCGGAGGTCGGCTTATCAAGCCCTGCAAGCAGTCTCAATGCCGTGCTCTTCCCGCACCCCGATGGCCCGACAAGGATCAGGAACTCTCCGTCGGCGACGGGCAGGTTGAATTCCTTGAGGGCGACGACACCGCCCGGATATCGCCGCGTGACGCCACGGAACTCGACTTCCGCCATGTTCAGCCTTTCAGTCCGGTCGACGCGACCGATTGCACGAAGAAGCGCTGCGCCCCGATGAACACCAGCAGCATCGGCAGCAGGCTCATCACATTGGCCGCCATCAACAGCGGCCACTTGACGTGATGTGCGCCTTGGAAGTAGCTGAGCCCCAACGGGATTGTCATCTGATCCTGCGAGGTGATGACGATCAACGGCCACAGAAAATCGTTCCACGATGTGAGCACGGTCAGTGCTGCCAACGTCGATAGTGCAGGCAACGACAGCGGCAGGATGATCTTGAACAGCACGCCGATCCGCGACGTGCCATCGACCCGGGCCGCTTCTTCCAACTCGACGGGGACCGTCATGAAGAACTGCCGCAGGAAGAAGATGCCGAACGCCGTCGCCAGGTTCGGCAGCATCAACGCGCCGATGTGATCGATGCCCAGCCCCTCCCAGACGTTGTCACCGAACCACTTGACGATCAGGAAAACCGGAATCATCGTCACCTGGAACGGCACCATCAGCGTCGCCATCAAGGTGACGAACAGTGCTCCGCGGCCGAGGAATCGGACCCGCGCAAACGCGTAACCCGCCAGGCTGCACACCACAAGATTGCTCACCAGCACGACAGACGTCACCATCGCGCTGTTGATGAAGAAGTGCCCGAACGGCGCCGCATCCCACGCCTCGGTGTAGTTCGAAAACTGCGGACTGTTCGGAAACAACACTGGCGGAAAGTGATTCGCCTCGCCTTCGGTCTCCAACGACGTGACGAGCATCCACAACAGCGGCACGAGCAGGATGAATGTCAAGGGAATCAAGACCAGATGCCACGGGCTGAACGGCAGCCGCCAACGTGACGTGTGTTCCGGCCCGGCCGCGTCGAGCCGCACGGGAATCAGGAGCTCGCTCATGAGTGCACATGCCTTCTGGCGAGCCGGAACTGCACGGCCGTGACGATCAGGATGACGACGAACAATGCGTAGGCCATCGCTGCCGCGTAGCCGGCGTCGAACTGCACGAACGCGCGGTCCCACAGGTAGTAGACGATCACGGTGGTGGCGCGCAACGGACCGCCGCGCGTCGTCACGTACACCTCGTCGAACAACTGCAGCGCGTTGATCGTCAGCCAGACGACGAGAAACAGATTCGCCGGTCCGAGCAGCGGCACCGTGATGGTGCGGAACCGGGTGAACGCGGATGCGCCGTCGATGGCGGCCGCTTCGTGCAACTCCGCTGGAACACCCTGCAGCGCAGCCAGATACACGATCACCGAGAAACCGGTCCAGCCCCAGACCGTCATCGCCACGATCACGTACAGCGCCTGTGACGGGGAAGCCAGGAATGGTTGCGACGAGATTCCCACCGCATTCAACGCGGCGTTGACCAGGCCGTAGTCGCGGTCGGTCAGCCACAGGAAGATGATGCCCTGCGAGATCGTCGACACCGCCATCGTGACGTAGGCGGCCGTCCGATACACCGAGATGAACCGCACCGAACGGTTCAGCGCCGCCGCGACGAACAGCCCCACCAGCATCGTTCCTGGCACGAACAATGCCGTGTAGATGATGGTGTGCTTGATCGCCTCGACGAAGACCGGATCGTCGGCCAGCTTCTTGTAGTTGTCGAACCCCACCCACGGCGTCTCGGCGCTGAGCAGGTCGGACTTCTGGAACGACAATTGCAGCGACATCAGCACTGGGAGCAGCCCGAAGATCCCGATCAGGATGGCCGCCGGGCTCACCAGCGCCCACCCCGAGACGGTATCTGTGCGGCTCAGCCGCCGAAGTAGTGCAGGCATCGACTCCCTACTTCTCTGCCAACTTCGCGTCGGCGGCCTGGGCGGCGGTGTCCAGAGCGGCCTGGGGTTGGTCTTTGCCGAGCATCACGGACACGATCGCCTGGCCCAGCGCATCCGACACCGCCGGATACTGCTCGACCTGGGGCCTGACGGTCTTCACGTTCTTCAGGTTCTCGACGAACGTCGCGGTGCCTGGGACGTTCTTGTCGAGCTGCTCAAGCACGGCCTTGTCGTCACCGACCGAGGCGCGGATCGGCAGGTCGCCGGTGCCCTCCGAGAACTTCTTGACCTGTTCGGGCGCCGACAGCCACTTCAGGAAGTCGATGGCGGCGGCCTTGCGCTTGTCGCCGTTGTTGAACACCACCCAGTTGTCGGGGCCGGCGATGGTCTGATGTCCGCCGGTGGAGCCGGGATAGGTGGGCATCACCTGGACGCCGTATTCGATGTCGGACAGCTGAGACAGATCCCAAGGTCCGGTCACGAGCATTCCGATCTTGCCGCTGTTCATCAGCTTCGGCCCGTTCTCGTTGGTGGTGTCAAGGTACAGCGACTTGTCGGCCACAGCCATCTGCTGCAGCGTTGTCAGCGCCTTGACGCCCGCCTCGGAGTTGAACGTGGCCTTGGTGTTGTCCGGCGACAGGATGTCGCCGCCTGCCTCCCAGAGCATCGGAATGTAGTGCCACACAGTGTCTTCGCTGCCATCGGCGGGGATCAGCCAGCCGTACTGTCCCTTGGCGGGGTCGGTCAGCTTGGCGGCCGCGGCGCGGAAGTCGTCCCAGGTCCACTCCGGCGAGGGCGGCGCGACGCCGGCGTCGGCGAAGAGCTTCTTGTTGTAGACGATCGCCAGGTTGTCCACCAGTGCCGGCACGCCGACGACCTTGTCACCGACCGTCGCCGCTTTGCGTTCGGCCGCGTAGAAGTCGTCCCATTTCCAGTCGGGCTTCTTCACTTCGTCGGCCATGTTGACCAGCGAGGGGATCTTGGCGATGTTCGGCGACCACGATCCGAACATGTACGCGATGTCCGGTGCGCTGTTGCCGCGTACTGCGGTGAGAACCTTTTGCAGCACAAGGTCGTTCGACGAGTACAACTCGGACACCTTGACGTCCGGATGCTCCTTGTTGTACTGGTCGACCAGGCCCTTGAACACCTCGCCCTCGGTGTCCTGGTAGCCGTGCCACACCGCGATCTCGGTGGGGCCCGATGATCCGCCTCCGCCACCGCATGCGGCGAGGACGCCCGTGAGGACGGCGATCAGGGCGATGCACAATCTACGTCGAATCACGGTGACTCCTTAATTGGCGGTTTCTGGGGGAAGGATCGGAGCCGCTCCGGCGGCGACATCGGACCGGGAGCGCAGAGATGGGGGCAGCAGATCGCCGTGGGCGACGGTCAGTTCGTCGCACAGGTTCCAGATCTGATCGACGGTCAGGGTCGCGGCGGTGTTCGGGTCGACCATCGCCGCGGCGCGCACCAGGCGCGGATCTCCGTCGACCGCGGCGCGCACCGTGAGGTCGACGGGTCCGAGGAAGCCCCGGTTGAGTGCCGCGCACTGCGCAGGGAGATCGCCGACCTTCATCGGATGCGCACCGAGTGCGTCCAACAACGTCGGTACCTCCACGGCAACCCCGTTGGGCAAGTTGGTGATCAGCCCGTCGTTGATGACGTTGGCCGAGATCACGCGCGGGGTGCCCGTCTCCAGTGAGTGGATGACCTGAGGGGCGTACTCCGTCGAACTCGTATCGATCGGCAGGGTATGAGAGCTCGCCAATTCGGCTCGCACACGGGCATATTCGGCCAAGTTGGCTTCGCTGATCGACACGTATTCGCCCACGTTGATGCGCAGCCGATCGATCTCGGCGGGATCGTGAAGGTACCAGCCGACATATTCGCTGCTGTGCTCGCTGGTCTCCGTGGGGTAGTAGCCCAGCCGTCGGTACATGTCGACACGCACACGTCTGCGTAGCTCGGGATCGGCGGCGATCCGTTCGTCGAGGAGCGGATAGAGGTTCTGACCGCTGCGTTCCCACCGCAGCACCCACGCCTGGTGGTTCACGCCTGCCGACCAGTACGACACCTCGTCATAGGGCACGTCGATGAGTTCGCACAGGCCGACCATGGTCCAGTACACGGAATGGCACAGACCGAGCACTTTCAGCTGTGGCGCGACCGCGTGGAGGTACGTCACGTTCATCGCCATCGGGTTGGTGTAGTTGAGCAACCAGGCGTCGGGGCACACCTCGGCCATATCCCGCGCGATGCCGGCAAGCACCGGGAAGGTCCGCAGCCCGCGGAAGATTCCGCCGACGCCGATCGTGTCACCAATCGTCTGCTTCAACCCGTAGCGTGCCGGGATCTCGAAGTCACGCACGGTGGCGTCGTGCATCCCGACCTGAATGACGTTGATGACGTAGTTCGCCCCATCGAGGGCGCGGCGGCGGTCGAGGGTGGCGAGGATCTCCGGATCGGCGCCGGCCGACTGGGCGGTGGCGCGGGCGATCGCCTCTGCGGTCTGCAGTCGCTCGCCGTCGATATCGTGCAGTACGACCCGCGTTGAACCCAACTCCGGGAACGAAAGGATGTCGCCGAGCAGTTCTCGGGTGAACTCGACGCTGCCCGCGCCGATGATGACGACGGTCGGCTTCACCGGACCGCCTCGGAGAGGGCCTCGCCGCGCTTCTCGTCGCTGTAGACCATCAGCGTCGAGCCGATCAGTGCCAGCGCGATGCCGATCGCGCCGTAGGGGGTCGGCAGAGTCTGGTAGGCGATCAGCGAGATGATCACTGTGAGTGCGGGCGCCAGCGCATTGGTGGTCGGGGCAACAATCGAGGCCTTGCCGCGGGCGAGGGCCATCACCAGAAACAGGGCTCCGACCGCATTGAGTACCTGGGTGACCGCGGTCAATGCAGGTGCCTGCCAAGGGAAGTCGGTGGGGATGCCGCCGAGGGAGATAAGCGCGACCGGTATCAACGCGAGGCCGCTGATGGTCATCCATCCGAATGTGGTGGCTTCGTTGACCCCGATCGTCGCGGTCTTGCGCATGAAGTACGCCTGCACGCCCCAGGCCACACAGATCAGGATCGACAGCAGCAGCCACGGTCCCGACGAGCTCTCCGCTTCGCCGCCGGTGATGGTGAACATCACGATGGCTGCCAGCGCCATGATCAGGCCGACCACGGCCAGCGGCGAAATGCGTTCGCGCAGTAAGACCATTGCCATGATGACTGTGATCGCGGGGGAGATCGAGACGATCGGGAAGATGAGGTAGGCCGGTCCCATTGTGAGCGCCTGGAACAGAATCAACTGGCCGCCGGCGCCAGTGAGTCCGATGAGCAGGCCGTAGATGGTCGCAGCCGGGCGGCGATCCCACCTCTGGCCGCGAAGGATGAACGCAGCGGGAATGATCATCGTCAGCGCCCAGATGCTGTAGATCATCTCGTCTGGATAGCCGTACTTGGACGATGGCAGCGCCGAGAATGCGCCCCAGACACCCCAGAACAGAATGAGCAGGGCGGCGTAGAAGATCCAGCCGCGGGTTCGGGCTGTGGTGGTAATGGCACTAGTCATGTGACGTCACCTCGTCGGGTTGCTGTCGGAAAGGCGTTGCACGGCTTCCGGACTCAGCGGGTGGCCGCTGTGTTTCGCGGCGTAGAGCGCACCGCCGACCGCCGGGTCAAGTCGGGGGGTCTGCAGGTCGTACGTGGCCGAACAAGCCTGCAGTGCGGTGACGAACTGGCGCAGGAAGCCCTCGTTGGAGAACATTCCGCCCGAGTAGGACACCGGGACGGTTTGGGTATCGGTGAATCCGATCAGCGTCCGAGTCGTTTCGATGAGCGTGACCAGCTCGTCGACTGCGGCGGACAGGATGCGCGACGACTCGTCGTCGCCGGCCTCCGCGGCCTGGCAGACCGTTGTGGCCAGCGCGGCGATCTTGCTGCGGTTTCCCTTCCAGGTGTCGATCACGAGGCTCACGACGTCGAGGTCACCGGTGACCTCGAGGCGGTCCTTCATCAATCCGTGCAGCGGACCCTTCGGCAGCCTGCCGTCGCTCATCCGGGAGAACGCGTTGAGCGCCTGCGCGGCAATCCAATACGCCGAGCCTTCGTCACCGAAGAGTTCACCCCAACCGCCGACCCGGTGGCTCATGCCATTTCGCTCGCCGTAGGTCATCGACCCGGTTCCGCTGATGACGTTGATACCGTCTTCACCGGCGAGCGAGCCGGCCCAGCCGCAGACCATGTCGTTGTCGCAGCTGTAGCGGTCGTGGCCGAGCACACCGGCGGGCACGGCGTCGAGCGCAGCGATATCCCCGCTGGCTTCGCCGTATCCGGGTAGCCCGAAGAAAGCCGCGTCGATGTCTGCGGGCGCGATGCCTGCCTGCGTGCAGATATCCGTAACACCCTGCGCGAGTGACTTTTCGACGATGTCGAAGCCGTCGTTGAAGTAGTAGGACGTCGGTGCGGTCGCGCGGGCGATGACGTGTCCGGTGTCGTCGATGAGTGCCAGCGCGGTCTTGGATCCGCCGCCGTCGACGCCGAGATAGCGGGCCACGTCATGCTCCGTTCTGTGTCATCGGGTAGATGGTGACGCCCTGGACGACCCGATTGACTTCGCCGGAGGGGAAGGGATTGTCGGGGGTCTTGCCGTGTTCGAGCGCCGTGAACAGTGCCAGGTACTGGGCGAACACCAGAAACGGCAGAGCGGCAAGCGCGTCATCGAAGCCGTCGAGACCCGGCAGCACGACGGCGGAACCAAGTTCCTCGGGCAGCGGCGCGGTGGCGATCACCGTGACGGCGTCATCGCCGAGCTGGGCGCGGATCTCGGCGACGATGTCAAGGTCGTAGCGGCGGGTGTAGGGGTCGCCGGAGACGTACACCACGGCGAGTGTGTCGCCGTCGAGTGCGGACTTCGGTCCGTGCCGAAAACCGAGCGGGGAATCGAAGTAGGTGACCACGTCACCGGCCGTCAGTTCCAGCATCTTCAGGGCGGACTCACGCGCGAGCCCCGTGAGCGGCCCGCTGCCGAGATAGAAGAACCGTTGCTTCTTGGCCCGGGCGAGGGCCGCGATGTCCTGTTGCAGGCCGATGATCTGCTCGGCTGCCCTGGCCAGTGCGTCGACGTCGCGGTCGGTTCCGGGCCCGAGCAGCAGGAGGCACGTCAGCAGCATCGATGTCAGGCTCGACGTCATCGCGAAACCGGTGTCGTTGGTGCGTTCCGGCATGTAGACGACCCGCGAGTTGGGCCTGCCGGTGTGCGTGCGGCCCAGCTCGCCGGCGGGGTCGCAGGTCACGACGAGATGTGCGATGTCGTCGACGAGTTCGTCGGCAAGGGCCGTGGTGGCCAGGCTTTCCGGACTGTTGCCCGAGCGGCCGAAGGACACCATCAGCGTCGGAGTGTGCCGTTCCAGGTGATCGAGGGGGCTGGCGACGATGCTGGTGGTCGGGATCGCGTCGACGCGACGGCCGAGATAGCGCCGTACGGCGGCGGCCGCGATCTCGCCGATGAACGCTGAGCTTCCGGCGCCGGTCAGGATGATCCGAAGGTCGGGGCGCGCGGTGAGCTCGCTGAGGAACTCGACGACAGCGGGATCGATGTTGCGGGCGAGCTCTCGCCAGGCGCCCGGTTGTTGTCCGATCTCGAGAATCGTTGCCCCGCCAGCTTCTTGGGCGGGAATGGCTTTCGTCATAGGGTCACTCCACTCACGGCTTGGGCGTACGGCCGCATCGCGTCGCGGATTCGATCGATCACCAGCAAGGACGCGGACGGATCGAGTTCACCGGCACGGATCCGGTCGTACTGGTTGGGCAGGAATTGACTGATCAGCGGCATCGGTACCCCGACGCGGTCGAGGTTGTCCAACAGACGCTGGCGCGCGGTGTCGACCTCGTCTTCGGCCCAGTAGTACCGGAGCCGGTCGCTGTAGCTGTACCGTCTGGCCGTCTTCTGGCTCTGCGGGTCCCCCTCGTAGTAACCCTGCCAGTATTCCGGGTTGGCGAGCATCCGCCGCTCGATGACGTCGATCAGGTTGGACCGTGATGGCGGCGGCAGGAGTTCGTTCTCGATGTGGGAGAGCCCGAAGAGCGCTTCGCGCATCGCGAAGGTCAGTGCCGGCCCGACTTTCAGTACGGCCCAGTGGTCTTCGACGAGCTCTCGCAATTGTGCGGGCCGCTGATAGTCGGTGGAATGAGCCTCGAAGACCAAATGCGGCTCATCGTCCAGAATTCGCCGTAGCGCCGCGGTGGCCTCGCGCTGGTAGTCGATGACCTGAAGGTGGTCGAACTCGACGCCGGGCTGGACCACCAGCCCCATCACGCGGGGCCACACGTGGTCGAGGCCCGACTCCCCAAACGCGTTGCGGTGCGCGGTGATCGTCCGCCGCGCACGATCCGCGGGCGTGGGTGCCAGGGCGCCGAGGGTTTCGTGCGCTCCACCGGGCACCGGCACCTCGGTGCCGATGACGTACATCGGCAGGTCGGTGCCGCTGCGATGCGCGCAGTCCTCGGCCACCCGCATCAGGCGGGCGGCGCGCCCGGCGACGATCTCGTCGTCGAGGACGTTCGGGTCGTCGGCGCACGGCATGCTGCAGTCGAGGTGAATCTTGGCGTAGCCGGCCTCCACGTACGCGGCGATGAGCGTGTCGGCCTTGGCCATCGCGGCCTCGGCGGTTTCGCTTTGCCACCGGTTCGGGCCGAGGTGGTCGCCGCCCAGCACGACGCGTTCGCGGGGGAATTCGCAGCGATCGGCAATGCCGAGGACGACATCGCGGAATTCGGCCGGACGAAGTCCGGTGTAGCCGCCGAACTGGTCGACCTGATTCGAGGTGGCTTCGATCAGCACATGGGCGCCATCGGCGGCGGCCTGCAGGATGGCCGCCTCGACGACGGTGGGATGCGCCGAGCACACGGAATAGACACCGACCGGATCTCCGGACTTATGTCTGCGGATCGTGTCGGCGAGCGAGCTCATCCGCCGCCCGGACATTTGCAACATTGCTCGATCATGGGAAGCTCGCTCAGAGTGCGCAACGCAATCGCGTCAAGTGATCACTAAAACTGATCGTTTGACGCCAGCGCACTGGCTGCGAAGCGAAGGAGGCAATGCCGTGTCGACCAGGCGCACCGATCGGATGCGTGAGGTGCTGTCACTGTTGCGCGAGCGCGGCGAGGTCGACTCGCAGGTGCTGCGCACCGAATTGCGGGTGTCGGCAGCGACGCTGCGCCGCGACCTCAGCGAGCTCGAGGATCAAGGCCTGCTGGTCCGGACACACGGCGGGGCCCGGGCACTCGACCCCAGCGACAGCGAGATCCCCGTGCGGCTGCGCGATCACCGGACGATCGCCATCAAACGGCGGATCGCCCAGCACGCCGCCGCGCTGGTGCCTGCCGGTCCGCAGGCGGTGGCCTTGACCGGCGGGATCACCACCGGTGAAGTCGCACGATCGCTGAAGGGCCGCCCTCAGATGACGATCGTCACGAACTCCCTGACGATCGCCGCTGATTGCGCAGTCGACGCGCAGATGAAGGTGATCGCGACCGGCGGTCTGGTGCGGGCGAATTCGTTGGAAGCGGTCGGCCCGATGTCTGAGCACGCATTTCAGGTGATCAACGTCGGCACCGCGGTCCTCGGTGCCGACGGGATGTCGGCGGAGGTGGGGGCGACCACATTCGACGAGGCTGAAGCGCGCACCGCGATAGCCATGGCGACCAGCGCGCAGCAGGTCATCGTCGCGGTCGACGGCTCCAAGATCGGCAAGGTCACACTTGCAAAGATGGTGACACTCAACGAGATCGACCACTTGGTGACCGATTCGACCGCGGACCCGGTTCAGCTGCAGCGGATCGTCGCGGCGGGAGTGCACGTCCACGTCGTCGACGTGGGCGACGACTGAGGAGGCTACGCGACTATCCGTGGATCGCGGTGATCAGCGAGGACACCGCCTCGGCGATCGCATCGCGCGCGGGGGAGAGGTAGCGGCGAGGATCGTTGACCTGCGGGTCGGCGGCCAAGAACGCGCGCACCGCATCGGTGAACCGGACGTTGAGCAGCGTGCCCACGTTGATCTTGGTGATCCCCGCCTCGACGGCTTTGCGTAGATCAGTGTCGGCGACACCTGAAGAGCCATGCAGCACAAGGGGAACCGATAACGCCGCCCGCAGGCGCCCGATCAGCTCGAAATCCAGGGACGCACTGCGCTCGGACATCGCGTGGGAGCTGCCCACCGCGACAGCCAATGCATCGACTCCGGTGGCTGCGACGAACTCGGCTGCCTCGTCGGGGTCGGTGCGCACGCCGGGAGCGTGCGCACCATCCTTACCGCCGACCTCTCCGAGTTCGGCCTCCAGGAACAAGCCCTCTCGATGTGCCCATTGCGCTGCGGCTTTCGTGGCAGCGACGTTGGCGGCATAGTCCAGCGTCGACGCATCGAACATGGCGGAGGAAGCGCCGGTGGCGGCGCACGCGCGCAAGAGCTGCTCGTCTTCGACATGGTCGAGATGAACCGCGACGTCGATTGCCGCCGCTGCGGCAACGGCGCCGGCCGCCGCGGCGATCGGCTGCAGATTGCCGTGGTGGAATTTGACGGCGTTCTCGCTCAGCTGCAGGATCACCGGCCTGCCAACATGTTCGGCTCCGGCGACAATGGCCTCGGCGTGTTCGAGCATGATGACGTTGCAGGCGAGTATCCCTGACCCCTCGCGGTACGCGGCGGCGACGAGATCGACGGTTCGAGCGAGCGGCATCTGCCTGTCCTATCAGCGGGGTGCCTCCGTGTCCAGCACGGCCGCGTCGTGGGCGGCGATGTAGCCGAACACCAATCCCTGCGCGATGGTCGCTCCCGCGCCGGGATAGCTGGCCCCGAACACGTTGGCCGCGGTGTTGCCGATCGCGTACAGACCAGCGATGGCACTGCCGTCTTCGCGCAGTACCCGCGCGTGCGCGTCGGCCCGCAGTCCGCCGCAGGTACCCAGGTCGCTGAGCACGATCTTGACCGCGTAGAACGGGCCGTGTTGCAGGGCACGCAGATTGGGATTCGGGCTGATCGTCGGGTCGCCGTAGTACTGGTCGTAGGGGCTTGCGCCGCGGCCGAACTCGGGGTCGCTGCCGGCCACGGCGGTCTCGTTGAAGCGGCCCATCGTCGCGGTGAACGTCTCGACCGGGAGGCCGACCTGGGTGCCCAGTGCCGCCAGAGTGTCACTGCGGTAGGCGATCCCGGCCTCGTACCAGGTTCGTGGAATGGGCATCCGGGGGAACAGTTGGGCGGCCATCAGATAGCTGTTCCGATACTTCTGGTCGAAGATGAGCCACATCTGTTCGACGGGTGTTCCGTTGCGCTCACGCTCCAAGACATGCTGGCCGAAGGACATGTAGTCGCAGGCCTCGTTGACGAATCGGGCACCGGTCTGATCGACGATGAGTGAACCGGGCAGTGATCGCTCCGCGAGCATGACAACCGGGGCGGCGTCGGGGACGCCTGCGAACGCGGGAAACCACCAGGCCTGGTCCATCAGTGCGATATCGGCACCGATGTCCTGAGCTAACCGGATGGCATCGCCGGTGTTTCCCTCGGCGCCGAGACTCAGTGGTTCAAGCGATTCGGACTGAAACTTCCGTCGCCAGTCCATCCGATGGTCGAATCCTCCTGCGGCCAAGACGACACCGCGCTGGGCCTGCACCCTGACGGGCCTGCCGCCGCGATTCAGCACCGCGCCGGTCACCCGGTCGCCGTCGACGGTGAGCTGGGTCAAGGTGGTGTTGGTCCACATCGGGACCCCGGCCCGCAGTAGCCCCGCGAACATTCCGGCCGCCAGCGCCTGCCCGCCTGCTACGTAGTGGCGTCCGACCAGCCGCCCGCCGATGCCTTGGAACGCTCGCTTCGCCATCAGTGGGAGCGCCTTGTGCGGCAGGGACGCGACGAGGTTCATCACCCGGTAGTCGGCCCCGGTGATGGGTATCGGCAGCTGGGATTCCACCACCCCGGGGCGCAGCATCGTGCGGTGCTTGCCGAGGATCGACGTGCTCAGCGGTCGGCATTCGCAGGTTCGACCCACCACGCTGCCGCCGGGCTGCTCTGGGTGGTAGTCGGAATAGTCCCTGGCCCACGCGAACCTCATCGGCGTCGTGCGGGACAGCATCTCCACCGTGGCCGGTCCGTGTTCGACGAAGTTCTCGGCCCGGTCCGCCGGGGCCTTGTCACCGATCACCGCGCGCACATAGCGCCGCCCCGCATCGAGGGAGTCCAGCGAACCGTTGCGTCGCAGCACCGGGTTTGCCGGCATCCAGAACGCTCCACCGGAGCGGGCCGTCGACCCTCCGATGTACTCAGTTTTCTCGACGATCATCGACGACATTCCGAGTTCGCTGGCGGCCAGGGCCGCCGCCATCCCCGTTCCGGATCCGACCACCAGGAGGTCGACGGAAATGTGCTCGGTGTCCGGCGCCGGCGGGGGAGTCGTCATCTGCCTTCTTCCGCTCAACCTGATGGTTCTGCAGACCATATCCCCGGGGTGGTGTCACGCTGTCAGGAACGGTCAGGCGAGCGAGGCGAGGACGCGAACATGACGACGATGCATGCCGATGTCGAGGTGCGCCAGATCGAAGAGGGCACCCCGCCCACCCGTTTCGCCCGAGGCTGGCACTGCCTGGGTTTGACTCGGGATCTCGGTGACGGAAAGCCACACGCCATCAACGCGTTCGGAACGAAGCTGGTGGTGTTCCGCGGTGACGACGGCGCGCTCAACGTGCTCGACGGCTACTGCAGGCACTTGGGCGGCGACCTGACGCGGGGACAGGTCAAGGGCAACGAGATCGCCTGCCCGTTCCACGACTGGCGATGGGGTGGTGACGGGCGCTGCAAGCAGGTTCCCTATAGCCGAAGGGTCCCCAAGCTGGCCCGCACCGCGACGTGGCGCACCCTGGAACAGGACGGCATGCTGTTCGTCTGGAACGACCCGGAGGGCAACCCACCCCCGGAGGGCGTCGTCATCCCGCGCATCGAAGGCGCCTCAAGCGACGAGTGGACCGACTGGCACTGGTACACCACGGTCGTCAACATCAACTGCCGCGAGATCATCGACAACGTCGTCGACATGGCGCACTTCTTCTACGTGCATTCGGCGATGCCGACCTTTTTCAAGAACATCTTCGAAGGACACGTGGCCACCCAGTACATGAATAGTGGCGTCCGCCAAGACCAGCCGACGCCCGAAGGGCCGGTGATGCTCGGCTCGACGTCCGTCGCCTCGTACTGGGGGCCGTCGTTCATGATCGACGATCTGACCTACCACTACGAACACGAGGACCAGCAGAGCATTCTGCTCAATTGCCATTACCCGATTGACGCGAATTCCTTTGTCCTGCAATACGGCATCATCGTGAAGAAGTCGGCGAACCTGCCACAGGAGGCCGCGATGCAGGCCGCGATTGGGCTCGGGGACTTCGTCAAAATGGGGTTCGAGCAGGACGTCGCGATCTGGCGAACCAAGACCAGGATCGACAATCCGCTGCTGTGCGAGGAGGACGGGCCTGTCTATCAGCTTCGCCGCTGGTACGAGCAGTTCTACGTCGACGTCGCCGACGTGACGCCCGATATGGTCGACCGGTTCGAATACGAGGTCGACGTGTCCCACCCACGCGAGGCGTGGCAGGAAGAGGTGGCAGAGAACATCGCCGCCCGGGCAGGAGCCGCGGGATGACCGTTCGGCCGGACAATCGCCTGGCCGATGCCCCGATGGTGCCGGTCGGTTGTCGGCAGTGCGGCGCGACGGTTGCGGTCCGCAAGAGCACCTGGGCGCAGACCAGCGTGCAATGGAATGCCGAAGCGACGGCTGCCTGCATACAACGGCGGTCTGCAGACGCACTGGCCGGTCATGGTCGCGGGCTCTTCCTCGTCTGCTCGGAATTGCGTGCGTCGATCGCCGCCGCCGCCCGGTGCGGTCGGGTGCCGATTGTGGACGAGGATTCGAACTAATCCCGGCCGAGCACCGCGCGCACGTCGAGCCAAGCCTGTTCGCGCGCGCGCGATTCCAGGGCCAGCCCGGGCATGGTCATGAATCCGTGTACCGCGCCGTCATAGCACCGGTGGACGGTGTCTACCCCGGCTCGGGTGAGCGCCTGTGCGTACGAATCGCCTTCACTGCGTAGCGGATCGAACCCCGCGGTCACCACAACGGCAGGGGACAATCCCGACAGGTCGGCATGAGCGGGGCTGGCGTACGGGTGATTCCGTTGCGCTGCGTCGGGTAGGTACTGATCCCAGTACCACATCATGGCGGCGCGGGTGTTGTAGTAGCCGTTGGCACAGGCCTGGTAGGACGGGGTGTTGAAATCAGCGGTGATGACCGGATAGAGCAGTAGCTGCGCATCGATCACCGGGTCGCCGAGATCACGCGCCCGGATCGCGGTCACCGCCGCCAGGTTGCCCCCGGCGCTGTCGCCGGCCACGATCAACGGCTGTCCCGGCACTTGAGTGGCCGCCCACCGGATCGTTGCGTACGCATCGTTGCAGGCCGCCGGCCACGGATGTTCCGGGGCTAGTCGATAATCCACCGAAATCACCATGGCACCAACGCCATTGGCCATCGAACGGCACAATCCGTCGTGGCTGTCGAGGTCGCAGAACACGAAGCCGCCACCGTGGAAGAACACCGCGACGGCCCGGGCGGACTTTGGATGATAGATGCGCACCGGTATCTCGCCGGCCGGTCCTGGCACCGTCGTGTCGGTGACACTGTGCACGGGTTCGGGCTCGGCCACCGGGCGCAGCCGAGCCCGGATCGCGGCCCGGGCCTGGGCGCCGGTCATCGTGTGCACCGAGGGAAACCCGGCGTTGAGGTTGTCGATGATCGAGGCGATGTCAGGGTCGAGGGGCACTCGGTGCTCCACTATCCCCGCGCAGCGGAGCGCCCGGCGCGACGGCCGTAGAAACTGCCGTCTCCGAGTGAGATTCCACTGGCATAGCCCCACGCGGCCAGGCCCGCGGTGCAGCGCCCGGCCGCATACAGGCCCGGGATCGGCTCACCGCTGACATGCAATACCTCGGCCGAAAGGTTGGTGCGCAACCCGCCGAGGCTGAATCCGCC
Organism: Mycolicibacterium sphagni; assembly: GCF_013337765.1. GTDB lineage: Bacteria > Actinomycetota > Actinomycetes > Mycobacteriales > Mycobacteriaceae > Mycobacterium. The sequence continues at coordinate 26,623 of NZ_VBSB01000008.1, forward strand.
AGTGGCGTGCCGCAGATCGATGGCCCCGATCGGGCTGCCGAGCGGGCGCAGCCACCGAGATTTCTTGTGGAGCAACGGGTCTTCGCCGCGGGCCGCGCCTTCGTTGTAGCGCGCCACCGTGTCCTGCAGGCTTCCGGTGGGGAGGTGCATTTCTGCCTCGAGCTCGGCCACCGTCTCGCACACCCACTTCGGCTTTCGCAGGATCAGCTTGGGTGTTTGCGACGCCAGGGCCTCTTCCTGGCCTTCCTCGTCGAGGATCAGAAAGGCTGTGTCGTCCTGGTAGTAGAGCGTGTGCTGACCGGCTCGGCCGGGGTAGGTGTCCTCGGCGACGTAGCGCTGCCCCCGCGCGTTGACCAGTATGCCGCGCACCAGCTGCTGTGGATCGACCAAGAACGCGACCTCGGTGGCGTCGGTGTGCGCCAGATCGGCGCCCAGTGCCTGGGCCATCCGGATGCCTTGTCCGTCATGGTGTTCCACCGCGGAGATGGGCCGGCCCGCGATACGGGGAGTGAATCGCTGCATCATCGAATCGTTGTAGGCGAAGCTACCGGTGGCCAGCACCACCCCGCGGCGCGCCCTGATCGCGATGTCGGTGCCGTACTGGCGAGCGGTGATGCCGACCACCCGGCCGTCGGACTCGACGATCAGCGCCTGCACGCGCACGTCGTACACCGACCGCACACCCAGCTCGGTCGCGGTCTCCACGAGTGGTTTCATCAGCATGAACCCGGCGCTGGCCTGGCCCTGCTTCTTGTTCTGCATCTTCGGCACGTGTCCGCGCGGCGCTGGTTCGGCGATGGTGTTGAACGGGTAGGCGTCCTCGCCGCCGCTGTACATCAAGCCCTGATCGCCCAGTGGTTCCCAGCCCGGCTCGCCGAAGAACTCCGGTTTGAACGGCACCCCGCAGTCCGCCAGCCACTCGAAGTGGGCCACACTGCCTGCGGAATAGTCGGCGATGCGCTCCTTGTCGGCGCCCGGGCCCATCGCCGCGTTGAGGAAGGCGGCCATATTCTCGACGGAATCGCTGAAGCCACAGGCTTTTTGCAGGGGAGTGCCGCCACCGAGATAGATGAACCCCCCGGCCAATGCCGCCGCGCCACCCCAGGCGCCTGCCCGCTCGAGCACCAGCACATGGGCGCCGGCGCGCGCGGCCTCGACCGCCGCGGTCGCTCCGGCGACCCCGTAACCGGCGATCACCACATCGGCTTCGTGATCCCAGCTCGTCACCGAGGCGGCCGGGACCGGGTGGATGTCGGTGCTCACGTCAGGGCCGCATGGCGGCGGGCATCTCGCCGACCCACTTGTGGCCCCAATAGCTGTCTGCGGTGATTTCCTCGGCCGTGTAATGGTTTTCGTCGACCCGCAGGCCGCCGGTGCCGAACTCGATGTCCCAGTCGCCGGGGGCGCGGACGTAGAACGACACCATCTTGTCGTTGGTGTGACGGCCCAGCGTGGACGACAGCTGGAACCCTTCCGCCGCGATGCGGTCCAGCGCTGCCCCTACCGCGTCGAGCTCGTCGACCTCTACCATCATGTGGATCAGACCAGGGTCGCGGTTGTGCATGGCCGGCGCGATCGCCAGGCTGTGGTGGCGTTCGTTGATGCCGAGGAAGCGGATCCGGATCGGCCCGAACTCTTTGGGCAGCGGGACCCGGAACGCGCCCCGGGATACGAATCCCAGTACTCCGGTGTAGAACTCGAACAGGCCGGGGGCGTCCATCGCCGGCAGCACGACATGGCCCAACCCTTGATCGCCGGTGACGAACCGGGCGCCGAATGGGGTGATGACGGGGGTGTGGTCGAGCACCGCGCCGTGGAACACCTCCAGATGTGTGCCTGCCGGGTCGTCGAACGCGACGACCTCCTCGACACGGCGGTCGTCGGCCTCGGATTGCGAGAGCTGCTTGTATGGCACACCGGCGCGGTCGAGGAGCTCTTTGACCTGTTCCAGGGCGGCGTGATCGCGGACTTCCCAGCCGACGGTGGCGATCCGGTCGCCATCGCCGGGAACCACGATGATGCGGGCGGCGCGCTCGTCCATCCGGAGGTACAGCGCCGAGGGATCCGGTCCCTTGCCCTCAGCGAATCCCAAGACACCAAAGGCGAATTGGCGCCAACGGTCGATGTCCGCGGTGTGGATGGTGACGTAGCCGAGGCTCTTGAGGAGGCTCACCAGTGCGCTCCTGTCAGATCATCGCCCGCAGCGGGCCCTGCGGTTCGACGCCGAAGGAGCTCAGCGCCGCAGCGTGATAGGTGGTGCCGGGCACATGGATGGCATGCGCCATACCGGTGTGGGCATCGCGCCAGTAACGCTGCAACGGCTTGTCCATCCGCATGGCGTTGCCGCCCGAGCGGGCGAAGATCTCGTCCACCGCGCTGACCGCACGCCACACCGCACGCACCTGGGTGCGCCGGCCGGCGGCACGGTCCTCGAATGAGACCTCCTTGCCCGAATCGACCATGTCGTAGATGCGGTCTGCGTTGGCGAGCAGTTCCTGGCGGGCGGCATTGATGTCGGCGGCGGCCTCACCGATCGCGTACATCACGTACGGGTCGTCCTTGATTGCGGTGCCTGCCGCGCTGACCCGTTCACGCTGGTAGTCCAGGTGCGCGGCCAGTGCGCCTTCGCAGATGCCGATCGTCGCCGAGGAGATCCCCAGCGGGAACATCGTCGACCACGGCATCAGGTAGAGGGTGTCGGTCATCCCGGCCTCGCGCTGTGCCGTCCCGTCCATCACCTTGAACGCGTCCATCACGCGGTAGTCCGGAACGAAGGCGTCCTTGACGATGACGTCCTTGGAGCCGGTGCCGCGCAACCCGACCACGTCCCAGGAATCCTCGACGATGGTGTAGTCCTTGCGCGGCAGGATCATGTGCAGCATCTGCGGCGGCATCTGGATCTTGCCGTCGGCGTCGCTCTTGATGGCGCCGAGGAAGATCCAGTCGCAGTGGTCGGTGCCGGAGCTGAACTGCCACCGGCCGTTGAAGATGTAGCCGCCGTCGACCGGCTTGGCGATGCCCTGCGGAGCGTAGGGGGAGGCCACCCAGGTGTCGACGTCGTCGGCCCAGATCTCCTCGGCCACCCGGGGGTCGGCGTACGCCAGCTGGTAGGGGTGCACGCCGACCACACCGTTGATCCAACCGGCGGCGGGGTCGAGTGCGGCCAGCGCCATCACGGTCTCGGCGAACTCGCGCGGATGCACTTCCAGCCCGCCGAACTTCGCCGGCTGAAGCAGCCGGATGTGGCCGGATTCCTTCATGGTCTTGACCGTCTGGTCGGTGAGCTTGCCGATCTTCTCGGCCTCGACGGCCTGCTCGCGCAGCTGGTCAGCCAGCTGCAATGTCTTGTCGAGCACCGAAGCGGTCATCATTCATCCTTGTCCAGGTCTGGGCTGTGGGTTTCATCCTGAACCCGCGAGACGGTCAGTATCGGGCAATGTCCCGATGAGCGGGGCAAGTTAGCCGGTGTCGACCTACGCTGCTGGGCATGAGCGCAGCCGACGACGCACTCGACGTGGTGGTGGTCGGCGCCGGATTCGCCGGGCTTTACGCGCTGCACAAATTCCGCCAGCAGGGCCTTTCGGTCAGGGTCTTCGAGGCGGCGCCCGATGTGGGCGGCACCTGGTATTTCAACAGGTACCCCGGGGCCCGGTGTGACGTCGAGAGCGTCGACTACAGCTACTCGTTTTCCGACGAGCTGCAGCAGGAGTGGACGTGGACCGAGAAGTACGCCGCCCAACCGGAGATCCTCGCCTATCTCAACTGGGTCGCCGACAAGCTCGACCTGCGTCGGGACATCACCTTCGGCACCCGGGTGAGTTCGGCGGTGCTCGACGAAACCACCCTGCGCTGGTCGGTGACGACCGACGACGGGCAGACTGTCAGGACCCGGTTCGTCGTAATGGCCACGGGCGCGTTGTCGTCGGCCATCACGCCGGCGTTCGACGGGCTCGAGGATTTCGGCGGCGAGGTCTACCACACCGCGCACTGGCCGCACGAGGGCGTGGATTTCACCGGTCAGCGGGTCGCGGTCATCGGCACGGGATCCTCAGGCATTCAATCGATTCCGATCTTTGCCGAGCAGGCTGAGCAGCTCTACGTCTTCCAGCGCACCCCCAACTACAGCATCCCGGCGGGCAACACGCCTCTGACACCCGAACAGGTGGCCGAGGTCAAGGCCACCTACTCCGAACGCCGGCGAGTCTCCTTCCGCAGCGGCGGCGGTTCGCCCTACGTCGGCACCACGAAGCTGACCATGGAGGTGTCGCCCGAAGGACGGCGTGAGGCCTTCGAGAAGCGTTGGCAGCTTGGCGGTGTGCTGTATTCGAAGACATTTCCCGACCAGCTGACCAACTCCGACGCCAACGACGAGGCGCGCAGGTTCTGGGAGGAGAAGATTCGCGCGGTCATCGACGATCCGCAGGTCGCCGAGCTGCTGATCCCCGACGACCACCCGATCGGGTCGAAGCGAATTTGCACCGACTCCAACTACTTTCAGACGTTCAACCGGCCCAACGTGACATTGATCAGCGTCCGCCGTACGCCGATCGAGTCGATCGACGAAACGGGTATCAACACCTCATACGCCCACATCGACCTCGACGCGATCGTGTTCGCCACCGGATTCGACGCGCTCACCGGCTCATTGGGCAAGATCGACATCGTTGGGCGCCGGGGAGAGCGGCTGCGCGACGACTGGGCCGACGGCCCGCGCAGTTACCTAGGTTTGGGCGACGACGGCTTCCCGAACCTGTTCGTCATCACCGGCCCCGGCGCGCCGGCGGTTCTGGCCAATATGGTGTTGCACGCGGAGTCGCATGTCGATTGGATCGCCGATGCGATCGGCTTTCTCGACACGCACGGGTACGCCGGCATCGAGGCGACACCGGAGGCCGTCGAGAATTGGCTCGCCGAACTCAATCAGCGCGCCGCAACCACCCTGTTCCCGCGCGCCAACTCCTGGTACCTGGGAGCCAATGTGCCCGGCAAGCCAAGGGTTTTCATGCTTTTCATCGGCGGCTTCGGTCTCTACAACGATATCTGCGCCGAGGTTGCCGCCGCCGGGTACAAGGGCTTCGCGCTGATCAAGGTGCCCTGATATTCGCCGAGTGTGGGTGTCATGTACGAAAATCGCTGAAATTCGTGCATGAGGCCCACAGTCGCGCGCTAGGCCGGGCCGATCACGGGCTAATCCCGCTGCAGGAAGCCCAACACCGTGCTCTCGAAGGCCTGCTTGGCCTCGATCATCACCCAGTGCCCGCAGTTGGGGAACACGTGCAACTCGGCGTTGGCGATGGTGCGCATCGGGATCAGCGCCATGTCCAGCGGGCTGACTCGGTCATCACGGCCCCACGTCAGCAGGGTCGGCGCCTTCACCTTGTGCATGGTGGCCCACGGCAGCGGGAAATCGGCGTTGCGCATCATCTTCGTCATCGCCGCGAACGCGGCCTTGCCGTACATGCGGCGCGCACTGGCCAGGGTCTCCGGATCGGTGGCCAGCGCCCACCGCTCCTCGATGAGCTGCTCGGTCACCAGCGCGGGGTCGTAGACCATCGAGTTGAGCCAGTCGACGAGCCGCTGCCGGGTGGGGTCCTCGGTGAATTCCTGCAGCAGCCGGATGCCCTCACTGGGGCCCGAGCTGAAGATGTTCGTGCCGATACCGCCGATCGTCACTAGCTTGCCGATCCGGTCGGAAAAGTTGATCGCGAAGTTGATGCCGACGCCGCCACCCATCGAGTTGCCGATCACGTCGACCTTCTCCAGGCCGAGGGCGTCGACGAAGGCCGGCACCGCCGCCTGCGCGTCCAGCATCGGGTGGCCGCCGAAATCGTCGCTGACCCCGAAACCGGGAAACTCCAGCACCAGGCACCGGTAGTGCTCGGCGAACAAGGACAGGTTGCCGCGGAAGTTGCGCCAGCCGGTAACCCCAGGTCCGGAGCCGTGCAACAGCAGCAGAACGGGGCCTTCGCCGGCCTCGTGGTAACGCAGAACGCCCTTCTCGGTGGAGATCTCGCGCCGCGTGCCCTCGTATGTCGTATCCACGGGTGTTATCCGAACACCGCGGCGGCTGACGTGGCAACCAGGCGTACCGCTGGGCGGGCCGCGACATTACCAAATTCACCACTGACCACAGCAGCCTCATTGGTCACATCGTGCGGTAATCTGCTCGGTGACCCGTGCCTTTCGGGTCGTGGCGGGCGAAGGGATGCCTATGACGCAGGTGTCTGACCAAGACGCCGCCGAGGCGGTCAACGAGCAGGCCCCGGCGGCCGACCGGCCACCAACCCGGCTGGAGCGTTTCCGCCGTCGCCGGCTGCTCTCGCACGTCAGCATCATGTCCAAGCTGATCCTCATGATGGTGCTGTGCAGCATGCTGGCTTCGGCGGTGATCGGCGGTATCGCATTCCACGCGGGGCGCACGTCGATCCGGGAAGCTGTGTTCAATCGCCTCACCGAGGTCAGGGAATCGCAGACCCGCGCCCTCACCGCCCAGGTCAACGACCTGAGAAATTCACTGATCATCTACACCCAAGGCGGGGTCGCGCTGAATGCCCTCGAGGCGTTCACCGCCGGCTTCGACCAGCTGAACAATGCTTCGGTCAGTCCGGCCCAGTGGCAGAGCATCACCGACTACTACAGCAAGACTTTCGTCAAAGAGGTCGAGCAGTACAGTGGGACCAAACTCGATGCGGGCGCACTGCTGCCCGCGACGCCCGCAGAGCGGTATCTGCAGGCGAACTACACCGCGGTGCGGCAGAACGATGACGTGGCGATCACCATCGACGACGCGCACGATGGCAGCCAGTGGTCGGCCGCAAATGCCCGCTACCAGAACTTCTTTCGCCAGATCGTGACGCGGTTCGAGTTCGAAGACGCCTTGCTTCTCGACGGCCGCGGCAATGTGGTCTACAGCGCGTACAAAGATGTCGATCTCGGGACGAACATCATCGACGGTCCATATGCCGGATCCAAACTTCACGAGGCGTACCTGAAGGCGATGTCGGCCAACGCCGTCAACTACGTCGGCTTCACCGACTTCGAGTTCTATCAACCGGCCGAAATGCAGCCGACGGCGTGGATGGTGGCACCGCTGGTCAAGGATGGGCGCACCGAAGGGGTTCTGGCGCTGCAGTTCCCGATCACCAAGATCAACCGGCTGATGACCTTCGACCAGCAGTGGCAGCAATCGGGGATGGGTGACACCGGCGAGACGGTCTTGGCCGGCCCGGATGACTTGATGCGCTCGGATTCGCGGCTGTTCCTGGAGAATCCGCAGGAATACAAGGCCGCGGTCGTCGCGGCCGGTACCCCGCCGGACGTTGCAGACATGGCGATCCGGCAGGGTGGCACCACACTGATCCAGAAAATCACGTCGCCGGCCACCGTCAACGCCCAACGGGGTGAGACGGGAACGATAATCACCAAGGATTATCTCGGCCAGAACACATTGCAGGCTTACGCGCCCCTGGTGATCAAGGACTCGGACCTGCACTGGTCCATCGTCGCGAAAGTGACCACAAGCGAGGCGTTCGCTCGCGAGTCGTCGTTCACCAAGACCATGGTGCTGGTGACGACCGGCATCATCTTCCTGGTATGCCTTTTGGCGATCTATCTGGCGCAGATTTTCGTCCGGCCGATCAGACGCCTGGAATCGGGCGCGCAGCGGATCAGTGCCGGTGATTACAACGTCGCCATCCCGGTGGAGACTCGCGACGAGATCGGAGATCTGACAGAGGCATTCAACGAGATGGGCCGCAGTCTGACAGTCAAGGAAGACTTGATCAATCAGCAGCGCAAAGAAAACGACGACCTCTTGCGCTCGCTGATGCCCGACGCGCTCGCCGAGCGCTTCAAGCAGGGCGAGGAAACCATCTCTGTCGAGCATCCGAATGTCACCGTCATTTTCGCCGACATCATCGGGCTCGATCGACTTCAGGCCGAGTTGACCTCGGAAGAATCCCTGACGCTGATCAACGAACTGATCCGCCAGATCGATGCCGCGGCGGACAACTTCGGTATGGAGACCGTCCACACGGTGCGTAACGGCTACCTCGCAAGTTGTGGCCTTACCGTTCCGAGGCTGGACAATGTTCGCAGGACAGTGGATTTCGCGATGGAGTGCCAGCAGATCGTCGGCCGGTTCAACAGTGAGACCGGCAACGACCTGCGGGTCCGCGCCGGCATTGATACCGGCGCTGTCAGCAGTGGGTTGCTGGGCCGGCCGTCGGTCGTCTACGACATGTGGGGCGCCGTCGTCAACCTTGCCCATCAGATCAAAGATGGTTCGCCCCAACCCGGAATCTATGTGACCTCCAGCGTCTACGACGCGCTGCAGGAGTCCCTGGAATTCGATTCGGCGGGCAGCGTCTCGGTCGACGGTGAGGCCCAACCGATCTGGCGACTGACGGAGCGTCGCTGATGGCCGGGGTGTTCTCCTCGGCGTGGTTCTATTGGGCGATCGGCATTGCGTTCGGACTGCCGCTGGGCTTGGTGATACTCACCGAATGGCAGCACGCGCTGCAGCGCAAGCACAGCGCGTTGCTGCGGCCAGTGACGATCCTGCGCAACTACCTGTTCCCGTTGGCTGCGCTGCTGCTGTTGATGCTGGAGGCCAATCAGATACCGGCGCATGCCACTTCGGTGCGGGTGGTCGGCACACTGGTCGCATTCGTCGTACTGGTCTTGATGCTGTCCGGAGTCAATGCGGCGCTGTTCCAGAGTGCACCCGACGGCTCCTGGCGCAAGCGGATGCCGTCGATCTTCCTGGACGTGTCACGCTTTGTCTTGATCGCTGTCGGCGTCGCCTTGATCTTCGCCTACATCTGGGGTGCGAACGTCAAAGGGTTGTTCACCGCGCTGGGAATCACGTCGATCGTCGTCGGTTTGACGCTGCAGAACTCGGTCGGGCAGATCATCTCCGGCCTGCTGATGCTCTTCGAGCAGCCGTTCCAGATCGGGGATTGGATCGAGACACCGCAGGCGAAGGGGCGCGTCGTCGAAGTGAACTGGCGCGCTATCCATCTCGAGACCGGCACCGGACTGCAGATCACCCCGAACTCAGTCCTGGCCAGTGCATCGTTTACCAACTTGAGCCGTCCGGACGGGAAGCACGTGGTCGAGGTGATGACTGTGTTCGCCCACGACGACCCGCCCGACCGGGTGTGCGCCATGCTGACCCGCGCCGCATCTGAACTCCCGCTGTGCGACCCGAACCGCAGCCCCAGCACCGTGCCGTTCGGTGGCATGCAGTACAAGACGAAGATCCCGCTGAAATCGCCCGGTGAGGACGGTAAGGCGAAAGCGATGTTCCTGCGATGGATCTGGTATTCCGCACGGCGCGACGGTCTACATCTCGATGAAGCGGAGGACACGTTCTCGAGTCCGGAACTCGTCGAAGCGGGCATCAGTAAGGTTGTCGGTCCGACCTTTCGGTTGAGTCACGACGAGCATCAGGAGCTGATCGAGCACGCAAAGATCGAGCTCTACGGCGACGGCGAGCGGATCCAACGGGCCGGTGAAGTCCCCGGCGGAATGATGTTCGTCCTGTCCGGCACCGTCCAGATGACGGCGAATCTCGAGGACGGCTCCGAGGTCGTCGCGTGGACTCAGGACGAAGGTTCGTTCATGGGCCAGTCGACGTTGACCCGTCAACGGGTGCTCGGAACGGCGTACGCCGTCGGCGAAGTCGCGGTGATCTACGTCGAACGGGAGATGATCGCCGATCTGGTCCAACGCAATCCGTTACTACTGCAGGAGCTGGGCCGAACCATCGACGAGCGCCGCGCACACGTGCTTCGGGCGATCGACCAGGCCACCGACACCGACATCGATTGAGCGACATGGCTTCTCCTACCACGTATGACCTGGTGGTCGTCGGTGCGGGCATCGTCGGCCTGGCCGTGGCCCGGGAGTGGACCCTGCGTCGCCCCGCGGATTCGGTGGCCGTCCTCGAGCGCGAGGACGGTCCGGCTCGCCATCAGACCGGTCACAACTCCGGGGTCATCCATGGCGGGATCTACTACCCGCCGGGATCACTCAAGGCCCGGTTGTGTGTCGAAGGCGCCCGGCTGATGTACGAGTACTGCCAGCACAACGCCATCCGTCATGAACGATGCGGCAAGCTGATCGTCGCGGTGTCGCCCGACGAGTTGGGCCGCCTCGACGACCTGCAGGCGCGGGGCATCGCCAATGACGTGCCGGGGCTGCGCCGGATCGGCGCCCAGGAAATTGCCGAGATCGAGCCCAATGCCATTGGACTGCAGGCACTTCACGCACCGAATACCGGCATCGTCGACTATCCGGCGGTGGCACAGGCGCTGGTCGACGAGCTCACGACCGCGGGGGTAGCAGTCCGCTTCGGCACCGCGGTCAGTGCGATCGACGGCGCCGACAAGCCTGTCGTCCACACCGCCAACGGTTCGGTGCGCGCGCAGACCGTCATCGCATGCGCCGGCCTGTGGTCCGACCGGCTCGCCCGCCGCGCCGGTGCGCCACGCGAGCCCCAGATCGTCCCGTTCCGCGGCGCCTATCTCGGACTGAAGCCCACCGAGCAGCCACGGCTGAACGGAATGATCTATCCGGTGCCCAACCCCGAGCTGCCGTTCCTCGGGGTGCACATCACCAAACACATCACCGGCGACGTGACGCTCGGCCCGACCGCGATGATGGTCGGCGCCCGTGACGCATATGCGTTGCGCCGGTTGAGTGTTCGGGATTCCTGGGAGACGCTGACCTGGCCGGGCACCTGGCGGGTGGCGCGCAAGTACTGGCGGGTGGGGCTCGACGAGATCCGGATGGCCGCCAGCAGAAGGGCCTTCGTCACCGCGGCCGCTCGCTACATGCCCGGCCTGACGCTGGCCGACCTGGACGGCAGCTCGCACGCCGGCGTGCGCGCGCAGGCGGTCGGCCGGGACGGTGCCCTGGTCGACGACTTCGTCATCTCCCGCGACGGTCACATCTCGCACGTGCGCAACGCACCGTCGCCGGCCGCCACGTCCGCGTTCGCGCTGGCCCGCGAACTGGTCGACCGGGTCACGGGCTGAGCGGCGTCACCCGAGCCGCCGCGTGCGCCACCGCGACAGATCCGCGTCCAGCACCGCAGGATCGCGTTCGGTAAAGACCTCTCCGGTGATCTCGAGGTGCCGGATGCGGTGCAGCTGAAATCCGCGGATGCCTTCGCGCAGCCGACACCAGTTCCCGCAGGATCGAATACCCGCCCGACACCCCGTGGTCGGCATAGATCGGGACACCCGCGAGCTGGAGTGAGGAGATGTCACGCTCGATCGTGCGCTTCGACACCTCGAACTCCTCCGAGAGCCGAGCGGCTGACAACGGCCTGCGTGATCCCCGCAGCAGATCGACCAACGCGTACAACCGCTCGGCTCTCCTCACGAATGTCAGTCTCCCTCGGTCTCAGGCGAACGCGCGCGTGCCGCCCACCGACCACACCTCGCGGATTAACCCCTCCTCGGTGAAGTCGAAGACATCGACCCCGCCCGCAGCAACCTCCCCGGCCTGCATGTTCCGCAGCATCCGCCCGTGCGCGCCGTCCACGGCCCGCGCGAACTCGGTGAACACCACGTCCGGATGCCGCTCGCGATACACGTCCAGGAACCGAGCGAAACTGTCCGCGCCCAGCACGTCATCGCCCGGGTTTGACCCGTCCGTGTCGGAGTTCAGGAAATGAATCCGGAAATCCTCACTACAGATCCGACGCGCGATCTCGCTGTCGGTGTTCCACATCTCCAACCACACCGCGAGCGCCGCATCCGCGGCAACCGAGTTCGTATCCACCATGTTCTCGTACTTGTTCATGCCACCAGCGTCAGTCAGTGGCGTGACAACGGTATGTCGGTGTTTGTCGACCTGATCGTCAGTACTGCCGATACCTGCGCTGCACGTGGGCCTGGCGGATGGCGATCTGCGCGGCGCGCTGCTCTGGTGAGACAACGCGGGTGGTCGCAGGAAGAAGCCCACGAAGATCGGCGAGTTGCACTGTGCTGACGGCGATTTCGGGCAATTGCTCGGGATCTTGCGAGTATGTCCACCGAAAACTGGTGAAGCCTTTCTGCAGCCCGGTGGTGTCCAGCCAGTTCGGCACACCCGGATCGCGGGCGGCAACGACGTAGCGGACCACACCGTCGTCGTCGGGTTCGGCCTGGAAGCCGTTGAGGCTGGACTGATGATTGGCGTAGTCCAGCGACTCACCCCACAGGTTGCTCAGGTGGAATCCGCTGTAGGCGGGTTCGACGGGGACGGTGGCCTCGATCAGCAGCGCCTCGTCAGGTGCCAGGTCGAACACGCCGCCGGAGTAGACATTGGTGTTCTGCCCACCCCCGGTGGCCAGGTTGGCTCGGGCAGGTGCGTTCAATCCGTTGCGGGGCATGAACGTCACGCCGTCACCGTTGCGGTCGCCGTGGGCCTCCAGGATGACGTCGTAGAACTCGTTCCAGAATTTCATCTGGCCCTCGACGATCTCACCGACGCGGCGCATCCTGCTCGCGGCACCGGAGGCGTCGATCGGCGCCGGGTGTTGCCCGTCCTGGCCGATCTGCACGATCTGCAGATCGGGGCAGACTTCGGTCGCCCAGTCGTGAAACAGGACGCGCACGATGAGGTATCGGGCCGTCCCGGCGCCGTTGTCGGTGACCCGTCGGCTGGCCACGAAGTTGCCGTCATAGCCGGCCGGCGGTTGCGGGCCCACGAGAATCTCGAAAGATCCGTCATCGTCGACCCGTAACTCGTCGCTGTCCAAGGACCCGGTGATCATGCGATGCGCCGGGCTGAGCTCCATCAGGTTGCCCGAGTCGCCGGCGTAGGCGGTATGTGTTTCGAAGATGAGGTATTGCGGCGCTTTCGGCAGCAGCCTGCCGCGGATCCGGTAGGTCGCCTCGCCGTCGATAGCGGCGGACAGGTACAGCGCATCGGCATTGTCGATGGTGGCCTTGTCGACCGGCTGGATCGCGCGCCGGAAGTAGGGAAAGGCCGGGTCTTCGAAGAAGGAACGCTCGATGGCCGCGAACGTGAAGCCGAGCAGGTAGCGGTATCCCTCGGCCAGGCCGCGCTCGCTGGCCGGGGGAGCGTGCAGTGCCTCGGAGTCGACGGCGTCGCGGGCCCGGCCCAGGGTGGCGATCAGGTCGTCCCAGGCCGCGCGCAGCTCGCCGGCACCGTGATCAGTTGGCACGTACGTGTTCTCCTTCTTCTGACCAGCCAAACCGGTCGAAAAGGGTTGCCAGCCTGACGTGGATCGCCTGTGGGTCGAGGCCGAATTCCTCGAGGCTGTAGCGGTGCGTCGTTTCGTGGCCCTGGCCGCGTGAGGCGCTGACGGCGGCGGCCACCGACGCTGGCATGTCGAGGTCCAGTTCGTCGTACACCCGGGCCATCGTGGTTGCCGGCTGGTCGACCAGATCTCGGTAGTCGACGATGCACGAACGGATTTCGGGATGGCGGGCCAGTACCTCCAGCGGATGGCTGTAGGCGTCGAACGACTGATCGGCCAAGATCCGCAACGACTCTCCGATGAGGTGGTCATCGCGGCCCTGCAGGGCCCAGCTGGTCTGCAGCATCTTGAGCAGGCTCGGGATCGTCTCATAGGGATTACGCATCGGCACAATGAATTTCGCGTCGGGAAAGGTCTCGATGAGTGACTCGACGCGCCCGCAGAAGGTCGGGTTCTTGCTCAGGTGGGTGCCGCCGCCGTTGAGGGCCAGCTGGCGCCGCACACACTCTTTGTAGAACGTCATCAGACGTCTGCGCTTGCGCTCAGTCCAGCGGTCGACGTGATAGAAGTCCAACTCGCCGAGGTAAGGGAACAGCACGATCCAGAACCCCGACCCCAGCGACCAGGTGAGCAGGAAGTCGTCTTCCTCGGCGGCGAAGAAGCCGGTGCGATGCATGTCGTTGGTCTCGGCGAAGGTGCGTTCTTCGACCGCATCGATCTTGTGGCGCAACCGCTTTCCGAACAACGTCTCGTCGGCACGGAACAGCAGCCGCAACAGCCGCTTCTCCAGCAGCGACGGGAAGAACATCTCATACATCAACACGACGCTGAACCGCTCGTCCTTGGCCATCAGGCGATGCAGGTAGGTGGTTCCGCTGCGGGCATGCCCGACGGAGAAGACGGGTTCGCGGACTTCGGTGCGCCGCAGGGAGGGGAAGAGCAGCGGATCCAGCGCGAAGCAGACGGCGTGCACGGCAACCATCACCGGTACGCCGATGAGGAACGCCGCAAGCAGCTTTCGGCGCCGCGCCTTGTCGGACTCGGCGCGGACCAACCGCAGCATCGTGACGTAGTTGCCGACGTCGAAATAGAAGCGCGTGCCGACCATGGTCGAAGGCTAGAAGCGAAAGATTGACAAAGTCAAGCAAATGGCGGAGCGGTTCGTCAGTCGTCGATCGGGGTGGTGGTGGAGTCGGCGACAAACCGGGTCAACAACCGGTCGAAGTGATCCAGCTCGGCCGTCGTCCAACCCGACAGCGCGCGCTGCAGATGGCGTCTGCGCATGTCGTGCAGCTTTCCGGCGACGCGGTGCCCCTGCTTGGTCACTGCCACCAGCGATACCCGGAGGTCGGCCGGGTCGGGTGTACGCGTCACCAGTTCCGCGTCGACCAGGGCGGTCACTTGCCGCGTCGCCATCCCGACGTCCATGTGTGCGCCGCGGGCCAGCGCACCCATCGGAAGGGGGCCGTCGTCGATCAGGACCCGCAACAGCGCGTAGGACGGCTGGGTCAGGGTGACACCGGCGGCGGTGGCCTGCCGGGCGAACAGGGACCGGCTGCTCGTCAGGCGCACGACCTGGGCCATCGTTCGGCTGATCGAGTCCAGCGACTCGTCCTTCGGTGAAGAGGCCACAGCGCGGTCCGTTCGTCTGAGGGTCAGCAACGTTGATACCAGCCCGCCGATCTCGCGGCGTGGTGGGTGTCGTTGAATGCCAACCATGACCTCACATCCGGCGCGCGTGGGGGCCGCCCTGTCGGTGGGGTCGATGGCATCCGCCCAACTCGGCCTCGCGGTGGCGGTCGGCCTGATCGACCGGATCGGGGCCGAGGGCGCCGCGTGGCTGCGCCTGGTGTGGGCCGGGGTGCTGTTCCTGGTGGTGGTACGCCCGCGGCGTGCCGCGTTCACCCGCACCACGTTCGGTATCTGCGTGTTGCTCGGCATCGTGACGGCCCTCATCAGCATGTTGTTCATGGCCGCGTTGGCCCGTATCCCGATGGGAACAGCCAGCGCGCTGGAGTTTCTCGGCCCGCTGGGGGTGGCGGTGGTCAGCGGCCGCGGACGGGGCCGCTGGGCGTGGCCGGCGCTGGCCGCGGCGGGTGTCGTGGCGCTGACGCAGCCGTGGCACGGCCGCATCGATGTGGTCGGGGTGGGGTTCGCGCTGACCGCGGCGGCCTGCTGGGCGGCCTACATCCTGCTGACTCAACGCGTTGGTGACGGGGTGAGTGGGCTGCAGGGTCTGGGGGTGTCGATGCCGGTGGCCGCCCTGGTCGCGACCGCGGCGGTTGGTCCGTTCGTGGTGCCGCGCATGACCCCGGACATGATTCTCATCGGCCTGGGCCTGGCGCTGCTCGTGCCGATCGTGCCGTTCACCCTCGAACTGCTGGCGCTGCGCCGCCTCAACACCGCGGCGTTCGGAACGCTGATGAGCCTTGAGCCCGCGTTCGCGCTGCTGATCGGTTTCCTCGTCCTGCATCAGGTCCCCGGCCCGGCCGGAATCGTGGGCGTCGCCCTCGTCGTGGCGGCGGGGATCGGTGCGGCCCGCGGCGGGGCCAGGCTGCCGGCGCCCGTTCAGCCCGGATAGCGCCTGTGGCTCAACCCCACTCGTGGTTCATCGCGCGGGATTGGGTCACGGCCTCGGAATCCATCTGCCGTAGCGGCGAGCGGGTGACCGCGATCAGCAGCATCGCGGCGCCCGCGGTGATCGCGCCGAGGGCGAAGATGATCGTGAAGCTGCTTTCCGGGACCTGGCCGTGCTGCGAGCGGCCGAGGAGCACCGCGACGATCACGGCCGCGATCGAACTGCCGATGGTGCGCGCGATCGCGTTCATGCTCGTCGCGACACCGGTTTCGTCGGCGTCGACCTCGCGGACCACCAACGCGGGCAGCGCGCCGTAGGCCAGACTGATGTAGGCGTTGGCCAGCACGCCTGCCGCGATCACCTGCCACGGCTGATCGTGCAGGGTGGCCAGCAGGACGAACCCGACGACCCCGGTGGTGGCGCCGACGAGCAGCACTGTACGGGCACCGAAACGGTCGATGTAGCGGCCGCTGGCCACCGCCGTGAGGAAGCCGGCGAGAGCGCCGGGCAGCAGGAACATCACGCTCGCGCCCAGCACCGTCGCACCGAATCCGTAGCCGCTGGTCACCGGCGCCTGGACGAAATCGGTCAGGCCGAGGAACGCGAAATACAGACCCATCCCGACCAAGATGGTCGCGAGGTTGGTCAGCAGAATCGGGCGGCGGGACAGCATCGTCGTCGATACCAGCGGTTGGCGGCATCGACGCTCCCACCACCACCAGACGCCGAGCACGGCCAGCCCGGCGGCGACGCAGCCGATCGTGCGTGCCGAACCCCAACCCCAGCCGTGCCCCTGGGTGATCGCCAGCAGCACCGCGGACAGTCCCACTGCGAGCCCGGCCGCACCGGCCCAGTCGACGGTGCCTTCGGTACTGCGCGGTCGGGTGGGAAGGACGAGCAGGACGGCGATGATCACCAGCACGGTGAACGCCGTCGTCAACCAGAACACCCGGTGATACCCGGCGTCGCCGCGCATCAGCAGACCGGTGACGACCAGGCCCATGCCGCCGCCGAACCCGAGCGACCCGGACAGCACGGCCATCGCCCGCATCAGCCGGTCGGCGGGCAACTCCTCGCGCAGGATGGACACCCCGATCGGGTAGAGGGCGTAGGACGCGCCCTGCAGCACTCGCGCCACGATCAGCAGCGGCAGCGACGAAGTCAGCGCCGCCAGCAGTGATCCGCCGAGGACGACCGCCAGCACGGCCAACAGCACTCGCTTCTTGCTGTAGAGGTCGGCCAGTCGGCCGATCAGCGGTGTGGTCGCCGCAGCGGCCAGCAGGTTCGCGGTGACCGCCCAGCTGACGTCGACGGGGGAGGCGTGTAGTTGCCGCGCGATCACGCCGAGAACTGGTACGACGCCGGTCTGTAGGACCGCGACCGTCAGCGCGACGACGCTGAGGGTGGCCACCAGGAGCCCGGGCCTGCGATAGCCGATGCCACGCGGCTCGAGATCTGACACCGGTTGATTATGCCGTCTAATGATCCGGGCGCCGACACCGGACGGTGCTATGCGAGGATGCCCCGATGGCCACCCGACCGGCGCATTTCATATCCGATCCCGACGGCATCTTCCATCCGACGGAGAACGCCCGAAGCCGTTGGGGCACCGACATGCTCAACGGCCCGGCCGTGGTGGGCCTGGCGGCGTTCCATCTGGAGCAGCGGTTCGGAGTGCCGGGGTTTCTGCCCGCCCGCCTCACGGTCGACCTGTTCAAGGCCGCGAAGCGGGTCCCGACGATCCTTCAGTCGCGGCTGGTTCGCGACGGGCACCGGGTGCGCAACGCCGAGTGCGACGTCGTGCAGGGCGACGTGATCGTCGCCCGCGCGACCCTGGTGCAGTACCGGCAGTCCGAGCCGCCGCCTGGCGAAGAGTGGGTCGGCCAGGCCTCGTTCACGCCGCCACCCGAGACCGAGGCGCATGCGTTCATGATCGGGAGCGACGATGCCGGCTGGAGCCCCGGCGGGGATGTCCACCAGAACACGTCACGAAAGCGCGTGTACCACAGTCCGATCGACGTGGTTGCCGGTCACGACATCACCCCGTTCGTCCGCACCGTGATCGTGGCCGAGGCGACCAGCCTGGTCAGCAATATGGGCACCAAGGGCATCGGCTACATCAACGGCGACCTCACCGTCGCGCTGAGCCGCCTTCCCCGGTCGGAAAGCATTGGTGTTGAAGGTGATTCGCATTGGGTGTCGGACGGAATCTCGGTCGGCACCGGAACGCTCTACGACGACGAGGGTCCATTCGGAACCGGTCTGGTCACAGCGATCGCGAACCCGGCGGCTCAGATCGACTTCAGCGCACCCGGTTCGATACCCAAGTTGAGCGTCTGACTCACAACAGGGCGCGTACCTGATCGTGTGGCAGTGCAGGGGAGCGGTGCCCGTCGCGGCCGACCATGTCGGCGTTGACCACCAACGCGTTGAGTACGGCTTCTTCGACGCTGTGCACGACCGCGGTGTAGAGATCGTCCATCCGTCCCCACGGTAGGAACCGCACCTGGCCGAACTCGTCGTCGCCGACGTCGCCGATGGGGAACCGGCTGGCCAGATCCGGCGCCTCAGCCGTGGAGAAGGCCAGGAAGATGTCGCCGGAGAAATGGCTGCCGGTGGTGCCGGTGCGCGCCAGGCCCAACGGCACGCGCCGGGCGAGTGCCTTGCACTGGCCGGGCAGCAGCGGTGCGTCGGTGGCGATCACCGCGATCACCGAGCCCGCCCCGGGTGGCGGGCGGTTGAGGTCGCGTTCGAACCAGTCGCCGTCCAGCGGGTTTTCGGCGGTCACGTGCGGCCCGATATGGCGCCCCGCGACGGTAAGTTCATGGCGCGCACCGAAATTGGCTTGCACGAAGGCGCCGACGGTGAAGGTGTGCCTGCCGTAGCGCACCAGGCGCGACGCGGTGCCGTTGCCGCCCTTGAACTCGTAGCAGTTCATCCCGGTCCCCCCGCCGACCGAGCCTTCCGGCACCGGGCCGCCGGTGGCGTTGTCCAGTGCCGCCTCTGCGTGTTCGGGCCGCACGTGACCACCGTTGATGTCGTTGAGGTAGCCGTCCCAGGTCTCGGCGCACACCGGCAGCAGCCACTGGCGGGCCAGGATCGGGTCCACCCGGTTGACCCAGGAAATGACCCCGGTGTGGCAGGCGCCGACGGCGTGCGTATTCGACAGCAGGACAGGAAGATTGAAGGCGCCAGACTCCTCGATCCAGGTGGTTCCGGTCATCTCGCCATTGCCGTTGAGAGAGAACCAGCCTGCCGCACAGGGCGCTCCGAGGCCGGCCCGGCCGCGGGGGAGGATCGCCGTGACGCCGGTGCGCACCGGTCCGCGGCCCACGGTCAATGGTCCGTCACCGCTCACCAGCGTGGTCACGCCCACCTCGACGCCGGCCACATCGGTGATGGCGTTGAGAGGACCCGGCTCACCGGGAAGTGCGATGCCGAGTCCGCGGGCACGGGGCCGACCGTCGGCGGTGAATGCCGCGCCAGATGTCATCGGCCGACCCTACTGTCGGCCGGCGGTGGGCTCTACCCAGAACGACAACGGACGCCGGGGAAGGTCTTGCAACCTTCCCCAGCGCCGCCTGGTGCTCGCACCACACCCCCCAGTCGTGGTGCGAGCCATCAGGCGATCCCGGCACCCCCGGCGGAATCCGTGTCTCGACTGATGTTGATGCCAAAACTATCGGGCGAAGGTCTACCTGCGCACGCGTAGTGCACTACTCGATTTCAGGTTTTTCTCAGGTTGACTACCTGTTGCAGCGGCGCCTCCGTGACCGGGGCATGATCGTCGATGGCCGGTGAGAGAAACGAACGGAGATCCGATGACAGGGCGCGCGGACGTGTTGGTAACTGCCGAGGCGCTGGTCAACCGCTTGGCGGCCGGTGAGCCGGTGACGGTGCTGGACGTGCGTTGGACACTGAGTGAGCCGGACGGGGTCGAGCACTACCTGCGGGGACACGTCCCCGGCGCCGTATACGTGTCATTGGACGGCGACCTGACCGACCACGAGGTGTCCGGCCGTGGCCGCCACCCGCTGCCGTCGGGATCCGCGGTCCAGGCCGCCGCGCGGCGGTGGGGGATTCGCAGCGGCGTTCCGGTGGTGGTCTACGACGACTGGAACCGGGCGGGGTCGGCGCGGGCCTGGTGGGTACTGACGGCGGCCGGCGTGCCCGATGTGCGGATCCTCGACGGCGGCTGGTCGGCGTGGAAGGCGGCGGGCGGCGCCATCGAAACCGGTCCGGTCGATCCGACGCCCGGTGATGTCACCGTTGCGCACCAGGACCTGTATGCAGGCGCGCTACCCACCCTGGCCGCCGACGAACTCGACTCCGGCCCGCTGCTGGACGCCCGCGCACCGGAACGGTTCCGCGGCGAGGTCGAGCCGGTCGATCCGGTCGCGGGCCACATACCCGGGGCGCGCAACCTGCCCAGCACGGCGCTGCTCGGCAGCGACGAGACATTCGTCGCCCAGGCCGCGGTGGACGGACTCCTCAGCGAGCGCGGAATCGACGACGCCGCCCCGATCGGGGTCTACTGCGGTTCGGGCATCACTGCGGCGGTGGCTGTCGCGGCACTGACCGCCGCGGGCCGCGCTGCTGCGCTGTTCCCCGGGTCCTGGTCGCAGTGGAGTGCAGATCCCGGCCGGCCCGTCGCCACTGGCGCGTAGTGACGATGGAGACGTTCCTGGTGTACCTGAAGGTCCAGGCGATGTGCTTGGTATTCGGCATCGTCGGGCCGATTTTTCTGTGTGTCTACTTCGCCGTTCAGCCAGATCCCACAGTCAGGTGGATGTATTACTGGGGGCTGGTGATCACCGCGATCGACGTGTTGTTGGCGCTGGGCCTCACCGACCAGACCACGCGGGCCCGTCAGGTCACTCGCGAGCAGCAGGAGGCGCGGTCACAGTGACCAGTCGGGGACCATTCGACGGTAAGGCCGTGATCACCGGGGCCGGTAAGTCCCAGGTCGGACGGCGGCTGAGCCGCACCGGGCTGGAACTGACACTGGAAGCCGTGCTCCGCGCGATCGAGGACGCCGGCTTGGCCGTCGACGACGTCGACGGAATCGCCAGTTATCCGGGTGCGGTGGCAGGCAACCCGGGCTTCTCCGGTGCCAACGTCACCGACGTGCGCACGGCGCTGGGGTTGCGCAGCCGCTGGTACATGGGCGGGCTGGAGACGGCGGGTCAGATCGGACCGGTCATCGAGGCGTGTATGGCGGTCACCCTCGGGCTGGCCAACCACGTGGTGGTTTTCCGGTCGGTGTGGGAGTCGACGGCGGCGCAGCAGTCCGGTGGTGGTCACGCATCGGTGTTGCTCGGCGGGGGTGGGAAGCTGCCACCTCAGATGGAATGGACCGCGCCGTTCGGTGCGCTCTCGGCGGCCAACTGGCTGGCGATGCCCGCACAACGCTACATGCACGACTTCGGGCTCACTCGTGAGCAACTCGGCGCCATCGCGCTGAACGCCAGGCGCAACGCGGGGCTCAATCCCGATGGGGTGTACCGCGACCCGATGACGATGGAGGACTACCTGAGCGCGCGGATGATCTCCGAACCGTTGTGTCTGTACGACTGCGACGTGCCCTGCGACGGGGCCACCGCCGTCATCGTGTCCCGCCGGGATGCCGCCGACGGCCTGCCTCGGCACCCACTCACCGTGGAATCCGTCGGCCCCGGGATGTTCGAAAGGCCAACGTGGGAACAGCGATTCGACCTCACCACGATGGCCGCGCACGATTCGGCAGCCACGTTATGGGAGAACACCGAGTTACGGCCCGGTGACGTCGACATGGCTCAGTTGTACGACGGATTCAGTTTCCTGACGGTGATGTGGTTGGAGGCCTTGGGATTCTGCGAACACGGCCAGGTCGGTGAGTTCATCGAGGGTGGCGAGCGGATCGCGCTCGACGGGGAGCTGCCGCTCAACACCAGTGGCGGCCAGCTGTCGGGCGGTCGCCTGCACGGGATGGGATTCCTGCACGAGGCCTGTGTACAGCTGTGGGGTGAGGGTGGCGAGCGCCAGGCGCCACGCACTCCCGAGGTCGTCGCGGTCGGCGTCGGCGGGGGTCCCGTCGCGGGTTCGATGTTGGTGAGCAGCCGATGAGTTATCAGCGACCGGATTTGCGGCTGGCGCCCAGCCCGACGCCAGAATCGGCGGCGTTCTGGACCGGTGGGCGGGACGGGGATTTGCTGATCGCACGCTGCCATGCGTGTGGGCATTTCTTTCACCCGCCCGGACCGGCCTGTTGGCGTTGCCGAAGCTTTGATGTGGCCCCCGAGAAGGTGTCCGGGCGGGCAACGGTCGCGGCGTTCAGCGTCGACCGGCAACCGTGGATCCCGGGTTTCGAGCCGCCCTACATCGTTGCGATCGTGGAAATCGCCGAGGAACCCGACGTCCGGCTGACCACCAACGTGGTGGACGTCGAGCCGGAGGACATGCGGATCGGGCTCGAGGTAGAAGTGTTCTTCGAGGATTGGACGGGGCTATCCGGCGGGGAGGACACCCGCGTGTGGATTCCGTTGTTCCGGCCCGTAACCCGCTGAGGGGCCGAGCTCAACCGTTATAGGGCAACGGGATTGGGGTCAGTCCCGAACCCAGACCGAGATGTACCCGATGGGGATGCCGGTGCGGGTGGCGATGCATTCGCGGGCGGCCAGTTCGACCTTGTCGCGCGCCGTCGCCTCAGTGGCATCGTTGATTTCGGGTATCCGGATGACCCAGCGATTGGTGTCGAAGCGGATATCGATCTCGAAGCACTGACCGGCCATGGGCCGTAGTGCGGAATGGGTGCGGAGACCCCGTTGCGGACGGGTAGAGAAGCCGCGAGTTCTGTAATGAGTACGCATCTTCAGGCTTTCCGGAACGATTCTGGGCCGCGGGAAAAGATACTCTTCGTGGCGCGGATTACAAAATCGATCGCTTCTATGGGTATATGGGTGTAGGGCCGAAGACGACATCACCGCTTCCGAACGGATCGACGCCCGAATTGCCGAGCTCGATGACTGGCGTGGCGAGACACTGGCGAGCGTCCGCGCCGTGCTGAGGCGCGCAGACCCTGACCTGGTCGAAGAGTGGAAATGGCGGGGAGTGCCGGTGTGGTCGCACGCCGGCATGATCTGCACGGGTGAGACGTACAAGAACGCGGTCAAGATGACGTTCGCGAAGGGGGCGTCCCTGCCCGATCCGTCGGGCTTGTTCAATTCGAGCCTCGACGGGAACACCCGCAGGGCGATTGATTTCCACGAAGGCGACGAAATTGACGAAGAGGCGCTGACTGCACTCATTCATGCCGCGGTGGAATTGAACCTGTCGAAGGGTCCGCGAAAGCGCGCCTAAGCGATCCGTCAGCTGTCGGGGCCGATGGGTCGACCCAAGTGGTAACCGAGGCGCATTTCGTAGTCGCCGGCTTTGTTGCGTCCGGCCGCCAGCGCGGCAGCCAGCCGACGCTGGGAACCCGGCCACTGAAACGAGCTCAGATAGATCTCGGGGGATGACATCAAGTCCTCCGGCGATGGCGACGTGTACCGATTGATCTGATGCTTGACAGCCGCGATGGAAGCCTTGTCGTACGACGCGATCCGGCTCGCCAGTGTGTCCACCAGTGAATCGAGGTCGGTGTCATCGACGGTCCGGTTGACCCACCCGTACCGCTCGGCCAGATCGCCCGGGTAGTCGTCGCTGGATAGCGCAACTTCCAACGCCCGGCCTCTACCCATCAGCCGGGGAAGGTGTTCCAGGCCACCGCCGCCGGGGAGATTTCCACTCGCGGTTTCGGGCTGGCCGAACAGCGCCCGTTCACTGGCGAAACGCATATCCATCGCCAGCGTCAGCTCGCTACCGATGCCGCGCACTCGTCCGCGGATCTTGGCGATAGACGCCACAGGCAGATTGGACAGGCGGGTGCTGGTGTCGATCGTCAACGGAAACCCGGTAACTCCAAGGCTCTTGGGTGTTTCCGCGACACGAGAGGTGTCGTAGTGGTTCAGGAAATAATCGGGATTGGCTGACTCGAACACCACCACACGCAGGTCACTCGCCGCCTGCATCTGATCGATCAGCTCAGGCAGCTCGACGAGCATCTCTGGGGTGACGAGATTGATGGGCGGGTTGTCGAACGTGACCCTCCAGAGTCCCTCGTTCTCCACGCTGAGCGAAAAGTGAGTCCACCGCTGGTTTTTCATGGTGCTGCTCGTTTCATTCCGACGTTTCGTAGATATGCCTACCGTGCGTTCCTGACCGGGCACAGCAAGTTCGTCAGATGTGTCCAGATCCATTCCAGGAACCATTGAGGTGTCGAACCTACGATTGCGGCCGGTGCCCGCCATCGGCCACCGGCTATCGCGCGGCTGCGGGTGACGTGAAGGCAGGTATTCGTGGGCAGACTGGCTTCAGCGGGCGCAGCAGCGACCGCACTGATCTGCCTCAGTCACGGTGTGGCTGCCGCGGAGCCGATACCGGTCGCCGATGTTACGCAGTCCACCGACACCGACGATGGCTGGCATTTGAGCGCGACGCTGACGAGGATGGCCATCAACTCGGTTCCGAACATGGCGGCGACCGCCTTCACCCGGGAGGGTTTCGTCACCGGGAAAGTGGTGGCCACGATCGGCGGCAACGGGGCGATTCCGGTCAACTCGGGCACGGTCATCCTCGGCCTGCAGCTGGGATGCCAGGTGGACCTCAGCGAGGGCGGAAGCCTCAATGCGGGAGGGGATATCGGCATCACCCCCGGCTTCAACCACGGCGACCCGTTCGACGACATCGGTCCCTACGCCGACCTCAACGCCGGTGGGTCGATCAACCTGCTACCGGGCAACATCACCAACATCGGGCTGGGCAAGAAGGCGCTCAAGGGCCGTATCGGGGAGATCGTCGTCAACGATGCGCACGTCAAGGTCGACGGATGCGGCGGCCAGGTCGCTATCCGGTTCTTCGCCACGGCGATGATCGACACCGACAAATCCGATGACAGCGTGAACGCCTACGGCGACATCCTGACACTGTGAAGCGCCTGTTCACCGCCCTCTGGATCGTCGGGTGCATCGCGGTAGTCCCGGTCGGCGTTGCCCACGCCGACTGCGATACCCCCGGTGATTTCGGAGCGGGTTCCGGGTGCCCGCCGCCCGGACCGGACTCGTCGGGCGGCGGTAGCAGCACCGAGAGCTGGCCGCCGACATCGATCGACTGGCCACCACAGTTCGACTCCGCCCTCGGGGGCGGTGACAACGAGAAATCCAAGGCGGCGCCGATCGTCATGCCCGACGGTATGGCGGCGCAGCCAGCGACCAGCACTTCTCCGGTGCCGAAACCGATCGTCGGGGCTGGGTCAGAGACCCCACCGAGCACCAGCTCGGCGACGACGCCGATCGTGATGCCCGGCAGTTGACCTCAGCAAACTGAACCCACGGCCGGTGGCCTGCCGATAGGCTTTTCCGATGGTGGGGGCAAAGCTGGTGGGGTGGTTGGCGGGCGCGGTGGTCGCCTGCGGGATCGGGTTCGCAGCCAGCGTTGCGGGGGCTCAAACCGCGTCGGCCGCGCCGGCCGGTGCGTCGGACGGTGCGAGTTCGCACGGCGGCACGGCGAGCAGCGCGCGCGGGGCCACAAGCACGATCGCGCGGAAGGCGTCACCGGCACGGGTTCAGAAATCAGTCGCGGCGCCTAAGCCGGCCGCCGTCGCGCACGTCGCCCGCCGGGCGCAACAGGCCAGTGCCGTTCCAGCGGGTTACTCACCGTTCGACCGGATTGTCACGTTCAAGAACGTCCCATTGGCGCTGCCGCCACAGATGGTGTTCTTCGTCAAACAGGTTGCGGGCAAGGCGACCTTCACCGAGAACTCGGTCTACGACTTACACAACGTCGACCAGTACGACTGGAACAAGCTGACCGGCATCTCGTTCACGTTCTGGCACCACGACGACAACGCCATCATGGTCGCCTGGCGCTACAACGTCGACACCCAGATGTTCGAGATCGGCCCGTACTACAACATGGACTTCGCCAGGATCATGCCGACCGACGACGAGATCATCTCGGTGCCGGTCGGGGAGACGTTCACATTCAACGCCGACTACAACGGCATCACGCTGCAGTACGGAGACACCATGGTGTACAAGCCGATTCCGGAAGGACTGCACCCGAATCAGTTGTCGGCGTTCCGGATCAACAGCTGGTTCGGCGGGACGAGCCTGCCGCCCAAAACGATCTCGTACTACATGAAGTTGAAGCCGTGGTGGAAGACGCTGTGACGCTAATTTCGCGAACTCGGGGGACAGATCGCGGGCTGCAGCCCTAGCGAGTTGGCCATGGCGTTCTGATTCTGGCAGGCGTTCACACCGGAGTCCGGTGGGGTGCTTGTGCCTTGGGTTCCCGGGCATGGCGTGGGTTGTAAGCCGATCACGATCGGCATGGCGCTTTGGTTCTGGCACGCGGTGCTTCCGGAGTCCGGTGGGGTGCTTGTGCCTTGGGTTCCTGGACATGCGGTGGGTAGCAGGCCGATGGCGACGGGCATGGCGCTTTGGCTTTGGCACGCGGTGCTTCCCGAATCTGGCGGGGTGTTCGGGCCCTGGCTTGCCCGGCAGGTCAAAGGCGGCAGGCCCAGCGAGCTCGCCATCGCGCTCTGGTTCTGACAGGCGTTGATCCCGGAGTCCTCTGGGGAGTTGCCGCCAGGACTGTCCTCCGACTGATTCTTGTCCGGCGAGCTGCTCCCATCCTGGCTGGCATCTGGACTGTTGGTGGACGAGGTGCTTGTCGAGCTCGTGTCTTCTTGACCGGCACCCTGATCGTTGCCGGGCTTCGCAGCGGCGCTGGTACTGGGCGCGGTCGTCGGACACGGCGGCGGGTTGTAACCGCCTCGCTGAAAACACCCGGCCACGGCGATGCCCGTCGGCGCGACGACGTGGACGATGCCGAACCCTATCGCGGTGGTCACGAGAAACAGCGCGACACCACATCGACCCCAAACACGCTGTCGCATCAATGGGGTGGACAACTATTCAGATGTTGTCGATGAGGACTCGGTAGCGGCGCGTGCTGAACCTCCACACGCCATCGACGCGGCGTAGCTCATCGTCGTAGGTCCCGATCAGCTGGTGGGTCGTGTCGTCGTGAAATCGCAAGGTCTCCAAGCAGTACGAGCGCGCCGTCGCCGTCTCGCCGTCGACGACGATGGATCCGATCTGGGTCATGAACCCCATCTGCGACAACATCTTCCAGATTCCGTGCCAGTGCTGACGCAGCGCCTCGATACCCTGACACTCGCCGCCTGCACCGAATCGCGCACCGTCGTCGGTCCAGCAGTCCAGATAGTCGTCCATGGCCTGGCGGGTGACCGCATCGCTGTAACTGTCGAATCGTTCGCGGACGCCGAGTCGATCCTCGATCGGGCCGCTGAACACGAAGACCGCTCCTTCCGCCGACCGGGACAGATCCGAGGGTAGTTGATCGACGGTGCACCGTCCCGCGGAACGCGGTGGGTCTAGGTAGGAAGCGGATAGTCAGCGGGGACCGCTGCCCGTTGCATGCTCCGCAGGCTGCTCTTCACGAATTTCCGCAGCACTTCGAGACGTTCGGCATTCGATTCTCGGTTCGTGGTCAGCAGCGCGTAGAGGCCCACGAGAAAGAATGCCGCACTGGAATAGGCATCGACATCGTCGTACAGTTCGCCGCGATGTCGCGAGCGCTCGATCTCGGCGGCGAGAAGCACGAAGGTCGGGTGTTGTAACCAGTTTTCTTCTTGTGGCAGCGTCGGTGAGAAGTAGAGGCTGGTGACATCGCGAAAAAGTGCCAGCCCCCACTGATTTTCGAGGGCCAGGACAAGTCTGATGATCTCGTTCAATACGGCGGGCAAGTCGTGGGGAGTGTCGAGGAAGCGGCTGAGTTCCTCGGCGAGACGGTCCTCGTCGCCGCGAATCAGCTCGAGCAGGACGTGTTCCTTCGTGGGGAAGTGGAAGTAGAAGGTGCTCCGCGAGACGCCCGCGGCTTCCACGATCGCGTTGATGTCCGCGGAACTCGTCCCGGCGCGCTGGAACTCCTCGATTGCGGCGCCGAGTACGCGGGCACGCGTCCTGCGTCGTTGGGCTTCGCGGCCCGTTGAGCTGTTTCGCACCCGCCCATTGTGCCGCATTCGTTGAACTATGTCACTGAAAAACTGACCTGCTGACACCCCCTATCTGCGAGTTATGCGCATTTCGTTGTCATATGACAGTGAATGTGTTAGACCTAACACAATCGCGGAAGGGACGTCGATGAACACCAGAGGTCAACGGATCCTGTTGTGGACGACACCGCCTGCGGCAGCTCTGCTGCTGCTCGGCTACGTGCTGTTTCCGGTCTTCTGGCCGCCGTTGTCACCGACGCTGTCTCCAGAAGAGGTCGCCGCGTTCTTCCGGGACAACAACACGGGCATCCTCGGCGTCGTCATTCTCTGCAATCTGATTGCGGGGGCGCTGGTTCCGCTCTTCGCCGTGACCGCCGTACAGATCTCCCGTATCGGTACGTCGAGCAGCGTCTTCACCTACGCCTACATCATCTGCGTGGGAATCGGCACGACCGCGTTCATTCTCGCCGACTACTGCTGGGGGGTGGCCGCATTCAGGCCCGACCGCGACCCGCAGTTGATCAGCCTGCTGAACGACATGGCCTGGTTCTTCTTCATCGCGCCGGTCGGCACGATCATCGTGCAGAACCTCTGCCTGGCGGTCAGTATCTACCTCGACGCGCGTCCAGATCCGATCTTTCCGCGCTGGATGGCGCACTTCAGTGTCGTCATCGCGGTCCTGCTGATTCCGAGTGCCTTCTCGGTTCTCTACAAGTCGGGTCCGCTCGCGTGGAACGGGGCGGTGTCCTTCACGCTGAGGCTGATCGTGCTGGGAACCTTCATCGTGGTGACGTTCCTCGTGCTGGTTCGCGTCGTCAATCGCCAGGGCGCCGAGCGGGAGGTTCTCGCGTGAGCGAGAGCACTCACCCGCGGCGCAAGAACCGGAAACTCGATCAGTGGATTGCCTTTTGGACCGTTCCGTTCTTCTTCAACCTGTTCGGAATTGTGTTCGTTCCGCTGAGTTGGATGATGCCGCCCCGGTCGCCGAGCAGCTCGACGCCGCAGATCGTCGACTTTATGCAATCGCACAATCTGCTCATCGCGTGCGCAATCCTGACTCTGTCGTTCGGCCTGGCACCGGTGTCGAACGCCGTCTATCTGACACAGGTCAAGCGCATGTCGGTCAGTCCGGCGTTTCGGTACTCGATGATGGTCGGCTCCATGACGGGCGCCATCGTCGGCATGCTCTTTCCGATGTTCTGTTTCGGTCTCGGCGCATTCCGTTCCGGCTACGCACCGTCGACGCTGGAAATGCTGTACGACTTCGGCTACCTCGCCTACATCGGCTCGTTGGGATGCTTCTGCGTGATGTGGATGGCATTTGGGCTTGCCATTCTGCTGGACCAGAACAACATCCTGCCGAAGTGGCTTGGCTACTACACCATTTGGCAGTATGTCACCGAGCTCATGGCGGCACCGGTCTGGATCGCCAAGTCGGGCCCCTTCGCGTGGAACGGCCTGATGACCTTCTGGTTCGCGATGGTGCTGTATGTGTCCTGGCAGATCATCGTGTACATCTGCATCTACCGGGCCATCAAGCGGCAACCTGACGAGCAGCTCGAGAACGCCTGGCTTGACAGCGAATTGGTATCGCATGATCCACGGCTGAGGGCACCCGCGTGACCGAACTCGCGGACGGACCCATCGGGAGCATCGGCGCGAAGCAGCCAAACGACAAGGTGCGCAACCACATTCCTGGTGAACCCAGCATGTGGTTCTTCGTCATCGGCGACCTGATCATCTTCGGCGCCTACTTCGTCGCCTACATGTACTACCGCCAGCACGACCACGAGGTGTTCTTGCAGAGTCAGGCACGGCTGAACCTGGACATCGGTGCGATCAACACCGTGGTTCTGCTGACCAGTTCGCTCTTCGTTGCGCTCGGCACATCGGCTGCTCGTGCCGGCAAGACGGCAGACGGAGCTCGGCTCTTCGGTATCGCGCTGGCCTTCGGCGCCGCCTTCCCGCTGTTCAAACTTTTCGAGTACGTGCCCGAAATCATCGCCGGGTCGACGCCGGGCACAAACCTGTTCTTCATGTACTACTTCGTGATGACGGGTATGCACCTGTGCCATGTTCTGCTGGGCCTGGTCATCCTCAGCTTCGTCATCCGGAACTTGAAGGGGTCGGCGCCACCGAGGATTTCGTTCGTGGAGACCGGCGCAACCTACTGGCACATGGTCGATGTTCTGTGGCTTGTCCTGTTCGCGTTGCTCTACTTGATGAGGTGATCCGTGACGTCCTACATCCGCAACCCGCTCACGATCGTGTGGGCGTTGCTCACGCTGGTCACCGCCGTGTCCTGGTTGACCGCACGCGACGGTGGGGCAGCGCATGTGGTCAACCCGACGGTGACCGTCGTGGTGTTGTTGATCGCGGCGGTGAAAACGCAACTGGTGATCTGGCATTTCATGGAGGTGCGCCGCGCCCCCGTGTGGCTGCGAGCGACCACGATGAGTTGGGTGGTAGTCCTTTTCGCGCTCCTGCTGGGTTTCTACTTCGCTTTTCTGTGAACGGCCAGGAGCGCGCGTATGGCACAGCACGCCGACGGATATCTGCACACCTTGGTCTGCGGCGTGGAGACCTACACGCGTTGTGAGCCGACCGGTGAGCTGCCGGGTCGGCTGGTCAGGGGTGCGCGCGGGATCGGGTGACCGTCACAGGTGTGGTTCGAGTTCGGCGACGAGTTGCTTCTTGCCGCCGAAGCCGAGGACGCGGTGAATTTCCTGGCCGTCTTTGAACATGATACGCGAACGTCGTGTGGCTTGGGGTCGTCGTTGGTGCGGGCGGGCCCGGCGGCGCACAAGCGCTGAGCGAAGTCGTCGCGAGGGTCATACCCGCGAGGTGGCCAAATGTCCGGGGTGATCACTGACCAAGTCTAATTCTGTGTCGAAGGCGTTGTCTGGGAAAGTGATTCGCGTGGTGGGGAGTCCAGCCTAGACGCGGGTAGTTATGTCACGTGACGTAATGGGGGCGTCGAGGGCGGGATCGGGTGGGAAGAGCGCAGGGGCTAGGCCGGTATATAAACGTCACAGTGACGAATTGAGGCCGTCGGGTTGGATGGCGGCGGGAGCGGAACCGGTTCCGTCTCAGAGCATTTCGACCGCCTGGCCGGTGCCGGGCGTTCGTCAATGACGCATGATGGCCGTCATCAGCGAGCGGCCCGTTGATACGTGCGTGTGTGGCCGAACGTCGTGCCGTGTGGGCGCTCTGTGAACCCGGCAGCGCCTGGGCGGGAGGTGGTCGTCGGCGTCACATGAACAGACTCGGGCGGCCGGCCCCGACTAATCCCAGGTATGCGTTATGCCGATAAGCGACATTATGTCAAGTTAGACGGGTTGCAGCACACCCCCGCTGAGCGGCCCCATCCAAACCCCCCAATGTGGGTCTACGCCACCGCCCACCTAGGTGACCGCCTTTTAGGGTGTGGCTGTCGTCTCTTCCCGCCGGCCATGAGCCCTCCGCCGCCCGAACAGCAAAAGGCGTCTCGGCGGGACCTGCGGCGCCAAACATCGCAACGGTTTTCGTGACTAATCGAGTCCGGCAGCGGCTAGGACACGGGCTGGATCAGCTGACGTCATCCAATCCCTGCTGGATGGGTTCACATCGAGTAGTCGGGTAGGTCGAAGTCGTCACGCAAATCCCGGCCGAGAAGTAGGTCGGCCCTCGGGACGACATCGAGGATGTTCATGACGACGTCGCGAAACCAAACGCCCAGCCGAGTTCGAGTGGCGAAGACCGGAAGGAACTTCTCGGCACTTTTTTGCTTTCCTTCGACGAAGGTGCGCAGACGGGCTTCGTAGCTGTCGAAGGCTCTGCGGTAACCGTCGCCAGCCCGCTGGAGTTCGCCGGCCAACACGTAGGCTTCGGTCATCGCCAGGCCCGTGCCTTCTCCCGCCAATAGCGACACGCAGGCCGCGGCATCGCCGACCAGGGCTGTCCGTCCCTGCGACCATCGATCGAGGCGGATCTGGCTGACGACGTCGAAGTAGAGATCGTCGATATCCTCGAGTGCGGCCAGGATCCGCGCGCACTCGCCTCGGGCGTTCACGAATTGATTGCGCACCAGTGTCTTTCGCGCCGCGGTCTCGCCAGGGTCGCATGGGTGCGGGTATCGAAAAAGGAACAGAAACATGGTGCGGTCGCCCCGTAGGGAGAAGCGGCCGATAGATCGGCCCGGCTCGGTGTAGGTGACGTAGACAAGTTCATCCCGTGCGCGGTATCCCTCGACAACACATGCCGCAACCGCACATCCTAAATAGTGTTCGGGAGCTGAATCCACCCCGAACGTCAGCCGGCGCACGTTGGAGTGCAGACCGTCCGCGCCGATCAACAGGTCAAACTCGCGGGACTTGGCTCGGCCGAGGCTGATACACACTCCACCGGTGTGTTCGTCGACCGCGGTGATGCTGTCACCGAAGATCGTTTCGACGTCGTTTTCAATGGTCGCGTAAACGGTCGCGGCAAGATCACCGCGGGGAATGCTGGTGAACCGATCGCCGACCGCACGGCGGAATGGCTCGACTCCCAGAGATGCCCGGGTCCGGCCGTCTGGATGGGCGGAGCGGATCGACTGAACCTGGTAGCCGAGTTCCCGAACGGCCGATTCGATACCCATCCGTTGGGCAATGGTGAAACCCACACCCCAAAAGTCAACCACGTATCCGCCGGTGCGAAATTCTGGTGCGTACTCGATCAGTGTCGGTTCGTGGCCGCTGCGATGTAACCAATATGCGAGCGTCGGTCCGGCTACACCCGCACCGCTGATCGCTATCTTCATGCGCCCAACCCCCGCTCATCTATAGTCGGCGACACGGTGCTCGAGAGTGGCGGTTGATGGTGCATGGGTATTCGCGGCTAGTCGACGAGCTTTTGGATTTCGACCTGGTAGCGGACCTGGTCTGAATGGGTTAGCGGCGGCGCGAATTCGACCACGATCGTGGCCACTTGGTACAGGCTTCGGTCGGCGGCGTAGATCTGCGCCAGCCCCGTGGTGGGGAACGACATGACCCTGACGGTATCGGTGACCACTGACTGTCGGCAGCCCGCCGATCGGCAATCCTGTGCGGTCGTATCCAGTGGGTTCGGCGCGGCAAATCCGGCCCTGTTGAGCGCGTCAACCAAACCCCGCGCGGTCGGCGCTCCCCCGTCGCCCTGCTTGTCAGCCAGTGGACCGGCCGCCGCACTGGAGTGCGCCGCAGATGACACGGTGCCCGCCGTCGGGGCCGATACCCCGGCAGAACAGCCGACTGCGGGTGACGAAGCTGCCGCGAGCGCGGCCCCGATGCGACAGATCCGGCGAAAGTGAGCCCGGCTAGAGGGCGCGACGTTCATCGCGTGCCTGTCTGATTGCGGCATGGCGGCCTCCGGCACCACAGAAGGGCAGCGCTGAACATCGCCGCGTATCCGAGAAGTGCGACCACGACCAGGCCCTTGGCAGTGATCTTCGGAACGAGCACTGCGCCAGCCATCGTCGCCGCGCCTACGACGAAAGCAGCGCCGGCAACTATTCGATGCCGATCATTCGCTGTGATAGCAGTAGCACTGGTGCGGGCCCGATCAAACCGAGAAGCCTCGGCATAAAGTTCGTCCGCTATCCGCTCGAACGCCTGCTGTTCA
Source organism: Mycolicibacterium sphagni (assembly GCF_013337765.1). Classification (GTDB taxonomy): domain Bacteria; phylum Actinomycetota; class Actinomycetes; order Mycobacteriales; family Mycobacteriaceae; genus Mycobacterium. Next base: position 60,136 of record NZ_VBSB01000008.1, read on the forward strand.
TGATGGGAAAGTGTCATCGTGTAGCCCCTTGATCGGCCCAATGCGAGCCGAACTGGATGTCAGCTGCGATAGTCCCACACCAGGATAGCACTATGCAATAGTTGTCATATGCGAGTGCGGATGAGGACCGTTCTTGATCGCGTCCTGTCGATGCGACGCGCTTCTGCGTCGAGGCTCCGGTTACCTGGTGCGGGAGGGGCTTTCGGTGCAGCGCGCGCAGGCGCTCTCGCCATCGTCCTGGCGGCCGCTGCGGTGTCTGGCGCCTGCGACGCCGAAATACCCGATCGCAGCGTGGCCGTCGAGCGGCTGGCAGAGCAGATTTCTGCCATGCCAGGCGTGCAGACAATCGGCCATACCTTCAACGACAGTCCGGCGCAAGACATGGTCAACTTCAGCATCAGCGTCGAGGTCTCGGACGCCATCGCTGGCGAGCAGTTGGCGGCAATCACCTCTCGCTACCTGGCCGAACTCGCTAGCGGCGTATTCAGCGGCTACCACGCCGAGCTGACGGTCCGCCGTGGCTGGAACGTCTTCACGGTCGACAGCGGTAATCGCATGATTGCCAATACTGATCAAGTCGTCGAGCAGGCTCGAGACTGGGTGGCGTTGCGGCACGAGTTTCCTTTGGCGACAGTCGAATTGAATGCGACGATAGTCCATCCTGATGGCCCGTTGGCGGTGCAGGAATTCGGCCACTCGGACGTGGCGCGCGTTTCGCTGGCCGATCCCTCCGACTTCGCCCGTGTCGCGGACGCCGTGACGGTGTTGTCCAAGAACTTCGCCCGACTCGCCGGGATGGAGTGGACAATAACCGCCGGGCGACTTCACCCCGCGGAGATTTCCTCTCGGCGGCGGTATCCCAGTGCCGCGGAACTCGACGTGTGGGCCCGTCTCAATGTCGATCAGTCGATCCCGCACATCGATGCGTTGCGGATCAACTGGTTGACAACGTCGCCGGTCTGGTTCTCGGAGAAGACAACCCGATCACACGACGTTTCGGCTGCTTTGGCGCTGGCCACCCGACATCTGCCGATCGTCGCCGAATTATCCGCGCCAATTCTATACAGTGCCAGCGATCAGTTGTCCGGTCATATTGGGGGCCGCGGCTACGCGCGCGGCCCCGTCGCAGTCACCGTCGGTGGCTGTACACCACGAGATCCCCTGATCTACAGCCCAATTCCCGACGAACAGGCACTCATCGACCGGTACGCGAAGTGCCGCGGCTGACGCGTGGGACCAGGCGCACGAACGGGAGTCGGAGTCCGACCTGCTGGAAATCAGCCCTTGATCCGTCGACGGAGTAGCCCATCAAACGCGGCAGGACACGTCTGGCGGCCTTGGGATGGCGACAGGCGTATCGGACGAAGACCTCAGCTCCTTCCTCTCGCGTCAGCGGCAATGCAGTCGCGGACATCCTTCGCCGCCCAACCTGAATACGGACCGGCGGTGCGTCCAGTATGTTGCGGTACCAATCGGCCGTCGGGCCCCAGCCGGACGCGACGAGATAACTGTCTGTGGCGGTGTCGTATTCGGCGACTTCGAGGAGCACCAGGCGTTCTTTACCGGAGCGTCGACCGCGATGGGTCAAGAGCAGCAGCCGGTCACCGAGCAGGCCGCCCAGGCCCCACCGGTAGAGGTAGATGGGCAGCCGGAACACGAACCGCCGGAAGCCGGCAGGCGGACCGATCTTCTTGAGAACCTTCATCGCTTGCCTCCGCGCGTCATGGCAGTTCGCGGTGGCATTCGAGACACTATGCGCCCGCGCGACATAGTTGCAGTATGCAATAGTTATCTATTACTGGCAAAATGGCTCTGAAACACTGGGAGGGGTGCCATGCCAGATGCAGAGGACTCGACCGATGCCGTCACCGATGCGCTGCTCACCGCGTCTCGACTTCTCGTTGCCATGTCAGCGCGTTCCATCGCGGAGGTCGACGAAACCATCACGATCCCCCAGTTCCGCACGCTGGTGATCTTGTCGACGCGTACGCCGGTGAATCTCGCCACGTTGGCCGGCCTGTTGGACGTCGCCCCGTCCACCACAGGCCGAATGGTTGACAGACTCGTCACCGCTGGCTTGATCGATCGCCAACCCCATCCTGAGTCACGCCGCGAACTTGTCGTCGAGCTGACCCCTCGCGGGCACGAAGTCGTACGAGCCGTCACAGCGCATCGCCGCGACGAGATCGCCCAAGTGGTAGGGAAAATGCCGCCACGTGAACGGCATGGTCTGGTTCGCGCGCTGACCGCATTCACCGATGCCGGCGGCGAAACGGCCGTGCTCGCCGGCGTCGACGACCACGCGTTCTGACTCCCGAGCGCTGCACCGCCCGCTCTCGATGCGATGACATCGTCAAAGGTGTCGGATACCCATGACCAGGAACACCGCGGCGGCCGTCCACATGATGAGGGTCAGCATCAACCGGTGGTGGATTTTCACCCACGCGTTGACCCGATCGACAAACGCACGGGTGGCTTCCGGCGCCACCCAGAGGCAGGCAAGCGGGATCAGCGCGGCCGCGAATTCGCCCAGATTGAAGACGATCAAGGCAGCCAGGCGCGGTCCAGCTGCCGCGTCCGCGGCGAAGATCGCCGCCATCGTCGCTAGGTAGTGTGCGCCTGGCGACGCGGTACAGAGCGCCAACGTGACCGGCAGCCACACCGAGTCACCTCGCAGCGTGTTCTGAATTCGATCAGGCAGGCGAGCGAACAACGGCACCTGCGCGAGTCCGTCGATGTCGCTCGCCTCGGATGCGGGTTCCGGCGACTTGCCGAACGCGGACAGCAGCCAGCCGCTCAGCGCGGCGATCAAGCCGATGGTGAAGAGGAGTCCTGCGACAACGATTTCCACCTGCCCGGGGATCGTGCGCTGCGTTCCCAACAGCGCTCGACCGCCGGCCAGAACGGCCTCGCCGATAACGATATTCAGCGTGAAACCCACCACGAAGTAGACGGCAAGCGGCCTCGCCGGGCTCGGTCGCGACAGCAGGAACGCGCCCACGCCGACCCGCAAAGGATCGATCGTCCCCACTAATCCCATCAGCAGAACGGTGCTCCACACGGGTTACTCACCTCCTGCCGTAGCGTGTTATGCCCGAGTCGTACGAGAAGGTTACGGGCGGTCATGCGCTCAAGTGAGTGCGGCTCGCTCGACATCGAGCAGCTGGGCGCTTCGGCGCGCACCAGACGCCACTGTGAGCTGATTCGGACTTGAGCTCTGCGAAGTTCGTCGGGGCGTTGCGCAGCGACAGTTATGCCGTGCTATCGAAGAGGCCGCGACTCCCCCAACTGCGAAGTCACTGAGACCCGACCCTCATTACACCGCCTCGGTGGGGTGAGCTGCATTGTGCACCAGCGCTTCTGTTAGAAACTCGACGGAACGAACAAGATTGGCGAGTGCCAATCGGGTTATGCCTTCTCTCAGTTCCCATTGGTAACCCCGAATTGCTAGTACATAACTGTCCGGGACTTGGTCGAAGCATTGCCGGGTGGTCGCCAGAATCGACGACACGGACATGGCGTGCGAGGTGAAGCTGAGATCCAGTTTCGCCTCGGGGCGGCTCACCGCGAATGAATCCACCAGCGGATCCTTGGTCGCATCCACGAACAGCACGCGCTGATAACGGCTGATCAAATCGGCGTCTTCCAGGTTGAGCTGGTAGGTGCGGCGCAGGTGCGCGCGCGTGCGGAGATCACCGCATTCCAGTCGGTCGATGAAGGCCCAACCCAAACCGTCATCCTCGCGCCCGGAGTTGCCGATGCCGTAGATCAGAGTCGCTGGATTGTCGAACAGTCCGGGTGTATTCGGTTGGAGCTCAGCGGGTGCGTTCATCGAGCACCCTGCCTTCGGCGTCGACGACGGAGACCGTCAACGGCATCTGTCCCAATGCGTGGGTGGCGCAGCTCAAGCAGGGGTCGTAGGCGCGGATACCCACCTCGATCGCGTTCATCATGCCCTCGGTGATCTCGGCCTTGCCGCCGAGGTAATCCTCGGCCACGCTGCGCACCGTGCGATTGAGGACGTGATTGTTCTGCGTTGTCGCCACGATGAGATTGGCGAACGTTACATTGCCCCCACGATCGGCGCGGTAATGGTGCACGAGGCTACCCCGGGGTGCTTCCACCACGCCGACACCCTCCCCCGTCCACGCGTCTGCACCAGGGACCACGACAAGCTCATCCTTCGTGACGTCGGGATCGTTGAGTAGGTCGCGAACCACCTCAGCGGCGTGGATGATTTCGATGGTGCGTGCCCAGTTGGTGTGCAACGTCATGTTGTTGGCGCGTCCCGCGGTGTAGGCGTGGAAGCGCTCCAGGGCTTCCGCGGCGATCGGGGTCGACAGCGATTGGGTGACGTTAAGCCGAGCCAGCGGCCCCACCCGCACCGAGCCCTCCTCACGGCCGAGATCGGTCAGGTACGGGAATTTCATGTAGCTCCACTTTTCCACCCCCTCGGAGAAGTGCGAGAGGTAGTCGCGGTAGTCGAATTCACGCACAACCGCTTTGTTGTTGTCGACCACCCGCAGGCGGCCGTCGTAGTAGTCGACGTCGCCGTCGTCGTCCACCAAACACATGTTGAGCGCTGGGACATTGGCGAAACGGTCCACCACGTCGCGGTGTTCATCGTGGAAGTCGTAGAACATCTGCAAACCCAACTGGGCATCTGCGATGACGTCGTCGACGCAAGGCAAGCCGTCCTCGCCTTTCAGGAAGCGGTTCACCTGGGCTGTGGTGAGGCTCTTGTTCACCCCACCCGGGATCGACGAGATGCCGTGCATCCGCTTTCCGAAGACAGCCTCGATGATCTCCTGTCCCCACTTACGCAGCCGGACAACGCGTTTGACCAGAGCGGGATTGGCTTCGATGAGACCGATGAAGTTGCGTTGCTCGGGCGCGGCGTCGATACCGAAGAGCATCTCCGGCACGACCAAATAGAAGTATGCAGTGACGTGCGACTGCAACATTTGTGCGTAATGGCCCAAACGCCGCATCTTCACCGCTGTCGGGGTCAGTCGAGTCCCGGAGGCTGGGCCGACGCCGATCATATCGTCGAGAGCCTTGGCCCCAGCGAGGTGGTGGCTGACGAAGCAGATCCCGCAGATCCGCTGCATGAGAACCGGTGCCTCCCAGTACGGGTGGCCTTGGATGAACCTTTCGTAGCCGCGGAACTCCACCACGTGCAGCTTGGCATCGGTGACGTTGTGGTCGTCATCGAGTTCTACGACCACTTTTCCGTGTCCCTCGATGCGGGTGATCGGATCAATGATGACGGTGCGTGCCATGGTGGCCGTTTCCTCGATCAGTCGAAGTGGTTGAGAGACTTGGGCAGATTGACCGGGCGCCCGTTGACCAGGTCGTCGAGGACGTCGAGTATCGCGTCTGCTGTCGGCGGGCACCCGGGGATGAAGTAGTCCATGTGCACCACCTCGTGGCAGGGATGAACGCGGTTGGTGAGAATCGGAATTCTGCGGTCAAAGGGCACAACCGGAGCAGCACCCGGCGGCGCCGTGGGCGAGTTGGGGTACGCCTCAGCCAGACAGTCGGCAAGCCCGACGCTGTTTCGCAGCGAGGGCACTCCACCCCAGATGGCGCACGCGCCAACGGAGATCAGAATGTCGCAGTTCTCCCGGAAGTGCCGCAACGTCTCGATGTTCTCTTCGTTGGCAACGCCGCCTTCGATGAACCCGATGGCACATCGTTCGGGAATCCGCTTGATGTCGGTAAATGACGATCGCAGTATGGTGATCTTGTCGAGCAGGTCGATCATGCGTTCGTCGATATCGAGCAGTGACAAGTTGCATCCCCAACAGCCGCAGAGGCTGATCATCGACACTTTGATCTTGCCGGCGCGTGCCGCTGCCACCGCCGGATCCAGTGGGGTGGCTGGAAGTTCGTGAGAGGCAACCTCGTTGGACTCGGATGTTGTCATGTGACCTGCCTCTTCGATGGTTCGAGTGCGCGATCCCTCACAGATTCGACGTCGTAGCGCCGCTCGCCGATCGGTTCGTCATAGCCGACCCCTTTCTTCAGGATCGTGCCGACAGGACAGATATCGACCGCTTCGCGGACCTGCTCAGGTGGCATCTTGTTGGCGAGCTCCGCGTCGATCTCGATGCGAGCATTCGCCCCACGCCCACTGATGCTGAAGATCTTCTTCCCCGTCGCTCGGTCGCGGATGAACTCCACGCAGCGCTGACAGAAGATGCAGCGATCCCGTTCCAGCCAAATCGTGTCCGACGCATGGTCGGCGACCCGCGTGGGGAACTGGTATGGGAAGGGTGACACCACCATGTCCACCTCGTAGCCCACAGCCTGCAACGTGCATCGGCCGGATTTCTCGCAGCTTGGGCAGTTGTGGGTACCTTCCGAGAACAGCATCTCCACAAGGGCTTTGCGCGCCGCAGTCGTCTCCGGGTCGCTGACTTCCACCCGCATTCCGTCGACGACTGTGACAGCGCAGGCGGCGGTGATGCGGCCGTTGACCTTGACCGAACAAACCCGGCACGTGCCCAATGCGGGGTGTTCAGGTAGGTAGCACAGGGCCGGGATGTACACCCCTGCCTCGGCAGCCACGTCGACCAGTGTCCTGCCCTCCTCGGTGGTGAACGCTTTGCCGTCGATCTCGATCTGGATGCTCACAGCGGCTCCTGCGGGGCGAGTTGGGCGACGGCCTTGGCGTAGCCGGAGAGCTCCGCCGCGGTATCGAACGACGGCAGCAGACCGCCGTTGCTTTCACGAAGCCGAGTCGTATAGATCTCCGGGAACTTCTTCATGGTGGTCAGGATGGGATTCGGGGACGTGGCGCCCAGTCCACATCGGCTGGTCTGAGCCACGATGCCGCCCCAGACGATCATGTCGTCGAGGTCGGAGCTGGCTGCGGCCCCGTCGGCCACCAGGCCGATCTTCTGACGCAGCATCACGTTGCCGGCTCGGCAGGGCACGCAGATTCCGCACGACTCGTCGACGAAAAACTGCATGAAGTCCTTGACGATGTCGATCAAGTCGCGGTCGCGGTTGAACACCATGAAGGAGCCGTTGCAGGACAGATCGTCGTAGGCGAGTCGACGTTCGCCGTCGGCAGCCACCGAAAGCATCTCACCGGAGGGGCCGCTGATCTGGACAGCTCGGGCATCCTCGGCGCCGACCCGCTCGAGCACTTCGCGCAGCGTGATCCCCCACGGCACCTCGTATATCCCAGGAGCAGTGCAGTCACCCGCCACGCTCAGCAGGCGGGTCCCGGTCGACCCAGGCACCCCCATCGCCGCGAACCACTCGGCGCCGTCCTGAAGGATTCGGCATGCTGCGGCAAATGTCTCGACATTGTTGACCACAGTGGGCTTACCGAGGAAACCGTGCTCGACCGGAAACGGAGGCTTGAGTCTGGGTGTCCCCCGCTTGCCCTCGCAGGATTCGATCAGCGCCGATTCGTCACCGCAGATGTATGCACCGGCACCCAACTGGATGCGGATGTCGAACCAGTGCCCAAGCACGCCGGCTTCGCGCAATTCGCGCAACTGCTCAGCCAAATAGTCTCGCAGGTAGGCATATTCGGCTCGCAAGTAGAGGATACCGTGCGCCGCACCAACGGCGTGGGCCGCAATCGCCATGCCGGCGAAGACCAGCTTGGGAGAGCGGGTCAGCAGGACCCGGTCCTTGAAGGTGCCCGGTTCACCCTCGTCAGCATTGCAGATGACGTACTTCTCATCACCGTCCGTTGCGCGACACGTCATCCACTTGGTCGCAGTGGGAAACCCGGCTCCGCCGCGCCCTCGCAAGCCGGATTCGGCAACCGTGGCGATCACGTCTTCGGGAGTCGTTGCGCAGCAGCGCTGTATCAACGCCGCATAATCGGTGTCTCCACAGAAGAAGACCGGCCCCGCGGTGTGGCATGTGGGGTGAGTCAGCATTTCCGCATACGCCGCATCGTGGTGCCGCAGGGCACCCGGGTTGGCGATCTGCTCGGGGCGCAGACCGTTCTTCAGGCCCTCAACGATTTCCGCGATCGACGCTGGTGTGAGGTCGGTGAATACGACGTCATCGATGAGCATAGCGGGTTCACGGTCGCTCATGCCGATGCAGGCCGTTTCGAACAATCCGAACTCCGCCGAACCCGGCCCGCCGAACTGTGTTCCCGTTTCGCTTTCCAACGCGTCATATACCTGCTGGTAGCCGTTCATCTTCGCGATGACGGTGTTGCTCAGATAGATGCGGTGGCGGCCCGACGGCGTGGTGTGGAAGAAGTGATAGAAGGTCGCGGTCTCCAGAACGTCGTCAACGGTCAATCCGAGCCAATCGGCGATCGCGGCCGCGGTATCGGCAGAAATATGACCTGCGGTACGTTGCGCCGTCCACAAGATGTCGATGAGTTCGGTGCGCTCGCGGCTATGGCCATCGAGAATCATCGCGATGTCTGGAACCATAAGTCATGCACCACCCTGTCGTACGCGGAGATGGATTCTGTTCCAGGGATATTCGGCAACCCGGCGTCGTTGTACACCAGACGTACCTACACCGTCATCGGGCTGCCGTCGCCTCAGCCCGCCGAACGCGGGTGTAGATAAGCGCTCATGAACCTCCTGAGCAGTAACCGGCAACCCGCGAGGATGGGCTGTTCATGCGGGTAGATGGAACGACGCTAGTCCCGCGCCGGTACGACCGCAATCAGAACGTCGGAGGAACACATACGCGAGGCCGAATTGGAGCTCGAACGTGTAGCCGCGGAGATCGACTGCCGAAGCTGCGGTGAACATTCCGAGATCACCTCGAGATGGGCGGTGCGCTGTCCGCACTGCGAGAGTTCCAATACGGTCACGTCGTTGGCAGTTGTCCGACGTAGGGGGTTATTGTCCGATCGCGCTGCGGCTGGGCATTTCATCGCCGAAGTTGATGCCCATATCGCGGGCGGTCGCCAACGAATCGCAATCCAGTGGGACGGTCTTTTGGCGGCTGATGGCGTCAGCCAGCGGCACGTAGTCCACGGTCGGCGGATTCAGCGCCACCATGACACCGCGATGTCCCTCATCGAGTGCCCGCACAGCCGCGGCGCCGAAGCGTAAGCCAAGCAATCGGTCGAACGAAGTCGGTGACCCGCCCCGCAGCAGATGCCCCAGCACTACGGTGCGCGCCTCGCGCCCGGTCATGTGCTCAAGCTGGGCGGCGACTTTAGCGCCGACTCCGCCGAGGCGTTCCGCCTGCCCGACTGCCTTGCCTACGATCGATAGATCTCCCCCAGCCGGTCGCGCACCCTCGGCGACACAGATAATCGAAAACTTCGCACCGTGCCGCTCGCGGTGAGCGACCAACGCCGCCACCGGCTCTAGGTCGAACGGGATCTCTGGAATCAGGATGGCATGTGCGCCCGACGCCATACCGGCGTGCAGCGCAATCCACCCGGCGTAGCGGCCCATCACCTCCACCACGATGATGCGCCCGTGCGATGTCGCGGTCGAGAACAGCCGGTCGATGCATTCCGAGGCGAAGTCGACGGCTGTGTCGAAACCGAATGTCGAGGTGGTCTTCTCCAGATCGTTGTCGATCGTCTTGGGCACTCCGACCAGCGGCAGCCCCGCCTCATGTAAGTGACGGCCGATCGTCAACGATCCGTCCCCGCCGACCGTAATCAACGCATCAATGCGGTGCTCGTCGAACCGGTTGAGCAGCTCGCGGGTCCGGTCCACCTCCAACCAGGTGCCATCGCTCTGCTGCACCGGAAAGGCAATTGGATTGCCGCGATTGGTGGTGCCCAGGATCGTCCCGCCCTGATGCAGGATGCCGCGAACTCTTTCACGCGTGAGCGCGATGAGCCCGCCGTCGGGATACTCGCCGGGAAAAAGCAGTCCATTGAAGCCGTCGCGGATACCGACAACATCCCATCCGCGATTACGCGCTGCCAAGGTGGCCGAGCGGATGACGGCGTTGAGCCCCGGCGCGTCACCACCGCCGGTACTGATCGCGATGCGCTTGATAGCAGATTCCACAACGCGCACCCTATGCAATGGGACATCGGGCGGCAGGGCGAACGGCTTCTGAGCTTGGCGGCCAGTACCAGGCCGGCCGTATCGCGGTGGCGACCATGCTTTTCTCATTGACGGCGTGAATGATTGGGCTACTAGCGGGTTGCCGCAGCATGGTGTGAATCCGACCGCCGGCCTGCGGTACGCCGCCCATCAGTCGGCGGGGACTTTCGCTTCGACTTCAAGGGACGACCGGCCCTAGCCGCATAGCCGCCACACGCCGCAGAGTGAATACATGAGCGGGCACAAACAACGTGCGGCGATGGCTTCAACGCTGATTTTGCTTTATGCGGCCAGGCGGTACTACCGAAATTGGGGTACCACGAAGCAGGAATGCCGGATGGTCCTGCCTGGCGACGAACTCCTCAGGCAACCCGTGCTTCGCACGACCGAAGGGGTGTGGATCGATCGGTCGGCAAGTGCGGTCTGGCCGTGGCTTGCGCAGATGGGACAAGACCGCGGCGGTGCCTACGGTCTTGAGTTGCTGGAGAACTCGATGGGGCTGCACTATCGCAACGCCGACCGCGTTCATCCGGAGTGGCAACACCTCAGCGTCGGCGACGTCGTCCGGCTGGCGCCCAAAGGTTGGCTTCGATTGCCCGACGGGATCGTGATGCGGGTTGTCGCATTGACCGACGAACGATCCATCGTCCTACACGCGGGGCCTCCGAGCCTGCCATGGGAAACTGTCTGGTCATTTCATCTGATCCCGTACGGGGATGACCGCTGCCGGGTCCTCGTTCGGACGAGGGTGGCGCTGCGGCACCCAGGTGAGGTGTTGTTGGCTGAGCTGGCCGGCCCCGCCACTGCGTTGATCACCCGCGGTCTGTTGAAAGGCATTCAGCGACGGGTGTCGGAGGTTGACAACAACCAAGAACGGCAAAGCATTTCGCGCGTGGTGGTGAACATCGAACCGATACCCCAGGCCGACGACGCCGATATCGCCGAACAAGCGCGCCCGGTCGAGGACAACGGCGAAGACGACGATCTACTTGAACAGCGGCAGGCTGTGTGCGATGTCCCCGCAGCTGAGTACCCGTCACACCTTTGACCTTGTCCCCGGGAGTTCGGCGGTCGTACACGCAGCTCACATTGCGGTCATCGGGCCACGTCACGACTGACCTGTGGCCGCCCCGACGATTACCTCGCGGTCCACGCCATAATTCGCAGGTGTAGGAGGAAGTGTCATGATCCGAACAACGCTGTCGCGCGACGTCATCGCCCAAACTGTGCATCGTGCGTGCCGAGCCCCGTCGATCCACAACAGCCAACCATGGCGTTTCGTCGGCGACCACGCAGGCGGACTGCAGCTATTTGTGGACCGTGATCGTCTCGTCGACGCAGACTCCTCGGGTCGGCAAGCACTCCTGAGTTGCGGGGCGGTGCTCGACCACTTCAGGGTCGCTCTGGCTGCGGCTGGTTGGGTGGCGAATGTCGACTATCACCCCAATCCCAACGATTACACGCACCTGGCGTCGATCGACTTCGTTCCCATGGAGTTCGTCACCGACGCCCACCGGGGCCGCGCCGATGCGATCCTCACACGACGCACCGACCGCTTGCCGTTTGACGAGCCCGCCGATTGGGACGCCTTCGAGCTTGTGTTGCGCCAGCAGGTCGGCGATGATCTGGCTTTGTTGGATGTTCTTCCCGACAACGCGCGCCCGCAACTTGCCGAAGCATCCCAGCTGACAGAATCACTGCGCCTGTACGATTCGTCGTATCATGCTGAATTGGCATGGTGGACTGGGCCATTCGGAGCTTCTGACGGCATACCGCAAAGTTCACTCGTCACCGCGGCAGAAGGTGATCGGGTGGATATCGGCCGCAACTTCCCCGTCACCCACCATCGCGAGAGGCGTTCGCAGGTCCCCGAAGACAGGTCGAAGATCGTCATGTTGTCTGCCTTCGACGACAACCGCCTCGACATCCTCACCTGCGGCGAGGCGCTTTCGGTAGCGCTTCTGGAGGCGACGATGGCGGGCTTCGCGACCTGCCCGCTGACCCACATGACCGAGCTTGCGGCCAGCCGTGACATCCTCAGCCGGCTTTCCGGGCGCGCGCTGCCCCAGGTCTTGATCCGGGTCGGCTCTGTGCCGGTGGCCGAGGACGTCGAACCGCCGACCCCTCGCCGCCCGCTGGACGAGGTGCTCACCTGGGGTGCGGCATCTCGACGCTGAACTCGGTTGTCCAGCGAACAGGCCTGGTCATACCTGCGATACGTCAATAGGATGGACCTATCTGCGACTCGTCAATAGCGTATTGACGCTGCCTGGATCCTGCAGCTGGAGGGCAGGCCGATGGAGAACGCGAACGAGGATTCGGCCTTTGCTGAGCTCGGGCGACGGTCGCTCGTCGGCGATATGCATGCGCAGCTCGACGAGTTGCTCAGTGGGCGTGACCAGATGGAACATCTTCTTCGTGTCATCGTCGGTCTGGCGGCTGATCTCGATCTGGACGCCACTCTGCGGCGGATCGTGAGAGCGGCGATGGAGTTGACCGGCGCCCATTACGGAGCCTTGGGTGTTCAGGGCGCCGACGGTCAGCTGGCATCGTTTCTGCACTCGGGTATCGATGACGCGACTGCCGCGACGATCGGCCACTTGCCGGTCGGGAAGGGCGTGCTGGGTGTCCTCGTTGAACATCCCGAACCGTTGCGGTTGAGCGACTTAGCGGCACACCCGGCCACGGCCGGCTTCCCAGAGCACCACCCGCCCATGCGGGCCTTCCTCGGGGTCCCCATCACTATCAGGGACAAGGCCTTCGGCAGCCTGTACCTCACCCAGCCGACGGGAGGTCCCGAGTTCAACGAAGCGGACGAGGTTGTCGCCCGAGCACTTGCATCCGCTGCTGCGGTGGCCGTCGACAATGCCCGACTATTCGAGCAGGCCCACAGCGCGGCTGAATGGGTCGACGCCAGCCGGGAAATCACAACCGCCTTGTTGTCTGACGCCAACCCGGTGCAGCAACCGCTCCGGTTGATCGCAGAGCGCGCCTGTGCGCTGACCCGTGCCGAGCAGGGCATCGTCCTCGTCCCAGGTGACCCCGATCTGCCAGCCGCTGAGGTCCAGACCTTGGTGATCTCGGCGGCGGTGGGGTTGATGGCCGACGAGGTGGTCGGCCAGGAAGTTCCGGTGGACGCGTCGACGACCGGTGGGGTCTACCGATCGCGTACACCGCTGATTACCGAATCGTTTCGCCATCCCATCCAGGCATTTACCGACGTGGGCCAGCGGCCAGCGATCGTCGTGCCGCTCTGCGACCAACAATCCGTGTTCGGCATCCTCGCCGTGGCTCGAAACACTAATGACAGTCCTTTTGACGCGAACCATCTGGAGCTGATGAAGAACTTCGCCGATCATGCCGTCGTCGCGCTGCGGTTATCCGAGAGCCGTGAGCAGGCCCGCGAAATGACGGTGATCGCCGATCGTGAACGCATCGCGCATGACCTGCACGACCATGTCATTCAGCGTCTCTTCGCCGCGGGCATGGATCTGCAGGGAACGATCGCACGTTCGCACTCATCCGACATCAACGAGCGGCTGAACCATACCGTCGACGACTTGCAATCCACCATCAACGAAATCCGGACCACGATTTTCGCGCTGCAGTCCCCCACCGGGTTCGCCGGTGGGTTTCGTCAGCGAATTCAGACCGTTGTCGGCGAACTCACCGACAACCGCGATATCGAAACCTCAGTTCAGTTGTCGGGGCCTCTGATCGTGGTCGGGCAGGAAGTGGCCGAACATGCCCTCGCCGTCGTCGCTGAAGGAGTTAGCAACGCCGTACGGCACTCCGGCGCAGAGCATCTCGTCATCGGCGTCGTGGTGGGCGACGAACTGACCGTCGACATTACCGACGATGGATGCGGCATCGACCCAGGCAATCAGCGGCGCAGTGGATTGGCGAACTTCGAGCGCCGGGCCACGGCTGTCAGCGGGACCTGTGCGATCGACAGCCGCCCAGGTGGGGGTACTCATATCCGCTGGGTCGCGCCGCTGACAACCCGTTAGCCAGCTATCGGCTTGTGATCGTCTCCCGGTCGCTGTCCGCCTTTGATAGTGCATGGTCGGCGGTCTTGAGAAGACTGCGGTGAAATTTGTATTGCGCTTGGATCAGATCGTCTGCCAGCTCGAGGGCGGCATCGACGACCTTGTTGCGCAACGGCTGAACCAACTCGGGGACGGTTTCATCGACCGCGTCGCGGAACTTACGCAGCGCCGCGCCGGCGGCGCGCTGGCCGGATTCCGCCGACGCACGTAACTCCTCCGTGAGATCGCCGGCCTTGGGATCTGATTTCTTTTGCTGGACAGTCTCTTTCATGTTCATGTCTCTTTCATTGGTGGTGCGATGCGGGAAACGGAGTTGGCCGCCAGATCAACCGTATTTCACACAGCCGTTGGCCGATATGGCCGAAGGCCCCCGACCTTCGGGCCGGATTGAGCGACGAGTCCGACGAAAGTCCCCATCTCATAGAGCAGATGGTCGGCGACAGGGCGGACGGTTTTGTGCACTGAGAAGATGTTGTGCCATAGGTGAATAGGTCGTCACGTTCGTGCCACCACAGAAGGATTGCTGAGTGTTACGGATCGACATTCAACGGCGGCCAGCCCACCCGCAGCAGCATCTGCGGAAACAGCATGTCGTCGAACACGCTCGTGCGTAGCCTCGTCCGCGTATCGGCGACCTCGAGCTCCTCCGCCAGAGCGCATGAGGCCAATCCCTGGACGGTCGCAGTGAGCAACACCGCGCTAGTCGCTTCGCCGGCCCGAAGCTGACTGCCGATATCGTCTGCCGCGGTCCCCAATGCAAGTAGGACACCGCTGTCACTGGCCCTTGACACACCGGCAGCAGGTTCAGGTAGCGGAACGTAGTGTTGCGCCTGCGGTCCTAGATACGCATCGGTGGTTTCGATCCGCCGCATCGTTGCGCCGTGGCGCGCCGCATGAGCACCCATCAGAGCAATGTCGCCCATCGCAACGGGCCATGAGTTGTAAGCGCGTCGATCGTCCTGCCGCCTGGGAATTGCTGCCGCCATCGCAATGTCGATATCAGCGGGTGCGCCGCGGTGCAGTTGCAGTGACGCGAGGTGATCGGAGTGGTCTGGATTCGGGAGCCGCTGGACGCCGGTGCGCCAGCCCAACGCGCACAGTGCAATCGATGCGTGGTGCAAGGCTGCTCCGCAGTCGACGATCAGGCCGTGGCCGTCGGCGGTCTGGTTCGAACGCACCTCGGGTTTGACGTAAAGATTCAGCGTGTGCGACCCAATTTGCCACTGCCATGGTTGCGAGTTCTGGCCCGACGGCGCGCGGTTGGCCAATTCGATTGCGGTGCTGAGGGTGGCGTCGTCAGGGAAATCTGTAGTCATGGGCACACGCCGCCTCCGATGGAATGTGACAGTCAGATCGACGATGTCGCGCCCAAACGCAGTCGTCCAGGGGCGCAAGTCCCCAAAGCTGATGACGACCGATATTGGGGACCAATGACCACATGGCGAGGACCTTCGCCCCTCCGTGATCACGACCTGTGCCGATAGCGTCGGTGTCATCTCAGACCACTGAGGGGAATTGATCATGGCTGAAATCCAGAGCGTCGCAGCGTCGGTGGTCGTCGGCGTGGACGGGTCGCGAACGGCCATAGACGCTGCGCTGTGGGCTGTGGACGAAGCGATCGCCCGCGACATTCCGTTGCGCTTGGTGTACGCGATCGATCCCGCCGAGGGACGGGACACCGACGCGCAGGAAATCGCCCGCGAGTTCGCGGCCGCCGAGACGGCGGTGCGGTGCGCGGCCATCGCCGTCGAGTCGACTGAGAAGCCGGTGAAGATCGAGGCGGAGATCCTCCGCGGCCAACCCCTGCAAGCGTTGCTTGCCGCATCCAGGAACGCGGCGATGCTGTGCGTCGGCTCTATTGGTTTCGAGCATTTCCGGGACGGCCGCGTCGGATCGACGGCTGCGGAATTGTCGACGGCAGCGCACTGCCCTGTGGTCGTTGTCCGAGCTATCGACCCGGCAGTGAGTACACGGCGATGCGTGGCTGTGGTGCTGGACGAAGCGGGAGGCGATGCTGCCCTGCGGCACGGGTTCGATGAAGCGCGGCTGCGTGGCGCCCCGTTGCGGGTGATGGCGATCTGGCAGTCGCGGTACGCCGACCCCCGTGACGATCACGCCGTCACCGATGGCAATCGCCATGTCAAGGCAGCGCTCGAGCGCCGTCTGGAATTGTGGCGAAGAAACTATCCCGAGCTAGATGTGGCGGCGGTGGCGCTGCATGGCAGCCCGCTGAGATATTTGGTCGAGCACGGCGATTCACTTCAGCTGCTCGTGGTCGCCCACGAACGCGGACAGGCCATCAAAGAACTGTTGGGGCGCCCCGGAAGCGCGGCGCTGCATCACGCGAACTGTTCGGTATTGATCGCCGAGCCCCGAAACATGTTGTGAAGAAGGCAAGTTGATCGTCAACGGGTTTGAAGGCCGTCGGATGGTGAAGGTCTTTGTTGGTAGATGGCCACGAAGTAGTCCGCTACGGTGTCATCGATCTGGTGAGCGCTGACTCTGATTGACGGGCATGACCCTCGCCACTGATGAAGCCGACAGTCGAGCGTCTGGTTCAGGCCGCCCCAGGTGAAAGCCACGACACACAGTTCACGCATACCCAAACACTCAGGTTACTGATGATGACGCCAACGACCGCGGACGAAACACAGGCGAAGTTCAAAAATTGGGGTCGACTACACCCACGGCGAAGACGAAACAGGTCGTAGATCACGTGCCACGATGTATCGGTGAGCGAACGCATCGAGGTTCAACGAATCATCCCCGCGCCTGCCGCGGACATCTTCGCGGTGCTCTGCGATCCGCAGGGCCACGTCGCGATTGACGCCACCGGCATGCTGCAGGACGCCGACGGCCAACCGGTCCGTGCCGCGGGCGACAGTTTCGTCGTGCACATGGACCGCGAATCGCTCAACGATTACCCGTTGGGCAAGTACGACGTCACCGTCTCGATCACGCAGTTCGAACAGGACCGGTTGATTGCGTGGACGATCTTCGGCCAGCTGAAGCCGGACATCGGGCACGTGTACGGCTACCGGTTGGATCCCTCGGACGGCGGGACGGCGGTCACGTCGTTCTACGACTGGTCCGACATCGATCAGCATTGGCGCGACGCCAAGATTTTTCCGATCGTCGGCGAGCCGGCATTGCGCGCGACATTGGGCATCCTCGACCGGGCCGTGCGGCGAGGTTATCCGCAATCGTCAACCTAGAACGGTCGTATTGGCGGTTTAGCGGCGTGGCCACATCCCTTGGCTGATCGACGAATGAGGTGACTTTTCGGACCGCCGCGGATCTGGCAATGTGGGTTTTCCCGGCCGCACGTGCAGGTCCACAGAGTCAGCGGCCACCGCCGGAAAGGAGATCGCATGGGCCTATTTCGGAAGAACAAGCACCATGAAGCAGCTCCCGTCGATGCAAATGTCTTCTACTCCACCCCCTTTGGGGACACCAAAGAAGGCGGACAGAAACTGTTTTTACTTCAGCGAGACGGTGTTTCGTATTTCCCGGTTTTTCGAAGCCTGGACTCGATGAAGGAGTTCTATGAGCAAGCCAACCGTGCCGCCTACATGGTGCTTCAGGGCGATGTCGCGAGTGTGATGGACACTATGCGCTCAATAGAACTGATGAAAGACGCGGGGATCGTCATTGAGCCGTTGAGCGCTCATCCGGTTGAAGTCATGCCGTGTTGACGAGAGTCGTTGGCGCACTTCGACTCCCCCATTTCCCTTCGTGCGAACATGCGCTTTGGAGCTAGCTGTCGTGTCGACGTGTGCGCTTGTGCGGTGCACCGAAATCCGCGAAACCTGAGAAAAACCTGATAAATTGACGCCGGTGTGGATAGCGGCTCGTCGATAGCGACGGCGCCGTCACCGGTACGGCCGACATGCCGGGCGGGATTTTCGACGTGCTCGTCGGGCCCGGCGGTACGAATCAGGGGCGGTGCGCCCAAGGGCCTGGTGCTCAGCGGGGACGGCGCGAAGATCTACAGCACTCAGGCGGGCCGGCTGCCGCTCCTGACTGCGCTGTTCGTTACCCGGATAACCATGCTTGACACTGCTGCCGTGTAGCCGGTCGTCCCGGGCGTTCCATAAGAGTCTGCTCGCGCACGGCCGAGGCTCCGCGAAGATGTCCGGCCTACCGACTACGATTTCGGCGGCACACCCGTGATCGCCGAGTGGATAGCCGGTTAGGCCTGCGTTTCAGTCCGCCCGTCCGCCGGCCTTGACGTAAAAGGACGAGCAGTGAGTTACACCGCGGCTGACATCACCGAACTTGACGATGTCCAGCACACCCGCCTGCGCCCGGCGGTAAACCTCGGGCTGGACGTGCTCAACACAGCGCTGCGCGAGATCGTCGACAACGCGATCGAGGAGGTCGCCGATCCGAGCCACGGTGGGTCGTGCGTGACGATCACCTTGCACGGCGACGGATCGGTCAGCGTCGCCGACGACGGCCGGGGCCTTCCTGTCGACTCCGACCCGGTGACCGGGAAGAACGGCATCGTCAAGACTTTGGGTACCGCGCGGGCCGGCGGCAAGTTCTCCGAGCACACTGACGCGGCCAGCACGGGCGCTGGTCTGAACGGAATCGGTGCTGCCGCAGCGGTTTTCATTTCCGCTCGGACCGATGTGACGGTGCGTCGCGCGGGCAAGACCTACCTGCAGAGTTTCGGCAGGGGTTATCCCGGCACGTTCGAGGGTAAGGATTTCGATCCGGACGCCCCGTTCGCCCGCTCCGACACGCAGAAATTGCGCGGCGTCGGCAATCGCAAACCGGATGCCCACGGCACCACGGTGCGCATCTTGTTCGACCCGATCGTGGTGCCGGACTCCAGTGTGGACATCAACGAGGTACTTTTGCGGGCGCACGCCGCTGCGCGGATGTCCCCCGGTGTGCAGCTGGTCGTCATCGACGAAAGCTGGCCCGGCGACGAGATCCGGCCCGAGTTGCTCGAACCGTTCAGCGGTCCATGGGGCACCGATACCCTTCTTGACCTCATGTGTGCCGCCGCCGGAACCCCCGTTCCAGGTGCTCGAGCCGTGGTGGAGGGCCGCGGCGAGTACACCACCGGCCGCGGCCCGACCCCATTCCGCTGGTCGTTGACGGCCGGACCCGCCGAACCGGCCATGGTCGCCGCGTTCTGCAACACCGTGCGCACCCCCGGCGGCGGATCCCACCTGACCGCCGCGGTGAAGGGACTATCCGAGGCACTGGCTGACCGTGCGTCCCGGATCCGAGACTTGGGCCTGGCCAAAGGCGAAGACGGCCCGGAGGCGCAGGATTTCGCCGCGGTCACCTCCCTCGCCGTCGATACCCGCGCACCGGACGTCGCATGGGACTCCCAAGCGAAGACCGCCGTGTCCTCCCGCTCTCTGAACGTGGCGATGGCCCCCGATGTGGCGCGCAGCGTCAACATCTGGGCCGCCAACCCCGGCAACGCCGACGCCGTATCGCGGTGGACCACGCTGGCGCTCGAGGCCGCCAGGGCGCGGCGCAGTGCTGAGGGCGCCAAAGCCCGCTCCCGCGCTGCGTCGAAAGCCAAGGGGCTGGGGACGAACCTGTCGCTGCCACCCAAGCTGCTGCCCAGCCGGGAAAGTGGTCGCGGGTCGGGCGCGGAGCTGTTCTTGTGCGAGGGCGACTCGGCACTGGGCACCATCAAGGCGGCGCGCGACGCCACCTTCCAAGCAGCGTTCCCGCTGAAAGGCAAGCCGCCCAACGTCTATGGCTTCACCGTGAGCAAAGCTCGGGTCAAGGACGAGTTCGATTCGATCGAACGCATCCTGGGATGCGGAGTGCGCGACAACTGCGATCCGGAGTCGTGCCGGTACGACCGGATCTTGTTCGCCTCCGACGCCGACCCCGACGGCGGCAACATCAACTCGAGCCTCATCTCGATGTTCCTGGACTTCTATCGGCCGCTCGTCAAGGCCGGGATGGTTTACGTGACATTGCCGCCGCTGTTCGTGGTCAAGGACGGCCAGGAGCGCATCTACTGCCAGGACGAGTCGGAACGCGATGCCGCGGTGGCTCAGATGAAAGCCACCTCAAAACGCAAGGTGGAGGTGCAGCGGAACAAAGGTCTCGGCGAGATGGACGCCGACGACTTCTGGAACACCGTGCTGGATCCGCAGCGGCGCACCGTGATTCGGGTGCACCTCGATGACGGGGACCCGAAGCTGCACCACACCCTGTTCGGTGGGCCGCCGGAGGGCCGGCGCACCTGGATGGCCGATGTCGCCTCTCGCGTCGACACCGCGGCCCTCGATCTCGACTAAGGACGTATTGTGACCGCCACCCTGGACATTCCCGAGCAGAATCCAGATCTGGTCCTCGCGCAGAGCGCCGACGACTACTGGAACCACTACCAGCTGACCTTCGCGCTCTACAGCGTCAGCGACCGCGCCATCCCGTCCGCGTTCGACGGGCTCAAGCCCGGTCAGCGGCGGCTGCTCTACCAGATGCACGATTCCAGACTGCTGCCGGGGAACAAGCCGCAGAAATCCTCAAAGGTCTGCTCGGCGGTCACCGGCAACCTGCACCCACACGGCGGTGCGTCGATGTACGGCGCGGCGGCACTGATGGCCGCAGAGTTCCAGCGCGTGAAAGTCATTGACGGACAAGGCGCATTCCCCCGCATCCAGGGCGACATCCCGGCCGCGGACCGCTACACCGAGATGCGGCTGTCCGCGCCAGGGGCGGCGCTGACCGCTGAGCTCAACGATCACGCTGTGCCGATGGTCTCGACGTTCGACGGCGAGTGGATCGAGCCGACCGTGCTACCGGCCCAATGGCCGGTGCTGCTGTGCAACGGTGCGGTCGGCATCGCTGAAGGCTGGGCCACCAAGGTGCCCGCGCATAACCCGCGCGAGATCATGGCCGCCTGCCGGGCGCTTCTGAAAACCCCCAACATGACCGACGACAGGCTGGTGAAGCTCATTCCAGGCCCCGACTGGGGCAGCGGCGCGAGCGTGATCGGAACCGCCGGCCTGCGGGAGTACATCACCACCGGCCGCGGGCAGTTCACGGTGCGCGGCACCGTCTCCGTCGACGGAAAAAATGTCATCATCACCGAGCTGCCTCCCGGTGTCGCGAGTAATACCGTGCAGGAACGGATTCGGGCGCTTGTCGAGTCCGGCGAGATGTCCGGTGTGGCAGACATGTCCGACCTGACCGACCGCCGCAACGGGCTGCGCATCGTCGTCACCGCCAAACGCGGCCACAGCGCCGACCAGATCCGCGACCAGCTGCTCGCCCTGACCCCGCTCGAGTCGTCGTTCGCCGCCAGCCTGGTCGCGCTCGACGAGGATCGCGTGCCGCGGTGGTGGTCGGTACGCGAGCTGATCGCCGCCTTCCTGCATCTGCGCGACTCGGTCGTGTTGCGCCGCAGCGAGTATCGATTGGAGAAGGTCTCCGCACGGCGCCATCTGGTGGCCGGTCTGATGACCATTCACCTGGATATCGATGCCGCGGTGGCCGTGATCCGTGGGTCCGACACCGTCGACGACGCCCGCCAGGGTTTGCAGGCGCGGTTCGCGATCGACGCCGAACAGGCGGATTATGTTCTGGGCCTGCAGCTTCGGCGACTCACCAAGCTTGACGTCATCGAGCTACAGGCCGAAGCCGAGAAGCTCGATGCCGAGTTCGCGGAACTCACCGAGCTGGTGTCCAACCCCGATGCGCGCCGGAAGGTGATCGACGACGAGCTGGTCGAGACTGCAAAGCTGTTCAAGGGCGCGGAATTCGACCGTCGCACCGTGCTGGACTTCGAAGCCACCCCGACCGCGTCGAGTGCTGACGAAGACGGCTCCCGCGAGCGTAAGTCCAACGCCGCGTGGCGACTTGATGACCGCGGTGTGTTCTCCGATAGCCACGGCGATCTGCTGACCTCGGGACTGGGCTGGGCGGTGTGGACCGACGGGCGCATCAAATTCACCACCGGAAACGGTCTGCCGTACAAGATCCGCGACATCCCGGTGGCGCCGGACATCACCGGGTTACTCCGGTCTGGGGTGATGGCTCCCGGATCGCATCTGGCGCTGGTAACGCGACGCGGAAAGGTGCTGCGGATCGATCCTGCCGCGGTGAATCCGCAGGGCGCGGCGGGCAACGGTGTCGCCGGAGTCAAGCTGGCCGCCGACGGCGATGAGGTCATCGCCGCGTTGCCGCTGACTTGTGAGAACGGCGAGGCCATTCTATCGATATCCGAAAAGGGCTGGAAGGTAACCGAAGTCGCCGATATCCCGGTCAAGGGCCGTGGAGGTGCCGGCGTCGGCTTTCATCCGTTTGTCAACGGGGAAAGCGCGCTGCTGTCGGCGGTGGTCTCTGCCACCGGATTTGTCCGCGGCAAGAAGGCTGTACCGCCGCAGAACCGCGCCAAGGCTTCGGTCAAAGGCTCCGGCAGCGACGTGACACCCGCTGTATAGACAGCAGCCTTAAGCTGGCCACATGCTGCGCGACGCGATCAGTGCGTTTCAGAGGTGGCAGTACCGCGGGAGTCGTCCCGGGTGGTCGGCCCGTCTCTCGAACCGGGTGGCCGCGATCCTGGCGGAAGCGGGCGTTCTACCGAGCTCTGCGGCCGCGCTCGAAGTTCGCGGTCGCAAGACGGGACGGATCATCTCGTTCCCTGTGGTTATCGCGGACTACCAGGGTGAGCGCTATCTGGTGGCCATGCTTGGACAGCAGACGAACTGGGTGCGCAACCTTCGAGCCGATCACCGTGCGGTACTGCTGCAGAGAAAGAGGCGGGAGTCGGTGTCGTTGATCGAAGACCTCACCGATGACCGCCCCGCGATCTTGCGTAGATACCTCGAGCTCGCACCCGGCGCGCGTCCGTTCTTCCCGATCGACCGCACAGCGCCGCTCAGTGACTTCGCGGCGATCGTCGACGACTACCCCGTCTTTCGCATCACCTGACAACTCCTTTCACATGCGTCTCTATGCGGGAGCTGTGACTTGATGAGAGTTCTGGCGCGGCGCTCGGCGTGTCGGGAAGCTCTGCGTAGATTTTTAGTTGTGCTTAGTTGTGTGACCTAAGCACGACATCGCGTGGTCGGGAGCGACGCAAGCACGGCTTCGGTCGTTGTCAGGAGGCCCGACATGACGACTCTCAGTCCCCCACCGCTTCGGGAGAACATTCTGCAGTTCGCTGAGCCCGACCCGCCGTCGTCACGGTGGCGCAGGCTCATCCCCCGCTCGCGCCGAAGTAAGAGCGTCACCGCGGCCGGATTGGCGGTGTTGCTCGTCGCCGGCGTACTGAGCGCAACGTACGAGACGTCGCCGGGAGGCACTCTGTGGGGTGTCGAGAAGACAATTTTTCCAGGGCACTCACAAGACGTCGCCCTGACCGCCGTCGTCAACGATCTGAAGCAGGCGCAGGACATCCTCGGCAGCGGACAGCAGCCCACGCCTGATCAGCTGACCAGCGCACGCACGTCACTCAATCAGGCGAAGGAGGACTTGGACTACCTGTCATCATCACCTGAGCGGACCAGCCTGCAGAACCTGTATCTGCAACTGACACAAGAGCTTCTGCAGTACACCCCCGATTCCGTGCAACAACTCCCCGCGTTGCCCGCGCCGCCACCAGCCGATCCGGCTGCCGATCCGTCGCAATCGCCAGATGTGGCGTTGACGACCGCGTCCGCACCCAGCTGGGGATATCCGATCACCGACGAGGCGGGGACTGTGGCACCCGACGATTACGGCCCACCGCCGCCCGGTGTTCCGGACGCCCCCCTGGCGGACTGGCCGCAGCCCTACGCGCCTCCGCTCACCCCGAACCTCGAAGACCTGGGTTATTACGACCCATCGTGGGGACCGCTCTACGGATACAACCCCGGCAACTGGTACAACTACGACCTCAGCGGCTACAACCAGTACGGCTACGACTTCCTCGGCTTTGACCGGTGGGGTTACGACCGCTGCGGCTACGACCGGTGGGGCTATGACCGCTGGGGCTATAACTGGGCCGGCTATAACTGGGCTGGCTACGACCGCAACGGCTGGGACCACGACGGTCGCAACGACTGGGGTCAACGCCGCGACCATCCCGGTGATCCACGCGATCAAGACTGGTACAACGGCCACCACTCGTACGAGCAGTACTACCAATGGAAGTTCCAGAACAACGACCCCGTCTACCGCCGCACACAATGGGATCAGGCCCGCGGATTCAACCCGAACCAATACCAGAACTGGAACATGAACCGGGACTGGCACAATCCGCGTAACCGCGACTGGGCGCCGCTGCCCAATGCGTCGGTCATCGAGGCAAACATCCACGTTTCGTCGCCGGTGGTGAACCTGAATGCCTCACTGGCACAGTTCATCTCCAACGGCACGGCGGCGCACTCGGGCCCGTCGATCAAGGATCTCGCGGACAAGTCCACGCGCGACTTCACCAAGGAACTCGCGCCGCAGATCACGATCCCGACCGGGTTGCAGCCAGTGTCGCCGGCCACGCAGCGGTTGATGGCGTCCTCGCCCGGCCACCAAACATCCCTTGCGCCACCAGCTTTGACGGCATCTGCGCCGACCGCGCCACCGTCGAAGGTGTCCCCCGCGTTTACCGCACCCAAGCTTTCGCCGGTGCCCGCCTACACACCGCCGAAGGCCGATCAACCACAGGGAAAGTCCGAGTCCGTGCCGGCCGATACGCAGCCGGGAAGCGACCCCCGTCCTTCCTCAGGGCGGATGGAGAACCCGTCGAGGGCTGACTCGCCGAACCCCGCGGCGGCGCCGTCAGCCGAACCGAGACCGGCGACTCCGCTGGTCCCAGCGGTGGTTCCTGCCCCCGAGGACTCGGCACCGCACCAAGTCAATCCGGTTCCGCAGGCGCCGCAATCAGAATCCCGGGACCGCTCTGCGGCACCGGTGCAACAAGAGCCACCGCAGCAGCGGACCGCACCGGAATCGCACCCGCAGGAGGAGGCTCCGGCTCCCAAGATTGAGACCCCCGCCCCGAAGACTGAGGCCCCGGCTCCGGAGGCGCCGGCCCGGCAGGCGCCAGTCCTTCAGGCACCTGCTGCCCGGGCGCCGGAGCAGCCCGACCGGCAGGCGCCGCCAGCGCATGAAGCGCCGCCGGCACGCCAAGAGCCGCCTCCGGCCTCGCGACCTGCCCCTGAGCAGCACGCGGCACCTGCGCCAGCGGGACCCAAATGCTCAATTCCGGCGATGTGTTGATCCGCGGCCAGATAACCACGCAGGCCACGGAGTGGGCCGCCCTGCACGAAAGTTAAGTAGTGCTCTACCTGTGCTCTTGGCTGAGGTTGGCGTGATCATGGCGGTGGCAGACACGGTCGGACCCCGGGGAGGTCACCATGACAACGCTCGATTCCGGTATCACGCATCAGGCAAACGGCACACCGCCGCCGGACATACGGCTGAGCGATATCGACCTCGGCTCACTCGAGTTCTGGGGTTGGGACGACGACCGTCGTGACGGGGCGTTCGCCACACTGCGCCGCGAAGCGCCGATAGCGTTCTTCGAGGCTGCGACGGTACCCGGATTCGAGTCAGGCCCCGGGCACTGGGCGCTGACGTCGTATGAGCATGTGCATCATGCGAGCCGGCACCCAGAAGTGTTCAGTTCCGTCCCGACCAGCGTGTCGTTGAGCGAGATCGACCCGGCGGTCGCGGAGTTCAGTGGATCGATGATCAACCTCGATGAGCCGCGTCACCAACGGCTTCGATCAATCGTCAACCGCGCGTTCACCCCGAAAATGGTGGCTCGCATCGAGGAGAGTGTCCGTACCCGGGTGCAGCAGTTGGTGAGTGACTTGGTGGCCAACCACCCCGACGGGCAGGCCGACTTCGTCGAGTGCCTCTCGGGTCCGTTTCCGCTGCAGATCATCTGCGACATGATGGGCATCCCAGAAGAGGATCAGCACAAGGTCTTTCACTGGACGTCGGTGGCTTTGGGAGTCGGTGACGAGGAGGTCGCCGGCCACGATGAGGCGATCCAGGCGGTTCTCGACCTCGCTGCCTACGGGGTCGAGCTGGCGGAGTCCCGCAGGGCCACACCCGCCGAGGACCTCACCTCGAATCTGGTGCACGCAGAGGTCGACGGTGAACAGCTGTCGTCTGCGGAGATCGCGTCGTTCTTCATCTTGTTGTCGGCTGCAGGTAACGAGACCACCCGCAACGCCATCAGCCACGGCATGGTGGCATTGAGCCGATATCCTGAGGCGCGCGAGACGTGGTGGGCCGATTTCGACAGCGTCGCGGCTACGGCGGTCGAGGAGATCGTGCGCTGGGCCACTCCGGTGATCTTCATGCGGCGCAATCTCAAGGAGGACGTCGAACTCGGTGGTGTGAAGATGAAGGCCGGCGACAAGGTTTCGATGTGGTACAACTCGGCCAATCGTGACGAAATCAAGTTCGCGAACGCATGGTCGTTCGACGTCACCCGAAATCCCAACCCGCACTTCGGATATGGCGGCGGCGGTGTTCACTTCTGCTTGGGCGCCAATCTTGCTCGGCGGGAGATCCGGATGTTGTTCGAAGAGTTGCACAACCGGATCCCCGACATCGTCGCTGTTGCGGAGCCGGCCATCCTGAGCTCGCCGTTCCTCCACGGCATCAAACGGCTACCTGTCGGGTGGACTCCCCCGGACCGCTGAGCTGTGACTGTGGGAACAGTCTGCTCCACACCCCAGCCTGATTTGCGATGCTGGAAGGGCGATAGCTGTATCTGGGAGGTGGAGTCCGATGACGCCGACACCGAGCGCCCCGGTTTTGCTGTACGACGGTGTGTGCGGGGTTTGCAATAGCGCCGTACGCACCATTCTTCGATACGACCCCGACGGACCCCTACGGTTCGCTGCCCTGGACAGTGACTTCGCCCGCGAGACGGTTTCTCATCACCCGGAGCTTGAAGGTCTGGATTCCGCCGTCTACGTTCGCAATGCCGGACAACCCGATGAGGCGGTGTTTATCCGTTCTACGGCTCTGTTGCAGGTCGCCGGATATCTCGGCGGCTGGTGGAAGCTGGCGTTGGCGGCCTACGTGATTCCATCGCCGGTGCGTGATTGGCTCTACGACCGGTTCGCCGCCGTGCGTTACCGCGTCGGGGGGCGCCACGACACGTGCCCAATTCCATCAGCCGAAGTCCGAAGCCGATTCCTCGACACCGCCTACGGCTGACGGGTTGCGACCGTAAGGTCACGGTCCGAACTCGGACCGAACACAGCCAGCGTGGGAACACCGTTAACAGCAGTCACATCGTTAACATCACGCGATGCCCGATTGGACCTCGGCTGCCAGCCATCGGCGATCACGACCGGTCACCCGGCGTGACGCGCTGCGCTACGCCACGGCATTGGCAGGCCTGGGTGCCGTGTCGTTGGGGCCCGGTACGCCAACAGCGGCGGCCGCGGCTCCTACGCTGATCGATTTCGCCGCCAAACAGATCCCCGCACAGGACATCCGCGCTGCCGGCCATTCCGGGGTGGTCAACTACGTCTCGACGTCACGTCCCGGGTCCTCGTTCGGCGCCAAGCCGATCACCTTGCCCTACGCCCGCTCACTGACCGCGGCGGGGCTGGTGATCGTCAGCAATTACCAATACGGCAAGCCGGGTGGAACGGCGCCGTCGGACTTCACGCGTGGTTATGCCGGCGGTGTCGTCGACGCGCGTACCGCCTGGCAGCTGCACACCGCGGCAGGCGGCGGCCAGAGTGCGCCGGTCTTCTTCACCATCGACGAGGACATCAACCGCGATACGTGGAATCGCCTTGCGCTGCCGTGGTTCCGCGGAATCAACTCGGTGCTCGGAGTGCAGCGCACCGGAATCTACGGCGGCATCGATACGTGCGAATGGGCTGCGGCCGACGGTGTGATCGGGAGGTCGAGTACGCCCGGCCGCTGGTGGGCTTGGCAAACCAAAGCGTGGTCTGGCACTAAGGTCCACCCCGGCGCCGTCCTCTATCAGCGCGTGGTGGCCACCGCGTCGAATCCGGGCCCGCTGGTCGGCGGCCTCGAAGTCGATGTCAACGACGTCCTGGCGTCAGACGTCGGCCAGTGGAATCTGCATCCCTGACGGGCTAGGCCAGGCCGCTCGTGTAGCGGCGCATCCAGGGCGATCCACCGCTCGTAGTCCGCGTCCTTCTCTCGATACGTGGTCAACACCTCGGGGCGCGGTAGCACCAGGAACGTCCCCTCATCAATTGCCTGGACGACGGCGCCTCCAGTTCGAGGAGGCGGGCCTCGCTCAACGTTGCTGGCAGATGGGTACGCGGCATTTGTCCGAGGGCTGCCGGGGTGGTTTGCGCTAGCCCTCCTTTGCGTGTCCGTTACTCTGGTCGAGCGTTTGTATTGTCCCGGACGACTCGCTACCCGGGCGGTGTAGGAAGGGGCAGCGTGCCTAGAACCGCCCATGTCGCCATCGGTGCCGCGGTCATTTTCACCGTGTTCGTGGTCTGGATCGCCGGCGCCTGGTCGCACGGCACGTCGATAAAAGCCGTCAACGACATCGCGTTCGTCGGCCTGAGCATTCTGGGCGCATTCTTCGCCGCCTTCGCGGCACGGGCGGTGCACGGCAGGCTGCGGGCAGCGTGGGTCGCAATGACGATCGGGATGGTGGGTTGGGCGCTCGGTGAGGTGCTGTGGGCCTACTACGAACTCGCGCTCGATGAGCCGCCGTTCCCCTCGCTAGCCGATGCGGCCTACCTGCTCATGCCGGTCGGGTTCTGCGTGGGCCTGCTCCTCTTCCCCGGTGAGAACGGCCAGTCGCGGGGCCGCACGCTGCTCGACGGCGTGATCGTGGCCGGTTCATTCTTCGTGGTGAGTTGGGTGACCATCCTGAGCCCGATGTATTCGGCGGGATCCGACAGCGCCTCGGCCATGATCATTTCGCTGGCGTATCCGATCTCGGACGTGGTGATCCTGACCATCGCTGCGATGGCGTGGCTGCGAGCGGCAAGAGATCAACGCCTGGTGTTGGCCATGCTGACGATCGCGATGGCCTGCATCGCGTTGTCTGACAGTGGCTTTACCTATCTGTCGGCGGAGAGTGCCTACGACAGTGGCGATTTGATCGACATCGGATGGGTAGCGGGGTTGTTACTCATCATCGTCGCGGCCACCGCCAGTCGTGACGAGGTAGGTGCGCCAAAGGCACGATCCGCCTCGACGGTCTGGGCGCCGGTATGGTTCCCGTACACCCCGTTGCTCTTAGCCGGCATCGTCGCGGCGGCCGAACCAGCGACGATCTTTCGAACCCCGATGGTCGAGATCGTCGGTGCGCTCTTGATGCTGGCTGTCCTGGGCCGCCAGTACTTGGCTGTGACGGAGAACCGTCGGCTGCTGGCGTGCGTCGCCGAACAGGCGCTGCGTGACCCGTTGACCGGTCTGGCCAACCGCGCGATGTTCTCCGACCGGCTTGAGGAGGCGATGCAGCGCCGCGAGCGCGACCACGTGTCAGTGGCATTGATCGTCTTGGACCTGAATGACTTCAAGGTCGTCAACGACACACTGGGGCATCCAGCCGGTGACGAATTGTTGAACCGAGTCGGCGAGCGGATCCTGGGTTGTGTGCGCAACAGTGATACCGTCGCGCGCCTCGGCGGCGACGAATTCGTCGTACTCGTCGATGACGACGCGGCGGACGATTACGCCGGTCACATCGCTGCGCGGGTGACAAAGTCCTTCGACAAACCGTTTGTCATCGACGGCCACGAACTGTTCATTCGTCCCAGCGTCGGGCTGGCGGTGGCCGGCGGGCACGAACCCGGAGTGTCGGCCGGAGAACTCGTCAAACGGGCCGACATGGCGATGTATGCCGCCAAAAAGACGCGCACTGCGGACGTCCACACGTTTACCCCCGAGTTGCGAGTGGCCGACCCGCGCGAGGAGGGACTGCACGGCCTGCCATACAGCACCCCCTCGACCGCGGATGTCGCCGCGGTCCAACTGCTCGGCGAGTTGCGCCAAGCTATCGACGCCGTCGAACTCACGCTGCTCTACCAGCCCAAGGTCGACCTCCTCACCGGCAACCTGGTCGGCGTCGAGGCGCTGGTGCGCTGGCCGCATCACCGGCGCGGCCTGCTCAGCCCCGACGAATTCCTGCCACTGGTTCGACACCATGGTCTGATGCGCCCGGTCACCGACCTGGTGATCAACACAGCGCTCGACGCGGCGCTACGGTGGCATCAACAGGAATTGCATATACCGGTGGCCGTCAACATGTCGGCGCCCCTCCTGGCCGACCCGCGCCTGCCCGCCCGCATCCGCCGAGCGCTGGCTGATCGGAATCTGCCGGCCAGCGTACTGACCGTTGAGATCACCGAGGACCTGGTTCTGGGCAATATCGAGGGCACTCGCGACGTATTGAATCAATTGCGCCGTAGTGGAATCCGTATTGCGATCGACGACTTCGGCAGCGGCTACTCCACGCTGTCGTATTTGTGTGAGCTGCCCGTTGATGAGGTGAAGCTGGATCGGCGGCTGGTCGTGCCCATCGTGGAAGACGCCCGGGTCGCGACGGTGGCCCGCGCGGTGATCGCACTCGCTCACGAGCTGGGCCTGATTGTGGTCGCCGAGGGAGTCGAGGAGGCTGAGGTCGCGGCTCGGCTCACCGAGTTCGGCTGTGATGTGGTGCAGGGCTTCTATTTCAGTGTGCCGTTGTCGGCTGAAGAGGTACTGAGGTTGGCTGCCGGACCCACTTCCGAGCACCACGGCGCGCGGCCTCAATCGCTCGAGCGCTCGTCCAGCTTGGACTAGGCCAGTAACGCCACGACCGCGTCGGCCAACGTCGCACGGGCGATCGCGAGATCCGAGGTGAAGCCGATCTGTCTCTCGTTGCTCAGTCCCCGGATCGCGGCGGGCAGTAGGCAGCGGACGCGATACAGCTTGTCCGGATCGAGGTCGAGCCCGCCCACCAGGTAGTCGAAGCCCTGAATCCAGTCGAGTTCGCGAGCCGCGAATGCGGCCGCCGTGCGCGGATATTCGACGGCGATATCGGAACGACGTGCCGGCAATGAGGTGCGCAGCGCCGTGAGTGCGCGCCCCTCGGTGGTGTCCAGATAGTCCCAGACCGAGTCGATGACGGTGTCCACTCGTTCGCGTAACGTAGGCGCGCGCGTCGGCCAGGTATCGGGATTGGAATTCCAGCTGCGGGAATGGATCTCGGTGATCACCGCCACCCATAAGCCATCGAGGTCGCCGAATTGATGTTGCAGCGTTCCCCAGGTGACCTCCGCATCTTTGGCGATGCGGTTCGCCGACACCGGCTCGCCTCCGCTATCGGCCAGGCAGCGGATCGCCACGTCGAGCAGACGCGCCCGGGTCTGGAGGCCGCGCTTGTTCAGCCGGGTACCCGCCGCCGATTGGGTGACTTCGGCGGCAACCGTGGCTGCCCACTGTTCCCGGGCGCGGTCGGCCTGTAAAGACTTGCGGGTCAGGCGAACCTCCCCGGATTCGCCGCGACGGCCCGACGCAGTGTCGGGCGCGCGTCCCGGTATGCCTGGACGACGGGTGCGATTTCGTGCGGGCTGGCGCCATGCATGATGACCGAGTGCACGCCCAGATCATATTGTCGGGCAATTGTTTTCGCGCAATCCTGCGGCGACCCCTTCGCCACCGAGTCCAACCAATCGGCGGGGATCATGTCGGCGATACGCTGCAGCGTATCGAACGACGCGCTGGCATCGATGGGTCCGGCGGTCGCCGCGTCGGTGAACAACTCGGACTGCCTGATGGCGTCCCATGTCGAGCGATCCCAGCCGTTGGCAGAAACCAGCACGTCTGGATAGGCCTGCAAGTAGGTCGCCAGCCGCCCGACCCCGCGGCGTATCTGGTCTTCCGGTGACAATGCGTCGGGAACTGTTGCCAGGCATGCCCAGATCCGGACGCTGTCGGGATCCCTGCCCGCGCGCTCGGCTCCCCGGCGCACCGCCGCCACCGACGACGTCGTTGCCTCATCGGAGAAAAAGGTGTGTAGCACAACGAAATCGGCGATCTCGCCCGCGAGCTCCATGGTCTTGGGGCCAACGGCCACCAACCCGATCGGCGGTCCGTCGGGCAATCCGCTCACGTGACGCAGAAGCGGCCACTTCCCCGCCGGGCCGTCATGGTCGACGATGGTTTCACCGCCCCACAGCCGTCGCAGGATTGCGAAGAAGTCGCGTAGCCGGGCCTCGGTGACCACGGGAAGGCCGATCGCCTGCCAGTACGCGGCCATTCCGCGTCCGAACGCCATGGCGAACCGGCCCTCCGTCAGCGCATGCATCGTCGATCCGATCGTCGCGGTGACGCTGGGATGGCGGGTCTGATAGTTCGTCGATGGGGCGATGCCCAGGCTTTCGCTGCAACCAGCAAGCGCGCCGGACAGCACGGCCGCGTCCTTGACGGTGAAGCGTTCACCGATGTGGCAGGACCCCAATCCGAGCGCCTCGGCGGTGCGCGCCTCAGGCAGGGCCACCCGGACATCCGCAGGGTGCCTGGTCACGGCGTAGTAGCCGAGTTCGTTGAGCTGCGGGGCAGTGCTCATTGATTGCCTTTCGTGCCGTGGACGTCTAGCACTCTGAGCTGCAAAGCCGCAATTGTCAATGAACCTTCTCAATAACCTGGCGAGTCCTCCGGCCTCACCCTGACTACCGGCCGATTCAGTCGCTGAAGCGCTCGCTCAACTTGGTCAATGTGGCCTCGATGCCGCTCGCATTGCTCTTGGCGAAGCCCATCCGTTCGTAGTATTTCAACGCGTTCTTGATCGGTCCGGCATCGCGATAGTCGAATGTCTCTGTCACCCGGGTCAGGGTGGGTGTCAGCGCGGCGAATTCCCAACGCCAACGGTGCCCGAACGGGTGGCGCCATTCGAACAGTTCGTCGGGTTTGACGGCCGTGACGGTGCTGGTGATCCGGTAGGGAACCCCGAACATTTTCATTCCGGTTGTGAATTTGGTTCCGGCGACCAACTGGTCTGGGCACTTGATGTTGTCGCCGACGGTGTCTGAGCCGTCCAACTCGTGATGGCGGCGGGGATCAGCGACCATGGCGAACAGTTCACTCGCAGGGGCATTGACTTCTATCGAGCGGCTGACTTGCTGCGGTCCTGCGTCAACGATGGTGACGGGCATGATCGCCAAGCATGCGCTTCTGGCTCAGCCCGGCGCAACTGGCACTTCGGATCCCGAATTTCACCCCGCCCTTTCACCGCCCGCCAGCACTCGCTAGCGTCACTGAGACGTACGAACGGAGGTTCACATGGCCGAGCGCATTCCGATGGTCGACTACCTGGTGCTCGATGACGGTGAACCCCATCTCGTCGCCCATGAATGCACCGCCTGCGGTGCTCGGTTCTTCGACCGCCGCAATGCCTGCGCGGGCTGTTTCGCCACCGAATTCAAGACAGTCCCCGTGGCGACCGAAGGCACGGTTCGAACGTTCACCATCGTCACCTTCGCCGCACCGGGCGTGCCGGTCCCCTTCGTCGCCTCGGTCGTCGACTGCGACGGCACCCAGGTCCGCGCCAACCTCGTCAACGTCGAGCCTGATCCCGAGCATGTGCGCGACGGGATGAAGGTGAGGCTGAGCACCTACTCCCTCGGCGCCGACACGAACGGAACCGAAGCAATCGGCTTCGGCTTCGAACCCGTCGCCTGACTCCCCCACTACCGAGCCCCGCCAAGGAGATGTGATGAGCGCCAGTGATGAGATCTGGATCCTCGGTATTCGGATGACCAAGTTCGGCAAGCACGCCGACAAGGACACCGTCGATCTGGCCGCCGAGGCCGCGATCTCCGCCCTCGCCGACGCCGGCGTGACCATGGCCGACATCGGTGTGCTGGCCGCCGGCAACCTGATGAACGCAAGCGCCGGGATCGGCCAGCAGCTGCAGAAGCAGATCGGCCAGACCGGCATCCCGGTGTACAACGTGGCCAACGCGTGCGCCACCGGAGCTACCGCGCTGCGGACGGCGATCATGGCGGTCAAGGCCGGCGAGGTTCGCTACGGCATGGCCGTCGGCGTGGAAAAGCTCTCTGGCGCCGGACTTCTCGGAGCCGGTGGCCGAAAGAAGGACGACGGCAATGTCTGGGAGCCGTCGGGCCGTTTCGGTGCCGTCGCGCCGATCGACGGTCGGATCGGCACCGAATCCATGCCGGGCGTGTTCGCCCAGATCGGCACGGAGTACGGCCACAAGTACGGCGGCACCAGCTTCGAACTCTTCGCCAGAATCAGCGAAAAGAACCACGCCCATTCAACATTGAATCCGCTGGCGGCCTACCAGAAGCGATTCACCCTCGAACAGATCATGGGCGACGTGATGATCGCCTACCCCAACACGCGGCCCATGTGCTCGGCCAACTGCGATGGCGCCGCCGCGGCGATCGTGTGCAACGGCGAGACACTGAAAACCCTGTCGCTCGAACAACGTCGGCGTGCGGTGAAGGTGTCGGCGTCGGTGCTCACCACCGACCCCTACGAAGCGGGCTGCCAGGTGCTGCCAAACGTCAACACACTGACCCGCAATGCCGCCGCAACCGCCTACGAACAGGCGGGTGTGGGACCCAGCGATCTCGACCTGGTCGAGCTGCATGACTGCTTCGCGACAGCGGAGTTGGTTCACTACGACAACCTGATGTTGTGCGAGCAGGGTGCCGCCGCCGACTTCTTCAACTCCGGCGCCACCTGGCGCGATGGCTCCACACCGGTCAACGTCTCCGGCGGTCTGCAGTCCAAGGGACATCCCATCGCCGCCACGGGGATCGCCAACATCTGGGAAATCTGTCACCACCTGCGCGGCGAGGCCGGCGACCGGCAGATCGAAAACGCCAAAGTGGGTCTGGCCCACGTCATCGGCCTCGGATCAGCCTGCGGTGTCCATATCTTGGAGAAGTCCGCGGCCTGACGGGTGCCAGCGCTATGCCCCCAAAGCGGGTCCGATGGTGGTGTTCCACGACTCCTGCATCTCGGACTCGAACAGACCCCAGGTGTGTGAGCCCTGAGGGCGCGCTACGTAAGTGACCGGGATGCCAGCGGCCCTTGCGGCATCGGCGAATTGGCGAGTGCTGTCGGAGACGATGCGCTCAATGAATCCACCACTGATGTTGGGTCCGAAGCCGTCTGGCAGGCGATCGACCTCACCGACGTCGCCGGTGTCGGACGCTGCAGCGTAGACCGCAACACCCTTGAGGCGGCTGACGTTCTTCGACGGATCGTGAGCGACCCAATCCGGCCCACCCAGTGGTCCCCACATGTTTTCGGCGCTCAGGCCACCCGTGGACAGCGTCAACGAAATGTTCTGTGCTGCCTGGGGATCCGAGGGAGTCAGAAATCCGCTGTACGAACCGACGGCCCGGAAAGTGCCCGGGGATTGAACGGCGTAGTCGATTGCCGTGCCGCCGGTGCTCGACAAGCCGCCGACCGCATTCTTGCCGTTGGTCTTGTATTGCGAATTGATCAGCGGCGGAAGTTCCTTGGTCATGTACGTCTGGTATTGCTTGGACCCATCGTTGACCCAGTTGGTCCACCAGCTGAACTGGCCGCCGAGTGGGGACACGACGTTGACGTTCTTGTTGGCCAAGAAGCCCTGGATGTCGGTCATGCCGAACCAGCTTTTCGTTCCCGGCGCGAAGAAGACGCCGGGGTCCAGGTTGTCGCCACCGTCGATACCGGGCAGCAGGTAGAAGCTCGGCGCCCCCGACTTCGGGGCCTTGAACACGTCATTGACGATGACCGTGTTCATCGACGGCGAGTACACCGAGACCTTGTCCCACCGGTCGGTGACATGCTGAATATCGGTGATGTGCGCTCCCCCGGCGGGGTCCGCGCTGGCGACTGGCGTAACGGCCAGGAACGCGGGTAGTGACACGAGGATGACGATGAATGCGCGAACACGGCTCGCCATTGACCCAGCGGTGTGCGGTTTCCGTGCCTTCAGCCGTTGTTCCATCGCCACGTCAACCCCGCTGTTCTGTAGTAGCCCGCCGTGTTAGGCCTCGACAACGGATATACAGGTTTCTCACGGCGAGCACACAGCGGCGCACGGATATTCACAGAAAACTAACAGAAGGTCATTCGTAGCAGTTCAGTCGCTTACTAGGTCTAGCTATGTGTTTGCTGGTGTCCCCGCGAAAGCGGTCGTCACTGCGGGATGCGCTTTGGCGTGCACCTTGTCCTTGCCGCAGCGTTTCTCAGCGAACTCGTCGAGCGGGACCGCCCTGTGGTCGGCAAAGCCCGCACCCTGGGAAAGTGACTAATGCCCGATGAGCGGGTACGAATTGATCGTCAGGTAGGCGCACCGGCGAGACCCAACGAGGCTGATTCGACATGGGCAATGAACGCCCCAAGGTACTCATCATCGGCGGCGGGTTCGGTGGCTTGTTCTGTGCTCGCCGCCTGGGCCGCGTCGACGTCGACGTGACGCTATTGGATCGCGCGGCGTGCCACGTGTTCCAGCCGCTGCTCTATCAGTGCGCCACAGGCACATTGAGCATCGGTCAGATCAGCCGGTCGCTGCGCGAGGAGTTACAGCGTCACCGCAACGTCACCACACTGCTCGGCGAGGCCATCGAGCTCGACGCCGATGCTCGTCGCGTCACAGCCCGTCGTCCTGACGAAACGGTCTTCCATCTGGACTATGACTACCTGATCATCGCCGCGGGCATGCGTCAGTCCTATTTCGGCAACGATCATTTCGCCGCGTGGGCACCGGGCATGAAGACACTCGACGACGCGCTGAATATCCGCCGTCGCGTCTTCGCCGCGTTCGAGATCGCCGAGACTTTGCCGCCGGGCCCCGACCGGGACCCCTGGCTCACGTTCGCCATCGCCGGCGCGGGCCCCACCGGTGTCGAACTCGCCGGGCAGATCCGGGAACTCGCAACCCAGGCGCTGGCCAACGAGTTTCACAGCATCCAACCGCAAGACGCACGAGTGCTGCTATTCGACGGCGGCGACCGGATACTCAAGGGCTTTTCGTCAGGCCTGTGCAAACAAGCCTCGCGAGTGCTCGAAAAGCTCGGCGTCGAGCTGAAGCTTGGCGTACACGTGACCGACGTCCGGCGTGACGGCGTGACCGTGACCCCCAAAGACGGTGGGCCCAGCCAGGATTACCCGGCCCGTACGGTGCTGTGGACGGCCGGTGTCGAGGCCGTGCCGTTCGCCCGGCACGCTGCCGAAGTGCTGGGCGCCGAGAGTGACCGGTCGGGGCGTATCTCCGTGGACGCCGACCTGTCGGTAGCCGGGCGTCCTCAGGTGTTCGTCATCGGTGACCTCGCCGGCCGTGACGGGCTACCGGGCGTGGCCGAGAATGCCATGCAGGGTGGATTGCATGTCGCCGTCTGTATCAAACGTGATCTCGGCGGAACCGCCCGCAAGGCATACCGCTACCGCGACCTCGGGTCGGCGGCGTACATCAGTCGCGGACATGCCCTGCTGCAGGCCGGGCCGATCAAGCTCACCGGCATCATCGGCTGGTTGGGTTGGGCGTTTATTCATATCGCGTTCCTCACCGGCGTACGCAACCGATTCAGCACTGTCGGCACGTGGATTGCGAGCATTGCGCGGGGCAACCGGAGCGACCGGACGTTCGTTCTTGGCTCATCCGGGCATCCTCACGAGCCGTACATGTGGGGATCGTCGCATCTGCGGGGTCCGGTGTCAGGCCTTCCTGATGGGAGTCGCCGCGGCGAGATCGGTCAGCGCGGTGGCCCGTCCGAATAGGTGACCTTGCGCCAGCCCGCATCCGGCCATGAACACGGTCTCTGCCTGCTCGGCGGTCTCGATCCCTTCGGCGATCACGTTGAGGCCCAACGCCTCACACAGGCCGATGACCGAGCGGTACAGCGTGAGATTTCGTCCCGGCTCGACGCCCATCGCGAGGCCACGGTCGAGTTTGACCACCTGTACCGGTAACTCGTGCAGGTACGTCAGTGAGTTGTACCCGGCGCCGAAGTCGTCCAAGGCCACCCGGATGCCGAGGTCGTTCAGGCGTCTGATGGCGGCGGCTCCGTCGGCGAGATCGACAATCGGAACCGTCTCGGTGATCTCCAGGACCAACCGCTGTGCCGGCAGCCCATGCCGGGCGAGTATGCGGCTGACGGCATGTTCGAAATCGACGCTGCCGAGGCGCGCGGCACCGATGTTGATGTGGACGTCCAGATCCAGGCCGGCGGCTTCAATCTGCGAACAGGCCTGATCCAGAACCAGTGCATCGAGTTGCGCACCCATGCCGTTTGCTTCAGCCAGCGAGACGAATGTCGGCGGCGGAATCTGTATCCCGCTGGGGGTCGTCCACCGGGCAAGTGCCTCGACTGCGACCGGAATACCTTGTGGGAGTGTGACTATCGGCTGATACTTGAGCTCGAACCCGTGCGGAATGCCCCCATTGGCTTGCCGCAGTGCGGTCGGAAAGTCCTCCGACACACGGAATGTCGGCCGGTACACCACGGCGGTGTCTTTGCCCAGCCGCTTTCCGGTGTACATCGAGTTGTCGGCCTGCCGCAGCAGTTCGTCGGACGTTGGTGGCACACCGTCAGATCCGGGACTCACCAGACCCATGCTGGCCCGCACTCGCACGGAGGTCCCGTGCACCGAGAATGGGCTTCGCAGTGCCACGCGTAGCCGATCGGCGGCTAGCTCGGGCGCCCCGACGGTACCGGCAATGAGGATCGCGAACTCGTCTCCCCCGATGCGCGCCAGCGTGTCGCCCGGTCGAAGGCATCCGTTCAGCCGGGCGCTGATCGCGCACAGCAACTCGTCGCCGGCAGCGTGCCCGAACCGATCGTTGACTTCTTTGAAATCGTCGATGTCGACGAAGATCAAGACGAAGGGCCCGTTGCGGATCGCTTCGTCCAGCCGCTGCGCCAACAACAATCGGTTGGGCAGGCCGGTCAACGCATCATGGTGAGCCTGATGGGCCAGCCGTCGCTTGGCGTCGACAAGCTGTGCGGTCAGCATCCGCTGCACCCGCATCGCCACCACGTAGCGCGTCGCGACAAGGAACACCATCGCCAGGTACGTGCTGATGAAGATCGGGTCGACCCTGCGCCCGATGAGAATGTGGAATGCCAGTAGAGCGGTGCTGCCCATGTAGCCGACATAGGGCAACGTCAACTGCGCCCAGTTGGTCGGTTGTTCCGTCTCGTCGTGGTCGGGCCGGGGCCGCGGCGGGAATTCCAGCAGACTCAACGCGATCAGCAGCGGCGCGATGACGAATCCACTGCTGATCCACAAATCCAGCGCCGTCACCTCGACGCTGCGGAAGTAGGCAAGCAACCGGTCCGAGGACGTCAGGGTGATCACCGCGGCGGCCAGGAACATGTAGTTCGCCCGGCCAGGTCGGTACGGCGGGTACCACATCGCAAGGAGAACCGCTCCCACCACCACGACGAGCTCGACAGCGGCGATACCCCAGACGACTGCGGCATTGGTGGATCGCGGCAGCGCGGCGCCGTCCATGGCGCCCAAGCGGGCCACGTACACCAGGTGGGAGAACGCCAGTGTCGCGAGCAAGCCGTCGAGAATGGTGGTGACGACCCCCGGCCGAAGCCGCATACGCGCCCTGGTGTCGTCCTGGTGGCCGGCGCGCACCAGAAGCACCATCGCCGCGGCGAACAACAGTCCGGCGACAAAGTAACCGGCGACCGCCAACACCGGCGCTTCGCGGTCGGCCGCGTCACCCAGCCGCGAGAGAAGCTCAGCGGTCAGGAAGCTGGCTATCGCCGCGATAAGGGACACTCGCCACCACCGCGACAGTCCGGTGAGCCGTCGCGCTACCACGAGCCCGACAAGTAACGAAGCCACAATCAGGATTGCTTCGAGGACAAACTGCACGCGTTGTGCTGTCGTCACTCCCCAGAGAGCGAGCGCGTTGAAGCCTGCCGCGGCGACGACGACGGCAGACAGCCCATAACGCAGGCGACGGTTCGCAAGCGACAACGCGCCCCCTCCAGCCCGCGGCGTTGACGTCCATATCCTGGCAGAAGAGTTTGCTGACTGGACGGTTATCGCTCAACTAGGTGTGGCCCGCGTCAATCGCCGTGACACACGTGGGGCCATCACGTCGCCGAGCGACGAAAACCTCTCCACTGCAACGTTATCCGCCCTGACGCAAATATCGCCCGAGTAGGACGACGATTTCGTCTTCGAGTTCATCGAGATCGACGGGGATCTCGGTCGTCACGAGTCGGTGAACGAGCGACTCGATGGTGGCCACGACAACGTGAGCGGTGAGGCGGCTGCTGGCCGGTGCGCTCGGATGCGCTTCGAGCAGAGCGGCGGTGATCTCGACCGCTTGGCGCTCCATCTCGTGCATATGGGCCAGGAAGTCCGGCGCCCGCGGCGCCTCCTCGAACAACACCCGGTGCAGCCGTGGGTTGTCGCGGTGATTATCGATCGTGGCCCGGACGAACACGCGTAAGGCATCGTCTAAGTTCGCGGGCAGTCCGGCCGCGCTTCGCTCGGCGATCAAGCGGGCGCCGGCGTCGGCATGGGCCTGCATCAACGCCCGCAGCACCGCATCCTTGTTGGGAAAGTATTGGTACAGCGAGCCGATCGACACCTCCGCGCGTTCGGCGATGCGATTGGTGGTCCCCGCGGCGTAGCCATACTCGGCGAAAACCTGAGCCGCCGCATCCACGATGCGTTGTCGGGTCTGCGCCGCCCGACGTTGTTTTGGCTGCTTGCGTTGCCGGAAGCGGTCGGTAGGAGCGATCGTCGGCCTCCCCCGGAAAGCGAGTAGTCAGCCGGAGCCTACACCGGCAGACTTAGGGTAACCTAACTCGCTTGAAGGAGTGCCTGGAATGCGCACCATCCACCTCGAAACGACCCTGCCCACCACCGCAGAGCGGGTGTGGCCGGCGATGCTGTCCCCCGCCACGTTCCTCTATGCCTGCAAGGGCCTGTTCGGGGTGCCCGCCCTGGCCGGGCGCACCGAGTCCTTCCGCGAAGGTGAACGTGGAACCGCGTGGATCTTCGCCTTCCACGTAATCCCCGCCTACCGCCACACGATCGAAGTCCTGGACGTCGACGCGGCCACTCACACGGTTCGCACCCATGAGCACGGCGGCCCGTTCAGGGCATGGAATCACACCCTTCATGTCGAACCCATCGATGACAGGACCTGCCGCTACAGCGACACCGTCGATATCGACGCCGGAAGCGCGACGGCCCTGGTCATTCCCGTCGCCAATGTCATATTCCGGTACCGCCAGCGGCGCTGGCGCAAGCTTGTGCGGCAACATCTGCTGCCAGCGGGCACCGCCTACGCCCCGGCGCGGCGATCGGCGGGTTGATCAATGCTGAGCAGTCGCTTAGCACGGGCACAGCACAACGCTCGGTGCGGGGGCCAGCACTGAGGAGGTTGGTCCGTGAAGCGACTCAACGGCATGGACGCCATGCTGCTCTACAGCGAAGCCCCGACCCTGCACACCCACACCTTGAAGGTGGCCATTGTCGATGCCGCCGACTACACCGGGGTGTTCGACTTCGCGGTGTTCCGTCGCACCGTCGAACAGCGCTTGCACTTGCTCGAACCGCTGCGCTACCGGCTCCTGGAAACCCCCGGCCGCCTGCACCATCCAATGTGGCTCCAGGACTGCGATGTCGACCTCGACTATCACCTGCGCCGGGTCACGGTGGCTGCTCCGGGCGGGCGCCGGGAACTGGACGCGTTGATCGGTGACATCGCCAGCACGCCCCTGGATCGGCGATACCCGTTGTGGGAGTTCCACTTCGCCGAGGGTATGGCCGGTGATCGCTACGCCTTGATCGGCAAGGTGCACCACACCCTCGCCGACGGTATCGCGTCCGCCAACCTCTTGTCGCGGCTGATGGATCTGGCCGGTGACCCCGGCCCAAGGCAACACAATCCCGAGGGCGAGACGCCGTCGAAGACCGAACTGGTGCAGACCGCGTTCGGAGACCACCTGCACCAGGCCGGAGCGTTGCCGGCCCTCATCAAAGATGCCGCAACGGGTATCGCGCGCTTGCGTCGGCGCCAGCGCGAGCGCCGTGATCACGTCCGGTTGGCCAAGCCCTTCGCTGCGCCAACGACGTTCGTCAACCATGTGGTGTCGTCGGGCCGCACCTTCGCTACCGCCACGTTGGCGCTACCATATCCGCTGGTCGGGGCGGAGGCCGGTGCTGTTAGCGCCGGGCGCTCGTATGCCAGCACATGCCGAGGATGACCGCGATGACGGTGACGAATTCGAGTGCGATGTTCATGCGCGCATCTCCAAACGACGATGATCCCGGTTCAAGCAGACTTCCTTGAAGTTACCGGTGAGACCCCATGCCGAGCCTGAGGCGCGGCCGGGTAATCGTGGATCCGGCTCAGGTCTTACCGCGATACTCAAAGGCTTTGAACGAGAACCAGCCCGCTTGGCGGGCCTGCTCGAGCAGGTCGACGCGCAGGGCGAAACGGCCGCTGAAGATGCAGGGCAGCTGCGAGAGACGTTCGCGGACCTCGGCTTCGGTGAGTGCTCGCCCGACGCGATAGACCCGATCGTTCTTGTAGTACTTGTCCGTCGTGACTTCGCCCAGGGCATGCAGCACTCGCACCGATTCGTCCATGTTCTCGACGGCCAGGACAACCAGGTCATAGTCGTTGAACTGGTACCCCCGGTCGTACAGGGACGGGTCGTCGTACAGGGATGAATGCGTGATCACGCGCA
This sequence comes from Mycolicibacterium sphagni, assembly GCF_013337765.1. Taxonomy (GTDB): domain Bacteria; phylum Actinomycetota; class Actinomycetes; order Mycobacteriales; family Mycobacteriaceae; genus Mycobacterium. The sequence continues at coordinate 102,820 of NZ_VBSB01000008.1, forward strand.
GGGGTCGGCCGTTCTTCTTGTTCACGATGACCCCGCCGCAGTACTGGAATCCCGTTGTCACGCGCGGAAAGAACCACCCGTCGTTCAGTTCCCGCGCTTCACCGAGGACCACGTCCCCGTCGTCGATCGCGTCTTCGGCCACCGCGCGCGCCTGGGCCTCGTCGAACATGATGCAAATTCTAGGCCGCGTTTCGTCGGGCGAGGTTGCGCGCGAAGAACCGAGCCGAACTGTCCCGCTCGTACTCGGGCACGGGCTGATAACCGCCCGACCGCGCGTGCAAAGACTTCTCGTTTGAGGCGAAGGCGGCAAACAGTGCGATCGCGCCAGCGCGGTCGAATTCCTCATCGTCCCAAGGGATCCGGTATTCGACGGGGACGGTGATCCTTCGGGCTGCCTCGACCAACGCATCGTCGACGAACACCGGACCGAAACTCGCGGCCGCTATCCGGGGCTCGACAGCCGTCAACATCAAGCCGGTGACGACACCCAGCGTCATGCCGGCGTAGCCGATCGGTGTTTCGGCGTCGATCTCGGGCAGCGCCTGTAGGGCGTCCAAGGTCGCCTGCCATTCCGGTACCGCGCGCTGCGCCCGCGAGCCGCTGTAGTCGATGACGATCTGGCTGATCGGTTCGCCCGCGGCGCGGGCCTGGTGAATTGCTTCGGCCCACTGTTGATCCCGAGCGTTTCGCGGGCGGTCACCGTGCCCGGGCGCGTCGATGGCAGCGACGGTGAACCCGTAATTGGTCACGAAGTGGATTGCGCTCGCGACCAGTCCCGGTGCCTTCTTGTGCATGCCGCCGGCATGCCCCGCGAGTAGCAGTGGGGCGCTGACGATTCCGGATGCGGGTGACCAGAGCACGCCGGTGATCTCGTCCAGAATGAAGTGGCGTTCGAGGACACCGTCCGACGATGTCTCAGAGATGAATTGCATGGTGTTGCCTTTCGGGAGTGCCGTATTCAGGCGCTCCCGGCGACACCTACGCCTGTGGCTCGACCGCGAGTACGAGTGGGAGCACCCACGTGATTACTGCGTTCATGGGTCTCACCTCCTCGTGTGATGTCACGGTCTCGCGCACGCTATCAACGCGAACGGAATCGCGTCCACCGATTTTCCTGGCGGCTAATACTGACCCAGTGGCCGACAGACATTGGTGATCGGATTCCAATACTGTCCGGCATCACAGTTGAGCGGCACCGGTGAGACCGGCGGGCGGCACACGTTGGCGCCCGGGTCCCACCAGTCGCCGTTCTGGCAGTTCAGTGGGACCGGTGCCACCGGCGGTTGGCACACGTTGGCGACCGGATCCCACCACTGGCCGTTCTGACAATTGAGTGGATCCGCCGAGCCTGCGGCTGGGGTCACGAGTGACAGAGCGGCGATGGGCGCAAGCGCGACCGTCAGGATTGTTGAGCGACGAATGAGCTTCACCATTGTCTCAGCCTGCCCCATTCTGGGCGCTCTCAAACCGCGACACGCAGCCGAAACAAGCCGGGGCTACCGTTTGTCAGAACACTGGCGAGAGGAGTGCGATGAGCACGCAAACCCGTGCGACCTACCGCACCATGGCCGAGGGCACCGCGGAGGACTATGCGCTGATCGATCGTGCCGAGGCGGCCAACAACGCCGGCCTGGTGCCTCGGGTGCTCAACCTCGTCGAAGCGCTCGCCGACGGGGAACAGGCCTATCCGGTCACCCGACTGGAGCATTCGCTGCAATCGGCGACCCGGGCCTTCGACGACGGCCGCCCGAGCGAGTACGTCGTCGCGGCGCTGTTGCATGACATCGGTGACACGTACGCCCCCTTCGCGCACGGCGCCTTCGCTTCAGCCGTCATCGCACCGTACGTTTCAGAACAAGTGGCCTGGATCGTCAAGGTGCACCCCGAATTCCAGCAGTATTACTACGCTCCGCACATGGGTGGCGTCCGGAACGCCCGGGACAAATATCGTGGCCACCCCTGGTTCGACGACGCGGTGGAGTTTTGCGAGAAGTACGACCAGAACTGTTTCGACTCGCGGTTCGAGCACCGGCCGCTTGAGTTCTTCGCGCCGATGGTCCAGGAGATCTTCGCTCGCGAGCCGTGGTCCTTGGCGCACTAGATCCGCTGAATGGTGATGCGCGCGTTGATGTGCCAGACCGAGTTGTTCTCGTTGACTTGTAGGTAGAGACCCTTCACGTCTTCGCCAACCTGGTGCTCGACAACGACTTTGGCTTCGTCGGTGACGTTGAGGAACGTGTCCATGAAGCTGGGGAGCGCATTCGCGTCGCTGCCGGTGCCGACCGAGAGCGCCTTGGAGTTGCTTTCGTTGATCACGTCGGCGGTCGGGACGGTATCCGGCGGCAGGGCGTCCTTGAGATAGCGAAGGCGCGCATAGCCTGCCGGTGGCGCCAGCACCGTCGGGATCACCGTCGGGTTGGCCGGGTCGGCGTAGTTGACGAGCGACAAGGCGGTGATGTGGTAGCGGCCGGGCTTGAGGGTCACGACGCCGGTCTGGTCATCGAGGCTGATGTTCTTGCCTTCCTCGACTTCCCGCTTGTTGAACACTCGCGTGTTCCAACCGGTCACCATCGGCTTGCTCGACAACGAGTACTCCGCATAGACCGCGTAGTCCGCGGCGGCGGGCTCTTGGCCTCGGCTACACCCTGCGAGTGCGGCGGCGCCCACGCTCAGGAGGACGACAGAAACGACTGACGTGGTTCTGCGGGTTCCGATCATCCCGACATGCTGACGGACATCTACAGGCGTCGCACTCGATTGCGACTACTGAACAGAATGCGTTCAGTTGCCGGGATCGACGCTGGCGGCCGCCTGAACCAGTGTCGCCGACGGGGCGGGCAGGCCCAGCTTGCCCACCACGAAGTCGGCTGCCTGGTCGGTCATGCCATTGGACTTGTACGAGCTGTGTGCGGAGCGATCCAGGCCGCCGGGGTAGCAGACCGGGTCGCCGATGGCGCACAGCTGGACGGTCTTGCCAGCGTACAGATCGCCGATGGTGATCGGCGGTGCACTGCGATCGGCCAGGCCCAGGAACCAGTCGTCGGGGGTGCCGAAAAGCGCGACGGCCGCGACGTGTGACGCGACGGAGGCTGGCATCGGGCGGGAGATGCTGGCGGGCAACGTGATTCCGGTGGGCACGGTGCTCGACGTGGTGTAGCCCGCTACCGCGGCGCCCTGCGAGTACCCGCCGACCACGATCTTGGTCGACGGGCATTCGGCGGCGATCGACTGAATCTGGTTGGCGGCGTCGGCAACACCGTCCACGGCCTGCCCGAAGTTGAGTGACGCCGGGTAGTTCACCCCGTACGCCTCGACCGTCTTACCCGGCAGCCTCGCACTCAGGGCGTCGACAAACGACTGCCCGGTAGCACCGACGCCCGGCGCCTCGAAGGTGCCACGAGCGAAGACCACCTCGACTGCGGGGCACGAGTCATCGGCTGCATTGGCGGTTGCGGCGGGGCCGGCGACGACCCCGATCAACGCGAGTGCTGCGAAGATCGCCGATTGCATGGCGTTCGCGGTGCGGGTCCGTGGTCCTGTGCTCATGCTTGCTATAAGCGGAAAGCCGTGACCAGCGATTCCAGCGTTGTCAAGTGATCTATCTCACCGGAGAAAAGGTGACGTTTGGGGATGCGTGCTGCGTTGTGAGGCGTTGGTTTGGGGCTTAAAACCGGAGGCCGTGGATTCACTTAGCTTGGTTTAGCAATCTGCGGGGCGGGGGTAGTCGGTTTGCATGAAAGCGAATCTTTCGAAGCTCACACCAGTTCTGTTCGCAGGTGTTGCTGCCGCTGGAATCGCAGCCGCACCTATGGCCTTCGCCGACCCGGCGCCGGGTTGCTACAACCCGGACGGCACACCCTGCACTCCGTCTGCCGGCCCGCAGGGCGCGGGGGCCGAGATCCCCGGTGGACCGGGAGCCCAGGCCGGCGCTGACGGCCGCGTCTCGGCCGGAATTCCCAATGGCCCATGGGCCGTCGCCGGTCCCGGCGGCGGAGTCGCCTGTATTCCGGGTGGTCCGTGCCGGACCATCAACCTTCCGGGATAGCCGCCAAAGTCGTTGAGAAGTCGCCCGATACGGTCTGGTCAGGAGTCGTACGCGCGCAACAGGCTCCGCGTGCGCGCTCGACCCTCGGGCGACGGATCGAACGGCGCGGCGACGTACTCGTCGACACCGGCCGCGCGGAGCTCATCGAGCCTGCCCCGGACGGTGTCCTCGTCGCCGATGATGGCGGCGTCCTGCGGACCTGCGTAACCCTCGCGATCGAGCATCGCGCGGTAGGACGGCAGCTGGCCGTAGATGGCGAACTGCTCAGCGGCCTGCTTACGCGCGGCATCGACGTCATCGGTGACGCTGATCGGCAGCGAAGCCGCAACCCGCACCGCCCCTTCACGTCCCGCGTCGGCGGCCGCCTGCCGCAGCGCGGGGCCGACATGCTCGGCCAGCGTCTTGGGTCCGGTCATCCACGTGCACGTGCCCGACGTGCGCTTCCCCGCGATCTTGAGCAGCTGCGGCCCCAGCGCCGCGATGTAGACCTCGGGCCGGGGCGCCCCCGCGATCATCAGCGCACCGCGGGTGGTCACCGTCTCCCCCTCCGCGGCGGCAGGCTGCCCGGCCAGCAATGGCAACAGTCCATCGAGATACTCATTGAGCCGGCGCACCGGCTTGTCCCACGGGATGCCCCACATGCCCTCGGTGACCGCCTGATGCGTCATGCCAAGCCCGAGTATGAAGCGGCCGCCCGAGGCGAGGCTCACCGTCAGGGCCCGCTGCGCCATCAGCATCGGATGCAGATTCTGGATCGGCACCACACCGCTGGCCACCTCGATCGTGTCGACCTCGTGCAACGCGATCGCCAGAATCGTGAGAAGGTCTGGCTCGTAAGGCAATTGGCTCATCCACACCCGTTTGAAGCCCTCATCGCGCAGCATTGCGAGATTCGCGATCGTCGCATCGATCGGCGATTCACTGCCCGATCCGCTGAGTTGCCCGAACATACTGATCTGCATGTCCCCAGCATGCATCCTGTCGTTTCATTCGTCGTGATTTTCGGCTAGCGCGCTGCTCACGGGCACTTCACAGCAGAAAGACAACATCTGACTGTTTGCTTATACCTGCTACGGTGCACGCCGCCGCCGCACGCCAGGTGCGGGCGCAGGAAGGCAATGACAACGGCGATGAGCAAGGGCGACGTGAATCGGCGTCGGTTGTTGGTGCTTGCCGCGGCTGTGGTGGCAGGCGGGACCGTCACCGCTGCGGACTGGCTCTATGACGGGCAGGGACGACCCCAAGCCCGGCCGCCGAGTCCAGCACCGCCGGCCGCTCCCCCCGTGTTGGCGGCCGCCACACCGGCGGCGTCACCGCCACCGAGACTGCTCCCTCCCCCGGACCCGCGCCACCGGGTGCGCCTGCCCGGCGGTGGTGTGCTGAGCCAACTACCCGCAAACGACAACACCATGGCCCTCACCGTCGATGACGGGGTGAACAGCGAGGTGGTGCGGCTCTATATCCGCTTCGCCCGCGATACCGGTGTTCGAATGACGTTCTTCCTCAACGGGGTCAACAAGTCCTGGACCGACAACCGTGATGAGTTGCGCCCACTGGTCGACTCGGGGCAGATCCAGCTCGGCAACCACACCTGGTCCCATCCCGACCTCACCACGGTGTCCTCGTCGACAATCCGCGCCGAACTCGTCCGCAATGACCTCTTCATGAAGGACACCTACGGTGTCGACGCCGCACCCTACTTCCGGCCGCCGTACGGCAAGTACAACTCAGCGGTTGAGGCCGTCGCGGCCGACCTCGGATACACCGTTGCCACGCTCTGGTCCGGATCGCTGGCCGACTCCACCGTCATCTCCGAGGACTACATCGTGAAGATGGCCAACCGATACTTCACTCCGCGGACGATCGTGTTGGGCCATCTCAATCACCTGCCGGTGACCCACGTCTACGGAGCGCTCGTCGAGATCATCCGCGCGCGCAACATCCGCACCGTCACCCTCAACGACGTGTTCCTGCCGCAGCGTTGACGAACTAAGGGCTGACGGTCGCCGATCCCACGATCAGCGGGTGGACGATCGCCGGCATCCCCCGCCACACCTGGTCCTCGGCCTCGACGGTGAACCCGCAGCCGCGCATCAGCTCCAACGTCGGGCGGTTGCACACACACCCGCCCGCGAATCCGCGCCACGGCCGCAACAACGCGTCCTGGCACGCGGCCAGGAAACGCGAACTCGCCCGGACGTGCTCGAGGAACAGCAGCCGCCCGCCGGGGCGCAGGATGCGGGCGATCTCGCGCAGCGCCCGTTCCGGGTGATCGACCGTGCACAACACGAGTGTCGACACGACGGTGTCCACCGACGCGTCGGCCAACGGCAAGCTCTCGGCGGGCGCATCGACGATCCGAGCGGCCAGGGCCCGGCGGCGCACCTTTCTGGCGAGCTTGCGACGCATGCCCGGTTCGGGCTCGGTGAGCACGAGTTCGTCGAGACCTTCGGGATAGTGCGCCACATTCAGTCCGGTCCCCGCCCCGATCTCCACCACGCGTCCATACGCGTCGGACACCAAGGCGCGCCGGCGGCGTCGCATGCCCACCAGTTCCCCCAGCCAGACGAACGGATCGTAGAGCACGGCCATCACCCGCAGCCACGCCGAATACGACGTACTCGCCTCGTGGTCGGTGCGTGATTCGCTAGCAGCGGTCTCGGTCATATCAGGAACCTACGAGCCTGCGGACCACCGCGGCATCCCGCAGACCGGCCATCTTTGTGCCATGGCCCGTTCCAGCTATAGCAGCCCGAGCCGCGTGGCCTGGGCCACCGCGGCCGTCCGCGATGTGGCGCCGAGCTTGCGCCGGATGTTCGCGACGTGGCGGTGCACGGTGTGCGGGCTCAGTTGGAGCTGCTCGGCGATCTCGCGGTCGCCGAGACCATGTGCGACGCAGGCCAGAATTTCACGTTCGCGACGCGACAGCAGCACCGGATCGGAGGGATGCGCCGCGGTGGTGGGCTGCCGATCGAGTGCCAGTCCCTGGCGGCACGCGCGGACGACGGAATCGACGTCGCCGTGCCACGGAAAGTGTGAGTGCCCGTGCAGCGGAATGAACGTCGCGCCGGGAATCGCGGCTGCGACCTCACGCCCGAGCCGGTAGGGCACGGCACGGTCGTCGCGGCGATGCACGACGGTCGCCGGCGTGCGCACGAGCGGAAGGTGCGCACGGATATCGAGCCGATAGACCATGTCCAGCAGCGCGGCTGCGGTCTCCGCGGTCGCCGACTCGCGCTGCAGCCGGGTGAAGCGTTCGTGTTCGGCAGCCTCGGCGCTGCCGAGGAAAATATCGCTGAGCATTCGCGCGCCGAGCCCCCAATGCGCGCGAACCGCCGCCACGATCGCGTCCGCCACGCCGGGCGCGGTGAGCACATCGCCATGGGGATACGCGCCGTACAACACCAGGTGTTCGACGCGCTCGGGGAACGCCGCGGCGAAGGCGACGGCGGTACAGCTGCCGGATGAGCCACCGATGAGCGAGACCCGATCGAGGCCGAGCTCGTCAAGCAGTGCGCAGAGTGTCGCGACTTCGCCATCGAGAGTCAGATCGGAGTCGTGCAGCTCGCGGTCCGACATCCCAACCCCGAGCCGGTCGTAGCGGATCAGCGTGTAGTTCTCTGCCACGCCCGCCCAGAATCGCCGAACGTCCGAGCTTTGCCAGTCCAATTCGAGATGGCTCACCCACCACGCGGGGGCCACCAACGGCGGGCCGTCGCCGCGCACCTCGTACGCCAGGCGCCGGGCACCGACGGGCAGGAACCGAATCTCGGACTTGTCGAGCATCGCCTGCGAGCGTACGACGCCCGGGCGGGTCAAGCCCGCGAAACTAGGGCCAGAGCTGGGTGCGCTCCCACCCGGTGCCGACCCGGGTATAGGCCAGACGGCGGTGCCGACGATCCGGCGAGCCCTCCCAGAACTCCACTTCGGCAGGACGCACCGCGTACGAGGTCCATTCGTGCGGAACGTAATCGGGCTCGGCACCGAGGCGGTGGTGTGCCTTGGTGATTTCGGTGTCGAGTTCTCCCATGTCGGGCATCGGCTGGCTTTGGCGCAGCGTCAACGCCATTGCCCGCGATCCCGAGGGGCGGGCGTGAAAGTCGTCGGCACTGGCCGCCGCCCCATCGCTGACGACCGTGCCGACGACACGGACTTGGCGCACCAACGCCGGCCAGTAAAAGGTCAGTGCGGCAACAGGATGGGCGGCAAGGTCGCGTCCCTTCTGGCTCACCGAGCTGACCGCGAAATGCCACCCGCGATCGTCGACCGCCTTCAGGATCAGCACCCGTGCGCGCGGCATGCCCTGTGCGTCGACGGTCGAGATCGTCATTGCGTGCGGCTCGGGCACTCCCGCATCGACTGCCGATTTCAGCCATGCCACAAACAACGAAATCGGTTCGGCGGGAGCGTGGTCGATCACGAAACCGGGGCCGGTCCCCGACAGGACCGGCAAGGCCCGTAGGTATGCACGCCCGCCGTCGCCATCAGACCACCGATCGTTGACCACCGTCAGACCGTAGCCGTAACACGTGACCAGGAGGCGCCCTTCGGCAGGAAGGCGTACCGCGTGGGCTCAACGACGGGAAGAGGCGAAGGTCAAAGTTTGCTGACAGTCAAATAGCAAATAGTAAACGATTCGTGAGATAAGTCAAGCATGTGCCGATGCTTGAGATATTTTCGAGAACATTCGGTAAACCCGTGTGCTACACAGTCAATGATTGATAGATTGCTGAGTGTCCTGGGGTGATCCGCCCGTTGCGTTGCTGATTCCCGCACTGAAGCCGCCGTCCGGTGATCGCGACCATGGTTGCGCTCATGCCAGGAATCGTTTGTCGAAGGGCGATATGGGGGTGTGCCGATGGCCGGTGGCCAGAGCCGCAAAAGTCGTGTCACAACACATATCCTGGACACGGCCGTTGGTCGTCCGGCCCGTGGTGTAGCGGTGCAACTCGCAGCCCGAACACCCGACGGCTGGCAGGAAATCGGCTCCGGCGTGACCGATGACGACGGTCGCATCATGGACCTCGGCCCGAGCGACCTGGCCCCCGGGGAGTACCGACTCGACGTCGAGGCCGGCGCGTATCACCGACACCAGCAGCTGGATGCGTTCTTCTCGCAGCTCTGCGTGGGCTTTGTCATCCGTGACACCGTCTCGCACTATCACGTGCCGTTGCTGCTGAGCCCATTCGCCGTTTCCGTCTATCGAGGGAGTTGATCATGCCGGCACAGCCCGACGTCTCCGCGTCAGCCGACGCCAACAAACAGTTCGTCCTGGGAAAGAACCAGTACGGCAAGGCTGGTAACCATGTCGTGCGGATAACTCGCGACACCGCGCGCCACGAGATCGAGGATCTGACGGTCATCTCGCAGCTGCATGGTGATTTCGAAACCTGCCACACAGAGGGCGACAACAGCCATTGCGTGGCAACAGATACTCAGAAGAACACCGTCTTCTCATTCGCGCGGGATGGCATCGGCTCGCCGGAGGCATTCCTGCTGCGCCTGGGCGACCACTTCACCCACGATTTCGAATGGGTGACCGGAGGGCGCTGGGGTGCCGAGCAGAGTACCTGGGAACGCATCAAGGTCGGTGGCAAGGAGCACGATCACGCGTTCGTGCAGAACAAATCTGACGTACGCACTGCCGTGCTGCTGATCGACGAGAGCGGGCCGCATCTGGCTGCCGGCTTGAAGAACCTGACCGTGCTGAAATCAACCGGTTCGGAATTCCACGGCTTTCCGCGCGACGAGTACACCACCTTGGTGGAGACCACCGACCGGATCCTGTCCACCGACGTGGCGGCCTACTGGCGCTACAACACCACGACGCTTGACTTCAACGCTGCCTACGCCGATATCCGCAGAATCCTGCTCGAGACGTTCGCCAGTGTTCACTCTCTTGCGTTGCAGCAGACCCTGTATCAAATGGGCACCGAGGTGCTCAGCGCCCACAGTGAGGTCATCGATATCCGGCTGTCGATGCCCAACAAGCATCATTTCGTTGCTGACCTCAACCCCTTCGGCCAAGACAACCCGAACGTTGTGTTCTGGGCGGCCGATCGACCGTTCGGGCTCATCGAGGCAACAGTCAAGCGAGCCGGAGGCGACGATGACTTCGCGCGTTGGCAATCCATCCTCAATTTCTGCTGATCCCATGACAAACCAAGAAGTCGACGCCATTCGTCATGTGATCTGTGACAGCTTGACCCTGCCCTTACCGATCTACTCGCACGCCACCGTGCACAACGGAATCGTCTACGTCTCGTGCATACAGGGTTTGATCCCCGGCACTCTGACGTTCCCCTCGTCAGTGTCGGACGAGGCCCGACAGGTGTTCGACAACGTACGGGTGGTTCTCGAGCAGTCGGGCTCCAGCCTGGGTCGCGTCCTCAAGATGACGATCCTCATGACCGACATGAACGAGTTCAGCCAGATCAACGAGGTTGTCAACGAATACTTCCCCGAGAACCCGCCGGCCCGGGCCTCGATCGCGGTGTCGGAGCTGCCCAAAGGAGCCCGCGTAGTTGTCGAATTGATCGCCGCCGCAAATGCGCGAGTCGATTGACCTGCCTCATGAGATCGTCTCGCGCAACGTGCATTAGCGAAACGGGGGGAAATTGATGCCAGCCACTGCGGATGGCACTGCGACGCTGATCCAAGGTCAGGCGGCGCTCGCAGGCAAGGACAGTGAATTCGCCGAGTGGCAGGAAAACCTGCATGCCGCCGCTTCGCGTTATCCGGGCTATCTCGGCTCCGAGATCCAGCGACCGACCTCCGACGAACCCGAGTGGGTGGGTGTTTACCAGTTCGATTCCGCGGAGCACCTTCACAATTGGCTCAACAGTGCGACGCGTCAGGACTATCTCAACCGTGGCGCGGGTCTTGTCGATGGACTTGGTACCCAGCAGATCATTGTCCGCGACGAAAAGGTCGACGATGCACTGGTAACGGTCATCGTGAGTCATGCGGTGCCGCACGAGAAGGTTGACGATTTCCTGGCCTGGCAGGACGAGATGATCCAGGCCGAGAGTAAGTATCCGGGCTTTTGTGGCTCGGAGATCATCCGACCGATCGAAGGCGTACAGGACGACTGGATCGTCTGCTACCGATTCAAAAACGCCGAAAGCCTCGATGCGTGGTTGACTTCCGATGACCGCGAAAGGTTGCTCAACAGACCTGACTTCGGTGATTTTCACCTGCACCGAATTGAACATCCGTTCGGTAGCTGGTTCAGCTACGGAAGCAACGACACGGTGCCATCAAAATTCAAGACCTCGATGGCTGTGCTGTTCGGGCTATATCCGACGGCGGTGATCATAGGCGTGCTGAGCCGTCAGATGCACTTCAAGTTCTGGCTCGACATGTTGGTGTGCTGCGCGGCGGGCAGTTTCGCGATGACGTATATCTCGATGCCCCACTTCGCCAATCGGATCCTGGACTGGTGGCTGAACCCTGCCGAGGACACCCGCCGATTCAGCAGGGAGGTGCTCGGGGTTCTCCTCGTCGTGGCCGTCACCGCAGTCGCGGCGCTGGTGACCTACCTGTGCACGGTCAGAATTTGGACCCTGCCACCGCCATGACCTCATCCCGGACCGGAGCGCGCCGATGGACTTGAACAGCGTCGAAGAAGTGGTCGTCGTTCACGGCCGAAACGATCTGCCCCACTGGCGAATCGGAGACGCGGTGATCGCCGGTGGCACCTGGTTGCTGTCTGAGGCGCAGGACGACTTGCGGCGCCTTATCGATATCACTGAGCTGGGATGGGAGCCGGCAACGGTGGCCACCGACGGCCTCGAGCTGGCAGCCACGTGCACCGTTGAGCAGCTATGCGAGGTTGCCCGGCAATTGCCCGCAGACTGGACCGCGGCAACTCTGCTGGAACATTGTGCAGGGGCGTTCCTGGCCTCGTTCAAGATTTGGAAGACCGCGACCGTTGGCGGCAACATCTGCCTGTCTTTCCCCGCGGGACCAATGATTTCGCTGGCTTCCGCGCTCGACGCCACGTTGGTGATCTGGCGTCCCGACGGCAGTGACTACACCGCCAGCGTCACTGACTTCGTCACCGGCGTTGCGACCAACGTGCTCGCCCCCGGCGAGATCCTGCGATCGGTGTGGATGCCGGCCACTGCCATGCGGGCCCGCTTGGCCCATCGCAGAATCGCGCTCGCGCCACTGGGGCGTACCGGTGCACTGTTGATCGGACGGTTGGATCGAGCGGCCGACGGCGGCATGTTCACTCTCACCGTCACCGGGGCCACCACCCGGCCGCACGTTGTGCGGTTTCCCGGCCTGCCAGAACGGGCCCAGCTCGCTGACGCACTGGCCGCGATACCCGATCAGGACTGGCACACCGACGCTCACGGCGGCGCGGATTGGCGCGCCGCGGTGTCTGGCGTGCTGGCTCATGAGATTTGCGAGGAGCTCCAATGAGGTTGCGTGTCAACGGGACCGCGGCGCACGTTGAGCCGCGCGCCGGCCAGTGCCTGCGAACCCTACTCCGTGAGCAGGGGCATTTCGAGGTCAAGAAGGGCTGCGACGCGGGCGACTGTGGCGCGTGCACGGTGCTCGTCGACGGGCAAGCCGTGCACTCGTGCGTGTTTCCGGCCTACCGCGCCGATGATCGGCCGATCACCACCGTGGCCGGGCTGGGGACGCCCGACAACCTGCATGACCTGCAGCAGAAATTTATCGACGCGGCCGGATTTCAGTGTGGCTTCTGTACCGCCGGGATGATCGTGACCGCCTCGACATTCACCGAGGAACAACACGCCGACCTGGCGCAGAGCCTCAAGGGCAACCTGTGCCGGTGCACCGGCTACCGCGGGATTCGCGATGCGCTGGCCGGAATTGTCAATGTCGACCGTGACGGCGACGGGCCGGCGTTCGGGCGTTCGATCCCGGCACCGGCTGGTCGTCACATCGTCACCGGCACAGAGCGTTACACACTCGACGTCACGACGCCCGGCCTGACGCACATCTCGGTTCTGCAGAGCCCCCATGCGCACGCCCGCATCACCTCGATCGATACCGAAGCCGCCGAGGCCATCCCGGGTGTGTTGGCCGTGCTCACTTACCGCGATAGCCCACCGGTGCGCTTCTCCACCGGGCGCCACGACAATCGCCTCGACGACGCCGACGACACCGCGATCCTCGACGACGTCGTCCGCTTCCGTGGTCAGCGTGTCGCGGCGGTGGTGGCCGAGACTCTGCAGATCGCCGAGGCCGGCCGCGACGCGATCAGGGTCGAATACGAAATCCTGCCTGCGGTTTTCGACGCCGAACAGGCCGAGACGCCGAGCGCTCCCAAGCTGCATGCGGACAAGGACCCCGCGGTGGCCCGCATCAGCGATCCGAGCCGAAACCTGGTTGCCGAGTTGCACGGTGGCGTCGGCGACGTCGCGGCCGCAGTGGCACGTGCGGAGGCCACGGGTGGCGCGGTCATCCGCGGCCGCTGGCACACCCAGCGCGTCCAGCATGCCCACCTCGAGACCCACGCGACCATCGGCTGGCTCGATGACGACGGACGGCTGGTCATGCGCACCAGCTCGCAGGTGCCATTCCTGACGCGTGACGAACTGGCGCACATCTTCGAGTTGCCGGCCGAACGAGTGCGCGTCTTCACCGGCCGGGTGGGCGGCGGCTTCGGCGGCAAGCAGGAGATGCTCACCGAGGACCTGGTCGCGCTCGCGGTGCTGCGTACCGAGCGTCCGGTGCAATATGAGTTCACCCGTACCGATCAGTTCACCATCGCACCGTGCCGTCACCCCTACCGTGTCGACGTCACCGCGGCCGCCGACGCCGACGGCACGCTGACCGCGTTGGCCATCGATGTTCTGTCCGATACCGGTGCCTACGGCAATCACGGGCTGGGAGTCATGTTCCACTCCTGCAACGAGTCGGTGTCGATCTACCGGTGCGCCAACAAGCAAGTCGACGCAAAGTCGGTGTACACCAACAACATTCCATCTGGAGCCTTCCGCGGCTACGGGCTGGGACAAGTCATCTTCGCGGTCGAGTCGGCCGTGGACGAGCTGGCAGCACGACTGAGCATCGACCCGTACGAATTCCGCCGCCGGAACGTCATCGTGCCCGGTGACCCGTTCGTCGCGGCTCACACCGAGGGCAGTGACTTGCAGATGGGCAGCTACGGGCTGCTTCAGGGCCTGGATCTGGTGCAGGGCGCGCTGTCCCGCGGAAACGGTGTCGCCGTACCCGACGGCGACATGTGGAAGACCGGCGAGGGGATGGCGATCGGGATGATCGCCACCATTCCGCCGCGCGGTCACCACGCAACCATCTCCGCCAGCCTGACCGGTGACGGGATCTATCACTTCGGTATTGGCACCACCGAGTTCGGTAATGGCACCACCACAGTGTTCGGACAGGTTGCATCGACAATCCTCAACACCGGCCTCGATCGCCTTCGGCTGCACCAGTCCGATACCGACGAAGCGAAATACGACACCGGCGCGTTCGGGTCGGCCGGCACCACCGTGGCCGGCAAGGCGCTGGCCCAGGGGTGCGATGAGCTGCGTGATCAGATCTTGGCTGTGGCTTCGGAAGCCTCCGCGGTGCCCGTTCAGGATTGCCGGCTGCTTGCTGACGGAGTGCAGTGCGGGGAAGCCATCCTCGGGCTCGGCGACATCGTCAAGTTCAACGGCGGCCCCTTGTCGGTCGAGGCCAGCTTCGGCGGGCTTCCTCGTTCGGTCGCATTCAATGTTCAGGGATTTCGAGTCGCCGTCAACGTCCAGACCGGGGAGGTGCGCATCCTGCAGGCTGCCCATTGCTGTGACGCGGGCAGGGTGATCAATCCCGAACAGCTCCGCGGCCAGGTCGAAGGCGGTGTGGCCCAAGGCATCGGCTCAGCGCTCTACGAGGAGATGATCAGTGACGGTCAGGGCATGATCACGTCGAATACGCTGCGCAACTATCACATTCCGCAGATCGCCGACATCCCGGCCCTCGAGGTCTACTTTGCCGACACCGAAGACTCACTGGGTCCGCTCGGCGCGAAATCGATGAGCGAGGCTCCCTACAACCCGGTTGCGCCGGCGTTGGCCAACGCGATTGCCCGCGCAACCGGTGCGCGGATCTACGAGATGCCCATGAACAAAGTGCGGGTGTGGCGCGCGCTACATCCCGACCCGGAGAAGCGAGAATCACGATGAGTCACGTCCATCTCGGCCACATCTTCCACCTGACCGGCAGCCCGACCGTCACCGAAGCGCCCACGGCGCTGGCGTCGATTCCCGACGGCGCGCTAGCCATCGACGACAGCGGCCGAATTACGTTCTGCGGACAGCGATCCGAGCTACCCGATCAACCGTCGTCCGCGACGGTGCACGACCATCGCCCCGGGTTCCTGCTGCCGGGCTTCGTGGATGCGCATGTCCACTTTCCCCAAACCTTCGCCGGCGACGCCTACGGTGGCGGCCAGTTGTTGGAATGGCTCAACCTGTGCATGCACCCATCCGAGGCCCGGTTCGCCGACCCTGAGTTCGCGCAGGCGGCCGCCGTCGAATTCTGTGACCGGCGAATCGCGGCGGGCACCACCGCGGCGCTCGCTTTCGGATCACCCTTCCCGCACGCTCAGGACGCGCTGTTCAGTGAGACACAGCGTCGCGGGCTGCGCCTGATCTCGGGCAGGGCGATCCAGACTGTCGGCGATGCGTCCGCCGCTCCACTGATCACCTCCGAGCAAGAGGCCATCCGGCTGACCCGCGAAGAGATCGATAAGTGGCACGGTGCCGACACCGGAGATATCAGTACCGCGCTGCTCCACGTTGCCATCATCCCGCGCTTTTCACTGTCGGTGACTCCGGAGACGTTTGAGAATCTCGGTGAGCTCTACGAATCCGTTCGTGACAGAGGGGTTTACGTCCACACCCACCTCAACGAGAACAACCGCCCCGGTACCGGCGAGGTCGACGCCACCAAGCAGACCTACCAGGCCGACTCCTACCTGGACACCTATGACGGGAAATTCCTGCCCGGATCGTCGGTCGGCGGCAAGAGCCTGTTGGGCCGGCGCACCATCATGGCTCACGCCGTGCACTGCCAGGACGCCGAGCTGGACCGGATGGCCGAGACCGGGGCGTCCATCGCGCACTGCCCGATCTCGCAGCTGTTCCTGGGTTCAGGAACCATGCCGTGGAAGCGCACAGTTGCCTCCGGTGTGACCATCGCCGCCGGCACCGACTACGGTGGCGGCGATGAATGGCTGATCCCGCGGGTCCTCGGCGACGCCTTCAAAGTCCACATCAACGAACCGGGTGAGGCTGGGGTCTCCCTGCATCCGGCGGAGCTGCTGTTCCTCGGAACTCTTGGTGGCGCACGCGCACTCGACATGGAAGACCGGTTCGGCAACTTCGACTCCGGTAAGGAAGCCGACTTCATCGTCGTCAAGACCGAGCGGACTCCGTCCCTCCATGCGCGGGTCACCAACGCGGTGCGCGCCGAAGATCCCGCCCTAGCGCAAAACCAGACGCTGTTCCTGCTGTTGATGGGTATGCGGGAGTCCTCGATCGCCGAGGTCTATGTCCGAGGCCGCCGGATCGAATGATGATCGAACGATCGAAGGAACAGCGATGACCAACAGACCACTTATCAAGGACACCAAGACTCTTACGCTCGCGGGTGGACTCGCCGTGCTGATGGCCGCGACCGCCGAAGCGGAGCGTATCGGCCAACCAATGTGCATATCGGTGGTGGACACCGGCGGCAATCTGCTGGCGTTCGGTCGGATGGACGGCTCGCTGGCGCAAGCAGTGAAGTCCACCCGCAACAAGGCGGTGACTGCCGCACTCTCTCGTGTGCCCACAGGCGGTGTCACGGCCGATGTCGAGGCCCAGGTGGCCGCCGCGATGGACGGGTGGACCAACCTCCTGGGTGGCATGCCGATCAGGGTCGACGGCTTTGTCGTTGGCGCGGTCGCCGCGGGATCAGGCAACGGTGCACAGGATCTGGCCGTGGCACGGGCGGGTGCCGCGGCCGTACCCGGCGCCGATATGTTCTCCGACTTCACACCGCGCGGGGCCGAAGACCCTGGCCTCGACCTGCACGGCGCGTGACGCGCCCGATTACCGCGGCGGATCGCCCTTCCACAGAAAGCTGTTGACGTACTTGCCCAGATCCTGGGCGAGTTCGAGATTCGCCCCCGACGGCACGCCGGGCCCGTCTCCTGGCGCGAACTTTCGGTACGGACCGATCGCGGCGCCGACGAGTGCCAGGTCGTTCTTGACCGCCACCATCACGACGATGCGGGTTCGCGTCACCGAGGTAACGCCCTGTGGATAGACGTCCAGGACTTGGCCGAAGCCGAGTTGGTAACCCACTGTGGTGTTGGGCAATACGTACGCGACCGTCGCGTCGGGTTGCTTCTCCTTGAGTAGGTCGTCCATCACGTCCTCGGCCGACCGCCCCTCGGCCGGGACACCGAACAGTTCCATCACTCCCCCGTCACCACCGGTGTACGTCGCCGAGACACCGTCGTCTTCCAGGGTGACGTTGTAGGCCGTTCCCGGCGCCGGATACGACACCGAGAATGCCCCGTCGGCCGACACAAAGCGCGGGCTCGCCTGAACAGGCACACCCGTGGGTGGTCGCCCGCAATCCGGTGGGCAGCTGTAGCGAACCGTCGGTCCGGCAGCCACCGTCCATAAGGCTGTGGACGCCCCGATCAGAACCGTCAGGGTGACGATCAGGGGTACCAGCATTCGCGGAAACGAGGTGAACCGTTGCGGCCCAGCCATATACGAGCCCGACTCGACCGAGTAGCCAGGGAACAGCTCCACGGGCTGCGGTGCGGTGGGGGCGCTCATCTCTCCACCATCCCGATGTGGGGTTGGGGCCGGCTTTTCCGGCGAGCCGTCCGGGAAGTCTGCGAGGCGGCGTGTCCGGCAACATGAGTTCGACTGTCTGCGCTTGCGAGTCACCAAGATTCGTCGATATCGCCAGCAGGGTGGCGAACGGGCCCGAAATGGGTGGCGGCAGCTGCCAATCCGAGTGGGATCGCAGCTGCAACGCGGCCACAGTCAGCGCTCCGGCGGTGATCAGGGCGAGCGAAACCCGCAGTGGTCGTTCGGTTCGTCCCATCGGTACGTGTGCTCCCCTCGACACATCGCCGGCCAATGCGCAAACGACACTGTAGTCGGCGAATTAGCCGGTCAGGCAGCCGAACTCGTACAGTGCGGTCGGAATCTTGGCGTCAGCCGGTGCAGGGGTGGTCGACGCGTTCGTGCCACACACCTTCTGCTTGTCCTGATTCACCCACTCAGAACCTTTCTGCTGAAACACCAGGGTGGTGGGTGCGCCCATGTCGGGATTGCTCGTGCTGGACCACAGGCCACCGGTCACGGCCCAGCCGTCGGCGCACTTCACATCGTCGATCCGGTATGTGTTTTCCTGTGCGACGGCCTGTACGGCTTTGGTGGCGGCGTCGGCAAGTCCGGCCTTGGTGCAGTCGGCCGCGGACGCGGTTGTCGAGGTGACGGGTGCGTTCGATGTGGCTGACGCGGTGACCGTGGTTTTGGCCGACGGGCGGTACGGTTCACGATCGCGCTCCCCTAGCTGTCTGCTGACATAGCTGATCGCTAGGGACTATAACCACCGGTGCCCAAGATAATTGGAGCATCGCTCCAATTATCTTGGGCACCAAGACAGTTTGTCAGGACTGCATCTGGCCGAGCGTAACCTGAACGGTTTGCGACGCCCCCGACGGATCGTTGTACGTCACGGTGACGTTGTCACCGGGCGCCTTTGAATGAATCGCGGCGACAAGCGACTCCGGGCCGTCGATCACGTGGCTGTCGACTTTGGTGATGACCGCACCCTTCGGCAGGCCGGCGCTCGCGGCAGGGCTGCCGTCCGCGACTCCTGCGATCAGCGCGCCCCGCGCGCTGTTGTCCGAGCTGAGCTGGACGCCCAGCGAGGCGTGCTGCACGGTGCCGGTGGAGATCAGTTCGTCGGCAATGCGTTTGGCCTGATCCACGGGAATGGCGAAGCCAAGGCCAATCGAGCCGGCTTGAGCCCCTGGCGAATCCTGGCCGCCGCCAAGGGATGCGATCGCCGAGTTCACACCGATCAGATCGCCGTTCATATCCACCAGCGCCCCACCGGAGTTACCCGGGTTGATGGCCGCGTCGGTTTGGATGGCACTCATCACCGAATGCTGACCGGTCTGCTCGTCGCCGGTCGCGACCGGACGGTCCAACGCGCTGATGATGCCGGTGGTCACGGTGCCCTGCAGGCCCAGTGGCGAGCCGACAGCGACGACGTTCTGCCCCACCTTCAGGTCGTTGGACGAACCGATGGTGATCGGTGTCAGCCCGGACACGCCTTGCGCCCGGACCACCGCGATGTCGTCTGCGGGGTCGGCGCCAACGACGGTGAACGGCACGGTCCGGCCGTCGGCGAAGGTGACGGTGGCTTCGACACCGCCGTTGGTCCGGCCGAACGGCCGGACGCCCGGGCCGCCCTGGCCGTCGCCGCTGGGCGCGACCTCGGAGGCCATCGGACCTGGGCCGTCCGCGGCCTGCGCGGCCGCTGCCACGACATGGTTGTTGGTCAAGATGAGCCCGTCGGAGCTCAGCACGATGCCGGACCCCTCCTCGCTCTGCTGCCCGCTGCTGATCTGGAGTTTCACCACGCTGGGCAACACCTTGGCCGAGACCTGTTCGACCGATCCGGCAGGCGCCTGGCCGGCCGGCTGGTCGGACACGGCCCCGGTCGCCGGCGCCGGCGCTCCGGCTGCGACCGGTTTGGGTGCCGCAACAGTGGCGGCCGGCTGCCCGACATGGTCGACCACCACGACGGCAGCCGCGCCGGCAACCATCGCGACGGCGGCCGTGCCACACACCAACAGACCGGCGCGAGATTTCGTTCGTTGCCTCGGATTTTGCTGTGATGCCGGTCTCACAAATTGACCGTGCATATCGGTATGCGGTCCGTACGCGGGCGGGTACATCTGACTTTTATTAGAAGATTCGTAATGATGCTGATACCGGCCTTGACCCCACTGGCTTGAATATGGGTGATCTACAGCATCTTTCGGACGCCATTGCTGGTTGGTGTCGTGTGGCGCATTCCCTGACCGGTAGCTCATCGCGTTCGACTTCTCTTTCTCATAACAATTTAATGTATGCGCCAGCTAGCGCCTGAACGAAGTTTGCCTGCAATGACTGAAGCTTTGCTGAGAATTAGTTCAGCGCAGCCCAAGACTTTTTAGCGGATCAATATTGGGTGCCGGTAAGCCGGCGCCGGGCAATGCGGCTGTAGCGTGGCGACCGTGAATTCCTCTCGTGTGCCCTCCACTGTCGCGCTCGCAGCGTGCGCCGCATCGATCGCTGTGACGCTGGCCGCATGCGGCTCCGACACCACTCCGTCGGCGAGCAAGACCTCCACCGCCCCGGCGGTGGCGTCCTCGCTCACTCAGGCGGCCGGTCCGGACGCCACGTGCCCGACGGCACCGCCGGCGACGCCAGGCGCCCCGGAATGGACTTTGCCGGGAGCGACCGGCAGCGTGGCGGTCACCGGATCCACCGATACCGCCGCACCCGTCGTCACGGTGACCGCACCGTTCAGCGTTACCGCGACCCAGGTTCAGACGCTGCAGGCCGGTACTGGACCTGTAGTCGCGCCGACAGCCTCGGTTTCCGTCTGCTACATGGGCGTCAACGGACGTGACGGCAACGTGTTCGACAGCAGCTATCAGCGTGGCGAGCCGGCCGACTTCCCGCTGGACGGCGTCGTGCCTGGCTTCCAGAAGGCCATCGCCGGCCAGAAGGTCGGATCGACGGTCGCGGTCGCGATGGTCTCCGCCGACGGCTACCCGGACGGTCAGCCCAGGGCGGGAATCCTCCCGGGCGACACCCTGGTCTTCGCGATCAAGATCCTCAGCGCCTCGTAGCGGCTACGGCAGGCAGGTGGGCTGCAGGCCGTTCACGAGCGCGTAGATGTCGTCCTTCTTCTGGTCGGCGTAATCGATCGCCGTCCACGTCGACGGTTGCGGCCACGCGTTGGACACCGTCGGCCCGTAGCCCCCGTAGCCGTAGCCATAGCCGGAGCCGCCGGAAATCACGAAGAGCGCACTGACCGCGTCTCGCATGTCGTCGCTGGCCCGGCGCAGGTCGACCAGTGCCGACGCCAGCCCCGGGACGATGCCGGGGCCGTTGACGTCCTCCATGTAGTGCACGCCGTGGCTGATCATGGCGAGCTTGACGTTGGTGTCACGCTGTTGGGCGGCCCCGCTCGCATAGGGCGAGCTGATGACGATCCGCACGCCGCCGATCCCGGCGTTGATGTCGTTGTCGAGACTTTCGCGAACCTGGTCGAGCACACCGCAGGGCACGCGCACCGGGTCGGCGACCGCCGCCGGCGCGAGACCCACGGACGCGCACGTCACGGCCGCCACGAGGGCGCAACCGAGGCGCGAAGGTTCAACTATCGTTGGGTGAGTTTGCTTCATCGTCCACCTGTGTATCCGGGCATCGCCATTGATGCCTGTATATAGGTGGAATTGACGACCGTGTTACGGGCGTACAGAAATTAGCTCCCCAGAAGTCAGCTGCGAAGTTAAACCCAGTCCCAGATGGACATGTCGCCCTTGGGGTAGTTCATGCAGACGTCGGTGGCCTTGGCGACGACGCCCTTGTTGTTGAAGAACAGCTTGGCCCAGTTACCCCAGCGGGTCGCGACGAACTCGTAGTAGACGTTGGTCGCGGTGTCCTCGGAGTACTGGCGGCGCGCCACCGGGTCGAGCGAGAAGAACCAGTGAATGCGGTCGAAGGCAAGCTGTTGGACCTCTGGCGGCCGGTTGCTGCGGTCGATCATGTAGCGCTCAAAATACACGGGGCTGGTGTCGCGCGCCGCGGCCATGTACTGCTCGGTGTCGCACTGGGTGATGATGATGCGATGCGGGATCGGATAGTCGTCGCTGGCGTCAGCGGCCGCCGGACCGGCCGAGACGAGACTCGCGGCCGCCACTGCACTCAACGCCATTCCCGCGAGCGTTGCGCGACGCTTCAACCCGGTCATCGTTCTCCTGCCCTAAAACCATTAAGCGGACTAACTATATAGCGGTCCAGTGCGCAGTATCTACCCTAGGTCCGCGCCGGACTGTGTTTGTGACGAGTGTGACTTCTGGCGCGGAAAGTGTCAGCCGCCGTTGGTGACCGGGTTGGACGACAGCGTGATGAAGCCGTCGTTGATCCACACGCCCCAGCGGCCACCCCACATGTGGGTCCACACGACGGGGCGACCGGCCCAGACCTCGGCGGGCTTGCCCGGCGCCCAGGCGGGCACCGGCTCGCCGACATTCTGGTCCGGCGGCGGCGGGTCAGCGCTCGCTGGTGCGATGCCGATCGCGAGTCCAACCGCGAGCGCGCCGACAGCGGTCAGCGCGGATTTGATCAAGGTCATGAGCACGACTCCAGCGTTCAGACGTCATCGAGATACTTAGCAAATATAACCAGCATCGGGCGCTGATGATCCGCTACCCCGCAACATCGCGCGTCGCTATGGCGTCGGCGCAGGTGTGGCAGTAATCGGTGCCGGCTGCCCGGGGGCATTGAATTCGTATCCCGGCGGCGGCGGCCCGGAGATCGAGTAGTAGCCCGGCGGCAGGGCGGGCGTCCCCGGCGGCGGTGGCTTACCCGGGCCATACTCGCTCGGCGGCGCCTCTGAGCCGGGTGCGGTATACGACTTGAACCCGGGCGGCAGAGGCGGCGGGGCGCCTGCTCCGGGCGGCGGGGCGACGGAGCCGCCGGCGTAGGCCTCGTCTTGGGGTCCGTAATAGGGGTCGCGGGCTTGATGCCAGAGATCTTTGAGCGATCCGAGGACGCCGGGGGTGTTCTGCGACCCGTAGGTCGGGTTGGCGATCTCGGGGACCGATGGCGGCGCGCCGGGCGGCGGCGGTGCAGGTGCGGGGGCAGCCGCGGGATCGATCGGCACCGAGACCGGCTGGCCGGGCACTGCGGCGGCCGGGTCGGACGGGACCACGGGTACTGGCGTCGGCGTCATCGGGTCGGCGGATGCGGCGGCTCCCCCAGCGAACGCGGTGCCGACGGTCACGCCGGCGACGAGGAGTGCGCGGACGAATGGCGCGGTGCGATGCCCTTCAGACATGAATCCGGCGGTCCTCTCTGTTGCCCAAGCCCACCGATCGTCGCACAGATCGGCGATCGATGTTCCCGGGGCAAACCCGGTGTACTCCTGTCCTATCGCCCGCGCGACGTAGGTCGTTTCAGCGATGCGCTGGTGCCCGGCGGTTTCGCCGGGCACCAGAGGCGTCAGATCAGACCTTGTTGGTTTCGGTGCTGCCGTCGGTGCTGCCGGTGGCCGATCCCTTGAGGTAGCGGGTGACGAAGCCGTACGACGTGATCGCCGCGACGACACCGATCACGCCCCACAGAACGATCGGGAACACCAGCGACCCGAAGATGAAGTCGTAGGTCAGCGCCAGGTAGAGCGACCAGAACACCCGGTAGATCGACCAGAACGCCAGCAGGCCGGTGCTGATGCCGATGTACAGGCTGTATTGGCGGTCGACGCGATCGATGTGTTGCGCGATGGGGGTCGGCACGATCTTCATAAGTTTTTCCTCTCGTTGCTCGCCGCCTTCGTGGCGTCGTTGCGAGAAGTAAAGAGCCGAAGATCGCCTACCGATCCCAACTAGGGGCCCGCTACAGCTCGTCGGAGAAGTCAGCGCTGAGCCAGCGGTCCGGACGGAACGTGAACAGCACGTTGGCGTGGCCGTCCATGCTGGCAACGAACTGCCGGGCACCTTCCTCGCCGAGATAACGCACCGCGATCTCTTCGAGAACCTGCGGGGGCGTCGGGTCGGTGACGTCGGCAATCGAGGCTTCGACCACCACATATTGGTACGGCGGTTCCTCGTGTTGCACCACCAGCGACACGGCCCCGGCTTGCTTGATCAGCCGCGCCTTCCTCGACGAGCTACCCGTGGTGACCCGGATGTCCCCGCCCGGGGTGTAGTCGTACCAGATCGGGACGCTGGCCGGCGGTCGGCCATCGGCGGCGACGGAAAGCACCGCCACGTGCTTGGCGGCGAGGAATTCCTGCCGCTCGGACTCGGTCAGTTCTCTGGGCATATAGCGGCAAACCCAACGCTGCGGCGGGCTATTCCTGGCGGACGCCTAGTGCGGCGGCACACCGGTGTATTCAGGATTCGGTGGAACCGCAAGCGCGATGCCGATCCGGTCACGTCGGTCAGTTCGTGGGGTGAAGAAGCCCTGCACCATCTGATTGCTCAGCGCTGTGCTGTCACAAGGCAGACTCGAACTCTTGCGACATCCCTTCGACCGTTCGCCGGTTTGTCGGGATGGTTCGGTAGGGTCTCGGCGTGACTTCCAGCCCAACCGTCAAATCTGTAAATGCCCGTCTTGCTGAGGAACTCGCGGTAGCCGAGACGCAGGTAATCGCCGCTGTCCGGCTGCTAGACGAGGGCGCCACGGTCCCGTTCATCGCCCGCTACCGCAAGGAAGTCACCGGCAGCCTCGACGACGGACAGCTGCGCGACCTCGAGGAGCGGCTCCGTTATCTGCGGGAGCTCGACGAACGTCGCGACGCGGTGTTGGCCTCCATCCAGGAGCAGGGCAAGCTGACCGACGAGCTGAGGGCGGCGCTGCTCACCGCCGACACCAAATCCCGGGTCGAGGACATCTACCTGCCGTACAAACCGAAGCGGCGCACCAAAGCTCAGATCGCCCGCGAGGCAGGTTTGGAGCCCTTGGCTGATCGGCTGCTCGCCGACCCTGCTGTCAGCCCGGAAGCTGCGGCGGCGGAGTTCCTCAAGGCCGATGTCGCCGATGCGGCGGCGGCCCTCGACGGCGCCCGGCATATCCTCGTCGAGCGAGCTGCCGAAGACGCCGAGCTGGTCGGGGCGATCCGCACCAAATTCTGGGCCGAAGGCGCGCTGCGGACCGCACCTCATTCCGAAGAGTCTGCGAAAAGCCCAGCGGCACAAAAGTTCCGCGACTATTTCGAGTTCTCTGAACGACTCGAAGACATGCCGTCGCACCGGGTGCTTGCGGTGATGCGTGGCGAGAAAGAGCAGGCTCTTGCCCTGCGCTTCGATGGCGGAAGCGATGACGCCTACGAAGTGATGGTCGCGCAAGCGTTGGGGGTCGATCTGTCGGCCAAGGCGGCCGCGACGCCGTGGCTGGCCACCACCGTCCGATTGGCCTGGCGCACCCGGCTGATGATCTCGGGTGCGGTCGACGCGCGGATGCGGCTGCGCCAGCGCGCCGAGGACGACGCGGTCGCGGTGTTCGCCAAGAATCTCAAGGACCTCCTACTCGCGGCTCCCGCGGGTACCCGCACCACGCTCGGGCTGGATCCGGGCTTTCGCACCGGCGTGAAGGTCGCCGTCGTCGACAGCACCGGCAAGGTGCTCGACACCTGTGCCGTCTTCCCGCATCAGCCGCAGCGCCAATGGGATTCGGCGAAGGCGACACTGGCGGCGCTGGTCGCGCGCCACGGCGTCGAATTGATCGCCATCGGCAACGGCACCGCGTCGCGGGAGACCGACGCACTGGCCACCGAGCTCATCGCCGATATCCGCGCCGCCGGTGCGGCCGCACCGGTCAAGGCCATCGTGAGCGAGGCCGGCGCATCGGTGTACTCGGCGTCCGCTTATGCCGCCCGCGAGCTGCCCAGCCTGGATGTGACCGTGCGTGGTGCGGTGTCGATCGCGCGACGGCTGCAGGATCCGCTCGCCGAACTGGTGAAGATCGAGCCGAAATCGATCGGGGTGGGCCAGTATCAACACGATGTCACTCCTGGCACGCTCGCACGCAGCCTCGACGCCGTGGTGGAGGACGCGGTCAACGCCGTCGGCGTCGACCTGAACACCGCGTCGGTTCCGTTGTTGGCGAAGGTGTCCGGTGTGTCCGAGTCGTTGGCCGAAGCTATCGTCGCCCACCGGGAGAAGACCGGGCCGTTCCGCAACCGCAGCGCACTGCTGGACGTCGCGCGCCTGGGCCCCAAGGCTTTTGAACAATGCGCGGGCTTCCTTCGGATTCGCGGCGGTGATGACGCGCTGGATGCGTCGGGGGTCCATCCGGAGGCCTACCCGGTGGTCCGACGGATCCTGGATCGCTCTGGGCTCGCCCTGGCCGAGCTCATCGGTAACGAACGGTCGTTGCGATCGTTGAAGGCCGCCGACTTCGCCGACGACCGATTCGGTGTGCCGACGGTTACCGACATCCTCGCCGAACTGGAGAAGCCGGGGCGTGATCCACGGCCTGCGTTCTCCACTGCGACGTTCGCCGCCGGGGTGGAGAAGGTGGCCGACCTGAAGGTGGGCATGGTGCTCGAAGGCGTCGTCACCAATGTCGCGGCGTTCGGCGCCTTTGTCGACGTGGGTGTGCACCAGGACGGTCTGGTGCACGTGTCGGCGATGTCGGACCGATTCGTCTCCGACCCGCATGAGGTGGTGCGCTCCGGTCAGGTGGTGCGAGTCAAGGTCCTCGAGGTCGACGTCGACCGTCAGCGAATCGGCCTCAGTCTCCGGCTCGGCGATGAGCCAAAACACAAGCAGGCCAGGGAATCTGGTGGCAGTGGCAGTGGCAGTGGCAGTGGCAGTGGCAGTGGCGGTGGCAGGCCGGCTGGCCGCGGCGAACGCCGCCAGCCCACCCGTGGCGGCGACGGCGGGCGACGAGACAACACCAATCGGTCGTCCGGTTCGATGGCACAAGCCTTGCGAGACGCCGGTTTCGGCCGATAGAACTCCCCTGCCCTGTTAGGTTCGCCTCAACGGGAGGCGGCATGAGTGACAAGGTTCGGTACACCAAGAAATCGGTGACGTCCAAGGACGGCACCGCGATCGGCTTTCGTCAGCTCGGTCAGGGTCCGGCGATAGTGATCCTGCACGGCGGGGCACTGGCATCGCAGCACTACATGAAGCTCGGTGCCGCGCTGGCCGACGAATTCACCGTCTGCATACCCGACCGGCGCGGGCGTGGGATGAGCGGCTCCTATGGCCCGAACTACAGCATCGCCAGCGAGGACGAAGACCTCGCGGCTGTCGTGGCCGAGACCGGCGCGCAGTATGTTTTCGGGACGGCGGACGGCGGGCTGTTCGCGTTGCACGGCTCGGCCTCGATCCCAGCGATCCGTAAGGTTGCCGTGTACGAGCCCGTCATCTTCGTGGGCCAACCCGACCTGCCGGCCTTCAAGGCCACCATCGGCCGTGGTGAAGCGTTGATCGCCAAGGGCGATATCGCCGGAGCGATGTCGAGCCTGGCCGTCGATTCGGCTAACGACCCACGGATGCAGGCTGTTTCGGCCCCGTACCGGTTGATGGGCCGGGTCCTCGCCGCGCCTCTGGTCTGTCGGCTGTTTCTGTCGCTCGATGCCCTTGCGGCGCGCGGTGACGCCGTCGCACTGCGGGATCTGGTGCCGGCTTTGATCCCAGAACTGCGGCAGGTCGAGGCGACTGACGGCACGATCGACTTCTACCGCACCGTGACGGCGGAGTGCCTGCTGATGTGCGGCGGTCACGCGCCGACGCTGTTCACCGGGACACTGGATGCCCTTGAGGGGGTGCTGCCGAACGCCCGCCGCGTCGAGCTGGCGGGCCTGCACCACGGTGCGGCGCAGGATCAAGGCGGCAATCCCCGCGTGCTGGCCGACCAACTGCGGCAATTCTTTTCATGATCAAATCCGTGCACGAAGTTCTGGCGCCAGAAGTTCGACGATATTCCGGGTTATCAGCATTCACCCAGTCGGTGGACAATTAGTTGTCAGACTGGCGTGCATTCCTGGGAATTCTCAGCCTCCATTTATGTTGTGCTTCTTAGATTTTCATGAACTCGTGGCCGATCGGCACTTATACCGATGGTAAGCGGTTATTTCAGGTTCGTGTGCGATATTTCACGACCGGGCTAAAACGGAATTGTTTTACCGCATCGGCTGCGTTGCATCGCGCATGACAGATATCGCTTTCTCCCGCTCGCTGAACCCAATTGGCACGCCCCGGCACGGTGATCCCCGCGTCGCCGGCACTGCCACCGCGTTCACGACACATCGCTACGACCAGGACGAGGTGGCCAAGGCGCTCACCGAGTTCGCCGAACCCGGGTTCGCCCGCTTCGCCAGGACCAGCGGCGTCGAATACCGCAACCTCGCGCTGCCGGTGGACCGCTACCCGAAGATGACCGGCTTCACCGAAGCCAACGAGGCGTACCTCGAGGTGGCCGTCGAACTCGGCGAGCAGGCGGTGCGCCGCGCCCTCGATGAGGCGCACCTGCGCCCCGACGAGGTCGACGCCATCCTGACCGTGTCGAGCACCGGCGTCGCGGTGCCGACGATCGATGCCCGCATCGCGACCAAGCTGGGGCTGCGGTCCGACGTCAAGCGCATCCCGCTGTTCGGCCTCGGCTGTGTGGCAGGCGCGGCAGGGATGGCGCGACTGCACGACTACCTGCGCGGTTTTCCCGACCACGTCGCCGTGTTGCTCTCCGTCGAGCTGTGCTCCCTGACGCTGCAACGCGACGACACATCGATCCCCGCGCTGATCGGCGTGTGCCTGTTCGGCGACGGCGCGGCAGCAGTGGTCGGCACGGGCGCCGATCGGGTCCCGGCCGGGCTCCCCCTGCAGTCGGGTCCGCAGATATTGGCCACCCGGAGCGCACTGTTGCCCGACACCGTCGAGGTGATGGGCTGGAATGTGAGCTCCAGTGGATTCCAGCTGGTGATGTCACGCGACGTTCCGAAGATGGCCGATGACCATCTCGGCGCTGAGGTCGACCGGTTCCTCGCGGACCATGGACTGACGACCGCCGACATCACGACCTGGGTGTGTCACCCGGGCGGGCCCAAGGTGCTCGAGTCGATCACCAACGCCGTCGGCATGCCGACCGAAGCGTTGCGGCACAGCTGGGAATCGATGCGCGACAACGGAAACATGTCGTCGGCGTCGGTGCTCGACGTCTTCAACCGAACGCTCGCGGAAGCCCCGGCGGCGGGATCCCTGGGAGTGATGCTGGCAATGGGGCCTGGCTTCAGCTTCGAACTGTTGCTGCTGAGCTGGTGAAGGAGTCCCGATGATCTACACCCCAATGTTCTATTACGGCTTCATCGTTGCGATCGGCGCCGAACGGCTCGTCGAGCTGGTGGTGTCGCGGCGCAACGCCCGATGGTCCTTCGCCCAGGGCGGCCAAGAGTTCGGCCGCGGGCACTATCCGGTGATGGTCAGCATGCACACCTTGCTGCTGGTGTCCTGCATCGTCGAAGTGGCGACGATGCACCGGCCGTTCGTGCCCTGGCTCGGCTGGCCGATGGTGGGCGTCGTGGCGGCCAGCACCGCTCTGCGCTGGTGGTGCGTGTCCACGCTGGGTAAGCGGTGGAATCCGCGGCTGATCGTGATCAAGGGTGCTCCCTTGATCGACCGTGGCCCCTATCGCTGGCTGCACCACCCCAACTACACGGCGGTGGTCGCCGAAGTGGCAGCGCTGCCGCTGGTGCACTCAGCCTGGATGACCGCGATCGTGTTCAGCATCGCCAACGCCCTGGTGCTCACCGTGCGTATCCGCGCCGAGAACGTGGCGCTGGGCTACGCCTGAGCCGTAGCTGAAAATTGCCCGGCGGGTAAGAGTCCATGGATTGCAACCACTTTCGGGCATAAACGGTGTTACCTTGGCCCCGTTGAGCTTGTGCACGTCACGAGGGGGCTTCAATGAGCACTGCCGCAGAACGCGCCGATCAGCTGGCTCTGGTGGCCCGGCTCAAATCGGCGTATCCCGAGTTGCCGGACGCTCCCACTCCGGATCTGCTCGATCATGCGCGGTTCGTCGCCTACATGAAGCCGGTGCACGACGTGGGCGGCGAGCCGGATGCTCCGATGAAGTACGAGAACAAGGACTACGAGTACTGGGAGCACATGACCTATGTCATCTGCGAGGTGCTCGCGTGGCGCGGGATCTGGTTGTCCGAGGAACGGCGGCGCATCGGCAATGTCGACGTGCAGCGCGCCGTCTACCTCGGCTTCCCGTACTACGGCCGCTGGTTGCTCTCCGTGGCGCGGGTGCTGATCGAGAAGCACCACATCGGTCTCACCGAACTCACCGAGCGGATGGCCGAGGTCAAGGAACGCTACGCCGGCGGTCTGGAAGGAAAGACCCTGGCGGCCGAGCCCAAGTTCGAAGGTGACGGATCGCAGGTCAAGCGCAACAGCCACATCGTGCACGCGCAGGGCAAGGGAGATCCGCAGGTGTACGCGGGTAAGGCCGGGAAAGCGAAGTTCAAGGTGGGCGACCCTGTCGTCGTGCGCGAACTTCCGGTGCTGTTCTACACGCGCACACCCGAGTACGTCCGCGGTGCGCGAGGCGTCATCGACGCGGTGGCCTACGAGAGCCCGGCCGCCGAGGACGAGACCTGGGATATCCCCGACGCCAAACCGGAATGGTTCTACGTCGTCAAATTCCGCATGTCCGAGCTGTGGAACGACTTCAACGGTCCCGATACCGACAGCCTGCGGACCGAGATTCCCGAGCACTGGCTCCAAGCCGCCAACTGAGTCCACCACCCGCACCCCTGATCGGAAGAATATGTCTGGACACGACCACGACCACGATCACGATCACGACCGGACCGTCAAGCCGATGGTCGACGAGATCACCGATTTCGAGGTACTCGAGATCGCGCTGCGCGAATTGTGTATCGAGAAGGGCATTTTCACCGCCGAGGAGCACCGCCGGTTCACCGAGTTCGCCGAGCAGATCGGCCCGACGCCTGCTGCTCGCCTGGTCGCCCGCGCCTGGCTGGACCCCGACTTCAAGGCGCTTGCCCTCGCCGAACCGATGACGGCAAGCAAGGAAGTCGGCGTCGACTGGCTGGAGCCGACCGGCTTCGGCACCCCAAGCGATTTCACCGCCTTCCAGATCCTCGAAGACACCCCGACCCTCCACAACGTGATTGTGTGTGCCCTGTGCTCGTGCTATCCACGCCCGATCCTCGGCAACTCCCCCGAGTGGTATCGCACCCCCAATTACCGTCGGCGCCTTGTCCGTTGGCCCCGCCAGGTCCTGTCCGAGTTCGGCCTCTACCTCGGCGACGACATCGAGGTCCGGGTGCAGGACTCCAATCAGAAGCACCGCTTCATGGTGATGCCGATGCGCCCCGAGGGCACCGACGGCTGGACCGAGGACCAGCTGGTCGAGATCATCACCCGCGATTGCCTCATCGGCGTCGCGTTGCCGAAGGCCGGGGTGACGACCAACGTCATCACCGACACCCGTCCCGCGATGCATCCGGCCGGCGAATGAACCCCGACACGCTGCGGCAGATCGTCGAGCGCAATCAGGTGTGGCCCGTGATGACGGCCAAGTACGGTGTGGAAAACCCGGTACCGCCGTGGAAGACCAGCCTCGACGGGCTGTGCGATGCGCTTGATCACGCCGCTTGCGACGCCGATGTCCCGTCGTTCAAGGAGCGGCGCGACGAAGAAGACGAGCTTTGCGCCACCGTCTACTCTGAGGTCCCCTACCCGGAGAGTCAGCTTGTCGCGCTGGCGCATTCACTGCTGGCCAGGGGCGTCATCACCGAAGATGAACTGCAGCAACGGCTTTCTGTTGTTCGCGCCCGGCTGGAGTCCTGAGCCGCAGCGTGCTGTCCCCCGATCGGTGGACCCCCGGTTCATCCGGTATTCCAGCCGATCGGTGGACAGTCCGCGACGCTGCTGAGCGTCATAGTTGCCTGGTGAGCCGTCAAGCAAGCGGCGGCTCCCCCAAACACATAAGGATGGCAACGGTGAACAGCAGCGTGGATTTGGCGGAACGTACGGCAGCGGCTTCCGGCGCGATCGGCATCCGCCCCGCGTATTTCGTTCAGCAAGCCAACGGAAGCTTCCGCCCGACGACGTCGGCTGCCGCTTCGTGGAGCGACGGTGCGCTCAGCGGGCAGGCGATCGCCGGGCTCGCGGCGTCGACGCTGGAGCGCAAGTACGGTGCCATCGGTTACCTGCCCGCTCGGCTGACCCTGGATCTCCTCAAACCGGCTCGTGCCGTCCCGACACACACCCAGACCCGGGTCATCCGGCACGGGCACCGGATGCGTACGGCCGAATGCGACATCATCCAAGACGATTGGATCGTGGCCAGGGCGACGCTGTTGCAGTATCGCCAGACCAATGCGTCGGTCGACGAACAGTGGGAGTCCGTGATGAGCGTCATCGCGCCGGACAGCACCGACAACCACCCGCTCCACGTGGACGATGACGGCACCGGTTGGAGTCCCATGGGTTTGCGTCACCACAGCACTGGCCGCAAGCGTGCGTACTACGGTGGATTGGACGCGGTGGCCGGCCTGCCCGCTACCCCATTCGTCCGGTCCGCGGTGGTGGCCGAGGCGGCCGCCAATCTGGTAACCGACTTGGGCGCCAGCGGAATCGGCTACGTCAACGGTGACTTGACCGTGGCGCTGACGCGGCTGCCGCGCGGCGTGTTCATCGGTGTGCAGGCCGACACCCACTTCTCCGAGAACGGAGTGTCGGTGGGTAGCGCGACGCTGTTCGACGACGACGGCGCGTTCGGCACCAGCATGGTGACCGCGATGGCCAACCCTGCGACCCGCATGGAAATCAGCGGACGCGGCTAGAGCGTCCCAGTCGTCGAGGTCGCGTCGGGGCCGGCCTCGACGCTGGCGTCACTAGAGTGCAGCAATGAGCCTCGTCACCTACCAGCTCGACGATCACGTCGCCACGATCACCCTCAACCGCCCCGAGGCGCGCAACGCCATCAACGGCGCGCTGCGGCAGGAGATCAACGCCGCATGGGATCGGTTCCGCGACGAGGAGGCGGCCTGGGTCGGGATTCTGACGGCCACCGGCGACGTCTTCTGCGCGGGCGGTGATCTCAAGGACGGCGAAGGGTCGGTGGGAACTTTCGGCGGCACCTTCTGGGAGAAGCCGACCATCAACAGCTTCGAATCCGGCATGGAGTTGTTCAAGCCCACGATAGCCGCCGTGCACGGACCGTGTGTCGGCTACGGCCTGACCGGAGTTCTGTTCTGCGACTTCGTGATCGCTTCCACCGAGGCCACCTTCCACTACCCCGAGGTGGCGCTGGGCGTCCCCACCATCGTCGGTGCCATCCGGCTGCCGCAGCGCGTCGGCTGGGCCAACGCGATGGAGCTTCTGCTGACCGGCAAGCCGATCAGCGCCGAGCGGGCCAAGGAGATCGGCCTGGTGTGGAAGCTGGTCGAACCCGAGAACCTGCAATCAGAAGCACAGGCGTGGGCCAAAACTCTCAGCGAGGCCGCACCGTTGGCGCAGCGGGCCACCAAGGAGGTGGCCTGGCGTACCGCCGACATGGGCTGGATCGAGTCGGTGCGCTTCGGTGAGGTGATGCGCAAGGTGGCCGGCGCCACCGAGGATGTCACCGAGGGGCTGCAGGCGTGGCGGGAGAAGCGCAAGCCCCGGTGGCAGGGCCGCTGAACCTGCCTACCGTGGCGCCTCGGGCGCCGGGGCGTGCAGCCAGCGCTGATAGATCCCGGCGAAGGTGCCGTCGCTCAGCGCGCCGGTCAGCCACGAATTCGCTTGACCGAGGATGGGACTGCCGGCGGGCAGCAGGTAGGCCTTGACCTCCGAGGTGAAGGGAACACCAGGATGCTGCGCCACCAACCTGGGGTGCAGCGAGGACTGGTAGATCGCTTCCACCGCATCGGTGACCATCACGTCGGCATTGCCCGCCGCGAGCTGATCGAAGATCGTGGTGTTGTCCGCCCAGATCGTGATCTGGGCGGCCGGGAAGTTCTTCCTGGCGAACTGTTCGTTGGTGCCGCCGCTGTTTTCGATCACCCGCACTCCGGACTGGTCGATGTCCTCGATCGACGAGAAGCGGCCGGCGTTGGCCGTGGCCACCACCGGCGTCTTTCCGCTGGAGAGATACGGCCTGGTGAACTCGGCGGCGCGGCGCCGTTCGGGTGTGTCGGTGATCCCGCCCACCGCGATATCGCACATCCCAGGTGAGGTCAGGTCCGCCATGAGCGTCGGCCAGCTGGTGGCCACGAACACCGGCGGTCGCCCGAGGTGGGCGGCCAGATCGGTGGCCATGTCGATGTCGACGCCGCTGTACTGCCCGGTTGCCGGATCGCGGTACGTCAGCGGTGGGTAATCGCCGGTGGTGCAGATCCTCAACGCGGCAGGATCGCTGCCCGCTGTGCCCGATGGCGCGACGGCGACGGCGACCGCAACGGCCGCCACGAGAGCCAGTGCGCCAAAGCTCAACGGCCACATGCGGTCCGTGCACCCGCGATCCATCACCGCAGTCTAGGCAGTTATCGTGAGTTCGATTTCGACCACGACAACCGCGGGGAGAGCATGCCGAGCTGGATCGCCGACCTGGTTCGACTCAGCGGCGGCGTCCGGCTCGACGGCGGCGGGCAGACGTTTCACACCTCGGCGACATCCGGGGTGGCCCCCCTGTTGTTCGGCGGGCTGATCGCCGCGCAGGCTCTTGCGGCGGCGGCCGCGACCGTGGATGCGGGCCGGATGCCACAGTCCCTACACGCCTACTTCATCAAGGGCGGCCGGATCGGCGTCGACATCGAGTTCACCGTCGAGGTCACCCGCGACGGCCGCTCCTTCAACACCCGCCGGGTCACCGCGGTCCAGGAGGGTGCGGCGATCTTCGAGATGATGGCGTCGTTCCATCAGCCGGAGACCACGACCGACTGGCAGCGGCCGGATCCGCTCGCCGTCGAATTGTCGGACGCGACAATCGTCACAAAGCTGCCGGTGCGGTGGGCTGATCACTTCGAGATCCGTGTCGCGCCTGGGCAATATGGTCACGACGACTGGCCGGTCCAACCGTTCTGGTTTCGGACCCGCGAACCTGTCGAGGACGACCCGGTATTGCGGGCCTGCGCGCTGACATTCATCTCTGACCTGGGCCTGGTGTCGTCGGCGCGCCCGCCGGGTGGGGGGCGCCCCGGTCCTGGCGGCGCGGCCAGCCTGGATCATGCGCTCTGGTTGCACAGGCCTACCGACCCACATCACTGGCATCTCTACGACGCTTCTGCGGTAAGTCACAGCGACGCGCGGGGCTTGGCACGCGGGTCAATTCACCGAGGTGACGGTACCCTGATCGCCAGTGTCGCCCAGGAATCACTCTGGCGAACCTAACGCCCTATTTTTCCGTTCCTAGGGCATGGGAACTCGATGGGGCCGGCTGGGTTGGGGCAACAGCTCAGCCAGCCCGAAACAACGGTGTTTAGCCGAGACCGGCTGCGGGAACAAACCCGCATTCGACTGCGTTGACGCGACGTCGAGTGCGGATGGAATGAAAGGCACGGACCATGACGGTTGATTATGACGCCCCTCGCCGGACCCAGGCCGAGCCTGAGGAAGAGTCGCTTGAAGACCTGGCGGGGCGGCGCAAGGACACGGCGACGGCCGTGATCGATGTGGACGAGGCTGAAGCGGCGGACTCTTTCGAGTTGCCCGGCGCCGACCTGTCCGACGAGGAACTCACAGTTCGGGTGATCCCGAAGCAGGCTGACGAGTTCACCTGCACCAGCTGCTTTCTGGTCCACCACCGGAGCCGGCTGGCTGACGCCTCGAGCATGACCTGCACCGACTGCGCCTGATCGCGGCCCGTCCGGCCATCGGGCCGGACGCCATCAGGCAAGCCGAGTGGTGCCGGTGATCCTTTGTGCGCCAACAAGTTTTGTCAACCCCACGAACGCCGAAAGGGTGTGCCGCCTGTCGACGGCACACCCTTTCGGCGCTGAACTCAGGCGATAACGCGAACCAGGTAGGGGTTCATGTCCTTGGCCCGTACCGGGGACACCGCCACGACGGTGTCGGTGACCTCGAGCATCTGCTGGTTGCCGAGGAACATCGCGACGCTCTGGGTGCCGTCGGGTCCGTAGAAGATCAGGTCACCCGGAAGCGCCTGGTCGGCAGTCACATGCTGGCCCACCTTGTACATGTCGCCCGAGGAGCGCGGCAGCTTGGCGCCGACGCCGGCATAGATGTACTGAATCAGGCCCGACGAGTCGAATCCGACGACGGCCGCGCTCTCTCCCTTGCCCAGCGTGGGTCCGTTGATGTCGCCACCCGCCCAGGCGTAGGGCACGCCGCGTTGGGCGAGTCCACGCTGGATCACCAACTGGACGTACTGATCGCGGCTCACCGGCCCGGCCGGCGCGGCGGTTGCCGCGGGGGCCAACAGGCCGGGAAGACCCAGCAGCATCACCAAGCCGAGTGCGACGGCGTACCGGCGCTTCATCATCATCATCATTTCCACCTCTCGGGACACCTCTGAGCAAAACCCCATTCTGTTCACAGAGGTCACTTCTGTAACTTCTACAGCAAACGGCTGACGGCCGCTGACCACGCTTCAAGCCTGAACTGGGGTTTTAGCCAAACCGTGATGTAACAGTGTCCGAAGTGGTGTGCATCCTTGCCCGTTTGGTTGCGATCGCCGAAGGGCGCCAGCAACCGAATGGCGTCGGCCGGCGAGCGGCTCAGTGCCGCCGGTCACGCACCTGGTAAGTCGACGGCCACGACTTGCGGGAATCGTCGCCGGTGAGCGCCATACCCATACCGCCGACCTTGACGTTGTAGGCCTCTTTGCCGGCGCCCACCTCGCGGTTGGCATGCTCCTGGGCGAGGTAATACAACTCGTCGATTGCGGCCTCGCTGTAGGCGACGAATGACGTCTCGCGAACCACGTCGTCGCTCAGGGTCATCTTGTCGGGCAGGATGCGCGACGCCAGCGCCGCGAGTCCCATGAAGGCGAACGGGATGACCCAGTAGCACAGGAACGACAACGGGGTCTTGGTGTCGAGGATGGTCGCGTCACCCTGCACGATCGGCGGGATCGCCGACGACACCGTCATCCCCGCGAAGGCGGCGACCCAGATCCAGGTCAACACGGAGGTGATCCGTTTGAACAGATCGCTCTTGACCACCTCGTCGGGGCGTCCGGCGGCGGCGAACTCCCGCACGAACGGCTTGCCGATCAGCGCGCCCACCAAGGCGATCAGGAAGATTCCCGCGTTGCTCAGCGGCTGCATCCACTGCTCCATGAACGACTGGTCCGTCACGAAGGTGAGGATCGCCAGCACGGAGAATGTTGCGACAGCGCCGATTTCGAAGGTCAGTCCGGGCGCCTTCTTGGCGCGGCCGACCACCAGCCCGGCGACGGCGATGCCGAGTGCCACCAGCACGGCCGTCTCGAACGGAACGTTGCCGACCAGTACCCAATAGACGATCCACGGCGCGAAGCCAACGAGAATGCCCACGGTGGGCCAGTCTATGGCCGAGCGTTGTGCAACTGCTCAGCGGCGTCCGGTGTCGGCCGTGTCGACGACGGGTACCCCACACCGTGAGTCCAACAAGCCAGCGCCAATTGGGTGATTCGAACAGCCCGATCGAAGACGAGCTCGAAGAGGCGTTCACCCGCATGGTGGACGAAGGAGCCCAACGCCTGCACCGGGCCTGGCGTGAAGTCTTGATCACCGGGTTCTTCGGCGGTACCGAAGTCGCAATCGGCGTATTGGCATACCTGTCAGTGCTGAACGAAACCCACAATCAACTACTCGCCGGCCTGGCGTTCTCGATCGGCTTTCTCGCTCTGCTGCTCGGCCGCAGTGAGTTGTTCACCGAGGGCTTCCTGGTGCCGGTTGCCGCCGTCGTCGCCAAACGCGCGAGCGTCGGCCAGCTGGCGAAACTGTGGAGCGGCACTCTGGTGGCCAACCTCGTCGGTGGCTGGCTGATCATGGCGCTGATCATCACGGCCGTGCCCAAGCTGAGGAGCCAAACCATCTCCTCCGCTGAGCATTTCGTCACCGCTCCGCTATCAGCGCAGAGCCTGGCGCTGGCGGTGTTGGGCGGAATGGTGATCACGTTGATGACGCGCATGCAGCATGGCACCGACTCGGTGCCCGGCAAGATCGCCGCCGCAGTGGCCGGAGCGTTCGTGCTGGCCGGGCTTGCGCTGTTCCACTCGATCTTGGATTCGCTGTTGATCTTCGGCGCGCTGGCCACCGGTGAGGCACCGTTCGGGTATCTCGATTGGTTGGGCTGGTTCTGGTACACACTGCTCGGCAACGTCGTCGGTGGACTGGTATTGGTGACGTTGCTGCGGCTGGTGCGGAGCAAGGAACGGCTGAAAGACGAGCGCCGGGACGCGGAGGATCCCGGCGCCGATTGAGACGGCCGCGCTACTCCCCTGCGCGCCCAGACTATGTGGACTGCAGGATCAGCATCGCGACGTGCAGCGAGGTCCGCGACTCCGCGTCGTCGAGGTCGAGGCCGACGATCCGTTGCAGCGCGTCCAATCGCGAATACAAGGTCGGCCGTGACATGTGCAGCGTCCTGGCCAGCTCGGCCTTGTTGCCGCCGGCATCCAAGAAGCGCCGCAACAGATCGAACGCCTCGTCGCCGTGTTTGGCGCGGTGCGCGAGTAGGCCGGCGAGTTCGGTCTCGGCGAACGCCTGCACTCGCGGATCGGTGCGGATCAGCGACAGCAACCCTCGCAGCCGGACGTCGGATGCACGATGAAAAGGCCTGTCGTGCAACGGCATCGACATCGCAACCTCGGCGACGTGACCCGCCTCGCGCAGGCCGCCCACCGCGTCGACCAGCCGACTGGACTCCGGACCCACCCCGATCGTGCAGTCGCCGACGCCGTCCAGGCGGATGACCGACTGGCGGATCGCCGAGCACACCTCGTCCAGAGTGCTGGTGCGTTGGGGGGCCAGCACCAAGTCGACCTGCCCGTCGTCGCGGGTGGCCGCAAGACCGGTGTGCCCTGCGGCCCGCACCGTGTGCATGATCGCGTCCAGCGTGCGCACCCGCCGCTGCGCGACCGCGACCTGATCGGCGCCGGTGCTCTCACGCAGCCGCACCGCCATCGGCACATACGTCAGCGCCGGCCGTAATCCCAGGGCGTGG
The DNA here is from genome assembly GCF_013337765.1 of Mycolicibacterium sphagni. Lineage (GTDB taxonomy): Bacteria > Actinomycetota > Actinomycetes > Mycobacteriales > Mycobacteriaceae > Mycobacterium. The sequence goes on from NZ_VBSB01000008.1 coordinate 141,786, forward strand.
GCACGAGCGGTCGCCTCGGCCTCGTCGGTGATCCGGCCGCGACGCAGATCGTCGACAAGGCCACTCTGTGCGCGAAGTTCCAGCGAGCTGCGGTTCTGCTCGACCATCCGGTGCAGTGCCAGCGCCTGCGCTGCCCGCTCCAGCGTCATCACCGCTCGCGCGTCGTCGGCGACCTGCGGAGCAATCAACCGGCCCCATTCCTCGCGATAGGGGCCGACCGGGCAGGCCGTCCACGTATCGCCTGCGGCCAGGCGGGAGCGACGCTCCCAATCCGCCAACAGGGCCGTGGCCGGTATGCCCCACCCGTCGAACGCCAGCACCTGCCGGTTGAGGTCCTCCAGGACTACCGGGGTGCCGATCATCTCCGCCGTGGCGCTGACGATCTGCTCCACCGAGGCACGGCGCATGCTCAGCGCGGTGAACGCCTCGTGCACCCGCTGCCCGTACGCCACCTCGGCGTACTGGTCGGCGACGATCCTGCGGTGGACCTCCTCGGTGACGTCGATGAAGCGAACCGGCCGGTGCAGCACGATCACCGGCAGCGACAGCGCGGCGCCGATGGCGCGAACCGACTCCGGAAGCGCGTCGACGTGCAGCCCGAGTTCGACCACCACCCCGGTGGCGCCGGCGGCTGCCAGCCCCGGCAGATACGCATCCCGCCGGGCCGGGTCGGCCAGCGCCTGGCCGGTGGTCAGGACCAGCTCTCCACCGGTCAGCAGGCCGGACAGGTCGGCCAGATCGCTGACGTGGACCCAGCGCACCGGTTGATCCATCGGCCCGGTGCACACCACCTCCGGCTCGCCACCGCGGATCGACGGCAGCTCGAGGATGTCGGAGAGCGTGAGCTGCATTTACATAGTGTATGGCTCAGAACCAAATTACTTACAGTTCGTCGGCACCGCGTGGGGTGCGCTGCCCGCAGAATCGCAAGTATGACTCTCACCGCGCCCAACACCCGCGTTCGCGCCGTCGCCCACTGGGCCGGCGGGAAGAACTTCGCCGGCAGCAGTGACCGCACCGCCCCCGTCACCAACCCCGCCACCGGGCAGGTCACCGGCCAGGTCGCACTGGCCGACGTCGCCGACGCTCGCGCGGTCATCGACGCCGCGGCCGCCGCGTTCCCGGCGTGGCGTGACACGTCGCTGGCCAAGCGCACCACGATTCTTTTCGCGTTCCGCGAGCTGCTCAACGCCCGCAAGGAGGAGCTGGCCGCGATCATCACCGCCGAGCACGGCAAGGTGCTCTCCGATGCCCTCGGCGAGGTCAGCCGCGGCCAGGAGGTCGTCGAATTCGCCTGCGGCATTTCCCATCTGCTCAAGGGCGGGATGACCGAGAACGCCTCGACCAACGTCGATGTCGCCTCGATCCGCCAGCCGCTGGGCCCAGTGGCCGTGATCAGCCCGTTCAACTTCCCCGCGATGGTGCCGATGTGGTTCTTCCCGATCGCGATCGCCGCCGGAAACACCGTGGTGCTCAAGCCTTCTGAGAAGGATCCCTCGGCGGCGCTGTGGATCGCGAACCTGTGGGCCGAGGCCGGACTTCCCGCCGGTGTCTTCAACGTCCTGCAGGGTGACAAGGTCGCCGTCGACGAGTTGCTCACCAACAAGGCCATCAAGGCCGTCAGCTTCGTCGGGTCGACCCCGATCGCGCAGTACGTGTACTCCACCGGCACCATGCACGGCAAGCGCGTACAGGCCTTGGGCGGAGCCAAGAACCACGCGGTGATCCTGCCCGACGCCGATCTGGACCTGGCCGCCGACGCGATGGTCAACGCCGGCTTCGGCTCGGCGGGCGAACGCTGCATGGCGATCTCGGCGGCCGTGGCGGTCGGCCCGATCGCCGACGAGCTCGTCGCCAAGATCGCCGCGCGCACAACGTCATTGAAGATCGGCGATGGCACCCGCAACACCGATATGGGTCCCCTGGTCACCAAGGCACACCGCGACAAGGTGGCCTCCTACATCGACGCCGGTGAGGCCGACGGCGCCACGATTGTCGTCGACGGCCGCGGCACTGCGGTGGACGGCGAGTCCGATGGATTCTGGCTGGGCCCCACCCTGATCGACAACGTCACCCCCGAGATGAGCGTTTACACCGACGAGATCTTCGGCCCGGTGCTGTCGGTGGTCCGGGTGGACACCTACGACGAAGCATTGGAACTGATCAACTCCAACCCGTACGGCAACGGCACCGCGATCTTCACCAACGACGGTGGCGCCGCCCGGCGTTTCCAGAACGAAGTCGAGGTCGGCATGGTCGGAATCAACGTGCCGATCCCGGTTCCGACCGCCTACTACAGCTTCGGTGGCTGGAAGAGTTCACTGTTCGGTGACACCCACGCGCACGGCACCGAAGGCGTGCACTTCTTCACCCGTGGCAAAGTGGTCACCACGCGGTGGCTCGATCCCTCCCATGGCGGCATCAACCTCGGCTTCCCGCAGAACAACTGAGCTCGAAAGAGGCACGCATGACGACAACCGCTCCCCACCTGCTGCCCAACGGCCAGGACCTCGACACCGCCCGCGCCGAAGCCGCCCGGGCCTACGAGCTCGATCGCGAGCACGTCTTCCACTCCTGGTCGGCGCAGGCGCAGATCAAGCCGATGACGATCGTCGCCTCGGACGGGTCCTACGTTTGGGACGGCGAGGGCAACAAACTGCTCGACTTCTCCTCCCAGCTGGTGTTCACCAATATCGGTCACCAGCATCCGAAGGTCGTCGCCGCGATCGCCGAGCAGGCCGCCAAGCTCTGCACGGTCGCGCCGCAGCACGCCAACGCCGCGCGCTCCGAGGCGGCCCGGCTGATCGCCGAGCGCACCCCCGGCGACCTGAACCGGGTGTTCTTCACCAACGGTGGCGCCGACGCCGTCGAGCACGCGGTCCGGATGGCCCGCCTGCACACCGGCCGCTACAAGGTGCTCTCCCGCTACCGCTCCTACCACGGCGGCACTGACACCGCGATCAACCTCACCGGTGACCCGCGGCGCTACCCGAACGACTACGCGAGCTCCGGCGTGGTGCACTTCAACGGCCCGTTCCTGTACCGCTCGTCGTTCTTTGCCGAGAACGAGCAGCAGGAATCCGAGCGCGCGCTGGACTATCTGGAGCGCCTGATCGCCCACGAGGGGCCGTCGTCGATCGCCGCGATCATCCTGGAATCGGTTCCTGGCACCGCCGGCATCATGGTCCCGCCGCCCGGGTACATGGCCGGCGTGCGGGAGATCTGCGATCGCCACGGCATCGTGTTCATCGCCGACGAGGTGATGGCCGGCTTCGGACGGACCGGAAAGTGGTTCGCAATCCAGAACTTTGACGTGGTTCCCGACCTGATCACCTTTGCCAAGGGCGTCACGTCCGGATATGTGCCGCTGGGCGGCGTGGCCATCAACGACGCGATCTACGCCACGTTTGCCGACCGCGCATACCCGGGTGGACTGACCTACTCGGGGCACCCGCTGGCCTGCGGTGCCGCGGTGGCCACGATCAACGCCATGGAAGACGAGGGCATGGTGGCCAACGCCGCCCGGCTCGGCGAAGAGGTGCTCGGTCCTGGCCTGCGCGAGCTGGCTGCCCGGCACCCATCGGTCGGCGAGGTCCGCGGACTGGGTGTGTTCTGGGCGATCGAGCTGGTGGCCAACCAGCAGACCCGCGAACCGCTGGCGCCCTACGGCGGCTCCAGCCCCGCGATGAACGAGGTGCTGGCCGCCTGTAAGTCCGGCGGTCTGCTGCCCTTCGCCAACTTCAACCGGATCCACGCGGTGCCGGCCTGCAATATCAGCGACGACGAGGTGGTCGAGGGTCTGGCCATTCTGGACAAGGCGCTGGACGTCGCCGACGGGTACGTGACCGGCTAGTACGGCGTCGTGTGCTGGGTCAGGACGAACAGCATCAAGCCCAGGCACAGCAGCACGTTGATCGCGATGAGAATGGCGACGACGAGGATGAATCCCCGCACGGCATGTCGTTGTGCGCGGCCACGTTTGGACCGGCGTTTCTCGCTGAGCAGCTGCGTCGCGGTGAGCGCGAAGCTGACGTCGACCAGCTCGTCGTCGGTGGCCGACCCGCCCATGGCGATCTGACGCAGCCGCTCCGGTGGAATGCCGACCCCGACGCCTGCGAAGCTGCGGCTCATCCGCTTGAGCTGCCGCGGGCTGCTCGTTTGAGCGCTGGGCAGCCGCGGATCGGACCAGTCGGTCATAACCTTCGGACTCTAATCCCGGGTGCGCCAGAACGCGCGCGAAATGCCGGGGCGGCGAGCAGGGTTCAGAGCCCGGGCTGGTCCTCGATGATGCCGAGCCAGATCTGGGCCACGTCCATGGCCACCTTCTCGCTGATGAACGCGTGCTGGGTCCCGGTGTAGATATCGCGGAACCCGCGCTCCAGACGGCTGCCCTCCCGGATCGAGGTGGTACCTGCCGCCAGGTGCGCCCACTCGGCGGCCTGGCGCGACACGTCGGTCGCGTACACGGCGGCCACCCGCATATCGGCTCGCGATGCCGGGGTGAGGTCATCCCCGCCGGCGACGGCCGCCTCGGCGGTGCCGAACGCGTCCAGCACCAGCAGCCGAGCCGCCCGCCACGCCGCGACGTGATGGGCCAGGTCCTTCTGGAACGTCGGCCGGCTGGCGAGCGAGGCCATATCGCTCATCCGGAACTTGGTGGCCGCCAGCGCCTCGACATCGTCAAGCATGCTCTTGGCGATACCGAGCGCCCACGACGCATGGCCGGCCGCCGTCACCGGCATCAATCCCATCCGGGTTGCCGGCGAGCTGCCCCGGTAGGGGACCCGCGAGAACAGACCGAAGGTGCGGCTGGCGGGCACGAACACGTCGTCGACGCCGTAGTCATAGGACCCAGTTCCCTTGAGCCCCTGGACATGCCAACCGTCCCTGAATTCGATCTCGGCGCGCGGGATCACCGCGACCAGCATCTCGGGCATGCCCTCGGAAGCCCAGCGCATCTCGCCGTTGTCCATCGGGAAGAACCCGGCGCAGACGTACTCGGAGTGGCCGGTGCCCGACCCGAAACTCCACGAGCCGCTCACGCGGTAGCCGCCCTCGACCGCGGCGCCCTGGCCATTCGGGAAGAACTGACCGCCCAGCGTGACGCGGTTGTCGTTGGCGGTGAACACCTCCGCGAAACCGTCGTCGGGCAGGTACGCCGCGGCGGCGAACGATGACGGCAGGTTCGCGATCCCGATCCACCCGAACGACCCGTCCTGCCACGCCATCTCGATCCAGGTTTCGATCATCGCGGTGAACGACGGCTCCACGCCACCGGCGGCGACCGGATTGAACGACTGCATCAGCCCACTGGCCCACATCTCGTCCACGACGACCGGGGCGATCGTGCGCAGCCGCTCGGATTCACCGGCTTGCGCCACCACGAGTTCGCGCATCCCCCGCGCCAATCCGACGAGCTGGTCCCCCGATTGCAGTGTCGACGTCATTGTCTGTTTCCGATCTTGCGGCGGCCCCGAGACAGGGCAGTGAACAACTCTGGGAAACTGTATAGCGCCGACCTCGCCGGTGAGGTGATTACCAGGCAACCTCGTTGGTCTCCGACGCCCGCGCTGTTCGCCCCGGCGCTGACTGGTGCCCCCAGTACAGATTGGTGTGGGCGATCACCTGCTCCGGGGGCGGCGCACCCCACCCCGAGAGGTCCTCGGTGGTGTGCGCGTCGGTGACCAGGGTGACGTCGTAGCCGCGGGCGAACCCGCCGTGAATCGTCGACCGGACGCACTGGTCGGTCTGGGCGCCGACCACCACCAGATGCCCGACCCCCAGTTGCGCGAGCGTCGGCTCCAAGGTGGTGTCTTCGAACGAGTCGCCGTAGTTCTTGGCCACCAGCGGCTCCTCAGACGCGGGTGCCAGTTCGCGCACGATGCGCCACTGTTCGCTTCCGGCAGGTAGATCCGCATCGGTGTGCTGTATCCAGATGACGGCTATGCGGTCTTGGCGCGCGCGATCGACCAATGCGGCGATGTTCGCCACGACCCGATCCCTGTCATGGGCCCCGGCAACGACATCGTTTTGTACGTCGACGACGAGCAGAGCGGTGTTCGGCCGGTTCGGCAACGTAGTCATGACCGCGATCGTAGGACCGGCACCCGACAGGCGGGCATTTGCTCGGCGCGCGGCACACACGCTGATGCGCGATAGTTCACGGGAGCGACTCGTGGACCTCGCCTTGCCGAAATACGGCAGTGCCAGACTTCGGGTCCTCGCATGAGACCGAGAAGCGGTCTGGTCACCGAGCAGGAGAGTGCAATGACGGATGTCGTGAGCAACGCCCCGGGGGACGTCACCGGCGAGGCCGCCGCACGACCGCACGAACACAGCCGCACCGGACTGTCGGCCGACGCGCTGCGCCGTGCGATTGCCGATCATCTGGTCTACTCGATCGCCCGGCCGCCGAGCGTGCTGACGTCCGAGCATTACTACCGCGCGCTGGCGCTGGCGGTCCGCGACCGGATGCAGCAGCGCTGGATGGCGACCACGCAGGACCTCCTGCACGGCCCTGCGAAGGTGACCTGCTACCTGTCGGCCGAGTTCCTGATGGGGCCGCAGCTCGGCAATAACCTGCTGAACCTGCGCATCGAGGAACAAGCCCGCGAAGCGCTGGCCGCGCTGGGCCAAGACCTCGACGTCATCCTGGCCTGTGAGGAGGAGCCCGGCCTCGGCAACGGTGGCCTTGGCCGGCTGGCCGCCTGTTACCTGGACTCGCTGGCCACCCTGCAGCGCCCGTCGATCGGCTACGGAATCCGTTACGAGTTCGGCATTTTCGACCAGGAGATCCAGGACGGCTGGCAGGTCGAGAAGACCGACAACTGGCTCGTCGCCGGCAACCCGTGGGAGATCGACAAGCCCGACGCCAGCTACCTGGTGAACTGGGGCGGCCGCACCGAGCAGTACGAGGATGTCGCGGGCAACCACCGGGTGCGCTGGATCCCCCGCCGGGTGATCAAGGGCGTGTCCTACGACACCCCGATCCAGGGCTACGGGGTGAACACCTGCAACACGCTGACCCTGTGGAGTGCGCGGTCGATGTCCTCGTTCGCGCTCGACGCGTTCAACACCGGCGATTTCTACAAGGCCGTCGAGGACGAGGTCCTCTCGGAGAAGATCTCGAAGGTCCTCTACCCCAACGACGAACCCGAGGCCGGTAAGCGGCTGCGACTGCAGCAGCAGTACTTCTTCGTCAGCTCGTCGCTTCAGGACATCCTGCGGATCCACCTCGAGCGGGCCCGCCTGCCACTTACCGCACTGCCGGACAAGTGGGCCATTCAGCTCAACGACACGCACCCGTCGATCGCGGTGGCCGAACTGTTGCGGCTGCTCATCGACGACCACCACATGGCGTGGGACGAGGCGTGGGAGATCACGGTCGGGACGTTCGCCTATACCAACCACACCCTGCTGCCCGAGGCGCTCGAAACCTGGCCGCTGGGCATCTTCGGCGAATCCCTGCCCCGGCACCTGGAGATCATCTACGAGATCAACGAGCGGTTCCTCGACGAGGTGGCGGCCAAGTTCCCCGGCGACGAAGACCGGGCCCGGCGGATGTCACTGATCGGCGAGGACGGTGGCAAGAGTGTGCGGATGGCCCACCTGGCCACCGTCGGCAGCCACGCCGTCAACGGCGTCGCAGCATTGCATTCTGAACTGCTGAAAGCCAGTGTGCTGAAAGACTTTTACGAGATGTGGCCGGAGCGGTTCGGCAACGTGACCAACGGTGTGACCCCACGGCGGTTCCTGGCACTGTCCAACCCGGGTTTGCGAACCCTGATCGACGAGACCGTCGGCGACGGCTGGCTGACCGACCTGGAACAGCTGCGCCGGCTGGAGTCTTACGTCGACGACCCCGCATTCCGGGAGCGCTGGCGAGATATGAAGCGCGCCAACAAAAGCAGGCTCGCCGAGTATGTGCACTCCTCGACCGGCATCGAGCTGGACCCGACGTGGATGTTCGACATCCAGGTCAAGCGGATCCACGAGTACAAGCGCCAGCACCTCAATGCGCTGCACATCATCACCCTCTACAACCGGCTCAAGCGCAACCCCGGGTTGGGGATCGCGCCGCGTGCGTTCATCTTCGGCGGTAAGGCCGCGCCGGGTTATTTCATCGCCAAGCGGATGATCAGGCTGATCACCGCCGTCGGCGCCACCGTCAACAACGATCCCGACGTCAACCGCTACATGCGGGTGGTGTTCCTGCCGAACTTCAACGTCAAGAACGCCCACCTGATCTACCCGGCGGCCAACCTGTCCGAGCAGATCTCCACCGCGGGCAAGGAAGCCTCGGGCACCGGGAACATGAAGTTCATGATGAATGGTGCGCTGACCATCGGGACGCTGGACGGCGCCAACGTCGAGATCCTCGAAGAGGCGGGCCCGGAGAACTTCTTCCTGTTCGGGCTCACTGTCGAAGAGGTCGAACAGCTGAAGGCCGACGGCTACCGGCCGACCAGCTTCGTCGAGCGGGACCCCGAGCTGGCCGAGGTGCTCGAACTGATCGCCCAGGGCACCTTCACCCATGGTGACACCGAGGTGCTGCGGCCCCTGGTCGACAACCTGGTGCACCACGACCCGTTCCTGGTGCTTGCCGACTACCGCTCGTATATCGACTGCCAGGCCCGGGTGAGTGCCGCCTGGCACGATTCCGACGCCTGGTCGCGGATGTCGATCCTCAATGCGGCGCGCAGCGGCAAGTTCTCCTCCGATCGCGCGATCGCCGAATACTGCGACGAGATCTGGCACGTCGGCGCCATGCCGGTCACGTTGTAGCGTCTCTGCGTGGTCTGCGACGACTTCGGCGAACATCGGGACGCGAACCGGGCGTGGTGGGACGAGCGGGCGCCGGCGCATGCCGGTTCGCCCGACTACGCGGTGGACGCGCTTGTCGGTGACGCCGGGGCGCTGTCGGACGTGGTGCGATTCGACGTGCCCCGCCTCGGCGACATCGCCGGCGCGCGGGGCGTCCATCTGCAATGCCACATCGGTACCGACACCCTGTCGCTGGCCCGGCTCGGGGCACGGATGACCGGCCTGGACTTCTCCCCCACGGCGATCGCCATCGCCCGCGGGATCGCCACGCGGGCCGGACTCGACATCGACTACGTCGAGTCCGATGTGTACCAGGCCGCAAGCGCTCTCGGCTCGGAGAGCTTCGACCTGGTGTACACCGGGGTCGGCGCATTGATCTGGCTGCCCGACGTCGCGGGCTGGGCCGAGGTGGTCGCGGCCCTGCTCAAGCCCGGCGGCCGGCTGTTCCTCCGAGAGGGCCACCCCGTGTTGTGGGCGGTCGACGAGCAGCGGACCGATGCGATCGCACTGGGCTACCCGTACTTCGAGCACGACGATCCGATGCGGTTCGACGCCTCGGAGACCTACGTGCAGACCGATGCGGTGTTCACCGCAACCGAATCACGTGAGTGGAACCACGGATTGGGTGAGATCGTCACCGCCCTGTTGGATGCCGGTCTGCAACTGACCATGCTCGTCGAACACGACTCGGTGCCATGGGAGGCACTGCCGGGACGCATGCACAACGTCGGTGGCGAGTGGCGTCTCGATGAGCATGGTGAGCGACTGCCGCTGAGCTACACCCTTGCGGCGGTCAAGCCGTAGAGTGCCGGTGTGCCCGGGGTCTCGTTGCAGCGCATCCCGCTGGAGATCCGAAAGGCCGCAACGGTCATTGCGATCGCCATCGTGTTGGCGTCGAGCTTCGCGGCCGCCTACACCGTCGCACTCGGTCGTCCGTCGCCGCGCAACCTGCCGGTCGGTGTCGTCGGATCGACGGCCCTCACCGCGCCGTTCGTCAATGCGTTGCACCGCAACGAGAACGAGTTCGACGTCCATCAGTATGCGACGCGCGACGAGGCGGTCGCCGCGATCAACCAGCAGCGCATCACCGCGGCGATCGACGCCACGGCGACACCGCCTCAGCTGTTGCTGTCCAGTGCCAGTGACCCGTCGGGCGCCCGCGCCCTGATCCAACTGGACCAGACCCAACCGGGGCAGTTCATCCTTCCGATCGTCGACCTGCATCCGCTGCCACCGTCGGATCCGGCCGGGCTGGCCACGTTCTATCTCGTCATCGCCGCCACGATCCTGGGCTTCATCACGATGTTTCAGCTGCGGGCCAACGTCAAGACGCTCAGCCTGCGGCGCTGGCTGGTCTGCCTGGTGGTGCTTGCCGTGGTCGGTGGAGCGGCGTTGGCGGTCGTCACCGGACCGGTCCTGGGTGCGCTGAGCGCGCCGTTCCCGCAACTGTGGCTGCTGACTTCGGTGCAGATCGCGGTCGCGGCATTGTTCAACTCGGCCATGCTGGTGCTGATCCACCGGTGGGCCATCATCCCGACCTGGTTGGTGTTCATCCTGCTCGGCAACACGTCGTCGGGCGGGGCGGTGTCCGCGACGCTGCTGCCGCAACCGTTCGCGTTTTTCAATCACGCGCTGCCCAGTGGCGCGACGGTGTCGGCGATCCACGCGGCGACGTACTTCCCGGACAACCAGCGGCTGCTGCCGTTCGTTGTGCTCGGGGTGTGGCTGGTGGCCAGCCTAGTCGTGCTGATCGTCGCGTCACGAGCACTGCATCGCTCGCCGGCGCAGTGAAGTCCTAATGTGGGGGGATGATCCCCGCCGGCCGTATCACCTCGATTTGGCGCTATCCGGTCAAGTCGATGCTGGGTGAGCAGCTCGCCGAGGCCGAGATCGGCGAGCTCGGTCTGCACGCCGATCGCACCTGGGCCGTGCGTGACGTCGAACTCGACGCGACGACCAGCGCCAAACGGCTGCCCACTCTGCTCTGGCTGACGGCACGCTACGCACAGGCGCCGCCGCCGGATGCCGGGCCGGGCCACGCGCCCGAGGTCGTCATCACCTTCCCGGACGGCACCGAGGTCACCAGCTCCGATCCCGTTGTGCACCAAGCGTTGTCGCGCTATCTGGACCACGAGGTGGAACTTCGGCCGCTGCCGCCGATCGATCGTCGCGACCAATATCGCACGCCGATGGCCACGAAGACCGACCTGCGCACGATCTTCGGTCTCGAGGACGGCGAACCGCTGCCCGATCTGTCGATGTTCCCGGTCCGGAAGCTCGCCGAGATCAGCCGCTACGCCACGCCGGTCGGCAGTTATGTCGACGCCTACCCCGTGCACATCATCACCGAGCAGAGCCTGGCCACGATGGCTGCGCTATCACCGGATTCGGATTTCGACATCCGGCGTTTCCGCCCGACGATCGTGGTCGACTTCCCCGCTGTATCGCCGCATCCGGAATGGGAGTGGTGTGGCGGCACGCTGCACGCCCCGCACGCCGAGCTGCAGCCCTTGATCCCCACGATCCGCTGCGTGATGCCGTCGCACGAACAGCCTGAGCTCAAGCGGGACAAGGAGATCACCCGCACCATCGCCGCGCACTCGCGGCGCTGCCTCGGTGTCTATGGCAACATCACCCGAGCGGGCCGGATCACCGAAGGTGATGTGCTGCAACTGGATCCGGTGAATCGTTCGACGATCGGCGCCACCGCCGGCTCGGGTGTCACGAAGGTGAAACGGGCCGTTATGCGGGCGGTGTCGGCCGCCATGCCAACCGGGAAAAGGAGCTGACCATGCGTCATGCCGTGGGTGTAGTGGGTGTGCTGTTCGCGCTCTTCGGATCGTTGTGGGCGCTGCAGGGGTTCGGTGTGGTTCAGGGCAGCCCGATGAGCAACACCACGACCTGGTCGGTCATCGGACCGATCACCGCACTGATCGGTGTCGGTCTGGCCGTCTGGGCCTGGCGTCCCCGACGTTAAGCCTGGTCGACAACGACAGGCTCGCTTCTAGAGAAGTTGTCGCACAGCATTGAGGCGCTCGCGCCACCACGCGATCCGCTCCGCGTCATCGAGCGCGAACTCGGCCATGCGCGCGGCATCGGGTCCCGGAGCCATCGGCGCCACCGGTAGATACCCGTCGACCGGAATCAGCGCACGGCCCGGTGAGACGATGTCGCCGGCCAGCACCGCGGCGGTACCCAGCCCGCAGGCGAACGGAACCTCGGGCAGCGCGCCGGCCAGCGCCAGCCCGCCGGCCAGTCCGATGCTGGTCTCCGACACCCCGGATGCCGCCGCAACCACGCACGGCAGGTCGGTGCGTTCGGCGAACCGCAACGCCCGGCGCACACCGCCGAGCGGGCCGACCGTCAGAACCGCGACGTCGGCGGCTTCCGAGAACGCCGTGCCGTCAGGGCCGAGGTTCGACACCTCGAGGGCCAGCCGCACATCGACGCGGCGGCGTACCGCCGCCAACTCCGCCGTCGTCGCGGATCGCAGCTGCACGAACTCGACCCCGCCGGCGGCCCGGTCCAGAACCGGAATCGACTCGGCAGCGGTGTCGACGTCCCAGGGCTGCTCGACCACGCAGCGGATCGCCCCGGCCGGTCCCAGCGCTGCGCGCACCGCTTCCAGACGGGCAACATCCTCGGGTCGCCCGTTGACGTACACATCCGCCGCACTGCACCCGCTGGCCGTGGCGATGGCGATGGCATCCTGGGGCTGCACCGCGGGCACCACCACCGCTACCGCGACCCGTCCTCGCACCGGGTCGGGCCAGCCGACGGTGCCGCCCTCGATGGCCGACGTCAGCCAGCGCGCCGCGGTCAGATCGTCGGTGGTGCGGGGTGGGCTGAATTCACCCCACCCCTGAGGTCCCTCGATCAGCATCCCCTCGCAGGCGGTGAAGCCCGGATAGGAGTCGCGAGCCGGGATCGTGAAAACCCGTGCGCCGTCGAAATCGATCAGTGCTTTCACGCCGATGACCGGGCGGAGCCCGCAGGCGACCAGTAGGCGAGCATCTCGGCGAAGGTCTCGAACGCCGGGCGCGACATGCCGTAGGTGGCTTCGAAGTGGATGCTCAACGGGAACCCGAGATCGGCAACGCCGTCGATGACCCGCTTGTACAAGTCGACGAGCAGGCGACGCTTGACCTCCGGTTCGCTGGCGGCCAGCGAGCGCACGAAATCCTGCTCGGGCACGACGGCGTCGTTGCCGGGGTCCTGGATCAGCCAGTTGATCAGGCCGACCCGGCTTTCGACCTTCGGCACGAAGCCGAATGACAGCAGGATCTCCGGGCGGAAGTCGGTGGTGGCGGCGAACTCGGTCAGGAAGCCGACGATGGCGTCGGAGTACAGCAGCTGCGTCATGCCGTACGTCGCGCCCTGGCCGCACTTGAAGCCGAATCGGCCGGCTTCACCCGCCCTGGTCGGGATCAGGATTGCGCCGCGGTTGGGAACGAGGTCGCGGTAGATCGTCAGAGCATCGGTCGGTGCGACGCCGGCGCCCTCGCCGTCGGCCATCGTGCGCGGAACACCGACGAAGACGATGCCTTCCATGCCCGCGCCGAGCAGCTGGGTCAGTCGCCCGCTCAGCGTCTCCTGATTCATGAACGCGGTCACCTGGGTGCACAGGCCGCGCATGCCTGGCAGTTCCGGCGAAATGCGCGACCAGTAGTCCAGCACATCGAGCTTGGGTTTCATCTCGACCGGACGGTCGTCGTCCTCCTCGATCATCCCGGGGATCATCACGTGGCCGATGCGGCCCGCGAGGCCGGTCTCCGCGGAGAACTGCACGACTTTGCGCGCCTCTTCCAGAACCTCGTCCGGAGTGCGATCGGTGTTGGGCGGCACGAGTTCGAGCGCGACAGTGTTGAGGGGCACGAAACTGCTCCTGACAAGACGACTGGGTCCCTGGGGTGCGAGCCGGGATGGCCGCCGGACGCGATCCGCCGATCACCATACAGAAAGCCCGGTCGGGACCCCACGTCGCGGCGACGGCACAGTGCGCAAAGCGCGTTGCGCACACCCGTGAGAGGGTAGCTTTCGGGGTGTACGTGGCGTGTCCATGTTCTAGGGGTCAGCGATGATGGGTCGGAATCGAATCCGTGCGGTCGGCACGGTGGCACTGGCCGCCGTCGGCATCGTCGTGCTCGCCGCGTGTGGAGCCAAGGACAACGAACCGGCATCCTCCACCAGCCCCTCGCTGTCGCCGACCAGCAAGGCCACCCTGCCCGGCCCGAACAACTTCAGCCCGTCTCCGATTGCGCCGCTGAACCCCACCGCGAGCCCCGGCAGCCAGATTGCGCCACGCCCCTGAGCTGTGCATTTCATACAACTCTTGACTCATTCCAGAAAAGGGACGACTATCTCACCGTGACCTCCACGTCGGATCTAGCCGACCAGCTGCGAACAGCGCGGCTGCGGGTCACCCGCCCCCGTGTCGCGGTGCTCGAGGCCGTCTATTCCCACCCACACGCCGACACCGACACCATCTTCGGAGCGGTCCGCGCCGGTCTGCCCGATGTGTCGCGCCAGGCGGTCTACGACGTTCTGCACGCACTGACCGCCGCCGGGCTGGTGCGTCGCATTCAGCCATCCGGATCGGTGGCCCGCTACGAAGCGCGTGTCGGTGACAACCACCATCACGTCGTGTGCCGGTCCTGCGGTGTCATCGGCGACGTGGACTGCGCAGTCGGCGACGCGCCGTGCCTGACGCCGTCCGACCACAACGGGTTCGTCCTGGACGAAGCCGAGGTCGTCTACTGGGGCTTGTGCCCCGACTGTTCTGCCCAACAGATTTCGCGAGCACAACCGTGATCGCAGCCCATTTCACCACTCCCGAAAGGAAATACAGTGCCTGAGGAAACCAGCCCCCCAATCGGAGCGGCTCAGACCGAGCCCGCCGAAAGCGGCTGCCCGATGCGCATCAAGCCGCCCGTCGAGGGTGGCAGCAACCGCGACTGGTGGCCCAATGCGGTGAATCTCAAGATCCTGCAGAAGAATCCGCCGGCCATTGACCCGACCGACGAAGGCTACGACTACCGCGAGGCCGTCAAGACCCTCGACTTCGAGGCCTTCGAGCGTGATTTCGATGCCCTGCTGACCGATTCGCAGGCCTGGTGGCCCGCCGACTTCGGCCACTACGGTCCGCTGTTCGTCCGGATGTCGTGGCACGCCGCGGGTACCTACCGGGTCGAGGACGGCCGCGGTGGCGGCGGACGCGGGATGCAGCGCTTCGCACCGCTGAACAGCTGGCCCGACAACGTCAGCCTGGACAAGGCCCGCCGCCTGCTGTGGCCGCTCAAGAAGAAGTACGGCAACAAGATCTCCTGGTCCGACCTCATCGTCTACGCAGGCAACCGGGCCCAGGAGCACATGGGCTTCAAGACTGCCGGATTCGCCTTCGGCCGCCCCGACTTCTGGGAGCCCGAAGAGGACATCTACTGGGGCGCCGAGGCCGAATGGCTGGGTTCGCAGGACCGCTACTCCGGCAGCGACCGGACCAAGCTGGAGAACCCGTTGGCCGCCAGCCACATGGGTCTGATCTACGTCAATCCCGAAGGTCCCGAGGGTAATCCGGATCCGATCGCGGCGGCCATCGACATCCGCGAGACGTTCGGCCGGATGGCGATGAGCGATATCGAGACCGCGGCCCTGATCGTCGGTGGTCACACCTTCGGCAAGGCCCACGGCGCCACTCCTATCGAGAACGGGGTGGAGCCCGAAGCCGCTCCGCTTGAGGAGATGGGTCTGGGCTGGAGCAATCCCGGCGTCGGCAACGAAGCCGTCAGTAGCGGTCTCGAGGTGACCTGGACCCATACGCCGACCAAGTGGGACAACTCGTTCCTGGAGATCCTCTACGGCAATGAGTGGGAGCTCACCAAGAGCCCCCAGGGTGCCAACCAGTGGAAGCCCAAGGATGACGGCTGGGCCAACTCGGTGCCGATGGCTCAGGGCAGCGGCAAGACCCACCCGTCGATGCTGACCACCGATCTGTCGATGCGGATGGACCCGATCTACGGCGAGATCACCCGCCGGTGGCTGGATCATCCCGAGGAGCTCGCCGACGAGTACGCCAAGGCGTGGTTCAAGCTGCTGCATCGCGATCTGGGTCCGGTGGTTCGTTACCTCGGACCGCTGGTGCCCAAGCAGACCTGGCTGTGGCAGGACATCATTCCCGCGGGCAAGAGCCTGTCGGCCGATCAGGTCGCCACACTCAAGGCAGCGATCGCCGACTCGGGTCTGACTGTGCCGCAGCTGGTTTCGACGGCATGGAAAGCTGCCTCGTCCTACCGCAGCAGCGACATGCGAGGCGGCGCCAACGGCGGCCGCATCCGGCTGCAGCCGCAGCTGGGCTGGGAGGTCAACGAGCCCGACGAGTTGGCCCAGGTGATCGGCAAGCTGGAGCAGATCCGGGCCTCGGCAGGCGTCGACGTGTCGTTCGCCGACCTGGTGGTGCTCGCGGGCAATGTCGGTGTCGAAAAGGCAGCCAAGGCAGCCGGTTTCGACATCGAGGTGCCGTTCACCCCAGGTCGTGGCGACGCCACCCAGGAGCAGACCGACGTCGAGTCGTTCGCATACCTGGAGCCGAAGGCCGATGGGTTCCGTAACTTCGCGGGCAAGGGACTGTCCCTGCCGGCTGAGTACCACCTCATCGACAAGGCCAACCTGTTGGGCGTCTCGGCGCCGGAGATGACCGTGCTCGTCGGTGGCCTGCGGGTGCTGGGTGCCAACTTCGGTGGCACCAAGCTGGGTGAGCTGACCGACAAGCCGGGCACGCTGACGACCGACTTCTTCGTCAACCTGCTCGACATGGACACCAAGTGGGCGCCGTCGTCGGCCGACGACGGCACCTACACCGGCACGGACCGCACCAGCGGTGCCGCCAAGTACACCGCCAGCCGCGTCGACCTGCTCTTCGGGTCGAACTCGCAGCTGCGGGCACTGGCCGAGGTGTACGCCGAGGACGACGCCAAGGAGAAGTTCGTGAAGGACTTCGTCGCGGCCTGGACCAAGGTGATGGACGCCGACCGGTTCGACGTCTGATCTGAGTAGTCAGCGAAACCCCGCGGGCGCGGCCCGCGGGGTTTCGTCTTTCTAGCGACAGCCGCCGGCGCTGACCCAGCGGCCGTTGTATCCCACGCAGCCGGTGACCGGCGGCGGGGGTGGCGGGGGCGGCGGCGGATAGTCCTCGGGCAGCGGCGCGTAGTAGGACGGCGGCGGCACATAGGGCGCCATCACGTCGGACAGATTGGCACAGCCACTGACTGAGATCCGGCGGCCGGCGGATGCGCACACATCGGCCTGCGCTTCACCGCTCGGCGCAATGGTCACGATCGCGGCGGGAACGCCGGTCAGCGCTAGCACTGTCGCGCCGGCAACACCCCAGGTTCGTATCGAATGTCGTTTCATTGCGTCACTCCCCTGTTTCGGACGCCGCCTCGGACGTGCAGCGGACTATACCGACGCCCGCTGTGCGGCAACCGCGGTTCAGCTCCGTCGCCGTCGAGCGCGTCGCAACCTGAGCACCGCCGCCGCCGCGACCAGCACCACGAGCGCGACGATCCACGGCCAGGCGCTGGTGCGATACACCCAGCCGGCCAGTGTGCCCTGCAGCAGGCCGGCGGCGGCGATGATCGGGTCGGCGGGATTGCCATCCGCGCTGAACAAGCGGATCTCGTAGAGGCCGTAGTAGCCGACGTAGAGACCGACGGCGATCAGCACGACACCGCTGATCCGGCTCACATAGGGCAGCAGCTGGCGGATTCGGTCGATCAGTGCGGTGCTCGTCAGGGCTATTGCGACCGCGAGCACGCCGACCACCAACGCCAGTCCGGCGGCGTAGGCCGCGTAGACGAGCACGCCGCCGGCCACCGAACCGCTGCGCACGGTGCTGCCGGTGACGGCGAGAAACGGTCCGATCGTGCAGGACAGGGACGCGATGGCGTAACCCACCCCGTAGCCGAACATCGACCCCAGCCGCGCCGTCGGAGCCCACCGCCAGTTGGATCCGACCGGATTCCAGGTCAGTTCGCGGCCGGCCAGCAACCAAATACCAAGGGCGACAAGGCTGATACCGATGACGATGGTCGCGTACGGAAGGTAGCGCTGCACGGCGGTGGCGACCGGGACCGTCAACAGGCCGAATAGCCCGAACACCGCGAGGAATCCCAGTGCCATCGCAGCGGTGGCCGCCAGCGCGCGACCCACCGCCGCGGTGCGGCTCGCGTCCGCGCCCTCACCGCGAACGACGAGCGTCAGATAGGCAGGCAGCATGGCGAATCCGCACGGGTTCAGCGCGGCGACCATCCCCGCGGCCAGTGCCAGCCCGGTCAAGTTTGCATCCACGGGGAACCTCAGGGCACCAGCGCGTGCACCCGGTCGCTGAGCTCCTGTTCTGACATCGCCGAGGTCGGGTTGTTGACGAACGTCGACGTCCCGTCGGGACGGAGGAACACATATGCGGGTTGCCACGGCACGTTGAACCGCGCCCAGATCGACCCGTCCGCATCGTTGAGGTTGGTGAAGTTCAGGTTGTACTTCGACACGAAGCCCTCCATCTGACCGACGTCGGAGCGTGCCGCGACCCCGACGAACGTGACCTTCGGATTCGCCGCCGCCACCTGGCTGACGTTCGGGGCTTCCTGATTGCAGAACGGGCACCACGGGGTCCAGAACCACAGCACCGCCGGCTTGCCCTGCAAGCTGGTGCCGTTGAACGGTGCTCCGCTCAGGGTTGTGCCGGTGAACGACAACTGGTCCTCGGCCATGGCCGTCGGTGACGTGGTGACTCCGAACGTGAGCACGGCCATCAGCACGGCCAGTGCTCCGAACGTGCGGTGCAACCAGTTTTGCGCCCAGCGGGCGCCGCAGGACGGGGTCATGGCATGGCCTCCTGGCCGTCGGGGTGGACTGCTCTTCTTGTCACGTTTACCCGTGGCCGCCGGTTCAATCGCGCATTGACAGTTTACGTGACGTAACGGAACATAATTGGCGTGACAGCCCCCGATCGTGGTCTGCAGCCGGTAATCCCGGAACCGGTACGCGGTCGTCCCCGCGACCCCCGCACCGACGAAGCGATCATGACGGCCACCCGGCGGCTGCTCACTGATGTCGGCTACGACCAGGTATCCATGGACTCGATCGCCCGCGCGGCCGGGGTGAGCCGCCCGACCATCTACCGCCGTTGGCCGTCCAAGGCGCATGTGGTCTTCGAGGCCGCATTCGGTACCGACAGCGGCGGCGCCGCATTGCCGCGCTCGGGCGACTTCGAGACCGGCCTGCGTGAGTTCGTCCGCGGTGCGGTGGCCTTCTGGCGCGAGCCGGTGGTCGAAGCCGCGACCATGGGCATCCTCGCCGAACGCCGCCGCGACTCCGAATTGCACATCCGCACACAGCAATTGCTCGACGACAGGATCCGGGGCGAGCTGGCCGATCTGGTCCGTGCCGGCGCCGAACAAGGAGTGGTGCGCGCCGATATCGACACCGACACGCTGTTCAACGTGCTGGTCGGAACCACCTTCTATGGCGCCCTCGTCGACGGGCGCGATGACACCGACCACCTGGTCGACAAACTCTGCTCCCTGGTCATGCAGGGCGCGCAGGCACGAGAGAAGGAATGACTATGGCAGGCGACGAGCTATCTCATGCCTTTCATGAACTGCTCGACGAGCTCGGCTCGTTCGAGCGTAAGTTCCTGGCCGCCGATCCCCCGCTCGAGGAAGCCGACATCCTCGACGGTTATCGGCTCACGTTTACCTTGCTGCGGGTGGCCGTCGACGCTTATGTGTGGGGTGACAAGGCGAATCCCCGGTTCGTCGACGTCATCGGGCCCTACCAGCGATGGGGCGGGGACAACACCGACGCCTTCTATCAACTCGCGCCGATCGACCCCAATCGCACGTATCGGGTCACCGGGAACCGGGGTGACTCCGTCTACCTATCGATCACCGTGTACGGCGGTCCGGACGACGGTCACTACAGCAATCGCATCGTCGGGACGATGAACGACCGCTCCCTGCAGTTCGACGACGACGGCAACTTCGAATTCACCATCAGCCCGGACCCGCAGCCGGGCGCCTGGCTGAAGCTCGAGTCGGATGCCGTTGTCGCGCTGACCCGCGACTACCTGGAGAATCCCGACACCGACCGGCGCGTGCAGTGGAAGATCGAGGCCGTCGACCCACCGGCCCGCAATCTTGAGAACCGGGCCGACCTCATCCGCCGGTTGCGTTCGGCCCGAACGTGGCTCGCCGACCAGTACTCCTTTATCCCCACCCGGGTCGAGCCGCCCAACGAAATCGCCGAACCGTATCCGGTACCCCAGCAGACCTTCGGCTGGGCGGCGGGCGACGCCGCCTACGCGATGGGTGCTTACGAACTGGAGCCCGGTCAGGCGCTGATCATCGACGGCGCCTCACCGGAGTGCGTGTTCTGGAACCTGTGCCTGTGGAACCCGTTCCTGCACACCTACGACTACACCTACGAACGGGTGACCATCAACGGCGCCCACGTCACCTACGAGCCCGACGGCTCATGGCGAATCGTGGTGAGCGACACCGATCCCGGCCACCCCAACTGGGTGTCGACGGCGGGTCGCACCAAGGGCCTGATCTGGCTGCGCTGGTTCTTGCCCGAGGAGACCCCGAAACGACCGATCTGCCGCGTGGTCGACATCGCCGAGGTGTCCGCATGACCGCCGGCCTGGAGCGACCCAAGCCCATCAGGTTCACCGACCTGGCCAACCCGGTGTTCCCCGAGGCGGCACAGCCGATTCGCGAGGCACTGGCAGGCTATGGGTCGATCCTGGAACTGACCTCAGAAGCGTTGCTGGCCACGGCAAGTGAGCGCACCGGGCTCGACGGCTGGGGCGACGATAGTTTCCGCGAACGCCTCGACGTGCTGACCGGGTCGCTGCGCGAGGAGACCGGGCTGTCCGACGTCGGCGTCGCCGTGGTCTTCGAACAACTCGTCGGCAATCTGGTCAACCGGCTCCGCTTCGAGGCGCTGATCGCCGAGCATCCCGAGATCGAGGACGTCGAAATCAAGCGGCCGATCATCATCTGCGGTCTGCCGCGTACCGGGACGACCCACCTGCACAACCTGATCGCCGCCGACCCGAACCTGCGTTATCTGCCGTACTGGGAAAGTCTGGAGCCGTTCCCCGCTCCCGGCGACGACGACACGTCGCGCCGGGAGCGATGTTCGACCGGACTGGATCTGGTCAACACGTCGATGCCTGATTTCAAGCGGATGCACGACATGACCGTCGACCATGCACACGAGGAAATTCAGCTGCTGGCCAACGACATCTCCGGCATGCTCTTCGAAACCACCTATCACATACCGACATTCGCCGCGCACTACAAATCTCACGACCAGGGACCGTCGTACGCCTATCTCAAGCGGCAGCTGCAGGCCATGCAGTGGCTGCGGGGCGGAACGCGCTGGGTGCTGAAATCCCCGCAGCATCTCGAACAGTTCCCCACCCTCTACGCCACCTTCCCGGATGCGACATTCATTGTGACGCATCGTGATCCGGTCGAGGTGACGCGCTCGATGCTCACCATGATCGTCTACGCGTCCCGAATGGCGTGCGCGCAGCCCGATCCGGTCAAGATCGCGCGTTCCTGGTTCGACCGGGCCGACGACCTGTTCAGTGGCTGTCTGCACGACCGCGACGTGCTTCCGGCCGACCAGTCGATCGACGTGCGATTCACCGACTTCATGGCCGACGAGCAGGCCACGCTGTCGTCGATCTACGAACTGGCCGACCAGCCTTACGGCGACGACGTGCGTGCCGCGATGGCCGACTTCATCGCGGCGCACCCGCGTGGACGCTACGGCGAGGTGATCTACGACCTCGCCGACGTGGGGCTCGACCCTGCGGAGGTGTCGGAGCGGCTGGGCGCCTACCGGGACCGGTTCATCGGCTGAAGGGAATCGGTAGCGGCCGACTTCTGACCGTCGGTTGTCGGTGTGCGCGACTAGCGTCGCGCGCGTGGCAGATATTCGTGCAATTCGGCGTATGCCCCGACCAGTGCTTCGGTGGTGAACCGCCGGTTCCGGCCGCTCGGGTTGGGCAGTACCCATGCCGCGGCGCCGGCAACGCTGACGGGCTGCAGCCCCCAGTTCACCACGCCTGTGCCGAGTACGACGGAGATCGCCGGCTTGCCGAGGAACGCCAGCACGCGTGGGGACACCGCACGAATCTTGGTCTCGAAGGACGGCAACGCTTGGCGCATCTCGAGAGCCGACACCTCACGTGCTTGCGAAGTCGGCCTCGTCACGACGGCGGTGATGCCACAACCGTATTGCAGCAGCCGGCGCTCCTCGGCGGGCGCGAGCTGCCGGTCGGTGAAGCCGGCGAGGTGGATCACCGGCCAGAACCGGTTGGTCGGGCTGGAGAAGTTGTATCCGTCGGCGGCGGCCGTCAGTGCCGGGTTGATGCCACAGAAGACGACGTCCAGACCGCTGGCCAGGATGTCCGGCTGGTAAGTCCGCATCAGGAAGAAAGTGAACCATGAGTCATCCGCTCGTTCTCTTCGATGAGCTCCCCGACCTGGGACCGCCGGCGATCAACACGGCCGCTTTCGACGCCGCCACAATCCACGAGCTGGACGCCGAATCGTCGATCGTTCACGTGCACGGCCTGATCACCGGCCACGACGAATTGTTGCGGCAGCTGAGCACACTGGCCGTCTGGGAACAGCGGCGCAGGTGGATGTACAACCGTGAGGTCGAGGAGCCGCGACTGACGCACGAATATCGCGACCTGTCGACCGCGCCGGCGTTCCTGGTCGAGGTGGGTACTGCGCTGAGCGCCTACTGCGGCGTCCGTTACGACCGGCTTTGGATGAACTGGTACCGCGATCACCGCGACAGCACGAGCTGGCACGCGGACCGGCCGGCCAGTACGCCGCCGAGCGCCGTGGTCCCGGTCGTGAGCCTGGGCGCTGCCCGCCGGTTCCTCATCAGGCGGGGCGACGGCGGGCGCAGTACCAGCTTCGCTCCTGCCGGCGGTGACGTGCTGATCATGCGTGGGCGCTGTCAGCGCGACTGGCAGCACAGTGTTCCCAAACAGCAATCCCCCGCCGGCCCACGGATGAGCCTCAACTTCAGCAGCACCGCCCAAGTCGGTTCGTAGAGCGTCAGCGGGCGCGCGACAGCCGCGCCAGCCGGGTGCGATCGACCAGCACGCAGCCGTGCACATCGGCCAGCTGCTCGGCAGCCCGCGTGTAGCGGTGGTTGGACACCACCATCGTCGCGCCGCAGTCGTGGACGGCTGCGCCGGCCACCACCTGTTGGATGGCGGCGCCGTTGACCACGCGGCTTTGCCGCTTACACTGCACCGCGGTGCGGACACCTTCTCGGGTGGCGATCAGGTCGACGCCGAAATCGCCAGTCGCCCTTGTCAGCTCAACGGTGTAGCCGACACCCCGCAGGACCGCAGCGACGTAGTGCTCGAATTCCACCCCGGTCATGGTGTCCACCGCGGCCTGTCCGGAGGCGCGGTAAAGTGCGTCGCGCCTGACTATTCGGCGATAGCCGAGCCAGGCCAGCAGTGCCCGCCATGCGCAGACCACCACCGCCAGCGCACTGAAAGCGGCCAGCGCCCACACCGCCTTGTTGAGCTGACCGATGAACGCCAACAACGCTGTCGTGGCAACCCACAACCCCAGCCATTGCAGCGCCGTCCTGACCGCGGCCGCGTCCTCGCGCACGGCGCCACCGTAGCGGCGGGCGCTGACAGGCAATCCCGGCGACCAGGCACAGCGGCCAAATCGTGACCCGTTCGCATCGAGTTTGGCGCAACGGCGGCAATACAGTGCTCAGATGCTCGCGATTCTGCGCTTCAATTTCGCCTCGCCCGGGGGCGTACCCGGTGTGCAGGGTGAATTGCTGTCCGCCGCACTGGAGTTGGCACAGTTCGGGGACCGGCACGGAATCGCCGCGGTCAGCGTCGACGAGCACCATGCCACCGGGCACGGCTGGAGCTGCAATCCGGTGATGATCGCGGGCATGTTTCTGGCCCGCACGGCCAACATCTTCGCCAGCATCGACTGTGCGCTGGGGCCGTTGTGGAACCCGATCCGGATGGCCGAAGACATCGCGCTGATCGACGCGATGAGCCGGGGGCGCCTGCACACCACCATCGGCCTGGGCTACCGCGAGGTTGAGTACGAAGCCCTCGGGGTGGACTTCTCCCGCCGCGGCGAACTGATGGATCAGCTGCTGGAGACGATGCTGGCGTCCTGGAGGCAGGGCTCGAATGTGGTGTCGGGAACGTGGTCCAAACCGCATCCACCGCTCTATGTCGGTGGCGGCGTGCGAGCGACCGTCCGCCGGGCGGTGCGGTTCGGCCTGGCCTTGAGCCTGCCCGATCATCGCCCCGACCTGGCGGAGTACTACACCGAGCTGTGCCGCGAAGCGGGCCAGCGACCGTTCGTGCTCATGCCGCCGGCGGTCAACCGCGGGATGGTCTACCTGCACGACGACCCCGAGCGGGCCTGGGCCGAGCTCGGTGAGCACATTCTGTGGGAGGCAGTCACCTATGGAGGGTGGTCTGACAACCCGTCGCGCTCTCTGATGCATCTGCCCGGCGTGCAGACTCTGGCCGAAGTGCGGGCCTCGGGCAGATACCGATTCCTGACTCCCGACCAGTTGATCGACGAGGTACGGGCGTCGGCAAACTACGGCCCGATCGTCATGCATCCCCTGGTCGGAGGCATGCCGGTGGATGAGGCATGGAAGTCGGTAACTCTACTTACGGACGAGGTCCTGCCCGCCCTGCGTTAGCCATTCGGCGGTCGAGGTTGCCCGATTTCGAGGATCGGGCCGAAAACTGGTTCTTAACAGAGTTTTAGCCGCTGCTCCCGGGCACCTTAAATTTGCCGCATAGCGTACGAGTCAGGTTGAGGCAGCCGACAGGCCGCCACACACGCAACAGGACCGAATGGAGCAGCCCATGACGAGCTTCACGTCGCGGTACGGAAACCCCACCGTCGATTACAAGGGCGCCCATATCCGAGCACACTCCCGCCACGTGGCCACCGTCGTCGCGGTCAGCGGACGCATCGATTCCGCCAACCTCGACCACGTCGCCGACTACGCGAAGAAGCTGGTCCTCGCCGACAAGCCGTTCGTTCTGGACCTGTCCGGTGTCACCTCGTTCACCCCGCAGTCGATTCGTTTGCTGTGCGATATCGACGACATCTGCAACTCGGTGGGTGTGGAGTGGGCCGTGGTGGCCAGCGACGCGGTGAACCGCCGCCTTCGCCGGGACAGTGACGTCGTCTTCCCGGTCGCCGGTGCGGTGGCCGAGGCCGAGCACGAGTTCGACGACGCGATTCTCAACCGTCGCCGGTTCCTGCTGCCACTGCTGAGCAAGACTGCTTAACACGACGGTTAGGCCGGCTAGGCATCGCCGGGTTACCCTCGTTGACGTGGGTCAAATAACGAACGTGATCGCCGGCGGTGCGCTGGCTGTGGCAGTCTGCGCGGCCGGCGTGGGTGTCGCGGCCGCTGATCCCACCACGACCCCGGCGCCCGCGCCTGCCCCCGCGACGTCCGACGCACCGACGGGGCCCGCCCCCGGACCGACGTCGTCGCCGGCTTCGCCTGCACCGACGTCATCGTCTGGGGCGCCCTCGTCCCCCGCGCCCGCCCCGGCCGGTGGGCCCAAGAGCTCGATGGACGCCGACGGCACCTACCGGGTCGGCGTCGACATCGTGCCGGGAACCTACGCGACAGCGGGACCGGTCGAGGGCAGCGCGTGCTACTGGAAGCGGGTCGGCGGACCCGACGGGCAGACCAACCTGGACAACGGGCTGACCAAGAAGCCCCAGATCCAGCAGATCGATCCCGGTGATGCGACGTTCAAGACCGACGGCTGCCAGCCGTGGACCCTGACCGACGCTCAGCCGCCCGCCGCGCCCGGACCGCTGATGTCCCAACTTCAGCTGCGCCACTACCTCGACCAGCTCAACGGCATGGCCGGGGCGTCCGGCAACGGGCAGCTGCCGCCGTACTGATCAGCCAGCTGGCGGATGTACACGAGGGCCGTCGACATCGGTGTGGTTACCCGACGGCAGAGTTCCGGCGCGGTCACCGCCGCCGGCAGCCGTCGACTTCGGTCAGGTCGATGAAGTCGCGCGCGGTCCGATAGCCGCGGCGGCCCAGCTGCGCGGCCAGTGCGAAGAACACATAGCCGGTGGTGATGGCGTCGCCGAGGGCATGATGAGGACTGACCACCGGAAGCCGGAGTTCGGTGGCCAACGTCTCCAGGTCAGGTTCGCCGCAACCGCGCGCGGCGTCGAGGCCGGCCGCGCGGGCCAATGCTGCAGTGTCGATGATCCGGTACTTGAAGCGTTTTCCGTGCTGGGCGAAAGCGCGGGTCAGAAACGCATGCTCTACCCAGGCGACGTGCGCGATCAACACCCGGTTCCTCAAGGCCGCCTCCACTGCTGCGATCGCCTGTGACAGCGGTGGTGCTTGCACCAGATCAGCAGGGCGCAGCGCGTGCACGGTGATGGACTGGGGCGAAAGCGGACTTTCCGGCCGGACCAGGCCGTAGGTTTGGTCGGCCACGAGCATGCGTCCACCGCAGATCGGGGCGATCCCGTAGGAGGCGATGGTGTCGCGGCGCAGATCTAGGCCGGTTGTCTCCAAGTCGACCACCGCATAGTCGTTTTCGCGCCACGGTCGGTCCAAGTCCTTGGTGCTGCCTCGTCGCCGAAGGACCATCACGACAGCCGGGCCACCCATTGCCCGTCGAGACGATTCTGCACAGCGCCCACCGCTCGAAAGGCTTCACGCAGGTAGCGACGGGTCAACGTATCCAATTCCTTGGGCGCAACCCAAGTGGTCGCCGTCGTGGCCGGGTCGCGGACAGCGGCGACCTCATTCTCGAGGAGCAGGCCGTAGAAGTATTCGAATGCGCGGACCAGAGTGTCGGTCTCGTCTGTGGTCAGCAAGCCGGCTTGCTGACCACGCCGTAACCGGGTGATCGTCGAACCGCGGTCGTCGCCGGTCACGATCGCGATCCACCGGCCTAGCGAGGCGATCGGCACCAGCCCCCCGGCTTTGAGATTGAGATGGCCCCGGTGCTCCCCGGAATGCTCGACCACGAACCCCCGCACGAACCCTGACGGGGGCCGCGCCGATGTCGCGTACCGCAGTAACAGGGTCAGATAGTCGCGGCTGCGGGTGGTGGCCAGCATGCCGTCAGATACTGCCCGGCCCAGTGGCAACCCGGTGATCGGGCGGCTGTCGGCGATGATCGACGTCAGCAAGAGTGCGTTGTCTTGTGTCGGATTGGTGATCCATGACGTAGCGGTGGCGGTGAATGCCGATTGCGACTGAGCGAACGTGGGGTTGGTCGCGTTGGCGCCGTGATCGCAACGCGACAGTCCACATCGCTCCATATTGTCGAGCACTCGGTCGGCCCAGCGTTGCAGTTTGCGCGCTGGCACAGGCCCTGCGGGCAGGTCTTCCCACACCAAAGCGGTGTCGACATCAGAACGCGGCAGCGGTTCGCGGCGGGCGATCGAACCGAGCAACATCCACGACGTCCGTTGCGGCACATGATCGTCCGCGATCTCGGTGAGGTCGACGAGACGCAGCATCAGGGCGTCGATTACCGCTGAGAGTAGGGCGGCGATATGCATGGCCGCGACGCCGGTGTCATACAGTTCCAACCACGTCCCGGGCAGCAGCGCGGTCGCCGTGGCGAGTTCCTCCACCGTCGACGCATCGTCGATCGCACGGCGGATGACCAGCGGATTGCGCAGCTCCGCCGATGCGAGGTCGAACACCCGCAGGATGCCCACCGGCCTCTCCCCTGCGCCGGTCACGACGAGGTGATGGAAGCCGCACTCCACCATTTTCAGGAACGCGTCGCCGACCAGGGTTTCGGCGCTGATAGCAGCGGCGGGAAAAGACGCCAGCTCGGCGACCCGGGTATCGGCGGACAAGGTGCCAGCGGCCAGGCCGACGCGGAAGTCGCTGTCGGTGACGATGCCGATCTGTTGTCCGCGCTCGATCAGCGCGCAGGACTGCCCGGCCGCGGTCATCTGCGCGGCCGCCTCGGTCACTGTGGCATGCGGGTGACACCACACGATTTGCCGCATCTGATTGCGCGCGAGTCGCAGCGACTGATCCACCAAGCCGGATCGAGCCAAACGCTCACTGCTGACCTGGGAACCATAGTGACTGAACTGCAGGCGCTCCGGATACCGCAGGTGTGAACGCGGGTCGGGAAAGCGATAGCACAATGTGTCTTCGACGGCTCGAATCGTCAGCGCCGGGGGCAGCCCAGAGAGCACCGAAATCTGACCAAACGTCTCACCGGTGCCGAGGACGTCGACGACCCGGCCCCGGTCGACCACCTCAACCTCGCCCGACCGCACCACGTAGAAATATGTCAGCGGCGTTTCGTCGGCGTTGATGATGATCTCGCCCGTGGTGAAATACTCGACCTCCACCAGCCCCGCCAGCGTGTCCAGATCGGCGGCTTCCAGTGCGTCATACGGTGCTTGTCTACCGAGGAAGTCGACGTACTCACGCATCGACCGTGATCGATTCCGGTACGGCTGCTCCTGCCATCAGTTGTACTCTTCGGGAAGCGTGGGCCGAACACGCCGCTGCGGTCCTGATCATCGCTGCACGCCTTGACGGGAATGGTTACGAAATGCGCACCTAGACTTACCTTTTGATCGAATAAATAAAGTCGTACTCGGTGCCCTGAGCGTTCCGCGAGTGAAGTGCCATCTGGCCGCGGGCCTGATCGTAATCGCCCGTCCCGCCTGTGATGGCAAGCGTGGAGTCCTTGCCGTCGTAGAACGGACCTTCCGCGGTGAGCTGGCCGCCCGGAACTGTTGCAGTCCAAATGCATTCGTACGCCGAGCCGATTGCCGTGCGGAAACAAGCTCCGCTGCTGGTGCCGACCTTGTTCGCATTCGACTCGTCATACAGCGGGTTGTAGAAGGCGAGAATGTCGCCGAGAGAGTCCTTTTCGTCTGGCTTCCCAACGTGCTGGAGCGTATCCGTTTCGGCATGCTCGATGACGTGCAACGTCGTTGACTTGGGCTCGACGGGTTTCGCGCATCCCGCCCCAGCGACTGCGGTAGTGGACAACAGTATGAGCAGAAGCGCCCGATGAGATGTCATGCGGACTGCCCCGTCGAATCCGACCGCATCGCACGGAGTTTCTCTGCGACCTCGATGGCATCGCCCTCGCCGACATCGTCGGAATGCCGGTAGGGGCGAGCCAGGGCCATATAAATGAGCCCGACACCGACGACGGCAACGAGGCCGATGGCCACGATCCACTTGTCGAGGAACGTCCCGCTGTCTACCGGCTTGAGCAGCAGAATCATTGCCACCACTCCGTAACCCAGCGCAGCGATGTTGATGATCATGCCCCAACGGCCCAGATTCCAGTCACCGGCAGGACGCCAGCCGCGAAGTCGTTGACGCAGCGCGGCCAGCACGACGGCCTGGAACGCGATATAGATACCCAACACGGCAAACGCTGTTATTCGGGGCAGCTGATCGGGGAACGCGTACACGTACACGCAGATGACGATCGGGATCACGCATGCCACCAGGAGCGCATTTGCCGGGACTGAGTGCCGCTCAGACATTTTCGACAGCCAACCGCTGCCGGGCAGCATCCGATCACGGGCGAATGCGTAGATCAGTCGGCTGCCCGCGGCTTGCAGCGAGAGCACACACGATACGAAGGCCGTGATCGCTATGCACAGGAACAACTTTGCACCAACGTGTCCGAGCGAGCTCTCCAGAATATTGGGGATCGGATCCGGATCGTTGCCGCTGACGATGTCCTGAAGATTCGGCGCCGCGAGCACATACCCGACATAGGACATGAGGCTGGACACGCCGCCGACCAGGATCGTGAGCATCATCGCGCGGGGGATCCGGCGGGTCGGGTTGTCGACCTCTTCCGCGACGTCACCGCACGCTTCGAAACCGTAGAACAGAAACAGACCGCTGAGGGCCGCACCCAGGAAAGTAAGGAAATAGGATTGGCTGCCGCCGGCACCCATCGAGTCGAAGAACACGGAGAATGAGTTCACCCGCTTGAAGATCAGCAGATACAGACCAAGCGCGATCACGCCGATGAGCTCGGCCGCCAAGCCGATCTGGGCCACCCGGGCCAGGGTGCGGGTACCGGTGAAGTTGAACGCCAAGGCCAACAGCAGCAAAGCGACCGCAGTGGCAAGGCCGACCTCTTTGCTGAACGTCATACCGAACAGCGACGCCACGAAGCTACCGCCGAATTCCGCGACCGCGGTGACGGTGACGATGACGGCCCACACGTACACCCAGGACACCATCCATGCGTACCTACGCCCCCAGAGACGTCGGGTCCATGGATAAATTCCGCCGGCAATGGGATATTGCGAAACCACTTCACCGAAGATGAGGGCCACCAAGAACTGGCCGCAGCCGACGATGACGATCCACCACAAGGATGGCGGGCCGCCGAGCGACAAGCTGTAGGCGAACAACGAGTACACGCCGACCAGCGGCGACAAATAGGTGAAACCGAGCGCAAGGTTCGACCACAAGCTCATCGAGCGGTGGAAATCCGTACCGCTGTATCCGAGGGCTTCCAGATGAGCGCTCTCGCTGTTCGCAGCCACGCGTGGAGTAGTGGTGTCAGACATCAGTTTTGACCGCCTTCGAAGCCGTGGTACTGCATGACGTGTTTGATGCGGGTGTAATCCTCAAGTCCGTACATGGACAGGTCCTTTCCGTATCCGGACTGTTTGAATCCCCCGTGCGGCATTTCGGCCACCAACGGGATGTGGGTGTTGATCCACACACAACCGAAGTCGAGCCGCGCCGACATCCGGGTCGCTATGTCGACGTTCTTGGTCCACACCGACGAAGCCAGGCCGTAAACGGTGCCATTGGCGAAGGCCAGTGCCTCCTCTTCGCCGGAAAACGACTGGGCCGTAACTACAGGGCCGAAGATCTCGGTTTGGATCAGCTCGTCGTTCTGCTGCAGATCGGCGATCAGTGTGGGCTCGTAGAAGTACCCGGCTTCGCTCCTTTGTCGACCGCCGGCCAGGATTCGGGCGTGGTCGGGTGCCCGCGAAACCAGCCCGGAGACATGCTGGAGCTGAGTGGCGTTGTTGACAGGGCCGAACAGGATCTCATCGTCGTTAGGGTCATAGCCGGTTTTGGTGTTCGCCACGGATTCGGCCATCGCTGAGAGGAATTCGTCATATATCCCCTCCTGGATGACGAGCCTCGTGGCGGCGGTACAGTCTTGTCCGGCATTGAAATATCCGGCAGCAGTGAGTCCTTCGACCGCAGCCTCGATGTCCACGTCGTTGAAGATCAGCACGGGCGCCTTGCCGCCGAGTTCCAAGTGGGCGCGCTTTACGGTGTTGGCTGCGCTGGCTGCCACCGCAATGCCTGCCCGGGTGGAGCCAGTGATGGAAACGAGCTGTGGAACCGGGTGGGCGACCAGCGCGGCACCGGTGTCGCGGTCACCGCAGACTAGGTTGCAGACCCCCGGCGGGAAGATCTCCTGCATTTTCTCGACCATCCAGTACGACGAAGCAGGAGTCGTATCAGAGGGTTTGAGTACCACGGTACAGCCAGCCGCCAACGCCGGTGCGAACTTCCAAACCGACATCATCATCGGGTAGTTCCACGGTGCTACCTGCCCAACGGGCCCGATCGGCTCACGCCGGATCGACGAGGTGTGGCCACGCAGGTACTCGCCCTGGGAACGGCCTTCGAGCACTCGTGCCGCACCTGCGAAGAACCGGATCTGATCGAGCATCGCCGGAATCTCTTCGGACATCGTCAGCGACAACGGCTTTCCGGTGTTTTCGCTCTCAATTGCAACGAGTTCTTCCGCGTTCTGCTCGATCACGTCTGCCAGCTTCAGCAATGCGAGCTGCCGCTCGCTAGGAGTGGACCAGCGCCACCTCTCGAAAGCCGTTGCCGCGGCGCGATATGCATCACCGACATCCTTTGGGGAGGAATTCGGCGCCGATGCGTACACCTCGCCGGTCGCGGGGTTGATGATGTCCATCATCTGGCCGTCTACGGCCGCCTGGATCTCACCGCCGATGATGTTGTGGAACGTCTTCTTGTCAACCACGTGAGTAGATCCTCCGTTGAATAATCGCGTTGGACGGCTGGAGTTCATGGCGCGGTGGCGCTCCCATCACCTGTGATGAGACTCGAGAGGACAGCTAGACACGGATCGAATGTGGCGTCCGTCGCCCCGATCGGCCCAGTATGCGGCAAATAACACCCGCATCCACCTGCCAGAATGTCGCGCTGGAGTGCGATGCCGCACCATTTTGTCCACGGCGACCGCGCGCGCGCCGATCGGCGCGCAGCGTCTAGATATTGGGCAGCCGCGCGGCCGCTATCGCTCCGCAGGCACGCAGGGTCGCTGCCAGGTACGCCGCATTCTGCGCCTGCGGCCACGAGGACATCTTGGCCACCACGGTTCGACTGGATTGGTCGACATAGATCAGTTGGCCATGAATTCCCAAGCAGAGCAACACCGGTCCAGACGCCGCCTGAAAGAACCAGAACTGGTTCCGGTACCAGCCGCCGGGGAGCATCACCGCGTTATCCGTGCGTGCGAAAGCTTGCCGCACGTCCGGCGGCGGGGCAAAGGCATCGGCCAACCACTGGTGGGGGACGACACGACGGTCGTCGACCATACCGGCGTCGAGCAGCATCTGGCCGAATCGTCCCAGGTCACGCAAGGTAGTTGAGACTCCTCCGTCATGAATGGCCGTGCCAACGGGATCGCAGGTGATCTCCGCGTCGCGCTCCGCACCGAGGGGCACCCACAGCAATTCGGAGATCAAATCGGACATCCGCCGTCCAGCCACCCGTTCGCAGATCCAGCCGAGCATGTCGGTATCACAGGACCGGTACACGAAGTCCTGCCCGCGCGGACCGGACGTGCCGATAGTCGTCAAATAGGCATAGGTTCCGCGGGGGTCCACGTCGAGACGAGGCGCCCATCCCATTGAGCGCTCCATGACCCTGACCTCGGAATCGTTGGCAGCGTAGGCCTCCCGGAACGCAACTCCGGTGCGCATATCGAGTACATCGCGGACGGTGGCGTTCTGGTAACCGCACTCGGCAACTTCGGGCACGTAATAGGACACGGCCGCGGACGGATCCAGGTGCCCCCGGTGTACGAGCAATCCTGCGACGCAACCGACGATCGACTTCGAGATCGACATGACGAGATGCATTGTCGATTCGGTCATTCCATCGAAATACTGTTCGTGGACCACACCGCCGTTTCGCAGCACCAGCACCGCGTCGGTATACGTGGAGTCGAGAACTTGCTTGACGGTCGATGGTCCGTCGGCCAGGGTCACCCCGGTATCGCCGATGGGTGCGGGGGTGGACGCAGCGAACGGGCGCGGCTGACTGCCGGTTGTGATCGCCTGGGTTGGGATGATTTCCCGCATGTGGCGAAAGGCCCACCGCAGATATCGAGGCTGCTGCCAGTTCGACAGGTTGACCTGCAAAGCTGCCTGCGGTGGAAAGCCTTTCATGACGTCCGAGTCTCCGGCTGATGCGTCCGCTGAGCCCTTAGCGTGATTTGCCATGCCGCGCATAGTATCCGGAGCGCGATCCTGTCGGTCGGCTTGCGCTTGTCAAATCCTCACGATCGCTTATGCTCTGCTCCCATGGCCCATGTCGGTGAAGGTCCGACTCATGAAGGTGTCGGTATCCACAACTGGCGGCTGCCGCCGTACAACCGCTGGGCGTTCTGGCATGTCAAGGACATCCTGGGTACGACTGAGGTAAAAGCAGCGACCGTTGCCAGTCCTCTGTCGCCGTACGCAGGCGGGGTAGCAGATCCCCTTGCGCAAAAGGTCGTTCGCGTCGACGGCACCGAGTCGACCCCTCGCGACATATTGGCCGATACGTACACCGACGCCTTTGTCGTGATACACGATGGTGCATTGGTTGCAGAGTGGTACGGCCCTGAAGGGGCACCCGAGCGCACCCATGCGCTGATGTCAGTGACAAAGTCGATCGTTAGCTGCGTCGCTGCCGCGTTGGTTGATCGTGAAATTCTTGACGTGAGCATCCCGGTCAACGCCTATGTCCCCGAGCTTGCCGACAGCGGCTACGCCGAGGCCACAGTCTCGGATGTTCTCGATATGCGTAGCGGCGTGCGCTTTCGCGAAGACTACAAAGATCCCGACGCCGATATTAGGCGGCTCGCACTGTGCGAGGCTGGAATCTATTCGTATCTGACAGACCTCAAAGCAGAAGCACCGCACGGCCAGAGGTTCCTCTACCGTTCTGCCGAAACGGATGTCCTTGGGTGGGTATGCGAGCGAGTGTCAGGACTGCCCATGGCGAAATTGATATCGACCTTGATTTGGCAGCCGATAGGTGCCGAGTTCGATGCTGAAATTATCACGGACACAACGGGTACCGCATATCATGACGGTGGCCTGTGTGCGACCGCTCGTGACGTCGCACGCTTTGGTCAGCTCCTACTCGAGGGCGGCACCGCGGTAGACAGCGCCGGTGCGGTCGGCACGGTGATTGGACCGCGTTGGCTGCGTGAGTCGTCGACGTCTGATGCCGAGTCTCTGGCCCTCTTCGCGGATTCTCCGGCTGGGATATCGATGCCCGGCGGCTGGTATCGAAACCAATTCTGGTTCCGGCCCGGCGGATTCGGAGATGTTCTGTTGTGCTTGGGGATTCACGGTCAGATGATTCACGTCAGTCGGCGCACAAGAACGGTGTGCGTAAAGTTCTCCACCTGGCCCGAACCGCAACGCCCCGGCGACCTTCAGGACACACTGCGCGCATTCGACAACGTCGGCGGTGTTCTGAGCGGTCACTATCTGCGGGGCCGAAATCCTCGGCTACCTGGCATCGCATCCGGAGTGAATCGGCACGGTGTCGCCTCTCGCTCCGCGGACATCAAAAACCTGTAGATGAATTGCTATGTAGTTCTTCGGATTCTAAATATGCTCTGCCTGCTCCATCCTACGATCGGCGCTCACCGACATGGTCCGGTCGACCAAGCCACGAGCACATCCACAATAAAGGAGTCGCAAATGTCCGAACCAAAGGCTGGTGCGCCTCGTCGCCGTCGGACCGCCGTGCGGCGGAAATCTCGACTGCCGCTACCCTTTGCCCGCGCGTCTTTGAATGGGATCGCGGAGATCCGCACATTTTTCCGAACGAATGAACAGCCGATTTACTTCCTCGGCCCAACCGCTTTCAATCTGCTGGGTATCGACCGATGGGTGCGAAACTTCCGCTACATCACTTACTTCGACTCATGGGACGGCGGACATCCGCGCGTCTTCAGTCCCAAAAACAAGCCTTACGTGGAGTTCAAGTCGAGTGAGGAGATCACCAACTATCTGCTGCGCGATCAGGAGGTGCAGGCGTACATCAAGAAGCGCGGCGGCAACCCGATGGTGGCGATGGTCTTCTTCGACGAGGAGACCGAGCAGATCTGTGAGGAACTCGGCTACAACCTCATCCTGCCTCCCCACTCGCTTCGCCAGCGCCTCGATTCGAAGATCGTGACCACGCAGCTTGGCAACGAGGCCGGAGCCCCCTCGGTGCCGAATGTGCTTGGTGCGGCGGGTAGTTATGCCGAGCTCAACGCGTTGGCTGCCGAGAACGGGCTCGGGACCGACTTGGTGGTGCAGACGCCGTATGGTGACTCCGGCAAGACGACCTTCTTCATCAACTCCGAGAATGGTTGGGATGCCAACGCAGACGACATCATCGGCCAGGAATTGAAGGTCATGAAGCGGATCAACAACAAAGCGGCGGCTGTCGAGGCTTGCATCACCAGGCACGGCACAATCGTTGGCCCGTTCATGACCGACCTGACCGGATATCCAGAGCTCACCCCTTACAAGGGTGGATGGTGTGGCAATGACCTTTTTCCGGAGGCGTTGTCGGAGAACCAACGCTCCACGGCAATCAGCCATGTCCGGAAGATGGGCGACCGGTTGGCTCAGGAAGGGTACCTCGGCTTTCTTGAAGTCGACGTGCTGATCGACCTTGACACCGACGAGGTGTATCTGGGTGAGATCAATCCGCGTATCTCGGGTGCCTCATCGATGACAAACGTCACAGCCGGCGCTTACGCCGACGTGCCGTTGTTCCTGTTTCACCTCTTGGAGTTCATGGATGTCAAGTATTCGATCAATGTTGAAGAGATCAATGAACGATGGCATGACCTTGCAGCAGTGGATGTTTGGTCGCAGTTGATCATGAAAGAGCCTGATGACTCGGTCGAGCAGATTCTGAGCAGCCCCAAGACCGGCACTTGGCATCTGAGTGAAGACGGTGAACTCACCTTTGCTCAGATCACCAACGACTGGCACGACATCACCGGTGAAGACGAGGCATTCTTCCTGCGTGTCTACCAAGCCGGCGATTTCCGCTTCCGCGGTGCCGATCTCGGCATTCTGGTGACTAAGGGCCGAATGCAGACAGCGGATGGCCTGACGCCGCGATGCCTTCGCTATATAGAAGGTATCCGGGCGCAGTACCGCTCCGTCCCAGTGTCCGACGCGCCGGCGTTGACACCATTTCCACCGTTCAAGTAGGTGGGTTGCAGGTAGCGAGTACGCCGGCGGCTCAGTTGAGTTTGCCGCGGACCTATCCCGCGATGCCAGTAACGGGCTCCTGGTGTTGGTCAGCTCCGCGCATGAGCAGTTCCCTGGCCTTCAGCGCAATCCAGAGCTCGGATCGTGTGTGGGCCGAATCCATGTCGCGGCAAATCAACTCCGCGACGCGTTCTATCCGCTTACGCAGGGTGTGCCGATGCACTCCGAGTTCTGATGCTGCGCCGTCCCAGTGGCCGTTGTGATGCAGAAATGAATCGAGTGACTCCAGTAGCCGAGTTCCGCGCTCGCGGTCGTGGTCCTCGATCGCGTGCAGCCAGCCCGTTGCGATCGTGCGGAGGACATCGTCGGATTGTGTGCTGAGGAGGAGGCTGAACGTCCCGAGGTCCTCGAAGGCAACCATTTGGTGCCCGTTCGACGCGGCGGCCCTGGCTGCTGAAACCGCCTGCTGCAGACTGAGTTTGATTTGGCGGAATTCAACTGCGCCACCCATACCGCCATTGATGTTCCGGCGCAGACCGGAGCGCGCCCGATGGTACACGCGCTCGAGGAGCTCAGTTGCGCCGTCAGCCGGCACGGCGATTGCAATGCCGCCCCCTCCGGCCAGCGCCGACATCAGGTAGGGCGTCGACTCCTGCCGCAATGCAGCGGTCAGCTCGTGCTGCGCCTGCGGCACCGGCCCAAGCGATGTGAAAGCCGCGACGGTCACCTGTGACTCGGGGGCGAAGCCAAAGTAGTCGAGCAGCGTGGTGTCGATGTCAAGTCCGTGGTAAAGCAGCGCATTTGCCACACTCGTGCGCAAACTCTGCTCGGCCTCGACTACTCGTGCCGATTTGGACACTTCAATGGTCAGCAGCGAAACGGCATGCGACACCAGCTGACGCTCGGTAGGTCCGAGCGGAGCCGCCGAAGCGACGGCAAGATAGACCTGACTGCCCGCGGCGCCGCGTAGCTGTTGGATCGTCAGACATCCGCTGTCGTCGACGAAGGCGCGACTGCGGGTGCGATTTCCATGGATCTGTTCGTGCACCCGGGAAAGCAGATCATCGCGGCCGTTCGTCGAGTCCCCCAGCACTCGCCCGGTGTGGTCGATCACGCACACTGAACAATTGAGGGCGGCGCCCAGCGTCTTGATGAGGCCGCCGATGCCGGCATGAATGGTCGCCCGGGCAAGGTTCTCCTGTCCCTGCACCGTTTGACGAATCAGATCCATGCGCTCACGCGCGATTCCATCGATGACGGCATGCGAAATCGCAATGAATGGCGTGGTCGGCGCGACCGCAAGAACCGGGATCCCGACCTCGTCAGCGGCTTCGCGAATTGAACCAGGAACCTGGCTGAAGCGACATCCGGTATCGAATGCCACTGCAGCACAACCAGACTCTGCGAGACCGGTGAGGTACTGGTACTGCCCAGCATCGTCGTCGGGCAACTGCAAACCCGTGGTCATCACCAGTTCCCCGCCCGAGAGCCACGGCCTGGGATCGGGCAGTTCAATCGCATGCGCCCAGGTGATGACACGATCGATGCCCGCGCCGCCACCCGCAAGGGACAAGCCGAGCGTCGGGGACGCCATCAGGCGGCGGACTGTCATTCCCACGATGCGTAGTCCCGACACCAGCGGCCGACGCGGAGAGTGCGCAGACATTGTGGCGTCGCCGATCGTCCGGCGATAGTTCCGGCCATGGAGATCCTCCGCGGGGTAAGCAACCAGGTACCGGCGAATGAGCTCCTGGTGAGCAAAGAAGCCA
This sequence comes from Mycolicibacterium sphagni, assembly GCF_013337765.1. GTDB lineage: Bacteria > Actinomycetota > Actinomycetes > Mycobacteriales > Mycobacteriaceae > Mycobacterium. Next base: position 179,998 of record NZ_VBSB01000008.1, read on the forward strand.
TTCGCAGCCGAGATTTCGGCATATGTTAAACATAAAGGATCATAGTTCATAGGTCAATGCGAAAGTGCTACAATTTGTGGCGCACGCAGAAGTCCTGTCAGGAGTTGACGTGGCGGTTGAGCAACTCGGCGGTCTGACCGCTTTGGGTGCAGTGCTGTCGCCGCTCGATGGAGCGGGCCTTCGGACAGATGCGGTGGTGGCACGCATCTCCGCCGCTATTGGACTCGGCGTGATCACCGACGGCGAACAGCTGCCCAGCGAGATCGATCTGGCCAATCAGCTCGGAGTGTCGACGATGACCCTGCGCGAAGCATTGGCCGTGCTCCGCGAGCAGGGCCTCGTGCACACCAAGCGCGGCCGTGGCGGCGGCAGCTTCGTCAGAAGCTCGGCCGAGGCGGTCAACACTCGCTCGCTTTCTCGTCTTCAACAGCTCAGTGTTGAAGAACTCCGTGACATCGGCGACGAGCACCTCGCGGTCGCCGGCACGGCGGCGATGCTCGCCGCCCGCCGCGGGGTCGCGGCCGACTTCGCGCGTTTGCGGGCACTCGCGCAGCGTTTGGCCGACAGCGACGATGCGGTGCAGAACAGGCGCGCAGACAGTAGATTCCAGATCGAGGTCGCGGTGTGCTCCCAATCCGCGAGGCTGACACGCGCGGAGGTGAACCTGCAAGCCGAACTCTCGGCATTGGTGTGGCTGCCCCAGGTGGGAATTCAGTCCCCGGAGCGCGCCGGGCGCCATCTTGCGTTGAGCATGGCGATCGCCGGTGAAGATGAGGTCGAGGCGCGCGCGCTGGCCGAGGAACGAAGCGCGACGGATGTGCGTCGGTTGATCGCGCTACGCATGGAGCTGATCCGGCAATGAACCACCCTTCCGGCGATGCCCACGATGCCGCGCTCGATGGGGTGACGAAGGCCGTCTCGGCGATGGTTGAGCGGATTTTCACCACCCTGGACGCGATCGGGTCGGAGTTGAGTTCGTTATGGAATCGGCTCGAGGCCTCTGACGTCAGGCCCCGATCTACAGATCTTGGTGTGTTGCGGAACGTCGTGATCGCAGAACTTCAGCAACACAGCCGCCTACTCAACGGTGCGGGATTGGTGATAGCCGAAGATCGGCTGGCCGACAGTCGACGCCATGTGGAGTGGTGGCGGCCCGACCCCGGACGCGGCGTTTCGAATAGGGTCAAACTGGACCTCAACCCGCAAAGCGAGTACTTCTACGATTATTCGACGATGGCATGGTTCGCCGGTCCCAGAGATCATGGCACCCGATGGATCCACGGTCCCTACCTTGACTTCACGTGTGCTGATCTCAATGTGTGCACCCTCGCGGTTCCGGTGACATCGCGCGGCGGCGCCTTCCTCGGGATCGCCGGTGCCGACGCGCCGGTGGCACGTATCGATGCCGAGCTCCTACCGAAATTCCAAACTAGCGGACACCTACTGGCGCTGGTGAATGCCGAAGGCAGGATCATCGTCGCCAATCATGTCGACTACGTGGGGGGATCGAGGATCAAGGTGCCTCATGGGACTCGGCCTGCGTGGCCGGTTCCGGCGACAACGTGGACGTTGATCAGTCTCGACTGATCGACGTTCACCGGCACGTTCGCGCACCGGCGGTCGACTACCTCAGCAGCGATTCGGCGTGCCGGCAGAGCAGCAGCAGTTCAGCGTTCACCGTCGCCGCGCGGGCCACATCAATGAGATTGTCGCGCCCGAGTTCTGCTCGGAGACGGGTGAATCGTGCGATTGCGGGCGCAGCATCGTGTTGCCAAGCGCTCATGGTAGTGGCGCAGTTACCGCCCAAGCGCACTACGGCGGCGGCCAGACGATGATGCCTGTCGGCCAGTTCATCACGCACAGCTGCTGCAGCCATCGCGTCCCACCAATTTGAAGTGCTATGTGCACTAAGGCCTTCCACGATCCAGGCAAGGTCGAGGGTGTCATCGATCGCCGTGTGGATGCTAGCCACATCGCAGACGTCGACTTGTAGCCGTGTTGCGGTTTGGCTGAGATCGAAGGCCTCCAGTCGGAGTCCCTCGCGGTGCGGATCTACATCCGGTGCGGCTACTTGCAGGGCGCTGATATCACTGTGGTACAGGCGAATCATCGCGGCGATGTCCAGCTGGCCGCCGTGGTGGCGCAGAAGCCTAGCGGCGGTGTACTCGATGAATTGCTGCACGCCGTGCAACGCTCGCCACCGTTGGGGCGGAGTCAATTCCGACTGTCCGCGTGCCTGCTGCCACATCTCGTCGATCGGAAAAAGATGCCGGACGACCGCGTACGCGGCGGCGACCGCAGATGTCGGCACGCCAAGTCGCTCATTGAGCTGGTAGATCAGACCGGGCCCGACGTGGTTGATTAGATCATCGGCGAGCTCCGTCGCGATGATGTCTCGTGCCAACGGGTGCTGCGCGATCTCGGCGGATAGGCGGTTGCGGAATCGCGAGGGAAAGTAGGACAGCAGTGATGCGCCAAAAATAGCGTCATCGGGCACTGGGGATGCCAGCAGTTCGTCGCGCACAACATTCTTGGAATGCGCCAGTAGAACAGCGATCTCGGGGCGGGCAAGTCCGAGTCCGGCTCGCGTGCGCGAGACCAATTCCGTGCGACTCGGCAGTGTCTCGCTGGCCCGATTGATGCCGCTCGCGCGTTCCAGATCATCGATCAATCGCTCATGACGATTGAGCAGCTGCGGCGCTTGGGCCTCGGCCAGGCTGATCGCCAACACCTGGTTCTGGCAGCTGTCTAGCACCGCGGCGGCGACCTCGTCGAGCGACTGACGCAGAAGGTCGTTGCGTTCAGTATCGGTGATCAACTTCGCGCGTTGCGCGATGTCCAGGGCGATCTTGAGATTGACCTCGCGGTCCGACGTGGCGACACCCGCGGCATTGTCGATGAAGTCGGCATTGATCCGGCCCCCGTTCAGCGCGTATTCAATGCGCGCACGCTGTGTCAGGCCGAGGTTGCCGCCCTCGCCAACGACCTTGGCGCCCAGTTCATTCGCATCGATGCGAATCGCATCGTTGGTCGGGTCCGCGGCCTCGGCGTGCCCTTCCCGACCCGATTTGACATAAGTGCCGATGCCACCGTTCCAGAGCAGGTCTACATCGGCGGCAAGAATTGCCCGGATGAGGTCATTCGGCGTGACGGTTTCTGTTGCGATCGCCAAGGCGGCTCTCGCTGCGGCGGGCAGCATGATCCTTTTGGCACTACGTGGCCATACCCCGCCGCCCATCGAAATCTTGGTGGCGTCGTAGTCGGCCCAACTACTCGCCGGTAACTGGGCGAGCCGAAGTCTCTCCGCATAACTGGTTGTGGGTTCAGGATCGGGATCCACGAAGATATGGCGATGATCGAAGGCAGCTACCAACTGGACGCCGCGAGAAAGCAACATGCCGTTTCCGAAGACATCGCCGGACATGTCACCGATACCCACTACGCGGATCTGGTCGGTGTCGACATCGATGCCCAAATCGGCGAAGTGCTGCCGAACGGACACCCATGCGCCACGCGCAGTGATACCCATCTTCTTGTGGTCATAGCCGGCTGAGCCGCCCGAGGCGAATGCGTCACCCAGCCAGAACCCGCGCTGGAGCGCAATCTCGTTGGCAATATCGGAGAATCGTGCGGTGCCCTTGTCCGCCGCTACGACCAGGTAGGGGTCGTCACCTCCATAGACGACGGTCCTGTCTGGAGTAATCACGCTGGCATCGACGACGTTGTCGGTGACGTCCAATAGGCCGGCGATGAATGTGCGGTATGCCTTTTCAGCGGTGATGGCGGGATTCTTGCGAACAAAGGCACCTTTGGCGCCCACAGGGACGATGGGCGAGTTCTTGACGGTCTGCGTTTTCATCAGACCCAGTACCTCGGTGCGGAAGTCCTCGGGACGATCCGAGAACCGCAAACCACCTCTCGCAATTGGACCGCTGCGCATATGGATGCCTTCGACATCCTCGCAGTCAACGAAGATCTCGCGATAAGGCACCACGGAACCGCGCGGCTCCAATCGATTCGAGTCGAGCATAAATGACGCGTATTGCTTGGGTGCGCCGTCGGACCCGTGCTGAAACCAGTTGGTGCGCAGTGTCGCCGATACAAACGCCGCGAAGGCGCGAAGAATGCGATCTTCATCGACCGTGCTGGTCGCCTCGATCGGAAGCGATAATTCAACCAACGCCGCACTGACTACCGACTCGCGGTTGTCGATATCGGGATCGAACCGAGCCTTGAAGTAGGCGATCAGCGCTGTGACGAACTCCGGGTTGTCGTTGAGCGTGGTAAGGACGTAACTCGGCGACAACCCGAGTCCGGCTTGACAGAGGAACCTGCTGGCACACCGCACCAGCATGACCTCGCGCCACGCCACATTCGCTGACGCGATCAAAGTCGCGAAATCGTCGATGGCAAATCCATACCTGTAGGCGGCTTCGAAAGCGGCCGCGATGTTCGCCGGCGTTCCGTGGTGCCACCGCGGCGGAACGACCAAGTCGAACAACGACAACGCGATCGGAGCCGCCGACACGCCGGTCAGCGGCCGTTGACCCGCGACCCTCAGACCGAAATGTTCGAATAGGGCGCAGATGTCGGTCAGCAACGGATGCGCCCCCGGCCACGCCGCCACCGCCTGAATGACATCTGCACGACCGTCGTGGTCGAGGAACCTCATCCGTGCTGCGCTCGGCCAGGCGAGTACGTGGGTTATCGCTTCCCCGAAACCGGTATTCAGCACATGCAGATCAGTTGCGGCGGCAACGTCGCCCATGGCGGCATCCTTCCCTCACAACGCACAGTGTTGTGGGATTCGAGCGTCTCGCGGCATCGCCGTCTTGGAGATATTGCGTCAATCAATTGTCCATCTCGGCCATGGAGCTGATGCGGCGTCCGTTCCTACGCTGGCAAGCACATCTAGGAAAGGGACGATCGATATGACGCTGCTCGACTCGGTGCTCGGCGGTCCCGACCTGCCCCAAGAGCGCAAGCTCGTCACGGCCATCCCGGGGCCCCGCTCCATCGCGCTGGCCGGCCGCCGACATGCCGCCGTGCCTGCTGGTTTGACCAGCAGTGCCGGTGTGTATGCGGCTGCCGCCGGTGGTGGGGTCATCGTGGACGTCGACGGCAACTCGTTCATCGACTTGGGCAGCGGTATCGCCGTTACTACGGTCGGCAACGCTGCCCGGCAGGTTGTGGCCCGCACCTCGGCACAGCTCAACCAATTCACCCACACCTGTTTCCTGGCGACGCCATACGAGCCGTACATCGAGGTAGCCGAACGGCTCAACGGCATCGCGCCCGGCGATCATGAGAAGCGCACCGCGTTGTTCAATACCGGCAGTGAAGCGCTGGAGAACGCCGTCAAGTACGCCCGAGTCGCCACCAACCGTCCCGCGGTAGTGGTATTCGACCATGCATTCCACGGCCGCTCACTGCTGACGATGTCGATGACGGCAAAGAATCTTCCGTACAAGCACGGCTTTGGTCCGTTTGCGCCCGAGGTCTACCGGGCTCCGATGGCCTATCCGTACCGGTGGCCGTCAGGGCCGGAAAACTGCGCCGCCGAAGCATTCAGTCAGTTCGCCCAGCTGGTCGACAGCCAGATCGGTTCCGACGCCGTCGCGTGCGTGGTGGTCGAGCCGATTCAAGGCGAGGGCGGGTTCATCGTGCCGGCCGAGGGCTTCCTGACGAAGGTGGCCGACTTCTGCCGCGACCGGGGCATCGTGTTCGTCGCCGATGAGGTCCAGACCGGGATTGCCCGCACCGGCGCATGGTTCGCTTGTGAGCACGAAGGCATCGTGCCCGACCTGATCGCCACCGCCAAGGGCCTGGCCGGCGGGCTCCCGCTGGCCGCGGTCACCGGGCGTGCCGACATCATGGATGCGGCCCACCCCGGTGGTATCGGCGGTACCTACAGCGGCAACCCGGTCGCGTGTGCCGCCGCCCTCGGCGTGTTCGACGAGATCGAGAATGGCCAATTGCTTACCCGCGCACAGGCGATCGGCGAGATCCTCACTCGCGAACTCAAGGACATCGCCGCTTCCACCGATATCATCGGCGAGATTCGCGGCCGCGGCGCGATGATCGCTGCTGAACTCGTGTTTCCCGGCACCCGTACACCCCATCGGGATGCGGTTGCTGAGCTCGCCCGGTACTGCCACAACAACGGCGTACTTACACTGACCGCAGGCACTTTCGGCAACGTTCTTCGATTCCTCCCGCCGTTGACCATCGCCGACAACCTGCTCATCGAAGCACTCGGCGTGCTGCGCGACGGCTTCGCTTCACTCTGAATCCCCCAACCACCACCCTCCTCAAGGAACAGCAATGACCGCAACGGCCGCGCCACCATCCGCACAGACCTACACACCGCTGGAACTCTTCGACATCGACCGGCTCCTCGAGCCCGACGAGCGCGATATCGCCGCCACGGTCCGCAAGTTCGTCGAGACGCGGCTGAGGCCGAACATCGAGGGCTGGTTCGAGTCCGCGACCCTTCCGCGAGAGCTGGCAAAGGAATTCGGCGATCTCGGCGTGCTCGGCATGCACCTCGACGGCTATGGGTGCGCAGGCACCAACGCCGTCAGCTATGGATTGGCCTGTCTGGAACTGGAAGCCGGTGACAGCGGCTTCCGCAGTTTCGTGTCGGTGCAGGGTTCGCTGTCCATGTTCTCGATCTACCGTTACGGCTCTGAGGAACAGAAGCACGAGTGGCTGCCGCGTCTGGCAGCCGGCGATGCGATCGGCTGCTTCGGTCTGACGGAGCCCGATTTCGGGTCCAACCCCGCAGGTATGCGTACCCGCGCGCGCCGCGACGGCAGTGACTGGGTGCTCAACGGCACCAAAATGTGGATCACCAACGGAAATCTGGCCGATGTCGCCACAGTGTGGGCTCAGACCGATGAAGGCGTTCGCGGTTTCCTGGTTCCGACCGGCACACCGGGCTTCACCGCCAACGAGATTCACCGCAAGCTGTCACTGCGCGCCTCGGTGACTTCGGAACTCGTGCTGGACAATGTGCGACTGCCGGCGTCGGCTCAGCTACCCCACGCGGTTGGGCTCGGCGCGCCACTTTCATGCCTCAACGAGGCGCGATTCGGGATTGTCTTCGGCGCATTGGGTGCGGCACGCGACAGTTTGGAGGCCGCGATCGCCTACACGCAGTCGCGCGATGTCTTCGATCGACCGTTGGCGAGTTTCCAACTGACACAGGAGAAGCTGGCCAACATGACCGTCGAGCTCGGAAAGGGCACGTTGCTCGCCCTGCACCTTGGCCGGATCAAAGACGCCGAGGGCGTGCGGCCCGAACAGGTCAGCCTGGGCAAGCTGAACAATGTCCGCGAAGCGATCGCCATCGCTCGCGAATGCCGAACCCTGTTGGGTGGCAGTGGCATCACCCTTGAGTACTCCCCACTGCGGCACGCCAACAACCTCGAATCAGTGCTGACCTATGAGGGCACCTCCGAGATGCACTTGCTGTCCATCGGCAAGGCACTCACCGGACACGCCGCCTTCCGTTAGCCAGGCGCGCCCGAATCCTGATTGGAAACATGAATGACCGTGTCCACCACCATATCGCTCCAGCACCTCGTCGACGGATTGTGGATCTCCGGTAGCGGTGAAGAATTGCGCAGCGTCAACCCTGCTCGTCCGAGAATCATCGTGGCACAAGGTGGTTCGGCCACCCACGCCGATGTAGACACCGCGGTGGCGGCTGCCGCACGGGCACAGGCAGGGTGGGCCGCGACGCCGATGCGCCAACGCGGTGTGCTACTACTGGCAGCGGCCGACGTCCTTGAGCGTAACGCCGATGGCTGGGGACTCGATCTCGCGGCTGAGGAAGGCAAGACCAAGGCTGAAGGCGTTGCCGAAGTACGGCGCGCCGCACAGATCTTGCGCTATTACGGCAACGAGGGAGACCGCCAATCCGGCGAGATCTACGCATCGCCAAGAGCCGGTGAGCAGATCCTGGTGACCCGAAAAGCGGTTGGCGTGGTCGGCGTGATCACCCCGTTCAATTTCCCCATCGCCATCCCAGCATGGAAGATTGCGCCCGCGCTGATCTACGGCAACACCGTGGTGTGGAAGCCGGCCAGCACGGTTCCATTGCTGGCGTTGCGGCTGGCCGCCGCGCTCAACAGTGTGGGATTGCCGTCAGGTGTGCTCAACCTCCTTATCGGCGGAACAAGTGTCGGAGATCGAATCGTCAACCACCCAGCGGTCGATGCGATCACCTTCACCGGCTCGACCGGGATCGGGCGCCGCATCGCCGCGACCGCGGCGGCACGTGGTGTCCCCGTCCAGGCCGAGTTGGGTGGCAAGAACGCAGCGGTGGTTCTCGACGATGCCGATATCGACCTCGCCGTCGAACAGGTGATGCTCGGAGCTTTCCGCTCGTCTGGCCAAAAGTGCACGGCCACTTCGCGTTTGATCGTTACCGATGGAATCGCCGACACGTTCCTGCGTACGCTCGCCGAGCGAGTGAGCGCACTGAAGGTCGGAGACCCCGCCGAGGAGGACACCGAGCTGGGGCCGGTTGTCAGCGACGCCGCCCAGCGCATGATCAGCGCGGGGATTGAACGGGCAATCGGACAAGGCGCCACCACGTTGGCCGTCGGACAGACCCCGGCACAGGGGCCACTGGCCGACGGGTACTTCATTTCTCCCACCGTCATGGAGCTCGGTAACCAACCCGCCGATATCTGGACCGAGGAACTGTTCGGGCCGGTGCTCGCGGTACGGAGAGCCCCCGGCGCCGCGGAGGCGTTTGCGCTCGCCAACGACAACGAATTCGGGCTATCTGCGGCGGTTTTCACCCAAGACGTCACTCGTGCGCTTGAAGCCGTCGAACAAATCGACGTCGGCGTTCTGCACATCAATTCCGAGTCGGCTGGCGCTGACCCACACGTGCCGTTCGGCGGCGCGAAGAAGAGCGGACTGGGCCCGAAGGAACAGGGCGGCGCGGCCAGAGAGTTCTACACGCACACCACCACTGTGTACTTGCGCGGTGGAGCTCCGCGATCGTGAACACCGCAGCGCTCGACGGAATCGTGGTCGTCGACTTCAGTCGGGTTCTTGCCGGCCCTTACGCCACGATGATGCTGGGAGATTTCGGCGCCGACGTTATCAAGATCGAACGGCCACGCATTGGCGACGACACTCGTGAATGGGGCCCGCCCTACGACGTCGATGGCGTAGCCACCTATTTCAACTCGGTCAATCGCAATAAGCGGTCGATGGTGCTGGACCTCACCGATCCCGCGGACGTCGCCCGTGCTCGCGATCTGGTAGCGGGCGCCGACATTGTCGTGGAGAATTTCCGGCCGGGCACCATGGAGAAACTCGGCCTTGGATACGACACTCTCCGCGATCTCAAGCCGGACCTGATCTATTGCGCCATTACCGGATTCGGCCGAGATGGCGGTGCCGATCTACCCGGCTACGACCTGCTCGTCCAGGCAGTGGGCGGCCTCATGAGCATCACCGGGCCGTCTCCTGACGAGCCCACGAAGGTTGGTGTCGCCGTCATCGACGTGCTGGCTGCAATGCATGCCCTCACCGGAGTCCTGCTCGCGCTGACCCACCGCGATCACACCGGCGAAGGTCAGCGGGTGGACACCAACCTGCTTTCGGTCCTGCTGTCTTCGATGGTCAACCAGGCGGCGGGCTTCGTCGGCGCCGGCAGCATCCCGGTGGCCATGGGCAACCGGCATCCGAGCATCGCTCCGTACCAGACATTTTCGACCGCCGATCGACCCATGGCGGTCGCCGTTGGCAACGACAAACAGTTCAACCTGCTTGCCGGTCTGCTCGAGCTGGATTGGCTTGCTCACGACGAGCGCTTCGTCTCCAACGCGCTGCGGGTGCGCAACCGTGATGCGCTGTGCGACATCCTCGAAGCGGTATTCAAAGTCCACGGCGCCGACCACTGGTACGAGGCGCTCACTGCCGCCGGTGTTCCGGCCGGTCCGATCAACAACATATCCGAGGCGTTCGCCTTTGCCGACCGGCTCGGACTCCCAACTGCCGTGAGCGTCCCGGGAACTCCGACCGCCCAGGTCGCCAATCCAATCTCGATGTCGGTGACGCCCGCGACTTACCGTAGTGGCCCGCCACGACTGGGTGCTCAAATCTGACCCGCGTCCTCGTACACGGCGGCAAGCAGGTTCTTGGCCTTTGTCGCCAACCAGAGTTGGGCACGGATGTCCGCGGAGGTGAGGTCGTCTCGCAGCAGCTGGCCGATTCGTTGCATGCGATTGCGCATCGTGTGGCGGTGGATCTGAAGGTCGGCGGCGGCCGCCTCCACGTGTCCGTTATGTTCGAGAAAGGCGGTGAGGGTGTCCACCAGATCGTCCCGCTGTCCGATCAGTGGCTCCAAAGGCCCGGCGAGGATACGCAACTCCGCGGGGGTGCGGGATCCGAGAAGTACGCCGTAGGGGCCTAGTTGGTTGAACTCGGTGAACTTGGGATATCCACTGGCCGTGGCTGCGATACGGGCCTGTGCAACAGCCACCGCAACGTTGGCGAGCCGAGCAGGCTGGCTCAGCCCACCGCCGAGGTCCCGGTGTAATCCCTTAGCAAGCTCCCCGTGCAGGGACGAGATTCGGCGCTTGTTTCCAGCCGGAACGACGATGACGATGTCTTCGCCCTGCGACGCCATCAGATAAGGGCCGACGTGTGCCACGAGACGCCCGACATGATGTTCGGCCGCTAGGACGGGACCGACGCCGGTCAGCAGCAGCACCACGATTTCGCCTGCGGGGTCGAAGCCGAAGTACCTCAGCACACCGCGCTCCGCGCCACCGTCACTGAGTAGGTTTCGGGTCACCGCTGTCCGCAGCCGATGTTCGGCGTCAACCACTCTGGCGGGTTTCTCGACAGCAATCGACACCAAGGCCACGGCATGCGCCACCAGCAGCCGGCCCGAGTTGGACAGTGGCGCCGCCGTTCGCACCGCAAGGTATCCGCGTAACGCCTGCGCGGCCCGAAGGCTCTGCACCACAACGAATGCCTCGCCGTCAGCGATGACCCGTCCCGCATGGCCGCGAGAGCTGCCCGTTGTCTGCGCCGGGTCGGCCATCAACGTAATCACTCGGTCGTGTTCGGCACCGCCGGCCGCAAGCACCCTGCCATCGACACCGACGACGACGACCCCGGCGGACAGACAGTCCGCCAATGTCGTGACGACACCGGGGATGCCGCCGCGCAAGGTCGCTCGGGCGAGTACCTCCTGTTGGTCGACGACCTCCTGGACCGACCGGAGCTCATCAGCCTTGAGTTCGTCGATGACCACTCGGGTAATGGCGATAAACGGGGTGGACTGAGGGACCTTCAGCACCGGCAAACCGAACGCATCCCCGGCGGCCAGAATCCCGGCAGGAATATCAGGCAGGGTGGTCCCGGTGTCAACCGCGAGCGCAGCGACGCCGGCGGACGACAGACGCGACACGTACTCGAACTGTGCGGCCTCGTCGATACCGATATTGATACCGGTTGTCATCACCAGCTCTCCCCCCGACAGGTAGGGAGTCGGATCGGCCAGTTCGATGGCGTGAGCCCACGTAATGTGGCGATTGCCCCCCTTGGATCCGGCGGCCAGTGACAGACCCAGACCCTTGGCCTTGAGCAGGTCCCGCGGAGTGATTGCCATGTGGTCCTCCTGAGGCGTTGTCAGCCGTGCTCGTCACGCAGCGATGCGCCAATATGTACAACCGCGCGTTCAAATTTGTCCAATACGGCTATTGGGTGTCACTGTGATCGCCCACACACTTTAGGCGTGCGATGGCAGCCTCGATCGGAACCCACCGGTAGTCCGGCGGCGACACCCTTCGTGTTCCAGCCTAGGTATCTACCACCACCCCGCTTGGAGGAGTGGGATTGGCAGGACGAGGGCAAGTGTCGCGGCCTCCCGGCCAATTACTTCTTCCTCGAGGGTCTTCGCGGTGAGAATCTGCGAAGCCTGGAGGAAAGGGCGAAGCTGATCTGCCGGACATGTCCAGTGATGCAGCGGTGCCGCGAGCATGCCATAAGAACCCCTGAGGCTTATGGCATTTGGGGTGCCACCACGCCGCGGGAACGTGCAGGGCATTCGCTAGCTGCCACCCACGCCCCAGTGCAGCACCCGTGAGGTGACCTGCACCGGCTCGAGCGACACCACGGCCACCACGACCAACCCGATGACAGCCACCACCAAGAAGCCCAGCACGAACTTCGGGAACTTCTCCCAAACGAACTCGGCCTTGGCCCCGAACCCCGGGGCGGTCTGGTCGGGCTCGCCTTTCGACGCCCAGTACAGCGCGAGCCCAGCACCACGAACCCGATCAGCGCGTTGCGCACGGACTTCACCAACACCGCGAGCTTGCTGGCCTCGTCGGAGAACAGGCAACGCCAGGATCGCCGCGATCGCGTAGCTGACATCGGAGTTGCGGGCCCGGATCGCGCCCTTGGACGCGACGATGGCGGACACCCCGCGGATCGAAGTACCGATGGCCAGCAGCGAGCTTGAAGATCCGGTGCACGCCGATGGCGTTGGTGTCGACGCAGATGGAAAAGCGCTACCGGCCGTTGCCTCCCCCACCGGGCGCTGTGGATTCCGCCACGGTTACCTCCCCGCTCGAGTGCGCATGTACGTCTCCGATGTTCGCGATCGGGCGCCGCACTGACCAGCAATACGCTCGCGGTGATTCGAGAGGTCGCCGCTATTTGGCGGTGGCCGGCGTCGCCGGCAGCGGCGGCGGGCAGGAATCGTGGTCCTGCAGCTCCTCGCCGCCGGCGCCGGTCTGCGCGTCGGCACGGTCAGCCAGGATAACGAAGCCGGGCCGGCCCGCGGCGTCGGTGGTGCCGACGACCACCAGCGTGTGCAATCCCATGTCGGCCCGCGCTCCTTCGAGGCCGTCGGCGAGCAGGACGAACGGGTTGGCGTCCAGATCGGCGCCGCCGACCGTCATCGCCCAGTAGGTGTGGCCGACCAGCGGGACCGGAAGCGGCGCCCACGCCGGCCCGATGGCGCCGGCCGCTGAACGCAGCGCCTCGTGGACGTCGGCGCGCAGGCAGTCGATGTGGATGTGCAGCTGGTTCTGGGTGCGCGCCAACGCCGAGTTGATCGCCAGGCTCATCCAGTCCCGCGCGATCGTTCCGCCGGCGTTCTGTTCGACGAACGACCGGGCCTGCCATGCTGCGCCGAAGTAGTTCGTCGCACCGGGGTCCAGCAGCTCGGGGCTCTCGATCCCGGCGATGCGCGCGGTGGGGATCAGCAGATACTGTCGCTCGCCCACGATGTCTTTGAGCACCGCGTAACCGCCGTCGAGGTCGACGCGAGAACACGGTGCTGGTTCGTGATGCTGCTGCACGTCGACGACGCACTTGTCGTGGACGATCGTCCAGAGCGCGTTCGGGTCGGCGTGGGCGGTGGCCGAGCCGAACAGACACAGCGCCAGTGCCGCCGCCAGCGGCGCGCTGCCGCGCTTGTGTCGCACGGCCACACCCTACGACGGCCGCGAGGATACGGCCGCCCTCACCCGGTGCAACCGCATCTGCGGGCTCAAACCTGGGTATGGGCCGCAGCTGCGGATAGGATCGGCTAGCATTCGGCCGTGCCGATGCTGCGGGTTAGAGAGGCCGCCGAGTTGCTCGGCGTCAGTGACGACACCATCCGGCGGTGGATCGACGACGGCGACCTGCCCACGGGCAGTGATCAATCCGGGCGCAAGACCGTCGACGGCGCCGCGCTCGCCGCGTACTCGAGCAAGAACGCCGCGACGGCGCCGAAAGATCCGTTGTCCGTTGCCAGTTCCGCGCGCAACCGGTTCGCCGGGCTGGTCACCAGGGTGGTCGCCGACACTGTGATGGCTCAGGTGGAAATGCAGTGCGGTCCGTTCACCGTCGTCTCGCTGATGAGCACCGAGGCGGTCCGGGAGCTGAAGCTCGAGCCGGGAAGCGTCGCGGTGGCCGTCGTCAAGGCAACGACCGTCATCGTCGAGACGTCAGGAGAATCATGATCAACAGGTTGATGCCGGCACTGGCGGCGGGTCTGCTCATCGCGGCGAGCGCGGGCTGCGGCTCCTCGTCGCAGCCGTCGTCGTCGACGACGAATTCGCCGGGGCAACAGAAGATCATGGTGTTCGCCGCCGCGTCGTTGAAAAAGACGTTCACCGCGATCGGCGATCAGTTCAGCAAGGACAATCCCGGTGCGTCGGTGGAGTTCTCGTTCGCGGGCTCCTCGGATCTGGTGACCCAGCTGACCCAGGGTGCGCACGCCGACGTCTTCGCCTCCGCCGACACCAAGAATATGGACAAGGCGGCCCAGGCGGGTCTGCTGGCGAGCTCTCCGGTGAACTTCGCCTCCAACACGCTCACCATCGCGGTCGCCCCCGGAAACCCCAAGGGCATCAGCGCGTTCAGCGATCTGACCAAGCCGGGCCTCAACGTCGTGGTGTGTGCGCCGCAGGTGCCGTGCGGATCGGCCACCCAGACCGTGGAGACCAAGACCGGGGTGAAGCTGAATCCGGTGAGTGAGGAGTCGTCGGTCACCGACGTGTTGAACAAGGTGACCAGCGGTCAGGCCGACGCAGGGCTCGTCTACGTCACGGATGTCGCAGGGGCCGGTGACAAGGTCGCCGCGGTGTCGTTCCCCGAGGCCGCGGGCGCGGTGAACACGTACCCGATCGCCGCCCTCAAGCAAGCCGGGAATTCTTCTCTGGCACAGAAATTCGTCGATGCGGTGACCGGCCCGGCTGGTCAGCAGATCCTGACGAAAGCCGGTTTCGGCAAACCCTAGTCCTGTGGCAGGCTCGAGCCCGTGGACCTGCCGCGCCTCGACACCGACACGGCGCACCTGGCCGACGTGGTGCCGTCGGTCCTGGCGGCGATGGGGGTTGCCGGATTCGAGCCACGCTTTGACTTAGCCGAGCCTGTGGCCGGGGCATGTGTCCTGCTGGTCGACGGCTTGGGTGCCGAACTTCTCGACGCCCATGCCGAGGACGCGCCGGTGCTGGCCGGGATGCGCGGCCGCAGCCTGCACGTGGGGTTCCCCTCGACGACCGCGGCCGGACTCGCCGCGGTGGGCACCGGCTGCCAGTCGGGTGGGCACGGCATGGTCGGCTACTCGTTTCGGCTGCCCGACGTCGGCATCATGAACGCGCTGCGCTGGCGACCCCACCCGTGGGGTGACGACCTGCGAGACACGGCTGTACCCGAGGAGATTCAGCCGCTGCCCACCACCTTCGAGCGGGCGGCGTCGGCAGGCATCGCCGTCAGCGTGATCTCGGGTGCGGAGTTCACCGGCTCTGGCCTGACCCGGGCGGTGTTGCGCGGCGGGCGCTACGTCGGTGTGCACGGTCTCGGTGACCTGGCCGCTGCGGTCGGCGCCACGATCGCCGACGGTGGCTTCTGCTACGGCTACCACGCCGACCTCGACCTCATCGGCCACGTCTACGGGCCGGGTTCGCCGGCCTGGCGGATGCAGCTACGCCAGGTGGACCGGCTGGTGGAGTCCGTCGTCGACGGACTGCCGGCCGGTGGCCTGCTCGCTGTCGTGGCCGATCACGGCATGGTGGTCGTTGACAGCGCAGCGATCGTCGATATCGATTCTGCTGCAGCACTTCTCGATGGCACGACTGCCATTGCGGGTGAAGCTCGCGCCCGTCACGTCTATGTGCGCGACGGCGCGGCTGCCGACGTTCTCGCACGGTGGCGGGAGTCGTTGGCAGACCAAGCCTGGGTCGTCTCTCGCGAGGAGGCGATCGCCGCCGGCTGGTTCGGCGAGGCCGTTGACGACCGGGTGCGGCCGCGGATCGGCGACGTGGTGGCGGCCACCAAAGGCCAAGCCGCGCTGGTGCGAAGGACCGTCGAGCCGATGGAGTCCGCGCTGATCGGCCACCACGGGTCGTTGACCAGTGCCGAGCAGCGGGTGCCGTTGCTGCTGGCCTACGGCTGAGGCGCGCCCGGGGCGTTCAGCAGGTCGTCGGCGGGGGCATCCCACCGGTCGAGGTTCACCGCCGCCGACAGGGGGCGTCGCCGAAGCGGCCCGTGCCTGCCCCGCGGCCAGCCGACGACAACGTGGCCGGCGATCAGCCAACCGTCGGGCACCCCGACCGCCTCGCGTAGCAGTTCGGCCCCACCGTAGGACGCCCACCCCGTCGGGCAGGCGCCGAGGCCCTGCGCCCGCGCGGCCAGCAGGAAGTTCTGCATCGCCGGGAAAATCGACCCGCCCAGCAGGAGCTCCGAGGCCGTCGGATAGTGCTGCTGGGCGAACAGCACAGAGGTGAATTCACCTGCGCGGTCGTGCAATTCGTAGGTGGCGCGGTTGTTGCGGGCCTGCCTGCTGGTGTCGTCGGGTGCGGGCCTGCTCATGCCGTAGACCGGCTCGATGACCTCGAGCGCACGCGCGGCCGCTTTGGCGACGACCGCACGTTGTTCGGGCGAGCGCAGCACCACGAACCGCCAGCCCTGCGCGTTCGCCCCCGAGGGCGCCCAGACGGCGGCTTGCAGGCAGCGGCTCAGCGTCGCGTCGTCGACGGGTTCGGAGGTGAACCGCCTGATCGTTCTGGCGGTCGACATCACGTCCCAGATATCGCTGCTGGTGGCTTTCACCACGCCGACTCGCGAAGCCGGGCCTTGTGCCGATACATGTCGACGTCGGCCTTGCGGATCAGTTCCTCGGCATCGTCGGTGTGGCCCCAGGTCCATCCCATGGATGCGGTGACGTGGAATTCGTCGGCGTCGACGGCGTACTCGCCGGTCATCGCCGAACAGACGGTCGAGGCCAGGTCGGCGACCTCGTCGACCCCGGCCGCCCCGACGACGAGGACGACGAACTCGTCACCGCCGAGGCGGTAGACCGAATTCGGTTCTGGTACAGCCTGACTCATCCGTCGGGCGACTTCGACGAGGACATCGTCGCCGGCGGCGTGCCCGTGCAGGTCGTTGACCTGTTTGAAGCCGTCGAGATCCATGAAGATCAGCCCGAGCGGGGCGGTCGGCTGGCTCGCGCGATACCGCTCGACCCGGGTGACTAGGGCGTGCCGGTTGTGTAATCCGGTGAGCCGATCGGTCGCGACCAGCCTGGCGAGTTCGGCTTCGGCCACCCGACGGGCCGTGACGTCCTGAAATTGGGCGATGATCACGTCGTCGACGCCGTACTCGTGCCCGGGTGCCAGGACCGCGTTGCGCTGCACCCAGATGGTGGTCCCGTCCGGGCGAATGTAACGGTGCTCAGCGGAGATGTGGGAAACCTCGCCGGAGACCAGACGGCGGTGCTCGTCCATCGCGGCGTCCAACTCGTCGGGGTGCACGAAGTCGCGGTAGGTGGAGCCGGTGAGTTGTTCGGCGGTGCAGCCGACGAGCTGGCACAGCGCGGGATTCACGATCAGAGCTCGGCCGGCTGTGGTCAGGACCGCCTCGCCGAACGGCGCATTGGCCATTCTGAGTTGGAACAGCCGCAACGCCTCGTCACGAGCCTGCTCGGCCTCGACCCGCGCTGTCACATCGATGGCCTGGACGATGAAGCCCCGCACCTCGCCGTCGACGACGTCGGGAATGTAGGAGGTCTGGAACTTCCGTCGCGTCCGCTGGGTATCCATCAGCGTGGATTCGAATATCTGCGGCTCGCCGGCCAGCGCGCCTTCGACATGCGGGTGGATCCGCTCGAACACGATGTCGCCGACGATCTCGCGCATGTGTTTGCCGCGGATTTCCTGAGGCGTGAGCCCGACGTAGTCGAAGTAGGAATTGTTGGCGAACACGTGGTGCAGCTGGTGATCCCAATACCCGATCATCGCCGGCAAGCTGTCGAAGAGCAGCCGGAGTCGGCGAAACTCTTCGGTAGCGTTGAGTGCTTCGTCGGGCGCCACTACGTCCCTCGGGTTGCTGCGGTGTGCTCGGAGTGCCTGGATGGTTCAAACACTGGCTGTCCAACCTACCGTGCCGCGTGGTTGCCGAGATCGGCGCGTGGCCCGCTACGGTCTGGGTCGTGATCGTTCTCCTTCCGCCGTCGGAGACCAAGCGCAGCGGCGGCGACGGCCCCCCGCTACGGTTCGGTGAACTGGGCAGTCCCGCGCTCGACCCGCTGCGCCGGGAACTGGTCGACGAGCTCGTCGCGCTGGCCTCCGAGCCTGCCGCGTGCCGTCGTGCGCTGGGGATCTCCCCCGCCCAGGATGCCGAGATCGAACGCAACGCCACGCTGCTGAGCTCACCGACGCTGCCTGCGATCAACCGCTACACCGGGGTGCTCTACGACGCCCTTGACGTGGAGTCGCTCCGGGGTGCTGCCGCCACCCGCGCCCGCGCCCGGCTGGCCGTGGGCTCTGCCCTATTCGGGCTGCTTCGCGCTGACGACCGGATACCGGCCTACCGGTTGTCGGCCTCGTCCAAACTTCCCGGCAGTGCGACGCTGGCCTCTCGGTGGCGTCCCGTCCTGGAGCCGGTGCTGGCCGAGCTGGCCGCCACCGAGCTCGTCGTCGATCTGCGCTCGGGGTCCTACGCCGGGCTCGGCAAGCTGCCCGATGCGGTACGCGTCGATGTCCTCGCCGAGCATCCCGACGGTCGCCGCACGGTCGTCACGCATTTCAACAAAGCGCACAAGGGGCGCCTGGCCCGGGTGCTTGCCTCGACCCGGTCCGAACCTGGCGACGCGGGCGCCGTCGCCGCGGTGGCGCGCCGGGCGGGCATGCAGGTCGAACGACGCGGCAATGACCTCACCGTCGTCGTCCCGGCCTGACGGGTGCCAGGATGGACGGCATGAGCGACGCGTGCGGAGCGAATCAACAGCGGGCATGCGGGCGCCGAGCCTGCGAGGGGACCGCATGAGCGACGCTTGCGGAGCGAATCAACAGCGGGCATGCGGGCGCCGAGCCTGCGAGGGGACCGCATGAGCACCCGCTGGCAGAAGTCGACGGCACCCCGCGGCGACGACTATGACGCCCGGTGGAAATCACTGGCCGAGGCCGGCCAGAACATCCACGGCGAGGCGGATCTGATCGAGAGCCTGTTGCGTGAGTCCGGCGGCAAATCGGTGCTCGACGCGGGCTGCGGCACCGGCCGGGTGGCCATCGAACTGGCCAACCGCGGCGTGTCGGTGGTCGGCGTCGACTCCGACGCCGAGATGTTGGCCGCAGCGCGGGACAAGGCGCCGCAGCTGAGGTGGGTCGAGGCCGATCTGGCCGACCTGACGGCGGCGGACGTCGACCGCGTCAACCTCGTTGCGTTGGCCGGCAACGTGATGATCTTTCTGGAGCCGGGGACCGAGGCACGGGTGCTCGCTGCGCTGGCTGGGCGGCTGACACCGGGTGGACTGCTGGTCGCCGGGTTTTCTGTGCGTCCCGATCGCCTGTCGCTGCAGCAGTACGACAGGGCGGCCGACGAGGCCGGCCTGGTTCCGGTGGTGCGCTGGGCGACGTGGGACCGCGCGCCGTTCGGCGGGGGCGATTACGCGGTGTCGGTGCACCGGTTGCGCCGTTCGCCACGCTGAAGTAACTGTCGCCAGCGAAAATGTTGGTAAAACGGGGGGTGGCCAGTGCAGAAAGCGTTCGCTAGGCTCGTTATCCGGTGCCGGTAGGTTGACTGCGAGATCGTTGCTGGCGAGTCTGCTTTATCGGTGCGATCAGGGGAGGACTGCTTGATGCGATCGGCGTTCTCGGGTCGTCCCGCGAACCAGTACTACACCCTCACAGCGTTGCTGGCCGCCCGCGGCGCACAGACCTACACCTCCAGGGTGATCGCGGGATGCGTCTTCACGCTGGGCCTCATCACGGTGGGGACAATCAGCAGCTCGGCTGGGTTTCAGTGGAAGATCGGCCGAGAGCTGCTGATCGCGGTCGGCGTCCTGTGCTTCGTCTCCACGTTCATCTGGCTGCGGCACCGCTGGCCGACCAGGACCGAGTCGGCGTTGCTGGTGGCGATCGCGGCGGTCGCCATTCCGATCGGGACCATCATTCCGGCGATCCCGATGTACGGCCTGCTGGGCTCGTCATCGTTCGCGTTGATCATTGGCTACACAGCCCTGTTCCACGGCCCGCGGCTGCTGGCCTCGATCCTGACCGTCGCTGTCGCCACGCTGGTCTACCTGGGGTCGCGGATGGTCCACGTCGACCTTGCGCTGGCCCTGGCCGGCGGCGCGTTGATGCTGCTGCTCTACGTATTCGCCGCGTTCTCGTGCCGGCTGGTGGTGTGGCTGAGCGGAACCGAGGCGGACGCCGACGCCGTCGAACCCCTCACCGGGCTGCTCAACCGGGACGCCTTCTACCTGCAGACCGCGACGCTGCTGGCCTCCCGTAACCGCGACGACGACCGCTTCCTGGTGATCGGCGTGGTCAATATCGACAGCTTTGCGGCCATGGTCTCGGTCGCAGGCAATCGCGGTGGCAACCGGGCGCGGATCGCCGCCGGGCAGGCGCTGCGCGAAACAGTGCGCCGCGATGCGATCGTCGGCCATGTCGGCGACGCCGAATTCTTCGTCGCCGACTGCTTCACCACCCCTGACTCGTCACCGTTGATCGAGCGCATCCGCGGTGCCATCGCGGCGACGCCGGCCGGCATGACGGCCAGCATCGGGGTGGTCAGCACCCCGCTGCGTCCGCTCGTCGAACACCCGCCCCACGAGATCCTCGACGAGATCGTCGCGCTGGCCACCACGGCGATGTACGAAGCGCGCCGGGCAGGCGGCAATCAGGCCCGCTACGTGGTGCGACCGAACCTGAGCTTCTCCGACGACGAGACCGACGGATACGACACCCCGCTGTTGTGAGCCCTCACCTGCCCGCTCGGTGGACATCGGCGGGCGCCGCAGGAGAATCCGGGTCGATCTCCACGCCGTAGGACGTGATCGACACGATCTCGCTGCCGGCGAATTGGCAGATGTGGCAACTGGCGACGATGGTGACACCGTCCGGCCGCTGGTACCGGCCGAGCACCTCGACGACGACGGTGTCGTTCTGCTCGACGGTCAGGCACCGGTCCCACGTCGCGACGGTGCCGGCCAGTCCGCCCGCGGTGTCACGGCAGGTGGCGATGACGGCGTCGGCGCCTTCCAGCACCGAGAAGCCGACAATCGTCCACTGGACGTCACGGGCCAGGTGCGGCAGCGCCACCTCGAATCGGTGCTGCGCGAAGGCGCGCGCGATCTCCGCCCGACCGCCAACCTCGGTCATATCCGCTCCTGTCCCACACCCCGTCCTCGAGGCTAACGCCAAGCACGCGAAGCTGACCCTCGCCGGCCCGATAGCGGCGGTAATGTCTGCTCAATGAGCCACGGCCACGATCACAAACCCGAGCGTGAACTTCCACCCGGTATGGCCGAGCAGCTGGATCTGCCGTATTCGGGCCTGGTTTCGTTCGGGCAGCGCCCCTTCCTGACCGAGCCCGAGCAGCTCGATAGCTGGAAGCCGGATGTGGCCATCGTCGGGGCACCGTTCGACATCGCCACCACCAACCGGCCCGGCGCCCGGTTCGGCCCGCGCGCGATCCGGGCCACCGCCTACGAGCCCGGGACCTATCACATGGATCTCGGACTGGAGATCTTCGACTGGCTGGAGGTCGTCGACTTCGGCGACGCGCACTGCCCACACGGATCCACCGAGGTCTCACACGCCAACATCCGCGAGCGGGTGCACACCATCGCCTCGCGCGGCATCGTCCCGGTGGTCCTCGGCGGCGACCACTCGATCACCTGGCCGTCGGCCACCGCGGTCGCCGATGTGCACGGCTACGGCAATGTCGGGATCGTGCATTTCGACGCACACGCCGACACCGCCGACATCATCGACGGCAACCTGGCCAGCCACGGCACCCCGATGCGCCGGTTGATCGAGTCCGGCGCGGTGCCGGGAACGCATTTCGTCCAGGTCGGGCTGCGCGGTTATTGGCCGCCACAGGACACCTTCGAATGGATGCAAGAACAGGGCATGGTCTGGCACACCATGCAGGAGATCTGGGAGCTGGGCTTCAAGGAAGTGATGAAGCGAGCCGTCGGCGAAGCCCTCGCCAAGGCCGAGAAGCTTTATGTCTCCGTCGATATCGATGTTCTCGACCCGGCCCACGCGCCCGGCACCGGAACCCCCGAGCCGGGCGGCATCACCAGCGCCGACCTGCTGCGGATGGTCCGGCAGCTCTGTCATGAGCACGATGTCGTCGGTGTCGACGTCGTCGAGGTCGCCCCTGCCTACGACCACGCCGAGCTGACGGTCAACGCCGCGCACCGCGTGGTGTTCGAGGCGCTGGGCGGGATGGCAGCCCGTCGCCGGGACGCGGCGAATGCCAAACCAGGCCCGCCGTCGCCATTGGCCACGTAGGGGTCTCAGTAGTCGGATTCGGCGGCGAGGATCTCGGCCAGGTAGGCGTCGGGTCCCGGTTGAGCCAGCCGGTTGCGGGCGAATCGGCGGACCCGGTCGCGGGCGTCGGCGGCCTCGGCCGTCTCGGCTCCGACGGTGACGGCAGTCGCCGACCAGTCCTGGTCCCAGGCCTGGGCGACGGCTACCGGCTGGTTCGCCGCATCGACGAGTTCGACACTCGCCCGCCCCGAATCATCGAGCGCGCCTGCGGCGGTAAAACCGTTGCAGCGCAGCTCGATCGGGATACCGCCGGGCGATCCGGGGCCCACCACCGCGACGTGCACAACGGCACTGACCCGATCGCCATCGGCGGTCACCGCCCAGCTGACGGTGTCCTCCGCGGCGTCGAACACGCCACCGGGAACCGCGGACCAGGCCACTGACGTGACTCCCCTGGCGATCAACCCGGCTGGCGCAGGTCCGGTGTCGGTGCCTGCGGCCAGCGCGTAGTCGTCTTGGTGTGCCGATGCCGGCGCCGCCGTCGTGTTCTCGACCGTGTCGGCCAGCTCAGCCCAGCCCGGGGCGTCGACGCCGATGTCCTGGGCCAGCTCCACACATCGGGCCACCAGGTCCACCACCCGCGGCTCACCGACGATCACGTGCAAGGTCAGCGCGGCAGCGTGCGGTGCCAGCAGCGCACTGATATCGGCGTCGAGGGTGTCCTCCCCCACAAAGTCCTCGACGTGCGCGGTGAGCAATGCGATCTCGGCATCGAGCAGCGCCGGGTCCAGCCCGGCGATACCGTCGCGAACGCTGGCCGGCCACCACCGGCGCAGCCAGTGCCCGATGGCGAGCCTGCGCAGCCCGTCCAATGTTCCGGGATGCACGTCCACGCCTGAAAGGTCCACTCCGGCGGCCTGCTCCGGTGGCTGCGCCGCGGCTGTGGCCACCGCGCGGTGCCCGGACTCGCCGAGTACGCGCCACAGCCAGTCGGCGCGGTCGGCGTCGGTCAAGGTGATCTGGGCTTGTTCGTGAGATTCATCGACGGTCCATGCCAGCACCGCGCCGTCGACCTCCACGACCGCCACCAACGGCACGGTGGCGACTGCGGGGCCGATGCGCCACAGTCCGGATTCAGCGATCAGCCTCACTGCATCACCTGGACTTCCAGCATGGACTTGATCCGCTGGCGGTGATCGAGGCTCACCGAACGGGCGACCCCCTCGAGCAGAGCGCGCAGATCGTCGACATCGTCGCAGGGCTCCTGCCAGACGTCGCGGCCGTGCAGCCGTGCCCACAGCCGGCTGAGGTAGGGCCGGGCGAAACTGGCCAGATCGTCGACGACTTGGCGCTGACGCGGATGAAGCGGCGCGGCATCGGCCAGGGCGCGGCGGGCGTGCAGGACGTAGGCCTCTTTGCGCAGCCTGGCCTGGATCGTCGCCGCCAGCTGATACCGGCTCACGGCCCGCTCGTCTAGCGGAGTCAGCTGACCGGCCACCTCGATACCGGCCACCAGGGCGGCCTGTTTGTCCTCGCCGAGGAAACCCCAAGGGGCGCAGGCGCGGTCGACTTCCTCGGCGCACAGCAGCGGTACGTCAGGAAGTTCGTCGCGATCCAGCGCACGCCGTAGCGTCGCACGGACGCGGTCCACCACGCTGCGGTCCAGCGGCCGTTCGTGATCCGATCCCCCGGACAGCGGCGGCGGGCACAGCGGTAATGCCGACGTCAGCCCCAACTCGAGGATCGACCACGGTAGCGCCGAAGGTTGGGTACGTGCCTGGGCGCCCAGATTGTGCGGGGTGGCATCGGCGATCAGCGCCGACCACACCCGTTGGCGCGCAACCGTGGCGCGATGCCCCTCGGCCGGGCCCAGCACCGTGGTCAGACCCGCGAGGAACGGTCCGCTGATGCTGCCGTCGGCACGCACATCGGCCCAGCTGTGCTGCAATTGGGCCGACAGCCTGGTGAGCACCTGCGGCGACGCCACCAGCTCGTTGAGCACCTCGACGCCGGTGCGGTCTCGGTCGTCATGCAGGGCGCGAAGTGCCGCGGCTGCCGTGGACTGGCCGTCGCGGCCTGGCGCGCCTGCGGTCACCGCAAGCTCGAAACACGCTGGGAAATAAAGATCTTGGGCATTTCCGGTCGTGATACGCAGCCGGCGTCGTTCGGCTTTCATGAGCTCGAACCACGCGGCGGCCGAACGCAATCGGTCGGCATGACCCACGATCAGGTCGGCTATCTGGGTGGCCACGTCGGCATCGACGAACGGGGCCGAATACGCGGGGTTACTGCGCAGCCGCAGGACGAGCGGGTCGAGGATACGTTTCACCGTTCGGCGCAGCGGCCCGCCGTCGTCGCCGCTGAGGACTTCCACACCGGGCCCGATCGCCCGCCAGGCACGGTCGATCACCGCCCGCCGCGGCTGCGACGTGCCGACGGTGGTGACCGTGTCCGAGCCGGCGCTCATCCGGACAGGATAGAGGCCGGGTGAAGTTGGGTTCGGTAGCCGGTGACGATAGGCACGCTGCTCCCTATGTCTGATGCACTGCTGGGCGCCATCGCCGTCGTCTCCGCCATCGCACTCGCTTCGATCATCGTCGCGGCCGGCCTGGCCGGCCAGCCACCGCGGACGCCCCGCCCCCGCCGAGCGCGCTGCCCGCGCTCGATCGGCGTCGGTACCGTCCAAATGGTGGCCGAAGCCGACGATCCTGTCATCGTCATCGAGGTGGAAAGCGTTGCCGGCCAGCGCTTCACCGGACGGCTGTGCCACGGCCACGGCGACCCCGTTGTGTCGGCTCTGCGGCCTGGGGTGATCGTGCTGGTGTCGTTCGACCCGGCCAGCCGCAAGGAACTCTCGCTGGCAGACGACGCGATCGCCGTACGGGCCGCTGTCGACCACACGCTGTTGCGCCAGGGTGTGCTCACCGGTGACCAGCTGGATGTGATCCGGTTCGGCACCCGCTCGTGCGGTGTGGTGACCGGGATGCGGCCCACCGGCCGCGAACGCGCCGACTATTGCGAGGTCGAACTGGACCTCATGGTCACCCGCCCCGGCGGCGGCCAGTTCCCGGCCCGCGAAACCACGCTGGTGCCCGAGGCCGCGCTGGCCAAGGTCTCCCCCGGCAGCATCGTCGACGCCTACTACCTGCCAGAGGACGAGTCCGCGATCGCCGTCTGCCTGCCCCCTGCGTAAGGATTTCACCGGGCACCCCCGACCGCGAAGGTGACCACCGCGGCCCAGTACAACGGGCTCGCGGTGATGTCGCCGTCGCGCCACCGGCGCATCTGCTCGCGCTGCCAGCGATTCAGGCTCAACACCGCGTCGTCGGCCTCGTGCGCGTCGTCGACGGCGATCACGACCTGGGCCATCGGATCCTCGGTCCGGGCGGTGAACCGCCGGTATCCGGCGGTCGTGGGCAGCGACCACAGCGTGGCGGTCACCAGTTCGCTACCGCAGAGCACCATCGCGGCGACCAGGCCGGTCGCCTCATCGAACTGGTAGTCGCCGCCCGAACCGCACGCAAGCAGAGCCACCCGGGGCGGCAGCGGCAGCTGTGCGGCCATCAAATCGGCAGCCAGCAGCGGGCGGTGATCCCCGACCGGCTCGGCGGCACCGTCCGCCGCGGACGTGCACGCAAGGTGGAGGGCGGCGCGGTCGGCGTAGCCGTGGGTACGGTCGGCGGCGCTGGCATGACCGACGAACAGCAATCGGCTCGGCGCGCGGTCCAGGAGTGCGGCCAGCCAGCTCCGGTCGGCGTCGCTGCGGCGGAACAACTCCACCGCCGCGTCGACCTCAGGCAGCACTGTGCGGTGCGTGAGGAGCTCGCCGAAATGGCGGGACAGCGTGCTCTCGTTCGACGGCCGGCCCAGGACCGAGCCCAGCGGTGAATCCGGTCGCTGGCCAGGAACGCGGGGGTCCATCACGAGAAGTGCTGGGGCATCACGTCTTTCCTGCCATCGCACCGGAACGCGCGGTGCGTGCGCGATGTTGGGTGGCACCGCCATCACCACGTCGACCATCTCCATGAGGCGGTAACCCTCGGTGACGCTGGCGATGTCGACGAGCTGCCACGGGATGCGTGCCGCGTTGGTCCCTTTGAAGGTGATTGCCGATTTCCGGGCGGTGACCAGCTCCTCGGGGCTGGGGCCGGTCAGTGGGACCGCCAGCAGGCCCCACGGGATGCGCGCCAGCCGCGCACTCGGTGAGATGAACAGCACCGGCCGCGGATCGGCGACGTGCCCGGAGATCAGCTGCCAGGCCGGTGCGGAGATCAGCAGCACCCCCAGGATGTAGGCCAGGGTCAATTCGCCCTGCGTAGTGGCGAACGGTCCGCGGGTCAGGGCCCGGTCGAGGGCTTCGGCGAGGCTTTCGTCGCCGTCGGGGTCGGGCAGCGCCCCCTGGAGTTCCTCGAGCGCGGCCAGCAGAATCGGTTCGTGCACCACCCAGGTCACCGTGCGTTCCGGCTGGCCGACCACCCGCAGGCTGGCGTAGGTGGCAACACCCAGGTCAGCGAACCTCAGAACCAGGGCGGCGCTCATGGCCACGTCGACCAGACGGGGCCGCCGGACGTAATGGCCTGGCCGTAGCGGTTCTGCGCCAGCATCCGGTAGCGCGCCAGGATGGGCGTGCCGTCGGGGTCCATCTGCAGCGCGGGCAGCGGCCCCAGGGTCGTCAGCGTCAGTGCATCGATCGAGAGGCCTGCGGCAGCCAGCGCCTCCTCATCCATGGTTTCGACGGGAACTGTCACCGTGGCAGGGGCGTCCCATCCGCCGGCTTCGCCGTGCGGCTCGTTTGCGAAAGTACCTCGTGCGCAATGATATTCGATGAGTTCACTGAGGAGGGCGTCGTTCTCCCACTCCCAGGCCACCGAGAATGCGCCCGCCAGCATGCGTGCCGAGACCTGGGAGGCCCATCGCCAGCGGGCGTCGGCATCGGTCATGGCGTAGCGAACCGAGTCGACGGCCAGGGCGGCGGGGATCTTGAGCTCGGCGGCCTTCTCCAGCTTCGCAAGCGCGCTGCGGTGGCGCTCACTTCCGGTGTCGAATCGCGTGACGCCGAGTGAGTCGACCTGGCGCTCCTGGATCTGCTGCCAGCTGTCCGACGGATCGCCGATACCGTCGAAGTTCAAATCGGCCAGCGCGTCGGCCCGCCAGATCGAGCCGAGGTGGTCGTCGAGCCGGGCGTACTGCAGCCAACTCGAGCGCGGCCAGCTGTCCAGGAACGAGCGGGCCTCGGCCACCTGCTCGACCGCGTCGGCGAACCGGCCCTGGAACACCGAGATCCAGCTGCGTTGCAGCAATATCCGGTGGATGTACAGCGGGCGCCCCAGCTCGCGCCACTGGGTTTCGGCGTGCCCCCAGGATTCGTCGGCCTCCTTCAGCCAGCCGACGCCCAGCCGGGTGAGCCCGAAATACATCCAGCACCGGGCGACGTCGTTGGCGCGGGAGTGTTCGGCGATCACCGGATAGGCGGACCCGACCAGTCGCTCGGTGGACTCGTGGTCACCGCGCATCCAGGTGGCCGCTGCGGTCTCGAGTTCGGCTCGCGCCCAATACAGTTCCCACCCCCGGCGTTTGGCCCGGGCGCCCGCGCGATGCAGCCACAGGTCCCCCTCGGCCAGCCGGCCGGTCTCGACGCAGAACCGGCCATATGCGATGCCGGCGGCGACCAGCAGTTGGTCGGCATCATCGGTGCCGTCGGTCAGGCCCTCGACGATCGGAATGATGTTCTGCCACAGCTCGGCCGCAGGTACGTGCAGATCGTCATCGCACAGCGCCGTCGCGCACAGCACACCCGCCAGGGTCGACAGGTGGTGTTGTTCGGATGCCAGGTCGGCGAACCGGTGCGCGGCGTCGTCGTCGCGCAGGCCGGCGAGTTCGGTTGCGGCGTCTTCGTGATCGCCGGCGGCCGCGGCCAGGCCGGTGCGCAGAAAGCGGGCTCGCAGGGTGTAGCGGGCGACAATCTCGTCGGCGTCCGGGGTGTCGGCGTACTGGGCCAGACAATCGGTCATCCGCCTCAGGCACTCGTGGGTGCCGTCGTATGCCGTTCTGGTGAGATAGATTTCGCCGAGCTGGGCGAAGACCTCGAGCGCCAGATCGTCGCGATCTTCGCGTTCGATCTCCGGCATGAGTGACAGCAGGAGCTCCTTGGCCGCCTCCTCCTTGGCGGCAAGGGCGAGCTGGCGAGCCCGCTGCAGCTCACCGGTAATGGACACGGCAGGATCATAAGTCGGCGGGGCCAGACTCTGGAGATAACGCCGAGACGGCGGACGTGCCTGGCACGTCCGCCGCCCCTTGCCCGGGATCGTCATCACCTCACTTGCAGGTGACGGTGATTTCGAACTTCTTGCTGATCATGCCGGCCATGGGGTTCTTCATGTCGGCGCCGGCGGCTTCGCCGGTGATCGTGTAGGTGTTGCCGTCCACCTTCACGTCAGCAGAACCGGTGCCCATGCCCCCGGCCTGGCTCACCGCCAGTGCGTTGCCATCCACGACCATGCCCAGGGACTGGACCTTCGGCGGCTGCCCGTCGGTCATGACCACACCGAGCCCCTGCTGACCACCCACCGCCCCGCTGGCGATATTGATCGTGCCGCCCTGTTTCACGCACGTCACGGAGTTCAGATCCAGGCCCTGCAGGTCGTTTCCCTCGACCTTCACCGAGGTCTTCCCGCCAGAGGCGACTGTCGCGCTCGACGGTGCGGAACCCGTCGCCGAGCTGGTGCCCTTGCTGCTGCTGTTGTTGTCGGAGCAGCCAACCAGCATCAAGCTGCAGCCAACCACGCCGACACCGACCGCGAGAATTCGCTTCACCTGTGTTCCCTTCGTTCGCGGCGCCTTGGTGGCACCGTCACGAGAGAAGTACAAGCGGCGGGGGTGGCTACCGATCCCAAACTTTTCGCGCGGAGGTCATCGCATGCGCGGCGAATCCTGCGGCCTTAGCGTGGATCCGTGGACTGGGAGTTCGAGGACGAGGTGTTCCAGTGGCGTGGCCCAGCACCGTACTTCTTCGTCGCCACGCCACCGGACGTCGATGATTTCCTGCACGCGCACCTCAGCGAGCTGACCTACGGGTGGGGGGTCATTCCAGCGCGGGTGCGCATCGGCGACACCGAGGTGACGACATCGCTGATCCCCAAGGACGACGTGTATCTGGTGCCGCTGAAGATCGCGCTACGCCGTGCCGAAGGTATCGACGACGGCGACCACGTCCGGGTACGGCTGCGCGTCGGCTCGTAGTGTCGCCGAGATCGAGGTAATGCTGCGGATTGCTCGCGCTTTCCCGGCCAAACGTCGGTTTGGGCGACAAGGGGGTCAGGTCGGGTCAGGTCAGGCTTTGGCGAGGTGCTTGTCGGCGTAGCGCTGCGCCCATTCCTTGCGGGAGCGGATGGACACGTCGACGTCGGTCGCCTTGGCGCGCAGGGCGCCTGAGGTCGCCTGGTCTTTGGGGGTGCGCTTGAACGGATCCCAGCTGAAGAACCGGGAGGAGTTCTCCCAGGTGATCTTGTTGATGTCGGTGTCGTCGGCGCCGGCGGCGTTTAGCTCGGCCAGTACCTTCTCGGGGGCGTCGGGCCAGAAGCAGTCCGAGTGCGGGTAGTCGCACTCCCAGGCGATGATGTCGATGCCGATTTCGTGGCGCAGTTTCAGCGACGTCTTGTCGGTGACGTAGCAGGCCAGCGAATGCTCGCGGAAGACGTCGCTGGGCAGCTTGTCGCCGAAGTCGCGGCGCAGCCATTTCTGGTTGGTGTAGTGCCGGTCGGAGCGATCCAGGTAGAACGGGATCCAGCCGATGCCGCCCTCGGAGAAGGCGAACTTCAGGTCCGGGTAGTTGCGCATCGCCGGGCCCCACAGCAGGTCCTGAGCGCACATCGCCGAAACCTGGGTGGCCAGGATGATCAGGTTGTCGATCGGTGCGTTGGGGGCCATGCTGATCGCGCCGAATCCGGTGCCGATGTGCAGACACATCACCACGTTCTCCTCGGACAGTGTCCGGAACACCGGACCCCAGTACTCGTCGTCGTGGTAGCTCGGCAGGCCCTCCAGGTGGGGAAGCTCAGGCATGGTGACTGCCCGGCAGCCCTTGGCCGCGACCCGGCGGATCTCGGCGCACATCCCCTCCGGCGTCCACGTCGGCAGGATCGCGATCGGGATGAAGCGGTCCGGGTAGGAACCCGCCCATTCGTCGATGTGCCAGTCGTTGTAGGCCGAGACCATCACCAGGGTGACGTCCTCGCGGGTCATGTTGAGGTGTCGCGCGGAGAAGCCGGTGAACGTCGGGAAGCACATCGAGGCCAGGATGCCGTTGCGGTTCATATCGCGGACCCGCTCGTGCACGTCGTAGACACCGGGGCGCATCTCAGCGAAGCCGGCGGGGTCGCGGCCCCACTCCTCGGGCGGCCAGGACACCACGGCGTTGAGGCCGCTCACACCTTGCGGGCGGCCCTGATACATCCACTGGTCGACGCCCTGAGCGTCGGTGACGACGATCGGGGCCTCGGGCTTGTACTTGGCTGGGACGTGGTTGAGGAACATGTCAGGGGGCTCGACCACGTGGTCATCGATGCTCACCAGGATCAGGTCGTCGACGTTCATGGTTTAAGTTGTACCCTCGATAACCGTGACCGTCTCCGCACATTCGGCCAGAGACTTGGCTCAAACGGCCAAAAACCGGCCGGGCGCTCAACCGGCCAACATCGGCCAGGTGGAGCTCCGCCGCGGCGGACGCGTCCTGGCCGGCAGCTATCTCTACGAGGGCGAGCTGCTGGTCACCGGCTGGCATTTTCACGATGTACACCAGATCGAGTACGCGATCGGCGGGGTTGTCGAGGTCGAGACGGCATCGGCGCACTATCTGCTCCCGCCTCAGCAGGCGGCGTGGATCCCGGCCGGTCTGGAGCACCAGGCGACCATGAATCCGTCGGTCAAGACGCTGGCGGTGATGTTCGACCCCGAGCTCATCCCGGCTCCCGGTGACCGGGCGCGGATCCTGGCGGTGTCTCCGCTGGTCCGGGAGATGATGCTGTACGCGCTGCGCTGGCCGATCTACCGGGGCTCCGGTGCCGCCGACGATGACACGGCCTCCGACACGTTCTTCCGCACGCTGGCCAATCTCGTGGCCGAGGCGCTGGATCATGAAGCCCCGCTGAGCCTTCCGAGCTCAGATGACCCGGTGGTCGCGGCGGCGATGGCCTACACCAAGGAGCACCTGCAGGCGGTGAGCCTGCAGGAGGTGTGCCGGGCGGTCGCGGTCTCCGAGCGCACACTGCGCAGGCAATTCCAGAGCGAGGCCGAGATGTCCTGGCGCACTTATCTTTTGCACGCCAGGATGCTGCGGGCGATGGCCCTGCTGGCCGCGCCCACCCAGAGTGTCCAGCAGACCGCGACTGCCGTCGGCTTCGACAGTGTGGGCTCGTTCACCCGTGCCTTCAGCCAGTTCTGCGGGGAAACCCCGTCGTCATATCGAAGGCGTGTCACCAGCACTGGTGCGTGAGGTGACCGTGCGCCGATGAGAGCGCTCGTGCCAGCGCAGCCGCAACAACAACAACCCGCGGTGCGCCTCGAACCCCAGCGACAACGGATGTCGCCAAGGGCCCGATCGTGATCGCCGTGTCTGTGTCACGACTCCACTGTGCCAGCCGGCCGACACCTGGCGCCGCGCCACACCCCTCGATGTGCGGCTTGTCACCTGAAGTTCGTTGTCTGTCAAGAATCGTCGTCGGCGCCGGTGATCGCCGCGACCAGGATCCCGAGTTCGCCCCCGACAGCGCCACGGACTTCCTGGCCGGCCCGCTTGGCGGACTCGCTCACGTCACCGCGAGCAGCGAGCGCCGTGGCGCGCAATTCTCCGACATTGCGGTCGAATACCTCGCGGACATTGTCGCCCTGTGCGGCTGCGGTCGCCACCGCGAAGGCGCCATCGAGGGCCGAACCAGCCACGGTGCCCTGGGCGGAGGCCAGCGAGCCCGCGACCTCGCCGGCGTATCCGAGCACCGCAACGGGGAGGGCGGCCTGATGGCCGACGTAGGTGGTGACGGCCGCACGCAACCGGCTGCCGGCCTCGTCGAGCACATCCTGCACGCCTGCGCCGGTGCGCTCCCACGCCGACGCGATGGTGTCGCCGTCTTGAATAGCACCCGCGAACGTTGCGGGTGCGTGGGCGATGGCGGTGGTGACATCCGTTGCAGCGTCGATCAATTGGCTGCTCAGCGCTTGGCCGACGGCGATCTGGCGCTCGAGGACCTGACGGATGGCGAGTTTCATTCGTTCTTCCCGCTCGTCGTCAGCGGCCGTCTCGCCCGGTAGAAGCTCCTCGTCGGCGATCTCCTCGATGTCATCGATCTCGTGGATTTCGTCGGCGACAAGATGGGCGACGTCGTCGTCGACGGGCGAAGCGGCGGAGAGTGTTTCGGACTCGGTCGTGGATTCAGACATGCGCCCAGTCAACTCGTTTGGGCCGACAGCACGATATCGGCGAAGTGACGAGCAGAACTCCGGCAGGCAAAGAGTGAGGAAGAACGGCTTGCTCATGGTTTCCAGTGGCTACCAGGTTGCAACCAGCTGTCCCCCAGCTAGTTGCCAGAAAGTAGTCCTATTCTCAGTTTTCGCGTCCCGGTGATTGTGACGCTGCCTGTCGGAAACCAGCGGTGGAGGACAATCGCTATGACCAAGCTCATCCGAATCGGACTAGGTGCACTCGGCCTCGGTGCGATGTCGATCACGTTCGGATCCGGTGTGGCGTTGGCCGACGACTACGCCGGCCAGTCGTATTCGGATGCCTCCTCGGCGATCAGCGGAGCCGGTCAGAAGGCTGTCATCGCCACGTCCGTCGGCGACGGTGTCAGCCAGGGCGACTGTGTGGTGACGCGTTCGCAGAAGGCGTCCTGGCTCAAGGGCGACAACTTCTCCCCGGTCACCGACACCGTGCTGCTCTACCTGAACTGCGACGCCAAGCTCGCGACGGCGGGTAAGGCAGGCAACTCGCTGGCCAGCCCCGAGGGCCGGGCTGAAAAGGCGTCCGAGGACGAGGCGGCCGCGAAAGAGGCTGCCGCCCAACAGGCCGCCGCCCAGCAAAACGTATCGAGCGAGCTCGCCACGCCCGGCGGCGACTGACGATCTCGTGCCCCGGCTTGCCGCCGGGGCTCTCTGCGGCGAGGATTCCGTGGCAATGGACGCCAAACACGCCGCTGAACTCGCCGATCTCGACGCCATCGGGCAGGCCGCACTGGCCGCTTCCGGAGAAGTGTCGGCCGTAGAGCTCCTGGATGCGGCGATCACCCGCACCGAGGCCGCCCGCGGACTCAACGCCGTCATTACCGATCTCTTCGACCGCGGGCGCGAGCAGGCCGCCGCCCTCGACCAATCCGGCGCACTGCGGGCCGGCGAATCGGGCCCGCTGGCCGGAGTTCCGTTCCTGCTCAAGGATCTTGGCGCCTCGCTGGCCGGCGCCCGCGAGGCGATGGGATCACGCGCGCTCCGCGACCACGTCGCGACCCAGACGGCGTGGATCGTCGAGCGCTATCTGGCGGCAGGCCTGGTGGTGTTCGGCAAGACCAACACCCCCGAATGGGGCAACCACTGCACCACCGAACCGTCGCTGTTCGGTCGTACCGCCAATCCGTGGTCGCCGGACATCACGCCGGGCGGTTCCAGCGGCGGGTCGGCCGCCGCGGTGGCCGCCGGCGTGGTGCCTGCCGCTTCGGGTGGCGACGGAACCGGTTCGATCCGGGTGCCCGCGGCCTGCTGTGGGCTCGTTGGGCTCAAACCGCGCCGCGCGCGCACCTCGTTCGCGCCGTCCGGGCACCTCCTGGAGGGGCTGGCCGTCGAGCACGCGCTGACCCGCACGGTCCGTGACAGTGCCGCCCTGCTCGACGCGGTGACCGGCAGCGCCCCCGGCGATCCCTACAACGCGTCGTTGCCGCACCGGGCGTTTTTGGACACGCTCAGCCAGGCGCCGTCACCGCAGCGGATCCTGATCGCCACCGGATCCCCCTTCCCTGCCCCGGCGACCGATCCGCGTGTGATCGCCGCCGTCGAAAACGCTGGGCGCACACTGGAATCCATCGGCCATCACGTCGAGCCGGGCGCGCCGAGTTTCGACACCGACGCCGTCGCCGACGCAATTTCCGTGCTGCACAACGTCAGCAATGTGCAGCTGTACAACTTCGCCAAATCCCATCTCGGTCGCGATCCGCGCGAGGACGAATTCGAGCCCAGCAGCTGGGTGATGATGCGCGAGGGCTTCACCACCGCGGGTGTCGACTATGCCGACGCGATCGACACCATCCACGCCCAGACCCGTCAGTTCGTCGCAGGCATGAGTGCCCACGACGTGCTGCTGGTTCCGACGCTGCTGGCCCCGCCACCGGGGTATGCGGTTCTGGATCAGCCGCGCGGCACCACGCGGGCGTTCTTCGATGTTGAGTTCGCCCACACCGGCTGGACGACGATGGCCAACGTGACCGGCTGGGCGGCCATCTCGCTGCCCCTGGCGGTCACCGAGGACGGCCTGCCCATCGGGGTCCAGCTGATGGCGCCCAAGGAGACGGTCCTGCTGCAGCTGGCCAGCCAGCTCGAACAGGCCCTTCCGTGGGCCCAGCGACGACCTCCCGGATGGCTCGGCGCGCCCGTGTCCTGAGCGTTGCGCCTTTGGATGAACCGCACAGTGGCCGTCGTCCGCGTGACACACTGTGCCCATGGTTGTCTCTATCGCGCGTCCGAAGCTGGAAGGCAATGTCGCTGTCGGTGAGGACCGCCAGATCGGTTTCGCCGAATTCGGCAGTGCCGTGGGCCGCGCCATTTTCTGGCTGCACGGCACCCCGGGGGCGCGCCGCCAGATTCCGATGGAAGCCAGGGTGTTCGCCGAACAGAACGACATCCGGCTGATCGGGATCGACCGGCCGGGCATCGGGGCATCGACCCCGTTCCAGTACGACAACGTGCTGGCCTTCGCCAGCGACCTGGCGATCATCGCCGACACCCTCGGCGTCGACAAGATGGCCGTCGTCGGGCTGTCCGGCGGTGGTCCGTACACCCTGGGCTGCGCGACGGCGATGCCCGACCGCGTGGTGGCTGCCGCCGTCCTCGGCGGGGTGGCCCCGACAGTCGGCCCTGATGCCATCGGCGGCGGGCTGATGAAGGTGGGCACGGCGGCCGCCCCGCTCATCGAGCTCGCCGGGGCTCCGCTGCGGTTGGCCGCCGTGAGCCTGATCCGGTTGATCAAACCGGTGGCCGAGCCGGCCCTCTACATCTACGCAGGCATCTCCCCCGAAGGCGACCGCAAGATGTTGGTCCGCCCCGAATTCAAGGCGATGTTCCTCGACGATCTGCTCAACGGCAGTCGCAAGCAGATGGCGGCGCCGTTCGCCGATGTCGTGGTGTTCGCTCGGGACTGGGGATTCCGGCTCGACGAGGTCAAGGTGCCGGTCCGCTGGTGGCACGGCGACCGTGACCACATCGTGCCGTTCGCACACGGCCAGCATGTGGTCGCCAGACTGCCCGACGCCGAGCTCCACGAGTTGCCCGGCGAGAGTCACCTCGCGGGTCTCGGCCGTGCCGAGGACATCCTGAGCGCCATGCTGGAGCTTTGGGATCGTGCCGAAAAGTCTTGACTACGAACTGAATTTATTGAAATAGAACTGGGAGCGGAAGTTCAGCACAGTCATCGCTCCCAGTTCCATCCCGATGTGATCGGCTAGGTACCCAGCTGGCTCTTGATCAGCGCGTCCTGTTTCTGGCCGAACTCGACGACCAGATCCTGCGGCACCGGATCACCGGCGGGGCCGGTGAATTCAAGCGACGACGCCGCGTTGCCTTCGGTGAAATACAGAACACTCAGCGACCGCGTGCCATCCGGAGATTTCCCGGTGATCAGCTGTCCGTTCTGTCCGACCGGGACAGAGACGGTCTTCGAATTGGCGACCGGCGTGGCTGCCTGCGCCGAACTGATGGCACCGGCGGCGGCGCCGGGATCGCCCAGCACCCAGACGGTGTCGGCGATCGTGCGCCCGTCGCGGTGGGTGTAGATCGTCATGGCGCCGGGCTGGCCACCGGGATTGAGGACCGGCGGGGCCGCGGTGTAGGCCAGTGAATCGGTCACCACATTGGGGTCGATGAGCAAAACGGTGTAATCACCGGGATCCGCTGCGGCCAGGCCGGAGCCGAGCGACATCCCGGCCGACAGCAGCGCTGCGGCGGTCAAACCGCCGAGACGACGAGAGTTCATAAGAGAATTCTTCCGTTCGGGAAAGTTGTTTACTGGCGGGACAATTCGTCGCGATATGCGATCAGCAGGGGTAGCAGCCCCAGCCGCGCCATCCGTCGCGCCAGAAAAAGCCTGCGCCACAACCCATATTGCCCGTGCCACCCTGGCAGTCCAGTGCGGTGATGATGGGCGAATGCCCCGGACCGGATGGCGTTGCGTTGTTGGTAGAAGCCGCACTGGCGGTTACCGCACCAGCCAGCGAGCCGGCGATCATGCTTGCGGCGGCAATACCCAGGACGAATTTTCGCATTAAAGCTCCCCCAATTTGGGTCGCGCTGAATGGGACTGTCTTACGTTACGACAGGTAATGCGCCACAGCCCGTAATTCGCATGGTTTGTTCACCGACGTTTCGGAGCCGGGTAATGCCCATTGCCCCCATGGGCGAGGGCCAGAAGTCCCTGTCGGCCGGGTAGTGCCGCGGGAGAAGCTGAATGGCGTAAACCGAGACTGTCATCGAAAGGCCCAGCTATGAATGACGCCCTCGCCGAGCGCAGTTACGCCTGGCGGATGATCCGCACCGCGCGGTTGTCCCAGTCCACTACCACGCATGCCGACGGCGCCGATATCGTCACCGTCCTCAGCGAGGCTCTCGAAGCCGGACTGGGCCGCGCCGAGATCATCGTCGAATTGGCCGATCTCGGGGCGCGGATGTTCGCGCTGTGCAATCCGGAGCTGGCCGAGGACGAAGCCGAGTTCTGCCCGGCCTAATCCGTCAGCCCGAGCAGGGTGCGCCGCAACAGGTGCATGGCCACCGTGGTCGATCGCTCGCGGATGTCGGCGCGCTCGCCGGGTAGCCGCACCGACCGCGTCACGGTGGTGCCGTCGGCCAGCATCACGCAAAACCACACGGTCCCCACCGGTTTGGCCTCGGTGCCGCCCCCGGGTCCCGCGATCCCGGTGATCGCGACCGCGGTATCGGCACCGAACCTGCGCAGCGCGCCGGCCGCCATCGCCTCGGCGACCTCCTGGGACACCGCGCCGTTGGCGTCGATCAGGCCCCGATCCACACCGAGAACGTCGATCTTCGCCTCGTTCGCATAAGCCACCACCGCGCCCGCGACATAGGCCGACGAACCGGGCTGGTCGGTCAGGCGGGCGGACAGCAGGCCTGCGGTGCACGATTCCGCCGTCGCGATGCGCCGGCCCGCCAGTAGCCGCGCGACCTGGTCGTCGACCAACGAACCGTCTTCGGAGAACACCATTTCCCCGTGCCGAGCCCGCACCAACTCCATCAGCTGCCCATAGACCTCGGCGGTCTGCGGCTCATAGCGGGTGACCATCTCCACTTCGCCCCGGCGCAGGCACGTGGTGATCTCCAAGCCGGCGAAGCCCGGAATGCTCTGCGCTTCGCGCAGCGTTTCGGCGAGCCCGGACTCGGCCAGTCCGAACATCCGTACCGTGTCCTGGCGGTAAATGGTCCGCCCGGTGATCGCCTGCTGGACAGCATCGTCTGCGATGGCCGCCGGCCACATCGCCTGAAGTTCACGCGGCGGCCCTGGAAGTACCAGCACCGTCGGGGTGCCGGGAACGACGACGCCGGGCGCGGTCCCGACCGGATCGAGGACGCGAGCACCGACCGGAACCATCGCCTGTTTGCGGTTGGCCGTGAGAACCGCGTCGAAATCGACGCCGGTGAATCGGGCCATCAGCTTCTTGAGGATGGCGGCCATCTTGGCTTCCAGCTCGGCGTCGAGCGTGAGTTCGCGATCGCAGAAGCGGGCCACGATCTCGACCGTCATATCGTCGGCGGTCGGCCCGAGGCCCCCGGTGGTGACGATCAGGTCGACACCCTCAGCGGCAAGGAACCGCAGCTGCGCCTCGATGTCGGCGGCCCGGTCACCGCAGATGGTGATGTGAGCCAGTTCGACGCCCAACTCCAACAGCCGGTCGGCGACCCACGGGCCATTGCCGTCGGCCACGCGTCCGGTCAGAACTTCGGTGCCGGTGACCACGATTCCCGCGCGCACACTCATACCGAGCGAGACTACGCAGGAGGGTCTAGGTCACGGGATCGGGCGTCAGCCCGGTGACCTCTCCGAGCGATTGCAGCCAGGCGCCGGTGTCGGGGACATAGAAGCCGATCTCGCCCGCCGCGGTGCGGATCACCAGATGGGTCCAGCCGCCCACGACACTGCCCTTGAAGACCTTCGCCAGGCGCAGTCCGGTGATGGTGTCGAGCGGCACGCTGATCGTCGTTCCGGTCAGCGTCAGGAAAACCAGGCGACGCCGGGTCAGGGCAATGCGGCCACTGTTCTTCACCCCGGGATAACCGGGCGCCGTCGCACCCCGGTAGTTACCCTTTTCGAAGGGCCGGATGATGGTTTCGGCAGCCAGTTCGGTGTTGAGCTGGTCGGCGCCGGCGCGGTACTTGTTGCGGTAGATCAGCACGATCGGCAGCGCGACGAGCGCAAGGACCACCGCGATACCGACGACCAGCAGGATGACGTGTACCGCGATGGTCATCTCGGTGGGCCCGTCAGCGCGGCGCCGCGCCGGGAGCCCGGACCACAAGGGGCACAGCGGGGAACGCGGCCGCCATCTCGGAGCGTGCCCTGCGCAGCGCGCTGGTGCCGTAGCCCTTCTTCCGGTGGTCGGGGTGGATCCAGATCCGGACGTTGACCTCGCCGCCGACCAGTTCGCCGAAGACCATGCCCACCTTGTGCTCACCGTCGACGGCGACGAACCAGGCCGCCTCTTCGGCGCTCAAACGGTCACGCGCCGAACCGATTTCGTCGTCCAGGTTGCCGGCGGGGGCACCTGAGCCGTCACCGGCAGCACCGACTTCCTGGGTGCGGGTGGCGAAGATGTCGCGGTCGGACTCATCCGAGAACGGCCGAAGCTGCAGGCTTTCGTCCACGCTTGCCGGGCGCTCCCCGAGCGTGAACGACAGCTGACTGTTGAGGTCGTTGAGCTCGGCGGCGATACGGTCCCGCGAATCCTTGGTCACCTGGGCGAAGGACAGTCCCAGGACGGCTTCGGTACCCAGGCGCGAGGTACCGAGCAGCTCGGTGATGGCGTCCACCGCGGAGGCGCGATCATCGGAGTCGACGATGACGTCGAGCACTTCGTGGCGGCGTTCGAGCGCGTTGAGCAGAGCATCGGCAATCTCGCGGCGGGCAGCGGCGCGGTCCAGGTCGGTCATAAGGCAAGCGTAGTTCGACCGACGGTGTTCGGCGGGAGTCCACGGCAATCTCCGCCGGCGACGTGCGCCGATGGTCGCCAAGGTGCCGTGCGGAGCTCCAGTGGCCATGATGGAGAGGTCCCCACCCGTGCGGTGCCGGATGCGGCGCGCGCACTGCCGCTCTGCCAAGATGAACGCGCGGCAGATGATCGGTTGCGCTGGGGTGTCCTGTCGCAGATCTTGACACGAGGAGTTTGGGCACGGTGGCGAAGACCTTCGGGACGATCTTCGTCATCCTGCTCTTGCTGGCGTGTGCGGGAGACCTACGGGTCTTCAGCGGCCCACAGCCGCAGCCCGCGCAGGACATCGAACTGTCCGACGGTTGGCGGCTCACCTCGGCGCAGGATCTACCCGACGGTGGCGCGGCGATCTCGGCGAACGGCTACGATGCCGCGGCGTGGCACCCGGTGCGGCGGATGCCGGCCACCGTTCTGGAGACCCTGCAGGACGACGGCGTCTACCCCAACCTGTACTACGGCAAGAACCTGCTCGAGGACGTCCCGCAAGACCTCTACGAGCAGGATTGGTGGTACCGCACCACGTTCACCGCGCCCGGCGACTATCCGAACTACCTGTTGGATTTCACCGGGATCAACTACCGCGCCGAGGTCTGGCTCAACGGCCGCCGCGTCGCCGACAGCCGACAGGTCGTCGGCATGTACAACGACCACGAGCTCGACGTGACCCGTTGGATCGTGCCGGGTCAGCCCAACACGCTGGCCGTCAGGGTCACACCCGAGCGGGCCATCCAGGACGTCAGCGGCGTCGAACTCGCCGACAGCTGGTACGACTGGATCAACTGGCGCTATCTGGGCTACCAGGGGCCGGACAAGAACCCGGCCAACGGCAATTCCTTTGTGCCAGACCGCAACGCCGGGATCTGGAAGCCGGTGTACCTCAAGACATCCGGACCGGTGTCGATCGGCGACGCCACGGTCAACACCGAGCTTCCGCTGCCCGACACCGACAGCGCCCGGCTGACGGTCTACGCGCCGTTGCGCAACTACTCCGCCGACAAGGTGCGCGGTGTCCTGCGAGCCACGATCACCCGGGACGGCAAGGCGCCCATCCACATCGACGAGCCGGTTTCACTGATGCCCGGCGAGGAACGTGAGGTCACCCTGGGCCCGGATCGATTCGCGGCGCTGGTGGTCGAGCACCCCGACCTGTGGTGGCCCTACACGATGGGCCGGCCCGATCTCTACGACATGAAGCTGGAGTTCGTCCAGAACGGTACGGCCACTGAGGTGGCCACCCAGAAGTTCGGCATCCGCACCATCACCCAGGGCCGCGACTCCGACGACACGTTCGCCGACCTGGGTACCGGCGGCAACTTCTACCTGCAGGTCAACGGCAAGAACTTCCTGGTTCGCGGCGCCACCTACACGCCCGATCTGCTCTACAAGTACGACCCCGCCCGCGACGCCGCGATCCTGGGCTACGTCAAGGACCTCGGGCTGAACATGCTGCGGCTGGAGTCCAAGATCTCCTCGCAGCGCTTCGTCGAGATGGCCGACGAGCTCGGCATCCCGTTGATGTACGGCTGGATGTGCTGCAACCAGTGGGAGAAGTGGCAGCAGTGGGACGACGAGGATCGCCGCGTCTCGCAGGACAGTATGCGATCGCAGATCGCGATGCTGCGCTCGCACGCCTCGGTGTTCGTGTGGGCCAACGGCAGTGACGGCCGGCCGCCGGGCGAGGTGCTCGCCGAGTATCACCAGATCCTGTCGGACCTGCACTGGCAGAACGCCACCGTCGACACGGTGTCGCAGTTGAACCGGGACGCCGACGGCCAGCAGGTGTGGGACGGCATCCAGATGGCCGGCCCCTACACGTGGCGCCCGCCGTCCTATTGGTTCAGCGGGCAGTACGGGGCGGCCCGCGGATCATCGGCCGAACAGGGCGACAACGAACACATCCCGCCCTTCGCGAGCCTGCAGAAGTTCATCCCGCCCGACAAGCTGTGGCCGATCAACGACACCTGGTTCTTCCACGCCGGGTCGGATCCGCAGAACTCGCGCCTGGCCAACGTCCAGCGCGTCATCGATCGCCGCTACGGCCCGTCGAGCAATGCCAGGATGTTCGCCGACAAGGCCCAACTGGCCCACTACGAGGCCACCCGCGCGCAATTCGAGTCGTTCGCCGCCAATGGCTGGGACGGCCACAAGATGACGATCTACTGGATGCTCAACAGCCACTGGCCGTCGTTCTTCGGCAACATCTTCGACTACTACCTGCGCCCCGGCGGCGCCTACTACGGCGCGAAGAAAGGTCTGCAGCCGCTGTCGGTGGTGTTCGACTCCTACGCCACCGGCAACCACCGCCAGGCCAGGGTGACCGTCGTCAACCAGACGCCGGACTCGCGCGAGAACCTGCGCGTGCGGGTGCGCACCTACGACCTCAAGGGCGTCCTGCGCGACGACCGCGCCTCCGACGACATCAGCGTCGATCCGGGTGGGGCGGTCGCGGCGATGACCCTGCCGCCGGGACCGGCAGACTCCCCCGTGTTCTTCGTGCGTGCCGAGCTGCTCGACCCGTCGGGCAATGTCGTGGCCAACAACGTGTACTGGCAGTCGCGGCAAGCCGACGATGTCGGCCCACCCGCCAACGACGCGGCGTTCAACGCCAATCAGGTCAGCTGGGCGGATATGACCGCGCTGAACTCGATGGCCAAGGTTCCGTTGGAGGTCACCGCGACCGGCGGTCAGGACGCCGGACGCGACGTCACCATCAGCCTGCACAACCCGACGCGGCATATCGCGTTCTTCGAGCGGGCCGAACTGCTACCCAGTCCGCTGGCCGACGAGATCCTGCCGATCGAATACGACGACAACTACGTGACCGTGTTCCCCGGTGAGACCGTCCAGATCACCGGCCGGGTGCCCGGCACGGGACCCGCGCCGAACTGGGTCAGGGTGACCGGGTACAACAGCACACCGGTGGTCGTACAGGTCCGCTGACACGCACCGCGGGCCCTCGGACCGGTCGTCGTTTGCTCGCGTGCCCTACATTCGGTTCTAACGTCGACAGCCCAACACCCGAAGGGACGGATCTTGCTGCAGCACGCACTCGTCGTGGCAGCCGCCCTTGCCGGTGCGGTGTTCGCGGCCATCGGCATCGTGGTGCGCCAGCGGGCCACCATGGACGTGCCGCGCGATCAGGG
Organism: Mycolicibacterium sphagni; assembly: GCF_013337765.1. Taxonomy (GTDB): domain Bacteria; phylum Actinomycetota; class Actinomycetes; order Mycobacteriales; family Mycobacteriaceae; genus Mycobacterium. The sequence continues at coordinate 222,862 of NZ_VBSB01000008.1, forward strand.
CGTCAGCACCGTGATGTGGTCCACCCTGCTGCGCCGGCCGCTGTGGTGGGCCGGTACCGGCTCCGCGGTGACGGGGTACGCGTTCCAGGCGGTCGCGCTGGCCTACGGGTCACTGCTGCTGGTCGCCCCGCTGATGGTGTCCGCGCTGCTGTTCGCGCTGCCGCTCAGCGCCCGGCTTGCCCACCGGCGGGTCTCCCGCGCCGAATGGGGCTGGGCCGTGGTGTTGACGATTGCGTTGGGAGTGTTCGTGGCACTGGCCCGCACCAAGCCCGGCGACTACGAAGGGGCCGAATTACCCGCGGTGATCGTGGCAGGGATCAGCCTGCTGTTCGTCGCCGGCTGCCTGCTGGTGGCGCTGCGGCTGTCGGACTGGCGCCGCGCGCTTCTGCTGGCGGTCGGTGTCGGCGTCCTCTTCGGCGTGGTGGCGGTGCTGACCAAACTGGTCATGCACATCGTGCGTGAGGGCAGCATGCTGCGGCTGATGACCACACCGGTGCTCTACGTGGTCATCGCCGTCGGAGTCATCGCCACCCTGCTGCAGCAGTCGGCCTTCCACGCCGGGTCGTTGCGCGCCTCGGTCCCGGCGATGCTCGTGCTCGAGCCCGTGGTCGCGGTGCTGCTCGGTGAGGTGGTGCTCGAAGAGCATCTCGCGGTCAGTAAGCCGGCCGCGGTGGCACTGGCAATCGCCTTCGCAACCATGGCCGCGGCCACGATCGCACTCGGGCGCGACGAAGGTGCCTGGGAGGAAGAGCTCGAAGCGAAGGCGAAGAGCCGGGTCCCCGAATAGCGCCTCAGCCCCCTCCACCCTTACCCACCCAGCTTTAGCCCGCCCAAGGCCCGACGCCGCCGATTGAATCGATCGTGATTCGGGTGAGGTAGCCCGGAGGCGCGTCGGCGGGCGGGAACGGTACGCCCTCGGCCGTGATCATCACCGTGGCGAGCTCTTGCAGGAGTTCGGGCGCACCGCCTTCGACGATGCGGGCGGTGCCGGTCACCGACAGATACGGGCGCATCACCTCGCCGGGTTTGGTCGAGACGATGGTGAGCGCAACGCGACCGTCGCGACGCACGTTACGGACCTTCTTGTGCTCGGAGAGGTGAGCTGTCACCAGCTCGTCGCCGTCCTCACCGGACTGCACTGCCACCCAGACCACCGACACCTGGGGGCTGCCGTCGGGGTTGAGGGTGACCAATGTCGCGTCCGCGCCCGATCCGATCAGTGCGCGCGCCTCGTCGTTGAGCTTCATGTGGGTGTGCAACGCCGTTTGGCGCGAGGCATTCCCGCGCCGCGTGGTTGTATGACTGCCGTGACGGTCCTCGCCATCGACCAGGGCACCTCGGGCACCAAAGCGATCGTGGTGGACCCCGCCGACGGTCTGGTCGGGCTGGCCGAGGTGCCCGTGCATCCGCGGTACCTGACCGGCGGCGGTGTCGAGCAGGATCCCGACGAACTGCTGGAGTCGGTGCTCTCGGCCGGGCGCGCGGCCGTCGCCCAGGCCGGCCGACCCATCGACGCGGTGTCGCTGGCCAACCAGGGTGAGACGGTGCTGGCGTGGGATCCCCTTACCGGCCGGACGCTGACCCCGGCCATCGTCTGGCAGGACCGCCGCGCCGAGGGGTTGTGTGCCGAACTCGGCGGGCACGCCGAGGCGATCGCCGCCAGAACCGGCCTCGTTCTCGACCCGTACTTTTCGGCGCCCAAGATGAGCTGGCTGCGGCGCAATGTCGAAACCGGCGGTGTCGTCACCACATCCGATGTGTGGCTGCTGCAACGGCTCACCGGGCAGTTCGTCACCGATGCCACCACGGCCAGCCGCTCGTTGCTGGTGGAACTCGGCGGCCGTGACTTCGACGACGAGCTGCTGAACGTGTTCGGCCTGGCCGGCGAACAGCTCCCCCGCATTGTCGGAAATGACGAAATCATCGGTACGACAAACTCTTTCGGTGGTGATATCCCCGTCGGCGGGGTGGTCGTCGACCAGCAGGCGGCGCTACTCGCCGAAGGCTGCCTGCAGCCGGGGATGGCCAAGTGCACCTTCGGCACCGGCGCGTTCCTGCTGTCGAATTGCGGTGTCGAGCCGGTTCGCTCGTCGTCCGGGCTGACGACCTCGGTGGCCTGGCGGATCGGCGGCGCCGACACATTCTGCGTCGACGGGCAGGTCTACACCGCTGCCTCGGCGGTGCGATGGTTGTCGTCGCTGGGGATCATCGCCGGCGCGGAAGAGCTCGATACCGTCGCGGCCGCCGACTCCGACGGTGTGCTGTGTGTCCCCGCGCTGGCCGGTCTGGCCGCGCCGTGGTGGCAATCCGGGGCTACCGCAACACTTTCGGGCATGACGTTGGCCACCGGCCGCGGACATCTGGTGCTCGCCGTGCTGCAAGGTATAGCCGCGCAGATCGCCGAGTTGGTGACGGCCATCGGTACCGATACCCGGGCGCCGCTGACCCGGTTGCGCGCCGACGGCGGTCTGACCCAGTCGGCGGTATTGATGCAGGCGTGCGCCGACATCCTGCAGGTGCCCGTCGACGTCTACCCGTCCGCGCACGCCACCGCGCTGGGCGCGGCCGCGCTGGCCCGGCTCAGCCTGCACCCCACCCGGGAATTGGCCGATGTCGTCGGGTCCTGGAGTGCCGCGGCCAGTTTCGAACCCCGGTGGGACGCCGGCCGGGCCGAAGAATTCCGTTGCGCCTGGCTTGAACTGGCCGCGACCACCTATCCGGCAGCGACATGAGCACCGACTACGACGTGGTCGTGATCGGGGCCGGCATCGTCGGCGCGGCGATCGCCCGTGAGCTGGGCGGCTGTCGGCTGTCGGTGGCACTGCTCGAGGCCCGAGACGACGTCGGCGACGGCACCAGCAAGGCCAACACCGCGATCCTGCACACCGGATTCGACGCCAAGCCCGGCACTCTCGAATCGCGGTTGGTCCGGCGCGGCTACGCACTCCTTTCGGAGTACGCCGCCGCCACCGGCATCCCCGTCGAACGCACCGGCGCGATCCTGGTGGCCTGGGACGACGAGCAGCTGGACACGCTGCCAACGCTCAAGGCACAGGCCGAAGCCAACTCATACCAGCATTGCGAACTCGTCGACGCCGCAACGGTATACGCGCGGATACCAAAACTCGGACCGGGCGCGGTTGGCGGGCTCACCGTGCCCGACGAGTCCATCATCTGCACCTGGACGGTCAACCTCGCGCTGGCGACCGACGCGGTGAATCGTGGTGTGACACTGCACCGTGGGTGCACTGTGGAGTCCGTCGACATCGGCGATGACAGCACCACGCTGCACACCTCGACCGGCCCGATCAGCGCGCGGTGGGTGATCAACGCCGCCGGACTGGGCGCCGATGTGATCGACGGGCACTTCGGTTTCGCCCGGTTCAGCGTGACCCCGCGCCGTGGCGAGCTGATCGTCTACGACAAGCTGGCCCGCCCGCTGGTCGACACCATCGTGCTGCCGGTGCCCACCGCGCGAGGCAAGGGTGTTCTGGTCAGCCCGACCATCTACGGCAACGTGATGCTCGGCCCGACATCTGAAGATCTGGCCGATCGCACCGCCACCAGCACCAGCCGCGACGGCCTGCAATCGTTGCTGGACAAGGGCGCCCGGCTGATGCCGTGGTTGCTCGACGAGGAGATCACCGCCACCTATGCGGGTCTTCGCGCGGCGATCGACCGTGGCGACTACCTCATCGACGCCGACCAGGCGCAGCGCTACCTGGTGGTCGGCGGCATCCGCTCGACCGGGCTGACCGCAGGCATGGCCATCGCCGAACACGTGCTCGGCCTGCTCGCCGCGGCCGGCTTGGACGCCGAGCCGCGCACCGAGCTGCCCGATCCGCCCCGGATGCCCAATCTCGGTGAGGCGTTCCTACGGCCCTACCAGGACGCGCAGGCAATCGATGCCGACCCGGCGTACGGCCGCATCGTCTGCTTCTGCGAACGGGTCACCGAGGGTGAACTGCGCGACGCGTGCCGGTCGGTGATCCCGCCTGCCGGACTCGACGGATTGCGCAGGCGAACCCGGGTGATGAACGGGCGCTGCCAGGGATTCTTCTGCGGCGCCGAAGTGCAACATCTCTTCGAGGCGCTGCGATGACCGTCGACATCGCGATCGTCGGCGGCGGCCCGGCTGGGCTGACGGCGGCCGCCGCACTCGCCGGTCGTCACAAAGTCGTTGTGCTGGAACGGGAATCGGCTGCCGGAGGCATCCCGCGACACAGCGACCATCCCGGCTACGGCATCCGCGACCTGCGGACGATGCTGAGTGGGCCGCACTACGCGCGACGGCTGGTGGCACAGGCGCTGCGCGCCGGTGCCGATATTCGCACCGACGCAATGGTCACCGGCTGGGCCGGTGAGCGCGCACTGGAAGTCACCTCCCCGCGTGGCCGTGAGGTCATCGAGGCCGGCGCGGTGATCCTGGCCACCGGTGCGCGCGAACGGCCAAGGCCCGCGCGGCTCATCGCCGGGGATCGGCCGGCCGGGATCTACACCACCGGACACCTGCAGAACCTGGTGCATCTACACGGGCGGGGCGTCGGCCGGCGCGCGGTCGTCGTCGGCGCCGAACTCGTCAGCTATTCGGCCGTTCTCACCCTGCGCCACGCCGGGTGCCGCGTCGTGCTGATGACCACCGAGCACCCGCGTCCCGAGTCCTACCCGGCGTTCACCGTCGCCGCCAGGGCCGGGCTGGGTGTCCGGGTGGCCACCCGCACCAGGGTGACCCGCATCATCGGCGCACCGGCACTTCGGGGGGTCGAGACCGAGAACACCGACACTGGGGCGCGGCGAATCATCAACTGCGACACGCTGATCCTGACCGGCGACTGGATCCCGGACCACGAGCTGGCCCGCTCCGCCGGACTGGACATCGACCCGATCGGCGGGGTTCCGCTGGTCGATACGGCGTTGCGTACCAACCGAACCGGCGTGTTCGCCATCGGCAACCTGGTGCACCCCGTGGATACCGCCGATATCGCCGCCCTCGACGGCCGTCACGTCGCCGCACAAATCGACGCGTATCTGGCGGGATACCGCGCACCCCAGGGTGGGGTGCGGCTGGTCGCCGAGGCGCCGCTGCGCTGGATCAGCCCGGGGTTGCTACGCCCCGGGGACGGCGGTCCCCCTCGCGACCGCTTACTGGCGTGGACCGACACGCTGCTCCGCAGCCCGGTGGTCACCGCGCGCCAGGACGGCGCCGTGCTGGCCAGCCGGCGGCTGCCGTGGCCCGCCTCGCCGGGCCGGATGTTCCGAATTCCGGCCCGGATCGTGGCCGGGGCCGCCCGCGACGGCGGACCGGTGACAGTGACGGTGCGCTGATCCCGGGTCGCTCCGCTCCCAGCCCGCCGCGACAATCGGCATGATGGTGTGGTGACCCTGTCATCGGATCCGCTCGGGCAGATCGCCGGTAGCCCACCGGGGCCGTCGGTCGGGGCATTCTTCGACCTCGACGGCACCCTGGTGGCCGGATTCACCGCCACCGCGCACGCCAGCGACCGCGTCCGCCGCGGGCAGGCCAGGATCGGCGAGATCATGGGCGTGGTCGAGGCCTCGCTGCGCTACAAGCTGGGCCGCATGCAGTTCGAGCGGCTGCTGCTCCGCGCCGCGGGCTATCTGCGCGGCGAGTCTCTGGTCGAGCTCGACGAGATCGGTAAGCGCCTGTACGCCGAACAGGTGGCGGCGCGGGTGTACCCGCTGATGCGCGAAGTCGTGTCCGCTCATCAGGCCCGCGGGCACACCGTCGTGCTCAGCTCGTCGGCCCTGACCATCCACGCCGAGCCGGTGGCCCGCGCGCTGGGCATCGACCACGTGGTGTGCAACACCTTCGAGCTGGACGCCGACGGTCGGCTCACCGGGACCATCAACAAGCCGATCGTGTGGGGGCGACAGAAAGCCGCTGCGGTGCAACAGTTTTGCGCGGCGAACGAGATCGACCTGACGGGCAGCTACTTCTACGCCGACGGAGACGAGGACGGCGCGCTGATGGCGCTCGTCGGCCACCCCCGGCCGGTCAACCCACGCCCAGGCCTGGCGGCGAAGGCCGCCACCAACGGCTGGCCGGTGCTGCACCTGACCATCCCCGGCCGGCGAAATAGTGCGGTGAATGTGGTCGGGCACTTCCCCGCGCTGGGGCGGGCCGCGCTGGGTGCGGCGCTCTCGTCGCTGGCGCTGCGTACCCGCCGCGCCCCGAAGGACTAAGGACTAAAAAGGCATCGCTCGGTGCGGAACGTCCGTGATCAGACCGCCGTCGACGACATACTCCGAGCCCGTGGAGAACGACGACTCGTCGCTGGCCAAGAACACGATGAAGGTGGCCACTTCCTCCGGCTTGCCGGGGCGGCCGAGTGGGGCGCTGACCATGTCCTCGGGCAGGTGCTTGGTCATCGGGGTGCGGATAAACCCCGGGTGCACCGAGTTGACCCGGATGTTATCCGGGGCCAGCTCCAGGGCCGCTGATTTCGTCAGCCCCCGCAGGCCCCACTTGGAGGCCACATAACTGTGCACCCACGACGCGCCGCGCATGCCCTCGATGGACGACACGTTGATGATCGAGCCGCCGCCGGCCTCTTTCATCGGCCCAAGGACCGCCTTGATGCCCAGCAGCGCGCCGGTCAGGTTGACGTCGAGGACCTTCTTCCAGCGCTCCACGTCGAGCGACTTCAACGGCGCCACCTGGACGATGCCCGCATTGTTGACCAGCACGTTGACCTTGCCGAACTCGGCGATCGTGGTCTCGACGGCGGCCTGCCACTGATCGGCGTCGCTCACGTCGAGATGGACGTAACGGGCGGCGTCGCCTAGCTCGTCGGCCAGTTCCTTGCCCTTGTCGTCGAGGATGTCCCCGATGACAACCTTGGCGCCCTCGGCGACGAGCATCCGCGCGTCAGCGGCTCCCATCCCCTGTGCTCCGCCGGTGATGATGGCCACTTTGTCGTCTACGCGTCCCATGAGGTGTCAGGCTACCGGTAGCGCCGGCCGCGAGGTAGAACCTGTTCCAGTTTCGGCGCCGAATGCGCATACTGAACCCACCGCAGCCCCGAACGTCAGGAGAACTCATGGCCATCCGCGTTGCCCACATCGGCACCGGAAACGTCGGCCGGATAGCCCTATCCGAGCTGATCGAAAACCCGGGCTTCGAGCTCACCGGGCTGTGCGTGTCCGCTGACGAGAAGGTGGGCAAGGACGCGGGCGAGTTGGCCGGCCTGGATGTGAAGACCGGAATCCTGGCCACCAAGGACCTCGACGCGGTGCTGGCAGGAGAACCCGAATGCGCGGTCTACTGTGCGATGGGCGACACCCGCATGCCCGAGGCCATGGAGGACGTCCGCAAGATCCTGGCCGCCGGCATCAACGTCGTCGGCTCGGCTCCGGTGGTGTTGCAGTACCCGTGGGGGTCGATGCCCGACAAGTACATCGAACCGTTGGAAGAGGCTGGCCGCCTTGGCAATTCCAGCATCTACATCAACGGTGTCGACCCGGGTTTCATCACGGATCTGATCCCGCTGGCCTTCGCCAGCACCTGTCAGAGCATCGAGCAGGTGCGCTGTATGGAGATCGCCGACTACGCCACCTATGACGGCGCCACCGTCATGTTCGACGTCATGGGCTTCGGCAAGCCGATGGACGAGGTGCCGATGCTGTTCCTGCCCGGTGTGCTCGGGATCGCGTGGGGCTGCGGCATCCGCCAGCTGGCCGCCGGGTTGAACATCTCGCTGGACTCGATCGCCGAGAGCTACGAACGAGAGCCTGCCCCAGAGGCTTTCGACGTCGCCGCCGGCCACATCCCCAAGGGTGGGGTTGCCGCTGTGCGCTTCGAGATCAAGGGCATGGTCGGTGACCACGCGGCGATCGTCGTCGAGCACGTCACCCGGCTGCGTGAGGATCTGCGTCCGGACTGGGCACAACCGGCCCAGCCCGGCGGTTCGTATCGGGTGGAGATCACCGGCGAGCCGTCCTATGTCGTCGACATCTGCCCGACGAGCAAGAAGGGCGACCACAACTACGCCGCCATCGCGGCCGGCGCCGGCCGCATCGTCAACGCCATTCCCGCGGTGATCGCCGCCCCGCCGGGCATCCGGACCACGCTGAACCTGCCGCTGGTGTCCGAAGTGGAATTGTTCACCAAGCCGTAGGTCGAGTGCGCGCGCGTTTGGCGTCAACAGTGCCCGGGTAGTCCCGCAGCATCTATTCGACGGATGCGTAAGGAGACACGGACATGGCGGCGCGTCGCTTGATCCTCTTGGTGGGTGCGGTGCTGTTGGTTGCTGGAGTGATCGCCCTGTTGGTGCCGGTATCCACCCCCGACGGCAACGGCGGCAGCATCGGCTGCGGCAACGCAATATCGGAAGACCTCGCATCGGCACGTGAAGCCAACAGCAAGGGCATCGCGAATGTGCCGATCCTGAACGAGATCATCCAGCACCCCGACTTCGTGGCGCAGTGCGAGTCGGCGGTTTCCTCGCGGCGAGCCTGGTCGATCCCGCTGGCCGTGATCGGCCTGTTGGCGGCCGGCGGGTCCTTCGTCGTCGGTGGGCGCAGCGGCGTCGGCTCGAAGACCTAGCCGTCTAGGGGCGATAGCCCGGGACGATGAGGGTGCCGGGGTAATTCACGTAGTACGACAAGCAGATCGGGTTATGGCGGCACGCGATGAGTGCCCCGGCATCGGGTGCTGCTCCGATCACCTGACTCTTGCGCGGCGGCAGACCGCAGTTCACCACGTACGGGTTGAGCGGGACGACGCCGTTTGTGCACCCCGGCGCGGCGGTGGCCGGGGGCGTGGCAACGGGCGCGAGGGTCGTGCACAAAGCGGCTGCAGCGACCAACGCCAGCTTCGAGAAAATCATGGCGCACCCCCGCTAAAAGCAGACAATCAAACGCTACTCCTTTCGGCGTGGATTCAAGGGCGGAGGCGCGATGGGTGTGCTCACCGGTCTGCTGACCGCATGCAGCGGTTTCTGCTCGCAGTGCTCTGGATGGACCTGATCTTCGACAGCCAGATCCGCGCCGCCGGCCGTCGCGTCGAGCAACTTCGGAGAACCGGCGCTGGCGTCGATCGCCGGCTACCACCACCGGGCCACCACGACATCGCAGCCGATGGGCCGTCTCATCGCCGTCGTGATGATCGTTCTGCTGGGTGCGCTGATCGCCGAATCGGTGTTCGGGGCCAGCCCGGGATGGCTGCTCGGGGTCTCGGCCATGCTGGCCGGCGTCCCTGTCGTGCTCGCGCTGATCCGCACCGTCCCGAACGCGGTGCGGCTGGGCCGGCGCACCGATACCGCCGTCGAACAGACTCGGCTGGCCCGGGCGATCTACCACGACCACATCGTGTGCGCGCTGGGCATGCTGGCGTTTCTGGTGTTCTGGCTGGGTTGGCCGGGCCGATAGCCATTCGTCAGCTCGCTGATAGTGGATACCTGCAAATCGCACATCACCGACGTACTAAACTAGAATACGTTCCAGTCTGCTTATGTCCCCGCTTGAAGGAGCCGAACCATGCACACTGCCCTCTGCGATGAGCTCGGTATCGAGTTCCCCATCTTCGCGTTCACCCACTGTCGTGACGTCGTCGTCGCCGTCAGCAAGGCCGGCGGCTTCGGTGTCCTCGGTGCGGTCGGCTTCTCCCCCGAACAGCTCGAGATCGAGCTGAAGTGGATCGACGAGAACATCGGCGACCACACCTACGGCGTCGACATCGTCATCCCCAACAAGTACGAGGGCATGGACGCCACGGACCTGTCGCCCGAGGTACTGAAGAAGACGCTGAACGACCTCGTTCCGCAGGAGCACATCGACTTCGCCAAGAAGGTCCTCGCCGACCACGGTGTGCCGGTCGAGCACAGCGACGACGACGCCATGGGGCTGCTCGGCTGGACCGAGGCGACCGCCACCCCGCAGGTCGAGGTCGCGCTCCAGCACCCGAAGTGCACGTTGATCGCCAACGCCCTCGGCACCCCGCCGGCGGAGATGATCAAGCACATCCACGACGAGGGCCGCAAGGTCGCCGCGCTGTGCGGCTCGCCGTCGCAGGCGAAGAAGCACGCCGAAGCCGGGGTGGACATCATCATCGCCCAGGGCGGCGAGGCCGGCGGGCACTGCGGCGAGATCGGCTCGATCGTGCTGTGGCCGCAGGTCGTCAAGGCGGTCGCGCCGGTGCCGGTGCTGGCCGCAGGCGGTATCGGCAGCGGCCAGCAGATCGCCGCGGCCCTGGCGCTGGGTGCCCAGGGCGCGTGGACCGGTTCGCAGTGGGTGATGGTCGAGGAGTCCGAGCACACCGAGGTCCAGCACGCCGCCTACGCCAAGGCCGAGAGCCGCGACACCGTGCGCAGCCGCTCGTTCACCGGTAAGCCCGCGCGCATGCTGCGCAACGAGTGGACCGAGGCATGGGAGAAGGAGGGCAACCCCAAGCCGCTCGGAATGCCGTTGCAGTACATGGTTTCCGGCATGGCCGTCGCTGCCACGCACAAGTACCCCAACGAGAGCGTCGACGTCGCGTTCAACCCGATCGGTCAGGTCGTCGGTCAGTTCACGAAGGTCGAGAAGACGTCCACGGTGATCGAGCGCTGGGTGCAGGAGTACCTCGAGGCCACCGGCCGGCTCGAGGAGCTCAACGCGTCCGTTTAAACCGGATGTGAGTGTGCCGTCAGGGTTCTCGCCCTGGCGGCACACTCATTTTCAGCTGGCCGGGTAGAAGTCGTTTCCGTTGCCCCAGTCGCCGGAATGCATGGATCCCGGCTGCCAGCCCTGGGCGCCCAGGCAGAGCATGGGCAGGCCATCGGGTGACTGCGCGGCGGCCTGCGATCCCGGGCACGGTGAGCCGACCGCTTGCACGCCATAGATCTTGGGCGAGAGCACCCAGAAGCCGACGCCCTCGGGCGGCCGGTCCATGCCGATCGGCGACTGGCCGGGAATCCAGCGGCAGAGCAACGGCTCGCCACCGGGTCCGCGGCCGAACGCGAACCGATCCCACTGATAGCACGGTGCGCTCAGGTAGGCCTGGTAGCTCATCCCCGGCGGATCACCGGGGAACGGCCCGTGCGGTTCGTCGGCGGCGGCAATCGGCGCCACTGCCAGCGCGGTGCCCGCAACGGCTGTTGCGATGACGAATTCGCGGAGCATCTGTCCACCCTCTAGTTCTCTACCGCCGGGCCCTAGTTCTTTACCGTGGGCCTTAGTGCCCCCGCCGGCCCTGCGCTGAGCTTAACGGCTGGGACGGGTGTGCTTCGGGTGAAACCGGAAAGGCGCGCGAGTGAGCAGCTTATTGTGACGCCATCGCAGATTTTGCCTTTGCTGACCACTCCACCCGCACCGAAGCTTGCTAAGCTGCGGCGATTGCGTCGTCGGGGGTGAAGAAGACGACGGGAGATATTCCGTGGCAAAGGCATGTGGTGCGCTGTGTGCTGCCGACACGACGATGATGGCACCGGTCCGCGGGGTCGGGCTTAGAGTTGTGCTGACCGCGTTGCCGGTTGCTGCTACCGAAATGGGAACCACCGTCGACAAGCTCAAGGAGTTGCGCTGATGGCAGAGGCCCAGTTCCGGGTCACGGTGGTCGCGGATCGGGAGTCAGCCCATGTGGTTGCCTCCGGTGAGATCGACCTGGCCAATGTCGGCGAATTCCAGGACGTGATGGCAAAGGCCGCGGCGGATGCTGCCGCGCTGACCGTCGACCTGGCCGACATCAGCTATTGCGACAGCGCCGCGGTGCGCGCTCTGTTCGCCCTGGCCGCCACGACCGAGCTCACGATGATCGTGGCCTTGGAGGGGCCGATCAGGACACTGCTGGCGATCTCGGGTCTGGACCGGGTAGCCACCGTCGTCACCAAGGAGTGAGCCGAACACCATGCCTGTGCCCGAATTCCACCCGCGCGACCTGTCCCAGCAGGGTGAGTTGTTCGAGCGGATCCTCGAACGCGTCCATCTCGACTTGCCGGACGCCGTCGGGCTCTCGATCACCATGCACGACCGGCGCCTCGACGAGGACGAGATGACACTCCTGGCCGCCCGTGGCTATGGCGGTGAGGTCGTGGAGGCCCAGTTGGCGGGGTTGGGCGGTCCGGTCATCGATGCCTTCGTCCATCAGATGCCGGTGCTGAGCCTGGATCTCTGGGCTGACGAGCGCTGGCCGGAGCTGAGCCTGCCCGCGATGGAGTCCCGGATACCCGAGCACAGCGCGGCCTGGCGGGAAGTTCGCGGTTCGGTCGCGGTGCCTGGCGTGTGGAAGGCCGATGGCACGGTCGTGTTGTCCTGCGTGTTGGACCGCCCAGCCACGGCAGGCACCGTGACCACCTTGATCGGCTACGAACAGCTGGTCTCCGCGGCAATGGTGTCGGCAGGCGCCGAGGGTGACGGCACCGCGATCGCCGACATGCTGGCGGTTCTGCAGTCCCGCGGGGCGATCGAGCAGGCCAAGGGCGCGATCATGGGGCGGTTGGCGTGTGACGCCGACACCGCGTGGGCGACGCTGCGCCGCGCCAGCCACGAATCCAACGTGAAGTTGCGCTCGCTGGCGGTGGCGCTGGTGGAACACATCAGCGGTGCACCAGCCGAGCAGCCGGTAGCGGGCTCCCCGATCGTGCCCAACGACCAGGCCAAGCATGCCGCCGGTCTGTTGTGGGCGGTGCTCACCCACGATTCCTCACCGATCGAACCGGCGAGCTGACCCCCGCCGGGACGCGGTGACGCCGATTACTCAGGAGAAACGCCGTTGCACCAGCGCCGGAATCGTCGCCTGAGGTGGTTCGCTTAGGCCATGTCCGCTCACGATCCACTCTCGCCGTCGAAATTGTTGCCGTGGTTGGGGGTCAGCGGGGTTCTCGCAGCGGTCGGGCTGGTGATCGGGGTGACCGTGACGACCGGCGCGTCGGACACCCTGCCCATCGCCCAGGCTGCGCCCACCACGTTGACGACGTCCGCGTCGGCGTCGGAAACCGCCAGTTCGTCTGCCACAACCTCTGCGTCGACGTCCGCCACGACATCCGCCACGACGACGTCGGGCGCACCGGCGTCATACCAGGCCGACTCACGCGGCTACGTGGACACGGGCGCGCGGTGCGACGAGAACCAGACGTTGATGGCGTACGGCCGCACCTCCAAGTCGCTGGTGGTGATCTGCGTGAACCGTGACGGCGGACTGGAGTACCGCGGCGTGCGGCTGTCCGACAACGCTCCCCTGCACCTGCCGATCACCCGAAGCGCCGACGGCACCCTGGTGGCTTCCAATGACGGTGTCACCTATGCGGTTTCACCCACTCAGATCCTGGTGTCCTCGGGCGACCACGTCATCTACAAGGACTCGTGGATCGAGTTCAAGGAAGCCAGCTTCTCGCAGTCGGGCACCTCGTCGAGCGCGACCACGTCAGGCAGCGCGACGACGACCGTGAGCACCACGACGGTGACGGTGACGACCTCGGTCACCCCGACCACGACGAAGCCGGCCGGCTGAACCGTTAGGTGTTGCGTCCGCCGTTGACGCCGAGGATCTGGCCGGTGATATAGCTGGCTTCCTCGGAGATGAAAAAGGCGCAGGCGGCCGCGATGTCCTCGGGCCTGCCCATCCGCCGCACCGGGGTGGCATCGATGGTGGCCTGGATGTCGCCCATGTTTCCGCGGGCTTCGGCATTGCGCAGCATCGGGGTGTCGATGAAGCCGGGCGGGACGGCGTTGACGGTGATACCGGCCGGGCCGTATTCCAGGGCAAGGCTTTTGGTCAGGCCGTTGACGCCCGACTTGGCCGCCACGTAGGCCGACATGTACGGAACTCCGGAGTGGGTGCTCGACGACGAGATGTTGACGATGCGGCCCCAGCCCGCCTCGATCATGTCGGGCAGCACAGCCTGGATGGTGTGGAAGACGCCGTGCAGGTTGATGTCGACGATGTTCTGCCACTGCTCGAAGGACAGGTCGAGGAACCGGCGGAAGCTGTCCTTGCCGGCGGCATTGACGAGGATCGTGACCGGGCCCAGTGCGGCACGGATTTCGGTGAGCGCGGCGTCGATCTGCGCACGGTCGGTGACATCGGCGACATAGGAGAACTCGGCTTCCGAGGGGGTCAGGTCGAGGATGGCCACGTTGTAGCCGTCAGCGCGGAGCCGATTGACGATCGCCGCACCGATACCCGAACCGCCTCCGGTCACCACTGCCGTCTTCGAGGTGGACACAAGCTTCCCCTTTCCGGCGGTCGTCCCGCCTGGTACATCAACCGCGCCTGATCGCGCTCTTCACTTCGTCATCGCTAAAGCGTTGTGCTACTAGGACGTCCGTCGAGGCGTGCGCAGCCCCAGCGCGCGCCGGCCGGCGTCCAGGAGTTGAGCGTGCAGCCAGTCGTCATCGGCTTCGCGTTTGGGATCGGCTGAGCCAGCGATCCCGGCGAAGACGAATTGCGCCCGGATGAAACCTGCCGGGCCGGGATGAACATCGGCGAGCAGGGTCATCTGCCGGGAGATGATGTGCGTCCACTCGCGGTTCGCCTTCAACACGGTGTGCACGCTGGGGTCGGCTGCCAGGACCGAGACCAGCATCGGACTCTCCACGGCCAGCCGGGCGTAGCCGTTGATCATGCGCTCGGCGCGGGCATGCACACCGCGCTGCCGCTCGGCGTCGTTGACCACCGCCGCCACCTTGTCGATGATCGGCTCGAGGACTGCTGTCAAGAGCTGTTCACGGGTCCGAAAGTGGTGGTAGATAGCGGCTTTGGTGAACCCTAGCTCGTCGGCGATCATCTGCAGCGAGGTGCCCGCGAAGCTGTGCCGGATGAACAGGGCGATCGCCGCGTCGATGAGCCGTTGCCGGGTATCGGGGGCAGGGAGCGTGCTGACCGCAGCGACTGCGCTCATCGTCAGCTCCCTTCATCCAGCTTTACGATCGGCTAGTAATCTACCATACGATCGACTAGCATCGTCCTTGCCGATCGTATGGCAACTCCGCGGTGAAGGGACCCTCAGTGACCGATGTCGATAGCGTGAACTTCTTCATGGACCGCGATGTGGTCGCAGATCCGTATCCCTATTTGGAGGCTTTGCAGGCGCGCTGCCCCGTCTCGCGGGAACCGCACAAGGGCGTATGGATGGTCACGGGTTGGGAAGAAGCCACCGAGGTAGCCGGTGACGCCGACCGCTTTTCGTCGTGCATCGCGGTGACCGGTCCCTTCCCCGGCTTCCCGGTACCGGTCGAGGGCCGCGAGGACGTCGCCGATCTCATTGCCGCACACCGCGATGAGCTGCCGTTCAACGATCAGCTGCCCGCGCTGGATCCCCCGGTGCATACCGATCATCGCGCACTCCTGATGCGGCTGATCACCCCCAAGCGCCTCAAGGAGAACGAGGACAAGATGTGGTCGATGGTCGACCAGGTCCTCGATGAATATCTGGTCGGCGGAAGCGGTGAGCTGATTTCGGAGTTCGCTCAGCCGTTCACGCTGGTGATCATTGCCGACCTGCTGGGTGTGCCGGACGCCGATCGGGACGAGTTCGTCCGGGAGATGGCCAGCGGCGCGCACCACGGCGGTGGCATCGGCAGCGTCAAGGGCGAGGCCCTGGCCAAGTCCCCGCTCGAGTACCTCTACGACAAGTTCAGCGCCTACATCGAGGACCGTCGCGCCAACCCGCGCGGTGACGTGCTGTCGGAGATGGCCGCGGCGACCTTCCCCGACGGCTCGATACCCGATCCCGGTGACGTGGCCCGCGTTGCGGCCAACCTGTATTCGGCCGGCCAGGAGACCACGGTGCGGCTGCTCAGCGCCGCCCTGCAGATCCTCGGGGATCGCCCCGATATCCAGGCGCTCCTGCGGGCGGATCGCTCCAAGGTCGGCAACTTCATCGAAGAGGCGCTGCGTTTCGAGAGCCCGGTCAAGGGCGACTTCCGGCTGTCCAAGGTTCCGGTCACCCTCGGCGGGGTGGACGTGCCGTCCGGGTCAACGCTGATGGTCGTTCAGGCTGCGGCCAACCGCGACCCGCGGCGTTTCTTCGATCCCAACACCTTCGACGCGGAGCGGTCGAATGCCCGGCAGCACATCGCTTTTGGCCGCGGCATTCACACCTGCCCCGGCGCTCCACTGGCCCGTGCCGAGGCGCGCGTCGCGCTCGAACGACTGCTGGATCGCACCACCGACATCCGGATCAGCGAGGAACACCACGGACCCGCCGATGCGCGCAGATACAACTACGTGCCCACCTACATCCTGCGTGGGCTCACCGAATTGCACCTGGAGTTCGACCTCTCATGAAAGCCAGCATTGACGACGGACGCTGCCGTGGCCACGGCGTGTGCACCACGATCTGCCCGGAAGTCTTCGCCATGACCGACGACGGATATGCCGAGGCCATCCTCGACGAGGTGCCCGACGAGCTGCAGGACAGCGCCCGTGAGGCCGCCGAGGCGTGCCCGGAGAACGCGGTCGTCCTCGACTAGTAGTTCACGATCGAGCGCCAATAGTCCTCGGGTATCTCGGCATTCGAGCGCATGACCATCGCCAGCCCGGTGGCCATCGCGACTCCGAGCAGGCCCAGCCACAGCCCGGCCAGGCCGATCACCACCCAGATCGCCACCGTCAGCGCGGGCCACGGGTTCACGAGAAGCAGCACTGGCGCGAAGAAGAAGCCGGTGCCGACGTACCACGCCGAGCCGGCGCGGTCGGACTTGAGCACGAAGCGAAGCCAGCTCGGGACCGGGGATGGATCGCTGTTCCTCATGGTGTCCACGGTCCTCCGCAGAGGTAGGCGCTGCAATTACCTCTCAGGTAATGGCATCGCGCACCGACTTGGGCGATGCTGGCTCAGGTGAGTGGTACGGCCTTCGGAGACCTATTGCGCGACTGGCGGCGACGGCGCCGCCTGAGTCAGCTCGATCTCGCGGTGGAGGCCGACGTGTCGGCGCGGCACGTCAGCTTCGTCGAGAGCGGGCGCTCGGCGCCGAGCCGTGCGATGGTACTGCGGCTGGCCGATGCGCTGGCTGTGCCGCCCCGCGAGCAGAATCACCTGTTGCTTGCCGCCGGGCTGGCACCGGCGTACGCCGAGCGCAGCGTGGACGATCCGGGGATGGCGGCGGTGCGGGCCGGCATCGACCGGGTGCTGGCCGCCTACGACCCGTATCCGTGTCTGGTGGTCAACCGCAACTGGGATGTGCTGCAGGCCAATCCAGGTACCGCGACCCTGCTGGACGGCGTGGCGGCGCATCTCCTCGAGACGCCCAACGCGCTGCGGATCGCGCTGCACCCGGACGGGCTGGCACCGCGGATCCGCAATCTTGCGCAGTGGCGCCACCATCTGTTGAGCCGGCTGCGCCGGGAGGCCGGTGCCGGTGGTTCGGCGGGGCTGCTGGCCGAGATCGAGTCCTACCCGGGTGGCGAGGACTCCTCGACCGATCTCGGCGGGGTCGCCGTGCCGCTGGAGCTCTACCGGCTGGACGGGGTACTGCTCACGTTCATCTCCATGGTGACGGCGTTCGGGACCGCGCTCGACCTGACCGCCGCGGAGCTCAGTATCGAGGCATTCCTGCCCGCCGACGAGGCCACCGCCGAGGCGCTGAAGCCGTCGTCCGCGCGGGTGTAGAACACGTTTCAGTTATCAGTTTCCGAAAGCTGCTACCGAGGTCTCCGTGCGTGGTGTAGGCATGGATCACCGGGCACTAGATGACGTCGTATGGAGGTGCGCTTTTTATGCCGAGTCCGAACCTTCCCCCTGGTTTCGACTTCACCGATCCTGATCTGAACAACGAGCGGCTGCCTGTCGAGGAACTCGCCGAGCTGCGCCGGGTCGCCCCGATCTGGTGGAACGAGCAGCCCAGAAATGTCGGCGGTTTCGACGATGAGGGGTACTGGGTCGTCTCCAAGCACAAGGACGTCAAGGAGATCTCGCGGCGCAGCGACATCTTCTCCAGCCTGGAGAACACCGCCCTGCCCCGCTATCCGGACAATGCGGCGGTGTCGCACAAGGACACCGGCCAGTTCATCCTGCTGAACATGGACGCGCCGCATCACACCCATCTGCGCCAGATCGTCTCGCGCGCGTTCACGCCGCGGGCCGTCGAGACGTTGCGGGAGAAGCTACGAGAGCGCGCCCAGGAGATTGCCAAAGCCGCTGCGGCAGAAGGGTCCGGCGACTTCGTCGAACAGGTTTCGTGCGAACTGCCCCTGCAGGCCATCGCCGACCTCATGGGTGTCCCGCAGGACGAGCGCAAGAAGCTTTTCGACTGGTCCAATCAGATGGTCGGCGAGGCGGATCCCGAGTTCGCCCGCAACGACCCGCAGGGCGCCGCCGGCGAGCTGATCATGTACGGCATGGCGATGGCGGCCGACCGGACCGCCAACCCGCGCGACGATCTGGTGACCAAGCTGGTGCAGGCCGATGTCGAAGGCGGCAAGCTCTCCGACGACGAGTTCGGCTTCTTCGTCATTCTGCTGGCGGTGGCCGGCAACGAGACCACCCGCAACTCGATCACCCACGGCATGACGGCCTTCACCGATTTTCCGGACCAGTGGGAGCTGTACAAGAAGGAGCGCCCGAAGACAGCCGTCGATGAGATCGTCCGGTGGGCCACCCCGGTGACGTCATTCCAGCGGACGGCGTTGGAAGACGTCGAGCTCTCGGGCGTCCAGATCAAGAAGGGCCAGCGGGTGGTGATGTCCTACCGCTCGGCCAACTTCGACGAAGAGGTCTTCGACGATCCGCTGCGCTTCAACATCCTCCGCGATCCCAATCCGCATGTCGGTTTCGGCGGTACCGGTGCGCACTATTGCATCGGCGCCAACCTGGCCAGGATGACGATCGACCTGATGTTCAACGCGATCGCCGACCACATGCCGGACCTGACACCGCTCGCCAAGCCGGAGCGGTTGCGGTCGGGCTGGCTCAACGGCATCAAGCACTGGCAGGTCGACTACACCGGCGCCGGCAAGTAAGCGCCTCTGACGCATCCCGTTACAGTCGAGGCGTGACGGATCCCTGGACACTCACCGCTGCCGAAGGCGAACTGCAGATCCTCACCGGGGTCGGCGGTCCGGCCGCCAAGATGGGCCACCGGCTGACCATTGCGATGGCGTCGTGGCGCGCCGATGTGCAGTGGCGCGGCAAGCAGCCGGTCGGTGTCGAGCTGGTGGTCGACGTCGACTCGCTGCAGGTGATCAAGGGTGAGGGTGGTGTCACGCCGCTGACCGGGCCGGAGAAGGGCGTGGTCCGCTCGAACGCGCTGAAGGCACTGGACGTCAAGAAGTATCCGCAGATCACGTTCAGCGCCGAGGACATCAGCAAGACCGAGGCCGGGTATCGCCTGGACGGCACCGTCGAGATCCATGGCACGTCGCGGCCGCAGACTGTCGACGTGGCGGTCGGGGATTCCGGTGATGTCTGGGTGATGTCCGCTTCGGTGCCGGTGCTCCAGACGCAGTTCGGGGTCAAGCCGTATTCGCTGTTCGTGGGGTCGCTGAAGGTCGCTGACGAGGTGAATCTGCGGTTCACCGCGCGGCATCCGAAGTAGTCGCGCATCCAGACTGGCTGGTCTGACCACTTGACCTCTGTGCTCCGGGTGGGCATGCTGGGGCCATGGCATTGCAGCCGGTGAACCGGCGTTCGGTCCCCGAAGACGTCTTCGAGCAGATCCTCGCCGATGTGCTCAGCGGCGAAATGCAGCCCGGCGAGCCGCTCCCCTCGGAGCGCAGGCTGGCCGAGGTGCTGGGCGTTTCCCGCCCGGCGGTCCGCGAAGCGCTCAAGCGGGTCGCGGCCGCGGGTCTGGTCGAAGTGCGCCAGGGCGACGCCACCACCGTCCGCGACTTCCGCCGTCACGCCGGACTCGACCTGCTCCCCCAATTGCTGCTGCGCAACGGCCAACTCGACGTCTCGGTGGCGCGCAGCATCCTCGAAGCCCGACTACACAACGGGCCGAAGGTGGCCGAGCTGGCCGCCGAACGTCGCCCGGCCGGGCTGGCCGTCCTGCTGGAGGAATCGATCGCCGCACTGGCGTCGGCCGAGGACCCGTTGGAGCAGCAGCGGCATGCGCTGACCTTCTGGGATCACGTGGTCGACGGCGCCGACTCCATCGCATTTCGGTTGATGTTCAACACATTACGAGCCGCCTACGAACCGGCACTGCCTGCGCTGGCCACGCTGATGGCCGCCGAGGTCGGGCAGGCGCAGGCGTACCGCACGCTGGCTGCGGCCATCGCAGCGGGCAAGCGTGCAGCGGCCGCCACCGCTGCCCGTGCACTGCTGGAGCCCGCGACCACTGCACTGGTCGCGGCACTGAACGCGCTGGAGGGATAGCGATGAGCGCACCGACGAACACCCGCCGCGGACTCACCCTGGCCGACGCCGGCCGAGAGTTCTGGCGCCATCCGACGCCCTGGCTGTTCGTGGTGGCGCTGACCGCCGCCGTGATCGCCCGCATCGCCATCGGCGATTGGCAGCTCACCGACACGGTGGTGCCGTTCGCGATTGCCGCGGGATTCCCGTTCTTGGAGTGGATGATTCACGTCTTCGTCCTGCATTGGCGGCCGCGCCGCATCGGCAGGATCACCCTGGACACGTTGCTGGCTCGCAAGCATCGCGAACACCACATCGCCCCGCGTGACGTGGACCTGGTGTTCATCCCGACCCAATCGGCGGTCGGCGCGATCGGCGCGGCCGTGGCCATCGCGCTGCTGGCGTTCCCCCGCACGGGCATGGGGCTGACGTTCTTGGTGGTAATGCTGACCTGCGGGCTGGTCTACGAGTGGTGCCACTACCTGGTGCACACTGACTATAAGCCGAAAACCGCTGCCTACCGGGTGATCTGGCGCGACCACCGGCTGCACCACTTCAAGAACGAGCACTACTGGTTCGGCGTGACCACACCGGGCACCGCAGACCGGGTGCTGCGCACCTATCCCGATCCCGCGACCGCGCCGGCCTCCCCCACCGCGAAAAACCTGCACGCCGCCATGTAGTGGGGATGAGGCCGCCATGTAGTGGGGATGAGTATGAAGCCCTTGGTGCCGTTAGGCGTTGATGACGACCGGGTCGCCGATGTGAACCTGGTTGAAGTACCACGAAGCATTGTCGGGGCTCAGGTTGATGCAGCCGTGGCTGACGTTGGCATAGCCCTGTGAGCCGACCGACCACGGCGCGGAATGCACGTATACCCCACCCCAGGTGACCCGGACTGCGTCGTTCACCGTGAGCTTGTAGCCCTCCGGATCGCTCAGTGGGATGCCGATGGTGCGGGAATCCATGACCACCGTGGACTGCTTCTCCAGGACGTTGAAACTGCCCACCGGGGTCGGATGCCTGGGCTTGCCCATCGACGCCGGCATCTGACGTGTGACCTGACCGTCGATGCTGACGGTGAACGTGTGCGCCGAGATATCGGCCACCCCCAGCACGATCGCGCCGGTACCGAAGGTCCGCGGAATGCCGCCGGCCATCATGGTGATCTCGGAGTGCGCAGGCCAGTACTGGTCGGGCGTGAACTGGACGGTCTGGTCGTCGAGCCACTCGTAGCGCCCGGCCACATTGGCAGGTGACGTGACGCTGATCGATTGCTGGGCGCCCCAGCGGTCGATCACTGGCTTGGTGAACGTGACGGTGATCGGCATGGCGACGCCCACGACCTGGCCGTTGGTGGGTTGCACGGAGGCGATCGACGCCCCGCCGATCGAGGGAGCGACCGCGGCCACGCTGGTGTGCACCGAAGTCGCCATCGCCAGTACCGCAATCCCTGCGGCGGCAAATGCTCGTCGAACTGCTCTGGCCATGGATCCCGTCCTCGCGTGGGCGATCAGCAAAGGGCCAGTCTAGATGGTCGCCACCGATGCGCCCGCCAAACATGCGGGGACATGCCGCACGTCCCCGTATGTTTGGCGGGTGGGTCGGCGGCCGAGTGGGTGTCAGGGCCGAGTGTCAGCGAAACTCTGCGGCTATCCGCCGCCCAGCCCCGACAGGCGATCCCGCAGGCGGCTGCGCAACGACGGCTTGGGCTGGACGGGGGGCGGTGCGATGACAGCCGGTACCGGCGGCGGTGCTTCGGCCTCGACCGGCGGCACGGCGGCGGCGTCGAGCGGCACATCGGCGGGCGGTGCCTCGGGTGGCGGCGGCATGTTCATCGTCATCGCGACGACCGGAGCCGCGTCGAAGGTGGGCTCGGTGGCCGGCGGCCCGGCCGGCCGGGACTGCGCTTCGTCAGGTGCGGCCGCAGCCGGAGCGGCGGGTGCAGGCGCCTCAGGGGCGCTTTCGGGCAGCAGTGCGGGTGTCTCGGCGGTGTTCACGACGTCGCGATGCTCGGCACGTGTTCCGTGGTCGGGCACCAGTTCCAGACCCACTGCCACCGATGCCGACACCACGAACGCCACCACACCTCCGGCGAGCAGCGCTGTCGCCCCGCGCATCGCCTTCGAGTCGTTACGGCGATCGGCGGGCGGGGCCGGCAGGCTGAACAGCGGATCGTCGAGCACTCCGATGCCGTTCACCGAGGCCAGGGCCGCCCCGCGGGCCAAGGCCAGCTCCGCCTCGGCCGGTGCGAACACCGGGATGCCCACGATCTCTTCGAGGCGACGGGCGATCGACTCGAAACCTTCTCCGGAGCCCAGCAGCACCAGCCCGTCGGGGTGCCATTCGCTGGCGGTCAGGATGTCCGACAGCCAGGTGATCAGGTCCTGGTCGGTTTCGAGGTCATAGCTGATCGCGGTCTGCACGGCGCCCTCGTCGGCGTCGACGACCAGGGCGACGACGGCGTCGGGCTCGACGACACACACCGCGGTCACGTCCGCGCCGATCACCTGCCCGATACCGCGAGCGAAGGCTTCGGTGGCCTCCGGCAGCCGGATCGGGATCACGTTGTCGAACCCGGAGTCGGCCAACGAGTCGAGCAGCAGCGAGGCCTCGACCGAGGCGTCGTCACTCCAGGTCACTCCGATCGACTGCAACCGCTGACCGCCGGCGATGGCTTGGGTGCGCGACAGCGCCTCTGCGACGAACTCCGACGTCGTGACCGGGCTGAACCCGCCGCGGCGCACCTCGAACGTGTCGTGCCCCTTCGTGGCGCCGTCGACTCCGTCACCTTGGACAAGGACGAGTCCGACAGTGGTCGGGGTCATCGACAGTCCCAGGACCGTGTCCAACTGAAGCACTCCTCTCCGGTTCTGACTTCGCCGGCCTCACACAACGCGCGCGCAGAGACACAATTACCTGCTGCGATACGTCGCGCTGGAAGCGCCGGAAGCGAACCGGGACAGCGTGGTCGTCTTCGATCTCCGTGGAGCCTACCCGCAGTCGCGTATACCGGCGAATGAGCACCGTGTGGTCCCGCTTCGGAGACGATCCGATAACGGCCGGAACCTGGGGTTACCGAAGAAGAGGAGGTGTGGATCAGTCCGGTTGGTGCGGCAGCGCGGCAACCATCGGGGTGTCGACACCGACCGGGCCGAGCTCATAGGCCCCACCCGGGTCCCCGATCGGGGCGTCGCGGCCAGGCAGGATCTCGCTGAAGAACGCGGCGTTGTCGGCGAGGAACTTCTTCTCGTCCTCGGGCAGGTCGCCCTCGAAATAGATGGCGTCCACCTCGCAGAGGATCTTGCAGGCGCCGCATTCCACGCATTCGGTGGGATTGATGTACATGGTGCGGTCACCCTCGTAAATGCAGTCGACCGGGCATTCCTTCATGCAGGCCTTGTGCTTGATATCGACACACGCACTGCTGATCACGTAGGTCATGGCCGCAGCCTATCTGTAACTCGACGTACCACACACGAGGTAGAAGGCCCATGCCGTAGGGACCAAAGTCCCTATGTGCCAGGGACCTGGCCCCGCTCAGTGGGGCAATGCGCCGGTGACGTCGACCCAACCAGTCGGGTCGCTGCGATGGTCGGTGGTGTTCCGGCATTCGCCGTAGATCTGCATCGTGGCCCGGTCGGCCTTGTCGGAATTGCGGAAGTAGATGGCCGTCACCCCGTTGCGGGTCAAGGTCCGGCCGCCGGGGTGGCCGCCCGGCGGCGTCGCCACGGTCCAGCCCTTGGCGGTCATCGCCGTCGTGATCGACTCGAAGTACTGCGGGGTGGCCATGACCCCCGGCACGTCGAAGTTGAGGTAGACCGCGCCCTGGTACGGCGGGTCGTCGGCGTTCGTGCACGACATCAGCAGATAGCTCGCGCTGATGCCCTTCAGCTTGCCGGTGGCTGTGATCTCCCCGGCCGGCTCGAGGACCTGGCGTTTGGCCTGCTCGTCGGTCAGTGGGTGTGCGACCGGATCGACAGCCTCGCCGCGAAGATCCCGAAACCGATGCATCGCAACGAAACTCAGCCCGAAGACCAGGCTGACGAGCAGTGCCGCAGCGATGAGCAGCACTGCGGGTTTGGATCGAAGGCCGGTCGCCGAGGGCATCACATCAGGACAGCGGGGTGCAGCTGTAGGGCCGTTGGTCGAAGAAGTGGACGCCCGCCATGCCGTCGACGTAGGTGTATTCCACGCCCGGACCCCAGTTGGTGCCCGGGACCACCCACGGCGGGACGCCGGCCGGGTAGGCGACGGTGAAATCGGTGAAGAACGCCGCGTTGTCGGGGCAGCCGGCCCGGCCGGGGACCGGATTCCACGCGTGCACCACGATCGGGTTGTACAGATGTGGTCCCTGCGCGCAGTTGGGTTGGCACTGAACGGCATTGTCGGTGCCGGTTCCCCTGGCGCCGTCGGCTCCCCATGAACTCCAGGTCATGTTCTCCATGATGCTGGTGGAGTCGCATCCGTAGACCACTTGCTGCGGTTTCTCCAGCAGCGGCTGGCTCGGGTCATAACAGCTACCGAACATGTAGACGGTGTCCTCGGCGGCCGTGGCCACGCCGGAACCGCTCAAGCCGGACGCCATCATGACCAATGCCGCGCCACCGATTGCCACTGCGCGGACCATTGCATCTCCTCACCGATACCAACGACGCGCGCATGCTAACACCCAGGTGAGGACCAATGGCCCTACGAGATGTGGGCCTTCGACTCGGGACGCCACCACGGCAAGGCCCATAACGTCGACGACGACATCGTGATTGTGGCGCACACCGGGGGATGCGCCGAGGTGTGCCCGTTCACCCGCAGGTGGTGAGGCGAAGGGCTGGCAGCGAGCCTGTCAGCCCTTGGCCAGGGTGAACTGGCAGATGTCGGTATAGCCGTCGCGGAACAGCTCAGCGCAGCCGGTCAGGTACCTCATGTACCGGTCGTACACCTCGCGCGACTGCAGGGCCACGGCCTCTTCCTCGCTGGCCTCGAGCGCCGCTGCCCACTGGTCCAGGGTGCGGGCGTAATGCAGCCGCAGCGGGTGGACCCGGTTGACGTTGAAGCCGGCGCGGATGGCGTGCTCCTGGACGTCCGTCACCTTGGGCAACCGGCCACCGGGGAAGATCTCGTCCATGATGAATTTGAAAAACTTCAAGTGCCGCATCGTAATTGGCATTCCGCGCTCGGCGAATTCCTCGTCACTCGGCAGAACGATGGTGTGCAGCAACATCAGTCCATCGGCGGGCAGCGCGTCGTAAGCCATCTTGAAGAAGGCTTCGTAGCGATCCGATCCGAAGTGTTCGAACGCACCGATCGAGACGATTCGGTCGACCGGCTCGTCGAACTGCTCCCAACCCTCGAGCAGGACTCGCCGCGACCGAGTGCTCTCGGAGTCGTCGAACAGCTGTTGGACGTGCAGCGCCTGATTCTTGCTCAGGGTCAGCCCGATCACGTTGACGTCGTAGCGATCCAGAGCACGCATCAGCGTGGCTCCCCAACCGCAACCGACATCGAGCAACGTCATGCCCGGCTCAAGGCCCAACTTCCCCAGCGACAGATCGATCTTGGCGATCTGTGCCTGCTCGAGCGTCAGATCCTCAGTCTCGAAGTATGCGCAGCTGTAGGTCTGGGTCTTGTCCAGGAAGAGCCGATAGAAGTCGTCGGACAGGTCGTAATGGTGCTGCACGTCGTCGAAACGCGGCTCCATACATTCGGCTTGTTCGGCGTCTGCCGGTGTATCTAACAAAGTGGTGTCCTGTTCTTGCGTCGCACTCCGGCCCACCCCCGCAAGACCGGCCACACTCCCCGGGTGACCTAACCCGGGTAGCCTACGTGACCAACCCGCGAAGTCCCCACTTGAGCAAACTGTGAGGCAGCTAAATATCGGCTGTTATGCGGAATTGCCGGCCTCCTCGTCCTTGCCGTAAATGGGCTGTCCTTCATCGTTGAGCCAATCGTTGACGGCGGTGCCGGTAACGGTGTTGTGGGACCCGGGCAAAACCGCCGTCGGCCGGCCCTCATAGGACTTCATCATTTCTTTCGCGATGCCCTTCGCGTGCTCACCCGGAACGGGTATGTCGCCCTGGCCGTGTTGCTCGGGGGCCTGGTCGGAAGGACTTTCGGAGCTTTCTGGAGTGCTCACGATCGGAGTCCCTTCTCGTCCGTTGGGGGCGATGTTGAGGATGAGGTGGAGCGGCTAGCTGATGCTGTGCAAAGGACTGCCCAAATGTGGGCTCCACCAAACCGTGATATTCCGCCCAGCAACCCCGCGAGCGGCTAAAAGAGTGTCCGAGTGCCACTCGAGCCGCTTTTCAGGCAAAGTTGAGCTATGGACGCAAAGGTTCCGCTTCGCCGCGGCCGCCGGCTCATCACCATGCTGGCGGCCCTTCTGCTGGTGCCGGCTCTGGTCACGGGGCCCGCGCACGCCGCACCGGCGCCCAATGGCCCTGCTCCCCTGGCGCCGCCGCTGGACCAATCGGCGGTGCTGGGATTGGTCACCCCGGGACTCGTCGATATCAACACGACACTCAACTATCAAGGCGCGGTCGGTGCCGGCACC
The DNA here is from genome assembly GCF_013337765.1 of Mycolicibacterium sphagni. Taxonomy (GTDB): domain Bacteria; phylum Actinomycetota; class Actinomycetes; order Mycobacteriales; family Mycobacteriaceae; genus Mycobacterium. The sequence continues at coordinate 249,646 of NZ_VBSB01000008.1, forward strand.
GGCATCGTGCTCGACGCGGGCGGCGAGGTGCTGACCAACAACCACGTCATCGAGGGGGCCACCGGAATCACCGCCACGAGCTTGGCCAACGGGCGCACGTACCCCGTGGACGTCGTCGGCTACGACAGGACCAACGACATCGCCCTGGTCCGGTTGCGCGGCGCCGGTGATCTCCCGGTCGCGTCACTGGGCACTTCGTCGGGCATCGCAGTGGGTGATCCGATCGCGGCGATCGGAAATGCCGGCGGGGCCGGCGGAGCGCCGAGTTTCTCGCCGGGCAACATCACCCAACTGGGCGCCTCGGTGCGCGCCTCCGATGAGTCCGGTGGCGGGACCCGGGAACTCTCCGATCTGATCCGGGTGGCCGCCGACGTCCGCCCCGGTGACTCGGGCGGTCCGTTGGTCAACGCCGCCGGCCAGGTGGTCGGCGTCAACGTCGCCGCCACCCTGACCTACCGGATGGGGAACGTCCACGGCGGCGAGGGATTCGCCATCCCGATCGACCGTGCCCTGGGCATCGCCAACGCGATCCGGTCTGGTGGCGGCGCGGGTGTGCACATGGGCGATACCGCGTTCATCGGCGTCGGCATCGCCGACGCACAGAATGGTGGCCCCGCCGGAGCCGTTGTGCGCCAAGTGCTTCCGGATACTCCCGCCCGCGGGGTGGGTATCGCGCCTGGTGACGTCATCACGGGGGTGGATGCGGTCACGATCAATACCGCCGCCGATCTGTCCAACGTCATGGACTCCCACCACCCCGGCGACACCATCACGCTGAACTGGATCGACCGTGAGGGCAATCCGCGCAGCGCGCCGCTGGTGCTCGGTGCGGGGCCCGTCGGCTGATGTCAGGTGTGCAGCTCGGCGCGCAGCTGCATGAACCGGAACAGGCCGGGGCCACCCGCCACCGGTTCGTAGGCGGCCACCACGTCGTCGATGAACCCGGCGCGGTCGGCCTCGGGGATGTGGTCGGTCCAGGCGGTGCAACCCACCGTGCACCAGGCCGTGAACTTCGCGGTGGATTCGAAATCCCATTCGCGATCGCGCACTGTCAGCGAGTCGACGTGGAGGCTGCTCCGCTCGGCCAGCTCGCCGAATGCCGAAGGATCGGGGTGGGCGAACGGCGCCTCGAACCCGGTGAAGTACGACGCCCAGCGGGGACCGCGGGCCACCTGCATCGCGGTGGACTCGATGCTGGGACGCGCACTGTCGCAGACCATCTGAATCAGGGCGCGGCCGCCCGGGCGTAGCGCCTCGGCGATACCGGTCAGCGCCTCGCCGAGCTGCGGTACCCAGTGCAGCGCGTTGAACGAGACCACCATGTCGAAGCTGCTGCCGAACGGAAGGCGGCGAGCGTCACCGCAGACGAACACCGGGCCGGCCGGTCCCGGCGGGCCGGCCTGCCGGGCGGCGGCCACCATTCTGGGCGAGGCGTCGACGCCGATGACGCACCCGCGGGGAAGGCGATCGGCGATCTCGCGAGTGAGGAAGCCGTCGCCGCAGCCGACGTCGAGCACCCACTCGCTGCCGTCGACGACGAGTTCGGCAAGGGTCTCGGCGGCAACGGTGCGCTGCAGGCTGCTGACCCGGCTGTAGTCCCGGCCGCTCCAGTCCGCCACCGGGACAGTTAACGTCAAGGCTGGTATCGGCGGCAATAGCAAGGATGGAACACATGAGCACTGCCCTGGCGCGCGGCGTCGCGACGATGATCACGATGCTGGCGGTCGCGACGGCCGCACCGGCGCGGGCTGATTCACCCGAACCGCTGTACAACCTGGTCGACGCCGCGGCGCAGCGGTTGCAGACCGCCGATGCGGTGGCCGCCAACAAGTGGCTGACTGGTGGCCCGATCACCGATCCCGCCCGGGTCAAGGTGGTGTTGGAAGCGGTGTCCAAGGATGCCGAATCTCGCGGTGTGGCAACCGATTACGCCACCAGTGCGTTCGCCAATCAGATCAACGCGACCGAGGCGATCGAGTACGCCCGTTTCGCCGGCTGGAAGTTCGACCCGGCCAGCGCGCCGACGGCCGCGCCGGACCTGTCGGCGTCCCGGTCGGTCATCGACGGTCTCAACCGCCAGATCGTCGAGCAGTTCTCGGTGCAGTGGCCGCTGCTGAACTCCCCTGGCTGTGGTCCGGCGCTGGCCGCGGCCAAGGGCGTCGTCGCCGGGGAACGGCAGTTCGACGATCTCTACCGGACGGCGTTGGACGTCGCCACCCGGTCGTACTGTCCCGCAGGCTAATTCGCCGGGTGTGGGTTGCCCAGATACGGGAAGACGTCGACGGTGTCGGTGTGCGGCGCGAGCCCACTAGGCGGGCAGTCACCCTTGGTCAGGAACGCCAGCCGATAGTCGATGACATCGTCGGTGAACACCCGGCCGTTGGGGTACTTCGCCGGCTTGGCCGGGTCGAAGTGCAGCATGTCGGGCAAGGTGCCCTCGCGGTCGATCTCCGCGACGGCTTCCTCGTCGGTGTAACCGCCGGTGTGGCCCATCAGGTGCACGAACTGCCCCGTCCAGCGCTCCCGGTCGTTGACCGGCACGCTGGCGTTGTATTCGAGTTTGGTGTCGTCGGTGTTGAAGAAGCTGCTCACCGACGGATGTCCGGCACGGTCGACGTGGTTCAGTTCGCCGTTCTCCTTGAGGCTGCACCGGCCCCAGATCCGGATGTCGGGGTTGGCGCCCAGTTCGGCGGTCGGGAGTTCGATCGCGATCGAGAACACGTTGGCCGTCAGGTTGGAGTCGACCCCCGTCCACGGTGACGTGTCGCCCAGATGCAGGTCGGTGAAGTTGCGCTTACCGCTGGTGTCGAACAGGTTCTTGATGCCGTCGAAATCGAAGAAGAACGCGTCGCTGCGCGCGCCCGCGGCGAACGTGTACTCCCCGGACCGGTGGACACTCGCGGTCGGGCCGAACGAGACCTCGACGGCGTCGAAGAGCTTCTCGCCCAACGGAAGTGGTGATTCTGCCTCGTCGCCGACGGACTTGAAGACGTCGACGGTCTGGCGCCCGTCCTGAGGTACCGAGAAGATGAAGCTGAAGGCGATGTCGTTGAGCAGATCGCCGTCGTTGTCGACCGCCAGCCGGTAGATGGCGTCGGGGTGTAGCGCGTCGGCGTTCGGATTGGCGTTGAGGATCAGCACCGTTCGCGTGGGGTCGGCGGGGGCCTGAAATGCATACAGGTCGCAGAGATCCAGGCGCTGGTCGCCCAGTGGTGGGCCAAGGCTCAGACCGGTGAAATGGTTCGACATGGCAAAACTCCTCAGCCGCCGCGGGTTCGGGCACAGTGCCCGCCAACTGCACTTTGCCGGATCAGTTCTGCCGGGGCAACAACTCGTCGATGAAACGGTCGATGAACTCGTCGGCGGGCGTCTCACCGAGTGGGCGGATGACGAACTTGCTGAGCCCCGCAGCGATGAGACCGTCGAGCTGTCTGTGCAATTGCTGCCAGTCGCCGGCCAGGAGTTCGGCCGGATCCGCGTCGGGTCGCCGCGCGCGGACACCGGCCACGACGGCATCGGGTAAGCCACCGTCGGCGACGGCAAGGCTCAGCCCGAAGTGATCCGGCTCGATGGCTCGGCCGGCCTCGGCGGCGGCGCGCTCGATGCTCGCCCTGGCGCCGCGGGCCTCCTCCGGGGTGAGGAAGCTCCCCAGCCAGCCATCGGCGAGGCGCCCGATCCGGCGGAATGCCGCCGGTGCCGACCCACCGAGCCAGATGTCGACAGGCACCGGCGGACGGATGCCCAGCGATGCCGCGGTGAGCTGAAAGAACCGGCCGGCGAAGGTCACCTCGTCACCGGTCAGCAACGCGCGCACGACGTGCAGCGCCTCGTCGAACACCGCGGCGCGCTGGCCGTCAGGGACGGGAAACAGATCCCATTCCGCCGGCGACGCCGGGCGCAGCCCGAACGCGGGCAGCACCCGTTTGGGGCCGAGCGCGGCCAGCGATGCCAACGCTTTGGCGACCAGAACCGGGTTGCGGCCGGGCAGCACCGCTACCGATGTGCCGACCTTGAGGCGCTCGGTGCGGCCCAGCGTGTAGGCCATGCCTGCGAACGGGTCGACGGCCGGGGTGTAGACCAGTTCCGAGAACCAGAGTGAGTCGACGCCTGCCGACTCCAGCCGGTCGATGACTCGGGGTAGGTCCTGGATGGCATTCCCGAAACTCACACCGAACCGGATCTTCACGTCGCTCACTCCGCCACGGTAACCCTGCGCCAGATAACGACACAGGCACGGATGTGCGCGGTTTCGGGGGTTGCGAACCTTAACCTATGGGTGTGACGGATGTTACGGATGTGGTTTCTGGGACCGGCACGTGCGCGAGGTAACCCGGCGCCAGTTCGTCATCGGGCTGCTCGCTTCGGCCAGCCTCGTCGGGACGTCCAGTGCGATCGCGATGTCGCAGACCAACACTCCGTTGTCAGCCACCAAGGCTCCCCCGCCACCGATCGGCGCGGCGCCGTTGCTCCCCCCGCCGTCACCGGCGGCCCGCGTGGCGCTGCCGGGCGGCGCTGAGCTGACTAAGCTGCCGGGCAAGGGCGACCTGCTGGCCATCACCGTCGACGACGGGGTGAATTCCGAAGTGGTGCGGCTGTATACCCAGCTGGCCAAGGACACCGGTATTCGGCTGACGTACTTCGTCAACGGCGTCTACGACTCCTGGCGCGACAACGCCGCCCTGCTGCGGCCGCTGGTCGACGCCGGCCAGATCCAGCTCGGCAACCACACCTGGTCCCACCCCGACCTGACCAGGCTGCCCAAGGATCAGGTCGCCGACCAGTTGCGGCGCAACGACCAGTTCCTGCGTGCCACGTTCGGTGCCGACGCCACACCGTATTTCCGGCCGCCCTATGGCAGCCACAACGACGAAGTCGATGCCGTCGCCGCCGATCTGGGGTACCGGATTCCGACGCTGTGGTCGGGATCGTTGTCCGACTCCACGCTGGTGACCGAGGACTACATCGTCAAGATGGCCGACCAGTACTTCATCCAGCAGAACATCGTCATCGGTCACCTCAACCATCTGCCGGTCACCCACGTCTACCCCGCGCTGGTAGACATCATCCGGTCGCGCAATCTGCGCACCGTCACGCTCAACGACGTTTTCCTGCAGCCGGAGATCCCGCACATCACGTCGGCTTAGGATCACGCCATGGAAGGCTCCGTGACCGTGCACATCGCTGCACCGGCAGACAAGATCTGGAATCTCATCGCCGACATCACAAAGACCGGTGAGTTCTCCCCGGAGGTGTTCGAGTCCGAATGGCTCGGCGGCGCCACCGGTCCGGCGTTGGGTGCGAAGTTCCGCGGCCACGTCCGCCGCAACGAGATCGGCCCCGTCTACTGGACCACCTGCCGCGTCACCGCGTGCGAGCCGGGACGCGAATTCGGGTTCGCCGTGCTGGCCGGCGACAAGGCACTCAACAACTGGCACTACCGTCTCGACCCGAGCGGTGACGGCACCGACGTGACGGAGTCGTTCCGGCTCGCCAAGTCTGCGCCGATGCGGATCTTCTGGTTGTTCGGCGGTTATCTGCGGGGTCGGCGCAACCGCCGAGACATGCGCACGACGCTGGAACGAATCAAGAAAGTCGTTGAGAACAACTGAATCTCGGCCGCGGTCGCCGACCGGTTTGATACAACCGGTGCATGGGTCGATGGTCACGCGAAGAAATTGAGACAGCGTTCGAAGAACACAAGCAGGTTGTCGTCGGCATCGGCGAGAGTTGGGACTGGTCCCGGTTCGCCGACCAGTTCACCGAGGACGCTACCTACGTAGAGCACTCCTACGGGACGTTCCAGGGGCGCGAGGCGATCCGCAATTGGATCGTCAGCACCATGAACACTTTCCCGGGCACCGAGATGCCATTCTTCCCTGCGACCTGGCATTCCATCGATGTCGACAAGGGTTGGGTGATCTGCGAATTCCAGAATCGGATGCGCGATCCCGGCGACGGCAGCATCCACGAAGAGCCCAACCTGTCGGTGCTCAAGTACGCCGGCGACGGGCTGTGGAGCTATGAGGAAGACGCCTACAACCCGATGAACTTCATGCCGATGGTGAAGGGCTATATCGAGGCGTCGAAGCGACTCGGAACCATCTCCGAGGACGCGGTGACATTCGCCAGAAACATGGGCTGGGATCTGCCCTGAGCCAGCTTGTCTCACTCACCGGGATGTTTGAGTCCCGCACCGCATAACGGGATCACGACGTCGCCGTTGGCCAACAGCTCGCGCACGAGCGGCCAGCCCGGCCCCGTGCGGCTGGCGGCACCGGACGCCGCGGCGTAACAGACTGCCGCCGTGGGCTCCACGAAAAGGCCCTCGCTCTGTGCCAGCGTCCGGCGCCCGGCGATGACAGCGTCGTCGTCGACGGTGACGATCGTGCCGCCGGAGTCCCGCACGGCGGCCAGGATCTGATCGGCGCGTGGCGGCGCGGTGATCGCAATGCCTTCAGCCACTGTCGGCGCGGTGGTGTAGTCGGCGGCGCATTCCGGCCCGTGCCACGCCGCGGCCAGCGGTGCGCAGCCGGCCGCCTGGACCGCCACCAATGCGGGCAGTCGGTCAGCGTGCCCGGCGGCGACCAGCTCGCTGAACGCCAGATAGCAGCCCAGCAGCAGTGTTCCGTTGCCGACCGGGACCAGCACCGCCGAGGGCAGGCTGTCCCCGTTCTGGCGCCAGATCTCGTAGCCGTAGGCCTTCACGCCGTGAATGAAATACGGGTGATAGACGTGACTGGCGTAGAACACCCCGGGCTGATCGGCGATCTGCGCGGCTGCCTCGGCGGCGGCGGCGCGGCTGCCGGGGACCAGGGTCAGCTCGGCGCCGTGCGCCCGGATCTGCGCCAGTTTCTCCGGTGATGTCGACGCCGGCACCAGCACCTGGCAGTCGATGCCGGCCCTGGCGAAATACGCGGCTGCCGCGGTCCCGGCATTGCCACTGCTGTCGACCACGGCCTTCCCGACCCCAAGCTGCGCGGCCAGTGAAGCCAGCACCGCCGCGCCCCGATCTTTGAAAGACAATGTGGGACTCAAGAATTCGAGCTTGAACCGAGCATCGGGCAACGTCCGTGACGGCACGATCGGGGTGTTCCCCTCACCGAGGGTGATCGACGGGTCGACCACCGGTTGCCATGCCGCGGTGACGTCGAACAACCCGCCGCAGGGGCAGCTCCACACCAGCTCGGCGACGTCGAATTCCCGTCCGCACGAGCGACATACCAGCGGCGGGAGGTTCACGGCTCGATCCCTTTGCGCTCGTCGATCACGAACATGACCAGGGTGACGAACAGGACCCCGGCCGGCAGCCAGATCGCGTGGAAGCCCCATGCGCGGGTGAGGAAGGCGCCGACGAGCGCCCCGCCGGTGAAGAACAGCGTGAGCGCGGCGTAGATGTGGAAGGCACGCCGCGCCGTCGCATCGTGGTCGACGAACCCGGTATAGCCCGATTCCACCAGCCGCATCAGGTTTCCGGTGGTGGCCACCGGCAGGTACACGAAATCCCCGATATTGCGGAACAGCCCGATCTGCATGGCCGCGACGAACGAGATCGGGACCGTCACGTAGCTGTGGGCCACCGTGGTCGGTACGAAGCCGATCACGAACAGCACGACGGCCTGCAACAGCATGGTCCAGCGCAACGGATGCTTCAGATAGCGCTCCACCCGGCCCGACTTGAGATGCGACGCCAGGCCGACCCCGGCGATGAACGCCAGCAGCGGCCAGACGTGCGCCAGCGCGCTGGTGATTTTGCCCTGACTCATGTTGAGCGCGAAGAAGATGACGTTGGCCGTCTGCACATTGGCGAACACGCCGCCGCGGGCCAGGTAGGTGTAGGCGTCGAGGAACCCGTTGGCCATCGTGAGCAGCAGGCCGAACCGCAGTGTCGTCGAGGTGCGCGTCATCGTGTCCGTTAGCTTGCCTGAATCCGGAAACGATCACGACCGTGGGTGGTGAGACTCTAATGTCGTCTCCCATGGGCATTGCCACGCGCGTCAACGGTCAGCCGCCGCCCGAGATGGCGCTCGACGACATCAATCTGGGTACCTTCGAGTTCTGGGGTTTCGACGACGCCGTCCGTGACGGCGCGTTCGCCACCCTGCGCCGCGAGGCCCCGATCAAGTTCTTCCACGAAGTGGAGTTCGAAGGTGTGCCCGTGGGCCCCGGCCACTGGGCGTTGACGAAGCTCGACGACGTCTTCTACGCCAGCCGCCACCCCGAGATTTTCAGCTCGTACCCCAATATCACCATCGGTGATCAGGTTCCGGAGGTCGCCGAATACTTCGGCTCGATGATCGCCCTCGACGATCCGCGGCACTCCCGGCTGCGCAATATCGTCCGCAGCGCGTTCACTCCCAGGGTCGTGGCCCGCACCGAGGAGTCGGTGCGGGATCGCGCCGAGCAGCTGGTGTCGGCGATGGTGGCCAACCATCCCGACGGCAACGCCGAGCTGGTGTCCGAGCTGTCCGGGCCGCTGCCGCTGCAGGTGATCTGCGACATGATGGGCATTCCGGAGCACGACCACGACCGGATCTTCCACTGGACCAACATCATCCTCGGGTTCGGCGACCCCGACCTGACCACCGATTTCGACGACTTCCTCAAGGTGGCCTTCGACATCGGCGCGTACGCAACCGCGCTGGCCGAGGACCGCAGGGTCAATCCCCGCGACGACCTGACCACCGCGTTGGTGGCCGCCGAGGTCGACGGCGAGCGGCTGACGTCCGCCGAGATCGCCTCGTTCTTCATCCTGCTGGCAGTCGCCGGTAACGAGACCACCCGCAATGCGATCAGCCACGGTGTCCTCGCTCTGACCCGATACCCCGAGCAGCGCCGCATCTGGTGGAACGACTTCGAGGCCGTCACCGACACCGCTGTCGAGGAGGTGGTGCGGTGGGCGTCGCCAGTGATCTACATGCGCCGCACCGTCACTCGCGATATCGAACTGTCCGGGGTCAAGATGGCCGAGGGCGACAAAGTCACCATGTGGTACGCCTCGGCCAACCGCGACGAGGACAAGTTCACCGATCCGTGGCTCTTCGATGTGACCCGCACGCCGAACCACCATGTCGGCTTCGGTGGCGGCGGTGCGCACTTCTGCCTTGGCGCGAACCTGGCCCGTCGCGAGATCGCCGTGGTATTCGAGGAACTGCACCGCCGGATACCCGACATCGAGGTCACCGAGGAGCCGGCCATGCTGCTCTCGGCCTTCATCCACGGCATCAAGCGGCTGCCGGTCAGCTGGGGCTAGGCCTGAGGTTGTGGCGCTAGCGGTGCCGCGCTCGTAGCGTTGGTGAGCATGAAGCAATGGCTGCACTGGTTGGTGATGCACGGCGTGATCCGAACGGTGGCCCGGGGGGCAGCCCGGCGCGGTGACCCGCAGGCCAGGATGGCATTCGATCCGGCAGTGCGCGCCGACCCCGTCCCGTTCTTCAATGAGATGCGCGATCGCGGCCCGATGATCCCCACCCGAGTAGGTTTCCTGACCCTCGACCACGCCGTGGCGCACGAGCTACTGCGGTCCGACGATTTCCGGGTGATCATCCTGGGTGGCAACCTCCCCAAACCGCTGCAGTGGGTGGAGCGGCGAACCCGAGACGACCTGCTGCATCCGCTGCGTCCGCCGTCACTGTTGGCCGTCGAGCCCCCTGCGCACACCCGCTACCGCAAGACCGTCTCCTCGGTATTCACCACGCGGGCGGTGGCTGCGCTGCGTGATCGCGTCGAGGACAGTGCCATTGAGCTGCTCGACGGGCTTTCCGAGGGTCCCCGGGTCGTCGACATCGTCGAGCGGTATTGCTCGCAGCTGCCCGTCGCGGTGATCGGCGACATCCTCGGTGTGCCCGACGCCGACCGGCCCCGCATTCTGGAGTTCGGCGAGCTCGCGGCGCCCAGCCTCGACGTCGGGTTGTCCTGGTCGCAATACCAGCGGGTGCAGAAGGGCCTCGCCGGATTCAACGAATGGCTGTCCGCTCACCTACGGCACCTGCGCGAGGATCCGGGCGACGATCTGATGAGCCAGCTCATCGCTGCCTCCGAGGACGGGGAGCACCTCGACGAGCCCGAATTGCAGGGCATAGCCGGGCTGGTGCTCGCCGCGGGATTCGAGACGACAGTGAACCTGCTGGGCAACGGAATTCGGCTGCTACTGAACTCCCCCGACCAGCTCGTGCGGCTGCGAGAGGATCCGTCGCTGTGGCCCAGCGCAGTCGAGGAGATCCTGCGCCTGGAATCGCCGGTGCAGCTGTCGGCACGTATCGCACTGAGAGACACCGTGGTCGCCGGCGCCACCGTGCGGGCCGGTGAGATGGTGGCCATCTATCTGGCTGCGGCCAACCGCGATCCAGCAGTGTTCGACGATCCGCACCGCTTTGATGTCGGGCGGCCCAATGCCGGTAAGCACCTTGCCTTTTCGGGCGGCAGGCACTTCTGCCTGGGGGCGGCGCTGGCGCGAGCCGAGGGTGAGGTCGGGCTGCGCCGGTTCTTCACTCACTTCCCCGAGGTGCAACTGGCCGGCCTCGGCAGCCGCCGCGACACCCGGGTGCTGCGCGGCTGGGCCGAGCTCCCGGTGAGCCTCGGCTCCCCTTCTTCAGAGCGCCCAAACCGCCATTTCGCCGAGAAAGTGTGAGTAGAACCCGGCAAAACGTCGAGTTCGGCGCAGTGAGTTAAGCCCGCGGATCGAGCGAATCAGCCTCAGACCACTTCTCGTCGAGCTCCTCGCGGCGTGCGGACGCGACGTCGCGGTGCTTGGCGGCGTTCTCCTCCAGCCGGGCCGCTTCGGCGGCCTTGGCCTCGGCTTCTGCCTGTGCCGCACGGGCTTTGGCTGCGGTCTCATCGGCCAGCGCCTCCCGGCGCTGCACCTTCGACTGCTCCTGGCGGACTTCCTCGCGAAGCTCGTCAGCCTGTGCCGTTCGCCGGCTCATCTGGCGGTTGCGGCCAACCCAGACCAGCGCACCGATGATGATCAGCGCCACAACCACAGCGATGACGATCCATACGACATTGTTCGTAGCCATCCTCGGCTCCATTTCATTGAGCGGACCGCCGATGCGGAACCGTCAATTAGCGGCGTTCCCGTCGTGGCCGTGACCCAAACCGCTCAGCGCGGTCAGCATGCCGGCGGCCGCTCGCGGCCAGGTGAAGGTTTCGGCCCGCCGTCGCGCGCAGAACCGCCGCTGATGCTCGGGACGATCCATGACACCGGCGACGGCCTGCGCGATCGCGCGCGGATCGTTGTCGGCGCACGCACCGCTGTCGGAGGTCAGGATCTCGGTCAGCGCGGAGGTGCGCGACACGACTGCCGGAGTTCCGCATGCCAGCGCCTCGAGTGCCGCCAGGCCGAATGTTTCATGCGGGCCGGGCGCCAGCGCGACATCGGCGGAGGCCAACAGTGTGGCCACCGCATTGCGGGATTCGATGAACCCGGTGAAGTCGACCGGCAGTCGCGCTGCCTGTCGCTGCAGCCGGGTTCGCATGGGTCCGTCACCGGCGACCACCAAGCGGGCATCGATGCCCGAATCACGCAGGGCGGCAAGCGCGTCGATGCTGCGGTCGGCGCGCTTCTCCACCGACAACCGTCCGCAGTGCACCAGCAGCAGCTGACCGGGTGCGGCCCAGCGGTTGCGGGTGAGCGTGCAGAACCGATTGGGATGAAACATGTCGAGGTCCACACCCAGCGGCACCGTCATCACGTTCTCGGCGCCGATGCGGTCGAACTCTTCGCGGGCAAAGCTGGTGGTACACAACACCGTGTCGTACATGGCTGCGGTCCGTCGGTTGGCCATGTCGGCGATCCGGCGCGCCAGCGGCTTGGGCATGATCTGGCCGGTCAGCCGGTCCAGGCGCTCATGGGAGATCATCACCGTGGTGACCCCCTGTCGTGCCCCCCATCGGCCCAGGGACCGCAGGGTGAACCGGTCGGACACCTCGATCGCGTCCGGTGCCAACTGCTCCAGCAGTGTGGTCACGGGTGCCGGCATGACCGCGCGGTATCCCCCGGTGAACGGAATCTGTCTGGCGGGCACGGTTATTCGCGTGACACCGCTGGGAAGCTCGGTGTGGGAAGCGGTGGATCCCGGCACGATCAGAAAGACTTCGTGTCCGGCGGCGCAGTATTCGGCACCGAGTCGATCGACGGCGGTGCGCAGCCCGCCTGAGCGGGGGCCGTAGAAGTTCGCGACTTGCGCGACCCTCATCATGGCCGTATCTGAACCCGTTGCGATGTGCGCATGGCTACGCCCGCCCTTCGGTGTCCTGAACACGCGGTGAACAGCCACAATTGGACTACCGTTGATCACGTGCAGATTTCCGGCGTGTTCCAGGCAACGGCGCGAGCGGTGAACCGGGGTGCCACCGCCCTGATCACCTCACCGCAGTGGGGCCGGATCGTCGGGCTGGGCCTGACCACAATCCGCTACACCGGCCGGCGCAGTGGGCGCAACGTCGAGCTGCCGGTCGGGTACCGCCGCAAGGGCGGGGACATCCTGATCGGGGTGGCCATGCCGGATGGCAAGAAATGGTGGCGGAACTTCACCGGCGACGGCGCACCGCTGACGATTCTGCTGGCCGGCGTTGAGCGACCCGGCCACGCCGTCGCCACCAGGGATGCCCGCGGCCGGGTCACGGTGACCGTCCGTCTCGACGGCTAGAGGTTGCGAGAGAACCAGTCCTGCAAGCGAGTCCATGCATCCGCGGCCGCGACCGGGTTGTACCGCGGCCCGCTGTCGTTGAAGAACGCATGGTCGGCGTCGGGCTCGACGACGAGATCGTTGACCATACCGGCCTGATCTAGAGCCGCCTTGGCGGCCGGCTCGGACGATGTGACGCGCTGATCGAGCGCGCCGTAGAGGCCGAGCACCGCGGCGTTCTTCGAACCCGCAAAATTCGGATTGTCGGGCAGCGGACCGTAGAACGGCACCGCCGCGGCCAGCCGAGGCTCACCGGAAGCCAGCAGCCGCCACACCAGACCGCCGCCAAAGCAGAAGCCGACGACGGCCAGCTTCTGGCCCGGCGATCGGCGTGCCACCTCGTCCAGCCCGGACTTGAGATCGGCGACGAACCGGTCGGGCGCGATAGTGCCCAGCGCGGCGGTCGCGGCGGCCGGATCGGTGAAGGTGGCGGTGCCGCCCTCCTCAGAGAGCAGGTCGATAGCCAGCGCGGAGTAGCCGATCCCAGCCAACCGGCCCGCAACCGTGCGCACCCAGTCGTTGAGGCCCTTGTTCTCGTGGATGACCAGGACCGCACCGCGCGGGGTGGCGGCCTGCGCCCAACTGCCCTGAAGCTGGCCGTTGGGTCCCGGCCAGGTGATCGGCGTGGTCGGCAGCGCGCTCGCCATCCCCGGCGGTGGCGACGCGGACGTCGGCGTTGACGCCGACGGTGCCGCCGACGACGACGCGGTCTTGGGCTTGTCGGTAGCGCACGCGGCGATCAACGCGCTTGCCGCAGCCGCGCTCACGCCCAGAAGACCCAGGCGCCGTAATGCTTCTCGGCGGCTCAGCAGGCCGTCGACGTGATCGGTGGCGATCTCTTCGGCGATGTAGCGCTGTAGCGGAGTCACCTCCGCGAGTATGCCTGTGGTGGGTAACCGTTCGCTGAGAACATGATGGTGAACGGAGGTGGTCGGCGTGGCAGAACACCAGGTAATACCCGGTTCTGAGGCGTTCGAACAAGTCGTTGCCTTGCTGGACTATCCGATGTTCGTGGTGACCACCCGGGCCGGTGACGAGCGCGCGGGCTGTCTGGTCGGCTTCAGCAGTCAGGTGTCGATCGACCCGCCGCGCTATCTGGTCGGGTTGTCGAAGGTCAACCGCACCTATCGGGTCGCGACAGCCGGCGCGACACACCTGGCCGTACACGTGCTGGCCGAAGAACATCGGGAACTCGCGCGGCTGTTCGGCGGTGAGACGGGCGATCGCATTGACAAGTTCAGCCGCTGCCGGTGGCGGGACGGCCCCGAGGGGGTGCCCATCCTGACCGACGCCGCCGGGTGGTTCGCCGGCCGCATCCTCGATCGCTACGACCTGGGGGATCATGTCGGGCACCTGCTCGAGCCGGTATTCGGCGTCGCGCCCGATCGATTCGGCGACCTGGTCACCTACGCCGACGTCAAGGACCTGGAGCCAGGCCATGAGGCCTGACCCTCGCGCGGCGATCGCCGCCGACCAGCAACGATCGCGCTGGCATCAGCGCTCGGTCACCGCCGCTGAGCTGGCTCGCGAGTACGGATTCACCGACATCGACGGCCAGCAGCCGGACGCCTGGTCACACGAGTGACTGAACACATCCGAAAAAGTGTCCACTAAATCGTTGACACCTGTCCCAGCGAACGGTTCTATTGACGTTCGTGACATACGACACGATCATCCGCAACGGCCGCTGGTTCGACGGGACGGGTGCACCGTCGGGAATCCGTGACATCGGCATCACGGATGGCCGCGTCGCCATCGTCAGCCTGCGCCCGCTCGACGTGACCGGCTGCGCCGATGTCGTCGACGCCGGCGGCAAGTGGGTGATACCGGGCATGGTCGACATCCACACCCACTACGACGTCGAGGTGCTGGGCGGCCCGGGCCTGCCCGAGTCGGTGCGTCACGGCGTCACCACGGTACTGCTCGGCTCCTGCTCGCTGTCGACCATCCACGTCGGCGGCAACGACGCAGGCGATCTGTTCGGCAGGGTCGAGGCAATCCCGCGCGACCACGTCATCGCCGCCGTCGACGGGGCGAAGACCTGGAACACCGCCGAGCAATACGTCCAGGCCTTGGAGTCCCGGCCGCTCGGGCCGAACATCGCGGCGTTCATCGGTCACTCCGATATGCGCACCGCCGTCATGGGATTGGATCGCGCCACCCGGAATGATGCGCGCCCCAACGCAACCCAGCAGGCCGAGATGGAACGCATGCTCGCCGAAGCGCTGGACGCCGGGTTCGTGGGGATGTCTTCGATGCAGCTGCTCTTCGACAAGATCGACGGTGAGACCTGCCGCTCCCGCACACTCCCGTCGACCTACGCCAAGCCCCGCGAACTGCGGCGGCTCAAGTCACTGCTGCGCAAGCGCGGCCGGGTGTTGCAGTCCGGTCCGGACATCAAGAACCCCCTGGACCTCCTTTCTCAAGTGGCGCAATCAGTTCCGGTGCTGCGCGACAAGCTGAAGACCAGCCTGCTGTCGGCGGCCGACGTCAAGTCCAACCCGTTCGCGATCCGGCTGTTGGGGCCGCTGGCCAAGGCGGCCAACAAGTTCGGTGGCGACTTCCGCTGGCAGCACCTGCCGGTTCCGTTCGAGGTCTACGCCGACGGCATCGACCTGGTGGTGTTCGAGGAGTTCGGCTCTGGCGCCGCCGCGCTGCATCTGCGTGACGAGGTCGAGCGCAACGAGTTGCTCAAGGACGAGAGCTACCGGCGCCAGTTCCGCAAGGACTACGAGACCAAGTTCGGGGTGCGGGTCTGGCAGCGCGACTTCTTCGACGCCGAGATCGTCGGCTGCCCCGATGAATCCGTGGTGGGCACGTCGTTCGGGCAGGTCGGCAGGGACCGCGGATTGCACCCGGTCGATGCGTTCCTGGACCTCGTGCTCGAGCACGGCACGGCGCTGCGGTGGCGCACCACGATCTCCAACCACCGCCCCGAGGTGCTCAAGAAGCTGGCCAAGGATCCCGGTATTCAGATGGGCTTCTCCGATGCCGGTGCGCACCTGCGCAATATGGCGTTCTACAACTCCGGGCTGAGGCTGTTGCGCCACGTGCGCGATGCCCAGCGCAGCGGGCGGTCGTTCATGTCCGTCGAGCAGGCGGTGCACCGGATGACCGGTGAGCTGGCCGACTGGTATCAGATCGACGCCGGCCACCTGCGCGTCGGCGACCGCGCCGACCTCGTCGTGGTGGACCCCGCGCATCTCGACAGCCACCTCGACGACTACGCCGAGCACCCGGTCGAGCAGTACGGGGGCCTGTCGCGGATGGTCAACCGCAACAACGACGCCGTCGAGCTGGTGCTGATCGGTGGGCGCGCGGTGGTCCGCAACGGCGAACCGACCGATCTGCTCGGCGAGCAACGTACCGGGAGTTTCCTGCGAGTGGGCCGGACGACGCCGGCACCTCGGACGACGACGGAATCGGAGCTGGCCCATGTCAATTGACACCTCGGCAGTACCCACGGATGTCGCCCAGACTGTTCTGGGCATGTGGAAGGCGTTGTCCAATCGCGACTGGGAGACGCTCAAGACGTTCCTGTCCGATGACTGCATCTACGTCGACATGCCGGTCGGTCCGATCGCGGCCGCGCGTGGTCCTGAGGACATCGTCAAGCGGCTGAAGATCGGCCTGGAGCCGTTGGCCGGCTATGTGAACCACGACGGCGTCCTGGTCAGCAATGGTGTGGACACCATGTACGAGCACTCCGAGACCTGGACGTTCAAGACCGGCGAGCAGGGCGTGCTGCGCTTTGTCACCGTGCACAAAGTCGAGGGCGGCAAGATCACGCTCTGGAAGGACTACTGGGACATGAACGGGCTGACGGGCTTTGCCTCGCCGACCTGGCTCGAGGATCTTGCCCAGGCCGACATGTCGTGGATGTTCGACGCCACCGGGCTGATCTGAGGCCCACGGTGGCCGCCACCTTCCGTGGCGACCACCGTGAACACCCCCGAACGTTAGGCCGCCCCGCGATGCCGGGCCGAACCTGCCTTGCCGCTGCCCTTTTCGCCACCGGTGCTGGAGCTCGCGCCGGCCTTCTTCCCGGTGCTGGTCTTACCTGCCGCCGGCGCCTTCACCGACCCGTGGGCCTTCGCGGAACCAGCCGTCGCACCGGATGACGCTGCTGCGTTTGAATTTTCAGATCCGGTGCTCGTCGCCTCGGCGGGCGCGACAGTCTTGGCCGACAGTGCCTTGACCGCAGCCGACGCGGGGGCCGCCGGCGCCGTGATGGCATCAGCGATGGCGTCACGCAGCTTCAGCAGTGCCGCGATGGCCCCGCCGCCGCCGACTCCGTCGAGCGGGGTCAGCAGGCCCGGCGTCGTATCATTGCCGTTGAGGAATGCGTTGACCAGCTTTGCCGGTGCATTGATGAATTCGCTTGCCGCCGTTTCGAGGTCGCCAGCGCTGGCCGCATCCAACACCGCCTGTGCGCTGTCGCCGAACTGGGTGATGGTGGCGTAGATCGGTGAGATCACCGCGATGCCGGTCAGCAGCAGGTTCACTCCGCCGAGCGCGCCGATGACGTTGGCGACGTTCTGCACTGCGTTCTGGATGATCGGGATCGCCGCGCTGATCGGAATGACCGCTAAGAATACCGGCGGCAAGATTGCGGTACCCCAGATGGTCTGCACGGCCTCGGCGATGTGGCCGGCCGCGACCTGGGTGGCGGCGTCGAAAAGGCCCTGCGGAATTGCGGCGAACGTGGCCACCGCTTGACCGATCAACGTCGATGCCGTGTCCGCGATCGTGCTGGCGTTCGCCAAGAAGTTCGCGGCCAGCTTGCTCAGGATCGGTGTCGGATCGGTCTGCACCTGAGTTCCCAGCGCACTGAGATTGGTGAAGCTCGTCCCGATGACCTGCACCCATTCTTCGATCGGGTTCACGAAGGCCGCCATTTGCACTTCGGCGGACCGCAGCGACGGTAGCTGGAGGGCCGGCGAATACGCCACGATCGGCGTCAATGCGATGGCGCTTGCGCCGACGAAAGCAACTCCCGCCGTGACTGTTCGATTGAGGGCTAGCTGCATGGTGTGCTCCTTCATCTCTTCCATAAACCCCCCCGGATTCGGAACCTACCCGCGAGTAAGTAGGCGAGTTATGTTTTTTGAGAAAATGGTCGGCCGTTTCAGTCAACTGTTCACATCCTGGATACGGCGGGGAGTATTTGTGCAAACATGCTGTACTGCAACCTGTTTGAATGCTGTGAATGGTTAACGCATGCGATAATTAATTGACCAACGGGTGGCCGGGCATTTACTTGATCCCCCGACTAATTAGCTAAACAAACAGGTTGATTGACGGATCCGACAGTTCTGCGTGACGGGATAGCGGCCGTCCGCGCACGGCCTCTCCCCCTGCGACCTGCCCTTTCAACTGCCCGGTCGGGAACCGGGCCCGAGCTGTCATCGGTGCCGATTCCGATTCGGCAATTAGTTTGCTGTAATAGTGGCTCGGTGGTCGGGACAAACTCGTCTCTCCAGCGTGGTCGCGGCGCTACGCTGATCTGGCCGGTAGGGCCGGCCAGATCGTCAGGAGGCAGGGATGCGGAAGATCGCCGTTGTGCCGGTTATCGCGTGCGGATTGCTCGGCACGACGATCTCGCTCGCACCCCCGTCGTCAGCCACCTCGTGCCACTCGGCGAGCTGCGTGCCGAACGTGGCCAAAAACGTGGTCGGGGGCACGCCGTGTACGCCGAGCCCCTCATTCGTATTCGGGATGGACGCCAACAACGGCACGCTGATCTGCGCGGCCAGCGGTATATGGATGCCGACCGGCCCGTTGGTCGGCGAGGCTCAGAACGCGCTGCCGTGCTCTACGCCAGGTGCCACCGCACAGGAACGGATGGCCGGTGACGAGTGGGAGGTCAACGTGCCGGGCGTGCCGCTGCAGTGCCACGGCCCGGCGGACATCGCGCGATGGGTGCATTTCCCGACCCCCTGATCAACTACAGGCGGTAGACCCGTCTGGCGTTGACGTGTCCGATCAGGTCGACCACCCGAATCGCGTCGGCCTCGCTCCACTGCCCCCGGGCCACGAACCCGGTGAGAACCGCGGCCATCCCCGCGCGCCACAACGCCGATCCCAGGTAATGCAATTCGGCCGGCCCGAAGGCATCTGAGGAGTAGAGGATCTTGCGGAACGGCGCCAACTCCAACGTCCGTGCGATGAACGCCTCGGCGCGGGCTCCGAGATGGTTGACGCTCAGGCCGACATCGAGATACACGTTGTTGAACGCCTGGGCCAGATAACCTGCCTCCCGCTCGTAGGGATAGCAGTGCAACAGCACGATCGGTGTCGTGCCCGACTGGCGCAGGAAGTCCAGCAGCAGCATCGGATTGGTCCGGTGCAGATCGCAGTCGCGATCGCCGAGACCGACATGGAACTGCAGGGGCTTGCCCAGCCGAAGGGCTTCGTGCACCCCGAATCGCAAGAGCGCCCGGTCGGTCAGCCGTACTCCCCCGGCCTCGCGCCACCGGGCGGCGGCGTCGGTGACATCCCGCTCGCCGGGTTCGGACAGATCGCCGTCGAACCCGCCGCGGTAGGCCAGCACGGTCTTCGTGGCGACGGCATTCTCGGTGCGCTCGTGCAGGATTCGCCGAAACGCATCGGCATAGTCGCCGGCGGCGGCCGCCGCCTGCTCGGCGATCTGTTCGAGTCGCACGATCTCGCCGACAGTGCCGCCGGAGGCGCCGGCAATCTCGGGCAGGCCCGCGATCGCACCGGGCAGTCCCGTGTCAACCAGCCAGTCGCTGACCCCGGCGGCCGGCAGGAACACCCGAGCCAGCTGTTCCTCGGTCCATTCGTGGCGGCGGTCCCAATACATCTGCGGATGAACATGTTCGGGCAAGCCGAGCAATGGCGCGCAGTGCGCCCGCACCGCGAAGCCGAGCTGGGTGTCGAAGCCCGAATCGAAGTCGGCCAGCGGTTCGATATTGGCCTCGTTGAGGCCGTTCTCGAAACGCCGCCAATCACCGGACGTCAGCCAATAGCCGTGGACGTGGTTGTCCACCAGGCGCACACCGGCGATGTGGTCGGCCAGCTCGCTCATAGGCTCCAGGCCATCCGGAACTTCTCGGTCAGCGCCTCGGGGTCCAGATGCGAATACGTGTCGTGCTCGTAGCGGCGGACGGCGACCAGCACGTTGACGGCCGGATCGCCGAGGATGGCCCGCAGTCTCGCGGAGCCCTCCAGCGCTGCGATCTGCCCGGCCTGGTCGGTGCTCAATGCCACCGTGCCCGCCGCGGTGCGCTCGCTGTCCGACAGGGTGGCGGGATCGACCGAAGTCTCCGGTGGTAGTTCGGCGCTGTGCTCGATCCCGTCGAGTGCGAGACCCAGAATCGCCGCGGTGGCGAAGTACGGGTTGGCCGACGGGTCGACGATCTTGACCTCGACATTGGCTCCGTACGGGTTGCCGTGCGTGCCGCGCACGAAACGCACTGCCGCTTCCCGGTTCTCGGTGCCCCAGCAGGCATATGCCCCGGCCCAGTTGCCCGGCTTCATCCGCAGTCCGGACACGATCGAGCCGCAGAAGATCAGCTGGGCCTGCGGCAGCCCACTGATGATCCCCCCGATCGCACTCTCCCCCTCCTGAGTTATGCCCTGTGCGCCCGTGCCGCCGGAGAACAGCGGCACGTCGGCGCGCAGCAGCGAAAAGTGTTGATGTGCGCCTGAACCCACACTTCCGGCGAACGGCACTGGGGACAGGCTCACCCGAAGACCGTACTTGCGGGCCACTCGGCTGATGATGATCCGAGCTAGGATCAACTGGTCGGCGGCGGCCACCGGAGACTTGGGCGCCAACGAGATCTCGAACTGGTTGATGCCGTACTCGGGATGGAACTGCTCGATGCTCACACCGGCCGCGCCCGCCGCGACGGTCACATCCCGGACGAATCCCTCGTACTCGAGTACACCGGCGAGCCCGTACTGCGCCCACAAGGTGCCCGGCAACCGGTTGCCGTCGGGATCGACGAGCAGGAACTCGATCTCGTGGCCGACCAGGGCGCGCAAGCCGGTCTGCGCCAACCGGGACTCGATGCGCGCCAACGTGCCCCGCGCACATGCCGGGATCGGGGCGCCGTCCTGGTCGAAGAAAGACGCGGGCGCCCACGCCAAGCCGTCGCCGATCGAGCGCAGCGCCTCCAGATCGATCCGGATCCGTTCGTCGCCGACAACGCTGATGCCGTCGGCGAACGCGATCCCGGCGCGATCGATGGCGAATCCATGGGTGACCGGGCTGAACCCCAGCCCCGCATCGGCGAACGCGTTGAGCCGGCGGACCGGCACGGTCTTGGCGTGCGTCAGTCCGGCGGGGTTGACGACCGTCCCGACGACGGTGTCCACGCCGTCGGCTTCCAATTGGGCAGCCGGTGTGGTCATGGCAGCTATTCTGCCGATCACACCGCCAGTTTGCGCCCGATAACCGCTAGACGCGGCTGGGCAGTGTCAGCTTGCAGCTCTGCCCGATGTCCAGCGTGCTGAGCATCCGGCCCATGCCGATCCACATCGCGCACGACAGCGTCAGGTCGGCCAGCAGCTCGTCGGAGAAGTGCTCGTGGGCCCGATCCCAGAAATCCTCGTCGTACTTGAGGTTCACGTGGTCGGTTCCGAACCGGTGGGCGAACTCGGCGGCGACGCGCTCCTGCTCGCTGTAGCCCGGCCAGGTCGCCCACTCAAGAGCGTGGTCGTAGAGCTCCTCGTCGACTCCGGCAGCGGGGCCGTCGGCGTCGCGGGTGTTCTGGCACAGCACGCATTCGTTGTCGTGGGCGATCACGGCGCGGGCGAGCTCCCGCACCCGCATCGGCAGACGGTTCTTGTCGCTGTAGACCGCGCCGCTGAAGCCCGCCATCGCCGTTCCGATATCCGGGGACTTGACGATCCAGCCTGCGACGTCGTCTTCAGCGAAGTTTCCGATTCGGCTCATGGCGCGATATTACGCCCGGCAAGGTGAATCTGGAACGTGTTCTAGTTTTTTCCGACGAGGTATCGGCTCGGCTCGTGGACAATACCTCCGGTGGGCTTTCTCCCAGTCCGACTCAGGACGCCGCCGAACGGTGGCACTCCGGTGACGCTGCCCAACGGCATGCGCATCCACCAATGGCAGAAGATCGAAACCGGCTACCTCTACCGCGAGATCTTCGGCCCGGACTCGGTGTATGCGAAGGACAACCTCATCGACTTTCAGCCCGGCGCGGTGGTGGTGGACGCCGGTGCGAACATCGGCATGTTCACACTTTTGGCGGCCCTACGTTGCCGCGGTGAGGCCGAAATCTTCGCCTTCGAACCAATTCCCACGACGTTCTCGGTACTGGCGGCGAACGCTGCCGCGGCCCATCGTGGCGACTACGCCGCCTTGATGGGCGCCCAACCCGGTGCGTCGCTGAAGATCCATGCCGTCAACTGCGGCTTGTCCGCGACGAGGGAAGAGGTGGTCTTCCAACACCACCCGAACTACTCGATCTGGAGTACGCAGGATATTGCGTTTGCACGCCAGCGCGTCGATCGGATCGTTGCCGACGTGGCAGGTTTGGTCCGAGTCGTTCCCGCCGCGCTCAGCCGAGCCGCCGTGCGACCGGTCGTCGCGTGGATGGGCCGGACCGAGACGGTGGCGGTCACACTGGTCCCGCTGTCGTCGGTCATCGAGGAGTACGGCCTTGAGCGCATCGACGTGCTGAAGGTGGACGTCGAGGGCGCCGAAGTGGCAGTGCTGCAGGGAATCACGCCAGCCCAGTGGGACATCGTGCGTCAGGTGGTCGTGGAGGTGGAGTACTTCGCCACCAAGGACCGGGTTGTCGACATGCTCGAAGCGCACGGGTTCACGACGTATTGGTACGCCAGTGAGCGCGAGCGCTACAACACTGAGCTCAGCGAGGTGTGCATGGTCTACGCGTGGCGGGCCGACGACCGCCGCTAGGTTCGGGTGGGTCAGCTCGGCGGGCGCGAGACGCACTGCGCGGAGTAGAGCTCGACGCCTAATTTGTCCATCAGCTCGAGTTGCGTCTCGAGGTAGTCGATGTGGTGCTCCTCGTCGGCGACGATCTCCTCGAAGAGGTTGGCCGTGGTGGAGTCCAGCTTCTCCCGGCACAGGATGATTGCCGGTTTGAGGCGGCCGACCACCTCGTACTCGATCGCCAGATCGCTTTCGAACTGTTCGCGCAGGGTCTGCCCGACACGAAGCGAGCCCAGCCGCTGATAGTTCGGCAGGCCGTCGAGGAGCAGGATGCGGTCGGTGATCGCCTCAGCGTGTCGCATCTCGTCGAACGACTCGTCCCTCGTGTGCTTGGCCAGCTCGGTGAAGCCCCAGTTGTCCTGCATCTTCGAGTGCAGGAAGTACTGATTGATGGCGGTCAGTTCGCTGGTGAGCTGCTCGTTGAGCAGACGAAGAACTTCTGGGTCGCCCTGCATGACGTCTCTCCCCTGGGTGGCTGTGGAAATCACCCTAGTGCAGCGCCGATGCCGGACTCGCGAAGTTCACACCACGGGGGTGTTGTAGGCGGGCCTAACTAAGGTTAGTCTCCACTAACAAGTCCGATGCGACGCCGCCTGTGATGAGAGGGAAGCGCTGATGTACGTGTGCCTCTGCGCGGGGGCTACCAGTGCGACAGTCCGAGACGTCGTCGCCAGCGGAGCGTCCACCTCCAAGCAGGTCGCGGCGGCCTGTGGCGCGGGAGGCGATTGCGGGCGGTGCCGTCGCACCGTGCGGGCCATCATCGAGCAACACTTCGCCACCACCGCCGCTGACGCGCCCTGCCGGCAGTGCACCGGCAGTCTGTTCTGCCAGTTGCATGCCGGCTCGCGCCGCGCCTCGGCGCGGGCCAGCTGAGCTACGACTTCCCGCGGTGAAAGTCCGCCAGCGCTTCGGCGTTGGCCGCCGCGCCCATCAACTTCTCGAAGAACGCGTTCTCGCGCGCGGTCGCGTCGGCGATCCCTGGGCGCAGGGGTTCGACCATCGTCTGCTTCACCGCGATCAGGCTCGAAATCGGGCGGGAGGCAAGCACTTCGGCGTGCTTGCGGGCGTCGGCGATCAATTCGTCGGGTTCACTGACCCGCCACACCAGGCCCATGCGCAGTGCCTCGGCGGCATCCACCCATTCCGAGGACATCAGCAGCCAGGCGGCGTTCTGCCGACCGATCAACTGCGGCAACAGATATGACGAGGCTGCTTCTGGGGCGACGCCCAGGCTGGTGAACGGACACTTCAGCCGCGCCGTCGAAGACATGAAGGCCAGGTCCGCGTAGCCGAGGATCGTCGCGCCGATGCCGAGGCCGACACCGTTGATGGCACAGATCAGCGGCTTGGGGAACTGGGCCAGCGCGCTGATGAGCCCGGGAAATCCGTGTGTGCCCTGCACGAAATCGGGATCGGTGATGCGGGCCTGCATATCGCCGAGATCCTGTCCGGCGCTGAACGCGCGGCCGGCGCCGGTGATCAGGACGACGGCCACCTCGGGATCTTCGGCCGCGGCCAGCAGCGCTTCGGCGGTGGCGTCATAGAGCGCCTCGTTGAAGGCGTTGAGGGCCTCGGGGCGATTGAGGGTGATCGTGCGAACCCGGTTCTCGTCTTCGATGAGGAGCGTCACGCGGTGCAGCGTAACGGGGTCATGGCGCGTGATGGGGTGCCGAAGCCCGGCAGATGAGACCTAGCCGCCTGCATCAGAACCGAGTCTGCGGTGAGAGCGTGAAATGCGCTGGAAGTACGCGCTGAGTGCAGGCTCGGTGCATTGAGCGCAGTCTCGGGCGAAGAACGAGCTGCCCTTGTCTAGCCGTTGGAGTAGACCCGGGTCGGTGCGACCAGGACGGCGACGCGGCCCTGCTCGACCATGGTCTGGTCGTATTCGGCCCAGTTGTCGTGGGTGCCACCGCAAGCGGTGAACACCTCGCGCAGCAGCAGCCGCAACTGCTCGGGCCCGTCCAGCCATCCCGGCTGATCGTCGGGGCCGGCGAGCTCGGCACGGCCCTCGACGGTCGCCCACTGCCAGCCGTTGCGGAACGTCAGCGTCACCGCAGGCCGCGTCCGCAGATTCGCCAGCTTCACCCGGCCGTAGGTGACGAACGCCAGCATCGGCTCGCCGGTGGCGGGGTGCGCCAGGATCCCCGCGTTGATCAGCGAGGCCTGGATGGTGTTGTCGGCGCGCAGGGTCGAGACCACCGCCAGGCCGCGGTCGGCCTGCGCCAGTGCGACGGCCTCGTCCAGGGTGGTCATGCCGGGACCGCCTGGAACGGGCTCCGGAAGTTGTAGCGGCTGGTGGGCACCGCGTCGATGTTGACGTTGGCCCCGAATGCCGCTGTGCTGGCGACCATCTGCTCCATCCGCCTCTGCAGGTCGGCGTCGTCGGCCGCGCCGAAGAACGCGTGCAGGCTGCTCACTGCCTCGATGGGGAAATGCTCCTCGACGATCGCGTTGAGCACAGGAGCGTCTTCGGTCAGCGCGCGCACCACGTAGTTCTGCACGTAGGTGAAGGTTGACTGGGTGGCGATCGCCACCGGCGTGTGGTTGCCGTGCCAGCGGGCCAGCCACGTCGGCTCGTCCATGTCGGCTGGCCGGCGCAGCAGCGCCATATTGGCCAGCCCCGGCGACCGCTCGCCGGGCGGTGTCACCGGCGGCGGCAGCGGGGCCGACTCGGTGACCAGGTACGCGGCGATCTCCTCGGCCTGGTGGCCGAGCAACTCCAGCGCCATGAGCACCTGATCGCCGTAGTACTGCTGAGTCCAGAGGCTGACCACTGCCTGCACCGGCGGATCCAGCACCGTCAACGTCATCATCGAATCGCGGACGTCGGCGTCGCGGACGTTGATCGTCAGCCCGGGCAGGCCAAGCGCGAGTAGCTCCTGGGCCACCGGACCGCGCAAGTTCTGCGCCCACTCGTCGTCGGCAGCGCTGGTGCGCAGAGTGACTATCACCTTCTCCATGGCGCGAACCTACCTGGCAACGTTCGTGGAGCCACGTGTCGATCCCACTCTGGCGGTGGACGCGCGGCGTAGGCTGGCCCGACTCAAGGGGATCAAAACGTGGTCTCCTCGTGGTCAAGGAGAACCGATGGCGGAAGCCTCACCGCAGCCCACCAACGCCGAGCCGCCGCCGGTGCGTCGCGACGTCCTGCCGATCCCCGACACCCGGCACGTCGGGCTGACCACCTATGACGCCAAGGACCCCGACACCAGCTATCCGCCGATCACCACCCTGCGGCCCCCGACGGGCGCGCCCAACGTCGTGATCGTGCTCATCGATGACGTCGGCTTCGCCGCGTCCTCTGCGTTCGGCGGACCCTGCAACACCCCCGTCGCCGAGCGGCTGGCCGGAAACGGGCTGAAGCTCAACCGCTTTCACACCACCGCCCTATGCTCCCCCACTCGCCAGGCGTTGCTGACTGGACGCAACCATCACTCGGTCGGCATGGGAGCCATCACCGAGATGGCGACCTCCGCTCCAGGCAACAGCAGCATCCGGCCGAAAGACAAGGCGCCGATCGCCGAGACGCTGAAACTCAACGGCTATTCGACGGCCCAGTTCGGCAAGTGCCATGAGGTTCCGGTCTGGGAGGTGTCGCCGGTGGGGCCGTTCCACCAGTGGCCGACAGGTTCGGGCTTCGAGTACTTCTACGGATTCATCGGTGGCGAAGCCAATCAGTACTACCCCGGCCTCTACGAGGGAACGACACCGGTCGAGCCGCCCCGAACCCCGGAAGAGGGTTACACCCTCACCGCAGACCTCGCCGACCATGCGATCACCTGGGTGCGCCAGCAGAAGGCGCTGATGCCCGACAAACCGTTCTTCATGTACTTCGCCCCTGGCGCGACCCACGCGCCGCACCACGTACCAGCGGAGTGGTCGGAGAAATACCGGGGGAAGTTCGACCAGGGTTGGGATGCGTTGCGGGAAAAGATCTTCGCCCGTCAGAAGGAGCTGGGTGTCATTCCGGAGTCGGCCGAGCTGACCGCCCGCCACGACGAGATCCCGGCCTGGGATGCGATGTCCGACGAGCTCAAGCCGGTGCTGGCCAGGCAGATGGAGATCTATGCCGGCTTCCTCGAGCAGACCGACCACGAGGTGGGGCGGGTGGTCGACGCGCTGGAGGATCTCGGCGTGCTCGACGACACGCTGATCTACTACATCATCGGCGACAACGGAGCATCCGCCGAGGGCACACCCGTGGGCTGCTTCAACGAGATGGCCGTCCTCAACGGTATGGCCGGTATCGAGACCACCGAGTTCCTGTTGTCGAAGATCGACGACTTCGGCACCCCGGACGCCTACAACCACTACGCGGTCGGCTGGGCGCACGCCCTGTGCACCCCGTATCAGTGGACCAAGCAGGTGGCCTCGCATTGGGGTGGCACCCGAAACGGCACGATCGTGCACTGGCCCAGCGGACTGGCCGACAAGGGTGAGCTGCGCAACCAGTTCCACCATGTCATCGACGTCGCACCCACCATCCTGGAGGCCGCCGGAATCCCTGCTCCGTTGAGCGTCAACGGTATTCAACAGGCGCCGATGGAAGGTGTCAGTATGCTGGGCACGCTGCGCGACGGCGAGACCCCGGAGTCACACGGCGTGCAGTATTTCGAGATCATGGGTAACCGCGGTATCTACCACAAGGGGTGGACCGCGGCCACCAAACATCGCACACCGTGGAAGGCTGACACCCCACCGGCGTTCGATGCCGATGTCTGGGAGCTCTACGGGCCAGACGACTGGACGCAGGCCCGTAATCTCGTCGCCGACAATCCCGGTAAACTCGCTGAGCTACAACGACTTTGGCTCATCGAGGCGGTCAAGTACAACGTCGTCCCCCTCGACGACCGCTCATTCGAGCGGATCAACCCCGACATCGCGGGGCGCCCTCAACTCATCCGCGGCAACAGTCAGTTGCTGTTCGACGGAATGCGAGTCAGCGAAAGCTGCGTGCTGAACCTGAAGAACAAATCGCACTCGGTGACGGCGGACATCGTCGTGCCCGACGACGGTGTGGCGGGCGTCATCATCACCCAGGGCGGTCAGGTCGGCGGTTGGGCGCTCTATGTCCACGACGGGCGACTGAAGTACTGCTACAACTTCTTCGGCATCCAGTATTTCTTCGTCGCCGCCGACGAGCCCCTGCCCGCGGGCAAGCATCAGGTGCGCATGGAATTCGCCTACGACGGTGGTGGATTGGCCAAGGGCGGCACCGTCACCCTCTATCGAGACGGTGAGTCGATCGGCACCGGACGCGTGGACATCACCATCCCGATGGGCTTCTCGGCCGACGAGGCGTGTGACGTCGGGCGGGATACCGGGTCGCCGGCCTCGCCGGACTACGGCCCGACCGGCAATACCTTCACCGGGCAGATCGACTGGGTGCAGATCGATATCGGCGACGACAACCACGACCACTTGATCACCCCGGCCGACCGGCTCAAGCTTGCGATGGGCAAGCAGTGATCTAGTCGCGCAGCCAGCGCGGAGTGATGAAGACGCCCTCGGCCTCCACGGTGATGCCCTCGGCGTCGGAGATATAGCCGGAGACAAAGGTTTTCACGCCGTCCACGCGGGTGATCTGGGCTTCGGCATGCAGCGGCCCGAGTGGGCAGGCGC
This sequence comes from Mycolicibacterium sphagni, assembly GCF_013337765.1. Classification (GTDB taxonomy): domain Bacteria; phylum Actinomycetota; class Actinomycetes; order Mycobacteriales; family Mycobacteriaceae; genus Mycobacterium. Next base: position 277,906 of record NZ_VBSB01000008.1, read on the forward strand.
GTAGATACCGCACGGTGATACTGCCGGTGAAGCGGGGCTTGCTGTCGGGACTGGCTGCCTCACCGAGCACATGATCGAGCACCAGTGCCGACACTCCGCCGTGCACATGCCCGGGCGGACCCTCGTAGGCCGCGCCGAGATGAAAGTCGGTCCAGCGCCGGTCGTCCTTGTCGCGGTGGATCACCAGCGGCGGGGCGCTGGGGTTGCGCAGACCGATGACGGCGTTGCCCCAACTGATGCTCCGCCCCGAGGGCGTCCGCTTGACCCCGAAGGCGCCGTCGATCTGCTTGCTCTGCAGGCGGGCCGTCGCCGCATCGATATCGGCCTTCACCGCGGCGACGGTCTCGGCGTCCACCTCGGTGCGGATCGTCGCGTCGACCAGCTCACGCACCGAGATGGCCAGCGGTTCATAGATCGCCCTTAGCCGTTCGATGTCCTCGGTGGACAGGTCCTCGGTGGTGAATTCCAGCACTCCAGCACTAGAGCACGGGGCCGCCGCGGTGTCGAACCGGGGTCTCGTCGCGCGGCTAACACGATTGACACATAACCGACCCGTGGTTGGAACGCGGGCGTCGAGAATCCTCTTAGCGACGGATGTCCCGACGCGCCAGAAAGGCTGCCGATGAGCACTGACGTCACCGAACCCGCGCCGCCGACACCGAGCGAGCTGAAGATCCCGTGGTGGACCCGCGGCGATCTCAACGCCTTCTTCGGACTCGGGTTCAACATCCTGGTGAACGTCCTGACCCTGACCACCCTGACGATCGGCGTGGTCAAAATCCCCGCCGATGACGTCCTGGGTACCGTGCTGCCCGCGTTGGGCGTGGCCCTGGTTCTGGGCAACCTGTACTACACGTTCTTGGCGCGACGGCTGGCGCGCAAAGAGAACCGCACCGACGTGACCGCGCTGCCGTACGGGCCGAGCGTGCCGCACATGTTCATCGTGGTCTTCGTCGTCATGCTGCCGGTCTATCTGGCGACCAAGGATCCGATCGAGGCCTGGAAGTCCGGTCTGGCCTGGGCGTTCATGATCGGCATCATCGTGATCATCGGCGGATTCGTCGGACCCTACATCCGCAAGCTCACCCCGCGTGCCGCGATGCTGGGCACGCTTGCCGGCATCTCGATCACGTTCATCTCGATGCGGCCGGCGGCGCAGATGTGGGAGGCCGCCTGGATCGGCCTGCCGGTGCTGGCGATCATCCTGATCGGCTTCTTCACCGATGTGAAGCTGCCGGGCAACATCCCCGTCGGCCTGGTGGCGTTGTTGGTGGGTACGGCGATCGGCTGGGCCGGCGGCTTCATGTCGGCGCCCGATGTCGGCCAGGCGGTTTCTGATATCGCGATCGGCATCCCGGATCTTCGCATCGACCTCTTGGCGTCGGGCCTTGCGCATCTGGCTCCTCTGCTCGGCACCGCAATCCCGTTGGGCGTCTACAACTTCACCGAAGCGATGAGCAATGTGGAGAGCGCCGCGGCCGCCGGGGACAACTACAACTTGCGCAGCGTGCTGCTGGCTGACGGGGCCGGCGCGGTGATCGGATCGGCGTTCGGCTCGCCGTTCCCGCCCGCCGTCTACATCGGGCATCCCGGGTGGAAAGATGCCGGCGGTCGCGCGGGCTACTCGCTGGCCAGCGGTGTGGTCATCGGATTGCTGTGCTTCCTCGGGTTGTTCGGGGTGCTGGCCGCGCTGCTGCCGGTGCCCGCGATCGTGCCGATCCTGCTCTACATCGGTCTGCTGATCGGGGCGCAGGCGTTCCAAGCGGTGCCGCGCCTGCACGCGGTGGCCGTCGTCGCCGCGCTGTTGCCCAACCTGGCGCAGTGGGCCAGCGGCCTGATCGACAACGCCTTGAACGCGGCTGGCACGTCGGCCACCAAGGTCGGCATGGACGCGCTGGGCAACGCAGGGGTGGTCTACGACGGGCTGCAGACGCTCGGCGAAGGCGCGATCCTGGTCGGCCTGGTGCTCGGCACCATGGTGACGTTCATCCTGGAGAAGAAGTTCCGCTACGCCGCGCTGGCCTCGGCGGTGGCCGCGGTGCTGTCATTCATCGGGTTGATCCACGCGCCGGAGATCGGGTGGGCGGCTAATCCGCCAGTCGCACTTGGCTACCTGTTCTTCGCGGTGGTGTGCCTGGCGTACTCGTTCCTGCCCGGCGCCAAGGAGCCGGTCACCATCGACGAGTCCGATATCGTCGCCGGGCACTAGCCGGCTCCCCGCGAGCAGACACAAACGTGCCCGACACGCCGGGATTTGGGGCTCGTTTGCGTCTGCTCGCGGAGAGAAACTAGTCCGCGACGAAGGGGACGTCGACGCCGTCGGCGAGCACGATGTAGATCCGCCGCCACGGGTCGTCGTCCACCAGGCGCCACTGGTGGCCCGATCCGACGGTGTCCTCGGCCAGCAGCACGTCGCCGGCAGCCAGGGTGAACTCCTCGCCGTCGCGGGTGGTGAACACCAGGGTGCCGGCGAGGGTGATGACGAGCTGGCGCACCGGGGCGGTATGCCACGCGAGCGTCCCGCCGGTGGCGGTCTCCTCCGCTGTCACGTGGCTCGTCGACATCGCCGCCGACACCAGGTCGTCGTTGCGGCCCGGCGTCAGGTCGAGGCGGCCGATCTGAATGTGGGATTGCTGGTCGGCTCCGGTGAACAAACGCACGCAGCGAATCACGGTGTGCACCCTTTCGTTCGGCTCGGTTGCAACGCTATCCGGACTCGGCGCGCTCACCTAGGGTGAGCAGCATGGCGGTTCCGTTCGGCGACACCGAGCCGTACTACGACCTCGGCGACTACCACCGGCCGGTCGACACTCCTTTCCCGCAGGCGCAGGTGTGGGTCGACCGGGGACTGGTGTGGGCCTACGCGTTCAACCACGAGGAGGCGATCGGCTGCTTCGAGGGCGCCCTGGCCCTGGACGCCGACCTCGCGATCGCGCGCTGGGGCATCGCCTATGCCATCGGGCCCAACTACAACAAGGCCTGGGAGGCTTTCGATCCGGTTGATCTGGCGGCCTCCCTGGCGCGCGCCCGAATGGAACTCGAGCTGGCGGCCAAGAGCCGTGCCAGCGCCGTCGAGCGTGGCCTGATCGCGGCACTGGCCACCCGATTCCCGACCGATGATCCCGACGACACCGAGGCGCTGGCGGCCGGGCACGCGGCCTACGCCGACGCGATGGCCGAACTCGTGCAGGCCTACCCCGACGACGTCGACGTGCTGGCGCTGGCCGCCGACGCACTGGTCAACCTGACGGCATGGGCGTTGTGGGACAACACAACCGGTGAGCCCGCCCCCGGATCGCGGGTGGTGGAGGCCAAACGGCTGATGGACCGCGCCTTGACCACCGAGGCCGGCCGCGGCCACCCCTTCGTGCTGCACCTGTACATCCACGCGATGGAGATGTCGGCGCACCCCGAGGACGCGCTGCCCGCCGCGGATCTGCTGCGTGGGCTGGTGCCCGACGCCGGCCACCTGCAGCACATGCCGTCCCACATCGACGTGCTGTGCGGAAACTATCGGGATTCGGTGCTGGCCAACCAGACCGCGGTGGCCGCCGACCGGCGATTCGTCGAACGTGCCGGACCGCTGAATTTCTACTCGCTCTACCGGGCGCACGATCTGCACTTCATCGTCTACTCGGCGATGTTCGCCGGCCAGTCGCAGATCGCGCTGCAGGCCGCCGACGAGTTGTCCGGGCAGCTGACCGCCGAGCTGCTGTCCATCGAATCCCCGCCGATGGCCGACTGGCTGGAAGCGTTCGTTCCGCTGCGGGTGCATGTGCTGATCCGGTTCGGCCGCTGGGATGAGCTGATCGCCGAACCCCTCCCCCATGACACCGAGTTGTATTGCAGCACAACGGCGACCATCCACTATGGGCGTGGCGTCGCGCACGCGGCCAAGGGACAGCTGGCGCAGGCCGCCGCCGAACGCGAGGCGTTCGTGGCGGCGTACGCTCGCGTCCCGGATTCGCGGTATCTGTTCAACAACACCAGCCGCGACATCCTTGCGGTCGCGGCCGCCATGCTCGACGGCGAGATCGCCTACCGCAACGGTGATTTCGATGAGGCCTTCGAGCACCTGCGCCGTGCGATCGCCCTCGATGACGCGTTGCCCTACGACGAACCCTGGGGTTGGATGCAGCCGACCCGGCACGCCTACGGCGCGCTGCTGCTCGAGCAGGAGCGGCTCGAGGAGGCTGCCGCAGTGTATGCCGCCGACCTCGGTCTGGACCCGACGCTGAGCCGGCCCTGTCAGCATCCGGGCAACGTGTGGAGCCTGCACGGCTATCACGAATGCCTACAGCGGCTGGGGCGCACCGCCGAGGCAGTGATCATCGGCCGCCAGCTCGAACTGGCCAAGGCCCGCGCCGACGTCCCGATCCTGGCGTCGTGCGCCTGCCGGCTGGAGGTTTTCGAAGTTTCCGCCGAGGACTGCTGCCACTGACGCCGTAACCTCAACACATGCACGACGGCTCAGAACCGCCCTCGCCGGTCCTTCCGTCGCGGCGTGGCTGGCCGCAGGCGGTCGTGCATTTCGTCGGCACTGCCCCGGTGACGTTCACCTGGCTGGCGGTGCTGTTCCTGACGACACTGGCCCAACATCTGCTGCCCCGCTGGCACCTGCTCGAGCTGCTGCGTAAGGACTCGACCAACCTGCACCACCTGGCGTCCGACCCGATCCGGGTCTTGATCACCAGCCTGCTGTGGCTCGACGGCGCCTCCTGGTGGCCCTACCTGGTGATGTTCTGCCTCTTCCTCGCGCCGGCCGAGCGGTGGCTCGGCCATCTGCGCTTCGTGATCGCCGGGCTGATCGCCCACATCGTCGCCACCTACGCCAGTGAGGGATTCCTGTACTGGCAGATTCAGGAGGCGATGATCTCACCGCGCTACCTCAATGCCCGCGACATCGGCGTCAGTTACTTCGCCGTCGGCATCATCGGCCTGCTGACATATCACCTTGCGCGTCCCTGGCGCTGGCTCTACCTGATCGTCGTACTCGGCTATTGCGTCGCAGCGGTGTTGATCACTCCGAGGTTCACCCCGGTCGGGCACCTCGTCGCCCTGCTCGTCGGGCTCGCGTGTTACCCGCTGACCCGCGGGCGGTCTGGTTCGCCGGTGGATCCACCGCGGCTGCTGAGCCTTTGGCGCTTCCGGCATCCGCCGACACCGGTTGCGTAGAGTGAGACAGCGTGGCGCTCGACGACGAGGACATCCGGCGACTGGGCCGCTGTGTCGAACTCGCCCGCACCGCACTGGCGGCCGGTGACGAGCCGTTCGGTTCGATCCTCGTCGGCGCCGACGGCGCAATCCTGTTCGAGGACCACAATCACGTCGCAGGCGGCGACGCCACCGCCCACCCCGAGCTGGCGATCGCGCAGTGGTCGGTGACCAACCTGTCCCCCGACCAGCGCGCTCGCGCCACCGTCTACACCTCCGGTGAGCACTGCCCGATGTGCGCGGCCGCGCACGCATGGGTTGGCTTGGGCCGCATTGTGTTTGCCGTCGCCGGTGCCCAGCTGGCCCAGTGGCTGACCGAGTGGCAGGCGCCGCTACCGCCGGTGGCTGCGCTGCCGATCACCACGGTCGCTCCACAGCTCACGGTCGATGGTCCGGCCCCGGAATACCGCGACGAGATGATGGCCCTCTACGCGGCGAAGTTCGCGCCATGAGCGACTGGGTGCGCCACGCGATCTGGTGGCATGTGTACCCGTTGGGCTTCGTCGGCGCCTTTCCCGCCGTTGAACCGCCCGGCCCGGACGACCACCGGCTGCGCCGCATGGTCGACTGGCTCGACCATGCGGTCGAACTCGGCACCTCGGGTATCGCGCTGGGCCCGGTGTTCGCCTCCCGCACCCACGGTTACGACACCACCGATCACTTCCGGATCGACCCCCGCCTGGGTGACGACGCCGACTTCGATCACCTCGTCTCCGAGGCGCACCGGCGGGGGCTGCGGGTGCTGCTCGACGGTGTGTTCAACCATGTCGGAACCGATTTCGGCCGCTACCGCCGCGCCGTCGACGACGAAGACAGCGAATCGATCGGCTGGTTCCGTGGCCGCCCCGGATGCTTCCACACCTTCGAAGGTCACGGCGAGCTCGTGACCCTCAACCATGGCAGCCCGGCCGTCGTCGACTACACCGTCGACGTGATGAACCACTGGCTGGGCCGCGGCGCCGACGGTTGGCGTCTCGACGCCGCCTACGCCGTTCCGGAATCCTTCTGGGCACAGGTGCTGCCCCGGGTCCGCGATAACCATCCCGACGCGTGGTTCGTCGCCGAGGTCATCCACGGCGACTACGCCGCGTTCGTCGAGGGCTCCGGCGTCGACTCGGTGACCCAATACGAGCTGTGGAAGGCGATCTGGAGCAGCCTCAACGACGGCAATTTCCACGAGCTGGACTGGGCGCTGCAGCGGCACAACGACTTTCTCGCGGCCTTCGCTCCCCTGACCTTCGTCGGCAATCACGACGTCACGCGCATCGCCAGCCAGGTGCAGCGGCCCGAGCATGTGACGCACGCCCTGGTGCTGTTGTTCACCACCGGCGGCGTGCCCTCCATCTACGCCGGCGACGAGTTCGGATGGCACGGTGTCAAGGAAGAGCGGGCCGGTGGCGACGACGCGGTCCGTCCCGAGTTCGGCCCGCCGCCGGCACAACCGGACGCAGCCGGGCGCGAGACGCTGAATCTCCACCAGTACCTGATCGGCCTGCGCCGGCGCAATCCGTGGCTGCATGAAGCGAAAACCACTGCGCTGCAACTGGACAACCGGACCTACGCCTACGAGACCCGCAACGGTGACGATGCGCTGATCGTCGCACTCAACATCGACGACTCGCCGATGCGCCTACCGGTGGCCTCGCTCACAGGCAGGCCTGCTCAGCTGGTCGGCGGCACAGCAGCACCGCCGGAAGAGATCGTCAGCGAGGTCGTGGTCCCGCCACAGGGCTGGCTGCTGCTGCGCCCGAGCTAGAGCAATTCCAAGGTGTAGTGGTCCTGCTCGCCGCCGTAGAACTTGTCCAGAACCCCCAGGAAATCGGCGTTGTCGGCGGTGGCCCTGGCGAACAACGTCATCGACGAGCACACCTTCAGGTTGTCCGGCCACGGGAAGATCTCTTTGATCGATGCGCCCTCGATGGCTGCCAGCAGCAGGGTGCACTCATGCAGCCGCGGCCCGAGCACCGGATGGGCCAGGTAGGCCTGCGCCTCGTCCAGTGATTTGATGCCGTAAAGCCTTGCCGTTGAACTACTTCCGAGTTCGGCGAGTTGCGGGAAAATGAACCAGATCCAATGGCTGTGTTTGGTGCCGGCTCGCAGTTCGGCGACGGCCCGGTCGTACATGCGATCTTGGGCCTCGACGAAGCGTTGCAGGTCGAACGGATCATCCATCCCTCCACCGTATCGTTGCCGGGGCGTGATCGTCCCGTTATTGACGACCAATTCAAAGGTGTTGGGGTGCGGCAGATCCCGAGTCCGGCACGTCGCCTGATCGTTAGCGAACCGCGACTTGGCGCACCGCCGCGCGTACCAAGTCGGCGTGGGCGCGCGTGATTAGCTACCGGCACACAGCAATCCTCCGGTTGTGAAACGCGTACGAAAGGTGATGGTTTCCGTCATGAAGATCGTCGAATTGATGCGAGGCACATGGTTGCGCCGCGTGGCCGCAGCCTTCGTGGCCGCACTCGCTCTGCCCGGCCTAATCGGCGTTGTCGGCGGGTCGGCGACCTCGGCCGCCTTCTCCAAGCCGGGATTGCCGGTTCTGTACCTTGACGTCCCGTCGGCCGCAATGGGCCGCAATATCCGAATCCAGTTCCAGGGTGGTGGTCCGCACGCGGTCTACCTGCTTGACGGTTTGCGCGCCCAGGACGACTACAACGGCTGGGATATCAACACCCCGGCGTTCGAGTGGCTGTACGGCTCGGGTCTGTCGACCGTGATGCCGGTCGGTGGCCAGTCGAGCTTCTACACCGACTGGTACCAGCCGTCGCAGGGCAATGGGCAGAACTACACCTATAAGTGGGAAACGTTCATGACCCAGGAACTGCCGGCCTACCTGGCTGCCAACTATGGCGTCGACCCCAACGGCAATGCCGTCGTCGGTCTGTCGATGGCCGGTAGCGCGTCGCTGACCTACTCGATCTACTACCCGCAGAAGTACACCTACGCCGCATCGCTGTCGGGCTTCCTGAACCCCTCCGAGGGCTGGTGGCCGATGCTGATCGGTCTGGCGATGAACGACGCGGGCGGGTTCAACGCGCAGAGCATGTGGGGTCCGTCGTCTGACCCGGCATGGCGGCGCAACGACCCGATGGTCAACATCAACCAGCTGGTCGCCAACAACACCCGGGTGTGGATCTACTGCGGCACCGGTACGCCGTCGGATCTGGACACCTCCGGTGGCGGCGGCAACCTGATGGCCGCTCAGTTCCTCGAAGGCTTCACGTTGCGCACCAACAAGACCTTCATGGACAACTACCTCGCGGCTGGTGGACGCAACGGCGTGTTCAACTTCCCCGCGAACGGCACCCACAGCTGGGGCTACTGGGGACAGCAGCTGCAGCAGATGATCCCGGATATGCAGCGGGTTCTGGGGGCCACCCCGTCCGCTGGCTGATCCAGCGCACCAAAACAACAGCGAGCCTGTCGCCACCCCCCCGGCGGCAGGCTCGCTGCTTTGTGCTGGGACGGCCCCGCCGGCCCGGGGAACAAAGCGTTAGCCACCAGGGTTGAGTGCAGCGGACTGAACTTTGGAGGACTGATGGCTGAAGCCAAATCTGTGCCGGTGTTGTTTGTCAGCGACCCGATCGTGCTGCCCGGAATGGTGGTTCCGATCACGCTCGACGACGCCGCCCGGGCTGCGGTCGACGCGGCTCAGGCGACTGACTCCGGCCAGCTCTTGATCGCCCCCCGCCTGGACGATCGCTACCCCACATACGGGGTCATCGCGTCGATCGTGCAGGTCGGCCGCATTCCCGGGGGCGGCGCCGCCGCCGTGGTCCGCGGCGAAGGTCGCGCCCATATCGGATCGGGAACCACCGGCCCCGGTGCGGCGCTCTGGGTTGAGGTCACCGACGTGGCCCAGCCCGAACCGACCGAGGACACCAAGGCACTCGCCGCGGAGTACAAGAAACTGCTGCTGGCGATGCTGCAGCGCCGCGAGGCGTGGCAGATCGTCGACGTGGTCAACAAGATCGCCGATCCCGCGGCACTGGCCGACACGGCCGGTTACGCGTCGTACCTGTCCGACATCCAGAAGCGCCAGCTGCTGGAGACCGAGGATGTGGCCGAACGGCTGCGTGTCCTGATCGGCTGGACCGGTGACCTGCTGGCCGAGGTCGAGGTCAACGACAAGATCGCCGAGGACGTCCGCGACGGCATGGAGAAGACGCAGAAGGAATTCCTGCTGCGTCAACAGCTCAACGCCATCCGCAAGGAGCTGGGCGAAGGCGAGCCCGACGGGTCGGATGACTATCGGGCCCGAGTCGAGGCTGCTGACCTGCCCGACAAGGTCCGCGAGGCCGCGCTGCGCGAGGTCGGCAAGCTGGAACGCTCCAGCGAGCAGAGCCCCGAAGGCGGCTGGATCCGCACCTGGCTGGACACCGTCCTGGACCTGCCGTGGAACTCCCGCACCGAGGATTCGACCGACCTGAAGGCCGCCCGCGACATCCTGGATGCCGACCACCACGGGCTGGACGACGTCAAGGACCGCATCGTCGAGTACCTGGCCGTGCGCTCCCGTCGTGCCCAACGCGGCCTGCAGGTCGTCGGTGGACGCGGTTCGGGTGCGGTGATGGTGCTGGCCGGCCCGCCCGGGGTCGGCAAGACGTCGCTGGGTGAGAGCGTGGCCCGCGCGCTGGGCCGCAAGTTCGTTCGCGTCGCCCTCGGCGGTGTGCGCGACGAGGCCGAAATCCGCGGCCACCGGCGCACCTACGTCGGAGCGCTGCCCGGCCGGATCGTGCGTGCCATCGGCGAGGCCGGTTCGATGAACCCGGTCGTGCTGCTCGACGAGATCGACAAGGTCGGCTCGGACTACCGTGGTGACCCGTCGGCCGCCTTGCTGGAGGTCCTGGACCCGGCGCAGAACCACACGTTCCGCGACCACTACCTGGATCTGGATCTGGACCTGTCCGACGTGGTGTTCCTGGCGACGGCCAACGTGATCGAGAACATCCCGTCGGCACTGCTGGACCGCATGGAGCTGGTGTCGATCGACGGCTACACCGAGGACGACAAGGTGGCCATCGCCCGCGACTACCTGCTGCCCCGGCAACGGGACCGCGCGGCGCTGACCCCCGAGGAGGTCACGGTCACCGACGCGGCATTGCGCAAGATCGCCGCGGACTACACCCGCGAACCCGGTGTGCGTCAGTTCGAGCGGCTGCTGGCCAAGGCGATGCGCAAGGTCACGACCAAGCTCGACTCGAGCGAGGCTCCGGTCAGCATCGACGAGCCCGATCTGGTCGAGTACCTGGGCCGGCCGCGGTTCATGCCGGAGTCGGCCGAGCGCACGGCGGTGCCGGGCGTCGCGACCGGGCTGGCCGTGACAGGACTGGGCGGCGATGTGCTCTACATCGAAGCCGGGTCCACCGAAGGCGAGCCGAGTCTGCAGCTCACCGGTCAGCTGGGTGACGTGATGAAGGAGTCCGCGCAGATCGCGCTGTCCTACGTCCGCAGCCACGCCGAGCAGCTGGGCGTGGATCCCGCGGCGCTGAACCGCAAGATCCACGTGCACGTGCCTGCCGGCGCGGTGCCCAAGGATGGTCCGTCCGCCGGCGTGACCATGGTGACCGCGCTGGTGTCCATGGCCACCGGACGGCAGGTCCGCGCGGATGTCGGGATGACCGGCGAGGTCACCCTCAACGGGCGGGTGCTGCCGATCGGCGGCGTCAAGCAGAAACTGCTGGCGGCTCAACGCGCCGGGCTGTCAACGGTTTTCATTCCGCACCGCAACGAGGCCGATCTGGACGACGTGCCAGCTGAGGTGCTCGAGGCGCTGACCGTGAAGCCGATGACCGATGTCGCCGAGATCGTGGCTCAGGCCCTCGAGGCGGCGGCTGGGGTGGCGACCACCGCGGCCTGATCGCGAGAAGACGCAGAATCGCACGAATCCGCAAGGGTTCGTGCGATTTTGTGTCTGCTGGGCGTGGTAGGAAAAATCCCATGGCCTACGACGAAGATCTGGTGAACCGCCTACGCGAGCTACTTGCCGCCGAGCGCGGCATCGAAGAGAAACGGATGTTCGGCGGCCTGGCCTTCCTGATCGACGGCAACATGGCCGTGGCGGCCAGCGGGCGCGGCGGCCTGATGGTGCGGGTTCCACCCGAGGACACCGCTGCCCTGGTGGCCCGTGACCATGTCGAACCGATGATCATGGCGGGCCGTGAAACCCGTGGCTGGATTCGGGTCGAAGACCCCGGTATGCGCACCAAGCGGCAGCTGCACAGCTGGGTTACCCGTGGCGTCAATTACGCGAAATCCCTGCCCCCGAAATAGCGTGGAATAAATCACGATGAGTCCTCCTTGTCGCGTGCATGACCTATCCCGTACGCGTTGCCGTTCAGATTCAGCCGGCCGACACCCCTGACTACGCCACCTGGCGGCAGGCCGTCCTCGATGCCGAGGCGATCGGGGCGGACGTCATCTTCGGCTATGACCACTTCCATGCGCCGTTCATCGAGTCGATCGTCGACGCAAAACCGATACTGGCTCAAGTCCAACCCGACGTGAACAACTTCGAGGGTTGGACCGCGCTGGCATCCTGGGGCGAGATCACCACCCGCGCCGAGCTCGGGCTGCTGGTGGCGGGGATCGGCTATCGCAATCCGGACCTGCTCGCGGACATGGCGCGGACCTTCGACCACATCAACGGCGGGCGGACGATCCTCGGCGTCGGCGCGGGTTGGTACGAGAAGGATTACACCACTTACGGTTTCGACTTCGGGACGGTCAAATCCCGGGCCGACCTGTTCGATGACGGACTGCTGCGCATCGAGCACCGGTTCGGGCTTCTGCACCCGGCGCCGCTGCGCAAGATCCCGATTCTGATCGGGGGGTCGGGCCCCAAGCGCACGCTGCCCGCCGTCGCGCGCCATGCCGACATCTGGCACACCTTCCTGCCGATCGACTCCTATCGCGAGGCCAGCGCACGAGTGGCCGAGCTGGTCGCTGGATTCGGGCGCGCCGACAGTGATATCGAGCGGTCGACGTTCTGGACCGGTCCGCAGTCGGCGGACAGCTACCTCACAGCAGGAGCGACGTTGTTTCACACCGAGATCCGCGCCTCCGAGGGCAAATACGACCTCAGCACGTTGGAAAAAATGGTCACCTGGCGCGACACGAAGCGCTGATCACAGCGGCGTCAATTATGCGAGGGCCCTACGGCGAAAAATAACGCCGTTTCACCAATTTGCCGTGGGGGTATCGACTGGCGATATGGATGATTGGGAGGCTCGCGATTTCGTGCGGCGGCTGCGCGAGCACGCGGGCACCACCTACGCCGCCGAAGCCGGGATCACCCTGCGGGACGCCCCGATGCCGTTGTTCCAGCTGTTGGTGTTGTGTGTGCTGGCCAGCAAGCCGATTGACGCGGCCATCGCGACGCAGGCCGCCAAGGAGCTGTTCCGGGCCGGCCTTCGCACGCCGACCTCGGTCCTCACGGCCGACCGGCCGACGATGCTTGAGGCGTTCAGTCGGGCGCGGTACGTGCGCTACGACGAGAGTTCCGCGTCGCGGCTCACCGAGCTCGCCAACCGGGTCGACAAGGACTTTCGCGGTGACCTCCGCATACTGGCCCGGATCGGCAAGCCCGACGTGCGGGCCACCAAGGTTCTCCTCAAGCAGTTCGACGGAATCGGAGACACCGGAGCCGACATCTTCCTACGCGAGGTCCAAGACGTATGGCCTTGGGTAAAGCCATACTTCGACAAACGCGCATTGGATACCGCAGGTGAGCTGGGACTCCCCCACGATTCCGACAGACTGGCCGCGCTCACCGGACGAACGGTCGCGCCGCTGGCCGCGGCGCTCGTGCGCGTCTCGCTGGACGACGACTTGCGCGACCTGGTCGGGTCTGCGCACGCGTAGGCCGTTCTCCAGAGCGGTCACTGCTCGAGGAGTCGCTTTCGGGCCGTGGCGAATTCGGCGTCGGTCAGATCGCCCCGATCGCGCATGGTCTTCAGTGTGTGCAATCGGTCGGCGATCTCGGGTTCGAGATCGGTGGGTTGCGGTGCGGCCCGCAGGATCGGCTCGTCTTCGATGAGCTCGATGCGCTCTGGCCGATCCGGGTCGATGCGCACCGCCACCCGGTCCTCCGACTCCGGCACCTCGCCGAGAATGAACGTCCCGGTCAGGCGGGCCTCGTAAGGCGCTGTGCCATCGGATCGTTCGATGCTGAGTCGCAGCACGCGGCGGCCGGCATCCTTGTTGACCACGACGTTGAAAACCGGCCTGATCACCTCGAGGACCACACCGGTGCCGCGCACGCCGTCGCTGCGCAGCCGATCGACTTCCGCGACACGGGCGACCAGCCACGCCGCATAACCGCCGATCAGCACGGTCCACCCCACCAGCCACCGCAGGGACAGTGGTGCCGTCCAGTCGGCGGCCCACGGGACCATCGCCGAAATGAACCAGCCCAGCAGCACCGGGCGCGGTGATCGGCGCGAAATCATCAGGAAGACAACGAACTGCGCGACGTACCCGACGAGCCAGACGGCGAGCACCCGGCCGGTGGCGGCCGCGGAACCGACGTGGTCGAGCATCCGGGTGCCGATCAGGGCAGGCACCACGATCAGTAGGTACCACACCGCCGAGAGGGTCGCGATCGTCCGCCACATCACCGGGACACGGTATACCTCACCTCACGCCCCAACGACTTCGCAGTCCAGCGCGAGCACGGTGATCAGCCCGGTCGAACCATCGACGCGGACCCGCATGCCAGGGCACAGCCGCGTCGTCCCATCGGTGACCCCGACCACGAAGGGCACTCGCAGTTCGGTCGCGGCCCGCGCCGCGTCGGCAAGCGTTGCACCGCCGTCGGTGAGCACAGCGGCCGGTGTGCCGAGCAGCGTGACGGATTCGATGTCGGCGGTGGCGATGACGGCGATGTCGTCGGCCTGGAGGTCGGCGTCGGCGGCCGAGGTGATCACCCGGACGGTGCCCTCTACGACACCGGGAAACACCCCGGTTCCGTGCAACTCGTCCGCGACTTGCGCGGCATCGGGCGCACCGACAGGCGTCCACGCGGCGTCGATCACCGCGGGCAATCGCACGCCCTGCAGTCGCTCCCGTTCGGCGATCCGGCGTTTGATGCGCAGCCGGCTGTCGGACGGCGGGCCGAGGGCTTCCGCGACGGTCAGGTAGAAGACGTCGTCGGGCGCTGCGAGCTTGTCCTCGGCAACCAGCCGGCGACCCAATTCCCGCACCGCAAGCCGCAGTTGGTGAGTGAACCGCATGGTGGTGTCGTAGGCCAGCGCCCGGCACGCCTGCGGGCCCGGCAGCGTCGGCTCGTCATCGCGCACCGGTGAACTCGGGACCCGCGCCGCTGCCGCGATCAGTGCGTCGGGCCGGTCGAACAGCACCGAGGCAGCCAGTTCGGCCGCACCGGGACCGCGATGCCCTACGTGGGCTAGCGCGGAGTCGAATGCCGTTGCGAACATGGGCGCCGCGGTGCGTGCGGCCGCCTCGTCGCCGGCTTCCAGTGCGGCCCGCGCGTAGGGGTGTGCGCGCAGCACCCGTGCCAGGGAGTCGACCTCCGACCGGATGCTGGCCGTCTCCCCTGCAGCGTCCAGCTGCGCAGGCGCGACCTCGGCAAGCAACGCCGCAAGCGCAGTGAGCACCCATCCCTCATGAACTCTACTGCGCAGCAGACGAATTCGCGCCTCAAGCTGGGCGTCGCGCAGCAACGTCAGCTTGGCGGCGTCGCGCCGCTCGGCGTCGGCAGCCTCACGGTAGGCGCGCAGATGGCGGCTGTACATCCGTGCCGAGGAGATCAGGCGAGTCGTCGACATCGCGCCGGTGATCGAGGCCAGTCGCCCGGTGCCCGCCGGCCGCCGATCAGCCGCACCGCGCAGCCGCTGTGACAACGCGGCCGCGCGGGCAGGCAGCCGAGATTCGGCCGCCGCGAGGGCCGACGCCCCGAGATAGATCCGGTGCCCGAACGCCGCGACCAGCCGGCTCTCCCATTCGCCGGCCACCGGGTCGCGCAGGTCCAGCAGCTGAGCCAGTGCCCTCCCGGCGGTCCGCAGGCCGGTCAGGTGCAGATCCAGCGACATCGGGGTGAGCGGCCTGGCGGTGGTCTCGTGCAGCGGGCTGGCGACGAAGAGCGGGAAGTGTGGGTCGATGCGGTCGTCGAACTCGCCGTCGGTGCCTTCCGTTGCGGCGCTGCGTGATTCGGCTCCGTGCGCTGGCGGAACACCCGCGACGGGCATCGGGATTCGGCCGGGGGCCGCGACGGCGCCGTTGGTCCCCACCTTGCGCCCCTGCAGGCCGCGCACGGTGTCGGTGACGGCCTCCGTTGCGCCCCAACCGCATTCGAAATCCCACTCGCTGTGCAGGGCGGAAAGATCCAGCGGCGGGCACAATTCGGCCCAGCCCGGCACGCCCCGCACCTTGGGCCGAGGATCGATGCCGCCGAGGATCCGATGTGCCGAGACCTCGGTGGTGGTGTCGACGGTGGCGAGGTCCACGACGCCGGTACGGTCGGTGCCGACGGCGATCACCAGAAACCGGATCAGATCGTCGACGTGCAGCACGTGTAGCGGCCCTGAGGCGTCGGTGTCCAACAGCGCGGCCACCGACCGGCACACCAGCGCGTCGGCCTGGCGGCCCAGCGGTGCGGCGACGCGCACCACGAGGTTCGGCGCCCAGCCGGTGCTGACCAGGTCCTCGGCCTGTTGCCAGCTGCCAGGAGCGAGCAGGGACAGCGACGGGAAGACGATCCGGGCACCACCGCGGGCGGCGGCGTCGCAGATGCGGGCCACGTCAGCCGCGCGGGTCTCGGCACCCTCGCCCGGCAGGGGGACGACGACGTCGGCGCTCTCTGCCAGCTGGTACAACACCGGATCGGCTAGGACGGCACAGACGAAGTCGACGCCGGGATCGAGGTCGCGATGGGGTCGCTCGGCGATCCCGTGGACGTCGTGGCCGGCCGCCAGCAGGCTCTGGGCGAGGGCGCGACCTAGCTCTCCGGTGACTTCCGTGAGCAAAATGCGCATGCCAAAACCCACTTCCCCCGCGCAAAGACGAGGATAGGCAGGCCGGGGGAAAAATTTCGACACTTGAGCCGGTGCCCAAACAAAATCCAGGTGGGCCCCGATCAGGCCAGGCTGGCCCGGCCGTCGGCGTGCACCCGCACCTTGGCACCCGCGATGTCGTCGGTCACGGTCACCGCTGCCGCCTCGGGATCGTCGATGAGCGCCATCGCCCTGGCGTCATCGCTGGTCCGCACCGTCAGGAACGCCTTCTCCGGACGTCCGTCACGATCGAACGGCGTGGTCCAGGACTCCACCGTGCCCTCGCCGTCCCACTCGACCACTGCTCGGCGGGTGGGCTCGCGGTCGACCTCGGCCTGGACGTCCTCCCAGCGGAAGGCGGCCGGTGGCGGGGTGGCGCTGTAGACGCCGAAGCTGTGCTTGGTGAGGTAACCGCCGTTGGCGGTGATCAAGCCGTGTGCGGCCGGGTTGGCACGCAACAGACCGGCCATGGTGGCGATCGAGTGCATGACGTAGTTGTTCCACGGTCCGCCTGCGAAGGTGAGCCCGCCGGTGACCGTCAACGGTCGCTGCGGGTCATCGGTGGGCAGCCCGAGCTCCTCGGCGGCCACCTGCACCGCGGACGGGAAGCACGAATAGACGTCGATGTGGTCGAGGTCGTCGACGCCGACGCCGGCCAGTTCGAGGACGCGACGGCCGCCGATTCGGATCGCCGGCGAACGGTGCAGCTCGTCGCGTTCGGCCACCGCATAGGTGTCGTGGGAGTCGGTGCCGGCGTACGGGAAGACCCACTGATCGCGCGGGATCTGCAGATAGGTGGCCTTCTCCGCCGAGCACAGGATGACCACGGCGGCCTGGTTGACCATGTTGTTGGAATTCATCAGCTTCGGGTACGGCCAGCTGATCATGCGGTTGTCCGGGCTGGCCTGCCCGATCTGCTCGGCAGTGCGCGCCTCGCGGCTCCACGCGTAAGGATTGCCCGCCGCCACGTCGCTGAATCGCGCCCACAGCGCGGCGATGCGGTGCTGGTGCTCCTCGACGGTCTCACCGTTCGCGATCCGCAGCGCCTGCTCGAAGAGTGGATAGACGAACGACGGCCGATCCAGGTTGATGCGATCTTCGACAGGGCCCGACATGGGCACGTCCTCGCCGCCTGGCGGCACCGGCACCGTATCGTCCTGGCGGGTCCAGTCCGGCTTGATTCCCTTGGCGCGCAAGCGCATCCGTGTGCGCCAGGTTTCCCCGCCGGCGAGTAGGACGATGTTGTTGCGGCCGCTCTGGATGTCCAGGCAGGCCTGGTTCACCAGTGATTGCGGGGTGTTGCCGCCGACCCCGGTATAGCGCGTGGCGGCCTCGGGCGCACCGATCCGCTGGCCCAGCAGCAGCCCGGGATCGCGGTAACGCCATGACAGCAGGTTGACCACCCGGATCGCGTCGACGGCCTGCAGCACCCGCGGATCGGCTGCCTGCCTGGCAGCCGCGACCATCAGATCGACGGGTTCGATGTCGGCGTCGTCGTGTTGGTTGACCTGTCCGGCCCCGACGAGTACCGGCGTCCGAGGATCCATCGACGATCCCTTCCGTAGTCGTGGCGGTGTTTGACGGCCGTCAAAACCTAGCACCGCGCGGTGGGGGCAGAGACGATCGGTGTCGGCGGCCATGCCACGATGTCGCCATGACGGTGGTTCTGGTGCACGGTAATCCAGAGACCGACGCGATCTGGGGCCCGCTGGTCGCAGAACTCGGTCGCGACGACGTGGTGCGGTTGTCGCCGCCGGGATTCGGGGCGCCATTGCCCGCGGATTTCCCGATGACGTACCTGGCCTACCGCGATTGGCTGGAAGCCGAGCTGGAGCGATTCGATGCCCCCGTCGACCTGGTCGGCCACGACTGGGGTGGCGGCCATGTCATCAACCTCGTCATGCACCGCCCGGAACTGGTGCGCAGCTGGGCCAGCGACGTGCTGGGCATCCTGCACCCCGACTACGTCTGGCATGACATGGCGCAGGTGTGGCAGACACCGGACGCCGGCGAAGAACTGGTCGAGGCGATGATCGGCGGCTCGGTGGAAGACCGGGTTCCCCAGCTGACGCTGCTCGGCATTCCCGAGGACGTCGCCACCGAATTGGCCGTCGCGCAGGGGCCTGAGATGGGCCGGGCCATTCTGGCGCTGTACCGCTCGGCCACCCAGCCGGCGATGGCCGAGGCGGGGCGTTCGCTGCCCAACGCCGCGGCCCGGCCGGGACTGTCGCTGCTGGCCACCGAAGACACCTATGTCGGTAGCGATGACCTGCGACGGGACGCCGCTGCGCGGGCCGGAGCCCGCACCGAGGTGCTCGACGGACTCGGGCACTGGTGGATGCTGCAGGATCCCGCGCGAGGCGCGCAGGCGCTCAGCGATTTCTGGGCCTCGCTGAGCTAAACCCTGGCGCACCGGGGTTTGTTTGGGGGCATGGCGGGTAAGCGGTCGGAGATGTCCCCTAACAAGGAAGTGAGGGCCGCATGCCTCTCGGATCGAGAACGATGTCCAGGGCCGCAATGGCGTTGGTTGGCGGAGCCGCAGTACTGACGTTGACCGTCGGCTGTAGTGGAAGCGGCGACTCCGGCAAGAGTTCGACATCGACGACGACCACGACGCCGACGACGACGTCATCACTGGTGACGACGACGACCAGCCCGACCGACACCATGGCTCCGGGTGGCACCGGCACCGCGCCCGGTGGCGTGACGGGCACGGCTCCCGGTGTCGAGGGCGGCGCCGGACCGGGCGGTGTCAGCGGATCGGCCCCCGGTGTCCAGGGTGGCGCCGGACCGGGCGGTGTCAGCGGATCGGCCCCCGGTGTCCAGGGCGGCGCCGGACCGGGCGGTGTCAGCGGATCGGCCCCCGGTGTCCAGGGCGGCGCCGGACCCGGCGGTGCCGGTGGCTGCGTCAACGGCGTCGGTTGCATCGGGACGGGCGGCTAGCCCAAACCGGACCCACCGAGGCCAGTGGCCACTTGTGACGCGCGTCCGACCCAACGCGTTGCAAGTGGCCACTCAGGTTTCATCTGCTGTCGGAGGGCCCCACCCGGTAGATCGACTTGAGTGAGAAGAACGCGTCCAGCCCCTCGGGTCCGAGTTCACGGCCGATACCGCTGGCCTTCACTCCCCCGAACGGCGCGCGGAAATCCAGCTGGTAATCGTTGATCCCCACGGTGCCGGTGCGCACCGCCCTGGCCACCTCGGTGGCGCGCTCGTCGTCGGTGGACCACACCGTCCCGGCCAGGCCGAACTCGCTGTCATTGGCCAGCGCGATCGCCTCGTCATCGCCGTCGTACGGGATCACCGCCAGCACCGGACCGAAGATCTCCTCCTGGGCGATGCGGTCGCCGTTGTTCACGTCGGCGAACACCGTCGGTGAGACGAACCAACCACGTTTCTGATCGGCCGGAACCGAGCCGCCCGCAACGAGTTTCGCCGCGCTGTTCTTACCAGAATCGATGTAGCCCAGCACCCGATCGCGCTGGCGGGCACTGACCAGTGGGCCGATGTCGGTCGCCTTGTCCAGCGGGTCACCGACGGTGAGGCCGTCGACCATATCGACGAGCGCACTCAGCACCTCGTCATAGCGCGACCGGGGCGCCAGAATCCGCGAACTGAGGTGGCAGGTCTGGCCGTTGTTGACGAAGGAGGCCGTTCGCAGTCCCTTCATGGTGGCGTCCAGATCCGCGTCATCGAGGATGATCGCCGCGGACTTGCCGCCCAGCTCGAGGGTGACCGGCCGCAGCAGCCGTCCGCACACCTCGCCGATGAGGCGACCCGCTGCCGTCGACCCGGTGAACGTGACCTTGTCGACGCCGGGGTGGGCCACCAGGTAGGCGCCCGCGGCCGCGCCACCGGGCACCACGTTGAGCACACCGGGCGGCAGCCCGGCTTCCGCGGCGGCCTCGGCGAAAACCAAAGCGTCCAAGGCTGTTTCGGGGGCGGCCTTGAGCACCACCGTGCAGCCGGCTGCGAGTGCCGGCGCCAGCTTGAACGCGGCCAGCGCCTGCGGGTAATTCCACGGCACAATCGCGGCCACCACCCCGACGGCCTCCCGGCGCACGACCGTGTGCCCGATCATGCTCGGGCGGATCTCCTCGATCGGGGTCTCGGTGATCAGCTGGGCGTAGTAACGCACCAATGCGGCCGGGAACCGGCCATTCGCCCCGCGGGACAACGACATCGGCATGCCGTTCTCCCGAGTCACCAATTCGTCGGTGCCGCGAGCACGCTGGTCAAGCGCGGCAGCGAAGGCGGTCAGCACCCCCGCACGATGATCCGGTGACGCAGACTGCCACGCGGACAACGCCGCCCCGGCCGCGGCTACCGCGGCGTCGATCTCGGCCTCGGTTGCGCTGGCACCGTCGCCAAGCGCCTCGCCGGTGGCCGCCTCGATCACCAGCTGCACCGCCTCGGCGGCCTGGAATCGGCCGTCGATGAAAATCTGTGCGGCCGTGCTCATCTGCTCACTCCTGTGGTCTCGGTGTCCACGGCGGGTGCGAACAGCACCCCGTCGGCGATCAATTGCTCGATGTCATCGTCGGCCAGGCCCAGCACATCTCGGCACACCTGGCGGGTGTCGGCGCCTGGAAGCGGGGCCGGGCGTTGCGGGGCGGGCGGGATGTGGCGGTACGGCGCGGGCCCGGCTTCGGTGGGCAGCGGCGCGTCGAACAGCGGATGGACCATGTCGCTGAACACATTTCGCGACCGGAGCTGTGGGTCGTCGTGCAGGTCGGTTGCCCGGTACATCGGGCCGGCGGGAACGCCGGCGGCCTGCAGCTGCGCGGCGACCTGGATCGGCGACCGCTCCCGCACCCAGGCTGCCAGCTCGCCGTGCCCGATCACCTCGGCGATCGCCTGCGAATCGGCATCCGAGCGCACCGACACCACACACCATTCGTCGTCACCGGCGCACGGCAGCACCAGGTGCGTGGTGGGATCCGGATCGACCCGCTCGACGCCGGTGGCCGCCGCGGCCAATGTCACGTACAGCGTGTCGAGCTGGTTGATCACCGCCTCGGCCTGGGAGACGTGGATGCGGGTACCGACACCGTCGCGCTCGCGCCGGATCAGCCCGGCCAGCGCGCCGATCGCGCTGATCCGCCCGACGACATGGTCGGGGAAGATCGTCGTCGCGTCGTAGAACGCGTGCCGCGCGGTGGGCGCCGGCGGCTCCTCCGATGTCCACAACCGGGTCACGCCGATGGTGGCGCGCACCAACGGGCCGTAGCCCATGCGCTTGCTCCAGGGGCCGGTGTCGCCGAACGCGCTGCTTTCGGCGACCACCAGACCGGGATTGAGCTCGTGCAGCCGATCGTGGGAAAAGCCCAGTGCGGGCAGGGTTCCCGGCTTGAAGTTGGCGAACACGGCATCCGATGCAGACACCAGCCGGCTGAACACGTCGGCGCCCGCCGGGCTGCGCAGCTCCAGGCCAAGGCCGAGGTTGTTGCGGTGTGCCCTGGCGAAGGACTCGCTGATCTGCTGATGCGGGCCCTTCTGGCGCAGCCCGTCCGGATAGCTCGAGCTCTCGACCTTGATCACCTCGGCACCCAGGTCGGCGAACAGCCGGCTCAGTTCCCCGCCCGCGACGATGACCCCCAGATCCAGGACCCGAATGCCCTCCAGCGGCCGCGCGCCCACGCCGCGGGTTGCCTTCGGGTCGAATGGTGGTGACTCCCAGTGCTTGTCGTCGTCGCTGAGCCTGGGCGCGGGGGCTCGATAGCCGGCATGAGTGCCGTCGACCACCCAGTAACCCACCGGCACGCGCGCGGCGACACCGGGCGCCAACTCGGTGTCGACGAGCGCCCCGACCGCGGCAAGGTGCTCGGACTCCAATGCGTGCGACGGAGTCAGGACGGCCGCGATCGGCACCCCGTGCGCCTGCCCCTCGGCCACCAGCTGCTTCATCGTCCGGTCGGCGAACAAGGCCGCCATCAGTTGGCTCAACTCACCGAATGCCTTGGTGCGAGCCGCAATCGAGTCGAAGATGGGATCCTGGAACTGCTCGGGCTCCCCCAGCCACGCCCGCATGCCGTGCCATTGCCGCGGCGCGAGAACGCAGAGCCGGACGTAGCCGTCCTGGCAGGCGAAGATCGGATAGGAGTCCTGGTTTCTCGGCCTGCCCCGCCACCGTTCGGCCGTGTTGCGTGCGGTCGCGGCCTGACCCTGCGTGCCGAATGCCGGATCCAGTGTCAAGACCACCGCGTCGAAGCGGGAGAAGTCGACGTAATCGCCTGTCCCGCAGCGCAATCGGTTGAAGTAGGCGACCAGTACCGCCCAGGCCGCCTGCACCGCCGCCGTAGCCGACGCGATGCCGTCCGGGGGCAGCACCGGGGTGCCGGTCGCCGGGCCAGAGCGGGACAACGCCGAGGACATCGCGTAGAGCACCGCGTCGGTGGCCCGCCAGGACGCGTGCGGACCCTGCGTCCCGAAATCGGTGACCGACATGGTGACCAACCCTGCGAACTGATCGGCCAGGGCGGCACACGAGGTGCCGAAGGCCGCCGTCAGTCCGGGTGTTCCGCTGTCGACGACGATGTCGGCGCCGGCGGCCAGCTCGAAGAACGTGCTGCGGTCGGCATCGACGGAGGGATCGAGCACGGTGCCGCGCTTGTTGGCGTTGTGCAGCGCGAACGGGACGCTGACCCCGTCCAGCGTCGGCCGCGCATGCCGCGCGGGGCTGCCGCCGGGCGGCTCGACCTTGATGACGTCGGCACCGAGGTCGGCGAGCAGACGGGTGACGCCGTCGCCCGCCTCGTCGCAGAGGTCCAGCACCCGCACCGAGGCGAGTAGCGATTCCGTCACGAGGCGACCGCCAGCAGCCGCTCCACCCATTCCAGCGCAGTGTCGGTGTCCGCGGTGACGTAGAGGGTGTCGACGAATGCGTCGTGATATCCGTTGTCCTGCAAGGTCTTCAACGCATCCTCCACCGCGTCGATCGGAGTGTCCGCAGCGACGTTGACCCGAACGTGGGTGGCGATGGCCGCCGGATCCCGTCCCGCCGCTTGTGCCGCGTCGTCGATCACCGCGCGCTGGGCGGCCAGCTTGTCGATCCGTACATTGCCGGGCACACCGATCACGGCCAGCCATCCGTCGGCGCGCCGGCCGATCCGGCGCAGCCCGGCAGACGAGGACGCACCCAGATAGATCGGCGGGCGCGGCCGCTGGACGGGTTTGAGGCTCACCCACGACGGCGGGATGTGGTATCGATCGCCGTCGAACGAGACGGGATCGGTGGTCCACAGTGCCTCGACTGCGTCGAGCAGTTCGTCGAGCTGGGCACCACGACGCTCGAATGAGGCACCGGCGCCCCGGTACTCCTCGGGCGACCAGCCGATCCCGAAGCCGGGTAGCAGCCGGCCGCGGCTGACCACGTCAATGCTGGTCAACTGCCGGGCCAGCTGAACCGGCGGATACCACGGCGCGACCAGCACGCTGAACCCCAGCCGCGCCGACGTCGTCACCGTCGCGGCGACCGTCAGCGCGGTGAACGGATCAAGGCTGCTGCGGAAGTTCAGCGGCACGGTATCGCCGCCGCCGTAGCCGACGGTGGGATCTGCCGCGGCCAACAGCCGGTCACCCACCCACAGGCTCTCGGCGCCGAGTTGCTCGGCGGTCGAGGCGAATCGAGACAACTCGGCATGGGCGGACTCGCCGAATTGCGGTAACGCGAAGCCCAGCACCCCGCCAGCGTAGTAGAGCGGCCCGTGAACAAATGGTGCCCCGCAGGCACGGGCACCCCGATCGGAGTTGGATGGGGAACATGGAGTCGATCAGCGAACAGACCATCGCCCAACTCGACGGGTGGTGGCGCGCCGCCAACTATCTCTCCGTCGGTCAGATCTACCTACTCGACAACCCGCTGTTGCGGACGCCGCTGACCCGCGAGGACGTCAAACCCCGACTGCTCGGGCACTGGGGCACGACCCCGGGATTGAACTTCCTGTACGCGCATCTCAACCGCGCCATCAAGGCGCGCGAGCAGTCGACCATCTACGTGACCGGACCCGGCCACGGCGGACCCGGGCTGGTGGCCAACGCCTACCTGGACGGCACCTACACCGAGACCTACCCCGACATCACCCAGGACGCCGAGGGCCTGCGCCGGTTGTTCCGCCAGTTCTCCTTCCCCGGCGGCATCCCGTCGCACGTCGCCCCGGAAACCCCCGGGTCGATCCACGAAGGCGGGGAACTCGGCTATGCCCTCTCGCACGCCTACGGCGCAGCCTTCGACAACCCGGACCTGCTGGTGGTCGCGGTGGTCGGCGACGGCGAGGCCGAGACCGGTGCGCTGGCCACCAGCTGGCACTCCAACAAGTTCCTCAACACCGCCAATGACGGCGTGGTGCTGCCGATCCTGCATCTCAACGGCTACAAGATCGCCAACCCGACCGTGCTGGCGCGTATCCCCGAAGACGAATTACGCAGTTTGATGGTCGGATTGGGGCATCAGCCGTACTTCTTCGAAGTGCCCGACGACGGGTCGAGTGATCACGCCGACGCGCATCGCCGATTCGCCGCGCTGCTGGACGACGTCCTGGACCGGATCACCGAAATCAAGGCGTCTCCCGATGCGGAGCGCCCGGCCTGGCCGATGATCGTGTTTCGCACCCCGAAGGGGTGGACCGGACCCGCCACCATCGACGGCAAGAAGACCACCGGCTCGTGGCGCGCGCATCAGGTCCCGCTGGCCAGCGCCCGCGACACCCCCGAACACCTTCAGGTGCTTGCCGAGTGGCTGGCCTCGTACCGGGCCGAGGAGTTGTTCGACGCCGACGGCAAGCTGGATCCCGACATCGCCGCACTCGCGCCGCCCGGCCAGTTGCGGATGAGCGAAAACCCGCACACCAATGGCGGATTGCTGCTCAAAGATCTGCGCCTGCCGGACTTCCGGACGTTCGGCGTGGACGTGCCTGCGCCCGGTGCCACCGTCGCCGAGGCGACCCGCGTGCTCGGGCAGTGGCTGACCGAGGTGATCCGGCTCAACCCGGACAACTTCCGGATCTTCGGACCCGACGAGACCGCGTCCAACCGCCTGCAGTCCGTCTTCGAGGTGACGGACAAGCAATGGGATGCCGAGTTGGTCGGCCCCGAGGTCGACGAGCATCTGGCCCGAGCCGGCCGGGTGATCGAGATGCTCTCCGAGCACCAGTGCCAGGGCTGGCTCGAGGGGTACCTGCTGACCGGCAGGCACGGGCTGTTCAACTGCTACGAAGCCTTCATCCACATCATCGACTCGATGTTCAACCAGCACGCCAAATGGCTCAAGGTCACCAACCACATCCCGTGGCGCCGCCCGATCGCGAGCCTCAATTACCTTCTGTCCAGCCATGTTTGGCGCCAGGACCACAACGGCTTCAGTCATCAGGACCCGGGCTTCATCGACCACGTCGTCAACAAGCGCGCCGAGGTCGTGCGGGTGTACCTGCCGCCGGACGCCAACACCTTGCTCTCGACCTACGACCACTGCCTGCGCTCGCGCCAGTACGTCAACGTCGTCGTCGCCGGGAAACAGCCGCATCCCAACTTCCTGACCATGGACGAAGCCATCGCGCACTGCACCCGCGGGCTGGGTATCTGGGAATGGGCCGGCAACGAGACGGTCGGCGAGGAGCCCGACGTGGTGATCGCGGCCGCCGGTGATGTGCCGACGCTGGAGGCGCTGGCCGCCGTCGACCTGCTGCGCCAGCACTTGCCCGAGCTTCGGGTGCGCTTCGTGAACGTCGTGGATCTGATGCGTCTGCAGGACGACACCGAACACCCACACGGGCTGTCCAACCGGGCGTTCGACGGGATCTTCACCGCCGACAAGCCCGTCATATTCGCCTACCACGGCTACCCATGGCTCATCCATCGGCTGACCTATCGCCGCAGCAACGACAGCCGCATCCACGTGCGTGGCTACAAGGAGGAGGGCACCACCACGACACCGTTCGACATGGTGATGCTCAACGACCTGGACCGCTACCACCTCGTCATCGACGTCATCGACCGGGTGCCGGGCCTGGGATCCGCGTGCGCCACCCTGCGCCAGCAGATGGCCGACAAGCGTCTGGCCGCCCGCGAATACACCCGCGCCTACGGCGACGACCTCCCCGAGGTGCGCGACTGGGTGTGGCCGGATGCGCGTGGGACTCAGGTGTCGGGGGCCGTAGACGCGGTGGCGGCTACCGGCGGGGACAACGAATAGCAACCTAGCTGGCTGCGGCTGAACTGGGCATTTTGCGGCCACAGGTACACTTGGCCCGTTATGTCCGAGCAGAGCGCGGTGGCCCCGCATCCCCATCCCGCGCTTTCGCAGCTGGCCGCACTCCATCACTTCCGGATCTACGCCGATATCGGCATCGTCGTCGTCGTGCTGGCGCTGACCAACCTGCTCGCGCACTTCACCACGCCGTGGGCCAACGTCGCCGTGGTGCCCGCCGCCGCTCTCGGCCTGCTGTTGCTGGTGCGCTCACGCGGATTGGGGTGGACCGAGCTGGGATTGGGCCGCGAGCACTGGAAGTCCGGCGCGCTGTATGCGCTGGGCGCGGTGCTGTTGGTGCTGACCGTCATCGCGGTGGGCGCGCTGCTGCCCTGGACCCGCCCGATGTTCCTGAACAACCACTACGCCACGCTATCGGGCGCGCTGCTGGCGTCGATGATCATCATCCCGTTGCAGACCGTGATTCCCGAGGAGCTGGCGTTTCGCGGCGTGCTGCACGGCGCGCTGGACCGCGCCTGGGGCTTTCGTGGGGTGGCGGCCGCCGGGTCGCTGCTGTTCGGCTTGTGGCACGTCGCCACGTCGCTGGGTCTGACCAGCAGCAATGTCGGTTTCACCAGGATCTTCGGCGGCGGCGTGGTGGGCATGCTCGCCGGGGTGCTGATGGCGGTGCTGGCGACGGGAGCCGCCGGCTTCGTGTTCACCTGGCTGCGGCGGCGCAGCGGCAGCCTGATTGCGCCGATCGCACTGCACTGGTCGCTCAACGGTCTCGGTGCTCTGGCTGCTGCCCTGGTGTGGCACCTGTCCTGAGTTAGTCGCGGCGGCTTCGGCGCGCCCGGAACTCCCGGTTCTTCAGCTTGTTGCCGCACGTGGCCATGTCGCACCAGGTGCCGCCGTGATTGCGGGACCGGTCGTAGAACGCCCATCGGCAGTCCTCATTGCCGCAGGCCTTGAGATGAGTCCAGGTTCCGTCGCGTTGGGCGTCGGAGACCACCAGCAGCAGCGAGAGCAGCCGCCCGTTCAGGGAATCGCTCTCGGCGCCGACGTGCACTGTGCCGTCCGAGCCGAGGTGAACGCGGGCACCCGCAGCATCTGCGATCTGGCTCAACGGCCCCAGCTGCTCGTCGGTCGGCGCTGGGCCGCCCGCGTTGTGCACGAGCATGGCGCGCAGCGCTTCCCGCAGTTCGCGGATGGTGCGCAGGTCATCGGCGGTGGGCACGTCGCAGGCCGGCAGGAGTCCCTGGGCCTGCAGCCACGGCTGCGCGTCGGTGGCGAGCGCCAATCGGTCGGCACCGGATTCGAGATCGACGGTGTTGACCAGCGCTTGTATTCGGGCCAGCGGCACGGGTGCCGGTTTAGCCTCGGTGTCCCCGAGCCACTCCGCAGGGGCCTGCGTCATATCAGCCAGCGTAGGAGCAAGTGACTGGTAAATCAACTTGACTGGTCATGCATGACCGGTGTAACGTTTTGGATGGTCATAAGAGAAGGCGACGATGCCGATCTCGGAACAGGAAAAGGCCATGGGGCCCAACGATTTTCACGATAACATCCGCCACGCCAACTCCCGCGACACTAACACCCGGCTGCCGGGTGAATTCGACGCCCCCGTCTCGGCTGAGCTTCTCGATCGCGCGGCGCTCAGTTCCCGCCTGAAGGCACGGCTTTTCGCCGGCCGGCTCGACCGCGACGTCGAAGCGGGCATCATCCCGTTGTCGGGCAGCTCGCTGGCGGTTCACATCGCGCGGCTGACGTCCGTCGAGGAGCGCGAGGCGCTCGCCCGCACGCTGCGGCAAGCGCTGGCCGAGCTGCATCGCGACCGTCGCGGCTTCTCGCCGCGGATCCCCGTGCATCCAGGGCGACTGGCCAGCTGCCGCGGCGTGATCGACGACATCACACTGCTGCTGCATTCGCCGCGCCCGGTGCGTGCCCGGGGCATGGCCCGGCTGCGGCTGCTGCTCGCCGACGGAACCGGCCCGCTGTACAGCAACGGGCGGGGCAGCCTCGCTGCCGAGCTTCGCGGGGTGCTGGCCGCTCTCTAGGGCAGCAGCACCGCGGCGCCCGCGATGCGCCCCTCGACCAGGTCGGTCAGTGCCCGGTCGGCTTGCCCGAGTGGATATTCCGGGGTGGTCACCTCGATGCGATGACGGCCGGCGAATGCCAGGAACTCGCGCGCGTCGGTGCGGGTGTTCGACGTCACCGACCGAACCTGGCGCTCCTGAAACAGATGTCGCTGATAGTTCAGCGCTGGGATGTCGCTGAGATGGATGCCCGCGATCGCCAGGGTGCCACCGCGATCGAGTGCTTCCAGCGCAGGCAACACGAGGTCGCCGACCGGAGCGAACAGGATCGCCGCGTCGAGTTTGACCGGTGGCGGGTCGGCCGCGCCCTGCGCCGACGCGGCGCCGAGCCCCAGCGCGAGCTCACGGGCATCGGCACCGCGGGTCATGACGTGGACCTCGGCGCCCTGAGCCAGCGCCACCTGGGCGGTGATGTGGGCGCTGCCGCCGAACCCGTACAACCCCAACCGTCCCCCGTCGGGCAGCTCGGCGCGCAGGAGCGACCGGTAGCCGATGATCCCGGCGCACAGCAACGGTGCCAGTTCGCTGTCGGTGTAGCCATCGGGCAGTCGGTGTGCGAAAGCGGCTGGGACAGTGGCGAAATCGGCGTATCCACCGTCGGCGTCCCAGCCGGTGTAGCGCGAGTTGGGGCACAGGTTCTCCGCGCCCCGCCGGCAGTAGTCGCACACCCCGCAGGTGTGGCGCAGCCACGCGACGCCGACCCGGTCCCCCACCGCGAACTCGTCGCCGGCGTCCGATCCTTTTCCGACGACCTCGCCGACGACTTCGTGGCCGGGTGTCACGTGTGGGCGGTGGACCGCGAGGTCACCCTCGGTGACATGAAGGTCGGTGCGGCATACGCCGCAAGCGAGCACCGCCACCAGAAGTTCGTCGGGCGCGGGCTGCGGAATCGTGGCGCCGGCGTCCAACTCCAGCGGTTGACTGCGCATCGGCCCGGGCCGGCGTACCCGCCAGGCGCGCATGGTGGTCATCCGTCCATCGTGCAACGCGCCTGGCCGGGGCGCAGCCGGGTCGACTAGGTCTTGCGGACCATACCGACGATCCAGAGCAGGATCACCGACCCGAGGACCGCGGTGAACAGGGTGAACCACCACCCGCCCGCCGCGGTGTCGAGGAAGAAGCTCAGCAGGAACCCGCCGACCAGGGCGCCGATCACCCCGATCACGATGTTCATCAGAATGCCCGAGCCGCCGCCCTTGACGATCTTGCCGGCGATCCAGCCGGCCAGGGCGCCGATGATGATGTAGCCGATCCAGCCGACGCTGGTCAGCGTCGATGAACGGGCGAGGAATTCAGTAGTAGCCACCATGTCCATGACGGTCTCCTCGGTGTCGCTGGCCAGCGTCGATGCTGGCCGCTATCCCTTTGGTATACCGCCGGCAGGTAACGATTGGCCGGTCGATACGGCCACGATCGCTACGTTCCCGGTGTCATCCCGGGAACTGGCGTTTCCACCGGGACGGGTACACCCAGCGGAACCCGGCCACCCGCCGTCGGCGGCGCAGGCACTGGGGCGTTGGGATCGGCTGGCGGTGGCTCCGGCGGAGGCGGCGGGGCGTACGGCCGGATCGATTCGGCCAGCGCCTTGGCGGCCGCCGGATCGATCGGATCCTTGGCAGTGCCAAGCCAGACCACGAACCAGCGCTGGTTGCGCTGATCGCGCGGCGCGTTGGGGACGGCCGTGCCGACCACACCGGCCCAGATCTGACCGTTGGGCTTGGTGGTGTCGGTGAACTTCACCTCGTAGGAGGAGAAGTAGCCCGGCATGTCACCGGCTTGTAGTGCACCGCTCTGCTGGTTGATCCGGACACCGGGGAACGGCATGAAGAACTCGCCCATGTCCGAGCCCAACCTGATCGCGGCCTTGCTGTTGTCCTGCTCGGCACCGGCGAACAGCTTCAGGTCCAGCCGGCCGAGGATGACGCTCGTGTCGTTGGCGGTCGCAGCGGGCTGGCCGTTCTCGGGCGCGGCGGTCTGCTTGCTCAGCAGCGCCTGGCCGTAGTTCAAGCGGGACGCGTCGGAGACGGTCCAGCCTGCGGGAAGTAGATAGCTGAACCCGCCAGGGATGTTCGGAACGCGACCCGGCTCCAACGGCGGCGGGGCCGGCGGTGCGTTCGGATCCAGCGGCGGCGGCGGCGCATTCGGGTCCACCGGAGGTGGCGGCGGCGCGTTGGGATCCAACGGAGGCGGTGGGACTTCGGTGGCCGGCGGAGCCGCCGGGACTGCGGGAGCCGCCGTCGTAGGGGTCGGCGTCGCGGGATCCGCGTGCGCTGACGTTGATGGCAACGCGATCGTGACGGCGCTGGCGGCGGTCATTGCGGTGACCGCAAACGCCGTCCACCGGCCCGGGCGTCGCGAAATCGGGTCCGACTGCGTCATTCCAGTGAACCTACCGTGTTACAGCCGTGACGCAAGTGTGGCCTGCTCACGGTGTTGCGCGGGCTGCCGCGTGCAAGGCGACCTCCTGTGCCTTGACTGTGAACCACACCGCGTCCCCGGCGGCCAGCCGAAGGCCGGCCGCCGACTCCGCGGTGATGTCGGCGGCCAGCCCGGGCGCGCCGTCGGATTGCTCCTCTGCGCGCACCCGCACGCGCGCGCCGTCAGCGTCCAGCTCCGCAACGCGGATCTGGACGCTGTTGCGCGGGCTGCCGTGCGGCAGCTCGCGGTACACCGCGACTGCCGCCGGGGAGAACACCGCCAGGAGATTGAGGTCGATCTCCGCTTTCCCGTCAGTGGCCTGCCTGCCATGCCATAGCGTGCCGTCGGCGGCCCGCAGGCTCGCCGGGCCGCCGCGAACACCGCGCACCACGTTCACGCCCGCGATGCGGGCGCCGAACCTGCTGCGCGGCGCGGCCAGCACGTCAGCGACCGGCCCGATCTCGGCCACCCCGCCATCCTCGAGCACCAGCACCCGGTCGGCCAGCGTCAGGACGTCGAGCAGATCGTGGGTGATCAGCACCGTCGCGCGGCCCTCGGCCGACGACACCCGGCGCAGCAGCGCCCGCACCGACGCCGCGACCGCGACGTCGAGTCCGGCCAGCGGTTCGTCGAGCAGCAGTACTTCCGGCGCGGCGGCCAGCGCCCGCGCGATCGCGACGCGCTGGGCCTGCCCGCCGGACAGCTGGCCCGGTCTGCGCGCGGCCAGCTCGGCCAGCCCGACCTCGGCCAGCCACGTCGCGGCGCTGGTCCGCGCGGCAGCGCGGCCAGCCCCGCGACTGCGCGGCGCGAATTCGACGTTGGCCTGCACGCTCAGGTGCGGAAACAGCAGCGGGTCTTGCAGCAGCAGGCCGACTCGCCGGTCATGGGTCGCCACCTGGATGCCGGCCGACGTGTCGGTCAGTGCGCGTCCGCCGAGGTGCACCCGGCCGGTATCGGGGGCCAGCAGCCCGGCGATCACATGCAGGGTGGTGGATTTCCCCGCGCCGTTGGGGCCGAGGATCGCCAGCACTTCGCCGGCGGCGACGTCGAACGCCACCTCGAAGCCACGCTCGGCGACCGCGGCGTGGAACTGCAGCTCAGGCATCGTTGGTCCAGCCGGACAACCGCCGCACCCCGAGCCCCAGGACGACGACAGCGGCGACGGCGACCAACAGGATCGACAGCGCCACCGCCGCGTCGGGGTCGCTCTCGCGTTGCAGATAGATCTCCAGCGGCAAGGTCCTGGTGACGCCCTGACGGGACCCGGCGAACGTCAGCGTCGCCCCGAACTCCCCCAGCGACCGGGCGAAGGCCAGCACCGATCCCGACACCAGGCCCGGGGTTAGCAGCGGCAGGGTCACCCGCCACCACACGGTTGCCGGTTTGGCCCCGAGTGTCGCCGCGACGACGTCGTAGTCGGCCCCGGCGGTCCGAGCCGCACCCTCCAGCGCGATCACCAGGAACGGCAGCGAGACGAACGTCTGGGCCAGCACCACCGCGGTCGTGGTGAAGGCGATGCGGATACCGGCCGCCTCCAGATAGCTCCCGAGCAGGCCCAGCCGGCCGAACGCGTACAGAAGCGCGATGCCGCCGACCACCGGCGGCAACACCAGCGGCAGCAGGATCAGCGGGCGCAGCGTCCGCACGATCCGGCCGTCGTTGCGGGCCAGTACCAGCGCCATCGGAACACCAAGGACAAGGCAGAACGCCGTGCTGGCGGCGGCCGTGCGCAGGCTCAACAGCAGCGCCGCCTGCGACGCATCACTGGTGATCAGAGACCAGAAATTCGTCCAGTCGACCTTGACCGCCATGGCCACCAGCGGCAGCACCACGAACACCGCGCCGAGCGCCGCCGGGACGTACACCCAGCTCGGCAGCGGCGGCTGCGTACGGTGTGCCCCGCTGCGCCTCACCCGTCACACCCTAGGGGCGGATTCCCACGTCGTGTCCTGATCGTGTCGGTGCGCCATTAGCCGAATTAGCTACCGTCCAGTAACATTTGTGACCAATCGACACCACCGCGCTCGAAGGCGTGCACGAGGAGGTCAAAGATGATGGACGTGCTGGTCACTGGTGCTGACACCGAACTGGGGCGCACGGTCGCGGAGGGTTTCCGCGACGCCGGCCACAAGGTCGTCATCAGCGGCGCGCGCCGCGATGACCTCGAGGTGGCCGCCAAGGAGCTCGATGTCGACGCCATCGTGTGTGACACCACCGACCCGGTGGCCCTGGCCGAGGCTCGCACCCTGTTCCCCCATCACCTGGACACCATCGTCCACGTCCCCGCCCCGGCCTGGGTCGGCGGCGACCCCCGGGCCTACACACTGGCCGACACCGCCAAAGCGTGGCGCACCGCGCTCGACGCGACCGTGCTCTCGGCGGTCCTGCTGGTGCAGAACATCGGTGATCACCTGCGCTCGGGCGGGTCCATCGTGGCGGTGGTTCCGGACAACCCGCGCGCTGGCGGCGCCGACGCCGCAGTCAAGGCAGCGGTGTCGAATTGGACTGCGGGACAAGCGGATTACTTCGGCACCCGCGGCATCACCGTCAACACGGTGGCCTGCGGCCGCAGCGCGGAGCCGTCCTACGACGGGCTGTCCACCACACCGCCGTCGGTGGCCGCCGAGATCGCCCGGCTCTCGCTGTTCCTGACCACGCCTGCCGCCCGGCACATCACCGGTCAGACCGTGCACGTCGGCCGGGGCGCGCTGGCCAACTTCGGCTGACCAGGACGGAGCCGGAAGGCCGGCGACCGATTCTGATTCATCTCGCGTTCGCCGACGAGGACTAACGTCGCACCCGTGACGATCCGACTCGGTCTTCAGATCCCGAATTTCTCGTACGGCACCGGTGTCCCCGAGCTGTTCCCGACGGTCATCGCGCAGGCCCAGGAAGCTGAGGCGGCAGGATTCGACTCCGTCTTCGTGATGGACCACTTCTACCAACTGCCCAACCTCGGCGCCCCCGAGGAGCCGATGCTGGAGGCCTACACCGCCCTCGGCGCGCTGGCCACCGCCACGCAGCGGGTGCAGCTGGGCACGCTCGTCACCGGCAACACCTACCGCAACCCGACGCTGCTGGCCAAGGCCATCACCACCCTCGACGTGGTCAGCCAGGGCCGGGCCATCCTGGGCATCGGCACCGGCTGGTTCGAGCTGGAGCACGACTCACTGGGCTATGAATTCGGCACCTTCACCGACCGCTTCAACAAGCTCGACGAGGCACTGGAGATCATCCTGCCGATGCTCAAAGGCGAACGCGTGACGGTGGACGGCAAGTACTACCGCACCAACGAGGCCTTCGCGATTCCGCGCTTCCGCGACCACATCCCGCTGATGATCGGCGGCACCGGCGAGAAGAAGACCATTCCGCTCGCGGCCCGCCACTTCGACCACCTCAACCTCGTCTGCGGATTCGACGAGCTGCCCCGCAAGGTCGCAGTGGCCAGGGAACGCTGCGAGGACATCGGCAGAGACCCAGACTCACTCGAGACCAGCATGCTCGTCTTCGCCATCATCGACGAGAACGTCACCGAAGATTTCATTCCCGACGACGTCAAGCAGCGTGCGGCATACGGCAGCCCCGAGCAGATCGCCGAGCAGATCAAGACGAAGGTCCTCGACGCCGGCGTCGACGGCGTCATCCTCAGTCCGGTCACTCACCTGGACGGCTATCACCCGGGCCGGGTGACCGCCGTCGGCGAGGTCCTGCGGCCCCTGCTGGGCCTCTAACCACCACAGGTGGCATACATCACCTGATCTGCCCGGGGACCGACGCGAAGTCTCATCCCCGGGCGACTAACGTAGTACGTGTCCTGTGCATGTTTTGAGGAGCAGAAATGACCCACCCCGGTGCAACTCCATCGGATAAGCACAAGGTCGTCATCATCGGTTCGGGATTCGGCGGCCTTAATGCCGCGCAGAAGCTCAAGCGGGCCGACGTCGACATCAAGCTGATCGCCAAGACGACCCACCACCTGTTCCAGCCGCTGCTGTACCAGGTGGCGACGGGCATCATCTCCGAAGGCGAGATCGCCCCGCCCACCCGCGTGATCCTGCGTAACCAGGAGAACTGCCAGGTGCTGCTCGGTGAGGTCACCAATATCGACCTGGCGAGCAAGACCGTCGACTCGATCCTGCTGGGCCACACCTACCGGACCCCGTACGACACCTTGATCGTCGCCGCAGGCGCCGGGCAGTCGTACTTCGGCAACGACCAGTTCGCCGAGTGGGCACCCGGCATGAAGACCATCGACGACGCACTCGAGCTGCGTGGCCGCATCCTCGGCGCGTTTGAGCAGGCCGAGCGGTCCAGCGACCCGGTGCGCCGGGACAAGCTGCTGACCTTCGTCGTGGTCGGCGCCGGCCCGACCGGTGTCGAGATGGCCGGGCAGATCGCCGAACTCGCCGATCACACGCTGCGCGGCGCGTTCCGCCACATCGATTCGACCCGGGCCCGGGTGATCCTGCTGGACGCCGCGCCCGCGGTGCTGCCGCCGATGGGTGAGAAGCTCGGCAAGAAGGCGCAGGATCGGCTGGAGAAGCTGGGCGTCGAAATCCAGCTCAACGCCATGGTCACCGACGTCGACCGCAACGGGATCACCGTCAAACGCCCCGACGGAAGCATCGACCGCATCGAGGCCGCCACCAAGGTGTGGTCGGCCGGCGTGTCAGCCAGCCCGCTGGGCAAGATCATCGCCGACCAGTCCGAGGCGGAGATCGACCGGGCCGGACGGGTCAAGGTGGGGCCGGATCTGTCGGTTCCCGGGCACCCGAACGTGTTCGTGGTCGGCGATATGGCGCTCGTCGACGGCGTTCCCGGTATGGCGCAGGGCGCCATCCAGGGCGCCAAGTACGTCGCCAACCTGGTCAAATCGGAGCTCAAGGGCGCCGACCCGGCGACCCGCCAACCGTTCAGCTACTTCGACAAGGGTTCGATGGCGACCGTGTCGCGGTTCAGCGCCGTGGCCAAGATCGGCAAGGTCGAATTCGCCGGATTCTTCGCGTGGCTGGCGTGGCTGTTCCTGCACCTGGTCTACCTGGTCGGGTTCAAGACCAAGATCGCGACCATGCTGTCGTGGACCACGACCTTCCTCGGCCGCGGCCGCAGCCAGCTGACGATCACCGAGCAGCAGGCCTACGCCCGCACCAGAATTGAACAACTCGAGGAGATCGCGGCGACGGTCGACGAAGAGAAAGCAGCCAGCTGACCCAGCCGGTGCTGGCTGGGAATTGCCCGTGAGCGGTACGGAAATCCCCGTGTTGACGCACTGGCTGCCCTAGCATGATCAGCGACGACAGTCTCACTACAAGGGGGCCCGATGACATCCAATCGTTCCGTGCGACGCGCAGCTGCGGCAGCGTTGGGCGCAGGTGCGGTGTTGCTCAGCGTGGCCGGCCCGGCCGCTGCCGACCCACCGCCCAACTGCACCACCGCGGACATGACGGGGATCATGGCGGGCGTATCGGCGGCGATGTCGAACTATCTGTTCACGCACCCGGACGTCAACGCGTTCTTCACCGGTCTGCAAGGGCTGCCCAAGGCCCAGGTCACCACCCAAACCCAGCAGTACCTGAACGCCAACCCGCAGGTCCGCGCCGAACTGGATGGCGTCCGCCAGCCGTCGACCGACTTCCGCGCCCGCTGCGGTCTCCCCCAGCGCCCGCTCGCCCCAGGCGTGGTCTAGCCCGCTCTCGGCGTGGCCCGGCGCTGTTTGGGCGGCGCACCCTAAGGTTGTCGGCGTGGTCGTGAAGCCCGACGAGATCGTCTACCGAGTGCTGCAACGGCTGCCTACCCGCATGCTGTCGCTGCGCACGATCGTGATCGTCGCGGCGCTGTCCGTGGTGATTCTGGTGCTGACGCTGGGCGCCTGGGTGTGGGTGGGCGTCACCCATGACCAGTACAGCCAGCTCGACCGGCGACTCGATTCGGTCAGCAGCCTGGGTGACGTCAGCTCGCTGCTCAGCACCGCAGGACCCAGCGGAGTCGGCACGCCGACGCCCGACGGGAACCTGGTGCGCACCATCCGGGTCGGGGCGATGGCGATGTCGGTGCCCAGCGAAGTGGTGCTGCCCGCGCTCGGCGACGGCTACGCCAACACCACCATCGACGGGGTCGAGTACCGGGTGCGCACCTTCTCGGTCGGCGGGGCCACGATCGCGTTGGGCGCGCCACTGGCCGAGACCCAGCGCCGGATCGCCGAACTGCACCTGCGGGTGCTGCTGATCTGCGCGGGCGTGATCACGGGCACCGTGGTGATCGGCTGGCTGATCTCGCTGATCATGATCAACCCGTTCCGGGTGCTGGCCCAGCAGGCCCGCGCCATCAATGCCCAGTCCAACCCCGACGAGGTGCAGGTGCGCGGGGTCAAGGAGGCGGTGGAGATCGCCGAGGCCGTCGAAGGCATGCTGGCCCGCATCGGCGACGAACAGGCCCGCACCAAGGCCGCT
The DNA here is from genome assembly GCF_013337765.1 of Mycolicibacterium sphagni. Classification (GTDB taxonomy): domain Bacteria; phylum Actinomycetota; class Actinomycetes; order Mycobacteriales; family Mycobacteriaceae; genus Mycobacterium. The sequence goes on from NZ_VBSB01000008.1 coordinate 315,281, forward strand.
CTGGAATCCGCCCGCGATTTCGCCGCCGTCGCGTCCCATGAGCTGCGGACTCCCCTGACCGCCATGCGCACCAATCTCGAGGTGCTCTCCACCCTGGATCTCGGGCCCGAACAACGCACCGAGGTGATCGGCGACGTCATCCGCACGCAGAGCCGCATCGAGGCCACCCTGACCGCCCTGGAACGACTGGCCCAGGGTGAGCTGACCACCGCTGATGATTTCGTGCCCTTCGATGTCACCGAACTGCTGGACCGGGCCGCGCACGACGCCGAGCGCATCTACCGCGACCTCAAGGTCTCGCTGGTGCCCTCGCCCGCGGTGCTGATGGTTGGTCTACCGGTCGGGCTGCGGCTGGTCATCGACAACGCGATCGCCAACGCCGTCAAGCACGGTGCCGCGACCGAGGTCCAACTGTCGGTGTCCAGTTCCGCCGACGGCGTGCAGATCACGATCGACGACAACGGCAGCGGGGTGCCCGAAGAGGAGCGCACCGCGGTGTTCGAACGGTTCTCCCGCGGCTCGACCGCATCGCGGTCCGGCTCGGGCCTTGGCCTGGCCCTGGTCGCCCAGCAGGCCGAATTGCACGGCGGCACAGCGTCATTGTGCGCTAGCCCGCTCGGCGGTGCCCGACTGGTGCTCGACCTCGCCGGTGCTGGCGACTAGAGCCGGGCGCCCTGCCAGGTTGAGATGCTGCCGCCCGCGGCCAACGCAAGGGTGACGCCGGCGGCATCGTCGGCCGGCTCGGGATAACGCAGTTCGCTCACGCACGCCAGTGGAGTGCCCAGCGCATCGTCGGCCACCGAGCCCGGCCCCAGCTCCACCCGGTGCCGCAGCAGCGGTGTGCCCGCCACGTCGGCGCACAGGGCGCCGCTCCAAAAGCCTTCGTGCTCACCGGTTCTGCCGATCTGCACCCGCTCCCGGATCCGTAGCCGGGACGTGTCGGCCGCGCATACCGTCAGCTCACTGAGGTGGCGGGCATCTGCTGCCACGACCGTCGGCTCCGGATCGAGGTCGAGCTCACCGGCGTTCTCGATGTGCCAGCAGGCCCGCGACTCGGTGGTGGCCGCGCCGGGCAGTGCCACCGTGGCCGCGGCGCTGCGAAGGCGCAGCCGCGCACCGGGTTCCACGATCAGCCGGATCGAGATGGTGTCCCCGCCCAGCGGCGTCGCTGCCGCCGACACCAGGTGCACGGTGTCGGGTTCGGTGTGCCGCGCTGCAAGGCCGCCGTGGCACTCGATGCGGGGCCGCCGTCCGGGCTGGGCCACCACGAGGACATCGGAACGCATTGCGCCTCAGGCCGGTTGGTGGACGCGCAGCTGCTCGCGCGCCCAGGACAGGACCGCGGACGCGGCCGGATCCTCGGTGAGTGAGATCAGTACCGTCGGGCGGCCCTCGCGTACCTTGGCGGCGTCCCGGCGCATGACGTCAAGGTCGGCGCCGACCAGCGGGGCCAGATCGGTCTTGTTGACCACCAACAGATCCGAGAATGTCACCCCGGGGCCGCCCTTGCGCGGCACCTTGTCCCCGCCGGCCACGTCGACGACGAAGATCTGCACGTCCACCAGGCCGGAGGAGAATGTCGCGGTCAGGTTGTCGCCGCCGGACTCGACGAGGATGAGGTCGAGCCGCGGGTGACCGGCGATCAGGTCGTCGATCGCGTCGAGGTTGGCGGTGATGTCGTCGCGGATCGCGGTGTGCGGGCACCCACCGGTCTGCACGGCGGCGATCCGGTCGTCGGGCAATACCGCATGGCGGCGCAGGAAATCCGCGTCCTCGGTGGTGTAGATGTCGTTGGTCAGCACCGCCAGGGACAGCTCGTCGCGCAGCTGGCGGCACAGCGCGGCCACCAGCGCGGTCTTGCCCGAACCGACCGGGCCGCCGATCCCGATACGCAGCGGCTCCCCCGGCTGGCGGGTGCGCTTCGGCCGGTCGGAGTGCGCGTGTGGTTGACCGTCAATGAAATGTGGAGGCATACAGGCTCTTTCAGGAGACGAATAGGGGACGTTCTCGTTGCGCGTGCCGCTGCGCCAGCTCGTCGAGCAGGGGGTCGGACAGGTCGGCGAGCGCGGTGGCGGCATGCTCGGCGGTCTGTTCGCACAGCGGCGCCAGTTCGAAGGTCAGCACCGCGACATCGGCGGGATCCAGCGCCAGCAGCCGCTGTGCGGCGGTGGCGGTGCCGGTCATCGTGGTGTACACGATCGACAGCGCGGTCTGCTCGGGCGCCAGCCCGCTGGCGGCGCCGACCCGGCCTGCGGTCACGGCCAGATGCGGGCGGGCACCCAAGGAATCCCACGCCCAGCCCTGTTCGGGGGCCGGCCAGACCCGGCGGGCCAGTCGCAGCAGCCCACGGCCCTGGGCACGGGACGCCTGCCGAGCCGCCGGCGCCGGTGTGCGGGCATCGGTTTCGGCATCGGCGGCGGCCACCGCCAGATCGCCACGGTGCACGGCGGCCGCGACGGAGGCCGTCACCAGACCGCTGGTGCGGATCCGCCGGCGTAGATAGGCCTCCAGTGTGGTGAGGTCGACGACCAGCTTGCTGGTCACCGCCTCCTCGGCGCCACCGGAGTGCACGTGGCCCCCGGTCGGTAACCGCGAGTCGGCGAGGGTCAGCAGCGTGCTCAGCGACGAGGGCGAGCGAAGCGACGGGGAATGTGTAGACATCAGAAGAGGAAGTAACGCTGAGCCATCGGCAGCTCGGTGGCGGGTTGTTCGGCCCAGACCTCGCCGTCGATACTCACGGTGAAGGTGTCGGGGTCGACCTCGATGCGGGGCTGGGCGTCGTTGAGCGGCATTTGCGCCTTCCCGATGGCGCGCACATTGCCCACCGCAGCCAGCCGGCGGCGGACGGCCAGCCGGTCGGCCAGTCCGTCCTCGATGGCCTGCGGGGCGACGAAATGCAATGAGGTGGCCGCCGCTGCGGCGGGTGCGGCCCCGAACATCGGGCGCGGCAACACCGGCTGCGGGGTCGGGATGGAGGCGTTGGCGTCGCCCATCGCGGCCCAGGCGATCATGCCGCCCTTGACCACCGCGTGCGGGCGCACCCCGAAGAACGCCGGCTCCCACAGCACCAGGTCGGCCAGCTTGCCGACCTCGACCGAACCGATCTCGTGGTCGAGGCCGTGGGCGACGGCCGGGCAGATCGTGTACTTCGCAACATAGCGGCGCACCCGGTTGTTGTCCGCCGCACCGTCACCCTCCAGGGCACCGCGCCGGCGCTTCATCACGTGCGCGGTCTGCCACGTACGCATCACCACCTCGCCGATGCGGCCCATCGCTTGGGCGTCGCTGCCGATCATCGAGATCGCACCGATGTCGTGCAGCAGGTCCTCGGCTGCGATGGTGGACGGTCGGATGCGGCTCTCGGCGAACGCCAGATCCTCGGGCACACTGGGGTTCAGATGATGGCAGACCATCAGCATGTCGAGGTGCTCGTCGAGGGTGTTGACGGTGTGTGGCCGGGTCGGGTTGGTCGAACTCGGCAGCACGTAGGACTCGGACGCGACGGTGATGATGTCCGGTGCGTGCCCGCCGCCGGCGCCCTCGGTGTGATAGGCGTGGATGTTGCGGCCCTTGATCGCGGCAAGGGTGTCTTCGACGAAGCCGGCCTCGTTGAGGGTGTCGGTGTGGATGTTGACCTGCACGCCGGCCGCCTCGGCCACCGTCAGGCAGGCATCGATCGCTGCCGGGGTGGTCCCCCAGTCCTCGTGCAACTTGAAACCCGCTGCACCCGAGCGCAAGTCGTCCCACATCGCGTCGTGGCTGACGGTGTTGCCCTTACCGAGCAGTGCGACGTTGAGTGGCCAGTGGTCCAGTGCCTCCAGCATGCGGGCCAGATGCCAGGCGCCGGGTGTCACTGTGGTGGCCTTCGAGCCTTCAGCGGGCCCGGTGCCGCCGGCCACGATGGTGGTGATGCCACCGCCGATGGCCTCCTCCATGATCTGCGGGCAGATCAGATGCACGTGGCAGTCGATGGCACCGGCGGTGACGATGCGGCCGTTGCCGGCGATGATCTCCGTCGACGGGCCGACCACCAGGTTGGGGTGCACGCCCGACATGATGTCCGGATTGCCCGCCTTCCCGATGCCGACGATTCGGCCGTCGCGAATCCCGATGTCCGCCTTGATGATTCCCCAATAGTCGATGATCACCGCTCCGGTGATCACGGTGTCGGGTGCGCCGTCGGCTCGGGTGACCCGGCTCTGGCCCATCGATTCGCGCAGCACCTTGCCGCCGCCGAACACCGCCTCGTCGCCGGCCAGACCCGGCCCGCCGCTGCGGTCCTCGGTGATCTCGACGATCAGGTCGGTGTCGGCGAGGCGGATCCGGTCGCCGGTGGTCGGGCCGAACAGCGCGGCGTAGCGCGCTCGGGACAGCTGCGTCATGCGCGATCCAGCTTTCCGGGTGGATTCAGGCTCAAGCCATGTACTTCACGTGTACCTGCCAGCGGCACCAGCTGAACACGCTGCGCCACACCGGGTTCGAACCGCACCGCGGTGCCAGCGGGAATGTCGAACCGGTGGCCGTGGGCGGCTACGCGGTCGAACGACAGCGCGGCGTTGGCCTGTGGCAGGTGCACGTGGCTGCCGACCTGCACCGGCCGGTCGCCGGTGTTGAGGATCTTCAGCTCGATGCGCGGGGCGCCGGCGTTGATCTCGATATCGCCGTCGCCGAGGAAGACCTCGCCCGGAATCAACTTGCCCTCCAAAGACTCACGGGATGGGGTGGTGGACGGTGACCAATTTGGTGCCGTCCGGGAAGGTGGCCTCGACCTGCACGTCGTGCAGCATCTCGGGCACGCCTTCCATTACGTCGTCGCGCGCCAGTACCTCACGTCCAGTCACCATCAGCTCGGCGACGGTGCGGCCGTCCCGGGCGCCCTCGAGGACGTGGTCGGTGATGAGCGCGACCGCCTCGGGATGGTTGAGCCGCAGCCCACGCGCCTGCCTGCGGCGCGCGAGGTCGGCGGCATACGAGATCAGCAGCCGGTCGGTTTCATGCGGTGTGAGTCGCATAGAGCGCGATCCTGCCATGGCAGGACGCGATCAGCAGGTCGGCGGGCAGCCCTATGCCTGCGGCGGATCGGGCTCCAGGTTCTGTAGGCGCACCTGACCCCGGGCGACCAGCCGGTCCTTGTCGTCGCGGATGGTCACCAGCCACAGCTGCTGACGGCGGCCGCGGTGTACCGGTTCGGTGGCGCCGTAGACGGTGCCCCCGGAGATCGCCCGGAGGAAGTCGGTGTTGTTGTTGACGCCGACGACGTTGCCGCCGCCGTTGGCGGCCAGCCAGACGAAGGCCGACGTGCTGGCCATCGACTCGATCATCGAGCAGTACACCCCGCCGTGAACGATGCCCATCGGCTGAAGCAGCTTGGGCTGGACTTCCAGCTGCGCCTTGGCGCCATCCGGAGTCAGCTCGGTGAACACCAGGCCGAGCTCGTTGTCGAACGGGGCGGAGAATGCGATCTGCTCGATCGGCGACTGCTCTGATTGCACGCATCTGTGTCTACACCAGGCAGGTCGCCGAGATGAGGGACGGGCCCCGCGTGCACTACGCGGGGCCCGTCCTCAGCACGGACCGGGGTGTCTCTGCAGCCCTCAGGACATCCGGCGCGGTCCGTTCGTCTGTGTTGTTGTCATTACCATAGGCAAGGCTTGCCTTACTTACAAGACTTACGCTGTCCGGCGCAGCGCGCGCACCGGAAGCCCGAAGCCACTGAGGGCGTCGAGCACCAACTGGCCGCGACGCATGCAGGTGACCTCGCCACTTCCGGTGAGCATCGGTACCTGGGTGGCGGTGATGACCACCGCCGAGCCGACCATCTGCCACATCGCCGCCGGTGTGACACACCCACGGCTGAGTTCGTGCAGGCACTCGAAGATCGGTTCCAGCGAGCGGTGGCTTCGGTGCGCCGTCCACGTCGCCAGCGCGAGTTCGTTGGGCAGCCGCACCACATCGGTCGACGCCGAATCGTCGGGCAGCACGCGCAGCGTCGGATCCACCACCGCGGCCCAGTCGATCGTTCCCTCCGAGTCGACGTGCATCCAGAGGTTGCCCGGCCCGGTGTCCCAGACCCGGCCCTCGAGAACGAGCAGCGTGACCGCCCGGCCTAGCACGGCGTGGGTGAACGTGGCCGCCAGCTGCTGGGCGACGGCGCGGCGATCGCCGAGTTCGTCGACCGCGGCCTGGAACATGCCGGCCAGCCGGCCCGTCGTCGTCACCGAGTCCAGTGCCCACCATCGGCGCCGCGACACATCGGCCATGACCGCCACTCCGTGCACCCGCGGGGAATCCGGGCTCAGCGCGCGCAAGCGGCTGCTGGATTCGTGCAGGGGCAGCATGCGGCGAATGGTCATTCCGTCGATCAGTGGATCAACGACGGCTGTGGTCACGGCACCTCCTCAGTTACAGTTAGGCAAGCCTAACCATAAGATGCGTGGCAAGGTTAGCATTGCCTAATGTGAATGCCGTCACAGTCGGCTCACGAATTCTCCCGCGCTGTCCTGCGGTTACCGGCCGCCGGACCGGTGTGGGGAACCCGTCGGGGCCGGCCGGAGTTGATCCGAAAAGTTTGATACGACGACCGGTAGTAACCGGGAGTACTCTTGTTTCACTGCTACGACATGAACGGAAATAGCCAAGTTGACTCGTCTCGGCGAACTTGAACGCGCGGTGATGGACCACTTGTGGGCGGCTGGTGAACCGTTGACGGTTCGTCAGGTCCACGAGGCCCTCTGTACCGAGCGCGATCTCGCCTACACCACGGTGATGACGGTCCTGCAGCGACTTGCGCGCAAGAACCTGGTGTCCCAGATCCGCGACGACCGGGCCCACCAGTACGCACCGGTGCATGGTCGCGACGAACTGGTCGCCGGCCTGATGGTCGACGCGCTCGATCAGGCCTCCGACTCCGGCGACCGGCAGGCCGCCCTGGTGCACTTCGTCGAACGGGTGGGCGTCGACGAGGCGGACGCCTTGCGCCGCGCCCTGGCCGAATTAGAATCCAGGCACCGTTCAACCTGGCCCGCTGGCGGCACGCCTAGCGTCTGAGGGACACTGTCAGCGTGTCCGCGCTGGCCTTCACCTTCCTCGCCTTGATGCTGGTTGGTCCTGTGCCCGCACTACTGGCCCGGGCGTCCTGGTCGTTGCGTGCGCCGCGGGCGGCAATCGTGTTGTGGCAGTCCATTGCGGTGGCCGCTGTGCTGTCCGCTTTCAGTGCGGGACTGGCGATCGCGAGCCGGCTGTTCGTCCCCGGTCCCGATGGGCGCCCGACCGCCACGATCACCAGTGAGATCGCGGTGCTGGGCTGGCCGTTGTGGCTGGGATATGTCCTGGTCTTCGCCGTCACCCTCGTTATCGGCGCCCGTCTGCTGAGCGCAGGCGTGCAGGTCGCGGTCGCCACCCGACGCCGCCGGGCACACCACCGGATGGTGGTGGATCTGCTCGGTGAATGCCGGCACGGCGTCAATGGGTTACGGGTGCTGGATGTCGCCGAGCCACTGGCCTACTGCCTGCCCGGCGTCCGCAGCCGCGTCGTGCTCAGCGAGGGCACGCTGGCGGCGTTGAGCGACAGAGAACTGGCGGCCATCCTCAGCCACGAGCGCGCCCACCTGCGCGCGCGCCACGATCTGGTGCTCGAGGCGTTCATCGCCGTCCACACCGCCTTCCCGCGCTTCGTCCGGAGCGGCAGCGCGCTGAACGCCGTGCGGCTGCTCGTCGAGCTACTCGCCGACGACGCGGCCGTGCGGACCGCAGGACCCACTCCCCTGGCCCGCGCCCTGGTGGCCTGTGCGTCCGGACGCACCCCGAAGGGCGCACTGGCAGCGGGCGGGCCCACCACCGTCATCCGGGTGCGCCGGCTGTGCGGCCGGCCCAACAGCCTGCTGCTCTCGCTGGCCGCCTACACCACGGCCGCCGCGGTGCTCGTGGTGCCGACCGTGGCGGTCGCGATGCCGTGGCTGACTGAGCTCCATCGGTTGTTTCTGTCCTGAGACTGTTCTTGCCACAACACAATTCACACAACTGAAAGGCGCCCGATGAGCTCACCGCAGACGAACGGTACTGCACAGATCGGTGTTACCGGATTGGCGGTGATGGGCTCCAATATCGCGCGGAACTTCGCCCACCACGGCTACACCGTCGCATTGCACAACCGGTCGGTCGCCAAGACGGATGCGCTTCTCGCCGAACACGGTTCCGAGGGAAGCTTCGTCCGCGCTGAGACGATGGCCGAGTTCGCCGCCGCGCTGGAACGGCCCCGGCGCGCGCTGATCATGGTCAAGGCCGGTGATCCCACCGACGCGGTGATCAACGAACTCTGCGACGTCTTCGAGCCGGGCGACATCATCATCGACGGCGGCAATGCGCTCTACACCGACACCATCCGCCGCGAAAAGGCGGTCCGCGAGCGTGGCCTGCACTTCGTCGGCGCCGGTATCTCCGGCGGCGAGGAGGGCGCCCTCAACGGCCCGTCGATCATGCCGGGCGGTCCCGCCGAGTCCTATAAGTCGCTGGGCCCGCTGCTCGAGGAGATCTCCGCGCACGTCGACGGCGTTCCCTGCTGCACCCACATCGGGCCCGACGGCGCCGGCCACTTCGTCAAGATGGTGCACAACGGCATCGAGTACTCCGACATGCAGTTGATCGGCGAGGCCTACCAGCTGCTGCGCGACGGGCTGGGCAAGAGCGCACCCGAGATCGCCGACATCTTCGCCGAATGGAACAAGGGCGACCTGGACAGCTACCTCATCGAGATCACCGCCGAGGTGCTCAAGCAGATCGACGCCAAGACCGGCAAGCCGCTGGTCGACGTCATCCTCGACGAGGCCGAGCAGAAGGGCACCGGGCGCTGGACGGTGAAGTCAGCCCTGGATCTCGGGGTGCCGGTGACCGGTATCGCCGAAGCGGTGTTCGCCCGCGCGCTGTCGGGCTCGGTCGCCCAGCGCAAGGCCGCCACCGGCCTGGCTTCCGGCGATCTGGGTCAACACCCCACGGACGCACAGCAATTCATCGACGATGTCAGCAAGGCGCTGTACGCCTCGAAGATCATCGCCTACGCGCAGGGCTTCAACCAGATCCAGGCGGGCAGCGCCGAATACAGCTGGGGTATCACCCTCGGCGATATGGCCACCATCTGGCGCGGCGGCTGCATCATCCGGGCCAAGTTCCTCAACCGGATCAAAGAGGCCTACGACCAGGACGCGGAGCTGGCCACGCTGATCGCGGCGCCGTACTTCCGCGACGCGGTCGAGGCCGGCATCGACAGCTGGCGCCGCGTCGTCGTCAAGGCCACCGAACTGGGCATCCCGGTCCCCGGCTTCGCCTCGGCGCTGTCCTACTACGACGCACTGCGCACCGAGCGGCTGCCCGCGGCATTGACCCAGGGATTGCGCGACTTCTTCGGCGCGCACACCTACGGCCGCACCGACACCGATCCCGCCGCGCGGTTCCACACGTTGTGGAGCGGCGACCGGACCGAGGTCGAGGCCTGATCCCAGTACCCTTAGGTACGTGCAGTTTCTCGACGGCCAGCGGCCTCCGTACGACCTGACCTACGACGACGTCTTCATCGTCCCGAATCGGTCCGACGTCACGTCCCGGTTCGATGTCGACCTGTCGACCTCCGACGGCACCGGCACGACGATCCCGGTCGTCGTGGCCAATATGACCGCGGTGGCCGGGCGACGGATGGCCGAGACGGTCGCCCGGCGCGGTGGGATCGTCGTGCTGCCGCAGGACCTGCCGATCGACGCGGTCAAGCAGACCGTCGATTTCGTCAAGAGCCGGGACCTGGTGGCCGACACCCCGGTCGTCCTGGCGCCCGACGACTCGGTCTCCGATGCTGTCGCGCTGATCCACAAGCGCGCCCACGGCGTCGCGGTGGTGGTGTCCGACGGTAGGCCCGTCGGGCTGGTCACCGAGGCCGCGACCGCGGGCGTCGACCGGTTCGCCCGGGTGCGCGATATCGCAGTCACCGACTTCGTCACCGCGCCTGCGCACACCGAACCCCGTCAGGTGTTCGAACTGCTCGAGCATGCTCCGGTGGACGTGGCGGTGCTCACCGACGCCGACGGTGCCCTGGCCGGGGTGCTGACCCGCATCGGCGCGATACGCGCCGGTATCTACACCCCCGCCGTCGACGCGAAAGGCCGGCTGCGCATCGCCGCGGCGGTCGGCATCAACGGCGATGTGGCCGCCAAGGCGCAGTCGTTGGCCGAGGTGGGCGTTGACGTGCTCGTGGTCGACACCGCGCACGGCCACCAGTTCAAGATGCTCGACGCGATCAAGGCGATTTCCTCGCTGGACCTCGACATCCCGCTGGCGGCGGGCAACGTCGTCTCCGCCGAAGGCGCCCGCGACCTGATCGGAGCCGGTGCGTCGATCGTCAAGGTCGGCGTCGGACCCGGCGCGATGTGCACCACCAGGATGATGACCGGTGTCGGCCGTCCGCAGTTCTCCGCGGTGCTCGAATGTTCTTCGGCGGCACGGGAACTCGGTGGCCACGTCTGGGCTGACGGCGGCGTGCGGCACCCCCGCGACGTGGCGCTGGCGCTGGCCGCCGGCGCCGCCAACGTCATGATCGGGTCCTGGTTCGCCGGCACCTACGAATCCCCAGGCGATCTGATGCTCGACCGCGACGGCCGGCCCTACAAGGAGAGCTACGGCATGGCGTCCAAGCGGGCGGTGGCCGCCCGCACCAGCGCCGACAGCGCCTTCGACCGAGCCCGTAAGGCGTTGTTCGAGGAGGGCATCTCGACATCGCGGATGGCGCTGGATCCCGACCATGGCGGTGTGGAGGACCTGCTCGACCACATCACCTCCGGGGTTCGCAGCACGTGCACCTACGTGGGTGCGGGCACCATCGCCGAGCTGCACGAGCGGGTGGTGCTGGGCGTGCAGTCGGCCGCAGGCTTCGCCGAAGGGCATCCCCTGCCGACGGGCTGGTGAGCCGGATCGCCGCGCGCAGGGGCGCTAACATAGAGGTTTGTTCTGGCCCCCATCGAGGAAGGGATCCCGTGCCGCAGGCACCCATCGAGGCCCCCGCGGATCGGGCTGCCTGGGGCGAGCGGCCCGCAGACGATTCCGACGCTGAACCTTCCACTAGTCGGCCGGGCTCGCGGCCCGGCGACATCAAGGTACGGATCTGGTGACCGTCGTCTACACCCTGTTGAGCCTGTTGGCGATCGTCGTGCTGACGCTCGGGACGGCGTTGTTCGTGGCCGCGGAGTTCTCGCTGACCGCCCTGGAGCGCAGCACCGTCGACGCCAACGCCCGCTCCGGCGACCGTAGGGACCTCTTTGTTCAGCGTGCCCACCGCACGCTGTCGTTCCAGCTGTCCGGCGCGCAGCTCGGGATCTCGATCACCACCCTGGCCACCGGCTATCTCGCCGAACCCGTGCTGGCACGGTTGTTCGACCCGGTTCTGGATTTCTTGCATGTTCCCGACAGCGCGGCCACGGGGATCGCGCTGGCGCTGGCCATTCTGATCGCCACCTCGTTGTCGATGGTGTTCGGCGAGTTGGTGCCCAAGAACCTGGCGGTGGCGCGCCCGGTCCCCACCGCGCGGGCGACGGCCGGATTCCAGCTGATGTTCTCCACCGTGATGACCCCGGCCATCAAGGCCACAAACGGCACCGCGAACTGGATCCTGCGCCGGCTGGGTATCGAACCGGCCGAGGAGCTGCGGTCGGCGCGGTCCCCGGAGGAACTCGGCGCGCTGGTGCGCAGTTCGGCTCAGCACGGGTCCCTCGACGCGGCCACCGCCGCGCTGGTCAACCGGTCGCTGCAGTTCGGCTCGCGGATCGCCGAGGAGTTCATGACGCCACGCACCGAGATCGAGGCGCTGGAGGCCGACGACACGGTCAGCGATTTGGTGACTGCCTCGGCAGGCACTGGTTTCTCCCGCTTCCCCGTCGTCAACGGCGACCTGGACGAGACCATCGGCATCGTGCACGTCAAGCAGGTGTTCGGCGTGCCGGCCGCGCAGCGGTCGACCACCAAGCTGCTGACGCTGGCCATCCCGGTGCCGACGGTGCCGTCGTCTCTCGACGGTGATGCGCTGATGTCCCAGCTGCGCGCCCATGGGTTGCAGACCGCGATGGTGGTTGACGAATACGGCGGGACCGCGGGCATGGTCACCGTCGAGGACCTGATCGAGGAGATCGTCGGCGACGTGCGTGACGAGCACGACGACTCCACCCCCGATTTCCAGAAGTCCGGGCTGGGTTGGCGGGTGTCGGGTCTGCTGCGCATCGACGAAGTGTCCGAGGCGACGGGTTTCCGCGCGCCCGAGGGCGAATACGAGACCATCGGCGGGCTGGTGCTGGAGAAGCTGGGCCACATCCCCGAGACGGGTGAATCGGTGGAGCTGTCCGCCTTCGACCCCGACGGCCCGTTCGACGATCCGATCCACTGGCGGGCCACCGTCGTCGCGATGGACGGCCGGCGCATCGACCAGCTGGTGCTGACCCGGCTGGTCCGCCCCAGTGAGGACGAGGAACGCTGATGGGCGCCGACTTCCTGGGTGTTCTGCTGACGATCGGGCTGCTGGGCGCCAACGCGTTCTTCGTCGGCTCGGAGTTCGCACTGATCTCTGCCCGCCGCGACCGGCTGGAAACCCTTGCCGAACAAGGCAAGCGGAGCGCGGTCACCGTGCTGCGGGCCGGTGAGCAGCTGTCGCTGATGCTGGCCGGCGCCCAGCTCGGCATCACGGTGTGCTCGATCCTGCTGGGCCGGGTCGGTGAGCCTGCGGTGGCCGGCCTGCTGGAGAAGCCCTTCGATCTGGTCGGGGTGCCCGACGCCGTGCTGCACACGGTGTCGTTCGTGGTCGCATTGGGCGTCGTGGTGACACTGCACGTCCTGCTCGGCGAGATGGTGCCCAAGAACATCGCGATCGCAGGCCCGGAGAAGACGGCGATGCTGCTGATGCCGGTGTATCTGGCGTACGTGCGGTTCATCCGGCCGTTCATCGCGTTCTACAACTGGGCGGCCAACACCACGCTGAAGGTCTTCGGTATCGAAGCCAAGGACGAGCTCGACGTCACCGTGTCCACTGTGGAGCTGGCGGAGATGATCGCCGAGTCCCGCTCCGAGGGTCTGCTCGACCCCGAGGAACACATGCGGCTGACGCGGGCGCTGCAGATCCGCAACCGCATCGTCAACGATGTGGCCGTGCCGCTCAGCGAAATCCGCGCGATCCCCGTCGCCCGGGCCGGCTGCGGACCCGCGGTCAGCGCGGTCGAGGAGGCCCTGCGTGAGACGGGCTATTCGCGGTTCCCCGTGGTGGGCACCGACGACTCCCTGATCGGCTACCTGCACATCAAGGATGTGCTCAGCCAGATCGACGATCCCGATTCGGTGCTGGACATCTCGGTGGTGCGGCACCTGCCCCGGGTGGCGGCCGATATGGCGCTGCCCGATGCGCTCTCGCAGCTGCGTCGTGACAACAGCCACCTCGCGCTGGTGAACGGCGCCAACGGTGACGTGTGTGCGATGGTCGCGCTGGAAGACCTGGTCGAGGACCTGGTCGGCACCGTGCGCGACGGGATGCACCGTGCCTGATGTGCTCACCGAGCCCGAGTGGACGGCCAGCGCCACCGCCCACCGCGCCCGGGTCGAGACCTTTACCGGCCCACATGGCCGTCGAGCTCAGCGCGGTGAACCACACCCGGTGTGGGACTTCCTGTTCAGCTACTACAGCCTGCGCCCTCGCCAGCTTCGGGTGTGGCATCCCGGCTACGGCACCGCACTCGCGGGGCCCGCGGCCGCCGAGTACCTCGACCGCGCCGGCTACGCGGCCGTTGCGGACGGCGTCGCCGTCAGCCTGGACTTCCTGAGCTCGCGGCTGCCCACTGTCAGCTTCGTCGCCGATCTGCTGCGCGCCACCGACGACCGCGCACCACAGTTCGGCTGCTTCGGCATGCACGAGTGGGCGATGGTCTACCGCACCGACGCCGTCCGCCACGATCGCGTGCCGCTGCGGCTGGGCTCGGCAGGCACCGATGCCGTCGTCGAATCAATGCCCCTGCGCTGCACTCACTTCGACGCATTCCGGTTTTTCACCAAGGCGGCCGCGCCACGCAACCGCGGCGTGCCGACCCGAGTCGACCAGCGCGACTGGGAACAGCCGGGCTGCCTGCACGCCAACATGGACCTCTACAAGTGGTGCTACAAGCTCGGCCCGTTGATCGATTCGCAGCTGCTGGTGGACTGTCTGGAACTGGCCGCCGACGCTCGCGAGCTCGACATGCGCGCCAGCCCCTACGACCTGACGCACCTCGGGTTCGCGCCGATCACCGTCGAGGAACCCGCCGGCCGGGCCGAATACGTGCGCCGCCAGGGACTGATCAGCGAACGCGCGGCACCCTTGCGCGCGGCACTTGTGGCGTGGTGCGACCGGCTGCTGGCCTGTGACCGGCGCAACTACGCCTACGACAGCTTGTCGGAGGGGTTCCTACCTGCGGGTAAGATGAATTGATTTGTCGTGAGGGAGGACAGATGACCGATCGCGTGTCCGTCGGCAACCTGCGTGTGGCGCAGACGTTGTACGACTTCATCACCAACGAGGCGCTACCCGGCACCGGGATCGACCCCGACAGCTTCTGGTCTGGTGTGGACAAGGTCGTCGCCGACCTGACTCCGCAGAATCAGGACCTGCTCGCTCGCCGCGACGACCTGCAGGCTCAGATCGACAAGTGGCACCGGCAGCGGATCATCGGCGGTATCGACGCCGGTGAATACCAGCAGTTCCTCCGCGATATCGGCTACCTGCAGCCCGAGCCTGCCGATTTCACCATCACGACCTCCGGGGTCGATGACGAGATCACCACCACCTCCGGACCGCAGCTGGTGGTTCCGATCCTCAACGCCCGTTTCGCGCTGAACGCCGCGAACGCCCGCTGGGGCTCGCTGTACGACGCGCTCTACGGCACAGACGTCATCAGCACCGAGGGCGGGGCCGAACCGGGCAGCAGCTATAACAAGGTTCGCGGCGACAAGGTCATCGCCTACGCCCGCAACTTCCTCGACCAGGCGGTGCCGCTCGCGGACGGCTCCTGGGCCGACGCGACCGGCATCAGCGTCGCCGACGGTGCACTCGACATCGCCTTGGGCGAAGGGAAATCCACGCAGCTGGCCAGCCCGGAGAAGTTCCTCGGCTACACCGGCGAGCTCGGCTCACCCGCATGGTCGGTGCTGCTGGTCAACAACGGACTGCACATCGAGGTTCTGATCGACCCGGAGTCCCCGATCGGCAAGACCGATCGGGCCGGCATCAAGGACGTCGTGCTGGAGTCGGCGATCACCACGATCATGGACTTCGAGGACTCGGTCGCCGCCGTCGACGCCGACGACAAGGTGCTCGGCTACCGCAACTGGCTGGGCCTGAATCGGGGCGACCTCGCCGAAGAGGTCAGCAAGGGCGGCAAGACGTTCACCCGGGTGCTCAACGACGATCGCACCTACAAGACTCCGGACGAGGGCGAGCTCACGTTGCCCGGCCGCAGTCTGCTGTTCGTCCGCAACGTGGGTCACCTGATGACCAACGATGCGATCGTCGATGCTGATGGCAACGAGATCTTCGAGGGCATCCAGGACGCGCTGTTCACCAGCCTGATCGCCACCCACGGCCTCAAGGCCGAGGACGGCAGCCCCCGGCAGAACAGCCGGACCGGCTCGATCTACATCGTGAAGCCGAAGATGCACGGCCCCGACGAGGTCGCCTTCACCTGCGAATTGTTCAGCCGCGTCGAGGATGTGCTCGGCCTGCCGCAGAACACGATCAAGGTCGGCATCATGGACGAGGAGCGGCGCACCTCTGCCAACCTCAAGGCCTGCGTCAAGGCCGCCGCGGACCGGGTGGCGTTCATCAACACCGGCTTCCTGGACCGTACCGGCGACGAGATTCACACCTCGATGGAAGCCGGCCCGATGATCCGCAAGGGCGCCATGAAGACCCAGCCGTGGATCCTGGCCTACGAGGACCAGAATGTCGACGTCGGCCTGGCGACCGGGTTCTCCGGCCGCGCCCAGATCGGCAAGGGCATGTGGGCCATGACCGATCTGATGGCGCAGATGGTCGAGCAGAAGATCGGCCAGCCCAAGGCCGGTGCCACGACGGCGTGGGTGCCGTCGCCGACGGCGGCGACCCTGCACGCCATGCACTACCACTACGTCGACGTCAACGAGGTGCACAAGGAGCTGGCCGGCCAGACCCGCACCACGCTGGACGAGTTGCTGACGATCCCGCTGGCCCGGGAACTGGCCTGGTCGCCGGAGGAGATCCACGAAGAGGTCGACAACAACTGCCAGTCGATCCTGGGCTACGTGGTGCGCTGGATCGACGCCGGTGTCGGCTGCTCGAAGGTGCCCGACATTCACGATGTCGCGCTGATGGAAGACCGTGCCACACTGCGCATCTCCAGCCAGTTGCTGGCGAACTGGTTGCGCCACGGCGTCATCACCTCCGACGATGTGCGGGAGAGCCTGCGGCGGATGGCCGCGGTGGTCGACGAGCAGAATGCTTCCGACCCCGAATTCCGCCCGATGGCACCGGATCCCGAGGGCAGCATCGCCTTCCAGGCAGCTCAGGAGCTGATCCTGGCCGGCGCCGCGCAGCCCAACGGCTACACCGAGCCGATCCTGCATAGGCGGCGCAGGGAGTACAAGGCCAGCGCCGGCGCCTGACCGCAAGCCCGCACCGCACGACCGTTGAAACGAAAGAGGATCAAGCACCGCCATGGGCAGGCACAGCAGACCCGGACCCGGGGAGTCTTTCGGTGAACCGGATGAGCCTGCCGACGTACCGGAAAGCAATACCGAGCGATTCGCCCGGCCCGGTGAGGATCTCGCCGACGGGGACACCGGTGGCGGCCTTGGTGATGGCGGCTACGAACCGTCACCGCTGACCGATACCGCTCGCCGCCGCATTGCCACCTTCGAAGGTGGTCACCGCAGTGAGACCGGCAGGCGCGGGGTGAGCCTCGGTGTGATCGCCGCTCTGGTCACCGTCGTGGTGGTCGTCGGCGCGGTGATCCTCTGGCGGTTCTTCGGCGACGCGATGTCGCACCGGTCGACCGATGCCGCCCAGAACTGCCTGGCTGGCGCCGTCAACGTCGGGGTGGTCGTCGATCCGTCGATCGCCGCCAACGTCGGCAAGATCGCCGAGAGTTTCAACTCTGTCGTCACGCCGATCGGCGACCGGTGCGTGAAGATGGTTGTCACTGCGGCCGATTCGGACCGGGTGGTCGACGGGTTCGTCGCCGACTGGCCCGGCGACCTCGGCGAGCGGCCGGCCCTGTGGATACCCGCGAGTTCCATCGCCGAGGCGCGACTGCAGGCCACCGCCGGCAAGCAGGTGGTCAGTGACTCGCGGTCGCTGGTCAGCTCACCAGTGGTCCTCGCGGTGCGCCCGCAGCTCAGAGAGGTTTTGGCGCAACAGAGTTGGGCGGCATTGCCGGGGCTGCAGAACAACCCCGCGGCGCTGGACTCACTGAACCTGGCTGGCTGGGGTTCGCTGCGGTTGGCGCTGCCCACTGCCGGTAACGCCGAGGCCACGTACCTGGCCGCCGAGGCCGTCGCCTCGTCATCGGCTCCGGCCGGCGCACCGGCCACTGCGGGCCTGGGTGAGGTCAATGCACTGCTCGCCGGTCAGCCCAAGCTGGCCGACAACACCGCCGACGCGGCCTGGAAAGCATTACTGGGATCCGGTGACGCTGCCAGTGCACCGGTGCACGCCGTGGTGACCACCGAGCAGCAGCTGTTCGGCCGGGCATCGGCGGCCGACGCCAAGAACAACGTCGCCGAATGGCTGCCGTCGGGTCCGGCCGCGATCGCCGACTACCCCACCGTCCTGCTGTCCGGGACGTGGCTCTCCAGCGAGCAGGTCAGTGCCGCCAGCGAATTCGCCCGGTTCATGCGCAAACCCGAGCAGCTGGCCGCGTTGGCGAAGGCCGGTTTCCGGGCCGAGGGCACCACCCCGCCGGGCAACGACGTCGTCACGTTCCCCCAGCTGGGTGAGCCGCTATCGGTCGGTGACGAATCCGAGCGCGCCACGCTGGCCGCCGCGGTGTCCAACCCCGCCACCGGGGCAGCCACCACGATCATGGTGAACCAGGCGATGGGTGCCGACGAGGGCGGAAAGTCACGGCTGGCCAATGTGGTCGCCGCGCTGAACAACCGCATCGGCGCGCTGCCACCGAACGCCGCGGTGGGCCTGTGGACATTCAACGGGGTCGAGGGCAAGTCGGTGGTGCCGATCGGGCCGGTGTCAGACCAGTCGGCGGCACTGACCAGCACCCTGAGCGGCCTCGCGCCGTCCGGCAGTGGCGCGGTGTCGTTCACCACGCTGCGCCTGGCCTACGGCGAAGCGCTGACCAACTTCCGTGACGGACAGTCCAATTCGATACTGGTGATCACCCAGGGACCGCACAGCGACCAGACTCTGGACGGTCCCGGTCTGGTGCAGTACGTCAAGTCGGCGGTCGACCCGGCCAAGCCGGTCGCGATCAACATCATCGACTTCGGTGACGACTCCGACCGCGCGACTTGGGAGGGCGTTGCACAAGCTTCGGGCGGCACGTATCAGAACGTCGCCACGTCGAATTCGCCGGATCTGGCGACCGCGGTCACCAGCCTGCTGTCCTAGTCGAGGTGCAGTAACTGCCGTGCGCCCGCGGTGAATTCATCGGGCACCTCGATTTGTGGGTAGTGCCCGATGCCGGGCAGCTCGATCACCTCGGCGGCGGGCCGTAACTCCCGCAGGCCGGCGAGCACGTTGGTGGTGGCGACGGGATCACCGGTCGCCCACAGGAATCCCAGCGGCTTGTCCCAGTCGCGCACCGCACCGTGCCAGCGCGGCGCGAAGCGCACCCGCTCGTTGAGGTACGCACACAGCAGGTTCATGATGCGGTGGCCGTCGTCGCGAGCGAGCAGTGCCCACTGCGCCTGCGCTTCCTCGTCGGACAGTGGGTGCGCGGCGCTGAAGAGTTTGGCGAAGCCGCGCAGAAAGCCCCGTTCATTCGTCAGCCGGGCCAGGATCGGGCCGAACGGGCCGCGCAGGATCTTCTGGCTCGGGCGCAGGCTGGCCCGTTCGATGATGACGCTGCCGTTGGTCAGTACGGCCCGCTGGATCTCGAAGGGCAGCGTGCCGGAGACGTCACGGGCCAGCAGTTCGGTGGCCACCGAGGTGCCCATGTCGTGGGCGAGCAGCACCACCGGGCCGGGTGCGACGTCGGCGACCACCTGCTGCACGATGTCGGCCTGCTCGAGCAGGCTGTAGCGATGCGGCCGGGGTTTGTCGGACAGGCCGAAGCCCAGGAAGTCCAGGGTCAGCCAGGCCCGGTCACCCAGCCGGTCGACGACACCGCGGAAGTCGTAGGAGCTCGACGGAAAGCCGTGCAGGAGAAGGGCAGCCGGGCCTCTACCTTGCTGGGATCGTACGAATACCGACCCCGCGCCGGTGGACAGCATGCGTCCACCCTCTTGCCATTCACGAACGCTGTCCGGCAGCACGGGTGCGACGCTATCAGTCGTCGTGCTCTCCGTCGTCGTTCCGCCGGCGCCTGCGCGACTGCACGAAGGCGATCACGCCACCAACGGCCAAACCAGCGATGCCTGCGTACAGCATCGATCTCGTGGTGTCCGATCCCGTGGATTCCGCAGCCGCGGCGGCCACCGGGCTACCGCAGATCCAGAGCGTCACGGCCGTCAACGTTGTCACGACGACGCGCATGGTGAGGGTCACCGGGCTCCTTCCGCTACTGGCGCAGCACGGCCGAGTCTACGTTTCGGTGTAACGAATGCCTTTTGTCTTGCGACAATGACGACATGTCAAAGAAATCTGCAGCGATTCTGCTGAGCGTGGCCGCATTGTCGGCGATCCCTGCGGTGATCGCACCGACGGCCCAAGCCGATATTTGCGGCGATGTTGGTGGTCGGCACGTGAACGTCGGCGGGTGCACCCCGGGCATCGCCGGTGACGCCGTCGACGCGGCGGTGGCCGGCGACTGGGTGCGCTATGGCTTCCCGGAAAGCTACGCGTATCTGCTGGTTCCCTCATTCCCCGGAGAGGCGCCGTGTATCTCGCCGACCGGGCTGCAGTACTACACCCCCGGCTCGGAGCCCTGCTACGCCCCCTAGGTGAACGCCTCCACCGGCGGGCACGAGCACACCAGGTTCCGGTCGCCGTAGGCACCGTCGATCCGGCGCACCGGCACCCACACCTTCGGGCGGAATCCTTTGCCCAGCGGATAGGCCGCCTGCTCGCGGGTGTACGGGTGAGTCCACTCGTCGACCAGCAGGCACTCGGCGGTATGCGGCGCGTTGTGCAGCGGGTTGTCGTCGGCTGGCCACTCGCCCGAGCCGACCTTGTCGATCTCAGCACGGATGGCGATCATCGCCTCGCAGAACGCGTCGACCTCGGCCAGGCTCTCACTCTCCGTCGGCTCCACCATCAGCGTGCCCGCGACCGGGAAGCTCATCGTCGGCGCGTGAAAACCAAAGTCCGCCAACCGCTTCGCCACATCGTCGACGGTGACGCCGGTGGCCTTGGTGATGCCCCGCAGATCGAGGATGCATTCGTGGGCCACCATTCCGCTCTCGCCGGTGTACAGCACCGGGTAGTACTCGTCGAGGCGGCGGGCGATGTAGTTGGCCGACGCGATCGCCGTCAGCGTGGCGTTGCGCAGGCCATCCCCGCCCATCATCCGGATGTAGGCCCACGTGATCGGCAGGATCGACGCCGAACCGTACGGCGCCGCCGACACGGGATGTCCCTTCGGCAGCTCCTCGGCCAGCGGGTGGCCCGGCAGGAACGCCGCCAGGTGCGAGCGGACCGCCACCGGGCCGACGCCGGGGCCACCACCGCCGTGCGGGATGCAGAACGTCTTGTGCAGATTCAGATGGCTGACGTCGCCGCCGAACTTGCCGGGCCGGGCCAGCCCCACCAGAGCGTTGAGGTTGGCGCCGTCGATGTAGACCTGGCCGCCGGCGTCGTGCACCGCCGCGCAGACATCGGCGATGTCGTGTTCGTACACCCCGTGGGTGGACGGATAGGTGATCATCAGCGCGGCCAGCTTGTCGGCGTGCTCGGTCACCTTGGCGCGCAGGTCATCCAGGTCGACGTCACCGTTCTCCCGGCAGGCCACCACGACCACGCGCATGCCGACCATGGCCGCCGACGCGGCGTTGGTGCCGTGCGCGCTGGACGGGATCAGACAGACGTCGCGGGCCTCGTCACCGCGGGCAAGATGGTAGTCGCGGATGGCCAGCAGGCCCGCGTACTCACCCTGCGATCCGGCGTTGGGCTGCAACGAGATTGCGTCGTATCCGGTCAGACCGGTCAGCCAGGTCTCCAGGTCGGCGATCAGCTTGCGCAGGCCAGGGGTGTCGCCGGCCGGGGCGAACGGATGCTGGCGGCCGAACTCGGGCCAGGTGATCGACTCCATCTCGGCGGCCGCGTTGAGCTTCATCGTGCAGGAGCCCAGCGGAATCATGCTGCGGTCCAGTGCGATGTCCTTGTCGGCGAGCGTGCGCAGGTAGCGCATCATCTCGGTCTCGGTTCGGTACCGGTGGAACGCCGGGTGGGTGAGGAATTCGCTTGTCCGCGAATCGATCTCGGGGCCACCGTAGTTGTTAGTGGCCGAAGCGTCACCTGCCACGGACGCGCCGAAGGATTCCAGGACCAGTGCGACGTGCGCGGCCGTGGTGGCCTCGTCGCAGGTGATCGACACGTGGTCGGCGTCCACCCGCCAGATGTTGATGCCGCGGCCCTTGGCCTCGGCCTGCACCGCGGCGGCCCGGTTCGGGACGTGGGCGAGCACGGTGTCGAAGAAGCTGTCGTGCACCACGTCGACGCCCGCCGCACTCAGGCCGGCGGCCAGCGACCGGGCGTGACCATGGACCCGCCGGGCGATCCCGGTCAAGCCCTCCGGGCCGTGGTAGCTCGCGTACATCGCCGCCATGACCGCGAGCAGCACCTGCGCGGTACAGATGTTGGATGTCGCCTTGTCGCGGCGGATGTGCTGTTCGCGGGTCTGCAGCGACAGCCGATACGCCGGTGCGCCATCACTGTCGACGGACACCCCGACCAACCGGCCGGGCAGCTGGCGGGCGTGCTTGCTGTGCACGGCGAGGAAGCCGGCGTGCGGACCACCGAATCCCATTGGCACACCGAATCGTTGGGCACTGCCGAACGCCACGTCGGCTCCGAACTCCCCGGGCGGCGCGATCAGCGTCATCGCCAGCAGGTCGGTGCCCAGCGCCACCAGCGCGCCGCGTTCGTGGGCCGTCTCGACGAGTTTCGACCAGTCGGTCACCCGGCCGCTGGCGCCGGGCAGCTGTGCGATCACACCGAAGAACTCGCCTTCGGGCAGCCCGTTGCGCAGATCGGCGGTGACGATTTCGATGCCCAGCGGCTCGGCGCGCGTCGCCAGAATCGCCGCGGTCTGGGCGAACAGGTCTTCGTCGACCGCCAGCAGGTTGGCCGGCCCCCGTGTCGCGCGGTGCATCAGGGTCATCGCCTCGGCGGCGGCGGTGGCCTCGTCGAGCATCGACGCATTGGCGAGATCCAGCCCGGTGAGGTCGGCGATCATGGTCTGGAAATTCAGCAGCGCCTCCAGCCGGCCCTGGCTGATCTCCGGCTGATACGGCGTATAGGCCGTGTACCAGGCCGGGTTCTCCAGGATGTTGCGCAGCAACACCGGCGGGGTCAGCGTGTCGTAGTAGCCCTGCCCGATCATCGACACGCCGATCGTGTTGGTGTCGGCCAATGCCCGCAGTTCGGCCAGCGCCTCGTGCTCGCTGACCGCGGCGGGCAGCTGATCGAGGCCGGGCGCCAGACCCTCGGCGAGCGCGTCGAGGATGCCGGCAGGCAGCGCCTTGGCGGCCAGATCGTCGAGCGAGCCGACCCCGATGACGTCGAGCATGGTGGCTACCGCG
This sequence comes from Mycolicibacterium sphagni, assembly GCF_013337765.1. GTDB lineage: Bacteria > Actinomycetota > Actinomycetes > Mycobacteriales > Mycobacteriaceae > Mycobacterium. The sequence continues at coordinate 338,213 of NZ_VBSB01000008.1, forward strand.
TCGGAATCCGGTCCGATATGACGATCGGCAAAGGTGGGCTGGGTGTGATCAAACACTGGGGGTGGCTCCTGACTCGGGCGGACGCAGCCGTCAGCGGCGTCCTCTCCCTCTGTCGTCCACCCAAAACCGGGCGCCTGAGAGATTCGGCCTTACGGCCTTTCCCCATGGGCGGGCGACCGTGAGGTCACCGCTTTCCAGAGGCATCGTGGCCAGGCGCGGTCCTGGGGCCTGAGAGGTTGACGGAGAGGTGTTGCTCCTTCGGCGTTCGTGGCTGGCGGCCACGAAGCTCTCCCGCGCGAGGGCGATACGCCGCCGATTCTAGCCGATCTTGCGGTCGCGGCTCTTGCGCCGCGAGGCCAGCTCGTCTTCGGGCGATGCGATCGATTCGCCGCCGTCGGCACGCTCGCCGGGGAAATCCGCGATCGCGCCGGAGAGTTCCCGCATCGCGCCGCTGACCGCGATGCCGAACACGCCCTGCCCACCCTGCAAGAGGTCGACAACCTCTTCGGCGGACGTGCACTCGTAGACCGTTGTGCCGTCCGAGAACAGCGTGATGTTGGCCAGGTCCTGTACGCCGCGCTGACGCAGATGGTCGACGGCCACCCGGATGTTGTGCAGCGAGATGCCGGTGTCGAGCAGACGCTTGACGATCTTGAGAACCAAGATGTCCTTGAACGAGTACAGCCGCTGGCTGCCGGAGCCGGCCGCGCCGCGGATGGACGGCACCACCAGCGAGGTGCGGGCCCAGTAGTCCAACTGGCGGTAGGTGATTCCGGCGATCTGGCAGGCGCTGGGGCCGCGGTAGCCGACGAGTTCGTCGGGCACCGAATCGTCGGGGAACAGGCCGGGCTGCACCGGCTCACCGACCGGTGCGCCGGCGCCCGAATCCGCCTCGAAAGAACCAGACGTCGCGCCGGCAAGGTCCAACTGTCCCTGACGTGGCTGCTCGCCCACGATGCTTCCTCTCGCCGTTCGAACTATGGCCCGCTAACCGCTCCACCAACCGCATATGCCCAGCGTCCGAGTCCATCGAGCATACGCTTGTCGACGGGCAGTCGTGCTCGTCGTCGTGATGAAAGTATGGCTGCCCGTGCGCGTGCTCCCCGGCATCCGTCGCGCGTGTCGAACCACTCCCGGCCAAGTGATACGCGTCCGTGATCTTGGCGTTCACCAGGCACGGGCTGGGATACCCGGTCAGGTGGCCTTGAAATCGTCCGGGGACACGCTGTCGAGAAACTCTTTGAACTTCTCGACCTCGTCCTCGCGGACGGCGCCGCTGGACTCTTCGTCGTTCTCGTCGGGAATCAGCAGCCCGGCCTCGGCCAGCACCGCTTCCTCCACGTAGATCGGCACACCCATCCGCAGCGCGATCGCCACCGAGTCCGACGGGCGGGCGGAGACCTTGATATCCCGGTCGAAGATCAGGTCGGCGAAGAACGTGCCTTCCTGTAAATCCACGATGCGCACCTCTTTGAGTGAATGCCCAAGTGCGCCAATGAGATCACGGATCAGATCATGAGTGAGCGGCCGGGTGGGTTCGTGTCCCTGCTGCTCGAGGGCAATCGCGGAGGCTTCGGACTGACCGATCCAGATAGGTAGGTAACGATCACCGTTGGATTCCCGCAGCAACAAAACCGGCTGGTTCTGGGGCTGCTCGACGCGGATGCCGACCACACGAACCTCACCCATTTGTGTCAGACCTCCGCGCTTCCGTTGCCGCCATTGAAGAGTCTAGTCCTCAGCGGTCGAGAACGTCTCGTACAGCGGACTTGATGAGCGACGTGTGCAACGTGATTGCCAGGGCGGCGACTTCGCGCGCCAAGTCGTCCGCGCGGTCGCGGGCACCGGTCTTCGACGCCTTGCCCACGGGGCCGGCGATCTGCGCGATCAGGTCGGATTGCCGGTCGGCCGCCGACCGGAATGCCCGCAGGTGCCGCGGTTCGACGCCGTACTCCCCCAGCGCCCGCGCGCACTGGGCGATGACCACCGAGTGTTCGTCGAACAACCCGCCGGGGCCGGTGGTGATCACGCCTGCCTTGCACAGCGCGACCACCAGTTCCTCGTCGACCCCGGATCGCTGAAGCAGATCTTCGCGGCTCAGACGAACCTGGGTGCGTGCGGAGTCGTCGGTGCCCGACGACTCGTCACCGGAGACCGTCACCAAACGCGGTACGGCGTAAGGCGATCCGGCGTGCGGCAATTCGCCGTCGGGCAGGGCGTCGAGCTGTGCCTTGATGACCTTCAACGGCAGGTACTGGTCGCGCTGCGCGGTCAGGATGAACCGCAACCTGGCGCAGTCGTACGCGGTGAACCGCCGATACCCCGATGCGCTGCGCTCCGGCGTGACGAGACCCTCGGCTTCCAAGAATCGAATCTTGGAGATCGTCACGTCCGGGAAGTCCGGTCGCAGCAGGTCCAGGACCGCTCCGATAGACATCCCGGCAAGCGCGGGAGTATCGGGAGCGGACACTAGCTTCCTGGACCGCCTTCGTCGTCGGACGGCTTGGGTCCGGTGAGGAACACGAGCCGGAACTTGCCGATCTGGACCTCGTCGCCGTTGGCCAACGTGGCGGAGTCGACCGGTTCCCGGTTGACGTAGGTGCCGTTGAGGCTGCCGACGTCGACGACCTGGAATTCGTTGCCGTCCAACCGGAACTCGGCATGCCGACGGCTGACGGTCACGTCATCGAGGAAGATGTCGGAGTCCGGATGGCGGCCGGCCGACGTCGTCGGCTGGTCGAGGAGGAACCGCGAGCCCGCGTTCGGTCCGCGCTTGACAACCAGCAGGGCCGAGCCGACCGGGAGACCCTCGACCCCGGACACTGCGCTCTCGCCGCTGGTGGCCGCCGGGGCGTCCAGCTCGTTGAGGAAGTCGGCGCGGAAGACGGATGTCGTCTCCACGGTGACTTCCTCAGACACCTGGTCTGCCCCAGAGTTCTGGTCCTTGTCCGTCACCCGCTGCTCCTCACTGGCTGCCGTGGCGATACTTGGCGGGGTGCCCGCACAAGGCGCCCGTCCGCCTCCACCATCACTTACGTCGACCGTACCGCGCAGTGGTCGCCGTTGTGCCCACCACCGCCGGATCGGTGGTTGGCAGGCACCCTAACAATTTCATTCCGTCACTGTGCCCCGATAGGCGTCCGCATCGAGCAACGCCGCCAACCCTTGGTCGAGCGTATCGCCGTCGACCTGCAAGTCCAACAACCACCCCTGACCGTAGGGATCGGAGTTCACCAGCCCCGGGTTTGCCTCCAGATCGCCGTTGACCGCAATCACTTTGGCGCTGACGGGGGCGTAGAGATCCGAGACCGACTTGGTCGACTCGACCTCGCCGAACGATTCACCCGCCGTGACATCGCTGCCGACGTCGGGTAGCTGCACGTACACCACGTCGCCCAGCGAGGACTGGGCGAAGTCGGTGATGCCGACGCGCACGGTGTCGCCACCGGTGCGCTGCACCCACTCGTGCTCGGCGGTGTAGCGCAGGTCGGCTGGGATTTCGCTCACAGTGCTCCTCGGTGTCGGGCCCTCATTTGACGGGCTGAGCGTATTGGCGGGCTTTCGGTTGCCGCAAGGTGGTGATGTCCAACCGGTCGGACTGCGACACCGTCATTTGCCCGCCGACCCGCTCGACGCTGTCGACGGCGCCGCCTGGAATGTTCATCGCCGCGGCCAGGGTGGGTGGATCACCAATGGCCAGAACAGAATACGGCGGGCTCAAAGTTTGCGTGTCGATCTCCAGCGCGCCGGCGCTGCCGACTACCCAGCTGTCCACCCCGATCCGGACCGCCCGCTGCCCGGAGCGGATCTCCATCGCTTCGGCCCCGGCGGCGCGCAGTTCGTTGATGACGTCGAGCATGGTTTCCGGCGCAACGCCGGGTCCGGGATCGTCGATGGTGATGCTCACCCCCGGCCCGGTCGCGCCGACGGTGCCGATCAGGATCGACAGCGCGGCCAGCCTGGCCTGGGCGTTCTGGATCGCAGCCTGGTCACTGCTGCCCGCGGTCTGCATCGCCGCGAGATTTCGCTGCAGCTCGGCCACCTCGGTGTTCAGCGCCGCCTCCCGCTGCTGCAGTGAACCCAAGAGCACCAGCAGATCGGCCGGGCGCGCGGTGTCCAGCGCGTCACCGGACTCGGTTTGCCGGACCTGGGTGGCGATACCGATGCCGAGCACCACGCACAACAGCACGCCCAGGACACCGAACACCAGCTGGGTGCGACTCCGGGGCCGTCGCGCCGGCGGCGGTGCGGTGCCGGGCAGTTCGTGGCGGCCGTGCTCGGTTGCCACATCCTCCCCTGCGTCCTGCCCGCCTACTTCTGCCATCTCAGGCCCCGAACAGCTTGCGCCGCAATGCCGCGGCGTTGCCGAAGATACGGATGCCCAGCACGACGATGATCGCCGTCGACAGCTGGGTGCCCACGCCCAGCTGATCGCCCACATAGACGATCAGCGCGGCAACGAGCACGTTGAACACGAACGAGACGACGAACACCTTGGCGTCGAAGATCTTGTCCAGATAGGCCCGCAACCCGCCGAACACCGCGTCGAGTGCGGCCACAACGGCGATCGGCAGGTAGGGCTGGATGACTTCGGGGACGCTGGGGTGCAACACAAGTCCCAGGACGATGCCGACGATGAGTGCGGCGATTCCAATCATCTAGCCCCCTACCGCCCGATCTGCTTGGCAAATTTAATCTCTCGGACTGCGCCTGCGGGCAACGACAGGCCGTCACCGCTGGCCACACTCACCCCGACACCGTAGGACGCCTCCAGCAGTCGCAGCCTTTGCAGGCCGCCGCTGTGGTCGAAGGTATCCCGCATCCCGTTCGGCGGTCCGATCGCGAGAATCGTGTACGGGCTGCTGATCGGATGATTGTCGACCAGGATGGCGCCACCCGCCTGGCGGATCGTCACGTTGGGTCCCATCCGCACACCGCCGACCGAGATCGCTTCGGCCCCACTGGCCCACAGCGAGTTCACCACGAGCTGCAGATCGCGATCGAGGATGACCTGGCGGCTGCCGGGCACCCGCTGATTGGACACATCCGACAGACCCCGGCCCATCCCGGGGTCGGTGACCGTAATGGTCAGGCCGGGCCCGATGACGGCGGTGGCGGCCGCGGCCAGGCTCAGGGCATCGAGCCGGCTGAGCAGGTCGCGGCCGGTGGCGTCGTCGCGCAGCTGGCGGCGCTGGATGTCGTCGGCCTGGGTGGCCAGCTCATCGCGACGGCGGGTGAGCCGGTCGGTGGTGCCCTCGGCCGATCGCACGCTGGCGGCGAGCACCTGCTGGGCGGCGTTGACGCCGGGAGCGGTCGACCGCGCCTGCGCCACCGCGGCGGCGAACACGGCCGCGATCAGCAGGGCGGCCAGCGCCTGCCAGGCATGGGTCGCGACGGGGCGACGGGTGTGCCCGGTGCGCTCGCGCTCGGCGGCGGCCGCGGCGTACCCCGGGTCGAGGTGCTCGGTCAGCAGCGATCGCAGTAGGCCCGGCAGGGGGATGAGCGTCGGCCGCCGCTCGTGGTGTTCGCTGCGGCCGGCCCGCGGGTCGTAGCCGCCCAGCGCGCTGTCAGGCGCCGGCATCGCTGACGCCTGCCTTGGGCAGCGTGGTCACCACCAGGCGCACCTGCAGCAGGTAGAGCACCGCAGACCACAGGTACATGCCGACGCCCCAGATCAGGAATCCCCACCCGCACGCGCCGACCACCCGGCTCCACTGCGCATCCCATTGCCCCAGCAGCACCAACGGGAAGCCCGACATCAGCGCGAACGTCGCCGCCTTGCCGATGTAGGTGACCGGAAGGGCCGTCAGACCGCGGCTGCGCACCACCGGCAGCGTCGCGGCCAGCACGAGGTCACGGCCGATCAGGATGCCGACCAGCCACCACGGCACCACGCCTGCCGCGCCCAGGCCCAGCGGAACGGTGACCATGTAGATCCGGTCGACCAAGGGGTCGAGCAGCTCCCCCAGCCGCGACGACTGATTGGCCACCAGCCGCGCGATCTTGCCGTCGGCCCAGTCCGAGAACCCGCTGAACATCAGGATCGCCACGGCCCAGCCGTAAGCGTGGGTGACCAGCAGCAGGTACAGGAAGACCGGCACCAGGATCAGCCGGATCACCGACAGGACGTTCGGGATCGTCAGCACCCGATCGCGGCCTGCCACGCCGGCGATCGGTCGCCGGCCAGGCGGCTCCGTCATGAGGAAAACCTAACGGAAAACCCCGGGCAGGCTCAGCGCAGACAACGTGTCGTCGTTGAGCGGGTTGTCGTGGACCATATAGGTCCACGTGGAGGTCGGGCGGGCCAGTTTCGACAGGTCCAGGCCCTGCTCCTCCTCGAGGATGTTGGCCGTCTCGAACGTCTGCTGGGACGCCTCGATCGCGTCGGCGGCCAGATTCGCGAATGCGTCGACGGCCATCCGATGGAATTCGTCGAGCGGGTTCTGCCGGCCCAGGGCCCGCAGGTGGATGCTCTCCCGGATATCGGCCAGGTAGGCCAGGTGATCGGCCCAGCCGCGGTCCAGGTGGAACAGCATGATCTGGCGGCAGATCGTCTCCAGCTGTTCCTCGCTGGACTTCTCGGCCAGCTCCTCATAGCGGTCCGGGGACAGATCCTTGAGCTCGTTGCGGGCCGCCGCCGTGCTCAGCAGGGTGTTGCGGCGCTCCACGATGATCGCGCGCTGCTGGGCGATGAGCTGGTTGTAGCGCCAGGTGTTGGCGTGCACGTCGAGCAGCCGGCCCTCGGCCACCCGCTGGGCGTGGTCGAGCAGGCTGCCCGCCTTGGGGCTGGTGATCTTCCCGGCGTCGTCGGTGTCGGTGGGCAGCTTGGCCGCGTCCAGATGCGCGACGACGACGTTGTCCTCCCAGCTTGCGAAGAACACCGACGAACCGGGGTCGCCCTGGCGCCCGGCACGGCCGCGCAGCTGGTTGTCCAGCCGTTCGGTGAGGTGTCGTCCGGTGCCGATGACGTGCAGGCCGCCGAGCTCGGCGACTTTATCGTGGTCGGTCTCCTCCGACCCGCCCAACCGGATATCGGTACCGCGACCGGCCATCTGGGTGGAGACGGTGACGGTGCCGAGCTTGCCGGCCTCCGCGATGACGGAGGCCTCTTCCTCGTCGTTCTTGGCGTTGAGTACGACGGCCGGAACGCCGCGGCGGATCAGCCGCTCGTGCAGTTCTTCGGACTCGGCGACGTCATGGGTGCCCACCAGGATCGGCTGACCGGTGGCGTGCACCTCGATGATGTGCTCCATGATCGCCTCGGTCTTGGCCGCGGCGGTGATGTAGACCCGGTCGGCGGCGTCCTCGCGGACGTTGGGCGCGTTCGACGGGATCGGCGAGACGCCCAGCTTGTAGAACTGGCGCAACTGCTCGCCGGCGGCCAGCGCGGTACCGGTCATCCCGCACACCGTCGGGTAGCGGTTGATCAGCGCCTGCACGGTGATGGTGTCGAGCACCTCGCCGGTCTCGGTGGTCTCGATGCCCTCCTTGGCTTCGACGGCCGCTTGCAGGCCATCGGGCCAGCGCTGCAGCTGGGCGATCCGGCCGCGGGAGGAGTTGATCAGCTGCACGGCGCCGTCGCGGACGATGTAGTGCACGTCGCGCTGCAGCAGCACATGCGCGTGCAAGGCGACGTTCACCTCGGTCAGCGTCGTGGTGACGTGCTCCTCGGAGTACAGGTCGATACCGCCGAGTGCGGCCTCGAGTTTCTTGGCGCCGTCCTCGGTGAGGTGGACGTTGCGACTCTCGGCGTCAGTGGCAAAGTTCTCTTCGGCGGAGGTTTCGCCTACCAATTCGCCTACCAGACGGACGATTTCGACCTTGGGGGTTTCCCGGTGCGTGGTGCCCGCCAGCACCAGCGGTACCAGTGCCTCGTCGACGAGCACCGAGTCGGCCTCGTCGATCAGCGCCACGTCGGGGTTGGGCGACACCAGGTCGGCCTCGTCGGTGACCAGCTGGTCGCGCAGTACGTCGAACCCGATTTCATTGACCGACGCGTACGTGACGTCGCAACGGTAGGCGGCGCGGCGTTCGGCGGCGGTCGACTCGGCGGTGATCCAGCCGACCGTCAGGCCCATGGCCTCGATCAGTGGACCCATCCATTCGGCGTCGCGGCGGGCCAGGTAGTCGTTGATGGTGACGACGTGGACGTTGCGTCCAGCCAGCGCGTAGCCGGCGGCGGCGATAGCACCCGAAAGGGTCTTACCCTCACCGGTGGCCATCTCGACGACATCGCCGGCGAGCATGCGCAGAGCTCCGAGCAGCTGTACGTCGAAAGGACGCAGCGACGTCGTCCGCTCGGCCGCCTCACGGGCGATCGCCAGGAACTGCGGGACGTCAGCAGAGGCGGCGAGGTCGCCGAGTTCGAGCAGCGTGGCCGCCTTGAGCAGCTGCTCGTCGTCCAGCCCCTTCGCCTTCTCGTCGAACTCCGCCGACGCCGTGACCTCGGCCATCGACTCGGCTTTGGTCTTCTCGGTGCTGGCACCCAGGAGACGCCAGAAACCCCGGCTGATGCGGCCGGGTCCGGCAGCGCTGCTCTTGCGATCTTTCGCCACGCGTCAACGGTACCGTCGGCGCCATGACGGATGTCGACGTGCTCATCGCCGGTGCCGGACCGATCGGGCTGACCGCGGCCCTGGAGCTCACCCGTCACGGAGTGCACTGCCGGATCATCGACCCCGTCACCGATCCGCCCCGGTATGCGAAAGCCATTGGCGTGCAACCCCGGACCCTCGAAGTCTTCGAAGGACTGGGCCTGCTGCACCGGATCCTCGACGCGGCGATCGCGCTGTACGGCCAGGTCATCTACGTCAACGGCGCACGGGTGGCCGAACTGGACATGAGCGTGCCCGACGATGTGCCGTTCGGATTCGTCGGCATCCCGCAGTACGCCACCGAGCGCATCCTGGCCGAGGAGCTGGCCGCCCTCGGGATACAGGTCGAGCGCGGTGTGCGTCTGGACACCTTCACCCAGGATGCCGACGGCGTGACGGCCACCCTCAGCGGAACAGCGACCCTGCGGGCCAAGTACCTGATCGGGGCCGACGGCGCACACAGCGTGGTGCGCAAGACGCTGGGGCTGTCATTCGAGGGTGGCGCGTTCGCCGAGCAATACATGCTCGGCGACGTCGAGGTCGACTGGTCGCTGCCGCGCGGACATGTGGTGCGCAGCATGACGCAGACCGACGGCGTCAACGCGGACATCCTGGTGGCGGTTCCGTTGCCGGGCCGCCGGCGCTATCGGATGACGATGCTGGTGCCCGAGGACCTCGCGTCCGGCGAATCCAAGCCGGAGCTGCACCACCTTCAGGCGGTGCTCGACCGCTTGTCGCCGGAGCCGACGACCGCGACCAATCTGCGCTGGTCGTCGATCTTCGGGATCAGCCACCGCATCGTCGACAGTTACGGCACCGACCGGGTCTTCGTGGCCGGTGACGCCGCCCACATCCATCCCCCGACCGGCGCGCAGGGCATGAACACCGGCATCCAGGACGCCCACAATCTGGCGTGGAAGCTTGCGCTGGAGTGCCACGGTGTCGCGTCGGCGGGTCTGCTGGCCAGCTACGACGCCGAGCGCAGGCTGGTCGGCGAAGAGGTGGTCGGGCGCACCGTGCGCCATGCCCAGCAGGGCATCGGCGCCGGCGAGACCGACCCCGATTACATCCTGCGCCGCGAGGCCCAGCTGCTGATCGACTACGCGGCCAGCCCGATCGTCGCCGCTGCCGGGGACGCGGCCGGCGTGCGGGCAGGCCGGCGGGCCCCCGACGCGGCCGGCCTGACGCGGGCCGCGGTGACCGGTCACGTTCGGCTGTTCGAGCTGCTGGACCGCCGTCGGCACACCACGCTGATCTACGCCGGCGCCGGTTCCGCGGCCGCCGACCTGCCGCGACTCGAAGCGCTCGCGGCAGCCGCGGTCGAGGCGGCCCACGGCGAGATGGACGTCTATCTGGTCGCCCACCCTGACGCCGACGTCGTCGAGAGTGAACTACCGCTGATCCGCGATTCCGCCGGGGAGTTCGCCACCCGCTACGAGCCCGGCCCGTGCGCTGTGTTCGCCATCAGGCCGGACGGCTATCTTTGCTTTGCGGACCGCGACTCGCCCAAGCAGGTGGATCTCACGTCGGCGCTTAGGCTGACATTTCGCTAGCCATCTGATCCGGACCCGCGCCTTCGCCGGGATCCAAGGGTAGGTTCGCCGGGAAGCCACACGGATCGGTCGTCATGCGCGACGCCGCCGCAGGAGGAGAAACGCGTTGGAGAAGTTCACCCCGTCAATGGACTGGGGCCACGAGCTCGTCCCGTCCTTGATCTGGATTTCCAAAGCGTGGGCGATCAGCGCCGTTCTCACCCTCGTCGTGCTGGTCCTGCTGGCCCGCTACACCGTCTGGGGCCGGCAGTACTGGCGGATCACCGGTGACTACTTCAAGGGCAGGCAGAGCATCGGGGTGTGGATCTGGGTCGCCGTGCTGCTGCTGTCGACGATCATCTCGGTGCGCCTCGACGTGTTGCTCAGCTACTACAGCAACGACCTGTTCACCTCGCTGCAGGTGGCCTTCCAAGGCGCAGGCGGTGGCAACGAAGAAGTTCGCCAGTCCGGTATCCACGGCTTCTGGGCGGCGCTGATCCTGTTCGGCATCCTGGCGACCATCTACATCAGCAGGGTGATGCTGGACATCTACCTGATGCAGCGGTTCATCATCCGCTGGCGGGTGTGGCTCACCGACCGGCTCACCTGCGACTGGCTCGACGATCACGCGTACTACCGCACCCGCTTCACCGACAGCGATATCGACAACCCCGACCAGCGCATCCAGTACGACATCGACATCTTCACCGCCGGAGTGGGCTCCTCACCGAACACACCGATGATCGGCAGCTCCAGCACGCTGTTGTTCGGGGCGGTCAACTCGCTGGTGACGGTGGTTTCGTTCACCGTGATCCTGTGGAACCTGTCCGGCCCGCTGACGTTCCTCGGTGTCACCCTTGGCCACGCGCTGTTCTGGGTGGTACTGGTCTACGTGGTGTTCGCGACGATCATCGCGTTCTGGATCGGCCATCCGCTGATCAAGCTGAGTTTCCGCAACGAGCTCACCAACGCCGTGTTCCGCTACGCCCTGGTGCGGCTGCGCGACGCCGCCGAGGCCGTCGGCTTCTACCGCGGCGAGGATGTCGAGCGAACCCTGCTGCGCACGAAGTTCGCCGCGATCATCGCCAACTACCGCCGGTATGTGAACCGCACGATCGCGCTGACGGGCTGGAACCTGTCGATGAGCCAGATCATCAATCCGCTTCCGCTGGTGATCCAGGCGCCCCGGCTGTTCTCCGGCGCGATCGACCTGGGTGACGTCACCCAGTCGTCGAGCGCCTTCGGGTCCATCCACGACTCGCTGTCGTTCTTCCGCAACGCCTATGACTCGTTTGCCTCCTACCGCGCGGCCATCATCCGTCTGCACGGGCTGGTGGAAACCAACGCCGAGGCTCGCGAGCTACCGAAGCTGAACACGCTGCCCAGCCACGACGGTTCGGTGGAGTTGCGGCGGGTCGAGGTTCGCAAGCCGGATGGCGGCCAGCTGGTCGACCCGATCGACCTGCGGTTGGAGCCGGGCGAGACGCTGGTGATCACCGGGCCGTCGGGGGCGGGCAAGACCACCCTGCTGCGCAGCCTGGCCCAGCTGTGGCCCTACACCTCGGGCACGCTGTGCCGCCCCGACGATCACGACACGATGTTCCTGTCGCAGATGCCCTATGTGCCATTGGGTGACCTGCGCACGGTGGTGTCCTACCCGGCGGCCTCCGGCGACATCGCCGACGACGAGTTACAGCATGTGCTGGGCAAGGTCGCGTTGTCGCACCTGGCCATCCGGCTCAACGAGGTCCAAGACTGGGCCAAGGTGCTCTCTCCGGGTGAGCAGCAGCGCATCGCGTTCGCCCGGGTGCTCTTGACCAAGCCCAAGGCGGTGTTCCTCGACGAGGCCACCTCGGCGCTGGACGAGGGTCTGGAGTTCGCCCTCTACGAGATGGTCCGCAGTGACCTGTCGAACACCATTCTGGTCAGCGTCAGCCACCGCCACACGGTCGAGCAGCACCATGTCAGGCACCTGGAACTGCTCGGCGGAGGGGAATGGCGGCTGGGCCGCATCGACGGAACCGAGCCCGCGACGGTGTGATCGCCGCGGCGGGCTGCTTTCCGGCGGTTAGCCTTTCACAGCAGTCGCGGCGTGCGTCCCGGCCCGCCTGCCGAAGAAGGAGCCCTCCCCCAGCTGGGTGCCGCTGGCGTACCCCTTGCCATCCTGGGCGATGTTGGACGCACAAGCCCCGGCCGCGTACAGGCCGTGGATCACGCTGCCGTCGGCCCGCAGCACCTCGCCGTTGACATCGGTGGCCAGACCGCCGACCGTGAACCCGGAGTACATCGCCTTGCCCAGCGTCAGGTCGAAGGCACCCCACGGCCCCTTGTCTTGTGGCGCAAGGAATTCCGGCTGCTTGTGGAACTCCGGATCCTCGCCCTTGGCGGCGTGCTCGTTGTAGTTGCTCAGCGTCTCGACAAGGTTGCCGGTCGGGATGCCGAGCGCCGCCTCCATCTCTTCGACCGTCTCCCAGCCGTCGATGAAGGTGATCAGCGGGATCTCCGGGTTCTGCATGTGAGCCTCGTCGACGATCAGATAGGCCGCGCTATCGGGCTGATCCATCACGTAACCCGAAGTGCGCGAATGATATCCGTCCTCGGTGACGAACCGCTTGCCGAACTTGTTGACGATGATGCCGGTCAGCAGGATCGACGGCGGGTAGACGGGGGCGGTGATGAACACCTGGTCCATATGCTTGGTGGCCCCGCCCACCGACTCGCCGAGCCGGATGCCCAGCCCGTCGTCGTAGGTGTTGCCGAGCACGAACGGCTTCTCGGCCAGCTTGGGAGTGAATTGGGCGACCATATCGGGATTCATCACGAACCCGCCCGCGGCGATGACCACCGACTTGGCCCGGATCGACCCCGTCTCGCTGAAGCGCTTCCACGCCACTCCGACGACGGTGTCGTTGTCGACGACGAGATTCGTTGCGCCCGTTTCATAGCGGATCTGCACGCCCAGCTCGGCGGCCCGCTTGAGCAACAGGTCGATCACCATGGCCGCGCCTTGAGTGTCGCCGGGAACCGGAACCTTGTGGCCACGCGGGGCCGGTACCGCCATGTTCTTGTACGGCCACACCTTCTCATTGCCGGTGAACATCAGGCCCTCGGTATTCGGCTGGATCACAGCCTTTTCCGGGTAGTAGGTGCGCTCGAAGGCGACCCCGAGTTCCTCCAGCCAGTTGAAGTGCTCGACGCTGCCCTCGCAGTAGGCGCGGATCTTGTCGAGCTCGGGCTCGCGGGACACCGCGACGAGGTACTTGTACATCTCCTCGACGCTGTCGCTGTGACCGGTCGCCTGCTGCACGGCGGTGCCACCACCGAGGTAGAAGTGTCCGCCCGCCATCGATGTGGTCCCGCCGGCGACCGCGGCCTTCTCGAGCACCAGAACCCTGGCGCCCGCCGCCGCGGCGCTGACCGCCGCGCAGCCGCCACCGATGCCGAATCCGATCACCAGGACATCGACGTCGTCGGACCACTCGGTTACCGCTGAGGCGTCGACGGTCGTGGGGATGTCCAGGCCACTCATTGCTGCTCCTGTTTCACATAGTCGTAGAACGTGCGGATCGTGTCGGGGACGTAGGCGATCTCGAAGTAGGGCACCCCGGCCCCGGGCGCGGCCAGGTAGGCGAACTGCATGCCGCCCGGCATCTCGCCGCGCGCGAGCACCGGAGCCGTCGCTTCGGCGGCGGCCAGCGCGGCCTCGAAGGCGTCAGGGTCGGGGACCTCCACGCAGATGTGGTGCAGGCCCGGGCCGCTTTCCTCGAGGAACTCGCTGTAGACGCTCTCGCCGCGGGTCGGCGCGATGAGCTCGAGCTGGGTGTCGCCGGCGTAGCTCAGCGAGATGTCGGCGTGGTAGTCGGCCGGGGCACCGCGATGCACGCAGGTCTCGGGCCCGAAATGTATATCGGGCATTCGTATCCATTTCCTGGCCCCGAGCAGCGCCGTCAAGGCCGCTTCGGTGGCGTCCAGATCGCGGGTTACCCAGGCGATCTGGACAGGTGTCTGGCTGGTCATCGGTTTGAGGATATCCCCGGCCCGTCGGCGTGGCTAGAACGTGTTCTAGTTCTGTGGTCCCGCAGTCAGCAGGTCGAGAGCAATTCGGATCTGTTCGTCGAACAGCGCACCCGTATCGGTGAAGGTGTCGTAGCCGTATTGGCCGAAGATCTCCAGGCTGATCGCGCCGATGATGAGCGCCCAAACCGCGGTACACCGGATCACCAGCGCGTCGTCGCCGGGGAAGCCGAACTCGTCGCGCACTCGGCCCAGATCGCCCGACATCGGTTGTGCGACATGATGTTCGGTGAGCGCTATATCTCCGGTGATCACCCCGGAGGCGACAGCGTCGAACAGCATCCCGATCACCCGGGTGCCGGGTCCGGTGGTCAGTTCGGCGGGGGCGCGATAGCCCGGCACTGGGGTGCCGTACAGCAGCGCCCAATCGGCAGGCTGGTCGGTCGCCCACTGCCGCATCGCGCGGGCGATCGTCGCGACGTCGGCTCGCCAACCGCTCTCGGTGCTAGCCCTGGCCTGCCCGACGGCGTCGGCCAGGTCGGAGTAGGCATCGATCAGCAGCAAGGTCAGCAGGGCGTCGCGGCTGGCGACGTAGCGGTACACCGCAGAGGACACCATGCCCAGTTCTCGGGCGATCGCACGCACCGACAGCCCAGCCGCACCAACCGTCGCCAGCTGCCGTCGGCCCAGCTCGACGATCTGCCCTTCGATGCGTTGCCGCGCCTCCTCCCGTTTACCCATCGGGCGAGTCTCGCACATCCGAGATCACTGCTCTTGATTTTCGCGGCAGCAGCTGGCATTCTCGAAACAAGAGCGATGCTCTCAAATTGAAGGGATGAACCGATGGCCCAGCACTATGACCGTCCGAACGCCGCCGCACGCGCCGTCAATGCCGTGATTCGCCGACTCGCCGAGGCAGGGGTCAGCATCGCCGGCACCCGTGCGCTGCGGGTGCGTGGCCGCACATCCGGCACCCTGCACAGCGTTGTCGTCAATGTGTTGCGAGTCGACGGGACCGACTATCTGGTGTCACCTCGGGGGAACACGCAGTGGGCGCGCAACGCGCGGGCGGCCGGGGCTGTGGAACTCGGACCGCGCTGGCGGCACACCCCGGTCGCGCTCACCGAAGTCGCCGACGACGACAAGCCGGACCTGCTCAAGCGCTACCTGGATCGGTGGTACTGGGAGGTCAAAGGGCACGTAGCCGGCCTGACGCCGAACTCGAGTGCTGATCAGCTGCGCGCGGCCGCCCCGGTGATCCCGGTGTTCGCGCTGGCGCGTTAGCCGGCGTTGGCTTCCTGGGCCGCGGCTACGTTGACCACGCCGATGTCCGCGCTGGCCTGCTGGCTGGTGGCCACCCAGGACACCGCAGCCGGGAAGGTTCCCCAGGTGCTGTTGAACAGCCCGATGATGACGGCCTTGTTGTTGTCGATCGGCATGTAGACCGGCCCGCCAGAATCACCCTTCTGGCTGACCACGCCGTTCTCCATGGTGAACCAGCCGTTGTTGACCCGCTCGATCGAACCGCAGCTTTCCCCGGTGACGACCCCGAAATGGCAGACCGGCTGGCCGGGCGCCATCGCCGGGGCGGTCTCGGCGACCAGCTGACGGCCGCCGGGCAAGATGTTGTTGATCGCGACGTCGGGGGCCAGGCTGATCGTCTCGTAGTCGGAGATCACCTGGTCGGTGCGTACGACGGCGCCGTCGGGGGTGTTGTCCTGCGAGGTCGAGACCGTGCCGATCACGTGGCCGTCACGGTTGGTGACGGGCCCGTCGGCGCGGCAGTGGCCGGCCGAGTAGGCGATCCGGGCGACGGGGTCGACATATCCGAGCGTGCAGACGTTACTGGCCTGGCGGATTTCCATGCCTGGTGAGACGACTACGCCGGGCGTAGCCTGGGCGACCGGCGCGACGATCGCGGACGCGGCCAGAGCCGCAGCGGCGGCGGCGACACCTCTCAGAGAAAAACGCGACACGGTACACCCCGATCGGTCGGCAACACGTCAAGGACGCGCCGCAAAAGTATCTCGACTCTGTATCGGCGTCGATTTCAAATCGTTACCAACGAACAAACACGTACCCGGCGTGTCGCCGCCGCAATCCGCTCAGAAGGGGTTAGGAGTCGAACCCCAGGCCCAGGCGATCGAGGGTGCGCAGGAAGATGTTGCGCTTGCCGGCGTGGTGATCGGCCTGGTTGAGAGACCATCGGGTGGCCTGGATACCGATGCTGGCCGCCGGTTCTGGCGGGAACGGCAGCGGTTTGCGGTTGACCATTTCCAGCTCGGTGCGTTCGGTGGGATGCCCGTCGAGCAGGTCGAGGCAGACGTCGGCGGCGAACCGGGCCGCACCGACGCCGAGGCCGGTGAAGCCGTTCACATAGGCGATCCGCCCGCGCCCGGCCAGTCCCCAGTGCGCACAGAACCGGGTGTTGGTGTCGATCGCGCCGGCCCAGCGGTGGCTGAACCGGACGTCTTCGAGTTGGGGGAACGTGATGAAGAAGTGGGCGGCGAGCCGGCGGTAGGTCTCCGGCCGGTCCTCGTAGCGCGGGTTCACGCGACGGCCGAAGTAGTAGACGGCGTCGTATCCGCCCCAGACGATTCGGTTGTCGGCCGAGAGGCGGTAGTAGTGGAACTGGTTGGCGCTGTCGCCGATCCCCTGCCGGGATCGCCACCCGATGCGGTCCAGCTGCTCCGGCGTCAGTGGTTCGGTCGCCAGCACATAGTCGTAGACCGGAATGGTGTGTAGCCGGTTGCGCTTGAGCAGACTCGGAAAAACGTTGGTGGCCAGCACAACCTGATCGGCCTGGATCACGCCCGCGCGGGTTGCCACCTGGACGCCGTTGCGCTCCCGGACCACCGACAGCGCCGTGGTATGTTCGAAGATCTGCACGCCGGCCTCGGTGCAGACGCGGGCGAGCTCGAAGACCAGCCGCGCGGGATGGACGATCGCGCACGTTTCCGCCGCGAACAGTCCGGCCTGATAGGTCGGTGAGTCGACCTCGGCACGCACGGCCGCCTGATCGAGGAACTGGCCGTCGCCGTCGTCGGCGCCCTCGCGCAACCAGTCGACCTGATGCGGTTCGGTGGCCACGGACAGCATCCCCGAGCGCTCCCAGTCGACTGCCATGGCGTACTTGGCGATATCGGACTGCATGCCGTCGAGGTTGGCCAGGCCGAGCTTCTCGAGCTGGTCGAACTCGGTTGGCCAGCGGGATTTTCCGTTCTCCGCGCCGTGGGTGATGCTGGCTTCGACGAAGCCGCCGTTACGTCCCGACGCCGCCCAGCCGACCCGCTCGGCCTCGATCAGCACGACCCGCGCGCCGGGGTTGCGTTCGGTGGCGTGCAGCGCTGTCCACAGGCCGGCGTAGCCGCCGCCGACCACCAGCAGGTCGCAGCTCAGCCCGTGGGTCAGCGTCGGATACTCGGGTCGGGGAATGTCCAGCCACATCGAGCCGAACGCGGCGGACCCCAGCGCCCGGGAAATCAGATCGGGGTCGACTCGGCAATCGAATACGGTCTGCACCATCGCATGGTGCCACGGTCCGGCGCGCTACTTGGCGAATCGCGCCAGCAGGGGCCCGACGGTGGCCAACACGAATACGTATGGCGTGGCGATGGATCCAATCGCGGCGACCGACGTGCCTGCGAGCCCGATGATCACCAGGGAGAACTCGCCGCGGGCGATCAGCGCAGTCCCGGCACGCAGCTGGCCGGGCCTGCCGACCCCGTCGCGGCGGGCGGCGTACACCCCGGTCGCGACCTTGGTGACAGCCGTGACGGCGGCGAGCAGCGCGGCCACCGGCAGCATCGGCACCAGGTCTTTGGGGTCCACCGACAATCCGATCGCCAGGAAGAACACCGCGGCGAACAGATCACGCAGCGGCGTCAGCACGGCGCGGGCGCGTTCGGCGGTCTCCCCCGTCAGCGTCAACCCGACCAGGAATGCCCCCACCGCTGCCGAGGCGTGCAGGTGTTCGGCCGCGGCCGCCACGAGCAGCGTCAGCCCGAGTATGCGCAACAGCAGCTGCTCGTCGTCCGGGTGGGCGATCAGCCGCCCGACGTGATGACCCCAGCGATACGACGCGGCGAACACCGCCACCAGCGCAATCATCGCGGCGCCCATCCACAGCAGCGCCTCCCAGCAGGTGCCGCCCGCGGCCAGCACCGCGAGCAGCGGAAGGTAGGCGGCCATCGCGAAATCCTCGAGCACCAGAATCGACAGCACGGCCGGAGTTTCGCGGTTGCCCAACCGGCGCAGGTCGTTCAGGAGGCGAGCGATCACGCCTGACGAGGAGATGAAGGTGATGCCGGCCATCGCCAGGATGCCGACGAAGTTCATGCCCAGCAGCCAGCCGGCGATCGCGCCCGGGGTGGCATTGAGGACGAAGTCGACGCCCGCCGACGGCAGGTGCCGCCGCATACTGGCGGCGAACTCACCGATGGAGAACTCCAGGCCCAGGGTCAGCAGCAGCAGCACGACGCCGATCGTGGCGCCGGAGGACACGAACTCCCCCGCCGCCGGGATCGGCGCGATACCGCCGTTGCCGAGCGAAAGGCCGGCGAGCAGGTACAGCGGAATCGGCGACAGCGCGAACCGGCGTGCCAGTGTTCCCAGGATTGTCAGGACCGTGAAGATGACGCCGAGTTCGAGGAGCAGCGCCGCCGACACAGCCACCGGCGTCAGCCTTGGTCGACGATGCGCCGAACGCCTGCGATGCCGTTTTCGGTGCCGATGACCACCAGCACGTCGTGGGCGTGCAGCACCTCGGCAGGACCCGGCGAGGCCAGCACTTCCTCATCGCGCACGATGGCCACGATCGACGCACCGGTGCGGGTTCGGGCCTTGGTGTCGCCGAGCGGCTGGTCGACGAACGGTGAGGTCGGCACGATCTCCACCTGACCGGCGTCCAGCCCGGGGACCTCTTTCGTGAGGTCGGCGAAACGTTCCACCAACCGCGGGGCACCCAGAATCTGGGCCAGCGCCTCGGCTTCCTCCTCGGTCAGCCGGAATACCGGGCGGGCCTGATCGGGGTCGGCGGCTCCGTAGAGGACGACTTCGAAATCACCACTGCGACGGGCGATCACGCCGATGCGGTTGCCGTCGGCGTTGTCGAATTCGTAGCGCAGCCCGACGCCGGGCAGCAGGACTTCTTTGACCTCCATGGGCTCCATCCTCGCTGACGGCACCGCTGTTGACTATGCGTTGGCAACCGTAGTGGATTGCGGCGCAACGGTGGGTGCCCAGCCCGGCGGCCCGAAGACGTAACCGAGACGATCGCGCCAGCGGGTGGCCGCACGGACGTCGTGGGCGATCGCCACATATTCGCGGGTCTGCAGCTTCCAGATGTTGAACGTGTTGACCGGCTTGGTCAGGCCGTAGTGCGGGCGGAACAGTTCGGGCTGAAAGCTGCCGAACAGGCGATCCCACAGGATGAAGATGCCCCCGTAGTTCTTGTCCAGATATTCGGGGTCCATGCCGTGGTGCACGCGGTGGTGCGACGGCGTGTTGAAAACGAATTCGTATGCCCGCGGCAGTTTGTCGATGTGCTCGGTGTGCACCCAGAATTGGTAGATCAGGTTGATCGAGAATCCGGTGAACACCATCCACGGCGGAACGCCCAAGAGCGGCAACGGAATCCAGATGATGATCTCGCCGCTGTTGTTCCATTTCTGGCGTAGCGCGGTCGCGAAGTTGAAATACCGGCTGGAGTGGTGCGCCTGATGGGTGGCCCAGATCAGCCGCACCCGATGGGCGATGCGGTGGTAGGCGTAGAACAGGATGTCAACGCCGACGATCGCGATCACCCACGTGTACCACTGCGTCGGCGACAGATGCCACGGTGCGACGTAGGTGTACAACGCGGCGTAACCGAGCAGGGCCAGGAACTTCCAGGCGCCCATCGTCGCGATCGACACCAGCCCCATCGAGATCGAGTTCCAGGCGTCGCGGGTGAGATAGGCGCCCGAGCCGGGTCGGTCGGACTCGTCGGTCAGGCGTTCGAGCTTGCGGGCAGCGGTCCACTCGACGATCAGCAACAGCAGGAAGAACGGGATCGCGAACAGCACCGGGTCCCGCATCTGCGGGGGCAGAACGGACAACCATTCGCCGATTCGTTCCATGCCAGACACCTCCCAGCCGGGAGTCTAACGCGATCCCGCGGCGTTGTTAGACACCGCGTCAAGAAGCCGGATCAGCGGAAGCTGAGCACCTCATCGCCCCAGGTCAGCCGGATCTGGCGGTCCAGATCGTTGACGACGCGGTCGTCCCGGTCGATGACCAGGGTGGCCCTGTCGTCGCTGCGGTAGGGCGCCCACTGCGGCTGGCCCACCGGCACGTTGGGGTCACCGGTCGCCGCGAACGTGGTCCAGCGGGTTCGCATGCGCTCGGACACCGCCTCGCCCGTCTTCAACCCGCCGAGTTTGAAGGTCACGTCACGGGAGCCGGAAACCAGGTTGCCCCACACGTAGATCAGCTCGGTGGCATGCGCCGCGCCGAGTCGGATCGCCTTGAAAATCGGTGTCGCCCAGTCGAATCGGTACAGATAGACTGGTGCCGTCGCGCTGTGCCCTTCGGCGAACCACACTGTCGGCATCCGGAAGCCCATGTCGCTGGCCACTCCCAGGCTGCGGGCGCGGGCGCGCCGGGCCGGGTAGGCCGTGCCGATCTGCTCGGCGGTGGGCAGCTGTAGGCCCGGCTGGTCATCGGCGATCCCGGCGAACATCGTCCGAACTGCCTTGGGCGCGATCGGCATCAGCGGTGAGCGCATGAACCGGAACAGCGCGGCTTCGTCCTTGTTGGTGCCGATCAACAGCGGCACCGGGTGTGTCTTGCCTGCCCGGGCGAGCGTCACCGGATAGTCCGGGACGAGGTCCCCGTCGACTGTCGGTGCGAACGCCAACCGTCCTGGCATGGCACTCGGGACGTGCTCGAACACCTCCTGGGAAGCGTCGACCAGCGCCTGCACGGGCGCCCGATGCGCTTCGGCGGCGGTCATTCCGAGCTGGTCGAGCAGCAGCTGGGCCGCCGCGCCGGCACGCGTGCTGTCGTAGATCGATGTCGCGGGCGAACTCTGGGCGATGGCTCGGGAGAACAGCCCGGCGGCCTGCGGCGCAGCGAGCAGCGTCGTGACGATCCCGGCCCCGGCGGACTCGCCGAACAGCGTCACCCGATCCGGATCGCCGCCGAAGCCGGCGATGTTGTCCTGCACCCAGCGCAGCGCGGCCAGCACGTCGCGCAGCGCGATATTGCTGTCGAACCCGGCCGACGAGAGGTCGATGAAGCCCAGTGCGCCGAGGCGGTAGTTGACGGTCACGACGACGACGTCGGACCCGCCGGCCAGCACCGTCCCGTCATAGAGCGGCTGGCTGCCGGAACCGAAAATGTAAGCCCCGCCGTGCACCCACACCATCACCGGCTTGGGATCGCTCGCATCAGCGCTTGATGGCGCCCACACGTTGAGGAACAGGCAGTCCTCGTCGGCGCGGGTGCCCAGGCCCATGGGGATGGGGCTGCGCGGCTGGGGGCTGACCGGCCCGAATGCGAGCGCGTCCATGACCTCGGTCGACGGCTCTGGCGCCACCGGTGCTCGCCAGCGCAGGTCCCCGACGGGGGCGGCCGCGTAGCGGATGCCCTTCCACGTCGAGACCCGGCCGTCGTCGGCGCCGCGGACCGGGCCGTAGCTGGTCGCGACGACCGGCCGGTCAACGACCTGCCGAATGTTGGCTTCCGTTGTCATCTCATCCACGTTACCGACGGGTAATGGCCACTGCGCCGTCACCCTGCTCACCGGAGGCGCCCGGTATGGCCGCGGCCACAGTTCCGCGCCCGGCTATCCTGACCAAGCTGAGAGCCGACGGAGGTGCCGGGAGTGCGGAAGTGGGCGCTGCTCCTGGCCGCCATCTGCGTCGAGGTCACCGGCACGTTGTCGCTGCGGGCGTCCCAGGACCACCGGGCCTGGCTGGTCGTCGTGGTGGTCGGCTACCTCGCCTCGTTCTACTTCCTCGCGCTGGTGCTGAGGGCCGGTATGCCGGTCGGGGTGGCCTATGGCGTCTGGGGTGCGGTGGGAACCGCGGCGACGGCGGCGCTGGCCGCGGTGATCTTCGGTGACCCGTTCACCATGCCGATCGTTGCCGGCATCGGGCTGATCATCGCCGGGGTGCTCCTGGTCGAGCTCGGCTCGCGACACCAGGAGACTCCGCCGTGATGTGGCTGACGCTGGCGGGCGCCATCCTCGTCGAGGTGTGCGCGACGCTGTCGTTGCGGGCCTCGGACGGTTTCCGCAAAAAGATCTGGATCGCGCCGATGGCGGTCGGCTATCTGGTGTCGTTCACGCTGCTGTCGGTCACGCTGTCGCTGGGCATGCCGGTCGGCATCGCCTACGGCGTGTGGTCGGCGGCCGGTGTGGCGTTGATCGCGGTGATCGCGCGGGCGCTGTTCAAGGAGCCGCTGACCCCGCTGATGGTGGCCGGTATCGGGCTGATCATCGCCGGTGTGCTCACGATCGAGCTGACGGGTTCCGTGGGCTGAGTGCGGAAGCCAGCGCTACCGCGGCCAGCCCGGCCACGACGACGCTGAGCAGTCCCACCCGCAGTGACACCGCGTCGGCGATCGCACCGACGACGATCGGTGAGCCCAGGAAGCCAACCCGCATCAGCCAGGTCAGCACTGTCAGCCCGGTGCCGGGGCTCAGACCCGGCAGCTCGTCGGCGGCGTGCATCGCGCCCGGCACGAGGGTCGCCGAGCCGAATCCGGCAGCGGCGAACCCGGCGATCGTGCCGGGAATGCTCGGAAAGGCCAGCGCGGCCGCCATGCCCCCCGCGATGATCACCCCGCCGGCCCGGGCCACCGCTGCCTGCCCCCACCGGTCGACCATCCGATCGCCGAGCGCCCGGCCGATGAACTGGAAGCCGACCACGGCGACGAAACCGAACGCGGCGATGGCGGCAGGCGCTGACAGCGAGTCGCGCAGATACAGCGTGGACCACGAGCTACCGCCGTCCTCGACGACGGCGCCGGCGATCGCGATGGAAACCAGCGCGGCTAGTAGGAGGTAGACGGCGCGGCCGGCACGGGCGGGCGACGCCCCGTGGTGCGGACGATGCTCGGCGTGGTCAGCGCCGGGCAGCAGGAAGCGGTACCCGATCAAGCAGACCGCGCTGAACAGCAGGCCGGATGCGCCCAGCTGCACCGCCCGGGGAATGCCGAGATAGATTGCGCCCGCGCCGATCAGGCCGCCCAGCACCGCACCCGACGACCAGACGGCGTGCAGAGAGTTGATGATGGAGCGCCCGTAGACACGCTGTAGCCGCAGCCCGTGCACGTTCTGGGCGACGTCGGTCACCGAATCAGCGGCCCCGGCGCAGAACAGCGCCGCGGCCAGCGTCACGCCGCTGGGCGCCAACCCGGCGACGAACGCGAACACTGCGATCAGCACGCTGCAGCCCACCGCGACCACCGCGGACCGGTATCGACTGATCAGCGCCGGCGCCGCGGGACCGGTCAGCAGCGCGCCCGCCGAGAACGCGGCGACCGCCAGCCCGAAGGCCGTATTGGACAACCCTAGGTCCGCCTTGATCTCGGGATAGCGCGGCAGCAGGTTGGCGAACAGCGCACCGTTGGTCAGGAACAGCGCCGCCGTCGCGACCCGGGCTCGGCGGTTACGCACGTCGAGGTCGGGGGTGCCCACGTGAGGCGAGGTTACGGGTAACCAAGCAAGATGGCAGCCATGACTGACTCGTCGCTGTCCGAACTGTCCCACCGGTTCGGCGTGGCATGCGAATATCACGACTGGACGGGACGGCTCGAGAGGGTCGATGAGGCCACGCTGGTGGCTGTCCTGGCCGCGCTCGGTATCGAGGCCGGCACGGAAGAGGGCCGCGCAGCGGCACTTTCGGCCGAGGACACCCGGTACTGGTCGCGGTCACTGCCGCCGACGATTATTGGCCGCGCCGCCACCGAGACGTCGTTCTGGGTTCATGTGAACCACGGCGACCCGGCGCACGTCTGGGTTCGGCTCGAGGACGGCACGGTGCGCACCGGGGTGCAACAGGCCGACAATTGGACGCCGCCCTTCGATCTGAACGGGCGCCTGCTAGGTGAGGCGACCTTCGTTCTGCCTGCGGATCTGCCGCTGGGCTATCACGAGGTCCACCTGCGGTCCGGCGGCCAGGATTCCAGCACGCCGCTGATCATCACGCCGGCCTGGCTGGGGCTTCCGGCACGGCTCGGTGCGCGCCGCACCTGGGGCCTGGCGACCCAGCTCTACAGCGTCCGCTCGAAGAACTCTTGGGGCGTCGGGGATCTCGGTGATCTCGCCGACCTGGCGGTGTGGGCCGGGGCTCGTCACGGCGCCGGCTACGTCCTGGTCAACCCGTTGCACGCGGCGGCGCCCACCCAACCGATGGAACCATCGCCCTACCTGCCGACCTCGCGGCGGTTCACCAATCCGCTCTATCTGCGGGTCGAGAACGTCCCCGAATTCGCCTTCCTGCCCAAACGCGGCCGGGTGTGGAAACTGCGTGCCGCGATCCAGGGGCGTGCCCGCAAGGTCGACACCATCGACCGCGACGCTTCCTGGGCGGCCAAACGCGTTGCGCTGAAAGCGATTTACCGAGTACCCCGGTCGGCGGGCCGCCAGCTGGCGTTCGACGCGTTCAAGGAGCGGGAAGGGCGCGCCCTCGACGACTTCGCGACCTGGTCGGCGCTGGCCGAGAAGCACGGCGGCAACTGGCATGAGTGGCCGAAATCGCTGCGGCACCCGGGCAGCGCGGATGTGCTCGAGTTCGCCGAGCGGCACAGCGCGAGCGTCGATTTCCACCGGTGGCTGCAGTGGCAGCTCGACGATCAACTCGCCGCGACCCAGTCCCAGGCGGTCCGGACCGGGATGGAGCTGGGCATCATGCACGACCTGGCCGTCGGTGTGCATCCCGACGGAGCCGACGCCTGGGCGTTGCAGGATGTGCTGGCCCTCGGGGTGGCCGCGGGCGCGCCGCCGGACGAGTTCAACCAGCTCGGGCAGAACTGGTCGCAACCGCCCTGGCGCCCGGATCAGCTCGAAGAGCTTGGCTACCAACCTTTCCGGGCGTTGATCCAGACGATCCTGCGGCACGCCGGTGGTGTGCGCATCGACCACATCATCGGGTTGTTCCGGCTGTGGTGGATTCCCGCGGGCGCGTCGCCGACCAAGGGCACCTACGTGCGCTACAACCACGACGCGATGATCGGGATCGTCGCGCTGGAGGCGTACCGGGCAGGCGCGGTCGTCGTCGGTGAGGATCTGGGCACCGTGGAGCCGTGGGTGCGCGACTACCTGCGTGCCCGGGGGATTCTGGGGACGTCGATCCTGTGGTTTGAACGGGACAACGATGGCGACCGCAGTCCGCTGCACGCCGAGCGGTGGCGCGAGCTGTGCCTGTCGTCGGTGACCACTCACGACCTGCCGCCGACACCGGGCTATCTGGCCGGCGAGCATGTGCGGCTGCGTGACGAGCTGGGCTTGCTCACCCGGCCCGCGGACGACGAACTGGCCGACGACCGGGCCGAGCAGGCGGCGTGGATGGCCGAATTGCGCCGGGTGGGTCTGCTCGGTGCCGATCCCGACGAGGAGCAGGTGATTCTGGGCCTCTACCGGTATCTGGCGCGCACCCCGTCGCGACTGTTGGCGCTGGCATTGCCCGACGCGGTGGGCGACCGGCGAACCCAGAACCAGCCGGGCACCACCAACGAGTATCCGAACTGGCGGGTGCCGCTCACCGGGCCCGACGGCACACCGATGCTTCTGGAGGATGTGCTGACCGACCCACGGGCACAGGCACTGGCCGCGGCGCTGCACGCGGCCACCGTGCCCCGCCCGGAGTAGCGATGCCGAAATTCAGTGCGGGCGTGCTGTTGTACCGGATCACCGACGGCGTCGCGGAGGTGCTGATCGGTCACCCCGGCGGACCGTTCTGGGCCCGCAAGGACGACGGAGCGTGGTCGATTCCGAAGGGCGAGTGCGAACCTGACGAGGACCCGTGGGCGGCCGCCCAACGCGAGTTCACCGAAGAACTGGGTTGCGCTGTCCCCGAGGGATCGCGGATCGCCTTCGATGCGGTCAAGCAGCCGAGCGGAAAGGTGCTGACGGTGTTCGCGGTCGGTGCCGACCTGGACATCACCGACGCGCAGAGCAACACCTTCACGCTGGAATGGCCAAAGGGTTCGGGACGCCTACAGGAGTTTCCCGAACTGGATCGGGTGGCGTGGTTCCCGGTGGCGCAGGCACGACGGAAGCTGCTCAAGGGACATGTGGTGTTCCTGGATCGGTTGATGGCTCATCAGACGGGACTCGCTGAAGGCGACGCGGGACCGGAGGGTTAGCCTCACGACGTGAAGGTCGCCGTCGTCGCACCCATCGGGGCCGGGGTCATCGCGGACCCGGTGTGGATGAGTGAGTTTGCCCGCCATCTCGAGGCATGCGGCTTCGAGTCGATCATCATGGCCGAGCACACGGTGTTGGCGACCCGCTACACCAGCGTGTATCCCTACGACCCGTCCGGACGCGTCGAGGTGGCGCCGGAGTGTCCGGTGCCCGATCCGCTGGAGCTGCTGGGGTTCCTGGCCGGCCAGACCACGACATTGGGGCTGGCCACCGGGGTGCTGGTGCTGCCCAACCATCATCCGGTGATGCTGGCCAAGCGGGCCGCGACCATCGATGTGCTCTCCGGTGGACGGCTGCGGCTCTGCGTCGGTGTGGGGTGGCTGCGCGAGGAGATCGAAGCCTGCGGAGCGGATTTCGACAGCCGGGGGCGGCGCGCCGACGAGCAGATTCACGTACTGCGGTCGTTGTGGGCCGACAATCCCGACGGGGTCAGCCACCACGGTGAGTTCTACGACTTCGACAATGCGATGTCGTATCCGAAACCAGTTGCCGCCCAGGGCATCCCGATTCACATCGGCGGGCACAGTCGTTTCGCTGCGCGCCGGGCGGGGCGGCTGGGTGACGGATTCCAGCCGCTCGGGGTGGGCGGCGGGGAGCTGGCGACCCTGGTCGAGGTGATGCGAGTGGCGGCCGAGGACGCCGGACGCGACCCGGATTCCCTGGAGCTCTCGCTCGGCCATCTGGTCACGAAGGTCGACGCCGATCGCGCCGGGCGGCTGGCCGAGGTCGGTGCTGACCGGCTCGTGCTTGGGATGCCCTCGGTCACCGACCTCAACGAGGCCAAAGAGATGCTGTCGGCATGTGCGCAGCGACTCGGGTTGCAGCCGTGAGCCTTTCGGCGCCCGATCGGTTGGCGCTCTCAGATCTGGTGCATCGCTATGCCGCTGCCGTCGACGATCAGGACGTCCAGACGGTGCTCGGATTGTTCGTCGCCGACGGCGAATTGGCGCTGCCCGAACCACCGGATGTCCTCACCCCGGTGGGCCGTCACCAGGGGTCCGATGCCCTCGCAGCTGCACTGGCCGCCGCGATCAATGTCGGGCGCACGCATCACGCCATCGATTCGGAGGTCTACATCTCGGACTCGAATCCCGGTCGGGCGCAGGGGCGTATCGCGGCGACCGCACACCACTGGAGCCGGCGCGACGAGGGCATCGTCGACCTGGTCTGGTACCTGCGCTACGACGACGAATACGTGCGGAGTGTGTCGGGTTGGCTGGTGGTGCGCCGCGCGCTGACCATCGACGCGATCGAGACCCGCCCCACCCGCCGGTTGCGCTAGGGCGAGTCACGCCGAACGTGGGGCGTATGCACCAATTTTCGGGGATTTCTGTACATAGGGCCCACGCTCGGCGCAGCTACCGCACGCCCGCGGCGGCTTCGGCGAGCGCATCGGTCGCCGCCTTGCGGCGCATCTCGATGACGTCCCCGATCTGACGCGCCAGCCGGGCATTGTTCTGCACCACCGCATTCATGACGTCGCGCGGCACGGACACGATCGTGGTATCGGTGAGTGCGAAGACGCCGGTGATCATGCGTTGGCGAGTCAGTGAGGTTCCGCCGATGTACTCCCCTGCTGAGAGGCTGCCCAGCGCAAGCTCGCGGCCATCCTCGGCGTACACCATCAATCCCACCGACCCTTCGGTGATGAACCCGACGGCATCCGGAACGCTGTTGACCGGCTGGATGATCTCGCCCTCGGTGTACAGCAGCTGGCGGCTCTGTCCGGACAACGCGGCGACCGCCTCGTCGCCGAGCCCCAGTCCGGCCGCGATCCGCCGCAGGTGCGTCTCCACGTAGGTGGCCGCCGCCTCGGGATCCGGGCTCGCCTCGTCGAGGTGCAGCCCGGCCCGTTGTGCGGCGTACCAGGCGCGGTGCAACAACAGTGCTTTCGTCCCGCCCTCGTCGGCGGGCGAGGCGATCGGCACGGACACCTTGTATTTGGCTTCGCCCAGCGCCACCACCTTGGCAGGCAAATTCGCCACCCGCGCCGGCAGCCCGGTGGCCACCGACATGAGCGCCCCGGCCACCGCTCCGGGCGGATCGTCGGGGCCGAACGCCAACGTGACCGCCGCTTGGTACGACGCACCCTGCACCCGGCTGAGGTTGGTGAATGATCCGGTGGCCAGCATCGCGTTCGGCACGATCTGGATGCCGTTGCCGGTGTCGATGTGCGCGGCGCGCCAGTTCACTTCGACGACACGGCCTTTGGCCGCTGATGTGGAGAGCCAATCACCGATGCGGAACGGCTGCTCGAACAACAGCAACAACCCTGCGATGACGGGGCCGACCGCGGTCTGCACGGCGAGGCCGATCACGATCGACGTCACGCCAACCGCGGCGATCAGCCCGCCGATATTGGCACCCCATACCCACGACAGCAGCATGCCGACGCCCAGGATGATCAGCACCAGCCGACCCAGGTCGATGAAGATCCCCGGCAGTCGCTCGCGCCAGCTCCCGGCTCGCGCCGCGCCAAACAGCGCGGCGTTGGCCCCCGACAACAGCAGCAGCATGACCAGGAAGCCGAATACCGTCGCCGCGATCTTCGACCACGTGGCGTCGATGTCGGCCTGCTCCAGCTGCGCGATCAGCAGATAGACCGCACACGCGGGGAGCACCCAGTTGCGTAGCAAGCCAATCGGTTTGGCGTAGGAGCTCTCGCGGCGTGCCAGAAACCCCTGCAGTTCGTTGAGCAGCAACAGGGCAAGCGGCAAGCCGACGATGACAATGAGCGCCGGCCAGAACCACGGTTGCGAGGTGAAGGCGTTCATACCGCGTTCCGCGTCCCGACGTCCAGGCGCCAGACCGGTTCGTTGCCCTCGGCTCCGCTGAGGGTGCCGGCATCGGAGAACGAGTAGATGCCGACCACCGCGTCGTGTACCCGGTCGCTGACGAAGACGCCCGCCGTCTTCGTCGCGGCGTGTACCCGGTTGGCCAGGTCGACGGCCTCGCCCCACAGCGCGTAGATCTTGGAGCGCTGCCCGACCAGACCGCTGGTGACGGGTCCGCTGTCGATCCCGGCCCGGATCGCCAGCCGAGCGTCGTGCTGGTCGTTGAATCGGCTGACAATCTCGGTGAGCTCTTGGGCGAAGGCAATGGTCCGGCTGGCGTGGTCGACTCGCGGCACCACCAGACCGCAGGTGGCCAGCAGCCCGTTGTCCTGCATGCTGCGGACCTGCTCGACGCCGTGGCGTTCAGCGGCCCCGTCGAAGGATTCCACCAGCGAGTTGAGCATCGCGACGGATTCCCCGGACGGCATCGAGCGGGAGAACTCGTCGAATCCGAGCAACTGGATGTAGATCACCGAGACGTCGCGGTAATGCGTGCTGATGTTCTCCTCGCCGTCGCGGTAGCGACGGGCCACCGGTTCGGGCATCAAACTGGCCAACAAGTCGTCGTTTTCGTGGCGTTGCTCGTCGATCAGCAGTTGTTTGGTTTGCAGGCTGGCGCTCATATCGTTGAAAGCTGAAGCCAGTTCCCCGATTTCGTCTCGGGCGTGGACGGGAACACTCACCCCGAGTTCGCCGCCGGCAACGCGGCGCACCGCTGCCCCCAGTGTCTTGATCGGCCGGGTCAGGATCCGGCTGAACAACAACGCCAACAGCGACACCACCAGCACGATCGCGGCCGTCGACAGTGCGATGTTGCGGGCGAACGTGGTGACCGGAGCCAGCGCCTCCGACCTGTCGATCTTGGCTACCAGCACCCAGTCCAGACCCGGTATCTCCAGCGGCGCGTAGGCGACCAGCGCTTCCGGCCCGATGTAGTCGCGTGCCGTGGTGACTCCCGTCTCCCCGGTCAGCGCCCGGTTGACCGCGAGCTTGTCAACCGGCTGCAAGAGCACACTGCCCTTGACTGCCACCTGACGCTCCGCGACGTCTTCGGGGGTCCCGTCGGCGATCACCTCTTCGACGTAGTGCTTGGGGTCGGTCAGCAGTTCCCGCGACACCGATCGCATCAGCTTGTCCGGTCCCGCCAGATAGGTCTCGCCCGACTGCCCGAGGCCGTCGTCGACCCAGCGCCTCTGCCCGGTCATCACGTCATTGACCGAGTCGAGGGACAGTTGCAGCGCGAGCACCCCGGAGATGGCACCGTCTCGTCCGATCGGCGACAACACCCATTGTGTAGGTCTGCCGTACGACGGTGCGTATCGCTCGAAGTCACTGATGAAGGTCTGGTCCACCGACGTCGCCTGCAGCGCTTTGCGATAGGTGTCCGACAGGACTGTGGTGCTGTACGGGCCGCGAAGGAGATTGGTGCCCAGGTCCGCGCCCTTGTACGCGGTGTAGACGACATTGCCCTGGGTGTCGAGGATCATCGCGTCCTCGAAGTTGAACCGTTGGGTCAGGTCGCCGAAGAAGGGCTGGTAGCGCGCATTGACCGCCGACCAGGCACTGGGATCCCCCGCCGTGTTCACCGCGACCGCGGCGTCAAAATCCCCCTGGGCCGGAACGGTGTACTGGTACTGCAGATACGTTGCCGCATTGCTGGTCGGCTGGAACAGCGAGGCGTCGACGGGCTGCCCGGTCCGCTCCGACAGCGTGGGGCCGAACACCCCCGAGTAGTACTTAGCCACGGCCTGTTGGGCGCCCGGCGGCAGCGGTGTGGTCTGAAGTTCTTCGAACGCCTTGGTGAATTCATTTGCCGCCGTGATCGTTTGGGTCCCGTGCGTGACAATCGACGCCGCATCGGTCACTTTGGTGTAGAACGCGGTGATCTCGCGGGCCCGCGACTCCCGGAGCTGGGTCAGCCGCTGGAACTCGGCATTTCGCAGCGACGTGGTGCCGGAGACGTATCCGATGGCGCCGGCGATCACCACGGACACGATGCTGACCGCGAGCAACATGATCAGCAACTTCGACTGGAACCCCAGCGATCGCGGCCGACCACCCCGCGACAGCGCACTCGACAGTCGGACCACGTAGGACCCCCGCTCGTATATGCGGCATCGCCGCTGGTCGAGCGGATGTTAGCGCATCTAGGGGAACGGAGGAGTCAGTTCTGGGACTGCAGCGCCTGCTGGCCGAACGTGCCGACCTCCAGAGACCCCTCGGGTAACACGAGCTCCCCGCTGTCCAACCGGGACCTCAGATACGCGAAAGTCTGTGCGGTCTGGGCGAACAAATGCTCCCCGGCGACCAGCGCCGCCCGGGTGGGTCCGTCGGCGAATTGGGGTAGCGGTTGCACGACGGTGTGGTAGTCGACGTTGAAGAACAACGGGAACGAGTAGCGCTCCTCTTTGACCTTGCGCACCCGGTGCGAGGTGGCGACGAACGCGCCGTTGGTCCACAGCTCGAGCAGGTCACCGACATTGACGACGAATGTGCCGGGTATCGGCGGGACGTCGATCCACTCGCCGTCGCCATTGAGTATCTCCAGTCCCGGGGCGGTCGGCTTGAGCAGGGTGAAGCATTCGTAGTCGGTATGTGCGCCGATGCCCAGAGCGTCCTTGGCCTCCGGGTTGTACGGGTAGTAGATCAACCGCAGCTGGCTCGGGGTCTTGGTGGCATGCCGCGTGAAGGTGTCGGGGTCCTCGCCGAGTGCTACGGCGAAGGCCCACAACAGATCCTGGCCGACACCAAGGACTTCCTGGTAGTACTCGGTGACTGACTCGGCGAAACCGGGAAGGTCGGGCCACACGTTCGGCCCCAGCATCGGGTTGCCGGCCAGATGATCGGGGTCGTCGGCGGGCAGGTCCAGCGCGGTGTCGAACGCCTCTTTGAGGTCGGCCGCCGGCTCGCCATAGAGCCCTTCCTCGCCCACCGGCACATAGCCGCGATGGCAGCTGGACAACCCGATGTAGGACTTCATCTTCTGGTCCATCGGGAGCGCGAAGAACTGTTTGGTCGCGGTCAGCAGCTTCTCGAACAATTCGTCGCTGACGGTGGTTCCGGAGATGTAGAAGAATCCGACCTCGCGGGCGGCGGTGCCGAGTTCGGCTGCCACGCGCTCGCGCTCGGCGCGATTGGCCGACCGCAGGCCGCTGATATCGATAACAGGTACCGATTGAAATGCCCCACTCACAGTGTCACGCTTCCTTCGCTTTCCTTGATCTCCCATGCGACGTCGTCGTCGACTCGTAGCCGTCCTGATGTCAACCGGGGGCTCACCACCGCCCCCACTCGTGATGAATCAGCGGAAACGGTTATCCGCCAGGCACTTCCGGTGGCCTCGCCCAGACAGACGTCCGCCGCGTCAGCCCGCCGGTACGCCCAGCCGAAACGCTCCCCCACCCGCACCAACACTCCGGCACCGTCGGGCGCCGAAACAAGCAGCCCCCAGCACGGTTCCACCGGCCCTGGCTCACGCTGCCAGTGCTCGGTGTAGTCGGCGTGCACCCCGACCTCCACAAGAACATCGTCGGCCCAGCTCATTCGTCCGGCGTCCGGCAGACCGGGCGGCTGCAGATCGACCAGCCTGGTCCATTCGAAGACGTCGAGTCGTTGATCGAGCTGGCCCGCGAAACCCTCACCGGGTCCACGTACATCGACGAACAGCGAAAGCCCCTGTAGCCAGACGACATTCGTTCCAGTATCCCGGGAGCCGTCGGCCTCGATCAACAGCGTGCGACGCCACAGCCCGGTGCACTCGGCGATTACGGGTGTCATAGTGCGGCCTCCCAGCGTTTACGAAGCGCAGCAAGCCCAGCCTCGGTGGGCCTGCCGAGTGCTCGCACCCGGGCGATGCCGCCGTCGGGGTAGGCCTGCACCCTGATCGCGGTGATCGCAGCGGCGTCCACTACAAAGACCTGCCGAGCGTCCGCGAGCAGCCGGGTGCGGGGCAGCACGATCTCGTCGAATGACAGTGCCCACCAGGGCCGCCCAGAGCTCGGCCGGTCTCGGGTGCCCCGCACACAGACTTCCCGCGAGGCGTTGAACACGAAGTAGGAGGTGTCGATTTCGACGCGATCGAGATCGGTCGCTGTCAGGAAAGAGATCGTCACCGCGTCGTGGGTGTCAGGCCCGATGTCTCGCCTGCGCCGGGCCTCCCAGCCCGCCCCCATGTTGTGCGGCCGGTCGGCCGAGATCAGTGAGTTGGCGTCGGAGTAGAAGGTGTCGCTGCAGTGTTCGAGTCGCCCGCCCTGCTCGGCTCCTGAGACCTCGACGGTGACTCCGGACCAGAGCGCCGGATCGGGGACGGGATCGCCGTGAGCGCGCAGCCTGGCCACGCCGCCATCGGAGGTGATCACCAATTTGAGATGGGTGTACCGGCGCGGGTCGGTGATCGCGATCGGGTTGCGCGCGTCGGCCTTCAGGGGTGTCGACGGCGCCAGCAGCCGCCAATCGACCGCTGCGTTGCACGGGTCATCCGCGGCCGCCAGCGTGGCGCCGTACAACGTGCAGCCGGTGGGATGGTTGCCGGTGAAGAAGCGGGTGTCGACGTCGATCGTGCGCAGCCGGCCCTGGACGCCGAGCCGGATGATGGCCCAATCCCCCTGCTGCGCATGCCTGCGAGTCTCCCAGCCGTCGACGACCTCACCACGGAGGTCGAACGTGCCTGGCACGAAATTCGGTTCGGCCGGGTCGATCAGCCGTTCCTTGAATCCGAACGATTCGTCACTGGCGGCGACGACGCTGCCGCCCACGGCGCGGCAGGCCAGGTCCAGACCCGCGTCCCGTTCGATCGTCATAGGTCCAGCGCCTTCGATAGTGGCCAATGCGTGCGCGCGTTGGCCGGTCCTGGTGCGTACACCCCGGCCTTGCTGGTCGACAAGCCCAACCCGACCAGCATCTGGGCCAGGCCGACCGCCGCGGCCACCCCGTCGACAGCGGGTACGCCCAGCGCATCGGTGATCGCCCCGGTCACCCCGGCCATGCCCGCGCAGCCCAGGCAGATCACATCGGCGCCGTCCTCGCTCACCGCACGTTCGGCTTCGGCGACGATGGCTTTGACGGCGCCTGCCGGATCCGCGTCGACCTCCGCGGTCCCCAACCCGCACGCCCGCACCGAAGCACAGTGCGCCGCAAGCCCGGCCAGCAACAACCGGTCCTCGATCGGGGCGATCGACCGGGCCAGTGTGGTCACCACGGAGAACCGCCTGCCGATCAGATGGGCGACGTGGGCGGCGGATTCGGCGATGTCGAGCACGGGAACCTGCAGCATCTCCTGCAGCGCGTCCTTGCCGTGCTCGCCGAAGCCCGCCAACACCACGGCGTCGGCATCGAAGGTCCCGTTGGCCAACCGGCCCGCGACGACGTCCATCACCCCGACCGCGGACAGATAGCTCTCTGCTGCGGAGTCGATGGCAACCGCCCCGAAACTCGGCTCCGTGGTGTGGATTTCGGTTCCGGGTGCGGCGGCTGCCCGAGCTGCCGCGTCGATTTCGGCGCTCATCGTCGCCGACGTGTTGGGGTTGAGCACCAGGATCTTCATGCGGGCTCCCGTACCCCTGCGCAGAGCAGCTCGCCTCGGGTGTTCTCGTCCACCACCCGGCCGCCGCGCCACATCTGGCGCACCGCGCCGGTCAGTTCGACGCCTTCGTATGGCGTGAGCGGATGCCGGTGATGTAGTTCGTCGCCGCGCACCACCCATGCCGCGTCGGGGTCGAACACACAGAAGTCGGCCCGCCGGCCGGCGGTGATCACGCCACGGTCGGTCAGGCCGGCCAGCGCGGCGGGTGCCTGCGCCATCCACCGGCACACGTCGGGCAGCCCGAAACCGGCGCGCACGGCCTGCGTCCACAGCGCGGGCAGCGCGATCTGCAACGAGCTGATACCGCCGAAGGCCCGGCCGAAGTCGCCGCCGTGCAGATCCTTGTGTTCCGGGGCGCACGGTGAGTGGTCGGAGACCACCATGTCCAGGGTGCCGTCGGCCAGCGCAGCCCAGAGCAGGGAACGGTTCTCCTCACCGCGAATGGGCGGGCACGCGGCGAAGACCGTGCCGCCGTCGGGGATGCTCTGGGCGGCGAAAGTCAGGTAGTGCGGACACGTTTCGGCGGTCACGGGCAACCCCGCTCGCTTGGCCTCGGCGATCAGCGGCAGCGTGGCCGCGCTGGAGACGTGCACGATGTGGGCCCGAGCACCGGTGTCGGCGACGGCGTCGAGCACGATCCGCACCGCATCCTGCTCGACGGCGTCGGGCCGCGACCGCAGGAAGTCGCCGTAGTCGCGGCCCGCTGCCGGTGGGCAGCCGGCCAGCACCCTTGCGCTCTCGGCGTGTACCAGCAGCACCGAATCAAGTTCGGCGACAACAGCCATCGCCGCCCTGAACTCGGCCACGTCGAGCGGCGGGAAGTTCGGGTTACCCGACTCCGAGAGAAAACACTTGAACCCGAGCACCCCGGCGCTGGTGAGTTCGCCGAAGGACCCGAGGTTGTCGGGCACGACGCCGCCCCAGAACCCGGTGTCGACGTGACACACCCCGGCCGCCACCGAGCGTTTGGCGTCCAGTGCGGCCACCGTCGTCGTCACCGGGTCACTGTCCAGCGGCATGTCCACGACGGTGGTGATACCGCCGGCCAGCGCCGCCGCGGTTGCGGTGGCGAAGCCCTCCCAGTCCGTACCCGGATCGTTGATGTGCACGTGAGTGTCCACTAGGCCGGGTAGCAGCACGACACCGGACTCCAGGACGGTTTGCGCGGCGCAGCCCAGATCGGCACCGATATCGCCGACGACGCGGATCATCCCGTCCGCCAGGCCGATTGCGGCGGGCCGGACGATGCCGTCGATCACCGCGCGCTGCGCGCGAATGACGTGCTCGACGGCGGGCCCGCTCACCGCGGACGCACCGGACCGAACCGCTCATCGAGCCGCTGGGTCAGTTCCGGCCAGACGTGCGGGTCGTGGCCGGGAACCAGCTCGTACCCCTTTTCGCTGGCCAGCTTCTTCAGCCGCCGGATCGGCTCCACCGTTTCGGCCGGGTCGACATCGATGAACCCGCCGATCGGCAGCTCGTGCTCGATGTTCTCGGTCAGATCCGCCGCGTCGAACGCGAACACGAAACCGCCGCCGCCGACACTCGAATCGAGTTCCACGACGAAGCTCTGGTGCCCCGGTGTGTGCCCGTAGGTGGGCACCGCGGTGATACCCGGCGCGATCTCGGCCTCACCATCGGCCAGCACCCAGTCGATCCGCGGATCGTCGAAGTCGACCCGGACGATCGCATGTCGTTCCGGCTCGGGATGATTCGACAACCCGTACTCCAGCTCGCGGCGCTGCGCATGCACCGGCACCTTGCCCGCGAACAGCTTCACGCCGCCGGCATGGTCGTGGTGCAGATGCGACAGCGCCACGAGGTGGATGTCGTCGACCTCGATGCCGATGTCGTGCAACGACTCCTCGATCGGCTCGCCCGGTCCTGGGAGCACCGGGATGTACTCGACGGTCGGGAAGAACCGCCGGTACAGCGCCGGATCACGGATCAGCGCGGTGTTGAAGCCCGTGTCGAGCAACACCCAGCCGCCATCGGTCTGCAGCAGCACACCCGGCACGGGCTCGCGCATCCGTAGCTCCGGTGGCGACCCGTACACCGACACCGATTTGGGCAGTTCCTCCCAGCCCAGCGTCAGCAGGACGATGCGCCGAACTTTTCCGTCTCCCAGGACCATTCCCGCTACCCGGCAGACAGTGCGGCAAGCCGCAGCGAGTTCGGGTTGGTGACCACGTGGGCCTGCTCGACGCCCTTCAGCCACGGCTGGGTGACCATGAAGTCGTCCACGTCGGCGACGTTGAGCCAGCATCCGGTGGCCAGCGCGGCCGCGCCCGCATCAGAGAAGTCCTGATTCGAGCCCGATACCAGACCCTTGGCCAAGGCGTCGGTGATCGGCGGAGACGTGCACCCCAGGTAGTTCAGGCCGGCGCCGGGATCCCAGGAGATGTGTCCCCAGGTATACGGCGATGGCGCGTCCGGCCAACCCAGAAGGGCCACCAGGTCCGGTGCCGTCGACGCATCGGTGCCAACCCAGCCGAAGATCTCCGACGTCGGGTAGCTCTGCACCTTGACGTTGAGTCCCGCCGCGGCCAACTGGGTCTGGATCAGGTTGGTGACCAGCTGGTTGTCGGGGTTGGACGAGTCGTAGCCGACCGTCAGCGACTTCTGGTCCGGCGGCAATGCGGCGACGAGCTTGGTCAGCGCCGAAGTATCATGGGGCACAGACTGTTTGGCGAACTCGGTCGGCAGCATGTTCGGCGGATAGACCTGCTCGGCGACCTTGCCACGCCCGAAGTAGGTCTGCTTGACGATCGTGTCGATGTCGAGCGCCTGCAGCACCGCGTTTCGGTTCGCGGCATCGGTCAGCATCCCCTTCTTCGGGTTCACGTAGAGGATGTTCGACATCATCGTAGGCAGCGAGTAGTGGGAGTACTTGCTGTCGTTGAGGTACTGGCCGACCGCCGACGACGGCAGATCGTGCAGGATCGCGGCGATCTGGCCGTTGTTGAACTGCAGCTGCTGTGCGGACACGTCGGTGATGACCGGGATCTCGACCTTTTCGAAATAGGGCTTGGCGCCCCAGTAGTCGGGGAAGGCCTCGAGCGCGTAACGCGACCCGACCTCTGCCGCGGTCAGTGTGTAGGGACCGGTGCCCAGGTCGTGGTTGGTCAGGTACTGCTGGGCGTTGTCGGTACCGGCGTTCTTCTTCAGGCCCTCCGGGCTGAGCATGCGCGGGCCGTATGGGCACGCGAGGTAATCCAGGAACGCCGAGTTCGGACCTTTGAGAGTGATGGTGACCGCGTGATCGCCCTGTGTCGTCACTGATTCGATGTCGGACACCATGTATGCAGGGCCTTGGTTGACGGCGGCCCGACGGTCGAACGACGCCTTGACCGCGTCAGCGGTGAAGGGTGTCCCGTCGTGGAACTTCACGCCCTCACGGAGCTTTAACGTGAACACCTTGTGGTCTGGTGATTCCGTCCATTCGGTGGCGAGCAGCGGTTCGATCTCCGGCTTGGCCGATCCGCCCTTGTACTGCAGCAGCCCCTCATAGGTGTTGGTGGTCAGCAACAACCCCTGGCCGGCGTAGAAGATGTCGGGGTCCGGCGGCTGGCCGGGATCCTGCAGGAACGACAGGTGCAGAACCTTGTCGGTCGGTGCGGCATTCGGTGTGCCGCCAGACGAATTGGACCCGCCACCGCACGCGGAGGCGACGAGCAGGACCGCGGCACCGGCGGCCAGTACACCGAGCGGGCGAAACTTCATCGGGAGGCTCCTTCGAGGGCGGGCGTTGCGAGCCGCTCAAAGGCGGCAATGATCTCGTCGCCGGTGCGCATCGCGCCGGCCTGTAGGTACTCCATAGCGTCCAGTGCGGCATCGTGCCGGTACTGGGACGAGCCGCCGACACAGTCGGTCACCACCCGGACGTAGAAGTCCCGCTGGTGCGCGTCAGCGAAGGTGTAGTGCACACACACGTCGGTCAGCCCGCCGATCAGGATCAGCGTGTCAGCCTTGAGCCCGGACAGCACGATCTCGAATTCCGTTCCGATGAAGCCGGAATAGCGCCTCTTGACGATGTGGAACTCGTGGTTGGGCCCGTTGAAATCGGGCAACAGCCGCGGGTGCAGCGGGGTGCCGCGCCTGCCCTCGACGCAGTGTTCTCCTTCGTTGCCGTCCAGTTCCCGACCGAAGTCGATGCCGCTGGGCCGGTGAACTTCCTGGAAGAACACGATGGGGATGCCCGAGGCGCGGGCGGCGGCGATGAGCCGCTCGGCGATCTCGATCCGCTCGTCGTAGCCGGGCATGTGTTCGATGCCCATCTCGTCGGCGGGCATGCCGCCGCTCTCTTGCATATCGACGACGACCAGAACGGGGTTGCCCACGATCAGTGGCTGTTTCGGCACCTAACTTATCCTCCTGTGACTGCGATGCGGGGGTCTGCGGCGGCCTGGAGAAGATCCACGGCCGTATTGATGAAGACGTAGAGTGCGCCGAGCATCAGCGTCACGCCGGCGATCGCCGGGAAATCGGCAACCGGGATGCTCTGGGCGATGTACTGACCGATGCCCGGCCAGCCAAAGACCTGCTCGATGACCAGCACGCCGGAGAACATCAGCCCGATCTGCAGACCGGTCATCGACAACGACGACCCGATGCAGTTGCGCAGCACGTGTCCGGCCACAATCCGGCTCTCCGACAACCCTTTTGACCGTGCGGTGCGCACGTAGTCGCTGTCCATATCGGTGAGCAGGCTGGAACGCAGCACCCGGCCGACGGCCACTGCCGGGCCGAGCGCGATCACCAGCGCAGGCAGGATCAGGTGATGCAGCGCATCGGTGACGACATCGAAGCGCCCTGCCAGCAGCCCGTCGACGGTCAGCAGTCCGGTGGGCCCGGTCGGCGGGTTGCTGATGCCGGTGCGGCCGTTGGCCGGCACCCAGCCCAGCTTCTGGTAGAAGACGATCAGCCCGAGGATGCCGAGCAGGAACATCGGCGCCGAGGCCCCGGTGAACAGGATCGCCCGCAGCACAGCCGATCCCCGCCACTTCAACGTGGTGCTGAAGGCCAGCAGAACAGCCAGCAGCAGCGCGATGACGATGCCGTAGAGCGCCAACTCCAGGGTCGCGGGGAAGAAACTTCCGAGGTCGGATGCGACGGGGTGGCGGGTCCGGTAGGACATCCCGAGGTCGCCGTGCACCGCCGCGACGAGGTAGTGCCAGAACTGGGTTGCGAGTGGGTCGTTGAGTCCCAGCGCTTCACGGCGTGCGGCGACCGCCGCGACCGAAGATTGGGCGCCCATCTGGGCCCTGACCGGATCGAGTGGCGAAATATGTTGCAGCACAAACATCACCGCGGTCAGTGCGACCAGGATGGCCACCATTGCCGCCAGGCGGGAGACTATGAAGGTTCTCATCGCCGGCCTCCTAGCTGGTCTTCATCAGGTTGCGCAGGCTGTCGCCGGCGATGTTGCCGATCACGGCCAGGACCAGCACCCCGAGGCCCGGCATGACCGGAACCCACCACTGCTGCAGGAAATAACTGAGGTTGCGGGCGGCGTCGGCGCCGAGCTCCGGAGCCGGCGCGGACTGGCCGAGGCCCAGGAACGACAGCGCCGCCAGCGTGAGGATCAGTGTCCCGAGGTCGAGGCTGGCGGCTACCAGCGCGTTGGGCACCGCCCCGGGCAGGAGGTGGCGCAGTGCGACCCGGAAGGAGCCGACACCGGCGAGTCGCGCGGCCTCGACGTGCGGACGCGCCGCCAGCCGCACGATCTCACCGCGAACGAGTCTGGCGTAGAACGGCCACCAGACGATCGACACGGCGATCAGAGTGTGGACGAAACCGGGCCCCAGCGCGGCGACGACGGCGATCGCGAGGACCGGGGCGGGCAGCGACAGGAACCCGTCGGTGATCCGCATCAGGACCGAGTCCAGCCAGCCGCCGACCGCGCCCGCGATCAGCCCGACCAGACCACCGATGAGCAGCCCGACCCCGACCACCACGAGGGCGGCGAACCAACTCGACCGGACACCGAAAAGCACGCGGCTCAAGATGTCTCGGCCGACGCTGTCGCTACCGAGGATGAAGCCCTCCTTGCCGGGTGCCTGCAGCGGCATGCCGACCGGGACCAGCGGGTCGTGCGGTGCGAGCACCGGGACCGCGACGGCGATCAGGGTCACCAGCAGGATCAGTGACACGCCAAGCCAATTGAGGATGGTCGCACGGTCTCGCGGCAATGCCGCGATCCGCTTTTCACGGCTACTCAGCAGCCCGACGCTGGGTATGGCGATGGCCATCAGCGCGCCTTTCGTTCGATACAGGCGACCTGGTGCGGGCTACCGGGTATACCTTCCAGCCGCACGTCGAGTTCGATATCGCTGCAGGTGTCGATCGCGATGGGACACCTCGGGTGGAAGGCACATCCCGTCGGCGGGGACAGCGGACTGGCCGGCTCACCGGACAGCACTCGGCAGTCACGGCCCAGATCGGGGATCGCGTCGACAAGGGCCTGAGTGTAGGGATGTGTCGGGCGGCCGATGACCTCCTCGGCGGGGCCGATCTCGACGATGCGGCCCAGGTACATCACCGCGATCCGGTCGGCGACCACCCGCGCCACCGACAGGTCGTGGGTCACGAAGACCACCGACATATCCAGTCCGCGGCGCAGTTCGCCGATCAGGTTGAGCACCGAGGCCGCCAGCGACACGTCCAGCGCACTGGTCGGCTCGTCGCACAGCAGCACCTGCGGCGGGATCACCGTGGCCCGGGCCAGTGACACGCGCTGCCGCTGGCCGCCGGACAACTGAGCGGCCCGAGACTTGACGATGTCCTGCGGCAGTCCGACGCGCTCGAGGACCTTGGCGATAGCGTCTTTCCGCTCGGCGCGGGACAGAGTCCGCAGCCGCTCACCGATCAGCTCACCCACCGACAACCACGGCGTCAGGGAGGCGCCGGCGTCCTGAAACACCATCTGCGGGCTGGTGTTTCCGGCCAGCTCGACCTCGCCGGTCGTCGCCTTCTCCAGGCCGGCGATGATCCGCAGCAGTGTCGACTTGCCGGAGCCGCTCTCCCCCACCAGCGCCACCGATTCGCCATGCGCAACGGTCAGCGACACACCACGCAGCGCCTGAAGTTTGCTCTGCTGCGGGCCGGAGCGGTCGAGCCAGCGACGGCGCACGGTGAATGACTTGGTGACGAGGCGGGCATCGACGGCAGGCGGCTGCTCGACGTCGACCTCGGCGCGGTCGTCGAAGGCCTCGGTTTCGGTGGCGACCATGCCGGCCAGCGCGGCCCGCAACTGCTCGGGCTCAATGATGCAGGCGCTCACCCGGTTCGGCGCGACGACGGCCGGATCCGGCGGAGTGGCCGAACATTCGGCGCGGGCCACCCTACACCGCGGGACAAAGGCGCACCCGGACAACGGGGCGGTCGGGCTGGGCACCTGGCCGGCCATCGCGGCCAGCGGGCGGTCGCGCAACGTGTCCAAGGTGAGCCGCGACTGCAGCAGACCGTGGGTATAGGGGTGTGCGGGGGTGGCCAGAACCTCTGCGGTCGGGCCGA
The DNA here is from genome assembly GCF_013337765.1 of Mycolicibacterium sphagni. Classification (GTDB taxonomy): domain Bacteria; phylum Actinomycetota; class Actinomycetes; order Mycobacteriales; family Mycobacteriaceae; genus Mycobacterium. Next base: position 380,698 of record NZ_VBSB01000008.1, read on the forward strand.
TCTCGGCGATCCGCCCGGCATAGAGGACGGCGATGCGGTCGGCGATCTGCGCCGCCACCCCGAGGTCGTGCGTGATCAGCACAATGCTGCAGCCGATCTCGGCGCGCAGTCGCTGCAACAGCGCCAGCACCTGGGCCTGCACGGTCACGTCGAGTGCGGTGGTCGGCTCGTCGGCGATGATCAGCTCAGGGTTACCGGCCACCGCGATCGCGATCATCACCCGCTGCCGCAGGCCGCCCGACAGTTCGTGCGGAAAGGCGCGCATCCGCCGTTCGGGCTCGGGAATGCCGACGGCGGTCAGCAGTTTGAGCGCCTCTTCGCTGCTGCCCGCCACCTCTTCGACCTGCTTGCCGATCCGCATCGTGGGGTTCAGCGACGTCATCGGGTCCTGGAACACCGCGCCCAGATCGAGGCGCCGGACCTTGCGCAGCTGCTTGGCCGCACCGGTGAGCATGTCGGTGCCGCAGACCTGCACACTGCCGCCGGTCTTCGCACGCCCGAGCAGGCCGAGCATGCTGAACCCCAGCACACTCTTGCCCGAGCCGGATTCGCCGACCAGCCCGACGATCTCGCCAGGCGCGATGCTCAGTGACACGCCACGCAGTGCGTGCACGTTCTTGCCGTTCCGGCGGAAGGTGACGCGAAGGTCATCAACCGCCGCGACCACGTCACCGGCCGGCGTCGTCGCCGGGGCATCAGGTCGTAGCGCAACACTTGCGGCGCTCGCCATGCGGAGTCTCCCCGAGGGTCTCAAAAGGTCACGAGGATGAACTCACCGGTGAGTCATCAGCCTGTCGACTGACAGTTTTGCGGGCCTCGTGTCGCGGTGGGTGTCGCTGGCGTAACCAAAGCAAGACGGCGCGTAACCGATAGGTATCGCGCGTTTCTGTCATGTGACAGAAAATCCCCGGCTCTGTCTTTTCGCAGGTGATGTAGGTCAACATCGGACGCATGGAGACAACGCGGGCGGGCCGCCCGCGCTTGACCGAACGGCGCAGGCCCGGCACGACCGCCCGGGAGGAGATCCTCGACGCCGCGGGAGAACTGTTCACCACCCGCGGCTATGCGAGCACGTCCACCCGCGCGATCGCCGAGGCGGTCGGCATAAGGCAGGCCTCGCTGTACCACTACTTCAAGACCAAGGACGAGCTGCTGTCGGCGCTGCTGCACCAGACCGTCACACCGACCCTCACGTTCCTGTCCGCCTTGCGGCACGACGATCCGTCTGCGGCGCAGTGTCTGCACGCCCTGGCCGCCTTCGACGGCGCTCAGCTGTTGACCTCGAGGTGGAACCTGGGTGCGCTGTATCTGTTGCCCGAATTGCGAGAAGCCCGGCTGGCGACATTCTGGACCGAGCGTGAGCGACTGCGACTGGCCTACCTCGACCTGAGCCGGGCAATCCTGGCATCGACCGGGGTGGCCGATGATGCCGCCGACCTGCCGTTCCGCCTGGTCGAGTCGCTGGTGAACATGTGGTCACAGCCCCCGCAATCGGATCACGCGAAGCTGGCCGGTCACGTCGCCGACGCCTGCTTGCGGGTGCTCGGTGTCAGTGACGATCTTCCCGACCTGCGCGCGAGCACCCATCACTACCTGGGCCGCAACGGTCCGGCGAAGGTGGGACGTTTGTAGGATCGGGCAATGCCGCTGGACGAAGGCGAGACATTCGCCGGTTACACGATCCTGCGACTGCTCGGCGCGGGAGGGATGGGTGAGGTCTACCTGGCCCAGCATCCGCGACTGCCCCGCCACGACGCCCTCAAGGTGCTGCCGTCCTCGGTGAGCAACGACGCCGAATACCGCGCCCGGTTCGAGCGCGAGGCCGATATCGCCGCCACACTGTGGAATCCGCACATCGTCGGCGTCCACGACCGCGGCGAGTTCGACGGGCAGCTGTGGATCGCGATGGACTACGTCGACGGCACCGACGCAAGCGAGCTGCTGAAGAGCTATCCCACCGGCTTGCCGCAGCGGGAAGTGCTCAACATCGTCACTGCGGTCGCCGAGGCGCTGGACTATGCGCATCAACGGCATCTGTTGCATCGCGACGTCAAGCCCGCCAACATCCTGGTGTCGAAACAGGAGTCCGGCGAGGAACGAATCCTCTTGGCGGACTTCGGTATTGCCCGCTGGGACAACGAGTCGAGCGGACTCACCCAGACCAACATGACGGTTGGCACGGTGTCCTACGCCGCTCCCGAACAGCTGATGGGCCGCGATCTCGACGGACGGGCCGACCAGTATGCGCTCGCCGCCACCGCCTATCACCTGCTCACCGGCAGGCCGCCGTTCCTGCACTCCAATCCCGCGGTGGTGATCAGCCAGCATTTGTCGGCATCACCGCCCAGCGTCGGCGAGCACCGCCCCGAGCTCGCCGACCTCGACCCGCCGCTGCGCAAGGCGCTGTCCAAGGATCCGGCCGACCGCTTCGACCGGTGCGTCGACTTCGCCCGTGCCCTGGCCCACCACATCACCACGCCGCTGTCCGGTGACGGGCTGACCGACACCGATTCCACCCGGCTGACGCCCATCGCCGACGCCGCACCGGCCGGCGGTGAACCGCCACCACCAGCGCACAAGTCCTGGCTGCGGCCGGCGATTCTCGTTCCCGTGCTGGTCGTGCTGCTGATCGCGGTCGCCGCGGCGTTCATCGCGGGCCGCAACCGCGGTGAGACCGTCGCCCAGGATGATCACACCACGACGTCCGCGACGACGGTTACGACGCCGGTGACCACCAGCGTCGTGCCGCCACCGCCGCCGCCGGTCACGACGACCACCACGACGACGGCGACCACCAGCGCGCCGACCGACACCGTCACCGTCCAGCCGACGCCCACCGCCGTCATCGGGTCGGACTGCACGGAGCCGGGCGCCACCGGGACCACCGCGGACGGGGCGACCGCCTACTGCACGCAGCTGCAGTACACCAACCGCTACCTCTGGTCGGTCCACCAGGACGTGATCCCCAACCCGGTGGTGACGTCCTCGCCGACTGCCGTGCCGCCGACGGAGAACGAGTCCCCGGTGCGGATCTGTATGCAGGAAACCGGTCACACCCGGTTACGGTGCGCCGAGGAGATCCTGCGCGGCAACGGCGGCTAGTTTTTCCCGCGCCCAAACCGACAAATCGCAGCACTTTTGCGAGTAAAACCCGCCAAAACGTCGAGTTCGGCGCGGCCGCGACGGGCCGATGAAACGTTCGGACGCCGTTGTGACGATAGAGGTCGCAAGAGGCTGGTGGGATCTGCTCGTTGGGCGATCTTGAATCACCCTGCGCTATGTTCGACCGGAGACACAGACGGAGGTTCGAGTGAACAGGCTCATTCTGGTGGCCGCCGGGGCGCTTGCCGCGGGTTCGGCAGCAGCCGCCCTCAGCATGGGCTCCAGCAACGCCGATCCGAACGCCGGCGGCACGATGAACATCCTCGGCGAGCCCTATTACAAGGCGGTCGCCATCCTGCACGCCCAAGGTGTCCAGACCGTCTTCGGCGGTTCAGTGGGCAGTGACGTACCTCAGGCCAAGTGCATCGTGCAGAGCCAGAAATACCTGGCCAGCGGCAAGATGTCGCTCATGCTGAACTGCACGAAGGCCGCCCAGCCAGACGCTCCGCCGCCCAGCTCGGCAGGCACCGCACCTGCCGGGCCGACGATCCCGGCTGACGGCGGCGGCCGTCCGACACCGGGTGCGCCCGGCACGGTGATCGTGACGCCGACTCAGGTCGGCTGATCGCCCGGCTCGGCTAAACTTCCGGTCAGCCACGCCCCGGGAGGTTTCGCCCATGCTGCGCCCACGTCGTTTCGAACGCGAGATCGATCCTGGCCGGGTGCAGATCCAGGCCCGCAAGGTCTACTTCGACGTTTCCGACGCCCCGCTGCACTGGATTCCCGGCCATCCCGTCGCATCGAATGTGATCGGGCTGCTCAACGTTGTCCTTCCGGTGGCCGAGCGCTGGTTCGTCGCCACCTACAACGAGGCTCTGCCGTTGGTGAAGGATCCGCAGCTGGCCGAGGCGATGCGGGGGTTCATCGGTCAGGAGGCCACGCACGCCGACACCCACGAAAAGGTGCTGCAGGAGTTGATGGTGGCCCGCGGCGTGAACGCCGAACCCATCCTGCGTCAGCTCGGCTACGTCTTCGGCCAGGTGCTCTCGCCGAGCACGTCGAGTGATCCGCGGCGCAGGCACAACCACCTGTGCGACCGGCTGTGGCTGATCGCGGCGATCGAGCACTACACCGCCGTGCTCGGCGACTTCGCCCTCAACAGCGCTTGGGACGACTACGACGCCGATCCGACCCTGGTCGACGTGTTCCGCTGGCACGGCAGTGAAGAGGTCGAGCACCGCAACGTCGCCCACGACGTGGCGGTCTACTTCCACGACAGCTACCTCGACCGGATCCGGTCGATGGGCATGGCAGCCATGCTGATCGCCGGCTTCTTCAACCGCGGCGCCTGGTATCTGTGCCGCACCGACCCGACCCTGGACATGAGCTGGTGGCGGATGCAGCGGTTGCGGGCCGACGACTCCAAACGCGGACTGCTGCCCAAGTACCGCAAGCTGTTCGGCTCGACGACGTTCACCTACTTCCGGCCGAACTATTCGCCGGAGGACGTCGGCTCCACCGCGCAGGCGGTCGCCTACCTGGCAAGCTCGCCCGCTGCCCGCGCCGCGCACCTGTGAAACCGTTCTCCCGCTTGCTCTCCGCCCCGCCCAGCGCGTCGGGGCGGACCCGCCATGATGTTCCGCTGAGCCTCACCGATGCGGCCATCACCACCCTGTGGGCGATCAGCGGTGCGATCCGCAGGCCCGCGACTCCCCCGGGCCGTGACCACACGCTGACGCTGCAGATCGTCGAGCGCCAGGTGGTCGCGCGCGATCAGAATGTCGTTGCGCTGACACTGGCCGCCCCCGATCGGCGACCGCTGCCGCCGTGGCATCCCGGGGCGCACCTGGACATCCACCTGCCCAGTGGGCGGATTCGGCAATACTCGTTGTGCGGCGAGCCGGGCCTGCGCACCTGTTACCGAATTGCGGTGCGGCGCATACCCGATGGCGGCGGCGGCTCGATCGAGGTGCACGACAGCCTCGGTGTCGGAGCGACGGTGACGAGTAGCGGCCCGCGAAATGCGTTCCCGCTCACCGTTCCCGGCTACGGCTCGCCCGCCCAACGGCTGCGGTTCATCGCAGGCGGTATCGGCATCACCCCGATTCTGCCGATGCTCGGTCTGGCCGAGCGCCTCGGTGTGGATTGGTCGATGATCTACGCCGGGCGCAGCGAAGAGTCCATCCCATTCCTGCACGAGGTGCGCCGATTCGGCTTGCGGGTGCGGATCCGCACCGACGACGTGCACGGGGTGCCCACCGCCGCCGACCTACTGGGCGACTGCCCGGACGGCGTCGGGGTGTACACCTGCGGCCCGGCGCCGATGCTGACGGCGATCCGGTCGGCGCTGGCCGGACGTGACGACGTGGAACTGCACTTCGAGCGGTTCGCCGCAGCGCCGGTGGTCGACGGCACGACCTTCACCGCGACGGTGGCCTCGACGGGAGCCACGGTGACCGTCGGACCCGACGAGACATTGCTGTCGGCGCTGCGGCGTGAACAGGTGGCCGCACCGTACTCCTGCCAGCAGGGTTTCTGTGGCACCTGCCGAACTCGGGTGACCAATGGTGTCGTGCAGCACCGAGATACGCTGCTGACCGAACCTGAGCAAGCCGCCGGGATGATGCTGACCTGCGTGTCGCGCGCACCCGAGGGCGGCCACCTGGAGCTGGATCTGTAGATGGCACGTTCGCTGGGTCTTGCCCGCTGGGATCTCCTGCGACCACTGGACATGTTGTCGTCGGTGTGGTCGTCGTCGGCCGTGAGCTCCGGGGCCGCGGTGGCGTATCGGACCCTGTTCATGACCGTCAAGCGTTTGGTGATCGGGCGCACCCTGACGGTGCGTCTGGACAGCGGGGACATCACGCTCACCGTCACCGAATTCGACTCGCGCCTCGATGTTCGCCGACTCGCGGTCGGCCAGTTGAACGATGTGCGGCTGGCCGCCAGCGATATCCGTTGGGAAGAACGATATTTCGAGCACGCGTCGGTGGTTCTGCACAATGTCCACCTGCAGCCGGGAATGCCACCGGTGTTGGTGGCCGCACCGGTCGAGGTGAGCATGGACGTCTCCACGACCGCACTCGACGAGGTGTTCTCCGACGCGCTGCCCCGCGTGTCGGGCCATGTCGACGACGACGGTGTCGCCCGGTTGCGCTGGGCGCGCCGCCCCGCGCTGGGCAGTGTCGAGGTCGAGGTGGAACTCGACGGCGCCACCTTGTGGCTGCATCCGCGCGCCGTGCAGACCCGAAGGCGCCGGTGGTCCCTGCCTGCCAAGACACCGGCCTACCCGGTGCGGTTACCGGAGCTGGCCAGCGGCCTGACGCTGACGAGCCTGTCGTTCGGGCCGGGCACGCTGCACCTGACCGGGAGCCTTCCGGAGTGGCGCACCGAGGTCCCGACCGGGCGCATCGAGGACGTCCTCACCCAGCTCAGCGCGGTGGGTCTGCCGGTGAATCTGACCGGTAAGCCGCGCCGCGACTAATCGGGCTGCAGCGGTGCTGTCATCTGCTCAGTCCCAGGCTGAGGCGACGGCCTCGGCGACGTCGATGACCTTCGCTTGTTGCGACGCCGGACTGTCGACCTCGTCGGCGACATAGGCCGCGACGAACCGGCGGATCTCGGCGTCGACGCCGGCGACGATACGCAGGATCTCGCCGCGCATCGATTTCGACGTCACGTTGACGGAGATGTCCGAGGACCGTGGCTTGGCGACGTCGATCACCAGCAGCAGCGGTTCGGCCGCTCGTGCCGTGGCCCGCAACGCGATGTCGCCGTCCACCGTGAACCGCTGCTTGTCCACGCGCAGGTCGATGATCAGCTCGATCACCAGCGGGATGCGGACGTTGAAGGTGATGGTGTCCCCCACACTGCGCCGGGCAACCGGCTGCTGGATCTTCACCTTCGCGGTCACCTTGGCCAGCCCGGCGGGCCCCTGCGCCATCGGTCCCATCTCGAACTCGCCACCGGCGATCTCCGCGAAAGCTGCCGCAACACGCTCCTCGGTCACCGCTACCTCGAAGAATCGGCGACCGAATTCTTCATAGGTGACGAAGCTGTGCGTATGCATAGAGGTCTACGTTCTCACGCCGGAGGTCGACCGCAGGCGGCGGACCGGTAACAAATCGGGTGTGTCGACCTGACTCAGTGCCGCGCGATGGCGTGCCACGCCAGGTCGGCGATGGCGTCGCAGTAGCTCTCTTCGATCGGGTCCGCGGTGTAGAGGGCGCGCACATTGATCGGGGCCAGCACCAGCTGCATCGCCGCGATCATGTCGACACCGTCCCGTATCTCGCCACGCTCGACCGCCCGGTCGAACACCAGGCGGATCCCGGTGAACCGTTTCAACCAGAACGTCATCCGGGTGTCGTCGGCGAAGGCGGCGCGGTCGTTGACCACCATCGCGCGGAGCAGGCTGCGGCCGGTGTCGGTGTTGACCTGGCGGGCCACCGCGCCGGCCAACGCCTGCAGATCGGTACGCAGGGATCCGGTGTCCGGGGGCGTGAGGATGTCGTCGCTCCAGTACAGCAGCGCATCCAGGGCAAGCTTGCGCCCATCACCCCAGTACCGGGTGACCAGTGCTTCGTCGATCTTGTGGCGAGCGCACATCGTCGGGATATCGAAGCGCTCCAGGCCCCACCGGGTCAGTTCGTCGTGGGCGGCTGTCAATACGGTGCGGCGTACCTCGTCTGGGACGTCAGCGTCTACAAACTCCGAATCGGCGATTGCTCAACCTCCAATCGGTGTCGGGCTCGCGGACCAGTCAACCACTCCCGCCTGTGCGTCACGACGGGATCGCAGCGCGAGTTGGTACGCACGCGTGCCAGCCGCTCAGAACACCCCGAGGTCCCGAAGTGTGTCGCCGTAGGCGCTGACGTCAGCGGCAAACAGTTCCGGTTGTTCGAATGCGGCGAAGTGTCCCCCGCGGTCCTGCACGGAGTAATGCACGAGGTTGTACCGGCGTTCCGCCCACACCCGGGGTGTTTGTAACAACTCGAAGGGATACACCGCGTACCCCGTCGGGACGTCGACGCGCCCGTGCCAGGCGCTCAGTGCCGAATTACCCGCCCTGGCCGCTTCGCAATACAGGCGCGCTGCAGACGTTGCGGTTCCCGTGAGCCAGTACATCATCAGGTTGTCGATGAGGCGATCGGTACGGATCGGCATTCCCTCACGAACATCGCACCAGGCATGGAATTTCTCCAGGATCCAACCCGCAAGGCCCAGCGGAGAATCGTCGAGCCCGTATCCCAGCGAGTGGGGACGGGTCGATTGAATATCCATGTACGCCGTTCCGTCCGCAAGCCGCTCGGCCGACGAAACAATCGATGCCAGTTCACTTTCCGTGACTCCATTCATCGTTTCGGCGGGGTCACCGTCGAACGGCGCGAACAGCATGTTGGTGTGGATGGCGGCCACCCTTGGCCCGAAGTGCTCGCCGAGATGGCGGACCACGAGTGCGCCCCAGTCGCCGCCCTGCGCGAGGTAGCGGTCATAGCCGAGCTGTGACATGACGTCGTCGGCTGCCGAGGCGACCGTCGCGACGTCGACACCGGGTTGTGTCGTCGGACCCGAGAACCCGTAGCCGGGCATCGACACGGCGACCACGTGGAACCGTGCGCGCAACAGGGGTAGTACGTCGAGGAATTCGACGATCGAACCCGGCCACCCGTGCATCAGCAACAACGGGATGGCGTCGGCGTTGTCCGAGCGCACATGCAGCAGGTGCACCCGCTGACCAGCGGCGGACGTGACGTGCGAGCCCCACTGATTGAGCTCGGCTTCCGTCGCCCGCCAGTCGTAGCCGTCACGCCACCGCTCGACGACCGATCGCAGGAAGGTCTGCTCGGTTCCGTAATCCCATCCGCTTTCCGGCAATTCGGCCGGCCACCGCGCGCCGTCAAGGCGCCGGCGTAGATCGTCGAGATCCGAATCGGGTACGGCTATCGGAAACGGTGTCACCGTCCGCGTGCTGGTCATGGCGCCTCAGGGTAATCCGGCCCCCAACGGGCCCTGGCCCGTTATCGTGCTGGTGACTTCGACTGCGGGAGAACACACTTTGCCGACGGGTGATCACATAGCGAACACGTCCCCCCTGCGCCGGGTGATCACCGGGGCGTCGATCGGAAACGCCGTGGAGTGGTACGACTTCGCGATCTACGGCTTTCTGGCCACGTTCATCTCGGTGAAGTTCTTTCCGCCGGGCAACGAGACCGCTGCCCTGTTGAATACCTTCGCGATCTTCGCCGCAGCGTTCTTCATGCGGCCGTTGGGCGGCTTCTTCTTCGGCCCACTCGGTGACCGCATCGGCAGGCAACGAGTGCTGGCACTGGTGATCCTGTTGATGTCGGGCTCGACGCTGGCCATCGGTCTGCTGCCCACGTATGCCTCCGTCGGTGTCTTCTCCCCGCTGGGCTTGTTGCTGCTGCGCTGCCTGCAGGGATTCTCCGCAGGCGGTGAATATGGCGGCGGCGCGTGCTATCTCGCGGAGTTCTCATCCGATCGCCGCCGCGGTGTTGTGGTTGCCTTCCTGGTGTGGTCGGCGGTGCTGGGTTTCCTGCTCGGTTCGGTCACCGTGACGCTGCTGACGACCGTCCTTCCCGACGGCGCCATGGCGAGCTACGGCTGGCGGATCCCGTTCCTGCTGGCCGGTCCACTCGGCCTGGTCGGCCTTTACATCCGGCTTCGGCTCGAGGACACCCCGGCGTTCGCGGAGCTGTCCGAGGCCGATGAGGTCGCCGCTTCGCCGTTGCGGGAGGCTGTCACCAAGGCGTGGGTGCCGATCCTTCAGGTCATCGGCCTGATGATCATCCACAACGTCGGCTTCTACGTGGTGTTCACTTATCTGCCAACCTATTTCATCAAGACACTGCACTTCTCCAAGACCGCCTCGTTCGTCTCGATCACCACGGCCAGCGTCGTCGCGCTGGTACTGATTCTGCCGTTGGGCGCGCTGTCGGACCGGATCGGGCGCCGGCCGTTACTGATCGCCGGTGCGCTCGGTTTCGCGGTGCTGGCGTATCCGGCGTTCCTGCTGTTGAATTCGGGCTCGCTGGTGACCGCGATCCTGGCGCACTGCCTGCTGGCCGCGATCGAAGCGGTATTCGTCTCGGTGTCGCTGGTGACCGCCGCCGAACTGTTCGCCACACGGGTGCGCTACAGCGGCCTGTCGATCGGCTACAACGTGTCGGTGGCGGTGTTCGGCGGTACGACGCCCTATGTGGTCACCCTTGTGGCCGCACGCACCGGCAACGACTACGCCGCAGGCATTTACGTGGTCACCGCCGCGGTGGTGTCGCTGCTCGCGGTGCTGACGCTGCGCGAGACCGCCGCCAAACCGCTGCAGACACTGGGGGTTACAGCTCCAGCAGCACCGTGACGGGGCCGTCGTTGACCAGGGCGACCTGCATATCGGCGCCGAACACCCCCGTTTCGACCTGGGCGCCCAATCCCCGGAGGGTCTCCGCGAAGACCGTGACCAGCGGCTCGGCGACCGCACCAGGGGCGGCCGCATTCCAGGTCGGCCTGCGCCCCTTCGCGGTGTTGGCGTACAGCGTGAACTGACTGACCACCAGGATCGGCGCCCCGATGTCGGCCGCCGACTTCTCGTCGTCGAGAATCCGTAACTGCCAGAGCTTTTCAGCCAACCGCCGGGCGATGTCATCGTTGTCCGAATGGGTGACGCCGACCAGGGCCAGCAGGCCCTGGCCCGGTGGCCGGATTTCGCCGACCACCTCGCCACCCACCGTCACCGACGCTGACGTGACCCGCTGCACCAGCACTCGCATGAGTGCCGATGCTAACCGCAGCCGGCTACTCCGCGGCGCCCGCCGGCGCGTAGCCCAGCACGGCTTTGGACTCCAGGAATTCGTCGAGGCCCTCTTCGCCCCATTCGCGTCCGTTACCGCTCTGCTTGTAGCCACCGAACGGCGCGCTGATGTCGAACGCGTGGTTGATGGTCACCGCGCCGGCCCGGATCCGCCGCGCCAGTGCGCGCGCCTGGTCCAGATCGGCTCCTGACACGTATCCGTACAGGCCGTAGTCGGTGTCGTTGCCGATCTCGATGGCCTGATCCAGGTCGTCGTAACCGAGGATGCACACCACCGGCCCGAAGATCTCTTCGCGGGCGATCGTCATGTCATTGTTGACGTCGGCGAACACCGTCGGGCGCACGTAATAGCCGGTGGACAGCCCGTCGGGGCGGCCGGGACCGCCGGCGACCACCGTCGCACCCTCGTCGATGCCCTTCTGGATCAGCCCCTGGACCTTCTCGAACTGGGTGCTGGAGGCCACCGGGCCGATCGCCGAACTGTCGGAGAGGTCACCCACCTTCACGCCCTCGGCGGTCGCCTTGGCGACGGTCACGGCCTCGTCGAGGCGTGACTTCGGCACCAGCATCCGCGACGGCGCGTTACAGCTCTGGCCGGAGTTCACCATCATCACCGAGATACCGGCGGCCACGCTCTGCGCGAAGGCCTCGTCGTCGAGCACGATGTTCGGGCTCTTGCCGCCGAGTTCCTGGGCCACCCGCTTGACCGTCGGTGCGGCGTTGCGTGCGACCTCGATGCCGGCCCGCGTCGATCCGGTGAACGACACCATGTCGATGCCGGGATGGCTGGACAGCGCGGTGCCCACACCGGGCCCGTCGCCGAAGACCATGTTGTACACACCGGCGGGCAGCCCGGCGGCGTCGACGACCTCGGTGAAGATCTGCCCGGAGAACGGCGCCACCTCGGACGGCTTGAGCACCATGGTGCAGCCGGCGGCCAGCGCCGGGAACACCTTGCACGCGATCTGGTTGATCGGCCAGTTCCACGGTGTGATGAGCCCGCAGACGCCGATCGGCTCCTTGACCACCATCGTGGCGCCGTGGGGCTCCTCGAAGGAGTAGTTCTTCAGGACGTCGATCGCGGTGGCCAGGTGGGCGATACCCATCATGACCTGTGAGTTGGACGCCAGCGACGGCGGCGCTCCCATTTCCTCGTGCACAGCGTCAGCGAGATCGCCTGCCCGCTTCTGATACTCGGCCAGGATCGCTTGCAGCACGTCGAGGCGTTCCTCGCGGGTGGACTGCGACCAGGTGTTGAACGCCTTGCGGGCGGCCTTGACCGCCTTGTCCACATCGGCCGCTGAGCCGATGGCGATCGTGCCGCCGACCTCTTCGAGTGTCGGGTTGTCGACGTCAAGGGTCCGCAGTTCGACTGGATCAACCCACTGGCCGTCGATATAAAACTTCAGGTATTCGCGCATAGCAACATCCTCCTAAATCTGAACGAGTTATTGGGTGCCTTCGGCGTACCAAGTCCGGAATCGGTCGTACTTCGGCATCTCCTCGGAGTTGGCCTTCGGGTCGATGCACACATGCACGACACCGACTTTGCCACTGGCGTAGGCGCGGGCGATCGCCGGGCCGATCTCGGACTCCTTCTCGACGTACTCGCCGTGGCAGCCGAAACCCTCAGCGATCTTGTCCATCCGGACGTCCTTGCTCCAGTGCACACCGGGCTGCGGTGAGGGCTGTTCGAAGGTCCGCTTGTACACGCCCACTTCCAGACCCCACTGGTGATCGACGCCGACCACGCACACCAGCGGAAGGTTCTGCCGGGCCGCGGTCTCCAATTCGGCGATGTGGAACAGGAACGCCGAGTCACTCGTCAGCAGCATCACCGGACGCTTGCCGCCCTCGGCGACCGAGGCTCCCACCGCGTAGGGCAGACCCGTGCCGAGATGTCCGAAGTTCTGGTTCCAGATCACGTCGCGGGGTTTGGTCTGCGAGTAGGTCCACTGGAAGATCACGGTCGCGCCGCCGTCGCGGACCATGATCCCGTCGTCCGTGTACTCGTCGAATGCCTTGGTGGCCTCGACGACGTAGCGCGCCGGGTGGATCGGCGAGCGCCCCGACGGCGCCTCCTCGGCCACCCGGGCAAGCTCGGCGGCGTCGGCTTTGATCAAGGTCTCGAGGTTGGCCGACGGCGCACGCGGGGTGTCGCGAAGCGCCTCGACGAGTTGCGGCACCACGCCGCGCAGGTCGCCGACCAGCGCCACGTCGACCGGCCGGTTGACGCCGATGGCGGTCGGATCCTGTTCGACGTACACCCATTTGCGGGTCGCGTTGTTGGCAGCCCAGTGCTGAGTGCGGCCATAGTGCATGGGCTCACCGAGTTCGGTGCCCAGCGCGACGCACAGGTCGGATTCCTCGACGGCTTCGTTGGCGGCGGGCGAGAACAGGTACGGGAACGTCCGGTCCTGCAGGCCGGGGATGAACGACGTGCCACCCGAGGTCTGGATCACCGGGCAGGCCATCAGCTCGGCCAGCTCCTTGACCTCCTGCTGCGTGCGCGAGGTGTGCACACCGTGGCCGACGAGCAACACCGGGCTCTTCGCCTCGCGGATCAACTTCACCGCCTCGGCTACCTCGCGGCTACCGGCGCCCTGGTTGACCAGCCGGTAGCTGGACGGCGCGGGCGCGGCATCGACGTCGAGTTCCTCGAGGATCACATGCGACGGGAACTCGACGTAGGTCGGCCCCGGGGTGCCGGACATCGCCTTGCGGATGGCCTCGTGGATGATCTCGTCGGTCTGGTCGGCGTACTCGATGGAGCTGCTGTACTTCACCGATGCGGCGAAAAGTGGCTCCTGCTGGACGAATTGGATGCGACCGCGCCGCACTCGTCGCTCGGTCACGCGGGCGCGCTGACCGCCGAGGAAGATCACCGGCGAGTTCTCCACCAATGCGCACTGGATCGCGCCGGCGATGTTGGCCATTCCCGGGCCGAGTGTGCCGATGCACAAGCCAGGCTTGCCGGTCATCCGAGAGGCCGCCTCGGCCATGAAGCCTGCGCTCAGCTCGTGGTGCGGCGCCACCACCGACCAGCCGCGCGCCTCGGCCTCGGTGAACATGTGCACGAAGTTCGGGTCCGGAATGCCGAACAACGTGTTGACGCCCTCGGCCTCGAACAGGTCGAGAATGCGTTTGTAAACCGGTACACCCATGCGAAACTCCTTGATTGCTCTATAGATAACGTTGGGAAAGTTCTTGGCGATACGACGCGGGCGAGCCGAACAGCGAACGATTCAGCGCGGCCCGTTTGAGGTAGACGTGGATGCCGCTCTCCCACGTGTAGCCGATGCCGCCGTGCAGTTGCATGGCCTTGCCGACGACATCGACGGCGGCGCTGCACGCGTATGACTTCGCCATCGCTGCCGGGACACTGGTGTCGGGCCGGTCTTCTGCGATGGCTTGGACTGCGGCACTGACCAGTTGGCGAGAGACGGCGATCGCCACGTGCATATCGGCGCACGCGTGCTTGACGGCCTGGAATGAGCCGATGGGCCTGCCGAACTGCTCACGCACCTTCACATAGGCGACCGTCGCGGCGAGCATGGCCTCAGCCACCCCGAGACTGTCGCAGGCCACCGCGACCGCCGCCCGGTCGCGCACGCGACGGGACTGGGCGTGCGGATCACCGGCGAAGCGGTGCACTTCGGCAACGCCGCCTGCGGTCACCGCGGCCAGTCGGCGCGTCTCATCCAGGACGGGCTGCGGGGTGACCGTCATGTGCGCCTCGACCACGGTGTCACCGTCGATCATCAAGATCCGATCGGCGCCCTCGGCGTCGGGCACGAACTCGAACGGCTCGACGGCGACGGCCACCCGGGTGGCGCCGGAAGCGATATCGGCCAACAACCTGTCGCGAGTATCGCTGGGCTGCAAGGCGTTCACCACACCGACGGCGAGCACCGCGCTACCGAGGAAGCTGTTCGCGCTCGCCGCATGGCCCATCTCCTCACAGATGACGGCCACCTCGGCGAACGTCGCACCGGCGCCGCCGAGGTGCTCGGGCACCTCGAGGCCGACCCAGCCCGCGTCGGCGAGCATGGGCCAGGCGACCGAGGAGTCCTTGGCCAGCAGGTCACCCGCCACCGAGCGCAGCTCGGCATGGAATTCGGAATAGTCGGCCATCAGGCTCTGCCTAATTCTCGCGGTCTCACAAGGCCCCACTCGGGACTCGGCTCACGCGGCAGGCCGAGGCCACGTTCGGCGATGATGGTGCGCTGGATCTCGCTGGCGCCGCCCGGGATCGTCCACTCCCAGGAGCCGATGAAGTCCAGCAGCCAGAACCCGGATTCCCAGCCGCTGGAGGCCGGTTTGGTGAGTTGGGTGTGGGCGGCCATCCCGCCGATCTCGGTGCCGAAATCGGTCATCCGCTGCAGCAATTCGCTGTAGTACAGCTTGACCACCGAGGCGTCGGCGGGGCCTGCCGAGCCGGTGTCGTGCTGCTGCACCACGTCCCGGCACAGCCCGCGCAGGCCGGCGATCTCGATCTCGAACTGCGCCAGGCGGTCGGCGACCCGCGCGTCGTCGATCGGCTGGCAGGCCTGTACCAGCCAGCGGAAGCCCGCGTTGCCCAGCCGTTCGGCCAGTTCCAGCATCGTCATGCCACGTTCTGCGCCCAGCGTCGCCTGCGCGACCTGCCAGCCCTGGTTCTCCGCGCCGATCAGGTCGGCGGCCGGGATTTCCACCCCGTCGAGGAAGATCTCACAGAAGTGGGAGTCACCGACCGCGTTGCGGATCGGTCGTACCTCGACGCCCGGACTGGTCATATCGAGCAGGAAGTACGAGATGCCCTGCCGCTTCGGGGCTTCAGGGTCGGTGCGGGCCAACAGCAGGCACCAGTCGGCGTGCATTGCCCCACTGGCCCAGAGCTTTTGACCGTCGACGACAAAATTCTCACCCACCCGTCGCGCGGTGGTGCGCAGGCTGGCCAGATCCGATCCGGCCTCCGGTTCGGAGAACCCCTGGACCCAGATCTCACCGTCGAGGATCGCGGGCAGATGGCGCTGCCGTTGTTCGTCGGTTCCGGCCACTAACAAGGTCGATGCGGCGTGGTGGATACCGACGAACGCCAGTACCAGCCGCGGGGCATCGTGGGCGGCCAGTTCGGAATACAGCACGATCTGCTCATCGACCGGCATGCCGCCGCCCCACTGTGCGGGCCAGTGCGGCACAGCGAAGCCCGCGGCATGCAGTTCGGCGAACCACCCCTTCTGAAAGGCGACGAATTCGGCATCGCTGGCGCCGGTTTGGGTGGCCCGCCAGTCGGTCGGCACGTGATTCTCACACCACGCGCGTACGCGCTCACGAAACTCGTCGAGTGGCGTGGTCATGATGCGGTGGCCCTCAGCTGATCCATCGTTCGCGCGACGGCGACCCCGTCGTCGAACGACGGTGCGATCTGAGTTCCGGTGCGCAGCGCCTCAGCCACCTGAGTCAAGAACGACGACAGTGCCGGCGGCGGCGACCGCCGGGGTGCGGGCGGAAACTCGAACGTCTCCGGATCCTCACCGGGACGATGCACGACAAGGGTCGTGTCGGCCGTCAATTCGATAGACCCGCCACTACCGGTCAGCGTCGCACGCGGGATCGTCGGCACCGCCGCCGCGAAACCGCTGTCATGCGCGGCGGTACACCCGTTGCCCAGTACGAACCATGCCGAATAGCCGTCCTCCGCGGTCGCTTCTGGCGGTGATCCCTCCATCCGGGTGACTCCCCCGCAGTCGGTGACCTCGCTGCCGAACAGCCACCGGGTGTAGTCGATCAAATGCGACCCGTACGCACCGATCCAGCCGCCGCCGAGTTCGCGGTCGTTGATCCACCCGAACTTTCGACCGCGCAGTCCGCTGCCGAAGAACGTCCAGCTCAGATGCGCGGGAGTGCCGATCGCCCCGGAGTCCGCCAATTCTTTGACCTTCGCCCACGACTCGTTGAAGCGGAACTCGAAGTTCAGGAAGTTCAGGATCCCGGCCTGGGCCGCACGGTCCCGCATGGCAACGGCCTCGTCGGCGTTTCGCCCGAATGGCTTGTCGCACAACACCGGATGCCCGTTGTCGATCGCCGCCATCACGTGATCACGATGCATGAATGGCGGCGAATGCACCGACACCAGGTCGACGTCGGACGCCAGCGCAGCCTTCACCGCCGCCTCGTCGCGGGGGCTCACCACCTCGACGTCGAAACCGAGCGCCTGATACGCCGGCGCAGCCGCATACTTGCCGAACCCGGTGCCGATGACGACGACCCTCATGCGAACAGTCCCCTCAACCCGGTCCCGCCAACTCTGCGAGCCAACAGATCACGCGTCCCCGACAGGCCCACCGGGAGCCGCCGCAGCGGCTGGCTGTACCGCGAGAGCCACGACAGCGTCGTCTCGTCGCAGAACCCCACCGCACCGTGTAGCTGATGGCACACCCGGAAGACGAGCTCGGCCGCCTCGATCGCCGACAGCCGCAGGGCGAGAGCATCGTTCAACGCCTCAGTACCGCCGCTGCCGCCGCTCCAGAGCGTGTACTTGGCGAGGATGTCCAATCCGCTGCGCTCGACCTCGGCGTCGGTGAGCTGGAACTGCACACCCTGAAAGGCCGACAGCGTCTGACCGAACTGTTTGCGCAGGCTGACGTGGGCCACTGTCAATTCGATCGCCCGGTCCAGCATGCCCAGTAGCGTCCAGCATTGCAGTGTCAGCGCCAGGGCGATGTCCCCGGCGCCGTTCTCGTCGATCGCCGACAGCGCCAGCTCGGTGACGAACGCCGGGCCGTGCGCGGCGTGGCCGGTCACGTGGCTACGCACACCATCCAGAGTGACTGCAGCCCAACGTGATTCGAGCCCAGCCACTGCGGCCGACGGCCGGGGGTATGCCACGACCAGCAGGCCGTCGACGTCAAGGTCGGTGGGGGCAGCCAGACGCTCGGCCACCGGGTAGGGCACCGCCCAATAGCCCGCGCTACGACACAGGGCCGCGGCGGCTTCCAGCCCGTCGGGGTCGGCGCGCGGGTCAAGCTCCCACGCGCCCAGGCCGGCGAGGATCGGGGCGACGAGCGACTCCCGGATATCAGGCTTGGCCTCGGCCTGCTGCACGAGCTGGTCACCCCCCGCGGCCTCGAAGGCCCGAAGTGCCTGATGCCCGAACTCTCTGGCGTCCTCGCTGAGATCCAGCACCATCCCGCTCATTTCGCCGCCGCCAGCAGAGAACGGGACAGCAGGATGCGCTGCATCTCGATACTTCCGGAGGACACCGTCGAGGCTTGCGAATACTTCCAGTGGTCGTCGACCTCGTCGAGGAACCACCGGGCCCGCGGGTCGTCGTGGGACACGGCGGCGGCGATGTCCATCAACACCTCTGCGCTGTCCTGATCGAGTTTGGTGACGGCGATCCGGTACGCGGCAGCGTCACCGGGGCGGACCCGCCCGGTGCTCTGCAGTTCCACGATGCGATAGGCCATCAGGCGCGCACGGCGGCAGTGCGTCAACATCCGCACCCACCGGCCGCGCAGTTCGGCGGGTAGCTCGTCCCACCGGCCGTCGAGCACTGTCGGTGCCGCCGCCAGCAGCCGTTCGCACCGTGCGTACCGGGCGATGCCGACCCGCTCGAAGGAGGTCACCTCCTGCACGATCGACCATCCGTCGTCGACCGTGCCGAGCACGTCCGCCTCGCTGACCCGCAGGTCGTCGAAGAACACCTCATTGAGGTGATGCGGGCCCATCATGCAGCGGATCGGTCGCACCTGGATCGCCGGATCGTCCATGGGCACCAGGAAGATCGTCAGACCCTGTTGTTTCTTCTGCGTTGCACCTTCTCCCACCTTCGTCGTCCGGGCCAGCAGAAAGCACCACTGCGCCATCGTGGCGTAGGACGTCCAGATCTTCTGACCGCTCACCAACCAGCCGTCACCATCGCGACGCGCGCTAGTGCGCAACGACGCGAGATCGCTGCCTGCCTCCGGTTCCGAGAAACCCTGACACCAGATCACTTCGCCGCGTGCGATGGCCGGAAGGTGTTTGCGCTGCTGCTCCTCGGTGCCGTGCCGCATGATGATGGGGCCCACCCAGTTCACGCCCATGTACTGGGCGCCACGCGGCTCGTGATGGGCCCACATCTCCTCGCGCACCACCGTCTGCTCCCACACCGACGCGCCGCGCCCGCCGAATTCCTGCGGCCAGGCCAGGCAGAGCAGCTCACGGGCGGCCAGCGTCCGGCAGAACTGTTGCGCCACTTCCAGATCGGCGGGGTCATCGGTGAACGCTCCCAGGAAGTCCTCGGGGACATGCTGTTTGACCAACTCGCGAAGCTCCGCGCGCAGCGCCGCGGCGGGCGCGCCCATATCGAAGTCCAGACTCATGCGCTCTCCACGCTTTCCACGCTTTCCACGGAGGCCAGCCCGAACTCCGCGAGCACGCTCTCGGTGTCGGCACCGAGTTCGGGGGCGGGCCCCGCGATCCGGCCCGGGGTTCGGGAGAACCAGGTCGGCACACCGGGCATGCGGACCGGCCCGTGCGGGGTAGGCACGGTTTCGAAAAAGCCGACAGCATTGAGCTGTTCGCTGTCGAAGAGTGCCTGCGGCGAGTTCAGCGGCGCGGCCGGGATTTCCAGCTCGACGAACAACGTCAGCCAATCCTCGGTGGTGCGTTCGGTCATGGTTTGTGCCACCAGTGAGTACACGGTGTCGATCTCTGCGGCTCTCGCCTTCAGCGTTGCGTAGCGTTCTTGGTTCCACGCGGGCTGCACCGCGTTGATGAATCCGGCCCAATGTTTGTCGTTGTAGATCAGCGCCGAGATGTAGCCGTCCTTGGTCTTGTACGGCTTGCGGTTGGGGGCCACGGTGCGGTGGTAGAGCGCCGGGCCCAGCGGCGGGTCGAACATCGCCCCGTTGGCGTGCTCGACGAGCATGAACGAGGCCATCGTCTCGAACATGGCGACCTCGACCTCCTGGCCCTCGCCGGTGCGCTCGCGGTGGAACAACGCCATCGTCGTCGCGTACACCGCGGTCAGGCCGGCCACCTTGTCCGCCACGATCGTCGCGACGTAGTTGGCCTCCCCGGTCAGTTCGGCCTGCACCGCGGGCAGGCCGCACTCGGCCTGGATGGTGTCGTCGTAGGCGGGTCGGTCGCGTTCGGGTCCGCGCCTGCCATAGCCGTAGCAGTTGGTGTAGACGATGCCGGGATTGATGGCGGCGACTTCGTCGTAGCCGAACCCCAGTTTGGTGATGGCCTTCGCGCGCATGGAATGGATGAACACGTCGGCACCGGCAATCAGTGCACGCAGCGCCGCCCGGCCCTCATCGGAGCGAAGGTCAAGCACCACACTGCGTTTGCCCCGGTTGACGTTGACGAACACCCCACTCAGCCCATGTGCGGGGCCGACCGAGACGTAGCGGGTGTCGTCGCCGGCGGGCGGTTCGATCTTGATGACGTCGGCGCCCATATCGGCCATGATCTGGGTGCAGTAGGGGCCCATCACCATCGCGGTGAGGTCGATCACCCGCACGCCCGTCAGTGGGCCGGTGCTAGTCATGGCCAGCGGGTCGCTGTTATTCATGTAGCCCCCTTGCCATCCCGAAGCTGTGACCGATGTGAGCGCTGTGCCCGTCGGGTACCACCGGGAAGACCAGCGGGTTGCTGATATCGCGGATCTCCTCGATGCGGGCACCCACCTGATCGACGGTCCACTCGGGTTGGTACACGCCGGCAGACTCCACGACTGCGACCCGGGCGACCCGGCCCGCGATGGCGGTCAGGACTTCGCCGGTGATCGAGCAGGATTCGTGGGCCAGCCAGCCGACGACGGGGGCGACGAGGTCGGCACCCATCGGCGGGTAGGCCGAGGTGTCGATTCCTTCGGCCATGCGAGTCACCGCCGCCGGGACGATGACATTGCAGCGCACTCCATGCTCAGCGCCTTCCAGCGCGACGACGTTCGACAGCCCGACGATCCCGGCCTTGGCGGCGGCATAGTTGGCGACCGCGTGGTTGCCGTACAGCCCGCCGATCGACGAGGTCAGCACGATGCGTCCGTATCCCGCCTGACACATCGTCGGAAATGCCGCTCGCACAACGTGGAACGCGCCGCGCAGGTGGACGTCGAGCACCGCGTCGAAGTCCTCGGCCGCCATCTCCGACAGCGGCGCCGGCCGAACGTTCCCGGCGTTGTGGATCAGGATGTCGATCCGGCCGTACCGCTGCGTTGCCGCCCCGACGATCGCCTGACCGCCGACCGCGGTCGCCACCGACTCGGTGGAGGCGATCGCCTCCCCTCCGGCAGCGGTGATCTCGTCGACCACCTGCTGAGCAGGTCCGCTGTCGGCGCCGTCGCCGGTCAGCGCGCCGCCGGGGTCGTTGACCACGACTTTGGCGCCGAGGGCGGCCAGCAGCAGCGCGTACTCGCGCCCCAGTCCCCGGCCGGCGCCGGTGACAACGGCGACGCGGTCGTCGAATCGTGCCTGCGCCATCTAGTGTCCGAGCTCTAGGCCGTCGAGATCACCCTTGGCCCGCCAGTCGGCGATGAGATCGTCGAAGGCGTAGAAGCCTGGCGAATAGAAGTCGCCGAGGAACGATCCGTTGCCTTCCGCGCCGCCGCGGCCTTCGTTGTTGTAATAGCCGGGCGTGCAGGATAGCTCGAATGCCGAATTGTCGATTGCCAGTTCCCGAACTGTCGCCACCCAGGCGTCCTGGCCGCCCTGGCTGGGCTCGACGGTGATCGCGCCGCGCTTCTGCGCCTCGGCGATGATGTAGGCGATGTGCTTGGCCTGCTGCTCGAACATCGCGGTGGTGTTGGCCGAGACGCCGCCCTGCAGGAAGCCGGTGAAGAACTGGTTGGGGAAGCCGCGGCTGGTCATCCCGTGCAGCGTCTGGTAGTTGTCCTTCCAGTATTCGAAGAGCGACAGTCCGTCGCGGCCCTCGATGGTGTCGATCGCATAGCGCCTGCTGATCTCGGTGGAGATCTCGAAACCGCTGGCGAAGATCACGCAATCGACCTCGTATTCAACGCCGTTGGCGACGATCCCTTTCTCGGTCAGCCGTTCCACACCCTTGGATTCGGCCACGTCGATCAGGGTCACGTTGGGCCGGTTGAAAGCGGTGAGGTACTCCTCGCTCGAACACGGCCGCTTGCACATGAACCGGTAGTACGGCTTGAGCG
Source organism: Mycolicibacterium sphagni (assembly GCF_013337765.1). Lineage (GTDB taxonomy): Bacteria > Actinomycetota > Actinomycetes > Mycobacteriales > Mycobacteriaceae > Mycobacterium. Next base: position 402,771 of record NZ_VBSB01000008.1, read on the forward strand.
CTTCCGCGGTGTCGGGGTCGTCGACGAGGGTTGCGATGCGGCGGCGCAGCCGCTCCATGATCTTGTAGTCTTCCTCTTCCCGGAAGGCCATGATCTGCTCGATGCTCACCGACGCGGGATCCTCGCTGCCCGCGATGCGTGCGGTCAGGTTGCGCCCGAGTTCGGTCCAGAAATCGCAGACCAGGTCCGGCTCGCCGAACACCACGCCGACGAACGGCGACCAGTTGTGGAAGTTGCGCTTGCGTTCCTCCTGCCAGCCGGGCTGCAGCGAGTCGGCCCACTGCGGATCGGTCGGCGTGTTGGCCCGCTCGTCCACCGAGGACGGGGTGCGCTGGAACACGAAGAGTTGCCTGGCATCCCGGCCCAGATGCGGCACCAGCTGGACACCGGTGGCGCCGGTGCCGACGAGGGCGACCCGCTTGTCGGCCAGTTTGTCCAGGCCGCCGTTCGCGTCACCGCCGGTGTAGTCGTAATCCCAGCGTGCGGAGTGAAATACATGCCCGCCGGCGTCCAGGTAGTCCTTGATCCCGGGGATGTTGGGCAGCTTGGGCCGGTTGTACGAGCCTTGCGCCATGACCACGAACCGGGCCCGGATGTCGTCGCCGCGATCGGTGCTGATCCGCCAGCGCTTCAGCTCGTCGTCCCAGCGCAATTCGCGGACCTGTGTGGAGAACAATGCCCCGTCATAGAGGCCGAAGTGCTTTCCGATATTGCGGCAGTGCGCGAAGATCTCGGCGCCGTCGGCGAACTTCTTCGACGGCATGAAGCCGAGTTCTTCGAGCAGCGGGATATAGCAGTAGGCATCGTTGTCGCACTGGATCCCCGGGAACCGGTTCCAGTACCACACCCCGCCGAAGTCGCCGGCCATCTCGATGACCAGAACATCCTCGACGCCTGCCTTTTTCAGGTAGGCCCCGGCCAGCAGCCCGGCGAAGCCACCGCCGAGCACCACGACGTCGGCGTCTTCGGCGATCGGATCGCGCGCCGTCACCGTCGTATAGGGGTCCACCTCGTAGAAGTCGGCGTACTCCCCCTCGAGCTCCAGATACTGCGCGGATCCTTCTGGGCGCAGCCGCTTCTCCCGTTCGACGCGGTACTTCTCCCGCATCGCGTCGATATCGATGTCCTGTGGGACATCCGTCGGCCCGCAGTCCGCGGTCATCGATCGTTCTCCTTTGCGAGCGCGCGGGGTGCCCCGGTGCCCATGTACTTCGACAGCTGGTAGTGCAGGTTGACGGTGCTGCGCTCGCGATACGGGTTCGGTTGTGTGCCGGGGAATCCCAGCGACTTCATCCCCTGCTGCACAGCGGCCATATTGGAGAAGTCCTGTGGCAGCACGCTGCGCCACCGCGGATCACCGACCGGGGTGTACTCCCAGTCGGCCTGCGGCTCGGCGCCTTTGGGGTAGAGCTCGAACACCGACACCTCGAAGATGCACTTGTCCGGGTCGTAACTCGGATCGGGGCGCGCGCCGTAGCACAGCGCGCTGGTCAGGCCCTGCCCGATCTGGAAGTTCGGGAACAGCTGCCAGGCGGTTCCGCTCTGGCCGAGGATGTCGGCGGGGATCGTCGGCCACGCCACGCCGCGGGCCTCGTCGTCGCGGCGCGCGGACGCCAGCCAGTGCTCGAGCACCTTGTCGGCCGGAGTGTCCTCGGGCAGTTCGTCCACCAGCCGCAGCGCGGCGTTGACCAGCGTCTGGGTGGTGGTCGCGTTGGTCTCCTCCATCGTGTACACCTGCATCTCCGCGGTGGAGATCCGCGGATCGCCGGTGCCGAGCCGGATCTTGGACTTGGTCTCGGCCATGTCGTCGGGTGCGTCGTAGCCGATATTGCTATGGCGGCCCTGCGCTTTGGCCCAGCCCTTGAACTCACCGAACTTGTTGAACTCCGGGTGGGTGGTGAAGACGTGGTAGGTCTCGTTGAAGGCCTCCAGGGCTACCTTCCAGTTGCAGTCGAAGTGCACCCATTTGCGCCACTTGACGCGCATGTTCTCCAGTCCGAACGGGTCGAGGATCTTCGCCGCGGGAAAGAGATAGTCGGCCAGCGGTTCACAGTCGGGATCCATGTTGATCCACAGCCAGCCGCCCCAGGTGTCGACGTTCACCGAGCGGAGCCGGGTGCCTGCCGGGTTCAGCGCACCTTTCCAGTCGGCTTCCTCGCGGATATGCGTGCAGTCGCCGTCCAGACCGTAGGACCAGCCGTGGAATCCGCAGACGAATGACTTGCGGGCCCGGCCGACAGCCTGTTTCGCACCGGGCGGGGTGTCGACGAGCCGTCGCCCGCGGTGCATGCAGACGTTGTGGTGGGCCGCGAATTCATTCGGTCCGGTTCGTACGACGATGATCGAGTCGTCGAGGATGTCATAGGTCAGATAGCTGCCGACCTCGGGCAGCTCCTCGACCCGGCCCACCTGCTGCCAGACTCTGCGCCACAATTTGTCGCGTTCGGCGCGGGCGTACTCCGGCGAGATGTACGCCTCCACACCGATGGTCATCGGTTCGGCCAGCTCTTCAGTGCTGTCCAGATCGCCCATCACCAACTCCTTTCAGGGCCTTCTGATTTCGTTGCGGAAGTCGTCGTCGGCAAGGAACAGCGACGTGTTGTCCGCACCGACGTGGCTCCAGCGCAGGTCCAATCCCCCGTCGACGAGCAGGGTTTGGCCGGTGATGTAGCTCGCCAGGTCGGACAAGAGGAACAGGATCGGGCCGGCTTGTTCCTCGGGACGACCGCGGCGCCCCATGGCGATGGCGGCTTTGTCCCGATCGGGATCGGAGTCGACGTAGGCGCGCGATGCCACGGTCTCGGTGACCCCGGGCGCGACGGCGTTGACCCGGATATCGTCCAGCGCGAGCTCCAGTGCCATGGTTCGGGTGGCGGCCACGATCGCCGCCTTGGCGGTGCCGTAGGCGATGTGGAACGGCGCGGTGTTCATCCCGCTGATCGACGACACCGACACGATCGAGCCCGGTCCGCCGCCTGACCGGACCTCGGCGGCCACGGCCTGGCTCATGAAGAACATGGTCTCGAGATTGGCGGTGAACAGCGCACGCCAATCGGCGCGGCTGACCCGGGTGGCCGGCATCCACGTCGAGGGCGCAGCACCGCCTGCGATGTTGACCAGTCCGTGCAGCCGCCCCTCGGTGCGGCGCACTGCGTCGAGAACGGTGGCGATCCCTGCATCGGTGGCGGCGTCCGCGGCGACCGGCACGATCGGGAGGCCGCCGTCGACCAGTGGCCCGACGTGTTGATCGAGGTTGTCCTGCGAGCGGCTTACCGCGACCACGGTGGCGCCGGCCCGTGCCGCCATCTCGGTCACGGTCGTTCCGATGCCACCGCCTCCGGCGCCCGACACCACCACGATGCGGCCGTCGAGCCTCAGGAGATCCGTCATAACCCGCTTTCGTTCGCAGCAGTATTGTCCGGACAAATATGAAGACTCTGCTGACTGGAGAACATGATTCCGCAGCACTTATACAACCGTCAAGGGGGCTGGCGTAGATAGCTCGGGACTATTGTCTGGACTAAATCTGCTTGGTACGGTCACGCCAATGACATCGCAGCAGGATGGGCGCTTCACCCTCGCTCAACCCCCGGTGCTTGCCGAGGGCTGGCGGATCGAACGCCGCACCGCACCGAGCCGGCTGTTCGGCGCCAACGGTCTGCGCACCGGTCCCGACGGCCGGGTGTACATCGCCCAAGTGACCGGCAGCCAGATCAGCGCACTCGACATCGGTAGCGGCGCGGTCGACACCATCAGTGCCAAGGGCGGCGACATCATCGCTCCCGACGACGTCGCGTTCGACGATGCCGGCAACCTCTACGCCACCGAGGTGATGGACGGTCGAGTCAGCGTCCGCGCCGCATACGGCACCGCGCGGGTACTCCGGGACGATCTGCCCTGCGCGAACGGCATCACCGTGCACCGTGGCCGGTTGTTCATCGGCGAGTGCCGCGAGGGCGGCCGCCTGCTGGAGCTGGATCCGGGCAGCGGCCAGACCCGCATCCTGCTGGAGAACGTGCCCTCGCCCAACGCGATGGAAGTCGGCCCGGACGGCCTGCTGTATTTCCCGGTCATGGGCGCCAACGAGATCTGGCGCATCGATCCCGACGGCGGCGCTCCAGAAGTCGTGGCGACGGGGCTCGGCGTGCCCGATGCCGTCAAGTTCGACTCGGGGGGCTACTTGGTCTCCACCCAGGTGCACAGCGGCCAGGTGCTGCGGATCGATCCGCGCACCGGGGATCAGACGGTGCTGGCCAATCTCAATCCGGGGCTGGACAACCTGACCTTCGTGGGTGACCGCCTGTTCGTCTCGAACTTCACCGGCGAGATCACCGAGGTTCTCGACGACCAGCAGACCCGCGCGGTGTTGCCGGGCGGATTGAACTGGCCACTGGATCTCACGGTCGGGCCCGACGGCGAGTTGTATGTCGCCGACGGCACCTACTTCTACGTGCTGCGCGCCGACGGCACCCTGCACACCCTCGGCATGCTGTTCAGCCCTGGTTATCCTGGCTTCGTGCGCGGTGTGGCCGCGGCAGGCCCTGGCGAGTTCGTCGTGACGACCTCGGGTGGGCAGGTCGCGCGGTACCGCCCCGCCGAAGGCGAAAGTGATTTCCTGGCAGACGGATTGGACCAGCTCTACGGCGTCGCCCTGGGCCCGCGCGGCATCGTGGCGGTGGAACAGGGCACCGGGCGGCTGCTGTCGGTGGATGGCGGCCGCACCGAGGTGCTGGCCACCGGCTTGGACACCCCCGTCGGCGTGGCCATCGGCCCGGACGGCAACCCGCTGGTCAGCGAGCGCGGCCAGGTCGTGAGAGTGAACGGCACCACCACGGAGCCGGTGGTGGACGGATTAGGTTGCCCGCAGGGCATTCTGGTGGCCGGCAACCTCCTCTACATCGTCGACGCGGAGGCCAAGTCGCTGATCGAGGTGGATCTGACCAGCGGGGCCCGCACCACCGTCGCCTCCGGTCTTCCGGTCGGAGCACCGCCCGGGGTCACCCCCAAGCCACTGCGCGGCATGCCGCCGTTCTCGGGGCCGCAAGGGCCGTTCGCCGGGATCGCCGCCGGACCCGACGGCACCCTGTACATCTCGGCCGATTCCGATGGCAGCGTGCTGGCGTTCCAACGGACGAGCTGACATGACGCACGCCGAATCCGGGGATCACCGCTACATCCAGGTGGCCCGCACCCTCCGCAAGGAGATCGTCGACGGCGTGTACCCCGTCGGTTCCCAACTGCCCACCGAACACGAACTGTGCCAGCGATTTTCGGTGAGCCGCTACACCGTTCGCGAGGCGCTGCGCCGGCTGCGCGAGGACAACCTCGTCTCGTCACGACCGCGCGCGGGCACGATGGTGGTGCCGCGGCCGTCGTCACACGCCTACGTCCAGGACGTCGTGTCGATCAACGACCTGCTGGCCTTCGCGACGGGCGCCCGGTTCGCGATCGAGTCGATCGCCATGGTCACCGTCGACGACGAGCTGGCGCAGCGCAGCGGGCTCAAGGTTGGCGAACAATGGCTGGCGGTGCGCGGATTCCGCCGCGCGGAGGGTGCCGACGCCCCGGTCTGCCGCACGGAGTACTACATCAATCGCGCGTTCGCGGCGGTCGGCCGGATGCTGCAGAACCACACCGGGCCGATTTTCCCGCTCATCGAGGATCTGTTCGGCCTGAGCATCGTCGAAGTGCGCCAGGAGATCTCGGCTGTCCAAGTCGGAGTCGAGCTCGCCGACGCGCTGAAGGTCGAGCCGGGCACACCCGCACTGGAGATGCAGCGCACGTACACGACATCCGACGGCGAGATCGCGCAGGTGACAGTGAACACGCACCCCGGTGCCCGGTTCCGCCATTCGATGACCATGCGACGAGTGAAGGGCTAGCCGGGCGTGCGCACCGCACAGCGGGATTCGGAGTTGGCTACGCAGTCCTTTGCCAGCGGCCTGTGGGTGCGCGAAACGCTGGCCGATGCGCTGGCCGCGGCAGCGCGTGAGACTCCGCAGCGGGAGGTCCTGGTCGACGGTCCGGTGCGGCTGGACTGCGCAACGTTGTACGACCGGGCCAGCCGGATGGCCGGCGCCATGCGGGCCGGCATGCCGACCGGCAGCGTGGTGTCGTTCATGCTCCCCAATTGGCACGAGGCCGCGATCGTCTATCACGCCGCGACCGTGGCGGGCATGGTGGTCAACCCGATCCTGCCGTCGCTGCGCGACCACGAGTTGGCCTTCATCCTGGCCGATGCCGACGTCCGAATGATCTTCATCCCCGACGAGTTCGGCGGGCATGACTATGCGGCGATGCTGCAGCGGGTCACCGCCGCGATGCCGTCGCCACCCACCGTCGTCGTGGTGCGGGGTGAGCCACAACCGGGGCAGGTCAGATTCGACGCACTCGACGCCGAGGCGCCCACGACACCCCCGGCGGTGGATCCCGACGCGCTTCGGATGATCATGTACACCTCGGGCACCACTGGGCGCCCGAAAGGGGTTTTGCACAGCCAGAATTCGATTCATGCCCTGATCCAACAGCTCGGCGAACACTGGCGGGTCGAGCCGGGGTCGGTGTATCTGGTGCCCTCCCCGATCGCGCATATCGGGGGTTCGATCTATGCCTTCGAGTTCCCGGTCCTGCTCGGCAGCGTCGCGGTGCTGATGGAGCGCTGGGATGCCGATGCCGCCGTCGGGGTCATGGTCAGTGAGCGGTGTACGCACATGTCCGGGGCGACTCCGTTCCTGCAGCATCTGTTGGCCGCCGCCCAGCGAGCCGGTACCCGGTTGCCGGACCTGAGGGTGTTCATCTGTGGCGGCGCTTCGGTGCCCCCCGCGCTGATCCGCAGCGCCGCAGACTATTTCGAGAATGCCGCCGTCACCCGCGTGTACGGCTCGACCGAGGTGCCCGTGATCTCGGTCGGCGCGCTCGGTGATATCGACCATGCCGCCGAGACCGATGGCCGGCCCGGCATTGCCGACGTCATCATCGTCGACGGCGAAATCCGGGCCCGCGGACCGCAGATGCTACTGGGTTACCTACATCCCGAGGACGAGGCCGGCGCGTTCGACGACGACGGCTATTTCCGGACCGGCGACCTCGGCCACTGGGTGGACGGCCACTATCTCGTCGTCACCGGGCGGGCCAAGGACATCGTGATCCGTAACGGGGAGAACATCGCGCCCAAGGAGGTCGAGGACGTGCTGCTCGGCCACCCCGACATCCGTGAGATCGCGATCGTGGGGATTCCCGATCCGCACACCGGGGAGCGCGCCTGCGCGGTGGTGGTCGCCGACCGTCCACCCGGGCCCGGCGTCGCCGACCTACGGGATTTTTTGCAGGCCACCGGTGTCGCAAAATTCAAGTGGCCCGAAGCGGTCGTCATCTGGGACTCGTTGCCCAAGAATGACGCGGGCAAGGTACTCAAACATCAGATCCGAGCAAGGTTGGTCGAGGCGGATGGGTGACATACAGGTAGCGGTGGTGACCGGCGCGAGCAGCGGAATCGGATTCGCCTGCGCCACAACGCTCGCCGAGATGGGAATGGCTGTCCTAGGCACCGGACGCGACGCAGAGCGGCTGACTGGACTGGCCGAAGCCATCGGCGATCCCGACCGGGTCGCCACGCTGGCCGTCGACCTGACGGCGGACGACGCCCCGCAGCGGATCGTCGACCTCGCGGTGTCCCGGTGGGGCCACATCGACTTCCTGGTCAACAACGCCGGGGTCGGCAGCCCCAAACCGTTGCACGAAACCGACGACGAGACATTGGATTACTTCCTCGGCGTCATGCTGCGGGCCCCGTTCCGGTTGGCCCGCGACGTGATTCCGCACATGCGGCCGGGTTCGGCAATCATCAACATCACGTCGACGTTCGCGGTGGTCGGCGGACTTCGCGGCGGCGCCTATTCGGCGGCCAAGGGCGGTCTGACCGCACTGACCACACACATCGCCTGTCAGTACGGCGCACAGGGGATCCGGAGCAATGCGGTCGCCCCCGGGGTGACCGTGACTCCGATGGTCGAGCACCGCCTTGAGGATCCCGGTTTCAAGAAGATGCAGACCGAGATGACGCCGCACACCCGGTTGGGACGCGTCGAGGACATCGCGGGCACGGTGGCGTTCCTCTGCTCCCCCGCAGGCAGTTTCATCAACGGGCAGACAATCGTGGTCGACGGCGGCTGGAGCTCCACGAAGTACCTGTCGGAGTTCGCGCTGTCTTCGGAGTGGGTCCGGCGGTGAATCTGTTCGCCACCCTCGATCAGGCGGCTGCCCGATTCGGTGACCGCGGCGCGGTCTACCGCGGCGAGCAGCAGCTGCACACCTGGAGTCAGCTGCGGGAGCGTGCACTGCGGCTGGCCGCGTCGTTGCGCCAGACCTACAAACCCGGGCAGCGGATCGCGATCGCCAGCGAGAACCGCGCGGAGATCGTCGAATTGTTCTATGGGGTGTGGGCCGCCGAGTGCGTCGTCGTCCCGGTCAACTTCAAGCTGCATCCCCGCGAGATGGTGCAGATCCTCGAAGACTCTGGAGCGGCAACGGTATTCGCATCGCCGAAGATCGCTGCGGAGCTGACACCGGACTCCCCTGTCGTCGTCGAGCAGATCGGCGGCCCGGACTACGAGCACCTCTTCAGTGCGCCGCCGGCAGCAATCCCCTCGACCGACCCCTCGACACTGGCCTGGCTGTTCTACACCAGCGGCACCACCGGTCGCTCCAAGGGCGCGATGCTGTCGCATCGCAACCTCACCGCGATGACGGTGGCACATCTGGCCGATATCGATTCCCCCGACGAGAACTGCAGCCTGCTGCACGCCGCCCCGATGTCCCACGGCTCGGGGCTCTACATCGCGCCATATGTCCTGCGTGGCGCCCGCCAGGTGGTGCCCGCATCGGGCGCTTTCGATCCCGACGAGTTCCTCGACCTGTGCGGCGCGCACCCGGGCTCGTCAGCCTTCCTGGCGCCCACCATGATTCAGCGTCTTGTCGGGACCGGACGCAACGCGCCTGCCACGTTGCGCACGATCGTCTATGGCGGGGGCCCGATGTACGTCGACAGCCTCAAGAAGGCGATGGCGGCGTTCGGGCCGATCTTCGCCCAGATCTACGGCCAGGGCGAAGCGCCGATGACGATCACCGGATTGCGGCGTACCGACCACGATTCGGACGACGATGCGATCCTCGGTTCGGTGGGCTATCCCCGCTCCGGAGTCGAGGTTGCGGTGTTGGGCGAAGACGACGAGCCCGCCGCACCCGGACAGATCGGCGAGATCGCGTGCCGCGGCGATGTGGTGATGTCCGGGTACTGGAACAACGCCGACGCGACGCGGGAGACATTGAAGGACGGCTGGCTCTACACCGGCGATATGGGCTCGTATGACCAGCGGGGCTACCTGACTCTGCGGGACCGCTCCAAGGATGTGGTGATCAGCGGCGGCAGCAATATCTATCCGCGGGAGGTCGAGGAGGCGCTACTGGAGCATCCGGGTGTGACCGAGGCCTGTGTGGTCGGCGCACCCGACCCCGAGTGGGGCGAGGTCGTCGTCGCCTTCATCGTCGGCACCGCCGCCGGCAACGCGCTCGACTCTCACCTGCTGGATCGGATCGCCCGGTTCAAGCGCCCCAAGCGCTATATTTTCGTCGACGACCTGCCCAAGAACAGCTACGGCAAGGTGCTCAAACGCGAATTGCGCGCCCGGCTCCGGTAACCACATTCTCCTCTGCATAGAATGCCGCTATGCCCCAGGATTACCGCTTCCTCACCTATGAAGAGCTCGACGAAGGCCGCATCGCGCGCATCATGCTCAACCGTCCCGAGGCGCGCAACGCTCAGAACCGCGGCCTGCTGGTGGAGCTCAACGAGGCGTTCCTGAGGGCTGAGGCCGACGACAAGGTCCGGGTGGTCATCCTGGGCGGTCATGGCCCGATGTTCTCCTCCGGCCACGACCTCGGGTCGGCGGTGTCGCGGGCCGAGCACACCCCCGGACCGGACCAGCACCCGAGCTTCCAGGTGAATGGTGCCACCCGGGAGGGTGCGGAAAGCCTGATGCTCCAGGAGTGGCATCACTTCTTCTCCAACACCCGCCGCTGGCGCGACCTGCGCAAGATCACGGTCGCGCAGGTGCACGGTGACGTCTACGCCGCCGCTCTGATGCTGATGTGGGCCTGCGATCTGATTGTGGCCGCCGAGGGCACCCGCTTCGCCGACGTCGTCGGTGCGCGGCTGGGCATGTGCGGCGTCGAGTACTTCGCCCACCCGTGGGAGTTCGGACCCCGCAAGACCAAGGAGCTGATGCTCACCGGTGACGCGATGACGGTGGACGAGGCCTACCAGCTGGGCATGATCTCGAAGGTCTTCCCGCAGGACGAGCTCGCCGACAAGACGCTGGAGTTCGCCCGCCGGATCGCCGAGGTTCCCACCATGGCGGCGTTGCTCGCCAAGGAAGCGGTCAACCAGACGGTCGACAACATGGGCTTCTACAACGCCCTGAACGCCTGCTTCACCCTGCATCAGCTCAATCACTCGCACTGGGCGCAGGTGCACGAGAACGGCTGGCCGGTGGGCCTTGAAGAGGATGGTCTGCCGAACTGGAAGACCGCTCCGCCGATCGTGCCCGCGGTCAAGGACCAGGTCCGCGCCGAGGGCTGAGTCCACCTTCTTCTTTTGTCGCCGGCTGTGCGGTTTCGACCGCGCAGCCGGCGTCGTATCTGTGCACCCGAGCCCGATCACGGCAAAGCACCGTTTACGGCTCACCTGAATCGATCAAGTCATTACATACTCGTCACGACCGCTCCAGGGCGATTCACGAGACCTTCTGAGACTGTCGAACAGCTGACAATGTCGACTTGTCGAAACGCACTGGTATGGCGTTTAATTCGCAGAACGCGCAAAGGTGAATATCCCGATTCCGTTCTAATTTATCAGTGATACTGTTAAATGCGACACACTATTTCGCGAAACGTGGTGGAAAGCACAGACTTTGGTATGCGCGCAAATTAGTTGTTAGTTTCGGCCACATGTTTGCAATCGCGACGTTGATGACTCTGATCAGTCAGGTGTCAGGCACGCCGTACATCCCCGGTGGGGACAGTCCGGCTGGCACCGACTGCTCAGGGCTGGCCTCCTGGGTGTCCAATGTGGCCACCGGCAGGCCCGTGTACGGCAGCCGGTTCCACACCGGCAATGAGGAAGCTGCCCTCCTCGCTCGCGGATTCCACTACGGAACCGCTCCGAATTCGCTCGTGATCGGCTGGAACGGTCGCCACACCGCGGTCACGCTGCCTGACGGCACCCCGGTGTCCAGTGGCGAGGGCGGCGGCGTGCGGGTCGGCGGTGGCGGCGCCTATCAGTCGCAGTTCACCCACCACATGTACCTGCCGATGCCCGCCGACGAGATGGCCGATCCGCTGGCACCGCCGGCGCCCGACGCCCCGGATGCTCCCCCGCCGGGCGCACCCGTGTTCGTCGACGCTGTCGACGCTCCGCCGCCTGGGGATCAGCCGCCACCGCCCACCGGTGACATCGTGCCCGTCGGCGCCGAAATGGCACCGCCGCCAGCAGATCCCGCTCTCCAACCCGCCTAGAAACCCCTGCGATCAGCCGCGCTGCCACCCTGGCAGCGCGGCTGATTCGTCGTCAAAAGCCTTGCGGCACTCAGGCTTCCTCATCGAGCATCAAAGCTTCCTCCGGACAGGCGGCCACGCCGTCCCTGGTGCGCTGTTCGTCCCCCGGCGCAACGTCATGGTCCTCGAGGATCGAATAACCCATATCGTCGATCGGGAACAGATCAGGATCGACCGCATAACACTGTGCATGGCCCACGCATCTGGACCTTTCGAGACGGACCTGCATCGAGTCAGGCTAACCGCGATCGTCAGGGGTTGATGGTGTTCTCGCCGACCTGACGGCCCCACACGTATTCGGTGAGCAACGGCTGGCCGAGCTCGAAGTGGTTGTACGGCGCGATCGACGCGCCGTCGTCGACCACCAGATACGGCGCCGGCCAGAAGTTGCGGTCGACCGTCTGCCAGCACCCGGGCGCCCCGCCAGGGCCGCCCTGGCCGTTGGTTCGCGGCAGATTATCGGGATAGACATAGGGATTCGGCGCACCGAGGATCTCGGTCACCGTATCGAGCGAATATCCGTTGCCGCCGAAGGCAGCCAATGCTGCCGGGGATGCCTGGGCGATGTTGCGCAGCCCGCAGAAGAGTTCGGGGCTGTACTTGTCGAGCAGGCGGGTGCTGGTCACCAGATCCGCCAGTGCACGCACGAAATAGGGGTGGCCGCGTTCGAAGATGTCGGCACCGGTATTGCCGAACCCGACGGAGGCCAGCAGCGCGGCGTCGATGTCCTTCTGCTGCGCGTTCAGCGAGTGCGCGGTGACGGTCAGGTTGTCGAGCGCGTTCCACAGGTCAGGGCTGGCCTTGGTGTAGACGTCAGCCAGGTCGGACAGCCGCTGGATGTCCTGACGGATCTGCGGCATCTGCGGGTTGACGTCGTCGAGCACCGCGTTGCCGTTGACGATCGACTGTCCGAACTTGGTGCCAAGGCCGCCCAGCGCCTCGGCGGTCGCCGACAGCGTCAGATTGAGCTTGACCGGGTCCACCTTTTCGGCGATCGAGGTGACCGTCTCGAAGAGCGTGTTGAACTCGGTGGTGACCGAGGATGCGTCGATGACGGTGGAACTGCTCATCCGGGCGGCGGATGGGTTTTTCGGCGTCGACAACGCCACATACTTGTTCCCGAACACCGTGCTGGCTCTGATGTCCGCGTGCACGTTGGCCGGGATGCTGGCCAGATAGCGCGGGTCGACGTCGAGTGTCACTTTCGCGATCGTCTTACCGTCGCGCTCGGCCGAGGCCACCTTTCCCACCCGCCCGATGATCACCCCGTTGTAGGTGACCTTCGAACCCGCATCCATTACCAGGCCCGCCCGATCGGAGACCATGGTCAGCGCTGTCCGCGGTGAGAGGTCACCGCGGAATTGCAGATAGATCAGCGTGACGACGCCGACGATCACGACCAGGAACAGAATGCCCGCGGTCTTGAGCGGGGGCCGGTCGCGCCACCTGCTCACCGCAGCGCCCAGCTGTCGGGGTCATCATCCCGCGGCCAACCGCCGGACATGTCGCCTCCTGAGCCCCGACCCTCGAGCGAAAAGGATCCCGCCACACTGACTCCTGGTCAGTGAGGCGGACCACAGGAATGTACCCGATTTTGTACCCCGGGTGAACGGCATCGGCGCAATTCGCCGCATTGACTATTGCCGAATTCAAATGTTGCTGGCGTCAATAATTGACGCGACACCCATTGAGTCATGGAAAGCCCTGAACCGCAGCTTGTTCCGGGGCGCAATCGCAATTCCACGACCGCACCCGGATAACCCACCCCAACGCGGCCCACCGCATTTGCTGGGTGGCGGGTTCCCCTTCCATTGGCATCGAGTCGGTGGCCGGTGAATGGCAATGCCGACTGTGCGGCTGCGCCAAACCCACTCCGGCCGGAGGTGGAGTCGGGATAATCGAAATCGCCGCCCGGGAGACATCGCCGGCGCGAACCAGCTCAGCGAGGAGCGTGAGACCTATGTCCATCATCGAAGCGGACGCCGCGACCCAGTCACCGTTCGACCGTGAAGTCGCCGAGACACAGCGATACTTCGACAGTCCTCGGTTCGAGGGGATCACGCGGCTCTACACCGCACGACAGGTCGTCGAACAGCGCGGCACGATTCCGGTCGACCACACCGTCGCGCGTGAGGCCGCCACCGCCTTCCACAAGCGTCTGCGGGAGCTCTTCACCGTCAAGAAGAGCATCACCACGTTCGGCCCGTACTCGCCGGGCCAGGCGGTGACGATGAAGCGGATGGGTATCGAGGGCATCTACCTCGGCGGCTGGGCGACGTCAGCCAAGGGTTCGACCACCGAAGACCCCGGCCCCGACCTCGCCAGCTATCCGTTGAGTCAGGTGCCCGACGAAGCCGCCGGGCTGGTGCGCGCGCTGCTGACCGCCGACCGCAACCAGCAGTACCTGCGCCTGCAGATGACCCCCGAACAGCGTGCAGCACAACCCGCTGTCGACTTCCGCCCGTTCATCGTCGCCGATGCCGACACCGGGCACGGCGGTGATCCCCACGTGCGCAACCTGATTCGGCGATTTGTCGAGGCAGGGGTGCCCGGCTATCACATCGAGGACCAGCGCCCCGGCACCAAGAAATGCGGCCATCAGGGCGGCAAGGTCCTGGTGCCGTCCGACGAGCAGCTCAAGCGGCTCAACACCGCCCGCTTCCAGCTCGACATCATGAATGTGCCCGGCCTCATCGTCGCCCGTACCGATGCCGAGGCGGCCAACCTCATCGACAGCCGAGCCGACGAGCGCGATCAGCCCTTCGTGCTCGGGGCGACCAACCTCAAGGTCCCGCCGTACAAGTCCTGCTTCCTGGCGATGGTGCGTCGGTTCTACGAGGCCGGGGTCACCGAACTCAACGGGCATCTGCTCTACGCGCTGCCCGAAGGCGAGTACGCGGCGGCCGACGCATGGCTACAGCGCCAGGGCATCTTCGACCTGATCGCCGCCCAGGCCACCGCCTGGCGTGACGGCCAGGAGCATTCGCTGGATTCCCTGTTCGACAAGGTCGAGTCGAAGTTCGTCGAGGCCTGGCAGGACGACGCCGGGCTGGACACCTACGGCGACGCGGTGGCCGAGCTGCTGAAGTTCCGCGAGGGTGAGGGCGAGCCGCACGAGATGAGCGCCGCGGATTGGCTCGCGTTCGCCAAAACCGCGTCGTTGTACACCGCAAGGGAGAAGGCCCGCGAATTGGGCGTGGACGCGCCCTGGGACCCCGAGCGCGCCAAGACCCCCGAAGGCTACTACCAGGTGCGCGGTGGCATCCCGTATGCGATCGCGAAATCCCTTGCAGCAGCGCCATTTGCGGATCTGCTCTGGATGGAGACCAAGACTGCCGACCTGGCCGACGCCCGCGAGTTCGCCGACGCAGTGCACGCGGTGTATCCGGACAAGATGCTGGCCTACAACCTCTCCCCCTCGTTCAACTGGGACACCACCGGGATGAGCGACGAGGACATGCGCGCCTTCCCCGAAGAGCTGGCCAAGATGGGCTTCGTCTTCAACTTCATGACCTATGGCGGTCACCAGATCGACGGCGTCGCCGCCGAGGAATTCGCCACCGCACTGCGCCAGGACGGTATGCTCGCGCTGGCCCGCCTGCAGCGCAAGATGCGCCTGGTCGAATCGCCCTACCGCACACCGCAAACCCTGGTGGGCGGCCCGCGCAGCGATGCCGCACTGGCGGCATCGTCGGGCCGCACCGCGACCACGAAATCGATGGGCAAGGGCTCCACGCAGCACCAGCATCTGGTGCAGACCGAGGTGCCCAAGAAACTTCTCGAAGAGTGGCTGGCGCTCTGGAACGAGCACTATCAACTCGGCGAGACGCTACGGGTGACGCTGCGGCCACGCCGGGCCGGTGGCGAGGTGCTCGAGCTCGGTATCTGGGGCACCAAGGATGACGGTGGCGAGGAAGAGCTGCTGGCCAACGTGCTGGTCGACCCGATCAAGGACCGACACGGCCGCAGCATTCTCACAGTGCGCGACCAGAACACCTTCGCCGAGAAGCTGCGCCAGAAGCGCCTGATGACGCTGATCCACCTGTGGATGGTGCACCGGTTCAAGGCCGACGCCGTGTACTACGTGACGCCGACCGAGGACAACATCTACCAGGCCGACAAGATGAAGGCGCACGGCATCTTCAGCGATGTGCACAAGGACGTCGGCGAGATCATCGTCGCCGATGTCAATCCCGACCGGATCGCCGAGCTGCTCGATCCTGACCGGGCCGCACTCAAGCGACTCATCGCCAAAGAGGACTGAACCTGCTCATTTGCGCATGCCACCGCTGACGGTGAGGTCGTCGCCGGTGACGAACGACGACGCCGCGCTGGCGAGATACAGTGCCGGGCCGACGATCTCGTGAGGGCCGGCGATCCGGTTCTGCGAGTTGAGGCTGGCCAGCCACGTCAGAGATCCGGGGGCAAACTCTTCGGCCCGCTCCAGGATGTCGGTCATGAACGAGCCTGGGCTGAGGATGTTCACACGAATGTTCCACGGCGCCCACACTTTTGACATCATGACCGTCAGGTGACGCAGGGCGGCCTTGGACGCCCCGTAGGCGACGGCTTCCGGGCTGCCCTCGTAGCCCTGGGTGCTGCCGATGTTGATGATGCTTCCGCCGCCACCGGTCCGCATGACCGGAGCCACGCATTGGCTCATCCGCACGTGGTGATCGCGTCCCAGTCCCCCATGTGACAGCCGATCCCGATCACATCTTGACCGGTGGCGGACCGAATCTCTTCAGCCGCAACATCAGAACGTTCCTGATCGCGCCCGGTGACGACAACCGACGCGTCCGCGTGCGCGAATCCCTCGGCCATCGCCCGCCCGAGCCCACGGGTCGAACCCGTCACGATGGCGACCCGTCCGGTCAGCGAGAACAGTTCGCGCGGATCCGGCATGTTCATCCCTGGCACCTCTCGTCGACGACTCCCCCGACACCATACTGGAAGTGTTACCGTAAGCCCATGCATTATACGGTGGTGCATTGCGGCACCGGCAATATCGGTGCCGTCGCGCTGAAAACGATCCTCGGCCGCGATGACCTGGAGCTGGTAGGCCACTACGTCAGCGCACCCGGCAAAGCCGGCCGCGATTCCGGCGAGCTCGTCGGATTGCCCCCGGTCGGGGTCACTGCAACCAACGACTGGGCCGAACTGCATGCCCTTGGCGCAGATTGCCTGACATATTTCGGCAACAGCATCGGTCGCGAAGCCGATGCCATCGCGGACCTGATGCCGTTTCTCGAACAGGGCACCAACGTGACGACGTTCTCCGGCTTCGCGATCGCCCATCCCGCCACCGCCCCTGCGGAGTTCCGCGACACCATCGGAACCGCCTGCCGCAAGGGCAATTCGAGCTGCTTCTTCGCCGGAATCGACCCCGGCTGGGCCACCACCGATTTGGCGATCGCCGCATTGGCCGTCGCCAATCGGATCGACTGCATCCGCGTCATGGAACTGGGGTGGTGGGGCGACTACACCGGGGAGTTCGTCTGCCGCGAATACTTCGGGTTCGGCAAACCCGTTGGGCACCAACCGCTGCTGGTCACCGGCGGTTTCATCGAGACGATGTGGGAGCCGACGCTGCGCCAGCTGGCCGAGGTACTCGATACCCCGATCGAGGAGATCCGGGTGATCTACGAAACCGACGCACTGGACCACGATGTCGAAACCGGCTTCGGGACCGTGGCCGCCGGCACCGCCTCGGTGGTGCACTTCGAATATCAGGCGCTCTCCGGCGGCAAACCGTTCGCCGTCGTCGAGCACGTCGATTGCGTGGCCCGCGGCGTGGGCAAGCAGTGGAAGCAACCCTATGGGCCCTCAGACCTCGCGTTCCGGATCGCCGTCGAGGGCGACCCGAGCTTCGAACTCGAGCTGACGTTCGGCACCGGAGCCGACACGTTGTCCGCCATGCCGGTGCTCAACTCCATCCCCGCGGTCTGCCAAGCTCGGCCCGGGCTGCTGGGTCCGCTCGACGTACCCCGGTACTGGAGCCGGAATTCCGGCCGATTCACCAAAGAAAACCCGCACCGGACGCAAGTTCGCTGACGCGCTTGGAGCGAACTGAAATGCCGATGGTATCGGTACGGATTCGGTTAGGTGAACAAAAGATGAACCTGCAGTTCAGCGCCTAGATCTGGAATTCCTTCCGGCCGTGACGCCGGGCCGTGAGGCGTCGTCGACAGCAACATCCCATACCGTCGATGGCCGGCCTCTCGACCAGTTCGGCACCGGACAGAAGATAGCGAACGGTGTTCATTCGCCGGAAGTGGCCAGGTAGAGTGCCGTCCGTGGGCAGACACCGGTTAGCCAAGCCGAGGCGCCGTTGGTCGGTCGCCGTGGCTGCGCTCGCCGCACTTCCGGTGGCCGGCATCCTGACCGCCAGCTCCGGCGCCCTCCCCACTAAGGTCAGCCCACAAGGCAGCCTCGAGTGCTGCGCCAAACTCGTGGCCGCCAATCCCGTCGACATGAGCAAGGCGTCGATCAGCGGGCACTACATCGTCATGACCCAGGCTGATTTGGTGGCCAGCAGAAGCGCGGTCAACCGCAGCATCCTTCGTGCGCTCCCGGCAGGGGTCGGCGTCGAACAGGGACTGCAGATCAAGACGATCCTGGCCGAGCGCCTCGTCAGCGCCTACTTCCCCGAGATCCACAACATCGGTGGTGTCCGGCCCGATTACTTGAAGTGGCATCCGATGGGAATGGCCATCGACGTGATGATCCCGAACTATCAAACTCCCGAAGGCAAAGAGCTGGGCGACCGCATCGCGGCCTTCGCTCTGGCCAACGCCGACCGGCTTTCGCTGAACCACGTGATCTGGCGGCGCATCATGTACGACAAGAGCGGGAAGCCCTTCCTGATGGGGAATCTCGGTTCCGATGACGCCAATCACTACACTCATGTGCACATCGCCACCGACGGTGGCGGCTATCCCACCGGTGGCGAGAGTTATTTTGGCTGATTCCAAGCACTTTGGCGCGGTTGCATTACTTCTGAGCGGTACGCTGCTCGCCGCGCCGGTGGCACACGCCGACGAGGCGTTCTGGGGCGGCTGGTACAAGATCACGTTCCATACCGATCAGAAGTCGGGCACCAGCGTCGCTGCCTCGCAACAGGAGACGCCGTATAGCGCCTCGTACAAGATCACGACGAACTGTTCGTCGGACATCTGCACCGCTTCTGTGCTCGACGGACCGACGCCGAAGGACAACGCAACGCAGTCCACCAGTTTCGTGTGGTCGGATTCGCAATGGTCGCGGTCCAACAGCTGGCGCTGGGACTGCACGCTGCCGGACGGCACGATCACCTACGATCCGGCGCACTCGGTGACGACCTACAAGCCGCAGCCGGACGGATCGCTGGCGGGCACGTTTCAGACCACCATCGACAGCGGCGCCTGCCAGGGCACCGTCGTCATCCCAGTGACCGCCGTCCCGACATCCTCGTGACCTTTTAGGGTGCCAAGGATGAACCGTCTCGATCGCTTCTTCGAGATCACCGCCCGCGGGTCGACGATCGGCGCCGAGCTTCGCGGCGGCCTGGTGACATTCATCGCGATGGCCTACATCGTGGTGCTGAACCCCATCATCTTGTCCGGCGCCGCCGACGTGACGGGCAACAAACTGGGCTTCGCCCAGGTCTCGGCGACCACGTCGCTGGCCGCGGGCGTCATGACGATCCTGTTCGGACTGTTCGCCCGGATGCCGTTCGCCTTCGCCGCCGGGCTGGGCATCAACTCGTTCTTGGCGACCACCGTCGTCGGCACCGTCAGCTGGCCCGAGGCGATGGGCTTGGTGGTCATCAACGGCCTCATCATCGTCGTGCTGGCCGCCACCGGACTGCGCCGACTGGTATTCGACGCCGTCCCCATGCAACTCAAGCTGGCGATCACGGCGGGCATTGGCCTGTTCATCATGTTTATCGGTCTCGTCGATGCCGGCTTCATCTCCTCGACCGGGTTACCTTCTCCCCCGGTCGGATTGGGCGGCGGTGGCCACGGATCGATCAGCACCGTCCCCACCGTCGTCTTTGTGTTCACCCTGTTGCTCACCGGCATCCTCGTGGTGCGCCGGGTGCGGGGCGGCATCCTGATCGGACTGGTGGCCGGCACCGTGATCGCGGTGATCATCGAGGCGATCTGGCATCTCGGGTCTGCGACGCATAATCCCGGTGGCTGGACGTTGTCGGTGCCGACGCTGTCGGGGTCACCCGTCGCCCTTCCCGACCTGTCTCTGGTGGGGGCCTTCAGCTTTGACAGCTTCGGCCGAATCGGCATCCTGGCCGCCACGATGCTCGTCTTCACGTTGGTGTTCGCCAACTTCTTCGACGCGATGGGAACGTTCACCGGACTGTCGCGGGAAGCGGGCCTGGCCGACAAGAGCGGGAACTTCCCACGCCTGCGCTCGGCGCTCATCGTTGAGGGTGCCGGCGCGGTGGCGGGTGGTGCCACGTCGGCATCGTCGAACACGGTCTTCATCGAATCCGGTGCCGGTATCGAGGAAGGTGCCCGCACCGGGCTGGCCAACCTCGTCACCGGCACGCTGTTCCTCGCCGCGATGTTCGTCGGGCCGCTGGCGCAGATCGTGCCGACCGAGGTCGCCGCGGCGGCACTGGTGATCGTCGGGACGATGATGTTCTCGCAACTGCGTCATGTCGACGTGTCGGAATTCTCGGTGGCCCTACCCGTCGTGCTCACCGTCGCGGTCATGCCGTTCAGCTACTCGATCGCCAACGGCATCGGCGTCGGCTTCGTGACATGGGTCGTGGTGCGCTCCGCGGCGGGCAAGGCACGTGAGATCAGCCCGCTGCTGTGGATCGTTGCGGCCGGCTTCGTTCTGTACTTCACCCGAAGCGGGATCGAGTCGCTGCTCGGCGCGTGAACACGACCCGACTCGGCGACCTCCCCTGGGTGTCGCGGACATGTCGGGGAGTCAAATCCCTTGGTGTTAGCAAAGTTTCAGTTTCCGTGATCGGATGCATGCCGTTAGGCTCGCACGGTGAGCTATCTGGCGGGCATTCACGATCTGGCGTACGTCTTCACTCGGGTCGGCGCCTCCGTTGACGCCGGTGCCCGACAAGATTGGGTGGCCCTTGGCGCCAACCTGGCCGGCGGCGCGGGCAAGCTGGTGTGGTACGCGAAGGGGCAGGGTGCGTTCAAGGCGCTGCTGGAGAAGGTCGGCAAGAAAGCGTTGCCCACCCCGACCGCCATCATCGACGTCACACAGGTAGCCGTCGTTCTCGTCGACCTGCTCAACGGCTTCGGAGCGCCGAACGCCGGTGGCGGATTCACCAGCGGGATCGACAAACTCAAGAACGTCGACTCCAAGTTGGAGCTGGCCATCCCCGACAGCCGGGACTGGTCCGGCGCCGCCGCGGACGCCTATATGGCCCAGAACGCTGCGCTGCAGGCCCTGGTGCGGGAGATGCAGGCGCTCGACAAGGAGATCCAGCAGATCGTCAAGGGCCAGGGTGACGAGATCTTCCAGGCGCACCGGACGCTCTCGATCCTCGGTTTCGCCCTGGTTGCCGCGCAGGGCATTGCGTTGGGGCTCTATTTCATTCCCCTGGTCGGGCCGGAAGTGTCGCTGCTGTTCCAGGTGGTTGCCTGTCTGGCGGCGGTGACGACAGTTGTCGTCACCGAGACCCTCGCGCTCGCCCGATCGATGAACGCCGCGAACGCCGCCGAACTCGTGACCGCCAAGTACATCGCCCTGGGCAAGAAGGCCGACCTCGGCGGCGACTTCAGCACGATCAAGGTCAGCGGAGCCGACGAGACCAAGGTCAGCAGCTTCAAGGCCATCTCCGATGGCCTGTCGGCGTACTCCGTCTCGGCACCGCCGAGCGTTTCGTCGTTGGCCGCCGCGGCAGGTGACACCACCACAGAGCAGCGGCTCAGCTTGCTGACCGCACTGTCGCCGGAGGAGTCGTCGCTGGACGCGGCGTCGATGACGGCAACCGATACACCGGAAACCCCGGATGCACCAACAACTCCCGTGTCGCCGACATACGCCCCGCCCACCATGGCTCAGGTCACCCAGTTCAGCACGCAGGTGGGCAAGATCTCGTCGGGCCTCGCGCAACCGCTGAATGTCGTCAACCAAACGATGGGATCCGTGCAGCAAATCGTCTCCTCGGCCCAGCAGGGAGCAGGCGCCCCCGCCGCGGCGGCGGCCGACGCCACGATGGTCGACCACGAGGAGCCAACAGAGGCGGAAGGCGCCGGCGGCGCCGAGGGCGAGCGCGCCCCGGTGGACGCCTCGGGAGCCGAACGCGAACAGGCTTCGGCCGAGCGAATCCTCTGACACCGCCCGTCGATCGACAAGGAGCCAGGACATGGCGAATCTGATTGTCACACCGGAATATCTGGAGAAGATTGCCAAGCGACAGGACGAGGCAGCCGGCGAAGCCGCCGGTGCGGCGGCCGCTGCGGCCGGGACCGGTTCCGCGTGCTGGCTGACGCACGGGGTCATCAGCGGGTCGTCGAACAGCTCCATCGGCGATACCGAGTCGGCACGGCAAGCCGCCGGTAACGCCATCAAGCAAGCCTCCGTAGACCTCGCCACCAAGCTGCGCACAGCTAAAGAGACGTACGCGGCCGTCGACAACGAACTGGGCGGCAATCTCGACAAGCAGGTGCTGTCGAAATAATCATGTCCAGTCCCGTCACCGCCGCCCGCGCCGGGCTCATCGACGATGTCGTCGGCGTGGAGGTGACGATCGATGGCATGCTGGTCATCGCCGACCGGCTGCAGCTCAGCGATTTCCCTGCGGTACTTGGCATTCGCCACAACATCCCGGATGACGACCTGCGCTATCGGGTCGCCGATCAGGTCGCACGCGACCTCACCGCCCAGGGCGTGCTGGACATCTACGGCAACCCCCATCCGGCGGTCGCGGCCATGGTCGACACCCTCGGCAGGCCGGACCGCGCGCTTGAGGCGCGGTGGTGGCGGCACGACGCCGGCGAGCGGATGGTGCGATTCGCCCTGTGCCGCAAGGGTGATCGCCACGTGATCGCGGTGCGCGATGACGCGCTGCTGGTGCTCCAACTGGTCGCACCACAGATCGGGTTGGCCGCCATGGTGAACACAGTGCTCGGATCGGCTGATCCGGCAGCCGTCGATCCGTTGACCGGGCTGGCCGCCGAGCTGGCCGAGTGCAGCACCGAAGCCCAGGTGGCCCGGCATGGTGTCGGGCCGTCGTCGGCGCGGATCTATGCCGAGATCATCAGCGCCCCCAGCAGCTGGGTGGAGATCACCGCCACGCAGCGGCACGCCGGAGGCACGTCGACGCACACCGATGTCGCCGCGGGGGTCGTCGATTCCCCCCGGGGCCGGCTGGTGTCACTGCCCCGGCGCGTCGGCGGCGAACTGTACGGCAGCTTCCTGCCCGGCAGCCCGGAGAACCTGCAACGCGCGCTGGACGGCCTGCTGGAGTTCCTGCCCGCAGGCGGCTGGCTCGATCCCTCGCACCCGTAGATCGCAGAAAGAAGGACACCCATGAACCACGCCGACAGCACCGACCGCGACGATTTCGCCGCTCTGGACTTCACGGTGGACGACGACCTCGCCGACGAGACGGGCGTCGATGCGTTGGACGAGTACACGCCGGCCGAGCCGGAGGTTGCCGGTGCCGAGCTGGAAGCCCAGGATGAGGACGACGACGACACGGCCGACGACGGCGACATCCTCGCCGCGTACACCCGCACGGTGACCAACCCGGCCGGCACGGTGTCGGTGTCGGCGTTGATCGACGGCAGTGTCCGACAGATCGATCTGTCGCCGGCGGTGACGAAATTGAGTGAGTCGCAGCTGATCGACGAGATCCTGGTGCTGGCCCACCTGGCTCAGCAGCAAGGGCTGGCCGGGCAGCACAGCTACCTGCGGGAGAACGAGTTCGTCACCGGCAGCATGGACGCATTGGGTGTCGACGGCGACGACCTGCTGCGCGACCTCATGGAGAACGGTATGGGGCTGCCGACGCCGGAGCAGGCGGCTGCGGAGCAGGCCGAAGTCTTCGCCGCACGGTACGCGGGTGACAATGACTGATCGCCTGGCCGGCTTGTTCGAGAGCGCCGTGGGCATGTTGCCCATTTCCGAGGCGCGCTCACTGGAATTATTCACCGAGATAACCGATTACGACGAGTCGGCCTGTGACGCCTGGGTCGGCCGGATCCGGTGCGGCGACAGCGACCGGGTGACGCTGTTCCGGGCGTGGTATTCACGCACCCGGCTCGGCCACCTGGCCGGGTCGGCCCAGATCTCGCTGAGCACCGTGGGCGCGCGGACGCGCATCGGCGGCCTCTACGGCGATATCACCTACCCGATCATTTCCCCACTGGCGATCACCATGGGCTTCGCGGTCAGCGAGGCGGCGCTGGGGAACCACGCCGACGCGATGGATGCCCTCGACGAGGTGCCGGTCAGCAGCGCCGACGAACACCTGGTGGCCTGGACCAAGGCCGTCGTCTTCGGCGCCGCCCAGCGATGGACCGATGTGATCGAACAGGTCAAGGGCGCAAGCCGGTGGCCGGACACGTTCCTGGCCGGCGCCGCTGGCGTGGCGCACGGCGTCGCCGCCGCCAACCTTGGCCTGTTCACCGAGGCCGAGCGCCGTCTCACCGAAGCGAACACGTCGCCGGCCGGTGAGGCCTGCGCCCCGGCGATTGCCTGGTTCCTGGCGATGGCGCGGCGCAGCCAAGGCAGCGAGGAAGGCGCGCTGGCCCTTCTGGAATGGCTGCAGACCACCCATCCGGATCCGAAAGTGTCAGCGGCGCTGAAAGATCCGACCTACCGGCTGTCGACAACCAGCGCCGAGCAGATTGCCGCCCGCACCGACCCCTGGGATGCCGCCACCGTCGTCGCCGACACCTCGGGCCGCGACGCACTGCTCAAAGACGCCGAGGCCGAGCTGACCCGGCAGATCGGGTTGAGCAGCGTCAAGGATCAGATCGAGCGTTACCGGGCGGCCACTCAGATGGCCAAGGTGCGTGCCGCCCGCGGGATGAAGGTCGCTCAGCCCAGTAAGCACATGATCTTCACCGGTCCGCCAGGCACCGGCAAGACGACCATCGCCCGAGTGGTCGCCAATATCCTTGCCGGCCTTGGCGTGATCGGCGAGCCGAAGCTCGTCGAAACTTCCCGTAAGGATTTCGTCGCCGAATTCGAGGGTCAGTCGGCGGTCAAGACCACCAAGACCATCGACCGGGCAATGGGCGGTGTGCTGTTCATCGACGAGGCCTATGCGCTGGTTCAGGAACGCGACGGGCGGGCCGATCCGTTCGGGACCGAAGCGCTCGACACCCTGCTGGCCCGGATGGAGAACGACCGCGACCGGCTGGTGGTGATCATTGCCGGCTACAGTGCCGACATCGACCGGCTGCTGGAGACGAATGAGGGCCTGCGGTCCCGGTTCTCCACCCGGATCGAATTCGACTCCTACTCCCCGGACGAACTCCTCGAGATCGCGAATGTCATTGCCACGGGGAATGACTCGGCGCTCAACGTCGACGCCGCCGAAAACCTGCTGCAAGCCGCCAAGCTACTGAGCCAGCAGAGCGTGCGCGGCAGGCCTGCCATCGACATCGCAGGCAACGGTCGCTATGCACGCCAACTCGTCGAGGCGGCCGAACAGTATCGTGACATCCGGCTGACCAGGGCCACCGATTTCGAGGAGCTCGACGCGGCGCGGCTGCGGGAGATCAACGGGGACGACATGGCCGACGCCATCACCGCGGTGCACGCCCGCCTCAATCTGGGCCAATAGTCGATGGGTTTCCGTCTCACCACGAAGGTACAAGTCAGCGGCTGGCGGTTCCTGCTACGCCGGCTCGAACATGCCATCGTGCGACGGGACACCCGGATGTTCGACGATCCACTGCAGTTCTACGGCCGGTCGGCGGCGGCAGGTGTCGTGATCGCGCTGTTGATCGCGGTCGGCGCCGGAGCATTGGCGCTCTTCAAACCCCAGGGCAAGCTCGGGGGCGGTGACCTGTTCGCCGACGGCACCACCTACCAGGTGTATCTGCAACTGTCGGGCAAGCTGCACCCAGTCTTCAATCTGACCTCCGCACGGCTGGTGCTGGGCAGCCCCGCGGATCCTTCGGTCGTGAAATCCGCTGAGCTGGAGAAGCTTCCGAGGGGCCAGTGGATCGGGATTCCCGGCGCCCCGTATTCCACCCCGGTGTCGGGCAGTTCGTCGAGCTGGGCGCTGTGCGACACCGTCGTCAACCCCAGCCGGACCGCGCCGACGGTGAAACTCGCGATCATTTCGATGCCGCTGTTCCTGGATTCCGCTGTGGACCCGCTGGAAGCCAACGAAGCGTTGCTCGCGTTCTATCAGGACCAGGAATTCCTGATCACCCCGCAGGGCCGCCACGCCATCGACCGAAGCAACCGGGCATTGGCCGCCGCTGTCGGGATGCCCGCCGATACCACACCGATTCCGGTCACCGAAGGCGTCTTCAACGCTCTGCCCGATGCCGGGGCCTGGCAACTGCCGCCGATACCGGGATTCGGGCAGCCGAACACCCTTGGGTTGCCCGACGAGCTCGTCATCGGCTCGGTGTTCACCGTCAACACCCCGTCCGGCCCGGAATATCACCTGGTGTTACCGAACGGGACCGCCAAGGTTAACAGCCCCACCGCGGCCGCGCTACGCGCCACCGAATCCTTCGGCCTGGTCGATCCTCCCGCGGTGGTGCCGAGCATCGCAGTGAATCTTCCTGATGCGGTGTACAAGTCGCCGCTGCCCGATACCACGATGAAGATCGTGTCCCGGACCGTTGATCCCGTGCTGTGCTGGACGTGGGAGCGCGGCACCGGTGACAAACCCGCGCGGACCCGGGTGATCACCGGCCCGCGACTGCCGATATCACCGTCTGCCGACGATGCGGGCATCAACCAAATCCAGGGGACGTCAACGGTCTACACCGACGGCGGCAAGTATGTTGCGCTGCAGTCTCCCGATCCCCGGGTCGGTGAAGCGCTGTACTACATCGACCAACAGGGTGTGCGATACGGACTTCCTGACCAGAAGACCGCGGGCGCACTGGGCCTTTCGTCACCCACGACCGCACCCTGGGAGGTGGTGCGGCTGTTGGTCGACGGCCCGGTGCTCTCGCAGGAGGCGGCGCTGTTGGAGCACGACACCGTGTCCACCGAGCCGACGCCCCGCAAAGTCGCCGGTGGCCCCAGCTGATGACCACCAAGAAGTTCAACCCGGCGGTCACCCGCGGACCGCGGCTGAATCCCGGTGAAATCACTATCAATCCGCCCGAGGATCTCGGTGTCGACGTGCCGGCATCGGGTGTGCAGAAGGTCCTTCCCTATGTGATGGCGGCCTGCATGCTCGGAATGGTCGGCATCATGTTCGCCACCGGTACACGTGCGCTGTCGCCGTACATGCTGATGATGCCGCTGATGATGATCATGATGATGATGGGCGTCCTGGCCGGTGGTGGTTCCAGCGGCAAGAAGGTTCCCGAGATCAACGCCGACCGCAAGGAGTACCTGCGATACCTGGCCGGTCTCCGGTCGCGGGTGACCGCCTCGGCGGGTGCACAGGTGTCGTTCTTCGGCTATCACGCGCCCAATCCCGACGATCTGTTGTCGATCGTCGGCACCCCGCGGCAGTGGTCGCGGGCGGCAACGGCGGACTTCTTCGCGGCCACCCGGATCGGCATCGGCGACCAGCCGGCGGTCGACCGGCTGCTGAAACCGTCCGTCGGTGGCGAGCTCGCCGGTCCTGCCGCGGCGCCTCAGCCCTACCTGGAGCCGGTGGCCAACATGTGGGCGGTCAAGTTCCTGCGCACTCACGGCCTCATCCACGACTGCCCGAAACTGCTGCAACTGCGCACATTTCCGACGATCGCGGTCGGCGGCGACCCCGCAGGCGCCGCCGCCCTGCTGACGGCCATGGTGTGCCACCTCGCGGTGTTCCATCCACCGGATCTAATGCAGATCCGCGTGGTGACCTCCGACGCCGAGGATCCGCAATGGTCCTGGCTGAAATGGCTTCCCCACGTTCAGCATCCATCCGAGACCGATGCGGCCGGTCCCACCCGGATGATCTACCCCGGCCCCGACGGGCTGGCCGATCTGGCGGCCCGCGGTCCACACACACCGGATTCCACGCCCGGCGGCCCCTATGTCGTGGTGGTCGATTTGACCGGCGGCAAAGCAGGATTCCCGCCAGACGGCCGCGCCGGCGTCACGGTGCTGACGCTCGGTAATCACCGAGGGTCGGCCTACCGACTCCGCGTCGAGGAGGATGGCACCGCCGACGACCGGCTACCGGGCCAGACCTTCCGGCAGGTGAGTTCGGTCAGCGACCGGATGACGGCCCAGCAGGCCACCCGGATCGCCAGGAAATTGGCCGGTTGGTCCATCACCGGCACGATCATCACGAAGACGGCACGCGCGCAGAAGAAGGTCGCCACCGAGTGGCATCAGCTCGTCGGTGCGGCCAGCGTCGAAGAGGTCACCCCCGCCCGGTGGCGGATGTTCATGGACAAGGATCGTGATCGGCTGCGCATAGCGTTCGGCCATGAACTCAAGACCGGCGAGGTGATGTACCTCGACATCAAGGAAGGCGCGGAGTTCGGCGGCGGCCCGCACGGCATGCTCATCGGTACCACCGGGTCGGGAAAGTCCGAATTCCTCCGTACCATGCTGCTGTCCCTGGTGGCCACCCATCATCCGGACCAGGTGAACCTGCTGCTCACCGACTTCAAGGGCGGCTCGACGTTCCTCGGCATGGAGAATCTGCCGCACACCGCTGCCGTCGTCACGAACATGGCCGAGGAGGCCGAACTGGTCAACCGGATGGGCGAGGTGCTCACCGGCGAACTCGACCGCAGGCAGACGATCCTGCGCCAGGCAGGCATGCAGGTCGGCGCGGCCGGCGCCCTCTCCGGTGTCGCCGAGTACGAGAAGTATCGCGAGCGAGGTGCCGACCTGGCCCCGCTACCAACGCTTTTCGTCGTTGTCGACGAGTTCGCCGAATTGCTGCAGAGCCACCCCGATTTCATCGCGCTGTTCGACCGGATCTGCCGGGTCGGCCGCTCGCTGCGCGTGCATCTGTTGCTGGCCACGCAGTCACTGCAGACCGGCGGTGCGCGGATCGACAAGCTGGAGCCCAACCTGACTTACCGAATCGCCCTGCGCACCACCAGCTCCCACGAGTCGAAGATGGTGATCGGCACACCGGAAGCCCAATACATCACCAACAAAGAAAGCGGCGTGGGCTTTCTGCGGGTCGGGATGGAGGACCCGGTCAAGTTCAGCACCCTCTACACCGGCGGCACGTACGTTCCGCCGGTGCGGGCCGACGCCGAGGGCGATGACGAGACGGTCGGCGCGCCCAATGGTGCGCGGGCGGCAGCCAAAGTGCGGATTCACCGGTTCACATCGTCCTCGATACCCGACCCGGTGACGACGCCATGACCTCACAGCAGGAGACCCGAGCGTTGCGTGAGGTGGTGTTGAACCAGCTCAGCACGGCCGAGTCGCACGCCTACAAGATGTGGCTGCCACCGCTGACCGACCCCACGCCACTCGACGAACTCATCGCCCGCGACAGCCCGCAGCGATTGCGATTTGCGCTGGGAATCATGGACGAACCGCGGCGGCACCGGCAGGAGGTGTGGGGCGTCGACCTCGCCGGTGCGGGCGGCAACATCGGCATCGGTGGCGCGCCGCAGACCGGGAAGTCGACGCTGCTCCAGACCATGATGGTCTCGGCCGCGGCCAGCCACTCACCGCGCGACGTCCAGTTCTACTGCATCGATCTCGGCGGCGGCGGGCTGATGTATCTGGACCACCTGCCCCATGTCGGCGGGATCGCGTCCCGCTCGGAGCCCGACAAGGTGATGCGTGTCGTGGCGGAGGTGCAAGCCGTTCTGCGGCAGCGCGAGGCTGACTTCAAACAACACCGAGTCGGGTCGATGGCGGCCTACCGGGACATGCGTGCCGATCCGAGCCAGCCTGCGGCGGCCGATCCGTTCGGCGACGTGTTCCTGGTCATCGACGGCTGGCCGGCCTTCGTCGGCGAATTCCCCGAGCTGGAGCCGACGGTGCAGGACCTCGCCGGGCAGGGGCTGTCCTTCGGCATCCACACGGTCATCACCACCCCGCGCTGGACCGAACTGAAGTCACGGGTGCGCGACTACCTCGGCACGAAGATCGAATTCCGGCTCGGCGATGTCAACGACACCCAAATCGACCGCATCACCCGCGATATCCCGGCCAACCGGCCGGGCCGAGCCATCTCGATGGAGAAGCACCACCTGATGATGGGGGTGCCGAGGTTCGATGGTGTGCGCGGCGTCGAGAATCTGGTTGAGGCACTCACAGCGGCCGTGAATCAGATCGCCACGGAGACACCGGATCGAGCGCCACGGGTCCGGATCCTGCCGGAGCGCATCCATCTCAACGAACTCGATCCCAACCCGCCCGGTCCGGATGCCGACTACCGCACCCGCTGGACGATTCCGCTCGGGGTGCGCGAGACCGACCTGTCGGTCGCATACACCCGGATGGACGTCACGCCGCACCTGCTGATCTTCGGCGCGGCCAAATCAGGCAAGACCCGCATCGCGCACGCGGTTGCGCGGGCCATCTGTGCGCGGAACAGTCCCCGACAGGTGCGGTTCATGGTCGCTGACTACCGCTCGGGGCTGCTGGACGCCGTGCCGGACAGCCATCTGCTCGATGCGGGTGCGATCAACCGCAACAGCACCGCACTCGATGAGTCCATCAAGGCTCTGGCGGTGAACCTGCAGAAACGGCTGCCTCCCTCTGATCTCACCTCGGCCCAGCTACGGTCACGGTCCTGGTGGACGGGGTTCGACGTCGTGCTACTCGTCGACGACTGGCACATGATCACCGCGGCGGCCGGCGGCTTCCCGCCGATGGCGCCGCTGGCCCCCTTGCTTCCGGCGGCGTCCGATATCGGGCTGCACATCATCGTCACCTGCCAGATGAGCCAGGCCTACAAGGCGACGATGGACAAGTTCGTCGGCGCGGCGTTCGGTGCCGGCACACCCACGTTGTTCTTGTCCGGGGACAAACAGGACTTCCCGTCCAGCGAATTCAAGGTCAAGCGTCGCCCGCCGGGCCAGGCGTTCCTCGTCTCACCGGAAGGCAAAGAGGTCATCCAGGCCGCATACATCGACCCGCCCGACGGTTCGGGCTAGTCTATTGACGAACGAAACCATATGTGCCACAACACCATACGCTGTTAGCAAATCGTTCACTTGCGCATCACCTTGATACGCAATAGGTCTCAACCATTTACAGGAGGGTGCAGAGATGCAACCCATGTCTCACGACGCGGCGGCAACCGCCGCCAGTGGAGCTGAGCTCGCCGCCAACGGCGCCCAGGGCATCGCGACCGGGGCGGCCGCAGCCGCGTCGCTCACCGGATTGCCACCGGCGGGGGCCGAAGAGGTGTCCGCACAGGCGGCGGCGGCCTTCTCCGCCGAGGGGGCAGAAACCCTTGCTCAGCTCACGGCTGCACAGGAGGAACTCACGCGCGCCGGGGCGGCGTTCACGAAGGTTGCGGGTATGTACTCGGCGATCGACGGAGGTGCCTCAAACACCCTCGACTAGATCGGCACCCGATGCCGACCAGCACTCGACCTTGACCTCGCGACAAGAGGAACTCCTAACCATGCTCTGGCATGCAATGCCACCAGAACTGAACACCGCGCGGCTGATGGCCGGCGCGGGCCCGGCGCCGATGTTGCAGGCCGCCGCGGGTTGGGAGGCACTGGCCGCGGCTCTGGAGGTACAGGCCGACGAGCTCGCCGCGATCCTGGCCTCGCTGGGGGCGGCATGGACGGGCGCCAGCAGCGAGCGGGCCATCGCCGCGGCGGTGCCGATGATCGCCTGGATGAAAATCGTTGCCGTACAGGCACAGAAGCGTGGGATGCAGGCGGCGGCGCAGGCCGCGGCCTACACGACCGCGCTGGCGATCACGCCGTCGCTGCCGGAGATCGCCGCCAATCACATCACCCGCGCGGTCTTGGTCGCCACCAATATCTTCGGCATCAACATGGTGCCGATCGGTCTCAAGGAGACCGATTACTTCGTCAGGATGTGGAATCAAGCAGCCGGCGCGATGGACGCCTATCAGGCTGAGACCGCCGCCAACACGGTCTTCGAACCGCTGCCACCCATGAAGCCGATCGTGCTCCCGGACGCCGGCCAGGCCGCCGAAGCGGGAACGATCAGCCTGCTGACGCAGATGGCAGCCACAGCCGCTGATCCACATGCGTTGGCCGCGTTGGCATCACAAGTCATGGCCAGCGCTGACGCCGAGAAGGCCATGGCCTACGCCCAACAGGCGATGCCGTTCCTCACCCAGATCGGCCAACTCGGTGGCCAATTACAACAGCTGACGTCATTGGTGCAGTCCGCGACCGGTATGGGAGGCGGCGTTGGCGGCGGCGAACGGGCCGCCAATGAGGCCATCCCACAGATGGGTTTGATAGGTGCCGCTCCGTTGTCCACCCATCCCCTGGCCGGCGGGTCAGGGCCGAGCGTTGGCGCCGGACTGATGCGCGCCGATGCGTTGCCCGGCTTGGCGGCCTCGGCGTCGCGCACCCCGCTGCTGGGTCAGTTGCTCGACGCCGCAACCGGTTCGGTGGCGCCTGCGTCCGCGGTTGCCGGCGCCGTCAGTGGTGCGGGTTCCTCGACCGCGGGCGGCGCCGCGCCACTGGGAGGGATGGCCGGCCACGGCGGCGCCCAGGCCGGCGTGGTCCGGGCGCTGGCGGCACCCGCCATGTTCGCAGCGCAATCGGACGACTCCGAGCAGAACGGCCGGGAGAGCTACGACGACGAGGACGACTGGTGACCGCGTCCGCAACCGACTTCCCGGCCAGAAGGGCCGGAAGACTCACCACAGGTGTGGCGAGGAAGGCAACACAGGAAGAGAGAAAGAGTCGACCATGGCAGAAATGAGGACCGACTCCGCGGCTCTCGGCGCGGAGGCCGCTAATTTCGACCGGATCTCCAATGAACTCCAGCAGGTCATCCGTGGCGTGGAGTCCACCGGCGGCGAGCTTGCCGCCCAATGGCGTGGCCAGGCCGGGCAGGCTGCCCAAGCTGCGCTGCTGCGCTTCCACGAGGCAGGGCAGGCGCAGATCAAGGCGCTCAGCGATATCTCGACCAGCATCTCGCAGGCCGGCATCCAGTACTCGAGCGCCGATGACGAGCAGGCCGGCTCGCTGTCGTCGCAGATGAACTTCTGAATCAAGAACTCAACAGGAAACGGAGCGAAGCTATGTCGGAACAGTCATGGAATTTCGCCGGCATCGAGGCCGGCGCAAGCTCGATCCAGGGTGCGGTGCAGACCACCCAAGGGCTCCTCGACGAGGGCAAGGGCTCGCTGGCCAACCTCGCGGCGGCCTGGGGCGGCAGCGGCTCGGAGGCCTATCAGGGTGTCCAGCGCAACTGGGACAACGCTTCTGCAGAGCTGAACAGCGCGCTGCAGAACCTGGCAAGCCGGATCACGGAGGCCGGCCAGGCAATGTCCCAGACCGAATCCGGTGTCACCGGGATGTTTACCTAACGCAGCACAAGACGCGAGAGGAACACGGGATCGGTGCGCACGGCTGTTACGCGTGCCGCCACGTCTCGTGTTCCCTCGAGTCACAACTCAGACGAGGTTTTGTATGTCGGCGGACTATAACCGGCTCTTCCAGCCCTTCGACGGGCCGGAAGGCGCACCGGATCAGGATGATTCGGCCGGGAAACCCGCGCCCTCGTCCAACGGCCACCCGGTGGCACCCGTCGGCCGGCATGCGCGTCGAGACCGCCGCAACGACGTCACGGCACAACCCCCCGCTACCCGGGCAAGCATTGCGCAACGACCGACCGACCGGATCGCCGTCGCCCAACCCGGTCCGGCGGCCACCAAACCGCCCGCGGTAGAGGCATTCACAGGACCGGCCAAACGCGTACCCAAGCCTGTTTCGCGACAAGGCTGGCGCCGCTGGCTGCATAAGCTGACCCGGATCAACCCCGGACTCTCCCCCGACGAGAAGCACGAGATCGCGTTACGCACCCGCATTCGCCGCAGCCCTCGCGGCGCCTACGACATCGGTGTGCTGGGTCTCAAAGGCGGTGCAGGCAAGACTGTGTTGACGGCGGCGTTGGGCTCGGTGTTCGCACAGGTCCGCGGCGATCGGATTCTGGTCGTCGACGCGGACCCGGTGTCCGGAAATCTCGCCGAACGGGTGGGCCGCCAAACAAATTCGAGCATTGTCGACCTGTTGGCCGGAAACAGGCTGGCGAGCTACAACGACATCCGCGCGCACACCAGTGCCAACGCGGTCAAACTCGAAGTACTGGCAACCGAAGAATACGGCGCGTCACAGCGGCGGCTGAGCGATGACGACTGGCGCGGTGCGCTCGAGGCCGTGTCGGGGTTCTACAACCTGGTGTTGACCGACTGCGGGAACGGCCTGCCGGATAGGGCGATTCGCGGGCTGCTCACCACGATGTCGGGTGTGGTGATCGTGACCGGCGCCTCGGTGGACAGTGCCCGCCAGGCGGCGGTTGTCATCGACTGGATGCAGCGCAATGGATTCCGCGACCTGCTGAACCGTGCGTGCGTGGTGATCACCCACCTGGTGCCTGCGGAGTCCGACGCTGTCGCCAGCGACCTGGTGGGGCGATTGGGGCGGCACGTACGCAGCGACCGCATCGTGGTACTGCCCTGGGATCGACACATCGCCGCCGGGGTCGAGATTCAGCTCGAGGAACTCGGCGGGGCGTACACGAGGAAGATCCTCGAACTGGCCGCCGCACTGTCCGACGACTTCGACGAGGCGGCGATCCGTTGAGCGCCCCCGCAAAAGCCGCCGCCGCGGCCGCTCCTGTCGCCGCCTCCGGCCCGCCCGCGACGGCCGCACCCGCCGCAAAACCCGCCACCACAAGGGTGACGGTCCTGACCGGCCGCCGGATGACCGACCTCGCCCTGCCTGCGGCCGCCCCGATGGAAACCTATCTGGACGACGCGGTCTCGGCGTTGGCCGATCTGCTCGAGGACACGCCACCCGATGTGCTCGCGGGCTTCGACTTCTCCGCACAGGGGGTGTGGGCGTTCGCCAGGCCGGGGGCGCCGCCGCTGAGTCCCGATCAGTCACTCGACGACGCCGGTGTCGTGGACGGGTCCCTGCTCACCCTGGTGCCGGTCAGTCGCACCGAGCGTTACCGGCCGCTTGTCGAGGACGTCATCGACGCGATCGCCGTGCTGGACGAGTCCCCGCAGTTCGACCGAACGGCACTGACCCGCTTCGTCGCCGTCACGATCCCGGTGACCACCACCGCGTTGACGGTGCTGGCGGCGCTGGGCTGGTGGGCCGACGGGCGCGATTATGTGTGGCCGCTCGTGATGGGCGTCCTCGGGATCGTCCTGCTCGCGGGGAGCATCGCCGCCGCGAAAATGTATAAGCTCACCGGACTTTCGGAGAGCCTGCTCATTGCCGCTTATCCGGTGATCGTGGCGGCCGTGGCGCTGGCCATTCCACCTCCGCAGGCAGCCGCCGCACTCGGCGCACCCCAATGGGCCGGTGGCGCCGCGGCGGTGATGTTGCTGACCCTGGTGACTCGCGGCGGCCCGAGCCGGCGCATCGAATTGGCCACCTTCACCGTTGTCGCCTCGATCGCGCTGACGCTGGCGGCCATCTGTTTCGGCTATGACTGGCAGCACTGGGTACCGGCCGGTGCGATCGTGTTCGGGCTCTTCACCGTGACCAACGCCGCCAAGCTGACCGTCGCGGTCGCCCGCATCGCCCTGCCGCCGATCCCCGCCCCCGGCGAAAGTGTCGCTCACGACGAACTTCTCGACGCCGTCGCCGGCCGGGAGGAGCCCGACGGTGAGACGCCCACCTGGCGCGCGATCATCGCCTCGGTGCCCGACTCCGCGGTGCGGCTGACCGAACGAAGTCACCTCGCCAAGCGCCTGCTGATCGGATTCGTCACCGCAGGCACCCTGGTTCTTGCGCTCGGTGCGATCAGCATCGTGGTGCGCGGCCACTTCTTCATTCACAGCCTGGTGGTGGTCGGTTTGGTAACCGTGGCGTGCGCGTTCCGGTCCCGGCTCTACGCGGAGCGCTGGTGTGCGTGGGCGCTGCTGGCGGCGACCGTCGCCATCCCGCTTGGGGTGGTGGCACGGCTGAGTCACTGGTATCCGCACAGTGCCTGGCTGATGTTGGGCGGCTTCCTCGCCGCGGCCGTTGTCGCTCTGGCGGTCGTCGCCGCGGCCGCCGGGGTTCGGCGCATATCACCGGTGACGAAGCGAATCATGGAACTGGTCGACGGGGTCGTCATCGCCGCGATTCTGCCCATGCTGCTGTGGATCACCGGCGTGTACGACATCGTCCGGAACATCCGATTCTGAATCCATGACCGCACAACGGAGATGGCGGCTCGACAGTGTCCGGCACGTGCTGATCGTCGCCATGATTGCGATCGCGATCGAGGGTGTCGCCGCCGTCATGCACATCAGAGAAATTCACCAGGAGCCGCCACCGGCGGCCGCTGCGCTCGATCCGCCCTCCTCGGCGAGAAGTTCCAGCCCCTGCGAAGGAATCTCGCACCTGTACGCCATCCACGGCACCGACTGCCGAGATCTGCCGGTCGTCACCACCCCTGGAGCGCTTGGCCCGGCCAACACCGGCGGGCCGGCCGGCGGCACCGACTGGGAACCGGCGTATCCGGGTTCCAATATCTGGATCCCCGATTACCAGATCAGCGGACGACTGTTCGTGATCCCGGCCGGCTCGCATCAGCCGCCGCCCGTGGGTTACGAGAGGTTAGGCCAGACACCGAGTGGAGCCACGCTTTACTGGCGACCGATCGGCCACGCTGACGATCCCCCTGCTGTCGGCAACAAATAGGAGCTATGAGCAATGGCTGAACCCCTGACCGTCGACACCTCCCGCCTGCATGCCGCGGGGGAAACGTTGCAGGGAGTCGTCTTTCCGTCATTCCCGGCACCCGTCACGGCGGCCGGGACGGATGCTATGTCGGCGGCCATCAACGCGACTATGCCGATCATCGAGGCGCCGGTCGCCGATGGCCTGCCCGCCGCGAAGGCTGCCTTGGATCAGACTGCGGCCAAGATGGCCAGCGCCGCAACGATCTACTCCGACGCCGACCATACCCTCGGTCGGCAGCTCGGCACGCAGGAGTTCGCCACCGCGCAGCCGGGTGCACGCGCGAGCGCACTGCGAACGGCGTCAACCGAACCGGAGCAGGTGGCAGCCACGGATGAGGCTTCTGCCGCCGCTTTCAGCGGCGCCGAGATAGCTTCGCAGATGACCCAATTCGTGGCTGCAGCCGCAATGGTGACGTCGGGCGCTCAGACGATTTCGCAGAGCGTGCAGGGAGTGGTCGGAAGTTTCTCCGGCAGCGCTATGCCGCCGGCGACTGAGGACGAGGCCGACGAGCAGCAGGCTACCGGCGCCACGGCCGGCGAACAGGCGCTGGAAGGCGTTCCCGTGCAGAGCGCGACGGGCCCTTCCCCTGCCGGCTCAGACCGTGGTGGTCAGCGCGCTGTTCAGTAGCGCGCCGAGGTGCTTCCAGTACAGCCAGTCGGCGATGACAGTCCGCCGATCGACGGGGTCGACCGTGCTGTGCGACTCGGCCAGTGCCACGGCCTCGGCGTGCAGAACGTAGGCGTGGAACGCCCGCAGGTGCGCTGCTTCGCGGCCAGTCGCATTGCTGGCCATGGGCTTCATCACGTCGAACCACATCAGAGGCCGCTTGTCGGCCGGCGGTTCGGCGCTGGCCGGGACAGGCGGCAGTAGGGCGGACAGCTGCCGGTCGGTCGTGTCCGCCAGCCGTTGCGCGGCCTCGGTGTCGACGACCTCGAGCCTGGCCCGGCCCGACATGCCCCCCGCCTCGGGGATCTCATCCGGTGCGAGAACCACTTTCGCCGCGCCGGCGTCCGACTGCCCGAAGTGCGCCTCGGTGGCGATCACCGCGCGCAGCTTCTTACCGCGATGGGTAGCCCAACCCTGCACCGCAACCAACGGATACGTCGCCCACGGCACCCGCTCGGACGGGGCGATGGCGTCGTCGGCTGTTGCCATATGCACCGGACGGGGTAAGTGGACACCGGCGGGGATGTACGCCAGCCCGTAGCTGTTGGCTACGACGATCTCGCCGTCGGTGGTCACGCCGGTCACCCAGAAGAACCCGAAATCGTCGTGTCCGTCGCTGTCGGGGGCATTCAGGGCCGCGGCGATGCGCCGTGCCAGCCGCAGAGGATCAGGACCGCCGCCAGCGCGGCCCTCGGAGTTGTCGGCCGACGCGGCGGCGATGGCGTCCCGCGCGGCCAGCGCCGCCGACACCGGAATCGCCACTGCCGCAGCGGCATCCGCAAGGGTCGCCCGGTCGGGAGGCGCGGGGTTCGGCGCATTACGGGCTGCCGCAGTCCGGTTCGATCCGGATGTGGCGCGCGAGGACGGGTGCTGGCTCATCGGTCGTTGGCTCACCGGTGCACCGCCGGTCGCGGCCGGACCGCTGCTCGCACCACCGCCGCCACGGGCCGCGGGTGCCATCGTTCCTCCGCCGGGGACACCACCGCCTGCCACCGGGGCCGCGGCCGCAGGTGCCACTGCCGGGCCCGGATCTTCTCGATGGGTGGTTCCCATCGACGCTGGCACCGTCGGGGTGGGCGACGCGGAGGCCGGCGCCAAACCCTTGCCGCCCCCGTCGGCGCCCGCCGCCGCGGCCGGTATTGCCGGCGCTGCTACCGAGCCGCCGTCTTCGGCGGCGATCGCAGGCGGCGTGGGCGCGTTCGGCCTGATCGACTCGGCGGGTGGTCGTGGGCCGGTCGTCTGTCCCCCGCCCGGCATCGGCGGAATGATGCTTCCGCCGGGAAATGCGGGCTGGGGCGCTGCGGGATTGGCTGTCGGGGCGTCGGCCTCGGGTTGCGTCGGTGTCGTCGGCTGCCCGTCCGTCGGGTTTCCATCGGGTAGCCGTGTGTCCGGCAGCGAGTCCTCCGGTTGACTGCCACCCGGCTGCGACGTGCCGGGCTGGGTGCTCCCGGGATCCGTCGCACCCGGCTCTGCCGCGCCCGGCTGGGTCGTGCCAGGGTCGATGACACCGGGCACCGTGGTGCCTGGTTGCGAGGTGCCGGGTTGGGTCGGCGTCGACAGTGTCAGGTCGACGGGTGGCATCTGCCGGTCGAGTAGTCCGGGCACAGCGTCTTTCGGGGGGTTCCATGCCTGGGTCGCGACGATCTGCTCGGCCGTGGCGGTGACCATGCCGACGTTCGCGGCGTAGGTCGTGGCGAGCACGGCGTTGATCGCGGAGGTGCGTTCG
Source organism: Mycolicibacterium sphagni (assembly GCF_013337765.1). GTDB lineage: Bacteria > Actinomycetota > Actinomycetes > Mycobacteriales > Mycobacteriaceae > Mycobacterium. The sequence goes on from NZ_VBSB01000008.1 coordinate 441,729, forward strand.
TCGGCCTCGAGCGTCGGGTCGTTCTGGATCACCGTGATCTGCCGCAGAGCGGTGTCCACGTTGTCGGCGATATCGGACTTGGTGTGTGCGATCGCCACCGCGATGTGGTCGTGCCACGTGCTCGCACCGGCGATGTTCTCCTGGAGCGACATCAGGTAGTCGATCCGGGCACCCAGTTCACCATCGGCCGCGATTGCGGCACCGCCCGACCAGATTCCGCCCTCGAACACCCGCGAACGTTGCTGCAGGCAGGTATCCAGAACGTCGGTGACCCCGCGCAGCACGTGCGCGAATTGCTGCGCCCGGTCGTAGAAGACGTTCTCGTCAGCCTCGGGCCACCCGCCCGGTTCCAGCATCTGCCCGACGTATCCGCCGGTCGGCATCGCCACGCCCATGGTGGGAGTCCTTTTCCCGGAGACGGTTACGTCAGGTCCAAGCCGTTCTTCATCGATTGCGTGATGCCCGCCAGGTTCGCGTAAAGCTGAGCCTGTTTCTCACGGATGGACTCGCTGGCGGCGGCCTGCGCATTCTGCAATGCCTCGTTGATGCGGGAGCTGACCTCATCCGCCCCCAAACGCAGCAGGCCGTCCTCGACGTGCAGTCCGGTCAGCCAGCGCGCCCCGTCGACCGTCACTTCCACCGTCTTGTCCTCGTCGGTGCCGGTGAAGGTCGCGGTGCTCACCTGCTGGACCTGATCGCTCAGTGCGGAACTGAACTTCTCGAGGAACTGCATCGTCTCCGCGACCTGCGGATGGGTTCCCGGAGGCAATTGATTGCTGCCAGTGGTCATTTCGACTCCTTACCGTCGGATACATCCTTACGTCGGCGATTGCCGATAACTCCTTCTGTCCACTCCCGGTCCTCGGAGTACAGCGACTCCTCGGTCCCCTGCGCACGTTTGGCTTTGTTGTCCCCGCCTTGGCCTGCGCCGGCGCCGGGCGCACCCATCGGCATGCCCATGCCGCCACCGCCCGGTGCCGCGCCCGCGTTCGGAATCCGTCCGGCAGCACCGCCGTCACGGCCCGCACCCGGGGCGCCGCCGAGTGCGGACTCGGCATTGACCGACGGCTGCAACGGCATCGCCGGCATACCACCACCGCCACCGCCACCGACCGCCGCCGCTTTCATGCCGCTGCCCACCCCACCCATTGCCGAGTCGGCCGACAGACCCTTTAACGCCTCGGTCAATGCCGCGGTATCCCCGGGAGGAAGACCCGCGGACGGCACCGACGGTGTGCCGGTGGACGGCGTCGTGGGAGTCTCGGGCAGGTCGTCGTCGAACGTATCGTCCTCACCGGGGATGTCCGGGGCGTCGGGGTTTTCGGGGTTGTCCGGATTATCGGGGTCGTCCGGATTGTCGGGGTTATCGGGATCGGGCTTTTCTGGTTCCGGTGGCGGTTCGATGCGTGTCGCCACCGGCGGGTTCTTCGGATTCACTGGCTGGAGCGGAAGCGACGCGCGCCGAATATATTCGGCCAGAACCTCTTCCGATTTCTTCTGCATCCTCTCGTACCACTCATAGACCTGGTACAGGTACTGGCGCCGAGAGGGGTCGGTCGAATAGATCAGAAACCACTTGTCTGCTTCTGACACCTCGTACGCCGACGGATGCTCGACCAGCGCCCACTTCTGCGTCGCCGCGACGGTGGTGGCCTGCGCGGCAACGGTCGAACAGAACTGCGCCATCTGGTACAGCCAGGACCGCTGGGCTTCGAAATTCACCTCCACAGCCATCGTGGCGTCGCCGTCCCACTGGGTGAACGGGCGGAAACGCGTCGCGATCGCCTGCAGCGTGCGCTGGTAGGTATCCCATTCCCTGGCGAAGGCGTTCAACGCGGCGCCCTGGTCCGGTGCTTCGATATCGGTCGCTGCCTGGCGCACCTCGTAATACGGGTATTCCGGCGCCGCCGACGGCGGCTGGGCGGCCGGCAGCATGATGTCCTCGTCCTCACAACCGCCGCCCAGCATCCGAGCCGATACCGACGTGTTGTCGGTGATCGCGTCCGCGCCTTCCTCGTCGACCTGCTGGTAGGCCGCGGCGGCATTCCTCAGTGACTGCCCCAACCGTCGCCATTCCCGTTCGCCCGCCCGCAGATACAGCCTGATCGCGTCGGCCGACAGCGCAAGTTGGGCCGCGGCGTCAACCACCATGGGCAGCGCACAGGCCGCCCTCGGGTTATCCGGTGGCGGTGTGGGCAGCGCCAATTCGAGTTCGGCGGCCCGCGCCAGCAGTTCGTCCTTCTCAACGTTCAGGGTCTGCGTCATAGATCAATCCCTTACGGTAGCGCCGACTCGTAGCCGATTTCCGTCTTGGTCGAGAGGGTGCGGACAGGCAGTTGGCGGTGACGCGGAGTGCCGATCATATTGCGCCGCAATGTCACCCGCTCGACACCAGGATGGGGCTCTAGGTAGGTCGTCGCATGCGGCCACACGACCTTTGGCTGTGGTCCGACCTCGGCGCCGATCAGTGCGGCAAGCTCACGGAACTGGGGCGCCAGAGTGACGATTCCGCCTGCGGCAGCGGCCCGCGCCGCGAACTGAGTGAATGTCCTGGCGTCGCCGAGGGTGAGGCTCGCGTCGACATCATCGAACGGCATGTAGACGGGATACTTGTTGGCCGTCTGACCGATGAACACACCGGCCGATCCGATCGGGAGCTGGCAGTGCCGGTCCCCGACGAGCAGCCGGCCCTGCAGCGCCGCCCGCTGCGAACCGGACAGTCGCGAAAATCCCCGCGGCTTCTCGGTTTTGCCCTCAGTAGTGAGCAACAAGCACGACCGCGGCGCCGAACCGGGCGCCACGCGAATCCTGGTCACGGTGTGGGCGGCCGGTGCCGCCCACCAGACATCCGGGCCACCGCTTGCCGAGTACGCGGAGGTGAAGCTGTTGTGGCCCTTGATTCTCCCCCACCGCTCCCGAACAAAGCTGATCTCGACACCGCGGTCGTAGTCGTCGAAGCTGCGCGAACACACGGCGTCGACACCGTGACTGGCAAGGCCGTCGGCAATCCGCGTCGTCGAGGCCACCAGATACCGCACCATCCCCGGAACACCCCTGTCCCGCCGTAGCGACGACCTCTGGGTTCGACCAGGATCGGCCCGCAGCACGACCCAGGTGCGGCGCTGGGCGGGGGCGGGATCGGACGCGATCACCGTGCCGTACTGGCTCATCGCGTCATCCGACGCCGTCCTGCCGATCCGATGGCCGGCCGACACGATGTCGGCCTCCAGGTCCGGGCAGTGCACTGCCAGCAGCTGTTCCACCAGCCGGGTGTCGATGACATCGTCGCTGTGTACCCGACCGCCGACGATCACGGTCGGCGTGAACGGCCGCGGGATGAGTTCGATGAGCGCGACCAGGACGTCGCCTTCCCAGCGCACGGCGACATGGTCGCCCGGCATGTGGGTGGCACCGACGACGGGTTCCGATGGCCCCGCCAGCGGCGTGCGGTGCCGCCATATCCAGGCGAACAGCGCAGCGATCCATTCGGTGATCCGACGACCGCGGACGCTGATGATGGTGAGCAGCACGGCCGCCACCAGGAGCCCGATACCCCATCGCCGGTGCGGGGTGTCGATGAGCAGTATCACGCTCGGGGGCACCAGCACCGCGGCCACCGTGAGATGACCGACCGTGAATCGTAATCCGAAGGATCTCAGTGGGTTTCTCATCGGCGCTTGAGCGCCCGTCGGGCAAGGGTGCCCAGCCCCAAGGCGAGTATCAGGCTTCCGGTACCGATCACGACGGCGGTGATCGGACCACGATCGGGCGGCGGTGGTGGCACAGGCGGCGGGATTCGTTTGACGATGAACGGCGCAGCAACCGGACCCGGCGGGATGTCCCACGTCAGCGCGGCCACCGGATTGATGACACCGGCGCCGACAATCTCGTTGACGCCACCCCCGGGGTGACGTGCGCTGGCGGTGATCCGGTTGACGATCTGGGCCGGGGTCAGCGCCGGGAACCGTTGGCGCAGCAGCGCTGCCAATCCCGAGACATAGGCCGCCGAAAACGACGTACCGGCAAGGGGAACCGGGCCGTCATTCGCTTGGACCGCGTTCACCGGATTTCCGTCGGCGCCCAGGGCCACGATGTTCTCCCCCGGTGCCGCCACACCCAACCACGGTCCGTGCATCGAGAACGCGCTGGGCTGCCCGTTCTGCCCGATACCGCCGACCGACAGCACCAGCGGCGAATACCAGGCCGGCGTCACGATGGTCTGCACTTGTTCCCAGCCCCGCGGATCAGATGGTTTGGACGGATCCGGTGACGGGTTCTGGTTGCAGTCGCCACCGGTATTGCCTGCCGCGACGATCACCACCGCGCCCTTGACATTGACCGCGTAGTTGAGTGCGGCGCCCAGGGTGGATTCGTCGACCTGCCTGGCGATTTTGAAGCAGGCGGCTTCACTGATGTTGATGACGCCGGCACCGAGGTTCACCGCGTGCACGACGGCACGGGCCAGACTGCGGACCGACCCGGCCGCCGGGGTGGCGTTGGGGTCACTGGTGTTGTTCTGCGCGCCGACGGGATCGAACGCCTCCGAGGTCTGACGCAGCGAGATGACCCTCGCATCGGGTGCGACGCCGATGAATCCGTCACCCGGCGCGGGCCGGCCCCCGATGATGGACGCGGTCAGTGTTCCGTGCGCGTCGCAGTCCGATAGCCCGTCACCGGCGTCGGCGACGAAATCGCCGCCCGGCTGGGCCGGCAGGCGCGGGGAGGCGTTCACTCCGGTGTCGATCACCGCGACCGTCACACCGGCTCCGGTCGCGAACTTCTGGGCCTCGGCGAGGTCCAGATAGTCATTGGCCCAGGGCGGGTCATCGAAGTTCGAGTTGGGCATGGTGGTGGTGACCGCGCAAACCCGGCGCTGCTCCAGCGGTTGATCGGGTCCGGTCACGTCAGGTGGCACCACGTCTGGGTTGATCGTCGGTGGAGCGATCGCCGCGGCCGGCGGCGCGCTCAACAGCGCAAGCGACAACGCGGCAATCACCGGCACGATGCGACGCAAGCCCGACCACCCTTCTTGGGGTGGATTCTTTCGCACTTGACCGACGCAGTGCTCACTGCAGCAACGGAATTCAATATGAATCTAGCTTCCCGCCATCTTGCCGACACTCACCGGCTGGCCGGTCTCGAAGAGACTGCAGTGGCTTCGCTGCGCGGCGGACTTGAACTGCCGGTAGACCGTGAACCTCACCCGGCCGGCCTGCAGATCGGCGAGGAGCTCCACGAGCCCGCCGTAGAGATCGTCGTGTTGCTCGCGCAGCACCGTCATGCGCGGATCAGTCGGATCCGCCGAAGTGTGCGCGATCCGCAGCGCCAGGACGGAGAGCCGGTCGACGATCGCACCCGGCGTGTCAGTGTGTGACCGTGCCGCTGGGTCGCCGCAAAGCTCGAGCAGCATCGTGTCGATGTCCTCGATACACCGAGTGCGGCGGTCGTTGTGCTGGTCGATCATCCGCTTCCGGTCGGCCACCTCATCGTTTCCGGCGCCGGGCCGACGGGCCGCGTCCTCGTGGTGCCACAGGTCGAAATTCGTCGCGTGCAAGAACAGCGCCTCGGCCGCGAGCTCGCCCGCCCCGCATGTCGCAGTGCGCTCGGTCTGGTGCCATGAGCCCGCGAGCTCGCTGAATCGCCGCACTGCCGCCAGCAGATCGCGGTCTCGTCGTTCAACCATGATGTCCGGCAAGCTCGTCCAGTGCGGCCACCACATCGGCCACTGTGATGTCGGCGGTGGACGGCATATCGAGGTGACGGTGCGGCCCGAACCGGAAACCCCACGCGGCCGATCGGGTCGGCCCGAACAGCCCCACGCCGGGCACGCGCGCCAGATCCGCGGCATGCAACATGCACGAGTCGATACCAAGGAAGAGGTCGGCACGCTCGACCAGCCCTATCGCGAGGTCGAGCGGGAGCCCGAGGCAGGGAATGACCCGCTCGCGCTCACGGCCGACATTGAGCTCTTCGTGCCCCATCCCGACGACCCAGACGACATAGTCGGGATGGCGGGCCAGGAACTGGTCGAGCACGGTGATGAACCGGGTGATCGGCCACTGTTTGGCGGTCCAGCCCGTATCGGCATGCACGGCCAGGACTTTGGTCCCCATCGGCAGCATCGCGCGGATCGACCGGGCCTTCTCTCGCACGGATGGCGGGATCGGCACCCTGTGCGAATACGCGTCGATGCGCAGTGCCGGATCGAATAGTTGAGCCAGCGTGAAGATCAGGTCGGCGCAGTGCCCGCTGTCCTTCGGGAGCACGATGTTGTAGCCGCCGTCGTCGAGAAAGCCGATCGCCGCGGTCGGCGCGAGGCGTTCCAGGAGGGGCTGGAAAAACATGTTCGACGGCATGTTCCACGGGACGGCGTTGATGAGGAGGTCGACGGCACCGACCTGTGCGGCGATCGCGTCGTGGTCAAGCGGCCGGTGCGCCGAGAGCCCGAGCGCCGGCGGCATATCGGTGATGTCGACGAAGTGCGGGTTGATCTCGTGGAAGCACAGATCGAACGCACGCCGTGGACAGAGCAGTGTCAGTGGTGTGCTGAATACCTCGGCCAGCGCACGCAGCGTCGGCAGGGTCAGGATCGAGTCACCGATGTTATTGGCGAAATACACCACCGGCCTGCGGGCTTCAAGCAGCTCGGCGGACATCTCGGAGATCTTCTCCCACGCCGGGGATAGCCGCAGTCCACGTCACCACGCGGCCATCGACGATTCATTGTCGGACACGGCGTGTTCACCCGGCCCGTGCGACGATGGCGCTGATGCTGCCGACCGACAACCACGTACACACCCGATGGTCATGGGATACCGCGGGGTCGTCGTCGATGGAGCTGGCGTGCGCGCGGGCGGTGGAATTGGGCCTGCCGGGGTTGGCGTTCACCGAGCATGTCGACTTCACCGCATGGCACGGCGACGATGCCGGCAGCTACCGCGGCCACGCGGTCGGTCCGCGTCCGCACGTTCGGCCCTTCGACGTCGCGGGCTATTCGGCTGACCTGGCCCGGTGCCGAGAGATGTTCCCGCAGTTGCGCATTCTGTCCGGTATCGAGGCCGGTGAACCGCACCTGTTCTCGAGTGCGGTTGCCACGGTGCTCGGCGCCGGGGATTTCGACCGGGTGCTGGGCAGTCTGCACGCGATCGAGAACGACGGCGAGTTGCAGTTCGTCGACGCTGACCTGTTCAGCCGTCTCGACGCCAGAGATCTGATGCGCCGCTACTTCGACGAGCTGCTGGTACTGGTCGAGAGCTCGTCGGTGTTCGGTGTGCTCGCGCACTGCGACTATGCCCGCCGGTACTGGCCGGCCACCGCCGGCGACTACCGCGAGGACGTATTCGAGGAAAACTACCGGTCGGTGTTTCGCGCTCTGGCTGCTTCCGGGCGAGCGCTGGAGATCAACACTCGAAGTCCTTTGGCATCAGTGGAATTGGTGCGGTGGTGGTGGCAGACGGGCGGTGAGGCCGTGTCGTTCGGCAGCGATGCGCACGACCCGTACTCGGTGGGCAACCGGTTCGCTGTGGCGGTTGACATCGTCGAGGCCGCCGGGTTCAGGCCTGGCCGCGACCGGTTCGACTTCTGGCGCCGCTGACTCACACGTCATCGACGAGCGTGGATTGGAACGCCACGCGGTCGCCACGGTACAACGCCCGGACCACTTCGATCGGCTGTCCTTGGGCATCCAGCGAGCGCCGTCGCAGATGCAGCATCGGCATGGCCGTCGTGGTCAGCAGCAGACTGGCCTCACGGGGGGTGGGCAGAATCGTCTCGATGAGCTCCTCGGCCGAGGCGAAATACACCCCGCTCGCACGGATCGCCGCGTACAGCGAGGTTTCCGGGTCGAAGGTGTCATAGAGACCGGCGAACCGGGACAATGGCAGGTAGGTGCTCTCCAGTCCGATGCGCTCATTGTCGGCCAGCAGCACCCGCTCCAGGTGCATCACCGGCTCGGCGACTTCGACATCGAGCCCGGCCGCGAGATCTGGCGTGGCCTCGATGTCCTCCCATGTCACCAGAATGCGGCCCGGCTTACGGCCCATCCGTTCAGCGCCTTCGGTATATGACCGGAGCGAAAGTGGTTGCGTCAGTTTCGGTTTGGCCACCACAGTGCCGCGCCCTCGACGCTGGACGCGGCCCTCCAGCAGCAGCTCGTGTAGCGCTTGGCGCACGGTGTCGCGGGCTACACCGAACCGCACCGCCAGGTCGCGCTCGGCGGGTACCGGGTCCCCCTCCTCCAGGCCCGTCAAGAGCTCGTCGAGACCGTTGCGAACGAGGTGCACTTTACTCATCGCGCGCCGCGCCGCCGGAGCACTCGTTCGGCAACCACCAGGACATCCTCAATGCTCGCCGCAGCCGCACCGGGAACCTTCGCGGCGTCGTCGTAGTACCGCAGTCGTAGGGAATCGGACCACCATGGGTGACAGATCATGTCGTCATCCACCGCAGCCCCTCCCTGCGCCTGCAGCGACAACACCGATGTTGACGACAGGGAGTCGGAATACCCGGGGTCGGTGGCCGCCAGATAGCGCTTGGCCGCAACATGAGCTCCGGCAAGCCATCCCACCCGAGCACCGTATCGCGGGGTCAGCCACTCTCGTGCGGCGACATCGTGACGGTCCCGGTTCGGCGAATCACACAGTGGGCTATGGGCAAGATCGTGCAGCGCGGCAGCCAGCACCAGCTCGTCGTCCGCGCCATCGTCGGCGGCCCGGGCGGCGGACTGCAGCGCGTGGTCGAGGTCGTCGACGGCGTCCTCATCCCACACCCCCCGCAGGGAGCGCAGCAGTGCGGCGGTTTCGGCCAGCACCCCGGATTCTTGCGCGTGAATCACGGCCCAGAGACTACCTCAAATTGGTCTATACCAATCGTTAATCTTCTGTTCAGGCACGCAGAACCGCAGCGTGGGTCCACCGACGCCCGGGGCGTAGAACCTCGGTACCCATGCGGGTGACCATTGTGGGTGGCGGCGTGCTGGGCACCGCGCACGCGTGGGAAGCCGTCGAGCGGGGACATGCTGTCGTCCAACTCGAACGCGAAGTCGAGGCTCGCGGCGCCACAGTGCGCAACTTCGGCCTGGTCTGGGTCTCTGGGCGCGCGGACCATGAACTCGACGCCGCCCTCCGTGCCCGCGAACTGTGGGAGAAGATCGGCGAGCGTGTCCCCGGCGTCGGCTTCCGACCGGCCGGGTCGCTGACCCTGCTTCGGTCCACGCGTGAGGTGGCCGTCGCCGAACAGATGGCCCGCCGCCCAGACGCGGCCCAGCGCGGCTTCCGCTTGCTGGAACCCGCCGAGGTCCGCGCCATCAACCCGGCGCTGCGCGGCACATTCATTGCCGGACTTCACTGTTCGCGCGATGCGGCGGTGGAGTCCCGTCTCGCATTGCCCGCCATCCGCGCCCTGCTCGAGAGCACCGGTCGCTACACCTTCCTGGCAGGCACCGAAGCACGCTCCGCCGGGAGCGGTCTCGTGCGCGACGACCGGGGCGCCAGGCACGAGAGCGATCTGGTGCTGCTGTGCCCGGGCGCCGCCCACGGCGGCCTTATCCGGGAGCTGGCCGGCGAACTCCCGGTGCGGCGAGTGCGTCTGCAGATGATGCAGACCGAACCTCTCGGGGAACCCCTCACCACCGCCATCGCCGACGGCGACAGTTTCAGGTACTACCCCGGTTATGCCGGATCAGCGCTGAATGCACTGCGCGACAACGAACCTCAAGCCCCGGTTGCCGACACCAATCACATGCAGTTGCTGTGCGTGCAACGCCTGCACGGCGGACTGACCATCGGCGACACCCACGAGTACACCGAACCGTTCGGATTCGACGTGCACGAGCCGCCGTATGAATACCTGGCCGGCCTGGTCGAGGAGTTGCTCGGACGCCCGCTGCCCCCGGTACGGCAGCGCTGGGCGGGCGTGTACAGCCAGTGCATCGATCCCGGCGAGCTGGTCTACCGGCGGGCTATCGGGCATGGCCTATGGGTGATCACCGGGCCCGGCGGCCGTGGGATGACCCTGGCTCCAGCGATCGCCGAGCGCACCGCAGACCTGATCGGCATCTGAGCGTAACCGAAGGAACATGATGACGGACAACATAATTCAGCTCGCGGTCATCGACATGGCCGGCACGACGGTCGTCGACGACGGTCTGGTGGTCGCCGCGTTCGAGTCTGCCGCCACCGCGGCTGGCCTTCCCCACAGTGGTATCGAACGCGAACAGGCCCGCCAGTACGTGCTCGACACCATGGGACAGTCCAAAATCGCAGTGTTCCGCACCCTGTTCGGGCACGAGGAGCTGGCACAACAGGCGAACCGGGCGTTCGAGTCGGCGTATGACGAGCTCATCGACAACGGGAACGCGCGGCCGATCCCCGGTGCGGCCGAAGCGATCACCACACTGCGCAGTGCCGGGGTGAAGGTGGCACTGACCACCGGCTTCAGCAGCACCACGCAGGAGAAACTGGTGGCGGCTCTGGGCTGGCAATCGCTGGCCGACCTGACCTTGGCCCCCGGTGACGGGGTGCGAGGCCGGCCCTACCCCGACCTCATCCTGACCGCCCTGATGCGGCTGGAGATCGACGGTGTCGGCAACATCGCCGCACTCGGCGACACCAGCAGCGACATCGACAGCGCACTGCGGGCCGGCTGCGCCATCGCGGCGGGCACGCTGACCGGCGCCCACAACCAGCAGCAACTCCGCGACGCGGGCGCCACCCACACCGTGCCCACGGTCACCGAGTTCGCCGATCTTGTCCTGCAATTCCGCTGAAAACGAGAGGTGCTGATGAAGATTCGCAAGTGGACGATGGCGGTCAGCCTGGCCGCCGTCGCGACGTTGGTCGGTGCCTGCGGTGGCACCGGCACCTCGGGCTCCGGTGGCGGCACGACACTGACGGTGTACAGCGCCGACGGCCTCGGCACCTGGTACAAGAGTCAATTCGCCAAGTTCACCAAGGACACCGGCATCAACGTCAACGTGGTCGAGGCGGGATCCGGGGAGGTGGTGTCGCGGGTAGAGAAGGAGCAGTCCAACCCGCAGGCCGACCTCTTGGTCACCCTGCCACCGTTTATCCAGAAGGCCGACAAGTCGGGCCTGCTGCAGGCCAGCGGCGCGGACACCACCGGTGTTTCGACCGATCTGGTCGGTCCCGACGGCAAGTACGTCGCGATCGTGAACAACGCGTTGAGTTTCATCGCCAATCCGGGCGCCAATCCGGCGCCGGCCAGCTGGGAGGATCTGCTGAGGCCCGAGTTCAAGGGCAAGTTGCAGTATTCGACGCCCGGGCAGGCCGGTGACGGGACCGCAGTGCTGGTTCTGCTGCAGCACTTGATGGGCAAGCCGGGAGCGCTGGACTACCTGGGCAAGTTGCAGGCCAACAACGTCGGACCGTCGTCGTCCACCGGAAAGCTGCAGCCCAAGGTGAGCAACGGCGAACTGCTGGTCGCCAACGGCGACGTGCAGATGAACCTGGGCTCGATCAAGGACGACGGCTCGAAGTTCGTCATCTTCTTCCCGGAGATGGCCGACCACACTCGGACGACGGTGGCGTTGCCGTACGTCGCGGGGGTCACCAAGGGTGCCCCACACGCCGACGGCGCCAAGAAGCTGCTGACGTTCCTGATCTCCGATGATGTCCAAAAGACCGTCGCGCCAGATGCTTTGGGCATCCCCGTGAAAGATGCGATCGCCAAGGCGTCCGCGGGATCCTCGGACAACATGACGCCCACCGGTCTGCTCAACGGTGTGCAGGTGTGGACGCCGGACTGGAATACGGTGCTCGCCGATCTCGATGCCGACGTTGCCGCCTATCAGAAGGCCACTGGGAGCTGACATGCCCGACATCGACGTCAGCTCCTCGCCCACCATTTCGGCCGCGCAGCCGACGTCGACACTGTCCGAGGCCACCCCGGCGATCACCTTTGACCGGGTCGGGGTGGCCTACGGGCGTGGCAAGAAGGCGACCGACGCGCTCGTCGACTTCAACCTCAAGGTCGCCGCTGGCGAGACCGTCGCACTGTTAGGCCCCAGTGGTTCGGGCAAGTCGACCGCGCTCAACGCACTGGCGGGGTTCGTGCGGCCGACGTCGGGCAGCGTCCGACTCGATGGGCGCGACGTGACGGACCTGCCGCCGGCCAAACGCGGTATCGGTGTGGTGTTGCAGTCCTACGCGTTGTTCCCGCACATGCGGGTCGCCGATAACGTGGCCTTCGGGCTGAAGTCCCACCGGGTTCCTCGCGGCGAGATCGGTCCGCGGGTTGCCGAAGCTCTCGACATGGTCGGGATGTCGGCATTCGGAAAGCGTTTGCCGCGTGAGCTTTCCGGCGGTCAGCAGCAGCGGGTCGCGATCGCGCGGGCGCTGGCCATCCGGCCCAGGGTGTTACTTCTCGACGAGCCACTGGCCGCACTGGATGCGCAGCTGCGCCAATCGATGCTCGCCGAATTGCAGCAACTCAAGCAGGCGCTGCCCGAGACGGCGATGCTCTACGTCACGCACGACCAGGCCGAGGCGCTGGCGTTGGCTCATCGGATCGTCGTGATGAACGACGCCCGGCTGATGGATGTCGGCACCGCGGAGAACCTGTGGCGGCGCCCGCCGACCAGCTTCACGGCGGCATTCCTCGGTGGCGCGAACCTGATCCCGTGCACCGTCGGCCGCGTCATCGGGACGTCGGCTCTGGTGAGCATCGCGCACAAGACGATCAGCGCTGAGGCGCCACAACCCACCGTCGGCACCATCGACTGGGCTCCTGGCTCGCAGGCGTTGTTGTGTATCCGGCCGCATGCCCTGCAGATCGTCGGGCTGGGACATCCGGAAGCGTTGCGTGCCAGTGTCAACGCCTCGGTGTGGCGGGGGGCCACGACGCGGGTGGTGTTGTCGGTCAACGGATTGCCCGACCGGCTCATCGAGGTCGACGCACCGGGCCAGGCCGTCTACTCGATCGGCACCGAAGTGGGGTTGCGCTTCCCGCAGCCGGCCGGAGTGCTTGTCCAGACCGGCCGATGACGGCACTCGTCGAGCGACCCGCACCGGCGGGCGATGCCGTTCCTCGGCCATCCGCGGCCCGAAACCACAAGGCGCTGTGGACACTGCCGCCACTGCTTATCGTGCTCATCGCCGCGGTCTATCCGCTCGTGCCGGTGTGCCTGCAGTCGGTCAAGCTCCGCGACGGCGGTACGGGCCTGGGTACGTGGGCTTCGGTTCTCGAGTCGCAAGCATTCCGGTCGGCGCTGTGGCGCACCGTGGCGATCGCGGTGACCTCGACGATCGGCTGCCTGATCCTGGGGACCTTCCTCGCAATTGTGTTGGCGTTCGTACCTTTTCCCGGGTCATCGCTGATCGGCAGACTGATCGACACGATCCTGGCGCTGCCGTCGTTTCTGATCACTCTGGCGTTCACGTTTCTCTACGGCAGCGCGGGCGCGGTGAACGCGCTGATCGCCAGCATCACCGGAACCAGTTCGCCTGCACTGAATTTTCTGTACACACCAGCCGGAGTGATCGTCGCCGAGATCACGTTCTTCACTCCGTTCGTCATCCGCCCATTGCTGGCTGCCTTCGCGGTGCTGCCCCGCCAACAGCTCGATGTCGCGGCCAGTCTCGGCGCCTCTCCCCTGCGGGTGCTGCGCTCGGTGATCATGCCGGAGGCATGGCCGGCGTTGATGGCCGGCGGGAGCCTGGTATTGCTGCTGACACTCAACGAGTTCGGCATCGTGCTGTTCACCGGCGCCAAAGGCGTGATCACCCTGCCGGTGCTGATCTACACCCGCGGCATCGTCACGTTCGACCTGGCCGGTGCTGCCGTCATCGCGACCGTGCAGATCGGACTGTCGCTGGTGCTCTATGTCGGCTACCGGCTTATCTTCGCCCGGGTCACCGCCGGTCGAGAGGGTTAGTCCAATGTTGTTGTGGAGCAGGTGTAGTCGGACGGCGGTACTCGTCGGGTTCGCCATCGTGGTGTTGGTGGTCTTCGTCGCACCGCTGGCCACGGTGGTGTTGGCGGGGCTCGCCGGGTCCTGGAACGGGCCGCTGCCGTCGGATCTGGGGTTCGCGCGCTTCGGGCAGGCGCTGTCCGGCGAGAATCTCGCCAGCCTCTCGGTGAGCCTGCAGACCGCGTTCCTGGCAGGCGGTCTCGCGTTGTTGCTGGGAACCTGGGCCGCGATCGCCTCACGCGATGCCCCCCGTTGGTTGAGCCGGCTGACCGATGCCGTGTTCCACCTGCCGATCGCGGTGCCGTCGGTCGCCATCGGGCTGGGGTTGTTGATCGCGTTCAACGCCCGCCCACTGCTGCTGGGCGGCACCCGCTGGATCGTGATCCTGGCGCATTTCGTGCTGGTGCTGGCGTTCGCGTTCAGCGCGGTGTCAGCGGCGTTGGACCGGTTGAATCCGGCGTTCGGGCAGGCCGCCGCATCGCTGGGAGCCGGGCCGGCCCGGGTGCTGTTCCGCGTCACGCTGCCGTTGCTGTTGCCGGCGTTGGGGGCTGCCGCGGGCTTGGCGGTCGCGCTCTCCATGGGTGAACTGGGCGCGACCGTGATGGTGTATCCGGCCACCTGGAAGACATTGCCGGTGACCATCTTCGGGCTCACCGACCGGGGTCAGGCATTCCAGGCCGCGGCCAGCACCACGGTGCTGCTCCTGCTGACGTTGTTGGTGCTGATCGGGCTTGGGCGGATCCGCGGTCGAGCTGCGGTGCGCTAGCCACCCACCGTCAGTCGCTACTCTGTGTCGTTATGCGCATGGTGCAGGTGGCGACGCTGATCACGGCGATCGCGGTCGCGGGTTCTCCCGGTATCGCGGGGGCCGCACCGAAGAACTACTGCGCGGACCTCAAAGGCGTCGACAATGGCCAGACCTGCCAGATCCAGCAGTCCGACCCGGCCTATCAGGTCAGCATCAGCTTCCCCAGCGGCTACCCGGACCTGAAGTCGATTTCGGACTACGTCAGCCAGACCCGCGACGGCTTCGTCAACGTGGCCAAGAGCTCCAACCCGATGAATGTGCCGTACGAACTGGACATCACCGCGACCAGCTACAGCTCGACGATTCCGCCGCGCGGCTCCCAGTCCGTCGTCCTGCAGAACTACGAGAACATCGGCGGCGCGCACCCGGAGACGTCGTTCAAGGCATTCAACTGGGATCAGGCCTACCGCAAGCCGATCACCTACGACACGCTGTGGCAGCCGGGCGCCGATCCGCTGAAGGTCATCTTTCCCATCGTGGTGTCCGAATTGCAGAAGCAGACCGGCCAGCCGGTCTTCGTCGACCCGACCACCGGTATGGACCCGGCCAGTTACCAGGATTTCGCCATCACCAACGACGGCGTGATCTTCTTCTTCAGCCAGAGCCAACTGCTGCCCGAATCGGCCGGTGCCACCCAGGTTCTGGTGCCCCGCGCGGCGATCGACCCGCTACTGGCGTGAGCTCACCGGCGAGCACCTCCGCGGGCAGGTCGAGCCGGTAGGGACGGCTGTTCCGACCGCAGGCTCAGAAGACCGGCAGGTGGGCCGCGGCCACCAGCGGTAGACGCCCGGCGCTTCGGCTGCGGCCTTCATCCATCGCCGCGACGCCCCACCAGGACGCACCATACGACGTGTCGATGGGCGTCAGCGGTGTCGCTCCGGCGAAGCTACTGGCAGCTCGCTCCAGCCAACGTGAGAACCGACCGTTCATGGCGAACCTCCTGTGTCGTCGTTGTGCACTGACTGTCCTAGGTCACGGGTCCGGGCGGCATCGGGTGACTGGCGGATACGCGGGATGAATCGCGTGTCCGCCGATCGGAGGACATCGTGGCGATCCCCGATAGAGTCACACTCAGCAAAGGTGCGTGCGGATCGGAGATCGGGGGTCTGATGGTGTGTGTCAGGGCGGGTGCCCGGGTCGGCGCCGCAATCTTCGCGGCCGGTCTGTCGCTGGCAGCACCACATGCGGTCGGGATCGCGACAGCTGACTCTCCCGAGCGCGGGTCCGTCTCGGCCGGGCCGGCATCGACAACCTCTGTCGCACGCTCGGCGCGAAAGCCACGCCCACACGGTTCGTTCTCAGCCTCACCGTCTCGGGCCAATCGCACGCAAGCCGCGGCAAGCTCGGCGTCGCAGGTGGCGCCGAGGTCGGTTCTGTCGGCACCCACTCGAGTCACCCCGTTGATGACCGAACCGGTGCGTGCCCAGCGGCCCGCCCCGACCGTCGCGCCGCAGCCGCTGGCTCCGCCAACCGCCGCGACGGCATGTGAAAGTTGCTCGGCGATAACAGCCTTCCCCGGCGAGCACAGGATCATCGCGGCACTCGGGCACGCGTTCAACTCGGCCGCCAACTTCCTGTCCCGGCTGCCGGCGAATCCGGTCACCGACTTCCTCGAAGGCGGCCTGTTGTTGGTGCGCCGCACCTTCTTTCCGTTCCTGACGCAGGGTGCGGAGTGTGTGTCCGACAAGAGCTGTTTCGGCGCCGAGCTGACCGACGCGGATCTGTCCGGTAAAGATCTGACGGGGGTGAACTTCACCCGAGCTCAACTGACGGGGGCCGATCTGTCGGAGGCGAATCTGACTGACGCGCTTCTGAGTTACGCCGATCTGTCCGGGGCCAACCTGCAAAACGCGACCCTCACCGGCGTCACCTGGCGCAGAACGACCTGCCCCGACGGCAGCAAGTCCAGCGGCGGATGCTCGGCGGCCACGTCCGCGCCGTCGATCACGATCCACAACAGCTCTGGTCACACGATCTGGGTGTACAACCTGCCCACCTCAGGTGATTACAGCATTCCGGCCGGCTTCCAACCGATCGAGGTGACCGCAGGCGACACGACGAATGTTGCTCTCGCCGTGGGTACCGCACCGGCCGGGTCTGCCGAGAACCGGATCTACATCGTCCAGGGGTCCGCCGGATTCACCTTGCCGGTGAGCTCGCTGGGCGGCGTCGACGCGTTCAACCCCACCGCACCCTCGGCGGGCGACTCCTTCTTCAATTACAGCTTCCTGGAATACAACTATTACGCCGCCAACGGCGATTACCAATACACCATCGACACGTCCTACATCGATGAGTGGTCGCTGCCGATTCAGATGCAATTCCACCTCAACGGCGCGACCTGGTCAGGTGCGCAAGACGGAAAAACCTACGGATTCCGCGATTTCGATACCGTCGTCAGTCAATTGACCGCCGCCGGCGGGCCCTATGCGGATCTGGTGTGGAGCGGAACGACGCCGTGGTCGCCCTATCCGCCGGCAACCGTCAGCCGAATCATCGGACCCGACAAGGTCTGGGCCCAGCAGTCGACCGAACCGGCGGACAACATCAACATGAACAACACCGGCTGGGTGCCAGCCTCCTACCAGAATTTCGTGCAGTACGGTTCATCGGCCGACAGTTATCCGTACGCCTACAACGGAACCCAACTTTCCGCGGAGGGTAATTTCGCGTTCTGGAAGTCGTCGGTCTCCGGCCCGGCCTCCACGCCCTACCCCGTCGCGTTGCGCACCGCCGCAGTACTCGACGGGTATCCGGCGGATGCCAACGGGGTCTACGGATTCTTCACCTACCCCAACGACGAGACCGCCGGGCAGTTCACCAACATCCCGAGCGCGGTGTCACTCGACGTCTACGTGTTCGGCGCCTCGGACGGGGTGAGCGACAGCGTGGTCCAAGGTGGCACGTGGCTGTATTCCAGCACCTCGTCGCTGCGGGGGACCGACGCCACCGACACCTACATCCTCGACCATTCCTTTACGAGCGGGGATGCACCGCTCGTCGATGCCCACAAGTCCGACCACGACATCGTCGTCATCGACAAGGCGGCTTTGGCCGAGGCGACCAGCTCCTCGGTCGACATCGTCGACTCCGCCGACTTCCTCGGCGCAGGAGCTGCGAACTACACCAGCCAGTTCGTCTACGAAAGCGCCACGGGATATCTGTACTACGACCGCGATCCGGGCCTGGCGGGCTACACGGCGGTTCTCGCGAATCTGTCGGGCAGTTCGATCGATCCGTCCTCGGTGTTCGTACTGTAGAAGTCATGCCCCGACTCCCCCGCCGGATCGCATCGGATCTCAACGCGAGGCTGCGCAGCCCCGAGACCGCGGCGGTGGTGGCGGGGTTGGAGAGCAAGCTGACCGAACGGCGCCGCGAAAACAAGATGCAATCCGGGGCGTTCCGCGGTGTCCGAGTGGTCGTCTACCGCGGTTTCGTGGCCGACGATGTCGCC
Source organism: Mycolicibacterium sphagni (assembly GCF_013337765.1). Taxonomy (GTDB): domain Bacteria; phylum Actinomycetota; class Actinomycetes; order Mycobacteriales; family Mycobacteriaceae; genus Mycobacterium. The sequence goes on from NZ_VBSB01000008.1 coordinate 459,918, forward strand.
AAGGTACGGGTCCGGGTGATCGAGACTCCGGAGTTGCCCGGCGACAGCCGCATCCCGTACTGGGAGGTGGCGCAGAGCAACCTGCGGCGCCACGCGGCATTGTCGATCGTCGGCGCCGAAGTCGAGCTGCGCATTGGCCGGCACCGAGCCACCGAGGTCACCGACGGCCACGGCTTCGCCAACTTCTCCCTTCCGGTACCGAAGCTGCGCGGCGGCTGGCACAGCGCCGAAGCGGTTGCCGCGAGAATCAGCGACGACGAGCCCGCCGTCGGCGCCGGCTGGGTGATCAAGCCATCGCTGACCGCGCCGTTCCTGGTGATCTCCGATATCGACGACACGATCCTGCTGACCGGGTTGACCGAGGGCCTGACGATGGTGGCCAGAACACTGCTGCGTGACGTGGAGCAGCGAAGTGCGATTCCCGGGATGTCGGCGCTGTACCGCGGACTGGCGCGGGGTATTCCCGGCCGCACCGGCAAGCCCCGCCCGGAGCCGGCGTTCTTCTATGTGTCCACCGGAAGCTGGTCGTTCTATTCGATGCTCGAACAGTTCGTCGAGCTGCGTGCCTTCCCGCCGGGGCCGATGTTCCTCACCGACTGGGGCCCGACCGAGCGATACCTACGGCGCAGCGGCGCCGAGCACAAGCGGGCGGCGGTGCGCCGGTTGTTCGAGGCCTATCCGGGCATGCGTTTCGTGCTGATCGGCGACAGTGGCCAGCGCGATCCGCTCATTTACGAGGAGATGGCGCGGGAGTTTCCCGGCCGGGTGCTGCTGGCCATGATCCGGCAGGTCGGCACCGACGCCGACGAGCGCAACACCCTGTTGCAGGAACATGCCGAAGCGCTCCGCGCCGAAGGCATTCCACTGCATCTGGTGGCCGACGCCGCACAGGCCGCGCAGCTGGCTGTGGAGCTCAAGCTCTGCGACGAGGACACCGTGGCCGACGTCGGCGCCGAGCTGAGCGATTCCTGACACCAGTATTTGCTGAACTGGTAGTCTCCGCTGGCAGCAGTCAGGGACTACATTGCCCGGGAGGCACGATGCGGGCGTCAGGGTACGTCGGAGGCGTCGCGGTCGCGCTTGGGATCGGTGCCGCGTTCTTCGTCGGACACGGCGTCGCATCGGCCGCCCCCGATTCGGGGACGTCAGTCCATAAATCCGTTGCGGGTCCGGCCCGGGGGCACAACCAGACCCGCCGCCCGGCGGCACGACCCGCAGGTCGCTCCGTACCGGCGTCCACCGTGGCGGTGAACCTGCCGCCGATGCCGGTGCGCAGCGGCCTGTCGTTCACCGTGTCACCCGATTTCATGAAGGGATTCGCCACCGACTATGTCGGCGCCGGCGGCAATCCCGGCGACGGTGCCCGGTTCTTCTTCGGCGACCTCGCAGTGAAGAGCCTCGATACCTTGGCCGAGGCCAACACACCGTCGCAGCAGGTGCGGCTGCTCCTCGGCAATTTGGCGGCATCCGGGTACTTCGGGGGAATCTGGCTGCGGGACAACCTTCGTGCCACCACCAGCACCCCACTCGCGATGCCATCGCTGGCCATCCCCGCGTCCCTGTCGCCGTCGGCGATCGGGATTCGGCTGATTGATGTCTTGTCGGCGGGGCTGGCGGGAGCAGCGGCCAACGCACCGGACTGGCTCGTCTCGACCGTCGCGCACGCCACGGTCCCCGTGCTGCTGGCGCTCTACGGGTACAACCGCGGCTATCTACAGGTGATACTGGAACACCCGCCGGCCGGTGTGCCGTCGATGCAGGACACGTTGAGCTGCAATGGGTTCCTGGACTGCAATTCCACCGCGTTCCCGCTGGAGTTGGCCACCCGCTATGACGGCGTTCTGGACGAACTCGACCATCCGGGCAATCTCGGGTGGGCCGAGATGGCGATGTGGACCAGCGTGCTGAACGGCGCGACCAGCGCGGGTCGCTTTGTGTGGGAGGGAATCGCGCAGGCCGGCTTGTCACCGGCGTCGTATACCGCGCTTGTCGAGCTCAGCTCGGCCTATCTGATGGTGAGCAAGGCGGCGGTGCTGTCCAGCATGGCCGCGTACGCCGACGGTGACACCGCCGTCGGCCGCAACTCACTGCGGCTGCAGGCAGGCTTGTGGATGTGGTCGGGGGCGTACTTCGCCGGACTTGCCTCGAGCGCCGGTCGCGGCACGATGCCGACGATCACTATGCCCTGACCTCATCTCGGCCAGCAGCTAGCGCGACATCAGCCACGCCACCCCGAACGCACTTGCCACCGAGATCACCGTCAGCGGAATGCCGAATCGCACGAACGTCCCGATGCTGTAGCCCCCCGGCTTCATCACCATCAGGTTGGACTGGTGGCTGAACGGGTTGAGGAACGTGAACGAGATGCACGTACCGATCAGCGTCAGCAGCAGAATCGGATCCAGGCCGGTGGCACCGGCAACGGTCAACGCCACCGGTGTGAGGATGGCCGCGGCCGCCGCATTGGTGACGACGTTGGTCAGCACGGTGGTCACGACCGCGATGACCAGCATGACCAGCACGGTGCTTCCGGTGGACAGCTTCAGGATCGCCGATGAGATGTGTTCACCCAGACCACTGTTCACGACGATGACGCCCAGACCGATCGAGCCGGCGATGATCGCGAGGATGTTCCAGTTCAGCGCCCGCACCGCCGCCCGCGGGGTGAGCACCCCGGTGAGCACCATCAACGTGGCGCCCGCGACGGCGATCAACTCGATCGGCGCCATGTTCAAGGCCGCGGTGGTGACAACCCCGACCAGGATGGCCAGCGCGATCCACGTCTTGGCGGTCTGCGGAGCCTTACCCGCGACCTGTTGCCACAGCCCGACCAGCGGGTGGTCAGCGAGAACAGTGACGGAACTGGTTGTGACAAGGCACATTTCCCCCGGCAACGCCGCGGTGTCACGCAGCCGCTTGGTGGACTGCGCGGCAACCACCTGGACGTCTTCAGATTCTTCAAGGTCGCGAATGCTCGCCGCCTCGTCGTTGGCGATGGACACCATGTACAACGCCTGGTCCGCGTGGCCGAAACGTGGGCTGCCCCAGAGCATCCGGACACCGGACTCGGTGGCGCGGTAGACGAGGACATCGTCGGCCTTCACAGTGCCGTCCGGGCCGACGATGTCGCCCCAGCGCTGGATCTCGACCAGCTCGAATTCGGGGGTAGCGCGCACCCCGAGCACGGCGGCGGTACGGCCCACCGCATTGGCACCTGCGGCAACGGGAATCTCGGCCCGCCAGTCCAGCTTTCGTTCGGTCTGGGCGGCCCGACCCCGCAGCATCAGCGGCGCGGCGATCAGCAGCACCAGCCACCCGACCAGCGCGACCGGTACGGCGATCGGCACGAACGAGAACATCTTGAGGTCGACGCCGGCCGGTGCGGCCAAGCCGGCGATCAGCAGGTTGGAGCTGGTGCCGATCAGGGTCGCCGAACCGGCGAGGGTCGTCGCGTGGGCGATGGGCAGTAGCACCCCGCGCGCGGGCACACCGGACTGCTGTTCGAGTTCCTTGGTGGCCGGGATGAGCATGGCCACGATGGGGGTGGTGTTGATCAGTGCGGAGACGACGCCGACCGGTGGGATGAGGCGGAGCAGAACCTGCCCGGCGCTGTGCACCCCGGCCAGCAGGCGGTAGGTGACACGTGTGATCACCCCGGTATGGAGGACACCCTTGGCGATGACGAGCATTGCGGCGATGGTGATCACGCCGCCGTTGCTCAATCCGCTGAACAACTGGGCCGGGGTGGCGATACCGGCGAGGCCGGCGACTACGAGCGCGCAGATCAGCGCGAGCACCGCCGGTTGCCGTCCCGTCGTCATCACGATGAGCGTGACGAGCACGATGACCGCGGCCAGGATTGTCATGGCGTTCATTCTGGTGCTCCGGACTTCCTGTGGTGTTACGTTCCATCCATCACTGACGAAAGTGGGGGCACTGTCATGTCAGATCAAGATTGGACCAAGCCCGCGGCATTGGCCATCCCGAAGGAGGGCTACTTCGAGCTGGAACGCGGACGGTACGGGCCGGTCTATCCCCGCACCCCCGCGTGCTACGGATTCTCCATCATCGCCAAGGTCAAAGAGGGCCGCGAGGAAGCGATCCGGGCGTACGGGAAACAGATCCAGGAGACGATCGCCGCCAGCCCTCATGCCCTGGCCCCGCTTCGGCTGCACTACCTGCGGTGGGTGCTGTTCGACGTCGGCTCCGGGTTGCATTTCCAGTACCAGGGCATCTTCGATACCGACTTCGACAAGTACACCGAAGATGCGGTGCAGTTGTTCAGCCAGACCGGTATCACCACGGCGTTCACGAATCTCGAAGGTTTCCCTGAGGATTGGAAGGAGAACCCGGAGGCATTCGTGAAATTCGTGCGTGCCCATCATGTCCCCAGCTTCCTGGAGTACGGCGAGTACCCCTACGTCACCGCCGACGAGATCAAAAAAGCGTTGCGACTCAAGGACGCCTTCTCGACGATGCTGGACCAGATGCAATGACCTCGGCGCCGGGGACAGCGCTGGAACTCGACGATATCCAGCACATCCTGTTGACCCGCACACCGGCCATCACCGGCCGCTACGAGTTCCTGTCCTTCGACACCCCGGCCGGGGGCCGCGCCTGGTTGGCCGAATTGCTCGACAAGGTGCAATCGGCCGCCGACGTGCGGGCGACGATGGACAGCTCCGATCGCTGGGTCACGTTGGCCTTCACCTGGACTGGGCTGCGCGCACTGGGCGTACCGGAGGAATCGCTGGCATCCTTCCCTGACGCGTTTCGCGAAGGAATGCCGGCCCGCGCCGGCATCCTGGGCGACACCGGCAGCGCCGCGCCGGAGCATTGGGTGGGGGGCTTGGCCGGTGACGATCTGCATGCCATCGCCATCCTGTTCTCCCGCACCGACGAGCAGTGCGCGCGCTCCATCGAGGAACACGACAAGCTGCTCGCACGGACCGACGGCGTACGGAGCCTCTCGTATCTCGACCTCAACGCCAGCCCGCCGTTCAACTACGCCCATGACCATTTCGGCTTTCGCGATCGGCTGTCCCAGCCGGTGATGAAGGGCTCGGGTGAAGACCCGACGCCCGGCTCGGGCGATCCGCTCGAGGCAGGTGAGTTCATCCTCGGCTATCCAGACGAAAACGGGCCAGTGATCAATCTTCCGGCGCCAGAGGTGTTGTCGCGCAACGGAAGCTATATGGCCTACCGACGGCTGGCGGAGCATGTCGGCCTCTTCCGCGATTACCTGCGCGCCAACGCCGACACTCCGGAGGGCGAGGAGTTGCTGGCGGCAAAGTTCATGGGCCGCTGGCGCAGCGGGGCGCCTCTGGTGTTGGCGCCGGACAAGGACGATCCCGAGTTGGGCGCCGATCCGATGCGCAATAATGACTACAACTACAAGGAGATGGATCCCTTTGGGTACGCGTGCCCGCTGGGATCGCATGCGCGCAGGCTCAATCCGCGCGATACCGCCCATTACATGAATCGCCGCCGGATGATTCGGCGCGGTGCGACGTATGGGCCAGCGCTACCGGATAACGCCCCGGACGACGGTGTAGAACGCGGTATCGCGGCGTTCATCATCTGCGCCGACCTGGTGCGCCAGTTCGAGTTCGCCCAGAACGTCTGGATCAACGACAAGACGTTCCATGAGCTGGGCAACGAGCACGATCCGATCTGCGGAAGCCAAGATGGCACATTGGATTTCACAGTCCCCAAACGGCCTATCCGCAAGGTCCATAAAGGCATCCCGGCGTTCACGACCCTCACGGGTGGCGCGTATTTCTTCCTGCCTGGACTCAATGCGCTGCGCCATCTCGCCACGCTCGGCACGTAAGGGATCATCATGCGGGCACGTACCTACAACCAGAGCCACGTCGCGCGCAGCCGTGACGGACGTCGGCGCGTCAGTATCTACTGGACCTGGAGTTATCCCTGGGAGTCCCAACGGGATCCGGCCGGGATCTACAACCGGTTCTCGACGATGACCGAAGTGCGCAACGTCGCGTGGCCGGCCTACGAAACACCGGAGTACGCCGCGGAGAACTTTCTGCAGGGCATCGCGGGGACGCTCGAGCTGTTCCACCGGTCCACGCTGTCCTTCCAGGAGCTCGCCGAGGAAGTTACCGGCCATCCCGTCGCGGTGTTCCAGCGCATCGACCAAGCCGGCTATCGACTTCCGATCGATGAACGCATCCTCGCCGACACGGACACCCTGATGGTGTTCGGACTCGATCATCTGCTCTCCGAACAGCAGGCGGCACCCGAGGAGATCGCCGCGATCGAAGCCTGGCTGCAGCGCGAGGGCACCTGCCTGGTGCTCGCGCCGCATCACGATGTGGGGTTCACCGACGACTTCGCCCAGCGCCAAGTCGAATACGAGCACCACGGCGACCGGCTGGTGCCCCGGCAGCAGCGTTTCGGTCAGTACACCCGGTCGTTGATGAAGGCACTTGAGGTTCCGGTGCACAACGTGTGGGGGCTGCGTCCTGCGGTCGTCGAAGGCACCCGGGAGATCGCGCCGCTCACCGGTTTTCGCGATCTCGACTCCTCCCGGTTGCTCGACAACGTGACAACCTTCAACTTCCATCCGCACTTGCCGCACTATGAATTGACCGCGCCCGAAGGCCCGGGATTGCGCGTGCTGGGTCGGCAAAAAGTCGACCCGAACCGACCGCACCCCTTCACCCAAGCCGGCAATTCCGAGTTCAACGCACTGATCTGGATGCCCCCGTCCGGCAAGCGCGCCGGCGATATCGTCCTGCTCGACTCCACACACTTCACCACCCTGTTTGGCGGATCGGACAGCCTCCGGAATCTGTGGCGCAATCTGGTCACGATGGGCTGATTCAGCGATTCCAGGAAGTTCACAGCTTCACTGGTAAGGTCCGGCCTGAGCCGCCCAGCGGGGTGCGGCCGGATCGGGAGAGCAACGTCATGGACTCTGCACGCACGCGAACGGTCGTCCCACTCACCGCAGCGGCTCTGGCCGTCGGACTGGTACTCGCCGGCTGCGGTAAGGACGAGTCGCCGTCGACCTCGTCATCGTCGGCAATGAGCAGTTCGGCGACGTCAGCCACCTCGGCGACCAGCAGCACGTCGACTGCGGCCGCGACGCCTTCAGCCACCGCGAATTACACGGCGCTCCTGATGAAGGTCGAGGACATTCCGGCCACCCCGGACGGCGCCTTCACGGCCGTCAGCGAGCCGAAGGTCAGCACAGACCAGCCCACGGACGTCTCGCAGACCTTCAAGTCGGGACCCAACGTCATCGAATCGTCGGTCGTCATCAATGCCGACGCAGCTTCTGCCACCCAATGGAACAACGCAGTTTTGGCGAGCCTGCCGACCCACCAGACCGGTACCCCGGTGCCGGTGCCATCGATCGCGCCGGACGCAACTTTCACCAGCGGGACGTCGCTGGACGGTAAGGCCGGCAGGGCGGCCGTACTGTTCACCGTGGACCGTACGTCCGCGATGTTGTTGTTCGCCAGCCCGGACGGCGACACCAACCCCGTGCCGCAGGATTACGCGGAGGCTGTCGGCAAAGTTCAGGCCGCAGCGATGCAGGCAGGCCTGGCCGGGCTGAAGTAGCCGCCAACTCGGGTCAGAGGTCGCGACGCAGGAGCACAGCTCCTGCGTTAGCGGAAACGATTTGGACAGAAGCGATCTGGTCGATCGGCATCGAGGTGCTGCCGCCCAACGATGCGGGCACCCCCGCATGCGCCGTCCAGGTCGCCAGCTCGACGTGGCTACCGTCGCGTCCCACCGCGACCATCACCAGCTTGTCGTCGCCACCGGCGTAATCGGTGTCGGCCGATCCGTCGGTGTAGGTGCAGTTCATGTCGACACGGGTGCCCCACGCGCGGCCGCTGAGGGTGACTGTGGCACTGAGCGGCACCGGCTCGGTCGGCGTCATCGTGAACGTCGATCCGGCGGCATGCTGATCCGTGGGAGCGATCGCCATCGGGTTGGGCTGGATCGCGGCGAACAGGCCGATCGCCACGGCCGCGGCCAGCGTCCACGCCAGCGCGCGGGAATGACGCCGCCGCGCATTCAATCTGGCCAGGACCTCGTCCCGCAGAGGCGGCAACGCGAGATGCGGAGTGTGCTCGTCGATGCTGTCGACATAGGCGCGGTCGATCTGCGACAGCAGCGCCGGCACTCCGCAGAGCTTGGCGACCGCGTCGGTGCATGGCTGGCAGGCCCTCAGATGCTCCTCGAACTCGCGACGCTCCGAACCCGACAGGGAGCCCAGCACGTACGCCGCGTCCCACAGCGCGTAATCGTGGGTGCCGCCAGGCGACGGCGAGCCGTCAAGCGTCGTCATCACGTCACCTCGAAGCCATTCCTTCGATCAGCCGCGTGATCAGCATGAGGACGAAACTGTCGAAGTCGCCCCGAAACCGCGCAGCGTCGATCATGAACGGGCGCTGCATCGACATGCCAAGGAGCACGACTTCCATCAGCCGCACCGACTCGTCGATCTGGTCGTCCGGAGCGTCGGCTCCGGTGATAGTTCGCAGCAATCCGGCGAATTGCTGACGTTGCGCATCGCGGAAATCAAGGTATGCCGTCCGCAGGAAATCGTTGTGATTGGCCGCGGCCCCGAACTCGACGACGAAGGTGACAGTGTCGAGGTTGTCGATGAACAGGGTGTACAGCAGACCGGCCGCGTCGGCCAGTCCATCGGGCACGGACGCGGCCTGCGTCAGTTGGGCTTCGGCCGTGGCGAACAGTTTCTTGGCCACGTCGTTGATGGCCGCGTCGAACAGCTTCTCTTTGGTCTCGAAGTGATAGTGCAGCAGAGTCTGGGACACCTTGGCCGTGGTCGCGATCAACCGCATCGACGATTTCTCGTATCCGTAGGCCCGGAAGCATTCAACGGTCGCTTGCAGGATGCGCTGCCGAGCGTCGGCAGGCGCGACCTCGGGCACCCCGACACGGTCGTCCTCGGAAACCGCTGGTGTCAACATCGACGCTCCTTGCTCCCGCCTTGCGTAGCTGATCAATCAGTCAGTGTCCCCCCAATGTGAGACACGAGTGACGAGATTGGTTGGTTCAGCCGGAGACCAGGAAACCCACACGTTCGACCCAGATTGGCGAATTCGGGCTACGAGGACGACGCGGTCAGCTCACCGGCATGCAGCTTGAGTACCCGACGAACCTGCGCCGTACGACGCAGCGTCCTTACCCAGGCCAGCGCGAACGCGCTCAGCACCAATGCCGTCAGGGCCACGAGCCACGGATAGCCGCCGTGACCGTGTACCCACATGACCAAGGCGCTCTGGATCCGCCCTGCGGTTGCGATCACCGGATCACCCGGGCTCGCGGCGCCGTTGAATATGCGTATCTCATAGACACCGTAGTAGGCGACGTACAGTCCGACGATCAGGACAAGAACCCCGCCAATCCTGTTGACATAGGGCAGGATTCGGCGCATTCGAAACATTCCGATGGGGTTCGCGAACGCGGCGGCGATGGCCAGCACGCCCACGATCAGCGACATCCCCGCGGCGTAGACCAGATAGGTCAGAAGACCATCGACGATGAGGCCGGTGCGGAAGCTCGCCGCGGTGACGGCCAGGAACGGTCCGACCGTGCAGGACAACGACGCGATGGCATAGCCGATCCCATAGCCGAACATCGAGCCGCCGCGCACCGTCGGCGCCCATCGACCGCTGCGGATTACCGGATTGAGTCCCGGCAGGTGGCGCCCGGCCAGGGACCAGATACCCAACCCGACCAGCACCGTCCCGATCAACACCGTGACGTACGGGAGGTACTGCTGCACTGCTGAGGCGGCAGAGACGGTGAGCAATCCGAAGGCACCGAACACGGTCATGAAACCCAGCACCATTTCGATGGTGGCCACGACTGCGCGGCGTAGCGCGCTGAGCTGGCCGGTCGCGTCACCGCGGACCACCAGGGTCATGTAGACAGGCAGCATCGCGAAGCCGCACGGATTGAGTACTGCTACCAATCCGGCGCCGAAGGCCAGTCCCATCAGGCTTTGTTCCACGATGTGCGGTGCTCTAGCTCATCGGAGGTGTCACTCTGCCGGTCTCCACATCGCATGCCCCTATCTCTCGGCGGCCCGAACGTCGTATGACGTAAGACACGAGGCAAAGCGCTCACGGGTTCAAAGAAATTTCCTGCGCCGCCGACAACGCCTCCGACCTCGGGAAATCACCCGCCCCTAGGGTCGCTACTCGGCGTCGTCGAGGTACTCGCCCACCCGAGCGAGCGCCTCGGCGAAGACGTCCACCTTCTCGCCGCGCTTCTCGTTGGCCGGTTGGGCAGCCCCGCGCGCGCCTTCGGCCTCCACCCGGGCCGCTCCCTCACGCCGCAGCAGGCTGAAGTTCTTCTCCCGCGCCTGCCGCAGCCGGCTCTGCAGTTCCTTCAGCTGCTTGGAGTCCATGCGGGCCAGAGCTGCGGGATCACTCTCGGCGATCAACGAGCTTTCCTGCGGGGTCAGGTTCACGTGGTGGTTGCTCACCATAGATTCATAGCCTGCGCCGGTCCGGTCTATGCAACGAATCGCCGGGCACCTCGCCTAACCGTCACGGCGGGGCCATGTCCAGTTCACGTTTGATCGAGCTAGCCGGAATCGGCCACTGCCACAAGATGGCCGAGGCGAGCGATGCGGTCAGCGTCACTTCACTCATACATTCCGCTCATGCCTGGACACCGCATGTCACGCTCCCCTGTCCCCTACCTACGGGGCGGGATTGTCACCGCTGCGATCATCGGGACCGGCTACCTTCTAGCGGCGGCCAATGCGGCAGCAGCGTCCGCTTCCCCGGAACAGATTGCGGGAGCATGCGATTCGGGACTTCGACTGTGCGCCGACCGGCCCGAGGGTCTCGCACCTGCCGCCGTACCCGTCAGCGTGCCCTCGATCATGCTCGTCGGCAACGGCACCGCCGCACATCCCAACGGCGGGTTGCTGATCGGCAATGGCTACAGCCCCGACCCCGCCACCTGCGGCACGCAGTGCAACGGCGGCAATGCCGGCTGGTTCGGCGGCAATGGCGGCAATGGCGCGAACAGCGGTAGCGGCGGAAGCGGGGGGCTGTTCGGCAACGGCGGACGCGGCGGTGACGGGAACCAGCTCCACATCAACGCGGGCAACGGCGGACGCGGCGGTGTCCTCCTCGGCACCGGCGGCAGCGGCGGAGACGGCGCCGTCGGCGGCGGCAGCGGCGGCCGGGGTGGGTCCGGCGGCCTGTTCGCCGGCTATGGCGGCAACGGTGGTGACGGTGGACTGGGCTCCGTGGGCAGCAACGGCGGTGACGGCGGGAACGGTGGCAACGCGGGCCTGTTCGGGGGCCGTGGCGGCGCCGGTGGTGACGGCGGCGCTGGCGCCGGCAACTTCAGCAACGGCGGCGCGGGTGGCGTCGGCGGTGATGGCGGCCTGTACAACGACGGCGGCGTCGGCGGTGATGGTGGCGACGGAAGCGCCAACGCCGCCGCCGGGCAGGGTGGTCACGGCGGCAACGGCGGAGCCATCTCCGGCGACGGCGGTGACGGCGGTGCCGGCGGAAATGCCGGCAGCGGTGGAGGTTTCAACGGCGGTCGCGGTGCTGATGGCGGCAACGCCGGCATGTTCGGGTCCGGCGGTAGTGGCGGCTCCGGCGGCATCGGAGGTAGCAGCGCCACGGGTACCGGCGGCAGGGGCGGCGAGGGTGGCACCGGCGGACGGGGCGGGATCTCCGGCGGCGACGGCGGATCCGGTGGCCGGGGCGGCAGCGTCACCGCCGGCGCCGGAGGTCAAGGCGGCGACGGAGGCCGCGGCGCCAACGGCACGATCTTCGGCGGCGACGGCGGTGACGGCGGCCGCGGCGGAAACAGCAACACCGGGTCCGGCGGTGCCGGGGGCGCCGGCGCCGGCGGCGGCTCGGGCGACTTCGGGCGTCACGTCGGCGAGCCCGGCCACACCGGCAACCCACCGAACGGGCCTTCGGGCGCCAACGGTGGTGCCGGCGGTCGAGGCGGTAACCCCTAGCCGCTGAGCGGGCCGGGCTACATCATTTGCCCCATACGTCAGCGGCGAGAACACATAGTTCGCCCGAAGTCGTGGACCTGGTGCCAGCCATACGTTGACCACCATGAACACGACGACAACCCTTACCGGCATCAAGAAGCTCGCCATCTACTGCGCACTGCTCGGCGGCCTAGGTGCCGCCGCTCTTGGTGTCGGTTCCGGCCTGGCGCAGGCCGACCCCGCGCTAGGCTCGGTCAGCGCCGTTCACATCGCTGCGCAGGCTGAGCCCTCGCGACAGGACGGAGATCAAGAAGTCGTTCGACGGGGCACCGTCATCCCGGTACACGGCGACGACGAACACCCGGGAGCCATCTCCCACATCGCCGCGCACACGGCACACCGAATCGCAGGGCGAGACCAATGACAGAAGCACTTGCAACACCAGACGCCGCCGACGAATTCTGCGAAGACTGCGGCTACGAACCCGAACTCAAGCGAACACTGAATGGTTTTCAGGTCTTTGCCATTTCGTTCGCTTCCCTATCGGTGGCGGTCGGTATCTTCGCCACCTACGACGACGTCCTGCGCGACTCCGGTCCGATCGGCATCTGGCTGTTCCCCCTCGTGGCGATCGGGCAGATCCTGGTGGCGTTGGTCTACGCGCAGTTCGCCGCCCGCATCCCGCTGAGCGGCTCCTCGTACGCATGGGCGTCGCTCCTGGTCAGCCCGAAAGTCGGTTGGGCCTTCGGCTGGCTGGCGGTGATCAGCGCCCTCGCCAGTCCGGTGACGATTGACAACGCGTTGGCCAGTCAGTGTCTGATGCCACTGCTCGGTATGGATCCCAACGAGAACACCGCGCGGTTGATCACGGTGATTGTCTTGGTGATTCAGGCTATCCTCGCCATCGCCGCGACACGCATCGTCGGCTGGGTCAACTCGCTGTCGGTGGGCGTCGAACTGGCCATCTTGTTGGTGATCGGTGTCGCGTTGACCGTCGCAATCTTGGTCACCGGCCATGGTTCACCCGCCAACCTGTTCTCCCGCGGTATCACGGAGGGCAACCCCAACTTCTTCGTCATCGGCGGCGGTTTGATGGCCGCGTCGATCATGGGCCTGTCCACCCTGGTCGGTTTCGAGACCGCCTCGAATATGGCTGAGGAAGCCAAGAACCCAACCCGGACGGTGCCGCGCGCGATCATCGGGTCGGTGGTGGCGGCCTCGGTGCTGGGGATGCTGTTCGTGATCGTGCTGACCATCTCCATCACCGATATGGGTCGGGTGTCCAACAGCGAATCGCCGGTCGCCGAGATCATGAACCAGCGTTTCGGGCCAGGCTTCGAGCGGCCGCTGCTGGCCGCGATCACGCTCGCGTTCTTCGGAGCCGCTCTGGTCAGCATGGTGTCGGGTGCCCGCTACATCTACGCGATGTCGCGCGACGGCCGTTTCCCGGCCTCGAAGCTGATGCGCCGGGTCAATCCAAAGACTCGCACACCGATCCCGGCGACTCTGCTGGTCCTCGCGGTCGGCATCATCCTGATGGCTCTGATGCCGGGTGACGCACTGCTGCAACTGATTATGGCCGGCGCGATCGTCACGATGCTCCCCTATCTCATGACGATCGTTCTGTACCTGGTGACCCGTCACAAACTCGACCGGGAGAAGGGTGGCTTCGATCTCGGGCGCTGGGAGTGGCCCGTCGCGATCGGCGCGCTTCTCTGGGTGGTCTTTGCGTTGTTCATCGTGATCTCGACATCCCCGACACTGGCCCCGATCGTGCTCGCCTTCGGCCTCTCGGCGGCAGGCGTGCTGTATTTCATCTACATGTGGAAGTTCAAACCCGAGGTCCTCGAGCACGAACCCGGCGATCCCAACGTGCTTGCGGAGGTGGAGTGACCATGACCGCTGTACTCACAGGTCGGGTGGTTCGTCCCGGCGACAGCTACTACGACGAGGCCAGCCGAGGCTGGAATCACTTCTTCACCCACAAGCCCGCAGCGGTCGTATTCGCCCATGACACCGGGGATGTGGTCAACGCCCTGGCGTGGGCTCGCGAACAAGGTGTCCCGTTCCGGGTCCGCAGCGGCGGACACGCGCTGGAGGGCTGGTCCGGCCTCGACGACGGAATCGTGATCGACGTCAGTGGGCTGAAGTCGGTGGCGATCGACGCTGCCGCTCAGACGGCCACCGTCGGCGCTGGGCTCAACCAGATGGAAGCCGTCATCGGTTTGGGTACAGCGGGATTCGTGGCCCCCACCGGGACCGAAGGCAGCGTCGGGCTCACCGGCGCGACCCTCGGCGGAGGGTTCGGCCTGCTCACCCGTATCTACGGAATGGCGTCGGACAATCTGTTGTCCGCCGAGGTCGTCGTCGCGTCGGCCGACGGCGGGGCCGAGGTGGTCACTGCCGATGAGCAGAACAACCCGGACCTGCTGTGGGCGCTGCGGGGTGCGGGCAACGGAAACTTCGGCATCGTTACGTCGCTGACCTACCAGATTCATCCCCTGGCACAGGCGGTCTACATCGTCGCGACGTGGACCGGGATCGACAATCTCGAAGCGGCCATCGAGGCGTGGCAGCGCTCGGCGCCTTATGTCGACAACCGGATCACCAGCCAGCTCGAGATCGAGGGAGGCGGGTTCGCTCTGCATGCCGCTCTTGCGTCCGGATCGGAAGCCGAAGCATTGCAGTTGCTTTCGCCGGTGCTGTCGATCGGCAGCCCCGACATCGTGGTGCAGGATGGAAGCTGGCCAGAGATCTACTCCGATTTTCAGATTCCCATCGAGGTGGATCCGGCGAATTGGAAGTTCAACTCGCAGTTCATGACTGAGCCGCTGCCACCCGAGGCGTTACGCATCATCGGCGCATTCATGGCGAAGGCACCCGCCGGGTGCAATTACTTCACCAACGCCTTCGGTGGCGCGGTGCGCACCAACGAGCCGTCGGGCGGATCGGCATTCGCACACCGGGACGCGCTGTACTACGCCGAACCCGGCGCCGGCTGGGGCGTCCGTGGCGGGGCGCCCACGTCCGACGAGGAGGCCGCCACGGTGCTCGGATGGGTCGCGGAATTCAGTGAGGCGATGGCGCCCTACGTCAATGGCGCGTACGTCAACGTGCCCAACCTCGGCATGGCGGACTGGGAACACGCCTACTGGGGACCCAACGTCGAGCGGCTACGGAAGATCAAGGCGGCCTACGACCCGGACAACGTGTTCTGCTACGAGCAGAGCATTCCGCCCGCTTAGGTGCGGTTGACAAGATCCGCGAGAAAAGCGGGTAACCGGCCCGCGCCGAAGTCGTAGAACCGAGCCCACAGCGGCTCGATCGAGATGCGCACCATCTGCGGATACGTCGCTTCCACGGTGCGTTCGAATTCGGCGAGTTCCTCGCCCTCCATCGAATTGCGCGCCGACTCGAGGTACTCCTCGGTGACACCGTCGACGGTCTCCAGGGTGGCGAGGCCCCGCACCAGCAGGGCCTTGGCCTCTTCTGGCGTGGAGCCGCCGTCGATGGCCAGGGCAACCTGTGGACGGGACGCGAGTGCGCGGGCCTTCGGCGAGGTCGGCGCCGTCGAGACGACGATGCGCTCCCCGGTCCAGAGGAAGCCGACGGGAATGACTCGCGGAAAGCCGTCGTGGCCGTTGTAGGCCAGCCGGGCCATCGCGCTAGAGAGCAGCTCCTGGGCGCCCGGGTGACCGAGTTCGCGTGCCAACTCCTGTGTATCCATCACACCGATACTCCTACCCCGATCGGGCAGGGGTTCAGTCGGCGGGTTGCAGCGGACCGATGTAGGAGCCCGGGTGGCTCGCCGCATCTTGGCGCGCGACGGGAACACCACCGGCGATCCACGGCGCCTCGAGCCGCCCCGGCGCGTTGGGCAGCGTCACCGCGATGGTGTTCGGGACCCAGCCATCGGGGTCCGGCAGGAAGGTCAGGCGACTGGTGGCAGCGGCACCAGGCTCGAGTGTGACCGCTTGCGGCACACCGGCCTGCCGCGGCAGCTGGTAGTCCGGACCCCACATCGGATCGTCAGGCCCGATGAGGTCCACCCCGGGGTAGCCCTGCAATGTGCAAGGTTGCGACGACAGATTCGTGAAGATCACGTCGAAGTGGATCTGTGTCGCGTCGCCGGGCGATCCGGGCGCGCTGGTGCTCAGGCCGATCGAATCGGGCGCACACCAGGGCACAGCTGCGGTCGCCGGCGCGGCCGAAATCATCATCGCCGCAGCCATCATCGCGGTGATCACCGACGCCGAGAATCTTGGGCTCACCGCACGACTTTAGCCGCCGATCTGCGCCGAGAGTGCGGGTTTTCGTCGCCGGTTCGGGCGCCGGGCAACGATAACCCCCACGCTCGGCGCGTCATGAACGAACCGTCAACGACCACTGAGCATTTCAGCAATCGTGCCGACCGACGTCGCCCTGCTCGTACGATCGTCGCAGGTACTGACCTCTCGGCACGGCGATGAGGAGGGAGCGTGCTCGGCGGAATGACGTTGGCTGCCGGCAGCGATGACTGCCCGTTATGGCAAGGATTCGATTTCTCGGCGGCGGCGACGATTTACTCACAGCTGACGGGCGTCCTGGCCGGGTTTGCGTTCGTCGCGATCACGCTGATGCTCAATCGTCAGCACCGCCGCGAAGCCCTCGGTGTCGGCGATCCGGTCGAAGAACTCGCCCAGGACCGGCGCAACATCGCGGCTCTGGGTTGCGCCTTTCTCGGCCTGCTCGCCACCACGGTCATGTACGCGACGATCTCCGCTGAAAGGGCTTGCGCCTTAACCGATGGGAGGGTCGCATCCGAAGAGGTGTTGGCAGGGGTGGCATTTGCCTTTTCGCCCTACACCCTGCTCTTCGCGGCCGTGCAGCTGGTCTCCGCAGCCTCGCTGGGAACCCACCTGCGCTTCATCGTCGCCGTTATCGTGCCGCCGATCGTCGTGATGTTTGTCCTCGCCGGTCTGGATGATCTGGCTCTGTCAATGGCGGCGCCCCCGGATAACCCCGTGCCGCATGAACCGCTCCAGCCGGTGTGGTCCGCGAATGGCCTCTCGCTGTGGGACCTCGCCCACACGCTGTCGCTGTGGCTGCCGCTGGGCACTTTCGTGGTGTGCGCCGTGATCTGGTGGCTTGGACGGGCGGTGCGCCGAGCCGAAGGCAGCCCCGCACGCCCCATGGCATTGGCGCTGACATCGTTGCCCTATGTCAGCCTGGCGTTGGTCTTATACGTCGTGTGGCAATCGTGTTGGCGCAAAGCGCTTGCCTGTCATTCGAGCGCGGGAAGGATCACAATCCCCGCGTGACACCTATGACGTAGTGCCGACACGGATTGTGTTGCGGTACGTGCGTGCACTGCAGCCGAACCATCGGCGGCACGATCGACTCAGCACGCTCTGCTCGGCGTAGCCGAGTTCACGGGAGAGATGCGCGAGGCTGATGTCGGTGTCGCGCAGGTAGTGCTCGGCGGTTTCCCGGCGCACGCTGTCGATGAGATCGGCGAACGTGGTGTTCTCCGCGGTCAGCCTGCGATGCAAAGCCCGGGGATGCAGATCGAACTGTGCGGCAATCAATTCCAGGCTGGCGGTGCCAGTGGGCAGAAGTTGACGGATCATTCTGCGTACCGACTGCGTCATGCCGGGCTCGTGTGTGGTGATTCCAGCCAAGTACTGCACGACCGCGTGATGGGCGAACGAGTCCTGATTCAGGGCCCGCGCGAGAGCCGCTGTGCGGAAACTGAAGCCGGCGACCGGTTCGGCGAAGCGCGGTCGGCAACCGAAGTACGCCAGATAGTCGGCGGCCGCGGTCAGTGGCTCGTGTGGCAGGTGCACCGATAGCGGGATGTACTGCTCGCCGAGCAGGAACCGCAACACCTGCAGCGACACCCCAAGGGAGAGTTCGGTGGTCTGCGCGTGCGGGGGCGGGCGTTCGATGAGGATCTCGAACGCGTAGAACGACTGGCCAATCTCGGTGCTCGGGGTGAGGTGCGCGGAAATCGCCGGGCTGTAGGCCCCCAGGAACGTTTCGACGATCGCGAACGCGTCGCCGACGGTGGCCGCGGTGCGTGCTGCCACCCCGAGCGGCCCCAGGATCTCGATACCCTGCCGCAGCGCCAATCGCCTGCCGAAATCGGGAGTGGCGGTGGCCGTCGCCGCGGTCTCGACGGCCACTATCAGGCTGCGGTACGGCAGGAAGATCTCGTGCTCCCCGACATCTTGGGGCCGGATACCGGCGCCACGCAGCAGCTCGACCGGGTCTGCACCGAGTTCTTCGACCAGGCGCGAATAGCCCGACAGCGCCGTCCCACGCACCACCGACATGTCAACTAATGTCAAATAATCGTCCACAACTGTCAAGACTTGGGCGGTCACGCTGCCGCATTCTCAGAACCATGAACTTTGACACCGTGATCCGCAACGGACGCTGGTTCGACGGCACCGGCGCTGCCTCGGCCATCCGCAATATCGGTATCCGCGACGGCCACGTCGTCGCCATCAGCGCACAGCCGCTGGACGACGGTTGTCCCGACATCATCGACGCCTGCGGCAAGTGGGTGCTGCCCGGCTTGGTCGACATCCACACCCACTACGACATCGAGGTGCTCGCGGCCCCGGCGCTGTCAGAATCCCTGCGGCACGGGGTGACGACGGTGCTGGTCGGTTCATGTTCTCTGTCGACCGTTCACGTCGACGGCGCCGACGCCGGTGACCTCTTCGGACGGGTGGAAGCCATCCCCCGTGAGCACGTCATCACCACGATCGACCAGCACAAGACCTGGAGCACCTGCGAGCAATACATCGCCGCCCTGGAGGCGCGGCCGTTAGGCCCCAACTGCGCCGCCTTCATCGGCCATTCGGACATGAGGGCCGCCACCATGGGCCTGGACCGCTCGACCCGCCCCGAGGTACGCCCGACCAAGGCCGAACAGTCCCGCATGGAGCAGATGCTCGCCGAGGCTCTCGAAGCCGGCTTCGTCGGAATGTCCTCGCAGCAGCTGCTATTCGACAAGCTCGACGGCGAAGCCTGCCGCTCCCGCACGCTGCCCTCGACGTATGCGAAACCGCGGGAACTGCGCCGGCTCAAGTCGATCCTGCGACGCACCGGGCGAGTCCTGCAGGCCGGACCCGATATCCAGAATCCGCTGGACGTCACCTCCCAGGTACTGCAGTCGCTGGGCATCGTCCGCAAGCCGCTGAAGACCAGCCTGCTGGCCGCCGCGGACGTCAAGGCCAACCCGCTGTTGATCTCGGCGATGGGCCCGGGTGCGCGGTTGGTCAACATGCTGGGCGGTGATTTCCGCTGGCAGCATCTGCCGGTGCCCTTCGAGGTGTACGCCGACGGCATCGACCTGGTGATCTTCGAGGAGTTCGGATCGGGTGCTGCCGCAATGCATCTGAAAGAGCAAGTGGCGCTGCGCAATGAGATGCTGCGCGACGAGGAATACCGGCGGCGATTCCGCAAGGACTACGACAACAAGTTCGGGCTTCGTGTGTGGCACCGCGACTTCTTCGACGCCGAGATCGTCGAGTGCCCCGATGAATCGGTGATCGGAAAGTCGTTCGGGCAGGTCGGTATCGACCATGGCGGGCTACACCCGGTCGATGCGTTCCTCGATCTGGTCGTCGAGCACGGAACCGCGCTGCGGTGGCGTACCACGGTCTCGAACCACCGCCCCGAGGTACTCAAGAAGATGGCCCGTCAGCCGGGCATCCAGATGGGCTTCTCCGATGCCGGTGCGCACCTGCGCAATATGGCCTTCTACAACTTCGGGTTGCGACTGCTCCGGCACGTGTACGACGCGCAGAAGGCCGGCACCCCGTTCATGACGACCGAGGAGGCGGTGCACCGCCTGACCGGTGAGCTGGCCGACTGGTACCAGATCGACGCCGGCCACCTGCGGATCGGCGACCGGGCCGACCTGGTCATCATCGACCCGGAACGTCTCGACGAGTCACTGGACAGCTACCACGAGGAGACGGTCGAGCAGTATGGCGGACTGTCGCGGATGGTCAATCGCAACGACGACACCGTCAGTGCCGTGTTCGTCGGCGGCCGCGCAGTGTTCCTCGATGGGCGAGCCACCGATCTGGTTGGCGCCCAGCGCACCGGTAGCTTCCTGCGCGCCAACAGTGCTACCAGAGCGGCGGCCGATGGCCAGTCGAGTTCGCTTGCAGCACTGCGGATGTGACGGCAGTCGCGTCCACGCCTCAGCGTGCTAGGGTGAGAGCCAATCGAAATTGGGTAGCAATGAATAGTCGTCTTGAACGTTTGTGGTACGCGATTCAACACCCGCTCGGGCCGTCACGGGAACTGGGATCCTATGAAAGCCACCAGAAGAGCGCCGAAAAGCTGGTTCGTGACATGAACGCAAGAAGTTCAGAGACCGAATAGTCAAGCCCCGAGCGCGGTTAACTCCGTTCGAGTGGACGTCATTGCAGCGCGGGCGAGAAGCGCCGTGCACGTTGCAATGTCGAGATGACCGCCAGGGTCGACTCCGTGCCCTGGTTGAGGTTGACGCCGTCGGCCTGCAGGCCGTCGAAGCCACCACCGGTCGTCGAATCCCACATTCGCTGTCCCGCATCGTTAGCGCCGTCGAACCAAGCTGCGGCGGAGCGGATTCCCTCGGCCCAGAGCGAACGCGCATCGATGGTTGCTGCGCGTGCACAGGCGTCGGCAAGGGTGGAGACCTCGATCGGCTGCTGGTCGAATGCAGGGCGGCTGTCCCCAGGACCACACCCCGCCGTGGAGGTGGGGGAAAAGTGACCGTCAGCCGTCTCGTGGGCAAGCAGCCACTCCAGAAGATCCACACCACGCTGCCGTAGATCCGCGTCGTCGACCGCGACACCCGCCGCGATCATCGCCTCGGGAAGGACCGCGTTCGCATAGGTGAGTCTTGGTTCGGGCCAAGGCCAGTCGGGATCGCCGTTGCCTCTGTCGACGGAGGCAGCGTAGTCGGCCAGAAGCCTTCGCGCCGCCGGATTTTGAGGCGCGACACTGAGTACCTCGGCGGCTCCAACCGCGGCGAACGCCATCGCCCGTGGCCAGGGCGATCGAGCCTTGGCTGCGCGCTCGAACTGGATGATGGCCAGCTTGCGCACCAGACTCACATCGCTGTTGGCGGCCGCCGTGCCGAGCCCCCAGATGCACCGGCCCCAATGATCGTCCGTCGTAGGTTCATCGAGCCAACGTCCGGCTTGGTCCATCCTGTTGCGGCAACCGCCACTATGGGACTGCGCATCGTTGAGAAACTGCAGCGCCTTGCCTGCGAGACCGTTTACTGCGCCCGGGGACTCAGGCTCGCGCGTGGTGACGACCAGCACCCTGGCCATGTCGTCGGTGCAGTAGCCGTGATCGCGACGGGGTTCGGCCAGGAGGGCGTGCTCGAAGGTGGCCTGGTGGTCCGTCATGCGCAACAGATGGGCGAACGACGGAGTGAGCGAACTGCCGGTCACGTCAGTGCCAACCGTGCGCCGAGCAGCCGTTGGGCCAGGGCCACATAGGTATTGGCGACGATCGGCCAGGCCATTGTCGGAGCTAGTTCCCGAGACTCCGCAGCCATGGAGCCCGCGACGCGAGGATCGGTCAGCAATCGGCGGAGTGCACCGACCATTGCGTCGGGATCGTCGTGAGCGACGACGGTGCCCGCACCGCTACCGAGCATCTCGAGCGCGTGGGGAAAGGCGGTCGCGACGATCGGACGTCCGCTGGCCACGGAGTCAACCAAGACACCGGAGGTGACCTGGTCCTTGGAGTCGTAGGGAAGCACGACGACGGCCGCAGACTGGACGAGTGCGATCACTTCTGCAGGGCTGCGGTAGACGGGATCGAAGGACACCGACGCGGCGACACCGAGCCGCCGTGCTTGCTCGATGAGGGCTTCGCGGTACGTCTCCCCCTCGGCGGCGAGCACCTTGGGGTGGGTTCTACCTGCGATCAGATACCGCGGCTGGCCGGGGAGGTCTTTGAGCGACGCCATTGCGTCGATGACCCGCTCGATACCCTTGCCTGGCCCCAACAGGCCCCAAGTCAAGATGATGGGTCGAAGCGGGCGCCTCTGGGTGCTGGCGTCCGGCACAGTCGCGCCGTGCGGGATCGTGACCACCTTGGTGCGGTCGATGGCGTAACCGTCGCTCAGGCGGTGCTTGGCCGCCTCGGACATAACGACCACTTGGTCTGCGGCCTCTACGACCGCCTCGAGTACCGAACGCTGATGCGGCGTCGGATCTTTGAGCACCGTGTGAGCGACTACGACGGACGGAACACGCAAGCCCGCCATGATCTGCACGACTTCGTCGCCATCTGGACCACCGTAGATGCCGTATTCGTGCTGGATGATGGCAATGTCGCTCTGGTTCAACAGTTCCGAACATTCCGCGACAGACTTTTGAGAGCCGTTGACGAGTTCGCCGATAACGTTGACTCGCGCAGAAGGGAACTCGTCGGCCACGCGCACCACGGTCACATGGGCGCCGTTGGCTTCCAGCCCGTCGGAGAGCGCAGCGCTGAACGTCGCGATCCCGCACGGTGTCGGTGGGTGCGTGCTCAGGATCCCGAAACTCGGGATTCTCGAAAAACGTTGGACTCCAAAGGGAGAAAACACAGGTTGAACTAAAGATAATGCGTTCAAGAAAATATCCCGACTGAGCGGTAAAACAGTACGTCCGGCGTGAGCGGATGCTCGGGCAGGTCAGCGTCAGAAAGCTGAGCCATTCCAGACTGGCTGGGGGTACCAACAACTGCCAGGCTACACCCATACCCATCAAAAGGCGTGGTCGAGAGCGGCGCACTCGGAACGATCGGCTGATCCGGTGGCGTATATGCGCGCATCCCAGCCCGCCAACTGCAGCGTCGTCGATGTCGGTGTGATCGGGGTGTCGGGGAGATTGCCGAGCAACAGGCCGGCGCCGATCCACTCGGCGTCGACGTCGACGGTTCTGGCCTTGCGACCGCAGTTGGCGATCACGAGGATTGCCTTGCCCGGGGTGCGTCTGGTGTACGCCCAGATCTGCGGGTCCTGCCCCATCAGCGGCGTGAAGTCCCCGCGCTCGAGGATCGCAAGATTGTGACGGAGGCGAATGAGCGTCCGGTAATGAGCAAAGACGGAATCCGTTGCAGCGAACTGTGATTCCACGTTGAGCCAGGTGTGATTCGGATTGACCGGCATCCACGGATCGCCGGTCGTGAACCCTGCGTTGCACCCCGGCGTCCATTGCATGGGCGTACGGGCATTGTCGCGGCTCATCGTGGCCAGGCCGGCCAGCGCGGCAGTCGCGTCGCCGCCCAGGTCGAGCACGCTGGCGTAGTAGTTCACCGCCTCGAGATCCTGATGGTCCTGCGCACCGCGGAACGGATAGTTCGTCATCCCGAGTTCTTCGCCCTGATAGACGAACGGCGTGCCGCGCATGCCGTGCAGAATCGTCGCGAGCGCCTTCGCCGAGGCGGCCCAATGAGCCGGGTCGTCATCACCGAAGCGGGACACGACGCGGGGCTGGTCGTGGTTTTGCCAGTACAAGCTGTTCCAACCGGTTTCGGCCAACGCCGCCTGCCATCGGTGCAGCGCTGCCTTGAGGACAACCAGGTCGAGTCCCAGGTACTCGAACTTGTTGGTCGGGCTCTGGTCCACGGATACGTGCTCGAATTGAAAAACCATGTCGAGCTCACCGCGAACCGGATCCGTATACAAGCGGGCGTGGTCGGGCGTCACCCCGGGCATCTCCCCCACTGTGATGAACTCGCCGTCGCGGTTCGCGAAGACCTCGCGAGACATCTCGGCCAAGTACTCGTGCACGTGCGGACCGTCGACGAACTCGTCAACGGCGATAACGAACCGATGGCCAGGGATCCCCGGCGCGTCTGGGAGTCCCCGGGTTTTGGAGATGAAGTTGACGACATCCATTCGAAAGCCGTCGACACCGCGGTCGAGCCACCAAACCATGATGTCCTGCATGGCTTTTCGTACGTGTGGATTATCCCAGTTCAAGTCCGGCTGCTTACGATCGAACAAGTGCAAGTAGTACTGGCCGGTCGTCGGATCCCACGTCCAAGCCGATCCGGAGAAGAACGAGCCCCAGTTGTTCGGCTCAGCTGCGTCACGGGAGTCGCGCCAGATGTACCAATCCCTCTTCGGGCTATTCCGGGATGAGCGTGACTCGACGAACCACGGGTGCTCGTCGGAGGTATGGTTCACCACCAGGTCCATCACGAGCTTCATTCCGCATTCGTGGATCTTTGCGAGCAGCATGTCGAATTCAGCCAGGGTGCCGAACACTGGGTCGATATCGCAGTAGTCGCTGATGTCATAGCCGTTGTCAGCCTGCGGCGATGGGTAGATCGGCGACAACCAGATGACATCAACCCCCAGCACCTCGAGATAGCCGAGCCGGTCGATGACGCCACCGAGGTCGCCGAATCCGTCGCCGTTCGAATCGGCAAAGCTGCGGGGATAGATCTGGTAGACGACGGCAGACTTCCACCACACGGCGTCCTGCGGTGTCATCTCTGATTGCCGAGGAGTTGGCGATACACGGTGACGTATTTGTCGATCATGGTCTGGACCGAGAATCTCTCGGCGGCGTGTACAGCGATCTTCGGCCGATCGAGCCCACTGGCGGATGCGACCGCGGCGACCGCCGATGCGACGTCCCCCACCACGTAGCCGGTGACGCCATGCTCGATGAGCTCGTGCATTGAGCCTCTCGAGTACGCAATGACCGGGGTACCACAGGCCATCGCCTCTACGACGCTGTAGCCGAAGGGCTCGTCGAAGTCGATCAGGTGTAGCAGCGCGTGTGCACTGCCGAGGACCTCCGCGCGCGCTGAGGCGTCGACGGCGCCAAGGTAGCGCACCCGATCTCCGTCGACGTGTGGTGCCACCTCAGTGCGAAAATAATCCTCGTCCTGGATGATCCCGGCGATGACGAGCCTGCGACCACATGTGCGCGCGACCTCGATGGCGTGCGCGGTGCCTTTGTCAGGGTGGATTCGCCCGAAGAACAACAAGTGGTCGCCGGGGTTGGGATGGACCGCGAACTCGTCGATATCGATGCCGTGGTGAATGGTTGCGGCGTAGTGCAGATTCGGGTGCCGGTCGCTGTCGCTGATCGACACGTAAGCAGTTGTCCTGTCGTAGCGTTCGAAAACCGGAACGATCTGGGCCGACGAAAACCCGTGGATCGTCGTAAGTACCGGAGTCGACACGAGAGCGCTGTAGGTGAGCGGCAGGAAGTCGAACCCGTTGTGGATGATGTCGAATTCATCGCCGCGTTCGAAGACCGACGCGATATGCAAGCACTCGACCACTTTCGCGTCGATCGTCACGTCCTCGGACCAGCCGCATGGCGCGACCGCGTGCAGCGTGGCCGTCGTGATCGAGTCCGCAGTGGCGAACAGCGTTACCTGATGACCATCGGCCATCAGCCCCTCGGCCAGCAACGAGGCGAACTGTTCCCATGGTCCGTAGTGACGCGGCGGTGTCCGCCACGCGATCGGCGCGAGCACGGCGATCCGCATCGGATCAGTCGTCGGGCCGCGATCAGGAATGTAGATGTCTTGAGGCTACGCCGCCCTGCCAATCACGTAAGCCGGGACTGCAGCAGGGTCAGACCGGGGCCGTCGAGATGGTCGAAGGCGACCACGCGCCCGCAGATTGCCAGCATCAGCGCCGCCCCCGGACCGTGGATCGCTGGGCCATCGCCCCAGCTACGGCCGGTGTCGGTGTCGTGGAGCGCGATGCCGCGGACGCGCTTATGCGGAAAGAAACCGAGTTGGGTTGTGCTGGTGAGGAAATCAAGCACACGGGCGACTTGCGCTGGGTTCGGGTGGTGCGGTATTCCCAGCGGGATGCGGATGTCGGCTCCGTGGACGAACACATCGGTGAGGCCCGAGAGCGGGCCGGTGACGGGCGGACTGCGCCGGTGATCGGCTCGACGGCGCAGTGTCTCGGCGATTTCGGTGGCGGGCGCTTGCGCGCGGCGGCGGGCCAGTGCGTCAATACCTCGGTCGATGCTGGCGTGACGGACGGCGCTGACCATAAAGCCCCAGAATCCGTCGGCGAAGTCGCTGACCAGATGGGCGGCAACGGTTTTGACATCCCACCCGGCGCACAGGCTTGGCGCGGCCAGCTGGTCGGGGTTGAGGCTGTCGATCAACGCAGCGATCGACCGCCGTTCGTCGGCCACCGCTGCGAAGACATGCTCGCGTTCTGTTCGGCTCAGCCGCACAGAAGCAGGCTACCGCGATCAAGGCACACGCTAGCCCGCGGCGACACCGGTCGGGGGCTCGTCGGCTTCCGGCGGCACGGGGACGACGATGATGATCGCCGTGCTGCCGCCATGACCGTCCGAGACGAAGATGGTGAAGCTGTCGTGGGTAGACGTGAAGGGTGCGCCCAATGCGGCGGCGAGGTGTCGCTGGTCGGCCGTCGGGTTATAGGTGAAGGAACCGTCGTTGTACACGTCAACGGAACCGCCGCCGACGCTCGTCGGGTTCGAGCTGTAGCCGAGGGTGTCCAGATCTGGATCTGTCACACCGGTGACGGAACCCGTGACTACCCCGATGATGTCGTCAA
Organism: Mycolicibacterium sphagni; assembly: GCF_013337765.1. Lineage (GTDB taxonomy): Bacteria > Actinomycetota > Actinomycetes > Mycobacteriales > Mycobacteriaceae > Mycobacterium. The sequence goes on from NZ_VBSB01000008.1 coordinate 486,461, forward strand.
CCTGCAGGCCGGTTATCGCACCACCGGTGGGATTGCCGTTGGCGGGACTGACAGGCACATGGACGGTCTCGGTGGCGACACCGCCATAGCCATCGCTGACGTTGATGCTGAAGCTATCGATCGTGGCCGCCCCAGGGTCGTTGATGGCTGCCGCGGCATGGCGGATCGAGGCGGTGGGCGTATAGGTGAAGGTGCCGTCCGAGTTGATCACGACGGTCCCGCCGAGCGCGGTCGTGGTAGATCCGTTGAAGTTGAGAGTGTCGCCGTTGAGATCGGTCGCCTGCATCTGCCCGGTAACTATTCCGCCACTCCCGAGTGTGCCGTCGGTATAGCCGGTGACCACCGGCGGCTTATTGGTAGCCGCAACATCGACAGTCACCACGGTGGTGCTCGTGTCAGAACCGCTGAGGCCGAGCCGTTGTGCCAGCGAATGGATTACGGCCTGTATTCGGCCCGCCAGTCCGGGTAATCGATACCCGCTGCCGTTGTCTGCGGTGACGGTGAAGGTCACCGTTCCGCCCACGTGCGCGGTATTCGCGTCGGGCGTCACGGTGAAGGTTCCGTCGGGGTTGACGTGCACAGCCGCGTTATCCGGTTGGGTGGCGGTGTACGTCAACCTGCTGTCAGTGGCGCCTGAGCCGTGAAAGTCACCGACGACGACGCCGGTAAGCGGATCCTCGGAATGCTGAATCGGTGCGATCGTCGGGGGTTTGTTGAACAGGGTGTACTGCAACTCGTGGCTCAACCAGCCGAGCACAGTGTTGATCGCAGTGCGTCGTGTCGGCGTATCAATCTGCCCAGCAGCGATATTGGCGGTTACGGCTGCGCGGGGCCGAATCGGCGTGAAGGTCTTCGCTTTTGCCGATCCAGTGCTGTGGCGATCGGGCTTGGCAGGACCAGCGTGAGTACCCGAGGTGCCGCTCTCCCTGCTGCTGTGTCCGGTCTCGGCATGAGCCAGGGATGATCCGCTGACCAAAGCCGCGCCGATGCCGAGGGTGATCGCCCCTGCCCCGAGCCAGGCGACGGCGTGTATCGAGCGAGGGTCTCCTGCGCTTTTTTCAACCGCCGATGAAATCATGGGAGGAGCGTAATTGACCTCAGTAGATATTTCAATGGCTGTTTAAATGCTATCGTCAATCCATGCCCTCACGTGCAGCGATGGACAAACGCCGCGGCCGGCGCCAAGGCGAGCCGGTGTCCCGAGACGTAGTCTTGCGCGCAGCGAAGCGCGAGTTCGCCAAGCATGGCTACGAGAAGACGACGCTGCGCGCGATCGCCGACGACGCGCGCGTGGACCCGTCGATGGTGCTGTACCTGTTCGGCTCGAAGGCCGAATTGTTTCGTGAGTCGATGAAACTCGTCCTTGACCCCACCCTGTTTACGGCCCAGCTGGCAACAGGTGACGATGACGACCTGGGGTACCGCATCGTCCGGGCGTACCTAGGCATCTGGGAACAACCCGAGACCGCCGCGAGCATGGTGTCGATGCTGCAGTCGGCGACCTCGAATAGTGACGCCCACGAGGCGTTCCGGGAATTCCTCCACAGCTACGTCATGACCGCGGTCACTGAAGCGCTCGGCGGAGCCGATGAAGCCCGACTGCGCGCAATGCTGGCTGCGACCAGCCTCGTCGGCACAGCGATGCTGCGCTACGTGATGCGGGTCCCACCGCTGTCCACCTTGGGCGTCGAACAGGTGGTCACGCTCATAGGACCGACCGTGCACCGCTATCTCACAGCCACGACCGACGAGCTGGGCATGGAGATTGCGTCGCTCTGAGTTACCCGACGCCCCTTCGGCTTCCGGTCTATTGCAAGTTATTACTTGCAATAGACCACGCGTGGCGTTACGGTCAGCGACGTGACGCCTGCCAGAGTCCCGCCGACGAAGGTCGTACGGGCCGTCGACCGGACCCGCCATTACTTGTCCCGGGTCAATCAACGCACAGCGCCGCCGGCGGCGGTGATGATGGAGCTGCTCATGGGCGCTTGGGCTGCCCAAACAATCACTGCCGCAGCAGAGTTGGGGATCGCCGACGCCTTGGCCGATGGTCCCGCCTCGGCTGCCGAGCTGGCACGGCGAGTGAATGCAGACGCTGATTCTCTGCAGCGAATGCTTCGTGCGCTGATCGGAATTGGAGTCTTTCGGCAACGCCGCAACGGCGATTATGAACTCACCGCACTCGCGAACACGTTGCGCACTGACTCGGCTGTCTCGCTGGCGGGCATGGCCCGGTGGATTGGTTCACCCCAACACCGTGAACACTGGAGCCATCTGACCGACGCGGTGCGAACCGGAACCGCGGTCGTCCCACAGTTGCGCGGCAAGCCCACGTTCGAATACCTCGCCGGCGAACCCGACCTTGCCGAGGTCTTCAACCAGGCCATGACCGGAGTCTCCGAATTCGCGGTTGCGCCGGTCATCGCCGCCTACGACTTCAGTCGGTTCAGCACAATCGCTGATATCGGCGGTGGCCATGGCCGATTGCTCGCCGCGATTCTCGGTTCCGCCCCGCAGTCCCGAGGCGTCCTGTTCGATCTGCCGCAGGTCGTAGCCAAAGCGCCTGCGCTGCTGCGAAAGCACGGGGTGCAGAACCGCGTCCAGATCGTCGGGGGCTCATTCTTCGACTCGGCGCCGACGGGCGCGGATGCCTATGTCTTGAAGAACGTCATCCACGATTGGCCCGACGAGGACGCGGTGCGCATTCTGCGAACCGTGCGCGCAGCCGCGCGCCCAGGTGCGCGAATACTGCTGATCGAGTTCGTGATCCCCGACCACGACCGTAATTTCCACGGGAAGTGGGTAGACCTCGAGATGCTCGTCGTTGCCGGCGCACGTGAACGCACCGCGGCCGAATACGACCGACTCCTGAAGCGAGCCGACTTTCGACTGGATCGAGTCGTCGACACGGTCGGACCGATCAGCATCATCGAAGCGCTTGCGGCCTAGCCGTTTACGAAATTGGCGCGCCGTGCCGCGTCAGCCCCGGGAGGTGAAGCACGCCGAGGTCGAGGTGTGTCTTCAGACCTGGGGGCGCGTCGCACACCGCGGGAATCACGTTGACCGCGGACATCGCAGTCCAGGCATAGCCGGGATGCGCGATGTCCCCGCTCTCGTCGGGTTCACCCTGCAGGGTGATCTCGGTGGACGGATCGCCCTTGATGACAACGCGATATTTGTTGGTGCCCCATTCCCAGCGGGGTTCGATGACGTCATCGCCCATGGTGTAGAGCGCATGGAACTGGACTAACGGGTTGCCGTTGCACCACGCTGTCCAGGTGTGATGTTGAGCGGCAACGGTTCCCGCGGGGATGACGCCGCGGAGATCCGGAACGTCACTGTCGGGCGTTCCGGCGTACGCGATGTCAGTCGTGGCGACCGCGACCTCAACCTCGGATGTCATGTCGTCGATCGACTCGCCGAGTCCCTGCGCGACCATCGTCATGGACTGCGCGAAGTATGGCAGGGACGAGCCCAGAAGGCTTGGCTGAGAATGGAATAATTCGGGGGCAAGCCCGAAGCCCATCAACTGAATGTATTTCGAGGGATAGTCGCTGAAGTTGACCACCTCCGACACCTGGACTTGATCGACGCGACTGACCAACCGAGACGTGATCAGCGGCAGTAAGTCACCGGCGAAGCCAGGATGGATTCCGCCGGCGTGATAGGACACACCGCCGTCGAGACAGGCCTGTTCGATCCGTTCGGCGTCGGCGGCGGTGATGTCGGTGGGGTAATAGACGCCTGCGGTGGTGACGACGTTCTTGCCGGATCGCAGCAGCCGGCACACGATGTCGGTGTCGGGCCAGATCGGGGTGTAGAACACGCAGTCGGCCTCCATCGCGATGATCGCCTCGACGTCATTGGTGGCGACGACGCCGCTGGGCGCGCTACCGACGATGTCACCGGCGTCCTTGCCGATTTTTTCGGAGTCATAAACGAGGACGCCGACAAGCTCATATGCGGGGCTATTGATGAAGTGCCGGAGTGCAGCCTTGCCGACGCTGCCGGTCGCCCACTGAATCACGCGGTACGGTCGCTCGCTCACGCTTGTCCCCTGACATCGATGTCGGCAGATCCGAACGATAGATACTGAAATGAATACAGTACGGCCGTCGCCGCACACACGAAACGAGGAAGATTTATCGCTGGCCCGAGCGCGCTGGTCGGGCGATGACATGGAGTCCGCTTTGGCCATCCCGGCAAGTCCGAGAGCGGCACCGCCGAGGACGCCGGCCGGAGGAGTGGCGGCTGAACCGGTTGTCCCCCGATCGGTGAACAATCCCGATCGGAGCTACGCCTGGGCGGGTCCGAGGTGAAGGATTCGCTCCAGCTTCGTCACCCGTTCTTGTCGGGTGCCGGTGATCTCCGCAAAGCCGCACGCCAGCGGGGCTCTCCGGGGCAACTCCTCGCGATACAACCTCTTGAACGCGCCATCGATCCAGTTCCGGTAGAAGGACTCCACAGAACGAATGCCGTCGTCTTCCATGGACGGGTCTATCGCAGGGTCACCGGTGAGGGGAAGAAAGACGATCAGGTCGTAGCTCCGCAGTGCCTTACTTTCGAGGACGGTTGTCCAAAGTTCGTCGATGTAGGCAGCAGTGATATCTGACGGAAATTCCAGATCGCCTTTTTCCTGCATATCTGCGCGAACTTCCACCGTCCTGCGCCGTTCGCTCTCAGGCACACCCTCCTCGCCACCCATTGCCCGGGCGTACTCCGAATAGGGAATGAAGTCCAGACAGGTTCGATCGCAGATGGCATTGAGGCCGGGTCTCGTTTCCCGCAATTCGTTGATGCGATCGATCGCACGCCTCGTCATCAACAGGTTGCAGCGTTGACTTGCCCGCTCCGCGAAGTGGATACGCTCGCCTTCAGCCGCGAGCTGGCGGTAAGGCTCGTCTTCGATCTCGAAGTCGGGGTGCGCTCGGTGGAAGTCGTGCACAAAGGTTGACTTGCCGATGCTGTGCGTGCCGCTGATGCCGATTCTCATCGCCGCACATCCTTCCAGGGAGTATCGCGACCCATCACAGCATTCGGCCCGACCGGCGGTTGAGAACTACGCTTCAGAGCGACAGATCAGGCCTGCCTCGTCGAGGGGACACCGCTATGAATGTGGCCGCACCCACCGGTCGCGACGCGCGGACGGTCCTCGGATGACGGAGGGGCCGGACGTCCCGGCGACGCCACCAGAGCCTGATACGCCCAGCGCCGGGTGGGTGAGCCGCCGGCGCGTGCTCGGCGGCGCCGGCCTACTCGGTCTCGGCGTAGCCGCGGGGGCGGCAGCCGCCACCGCATTACGCAGCTCTGACGGCAGCGACCGCAAGCAATCCACCCACAGCACTGCCGGTCCCGCATCTCCCGCGACACCTAGGCCACCGAACCAGCCACTGAACGTCATCCTCATCATCCGCGACCAAACGCGGTTCGATCTACCAGCTGCGGCCGGCTACACCACGCCTGCCCTAAACCGCCTTGCGCGACAGGGAATCAGCTTCCGCAATCACTACATCGCCTCGGCAATGTGTACACCGTCGCGGGCGGCGTTCTACAGCGGGCATCCTCCGCAAGTCAACGGTGTCTTCGACCAGATGGAGACCGGCTGGGTGCCGAACCTGTCGCGCGAGCAGCCCAACATGGGCTCGATGATGAAAAAGCTCGGCTACCAGACCGCATTCTTCGGCAAGTGGGAGATGGAAGCCGACATCATCCCGCCCAAGCCGACGGTCAACTACTGCGAAGCACTGCAGCCCTATGGATTCGACATCTACCAACCGGACGGCGACAAACCCGGCGCGCCCAATCAGGGCTACGACACCGACGTGTACACCGCGAGCGAAGGCGTCCGATGGCTGCGGGGCAATGTGCCGAAGTTGCGCGAATCCGGGCAACCGTTCTTCTTGGTCATGAGCTACCTGAATCCGCACGACATCATGTACGCCGACGCCAATGTTCCAGGAACACCTCAAGTGCAGCAGGCTATCTCGAAGGGAGCGATCGTCACCCCCCCGGCGAATTCCCTGTACAGCCAGCGCTGGAACACCTCTCCCTCGCCGACCCTCACCGAATCGTTGTCGGCGCCGGGCATGCCACCCGCGTTGGCGGAATACAACACGGGGTGGGAGGGAGTTCTGGGCACCATCCCAACGAACCGACCCGACATGTGGCAGGTCTTTAATGACTATTACCTGAACATGATTCGCGACACGGACCTCAGCCTGCAACAACTCGAAGACGGCCTCGACGAACTTGGCCTGTGGGAGGAGACGGTCGTGATCTTCACCGCGGACCACGGTGAAATGGCCGGTGATCACGGCGGCATCCGGGGCAAGGGGCCGATGGCCTACGAGGGCAACTCTCACGTGCCGTTGATCGTCGTGCATCCCGATCATCCGCAGGGGCAATCCTCCGACGTCGTGACCAGCCACCTGGACCTGATGCCCTCACTTCCCGGGCTGGCTGGGGTGCCCGAAAGTCAGCGCATCGAGGCCGTGAAGGGTCTACCCGGCCATGACATTTCGGGCGTGCTCGCGACCGCCGGAACAGCGGGTCCACAAACCGTGCGTCGCGGCGCACTCTTCAACTACGTCGGCCCGCTCACCATTGATGCCGACTATTGCGTGGCCGGGATGAAGGAGCTGCTTCAGAACAAGCCCGCGCCACCGCTGACCGAGCTGCAGACCAAGCTGGATAAGCGCGGCTTCATGAGCTTCGCGTTCGACGGGCGGTACAAGTTCGCGCGCTACTACTCCCCTTCGAACTTCAATACGCCGACAACGATGGAAGAGATTCTCCGGGACAACGACGTTCAGCTCTTCGACCTGAGGAACGATCCGCTCGAGACGCACAATCTTGCGCTGGATCCGGAGAAGAACAGAGATCTCATAGTTCGGATGAACGCCTTGTTGAACGATCTGATAGCCAATGAGGTGGGCAAGAACGACGGCAGCTTTCTGCCGCAGGAGATTCGCCCGAAGCCTCAGTGAGCGGTAATGCGGCACAGGGATTTACGTCGCGCGGAAGCTGAGGGCGACGCCGTTCATGCAGTAGCGCAGGCCGGTCGGCCGGGGTCCGTCGTCGAAGACGTGGCCGAGATGGCTGCCGCACTGCCGACACAGCACCTCGGTGCGTGACATGCCGAGGCTGTCGTCCATGCGTTCGAGGACGGCGTTGTCCAGCGCCTTGAAGAAGCTTGGCCATCCGGTGCCGCTGTCGAACTTCGTCGTCGACGAGAAGTTGTCCAGCGCGCAGCCGGCACAGCTGAACACGCCGGCACGGTGTTCGTCGTTGAGGGGGCTGCTGAACGGCAGCTCGGTGCCTGCATCCCGAAGGACGTTGTACTGCTGCGGGGTCAAGAGCTTCTTCCACTCCGCATCGGTGTGTGTGACCGCGAAAACCTCCGTCGACTTGTTCGGCGGATCGGCGCCGGCGAGACCGCGCAGCGATGCGCAACCCGCAGCAGCACCGAGCAGCACGGTGGCGAACAACATATTGCGTCGGGTCAGCAGCCGCGATTGAAGCGGTGGCCGTGGGCTCATGCGTTGACGGTAGGCCCAGATCTGCCCGCTGCGGCCCAGAGCGGCCTTACCAATCCATGACGGCTATCGGCGGCGAGCCCGCAACGGCCGAATCGGGTGGACACTCAAGGAGTGACACGCAGCAACTGGGTAAGCCTCGTAATCGGACTCGTCCTAGTGGTGGTCGGTACTGCCGCGGCGTTCACTATTGGACGGGAAGCGATTCCGCTGATGACGACCGCCAAGGAGTCCGTCGCCGTCCCCGCACCTGAAGTCGACGAGCCGGCATCAGCTGCAGGCGCAACCGAGACGGCAGTGCTTGCCGGCGGTTGCTTCTGGGGTGTGCAGGGCGTCTTCCAACACGTCAAAGGAGTCACGCAGGCCGAATCCGGTTATGCCGGTGGCGATGCGCAGAGCGCAAACTACGAGACGGTCAGCACCGGAACCACCGGGCACGCGGAGTCGGTTCGCATCACCTACGACCCTCACCAGGTCACCTTCGGCGAGCTTCTACGGATCTACTTCTCTGTGGTGCAGGACCCCACCGAACTCAACCGTCAGGGTCCGGACACCGGCACTCAATATCGGTCGGCGATCTTCGCGCAGAACGACACCCAGAAGCGGGTCGCGGAGTCCTACATCGCCCAGCTGACCAAGGCGGCGGTGTTCCCCGGCCCGATCGTCACCACGGTGTCACCGAAGGGAGCGTTCTACCCCGCCGAGGAACACCACCAGGACTTCCTCAACTCGAACCCGACGTACCCGTACATCGAGATCAACGACATGCCCAAGGTCCACGGTCTCAAGGATCTGTTCCCCGATCTCTACCGCGACCAGCCGGTGCTGGTGCTTGCCAACGGACGGTGAGATGGCCGAACATTCAAAGGCTTTCGACGTTCACGGCTGCGGCGGTCGGCCCACGCCAAGGCCCGAACCGCGTAGCTAGTTCGGTTGCACCGATCGAGGGATCAACGACTTCCGGGGATGCAAGACCAAGACCACCACACCCGCGATCACAATCCCAACGAGGTTCACGAGAAGCTGGAGGGCCGACCGCCCGGCCACCGACCAGTCGCCGAGTACCGCGGCAACCACCGCGAAACCCGCTGCGGGCACGGTGGTCACGGAGATGAAGACACCCACCAGCGCGCCAGACTTCGACGATATCAACGACAGCATTCCGGCGGCCCCGGCCAACAACGCGACGACCAACGAAATCGGCCCAACCCGGTAGATGAAGTCGACTTGGTGGACGTTTTTCACGTCATCCAGGGTGATCCAGCCGCCCGCTTCGGCGCCAAGAGTCACTAGCCCTGTGATCGCCATTGCCACCGGCAGCCCGATAAGCAGAGCCGCCACTGCCTGGCGAGCCAGCCGCGCCCGCCGCTGGACCAAGGCGACGGCCAACGCGGCCAGCGGACCGAATTCTGGGCCGACAACCATCGCGCCCACCACGGTGACCGATGAATCAGTCGCAACGCCGATGGCGGCGAGCAGACACGCCAGGATCATGAAGAGCAGGAACGTCATCGTCAGCGTCGAGTCTTCGCGGGTCCGGGCGATCAGCTCATCCCAGACCAACGCGTCCGCCGCGTCCCCCTCCGCTGCCTCCTCGGCATGGTGCGCCCTGGTCGACAGGACAGTTTCGAGACTGTGCAGCGTGATTGCGCCCTCATGCTGGATATCAAGCTGTTTGAGTTTGCGGATCACGTCGTTGACACATTCGCGGGCCACGTCGGCGGTGATCTCGTCGCCCTCGGGAAGCAGGGCCACACCCGGATAGAAGAGCAGGTTGCCCACACCCGGCTCGTTGCGCAGCACGTCGAGAACTTGCTCGCGTAGATGCTCCGGTGCGATGACGCGCAAGTGCAGCACGTCGACAGACTAGCCGGGGCCCTACCGCCAAAGCCGTCTACGCGACGGCGCCGGAACCGTTTTTCTTGTCAGGCCGCGGGCTCTGAGCCTTTTCGGTTGTGCCCGAGTGCGGGCGCGGGAGATCTCTCGACGCCATCTGCGCCCGGCGGTGCGAGATCGGCAGCGTGGGTGACGCCGCCTCCGCATCCTCCATCCGCTGCCGGATGCCTGCGATGGCCTTCGTCAAGATCCGGGACACGTGCATCTGCGAGACGCCGATCTGCTCGGCGATCTGTGACTGCGTCATGTTCTCAAAGAACCTCAGCACCAACACTGTTCGTTCGCGGTCCGGCAATGCCGCCAGCAGCGGACGGACCGTCTCCACATCCAGGACCCTCTCGATGTTGACATCGACGGTCCCCAGCCGTTCGCTCAACGCCCGCTGCCCATCATCGGCCCGCACGGGAACATCGGTGGACTGGGTGGCGTAGGCGCTCGACGCGATCAGACCATCGACGATCTCCTGGCGGTCCATGCCGAGGTGCTCAGCCAGTTCGGTGGCTGTCGGTGCGCGGCCCAGCGTCTGGGAGAGTTCGGACCTGCCACGGTTGAGCTGCACGGTGAGGTCTTTGAGCCGTCGCGGCACCTTCAACGACCAGCTGTGGTCGCGGAAGTACCTGCGAACCTCCCCCATCATGGTGGGTACCGCGAACGACAGGAAGTCCGAGCCGTTCTCGACGTCGAACCGCTTGACCGCCTGCACCAGCCCGACGCGTGCCACCTGGACGAGGTCTTCGAGGGGCTCACCACGGTTGGCAAAGCGGCGGCCGATGTTGTCGGCCAGCGGCAGGCATCGCGCAACGATGGCGTCCCGTTGCCGCTGGAATGCAGCGGTGTCAGGGTCCAATGTGGCCAGGTGGCGGAACATCTCCAGGACGTCGGCGTATTCAGATTCGCGTTCAGCGGCGGGCTGGCTCATGAAAGTCCTTATTCGATTACCGGGTGGCTTCGTCAACACTTCCGGCTCGAGTTTGAACCTGGCTGTCTATTCCCCATCTGACGCGGTCTTAAACGCACCGACCCACCAATGGCCATGACCTGGCGGAGTCCACAGCTGGGGATGGTGAGCAAACCCAGACGGCGGCCTTAGGGGCGGCACTGCTCGTCCGCTGTCTTCCTACCGGACTCGCCCGGACGATGAACGCGTCGCGGCTGAGCGCGGGCTACAGCGCGTTGCGAGCGTGGTGGTGATGCATGAGCAGTTCGCGATGGCGTGAGCCCAGCTTGTATCAGGCGAGTGGGTTGTGGGCTCGCCGGTGGTTGGACAGGGGGCGCGTGTAGGACGGGTCGGTATTGTCACGGGCAGAGAGCCCATTGGCTGCGATATCGAGGACATCGGCAAACGGGATCGGCATCGTCGGCAGCGATCCAGACCACTCAATAACATTGGTGCGCAGTACTATTCGCCACTCCCCAGCGCGCCGCTCCAGCCTGTCGAGATAGCGACCACCAGCCAACCAGTTGGATTCGTCGCGATTTCGTGCAGCGAACAGGTAGTAGGTTTCAGTGTGCGCGACGCGGCCGTCGATGTCGCAGGTGTGATTGAGCAGCAGGTGTTGGGTCGCAATCTGACCCTGCTCATGGAGGCTGTGCGCCCAGTCGTATAGGTCGGTCGGGTTGCCGACGAAGTCGCCGGCGGCGACTGTCGCGTCAGGGTGGAAGGCGGACAAGAAAACGTCGCGGTCGAAGCGGTCCACGCCGCGGCTGAACCGGGTTAGGCAATCGCTGATGTCCTGGCGGTCCACCAGTCTCTCGAGTCGGGCGAGCCGTTCAGCATCCATGGCAGGCCTTAAGGACAGGTCCCCAGATAGGCGATCCGCGTTGGGCGCGCAGCGAAGGTATGACCCGGCCGTCGATGTCTGTAATGCCGTATTTTCCAGCCAGTTCGGCGGTGATGAAGGTGCCTCCTGACAGGCTCATCAACTCGGGATCGGTGGCCAGCGCGGCGATCACCCGACCAGGAAACTCCGGCGAGCAACCGACCGCCGGGGCGGTGACGAGGGACTCCGCCATCTCCGGTTGCGCCGCAAGATTGCGTTGGGCTCGTTCGGTCATCGTCAGCCCCTGCCACAGCGAGACTGACGCCACGTGGTGCGGTTGCAGTTCGATCGCCATGTCACGGGCCATCCGGTCCACTGCGGACTTGCTCAGCCCGAACACCACTCCGTAGGTGTAGGTGACTCCGACGTAGCCCGAGGTCGCCACGATCAGACCGGTCCGCTGCGGGACCATGATCTGCGCTGCGCGGCGGGCGGCGACGAAGTTGGATCGCACTCCGACGTCGACCATCTGCCAATTTGACATCGGCTTGTCCCAGAAGGGTTTTCCATCGGTGAGGTCCTCGGGCAACGCGAAGGCGTTGTTCACCAGGATGTCGAGCCGTCCCGCTTCGTCCGCGACGCGGTCAAACAGGGAGTCGACCGCGGCGTCGTCAGCGTGATCCACCGTGACCGGGATGCCGATCCCCCCGCGGGCGCCGACCTCGGCAGCGGTCTGCCCGACCGTGCCGGGCAGTTCGCACCGACCGGAATCCGTTGTGCGCCCGGTGACGTAGACGGTGGCGCCCAACTCTCCCAGCGCGACGGCGATCCCTTTCCCGATCCCGCGACTGGCACCGGTGACGACCACGACCTTGCCGGACAACCGGGTCACGTGTCGGCCCGCCAACGGTCGCCCAGCAGGTGTTCGCTGGGGTCGCGGTGTGCACGGCCGGCATAGCGTTCGTGGTCGAACGGCATTCCCATCAGGCCCGCTGTCGCCCAGCACGTCGCCTGACCGAGGTCGTTGCACCAGTCGTAGAGCATCGTGCGATGCGCGATCCGCCAACCGCCGTCGATCTTGTCCATCCAGTCGACGTACCGCCCACCGATCACGGTGTCGCGGTCGCCTTCTGGGGCGGTCACCCGGTGATAGGCCACTACCGGGGTTTCGACGATGGCGGTGTCGGGATGGAGGTCTATGAGATGCTGCCCGAGCACATGCTGGGTGACGGGAATATCCGGAGATCCTGGGACCACCCAGGCCAGGTATTCGTCGAAGGTGCCGGTGAAAATTCCGAGATCCACGACGGCAGTGGGCCAGTATGCGGACGTGATGAGTTCAGCGTTGCGACGGTCTTCGCCGCGCGCCAACCTTGCCAGGCAGTCCCGGATCTTCTCCCTGTCAAGGAGTTCGGTAAGGATGTGCGAGTTCACACTTGCTTCCGGGTTCGTCATCGTGTGATTGCCGGAAGCCCGAGTATGCGCCGGCCGGCATCGATGAGGTGTAGGCGCAACAGTTCGCCGTCGAGGTGCTGCGGCGCGGCGGATGCTGCTGCGGCCAGGCCGGTGAGCACGATGGTGGCATCAAGCAGTCCGCGCTCTCCGGGTTCACCGCCGGCAAGCAGAACGAGCTGGCGGTCGATGAGCGCTGACCACTCCGGTTGTTCGCGCAAGACCGCCCGAACGCTCGGGTCGAAGGTGGTGATGGCCGCGACTGCACGGTGGCGCACGACAATTCCGGCATACCCGGCGAGCATCCTCTCTGTTCGGAGTTGGATGCGCTTCTTCTTTTCCGCGGCATCGACGACATCGGCGATCTCAGTGAATATGGGCGCCATCAATGCCAGCAGCAGATCGTCACGCGTGCGGAAGTGGTAGTAGATCGCCGCCTTGGTGAGGCCCAAATCATCAGCGATCATCTGTAGTGATGTTCCGGCGAAGCTGTACTGCCCGAAGAGGGTGATTGCCGCCTCGAGTACGCGCCGCCTGGTGCTCGCGGGCCAGGTCGGCGGCGCTTCAGCTGCTGAAATCATCACGCCTGCTCTCCCGAAGTCTGCGGGGTGACGATGCGCGTCCCGCGGGGTCCTACCGATTTCCGCCGAGTCCATCGTGGGGCTTTACTTTACGAGCAGCAAGGTATTACTTTCCAGGCAGCAGCTGATCGGCCCCTGGGGGTCTGGCCTACGGCGTCGCGAACTCGATCGCCGACTCGCTGCCGAGCACCTGACCATTCTTGACGATCTGAAGGCCGGTTTTGCTGATTTCATACCGGGTGCCGTCGGAGTTGTTGGTCACCACGATCGTTGAGCCGGAGTCGGTTACTGCGATGTTGGTGAGCTCAATCGTCGCCATGTCGCTGAGCCGTAAGCCACGGTAGTAAGCGCCGCCTCCTTGGGACTTGCAGACCACGAGTGCAGACTCCGGCGTGCGCATGACGACAATGGCGCGATCGCCTCCGCTGCAGCGGGCATCACCGCCAAAGCCCACAAATCCGTGAATGTCGGCGTCGGCGAGCAGCATTGGCGTCGCCGCAGTGGCGCTAGGCGGCGCCGACACTGTGACGGTGACTGGGGACTGGGGCGACGTTGGGGCTGCCGTCGGCGTAGCGGATGGCGGTGCCGCCGGAGCCAGGGCAGACCTCTCCTGCCGGTTGGCCAACTGCCAGCCGACGAAGGCAACGGCTGCGATCAGGCCCAGGCCCAAGACCGTCAGGACCACTATGACTGGGCTGAAGGGACTCTTTCGGGCTGATCCTGGTGCAGCTTTCGGATCGGTCGGTGGCAGGACAGATTGCCACGCAGCGGGCTGGGGCGGTGGCGACACGAATGTCGGAACCGAGACCGGTGTGGCCATCGTGTTGCCGCCCTCCACGACTACCCGATCGACCGCACCGGCGAGGGCTGCAGCGAAGTCACTACAGGAAGCAAAGCGCTGCACCGGATCCTTCGCCATCGCTCTCGCGAACGTGGCGTCAAGCTGTGATAGTTCTGGGCGAACGTCGCCGAGCCGTGGCGGTGACGCATGGAGGTGCTGGGTAATCACGACAGCCGGGTTGGAGTCGACAAACGGCGCCGCACCCGTCAGCAAGTGAAATGCGGTGGCAGCCAACGCGTATTGATCCGCCCGACCGTCCGACCTCTTGCCCATGAGTTGTTCCGGAGCCGCGTACGAGACTGTTCCGATGGTGGTATTCGTCGCGGTGATGCCGCTTGAGTCGTTGATCTGACGAGCAATCCCGAAGTCCGCCAGGGCAATCCGGCGTACGCCCGAAGTTGGTTCGGAACACAGGATGTTGGCCGGTTTGACGTCGCGGTGCAGCATGCCGGCTGCGTGAATGGCGTCCAGCGCTGACGCGACGGCAGTAACAATGGCGATCACCTGGTCTACCGGCATCCCAGTGGGATATCGCCTGCGCACCAGGTTTGCGGCGTCGGCGCCGTCGACATAGTCCATCGAGATCCACAGTCGGCCCTCCGCTTCGCCGCGGTCGTGAATGGTGACCAGGTTTGGGTGCCACAGAGCTGAAGCCAGCTCCGCTTCACGCAGGAACCTCTGACGGAACTCCTCATTCGTGGTGAAGTCCGCGGAGAGCACCTTCAGCGCCTCGCGACGCGGAAGCCGGGGATGCTCAACTAGATACACCTCGCCCATGCCCCCGGCCCCAAGGGACTCGATGACTCGAAATCCCGCGAAGTGCTCCCCCGACGTCAGTCTCACGTCCGGATCGTAGCGACGGCCGACGCCGCGACGTCTGGCCAATGGCTGGATTGGCTCTCGCTCGGCTTCCGCGGGCGAGTTTCTTTCATGGTCGGGCTGACATGCCTCCGCAACGCAAAAGGCCAGGCCGGCCTATGCCGGTCCTGGCCCTTGCATCTGTGTCGGGCTGACAGGATTTGAACCTGCGACCCCTTCACCCCCAGTGAAGTGCGCTACCAAGCTGCGCCACAGCCCGTTGCTTCCGAGTACCACCGGCAGCAGGTCGAAAGCCTACCGCAGCCCCCAGCGGACACCCGAATCGGCCACACGTGTCACACGGTGAGCAGTCGGTACAGACCAATGAGCCCGACCACCACGATCACCGCTCGCAGCACGTTCGGCGACAGCCGTCGCCCGTAGTGCGCACCCAGCCACCCACCGATCAGCGATCCGGCCGCGATCAACCCGGCAGCTTCCCAGCTCACCCTGTCGAACGCGACCACCGTGTAGCCGACCGCCGCGACGATGTTCACCAGCAGCGACAGCAGGTTCTTGGCCGCATTCATCCGCTGCATGTCCTCGGGCAGCAGCGCGCCCATCACCCCGATCAGCAGGATCCCCTGCGCAGCGGTGAAGTACCCGCCGTAGATCCCCACCGCGAACGTCCCGGCCACCAGCGCCGTCATCCGCTTCGGCGACACGTGCGAAGCCGATCGCCCCGCCGCCTCGGCACGCGACCGCGCAAAAGCCTGAATCCGCGGCCCGATCACCACCAGCACCAAGGCCAGGATCAGCAGCACCGGCACGATCTGGGTGAAGACCTTCTCCGGTAGATGCAGCAGCAGAAACGCACCGATCGCCGCCCCAACCAGCGAGGCCGGGATCTGCCAGCGCAGCCGATCCCACTGCCCGCCGAGCTCCTTGCGATATCCCCACGTGCCGGACACCCCGCCGGCCACCAGGCCGATTGCGTTTGACATCGTCGCCGTCACCGGCGGAAATCCCAGCGTCACGAGCGTCGGGAATGTGATCAGCGTGCCCGAACCGACCAGCGAGTTGATCGCACCCGCCGCCATCCCCGCCAGGGCGATCACGATCATGTGGGTGACAGACACCAAAAAACCCTATCCGGACTCCCTGTCAGGGCCGACGCCGGGCACGGCGCTCACCAAACACTCAGCACCGCAACGTGATACGGCACACAGGACCACGCCCGGGCGCGAGGCCAATAACCTCGTTCCCTATGAGCGAGATACCGAGTACCGACGAGGCCCTGGCCGACCTGAACATGCCCCTGCTCGACGCGATGATGACCCAGCGGGCCATCCGGCGGGTGAAGCCCGACCCGGTCGACGACGCCATCGTTGTGAAATGCATCGAGCTGGGGTTGCGCGCCCCCACTGGCTCCAACGGCCAGAACTGGGAATTCATCGTCGTCAAGGATCAGCGGGTCAAGGACAAACTCGGCAAGCGTTACCGTCGCGGCTGGTCGCTGTACGGGGCAATCGGCGAGCGCGCGGCCAAGGGCGACGAGTCGATGCTGAAGATCCTGCGATCGGTGAAGTGGCAGGTCGAGCACTTCAGCGAGATTCCTGTGCTGGTCATCCCCTGCCTGCGGGGTGGCATGCGCCTGCCGTACGTTCCGACCCCGTTCGTCGGGGAAACGTCCTACTTCGGGTCGATCTACCCCAGCGTGCAGAACCTGCTGCTGGCCGCCCGTGCGATGGGGCTGGGCGCATCGCTGATCACGATGCCGTTGATGAGCGTCACCGCGGCCCGCAAGACGCTCGGCCTACCGCTCTCGGTCACCCCGATCTGCGTGATTCCGCTGGGCTGGCCGAAGGGGCGCTACGGCCCGACCACTCGCAAACCCGTCGAGGACGTGGTGCACCTCGACACGTACGGACAGCGCTGGCTCAAGGCCTAGCGGTGGCCGCCGCCGCTGCCGGGTCCGCCACCGGCGGGTCCGCCACCGTGGTCGCCGCCATTCCAGCCCGGCTCGGCCACCTCAGCCTCGGTCAGCACGTCACTCGTGTCGGGAATGACCGACGGCGCGCAGTTCATCGAGAAGCTGTCCTCGGTGTCGGTCTCCGAGCAAGCCAGCACCCGGGGCGCAGCGCCGTGGAAGGCACCCGTGAACACGGCGGCCGCGGGCGCGGCGGCAATCATCAATCCGGCGATCCCGTAGACCAGTCGCCGAGCGGGCACTGAAGACGCAGCAAACTCCATGCCTGGCAATCTACTGCCCAGTGCCCGTGAAATCCCGCCAAACCCGCCGATTAGCGTGGCTTGAGCTTGCGCTTCTCCCGCACCCGGACATTGATCCGGATCGGGCTGCCCTCGAAACCGAAGGTCTCGCGCAGCCGGCGCTCCAGGAACCTCCGATAGCCAGCCTCCAGAAAACCACTGGTGAAAAGCACAAACGTCGGCGGACGCGCAGTGGCCTGGGTGGCGAACAGGATTCGCGGCTGCTTACCGCCGCGCACCGGCGGCGGCGTGGCAGCGACGATTTCCTTGATCCAGGTATTGAGCTGCCCGGTCGAGATGCGGGCATCCCAGGACGCCAGCGCGGTCTCCATTGCCGGCACCAGCTTCTGCACCGACCGACCGCTCTTGGCCGAGATGTTCACCCGCGGCGCCCACTGCAGCTGCGCAAGCTCGCGGTCGATCTCCTTGTCCAACAGGTAGCGCCGATCCTCGTCGACCAGATCCCATTTGTTGAACGCAAGCACCAGCGCCCGGCCGGCCTCGATGACCATCGTCAGCACCCGCTGGTCCTGCTCGGTCAGCGGTTCCGATGCGTCGATCAATACGACCACCACCTCGGCGGCATCGATCGCGCTATGCGTGCGCACGGACGCGTAGAACTCGTGCCCGCTGGCCTGCGCAACTCGCTTGCGCAGCCCGGCGGTGTCGACGAAACGCCATGTCTTGCCGCCCAATTCGATCAGCGAGTCCACCGGATCGACCGTGGTGCCCGCGACATCATGCACCACTGAGCGTTCGGCGCCGGCCAGCCGGTTCAGCAGCGAGCTCTTGCCGACGTTCGGCTTGCCGACCAATGCCACACGTCGCGGTCCTCCGGGCCCGGGAGCGACCTCGGAAGAGGTAGGCAGTACGGCGAGGAGCTCGTCAAGCAGATCGGCCACGCCGCGACCGTGTATCGCGCTGACCGAATATGGCTGCCCCAACCCCAGCGACCACAGTGCCGCCGCGTCGGACTCGCCCTTCTCGTTGTCAACCTTGTTGGCCGCCAAGAACACCGGCTTACCCGACCGGCGCAGAATCCGTGCCGCGGCCTCGTCGCCGGAGGTCGCGCCGACCGTCGCATCCACGACCAGGATGATCGCGTCGGCGGTCTGCATCGCCACCGAAGCCTGGTCGGCCACCAATTGCTGGAGGCCCTTCGCGTCGGGTTCCCAGCCGCCGGTGTCCTGCACGACGAAGCGCCGCCCGGACCACAGCGCGTCGTAGGACACGCGATCGCGGGTCACCCCGGGCAGGTCCTGCACGACGGCCTCGCGCCGGCCCAGGATCCGGTTCACCAAGGTGGACTTGCCGACGTTGGGCCGCCCCACGATGGCGACCACCGGTGGCGGCGCGAATGCTTCGCTGTCCTCGTCCTCGACACCCTCGTCGGTGAGTTCCCAGTCGCTTTCGTCAGACCAGGTACCGTCGTCGCTCATCGCACTGCCCCGCTTCGCTGTTCGACCAGCTGCAGCAGGTGTGCCACGACTTCGGCCTCGGTCATCTCGCTGGTGTCGACGATCACCGCATCGTCGGCGCGGCGCAGCGGTGACACCGCGCGCGTCGAGTCCAGGTGATCGCGGCGCCGCACATCGGCCAGCACCGTCTCGTAATCGCCGGGCAACCCGACCGCGATGTTTTGATCGTTGCGCCGACGGGCCCGGGTCTCCGCCGAGGCGGTGAGGAAGATCTTCACGTCGGCGTCCGGCAGGACGACGGTGCCGATGTCGCGACCCTCGACGACGACATTGTCTGGCCCGGCAGCCAATTCGCGCTGCAACGCAACCAGCCGCGCACGCACCTGCGGCACTGCCGACACCGCAGACACCGCGCGGGTGACATCGTCGCCGCGGATTTCGGCCGAAACATCTTCGCCGCCAAGGTAAGCGCGATCCACATTCGGGTCGTTACCCACCGACAGCGGCACATCGGCGGCCGCAGCGATCGCTTCAGGATCGGTCAGGTCGACCTGGGCGCGCAGTATCGACAGGGTCACGAGCCGGTACATCGCCCCGGTGTCCAGGTAGTGGGCATTCAGCGCACGCGCCAATCCCCGTGACACCGAGGACTTTCCGGTCCCGGCCGGACCATCGACCGCGACTACCACACCACTCACAGACCTACCGCCTTGTACAGTTCGCCAACTTCCTTGCGGGTCAACACACGGATGCTGCCGGGCCGCTGCTCACCGAGCGTCACGTCGCCGATGCTGACCCGCACCAACGCCTCCACCGGGTAGCCCGCGGCAGCAAGCAGCCGACGCACGATGCGCTTACGGCCCTCATGCAGCGTCAGCCGCAACAGCGTCTTACCGGGCACCGCATCGACCACCGCGAAGTCATCGACCGACGCAGGCCCGTCTTCCAGTTCGACACCAGCCCGCAGCGTCTTGCCCAAACCCTTTGGCACCGAACCGGTTACCGTCGCCAGGTATGTCTTGGGCACCTCGAACGACGGGTGCATCAGCCTATGGGCCAACTCGCCGTCATTGGTCAGCAGCAACAAGCCCTCGGTGTCGGCATCCAGGCGCCCGACGTGAAACAGATTCTTATTGCCGCGCACCCGGTGCTCCACCAGATCGCCGACACACGGCCGGCCGCGGTCATCCGACATCGTCGAATGCATGCCGATCGGCTTGTTGATCGCCAGATACATCATCGTGTCGTCCAGGACGATTCGCGATCCGTCCACCCGGATATCGGCGGTGGACGGATCCACCCGGGTACCCATTTCGGTGACGATCTGCCCGTCGACCTCGACCCGGCCGTCGAGGATCATCCGTTCGGCGACTCGCCGCGACGCAATTCCGGCCTGTGACAAGACCTTCTGCAGCCGCACACCTTCTGGTTCAGGCATCGGTATCCACATCGAAGGACATGTTCGGGTCCGCGCTACCGCCACCGGACAGTTTGGCGAAACGTGGCTCGTCGTCCAGGTTTTCACTCATCTCGTCGATCACGTCGACGTCGGGAAGCAGCGGGGCGATATCGGGCAGGTCGGTCAGTGACGAGAGTCCGAGCCGCTCGAGGAACAGCTCGGTGGTGGCGAACGTCGTTGCGCCGGTGTCCTCGTCGGCGCCGGCCTCGGTGATCAGCCCGCGCGCCACCAACGTTCGGATCACCGCGTCGACGTTGACGCCGCGCACCGCACTGACCCGTGCCCGCGTGACCGGCTGGCGGTACGCGACGACGGCCAGGGTCTCGAGTGCCGCCCGGGTCAGCTTAGACCGGGACCCATCCAAGAGCAGTCTCTCCACGTAGGGCGCCAGTCGTGCCCGGGTGTACATCCGCCACCCGCCACCGGCTTCACGCAGATCGATACCGCTGTCACGGGCGGCCAGCTCGCCGGCCATCAACTCCAGCTTGGCGGTGATGCGGTACACCGGCTGCTCGGTCACCGTCGCCAATGTCTCGGCATTGACCGGGGTGTCCACCACCAGTAGCAGCGCCTCGAGCACCCGGCCCAGTTCGTCGTCGTCCAGGTCGGCGTGGGCGACGTCGATATCCAGATCCAAGTCGGGTAGTTCGGCTGCGTCGTCGGTCATGGTTAGTTCTATTCTTCTTCCCACTCGGATCTGACCAGCTCGTCGTCTACCTGCCGGTCTCCGGTCCATGAAACCTGGAGCACACCAAGCGGTTCTATCTGCTCAAATGCTACCGTCCTGGCCCGATACAGTTCGAGCAGCGCCAGGAAGCGCCCGACGACCTGGATCGGCTCATCACAGTCGGCCACCAATTCCTTGAACGACGCCCACTGCCCCACCCCACGTGCGGAGAGGAATTCCAGCAACAGCTCGGCCTGCTCGGGCACCGACAC
This sequence comes from Mycolicibacterium sphagni, assembly GCF_013337765.1. Classification (GTDB taxonomy): domain Bacteria; phylum Actinomycetota; class Actinomycetes; order Mycobacteriales; family Mycobacteriaceae; genus Mycobacterium. The sequence goes on from NZ_VBSB01000008.1 coordinate 507,411, forward strand.
CTGCTGGGTGTGCAGATGGTCAGTGCGAACGACGGGCACCGGGCGCGGGGTGAATACGGCGGCCGCGATGTCGGCGAAGCTGGCCGCGTCGACACCAAGCATGACCTCGGGAAGCAGGTCGGAGAACCGGTCCTCGAGCGCAACGGCGCGCGGGTAGCTCCGCAGCGCCGCTGCCTCCAGTTCGGCGAACATCTCGGCGACATGCTTGAACGCGCGGTACTGCAGCAGCCGCGCGAACAACAGGTCGCGGACCTCAAGCAGCGCCAGGTCCTCCTCGTCGTGCACCTCACCGGAGGGCAGCAGCCGGGCGGCCTTGAGGTCGAGCAGTGTGGCGGCAATCACCAAAAACGTGGTGGTCTCGTCGAGTTCGAGCTCGGGCCCGATCTCACGGGTGTAGGCGATGAACTCGTCGGTCACCTGGTGCAGCGCGACCTCGGTCACATCGAGGCGGTGGGCGAAGATCAGCTGCAACAGCAGATCGAAGGGGCCTTCGAAGTTGCTCAGCGTGACACGGAAGCCCTTTTCGGGCGCCGACTGTTCGGTCACTTGCCGAAGCGGTCGATGACCTCACGGGCCAGCGATCGATATGCCTGTGCGCCAGCGGATTTCGGTGCCCATGTGGTGATGGGCTCGCCGGCGACACTGGTCTCGGGGAAGCGCACGGTGCGGGTGATCACGGTGTCGAACACCAGGTCGCCGAAGCGTTCCAGGACACGCGCCATCACCTCGCGGGCGTTAACCGTGCGGTTGTCGTAGCGGGTGATCAGGATCCCGCTGATCGACAGTCGCGGGTTGAGCCGCTCGCGCACCTTGTCGACCGTGTCGGTGAGCAACGCCAGCCCGCGCAGTGAGAAGTACTCGCATTCGGTCGGGATGACGACTCCGTCCGAGCAGGCCAGCGCGTTGACGGTGAGTAGGCCCAGCGACGGCTGGCAGTCGATCAACACGTAGTCGTAGCGGTCCAGCACCGGGTGCAGCGCGCGGGCCAAGGTCTGCTCGCGGCCGACCTCGTTGACCAGCTGAATCTCCGCGGCCGACAGGTCGATGTTGCTGGGCACCAGATCCAGGTTCTTGACCCGGGTGTTGATCAACACCTCGTCGATGCTGACCCGCGGCTCGATCATCAGGTTGTGCACGGTGTGGGCCAGCTCGTAGTGCGGCACGCCCAACCCGGCTGACAGCGCGCCCTGCGGGTCGAGGTCCACCAGCAGCACCCGGCGGCCGTACTCGGCCAGCGCTGCCCCCAGGTTGATCGTGGAGGTGGTCTTGCCGACGCCGCCCTTCTGGTTACACATCGAGATGACCTTGGCCGGCCCATGCGAGGTCAGCGGCTGTGGTTCGGGAATGTGGCGGGGCGGGCGGCCGGTGAGACCGATAGTGGAATCGTCTGCCTCGTCGGTCACGCCGTGCCCCCCGTCATCAGGCGATTCGGCGGCGTGGCGAACATCCGCGAAAGTCTAACGGTGTGTCGGCTCTCCGAACGGCAGACCCGCGACATCACGCGCGCGGATGTGCGCCGGCCCAGACCTCGCGCAACGCGTGCACGGTGACCAGGGTGTAGATCTGCGTCGTCGTGACCGACGCGTGTCCGAGCAGCTCCTGGACCACGCGGACATCGGCCCCGCCGTCCAGCAAGTGAGTGGCGAACGAGTGCCGCAGCGTGTGCGGCGACACCGCCGCCGAGATGCCGGCCCGCTCGGCTGCATCCTGCAGCACCTGCCAGGCGCTCTGCCTCGAGAGCCGCCCACCGCGTGAGTTGAGGAAGATGGCCGGCGTGCCGCGTCCCCGGCGCGCCAGATCGGGGCGGCCGCGGACCAGGTAAGCGTCCAGCGCCGCGATCGCCGGCCGGCCGACGGGCACCAGTCGCTGCTTACCGCCCTTACCGCGCAGCAGCACTGACCGGGCTTCGGTGTCGACGTCGTCGACATCCAGCCCGACCGCCTCGGAGATTCGGGCGCCGGTGGAATACAGCAGCTCCAGCATGGCGCGGTTACGCAAGGTCAGCGGTCCGTCGGACGGGCTGTCCCCGCCGGCACCGTCGAGCAGGGCCAGGACTTCGTCGAGGCTCAGGCTCTTGGGGAGACGACGGCTGGGCGTGGGCGGTTTGACCGCCCTGGCGACGTCGACGCCGATGATCCCTTCGGCGGCCGCGAACCGGTGAAACCCGCGCACCGCGATCAGGGCCCGCGCCGCCGATACCGCCGACAGCGGCACCGCGCCGGCGTCGGGGTCGCCGCGGCGCAGCGCCACCAGGAAGTCGCTGACGTCGATCTCGGTGACGTTGGTCAGGTCGTCGATACCCCGCAGGGCCAAGTGCTCGACGTAGCGGCGCAGGTCGCGCCGATAGGAGCTGATGGTGTTGGCCGCCACCCCGCGCTCGATGGTGAGGTGGTCGAGGTAGCCCTGCACCTGCCCGTCGAGCGCAGGCCGGAAAGTGGTCACGAGCGGGCCTTCCCCGCGGCGAACGCGGTCGGGCGATCGGGGAACAGTGCGTCGACGGGCCTGGTCGCCTTGCCGTCGACGATCACCGCGTGCGCGGCCAGAATGCCCGCTACCGCAGTGGAATTCACGATCTCACCCGACAGCACTTGCTGTACAGCATCTTTGAGGTGCACCCAGTGCACTTCCATGTCGGCTTCTTCGTCGTGCCCCTCGGGCCGCCCGACATCGGTGAGAACCCGGGCCAGATACACCCGCAGCGCCTCGTCGCTGAAGCCTGGGGAGGAGATCAAATCGACCAGCACGTCCCAGCGCTCGGCGGTGAATCCGGTTTCCTCGCGAAGCTCGCGCGCCGCGCCGACCGCCGGGTCCTCCCCCGGCTCATCGAGCAGCCCGGCCGGCAGCTCCCACAACCGGCGCCCGATCGGATGGCGGTACTGATAGACCAGCGCCACCCGGCCGGATTCGTCGACCGCGGCGACGGCCACCGCGCCGTAGTGTTCGACGACCTCGCGCTTGGCGACGTTGCCGCCCGGCATCCGGACCTGATCGACCCGCAGGGCGAGAATGCTTCCGCGATAAACGGTTTCGGAGGATACGGTCTCGAATTCGTGCTTATCCACGAGATGAGTGCTCTGGAACCTGCTCGGCCAGCGGCTGCGCCGAGTGTTCCCTGCCGTTGGGGTGCTGTTCGGGAATCTCCACCGGCAGCCGCTCGGCCGCCTTGTAATCGATCGCCGCACCGATGAACGACACGAACAGCGGATGCGGCCGCGTCGGCCGGCTCTTCAGCTCGGGGTGGGCCTGCGTACCGACCAGGAACGGGTGGACCTCGCGGGGATATTCGACGAACTCGACCAGGTGCCCGTCGGGCGAGGTTCCCGAGAACCGCAGCCCGCTCTGCGAGATCTGATCGCGGTAGGAGTTGTTGACCTCGTAGCGGTGCCGATGCCGCTCGGACACGTGCGTGGACTGATAGGCCTCGGCCACAAGCGATCCCGCTTCCAGCGTCGCCGGGTAGGCGCCCAGCCGCATGGTGCCGCCCAAGTCCGCCTCACCGGCCACCACGTCACGCTGATCGGCCATCGTCGAGATCACCGGATCCGGTGTGTCCTCGTCGAATTCGGCCGAGTTAGCTTCGGTCAGCCCTACCGAACGGGCCGCCTCGATCACGATGCACTGCAGGCCCAGGCACAAGCCGAGGACCGGCAGCCCACGATGGCGGGCGTGGCGGATCGCGCCGATCTTGCCCTCGATACCGCGAATGCCGAACCCGCCGGGGATCAGCACCCCGTGCACATCGCCCAGTGCGGTGGCCGCTCCGCTGTCGGTCTCGCAGTCGTCGGAGGCCACCCAGCGCATCTCCACCTTCGCCCGGTGGGCGAAGCCGCCTGCGCGCAGCGCCTCGGCCACCGACAGGTACGCGTCGGACAGGTCGACGTACTTGCCCACCAACGCGATTCGCACGGTTTCCTTGGGGTCGTGCACCCGGCCGAGCAGGTCGTTCCACTGGGTCCAGTCGACGTCACGGAACGGCAGACTGAGCCGGCGCACCACGTAGGCGTCGAGTTCCTCGCGATGCAGCACCTTGGGAATGTCGTAGATCGACGGCGCGTCGGGGGTGGAGATCACCCCGTCGATGTCGACGTCGCACATCAGCGCGATCTTGTTCTTAAGCGGCTCGGGCACGTCGCGGTCGCACCGCAGGATCAGCGCGTCGGGGCTGATACCGATGCTGCGCAGAGCGGCCACCGAGTGCTGGGTGGGCTTGGTCTTCAGTTCGCCCGACGGCGCCAGATAGGGCACCAACGAGACGTGCAGGAAGAAGCAGTTCTCCCGGCCGACCTCGTGGCGGACCTGTCGCGCGGCCTCCAGGAACGGCAGCGACTCGATATCGCCGACCGTGCCGCCGATCTCGGTGATCACCACGTCAGGACGGGCGCCCGATGTGTCGGGTTCGGCCATCTCCAGGATGCGGCGCTTGATCTCGTCGGTGATGTGCGGGATCACCTGAACGGTGTCGCCGAGGTACTCACCACGGCGCTCCTTGGCGATCACCGCCGAATACACCTGACCGGTGGTCACATTGGCCGAGCCGGACAGGTTGCGGTCCAGGAAGCGTTCATAGTGGCCCACGTCGAGATCGGTTTCCGCCCCGTCCTCAGTGACGAAGACCTCACCGTGCTGGAACGGGTTCATCGTTCCCGGATCGACGTTGAGGTAGGGGTCGAGCTTCTGCATTGTCACCTGCAAGCCACGTGCGGTCAGCAACTGACCGAGACTGCTTGCTGTCAGACCCTTGCCGAGCGACGAAACGACTCCACCGCTGACGAAGAGGTGCTTGGTAGCGGTCTGCGGGTGCTTACGCAGTGGTGGCAAGAGCGGCCTCCGTGACGACGGGCAGGGGATCGCTGTGAACTAGCTGGGGCCTGCCGACCCACGGAATCTCACCCTAACACCGACCCCGACAAGGTGGCGCTAACACGCCAGTGGGGTTCGTTACCTCTGAGTTACTGCGGGACGGTGATCGACGACGCGCCAGGCCCGATGCCGAACTTGCCCGTCGGTCCGCCGTTGATCAGGCTCTGCAGGGCCAGCACCGTGGTGATGCGGCCGGATTCGACGCTGATGTCATCGACAGTGGTCACATCGGCGGCCATACCCGCGTCGGCACGGGTCACCGCCACCGCGGCAGTCCCGCCGGCGGATCCGTCCCGGCCGGCCAGCACGGTTCCCGCCCCGTGCGGGGCCATGGCCGCGGCGAAGCGTGCGACCGTCGAGCCCTGATTGCCTGCGTAGTCGCCCAGTGCTCCCCCGGTGACCACGACCGCGGTGTTGGCCGCGCCGATGTGATCGCCCCCGTAGGTCAGGAAGCCGGTGTCGCGCAGCGCCGCCAGCACGGTGTCGCGCTGCATGTCGTCGGCCGGTCTGATCTCGGGCTTGCGATTGATCAGCAGCGCAATGCCGAGCAGATCACCGGCTTGGGATCCCTGGTCCACCATCGTGGTGCTCAGCTGCGCGCCGGCGGGCACGATCGCGGAGTTCACCACTGAGCGCAGCTTCTCCGCGGAGTTCGCTTCGACGAACTCACTCGTCAGCGCGATCGTCCCGGTGACGACGCCGCCGGCCTGGCCGACGATCCGGCTCATCGCCGCCACGTCGTCGTTGTCGGCGTCGGGGGTGCGGATCAGCACCACCGACTTGCCCGCCAGCGCGTCGCGCACGATCCGGCCCGACATCTGGGTGTCGAAATCATCGGCGGCACTGAGCTTTTCGTTGACCGCGTTGCGCTGATCGGTGAGCGTGGTGATCTGTTTGTTCAGATCACCCTTTTCAGCCCGCAGTCCGGACAGCAGCGTGTCCGAAAGCACGCCGGAGCCCAGGAACACTCCGACGGCCAGCGCGAGGAATACTGCTGCCAGCGAAATGGCATGTTGGCGTAGCGAAATCACAGCGGTGAGCCTTTCTGCCCTACGCCTAGGTCACCCAGCTCTGCACCCACAGCGAGAAATGGTTCCAGTAGGTCACGATCCAGTCGATGACGAACGTGTCGGCCCGCGACACCCACAGCGCGGCGATGATGGCGAACAGAACCGCCAGGATAAGCATGGCGATCGCGCCACCGGAGATGTGGTTGCGGTACAGCGTGGCAACGGCTTTCGCGTCGACCAGCTTCTCGCCCACCTTCAACCGGGTGAGGAAGGTCGACGGGTTGCTCTGCTGACGGGAGCGATCGAAGAACTCTTCGATGCTCGCCGAATGGCCTGCGGTGACGATCAGCGCGGCGCCGTGGTGATCGACGAGCAGCAGCGCCAGGTCGGCGGCCGAACCCGCGGCGGGGAACGTCATCGCCCCGATACCCAGATCCTGAATGCGCTCCAAACCGTTGGCGTGGCCGTCGGAGTCGGCGGGAAGCACTACCTGTGCGCCGCTCTTGAGTACGTCGGCGCTCATCTGATCCGGGTTGCCGACGATCAGCTGGGGCCGGTAACCGTGCTTCTGCAGGACGTCGGCGCCGCCCTCCACACCGACCAGCACCGGCTGGTACTCCTTGATGAACGGCTTGAGCGCCTTGAGGTCCTCTTCGGCGCCCGGGCCGTCGGCCACCACCAGGACGTGGCGGCGGTAGACGTCGACGTCGATCTCCGGAATCCCGATCCCGTCGATCAGCAGCGGGCTCTCGCTGCGGATGAACTCGATGGTGTTGCCGGCGAAGGCCTCCAGATGCGCGACGAGCCCAGTCTTGGCGTCCTGCATGAGGTCGGCGATCTCTTCGTCGCTGCGCTCCACACCGTGGGCCAAGCGACGGTCACCGGCGTACACGCCGCCGTTGTGCAGCCGGATCTTCGCGCCGTCCTTGATCTTCTTGAAGATCTCCTCGCCGGCGGTGTCGATCAGCGTGATGTTGTTGGCCACCAACACCTCCGGCCCGAGGTTCGGGTAGCGACCCGAGATCGACGGGGAAGCATTGACCACGCCGGCGATGTTCGCGTCGACCAGAGCGTCAGCGGTCATCCGGTCCAGGTCGAGGATGTCGAGCACGACGATGTCGCCAGGGCCGACGCGGCGCAGCAGGCGATCGACGTCGCGGTCGACGCGGGCCGTGCCCGTGACGCCAGGTCGTGCACCGGTGTTACGCGAGAGAAGCGCTGACATCTTCATGGGGGGATTCTGTCGGTGGCTGGGCCCATATCAGTGGAGGCGCGCCGTAACAACAGCCCCACGAGTCACATTTTGTCACAGGAGTAACACGGTTTGGACGCAGGAACGCTGCCGCCTCAGCCCGCGCGATGGCCATTCAAGAAATCAGCGACGAGGGTTTCCGCATCGAATCCTGCGCCGGGCACTGAGGCGCCCGTGCGCGACCACAAGCCGGATACGAGCTGTGGCGCGATCAGCATGACCAGCTTCTGCCACGGATCACCCTGCGCCAGTTGCCCTCGACCTTGGTGCGCCTCGATGAGCCGAACGGCGTTGACCAGGTTCGGCATCAGGGCCGCCATTGCCTCGCGCAGCTCGGGATGCCGCGGCGCATCGGTGAACAGAGTCATGACGGCGCCCCCATACGTCTGGGCCGTCTCCGCGTAGGCCCGAACCAGCGCGACGAGATCCGCCTCGACGTCATGGGTAACGGCGACTCGGGCGAACGATGTGTCAGCCAGGACACGGGTGAGGGCGGCATTGATCAAGGACGCCTTGTCGCCGTAGCGGCGGAACAGCGTCGCCTCGTTGACACCCGCGCGCTTGGCGATCTCCTGGGTCGTGGTGGAGCGATACCCCGACTCCGCGAACACCGTCACGGCCGCCCGAAAGAGCTCGTCCTCGTCGATTCGCTTCGGCATCCAATCAGCTTAATGCAAGTTATTACTCGCATTAAGACTGGTGCGGATTTAGCATCCGGTGATCGACGAGAAGGGAGACCTCACCATGGCAATTGGTGTCGTTTGGTATCCACCGATTGATCAGCAGGCCTACGACGCGATGCGCGAGAAGGTGTTGGCTGCCAGCCTCGCCAACGGTCAACAGTTCCACGCCGCCGGAGAAGCGGACGGACGCTGGTGCATCATCGAGGTCTGGGAAACCCGCGACGGCCTCGAGCGGTTTATCCGCGAGGACCTCGCCCCCGCGTTCGGGATCGTCGAACCGGGACAAGGGGACGTGCCGCGGCCGGAGCTGATTTTCGACGTGCACGCCCGCTAAGACCGGGTCGCGACGGCGCGCTGACGAGTACCGTCAGCTGATGGGGTGGCGGAGCGCACTTCTCGTCGCGCTCGGCCTGGGCGCGGCGCTGATCGGTGGCGCCGGCATCGCCAACGCCGATTCGTCCGGCACTGGTCCGTCACCCCGCGGGCCCAGCAGTTCCACGCATTCCACCGGCCATTCCCCGCCGGCGGCCATGCGCACTTCCAAAAAGCGGACTCCCCCAACACCTTCCGACCCTGCGCCGGGGCCGGTTCTCGCCGCGGCGTTGGCGTCGACTCGCCGCGAAGCCGGCTCGGGCGTCGCGCGGCCCGCACCACGGCCCCCCGTCCAACCGGCACCGACGGCACCGGACCCGGTCACCGCCGTCACGAAATGGTTCGGCGAGCTGCACGACTATCTGACCGGCGCGCCCGAAGCCCAGCCCAGTCCCGCTGACTCGACCCAGACACCGTACGGCGATATCGGGAAATGGATGCTCAAGCGAACCGGCAAGCTCGCCGACTGGCCGAGCCCCGCCTATCCATTCAAGACCCTCTACCAGCCGATCAACGTGATCATCGTCGACTCGACGTCGACGACCGCCGCCGAGTCGGCCGCCAAGCTCAACGGCGCGCTGACCGCCGCCGGCTTTCCCGCCCAGCAGATCCACTCCACCGGCTATCAGGGCGTCATCGAGGGAGTCGTCTACGGCCAGCAACCAACCGGATCCCAGGTGGCGTTCTCCAACGCGCACTGGCTGCTCATCAACGACCACGGCCGCGTCTTCGGCCCCGCACCCGACCCCGCCGGCACCGGCTTCGTGTGGACCGCCTCGTTCAGTCGCGAGCAGCCCGGCCTGTCCAATTTGAATCCCACCCACATCTACGTCTCATTCCGCAAGGCCCGCGACACCGTCCGCGCCGCGCTAGTGGGCAGCGGGGCAACCGATCTGGGTTTGGTCGGCCTCGACAACAAGCTGGTCGGACGGACGATGACGACCGGCGATCACGACGGCTACGCCGTGGTCATGTCACTCAGCTGAATCCCCGGTCGCTACGCTCCTGCCCGCCGGAGCTGAATCCCCGGTCGCTACGCTCCTGCCCGCCGGAGCTGAATCCCCGGTCGCTACGCTTCCTGCCCGTCGGAGCTGACCCGATCCTCCTGCGCAGCCTCGAGCAGCTCCCGAGCGTGCGCGCGGCCGGTGTCGGATTCGCCGAGCCCGGCCAGCATCCGGGCCAACTCGGCCACCCGCTGTTCGGTGTCCAAGCGGCGCACTTCGCTGGTGCCGTTGCCTGCGCTGTCGACGACCAGGTGGCTGTCGGCGTAGGCAGCGACCTGCGGCAGGTGGGTGACGACGATGACCTGATGGCTGCGCGCCAAGCGCGCCAGCCGTCGCCCGATCTGCACCGCGGCCCGACCGCCCACTCCGGCATCCACCTCGTCGAACACCATGGTCGTGCCCTCGGCCGAGGCCGCGAGCACGACTTCCAGCGCGAGCATGACACGCGACAGCTCGCCACCGGATGCGCTCTTGTTCAGCGGCAGGACGTCGGTGCCACGGTGGGCGGTGAAGCCGAACTCGACAAGATCGATACCCTCGCCGCCGGCGTGCACGGTCTCACCGGACGGCAACCGCAGCGGCGCGCTGTCGTCGTCACGGGCCGGCATCAGCGACACCGCGACCGTGAAATCCGCGTGGGTCATGGCCAGTCCGGTGAGCTCGGCGGTGATGGCCTTCGCCAGGCCCTTGGCCGCCTTGGTCCGCACCTTCGACAGGTCCAACGCGGCGGTGGCCACCTGCCCGGCGAGCTCGTCGACCCGGCGGGCCAGCCCGGCCAACGCATCCTCTGACACGTCCAGTTGGGCGAGGCGTTCCCGGGACTGCTTGGCCCACGCCAACACTCCGTCGACATCGGCGGCGTACTTGCGGGTCAGGCTGCGCAGCTCAGCCTGGCGGGCCAGCTTGGTCTCCAGCGCGCTCGCATCGTCAGGCAGGTCGCCGAGGAAGCTGCCGAGCTCGCGGGCGACGTCACCGACAACGGTCAACGCGTCGGCGAGCTGGCGCGCCATGGCGCCAAGCGCGGGATCGTCGGTGGATTGGAGCATTGCCACCGCACGGCCCAAAGTATCTGTCGCCGAATGGGGTTCACCGTCGGCGAGCTCGTCTACCGACAGATTCGCGCGGGCACCGGCGACCGCCTCCCGCAGCGCGTCCAGCTCCGAGAGCCGACGGATATCGGCCACCAGCGACTCGTCCTCGCCCGGCGCCGGGTCGACGCCATCGATCTCGGTGAGCGCGAACTTGAGCCGGTCGGCTTCCTGAGCCAGTTCGCGAGCGCGGTTGGTCCGGTCGACGAGGTCGCGACGGGCCACCTGCCACTGGTCGCGCACTTTCCGGTAGCGCTCGAGTTTGGTGTCGACGTCCGCGAAGCGGTCGAGTGCGGCCCGCTGCTCCTCGGGGCGCATCAGCCGCAGCTGGTCGTTCTGCCCGTGCAGGGTCAAAAGACCGGTGGTGAACGTGGTGAGCGATTTGGCAGGCACACTGCGCCCGCCCAGGTAGGCCCGCGACGGCCCCTCCCGGCTGACTGTGCGCAGGGCGATGATGCTGCCGTCGTCGTCGCGGTCGGCGCCCGACGAATCGAGGATCTCGTCGATCTGGCCCGCCGTCGCATCGTCGAGTTCTGCAGTGGCGAAACGACCTTCGACGACGGCCCGCTCGGCACCTGAGCGCACCCGGGTGGCGTCGGCCCGCGCCCCGCCCAGCAGATGCAGCCCCGTCACCACCATGGTCTTACCGGTGCCCGTCTCGCCCGTGAGCACGGTCAGGCCGCGGTCGAACTCCGCGGTCGCGGCGCTGATCGCGCCCAATGACTCGATCCGGATCTCAGCCAGCATCGGCGAATCACTGCCCCCGCCAGCCGGTGACCGGCAGGCGGAACTTGCGCACCAACCGGTCGGTGAACGGCGCACTGTCCAGCCGCACCCACTTCAGCGGTGTCGTGCACTTGGTCACCTCGAGGCGCCCGCCGGCCGGTACCCGCATCTCCCGGCGGCCGTCGCAGAACACCAGCGCATCATGGCTGTCGTCCTCGATCTCGATGGCGATCAGCGCAGTCGGGCTGGTGACCATCGGGCGGGCGAACAACGCGTGAGCGTTGTTGGGCACCACGATGATTGCCTCCAGATCCGGCCACACAACCGGGCCACCGGCCGAGAACGCATAGGCGGTGGAGCCGGTCGGACTGGACACCAGCACGCCGTCACAGCCGAACGAGGACACCGGCCTGCCGTCGATCTCCAGGACGACCCCAATAACCCCGAGCCGCGCGCCTTTCTCCAGACTGGCCTCGTTGAGTGCCCAGCCGTGGGAGACGACCGTGTCTTTGGAGCGGACGGTGATGTCCAGCGTCATCCGTTCTTCAACGCGATAGTTGCGGGCGACGACATGCTCGAGGACGGCGTCGATGACCTCGGCTTCGGCCTCCGCCAGGAAACCGATGCGCCCGAGGTTGATTCCCAGCACCGGGATCTCCGCGTTGCGGGCCAGTTCGGCGGCCCGCAGGAAGGTGCCGTCACCGCCGAGCACCAGCACCAGTTCGCAGCCAACTGCGGCGTTGGCGTCAGCGTCCACGACCTCGATAGCGGCCCCCAGACCGTGCACCTCGGCCGGGGCCAGGTGCTGTGCACTGCGATCGACGGCCTCGGCAGAGAGCACCCGCAGTCCGATCCCGTTGTCGCTCAGCACTTTTTCCACCCGGCGAGCTGTCTCAGTGGCCTCGTCGCGGCCAGTGTGCACGACGAGCAGGATCACCCGCTCAGAAGTCATTGCGGTCCTTCCGCGACGGCGCGGCGTACCGCGGCGTCCAATTCGTCTCCGTGTAGCCCGCGCTCGGTCTCGGCGCGCAGCCACAGAAAGTATTCGACATTGCCCGACGGGCCCGGCAGCGGGCTCGCGGTCGCGCCGACCGTCTGCCAGCCCAGCGCATCGGCGCGGGCGGCGACGGCCAGCACCGCGGCGGCCCGCAGCTCCGGATCGGACACCACGCCGCCGGAGCCGACCTGCTCGCGTCCGACTTCGAACTGTGGTTTCACCATGGGAACGATATCGGCGTCCCCCGACGCGCACGCGGTCAGTGCGGGCAGGACGGTGGCCAACGAGATGAACGACAGGTCGGCGACCACGAGCCCGACGGGACCGCCGATGGTGTCCGGGGTGAGGTCACGGACGTTGGTGCGTTCGATGACCGCCACCCGCGAGTCCGACCGCAACGACCAGGCCAGCTGCCCGTACCCGACGTCGACGGCCACCACCTCTGCCGCGCCGCGGTCGAGCAGCACCTCGGTGAAACCACCGGTCGACGCGCCCGCGTCCAGGCAACGCCGCCCCGTCACGTCGATACCGAAGACGTCCAGGGCGCCGATCAGCTTGTGAGCGCCGCGCGACACCCAGGTGCGCTCGTCACTGGCCTCGACCGTGAGGTTCGCGGTGACCGCGACGGCTGTCGCAGGTTTGACCGCCCGCATCCCGTCGATGCTGACCCGGCCGGCGACGATGAGTTCGGCGGCCTGCTGCCGCGACCGTGCCAGTCCCCGACGGACCAGCTCGGCGTCAACCCGTGCACGCCGCGTCATCGGTCGAACTCAGCCCTTCTCCACCGATTCCAGCGCATTGACCAGGATCTGGTGCGCTTCCTCGAGCTGGCGTCCGACCGCGTCGATATCGACACCGGTGGCGTCGGCGCTGTCCGGGTCGACACTGGGCAGCTGTGCCAGCACGGTGTCGATGTCGGTGCGGATCTGTTCGGGGTCGGTACTCATATCGCCATTCACGCTAGCCGATCGGCCGCCGTCAGCAGGGACCAGCGCTGCAGCGCGGCGCGTGCGGTGTCGTCACCCGCGTGGACCGCAAGGCGACGGCCATTTGTCGCTGAATCCCAGACCGCTCGTGCGGTGGCCCGGACGATCGACAGCCCGTCTGCGCCTGGGTCGCCCCCGGCGGCCACGACGGTGACCGCACCATCGCTCAGCTCGACCCGCCAGGCCGGTTGCTCGGCCACTTTGAGGCTGTCGGCTCCCTCGTGCAGATCCCGGAGGTCGGCGCCGATATAGGTGGGCCGCTGTTCCGGTGTGGCATGGACAGCCTCGGCCGCGGTGCTGACCCCGCACAGCACCATCAGGCTCGGCAGCTCCGCGGCGTTGGCACCGGCAATGTCGGTGTCAAGGCGATCCCCGACGACCAGTGGGGTGTCAAATGATCCACGCGCCAGCGCATCTCGCATCAAGGCAGTCGCAGGTTTACCGGCCACCTGAGGCTCGGCGTCGGTCGCGGTTCGCAGTGCGGCGACCATTGAGCCGTTTCCTGGCAGCAGTCCCCGCTCGGTGGGCAGGGTGCGGTCGACGTTGGCGGCCACCCAGAGTGCGCCGGCCCGGATCGCCAGCGCGGCCTCGGCCAGGTCCGGCCAGCCGGTGGTGGTCGAATGCCCCTGGACGACCGCGACGGGCTCGTCGGCGAACTCGCGTACCGGCTGCAGACCCACCGCCGCGATTTCGCCGGCCAGCGCGTCGGTGCCGACGATCAGCACCTTCGACCCGGGGTTGAGCTGGTCGGCGAGCAAGCGTGCCGCGCTCTGGGCGCTGGTCACCACATCGTCGGTGTGGGCGGTGAAACCGAGCTCACGCAGATGGGCGGCCACATCGTCGGCGGCGCGGGAGGCGTTGTTGGTGACGAACAGCTTGCGGGTGTGAGCCGCATCGAGGGCGGCGATGGCGCCCTCGGTCGGCTCATGGCCGCGGAAGACCGTGCCGTCGAGATCGAGCAGCAGGCAATCATGCTGCTGCGCAAGGGTTGTCACGTCAGGCCAACTCGCTGACCCGGTCTTCGGCGTCGGTGACACCGTCGATATCGGCGGCGGCGGCATGGATGAACCACTGCAGCGCATCGTCACCGCGGTCGAGTGCCAGCAGGGTTTCGGCGTAGGCGTAGAACAGTCGTGCCGCCGTGGAACCGGTTCGCGTCGGGTCGGGCTGCGGACTGGACAGCACCGCCAGGGCCTGTTCGAGCTGACCGAGATCCGCCCTGGCACCGGCAGAGACGATCCGCAGCTCGTCGGCGTCGTCGCCGGTGAGCTGGGCAGCCTCGGGGCTGCGAGCCAGCTCGATGGCACGTTCTGGCCGGCCGACACCGCGTTCGCAGTCGGCGATCAGCGGGAGCAGTTGCGACTTGCTGCCCATCCGGCGGGCGGCGCGGAACTCCGAGAGCGCCTGGGCCCAGTCGCCGCACTGATAGGCGGCGATACCGACCGCCTCGCGTACCGCCGCGATCCGCCCGGAGCGGGCACGGGCAGCCTGGGCGTGTTCGAGGGCGGCCTGCGGATCCTCGTCGAGCAGTTCACCTGCCGCGACCAGATGGCGAGCGACCGTGTCCGCGGTCGACTTATCCAAAGTCGTGAGCTCACCACGTATTTCAGGCGAAAGCTGCTTGGCCTCGATGGACGCCGGGATGGTCGGAGCAGCCGGGCGATGGGTACTGTCGTCGCCGTTGGGAGAGTGCTCAGGCTGCGCCAGGCGGGCTCGACCTGGACCCGACCGTTGCGGGGCATTGGCGCCGCGGCGATCGCGCCCCGAAGCGCCGGCTCCCGCGGGACGGCGCGGCGGACGCCCGCCGGAATTGCCTTGCCTGTCATCGACCACCTGTAAAGGATACGGGCACGGGTCAGACAGTCACAATTGGAGATAATCGAATTAAGGAAATGGAATTGAAGATCGAGAAAAGGAAACGCCCCCCGATTTCTCGGGGGGCGTTTCACTAAATTGTGTTCGGCGGTGTCCTACTTTTCCACCCGTGTTGGGTAGTATCATCGGCGCTGGCAGGCTTAGCTTCCGGGTTCGGGATGGGTCCGGGCGTTTCCCTGCCGCTATGGCCGCCGTAACTCTATTCACTTTTCAGTGACCCCTGTGAGGGGGAATCTTTGGTGTTTTGGTGGTGGGGTGCAGTGTTTT